>CAXXYD010000001.1:0-1577897 GCA_963675565.2 Desulfosarcinaceae bacterium
TTGATTTCCGGCATTTTCGATTCAATTGAAAAAGATATAAATGCAGTTTGCCACAGGCCATGGGCAACTTGATCATAGTGCATGAATCGGATGGATCCCGTTAATGCAATGCCCGAGCAGAAAGTAAACCTATATATGCCTGTCAAAGGAGTGGCTGTAATGAAAAAGAGAAACAGAGTAATCGGATATTTTGTCACTTTTATACTCATCACCACGTTGGTGGCTTGCGCATCGACCACCCAGAAAGAAAGCACAGGCGAATACGTTGATGATTCAGTCATCACGACCAAGGTCAAATCTCAGCTTGCAACAGATGATTTTCTCAAATCCTTCCAGATCAGTGTCGAGACCTTTAAGGGCAACGTTCAACTGAGCGGCTTCGTTAATGCTCAACAGACGGTTGATAAAGCGGGCCAGATCGCAGGCAACGTCAAAGGGGTCAAATCCGTTAAGAATCATCTGATCGTGAAATAGGTGAGCCTTGTATGTCCGGGAACGTGGGGCCGCGATCCCTGCCGGTGGAAGAACAAAATGATCCAGGATCAAGCAGGCACCAGCTTTATCCCTGACGTTGCATTGGGGTTTATAGAAGGAAAGGCCAGGCAATTTGCTATATGGCTATCCATATTAAAAAAGTCCTGTTCATATCAACAGGTGCCATCACGATCCTCGCCTTTGCGGGTATCCTCGCTCTCCGGTTCAATATTAATGCCTTTGCACCGCGGATCGAGGCGGCTGCATCGACTGCTCTGGGAATGGATGTCCGGATTAAAGGCAAAATGGGCATTGCTCTTTTTCCGGGTTTAGGCCTATCGATGGAGGACGTCACCGTCCGGAACAATGGATTGGATGTCGCTAAGATTGAGAAAATGAGGATCGGGCTGAAGCTCATCCCTCTGGCACGGTTCAGAATCGAAATAATCCAGGTCGGGCTTATCAAGCCGGTTTTCGCCATTGTTCGGTCAACTAACGGAATATTCAGTCTTGAAAAGCTGGCACGCATGTTATGGGAAGAAATTCGAGCCGTTAAAAAGATATCCATCTTTCAGGGGAGCCTTGTTTACACGGATGAAACCTCCGGCGAGACAATTGAAGTTGGTGGCCTGGATTTGAGCCTAAAAAATCTTTTTTTCAGCAGGACGAACAGCGCCGAACCATTCAAGGACATCTCATTTTCCGGGGATATCAGATGCAAGACACTTAATGTTTATGGCTTAACCTTAATGAATCTGGTGATGCGCGTAACAGGTGAGAAGGCACTATTCGATATCAACCTGGTCGATATGAACGTCGCCGGTGGGACCGGAAGCGGAAGCATTCATGTGGACGGAACGGGTTTGTCGCCTCAATACAAGTTAATCTGCAAACTTAACCGGGTCAGGATTGAAGAACTTCTTGATCTTTACGCGCTGAACAAAATCCCCCGGAAAACCATAGAAGGGCCCATCGATTTTTCCGCGGACCTGACGGCAACTGGCAATAGCGCAGATGCGGCAAAACGATCGCTTGCCGGAAACCTTTCATTGAGCGGACAGGACCTGATGCTCTACAACATCGATATCGATGCGCTTTTCATGAAATACCAACGAAGCCAGAATTTGAACCTCGTGGATGTGGGGGCCTTTTTGCTTGCGGGCCCCTTCGGACCGGTATTGACCAAGAGCTATAATTTTGCCAGCCTGTATGAAGCGTCACAAGGCGGAACAGGGATCATCAGGAAAATCGTCTCGGACTGGGAGGTAAAAAACGGCATTGCCCAGGCGCGCGATGTGGCCTTGACCTCAAAAAACCAGAGGATTGCCATGCAGGGCGGATTGAATTTGATCAGCGAGCGGTTTGTCGATGTTACCATAGCGGCTCTCGATAAACGGGGGTGCGCCGTTTACAGTGAGAAAGTACACGGGCCTTTTCGCAACCCGCAGATCGAGAAGGAAAATATTTTCGAGTCCATTGCCGGATCTTTGATAAACCCGTTCAAGGATGGGTGGAAATTCCTTCAGGGCGAGGCCTGCACGGTATTTTATGCGGGTTCCGTAATACATCCGAAGGAGTAAAGCAGATGACCATACATCCTGCAGCTCAGGCGCCCCTCCGCGGCGCCTGGTTTCAGCACCGGTGAGAAGGCAAAAGGTCAAACCGGCTACTTCTGACGCCAGTTTTTTCAAAAGGATATATTCGAGGGTCACTTTCGTGCGGACCAGCAGCACGCGAAGCCTGTAGCCGACCTCCATACCTTCAAGACCACGCTCCAATCTATCTTCAATGAGCGGAACTGCGTGCCTTTGTTCGATGCGCCGGTAACGATGACGCTGTGACGGCCTTTTTATGTGCACATCCCTAAATAGTCCAAAATAAAGATACCTCACGGAATCTTTACATCGGCGTGTATCTTCATAAGGGGCCAATTTAAAATTTTAAACATTCAATAGTATATATCTTTTAGTAATTTTGTTTTACGGTTGTCTATAAAGCTCAAATCGGCCCGTTTCAGGTTCGTGTTCTAAAATAGCATGAGAATGGGCGGCATAGCGGCGAAAGCCGGCCACACAGAGAAGCGTCAGCGCTATCCATATTCTGGCAATGGATGCCGGATCAAGTCTGGCATGACGATGGCAAACCAGTGCATACCGACAATTTCACCGTCCCTTTCAATACTTAACTATCATTCATCAGCAATGCTTTCGGTAAAGCGACCGGTGAGTTGGTGCTAAGGAGACTGCAAAACGGTCACATATGACCACCGGTTAAATTTGACCCTCTTTTATAGCGCTTAATTCACCCCCTGCAGATGCTTTGTAAAGCAATTAATATTAAATATCAGACTGATGGGTGACATGACGAAAGGTGCTGCAAAACTGGCACGAAGATTGAAGTAACAAGTAGTAAATACCGGCACAAAAATTTTCGTTGAATGCCGCCATGCATGTCGGGGTCCATGAGCAAGGCGCAAAAGAACCGAAGAGAACAATTCAATCAAATCTCATACCAACAGGAGAGATATGATGAAATCAGGGACAAGGCGCGAGGCAGAGGGCAAGCTGCACCAGGCAAAGGGCAAGATCAAAGAAATCGCTGGAAAGCTAAGTCTGGATCAAGGCCTTGAAGCAGCTGGCAAGAACGAAAATCTGGACGGCAAAGTTCAAGAAAAAACTGGTCAGGTCAAAAAGCTTGTCGGCAAGTAGCGTGATCTATTGCGCGTCGGCACCCTATTGCAAAAACTGCCGCGCAAGCATCAAAACACTGATTTTTGAGCAGCTAAAGAAAGGAGTCCAACATGCTTTGGACCATATTTGTGGTTCTTATAGTTCTGTGGGCACTGGGATTACTAACCGGCTACACCATGGGCGGCGTCATCCATGCCCTGCTGGTCATCGCCATCATTGTGATGCTGGTCCAGGTTCTTCAAGGACGAAGACGGGTGTAACCCGTCTTACCATCGCCAGAAAAGGCGAGATACTCTCAAAAAAAGGATAACTGCTATGAAAAAGAGAAATGGGCTTATTGGCTCTTTGATCTTAATTATGTTTATCGTCACCTTGATGGCCTGCGCATCGACCGCAAAAAAAGAGAGCACAGGCGAATACGTTGACGATTCAGTCATTACGACCAAAGTCAAATCTGGGCTTGCAGCAGATGATTTTCTCAATTCATTCCAGATCAGTGTTGAGACATTTAAGGGCACCGTGCAGCTGAGCGGGTTCGTTAATACGATAAAGGCGGTTGATAAAGCGGACGAAATCGCACACAGCGTAAACGGGGTTAAATACGTAAAGAATAATCTGGTCGTGAAATAGGCAAACAACTAAAGGAGAAATTCGATGCCGTTGATTCAGTTGGTCATTATTTTGGTTGTCGTTGGGGTGATTCTATGGATTATCAACAGCTACATACCGATGCAGGCCACGATAAAGAAAATCCTCAATGCTGTCGTGGTGATAGCCGTTATCATCTGGCTATTGAATATCTTCGGGATCATAGGCTCCCTCCAGGGGATTCATATCGGTTAGTGAAAGACCTGGGATCAGGTCAGAGCGGCATGCATTTGCCGTAATTGACAAAGCAATGGAGGAACCATGATTATTAAAAAAATAATCACAATTACCGTCTTAAGTCTATCCATAGTTGCATTTAGCGGCTGTGAATCCAAAGGTCCAGTAGAAAAAGCCGGTGAAAAAATAGACGAGGCTGTTCAAAAAACCACTGATAAAGTCGAGGAGGCAACCGAAGCTGTGAAGGAAAAAGCCGAAGAAGTCGGGAACGCGGTCAAAAAGACAACACAGTAACCGGTGAAAAAAGATCTCGGGATAAAAACCGGGAAAGATGGTCAATCCTCATGGCCATGATGGCCCAAGCCGGATTCGATTCTGTTTTTATCAACATCGAGTCGCCGGATGAGAACAGCCTCACGAAATGCCGTAAGGTGCACAATAAAAATCAGGACCTGCTCAAAGACGTTAAAAAAATACACCGGTCCGGGTTGCTGGTCATGGGCGGCTTGATCGTTGGCTGCGACAGCGATACGCCCTCGGTCTTTCAGCGCCAGATCGATTTTATTCAGAAAAGCGGCATTGTATCAGCCATGGTCGGCATGCTTAAGGCCCCTCCGGGCACCCGGTTGTTCGAACGCCTGGACCGCGAACAACGCGTATGCAGAGATTTTTCCGGCGATAATGTGGATGGCCGGACCAACATTGTCCCAACCATGGGTCTGGATCACCTGATCGATGGATATCGCGCAAAGATAAAACAGATCTATTCTCCGGGCAAATTTTACCAACGGGTCAGGTTGAAGGTCTGTCGGCGGAAGCACCCGACATTAACTGCTGGGCGCCGGCAATGAATGACACACCCGAGGGATATCCTTATCCGGATAAAGTGCGCTTTGAGATCAATCAGACCAAATTGAGCGACTACAGCGTGGCGTCCCAATTTCTCAATATCAATCAGACCGATATTGTCTGTGTGCAGCATGAATACGGTCTTTTCGGGGGGCCGGCCGGCAGCCACCTCTTTTTGGAGGGCGGAAAAAAGATCAAAGAAGAAGCACCGCATTGTCGATTTGCGGTGCTTCTTTGAGTTTAGGACCGGCCGTGGCGGCCTATATGTCCGAAGTGGGGTTGCCGTTGTTGTGCATGGCCAACCAGGTGTCTATGTGTTCTCGGACTGTTTTATCTTCAGATAACCACTGATTTAGCCGTCGCCCGAATGTAGGCTTGCTTGGCACGGGTAAATTTAGGGCCCTGCAAATTTGTTTATACTCTCTGCTGGTGCGGATCTGCTCTCTGTTTAAACCAGAGTTGTTATACCAGGCCAGTGCTGCAACATACCAGCTGATCAGTTTCAGTTGATCCTTTGGCTTCCTCCCTGAAAGATCATGGCTATATTTTCCGGACCAACCACCCAGTAGCTCCTCTATCGGTTTTGGTGGCGAAGACGGGAATATATGTGGAATGTCCGGCATCGTGGCCAATCTCTTGGCCTTGGCCATGTTAAACCCAGGGATGATAGGCGGCTTACGGTTGGATTTTTCTTTTTCGTTCATGGTACGTTTCCTGGTGGCGTTCCTGGTTTGAGGGGAAGGGCAGGCCGGCCAGATACCGGCTTTTAGCTGATCAGGCTATCCTGCCCAAACTTTTGTTTCTTATAGCTCTTGTCCAATCATAGTTCAAGGTGCTACACCCTTGCAAAAAAGGGTGCATATGGTTGCAAAATTCAGGTAAAATGTATAAAGTTCAAAAAGGTAAAAATTATTAACCTACTGTATTTATTAACCAAAATATTCTATATTTGAAAATGTTCTTCGACAAGATCAATAGCGCCAGGCGCACACTGGCATTTCGCCTTACCCTTTGGTACGCGCTGGTCTTTGTGGCTTCAGCGGTTATTGTCTTTATTCTTTTCTATATGCTGGTCGCCTCGGTGATTGAAAAGCGAATCGATGAGGACCTGCTCGGCCAGCGCAATGAACTGGCCCGCGCTTATGCGCTTCAGGGTGTCTCCATGGTTCAGCGCGCCGCATCGTTTTATGCCCAAGCCGCCGGTCAAAAAAAGGTGTTCTATCGACTTTTCTACCAGAGCGGAATTGTTTTTTCCTCTTCCAACATGGCCTATTGGAAGGAGATTGGCATTGACCGCAATGCTGTGGAAATGATCCTGGCGGGCCACGGCTTTGTTTATGTCACCCACGCTGTCCCCGGAAGACATGAAAAAGTCCGGGTAATTTACGCGCGCATCGGCAAAACCATTCTTTTGCAGATGGGCATATCCATGGAAGAGGCTGAACGGCTGCTGCAGGCTTACAAAAAAATTTTCGCCACGACGATGTCGGGGCTGCTTCTTCTGGCCGTGCTGGTCGGATGGTTCATGGCGCGTCGGGCGCTTTCCGGGGTCGGCAGCTTGACCCGCACGGCCCGCCAGATATCCGCCCGGGATCTTGATGCGCGTGTTCCGGTCAGCCACCGGCACAGTGAGATTGACATGCTGGCCCATACATTTAATCAAATGCTGGACCGTATTCAGGTGCTGGTGACCGGTACCCGACAAATGAACGACAATATCGCCCATGACTTGCGCAGCCCAATCGCCCGGATCCGAGGACTGGCCGAGATTACCCTCAGCGGCCCCCCGGACATTGAAGCCTACCGCCAGATGTCGGAAAGTACCATAGAAGAGTGCGATCGCCTGCTGGATATGATTAACACCATGCTGACCATTTCGCGCACGGAAGCCGGGGTTGACCCTTCAGCGCATAAAATCGTCGATTTTTCCGCATTGGTGCGCGATGCCTGCGATCTGTTCCAGCCTTTGGCGGAGGACAAGTCGATCGCGCTGCATTGTCAGGCCGAAGCGGATTTGAATGTTTGTGGGGATCGCCCCATGCTTCAGCGCATGGTGGCCAATTTAATCGACAACGCACTGAAATATACCGAATCCGGCGGACGGATCAGCGTGGCCCTGGCGGCCAAGGGGGATGACACCGTCCGCCTGGATATCGCCGACTCCGGCGTGGGGATTCAGGCTGGGGAACTACCTAAAATATTTGATCGGTTTTACCGTGGCGACCACAGTCGATCTCAAACTGGCGCAGGTCTGGGGCTGAGCCTGGCCAGGGTGATCGTCCGTTCTCATGGCGGCCAATTGCTGGTTCAAAGCGAACCCGGAAAGGGCAGCGTATTCAGCGTGGAGCTGCCGGTGATTTTTCAGGGCCAAGATTCCGTTGGCGAATGAACTCGACGGCGGTGGCCTGTGGGCAAACCGGCCCATCAAGATGATCAAATGGTAACTTTTGGATCATCTTAGGGTCATCTCGATGCGTTAACCTCTGCCCAACAGATTTGCAGAGGTTCCCATTTTTGCAAAAAACCCATTTTGGAGGAAGTCATATGCGTCATCTCAAACACTTTTCCATGATAGCCCTGTTGAGTCTAACGCTGCTTTTTACAGGCGTTCCCACGCTTCAATTTGTCCGTGCCGATGACATTGCCATGGTACCGGCCAATTTCACCCAGTTGGCCGAAAAAGCGCGGCCCGGGGTGGTCAATATCCGTACGGTGCGAACCATTAAAGGCGGCGGGCGTGTGTTTCGCCATTATTTTGGCGAACCTTTCGGCAATCGCCGCAATCCGTTTGAAGATTTTTTCGGCCCGAATTTTCAGCAACCCAACCCGGAGCACAAGGAACGCAGCCTGGGTTCAGGTTTCATTATTGACGATGAAGGCTACATTGTAACCAACAACCATGTGGTGGCCGGAGCCGACGAGATCAAGGTGAAGCTCTCGGACGAAAAGGAGTTCGATGCCGAGATCGTCGGCCGTGATTCAAAGACCGATCTGGCCCTGATCAAGATCAAAGGCGCAAAGGATTTGAAACCGCTGCCCCTGGGCGATTCCGGCAAATTGCAGGTCGGTACCTGGGTGGTTGCTATCGGGAGCCCGTTCGGCCTCGAACAAACTGTAACTGCGGGCATCGTCAGTGCTAAAGGACGCAGTATCGGTGCCGGACCCTATGACGATTTCATCCAGACGGATGCGTCCATCAATCCAGGGAACAGCGGCGGGCCGTTGATCAACCTCAAAGGACAGGTGATCGGCATCAATACGGCCATAATTGCGCGCGGCCAGGGGATTGGTTTTGCCATTCCCATCGATCTGGCCAGAAGCGTTGTCAGCCAGCTCAAAGACAAGGGGGAAGTCACGAGGGGGTGGCTGGGCGTCCAGATCAGGGACTTGGACGAAAGTCTGGCCGGATATTATAAGGTCGAGCCTTTTTCCGGGGTCTATGTGGAAAATGTGGTGCCGGGTGATCCTGCGGATCTGGCCGGTATTCGATCCGGCGATATCATTACCAAGGTGGACGACCAGCCGGTCACGTCCGGAAGGGAACTCGCCAGCCTGGTGGCCAGCATTCCGGTGGGCCAAAAAACGCGTATCGTGCTGCTGCGGGAAGGCAAGGTGAAAAAACTGTCCGTCAAAATTGCCAAACAATCCGAAGAGAAGCTTCAGGCGGCTGCGGATCAGCGCAGCGACGAGGATCTCGGAATGCAAGTCGTCGATATTTCTCCGGAAAGGGCGCGTCAATTTGGACTGGACGAACAAGAGCGCGGCGTATTGGTCGTTGAAGTGCAGGACGACAGCAGGTCTTACAGCGCCGGTGTGCGGGCAGGCGACGTCATCAAGGGCATCAACCTGAAAAAGGTGAGCAATATGGACGACTACCAGAATATCATGAAGGGTCTGGACAAGAATCAGTCCATTAATCTGCTCGTTTTCCGAAGAAATCAGGGTTCCCAGGGAATTCAGATCGACCCGGTCAAATAAGCCGGTTCGAGCCGCGGGCGGGGGGGATCACCCCCGCCCGTTTCAACGCTGCTGAGAATTGGCTGTTGACAGAATTGGACTTGACAGGCCGGTTTCTGAATCTTAAAGTGATCGAAAAAACACCCTTTGAGGGTTGATGGAGCCAAGAAATGCCGGTATACGAATTTGAATGTGAATGTGGCCATAGTTTCGAACAGCTGGTTAAGATGGGGACCGACAGCAAGGAGTGCCCCAACTGCCATAAAAAAGCCAAAAAAATAATGTCCCAGTGCACCTTTGAGCTCAAAGGCGGCGGCTGGTATGCGGACGGTTATTCCTCCTCATCGAAGAAATAAGATAAGATTCTCCCGGCACGTAACGGGCGTTTGTCATGAACGGCTGCCGCCAGGCAGCCGGGTTCAGCCATTCCTTCTTGCATTTCACCACACGAATTCGCAATCGCGAATCATCGGGGGACTGCCCCCTTCCGGCATAATACATAACCTGGAGGTCCAATGAACGAGACGGGTCAAACCATCAATGTCGCCGAACTGTATTCTTTTGCCCAGGAAACGATTCAAAAAATGGGGCGTGAGGCACTCACCTATTACGGAAAGCGTCATCACAGCCCCCTGTTCGATCAGGACCTGGTGACCCAGACGGAACTGCATTTAAACCGCTTTTTCCTGGACATTATTTCAAGCCGTTATCCCATGCACCAGGTCTATGGCCAGGCGTCGCTGGATGATGGGTACACCCATGACGGAAAACGTTACCTTTGGGTTTTTGATCCCCTTGACGGCGTTGACAATTTCCAGTCGGGAATTCCGATATGGGGGATGTCCCTGGCACTCTACGAAAATTACTGGCCCGTTCTGGGGGCGTTTTACATGCCGGCAACCATGGACTTGTTCCGGGCTTGCGCTGGTGAAAGTGCTTTTTTGAACGACCATGTCATTGCGGTGGATGACAGCGGAATAATATCCCAGGGCAGCCTGCTGTTAACCTTTTCTCGATTTCATCAATATTATACCTGTCGGTTTCCGGGAAAAATCCGGGATTTCGGCAGTACGGGCGCCCACGCCTGCTATGTGGCCATGGGGCGGGCAACCGCTGCATTTACCGCCCATGAATCCTTCAAGGACCTGGCAGCGGTCAATGTGATCATTGAATCGGCCGGCGGCCGGCTGTTTAAAATTGACGGAAGTGATTTTTTTCTGGGAGACTACATCGAGGGACAGCGCATCAACGACCATCTGATGATAACCGGAAAAAGCAATGCGGGTCCAGTGCTCGGGTGCCTGCAAACGACCGGATAAAGGCCGCTTCGCCAAAGACGCCCGGCTATGAAAGCAGAAAGCTGTGACGCAGGATCAGTGACGGTTTGCGGAATGCTGCCATTTTATGAGGTCAGGACTGTGCAAAGCGCGAACCCGACGGGGGACTTGTAACTCGCAACCCGTCACTTTCATAGCATGACCATGGGGGGCTTTTAGGACCAGCCCAAAGCCGGGCCCTCCGGGCCCGGAGCGTTGCTATTTTCTTTTTTTAACTTTATGCGTTTTGTTTTCAAGACTGTAGAAGTAAGAACAGGTGGCCAGGACACAACTGTACACCGTAAAAAAAAGCCAGACATCATCTGCCGTTTGAAGCACGGCATAGTAGAATATCCAGGAAAGTAAGACAAGCAGTTTGGTTTTCATCGCGATGCCCCGTGAAATCATGGTGTTCAAAATCATGACCCACAAGGACTATCGGCATGGCGGCCCCGAATCTTTAGAAACGGTTTCAAAACCGCTTCAGGCGGCAAAGCGGTCAGATTTCATTGAATCGCCAATAGGGGTAATCGATCTCATATTCTGCCACTTGCCCGGGACTGTTTTCCCGGCTGGCCACGAGCCAGAGGGTATTTTTGCGTGTTGTGGACGGAGTGCTTTCGAGAGGGTCCCATCCGGGCATTAGGACCATGGCGTTGTCCGCGCTGTAAGCGATATCCCCCGATTCCTTGAAAGAGCCCAGGTCGGGCCTTTCCCCATAGCTTCCCCCCTTGCCTCTGGACAATTCACTGATGACGAGAAAATGCGTCCGCTGTTCATCCCGGATGGCCTCTAACTGACGAAGCCAGAAGTCGATTCCGGTGCGTCGTTCGCTCAGGTCTTTGAAAGGAAGCTTGTGCAGGCTGTCCAGTACGATCAGCAGCTCCTCTTTTCGGGACTCGTTTTTGAGAAATTCGATATGCCGGCGCATGATTTCAGGGGTCAACCGGCGATCGGTGACCACCCTGAAGTGGGGAAGCATGGCTTCAAATTCGGACAGGGACCGGTTCAACGTTTTGGACTGCATTGCGTCCAGACTCCCCGAACGTATCTTTTTTTCCGGTATGCTGCTGATCCGCACGATGGTTCGCAGGTAGATTTTTTGTCGGCCGTTTTCAAAATCGTAGTAAATGACGGGTATCCGGCGCCGGGCCAGTTCAGTGGAGATTTGCATCAAGAAACTGGATTTGCCGGCCTTGGGCGGGCCTCCGATAATGGTGATGCCGCGCAATCCATCCAGGGCGGCGTCAAATTTGGAAAAGCCGGTTTGCAGGCCCAGCAGCTTTTTCCCTTTTTCCCCTGCCAGGAATTCAATCAGCTGGCGTTGCTCTTTTTGGGGAGAGGAAAAGGGGGAGAAGGACTTTGAAGTGGTGATCATAGCCGCAAGGTTTTTCCCGGTGCAAGCCGCGTCCGCGGCAGCCATGTCGGATAAGTGGTGACCGCGTTTGACCCCGGCCGGCCAGGCGAGAATCCGGGCTTTGAATCCAAGATGCGTCGCCATATTGCGGGCACACTGATGGGCTTCGGGCGTATTGGCGACCAGCAGAAAGAGATGCTCGACAGCGGCCAGGCGCTCAGCGGGGATACCCGCCAGATCCGCTGTGGCCGGCACGCTGATAGCCGGGTAGCCAAGCTCCTTGAGAATCAGGAGATTGAGCTCTCCCACCGTAATGAACAACGCTCCGCCCTGGCAACGTTCGATTTCCCGCACATTATAAATGTTGAAAGGTTCTTTCGAAAAGAAATCATTGCCATGCCAGAAGTTGTCCTCTGTCCGGTCCGGCATGACACAGCGTGCGGCATAGGCAAAACCGGTTTCCTGGATATAAGGATAAACCAGATAGCGGCCGTTGAACCCGACGCTTAGTCTGTCCAAGCTGGATTTGGAAATGCCCAGGCCGGCAAAGCGTTCAATCTGGGGCGGTCCCAACAGGGCTGCGAACTGTACAATTTCAGCCCCGAGGTGCCGGGGGGGGAAATTTGCATCCAGAATATAGGGGGTTGCATCCGGGTCAAATCCGGGGACTTGATTCGCTTCGATGCCCAGCAGCCGGGAAAAATGAAAATGAAACCCGCCTTCAATGCAGTGGTTGGTGCATTTGAAATACCCCCGGAAATAACTTCGGGGGTCAACATTGATCCGGATTTCCCCGGTGGTTTCTGTGGCGGATTTGCCGCAGAACGGGCAGGGCGCCGAGAGGCGGTCTGCCGTCTCAACGGCCTGGGGAAGCTGCGTCTTATAGAATGCTTTGATCTGCCGAAATGGTGTCATCGGTATATCCTTGATTGCGAAATTTTGTTTGATCCTGAAAACCGGGTGCTTGAGTCCGGGCCCGATGGACCCCGATCTTTTCTTTGAGTGCTTTTGAACAATATCTGTTGTTTTGAGACAATTGTCAAAAGATTTAGGTGGATAGAGGCTGGACGCGATCCACGGTCAATGTGGTTGCGCCCCAGTTCCGCTCGACTTTTCCCCACAGCAGGTAGGGGCGCCCCCGGTCGATGAGATGGCAGAAACGGTCATATGCCCTTGGAAAAAATGTGGTCTCCACGATTCCGGTTTCATCCTCAAAAGTCAGGAATTCCATGGGTTCACCGCCCTTGGTGCGGACTACTTTCCCGGTGATCAGCCAGCCGGCAAATCGGACTTTTTGGCCCGGATAGCGGGGCAGACAAACGGCTTTTACACTGCGGGCCCGGGTTACGGCTGCTGAAAAAAGGGCCATGGGGTGTTTTTGGCACAAAAAACCCAATACCTTGAATTCACGGCGCAACAGGGTTATCGGATCGTCGGGGGGAAGGTCGGGTGGATTCACGGCGGTTTCGGTGCGGTGGAAAAGTGAGCGCTCTTTTTTGTCGGCGCTGTGGCGAGCATGCCACTGGACGAGCTGCCACAAAATCTGGGCGCGGGATTGTCCCGCGGCAAGGTTGTCCAGGGCGCCGCAATGAATCAGGGCGCGCGCTTCGTCCACCGCAGGGTGAACGCGGTGGAAAAAGTTCCAAAGACCGTTGAAGGGTTTTTGGCGGCGTTGATCGACGATACGACAAAGGGTGTTGTGGGTCAGCCCGTTTATCGCCATCATCCCCACACAAATGGTTTTGCCGCTGCCGTCCCATGGGATTGGGCTGCGGCACACGTCCGGCGGCCGCAGGGTCATCCCGAGGCGGCGTGCTTCGGAAACATACGCGAATGTGCTGTAGAATCCGCCCTGGTTGCTGATGACGGCCGCCATGAATTCGGCTGGGAAATGAACTTTGAGGTAGGCGGCCTGGAAGGAAACCCTGGCGTAGGATGCACTGTGGGGCTTGCAAAAGGAGTATCCGGAAAAACTCATCATCATGGCCCATACCGCTTCGATTTGTTCTCGGCTGACGCCCCGCTGCAAAGCGCCTGCTACAAAACGCCGTCGGTAGTCTTCTATACGGCGCCGGCGGTCTTTTTTGGACATGATCTTGCGCAGGCCGTCGGCTTCGGTCTCGTTGAATCCGGCCAGGGCCATGGCGGCCCGGGATACATCTTCCTGGTAGACCATGATACCGAAGGTCTCTTCGAGCACGTCGGTGAGCAGGGGATGGATGGGGGCCCATGCGCCGCCGTGAAGCCGGCGGATATATTCCTGAATGCAATCGTTGGCCGCCGGCCGGATGATGCTGGAGTGAATCACCAGGTGTTCGAAATCGCCCACACCGGCCTTTTGCTGCAGCAGGCGCATGGCCGGGCTTTCGATGTAAAAACAGCCCATGGTGTCCCCCCGGGCTATCAGGGACTGAGTATCGGCGTCGTCTTCAGGGTACCAGTGCCGTTCATCCAGGGTGCGGCCATTTGTGCGGAGGTTATGAATAGCGTCGCGTATAACGCCCAGGCTGCGGTTGCCCAGCAGATCGATCTTGACCAACCCGGCGTCCTCGGTGCCCTCTTTTTCCCACTGAATGACGGGAACGCCTTTGGCCGCCTGCTGGACCGGTACGTAGTGACTGATGGGTC
The DNA here is from genome assembly GCA_963675565.2 of Desulfosarcinaceae bacterium. Classification (GTDB taxonomy): domain Bacteria; phylum Desulfobacterota; class Desulfobacteria; order Desulfobacterales; family Desulfosarcinaceae; genus JARRKU01. The sequence continues at coordinate 14,097 of CAXXYD010000001.1, forward strand.
TGGGGGCAATGACGACACCGCCGGGATGGACGGACAGATGTCGGGGAGTGCCGATAAGCTGCTGCGCCAGCGAGAGAATTTCAGGCCAGGGGTGGATAAGATTCAGCGCTTTGGCCTCGGGCCGCTGCCGTAAATCGGACATCAGATTGCCTTGCGATGATTGGCGCCAGAACCAGGGCAGTCTTTTGGTGACCTTCCCGATTTCAGCATCGGTCAGCCCGAAGACTTTGGCGGTTTCGCGCACGGCCATACGCGGCTGAAACAGAATGTGGCTGGACACCATGGCGGCCTGATCGCCGTACTGGTTCAGGACACCGGAAATCAGTTCGTCGCGTTCATCCCAGGCAAAGTCCACATCGATGTCCGGCGGGTCCCGGCGGCCGGGGTTCAGAAAACGGCCGAAGTAAAGATTGTGTTTGACCGGGCAGACATTGGTGATGCCCAGGCAGTAAGCCACCAGGGATGCGGCGCCCGATCCCCGTCCGCAGGTGCGCGGGCTGCGCTGAACGATCTGACGGACCAGCAGAAAGTAGGCGCAGAAGTTCATTTGTGCGATAATGCGAAGTTCATGCTCCAGGCGGTCTACCACCGGTTCCGGCAGGTCGTCACCGTAGCGCCAACGGGCGCCGGCATAGGCCGCTTCACGCAGCTCCTGGGCATTGGAGCGGCCCCGACCGTCCCGACCGCTTGACCAGGGCGGCATGACCAGCCCGAATTGAGGCCCCGTAAAATTGATTTGTCCGGCGATTTCCAGGGTATTGTCCAGGGCTTCCGGGCAAGGGGCAAAGCGCCTGGCGTATTCGTCCGGCGCCGCCAGCCAGGCGTTGGCCGACGCTGTTTGGCCGGGCTGCAGCCGTTCCAGGGTGGTGTTGAGATCGATGGCGCGCAGCAAACGATGCAGTGGAAGGTCTTTGGGCCGGAGAAAAAAACTTCCGGGGGTGGCCACCAGGGGCACGCCCAGAGCCTTTGCGGTTTGGCGCAGGCGGTGGGTGCCGGGCAGGGGCGTGCGCGGCATGGCGGCGGCCAGGTGGACGCCGGTGTGATGCCACGTCCGCAGCAACTCGGCACTGGATGTCAGCACCACCAGACCGTCGGCAAGGGGAGGCAGAAATGCGGCAAGGTCAAATCCGGCGCTCCTGTGGCGGTGGGTGAGCAGCCGGCACAAGTGGCTGTAGCCGGTGTGGTTTTTGACCAGGCATACGGCGCGCCGGGCGGTTTGCGGGTCGGTGACTTCCACGCCGATGATGGGGGAAATCCCTTCCCGCCGGCAGGATGCGATAAAGGGCCAAAGGCCGTACAGATTGTCTGTATCGGTCAGCGCCAGCCGTTCATATCCCAGTTGGCGGGCATGGCGGCAGAGTGCCTTGACGGGCGCCGTTCCCCACATCAGGGAGTAGTGGGAGCGGGTGGTTAAGGGGATCATGGCGTCATCCTAAGCGGCCCGGCCCCCACCCGTCTGAATACTGTCCCGGCCGAAGCGTTCGCGAACCTGGTCCATGGCGGCGACGATGCGCTCTTGTCTGCGGACGATCCGGCGGTCCGCTTCGAACAGGGGCATCTGGGCCGGCGGATAAGCCAGACGGTCGCAGGTCAGGCGCAGGTGGCGTACACGTACCCGCCGTTGCCAGGCCAGGTGCAATGCGCGGCGGGCAAAAGGGAACAGGGCCATGTCGTTGGCCGTGGCCGGTTGAACACGGACTTGCCGGGTACAGCGTCGACCGTCGCTGTAGTCCACGCAGACGCTGGCACGACGGGTCACCCGGCCCTGCCGGCGCAGGTGGCAACCCGCATTGTCCACCAGCATATGCAGGGTGCTCTCGATCCGGGAGGGTTGATTCGTGTCGGTTCCGAACGTGTGGTTTTGCACCACCCGGAGCGGGTGCCGATCCATGGGCAGTACGGGAGCGGTATCGATGCCGCGCAGGGCGTTGGCTAAAAAATCAGCGCGGCGGCCGAAACCGATTTCCAGATGGTGGCGGTCCAGGGCGGTTGCCTGGTGTACGCGGGTCAGATTGAACTCCTGCAGCCGATCCAGGTCGGGACCTTCAATGCCGGGAATCAGCCAAAGGGGCAACGGTGCCAGAAAGGATTCTTCATCGCCGGGGGCGACAATATATTCTCCCAGGGGTTTAACCAGACGCGAGGCCACTTTGGCGACCAGCTTGTTGGTTGCCAGGGACCATATGGGATCCAGACCTATGAATTTTCTGGCCTGGCGGCGCAGGCGCCAGGCTACGTCCGCAGAGGGCCCGAAGAGACGGCTGCACCCTGTGACATCCACAAACAGGTGGCCGTCGTCTTCGCCGGGTTCGACAAGCGGGGAAAAGGGCAGGGCCTGGCGCAGCAACGCGCCCATGGCCTGCTCGTAGCGTGCCGTGTGGGGCGTCAGGATAAAGGCCCGGCGACTCAGGCGGGCAGCCCGGCGCAAGGGCATCTCCTTGCGGACACCATCCTGGTAGGCTTCCTCGCTCATGTCGTATACGGTGGCCCGGGAGGCGCCCTCGGGCGCGATGATCACCGGTCGGTCTTTCAACCGGCAGTCGGACAGACGTTCCACGGCTACGGCAAAATCGGCGACATTGATATGGATGATGGATCTTTCCATTCAGCAGGGGAACCCTTGTGCGATCAATTGCTCTGCCAGCATTCTGGCGTTCCGGGGGGCCTGGGCCCGTACGTGGTTGTTGAAAAAAACCACGCCGGTCTTGCTCCGGCCGGCCATTTTCGGGATGGTGGCGGCACTCCATTGGCGCAGTTCGTCGGCACTGTAGTCATAGTTGAACTGCTTTTGCATGTTGCCCGATCGCCATCCGCGAATGTTGCGGCCGTGAAAGCGGATGTAGAACAGTGCGGGGTTGGTGATCACGTCAAGCCGGGGGAACAGACCGGGCAAATTCGGCAGGTCCAGGGCTACCAGGGTGACCTTGCGTTTTTCCAGTTCGGCAAATACCCGGTCGACGGCCCAGGAGCGATGGCGGAATTCCACGGCGACGGGCAGACCTTCCAGCGTGTCCAGCAGCCGGCTTAAATAAAGACGGTGCCCATGGTTGCGGTCAAAGGAAGGCGGCAGCTGTACAAGAACGGCCAGTAGCCGGCGGGCCTGTACAATGGGGGCGACGCCGGTTTTAAAAAGGCCGGCCTGGATGCGCCACTGGCCGGGATCGATTTCGTGGGTCATACTGCGGGTCAGTTTGGCGGTAAAACCGAAGCCTGACGGGACCCTGGCAAGCATACGCTCCATGGCGGCGGCTTTGGGCATCTGGTACCAGGTGTAGTTCAGTTCCGTGGCGGAAAAGCTGCGGGCATATCGGGACAGCATCTCCCGCGCCGGGGTGCCCGGGGGGTAAAATCCGGCATCTATCCATTCCGGGTAGGCGTAACCGCTGGTGCCCACATGCAGCATGCACGCAGTGCGGGTGGCTGTATTGTGTTCCATAGAGTTCATGGTATTGTATTTGTTCATCCGTAACTCGAAACGCATAACTCAACACTCAAGCCTATGGCTTCAGTTCCCGCGCCCCTTCAGGGTGCATGTCAACACCGGGCCCTCCGCGTCCGGACCCTTGCGATGGCATCACCGGATGCCTTCCGGCCCTCTCTGGAGTCCCACCACCTTGCCCTGCACCAGCACATCGTCAAATCCGTAGTGCATCACCGGATAATCGGGGTTTTCGGGCCGCAGTTCGATGTGGTCGCGGTGCAGGAAAAACCGCTTTACCGTGGCTTCCTCGTTGTGCACCAGGACCACCACGATTTCGCCGTTTTCGGCATACTGGCGGGGCTGGCAAATGACCAGGTCGCCGTCGCGGATGCCGGCATCGCGCATGGAGTCGCCGGTGACGCGCAGGACAAACAGGTTATCGCCGGTGAACAGGGCGCCGTCCACCACCACGCTGCCGTCCCATTCCTGCTGGGCGTACATGGGCAATCCTGCTGTAATCCGGCCGATGACGGGAATTTCCCGCCAGCGGTGGGGCGCCGCGGTCTCCTGAATCCGGTTGAGCAGGTAGATGGTGCGGCTGTAGCGGTTTTCCCGTCGGAGATATCCTTTGGCCTGTAATGTCTTGATTCCCTGGGATATGGCGGTGTGGCTGATGCCCAGGTCGGCGGCCGCCTGACGCAGGCTGGGGCTGTGCCCGTTATGGTCGATGCAGCGCTGGAGGTAATCCAGAAGCTGCTGCTGCCGGGTGGTTAGCTGGGTTTGCATGGCAAAAGGCTCCCAATGTTGTGGCATGCTGTTTTTTAATGCCACTATTATAGAAACCTAAACGTATATGTCAATGTAAAGTTTTAAGTAAAAATGTAAACTATATCTATCAAACCCAAAGCTCAAATATCAGATGATGCCTGCGGTCTGATTTTATCAGGGTTTTCAAAAAACCGGCTTTGGTCACACGCACCAGTGGGCAAGCGCCACTAAGGTGCGCTCCGCGCGTAGCGCGAACCACGACTGGAAACTTCTAACGCGCAACGGGTAACTGATCCTTAACTGGAAACGGGTCACGCATAACGCGTCACTATCCTTGTCTTTACAGTGCCTGCGCAACAGTCTATATTCCGGCCCGTTTGGCAATGGTTTCTCAACGGAACAGGACAATGCAATGGCAAAACGGAAAAATCGTTTTAATATCGATCGGTTCGTAGCGGCCATAGAATCCCGCTACAAAGGATGGAATCCGCCCATTATTACTTTTATCGCCACCCGGGGGGCAACCCCGTTCGAGGTGTTGGTTTCGACGCTGCTCTCCCTGCGAACCAAAGATGAAGTGACCGCCGAAGCGGCCAGACGGTTGTTTGAAAAGGCCACTACGCCGGAACAGATTCTCGCGCTCGGGGAAGATGAACTGGCCAGGCTGATCTATCCTGTGGGGTTTTATCCCACCAAGGCCAAACGGCTGCTGGAAATCAGCCGGATCATTCTGGACGAGCACCACGGGCAGGTGCCCGACAGCATCGAGATGCTGCTCAAACTGCCGGGGGTAGGGCGCAAGACCGCCAACCTGGTGTTGGTGGAAGGCTTTAAAAAGGATGCCATCTGCGTGGACACCCATGTCCACCGAATCAGCAACCGCATTGGTTATGTGAAAACCAAAACAGCGGATCAGACCGAATTCGCCCTGCGGGAAAAGCTGCCCCGCAAGCACTGGATCCGGTACAATGAATTGCTGGTGGCGTTTGGACAAATGCTCTGCCGCCCGGTGTCGCCGTTTTGCAGCCGATGCCCGGTGGCCGAGATGTGTGCGCAAATCGGGGTGGACAAGCACCGGTAGGCTCGGGGGCCATATATTTGGAATGAATGAAACCAAAAAAATATTGCAATTTGACATACTTTTCCTGACATGTCCAAAAAAAGGAAGCTTTCATGGCCAAAAAACAGATCAAACTCGTCTCCTGGAACGTCAACGGCCTGCGGGCGGTTCTGAAAAAAGATTTTCTTGACTCGGTCAAAACCCTGGATGCCGATGTACTGGCCCTTCAGGAGACCAAACTCCAGCAGGACCAGCTTACTGATGAAATGTGCCGCATTGACGGATATGAATCCTATTTCTCTTTCGCTTCGGTGAAAAAAGGCTACAGCGGCGTAGCGGCTTACTGCCGTATGGCACCCAGGACCGTCAGGCATGGTTTCGGCATTGATCGCTTTGATGCCGAAGGCCGTGTTGTGGAACTGGACCTGGGGGATTTTATTTTTTTTAACATTTACTTTCCCAACGGCCAGATGAGCGATGATCGCCTGCAGTACAAGCTCGATTTCTATGATGCATTTTTTGCCTATGCCAGGGGGTTGAGAGAAAACGGGCGTAGCCTGGTGATCTGCGGAGACTATAACACCGCCCACAATGAAATCGATTTGAAGAATGCCAAGGCCAATGAAAACCGATCCGGCTTTCTGCGCATCGAGCGGGACTGGCTGGACCGGATAGCGGCGGATGGTTATGTGGATACCTTTAGGGCGCTGAATCCGGATGCGGTGAAGTACTCCTGGTGGAGTTACCGCTTCAAGGCAAGGGAACGAAATGCCGGCTGGCGCATTGATTACTTTTTCGTGACCCGTGACATCATGGACAAGGGCTGGGTCAAGGACGCCATTATCGATAATGATGTCTTTGGCTCCGATCATTGCCCGGTTGGGCTGATCCTGGAAATTTGAGGGCGACCGGCGGTGAATTCAAACAGCTGTTTTTGCGGTTGCGTTATGCGTTGTTCTTAAGACAGTTTTTGCAAATACCGTCCACGCGAACTTCCACGCTGTTTATGATCCCGGGAAAAACGCGTCGCAGCGGGGCCACATCCACTGGGACGCTTTGCGGGGTGAGGCAGTTCACCTGACCGCACAGCCGGCAGAAGAAATGGGGATGGCGTTGGTGATGGGCATTGGGCGCCAGTCCGAAAAAGGACGCCCGGCCGCCGCTGATGCGTTCAATGATTCCGTTATCAACCAGCGAATCGAGGATCCGGTAGACGGTGACGCGGTTGATGGAGTGGCTGCGCCGCAGGGTATCGAAGATTTCCTGGGCATTCAGGGGGCAGGTGTTGTTCCCGACCACTTCCAGGACGCGAACCCGGTGCCTTGTGGGACTCAGGCCGGCATCGGAGAGAATTTGTCTGTAATTGCATTGATCACACATGGTCTGCGGTACCCTCCACTTCGGTCAAACGATTTGTCTTCCGGCCGCTTTTCTTCGATACCATCCGGATGGTGAGGTCCAGCAAAAAAGCGCCTGCCGCCGTCAGGATGATGGCGGCCCCCGCCGTGATGTCGGCGCGATACGCCAGGGATAGACCGCAAACCGTGAAGATCATATTGAGCAGCCCCGACCAGAACATCATGGCCCAGAGGGACTTGGCGTATTTTTCAACGATGAACGGCGCAATGGTGATCAGGGCGATCACCAGGATAAGGCCGACCACCTGGATGATCATCACAACGGACAGCGCCAGGGCACTGACCAGCAGGAAATAGAGGCGGTGAACCGGCACGCCGCGTGTCCGGGCGAACTCTTCATCATAGGCCATGGCGATCAGGTCTTTATAAAAATACCCGACGATGCCAAAGACAATGGCGCCCACCGCCATCATGATCCAGAGATCGGACCCCGGCACGGTCAGAATACTGCCGAAAAGGTAACTCATCAAATCGACATGGTAGCCCGGGGTCAGGTCGATCAGCACGATGCCCACGGCCATGCCCACCGCCCATATGACGCCGATGATGGTGTCGGCACGATGCTTGGCCTTTAAAGTCACGGCGGCCATGAGGACGGCTGCAGCAAGGGCGAATCCCATGGTGCCGACCAGAAACGGCCACCCCATAAAGAAGGAGAGCCCGATGCCCCCGTAGGCCGCATGGGCTATGCCGCCGGAAAGAAAGACCATGCGGTTGACCACCACCAGGGTGCCCATAATGCCGCAGATGATGCTGGCCATCAGTCCCGCCATCAGAGCGTTGCGCATGAATTCGAACTGCAGGGCTTCCAGCATGTCAAGATCCTTTGGGCTTGATCGCGTTGCCGTACGGCAGGTTGTGGGCGAACAGCTCCACGGGGCAGACCTCTTCGGCGGTACACGGGCACATGGATTCCATGGATTCGCCGATAAGCATCCCCCGGGGGTGATAGTGAACCCGTCGGTTGACACAGGCCACTGATTTGACGTGGGTGGAAAGCATCAGCAGGTCGTGGCTGACCACCACGATGGTCATTTTGCGATTCAATGTCTTGAGCAATGCATACAGATCCGTTTGTCCTTTGGTGTCGATATGGGCGGTGGGTTCGTCAAGCAGCAAAATGTCGGGATCACTGACCAGCGCTCTGGCGATAAAAACCCGCTGCCTCTGCCCTCCGGATAATTCTCCGATGCGTCGGTGGCAGTAAGCGCCGATTCCCATCCGGTTCATGGCTTCATGGGCAACGACGCGGTCTTGCCGGGCATGGCGCATGCGGCGGCCGCCCGGTTGAAGCTGCCCCATGAGCACCACATCCAGGGCTGAAACGGGAAACTGCGTGTTGATGTGTGTGTTCTGGGGGACATAACCGATCCGGTGGGCCGGCCGTCCAGCCGGCCGGCCCAGAATTTGAATGGTGCCGGCATCAGGTTTGATCAGGCCCAGCATCAGTTTGATCAAGGTGGTTTTGCCGCCGCCGTTGGGACCGATCATGGCCATGAAGTCACCGCGCTGGACGGTCAAGTTGACTTGATCGAGGATGGTCCGTCCATTGTAGCCGAAACGGACATGATCAATCTGTATGGCGGGCGTGGGCATCGGTTTACCTCAGCACGTCTTTGAATATGGCCGCCTGTTGTTTCAGGTTGGCCGCCCAATCGAGGGCCAACGGGTCGGCCAGAACCACTTTTGCCCCGACAGCCCGTGCAATCAGTTCGGCACTCTTGGTCGAAAATTGGGGTTGGACGAAGATCACCCGTATTTTTTTGTCCAGGGCCGACTGAATAAACGCCTGCAACTGGGCGGGTTTGGGCGCCTTGCCCTCCATTTCAACTGGAATTTGTTCCAGTCCGTAGGCGTGGGCAAAATACCCCCATGACGGGTGAAAAACCATGAATTGGAGTCCCTGCTTTCCGGAAAGTGCGCGCCGCAGTTCAGCGTCCAGGTCCATCAGGCGATTCATGAATGAACGGTAATGGGTTTCGTAAGCGTCATGGTGTACCGGGTCGACACGCTGGAGGGTGGTCAAAATAGTGCGGGCCTGGATCATCACCAGAGGGGGCGACGTCCAGATATGGGGGTCCGGACTGTTTCCGGATTGATTTCCGGCTTCCAAATGGTGGGCGCCGCCGTCCTGATGATCATGCGTTGCCATGGACAGCTTTAAGATGTCCTGGTCGGTGGGAATCACGATCATGCCGGGATTGGATGCGGCGATTTTCCCGAGCCACACTTTTTCGAAGGGTACGCCGATGGAGAAGTAAACCCGGGTTGCCGCCAAGGCGGCCATTTGTTTCGGCTTGGGTTCGTATGTAGCCGGGCTGGCGCCGGGCTGGACCATGACTTGGACATCCACCATGTCCTTGCCAATTTGTTGCACGAAATATTTTTGGGGAAGCACGCTGACACACACCGCCATTTTATCCGCGTATGCCGTTGCCGCAGCCAGTGCCAAGATTGCCAGTGCTGTAAAACAGCAGTTCAGGATTCTGCCGTGCATTTGTTCACCTCACCTTACAGGTTTCATTAATTGTGAATCGGGTGCTGGCCCAATAATGTGCAACTAAATTGCATGTTATTGGGCTGGACGCAACAATATTTTAATGGCCATCGCCATTTTTCGAATCAAATATTGCAAAGTACGGCGGGTTTTCTTTTTTTGCCGTTCACATAGCCATACGACCTAAGGGGCGTTTCCTGGTTCATGCAAATATTTTGCACTACTATTGTGGCGCTTGATTCACAGTATAGGCGGGGGGCAACCGGTCATTCATTGAACGACGAAGCGATCGGGGGGTTGTGCGGGGCAACGGTTTTTGCGATTTGGCGGTACGTGCCGCCTTTTCGGATAGCGGTGTACCATCTGATTGGCGGCCGGCTCGATTGCGATCCACCGGATCGTAATATTTCCAGTCCCCGTTAACGAAAACCCGGGGAGCCGTCTTCAGTTCGTCCCGGCCGCAGCGCAGCAGGCGGTCCATGGTCATGATCCAGCCGATGACGAAACCATTCTTTTCCACGGCTTCCCGGCTATATTGTGCGCATGACGGATGCATGGGGCAGCCACCGCGGCGCACGCCCGACAAATGGTTCAGTGGTCCAGTGTAAAAGCCGATCACTCCGTCATAGAATCCGCTGTCGGCGGAACCGGTGCCGTAGCTATCGTGCGGCTGTTGCGAATGGGCGCATGCCGTTGCCATTAGGGCCATCGCCATGATTACGCCGGTGCGAACAATCATCGCTTTTTTCTTCATGGAGCGCAGGATCTCATGATCTGAAAATTAAATCAACGGCGCGTAAACCAATACCAGGCGGAGGGGCCCGGGCCATCCGTGCCCACCTCAGTTTTATTCAAATGAAAGTCGGCATCGAACAAAACCATGGTTTCCATTTTGCTGATTCCCATTGGTTTTCCCCCGCGCAGCTGCGGTAGCCAGGCATAGAGCATGAATCGTGCGCCGCCAGGCAACAGGCGTTTCAGGCCGGCGGCATATTTGGTTCGATCCGGAGCCGACAGTGAAAACAGACAACCAATGTCCAGCGCAAAATCGTACGGACCGGCCAGGTCGGATAAATCGGTCACACTGCCAATCCGGAAGTCGATGGGCAGGGCACGTCCCACCGTTTTGCGACGAGCCGTCTGAATGGCTTTGGGGGAAAAATCGATCCCGGTTACTGTCCATCCCTTTTTGGCCAAGGCAACGGCATTGGTGCCGGTTCCGCACCCCAGATCAAGGGCGTGACCCGGTGCGGTTGCCTCCAGGAAAGCTTCAACCTCAGGAGGGGTGATCTGGGTGTCCCAAGGGGTTCGGTTCCGCCAGTAGCGCCATTCGAACCGCCACCAGTCCGGATTGATCAAATTTGAAAAAAACGGCATTGCGCTTCCTCTCCACCAATTTTTCGCGATCCTATCACAGTGCCGATGACCAGTTCAATACCACCTGGAGCGGTCCGCAGTCAGGGGGCAAACCGCCTTTTGGCCAGGCTGCCGGGAAAGATCACACCAGACAGCAAAATCTGCATGTCCAATAGCGGACGAGTTGCGGGGCGGCTTGATTTGCAGGTATTTATCTCTGCCATTCGGGGTACAGGACCCAACAGGCTAATGAAGGAAAGCCGTGGTTACCGTGAGAAGGCTTTTTTTACGAGCCGGCTGCCTTCAAAGGTGAGAATGTAGAGGCCGAAATTTTTTTCATAGATCCATTCCGTGACATACGTGATGTCTTCAATTTTCAAATGCTCATTTTTAAGGATCCGGTACGTTTTCCGCTCTCCAACGGACTGCGCTGAAGCGGGTTCGCCGCACGCGCTGCGCACTTCATGCATGGTTTCACCCAGCAGGATAAGCGCGTTTCCGCATCGAAGGGAGGTGTTGTCCGCCCGAAGCGATCCGGCAGCCGGAAACAGACAGAAAATGGCCATTAGAATAAGACTCCAGGACTTCATATACGCCTCCTTTGCGGATTGATATTCATCGGCACCTGTAATTGGCGGGCCATTTCAACCCCGGGCCCTCTGCGCCCGGATGTTTGCTTTGTACAGTTTGATTTGAAAGACGTTTGGGAACTGGCAAACGTTTACATGGGGACGGGTTGCGAATGGCGCTGAATCAAGAGTTTCAGCGGAGGCTGGATTTAAGTTTGTCGATGCAAAGATCGCAATTCGAGCGGCTGCGTTTATCGGTTGAACAATAATTGAGAAAGGACTGAATCCAGTCCTTGCCGGCACGCGGGCAGGTAAAAATATATTCGATGAAACAGACCAGGCGCTCAATGCTTTCACTATCTATGGCATGCTCCATCCGGCATGCCGTCTCTTCTGCGGTTTCCGCATCGATTTGAAGCACTTTCAGAAGAAAATCCTTAATGACCCTGTGGCGGTAGGCGATGTCTTTGGCCACCCGCTTGCCCTTTGCCGTGAGGGTGATGTAGCTGTATGGCTTGTAGTTGATGTAGCCCTTTTCAGACAGTGCTTTCAGGCCACCGGTGACCGATCCCCGCTGGATTTCGAGGTGATCGGCAATTTCCTTGGCCCGGGCCACCTTGTTGGTTTCCTCCAGCTTGAGGATAACCTCTAAATAATTTTCAAGATTGTCGGACAGGTCCTGTTGGGTGGACATACGGCCTCCTGAGGGTTCACAATGTTTAACACGTCACTCTTTATTGGTCAAAGGTAAAAATGTAATAGAGCACTAAAAAAGTCATTGACATTTATAAAAGTAAGGCATACCTAACATTATATTCTTTCCAAAACATGCACGCAACAGGAGGCTGATCCATGCAAACCGTGAATATCCGTCAGATGAAACCCAAACAATCCGGTATCATCGTCGCCGTCTCCGCCGAAGGCGCCCTCGGCAAGCGAATACGGGATATGGGCCTGGTGCCGGGAACTCGGATTACCCTGCAGGGCAGGGCCCCGCTGCACGATCCGGTGGCATTGCGGCTTATGGGGTTTACATTGACCCTGCGCAACAGCGAAGCGGATTTTATCGACGTGGAGGTGGATCAATAACATGGATGCCGTGATTGCCCTGGCCGGTAACCCCAATTCCGGCAAAACCACCCTTTTCAACAATCTGACCGGAGCCCGCCAGCATGTGGGCAACTATCCCGGTGTGACCGTCGAGAAAAAAGAGGGCGTTTATCGTCTCAACGGCCATCGTTTCAATATCGTCGACCTTCCCGGCACCTACTCGTTGACGGCCTACTCTCTTGAAGAGGTGGTTGCACGGGATTTTCTGATACAGGAAAAGCCGGCAGCGGTGATCAACATCATCGATGCGAGCAACCTGGAACGCAATCTTTATCTGACTTTGCAGTTTATCGAGATGCAAATGCCGGTGTGCATCGCGTTGAACATGATGGACATGGCCCGCAACAGAGGCATAGAAATCGATGTCCTCAAGCTCTCACAATTGCTTGGCGCTCCGGTGGTTCCCACCATAGCGCGCAGCGGAAAAGGACGGGATGAACTGATGCGGGCGGCGCTGACCCTGCTGAAAAGCGAGAATCCCCGGCCACCAGCGAAAATTTCTTACGGCGTGGATGTCGATATCCAGTTGGATCGAATGGGGAAATTGATTGAGAAAGCGCATTTTCTCACCGATATATATCCCTCCCGCTGGGTTGCGCTGAAGTATCTTGAAGATGATGAACAGATTCTTTGCCAGGGGGCTGCTGCAAACCCGGACGTTTCCGATCAATTAAAGGGGATGACAGGGGAGTTGACCCTCCATTTGCGCCGCACCATCAACAGCTACCCGGAGGCTGTAATTGCCGATCACCGATACGGGTATATCAAATCCATCCTCAAGCGCAATGTCATCTCTTATGCGGGTGATCGAAACCGGCTCTTTATTAGCGATAAAATCGACAAGGTGCTGGTCAATCGTTTTGCCGGCCCGCTCATTATGCTGGCAGTTCTGCTCGGGCTGTATCACCTGACATTTACTTACAGTGAAGCACCGGTTGGCTGGATGGAGGCGCTGTTCGGCTGGCTCGGGGCAACGGTGGACACCTATATGCCCGACGGGCCGCTCAAATCGCTGATCATATCAGGAGTGATCGACGGCGTCGGCGGTGTGATCGGTTTTGTTCCCTTGATCATGTTCATGTTCCTGGGCATTGCCGTCTTGGAAGATTCAGGCTATCTCGCCCGTGTGGCGTTCATGCTGGATCGGGTGTTTCGTATTTTCGGCCTTCATGGCAGTTCGGTGATGGCCTATATTGTATCGGGAGGCATTGCCGGCGGTTGTGCCGTGCCGGGTGTTATGGCAACGCGAACCCTCAAGTCCCGCCGGGAACGGCTGGCCACCCTGCTCACCGTCCCCTATATGAATTGCGGCGCCAAGCTGCCTGTTTTTGCACTGCTGGTGGCCACCTTCTTCGCCGAGAAGCAAGCAATGATGATGTTCGGCATCACCCTTGTCGCCTGGATCGGTGCACTTCTCGTCGCCAAGCTGTTGCGCGTCACGGTGATTAAAGGTGAGGCAACGCCGTTTGTTATGGAACTGCCTCCCTATCGCGTACCGACAATCAAAGGACTGGCCATCCACACCTGGGAACGGACCTGGCAGTACATCAAAAAGGCCGGTACGGTAATTCTGGGTATATCCATAGTGTTGTGGGCGGCAATGACCTTTCCCGGTTTGCCGATGGAACAGCAGCAGGACTTCGAAATCCGGCGGCAGGCCGTTTTGAGCGGCGCCGGGCAGAGTGGGGACCACAGCGTCCAAACAACCGCATTACTATCTGTGAAGGCCCGCTTGTCCGCTATTGACGCCGCCGAGGCAGAAGCCGGTTTGCGCAATTCGCTTGCCGGTCGGACCGGAATCGCGCTGGAAGGAATCAGCCGGTATGCCGGTTTCGACTGGCGCACGAATATTGCCCTGGTGGGGGGCTTCGCCGCCAAGGAGGTCATCGTGGCTACCCTGGGGACAGCCTATTCATTAGGTGGAGCGGATTCCCAGGACAGCGCGTCATTGTCCCAGATGCTATCGCATTCTTCGCACTGGCGGCCCCTTGTGGCCATTAGCGTGATGGTTTTCGTCATGTTTTACGCTCCCTGTTTCGTTTCCGTCGTGTGTATTGCCAGGGAGGCCGGCTCCTGGAGGTGGGGGGCCTTTTCCATTCTATTCAATACCGTGCTGGCGCTGTTTTTGGCCGTTTGTGTCTTTCAGGCCGGGCGAATCCTCGGGTTTTAAAGGGGGCAAAAGATGCAAAATTGGATTGTCGGGTGCATTGTGGTGCTGGCCGTGATTTACCTTGCGCAACGATTCCGGCGCAGCCTTTGGCGGGCAAGGACGCCGGACTGCGGCTGCGCGGGCGGATGTGCGGGCTGTCAGGTGTCTTCGAACTGCAACACCATAGCCTCCGAGCTAAAAGATGACTGATGCCCACTCCGGATGACGGGTTCTATCAGCCGGAGTGGGCCGCCTGTCTGAAATCGCCTTACTTTTTGCGCAACAACATGGGGCCCAGCGGGCGGCCGGCAAACAAATGCATGTGCAGGTGGAACACTTCCTGGCCGGCGTTTTTATTGGTATTGATCAACAGGCGGTAGCCGTCTTCGGCAATTCCCTCGCGCAGGGCAATCTGCTGGGCTACGGTAAACATGTGGCCGACCAGTTGTTCATCTTCGATGCGAATGTCGTTGACTGTCGGGATCTCCTTGTTGGGTACAATCAAAATGTGGATGGGGGCCTGGGGCTCGATATCGCGGAATGCGGTGACCTCGTCGTCTTTATAGACAATGTCAGCCGGGATTTCGCCATTGATAATCTTTGAAAAGATCGTGGTCATAGGTCCTCCTCTGCATAGGTGATCAGGGACATTGCGCTATTGGAGCCAACAGACCATATTCTTGCCTTTTTTGCAATTCTGCATTGCAGAAGTGCCCCCCTGTCTGTCACGAAAATGAGCTGTTTTTCAGATTGATCATGCTGCAAACGCCTTCAATGGATTCTTTTATGCTCAAAGTCCCCGCATTGATGACCAGATCATAATTGTGGGGTGCCGAAATGTCGGCATGAAAGTACTTGCGAATAAACGCCTGGCGTTCGGAGCCGGTCTTGAGGATACGGTTTTCGGCCATTTTTAAAGAAATATTGAAATCATCGGCAACTTTTTGAGCCCTGAATTTTCGCGGCGCGATAATTCGCAGGCGAAAGGTTGATTCCGGCGGCAGGATAAAATTGGCTCCGCGGCCCACCAGAACGGCATTTCCATGCTTTCCAATGGTACCGACGACTTTGAGCAGGTGTTGAAGGTATTCATCCGGCCACAGATGGTGACGATTGACCGCTGCAGCGACCCAGTCTTCCAGCATGCTGAGCCCTTTTTCGTCCAGGCTTTCCACCATACAGGTGCTGACCTGCGCGCTTTGGGCCATCGCGTGGATGACCTCTTGATGAAATAAGTCGAAATTCAAGCTTTCGGCAATTCCTTTGGCAATCAATTTGCCGCCGCTGCCCGGCTCGCGGGATACGGTAACCATGCCTATTTTTGCAATGGGTTTCGGGCTTTCTTGGGGTTCGAACTTCCATTTTCTAACCTGTTCGTCGACGATTTGCTCAATGGAGCGTCTTCGTGCCATCATGACGGCCTCCTTTCATAGTATGGGCACCGGTGCGGGCCCGGGTAAACAGGCTGGGGGCAATTATCAAGGCATTGCCGGAGAAAAGAGGCGCCGTCAGGCCATGCAGGACAGACAAGGAATGGTATTCAAGTGGTCCGCGATAGAGCGAAAGGATGGATGCGGGTCAGCCGATCGACAGGCAAAATGATCGCATGATGTCCCCTTTTAGTACGATTTTATTTGGGATGCAGGCCGATTGTCAAGGCCTGTGATGCCGCGGGCGCATGTCGAACAAATCGCCTTAATCGGGTTCGGCATCACCAACGTTTTGGGAGCGGACCAGTGACATGCGGTTCCATGGTTGAGGCGGGTTTGCCTTCCGGGCGCGCATCTGGCATGCCTGCTGCCGGCATATGGGGCAATGGGCCGCACTGCAGGGATCCATATGGACCAGTACGCCGGCATTGCCGTGAAAATGGTCCATGAGCAAGGCTTCCAGCGCATGGGATTCGTCGTGGGCCTGGTCCAGGGTCATGGCATCGGGCAGAACCAGGTGAAGATCGATATGAACCAGATTACCGGCGCGCCAGGCCCGCAGTTGATGGATATCGATCCACACCGGGCGGCGATTTGATTCAAGGAGGCCGGCGATGCGATCCAGAAGGTCCGGATCGGATGCGTCCATCAGGCGGGCAAAGGACTGGCGAACCAGTTGACCACCGGTGAAAAGAATGTGAAGACCCACCAGGCAGGCAATTGTTCCGTCCAGCCAGATCCAGCCGGTCCAATAGACCAGAGCGAGGCCGGCCACAACCGCAGCCGAGGTGTAAACATCGGTAATGATATGCCGGCCGTCGGCGGCCAGCGCGATGGAGTCGGTCCGTTTGCCGGTATGCAGCAAACCGATGCCCAGAAGCAGGTTGACAATGGTTGCGCCGATAAGAATGATCACGCCCAGCTCAAGATGGGGCAGGGGATAGGGATTGCGCAGGTGCATTATGCCGGTGAAGAAAATTCCAAAGGCGGCACACACGATCAAAGCCCCTTCAAATCCGGCAGAGAAGTATTCGATTTTTCCATGACCGTATGGATGTTCAGGATCCGGTGGTTTGGCCGCCATCCAGATGCTGAGTGCCGCAAATGCACTGGCCACCACATTGATGATGGATTCCAGGGCATCGGACAACACGGCCGAAGAATGGGTGATATGGTAGGTCAGGAACTTTAGGCCCATCAGCGCCAGACTCACCGCAAAAGAGAGCAGGATCATACGCATCCGTAATTTCTGCAAATCGGCGGCATTTATTGGATTGGGCGCTTTTTCGGCTGAAAGGGTATCGTCGGTCATCGTATCATTTGTGGTCGGTTTCAGTAAACGGTTGTACTATAATCCTGATAGAGCTAAATTACAAGCAGGCCCTGGCCCTGCATGGCGGCGCCGGCTGAATGGAATTCAAACCGTCAATGTCCAATTTAACGCGAAAGGGGAAAAACAATGCTAACGGCCAAAGATATTATGAGTACACAACTGATAACCCTCGCACCGGACATGGATTTCAGTTCAGCCGCCAGAATATTGATGGAAAAGCATATTAATGGTGCACCTGTGGTCAATGCGGATGGCGAACTGGTGGGAATCCTGTGCCAAAGCGATCTGGTGGCGCAGCAAAAAAAACCGCCGGTGCCGTCCCTGCTGACGCTGCTGGACAGTTTTGTTCAATTGACCTCAAGTCGACACTTGGAACAGCAGGCCCGCAAGATTGCCGCCCTGACCGTGGGGGAAGCCATGTCGGCGGCGCCGGTCACCGTGAGGTCGGATACGACCCTTGAAACCATCGCTGCACTTATGGTGGACAGTAATCTGCATACCCTGCCCGTTGTGGATGACGGCAATTTGGTTGGAATTATCGGGAAAGAAGATGTCCTGCGCACTTTACTGCCCAAAACCCCTTCGTAGATCACGACTGCTCCGGTTTTAAGCGTGAAGTGATTAAGTTTTAAGTGGATGTATTCTGCCGAATTCCATCCTCCACTTTACACTTTATCACTTCACGCTTAAAACTTTGCTTTCAAACAAATCCTTATGAAGACAGCCAACCTTATTTGGGGTGGCAGGTCCGATAAAAAAAAGCATTGACAAATCCCGGCAATGTTTCTATTAATGGCCGACCAGCTCCAATAGATAATTCATTAGACCAAAAGGGCGAAATTTCCAGCAAACACCCGTCGGTCTGAGCGGCGTGTCGCTACAACGCCATTTTTTACCTACCTGCTCCACGGATCTTCGAAACCCGTTAGAACTAATTTCATAGCAGCCAGTTGCTGTGTTTCGGCTTGCTGTATGGCATTGGGGTTGCTGTCGCGAGGTGACTGATGATCAGAAACGCTTCCGGTTTTACTTTAATCGAGGCAATTGTCGTTTTTTCATTAATCGCAATGGTCTTTATTGCAATACCTCCGATGGCCAGTTGGCTCGGACAGCAGGGTGCCGGTCACGCTGTGGATACCCTGCAGGCCAACCTTCAACTGGCACGGTCCATGGCCATCAGCCGCAAATCGCCGTGCCGGGTAAAGTTCAACGTTCCTTCTAATCACTATTTCAATACACTCGGTGCCCAGCTCTACCGCCTCACGGATTTTCGCGGAGGTATTCATTTTATGCCCGAAGGGCCGGATGGCCGGACCATGGCAAGTGAAATCACGTTCAATTTCCAGGGCATGTCCACTTCCGTCATACCGGTCGATATCTTTATTGCCGATCGGACTGAAAAACACCCATACCGGCTCCGCATTTTGCTTCCCGGGGGAATTTCCGTGCGCCGTTGGAATGGAAGTGCCTGGCGGTAGTAGTAAAGAGAGGGAAAATAAAATGACAGCGCAACTGCCCAAAAAATGGACTGCCGGTTACACCCTATTGGAACTGACGGTAGCCCTGGCTCTTACCGCCATTACTGTTGGCGCAGCAGTTTCGGTTTATATTGTCCAACAGCAGCATTTCAACAATCAGCGGATGCGCCATTTAGTGCGTCACAACCTGTGGGGTGGTTTGGCTGTTCTCGAACAGGAGATTCGGAAGGCCGGATATGACCCCCAGGATTGCGGCGCATTCGGCATTGTCGATGTGCGCCGCTATGATGTCGTTAATGTCCATGAATTGGATATGGATGGACAGCCAGTGCTGTTCTATACCTTGGACCGGGATGAAAACGGCGGTCTGGACAATGGGAATAAAGGGCGCAACCGGGAACACCCCAAGTTCAGGATCAGCGACCTGAAAGATGACGGCGGCGTCTGTTTAACCTGGGACAACGGCAGCGGCCGGCGGCCGCTGGCCGACCACATACATGCCATGGGCACGGCCTATGCGTTCGACCAAGACGAAAACGGCAGGCTGGATACAGCCGGAAGTACCAACCAGCTGATCTGGGCGGTGGACAGTGACAATGACAATCTGCTCGATACCAACATCGATTCAAACCACGACGGCGTGATTGACGAAAAAGACGATGCAAATGGAGATGGAGTTATTGACGGAAGCGATGGCGGAAAACTTGCGGCCCCGGTGGCGCTCAGCCATATTCGCGCTGCAAGAATCTGGCTGATGGCGCTGTCGAAGCATCCCGTGCAAAGTCAAGCCGCCCGGCGCAAGCATGTAGTCGGGGACAGGATCTATCAACCGCCTGAAGCCGGTTATGGACAGTTTGTCGTATCCTCAACCATTGTATGCCGCAATATGTAGCCCCGACATTCAGGATACAGGGAGAATATCATCATAAAGAAATCCTTTGCATTCAACTATGGCCGCTTGCGGAACCCGTCGGGAATGACCCTGCTTGAGATCGTTATCGCCCTCCTTTTTTTGACCATCGGTGTTTTGGCGGTCGCTTCCATGCAGGTCATCGGGATGCAGACCAGTGTGGGCGCTGGTCTCAGAGCCGGCGACTGCATGGTGGCATCCGATTTTATCGAAGAGATATTGTCCTGGCCTTATGAGGACCCGCGGCTTTCGGACCCGGATGACGGTTTCCAACCCAGGCGCCCAGATCATGGGCCCGTTGAGATTAGATCCAGGGGGGTGGCCATTGAATGGGAGGTGGATGGCCGCTTGCCGGTCGCCAATGTCAAGAGGATCTTTGTCACGGTGCGCAGAAGCAAGGTCAACGGAGAAGTGGTTCATTCCTTCAATTATATCAAAGCGAGATGGTCTGTCTTGACGGGATCAGGAGGGGAATCAATTGACGGAAAATAGACGGCAACGGGAAACAGGGCGGTTTTTATCAGCCGGAGAAGACGGTTCTGCCATAGTCGTGGTGCTGATGGTAATGATGGCTTTGACGGTTTTTGGCGTCTTGAGCATCAATTTGAGCTCCATTGAGATGCAGATCGTTCAAAACGGCAAGGAGGGCCGGGAAAATTTCTACTTGTCCGAAAGTGCTGCCCTGGAGGGAATCCAACGTATTGCCGATATGGATGCAGCCGATATGGAAGATAAAATTGCTTTCTGGCACCATTCAAGGAAAGAAGAGAGAGAAAAAGAGATGGATTTTCGCAGCCCCGGTACATGGGTGGTCGATGGCTTGGATCAGAGCAATGCACATAAATGCCTGATGGGGGAGTCATTATATTTTGCGGCTGTCGAATCTCGCCTGGCCACAGGCGGTTCTTTTATTGTCACGGATTCACGCCTTTACTTAAACCGCGTCTACGGCCTCTGCAACCGCAACAATCAGCCCTGCATTGTGGAAATCGGCTACTACAAGCGGTACTGATCCATTTCAACGACCACTTGTACAAAATGTAAACCACTTATACCTGCTATTGACGATTAAGGAGCCGACAATGATGCGCTGTCTCCGAACCACCGCCACGGCAATCGAAATTATATTTTGTGTGTTCCTGCCAAATGTGCTCTGGGCAGTGGATATCAGCAATACGCCGCTCGATGCGACAATAACCGGCGCTTTGCCCGCGCTGGTGTTCATTTTGGACAACTCTGCGAGTATGGATTGTGAATTCATGACATCCCAGGCCCACGGGCTGTTTGACGGGCAATATTATCTGTTCCCGGATTCCAGCTATGAACCGGCAAATGATCATGTTTATGGAAAAGACTGTGCATTGGATATCAACCAACGTCGAATGTGGCGATCCCAATGGTCAGGGTACAATATAATTTATTATTCTCCGGCCAAGATGTATTCACCCTGGCCGTCGACCCCCAACCTTCTTTTCAGCCCGTCGAACCTTCATTATCCGCTGTCAAGTCCGGTTGCACGCGACAACGCCGGCGCAAGGCTGCAAATGGCTTCTGAATTTTTCAAGGTGAAATACGCCGGAGGGGTAATATCGATTTCCAATGCCCATTATTTCACCCATCTGGATGTCAATGAAAACGGAAACCAGGATGAAGCTGAAACGGAAATTTTCCTGGTTACCTGGGAAGACAAAGATGGCGATGGCCGCATTGATTTGGGCGGCAACCTTCAGGAAGATTGCCGTCGATACTATCTTTTTGCGGACGACGGAGATAACACTGTAGAGGACGAAGAACTGATACCCGTGTCCGATGAGGCTATTGTGAATAAATTGCGGCCGAAGATATTGGACCGCTACGCAATGTTCGATCGATACGCCACAGATGCAGAGGAGCTGCAAAATTTTGTAAACTGGTTCACGTATCATCGCCGCAGGTCACATGTGGCCGCCGCCCTGGTGGCAATGTACATCATGCAACCGGTCGAGAGAAGAATCGGTCTCTATGCGCTCAATAACCATCCAAGACTGGCCGTAAGACGTATTTTTCCCAATGAAGAAGAACATGGTTTCAATGACCCCGCAATGAACGGCAAGTGGGAACTGCTCGACGGTCTGTACGCGATGATACCGGGGGGAATGACGCCACTGAGGGAATCGCTGGATCAGGTTGGGCGTTACTTTCACACGGAGCTGGGTTCGGAAATGGGGGATTCGCCTTTTCTCGACGGCAAGGTTGCCGGGGCCTGTCAGCGTGCCGTCGCGGTGCTGGTGACCGATGGGTTCGCGAATGGAAAATGGACCGGAACAGGCAATGTCGATGGCGATAGCGCCCCTCCATTTGCCGATCCATGGCAGGACACCCTGGCCGATATTGCCATGCAATACTATCAGGATGACTTGGGGCCGAACCTGCCTGACAGGGTTCCGGCTGCGGCATGCGACGTTGCCTCCCATCAACACATGTCGACCCATATCCTGTCCCTTGGTGGTCAAGGCACTCTCGATGCAGGAACCGGTGCTTTAAATGCCGCGATCACGGAGATTGACGGCTGTGAACCATGTGCATGTCCTGATTCGGTGTCATCTGAAAAATGGCCGCTGCCTGTTTCGGAGGTGTCAACGGAACTGCCGCCGGTGGGCGTGGGGTCGCAGAACAATCTGTCGGAGGGTGCCGGAGATCCAAGGATTGACGACCTTCGACACGCGGCCATCAATGGGCGAGGCGGATATTGTTCAGTCATCGCTGCGGGTGAAAGCGCTGCTGCCCAGAAAAACTTCGGTTTCGATCTCAAGGCTTCGGGGTCCGCCGCTGCCGTGGCGGTTAGCGGAAGCTATCTGTCCACAGCGTCGATGATTTTTCAGACACGGTACGATACGGCAGACTGGCACGGAGATCTTTTGGCATTTTCATTTGATGCAACCGGCGGTACTGTCGTCCCGCGGAATGGCCGGAAGGTATGGCAGGCGTCCGTGCTGCTGGACCCGCCCTTTTCGGATTGGAACAATCGGCGGATAATCAGCTATGGCGGTAATGGGCAGCAGCCAACGGGGGTACCGTTTCGATATCATTTCCTGTCGGCAGACCAGATGGCCACACTTGGCTCGGACTTGAGGCGTCAGTCCGGTGCGGATCTAAAAGCATCCGATATCCTGGACTATATCCGCGGTCGAAGGATTGATGGATTCCGCCAGCGCAGGCATGTATTGGGCGATATGGTGAATTGCAGCCCGTTTCTTTTCGGCGACACCATTTTTGTCGGAGCCAACGACGGCATGCTGCATGCCTTCAATGCACAATCCGGAAATGAGCGATTCGCGTATGTTCCCAACTTGATATTTCGGCATTTGAAGGCTCTGAGTGAACCGGATTATGTCTACAATCATCGTTTTTATGTCGATGGCCCCTGCTTTGCCGGTGAGGTTCTTGTGGATCGATATGTCCGTAATACATACCTGGTGGGGGGCCTGGGCGGCGGTGGAAAAGGCTACTTCTGCCTTCTTGTGGGACAGCGCCAAAGGGCGCCTGGCACTGAAAGCTACGGGGATTATCATTGGATATTTCATGCAGACCATATTGATTCGGGGTCATCCGAAGACAGCATCAGCGCAATGGTTCAATGGGAATATCCATATTCCGAACAACTCGATGAGGGAACGACGGGTCAAAACACCGACACAGATCCCGATCTTGGATTCAGTTTCAGTACGGCATATGCGGTCAATGCCAATACGGCCGACGGGTCCTTCCGGCCGGTAGTGGTTTTCGGCAATGGTTACAACAGCGAGAGCGGCAAGGCGGTTTTGTACGTTCTTGATGCACAAAAAGGGACGCTTATACGAAAAATCGATACCGGAAGCGACCAGGACAATGGCCTTTCCACACCGGCTCTGGTCGACGTCAATCTTGATCGAAGGGTGGACTATGCTTATGCAGGCGACTTGAAAGGGAATATGTGGAAATTTGACCTAACTGCAGAAGTTCCCGGGCAGTGGGGGGTGAGCTACGGATTGGACGCTGACTGCAACGGAGTTATCGATGCTGGAAGCGGGGATGTGCCGGCACCGCTTTTTTATGCCCCAGGGCAGCCCATTACCGGCCGTCCGGATGTGATGGCCATGAGCAGCATGTGCGCTACCCAGGCACCTGGCTATATGGTGGTGTTCGGAACGGGTCGTTATTTGGGTGTATCCGATCTTGGCGACAACCATCAGCAGAGCATATTCGGCATCTGGGATTTTGGAGACGATGCCGATGACAGTGAGTATCCCGGCAATCTTCTGGATCGGGAACGGGGGCTGCTGTCTTCCGGCCTGCGTTTGGAAAAACAAGCCGTTTCAACCGGGGCGTATTCCGGCGATGGGTCCTATCGTGAATTGAGCACCAACGCCATTGTATACAATTTGGCCAAAGACAGCCAGGATGGCGATAACTTCAGCGGGAACAATGACGGCGCTGACCAGAAGGACAATCCCCAAAGTTGCGCGGGATGGTATTTTGATTTTCCACCGCCACCGGAAAATGGAATGCACGCCGGGGAGCGGGTCACAGGCAATGTGGCCATACGCGGCGGACGGGCGGTGATCGTTTCACACTCGCCCAATGCCGATCCATGCGGGTATGGCGGTGTTTCCTGGATATATGTCGTTCAGGCCTGTGACGGCGGCTCGACATGCGGCACAGACGGAGAGCCGGTGAGGCCCGAATATATTCAGGGAAAATTGAACGACAATCCGGTTGTTATCAAAGATATCCGCCAAAACGCCAGGGACGAGATACTCGTCAGTGATCATGACGGGAAAATTTACGATATTGGATTCAAGGGAGAGTCCCTGGGCAAGGTCTATTGGCGTCAAAACAGTCAGTGATTGCCTGTTTATGGCGTAATCCGCACTGAAGGGTTATAGAATGGGCCGTCAGATTTCGATAGGGTATTGTCCCCATAGCAGGGGTGTTATCTCCCCCCCATGCGGGGTTTTTAGAAAATCACCGCCCCTACTGTTTTGCCGCCTGTCTTCCGATACGTCCACATGGCTGAGGCAGGCCGGATAACTGATTGACAGGTGACCAGCCTATCCCTTATAGTGAATTTTATAAAATCTCGAGTTATCAAATGGTTAGGTTGGTTTTTTCGCGGCTGCGCCTTTCTGGATCGCGATTGTGGCGTAACGTGCAGTCCACCCATTGCGCCATGGTACGCGTCGAAGCGATCATGGGAATAGATAAATTGTCCAACGATGGAATGGAAATGGTATGAAAAGTTCGAATAGGCCCTTTCAGGCTGATGTTGTTTGTAAAATGCTGATAAAAAATAATTTGCTTGCACCGAATCGCGCCAGGGAAATTATTCGACAGAAAGATGGGCTTTTAGCCAAACTTGAACAGATCCGGCATAAAAAATATGCCCACACACCTACTGCAGAACTCATCAGCAACCCGCTGAACATTGTGGATGCCATTGTCTCACTCAATCTCAGCCGTCTGGACAATGCCGCACTACCCTTGGATGAAGAGACGATCTACCAGGTCCTGGCCAAAGAATGGCAGGTACCTTTTTTTAAACTGGATCCGCTAAAGCTGGATTTGAATGTTGTGACCAGTTCGATCACCCGTTCCTTTGCCATGAAACACTTGGTTTTGCCGGTGGATGTCAGGGAAGGTGTGCTTACGGTGGCTACTCCGAACCCCTTCAATTTGGAGGTCCTGGATGATATCACTTCGGCCAGCAAGCTCAGGGTGCGCATGGCGGTCAGTCCCAAATCCGAGGTTATCAAGCTGATCAACGAATTCTTTGGTTTCAAGACCTCCATCGTCGCTGCGCAAGACCAGTTTGGCGGGCCCAGTGTCGATTTAGGAAATCTGGAGCAATATGTCCGGTTGCGTTCCGCTGACGAACTGCCCTCCAATGATCAGCATATCGTCAATGCCGTCGATCACTTGTTTATCTACGCCTTTGATCAAAAAGCCAGCGATATCCATATTGAACCCAAACGAGAGAAAACATTGGTGCGCATGCGTATCGACGGCGTTCTGCATACCATCTACAAACTTCCCAAAGCGGTTCATTCGGCGATTGTCAGCCGAATCAAAAACCTCAGTCGCATGGACATGGCCGAAAAACGAAGGCCGCAGGATGGGCGGATAAAAACGGACAAAGGCGATGTAGAGGTAGAAATTCGTGTTTCCACAGTGCCGGTCGCATTTGGCGAGAAAGTGGTGATGCGGATCATGGATCCCGACATCCTGTTCCGTGATCTCGACAGACTCGGTTTCGATACCATTGATTTGGAACGTTATCAAAAGCTGATTGAGATGCCTCATGGCATACTGTTGGTTTGCGGCCCCACCGGCAGTGGGAAATCGACCACGCTATACTCCACTTTGAACAAAATCAATCAGCCCACGATTAACATTACCACCGTTGAAGAACCCATCGAGATGGTCCACGAAAGCTTTAACCAGATTGCCGTCCAGCAGCAGGTCGGCATTACTTTCGGGTCCATTCTAAAAAACATTTTGCGTCAGGACCCCGATATCATCATGATCGGCGAGATGCGGGATCTGGATACGGCTGAAAATGCCATCCAGGCAGCCTTGACGGGGCATTTGGTGCTCTCGACGCTGCACACCAACGATGCCCCCACATCCATCATGCGTTTGCTTGATTTAGGCGTGCCGCATTTTTTGCTGCAGGCCACCCTGGTGGGGGTCCTGGCCCAGCGACTGGTGAGAAAGGTTTGTGCGTATTGCAAGACGCCTTTTGAGGTCGATGCGGATCACCTTCGGGGCATGGGGCTGGACGTGGGGCGCAATGGCAACATTGAACTTATGAGCGGCAAGGGGTGTGAAAAATGTCGTGGGACCGGATATAAAGGGCGGACCTGTATCCTCGAATTGATGCCTTATACCGAGAGCATTCGCCGGCTCACCCAGGAAAATACCGATGTGGATGCTATTCGCGCCAAAGCGCGTGCTGAAGGAATGCGTACCTTGAGAGAGAGTGCTGTGGATAAAATGTTAAACGGGGTGACCACTTATCAGGAGGTGCTGCGCGTGACCTGGGAACAGTTTTAAGCCGCCTGTAGAAAAACAGGCGGCTTAAAAAAGGGCCATGGGCATTTCCATTGCCGTGGCCCTGGCTGCGTGAAAATGGCGTTACGGGGTCCGGACTTTAAACCCCGGCGTAATTTTTCCCCTTGAGCTGATGATAAATACCGTGGAGGTTGTTTTCTCGGTATGCAGCACGATCAACGCGCCAATGTCCACCGGCGCCAAAGTAATGGAAGCTCCGTTGGCGTCTTTTCCTGTCTCCTGGTAATAGATGTTGTACTGCTGACCGGGTAGGATATTGTCCTCTTCACCTTTGTCGATAAATGCGGTGATATTGGAAGAGACGAGGTCGTTATGGTCTTCTGTGGCAATGATGCGGGCATCAACTCCCGGGGTGCTGTCGATGACTCTGATTTCAGGAGAGCGTCTTTTATACGCCATCAGCAAATCGCCGATGCGAACGGCATCATGCTGGTAGACATCGATGATTTTGGCGATGGCATACTGCGGTTCGCTTCTGGTGATCTCCAGGGCACCCACCATCAAGTGTTGGGTGCCGATAGTCATTTCGGCATTGACGGTGTCCACGGGTTTTAATGTACGGTAAATCGTATAACGGGAGCCTGCGGTAAAATCACTGATTTGTGCAGATCCCCTTGGCTGAATGTAAACCAGGTCTGCGTGACTGACCAATTCTTTGTCTTCCAGGGATTTGAAAATATAGCCCATTGGATCAACGGCCGGTTTGCGGATAAAACCGAGCTTGTCGGCATTGGGGTAATAGAAATGGACTTCCGGTTCCGGCATGGGCTCAGGGGTTTTAACGTCAACACTGGGCTGGGCCACCGGTACCTGCACTTTCTGATCCATATATCGGTGCCTGTCGTCTTTTCGGTAGAGACGGATTCTTTCACCGGGATAGATCCAGTGCGGATTTGGCAGCTGATCATTTTCCTTCCAAAGATCAGGCCATTGCCATGGGGTGTCGTTAAAGCGCTGGGAGATGTCCCACAGGGTGTCTCCCTTTTTGACCGTGTAGTAGAAACCGGCTTCGTATTTCACTTCTTTTTGCGATTCTTGGGCAAAGGCGGGCATCAGCCATGCCATCAATAAAGACAAACCAAGGCATAATAGCATTGGTTTGCATGTCCGCAACAGTGGTTTATTTTTCATTGCGATCATCCCCATAAGTTAGCGTTATCATCGGCTGGCAAAAAGCTTTATTATTGATTTCAGTAACCTATTTACCGTGATCTTGTCAAGTTTTTGTACTTTTGCACAATAAAAAACCTCCGGGCGTCAATGCCCGGAGGTTTTTTATGGCTTTGGGAAGGTTAAAGGTTAGACGAAAAAAAGCTTACATCATGCCGCCCATACCGCCCATGCCGCCCATGCCGCCCATACCGCCGCCCGGCATGCCGCCGGCTTCCGGCTTATCTTCGGGTTTCTCGGCAATCATGGCCTCGGTGGTCAACATCAGACCGGCAACACTGCCGGCGTTCTGAAGGGCAAAACGAACCACTTTGGTGGGATCGATAACACCGGCGGCAATGAGGTCCTCATAAGTGTCGGTGTCCGCATTGTATCCTGTTGCGCCTTCGGAATTCTTGACTTTGTCGATCACCACCGAGCCTTCGGCACCGGCATTATTGGCAATCTGGCGCAAGGGTTCTTCGATGGCACGAATCACCACTTTCACGCCCAGCTTCTGGTCGGCTTTGATTTTGATTTTTTCAAGGGCCGCGATGGTACGGACCAGGGCCACTCCGCCGCCCGGAACGATGCCTTCTTCTACGGCAGCACGGGTGGCATTGAGGGCGTCCTCAACGCGGGCTTTCTTCTCTTTCATTTCGGTTTCGGTAGCAGCGCCAACATTGATGACGGCGACACCGCCGATCAATTTAGCCAGACGCTCCTGCAATTTCTCGCGGTCGTAATCAGAGGAGGTCTCTTCGATCTGGGCGCGGATCTGCTTGACCCGTCCTTCCAGAGCGGAGCGTGCACCGGCCCCATCCACGATGGTGGTGTTATCTTTGTCGATGCTGATCCGTTTGGCCTTGCCCAGATCAGACAATGCCAGATTTTCCATTTTAATGCCCAGGTCTTCGGAAACCACCTGACCGCCGGTGAGGATGGCGATATCTTCCAACATGGCCTTGCGGCGATCCCCGAATCCGGGAGCTTTTACGGCAGCTACATTCAGCGTGCCGCGCAGTTTGTTGACTACCAGGGTGGCCAGCGCTTCGCCGTCCACATCCTCTGCGATGATCATCAGCGGTTTGCCCATTTTGGCGACCTGCTCAAGGATCGGCAGGAGGTCTTTCATGTTGCTGATCTTTTTCTCATTGATCAGGATGTAGGGATCTTCCAGGGAGGCCACCATTTTTTCGGGATCGGTGACAAAGTAAGGGGAGAGGTAGCCGCGGTCGAACTGCATGCCTTCCACGACGTCCAGGGTGGTCTCCATGGACTTTGCCTCCTCAACCGTGATGACACCCTCTTTGCCGACCTTGTTCATGGCCTCTGCAATAATGTTGCCGATGGTGGTGTCGTTGTTGGCGGAAATGGTTCCCACCTGGGCGATTTCACGTTGATCTTTGGTGGGTTTACTCATTTTGTGGAGCTCATTTACGGCAATTTCAACGGCTTTATCGATACCGCGTTTGATGGCCATGGGATTGTTGCCGGCAGCAACCAGTTTCTGGCCCTCTTCGTAGATGGCACGTGCCAGCACGGTGGCGGTGGTGGTGCCGTCACCGGCCATATCACTGGTTTTGCTGGCCACTTCCTTGACCATCTGGGCACCCATGTTCTGAAACTTGTCTTCCAGTTCGATCTCTTTGGCGACGGTAACGCCGTCCTTGGTAACGGTGGGGGAGCCCCAGGATTTGTCGATTACGACGTTGCGTCCTTTGGGGCCGAGGGTAACCACAACAGCATCCGCGAGGGTCTGGACGCCTTTGAGCATGGCTTCGCGGGCTTTCATATCGTATTTAATCATTTTTGACGCCATTTCTTATATCCTCCAATCGTGTTTCAAATTAGTATGCTTAGTCAATTACGCCCAGAACATCATCTTCGCGCATAATCAGGTATTCATCGCCGTCAATTTTGACTTCGGTGCCGGAATATTTTCCGAAAAGGATGCGGTCGCCTTTTTTGACGTCAAGTGCAATCGGCTTGCCGTCGTCGCCCAGTTTGCCTTTTCCCACAGCGACAACCTTGCCTTCAGCGGGTTTTTCCTTGGCCGTGTCAGGGATGATGATGCCGCCCTTGGTGGTGGTTTCCTCCGCAACGCGCTGAACCAGAATTCGATCCTGTAATGGTCTAAGTTTCATCGTTCAATCTCTCCTTTTTATGATAATCATGGTACAGTAATAAAATGATTTGCATCATGGTTCTAAATCTTTATTTGGTTAGATCTTGCTGCAGTTCATACGAAGTCCAGTGTCACCCCCTTTCGCTAATTAGACCGTGTGTATCCGCCCTGTCGGTGCAGCACCAATCAATCTCAATCATTTCCGGACGCACGGAACGAAGTTTGTATGCCCAAGCAGTTGACATAACCAAAGGCGTCCGTTTCGAGAGCATATACATTTATATGATGTATTAATCTGCACTGGCTGGTGCAGCTTTATCAGCAGGCTTGGCATCCGCGGATTTCGTTTCTTTAGCGGCTGCCGGTTCTTTTTTACTCGTATTATTGTCCTGGGACTTTTTACCGGCATAATCGGTAACGTACCAGCCGGTACCTTTCAGATGGAAAGCACTTTGTGAAATGAGTTTATGCAATTTACCGGAGCAATGCCTGCATTGGGTCAGCGGCTTATCCGAAAATTTTTGTAGCGCCTCTTCAACTTTGCCGCACGCGCTGCACTGATACTCGTAGATCGGCATCTTCTAACCTTCCTCCTCGTTTTTACTGGGTAAATTATCGACCGATCAAAAATTCTGGACTAATATAGTGTGTGATTTTGCGTTGTCAAGCGACACAATAATAGAAAATGGACAACTTTTTTCACATGCCGGTGTCAACGCCATTGGCGGTAAAATGCCAGTACATGATCCATTCCATCGATATTGATGCGGCTGCAAATATGGTGGGTAATGGCATGCACCCTCTTTTCCTCGGCATGCTTTTCGTCGGGATTAGCTTCGAAATTTTGCAGGAATTTACTGAACCGGACGATGTGGATCAGCTCATGGGCGATAATATAGAGACTGAAAGGTTCCAGCATAAGGAGTCGATCACTGTTCAATGTTTTTTGAATGGTGTGATCCTGCAGACAAATTTTATAAAAATCATACGAACCGGATCCAAGGGCTGAGCCTTTGCGCTGGCCCTGGTAACGGATGATCTGGGCAAACGGGCCGTCTATGATTTCAGCTTCACTCAGGTCCGCCAGGGTCTTGACATCATATTTCGGGCGCAGCCATTGATTGGGCGACATCTTAAAATGATTGCTCACCAGCTCTTCGGCCAGGGTCACGGCTCGGTTTACCGTTCCCATCTGTTCATGGTCAAATGCCAGATTGTGCCGATCCTCGTCCATGTCAGGGCCATAACATAGGATCCTGTTGTAATCAATGCAGATTCGTGCTGTGTGGCATGCGCTGCGGGCTTAAATAAGGTTTCCGGGAGACGGGGGGTCGGATTAAGACAGCTTTCGGCCTTCATAACCGGAGGCTTCAGCAATGTTGGCTTTTTCGGATGGGTGATCCTGAAACAGCAAATCGGTCGTCCACAGGTGCGTTTCGGATCATTGTCGCCGAATGATTGAATTGGGCTGGCTGTTTCTATAATAATTAAAAAGCATTGGACAAAGCGATTCCAATGGTGCTATTAAATCCGGGTTAAATGAACCCTGAGCGGGTTGAAAGGAGGTGGGCCATTGGGTAGCGTCGTAAAAAAACGCAGAAAAAAAATGCGTAAACATAAACACCGCAAGCTGCTTGCTCGCACGCGACACCAGCGCAGAAAGGGTAAATAATGATTACTGCGATTGGGTTCAACTGCAAAAAATAAAAAGCACCGTTGCATTAATTCAGCGGTGCTTTTTTTTGTTACTCTTTACAATGCCGTATATTGGCGCTTATCAGTCCTGGGAGTACCCTTTAAAATATTTGAGCAGCTCCGAATCAGTGGAGAGGATTAGTGAACTGTCTTTATCCAGCGCATCAGAATAGATTTCCAGCGTTTTGACAAAGGAATAAAAAGACGGGTCTTTTCCAAAAGCTTCAGCGTACAGGCGGGTCGATTCTGCATCCGCCTTTCCTTTAATTCCCTGGGCCGTGCGATAGGCTTCGGATTGTATTCTCTTTAAATCCAGCTCTTTATCACCCTTTATCTTTTGTGCCTCGCCTTTGCCCTCCGATCGGAATTTCTGGGCAATCTGCTTTCTTTCGGCGATCATGCGATCGTAGACCGACCGACGGACTTCATCACGATAATTGATACGCTTGATTTTAACATCCACCAGATCGATGCCGAATCGTTCCAGTTTCGATTTGGCTTGTTTCAGAATCATCTCGTCAATTTTTTTGCGGCCCATGGTCACCATATAGGCTGCGGGCGGCTTCTGGGTAGCTTCGGCTTCCAGTCCTTCCTCGAAAGTGTCCAATTCACGATTGCTGTTGCGTACGGCTTCTATCAGGCGGTTGGAGGTGACCAGGTTTCGTGTGGCCGGATCGATGATCTCATTCAAGCGGTTGGTTGCCAGCTTGGCCTCCATGCCCACTGTTTGGAAAAAGACGACCGGGTCGATGATTTTCCAGCGCGCAAAGGCATCCACGTAAATATAGGTTTTATCCTTGGTAGGGATTTCGCCGGGGTCACCGTCCCATTCCTGGAGGTTCTTGGGGTAAACGACGGCGGCTTCAATAACCGGAATTTTGAAATGCAGCCCGGGATCGGAAATGGTCCGGTTGACTTTGCTGAACTTGGTGATGACAACTTGTTCGGTTTCATCCACCGTGAAAGCGCACATGAGGACGGCAATGACGATAAAGGCTGCAAAAGCGCCTATGACTATTCTTGGTTTCATTTTTCATTACCTTGTTGTTTGCCGAGATTGAGCAGCGGCAGAAGATTTTTCTGGTCGGCATCGACGATAAATTTTGGCCCCAGCTTGGGCAGCAGGTCTTTTAAAGCTTCCAGGTAGAGGCGCCGTTTGGTGACATCCTTGGCGTTGACATACTCGGCATACAGGGCCGAGAAACGCGAGGCGTCACCCTTTGCGCGGTTGACGCGGTCCAGGGCATAGCCTTCGGCGGCCTTTATGGTTCTTTCAGCCTCGCCCCGGGCGGCGGGAATGGCCTTGTTATAGTCTTCCCGGGCTTCGTAGATCAGTTTTTCCTTTTCCTGAACAGCCTGGTTCACTTCGTTGAAGGACGGCTGCACCGGGCCTGGGACATTGGTGCGTTTGAGTTCCACATTGACCACCATCAAGCCGGTTTCCGCTTTGTCCAACTCTTCCTGCAACACCTGTTCGGCCTCGTTGGCGATTTCGCTGCGTTTGCTGATCACCTCATTGATGCTGCGGTCCCCGACAACCAGGCGCATACTGGCCTCGGACAGGTCGCGCAGCAATCCACGTACATCCTTGACCTTAAACAGGAAGTCGTATGGATCTTTGACCCGGTACTGGACAATCCATGGAACCAGGGCCACATTCAAATCGCCGGTCAACATCAGGGCGGTGGTATTGGATTCCTGGGTGCCCGAAAAACGCTGGACCTCCTCGGATTGTTCCGACCGAAACCCGAACTCTTCTTTCTCAACTTTTTCCTGAGAAACCTTGGTGACGCTTTCGAAACCGAAGGGCAGTTTGAAATTCAGTCCAGGCGGGGCAATGCGCACAAATTTGCCGAAACGCTGGATCACGCCGACCGATCCGGTCTCAATGGTGAATACGGCCGATGAGCCGAAAACAATGGCCAGCACAACCAGGACAATGGCTATGGATCCCCCGGGTATCTTGAGACCTTTAAGCTGTTTTAAAAAGTCTTCCATTTGAGGCGGTGGGCCGCCTCTTTGCTGTCTTTGCTGCTGATTTAATTTTTCCCAATCCCATGCCATGATTGATCCACCTATCTACCAACAATTGTTGGTCGCATTGAAATGTACATCTGTATGAATATGACGGTATTCAATGTTGCAATGTATGCTCGATTTGCCCTTTGGAATGGCGTGCTCATGCGGTTACTGCGTTTGATTACCTGTAAATTCAAATCCTTTTAAATACGCCATACTCTAAGGCGGCTATCCGGTGAAGTCAAGGAAAATCAAATTACAGGGATTGATGTCGGTTTGGCTTGAAACCTGGTCCATGATTTTGATAAATGATGAAAATGAAAAAATATCGGCCCAATTCAAAGAACTTTGTGCCTATTGGCTCGGTTCTCGAAAAAGTGCTTCATCAATGCCGACCCAAAACCAATCAGTCACTGGTTCAAATCTGGGATCTCTGGGAAAATGCCGTCGGCGCCGGGGTTGCTGCCAACGCTCGCCCGGCGGCCTTTAAGGGGGACCTGCTTCTCGTCCACGTGTCCAACTCCAATTGGTTGCACCATCTTCGGTTTCTGGAGAAGGATTTGATCGACAAGATGAATCAGGCACTGGGCGGCCCCTTCATTCGGACCGTGAAATTTAAGATCGGGCCGTGTTAGAATCATGTGTATACGTTGAACGCGCCGGACCTGGAGACCCGAAAGTCCGATTAAACCCTTACGCTGGGGCAGCAATCCAAATCGCATTATTGCAGAAATGAAAGCGGGTCCGCGTTTATTCTGTTTAAATGGATAGGTCGTTATCAATATGAAAGCACTGGCCCCTGACACCTTTTTTGACGGGCGATTAAAGGTCGCCCAACCTATCGAGGGATATCGCTACTCCATCGATGCCGTCTTGCTGGCGGCGCAGCCACGGCCCAGACCCGGTGAATCTGTTGTCGATCTGGGCACCGGTTGCGGTATCATTGCCTTGATCCTGGCCTACCGGTATCCTGGCGTCCACCTGCATGCCGTCGAGATACAACCTGAACTGGTTCGATACGCGCGTGACAATGTATCATCCAACCAAATGGACGACCGCATATGCGTGGTCGAAATGGATATGCGCC
This sequence comes from Desulfosarcinaceae bacterium, assembly GCA_963675565.2. Classification (GTDB taxonomy): domain Bacteria; phylum Desulfobacterota; class Desulfobacteria; order Desulfobacterales; family Desulfosarcinaceae; genus JARRKU01. Next base: position 48,763 of record CAXXYD010000001.1, read on the forward strand.
AGCTTTCCAGCGACATGCTGGGGGGGCCCGTAGACTGGATTGTCACGAACCCGCCGTATTGGCGTGTACACAGCGGGCGCATCAATCCCAATGCCCAGAAAGCCCTGGCCAGACATGAAATCAATATGGATATCAAACAACTGGTGGAGACGTCCCGGCGTTTGCTCAGGACCGGTGGCCGGTTCTGTACCATTTATCCGACCGAACGCGTCAGCGACTTGATTTTTGCCATGCGCAACGCGGACATCGAACCCAAATGGATGCAATGCCTGCATTCGCGGTTGCAGGAAGAAGGTAAACTGGTTCTCATGGAAGGGGTAAAGGGGGCCGGCGTGGGCCTCAGAATGGCTTCGCCTCTGGCTGTTTATGATGCCGGTGGCAATTATGCAGAGCAAATTCAACGCATGATGGCACCGAATTTGCCTTGATGCGTATCGCCTTTCATTCGACCATTGACACCCATGCATAAAAACGGTATTAGACCAACCCTGCGCCTCACAGGCCTCCGTATTGGAGAGGTTGCCGAGTGGCTGAAGGCCCCGCTCTCGAAAAGCGGTATCCCGTTTACCCGGGATCGTGGGTTCGAATCCCACCCTCTCCGCCACTATAGCGGCGGGTTCGTTTTGCGGGACCGGGTTTCCGCTTGCAGCGTGTCAGCCTTGAGAGCGTTTAAGAATGCGGAGAGATGTCCGAGCTGGCTGAAGGAGCACGACTGGAAATCGTGTGTGTCGTTTATAGCGGCACCGAGGGTTCGAATCCCTCTCTCTCCGCCACCTTCCTTCCTTAAGATGTATCGTTCCGAATCATCCCCTGTTCCCTCCCATAGGTTGGCCGGGGACGTATATCAGGCTATAAGTTTATCGCAGATAAACTTATAGCCTGATATACGTCCCCGAAGCTACATAACCTGCCGCAGCCGGTTCGATGCGAATTGCCGGAACGGCCGACCGGATATTGCGCCAGGCGGTCTTATAGGCTATAAGGATCGAATGCCATCAGGTGAGGATGATTCATGAGCTATCTCGTACTTGCGAGGAAATATAGGCCCCAGACGTTTGAAACGGTGGTCCAGCAGTCCCATGTGACGAAGACCCTGTCCAATGCCATCGGTGCCGGCCGGGTGGCCCACGCCATTTTGTTTTCCGGGCCGCGGGGCACGGGCAAGACGACCATCGCACGCATACTGGCCAAAGCCATGAACTGTCAGCAGGGTCCAACGGCCACGCCATGCAACCAGTGCCGTTCCTGCATTGAAATTACCGCCGGCAACGCTTCAGATGTCTTTGAAATCGACGGTGCGTCAAACAACAGCGTGGATCAGGTCCGCGAACTGCGTGAAAATCTGAAATACATGCCGGTTCACAGCCGTTATAAGATCTATATTATCGATGAAGTGCATATGCTGAGCATTGCAGCGTTCAATGCCCTGCTCAAAACACTGGAGGAGCCGCCCGAACACATTCTGTTCATGTTCGCCACTACCGAAATCCACAAGATTCCCATTACCATTTTATCACGCTGCCAGCGCCACGACCTGCGGCGAATCGACAGCCAGGGGATTGTGCGTCATATGGCCGGCATTTGCAAAAATGAGTCGGTCCAGTTCGATGAAGCGAGTCTGCATCTTATCGCCCAGGAAGCGGCCGGCAGTATGCGCGATGCTCTCAGCCTGCTGGATCATGTCCTGGCTTGCGCCGAAGGCGCTGTCAGCGTGCCGCTGATCAGTGACCTGCTGGGAGTTGTCGACCGGGGGCATCTTTTCGATATAGCCGATGCCGTGCTCAAAGGGCAGATTCAGGCGGTGCTGGAAGGAATTGAGTCCGCCTGGCGGCAGGGCTATGAAATGAAAAGGTTTTATGCGGATTTGACGGGCTATTTTCACCAGTTGTCGCTGATCAAACTGGGCGGCAAAGCGGAACAGTTGCTCGATCTGCCCGCACAGCAGATCGAACAGATGCAAGCGCAGGTGAAAACGATCCCGCACCGCTATCTGCTTCAGATTGTTGACCTGCTGTTTCAGTCCGAGCCGGCCGTAAAGTTTTCAAGCCAGCCTCGGCTGGGGCTCGAGATGATATTCATGAAGCTTTTCCAGACACCGCCGGCATTGCCGATTGATCATCTGATCGAACAACTGGATCGCCTGCAGTCCAAAATCGGGCAGAGCGCTTCAGCCCCGGCGGACGATGCGCCGTTAGACCCACCGTCTCTGCCGGCGGTTAAAGAAAAAGTGCCGGCCGATTCTTCCATTTCCGGGGATGATCCAAAGGCACCGGCTGCCCGGAAATCGTCCGGTGAGTTGAATGCGGTATGGGGGGCGGCAATGGTTCAAATCGCTGAACAGAAGCCGTCTTTGGCAGGTTTCCTGGCACAATGTAACCTGACTTCAGCGGACAATGACCGGGCGGTGCTGGAGGTTAAAGGCAACGCTTTTACACTCAAAAGCGTCAAAAAGCACCTTGACTATTTAAAGCGGGTATCCAGTGACATCGCCGGGCGGCCTATTGACCTGAAGATTGAGGCCAATATTGAAGATGCTGCCGCACGGCAGGAACAAAAGGAGATGTCCGGCCGTCTGAAGCAGGAGGCCATGAGTCATCCTTTGCTCATGGAAGCCATTGACGTGTTTGACGGCCGAGTTGTCGATATCAAAGTACCATAGTCCTATTTACGATAGACGATTTTACGATAGACGATGGCAGCGTAAACCAGCACGGTAGCCAGTGACATCGAGGCAGGGGAAAAAACCATTTTTTGGAAAGAGGCCCCTGGCCGTGCGCTGTTTTTGCATCGGTATTGAATGAGAGAAACTGAGCATTCGGGAGGTGAAAATATGAAGGGTATGGGCAATATGATGAAACAGGCTCAGAAGCTGCAGACAAAAATGCTTAAGCTTCAGGAAGAGTTGGCCGACAAATCGGTTGAATCCACTTCAGGCGGAGGAATGATCCGTGTCGTTGCCAATGGACGCCAGCAAGTGCTGTCCATTACGATTGATAAAGAAGTGGTGGATCCCGAAGACGTGGAGATGCTCCAGGATCTGATCCTCGCGGCAGTCAACGACGCCCTCAACAAAGCCCAGGAGATGGTTGCCGGGGAAATGGGCAAGTTGACCGGCGGTATGAACATACCGGGTTTGATATAATCCATGCAGCATTATCCTGAATCCATAAGATCTTTGATCCGCAACCTTTCCAGGCTTCCCGGAGTGGGAGAAAAGACGGCTGAACGACTGGCCATCCATATCTTGAGAAGGCCCATGCGGGAAGCCGAGGATTTGGCGCGTAGCATTGTCGCCATGAAGCAGAAGATAAAGCTGTGCAACCTGTGCTATGCCCTCAGCGATGCGGAACAATGTCAGATCTGCGCGGACGTTTCGCGGGATCGGGCGTTGCTCTGTGTTGTGGAGCAACCGGCGGACATGGTTTCAATTGAAAAATCGGGTGCTTTTAATGGACTTTACCATATCCTGGGCGGTGTACTTTCTCCGATGGAGGGTATTGGTCCTGAGGAACTGCGACTAAAGTCGCTGTTCGAGCGGATCGAACGAGGCGGCGTCAGAGAAGTAATCATTGCAACCGGTACTAATGTGGAAGGAGAGTCCACGGCTGCCTACATTGCCCGGAAGCTTGCCGGCTACGGCGTCAAGGTGACCCGGATCGCCTCCGGCGTCCCTGTCGGGGGCGACTTGAAGTATGTGGACCAGATGACCATGCGATGCGCCCTGGAGGGTCGCCATGATATCTGATTGCAGGCTCTTTGAGTGCACCCAATGCGGTGATTGCTGCAAGGGATTTGGCGGCACCTATGTCAGCCAGGCTGACCTGGAGACTATTGCAGCCTTTTTGGGCGTTTCACCCGCCGTCGCTGCTGAAAACTATTGCGCTCCATCGGGCAACAAACGGGTGCTCGCACAGCGGCCGGACGGCTACTGCGTTTTTTGGGACCGCAATTGTACCATTCATCCGGTCAAGCCTAAAATGTGCCGTGAGTGGCCCTTCATCTCGAGCCTGCTGGTGGATTTTACCAACTGGAAAATAATGGCCAGCGTTTGCCCCGGAATGCGCAGTGACCTGGATGATCGGACCTTAAGCGCCTGCATTCGAAGACGGATGACGAAATAGGAGGGGGGCGTTCTGATGTCAACCGGGGCAAGACATGGCCGTTGGCTGAGAAATTACAGGGACAGGCGATGATCGGCGTATTTGACTCGGGAATCGGTGGCCTGACAGTCGTACGCTGCATCATGGACCAACTTCCGGATGAAGCCATCGTGTATCTAGGAGACACTGCACGGACCCCGTACGGCAACAAAAGTCCCGACACCATCGTCAAATATTCCCTCAACAATGTTCGATTCCTGCTTGAACAGGGGGCGGATCTCATCGTAATTGCGTGCAATACCGCCTCCAGCCATGCCTACGACGCCATAAGCTCCCGCTATGCTTTGCCTGTCTTTGAAGTCATCGGACCGGGAGCCCAATTGGCTGTTGCGCAGTCCCGCAAAAAGAGAATCGGAGTGATCGGCACGCGTGCCACCATTGCATCGGGAGCTTATGCCCGGCACATTAAAGCATTGTGCCCCCGCGCCAGTGTTTTTGCCGTGCCTAGTCCGCTGCTTGTGCCTCTGGTGGAAGAGGGCTGGCAAGGTAAACCGGAGACGGCCATGATTGTGCGCAAGTATTTACGCCCTCTGAAAAACCGGCAAATCGATGCCTTGATTCTTGGTTGTACCCACTACCCGGTGTTGCGTCAGGTGATTCAGCGAAAAATGGGGGCCAATGTCGTCCTGATCGATTCGGCTGAAGCCGTTGCGGCAAAGGTTGCCCGGCACCTGCGCGGTGTCGGTAAAAATTTTTTGCCGCCTGGAAAAACCGGCGAAAGCCAATGCCGCATTTTCGTGACGGATATTGCCGACCAATTTCAGCAAACCGCCCGCCGTATTCTTAAAAGACGTCTTACCATCGAGCATGCGGATATACGGTTCTGATTCGACGGCCCGGCGTACGAGCCATGCTTTTCGACAACGTACCGAATATGTAACCAAATATTGCGGCTTCCAAGGGCTTACATCCTTGACAGTAGTGTTGATTTGTGTCATCAAATTGATATCTTCATTCTGTATTTCATAAAGCTTGACATAAATTTACCAACCTTTAGAAGGAGGCGCCAATGTACCGCAAAATTCTAGTCGTGTTTGCTGCCCTGATGCTGCTCGCTTCATTTGGATGCATGGAAAGTATGGTCAAACCCGAGGCCAAAACCGATACCGGTGAAGAGATGGGACTGCCAGCATATAGTGGACCGCGGGCACGGGTTGCTGTGGCGGACTTTGAATGGAAAGTCGGTGGCAGCGGCAGCTCGACCAAAATGTCCTTTGGCGGGCAGACGGTTGAGGTGGAACATACCAGGAATACGGGCTACACTACCGGTTTGAGGGACATGCTCACCACGGCCATGGTTCAGTCCAAACGGTATCGTGTTCTTGAAAGACAAAACCTGGGCTCGCTTGAAAAAGAGATGGCGTTGGTCAACAAGGGGCTGACCGACAAAAGCGGCGTGCAAAAAGGTCAGGTGAAGGGCGCCGATCTTCTGGTTATGGGGGCTATCACAGGATGGGAGCCGGGGACTTCCGGCGGCGGCGGCGGATTAGGCGGCGGCATGCTGGGAAAGGCGAGCGCCATTTTCGGCGGGATCAAAGGGGCTTTCAAAAAATCCTCCATGGCCATGGATATCCGTATTGTGGACACCGCCACATCTGAAGTGTTGGCCGCCACCCGCGTCGAGGGTGTCGCCAAAGACGTCAGCCTGGGCGGATTCCTCGGCTCTTTCGGCGGCTCCGGAGGTATGGCCGGCGGGCTGGGCGGTTTTGCCAAGACCCCCATGGAGAAGGCCATTCGAACCTGTCTTTACAACGCCACCAAGTACATTGTGGAGAACACGCCGCAGCAATACATGCGGTATTGATTCCACACCGGCGGGCACATCGTTCAAGGGCCTGCCGCACCCTGCAGTTAGAAAAAACGACATTTGGTTGGGGCGCCCCCCGCATTTTCAGATGCGGGGGGCGTTTTTGTGTTAGATGTTTAACTTTCGGCTTCGGCTCTGGACGGCCTGGCGCTGAAGCCGCGGGCGGGGATGAACCCCACCCCTACGAAACTGCTTTGGTGGCGTAGGGGCGGGGTTTATCCCCGCCCAGAGTGCAGCCGCCCGGGCTTCGCAGGGGTGACCTTTACGCCTGTCCGTTGCGCATTCACCGCCATTTGCCGGCTACAATCGCGCCCCTGACGGCCGCAATCAACGAACCCGGGTTCACGGCTTATTACGGCGCAAGACGCTTCCTCTTGGATCGGTTGTGAGTTTCGAGTGACGAGTTGTGAGTTGTGGAATTCTATCCATATATAAGATCAGGCCCGCGCGCAGCGCGAACGGCAACTATAGATCACTCCAAAAGGAAGATCACTCGGGCACAATAGCTTTTTCCCCCCACCGAAGCAGGAGGTCGCCGGGCCCTCTGGACCCGGATTTTAATTTTTGGGTGCCTTGTCGGTTTGTTGGATGATATGGATATCCCGTTTGGGGAAGGGGATTTCGATTCCCTCCCGGTCAAAGGCCGACTTTATGCCGTCGGTAATAAAAGAGATGGTATTCATGCGCTGCCTGGCGTCGGCAATCCAAACCCTGAGCTGAAGATCCACGGACGATTCACCGAAGTTGCGTACCACCACCTTGGGCTCCGGATGTTTCAATATCCATTCGGCCTGGTTGGCGACGTCCAATATGGCGGCTTTGGCACGTTCAATGTCCGTATTGTACGACACGCCGATATTGATGCGCACCCGGATATTACTGGAGATCAAGGTGTAGTTGACGATATCCCGTTTCATTATTTCATTATTGGGGATGACGATGATGATATTGTCCGTGGTTTTGATTTTGGTGGCCCGCAGGCCGATGTCGATGACGTCGCCCCAACTGGCGCTTCCCGCCGGTGCGCTCCAGACTTCGATGCGGTCGCCTATTTCGAACGGCCTGTCGATAATCAGCAGGATGCCGGCTATCAGGTTGGAAAGGGTGTCCTTGGCGGCGAAACCGACCGCTATACCTAAAACGCCGGCTCCGGCAACGAATGGCATGACATTGATGCCGAGTACATCCAGGGCAAGAACCACGGCAACAGCGAATATTATTGCACCGGAGAACCGGTTGAGCAGATCGAAGACGATATTGTCGATTTTGGTTTCCGTCTTATCCGCCCAGCGTTGTTCAATATATTTGAGGATGATCAGCAAAAAGCCTTTGATGGGGGAGGCAATGAGGACAACAAAAAGGGCGTGAAACAATTTTTCCAGCATTTCGAAGTGAAACAGGCGGATCAGGTAGGTCCCAAGAAACAACAAAAGTCCGAGCCCCAGCGCTTTTCGCGTCATGGCGAATAATTGTTCGTTGATTTGCACCCACTCCATGGACTGCAGGCGATTTTTCAAAATTCTTAGAAACGTTTTTACAGCCAGCCAAATGACAAACGCCAGGGCAACGGCGAGTGCTGCATTGAGACACATTCCCGCCAGCGTATCGCTTTTGGACACTTTGACAAATTGATCCATGAGGGTGAACCATCGATCCATAGGGGATGCTCCTTTGTTATCTGATCTCGCGAAACCGGGCTCTTGCGGCCAAGTCGGCGACAAAAGATCACTAATGAGTTGTCGTATTCTATCATTCCGACCAAATCAGGCCCGCACACAGCGCGAACCACAACTGGAAACGCATAACTCGTAACTATACCTGCCGGGGCCCCTTCAGGGGTGGCCCAAAATCGGGTCCTCTGGTCCCCGTTTTTACTTTTTTTCCATTTGTATCAAAAGGACGGATATGTGCAAGGGGTACCTGAAAACCAAAAATGCCCGCCCCCATAGGGGAGGCAGGCAAATGGTCCGGTGCGGGCGATTGGGTCGCTAATCAGCATTCAATGGCTTTTATGATACGCTGCTCCGCCGTCAAATCCTGCCGGGAAAGTATGCCACGCACCTTTTCCAGGCGGGATTCGAGTTCAGCCACGGTCATTTCCAGGTTTTGGATGGTTTCGCCGGATGTTTGCTCGGTAACTTCCATGGCTTCGCGCAAATCGTTGGCATTCTTAAGCAAATGCTTCAGATTTTGAATCTTTTCCAGCCTGAGGAACAATTCGTCAAAATTAATCGGCTTTTCCAGGTAATCCACAGCACCCTTCTTCATGGCGGTTATGGCGTTGTCGATGGAGCCGTGCGCCGTGATCAAAACAACTTCGGTTTTCAGATTGTTCTCCTTTGCCGATTCCAGAACGCCGATGCCGTCAACCCCGCCGGGCATCTTCAAATCGGTCAATACCACATCGAAGAAATGACTGGAGATCATTCGAACGGCTTGAACCCCGTTTTCCGCGGTTTCCACTTCATAGTCGGCTTTTAATAATTTTTTGGAAAGCAAGGATCTGGTGACCGGATCATCATCCACCACTAAGATTTTCAATGCCTGCATGGTGATTACCTCCAATATTGACGAAATGCCCGTTGGGTCGATCTACCGCAATTGATAAAAAATGGATTTCAAATGCCGTTTGGGTATGAAACGGGGGCATACCCCAGTCAGAGACTCTGTGGAGCCGATGATTAAAAATCCGTTCGGTTCAAGGGCGTCCGCGATTTTAGAAAACAGCTTCTTGCGGTCATCCAGAGTAAAGTAAATAGCTACGTTGCGGCAAAAAATGATATCGAATTTTCCTATTGCGGCGAAAGGGTGCATCAGATTGAATTTTCGAAAGGTGGCCATGGAGCGGATATCATCTTTGATCTTCCAGGTGCCGCCCGCCGAAACAAAATACCGCTGCAGCTGATTTTTTGGAAGGCCCCGTTCGATTTCAAATTTATTGTAAGCGCCATAGCTGGCCTGTTTTATGGCGGCATCCGAAAGATCGGTTCCCAGCAATTGGATATTATAGTTTTTGCTTGGCCCTAAAAGTTCTTTCAGAACTATTGCGATACTGAAAACTTCCTGCCCTGTGGAGCAAGCTGCACTCCAGATACGTATGGGTTTATTCAACGCCTCAGATGCGCGGCTATCGATGACTTCGGGTATGATTTTGTACCTGAGCAGCTCGAAGGGATTGGCATCACGGAAGAATAGTGTTTCATTGGTAGTGATTGCGTCGATAACCTTTTTTTCAAGCAATTTTGAAGAATCCGATTTGACCCTGTGATAAAATTCCCCATAAGAAGAACAACCCAGTGTTTCCACAAGTCGTCCTAAACGGGTTTCCAGCAGGTAGGCTTTGGTTGCTTCAATATGGATGCCGGATATTGCGTAAATGTATTTGGAAAGAAGTTGAACTTCATCCGGCTTTATTTGCTGGTTTTTCCTGATGCTTCCTATCGGCAGAGGCTGTTTCAGCGACGGTGATCCCAGGCCGGAGGGATTGTTTGCAGTGGCGTTCAATACCATGGGTTTAACGCCCCTTTCCTTTGTAGGCCAGCGTCTTGATGATTTCGGAAGAAATTTTGTTCAATGGTGCTACGACATCGGCAATGCCCTGCTGAATGGGCTCTTTGGGCATGCCGAATACAACGCAGGTGGCTTCGTTTTGGGCGATGACGTAAGCGCCGTTATGCTTCATCTGTTGAAGTCCTGCCGTGCCATCGGACCCCATTCCGGTCATGATCACACCGGTCGCCCTGCCGACATAAAGTTCGGCAATGGAGCGAAACAGATAATCCACCGACGGCTTGCAGCTGTTTTCCGGCGGGTCGTCGGTAATTTTCAAGATCCGCATGCAGCCGTCCGCACCGGCAGTGATCTTCATCTGTTTGCCGCCCGGTGCAATATAAGCCACATTGGGTTGCAGCGGTTCACCATGTATGGCTTCACGAACCGTCAGGGCACATTTGGCATCCAGACTTTTGGCCAGTGACTGGGTGAACATGGGGGGCATATGCTGAACGATGACCACCGGCACCCCGATATCTCCTGGCAGCATGGGCAGCATGCGTGCAAGGGCATTAGGGCCGCCCGTGGAAATTCCGATACCGACGATTGAAGAGACAGCCGTGCTTTTTCGCGACACCGTTGCCGATTGTCCGTTGTGGCGAATTACGTCAGGAGAAGCTTTTGCCGAGGGCGCCGATGCACTGCGCCGCAAGCCTTTTATTTGTCGACGGCGGCTGAAGGCCTTGAAAATGGGCAACAGGGCATTTTTAACCGCTTTCTTGTTTTCGGCCATGGTGCCCGACTGCGGTTTGGGGATAAAATCAAATGCGCCCAATTCCAGGGCCCGCATTGTCATGGCCGCGCTTTCCTGGGTCAGCGTGCTGAGCATCACCGCACCGACTCCTGGTGCGATGTGATGCATTTGCTCAAGCAGTTCGAGGCCGTTCATTTCGGGCATCTCGATGTCCAGGGTCAGCAGATCGGGCTGCAGGGTTTTGATTTTGAGCAGGGCGGCTTTGCCGTTATGGGCGCTGCCGACAACTTCAGCACCCGGGATTTCGGCTACAACGTCACTGACAATTTTCCGGTAGACCACGGTGTCGTCTACAACCAAAACTTTCAAAGGATGCGGTTTCAGCATTCATTTTTCCTGTTGCGCGTATAGAAATTATCCACTGCATGACAACGACGGCAGGTATTTTCTCAGTTGTCTTCGGCCAGGACTTTATGCACGTCGAGAATACCGATCAAACGATCTTTGGTTTTAAACACGCCTTTAAAGAAAACCCCCTGGACCCCGCCGATATTGGCTGGCGGTTCTTCCACTTTATCCCATTTGGCATCCACCACATCGCTGATGCTTGAAACCAGCAGGCCTACATATTCGTTGTCCGAGTTGACGATAATATTGCGTGCGGTGTCACTAAACTCGATGGAGGTCAGTCCCAGCTTTTTCCCCAGGTCGACGACGGTTACGATCTGTCCGCGAAGGTTCAGAATGCCGGTAACGTAATCCGGGGCCTGGGGGACTTTGGTCATTTCCATCAGTTTGTTGATTTCCTGGACATTCAAAATATCCATACCGCAGAGGGCACTGCCAACGTAAAAGGTGGCCAACTCCACTGTCGGGCTGTGATCCGTTTTGGTATTCATCAATTCGGTTCCTTTCATGGCATTCCTGTTTCTGTCCGCCGGTCGCCGGCGGGGGTGACGGTTATGCGGCATTGGCTTGTAGGAAAGCATGTATGCTGTTCATTAACTTTTCACGGTCCAGTTTGATTTGGTAATCATCGATACCCACCTTTTTCCCCATTGAGATGTCTTCCTCTCCTGCCAGGGTGGTCAGCGCAATCACCGGAAGATGAGAATAGGCCGGGTTGCTTTTGATCATTTTGGTCAGGCCGAATCCATCCAGGTTGGGCATTTCAATATCGGTGACGACAAGAGCGATTTTCTCCGAATTGGCCTGCAGCAGATCCCAGGCAATGGCTCCGTCTTCGGCTTCCAGGACGTTTAATCCCTCTTTTTCCATGGACCCCTTGACCTGGTTTCGGAAAAAGCTGGAATCCTCAGCAAACAGAACGGTGGCCGCATGCCCGCTTTCGGCCTCCACCACCGGTGGCGTAGTGAACCACTGGGGATTAAGTGCTTTGACGATCTCATAAATATCCACCAGCAGCGTGGTTCTGTCGTTAATAATGGCTGATCCCATGATGCCTTCCTGCCGTAAGGTGACCCCGTCGATGGTCAGGTTGGTTTCCTGTGCATCCACCGGTCCCATTGCAAGCAGGCCGACTTCACGTTTGGCTACGTTGAATACGATCACCAGCATGTTTTCCAACTCGGCCATGGGTTTGACCATGGCAACCTCGTCAATACTGAACAGGGGCAGGGTACCGCCACGATATTTGATGACCTGTTTGCCGCCCAAATTTTCGATATCGGTTCGTTTGATTTTCTCAATGCGCTCGACAAGATTCAGCGGCGCTGCAAACTGTTCGTCTTCGGCGCTGCGGAAGATCAGCAGGGCCTGTTTATCCTGGCAGGCTCGGACGGCTTCCTGTTCGGCGGCCGCAATTTCGGCAGCCCGGGATGAGGCTTCCAGGGATGTCAACCCGGCCATTTTGGCAAGATTGGAAACGTCCAGGATAAGGGCGACGCGGCCGTCCCCCATGATGGTGGCTCCGGCATAACCTTTGCATTTTTTCAGATCGCGCCCAAGGGGCTTGACCACAATTTCTTCGGAATCGTTGAGTTCGTCAACCACCAGCCCGTATTTCATAGCTCCGGTGGATACCACGACAATATTCAAGGCGCTGCCCGCATGATATCGTCGCTCTTCGGTGTTTCGACGGTTGGGTGTGCTGTCGGAATGCTCCACTGCTTTCAGCGTTTCGTTTTCTTCGCCGAACAGTGAACTTTTCTTGGACCGCCGGTCGGACAGAGATTTGCGCCGGTCCGGTTGGGTTGCTCCGGTATCCGGATCCATAAAGATCGGGTCCACCTCGATGACATCCGAAAGCCTGATCAGTGGCAGCAGATTTCCTCGCAGCCGCACCACATCGGCATCGCCGACGCGCTCGATCCGGCTGCGAACTTGATCGGCCGGAATACGCAGCAGTTCTTCGAGGTTCACCTGGGGGATCGCATACCGTTCACCACCGGTCAGGACGATCTGGCAGGGAATAATGGCAAGGGTCAGGGGCAGTTTGATACGAATCGTGGTGCCTTTGCCCAGCTCCGAGTCGATATCGATGATGCCGCCGAGCTGATCCAAATTGGTTTTGACCACATCCATTCCCACCCCGCGGCCGGAAACATCGGTGACCTTTTCGGCCGTTGAAAATCCCGGCAGAAAGATCAGGTTGACTTTATCCCGGACGGACATGAGCTTGGCCTGGTCCTCTGTAATCAGGCCTTTTTCCAGTGCTTTGGCGGCCAGCTTGCCGCCGTCAAGGCCTTTGCCGTCATCCGTGATTTCGATATTGACCTGACCGGCCTCGTGGTATGCTTTGAGAAAAATCTGTCCGGTTGCGGTTTTACCGGCCTGTTTGCGGATAGCCGGTGTTTCAATACCATGATCCACCGAGTTGCGGACCAGGTGAGTCAGTGGGTCGCCGATAGCCTCGATGATGGTCTTATCCAGTTCGACTTCCTTGCCTTCCAGGGTCAACTCGATCTGTTTTCCCAGTGACTGGGCCAGGTCGCGAACCACCCGCGGGAATTTATTGAATACATTGCCGATAGATTGCATGCGGGTGAGCATGATGGCTTCCTGGAGCTCCGAGGTGATCAAATCAATACGCTGTCCGGCGGTTTCCGAATTGCGCTGATCTCCAGAGGCGATGGACTGCAGCAGCTGATTGCGGCTCAATACGAGTTCACCGGCAAGGGTCATCAACTGGTCCAGCAGGCTGACATGAACCCGCAGGCTGGTCTCATGCTCAACCTTGGCGGGTTTCCGGGCTGTCGATGCACCTGCCTCACCGGGCTGCGTCGCAAAAGGCGCGACTGGTTCTATCCCAAGGTCTGGCAGCGGCTCTGAAACAGGGTCGGGAACCGAGCCCAAAACCACGGGCTCTGCCACAGGGGCTGGTGAATCAGGATGCGTTGCTTTGGGTGGCGGTTCATTCGCCGATGTTTGCTCAGCGGGCTGCTGGCCCAAAGACGCGATGCGTTGTCCGTCCAGATCGTATAATTGAAAATCGGATCGAAGCTCAAAGATATGGTTGGTGTCGATTTCAAAAAGAATATTGATATCGCCCGGTTTTAAAATCGAACCAAAAAGAAAGAGCATCACCGGGACATCCGGTTCCCAGTCTGCGTCGAGTTCGGTCGATGGTTTCAAAGTAAAATTGGCATTGACCACCGTTCCGGTCTGCTCCATCTCTTCCAGAACACCCTGGCATGTCTTGTGTTGGCCCCGGATATCCCGCGACACATCCATTTCAACCAGATAAATATACTTGGCTTGTTCAAAATGGGGGCCCACCTTTTCCGCAGTGGTGGTGATGGCCAAACCACTGCCTGGAAAGGCCAGTGATATTTTTCCTTCTTCAGGTATCTCTTTGGCTGCAACCGCTGATTCAACAGGGCAAGGGGTTCCGGGGCCATCTCCCACCGGACAGGGCTTTGGTGCTGAGGCAGGCGGCGCATCGCCTGCCTCCAAAACAGCCTGCAACGCCTGCACGTGATGGCTGATATCGATCTCATTGCTGTTGAGGATATCGTTCATGAGTGCTTTCAGCGCATCCGAAGCTTTCAGCAGGATATTGACAATATCCGGGGTTGGCACCATTTTCCGGCTGCGGATTTTGCCCAGAATATTTTCCATCTCGTGCGTCAGGTCCTTGATATTGGTAAGCCCCATGAATCCGGCACCCCCTTTGATGGAGTGGGCGGCGCGGTAGACTTTGTTGACCAGATCCTCATCAATGTCGGCACCATTTTCTTCAATGGTAAGGAAATCATTTTCGATGCTGGAGAGGTGATCGAGGGATTCTTCAAGATACATCTGCAAGGTTTCATCGTCTTGAATGGACATGGCGGAACTCCTTTGGGTCAATTGATATCGGGAAACATCCCGGTCCGGCGGTTTTTAATATTCCACTACCTAATTATCCGCTGCCGGAAAAAAAACTTTAGCTGTTTTTTGAGCGATTTCAGCGGAATTTAGGGTTTCCGCAACGGGTTGACACCTATTGCGCCCGGGTCCAAAAACGTCGGCATGCAATGGTGCGAGGGAAAGCGGCTGTGGATACAGGCTTTATAATGATGCCATTGCCTTCTCGATGGATGACTGGGTCTCGATGGAACCGGTTTCCTGAAACGATTTCAGGGCGGCTGCCTGACTGCTGGATGCCACCAGTCTCGAGGGTACCTTGGACCGGACGCAGATGTTGATTACGGCGATAATCAATTGAATGGCTGTCATATTGACATCGCCGATCCGGGTTAAATCGATGATCATTTTATGTTTTCCATCGGATTTAATCTGGTTGATTTTGCTTTTGACGGCGCTGTCCACCTGTGCGGCGACGGAACGGGATATTTTAGTCGGCATGGAAAGAATGAGGTAATTTCCGTCCACTCTGAAGAAATTGGGTGAACCACTGGAATCCTGGTCGGAGGTTGCCCCCAGATTGGGCTGTAGTTTAAGAATTGCGCTGACTCGTTCAATAAGCTGTTCGCCTTTGAATGGTTTGACAATGTAGTCTTTGACGCCCATTTTGACGATCTGCATTACATTGTCCTTGCCAGATTCGGCGGTCAGCATAATCACCGGTATGTTTTCAAGATCGGGCTGTTGCTTGAGTTTGTGCAGCATTTCGATGCCGGTCATTACCGGCATGGTGATATCCAGTATTATTAGATCAGGCTTCTCCTTTGCGGCTGCTGCCAGGCCTTCCATACCGTTTTCAGCCTCCACAAGATCACAATCATAGGGTTTGAACGCCTTCTTGACAATCATGCGAATGGTGCGGCTGTCATCCACAGTCAATATTTTGTAGGACATTGCCCTTTCTCCTGGTTGAATGAATGATTTGAGTAACCCTGTATCGGCCCTTGGGGGAGAAACTTTAGAAACCTTAGACCAACTCAACCCCGCATGACGGCACCGAACCTCATTCCGGTTACATGGGCCAATAATTTTATGGGAGCGGGGCTCATCGATCAGAGCGGTATAATTGGACTGGAGAGGGAATCCGGCTGATCGCCGTCGGCACTCGGCGCAAGGGTTTCTATGTAAACCGGTCGATCAGACTGCCGATCCATATTTGGTTCTTTATCCTGCCAAATGAATCGTAACCTTCAGGATCCCGGACGCGGTTTGCACCGGGTGTATTCACAAATTCGGACACCGTCATAAAAAAATAATCGTCAATATGCCTATTGTCTTCCGACATTGGGACAATGGAATCAATATTTGAGTTGGGGTAATAGGAAAAATCCACCGGATGGAATCAACTGTCATTATGCGAATTCATCTTGATTCAAGGTATCCGTGGGCAATTATTCAATGGGAAGGGTGGCATTGAACACGTTGAAACAGCGCTCGAGCTTTTCCTGGCTGGACGGACCCAGGTCGACAAACCGGCAGCCGATTCCTTTTGGATCCATGTATGCCACTTTGGCCCTGATTCGCAGTGTGTCCTTTTCCATGGGAAGGCGTAGGGCAAGATTGACAATTTGGCCTACGGACAGACCGCCTTCGGTGTGCAGTTCAATATGGAAGCCGTTGATGCTGAAGTCTAAAATTTGCGCCTGATCGTCGATTCCGAGTATCACCACCGGATAGTGGAATTCGATTCGCCTGTCTTTGCGGCGTTCGTGATTTACTGGCAGATACTGGCGGCGTAAGTTAACCATGGCTTGTGGATTCTGTTTTCGGTTTCATGTCAAGATCATAAACACGATAATGCAGGACGCCATATTACATAGGGAAAAATCTGAAAAAAACGCACGGCCGCTCAGCGCGGCCGTGCAATATGAGTTTCTTTATATTCTGCTACATTACCGATGATCCAAAGCTGGCCTTGATAAATTCGCGGTTGAGTCTTGCGATATTGGTAATGTTAATTTCTTTGGGACACTCGGCTTCGCACTCGCGTTCGTTGGTGCAATTACCAAAACCCAGGCTGTCCATGGTGCGCAACATATTGATGGCCCTCTTTGCCGCCTCGGGTCGTCCTTGGGGCAAAAGGGCGAACTGGGAGACTTTGGCACTGGTAAAGAGCATGGCCGATGCATTGGGGCAGGATGCCACGCAGGCACCACAGCCGATGCACTGGGCCGCGTCCATGGAAAGTTCCGCAGTTTCCTGTGGAATCGGCAGGCAGTTGGCGTCCTGGGCGCCGCCGGCATTAACGGAGATGTAGCCACCGGCCTGAATGATCTTGTCCAGGGGGCTGCGATCGATGGCCAAGTCTTTGATGACTTTGAACGCCAAAGCCCGGAAGGGTTCGATGGCGATGACGTCGCCATTGTCAAAATGGCGCATATGCAGCTGGCATAGGGTGGTTCCTTTTTCAGGGCCGTGGGCACGGCCATTGATGACGCAGCCACACATGCCGCAGATGCCTTCCCTGCAGTCATGATCGAATGCGATGGGTTCCTTGCCTTCCAGCGTCAATTGTTCGTTGACCACGTCCAGCATTTCCAGGAAGGACATGTCCGTGGAAATATTGTGGGCGTTGTAGGTCTCGAAACGTCCTTTATGGTTGGGGCCGGTTTGACGCCAGACATTGAGTTTGAGATTGATAGTCTTCGTCACTTGTAGCTCCTTTGCGTCAGTTTGACGTTTTCAAACTTCAATTCTTCCTTGTGGAATTGGGGCTCTTCTCCTTCGCCGGTATACTCCCAGGCGGCCACATGGCAGAAATTCTCATCGTCGCGTTTTGCTTCGTTTTCTTCGGTCTGGTAATCTTCGTTGAAGTGGCCGCCACACGACTCCTGGCGTGCTCGCGCATCAATGACCATCAGTTCGCCGAATTCAAGGAAATCTGCTACGCGACCGGCTTTCTCCAGACTCTGGTTGAAGTC
The DNA here is from genome assembly GCA_963675565.2 of Desulfosarcinaceae bacterium. Lineage (GTDB taxonomy): Bacteria > Desulfobacterota > Desulfobacteria > Desulfobacterales > Desulfosarcinaceae > JARRKU01. The sequence goes on from CAXXYD010000001.1 coordinate 66,265, forward strand.
TTTGCCGCCACCGGGGACCCGAACGTTGTCCCAGAATTCTGCACGCAGGTCTCTGATCAGGGTGCGGGCTTTTTCCAGGCCGGCGTTGTTGCGTGCCATGCCGCAGTAGTCCCACATGATGAGCCCCAGTTGGCGGTGAAAATCGTCTACGGTGCGCTTGCCGTTGATGGAGAGCAGTTTATCGATGCGGGCCTGGACATTTTTTTCGGCATTCACGAAGGCGCTGTCGGTTGCCGAAATCGTTCCCTTTTGCGTGCCGGCCAGGTAACCGCCGATGGTATAGGGTAAAACGAAGTATCCGTCGGCCAGTCCCTGCATCAGGGCGCTGGCGCCCAGGCGGTTGGCGCCGTGGTCGGAAAAGTTGGCCTCACCGATAACAAACAGGCCCGGCACATTGCTCATCAGGTCGTAGTCCACCCACAGCCCGCCCATGGTGTAATGGACCGCGGGGTAGATCATCATGGGGGTTTTGTACGGGTTGTCGGCGGTTATTTTTTCGTACATCTGAAACAGGTTGCCGTATTTCTTGCGAATGACATCTTCGCCATCGCGCTTGATGGCATCGCTGAAATCCAGATAGACGGCCAGTTTGGTCTCGCCCACGCCTTTGCCGGCATCGCACTGGTCCTTGGCGTTGCGCGAAGCCACATCCCGGGGGACCAGGTTGCCGAAACTGGGATATTTGTTCTCCAGGTAGTAATCGCGTTCGCTTTCCGGAATTTCGTTCGCCGGGCGGTTGTCCCCTTGTTTCTTGGGTACCCACACACGCCCGTCGTTTCGCAGGCTTTCGCTCATCAGGGTGAGTTTGGACTGGTAGGTGCCGTGCACCGGTATGCAGGTGGGATGGATTTGGGTAAAGCACGGGTTGGCGAAAAGCGCCCCCTTGCGGTAAGCGGCGAAATTGGCACTGACGTTGGACCCCATGGCGTTGGTGGACAAAAAGAACACATTGCCGTACCCGCCGGTGGCCAGGACCACCGCATCCGCCGCATGGCTTTCCAGGGCGCCGGTGATCAGGTTGCGGACCACGATGCCTTTGGCATGGCCGTTGACCATGACCAGATCCAGCATTTCCCGCCGCGGGTACATTTCAACCTTGCCATCGGCGATCTGTCGGCTCAGGGAACTGTAGGCGCCCAGAAGGAGTTGCTGCCCCGTCTGGCCGCGGGCGTAAAAAGTCCGGGAAACCTGGGCGCCGCCGAAAGAGCGGTTGGCCAGCAGGCCGCCGTAATCGCGGGCAAAGGGAATCCCCTGGGCCACGCAGTGGTCGATAATTAAATTGCTGCATTCGGCCAGGCGGTGCACGTTGGATTCGCGGGCACGAAAGTCTCCGCCTTTGACCGTATCGTAGAAAAGGCGGTGTATACTGTCGCCGTCATTGGTGTAGTTTTTAGCGGCATTGATTCCCCCCTGGGCGGCAATACTGTGAGCGCGCCGGGGGCTGTCCTGAAAACAAAAGGCTTTGACATAGTAACCCAGTTCCGCCAGGGTGGCTGCGGCTGCGCCACCGCCGAGACCGGTACCCACCACGATAACATTGAATTTGCGTTTGTTGGCGGGATTGACCAGCTTAAGTTCAAAACGGTGCCGATCCCATTTTTCCGCTATAGGTCCTCCGGGAACCTTTCCGTCGAGCAACATAAGTAATCCTTTCTATGCGCTAATCGAAATAAAGATAGGCAGTGCGCCGAAACCTATGCCGACAATCAGGGCAAAGACCAAGCTCACCGTTCGAATGACCGGCATATATTTGGGGTGGTTGGCACCCAGGGTTTGAAATGCGCTCCAAAAGCCGTGGCTCACATGAATGGCCGCTACGATCATGGCCGCTATATACAGGGCCACATAAACGGGACTGCTGAATGCTTCACTGACGATGGTGTAGATAGTGGTGTCGGTTTTGTCCACAAAATGGAAATTGGCCAGATGTAACAGGACGAATGCCAGCAGCAAAATTCCGGTATAAGGCATGGTGGCCGAACCCAGCGTGCGGCCGCCGGCCCGCTTGTCCACGCGATAGCGAACGGGTCGGGCCTTGTAATTCTGGTAAAACAGGGTCAGGCCGGTCAGGATATGAATGAGGGCAAAGGTCAAAAGTCCCCACTCGGCAAAAGTGACCAGCACACCCAGAGCGTGCAGATGCTCGGCGTAGCTGTTGAACATCTCTTTTCCGCCGTAAATGGTCAGGTTGCCGCCCAGGTGGCCTGCCAGAAAGCCGCAAAAGCAGAGGCCTGTGATGGACATCATGATTTTTTTGCCCACCGACGTTTTAAAGGTGTTGATAAACCAGTTCATACGTTCCTCCGGGGGTGAAAAAAGGTTCATCGGCTTTACGCCGTTCCTGATTTCCATCCTCCAATTGCATAAAGAAGACGAAATCATTGTTACACATTATTTTTTTTAACAAAAACCAGGCCCTGAATACCCAAAGCAAGTTGTAAGAAAAACACTTACAATACGTGTGACTATTATCCTCAAAGAGAATTCCAGTAGTGGATAACAATGTTACTGTCAACAAAAAATTTTACGCCACCAACCATCCCAATCCATGTCGCGCAAAGAACGGGCCAATTGGCGGGCAACATCGGTCTGAAGCCGTTCTTCCACATGCGGAAGCCAGGAGCGAGGCGTCTTGTAGCCAACATCTTCGAGAGATTTGAGATCGACGAAAAGGGAGAGTTGATCGGCATCGTGGGCCAGACGGGATTCCAGAGTCTGGTTCTGGTTGAACTCATCGATAAGTTTTTTTATCTTGGGACCAAACGGGATATCTTTCAGCGTATGGTTCAAAGACTTGGTTTCATCTGTTGTAACATATTGTTTTTGAACATAATTCATATCACCAACGCGGGATTCGGGCAGGTCGTGAAACAGGCACATGCTCACCAGCCGATGGGTGTCCGCCGCGGGCACCATCTCAGCCAGGATATAGGCAATCACGGTAGCCATGTAGACGTGTTCGGCAACCGATTCCCTGCCGGCGCCCAGGTATTGGTAGCCGCTTCTGGGCACACGTTTGAGAAAGCAGGCCTCCAGCATCAATTCTGCAATTCGTTTCATTAAAGCTCCCGGTCGAATTTGGGTTTATTTTTCAAGGCACCCTATCAAAGGCATGCGGATTTGTCATCAACAGCTCTGGAGTAAAATCCGTTTCGAGTTGCGGAATCCCGTATTGAGTTCTTTGGGGACGTATATCAGGTTATAAGTTAATCGCAGATTAACTTATAACCTGATATACGTCCCCTGTACCCCCACCCCCTGAATCCCGGCCGATCGTGGCGCCAACCCGCTGAAGCCCGCGGATATGAAGGCCGAGTGTCGGATTGTACCTTGAACACCGTTTCTTTCTTATTGGTGACACCATAGACTGTAGATGGTTTTCAAAATATAACAATATGTGGTATATTAAGCCCGTTTATTCGTGTGCGTCATGGATGCCAAATATCTTGACACATGCGCTTTGGTTGTATTAAGTTTGGAGCCTAACCAACTCTGCATTTGAAACCGATCAAATGTGCAATCGTCAGCTTTTCCCGGCGCCGGTGCGCCAATGCCTTACGAAAAGGACTTGCAACCGCCATTTCACAAACACGCCGTAAATATACTTCCCTGAACACGGGCAGGATTCCAGGTCAATTCTGACACGATGATCAGCTTTTGCGGTTGCAGGATCCATCCAAGCAGGAGATTAGGCCATGCCAACCAATGAAATCGATATTATTCAAATTCTTTCCAATGCCGGACTTATGGTGCGTTTCGTGTTGCTGCTGCTGTTGTTTTTCTCGGTAACCTCTTGGGCCATCATTATTATCAAGTGGCGTTACATTCGCCAGGCCTTCCGTGAGTCGAACCGTTTTATCGAGTATTTTTGGAAAAGCCGGGACCTGGCCGGTGCCTATACCAAAGCCAAGCAGTTGGCCGGCTGCCCCGTGGCACGAATTTTCCGAGTGGGCTATGTGGAACTCAAACGAATGAGTCAGGCCGGAGGGGGCGGTGATGAAAGCTTACCCCCATCGGATTCCATGTCCATGCATTTTTCGGGAAGGGACAACGTGAAGCGTGCCCTGCGCCGGGCCATCAATACGGAAACCACCCGGATGACACAGATGGTTCCCTTTCTGGCGACCACCGGAAACACGACGCCTTTTATCGGTCTTTTCGGCACGGTTTGGGGAATCATGGGATCGTTTCACAGCATCGGTCTGCGGGGATCGGCCAGCCTGGCCGTCGTCGCACCAGGTATTTCCGAGGCGCTTATCGCCACGGCGGCCGGGTTGGCGGTCGCCATACCGGCTGTTATTGCGTTCAATTATTTCATGCAAAAAATAAAGGTGGTCGAGTCGGAGTTGATCAGTTTTTCGGCCGACTTTCTGAACATCATTGAACGTGACATCTTTCCAGCAAAAGGAGCTTGAACATGGCCCTTGAGACCAACAGCGATCGCCTCATGTCAGACATCAATGTGACGCCGTTCGTGGATGTCATGCTGGTTCTGCTGATTATATTCATGGTTACCGCCCCAATGATGATGCAGGGGGTGGATGTGACCTTGCCGGAAGCTACGGCAAAACCCCTGGTGGCACAAAAAGAGAACCTGGTGATCACTGTGGACGAAAAGCAGCAGGTCCATATCAATGATTTTGCCGTGGAGATCGATTACCTGCGGGAAAAGCTGGCCAAAATCCTGGAAAACCGTATGGAACGGAATGTTTACCTGCGCGCAGACACCAATGTGCCATATGGCGCGGTGGTCAAGGTGATGGCTGAAATCAAGGCCGCCGGGGTTGAAAAGCTGGGTATGGTGACCGTTCCCACCGAAAAGAAAAATATTCGGAAGCCATGACGGTGGAATATCAATGCGTTTGAATTCGTCTGCATACATGGTCTTCGGCAGCAAGCACCCCTATGCGTTGCCTTTTGGGCTCTCATTTACAGCCCATTTGTTGTTGCTGGCCCTGATTTTTTACTCCCCGTCATGGGAGCGGTCATCATCTTTTGTTCCGTCGGTTATCGATGTACAGATGGTGGATCTTTCCGATGTCGGCAACACGCCTGCCCCGCAACCGGAAGTCTCGTCCGAGCCGGTGGCATCAAAATCCGAAATCAGCGAACCCGAAAAAAGCCCGTCTCCCGAAGCGAAAGCCGAAACTTCGGTAAAGCCTGAAATTTCAGTAGCTCCCCCGCGCAAGACAACGAAAACGGCCATGAAATACAAGACGTTCAAATCCAAGAAAGTCCTCAAGAATGTCATCAAACGTGTGGAAAAAGAGGTGGACACCCTGCCTCCCAAGCCCCTTGAGGATACGATTAAACGGCTGAGGGACAAGGTTGCCAAAGAGGGCAAGCCGCCGGTTCAGGCCGCCGGGAGCGAATCTGATGCCGAAGCTAAAGGAAAGGGGGGATTTTTCGCTCCGGGCAGTAAGAAAGAGATCGAGGTGATTGATTTGTATCGCCTCGAAATTGGTTTCGCTGTCCAGAAAAACTGGGCTTTTGCCGAGCAACTCAGCGGTGGAGGCAAACAACTGGCCGCCAGTATTGTTTTTAAAGTCATGCCGGATGGCAAATTGACGGATATTTTTTTTACGGATCGTTCCGGTAATCAGTATCTTGACGATTCCGCGTATAAAGCCATTGTCAAAACAAGTCCTGTCCAACCTCACCCTAAAGAGATACGGCGACCATATGTTGAAATGGGACTGCGGTTTACGCCTGAAGGCGTACGCTGATGGGAGAATGGAAAAAGTTGAGCCGGGAGTTGATCGTCGACAGGGCAGGGTCGTGGGATTTATGAATCATCAAACTCATGGACAGGTGACACGATTTATGAATGCGATTAGGGTGATTGTTGGATTATTCTGTATGCTGGCTATGCTCTGGATACCGCCAAACCTATCGGCCGAAATCAAATATCTTGATTTAACCAACCCGTTTATCCGTAAAATTCCCATGGCCGTGCCGGTATTCAAAGCCATGGGGCCGATGGCTGCCGAGTCTGCCCAGGTGGTTGCTTTTGCCAACAATCTTCAGAGTATGCTTGAGTTCAGCGGATATTTCAAAATGCTGGATCGGGACAGCTTTCTTTACGACTCGCAGCGCTCGGGCATTGACGACCAATCGATCCAGTTTTCCAACTGGACGGCGGTTGGCGCGGAGTTGCTCATTACCGGCGGGGTTCAGGTTCAAGGGGATGACATGGCTGTGGAACTGCGGCTGTTTGACACGTTCAAGGCCAAGCTTCTGGTGGGCAAACGGTATCGCGGCCAGGTCGGCGACCAGCGCACCGTGGCGCGGCGCTTCAGCGCGGAAGTGCTCAAGGCCCTGACCGGCAATCCTGGTTTTTATGACAGCCGTCTGGCCTTCGTCTCAAACGGCAGCGGCAACAAAGAGATTTTCACTTGCGATTTTGATGGCGCCAACGTTCAGCGCCTGACGGACAAGCGTTCCATCACCTCTTTTCCGGCGTGGTCCTCGGATGGGAAACATTTGGCTTTTACCTCATTTGTTAACGGGCCGTCGCAGATTTTTATCCTCAATTTGAAAAACAGACAAGAAACCAACGTCCGCTATAAAGGGGTTCAGATAGCGCCCGAGTGGGTTCCGGGGCGTTTTGAGCTGTCGGCGACACTTTCATTTGCAGGTGACCAGGAAATTTATATGTTGACCGGTAACGGTAAAATGATTAAAAGATTGACCAACAGCCGGGGTATTGACGTCGGTGCGACCTGGTCGCCGGATGGCAAGAAAATAGCTTTCGTATCCAAACGTTCCGGTCGACCCCAGATTTACATCAAAGAAATCAGCACCGGCCGTGTGCATCGTGTGACATTTGAGGGGCGCTATAACACCCAGCCGTGTTGGTCCCCGAAAGGTGATATGATTGCCTATTCATCCATGGGACAGGGCGAAATAAACATCGTTGTGATCGATGTCGAAGGCAATAATCCGGTGCAACTAACCCGCAATCAGGGCGATAATGAGGCACCTTCCTGGTCACCCGACGGGAGCCTGATTGCTTTCAGCTCGACCCGCGAGGGAAAACCCCGCATTTATGTGATGACTGCTTTTGGAACCGACCAGCGCCGATTGCTGATGATGCCCGGCGAACAGTCTCACCCAAAGTGGTCCCCGAATATCCCTTATTAAAATAGATTGTTACCGAAAAAGGAGGAAAAAATGAGAAAAAATATGTGGATGGCGTTGGCTTTAGCTGTGATTCTTCCGACGATGCTTTTTGCCATATCATGTGCGAAAAAACAGGTCGAAACCGGAACGCAGGCACCCGAGCCCGTCGCCCAGCAGCAGGTCGAGCAACCGGTCGTCGCTCCCGTAGACAATGCTGACGAAAAGGCCCGTATGGAAGCCGAACGCCTTCAAGCCCAAGAGGCGGAGCGTGCCCGTATGGCGGCCAGAAATGCTTTCGTCAACGAAGATGTCTATTTTGAGTTTGACAGTTCGGCCCTGCTGCCCATGGCCCAGGAACTGCTGAAACAAAAGGCCGACTACCTGCGCGCCATGCCCGGACTGAATGTCTCCATTGAAGGCCATTGTGACGAACGCGGAACGGACGCTTACAATATGGCTCTCGGTGAGCGTCGTGCAGAGTCTGCCAAGGCTTTTCTGGTCAACTTGGGCATCAGCGCCTCGCGGCTCAACACCATCAGTTACGGTGAAGAGCGTCCGGCTGACTTTGGTCACAATGAAGAAGCCTGGGCTAAAAACAGGCGTGCCCACTTTGCCGTGTATTAAGGTTTAAGCTGCTTCCGGGGTGCAATTCCCATTAAAATTCGGTGGTGCGGCCATCGGGTTAATTCTGTCCGATGGCCGTTTCAGCCCCACGAGCGGCCCCTTTTCACCCAGCACCACCCCATGCCGGTGACGATATGAACACCAAGCTGCCGATCATTTTGATTTCACTGTTTATTTTCGCTGGCTGTGCACTTCAGCAGGATATCATTGTTCTGGAAGACAGGATTACCTATCTGGAGCGCAAGAATCAGGAACTGCAGCAGGAACTGGAGCGCGACCTGAATTCTTTAGGCAGAACACGCGAAGATTCGGAAAAGAGCCTTCGCACCCAATATGCCGGGGTGAATGCCGATGTGGAGGCGCTTCAAGAGGATATGCGGCTGATCAATGGGCGTATCGAGGAGATCGAGTACCTCATCAACCGCAAGGTGTCCAGCTATGAGGCCAGCGGCAAGAGCCAGAAAGAGCGGTTGGACGAGATCGCTCTGGGGACGGCCAAACTGGAACAGCGCATTGCACAGATGGAGCAATACCTCAGCATAGAGGGAAAGAATCGGCAGAAGGCGGTGCAACGGGAACAGGAGCCGCAGCCCAAAACCGATAAACAGCTCTACACCAGTGCGCGACAGGCATATGACAACGGGGAAATGGATAAAGCCAGGCAGACTTTTCAATCCCTCATTCAAAAATATCCCCAGTCCGAAATGGTGGATAACGCCCAGTTCTGGATCGGTGAAAGTTATTTCCGCGAGAAATGGTATGAACGCGCCATCCTCGAATATCAGACGGTTATCGAAAAGTATCCAAAAGGCAACAAAGTACCTGCAGCCATGCTGAAGCAGGGTATGGCGCTGCTTCAGATCGGGGAAAAATCCAGTGCCCGTCTCATTTTGCAGGAACTGGTCAAGAAATATCCCAAGGCACCGGAAGCCGACATCGCCAAAAAGAAGCTTGGCGAATTTTAGACCAGTCATGCCGTGGTCTCGCGCCATAACGGCTTCATTCTTCAGCTTCTGATGCTCAATGGCCTCCCGGATTAAGACATCTTCCATGGCAGTCAAGCTGATAGGCATAGACCCGGGGCTGGCAGCAACCGGCATCGGTGTTTTGACCGGAAACAGCCGCAAGGTCCAATCATACGCATACGGGGTTGTCAAAACAGACCAGGCCATGCCCGTGTCCGTCCGCCTGGAAAAGATTTATTCTCGCCTGAATCGCCTGTTCATAGATGAAAATCCGGACATGATTGTAATCGAAGATGTCTTTTCCCTTGAGCGGTATCCAAAATCCGGCATAACCCTTGGCAAAGTGTGCGGCGTTATCCTGCTGGCGGCACGGCATGCCAGAACAGAAGTAAAGGAGATTCCCGTCAGGGAAGCCAAGCGGATTCTCACCGGAAACGGAAATGCCGGCAAGGAACAACTGGAAATGGCCGTACGGCAAGCCATCGGTTGCACCGAAGCCATTCGACCCTATCATGCGTCGGACGCACTGGGGCTTGCGTTGATCGGCCTCTTTCGCTATGCTGACGAAGCAGGACGAGTCGATGATAAATAGCCGTCAACCGGGTTGACGGCAAAGGGGTCTATTCGTGAGGGCACGACAACCGGCTGCCCGGGTGTGACGACATGCCGCCAACCGGCGTTTTCAAATACCAAGCGAACGGTCCTGAAACAGGAACTGGAACGGGTGACAGGCTGAATGATCGGATACATCGAGGGGCGTCTGTTAAAGATCGAAGAGGAGCGCATACTCTTGCTGGCCAACCAGGTGGGGTACGAGGTACTGGTTCCGGCTTTTGTGCGTAAAACCCTGGCCGCAAAGCAGGTCGGGGACGAGCTGGCGCTGTATATTTACTACCACCAAACCGAACGCCAGCCTAAACCGGTATTGATCGGATTCAATCTCGAGGCTGAAAAGGAGTTCTTTCAGCTTTTTCTTTCCGTTGAGGCCATCGGCCCTCTCAAAGCCGTCAAGGCATTGAATGTTTCGGTGCGTGATATTGCAAATGCTATCGAGACCGGGGACCTGGGAAAGCTCAAACAACTGAAAGGGATCGGCGCCCGTACAGCCCAGAAAATCATCGCTACTCTTCAGGGAAAAGCGGGTAAATTTGCATTGATCCGAAAAGAAGACAAAGACAATGCACCGCCTGCCGAGAATATCGAAGCACCGGTGCTGGATGTCCTGGTCAATCAGCTGGGGCACCGGCCGGCCGATGCCAAACGCATGATCGCGGAAGCTTTTAAACGTAACGACGAAATAACGACACCTGAGGCTTTGTTTGATGAAGTTTACAAAGGTGAACGGTCATGAGTGACGACATCTTAACCCACAGATCAAAGGGTATCGGCATCGTCGATCGCGAGAGGCTGCCCATGGACGATGAATGCGACGTTCTCTCGCTGCGCCCGGAACGGCTCGACGATTACGTGGGCCAGAGCGAAGTGGTGGACACCCTGAAAATTGCCATCGAAGCGGCCATAAAACGCGAAGAGCCCCTCGAACACGTTCTGTTTCACGGTCCGCCGGGATTGGGCAAGACCACCCTGGCCCACATCATTGCCAGGGAAATGGGCGGGCGGCTTACCGTAACTTCAGGGCCGGCGCTGGAAAAAGGCGGCGACCTTATCGGTATCCTGACCCACCTGGAAGAGAGCGACGTTCTTTTTGTCGACGAGATTCACCGCACCCCCAAAAACGTGGAAGAGTTTCTTTACCCGGCCATGGAGGATTTCTGTGTCGATTTTGTTTTTGACAAAGGTATCCATGCCAGGAGCCACCGCTATCGGCTCAATCGCTTTACCCTGGTGGGCGCGACGACTCGGGTCGGTCTACTCTCGGCCCCGCTGCGCGATCGTTTCGGATTGTTTCGAAACCTTGACTTTTACAGTGTGCAGGAATTGATTGAAATCATTTCCAGATCGGCCGATATTTTAGGTGTCCCTGTCGATGAAGCCGGCGCGCAGTCTCTGGCCTTAAGGTCGCGAGGGACCCCGCGAATCGTCAATCGTCTGCTCAAACGCGTGCGTGATTACACCCAGGTCAGGTCAGACGGAAGGATTACCCAGGAAACGGTAGCTCTGGCGCTCACTCTGGAAGGCGTGGACGAGCAGGGGCTCACCCGACTGGACCGCAGTTATCTGAAGACCATTATCGATTACTATCATGGTGGTCCGGTGGGCATCGAAGCAATTGCGGCAACGCTTCAGGAGGAGTCCGACACCCTGGTGGATGTGGTGGAACCCTATTTGCTGAAAATTGGAATGGTGGTGCGAACTTCTTCGGGGCGCAAGGCCTCTGAGAGTGCCTACCGGCATTTGGGATACAGCGTTCAAAATAAGTTGTTTTGACGAACGGTAAGGGACAATGGCGGTCATTACCCTGCTCACGGATTTCGGCACACAGGATGAATATGCCGGGGTACTCAAAGGCGCGGTCCTGTCGGTAGATCCTTCCGCCGTAATCGTCGATCTTTCACATGACATTTGTCCCCAGGCTGTTGATGAGGCCGCCCGGATGCTGGCCGCATCGTACGCTTTTTTCCCGACGGGCAGTATACATGTCGCCGTTGTCGATCCCGGTGTCGGCACTTCTCGTGAAATTATTGCCGTCCGGTATCACGGGCACTATTTTTTGGCGCCGAATAATGGCCTGTTGTGGCCGCTCGTTCTGGAAAGCCCATCTTCAGCCCCCGTTTTTCAGGTAGAGAACAAGGCACTGTTCCGGCATCCAGTGAGCCGGACTTTTCACGGGCGCGATATATTTGCGCCGGTCGCCGGCCATCTGTCCAAAGGCATGCCGCTGGATCAGGTTGGACGATTGTTACCGGTCGAGTGTGTCAAATGCCTTGAGGTGCAGATACCGGAGCATACCTCTGGAAGTGAAATCCGGGGGATGGTGGTTTCCGTGGACCGTTTCGGCAATCTTGTCACCAATATTGGAGCCAGCCATCTTGCCGGTTTAAAGTCCGGTAAGCTGCTGATTGGTTTGTCCGGTCGACAAATCGAGGGGGTCGCTGACAGCTATGCCGACGGAATGCCGTCGGCTCCTGTGGCCCTGATGGGAAGCCGAGGCTGCCTGGAAATCGCCGTATATGGAGGCAGCGCTGCGGATCTTTTGAACTGTGGCAAGGGTGCCCCTGTGGCAGTGCGTTGCGCTGATTAAAATGTGCCGCACAGAAGATTGTTGATCAAAAGCGGATTGCGTCGGATTTTAAACGCCAAAAGCTGACCCACGGCCGAGAAAAAAGAGGAATTGCCATTTCCATTATCAAGCCATACTTTTTTTGCCTGCTGACCGTCTGTTCGCTGGCGCTTGCAGTGCCTCCTGCGGCTGCTAAATATTACATTACAGCCCAGGCGGCGATACCCGATGTGCTGATTCATGCCGATTTGGCCGGCGAGAGCATGGAACCAAACCCCCTTGTGGCCATTGTGGATAAAAGCCGGCAGGAGGTCAGTCTGTATCGGTATGACGGGCGCTGGCGCGTCGAGGCGCAGTGGCCGTGTTCTACTGGCAAGATCCGCGGCCGCAAGGAGACTGAAGGGGATAAAAAAACACCTGAAGGGGTATATTTTGTCACCCGTGATGTGGGGTCCCGATTTTTGACGGAAACTTACGGCAGCCGGGCGCTGCCTCTGGACTATCCCAACTGGATGGACCAGCGCCAGCAACGCAGCGGCAGCTCGATCTGGATTCACGGTACCAACAAGCCCCTGAAAGCATATGACAGCAACGGCTGTGTGGTCATGAACAACCCGGCCGTCAGTGAATTGGCCGACTACCTGCAACTGCGACAAACACCAGTGATCATCGTTGACCATTTGGAACGCACCTCTGAAAGAAGATTGCGTAAAATTTCGCGAACCATTCTTTCAGCGTTGGCGCAATGGCGCGACATTCTGAATCATGGCAGCTATGCCGCTTTTAAAAAGTGCTATGCCCCCGAGGCGCAGCCTACCATGACATGGTGGCGCCGATGGTGCCGACAGCGCCATAAACAGTCCCTTGGATCCAAAGCGCGAAGCATCATTCGCCAGCGCGCTGTTATCCGGGATGGAAAAAACTTCGTCGTCCTGTTCGATCATTATTTGGCCACCGACGCTCACCGGGTATGGGTCGGTCGCCGCAAGTTTTACTTGCAGGTCAAAGATGGCCAGGTCGGGATCTTGAACGAAAGTTATCAGTCGCGTGCAGCAGAAGATAAAGATCCGCTGTTTTATGCCTGGAAAACGCTTTGGAATATCGACCAGCGTGATCGCAGAGTGGCCACCGGTAAAAAAGCGCAGCAGCGAAACCTGATAGCCGGGCAAATTTTGGGATTTCGGCAAAAACCTTCAACCCGCTGATAACCAGGTTCTATGTGCGGACATAGAGAGAATGGAGTAGAATGAAAGCGAAGCGCAGTGATGATATGGAAGCCCGGAAGCTTCGCCGCGATCGCTACTGGAGTGTTATGCTGGTGGGCGAACATGGGCGTATCATTCCGCTCAAAGGTTTTAAAACCATTGCGATCAGTGCCCTTTGCGTCATGGCGATAGCTGTTGCAGCGGCGATTATCTTCGGAATAGCGGCCAAACGGCGCTCAATCGAAATCGACCGCTTGCAGGTCCAATTGCAGGAATTCCACGATCTGGCCGCCAAATTGAGGGATGAAAAGGATCTCTACCTGACTCAGTTCATCGCCAGCCAGAAAAGTGACGCTACGCTGCGAAAGGAACCGGATGCCGAATCACAGGCTGCAACACCCCCCCGGAAAGAGACCAAAGAAAACGAAAAAACTGCACCGGTTCCGGTATCGCCGGAGCTTGTGCCCGCTCCATCACCAGCACCCGCGCCACCGGTTGCAGCGGTGCACTGGAAGGTCGACATCCGCAATTTATCGGTTCGTTATGATCCGGAACATGAAGTGCTTAAGACGGAATTCCGCATTTACAACACATCGACGCCCAAAAAGCCCCTGACCGGCCGAATTGTCGTTGTATTCAAACAGATGGATGCACCCTCGCTGAACTGGTTTACCGTGCCCCGGGTTCAGATTTCCGGCGGCAAACCGGACGCTGAACACGGGCAAGCCTTTAAAATCAACAATTACCGCACGATGACCTTCAGGGCCTACCAGCAAAAAGCGCCGGTAAATTTTGACACCCTGTCGGTCTTTGTTTTTTCAGGGGAAGGTAAACTCATTAGCGAAAGAGATTTTCCCTTCCACATCGATTACAAGCCACCGGAAAAAAGTACCAACGCGATAAAACCGGCAGGTGAATCCCGAAGCATTTCAAGACCGTCCCAGGTCGAAAATCCGCCGGCTGCGCAACCTGCGCCTGTGGCGCCTGCATCCGATAACGGCGCGTCTATGATGCCGGAAGCGGAGGAAAGCCTCCCTGCCGCTTCCGATGAGCGCAGCAACACGGGGAATGAGGCTCCGCCCAAACTGCCATCTGAAGTCGACACGAAACCGAATATTGAGGGAGATCAGCAGTGAAAGATGCCCAAAAAAAATTGTCTATCATCGATGAAGGCTATACCGTCGACGGAGAAGTTATTGGAAAAGGCCGACTGGTGATCAAGGGAACGGTCAAAGGCGCCTTGAGCGGCGACAATGTGGTTATCGCTGAAGAAGGCGCGGTCTTTGCTGACGCCCGGGTTGATGAAATGACCATCGGCGGGCAGTTCGACGGAAAGATTGCGGTTGCCAAAACATTGGTGATTCTGTCCACAGGAAAGTGTTCGGGAGAAGTCACATGCCGTAACCTGGTGGTTGAGGCCGGCGGCGTGCTGAACGCTTCGGTGGCATGTAAAACCCAAAAGCCATAGCAGTCGTTTATATCCATTCAAAATCCGCCCTGAGGGGGAAATGGTCCGACGGGTAAATCCCATTGAATTTTTCTACTATGACCGCCGCCCCGGCAGCGGTCAAATGACCCCGGTATAAAATCCAGTCGATTGTCCCGCCCGTGGTATTGCCGCTGAAGCCATGATGGGTTCCGGCGTAGGGTGGCCTGAAGACGTTCCGGAAGCCGGCCTGGTTGGAGGAAAACACCTCGTAGGCGCTGCTGCCCGGCTCGGTATTGAAATCACCGGCCAGCACGGCAGGGCCGGGTCGAATCCAGGATCGCAGTCGACGGGAGATCAACTCGGCGCTACGGCGCTGGATTTCGGGGTCAAAATCAAAATGGGTGTTGATTACCGCAAGGCTGTGCCCGTTGCACTGGTAGACTCCCATGGTACATTGGCGCGGCCATTGGCTCTTGTCGAATTTGCTGGGGATATCCGGCGTTTCGCTGAGGAAGAAATAGTCATGGGAAATGCACCGCCACCGGCGATGGTGGAAGATCACATTGCTTTGCCAGAAATCCGGAGCCGGGCGGCGTTCGCCGATGACACCGTATTGAGGCAGCAGCCGGCGCAGAAAATCGACCTGGAAACCATTGGCCTCCTGAAAAGTGTAAAAATCGGAAGGGTATGCATCGAATAAAGGGGGGTACGCTTTGGCCCGAAACGGCCAGCTGTTGGCACCGTCGGCCGCCAGGCCAAATCGCAGGTTGAGATTCAATATGGAAAATCCCTTTTCCATGCAGGCCGTTTTGATGTATTGGGCCGCAGTCATTTACCGTTCCGATGAGCCGGCCCACAGTTGGGGCAGAAAATGGGTGACATCGACTGAAAAGGATTTAAAATTGTCGAAGGTGGCATCATTGAAGGGCAGGCGCTCATGGTTGCGCACCAATTCAAAGATGGCCAGGTAATTGGTCAGTATGCGTTTTTCCCAGTGCAGCGCAAGTGCTGATGCGGCGTTCTTGATACCCGCCTCGGGGCCTTCGATTTCCATGAAGGTACCGAACGGCATATGGTCGATGCATACTTCCACATCCCGCCATGTGAAAACCTGCCGCCGCTTATCATAACGCTGTACGGCCTTGAACCCCAGAGCGTGCAGAATGGCATGCATGGTATCGAAATCACTGACCTCAACTTCCAGTTCGTGGTATGTTTTGCACTGGCCTCGTTGGCTGGCGGGGCGCTTTTTAAACGTGAGGCGGCAGGTGTCATCTTTGCGCAGGCGCAGCAGGCGGTCGCTGCTTTTCAGGGTTCCGGCGGGGTTTTCGAAGCGCACATTGGTTTCGAATCGTTCCGGTTGAGCAGCAGCGCCCAGTTGCTGCAGGCGCTGCTGCACCTGCCCAATGTCAGGGACATGGAATTTGACCTCGGTTTCAAGATAGTGGGATCCGGATTGCTTAGTCATAAATTTATCCTTGACTTAGTATCGTTTTTCCATTAGTAATTCTCGATTCTGAACCACGAACAGGAGAAAATCGTTGTGAAAAAATATACTTATAGCGCAAAACAGTCGGATAATCCAAACAAATGGTACGTCGTCGATGCGGAAGATGCTGTTCTGGGTCGGCTGGCCACCCAGGTGGCCGCGCGTCTCAGGGGCAAATTCAATCCCCTGTATACCCCCCATGTGGACATGGGGGACTGCGTTATCGTCATAAATGCCGAAAAGATAAAGCTCACCGGCAGGAAGCTGGATCAGAAAAATTACTATCATCATAGTGGATACATGGGTGGGCTTAAAGCCATTACCGCCCGCAAGCTGTTGGAAAAACGTCCTGAAGATTTGATTGTAAACGCTGTACGCGGTATGCTGCCCAAAAATCGGCTGGGGCGCAAACTGTGCAAAAAACTGAAGGTATATGCCGGCAGTGTACATCCGCATGATGCCCAGATGCCGGAAACGCTTGATATTTAATCCATACCAAAAATAATGAACTTGGGGAATTTTATGGCACAGGAAACGATTTATTACGCTACCGGAAAACGCAAGAACGCCATTGCCAAAACCTGGATCACTCCAGGCAACGGTGAAATCACCATCAATGGTCGCACCCTTGAAGATTATTTCAGGGTTTACACGGCAAAGACCATTATTTCTCAACCCCTGCTGCTGACCAATAACCAGGACAAGTTCGATATCAAGGTCAAAGTCCTTGGCGGCGGTGTTATGGGCCAGGCCGGTGCCATCCGGCATGGCATCACCAAGGCATTGATCGAATTCGACGCCGACCTGCGTTCGGCACTGAAAAAAGCCGGGTTTGTTAGACGTGACCCCCGGACGAAAGAGCGCAAAAAGTACGGTCAGAAGGGTGCACGCGCACACTTCCAGTTTTCCAAGCGCTAATTTTTTATACGCTTTGCTGTTCAAAAGGGAGCCCGCATTGCGCCGGTTCCCTTTTTTTTTAGGGGGGAACAAGCGGTCTTGGGAAAAAGGCCTTAGCCCAAAATTGGTATCGGGACTTGATCCGAGGCTTTCGTCGGGATTTGCTGCAATGATGGGCACTATATTATGGTTAGGGCATCCGGGAATTGGCCCAATTGCCGGAGCCCGTTTTGGGTCACCACATGGGTGTTTTCAACTCCGACAACACCCCTTTCCGGGAAAATCAATTTCGGTTCCAACGCAATAACCATTCCCTTTTCCAGAACCATTTCCTGAGCTTTTGAGATAACCGGAAATTCGTCCAACTCCAGGCCGACGCCGTGGCCGATGAAGCGGATGCGTCGTCTGCCACAGCCCATAAAATTGTCGCGGTAGCCCCGCCCGGAAGCCAGTTCCATGGCCATATCATACAGGCGGCCGCATTTGATTCCCGGTTTTGCAGCCTGTTTTAGCGTCTCTTGGAGTTCGATCATGGCCGCATGGGCGGCCAGCAAATCATCGGGCAGGCCTTCGAGGGCAAAGATCCGGGTATGGTCGGAAATATAGCCGTTTAAAGCGAATACATAATCCAGCAGTATGGGTTCATGGGGTTTCAGCAGCGAAAATCCGGCCCCCTGGGCCACGGCGGGATTGACGGCCGATCCCCCCGTGGGTGACGCCATGTAACTGGGCACGGCTGCGGATGGGCCGGCCATGAGATGACCGTAAAACAACTCCCCACCCCACATGCGCATTCGCACGATGCCCTGGTGGCCCAATTTGCGGGCATAGGCCTCCACCTGCCCGGCCAGTTCCAGTTCGGTCATGCCGGCCTGTATAATAGTGGCCGCATGGGCGGCCACTTGGTCCGACAGATGTGCGGCGTGTGAAATGATATCCAGCTCATAATCCGATTTAACCGCGCGTTGCATTCGGATGTCGGTGGAGATGTCCGATATTTCCGAATTATGGAACAGTTCGGTATACCGTTTGAACAGATTCACCGGAAGTACGTCCAGTTCCATTCCCAGTCGTTCAGGCCGTGACAATCCATGGTCACGCAGCGTGCTGTAGATTTTTGACGGACTGGACAGGGGGATGATTCGCTCCACGGAGGACTCGGCTCGCGCTCTGTTCAAGCTTTTGTATACCATCAGCAGGGGGTCACCCGAAGCCGGTATGTACAGGTGGCTTTGTTGAATGGTGCCACTGAAATAATAACGGTCGGTATTTTGCAGGATAAGTGCGGCGTCGATCTGCCTTTTTCTCAATGCATCCTGAAATCGGGATATGCGGCCGGCGATTTCAGCGGCCGGTACGTTGGTGTCGGTTTTGAACATCAGTTTCGCCTCCAGCAGCGTACATGGTGATGTCTGCCCACTTGTGCCAGGGGCGGTGCTTCATCTTTGCATGTGTCCTGTCCTTCGGGGCACTGGTCCCAATACGCACACCCATGGAAAGATGGCATTGGCAGTGTTTCCGAATCGGTGGAGGGCATCCAGCCGCGACGGCTGGGGTCGGGGGCCGCCGCCAGCAGTTTCAAGGTGTAGGGGTGGCGGGGATCGTCGAACAACTCTTCCGCCGGTGCTGATTCCATGATGATGCCGCGATACATGACGCAGACCTGGTCGCAGATATAGCTGACAACGTTCAGGTCATGGGAAATGAACAGGTAGCTCAGCCCCAAATCGTTTTGAAGATCCTTGAGCAGGTTGATGATCTGGGCCTGGATGGAGACATCCAGAGCGGATATGGGTTCATCGCACAGGACCAGCTCAGGTGACACGCTCAGCGCTCTGGCAATTCCGACCCGCTGGCGTTGGCCGCCGCTGAATTCATGGGGGTAGCGGTCGGCGCTGGCGCCAGGCATGCCCACCATTTCGAGCAGACGACCGATTTTTTCTTGCCGTTGCTTCTTGCCGGTACTGCCGGACATGCGAATTCCCTCGTCGATGGACTGGGCCACTGTCATCCGCGGATTGAGGGAACTGTAGGGATCCTGGAAAATCATTTGGATTTTCCGGCGCATGGGTTTGAAACGGCGTTCGTTCAGTGTGGTCAGTTCATGACCTTTGAAGCAAATGCTGCCGCCGTCCGGGTCTAGAAGGCGCATAATGAGACGCGCCACGGTGGATTTGCCGCAACCGCTTTCACCAACCAGGCCCACCGTCTGTCGGGGCAGAATGGTCAGATCCACTCCGTTGACTGCACGAACCGCATTGCCTTGTCTTTGAAAAATACCCCGTTTTACCGCAAAGGACTTCATTAGCGTTCGCACCGTTAGAATGGGAGTTATCTTATCCATCACTGGCGTCCTTTAAACCATTAAAAATCACTGGGCAGCGTGCCTGATGTCCTTCACCATAATCGCACATTTGCGGGAATTTCTTGTCACAAAGAGACTGTCGGTACTGACAGCGGGGATGAAAAGGGCATCCCGGCGGCTTATAGGCCGGATGGGGAACGTTGCCGGGGATACTGTAGAGCCTGCGGCCTCGCTTTTCCCTGGTGGGCAAGGCGTCCAGCAGCGCCCGGGTGTAAGGGTGGGCGGCAGCATCGAAGATATGTGCGGCGTTCCCCTGTTCGACGATAACACCGGCATACATGACGTAGACCCGGTCGGCAATGGCGGCCACCACCCCCAGATCATGGGTGATGTATTGAAGGGCCATTTTTTTGCGCTGTTTCAAATTCTTGAGCAGCATCAGGATCTGAGCCTGAACTGTGACATCCAGCGCAGTTGTGGGCTCGTCGGCGATGAGCAGGTCGGGTTCGCAAGCCAGGGCCATTGCGATCATGACACGCTGGCGCTGGCCGCCACTGAGTTGGTGGGGGTAGTCCTCCATGCGGTGCCGGGCGTCCGGGATGCCCACATCATCCAGAAGATCCATGGTTCGCCGGTGGGCCTCGGATTCAGAAATATCCAGGTGGGCCAGCATGGACTCGGCCACCTGGTCGCCGATATTGAAAACCGGATTCAGAGAGGTCATCGGCTCCTGGAAGACCATGCCGATGCGCCGTCCCCGAAGTTTGCGCAACCCGGACGGAGGCATATCCAGCAAACGTTCTCCTCTGAATACAACCTGGCCGCCGGCAATATGCGCCGGCGGGCGGTGCAGCAGCCCCAGTATGGCTAAGGCCGTGACAGTTTTGCCGCATCCGGATTCACCGACGATGCACACGGTCTCCTGGCGACGCACTTGGAAGTCAACACCATCCACGGCGCGCGCGACAGGTCCGTCACCGTGGAAATGGACACGAAGGTCTTGGACGGCGAGTAATATGTCGTTCGATGGGCTAATTTCTTTCCCTCAATTTCGGGTTCAAAATATCCCGCATTCCTTCACCAAAAAGATTGAACGCCAGCACGACGACCAGAATGACAAGACCCGGAGCGAAGGTCAGCCAGGGTGCGTCGAATATAAAGGCTTTTCCATCCGACAGAATGTTGCCCCAAGTGGCATGGGGCGGCGGTACCCCGAAGCCCAGGAAACTCAGACCGGCTTCCGTCAGCATGGCTGAGGCGATGCCGAGCGTGGCTGAAACCAGTACGGGAGCCACGGCATTGGGCATGATATGACGGAAGATAATACGCATGTCGCTGATGCCCAAAGCGCGGGCTGCGGCCACAAAATCCTGCTCTCGCAGGGAAAGAAATTCGGCACGCACAAAACGGGTGGTACCCATCCAACTGGTCAGGCCAATAATGACCATGATGTTGTAAATGCTGGGCGGCAACAGGGCCACCACCGTGAGGATAAGGAAAAACGATGGAAAACAAAGCATGATATCCACCGCCCGCATGATCAGTGTATCTACTTGCAGGGTGGGCAGGGCCGCCCAGCGCAGCCACGGAGGCAGCGGCTTGTCCGGTGATGCCTGTCTTAGACGCCAGCAGGTCCAACCGGTTGCAGCCGCCAATGATAACGCAGCAGCGATTTTGAGCATGCCTGAAAAGGCTGTGGCAATGGCGCCTGCAACCAAGGCCCAAAAGGTCATGTGTCCCAGAAGAATCTCCAACTGGCCATAATACCCGGCGATGCCGCCCAGCAGAATGCCGATGACTACGGCAATGCCCACAGCGACAAATCCAACCGTCAGGGAAACCCATGCGCCCTGTAGCATGCGCGCAAATACGTCCCGGCCGAGTTCATCGGTACCCAGCAGATAAATATTCAGGGCGGGTATTTCTTCCGCGCTCAGGGTCTCGGTGGCCGGTTTGGCCAGAGGAGGGCGCAGTTTTTCCTGGAGGCGCACCCGTGCCGGATCCAACCATGGGCGGCTGCCCGAGGTGACGGCAAGCCCGGCCAGGGCGGCGGCGAAGAATATCAGGAAAATCACCAGGCCGGTGTAGGCCATCCGGTTTTGGCGCAGTAAATGCCAGGTTTCGGCCCAGGGAGACCGAGAAGGCGGCATATAAGCTTCATTCAACTCAGTGCCGGGCGGGAATTGAGGATGGGTCGCCATTAGAGCTTAATCCTCGGGTCCACCACCATGTAAAGCAGGTCCGAGACCAGGGTGCCCAGCAGCACCAGGACGGCGGTGAGAAAGTTGACGGTGAGGATAATTGGATAGTCCCGAGCCAGGATGGCTTCATAGGCCATGCGGCCCATGCCGGGCCATGAGAAGATGGATTCGATGATGACCGAGCCGCCAATGAGGCCGGGAAGAATCAGCCCAAACATGGTGACAAAGGGCAGCAGAGCATTGCGAAGGGCATGTTTGTAGTAGACGGTTTCTACGGAAAGTCCCTTGGCGCGCGCGGTGCGGACATAGTCCTGGCCGATGATCTCAAGCATCTGGCTGCGCACGTATCGCGAAAGCACGGCGACTCCGCCGGTGGCGCCGAGAATGGACGGCAGCACCAGGTGCCAGGTGCGGTCCATGAAATGCACGAGGGGGGAAGCGGACGTGACGCCGAAAGTCTCCATGCCGATGACCGGAACATGCAGATGGGTGACCACCAGAATGATCATGATATATGCAAAGAAGAAACCCGGAATGGATATCAGCAGATAGGCCAGGAACGTGGTGGATTTGTCGTACACCCCGTCCCGCCCGATAGCCGATCGAATCCCCACGGGAAATGAGAATGTCCAGGTCAGCAGAGTGCCCACGATAAAAAGAGGCAGACTGTTTAGAAACCGTTCCCAAATTTTTCCCAGAACGGGCTGGTTGTCTTTCCAGGAGACAATGCGACCAGTGAAAAGATCACGGTAAAAAAGCAGGTATTGGCTGTACAGGGGCTTGTCCAGGTGAAACTCCTTGCGCATTCGCTCCACGATTTCAGGGGTAAACTTGGGGTTGAGCGGATCGATCTGGCTGGGTTCGCCGGGCGCCAGGTGGATGATAAGAAAAGAGATCACCGAGACGAAAAAAAGGGTCACCAGCTTTTGCAAAGTACTTCGTCCAAGATACGACAACATGGGCGCTCCTTATCCGTCCGCAGCCATGTTCGGTGGACCGGATAACTTGATCCACTGGTTGAAATGAAAGGTGTACCCGCCGGTTTTGGTGGGTACAATGGGTAAAATAGCCGTATGGCCGGCGTTGTCGGTGACACGGCGCACAATGCGTTTATCCAGCAGTGCGGTCCAGCGGCCGACGTAGAGAAATGTGTAGGGCTGGGCTGCCGCAATGCGTTGGTGCAGAAGATGGCAGTATTGCACCTGGCGGACCGGATCGTATTCCCGTCGGATTTTCAAAATGAGGTCGTCTGACAGGGGATCTGCATAGCCGACAAAGTTGAGCTGAAACTTGCCGGTCTGGCTGGAGTGCCAGATCTGAAATAGATCCGGGTTGATGCCCATGGACCACCCCAGAATCAGCGCATCGAAGTCCAGTTCGTTGACCCGTTTTTGGATGAAGACCGACCATTCCAGCAGGTCGGTTTCCACTTGAATGCCTATTTTCTTCCAGGCGTCCTGGGCGATAGCAAGAATGGCTTTGCGCAATTGATTGCCGTTGTTGGTGATCAGCGTAAAGGCAAAGCGCTTTCCATTTTTTTGCAGGTAGCCGTCGCTTCCACGGTGCCAGCCGGCGGCATTGAGAAGGGCCTCCGCGCCCTTGGGGTCGTAAGGCAGCGGGGGGATGTCCCGGTTATAGTAGTCGGTTTGCTTGGCAAAGGGGCCGGTGATGCGTTCACCTTGGCCGTAGAGTACGAAGTCGATGATTTTCTGGGTGTCGATGGCCATGCCCAGCGCGCGCCGGACCCTGACATCGTCAAATGGCGGACGGCGCATGTTGTAGCCGATATACGCATAGCCGAAGGAGGCGCCGGAAAAATGCTGAAAACGTTCATCCTTGCTCAATCGGGATACCTGGTGCGGCTGGACATTGTAATCGTCCACCGTTCCTGCATAAAACTCCATTTCCTGAGTCAAGGTGTCCGGAATGATGCGCATGACGTATTCGTGATAATTGGGGGGACCTTCCCAATATGCCGGGTTTTGTTTCAGACGAATGTACTGGTCGGATTTCCATTCCTGGAAAACAAAGGGACCGCAGCCGACCGGGTGGCGATTGAAGTCGCTCTGTCGTAAACCGAAATGAGCGGGGTCCTGGCCGTGCCGGTCCGCTTCCTGGGAAAGCGCTTCGGAATCCAGCAGGTGTTTGGGCAAAATGCCCATGGCCCAAGTGCCGATAGCCGGTGAATAGAGCCTTTTGTAAATGATGCGCACTGTGAGCGGGTCGATGATTTCCACCTGCTTGACCGGTTCGAAGTCCGGTGTGCGCGGGGAAAGATTTTCAGGGTTGATGATGGCTTCGTAAGTGAATTTAACATCTTCGGCAGTCAGCTGGCGGCCGTCATGAAACCGGACATCCGGACGAAGAAAGAAATCGATGACGGGATTGTGGACGGTGACGGGCAGGATTTCCCTGGCCAGAATGGACAGCTGCCGCGGTGGCAGTTCAGGATCGCACACCAGGCGGGCGGCCGCATCGAATTGCTCAAAATAGTCTTTTCCCAGAAACACGGCCAGGCGGTCGAAAAAAAGTTGATCTACATGGTCGAGGGTGATCCGGATGCGTTCCGGTGCATTTGCCTGAATGGCGAAGGTTCGCGCCTGAGAATCTGTCTTGTCGATATGGTCGCTTAAAATGGTTTCGGCAGGCAGCAGATCCATGGCGACGAGATGAGGCCCGACCAATGGGTCTGCCTTCAATGCCGATTTGAGCTTAAGGAGCAGTTCGGGGCCCGGCAATACACCCCAACTGGCCGTTTGAGCCCCGTCATTGACGTAAAAATAGGCGTGTTCGTATATCCGCCAGTCCCTAGCCACTCGGCCTCGGTATTGAAGATCTTCATCGCGGTCGATCAGTCCCTCAAAAACAAGTCCTTCGATCTGGCTGCTGGCGCTGTTGGCTGAAAGAATCGGGTTGAGTAAAGTGGCATCGCCAATGGATGTGGTGATAAACTGCTCCAACCGCCCGGGGTTGCCCCGGGTCTGTTCTTCGTAAGTGGGAACCCAGAAATAGGAAGCCAGCAACACCAGAGTGATGACTGTCGGAGCGATAATAAGAAAGCGTCGTATTGACATACGCCCTATCCTTGCCTGACAAGGTGGCAAAAAGCAGGCAAAGCGGTTGAGGTGGCGACACAAATTGTGGAAAGTCGAACCATTTGCCAGCCTGCTGCTTCGCTGAATTCAAAAATTAGGATAAATCCCTTCATAACAAACGGAATTTACATTAGATTAGGTAAAACCAGCGGTGAAGTCAAGTAAAGATAAGCGATCTTCAGGCAGGGACATCGCATGGGTAACCGGACGTATGACGGTAAGCAAATCCTGGTGATGATGAAAATTCCTTTTTGTGTGTGCTATCGATGTCGGGCCATGCCAGTTCAAAAATCAAAACCCAAAGCTAAGAAGTGGCTGGAACCTGATTCTAAATATTTAATAGGCCACAGACAATATTTGTTATTTGGGCTTCGTGGGTTAGATTTGATGCCAGGCGTTCGCCGGGAACTGCTCTTAAACGGTGCAGCCTAAAAAAGGGGCTCCCGTAACGGGAACCCCTTGGATGAGTATGGTCGACCCTGTGGCGCTGCAGTTTTCAGGGTTGATTCAGGGAAGCTTTGAGCGCCAAGATCTGTTCTCTAGCAGTTTCAATTTTTTGCTGAATTTCCTGAGACTGGATATCGTTTGCGGTGATGATATCCGCCTCTTTGAGCAGCTTGATGCCGAGTTGCAGCGATTCGATGGTGCCTTTGCTCATGGCCACGTCCGCTTTGTAGAGCAGGATCATGCGTTCAATCGTATTCAGCCGTGTGGTAATGGCTGCTTTCATGTCGCTGGTAACCACATAGGCTTTGGCTTTGTTGAGGTAGTTTTTAATACCTTCAAAATCGGGCAGTCCCGGAACCTCCAGCAGGGTATCGGCTTTGTCCAGATAATAGTTGAAAATGAGGGGGAAAACTTCATCTTCGGTATAGACGGCCGCCGGTGGCTCTGCCAACTCCACCCCGTGCAGAACCATGTAAAACATCTTGTCTTTGGGTGAGAATCGGCCCTTCCAAATTTCAATGGCGTTATCTTTGGGATAAATGTAAAATTTGGAACTGTTGTTGTAGCTGATGCTCAGCAGGAGAAAAACGATTGCTGCGAAAACGGCCGCAGCTATCTTTACTGCCCGGGTGACTGGGTCGGTGGCGGGTTTATCCTCCGATGGCTCTATGGTTATGTAGGCATTGTCTTCGGCCGGCTTGGTTGCAGCAGGTTCGGCTTTCGGTTCGCTGGCCGCAGCTGGCTGCGCAGCAGGCTCGGTTTCCGGTTCGGCGACCGCAGCAGGCTGCGCGGCAGGTTGCGGTGCTTTGGCCGCGGCCTTGACGGCATCCATGCTGAATTGCTGCAACAACAGCGCACGAAGCCTTTTGACTTCACCCTTGTCGCTGCTGGTGATAAACGGTGGTGCGGCAGCCGGCATGGCCGGGGGGCTTGGAGCTGCAACAACCGGTGCATTTGGCTGAAGGGGCTCGAACTTTTTAAAAACAAGCTCTTTAACGCTAAGTTTTTTGACTGGCATTGGGGTTGCTTCCTTTTTGGGAGCCGGTTTGCTCCCTGCAGCGGCTGCACTCTCGGTTGTTTTTGGGGAGGCGGCCTTGGGGGCTGCTTTCTGGGTTGTTGTTTTTTTAGGTGACGGTGCTTTTGCAGTTTTAGCAGCTGGCTTCTTAGCCGTGGTTTTTTTGATTGGGGTTGATTTGGCGGCTGCTTTTTGGGTGGTTTTCTTGCTGCTTGGTTTGGCTTTGGCCTTCTTTTTGGATGTCGATTTGATTAAGCTATCCTTCCCCATTGAATTATCCCCTTTTAAAACTGAGCATGGTTTGCTTTACTTAAAGGTGGGTTCATAAAGAGTCAATTTATAATGGATTGATGTATTTTTGTAAACCCTTTTTGTTTTTATGGGTATATTGGCCGGGAAAGGCGGGAATATGGGCGAAGCGCATGGCTCACTTGGGAGCAAAATAGACACACTCCATGGTATTCTTGGCGGTTACCGCAATCTTGCCATCGCGTTTTCGGGCGGCGTGGACAGTACGCTGCTGCTTGCCGTCGCCCGGCAGCAGCTTGGGGAAAAGGTGGTGGGCATGACGGCGCAGTCCCCGGTATACGCAAAATTTGAGGAAAATCAGGCCGTCGAACTGGCTGCCAGAATGAGAACCCGACATACCCTGTTTGCGCCCGATCTATTGGCCGATGACGCCTTCAGAGCCAACGGCCCCGAACGTTGCTATCACTGTAAGAAGTGCCTTTTTGGAACCATGCGGATGGCGGCTGAAAAAATGGGGTTCACCACGCTGGCCCATGGTGCCAACGTCGACGACTATCATGATTTCCGGCCCGGTCTGCGTGCGGCGGCTGAATTGGGCGTCGTGGCTCCCTTGAGCGAAGCCGGACTGACCAAAACCGACATCCGGCAACTGGCGCGCGCGATGGGATTGCCCAATTGGAATCGGCCGGCCATGGCTTGTCTGGCAACCCGTTTGCCATACGGTACACCCATCGAGCCGGTGGTACTTTCCAAAATCGAAGCGGCCGAACAGATTGTGCGACAGATGGGAATCACTCAGTGCCGAGTGCGGTATCACCATGCAATCGCACGCATCGAAGTCGGAATAGGAGAGATCGAAAAACTGATGCTGCAGCAAAATCGCCTTAGGATCGTCGAGGCTTTGCAGATGCTGGGTTTTCGTCATGTTTGTCTTGACCTGGAGGGGTATGTGCCCGGCAAAATGAACCGGGATCTACCCGTATAAGCGCCGCCTGCATTGGTTGATTTGATACCGTGGATTCCTCAGGGCAGGGATTTTTACCGACTGCCAAGCTTGAGAATGGCGCGTTCAATGACCTGTGAATTGGTCTCCCCCGTGCGTTTTTTTTCGCGATTGAGGATTAACTGGGCTTTCAGGGAAATCATGGCCGATACCTGCCTGCTGCCTTCCGTCAGGCGTCGCTCACGCCATCGCTGCTGTCGCTCCCTGTCGGTTTTCCGCCGATGAGAAAGTGTGACCATGCCTATTCCTCGAGATTGTTGTGCAACCTTCGGATGATTTGAATTAAACCCAACCGCGTGTCAAGCCAAGTTACAAATAACGCTATTGTGTATGTTAAATATAACGTTAACAATCCTACGCTATTTCAAGTGGAACACTGTGTCAAGAGCTCATGCAAAAGAAATCCGTATCAGAAATTGTGCCGTGAAAAACAAACCTGAAATGAAAAATGTCCGGCTCCAGTTGTCGCTGTTCGGCAGATCGACAATGTCCCGTGCCACCGTACCGCAGCTTGTCGTGAGGGTATTGCATGGCAGGGTTCGCTCCGGCAGGGGCCGAAACGGATTGCCCGCAGAACGGCCCAAAACATATTCTCTTGTCATGAAAAGTATTTATTGTTAATAGGTTAGAAGATTGGTCGATGCCGGCCGGAAAAGCGCAGGCGCAAATTTAAGGAGGACGCATGGATATGGTTGTTCAGTTGGATCGGCAGCCTTCGCTGGAAGTTTCCCTGAGGCATGCGACCGCCGAGGGAGTGGCCATTCGGCGGGCCATGGCCTATGAACGCAACCGGGTGATTGGATGGGTTGAGCGGGTTTTTGGCTTTTCCTGGTCGTCCGAGTGCGCCGTGGCGTTCGGCCGCCAGCCCGTTGGCTGCTACATCGCCATCGCCTCACAGGCCCTGTGCGGCTTCTGTTGCCTGGAGAGCACCTTTCGTAATTTTGTGGGGCCCATCGGTGTTGAGAAACAGATTCGCAAAAAGGGGATCGGGAGGGCTTTGCTTTTGTCCGCCTTGCAGGAGTTGAGATGCTGCGGATATGCCTATGCTATAGTCGGAGATGTGGGCGAGCCCCGGTTTTTCGAACAGGTGGCCGGTGCTTTGGAAATTCCGGGTTCGTCACCGGGGCCATATCCCGCGAAGCTGGCGTAATCAACGGGCCCTAGCTGCAGCCGCGTTAAGAGCTGAAACGGTCTTTCCGTGAAAATAGTTTATCCTATAAAAGGGCGTTGGTCCGACTTTGGATAAAGGATCCGCAGGGAAAATATAATGTCATTTGAATCGTTCGTTGCCCGGCGCTATCTGAAAATTACCCACCAGGGAAAACTGGTGCCGCTGATTACGGTCCTTTCCGTTGTGGGTGTTGCCGTGGGGGTAATGGTGCTGGTGGTGGTGATTGCCGTGATGACCGGATTTCAGTCCGAGTTGAAAAAGCGGATCCTTGGAATCGAAGCCCACATGCTGGTTATGCGGTATAACGGGTGGATTGAAGATTATCAGAAGATTGCTTCCAGGATTGGCCATATCGACGGGGTTCAGGATGTTGCGCCGTTTGTTTACGCCCAGGGCATGCTGAGATCGGCGAGTGGTGTTTCCGGTGTCGTTCTACGAGGCATCGATCCATCCAATTCGAGCATTGCGGTGGCGACAAAGGGAGGGCAGTCTCTCGGTCAACTGCTTGGCGCTGACGCCGGCACCCCTGAAACCGGAATTGTATTGGGGTCGGTGCTTGCGGAGAAACTTAAGCTCGTGCCGGGTGATGACGCCTTGCTGATGGTTGTAGGAACGCGCCAGGCCAACCTGCGGCAGCTGCCGCGAATGAAGCGGCTAAAGGTGCTGGGGGTGTTTGAGACCGGGATGCATCAATATGACGGCAGTATCGGCTACGTTCAAATCAATCGTCTCCAGGAGATGATCGGGGTCGGTGACCTGGCCACCGGTCTCGAGGTTCGATTGAAAGATGCCGATCGGGTCGAGGTCGCAGCCGATGCCATTGTTCAATCATTGGGGTACGACTATTGGGTCAACCACTGGAAACAGATGCATCGCAATCTGTTTTCCATGCTGGCGCTTCAAAAGATTCTCATGTACGTTATTTTAACCCTTATTATTGTGGTTGCGGCCTTCAATGTTGCCAGTGCGCTGATCATGATGGTGCGCGAGAAAACCCGGGATATTGCCATTCTAAAAACCATGGGGGCCAGTGAAGGCAGTGTAAAGCGAATTTTCCTCGGGAAAGGCATCGCCATCGGTTCAGCGGGAATCTTTTTCGGTCTTGTGGCCGGGCTTCTGGTTTGCCTGGCTTTGGCCCGTTATCCGTTTATCGAGTTGCCCGGGGACGTCTATTTTTTAACCACCCTGCCGGTTCAGATCACAGGAATCGATTTGGGTGCCATCGTTCTTGGAACGATGGTCATCTGTATTGCCGCATCCTTGTACCCTGCAAATCAGGCGGCCGGGATGCGCCCGGTGGATGCCATTCGTTATGGTTAGCGCTGAAAAGAAGAAACAGTTGTTCAGTATGGGGGGACTTTATGGGAAAACTGTTTAAAATCTGTGCGATTGCCGCCCTGATGGTATTGGTTGTTTTTTCCCTGCTGGCAGACATGGCTTTTTTACGTCAATTGGAAAAAGGCTTGAGCCTGGGCGCCTATATTCGAATGGCCAGTCTGCTCAGCCTGGCCGCGGCGGTACTCTATGCTTGGGGATATAAGCGGCAGGTAGAGTCTTCCCAGAAATACAGGCGCGCGGACGAGGCCCTGAATCAAGCGGAAACCGCCGCGGTGCGCCGCCAGGCGGTATTGGATCAAAAGGAGGAGCACCTGAAAGCCGAATACGCCGAAAAAGAAGCGCTTCTGGACAAGCAGATCGGGCAATCGGTGGCGGCATATCAACAACGGATTAAAATTTTGAAAAAACAAAATGTCGAATTGAAAGAGACCGTTGCGAAATTGATGCAGGCGCTTAAGGCAGAACGGGGCAAGAAAACGTGACGGGCCTTTTTGTTGGTAGCCTTAGAAACACGGTTGCCATTTGGCTTATTGAACCGGTTATGGTATTATCTAATGTTCGCCTTCAGTGAATTTGCGGAGACTAATTTTGGGCTGCAAAGGTTATGATACCGGGAAGGGAAATTGAATGGCGTTATAGCGGGCGGATGCGCCGGAGTGGGCGCGTAAAAGGAGGGGTGACCGGATATGCGAAAAAAACCATATCAATTTCGATATGTTTTCAATTTCCAGGAAAAAAGCGTTAAGGAGTATATTATTCGGCTTGACCCGGTCTCTTTGGCACTGATACGCGACGATGCCGACCAGGACCTGGCCGACTGGACCCGGTTGGATTATGAACAATGCGATTGTTGCCCATTGTCCCCGGAAGCTCATCCGCGATGTCCCATTGCCGTAAACCTCATGGAACTGGTCGACGAATTCAAAGAGGTGTTTTCCTACCATGACTGCCGCGTCGTGTGCGAGACCATGGAACGGACCTATTCAAAGAAAACTTCGGTCATGGAGGGCCTGTCGGCAATTTTCGGTGTTATCATGGCCACCAGTGATTGTCCCGTAATGGAGTTTCTAAAACCTATGGCACGGTTTCATTTGCCGTTTTCAACCATCGAGGAGACGACGGTTCGGACGGCTTCCATGTACCTGCTGGCACAGTATTTCCGGCATCGAAACAAGCCCGGAATGAATTTTGATTTTTCGATACTGGAAAAGCACTATACCAAAGTCCAGCAGGTCAACGAGGGGCTGTTGAAGCGAATCAACAGTGTCAGCAGCGAAGATGCCGATAAGAATGCCATTATTACTCTGCATTCACTTTCCCAATTTCTCTCTATGGAGATTGACTACAGCCTGGGGGGAGTGGAATCGGTATTTGCCGGACGGTACGAGGATTAACGCGATGGGCGAACGTGTGCCGATCTGCGGTATTGGAGTGTATGCAGCCCTTTAAAATTCAATATCGATTTCGTCTGGAAGACGGCTGGCAGGTGCAATTCAACCTGAAATTGAATCCTTTTACGCTTGTTGCCGATATCGATTTTCATTCCGGCCTGCCGTCCTGGACGCGACTCGATTTCCACCAATGCGCCAATTGTCCCTTGGATGCTGGGCAGACGAAACAGTGCCCTGCCGCCGTAAATATGGTCCCCATCGTCAATCGATTTGCCGATTTACTGTCCCATGACGAGGCCATGGTCGAAGTGCAGACGGCAGACCGGATGGTCTTTGCGCATAAAACGGTCCAACACGGTATTAGTTCACTTATGGGGTTGCTAATGGCCACCAGCGAGTGCCCCCTGACCGACTTTTTCAAGCCCATGGCCCGATTCCATCTGCCGTTTGCCAGTACCGACGAGACCATTTGGCGGGCAACATCCACGTATTTGCTGTTGCAGTATTTTAAAACCCAAAACGGCGGAACGCCGGACGTGCATTTTAGGCAGTTGCGCCGCGTTTACGACGATATCCAAATTGTCAATTCGGCATTTGCCAAACGCATGCGAGCGGCCTGCCGCTACGATTCGATGATCAATGCCATTATTCTGCTTGATATCTTTGCCAAGTCCATGCCGATGGCAATTGATGACTCCCTGGAACAAATTCGTCATTTTTTTACACCTTACCTCTCCCATACCGAATCTAATGGTGAGGTGAAGAAAAACGGCCCCAATTCACATGTGAAGAAAGAGACATGATTTGATCGGACCATTTAAAAAGTTCTGGAAGAAGGTAAAAGGCATCGGAGGGAAAACCCAGCCCGGTAAAAAAGACCCCCACAAACCTCTGCAACCTCCCAAATCCGATACCAACCCGGCCAAAGCCGGCCATCCTTCCCATGGCCCAATAGCCAAGCCCAAAAGGCAAATATCCAGGGCCAAGCCGGCCAAGGGAGCGGGGCGCAAGGCAAAAGTTGTGGAATCTGAGTGGCAGATTGATGATTTTCAGGTTTCCCCGACGGAGGGCCGGACCCGCTTTCATGATCTGAATCTGCCTGATCCTTTGATGCATGCCATTGCCGATTTGGGATTTCAGTATTGCACACCGATCCAGGCAGAAATTCTTCCCAGCACACTCCAGGAAAAAGACGCTACCGGCCGGGCCCAGACCGGCACCGGGAAGACGGCGGCATTTATCATTACCGTGTTGACCAGAATGATTCGGAAACCGGCGTCTGCCAAACGTAAAACCGGAACACCCCGCGTGTTGATTCTAGCTCCGACACGCGAACTGGTCATGCAGATCGGAGATGAAGCGCGCGAACTGGCCAAATATACCGGGTTCAGTATCGTCAACGTGTTTGGCGGAATGGACTATGAGAAACAGCGTCAAAATTTAATACAGCGAAAAACGGATATCGTTGTGGCCACTCCCGGCAGGTTGCTCGATTTCAAACGCCGCAAGGATATCGATTTGAGCCAAGTGGAAGTGATGATTATCGATGAAGCGGACCGTATGCTGGACATGGGGTTCATTCCCGACGTGCGCAAGATCATATACAGCACTCCCCATAAATCCAAGCGTCAGACATTGTTGTTCAGCGCTACCCTGACGCCTGCCGTCAGCAGACTGGCCGAGCAGTGGACACGCAGCCCCGTGACGGTCGAAATCGAGCCTGAGCAAGTGGCTGTGGATACAGTGCAGCAATTGGTCTATATCGTTACCAGCGATAAAAAATATGCTTTGCTGTACAATATTATTACCATTCAGAACCTCACACGAGTGATTGTTTTCTGCAACCGTAAAGATGAAACCCGTCGTCTTGCAGAGTTGCTGGAGCGATATGGTATCAACTGCGCCATTCTTTCCGGCGACATTCGTCAGCAAACGCGTGTGCGGACCCTGGATAATTTCAAGGCCGGCAAAATTCGCGTGCTGGTGGCAACGGACGTTGCCGGTCGAGGAATCCACATTGAAGGCATGGATCATGTGATCAACTATACACTGCCAAGGGATCCTGAAGACTATGTCCACCGTATTGGTCGAACCGGCCGTGCTGGTGCCGCCGGGACATCCATCAGCTTTGCGGATGAAGAAGATAGTTTTTCGATTCCGGCGATTGAAGAGCTTATTGGAAATTCACTGCCCTGCATTTATCCTGAGGAAAAATTGCTGGCACCGCTACCACGGGTACCCAAAGCAAAACCCGAACCCAGAGGCAGCCATTATAGAAAACGGCCCAGCGCTAAACGGCCACCAAGGCGAACAGGCGCAAAAGGATCTCCGCCCAAGGGTGCGGCACGCCCAACCCGGGGGAGAAGGCCGCTAAAAAAAGCCAGCAGTGAATAGACGGGGTTTCAGGTTCGTAACTTCGGCCGTTTTTTGGGCTATGTAAAATGATCATACCCACCGGGCAGGATGATGCAACGCCCATCGGCTGTGTTGATCCCGGGGGTGCCGGGGCCGGCGATTATTTCCCCTACATCGTTAAAAGGGACGCCCGTTTTTTTGAGGGCGTCGATTTTTTCCGGAGCGATGGAAAAAAGCAGTTCAAAATCTTCTCCGCCGCTCAGGGCGAAATCCAAGGCTGCAACGCCCAGCAACGACGCTGCCGCAGTCACATCTGCATGCAGGGGAATCGTGGATCCTTCGAGCCGTGCGCTGACGCCGCTGCATTGACAGAGATGATAAACCTCGGAACCCAATCCATCACTGATATCGATCATGGCGTGGGCCAGCGGGGCAATAATCTGGGCTTCGCTGAGACGGCAGGAGGGTGTCAGGTGCTTGTCCAGCAGGTACTGCGACGGTTGAATTCGCGCCTGCAGCAGGGACAGGGCGGCTGCAGATGCGCCCAATGTTCCGGTGACCATCAGCCGGTCTCCAACGCGGGCCTGGCTGCGCAGGCAGAGCCGATCTTCAGCGACTTCTCCGAGCAGGGAAATATTGATGACAATCTTTTCGCCCCGCGTGGTATCCCCGCCAGCTAGAAAAACGTGGTGGCGGCGACAGGCGTGGGCAATCCCCTCGTAAAGATTCTCGGACCAGGAGAGATCGGCCTCGTCGGACAACACCAGAGATATGAACATCCAGGTTGGTTTTCCGCCCATGGCGGCAATATCGCTGACATTGCATTCCACGGATTTCATGCCAATTTGCTCCGGTCGCGCCCACTGGCGTTTGAAATGGCGATCTTCCACCAGGATATCTGTAGTCACCAGCAGGTAGGGTGCCGGAGACGGTGCTGTTCGAATGACGGCCGCATCGTCTCCGATGCCCTGAACAAGGTCGGGGTGCCCGACCGCCGCGATCCGGGACAGTCGGTCGATGAGGGCAAATTCTCCGCCTATATCTTTTATTTTCATACACTACTCCATTCTACATCATTCTTTCAGGATATTTTCCGGGCGATACCGGCGAGGGTTTTGAGCCCGCTTTCGACGGTATCATCATAGGGCATACCGCAACTGATGCGCAGGCAGTTTTTGAATGTGTCGCTGCCGGCAAAAATGATTCCCGGCATGACAGCGATTTTCGCTTCGAGGGCTTTGCGGAACAGATCGAGACTGTCAACATGCGCTTCGAGTTGCACCCACAGGGCCAACCCGCCTGAAGGTGCGCTGATTTTAGTATTTTTCGGGAAAAACCGTGCCACAGCAAGGGCGGTGTTGGAAACCTGGTTTTTTAGACAGGTGCGCAATCTTTTCAGATGGCGGTCGTAGTTGCAGCCTTTCAAAAAGCGGGACAAGCCCCACTGGGTCAGCCCCGGAACGCAGATGGATTGATTCAATTTCAGGCGTTTGATCCGGTTGTGGAATCGGCCGGCCACGGCGAAACCGATGCGCATTCCCGGCGAGACCGTCTTGGAATAGGATCCGCAATATAGCACCAATTCCCTGCGGTCAAAGGCTTTAAGTGGTTTTGGGCGGGAACAGCCAAAGTAAAGATCACCATAAATATCATCTTCAATGATGGGTATTTCGCGATCGTTCAACAGCGCGACCAGGGCTTCTTTCTTCTCATTTGACATACAAAAACCCTGGGGGTTGTTGAAGCTTGAGATGAAGATACATGCTTTGACGCGATGCGATGTGATGATTTTATCCATGGCCTGCAGGTCGATGCCCGATTGAGGATTGGCCGGTATTTCCAGGGCGCGCAAACGGCAGTCTTCAAGGGCTTGCAGAAACCAGGGAAAGGTCGGCGATTCGACAAGCACAGTATCTCCCGGCCGAGCAATGGCCTGCAGGCAGAAATTGACGGCCTCCATACATCCGTTGGTGATCACCATATCGTCGGGGGCGATATTGCCGCAGAATGGGGAGAGCCGCTGGGTAATTTGGCGGCGAAGGTCATACAGGCCCAGGGAGGGGCCATAACGTGCCAGTTGTCCGCGAAGTTCAGCAGCGGGGGCGGATTTAATACAGGCGGCAATCTCTTTGACCGGGAGCAGTTCAGCAGAGACCAGAGCGCCGCCGAGTTGAAGCACATCCGGGTTCGCCATTGCTTCGACCAGCGCAAATGCCAGGTTGTTGATACTGATTTCCCGCGGTTGCGGAAGCGTCTCCGGTGATTCGGGGAAAGCCAGGATGTTTTTGAGCAGGGGTTTTACAAAGTACCCGGATTTTTGTTTTGAGCTGATCATGCCGCGCTTTTCAAGTTCCATGAAAGCCCGGTAGACGGTTGTAATGCTTAGCCCGGTCTGTTGCCTAAGCTGACGGATGGATGGCAGTTTTTCACCAGCGCGAAAGCTTCCTTTGCGGATTTGCATTTCCAGAGTATCCGCCAGGGCATTGTACCGGAATGAAGGGCCTGTGTTCAAAGGATTTCATTTCTCCTAATCTGTTATTAAAAATATATACAAAAACTGTATCTGTTATTTAATAGCAGATCTGTTATTATCCGGCAATCAATCATTTGCCGAGGAGGTGTGTTTCGACAATGGGCATCGGGCAGACACCCGCTTGGCGGGCATTGCGATTTCTTCTAATGCCCGAGGACAGTTCAACCGTCCTGGGGATTCCGGTCCGGAGGCCCCTGCACCATCCTATATGGTGTGGAGCCAAATGCTTGTTCTGGCACCTGGTCGCCATTGCCTTGGCCCTTTTGATTGGCCGGCTTTAAGCGTAGGCTGTGCTTTGCTTTGACAGGATGAAGTTTACGGGGCATGTCGCGGCGAGACACTGCTGTGACGATTTTGAGCAGCGGAAAGAGGGGGGATACAGTGAGACAATTACAGCTTGCCAAGCGTACTGCGGGAATGGGTGCCAGTGCCATACGTGAAATCCTCAAGGTCGTTTCGCAACCGGGTATGATCTCACTTGCGGGCGGGATTCCATCACCGGAGAGTTTTCCCCTGGACCTTATAGAAATGCTTTCGCGGCGTGTGCTGGACAAATACGGCGCTTCAGCCCTGCAATATGACCCCACGGAAGGATTTGGTCCTCTGCGTGAAGCACTTGTGGACCATTTATACGCCGGGGGTATGACGGCTTCGTCTCAAGAGATACTGGTCACCAGTGGATCACAAGGTGTTCTGGATGCTTTAGGAATGGTATTGATCTCAAAGGGCGACTTTGTGGCTGTTGAATCTCCCACTTATCTTGGTGCGCTGCAGGCATTTGCGCCCTATGGACCCCGGTATGTGAGCCTTGCATCCGATGATGCCGGTTTGATTCCCGAGTCTTTGGAAGCGGCGCTCCACAGCCATCCGATTCAATTTATTTACATAGTGCCGACCTTCCAAAATCCCAGCGGCAGGACGCTTTCATTGGCGCGTCGCAAGGCTGTCGCCCGGCTGGTTCAAAAATATGATGTATTACTGGTGGAGGATGATCCATACAGTGCACTGCGATACACGGGAACCGCTTTGCCGGCTATCAAAACCATGGCACCGGAGCATGTGGTTTATGTCAGCACTCTGTCCAAAGTGTTTGCACCGGGGTTGCGGGTCGGGTTCTGTCTGGCCCCGGCTCTGCTCAGAAAGTGGCTGGTGATTGTCAAGCAGGGGATTGATTTGCATACCAGTACCTATTGCCAGGCGCTTGCCGCGGAGTATATCACCGGCGGTCATCTGCGCAACCACCTTCCCCGAATTATTTCACTTTACAAGCCCCGGCTAGCGGCCATGCTTTCGGCCCTGGAAAGATACTTCCCGGCGGGTTTTCACTGGTCGAGACCCGAAGGCGGGATGTTTGTCTGGGTGCAGGGGCCTCAGGGAATGGATATGGACGCAGCTTACCAGCGGGCCATCGAACAAAAGGTGGCTTTTGTTCCCGGCAGACATTTTTTTGCGGCAGATAGCCAAGGTTTGGAAACCATGCGTTTGAATTTTACCATGATCGACGCGACAGATCTGGAGCACGCCATAAAAACCCTGGGCAGGGTTATGGACATTAATTGATTGCATGCTTAGCATCAACGGTGAAAATACGTTAAATGTGTTTGATTTTGCATGTATGTCAAAATTCGCGTTTGCGATCTGTTAAAGGAGACAATACCCATGGAAAGCCAGACATTCACTATCCCGAATATATCATGCGGACACTGCACGGCATCCATCGAAAAGGAACTCAAGGAGATGGACGGCGTTGCGGATGTGCAGAGCGATATCGGTGCCAAGACCGTCACCGTACAGTGGCGCCCCCCGATGAGCCGGGATAAAATTATCAGCACCCTGAAAGAGATCAACTACCCGGCTGCCGAGTAGGACCGAGGTGCAGAAAATGGAAAACAGCCCCTTGCAGCTGCCGGTGGGCGGCATGAGCTGCGCCAATTGTGCCATGAACATCGAGCGCAGCCTGAAGAAACTGGACGGCGTTCTGCAGGCCGGTGTAAATTTTGCCACCGAGTCGGCCACCGTCACGTATGACCCGAAGCGTGTGCAGCCCGATGCGATTGTTGCCCAAATCAGCAAAGCCGGTTTCAGCGTACCGGCCCGCAAGGCGGCGTTTGCAGTGGGCGGCATGAGCTGCGCCAATTGTGCCATGAACATCGAGCGGACCTTGAAGAAAAAGCTTCCCGGTGTCCTGGAAGCCGCTGTGAATTTTGCTTCCGAGCAGGCGACCGTAACCTATATTCCCCAGTTGGTCTCCCTTGAACAGATGGCCCAAGCCATTGAAAAGGCCGGCTACAAAGCCATGCTGCCCCGGGAAGATGAAAGCGACCTGGATTCCGAACAAACTGAGCGCCGGGCCGAAATTCGTTCCCAAAAAATGAAATTCTGGACGGGGGTGTCATTATCCGTACCGCTTTTTCTGTTGAGCATGTCAAGGGATTTCGGCCTTACAGGTCTCTGGAGCCATGCCGCATGGGTCAATTGGCTGTTTCTGATGCTGGCCACACCGGTGCAGTTTTATACCGGATACGACTTTTATGTCGGCGCGTTCAAAAGCCTTCGGAATTTTACCGCCAACATGGATGTTTTGGTGGCCATGGGGTCCACCGTGGCATATGTCTTCTCATTGGTTATTGTGATCGCCGGAACCGGCGGGCATGTCTATTTTGAGACTTCCGCACTTATCATCACCCTGATCAAACTGGGAAAAATGCTGGAATCGATCAACAAGGGCCGCACGGGCGCGGCCATACGGAAATTGATGGATTTAAGCCCCAAAACAGCGGTGGTGGTGCGCAACGGGAACGAGGAGACGGTCCCCCTTGCCGATGTTCAGACCGGTGATCTGCTGGTCGTGCGGCCGGGAGACAGCATTCCCGTGGATGGTGTGATAACTGACGGCGAATCGGCGGTGGATGAGTCCATGCTTACGGGTGAACCGTTGCCGGTGGATAAGCGTCCCGGTGACGGGGTGACCGGAGGAACGCTCAATCAATTCGGAAGCATTCGTTTTACCGCGACACGGGTGGGAAAAGCTACCGCGCTGGCCCAGATCATTCGCCTGGTGCAGGAGGCCCAGGGCAGCAAGGCGCCCATCCAGGCGTTGGCGGATAAGGTGGCCGCGGTTTTTGTACCGGCTGTCATGGGGATTGCCGCGGTGACGTTTGTCGCCTGGTGGCTCATCGGTGGGGATCCAACCCATGCACTGATTCGCCTGGTGGCCGTATTGGTCATTGCCTGTCCCTGCGCACTGGGCCTGGCGACCCCCACCGCCATTATGGCGGGTACGGGCAAGGGCGCTCAACAGGGGGTTCTGTATAAAAACAGCGAGGCCCTGCAAACCGCCGCCGGGGTCGATACCGTGGTTCTGGATAAAACCGGAACCATCACCATGGGCAAGCCCACGGTGACCGATTTGGTGGTTGCCGATGGCGTTGATCTGGATGCGACCGGTCTTTTACTGGCGGCCGCTTCGGTTGAACAGGGATCAGAGCACCCGGTGGGCAAAGCCATCATAAAAGCCGCCTCGGAGAGAAAGATTTCTCTTTGGCCCCTTGACGGTTTCAAGGCCCATGGGGGTGCCGGTGTGCAGGCCGAAAAAGACGGCCGGCTGTGGCGGGTCGGCAAGCCCGGATGGTTTCGGGATCTCGGGCTGGATACCTCATCAATCGATGGAACGATTCATGAATTCCAGAATACGGGAAAAACCGCAATGGCGGTTTTTGAGAACGCTCAGCCCGTTGGCGTTGTGGCGGTAGCCGACACATTGAAACCCGACTCCATTGAGTCAGTGGCCAATTTGCATGGTCAGGGATTGACTGTGGTGATGTTGACGGGAGACAACCGACTGGCTGCAGAGGCCATTGGCCGGAAGATCGGAATCGACACGATCCTTGCGGATGTGCGTCCGGAAGACAAAGCCGCAAACATCCTGGCGCTACAGAAAAAAAAATGCAAAACGGCCATGGTCGGCGATGGTATCAATGATGCGCCCGCACTGGCCCAGGCCGACGTGGGCATGGCCATCGGCAGCGGTACCGATGTGGCCATTGAAACGGCCGGAATCATTCTGTCCGGTGCTAACCTGTCCGGGGTGGTCCGGGCCATAAGCATCAGTCGCCAGACGATGCGCACGATTCGCCAGAACCTGTTTTGGGCGTTCGCCTATAATATCGTTCTCATACCGCTGGCCGCCGGTATCTTGAATCCGCTGGACCAGCTGCCCATGATGCTGCGCCAGCTTCATCCCATTCTGGCCGCTTTGGCCATGTCGTTGAGCAGTGTTTCCGTTGTGTCCAACAGTCTGCGGCTGGCAAGGTCCGATCAATGAAGTGGCTTTCGGGCCCTCTTGGCGCAGCCCAACGCCGGGCCCTACAGACCCGGGTCCTTAGATTTCAACAAAGGTCCGCTGCTGTTGGCGAGCAGTCCAACGATGCCGGGCCGGGGAAAGGCAATCAAGGGATACAAAGCGATTAAGGCGGATCGGTCTTGATTTCGGTTGCGGTACCCCCCAATTCGCGGACCGCCTTGGCGGTATCCTCCACCCTGGCGCTGGCTTTGGCGGACTTTCGAAAAGCCGTTTCAACATTTTTTTCAGCTTTGACGAGCTCTTTTACCAGGGCGACCTTTTCTTCATTTGAACTGTCCTGCGCCATGGCGGCTATTCTAGACTTGATTCTATCGACAACTTGCTTGGCCTGGTTCAAAGACGATGTGCTCTTTGTGGCCCTTCGCTCCGCTTCCCGAAAGGCGTCCATAGCTTCAGCCAGCTGACCCACCGATCCGGCTTCGGGTTCTGCATCCAGATCAATGTCTTCGGCCGCCATCACGAGAGCCGTCGGCGGCAATTTCGGCAGCATGCGATTCAGGCTGTATCCGTTGATGTCGCAGAGCTTGAATTCCCTGATTCTGAAGGGAAGGAAAGCGAAACTGCTTTTGGCGGATTGGGCGATCACCGTTTCGGGCATCATGTCTTTGACGATTTGGGCCTGAGCATCAATGCGAACCTCTTCAAGGGTCTTGATCAAGTCCTGTTTGGCTTGGGACAGGCGTTCTCCGGTGCCGGCCGTCAGCACGCGTATGCTGGCCTTGCGCCAAACTTTTTGGCGGGTCATCAGATAGGCCAGCAGCAACATCAGGCGACTTGCGGCATCAGCGTGCCACCAGACATCGATGCGTCGATCTTCCTGGTTTGAATCCATCAATGTGTCCCATTCGGTTTCATCGTGATGGAATACAATGAGGTTATATCCCATGCGGAACGCGGAGCGCAGATCATGGCCGTATTTGAGCGCCTGCAGACTGTGGACGCCTGATCCGGACTGGCCGTACCAGTTCACGAGCACCGTGTTGGCGCGCAGTGGCCCGATTCCGTAACTCTGCAGCAGCATGGGAATGGCTGAGGTCACATCTTCGGTTTGTACTACCAGCGGGAAGATATTGAAGTCATGGGCTTTGATTTGCGCGCGCAATTCTTCTTCGGCCTCCCGGCGGAACGCTATCATGCTGAGACGATCGCCTTCGATGAGTCGTACGGCCGTGATTAGACCGCTCTGGCCTTCAATCCATTCACTGAAGGTGAGCAGGGGCACTCTGCGTTCGGCATGGTTGGTAAATGCCAGAATGTGGGGGCGCCAGTTGCGGTCATGTTCCTGGGTCCGGGCCATATCCGAAAGTTGGTGCCGTATTACCTGGAAGGCATGGGCACTGCTGCTGTCCGCCCATCGGGAAGGACCGGCGGTTTGCTTGAGATAATGGTAGATGGCCAGCAAAATGGCCAATGCAATGAGACCGTTCTGAATATCCAGAGCTAAAATGATGCCCAGGCAGACCAGGCAGCCCAGGAGGCTGAGGTATTTATTGAACCAGCGGAAACGGGGACGGAATGAGGGGCTTTCGGCATGCGCTTCGTAATAGGTGGCATAATTCAGAAGGCCGTAAGAGATCAGAAAAAACATGGACACCACCCGTGCCACCAGGTTCAACTGGCCCAATCCGATGGTGGCCAGGGCGATACCGAGGGTCAGCAGGATTGCCCGTCGAGGGTTGTTTGTCGGTCCGGCTCCTTTGGCGAAGGGAACCAGGAAGGGAAAGATGCGGTCGCTGGAAAGGGACTGCAGGATGCGCGGTCCGCCTAAAAAGGATGCCATGGCCGAGGATAGGGTGGCCGCAATGACGCCTGCGTCGATAAGGAAACCATAGCGGGCGATTTTGTTGATGGATTGATAGTCCTGCATCAGCACCTGGTTTGGCAATACCCCACCGAATACGATCGCCACGCCAAAATAGACGACGATGGATATACCCACGGCCAAAAAGGTTCCTAACGGCAGGCTCTTACCGGGGTTTTTTAAATCGCCGGACATACTGACACCCTGGGTAAAGCCGGTCACTGCGGGAAAAAAGATACCGAAGACGATCCAAAACGGCGGTGATTGCGGGGGTGCCGACCAGTTGGCGGAAAAGGTTTCAATATGCCATTGGGGCAGTCCGCCCAGGAAAAAAGAGAACAGGGCGGCAATCAGCAACGCCATAACGCCGAACTGGAATCGGGTGGCCCAGTCCGCACCCAGCCATGCCAGAACAAAGAGCAATCCGATGGCTGCGATGGCAATGATGCGCGGGGTCAAAAACGGCATCGGGGGAATCATAGTGGTCAGGGCTTCAGCAAAACCGATGCAGTAAAACGCCACTGAAACCGATTGTGCCAGGAAAAGTACGATACCGATGGCACCACCAAACTGGTGCCCCAGGGTTCGAGATATCAGGTAGTAATCTCCACCTCCTTTGACTTTGAGATTGGTGGCGATTGCCGCAAGGGATTGGCTGGTCAATATGGAAATCAGGTTGGCCACGGCAATAATGATCAGTGCTTTGCCCATGCCTGCACTGCCGGTGACATAACCCAGCCTGAGAAATAGAATGATACCCAGAATAGTCAAAATGCTGGGCGTAAAAACACCTGCAAAAGTTCCCAGTGTTCCGCCGGCCGGTTGCCCATCGCGGGTTGGTTTCGTATCTGATTGGGTTTCATTCACCTTGCGTGCAATCCTGTTTTGCTCCGGGAATTGGGCCATTTTTTGGTTAAAATAAAATCATTGGGGTCGCAGATCATACATGCGGCCCCGGGGACGGGCTTTTCCGTCGTTTCGCCGTTCATGCATGGTTGCGTAATTGCAGGTCGATGGGGTGCGGATTCAAGTAGGTCTGCCGGGAAAGGTATGCTTGCCGGTATTTGCCTACATAATGCTTGGCCAGCGTGACCGGAACGATGAGCGGCAAAGCCCCATTGCGGTAGTTTGCAATAATATCGAGCAGTTCCTGCTTTTCATCAGTGGACAAGTCTTTCTTGAAATATCCGAGAATATGCTGCAGTACGTTCATGTGTTTGGCCGGGGTGGCCTTTAGTGCCAGTGCGGCCATAAAATGCCGTTCATATTCGTCGTACAACCGGCCTATGGGCATTTCCTTACCTTGGGCTACGAGTTTTCCCATCACACTGTAATGTTTGGGACTGTGGGACATCAGCAGCAGTTTTTCCCGGGTGTGGAATGCAACC
Source organism: Desulfosarcinaceae bacterium (assembly GCA_963675565.2). Taxonomy (GTDB): domain Bacteria; phylum Desulfobacterota; class Desulfobacteria; order Desulfobacterales; family Desulfosarcinaceae; genus JARRKU01. The sequence goes on from CAXXYD010000001.1 coordinate 109,832, forward strand.
AGGCGGCCCAGGGTTCTGCGTTGTTCCAGCACCAGACGCCAGCGTTTGAGGGCGAAAATGCGTTCAATGAAATTTTCTCTCAGGATGGGGTCATGCAGACGCCCTTCGTCTTCCACGGGAATACATGGAAAACGATCCATGAAGGCTTTGGCAAATAAGCCGATTCCGTTGCGATGGGGCATGCCTTTATCGGAATACACTTTAACGCGCTGCATGCCGCTGCTGGGGGAGTCCTTTTTAAAGATGAACCCGCAGAGCGATTCAGATTCCAGTGTCTTGATTTTACTGGCGGCCCAATCGTTCATGCGCCGGGTATGGTCAATGCCTGTTCGGGTGGTCATGAGGCGGGGGGCCTGGGGATCGCCCACAAGGCGCATGCTTTCCCTTGGAATGGACAGGCCGCACTCCACCTCAGGGCAAACCGGCACAAAAGCAAAGTACTGCCCCAGAGTGTCCCTGATGTAACGATCCAGTTTGTGACCGCCGTTGTAACGAACGTCGTTACCCAAAAGGCAACTGCTGATACCGATTTTGATGCGCCCGGGCATATCGGGGTCCTTTCCGTTGCGAGTGGATCAGGGGGCTTACAATGCCAGATCGACGAGTTTGGCGCCTGTCAGCCGGGCAATATCGCCAGCGTTCATTTTGAGCATGATACCCCTGCGGCCTGCATTGATCAACACCTCTTCGCAGAACTGCAGCGACTTGTCCATCAGCGCCGGTAATTTTTTTTTGGTTCCAAAAGGGCTGATACCGCCAACCAGATATCCCGTCAGTCTCTGGGCGGCTGCACTGTCGGCCAGGGCGGCCTTCTTGCCGCCGCAGGCGGCAGCCATTTTTTTCATGGACAGCTGGCGGTCTCCCGGCATCAGGGCCAGGGCAAACAGTCCGTTGTCCAGGGCGACCACCAGGGTTTTGACGGTCCTGGACAATGGAAAACCCACGGCCTGTGCGGCAAATTCAGCGCCTTTTTCCTGGTGGCGGTATTTGACGACGGTGTGGGGGGTACGCTTTTCTTTGAGATATTCAATACCGCGAGTGCTCATTGTCGCGCCTTCTGTCAAGTTCCGAAAAAAAGGGATGGCGCACTGTATTTATCACAAGGCGGGGCCCCTGCGGGCCACCCCAAAACCGGGCCACCTGAAACCTGATCTTTAGTATAATCGGCTGTCATATATCAAAATTTCAGGTCTGGATCAATTTTAACAGCTTTTTGTATTGCATAGGACCATCAGTCATCGGATTGTCCGGGTCCGATCAGCGGCAGCGCTTTATCCACAGAAAAAAAGACCAGATATTTGGCTTCACGGCGATCTTTATCTGCGGGATAACTTCTGCGGCGCAGTTCGTATAGGCGGTCGGTTTCTTTTTCTTCACTGACCTTGGTCAAAAAAAGGCGTTTGCCGGCATAGCCGGTGCCTTCTTCTTTATAAAGATATGCTGCGTGTGGATTGGATTGCAGGTTGTTATGGGTTAGCCGGTCACGCATAATGAAAGCGACCGTTCCGTCATCCATGACATGAGGCCGGCTGTAAACCGCTGCGTCTACCTGGCCGGAATAATCTGCCGTGGACAGAATGCCTATGCCGGAGGTTTGTTCGAAGTAAGATTTTAGATCCATGGACGAAGCTCCTCTTTGTGGTTTATAATTAATGAATTCATCAATGTAGGTTTTGGGAACAATATTGGGATCAATTCACCAGGGGTCAAGAGTTTTGGTCAATTCTTTTCGACAGCGCACTGCGAGGGCGGATCCAGGCGAAGTATTTGCAGCCGGATCCGGCCGGCGTCACCGGCCTTTCGGGCGATTGCCTTGAGCATGCCTTTAAAGATAATGACATGGAACGGGTAGAGTACGTACCAGTAGGTGATGCCTGCCAGCCCCCTGGGGAGAAATCTTGAAATCATGCGCAGTTCGCATTTGTTGCCTCCGATGTCCAGGACTTGAAGGTCTAAAATCGCTTCCCCGGGGACTTTCATTTCTGCCATTAATGTCAAACGGCGGTTCGGCTGGGTGTAAAGCACACGCCAAAAGTCAAGGGCGTCACCGGTCATCAGTTCGCTCGGATGCCTTCTGCCGCGGCGAAGGCCCACACCGCCGGCAAGTTTGTCCAGGATGCCGCGCAGACGCCAGAGCCAGTTGCCGAAGTAATAACCGTTTTGGCCGCCGATGCCGGTTACGGGCTGCCAGATCTTATCTGCCGGTCGATGGACCACTGCCCGGTAGGCGCAGCTCAGAACAGTCCCTCCGGCGTAATCGGCATCCCCGCAGACGGCCCATTCGGGCGGCTGCGTAACGCCGGCATCGCTCCAGCAGGTTTCCACCTGTTTTTCCAGTATTTGATCCAACGCCGTTCGAATGGCCTGCCGGCAGGAGGTCAGATCCAGGGCAATGATTTTCTCGATTTGGTTCTCCCTGCAAACCGTGGGCACGCTGAGTCCTTCGGTGAGGGGCAGGGCGATGGCGCTGGGCACGGGCGTTACCAGATGAATCCAGCGGGCACTCAGTTTGGGGCTCAGAAGGGGCACCGGCAACAATCTGCGCGGCGGCAAATGTGCCTCCTGGGCATAAATCTCGATCAATTTGCGGTAATCAAGGACATCCGGGCCTCCGATATCAAAGGTCCGCCCGTAAGTGGGCGTGTTGTCCAGGCATTGAGACAGATAGTCGAGCACATTGGCAATGGCGATGGGCTGGGTGGGGCTGGAAACCCACCTGGGGGTAACCATCACCGGAAGGCGTTCGGCAAGATAGCGCAGGATTTCAAAAGAGGCGCTGCCCGAGCCCAGGATCATGGCGGCCCGCAAAATAGTGACCGGCACATCGCCGGATTGTAAAATCCGGCCCACTTCATGCCGCGACGCCAGATGGCGGCTCAGATGCGGGTCACTGGCTTCTCCGAGGCCTCCAAGATAGATGATCTGCGCCATTGCGCATCGGGCAGCCGCATCCCGCATATTTTCGGCGGATACCCGGTCCGCCTCGGCATACCGTCCTTTTTGGGCGATCATGGCGTGTACCAGGTAGTACGCGGCACGACACCCGCGGGCCGCTTCGATCAGGTCCTTTTTATTCTGCACATCACCTTGTACCAGTTCCACCGCCGGGTCGCAGGCCCACTTGCGTTGTGACATTTTCTGCAGCGAACGGCCCATGGCGCGAACTCGATAACCCATGGAAAGAAGTCTGGGGACCAATCGACCGCCGACATAGCCGGTTGCACCGGTGACCAGTACGGGCATTTTTTCAGACATGATGGTGGTCACTATTTCACCTCGCTCGCCATGGTGACACATGGCGCGTCCATCATTTGCGCCTTCCCCAGACCGTGTAAATGGGGTCGGCATAGGGAATTTGGCCGTAATATTTGTCGTGCGCCGGGCGCTCAAGCCCTCTGACCGAGTAGGTATGCAGGTCCGTGTAGAGTCCGTCGAACTGAAAGTACTCCAGAACAAGACCCATTCGTTCATGCTCATGCAGTCGGGACCACAGCCGTATGGCTTTGGAATCAAACCAGCGGTTGGAAAAGGTGACCACGAATGGACCGCCGGGTACCAGTATACGGGCCACCTCGGAAAAAACGGTTTGGGGATGAATCAGATATTCAACCGAAACGCTGCAGACCACCGCATCATATGACGCATCATCAAAAGGCAGCTGTGGATACCGATTTAAATCCTGGACCACAAAATCATTCAGATGAGGGTTCTCTTGCAGCTCGGCTTCGTTCAAGCCCAATCCAGTGAGTTGTCTCAAGGATGCAGGCGACGGCATGTGGGATTGCCAGCTGCTCATCAAATCCAACACCTTCATACCTTTTTCAAGGAAGCGGCTGTAAATTTGCTTCAACATATCGATGGCTGTGTCATCGATATGTTGAACCAGCCGGGGTTGTGCATAAAACCGGTCATCGGGAGCTTCATCCCGGCGTTGGAATGGCCCGTCGCTGAAAAAATCGGTTGGGGTGCCTTTCCAACGCGCCTGCATGCCCGCGCCATGGGTGATCAATTCACCCCAATGACGTGTGGTGCCGCCACGCTCCAAGAGCTTGGATCGAATCGATCCGGCGGTCACTTGGATATCGACGGCTCTGCCGGCCAGGGGATGGCCCATTTCTATGCCGATCCGACCGTTGTCGACCTGTACACATCGAAATGGATCCACGTTAGCCCGAAAGACACCGGCCACGTCCTTTAGAACGCCTTTGGGATAGAACCTTCCCATGCGGGGCTGCAACGGTTCGCCGAACAGGGCCTGTGCGTCGAACTGCCTACGTTCGATAGTGTCGGATGCATGCCAGTTGTTTTGGGCCAACAACTCTTCCGATGACAGGTGCAATTGAACCTGATCTCCGGTCTGAGCCCCCATGAGTTCTTCATAGAGCCGGCGGGGCAGAATATCTCTCCAGAAATTAACCGAAAAACCGGATAAAGCCTCGGTGTGTTGCGCCTGACCGCTCGACCAGTCGAGCTGGAAGAACAAGTCTGCAGTTGTTTCGGGTCCAATGACAATCATAAATAAGCCTCCCAGTGTTTTTTTGGACACGTTTCGAAAATAAGGGCGGCGTACCCGATGACAACCAGAGCGGAGCGCCAGGAGAATGAGAGGGGGAAACTACCCATCCACAGGAGGGGCCATTGGTGATATCCCATCGACTCCGGACGGTTCAGGACATGGAGAGCAGATAAGAGCGCAGATTGGTCGACTTTTTCTTTAAACCGAATTTTCTACGCAGGTTTTTGCGATGGAAATGGATGGTGGTTTCGGATACATTCAGAATGTCGGCGATTTCCTTGCTCGATTTTCCGTCCTTGACCAGGGAGGCAACCTGCATTTCCTGGGGTGTCAAAACAATATCCAGATTGCTGACCCGCTGCAGAAGCGGCGATATGACCTCGTTCAAATGCGATTCGATGATATCGACGTTGGTCTTGTCCTTGGCTCTCAAAGGGGCCTTTTTTAGTTTCTCAATATAGGGAAAGACCAAGTCCTTGATGTTGTTGAGCACATTTTTTTCTAATTCCAGTTTGTCTTCACCCCGCTGTCGGAGCAAGACCTTCAGGGCGATATTGCTTTCTTCAAGCCGCTGTTTTTGTTCCTCGATGGCGGATTTGCTCTGCCGCAGAGCTTCTTCCGTCAATTTCAGAGCGGTGATCTCTTCGTGGCTGACAATGACCCGCAGCGGCCCCTCGGCGTCCATGCGTATGGCGCGCATGTAGAACCAGTGGGGTCCATCCGGTGCATGGCAGGGGTAGTCATACAGGAATTCGTCGATTTCCCCGTGGATAACGGCCCGGATGCCTCTGGCCACGGCGTGGGCATCATCGGCATTATCGCCCGTGGCTGCATCGCATACGGACAGGTAATTCTGGCCTATGAAGGATAAATCCACGCGGGTTTCCCCGCTGCGTGAAAATTCCTGCCAAGCCTTGTTGGTCTCCATGATGATGCCGGTTTCGCTGATAATAGCGATATGTGCCGAAAGGGAGTTGAGCACGGTTTTTCCCAGGGGGCCTGCGAATTCGCACGGCTGGCATATTTGATTTGCGCTTGACCGAGTGGGCTTAGCCATTCTTTGAATCCTTGCCGTTTGTTGGCCCCGAGGCCGCCTGGTCGATATCGATAATCGTATCGCCGCCTGCGTAGTCTTTGGTTTTGTAGGCGGTGATACGCATCAGTTTCTGGGTGATTTGTTCGATGCGTTGAAGCTGCTGCGCCATTTTTGCGATGCTCTCGGTCAAAGGGTCTTCACGCGAGGCACGTTTGGAAAAAATGTCCATGTATCCATAGAGGGCCATCATGGGCTGGTTGATTTCATGGCATACCGCTCCGGCCATCTCAAGAACACCCTGCAAGCGTTCACGGCGGGCACGTTCCTGTTCGATGCTTTTTTGTTGGCTGAGATCTCTGATGGCCGTTTGATAAACCATGCTGTTTTTGTAGGAGACGGCCTTGGAATGGGCCTCTATGGGAAAGATCGATCCGTCTTTGCGGATGCAATCCAGTTCATGTACCCCGGTCAGGCGGTTGCGAAGATAGTGGTTGAGTCGTTCACGGTCGTGGGGTGCAATGAAGTCTACCAAATGCCGACCGGGCAACTCGCCGGGCTTGTATCCCATCATATCGGCCAAGACCTGATTGGCCGCAATAATTGTTGCTCCCTCGCTGAGCAATACGCCTTCCATTGTGGCTTCCGACAGATGATGAAACCGTTCTTCGCTTTCCCGCAATGCCTGCTCGATGCGTTTTTGGGCAGTGATATTCCTGGCGATGTGAATGCTGCCAAGAAGTTCACCCTTGGCGTTTTTCAATGGGATGACGCTGATGTATAGCCACTGATCGATGTTCTCTTCGTAAAGCTCAGCCTGTTGTGGATTGCCGTCTTCCAGCATTGCCTTATGGGGGCAGGCCAGGGGCGGACGATCCGAAAGGTGCAGCAGTTCATAGCAATGTTTCCCCTTGGCATCTTGTGCTGAACATCCCATGGCCCGGGCCATGGCATCATTGACGGCGGCAATCCGGTGTCGATTGTCCAGGATGGAAATTAATTCCGGCGAAGCGTTGAAAGCACTGGCCCACAGCGATAGGAAATCTTGGTCATCCAATGCACTTGATTGGGTCGGGTTCACTTCCCGTGAAGGGAAATTCGATTCCTGGGTTCGGCAGGTCGTTTTCACCTCGGCAGCCACGTAACCGTCCTCCCAAAATCGTCGATGGTCATCATGTCCCTGCAGGGCGTACCCAGGCGGATAAAAATACCGGATCATCCTCAGCGGGAAAAAGGGAGCGATTGAACCAAAATCGGCATCGCCAACAATCTTAGTTTAATTCATCCAGGGTTTCAATTCAAGGGTGTGTTGAACCCCGCAAGGCAATTGCCTGTCTCGTGGCGATTGCACTGGCGCTGCAGAAATCACCCCGAGCGGCGCTTTCCTCTGGAAATGCGTTCCTTCAGACGTGAAACGGCCTGCATGTAGTCGTCGAAGCCGCGCATGAGAATGTCATTGTGGTTGGCCCCGCCGATTTTAAGCAGATGCTTATCTTCGGCCGCGCTGGCCTTGAACAGCGCCCGGCCGTCGGAATAGGGGATGATATGGTCGAATTCTGCATGAATGACCAATGTCGGAATGCGGCACATTCTGATTTTGCTCAGGTTTTCAAAACCATCATGTTGATCCAGGTGCAGGCCGGTGACATCGACGCCCAATAAACGCAGCAGCGGAGCGCTAAAAGCGAAACCGCTTTCGATGATAAGAGCGTCGATTCGGTCCTGGTGCCGGGTGGTCAGTTCCAGGGCCGATGCGCTCCCCAGAGAGCGTCCCATGACGATCAGCGGCCCCCGGCCGTTGCGTTGAACAAGCCAGTTTTGAACATATTCGAAGATGATATGGCTGTCCGCCATCATTGAACTGACCGTGGGGTGCCCATTGGACAGGCCATAGCCGCGATAATCCACTGCCAGCAGGTTGAGTCCCATGCCGTTGTACAGAGGGCCTAGATCGTCATAATCGGCTGCAATTTCACCGTTACCATGGAAAAAAAGCAGATTCGTGCCATCGTTGCTGCCAAAATGAAATCGTGCCCCAACGTGTATACCATCATCGACCGGTATCAAATGATCACTGATGGTGTCAGTCTTTTTGGCAGAGCCGGGCTGGGGACGGGGATGAAATATGGCCGACAGAATGTGGGGGCGGTCCAACTGGCGGTATGGATTCGACATGGTCAAACTCCTGTTGGGTGGTTTTGGTGATCGTCCATTATGGCCGCTGTTCGATAAGCCCGGCTTTATTGACGGCGCGTTCCAATTGCAGGATCCTTTGCTGCAGAGACCCGGTCAACCCTACGGCAATTCTAACCAGTCCGGGAGACAGACCCATTTTGGATTGGTCTTCCGGCGGGATTTCCGACGAGGTGGATGAACTGGAGCATGAAATGAGTGTATCAAAATAGCCCAGCGATACAGCAATATACCCGAATGCCTCTTCGTTTTGCAAAATTCGCATGAAGTGCTCAGCCTGGCGCCGGGTCTTGCAATCCACCGTGAGCATTCCGCCGTATCCATACCCCACATTGAGAATTTCGTTGATCAACCCGTGCTGGGGATGTGAGGCGAGCCCGGGATAGCTGACTTTTGCGCCGAGCTGCTCCAAGTGGGTGGCCATCACCATGGCCCGTCGGCTGTGTTCGCGCATGCGCAGCGGCAGGTGGGGCAAACGTTGAATGATATCGAACGATACCCGCGGATCCACCGTCGGCCCCAGCAGCATGACCCGGCCGGTGTGGAGGTCCTTGAGCCTGTAAATAAAGTCCCTCGAGGCGCATATCGCTCCGGCGATCAGGTCGCTGGCGCCATTGATGAATTTGGTCAGGGAGTATATCACCACATCGGCACCCAACTGTGCCGGCGACACTATTATGGGTGTAAAGGTGTTGTCCACCACCAGGGATAGTCCGTGCTGTCTGCATAGCTCGGCCAGGGCGGGTAGAGCGGCGATTTTAAGGGTCGGGTTGCCCATGGACTCGACGTAGATCACCCGGGTTCGACGGGTAATGGCTGCTTTGAAAGCTTCCAGATTCAGCGGGTCTACGAATGCCGTGTGGATTCCCATTTCCGGGAGAAGATCATGCAGCAGGGCGTGGGTACCGCCATATATGGTATCGCTGGCGACGATATGATCCCCCTGGCGACACATCTGTAGCAGGGTGCATGCGATGGCCGACATTCCGCTGGCTGTAATCTGGGCGGACTCGGTTCCTTCCATGGCAGCCATATAACGCGCCAGCACGGACGTGGTGGGATTGAAATGGCGACTGTAAAGGAAACAGCCACCTTTCTCCGGCCCGCGGATACCTTCGAATATTTCCGGCATGGTGGCCGGATCAATGACTGTGAAAGTGGACGAACGCGAAATGGACGGGGCCACGCCGCCGTGCTCTCCAAATTCACGCCTTGCCTTTAGAAGTGCCTGTTCAGGATTGAATTGCTGCATGTTAACACCTCCTGGTTTGATGAACCCGGCAATACAACGATCCAATGGTTGGCGTTTCGGCGAAAAGAGACAATATGAATGCAACCGGCGGTTGTCACTGAATACCGCCGGCGTGAAGATGTGGGCAGATTTTATTTCAGGGTGACAACGTTCACTTGCATGGACCGATTCGGCGACCCGAGAATTTGCTGATCATCTGCATGCCCTGACCCTGCATGGTCATTGTGCCGCTCATGCTTTGCTTCTCGTACGTCACTTTTCCCTCGCCCGTCATTTTTCCACCGGGGCTGTCACACAAAATCGTCCAGGTGACGGTGTTGCCCTTGGTTTTGATGTCCTTCATCTCGCATTGCTGGCCGGGCTGATCATTTTGGGGAACGGGGTTGTCCTTTTTCATGCACTGGGTGAAAGTACTCGGGGGCATTTTCATTGGCATTCCGGGCATTTCCACAGCCACCGTGATTTCCCACTCGCCCTCCTGGAAGTCGGGCCCCGAAGCAACGGCCGGGCAAACCAGAAAAATGGACAATACAAGAACGAGTAATGCTTTTTTTGCCATGTGATCTCCCTTTCTTCATTTTAATGGTTCGCACCGGGCAAATTTCCATTCCGTCTGCCAGGCGCGACAATGTTCAGGCGACCGCCACAGGGTATCGTGCCAATCTTCAGAGCAGGCCCGCGCAGTGGGGCAAAAACCGACTGTTTCAAGATTGGCCCGGGTCTTCCTGCGGCTCTTGCGCAGTCAGGCCCAGTCTGACTTTGAAAAAAGTATCTTCCTCGTCGGGAGCAAGATCCCCCAGTTCCCGCAGGGCTTCCCGAATCTCTTTGGAGCCTTTCTGGTAAACCTTCCAAACCGAACTGTATTGCTGGCGGACCTCGCGCAGCGAGAATTTGCCGCGGGTATTTTTAAGATGTGTCAAAACCAGCTCGCGTATGGAATTCCAGGTGTCCTGGCGGGTCTGATTTTTCAGGGCGGTCAGGCTATCTATGCGCTTGAGAATTTTTTTATGAAAGCGATTGTAAAACATACCCTTGAGTGCGAATCCCCACAACCCCAGGCCGAACAAAGCGGCTCCGGCACCGATGCCGGCCAGGATGGTGATGTCCATGCCCGCCAGGGGGGGGGCGGCAAAAGCCAAAAGAAACACAGCCGATCCCAGCACAAGGCTCCCGGCCAGTGCCAGGCTGAACGATTTAAGACGAAATTTGCGTGCTCTTTTGCGATAGCTGATCAGCGCCTCAAGAAAATGGGACAACCGCTCACCGTGGGTTTCCACAAAAGAGGCCAGGTTGTCCAGTCGGTAACACGGGGCCTGAAGTACTGCTTTCTTAAGCTCCTCCCGTTGATTCTGCAGGTATTGCAGATAGTTGGTTTCCTGTCTGACCACTTTGTCGGAAGCGTCCTGGGCCGAGTAGGTCAGGTGGATCATGGGGATGTCCTTACGTCCGGTAATCTGTGAAAGGTTCCAGCACAGGGTTCCGTAAACCCGCAGCAGGTCAATCATGGAAGCGCATTCATCGATCCTGTTGAGTACGAACAATACCCGGTCTTCGAAAGTCCGGGCCGGCAGTGTATCCCGCAGACTGGTATGGGCTTCGCGGACGGTGCCGGCCTTGTGGGGGTCGAACAATACCAGGACCAGGTCGGCGATCTGGGCCAGGTCGCCGATGACTTCCTGATAATTGTAGCCCCGGTCGCGTTCACTGATGCTGTCCAGCATGCCGGGGGTATCGATGATGGCCAGATTTTTCAGGAATGGCGAATTGACCTTTTTTAGCTTGAAATGGGAGGTGAAGCGCATACCATGCTTTTTCAGGGTTTCGAAAGGATATTCGGGGTCATTGAGCAGGAACTTGCCGTCCCGTTCATCGGTGATCCGGATCCCGTCATCCGGCGGTACGGAATCGTCGTAGGTGATGACCGTAAAGGAGTCGTCTGTGGGGGCCTGTCCGGTTTTTTGAATATTGGCACCCAGAAAATCATTGATCAGCGTGGATTTTCCCGAGGAGTAGTTGCCGAGCAGCAGAACCTGGGGCCGCCATTTGATGGTGGTTTCCAGAGGGACGTCGCTGTATCCGTACTGGGTCGAAACAGGGGTAAGCTCCTCAGCCACCATTTCCAGCAGTTCGGCGCGAAGGGCCTTGATGTAGTTGTCACGATACATTCATCACTCCAAGGTAATTACCATAGGGGCCGTTCCGGTTGTGCATCCAGCTTTCGGGCGGAAGATTGTTCTCCTCTTTCGAGGTTCGGCGCCAGTCCGTGCTGCATTTTTCAAGCTTTACGGCTTTTATAGGCAATGGGGCGATTTAAATCAATAAAATTGATCGGAAATTGTTTCGTGACAAATTGGACCGCAAGGAACCCTTCAACAACTGCAGCCGCAGCCGCAGTCCCCATCGCATCCACCACTTTTTTGGGCCAGCGCTTTGACCAGTTCGCGGTCCGATACCGCTGTAACCGATCGGATTTCAATATCCAGGTCAAAGGGCGGATTTATTTCGATGGCTTCCATCAGGGGACAGAGCAGGTGCTCGAAATAGGTGTGCATGTTGTGATATCCTACGGAAACAGATAGTTTTTCCCCTTCCGATTTTCCTTCCAGGGCCTGCTCGAACGCGCTCATTCCCTCTGTGCCGATACCGAAAACAAACTCAAATGTTTTGGCTGCTGTGGCCTGGGCATTGCTGGATTCTTCCGGGGTTGCGCGCAGGGACAGTGAGATTTTGTGCATGGGGCCGACGGTGGCTGTGTGGGTCATAGGGCTATCCTTTCGCTGGCGTTTTGGCTGATCGGCCCAAACTATAAGGCTTTTTGAGATGCTTTCAAGCCATTGTCCATGAACCTGGCCGGACAGGACGGTATCGGATCGCTTCCAAGGGGCCCTATGAAGACCGGGATCCTCTCTTCGGGTTTAGTGATCATTGGTCAGGACCCTCCGGCTTTCATCTGAATGATGCTTTTTTTGGGTGCAGCCCTCACATGCCGAAGTAACTTTTCAGGGTGGACGAATTGATGCGGGTATTTAATTTGCGCCTGACGTTGGAACTCAGCTTGCGCGACTTTAAATTGATCACTTTGCAGCTGTAACGGAAATGTTTTTCCACCAGGTCGGGACAGTTGTTGAAATTGCAACGCATTTTCAGGCTGTTGGAGGTTACTTTGCGCAGCAGGGTGATCTCTTTGCCGGCGATCAAATTTTTGTTGTTCCGGATGGCGTTCAGGAAAGCGCGACGTTCTTTTGGGCAGCGGGCATAGGTCACGGCTCTACCCATGTGCCCAAGGGAATGTCCGTCACTGCCTCCCACCATGGACTTGCCCAAATTGAACCCGAGCACGGCGCATTTCAGATTCCACTTGTTCAGATTGTTGGCGTTGATGACCTCGACGCCATCCACCATCTTGAACAGCCGATTTAACTCCTTTTTGGAAAACTGCAGATTGCAGATTCCCGTATACAACGCGGAGTAAGGATGGGCGAAAATAATCAGGCACTCGTACCGGCGGGACCGTTTGACGATTTCATTCATGGTCAAATTCAGGGAACTCATCACGCCGTGTCCCATGTAAGGAAACACTTCTGTCGCATAATAACGTTCGAGGGTTTCCGCATCGTAGAAATAAACCAGCAGATGAGATCCTTCGGCTGCTGTCAGTTCAATTCCGGGGATGCTTAAAACATCCTTGTGGCGGTCCATCTCCAGGGCACCGCGAATTTCATTGTGATCGGTAATGGCGATGCCGATTCCGAGTTTGCGGGCCCTGGCAGCGATTTTGGCTACAGGATTCAATCCGTCCGAGTGATGCGAGTGAAAGTGCAGGTCCACTACCGTATTTCTTTGGTTGAGCTTTTCAAGATCGGGGCGTTCAAATTGAACACGATCGAGCTGATTCATTCGCTGACCTTTCGAATTCGATCCGGCAGGGCAAAAGACGCCGGTACAGGGCGAATCCGAGGGTTGCGCCCTGTGCTGAATACCATGCAAGAGTGATCGATATGTTTTTTTGCGCCGATGGCTTACGATTTTTTGGCCACCGCACGATTCTTGCCACTGTTTTTTGCCTTGTATAACGCTTTGTCGGCCCGGCTGATTACCGATTCGGCGGTATCGTTTTTCTTATATTCAGTTACACCAATACTGACTGTCATGCAAAGATAATCATCATTTTCGTCACTGCACGTCGCATATCGCGAGGCAGCAACGGCCGTGCAGATACTGCGGGCTTTTTTGAGGGAGTTTCGCAAATTGGCGCCAGTCAGGATGATGGCAAATTCTTCGCCGCCGTAACGTGCCATAAAATCATCCCCCCGTATGGCATTGCGGCATTTCTGACAAAGCGCCATCAGGACCTGGTCACCCACCAAATGGCCGTGGGTGTCATTAATTTTTTTAAAATCGTCCAGATCGAGCATGAGCAGGCCGAACGTGCTGTTCATGACCCGCGAGCGTTCAATTGCCTCGGCAATAGTCTCATTAAAGGCCTGGCGGTTGTAGACACCCGTCAGGCCGTCGGTCATCGATTTGGCCTTGGATTTTTCCAGCTCTTCACGCAGGCACTCCACCTGACTGGCCAGGTGTTGCACCTGGCGCCGGTCCTGATCCTTTTTGATATTCACAAATTCGCGCATCTGGGCCACTTCATGGGCCAGGGCGCTTTTAATTTTCTTAATATCGTCCAGCAGAGTGATCTGATCCATTTTTTCACCCTGGTCGTGGACTCTCTGGTAAAATTCGCGGTTTTCAATATCCAGGTTGGCCATGGCCTTGGTGAGCAGTTCGATGATATCACGCAGTTCTTTTTCGCGGTCGGAAATATACAATTGCTGGCGTTCGATAAATTCGAGGATGCTGGCTTTCTGATGTTCAAAGTGCAACTCGATTTGCTTGGGTTTTTCCATGGACGAAAAACGTTCAAGGAGTGTGTCGACCGAACCTTTGAATTGGCCGGAATGAATCTCTTTGACATCCAAAGCGAAAGACTTCAAAAAATGAAGCAAAGCTTCAATACATCGTATATAAACATCAGATTTAACAGTTGATAGATTGTATTTTTCTATCAACTGGTCCACTTCCAGATCGTTTTCCGTCTGGCGGTAAAAGAGCTTGAATGGCATGGTGTGCAATCCCGCTAGTGTTATTTCGGTTCAATTTGCCTGCTGCCTTTGATCTATCATCTGATCTATCATCGCCATTCAATGAAAAAACTTTATGCTAAAATTGCATGTCGGGCAGCTGGGATGCGGCCTCCGGAATTGTGAATCGAAGCGTTGAGGGGTGTCGGTCAGGCGACAATGTCGACTTTTTCTTTGAAATGAAAACCATGTTCCCGAAAGGTTCGGTTTTGGGGTGGCATAGGCCCTGTTTTGGCGGTCGCTGTTTGTGGAAGCGGCGTCCCGCCGCGACATTTTCGGTAAATCATTCGCCAGTTTCGCCAGAAAACCGCTTCCACAATCGGTCCATGAAATTACTTGGCCAGCGTCCCCATCAAGCTGCGCACGGTGTTGGGAATATCGCCGGGCAGCAGTATCGTCTTGGCGTTTTGTGAATTGGCCATGCTTCGGATGGCCTCCACATATTTTTCGCCCAGCAGGTAGGTTACGGGCAGTTCATTGTCCCGGATGGCTTCGGTGACTTTCTGGATTGCCAACTGGCTGGCCTCGGCAAGTACCACCTTGGCTTTGGCGTCGCGTTTGGATGCCTCCAATCGGCCTTCGGCCTCCAGAACGGCGGCTTCCTTTTCGCCGCCGGCGCGTGTTACCGTGGCACGGCGGGCGCGCTCGGCCGCCGCCTGCTCCTCCATGGCCTGCTGCATGGTTTGCGATGGGTTGATATCCTGGATCTCCACGGTCTTCATGACGATTCCCCAGTCGGAGATGTCATCGGATATGGCGGCCTTGAGCTTGGCTTTGATGTGGTCACGGGAGGAGAGGGCATCGTCCAGGTCCATTTCGCCGACAATGGAGCGCAGGGAGGTCTGAACCAGGTTGCGGATGGCCAGTTCGTAATCTTCAACACCGTAAACCGCCTTTTCCGGCGAGACGATATTGATATAGGATACGGCATTGGTGATGATCACGGCATTGTCCCGGGTAATCACCTCCTGGGAGGGGATATCCAGTACGATATCCTTGGTGGTGACCTTGTAGGCCACCGTGTCCATGTAAGGGATGATGATGTTGAGCCCCGGGCTAAGCGTGCGGTTGTATTTGCCCAGGCGCTGCACCACATGTTTGCTGCCCTGGGGAACGATGCGTACACCCAGCGAGATGGTGATGATAACCATAACCACGAAAACGGTGACAATGATAATACCTTCCATGAGAGTCGACTCCTATTTATTCAATGTTAAAACCTGCTCCTGGCGGCCAGGTCACAGTCAGTGGCTGCGCCGCTGCAGTATGGCGTCAGCAAAGTTACGAGTTGCGAGTTATGGGTGACGCGTTGAGGAATTCCGGCATTTATAAGATCAGGCCCGCGCGTAGCGCGAACCCCAACTGTAGATCACTTTATCTCACTCGAAACTATATCACCTGGACTTAACAGCTCAAGCCCCTTGCCGGGGCAGGCCAATGCCGGGTCTTCTATGCCCGGATTTTAAATAGTAGCGGTTGCTGCCCGGATGTCAGGCGGGCATCCGGCTCACGATCAGGGTATTGCCGGATATCTCCTGGACCACCACCCGGTCACCGGCCGCCACCGTTTCACTGCAGAAAAAGGGCCATTCGTCCGATCCAAGAACCGGCACGGAAAAGCGCAGGACTCCGTCACGGCCGTCCACCGGCGGTTTGATCACTTGTCCGGTCTGTCCCAACAGGGCTTCCCTGGCGATACCGGCCTGGGTGCGATCCACCATGCGGGGTTTGATCAGTTTGAACCATGCGAAGGTCATGGCACAGGCGGCAATGGCCCAGATAAACAGCTGCCAGGTGAATGAAATTGCCGGAAAGAGCAACATGATACAGGATACCGCCACGGCAGCCAATCCGAACCATACAATGGTGAAGCTGGGAACGAACAGCTCGGAAATGATCAGCAGCATGCCGAAAACCAGCCAGTGCCAATACTCAATATGACCCGTCATGTGGCGCGTCCTCCCCGTTGTTTATTTCAGCTGGCCATACCACGTTCAACCAGAGGATTCAACTTGATTGCGACTTAAAATGATTGTAGGAATAGGGCCATGACACGCCCAGACCTCACAGTGGACATTGGCGGGCTGGCCCTGCAAAACCCGGTTCTGACCGCCTCCGGCACATTCGGATATGCACGTGAATTCAGTACCCTGGTGGAACTCAACCGGCTGGGCGCGGTCATTGTCAAGGGTTTGTCCCTGGAACCGTCCAGGGGCAATCCGCCGCCGCGCATTGCCGAAACCCCCTGCGGCATGCTTAACGCCATTGGCCTGGAGAACGTGGGGCTTCAAGCCTTCCTGCAGCGTAAAGTCCCGTTTCTAGAGCGGCTTGAGATTCCCGTGCTGGCCAATATCTACGGTACCGGAATCGACGCCTACGCCCGGCTGGCCGAACGCCTCGAAGATGTGGACGCCATTGCCGGAGTGGAGGTCAACATCTCGTGCCCCAATGTGAAAGAAGGGGGGATTGCATTCGGTGCCGACCCGTTGATGGCCCATCAGGTGACCCGCGCCGTGCGGGAAAAATTCCGGGGCCACCTCATGGTCAAACTGTCGCCCAATGTCACGGATATTACCCGGATTGCCAAGAGCGTGGAGGATGCCGGCGCTGACGCCGTCAGCCTGATCAACACCATCACCGGAATGGCCGTCGATATCCATACCCGCAAGCCGAAAATCGCCAACATTACCGGCGGGCTCTCAGGTCCGGCCATCCGGCCCGTGGCGGTGCGCATGGTGTGGCAGACGGCACAGGCTGTTAAAATCCCGGTGGTGGGCATAGGCGGCATTATGACCGCCGACGACGCCCTGGAATTCATCATCGCCGGGGCGACCGCCGTTCAGGTGGGTACGGCAAACTTTGTCAACCCCCGGGCCACCGTGGAAATCATCGATGGTATCGCCGATTATCTGCGGGAGAAGAAAATTCCATCTGTAAAGGATCTGATCGGCAGCATCGTGCTGCCGCAGGCCTGATTTTTAAATTTGATTTCCGTATGTCAATATCAAGAAAATCTAAAGCCAAAAAGTGGTTGGGGAGACCGATCAATAATAAAAACGGATCGCAATCATTGTTTGATATTCGGGCCTTGTTCTTTGGATTTGATGTTTGATGGGGGGGCGTTGGCTGTGAATTTCTATCTCCGCCATCATCTATTATTTTCTTGAATTCCTGATGGAAAAATGGGTAAAGGGGTATATCGTACGTATACAAACGATTTTTACCAAAAGGGAGGGGTATGATGAAGTATTGGATCATTCTGTTCACCGCCATCTGTTTTCTGGCCGGGAGTCAGAGCATCTGTGCCGCTGACGATGTGGAGGTGCTGGGAGTGAAATTCCCACAGGAAAAAGTGGTGGAGGGCAAAACTCTCAAGCTCAACGGCGTTGCTTACCGCAAGGCCATGGGTTTTATCAAAGTATATGCCGTGGGATTTTATCTGGAAAATCCTTCCCATGACGCCGCCGAAGTTATCGACTCCGAGCAGGTCAAGCATCTGTTTTTTCACTACCTGACCAGTAAGGCCACGGCCAAGAAACTGAGCGAAGGCTTTCTGGAGGGGTTCGAAAAAGCCAATCCAGCCGACATGGTGGCACGCAACAAGGCCGACGCCGAGCTGTATGCCTCCTGGTACGACAAGGACATGAAACCCGGGCTTACCGCCAGCACCACTTACGTGCCGGGCAAGGGGCTGAGCCTGGAGTACCAGGGCCAGATCAAAGGCACCATCGCCAACCCAGAGTTCATCAAGATGTATTATACTTACAATTTCGGCGAAAAAGCCAACGCCAAGATCAGGGACGGGCTGTTGGGCAAATAACTTCACGTTATGATCAAAAACATCTGGGCCGGATGTTAAATCCGGCCCTCACCATCTTGTACGGGCAGAATCTTGCCAGCGCTTTATAATTCACCTGAAAATTCTTCGAATCAGACTTTGTCCTTAATAATGGAGCAAAGGAGCAGCGCAGTGTCCCGTCAGGCCGCCTTGAAAAAGGAGAGGGCCTGCTCCATGATATGTTTCTGGTAATCGGCCTGGCCGTAGAATTTGATGGTGCCCTCTTTGGCGCAGTATTTTACTTTGCAGTCGTATTGTTTTGCCACGCTGTCCAGCAATTTTGATATGATTTCAAGATTGTTTACTCTTTTGATGATGCGCAGATGCTCCATTTTGATACCTCGATTCGAACTTTAGATTTTCATGTCCAGTAACTCCATCGATCCTGTCGAGGAAAAACTTTAGCGAATACTTCAAATGATCCGGTCCTTCATGCGCTCTTCTATCGCCACGGCATGGCGCTCAGTCCACGCAATCGCAGGACATTGTATCCCAACTTTTTTGGTGGTGTTTCAAGGGTACACATACCCGATGGTCTTGCAAGGGGAGGGTCGTCTGAAGGGATTCCGGCGGGGACAGCGCCGGATCTGGTTCAACCCTGTACGCGGACGATCTGCAGCACCGACCGGCCGGCGGACACCATCCTGAAATACTTTTCCGCCATCCAGAACCCCTTTTCGGCCTCCTGGATGTCGAACTCCCGGCGATAGGCGTATCCGGGGTCCAGTTCCAGCAGGGTGACATCGATGAAAATGCGGTCGCCCTCAATACCCTGGTACGTCAGCTTGATCTTGCCAACGGTTACGGCTTGTCCCCTGGAAAGCATTACCGTAGTGTCAACCGGCCCCTTTATGTTTGCCGGGTCGGCCTGGGCCATTGGCTGACCGGCGGCGAACTCCGGTGCGTATAAAACCAGGTAAAAAACGAAATAGCCCATTGCCAGGCTTGACGCTAGGAAAAACAAAAAGGTCAGCCACTTGCTTTTTGGAGAATGTTCCATCTCAGCGGCAACTCCGATGGTGAAGCGGTTCAGGATCAGTGCCATTGGAAATAAGATTTCGCCCTTTAACGTATGGCTTTTCAGTTGTCAAGACATGTCTGGGTTCAGATTCTGCCATCCATGATGGTGTGATGGCGGGTCTATGGGGCAATCCCGGGGTCAGTCCTGCCGTTTTTTGAAGCGGTTGACCGCCATGGTGAATACAAAGATACCGATCAGGGCCAGGGCGGCCATTTGGTGCCACAGCTCGATCAGGCCGGTGCCTTTGAGAAAGATGCCCCTGAAGATTACCAGCATGTAGCGAAGGGGGTTCAGGTAGGTGAGCCATTGGACCACGGCGGGCATGTTGCGGATGGGGAAGACGAAGCCGCTGAGCATGAAGATGGGCAGGATGAAGAAAAAGGTGGTCATCATGGCCTGCTGCTGGGTATGGGAAACGGTGGAGATGAACAGCCCCAGGCCCAGGGTGCTGAGCAGAAACAAACAAGTGGCGGCGAACATCAGGGTGATGCTGCCGACGATGGGGATGCCGAACCAGAATTTGGCAAATACGGTGACCACCATCATCTGAGCCTGGGCGATGAGGATGAAGGGAATGGTCTTGCCCAGAATCAGCTCGGCCGGCGTCAGGGGGGTGACGATGAGTTGCTCCATGGTGCCGGATTCCTTTTCGCGGATGATGGCCATAGAGGTCAGCAACAGGGTGAGCAGCATGACCAGAAAGGCCACGATGCCGGGTACGAAATAGTACTGGCTGTCCAGGTCGGGGTTGTACCAGGTGCGCAGGCGTTCGTCGATGCGGCCGTATTCCATGCTGCGGGCATAAAGGGCTTTGATCATGCGGGTGTTGAACTGTTCCAGAACGGTAGCGGTGTGGGCGATGCGCACGGCTGCCATGTTGCTGGCGCTGCCGTCGGCCAGGATCTGGACCTGGGCGGTCTGCCCCCGGCGAATGCGCCGGGAAAAATCCGGGGGAATCTGCACGGTGAGATCCACACGGCGTTTGATCAGCAACCGGTCCAGCTCCGCCGGGTGATCCACCTGGCGGGTAATGTGAAACGTGCGGTTGGCCGACAGGGCCTCGACGAGCATTCGGCTTTCAGGGGTGCGGCTCTGGTCCAGCAGCCCCAGGCGCACGTCGCGTACGTCGGTGGAAACCACATAGCCGAACAGCACGATCTGGATCAGCGGCGCCACGATGAGCAGGGGGCGGTTTTTCTTGTCGCGGAACAGCTGGATGAACTCTTTGCGCACCAGTTCGCGAATTCTGAGCCATTTCATCGCTAAAGTCCTTCCCGTCGCATGGCCACCAGGTTCAGACCCACCAGGGCGGCGAACATGCCGGTGAGGACCAGATAGCTGGGCCACAGATTGCCCATTCCCAAATTGCGCAGGTAGAGTCCGTTGAGGATATCGATGAAGTAGGTGGCCGGCACCAGGCGGGTCACCTGCTGCAGTACCCAGGGCATATTGATGACGGGGAAGACGAAATCCGAGAGCAGCAGGGAGGGCAGATAGGTGGTCAAAATGGCGACCTGGTTGGCCACCAGCTGGGATTTGGTCACCACGGAGATAAACAGGCCCAGGGCCAGGGCCACCATGATGTAAATGGCCGACGCCAGCACCAGCAGCCAGAACCCGGATTTGATCACCACCCCGAAAAGGATCTGGCCGGTGAGCACGGAGACCAGCACGTCGATGAGGCAGATGACGAAATAAGGCAGGGCTTTGCCCATGAACAGTTCTATGCCGGTCACCGGCAGGGCGCGAAGCGTTTCCATGGTGCCGTTTTCGTATTCGCGGGCGATGACCAGGGAGGTGATCATGGCCCCCACGATCATGATGATGATGGCAATGATGCCCGGTACGATGAAGTTTCGGCTTTCCAGGTCTTCATTGAACCACACCCGGATGCGGCCTTCCACCGGCGGCAGGATGGGCGCTGCGCCCTGACGGTTGAGGTAGTCGTTCAGACGCTGGCTGTTGTATTGGGAAACAAAGGCCTGCATATAGCTCTGGGTCAATCCGGCGGTGTTGGGGTCGCTGCCGTCGATGAGGATTTGAAGCGGGCTCTGGCGGTCGGCCAGCAGGTCGGCGCTCCAACCGGCCGGAACGACGACGCCCAGAAGGGCTTGATTGCGGTCCAGATATTCCACCGCCTGGCGGGTTTCACGGGGAAAGGCGATAATATCGAAATAGGAGGTGGCATTCAGGTGGCGGATCAGGTCACGGCTCAACGGGCCGTTGTCGTGGTCGGTGACCACCGTGGGAATGTGGTCCACATCCAGGCTCAGGGCGTAACCGAACAGCAGAATCAGCAGCAGGGGAAGGGCAAAGGCCAGGTAGAGGCTGCGATAGTCGCGCAACAGGTGCAGATATTCCTTGTGGGCGATGGCCACCATGGTGCGCGCTTTCATGGTGTGCTCCGGGCCATGAGTTTGACAAAGGCATCGTTGAGGGTGGCATTGGGCCGCTGCGGAAACTGCTGCCGGACGATGTCGGCCGGCGTCCCTGCGGCCACGATGCGGCCGTCGTTGATCATCACCAGCCGGTGGCAGTGATCGGCTTCGTCCATGTAGTGGGTGGTCACGAACACGGTGATGCCCTGGGCGGCCAACTGGCCGATAAAGGTCCAGAAGTGGCGGCGGGTGAGCGGATCGACACCTGACGTGGGTTCGTCCAGGAACAGGATTTCGGGCCGGTGAAGCAGGGCGCAGCCCAGGGCCAGGCGCTGGCGCCAGCCCGGCGGCAGTTCGGCGGTGAGGCGGTGCTTGACCTTTTCCAGGCGGGTCATGGCAAAGACCCATTGCATGCGTTCGGCCCACAGGTTTTGGGGCACGTTGTAAATGCCCAGGTAGAAGCGCACGTTTTCCAGGGGCGTCATATCGGTATACAGAGAAAACTTCTGGGACATGTAGCCGATGGACTGTTTAATTTGCTCGGACTGGGTGAAGATATCCAGGCCGCCGACATGGCCGCTGCCTGCGGTGGGGGTGATGATGCCGCAGAGCATGCGGATGGTGGTTGATTTTCCAGCGCCGTTGGGACCCAGGAAGCCGTATATTTCACCGCGCTTGACACTGAAAGAGATCCGATCCACGGCCGAAAAGCGGCCGAAGCGTTTGACCAGGTCGGTTACTTTGACAATGTCATCCGCCAAATCCGCTCTCCGCCAGTTGGTGGTCCACCGCTTCGATGCGTCGGATCATGGCCGTTTCCAGATCGCCGTCACGTCCGATGAGCCGTTCCGGTGAAAGGGTGTCCAATATGCGCGCCTCATGCATGAGCACCAGCCGATCGCAGCGTTCACCTTCGTCCATGTAAGCTGTGGAGACCAGAATAGTCATGCCGCCGGCTTTCATCTGGGTCAGGATTTCCCAGAATTCTTTTCGCGAAATGGGGTCCACGCCGTTGGTGGGCTCGTCCAGAATGAGCAGTTCCGGTTGGTGCACCAGCACGCAGGCCAGCCCCAGTTTCTGTTTCATGCCCCCCGAAAGGGCCCCTGCCGTTCGGTCCAGAAACGGCAGCAGATTGGAAAAGCCCAGGAAGCGCTCCTTGCGATGCTTGCGTTCGGCGCCGACAATGCCGAAAATGTCCAGGAAAAAATCGATATTCTCTCCAACGGTCAGGTCCTGGTACAGGCCGAAACGTTGAGGCATGTATCCGATGCGCGCCTTGACGCGGTCTTTGTCCCGCACGGCGTCGATGCCGTCGACGTGGATGGTTCCGGACGAGGGTCGGATCATGGTGGCGATCATGCGCAGCAGGGTGGTTTTGCCCGCACCGTCGGATCCCAGAAAGCCGATGGTTTCGCCTCTGGAAACGCGAATCGAGGCATCTTCGACTGCCTTTAGGTTGCCGAAGGTTTTCGTGACATTGGCGATGCGGATGTAGTCATCCGTTTTCTCGGGGTTTGACGGCGCAAGGCCATGGGTGTCACTGGAGCCAGGCATCGGCCGGCATTCCCGGTTTGAGTTCGGTCTGAGGGTTGGCAATGGAGACTTTAACCAGGTAGACCAGCTTGACACGCTCTTTGTGGGTTTGAATGATCTTGGGGGTGAATTCACTTTGCGGGGAGATGTAGGCCACCCGCCCGGTATAGGATTTGTCGGCAAACGTGTCTATTTTGACTGTTACCTGCTGATCGGGTTTGACCCGTCCGATTTCGCTCTCGTCCACGAAAATTTTCAGGTCCACCTGCGAGAGGTCGGCCACGGAAAGGACTTCGCGGCCCATGGAGACCACTTCACCCGGTTCCACATTGCGGCTGGTCAGAATACCGGCAAAGGGCGCTTTCAGATCGGTGTAGGCCAGACGTATGCGGGCCAGCTCCAGGGCGGACTCGGCCACCGCGACCCGGGCGCGTGCGGCCACCACTTCCTGTTCGGCCAAATCGATTTGCTTCAGGTTGCTGCGGGCCAGGGCCACCGCGGACCGGCCCTGGGACAGCTGGGCGCCGGACGACTGGATGGTTTCTCTGCGAAAGCCCTCTTGGGCCAGATCCAGTGCCTGGCGGGTCTGCTGATACTGGCGCAGCGCGGTTTCGTAATGCAGGTCCACCGTATCTTTGTCGCTTTCAGAGACCACTTGCTCGTGAAAGAGTTTGTCGTAGCGCTCTTTCTGCCGGCGTGCATTGTCCAGGCTGGATTTGGCGGCGGCTGCGGCCAGGCGGGAGGTTTCCACATCCTGGGGACGATACCCGCCGGATAACTCCTTGTATTGGTATTCGAGGCTCTGCAGGGCCGCTTCGGCACGTTGGACCTCTTCGGGAAGAACCGATTTTGCAAGGGCCAGGCTGGCCTCGGCGCGTGCCAGATCGGCGCGGGCTTGCATCAGGGCCGCCTCGGCCGCCCTGCGGTCGGCGATGAATGCATCGGTCTCCAGCCGCGCCAGGATCTGGCCGGCCGCCACGGCCTGTCCTTCTTGCACCAGAACCTCGGACACGCGGCCCTGGGTCTGGAAGGAGATATCGGCCGTAGTGGCTTCAATGGTGCCGGAATAGTACAACGCCTCTGAGCTTCGCTGATGCTGACCCCAGTAAACCAGAGCCCCGGCTGCCGCCAGCAGCACCAGGGGAACCAGCAAAACCAGGCGCGGTTTGGACTGCAGCTTGCGCATAAGCGCAGTTTTGGTTTCATTTTGATTTGGCATGAGGGCTTTTATACCACTCGATAAATGCCAAGCAAACAGAAAATTGCCTGTTTTTAGGCAAAGGCATTAACTTAAACGACAATACCGCTTTTACCGGGCACCGGCCGAGACCCGAATGTTGAGGTATAATCCGTCACTGTCCTTCTATGGTATGACCGTGGAGCCCCGTTCGTGGACGGCCCGCGATCCCACATGCCGGAAAACCGGCAAGGGGGGGGCGGGCGACGGTTATCGTTTTGAATCAATACTTTTTATGGTCCACAGGATTTGCTTTGAGGTACTCAAGGCGGTTCAGGCCGTTGATGTAGGCCAGAGCGCTGGCAGTCATGATGTCGGGGTCGGTGCCGCGGCCCAGGGCGACCAGGCCGTTTTCCTTCAAGCGCACGGTGACTTCGCCCTGGGCGTCGGTGCCGCCGGTAATGGCGCTGACAGTAAACCGCAGCAGCTCGGAGGTGGTGCCGGTCAGTTTGGCAATGGTGTTGAAGGCCGCATCAATGGGTCCGTTGCCATACCCGGAGTCTTTAACCGGGCGGCCCTGGATGGAAAGCTGTACGCTGGCCGTGGGCATTACTGTGGAGCCAGCGGTCACATGAAGATATTCCAGGACAAAAATATCCGGTGTACGCAGAACGCCCTCGTTGACGATGGCCTCCAGGTCTTCGTCCACGATATGTTTTTTGCGGTCGGCCAGCTCCTTGAATTTCTTAAAAACCAGCTTGAGTTCTTCTTCGGAAAGATCGTAACCGATGTCTTTGAGACGTTCGCGCAGGGCATGGCGTCCGGAGTGTTTTCCCATCACCATTTTGTTGGTGCTCAGGCCGATATCTTCGGGTCGCATGATTTCATACGTCATCGGGTTTTTGAGCATTCCGTCCTGGTGAATTCCGGCTTCGTGGGCAAAGGCGTTTGCTCCCACGATGGCCTTGTTGGGCTGGATCAGGATACCGGTGATCATGCTCACCAGTTTGCTGGTGGCCGAGATGTGCTCGGTCCGGATATCGGTGGTCAGGCCCATGCTGTTGTGGCGGGTGCGCAGGGCCATGACGACTTCTTCAAGGGAGGTGTTACCGGCACGTTCGCCGATGCCGTTGATGGTTACCTCGGCTTGGCGGGCGCCGGCGTTCAGCGCGGCCAGGGTATTGGCGGTGGCCAGCCCGAGATCGTTGTGGCAGTGGACGCTGAGGACAGCCTTTCCAATATTGGAGGTATGGGCCATGATGTATTTGACCAGTTCGGAAAATTCGCTGGGTATGGCATAGCCTACCGTATCGGGCAAATTGACGGTGGTGGCACCGGCAGCGATGGCGGCTTCAAAAATCTGGCACAGGTAGTCGCGGTCGCTGCGCGATCCGTCCTCGGCGGAGAACTCCACGCTGTCGGTGAAGGTTTTGGCGTAACGCACGGCCTCTACTGCATTCTGGATCACTTGCTCACGGGTCATGTTGAGCTTGTATTTCAGGTGGATGTCTGAGGTGGCGATAAAGGTGTGAATGCGGGGTTTGACGGCATTTTTTACCGCATCCCAGGCGCGGTCGATGTCGGCCTTGTCGGCCCTTGCCAGGCCGGCGATTTCGGTGCGTTCCAGACGGCTGGCAATCTGAGAAACGGCGTCGAAGTCGCCTTGGGAAGCCGCCGGGAAACCGGCTTCAATGATATCCACCCCCAGCTTTTCCAGTTGGACGGCCAGGCGGAGTTTCTCTGCGGTATTCATGCTGGCGCCGGGAGATTGTTCCCCGTCGCGCAGGGTGGTGTCAAATATTTTGATGGTATGGTTTGTCATGATCTCGCCTCTTTCGGGTTTCGACTGCATGGTGAATGAACTTGTTCAGCCAATCGTCAGGTTTATCGGTCAAGATGATTGACCTCGGTCATTTGACGTCTTCTGAAACCCGAGCATGGGCCGCAGGGGGGTATGCCCTGCGGCGTTGTGTCCTGCCTTTTGCATTTGGTTCAATCCTTTGCGGGTAAAGATACTCTTTTCGGGTCTTCACTTGGTGTCTATGGTTCGCATATCTTCCTTGGCCAGTTTGAACTGGAAACTGTCGGCCAGCGCCTGCCAGGAGGCTTCGATAATATCTTCGGACACCCCGATGGTGGTCCAGATATCCTCGTTGTCCCGGGATTCGATAAAGACGCGGACCCGGGCTGCGGTTCCCTGGCGGCCGTCGATGACGCGCACTTTGAAATCCACCAGGCTCATGGCATCCAGGTCGGGGTAGAATTGGCCCAGTGCCTTGCGCAGAGCGTTGTCCAGGGCGCTGACCGGCCCGTGTCCTTCGGCTGCTGTGATTTCGTCCGTCTCGCCGACTTTGATTTTAATGGTCGCGTGGGACGAACAGGGTTGATCCTTGTCTTTTTCGATGCTGATACGGAACGATTGCAGGTCGAAAAGCGGGGTGAACTGGTCGGTGAATTTCTGCAGCAGTATTTTCATGGATCCGTCGGCCACGTCGAACTGGTAACCATGATCTTCCATTGATTTGATTTCTGCTACGATTTCACTGCAGTCTTTGCCATTGGCGCCCAGTTCGACCCCCATCTCTTTGGCTTTGTAAGCCACATTGCTTTTACCGGACATGTCGGAGACCAGTACCCGGCGCTTGTTGCCCACCAGAGCGGGGTCCATGTGCTCGTAGGCGCGGGGTTCTTTCATGATGGCATTGACATGAATACCTCCTTTGTGGGCGAAGGCGCTTCTTCCCACGAAGGGCCGCGAGTGCAGGGGGATCATATTGGCCGTTTCACTCACATAACGGGATACCGTTTTCAGCTTGGACAGGCTTTGGGCCGGAATGCTCGGTATTCCCATCTTGAGGCTTAAAACAGGAATGATGGTGGTAATGTCGGCATTGCCGCAACGCTCGCCGTAACCGTTGATGGTACCCTGGGCCATGATGGCGCCGGCACGGATGGCCGCAATGGAATTGGCCACTGCCATGCCGCAGTCGTTGTGGCAGTGGATCCCTAAACGGGGCGCATAGCCATGGTTTTTGAGCATTTTGTCGACTGCGGTCGTCATGGCTTCGATCTCGTGGGGCAGGGTGCCGCCGTTGGTATCGCACAGCACCAGGATGTCGGCCCCCGCGTCCATGGCGGCCAGCAGTGTCTGGCCGGCATACTCGGCATCCGCTTTGTAGCCGTCGAAAAAATGTTCGGCGTCATAGAGAACTTCTTTGTCGTGGGCTTTAAGAAAGGACACACTGTCACGGATCATATCCAGGTTTTCCTGACGTGTATTGGACATGATCTGTTCTACGTGCAGGGACCAGCTTTTGCCGAAAATGGCCACGGCAGCGGTCTGACTTTCTATGAGCGCCCTGAGGTTGGGGTCATCGGACGCTGCAATGCCTGGTTTGCGGGTCGCACCGAAGGCGGTGATGCATGCGTTGGCAAAGATTTCCCGCTTGGCCAGCTCAAAAAAATTCACATCCCGGAGATTGGACCCCGGCCAGCCGCCCTCGATATAATGAACGCCCAGGTCGTCTAATTTTTTGGCGACTTTAACTTTCTCTTTGGAAGAGAAGCTGATATTTTCACCCTGGGTGCCGTCGCGCAGCGTGGTGTCGTAAATGAGAATGGGTTCCATAATTGACCGCCGTCGGTAGTCGATTGTTGTTGGGTTTTCCCCTCCCGCCGGGGGAGGGGAGTATATATTGTATCTTTGGTTATTTTTTCAGCCGATTTTCCGGACGCAGGCTGCGAACGGCACGCCCGGCAGTCCACATCTCAGAGTTATGGATTTGAGCCAGTTCTTCTTCCAGTCGTTCGCGATAATCGGGAGCGCTGTTGCGCTCAATGCTGCGGCGGGTTTCCGTGCCGTTGATCACGCTTTCGTAAAGGTCGTCAAAGACCGGTATTACCGCATCGCGGAATTTGGGAGCCCAGTCAATGGCACCGCGCTGGGCGGTGGTGCTGCAGTTGGCAAACATCCAGTCCATGCCGTTTTGCCCCACCAGTCGGATCAGGCTCTGGGTAAGTTCTTCGCAGGTTTCGTTGAAGGCTTCGCTGGGGCTGTGACCGTGCTTGCGCAGCAGGTTGTACTGGGCCTCCATGACTCCTGCCAGCGCACCCATCAGAATTCCGCGTTCACCGGTGAGATCGCTGTAGACTTCTTTTTCAAAGGTGGTGGGAAACAGGTACCCGGAACCGATGGCGATGCCCACGGCCAGAGTGCGCTCCCTGGCACGGCCGGTAGCGTCCTGGAAAACGGCATAGCTGGAATTGATGCCGCTGCCGTCCAGGAAATTGGTGCGTACAGTGGTTCCGGAGCCCTTGGGGGCCACCAGAATGACATCCACATCATCCGGGGGGATGATGCCGGTCTGGTCGCGGTAAACGATGCCGAACCCATGCGAAAAGTAAAGGGCGTTGCCCGGCTTCAGGCATTTTTTAATGGTCGGCCAGACCGATACCTGGGCAGCATCGGACAGCAGGTATTTGACGATGGTCGCTTTTTCGGCGGCCTCTTGAATGGGAAACAGGGTTTTGCCCGGTACAAATCCGTCGGATACGGCCTTGTCCCAGGTTTTTGAATTCTGGCGCTGGCCAATGATCACATTGACGCCGTTGTCGCGCATGTTCAGGGCCTGGCCCGGCCCCTGCACGCCGTAGCCGATGACGGCGATGGTCTCCCTGGAAAGGATTTCCCGTGCCTTTTCTACGGTAAACTCTTCTGAAGTGATGACTTCTTCAGTGACGCCTCCAAAATCAATTTGTGCCATTCGTTTTCTCCTTAAAGTTAAGTCGGGTCCCTTAGGGACTAATGATTTTTTCCAGTATGCGCTGGATGTGGTTTGGCTATTTGGGGTCGCGACGAAGTGCAACCGGGCCGGTACGGACGATTTCTTTGATGCCGATGGGCTTGAGCAGACGAAGCAGGGCTTCGAGCTTGCCCTGGTCCCCCGTAACTTCGATTGTATACTGTTCGTTTCCTACGTCGATGACTTTGCAGCGAAAAATATCGACGATTCGCAGAATTTCCGCGCGGTACTGTGAGCTGGCTTTCACGCGGATGATGGCCATTTCGCGCTGCACTGCTTCGTCTATGCTCAGGTCGCGGACCTTGATCACATTGATCAGTTTGTTGAGCTGCTTTTCAATTTGTTCTACAACCGGTGGATTGGCTTTAGTGGTAACAGTGATGCGCGATATGCCGCCATCCAGCGTGGGTGCGACGCAGAGGCTTTCAATGTTGAATCCGCGGCCGCTGAAAAGGCCCACCACACGGGAAAGTACACCGGGTTCGTTGTCCACCAGCAAGGTCAGTATGTGTTGTTGACTGTTCATGTCATGTCCTGTCGTAGTGATTAATCGTTTATATAGAAAATGCCGTTCCTTCAGGAAATCCGCAACATATTTTCATCCTCCTGCGCGGCCGGCTAGGCCAGCAACATTTCCGTTATGGATTTGCCGGCAGGCACCATGGGGTAGACATTTTCTTCTTTTTCCACGACAAAATCCATGATGACCGGACGGGGTGTGGCGATGGCTTCCCGAAGCACCGGTTCAACCTCGGACGGCTTTGTGGCGCGCAGCCCCACCGCCCCGTATGCTTCGGCAAGTTTGGCAAAATCGGGCGCGTAATCCATTGTTGTGCAGGAGTAGCGACGTTCATAGAAAATCTGCTGCCACTGGCGTACCATCCCCAGATAGCCGTTGTTTAAGATCGCCACTTTGACCGGAAGACAATACTGGACAGCGGTGGCCATTTCCTGAATGTTCATCTGGATGCTGCCGTCGCCGGCCACATCCACCACCAGTTTGTCCGGAAAAGCGATCTGGGCGCCTATTGCGGCGGGCAATCCGAAACCCATGGTGCCCAGGCCGCCGGAGCTGATGAAGTGATTGGGGCGACCAAAATGGTAGTACTGAGCGGTCCACATCTGGTTCTGGCCCACCTCTGTGGTGATGATGGCCTCGCCCCGGGTGAGTTCAAATAGTTTTTCGACCACAAACTGCGGCTTGATTTTTTCTTCTCCCTGGTCATAAGCCAGGGGCTGGGTGCTTTTCCAGTTGGCGATTTTCTCGATCCAGGGACGGCGTTTGGCGTCCAGATCGCCCAACTCGGTGCTGTCAAGCATCTCGTTGAGCAAACCGAGGCTGACCTTGCAGTCACCCACCACCGGGACAGCAACCGCCACGTTTTTACGGATGGATGTGGGGTCGATGTCGATGTGGACAATTTTTGCGTGGGGTGCAAAGGTGTCAGTCTTTCCGGTGACACGGTCGTCAAACCGAACGCCGACACCGATCAATAAATCGCACTCGCCCAGTGACATGTTGGCGCGGAATGTGCCGTGCATGCCGGGCATGCCCAGCCAGAGCGGGTCCGTGCCGGGAAAACCGCCCAGGCCCATCAGCGATGCGGTGACCGGTATGCGGGCGCGGTGCGACAGGCGGGTAAATTCGGCCGAGGCGCCGGAGAGGATGATGCCGCCGCCGCCGAACAGGACGGGCTTTTTGGCTTTGCGGATCATTTCCACGACTTTTTTGAGCTGCCGGGTGTTGGGTTCGTAAGTGGGGTTGTAAGCTGGCATTTTGAGTTTGTGGCCGTTTTTTTGAAGATCGAAATCCACAATACTGTTGGCCACATCCTTGGGGATGTCCACCAGCACGGGTCCTGGGCGACCCGAGCGTGCAATATGAAACGCCTGGCGGATGATCTGGGCGATATCCCCGGTGTTTTTGACCAGATAGTTGTGTTTGGTGCAGGGCCGTGTGATCCCTACGATATCGACCTCCTGGAAGGCATCGTTGCCAATGAGCTGGGTAGGCACTTGCCCGGTAAAGACCACCAGGGGAATGGAGTCCATATAGGCCGTGGCGATACCGGTGACGGTATTGGTGGCGCCGGGGCCGGATGTAACCAGACATACGCCGACCTTGCCCGAAGCGCGCGCATAGCCGTCGGCTGCATGCACGGCGCCCTGCTCGTGCCGGACGAGGATATGGCGGATATCGGATCTGAATATTTCATCATAGATGTCCAACAGTACACCGCCCGGAAAACCGAAGATGGTGTCCACGCTTTCCTGCTTGAGCATGGTCAGTAAAATTTGTGCTCCGGTCATTTTCATGGTTTGCATACTCCCGATTGAGTCATGAATTCTATATATGGGTTGCGTCTGGCTTACGGTTGTTATCTGACAATGGCCCCTGTATTGGCCGAAGAAACGGTTTTGGCGTAACGGGCCATGTATCCCTTGGTGATTTTGGGCGGCGGCGGCACCCAAGCTTCGCGGCGGGCCGCCAGTTCACTGTCGCCAACCTTAAGGGTAATGGTTTTGGCCGGAATGTCGATCGCGATCGTGTCGCCTTCCCTGGCCAGGCCGATGACGCCGCCATCCATGGCTTCGGGCGAGATGTGGCCGATGGCTGCACCCCGTGTTCCGCCTGAAAAACGCCCATCGGTGATCAGCGCCACATGAGCGTCGAGTCCCATGCCGGCGATGGCCGAAGTGGGGGTAAGCATTTCGCGCATGCCCGGACCGCCTTTGGGGCCTTCATAGCGCACCACGATAACGTCGCCTTTCTGAATCCTTCCCGCCATGATGGCCTCCGATGCCGCTTCTTCACCGTCGAACACCCGCGCCGGGCCCTCGTGGCGCAGCATCTGGTCACATACGGCGGACTGTTTGACCACACAGCCGTCCGGCGCCAGGTTGCCGAACAGAACAGCCAGTCCGCCCTGTTCATGGTAGGCAGTGTCAATGGTGCGGATTATAGTACTGTCGTAAACCTCGGCCGTCCCAAGGTTTTCGCCGACACTTTTTCCGGTAACGGTCATGCAGTCAGTATTGATCCTTCCGGCCTGCTGCAGGACTTTCATGACCCCGCCGATGCCGCCGGCACGATAAAGATCTTGGAGATGATGAAGGCCTCCGGGGCTCATGGAGGCCAAATGGGGGGTTTTTTGGCTTACCGCGTTGATCAGATTCAGATCGAAATCCACCCCGGCTTCATTGGCAATGGCGGCGATGTGCAGCACTGTGTTGGTGGAACAGCCCAGGGCCATATCCACGGCCAGGGCGTTTTCAAAAGCCGCCGGAGTGAGGATTTTGCCGGTTGTGATATTTTTTTCCAACAATTCCATTATTTTGATTCCGGCGGTCTTGGCCAGCCGTGTTCGGGCACTGTAGACCGCTGGAATGGTGCCGTTGCCGGGCAGTCCAAGGCCGATGGCTTCCGTCAGGCAGTTCATCGAATTGGCGGTGAACATGCCGGAACAGGAGCCACAGGTGGGGCAGGCGGCATCTTCGATTTCGGCGAGTTCTGCCGCTGTCATCTTGCCTGCCTTGACGGCACCCACCGCCTCGAAGACGGTGATCAGGTCCACGGTCCGGGTGCCGGCGGCGGTCTGGTGCTCGCCGGCCAGCATGGGGCCGCCGCTGATGAAAATGGTGGGTAGATCGAGTCGGGCGGCCGCCATGAGCATACCCGGAACGATTTTGTCGCAGTTGGGGATCATCACCATGGCATCGAGTCCGTGTGCGGTCGCCATGACTTCAACGGAATCGGCGATCAGCTCTCGGCTTCCCAGTGAGTATTTCATCCCTTCGTGATTCATGGCGATGCCGTCGCAGACCCCGATAACGCCGAACTCCACAGGTGTTCCACCGGCCATGTAAATACCGGCTTTGACGGCTTCCGCAAGGGTGTCCAAGTGGACATGGCCGGGTATGATGGTATTGGCTGCGTTGGCGATGCCCACCAGGGGCCGCTCAATTTCATCGCGGGTGTAGCCGCAGGATTTAAGCAGGGCGCGGTGGGGTGCACGTTCGATGCCGGTTTTAACGCAAGTGCTTTTCATGGTGTCTTTCCTCTCCTCCACAAAAAAACCGTTATCAGCTTTTTGGGGCTGATAACGGTTTTTGTTTTTGCCGGGTTTGCTTGGTTAAGCCATTATCGCCCCTTGTGCCCGATGTCGGTAATAAGACCGACGACGACAAGAATACCAAGAAGGAGAATGTTGACGATAATGCTTTTCATTTGTTAGTTTGACCTGTTTTATTTATGTGCTCATTAGCAACCCGGTTTTAACCTGTCAAGGATAAATATCGAAATTTTATTCAATATTGAAACCAGGTCCTGTTTAAAACCGGGTCCTTGCGGCCAGGTCGCGCAAGATCAGTTACGAGTTACGCGTTGTGAGTGACGGGTTAAGGAATCCTGTCGTTGTATAAGATCAGGCCCGCGCGCAGCGCGAACCCCAACTGGCAACTCGATACTTGAGGCAATAGGCGGCAGTTCGCGTGCCCAATGCAGGGACAGGCCAATGCCGGGCTCTCTGCGGGATTTTTTTACTGAATCGGGGAATTAGGCAAACGCGAGCTTCAGGACAGGTGAGACGACAGTCACAGAAAAGAGTACCATGAACGCGCTATTGGGTCACCTTTTTAAAGTCTTACTGGCAGTTGCCCTTGTACTTGGCACGGGGGCATCGGCAGGATCGGATGACGGGCCGCTGCAAACCACCAATCGGTTCCCCCTGCATATGCTGGTGCTGACACCACGACCGACAAATGCCGAGTTGCCGGGGAGGGCGGTTCTGGAGACAACCTTTGCGTTGGAGTACAGCAGTACTTATTTTGATGACCACAATTCCCGCTGGGATTTTCTGATTGATATGGAAATGATGGTTGGCGACATTTCAATGGCCTACGGTGTGAATGATAAACTGGCGCTCAGACTGGATATCCCCCTGATTTCCATGCAGGATGGTTTTCTGGACGGCTTTCTCCAGAATTACCATGATCTTCTGGGCGTTCCCAATTACGGCCGGGAGAACAGGCCTGGGGATGTGTACGCCTATCGGGTGACAAAGGACGATCGGGTCTGGCTCCTGGGAAAAAATGATACGCTGCGATTAGGGGATGTGCGCGTTTCAACGCAAATTGCGCTGGGCCCGCTGGCTCTGGGCGGCCACAGCTTGAACAGCGCAGTCCTGGTGACGCTTAAACTGCCTACCGGGGATGCCGATTCAGGTGCGGGCAGCGGCCGGTACGATGCAGGGCTCTTTTTACCGATGCAATGGTGCGGAGCGCGCTGGTCGTTTTATCTGATGCCCGGCGCGATCTGGGTCAACGACCCGCAGACGGTGGACGCAGAGGTGTCGGCCCGCAAGAGCATCAGCCTTTTTACCGGTGCCGCTTATCAATACAACCACCGCTGGCGTTGGCTGGCACAGGTCAACTATTATTCATCCCCTTTTGAAGCGTCCGGCCTGAATGCGATGGATGGCGGCGCTTTGGAGTTGTCCATTGGTTTTCAGCGAACATTGAGCCACTCGTTATATTGGGAATTCGCTTTTTGCGAGGACCTGAGCCGGGCGGTTCCCGATTTTAACATACGGTCGGGGTTAACCTGGCGATTCGACAACAGGCCGGCCCCGGGGAAGGGCGACGTACAGTGACCACCGCATACCTTGTGACCGGCACCACACGCGGCATCGGCAGGGCCGTAGCCGAAGTTATCCGCGGTGAAGGAGGAGCGCTTTTTTCGCTTTCCAGCGCCCCGGATCGAAGCAGCCCCAATGAGTGCAACATCCAATGTGATTTAAGCCTCC
Organism: Desulfosarcinaceae bacterium; assembly: GCA_963675565.2. Lineage (GTDB taxonomy): Bacteria > Desulfobacterota > Desulfobacteria > Desulfobacterales > Desulfosarcinaceae > JARRKU01. Next base: position 144,514 of record CAXXYD010000001.1, read on the forward strand.
CTGCGCAGGTTGTCGATTGCGGAACCCGGCTGATAAAGATGATGTGCCAAAGCTCCGCTGATGCACTGGTATTGATCAACAACGCTGCTGTTCTGGCGCCCATGGGGCCCATGGAGTTGTTGCCGGCCGAGCGGATCGTCCGGCATCTTCATGTCAACCAGGCGGCACCGGCACTGCTGATGTCTGCTTTCATTTCCCTGACCGCTCCGTTTTGTGGTAAACGGAGTATTATTAATATTTCTTCAGGTGCGGCCCGGAATGCATATTCCGGCTGGGCGTTGTATTGCGGATCAAAGGCGGCCCTGGATATGATGACGCTTTGTGTGGCCAGGGAGCAGCAGGGGCGCGAGCGGAGCGTTTCCGTATGTTGCGTTTATCCGGGAAAGGTCGACACGGACATGCAGGCGCTCATACGGGAAACGGACCCGTCGCTCTTTCCGGCGCAGGCCGACTTTGTTCGCGCAAAACAGTCCGGCGAGTTGATTGATCCCCTTTCGGTGGCCCGTTTGATACTGGACTTGCACCGAATGGGGCGGTTTGATAACGGATCCATCTATGACCTGCGCTCGGCCAGGGTGTCCGAAGGACAGCTATGTATCGATCCTCTTCAAAGCGCTTTTGGTCCATAGTGTCTCCCGTTGACGATATGGGGCCCAATGAGCGGAAAAGTATTGGAACTATTTTATGGATAATCCTTGTTTCCAGTCCTTAAAGGGACATTTTTTGATGGCCATGCCAGGGCTGGCCGATCCCAATTTCATCAAATCGGTGACCTGTATTTCCGAGCACACGCCGGAGGGCGCCGTGGGAATCGTCATCAACCGCCTTCATGTTGCCCTCAACGCCAAACTGATTTTTGACGAATTGCAGATTCCCTGCGGTCCGGAACTCGGCAAAGTACCGATCTATATCGGAGGGCCGGTTCACATCGATGAACTGTTTATTCTTCATGGACGCCCCTTTGAGACAAAGGGTGCCCTGCAAATCAATCAAGAATTGGCTTTAAGCAATTCCAAGGCCGTTCTGGAAGCCATCGGACGTGGAGATGGGCCAGCCAGATATATTATCGCTCTGGGTTGCGCCGGATGGGGGGCCGGGCAGCTGGAATGGGAGATGAAAGAGAACGCCTGGTTGACCGCCCCGTGTGATATGGATATCCTGTTCGGGCTGCCGGAAGCTGAGCGTTGGGAACGGGCCATACGAAACATGGGGATCGATCCGGACTGCCTGATGGATACGGCCGGTAATGCATAGCTTTGGCCGGTCTGTTGGAAACCGCGCGAAAAGCCAATATCCAGGGCATAAGAAATGTATTTCGGATTATGGGGACGATGGGGGTCGAATATGCTCCGGAGATCGTTTGGTGCGCTGTGCCCGGCAATGAAAGGCTGAATGTCGCGTTAAAAAATTCTGGATATGCGGTGTGCCGGTCTGATGATCTCGGGCTGCGGCAATTCGTGTAATATCGGTTCGTTTGTATATGAAGGCAAGCAGGCCTAAAAAAAGGGGCGCCCGGTCGGGCGCCCTGTGTATTTTCGGTATCAGGTTATCCTTGTGCTTTCTTTTGCTTCGGTTTCGGCTTTTTCTTTTTCAGGCAGACCTTGTCTTTTCTGACAAAGGCGCAAAGTTTCGGGTTGTAATACTCCTTGCAATTGAGTGGGTTGTATAGTGGGCATTCGGGATGTTTGTCGGACATGGGTATCGACTCCCCCTTTATTTAGTATCTATCGATCAACCACACCTCCAATTATGCAGCTGACAAACCGGTTTGCAGATTCGTGCCCTGTCGCTGTCTGTCAGCGCTTCAGTCATTTAATGAACGATCCGTTCGGGTTCCCCAGAAACCGTTCCGGCGGTGGAGGCTGCGAATTGGGCGGGAAGGTACCATAAAATATCAAGATTTACAAGCCATTATATTTTGTTGCCATTGCGGAACGGCTGTTCAGCGGGAAAGTTTTGACAATTCATGGCAGGCAGTGTAAAAGCTGAAATGCCGCCGTGGCCGTGCCGCAGTGCTTTTTCAGCGAAGAAGGAAGTGATCTGGACATAACCCAACAGCATGCCAATACCCATGGATCAATATCACAAGAGCCGGGAATCATTATTGTCAATAAACGAGAGGCTCCGTGATCTGCTCCGGCAGACCCAATCGGTGCTCGCTTCTTCAGGGGGAGCCGCGGCGCAATGGTTACAGACCTGCGATACCATTTCCAGGCATCTCATTGATCACGTGGTGCGCATTGCGGTTGTGGGAGCCATCAAATCCGGAAAAAGTACACTGGTCAATGCCTTGCTGCAGGACGATTATCTTAAGCGCGGTGCGGGCGTAGTGACTTCAATTGTGACAAGGGTGCGCCGCGGTGAAAAATTGCAGGCGCAGCTATTTTTCAAATCATGGGACGAGGTCAATACGGAAATCGAACAGGCGCTTGTTCTTTTTCCTTCCAATGAGTGGCATGCGGACCATGACCGTTTCGATATCCGCCGCAGCCAGGACCGTAACGATTTGCAGAGCGCACTGAATGCACTGGATGCTGAGATGCATGTGGCCAACGACAGTCTGAACGCCAATAGCGTTTTGCTCTCCTCCTACTTGAAGGGGTTTGAAACCGTCGAACATTTGGTGGGCGCAGAGCGGTCGACCGAAGCATTTGGTGCCGACAATTTTGGTGAACACCGGATGTTTGTCGGCGAAGACAAGCTGGCGGTCTACCTCAAAGACATTCAGCTGGATATTACCAGCGAAGCTCTTGAAACCAATATCGAGATGGCCGACTGTCAGGGAAGCGATTCACCGAATCCACTGCACATGGCCATGATTCAGGACTACCTGCTAAAAGCCCATCTCATCGTATACGTGATCAGCAGCCGAACCGGACTGCGTCAGGCCGATATCCGTTTTCTGACCATTATCAAACAGATGGGCATTGCGGAAAATATTCTTTTCGTGTGCAATTGCGATATCAACGAACACGAATCACTTTCCGACCTGCAACAATTGATTGAAAAAATCAGGGGAGAACTGTCGCTTGTTCTTCCGAATCCCGAACTTTTTGTCTTTTCGGCGCTGTATCATCTGTTTAAGGTGCGCCAGCGAGAGCTGTCCGGGCGTGATGCATCACGACTGGAACAGTGGCGCAGTGCCGTCAATATCGTGCCTTACTCGGAAACGGAATTGACACGGCTTAAAGACACGCTGAAACGCAAACTCACCCGTGAGCGTTCCGCCCTGTTGCTGCAGAATCAGCTTGAACGCATCGATTTGGTTCGGGCTGAATTGGGGAACTGGATCCGGCTCAACAAGAACATGCTGCGCAAAGATGCCGGAGAAGCTCAGGGAATGGCGGATCGTATCAAAAGCCACCAGATTTACATGCGCCAGGTTCAGTCCATGATTCGGGGAACTCTGGACGGGGGTATTCAGTCGATCAGCAAAGAGCTGAAGAATGAGATCGATGGTTTTTTCGATCGACACAATGGGCCGGTGCTTGAAAAAGTGATCGCTTTTATCCAGGGTTACCAGGTGGACCTGAGCAGGTACAGGGAACAGGCGGTCATATCCGGGTTCAACCAGACTCTCTATTTGGTATTTCAGGAGTTTAAACAGGCTCTTGACAGCTTCATGGCTGAAACCGTGAATCCCGAAATTGTCGGCTTTTTCGGAAAACTGGAGCATCGGCTGAAAGAATATCTGCATTCGGTTGTCGAACCGTATGAAGCCATGGTGCGCGAGGCCATCCATCAGTACGAAGAGACACTGTCCCAATTTAATTTGGACCAGATACCGGTCCATAAGGTGTTCGACACCGTGCCCAATTTTGACGACATTAAACTGTCGGAAGGCCTCGAACTGCCGCCGGCAGCCGCCACAATGCGCTATTCCGCACATATCAAAACAGAGGCAGTCATGCGGCTGGGGGTATATGCTTTACTTCGGGCGATGCGCAAGGTCCTGAAAAAGCCGGCTGGCGAAAAAGGCGATAAGGAAATCAAAGCCCTTAAGGGCGGGATACGGCGCATGAAGCGGGAGACGCAACGATCTGTTTACGCCCATTTCATCGATTACAGGGAAAATGTTAAGTTTCAATACATGCTGCGTCTTGCCGTAGCGTCCAGCAACCGACTGTTTGAGGGGCTTACCGATCATTTTCGCGTTTACCTTTCGGATTTGAATGGCGTGGTGGATTCCATGGGCAGTGAACGCTCCGACAAGGAAGCGCTAAGTGACTCTATGGACGCCATTGAGCGTGACATCGATCATATTGGAGGGCAAATAAACGGCCTGCGCGGCGATATTCACCTGCTGCGCGGCGGCGATGCGCTTCGGGTTGATGCGGTCAAGACAGGAACGGGCGGAATTTAGGGCTCTTGATTCAACCCGGCGTTCCGGATCAGGCGAAATTACCGGGCGGTTGCGCTTCTTACGGCGCGCCGTAAGGGACCTGCAGGTTGAACTTAATAAACCCATCTGAAATGGCATGCACCCCTAACTTCAGGAGAATTTGCGTATGCGGACACAAACCGTTGCAGTGGCAAATGAAAAAGGCGGAGTCGGCAAAACAGTAACGGTCATCAACCTTGCTGCGGCCCTGACACTGGAGAACAAGAAAGTGCTCGTGGTGGATATGGACCCGCAGGCAAATGCTACCCGGGGACTGGGGATCGATCCTGCCGACGGTGCTGTATCTGTGTATGACCTGATTAACGGTTCGGAATCGGCTCGCCTCCTCGATGTGATTAGGGAAACGGCCTGGGAGGGGCTGGACCTGCTTCCCGGGAATGTGGACTTGGCCGGTGCCGAGGTCGAATTGGTGGATGTCGAGGGCCGCGAAAATCGATTAAAGGATGCCTTGGACGATTTGTCCGAAGAATATGACGTCGTTTTGCTGGACACCCCCCCGAGCCTATCGCTGCTCACGGTCAATGTGTTTGCCTATGCGCGACAGGTGTTGATACCCTGTCAGACCCACCCTTACGCATTCGGTGCGCTTGCCGGACTGTACGATACGGTGGAAGCCATTCAGGCAGAGATCAATCCGGCTATCAGTGTCCTGGGGATACTTCCGACATTTTATGATGCCAGAACCCGGGTGAGCCAAAACGTTCTGTCCCAGTTGGGCAGCGATGAACGTTACAAGGATTTTCTGCTTACGACCAAAATACGTGCAAACACCACCATCGCAGAAAGTGCTGCGGCGGGAAAGCCCGTCGTGTTTTACCGGCGCAGCAGTTTCGGAGCCATCGATTACAACGCGCTTGCCGAGGAACTCATCGACCGGTTCTGATTCGGCCCGCTTGCTGAGCCGCGCCCATCTGGGCCAAATGATCCCTGGCGAAATCAATATCCGGATCCAGGGACAGAGCCAGCTGGTAGTGTTCGATAGCTTTGGCTTTTTCTCCCATGGCCCGGTAGTTGGCCCCGATATTGGCGTAATCGATGGCAGAACTGGGATTCAGGGCGACAAGTTTTTGGAAACATTCGATGGCCCGGTCATGGGCTTTCAGCTTAAAGTGACAGAATCCCATCAAGTTCAGGGTGTCGGTTCGCTGCGGGTCGATATGGTGCCCTTTTTCAAGGACTTTCAATGCTCCCGGGTAGATTTCCATCTCTTTCAAACACAGCCCTGCATAGGTATAGATGCTGGCCGAATCTTCCGGCGGGGGAGATAATGCAATGGCGCGGTTCAAAAAAGCCAGTGCCTTTTCGTATTGACCATGGTCGATGTGGATCTGGCCCCGATAAAATTCCAGGTAGTATTTACCGGGAATGCGTGCGTCAATTTGATCTATCATATCGAGCGCTTTTTCAGGAGAATAGGTTGTGGTCACGATCTTGGCCATGACCATACCCACAGAACTGTTGAACGCACGCTCACGAAACTGAGTGCCCGGGACAATAGAATAGAACGCCGGTATGTCCAGTGCGGAGTGGCGCACGTCCACCGTAAATACTTCCATGTTTTTTTGCGACAAGGCATCAATGCAGTTTTGCACTTCGACTTTGATATTGTCGTCACCGAGTTCGGGAAGTTCTTCGAGGCTCACCATGCGGCCGGGATGGGTAATATATCGGGCGGATTCCAGGTCTGAAAATTTAGGAAGCCCACTGGCTTCGTAATTGCCACCGCTGTTAAAGTCACCCCCCAGCTGGGCAATTTCCGTTAGGCAACGGCAGAGCGCCTTATTTGCGCTTGGCATGGTGCCGGCAGTCCAGACGATTTCACTTTTCTCAGGGAAAGTGGCGGGGTCCCACGCCAGCACGCCGATGCTGGGGATACCCATTTCAAGGGTGAAATCGGAAATCGCCAACTGAACTCCGGCGTGGTCGTATTTCCCGATCAATTCCAAAGCTACGGGATCCGTTATGGAATTTATGTCGATCCGGGGTGCCTGAATCTTCTCCCGGCTGATCAGTGACGACACATGCCGTTCCACCACTTCGCTGATGCCCTGGCAAAGTGCTTCCTCGTTGCAGTTGCCGGCCGATGACCCGTTGAATTCATTGATGGTCCAGAACCAATTGAAGGGGACCATGATCGGTACCCCCCGGGTCAGATTATGGGCCCAGCACCATTTCAGCGGAAGGTCGTTAAAAATCGGTTCAAGTGCCTCCAGGTCTCCGGAGTTGTCATCCACGGAACGGGCGATCTGCTCAAACGGGATAGTGGGGTCTTTGATGGAAGTTTTAGGAGCGGTGATAAAATGATCCCGATTTTGATAATAACTGAAGAGGCTGAAGCGCTCTGCCAACTCCATTACCGCACTGGCCCGGGCCTGTGCCTCGGTGGCGCCCTTGCCCATTTGTTTATAGTTTCCAATCGCAGCCCGTGCTTCGGGGCCGCAGATACTGAAATAGACCGGAATACCCAGACGCCCATTGTCGATGCGAACGATATCATCCAGTATTTGCAGGTTTTTATCGGCCAGGCGATTTTTAAATCGCGCGACCGTCTCTTCCGGTGCCAGGCTTTTATCCTGGTCATGTCGGTATTTTTTATAGGCATTTTTTAAGGTCAGCAGAGGGGGCACCATGGCATTCTCCTTTAAGTTCATTGTCAGGGATACGTATCATAATTTATCGAACTTATCACCCATGTCCTCGTTTGATCATAATTGCCGGCTTGGGCGGTTCTGCATTGATTTTTTTGTGCCGTTAGTGTAAAGAACACTTCTCAATTCAAGGGATTACAAACTACGAGCCAAAGGGACTGCAGATGAAGCGTACGGCTGAGATTGAACGGACAACCAAAGAGACGCATATTACCGCCAAGATCGACCTTGACGGTAGCGGCGAGTACCGTGTGGATACGGGAATCGGATTTTTCGACCATATGGTGGCGCTGTTCTGTGTACACGGTCTGTTCGATCTGGAACTGGACGCTAAAGGTGATATCGATGTGGACTTCCACCACACCGTCGAGGATGTCGGTCTCGTATTGGGCAGTGCCGTTGCGCAAGCCCTGGGCGACCGCAAAGGCATTGTGCGTTATGGAGCCATCGCCATTCCCATGGACGACGCCCTGGCCGAGGTGACACTGGACCTGTCCAATCGTCCTTTTCTGGTTTTTCGATTGCCGCAGGCGATGCCCTCCCAGAATAATTTTGACGCATCACTGGCCAGGGAGTTTTTTCGGGCGTTCGCTCAGCGGGCCGGAATGAATCTTCACATCAATATAGCCTATGGGGAAAACTGGCACCACATGATAGAAGCTGTGTTCAAAGGGATGGGGCGGGCCCTCAGGCAAGCCACATCCTTAGATCAAAGGGTGAAGGGCGTCCCGTCATCAAAAGGGCGTTTATAGCTGCCGATGAGGGAGCTAATTATTACCATCTCTTCGAATTAAACAAAAAAACAGGTTTCCGGGGCCCGGCAAGATCGATTTGCCAGCCGATCTCGCCGGGCCCGGTTCTTAACTTGTGATGGAAAATTCTGTTCATGCCCAAGATGCTTCGAATAAGTGGACTGACGCTGTTGGTTGGGGCTGTGCTTTTTGCATTTTCCGTGGCTGGTTGCGTCCTCGCTCCCAAAGCGGCCAATGACATATCCCCGGTTTCCAAAAAATGCCGCCTGCTGGTACTGCCGTTCATCGATATGGCCTCCATTTTCGGCCCGGACGCAAGCGTTATGGGGCCGGCCACCGGCCAAGTATTTGTTACCGGCCAAGTAGACGAGGATGCCGCTGAACACCTTGACACGGCATTGCGGAGACAACTGGCAAAACAGACGGATCTGCTCTGGACGGTGACAGGCCCCAATCTGTTCAACTCAGTTGAAATCACCAACAGGCATGATCATATTGAGGCGTTACGCAGCATCGGTTCCGCCAGAAGCGCCGATGTCGTTCTGGGAGGATATCTATATATCTTTGAGGAGCGGCGGGGGGGTGCGTACGGAGTCGAACGGCCGGCTCGGATCGCTTTTGAGATGGCCCTGATTCAGGTGGATAGCGGACAGTTGTTGTGGCATCGCAAATACGCTGAGCGGCAGCAGTCGCTTTCTGAGGATTTGTTGGCCATTGGCCGGTTTTTCAAGCGAAAGGGTCGGTGGGTCAGCGCCCTTGAAATGGGTGAACTGGCTATTTCGGAAATGCTGCCGGACATGCGGGCGGCACTGCCATATTAAGACCGATACCATATAATTAAGATCGCTACCACATATGGTGTTTTTTGCCTGGGTCAGGTACCCTTTCTTGTGGCGGTTTCCGTATTGACATAATGTCCGGGAAAGTATATCGTAAACATTTTTTAAACTCGGAGAGCCTGCCCCGGGCCTTTTCGGGATAACGCATTTGTGGCCGCTTTGATGATAGATTGGACTCGCATTCTGGCTACTCAACATCGTTCGGCGTGATGGAGAGCCGCCTTTGGCACATACAATTCCCGATGACACAATTAGTCGAGTTAAAAATACCGCCAATATTGTGGACGTGGTGGAAGAGCATGTCGTTTTAAAGCGAACCGGTCGAAATTATACGGGATTGTGTCCTTTTCACGCTGAAAAGACGCCTTCCTTCACTGTAAGTCCCGAAAAGCAGATGTTTTATTGTTTCGGATGCCACACGGGAGGAAATGTTTTCAGTTTCGTTATGCAGCATGAAGGACTTTCCTTTCCGGAAGCCGTGCGTGTGGTGGCAGGACGTTATGGAATCGAGGTGCCGGATTTAAGTCTGTCTCCGGACCAGAAAAAAAAAATTTCGGAAAGGGATAAATTATTCCGTATCAATGAGCTTGCCGCGGCCTTTTTTTCCGGGGCGCTGGACGATCCTCGAATCGGCAAGCAGGCCAAAGCCTACCTGCTGGCAAGAGGAATGACGCGCAAAGTCATCGAGGGACACCGGTTGGGCTATGCTCCCGGACGGTGGGATGCCTTGTTGCGCCGCTTGGAGTCAAAGCGCGTGCCCTTAGAGTTGATTGCCAGGGCAGGGCTCATTGTACCGCGTAAAAATAAGAATGGCTATTATGACCGGTTCAGGGACAGAATCATATTCCCCATTTTTAACCTGAATCGTCAGGTTATCGGTTTCGGGGGCCGGGTTTTGGGCGACGGTCTGCCCAAATACCTCAACTCCCCGGAAACGCCCATTTATCATAAAAGCCGTTCGTTATATGGAATCGACAAGGCCAAACCCAAGGCCCGAAACAACGCGAAGGTGTATATCGTCGAAGGCTATTTTGATGCCCTGGCACTGCATCTGTATGGCATTGAAAATGCGGTTGCAACGTTGGGTACGGCCTTGACAGCGGAACATGCGCAATTACTTAAAGGGTTGGTGGGTGAATCGGGCCAGGTGGTGCTCGTGTACGACTCCGACCAGGCTGGTATCAAAGCGGCACAGCGAAGCATACCGGTCTTCGAGCAGAATTACCTGGATGCCCGTATACTGGTTCTGCCGGAAGGGTATGATCCGGACGATTTTTTGAGAGAACGTGGACCGGGCGATTTTTTAAAAATGGCCGACGGTGCACTGGGAATGATTCCTTTTCTTATCGATTCGGCCATCCAACGCCACGGCTTGTCTATAGAAGGCAAGGTCAGGGCGGTTGCGCAATTGCAGGAACCTTTGGGTGAAATCCGGGACAGTGTGGCCCGTGCCCTTTATATCCAGCAATTGTCGGAAAAACTGAATATCGATGAAGCTGTGATTATGCAGAAAATCCGGCGGACTGCCGATGATCGGATGCCGCAGCGCAAGGCCATGCCCGGCGGTGAAATCAGCCATGTGGTTCAGGACAGCCAGCGTCTTGAATGCCAGATTCTGGCCATGATTTTCCGGTATCCGTTGATGATACCGGAAATTGTGGGCCGCAATATCGTTGATTTTTTTGAAGATGCGACATTGCGCGCTATCGCCCGGATGATATTGGCACATGGCCATCCCGGAGATTGTGACATGTCCGATATCGTTGCGAAAATAGATGATCCCCACTATCGAAATATTGTGAGCCGTCTGGCGTTCGATGATCAGCACTGGGGGCGGCAGGGGTGTGAGCGTTTGCTGTTGCAGTTTGAACAACACCATAATCGCAGGGCCGGAAGCGATTTGCAGCGCAGAATCGAGGACGCTGAAAAAAACAATGATGTCAAACTGTTAAGTGAACTTTTAAAGCAGAAACAGCAACGAGCTGTCATCAAATAATAAAACCGCAAAAGGTATGGATCATTTCATACACGGGTTGCAGGAGGCTTTTATTTAATGGCAAAAAAGACGAATTCAAAAACCAAAGCCGTTCGCACAGCAACAAAAGCAAAAAATAAAAAGACTGCTGCTAAAGCACCCAAAAAAACAAAAAAACCGGGTGTTGAAACTGCTGCCACAAAAAAAAAGGAGCATATTGACAACGTGGCGAATAAAGAGACCAAAACGATTTCCGAAAAGGCCATGAAAAATTTAATCACGCATGGGAAAAAGCAGGGTTTTTTGTCCTATGGGGAAATCAATAAAGCCCTTCCGGACGACATGCTTTCCCCCGACCAATTTGATGACACATTATTGATGTTCAGTGAATTGGGAATCGATATCATTGACGAAAACAATGAAAAACTCGCCAAGCCAAAAACGGTTCCCACAACAGCCGTAGCCAGGAAGGCGGACGCGTCCATGCCTGATTATGGCTCGGTTACCGACCCGGTCAAAATGTACCTGCGCGAGATGGGTATGGTGACCCTCCTAAGTCGAGAAGGGGAGGTGGAGATCGCCAAAAAGATCGAAGCCGGAGAACAGGATGTGCTCAAAGCGCTGCTGGAAACCACCATAGGCGTCGATTTCCTGCTGAACCTGGGACAGCGTATCGAACACAGCATGCTGAGGCCCAAACATGTGCTGAGGGACATCGATGAAGGCGATACCTATCAAGATGAGTTTGCTCAGATAAACGCGTTCATTGCCACCATCAGAGGCATTCAGCAAGTCCATGGGGAGAATATGGACTTCAGGGTCCAATTATTTGAAAACAAAAAACTGAAATCAGATGAACAGCGGCGTATCAGGCGCTGTATCAGCCGCAGAAACCAAAAAATATTCGACATGCTCAAGGAATGGCGACTGGAAGGCGGTGTGATCGACCAGATCGAAGAGGATATTCGAAACCTGGTCGAATGGTTTGACGCCATGAACCGCGTGATAACGGCATCCGCCGAATCCATGAATGTGCCGGTGGCCACTTTCCGGGAAAATCTTACCGTAAAGACGCGCTTTGTCAAAATGGCCCAGAGTAACTGCGGCTTGACTAAAAAGGATATTGAGCAGTTTTACGAGGAAGTGCGCAATATCCAGGACCAGATCGATGACAGAGAGAATGAGATTAAGGCCAATAGCCGCATTCTCAAGCGGATTCTGTCCAACGTTGATGTGGGGCGTATGCGGGCCAAACTCGCCAAGAGCGAATTGATCAAGGCCAACCTGCGGCTCGTGGTCAGTATTGCCAAAAAATATACCAATCGCGGGCTTCAGTTCCTGGATTTGATCCAGGAGGGCAACATCGGTTTGATGAAGGCAGTCGATAAATTCGAATATCGACGCGGCTACAAATTTAGTACATATGCCACGTGGTGGATACGCCAGGCCATTACCCGTGCCATTGCCGACCAGGCGAGAACCATTCGTATACCGGTGCATATGATTGAAACCATCAATAAATTGATTCGGACATCGCGGTATCTGGTTCAAGAGATGGGGCGGGAGCCCAGACCGGAGGAGATTGCAGAGAAAATGGAAATCCCCCTGGACAAAGTGCGCAAGGTGTTGAAAATTGCACGTGAACCCATTTCTCTGGAAACCCCCATCGGTGAGGAAGAGGACAGTCATTTAGGCGATTTTATTGAGGATAAAAAATTTATGCTTCCATCCGAGGCTGCGGTCAGTTTCAATCTGGCTGAGCAGACGCGTAAGGTTTTGGCCACTTTAACCCCCCGGGAGGAAAAGGTGCTGAGGATGCGATTCGGCATTGGTGAAAAAGCCGACCACACCCTTGAAGAGGTGGGGCAAGATTTCACCGTAACCCGCGAGCGTATTCGTCAGATCGAAGCCAAGGCGCTGCGCAAATTGCGGCACCCGACACGCAGCCGAAAGCTAAAAAGCTTTATAGATACTTGATTTCGACTCATTTTTTATCCGGACGGTTTTGAATTGCTTGACAAAATATTATGCTGCCGCTACTTAAAGCCAGCATTGCTCAAGGGCCCATAGCTCAGTTGGTAGAGCCACCGGCTCATAACCGGTAGGTCCCTGGTTCGAGACCAGGTGGGCCCATTCCAAACGCCTGTAAAAAGCAGATGGAACTGCTCGAACGCACTTGGTGAAACAGGTGCTTCCGGGCGTGGTAATGGTAATCACCACGCCCTTTTTTCGTTAGAGGTGACCCAGAAGACCATCTGAATGGTTCAGGGTTGCCTATAGCAGGTTGGACAGGGCAGCAAACAACAGGGGGGCGGCTTGACCAACAAGGAAAAACACCCGGTTACCTTAGGGGATATTATCGGATTGATGGAACGCTTCGCCCCGTTATCGCTTGCAGAGCCATGGGACAATTGCGGATTGCAGGTGGGAGATGCCGGATGGCCGGCACGAAAGATATGGGTGGCTCTTGATCCCTTGCTTGCAGTCATCGAAGCGGCCAACCAGCGGAATGTCGATCTCGTAGTGACCCATCATCCCCTCTTGATCAAGCCAATACACCGCGTCGACTTGAAGACGAACGCAGGAAAAATCATTGCCGGTGCACTCCGCAGTCGAACGGCCATTTATTCAGCACACACCAATTTGGACAGCACCTTTGGTGGTGTCAACGATATTCTTGCCCGGCGAATTGGATTGACGGATTTGACTGCCCTGATACCGGCAGAGGAGACCTCTGAGAACTCTACCCGGGATCAGAGCAAACGGCCTTCTGGCCTTGGCCGTGTCGGAAAACTGGCGACAAAAATGACAGTGGCGCAATTGGCGGTTGAAATCAAAGAAAAACTATCGCTGGCTACGGTTCGTATCGCCGGAGATGAAAACCGATGGGTCCATCGGGCAGCCATATGCTCCGGAAGCGGCGGTGGTCTGCTGGATGCTTTCCTTGAATCAGGGGCGGATGTCTATATCAGCGGTGATTTAAAATATCATGACGCCCGGTTGATTGAGGATGCCGGTCGGGCGATGATCGATGTGGGGCATTTTGCTTCCGAGCATCTGGTTATCGACCCACTGGTGCGGTATTTGGAATGTGAAATCAAATCCGCCGGTTGGGATGTGGCGGTGGAAGCTTGCCGATTGGAGCGCGACCCGTTTGCGATTTTTTAATCCGAGAGGCGACAGCCGGGGTTATCCGGATTGAGGCTATGACTGGCCGTTCAGCGGGGGAGAAACAGTGAGCAGTGTAAAAGAGCAGTTGAACATCCTGGTGGAGTTGCAGGAAGCCGAGGTGGGCATTCTCAGTCTCGAAAAAGAAATTGCTTCTGTTGAAGGACGCGTACAGGCCATGCTGGCGGAGCAGGCGGAATTCGAACAGAGGGTGAAAGACAGCACAAACAAACTCAATGAATTGAAGAAGCAGTATCGATCCGATGAAAGCGAAATACAGATGATCGATAGCCAGGTGACACGCAGCAAGGAAAAGCTGCGTGCCGTTAAAACCAACAAGGAATATCAGTCGACCTTGAAGGAAATTGACGATTTAAAGGAAAAATCCTCGCTTATCGAAGACGCCATGCTTGAAAATCTGGAACGGATTGAAGCCATCGAATCCGAAATCGCCGAACAGCTGGCGGATCTGGACGATGTGAAGCAGGAGGTTGCTTCCAAACAATCGGAAATACGCGCGGTCGGTGAAAAACAGCGCCAGACGCTTGCTCAGCGGCAACAGGAGCGTGATTCCATAATGAACGCCATTGATGACAAATTGCAGGACCTGTATCAGAAGGTGAAACGGCAGGGTGGAGGGATTGCCCTGGCACCGATTGTGGAAACAGTTTGTCAACAGTGCCGGATGAACATTCCGCCTCAGCTGTTCAATGAGCTGATGCGTTTGGACAGTCTCCGAATGTGCCCCCATTGCCAGCGGATCATGTATCCCAAAGACGTCTTATTCGACTGAGAAAAATGTGTGTGCCGCGTTTCCGCGCGCTTTACAGCGGCGCGGCGATCCAATCCATATTTCGAACAAGCGCATGCGGATCCGCCCTGCTTTTAGCGGCGGGTCCGGAAAATTTTAGTGGTCGGAGCAGGACAGGCGGTCGCCGGGTCGATGACCCGGAGGAAAGTCCGAACACCACAGGGCAGGGTGCTCCATAACGTGGAGTCGCGGTGACGCGAAGGCAAGTGCAACAGAAAGCAAACCGCCCCGCCGAGGCGGGGTAAGGGTGAAACGGTGCGGTAAGAGCGCACCAGTTCTCCGGGCGACCGGGGAAGCTGGGTAAACCCCACCCGGTGCAAGACCAAATAGGGAGATGTTTGAGTGCGGCCCGCACGAGTCTCCGGGTAGGTCGCTCGACGTGCCGGGCAACCGGCACGCTAGATGAATGATCGCCATCCCGGCAGTGGGTAACCGCTCCGGGAAACAGAATTCGGCTTACGGCCTGCTCCGGCCACTTTATTTACAGGCAAAACCGGGTCCTGGGGGCCAGGTCACAGACAGAGGAAAAAGATCAGTTGCGAGTTATGAGCTACGAGTTGAGGAATTTTGCCATTTATACGATCAGGCCCGCGCGCAGCGCGAACCATAACTGGAAACGCGTCACTCTTCATCGAGGTAACCCATGTTATTAATTGAAGAACTGCAGGTTGAAATTGACGGTCGGGTGATCCTGAGCAATCTCAACATGGAAATCCCTCAAGGGGAGACCCATATTCTTTTCGGGCCCAACGGATCGGGTAAAACCAGCCTGATGATGACGCTCATGGGATTTGGCGGATATTCCGTCACCCATGGCAAGATCACCTTCAAAGGCGAGAACATCACCCACATGCCCATCCATGAGCGGGCACAACTGGGCATCGGTGTATCTTTCCAGAGACCCCCGACCATAAACGGCTTGAAAACCCGCCATCTAATCGAAATTTGCGCCCGGCAACGCGGCAAAACGGTTGATGTCGAGTCCCTTGCCCGGGAAATAAATTCAAGCGCATTTTTGGATCGCGACGTCAATCACAACTTGTCCGGCGGGGAAATCAAGCGCAGCGAGTTAATGCAGTTGATGGCACAGGATCCCGACCTTATTCTTCTGGATGAACCGGAATCCGGTGTGGATCTCGAAAATATGGTGCTTATCGGCGAAACCATCAACCTGCTGCTTCACCGGGGCGTGACCTACGCCAAACAAAAAACCCATAAAGCAGTGGTTGCGGACCAATCCAAATCCGCCCTGGTGATTACGCACACAGGCCATATACTTGACTATATTACAGCGGACAAAGGCCAGGTGCTCTATAACGGGCACCTGTGTTGTTCACGCAACGCCCGTGAGATACTCAAGTGGATCGGGGAATTCGGTTACGAGGAGTGTGTTCGATGCACAATGGACCAATAGATATAGAAGCGAAAATCGGCGACATCGATCTGGAGAAATTTCAAACCGATGCCGAAGATCATGGATATGTCGAAAATCTTGGCGATATTGCGGTTTCCGACGCTGAAGCATTCATCGATGTAGGTATCGATACGGCCGAACAGCGGCGGGCCGGCACCTTTATTCAAAAAGACCGATCCGTTATTCATTCCTGCGCCATTCAAAAAGGTGTGGAGGTAACGGCCATCTCCAAAGCGCTCGACGCGCATCCCTGGCTCTCGGATTATTTATGGCGCCATATCGATCCGGGAAAGGATGCATTTACCGCCCAGGCCAAATCAAAACCCCACGAGGGGTATTTTATCCGGTCCCAAGCCGGGATGCAGGTCGAAAATCCGGTGCAGGCCTGCCTCTATATCGCTAAAGAGGGATTTTCCCAGAACGTGCATAATGTGGTCATTGCCGAAGAAGGATCCCATTTACAGGTGATTACCGGCTGCGCCACATCACCGCATCTGGTTTCCGGGCTGCATGTCGGAATTTCCGAATTCTATGTCAAAAAGGGAGCCATCCTTCATTTTACCATGATTCACGACTGGGGGGCGAAGGTGGATGTCCGGCCGCGAACCCATGTACATGTCGAGGCCGGAGGTATTTTCGTTTCCAACTATATTTCCCTTAAACCGGTGGGGTCATTGCAGATGAATCCCACCACCCATCTGGCCGGAGAAGGCGCTGTGGCACGATTCAACAGCGTGCTGGTTGCCGGGCCGGGATGTACAATGGATGTGGGGTCGCGGGTCATCCTGGGTGCGCCGGGAACCCGGGCGGAAATTATTTCTCGGGCCATTGTTGCCGGCGGCCATATAATCGCTAGGGGTGAATTGGTGGGGCAAGCGACGGGTATTAAAGCGCATCTGGAATGCAAGGGGCTGATTCTCAAGGAGGGGCTGATGCATGCCATTCCGGAACTGAAAGGGTATATTCCGGGTGTTGAAATGTCGCACGAGGCGGCCGTTGGAAAAATCGATCAACGCGAGATTGAATATCTCATGGCCCGCGGTATCGATGAGGATGAGGCGATATCCACCATTGTGCGCGGCTTCCTGAATGTGAATATCGAAGGGCTTCCTGATAGCCTGAGATTGAAGATCGACAAAATCATCAACGAAACCCAACAGGATATGATGTAGCCGGCATGAAAACTGAAACCAATGAAAAAAAAGCCCACTGCGAAATCTCCTTTGCCGAAAAAGTGAAGCTGTTTTCCAATGATTATTTGAAATGCTGTCTTTATCTGTGCGAAAAGTCGCTGCCGATGCATGCATTTACAAAGAAGCTGTACTCAAAACTGGTCAGCACCAGCCAGGTATTGGAAGATTTTCTAGATTTTCACGGCGCCAAAAATAACATGGACTGGTATCTGTACCGGGAGTTGACCGCGGCCGTGAGGCATCTGAGCCTGGCTGGTTACTGCCAGAAGCATATCCTGAATCGCCTTATTTTCTATGACTTGCCCGACAGCGATGCGTTCAGAAAGTCGGGTCTTGAGACGGCCGTTTTCCTGAATGACACCCTGACCAACCTGGCGCCCGTTATTATTGAGGAGGCCCGCAGGCTCAATGTTCCCATTCCGGAACAGACCTTCGGTCCGGAAGATTTTCCCGGCATTACCACTTCGGAGATGCTGGCTTACAGTATCGACGACGAGGCCAAAGATGTGCAGAAGGAACACATCGTTAAAATTGCCAGCGAGTTTCTGGATATCGCCCATCGCTTCGATCATTTGAACTTTTACGAACCTTATGAGGCCAATGAACTGGCTGCTGTGGTGCCTTCAAAAGTCAACGAGGTGGAGATCCGTCGGTTTGAAATGGTCGTGCATAATCTGCAGTCCGCTTTCGACACCTATGTCATCCACGGCGGATTTCGATTCGGTGACCGAAAATTAAAGGAGTTGAGGAGTTATTTCTCCGTTGTATTTCACCTGCTGCAACTCATGGGAAGGTTGCTTCATTTTTATGAGCGCCACCTGCATGAAGAAGGGTACAAAAGCACCTATAAGCGGGCCCAGGAACGCCTGGAGGCACTTGCCGATCCCCAGACCATGCTCCGTTGTACGATCAACTACGGATTGTTTTACGCCTGCCACTATTTGAGTGCCGGCAAAGAAGTGGCCCGTGAAATTCTGAATGAAAATGTGGCGCGCGGTGTGATACAAGTCGGAATTCCCGTCAAACTTGGTTTCCACAGCCGTCCCAGTCTTCTGGTCGCCAAAATTGTTCAACATTATGGCGGCCCGGTGGAACTGGTGGTGGGCCGGGACCGTTTCGATGCCAGCAGTGTGCTGGATATTCAGTGGGCCGGAGGCAAGATACAAAAAGAACAGATCAGCGAAGTGACCTTTGAAGGCGATGTCCGTGCTTTGAACGACATAGAGATTCTGGCCGGCGTCAACTATGGCGAAGATACAATGGGCAAGGGGGTTCCCTTGCCAAGAGAACTCAAGTATCTGAAATGATATCTGCTATCATCGTTGCTGCCGGCAAAGGCAGCCGAATGGAAGCCCCCCGGCGAAAACAATTCCTCAACCTGGGCAACCGCCCCATACTGGCCCATACCCTGCAGGTTTTTGATGACAGCCCCATAATCGACACCATCATACTGGTATTACCGCAAGTTGATGTTCAATTTTTTCTGGACGAGGTTTTGCCGCATGCCAGGCTGAAGCGCTCACCCAGGTTGGTTGACGGCGGCAAGCGCAGGCAGGAGTCCGTTTGCAATGGTCTGGCAGCCATTGAAAGCCAGGACGGGCTGGTTCTGATCCACGACGGTGTTCGACCGCTCGTTTCACCCCAACTGATCGAAGCGGTCGCTGAAGGTGCCCTGAAGTGGGGTGCCTGCATACCGGCCATACCGGCCGTTGAAACCTTGAAGGAGGTGGACGGGCAGGGGGTTATTATCCAAACCCATTCACGGGATTGGTTTCGCATGGCTCAGACCCCCCAGGCCTTTCAACTTGCAATCATCCGGGAAGCTCATGAGATGGCGAGGCGTCAAGGGGTGGTGGCAACAGACGATGCCTCCGTGGTAGAGGCACTGGGGAAAAAAGTGCATACCATTTCCGGTGAACGAAAAAATATCAAAATCACCACACCTGAAGACCTCGCCCTGGCGGAAGCCTATCTGAAGCAAAACGATCCGGCCAAGAAAAAAATTGGGGCCGACAAGGGCTGATTTTGATCTGCCTGTGGAAGCGTCGGCTCAAGTTTTGGGTTGCAAGTGACAAGTTTCCAGTTGTTGTTCGCGCTGCGCGCTGGCTTGGTCTTAAAGCCCTTTCACCATGTTTCCAATTGAAATATGGACTCTAACAGCCGGGCCAGCTTTTTGGAATCGTGGCGGATAATATCGCCGGATGTTTCAATGAGGTCGGCGTGGAAGACACGGCGCTGTTCCCAAACCGGCGCTTCAATATCCTGCACGACGCAATCGGATTTCTGGCTTGCATACAGGTCGCAGAGCGTTTTTTCCGGGCAGGTGGTATTGTGGACGAGGGCATCCATTTTCCGGCCCGTAAAAGATTCCAGGTTCTGAACGAAATCAGAGCATTTGAAGTTTTGGGTTTCTCCAAACTTTGTCATAATATTGATGATAAATATCAATTTGGCAGGGCTGGTTTCTATCGCGTCGCGTACCCCCGGGACAATCAGGTTGGGAATGATGCTGGTAAACAGGTCACCAGGGCCCAGTATGATATAGTCCGCCTTTTGGATGGCTTTCACCACCGGCGGATAGACCCGGATTTCATCCGTGTGGTGGGGCACTAAAAACACGTCTTTGATCTTATGCCGTTGATGTCCCCGCGGCATATCGATGGCACTCTCCCCATAAATGCGGGATCCATCCGAAAGCTGCGCAACCAGCGTGGCCTTGTCCACAGTCACCGGTAATATGGTTCCCCTGGAATCCAGTATTTCCGCCAGGGCCATGACTCCACTTGGAAAACTGCCTGTATAGCGCGACAGCATGGTCAGCAACATGTTGCCGGCGTTATGGCCCCGCAGCCGGCGGTCTTTTTGAAACCTTTTTTGCAGCAGGCTTCGGGCTGTTTTCTGATGAGGAGACAATGCCAGAACGCATTTGAGAATGTCACCGGGGGGCAATATTCCCAATTCATCACGCAATCGACCCGTGCTGCCGCCGCTGTCCATCATCGAGACGATGGCATGGATGGAGATGGTTTTCAGATCACGCAATCCCGAAAGGAGGGCGTACTGGCCGCTTCCACCGCCTATAGTAACGATATTACGTTTCAAACTGATCATTCCCTGCTGCAGTTGAATGGGTTTCTGTCTGAATTATGACTTGATTCCTGTCACTCTTTTCCGATATTTTAGGTGTAAAAGCAATACTTTCAAAATGTATTGGGTCAATTGACCGGGTAATGGGGCTGTCTATAGGTTCTGCTGGAGGGTTCCGGCAGGATTTGAATGATTTTGACTTTTCCGGAATCACTTTTTCAACGGTACGCCTCGCTGAATGATTCGACATCCTATTTTTCGAAAAAAATTTGGTAACCCAACTGCCGGCCGGGACTCCTTACGGGAAAGCGGCGGCTTTGGCATGAAGTTGACAAAACGCGCACCGGTTGCATTTTAAACGGTTGTCGGTGAGAAACCGTCCATCGAATCGGAAAGCCACGGCACTATTCATAAAAGGGGAGAAAAAAAATGGCAGCAGGCGACGACCACCAAAATCAGGCCAATGCAACATCGGAACAGGCCTTTTTAAAGCAGTTGCGACAAACTTTTGAGAAAATGCCCAACGATATACCGCTCTATTTATTTGTCGGCCATGAGCAGGACGATGTGTTTGTTCAAGCCTGCCGGCAGGTGATTCGCGCTTTTCGCGAATTAACCCCCCGAATTACGGTGAAAGAGTTTTACCTTGACCATGAAATGGCGGCCAAGTGGCATGTGGAATCCTCTCCCACTCTGCTTATCGACCCGGATAATTACAATATCCGATGGATGGGGGCACCAATGGGGGAGGAGGGGCGATCATTTCTGGAGGCGATGATTCTGGTTGGAATGGGAGAAAGCGGCCTCAGCGACCAGTCTCGGCCGGTAGTGCAACGAATCGACAGTCCCCGCGACATCAAAATTTTTGTGAGCCCCACCTGTCCCTATTGCCCACAGCAGGTTGTCAACGGGCTCAAGGCGGTGATCGAGGCCCCGCAATGGGTTTCCCTGGAGATTGTCGATATTCAGAGCCGGCCCGATCTGGCGGAGCGATATGGCGCCCACAGCGTTCCTCAGGCTTTTGCAAACGACGTCCTTATCGGACAGGGGGCCCAACAGGAAGAAGTCTTTATGTCTTCGCTATTGAAAATGGAACCCCAAACCATTTTTATCCCGGACAGAACGGATGAACTGGTTGAGGTGGACCTGCTGGTGGTTGGCGGCGGACCCGCTGGATTGACGGCCGGTATTTACGCCGAACGCAGCGGATTAAAAACAGCTATCGTTGAAAGGGACGCACTGGGCGGCCAGGTCGCCCTCACCCCTATCGTCGAGAATTACCCCGGCTTTACTCAGGTGGGCGGTAAAACGCTTGTTGACATCATGGTAGCCCACGCGTTGCAGTATGTTCAGATTTTTCAAGGGGAGCAGGTCCTGGATATCGTTCCTGGTGATGTCCTTGAAATTTCGACAACCCGCCGAAAATTCAGAGCAAAAAGCGTTTTGCTGGCTACCGGCGCAAGCCACCGGGTCCTCGGCGTGCCTGGAGAAAAGGAGCTTGGCGGTCGGGGCGTGAGTTATTGTGCCACCTGTGATGGCCCGCTGTTTCGCGGGCGAAAGGTGATTATGGTGGGCGGCGGCAATTCGGCGGTGACAGAGGCCCTGCATCTGCACAACATGGGCGTTCAGGTGACATTGGTGCACCGGCGGGACCACTTGCGGGCCCAGGATGTTCTCGCCAATCAACTCGGCAGCAATGGCATTCCCGTTATTTGGGATACCCAGGTAAAGCAAATCCAAGGCGAACAGCGCGTAGAAAGTGTTGAACTGGTCAATACGAAAACCGGCAAGGTCACTCAAATGGCGGTTGACGGCGTGTTCATTGCCGTTGGTTATCAACCCTCGGTGGAACTGGCTGCTAAAATCGGTGTGGCGCTCAACCCCGAAGGTTATATCCAGCACGATGGCGTGCATCGGACCAATATTGCCGGTATCTACTCGGCAGGAGACGTCGAGGGAGGCTACAAACAAATCGTTACGGCGACGGGGCAGGGAGCGGCGGCGGCCATGACGATTTTTGAGGACAAGATTAATCCATACTGGAAAAAAAGCAGAAAGGCCGGTTGAACCTTGCGCGGCCGCTGTGTGCAGCACAAAGGCCGATCATATACAGAATATCGATGAAAAGGAGGGACGGTTATGGCAGTGGGTGTGGTCGTATCCTTTGATGACGAGGCAGGTTACGGCTTTATCGAGGTCGATGAAGATGAAAAGGTTTTTGTTCACCACTCATCCATTGAGATGGATGGGTTCAGGACGCTTTCGCCGGGAGCCAAAGTGATTTTCGATATCGTGGTCGGCAAGCGGGGGCCTGAAGCCAAGCAGGTGCGAAAAATTTAGATAAGAGGGGACGTATATCAGGTTATCAGTTAATCTGTGATTAACTGATAACCTGATATACGTCCCCCCTGAGCCTGTTCAGATCTGGCGGGCGGCGCCCAGGATGTCGGCCAGCGCCCTCAAAGCCAGGTAATAGCCGTTGACGCCCAACCCGACCACCTGCCCGGTGACCACGCCGGCCATCAGGGATGTATGGCGAAACGTTTCGCGACGATGAATATTGGACAGGTGCACTTCGATAATGGGCACATCCAGCAACACCAGTGCATCCCGGATGGCGATACTGGTATGGGTATAGGCCGCCGGGTTGATGATCATGCCGGCGATCCTGTTGACATGCTTCTGAATGCAGCCGACAATGTCCCCCTCGTGATTGGATTGGCATGCAGTTACCTCAAGCCCCCATCTTTGCCCGAGTTTCGACAACGCTGCATTGATATCCGCCAGGCTGGTGTTTCCGTAAATTTCGGGCTCCCGTTTGCCCAGCATATTTAGGTTGGGCCCGTGAACCACCGCTATTTTTTTCAACTTTTCCAATTCTGCCACGCCTGTGCCCCTCCGGCGGTCATCAGGATTTCAATGCCGCTATGGTTTGTGCGTAATCGCTGGTGTTGAAAACCGCTGAGCCGGCAACAAAGATATCCGCGCCGGCACTGGCGATTCCTGCAATGGTGGTTGTATTGACACCGCCGTCGACCTGGATCAAGGTCTGCAGGCCGGCGCCATCGATTCGTGCTCTGAGTTGGCGGATTTTATCCAGGGTGCCGGGAATGAATTGCTGCCCTCCAAATCCCGGATTGACGCTCATGACCAAAACGAAATCGAGATCTTCGAGTATGTTTTCCAGGACACTTATCGGGGTGGCGGGATTGAGAACGGCGCCGGCTTTGGCGCCGTTTTCCTTGATCAGGTGAATGGTGCGGTGCAAATGGGGACAGGTTTCAACCTGGGCGGAGATGTAATCGGCACCGGCTTTTGCAAAATCGGCGATATAGATGTCGGGATGGGTGATCATTAAATGAACATCCACGGGAAGGTGGGTGGATCGGCGGACCGCTTCAACCACCAGGGGACCCATGGTGATGTTGGGTACGAAGTGGCCGTCCATGACATCCACATGAATCCAGTCTGCGCCGGCCTCGGTAACCGCTTGAATTTCCTGGCCAAGACAAGTGAAGTCCGCGGACAGTATCGAAGGTGCAATTTTTCTCATCGGAACTCCTCATTCCAGCGGCGATGCGCTATTCAAAATGTTTCGTCATATTCAGATTGTCGTCAACGTAAAGAAAGAGTGTAGTGGGTTCATCCCGCAGGATCAAGAGCCAAATTTCCTCCCGGGGCTTGACGAAGCGGTCAAAAATGTTGGCTGCACCGGCGGCGCGGCTGAGCCTGACACGGACTTTCTGTCGCAGGAAGCCCTGGGGCGCACGATACCGGAACAGGGTGCCGCCGGTGACGCGATCGGCCGCAGCCCTGCGGGCATGGCGATTAATGGTCAGGTTGACCGTTGTGCCGGGCATAACGGGATACCCGGCGGGCGGAAATTGATCGATAACCGTTTCGTTGGGTATTTCAGGGTGATCGGTCTGGGTGATGACGCCCAGTTCCAGTTTGCTTTTTTCAACCATGCCGACAGCATTGTCCAACCTGTTGCCGTTCAGGTTGGCCATGGGCATCCATTCGACAGCCGGTCCGGCGCTGGCCAGCAGATCGATTTCGTCGCCGCGCATACCGTTCTCACCGGCGGACGGAAACTGCGCCAGAATCGTATCCCGGGGCAGGGGTGCGGGCGTGTAGGCCAGTGAACCGCGCTTCAGGTCGTTTTGCGCGATCAGGATGCTGGCCATGGGAAGGCGGACCCCCATCAAGTTGGGAAAAACGACCCGCGGATTTCCCTTGGAAATGACCAGGCGCACATCCCGGCCTTGCTTTATTTCCCTGCCGGGTTCGGGGCTTTGGGAAATGACATGGTGTTTGGGAATCGATGTGCTGAATTCGAATTTTTTGACTTTGGTGTTCAGGCCGAGATCCGTTAGCACCTCCAGAGCATAGATGACCTCGCGGTCCACAAGGTCCGGCACAACCACCACCGACTCATTGCGGATCATCAGGTGTACGGTAAAGTATGTGCCCAAGCCGGCGGTGGCCATGAAGACCATCATATAAAGGACTATTTTGAGAAATCGTGTGAACAAAGTGTATCAGGCTCAAAAGGAAACGCGCACGCCGATAACGAGGCCGCTGCGGTTCGACTGCGGCGCAAGACCGGGGTGCAAGGGTTGTTGTTTAAGTTGATCGATGAAATGCTGTTTTTGATTTGCATTATATTTATGTGCATCGTTCACCGCACCATAAATGTTTCCGGCATAAAACCCCAGTCCAACAAATGAGAGCAAGCCGCCCAGGGCAAATTGATCGTTGTCAAAGGCATCGTGGGCGGCCCAGAATGTTCCGACATTGAGAACGAATGCGATCAGGGCGTCTCTATAGCGATGACAATAGAGCTGGCCTCCTCCCGGTATAATAGATAAGACGCCGGCCGTGGATGGGTTTTTTTGCGGTATCCGCGGTGCGCCTTCAAGCGGCTTTTTAATGGCATCCGTATGGTACTGCAGTTCTCCCTCCGGGGTCATCTTTCCCAGGGCGTGCAGGGCGCCGGACCAGTCCATTCGGTCGATGTGGATCCATGCGATGCGGTAATAGGCGCGGTCTTTGACTGCCGCTGAATCGCTTAGCGCAATAAGATTGCTCAACTGAACCAACGCGTGGGTGTAGGCGTTCATCTGAAGATGACATTGCGCCGCCATGAAGTGGCTTTCCACGGCGATGTCATCCAGGTTGTCGTAACCGGACAGTGATTTGAAAATTTTCAAGGCGGTCATTGGGTCTCTGGCCAGCATGAAGGATTTTCCGGCGTTATACTGCATTGAACGGCTATCGGGCTGATCCGGGAAAAAGAAGGCGAATCGCTGGTATTCCTCTGCGGCGCGCAGGTATTGCCCGTTTTCGAAAAGCTGATTGGCAAACGCCCTCTGGCGCGATGGGTCTATGGTTACCACGGAACCATGCGCCGGACAGCAAAGCCCGGCGAAAAGAACGATGACCGATATTGAAACAACTCGTTTTTTTAAGTTGGATATTCCCGCGCGTGTCCGGGCTGACCATGGCCACAGTCCGCGACGGGCCGATGGCTGCTCAACGGGTTGTGGCATCATGGGTTGCCGGGATATTCGCATCGCTTGTCTGGCCTTATTTCTGGGTGACGCGGACAACCTCTTCGACGGTTGTGATGCCGCGTAACACTTTTTCAATGCCGTCACGACGCAGGGTGACCAGCCCCATTTTCAGGGCTTCCTGTTTGATCTGGAATGAGTCGTGGGTATGTTGAATCAGGGTTTTGAGATTATGCCCCATGATCATGATTTCAAAAATGGCGATACGTCCCCGGTAACCGGTGTGGAAACATTGGTCGCATCCCTTGGCGCGGTAAAACGTATACTTTTGCAGCCGATCCGGGCGAACGCCGAGTTTTTGTAGCGCCATATCGGGCTTGTAGGGCTCCTTGCAACGCTCACAAAGCACGCGCACCAGGCGTTGGGCGATGACAGCCTCCACGGCGGATGAAATCAGAAAAGGCTCCACACCGATATCCACCAATCGGGTGATGGCGCTGGCGGCGTCATTGGTGTGCAGGGTGGAAAAGACGAGGTGGCCGGTCAGCGCGGATTGTATGGCGATTTCGGCTGTTTCGCGATCCCGGATTTCACCGACTAGAATGACGTCCGGATCCTGGCGGACGATAGATCGCAGCCCTCTGGAAAATGTGAGATCGATCTTGGGATTGACTTGGATCTGGCTGATTCCCTTGATCTGATACTCCACCGGGTCTTCGATGGTGATGATGTTGATATCGGGTTTGTTGATTGAGGACAGCACCGCATACAAGGTCGTGGTTTTCCCGCTGCCGGTGGGGCCTGTAACCAGGATGATGCCGTTGGGCGAGGTGACCATATCCTTGAGTTGCTTCAACTGGTCCGGGGAAAGCCCGATTTCCGACAGATCGAATACTGAGCTGGTTTTGTTCAGCAGACGCATGACCACCCGTTCGCCAAAGGAGGTCGGCAGGGTGGAGGTTCGCACGTCGATCAATTGCTGGCCGATTTTGACCTCGAAACGTCCGTCCTGGGGCAGGCGCTTTTCGGCAATGTTGAGTTTGGCCATGACTTTGATGCGCGAAATCAGTGCGGGCTGAATCCATTTTGGCGGGGTCAGCAGGTCGTATAAAATTCCATCCACGCGGTATCGAATTTTGAAGCTGTCCTGATAGGGTTCGATGTGAATATCGCTGGCACGCGCCTTGATGGACTGGGACAAAATATGGTTTACGAGTTTGATGATGGGGGCGTCGCTGGTGTCTTCAAGCAGATCGGCGGTGACTTCAAGTTCGCTGATAATGGCGCTTTCATCTTCCATATCCTGCACCAGCTGCTCTGCAGAATCCTGTGCCAGGTCGAACGACAGGTTGATGGCGGCCAGTATGGCCTGCTTGGTGGAGAGCACCAGACGATAGCTTCCCATTGAAAGAATGTTGGACAAGTCGTCCACCGCGTTGAAATTGCTGGGGTCGTTGACGGCGATGACGAAAACGGTGTCCGCAACCTGATCCCCGCTGCCTGTTTCCGGCAGATTTTGTCCTGTGGGGCTGGGGATCGCCATGGGGACCACGTGGTGGCGCTTGAGGAACTGGATGGATATCTTTTTGGAGAAATCGCTGCCCACATTTTCCATGGGAAGCTCCGGCCAGAAGGGCAGTTCGTACTGCACGCTCATGGCTTCGAGCATCTGGATTTCCGAAATCGCCTGGCGCTCCACCAGAATATCGCCGAGGCGCCCGCCTTTTTCGCTTTGAATGTGACGGGCTTCGGACAGGGCTTCGTCCGAGACGTTGTAGCGGTGCTTTAAAATATGGGCTAAGTCCATGGCGGTCGTTAAAACTTGATCAGTATGGGGTTGAACTTCTCTGAACGCAAACGCTGCATGAGTGCTCTGGCATCTTCCGGTCGTTGGAAGAACCCGACACGCAGGTGGTACCAGACATGGTCGCCATCCCTGTTCTGCACCGTGTAGGCGGCATAGCCTTTACCGGTCAGCTGCAGCAATATTTTGTCGGCGCTGGAAGCTCTTTTAAAAGCCGCAACCTGGAGGCTGTAGCCATGGGCAGCGGGATCGGATGGTGCGGCAGCTTGCATTTCCGGGGGCGGATTTGCGGCTGTTTGGCTTTCACCGGTGTGTTTTTCATCGGCATTCAGGCCGACGGCCGGAGGCGTTTCTGAAACCGGGCCGGGCTCGAAGGTCGACATGCTGGTTGCGGGAGATTGTTTTGCAGTGATTGGCGCCTTGCCGATCGCGGTGCGCTGCCGGATTGTCGCGGCTGCGGGTTTGTCGGCATCCTTCAAGGCGCCGGAATTGTCCTGACCGGGGGAAGCTGAACGGGGTTCGGCGCCCTGGCTGTTTTCAGGGGAGGGGGCGCTGATACTGCCCTCGGGCTGCTCTTCGGACTCCCGATACTGAAAGGATTCAATGGCCGGTTCCAGTGGGGGAAGCGTTTGGCTCGAATCCTGGCCTTTCTGATACAACTTGATCTGCTCTTCACGCAGACTGTCGATCTGATCGCGTTTCTGAGTGGCCACCCTGGTGGCTTCCTCCGGGCTTTGGATGACCCGCGGTGTCAGGAATACATACAGATTGGTCTTGTCCTTGGATTTGGCCTGTGTGCTGAACAGGAAACCCAACCCGGGAATGTCCCCCAGACAGGGAACCTTGTACTGGGTATTGTCGATCTGATCGTCGATCAGCCCACCCAGAACCACCGTGTTGCGGTCTTTGACAATGGCCGTGGTTTCCACCGTGCGCTTCAAGGTGGTGGGCTGCCCGCTCACCGTGCCGGACACATCGCTGACCTCCAGAGAAATGTCGAGACGGACCATTCTGTCCTTGCTGATCTGCGGGGTGATTTTCAGGGTTTTGCCGACATCCCGATATTCGAAGGATGTATAGAGGTTGGTGTTGGCATCGTTGGATGTGGTCTGGGTTTGATAGGGGATATTGCTGCCCACGTAAATCTTGGCTTCCTGGTTGTCGGTGGTCAGAATCTGCGGGGTGGAAAGGATGTTGACATCGGAATCTTTTTTGTAGGCCTGGATGATGGCGGCAATGCTGGGAAAGGAGATGCCGTTGATGGTATAGTTTTCACCGAACAAACCAACGGAAAATCCGGGGGCCAAAGCGGCGCCCCCTGCATTGGCGGCCGTACCCAGGGTACCTTTATCGCCGCCAAATCCGCCGGCACTGAAACCGCCGCCATATACACCGCTTTTATCCTGATAAATGGTTTCGCCGCCGAGGATCCATTCGGTTCCCAGCCGAAAATCCTTGGTCACGCTCACTTCCATGATCAGCGCTTCGATGTAGACCATAGCCCGGGGGATATCGATTTTCTTGATGATACCCTCCAGAACCACATAGTCTTCCATATCGGCCATGATGATGAGGCTGTTGGTGGCCTTGTCGGCAGAGATCCGAACCTTGTCGGAAACGACGGGCGCGGTTTTCTTGCCGGGGGTGTTGCCGGCGGTATCCTTTTGGGGGATGTCCTGAAGGACTTTGGCCAGATCTTCCGCCGAGGCATGTTCCAGGTAATACACATGGATTTTGGCCTGGCCCTTGGGGGTTTCCTTGTCCAGGGTTCTGATCAATCGGCGGATGTTGTCGGTGTCGCCTTCGCTGGCCAGCATGACGATGGAGTTGGTCCGTTCGTCGGCGACGAAAGTGATCTCTTTTTCGACAATGCCTTTGCCCTTGGCGCTTGACTTGAAAATGGAATTGAGCAGGGTAACCAGTTTTGTGGCATCGGCATATTCCACGGGAATGATGGCGATCTGTTGTCCCACACCCGTGATATCGATGGCTTTCAGTATGTTCATCAGACGGACGATATTGGAATGCACATCTGTGACGATCAATGTGTTGGTTGGAGGATAAGACAGAATTACGCTGTTTTTGCTCACCAGGGGGGTAAATAGTTTTTTTATTTCGTTGGGATCGGCATACCGTAAAGGAATGATCTGGGTGATGACATTGTCGCCGGCGATACCGGACTCTTCCTGGAGGCGTAATTTAATGCTTTTGCTGCGCGCGTCGGGGGAGGGTACGATTTTGGTGATCTGTCCGGATTTCACCGTGGTGTACCCGTGGACCTCGAGTACCGACTGAAACACTTTGTAGGCTTCGGAGACGGTAATTTTTCCCGGCGAGATAATGGTGACCTTGCCTTTGACCTTATCGTCTATGATAAAGTTGCTTTTTGTCAAGTCGCTGATAAATTTTATAAAAACGACAATATCAACATTATTGAAATCGATGGAAACGAGTTGTTCGTCGGTGGTGCCGGCGCCGGGGGCCCCTGATGGGGCCGCCTGAAGTGATACCGCAGCGAGCAAAAAACAACTGATCATTGCCGGGATTAGAATGAATCGTTTCGTCAAATTCATGGGAATTCGTCTCATCCGTTGTATTGAGTTTTCCGGTGATTCCGGTATAACTTGCCTTTTTAATTCAATTTATTACTTGGGTCAATGAAAAACGCCCTGGTTATCGAATCATATAGTTGATGTTGCGGTCCTGGCCCCGGCGCTGGATGGATACCGAAACACTGTCCGCAGACTTCAAGTTTTCGTACAATTTTAGGGCGTCGTCCACTGAGCGAATTTCCTGGCCGTCCACGCTCCTGAGTACATCCCCGTTTCTCAATCCCATTCGCCGGAAGATGGAGTTGGGCTTTATATTGGAAATAGCGAGCCCGGCTTCGTGAGGCGTGATTTGGATTTCCGTCATCAATTTGCTGACATCCTGTATGGCGTCGTTGATCATGGACCGTCTCAATGAGACCCGTTGGGTTCTCACTCTATCGTATCCCGGAACCGGCCCTCGGCGGGCTGCGGCAGTGCTTTTTGACGGCGACCTTTCAGAGATTTGTTCCATGGCCAGCACTTCATCCTTGCCGTTGACATTGAGCACTATCTTGGACCTTAAAATGGCCTTGATGGTGGCGTTCTGAACGCTGTCGCCCACGCGATACAGATTTTGCTCATGTTTCTGCGTATCTTCGATAACCGCATAGGACCGTTTTTCAATTCCTGAAACGGTTCCCCACAGTTTGAGTTTGAGACTGGTCTCCTCCATTCCCTCGATATTGACTTGGTTCACCGGTGCACTTTCGACTGGTGTTTTTTGGGTTTTGAAAAGATCTCGCTGCAGAATTTCACTATAAGCCGCAATGGATTTGCTGCCCTGCTGTTGCGATGGCGCCGCCGACCGGATGTCGGGACGCGTCTGCTCCATTTGGCTTTGAGCACCTATGATTTGATAGAACAGACCGGCACCGAAGTAAGCCCCCAGGGTAATCAGGGCCAGATTGACCAGAGTGACGATGCGTTGCGTGGACATAGAATTACCTGATGACATATCTGGGGTTGGCAACGGTTCCGGAAATGCGGAACACCACCCCTCTTTTTTGGGCGCTTTCAGACGCCAGAAATCCACCGATCACATCGTTCCTGTGGTCGGCTATGAATGCCGGCTGGGGTTTCAGGGTAAGTGACAAGTTGAGCCGGCTGTTTTCAAGGGGGTGCCTGAATACAATGGATCCGGTGATTTTGCTTTCCAGCTGATCCCCCGTGGCTTCGCCATTGCGAATCTGCAGCATGCGGGGGGTCAGGGTCATTTGAGCTACAATACGGGTGAATTCCAGTGCCTCGATCCCCATCATAGGGGTTTCGAGAGAAATTTTGGCCTGTCTGATTTCCGTGCTGACATCGGCTGTTCCGCCGGATTTGATGCTGTCGTACTTGACCAGGGCGTCCATTTGCCCGTCGATGATGAATGCGGGCCATTGGTTCAAAAAATCTATATAATCCACCCGGGTTCGGTTCAGATTGAGGACTATCGAAGCCTGAGGCCTTGACGAATCGGTCAGATATTCAATCCGGCCGGACAACTGTCCCTCCCCCAGCACACCGTCAATTGAGAATATTTTTCTAGCGCTGAACAGGGTCATCAGCTGGGGCTTTATTTTGGAGAAATCCATACGAATCAAGGGATATTCCGCATAAGACAGTGCGGGAGCATCAAGCTTGATCCCGATGGGCGGCGTCACAGCTACCGTCTCCATGGTGAGTTGAATGTCAGGATTGATCCGTGCCAGGCGTTCCAACAATAGATTTCTGATGAGTTCTGAAGGAAACCGCAGGTAGAGAAACACGAGCAGTGCAAGCAGTGTAAATAACCCATACAGCATATATTTACTAGTCGGTCTCATGATTATTGCTGAATTGTCTCCACCTGCAAAGTGGTGTTGATCAAGCCGGCATTTTTTTCCCCCTTCTGAATTGAAATACGTTTGATCCACACCATTGATGCGTCGTCTTCGACGCCGTTTAAAAAAAGGGTCAATTGTTCCATGGTGAGCGCTGAAATTTTCATTTCAACCAGGGAAAGGATATATGAGCTGTTTTTAAGATTGGCTGTGGACGGCTTCATATATTCGATATTTTTTTTGATCCCGGTTTTTCCAGCCAGTTTGTCGATAAAAGAAAAGAGAGTGAAATCCCTGGGACGGCGTTTGAGACGATCGCCCATGTCCCGGGAGTTGCGTGTCAATGCCTCATAGCTTGCCTTTAATTCCCGGATCTCCTGCAGCGCCAGCGTATTGGACTTGATTTTGGCTTTAAGGTGATCCCGCCGGTCGAGGGTGGGGAAAATCACCAGTTGAAAGACCAGAAAAACCAGCAGGACAATGCCGGCAATGTTCACGGCAAGTTTTTCCCGGGGCTTCAGATTCAGATTGAAGGGCAGGGAAAACGATTTCGGTGATATGGAAGGCAGGTTCATATTTTTCACAGGTCGATCTTCAGCTTAAAGCGGACCGTTTGTCCGGATTTGTCCATATTGGCCGATGCAATGGTCACCTGCCTAAAGAGGCTGCTTTTTTCAATGCGGCTTTTGATATCATCCACAGTGTTGAAGTCCGGCGTTTCTCCAGATATGGTGACGGCATCGCTGCCCACGGTCATACGGCTGAATGTTACATTGACCGACCGGGGCACCCGCTGACTGACATCCAATAGGATATCTACGGTTCGAATGGCGCTGCCGATGTTTTGCGATGCAAGATTTCCCTGCTGGACTTCTTTGAGTTTGCTTTTCATCTGATCCAGCGGCGGCGCCGTGAGGCGGCTGTCGGGAAACGTGGACTTGAATATTTCCACCAATTGGGAGTTTTGGATATCTACTTGTTTTTTTAGATAATAACTGTCTATTAAGACGCTGCTGAGACCCATCAGCAGTACGATTGCCGACAGCACCAGGGGACCGAAAATATAAGCCCGGTATGCCGTCCAAAAATTCCGCAGCGGGGAGCTGATGCGGTGAAAATTGGGGCATTTACCGCCTTCGGCGTCCAGATAGGCCAAAGCAAGGGCGTCGTTGAAAAAATGCGGGTCCCAATGGACGCTGTTATTCATATCCACACTGGCCAGCAGGCGGCGGAAGTCGATGGTGGCGACGGGAAGATCCAGCGATTTGGACAGTAGCGGGACGCAATCCCGGGTAGACAATCCGGGGCCGGTAACGTACACGGCGACGGGTGAAAATCCGGCCTCCCGGCCTTCCCCAAGCGCCGTTAATGTTTGTCGGACCCTCAGTGCCAGGGATTCAATACCGGCTTCCGTCGAGGGGTCCGTTGGCAGGGTGCGAACCATTTCGATATGGCCCGATGCCAGGGCAAACAGCGTGGTTTTTTCACTGTCGATGTCCAATATCAAGGCTTGTCCGGTGGCTTTGACGTCCAGCTTACTGATTTGCAATGCCAGGGGAAATCCGCCGGGCACGACGAGTTGGGGTTGGAGATTGTTTTCAGTAAAGCATGCCAGGTAATCCTGGAGAACACTGCTGTTCACGGCTACTGCAAAGACGCTGCTTTGGTCACCCTTGGGCAGTTTTTGAAAATCAAAGGTCAAACCATCGATGGGCACCGGTACAATGGGCTCCAACTCGAACGGCAATATCTGACGGATTTTGTTGTCTTCCTTAAAAGGAACCGTCAGCGATCGAAAGACGACATGCTCCGCGGGAAGGGACACGATGATGGTGGCGGATGCCGGAGAGATTTGACCGATAAGGGATTCCAGGGCATGCTGCAGCGGGCTGGCGGCGTTTTCGCCGGCCGGATCAGTCGCCGGCGCAATGGGAACCCGGAGGCAGGCCGACAGGGTGCTGCTTTTGATTCCGGTATTCAGCAAAACGGCCGCAATATGGGTTTTGCGAATATCTATGGCGAGAATTTGGCGGCTCATACCTTTGGTTTATCCACAATCGTTGTATTTACAGGGCCCCTGAAATATGTTGCGGCATTTCACGAGTGCCGCCCCATGCACGCCATGCATGTGAACGCCTATTCAGAATTTGGTATTCCATCACCGGCAACTGAAGTTGGTTATATTCTATTCTGTCTTCCAATTCAAGACTTTACATCGCCAGGGAGCGGATCCGGACGGGCGCTCGCGGTTCACGATGGCAGTCGTGGTGGCATGGGCATCGTTCCATTGGGCAGTGGAAATAATTCGAAAGACATGGCTGCTGACGGCAAACAGGTCGGGGTCGATGGTGATATCAGCGAATCCGGGTACACTCTTATACCAGTTTTTGTCGGTCAGCGGATGGGTGTATTGGGTTCCGCTGACGGCCTCGCGGTATTCGATGAGCAAATCGGCAAAATCTTCACTTTCCGATGGCAGCAAAATCGATAAAACTGGCTGTTCGGCCGTATTGATATTGATATTTCCCGGGAAGCTGAATCTATTGTCCTCGGTCTTCAAATCACCGTAAACGGTGATATAATTGCTCAGGCCCGCCACTCCTCCGAAACCGTTGAAAATTTCAGGGGTAATTCCCCTGACCAGCCGAACTTCGGAAAGGTGGTCAAAGGGGGCATTGCGGCAGGCGTATGGCGGATCGAGTGCTTCGTAGTAATCGGATTCCGCGCCATTCAGGCCGGTGATGATATCTTCGTCTTTGTCGATCCAATCCTTGATGGAATTAATAATGGTCAGCGGTTCGCTTTTTTCCAGGTCTTCTCCGGAGTCGCCCAGCAATTCGTAAGCGTTGATGATGTCCTCGGCAAAACGTTCCCACAGACCCCGCTGTTTGGCGTTGAACTGGGTTCCCTCAGGAAACTGGACCAGGGCATTGATTTGGATTTTGCTCAGTTCATCAATGATTTTAACGTTCAGGCGCCCTTTTTCAAACGGAATTTGTTCAACCAGGTTCGACATGGTTTCATTGTCGGCCCAGTCCTCTTGAAGGGAGTCGGTCTCTGTATCGATGCGGTCTTTGACCAGGACGGCCATGGCCAGGTGCACCCCCGAGGCCGCCATCTGGTCCAATGTCATTTGATCCCGCATGGCGGCGGCATTGAGCAAATTGGTGCGCTCATTCATGTGAAGCTCCAGGGCCACCGTGGCCAGAAGGAGAATGACGGCTAATGCCATGATCACCGCCATACCGGAATTGCCCCGGGTCTGCAGAATCGCAAAATGAAATGCGGTCTTTAAGCCGCGTGGAATCAGCCGCTTCACGTTTTACCTTTTTACCGGTTGGTAACGGTATACCGGCAGAACCGTTTGGGTTTCGAAAAGGAAGGGAGACGCTTTTTCACCAACGGCCAGTCGGATGCCCACTGCGCGTGGCGTGCTGTATTGCGTATCGTCATCCTCTGAATTCCATTCCTCGAGTTCCCGGCCCTGCATGTCATAAAAGACCAGTTTGAAGGTCTGCACCTGCTCACATACCACCGGATCGTCCGGGTTTTCTTCAAACTCCGGGTAGGGATATAGCTTGTCCGAGCGTTTGAGGACAAAACCGTCCGATTCAGACCTTTGAACGTAATAGACAATTTCAGCGATACCGTCCTGGCTGTCCTGATTGATGGGTAAATGGGCCAGGCTGGCAAACCGCAGCCATGAAAAGGCCTCTCCGTCCACATTGCGCGTATCTCCAACAATACGGTAGAGTTCGGGATCGTCGTCAATATCCGGCGGTTTGTATCGTGGGTATGGCATGGCATGGATAGCGGACAGGTCGGCGGAAATGCGTATAATGGCAGCATTGCCCATTTCGAACAGGTCGGTGCTGTTGTTGATGTAGTCGGCACTGGAAAAGATGCCGTCAAATGAGCCCAGCACCAGAGAAACCACGATTGAAAGGATAAATATGGCCGCCAGGATTTCCAACAGGGTGAAGCCCCCGGCGTTGATTGTTTTGTCCGGACGTCTATTCCACATAAAAACGGTATGTCCTGAGCTGAAAATCATTTTCTTCATTATAGGTCACGGTAATGTCGATTCTTACCAGGTGGTATTTTTCGCTGGCGATCAGATCCGATGGCAGGTCTTCGATGGCAATGGACCAGGTGAAGCTCGGGAAATCCGTCCCGAAGTCCCCGCTGGAACTGACGACATCTTTATAGTCCAGGCGTTCCGTCTGCGCCAGTTTCTCTTTCGCCAGCTGGGGGGCCAGACTGTAGAAACGCGCCCGTCCGCTCATCAGCATGGTTTGCCCCTGGAGGTGATAGACGCTGGTCAGAGCGATGGAAAGCACGGCAAGGGCCACCATGACTTCAAGCAACGTGAAGCCGTGTGTACAACCGGGGACGTTGTTTGATTTTAAAAATCGATCCATTCGTCAAAAATTTTCACTTTTGGCAACAGCGGCTCGATCCAATAGGTCATTCGTTCCGCGTTGTCATTTTCAAAATGAATGAGTAAGTGATCCGAATACGCTGCAGGATAAAAATGAATGTCCACGATGCCGCTGGTAATCCGGTCCCGGCCCGGGAACTGAATGTCGACAATACGCATACCGCTTGGCAACGCAAAGGCCTTTTCGGATGCGGCGTCGTGTTCTTCCTCGCTCATTTGGTCGTTGGCAACATACATTTTATGGTGGCTTAAATCCACCACCAGGGTCTGGACCACCCGCTTCTGGACGGCTGCGGAGCGAAGGGAGCGCACGGTATTGATCATCCAGCGGGACATTTTTTTTGTGGGGTCCTGAAATATACCCCCTTCGAATCGGGGTATGGCCACCGCCAGGACGATGCTGATGAGCAACAAGACCACCATGAGTTCAATCAGTGTGAATCCGGCTTCGATGAATGCAGGACCCGGGGCGCATTTTGCTGTGCCTTGAAAAAGTCCGCTGCAGGGGCGTGATATGAGAGGTCTTTGTCGCATGTTATCTCATAAAATCAAATGCGTACAATGTTTTGGCCGAAAAGCACCGCCTGGGCAGGGATCTGCGGTCAGGATGGTTGATGGGTCTGGTAGGCTGGCATATCGCGTGCCCAATATGAAAGAAACAAGTCCTGCGGCAGCGTCCATTGGCCGGTTTACCGCAGCTTATTCAACTTCCCAGCTATTGATGTCCTTATCGATCCCCTCGCCTCCGGGCGCTCCGTCCGCACCGTAAGAAGTGATATCGAAATCGTCGTGAACACCCGGGCTGAGGTAGACGTAATCGTTGCCCCAGGGATCCTGCGGGATCTGTTTTTTTGCCAGGTAGCCGCCCTTTTTCCATTTTTTGGGAATATTGCCGCTCTGCGGCTCGGCAACCAGAGCCGCCAACCCCTGTTCCGTAGTTGGAAAACGATCATTGTCGATTTTGTACATTTTCAGTGCCGAGGCCAGGTTTTCAATTTGAATTCTGGCCTTGGTCTGCTTGGCTTCGTCCGTATGGCCGAAAAGGCGCGGGCCGACGATGCCGGCCAGGAGTCCCAGAATCAAAATGACCACTAAAAGCTCAATCAACGTGAAGCCCTTTTCCGATCTAAAGGCGTGGCGGATTGATTTATACATATAACCTCCAATGTGTTCTTATTGCGAACTCATCAAGTTTATACGGCGATTCACCGGAACTTTCAACCGAATAAAAGGGCCTGGGCCGGAACCATGACATTTGTCCCATAATGGTCAGCGTACCAGGGTGCGCATTTCCAGTATGGGTAAAAAGATGGAGAGAATGATGAACAGAACCATACCGGCCATGACCAGCACCATTACGGGTTCCAGCAGGGCAGTCATTCGCAGCACGGTGGTTTCGACCTCTTTTTCAAACACGTTGGCAACCTTGTTGAGCATCTCTTCGAGGTTTCCGCTCTGTTCGCCGACTTGTATCATTTGGATGGCGATGGGAGGGAAAATTTTTCCGGAATCCAGGGACTGGCCCAGGGGCTGGCCTTTTCCGACCTCAACCCCGGCGTCGGCAATGATCTGGGCGATGTGTACGTTGCCAACGATGTTTTTGACCACTTCCATGGCCGGCAGCATGGAAACGCCATTGTCCAGCAGCGATCCGAGGGTACGGGAAAACCGGGCGGTGGCCAGTTTGCCGGTCAAAGGGCCTGCCATGGGAAGCCGCAGGATGTTTTTGTCCATCCAGAGCCGTCCCCGGGTGCTGTTTCGAACACTGCGACCTGCGAAAAACAGCCCCGTGATAAGGACAACCAGAACCCACCAGTAAGATTTGAACAATTCACTGGAACTGATCAGAATCTGTGTGGGAAGCGGCAGGGCCTGGCTCATGTCCTTAAAAATGGAGGTGATGTTGGGAATGACATAAATAAATAGAAAGGACATGATGAGCAGGCCCACGGCCATGATCAATATCGGATATATCATGGCCGTAACCACCCGGCTTTTCAGTTCTTCCTGTTTTTCCGTGATATCGGCGAGCCGGTTCAGCACGATCTCCAGGGTGCCGGATGTCTCGCCGACCCGAACCATGTTGATGTATATGCCGGAAAAGACTGCCGGAAAATTGGAAAGCGCATCGGCAAAACTGCTTCCCTCCACGACGGCGTCTTTGACCTTGGCGACCATTTTTTTAAGCCCCGGGTTGGGGAACTGGGCCATGAGGGCATCCATTGCGGATACCAGCGGGAATCCCGCTCCGATCAATGTGGCCAGCTGGCGGGTCATGATGCATACCTCGGCAGGACGGATTTTGGAAAAATACTGTGAGAAAGAAAAGGGGCGGCTTCCCGCTTTTTCAGCGGCGCCGTCTTTGACTTCCTTCAGACTCACCGGGTAATGTCCGGCCGACCGGATTTTTTGACGCGCCGCAACGGCACCATCGGCATTGATGATACCGGATACCGTTTTGCCATTGGCATCGAGGGCGGAGTAATCATAAACCGGCATATGGGCAGCTCTCTTTAGCGTTCAGTCGGTTTCCATCCATTAAAATGGTTGCTTTGGCTGAATGGCGGCGTTTTCGCACTTTTGCAGCCTGAGGACAAGTCTTTCTTGGCCTGAGGTCATAAAACACGGTTCGATAGAGACCGCGGTTTGCATTTCAGATGGACGGACGCAAAGGCGGTTGTCGCTTCACGGCCGCCGCGAAAAAACCATCCAATTTGTGCGGATGGGGTGAAGTCACCAGGAATCCATCCGGTGAAAGCAACAATGGGCGGTCAATTGTGGATGGCGGCTTCGGCCGGAATATATCAAACTCTGGATGGTTTTGCAAAAAACCTTGAATGACCTCTTCATTTTCCTCCGGTTCCATGCTGCATACGGCATAGACCAGGATTCCGTCGGGTTTCAAATGGCGGGCGACTTTATCGATCAGCGCCAGTTGCCGTTTCTGATTGCTGCGGATATCCGCCATGGTGGTGTTCCATTTTCCGTCCGGATTTCGCTGCAAAACCCCCAGGCCGGAGCAGGGGGCGTCCAGCAGGATGCGGTCAAAAAGACCGATGTTCCAATCCGCCGGTGCGGATAAAAGATCCAGCGTTCGGTTGGTGACAATGCCGATGCCCAGGCGGGACATTTCAGCCTGCAGGCGGTTGAGCTTTCCAGGGTGCCGATCTGTGGCCAGCAACTGGCCCCGGTTTTCCATCAACTGGGCCAGATGGGCTGTTTTGGTACCCAACCCGGCGCAGGTGTCCCATACCCGTTGCCCGGGTTTCGGGCCGAGAAAAAGGGAAACCATCTGGGCGGCCTCGCTTTGGACCTGGAACCCGCCGTCATGAAAGGCGCGCCATTGATCCATTGGACGGATCACCGATGTCACATGAATGCCGTCCGGGCTATGGCGGCAGGGTTCCAGCCCGGTCGCCCCGGCTTCAATGGCCGCCAGCAGGGCGGATCGGCTGGTCTTGAGGGTGTTGGTGCGAATGGTAACGGGGGGAATCTGGTTGATCGCTTGACAAAGTGCGTCGCTAAAATCGAATCCCCAGCGATTCAGCCACCGGCGGACGAGCCATTGAGGGAAGCTGTAGGCACCTGCGAGAAAGGCGGCAGGATCTTGAAGGGGGTCGGGAAGTGATGCGGGACGATCCGATCTGGCCACACTGCGCAGCAGTCCGTTGACAAATCCTGTCGCCCATTTTTTATTCACCCTTTTTGCCAATTCCACCGATGTGTGAACAGCCGCTGAAGGGGGGATGCGGTCCATAAACTTCAGCTGGTAAACCCCCAGTCGTAAAATGACGCGGATCAGCGGATCCATTTTTCGGGAAGATCGCCGGACATGCTGGTCGATGATGGTGTCCAACAGGCTCCGGTGGCGCAAAATACCGTAAACCAGAGCGTGAAACAGAGCCCGGTCGGCGCGGCCCAGCTTGCTGATTTGAGGATCGGTGTCGGCCAGCAGCTGGTCGAGGGTCGTTTTTGCGCCCTCGAGGCGGTATAAAACCGTGGCGGCCAACTCCCGGGCTTGGACCACGAAGGGTGTTTTTGCACCTTCAACAGGCGCCATCGGCCGTAACCTCATCTGGGGAATGTTGATTCCCTTCCCGGTGTATGTGACGATTATTCAAAGGTTTCTCCGGGTGCGATGGGGTGGCCGTGGAGGAATTGTTTGATGGGCATGCGCTTTCCGGAATCCCCCTGGATTTCGAGAATGGAAAGTTGCCCGTCCCCGGTGGCAATGCGCAATTCATCCGGAAAGCCGGCGACGACCGTTCCCGGGCTTGCCAAAGGGGGCTGGGCGATTGCCCTGGCGCGATGAATTTTGCAGGGCCTGCCTTGTCGCATGCAATATGCGCCTGGCCAGGGCGTCATGGCGCGGATTTGGGCATCGATTGACGCGGCGGTGTTCGACCATTGGATTTTTCCGGATTCTTTTTTTAACATGGGTGCATAGGTTGCATCGATATGTTTCTGGGCTCTCGGAAAGAGCGTGCCCGCTATCATCTGGCGGATGGTCTGCACCAGCAGCGGTGCACCCATCTGGGCCAGACGGTCATGCAGGCTGGCCGCCGTATCAGAAGGCTTGATGGGGGTTTCGGCGCTCAATAGTATATCTCCGGTATCGACGCCGGTGTCCATGAACATGGTGGTCACCCCGGTTATGGCCTCGCCTCTCATGATGGCCCACTGGATCGGCGCCGGCCCGCGATATTTGGGGAGCAGGGAGGCGTGAACATTGATGGCGCCGTATCGGGGGGTCTGCAGGATGACCTTTGGCAGGATCTGGCCGAAGGCAATGACCACTAGAAAATCCGGTGACAGGAAATTGAGCTCATCGACAAATGTCGCATCACGGGCATTTTCAGGCTGAGATACCGTATAGCCCAATTTCACTGCAGCTGCTTTGACGGGCGGGGGCGTAAGCTTGCGTCCGCGTCCCTTGGGGCGGTCCGGTTGCGATACGACCCGGATGACCTGAAATGGCGAATCATGGAGGGCTTTAAGTGCGGGAACAGCAAAATCCGGTGTTCCCATGTAGACGATGGTGGGCGTGCTTTTCATGCTGGATGCGGTATGCTCCTCAAAAGCTAGACATCTTTCTGCCGGAGTTGTTTTTTAATTCGCTTGGCATACATCTGACGTTTAAGCGCGCTAATATGATCGATGAACAGCGTACCGTTGAGATGGTCGATTTCATGCTGCAGGACGATGGCATGCAGACCCTGGGCTTCAATGCGCAAAGGGTTTCCGTCCCGGTCCACAGCCTCAACCAGCACTCGCTCCGCACGTTTGACATTGGCGCGGTAATCGGGAACGCTCAGGCAGCCTTCATCCTCGGAAATGATCTCGCCTTCTTTGGCAATGATTTTCGGATTGATCAGCACATTGAGGGACCGTCCTTCATCCCTGGGCTGGATATCATAGACCAGCAGGCTCTGGTCCACCCCGACCTGGATGGCGGCCAGCCCGACACCGGGAGCGTCATACATGGTGGCGGACATGTCTTCAATCAGTCCTTGCAGGCGGCCGTCGATATTTTTGACCGACTGGGTCGGTTTCATCAAGAATTTGTCGGGAAATGTAACAATATCCAAAACACTCACGATCACGCTCCTTTTGATGATGGCCGGGCCATATCCGTTGTACCGCGGCTTTTTGAAATCTGCCAGATATTGGCACTGGTAATCAATGCTGAAATCAAACCGATGATGATGATCGGGAAAATCTGAGTGGCATGGTTGACCAGGGTAAAACCCAGGGCGTCCTTTTCTATTACACCGAAAAGCGAGAGGGCGAAAACGCCGGCGGCCTCCCATAGCCCCCAAAAGCCGGGAACAGAGGGAAGGGCGATAAAAAAACAGATGATGACCATAAACGTCGTCAGTTCTATCCATGACAGGTTGATTCCGGGACAACCTTTTGCAAAGACGACATAGGACAATACCGTGATGCCCCATATGATCCCGGTGAGCAGGGCGCATGCCATCAACTGGGCGGGCTTTTTCACCATGGAAAGTCCATTTGAAAAATTATCAATTATATTAATTATAAATGATGAAATACATAGAGTAATAGATCCTGTTTTGGGAAGGGCGTTGGACAGCATGCGGGCAGTGCCGGCAATGGCATTTTTAATCAGCCTGCGGCTGGGGCCGACTGTCAAAAGCGCAATAAAGACAAGCATGGCAATACCCAGATGAACCATTCCCCAGGCAACTGAAACCAGGGTGTCGCTGTTCAGCCGGTGTCCAAGATACACGCGGTCCATTTGCTGCCGGGCGGAAATGGTCGAAAAGGTGACGGCGAACAACACGATCATCATAATGACATCGAATACACGTTCTGCGGCAACCGTGGCCAAACCGGTTGTCATGGGTACCCCTTTGTTTTTCTTGAGAAGGACAGGCCGGGCCAGTTCTCCGATTCGCGCGGGGAGGATGCAGTTCATCATGAAACCGATCATAAGGGGATGAAAAGCCTCCAAGAATTTGAGGTGAATGGTGTTTTCAAGAATAATTCGCCAACGAAAGACCCGAAAGACAAACGAGA
The DNA here is from genome assembly GCA_963675565.2 of Desulfosarcinaceae bacterium. GTDB lineage: Bacteria > Desulfobacterota > Desulfobacteria > Desulfobacterales > Desulfosarcinaceae > JARRKU01. The sequence goes on from CAXXYD010000001.1 coordinate 187,500, forward strand.
GAATGATCAATCCTGTGGCCGGAATGATCCACCAGTAGTTGATACTGCCCAGATAGCTTAACAAGTCGGCGAAGGGAACATTATAAAAAGCGAAATAAAGCGCCGCTGCAGAAACCAAAATGCTGGCCACCATGGGTATGGCTAGTTTTTTTTTCATACTGCCGACAGGTTTCCCAGGATTTTTCGTGCGTGGGAAACATCCCGACGAATTTGTTCGGACAGCGCTTCGATATTTTCGAATTTGATTTCATCCCTCAGGCGCTCGATAAAATTCACGCGTATGGCATCGCCATAGATATTTTTATTGAAATCGAGAATATGAACTTCCACTGTAAAAATATGGTCATCAAACGTGGGGCTGTATCCAATATTGGCCACACCGGCGAAAATCCGGCCTTCATATTGGACGGTTACGGCATATATTCCCCGCTTGGGGCTCAGTTCATCCTGGAGATTGATGTTGGCGGTGGGAAATCCCAGGAGGCGACCGCCGCGGTTTCGGCCGCCGGCCACTTTCCCGCGAATCTGATAATGCCGTCCAAGCAATCGCCTGGCCTCGTCCATTCTGCCATCCATGACCATTTTGCGGATTCGCGTGCTGCTGATGCGCCTGGTGTGACCGTTGGACGACTCGATCCAGTCCACCAGAATCACCTCGTAACCCAATTCGGGCGCCCATTGCCGGAGCAGGTCCAGGTTGCCCTGGCGCTGGTGGCCGAAGGTGTAGTCCCTGCCGACGATGATCGCTTTCATGCCGATTCGCCGGACCAGCAGGTCTTCAACAAAGCTGCGGGGCGAGATGGCGGCAAAATCGGCGGTAAAAGGGATTTGGAGCAAAACCTCGATACCTGTCTTGGCGATCAGTTCGTTTTTTTGCGCCTTCAGTGTAATCAGCGGCAATTGGTTTTTGGCGTTTAGAACCCGTATGGGGTGGGGGTCGAATGTTATCGCCACTGAAGTTCCATCGATGGCGTCCGCCTTTTCTATGACGGTATGAAAAAGGGCTTGATGGCCGATATGCACCCCGTCAAAGTTGCCGATGGTTACAACAGCTTTTTTAAATGGAATATCAATAGCTTCTATGCTCTTTACAATTTTCATAAGGAAAATCTATAGGCTCCTAAATAGAACTTGACACATATGCCGAATCCGTATATGTAATGCATCCTCTGCATGAAATCAACCTTTTAAAGGAGATTGCAGAACGTGCCGAAGTGGCGGAACTGGTAGACGCGCTAGGTTCAGGGTCTAGTGTGGGTTTCCACGTGGGAGTTCGAATCTCCCCTTCGGCACCAAACTATTGAAATTATTTCAAATAGTTATTAAGGGCTGTTTTCTGGTACACAATTGGTACACAGGAGGCGGCCCTTATGCTTTCCACCAGGCCCAGTCGACATATACCCAACCGAACTGAAGGAGGAGCTGGTTCTCAATTGGAACAATAGGAGGGCGGATGATAAGCCGACCTGATGCCAGGGGCGGGTATATTACAAAGTCTTGGGTGGATTGGTTGATCGAGGACTATGGTCTTAAAGAGCTTGACCCTGATTCCAAAGCTCTGTTTGCCAGTGAGATGGTCAAAGCTGAAATTGAACTGCTCAAAATCCGCCTGGAAAAGTTGAAGGGCAATTATGACACCCGGCATCTTAATGAGGCAATGGAGGCCCTTGGTGTTCAGGCGCAAGCATCTGTCCAACAGGGAGCCTCTCAGGAGGCCCTTTTCTCGATCACCCTGCAGCAGCTGGCGGATGAGTATTGGGGGGAGAAAGAGGCCACCTGGAAACCCCGATCGGTTACGGAATATCAAAGGATCCGGGACCATTTTATAGAGCATTTGGGCGCCGATGCCCTCGCTGCCGGCCTTAAATATGATGACCTAAAGGCCTATCGACAGACCATGATTGATGATGGGAAATCTGTCTCAACCATCAATAAAGCCTTGAACCACGTTTGAATCAGATGCTTACCAGATGGACGGGTTTAATGTTTCCCATAAGTTCTGGCTCCCTTTGCTGGCGCTGTTCACTGGGGCCAGGATGGAGGAAATGTGTCAACTCAGAGCCAGCCAAGTAAACCAGGTGGATGGTGTATGGTGTCTCAATATTGCTCAAGAATATCCAGACCAGTCAGTTAAAACAGCAGAGGACAGAATCGTCCCCCTGCATCCTTTCCGGATTGATCAGCTCGGGTTCCATCATTATGCATTGAGTAGGGCGCCTGAGGACAGGATCTTTCCTGACCTAAAACGGGTCAATGACCGATGGGGCCATTACGCCTCCAGGGATTTCAGAACATTCAAAAAGGCCTGCGGGATTGATGCTCCAAAAAATACAAAGGTGTTTCATTCATTCAGGCACAATGTGGAAACCATCCTCCAGGACCTTGAAGTTGACCAGAAATATATCAACCAGCTCACTGGTCACGCCGAGAAGGGAGAGTCCGCCCGGTACGGAAAGCCGAACATTGAGCTAATCTATGAGAGAGCAGTGCTGGCTCTCCCGTGGCCCAAAAAGCTGGCCTTGGAAAAGATCAAGTCAAGATGGGCCAGACAGCATCCGGCCAAGTGCCAGTAATAATATAAAAATTTCCTACTGGCTTGGCGGCGAGCAAAGAGGCCTGGCAATGGGATTATTAAAGTCCCCGTGTCGGGTTTCTCTGTTTAGTGCCAAGCTGAGGATTTTGCTTGTTGTAATATTGAGCCTGATCCGTTTGCCGGGCAGTTTTCCCTCTTGCCGCTGATACCTTCTACCTGGCTGGCAGTTTACGCTCAAAAGTTCAAATAATCGGAGCCCTGATCCTTAATAGGTGCCGTTTAAATTCCACAAGCGGCAAAACGGCAAATATCCGCTGTAAACCAGTTGTGTTCCAAAATAACTAAATGGGGAATGTTATTGAGTCGACACAATAACTGCATAACTGGCACGTAAACGAGAATGCCAAAAAGGTGATAAACCCCCGAAGGAGGATAAATTATTATGAATATATTGTGGGTTATATCATAATCAGCGTATCAGGTATTTTCTGATTGTATTTTACAATTTTGTAGAATAATTTCAAGTTTAAGCCCTATTTGGAACAAAATTGAGAATTTTCACTAACCTATGTTAGCTGAACAGAGTTAGGAGACAATGATAATGAATATACGATTAGAAACAAAGGACGATTACATTCAAGTTGAAGAACTTACAAGGGAAGCCTTTTGGAATTTATATTTTCCTGGATGTAATGAACACTATTTATGTCACACACTACGGGAGCATAAAGATTTTATTAGTGAACTTGATTATATAGTAGAACTTGATGGTAAAATAGTTGCTTCCATTATGTATACGCACTCGTATTTAATTAATAATGAGGAAGAAAAAATCCATACTGTGTCTTTTGGTCCTCTATGTGTTCATCCCAATTATCAACGAAAAGGCATTGGCACGGCATTAATTGAAAAAACAAAATCATTAGTAGTAAATATGGGAGTGCCAGCAATTATTATTTACGGAGATCCACACAATTATTGTAAGCATGGCTTTAAAAATGGAATTGACTATCAAGTAAGTAATATGGATGGTGAATATCCGTTAGGATTGCTTGTGCTTGAGCTTCATCCAGGATTCTTTGGTGATAAAAAATGGAAAATTAAGCAAAGTGATGCGTTTAATATAGATCAAGACGAGGCAAATAAATTTGATAAAAGGTTTCAAGAAAAAGAAAAGAAATTTCATCATAGCCAAGAACTATTTAAAATGAACATAAGAGCTTACTTAAAACATTACAGCTAACTTTTAGCTGCATTAGACAGCAAGGGCGGATCGGCCTTGGCAGGCTGAAATTCCGCATTGCCCTTGCTGCTAATGAGCATGACGTTATCTTAAAATACCAGGAGGTATTGAATATGGAATCACAAGTTTTTATTGCATTCGTCGTAGCAACGTCAATAATGATAGCATTGCCTGGCCCTAGTGTTATCTTGACAGTTGCCCATAGCATTTCATTTGGCTGGAGACCTGCAATAGCAACTGTTGCTGGTGAGACAATGGGAATTGCTGTTCAGTTACTTGTTGCAGCTATTGGGCTTGCGTCTTTACTCAACGCTGTTGCAGGAGCATTTGAGTTGATACGTTGGGCAGGAGCCGCCTATCTTGTATATCTTGGCATAAAACAATGGAGAAGCGCAAACGAACCCTTAGATTTTAACGCGTCTAAGGTGTCAAAAAAGAATCTCTTTATTCAGGGACTTGTTATTACAATCCCTAATCCGAAAAGCCTCGTATTTATTGCAGCTTTTCTACCTCAATTTATAGATGCCACTCATCCTATCGCACCACAATTTATTGTAATCGTGCCTACATTTTTATTGATAACTTTTACTGTAACGTCAGTTTGGGCAGTAACTGCTAGTTCTGCAAAAGTTTTTTTAAAAAGCCAACGATCAATTAAAACAGTATCTCGAACATCAGGAGGATTAATGGTTTTAGCAGGTATGGGATTAGCGGTAGCTCGTCGCAGCAATTGAAATAAAAAGATAACGTCGCAAATCAGCCGACGCAAAAAAAGCGCGCGGCTGATTTGCGACGTTCGACATTGAAATAAAAAATTAAATTAACCGAATAGAATAGACCTTACCATGAAAAAACTTCTACTTGTCGTTCTCAGTGTGTGCCTCATTATTGTAAAAGTTCCATTTGCCACGGCAAAACAAAACTCTATCACCTATTCAGTTTTATTTGAGGAAATCGTTAACATTGTTGAAACGCATTTTTATAATCCTGACCAAATCGCCAAAGATTTTCCCGCGATTAAAGCCGACTATCGTATTCGGTTAAAAAATGTTTCTTCTCAAAAAGCATTTTCCAGATTGGTGAATTACATGCTTGATGAGTTGAATGCGTCTCATACCTATTATTTAACACCCGATGATTATGAGTATTATCAGCTCTGCGCATTGTTTTCAAAAATTCCAGAGATCAGCAGACTATTTGACGGAAAAGAAGTGTTGTATCCATCGGTCGGTATTCTGACCCAAGATATTGGGAACCGTGTACACATTGTCTCTGTCCTTGCCGGAAGTGTAGCCGAGAAAGCGGGACTGTTAAAGGGGGATGAAATCCTCTCCGCCAATGGCGCCCCCTACTTGCCGATCACTTCGCTACGTTCAAATGTTGGAAAAAATGTTGTTTTTAAAATCCGACGAAAAGAGATGGACAAGCCATTCACGATTTTGATGAAACCAGTGCTCGTTAATCCCAAACAGGAGATGTTGGAGGCACAAAAGTCCAGTGTTCGGATTATTGAACAGAACGAAACGCGCGTTGGCTATGTTCATATATATTCTTACGCGGGTTATGAATACCATCAGGAATTATTGAACGCCATAACTTGGGGGAAATTGAAAGAAGCCGACGCGTTGATCATTGATTTACGATATGGCTTGGGTGGGGCAGCGCCATCTTATCTTAATATCTTTAATACGAATATTCCGGTCCTCAAGATGTATCATAGAGATGGTACGGTAACCGTTTTTGACTCCCAATGGAGAAAACAGGCCGCTTACTTGGTTAACAAGTATAGTCGAAGTGGAAAAGAGCTACTAGCGTACGGCGCTCGAAGATATCAACAAGTAAAAGTAATTGGAGAGCGAACGGCAGGTGATGTCCTCGGAGGCCGGCTTTTTCCGTTATCCAATGGTGACACCCTTTTTCTCGCGGTACAAAGCGCCCTTGTTGACGGAGTCAATCTGGAAGGAATTGGCGTTCCGCCAGACATTGAAGTTCCCTTCGATGTACGTTACTGTGCCGGACAAGACGCGCAGCTTGAAAAAGCCCTTGAGCATCTTGTCAAGCAACCGACGAGTTAAACAGAACGTGCCAAGTAAATAGATGTCGAACAAATGTTTCAGCCTGACTTTTTTCGCCGCTTCGTTCGCTTCGCTCTCTACGCTATGAAAAAAGCAGGTCCGGTTAAACAAGAGTTAGTCTTCAACAGGAGATAGATTGTGAAGAGAATTTTATTGTTATCTATATTTTTATTGGTGTTTCCAAATCCTGTTGTAGCAACAGAACTTAGCAAGTTTTTAGGAACCTGGTCTGTGAATGTTGAACGGACTATGGAAGAAGCTAAGAATGGCCCAGAGTATAACCCTGAAACGGCTGAAAAAGATAAAGAGGTACTCAAACGGTTGGCAAACCTTTTTCAGCTTAAGTTGAGTGAATCATCAATTGTCATTGTAAGAGGAAAAACGATAAAGGATGTGCCATACACTGTAAAGTCAGTCTCTCAGTCTTCATTTGATGCCGAAGCAATTTATCAGGAGAAAGCTGTAGACCTGTCATTCACTCTCCGTGATGGCAAATATCTCAACTTAAAATCTTCAGATTCAAAAGATTTTGACATCTTCATTTGGGAAAAAGCTATTGATGGAAATAAAGTGGACAGCGAAACTAAGGTGATTATCGATATTATAACTGACCAAATAAAAAATGACTAACATCATTTTCAAGATGGACCGGGCAAATCGTGGCGCGTATGCGAAGCCAATTCAGAAAACCTCCTGCGATTTTTTGCCCATGTGCGGCAATCAGGCCCGGCCCCTTAAAATTGCGTTACACCTTAATTCAAGGGAGAATAGCAACTATGATATTTGAAAATGGCGGGAAATATAATAGAATGACGGGCAACAATATTCTAATTTTATTTGTGACAATTCTTATATTTTAAGCCAGGAATTAAGATGCCGAGAAAAACACAATTTACAGCCGAACAAATAGCTGACACAGCTTTTCGCCTTGTCAGAAAAGGGGGTTGGGAGGCGCTGTCTGTAACAGCGGTCGCCAAAGAAATCGGGAGTTCCACCATGCCCGTATATTCCTATTTCAATAATTTGGACAACCTTAAAGACGCTGTGGCAGCAAAGGGATGGGATCTGCTTTTGGAATATGAAACAAAAAGATATACCGGTGATCTGTGGGTTGACCAAGCCATCGGGTATGTCAGTTTTGCAATGGCGGAAAAAAAATTATTTTTTTGTATGTTCGATGCAAGAAATATTGATTTCCAAAGAAAAATGCGCAAGGCACATTGGGAATATCTGGGAGGACTTCTCGACGACTATGAGGGGTTCAAGGGGCTAAAATTAGAAGAAATCCTCTTAATCCGCCACACCAGAGTCATGTTTACTCACGGGCTTGCCACATCTGCCATTGCCGACTGGGGGACACCCATAAAAAAAGAAAACATGCTGGAGCATAATGTCGTCGCAGCAAGCCGGGCCATATTGGAAGGATATAAAACAATCTACAATTGTGAGAACAAAAGTATTGCCTTTATTGATCAGCAATTAAAAATTTTAATCCGGGAAAAGGCAGAATTAATGGAATTGAACAAGGAGAAAAAAAAGCAAAAAGATTAAGGCTTTTTCCGCAGGAAGACTGCGCACCAAGGGTTCATCCGTTCTCCTGACCGTCTTTTTTTAGTACGTCTTTTTTTCTCATTGGCCCAATAAAAAAAGCATTTGACTTTCAAGACCACCTAATTATATAGACACTTTATATAAAAGCTATATATAAAGTACCTATATAAAAGCTGGATAAAGTTGTATTGGACATTATTACGATTTTTTTTCAACCAAGTCACATTTTTGGACAAGGAGGATGGTATGAAAAAAGGTTTATCGATTTTGGGATTCATCATGATGTTTTTATTCGTGTTTTCCTTTTCAGGCATTGCCACGGCACAAGAAAAAGCAACAAAAAAAGAATGTATCGCAAAATGCAGGGAAGCTGCAAAACAAATTAAAGAACTTGGCCTTGATACGGTTCTAAAAAAGATTTCAGATAAAAATGGTGAGTTTGTCTGGAAAGACTCCTATGTATTCTGTTTTAACGATGAAAAAATTCTGGCGCATCCGGTGAACTTTATTATTGGCATGAAAACCTCAACGATCAGGGACAGCAATGGTCTGGCCTATATGAAAGAAATGATGAATGTTGCCGGTACCAAGGGCGAAGGGTGGGTCAACTATTTGTATGTGAACCGGAAATCCGGTGACCCCAAACCCCAGCCAAAAACAAGTTATGTATTACATATCCCTGAAGAAAAAATTTTCCTAGGCGCTGGAATCTTTAAATAAAACAAGTACCCCAAAAACCGGGCTGATCCTCGAGTAAACGACCCATCGATATTAGACGTTAAGGAGGTCTGTTCATGAAACAATTCAGGAAAAGCCTTCAACGATGTGCATCCATCATCCTCATCAGCGCCCTTTTCAGCTGTGGGAAGCTTTCGACCCAGACCGCAAGCAATGTCGATCCTGTTTACTACAAATCCGCCGTTGAGTTGACAAGGGCCATCCGGCAGGGTGAACTCACCTCCAGCGAACTGCTTGAAATCTACCTTGCGCGCATAAAGAGATATAACAGCGCCGTCAATGCAGTGGTGGCCATGGATGTGGCCAAAGCCAGGGCCAGGGCAGTCCAGGCCGACAAAGCACTCGCCCGGGGTGAGCTGTGGGGGCCGCTTCATGGCCTGCCCATGACTGTAAAAGACGCTTTTGAAGTGGTTGGCATGCCTGCCACTGCCGGAGACCCTGAATTTAAAAACCACATGCCGACGCAAAATGCAATTGCGGTTCAACGCCTCATTGATGCAGGCGCCATCATCTTCGGCAAAACAAACATGCCGTTTCATGCCAAGGATTTGCAAACCTTCAATAAAGTCTACGGAACCACGAATAACCCATGGGATTTAACAAGAACGCCGGGAGGTTCATCCGGTGGTTCGGCAACGGCACTGGCCTTGGGCTTCACACCTCTTGAACTGGGCAGCGATATCGCAGGTTCGCTTCGGATTCCGGCCCATTTCACAGGGATTTATGCGCATAAGCCAACCTTTGGAGTCGTTCCCAGATACGGGCATTTCCCACCGCTTCCCGGCAAGGTCACGCCCTGCACGATGCCGGGCAGACCCCTTTTTGTTGCAGGCCCCATGGCCCGGGGCACTGACGACCTGGAGCTTGCCATGGATATTTTGACGACCCCGGGCAAATCGAATATGGACGTCAGCCGACCACAACTTTTGCCTGGGCCCCAAAAGCCGCTGCAGGATTTTCGGGTGGCCGTATGGTTTACGGATCCCTATCCCGAAGCCGAAGTGGATGCCCAAGTTATGCCGGTTCTCCTCAACACCTTGAATCAGCTGCGAAAAGCCGGAGTTCAGGTCGATGAAAATGCGCGTCCCGGTATTGATTTGAGAGAAAGCCTCATGCTGTTTCTGGATATCTATTATCAGATGGCCAATTTGCCGCTGCCCCGGGAACTCGTCATGAGACAAAAAAAAATGCAGACCAGGTGGGCCAAATTCTTTGAAAACTACGATGTCTTGCTGGCGCCGGTCACACCCACTGCAGCGTTTCTGCATGACCAGACCCAGCCCAAGGAGGCGCGCGAACTTATGATAAACGGAAAACATCGTTCCTACATGGCCAGCAACTTTGCCTGGACACTCATGGCCGTGGTGTCCGGCCTGCCGGCGACCGCAGCGCCGGTTGGCTTGAGCGGTTCAGGCCTGCCGGTGGGTATTCAGATCATCGGAGCAAACCTAGAGGATCGAAAAACCATCGCGTTTGCAAAGGAGTTGTCAAAACTTGTCGGGGGATTCGTGGCACCGCCGGCCTATGAGAATTAGCAGCTTCTTCTAAGGGATAGGAACTTGTTTTTTGTTAAAGAAAGTATCGAAAACCCCCAAAGTTAATAATATTCATGAAAGCATGTTTTAATTACAGCATCATTTATCTTGTCCTCCTTCTTGAGCATTCTCACACTGCCGGTGAGGGACATCTTTCAACACCTCAGTCAACAACCATTCTCCATATTCAATCACTCGTTTCTGATGGCAAGACGGACAAAGTTGCCGACGCTTGCAAGAAAATGCCAACAAATACTCGTGGCCGTATTTTTCACAACGGACCCTGGCAAATCCCATATGAAGATGGCGGTGGACCCCAAAAACTGGACAATGTGCTAAGCTATAAGTCAGCGAAAATGAAAAGGAGCTGACATGAAAAACAAACGCAGAAAACACAGTGCCCAATTCAAGGCCAAAGTAGCGCTGGCCGCCATCAAAAACGAAGAAACCACAGCCCAGTTGGCCCAACGCTTTGATGTTCATCCGACCATGATCAGTGCCTGGAAAAAGGCCCTGTTAGACGGGGTCGGCGATATTTTCGACAAGCACCAAAAAGCACACAAACAAACCGATGCCAAGATCGACGAGTTGCACCGCCAGATTGGCCAGCTAAAGGTTGAAAACGATTTTTTATCACGAAAGCTCGGCTTTTAGATCGCAATCAGAGAAAACAGATGATTGATCGCAACGAGAAAAAGCTGAGTATATCCAAACAATGTCAGCTGCTTAGGGTAAACCGTTCATCGTTTTACAATGAACCCCAACCCATCAAGGCACAAGATTTGGAGCTGATGCGCCTGATCGACGAACAATACATGAAAACACCGACTTGCGGCAGTCGCTCAATGCGAAATTACCTGCGCCGGTTGGGCTATAAGGTCAATCGCAAGCGAATCCAGCGTCTGATGCGGTTAATGGGCCTTGAAGCGATTTATCCAAAGCCGCATACCAGCAGGCCACATCCGCAGCACAAGATTTACCCTTACTTGCTAAAGAATATCACCATAGACCGATCCAACCAGGCGTGGGCAACTGACATCACCTACATTGCCATGGCTCGCGGGTTTATGTACCTTGTGGCGGTTATGGACTGGCATAGCCGCAAGGTGCTCTCGTTTAAATTGTCCAATACCCTGGATACCGATTTTTGTGTTGAAGCACTTAACCAAGCGCTGGATCATTATGGACCACCGCAGATCTTTAATACGGATCAAGGAGCTCAGTTTACCAGTAAAGAATTTACCGACACCCTTAAATCCGCTGGTGTGGCCATCAGTATGGACGGCAGGGGCCGGGCCACAGACAACATTTTTATCGAACGACTCTGGTGGAGCGTCAAATATCACTATCTTTACCTGCATACCTTTGACACCGGGCGCCAGTTGCGCAACGGCCTTGCCCACTGGTTTGGCTATTACAACAGCCAGCGCGCTCACCAGGGCCTTGACGACATGACCCCGGATGAGGTTTACTTCGGCTGCTGCTCGATTGCTGAGGCGGCATAATGAAGATTTTCACCACAGGCCCTGGCCTTAAACATTATTTGTGCTTTCCCGTGCGGCCCGTGGGGATTTTGTGGATCCCCCCGGCCCCCGGCTGTAGCAATAAACTCATGATGGGGAATCGGTCCCCTGATAATGACTTGGCCTATAGCTTAACTTGCCCCTGAAGCTGTCTGGACGATGGGGTCCACCGCCGATCACCGCAGCCAAGATATTTATAAATCACAGTCATGACGCATGTCCGCCAGAAACCGTACCGGGATGCATACATATCATCCCAGGCCCGCTCAAATTCTTCAAAATGATTTTCGACCCAATTGTAATTTGCGCTTGCCTTAGGATTGTGTGGCTTATAAACATCAAGAGTTTATGTTGTAGACTGAGCCATATCGAAATCAAAAAATGAGAAATGGAACACAAAAGCCGGGCGGTCTTAAAAAAATCGAGTCATCAATAAAGGCACTTCGCCAACAGTCCGTATTGCTTTTGTGGCCTGTGAAGCTCTGCGTTAAAAGGAAAAAATGATAGAGATAAATGAAATCTCTCCAGACTTGGTTCCTCAAAAACTGTTAATAGAAGCGGATCCATCAATTGATCGAGTAAATCAATATTTGGAAGGCTCCTTATGTTATGTAGCTTTAATCCAGAAAGAAATTGTTGGAGTCTGTGTTTTAAACCCCATAGACAAAAACAGAATTGAGTTATTCAATATCGCTGTCTTACCGGAAAACCAGAAATCAGGTATTGGGTCGCAACTACTCCAATTTGTTCTGGACAGTGTTAGAGAGAAAAATTTTGAATCAGTGGAATTAGGAACTGGTACGTTTGGTTATCAATTGACATTTTATCAACGTTTTGGATTTCGAGTGGACTCAATACACAAAGACCATTTCATCGACAATTATGATGAACCAATTTTTGAAAATGGCATCCAGCTTAAAGATATGCTACGACTTGTCCTGAAGCTATGATAAATAATCATTTAAAAAAAGTTTACAGACCGACCGTCTTCGTACTTTTGCAGGCGTCCAGTTGGTCATTCTTGGCAAAAAAAACTTTAATACCAAATCCATGTAGGCGGCGGCTGAAACTCGCGTTAGGCACCTTAAGAGGGAGATTGAGTTGCAATGCCTCAGAAAAAGACCAAGATACCTTTTACGAAGGATATTAGCAAAGTCGTACAATGCCGATTCTATCAGATAAAAGCGATTTGCTGAATTATTGGCTTTAACGTAACCAGCTTGAAATACATAAGGAATTATTGAAATGGAAAAAAATAAAAAGGTTGCAATTGTTACAGGGGCATCAGGAGGAATCGGTCGTGTTGTCGCAACACGACTGGCACATGATGGTTTTGCTGTCGTGGTACACTATTCCGGAAATGTCAAGAAGGCTGATGAAGTCGTATCTGAAATTATGCTCGCCGGAGGAATAGCAAACACGGCTCAGGCAGACGTAACTGTCGCATCCGATATAAAACGACTTTTTGATAAAACGATAGATCGTTATGGCAGAATTGACGTGGTTGTGAACTGCGCAGGAATCATGCTGTTGTCTCCCATTACCGAAGGAGATCTTGCGAGTTTTGACCGAGTAATTTTGACGAATCTACGGGGTGCCTTTATAGTGTTAGGCGAGGCTGCAAGGAATATTGCGGCGGGCGGACGTATAATTGCGTTTTCAAGTAGTGTCATTGCAAAATCATTTCCAACTTACGGCCCTTATATCGCAGCAAAAGCAGGGGTTGAGGGGTTAGTAAAAGTTCTCGCTAATGAACTGCGCGGCAAAAATATCTGTGTTAACGCCATCGCTCCCGGGCCCGTTGCCACGGAGCTGTTTCTTAAAGGCAAAAATGAGGGCCAAATCGAACAGATGAGCAAAATTCCTCCTTTGGAACGCCTTGGACAGCCAGAGGATATTGCTAACGTGGTTTCATTCATAGCTGGCCCCGACGGCGGGTGGGTTAACGCACAGGTTCTACGTGCCAACGGTGGCTTTGCGTAACTATTTAATATCTTACGTAGAGTTGTGTGTTCTTATCAACGCGTTCACAAACTTGCCCGACACTGGTGCCGACCCAAAAAGCCGGGCGGCACATTTTGCCGTAAATGCGAGCACGAATTAAGGAGGTATATTAAATGCCAGAAGAGAAGACCTGTTTCGTTATCGCCCCAATCGGAGAACCAGAATCTGATACAAGAAAGCGCTCAGATCAAATTCTAAAGCATAGTATAAGTCCGGCCGCCAAGGAATGCGGTTATAAGGCATTGTGCGCTGATCAGACGTAAAAGTAGTAGAAGTATGTCAATGCGTTCTAGTGAACACTACCATGAATTGAAAATGTTAATTTCAAAGCTTGACGACATAACTTCCGGTAAATCGGTTTCTGCATCTCAACGCAATACAATGAAAGAGCTCATGATGAGAATAGAGCACTTGATGCATAGGATGATGGTCGAAGAGCCGTAGATGATAAGGACCAGATTATTGTACATGCTGAAGCTTTCGGAACAGGTCAAGAGCAAGATTTGCTTGAACCGGTGATCGAAAGCGTGAAGGACAACCTCAATACCATAGGATATAAAGGTGACATTCGCAAAGAAGCTCAGTGGACAGCGGATGCTGGCTTTCACTCCAAAGAAAATATGAAAATGCTCTTTGAAGGCGAAATCGATGCCTATGTTGCGGACAACCAGTTTCGCAAACGTGATCCAAAATTTGCAGATGTCAATAAATACAAAGAACGCCATCGCAAAGAGGTCGCTAAAAAGAACGGTTATAAAAGAACGTTTTCCACGAAGGATTTTAAATTCGCCGATGATCTGAGCGACTGCATTTGCCCTGCGGGTAAGCGGCTATATAGAAACGGCGGTAATACTTTTACTGAAGGTCATCACAGTGTCCGCTTTAGAGGCCCCAAATGCCATTGCCTTCCGTGCGCGCTAAGATCAAGATGTTTAAGAAACCCGAAAGCCAAGAGCACGAGACAAGTTGCCTTTTTTACAGGCAAAACAAAAGGTCTGGATGCCAATTACACTAAACAGATGAAAGATAAAATAGATTCGGACAGAGGCCGGGCCATCTATAGTAGGCGTATCGTGACGGTGGAACCTGTCTTTGCAAATATAAGGCATGCACTCGGGCTGGACCGGTTCACGCTTCGAGGTAATACAAAGGTCAATATCCAGCTTAACTTATATGCGATTTTGCATAATATGCTAAAATTGCACCGATATGGCATTAAATTCGATACTGGATAAAGGAAAATAGTTGCGGCAAGAGCTGGGTTGGATTAAAGTTTAATCACAAACGAACAAATTGACCGGATAAAACGGCCCGAAACCGGGACCTGTGATAATGATGTCGGTGGAAAAATTGCTATCGAGTAGAGAAACTGATTGTTAAAATATACTTTTTCTACAGACTCGTTAAGTGTTCAAATTACTAGGTATGTGACAATGGAGCGAGTTGCTCTAACTACCGACGAACAGAGTTTATGGGATCAAATCTATTTCTCGGAAAAAACGATCCAAATAGATCATAATAAACTGCGTGAGTCCATTGAACCAGCCTATCGACTCGCTCAAAGTCTCTTGGAAAGAAAGGCCATACCACAGATTCGTATGCGCTACTTCACCGACCCTGAATTAAATATTGGCGGTCGTGGTAAATCTAGAAAAGACGTGTTTGAAAGAAATGGTACAAGTAGAGATGCGATTCTAAAGCATCCTCACTTTCACAAATATCTTCGCTATTTTGTACTCGGTCCAGATATTCCATTAACAGCGATCAATGAGTTCGTTGACTTGGCCAATGATTGTGATTCAATAACATCTGGAGACACAAAAGAATTCTGTAATCTGGCACGGAACCAGATAAGGAATAGTGGACAAGACACCAAGTATGCAGCAGAGGAATACTTTAAACTCGGGCTGGAACTTGAGTTGGGCGAAGATGTTGCTTATGCGATTAGGGATATTATCATGCGAATGCGCTAAAAGGGACTGGAAAAAGCACTTAATATCATTTTGCTGCTCCCGACGCGGCTCCGCCGCGCCGAAGATCAAGTCGTTCGCCTTGCAATATATACAGGATCTTAAATGAAAAACACATGGGCTTCAGGGGCAATCGAGTTATTAAGCCATGCTGATTCACATATGGACTCAAAAGCCGCATTCGATCAACGCATTGCTTTTATTAGCGTTGATAATGCTGTTGAAAACATCGTAAGAACCTTTTTGGCTTTGCCTAGATCAAAATCAGGTGTCAGTATTAAAAAACGAGAAATTGACGAAGCGGGAAACATTTTCCCTAAGTTGCTTGAAATACTATACAAATACGCTGGCGACAAACTGATAGGTATTGACGATGCTGACATCGAACACTACCACAGGATCAGAAATACTTTGTATCACCAGGGAACTGGACTGAGTGTTGATGAACAATATTTAACTGCTTACAGAGGTATTGCTGAAGTATTATTACAAAATTTGTTTAACGAGAAAGCAGATGGACATCAAACAGAAAAAATTTCTTTGGAAACTCTGATATTAAATTGGAACAGAATAGAACAAATAGCGAAGAAAGAAATTGAGAAACTTGGAATTTCAACAAGTTATAAATGGGAAGAGAAGTTTATTCACTCTCATATTTCAGAAGAAACCGCAAAGAAAATATCAGAACTTCGTAAGGCAAGGAATACTTTGGTTCACTCCACTGAAGTTGATAACGACGACATAAAATTCTGGGTTAATAGGTCAAATGAAATTTTAAAAGAATTTGAAAAAGGCAAAAAGGTTTTTGATTCACCCCCTCCTACTATGGGTAAAACAAAAAATCCTGTATGTTTCATAAGTTATGCACAGGAATCCGATGAGCACTACACCTGGGTTCGACAACTTGCTGAATATTTACAGCGAAATGGAGTGAACACTATCTTGGATCAATGGGATTTGCGACCTGGAATGGATATAGCCCATTTCATGGAAAAGAGTATTAGTTCATCCGACTATGTTATTTTAATTTGTACTCCATTGTTTTCTGAAAAAGCCAACGAAGGCGTAGGTGGAGTTGGTTATGAGAAAAACATCGTCACATCTGAAATATTTAAAGAAATTAAACCTGAAACTAACATTGTTCCAATATTACGTACCGGTGATAACAAAGCTGCAATTCCAAGATATTTAGGTTTGAAAAAATATATTGATTTTCGAGATGATAAAAATTTTGAAATAAATGCAGAGGAACTCATTCGTCATATTTACAAAATTCCTAAATTTCAAAAACCATCTCCAGGTCAGTTCCCGCAATTAGGTGCTTCAAACTCACAAAGAACGAAAAATAATGCTTTTAGCATTAGCAACATAGATGCAATATCAATAAACTGGAAAGAACAAGGTTATCCATATTTTCTTGTTGAAGGTCTTGAAGAAATTCATAAGGCCTTCGTCCGGCACCCTCCCTCGAATATCCAAGTTAATAACCCTGTGACCCTTGCTTTCCTTTTGCTTTCAGGTTTTCACTTTGGTGGAAATTGGTGTTATTGGCTATCAAGAAATATTGGAAATGCTTTAATTTATAACGTTTTTGAGAGCTGTTTATCGGTTTCATATCGTGGGCCATTATATAGGTCATTGTTTGCTTTGCAATATCTTGGTGACCAAACAATTTTCTCCAACATTCTAGAATCTAATGGAGTTAATGAAATTACCAAAAATCTTATCCAATCATTTGCAATACCAGGTAACGTTATTGAATATCTTACTCAGGTAGCCAGTGAGGACAAAGGGAAAACAGGCCAAAGAGCCGCAGTCGTTTTAAAGGAAATTAGTCAATATTGTAAATCATAATAGGCGAACCAGGCGGTTCACTTGACGCCGAGAACATCTGCGGCGCTGACGCGGCGAGTCTTTTGGCGGCGCAAGTGACCTTGATCGTTAAGCTCCAATGCCAACAAAGAAAAACGTGGCACGCCACCTACTTATTGCAACCTCATCTGTTCGCGCACCGTGCCTCAGTCCCGCCTCAAGGGCTCAAAGAGCGGATCATCTCGGCCATGGTGATTTGAGCCTGGGCCAGGGCGGTTTCAGGGTCCTCTGCCCGAGCTGCCCAGAAGGCCGCCTCATTGGCAGCGCCTGATATGATATGGGCCAAAGCATCAACGGGGAAGGGTCGAAGTACGCCGTTGTCCATGAGCTCTGCTAAAAAAGCGCGGTATTTTCCCTGGACATGATCCTCATCAACCGCCCGCCATTCTTCCCAGCCCAGCACTGCCGGTCCTTCGGTAAGCAAAATACGTTGCAAACCGGGGTCGAGACAGGCGGCTAAAAACTCATTGTTTCCTGCAATGAGCATCTCCATAGGGTCCTGGACCAGGTCCACAGCGGTTTTCACACGCTCCTCGATCTCTGTCTGCACCTGATTCAGTACTGCGCGGAACAGCCCTTTTTTTCCATCAAAATGATGATATAGCGCTCCACGGGTAACACCTGCGGTTGCTACAATTTGCTCGGCTGACACCCCTGCAAAGCCGTACTCGGCAAATAAGCGCCGTGCTTCAGCAAGGATACGGCTACTGGTGCGCCGGCTACGCTCATCCTGCTTGTTCCCGGTCCCGAGATCGGGTTGTTTCGCCTTTCTCATAAAATCCTCCTTGACATACATACAGTATGTATGTAACTAATTTTCACATAATATTCAAGGAAAAAGAATATGGAGCGGTGGAAAATATAAGTATTAAATCAAGGATAAACACAATGTTCTCACAATACAATGTCAACAGAAGACAATTCCTGCAGATGGCTGGAATGGCCGCTATAGCGAATTGGGCGGAACCTGTTTGGGGGGATACTTTTATGAAAAAAAATGTAAGGATGTCGTTGATTGAGTTGGCTGGTACACCAGCCGAAGTGGGCCGAGGCTGGGGGAAGGCCATGGCCGAAAACATGCACCAGGGCTTGAACCGGATACTAACCGTGGTTAACGAGGTACACAAGACCTCGCGCGCGGAAGCCCTGTCATATGCCATGAAGCTGTGGCCAACAGCCAAACAATTCGACCCTGAACTTGAACCCTTTGTCCGCGGTCAGGCCCAGGGTGCCGGCATGAGCCTGGAGGAGGCGTGGGCGACACGATGCGGCCTGGAGCTGCTTTTTGTGAACACCGGCCTGGCTGCCATGTGCACCACCCTGGCCGGTACCGGGCTGGCGACCCCTGACGGTCAATCCATCATGGGCCAGAACATTGACTGGTTCAAGGGCACGCCTATTGCTCTTTTACATATCAAGCGCAGTGACGGCCTGCGACAATTGGTACTGCCTTTACTGGGCTTGGGTGAATACACCCTTAATTCCGCAGGCCTGGCCTGTTGTCTCAACGGTGTTTCGGCTATGCAGCCAAACCTGAAACCAAAAATTTCCATGGGGGCTTATCTGCCACGAGCCATGCGGCAAACCGACATAACCAAGGCCCGCCAGTTGCTGGAACAGGCATGCCGGGGTATAGTTGCCGTTACCTTGGCAGACGCAAAAGCCAACCTTTTGTGTGTTGAGGGTACCCTGGACGACTACGAGGTCCTTCAGCCCCATGACGGCTTCCTTACCCACGCCAATAACTACAAAACATCACGCTTTCAGGCAGTGGACGGCTGTCAGATGATATTCCCAGACAGCCCGGCAAGAACCGCACGCGTGGATGAATTGACCGCTGTACTGGCCGGACGACTTACACCCCAGGCTCTTGGTCAAGCACTGACGGACCACCAGGGGTACCCCAATTCGATCTGCCGCCACCCGGATCCGGTCGTGCCGCCGGGATTACAAGCCGAGTCGCTGGGGTCGTTTATAATGCTGCCGTCTGAGGGGGTCATGCTGGTAGCTGAAGGCAACCCCTGCACGCATGAATATGTGCGTTACGATGTTTGATTGAGGTCGTACAAAATTACAATATGGAGACATTACATGAAAATCAAATCAGTTCGTTGTGTCTGCTTCTCTCCAACTGGAACAACAAGGACTATTGCAGAAAATATTGTTAAGGGTATTCACCCTGAATGTATGGAAATTGTTGATATAACCAAAAGATCACAACGTAATGGTCAATTTTTGCTGGGTAAAGACGATATTGTTATTCTCGCAACCCCAGTATATTACGGTCGCGTGCCAGAGGAAATTTTACCATACCTTACCTCACTTAAAGCGGCGCAGAATTCTGTTGTACTTGTGGTGGTCTATGGTAATAGAGCTTTTGAAGATGCCCTCACGGAACTCCGTGATATTGCTGTAGGCGCTGATTGTATTCCCGTAGCCGCAGGGGCCTTTGTTGCCGAGCATTCGTATTCTTCGAAAAGGTATCCGATTGCTCCAAATCGTCCCGATGAAAGTGATATCCGCAAAGCGCAGGAGTTTGGCGCCGCGATTCGAGATAAGCTGCAAAGCCTTGAATCATCGGGGCATGCAACTAACCTTGCAATCCCAGGCCAGTCTCCCTATATCGAACCTGTGAATTTGAATATGATAAAAAAAGCTCGATCGGTCGTGGCCCTGACTCCGGAAACAGACGCGTCCAGATGTACACAGTGCGGACAATGTGCCGAAGTATGTCCCACTGGAGCAATTTCTCTTGATGACGTCACTAAAACAGATAGGTGGCAATGTCTTATATGCTTTGCATGTGTGAAAATTTGTCCGGAAGAAGCAAGGCAAATGAACGAACCAAATTTTCAATCAGCTATCCAGGCATTACAACAAAACTGCCGGCATAGGAAAGAGCCGGAAATATTTTTATAAAAATTGAATTCCGGTGAATTCCGGGGACACAATACTTAATTATAACCATAAAATGCACCGGATAAACGGTGATTTTCGTGTTCTGTGCAAAAGAATGAAAACGTTAATATTCATATCGATTCTACTTTATGCGCCCACAAGGTCCTAATCGCCAAGAGGAAACCTACTGTCCGCCTCGCCAATCTCTGGGAATTCCCTGGCGGTAAGCTCGAAGCGGGCGAGACACCAGGCAGGGAGAGAAGGGATGCTGAGGCGCTGATTAGGATGCTCAAACACCGATTGGAGGATTTAGACTAATCGATAACAGGATTCAATGTCGGTATGAATTGCGGTAAATCGGCTGGCCAAACCATTTTCCGCTCTAACCCTTTCTGACGCTTTGATGCGAATTGAGGTGCTTGAGCAAAGGGTAAAGGCTTTGGAAGCCCTGATTGGCAAATGGATTTATAACAGTATAGGATAAGCATGATACATAAGAAACGCAAAGTTCACACACGCAAGATTGACATCGCAACTTACGAAGGAACCGAAGACACTTTCATTGTCGAGGGTGTTCTCAAAGATGATCGGCTGTTCGATTGGTATCGACCAACCGGCGAAGAATTTCCCCCAGGTACAATCCACCACATGATCATCCGGCTGGAGGTCAGGGGACCTCAACTGGTGATACAGGATGTCGAAGTTGAGATGCCTACCTTGCCGCATAAGGTTTGCACTGAGACGCTTGGGTGCCTGGAGTCGGTAAAGGGGTTACCGATAATATCAGGGTTTACGAGGAAGGTAAAAGAGATTGCCGGCGGCCCTAGAGGTTGCAGCCATCTTGTGACGCTTCTCATTGCAATGGCTCCAGCTGCGGTTCAAGGCGTCTACAGCGCAATGGCGCGAAAGCCTATCAAACCAGGCGATGTACAAGGATCTTTAAATCGGTTCAAGGATACTTGCCGGGCTTGGCGTCAAGGTGGATTGTTAATGGAAAGATACAAAGACCTGGCCAATTAGGACAGGCAATAATTTATCTTTGGAGGAAGCCACAGGTCGAGTTTGTTCTGGGCGGTGCTTGGTTGGCTGGATGGCAGGATCGAATGTCATGGCGCCGGTCAAAACCCGCATGACCTGTATTTTTACCATGGAAGGGCTGGATGAGAACGAAATCGACCGTTTTGTCGCCTACCGGCTCAAAGCCGCCAAAGCGCCCAATGATCTGTTCGACAGCGAAACGGTCGCTCTGATCAGTTCCCATTGCAGGGGCAACCGGCGACAGTTAATGAACATCGCCACGCTCCTGCTGGACGAGGCGTTCTTCCGACAGGAAAAAGCGATCGGATCCCATTTGATCCTTGAAAAAGAAAATCCTGGCGGAGGGTGTCACGCCGTACCCGGTTGCATTCCGGATCATAGTGGCCAGATTGCCTGAAGAAGAAGGCTATCCGGCTCAGCCAGGGGATGTCTCCAATGAAAACTAGAGCTTTTATTATAACAGATGGCTTGTAACTTCTTTGATATGCCCATTTTAAAATAGCTAAATCAATTTTTCTTAGATATCTCATAGGTCATGCATGTTTGAACTATGTTGGTTGAGGTGATTCCCTAAATCTTAACTGTTGTGAAATAATGTGCTATGGAATTGTCATTCAATGGAAGGCATAATCAACTTGCCTCTTTCATGATCTTTCTTGCCATTTCCTTTGATAGATCAATAAGATCCTGTCGGTTTTTCTTTGTTAATGCATCTGCCTCCAAAAGATCACAGCCTCGAATAAGATTCGTTTCCTGAAAACCAAGAAACTCAAATATCATGCAGTACTTAGTACACACCTCGGCAAACATTTCTTCCTCTCTATTTTGCGCTGTAATGAGCACAAATTTCTTTCCAGCCTTCAGGCGACTGACTTCAGGCATTATCTTAAAGGGTTCCATAAACGAGTAACAACGATCGACAAAAATCTTAAACTGGGCAGTAACATCCGCAAAATAAATTGGTGTCGCCGCGACTAGAACATCTGCCTTTTTTACAGATTCCAGAACTTCCGATAGGTCGTCTTCGATAACACAGTAATCTGTTTTTGTTTTACAGGCGTCACATGCCTGGCAACCCCTCGCATTAAGATCATTCAACATAAAGGTTCGAACATCTGCCCCTAACTCCTCGGCGGTTTTGTTAAAGAATTTAGCGAGGGTTGCCGTATTTCCATTTGTCCTGGGACTGCCAAAAATCGATACTATTTTCATAAAGAGACCCCCCTTTCCAAGAAGCTATTTATTCGATCATTCGTTATTAAATAAATCTGCTCAGATTAAGGCATTATTCGAATAATCAACGATTGCAGATTTTGCCTTTTTTTCTATAGTTAACGATTAAATGCGATCCCGTTGTCTCTCTCGCTTCAACATAGGAATCTTTTTCCTGATTGCTGGCATTAATGAGACATTGAAGAACACCTTTTAAGTATCGTTTCTTTGAAAAATTGTGTTTGTAACGCTGCTCTCCATAAATTGCTCTTTTTTACAATCCACTACAAGAGTATTGTTATGCTAAGGCTGATCACTATTAGACCCTTTGCATCACAAAGTTCTGACAGGCTATTAGGTAGCGATAACCATATTCGAGGACTATCTCCTTTTTCTGATTTGTGACTTTGCATTTAATTGATGCAAAACCTCGGTCCAATTTAGTTCGCGATTTTCGTAATTCCGCCCATCTGGCATTTACTGTAAGAACATCACCTGGACGCACCGGATTATACATTTTGACATCATGCATACCGACACCACTTAAAATTGCAATATTGCCCTGTGCCTTTACGACTACACTAGTACAGGCTGAAAGGATATGCAGTGAAGAGGCAACCAGCCCGCGAAAAATCGATTCTCTAGCCACAGTTTCATCAATATGAAACGGTTGCGGGTCGAAATTTATTGCAAACTCGATGATAGCATCATGCGTCATTACGACAGGCTGACAATGAAGATGTTCTCCATCACATAGATCGTCGAAATATTTTTTTCTCATTTTAATCTTAGCTTTGGCTGATTTGTAAATATTCAGGCTGCGTTCATAAGTATCAAAGAGCAATCTACCGTCGCGATAGAACATCCACATCTGCATGCGGGTTTTGTGGTCGGCGCCGAGATAACGCTCGACTAAGAAGTGGCTGTTTTCCATAACGCAACCCATCCTTTATTTAGGTATAATTGCGATAAGATACAGAATATCACGAAAATTTTTTAGTTAGCCGGACTAATGTTTCAATAAAAGATTTGCCGCACTGGTCTGGAATTTCGGCCCGGATTGCTTCGTTGATTCGTTTTATTACAACTTTTGCTTTTTTGGACTCATCGGCCCCCTTCGGAGTGAGGAATATTTTTATAGACCGTCTGTCTTTTGGATTGGGAAGCCGCTTCACGAATTTGAGCTTTTCAAGCCGGTCAATTAGGCCTGTAATCGTGGAATTATCGATTCTTAACCCCGCGCTCAGTTCTTTCATCTTGCGTCCATCGGCCTCCTCTAAAAGAAAAAGCACTCCGGATTGGGCAAGCGTGACCTTGATACCTGCACGCTTCAACTCCTCAATGACGTGATTTTTCACAGCACTTTGAGCAATATAAAGACTGAAAATAAAGCGGTCCTTTGACACGCAAATATTCCTTTCGAATGTTGCAGTAAGCGCTTAAACCTACGACAAGGCTGAGGTTCATATGCGATCAAATTAATGTTTGGATATCAATATTTGGCATACAAATAATATTGTCAAGGATTTTTTACCTATAAAGTGTTCGTACTCTGTGGGGAAGGCCAGCCTTGCGATGTAATGAGATAACTACACGAATGGCCAATCCTGAAATTTGCACAGGTTATCTCATGAATTATAGAGGGTTAAAAAAGACTAAATATCAGATAGATACAAAACATGTCGTATTATGAGGATTATTGAAGCTCATCAGCACCGACGGCTTATGGTGGATACGGCATTGCCATCTGTATTGGAGCCTTGAAAGATTTTTGATGGTATCCGTAAACTTGTTATCCTGGGTGCCGAATATCAGTCGATGATTTAAGTGATCTCTCCATCGGTATCCGGAGTTCAATGTAGAATAATGTATTTTGTACGACAAACAACTTGACAATCGAATATTTCATGGATACGCTACATCCGTAGCGCAACTAATGTTGCTTTAAAACTTCGAGCGATTACGATGCCCCCCAAGTTTAAATTTAAAAAAAATGAAATCATTCAGGTTGCTTTCGACATTGTCCGAAAACAGGGATGGAAAGGACTTTCCGCACGCTCTATTGCAAAAGAACTAAACGCATCTTCAAAGCCAATTTACGGATACTTCCAATCAATGGCTGAACTGGAGAAAGAGGTCGTAAAAAAAGCGGTGGATTTACTATACGAATACATGATCCAAGAGAGAACGAACGACCCCTGGCATGATAATGGCGTCGGTTATGCGTTGTTTGGCTTGGATGAAAAGGAACTATTCCTGGCGGTTACCGATAAAATGCATATCGACCAATACAGGGATTATGGCCAGATTATTTGGGACACACTAACATCTTCATTATCCGATTATCCCCCATTTATAGGACTCACCGAGGAACAAATCTATAAAATTCAGCTTTTAAGATGGCTGATGGCACATGGGCTTGCCGTTCAAGCCGCTAGCCAACCTCCCGGAATTTTCAGTGAGGAAAATATCGTAGATATTATGCAGGTTGGCAGTGATGCCATCATCTCTGGCATGAGAACACAATTCAATATGATTGAATAACAAATCTAAGCAAAAAGAGAAGGAATAATTCAACAGTAAACCAAATAAAAACATCCATTCAATTAAAGGAGACGTCAGATGTCAAAAAATGTATCTGTTGACCTACTATCAGGCGTTCCCCGTACCTTACTGTTTCCGGTTTATGCACGCGCAATGGAGTCCCAGGAGCGAAAGCCTATCATTAAGGATACCTATTCAGTGGATATGCTGGAAAAAATTGACTTCGATTTTACCGTTTTCCAAAATATCCCGGATAGTAGAGGATTCAGCAAAAAAGACCTGCAAACTGGCATTGCCGTCAGAACGGAGCTTCTGGACAACGGTGTTAGGGCTTTTCTGAAAAAGAATCCAAAATGCTTTGCCATCAATATGGGATGCGGTTTTGACGCCAGGTTTTTTAGACTGGATAATGGGTCGATGCATTGGCTTGACGTGGATCTCCCGGAAGTCATTAGCATTAAAAGGCGCATCGTCGATGAATCGGACCGCTATCAAATGATATCCGCATCTGTTTTGGAAGAAGGTTGGCTGGAAGACATCCATGTTAACGACAACAAGGGCATCCTTCTCATTGCCGAAGGTACGCTCATGTATTTTAAAGAAGAAGAAGTAAAAACGCTTTTCAACCGTTTGATTGACAAGTTTCCTAAAGCGACGTTCCTCTTTGAAACCATGGGCAGCGCGTTGAGTGGAAAAATCCATCCGTCAACCAAATGTCTGAATGAAGACATTATCTGTCCATGGGGCATCCACGATTATAAAAGTTTGGAAGGATGGAACCCAAAGTTGAAGTTGATCCAGTCGGACATCTTTATTGACCACCACCGCGATCGATGGAGCCTCTCTTCCCGCATTCTCACCTGGCTGTTCTCACGCCAAAAAACAAAATTTGGACATGCCATTCTGGAAATGAAGATTCAGTAATGGAAAAACCTATCAGCGAGCTTTAACAGGCTGTTGAAAAAGTTAATGTTAAATCCAACTTTCCCAGGATTTCTTTATACTACCGCTCTTTGAAAATTAGATTGTGTGCAATTTGGCCTTGGAAAGGTCCGGTTTTCTTTTGTTTTGCCCCGTATCGGAGCCGTTTGCTAGGCGATTGCCTACGGTTTCTCTCATCAAGTATACCCTTGTGCGGTCAGATTTCGTATCCGGATAAGGTTGTAGGCTGCCGTTGCCAAGGTAAATACAGCATCGACACGCTCGCAGCCACGATGATGCAGCTTTCTCAATTTAGCCATCCAAAAACTTCTTCTACCCGTTTGCGCACCCGCAAGCTGACACCGTAGCCTTCGTGGCGTGTGGTGCGACCATCGATGGCCGAATCTTTGTCTTTCTGAGCTACATGCGCAGTAGCTGCCAAGCCACGGCAATCGTCGATAAAATCCTTGCAATCGTATCCTTTGTCGGCGCCCACTGTGATTCTGTGCTTGCCGGGAACCTGGTCAATCATCATCACGGCCGCTTCTCGCTCCGCCGTACCGCTGGTAACGGTGACCATCGCATCGACCACCAACCCGTTGCGATTTTCCATCAGCGTATGGCCCGTGTAACAAAGCTTGGCCTGCTGGCCTTTGGTTTTTTTATACAGCCGTGAATCCGGGTCGGTTCTCGATGAATGGGTTTCATTTTTTCGTTTTTGACCACGAAAGTTCACCGTTGGATTTTTGCCTTGTCTGCCGTCGGATGGTCCATCATCATTACCTTTGGGCTGAAAGCTTTTCATTGAGGCCCAGGCTTCAAGCAAGGTACCGTCGACGGTGAAATGCTCATCGGACATCAGGCATTGCCGACGGGCCTGATCGCGCACTGATTGAAAAAAGGCCGTGGCCGTATCGGTATTGAGCAGCCGGTCACGGTTTTTGGAAAACGTTGAGTGGTCCCAGACCTGATCGTCCATCGACAAACCGACAAACCAGCGAAATAAAAGATTGTAATCAAGTTGCTCCATCAGCAACCGTTCGCTGCGGATGGTATAGAAAATCTGCAACAGTAGGGCCCGCAGCAATTGTTCCGGCGGTATTGAAGGTCTTCCTGTTTTTGAGTATTGATCATTAAACCGGCTGTGCATTTGCATTAGGGCCTTGTCGACCATCGTTCGAATCGATCTTAAAGGATGATCTTTGGGAACCCGTTGTTCAGGGGAGATGTAGTTGAACAAACTTTGCTGATTTTTCTCTGTACCTCTCATAAGATTGTTCAATAATTGCTATGCGTTAACTGATGAGAACGTTATAGAACCATATTTTCTCTTGCTCAAGTAAAAACTGCGCTGGTTGTGTAGTTTTTCAACAGCCTGTTAAAGGCAAAAATGAGGGCCAAATCGAACAGATGAGCAAAATTCCTCCTTTGGAACGCCTTGGACAGCCAGAGGATATTGCTAACGTAGTTTCATTCATAGCTGGCCCCGACGGCGGGTGGGTTAACGCACAGGTTCTACGTGCCAACGGTGGCTTTGCGTAACTTGGTTGTCAAGTTCTTTGAAAAAATTTTAGCGTGAAATTCCTGGTAGACAGATAATGCGGATTTACCGGAGAAGTTTTCAATATGTATCCGGCATTTAGTTGTCTTGTAATCTTCTTACACCGGCCATCGCGTGTGGTAAGGATACGCAAACATGCTTTGTGGGTAACGAGATTCATCATTCAAGGATGTGATTAGGATTTCAGTTTCTCCCGTATCGAGTTCAACCTTTTCTTGCTTAAGGAAAAGGCATTGGATGGACACTAACTAAAGACCAAGACAGTTTATCCAGTTAGGCGGACCGGTTCACGTCTCAGGCCGTGGATACAAAGTCCACCCCTTTGCACCATTCCTTTTCTATGGAAAGAATGCCGGAATGATTGAGAATGCCATCCCATATGCACTTCATTCATCCGTTGGGTATTGCTATCAGCGCAGTGCGTGCAATGAATCATTAAAATCCTGGGTCAAAAGCGTTACTCACCGGGGGATTGTTGCGCATCAACATAAGCCTTTTTCGGCAGTCGTTTTTTAATGAACCTGATGATAACCGGCGCCACGAGGCTGAAAAATGTGATGACCCACAACCCGATGGTGATGGGGGATCCATAAAAGGTCGAATAATCTCCATAGCTGTAGGTCAAGGCCCTTCTGAAATTCACTTCGATCAGCCCTCCAAGAACGAGTCCCAGGATGAGCGGCGCCATGGGAAAACCCGTCTTGCGCATAAGAAATCCGACGATACCGAAGAAAAGCATCAGGATCAGGTCAAACTCACTGCCGTTGAGGACATAAACCCCGACGATGCTCAGAATGGCAATGCCCGGCATCAGAATCCAGCGGGGTATGAGCAGAATCTTGGCCAGCCATTTGACCATGGGCAGGTTTAAGATAATCAGCACCAGGTTCCCCAAAAACATCGAGGCGGCCACACCCCAGAACATGTCCGGCTGATCCGCCAGCATAGTGGGGCCCGGTGTAACCCCAAGGGTGATAAGAGCGGCAAGCATGACTGCCGTGGTTTCGCTTCCCGGAACGCCCAAAACCAGCAGGGGGATAAATGAACCGACGGCAGAGGAGTTGTTTGCCGACTCGGGAGCCGCCACGCCGCGCAGGTCCCCTTTACCAAACTTGCCTTTGGAACCTGCCAGTTTCTTTTCCGTAGCATAGGCGATAAAGCTGGCAATGGTGGCACCGGCGCCAGGCAAGACACCGACCAAAAAACCGCTGACGCAGCTGCGAAGGATCCCTGCGACAGATGCCTTTAACTCTTTAAAGGTCATCAGGACCTTGTTCACCGGTGCTACAGTTTGGGCCGTATCCTCAGCCAGATCCGATAGGAAAATAAACAATTCACCGATGGCAAACACTCCGATCACGACGACGATAAAGTCGATACCGTCCCCCAGCTCACCGATGCCGAAGGTAAAGCGACGCATGCCGCCAAAGCTCAATTCGTCAATGCCTACGGTGGCAATGGCCAGTCCTAAAATGGCGGAAAACACCGCTTTGATGAAACTGCCCGTGGAAAAGCTGGTGAGGGCGGTGAAGGCGCAGACCATCAGTACAAAATATTCGGAAGGACCGAAATCGATAGCCAATCTGGCGAGCAGCGGCGCAAAGAAAATTAGGAGAAAGATCGACAGGACACCGCCGGAAAAGGACGCCACAGCGCTCATGGCAAGGGCAGGCCCCGCTCTTCCCTGTTTGGCGGCTTCATTTCCGTCGATACAGGTCACGGCTGCGGAAGAGGTGCCCGGGACATTGAGCAGGATAGCCGAAATGGAATTTCCATATTGCGACCCATAAAAGATCCCGCCAAAGAAGATCAATGCCGAAGATGGCGTCAATTCAAACTGCAGCACAATGGGAAACAGGATAGCGATGGCGTTAATGGGTCCGATACCGGGCAGCATGCCAATGATGGTCCCCAGGAAGCATCCGCTAAGTACCAGAAAAACATTCAAACCACTTAACGCGACGGAAAACCCCTGCAACAATTGATCAAACATAGTCACCTGTCTTTCTCAACAGCTTGGTATCAATACCGGGCAAGGATTGTATCATTAAAGCCTGCGCCCCGCTGATGCAGGACATGTCAATGCCTGCCATTGAACGACTAAAGAAAGTTTAGTAATCCGGTGGGCAGGTTCAATCCCAATAGTCGGTCAAAAACAACATAGAAACTGATGGCAGTGACGATCGAAGTAGGTGCTATCCATTTCCGTTTTGCTTCAAACACCCACATGCAAATTCCCATAAGCACGCTGGCGGAAATGATGAATCCTATCTTATGAAGGACAAAGCAGTATGCCAGAATCGCAAAAAAGGTGATGCCTATCTTTTGCACATTTCTCCCTTTGGGCCATGACGTCGCGTGTGGCGAAGGCCAGATGAAAAGCCCGATCGATGATGCGATCATTAATACAGAAAGGGCGAAAGGATAGAGTTTTTCATTTACCGGATTAAAATCGGAATCCAGTAATAAAGCGGCAACGCAATAGATAATGCTCAATACGAGTATGACCAATGCGTATTTTCTATCGGCGGTCAGATTCATGATATCACCTTGTTTTAACTTCAGGGCGGTTTTCGAGGTTGATTTCCTTCCAGCCGCCCGATTGACGTATTACTTGATGATGCCCAACTCCTTGGAGAGCTCCGCTACGTTTTCAATCTGCTTTCTGACAAATTCATCAAAATCCTTGCCGAAGGAGGTAAACTCGGCAAGGCCGTTTTTCACCCTGAGTTCGGTCCATTCAGGTGATTTGGCAACGGCTTTGACTGCTGATACCCAGAAATCATAAGCTTCATCAGAGATGCCGGCCGGGGCATAAAATGCTCGCCAGTTACCGCCCACCACATCATATCCCTGTTCCTTTGCCGTCTTGGCATTGCCCAGCGCGGGAATACGCTTATCCGAAAGGACCGCCAGCACCCGAAGTTCTCCGGCCTGAAGCTGACCGATGATTTCGGAGGAATCGCCTGTAAATGCCGCAGCACGACCGGCGACCACTTCAAGCAGGGCTTTACCGCCATTATCAAACGGAATATAGTTGATACTTCTCAATTTTTTTATCCCAGCCTCTTTTGCGACGAGGAGGGCCTTGAGATGATCCCAACCGCCCCTGCTACTTGCACCCACGATGGGTGCTTTTCTCGGATCGGTTTTGAGTTGTTCCATCAGTTCACCGAGCGTTTTATAAGGCGAGTCTTTTCCGACCACAATGACACCGTAATCCATGCCGAGCGCACCTACCCATCTGACGTCACTAGCCTTATAATCCCCGTAAACTTTTTGGGCCAGCCGTGTGGCCGTGGCCGCACTGGCCGCCACAATTAGTTTCTCATCGGTGTTGCGGGTGGTCACCACATAGGAAAAGGCTTTCCCGCCACCGGAACCGGACATATTGACGACCTTCATCGCGCCATCAATCAAATTCAATTTCTGCATCATTTGGGCTGCTGGTACGCGGCAGGTGAAATCCCATCCCCCACCGGCGCCGGCCGGCGCCAAGCATTCCGTACCTGACGGCTTTCCTTGATCCGACATGGCCGGTGCAATGCCAATGAGCCCAATAACTGCGAAAACAAACATTAAAGAAGCTATTGATTTTTTCATGATCGATCCATCCCTCCCGGAAAAAGTTAGAATTGGCTGCCGCAAAATACGCCTGGGTAACCGGCAGCGGCCATCCGACCAACATCAGTTTAATACGCTTTGTGGTTTGATGTGCGAATAGCATGCCATATCTTGAGAAAAGCGGGGTGACATAGTCAAAGTCTTCTCAAATAAAGGGTTTTGGGCAAAAGCCTGCGATGGAGGTGTTTAACAGAAGGAGGCCAAGATGTGCGTTTTCCGAAAATTCCAGAATCCGGTCTGAAAAATTCAGACGGTGTCTGAATTTTATAGACATTATAGAAATAGAGAACGAATTGCACGGCTTTCCTGCCTTCCAGGAAATGGTCATCAGTGCTTGTTGCGGAATTATTTGCGGCTTTGCGTTTGGTGTTCATTTCGATCTTGCCATGTTATCCTGAGAACCTATCCTATGCAAAACACATAAAATACCAGCGGTTTAGAAAGAGGGCTGTAATGGATTTACTTTCAAGCGGCTTTGTGTGATTATGACTTTTATTTGATTTTATTATAGCCATGGCCATGAGACCCTTTATTCTAATAGTCCTGTACATCATTGTTTCTCTACCATATGCCCAGGCCCAGGTTTTCAAGGTTGCCGTGTTTGACTTTGATGACCGGCTGGACGAAGAACAAAGCACGGCCAAATACATTGAGCAGCAGCTCACCCGGAAAGTCACGGCAATTGCGCTGGAACATTATACCGGCAAGGGAGACCCGTCCACATCCATCAGCGTGCTCCAGGCACTGGACGCAAATGGGTATGACCTGATCATCACCATTACTTCCGACGCCCTGATTGTTGCCCAACATGTGATCAAGCAGACGCCAACCCTCTTTACCAACGTTAACAACCCCCTGTTTTTAGGATTTAATAGTCTTGGCCCCCCCAAAGGTATGATCTCGGGCGCGTCTTATTATATCAGTGTGGAAAAGCAGATAGACCTCTATATGGCCATTTTGCCCAACCTCAAGCAGATAGGCTTTATTTTTGACCTGAACAATAAATCCAAAAAAGTGGAACTGCCTGAAGTCAGGCATGTCTGCGGAAAAATGGGTATTGATTATCAAATTGAGGTCGTTACAAGAAAAGAGGAACTTGAACAGGCAGTTCAACGGCTGATTGCCAATGGCGCCCAGGCTGTGACCATTGGGTCTTCTGATATGCTTTATAACAATATCTCTCGATTCATCGACCAGTGCACCGAATCCAAAATTCCGGTCTTTTCTTTTAACAAAAAAGGCGTCAATTCCGGTGCCCTGGCAGCTCTTTCCAGTGATTACAACCATATGGTGGACCACCTGATAATTCCCATGGCCCTGGACGTCCTTGAAAACAATAAGAGCCCGGGTGACATGCCGATTGCCTTTTTAAAAGAGAATAAAATCTTCATCAATTTATCCCAAGCCGAAAAAATCAACCTCCACGTTCCCCAGCAAATTATAGACAGGGCTGTTATTATTCCATGAACCTGTTTTACCGCCAATGGGAGCTCAAAAGGTTACGAATATCCGAACTGAAGTCTGAAATTTTCAGAATACCTGTCTGACGTGTTCAGACAAATTGTTTATGGTTCGTTCTGAAGCACCGTGCAGGCTGGCTGTAATTGGTGCTTATCAATTTGATGTTCATACAAATTTGCCAATGCCTGGCCATTTGTTTGTTGCTTTGGCATATTGTTTGCTCTTATCATTAAAATTTCAGACAAGCTTGCCGCCAACTTGATCCAAATGATTGATTTGGAAAACGAATGGACGTACGGAATCAAATCAATGAGGGATCCTGACAAAACGATGCGCAGTAACGATCACCCCTCACGGAAATCAATTTCCCGGGAAGTCACTATCGGCTTGATTATCACCGTTATTTTGGTTTCTACGGTCTCCTTTTTCATTGCCCACAAAGTATCACAAAGCAGGGCCGAGGCCCATTTGAATGCCAAGGCCGATGAGCATATCCATTATCTGCAGGAGATTCTGATCCTGCCCATTTGGAACTATGAATATGAGATCATCGACGTGATTGGCCAGTCTTTTTTACAGAACGACGATATTGCCAGTATTGAGATTGTGGACAGCCGCGGCAAAAAAGTGGTTTTTGGCACCAAGGCCGACGCGGTTCCCCTTGTGACCCGGACGGCCGAGCTTACCTATCACGAACAGCCTATCGGATCGGTTCAGATCTCGCTTTCATCCAACTACTATAATATTTGGAACCGGCAGATTTTTTATTATTTCGGCCTGATCATTTTGACCAACCTGCTTTCCCTCATACTGGTGTCTGGTTTTTTGCTGCGCTGGTCCTTGAATAAACCCCTGCGGCTTTTGAACAATATCGTGGAATCCTATGATTCCAAGAAAAAGGAATTCCCGCCGGTTCAAATGCCCTATACCGAATTCAGGCCCCTGATCGACACATTGCAGGGCATGGGAAATGAAATCCAGCAGCAAATGGCCGAACTAGAGAAAGCGGAAAGAAAATATCGCAGCATCTTTGAAAACGCCATGGAAGGAATTTTCCAGTCCACCACAAAGGGGGAGGTGATCAATGCCAATCCAGCCTTTGCCCGTATCCTGGGGTACGAAAGCCCTGGGGAGTTGATGACCCAGGTAGACGATATCGGATCACAGCATTATGTCATACCCGCGCAGCGGGAAGAATACATACAACGCTTGGAACAAGAAAAGGTCATCAATTCCTTTGAGGTTCAGTTCCGTAAAAAGGACGGTTCCATTATTTGGGTTTCTTTAAATGCCCTGCCCATTTACGATGCAAAGGGGGATCTGAAGCATATTGAAGGGTTGGTACAGGATATCACCAAACGGAAAAAGGCTGAAATCGAACTGACCAGGCTTTCCACGGCCGTTGAACAGGTGGCTGAAAATATAATTATAACCGATGACAATGGCCGGATCAAATACGTGAACTCGGCATTTGAACGCAATACTGGATATGACTTGGATCAGCTCTTTAACACAGCAAACCGGTGGCTGGGAGCGGATGATAGCGAGAAAAAAATCTATGATGAAATGCTGTTTACGGTTAAACAGGGTCATGTCTGGACCGGCCGGCTCACGTCCAGAAAGAAAAACAAAACCACCGTGATCGAGGATGCCATTGTTTCCCCCATTAAAAGCCCTTCGGGCCGGTTTATCGGCTATGTATCCATCAACCGGGATGTCACCCTCAAGGCCAAGTATGAAACCCAGCTGAGACAATCCCAAAAAATGGAAGCCATCGGCACGCTGGCCGGTGGCATCGCCCACGATTTTAACAATATCCTGGGCGTTATCATTGGCTGCAGCGAATTGGTCAGGAAAGCCATTCCCCAAGGCCACAAGGCGGTGCAGGATATTGATCAGGTGCTGACCGCCGGCTTAAGGGCCAAATCCTTGGTGAATCAAATCCTTACCTTCAGCCGCAGGGAGGAGAGCCGTAGAACGCCTCTGATATTGCCGCCATTTGTCAAAGAGGTCATCAAATTTATGCAGGCCACGCTACCGAACTACATCAGAATCCGATTCAGCCAGCAGGTTAAATCCGGTGTGGTCTTGGCCGATCCCATTCAGATGCAACAGATATTGATGAACTTGTGCACCAATTCTTCTCAGGCCATCGGCCCCAATCGAGGCGTGATTGACGTCGTTTTGTCAGAAGAAGATTACGCCTCGGCAGATGAACGCCCGCCGGATCTATCGCCCGGATCCTATGTGCGGCTGGATGTGAAAGACGACGGCCCCGGCATTGCCGAAGAATTGCAGCATAAAATTTTTGATCCCTTCTTTACCACCAAGGGGGTCGGTGAGGGAACCGGGCTGGGGTTGTCGGTGGTCCATGGGATTGTTAAAAAACACGAAGGGACGATCCTGGTAAACAGTAGTGAGGGAGTAGGCACCTGCTTTTCCATTCTGCTGCCGCGGATTGAACACCGAGATATCAAAATCAATGTGGATTCAGAGTCGGTTTTGCCCCAGGGAACTGAAAGAATATTGCTGGTGGACGATGAAAAAGCGCTTTTGAATATCCTGGGCCGCCTTCTGCGCAGCCTGGGGTATGATGTAGTGGCGTACTCCAACAGCGCCAAGGCCCTGGGTGAGTTTATGGATAAGGCCGAATATTTCGATTTGGTGGTAACCGACCAAGTCATGCCAGAAATGACCGGCGCCCATCTGGCCTTGAAAGTTCGCAAAAAGAATCCCCAGATCCCAGTGATACTGCTTACCGGGTTCAATGAACCGCTGGATGGAGAAATCCATAATTCCTCGGTGAAATTCGATAAAATACTTAAAAAACCTTTAATGCATGCCGACCTGGCATATGCTGTAAGAAAGGTGTTGAGTGGAAAATCGTCGGACTGATTTAAAAACGGACACCAATCCCAGGATTTTAATTATTGATGATGATGAAGGCATGTCCTACACTCTTGCCCGGATGGTTGAAGAAGCCGGATATGCGGCGGACACAGCGTACCGGCTCAAAGACGGCCTGAGCAAGGTCGCCACAGGGGCCTATGACGTGGTTTTCTTGGATGTCAGGCTGCCGGATGGGAACGGTATCGAAATCATCCCCACCATCAGATCCATTCTCTTTCCGCCGGAAATTATCATTATAACGGCATTTGGTGAGAGGGGCGGCGCCGACCTGGCCTTGAAAAACGGGGCATGGGACTACCTGCAAAAACCGGCTGACCTGCAGACAATGGAATTGTCGTTGATCCGTGCCCTGGAATATCGGAGTCAGAAACAGGTTTTAAAAACCCCTTTGAAGATAAACCGGCAAGGCATTATCGGCAACAGCCCCCGGCTGCTGATGTGTATCACCCTAATGGGCCATGCCGCTAAAAGTGATGCAAATGTTCTCGTTTGCGGTGAAACCGGCACGGGTAAGGAATTATTTGCCAAGGCCATCCACCTGAACAGTATCCGCAAGTCCAAACCCTTTATTGTCGTGGACTGCACATCGTTGCCCGGTACTCTCGCCGAAAGCATTTTGTTCGGACATGCCAAAGGAGCATTTACAGGAGCGGATAAAACGCACGAAGGTCTGATTCAACAGGCCGATCAAGGCACGCTTTTTCTTGATGAGGTCGGTGAGATGCCGCTGGATCTTCAGATAAAACTGTTGCGGGTGCTCCAGGAGCGAAAATTCAGGCCCGTGGGCAGCAAAACTGAAGTAAAAAGCAATTTCAGGCTGGTTTCGGCCACGAACCGTGATCTTGATGAACGGGTCACCAAGGGAAAATTCCGGCAGGATCTGCTCTTCCGGCTGAGGACATTCGTGATCGAACTGCCGCCAATCCGGGAACGTCAGAAGGATATCGAGGCCCTGGCAAACCAATATGTGGAAAGATTCTGCAATGACTATAATTATAAAAAAAAGAAAATTTCAGAGGATTTTCTGGAAACCTTGACCCGCTATAGCTGGCCCGGAAACGTCAGGGAGTTTATCAGCGCCATTGAAAGCGCCGTTGCCGTGGATCCTTACAGCCAGGCGCTCTTTTCCAAACACCTGCCCAATTATATCCGGGTAAGCACCCTGGGCTCGGTGGCTAAACAAGAAAAAATACCCGTTGGGTCATCAGGCCCGGAAGCTGAGCAGCCTCTGCAGACGTTAAAGGATTTTCGCCAGGAGGCCATTGCCGAAGCTGAAGAAACCTATCTGCGCGATTTAATGTCCCGGACTAATTGGCAGATCGCAGAGGCGTGCGGCATCTCCGGCCTGAAAAAGGCCCGGCTTTATCAATTGCTCAAAGCTTACGACATCACTAAGTAATCCACACCTGCCAGCCACCGTGCAGCTACGAATGGCTCCTATTCGGTACCATGCACGCATACGCAATCACTTCGTTATTATTGATTTCCTCTCCGGTCTTCAATGCTTTCAAGAGGTATTGTTCACCCGTTCCCAGCCAAACCGTGTGTCCCCTTGTCTTCATCGACCTTACCGGTAGCGAGGAGTCCTGTGTTGATTCCGGTATGCAGTGCCAATGGTTGCCCAATCCGCTCCTCAAACTGAGGATTAAGTGCTTATATCGCGGTATTCATTTCTATGAGAGCAAGAAATGATGATATCACAGGTCTTGACAGTCTTTAATTATTCCAGCCTTGTTGGCGGTATCAGTGTTCTTAACGTGTGCTGAGCTATCCTACCGTCCGATAGTCATTGCACGCCAACAATGTTGCCGCGCTTGTCTTCTGTTATCGACAGTGGTGTATGCCCCTCCGGCAGTGTTCGTTTCGACAACAGCGCTCGCCTTCCGGGAGATTCCATGTCACCTGCAACTCCAATTCGGAACCGGCGGTCACCTCATCGATTGCCGGGCACAGAGGATATAAACGGATCCAGCAGGTAATAACACATTCAAATTATTACAATTATCGCACGGCCTGGATTTGACCAGCCGTTTTTGGAGTTACCGCACTTATCAGTGGGTTCGATGATACTGCCCTACGATTAGGCATAACACTGTGAACACAACAGTGACTGAGTGGGTTTACCTCCTATTTACCTGGCACTTGGTCCTCATTGCAGCAGCTGCTCGACAGACATATTGTTAGACCAAACAACAAGCATTGTAAGCATTCGCAATGAGCGACGACAAAACAATCAAAACATTTTTTAAATGACCATGAAAAAGGCTCAAGGAGGCCATCATGAAAAATACACTGAAGAATCTCGGAATGGTAATTGCTACTGCCGTCGTTATTTTCGCCGGCGCTGTTAACGTTTATGCTATGGACAAAGGCGTTGATCACTGGCCCGCCAGCCAGGGTGATGCCGCTTATGAAAGATTTCTCGATATTGAAACCGGCAACTAGTTTCGAGACAGCTGAGTATCCGGTCGGCCAGGTCCTGATGATTCGGGACCTGGCTTTGTTTTTTGTGAGGGATGTCGCGTTGCTTGAGTTTGGACATTTTTGCGGATACCAACCAGTATCGTTAGGCTGTTTTGAATGTGTCTCAATACGAGAACGGTATTGTAACACCAACATTAGGGGTTACTAAATTTTGACTAAAATCCATCCAAATTCAGGTATTGCGCGGGTCAAGGTATCTCCCAGTAATATCAATTTTTAAACACCCTCCTTTGTTACCCTTGAAACCATTCGTTAGAAATGGGGCTATACTTGCATTTTAGATGTATTATCAGCTATATTCAGTTATCGATTCGCACTCATCTGCACCACACACTCTATTATAGAATTCATTCTCAGCGGTCTACGGTAGCATCGAGTCCGTCTTTGTAATACCGTTTGTATGCTTGAGACCAATAGGACTCATGAATAATGCAAGTAATCGAAACTTTTTCAGCCGCCACGATAGGTGCTAATCATGTCTGAAAAACCCACCTATGAAGAACTTGAACAAAGAATCCGCGAGTTGGAATCAAGTGCAGTAGATCATGAAAATGCTACTACAATTTCAATAGAGCATGAGCAAATGTTCCAGCATTGTTTTGAGAAT
The DNA here is from genome assembly GCA_963675565.2 of Desulfosarcinaceae bacterium. Lineage (GTDB taxonomy): Bacteria > Desulfobacterota > Desulfobacteria > Desulfobacterales > Desulfosarcinaceae > JARRKU01. The sequence goes on from CAXXYD010000001.1 coordinate 225,804, forward strand.
GCTAACATTGGAGTTTGCCTGACTGATCCTGATGGTAATTTTATAATGGTTAATAATCGAATGGTTGAAATATTTGGCTATAGCAAAAAAGAGTTTGAAGACATGAATGTGGATGATGTTTCACATCCAGAAGACATAGCCATCAGCAAGAAGGTACAAAGAAGGGTTAAATTCGGCGAAATTGAGAATACTGTTTTTCAAAAACGCTATATCCATAAAAAGGGCCATACGTTCTGGGGCAAAGTATCCAATTCAATCGTCAAAGATCATGACGGAAGTCCTCTATATTTTGTTACACACTTTGTAGACGTCACTGAGGATAAGAGGACTTTGGACCAATTTAAAAAGCATCAAAATCAGTTGAAATCACTTGTCAACGAACGAACAAAAGAGATTTCTCAAACAAACGAAGCATTAAGAGAGAGCGAAGAAAGATTACAAACGGTTATAGATCAAAGTCCATTTCCGGTGGCCTTCGCAGATACAAATGATGAGAAAATAATTTACTGGAGTAAAAGCGCCATAGAAATGTTTGGTCACAACCCAAACACCGTGTCCCAATGGTATGAGCTAGCATACCCTGACCCTGTATATCGAAAACAAGTTTTAAATCGTTGGAAGCCACTTGTAGAAAAAGCTTCAATATCAAAAAAAACAATAAATACAGGTGAATACAACATTGTTTGTAAAGATGGAACAGTGAAGGTTTGCGAAATTTATGCGCAATTCCTTCCCGGGAATTTGGTTGTCACTTTGAACGACATTACTGGTCCCAGGCAAATGGAAAAAGCGCTACTGGCCGATTTAAAGTTCTTTGAAAACATAGACAAGGTCAACCGGACCTTTCAGGGAACGACAAATTTCGAACAGATGCTGAGCGATGTACTGGATGTGGTATTAACGATCTTCGATTGCGACCGGGCAAGTCTGGTTTTTCCATGCGATCCGGATACGACGTCGTGGAGCGCTTCGATGGAGCGCACTAAGCCGGAGTGGCCAGGCGCTTTAACTCTGGGTCTTGAGGTCCCGATGGATCCGGAAGTTGCCAGAATATTCAGGGCTTCAAGAGCTGCAGATGGTCCCGTGGAATTCGGACCGGGTTACAAGGCTCAATTACCGACCAAAATTGCAGAACAATTCAATATCCAGTCCCAAATAACTATGGCTTTGTATCCCAAAACGGGTCAACCCTGGAATTTCGTTTTGCACCAATGCTCCTATCCCCGCGTCTGGACGCAGGAGGAAAAAAAACTTCTAACGGAAATCGGCAGAAGGATGGAGGATGCCCTGAGCACTTTGTTGATGTATCGCAACATGCGTGACAGCGAGGAACGACTTCGTAAGATCATTGAAAATACTGGGGCGGGATACTTTTTAATTGGCTTGGATGGGAATTTTCAGACCGTCAATGCTTCATGGTTAAAAATGCATGGCTACAATTCAAGCGATGAAATCATTGGACGGCATTTTTCAGTAACTCAGGTTGAAACTGATTTGCACAAGGCTCAGACGATTGTTGAGAGGTTATTGTCTGGAAAGACAAGAACGGCTGATGAATTTTCACGGCAAAATAAAGACGGCTCCATCGGATACCATTCTTTTTCTGCGAATCCTGTGATTAAAGGAGGGAAAATTATCGGATTGGAAGGATTTCTCATAGACATCACAGAGCGAAAGCAGGCAAAGATGAGGCTGCGCGAAAGTGAAACAAAATATCGAGCCATGATGGAATCAATGGATGAGGCGACCTATATCTGCTCATCCGATTACCGTATAGAGTACATGAACCCCGCAATGATTAGGAAAATCGGACGTGACGCTACCGGGGAGCGTTGCTACAAAGTGCTTCATGGTTTGGATGAACAGTGTCCGTGGTGCGATCATGATAAGGTTATCATGGGTGAATCCATCAAAAGAGAACTGGTTAAGCCAGAAGAAGGTGAGGTCTACTGGGTTTCTCATTCGCCAATATTCCACACCAATGGTTCGGTTTCAAAGCTGTCCATTTACCGGGATATAACTGAAAAAAAGAAACTTGAATATCGTATGCAACAAGCCCAAAAAATGGAAGCCATCGGCAATCTTGCAGGAGGGATTGCACACGATTTCAACAACATCCTTTCATCCATAATCGGATTCACCGAACTTGCCCTTGACGAGGTTTCTAAAGGCACGCTCCTCGAAGATAGCCTGCAAGAAGTTTACTCAGCAGGGAAACGTGCAAAGGACCTTGTAAAACAGATCCTCGCATTTGCCCGTCAATCAGATGAAAAAATAAGCCCCATCCGACCAAGGGGTGTTGTGAAAGAAGTCCTGAATTTTATTCGTTCCACGATACCCACAATAATTGAAATCCAGGAAGATATCAAAAGCGAGTCTCTGATCTTAGGCAATGCAACTCAAGTACATCAGGTATTGATGAATTTGTGCACCAATGCAGCCTATGCCATGGAGGATTCTGGAGGCACTTTGAACATTAGCCTAAAGGATGTGTTTGTTGATAAAAACAAATTGTCGATTGGCATGAAACCAGGGGACTATGTCGAAATCAAGGTGGCCGATACTGGGACAGGCATCCCACCAGATATCATCGATTCTATTTTTGAGCCTTATTTTACAACGAAAGCCCATGGTGAAGGAACAGGTATAGGGCTTGCCATGGTTCACGGTATTGTCGAAAGCTATGGCGGCCAAATTTCTGTTGAAAGCCAGTTGGGAAAAGGAACGACATTCACGATACACCTGCCCATTACGAAAAAACAATCGGCTCAAGATGACTATGTGCCAGAAGAGTTGCCCACAGGGACGGAACGTATTCTGTTTGTGGACGATGAAGCCACTATCGCCAAAATGGGCAGTCAGATCCTTGAGCGATTAGGTTATTCGGTCACGACCCGAACCAGCAGCATCGAAGCGTTAGAGCTGTTTCGGACCAAACCCAATGATTTCGATCTCGTTGTTACGGATATGACCATGCCGAATCTAACCGGTGATAAATTGGCGGTTGAGCTGATGAAAATAAGACCGGAAATCCCTGTGATACTCTGTACCGGCTACAGTAAAAAGATTTCTAATGAAACAGCCTCAGAAATTGGAATCAAGGCATTTGCTTATAAGCCAGTTGTTAAGGCTGATCTGGCAAAATCGGTACGGAAAGTGCTTGATGAGGCTAAATCCGAAAATCAAAGTTAATTATCCTATTCCTGATTGTTGCACATTCATAAAAAATCAAGAATACAGCCAGTATCGATGAAAAGCAGGTATGTCCCAAGTATCACAATCCGTTCAGCCATATGTCTGAATAGTTACAACCCGATGATTCGACCAACTATATGGTACAGGGTATAAACGGCTGGATGCATTTTCAAAGGCAAGCTGATACTTTGGTGCCTTCCTCCTTAACAACAAGATAAAAGGGAAAAGCATAATAAGATACGGGATATACTTATAATAGAAGATTTTAAAGCCATGTTTGAATCAGATGCTTACCAGATGGACGGGTTTAATGTTTCCCATAAGTTTTGGCTCCCTTTGCTGGCGCTGTTCACTGGGGCCAGGATGGAGGAAATGTGTCAACTTAGAGCCAACCAAGTGATCCTCGCGCCCAGGAAAGTCCGAATCGTTGGGACGCTACTGAAAGGTAGGTGAAATTCGATATTGTTACCCAGTGGGTGATCGCACATAGCGCAATGAAGCTATGCACCTCATTGCAGGGCTTGCTCTGGCACTGAGGAGAAAGGATTGAACAGTAAGACTCACAGCGGAGCTTGCTTCGGCAGTGAGCGGTTGATCCGCGAAAGTCCCACATGAGCAAAGTTTAGCCAACAGCTCATTAGCGAAATCCACGGGCAGAACCGGCAACGGGAGTCCGGATCTGGATGGAGCAAGATTGCAGGCTCTGTATTGAGCCCCGAAAAATGTATAATGGTGGTCCAACTGGATAATCCGCCACGTGCGGGGAAAGCCGACGCTCTGAATTTGGCGGAAGGCAGCAGACCTGTATACGTTATGGCAAGTGCACAGGTCACCATCGGGGTCTGAGACCAGGGCATGTTCTCACAGGGGTCGCTCGGAAACTGGGGAGATCCGAATGTGGCCCTGCCGGGACAGGCAGGGTACCGGGGGCGGATAGCCAGAAGCGAACAAACCCGGGACAAGCATTCGGAAGTCTTAGCGGATCATAGTACCGAAGTCCGGTAGGTACGGACGGAAAGGTGGGGAAGCAAGGCCCAAGCGACCCACTGCAGGGAAGGTGAAGCCGGGCATAACGTTTCTCTGGTAGGAACTATGGGAGATACTCAGAGATCACAAACCATATCAACGGACAACCAGGGAATTGCGGCGCAGGTCGCGCGCAATTCCAGCAAATGTTCAGACAGCGGAACACAGGACAGGGCCCCACTGCTGGTGGGCGAGTGCTCGCTTGTACGCATTGAGCAACTGGCACAGGCAGAGCCGGACATGGTGTTTACGTCTCTGGCGCACAGGATCGATCTGTCCTTGCTGAGAAAATCGTTTCGTCAACTGCGCAAGAATGAATCCACCGGTGTAGACAAGGTGACGGCAAGGCAGTACGCCAAGGACCTTGAAGAAAACCTCTATAATCTATATCAACGGCTGCGTAGAGGTCAGTACGTTGCATCACCGGTCAAGCGCATCTGGCTTGACAAGGAGGACGGCAAGAAGCGCCCCATAGGCATAACCGCGCTGGAGGACAAGATTGTTCAGAAGGCGGTGGTAAATCTATTGGGTGCAGTCTACGAACCGATCTTCCATGGATTTTCGCACGGATTTCGATCCGGCCACAGCCAGCACCAGGCGCTGGCCGAGCTACGTGAAACGTGTTACCAACTGAACGTCAACTGGATATTGAGTGCGGATATCACGGGACTATTCGACAACATCGACCACAAATTGCTGCGGGAGACAATCAAGCTTAGGGTAAGCGATGGCGGCATCCACCGTCTCATCGGCAAGTGGTTAAATGCCGGTGTGTCTGAAGGCGGAGAAGTCATTTATCCTGAGAAGGGAACTCCCCAGGGCGGGGTGATCTCACCGGCGCTCAGTAACATATTCCTGCACTATGTGCTTGACGACTGGTATGTCAAAGAGGTGCTACCGAGATTGAAGGGCAAGGGTTTCCTTATACGTTTTGCCGATGATTTTATCATGGGGTTCCAGTTAGAATCGGACGCGGAACGACTGATGGAGGTGCTGCCCAAGAGGTTCAACCGATACAAGCTGGAACTACATCCGGAAAAAACCCAATTGATACCATTTGGCAAGCCGTCGCAGGGAGGCAAATCAAGGGGAACCTTTTACTATCTGGGGTTTACCTTTTATTGGGGCAAAAGTCTCAAGGGCAACTGGGTGATAAAGAAACAAACCGCCCGCAAACGGCGAAATCGCTTTATGCGGATGTTGTGGAACTGGTGCAAGGAAAATCGGCATGATCCCATGGAAAAGCAGCATGAGATGCTATGCAGCAAACTTCGGGGGTTTTACCAGTATTTTGGGGTGCGGGGCAATTATAAGGTGCTGGAGGTGGTGTACGAATACGCTGCAAAAGCGTGGAAACGCTGGCTCGGAGAGCGCCACAGGGATGGACGCATTAGTCACGAGAAATTTAAAAGAATGCTCAAGAACTACCCCCTGCCGCTTCCCCGAATAGTTCACAATATCTGAGGACTTGCAGGGCAGCAAAGTTATGCGCCAATCGGGGTGTCGCCTGATTGGTTGACGGCCTGGTAAAAAGGGCTGAAACCGAGGAACCGGATGAGGGAAATCTTCACGTCCGGATCTGTGGGGAGGGCGCCGGGCAACCGGTGCCTTTACCCGGAAGGTGGACGGTGTATGGTGTCTCAAGATAGCGCAAGATTATCCAGACCAGTCAGTTAAAACAGCAGAGGACAGAATTGTCCCCCTGCATCCTTTCCTGATCTTAAACGGGTCAATGACCGATGGGGCCATTATGCCTCCAGAGATTTCAGAACATTCAAAAAGGCCTGCGGGATTGATGCTCCCAAAAATACAAAGGTGTATCATTCATTCAGGCACAATGTGGTGAAGGACCTCTTTCGATAATGTGTCGGTTTTGGCGACGACCGGTTGATCCGACGGAACTGCAGTTTGCTTCTCCGCCGGTCCGTTTTAATCTCCTGCGGGTGCCTTCTGCGGGGTGGAAGTTGCCGGACTCGGTTGCGGAACTGCGTTGACCGGGGCCTGTCCTTCGTTTGGGGCTACGCCGTGACTCGTGGCCGAAGGCAGTGTCTCCGGAACGGTCGGTTGCGATGACGGAGCGGGCGCGGAAGGAATCTTCATCAGCGTGGGGGATTCTTCAATCGGGGGAGCGGCTGTTTGAGGCGCTGGTTGCGCGTTGGGTGTATCCACCTGCTGCGGTTGGGGCGCAATGATGGTTGTTTCGGGTTGAGCAGGGGTTTCCGCGGCGGCCGGTGCCGCAACCTGTTTTTGCTGGGGCACAGCGCTTGCCGGCGCCGCTTTCGGAGTCGGCTCCGGGACGGGGACCGGTGCGACAACTTTTGTTTCGGATAATTTTTTTTGCAGACTGGCGATATCGGTTTTTAGTTCATCGGAATTCTTTTTTTCCGCTTCAAGTTTCAGTTTAAGCTCTTCAATCTCGCGAATCAAGTTATCGTCGACCGCCTGTTGTTGAACAGCCGGGATAGCGGGTGCGGTCGGCAATTCGACCGCCGCCTGTTTCTTGCGCAACTTTGCCAGCTGCATGCCGGAAACAGCGGTCATCAGTGCAGCCGCCAGGGTAATGAAAGTCAGTATGACGGTGATAATCTGGCGGCGTCGATAAGCGGCTTTAACATGTTTTACAGTGTGAATGGGAAATGTCATGGGTCCCCCTGGTTATTGAACACTCCGCTGTGTAGATTAAAGGGCGGTGAAACAGGAAAAAATCTGTTTATGCCGAATCGATCTGGCCAACGATCATGGAAATGGACCATTCCCGGTATTTGGTGTTAATTTGAGCTGATACCGGCAATCCAACGGTGGTCAGGGTGCGTTGCAGAAATTTGGCGTATGAAGGTGCCGTCTGTTTACTGTTGATGACCAGCACGATGCCCTCAGGTTGGTTGCTGAAAGCGCTTTGAACAATATCGGATGTTGACCAGCCGTAATCGTCGAATATTTTTTTCATTTCCACCGCGGCCAAATGGGATCCCGGATTGTCGAGAACTGAAATAATGTCCAGTTCGCCTTTCGGGCCGGATTTGAGCAATTTGACCAGCATTTTGCGCTGTTGCGGGTCCAGTTTTGAGCTGTTTACTCCAAAGCCCTGGGTGGTGGTGCCGGTGGTGGTGGCGCCCTGGGTAATGTGGATATCTTTCAGGGCTTCAATGCGATCTTTGAGGGCACCTTCAGCGTCGGAATATCGTTTGCGCACATGTTCCAGCTCTTTACGCAGACTTCCGGCGTCCATTTCAGCGAGTCGTCGCTGTTGATCGGCAATGTCCTGGTTTTGCTGGGTGGCCAACAATTCCTTTCGGATCTGTTCGGCGGCTTTTTCCACCGCTTTGATGCGTTTGCTTGCCCGATGCTCCCGGTCGATGAAGTGGCGTGCCATCTGGCTTCCGTTTTTCCATAGCAGCAAAATACTGATCAGGGTCAAGGTTGCGGCCGCCAGTACAACGACTTCCATCCAGCTGTTGAAAGTGTTGACCGCTTGGATATCATTCCACCAGGAAGTCATGCGTTGCCTCCGTGTTGGTCATGGGTGCTAGGATCGTCAGGTTTCAATTTTAGTCAATAATACCGATTGATTGAATGTTAATCAAGGGTTATTTTACACTCTGAACGGCGAGCCCGATTTCCGGGACAACCGAAACCTGATGTCCCGGTCGTCCTGCGCTGGATATTTTTCCATCGAATACGGGATATCCTTCCGTTTCCATCTCATCGTATTTATGCTACAGGCTCCTTCATTGAAATAAATTGATTTGCGCACGCTGAACGCCGAAGCATTTGAAAAAGTCCCGAATACCGCCATCCGGTGAATAGGGGGATGATTTTCGGGCCGCTGACGGCGTTTCAGCGATTAAAGCGGCTATCACCATAGGCGTTTCATGTGGGGACGGAATCATGGGGATCATCGGCAAAATTGTCGGCGGGACGATCGGATTTGCACTTGGCGGCCCTTTGGGAGCCGTTGCCGGCGCCGTGTTCGGGCATGCTTTTGACAGCGATGAAAAATTGCCGTTGCATAGCAATGGCGGGCGTTTATCAGGGATCGAGGAGTCTCAATTGGCCTTTTTTGTGGGGACCTTTTCGATGCTGGCCAAGCTTGTCAAGGCCGATGGACGGGTCAGTCGCGAGGAGATGGCCGTCATCGAGCAGTTTGCATTGCAGGATCTGGGGTTGACGCCCCAAAGCCGGGAGGTGGCATTCAATATTTTTAATGCCGCCCTGGATTCACCGGCATCCTTCGAGGACTTTGCCATTCAGTTCTATGGCTATTTTCAAAGCCAGGCCAATATGATCGAGATGATGGTGGACATTTTGCTTCGCGTCAGCGTGGCCGATGGCAATCTTCATGTCGCCGAAGAGGCTTTGGTTTTGAGCGCCGTGCGGATATTCAATTTCAATCCGGCCCGCTACGAGCAAATGAAATCCAAATATGCCCACAGTTCAGACCAGTTTTATGATGTGCTCGGGTGCCGGCGAACAGATACCGATGAAACGATCAAAAAACGATATCGATATCTGGCGCAGACCTATCATCCTGATAAAATCGCAGGCAAGGGGCTGCCGGATGAATTCACACAGTTGGCCCAGGACAAGTTTCGGGAAATTCAAAGCGCCTATGACGCCATCAAGGCCGAAAGGGGCATTCGCTGACCATAGCTCCAAACATTTCTTTGCTGTGCTTTCGGTCAAGGGTCCGCTATTGCGGCTTGCTGTCGAATAACCCACGCTCTTTGGCGATATTGAAATAGGTCTCGAATACAGTGGATGGCGGCTCTACTTGTTGTTCTTTGGGCTTGGCGGCCAAAGAAAGTGCTTCGACATCGCAAGCCGGCACGCAGACACCGCAGCCGATACACCTTTTAAGATCGATGGCGGCGACATCGTCGACACGGATGGCGTCCATATGACAGCGGTCTTCACAGGCGCCGCAGGCGATGCAGACATCCGGATTGACCGAGGCATGATAGTTAGTGTTGACGGCTTTGGCCGGTTCATCCAAGTCCTTCAAGTTCTTCAATACCTGGCAGCAACAGCCGCAGCACATGCAGATGTTCATTGATTTTTTGGAATTCCCCGGCTGCAGGACCAGGCCGGCATCGATGCCTTTCTGGAGCACGGACAAGGCTTCTTCTGTGGTAATGCCTCTTCCCAAACCGTTTTCCTCATAATAGTAGGCACCCGATCCGAATACCAGACAGACTTCCAGCGGGTTATCACACCCCTTGCCCGCCATGGCATGTTCTTTACGGCAGATACAGGGCGAAACCACAATCTTCGATTGCCTGCGAATGATCTGTTCGGCGGCCTCGTACGGCATGATTTCCATGTCGGCCGACAGACTTTTGGCCACCGGCACCACACGCAGCTGTTTGGTTTTGTGTTTGGCCCACTCACGGGTGAGGTAAGGGACATATTCATTGAAATCCCGAATAAGGTCCTTATCCAGCGCATTGACATGGTATTCCCATATTCCGATGACGAACTGGGCGGCCATATAATGCGTTTCATTTCTTTTGGATTGCCTGAAAATAAGTCCCTTACGCGACATTGCGTCCAGAATAGGAGACAGTTTCTCCGGCGCGGTATCAAGTCTTTGGGCAATTGCTGCAACCGGTTCGGGCATCATGGTCAGCTTTACCGCGATGCGGGCTTCCTGCGGCGAAAAGAGGCGTTTCAGGATTCGGATTTCTATCCCGCTTTCCGTTTTCGGAAATCCTCCCGGAAGTGCATTGAGGTGGTCGGCCAGATTTTTATACACATCGTTCATCAGGTTCTCCTTGATTGGGTCATTCGCGGCCCCCAAAAAAAGGGGAGGGTGTGTGGGGCCGCGCGAGCGGTTCTTCGCTCAGTTTTTCGTCTATCGCTGGTCTTTGGCCTCAAGTTCGGTCAGACGCTGCAGCAGCCTGGACTTCAGTTCCAACATTTCCGAGCGCATTTTTTGCAATCCCTCGATATGGCTTTCAATATCTTGAAGTTTTTCTTCGCCGTAAGCGATGGTCACTTTTATCTGATCAATGGCTTCGGTTTTTGAATCAATCAGTTCCAGCATTCTGGAAATTTCATCCAGGCTGTAGCCAAAGCGTTTGCCACGAAGAATCCATTTCAGGCGGTATCGGTCGGATAGGGAATATCGTCGCTGGTTACCGACGGTGCGCTGGGGTGCAATCAGTCCTTTTTCTTCATAAAAACGGATTGATCTGGCGCTGATTTCGAATTCCCGGGCAAGGTCGGAAATAGAGTAGACAGCTTGGTTCACAGGGGCTCCTCCAGGGTATTAAATAACCTTAACGTAAACGTTATCTATATTGCCTGTTGAGGTCAAGTTGTATTTTGAAAACTGAAGAGCACGCCCCATCATTTTCGGCCGCGGATCATATAGCGTTCTCTCGGCATGTAAATGGTTTGAAAATGCCGTTATGTTGTTGATGTGGTTGACAAATGTTAATTTGTAGGATATCAAATATGGCTAATTTATTGTGTCAAATAAATATGTTACCGTTACATTGGGCCATTTTTCCATAAGGCTGGAAAGACGCCTTTCGGGGCAAAGCAGAACTGCCAGGACTGGACGAATTGAACCGAACTGCAAAGGACTGAAATATGGTATTGGTAAAGCGTGAGCTTTTTGTTTTAATTCGTATTGTCGCCAGTTTCCTGACCGCCACGGCACTGGTTTTTTTTACATCTTCTTTGTCCGGAGAGGATCTTTTTAAAAATACAAATGAAATTAAACGCCTAGAAAATTTAAACAATGATATCAGGGCCGAGCTGGACGATGGAATTCAGCAGAGAATTCAGCGACTCGGAGAGGTCCCCGAAAAAAATCCGTTTCGCAAATTTTACTGTGTCGAACTGGCCAAAGAAATTCATGAGCTTTCCGATTTAACTGAAAAGCAGCGCATGTTCTTTGATAACTACAACGTTCGCAATTTTGAAATCCAGCTAAAGCGGATGATGGGGTACACCGATGCATCCGATGTCCGAAGTCTTATGGATGAGATGGAAATCGTCAAACGGGAACTCAAAAACTCAGCCAATCTCATCGAAAAGCGAAAAAGCAAACTTCTGCGCCAGCGCACGGCTTATATCGTTTTATTTGTCATTTTCTGGATTGTGCTCTATTTGTATTACAGCCGCGGTATTATTTTTAAGAAAAGTGGCGCAGATTGATTCAGGACAGAGGGGCGCGGCGGCACATTCCGCGTGCATGATGACATGCACACCCCGCAGACCGATGTACCCGGTAATTTTGCCGCATTGTTGAAAAACCCTTTTTGGTTCGAAACCCAGGTCATTGCAAATGTATCTCGACTTTTACCAACTCAAGTCAAAGCCGTTCCAGATAACAGCAGATCCCAAATTTCTTTGGCTGGGCGAAAAGCACAAAGAGGCCCTGGCTACCCTGCGATATGGCATTGTTGACAATCGGGGGTTCTTGCTGCTGACTGGCGAAGTCGGAACAGGCAAGACCATTCTGATCAACAGGCTATCAAACCTGCTGGATATCGACACGGTGGTGGCCACGCTGACGGACCCGGACCTGAACAGCATGGATTTTTATAATCTTCTGGCCGATAGCCTGAAGATGAATCGGACCTTTGAAAGCAAAGGCGCATTTTTAATCCACATGCGCGAATTTCTGCATAAAAGCTATGCCGAGCATAAACAGGTTCTTTTGATTATTGATGAGAGCCAGCGATTGAACCACCGGTTGATGGAAGACATCCGCGTCTTGTCCAACATAGAGCTGCAAGATCGAAAACTGATCAACATTTTTTTTGTCGGCCAGCAGGAATTTAACAGCATATTGTTGACCCCCCAAAATCGCGCGCTGGCTCAACGCATTACGGTGCGCTATCACTTAGAACCCTTGAATAAGGAAGAGACTGGCGGTTACGTTATCCACCGATTAAAAATCGCCGGCCGGACAAAACCGATTTTCAATAAGGCGGCGCTGGATGAAATTTTTTATTTTTCAGGCGGCATTCCGCGTTTGATCAACATCATCAGCGATCACGCATTGTTGACAGGTTATTCACAGGGTTTGAAGCGCATCAATGGTTCGATTGTCAGGGAATGTGCGGAGGAATTGCGAATTCCCATCCCCAAAACCGATGCCCAAGTTGCTTCACTCAAACCCGCGGGTAAAAATGAAGCCAAGGGCAAGGCGCGTCAGGATGCCGGCAATCCTGCAATGGATGAGACGGCCATGCCGGCCCGATTACCCTCTGCCGAGGAAAAATCCCCATCCAGCAGGGCACCGGCGACTTCCCTGGTCTGGATATTGGGCTATGCGCTGCTGATTTTGGGGCTGGTTGCCGCAGTTAGCTACATGATTACCCAATTTTCGGGAGGGCAGCCGACCCGGTATGATGTATCCGATTTAACGCCTCAGAAATACAAGACAACTCTTGAAAAAGAAAAGGCCTTGCTGGCCGACCGGTTGGACAAGAATGCCTTCAGTGAGGAGACAGCACCGCCTGATTCGGCCAAAACTGCGAATAAAATTGAACTCAAGTCATCCGGGTCGTCAAGTGTGTCAGGGCGGATAGCCGGTGCACAGGTGCATTCTGCGAAGGTGAACGCGGAACGCCCGCCGACAATTGATGCCACCCAAATCCGAAAAGTAGGCGATGATGGGACCGGAAGCCGCCGGATAGCGATTGCCGACCCTTCGACGGATAAGCAGCAGGCCACCGTAAAGGAGTCCGTAACCGAAGCGGATCAGGCTGTCGTTGCGAAACCCGGGATTCAGAAGGCGGCTGAGCCCTCCGCGGAAGCAGTGATTGAAGGCACCGATCCCAAGGACCAAAAGATTCTTGCGGATCCGGAATCGGCCACGATAGCGGAAGGCCCCAAAGTCCAAATTGAGCCGCTGCCGCTGATGGAAGAGACCCTTAGCGTTCCGTTTGGGATCAACTCCAACGATATTGATGCACAATTTTATCCATTGTTGGATCAGGTGGCGATGTATCTTGTTAAAAATAAAAACAAATTCATATATGTACGCGGATATACAGATTCCAGTGGCAGCTCCGGATACAATGAAAGTGTATCGCGATTCCGTGCCAACGCGGTTAAATCCTATCTGATCGGAAAGGGGGCCTCACCGGGTAGGATTGAAGTGATCGCCATGGGGGACAAAAACCCGATTGATTCGAATGATACTTATGAGGGGAGGCTCAAGAATCGCAGGGTGGAGATTGTGTTTGCAGACCGGAAGGGTTCTGCGGATGACTAACACCCGTCTTTTTGGGTTTAACGGGTACGGCAGATTTTCGGCAGCCCTTAAGCTGCTTGTGATTTCCTGCGGGGGGATCTCTATCTTCACGGCAAGTCTGGCGGTATGCAGCAGCGGGTATTGCGATCGAATTGTGCTAAAAGACGGATCCGTCGAGCAGTCCCGCAAAGTGTGGGTTTCGGAGGGCTATGTTCATTTCATTTTAGAGGGCACACGGAATGTGGAGATCAGGTATGCCCGGGAAATTGTTTCACGCATAGAGTCTGATAGCCTGTCGAAAGATTCAAAATTGGATGAACCTGCGGCCCGGCCATTGCAGAACGCAGATGAATCCGGCCAAAAAATAGCCACTGCCGCTGTACCGCAACGATCCGCTGAAGAAAATGGATCCGGCATGACACCGGAAACGATGCGCCCAGAGTCCAAAATCCTTTCGGAAAACAAAGGCATAGGTTTTTACGATCCTCGCAGACCTCTGCGCTACTGGGCCTATAGCGGGTCGAGACACAGCAGTTTGCGAGGGGCTCTGGCATCCATTGCCAAGCTATACGGTAAGTCAGTGCAGTGGGTAATCGCCCACATGGGGGAAGAAAACGACCTGGGCATGATTCATTTCAACCTTATCCAGCAGGCCGAAAGGGAAAGCACCCCCCCCGGCGGTCCGTTCCGGGACGATTTATCCATAGATTCAAAGGTCAGCCATGCCCCCAACGATATACAAAAATCGTCGGATGAAACCATAAAACGAACGAAGCCAGTGGGATCCGCCCTTTTTCCCGATATCTCAGCCGTCAAACAGGGGACACGATTTTACGATCCGCGCAGGGCGGAAAAGTATTGGAGCGGCCAAATGACGCGGCACAACACCCTCAAGGAAGCCATTGATGCATTGGCCCGCCAATATGGGGTCTCCAGTGAATGGATAGAAAAACACATGGGGGCGACCAATGAGCTTTTGGAAATTCATAGCAATATTCGGCAGGTTCTGAATTCACCGTAACCAGCGGATAGGGCCTTCATCCAGAAGGCCGGGCTAAATGCCTCATCCGCCCGACGGTCTGCAAGCGGGTGCCTTAAAACCGCCGCTGCCTTTGGGGATTCCTTCAGGCCGGACAGCGCCTGCCGAAATAAGCCGCGTGACCTTGGCTTTGCAGCAGGTGGGGCATTTGGGGTCGGGATCGTTGGCGGAAAGCTGCAAGTGTTCAAATTCACAATGGCACGATTCACAACGGTATTCATATATGGGCATGCCGGAGCTCCTTGGCGTCAAATTCGTTGTAGCTTTTATTGCGCGTGTAAACGCGTTCAGGCCTTACGGAACGACGCTCTATTGTATTACAATCTTTTCCATTGTCAACCCAAGGTCATGACCTTCAGTGCGAATTTTCAAAGAGGCCCGCGAGGACGCTGAGCCGGCCGCATTCCCGAACTTAACGGACTTCAGGGCAATGACATCGGTTGTCAATTCGCATGCCTCGACCCGACAGATGAAGGGGGCTCCGGGCAATAGGTGCTGCAACCGCTGCGGGAGTGCGTCAAAAAGCGTGGAAACAATACTTCAGCGTCCATACCCCAAACAGAAGCAGTGCGCCGCATAAGGATAGAAGCAGGGTGTGTTTAATGGCATTGGGGCAATCCGTTAGAGCGCGGTGGTTGGTTTGAATGGTCATGAGTGCGTTGAGGTTGTCGGTCTCTATTCTGTCACCGTTGGGTAACTTAATATAGCGTTTTTTACTGGTGATGGCTGGCGGCAGGCGAAATACATCGCTGGTCAGCAGGCGGTAGAATGGATTGGACATATGCCAGACATGCAGCAATACACCGTCAAACTGAACCAGTACGGACTGGGAATGGCTGCCCGATTTTCGAATATATTCGCCTGTGAATTCGATCAATGGGTTTCTCTATCCATATTTCAATCCTTTATTCAGGATCGTCATTTCGCATTCAGGAGCCCAATGCAATTTCCGGCCACAGCTTCCGGAAGGGGAACAGCAAGTTGCATGCCTGATTAAAAAATTTTAATTATATTAAATATAAACAAATAGATATTTTGAAATTCAACATCTATTGAACGCACCTCTGACAGATTTCGTCAATTTAAGACCGTTTTTGGGATGAAATGACTCTCCGGCGCAGATTATGGCAGTGCCGATGCGCGGGCATGGATGCAATTCGAATTGACAGGCGGATGCGTTTCAACGCATATTGGCGTTCCGGTCGCCATCGCCTATGCCGGAAGCTTTGAGAATGGAGGGAACCCGGATTGACTGATTTTCGTTTTGCCTGTCATTGCCTGAATGACACCCTTGAGGGATTGAGTGACGGCCTTTCTCATTTTAGCGGGCTGAGCCGGGTGGCGGTCATTTATATGCTCGCCCCTGGAGAAGATGTCGCCATCCTGGATCCCCAGCGGTTGCTTCGCGGGCATGAGCCTATTCTGCAAGAAATTTACATCGACCGTGACCAGTGGCTTCACCAAGTCCAGGTACCTGCTTTCGGACCTCGGTACGGGCACTTGCTGCCTGAAAAAAATCTCCAACTGGCCGGGCTGGTTTCTTACGGTGGACGATCCCGCTCCGTATTCTATCAAATGTGGTTCACGGAGCATCATCCCGATATGTGTTCCACCGGGCCCACTGAGCGCTGGCTTGAGCATGCGGCCTGGCGGTTCTCCCATGACATTGCCAACGCAGCCGATTTGTATACCGGAATATCCGGCAGTTTTTTGCGTGAATATGCCACCCACGCGGTTCGCGATTTTATTGTGGACCAGATGAATTTGACCATCGGCTGGGATACGCCGTTACGGATTTTTCCAATCCTGGATGTGGTGCTGGGTATTTCCAATACCAAGGAAGAGGGGTCCTGGCCCAGGGGGAGGCTGGTTTTCGTCGAGGCCAGATTTTTGGAACAACTTGATTATGTGGCCCGTTTTCCCAAGAACGAAATGCCTGCTCTGGAAAATTTCAAGCATGTCCGCAAACTGCTGCAGGCCGTTGAACGATCCTCGAGAGTTCTCGTCTCCGACGGCCGGTCGGTGGCCGGCATGGCTGACGGCGTTATGCCGGAATTTTTCCTGGGAGCCGATTTTCGAGGCCAATATGGATATATGGAAATCAACAATGAGGCCATATGCAGCTTTTCGGACGGAAATTTCAACTCGACCAACCACCGGGCCAAACTGGTCCATGTGGAGGAGATGCTTCTCGAATCGGAAATCGATGCTGAAACCGGCAATACGCTATTTCAGGTCGTGGTCCAACTGGTCCATTATGCCCAGGCCGAGCATTTCGGGTGTACCATCGTCATTGATTTGAACTGGACGCCCGTTTCTATTGCCGGCCACAATCTTGAAAGTCCGGTTGATTTGAAAAATTCGCGTTCGTTACAATTGGCCCAGTCTCTGTTGAAGGTCGACGGTGCCGTGCATATCTGCCGGGATGTTCAGCTCCACGGATTTGCCTGCCTTCTGGACGGCCTGGCCATAGGGGCCGAAGATCGCGCCCGCGGTGCACGTTTTAACTCGGCCCTGCGTTTTACCGCCGCGCACCCCAACCTCATTGTGGTTGTGGTTTCGGCGGACCGGTTTGTTTCGGTCATTCAAGAAGGGGGTGAAATCAGCGCGCAATGCCGATGGGCTCCGGCATCTCCCCGTGATTTTTCGCCCAAGGCACTAAAAGAGTGGATCAATATGGCGGATTAGTGGCCTGAAAATGGACGACACGCTGATTCCCGCTTCAGAACAGTTGGCTTGTCCAACGGACAATGGATGCGCCCCATGTTAACCCGGCGCCAAAACTAACCAGCAGAATATGGTCTCCGTTTTTCAGACAGCCTTTGCGATGGGCTTCATCAAGGGCAATGGGAATGGACGCTGAAGAGGTGTTTCCATATTTTTGGAGGTTGGTAAAAAACTTTTCCATCGGGATTTTCAGCTTGTCCGAGACCGCCTGGATGATTCTGAGATTGGCCTGGTGAGGGACCACCAGTTGGATTTTTTTCCTGCTCAACCCGTTTTGCGCCAGCGCCTGCTCGGCAATATCCGCCATGTGGCTGACGGCCTGTTTGAAGAGACGATTGCCCTCCATGGTGAGTATATAGGGCTTGGTTGCCAGATCACTCAAAGATTCAGGCAGGTAATCATTTCCCTCCTCGGAATGGAGCAGGTCCCAGAAGTGACCGTCTGATTTGATATGGGTCGAGAGAATTCCGCCCGGTTCGCTGCGCCCCCTCAATACGACAGCCCCGGCGCCGTCTCCCAACAGTACACACGTACCGCGGTCTTTCCAGTTGACCACCGATGAAAGCCGTTCTGCACCGATAACCAGGATGGTGTTCGCCTGCTCCATCCGGATGGCGTTATTGGCTGCTTCCAGGCCGTATATAAACCCTGAGCAGCCCGCTGACAAGTCGTAGGCGGCAGCATTGTCGGCGTTCAACTCTTTTTGAATCATACAGGCCGCTGAAGGGAACAGGTGGTCCGCCGTGACTGTAGCCACCACTATGGAATCGAGTTGGTTCGGCAATACATCGGCCATTTTCAACGCGGAACGGGCCGCTCCGGTGGCAATAGCGGTTGTGCATTCATTTGCGCTCTTGCTTGCAATGCGCCTTTCCTTTATTCCGGTTCGGCGCGTTATCCATTCATCCGAAGTGTCTACAATTCGTTCAAGGTCTTCATTGGCCAATATCCGTTGGGGTACCCAAGCCCCTGTTCCAATGATGTGTGCATACGCCATATAATAAACCTACTCCAATACTGATTTCGATGATCAGGGAAGGAAACATTCACGTTCTGCTCAAATAAAGTCCTTTTTAAAACATAATCAGGCAAAACTGTCAAAAGATGGTTTCGCTTGATCGCCTTAAAATCCATCCCCGCCCGATATTTGCTGATAAACAAGCTGATTCGCTCAAATGAGGCACATCGCCGGAAAGCGTCCGCCAGGAGTTGAGCATACCCCTGAGACACGGAATGTTCTCAATTTTTGGTCAAATCACGCTTAAAAGAGTCATCGCACTCATCCTGGTTCTGGGCGCTTCGCCGATCAAAGCCGCTTCGCCGGTCAGCTCCGTTGCGGCGTTCTTTGTGACCGATTCTGATCTTCTTCAAGCGGCGCATAAATATTTTGCGACGGCCGCCAAAATCGGCTGTGACCCGCGGCAGTTTTGGCTCTTCATCAGGTAATCGGTCGGATTCGTCGGTCATGATCGCTATCCTTAAAGCGATGTGAGGTATTCAGGGGCAACGAGCAACCAGGATATTTAACATCCGTCTCAGGGGTTCTGCAGCGCCCCAGAGCAATTGGTCGCCTACCGAAAAAGCGGTCAGGTATTCGTCCCCCATATTCAGTTTGCGGATCCGGCCCACCGGGATGTTCAATGTTCCCGAAACATTTGCCGGCGTCAGCGCCCGGATGGTGCTTTCCCGGTCGTTGGGAATAACGCTTACCCACTGGTTGTGTTCGGCCAGAATGGCTTCGATATCATCCAGTGGCAGGTTTTGGGTTAATTTAATGGTAAAGGCCTGGCTGTGACAACGCATGGAGCTAATGCGGACGCACTGGCCGTCAATAGGGATGGGCGCATGTGCGCGTCCAAGGATTTTATTGGTTTCGGCATAGCCTTTCCACTCTTCCCTGGTCTGGCCATTTTCCATAGCCCGGTCAATCCAGGGGATGAGGCTGGCGGCAAGGGGGACGCCGAATTGCGTTGTCGGGAAATGGTCTCCCCTCAGGGTCCGGGTCACATTTTGATCAATTTCCAAAATAGCCGTTGCCGGATCTGCCAGCAGGGGGGAAGCTTGATTGCCGATGGCGTGCATTTGGCAAACCAATTCGCGCATATTTTTTGCCCCCGCGCCAGAAGCAGCCTGATAAGTCATGGAGGTCATCCATTCGATGAGATTTTTCTCAAACAGCCCGCCAAGCGCCATGAGCATCAGGGAGACCGTGCAGTTTCCACCGATGAAGTCCAAAACCCCATCCTGAAGGGCCTGGTCGATAACGCTTCGATTGACCGGGTCCAGCACAATAACGCTATGGTCCGTCATTCTCAGGGTTGAAGCGGCATCGATCCAATAACCGCGCCAGCCGTTTTTTCGCAGGCGCGGGTGCACATCCCGGGTATAATCTCCGCCCTGACATGACAGGAGCACATCCATACCGCTGAGTCGATGAAGATCGTGGGCATCGAAAACAGGATGGGTTTCATTTCCGATTTTCGGGCCATTGTGCCCGGCCTGAGTGGTGGAGAAGAACATCGGTTCAATAAGGTTAAAATCATTTTCTGCTTTCATTCTTTCGAGTAAAACAGAACCTACCATGCCGCGCCAGCCAGCGATACCGACTTTTAACATTGTATTTTCCTTGTTCACTATATTTTCGTTTCGAATTTTTCATAGAGCGGCATGTTGTCACTTGTCAAGCTTATTCGATTTAACCATTTGAATTATACACAAATCTGGAGAAAGCCCGGGGGGATCAAGAGATAAACTGCGGCAAACACAGTTGATTTTTTCCAGTAGACGCGTTTTAGTACCGTTACTTGGGTCTGGCATCTCAGGCCGGTTTGCTTTGGCGGAAAGAACGATATCATGCTGCGCGTACTTCAATCGGACTTATATGATACGGATCATTTTGTCGTCACCCTCGAACTGGTCCCCGGGAGGGAATCCGGGGCAAGGGGTGTAGACCAAGTGATGGGCATTGCCCGGGATGCCTTTTCAGACGGTCGCATATCAGCCGTTTCGATGACGGACAATCCTGGGGGAAATCCGGCTTTGAGTCCGGACGTGCTGGGGCATGAAATTTTTAAAATCGGGATGGATGTCATTGTTCATTTTACCTGTCGGGACATGAACCGTGTCGGAATGGAAAGCCGCGCTCTTCAGTTGGCCATGATGGGGATGAAAAATATCCTTGCCCTTAGCGGCGACTATTCAGGTCAGGGATTCGGCGGACAGGGGGCGCCGGTTTTCGATCTCGACTCCGTCCAGCTTCAGATCCTTTTCAGCATGCTCAACGAACGGCTTTCCGCCGGTGGCGACCCGGACCCCTTTTTTCCCGGATGCGCCGTATCCCCGTTCAAAACGAATGAGGCCGAAACCTTCGCACAATACGCCAAATTATGCCGCAAGTCGGCCGCAGGCGCACAGTTCATTATTACACAGTTGGGGTACGATATGGACAAATTCCGGGAACTGATGCGTATGATGGAAGTGATGGGGCTGAAGCATCCGGTTCTCGGATCGATATACGTGCTCACGCCCAAAGCGGCCCGTATCATGAACCGGGGCAAGGTGCCCGGAGCGCTGGTGTCGAATGCGTTGCTGCAGCGCGTGGAAAAGGAGTGGCAACGCGGCGCCTCCGGCAAAGCGGCGGCTGTTGAGCGCGCCGCCAAGACGGCTGCCGTGCTGAAGGGAATGGGATACCGTGGGATTCATATCGGCGGAATTCATCGGGACTTCGAGACGGTCGGGCGGATTTTGGACCGCCTGAAAGATTATGAGAACTGCTGGCGTGAATGGCTGTCGGAAGTCCATTTCCCTCAGCACGGGAGCTACTATGTCTTTGCCGGAGATAAGAAGTCACCCCAATTCGCCAGGCATGGGCGGACATTGGGCTTTAAAGAGAAAATGCATTTTTCTCTTTTGAACCGGTTTCACGATGTATTCTTCAACTCGGATCATCGATTGGCGCCTTTTTTACGGAAAGCGGGTGCCCGGATGGAAGGCAATGTTGGTGCAAAATTGCTGATGGATCTTTTCGAGGACCCCGTCAAGGGATTGTTGCTTAATTGCCGGCGCTGCGGAGATTGCGCTATCCAGCATCTTGGATTTTTGTGCCCTGAATCCGGGTGTCCGAAACATATGCGCAACGGTGCCTGTGGCGGCAGTACCCACGGAAAGTGCGAAGTCTACCCCGAGAACCCCTGCATTTGGGTGCGGGCCTATGATCGACTGGCACATTACGGCCGGACAGGCGAAATGATCCAGGGTTGTGTGCCGCCGCGCATGTGGGAGCTGAACCAATCCTCTTCCTGGCTCAATTTTCATTTGAAGCGTGATCACCAGAGCAGTTCGTGCGCCATCGCCAGGCGCTGCCGGTTGCATACATGCAAAATTCCATAACCGTATGGAGATTATGGCCCGCGAACGGTCCTGCGCAATGTTACGGGTGATTGCGAAATGGTTTCAGGAGGGAAAATGGAGCCCGCAAACGGGACGGAAAAACAGACCAGGTCCGTTGTTATTCCCAAAGAAAAGGCTGTTTTCTGGATGGATGGGCAGGGACGATGGCGAAACCGGCACGGTGTTTTTGCCCATAAAGGGATCATTGACCATTTCAACGCATCCATTCGAAAAGATGCCGGAGGCTTTTTCGTCGCTCAAGAAAGGAGCGGCATCATTGAAAAAGTTTATTTTCGTTTTGAAGAAACGGCTGTTTTTGCGGTGGACGTGATATGGAAAGATGGTATTTTCCTGTGCCTGAATACAGGTTCGCAGACTGACTTGGTGCCGGATAAGTTGTTTGTTTACAGGGACAATCTTTTTCAGAAAGATACAGAATATGCCGTCAAGTTTTCGGAGCGGGCCCTGATGAAAATCAGCCCCCATTTGAAGTGCCAGGGGGATGTGTTTGTCATCAGCTGCAATGGGGTCGACCATTTGATAAAATCGTATGATACTTTTCCCGATGCAACTTAGCGTCCCGATCCGAAGGATGGATTCACGCCCCCTGAGTCTTCAAAGGGCTTGATAGTAAACAGTGAGGGGGTCTGCCTGGCCGGGCTTCTGCCCCAGGCTGATAATACCTTCGCCCACAAGGGGAATTTCGTCTCGGCGCAGCAGGATCATCTGGCCGCTTTTTGGGTGGAGATAGGTGCCGTTGGTGCTTTGGTCCACCAGAATGAACTTGTCCTTGCGGATTTCAATCCGGGCGTGCAGGCGGGACACTTTTGGATGGTTGATTACGATACGGTTGCTATCGTCGCGCCCCATGGTCACCACGGGACGGTCGTGACTCACGCTGATGTGCTGGTCGTCGAAGTCGAGGATCATCAGTGAATCCGTGGATGCCGGTGTGGTGACCATCTGGCCGGTCAGGGTGCCCATTAGGGTCAATTCTTCCGGCTGGCCCCAGGCAAGCTCAAAGATTTCGATGGTATTTTGCTTGCCTTTCACCTGCGCCTGGTCGACCAGGCGGGCAGTTTTCGCTGTTTCAGTGCTCATCACCCCGAGTGTCGGCCCGGATGTGATGATCTGGCCGGCTTTTGCCTGGCCTGCCATGCGGGCTGCCACGTTAACGGCGTCCCCAAAAAGATCTTTGCCATCTTCAAGGACGGCGCCGTGGTGAAGGCCGATGCGCAGCTGAATGTTGTTGGACAAAAGGTCCGGAACCGTGGAAACCGCTTCTTGAATGGCTGCCGCCGCCCGGGCGGCGGCATCAGGATGATCGAAACGGCACATTATTTCATCCCCGATTGTCTTTACGATGCCGCCCCGATTGGCCACGACGATACGTCCCATGAGCCGAATGCAGCTATCGACCATATTTTTAGCCAGGGCATCGCCCAATTGATCATAAAGCCGGGTGCTGCCGGCGATATCCGCGAACATAACAGTTTGGAAAAGGGTGGGCGCTTGGTTCACGTGGATCCTCCTGCGCGGGGCAAGCGGGTATGGGCATGCCTTTTTGTTACGGTAAACACGCCGTTTAAAGGCAAAAATGACACGGGCGGCCCGCCTGTGTCAAGCGAACACCCATTATGCCGCATATCTTTCGGACCCCCGCTAATGCCCCTTGACCAATTGCAGTGCTGTGTTGCAGACTGAGTGACAGTCAGAAAAACGGTTTCGGGAACCCATGTTTTACAGGAGGCATCGCCATTTATCATGCCGGAGGAGTACAGTGCGAAAAATATTATCAAGCGGACAGACCGGCGTTGAACTTGCCGCGCTGGATGTGGCCGTGCGGTTGGGGCTTGAGCATGGCGGCTGGGCGCCGCGCGGCCTGCAAAATGAAGACGGCCCCATTTCCAGCATATATGCCATTGAGGAGGTCGCGCCGCTCGGATTTCAGCATGCCATGGAAAAAAATATCGCCCACGCCGACGGCACACTGCTGGTGACACGGGGGGGCAAAAGCCCCGAATCCCAGTTTGCCGTTGAGACAACACTGAAGCATCAACGCCAGTTGCTGCATATCGATTTAAGCCAGCATTCGGGGTTCGAGGCGGCATCCCTGATCAGTTCATGGTTGGACATGCAACAGATCAAGGTGGCCTTTATCACCGGGCTGTCTAACGCTCAGGATTCGTTGATTTATTCCCAGTTTAAAAAAATTCTCGAAACCGCGCTTTACCTCGGGCTGGTGAAAACCGGCCTTCACCCGAAGGTCCCAAGACCCCTGGCACGAGAAGATGAATATACGCAGGATCGCTATCCGTCGACGGTGGAAGATGCAGTTGCTCATTTGAAATCCGCACTACCGTTAAAAGATCGCACCTTAATGGCCAACATGCAACCTGATGAATTGGATCGGCTCAGGTCCGGATTGGGAGAGTTCATCAAGCAAAATTTTGGTCTATACGCGGGAAATGAGGCCCTGCTCAAATCCTGCGCAGACACCGGCGGGCTTTTGCGCCCTATTCCCGAGGAGGCCTGCACCGTTATTTTGCGGGCATTGTGGGAGAACCTCAGGGCAACGCACAAGCTGCGGATCGTTAAATGAGGCGAGCCGCCTTCATGAAAAAAACGGCCTGATATTTATCGGCTTTTATATGTGCCTTCCGGGATTTTCCCCGACACCTTATCATCGACCTATTTAGACAATTGACTTGACTGGTGATACTTGATATTTGCGCTCCTTTGGTTGATCCCTGAAACCGGATCAGACGATTTGTGCTGCCAACCGGCCAAAAAGGAGATAATAATGGCTGAAGTCACACCTTTTAAAGGCGTTCTATATAATCAGGATATAATCGGCGATATGGCTGACGTGATCGCTCCACCATACGATGTCATATCCCCGCAGGAACAGGAGGCTTTTCACCAGCGGCACCCAAACAATGTCATTCGATTGATATTGGGTAAAACCCAGCCGGGTGATCATGGCAAATCGCAGGTTCATGCCCGGGCCGGCAACTATTTCAGGCAGTGGATGGCGGACCGTATCCTGGAGCAAGATAAAGCGCCTGCCTTTTACCTGACCGCTGTGGACTTTCTTGTCGGTGACAACCACGTCACGCGGTACGGCGTCATTGGCCGAGTCCGTTTAGAAACGTTTGACAGAGGCGTTGTCCTGCCGCATGAACAGACCTTCTCAAAGGTGAAGAGTGAAAGACTGCAGCTGATGCAGGCGTGCCACGCTAATTTCAGTCCTATTTTCGGACTGTACCCGGATGGTAACAGCGTACTTGACAAACTGCGTGAGATTGCAGCGGCGGAACATCCGGATATGGAGATGAGGGACCATAAAGGGTTGGTCCACAGGCTCTGGCGCGTTACGGACCACCAAACACAGACTTTTATTACCGCGTCTTTGAAGGACCAGTCGATTTATATTGCCGACGGTCATCATCGCTATGAAACCGCATTGAATTACCGGAATTGGGTCAGGGAGAACACGCCGGGGTTTGACGCCGACCACCCGGCCAATTTTGTGATGATGAGCCTGAGCAGCCTCAAAGATCCGGGTATGGTGATATTTCCGGCCCATCGGTTGATCAAGGCGGTTGCTGCCGAGGAAACCGGTGCGATGCTGGACAAGGCTGCGGACTTCTTCGAAATTCATACGTTTAGTATCGATTCAGGACAAAATGACGCGCTTACCCGACTTGAATTGGCGATGAAAGACAACACAGGTCGGAATGCCATCGGTGTATTTATCAAGAATCGCGCGGCATTTTTTATGCTGCTGCTAAAAGCAGGGATCATGGAGAAGCTGTACGCGGGCGATATGGCTGAGCCGCTTCGGGCATTGGATGTGTCCGTGCTTACCCGACTGATCATGATGGAACTGCTGGGGTTCGACCAGGGGCGATTGGATGATGAAACCAAGATCGGCTACGCCGTCAGTGTCGCCGATGCAGTTAAAGCGGTTCAGGAAGAAACGGCAGACATGGCGTTCCTTCTCAATCCGACACGAATCGAGCAGGTTCAGCGGGTTGCTGAACAGGGATTGATCATGCCCAGAAAATCAACCTATTTTTACCCCAAGGTCGGTAGCGGGCTGGTTTTTAATCTGCTTCAGTAGTTGCGGATAGAAGCCGGAGCCATCGTTCATGCGCCTGAGCCGTGCGCGGGGCGGCCTTTTTTGGACAAAGCCTGTCGTTCGGCGGAAAGCTCCTTCAATAGGGTTTCCAGGGTCCAGGTTTCCGAGGTAGGCGTCAGCGTTGCCCAGAGGGCTTGCTGCATTTTTGCTTTTCGACATCCCGTCATCAATAAATGAAGTTCCTTTTCGGTAATTCCCGACATAATGATTGCACGGGGCAGGGTGGATGATTTTCCCTCTCCATAACCGTGGGGTTCCTGGACCAGATCGGCGATTGTCCTGTTTGAATGGTCCGCCGATGCCCAGACGCGGTCGATGTGCCGGAGTCCGATCATTCCCAGCAGGGTGGCGAACTTGGATTGGGCGCTTGCCGAAAAACCGCAGAGCAGCAGCTTGCGTGGGCCGTAAAGAGGCTCGCTGGAATGACTGATTCTGTCAAAGCCGGACGAAGGCATCTTCTATCTCCTTTTCGTTCAATATTAAAACATGGTCATCACGGGCAGGTCTCATACAGGAGAGCCCTTTTTTTGAACACCCCAAATCCCGGGCCGCTGGACCCGGCGTTTGATTTAACGATAAACTCTTAAAATTTTTATGATAAGCAGCACCGTCGGAGCCAGGTGGTAGAAAAGGTCAAAAATATCCAACGGCTTTGACAATGTGCCGTTCTTAAGCATGATCAGTTTTTCGATAACGTGGGGCATGGGGCGAAACGGCGCCAGCAGCATGAACAAGGCGAAAAGAATCAGGATGCCGATGGGGATGTTGTCAAGCCAGTTCATCGTGGAATCTCCCTTGCGGTGGTGCCCGGTAAGGCGCCTCTGGTTTATCGGGCGGTTGCAAAATACTGCAAAATTAAAAGAATGGCAATGGCTGCCAAAGCTCTTTTGAGCCACCTGCGATAAATTTCGGCATCGATCCGATTTCTGAAGTGAATGCCGAATCCTAGCGCGGCCAGTGCCGCGGCGACATAAGGTAAGGCGGAAAGAAGCTCTTGAGGGCCCAAATAGCCGTGGGATGCCAGAACGAATCCCTGGCTCAGTTTTCCCAAAAGAAAGCAGAAATTAAAAACCTGAACGGTTACCCGCGGCGTCAAATTCATTTCGAGGGCAAAAATAATCAACGCCGGCACCATCACATTGACAGTACCGGCCAAGAACCCTCCCGCAAGACCGAATATGACGCTGGCAGTGGAGGTGTGCCGGCGCACCCATTGCATTCGCATCCCCAGGCGGTGATGGAAAAGGTAAACGGCGATGACGGCGGCCAGGACCAGCTTGTAAGGCTCCGGGTCGGTATATACCAGCAGGCGGGTTCCCAAGAGGCTTCCAGCGGCCCCGCAAAGCGCCATAAGCCAAAACCTCCCGATGCTGGAGGCCCACTTGCCGCCACGGAAAATATTGACCAGATTGATGGCCAGCGTCGGTAGTAGCAGCGTAACGATGGCGCTGCGGACATCCGTGGTCAGGGCCATCAACGGGGTGGCAACCATTGGGAAACCAAGTCCGATCAATCCGTGAACCCACCCTGCAAGGATGATTATGGCGATCCAAATTGCGTTGAAGTTCATTTCCAAATGCCCATATCGTACGCTGTCGGTTGGTCCATGGTACAGCCTAGTCGATCGAAACGGTGTTTTATTGGCCTTGCCAAACCGGCATCCATCGACATTTGCTCGGACGTATGCTATTCATCCCGGTTCGAAAGCAGTGCCGATATTCATCGGTATTGTGGCCACTGATCGGATCTTTAACCCAAAATATGGTTTTGCGCCATATTTGCCAAAACAAGGTGTTCTCGTGCCGGAACTGCCCGAAGTCCAAACAGTAGTCGATGAACTGATCGCAGAAAATATTCCCGGAAGAAAAATCATCGGTGTGCGGGTCTATTGGGCCAGGACTGTTGCCGCAGGAGACCAAGCCAGTTTTTGCCGAAAATTGAAAAGGCGGATGATTTGTTCATTGTGGCGGAGGGGAAAATATATCGTTTTTGACCTTGACGGCGGAGAACATCTGTTGATTCATTTGCGCATGACCGGAAAGCTCTACCTGACTCGTGGCTGCAAACGAAGGCAGCCCCATGAACACGTGGTAATCCGCCTGGACGACGGCAGGCGGCTTGCATTTCACGATACGCGAAAATTCGGCCGGTTTTACCTCCTGAAAAACCCTGCAGTCCTGCTGGACCGGCTTGGGCCGGAACCTTTGGGGGCGCATTTCACGGCGCGTATTTTGAAGGGCCGGCTGAACAATCACCGGCGGCAAATCAAACCTTTGCTGTTGGACCAGTCCTTTATTGCCGGCCTGGGCAATATTTATGTGGACGAAGCGCTTTGGCTGGCGCGGATTCATCCCCTTCGGCCCGGGTGTTCATTGGGCTGGGATGAGATCAAGGCCCTTCATCGTTCGATCCGAAGCGTTTTACGCCGGGGTGTACGCAATGCCGGCACCACGCTGGGCAATGGCAAAGGCAATTTTGTATCCCCCCGGCGGACCCGGGGCGAAAACCGAACTGAACTGAAGGTGTTTCGACGCACCGGGCAGGACTGTCCAAGGTGCGGCAGTCCGGTGCATCGGATTATTGTCGGGCAACGAAGCACGCATTTTTGCCGGTATTGTCAAATCGAACCATCAAGTCAGTAAATATGGATTTCGGCATCCACTTTTGCGAGTGCTGAAGGGTCAGGGAATCACGAGAAATCCGTGAAAATCGCGCAACATCTTCTTGACATGACCGAGGATGATTCGAGCCGGATCGAGCTCATCGCTTTGCTTGAGAAAACAAGAGCGTAGAAGGGCATCGTTGCCTTGCCAGAGCTTGAACTCATCAATCAGATAGGGTGCCACCTGATCGCATAGTTGCTCAAAATCGTTTTCGCTCATCTGAGAAAGGGCATGCAGGTGCTGCATCAGCAAATCGGACAGAAGAAGCTCGGCAGCTGCCTCAACCGTTTGGGGAATACGATCGTGGGTGTTTTTGTCATACATGGGGTACCTCAAAAAATGCGGGCCGATAACCCGGCTCAAGGCGCAAACGCTTAACCTGTTCAACAAAGGGGTGGGGTTGCGGCGCCGTTTTCAAGTGTTAAGTTGATGTTCGTTGAAACCAAGCTTTCATCAGGCCGACGGCCTTTTGGTCGCACCTTGAGCCGCCTTGCGGGCCATAGGTCTGATTCATTGAACGTCATCCCGGCAAATGAACGAAATGCAGTTACGGTTTTGTATCGGTCGAGATGGCATAACACTTTAACCGGGCCGTCCGCTTTCAGGCGCCGGCGATTGACCTTTAAACGTAAAGGATACGAAATGATCAAAAAATTGGCCCTATGGGCAGGCATAATCGTCCTGGTTGCGGCGTGCACGCAGGAGACACAGAACAAAATCGGACGAAGTATACAAAACTGGACGGGCACCGACGGCGTGCTGGACATATACGCCGGTGATAAATTAGTGAAAAGGTTTATCAAAATAGATAAACTGTCCACTGCATCAGGGACCAACGACAACACACCCCGACCGTATCGTTTTGGCTACGGCGTCATGGACACCAATTTCAATATGGTCAAGGACGCCGGCGAAAAAAAGGTGTATTTTGAATTCAGCGACTACAGTACCAGTTACGTTTTCTATGAGAATCCGAATTGATGAAAGGTCGGCAGATGAAGGATATCGTTTCGGAGCTGCTGGCACATTTAAAGCCCCTTCGATTCAGCCTCCCGGTCACCCACGTTTACAACCCTTTGATTTACGCCCGAAAAGGTTATTTCCAGTATTATGAAAAATACGGCGGATCACCTAAAGAGATTATTTTTTTGGGCATGAACCCGGGACCGTGGGGCATGGCACAGACAGGAGTGCCATTCGGAGATGCGGGTATGGTGCGAAACTGGCTTGACATCGAGGCCGATATCGGTTCCCCGGAAAAACCTCACCCCAAGCGGCCCGTTCACGGTTTCAGCTGCCCCCGCGGAGAAGTCAGCGGAAAGCGGCTCTGGGGCTGGGCAAAAGAACGGTTCGGCACTCCGGACCTTTTTTTCGACCGATTTTGGGTTTCCAACTATTGCCCGCTGGTCTTTATGGAACACAGCGGCCGCAACCGGACCCCGGATAAGATCAGAAAGATCGAAAGCGCACCGCTATTTGCCGCCTGCGATGACGCTTTGCGGCAAACCGTCGAGCTGATGAAACCGGCGTATCTGATCGGCATCGGAAACTTTGCCTTTCAGCGTGCCCGCTGGGCATTGGACGGAACGAAGATTTGCATCGGGCGGATCAGCCATCCGAGCCCGGCCAATCCCCGGGCCAATGCAGGATGGGGACCGCTGATCGAAAAAGAGTTAAAAGGGCAAGGGGTTGTCATATAATCCGGCGCCTGCCGATAAACAGCAGGTTTCTATCAAATTTTATCCAGTTCAGTTCTCGAGTTGCCAGAAAGAACCGGCCATTGATTCACTGAGACATGCGAATGCCCCGGTGGGTCAGGAGAGTGCCTTCCAGGCGGTAGAAATCGGTCAGGGCCTTGAGGTAGTTGACCACGGCGCGCACTTCGTCCAGTCGGCTGGACAGAAGGTCGCGCTGGGCCTGGGCCACCAGAAGGTTGGTGGAACGTCCGACCCTGAATTTTTCGGTCTCGGTGCGCAGTTTTTCTTCCTGGAATTTGCGCGTTGCAGTGCTGGCCTCGATTTGCTGGCGGGTGCGGTTGACTTCAATAAAGGCGATGTGAATGTCCAGGGCCACGAGTTGCTTGAGATTGTTCAGGGCCTCTGCAGCGCGCTGCTTTGAGTACTGGGCGCGGTCCCGCCGGGCTTTGGCCCCTCGATTGACAAAGGGATAGTTCAAGGTGAACCCCACCTGACTGTCGAAGCCCTCGTCGTCCGGGCCATTGACCGAATCGCCGAAGGATTCGGCGTAGCCGGTTTTTCCCAGAGTGATAAACAGGTCCAGTTTGGGCAGCATTCCGTTTTTGGTGCGGACCACCTCCAGGATTTGGTGTTGGATTTCCAGCTCGGCCTGGCGGATTTCAGGGCGCAGGCGCAGCCCATCGTCCACATGGGCGCTTACTGGACCCAGGGCGATATCGGGTACTTGGGGTGGATGTATCAAGGTAACGCTCCGGTCCCAGAGTTGGGGGTCCGGAGGATTGATCAGACGCAGCAATCGCAGCCGGTTGGCCTCCAGGGCGCTGGTCACATCGATGCGGCCCTGCAGCTGAATGGCCACTTCGGCCTGAACCGCGGCCAGTTCGGACTCGGCCTGGGTACCCACCTGGATCATTTCCCGGGTTTCGTCCAGTTGCTGGCGAGCCAGGCGCAGGGATTCCGCTACAATATCCACTTGGCGCAGGGATAGAGCATAATCCCAGTAGGCCGTTTCCACCTGGCTGACCAAGGTCTGGCTGAAGCCTTGCAATTCATAGCGGCTCAGCTCGGTATTCAACCGCGCCTGGCGCAAGACGGCCAGGTTGGCGTCGGTGCCGAAGCCGCGCAGCAAGGCCTGGGTGAGGGTAATTCCCATCCGGGTAGCGGCCAGGGTGTTGTCGGCGGTATTATCATCGGCGATGCGGGTGTCGACCCCGATCGATACGGTGGTGCCGGTGGGTAAATAAGTATCCAGTGAGACGCTGCCCAGAAAGGTATCGGTATCCACTTCATTGAGGCGGGTGCCGGTTGATGGCAGACGCAAGGATTTTTCCCGGGCATGGGATAATTCGGTATCCAGGGACGGGTCGAATTCGGCTCGGGCTTCTTGTTCAAAGGTTTCCTGAATCAAGGGGTCGAGCCGCTGGACCTGCAAGCTGCGGTTGTTTTCCAGGGCCATGAGAATGGCGTCGGCCAAGGTGAGGGTCAAAGGCCCGGACGTTGTCAGGGCTGGTTCCGTGTTTCCTGTCTTAGGGGCCGGGGCGGAAAGGAGTGTCGCCGGCATCAGCACCAGCAGGCAGGCCGCGAGGACAATGGGCCGGTTCATAAGCATCAGGACCTGTTGGATGAGGTTGAGGTTTGCTGATCGACGTCATCAAATGGCTTCAATTCCTTGCGCCCGATCAGGGTATATACCAGGGGCACCACCACCAGGGTGATCACGGTGGAGCTGAGCAGTCCGCCGATCACAGCCCGGGCCAGGGGGGCCTGGGCTTCGCTGCCTTCACCCAGGCCGATGGCCAGGGGGAGCATGGCCAGCATGGTGGTGCAGGCGGTCATTAAAATCGGCCGCAAACGGCGGCGGCCAGCCTCTCTGATGGCCTGATCCATGGGCATGCCGTCCCGGCGTCGCAGCAGGTTCGTATGATCCACCAGCAAAATGGCGTTGTTGACCACGATGCCGGCGAGCATGATGCATCCGATATACGACTGGACATTGAATGTGGACCTGGTGACTAAAAGGGCGAGGACCACGCCGATCAGGGCAAAGGGCACCGAGAACATGACCACAAAGGGGTCGCGCAGGGATTCATAAAGCGAGGCCATGACCATGTAAACCAGAACAAGGGCCAGGACAAAGCTCGTCAGCAGCTCACGAAAGGACTTCTGCTGCTCTTCGTAATCGCCGCCCATGACGATGTTGAATTCACTGGGCACGGGGATGGTGGCCAGTCCCCGGCGGATATCGGTCAGAATCGATCCCAGGTCGCGGTCACTGAAATTGGCGGTGACATAGATCACCCGCTGTTGATCCTTGCGTTCGATGAGCACCGGGCCCCTGCGCGGCTGGATCTTCACCACGTTGCGCAGCACGACGCGTTCGCCCTCGGCATTGGTAACCGGCAGGTCGAGGATCTCCTGGATGTTTTTTTTCTCGGCCTGCTCGAGTTGCACCCGAATGTTGTATTCGTCGCCGCCTTCCCGGAAGTTGCCGGCCGTGGTGCCGGAGAGCACGGTTTGAAGCATATTGGCGATCTTGGATACGGTCAGCTTCATGTCGGCGGCTTTCTGGCGATCAATCACCACCAGGGCTTCGGGGGCGCCGGTTTCGCGACTTACCCTTGTGTCGGTGATGTCCTCGACATCATCGATAACGGCCTGCACCTGCCTTGCCAGGGCGTCGGCGGTCTCGATATCGTGGCCGCGCACTTCGACCTCAATACGCTCGTTGTCGCCGGATCCGATGCGCAGGATAAATAGTCCCTGGCCCGCCCGGACTCTGATTTTCGTTCCCGGTAAACCGCTGAGCTTGGGGCGCAGGTCGGTGGCAATGGCTTCGCTGGATCGGCTGCGCTGGCTCACGGGCAGCAGGGCGACGCGAATTTCGCCGACATTGCTGCCCCGGGCGCGCCAGGTGGACCCGCCCAGGAATGTCACCGTATTTTGAATTTCGGGCAGGTTTTCAAAGACGATTTTTTCGATTTGCTGAAAGTTCTGGTCCATTACATCCAGGCGTGTGCCTACGGCCATTTCGGCATTAACCCGCACTTCGCTTTCATCGGTGGTGGGCATCAGCTCGACCCCCACTCTGGGAATAAGCAGCAGGCTGATCACGAACAGCACCACTGCCGCGCCGAGGGTTTCCAACCGGTACCTCATCGCCCAGTCCAGCAGGTTGCCATAACCGTTTTCAAGGGCGATGAACCAGCGGGCGATCACAGCCAGGAGTCGTCCGATCCGGGTGGGGCCTTGCCTGCTGCCGTTTGTGCGGATGATGCCGCGCACCTGGCCAGCCAGCATGGGCACCAGGGTCAGGGCCGCCACCAGGGAACAGGCCAGGGAAAAACTTACGACACAGGCCAGTTGCTTGAACATAATGCCCGACATGCCCCGGGCGAATACCAGAGGCAGAAACACGGCCAGGGTGGTCAAGGTGCTGGCAGCCACCGCCGCGGTGACTTCCTGGCTGCCGTGCACGGCCGCTCGCGGCGGCGATTGGCCCCCCTCGCGGAGTCGGTAAATGTTTTCCAGAACCACGATGGCATTGTCCACCAGCATGCCCACCCCCAAGGCCAGTCCGCCGAGGGTCATCAGGTTGAGGGTGAATCCGGCGAAGTACATCAGGCCGAAGGTGGCCACCACCGATACGGGGATGACGGTGGCGATGATCGCCGTGCTGGCAAAATTGCGCAGAAAAAGCAGCAGAACGAACACGGCCAACAGTCCGCCGTAGAGGATGGAGCGCCCCACGTTGGTGATGGACCGCTGGATGTAGTCCGAGGTGTCGATGATGGTGATGATATTGAGTTGGGGCAGGTCTTGATTGATCTTTTCGATTTCTGCCGACACGGCCCGAGCCACTTCGACGGTATTTTTACCCGACTGTTTGCTGACAGACATCCGGATTCCCGACTTTCCGTTGACCCTCACGATGCGGGTGACCTTCTGCCAGCTGTCCTCCACCCGGGCCACATCCTTGAGCTGAATGGCCACGCCGTCGCGCACGGTCACCACGATATCACCCAGTTCATCCAGGTTGGTATAGACTCCGGGTGTGCGCACGGTGATTTCCAGCAAGCCCTGTTCGATGGCGCCGGCGGGCAGGTTGATATTCTCGGCCCGGATGCGTTCGATCACCTGGTCTACGGGCAGATCCAGGGCCTTGATCTTTTCGGCGTTCAGGTTGACATGGATTTCGCGGTCCAGGCCGCCGCGAATGTCCAGGGAGGCCACGCCGGGTATGCGCTCGATGCGGTGTTTAACCTGGTTGTCGATGATGCTGCGCATCTGGATGGGGTCCAGATTGCTGTAGGCTCCCAGGATCAGGATGGGAAAGGCGGCCAGGTCGAACTTGCGCAGCCTGGGCCGTTCGGCGTCGTCAGGCAGATTGGGGATCACACGGTCCAAACGGTCGCGGATGTCGTTGGACGCCGCATCCAGGTCGGTGCCCCATGAAAAGGTCACGCGAACATTTGAGCTGCCCTCGGCCGACACCGATGTGACTTCTTCCACACCGGGCACCGCGCTCATGGCCTCTTCCACGGGACGCGTGATCAGTTCCTCGGTTTCCTCGGGGCTGGCGTTCTCGTAGTCGGTGCTGATGCTCAGGGTAGGATAGGTGATATCGGGCATCAAGTCGATGGGAATGCGCGTCAACGCCACAAGACCCACGATCAGGACGATCAGGGCGGTCATAAGGGTCAGAACGCGGCGGCGGACGGCAAAGGCGGAAATGTTCATGGTCGGCCTGCCTTGGCAGGTGTCCCCGGTGGCTTTTCGCCTGGACGGGTGTCGGGCCCGCCGGACATGGTGTTGTTTTTGCCGGAACCGGGAATGCGCACGGGCGTTCCCTCCTCAAGCAGGTGATTGCCCAAGGTCACCACCTTGCCTTTGAGGTCCGGCGTCAGGATCTCGGCCTTGCCCTGCTGAACGATTCCCAGGGTGACCGGCACGAAACGGGCCTTTCGGGATTCGAAATCCACCTGAAAAATGCCTTGAATCCCGCCACGCTTGACCAGGGCGGCCACGGGCACGGTCACGGCATCGTTATGAACGGTGTACAGGATCTGAAGCCTTGCGAACATGCCCGGTTTGAGGACCATGCCGGGATTGTCGATTTCCACCTCGACCCGGGCTTCCCGGGATTTTTCCTTTAACATGGGGGCGATGCGCTTGACTTCGCCGCTGAAGGTCTTGCCGGGCATGGCGTCGGTGGTGATCACAGCCATTTGGCCGGGTTGCAGTTTGAAATAATCCTTTTCAATCACGTGGATCACCGCGATGAGTTTGCTGATGTCCAGAATGGAAACAATGGGGGTGTTGGCGCTCAGCAAGGCCCCTTGATCCACAAAACGCTCGCCCACCACCTGTTGACCGCCGCCGTTTTCAGGAACCCGGATCTGGGTATAGGCAAGGCGCAGGTTGGCAATGTTCAGGGTAGCCTCTTTCTGGGCCACCTGGGCCTGGGCTACCTTCATTTTGGCCTGCTGGATGGCCCAATCCGCTTCTGCGGCATCGCGCTGGGATTCCGAGATGATTTTTTTCTTGCGCAGCTCTTGGGTACGCTGGAATTCGCGGCGGGCATTTTCAAGCGTGCTGGTGACCTCTTGAAGATTGGCCCGCGCCACTTCCAGTTCGGACTTGGCCTGGCGGACCTGCTGGCGGTATTCCTCATCGTCAAGCGTGGCCACCAGGTCGTTGTCGTGAACAACGTCGCCGATGTGGACGGGGATCTTTTCCAGGCGGCCGGCGATTTTAGGTGCCAGAACGAATTCTGAAGCGGCAGATAGAGAACCGGTGTAGTCGCCGATCTCGCTGATATCGGTGCGCTCAACCGGGGCCAATTCTACGGCAACGGCTGCTCCGGTCCGACCCCGTTCCCATGGTTTGTCCAGGGACGGCGAAGGTCCCCTCAATAGCCAGATTGCCAGGGCCAATACTACGATGATGATGCCCACCGTAATCCATCGTTTTTTTGTCATGGGGCAGAGCCTTCTTCAGCGTCGGGATGTCTGTTTATTCAGGCTTCGGGTGGGCGGTTTTGCCCGGAATCCGTGATCGGTTTGACAAAATAATGCAAATCGCCATAGGAAGCAATAGGATTATCGAAGCCCGGATTCTCCAAAAGGCTCTGGTAAAACGCGATTGCCGCACTCAGCTTTCATTTCCGCTTTACGACAATCTGCGTAAGAACAATCGTGAAGTTAAAGTCGTCAGAAAGATCGAAAGCGCACCGCTATTTGCCGCCTGCGATGACGCTTTGCGGCAAACCGTCGAGCTGATGAAACCGGCGTATCTGATCGGCATCGGAAACTTTGCCTTTCAGCGTGCCCGCTGGGCATTGGACGGAACGAAGATTTGCATCGGGCGGATCAGCCATCCAAGCCCGGCCAATCCCCGGGCCAATGCAGGATGGGGACCCCTGATCGAAAAAGAGTTAAAAGGGCAAGGGGTTGTTTTATAAAGGGGATGTGAGAACGCTCATTCAAGGCAGCAGCAAACGGCTGAATGAGCGTTGACCCTGAACGGTCGCTTCAAGGCGTTTGGGAAAAAAACGCAGGAAAAGCTTCAGACCGCGGAAACGACGCCGGCGCCCGCCGATAAAGAGCAGATTTCTGTAAAATTTTATCCAGTTCAGTTCCCGAATCACATGTTTGTTCAATCGTTTTTTGTAGGCGTTAAGAATGGCCGGGGGGGCAGCGCTTGCCGAGCCAATGGCCTTGGCTGCAATCTGAGCGCTTCGGTGTGCATAATAGATCCCTTCGCCCAGCAGCGGATCTGCCAATCCGCATGCATCGCCGGTGAGCAGCACCCGACCCAGTCCCGGCGTTTTTAAAAAATTTCCGAAGGGCAGGGGGTGTCCACGCCAAGGCGGCCCGGTGCGGTCTTCAAGATCGATGGAGGACAAAAAGTTGCGGAATCCCTCTTTGAGGGGGCGATCATCTTTCGTCCGAATGCTGCCCATGCCTACGATTTGGCTATCCTTTGACGGGAAAGTCCATGCATATCCCCAGGGAACAAAACCAAAGTGCAATGCTGCGTAAGGCGTGGCACTTCCGGGCGCGCATTTTTTTTCAATGGCCATTGCGAGTTGGCCAAACCATTGTTTGCGGGATGCGGGAGTGTTGAACGCGCATCGGCGAATTCTGCTTGCGGCCCCGTCAGCGCCGATAATGGTGTGAGCGGACAGAATATCCCCGTTGGCCAGTTCAATGCGCCCATCCACGGACCGGATTCGGGTGGCGGCAATGCCGGTGACCACTTTTGCCCCGGCGGCACGGGCTCTTTCGAGCCAGTAGGCGTCATAGGCTGCTCGATCCACCAGGTGAAAGGGAAAATCGAGACTTCCGCGGGCCAGTTCCGATTGATGGGCAAAGATACGGTAGTCGCAGCATATGTGGTTTACGATTCCGACCCGCTTGAGTGCATCGACGGTGGTACCAAAAAGGGCTTCGAGCAGGCTGATGGTTTTCCAGGTGAGCAGGCCGGCGCACAATTTGGGTCGGGGAAAGGTTTGTTTGTCGATAAGGCAGACATCCAGCCCGCGGCCGGCCAGACAGTAGGCGGCAGTGGAACCGGCGGGGCCTGCACCGACCACCACGACATCATGCCGGGCATGGCTCAAAATAGCCTCTCCTGATCCGGTCTGGAGGTAATTTTGACGGTTTTTCCAGAAAATGGGCAGGTGAAAGCCAGGGCGGTGGCCACCAGCTGAAGCCCATCTTTGTTTTTATTGCCGGATCCGTACAGCGGGTCACCTACCACCGGAAATCCGATCATGTCAAAATGTCGCCTGATTTGATGAAGCCGGCCGGTAACAATCTGCACCTCCACGACGCTCTCATCGTGTTGCCGATCATAGCGAATCAAACGGTATCGGGTCACTGCCGCCTTTCCATTCAGCACATGGTCGATTTTGCCGCTGGCGCTGTACTGCGACACCTCTCCGGCGAGGCGTGCCTGATAGCGTTTTTCAATCTTATGGTGGCGAAGAAGGTCGGAAAACTGTGCTGCGGCGGCCCGGGTATGGGGGATTATGATGAGCCCGGCCGTTTCCCGGTCGAGACGATGTGCCAGCAGGCACTCGCGCGGTGGTTTAAAATAGCGTTCTACTTGATATTGTAAAGAACAATGGTCCCCGAAGCGGGTTCCCTGGGTCATCAGGCCGGCAGGTTTATGCCAGATGCTGTAATGCTGGTAATCTTGGAGGCATACCGCTTTCGGCACGGGGCAGTTCAAAATGGTCTCATCATAATACAGCGCCACCCGATCCCCGTTGTTGAGTATGGCTGTGGCCCGCCTCAGCCGTCGTTTTTTCCTGCCGCGGCGCTGAAGCCACACTGCACCAAGGGCCATGGCATGTTTGATCCGCGTTTTGGGCAATCCGCTGGCCCTTGATAAAAAATTGCAGGCTGTACCCGTATCCGCAGCGGTGATGGTTTTTTTCAGGACGATAGGCTGCATTTACGTAACCGCATGCTTGCGAAAAAGTTCATATGGGGTTGGAGCAGCCGCTGGCCTGGCGTTGGCGTATTTGATCCCCTCGATCCGGGGGATGGATTTGGATGGATTTTGCATGACGATCATTACATGCGCTAAGCCGCCGGGTTAATGGTCTTATTTGTTTATTTATGCTATGTTCCATACCGTGGTTTGCACAACCTGGCAACCCTAACTTCACAGTATTCGAACGAATGCTTTCGGACAACTGGAGACAAAATCATGTTTACCCTTAGCGATATCCGGAATATTGCCATTCAGATTGAACGCAATGGGGCAGAAACCTATCGTAAAGCCAGTGAAGAGATTGCCGATCCGGAATTGTCGGATATGACGGCCCGCATGGCTGAGGATGAACTGCGGCACCTCAAATGGTTTGAACAATTGGATACCGGCGCCAAAATGCCGGCAGAGCATCCGGAAATCGAATCCATGGGGCGCGATTTGCTGCAGGAGATGATGGCGCACAGGACGTTTTCATTGGCCGATACGCCTTTGCGTGTCGCAGAGGATATTGACGCGTTGCTGACACAATCCCTTGCTTTCGAGGAAGATACTGTTCTTTTCTATGAGACCCTGGGCGCTTTTATTGAAGAACCCGAGACACTCCGACAACTGGACGTCATTATTTCTGAGGAACGGCGACACATTGGACAGATTGAGCGGATGAGGGCTAAAAATAGGGATTGGACCAACAAAACCGGCCCCGAGGAAAAAATACGGTAATTATGGTTGCCGAGCCATGTTTTCGGTCCATTGACCAAAAACATCGGGCGGCGCAGAGAAAGCGTCGCCCGAGAAAAGAATGGGGTTGAAAAAAAGTTAAAAAAACCGACAAGTTGGTAATGGGTAGATTCGTTAACTCGCCAACAGGGCTCTATCCGGTTAAAAGGAGGTTGGGGGTAAAGATTTTTGCCTGTCGTTATTCGCCCGCCAGTGTAATTCAAAACGGGATCGTTCGTATTTTTTAATATTTCCGGTGTCCTGTTCTGAGGCAAAACTTTTTCATCCGGGGAGGATGGCGGGGTGGCGCTTGGCGCCACCCCGCGGACAAGAGAGGAAGATGATGAAAAAGTTAGGCTTCGGTATTCTAATTATGCATTATATATGCCATTTTAACATATTGATTGTAAAATATAATATTAATTATTAAATCAATATGTTAAAATTTTTAAAGAAATTTGCAGTCATCGTTTAAAATAGAAATCTGCCGCAATTTGCAAAAAGATATGGCAATTTGCGAAAAACGGGGCGAAATTGGGCATATTCAGGGGGAGGACTTCAGGTATGACATCACCCGCCGTTGTTCCTGAAGAAGGGTGGACCAGTGGATGGGCCGATTGAATCGAACACTGACCTGATTGTCGCTCTGTCGGATAAAATGGC
Organism: Desulfosarcinaceae bacterium; assembly: GCA_963675565.2. Classification (GTDB taxonomy): domain Bacteria; phylum Desulfobacterota; class Desulfobacteria; order Desulfobacterales; family Desulfosarcinaceae; genus JARRKU01. The sequence continues at coordinate 265,780 of CAXXYD010000001.1, forward strand.
CGGCGACCCTGACGTGGTCTCCGCTGTCGAAATAAATACAGCCGGAAAATTGGTCGATGTCGCCCAAACTTCCATCGTTCAAAAAACAGCCGCCTTCCTGGGATAAATCGAGGACGGGAAATTCCAGATTCCTCAGTTTTTGATTGTCTGCCGTTTCCATGACCAGTTTAGGCCGCATGGCACTTGGGTAGATGATTCGAAATGTTTTTCTGCGGTTCGGCCAGGCAATGTCAGAAAGACCGGTTTTGGTTGTTTTCGAAGCGAAAAATGCCTGCCAGACAATGTTGAGAAGAAAAATAGCCATCAGCATCCCGCAAATCCAGAATATTGAGATGAAATAGTAGGCGATGTAGCCATAAATGACGGGAAAATAGACGACCTTTATCAGCAGGGCCGCGCACAATATGATAAATAGGGCGAATGTCGTGATCAGTTGTTGTCGCATGGCGAAAATGGTTGTACTTTGGCTGTAAATTATTTTTAGAGGCCCGTTTGAACGACTATCGGCATTTTTGGGTTGATACTTAACAATCTAACATGGTTTTATTTCGGCAGGATCGTGATCCTCGGGAAAGGATGCCGGATGAACACTCAGAATTATTATCAGGTCCTTGGAATTTCTTCGGGAGCTGATGCAAAAGAGATCAAAGAGGCTTTCCGCAAGCTGGCCTTCGAATATCATCCGGACCGCAATAACGGCAATGACGCTGCCGCGGATATGATGAAGCGCATTAACGAAGCCTATGCGGTGCTTTCGAATCCGGAAAAACGCAGCCAATACGATCTTCTGTTAAATCAATACGGCGACGGTGCCCAAGAGCATTTTCGGCGCTCCTATTCGCAACAGGATATCTTCAAAGAGTCTGACATCCAGCAAATTTTCGAAGAAATGGCAAGGGCTTTCGGGCTCAGGGGTTTCGATGATATTTTTAAGGACTTTCACGGACAGGGGAGTGGGGGCGGTCGATTCAAACATGGTCACGGCGGTTTTCATGCCGGCGGCTTTTTTTTCAGCACATCTGCCGGGCACCGGACCGGCAGGGGGCATGGCGACCGATTGTTTGGTTCACTGGCCAATAAAATGCTCCATAAACTGACTGGCATTTACCTGCCCGAAAAGGGTGCAGATATCCATGACAGGATTACCCTTGAACCTGGCCTGGCGGATAAGGGGGGAGCATATGCCTATTACCACCGTGAAAAAAAGAAAAAGCTGGTGGTTCACGTGCCGGCCGGCGTTCGGGATGGCCAGGTGATTCGTCTGGCCGGTGTGGGCAAGGACGGCACCAATGGGGCGCCTGCCGGTGATCTTCTTTTAAACGTGAAGCTGCGCAAGCCTCTTATTCATAAAATAAAACAATACTTAGGCTTGAAGGCCTGATCGTAAGGAGGTCCGATCAACATGGATTTCAATTTTGTGGATACCGATACCAAAGACTTTGATCCAAGAACATATGTGCGTATTCTGGTCGCTATTGCAAAAGCCGACCGTGATAACGGCCCTCCGGAATTTGAATATGTCCATCGCCAGGCCCAGCGACTGGGGTTTGACAGCGAACATTTTTTCAGAAATACCGATAAACATTTTGCACTGGAAAAACAGGTCGTCACCCGTCTTACCGCGTTGGTCATTCTTAAGGATGCCATTATGTTGGCCTCCATGGATGGAAATTTTTCCCTGCCGGAAAAGATGAAGGTCTATACGTATGCCGAGAAGCTCGACATCGCCCGCTCGGATGTGGATTTGCTGGAAAAGTTAATCGCGGAATACCGCCAGTTGAACGGAAAATGGGCGCAGCTCGTTAATGGGTAACCACACGGCCATGTCATTTTTTGGTTTTAAGCTGCAATGGCCGGTCGTATTTATAGAATTTGGCCGGCAGATTGGCAGTATATGGACTTTCCTGGTGGGTTTCAACCCCTGGTTTGCCCTCTCTCTCTTTTTGGGTGCATCATTCATCATGATCTGGCGATTGGGGGCTTTGGAGCGCAAGGGGTTGGAAGGTACCGTTTTGGGCACGTTAATCATGCCTTATGCTTCCGGTTTCTCTAATCTTATATTCGCTTATATAATGGGGCGTTCTGGACAAAACGGTAAACTTGTACTTGAAAACTGTCTGGTCAATAACGTGACCAATCTGACCCTGATGATAGGATTACCGGCCCTGATTTGGGGGTTGAAAATTTTTCCCGAAAAGCGCTCCACCGGATTCAACGGCGGTCCATTCAAAGCTCAGCGCCTGAACCGGCTGTCCCTTCTTTTGACGCTTCTGGCGGTCCTGTTCTTTACAGGTGCATTGTGGGCACTATCCAGGGACGGGGTTTTGGATTTCGGTGACGGTATCGTTTTAGTCGGGTTGTTTCTTTTTTGGCAGGTGTTTCACGTTTTTGACGTCATCAAGCACAATATTCAGCGTGGAAAGTCCTTGCACTGGTCTATGGCCATAGATGCGTTTTTGGTATTCATTGCCGGCTATGCGGTGTTCAGCGCAGTGGACCTGTTGGTCGCCTGGATTCCCAAAAGCGGCAGCGGGCCGATTGTTTTCGCTAACCTGGGATGGCTCAGCGGTATTCTCATGGTTCTTCCCAACGGATTGCTGGCCATGTATTACGCCCACGCCAGGCGGGCTGACATTGTTTACAGTTCCCAGATTGGAGACGGGCACATCTGCATTCCCATGTGCATTGGGCTATATGCTCTTTTCAGGACGATGACAGTGCCGGATTACCTTGGATTAGGGATTGTCACCATTGCGTCGGCGGCCCTGGTACACTTGATATTGATCGCATTTCTAGGGCGGCTGCCCAGGATTATGGGGCTGCTATTTACAGCCGCATACGGGTATTTCGTATACCAAGGGTTGATTCATTAGCGCAGCAGGCGCTTGATCATAGGATCATCCAGATTCGATGGATCCACACCGGGGTTGCCGGAAGGGTCCACAGCGCCCCGCAAACGGCCTTGTTTCAACCATTTTCGGACACCGAAATCCGTTAAATAGGTCATGGCACTGAACTGTTCAATGGAGAAAACCGTGTCGCCGGGTTTCAGTGGCGCGGACTTGGGCTCGGCCCCGGTCCTGTCTGCCGGGGATGCAGCCACCGGTTTTCCCCGGGGGGGCACTTTAGAAAGTTCTTCAGGGGAAACGCTCCATTTACCATTCTTTTTCTGCCCTCTAATTTTTCCACTGCGCAGCCACTTCGAGACTGTGCTTACAGAGACTCCGGCCTTTTGGGCAAATATGCGGGTGGAGATGGGTTCGTTGGCTAAAGACATGAATAGACTCCTTTTTGAGTAGCGCACACGTGCATTTTGACATGATCATCTCAAAATAATGATGAAGATGCAATAGGGGGTGCCTTTGGACTGAATCTATATCAGGAATTGAGGCTTTGGCTTATATTTTCTACAGCGGACAGCACTTCCGCCGAAATTTCTTCTATTTCCGGGGGCTTCAATTTCAGTATCTGCAAACTCAGCGGATTCATGGGCTCACCATCAAATGCGGGGCCACATCCCAGACCGCATTGTTTGGCCATGCAATTGGCCACATGTATGATATGCACCAGATCATTATCTTTGGCGGCTTCAGGTGTATGGTGGTGGCGCATGGCGTCGATATGGCTGGCCGGCAGCTTCCATTTTTGACATAGTTCAAATGCGATCTCGCTGTGATCGAATCCGATCACTTCACGTTCGGCGTCGAGAAACGAGGGGGACTGTTCTTTCAGAAATTGTTCGATGGCCTTCTTTTTCTGCACCACATAGTGATCCATGGCCAGCTTTCCGGCGTCATGGATCAATCCAACGGAAAAGGCGTCTCCCTCCATGCTGGGTGCCCGTTTTTGTGCGATCATGCGGGAGCCGAGGGCGACTGCAAGGCTGTGCCGCCACAAAAGTCCGGCGCTTATGGCATATCCCTTCAGTTGCTTGCCCAGAAGACTCGACGTCGACACCATGGTAATCACTTGTTCCAATGTCTGGTATCCCAACACAACCGATGCCTGATGAATTGAGTTCACCATACCGCTGAGACCATAGTATGCCGAGTTGGCGACTTTCAGAACGCGTGCGGCAATCGCCTGGTCGGTTTCGATAATACAGGCGATTTCCTTAAAGCTGGATTTAGGGTCCGCCATCACTTCACGGGCCTTGAAAAGCACCTTTGGCATGGGGGGCAGATCCTTGATACGGTTCAGGATCTTTTTTTTAAGATCATCCGTGCCCAGACTCGAATCACAGGATTCGTTCAGGGGCTTGAACACGATTTTATCGGATGCGTCGTTTTGCTCGTCCGGGTCCGGTTCGCGAAGATCAAGGGTTATCTTTTCCTTGCAGGTCGGGCATGAAAAGGTGACCACTCTTCCCATGGGCAGCCTGTTGTCAGGCAAGTCATAGGTATTATTGCAGCTTTTGCATACTACATTCATTCATCGTCCTTTCAAGACAGCCGCGCAGCATTCTGGTTTGGCGCCGGGCATTTTCGGATCAGAGTATCCGCGGGTCTGTTATAGTATCGGGTAGCGATGAAAAAAGTTAAGGGGAAAAGTTAACCTATCCATAAGCCGGGCATGGTTTTCAATCCGGAGTTTTGCAATGGCGTCGCATAAAAATTCCTCTATTTTGACGCAGGGCACCCGTAATGTCAGCTCCTGACGGAAAGACAAGCGTTGATGACGCGTTGACAACATCGCAGGACCTCATTAGGATGCAGATATTGCATGCTATTTTAATGCGCAGCTTGAAAAAACGGACGGACGCCAAATGAAACTGATCATGGTGATGGCAACAACGGCAGACGGTAAAATCGCCCGTCACAACAACCACTATCCGGACTGGACCTGCAGCGAGGATAAACGCATGTTCAGGGAAATTACCCAGCAGTCCGGAGTCGTCATCATGGGCTCGCGCACGTACCATACCATCGGCAAACCGCTACCCAAGCGACTGAACGTGGTGCTGACCCGCCGGCCCCACCAGTACAAATCATCAGATCAGATCCTTTTTACATCCGATTCGCCGGATCAGCTTCTATCGAAACTGAAGTCCAAAGGTTATGGCAGTGCCGCCCTGATCGGCGGAGAAACCATCAACAACCTGTTTGCCCAGTCCGGTCTGATCACTGAAATTGTGATTACCATCGCCCCAAAATTATTCGGGACGGGCTTGTCGTTGTTTTCCTGTCCCGTGGATATGGACCTTATCCTTGCATCGGTTCAACAACTGGCGTCGGACCACGTCATGCTCCGGTACCGGGTTGCGCGTTCATAAATCATGCGCCTGCCAGATGGAATTCCATTCGTTGCCGCCAAAGGCTCTGGTCAACAATGCAGACGTCTCCGTCCGTGGCACGCGATGCAATGACCCGACCAAACGTCTCCACAGGCAGACCGTTGAGAGAAGCGCCGCTGAACCGGGCAAAATCAGGTTTGACGGCAATAAATTCCTCCATGATAGTTCGATCGACTGCCGTTGAGACATCTGCCGCAGGGATTACCAGCAGATCTTTCTGTTTCTGGACATCATGAACGATAAACGCTTTCATCGATTCCCTCCATTGAATTGTGGTTTTCCGCGGGATTTAATTGACATGTCGTTGACGGTTAAGGCATAAAGCCAGTCACGATTGAGGTGAATCCCCAAAACAACCAAACGACTTATAATGATGATGGAACTCAAACTTTACAATACATTGACACTCAAAAAAGAGACTTTTTCGCCAATTTCTCCTCCCCGGGTCGGCATGTACACTTGCGGACCAACGGTTTACAATTATGCCCATATCGGCAACCTGCGCACTTACATTTTTGAAGATATACTTAAACGTGTGCTGCACTACAATGGTTTTGACGTCAGACATGTCATGAATATCACCGATGTGGGGCACCTTACCGGCGACCGTGATATGGGTGAGGACAAACTGGAAAAGGGGGCGCTGCGGGAAGGCAAAAGCGCTTGGGATATTGCCGCTTACTACACCGATGCTTTCAAAAAGGATTTGAAACAGCTTAATATCCAGGATCCCACCGTCTGGTGCAAAGCTACGGAGACTATCGGCGAACAGATCGGATTGATTCGCAAGCTGGAAGACAAGGGATATACATACGCCACCAGCGATGGCATCTATTTTGATACCTCCCGATTTGACGGCTATAACAAGCTGTCCCATCAAAACCTGGATGCTTTGGAGGAGGGGGCACGGGTCGAGAAAAACCCCGAGAAACGAAATGCCACCGATTTTGCCCTCTGGAAATTTTCCCCTTCCGATACCCGGCGCCAGATGGAGTGGAACTCTCCCTGGGGAAAGGGTTTCCCCGGGTGGCATATCGAATGCTCCGCCATGAGCATGAAATACCTTGGTCATATGCTGGACATCCACTGCGGCGGCACGGACCATATCAATGTTCACCATACCAATGAAATTGCCCAGTCCGAAGCGGCAACGGGCAAACCTTTTTTTAATTTCTGGATGCACGGCGCTTTTCTGATCATCGCCGGCGGGAAAAAGATGGCCAAAAGCGAGGATAATTTTTTAACCCTTGAATCAAGCTTCGTGCAAAAGGGGATCAACCCGCTGGTATACCGGTTTGCCACATTCCAGACCCACTATCGTAAGCCAATGGAATACAGTGAAGAGGGCATCACTGCCGCCCAAAACGGATTGCAGCATTTAAGCAACCAGGTTCGTGTGCTGGTTGACGCCGGGCCTGCCGAGGCTGTGGATTCCGACTTCAAGACAAGGTTTAAAGCCGCTGTAAATAACGATCTGAACATGCCTCAGGCATTGGCGGTCGTCCAGGAACTGCTTAAATCCGATTTACCCGAAGGACAAAAACTGGCCACTGTGCTGGATTTTGACCAGGTTCTAGGGCTCGATCTGGATCGTATCGGCGGACAACAGGCGCTTCCCGAGCAGATCCAGTCGCTGGTCGATGCTCGGCGAAAAGCCCGCCAGCAAAAAAATTGGGCTATGTCCGATGAACTCCGGGATCAAATTCTGCAAGAAGGGTATATGGTTCAGGACAGCCCCCAGGGGATGAAAGTGTTCAAGCTCTAGCCCTTTCGGCCTTCAGGGTCCGATGGCTTTAGTGGGAGGATTTTTTTGCCTTTCACGCCATGGGGTCCGGCTGAATCCCTTCTCTTTTATTGAATCGTAAAACCGGGTCCTGTCGGCCAGGTCACAGACAGAGGCAAAAAGATCAATTGCGAGTTATGAGTTACGCGTTTAGGAATTCTGCCATTTATACGATCCGGCCCGCGCGCAGCGTGAACCGCAACCGGGAAGGGGCAACTTACAGCTCGGCACGTGAGCCATAACAGGCAGCCGTTTGCGCGCCCCTTTCGGGGGCAGGCCAAAGCCGGGCCCTCTGGACCCGGATTTTTACTGAATTACCTCTGGCATAACGGTTGTGTCAAAGATCCGTCTGCGGGGTCTGTTCAGCGTACGGTTTCTTATTGCCGGTAAAGTCAACGGCTTTCCCGGCGATTGCGGCGAAGGTGGACAAAAAGAGCGGTTTGAACCAACAGTCCCGTAAAGGCCAGGCCGGTTGCTGCGGCAAACGATGCGCGATAGGCCAGCGGTTCGGAATAGCCTGCGGAAATCAGGAAATCCACCAGGGGTCCTGCCATCAGGGTGCCGGGCAGGCCCCAGCTTAGGAAAAAGGTGGCGTTGAACCAGGAGAACCAACTGGCCCGGTGCACAGGCGGGATGTAAACGGATGCCGCCTCATATGCGGCCGCCATGATAATGGCGTCGCCCACGCCCCGCAAAAAGCTGGAGACGTAAATCCAGGATAGATCGACTTTCATCCATATGATCACCAATGCGGCAATTGCCGCCAAGACGCCTGCCAGCAGGGCGGTCTCGCGCCCCAGTCGGAGGCATATCCAGCCTGCAAACCAACCGAAACAGACAATGGCAAAGGACTGGATGTTGAGAATATTGCTCAAGGTCAGGCTGCTCACGGCCAAACCGGATGTCGATGACAAATATTGGGGAAAAATGATGGCAATGGAGTTGCGGCCAAAATTAATCAGCGTCATGCCGATCAAAAAGACGATATAGATCGATAAATTATCGGTTCCCGTGTGTGCTCTGACTTCGGAGGACGTCGCTGGGGCGCCGGTGGTTGCTGAAACTCCGCCCTCGGGGAGCAGCAAAAGGGGCAGGGTGGATATGACCATGACACCGGCGGCTACAAAAAATAAGGTTCCCTGATAGAAACCCCAACCGTCGTAGCGCAGGTTGAGACCGTTGTACAGGAAACCGCCGACCCAGACACCCATCATGCGCCCGATGCCTCCCATGCTGGTCAGGCGCCCCTGGATGCGGCCGCGCTCTTTCTCGGAATACAAGTCGGATATGAGGGCACTCCAGCTGATATTGGACATGGACCAGAACAATTCAACGCAGGCCAAACCGATGATGATGATGTAGCCTGATATTTCTGGCTCGGCAGTAAGCCGATGGACGGACCAGACCGCCAGGGTTCCTAACGCCGCCAGTATCTCTCCGGCCATGATGAGGGACCGCCTGAGCTGAAACCGATCGGAAATGCGGCCCCAGATGAATGTTTGCGAAAAGGCGTTCACGGCCATGGGCAGGGTGGCGAACAAAGTCGTCGCCGTAACGCTCAGACCAAGGTAGTGGCGCAGGTAGATGGTCAAATAGGCGTAAAACAAGCCTCGCCGGAACATGGCCAGCATTTCAAAAGAGGAAAGGCCCAAAAATTTTCTGCCGGCTTCAGAAAGCAACGAAAGCATCCTTACGCGTCAAGCCCGGCACGGTGGCCGGGCTTGTTTTGCCGATACGCATGTTTAGTTTGATAGGGTCAGGACGTCATGCACGAGCGGGATCGGCGGCCACTTCTTTTGGCCGCACCACGCAGACAGCGGTGGTGTGCTTTCCAACTGGTGGAACAGGAATCACATTTTTGAATATCCTCCATCAGCCGCCGCTTTTCCATCGAGCAGCATTTATTGGCATGAGATTGATCTGGATCAGACATGGCTGCCTCCTTGAAAGGTCTTGGTGTTAAATGGTGCAACAATCACCTTGAAACCTAATGCCTGAAGAATTAAAGTCAACGATAGAACTTTTGGAATGGATTCGCTGCATCATGATAGACATCAAACATCAGGGCCTGTTGAAAAATCCGACCGCGCTGATCGACAGAATAGAAGGCCGGTTGGGGCACTACCCGGCTGAACTGACAAACACGGCGCAAGGTTCGGTTGGCAGGGTCAAGGGCTCTGCGGTTTTGTTCTTGCTGACTCCCTGCCGGGTTGACCGAAACATTGGGTTCGAGCCATGTCTGCTGCTCAATAAAAGGTCACAACAGGTCCTTCAGCCCGGGGACCTTTGCTGCCCGGGCGGGGGTGTCGAGCCGCGGGACCGATGGTTGTCCCAGCTATTGCGGCTGCCTTTTTCGCCCCTTGGCAAGTGGACATACTGGCGACGGTTCAAAGCCGGTGATTTCAAGAGGGCCAAGCAGCTGGCGCTTCTGATGGCGACAGGGCTGCGAGAGGCGTGGGAAGAGATGCGCCTGAATCCGTTGAAAGTGAGATTTCTCGGCCCTTTAGCCGCGCAACGGCTGATTATGTTTGATCGGGTCATCCAGCCCCTGGCCGGCTGGATACCCAAATCCCAAAACCTGTCAAGCAATGGAGAAGTGGATCGCATCGTTCACATACCATTGCGCAGGCTGCTGGATCACCATAATTATGGGCGATACCGCCTTGATATGACCCGTCGGGGAGAGACGCCGGGCTATAAGCAGGATTTCCCCTGCTTTATCCACAGGGGGCGAAGGGGGCAGGAACTGCTATGGGGGGCGACATTTCGGATTACCCTAGATTTTCTGACACAGGTGTTCGATTTCGAGCATCCGGGTTTAAATGGTGCGCCGTTATATGTCGGGCGGCTCGGAAAAAGCTACTTGAAAGGCTCCTCGCTTTCCCGTAATCCGGTCTCCCACAAAGACCATTCAGAACATTTTTAATACCACTTACAGTATAGTAAATCATAGATAATACCATATGTGGTATTGGCCTTCCAGCGGAGGTCCGATGGGTCTTTTCATGGGTCAAAAAATCATGCCTTGCCCGCCAGTTTGAGCATAATGGCATTCTGGGCGTGCATGCGATTTTCGGCCTGGGTAAAAACGATGGAAGCCGCGGACTCGATGACCTCGTCCGTCACCTCCAGCCCCCGCATCGCCGGCAGGCAATGCATGAATAACGCCGTCGGTTTGGCCAAGGCCATTATGGCAGCGGTCACGGTATACCCCTGAAACTGTTTTTTCCGCTCTTCGAGCTCGTGCTTTTGTCCCATCGAGGCCCATACATCCGTATAAACCACATCCGCATCTGCCGCCGCTGTTTCAGGCTCTCTGACGACATCGATGCGCGACAATCCGGCACCCTGGGCAAGGGTGACCGTTTTGCTGTCCGGCATGTAAGTTTCCGGACAGGCCACGGATAAATGGATGGGCAGGCGGCCGGCCAACCGCAGCCAGGAATTGACGATGTTGTTTCCGTCGCCGATATAGGCCACTTTTAGATTGTCCAGATGCCCGCGGCGTTCTTTTATCGTCAGTATATCGGCCATGATCTGGCAGGGATGGTTATAATCGGTCAATCCATTAATGACCGGTACGCTGGCAAATTGGGCCAACTCGAGAATCTGGTCATGATCGAAAAGCCTGGCCATAATCATGTCGTTGTACCTGCTGAGCACTCGAGCCACATCCCTGGCCGGTTCACGCTTTCCCAGGTCGATATCCGCAGGCCCTAAAAAAAGCGCCCTGCCGCCCAGGCGGTAGAAACCGGTTTCAAAAGAGACGCGCGTTCTGGCTGAAGGCTTCGCAAATATCATGGCCAGGGTATGGTTTTTGAACGGCAAAAACGCTTCGCGGCCTTTGAGTTTGGATTTAACCTCTGCCGCAAGATCGAGGCACTCCAAAATTTCCCCTGCAGACCAGTCGTCAATATGCAAAAAATCCTTATTCACGTCATATTCCCCTTGAGAAAAATTGTCGTCATCTGTGCCGTTAAAGCGCACCGTCGATTAATTGCAGAACCTATAATAGAGCAGAGAAATGATTTTCCGTCAAGATGACGTCACGGCCTTTTATAACGGGAATTGACCGGTCTGATGCACTCCCCGTCTTGAATTTATTCCCCATAACGACTATACTGACCGCATTAAACCTCAACACAGCTTAGGGAGTTGCCATGGAGCTATTGGAGCTTTGTTCTCTGGAAACCTGGAAAGCCTTGGAAGATGAGATCCACCGCCGCTCCGGATTGAACGCTGCCGTGTTTAACACGGAAGGCATCCGGATTATTCCTGTCAGCAGTTGGCCCAACAAGCTCTGCCCGGAGATCAAAGCCAATCCCAAAGGACAGAGCTTTATTTGCGCCACGGCCCACATGAACATCGCCATCCAGGCTAAAGATGCCCGCAAACCGGTCATCGAGGAGTGTGACGCCGGAATGGTCAAGCTGGTTGTTCCCATTATGGTCAACGACCAGTTCGTCGGTGCCGTCAGTGGTTGCGGATTGTTGCTCGATGACGGAAAAGTCGACACATTCCTGGTAAACAAAATTACCGGGATGGACGAAGATTACGTGGCATCACTTTCTGAAGGCATTGCCGCATTGAGCATGGAACAGGCAAAGGAATTGGGCCGCTTCATTCAGGGCGAGATCGAGGGGATCGTCGCGCAGTACCAGGCATCCGGGAACGCCTGATTGGCCGCAGGAGAATGCCTTTGCACCTACATGGAAAACATGTGGCCATCATCGGGGCCGGTGTCGCCGGGCTGTCGGCCGCAGACGACCTGGCACGGTGCGGCGTCGATGTATCCCTTTTCGAGAAAACCCCGTTTCTCGGCGGCCATGCCATTCAGCTGAACTGCAAGGCCGCACCGGACTGTGTCAAATGTGGTGCATGCATTGCCGAGGATAAGCTTGCCAAGGTGAGCGGCAACACGCGCGTTGCCGTCCATACCGGCGCCCGGATCGAGCACGTTCGGCCGGGCCATCGGATTCAACTGGATTATACGCTCAACTCGCCCCTGATCAATGCAGATAAGTGCAACGGTTGCGGCATTTGTTTGCAGAAATGTCCGGTGCCGGGCGCTATTCTTCAGGGGTATACGCCACGTACGGGACCATATGTCGCCATCCGTCGTGATCTGTGCCTTTTTTTTGACCACGCCGCCTGCTCCCTTTGCCGGGATACATGCCCGAGCAAGGCCATTGAACTGATTTCGAACCCAAAGACCGCTGCCATCGATGTGGACGCCGTCTTGCTGGCGACGGGATTTTCACCTTACAACCCCTGTCCGAAATCATACGGTTACGGTCGTTTCCAAAATGTAATCACCAGCCTCGATGCCGAACGACAACTGCGGTCGCAGGTTGTTTTAAAACGTCCTTCAGACGGCAAGCCGGCAGAGCGGATTGCGTTTATTCAATGTGTGGGTAGCCGGGATGCTGCTCTAGGACATCCATGGTGTTCAAAAATATGCTGCGGTTCTTCTCTGAGGATGGCGCAGTTAATAAGGCATCGACAGCCTGGCGTTCAAATCACTTGCTTCTATATCGATGTGCAAAGTTTCGGGAAGAACTTTGACACCGCTTATCCCGTTCTTCAGGAAGATATCGAGATGATTCGCGCTATTCCGGGAGATATCTTCTGTTCTGAGGAAGGGGATCTTCGTGTGGCATATTTCGACGCCAATGAGAAGAGGTCCGCTGAGACTGTGTTTGATGTCATCATACTTTCCGTCGGGTTGACGCCTTCGCCGGACAATGGTCACTTGGCTGAAATATTTCATTGGCGTCATGACGACAACGGTTTCTTTAAGTCCAAAAAAGGCATGCATCCAGGCGGGCTTCCGGGTGTTTTTGTGGCCGGCTCGGTGATGGGGCCCATGAGCATCGCCGAGAGCATCAGCAGTTCCGAGCAGGCCGTATGGGAAATTCTGCGTTTTCTTGCGCCAAACCAAGCGCCCATAAGTTGTCTGCAGAGCGAGTAACCATGGCCGATAGAAGCGTATCGAAAACAATTTCCCGACAAAGCGCTGATTGCAGCGTGTTTGTATTCGGTTCCGGAGCCTGCGCACGGCGAATCGCAAGCAGTCTTGGCGAATATGGCGTGGTCGTTCAAAGTACTTCTGATTCTTCCAACCTGGAACTTGTCTACTGCAGCGGATTTGCTGGAGACTTCCGGCTTGAATTCAAGCAGAACGGGAAGAAAACGACGCGGCAGGCGAACGCGGTAGTCATTGCCGAAGACGACCGGATCGAACCCAATTTTGCCGAATACGGCCTCGTTCCAGGTTCCCGGGTGATGACGCTTTCCGATCTGGAAGAAAAGATAGATCAGCTTTGTGCCGAAGATATTTTTGAGTTCTCGCATAAGGTTGCATTTCTCAACGGATGGGAGAAAGAAAGCCAGCCGGAGGTTGCCGGCAGGATGCTGGCGCTGTGTCATCGGATCCAGACGGAGGGCCTGGCCAACACGTTTTTCTTCACCAACAATTTAAAAGTGTCACCCGATGGCATCGAACGCATTTGCGGACAGGCCAAGGCCGCAGGGGCTGTTTTTATCAAAAACGCTGAATATAAACCCCATGTCGCAGATGCGCAGAACAATACGATTGCCATCGACTATGTCGACGAGTTGACGCGTTCATCTTTTTGCCTGTCGGCCGACTGGGTGATTGTCGATGAGTGTCACAAACCTGCGAAGCAACTCGGCGGTCTGGCGGCTGGATTGAGGCTGTTTAGAGACGAGGCCGGCTTCGTTCAAAGTGACAATGTCCACCGCATCAGCAACGCCACCAATCGGCGCGGCATGTTTGTGGCAGGAGGCTCCCGGGGTGTCATGTCCAGGCAGGAGCAAATGGCCGATGCCGATCAGGTGGCTTTAAGGGTTCTCGAATATTTAGATGACAGTGATCGCGAAGAACTGCCGGCGGTGCAGGTTAACAGGGGGCGTTGCGCCAGGTGCCTGACCTGTTTGAGACTTTGTCCGCACATGGCCATCGATTACGGATATCGTGTGACCATTCAGCCCGACGCCTGTTTTGGGTGTGGTATCTGTGCTGCGGGATGCCCGGCCAGGGCGATTGATATTCAAGGCGTTCATATCCACTCTGATCTGGATCGCTTTTTTCGAAGGGCCGAGGCTGGCAGCGGAAAATCCGTCGAGAAACAGCGCATGGTGGTATTCGGATGCAGCCGGTCTGCCGGCCGGGCACATCAACTGGCTGTCAACATGGGGGCCGGCCTGCCGCCGGGTGTCCGATTTGTGGAGGTTCCGTGCGGCGGAACGATCTCCAGCCGGCATCTGCTGGCCGCTTTCGATGCCGGTGCCGACGGTGTCTTGGTTTGTACCTGCCATACGGACAATTGCAAATCGGAAGTCGGGAATCGCCATGCCCGAAGGCAGGGTGCAGCGGCAGCCAAGGTGCTTCAAATGGCCGGCATAGAGCAAGAGCGTTTGATGGTTGCCAGTGTTGCCGCAAATATGGGCCACGAATTTTGCAGCCTGGTCGATTCTTTTTCCGGCCGGATTTCTCGATTTTCGGTGCAAAAGGGGAGCCAATGATTGAAACACAGCCGGTTTGCATAGACCCTTTCAATCTTCAGAAAGATCGTGAAGGGTGGTCTTTCCAGCAGGATATCTGCCTGACCTGCGCCATTTGTTCCAGCACTTGTCCCGTATCCGGGGTGGATGATTTTGATCCGCGCAAAGTCGTTCGCCTGGTTTCCCTGGGAATGGCGGACCAGGCCGCCCGGTCGCGCTGGCCGTGGATCTGCACGATGTGCGGAAAATGCGAACAGATTTGTCCGATGGGCATCGATATCGCCGACCTGACCCGCAAATTACGCTCCATGAGGCCGCGGGACAAAGTGCCCGGGATCCTCCAGAAAGGCCTTAGCGCGGCCCTGGCCAGCGGCAACAACCTGAGCCTGCCGAAGGAGGATTTTATTTTCATCCTGGAGGATGTGGCCGAAGAGGTTGCTGCGGAACCGGGCTACGAGGGCTTTTCGGTCCCCATCGATAAACAGGGTGCACGCCTGCTGACCACCGTTCACAACAAGCTGGTCAACACACATACCGAGGATCTCAAGCCATGGTGGAAAATTTTCCATGCTGCGCGCGAGGATTGGACGGTGGCTTCGGACAATTGGGAGGGAACCTCCTGGGGATATTTTACCGGTGACGACGATGCCATGAAGGTTATGGCAGGACGCATCGTCGAAAATATGCGGCGCCTGGAGATCAAGACCCTGCTGTGGCCTGAATGAGGACATGCCTATCTGGCAACCAGGTATGGTTTGCAGAAATGGTTCCCTGAAGCCCTGGAAGAGTTTGAAACCGTTACCGTGTTCGATCTGCTCATCGACTATATCCAGTCCGGGCGTATTCAACTGGACCGTGATCGTTTCGACCAGCGGGCGACCTACCATGACCCGTGTAATTACGGTCGACGGGCCCAGAAGCGATTTGGGCATGGCTTTTTCGAAGAGCCCCGATGGATATTGGATCAATGTATGGTCGACTGGGTTGACCTGCATCCCAGTGGAATGCATCAGGTCTGCTGCGGGGGCGGGGGCGGGGCTTTGACGAACGGATACAACGAGGAGCGCATCTTTTACGGCCGCCGGAAAATGGAACAGATTCGCGCCGTCGGAGCGCAGATGCTGGTGCTCCCCTGTCACAGCTGCCATGGCCAGATCAACAACATCAAGGGCCATTACGGCATGGACGAACTTACCGTGAAATATCTATGGGAGCTGGTTGCCGACTGCCTCGTATTGGGGCCTTAAAACAGCATTATTCAAAACCGTGCCTGCGGCTCAGTTTTTCGAACATATGCGCCAGCCCGGCCCCCAGGGTGTAGAGAGACCCGATATCCAGATTGTGCTGGGCGGTGGTATCGAAGAAGAGATTCAGGCTCGAACGCAGTCCATCCTCCGGTTGCCAGTAGCAGATCATGATGGGAATTTTGGGAAAGGGGTGGAGCACCACGGAGATGTCCGACTTGAACTGCCGCGCCACCGCTTTTCCGCCAAACAAGTGCACCATATCGTCAAAAAAACCGGGATAGGTGTCGGCCAGGTTTTTCATGGGCAGTTCGCAACGCTTCTGGAAAAGCGGATAACGTTCCTGGCCCTCGTTCAACTCTCTGAACGAAACCCAGCAACCTTTCGGTGACAGGCCTTGCCCATTCAGAACGTAGTTCAGAAAAGGGACGGCAATCCAGGGATTGACGTGAATATCCGCATAGAGGTTTCCCTGCGTATCGACGCTGAAATTCTTTCCCATCACCTTAAGCGTCAGTCGGCCCGCAGAGAAGTCGGCGCCGACTTTGCGGGCCAGTTCAGATAGATTGCCGGAGCGAATTTCGCTTTTCAATTGCTCGATAAACTCATCGCGCTGTTCGTCCGTTGCCCGGTCAGTACCGTCATCTGCATAAAGGCGACGGATATGGGGATCGATTTTTGGGCACTCGGACAATTCTTTGCGACCGGTAAAAACAGCTCCTGCAAATGCCAGGCAAGTTTTTTCGCCGCACTCACGACAATTGGATTTGTCCAGGAGGCGAAAAATTTCCATGGCGTTTTTTGGCTTGGACATTATTTTTTTGTTCTCCATTTCACAGATGATTTTTTTGCCGGGACAGTAAATATTGGCTAATCCCCTATGGATGTCAATAGCAAGGATGGGGCATAAGACAGAAAGATCGGCCTTGACTTGTCGTCCAATAGGATTTATTCGCATATAATATGACGCAACAAAGTCAGAGGGAGTGACATTGGAAGCCCAAAACGATATGATCATATGATTGCCAGGCTGAGGGACAAAGGATATAAGATTACTCCCCAGCGGATGGCGATTGTAAGGGTATTGTCTGAAAGCATTGGTCACCCCAGTGTCGAGCGCATTTATGAAACCATCAGAACCGATTTTCCAACGGTCAGTATCGCCACAATATACCGCAATGTGTTGATTATCAAAGATCTTGGGGAAGTGCTGGAATTGGGCTTTGCCGACGGCAGCAATCGTTACGACGGCAAAAAGCCATATCCCCATCCCCATGTGATTTGTGTGAAATGCAAATGCATCATGGACCCTGATCTCGGAAGTCTCAAGGATGTGACCCGGGAACTGGCCAATGAGACGGGATTCAAGATTCTCAGCCACAGGCTTGATTTTTTTGGGCTTTGCAAGCGCTGCCAAGAGTGAATGATATATTTTTTTCGATCTGAATGATAACAATTATCAAAAAATAATAAACCCCACTTAAATGATGAGCAATGGGGGAAAATGAAAGGAGGGTAAAAATGGCTGAAAAAAAATTTAAACAGGTATGCGAATGCACCCATTGCGGCAATGAGGCGGAGATGGTGGTCACTTGCAACCTGGAAGACGCAAAAGACGACGATACAACGCCAAAAATTGTTTCCGAAGCAGAGGGGAAAACAAAAGGGCATGCCGTTTGCTCACACTGCGGCGGGGAAGCCGATATCTGGCTGGATGTATAACGTTTCAAAAAAATATGGAAAGGGGCGCCGGTGGCTGAATGTCGCCGGTAGACAACAATAACATCGTAATAACAGGAGGATATTATGGCAGAAGAGATGGATGTTGGCTGCGCGCGTCCAACCGGCGGGCCTGTTGGTGAAACAAGTGATGATGCGTCTGTCCAGCAACAGGCGCCTAAAAAGGAGGTTGGTTCAATGATTCAAGTCGGAAAAAAAGTTCCGGATTTCGTTGCTCCCGCGTATCAAAATGGAAAATTCGTATCGGTTAAGCTTTCCGAATACCTGGGGAAATGGGTGCTGCTCTGCTTTTACCCCGGCGACTTTACCTTCGTCTGAGCCACTGAAATTTCGGCAGTTGCCGAAAAGCACAAAGATTTTCAGAAACTGGGTGTTGAAATCGTTTCCATGAGCATAGACAGTGTGTTCGTGCACAAAATGTGGAATGACAATGAATTGTCCAAAATGGTCGAAGGCGGCGTGCCTTTTCCCATGATGTCGGATGCCGGCGGCAGGGTTGGCAAGGCTTTCGGCGTGTTTGACGAGGATGCCGGGGTGGAGACACGGGGCCGGTTTATTATTGATCCGGAGGGTGTATTGCAAGGGTACGAAGTCTTGACGCCCCCGGTGGGCCGAAACGTCGATGAAACATTTCGTCAGGTACAGGCGTTTCAAGTGGTCAGGAACAGCAAGGGCGGCGAGGCGACCCCATCCGGATGGAAACCGGGAAAAATGACCTTGAAGCCCGGCCCGGACCTGGTGGGCAAGGTTTGGGAAGTATGGAAAACCGATATGGCTTTTGATTAAACACCCTTTGATGGACACTGCGTTGAGATGAAGCCGCCCGGCTTTTATGCCGGGCGGCCTTTTAATACCCGCGCCCCCTCCAGGGGCAGAACAAACCCGGGCCCTGTGGGCCCGGGTTTTTGCTCAGGGGTTCTGGCGAACGCTTCATTCTCCAATTGAGAAATCAGGATCGGTGGATTGGAGCATTTTCATTCCGCCCTGGACGTTTTTGGTGTCTTTGATGCCATGCTTTCTTAGAAGCAACTGGGCTTCATAGGCCCGCGTGCCTGCACCGCAAACCAGGTAAAGCGGCTCGTTCCGATTCACTTCGGCCAGACGGCAGGCCAGATCTTCCTGGGGGATATTGATCCATTGGGACCCGTATTTTTCCAGAAAAGGGGCGGCCTGAACGTCGCTTCGAACATCCAGAACCTTTGCTTTTCCCGATTTGAATGCTTCCAGGAAGGCCAGCACATCCACTGGTTCATGATGCCCCGAAAGGGTGTTGTCAAGCGCATTGGCGGCACTGTTGACAATGTCCATGGCTGAGGCAAAAGGCGGTGAATAGGCCACTTCCAGGTTGGAAATTTCCTCAAGGTCTATTTTATCTGCCAGGCGTACGGCAACGGCATCCACACGGGCCTTGACGGCATCGAGATTGGGGCCCACGGCTTCCACGCCGAGCACCTGTCGGGAGTGCCGATCGGCGATGAGTTTCATCAGCATCATGGCCTGGGTGGGGAAAAAATGGGCGCGGTCCGCCTGGGCCACCACCGTTGATACCGGTTGAAATCCGATATGGCGCGCCCATTTTTCGGTAATCCCCGCACGAGCCACCCCCATTTCGAAAACCTTCAGGCAGAAGGTGCCGACGGAGCCCCTGAATTCGGACGAAATGCCGGAGATGTTGTTGGCAATGACCCGGCCCTGGCGATTGGCAAGGGAGCCCAGAGGCATGTGGGCAGGAAGACCGGATACCATATCTTGTACTTCTATACAGTCACCGCCAGCATATATGGTGGGAATGTTGGTTCTCATGTTGCGGTCCACCTCGATGGCGCCGGTGGAACCGATGGTGATGCCGGCATCCCTGGCCAGCTGTACGTTGGGTCGAACGCCTGCCGAAAGGACGACCAGATCGCATTGCAATGCCGTGCTGTCAATTTGGACTGTCAATGTGCCGTTTGAGGGGTCACGCGTGATGCCGTTCACCTTTTCATTGAGCATTACGGTGACGCCTTTTTCCTCCATTTCGTTTTTGATGACCCGGGCAAGGTCTGGACCGAAAGCGGTGGGCAGAACCTGACCCTGCATCTCCACCAGGGTGGTTTCTACGCCCCACAAGTCGGTCAATGCCTCTGTCATTTCAATACCGATGGCGCCGGCCCCAATGACAACGGCGCGTCCGATCTCGCCCCTGGCAATGCTCTCTTTGATCGCTTTGGCTTGGTGGAGATTGGCCACAACCGAAACTCCCGGCAGATCATTTCCCGGAATCGGCGGAACCAGCGGGGTAGCGCCGGTGGCCAGGACAAGGTCGTCATAGGGCAGGTCGCGTTCGTCGAGGCTGTCCAGATTCTTGATGCGAACCAATTGTTTCTCCGGATTGATGCCAATGGCTTCTGTACGGGTCAGGACTTCCACCCCCTTGGCATTTTTAAAGAACAGGCTGTTCCGCACCACGTGGGCGCTGGTGGAAAATAAACCTTCAAGTTCAGCGACATCACCACTGACATAATAGGGTATGCCACAGCCGCCGTAACTGATGATGCTGTCGCGGTCAATCAAGGTGACTTGAGCATCGGGCATGAGTCGCTTGACCCGGCAGGCCACTTTGGGCCCCAGGGCGACAGCGCCGATGACAACGATTTTTTTGGACATTACACGCGTTCCTTTCGCAGTTTCGCAAATGCTTTTAATTACCTTTGCGCTATTTAAAAAACAAAAAGCAGGCCTAATATATATCGTCCCTTTTGACAAGTCATCACTTCGTTTTTTAGGCATTTGCGGTGACCGGCCACAGGCATGGCGATTACAGCGTTCAGGAGGCAAATGGTGAAAAAAGGTTGCAAAAATAAGCATATCTATTGATAAATGGAATGCGGTTCAACGCCATGATGCATCTTGCCACCGTAGCAAAACCTGTGATAAAGGTCCTGTTAACCCTATTCAGGCCATCATTGAAATTATTCAATCAGAGGTTATTCCATGCGCAGAGCTCCATTTTATCTTGCTTTTACCCTTTTGGCATTTTTATTCGCTTCCATCAGCGGATGCCAGAACAATGGCGGAACCCAGGGGATTGCTGTTTTTTTTGAAACCCCTCCCAAATTGTATAAAAACGATGTTTTCTGGCAGGGTCAAGTTGTCGGAAAAATCTTAGACCATCAAGCGGGGCGCGCCTCCGTAACGAAAGTGACCTTAACGCTCGATCCCCAATTCGAAAGTCGCGCCGGGAAAAACTGGGCCTTTTATGTGGACCAGGGCCGTTTGAACGCAGGGCGATTGTCCCCTGGCGGCGAGAAATTTAAAGCCGGCGACTCGGCCTGCGGTTTTCATTCAAAGGCCGCATTCAACTGGTTTAAATTCAAGACACTGCTCACGGACAGAGTTGGCAAAGCAGTGCGCAGAGCAGAGAACTTGCATTTGCGCTTTGGTTGATCGAGCGGTGGGCACCTGATGATCCTTTTATGAATCCCCGCATTTGCCTGGCCCCCCTCAGGGGTGTGACGGATGCCGTATTTCGCAATGCTTATGCCCGGAATTTTATCGGCATTGACCATGCGATGGCCCCCTTTTTGACTACCAGCAAGGGGTCGCGGATCAAACCGTCGCAACTCAGAGAACTGCTGCCCGAAAACAACCCGCTCATGACGGTAACGCCGCAGATTCTAAGCAAGACGGCGGATCATTTCCTGGTGCTGGCCGAGGCGCTTTTTCAACTCGGATATAAAACGGTGAATTGGAATCTCGGGTGTCCTTACCCGATGGTTGCCAAAAAGGGCCGCGGATCCGGAATGCTGCCGAATCCGGATGCCATAGCGGCTTTTCTCGAGCGGGTGGTGCCCGCTATGGCCGCTCGCTTAAGCGTTAAAATGCGTCTGGGGCGGTTCAGCGGGGATGAAATGACCCATTTGATGCCTATTTTAAATGCCTACGACTTGCAGGAAATTATCATTCATCCCAGAACCGGTATTCAAATGTATAAGGGGACACCGGATCTTGTGTCCTTTGAAAAATGCCTGGGCATGACGCATCATAAGGTCGTATACAATGGCGATATCACCGACTGCGCGTCGTTTGGCCGGCTTCAGAAGCGCTTTCCCACCTTAAGGGAATGGATGATCGGTCGAGGCGTAATTGTCAATCCGTTTCTGCCGGGGCGGGTTAAAGGCAAGCGCTATGACGGCACTGAAGCACTCCGATGCTATCGTTTGTTTCATGACATGTTGTATGACCATTACGGACGGAAATTATACGGCCCCTCACATCTTGTAAACCGGATGAAGGGGCTGTGGGGCTATTTTTCAAAGGCATTCCGCAATGGCCATAAAGTGAGAAAACAAATTCACAAGGCCCAGAATCCGTATCAGTACGAGGCTGCAGTGAATTCCTTTTTCAATGCCGGACCCCGGTGGGCGGATGGAATTCTGGATGATCAAATTGGCGGAATTGAAAATGAATAGATGGTTATTGTCTGTTTGCGGGATCATTGCAATGGCCTGCGTTTTTTTATTACCGTCTGTTTATGCGCAAGACCGCTCCCTTCTCGAGACCATCAGGGAAAATCAGTCCATTGATTTTTGCGGGGAAACTGTCCCGCTGGTGGTTCCGGACATCATGGAGCGGTATGAAAAAGAGATGCTGCTGACGCTTTGGGATCGGCCCCAGGTGCTGCTTTGGCTGAAGCGGTCCACCCGCTACTTTCCATTCGTTGCACAGCAGTTGAAAGATCGCCGGATGCCTGACGACCTTAAATATGTGGCCGTTGCAGAAAGTGCTTTGCGACCTCATGCCGGGTCATCGAAAGGTGCCGTCGGTTTCTGGCAGCTTATGCCGGAAACAGCTCGAAAATACGGATTGACGGTGGATGCGTTTATCGATGAACGTCGCAATATTTATCTGTCGACATCCTCGGCCCTTGACTATCTTCAGGAATTGTACAATCGATTTTCCTCCTGGACGATGGCTGTGGCGGCTTACAATATGGGCGAGGAAGGATTGACGGCGGAAATGCTGGAACAGAACACCCGTGACTTCTACCAACTTTACCTTCCTCTGGAGACCCAGCGTTTCATTTTTCGGGTTATTGGGGCCAAACTGGTGCTCTCGGCGCCCGACCGCTATGGGTTTGAAGTGGACGACAACCAGCGCTATTCGCCGCTGTCTTTCGACACCGTCGAGGTGGACTGCTTTCAGGAGGTTCCCATTCGATTGATCGCGCAAGCGGCCGGAACGTATTTCAAAATGATCAAGGATTTGAATCCCCACATCAGGGGGCACTATATCCAGCCGGGGCATTTTCGAATCAACCTGCCTGCAGGTCAAACCGCGGGATTTCAGCAGCGTTTGGACGAAATGCTGGCACAGCACATTAATTCAAAAGAGAGGCGGTTATATATTGTGCGCCAGGGCGATACGCTTTCAGAAATCGCCGATCGGTTCGAAGTGCCTCTGGCCGCACTGATGATCTGGAATCGCATTGACCTGAAACAAACCATCCATCCAGGAGACCGGCTGGTGATTTACGACCGTAGAATCGAAAACATCCAACCCTGATCGAATTCATGCGGAACGAGCGCAAATGAAAAAGACGAAACGATACGGCAATACGCTCAAAGAGCAATTAATCGCCAGCCGGCGTGACCGGCTGCATCACTTTACGCTTTGCCGGAACGGTATCCGCGGAGCGGTCTTAAACGGTACCCGTATGGTCAATGAAATGCGCTGGAACCACGAACTGGGAATACTTGAAACCCTCGTTTTGGGTCATGCATACCTGGGCGCAGCGCTGATGTCCTCCGGGTTAAAAGGCAACGACCGGCTTGGGCTGCAGGTCGAGTGTTCAGGTCCAATCAAAGGATTCTCAGTGGAAGCCAATGCCTTTGGAGAAATCCGCGGATACTTGAAGCAGGTTCCCATTGCCATTGATAAACCGTTGGAAAGTTTTGATCTTTCCCCGTTTTTTGGCGCAGGGTTTCTATCGGTGACCAAATATCTGGAAGATGCCAAACAGCCTTTCACCGGGAAGGTGATGCTCGAACACGGACGGCTGGCCAAGGATCTTGCCGTTTACCACCTGAAATCGGAACAAGTCGCCACTGCCTTTGCACTGAGCGTCTTTTTCGACAAGGATGGGGAAGTCACCGGAGCCGGCGGACTGATGCTTCAGGCCATGCCCGGGGCAGATGAAAAGATACTGGCCGAAGTGGAAAAAACAGTCAGCCAAATGGATTCCCTGGCTGCGGCAGTAGGCGCAGAAGACTTTCCGGAAACATGGGTGAAAGATCATTTCGGTGATTACAACCCCAAAATGCTGGATGGCAGAGGGATCGAGTTTATGTGCCATTGCAGCCGCAAGCGAATCGGCACTATGCTGGCTATGCTCAAGCTGGAGGAGATTGAGGAGATGGCCAAAAACGGTCCTTTCCCCATCCAGATACGCTGCCACTACTGCAATACCGTGTTCGACTTTTCCCAGCAGGAGATGAGAGCCATTTGCCAATTGCGCAGGGCAGATAACTAGATGGATTATATACCCTTAATTTTATGGGGCTCCAGTCTGTGCATCGCACGAAATACGGCAACCACTGTTTTGGCGTCGTTGATTTTCCCCTGGTCAATCATGGACACCACCCTCTGCAGGGGTATGGCGTGAACGGTGATGATTTCGTCTGCGTCGAGGTTTTGCCGGGCGGGTACGAGCCGCTTGGCCAGATAGAGGTCTATTTTCTCATCCGAGTACCCGGGCACGGGTATCACGCAACCCAACGGCTCCCATTGCCGGGCACTGTAACCGGTTTCTTCCGCAAGTTCTCTCTGAGCGCAGGAAAAGGTATTTTCCCCGGGTTCAACAGTTCCTGCCGGGATCTCCCAGAGGGCTTCACCCACTGCATGCCGGTATTGTTTTAACATGATTATTTGCCTGTCGTCTGTGAGTGCGATAATGGCTGCCGCACCGGGGTGCCGGATAATTTCCATTTCAAGTTGGACGCCGTTGTCCAGGGTGACATTTTCCAGCGTGAAATCAAAAACTCTTCCTCGACGAAGGATCCGGCATTGGTTGACGGTGGCCATCATGAGGCGCTTCTTTTTTTCAGTTCGTCCAGCATGGTTTTAACCGGTTGGCCGCTGGGTGTTTGGGCCATAGGATTCACTTGGATGAGTTTTTCCCAGGACTTCAATGCCGATTGGGTATCGTTCAGGTCGTGCATGTAGACGACACCGCTGTTGAACAGCGCAATCTCGTGCGCGCTGTTGATTGAAAGGGCGTGCTTAAAGCATTCCAGTGCTTTCTTCGGATCACCGATGCGCCGGTACATCACCCCCAAATCCGTCCAGACATCCGGGCGGCTGCCATCCAGAGCCAGTGACTTTTCGTAGGCGGCAATCGCTTTTTGGGGGTTCCCGGAATCAAAATAAAAGTGTGCCAATTGGGTCCATGCGTTGACGTTGTCGGGGGTGGTTTCAGTCGCTTGGATCAAGGCGGCAAGCGTCTGGCTTTGTTGCGGATTGAGCGGTACGGTATTGGCCATGGAAGCACTTTGGGTGCTGATTCCGCCAGTGCTCCGGTAGCTGCTGAAAAGGACGCCGCCGATGAAACCGATGAATACGGCAACCATGATGGACAGATATAGATTAGAGGTTTTAATATAGCCTTTTATGGCTTTTTCCGGAGTGGCCATTTAAATTCCTTTCTGGGATAGAGATCCAATTACGTTTGCACGATATCATTATAATATAGGAACGAAGGTGAGCTACGGCAAGATCGTTTTCATCGGAATGCCTTTTGCGATACACACAAGGCGATCCGGACAATAGCCGGGTGGCCATTGGACTGTTGCTCCGGAAGAGGGGGGCATGTTATTTTGCAGTAAATACTGACTGAATTCGAAAAACCGTAAAAGGAGAACCAACCCATGAAAAAGATTGACTGGAATCCCGGCAATCTACTTCAATTATCCGGCAGTTATTGGCAGGCGTTGACTTTGCACGCAGGCGTCAAACTTGATATTTTTTCGCAACTAAACCAAGGTCCGCTTTCCGCCGAAGCGCTGGCCGAACGCCTTAAAGCCGACATCCGCGGCACGACCATTTTGCTCAACGCACTGTCAGCCATGCAATTGATTGAAAAACAAGGGGATCATTACCGTGCAAGGAACGCGGCGCTTAAATTTCTGGACCGGTCTTCGCCAAATTATATTGGATTCATGATTCTTCATCACCATTACCTGGCCGCTTCCTGGGCAATCATGGACCAGGCGGTGCGCACCGGAAAACCGGTGCGCAAAAGGGTGAGCCATGGGACAGAAAGCGAGCGCGAAGCATTTCTGATGGGAATGTACAACAACGCATCACAACAGGCTCCGCAAATCGCTTCCCTGATTGATTTGGGCGGCTGCAAACGTCTGCTGGACCTGGGCGGAGGACCCGGGACGTATGCCATCCATTTTTGCATGAGAAACAAATCCCTTGAAGCCGATGTGCTTGACCTTGAAACAACCCGTGTTTTTGCCAAAAAAACCATTGCCGGGCATGGCTTGGACGCGCGCATTGCATTTGTCGCAGGAGATTATGTCAGCGGTGACATACACGGACGTTACGACGCCGTGTGGATGTCTCATATACTGCATGGCGAAGGTCCGGCCGCATGTGAACAGATCATCCGGAAGGCCGCTGATACCCTGGAGTCCGGAGGCATAATATTGATTCACGATTTCATTCTGGATGACAGCATGGACGGCCCCCTTTTCCCGGCGCTTTTTGCGCTCAACATGCTGCAGGGGACCGAAAAGGGGCAAACTTATTCAGAATGTCAGCTGCGGAAGATGCTCGACAAGAGCGGGATTACCCGGGTCCGAAGGCTGGATTATCGCGGCCCCACGCAGTCTTCTATTGTAATGGGCGTAAAGGGTCAGCGTTGATGCCGGCCATTGATGTGGTCCCATGCCTGCTGAGGAGAAACTTGGGTGACACGTTGTGAATCGAGTTGGATGATGTGCGCCTCCGACAAATATTTATTGACCAACATTGATATTTGAGTGGTCAGGGCGTCGATTTTAAAATCATCGATGGTCGTGGTCATTTTAAGGTCATCCTGCACCAGTTGGTGCAGGTAGGTCAACTTGTCCCTGCCGGATTGATAGAACCGGATTTTATCCTCCAACGCCTGATCATACGCCAGCAACTGTTGCATCAGTTTAATGTTGTAAACCAGCCTCGGATGGGACATCGCATCGTCAAGGGCTGCCGTATCGTAGCTTTTTTTGAGTATTCTGACCTCATTGGCAATTTCGTTCTCCAGGCGGCTTAATTCACCGAGCACGGCATCCGCCTGTTGCCTTCGATCTTCAAGTTGCTCCATTAAAAGCGTAATGTCCGCAGCCTTGCGTTCCAGTTCACGGGTGTTGGAATTGGCCAGTGCGCAGGGCAACGCCAGGCACAATGCCATCCATGCGGCAGTGCATGCCAGTGCCAGGGACTTGTTGATTGCGTGTAAGGTCGGTTTCATGGGCTTGCCGTTTTTTGTATTAGAGTTCTGAAGTTTTATTTCAGTTGCAGCTTTCTCTGCAGCGTTTCGGACAAATACAGACGGGTGGAATAATTTTCCCATCCACCAATGCTTTTCAGGCCGATCATTTCCAACTGCTCGCCTTTCCATTTGGAAAGGTGAGCGGTGGCTTGGTGCGACAAAGATGAAAGACCGTTGAACGAGAGCCGCTTGCCCGGCCACATGGCAATGTATTGCGCACTTTCCGGAGATAGATCACGGATGCCGTTCAGACTGAGCCATTCTCCCGGCCATTGAGCCAGGGCCTTGGCCGTTTCCGGTGTCAACTGGGTCACATTGTTCAGGTACAGGTCTTTGCCTTGCCACTTGGAAAGGCAGACGGCAGTATGCGGGTCGAGGGAGGACAAAAAGGCCTTGCGATCAAAATTTGCATTGCATATTTCCTGACTGATCTGCCGGTCTGTTTCTGACGCCTGCGTTTTTACGCCGGGTTTCGTGCTTTCCGAATCAAAATGTTTTAACACCTCTTTCCAAATGATTTCAAATGATGGGGTTTGCACATCGATTTGATCGACGGATAAATTGGCGCTTTGTTTGATCTGACGTTCTGTCGCCGCGGCGACCTCCTGCTGGTAGCCCTGGACGGAAAGCCCGCTGATTCCTTTGGACAGAATGGCCAGCATTCGCCGCTTTCTTTCCAGGTACAGAAATTCCTCGGACATCGCTTCCAGTTGTTCAAGAGGTGTTCTGAGTTTTGCCTGATAGACCATGCGCCGTTGTATCGCTTTCAGGCTTAGGCCGATTTGGTTGTTTTTCAATGCCTGAGAGAGATCTTTGGTCCCCACTGATGCGATCTCGGATTGAATTTTTTGTTGTTCTTCCAAAATTCCGTTTTGGTAATAGTCTATCAGCTCTTTAATTTTCTGTTTTTTTTCATTCAGCCGAAGCTGGGCTGCATCCAATTCGGCAGCCAGAGAGGCCAGCAGAGCGTTCGGCGAATGATTATCGGGGGTCGATTCCGAGGGGGTTCGATTCAGGGTCCTCAGTTTTTTTAAAGGTGGTAAGTTCTGATTATCAGCGATGCTTATTGCGGTTTCATGCATCGACGGCGTGGAATGGCGTTCCGCCAGCGGCCGGCCGGTGAGGCCCGATTCAGGGGTTTTTTCACTTTTCCACCATTGAAGACCCCAATAAGCGCTTCCGGTGAAAACCACCAGCAGAAGGGCCAATAAAACGCTTTTTTTGCCCAATGAACGAGCACGGCGTGGATCGCCGACAACCTGTTTTGCCGTTGATTTAATACTGGTCTGCTGACCGGGTTCCGTTGAGACGACTTCCTGAAGCATGGTATATTTTGGTTTTGCGGCAGCCTTCGATGACGGTATTTCGTCAGTGTTTGATGCGGTGGGTGTATCGGTATCGGCAGCGGACGACCCTGAAGGGGGTGTCTCCATATCTTCAGAAGCCGGTGGGGATGGGGCCGTCCGGATTGTTTTTTGAACCTGATCGGTTTTAGAGTGCGAAGAAAGCAGGTTGGTTAATTCATCATTAAATTCATCGATCGACAAGGAAGGTTCAGGTTCCCGCTCCTCAGCGGGTTCATCTGAAGGCTGATCATGTGATGCTGCATCGTGTTCGCCCGGTTTGATTTCGGCCATGATTTTATCCAGGGCGGCCTGCTGGTCCTCGGACAGTTCCTGCTGCCCATCGTCGGGTTGAGGATCGGGTGCATCGTCGGTTTCCGGTGCCTTGTCGGTGTCCTCGTTGATTTCGGCCATGATTTTATCCAGGGCGGCCTGCTGGTCCTCGGACAGTTCCTGCTGCCCATCGTCGGGTTGAGGATCGGGTGCATCGTCGGTTTCCGGTGCCTTGTCGGTGTCCTCGTTGATTTCGGCCATGATTTTATCCAGGGCGGCCTGCTGGTCCTCGGACAGTTCCTGCTGCCCATCGTCGGGTTGAGGATCGGGTGCATCGTCGGTTTCCGGTGCCTTGTCGGTGTCCTCGTTGATTTCGGCCATGATTTTATCCAGGGCGGCCTGCTGGTCCTCGGACAGTTCCTGCTGCCCATCGTCGGGTTGAGGATCGGGTGCATCGTCGGTTTCCGGTGCCTTGTCGGTGTCCTCGTTGATTTCGGCCATGATTTTATCCAGGGCGGCCTGCTGGTCCTCGGACAGTTCCTGCTGCCCATCGTCGGGTTGAGGATCGGGTGCATCGTCGGTTTCCTTTGCCTTGTCGGTGTCCTCGCCGATTTCGGCTGTGATTGTGTCCAGAGCGGCCTGTTCACCATGGGACAGATTCGCATCCGTCGGTGTTTGGGCTATGGGGTTGCCTTCAGATGCATCAGCCTGAGAATCTTCATCAGCCGATTCAATTTGTGCCATAATTTTTTCAAAAGCGGCTTTTTCATCGGGGCTCAGATTTTCAAGGTTATCGTCGACTGCGGAGTCGTCGTTTTTAGACGTCTCTTTATGATCCTTTTCGTTCATGATGCTGAGACCTTATCCATACGTTGCCGGTACGATTCAGGCTGATATTGCGGACGCTGAACCTTTTGGTTGAGCCTCTGACAATGGTATATTGTGTCATATCGACGGGTTTGGAAAATACTTGAGCCATTCCGGAGAAATTAGTGGATGCGATCCGCAACATGATTCCACTATCCCAAGTTGACGGTTGTGGTTCGCTTCATTTTTTCATATAAGCAAATAATCTTGAGGCACAAAAATGGCGATAACCTATTCGGGATGGTGGCACATCGCATGACGAAAGATTCCTCAAACGTCAATGCCGGGGAACTGAGCCAACAACTGGCAAAGGAACGACGGCTCAGACAACGCGCTGAGGATCAATTTCGTTCCCTTGATGCAAAAAATAAAAGGTTGGAAATCGAACTGAATCGTTACCGGGAGCATTTTGAGTCTCTGGTTGCCAGTCGAACTGCGGAACTGATGGCCATCAATGAAAAGCTGATCCAGGAAAACCGTGAACGCAGATTCGCCGAACGGGAGCGCCGCTCCTTCGAAGACCAGCTGCATGAAGCATCTCTCATGCTGGAAGCCATGCTGGATGCCATTCCGGATATTATCGGCGTCCAGGACACGCATTGCAATATTCTCAGATTCAACAAGGCCGGTTATGAGTTTTTCGAAATGCAGGAAGATGAGGTTATCGGCAAGCGTTGTTTTGAATTGATCGGTCAGGTTCTACCCTGTGAATTTTGCGTGTCCCAGCGCATATTGGAGACGTCACAGCCGGCCCAGGTCGAGAAGTATCTGGATTCAAGGGGAGTCTGGATGGATATCCGGGCATACCCCATTCTCGATATGGATGGCCGGGTTTTCAGGATTGTCGAACACTGGCGCGATATCACCGAACTGAAAAAAAGTCAGGCCTCCCTCGAAGAATCCGAGGAAAAATACCGCCTTCTGGTGGAAAACGCCAAGGAGGCAATCTTTATCTTCCAGGACAATCGATTCCGTTTTTCCAACCACCAGGCCATCGAACTGGCCAATAGAATCGGCATGCCCCGAAAAGGCAAGCCACTGCCTGACTACATCCACCCGGACGATCGGGACGAGGTGGCCCCTGACCTGCTCAAACAACTCAATGGCGAGATGCCAAAAGCTGTTTCCATGGTGTTTCGCCTGAAAACCGTTGAGGAGGAAACCATATGGGTGGAACTCAATACGGTTATCCTCACATGGCGCGAAAAATCGGCGACGTTGAATTTTTTACGTGACATTACAAGGGACAAAGAACTCGAACATCGTTTTCAAGAGGCTCAGCGCATGGAATCCCTGGGCACCCTGGCAGGGGGGATTGCCCATGATTTCAACAATCTCTTAATGGGGATCCAAGGCAATGTCTCACTGATGTACCTTGATGTGGAGAATGAGCCCGCATTGGAGGAGAAGCTGAACAGCATTGAAGATTGTGTCGAGAGCGGTTCTCGGTTGACCAAGCAATTGCTCGGGTTTGCGCGGGGCGGCAAATATGTCGTCAAGCCCATGGATATGAACAAGATATTGCGAAGCTCTGCCGAAATGTTTGGACGAACCCGCAAGGCCATCACGATTCATGGTGAATACGAACCGGATTTATGGACGGTTGTCGTTGATGGAAACCAGATCGAACAGGTGCTGGTCAATCTTTTTTTAAATGCATGGCAAGCGATGCAAGGGGGCGGCGACCTTTACTTGACCAGCAAAAATATCATGCTGGAAGCCTCTTTTACCACACCCCACGAAGTCCCTCCGGGCCGCTATGTAAAAATTGCCGTAAGAGATACCGGAATTGGAATGGATCGATCCATTCAACGAAGAATTTTCGAACCATTTTTTACCACGCATGAACCGGGACGCGGCACTGGTCTTGGCCTGGCGTCCGCATTCGGTATCATCAAAAACCATCATGGCATCATCACTGTTTCGAGTAAATTGGCCAAAGGCACTACATTTAGCATTTATCTTCCGGCATCAGATAAAAAACCGGAAGATGAAATGGCACCCCATGGGATCATCGAATCCGGATCGGAGACGATTCTGCTGGTGGACGATGAGGATTACATTGTCGATGTCGGTAAAATGATGCTTCAAGGGCTGGGATACACTCTTTTAACCGCAAATTGCGGAAAAGCTGCGCTGGAAATTTTCAAGGAGAACAAGAAACACATCGACCTGGTCATACTGGATCTGGTGATGCCCGACATGGGCGGTGAAGCCGTTTTTAACGAAATCAGGAAGATTTCCCCTGATATCAAAGTGCTGTTCGCCAGCGGTCATTACATGGTGGATCAAACACGGGCGCTGCTCAAGACCGGCTCTGCGGATTTTCTCCAGAAGCCGTTTAACCTCCGTCAGTTGTCAACAAAGGTTCGCTGTATCCTTGGCGACCAATAATTGGCTCGATTTGACCTGCCTCACAACAGGGTCAAATTCGAGCCTTTGCTTTCGGGACAGCAACAAGGCTCTGTCTTCCGTGAACTGACCGGAGGCGACGAATTGGCGGATGACAACTTTCGAGATCGATGGGATTCCTTTAAAATAGTTTTAATTGCCGCCCTCTGGATATGGATTCCGGCCACTGCCGGGCAAGACTATCGGCCGATTGGTCCGGTGTCTGCGGACGGCCTTCCGCAATGTCCCGGTACAAGACTTTGAAGCGGTTGCCGGAAGTGTATTGAAGGTTACTGACTTGCGCTAAACGAAGATCAATTTCCTGCCGGGTCATCACCGGAAAATCATAGTTTGCATTCCAATATTTGAGGGCGCCTTTGGATTTGCCCCGCTCGTGTACGAAAATGGCGTGGGCCTGCAATCGTTCCCGCACGAGCAGGCTGGAGATTTCAACGGCACTGGCTATCTTCTGCAGTATGATCGCTTGCATGGCCGCTTGATTTTCAAAGCCCAGGGCGTTTCTGCCCGCACACATTGCGGCAAGCATGGTCGTACCGGTTCCGAGAAATGGATCGAGAACCGTTTCCCCCTCGATGGAAAACATATTGATCAGGCGATAGGGCAGTTCCAGTGGAAAGGCGCCACTGCGCTGGCGGACTCCCTCCCGGTCAATCAACTGTGCGGTCCCCCGCAGGTCTGTCCAGATATCTGAAAACCAGATATTGCGTTCCTCCCAAAAATAGGCACTGTGGCGCCGGGCCTGTTTTTCATCGTCCCGAGAAAATAGCCGCTTGCCGCCTTTTCGGAATATTAGAATATATTCATGCTCCAGGGTGATATAAGCGCCCGGCGGCAACATGCCGGACCCCATGAATTTGGTGGGTGCATTGGTGGGCTTTCTCCAGATGATCGTGGGCAACTGTTCAAACCCCAGGGATACAAAGCTTGAGATCACTCGGGCATGGTTGGCAAAAAGCTGAAAATGATCGTCGATGCTTCGTGTGGCGTCACCGATATTGATGCACGCGATGCCTCCGGGTTTCAGTACGCGCTGCAGGGCGTGCCAGACCGGGTCGAGGCACTGGTGCATGCGTTCAAAAGCCACGCCGCTGTTCGACCGGGCCAGGGCCTCGCCGATAAGCGGGTCGGCGATATTGAATGGGTCATCCCACATCTGGATCATGGGGTAGGGCGGGGAAGTCACCACCAGATCGACCGAATCGTCCCTGACGCTCTCCATATTACAGGCGTCTTCTATCCACACACAATGGCTGGTCGCTTTTATTTTGCCCATCAGAGTCTTTTGGCATGACATCAACATGTTGTCAAATTCATTGAACCCGCGCAAAGCAAATTTCAGCGTGAACGTAAACGGTTGCTTTGGTGTTAGAACTTGAAAGCGGCAGCAGAACCCGTCTATAGTAATGAAGCGATGCAGGTCGGCCTGTCGGGTTCGAACATCGTGACGGGCCATCCATTGCAGGCTCCATAATGGACCTTATAGCATGTTGCCAATTTCGGATGTTTACAGATACAGGACATTAGCCCCGGGAGGCCATGATGAACAATTCCAGGTTGTCTTTATTTTTGGAAACGCTCGGCGTGGACGAAGCGCCTATGGGTATCTTCTACAGCGATGTCAAACCGGAGGGCGGCTTTTCCCCAAAGGCCGGTCCGTTGCCCACCACAGAAAAGGAACAAAGCGGTCAAGTGGACTGGCAAAAGGTATTCAGCTGTTTTTCATGCGTCATCGGCAATATCTGGCTGGCACGCAAAAAAAAGTCTCTGGCTTATTTCAGCGCTGAACAATACGGATGCCCGGGTGCTGCTTTCTGGGGGGGATTTTTGAAGCCCCAAACAGACACCATTATCAACTATGTATCTACCGGGATTCCCGGTTGGACGGAAGGGGAATTTTACTGCGAATCTCCCGAGGCGCTGAAAGCCATATTCGACACTATTGACCCACGTCCGGCGCCGGCAAAATATTGTGTGATCAAGCCGCTGACTGCCTTTAGCACAGATGAAAACCCTGAATTCGTCGCGTTTTTCGTGCGCCCGGAAGCCCTTTGCGGTTTGCACCAACTCGCCGCATTCGTCACCAACGATCCTGAAGTGGTGGCTTCTCCCTGGAGTTCGGCCTGCGGCAGTCTGCTGGCATGGCCCCAAAAATTTATGCAGCAGAAGAAACTGCGGGCCGTGGTGGGCGGTTGGGATCCATCTGCACGGAAATATTTTAAAACCGACGAACTTTCATTCACCATGCCACTGGACATGTATCTGAAGATGCTGGCCCGATTCGAAGAATCATTTCTGAAGACGGGTACCTGGGCAACCGTTCAAAAAAAAATTATGCGCAGTAAGCGGGCGTGGGGAGAGCAATCCTGAACCAGACCCTCCGAACCCGGTTCATCATCGACCAGTCCGGATAGGCCCACCTTTCACGGGCCTGTTGACCCGAATTTTCTCTGTCCTATCTTTAGACCCGGCGGCTGTATCCAAACAGTCGCCTCCTGAGGTTGGAAAAATGAGAGCTTTTAGACCAACATATAGGGTTTTTGGGTCCATTCTGCTGTTTCTGCTACTGATTGTCGCCCCTTGCAGCAGTGCGGAGGTCGTTTCCATTGATCGGCATCTGGTGCGGTACGACAACGGCGTCGTTTATGATAGAGACTCGGGGCTGGAGTGGTATGCAGGGCCGGACCAGGCAATGTCCTGGAACGATGCCCGGCAATGGGTCGCTCAACTCGATGTGGTTGGCGGCGGATGGCGCATGCCGACGCGAAATGAGTTGGATACCCTTCACCATGTGGGGGATGGCGTGAACAACATCACCCGTTTGCTGTATACTTCGGGGTATTGGATCTGGGCCGGCAGAAGCCTGGACTCTTCCTCGCGGTGGATATTCAGCTTCAGCTATGGCGGCGAAGGCTGGAACGGGCAGGCGCCGCCGGACGGCGGCCGTGCACTGGCCGTTCGTATCCGGACAAGCTATTGACCATCAGGCCGAAAGATTGGCCGGCGGCGAAACATCCATGGCGCGGATCTGGGCCTGCCGATTATTGATGTATCGGATTCCCACAGGAAGCAAAAATCCATAGGGAATCCAGACGAGGAAGCGGTAAGGGGACGGCAGGCCGATCAGCATTCCCAAAAAAATAATCCCTGCAATCCACGTCCAGGTCGAGGCTTTTATCATGAATTTGCGTTCAAGCGGGCTGTTGGTATTTTTGATGCTGTAGTATGTGCCGATGACACCACCGGCAACACCTATTGCGGTGCCTACGATTCCACCGATTAATCCGAGCTGCGGTCCGGTAATGCTATCCAGCATGTTTCCTGCTCCTATATGATGGCCGCTTTAGTACAAGCAATTGGCATGCCGCTTTTAACCGGCTGAAAATTGGTCCCCTTTGCTACGGCCGTCTGTTTTTGTGACGATACTGGGCGCATTGCCTGCCCATTTTTGTATGCGATCGGACGCCGACACCCGCAAATATTCGCCCGATGGACATATAAATTGCATTCAGCGGATAAAATGGAATTCGGGCAGGAAAGACAAGTCTTGGAGCGCAGTCAATTAAGCAAATCAAGGAGATCAGGATAAACCGGTATGGTTACATTTCCGTGTGGTTTGGAATTCGGATAATATTCTTGATATCTTAGGCGCTTATGGTACGCTTAAAGCATATTTATTCTCTGACTGCATCTTTTTGGCAGTCCGCTCTGTTTGGCGCCACCTAGCCGGCTGCCGAGGAGAAATCGGATGCATTTAAAATCATACAGCCACGGGTTGTGGGCACACACGGCCACGCAGGTTCCCGACCTAAGTTCCATTGAGAGAGAACTAAAAACTGAAACCGCAATCATCGGCGGTGGCTATACTGGTTTGTCTGCAGCGCTGCACCTTGCCGAGACTGGCACCGATACAGTCCTGCTGGAAGCCAGAGAAATTGGTTTCGGCGGTGCCGGGCGCAATGTGGGTTTTGTCAATGCCGGTCTCTGGCTAATGCCGGATGAGGTTGTGCGAATCATCGGGCAGCAGCCTGGAGAGCGTCTTCTCGAGGTATTGGGTGCATCGCCGGATCTTGTCTTCGAACTCATTGAAAAACACGGCATTGAATGTGAGGCTTTAAGAAACGGCACCCTTCATTGTGCTCATTCCGCTGGTGGTTTCAAAGAACTGCAACAGCGAGAAGCCCAATGGAAGCACCGCGGGGCGCCGGTGACGCTTCTCAGCCGCGAAGAAGCCGCTCCGAGGATCGGTAGTGAAAGCTTTTATGGGGCGCTGTTTGATGCGCGGGCGGGGATCATTCAGCCCTTAGCGTATGCCTATGGGCTCGCCAGGGCTGCCGGATTAGCCGGCGCCCAAATCTTCATTGATTCGCCGGTCATCGATTTGAAGAGGGATTCCGGTTGTTGGCGTTTGACAACTCCTGCCGGTTCCCTCGTTGCAAATTCCGTAATCCTGGCGACGCTCGGGTATCCTGACTATGCTTTTAAACACCGTGAAAAGGAACTGATTCCTTTTAATTATTTCCAGTTTGCAACATCGCCTCTGCCCGAGGACATTCGACGGACCATTCTGCCCGGTGGGGAAGGTGCGCTGGATACAAATACGATACTATCGTCATTCCGCCTTGATCAATCTGGGCGACTGCTTGTCGGCAGCGTTGGACAGGTGGAGAACAAGGGATATTCACTCCATAAAAGCTGGGTTCGACGGACCATTCGAAGAATTTTTCCGCAAGTTGAATCGTTTTCACTGGACTACGCCTGGAACGGAAAAATTGCCATGACGGTTGATCATATTCCGCGATTTCACATGCTGGACAAGAACTTGGTATCCGTAAGCAGTTACAACGGTCGAGGCATAGGCCCTGGAACTGTTTTCGGAAAGCTGCTGGCCAGATTGGTTCAAGGCGCTTCCCTGGATACGATTCCACTGCCAGTTTGCGAACCGAAAGATATCCTGACCCGAAAACTGAGAGGATTTTTATATGAGACTGGTGCAAGGATGTACCATTTCATCCAGCGAAGGTTGTGAACACGACTTGTGTGACGGTACCCCGGGTTGAAATTACCACTGGCCGGTCAGCTCCTTTCTGCCGCTCTATGTTTGCTTTCGAGAAATCCGGTGCCAAATACCAGATGCCTTCCAATTCGGCTGGTGAAAGTCCCCTGGGCAAATGGATCGATAACTGTGTTTTGGCAGATCACCGGTTTAGGCATCAAGGTCAAGGTGCTCTGGGTTCAACAACCCATCATCAGCGACGTTGCCAGTAGTCCGGCAAAACAATTCGGGAAAAGGTGCCCCTTGGATAGATTGGTCACCATAGAGATCAAGGCGAACATCATCTTCATATCTCCAAGTGTCAATTAAAAGAAGCAGGAACCTGCACGCTTGCCGTATGTCCATGTGAACCAACCGTGATTTCAATAAACGATTCATGGATCAGAAAATAAAATAATTGAGATTCTGCTCTGCTAATCTCCGCATCGGCTTTGGCCTTTGGGACCCTTTCTATCTGGAATGTTTTGAAGATGCCCCCGCCGATTCTGATATTATTTTAACAGGAACATCTGCTAAAGGCCCAGAAGCGCCACCGACATTGATAGGGGTTTGCTGGTCTATTTTGATTCTTCCTTTTGTTATTGCATTTTCAGCACCTATCCCATACCAATAGTTCAGCCAACCCAATTCAATATTTCTTATATGATTCAAGTGTTTCGCTGACAAAGCTGGTCGGGGAACCCATAAAAAAAGGAGGCCGGCATGGCAAAGAGAGCCCATCCATCAGACTGCGGCTGCCTGCATCATTTGGCAAAATGCCCGAACTGCGGCTCACCCCATATTGAAGTCAGGTTCACCGTTTCCTATGATTTTCCATCCATCGTTGAAGGCAGGCTAGCCGGAAATGTCGCCGAGGTTAGCCTTAAAACGCGTTGCCAAACCTGCGATCACCTCCAAAACGAATACAACTCGGACCTGGACCATTTCGCGGGTGAGCTATTTAAGTCCCTGGAACTGCCAAGCATGACCATGATTGACGCCGACGACAGAGGTCACAGCAAGCGACCTGTTCTTGGCCATTACATGGATTCGACAAACGCTGTGGATCCCATGGATCTAAGAATTAATAGAGAACATTTAATACTATTATATGAAGCACTGGTTCGACTTGACGGCGAGAGCCTGGGGCCTGACTGGTCGCCGGAAAAACAAGCCCGGCTGACCAGATCATTAAAGCGGCTTTGTGATGAGTTTCAAAGGGTGATCAAAGAATCGGAACCGCCGTTTGGATCGATTGAATAATGGGATGGTGCGCTTTTGTAACCATAACCGTTACAAACCCTGGAAACAGAAAAAGGGGCTCAGCCTGAATTGCCGTAACCCCTTGATATAACTGGCGCGCCCGGCAGGATTCGAACCTGCGACCTACGGATTCGTAGTCCGGCACTCTATCCAACTGAGCTACGGGCGCGGATAAAACGGTTTGAAAGTGGGTTGCTTCATAAGCTATAGTGATTCGGTTGTCAATAATTGATCTATTCGACCGGGAACATTTTAGGGTTTTATGGAATCACGACACGGTTATTTTATGAAAATGGCCATTGCGGAGGCAGTGGCCGCCGGGGTGATCGACGAAGTGCCCATCGGGGCATTGATTGTAGATGCTTCGGGACAGGTGGTTGCCCGGGCGCACAATGAAACCATTCGCCGGTGCGATCCTTCCGCCCATGCCGAAATGCTCGCGTTGCGGCGGGCGGCCGGCAAGATTCAAAATTACAGATTGTTAGGAACCACGTTATATGCTACCGTCGAGCCTTGTGTCATGTGCATGGGGGCGGCCGTTCATGCCAGAGTCGAACGAATCGTATTCGGGGCTCCGGATCCCAAATGGGGTGCATGCGGTTCAATATACAATTTTGCGGATGACCTGCGATTTAACCATCAGCCTGATATCATAAGGGGCATTTGTGAGACACAATGTCGAACATTGATTCAGGATTTTTTTATGCACAAAAGAAAACCCTAAAAGTGGTGAAAGCCAATTTACAAAGGAGCGAAATGTGTCCAATCTCGTAATCGTTGGAACCCAATGGGGCGATGAAGGCAAAGGCAAGATAGTCGACCTGCTGGCTGAAGATGCTGATATTGTGATTCGATTCCAAGGCGGCAACAATGCCGGCCATACCATGGTCGTCAATGGCGAGCAGACGATCAGCCATCTCGTGCCTTCCGGCATTTTACAGGGAAAAACCTGCGTGATCGGCAATGGGCTGGTGGTGGATCCGGCCGTTCTGCTGGAAGAGATCGATTACCTTGCGGGCAGGGGCGTGGATTGCGGTCCGGACAAACTGGTGGTCAGCGAACGTGCCCAGGTGATTATGCCCTACCACAAGGAGATCGATTCCGGCCGTGAAAAGATGAAGGGGAAAAACAAAATAGGCACCACCGGCCGCGGTATCGGGCCGGCCTACGAGGACAAAGCCACGCGCCGCGGAATTCGCATCGTGGACTTGATTGACCCTGAAGTGTTTCGAGAGAAACTTAGCGCCATATTGCCTGACAAGAACAACTACATTGAAAATTTTCTCAATGGCCAGGCGATGAACATGGATGATATCCTGGACACTTACGATAGTTTTGCCAAGCGCCTGGCGCCCTATGTGACCGATACTTCCGTGGTTTTATCCAAAGCCATGAAAAACCGCCTCCAGCTCCTGTTTGAAGGTGCCCAGGGTACCCACCTGGATATCGATCACGGCACGTATCCATTCGTTACGTCTTCAAACACGGTGTCCGGCAACGCATGTTGCGGCGCCGGGGTTGGTCCCAAGTGCATTGACGATGTCATCGGCATTGTAAAAGCGTATACCACTCGTGTCGGGGCGGGTCCATTTACCGCCGAACTGTTTGATGATACCGGTGACTATATACAGGAAAAAGGAGCTGAATTCGGCGCTACTACCGGGCGCCGTCGTCGGTGTGGATGGCTGGATACGGTGATTTTAAATAACGCTGTGCGGCTCAACGGGCTGACCGGCCTGGCAATTACCAAACTGGATGTCCTTGGCGGTTTGGATGAGTTGAAAATATGTACTTCCTATGATTGCAAGGGAGAGGTAATGGATACTTTCCCGTCGAGCCTCAAATTGCTTGAGGCCTGCCAGCCCATTTACGAGACACTGTCAGGCTGGAAGGAAGACATATCGAATGTCAGGCGATATGACGACCTGCCCGCCAATGTGCGGGCTTATCTCAAACGCATCGAAGAGCTGACCGGCGTTCCCGTGATGATTATTTCTGTGGGGCCCGGAAGGGAGCAGACCATCATTCTCAACAATCCACTGAACTGAGGATCAGAGACCGCTTCCCACGATTTGTGTGGAAAGAAGCGGGAAAAATATTGACAATTTTAAGGCCTTGGAATAAACAGGCGCATTAATTCGGGACATGGCTCAGCCTGGTAGAGCACAGCGTTCGGGACGCTGGGGTCGCAGGTTCAAATCCTGCTGTCCCGACCAAACAAAATCAACGGGTTAGATAGCAATATCCGGCCCGTTTTTTGTTTCCGGGGATACTAAATGTATCCCCGGAAACCTTTTAACGCATAGCATTGATCTGATTTTTGCTACCCTATTGCTACTCAGAAACAAAAAAAATGGGGCAATTTGTGGACACTAAACTTAACCCCGGTCACCCCTCCATAATTCTGCCGATGGCATCCGTGATTTGATAACTGTTAATTGGTTTTGCTATTAGCTCCGCTATGCCAATTCGTTTAGCAACATCTTCAATATCTTTTCTAATAAAACCTGACATGAGTAAGATCGGAATTTTGATCCCGGCTGCATTTAATTTTTCCGCAATTTCCAACCCCGACATCTGCGGCATGGAATAATCAGAAATAATGATGTCAATTTCGTTTGGATTGTTTTCAATTGCTTTTAGCGCTTCCAGGCTGTTCGTGTATGCAGTTACTTTATAACCTATGTTGGCCAGGATGGTCTGCAGTGTCGCCGCTATGGATTGCTCATCATCTATAACCACAATTGTTTCAGACCCTTGCCTAAGCGAGGACTTCTGGTGATCCCGCATGGAACCATCGGCTTCCGTACATGGTATGACAATATTGAAGACCGTTCCTTTTTCAAGCTCAGAATAGACTGAGACAATCCCGTTTAATCTTTTCACGATGCCGTGAACGACAGATAGTCCGAGGCCGGTCCCCTGGTCCTGGGGTTTGGTGGTAAAAAAAGGTTCGAATATTTTCTCCAGGATTTCCGGTTCGATACCGCCCCCGGTATCCGAAATACGGATTCTGACATGTTTTCCCTCTGTAATATCCGGATGTGTCCTGGCAAATTCTTTGTCCACAAGAAAGTCTTCGAGCTTCAACGTGATCGTTCCGGTTTTTTCACCGATTGAATGGGCTGCGTTCATGAAAAGGTTCATCACGATCTGGTGAAGCTGGGTTGGTTCTGCCATGATTAATGAGTCGCAGTCCATTTTCGATTGAATATCAATATGAGCCGGTATGGATGCGCGCAGCAGTTTTACCACCTCTTTTAACACCGATTTTGGTAACAAGGGTCTGAGTTCAATGTCGGTATTTCTGCTGAAAGTCAGTATCTGGTTGATCAGATCGCGGGCTCTTTCGGAAGCAGCTGTAATTTGCCTGATGTATCTCTCTGTTTCGGCGTCACATTTTTTCCCGTTTAATGACAATTCAGCATACCCAAAAATGACGCTGAGAATATTGTTGAAGTCGTGGGCGATTCCACCGGCCAACGTACCTATGGCTTCAAGCTTCTGACCCTGCAGCAGCCTCTTTTCATACATCAGTTCGGCGGTGATATTCCTTCCTAATTGAAGATAACCTTGTATGGCACCATGGCCGTCTCGTATCGGGACGACCATGACATCGAGTGTAACGATATCCGGCCTGTTCGTCTTAAGCATAACTCTGCCCGACCATGAATTTCCAGACTCGAGGGTATCCCAAATGACCGCCGGCGGCAGATTGTTGGGATTGTCAAGGCAGGGTTCGGTCCCAATAATGTTTTCAACCTTCAATCCGGTAATTTTTTCAAATGCTGGATTGGCAAAGATTATTTTTTTGTCCAACCCGATCTGAAAAAAAATTTCGGTTGAATGCCGGGTGATCTGTTTTTGAATTGACAGCATTTTTTCGATAGGTGTTGCGATCTCTATAGAAGATAGGATAAAGATCAGGGCTGTAATGGTTACAAAAATGATTCCGCTGATGAAGATCGAAAAGATAATTTGGTGCACCGGGGCCATAATTTCTTTCCTGTCCTGAGAAAAAACACAGGTCCAACCGGTGAGTTTCATTCTGGATAGTCCAGCGACCTTAGTCGTCCCTTTAAACGTATAGGTTGCGAATCCATCCTTCTTTTCCAGTAGCAATCGTTTTATTTCATCGGTGCCCGGCTGGACAAGAGGCGCAAGTTTGAAAATGAATTCCCGCACGGGATGCACCAGGACTCTCCCTTCATCGTTGATTAGGTAGGAGTAGCTAGTGCGGCCGATATGATGCTGTTCAAGAAAATTTATTATAAAATCGATCTCGATAGGAATGGCAACCATTCCGCAAAATTTACCTTTGTCTTGAATCGCCGCGTATATGACAATTATCGGGGTGCCAGGCGTTGCGGTACCTTTAGGCATTATTGGATCAGATACCCCGGCTTTGCCTTCTTTTGCCTGAACAAAATAATCGCGATCCGAAAGATCCAATTTAATCTGTTCTTTAAAGGAGGCATCAGCCCTCGCAATACCGTCTTTATCCGTCAAAAAAATTGTAAAATGTTTTTGACCGATGCGCTCATAGACGTTTTCTAACTCAACCTGGGCAATTTGGTAGTCACCTGTTTTAGAAGCGTCGATAATATCCGGATCCGCTGCTATCGATAAAACCAACTTGATTTCCTGCATCAGCATCTCATTTATTGAAGCCGACACATCATGGGCCATGTGTATAGCCTTTTCTTTTGTCAATTCTAACAGCGAGTTAGATAATTGAAAGAAGATAATCGTACCTGCAACAAAGAAGGGGATGAAGACTGAGGTTAAACCGGCGATGATAAGTCTAAATTCTAAGGTGGTTCTTTTTGGTTTTTTTTTCTTACTATTTAAAACCATTCAATCTCCAGATTTGTCCTTATAAAAACAAGTTGGGTGAATCTGGGAAAAAGCTCAATATTTATGGCAAAAATAAGCGCTCAATGCCTATTCTACCAATAATAACCTATAATAACATGCTAACATGACTAATTATCGCCAGTAAAACAAAAAAATTAAGCCCAAATAAACGCAAGCGTCTTTTTAAATGCAACAATTTAATAAGGGGCTGTTCTTGCACGGTATCCCGGAATATTCGGCCAATCTGCACCAGAGGGTTCTCTTAACGCGTGTCGCCGTTAATATCTATATTTGCCCTGAAATACACGAAATAAATAAATATATCAAATAGATAAAAAATATAACATGTGTTGCTGACGCGGTGGGCCATTATGCTGGTTTAGGATATTTTTATTATAACGCGCTTATTTTCTTGACAAAAACACTGGCTATCATTAGAAAATAACATTGCTGAATGATACAATACCCATTTGAACAAAGGAGTGGTTTGGCTATGACTTTGACCAAAGCTCAAATCGTCGATCTAATTCACGAAGAATTACCGTTTCCGAAGAATAAAAGTACAGAAGTTATCGAAGGGCTGGTTGAGATTATTAAATCGACCCTGGAAAGCGGCGAAGATGTTTTGATCAGCGGATTCGGAAAATTTTGTGTCAAAGATAAGCGCGAGCGGCGCGGTAGAAACCCTGCCACCGGCAATGATCTTATTCTTTCAAAACGCAAAGTCGTTACATTCAAATGTTCCGGTAAGTTGCGCGAGAAAATTAATAGCTGACACTATTTGGGTTTCCGGTTGATAGCATTCAGTCCATGCAATCCTGCGGTCATCCGAATGCGACTGAGGAAAAAATAGGAAGGGCAGAGCAGCTACGCTGCTATGCCCTTTTAATTTGTGAGCGTCTCTACGGCCATTGGCTTCCAGTGACGGATCAACTG
Source organism: Desulfosarcinaceae bacterium (assembly GCA_963675565.2). GTDB lineage: Bacteria > Desulfobacterota > Desulfobacteria > Desulfobacterales > Desulfosarcinaceae > JARRKU01. Next base: position 309,867 of record CAXXYD010000001.1, read on the forward strand.
AATGCGTCGAACAGGGCACCCAGCATCTGGTCCTGAGCCTGAACTGTCTTGGCGTTTGCCTTGTATGCCGCTTTTGTGGTCATCATTTGGGAAAATTCTTCGACAAGATCAACATTTGATGACTCCGTTTCAACGATTTCCCCATTTTGTACCGTGTTTTTTGGAATTCCAGGTGTATCGACTTCATCAACAATTGCCTTTACACCGCCGTTCTGATCTTCGGATAGGGTTGCCCGGCGGCTTTTGTATCCGTCCGTATTCAAATTGGCCACATTATTGGCGGCGACATTCAATTTTTTTTCAAATGCCTTCATTGCCGAAACGGCAGAGCGGGTCGCATCAATCATCGGACTCCTCACATTCGGTCAGGTCGGGGTGATGCCGGTCGATTTAGCCATCTTCTTTCCATTCAAGTTTTATGCCTTTTTCAATATAAAAATTTAATAATTATAACAGTAGGATAAAAAACCGAAGGGATACTCGGGGGGTGTATTGAGACAATAATTGTCAGTGACGTGATGCAATATGCAAAAAAGCATTCATTTTCGAACCCGCAAAACAAGATAGGCATATTTTTCTCTTCGTAGGAAATTGATGCCGATTTTGGAAACTTTATGGATTAAACCAATTGGCTCAACAAATTCTGAACGCTCGGAAAACAGTTCCCTGCGGGTGGTGTCGGATTTGCGGTAAGGGTCATAAAAACGGGCTGATTCGCCATGTTGGAAGGGCGGAGGTGCCGATAATAACGAACCGATCATACGTGCTTGGCAAGAAAATTGCTGTATGCTTTTTAAATTAAATTTACCTGGATACAAGGATACCGTGACTATGAAAATCGATTCAATCGGTCCACAACAAGACGCATTGAAAACAGCGAAACACAGCGCTCCTGAGCGTTCTGAAAAAATTAAGTTTTCAGATGTATTTAATGAATCTATTCAGCTGGTCGGCAATCCAAAAGAAGGTGAGACATGCTCTGTTGCCCCGTCGTTGCGCTCTGGGCTGGAGCCCCGTCAAAGCAGCCCTCATTTTGAAGCCCAAGCGGCGTTTGATCTGCTGGAAACATTGGATAACTACACGCAAATGCTCGGTAATCCATTGGTTAACATGAAAATGCTGGAACCGGCCGTACAGAATATGGAGCGTGCGGCTGGAAAAGCAGAAGCTGCCATGGACCATCTGGCGGATGGCAATCCCGTCAAATCCGTGGTCGCTGAAACCACGGTCGCCATCCGCCAGGAGGCTGAACGATTTAAGTTGGGATTGTATTTGGACAACTGAGGAAAGGTACTGCGGATTATTCCATTAGCTTCAGCCGGTTTTGTAAAAATTCCCGCTGAAGTTCGTAAATCTGTTGCACCAGATGTCGACGGGCTTCCCTTCCGATTTTGATAAATTCAAACGCAACGCCGAATTGCCGATGGCGGTTCTCGTTTTCGATTCGATTGACCTTGAGCCGTTGTATGGGAATAAAAAAACACTCATCCTTCAAGGTAAAGTAAAGCTCCATATTTTTCAGTTTGGGTTTTTCTTCAAACAGTGGCTTGTACTTGTTTTTACAATAACAATACACCCCGCCAAGGCTGACATTGACGATATCCATTCGTATTTCAGTATTGTCTATAAAAATAGTGGCTTGCGAGTGGTACAACACTTTTACCCTGAAATTGTTGCGCTGCTGGTGGCGCTCAATGTAAGGCGGTGATTCACATGTGATATTGTCTTGAGTGATAGATTGAATGGATGTTTTAAACCGATGGGTGACATGGTCATCACTGGTAAACTCGAAAAAAAGTATGGGTGATTCGGCTTCGGCGATGGCTTTAAGGAGTCCTTTGGGGGGATCGATCTGGAATGAAAAATCTTTATCGGTATTCATGACCTGGATTACGACGGTTAAATTATCGTAATCGCTCTTGGGCAGAGTGACCTGAATAAAGGTTTTATTGTCCATCAGGCGCTGGAATATTGCAGCGCGCTTGGCCCCTTCGATATTTTCGAAATGTGGCATGGCTCAATCGGTGGTAATCAGGTTTCGGGTTCAGTTAGATGCCGGATACATTTTTCGCAAAATCAGGATCCTGGAATAGTTTCTTGGCAAACTTCAAGTACTTTTCGGCGATGGCGCGTACCGCCAGCTGCAGGGCGTAAGGTTTGATCGGTTTTTCAAGAAGATGGTTTACATCCGACGCGATACACATATTGACGATATCGTCACTTGCATTGCCTGTAATGATGATTGCGTCTGACGGAGCTGTGGGAAATTTTTCCTCGATGCTGTCTAAAAAGAAAAAACCGCTGACACCTCCAAGAAAGACATCAACGATAAAAATTGCAACGCCGATATCCCGCGCCAGGCAGAATGATATCGCTTTGTTCGGGTCTGTGAAAGGCAACACCTCGCCCCATGTGTAGAAACGCTTTACCACGGTGGCGATCAGTTCGCATACAGCTGGATCATCATCAACGATGATGACATCTAAACCTTCCGACATGGCAGTCTCCTTTGATCTCGATCTGCGTAATGAAACGGGTCAAACAAAAGTCATCCCCCTGCTAAATGATTACACACCCGGGAACAGGGCAATTATTCGACAATGTGGTATTTTTCCATTTTCCGATAGACTGTGGTGATATTGATTCCAAGAAGTTTGGCAGCGTCCGGTTTGCTGCCGCCAACTTGTTTGAGCGCACGCCGTATCAATAGTTTTTCATTCTCAACCAGATTGAGATTGGACCCGTTAATGGTCATTTCACTGTCCAGTTCCCGAATCTCAATCGGCAAGTCCCTTTCGTATATCATATCGCCATCGCCTAAAGCAAAAGCTCTCTCAATTATATTTTCAAGCTGACGCACATTTCCCGGCCAGTCGTAGCGCATGAGCAAGTCCAGTACTTCAGGCGCAATACGGGTAACTTCACGCGGGCCTTCTTTGCTGAATTTTTTCATGAAATGATGGGCCAGGTGAGGAATATCCTCCTTCATTTCCCTCAAGGGCGGCATGTCCAACGATATGACATTTAAACGATAGTATAAATCCTTTCGGAAGGACTTATTTTCGATGGCTTTTTCAAGAATTTTATTGGTGGCAGCGATGACCCGTACATCAATGCTATATTCACGGGTATCGCCAACGGGGCGAATTTTACGTTCCTGCAGTGCCCGAAGCAATTTAACCTGCAATGAGGGTGGAACCTCGGCAATTTCATCCAGAAAAATGGTCCCGCCGTCGGCTGCTTTGAACAATCCGATGTTATCTTTTATCGCTCCTGTAAAGGCGCCTTTGACGTGCCCAAACAGTTCGCTTTCCAGTAAACCCTCGGTTATTGCACCACAGTTGACCGGGATGAAAGGCTTATCCTTTCGAACGCTGTTCTGGTGAATGACATTGGCGACCAATTCCTTGCCCGTGCCGCTTTCCCCTTGGATCAGAACTGTTGGGCTTCCGGTGCTGATGCGATCGATCACTTCATAGATTTGTTGCATCCTGGGGCTCTTGCCAACCAGTTGGTCGAAACTGAAGCGATCCTTGAGCCGCTGCTTGATCAATATGTTTTCAAGCTGAAGGTTCCGTTTTTCGACGATACGGTCAATGAGTATCTTTAATCGTTCAAAATTGATCGGTTTTTGAAGATAGTCATATCCGCCCAGTTTGAGGGCTTCAATGGCCGATTCAATGGTGCCGTATCCGGTTACGATGATGACCTCGGTTGACGGTGAGGTTTTTTTGATGATTTTGAGCAGGTCCAGTCCGCTGATTTCCGGCATGATCAAGTCGGTGAAGATGACCGTGTAATCCTTTTCCTGGATTTTCTTTTTCGCTTCAGCTCCGCTATCCGTTGTATCGACCCGGTATCCGAAACGGTTCAAATAAGCCGTTACGATTTCAAGAATCTGTTGGTCGTCATCGACGAACAATATAGAGTACGCATCCATAGGCATTTATTGGAGCAATGATGATGTTATATTTAAACGGGTAAAAAAGATCAGTTGCAGCAACATTTCGGGAACGAAACAATATTGCGAATATTACCGATAATCGAGATATTTATCCCACATTAAAGAGGCTACTGTCAACAATGGTACGACCGAGCTTGTATGCATCCTGCTGCTGAGGCTGTGCATTCACCGACTGCAGATTACCTGTTAACCATCTAAAATTCAACGTTAATTTGACGTCAACAATTTGACCATATCAATTATTCAAACCCATAAAATTTATAACCAATTGATAATATAGTAAAAAGTATCCATAACGACAACTGGTATGGTAATTGCTCAAGAATGTGGAGAAAGATCAATGCCGAGAATTCATAACAGGAGCGAAAAGCATGTTGGCAATAGACAATGGCCGGAATTCGGCACTATCTCATCACCACCTGAGTCTGGTTGTAACGCAAATGACGAAGTTGTTCTTTGAAGGAATCGATCCTGCCAGCCAACAAGACATGGTCACCGGTTCATGCAATGGAGACCGGTTTGCCGCCAGCGGAAAAATCACGAAAGTACCCGTTTACGAATGGGTTTGCGGAACCAGGGATGGTTTGCCCGAGCAACGCCAAAGCAGTGAATTCGTAAAAAGCACGCTACCGAATATTCACCATCGTCCTGATTCCCATACCAGCGTAAGATGGTTCGTGCGTAATCTGTCCAATGAATTCAATAATATTCTGATGGGGGTCTTGGGTAATGTTACACTGGTCGGCATGGAGTGCAGCAAACATGATGTGCTGGCTTCCCATGTCGGGCGAATTGAGCGTTTGATCACATCGGCAGCTAACTTGACGCATCTTTTGTTCGGTTATTTGTCCGAGCGCAGAATACCTGCCAAAAAACTGCAGTTGGTTCAGTTGTTGTCTGCAATTGACAACAGCATCAATTCAGATGACAGGCGAAAAGCTTTTGCCGGTATCAAGAAATGTATGCTCGCCATTTCTCCCCTTCATGACAGCGCTACGGTTGCAGCGGCTATGGCAGGCGTTATTGAACAGATGTTGTTGTGGATAAAAAAACAGTTGGAAGATATACAAGCTGTCCGGCATATTAAGCCGAAAACGGCCAGGCGCCTCTCATTATTGGGCGATCTTATCGAAAACGGGTTTCTTCTGGCCTATCAGCTGCGCCTTTATTCCGGATACGATAAACCCGTTATAAAACGGGTAAGCTTGAGATCCTTGCTGAAACAGCATGCCTGTAAACTAGAACCGGATTGCGGCACAATTCGGACCACATGTGATCTGCCCAAATCACTGCCCTGGATCTTTGCAGACCGCAAGAAGATCGAATTCGTACTGAAGGCTGTCAGTGATAACGCCATCAGTGCCATGCCCGGTGGCGGGCTGTTACAAATCAGTGCCAGGATGTTGTATGACGAAGATCCGTCCGAACGCTGCGGCGTTCATTCGGGAGACGATTACGTGGTGATTTCCGTCAGAGACACGGGCTGTGGCATGGATTTAGAAACTCAAGCCAGAATTTTTGAACCATTTTTCAGAAAAAGCCCCCAACAGAGAAGGCAATTCGGCATGGGGTTATGCGCTGCCAGTGGGATTGCCAAATCCCATGGCGGATACATTCAGGTGCGGTCGAAATTGACAAAAGGCAGTACTTTCAAGATCTATCTTCCCATCCGGCAGGCCCCCCGCATTACTATCCCCAACTTGATGGAGCAAGAGTTTGGCTATGCCGCTTGATACGGATTGAATTCGAGAGTCAATTGTTTTGTCGATAATATTGTCTTCCGTCAAAAAAGGCGCCTTTTGATAACCGTTGCGCGATAGCATGGTTTAAGTTCAACTTCAACTGTCATTTTATTGACCTGAATGTCCTCAGTTACTTCACGGACCTACCTATCTTACCGAAAAGATAACAATAAAATTATATTTGAGGCTGGTATGCCTTTTGCTATGTATGGAAGTTAAAGTTGAAGTCTGCAACTGTGGAATTGGCAACACCTCAATCGGAAAATATCAATTCCAAGATGAGTTTGATCAGACAAGAGATGTAACTGACCAGGCGGAGCTATATTTAGGCACCCATATGGAAAATTTGCTGAGCATACAGGAAGTCAGTGAAAGACTTTATATTCCCAAATCAACACTTCGTTACTGGGAACTCAGGTTCGGAGACTTCATCGATCCGCAGAGAACCGCCGGCGGGCAGCGTCGGTACAACAGCGATTTGATCCATAAAATAGAGCAAATCCAGGTTTTAAAACAACAAGGTAAAAAGATATCCGAAATTAAAAGCCTGTTTGAACGAAAAGAAAAACCATCCATGAAATTTGCGGCGACAGCGGACCTGTCAGTGGAAATGTTGGCACAGCGAATCGCCGATTTGGTGAGTAACGAAGTCAGTCGTTTCCTCTCCGAAAATGAACATCATACGAATTTTAAATAAGGACGAGGTATATGAAGACGGTCATTTTTGCCGGTGGATTAGGAACCCGTATTTCAGAAGAATCTTGCCTTAAGCCCAAGCCGATGATTGAGATCGGGGAAAAACCAATTTTGTGGCACATTATGAAAATTTATGAGTCTCAGGGGTTCAATGACTTCGTCATCTGCCTGGGATACAAGGGTTACATGGTAAAAGAGTATTTCCTGAACTATTATTTATACAATTCAGATGTGACCATAAACCTGCAAACCAACAGTTATGAAATTCATCGCACCAATACAGATAATTTTCGCATCACCTTAGTCGATACCGGATTGAATACCTGCACTGCCGGCCGATTGAAGCGAGTTCAGCATTACATCGGCGATGAAGATTTTATGCTGACTTACGGTGACGGTGTGGCAAATATCGATTTAAATGCATTGATGGAGTTCCATCGGTCCCATGGCAAAATGGCAACGGTGACCGCCGTTCAACCGGCGGGCCGTTTCGGGCTGGTCGGGATGCAGACAGATGGCTGTGTCTCCATTTTCAATGAAAAAATTATTGGAGACGGCGGTTGGATCAATGGTGGTTTTTTTGTGCTCAAGCCTGAGATCTTCAAACTGTTGCCGGAAAATGCGGATGAGGTCATGTGGGAACAAACGCCCATCGAGAAATTGACCTCTGAATCTCAACTGATGGCTTATAAACACGACGGTTTCTGGAAATGTATGGATGCCGCGCGGGACAAGTCGGAACTGGAAAATATGTGGCAGCAAGGTCAGGCGAGTTGGAAAATATGGGATTAAACAGCGACTTCTGGAGAGGGCGCCGGGTATTCATTACAGGCCATACGGGATTCAAAGGCGGCTGGTTTCTCCTGTGGTTGCACAAACTGGCCGCTTCGGTTTCCGGCTATTCGCTTGCCCCCCCCACGGAGCCCAGTTTTTATGCCGTTACCGGCGCCGGCGAAGATGTTCACTCAACCCATGGCGATGTGAGGGACTTGAATGCGCTCCAGTCTGCCATGCAGGACGTCGATCCGGAAATAGCATTTCATTTTGCCGCCCAACCATTGGTCAGAGCCTCTTACGACGATCCTGCATACACATACGCCGCAAATGTGATGGGTACAGTACATTTCCTGGAGTCCGTCAGACAAACTCCTTCGGTGCGTGCTGCTGTGGTTGTGACCAGCGACAAATGCTATGAAAACAGCCTGAACACAACAAGGTGCCATCGGGAGAGTGATCCCATGGGGGGGCGAAGCCCCTATGCCAGCAGCAAAGGGTGTGCAGAACTGATCATCGCTGCCTACAGGGATTCGTTCTTCGATAATAGCGGCGTGCGGCTGGCATCTGTTCGTGCGGGAAATGTTATTGGCGGAGGGGATTGGGCCCAAGATCGATTGGTTCCGGATATGATCCGAGCTTTCGGACAGGGCAGGGAACTGCAGTTACGCTACGCAAATGCTGTCAGGCCCTGGCAGCACGTACTGGACCCGCTGCACGGTTATCTTGTTTTAGCTCAAAAGTTATACCTAAACAGCAAGGGATTCTGCAGAGCTTGGAATTTCGGCCCCAAAGGCAGCCGTGCCTGGACCGTTTTGGACATCGTTCGCCAATCATCGCGGTTATGGGGATTAAACGCCCGTTGGAGCATCTGCCCAACCAAAGGACCGATAGAGGATAAGCACCTGGATATCGATGCGGCCATGGCGCAAACACACTTGCAGTGGGTTCCGAAACTGGACATGCAAACAACATTGCAATGGACCGTAGACTGGTATCGCGCCCATCTGTCCGGCGATGTCGATATGCGCCAATTATCACTTCAACAGATCGGCCAATTTGAATTGCTGCAGTGATCCAATACCATCAGACGGAGCTGGACAAGTGAGCATGCAGTTTACTAGAACAGCCATCGATTCAGTTTTCCTTATCGATGCTGAGCCGCACACCGACTCCCGCGGGAGCTTCACCCGCATATTCTGCCAAAAAGATAATGCAGCGCATGGTGTGGACATGCCGATTGTTCAAGTCAATCGGTCGATGAACCATTTTGCCGGGACAGTGCGGGGCCTTCACTATCAGACAGAACCGTATTGCGAGACCAAATGGGTTTCCTGCATCCGCGGCAGTGTTTTTGACGTCACATTGGATATCCGCCGTGGATCGCCGACTTTTCTTCAGTGGATCGGCATCGAACTTTCAGAAAAGAATATGCGAATGGTCCATATCCCCAAAGGGTGTGCACACGGGTTTCAGACATTGGAGCCCGATACTGAGATTCTATACTTTCATTCGGAATTCTATTCTCCGGAAAACTCGCGGGGAATACGATACGATGATCAACGCCTGAAAATAAAGTTTCCCCTGGATGTTACCACTGTTTCCCGAAGGGATGCCAATTTTCCCTTTCTCAGGCCAGATTTCAGCGGCGTGATTCTATGAAAACCAATGCTACGAACAGGGTTACCATATTCAACACTCCGCAAATACAACCCGCAGGCAAGGCGATGACCTGTCGACATTGTGGGACTCCATTAAAATCGGCGTTCCTTGATCTGGGCAGCGCGCCCCCATCGAATGCCTATCTGAGCGAAATGCAATTGGCAGCGACTGAAAAATATTATCCGTTGCGTCTGTTTGTATGCGGCAATTGTTGGTTGGTTCAGTCTGAAGACTATGCGACGCGCGAGGATCTTTTTACTCAATCGTATGCATATTTCAGTTCTTTTTCGAATTCCTGGCTGGCCCACGCAAGGCGTTATGTCAGCGAGATGATATCCCGGTTCGGATTGGTAGCGGACAGCACTGTGGTTGAGATTGCCGCAAACGACGGTTATTTGCTCCAATATGTTCAACAAAACGGAATTGGCTGCTATGGCATAGAGCCCACTCAAAGTACAGCGGAGGCGGCACGCAGCAGGGGGATCGAAATTTTATGTGATTTTTTCGGATCAGTTATGGGAAGAACACTATCGTTGCAGGGACGGTCGGCCGATTTGATTGTCGCAAATAATGTTTTAGCGCATGTGCAGGACATAAACGACTTTGTAGCAGGGTTCACTTACTTGTTAAAACCCAATGGTATTGCTACTTTCGAGTTCCCGCACCTGCTGCAAATGGTAAAAAACAACCAGTTCGACACGGCTTATCACGAACATTACTCTTATCTGTCTTTTATGACAGTCAATAGAATTTTGAATAAAAATGGTCTCATTATATTCGATGTGCAGGAACTCCAGACCCATGGCGGCAGCCTGCGGGTTTTTGCTCAAAGGAAAGACACCGGAAAACAGGTGGTTTTCCCTTCAGTTGCATACATGATCAATAAAGAATGCCGGGAGGGAATAGCTACTGATAGCTTTTATGCTGATTTTCAATTTCACGCGGAAAAGGTTAAGAACGAACTCCTGTCATTTCTGCGCGATGCAAAGAGTCATGGTAAAACGATATGCGCATATGGCGCCGCCGCAAAAGGCAACACGCTGCTCAATTTTTGTAATATCAGAAAAGACCTTATTGAATTCGTCGTCGACGCTTCACCACACAAGCAGGGGAAGTTTTTACCCGGCAGCCATATCCCCATCGTGGCAGAGGAGAAAATAAAAGAGGAGAAGCCCGACTATATCCTGATTTTGCCCTGGAACCTCAAAGAAGAGATTACGGCACAATTGGCTTACGTGCGCAAATGGGGGGGACTGCATGTTTTGGCAATACCGGATCTCCAAATTTTCTAGCAATGGCAAAATGAAATCTGTCAGGTGCTCGAAAAACCGAAAACGATAAGAAAAGGTAAAAATGACGGCTAAAATTGAACCCCGTATAGATACAAAGAACCGCACGCGCCTGGAGAAGGTTATTCCTTTAAACACTCCTTTTGTCCTGCAGATCGAACCATCCAGCCTTTGCAATATTAGCTGTCGGTTCTGTCCCGTGGGTAAGTATCATCCGGCGAGCAAAAAGAGTCATGACCGTGGAATGCTTTCCATGGAGCTGTTTGAAAAAGCCATTGATGGATTGGCCGACTTCGATAAGCCCATTAAATCGATCCATCTATACGGGAACGGCGAGCCCTTGTTAAACAAAAACTTTGCAAAGATGGTTAACTACGCGAAAACTTGCGGTAATGTGGAATTTGTTGATACCACGACCAATGGTATGCTTTTGAACCAGCGTAAGATAGACGCTATAATTGGCGCTAAAATTGATAAAATCAACATTTCGGTAAACGGGTTGAACGCAGAGCAATATTTTCGTTTTACAGGTGCCAAGATCAACTATGACGGTTTTTTAAGTAACCTGATGTATCTGTACACGAACCGCGGGAAAAGTAAAATATTCATAAAATCAATATCGGAGTTCTACAGCAAAGAAGAAAAAAATAAATTTTTCGATCTATTTTCACCTCTTGCAGATTCTATTTACCTGGAAAATTTGACGGACCCCTGGCCCGATCATGACGTTGAGGCCAGCATGGGGGTTAAAAGCTCCAAGTCTGCACATTCAAGCATCATTATCGATAAATACGTATGCTGTCCGATATTCTACACTCTGGTCATGAATTTTGACGGAACCTTCAGCCTTTGCTGTGTCGATTGGAAAAACCAGCTCATTATTGGGGACCTCAAAAAAAATAGTATCAAAGAAATATGGAATTCCGAACGGCTGTATGCCCACCAGGTACAGCATTTAAAAGGTGAACGCTTCCGGAACACAGTCTGTCGCCATTGCAACCAGATATCCCAGTGCATCATCGATAATATCGATCCTTATCGTCATAGATTATTAAACATCTTAAATGCATCACGGCTGAAAAATTAAGCCATGGTGAAAATGGAGTTCATCCAATGCATGTAATGCTCGTCTCTTTGCCAAAATCAAGTGATATACGAAAAGGGAAAGAAAGTATTCCTGTTGCATCATTATATCTATGTGCCTATTTAGAAAAAAATGGATTGGATTGTGACTATATCGATTTTTCAATTCTGACATCTCCTGATGAAAGTGGATCTAATGAAGAATTCATCATCGATACATTGACAAAAAAGTTTGATCCCCCACCCAGGATTTTGGGTTTTAACTGTTTTTCAAGTTATCAATTCCCTTTGATTTTGAGCGTTGCCGAAAAAATTAAAGCCAAATTCCCGGAGATTTCCATTTGTGTCGGCGGAAGCCACCCCACATTCTTTGCCAAAGAAATTCTACAAAATTGCCCATTCATCGATCATGTCATTATTGGCGAAGGTGAACAGCAATTGTTAGCATTAACAAGGAAAATATTACATTTAACCAACTCGAATCTCCGCGACATTCAAGCCATCGGATACCGAGACCAGAACGGACAGGTTGTCATCAATAAACGCAGGGAATATTTGAAGGAACTGGACGTGGAGGCCAGACAGTTATGGAGCCGAATAGATCTTGAAGCGTATTATTCAGATCATTCTTTCTGGAACAATCCAAAAAACATGGAAATAAGGCTTGCCGTTCCGATTGTTTCTTCACGAAGCTGTCCATTCCATTGCATATTCTGTTCGGCCTCCAAGATCATGGGCCCGGTACTGCGCAATCGAGACCCATACAATGTGGTTGACGAGATAGAATTCTTAACAAAAGAGAGAGGACAAAATTATTATGAATTCGTGGATGATAATATCAATGTAAATCGCAGACATGCTGAAATAATCTTTTCAGAAATAAAAAAGCGAAAAATTGATATTCAATTTTCACTATCCAGCGGGATACATATTGCCTCCGCAGACGATCATCTAATTCATTTAATGGCGGAGGCGGGTCTTGCAATGATTAAGCTGCCCATCGAACACGGCAACGATTATATCCGCAATCAGATCATCGGGAAAAAACTGGCCAGAGATGATATCTTCAGGATAACCGGAATAATAAAACAATACGATGTTTTCACATTTGGGCTCTTCATCATGGGGTTTCCCGAGGATACACCCAAAACACTGGAGGATTCATACCAGATGATGTGCGAGATCGGGTTGGATATTTATGAAATGGCCTCCCTGATTCCGTTTCCCGGGACCCCGCTATTCAAACAGTGCATCAGGGACAAGCTGCTTGTCTCGGCAGTCAACCAGAAAGATTTGTGGCGCGGGGTAATTAATTTCGATGCTTCCGAACATGATAAAATCTATATTAAGCCATACCGCATGTCACTTGATGAACTTCGACAATATAGACAGAAATTTAACGATATAAGGCTTTTTTCCGAAAAAGTAAGAGGATTTCCAAATGCAAATTGATGAAATGAGAAATTGTATCCATGGAAGGCCTATTTATATCTGGGGCACGCGAATTGCCGGTTTGAGTGCTGCAAAATACCTCCTCAAACAAGGCTTTAAGATTGAAGCCTTTATTGACAGCACCGATTGCTCCGGTCACAAACTGGGCATTCCGGTTTTATTGCCGGATGAACTATTTAAAAAGAATTTGAAGCGCATGTTTATCCTCATATGCACACGGGGACACTCACCTCAAATTGCTCAGATCTGTCTGGAGAACGGACTCGCTCGAAATGATTTCATAGAATGGGAAAAAATCCAGCGCTTCGATTATTATATTGAAATCAATAATCGCTGCAACCTGAGATGCATGACCTGTTCGTCCAGGGAGTATTATAATCAACCCCTGATCAACATGGGAATTGATGATTTCAAAGCGGTGCTGGCCAAAATCAGAAAAGAGGACCCGTTGGCCTCCTGGATTAATTTATTCGGGCACAATGAGGCTTTTTTAAACCCTGCGCTGGCTGAAATGATCGAAATATCGAATGCTTATAATTTCGGTGTGGGCTTATCGACCAATTTGGCGTTTTCCAGGGATTTCAAGCCGGTTGTCAAGTCAAAACCTGTATGGATTAGGGTTTCGGCTTCGGGATGGGGGAAAAACTACGAATTGATGCACCGGGGTGGCAAGTTCGATATACTGATGAAAAACCTGGAAAAACTTAGCCAATATAGGGACAAGTACTCGAAAGAAACACTGATTGAATTCTTTTTTCACCGCTACCGGCACAATAAAAATGACATTCCGCGTGTGAAACAGTTGTGTAAGGCGCTAGGGTTTGAATTCAGGTGTATTTACGCGTCTGTTATCGGTTTTGAAACCGTCAGCAATATACTTGACGGAAGAGCGATTTCACAAAAAACACAAGCCGCATTGCCTTATTTGTGTCATTCTGTGGAAGCTACTGCTCAAAAGGCATTTACACAAAGAAATCTGCCATGCCCAAATGACCACCTGGTTCGAATCCACAGTGACTTGACCGTTGCCGAATGCCAAGCATGGATGGGTTCGGTGATGCCCGATGTCAAATTTACCGAGATTGGCTTTGATGCACTGGAGAGAAAACTGGCGAACACCAGATTCTGTAAAATATGTAAAAATAGGGGATTGCACCAGTTTTGCGAAATTGTCTTCGACGAGGAGGCGGCTTCCGGAAACAAGCTGGGTGATTTGCCAAATTGATGAATAGCGGGCAAATAAACCATCGTCGCTGTCCGCTCTGCGGCAACACAACCGTTGAGTTGCTGAAGATGCTGAGCTATGTGCTTTTTGATGAAAACCCACTCAGCCCAAATTGTTACCTTGTTGCATGCAGCCAATGCGGCTTCATCTTTTTCGATACCCAAAGCTCGCCTGAAGAATTTTATGCCTATTACGGGCAAAACATGCACTATTTATCAGATAGCAGCGGGACTGGCGTGTTGAATGAATGTGAGACAAAACGATACGCATCAATACTGGCGGCATTGGAAAAGCATCGTGCCGTCAGGACATCTCGGGTGGTCGATGTCGGCAGCGCCAAAGGGGGATTTTTATCCTTTTTGAAAAAGCACGGCTGCCAAAAATTGTTGGCGGTGGATTTATTGCCCGAATGTGTGGAATTCGCAAAGAGAAGAGGAATAGATGCAAAAACGGGTACGGCAGAGAAGCTGCCGCTTGCAGACAACTCAGTTGATATGGTCATTTTGTCTCATGTGCTGGAGCACATCGTTGACCTGAAGGCTGCGGTTGAAGAAACGTATCGCGTTTTAAGAAGCGGCGGTCTGGTATACGCTGAAGTCCCCAGCCTGGAATACGGGTGCTCTTTCAAACATGCACCTATGTGGGATTTTATGTACGAGCATATCAATTATTTTTCTAAAAACCATTTGGTTTCGCTCTTTGAAAGTCATCGATTCTCATGTCTGGCAACCCAAAGGAAGGCCATACGCAATGGGCGCGGTGTGATTGCCTGCGAAAGCGCGATTTTCAAGAAAACTGCCCATTTGGCTTCCAAAGACGTTCAATACCACACGATTCGAGATTCCGTCATCGGGCTACTGGCTGAACACAATACCGCTAAAATGCGGGAAATAAAGCTCATCGCAACAAATCAGACGCCCTGTTATATTTGGGGGATGTCTGCCTATATGCAGTTGCTCATGTCGATGACGCCCATCGGCCAATGCAATATTATATCATATGTAGACAAATCAAAATACAAACAAACCAGGACGATCAACGGATTACCCATCTCTTCTGAAAGAATACTGAAAAACGCTTCTGATAAAGATATCGTTATTTTTCCCGTTGAGCCTTATGCAAACAGCATGCATGCGTATCTTGGCCAGATTGGATTTAGTGGAACAGCGATAACACTATGAGGATTGATATATGCCATCTATAGAAAAATTCAATCAAGAAGTAATAGAGAATATCAAACGGCAGGGCGACGATTTAGAGCTCAAACGAAAATCTCTTCAATACCTTACCGGGCTGGAAAAATATAGTTACAATTTTAAATGGCTTGGACGGCCGATTATTCAATTGCCCCAGGACATTTTAGGTCTACAGGAGATTATTTGGAACATCCGGCCCGATTTAATCATCGAGACTGGGATAGCCCATGGCGGTTCCATTGTGTTTAGTGCATCCATGCTTGAGATGATGGGTATCGATGGACACGTTCTGGGGATCGACATCGACATCAGGACGCATAATTTCGGTGAGATCGTACGCCATCCGATGTACCACCGGATCACGATGCTCGAAGGGTCAAGTACAGATGCTAAAATCGCTGAGAAAGTCCGGGAGTTTGCAAAAAACAAAGCGCGAATTTTGGTGTGTTTGGATTCCAACCATACCCATGACCATGTCTTGAAAGAATTACACCTGTACGCGCCTCTCGTCACAATCGGATCGTACTGCGTTGTATTTGACACTGTGATTGAAGATATGCCCGCCGAAAAATTCCATGACCGTCCATGGGGCCCGGGCAATAACCCCAAAACCGCTGTTCATGCATTTCTGAAAAGCGATCCGCATTTTGAGATAGACCGGTCGATGGAGCATAAACTGTTGCTCACCGCTGCCCCCGACGGGTATTTGAAACGTATTCGCTGAGTCCATTGCCAAAAGACAAAAAAACCATTCTGATAACCGGCGCAACAGGGTTTCTCGGCAGGCATGTCTTTGAATATCTGCGCCGACAAAACCAGTATGATCTGACTGTTGCCGGTCGCAATGAGAAAGATCTGAAAGCGCTTTGCCCGAATTATATCGTTTGCGACCTGAACCGAATTGAACAGACCGGCTTAGAACCTTTCGGCCGTCCCGATTACCTCATTCATTTAGCATGGGAGGGGTTGCCCAACTATCGGCAATTTCATCATATTGAAACCAATTTGCCGGCAGCTTACCGGTTTCTCAAGGGAATGATTCAACTGGGATTGAAAAATCTCACCGTTGTCGGCACCTGTTTCGAGTACGGTGTTCAAAACGGATGTCTTTCGGAAACATTACCAGCTAATCCGACAACCTGTTATGGCATCGCAAAGGATTCACTTCGCCGTTTTCTTGAAGCCCTGCACAGCCAATATGCTTTTAGGCTCACCTGGACCCGCCTGTTCTATATGTTCGGAAAAGGACAACGCCCGGATAGCCTGATTCCTTCACTTGATCGGGCAATCGATGACGGTGAAAAAGTTTTTAACATGTCCAATGGTGAACAACTGCGAGATTTTCTGCCAGTCGAAGACGTCGCAAAAAGAATCGCCCGCATAGCATTGAATTCTTGCTTTGACGGCATCGTCAACATATGCAGCGGGAAACCGGTCTCCATCCGCAAGTTTGTTGAAAATCACTTGGTTGAACGCAATGCCGAAATTCAATTGAATTTTGGCCATCGTCCAATGGCTGCGCATGAACCTGTCGCCTTTTGGGGCGATGCCGGCAGGCAGGATGCATTATTGAATCTTCACACTGAAAAGCAGCGGCATTTCCAGCCAAAGACCTTAAGGGCATGCTATTCAAGCAAGAAGAATCATTGCGGCGGGCAATGAGATGAAATTGCACACTGAGCCATACAGAATATGCAGATACTTCATTTGACGGCGCATCTGGGTGGGGGCGTGGGAAAAGCATTGAGTGATCTCATTGCCAATCGCCATGGTAATAGTCCCGTGAACGCCCATCGCATCGTAACCTTCGAAAAAACAGAAAAATCCGCTTTCACCGATCGTATCATAAAAAGCGGTGCAGAGATCATTGTGCAGCCCGGCAAAAAGGAGCTGGCGACAATGATTAAAGGCACTGATATTGTACAGCTGGAGTGGTGGAATCATCCCGCCACGCTTAAGGCGCTTTGCGGCCAGCATTTTCCACCGATGCGACTTGTTGTGTGGTCCCATGTGTCAGGACTGCATACTCCGGTGATACCCGGGGGACTGGTTGAACAATCCGATCGTTTTTTACTCACGTCGGCATGCTCGCTCCAAACAAAGACAATTATAAACCTGCCGTCACACCAGAAGGAAAAGGTGTGTGTTGTCAACAGCTGTGGCGGGTTGGACTCCGTTTCCTCAGCACCTGTGCTCCGACGCGGTGGGCTATCCGTTGGTTATATCGGCAGTTTGAATTTCTCAAATTGCATCCAGATTACGTCGATTTTGTAAGTAGTATCCCCATCGCGGGGCTCAAGGTGAAGTTATACGGCGATTTAAACAATCAGGCCGCACTGGAAAAACAGTGTTCCGATGCGGGAAAACCCGACCTTCTTGAATTCAAGGGGTATGTCAATGATGTTTCGGAAGCACTGGCGGGCATGAACGTATTCGCCTATCTGCTCAATCCCAACCATTATGGAACCACGGAAAACGCACTGCTTGAGGCTATGGCCGCAGGCGTAGTTCCCGTTGTGCTGGACAATCCTGCGGAGCGCTGTATCGTTGAACATCTGCAGACCGGCATCATTGTCTGCAATCGACAAGCGTTCTCTTCGGCCATGCAATGGCTGGCGCAGAACCCTGAAGACCACCGCCGTATTTCCAGAAATGCATCAAAAGCTGCCAGGACCCGGTATTCGGCCGATAAATTGACGTCCGCCTTTAATCATCAGTACCGTCTGGTAAGTGCAGCAACTAAAAAAGACATTTCTTTTACTCATATTTTCGGAAAAACGCCTTCCGATTGGTTTTTGTCATGCCAGGAAAGGCCAGATATATTTACGGATAAATCCTATTGCGGCAGCAGTTTGGACCGTTACAGCGGCTATGGGCTTTGCGAGCCAACGAAGGGGAGCATCTTTCATTTCCTGAAATATTTCAATGGCGATCGACAATTGAAGTCGTGGGCCGGAAAACTGGAGGCCGCTGTTTCGGGCAACCACAAACTGGCTCTTCCCGGAAATTGTGAGCCTATACCAGGGCAATACCATTCGGGAAGTCAGCCATATTCAGCGCAGCCGCGACAAAACGAGAATTATTGCGATATGAAGGAAGCATCATGAGCTTTGTAAAACGCGTCGCAGATGATAACCCGCTGGTTTCCATCGCCATGGGGGTTTACAACGCCCAGGAATACGTGGCTCAATCCATCGAGTCCTTGCTGGCACAAGATTATACGAACTTTGAGCTGATTCTATCGGACAACGGATCACAGGACCGTTCGACAGATATATGCCGCAGTTACGCCAAAAAAGACAACCGCATTATTCTTGATCGAAACGCGGAGAATATCAATCCTCTTAAAAACTCCGTAAAAATGCTGAAACGGACTTCAGGCACCTATCATATGTGGGCCGCAGATCATGACCTCTATCATCCGAAATTTATATCCAGCTTATTGAATGTTTTTGCCCAGGAAGACGATTCTCTCATCCTGGCTTATCCCGACGCTTGCCATATCGATGCTGACAACAAACCCATACGCGAAATCATCGAAGATATCGAAACCCGCGGCCTGCCGCCGGTCAGCCGCTTCAAAAAGGTATTGTGGGGCCTGACATATTGTACACCGATATATGGCATGTACCGTTCATCAGCATTGAAGAAAGCGTTCAAAATGCGCTGGACCATCAGCCCGGATCGGGTGTTTATGCCCGAATTCAGTTTGATGGGTACATTTGCGCATATTGCGAAGCCCCTCTTTTTCTGGCGTCAAAACCGTCCGGTTGAGGACGCCGAAGAGATGCACCAACGGCAGGTGAAATGGTTCGTGCCCAATGCCGTGGAGGCTCTGGCGCCGATCACGATGAGAGATTATGAACTATTGCAGGTCGTTCAAACATCACCATTGACTGAAGCGGATAAGGAAGAGCTGTTTTTCGAAGTGTTGAGACGGCATCATGCCGAGCCGCTGAAAAGATCCCGCAGGGAAGCGCGCCACCTCCACTACCAGGGCATGAAACTGCTCAACTCGGATGATACTCCGCTGGCGGAAAAGGCGGAAGCCGCCAAAGACTACCTGCGTGTGGCCCGGATATCGAAAATCTTTTGCAAGGAATGCCTGGAGCAACTCGGCCAGCTCGACGATCTGTGCCTTCAATACATTCTTGGAGTACCTGCGTTGGCGGACGTCCCGGACCCATCACGTGCACCCCGATCTGAGGTAAATGCGGCATCCGAAACCCAGGGGTTGATCCCCCCTGAAATTTTCAACGACCCTTTTTATACCGATATAAAACAATCCGCCGCACACAGCGGGATCGAGCATGTTCTGGAGATCGGGTCCTCCGACGGTCAAGGCCGTACGGCCGCCGATTTGCTGCCGGTGCACTTTTTTACCATCGTGCTGAACGGTGAACCGTTTATCCGGTATCATATCGACATATTCAAAAAATTGGAATTTCCCTGGCACTGGCACATCGTCGAAGGCGTCGCTGACCTGAAACACGATACCGCCTGGAGTTTAAGCAACGGCGGTAAGATTGTGAATCACTACCATGACCATGGTCTAAGTGTCGATGGCACCACGGCTTATCTGGATCAAATCGCACTTGAATTTCCGGATCACGTCACCGTGTACCGCAAACCTGATGGTGCCTTCTGGAATGGCAAGCGTGAGATGGTCAGTGCGCCCATGGAAAATCTGCCAGAGCATTGTCTGCTTTGGCAGATCGATGCCGATGAATTATGGCATGCCGGGCAAATCAAAACCGCCCATGGGCTTTTCCGGGAACATCCCGAGCGGACTGCGGCATTTTTCCACTGTCATTTTTTTGTAGGGCCGCATCTGGTCACCACCACGAACAACTCTTACAGCCATAATCCCCGCTATGAGTGGATACGGTTGTGGCGATATCGAAAAGGCATGCAATGGAAAAGCCACGAGCCGCCTTGTCTGCAAGTCAAACAATCAGCCGGATGGATTGACACGGCCCTGGTCAATCCTTTCACGCACAGCGAAACGGAGGCTGCCGGTTTGGTATTTTCCCACTATGCCTATGCACTGGAGTCCCAAGTCCGTTTCAAAGAGGATTACTACGGGTATGCCGGCGCGGTGTCCAAGTGGCGGGAACTACAAAAGGCGCCTGAATTGCCCGTGCGTTTATCGGATTATTTTAAATGGGTCAAGGATGGAACCCTGGTCGATCGCGTGGAGCACCGCGCCATCGCCAAAGCGGTGCCGCCGGTGGCGCTGGATGCCATCATTGCAAAAAAAAGCAGCCAATCAGCACCGAAAGTTCGCCATATTGTCATCGACGGCATAATTTTCCAGCTTCAGGCGGGTCGCCCCCAAGGTATCGCACGGGTATGGCGTAATCTTATTTCCGGCTTGAGACGGCAGATGCCGCAGGCCCGCATTACTATCCTGCAAAGAAAAGGATCAATTGTACCACTGGATGATGTGGCCATTCATGCCGTTCCAGCTTTTCAGTGGGGTGACGCCCAACGGCTGGATCACGACGACGAGATGCTGCATCGTGTCTGCAGTGAATTGGAAGCCGACATTTTTATAAGCACCTACTTCACCCGGGCACCGGGCGTTCGCAACCTCGTGATGGTCCATGATTTGATCCCGGAAGTCATGGGAATGGATTTGTCGCAGCCGGAGTGGCAGGCCAAGCAGCGGGTCATCGAGACTGGCGACGGTTATATCAATGTATCCCAGGTGACCCAAAACGATTTGTGTAAGCAATATCCCCAGGTCGCCAACCGCCCCATGCGTGTGGCCCACAACGGGCGGGATACCCAATTCAGGCAATCGCAGCCCGGCGAGATCACCCGGCTGCGAGAGAAACTTGGCCTTAAAGACCCGTATTTTCTGCTGGTCGGCAACCGAAACGGATACAAAAATGGTCTCGGCCTTTTTAAGACGCTGGCAAAAATGCCGGCCGCAGAAAGACCGGTGGTTTTGTGCGTGGGCGGCGAAACGCGCTTGAACCCGGAAGAAGAAAAGATTCAGGCCGACCTGGATATCAGGTATGCTGGTCTGCTCGATGAAAACGATTTGACGGCAGCGTATGGTGGTGCGGAAGCGCTTTTCGTTCCGTCTTTGTACGAAGGCTTCGGTCTTCCGGTGGTAGAAGCAATGGCCTGCGGTTGTCCCGTTATCGCCCATCAATCGCCAGCCGTGGTGGAAGTTGGTGGCAATGCGGTTCGGTATGCCGATTTTTCTTCAACAACGGATATTCAATCGGCACTGCGGGATGTGCGAAATAGCGCCCTTCGTCGAAAATTCCAGACCAAAGGGATGGCGCGTGCCAAGCGCTTCGATTGGTCGGAGAGTTGCCGGACTATCAGCCGTTTTATCGAGGAACAGGTCGCTGGTCCGGACATTATTTTGACGTCCATTGTGTCAACTTATAACGCCGCCGCGTTTATCGAGGGGTGCCTGGACGACCTGGAGCATCAAACCATCGCCGACCAATTGGAGATCATTGTTGTCGACAGTGCCTCCGAACAGGCCGAGGCTGCAGTTGTCAGGGATTTTCAGAGGCGCTTTCCCAATATAAAATACATCCGCACAGCAACGCGTGAAAATGTCTATCAGGCCTGGAACCGTGGTATAAAATTTGCGTTAGGACAATATATCACCAACGCCAACACGGACGACCGCCATCGGCAGGACGCCTTCGAACAGATGGTTGGCGTTATGGAGAAGGATAAAAACATTGCCCTGGTGTATGCGGATGTCATCAAGACCCGCACGCCAAACGAAACATTTCGTGATTGTACACCGACCGGATTGTTGCACTGGTATGATTGGGATCGCCGCATGCTTCTGCAAAAGGGCTGCTTTATCGGCCCGCAGCCGGTTTGGCGAAAGAACGTTCACCAGACATACGGTTATTTTGATGAGCGCCTGGAGGTGTCATCCGACTTTGAATTCTGGTTGAGAATATCGCAAACGAATGAATTTTATCATATATCCAAACCATTGGGACTATATCTGGACCGCCCGGACAGCATCGAACATGCCAATGGTTCGAAAAAGCGGGATGAGGATCAGCAAATCATTGAGCGTTATCGGCTTGCGGCCGCGAAAAACATGGTGATCAAAGTACCGGCCGGACTCCCGAAAACGGTCCATGCGGATGTCGCCCGGGACCAAACTGAGCCGGACGTGAGCGGCGCTGCGCCCGCCCCCGAAAAAATACCGGTCAAAACCGGAACAACCCAAGGAGATAATATTATGAATTCACCGGAAATCATTTTGAAAGCGGCCGAATACCTGGTCGATGGCGGACACAAGGAAGCCGCATATTGGGTCATGGGCAAATTGCTGGTGGATTTTCCCGAAGACGCCAGACTGCATAGCGTGATGGCTGCACTGGCTTATGATCAGGGTGACATGCATGATTCCCTGGTGCATTATGAAAGGGCCGTGGCGCTTTTTCCTCGAAACACGCAATATCTAAAGGATCTTGGTGATTTTTACTATGTTGTCCAAAAAGATGCCGAAAGTGCTTTGTCGCAATATGAGAAGGCTTTGCAGATTGACCCGGACAGCATCGATACACTGGTTATGGCAGGCCACGTATCCATTTCTCTGCACCGCTACAAGGATGCCCGGGGATACTATCAACGTGTTCAAACCCTGGATCCGCAAAACAGTGAAATCCAAAACTACCTGGAGAAAGTCAAGGCTGCGGACGCAGGCCTTCAAACGAACGTTATGTCTAACGATACCCTTTACGAAGCCGCCCAAGCCAAGGTTCAGGAGGATGATCGCCAGGCGGCCATTTCACTGTTGGAACAGTTGCTGGATCAGGATGACACCCATGCATTGGCGCATAATGATCTGGGTGTTTTGAATTACGAAACGGGCAATATGCCGGCAGCCCTGAAGCATTACCAAAAAGCAGCCGAGCTGATGCCTGAAAATGAAAACTTCCAGAAAAATCTGGCCGATTTTTATTGGGTTGAGCTGAGGGATTCACAGCGGGCCATGAAGACTTATATCCAAGCGCTGAAGCTCGACCCATTGGACGTGGAGGTGCACCTGAGCTGCGGTCAGATATGTCTTTCGCTCGGAAAGAAAGCGGATGCGCGCGATTTTTTTACTACCGCCCTGGATGTCGAACCCTGGAATGAAGATGCCCGAAAATTGATGCAGCAGCTTGAGCAGACCGCGGGTGCTTCCGACTCCCATGATTCCAACCCCGGTCTTTGCGAACCGTCGAGAGTCGATGCGCCGGCGGACGATCGTCAAGTTGCCATCAACGATTTGAAACGTCTGCTGGTTCAATCGCCCGACAATGCCGAGGCCCATAACGATTTAGGCGTTCTCTTCTACGAATGCGGGGACAAAAACAACGCACTTAAATACTATGAACAAGCCGTACAACTTGATCCCAAGGTCCCCAATTACCGAAAAAATCTTGCCGATTTTTATTTGATCGAACAGTCTCGCGCAAAGGATGCCATGAAGTTGTATCTGTCGGTTCTGGAAGATAATCCGGAGGATATCGAGTCCCTGGTGGCAACCGGCATGGTTTGCGCCTTCATCGGCAAGCCGGATGATGCAAAACACTTTTACCATCGCGCTCTTGAAATTGAGCCCTGGAATCAGGACGCCCAGAGCGCCCTGCGCAATCTGCAAACTTCCATGAAAGCAGACGGCAGTGATGGAATCATCGCCGCCGCCGGATAAGCGTCCCCATGACTTCACTTTCGCCCAATTTTTCTGATACCGGTTGCATGCGATTTGCGGCATTGGAAAAATCCGTGATCGATCATCCGGAAAATCCGGAAGCACTGCAGGGCTATTTCCAGCAAGCTGTTGCTGCGGACAATATCGATCATGCCAGAGGAGTACTGGAGCAGTTACAACACCGGCAACCATGGAACCACCATATCCGAAAAATGCTCATCGCCTTGAGTCTCGAGCAGCAGGACCATGTTGCAGCGATGGACGCCATTGAAACGCTGGTGGCCTTTTCCACTCCGGGCAATGACCTGATCGATTCGGCCCTGTCCGTCAGGAATCTGGTGGGAGCGCGCATTGCCAAGGAAAATGCGGAGACGGGGCCCTCAATATCGCTTTGTATGATTGTTAAAAATGAACAGGCCATGCTTGGGCCGTGCCTGAATTCGATAAA
Organism: Desulfosarcinaceae bacterium; assembly: GCA_963675565.2. Lineage (GTDB taxonomy): Bacteria > Desulfobacterota > Desulfobacteria > Desulfobacterales > Desulfosarcinaceae > JARRKU01. The sequence continues at coordinate 334,093 of CAXXYD010000001.1, forward strand.
GACCCTGGTCGATGAGCTTATTGTTATCGATACCGGATCCAGCGATCGAAGTGCCGATATTGCCCGTATTTTCGGTGCCCGGGTATATCATTTTAAATGGTGTGACGATTTTTCGGCTGCGCGCAACTATTCCCTCGAAAAGGCAAACGGCGACTGGATTCTGATTCAGGATGCCGATGAGATTATCGCCCCGCAGGATCATGCCGCTTTACGACGGATCATAAGACGTGACCCGTCCAACGCCACGGCCTACACCTTGCAGACACGTAACTATAACAACTTGGTCAATACCATGGACTGGCGGGCCAATGACCGCAGTTACCCCCGGCAGGAGACCGGCATGGGGTGGTTTCCGACCAGCAAGGTCCGCTTGTTTCCGCGCTGCGAGGCCATCCGTTTTGCTTTTCCGGTGCATGAACTGGTGGAACCATCGATTCGGAATGCCGGATGGACCATCGCGGACTGTCCCATTCCCGTTCACCATTACGGTCACATCAACGAAGCCAAAAATACCAGAAAAGCGCATTACTATTTCGAGCTGGGTTATGCCAAACTCGACCAGCTCGGCCGGGACAAATCCGCGCTTCGTGAACTGGCGGTCCAGGCCGGGCAACTGGAGCGTTGGCCGGAAGCCATCGACCTGTGGAATCGGTTTCTGACCATTTGCCCGGGATATAGCGAAGCGTACGCCAATATTGCCGGTGCCTATTGGCAGATTGGCCGCTATGCGCAGGGGGTCGATTTTTCAAGAAAAGCGATCCAGGCCGATCCGGATCTAAAGGAAGGACATTATAACCTGGCGGTCAATCTGCTGATGAAAGGGGGTGCCCAGGAGGCTGCAAGAATATTGCATGCCATCCTTCGGGACAACCGTCACTACCTGGCCGCTTCATTTATGCTGGGGGCGGCGCTCTGTATCATTGGAGATATCGGCGCCAGTCGGTCGATATTCAACAATCTGTCGAAAGAACTTTCCAGCGACGTTTTAAATTACGCCCTTGGGGATCTGGCCCAAAAGTTTATCGACAGCGATTTGGAGCGCTATGCGGTTCTGCTTCAAAAAGCGGTTGGTCCAAAACAATGACTCCCCGAGACACAATGAATCCCATATTCGAGTTCGCGGCCAACGGCCAATGCGCTGAAGAGAAGGGACAGTGGCACCAAGCCATCGAATGGTATCACAAAACCCTGGCCTGCCTGCCCAATTTCTATGGCGCCGATAAACCCATTAAATCATTTCGATCAAATGGCTTAAAAACGGTACGGTTTACAAAGCGGCATGCAGCCCGTATTTATGTTGCATTGAGTCGCGTCCTGATGCAGCTTGGGAGAATTGAGGACAGTTTGCTGGCCAGCATGGCCGCCCATCGCTTGGATGCAACCAATACTCTGGCCGGCCAGTTTCTGAATGCCGCCTCAGGGGCGCTGCAAAAAAGCGGCAGTCAAACAGCATTGTCCTCGGGGAAAAACGATGTCCTTTCCGATGGTTCCATTGCATTGAAGGATTACCTTACGATCATCGTTGTGACACACTGCACCGGGAGTTTAAAAAAATTCCGGGTATTGTCGCCGCCTTCAACCAAACTGCTGACTGCAACCTACGGCTCTTTGCGCGCCGTTTTCGGCGAAGAAATCGGCCAGTGCTCCAAGTTGTTGTGCTACGATCATGATCCGGACGGCTCGGACCGTGAAACCATTTACTTCGAAGCATTGAAGTCTTTTTCCCGGCAACACGGTTTTGATTTGCATGTCTACGAAAATGCCGGGCTTTTCGCCACCTTATACGGCAGTATCAATTCAGTGGCCACCCCATATATCTTTTTTGTCGAGCATGATTGGCTGTTCCGGGGCGATCCCATCCAACTCGGCGCGATCATTGGCGATATGAACGCAGACCCCGATATGCACTCTGTTCGATTCAACAAGCGGGAAAATCAGCTTGACGGGCATGATTTTATCATGGAAGTCGATACCCGGAAAAGTCTAAGTCCATTTTTGCGCACCGCCTCGCATTCCAACAATCCCAGTGTCATCCGCACCAGCAAGCTGAGAGATGAGTGGCTGCCCTTATGTCGGCAGGCCCTGAGGCGCATCGCCGGGGACCTGGGCGGAAGCGCCTTTGGAATAGAAGAGATATTGTTCAAACGTCATGCTGCCGATATCCGCCAAAGTGGATTCCACGGTGCCCATTCGTGCTGGGGCACCTATGTATACGGCAAAGTCGGAGACCCGCCGAGAGTCGTGCATCTTGGAGAATAATGCACCGTAATAATGCCAGTTTTTTGAATTTGCCGGCAAAATAACGGGAGTGGCTCAGGGCACATGAGCATACAGGCCATGCGATCTGAAAATCTATCGGCTGACAGGATTGAGTCGATCTTTAGCAATCTACCTGCTCCGATTATCCATAATAAACGCCTCGCAGAAATTTTATATGCAATGATGGTCCGGTTTCCCAGCGTGGGAAACCTATATCGCCGGCCCCATGACTTGGAGATCATCACCGCGCACAACTATGCTGAAATATCGTTGTTTGAAAAGAGTCTGGCCAGTCTTGGCATTAATGACGTTACCGTGCTTCAGGAACCTTTTAACGGACCTTGGCGAAATACACTCAAGTTGAAATGGACAAAGAAACATTTGGAGTCCAATCGGCAGGGTCCGGCGTATGTGCTGTTTTGTGATGCGGACGATACCGTATTGATCGGCGATCCAAATAAAATACTAAACACATTCATCAGCAAGAACTGCAAGCTGTTGTTCATGTCTACCAGTTTCATGGGCGGGTTCGCATGCATGCCTCAGGTAAAAAAATGGTCCGACGGCATTTTCCCGGGCCGCTATCTGAACAGCGGGGTCTTCGTGGGGGAAAGGGATTTCTTGTTGGCCGTATTGACGGAAGCCCACAAGTATATCACCGAAAACGATATTACCGCCGAGGCGTCACAGCGGCTTGGCCACGGCGTATTCAGCAAGGCGTTGTGTGAGCGGTTGCCGGACTATCCAAAAGGGGCCCAGGACCAGGACATCCTGCGGTATATCCACCCGCAGTTTTATCCTGACATGCAAATCGATTATGGCAACGAGTTGGCATTTCGGAATTTGTGATCCGCTGACTTTACCAATTGCGAAAGAAAATAACAGGCGTACAAACGAAAAGGGTCTCCCGGATAGGGAGGCCCTTTTTTAATCTGGCAGGCCGGTTGCCGGATCGGGCACTTTGAATGCGCTGAGGCGATAAGTTAAAGCCGCTTTTCAAGTCAGCGGCCAATAAGCATGGATAGGCGTTCAGCGCAATGTTTCCACGTGAAGTGCTGCAAGTCCCCTCCGGCCCGACGCCCGATGCCGTCGATGCTTTCGCGGTGATGATAGGCATATTCCAGTTGGGCTACCAGTTCGTCCAGTGATGGGTCCTGCCAGCGGCCGATTCGGGCACCGCGGCCATCCAGAATTTCCATATCTTTCAATTGACGCAGCAGCAATGCATTGTCTTCGGATAAAATATCTTTCTGGCCGGTGGCAAAAGCGGCGATGACCGGTTTTGCGCATGCCATGTATTCCATGAGCACCAAGTTGGTACCGCCTTCGCACCGGTTGGGAAAGACGCCGACATGGGTTTGACTGAACATTTCACGCTGCGCATGCTGAGGCAGCAGATCCAGGGTAAAGATACGATCCGCATCCAGCCCATTTTCGCGATACGTTCGTTCCATGGTATTGATCCAGGGATCATTTCCACGATAGCTGAAGCTGATATATGGCGAGAACGTCATCTGTTGGACGGACTGAGGCCACAAGTTGTACCAGCAGTTGACCAGATAAACATCCGGATATTTATTTTGCAGTATTTGAACTGCCCGCAGTACCAGGTCCTGGCCCTTGCGCAGTTCAAATTTCCCGCCTGAGAAAATTACGAAGCGATCCTGGGGCGGTTTGCTTTCGATGGGGTAAAATAAATCCGGATCGATGCCCTGGATCAGCACATCACAATTGGAAATTCCTTTCTCCAGCATACGATCGCGGCACCAGGAAGAGCCGGCCAGCACCAGATCGAATTGTCTCGCATTTTGGATGGATTTACGGGTTAGCTCGTTTTCGAAAAACGTATACCCGAAATTTTGCCGGCCGCGTGCATTTTTAAATAGCGGTGACAATTCCACCGTGGTGAGCGCCTGCAGCAGCTTGCCCTCGAGATGCGCATCAAAAGCCGAACCATCCTGATCATTGAGCACATGAACCCGTTGTAATTTAGACATCTCCTCAATCAGGTATTTACTGCAAACACCCCAACCATAGTTTTCGCCTTTAACCAGTCCCATGTTGATTCTATGCCGAATGCCGCCGGCGGTATCGCCGGCGGCAGGCCGCAAGCGGAATCGCGTCGAGCCGGACAACCTGCCGTTCAGTTCCAGGTCAACGGCTGCCAGGAACTGGCGCGCCCGACCCACCGTGGTGTGGTGTGTTCGATAATGGGCGTGACCTGCTGCGGCAATGCGGCTGATTTCTTCGGGTCGATGCATGTAGTATTCGAGCTTGGCTTCCATTTCCGGTAAATCATCAAAAAAGACAGCAGTATGCCCATCTTCAAAATTGTGAGGGATCCGTATCGGCGGGCGTTCCGCCATGAGCATGGCGCCATTGGCCGGCAACTCCCAATATCGCACGCTGTCGAAACCGCATCCGAAAAATGACAGCCCTATTTTGGCGGCTGCCACTTTTGTTTGGTAGGCGGCTTGGTCATATCTCTGGTTTAATTGGCGCCCCAGTATTTTTTCCAGACTGCGGATATAAAGCGGCCTTAAACCATATTCATTTTTGCCGGCCCAGAAAACCGTATCCGTTTTACCGCTATCATGAGGCGCATGGATGAAGCTTTCAGCATATCCAAAGGGCAGCGGGTAAGTTCTCGGATCATATTGTACTCCAGTCAGCATCTCTCGCTTGAAAAGCACATCGAATCGTTTTCTGCCGATATACCTCAAGATGCGGTGCAGTGGCGTATGACAATCATCCCATGTATCGTAAAGCACCACCGGGATGTTGGTATCGGCATTGATCAAACGCCTGACTTCACAGCCATGGGCCATTTGAACCACATCGGCATAAAGAATGAGATCGAACTTACCCCGGCGTATCTCATCCTCCAAATGGTCCACGGTGAGCGGTTTGCCTGAAAAATTGAAAACACATGGATATTGTTGGGCCTTTTCGATGTCCCGGCCATGTAGGGTCGGCTTCCATGGATATTCAACCACATTTTCTTTACCCAGTAAGGTGCACAATCCATGGTAAAGGGTGTCCATGCCATAGTCCGAATAATCATGAGTGATGACCAATATACGAGGTAACGGAACGCGTGGATTCCACGGTGGCAACGTCCCGGCGTCATAGCCGTCCGGACGGTCTTCCGGTGTTTTGTCGGCGACTTTGCAGGCGGGCATATCGGAAACGCAGTGACCGATGGAGCGCAACACCCGACGGGCCATATCGAAACGTCCCAAATAGGACCAGTATTGCGCGTGGATGTGGTAAGCATCGGTCATATCCGGCGCTATCGCAGTCACCTGGGCAAATTCACGGCGTTCTTTGCTGAAAAACGTATGGGGGGCGCAATTGGAGGACTCATTTTTCTGCCAATTGAGAAAATAGCGTTGCTTTTCCAGAGCCAGCCGTGCGATCAGGTCATTGCTTTGTATTAACTCTCCGGGAATGGCATCCAGTATGGCGATTGCGCTATCCGGCCTTCCCTGAGCGTCCGCGCGCCGGGCATGGGCAACAGGATTGTACGTCGATTTAACCGCAACGACACCCATCCTTGAAGACGCACCGGCAACATTACCCAACCGGCCGACCCGGTATCGGATCAAATCATTGTCGCCCAATATCCGGTCTATGTCATCTATGCTAAATGGCAAATCATCTTGGATGTTGAAAAGTAAAACGACACGGCCATATTCATTCAGACAATCCATGTGGCGGGCCAACGCGCCGGCCAGAGATCCTGGAGACCCCATTGTTTGCCCGATAACAATACAATCGATATGACTGGCCCTGACCGGGCCGCCGGATTCCGGTGTATCCCCGGCGGTGCTGCTCAGTTTCACTGCATTCGGGTAGTATTTGACAGCCAGCATGGCCGGTACACTGCCCACCTGTAAAACCTCCCTTGCCATAAAGGGCAGAAAATCGACTGGTTTGAGCAGAACGGATAGATCGAATTCGAAAGTCATGGCTGATGTTACCCTCTGACGCTGGCTGTAAAGGGGTGCGCACCCGTGTGTCCTCTCATGTGCCAAAGGCCTGGCCGACACGCTCAAGAAAATAAGCGGCCCGCTTCGATGTCATATGGAATGTCAAAAGCTTATCCCGACTGCGCCTGATTTGCTCTTTACATCGGTGGTGGTCGTGGACGATGGCATCTATTTTTTTCCGCAACTCGTCGAGTCCCGAGAACCGGATGATATCTTGATTTGAATCAAAATCGCAGGGAATATAAAGCGGTGCGCTGGCGGCCGCGTGGAGGGCATTGCACGCTGCGTGTTCCCAGAAGCGGAAAGTGTCGTTGCCTGCCCCAGGCAGCGATAGAACTATCTTGCACTGCTGCAATTTACGGTAATATTGATCCCGGCCCACGCGCCCGTCCGGACAAGGATTGTCGTCCCGGGGTAAGGCAGTGGAGTAAAGCAGGGCATCCGGATAATGGGTTGACAATGCCTCGATAAAACGCTTGCGCGTGTCGTTATGGGAGCTTCCCAGGAAACCGATGCTGTAGCGTTTTGCCAGTCCGTCATAGCGCCTGATCCAATTGAAAATTTCCTCAGGCAGGGCCATGGGCAGAGGGATGCTGAAATCCGAACCGTCGGTTTCACGCCGGCAAACGACATAAGGACCCGGCGATAAAGGATAGGGCTTGTCTTCGCCATCAATGACGACGCTATGTCTCGGCCACGTGTCCAAGTGGCTGGACAGCTGGCCTATGGCCCGCAAATCGCTGACCACAATATCGAAAAAACCGCTACGCGCCTTGTGCCAGATGTCCGAGCGATCGATCTGGCCATGGTCGTTTTGGAACCACCCCGGACAGCGTTGATCGGGCGTGCAGACACCGAGCCCCAATACACCGTCATATAAACAATCTTTTCGCGGGTAATCCACCACATTCGCGCCCATGAGCTTTCGCAGCCCATGCAACAGAAGATCCGGGACATAATTGGGGTAAGGGTGGGTTAAAAACAGAATACGCATCAGGGTCGTCCGAACCACTTGGCAAGGAATTTATTCCGGTTATCCATCAGTAATTGATTCCGGTATACGGTGCGCCCGAAATAGGGGATCGGTCGATTTTCCTGATCGCCTGAGATGCCCCAATCGTGCTCATAGTCCTTCACCGGCACTGCATAGCAGCACAAACCCGCCTGCATGACCTGCATACCCATATCCCACTCTTCCATGAAACACGGGCTGTAGCGGATATCAAAGTGAAGCTTGTGTTCAAGATACCTGGGCATGTGAAGACAGAAGAAAAATCCGGACACATCATGGGTCCGTACGGGCTGGCTGAAGGTTCCGCTTTTAAAGTATTGAATGACTCGAAGGTTGTAAAAATCGAGATAGCTGCCCTGCGGGCCGATGAGAACGGCATCTGGAAGCTGATGCAAATAGTCTTCCATTTGGTAAATCGCACCGGGCAGCACATGCAAATCCGCATTCATGACAAAGACGACATCCGATTCACACAAATTAATGCCCAGATTCCATGAACGGCTGACACCGGCATTGTGCTTGTTAAAACAGTATTTGTCGATTCGCGGATGGCGATACAGGCTTTCGAAAACGTTGCCCGAATTGAAGATGCAGATAACCTCACCATCAACTGAATCCAAGTCGTCTATCAGTGTTGTAATGCTGAATCTGCTGTGTGGCGACATGTCCAGTACCGGAATGACAAAGCTGCGTGGATAAGATGATTTGGTCGTCATAAAAATCGATTAATACTCTAAGACTCAGATTGAAATCCATTTCAGCCGTGCTTCAATTAGGTTTGCAAAACACGCGCCAATAAGTTGTATGGCTGCACTCGACGTTCGGTTTTCCGGATCCGGCGCGTTCAGCGGGTGCAGTTGATCCCGGGCTGCAGGCGCCTTTTGCCGGGCGATGAAAGAAATCTGAAATTTGATTGATTAAATATCGACAAAATATTGACGTTATAAAGCTTCAGCCATAGGGTGCATTATCTGGCTTGGCTGGCGCCGGATTTGGCCGGGACCTTATCACCAAAAGGTCGGTGCAATCTTTAAGCATGGCGCACAGAATTCGCTTTTTTGCAGCGGCAATGGCTTGTGGAAAATCCATGCTGTCTCGAGCAGGCAGTGGTTCATTAAATTGTGGACAGGCCATGGAGTTCGGCAGCGACCTGACGGATTACCGGTTTCCAGTTTCCGGGAGATGGTTGGCGGAAGAATTTTGCTTCTGGATACCAGGGATTTTTTCCCTTTTGCAAAGACCATCGCCAATCTGCATTGAAGGGCAGCAGAACCCATAGCGGCTTGCCCAAGGCACCGGCCAAATGCGCAGCGGCCGTGTCGACACTGATCATCAGGTCCAGATTGGCCATGACTTTGGCTGTATCCAGAAAATCATCAAGAGAATCGCCTGCAGTGGTAATCGCTGCAGGCGATTGTTTCAAGGGAACAATTTGCTTGGACAATTCTCCGGTCTGAAGACTGACAAAATGCAAACGGGGATGTTTAAACCAATCCCTGCATTGCTCAATGGGCAAATTGCGTCCCGGGTTTAAAGGACTCGAAGCCCAGACCAGGCCGATGTTGATATGGTTTTTCATTCGGTAGGTCATCCGGGAATCAGCGATGTCCGTACCAATCCGGATATAGGGCATCGCCTGGGCAATTGGCGTCTTTGGTGTGCCCAGTACCGCCGGGAGGCTCAAAAGGGGAATGTGGATGTCATGAGTGATGACCGGCGGCCGGACCTGATGGAAAACGGCGATTTCGTCCACCCATTCCAGACCTTCGAGCAGGGATACAAGCGGAGCGTGCACTTCCAGGATCAAAGTGCCTCCCCTTTGTTTAACTATGGGAAGATAGCGGACAAATTGGAGTACGTCTCCCATACCCTGCTCGCAATGCACCAGCAACCGCCGTCCTTTAAAATCTTCTCCCTGCCAGCGGGGTGAAGAGATCCGGTGTGGATAGACATTTTCAGCACCTGAACGTTTAAATCGCCATTCGTACTCTTTCCAGCCGTGTTCATAGTCTCCGGCGGAAAGCAGCAGGGCCGCTCGATTGAATCTTGCTTCGGCATATTCAGGATTGAGGTCCACACATCGATCATAGCAGACCCTGGCCTTTTCCATGCGACCCATGTCGTGATTGACCTTGCCAAGGTTGTTCAGTGCCCGAAGGTGGTTCGGGTCCCGGCGGATGATTTTTTGTAAAGTGTTCAGCGCCTGATCATTCATGCCCAGTGCGTGAAACGCATTGGACAGATTCAGCATGGTTTCCGTCTTATGGGGGTCCAGCTGCAGGGATTTTTCAAAAGCCTTGACAGCCAAAACGTATTGTTTGGACGCTGCCAGAGCATCGCCCATGCTGCGGTAGGCCACGGCATTGGTCGGGTCCAACTCGACAGATCGGCCGATATGGAACAGGGCCGCGTCGATACAACCGGTCTCCAGGTAAACCAGGCCGAGAGTGAGAAAAATGTGCGGCTCGTTTGGAGCCCTCTCGAGCAATTGCCTATAGACCGCAGCGGCAGCATCCAGTTGACTCGCATCAATATAGGACTTGGCTAGGATCAAGTCTTTTTCGATCCGACGGGGCAGGGCGTGTTGAGTGTTTGATTCCATGCAGCAGAGCCTCTATGGCGTCATTTGTAAAGATGCCGGCGGCAGTCCCGCCGTATGGCGATGCCAGACTTGCGCATAGGCTTTTTCCACATGACGTGTAAATAGTGTGGTGTTGAACAGAGGAGCATCTTTTCTGTTTTTTCGCAGGCGGTGCCGTATGGCGTCCAGTTTGCCAGGGTTCAATGCCAATGCCACGGCTGTATCCTCATACTGTTGGAGATCTTCGGCGATTAATTCCGGCAGCCCAACGGCATTCAGTGCGCTCGCTGACATTCGCGATACCCAGTGGTTGCCGAGAACGGACAATACCGGGACGCCCGCCCACAGCGCGTTGGCGGTAGTTGCGCCCCCATTGTAAATCAAGGTGTCCAGCGCCAGGTCGGCCAGTTGAAGCCGGGAAAGGTTTTCGTGAAGCGGCACAAACCCGGTAAAAAGCAATCGTTTGGGATCGACCTGGGCCCGTTCGGCCGCACGGCAGAGGTTGACGCGGGCCAAAGAACTGCGTTCGACCAGCCACAGTACCGAATGGTCGACCCGTTTCAAGATATTCATCCATGCGCCAAACAGATCGGCACAGATTTTATACGGCTGGTTGAAGCTGCAGAAAATGAACGCCGGATCGGGCAGGTGCCATTGCGCTCTGCTTTGATTCTGCCTGGCTATCGGCATTTGGTCATCGTTGGCTTGATAGCAGTAAGGCAGGTAAATGATCTTTTCAGTATAATTTTCGGCATGATCCTTCGGAACGACAATAAAGTCGGCGATAACATAATCGATGAATTCGGCTCCGGTGGTCCCCAGGAACCCAAGATAATTGATTTGTACCGGTGCCGGCCGCATTGCCGCGATCCCCAGTCGATTGCCCCTTGAGTGGCCGGCCATGTCCACCAGGATATCGATGCCGTCATCACGGATTTGCTTTGCAATGGATGGGTTTGGGCAGGCATGGACATCATGGAAATGGTCGCACGCATCGGCAAGGCGTCGACGATAGGCGGTCCCGTCGTCAGGGTTGCATGCGTAGCCGAAAATTTCAAATAAATGCCGGTCATGCTTTTCCAATAATCCTTTAATTTGAAAGGCCACCGCATGATCCCTAAAATCACTGGACAGATAACCGACCCGAATGCGCCCGGAAACGGCCGGCCTGTGCATGACGGCATAATCAACGGGCATTTGTTCGGCCACCAGACTGTAGTGCCGGCTCCAGCTGCGGGCGATCTCCATATTGACGCGTGCATTTGAGTGGCGGCGGAGGCTGGTCATCGGCGGTTCAGTTGTTTTCTTTCCCAGATCCAGCTCTGCCCGGGTGATGCCATCCAGGCGTTTTGATACACTTTCAGACAGGCGCCAGTTGCACGTATGCTGGGCCAGTCGAAAGAGCAGGGGATAGGCTTTCACATAGTCCGGATTGATCCGAAGCGCCTGTTTGGCATGGTCAATGGCGTCCGCTAACCGTTCCGCCAGGCGCAGGGCGACGGCATAATTGTAATGGGCGGCATCCCAGCCCGGGCGCAGGGTGATGACTTTTTGATATGCTGCCAGGGCCGATGCGATATCGTTGAACGACAGGAAGGCTTCAGCCAAATGAAACCAGTACTGCGCATTTCGGGGTTCCAGCGCCACGGCATGGCGGATGGACCGGGCAGCCGGAACTGGCGATCCCATGGAAAGGTGGCATCTGCCTTTCAGGTAATGGGCCTGCGCCAGGCCGGAATCCTTTTCCAACGTCACGCGATACATATGAATGGCTTTGTCGAATTGCCCGCTCTCTTGGAACGCAGTCGCCAGATTCAAGGCTGCATGGGCGAATCCGGGATTCAGGTCCAATGCCTTTTCGAACTCAAATATGGACTGCTGCCAATGCCTTAGACTGAAAAAAACAATCCCTATGTTATAGTGCGCTTCCCACATGGTCGGAGACAGCCGCAGAGCAGCTCGATAGCATTCGATAGCTACATCTGCCTGATTGTCGGCCTGCAGTTCAACTGCCCGGTGGAACCATTGTTCGGCAGTGGGATGCTGCGGCTCCTGGGCGATTGTCGGGCTGCGGCCTGTTGCGTATTCGCTGTGTGGAGGGCGTCGGTTCATGATCATTGCTGTTTTACTAAATGCGCTGGTTGGCAACGGTTAATGATTCTGCTCTGGTTTGGTCTCCTGTCCGGCTCTCCGGGCCCTGTATGCCTGAGCGACCCGGATGTTGGCGAAACAGTGATTGATAAAATGATTCCAGGGCCTTGATGCATGCTTTATCCCGATACAACCGGGACCGGTTAGTGCGGACACGCGCCTTGATTTCCGCATGGTAAGCTTTATCACTGGCCAAATGTATGGCGATTTTGCAATACTCGGAAATATTCCGGGCAATGGTGTCTTCCATACCCATCATCGTAAGCATGGCGAACGCGTGACGTCCGCGCATGAAGCGACCCGGGCAGGTCACCACAGGCAGCCCGCAGCTGATTGCTTCCAGAGTGGTTTTCCCGCCGGACCAGCTCAGAGTGTCCAGGAATACATCGGCGACCATGTTCAAGGACAGGAAACCATCGGTGTCCAGGCGTGGGCAGAAATGGCAGTAACAGTCTGCATTGAGATTGTGGCGTTGAAAAGCTGCGCGGAGCCGATTACGAAAACACCGGGTTACCAAATGATTCTGGTGGCCGATAAAGACAAAAAAAGCATGTGGGGCTTCTTTGGCGATTAGAGGATAGAGCTCGTCGTGCTGAGGCAAATATTTATATATGGACTGCGACGACAGGAAAATGAACCGGTCATCGGGCAACCCCAGAGCTGTTCTGGACATGGGAATTGATGGCAATTTGGGGGGATGATAGCACAAGGACAGATTGGGGAGGCGGACAAGTGTTTCGGAGTAGAAGCGTTCGGCCGTCCGGGGCTCCATCAAATCGCTGCTGAGAAAGTAATCGATGGTCGGCAGTCCGGAGGTCACCGGGTGCCCCCAACTCACGCATTGTACCGGTGCCAGCCGCAGTGCCGCCAGTTGCAAGATTCCTGCATGCATGCCGATTTCGCTGTAAACCAGAATGTGCAAACGATCCGAGGCAACCTGAGCCGCCATTGTTTCGATATCTCCGGTGATGTGGTGGAACCGGTGGCTGCACTGTTGAAGATGTGCTGTCAGATCGTCGCTTTTTGCACCTAAATGGTAACAGTGGACTTCAAATTGATCGCGGTCATGGTTTTCCAGCCAGCCCGCCAGAAAGGTGCCGACGGTGTGGCGGCACATGAAAGCGGAAATATAGCCGATGCGGATGGTTCCGCCCGGGTGCGGCGGGGCAGTTGCCGGGTGGGCGCGCCATTGCGGATACCGTGCCGACATGATGGAATGGGCCAGGCGGCCGTACTTCGACTGCAGTTCAATATCGTTGCGCCCCTGGTACTGTAAATAGAAATTGGTCGCCGTTTTCAGCCCGTCCACTGCGAACCGGATCTGTTGCGGTGTCTCCAAGGAGATCGACGTGATAAGCAGATCCAGGTTTCGGCTGAACTGTTGCCGCATAAGATCAATCTGCGCGACGGTTTCGTAGATTATGGGCAAAGAGAGTAAATGAAGCCAGCGGGCCGGCGCGAATTCGGGGTTGCATGCGGATGCGTTATGGTAACAGGCCAAACTGCGTTGGTATTCACCCATCTGGTGAAAAATCAAACCCAAGTTGAAATGGGCTTCAGTAAATTTCGGATTGATGCGTATGGCTTGTTCCAGAAATACCAGCGCTTTTTCAACATGGCCCCGAGACCACCACACCATTGCCAGGGCGCAGTAGCTATCCGCGATGTCTGGGTTGGTTTGAATTGCTTTTTCGAGGTGAAACACACCTTTTTCCGGCTTGTTCTGACTGCAGTAAATCACTCCCATGTTGTAATGCGCTTCGGCCAGGCCTGGATCACGCACAAGGGCATTTCGATAGTACTTCAGAGCGGCGTCGGGATGCCCGCTGTCATCGAACCAATGGGCCAGTTTGAAGAGTCCGCAAGCGGAAAGCTCCTTTTCGATATCGTTGAATGCCTCAAAACCGCGCGGGGCGGATTCAGGATAATTGGTTTCAGAGGTCATACATCACTATTGAATCCCATTGATGTTGCCGGTTGCATCAGAGTTGGAGCGGATTGCTTCCCAAAATGCGATCAGCGAATCCCGCTCGTTTTCCGGGTTGACCTGTTCCGCAGTTTTCAAAGCATTGGATAAAACCGCCTGCCATTGCCCCCATTGCCCTGTGAGAATGGCCTTTAAAACAGATTCCAGGCAATACGCCAATGCGGTGTAGTCACCGATAGGGACAAGCAAACAATTTTGATCAAGGCCTTGGCCGTGAAGCAAATCACGGCCACCCACCGAATCGTAACCGGCCACCAAGGTGCCTGATGCCATCGCTTCCAGGCAACTCGTGGGATATCCCTCGGCCTCGGATAGATTCATGAAAATTGAGGACTCGCGAATTCGGGCGGCATAGTCCGGTTCAGACAATCGATCCAGCGGCAGCCACTTAATGCGGGTGGCGTAATCGGGATTGCGTGCTGCCAGTATTCGTTTTAAAATACCCACATGGGCTGCCTTGCGCGTGATAAAAGTAATTTGAGGATGCTTTGCGCTCTTTTGCACATAGTAGAGACGGCGGTCGACGGCGGATTGTAAAACGTGGACCGGCAGCCCCATGGACCAGGAGATCATTTCGGCGATGAGCGGCGATATGGCCAAAACACGTTCGATATTCAAGCTGCGCCAATTTGTACCCGCAGGCAGATCCTTGAACACATAGTCCCAGTTCAGGGCGATGGCGAACTTGCGACCGGGATGGTTCTTCAATGCTTTCATGATCCCCGGGCATCCCTCGGGAATGACAATGATGTCGTCCGGTTCAATAGAAGACATTTGATCAAGATAGGCGATGGGCACGTCTGGCATATCCGTGCGATGAAAACCAGTGTGCAGATGCAGGATATGGGCATTGAATTGGGCTTGGCTCAATAGCCCGACGTGCCGGTATAAACGGCGGATGCCGGCCGATGCCAAATTCGAGTCCGGGCAGAAATAATAAATGCGAATCCTTTGCCCGTCCGCTGCACCGATGGTTCGTCCCGTCGAAGCAGCAGCGTGCCCCGGAAAATGGTGATGGACACGAAGCGGCGATATCATCATTTTGCCCCCACCGCGGGTTGCAAATTGGGATGTTCGATGTCAACTGAGAAACGGTCACAGAAATCCGCGGGCTGTCCCCGTCGATGGCGGCCTGTTTCGGCGCGGTGAAAATTATTCGAACACGGATGGCTGGCGGTGTTTTGCAATGGTGCGAACCGGTGCCAGAAACGGATGATCGAACGGGCTTCGCCTTCAGCTGTATAACTTGAAGCGGTTTGCTGCGCACGGGAAATCATCGATTCCCACGGCCCTGTTTTCGAATCGATCAGGTCGTCCAATAGAGGGGCCAGCTTGCGGGCCAGCGACGGGTAATCGCCGCTGGGTGCCAGGATGCAATTGCGATGGGTGTTTTCATCACAAAAAACGTCCTTTCCTCCCACACCATCGTACCCGGCTACTATGGCGCCCGCGGCCATGGCTTCCAGGCTGCTGGTCGGAAAACCTTCAGCCATTGAGGTTGATAGGAAAATAGCGGATCGGCGAACTTCGGCGGCATAGTCTTCCTGAGACATGCCTTCCAGACCCACCCACTTGAATTTATGGATATAATCTGTATTTCGTGAGGCGAGTAGACTTTTCAGCCGCTCAATCCTGCTGGCCTTGCGGGCGATATAGGCGATCTGCAGCCGTTTCTGGCCCGGATCGTAGTAATAACGATTATGATCGATACTGGTCCCCATATAGTGGACCGGCAGTCCCATTGACCATATGATCAATTCGCCAATCACCTGCGATATCGTCAATACACGCTCGATGTTGAAATGGCGCCAGTCCAGACCATCCGGTAACGTGCTGAAAATATAGTGCCAGCTCAACGCAAAAGCGAATCGGCGACCGGGGTGGTCTTTAAGACGATACATAATTTTCGGCATGCCTTCCGGAATCACGAAGACGGCGTTACGATCCGGTTCGATTCGCTCAAGGGATGCAATGGGCACCCGGGGCATATCCATGATCTGAAAACCGTTCTTCTCATGCAGAACAAAAACATCAAATCCGGCATTGTGCAGCACCGATGCGTGCCGGTAAATACGGCGGATACCCGCAGACGGCAAAGGCTTGTCCGGACAAAAATAGTAGATGGTATTCGAATGCGAATGGTCGACTGCAGTCTCGGAAACGAGTGGGGCCTGACTGATCTGTGATTTTTTCTTGTTTACAGGGGGGGCGGGAGAGTCCGGTCCTCCTGCGTGGATATCGATAGTGGCGATATCGATATGGCCTGGGCGCAAACCATTCAAATACCGTGCCCAGGCTGACTTAAACCCGGCCTCGAGATGCCGCACAAATCTTGGCGCATCAAATAGGGCAGAGGTTTTGATATTTTGCGATAGGCGGTTTCTGATTTTTGCGAGCTTTTCGGGACGGTTTGCCAATTCGATGGCGTTTTTTTCATATGATTCCAGGTCTTGGACAACCAGATCGGGTAATCCGACAGCCAGGAGATGACTTGCAGACATTCTGGAAACCCAGTGGCGGCCCATAATGGTTATGACCGGCACCCCTGCGGCCAGAGCGTTGGCTGTTGTGGCGCCGCCATTGTAGCGCACCGTGTCCAATGCCAGATCGGCCAAAGGAAGCCGCTCCAGGTGATCTGCCAGCTGCAGTTTTTCAGCAAAAACCAGGCGGTGGGGGTCAATGCCCAGATCCGCCGCTCTGGCGCGCATCTGTTCTGCGGCCGCTTCAATACTTCCGTTCAGCCATAAAAAAGAATTTGAAGTGTGCAGCAAAATACGCATCCAAGTGTCAAAAAGACTGCGATCGATTTTATAGACTGTGTTGAAGCAGCAGAAAATGAACCCGTTTGAAGGCAGCCCGCAATCTTCCCGGCACAGACGGGTTTTCCCTTTCATGCCCCTGAGGTGGTTGAACTGGTAGCAGTTGGGCATGCGCAGCATTTTTTCTTCATAGAACGGGGTATGGTTTTCAGGAACGACCACCGGATCGGTAACGATGTAATCCATGAAATCAGCCCCTGTGGTGGATAAAAAACCCAGGTACGCCACTTGCACGGGTGCCGGTTTAAGCGCCAGAATCTCCAACCGGTTGTGGTGCGAATGCCCCATCAGGTCGACCAGAATATCCACCTGCCGGTCATAAATAATCCGGGCCGCCTCTGCCAATCCGCAATTGTCGATATTGATAAATTCATCACAACCGTCGATAATTTCTTTGCGGTAACAGCTTCCGTCATCCGGCCCCATGGAGAAGCAAATAACGCGGAATTGGTTTCGGTCATGCAGGCGGAATAGCGCAGACAACTGGTGTGCCACCGGATGGTTGCGAAAATCATAGGACAAATATCCGATGGTGATGCGACCGGGCTTCCGCGTGCGACCCAGGTGTGAAAAACGATTTGCGACGCGGCGCGCCTTGTGCTCAGCCGATCGGCTCCATGCCCGGCCTACCGCTTGATTCAATTTTACATCGCAGCTGCGACGAATGTTCATCATGGGATCTTCATCGGGCACCTGCGCTTTGGCCAAAGCGGATTGGGTCGATTGCCCCAATAGCGGATGGTACAATTCAAGCTTTCCCCACTGGCAGGTATATTCCAATCCAACCACCAGGTTGGCAATGGCAGCCGTGTGGTTCGGCGCGACCGACACGGTTCGCTCCAGAACCCTGATCGATTCAGATAAACTCCCGGCGGCTCGCAACGCGATGCCTAAACGGACAAGGTATTCCGTATTCCCGGATGCCAGCTGGGATGCTTGACGGTAACAGGCGGCTGCTTTGTCAAATCGGGCCAGGCGCATGTAAGCCGCTGCCAAGTTGCCATGCCATTGTGGATGCCCCGAATCGATTGCAATGGCCTGTTCATACAACGTGGCAGCTTCTGTATAGCGTTGCTGGGCCAATCGGGTCATGCCCAGATTCGATAATGCGGCTTCATTGCCGGGAATAGAATCGATAATATCGAGAAAACAGCGGGCCGCTTTGGAAAAATCGTTTTGGAAATACAACGCCAGTCCGAGGTTGCACCGGGCATCGTAATAGTCGGGGGCGATTTTCAAGGCGTTGGACAGAACTGTTTCGGCGTCCGCAAATCGACCCATCGAATGCAGGACGACGCCTAGATTATTGTAGTGCATCGGCTCGCCGGGTTCGACGGCAACGGCCTGTTTTAAGTGCGCAACGGCCTGAACGGGATTTCCCTGGTCGTGGTTTATAATTCCCAATAAATGCCAGGCTTGGCCAAATTGAGGATTGAGCGACAATGCGGTGCGACATGCTTTTTCGGCGCCATTGAAATGCGCACTGTTGCGAAGCTGCCAGGCCCTTGCGAGAAGTGCAGGCCCATCTTGCATCTTCTCCGGTTGAGAATTCATGTTTTGTTCAGCGTAACGCATGGTTCGTCAGTCTGGTCCTGCCTTCTATAGGATTCCCGGTTTTTTGCATTAAACGGCCGTACCCGAAACTAAACAGCAAGAAACATACCAGTCGAATGAATTTTAACATTCTGTTATTATGGCTAATTTAATTCGTTACGAGAAAGACAATTTAATCTGGCGAATCCAATGTCAACGATTTGACGACCCGGTGAGCGGGATTGGGATAGACGGGTGTTCTTTGGTTGCCACAGTATGGAAAAAGGATTCTAAAAAGGTCATAAAGGTTCGATCCAAGTATAATTTATGGCGGTTTTGGGCAATGCGTGTTTTTGTTTCAGCCAAAAAGGTCGGATCGTTGGCCAAACGGATCGCAATATCGCAATAATCGGATTTATTTTCAGCAACGGTTTCCAACACACCCATCATGCGTAACATGGCATATGCATGCCGGCCGCGCATGAACCGCCCCGGAAGGGTGACCACCGGCAGGTTGCAGGTGATTGCCTCCAAAGTGGTTTTGCCGCCGGACCAATCCATGGAGTCCAGCAATACATCGGATAACAGATTCAGGTTCAAGAATGCGTTGAATCCCAATCTTTTGTTGAAATGGCAATGCCGATCGGCATCCAAACCGAAAGATGAAAAAGCCGACCGCAGCCTTGTACGGAATTTTTCTGTGGCAGCACTGCTTTGGTGACTGATAAAAATGAAAATTGCACGGGGTACGGCCAGAGCTATCCTCGGATAGATATCGTCATGCTGAGGTAAATATTTGAAGATGGACTGGGTGGATAGGAAAACGAACCGATCATTGGGGATGCCCATTTCAAGTCTTGTTTTCAGGTGCTTTGGAATAGGCGGCGGCCGATAACAAAGCGCCAAATTGGGAAGGCGAACCAAAGACTCCGAATAGAAGGCATCGGCGTGTTCCGGCTCCATCAAATCACTGCTCAAGTAATAGTCGATGGTGGGCAATCCGGTGGTGATGGGATGCCCCCAGCCCTTGCACTGCACGGGAGCCAGTCGCATTGCGGCCAACTGGGTGGTTACCGGATCCATGCCGATGTCGGTATACACCAGAATGTGCAGATCGTCCCTGTCGATTTTTCGCGCGGCAGCCTTCACGTCACCGGGAAAATGGCGGAAGCGGTCACTCAATTGCTGCAGCTGGTGCGTCAGCGCATCCACCTTCTTGCCCATATGGTAGCAATGAATTTCGAAATCCGATGATGTGTGACTCTCCAACCATCCGGATAAAAAGGAGCCTATGGTATGATTGTGCATAAAGGTCGAAACATAACCGATTCGGATTTTTTGACCCGGACGCAATGCCGGCATTAGCTTTTTCTTTGCCCATTGCGGGAAATTGGCAGCGATGATTCCGTGGACAAAATGCCCATATTTCGTTTGCAAGTCCAAATCGTTGCGTCCCTGGTACTGCAGGAAAAAATTGGTGGTGGACCCAACACCACTCAATGCATAGGCTATTTGATCATCAGAATCTAAAGGGGTTGATGCAATGAGTTGACCTAACTTTAAGCGGAAGCGCTGCCGATAACGCTCAATTTGATTCGGATGATCATAGATCATGGGCAGTGAGAGATGGTACAGCCATTGCGCCCGGGCAAAAGCCGGGTTGCATTCAATTGCCGCACGATACTGTTTCAGGCCGTGCTCGTAATCTCCTGTTTTCTGGAGAACAATCCCCTTGTTAAAATGGGCTTCCGCCATTTCTGGTTGAATGGCCAATGCCTGGTCGAGGCAGATCAACGATTCATCCAGACGTTCAATTTCAAGATAAAACATACCCAGTGTGCAAAACGCTTCAGCAGAATCGGGGGTTGAACGGATAGCCGATTGAATGGTTGCGATAGCTTTGCTGAACAGACCGGCATCATAGTATAATAAACTTAAGTTGTAAGCAGATTTAAAATCTTCCGGGTTCAGTAGCAGTGCAGCTTGATATGCCGCCATGGCTTGGCGTGGTTTGCTCTGCGCTGCACGCGCTTGACCCAAATTGTGATGGGCTTCAATGAAATCCGGAAAGCACCGGGTGGCCTTCTTGAAGTGGCTCTCGGCTTGCTCAAACTGTTTCAGTGAATAACATGCCACCCCGGCATTGTAGCTTGCCAATCCATCATTTGGATTTCTGTTTAAGGCGATCTTTAATAGTTTCAGTGCCTCCTGAGCCCGGCCGCGGGCTATGAGCTCAGCCCCGATCGCGGCTTCGTTGCCATCCGGGCGGCTATAGGCATCAGTCCGCATATCAGTGTCCATATTGTCCTGTTCCAAGAAATTAGGACTTCTTATTTTTTTAAGTCAATTATTAAGTGCCGAAAGAAGCTGCAAAAACAAGGCCACAGGGGCGGGACATTTAAAATGAATCGTTGAGCAGATGCTATTGCTTCAGTGACAGTTGCTTCAACGGATTCAACAGAAGATAAAAAAATGCGGCAATTGGATAGGTTGTCGTTAGATTGACAGTTGGCTGCCAATTCTATGGTAGAAATTATGATGCAGACGACACGATGCTCAGACAGCTCAGGTGCTCCGGTTCTGAGCAATCACCGGTGGCACCTGAGCGCGTATTGGATCAATCAGTCGGCCGAGCCGCGCAGCCCGGCGGCAATATTCTGGTTGATTTTAATGACGATATCGAGCTTCCGTTTTTCGGGAAAGGCCATGGTGTCAAAAATACGTTGATCGATAAACCGACTTAAGTTCATGATATTAATTTTAATATTGTTTGGCAACGGATTATCCGGCTTGGTGACCTCAACCTGAAAAATAGACCAGATTCTTTGATTGTACTTCAGCGCCTGGTCCAGCCGCTGGTTGCGATCCGGTGCATCCCAGTTTTTTTGGCAATCCGCCAGTTTCAATGCCGCCTGCGTGAGTACCCGGGCTTCTGTTTCCCGGCCGGACATGGTTTCCTTATCAACCGATTGGTAGGATTTCACTGCATTTTGTAACACGTTCGATCACCTCCTGTTCGTATTCGATTAATCGCTTTGCCGATTTGAGGGCGTCGTAGAATTTCTCTGCCAATATCAACTCGTTAATCTCATCGATCAAACCCAGTGAACTGGGCGCTGCATCCAAAAAGTCTTTTACCAACTGCCAGTAAACGTGTTGATGGGATTTAAGCTGTTGCGGATCTACATACATCAATTGGATGGCCAGGTAGATCCGACGGGCTGGAGAATCGGCTTCATCCGGTGACAGTATGCTGTTTTGCCGAAGAATGGTTACCGGGTTTTCCACCATCAGTTCACTCTTGGTTTGACCGTTGGTAATGACGGCTCCTCCGAGAATCATTTTTTCATGGGGCTTGAGTGTAATTTTCAGTGCCATGTCGTCCTGCAATTGAAGCGCTTTGTGTGCTGGGCAGTGTTGGTTCAAAGTTAAAATACTATATCGTCCGAAATGCACAGAACTTAAGGCAGCATTTTTTATGCCATCATATTTTTGTGATGACGCGGTTCGCAGCGGCAAAAAAGGGCTGGCGCTTTGAAAATAATATTTCCACTTGTTTCCATTGATTCATTCGCCTTGCGAATCATCAGAGCGAAATTTTAGGCAGGGGCATTGGCGGATTCCACTTTGTTGACCGGATATGGTTCAGCGGTTTTTTTAGCGAGATCCTATTGGGGTCACTTCGAGGGAATAGGCTTGTTGCGGCACGGGAATGATAAAAGGCCGGGGGTGATGGCCGGACCGCGCAAATACCGGTCTTATTTCATCCGTTTTTTCGGGCGCATCTCAAAAAAACCATGGTATGGGAGGATTCCTCCCATACCATGGAGTGCGTTCAGTCTTTTCAAACGTCGAGCCGTGTTGAAAAAACGTCTTAGAACAGTCTCAGGACCGACTGGGCTGCCTGAGAGGCCAGACTCAATGAAGTCGTACCCAATGACTGGCGGGTCTGCAGCATCAGCATGTTGGCGCCTTCTTCGTTCATGTCGGCGTTGGTGAGGTTGGCCGCGCCATCCGTCAACGTGTTGATGATATTGGACGTAAAATCCTGACGAATGGTGATGGTGCTCAGGTTCGTGGACAGCTTGGAAGCCTCATCGCGCAAAGCCGATGTGGCGCTGTCCAATTTGGTGATGGCAGAGTTGATCATTGTCGAGTTGGCCGTGCCACCGGCAACGGACCAGTTGTTTGCCGATCCGCCTTCATCCAGATTGAGCACCTCGGCAGTTGAGGTTGCATTGAAGCCGGTGACGGTCAGCTTGGAAACACCTGTCTCGTCAAACTTCACATTGTGCGACACTGTGGAGTCTTCCAGCAGGTTGACGCCTTTATATCCCGAGTCGCCAGCCAAGTCGTCGATCTGATTCAACACTTCGCTGTATTGGGCGCGCAGGGTGTCAATGGAAGCAGTTCCCGAAGTTGATAATGCCGACTGGGCCAAAGATTTGGCGGAAGCGATCAGCGCGGTGATGGATTCCACGCCATCATTGGCAGCCGAAATCAATTGGATTGATTCAGACATTTCATCTTTACGGGCGGACAGGTCCTGTGCACGCTGGGTGTGGCTCAAAGCAGTAAAATAGTTGATGGGATCATCAACCGCTTTTTGGACACGCAAGCCTGTGGCAAGCCGGGTTTGGGTTGTTTGAAGCAGTTTTTCAGTGTTCTGCAGACTGAAAAGATTCTTACGCATTCCTGAGGTCAGTGTAATCGCATTAGCCATGGTTGTTTCTCCTTTTCTAGGGTATAAGCGGCCTTCTGGCCTTTTGGTTGATTTCAGAAAAATTAGCGCAGATTGCTGACGTCCCCCTCCTTTCTGCAAGTTTTGCGCTTGATAATCCATTTATCGTTCCGGCGGAGACGAAACTTTAGATAAAAAATCAACTATCAGCTGAAATATCTGAAAAAAATGGGAGTGACGCAAATCGTAAACGATTTGCAATATGCGAATTAAGTTTTCATTTTGCAAAAAATGAAGGGTGCCTTATTTTACAAGAACATCCGCCGTAGTCGTGCTAAACCAATATAAAATAATTAATACAGATAGATATAAAATATTATGCCAAAATTACACAAGGCAGGTGCGCCCGTTCCAACGCAAAACGTGTGGTTTGAGGGAATTCTCGAAGCACGTGTTTAGCTGCCGCCTCCCCGAAACTTGCAAAATGCAAATTCCGGGGAGGCGGGAGTCGGGCGAAAAATTTTGAGCCGAAATTGATATTGTAAAAAAGATTTTAAAAAACGGTCCGTTTATATTCGGAGATAATGAAGAAAAAAGGCTGCCAGTCAAGCATTCATGGCAACTGGTCAAAAGTATGGAAAAAATGGTTCAAAGGACCACAAGGTTGAACAGTGATAAATTGAAGTAGGTGGCACAATCTTTGCTTTTGATATTGCCTCTCATGATAACAATTTGAACGTACGGGGGATGAATTGGCTTCAATCGACTCTTACGAAACCACTCAGAGCATTGCTACAGCCACGGCTGCAGCCAGGACCGATTCTAAAAACGATAACGGTTTTCAGGGCGTGATCGGCAAGAGCCGCGCGATGTCCTCAATATTCAAGCTTGTCAAGCGGGTTGCGGACAGCGACAGCACCATATTGATCAACGGGGAGACCGGTACAGGCAAGGGGATGATCGCCAAGGCAATCCATGAAACCTCTTATCGAAAAAACAAGCCACTGGTTTCCATCAATTGCGGCGCCATTCCAGAAAATCTTCTTGAAAGTGAATTGTTTGGTCATGTCAAAGGCGCTTTTACCGGTGCAACCTCCGCCAAGAGCGGAAAATTTGAAGTCGCCAACGGAGGAACGATCTTTCTTGACGAAATCGGCGACATGAGCCCCGACCTTCAGGTTAAAGTATTGAAAGTGCTTGAAGAAAAGGAATTCGAACCGGTCGGTGGATGCAGATCCATAAAAGTCGATGTCCGGATTGTTGCGGCCACCCACCGGGATCTTGAAGAAGAGGTTCAGAAGGGGACTTTCCGTGAGGATCTGTTTTATCGACTGTATGTGATTCCCGTCCAATTGCCCGCCCTGCGGGAACGTCAAGTCGATATCCCATTGCTGGTCAATCATTTCCTGGACAAGTTGAATGCCGAAAAGGGAACCGAAGTAAGCGGCATCGATGAGGCGGCCATGGCGATCTTCTCCCATCACCCCTGGCCGGGCAATGTGCGAGAACTGGCCAATTTGATGGAGCGTTTAACCGTCCTGAAAGGCGAAGGTATTATTAAGGTAGAGGATCTTCCCCCCAAAATGCGCAATGCAAGCCGCCCGTCCGGCACGCAGGTCTCCCCGGAATTGACTTGCGATGGTCTCTGCCTGAGCACGGCAGTCAGTGAATTTGAAAAAAACCTGATTTATCAATCCCTGGAAAAGACAGACTGGGTAAAAAACAAAGCCGCTAAACTGCTGCAAGTCAAACGTACGACACTGGTCGAAAAGATCAAACGTTACGAACTGCAGAAGTGTGCATGCTGAAATCAGATGAATAAAGCGGATAAAATGAGCGGTATGCCTACTGCCCGCCAAGTGCATTGCTTTCCTGAACTGAATGGCGCGGTTCCCTGTGATTGCGCAAAAAGTAACGACAGCTGTTCCGTATTTCAACCCCTTTATCGCAACGCGGCAAATCATCCCGATTTTTCTGAACCACCGGAATCCGACGGCAACGGAAATTCAAATCCAGCCAATGGGCCCTATTCGAACCGGCAACAATGGTATCAGCAAGGCTATGCCAATGGGGAGAAAGATGCCCGCAGTATGGTGCACGAGGAAATGTCTCCCCGGATTCAATGTTTTCGGGATTCTGTGACAGCGCTTTCCCGGGATCTAAAAACCATCTTATCGACATCCGGGGATTCTATTGCGGCCCTGGGCGAAGCCATCGCCGAGAAAGTGTTGGGGCGACCGGTTCAGGTGGATCCAGACAGAATTTTAATCCTGGAGGAGCGTTTGCGGCATGCTTTGACTTCAGGTTACCGTATTGAATTGACAATGAACCCGCAAGATTTCAAGGTCCTGACGTCAATGGCCGCAGTTCCCGAATTGACCGAAGATGCGTTCCAAAGCATTTTCATCGGCACCGCTTGTGATGTTGAGAGAGGAACCATTCTGGAAAGTGGAAATGGAATTCTGCTGGACGATGACCAGATTGATTTTATCATCACGGCGTCAGCCCTGCCCACCCCCCACGCCCCCCCCGCCAGCGATACATGAACCATCCCGGCGTCGTCACCGGCGCTGTAAGCTCAAAGTTGTGTCAAAAAGTGACGGTTGCCACCTTTGCCCTGTCAACGAAGTGACGGCCCGCTGTAGATAACAACCGGCTATTGCGACGGATGTTGTTTGCGTGTGAGACCATGGACGTTGATTAGTGCGGGTTCTTCAGCGATGCGCCGGAACAGTTAAAATTGGATGATTCAGGTATCGAGTATGGCATATTTATTGCGGATCCTCATCTGGACAATGGGGGAACGGGAACTTCCGAAGGCAGCCCGGCCCATTAAATTAAGTTGAACCCACAGAGTCGATCATGCGCAACAGTCCAGCATCTATTCTCATACTTCATCCATCGGTGGATGTCTGTCGGCACTTCGAACGTTCAATTGCCCGCTGCGGAGGTTCGACACGAATCGACTGTCATCCATCGGCCTCTATGGAGACATTGAACAGCGGCAACCACCAGTTGATTATTGCCTGGGAATACATGCCACTGGAAAACAACGCTACATTTCTGGACCATTTTACGCACCACGGGCTTTCAGCGGCGGTTATTTTCATATCCAATAACGGTTCGCCCCAAAATGCGGTAGCTGCTGTTCGGGCAGGCGCCTCAGATTACCTTGTTCAGACGGCGGATGAAGAATTAATCGCAGAAAGCGCTCGGCATGCACTCCAATCATCAAACCATGGGCGAAAAAGCGCCCATTCAGCCGGCCCTGTGGAAAAAGAACATCAGATCGTCACCCAGTCCGGCGCCATGCGGGATCTTCTGGGGATAGCGGAGCGGGTGGCCAGATCTGATGCCACCATCCTTATTTATGGTGAAAGCGGTACCGGAAAAGAACTGCTCGCGCGTCATATTCATTTGAACAGTGATCGGGGTAAACATCCTATGGTGGCGATGAATTGCGCCGCTCTTCCGGAGCAACTGGCTGAAAGCGAGCTCTTTGGATATGAAAAAGGGGCGTTTACCGGGGCTGTGGGTAAACGGCGCGGTCGGTTTGAACGGGCCCACCGGGGAACGCTGCTGTTGGATGAAATCAGTGAAATGCCGATGATGATGCAGGCCAAGCTCCTGCGCGTGCTCCAGGAAAAAGAGATCGATCCCATCGGCGGAAACAAGCCTGTCGCTGTGGACGTTCGTGTTATCGCTACGACAAACAAAGATTTGATGAAAATGGTAGCCGCGGGAACATTCCGGGAGGATCTGTACTACAGGTTGCGCGTCGTTCCGCTCAAAATTCCTCCTCTGCGCGAGCGGCCCGAAGACATCCCATTATTGACAGCGTTCTTCACCCGGAAAAATAAAACCGCTGACGTCTCACGGCATATGACATTCAACGCGCAGGCAATGGACATATTGTGCTCATGGAACTGGCCCGGCAATGTCAGGGAGCTTGAAAATACTGTCATGCGGGCGTTGCTGATCAGTCCGGATGAGGTTGTTACGCCGGAATACCTTTTGCTGGACCAGCCGTTGGACGGTTCCGGTGCCGTTGATACGGTGTCCCTGGTCGGTCGGACGGTTCAGGAAATCGAAAAAGAGCTGATCAGCCAAACCCTCGCCCACGTCAATCAAAACCGGACCCATGCCGCCAGAATGCTGGGAATCAGCATTCGCACCCTTCGCAATAAGCTCAACGCCTATCAATCCGCTGCTCAATTCCCGGCCGATATCGCTTTCGGAGAATAAGGCAGTGTTCACTTTCCAACGGCTATCGACCATCAGCGCTAGGCAATGTTTGCCGGCCCTGTCGATCTTTTGACTCCATAGATGGCACCGATAAGTCGGACGATATTTAAATATGCTTACATATCAATAGGTAAAAGCTCTTATGCCACCGGCGGCGTTTTTGGTACACAATTTGCTCAAAGCAAAGGAGCATAGGAGAATTACTCACATGGATGAAAAAGCACTGTTTGCAGGCGCCATTGACACTGCTGTCAAGTCACTTGATCTGCGGTCGCGCCGCCATGACCTCATCGTTTCAAATTTGGCCAATGCCGACACGCCCGGTTACAAGGCATTTGACTTGATGGTGGACGAAGCGATGGCTGAACAAGACAAGGGCCACAAAGGCGTTGAATTGCAGCGAACCCATTCCGGTCATTTGCCGTCGGCACCGGGGGCCGGGCACGGAATTTCTCCTCGAATGATCCAATACGAAGAAATGAACAACTTAAGAGGCGATGGAAACACGGTGGATATGGACCGTGAAATGGCCGGCCTCGCGGAGAATCAGCTTATGTATCGAGCCTCGGTAAAAATAATCGGCCAAAAATTCCAAGGATTAAAAAACGTGATCCAGGGAGGTAAACGCTAAAGATGAATTTTCTTGATGCCCTGAAAACAAGCGCTTCCGGTTTGAGCGCTCAGCGGTTGCGGATGAATTTGATTTCCAGCAATCTTGCCAATGTCAACACCCCCCAGGCTAAGGAAGGTCAAGCATATCAGCGCAAGGATGCCGTATTTGCCGCACAACCGCTACAAGCCGAATTCGGCAAAACCCTGGAGCAACGGCTGCACCCCGGCGTCAGCGGGGTGCAGGTCGTTGCTATCCGGGATGATAACCGACCGCCGATATTGAAATACGATCCGCAACACCCCGATGCAAATGAACAGGGGTTTATAGCACTGCCCAATATCAATGTGGTGGAGGAAATGGTGAACATGATCTCTGCTACGCGCAGCTATGAAGCCAATGTCACTGCGGTAAAAGCGACGAAAGACATGGTTTCGGACGCCTTGGAAATAGGACGGTAAACTATGGTCGACTTCAATGTACAACCGGCAAGCGTTTCCCCCATGTTGTCCCAAAAAGGAACCGTGGAAACCAAAACCGCGGCGCTGGAGGAAAATTCTTTTGGCGATTGGCTCAACAAGTCCATCAACACGGTCAACCGGATGCAGCAAGAGGCCGATGATTCGGCGGTGAAATTGACCACCGGCGAGAGCAAAGACATCCACAACACGATGATTGATATGCAAAAAGCGGATATTGCCCTGAATTTATTGATGGAGGTTCGCAATAAGGTCATATCGGCTTATGAAGAAGTCAAACGCATGCAAATCTAATCGAGCGTTCAAATCCAATTGAGAGATCACAATGGCCCAATCCATGTCAGCGTTCGGAAATCAGTTTAAAGCCGTCTTTAAAACCATGTCTGCAGGCAAGTTGTTTAGCTTGACGATACTTTTGGTGGCGACCATATGGGGCATGGTTGTATTGGCCCGATGGTCCGGCCAGCTTGAGTACATGCCGTTATATTCCAGATTATCGGCCGAAGATGCCGGAGAAGTGGTCAGCCGTCTGCGCGAACAGAAAATTCCCTATAAACTTTCCGGTGACGGGGGAACGATCCAGATACCACGCGACCGTGTCTATGAAATACGGCTTGATTTTGCCGCCCAGGGGTTGCCACGCGGAGGTGGCGTAGGCTTCGAAGTGTTTGACAACACCAAACTGGGGATGACCGATTTCGTTCAAAATATCAATTATCAGCGTGCACTACAGGGGGAACTGAGTCGTACGATCAACGGTTTGGCTGAAGTTGAAAGTTCCCGGGTGCATATTGTAATACCGCAACGATCATTGTTTATCGAAGAAGAAGAGCCGGCCACTGCTTCCGTCAGCATTAGGATCCATCACGGAAAGTGGCTGAGCAATGATCAGATTCAAGGTGTCGTTCATCTTATCTCGTCCAGCGTTCCCCGGCTCAAGCCGTCGAATGTCACCATTGTCGATCAGAATGGAAAATTGCTGGCCGGGATGAATGATCAGCCCACGCCTTCAAAAATCAGCTCCGACCAATTGTCGTTCCAGGAGAAAAAGGAACGTTTGCTGGAAAAGAGTGTTCTGACTATGCTGGAGCAGGTTCTCGGAAAAGATCGGGCCATTGTGCGCGTGTCCTGCGATCTCAATTTCGTGCAACAAGAGAAGACAGAAGAGAAATATTTGCCTGAAAATCAAGTCGTCAGAAGCGAACAATCTTCCAGCGAAATGTCCACCCGCACGGATGCCGGCCCAATGGGAATCCCCGGGATGGAAACCAATATCAATAAAAACCGACCCCCCGAAACCAAATCCGCAGGGTCTCCGTCTTTCAATAAACAGGACAATACGCGAAATTATGAAATCGGCAGAGTCACCAGTCGCCAGGTGATGCCGGTGGGGGAAATCAAACAACTGTCTGTGGCCGTGGTTGTGGACGGTATTTATGAAACCATTGTGAAAGGCAAGGGGGATAAGAGAACCGAAGAGATAAAATATATCTCCCGAACCGCTGAAGAAATGACCAAACTGGAAAATATCGTCAAACGCGCCGTAAATTTTGATGAGGCCCGGGGAGATCAGGTCGAAGTTGCCAATATCCCGTTTAATGTGGCGAAGATAGAGGCATTGCCGGAAGTCGACAATCTCGGCAGGTGGATCGACGGAATCAAGTCCCATGGCAGCCTGATTAAATACGTAATGGGCGGCATGTTCGTTTTTTTTACCTTTCTGTTTATCATTCGGCCATTAATTCGATGGCTGACGGACACCTCCTGGGAGGATGTGGAGTTGCTCGAACATTTGCCGAAAACGATTGCTGAAATGGAACGGCAATATGCGCAAAAAGACCAGACGCAGTCCCCGATGGTAAGCCAGGCAGCACAAATGATACAGAATAATCAAGTGGATACAACACAATTAATGAAGCAATGGCTTAAAGAAACTTAATGTGTCCTATCGGCCCGCAGAAAGAGTCGCCGAAAATTGATCCTACAGGCTCTGACAAGGCAATGCATCCATGGAAATGAGAAATTTATCCGGTTCGGTGAAAGTCGCCATCTTAACCAACGCCATCGGGCTTACTGCAGCAGGGCCCATGCTGGCGAAAATGGAGGAGAGCGAGCGCCAGTTGATTTACAGACTTCAAAGCAAGCTGGGGTCGGTTCCGCAAACTTTGGTTGAAAAAGTGGCGCAGGAATTTCTTGAGTCCGCCGGAATGGCGCCGGCCGCCAATTCAGTGAGCGGCCAAAAACCCAATGATAAAAAACAAGCGGATCCAAAGGAGACCGATCAGGAGGACAGGCATGTATCAAATTTGAAGGCGATCCAGAATATTGAATCGACCCAGCTATTGCAGCTCATCAAAGATGAGCATCCGCAGACCATCGCGTTGATTCTGGTGAACCTTCGTCCCAGCGTCGCCAGTGACATTCTGGGGATGCTTTCCGATGATATCAAATCGGATGTGGCGTTTCGAATCGCCAATTTGGATAAAGTGATTTCGGGCATGGTTCAAGAGATCGACAGGGTTTTTGAAGAGATTTTAAGAAACAAGGACCAGTCGGCGACACAGGAAGCCGGAGGGGTCGGGCGACTGGCTGACATACTGAATCAAATTGATGGCGGATCGGTTGAACAGATCATTGATGAAATTGAAGAGAATGATCCCGATCTGGCTGATGAAATCAAACAGATGATGTTTGTCTTTGAAGATGTTGTTCTGGTGGATGACAAGGGCCTGCAAAAGGTGCTGCGCAGTGTCGAATCCCAGGAACTGGCTATCGCGCTGAAAGCCTCCTCTGAAGATGTCAAAAAGAAAATTTTCAAGAACATGTCTGAGCGGGCGGCTGAAATTCTTAAAGAAGAAATGGAGGTCAGCGGTGCCGTGAGGATGAAGGATGTTACCGATGCCCAGCAAAAAATTACGCGTATTATCCAGGAAATGGAACGCAAAGGCGAACTGATCATCAGTGGTCGGGGCGGGGAAGAGTTCATTGGCTGATGACGCATAAACAAGACAATTCATATTGTTTCCCGAACATCGACTGTTCCATTGAGGCCCGGGCAGTGGGCGGATTGGAAAATCAGGGGGAAGCCATCTCTCAAAAACAGATCTACGATAACGGGTATGCCGATGGCAGGCTCAACGCATTGAGCGCGCAGCAGCAGGAAAGCGGTCCGTTGAAGACGACACTCAGAGATGCCGCGGCTCAAATAGACGCACATCGGCGACGCATCAAGCAAAGCCACCATTCAGACGCTGTTCGACTGGCGGTATCTTTCGCGCAGGAAATCATTCGCCATGAATTGGAAGACAACCCGGGGGCATCTGTTCCGTTATTGCGCCAAGCTTTGGAAATGGTGACCGATCAGAAGAATATCAAAATCAAAGTACATCCAAAAGACGAACAGATTATCAGGTCGATTCTTGCGGAAGAAATATCCGCTGTGGACAGGGAAGAAAATTTTTCAATTGCTTTCGACCGCAGCCTGAAATCCGGAGGATGCATCATAGAAACGGACTACGGGGTGATCGATGCTCGAATCGACAATCAACTGGCGGTTGTTGAAAATGTCCTGAAAAGTCAATGCGCTCATGTGCAGCCGGATTTGGCGTCCTCGTTCGACAGCGAGCCGGTATTCGGGACGTTGCGAAAAGCGTTGAACGGCGCACGGCCGGTTCAGTCATGCGGCCATGTGACCCAGGTCGTTGGTCTGGTGGTGGAGGCCAATGGACCCGTGGTCCAGTTGGGATCCATTTGCGATATTCACGGACAAGACCGTGAAACTCCGGTTGCTGCCGAAGTGCTCGGTTTCCGGGACCGGACCGTTCTGATGATGCCGCTTGAAGAAATTCGGTCCATCGGGCCGGGAAGCCGCGTGGTGGCACGACCGCAGAAAGCCTCCGTAGCGGTCGGTGAAAAATTACTCGGTCGCGTCATTGACGGTCTGGGAAACCCGATCGATGGTCTTGGCGGTCTGAACACCGACAGTGAATATCCCATTTACGCCCAGCCCATGAACCCGCTTCTGCGACAACGCATCAACCGTCCCTTGGATATGGGCATTCGTGCCATTGACGGCCTGCTCACCGTGGGCTGCGGTCAGCGTATCGGTATTTTCGCAGGATCCGGTGTGGGAAAAAGCGTTCTCATGGGTATGATCGCGCGAAAGAGCCGTGCCGATGTCAATGTCATCGCGTTGATTGGCGAACGCGGACGTGAACTGAATGAATTTATCGAAAAGGAGCTTGGGCGCGAAGGGTTGAAAAAATCGGTCGTCGTCGTGGCAACATCCGATCATCTTCCCCTGGTCCGTGTCCGTGGTGCTTTTGTGGCAACGGCTATTGCCGAATATTACCGGGACCAGGGGCTGCAGGTCAATTTGATGATGGATTCGCTAACCCGATTTGCCATGGCCCAAAGAGAGATCGGGCTGGCCCTGGGAGAGCCTCCCACGACCAAAGGGTATACACCTTCGGTATTTACGATGTTGCCCAAGTTGCTTGAAAGAGCCGGCACTTCGGATCACACCGGCACCATAACCGGGCTGTACACCGTCCTGGTCGAGGGGGATGATATGAACGAACCCATTGCTGATGCAGCACGATCCATATTGGACGGACATATTGTATTGACCCGGGAATTGGCTGATCAAAATCACTACCCGGCCATAGATGTTCTCAAAAGCATCAGCAGGGTCATGGAGGATATTGCCGGTTTACAGCATAAACACAACGCATCCAGGCTTAAGGAGATGCTTTCCACTTATCGCAAAGCGGAAGACCTGATCAATATCGGAGCCTATGTGGCCGGCAGCAGTCCGGGGATCGATCGTGCCATTGCAAATATCGACTCCATCAATGCCTATCTACGCCAGCAGATTCAGGAGCATGTGCCTTTCGAAGAAAGCCTGCTGCAGCTTGAACGGATCATGGAAAGCAGGAAATAAACGCCCATGGGCTATCAATTCCGACTGGAAGCACTCAAACGATTCCGACATTTTCAGGAAGAAACTTCTCAGAAAGAATTTTCAGATGCCAAGCGCCTTTATGAACGGGAGGTGAAGACGTTGACGGACATGGTTGCTTTGCGAAAGAAAACGGAAGGGGATATGGAAAGGGAAAATCATAAAGCAACAACCGGTCCGCAAATAGCGATATACGCGAAATATTTAGAGCGGCTCGACAGACAGATTACGGCACAACAGGTCGTGATGACCCAAGCGCATCAGAAGTGCGAGATAAAACGTCAGGAATTGATGGTCGCCATGCAAAAGCGAAAAACCCTGGATAAATTGAAAGAGCATGGTTTGAATGCCTACCTGCAAAATTTGAATCATGAAGAAGAAAAATTCATCAACGAGATGGCGATCAATCGCCATATTTTAAATGCAAAGTAGAGGTGTGTATGCAAACTGCTGTGAAATTTTTTGATTTGCCTGCCAAGGGCAGCATCGGTGTTGTGGACAAAATCGCCATAAAGTTGTCCGGTGGTAATAATACCGAGCTGGAGCCCACAGACATGCAATTCATGGAGGTCATGGGTGCATTGATGCAGATTGCCCCTGAACAAATGGAGGCCTCTTTCGAGCAGCTTGACTGGGTTCCACTTGAAGGCGAAGGCAACGGGTATGTGCCTCTGATAGATTTGACCAACGGCCAGGACCTCGGTTCCGGCATTCTGAACCTCTTGCTCGGAAATGCCCCGGAAACAGAGAGTATTGCCCCGACGTCTGCTGATCAATTCGTTAACAATGTCAGTGATCCGGCGTCAATCGATGCCAACGCGCTGGTGCTGAACGAGGTGGGTGAGCCGGTATCAAGCAAGGCAGACCAGACGGCGCCGGGCAACGAGGCTGAGGAGGCATCAATCAAAGCAGGCCAGCCGGTACCGAACAAGACAAGCGACTTGTCATCAAACAAAGCAATTGAGCCGGCAATGAATGAAAATGGCCCCCGGTCCGCTGATTTCAAACCTGCATCCGAACCAACCGTTTTTTTGGACGATCCTGAAGAAGGTGCAGTCAAAACGGATGGCGCTTTGACTGTAAAGTCCGGCCCTGGTCCGAACAAGGATGACATAAATCCGGCACACCAAAAGATCGACCTGCCGCTTCCCATTTCGGCCCAAGACGTATCTGCAGAAACAGAGGAGCTTCACACCGGCCGGCCGACAGAAACCAAAACGGAAATGGCCCGCTTCCTGGCAAACCAGGGCTCACCGGACCCCGGCGGATCGAGCGATCAGGGCACTGAAGCATCGTTTGGGAAAACGGTTGTGCTGAAAAACCAAGATCCGGAGGATCCGGCCGGGAAGTTTAAAATTTCTGGAAATGATAATGAACATGTGCAAACGCCACCGAATCTCGGGAAGGACAGAGACAGCATGTCCAGTTCTGCGGGCGGAGAAAATCAAACCGACGGATTGCGAACAGATGACGGAAAATCACCGCTGCAGAGGCTATTTTCCCAAAATGTCGGATCGGCCCAGCGCAATGAATTGAATGTCGCTGCAGAAAAAGAGGTGACCACGCCATCCAGGGAAATGCAAAACGACGTGATGCGTCAGATTGTTCAGCGCATGACCATGCGCAGCAGTGGCTTGAAATCCCAAATGAATATCCATCTCAAACCCGAGTTTCTGGGAAATGTTCATATGCAGATATCAACAGAAAACCAGCAGGTTGCCGTGCGAATGACCGCCGATTCCGTGGTGGTCAAGGAGATGATCGAACAACATCTTCAGCATTTGCGTTCCGAACTGCAACAGCACGGTCTTGAAATCGGCAAATTTGAGGTGCAGGTGGGCAACGGGAATGAAAACTGGAAAAGCGGTCAGGAGAATGCCGGATTCCGTCAAGCCATGCAACAAAAAAGAAGTAATGCACGATTCAACCGCCAGGACAGGGGCAGTCAAAACCCAATCCATGCAACACCCGCTGTACGTGTATCCGGTTCCGGAGCCGGTTCCGGAGAAATCGACTATTTTGTCTAAAGAAGGAGGCTAATCAATGAGCATTGTAGGCTTGGATCAGGTCGGTTCAAATGCGGCCCAGACCAGCGAGTCCAAAACTTCGGTCATGGGAAAGGATGACTTCCTGCAACTGCTAGTGACCCAACTCCAGAACCAGGATCCGCTGAATCCAGCGGACAGCACCGAGTTTACTGCCCAACTGGCAACATTTTCATCATTGGAGGAGTTGCAGAACATCAACTCGACTCTTGAAATTGTTTCGACGTCCCAGTCTATTTTGACCAATAGCCAGGCCGTCGATTATATCGGCAAGCAAATCCAGGCGGTGGGAGACCGGTTATATCTGCAGGATGGTGAATCCGAACCTGCAGAATTTGCTCTGGCTGAAGACGCTGCCGGGGTCTACATCAAGATATACAATGAATACGGTACGTTTGTACGAGACTTGGAATTTGGACCAATGTCGGCCGGGCATCAGAGTGTTAACTGGGATGGAATGGATTACCAGGACCAACAGGCGCCCGACGGTTCATACACTTTTGAAATATTTTCGGTCGATACTGAAGGCAATACGGTGGAAGCCACGACGTTTACCACCGGCAGAGTTGAAGGCGTTTACTACAAATACGGAACGGCCTTCCTGGTCACGGCAAACCAGGAAATTCCCATGGGCAATGTGGTACAGGTATATGAAAATGAATGATGAGCACACAGCGTACAGCGTGAAATCATCAATATCGGTTTATTTTATTACAACAACATAAAAAGGAGTTCTCACATGATTGGATCACTTTACTCCGGCATTTCCGGTCTAAAAGCCAACACCAGCGCCATGTCTGTCATCGGCGATAATATCGCCAATGTAAACACCACCGGATTCAAAGTCTCGAGTGTCTCTTTCTCCAATGTATTCAACGCCTCGCTTGGACAAAGCCGCATGCAAATCGGCAGGGGTGTGACCATGAGCGGAATGAGCGCAAACTGGAGTTCGGGTACGGTGGAGTCATCCGGCAATGTCACCGACCTGGCGATCAATGGACAGGGGATGTTTATTGTTCAAGACCCCAATGGCACCGGACAATACTATACCCGGGCCGGTCAATTTGAATTCAATGTGGACAGTTATCTGGTCAATCAGGATGGCCTGCGCGTTCAGGGATACAGTATCGACCCGTCCACCGGCGCGCTGGGATCGTTGGGCGATATTACCATGCCGCCGGGGATGAGTGAACCGATGGCCACCTCGGAGATTACTATCGGAATGAACCTGGACTCCGGCTCCTCCGTAGGGGATACCTATGACACCACGGTTACGACATATGATTCACTGGGAAATCCTGTAGAGCTGAGTTTCGTTTTCACAAAGACAGTGGATTCGCCAGCGACATGGACCTATGCCATTACCCCCTCAATAACCGGGGCGACGGCAGGACCGGCCGCTGGTTCAGGCACCCTGGTATTTGACGGCAACGGAGATTTTACCGGAACCACGCCTCAAACCATCACCGTTACCGGTTTGGCCCCCGCAGCGGACATGTCCATCACATGGGCCGATCTCGATACGGACATTACCGGCTATGCAGCCGATTCGGTAAAAACCGCTCAAACCCAGAATGGGTACCCCAGTGGCATGCTGCAGGGCATATCCGTTGATGAAGAAGGCGTTTTTACCGGACTGTACTCCAACGGTACCATGCTTTCCTTCGCCCAGGTTGCCCTGGCCGATTTTGCCAGTTATTCGGGACTTTCCAAGCAGGGCAGCAATCTGTTTACTTCATCGCTGGCCTCGGGACAACCGATTATATCGTCTCCCAACACGGCCGGTGTCGGCGGGATAGCCCCCAGTAGCCTGGAAATGTCCAATGTGGATCTTGCCACTGAATTTGTAGAACTCATCACGACCCAGCGGGCTTTTCAGGCCAATTCCAAGGTGATTACCACCAGTGACGAAGTACTCTCGGATCTGATCAATATCAAGCGGTAATCTTCGGGGCTGCCCATTCCGCAGCAGAAATGGAGCCTGATGCCGAGGGGCGGCGGCTATAGCACCCTTTGCAGCGGAAATGGTCTGTCCGGCAATTACTGGATGGGGGACAGGCGGGGGAAATCCCCGTCTGCCCCCCATGCGAACATGGAAACTGCCGCAAGTTGAGAATCCCGTCAAGGTCTTGACAAGCCCTTGAATCAAATTGACGGATTCTTTTCAACGTTACACCCGTTTTTAATTCAAACGGGTGCGCCTGAAATTTAAATTCGACTTAAAAATTTTTATCCTACCGAATATATTAAAAAAATATCAATTATCAGAATAGCGCCACCCGCCAATGGATTCATCTGTGAATGGCACGCTCCGTGCTATCTTCAGGATGAATCGGCTATTTGGCCAACATTCGTCAATCCATGTGGAGGAACAGGGTGGATTTAGCTACACTACTCGGGATTATCGTCGCCACCGGCCTGGTCGTCAGCTCTATTCTTTTGGGGGGTTCAGGATCGTGGTTCATCAACTACCCATCGTTGATGATCGTCCTGGGAGGAACCATGGGCGCTACGCTGATCAATTATCCTCTGGCGGATGTGATCAGCGTTTTCAAGGTGACCCAAAACGCCTTTCGCGTCAAATCCTATCAGCCCATCAGTATCATTCCCAAAATGGTACATTTCGCAAAAAAGGCCCGGCGCGAAGGAATCCTGTCATTTGAGTCCCAACTGAAAGAAATCAATGATCCGTTTTTGGTGCGCTGCATGCAAATGGCCATTGACGGGATGGAATCCGAGTCCATTGAAGAGGTGCTCAATACAGAAATCATGTGGCTGGAGGAACGGCATCGTCTCGGTGCGGAAATCTACTCCACAATGGGAAATTTCGCCCCTGCCGTCGGTATGCTGGGTACGATCATCGGGCTGGTTCAAATGTTGATGCAGATGACGGATCCCACGGCGATCGGGGCTCCCATGGCCGTTGCCTTGTTGACCACCTTTTACGGTACATTGTTGGCCAATCTTCTGTTTCTGCCGATTTCAGGCAAGCTGAAGGTCCGCAGCAGGCAGGAAATCCTGGCCAAACAAATGGTATTGCAGGGTATATTGTCCATTCAGGCAGGCGACAACCATCGTATTGTAGAGCAGAAACTCAAAGCATTCATTTCTCCAAAAGCACGAAGGCGCAGCACGGACAAATAGAGGGCACCCATGGCAGGTTATCCAAACACAAACCGACGCAACCCGTCTCCGGTTCCGGCTGGAGGATGGCAGATTGTATATACCGGCTTCATTCTCATTCTGCTTTGTTTTTTTATTATGCTGACATCGTTTGCGTCCCTGGAACAGTCCAAAATTACACGTTTTGTCCATGCTTTTTCTAGTGCGGTGAGTGTGTTCAGTGGCGGCCGAAATCTGGAAAAAGGCCGGACCATGATCAATTCGGAATCGATGATGGTTGATAAAGAAGATGCCATGGCGGAGCTGTTTAAAAAAGTCAGAATGCTGGGGCGTCAAAATGACCTTCAGCAGGTGGATATCCAAAAGACCCGGCGCGGCATCATCATGACCCTGTCGGACAAACTGCTCTTTTCCAGCGGCCAGGGCGAATTGTCGGCGAAGGCCTATCCCCTACTGGATAAGATTGCAGGGATAATCACCACCATCCGAACGCGAGTGGAAATTGAAGGCCATACCGACAACGTGCCCATTCACACTCCGATTTACGCTTCCAATTGGGAGCTGTCCACGGGGCGGGCCGTCAATGTACTGCGGTATTTAACCGCCGCCGGAAAGGTGGACGCGAAACTGTTGTCTGCCGTGGGAATGGCCGAATTCCATCCTGTGGCACCAAATGACACAGGGGAAAATCGCGCCAGAAACCGGCGTGTAGAAATTATTTTCAAGGTGAATTGATCCATGCGATCACGGGCACAAAGACCATTTACTAATGAGGCGCAAACAGCCGGCGGGCTGAGTTGGCTGACGACGTTCAATGACATGATCACCTTGTTGATGGTTTTTTTTGTTCTGCTTTTTACCATGAGCAGCCTGGATGTCAAACGCTTCAAGACATTTCAGAATGCGCTGCAGAGCGCCATGGGCGTGATGTACGAAGGCCGGCACGCACCGCTGGGTACCCTTTCAGATGCGTCTTCGTCCGATACGCAGATCAAAAATGAAAATGAAACCATGGCCCGGGAACAACAAAGCTTATCGGCACTTTCCGAAACACGCGGATTGGAGGCAGAGTACACCCCCAGAGGCATTCAGCTGACACTGAATGATCAACTGTTGTTCAGCTCCGGCGACGCCGCACTGACAATTGAAGGAAAGTCCCTGCTGGGCCGGGTGGCGGCCATTATCCGTCCATTCAACCGAAATATCCGGGTGGAAGGACATACCGACAATATCCCTATCGCTACGGTTCGTTATCCAAGCAACTGGGAGTTGTCCACTGAAAGGGCCATCGGTGTGGTCAAATACCTGATCGATCCCGGCGGGATACTGCCGAATCGGCTGTCGGCTGCCGGATATGGGGATTCAAAACCGCGTGTCCCCAACGATACCGCGGCCAATCGATCGAAAAACAGGCGGGTGGAAATTATTTTGGGGCCGGCGATTTTGGAATCCGACGCTGTTCAGAGCCCTGATCAATAACGGAGGAATGAGAATGTCCAAAAAATGGTTGATTGTCATAATCGCTGTATTTGTCCTGATGATGGGAATGATAGGGGGTGGATTTTTGCTGATGTGGAAGCAGATGTCCGCAACGGTCGCCCAGGTGCAGCAAAACGGAAATCAGGGCGACAGTCAGGAAGAAGAAGCGGCCCAACCTGAAGAAGAGGAAGTCAATATCGGCCCATTGTACAAGCTGGATACAATGATCGTCAACCTTGCCGACCACGGGGGCAAACGCTATCTGCGTGTGACCATGGAAATGGAACTGAAAGCCGGAGAAGGATCTGAAGAGGCCGAATTTACTGGTGAAATAGACAAAAGACTCCCCCAACTCAGAGACACTATCCTGATGATTCTACCATCAAAACAGTATGCCGATATCAGCACCACCGCAGGCAAAATAGCACTTCGTGACGAGATTATTGCCAAGCTTAACAGCTTCTTGAAAAAAGGACAGATCAGCACCATCTACTTTACTGAATTTGTTGTCCAGTAACGGAACTGACAATGGCTGAAAAGATTCTATCGCAGGAAGAGATCGATGCCCTCCTCAATGCCATGGACAGTGGTGAAGTCGAGATGGGGGATCAAGAAGACAAGGCCGCCAAGGCGGAAGCCAAGCCCTATGACTTGACATCGCAAAGCCTCATGCTGCGCGACCAGTTCGACGCCCTTGATGAAGTGTATGATAAATTCATTAATTTGCTCAATGCCAGCTTGGGCGGATCGCTTCAACGTGCCATAGAAGTCAAGATGGTATCCAAAGAAATCGTCAAGTTCGGTGAATTTCTTCAAGCCTTTGCCAACCCCACCGGTTTCAGTATCTACACCATGGAGCCGTTAATCGGCTCCGCACTGCTGGCTGTGGAACCGAACCTTGGTTTTTCGCTGATTGATTGCATGTTCGGCGGCAAAGGAAAACCTATGGCTAAAATCCGAGAGTTCACGCAGATCGAAATGCGCATGCTCAACCGTTTTTATGCCGAAATTCTCGGGGAATTGGAAAACGCCTGGAAAGTCGCCTACCGAATCAAGTTCAACCAGAAGAAAACGGAAACAAAACCGGAATTCGTCAATCTGGTCAGTCCCAATGATCTGGTGCTGGCCTTTGTGTTTTCCATCAACGGAGAGGAGTTTTCCGGCAACATACATATTTGCACGCCCTTTCTGATGCTGGAGCCCATCAAGGACAAACTGTCCTCGCGATACCTGCGGGAAAAAGACCGGGCGCATGCCTTTCGTGATCAGCTGGCCTTTTTAATGAAAGATACCACCGTTCATATCGTGGCCGAACTGGGCCGGACCACACATACCATCGGGCAAATACTTGGATTGGAGAAGGGGGATGTCGTCAAGCTCAATACAGGCCCTCAGGACGCGCTGGTTATGAATGTGGAAGGCGTGCCCAAGTATTTGGGAATGCCTGGTGTTGTCAAGGGCAATCGTGCAGTTCAAGTGACGGAGCTGATTCAAAAAGACGAAGGAGAATGATCTATCATGTCGGGAACCGAAAATACCCGGGAGCGCCCGGGTAATGAAAACAAGCAAAGGCGCAGTGACAGGGCGGCCGTGGCGCATGCCGATGAGGGTCCACCAGAGGCCGGTTCTTATGCCTTTACTGATTTGAAAGGGCTATCCGCCGAAAATCAGCCGGCCAATCTGGATTTTATTCTGGATATTCCGTTGGATATCACGGTCCAACTGGGCCGCACCAAGATGTTGATTCACGATTTGCTTAAACTGGGGCAGGGATCTGTGATTGAATTGACCAAACCGGCGGGTGATACGCTGGAAATAATGGCCAACAATCGCCTTATCGCTAAAGGGGACGTGGTGGTTATGAACGATAAATACGGGATTCGGCTCACTGAGGTCATCAGCCCGGTGGAACGGCTGGAGAAGCTTAAATGAACTACTCGCCGGATTTAACCGAGGCCGCCGTTAAAATGGTGATCGCACTTGTGGTGGTGCTGGCAGTGGTTTGGGCGGTCTATCGCATCGCCAGAAAAATCATGCCAGCCGCGCGGGGCACCGGCAGCGGAAAATTGATCCGCGTCGTGGAAAATCAATACCTGGGGATAAAAAAAAACTTACTGATGGTCCAAGTTCCCGGTGCGCTGCTTGTGCTGGGGGTAACGGCCGATAAAATCCAAATGCTGACCCGTCTGGACGATCCTGAGATCATCGCACGTATCGATACGGAAATTGACCATCCAAAGGCCACACTGAACTTCAAATCCCAGCTACAGCGTTTAATGGGGTCAAGATACTGTGTCGGCGCACCCTTACAAAACGACCCGACTGCGGAGTAACCCATGGCCCTGAGGACATTATCCAAGTTCAAAATTTTGCTGCTGGCCATTCTATTGCTCTGTGCGGCGCCTTCCATGGGGTGGCCCGAAACGCCGGCGGATCCAGCGGCCTTCATGAAAATCGATATGGCTCAGAGCGCAGATACGGGCAAAGTCGGCGTCGTGATGCAGATCTTTCTGCTCCTTACAGTGCTCTCGCTGGCGCCGTCCATCCTGATCATGTTCACCTCGTTCACCCGGATCGCCATTGTTCTATCCCTGTTGCGCCAGGCTATTGGCTCGAACCAGTTGCCACCCAACCAAATCATTATCGGGCTATCGCTTTTTTTAACCTTTTTTATCATGACCCCGGTATGGCAAACGGTAAACAAGACGGCATTGCAACCTTATATGGCCAATGAAATCTCATCCAAAGAAGCCTTGGACAAAGCCATAACGCCGGTGCGTGCGTTCATGATGGCCCAGACCCGCGAAAAAGACCTGTCCATGTTTGTGCGCGTGGCCAAATTGGAACGGCCCAAAAATAGCGATGCCGTGCCGACGCATGTGCTGATCCCGTCATTCATTATCAGTGAACTGAAGACAGCCTTCCAGATAGGCTTTATGCTGTATATCCCTTTTCTGATCATCGACATGGTTGTGGCCAGCGTGCTGCTCTCCATGGGCATGATGATGCTGCCACCGGTGATGGTTTCACTGCCGATCAAGCTGATGGTATTCGTATTGACCGACGGCTGGTACCTGATTGTTGGATCGCTGGTAAAAAGTTTCGCAAGTTAACAGGAGGTTGAATCATGTCACCGGAGTTTATCACAGGTCATTTTTTGCAAGCTATCAAAACCGCAATCATGCTGGCCGGCCCGATGTTGTGTGTCGGCCTGTTGGTAGGCATTGTGGTCAGTATGTTCCAGGCTGCCACCCAAATCAACGAAATGACGCTGGTATTCGTTCCCAAGATGCTGGGCGTCGCACTCTCCCTGCTGGTGTTTTTTCCCTGGATGCTTCGTGTCATTACCGATTTTACCCATAACATATTCGCCAATATGCCGATGTATTTGAAGTGAGTTCCAT
This sequence comes from Desulfosarcinaceae bacterium, assembly GCA_963675565.2. Taxonomy (GTDB): domain Bacteria; phylum Desulfobacterota; class Desulfobacteria; order Desulfobacterales; family Desulfosarcinaceae; genus JARRKU01. Next base: position 377,453 of record CAXXYD010000001.1, read on the forward strand.
GGCGCTTTTATCCTTTCCACTGGACCAGATCATCCTGTTCCTGTTTATCCTGGTCAGGGTTAGTGCTATTTTGTTTGTGGTCCCATTTTTTTCGTCGCGCAACATGCCGATGCTGTTAAAGGTCAGCCTGGCTGTCGCTGTTGCCTGGCTGCTGTTGCCTCAGCTCGACATAACGCCCCCAGATCCGTTCAAGTCTCCGGCGGGGCTTGTGCTTGGCGTGGTGTCTGAAATTGCCATCGGGTTGATTATCGGGATTATCGTGCAGCTTATGTTTGCCGGAATCCAGTTGGCCGGACAGATGGCCGGTTTTCAAATGGGGTTTGCCATTGCCAACGTGGTCGATCCGGCATCAAGCCTGCAGATTCCTCTGCTTTCCCAGTTCCTGAATGTTTTTGCCCTGTTGATCTTTCTAAGCCTCAACATTCACTATTATTTTATAAAAGCGCTGGTGGACAGTTTTGAACTCATTCCCATGTGGGGTGCGCACTTTGAAGAAAACCTGTTTCACCTTATTGTCCAGATTGTGAGCGGCGCCTTTGTCATCGCCGTTAAGGTGGGAGCTCCCGTCATGGTGGCGCTTCTTCTGACCAGCGTGGCATTGGGCCTGATAGCCCGAACGGTGCCCCAAATGCAAATATTTATCGTCGCCATGCCCTTGAAAATACTGCTGGGCCTTCTTTTCCTGGGATTTTCACTGCCCTTTTGTGCCGATTTTTTAAAAACGGCGTTTGCTTCAATGGGAAACACGATTCTGGGTTTAATACGAATATTGTCATAATATAGAGGGATTCAGATGGCCGCCGGATACGACCAGGACAAAACAGAACCGGCAACACCCAAAAAGCTGGATGACGCGCGAAAAAAAGGGCAGGTGGCCAATAGCCGCGAAGTCAGCTCGGTGATCGTGCTTCTCAGTGCTTTGATGGCCTTTTACTTCGGTGGTGGCTGGATGTTCGGTAAATTGTCGCTGATTATGACCCAAACGCTGGGCAACCTCTATTTCAAAAATTTTAAAATCGAAACCGCCCATCTCCTGCTTTGGGATCTTTTCCAGCAGATTTTTTTTCTTCTGGCCCCCTTGTTGATGGTTGTCGCCATAGGCGGCGTGCTTTCCAATGTCGCTCAGACGGGCTTTATGCTGACCGCTGAGCCATTGACGCCCAAAATTTCAAAGCTCAATCCAATCAGCGGTATCAAACGACTTTTTTCCACCCGTTCTTTGGTCGAGTCATTGAAATCCGTCATCAAGGTAATGATCATCGGTGGGGTCGCGTATTCGATGCTGCGCGGGGAAATGGATCAAATCCCGGCGCTGATCGAGCTCAATATTAACGGCATTATGAGCTTCATGGGCAAGGCGTCTCTCAAGCTGGGCTTTTATACCTGCCTTGTACTGGTGGTACTGGCCGGCATCGACCTGATGTTCCAGCGGTGGCAGCATGAGCGCGACTTGCGCATGTCGAAACAGGAAGTCAAAGACGAGTACAGGCAGCGGGAAGGTGATCCCATGATTCGATCACGTATCCGGGCCGTACAAAGAGAAATGGCCATGAAACGAATGATGGGTTCGGTTCCGGACGCCACTGTGGTGATCACGAACCCCACCCATCTGGCCATTGCCCTCAAGTTTGATCGATCCATGCAGGCCCCCATGGTTGTCGCCAAGGGCGCCGGTGTAATCGCACAACGCATCCGGGCCATCGCCAATGAAAACGATGTGCCCATCGTTGAGCAGAAACCCTTGGCCAGGGCGCTTTACAAGAGTGTGGATATCGGCGGCTACATTCCGGCTGAACTTTACCACGCAGTGGCCGAAATCCTGGCGTATGTCTATCGACTCAAGGGGATGAACTGATGCTGAGAAGCCGCCGCCAAGGTCGATTTATTGACTCTGAGTCCGTCTTGACCGACACGAAAAATTGACGCCGGATTCCACCTGCAGGCGCCATGAATCCCTGCAAATTTCAAAAAATACAGAAAAACAGGCTGTTGTCATTCAACGGAGCGTATTTATAACCTGGGCATGGAAAATGCACATCTACCTGCATAACCGCTAATCACTCAATCAGGACAATATGGAAATCGCTCAAGCCACAAATCAAAACGGTCTTTTTGCCCTGGTGGCAAAAAATACGGACGTGCTGATGGGATTCGCCGCCATGTGTATTCTCATGGTGATGATCATTCCCATCCCATCGGCCATGCTCGACCTGTTTCTGACCTTTAACATTACGTTTGCACTGGTTATTCTGCTGGTTGGCATGTATGTGCTCAAGCCGCTGGAATTTTCCGCGTTTCCCTCTGTTTTGCTCCTGGTTACACTCTTTCGGCTGTCCCTCAACGTTGCCTCCACGCGTTTGATCCTGCTTCATGGCAATGAGGGAACCCAAGCTGCCGGCAGCGTAATCAGAGCTTTTGGCAGCTTTGTGGTGGGCGGCAATTACGTGGTGGGCCTTATCGTTTTCATTATCCTGGTGGTGGTCAACTTCGTGGTCATCACAAAAGGTGCCGGGCGAATTGCCGAAGTGGCGGCACGGTTTACCCTGGATGCCATGCCCGGCAAACAAATGAGTATCGATGCCGATCTCAATGCGGGTTTGATTGATGAGAACGAGGCCCGGGAGCGGCGCCTGCAGATTTCAAGCGAGTCCGAATATTACGGTGCCATGGACGGTGCCAACAAATTTGTTCGGGGTGATGCCATCGCCGGTATAATCATCACCCTGATCAATATCGTTGCGGGCTTTGCCATCGGTGTATTTCAAAACGGCATGTCATTTTCCGATGCCGCCCAGACCTATACTCTGCTCACCGTCGGCGACGGACTGGTCAGCCAGGTCCCTGCCCTGATCATTTCAACGGCTGCCGGTATCGTGGTCAGCAGGGCCGGCTCAGACAGCAACCTGGGCTTGGATATCGGCACTCAGCTGCTCATGCGCCCAAGGGCCATGGGTGTCGCATCGGCCATTTTATTCTTATTCGGGCTGATTCCGGGACTTCCCACCGTGCCTTTTTTGATACTGGCCGTTTTGGCCGGTGGCGTATCCTATTTGGTGCTGCAAACTGAAAAAGATCGGCAAACGGCAAGCGATGCCCTGGAAGCCCGAGAGTCCGCCGACCAAGACACGGACAGCGGAGAGTTGTTCCGACCCCTGCCGCCACTGGATGTATTGGGGCTGGAGATCGGCTACACGCTGATCCCCCTGGTGGATATCCAGCAGGATGGCGAACTGCTGGATCGCATCAAATCGATCAGAAAACAAATTGCACAGGAAATCGGGATCGTGGTGCCATCCATTCATATCCAGGACAACATGCAGCTTAAACCCGGCCAATACCGCATCATGCTTAAAGGCAATGACGTCGGCGGCGGTGAATTGATGACCAATCACTTTTTAGCCATGAATCCCGGCATCGCCGACGAAACCATTCAAGGTGTGCCGACAAAAGAACCCACTTATGGCATTGACGCATTGTGGATCAAAGAACCGGTCCGCGAGGAGGCCATCGCGAAAGGGTACACCGTGGTCGACCTGGCCACGGTCATGACGACCCATATTTCCGATGTTATTCGCCGTCATGCCCATGAAATGATCGGTCGCCAGGAAGTTCAAAATCTTCTGAATTCTCTCAAAGATACCCATCCCAAGGTCATCGAGGAACTTGTGCCCGCGCAATTATCGCTGGGTGGTGTTGTGAAAGTCCTTCAAAATCTTCTCAAGGAGCAAGTCGCCATTCGTGATCTGCTGACTATTGTCGAAGCAATGGCGGATTGGGCGCCATCGGTTAAAAAGATCGATATGTTGACCGAGTATGTGCGTCAGGCACTGTCCCGGTCCATTACACGGCAGTATCTTTCCGCCGAGAACGAAATTTCGGTGGTCAGCCTTTCGCATTCTCTGGAGCGTCGAATCGCCCAGGCGATCGAACGAACGGATCAAGGTGAGTACCTGTCCATCGATCCGCCAACGGCCCAAACCGTCATGCGTCGCCTGTCGGAACAAATCGAAAAATTTGCCTCCTTGAATCTCCAGCCCATTGTATTGTGCTCTGCGCAGCTTCGTATGCATTTCAAACGCCTGGTTGACCGTTTCATCCCGAATTTAACCATTCTTTCATACGATGAAATCATGCCCAATGTTAAAATTCAATCTATAGGTATAGTGGAGTTGCCGGATGAAGATTAAACGATTTGAAGCCTCGAGCATGTCCGACGCTTTGCGGATGATCAAAAAAGAATTTGGTGAAGATGCCGTCATTTTATCGGCCAAGACCATGAAAAAAGGAGGTGGGCTCTTGGGCAATAAACGTCCGCACAAGGTGGTGGTGACGGCTGCCGTAGACAATGCCCCGGTAAGCGAGCCCGGCCTCATGGCCGAAGACATGAACGAAAAAAAAGACCCCGGCCTTTCAACTGCTCCTGAAAGCCATCATACCACCTATTCAAAATTCAGCTTCCTGAAAAAATATCAGCCGATCACACGAACCGGCAAAAATAAGGTCAAACCGAAAATCGTTCAACTGATGACGGAAACGGCTGAATCCGGGGCCCCAAAGTCGGTAGAGGAACAGCTTTTATCCCAGGGTGTGACACAAAAAAATTCAACCGCATTATCAGCGCACGTCAGTTCCCTTCTGGCATCAGGGCAATCCAGCGTCCGGGAAAAGCGCAGCGCTTTATCCCAGGCCATGGATGCCATTCATCTGGCCAGGCCGATGGGTTTGAACAATGGAAATACGCCGCGCATTGTTGTCATGGTCGGCCCTGCAGGGGTCGGCAAGACTTGTGCGGTGGCCAAACTTGCCGGAAAGCATATCATGGATTCAGGGGAAATCGTCGGTATTATCAGCTTGGACAATAAGCGAATTGCCGGCAGCAGTGAGTTGGAGCGATATGCAACCATTATGGGGTGCCCCTTTGAAACTGCCTGCAATGCCGTTGAGGCGGAGCAGGCGCTGCAATCGTTCGCTGCCGCCAACCTGGTCGTTGTGGACACCCCCGCTCTGGGCATAGAAGAGCACTATCCGTTGCAGACGCTGAAAAAATGTTTGTCTGAGTTCCAGAATGCCGAAATTCATCTGTTGCTGAGTGCAGCCACACAGGAAAAAGTGATGGCCCGAGCCATTTCTTTTTTTTCGGCACTGAACATCGATTTTCTGGCGTTCACCAAACTGGATTGGGCCATGGAAGCAGGGCCGATGATCAATCAGGCCATGGTTTCCAAGATACCCATTTCTTATCTTTGCGATTCGCACAAGGTGCCTGAAGGACTGCACCCTGCAAACTCCGCCGAGCTTTCCGCATTGCTGCTGCCGGAAGCCGATATCTCAGAAGGGGTGCCGGAAAATCGTGTGCCCACGGTTTCGCAACAAAAAACCGCATATGAAACAACCCGTTACGTAGCCAATAAAAACTCGGATATTTTTCATCACAACAGCTGTAAATCGGTCAATCGCATCAATGCCGGCAACATGATGATGTTCAAAGACCCTGCTGAGGCAATGGGACAGAACTTTAAGCCGTGTCGAATGTGCTGTGGTGAACTAATTGTCAAAAAACCCCTAGAACGGCTGGCACGAAGATATGCCGGCGGCAGGTGCTGAACACAATGAAACCAAACAACGGTTCCGCCAAAGTGATTCACTTAAAGACACGAGTGAGTCCAACATTGAACGGCAGTAATTCGCCAAAATCCCGATCGAGGGGAAAACGGCCGCAAATCATCACCATTACCAGCGGAAAAGGGGGGGTTGGTAAAACCAACATCGTGGCCAACATCGGTTATGCCTTGTGCCGTCTTGGAAAGCGGGTGCTCATTTTCGATGCGGATCTGGGGTTAGGCAATCTTGATGTATTACTGGGCATCACGCCGGAATACAATTTGTCGCATGTCATCCAGGGCGAAAAAACATTGAAAGAAATCGTGGTTTCCGGGCCCGGAGGCCTGCACATATTGCCGGCGGCTTCAGGGATTCAGGAACTGACCGAATTAACCCGCGAAGAACGCTTTCTGGTGTTCAGTCAATTGGAAGAGTTCATCTGCGATTTCGATATCATGCTCATCGATACCGCAGCCGGGATATCGTCCAACGTACTCTACTTCAATATTAATGCCGATGACATTCTGGTTGTCGCTACACCGGAGCCGACATCGATTACCGATGCGTATGCTCTGATGAAAGTGCTTTCGGTCAAATACGACAGCAAACAATTTAAACTGATCGTCAATGTGGCCGCCAACGAAAAAGAAGCGGACGACGTTTTCCGACAGATCAGCCTGGTGACCGATCGTTTCCTGAATATCGACATAGAATATTTTGGGGGTATCGTCGTAGATGAGAACCTTAAAAAAGGGGTCCGCAAACAGAAAGTGGTCAGTGAAATTGCGCCAACGTCCATATCAAGCCGCAATTTTTCGCTCCTCGCCCGGAAAATTGCCGGAAGGACAGCACAAATCGGTAAAAAACAAGGCAGTAGCTGGGTTTTGACAGATTTTCCAGGGCTGAGGATATAGCGCACTATTTGCTCAATATATTGACTACCATGATGGAGAAGAAAATGTCGTTGGCAGAAACACAGATTAAAAATTTGGACAAGCAAGATTACACCATGCGCAACCAAATCATCTCCGAATATTTGCCTTATGTGAACCGCATTGTGAATCGGATTGCCACACACCTGCCGCCTACGGTGGAAACGGATGACCTGGTCAATGTGGGTATTATCGGCCTCATTCAGGCCATCGAACGTTATGATCCCACCCGCGATAACAAATTTATGACCTATGCTGTTTTCAGAATCAAAGGCGCGGTTTTGAGCGAATTGCGCTCGCGGGATTTTTTGGGGCGAACAACACGCAAAAAAATCCGCACCCTTGAAAAAGCATATTTGAAGCTGGAACAAAAGCTTGGACGCGAAGTGGAGGATCAGGAAGTTGCGGCCGAAATGAATCTGGATATGGATCAGTTTTATCAGGTCAAACGCATGTCATCCATCTCTTTTGTCAGCTTTGAGGAGATCGGCTATTCCACCAAGGCCGAAAAGGAGACTTTCCTGACCAGCCTTTTTGGCGGCGACGGACGAGATGCCTTGTCATTGACCACGATCAAAGAAATCAAATCGACACTTGCAGAGCACATTGAGCAGCTGCCCGAAAAGGAACGCCTTGTGGTTTCCATGTACTACAGCGACGAAATGACCATGAAAGAGATCGGATCGGTCCTGGACATCACTGAATCACGGGTTTCACAAATACACTCCCAGGCCGTCATCCATTTGCGCAGCAAATTGCGCAAGGGGGGATTGTTGGAACAATAGCGTCGGGAAAACATTTTCTGAACAAAGATAGAACTGCACTGGATACAGAAGGGAAAATAAAATGACACCGGTTACCCTGCCTGTTTGGCTCCTGGCCGCAACATGCGCATTGCCGACGATCTGCTTGTTCTGGTTGATCGGGGCGCTCATGATAAAAAAGAGAAAAACGCGGATGGCAACTCAAAAAGAAAAGCCAGCTGTTCGAAACGCTTTTCCCGGAGAAAGCCAGTTTACACCCTTTCATGAAGATCTTCACTTGATGCAGATCGATGCGGTATTTGATGGATTGTCCGTACTGATAGAAACGGAGCGACTGAAGCTCAAGCGCATGATCAATGGACAGATGGTCCAGGGAAAACCGGCGGATCAAAACCTCGGCCGCATGATGCCGGAATTTCGTGGAGAGCCGGATGATCGTCTAAACCGTCCGTCGCCTGAAGGCCAAAACAGGGACAATAATCCACCGACGGAACGGCAAATTGAGGAAATTGCGTCCCGTCTTGGCGTTTCAGCCGCCGAAACCGAATTGGCCATGAAGTTTCGGAACCTTTCCGGACTGAAAGGACGCCAGAAACTGGAAGCCGTCGCCTAACCGTCGATAATGCCGGCGGGTAGGCAAAGATTGCCCGGTCCGGGTGCTTGATGACCGATTCAATATCAGCCGGTCAAATGGGATGAATGGAAAAAAACGTTTTTATCCCCGTTTTTGGGCGGCCTGTTTCAAGTTGCGGCTGGCTTTAATTATACCCTAAATCCGGCAAGATCCTTCGCCCGGCGCGTAAAACTGGAAGCCGGAACGGGAACAGAATGATTCATGGCTGTCTTTTTGCGAATTGATCGGGATTAAACAAATAAATAATCAATTAGCTGATGGCATAAGCGTTGCTTGCATAGATTATAAAGCCATTGGGAGAAACTACGAAATGAGCGGAGCCATATACAAAGCCGGAGCGGGTGCAATTCTACAGCAGATGCGCCTGGATGTGTATGCCAATAATTTGGCAAATGTTAATACGACAGGATTTAAAGCGGAGCAGCCCGTTTTCCGGTTTGATCTGTCCGAGAGCAACCCGCAGGCACCAGCGTCCGAAGAAAAATTGTCGCCCTATGCGCTTCCCCTTGAGTATGTCACCAATTTCGAAACCGGGCCCCTTCAAGCTACCGGCAGTCCATTGGATATTGCTGTTGCGGGTGAGGGATTCATCGAAGTTCAGACACCGGAAGGGCTTCGCTATACGCGCAACGGTCATTTGAGCATCAACGGCGACGGGGTGCTTAGCACGTCTCAAGGTTGGCCGGTAATGGGGCAGGGGGGAGAGATACCTATTGATGGCAGCAGGGTCCAGATTGGGGAAGACGGCGAAGTCTCAGTGGACGGCGATGTGGCCGGAGTGCTTCGGATTGTTGCTTTCGACGATCCCCATCAGCTCGAAAAAATCGGCAATGCATTATTTCAGCATGCGGATTCCGGATTGGGCCTGCGGCAAGCACAGGATTTCCGCATCACACAAGGATCGGTGGAAGGCTCCAATGTGAATGCCATTCGCACCATGACCGAAATTATCGACACGCTGAGAATTTTTGAAACATATCAAAAGGCCATCCGTTCCGCAGACGATGCAACATCCAAAACAGTCAACGAAGTGGGGCGCATTGCGTAAATCAGGACAAACCGAAATTGAGGAGAATCGATCATGATTCGTAGCCTTTGGACTGCTGCTTCAGGCATGCAGGCACAAACGTCTAATATCGATGTAATATCGAATAATTTAGCAAACGTGAATACGGCTGGTTTCAAACGCAGCAGGGTCGATTTTCAGGATTTGTTGTATGAAACCATGCGGCCGCCCGGGACCAGTACAGCCAGCGACGGTCAGGTGCCCACCGGCATAGAGATAGGTCATGGCACGCGCACAGCGGCAACCCAGAAAATTTTTATTCAAGGGGATTTTCAGCATACCGAGAATGAATTGGACATGGCCATTGAAGGCGACGGCTTTTTTCAGATTGTCCAGGCCAACGGCGATATCGCCTATACCCGTTCCGGCAATTTCAAAATCGACAGCGAAGGCCGCATCGTCTCTCCGGACGGTTTCCTCATTTCACCGGAAATCACGTTACCCACGGATGCCATGGCCGTTTCCATCGGAACCAACGGAACCGTATCCGTTCTGCAACCCGGTCAGGCGGAACCGACGGAAGTCGGCAGCATCGAGTTGGCACGCTTTGTCAACCCGGCCGGTCTACAGAGCATGGGGCGCAGTCTTTACGGCCAAACCGCCGCGTCCGGTGATCCGATTAGCGGAACCCCGGGAGAAGACGGCTACGGGACCATCGCCCAAGGCTATCTTGAAATGTCCAATGTCAGCGTCGTTGACGAAATGGTCAATATGATCACCGCACAGCGCGCTTATGAAATCAACAGTAAAGCCATCCAGGCTGCCGACGACATGCTTCAGGCAGCCAATAACCTGAAACGGTAACTGAGATGAGAGCACCACAATATTGCGGTCACAAAGGGGGGCCAAAAATTAACGGGATACTGGAGCGCGCTTTTCATGACGGCTTGAAACGATTGAATGGGCGGCTGGCCATCAACAGATTGGCGCCAATGGGTCTGTTGGTCGCCTGTCTCGTCCTGTGTTTTGCCGCGGTGACGCCGGCATCGGAACCGCTTTCCATCGTTCTGAAAGAAACGGCGGACGTTGCGGGTGCGGTTGTCCAACTCGGGGATATAAGCATTCTTGAGGGGGCGGACGCGGCCAAAAAAACGAAACTGGCCGGTCTCAGAATAGACAGCGCCCCAGCCCCCGGAAAATCTGTTTTGATTCAGACGGAGCGGGTCGTTTCCAGGCTCGCACAATTCGGCCTGGCGCCTGCAGACTACCACCTGACGGCCGGAAGCGCCGTCAAGGTCATTAGCAGAAGTGTTGAAGTTCCTGCAGAAACCGTTCGTCAAGCCGTAAAATCCTATATTTCGAGCCAATCGCCTTGGACCGCCGGCCAGATCAAAATAAGAAAAATCCGGATGAACCACCCGGTTCATTTGCCCCCGGGAGAGATGCACATTCAAGTCCAGGCACCCAAACATACGGACTGGTTGGGTGCCATTCCCTTTTCCGTCAAATTTCTGGTGAAGGGACAGGTTGTCAGCAAATTGACTGTCCCGGCAACTATTGAAGTCTGGTCGGATGTGCTTTTGGCGGCCAAACCGCTTGGAAGGGGGCAGCCAGTGACCCCGGACAGCATTAAAATGGTTCGCATGAACCTGTCACGCGCGCCGGCCAACGCTATTTTATCAAAAGAGCAGGCTTTGGGTAGGCGGGTCAATCGGTCCATTGCGGCCAACAGCATTTTACGCGATGACCAGATTGAGATGCCACCGGTGGTCAAACGGGGCGATTTGGTGCAAGTCGTCGCGCAATCACAGGCCATGATGATTTCCATTAAAGGCGTGGCCAAGCAGGATGGCGCTCGCGGAGATCGTATTCGTGTTGAGAATATGAGGTCTAAAAGAATCATTTACGCCCAGGTCCTGGACAATCAAACCGTTCAAGTGGATTTTTAGGAAGAGCCCCATGAAAATGCTGAAATACTCTAATAAAATGCCGCAAATGGCAGCCCTGCTGTTTTTGTCGATCTATTTGTCCGGGTGTGCCTCCCCGGCAGTCATTCAACAGGAAGCCCCCGCCCTTGCTAAGGCGCCTGCTCCGTTGTCCATGCCGGGCCAAACCCATCATGGCGTGCCGGCCCTGGCCAGCGCGGACCATGAGGGTTCCCTATGGGTCGATGACGGTTCATTGAGTGAAATGTTCATTAACGCAAAAGCCCGGCGCGTCGGTGACATCCTCACCATCAAGATTGTGGAGAGCTCAAGGGCGACCAACAATGCCAGCACCAAAACGGGAAGAACAACTTCCATGGCGGTTGGATTGGGCAATTTATTCAATCTGGAGCAGAACTTTTCCGCCAACAGTATCTTCAATCCCTTCGGAACTGCGAAAAGCAATTATGAAAGTGAATTCGACGGTTCCGGCACCACGGCCCGCAGCGGCGCCCTGACAGCTTACATCACAGCAAGAATCATTCAGGTATTGCCCAACGGCAATTTTATCATTGAGGGCAACCGCGAGGTGAGAATAAACAACGAAAACCAGATTATTACCCTGACCGGACTGGTTCGACCAAGGGATATCGCCGCCGACAACGTCATTCAATCCACTTATATTGCCGATGCCCGGATAAGCTACAGCGGCAGCGGCGTATTGAATGATCAACAGCGGCCCGGCTGGTTGGCCAGGCTTCTGGACAGCATATGGCCATTTTGAGGATAACACGGATATGAAGAAATTCAGGCACGGCATCACATTCACGGCTATTATTCTGGTATTGTTTTTGTGCGTTCCATCATGGTCCGGCGCCGTTCGCGTCAAGGATATCGCCGATATCAAGGGCGTCCGAAACAATCAGCTCGTGGGCTATGGTCTTGTGGTCGGTCTGGACGGCACCGGAGACGGTAAAAAATCGCTGTTTACAGTTCAGTCCATGGCGAGCATGCTTGAAAAAATGGGCGTCACGCTGGACGCCAAGGATATCGCCGTATCTAATGTGGCCGCTGTAATGGTAACGGCCAGTCTGCCAGCCTTTGCCAAAAGCGGAGGAAGGATCGATGCATTGGTCAATTCAATCGGCGATGCCAAAAACCTGCAGGGTGGCACTTTGCTGATGACGCCCTTGAAAGCGGCCAACGGCAGTGTCTATGCCGTTGCCCAGGGACCGGTGAATACCGGTGGGTTTTCCGCCAGCGGGGCCGGGGGAAGTGTTCAGAAAAATTTTCCTACGGTGGGGAGGGTGATTGGCGGCGCTATCGTGGAACGTGAGGTCAGCCTGAACTTTAATCAGCGCCGTAAACTGACCCTCAGCCTGCACAAGCCCGATTTTACCACGGCGACGCGCTTGACGGAAGCCATCAATGGGCTGTTCTACGATCGTATTGCCGAGGCCAGCGATGCAGCTACGGTTCAAATCAACGTACCCATGCCTTACATGGGCAATATTGTTCAGCTGATGGCCATGATTGAAACACTCGAGGTACGGCCCGATACCATCGCCCGGGTGATTATCAATGAGCGCACCGGAACGGTGGTGATGGGTGAAAATGTACGCTTATCCACCATTGCCATCGCCCATGGGAACTTGAGCATTGTCATCAAGGAATCCCCCCAAGTTTCCCAGCCGGCGCCCTTTTCGGAAAAGGGACAGACGGTTGTCACCCCGAATACCGACATCGCCGTCAATGAAGATGCCAAACAGCTGGTGCTTATGCCGGCCGGGGCGAGCATTGGAGATGTGGTCAGTGCCCTTAACGCGCTGGGTGTGTCCCCGCGGGATTTGATCGCCATATTTCAGGCCATTAAAGCCGCAGGAGCCCTGCAAGCCGAGTTGGAGGTCATCTGATGCCGGACCCATTGAACGGTTTATCGGATTTTGTGCTGCAGCCGGCCATGGCCTCCGGGCAGCTTAAAAAAGAGTCCGCTGCCGATGATCCTGAGGGTATAAAAGAAGTGTGCAAGGATTTCGAATCCCTTTTTGTGAACTACCTGATGAAGGAAATGCGAAATACCATACCGGAAAATGAGCTTTTCGGCGGTGGTTCAGCCGAAAAAATTTACACTACCATGCTGGACGGCGAAGTGGCCAAGCATGTTTCGAAACAACGTGGTATCGGGCTGGCCGACATGCTGTACAGTCAAATGGCCAAAAATAGTTCCATAAAAAAGTAAAGTTTCATCCAAAAGGGGCGATAGAGCATTCAGGCGGTCCAATCTAAGGAGACGCCGAAAAACAATGGGGACGGTGTCCGACAACCATTGCCGGGACAAAGCGGTTGCTGTCCGGGGCACTTTCCCCGAAGGAGGTCAAGATGAAAGTGATGGACAACAGCAGCCCACCCATACAATTGGATGCGTATGTCAGACAGGCCCAACAGCAAAGCCGGCAATTGGACGCTTTGCGTTCAGAGAGCAGCCCGGTCCAAGGCCCCACGGATAAAGTCCAGCTGTCTGAAGAGGCCAGAGCGATTCAGAAAGCGTCCCAAAATTCGGCCAGTTCGTCAGATATCCGGGAAGATAAGGTCCAACAGGTCAAAATGGAAATTGAAAATGGGACATATCGTGTGGTGGGCGCTCAGGTCGCCACGGATATGTTAAAAGAGAGCTTTGAAAATGATCTCTTGCTTCAAAAAATCAATATGCGGATATAATAATCAGGTATATCATATGAATTCAGATATTTTAGACCGGCTGGAAAATGTGCTGACACAATCCGAAGAGCGATACGGAGAATTATTGCACCTCTTGCAACGTGAGAAAGAGGCCGCAATTCATTCCAATGCCGGTCAGTTGGCCGGTGTGGTCGAACAGAAAACAGAGTTGCTGTCCATTCTGGCCGTATTGGAAAAACAGCGCGTCGAGTTGCTTCAAACCATATCCGGTAAATTGAGAATACCGATAGACCAGTTGACCTTGTCCAAAATTGCGATGTCTTTGCCATCTGAAAAATCGGTATTATTCAGGAATATCAGCGAATCACTGAAATCTCTGGCATTGAAAGTCAAACAGGCCAATGAGGAAAATCGCATGCTGGTTCGACATTGCCTTGATTTGGTCGTTGGCTCCCTCGGATTTTTTCACCAAATGTTGAATCCTGTATCTGTCTATGGGGCAAGCGGGCGGGTTAACGCGCGTGCGGGCAGCGGCAGACTGCTGTCTGGTATTGTTTAGAATTCATATTGCTAAGGATGGAGTCCAATGCCCAGCATCTACGGGTTGCTGAACGTCGGCAAATCAGCTTTGCTTACCCAGCAAAAAGCCATTGATATTACCGGCAACAACATTGCCAATGTCAATACGCCCGGTTATTCACGGCAGCGCTTGACCATTGAGCAAAACAGTCCGGTTCGTGTAGACGGACAAACCATGGGTACCGGCGTTTCGGCCGACTCCCAAATCCAGAGATTTTACGATCAGTTTCTCAATGCCCAGCTCAGCACCGAAAACCAAAACCTCGGGCGCTGGGAAGCACAAAAAAGTGCACTTAAAAAAGCCGAACTGATGTTTGACGAGTCCACCGGTTACGGGCTGAGTAGCGCCATAAATGAATTTTTCAACGCCTGGCAGGACCTGTCGAATAATCCATCCGGTGTGGCAGAGCGCACCACACTCATATCCAGCGCCCAGTACCTTGCCGAATCCTTCAACCAGATCAACAGCAGCTTGAATCAACTCAAAGCGGACATTGACGACCATGTGGATGATATCGTCGGTAACATCAACGATATTGCCGATCAGATCGCCGACCTGAATCTTAAAGTCACCCAGCTGGAAGTCTCAGGCTACAATGCCAACGATTTCCGTGACGAGCGGGATCAGCTGGTTTTAGAATTGTCCCAGTTGATTGATATCAACAGCTTTGAAGACGGCGATGGAAATGTCACGGTCATGGTGGGTGAAGGAAAGCCGCTGGTTGAAGGTTCGTCCACATGGCATTTGGTCACATCCAATAACGGCGGCGTTCAGGACGTTAATTGGGAAAGCAGCAACGGCACCCTGACCAATATCACCAGTCAGATATCCGGTGGTGAGATTAAAGGATGGACCGAAGCGCGTGATGAGATTATCGATGGGTATATCACTCAACTGGACGATTTGGCCAACACCATGCGAACCAGTGTCAATACCTTGCATACCGGCAGTGTCGACCTGAATGGCACCACCGTTACGGAACTGTTTTTTACCGGGACGAGCGCTTCGGATATGGCCGTTAACAACGCCTTGGTGGCTGACAGCGATTTGATAGGCGCCGCCGCCGCAGGCGAAGGGATCCCCGGCGGCAATAGCACTGCCATTGCCATTGCCAATCTGCAAAATACCGCCAGCATGGGCGGCAGCAGTACATTTAATGAATATTACAACTCTTTAGTGGGAAATGTCGGTGCGGACGTGCAAGCTGCCGATTTTAATTTCAGCCACCAAACCACCATGGTGCAGGATCTTGAAAATTACCGCCAGGAAGTATCCGGAGTATCTCTGGATGAAGAGATGGTCAATCTAATTCAATTTCAGCATGCCTACAATGCCGCCGCCCAATTGATCACCATGGCGGATGAGATGCTGGACACCTTGATGTCAATTGCACGTTAAAAGAGGTTACCATGCGCATTAGCAATCAAATGATGGCAAATAATATCATCGCCCAGTTGTTCCGGCAGACCGAACAAATGGGCAAAACCCAGGAGCAAATCATCACCGGAAAGCGCATCAACCGCGCATCCGATGATCCGGTGGGTATCAGCAGTGTATTGTCCTACCGCAAGACCATTTCAAGCCTGGAGCAATACAACACCAATATTTCGCAGGGGAAAATGCGCATTGACACAGTCGACAATATCCTGGAGATGGTCGGCGATCTGCTGCTCGATGCAAAAGAGATCGCCTATGACACAGATCCGGATATGCGTAGTGAAATGGCGGAGGATGTAGCTGCCATCCGGGAGCAAATTTTGCAAATGGCCAACTATCAGATCGACGGCGAATACCTGTTTTCAGGTGACGAAGTCGATACAGCCCCGTACAACAGTACCACCTGGCTATACAATGGAGACGACGGCACCAAAGATATCATGATCGGAGAAAATATGGAAGCCAATCTGACTGCGGACGGCGAAGATATTTTCGGTGCGGACAATGACAATGTGTTCAATATTCTCAACGATCTTCAAACCGCCTTGAATGCGCCGAATGCTGCAGACATTGAAGATCAAATCTCCCGTCTGGACAACGCCATCGATAATCTGACATCCATCCGGGCCCGTGAAGCCGGTGTGTATAAGCGTTTGGAAGCCACGGAGAACCACAATGCCTACTTCAAGGTCAATATACAGGAAATGCTTTCAAATACAGAAGATGCGGATGTTGCTGAAGCCATAATCAGTTTTCGAACCCAGCTAACCGCTTACGAAAGCACGTTGGCCACATCCTCCATGATCCTTCAGAAAAGCCTGATCGACTTTCTGGGATAACTGGGTGGGAACCCTGGCTGAGTCGCTCGGCCGTCCCTCGGCTTGACACTTCTTCAGAAAACAAATCACTCGCTCGCAAACAGGCGGCCGGTACGCATTATTACGCTTACAGGGGCTCCAAGGTTAATTTGTCCGCCTAATCGGGCCTTGCAGCCTGGCCGGAGTCGGGGGGCTTACTATCCACCCAAAGACGTAGATTTACAGATTTGGTCTTGCGATATGATCGCCGGTCGGCAGATTGCCGAGAATAATTTCTACGCGCCGATTTTTCTGGCGTCCGGAAGCTGTATCATTGGTCTCGATTGGGCGGTATTCGCCGAATCCCATGGTTGCAATGCGTTTGGGATCGATATGCGAGCGGGAAATGAAAAACTCGGCCACTGCCGAAGCTCTGGCCGCAGACAAGCGTAAATTGGTCTGATAGGGCCCCCCGTGTATGGGGACATTGTCGGTATGTCCGGCGATCGTGATATCCCCCTGGGTGTCCTGCAAAATTGAAGCGATTTTTTGCAGAAGAGGCTTGAGCTGCTGGCGAATTTCCGCCTTGCCGGAATCGAAGGTGGATTCTCCCATCAGGCGGATAACCACTTCGTCTTCACCAGCCTCAATGCTGATCTGCTCTTTCAGATCAGATAACTGGTTCTCTATCAACTCATCGATTTCCTGGCCCAGATCCTCTTTAATGCGGGTGGCGATGGCTTCCTGGTCGAAATCCCGTGCAATCATCTTCATTCCCTTGGGAATTTCCATAACCCTGTTTTTACGCTGCACGCCAAAGGCCTTTTCCAACGATCCGGCAACTTGTTTGTATTTCTGCCGATCCATTTCGGAAAAAGAAAGCAGAAGCACAAAAAAGCACAATAGAAGGCTCATCAGGTCGCCAAATGTAACCACCCATTTAGGCGCACCAGGGTCTATTTTTCTACCGTTCTGGTCGACCAGAGCGCCCACTAGTTGGCTTCTCCCTTGGCCGGTGTTTTGTTGTTGTCTGCAGCTTTATCGCGTATTTTTGGAGACAGGAATATTTTAAGCGATTCTTCGAGCACCATTGGAGAAACACCGCGATTGATACCGATAGCGCCTTCGACAACAATGGTTTTGGTTAATCTTTCTTTTTCACTGTTCAGACTGAGCTTGTCGGCAATGGGAATACAAACCAGATTGGCGATAACGGCTCCATAAAGCGTCGTCAACAAGGCCACAGCCATAGAAGGTCCGATGCTGGACGGATCCTCCATGGAAGACAGCATCTGCACCAGACCGATCAAGGTCCCGATCATTCCAAATGCGGGCGCAGCGTCGCCGGCACTTTTGAACACTTGCTGGCCTGTTTCATGGCGCTGTATGGTCAGACGGATATCTTTGTTGAGCATATCTTCGATGAGCCCCTCGTCATATCCATCCGAGAGGTATCGCAGCGCTTTTGCCGAGAAGTCATCAGACGGGGTTTCTTTTTCCAGGGCGATGAGGCCTTCTTTTTTCGCGATTCGCGTAAAGCCGACCATTTCTTCAATGATCGCCTCCGGGCTCTGCATTTTAAAAAGAAAGGCCTTCAGCGCAACACTGATAGAACCGATTACATCCGCCATTTTGAACCGAATAAACGTTACAGCGACAGTACCGCCGATAACAACGAGCGCCGATGGGATGTTAATAAATACACCGAGGCTTCCACCGACGACAATGGAGGCGATGATCAAAACCGTTCCGCTGACCAGACCGATAACTGTTGCGATATCCATTTGGACTATTCCTATTTGTGAATAAACACGGTACTGGCGATATTGCCCAATTCGTAATATTGTTTCAGTTTAGCTATGGCGGCGCTGTCAATACGGGTATCCGTTGCCATGAAAAACGCGCCTGTGCGCATGCACACATCACGAGATAATTTCATTCCGGCTTTCAGTTCGTCTATCTCTTTTTCAATCTCGGTCTGTTTGGCATCCTCTTGCATTTCTTCCATGTTAACCTCCAGCAAAAGGTCGACCAGCGTGGCATCCAGTTGATATCCACGCATTTGTTGAAGCTTTTCGGGAATATGCGCAAGGGCCAATTTTCGAAAGTGTCGCAAGTTGTCATAGATTGATGCGGCATTCACCACTGAAGCCTCCAATGGAATCTGATCAGACGTCGCTCCATCGGGAAAACCCCGACCATTTACCTGTTCGTGGTGCATGCGAACAATTTTTGCTACGGGTCGTAAAAGATCGACCTGATTCAAAACGGTTTCGCCGCGTTCGGGATGGGAGCGATACAGCTTCTTTTCATCGCCCGTCATTTCTGTTAGGCTTTTCTTGACCAATGCGCGCGGCAATCCAATCAATCCGATATCATGAAGCATTCCAGACGCTTCGATAATGGGATAGTCTTCCGGTTGGATGCCGGCGTGTCGTTTGGCCAATTTAAGGGCCAGCTTGCCCACCCGACGGCTATGGCCGCCCAAATCTTTATCGTAAATCTCCAGAAACTGTGTAAACATATGAATAGTTTGGTAATAATTATTTTTGATGGTTCTATATTTTTGATTCAGTTCACGTTCCAGCTTGATGATACGAGCACCGATTTCCATCCTTGCCCGCAATTCGTCTAAATTGACCGGTTTGGTGATGAAGTCGTCCACACCGCCTTCCAGGCCGCGAACCACATCCATTCGGGTGTCCTGGGCGCTGATCAAAATGATGTATATGTAGTGCGAAAGATTGAGTGAACGAACTTTTCCACACAGGTCAAGACCGTTTATTTCCGGCATCAGCCAATCGCTGACCAACAAGTCGATGTGCTCTGAATGCACTATGTCGATAGCCTGACGTCCGTTGTTTGCCTTTCGTACGCTGTATCCCCATCGGGTCATGCTCTTTTCCAGCAAACTCAGTGTGGAAGCATCGTCATCGACCACAAGAATATTCATACGCGTCCATCCTTATAAAATGCGATTAGCCAGCCCGCGACGGTCAATTCCTGTATCGCCGGATAGAACGTGGAACGGTGTCTATGCCATGGCTGGCGCTGTATTTGAAATATCGGCTATAAAACCACAAAACTTAAATCGAATCTGAAGTGTCGCACCGGCGATTAACCGGTTTTGGCACGTCCATAGATGGGCGCTGGCTGACATTGGGTACCCGGGTCAGGGTAAACTAAAGTAAATTCAGAAAAAGACGATATCTCGGATAAGACGCCATGCAATTGGGATTATCAGCGCTTTTGACATTACCGAAAGGGAAAAAACGCATCATCCAGGAATGGACGTTGGTGCCAGTTTGCACCAGACGTAATCAAATCATGAGGAATGCAAATGGAAATTCTAATATCCGAAGATGATTTTGTTTCCCGCAATCTGCTCAAGAAAATGCTTACCGATTTTGGACATGAAGTGATTGAAACTGAAAATGGCCGGGAAGCCTGGACTGTGCTGCAAAAGCACAATATTCAGATGGTCATCAGCGATTGGATGATGCCGGAAATGGATGGCCTCGAGCTGTGTCATAAAATCCGATCTGAAAAGCAAGGTTCTTACGTTTATATCATCATGCTGACCGCTAAAGATCAAAAGTCCGATCTTGTCGATGTTTTCAAGGCAGGTGCGGATGACTACATACCCAAACCGTTCGACCCTGAAGAGCTCAGGGCACGGGTAATGACGGGCATCCGGGTCACTGAATTGCAGCAACGCCACAACAATCTGGCCAATATATTGATTGAAAGCCGCAACAAGCTTCGTATCGTTCTTGATTCGCTGAAAGAGGAGATCGTCTCCCTTGACAGAGAGATGAAAATTGTATCGGTCAATGACTCTTTTGCCAGGCGTCTGGAGGTCCGGCCGGACGAAGCGGTCGGCCGGTACTATTTTAAGGACAAAACAAATCAAAAATATATCGGGAAAAACGATGAGATCCTCAAAATGGTCCGATCGGCATTTGCCGAAGGAAAGAGCGAGAGCGGAGTTGTCAAAGTGGTTGTTGAAAACGGCACCGATGCCTATCGGCGGGTGACCTGCCTGCCCATCTCCGACGAACACAACCAGGTTTTCCAAACCGTCATTGTTTCACAGGACATTACTGAAGATCGAAGAAAATCGGAAGAAATTAAATCACTCAATTATCGATTGATCGCAAAATCGGAGCAGATTGAAGCCAAAAACAAAAAATTGCAGAACACATTAAAACGGCTTGAAGATACACAGGCGCAGATGATTCAATCGGAAAAAATGGCCTCCATCGGGCAACTTGCCGCAGGAGTCGCTCATGAAATCAACAACCCCACAGGATTCGTGCGCAGCAATTTAAAAACCCTCTCGGATTACCAGGAAGATCTTGGTGCCCTCATTGAAAAGTACCATCGATTTATGGATGAATTTGAATGTTGCGACAGCCGTTTTCCGAACGAGCAGATCAAATCAAAATTCGAGGCGATAAGAGCCTACGAAAAAGATATCGATCTTGATTTTCTGTTGGAAGATATTGTCGATCTGATTGGGGATTGCCGTGAAGGCACCAATCGCATAAAAAAAATCGTTATCGATCTCAAAGATTTTGCCCATCCGGGGGAAGACACAGTACAAACCATTGACATCAACCGGGGCCTGGAATCGACACTGAATGTGGTCAACAATGAAATCAAATACAAGGCCACCGTCCATAAAGATTTTGGCGTCATTCCGACGGTCAGGGGATATCCGCAGCAATTAAACCAGGTTTTCATGAATATCCTGGTCAACGCGGCTCAGGCGATCGAAAAAAAAGGGGAAATTCACATCCAAACCCGCGAGAACAACGGTTTAATTCAAGTGCGCATCAGCGATACGGGCTGCGGTATTTCCGAAAAAAATCGAAATAAAATTTTCGACCCGTTTTTTACCACCAAAGGTGTCGGTAAAGGCACCGGACTGGGGATGAATATTGCTTACAACATCGTTCAAAAACATAACGGGTCCATTGATTTCCAAAGCAAGACCGGCCAGGGAACCACATTCACCATCTGCCTGCCGGCGGCTTGTGGCAATGTGCAATCCTCCAGCGCGGAGTAAATCATTTGAAGCATCAAAAGGGACATACCCTGTTGCTGGTGGACGATGAGAGCGCCATCACCAGAGCCCTGAATCGACTTTTTAGAAAGCAAGGCTATACTATTCTGACGGCAGAAAGCGGCCATGAAGGGCTTGAACATCTGCAGAAATGTGAGATGCCGGTATCTTTAATTATATCCGACCAACGGATGCCCGAAATGAACGGCCTTCAGTTCCTTGCAAAGGCCAGGAAACTGTGTCCCGAAGCGATCCGCTACCTGCTCACGGGTTGTTCTGATCGCGAAGACATCATCGAAGCAGTCAACAAAGGCGAAATCCACCGTTATTTGACCAAACCATGGAACGATGAAGATCTGCTGTTGCAGGTTCGACAGTCTCTGGAACATTATGAGCTGACAATTGAAAACCAGCGGTTGACGGCGATGAACATGGCGCAAAAAAGAGAACTGCAGGCGATCCATGAACGACCTGAAGGCGCGGCCAATGAGCGAGCACCAAAAGTTGAATTGAATCGTCCCGCTATCAAGGCAGGGGGGCAATTATGACCCTCAACCCATAGAGCAGGGCGGTCAATTTCTGCCCGCCAACCAGCAAGAGAGGTGGCATCAGCTTTGGTTGATGCTTGACGCCATGTAGCCGGCCCCAAAGCCATTGTCGATATTGACCACGGCGACATTGGATGAACAACTGTTCAACATGCCGAACAAGGCCGTCAATCCGCCAAAGCTGACACCATATCCCACGCTGGTGGGCACTGCAATAACCGGGCACTTGACCAGTCCTGCAACGACACTCGGCAGAGCACCCTCCATTCCGGCCACCACAATCAGGACAGTGGCTTTTTCCAAGATCGTTTTATAGGCGAACAGTCGATGGATTCCGGCAACGCCGACATCGTAAATGCAGTCCACCGCGTTACCCATTGCCTGGGCCGTAAGAAATGCCTCGCGTGCAACAGGAATATCGGACGTACCGGCGGTCAGGATAACAATGGTGCCTCGACCGGTTTGGGCTACGGGGCCTTTTTGATAGACGATCATTCGGGCTTCTTTATCGTAAGTCGCATCGGCAAAGCCCGCCGTTACATCGCGCGCCTTGTCTCTATCCACCCGAGTCACGAGCACTACTGGCTCCTGCTGAACCATTTTTTCCATGATGCCGAGAATTTGCTGCGCAGATTTGCCTTCTCCGTAGATCACCTCAGGAAAGCCCTTGCGAAGACTGCGATGATGATCTATATGGGCATAGTTGATATTCTCCACAGCCATTTTGGCAAGCTTTAGCTGGGCTGCTTCCACCGGCATTTGGCCGTCGGCAACACATTGCAGGAGCGCAAGAAGGGCCTCGTGGTTCATAGATAATCTCCGGGCACTGTTGGTTTTGACTCGGTTGTGGAATAAATTAGACCATTCCCCAAAGGGGGTCAATCCGTTTCTCATGGAACTATTTAAGACTGTCTGATGAAAATCGCCGCGATTATTCCGTCCCGATTCGGCTCGACCCGGTTCGAAGGCAAACCTCTGGCTCCCATAGCGGGCAAACCGATGATCCAGCATGTTTACGAAGCTGCTTCACGTTCCCGGATCATTGATTTTGTGGCGGTGGCAACGGATGACCGTCGGATTTTGGAAGCGGTTGAAGGATTCGGCGGCCGGGTCGTCATGACGTCCTCCGCACATCGCTCGGGAACCGACCGTGTGGCCCAGGCAGCCGACAAACTCGGCCTTGATTACGGTGATATCGCCATAAATGTCCAGGGTGACCAGCCACTCGTAGACCCCCGCTGTCTGGAACAAGTCGTCGCGCCGCTGCTGGCCGGCAGCCAACTGGGGATGAGCACGCTGGCCTTTTGCATTGTTGATCCACGAGAATATGCCAATCCCAAAGATGTCAAAGTGGTCATGTCTCAAAACGGCAATGCCCTCTATTTTTCACGGGCGCCCGTGCCTTATGGACGCGACGGCAATACGTTCAATAGCTACAAGCATCTGGGGATTTACGCTTATACTAAAAAATTTCTGGAAATTTTTCGACGCCTGCCAAGCGGAACGCTGGAATCTATTGAGAAGCTGGAGCAGTTGCGTGCACTGGAGTATGGACACCCCATCCGGGTAGTGGTCACCCCGTACGATTCACCCGAGGTCGATCTTCCCGAGGACATCGTCCGGATTGAACAATTGCTGCTGGCGGATTTGTAAAAAAAACGAATTCGTCTCCAGATTAGGATTACCGTTATGCCTGATTTCAACTCTCGCATGCTTTCAGCAGGGCCCGTCTGCCGAAACGAAAAACCCAGAACAGGATAAAAACCACCAGGCAATGACCGGTTAGGAATGAATCACTCTTTTAAGTATATATAATATTATCCAATGGAGGCAAAACCATGTTTAAAATCGTTAAGCGGCAGGAGATGGCTGAGGGAACGGTCATTTTAAATGAAATCGTGGCCCCGCTCATTGCCCAGAAAGCCAAACCCGGCCAGTTCGTAATCCTCAAAGCCAATGAAACCGGTGAGCGCATTCCACTGACGATGGCGGACACGGACCCGGAAAAAGGGACCATCACCATTATTTACATGGTCGTGGGAAAGTCCACTGCATTATTTCGGGATCTGAAGGTCGGTGATGGCTACCAGGATGTGATCGGTCCACTGGGCAAGCCAACGCACTTGGAAAAAATCGGGACCGTGGTCTGTGTCGGCGGCGGGACGGGTATTGCCGTTTTGCACCCCATCGCCCGGGCGCTGAAGCAAATCGGCAACAATGTGATCGGAATTGTGGGGGCCCGAAACAAATCACTTTTGATTCTCGAAGAGCAAATGAAAGCGGCGTCCAGCACGCTTCACGTCTGTACCGACGATGGTTCCTACGGAGTTAAAGGGTTTGTTACCGAAGTACTCAAAGAAGTATTGGAAAAAGAGGACGTCAAACAAGTCGTAGCTATCGGCCCTGTACCGATGATGAAGTTCGTATCCCTTCTGACCAAAGAATACGGGGTGCCGACACTGGTCAGCTTGAACCCCATCATGGTAGACGGCACCGGCATGTGCGGTGGATGCCGTGTCAGCGTTGGCGGAAAAACGAAGTTTGCCTGTGTGGACGGGCCGGAGTTCGACGGTCACCAGGTGGACTACGATGAATTGATGTTGCGCCTTCAGGCCTATTGCGAGGAAGAAAAAAAGTGCAATGAAGACTATTGCACCATGCGTGACGCCCAATAGGGCATCGAATTCGTTTTTTGACTTCTATCTTCAATGACTTAATACTACGACTACCATCCTGAAAGAGATGGTCCCAATAAAGGAGATGGTCCCATGACTGAAGCAGCAAAAAAGAAAAAAGGCGGCAACCGAATGCCCATGCCGGAGCAGGCCCCTGAAGTTCGCAGGCATAATTTTTTCGAAGTCCCCACAGGCTATACCATGGAAATGGCCCAGGAGGAGGCGTCACGATGCCTTCAATGCCGCAAACCCAGTTGTGTGGAAGGTTGCCCCGTTCAGGTGGATATTCCAGGGTTTATCAAACTAATCACCGAGGGCGACATGACCGGTGCCATTAGAAATTTATGGTCCAAAAATGCCCTTCCGGCCGTTTGTGGCCGGGTCTGTCCCCAGGAAATTCAGTGCGAGGGAAGATGCATTGTAGGTAAAAAAGGGGAGCCGGTGGCCATCGGCAATCTGGAGCGTTTTTGCGCGGATTATGAACGGGCCAACGGAACCGGCGAACTTCCCCCCAAGTTGCCTGCCACAGGGAAAAAAGTGGCGGTAGTGGGTGCCGGGCCTTCCGGACTGACCGTAGCCGGCGATCTTATCGTCAAGGGCCATGACGTCACCATTTTCGAAGCGTTCCACAAAGCCGGAGGCGTTCTTGTTTACGGTATCCCCGAATTTCGCCTGCCCAAAGACATTGTGGCCCAGGAAGTCAATTTTCTTGAACGGCTCGGGGCCGCTGTCCAGTGCAATGCCGTGGTGGGGCGCACCGTAACCCTGGATGAACTGTTTGAACAAGGCTATGATGCCATATATGTGGGCGTAGGCGCCGGACTGCCGCGCTTTATGAACATCCCTGGAGAGAACCTGGTGGGCATATTGTCGGCCAATGAATATTTGACGAGGGCCAATTTAATGAAGGCCTACAAGTTTCCCGAAGTGGACACGCCTATTCCCGTGGGCAAACGTGTCGTCGTGCTGGGCGCAGGCAATGTGGCCATGGACGCAGCCCGAACTGCCATGCGGTTGGGGGCTGAAAATGTCAAAATCGTCTATCGTCGCAGCAGAGAGGAAATGCCGGCACGTGGAGCGGAGATTCATCACGCCGAAGAAGAGGGCATCGAGCTGTTTCTGCTCACCAATCCAACGCGCTATATCGGCAATGACCTGGGCCGCCTCACCGGCATGGAATGCCTGAAAATGGAATTGGGTGAACCGGATGACTCCGGCCGGCGAAAACCTGTCCCCATAAAAGGGTCGGAATTTGAAATGGAATGTGACCTGTGCATTGTGGCTGTGGGCTCCGGTGCCAACCCGCTGCTGACCAGCGATACGCCGGATATGAAGCTGAACCGCTGGGGATACGTGATTGCCGATGAAAATACCGGAAAGACCACCAAAAAAGGTGTTTGGGCCGGCGGAGACATCGTTACCGGTGCCGCCACGGTCATTCTGGCCATGGGGGCAGGGCGCAAAGCGGCGGACTCCATACATGACTACCTGACTTTGGGCTGGTAAATTTATCGTTCCGGCGCAATCGTGACTTATAATCGATCTGAACCGGCTGCCGGCGGATGCGCCAGAATACAGCGAAAAATGCGCTGCTCATGTCAAATGAGCGGCGCATTCATGTTTTCAATGCCTGCTATTTAATGGTTTGCTCTTCTAATGAACCCGATGAAGAAGGGGAGGGGCTCGGTGCGGCGGGTTGCGGGACCACAGCCGATTGCACGCGCTTTAAGGCTGCAATCTGGCGTTCAATGACTTTTATTTGGGATTGAACGCCATCCACCTTGGATTGGGTTGAATCCATGCGGGAATTGAAAACCTGTTTCAGCTTGAGGATTTCCAGTTTCAATGAAAGATCCAGCGCGGCCTTATCAATTTTGGTTGTCTCCAGTTCGTTCAGTTTTGTATTTAAACCGGCAATTTGGTCTGAAGTTTGGGCCAAAGATTGTGTCAGGGTTTGCAGCTCCTGCTTCATGGATTGATCCAGTGCCTGCGTTTGCTGACCCAGTGCTTTGATCGACTGATCCAGGAGGTCCAGGTTTTTTTCCAGCTTGGCGGCAGTTGATTTCATATCGGAGCGACTGGCCATGGTTTTGCTGGACTGCTGCAGCAGGTTTTCCAACTTGTTCAGATTGACTTGAACTTTTGCGATGGACTGTTCGGACTGGTCCTTCAAGCGCGCAAAATTTTCCTCAATGGTCGCCTGGCCCAAAGACAGCGACGAAAAGCGGGACTGCAAATCTTCGGAAAGCGTCTGGGCGGTCATCTGACCGCTGTCTTCAGTGCGAACCACCCTTCTTTTGATATCCAGGTAAGCGACTCCCAGGATGACCACAATCAGCACCGGTATAAGGATGGAGATCAATGTCATTCGATAATTGAGCTTTTCGATGCGCAAATCGTCGACTTGGCTCGGAATCACGGACTCTTCAACCTCTCCATCCATTCTCATTTTAAATTGGATGTTGTCTTCCTGCTCGTCCCGCATAGTGTTTATTCCCATTCGATTGTACTTGGCGGTTTTGAACTGATATCGTAAACTACGCGATTGACCCCGCGAACTTCATTAATGATACGGTTGGAAATTTTTCCCAGCAGGCGGTGCGGCAATTTTGCCCAGTCGGCCGTCATGGCGTCGCGGGACGTGACCGCCCGGATGGCGACGATATTTTCATAAGTTCGGCCGTCTCCCATAATTCCGACACTTTTCAATGGCAACAGGACAGCGAATGATTGCCATAATTTTTTATAATACCCCGCCGAGCGAATTTCTTCCAGCAATACGGCATCGACCTCGCGTAAAATAGCCAGTCGTTTTGCCGTCACCGCACCGATTACCCGAATGGCCAATCCGGGCCCGGGAAACGGCTGACGCCAGATCAAATCATCATTGAGTCCCAGTTGCGCCCCCAGTTTACGAACCTCGTCCTTGAAAAGATATTGCAGGGGTTCAATGAGTTTCAGTTTCATGCGTTTGGGCAGGCCGCCGACATTGTGGTGGGATTTGATGACGGCGGTGGGACCGCCAAATGCGGAGCGCGACTCGATGACATCGGGGTAGAGGGTGCCCTGGGCCAGAAACTCGACCCCCCTGATCTTGCGGGCTTCAGCCTCAAATACGTCCATAAAAATTTTGCCGATAATTTTGCGTTTGCGCTCCGGATCGACAACGTCTTTAAGGGCGCTTAAAAACAGACGGGATGAACGGGCAAAACGAATATTGATATTGAGGTGCTGCTTGAATGTCTCTTTGAGCTTCCGGGCCTCATTTTTCCTTAAAAGACCATTGTCGACAAAAATACAGGTCAATTTTTTGCCGACGGCCTTGTGGATCAACAGCGCCGTAACGGATGAATCAACGCCGCCGCTGAGCCCCAGGATGACTTTTTTATCTCCCACGGCCTGCTTGGTTTCCTCTATGCAATCCTTTGCAAATGACTGCATTGTCCACGAACGTTTGCATTTGCAGACGTCATAAAGAAAATGATGCAAAATTTTCTTGCCATGGACGGTATGTTCAACTTCAGGGTGGAATTGAAGACCGAAAAGACGTTTTTGAATATTGGCGGCTGCCGCCACCGGCGTGTTTTCGGTTACTGCGGTAATCTTGAACCCCGTCGGCAACTGGTCGATGGAATCGCCATGGCTCATCCAGACCTGGGATTTTTGGGGAACCGATTTAAAGAGACCGCTCTGGCGCTTGGCAATCAACTCGGCAAAACCGTATTCCCGCTTATTGGCTTTTTGAACCTTGCCGCCCAGGGCATCCACCATGAACTGCATGCCGTAGCAGATTCCCAATATGGGAATCCCGAGGTCAAAAACACCATTATCCACACGGGGGCTGTGTTTTTCGTAGATGCTGGAAGGCCCGCCGGAAAGAATAATGCCTTCCGGATCCAGTGCCTTGATTTGGGCAGCCGATACGGTGGGCGGTTCAATCTGGCAATACACCCGACACTCCCGGACGCGGCGGGCAATCAACTGGTTGAATTGGGAGCCGAAATCAATAATCAGAATCATAAGGCCTCTCGTCGGATATCTCTAATGAACCAAAGTAGTTAAACGGTTTGCGAAAACACATCGAATATGGTAGAGACGGCTCGAAAAGTCAATGTTTTTATGCTTTAAACGCCAATCAAGACCAAAGGCGGTTGCCCGGATGCCGGAATGATTGTACAAATATACGAGATTCAAACCCCTCGGGAGGCCGAACAGATGATCGAGCTCGGTGTCGATCATGTGGGCAGCGTGCTTTTGAGCGAGCAGGGGTGGAGAATTCCGGAATTGCGATCCACCGTCGAACAGATTCAGGGCGCCGGCCGGAAAAGCAGCCTGATTCCGCTGTTCGCTTCAGTAGAAGCCATTTCTGCGTCTATCGATTATTATCATCCCGATATTGTACATTTTTGCGAAACGCTGCCCATAAAAACGAACGCGGACGGCGCGTTGGAAAAGGTGCTGAAGCGGCAGCGGGCGATTCGAGAGCGATTTCCACAAATCGCTCTCATGCGTTCCATTCCCATCGGCTGCCCCGGGCTGGCAGAAATAATACCCTCTCTGGCGCTGTCCGCGGCCTTTGAGCCGTTGAGCGACTGGTTTCTGACCGATACACTGCTTGGCGCCGGCAATGGTCTTTCCAATGACCAGCAGCCTGTCAATGGATATGTGGGAATCACCGGCAAGACCTGTGACTGGACAATTGCTGCCGAACTGGTCCGCCAAAGCGCTATCCCGGTCATTCTCGCCGGCGGGATCGGGCCCGACAATGTCGAATCTGCAATTTTTCAGGTCAGACCGGCAGGCGTGGACAGTTGCACCTTGACCAACAAAACGGACACCGATGGAAACGCCAGGCGGTTCCGGAAAGACCCCGCCAAGGTGAATACACTGGTCCAAAGAGCCCGGCGCGCCTTCAACCAAATCCTGATATGATGTATCTATTATTTTAAGGAGACAATTCCATGATAGAAAGTGGTGATTTGAGAAAGGGAACCAAGCTGGACATTGATGGTGAACCCTATGTCATCGTCCAATTCGAGTTTGTGAAGCCGGGAAAAGGCCAGGCGCTGTATAAATGCAAGCTTAAAAATATGATTACCGGTACCCAGTTCGATAGAACGTATCGTTCCGGAGAAAAATTCAACCCTGCCGATCTTGAAGAAGTGGAAATGGAATATCTTTACTTCGATGGCAGCGAATACTGCTTCATGAACACGTCAACATATGACCAGATCATGATGACGCCTGACCAGATTGGCGAGTCCAGTTCTCTCCTCAAGGAAAATGTCGTCTGCAATGTGCTGCTTTTCGATGGCCGCCCCATTGGTGTGACCCTGCCCAATTTTGTCGAGTTGCGCATTACGCAGGCCGAACCATGGGCAAAAGGGGATACCGCTTCCGGAGATACCAAGCCGGCTATACTTGAAACCGGCCTGTCGGTTCAGGTTCCTCCGTTTGTCAATGAAGGCGAACTGGTGCGCATCGACACCCGAACCGGTGCATATGTGGAGCGGGTCAAAGAATAGGCGGGCTTAGAGAATGCCGTACCGGAACCAGGAGTTGCGCCGAATTGAGGCGGTCAATCCCCGTCATACACCTGATATATGACTTGCCCGCAGGACTTGCAGTGTGAAGCGTCCTTGTCGTGGTATCGCAGCCCGCATCTCGGACACACCACATCGACTTTCTGGGCCATGTGAATCCATTCCTTAACGATGCGGCTCGCCTGCCAGGGGATAAGGATTATACCGGATAAAATCATCAGAATGGTCACCCATCTGCCGGCGTGGGATTGGGGTGTGATATCTCCGAATCCAACCGTGGTCAGTGCAACCACTGTAAAATACAGGGCGTCGCCAAAGTTTTGGACCTGAGGATTGGCAGGGTTTTCTACCTGATAAAAAAGGCCGGCACTGATAAAAAAGATCATTACGATGGTAAACACCAGGCGCACCACCGTCAGCAGCTGCTGGGTAATTCGGCCGAAAAAGAAATCCGGATCGGCTGTAAAACGCAAAAACCGGAATATGCGAAAGATACGAAAACCGCGCAGCATACGCATAAAACCAAGATCAAGACCCGATCCGAAAAAGGGCAGCACCAGCAGTGAAAGGGTAGGCACAATCGCCACGATATCAATAATGCTATAAATGTCCCGCAACTGGCGAAGCCTGTCCGGCGACGCATAGATTCGAGCGGCAAACTCGACAACGAAAAAAGCCACCACGCCGACTTCAATTTTCCACAGCAGGGCCGCATGGGCTGCACCGATTGGATAGGTTTCGATGATCAGCAGGGCGCATATAGCCAGGTTGAGGCCAATGATCACAATATCAATGAATTTTCCAAGAGCGGTATTGCAGTCGATGAGATAAAATTGCAGCGTTTGCCGAAAGGATATTGTCGTGCCGGCCGGTTTCATACATCCATGCCGGGAGAATGCTCAACAGGTTCAGCCGGAGGTTTGCCTCGAACGATATACTCCTTAATGCGATTGCCGTCCATGGATTTGACGACGATTTCAAAATCGTCGATGGTCAATGTCTCGTTTTCCTGGGGAATGCGGCCAATCTGTTCAAGCACGAACCCTGAAAAAGTGTCGTATTCATTGGAATCGGGAATATTCATACCAATGGCGGCATTGACCTCCTCGACGTCGGCTTTCCCCAATACCACCCAATCCTTGTTTTTCTGCCGGACAATCAGGGGTTCCTCCTTGTCCGTTTCATCCCGGATCTCTCCAACCAGTTCTTCCAGGGCATCTTCAAGGGTGATCAGGCCGGACACGCCGCCATGTTCGTCCACCACAATGGCCATGTGCGATTTGCGTTTTCTGAACTGCCCCAAAAGGGAATCCAGTTTTTTATGTTCGGGCACAAAGTAGGGCGGGCGCATCAATTCGCGAATATTATACTGGGTATCCCCGTTGGCCTGGTGGGCCAAAAGGTCCTTGACGTTCAGAATACCCACCACATTGTCGATGCTTTCCTCGATAACCGGAATACGAGTAAAACCCGACTCCGAAATGGCTTTCAAGTCGAGGGGTTCATCGGCCTCGATGACAAACATATCGGCTCGGGGCGTGAGAATTTCCGAGGCATTGGTATCATCGAATTCAAAAATGTTGTGAATCAGCTGTTTTTCTTTTTCCTTGATTTCTCCGCCCTCTTCGACCACCTCGACGAAGGTCATCAGCTCCGCTTCAGTGGCAGCCGGCGTCTGCTTTATTTTTCCGGTCAATTTGGGTATAAAATCCAGGAAAATGACCACCGGCAGAAAAAGAAGGGAGCACCAGTAAATCGGGTAAATCACCAGGCGTGCAATCAGCACGCTGTTGCGCGTCGCCATCGACTTGGGGATGACTTCGCCAAAGACCAGAATGAGAAAGGTCATCACCCCCGTGACCAATCCAATGGCATAACCCGAGGAAGCGCTCAAAGTGCTATGCTGGAAAAAATTGATGGCCATTTTAGTGGCAATCGCGGATGCAGCGACGTTCACCACGTTATTGCCGATCAAAATAGTGCTCAGCAGCCGGTGGGGGTTTTCTTTCATGTCTTTGATCAGCGCGTAGGTTCGGTCTGATTTTTTGGCCAAGTGACGGGCCTTGGTCCGGCTAATTGAAAATAGCGCTGTTTCGGATGACGAAAAAAATCCTGACAATACGAGCAAAATCAACAACAGAATGAGTTGGTCAATCATCCTATTAACTTTCCTGTACGATACTTATCGGCGAACATGGAAACCGGCCCGGTTTCGGCGGGTTGACCTGCAGGACGGCCTTAAAGCAGCAGTTTTTGACGGTTGCGAAAAACGAATTGGATAAAAAAGGGTCTTCCAAGACGAACTTTTTCCTCCTGAGAAGGGTATTTTCTCCGATTGACGGTTGCTGGATTCATAATATAGCAAAAGATTTTGTATTTTCAAGCAAATAAATCGTAACCCGACGCATCAGTTCGGCGATTCGAAAAATTGAATTGCTGCGTGGATATGCCCTTCATAGGCATGAATCAGCATTTCGAGTTCATCTTTTGAAAGAAAAAAGTTGGTAAACAGCTCCTCATAGAGTGGATAGGCCAGTCGATCCACGCCGATGCAGGTGCCGGCGATCATCGAGACCATGTCAGCCAGGTAGATGGACGCCGTCGCCTGGTCCCTGCGGGCTTCCGGATTGCCGAGGTGATGGTTCTCAATCATGAAGACCATATGGCTGTCGAAATTCCATTGCTTTGCGATAATCCCCCCGAGCATGGCGTGATCCATTCCGATGCAGGCCTTTTCAGCTTCCAGAAAGCTCATCCTCTTTGCTTTGACCAGGTGTTGTATTTTTTCCGCTTTTTTCCAGACAAAATCGCTGAGTATGACTTTGCCGATATCCTTAAGCAGGGCGGCGGTGTATATTGCCGGAAGATTCTTTAGATTCCGGCGCCCTGCCAAGGTGCGGGAAATCATGGCAACCGCCAGGCTCTGCTTCCACAATTCCCCTTTTTTCAGATGATAGCCTTTTTGAGCCCGCTTAAAGTTTCCTGCAATCGTTTGCGCCAAAACCAGTTCCACAATACGGTCCTGCCCCAGCAGGGATATGGCTCTGTCCAAAGAATCCACCTTTACGGCCAGACCGATTTGGGCCGAGTTGCAGATTTTCAGTAAATTTGCAGTCAGTGCCGGGTCGTGTTCGACGAGGCGGACGAAGTCTTCCAGTGCACCCTCAATGTCATTGCCGTAGGCCAAAATTTTATGCGCCACAATTGGAATAGGCTCCAATTGTTTGATTTTGCGCAAAACATGTCGAATATCGGGCATGGTTTTCCCTTTGCCGTTTGTATTGGGTTTCTGATTGTTATCGGCGGCCGGGTCCAAAACCATTAGATTTGAATAAGTGGGGTGTCGTATGATCGGGGGGCTTGTTTTGGGGACGGATACCCGGGCTGAAAGCCCCCCTCAAAAAAAATGTTTTACCTGTCTGTCAAGCGGCGGTCGTACATCTTCCCGATACCATATTCCAATCTGCGCATGAACCGCTCCTGGGGGGGACCGATGAGTTGCATTTCCGGGTGTTTTTTTTGCACGTCAATGGCGATGGACATCTCTTTGGTGCAACCGGTGGAATAGGTGGCGTCTTTGCCAACCCACTCGGGCGGGATCTTCTTTTTCATCAACTGGAATGCCTCGGCAATATCGTCAAAAGTCTGAAAGCGCCAGATATCGATTTTACCGGAACGCTGTACAATTTCCCACATATACATCAAATCGTCGGCATCCATGCCCGCTTCGTAATAATCCGATGGATTGATAATGAACGTCAGCGCCGATTGTTCCATGAGGTGTTGGATGAAAACGGACATGATCCTTTTGGCCATCTCGATTTTCCCCGGGATTGAACCGATGATACCACTGTAAAATATAACAGTCATTCCCTTGGATTTGGCCTCTTTCATACGGTCGATGATGGCCTGTGCTTTTGCTTCCAGGTCTTCATGTGAGAATTTAATGACCGCCGAATGCCTGGGTTTGAGCAAAATGGAGATACCGCCGTCAGCTTCAGGGGAGATGCTGTATATATCCTGGGTAAACTGGAAGTGGGTGTCGAAAAAACGCCGCCGCTGATCCGGCCCCCTTGAGATAACGGCATCCACCTCCTTGAAGATCCTGGCAAAAGTGGTGGACGTCAAGAGCAGGTTAAGATTTTCCATGGTGCCGTCTGATAAAACCAGAATTGGCGTATCTGCCCGCAGTGTGGCGACGAGCTCGTTTTTACTCATCGCCGGGTTGTCGATGATGACAAACTGGAGAGAGGTGTTTTGAACCAGTGAGTAGTTGATAAAATCCTGCAGGGTGGCCTTGGTAAAAAGCGGGCCTTTCTTGAATGCGACGATAACCTTGTGACCGCAAGCGGTCAAAAAGCGAATCATCGCCAGATCGATCACCATCTGGCCGGATTCATCGGCAAGCCAGAGCAGCTTGTACGTTTTTTGAATCGAGGTCCCCATGCAAAGCAGATCAAACAGGGGTTTGAGGCCATTTCCCTGAATCGGTTTTTGGAAGATCTCCAGGAAATCATTTTTCGAAAACTTGGTCGTCAAAGGGTCCAGCCACAATTCGGGCGAATTGGACAATGCCAGCAGGCGCCTGAATTCAACAGCGGCAATAAGGGATTTGATTGCCGTCAGATTGTCCGGCGGGTTTTCAAGTTCCTGCTGATCCACGTGAATCAAGGCTTCCTTCAAGGCTGTCGATTCCAGAACCGACAGCGCCAGCTGGTTGCGCGTCTGTTTCTTTTCGATAAACGGATCGCTGATCAGAGTTCGTTTCAAATAGATGGTAAGCAGACGTTTTTCGATCCGTGACGGGATCATTATCTCATCCCGGGTTTCATGCTTGTGCTTGATGACCATGAGCGATTCCAAATAGTCTTTTTCATATGAATCTTCAATCTGGTCTTCAATCAGCTCCAGAATGTGCTGCAGTGAACGGGCATATTGTTTTTGAATAAACGCAGATTTTTTGCGCGACAAGATCGCATCGAACATTTTGTCCGAGCACGGATAATAACGCTCACCATTTTCAGTGTAGACCATGAAGCGCACCTGCTCCTCGGTTGCCGCATGCTCAGGATAGGTGACATAATCCAGGTGGTTTTCAATAAAAAAGGAGGTTATCCAGGCGTCCATTTCCGGGTTCTGGCCGAATTGATATTGCGTCACGAAAGGCGACATCGGATTTGCCGGAGTCTTTTTTTTGCGGTCGATTTTTTTTGCAGCGGGCACGGTCTCTCCTTATTAAATGTTTTCTGACTTGCCACCGGGTTCCTGGCGCATCGGCTTCAGCCGTTTCCTGCGCAGCAGTTGGTTAGATACTCATTGGCCATAAGCCCCCAATTCTTGAGTCAACTCTTCCAAACGGGTAATGATACGGCCAGGTTCAATGCCGGCACACTGGGAAATGTCCTTTCGCAGACGCAATGAACGACCATCGCCGGCAAACAGAATCGTTTGAAAGCCTGAGAGATGGGCCGGCAAAATGTCATTATACATGTCGTTTCCGATATAAGCGACCTGCCGGGGACTGATTCCCAATCCGTGCAGCCGGGATGCAGCTGCTAAAAACAGATGCCGGGAGGGTTTGGCAAACCCATGTTTGAAGGAAAAAAACATCAGCCCCGGTTGGAATCCAGCCGATTGCAGGTTGCACCCCATAAAATACTTCAAAATTACTGGGGTATAGAACTGGGCATTGGAAACAATCCCCACCCTTATGGAGCCCCGGCGGCACACATCCAGCAATTCGGCGAGTCCTGGCATCGGCCATACCGGATTCATCAGAATTTCAAATTCCATGGCAAACGACCGTGCTCCGGTCCTGTTGCCGCCAAACAGGAGTTTTTCCCAAATATTTTCGATTCTCACTTCCGGAAAATCGATTCCGTTCGCAATAGCCCGGGCATGTTCTCTTGCAATGGCATCCTTGAGCTGCTCCAGCAACATTTCGGGCTCAATGGGCTGTGCATATTCAAAAAGCAGAGTTCTGAGATTTTCCAGTTTCTGCCGGTTGGCCTCTGTGGACCCGATGTCGCCGCTGCCACTGATCAGCAGGGTGCCATAAATATCGCACATCAGACAACGCACAGGATGTTTGAGGCGGCCGTCGGCCGACAATGCCGTCGGTAATGGCGAAAGCGGCTTTAGTTTTTTTAGAGCGGCAATGGAATCCATGGTTGCAATATCTCGCCAATTGACGTTAACCTTGGTATATCATGTAATTAACCGCGGCGTAAACGCTTGATACATTAATAATTAAAGGATCACGGAATATATATGGACGCCTTTCATCCCCTGTCTCGGCCCTTTAAAATGAAAAACACAATTCAGACCTATGCCTGGGGATCCTACAGCGCTATACCGCAATTGCTGGGCCAGCCTTTCCCATCCTCAAAACCCCAGGCGGAATTGTGGATCGGGGCCCATCCCAAAGCACCTTCGCTGCTGTGGTTTCAAGACCGGTGGCAGGCACTGGATCAGCTGATTTCACAATATCCCGACGCATTGCTGGGAAAAACCGCCGTCCATCGATTTGGGGCGCAGTTGCCGTTTTTGTTGAAAATTCTCGCCGCGGAACAGCCGCTTTCGATTCAGGCCCATCCGGACAAGACTCAGGCCAAAGCCGGATTTTTGCGGGAAAACGATGAGGGTATTGACCTTTCCGCTGCTCATCGCAATTACCGGGACCCTCAACATAAGCCGGAATGCCTGTGTGCACTGACGCCTTTTGAGGGCCTGTGCGGCTTTCGTTCCCTGTCGGATATGATGTCTCTGATGGGCAGTGTCTGGCCGATGCAGTACAACAACCTGATGACCGTCCTGACCAAAGAGGGCACGCAATCCTTTTTCGAACAAATAATGAACCTGCCTTCAAAAACAAGTCTGGAACTGGTTTCCGGGAGCGTCGACCAGGCAAGCGCATCCATCGATGCAAATCCTGCCTTTTCGTGGATGGTCCGTTTGAACGAGCTGTTTCCCGGCGATATCGGCGTTCTCGCGCCGCTGTTTCTCAACATGATAAAATTGCAGCCGGAAGAAGCCATTTTTCTGCCGCCCAGGCAACTGCACGGCTATCTCAACGGCGTCGGCGTTGAAATCATGGCCAACTCGGACAACGTGCTGCGAGGCGGCTTGACGCCTAAGCACATCGATGTTCCGGAGTTGTTGCGGGTTCTGGATTTCACCCCCCATAAGCCGGATATTCTCAGCACTGAAGGAAGCGGCAGCATCGGGCATGTATTTCCGAGCAACGTTGAAGAATTTGAACTGTCCGTATTGCATACGCATGATGGAAGCAGCGATAAATTAAGGCTCGAAAATGATTCCGTCTGCATTTTGCTGTGCACCCGGGGCAGCGCCGAGCTGCGCTATCATCAAAACGAGAAAGCTGCCGCTATCCGGACGGGTGAATCGCTCCTTATTCCCGCGGCGCTCACCGACTGCGCCCTGTCCGGAAAAGCGACTATTTTCAGGGCAACGGTAAATACAAAGATCTTAAGGAAATAATACAATGACACAATATACGGGCATCAATCATCTTGCCATGGTTACCCGGGACATGTCGGCAACCATACGATTCTGGCGTGATCTTTTGGGGATGCGGCTGATTGCAGGACTGGGAAGGCCCGGTTATAGGCACTATTTTTTTGAAATTTCAGAAAATGACATGATCGCCTTTTTTGAGTGGCCTGACGTTCAGACCATTCCGGAAAGAGACCATGGAGTGCCTGTGAAAGGTCCTATCGCTTTCGACCATGTTTCTGTCGGCGTGCAGTCCGATGATGATCTCGGTGAGATCAAAGATAATTTAGAGGCAGCCGGTTTTTGGGTATCTGAAATCATTGACCATGGTTTTATCCATTCTATCTACAGTTTTGATCCCAACCATATTCCCATTGAATTCAGCGCACCCACAAGCAACATCGACCTTCGCAACAAACCTCAGATGAGGGACACCCACCCGAGCCTCGAAGCACAGGAAGGTCCGGACAAACAAGAAGACCGCTGGCCGAAGCCTGCAACCCCAACGCCCCGTGAAGAGCTTTGGGTTTATCCCGGAGAAGGCACTGTTTTCAGGGACCCTCAGGAGGAGTAAACCGGGTCCGGAGCTCAAACGCCTCGCTCATCAATCTCAACTGTTTCTCAGCCCCTGTCTCCAGCCTGCCGCAGGGGCGGTTTTGCGGATAAATACCCGGCGCAATTCTTTTTGACGGCATGCTTGGCTCAAGCAATCGCTAAACCTGCCGATATTAAAACAAAATGCGCTGCTTCAGCGACGCAATGCGCTTTTACCCGATGCAGGATGACCTTTGGTTTGTTTTTTAGGCGGTCGATAAATCATTCGACCGGAAATCAACGAACAGTGAAGGGTTGTCAAAACGATGCAAGTTGACACGGACAAGAAATAAAACCTTATATGAAATTGTCGCTGTCCAGCACATAGGCATCAAAATTCTTGTCTTCGAGAAATCGGCTGATCATGGCGCTGACCTGATCCGCGGTGTCCACCCGGTAAGTACCATTGGCGTCCTTGGGAGCCTTTTTTTTGGCATTGGCTACAATAGCTTGCAAAGCGGCAGCCGATATTTCTACGTTGACGTGTACGGTGAGTTTGTCTTGGTTCATGGCTGGCATATTCCGTTTCCTCAGGGTGAAAGAGATGAGCAATGCATTGCTGCAATTATACAAGGTGCAAAATAGCAGGCGCGCTTTTCATGGTCAAGGTGTCGGTGCAAAATTTATCAACGTATGGGCATTGTGGATTATTTAATATTTTGGTACGGATAGGCCGTTAATGGCACACTGGAGTCCAGAATTTGCAGCAATTCTGCCCATACCCCTTGGGGGACTTGGTGGACATCTTTGGGTAAAGGGGAATATATGAACAGCAATTACCCTATTATGGTGGTTGACGATGATATAATATCCCGCACCGTAGTCCAGAAACATCTTTTAAAAAAGGGCTTTGAAGTAAACACAGCTGCAAATGGCAGTGAAGCACTGCAACTTTTCGATAAAAAATTCTTCCCGATTATTCTTACCGACTGGATGATGCCCGAAATCGACGGCCCCCAGCTATGCCGTTTGATTCGCGAAAAAAAGACGGATGGCTACGTATTTATTTTATTGATTACGGCACGGGATTCAAAAACCGATATTGTCTCCGGTCTTGAATCCGGTGCCGATGATTACCTCACCAAACCGATCCACCCGGCTGAAATGGTTGCGCGGATTAAAACAGGGGTTCGGATTCTTGAACTCGAACATTCCCTGAAAAAAGCCACCGAGGAAATACGTGTGCTTTCCATTACCGATCCACTCACCGGTTGTTTTAACAGAGGGTACCTGAATACGCATTTTCCGCAGGAACTCAATCGGGCCGTTCGCTATTCTCAGCCATTGTCCGTCATCCTGGCGGATATCGACCACTTTAAAAAAGTTAATGACACCTATGGACATCAGGTCGGCGACGTGGTCCTGAAAGAATTTGCGCAGTGTATCCATGAGCAGCTGCGCAAAAAAATAGATTGGGTGGTACGTTACGGTGGGGAAGAATTTCTCATTGTCTTGCCTGAAACAAAAAGCTTGGGCGCCTATTCGATGGCTGAAAGACTTCGAGCAACAGTGGCGGAACGGGAAATTCGGGTTGGTGATGTGAGCATAAATATCACGGCCAGCTTCGGCGGCGCCTGTGTTGGGTTTGAAAACAAAAACGCATTTGGTATTACCATGGACAAACTGGTCGGGCTTGCGGATAAAAAGCTATACGAATCCAAAGACAAGGGGCGTGACCAAGTCACTATTTCCGAGTGCAGCATGGCAGGGGAAATCGCAAATCAACCATGAATATCAATAACTTGGGTGACCCCTATGCCGGTGAATGGTTCACTCAAAGCCGCACAGAGATCCTCCTTGCCCGCCAACTCCCGGCAATCTAAAAAACCTCTCGGCATGAAAATCCTTTGATGTCCATTCTCACGGCGATAAATGCCAAAGCGTAATTTTTCCATTACATCCGGCGGCATGCGGTCAAAAAACGATTTGGTCGCCAGGATTTGCCCACCGTGCGCCAGTGAAGACAAAAAGATGGAAAGTCGCAATCCTTTTCCGAAACTGGACGGGATGACTCCTGATGACGAGCCCAGTATGCTGATAAATCCGTTTTCTCTGTGCAGGCCCATATTCAGAGCAATCTCGTGCGGCCAGGAGCGTCGCAGTTTGTATTCCCGGCTTATTTGCGCGATCTGGGATCTGATATCGAGACTGCATTCGATTACAGGCTGCACCTGGTTTTCGAATGCATCACCAGGCAAAAAGTAACCGTAAAAACCATTATCGGAGTGTTTGCCAAAAACACCGCCATAGCTCTCGAGAATTGAGATGCATTTTTTCCATATTGCGTTGGTCATGGCG
Organism: Desulfosarcinaceae bacterium; assembly: GCA_963675565.2. GTDB lineage: Bacteria > Desulfobacterota > Desulfobacteria > Desulfobacterales > Desulfosarcinaceae > JARRKU01. The sequence goes on from CAXXYD010000001.1 coordinate 418,049, forward strand.
CTATATGCATCATCGAGCATTTCAAGCTTAAAAACCTCAGGACGGTCCAATTCGGCGCTTAAGATACAATAGGACAATTGGACCGGGTTGGGATACCGGCGAACATTGCGAATACTATGTTCGATATGGTTTTTACTATAAACTGAATTTTTCAATTTGCCGGATTCAATGGGTTCAAAGATGATCAAACGCCCGATGTCGAAATCTGCAGCCACCAAATTAAATGTGACGATATCACCGGAAGTCAATAGCTGCCGGAGGGTTCCGCTGGACAGAGACTCAACCGGAGCCGGAGACCCTGCGTGCAGATCAAAAAGCGGTCGAACGATATCTCTCTTGGCGGGCGCCATCTGTTCGATAGCGTGTTGGAAATTTTCGAATGGCACGATCATTCTGAATTGTTCCACGAAAAAAGCCAACCAGCTGCGCCAGTTATCCACCGAACGACGAAACCCGGTGTCAAAAAGAAGATCGAAAAGACCGGGTTTCATAGACCCGTTATTGGCTTTCGTGGCGAAATGAAAAATCTTATCGGCCGCTGCCGAATTGCACCATGCCACGCGCAATTGATTGTCAATTATCATTGCGGGGTGATCGATATCTTCAGCAGACAGTTTCAAGGAGGGACGACGGATATTTTCGGAAGGCTGGTTCAAAAGGTCTTTTTTGGCCGAAGGCGAAACATGCCGTTCCGTTGCTATCGATTCAAGTGGGTGTTGAGTCGCTTTCATTCTTGATGCCAAATCCTTTACCGGGGTGAGTTAGCTGCAATTGCAATGCTGTGCAGTAGGACGGTCCCCTTAAAATTCCGCCTGTCGGATTCTATTGGAGGCGACCAATGAATGGAGACTTTTTTTAAGGGGATGCGCACTAAGTCCATCATATAGACTGGCATTGTCAAGGAAAATTCAGTAAGTGTCGTCAGCATGGTGTCCTTCCGGAAATGAACGATGGTGATTCCGGCCAAGGCTGCAGCGAGAATTTTAAGAACCCGAGAACGCAGGCCCGGGCCTCACGATGCCATTTCTGGATAGACACAACACCAATTGAGGAGCATCGCACCGGGGGCGGGTTTCAAGCGCTGATGCATTCCGCTGGATCCAATTGATCTTGACGGGCGGGAGCAGGTGGCATAACCCATCCAAATACTTCATTTAACACTTAATGTATATATTGTAATATATAGTTTTCATAACGGATAATAACATATAACTCAACTCCCGGGTTTCGGACAGTGCGCAACGGGAAAGGTGGATTACCGCCGGATCATCCTTTTTGAAGCTGTTGTAATGGGAACCCCGGAAGTCGAGTTGAAATTTGGCGCCGGACCATATTGTGGCGCTTGGGCCTGAAATTATAATGAACGAATATCAATTGGAGCAACGGGACGCCCTTGAGCAACTCCAAAAAACCATTACCTGTTTTTCGGGAACCCGTAAGGAACAACTCCTTCTGGCAATGAAGCCCTATTTGGATTTCCGCAGGCGGTTGGATCGCTTTTCTCAGAAGCATTTCAATGCCCATTGCACCAGTGCCTGTTTCCAAAGCAAGCGGAGTGCGTGCTGCAGTAAGGACGGTATCATCACTTTCTGGGCCGATATGGTCGTCAATACGTGTTGTGGCGGCCCGGCGCAAATGGCGTTGTTGCATGAGGCCATTAAAAAACCGCACTTTTCAGACAAATGCATATACCTCGCACCGGGCGGGTGTCTGTGGAACGTAAGACCTCTGGTATGTGCCATGTTTATATGCGACCGCGTTCAGGACGTGGTGCTGGGCGCTTCACCGGCGGATTCGCAGCGATGGGATACATTCAAATCTTGCGCCAAATCCTTCAGATGGCCGGACAAGCCGGTTCTTTTCGATTACCTCGAAGCCGTCTTTATCGCAGCCGGATGTGACTCTTCATTAATGTATCTGCATAAAAGCCCGGGCCTTTTGCGAATAAAGAAAAGGTCCGGGCTGATTTAGTATTTACGGGGCCAGGCGCCTGATCAGGCCGCCTTGAAAGCCTTGGCCAGCAATGGATCCATAATGGCCTCATAACCATTCAGGCGGGCAACCACTGACTTGCGACTATCCAGAAAGGTGAAGTTGCCCGCCATCTTGCGTTCATCGTAAGACTGCACCTCAAGCACAGCAGATACGCCGTCCACGGGAAACCGGTCGCTGTACTGACGGTAAGATGCGGCATAATTGGGTAAGGATACCTTTCCCAGATTTTCCTTGCACCAGACAATGGCCATCTGGAAAGCGCTGTCCAGGACGAGAGGGTCGGCGATCCAGCGGCTGCGAAGAGGAGCCCTCATCCAGTCAGCGGGAGGCGGTGCCGCAGAAAGCCGGGCACTGATACCTTCCTCCGATATTCTGATAATTTCTTGAATGCCGTGCAAGTCCTGCCCGTGGAAAAGAATGTCGCGATAGATTTCATCCATGGAGCGGTGGAATTCACATTTTTTGAAGTGCCCATTCTCATTGAACACGGGAGGGGCTGGCATCTGGTCGGTCAGGATGGCCGTGGCACTGGAATGCAGCTTCTGCAAGCCTGGTGCACCTCCATTGCGAATTTCCACCTTCACTTCATAATGATCACCGGTGCGGCGTGCCTTGCCGGCCATCATATGCACGGTCTCGTTGCCTTTTTCCAGGGTTATGCCGCTGAACACGCGCAGTCCGTCAATACCGTGCAGAATCAAGCCGGGATTGGCGTGCAATGCGCCGTGAGCCAGCCATTCGGTGATAATGGCCAGGGGAACAACCGGGCGGCCATCCAGAAAATGGGACTGCAACACCGGATAAGCGTTGACGTCAATTTCCAGGTTGGCCATCAGGTGCAGTGCGTCTTCAGCGCGGGGCTCTTGACGTATTTTGGGAATCTGCCCTGACGCCGACGGCAGTCCGCTGCCGATAACCACCTCAACCGGCCCGTCACCTGGCTGGGACATTTCCGAAATCATTGCTTTTGCCCCGGCATTCATGGGAATCAGTCCGATACCGCTGTGGATAAAATTACGTTTCAGATCGGAGGAGACCATCCCGCCGTCCCATGGCCCCCAGTTGATTGAGACAACCTTACAGATCGGTCTCAGGTATGCCTGCTGCCGGGCCATTTTGTTGAGCACTTCGTTGGCCATGGCATAATCGACCTGCCCCTGGTTTCCCATTCGCGCACTAACCGAAGAGAACAAAACGATATATTTCAAGTTGTCGTTTTCAGTGGCCGCCAGACAATTGGTAAGCCCTGAAACCTTGGTATCGTAAACCCGTTCAAATTGCTCCGGCCGTTTGTCTGCAATCCGTCGATCCTGCAACACCCCGGCCCCGTGGATCAGGCCGGCAATGGGACCGATGGATTGCCGGACATGGTCAATGGTCTCCTTCACCCGCTGCGCGTTGCGGACATCAACCTGGAAATAACGGACAACCGCTCCATTGGCGGCCAATTCGTGCAGAGTGTTCTGAATTTGGCGGTTGGCCATCCATTTTTGGTAGCTTGCTTCAATGGTTTTGGGCAGGACCGGCTGCCCATTGAATTCATGGGTCAATATGGCTTTCTTGAGCTGCCCGGGGTCGCTCAGGGCGTTGAGCCATTCCGGTTCCGCCACAGGGACTGGCGAGCGCCCCAAAAGCGCCATCTTACAATTGGCGACCGCCGCAAGTTCCTTAACAGCGGCGGCGGTGACACCACGTGCGCCACCGGTAATAATAACCACGTCTTTTTGATCCAGCGCGATCGGTTGCTGCAGGGACGCCTTGGCCGGAATCAGGGACAATCCCACACGTCTGTCTCTGGCAAGCCCGATCTCGATATGTTTTTCGGAACCCATTATGGGGATTTCCTGAACAATAGCGCGTGCTACGGCATGACTATCGGTCCAAGTCGGATCGATATCCAATGCACGGCAAGGCACCCCGGGCCACTCCATAGCCGCTGTTTTGGAAAGTCCGGCGATCGCGCCTTGAACGGGCGCCTGGACAGGTCCCCCATTGAAGCCGAATGCGCCATCCAGAAATGAAACCGTCATGAAAAAGGCGCAGTCGTCTTTTCCTGCAGCATCGAGGGAGGCCGCACCCGCTTTTGCCCATTGAAAAGCACGCATCGGGTTCAAAGGTGCCATCAATATCAGGCCGCTAACGTCGGACTCTCTCTCAAGGTCCTCAGGGTTGGCCAGAATCCGGCAATGGGCGCCGGCCTTATTGAGCTCGTCCGCCAGCAAGCCGGCCAATTCTTTTTCCCCACCCACAATGCCGATGCGGTGCCGGGCGATTTGAGCCCGATCTGTTTGAGCAGGTGCCGGCAATGAAACCACTTGAACGATTTGGCGCTCCACTGTCTGCTGTTCACTGGTATGGACCAAGTGCAGTTTGGGTGAGTCGGCCGGATCGATGTCGTCACTTGCCGAGCTCTTTTGACCGGAACACAGGTAGTCGCAAATCTGGCCCAGGGTTTTCAAGGTACCCATCATGTCCGGCGTTACCCTGGGTAAATGCGGCATCTTTTCCTCCAGCGCCGACAGGATCTCCACCCGCTTGATGCTGTCGATACCCAGATCGGACTCGATATCCATTTGCATACCCAACATTTCCGCCGGATAACCTGTCAGTTCGGCCACGATGTCCACCAGAACCTCGGCCACCGCATCGTTGCCGGCAGCCTGGCCGGCCGGCTCGACGGCGGCAGGCGCTGCCGCCGGTGCCCTCGATGGGGCCTGCGGCTCGACGGCGGCCGACAGGTAGCCGCAAATCTGGCCCAGGGTTTTCAAGGTTCCCATCATGTCCGGCGTTACCCTGGGTAAATGCGGCATCTTTTCCTCCAGCGCCGACAGGATCTCCACCCGCTTGATGCTGTCGATACCCAGATCGGACTCGATATCCATTTGCATACCCAACATTTCCGCCGGATAACCTGTCAGTTCGGCCACGATGTCCACCAGAACCTCGGCCACCGCATCGTTGCCGGCAGCCTGGCCGGCCGGCTCGACGGCGGCAGGCGCTGCCGCCGGTGCCCTCGATGGGGCCTGCGGCTCGACGGCGGCCGACAGGTAGCCGCAAATCTGGCCCAGGGTTTTCAAGGTTCCCATCATGTCCGGCGTTACCCTGGGTAAATGCGGCATCTTTTCCTCCAGCGCCGACAGGATCTCCACCCGCTTGATGCTGTCGATACCCAGATCGGACTCGATATCCATTTGCATACCCAACATTTCCGCCGGATAACCTGTCAGTTCGGCCACGATGTCCACCAGAACCTCGGCCACCGCATCGTTGCCGGCAGCCTGGCCGGCCGGCTCGACGGCGGCAGGCGCTGCCGCCGGTGCCCTCGATGGGGCCTGCGGCTCGACGGCGGCCGACGATTCCCGGGGAGCATCTTGTGACGGCAGGATGTTTCGGAAACCCCGTAAAAGATGCTCCGCCGAGTTTGCAGATGGCATCTGAATGGTGCCTTGTCCCATGGCGGCGGTTGCCAGTTGCTGGGTGCTCTGAATCATCTGCTGCAGCGCTTTGCTGGCTTGTGCCTGGGTGTCGAGAAATTTTTCATGCGCTTTCACTGTTTGCGCCTGCAATGCCTGCATGGAGGCCAGGCCCTGTTGGACGGCGCTAAAAGCGTTTATAATGGATCTGCTTGCAGGATCGTTCATTCGATTGGGTGCCGTTTCGGGTTGAGGGTTGGTTTTATCCTGTCCTGGACGGAATCCGGTCGCATCGACGGCGGGCGCTCCGGCAGACATCCTGGCAGACCCTGTGTTGGCTGCCTTAAGGGGGTGTTCCTGACTCGGGTCGCTCCGATGGGTTGGATGAATCTCTGGCGACGGTCTGCCACTCGTGTCAGACGCTTTTATACGGCGATAATTCGTACCCGACAGGGGGATGGACATTCGCTTCTCGCGGTTGGCCGGCATGGGTTTTTCCCAGCTGTCCAGATCGACATCATGGCCCAAAGCAGCGAGCTTTCCCAAAACCGCGGCGAGGTCGGCGACGCCGGACCGCTTCCCGCAGGATTGATCCATGGCCATGATATTCAAGTCGGGTTTATCCAGGATAGATCGGACCAGTTGGCTCAATACCGATTTAGGTCCGATCTCTATAAAGGTTCTGATGCCCGTTGCATAGAGTGATCGGATATTGGACAAAAAGTCCACAGGGCGGGCCAACTGCCGGGAAAGGGTTTTACGGATCTCTTCCTTGCCGGTGGGATATGGGTTGCCCAGGGTGTTGCTCATCACGCGAACCGGGCTTGGCGTAAAGTCCACTTGTTCAACACTTCTGGCGAACGGCGCCTGTGCGTCGGCCACTAGATGGCTGTGAAAAGCTGCAGCCACCGGTAACCGGATGGCCTGCCATCCCTGATCGCGGCAAGCCGCCTCTGCCGCCGATATACTGTCTGATGTGCCGGAAAGCACACCCTGATCCAGGCTGTTTCGATTTGCCAGCACCACATCGCTCTGCAGGGATTCCACCAGCGACTCGATCTGCTGCAATGGAGCCTTAACTGCAAGCATGCTTCCCGCATCATACGCAGCCCGGCCGGCCTCATCCATCAGGCGGCCGCGTTCCCGGGAAAGCCGCCACAGATCCTGCTGAGAAATCCATCCGGCAGCATATAACGCGACCAGTTCGCCGTAACTATGTCCGCACACCGCGGCGGGATAAACCCCGAAGCGGGTCAGCGCCCGGAGCATGGCAGCGCTGACAGCCCCGATGGCGGGCTGGGCGATATCTGTTCGGCACAGTTGGCTGTGCAAATCATCGGGCATTCCGTCCAGGCGCGGATAGAGATATTCCTCAAGTGGCTTGGCAAGGGCAAGCGTATTTGAAGCGTTCTGAAAGACAGACAGACTTTCCGGGAAACAACAGATCAGGTCACGCCCCATGCCGACATACTGGCTGCCCTGGCCGGGAAAAAGAAAAGCGATATCGCCTTGAACCGGCCCACTGGACAAGAAAACCGACCCCTGAAATCCGTATTGGCTGCCTGATAGTCTGTCCTCGGCAATTTTAAACGTATTGGCTGCGGACTCGAAACCCTCTGCAAGGTCAAGGACCATCACCAGCCGATGCGCCTCGGTCCTTTTAAACTGATCCCGGCTCAGCCGTGCCAGTTTTCCGATTTTGTAGCGTGTCGGCTCACTCAGTGCTTCACGACCCCAGTGTTTCACTTTGGTATGAAGTTCCATCCGGGTGCTGTCTGAAAAAGCGGCGATTTCTACGGTCCCGTCCCAGGAAGCCTCTGTTTTGGCCTCCTTATGCTCCTCGATCACGGCATGAAAGTTACTCCCCCCGAATCCAAAGGCGCTCACGCCGGCCGTACGCCGGTCCTTTTCGGAAGAGATCCAGGGACGCAGCTTGGTATTCAGGTAAAAAGGGCTTTTTTCAAGTCCCAGTTTGGGATCCGGATCTTGGGCTTTGAGTGTGGGCGGCAGAATTTTATGGTAAATGGAAAGGGCGGCTTTGATCATCCCGGCGGAACCAGCGGCGGCTTTGGTGTGGCCGATGTTGGATTTTACCGTACCAAGGGCACACCCGTTACCATTGGGGGATATTTCGCCGAAAACTTCGCAAAGCGCCTGAAACTCGACCTGATCGCCAACGCGGGTGCCTGTACCGTGCGCCTCCAACAGTTTGACACGGGCCGGTTCGATACCGGCCTCACGATAAGCCCGCCACAGGGCTTTTTTCTGTCCATCGACTTTGGGTGCATAGATGCTTTGAGAGCGTCCGTCGCTTGCCGACCCAAGCCCTTTGATCACGGCATAAATGCGATCTTCGTCCCTTTCTGCATCTGCAAGCCGTTTTAGAATCAGGATGCCGATGCCTTCGCCCAGCAGGGTACCGTCCGCATCTTTTGAAAAGGGGCGAATGTCGCCGCTTGAAGAGAGAATCTGTGTTTTGGAAAAGCACATGTGCATAAAGGCATCGTTGATGGTATCGACGCCGCCGGTCACCACCATGTCGCTGTGACCCGATCGCAATTCAAGCAATGCCAGATGAATGGCCCCCATGGAACTGGCACAGGCGGCATCCACCACGCAATTGGTGCCGCCAAGGTTCAGACGGTTGGCAATTCGTCCAGCCACGACATTGCCCAGGAGGCCGGGAAAAGAGTTTTCCTGCCATTCCACATATCCACCGGAAATACGGTTGACAATTGCGTCGGCGCGTTCATCGGGGATGCCGGAGTCTTTCAGCGCACGGCGCCAGATGGGGTGTCCCAGGCGCCCGCCCAGGGGAATGACCAGTTCCTGGGTACCAGTGACGCCGAGAATCACACTTGCCCTGCTGCGGTCGAAAGTCTTCCCGCCTTCGCCGTAACCGGCATCTTCCAGTGCACGTTTGGCGGTAACCAATCCCAGCAGCTGGGATGTGTCCGTTGCCTCGAGGGTATTTGGGGGAATACTGAATTCCGTGGGATCAAATCCGGTTAATGGAAGATATCCGCCTTTTTCACAATAAATGTGGTCCGGCTTTTTTGGGTCAGGATCGAAATAATCCAGCAAGTGACGATGTGTTTCCGGCGGATCGGTGATTCCGTCGACACCATTTGAAATCAAATGGTAGAAAGATTTCTGGTCTTCACTTTTCGCAAAAATGCAGCCGATACCGATAATGGCCACCGGGGTTGGATGGGGTTGTTTACAGGTCATTATATTTTCGTCTCTTTTTAAATTTTATCAAGCCTTAACTCATAGTCTATCGGCCGTTAATTTGCAAGACTTGACCGAGGATATCAAGATGATATATTGATATTACAACTACACAACAGGTGATATATTGATATACTTCCAAAGTAAATACTTAGCCGAAAAGTGCAACATCAATTTGGCAAAATGGAAAAGATGGACGCGGGAATTCCTTCCACCGGACCCGCTGGGCGGCCTGCGTTCGGGATATGCCCGTCAATTCAGTCATAAGGATGCGTTTCGCGTCTTTCTGGCGGGATACCTGGTCAGCGCGCTGAAGTTCTCTGTACCGGAAGCGAAACAGATTCTTCTGGACCTGGATACATGGCTTAAAAAACAGGGCCTCTTTGCTTTGCCCAACAATAAAATAGGACGCCCGGTCACCGTTTTTTACCATATTTTTATTTTTCAACCGGACGAAGGGCGTTTTGTCTACGCCATCAAATCAACCAATCAGGCGAGTCCATTCGAATGCAATCGGCATCAGGTCGAGCAGGGGGATGTAACGATCATCGGTTCTCCGGGGTTCTGTTTCGATCCAGATGCCATGTTCAGTGCCCGGATGCTGCTCATCACCGGTCTTTATCATACTTTTTTAAAGCTGATTCATGGGTGACGGCTTGATATCCAGGGTGTCGGGCGGCAGCAGCGCACCTTGCTGGACCAGCCATTGAAAGCGCAACAATCTGGCCGCTCCAATCAATATCTGCGCGGCCATTGTCACTGTCTTGCGTTGATCGGCAGCTTCCAGAAACGAATGGCGTACCCAAGCGTTAAAAGCCCCCATGGATGGCCCGCACCATATTTGAAAATCGATTTTGCGCTCTTGCAACCCCTGCTTGGCCCATAATGACGACTGGCCAAGATATGATCTGAATACAAGGGCCATTTGATGCCTGGCATCCTTTTCGGCCCTTTCGATCTGCCCGGGGTCCCTGGTCTCGAAAAAGGACCGTGTTTTGTGCCATGCCGACTCAAAGCTCTCCCTGAGGATATCCCTTTCAATCATCTCGCGAATACTCTCAGGAATATCATAATATTGAGAATACGCCTGGTACAGTTCGTAAAGCTTGGAACCGCGCATGGCGAACATGGTGCCGCGTTTGAGCACCTGAACCCGGGCACCCATTTCAAACATGTCGGCAGATGGTGCCATAGTTACATCCGCCTGCCGGGCGTCAACAAGCATATCGCGAACGGTGGCGGAAGTATCGGCTTCAACGGCCGCCTGGTTGATGGAACCGGTCAGAATATAAGCCGCCCCCATGGAAAAAGCGGCGGCAGCCGCATGAGGGGTCGCAATACCGCCGGCCAGCCCGACCCGCATGGGCATTTGGAAATTATGCCGGCGGGCGGCATCATCACGCAATGCGAGTATGGTCGGCAATAATGAGAGGGCGGGACGGTTGTCCGTGTGTCCGCCGGAGTCCGCTTCAGCGGTAATATCCTGTGCCACGGGCACATGTTCGGCAAGCAGCGCTTCCTCTGCATTGAGTTTGCCTTGCTGGACAAGCTCTGTGAGCAAGTTTCGGGGTGGCGGCGCGAAAAATTTGTCCGCCACCTCCACCCGGGATATTTTGGCGATAACATGATTGGGACAGACGATCCGGCCGTCTGTGGCTCTGTGAATCCCTTTTATGCGATAATATACCAGCGGCAATGTCAATCCAAGATAAGCCGATGCACTGACAAGCCGCACGCGCTTTTTCAGGTAAAGATCCACCGTTTCCATTTCAAGCCGCATGTCGCTGGGGCTGTGAATCAGATTGAAACCGTAAGGAAAATTGTCGTTCTGCGCCGAAAGTCGGTCGATGGCGGTTTCGATCTGGCCGAGGGTCAGTCCGCCTGCGCCAAAAAAACCGATCAAACCGGCTTTGCCGGCCGCCGAAACCATTTCCACGGAGGTGATCCCATTGGCCATGGCACCCACAACGTAGGCATATTTCAAACCAAGATCTTTTTTAAAAGATGCGTCTCCCAATTGCTCGGGCAACAGGGGCGGGGCAAAAGCGAACAATTCGTGGTCGTCGGCAGATTGGCCACAACCCTCTCCCCAGATCAGGGTGCCTTCATGGGTGACTAAAACATCCCCCCGGCGGCCAACCACGAAAACCGGTTTTTCGATTTGCGATATGGCGGACCGATAGGCTTCCGGCCCAGATTGAAGCGCAGCCGGATTGCCGCGCCACAGCCTGTGTGGCATTTGATTTTCAGAACGCATTACCATGTCAGCCTTTTCTTTGCCGGGGCCATGCCCGTTGCCCTTCCGTTCAGTTGCGACTGGGGACGGCGTGATTGTGGGGACGTATATCAGGTTATAAGTTAATCGTAGATTAACTTATAACCTGATATACGTCCCCAAGCCTGTAAAAAGGTCTTTCTAAGCAAAAAAGCGCGAGTGTGTCAAATGACCTTATCCACGGGGATGAAACTTTCGGTGAATTTCAATTAACCGCTTCTGGGCAACATGTGTGTATATCTGGGTCGTGGCAATATCCACATGGCCCAACATCTCCTGCACGGCGCGCAAATCTGCGCCGCCCTCCAGCAGATGACTGGCAAATGAATGACGCAGGCTATGGGGTGTCACTCTCTGTCGGATACCGGCTTGACCGGCATACCGTTTCAACAGCTTCCAAAAACCTTGCCTTGTCATGGGTTTGCCGGCACGGGCGATAAAAAGGAACTTGCTGCTGTGGGCCTTCAGCAGAGGTGTTCGGCCATGGCGGATATAGCCATCGATCCGTTCGAGCGCCTTGCGACCGATGGGAACGATACGCGTTTTGTTTCCTTTTCCCAACACCCGCACAAATCCGGCCTCGAGATTGACTGCGGCAACTTCAACATGGATCAATTCCGATACCCGCAGGCCGGCGGCATAAATCAATTCCAGCATGGCGGCGTCGCGCAAACCCGATGGCCGGGTGGTGTCTGGCTGGATCAGCAACCGGACAATCTGATCGATGTTTAAAACTTCCGGCAGCTTGAGACCGCTTTTGGGAAGGTCGACCAATTTGGCCGGGTTCTCATGTATGATCCGGGACTTGAGCAAGTGCTGATAAAAACCGCGTATGGTCACCAGGTGACGGGCGCGGGTGCGGGCCGCATGTCCGCTTTTCCTCAGCTCGATCAGATATTTCAGAATGGCCGTGGTGTCCGCCTGACGGATGTCTGAAATGTTCTGGTCTCCGAGAAAGAGCTGATAGGCATTCAAATCGCTTGAGTAGGCTTCGATTGTTTTTCGGGCAAGCCCTTTTTCAACAATGAGGTGGTTGATATACAGATCAACGCACTGGTCGATAGATGGCCGGGATGCCATGTTTCGTTCCAATCACGATTCAGGTTTGGCGCCTGGCAATACATTGGTCATAAGGACTTGTTGCCGGGGCGAGATCCGTCGGGCGCGGGCATTGTACCTGGTCATTTAAACCGGCGTCAACTCAATATCCGGTATGTTAAAGGCGGTACTGAGTCGATTCAATACGATGGGACCGTCGTCACCCACCACCACCTGGTTTTCGATACGCACGCCGCCCCATTCCGGCAGATAGATGCCCGGCTCCACAGTAACGATCATGCCCGCTTCAAGGGTGGTTTCCTTCAATGGGCTCAACCGGGGACCTTCATGCACGGCCAGACCAGTGCCATGCCCCAATCCGTGCCCGAATTTGCCGCTGTATCCCTGCTGATCGATGTATTCACGGGCAATCGTGTCCACCGTTTTGCTGTTAACCCCCGTTTTGATGGCGGCAATGGCTTTTTGCTGCGCGTCCAGCACAGTGCGGTAAACGTTCAGAAAGGTTTGATCCGGCGGACCCAAAATCACCGTTCGGGAGGTGTCGGAGCAATAACCGTGGAGCCTGGCCCCCCAATCGAACAGGATGGGCTCCCCCTTGCCGATGGGGCGATCTCCGGGAATGGCATGGGGAAGGGCGCTGTTCTTTCCAGCCGCCACAATGACGGGAAAAGAGAGGCTGTCTGCGCCGGCTTCACGCATGCCGCGCTCCATTGCCCAGGCGATGGCTTTTTCCGTCATGCCCGGCTTCAGTGAAGAAACGATCTGAATGTATACGCTTTCCGCAATGGCCAGGGCCTGTCTGGTCTTGTCGATTTCGTCAGCTGATTTAATCAGGCGCAGATTTTCCACCATATCTTCAACCGGAACAAGGGTTACCTGCGTTGACGCCGAAGAGAGTTCTTTGCGGAAATCTTCAACCTGTTTGAATGAGGCCCTGACGCTCTCGAACCCCATTTTCCGGATAGCGAACCGCCGGACCAGTTCAGGCAGGATCTTGGATAAGCCCTTTTGGTAAATGAGGATTTCAAAATCAGGGGCTTCACGCCGGGCCTGGGTTTCAAAGCGGGAATCGGTGGCCAGGACCAGGTGGCTGCCGGAAATGATCAGGGCTCCGGCCGATTCGTCAAACTGATGGTCCTCACCGAGGAATCCACTCAGATAGCGACGGTTTTCTTCAATGAGAACCAGCATTGCGTCAACGCCGATTTCCTCCATGGCCCTCTGCAGGGCTTTGATACGCCATTGGGTCATATTAAACACCTGTGATAATTGACTTGATTCCGGTGATAGCCCTATAATACCAATTCAGTGCCGATCCGCTGATCTTTCATAGCACGGATATTTTGATATTTCCACATATACGGCCGCTTCCGGGCATAGTGGCGAAGCATTCACACAAAACGTTTTTGACTTTGGAGAACCATAGCATTTTCATTTTCCAAACGCAGGGGGGATAAATATGCAGATCAATACGCACCAAACCATCGACCCATTGCTCTGTGGGCGCCCTTTGGATGTGGGCGAGGGCAAAAGCACGGTTTCCCTCACAGCCCTGTCTTCCATGTCGGCAGACGATTCCGGACTGGTCCACGGGGGATTTGTATTTGGTCTGGCAGACTATGCCGCCATGATTGCAGTCAACCATCCCAACGTTGTTCTGGGTGCCGCGGATGTTAAATTTCTCAACCCCGTGCTGGTGGGTGACACCATTGTCGCCCACGCCCGGGTGGAAGAGGTCCAGGGAAAAAAACAGTACGTCGCCGTATCGGTTAGCCGGGGAGACGACACCGTTTTTCAGGGGATGTTCACCTGTTTTGCGCTGGAAAAGCATATTGTCAGACCCTGAAAGGGATGGAATCGATTTATGGGAACCCTGTCGGCCGGAGCCGACCGCATCAGCCCTGAGATATGTATAATAGGTAGAATATATTCAGTTTAAACTTCAAACGGGAGCGGCGAACCGCCGCTCGAATACCCAAACAGGAGGGTGGTAAAAATGAAAAAGCGGGTCGGTGTGATACTTTCGGGATGTGGTGTTTTCGACGGAACTGAAATCCATGAGGCCGTTCTTACACTGCTGGCATTGGACCGCAGCGAGGCTGCCGCCGTTTGCGCAGCACCGGATATGGAACAGTTGCATGTGCTCAACCACATGACGCAAGAAGAGATGGATGAGAAACGCAACGTGCTGGTGGAATCGGCGCGTATTGCCAGGGGAGAAATCATCGACCTGAAATCGCTGCAGGCCGACGACATTGACGCCCTGATCATTCCCGGCGGTTTCGGTGCAGCAAAAAATCTAAGCGACTTTGCAGTTAAAGGTCCGGATGCAACGGTTCATCCCGAAGTCCAGAGGATATTGCAGCAAATGGCACAAGCCGGCAAACCCATCGGCGCAATCTGCATCGCGCCCGCCACCCTGGTCCGGGCGCTTCCCGATCGCGCCCCAGAGGTCACGATTGGAACAGACCCGGGAACTGCCGCCGGCATAGAAACAATGGGAGGCAAACACATTGCCTGCCGCGTCGACCAGATTCATGTGGATACCATCAATAAAATCGTTACTACACCGGCCTATATGCTTGGCCAGAGAATCAAGGACGTAGCGACGGGTATAGAAAAACTGGTGCAAAAAGTTCTGTCGCTGATTCATTGATCAGCCAATCCGGGTATAATCATTCGATGACGTCCAAACTCCACATTTTCACGGGCAACCATCTCGAAATACTGGCCGAAGCGCTATCCCGAAAGATAGCCGAACCGCTTGCCGGTACCGCTGCCGCCGATGCATTGCAGCCGGAAGTCGTTTTGGTACAAAGCAAAGGAATGCAGCGCTGGCTTTCCATGACGATTGCACGGCACAACGGCATTTGCGCCAATATGCAATTTCCCTTCCCCAACACATTTATCGAACAAACCTCTGAAAGGGTATTGGGAACGTCACTCCAGGAAAATCCGTTCGAGCCCCAGACCCTGACATTCAGGGTCATGGGCCTGATCGACGAACTCATGGCGCTAAAGCCTTTTGGAGCGATACGCGGGTATATTTCCGGGCCGGGCCGGTCTTTGAAGCTTTTCCAGTTGTCCAGCAAAATTGCCGACGTATTCGATCAATACCTGGTTTTCAGGCCCGAACTGATTCAATCATGGGAAACCGAAGCCATCAGCCCACCTGCACACGGATCGGACTGGCAACCCATTCTGTGGGCAAAGCTTGTTAAAAATAGCGAAACACCGCACCGTGCAGCCCTGCAGAGCCGTCTGATCCACCGGCTGAGGCAGTCCACCCATCCCATATCCAATTTACCCGGCCGCATTTCTGTTTTCGGCATCTCCCATTTACCGCCATTTCACCTGGAAGTTCTGGACGCCCTGGCCAATCGTATTCCGGTCAATATCTTTCTTTTCAACCCGTGCCGGCAGTTCTGGAGCGATATCGTTTCCGAACACCGCTTGATCAAAGAGCGGGCCAAAATACGCGACGATAAGATGGCTTTTGACGATTTTCACTTTGAGCGGGGAAATCGACTGCTCTCTTCCTGGGGCCACCAGGGGAGCCAGTTTTTTTCTTTAATCCATCAAATGGATGGGCAGTCATTTGAATTATATACAGAAAACAGGACCGATACGTTGCTGGGGCGAATTCAACAGGACATTCTCGAACTGATCGACCGTCCGACAACCGCAGTTGATCGGGAATCCCATTTGCCGGATCACAGCCTTCGCATCCATGCCTGCCATAGTCCCATGCGTGAAGTAGAAGTCCTGTACGATCAACTATTGGATGTTCTTGACTCAAATCGGGCTATCGATCCTGCCGAGATACTGATCATGACCCCGGACATCGCCACCTACGCACCGCTGATCCATGCCATTTTCAGTGGCGCCCTGGACGGTCGAGCTGGACAAATCCCCTATACGGTTGCCGATCAGAATATTCCCCGGGAAAGCAGGGTGGTGCAGGCTTTCCTGCGCCTGCTGACACTTCGCGACAGCCGGTTCGAAGTATCCAATATATTGGCATTGCTGGAGTTTTCCTGTATTCGTCGACGATTTGGATTTCAGGAGGCCGATATCCCGCTCCTTGAAAACTGGATTGGCGACGTGAATATCCGATGGGGGTGGAACAGTAAAGATCGCGGACGGCACGGATTGCCGCGTTTTGAAGACAATACATGGCGACAGGGACTGGATCGGCTGCTGTTGGGATACGCAGTACAAATGGAAAGCGACACCCTTTTCGCCGGTCTTTTACCGTATCAAAACGGCATCGAGGGAAACGACAGTCACATACTGGGACAACTTGTTCTTTTTGCCGAAACCCTTTATCGCAAAATCAGCCGGTTGCCTGAAACTGCATCCCTGAGTGGTTGGGCCCCTTTGCTCGGCGACCTCATCGATGTATTTTTTGAAGATAATGACCGCTATGCCAACGACCTTCAGTCGCTGCGCGCTGTTTTTGAAAAAATGGGGCGTATTTCAGACAGTGTTGAGAGGCCGGTCGCCATTGATTTTGACGTTGTCCATCAGTTCATCAAAAAAACCCTGGAACGAGCCTCCTATGGAGGTGGTTTCATGGCAGGCGCCGTCACATTTTGCGCCATGCTGCCCATGCGCAGCATCCCGGCAAAAGTGATTGGAATTTTGGGTATGCAGCACGATGCATTTCCCAGGGAAGACCATGAACCGGAATTCAATCTGATGACGGGATCACCCAAACCCGGAGACCGCTCCAAAAGATACGATGACAAATATCTTTTCCTGGAGGCACTGCTGTCCGCGCGCCAAATTTTTTATCTCAGCTATGTCGGTCGAGATATTCAAGATAACGCGCCAAAACCACCATCGGTTCTGGTGAGCGAACTTTTAGAATATATTCACGGCAGCTTCGGTATTCCGGAAAGCCGGATGGTGATTCAGCAACCCCTCCAGGCATTTTCACCGCAATACTTTGCCGGAGACCCGAACGGGCTTTTCAGCTATTCCGAGGAAAACTGCCAAGCCGCCAATCACCTTCATATGAATGAAGGGCGCAGACCGTTCTTTTCATCCAATATTCCGGCGCCTGATATGGATTTTTACGACCTGACCTTTTCGCTGCTATTGGAATATTACTCCCATCCATCTAAATTTCTGCTTGAAAAACGATTGGGGATTACACCCCTTGCAGCATCGCAATTACTGGAAGACAGGGAAAATTTCGACTTGAACGGGCTCCAGCAGTTTCTGGTGCGACAGGACATCTTCAAGGCCCAGACCCGAAAAATGTCTCCGGAAAACGGCTATTCCCTGCTGCATGCAACCGGTAACCTTCCCCATGGCACTTTTGGGCGGGCCGTTTACGACCAGCTTGTCCACGATGTGGCGCTTTTTTCCCGGAAAATAGGCAAATATACGGACGGCAGCGCGCCGCACAGGGTTCCATTTTCTTTTTCCATGCCTCCCTATCGGATCAGCGGTCATCTGGATGGAATCTACCCCACGGAAAGGATTACCAGCCGCCTGGCCAAAATTCGCCCCAAAGACTTGCTGCATTGTTATTTGCATCACCTGGCCATGAACCATCTCGATGACAAGACCGTTCCCCGACAAAGCACTCTGATCTGCATGGACCAGACCTGGCGATTCGAACCAGTCGACAATCCACAGGAAATATTGGCAAATTACCTGGATCTATACTGGCGGGGGCTACAATTTCCGCTCCCTTTTTTTCCGTGGTCGAGTTTTACGTATGCCCACCAGCGCATCGTCCTGCACAAAGACCCGCAACAGGCGCTTTCTGCGGCACTGCGCCAATGGAACGGCGGCCATAGTCACCCGGGCGAGCGTGACGATCCCCATCTCGAGTTGGTCTTCGGCACTGAAAACCCAATCACGCCGGATTTTGAAAAGCTTGCCATGCAGGTTTTCAACCCCCTTTTTGAAGCCGGGCGCCAGCTTTCCCATGACTCCTGAAACCATCGGGAACCACCGCCGAAAACAACCTGATCAGCTGATCCTTTTTTCAAGGCTCCGGCTCCCGACTCAACCTTCAATCCTTGACATACCGCAGGTTTGCAGATAAAAGGCCAGGATACTTTGCTTTTCCGTTATCTCTTGTTCACAGCTTTGCCTGGGTGGCGGAATTGGTAGACGCAAGGGACTTAAAATCCCTCGGTGTAATACACCGTGCCGGTTCGATTCCGGCCCCAGGCACCAATGATCATTCCGGACCGATACTGCTGCGACATTATCCCCGTGCCTTTTCCAGCCCGTGACTGTGCGATGAATGCACGGGCCGTCCTCGTTTCTCAGCCTTTTTGTTTAAAAAAATATCGAAGATTTTGAAATTCGTTCAAAAAAAATAAAAAAACCATTTGATACAGTTGACAATTACTTTCGATATTTATATTATGCTGATTTAATTGACTTTCAGGAGGAGCAAATGAATAAGGCAGATCTGGTTAATGCAATGAAAAATCAAAACGGCTTTACCCGTCAGCAGGCCGAGAAAATAGTGGACATATTTTTCAATACCATGGCTGACGCTCTTGCGGGCGGCGAAAGGGTGGAAATCCGGGGTTTCGGCAGCATTTTCGTTAAAGAATACAAATCCTATACCGGTCGAAACCCGAAAACCGGCGAACCCGTCGTGGTAAAGCCCAAAAGGCTTCCGTTCTTTCGTTGCGGCAAAGAGCTCAAGGAGCGGGTCGATATTTCATAACAGCCGTGCAAACGCGTTGATTCGCTTCGGCACCGTGTTTTATCGACCTTTTCGATATAACACAACAGGCTGTTATTCATACCAATATACAATGTACAGCCATGTTGTGGACCACAACCGACACACCGTACAATCTTCGCCCGAAAACGGGAGGGGATTCTTTTGAAGAGACAATCAATCAGGTCAAAGAAGGCCTGCTGCCGGCTGAAGATGAGCTATGGGTCGTGTGCCGACAATGCGCCCAGCGTTTATCCCGGCCCAGCGAGCGTATCGTCGTCAGCGGCACCCATAACCACACCTTTGCCAATCCCAACGGCGTAGTATTTGAAATCGGATGTTACCAGATGGTAACCGGTTGTTCTTTCATTGGGCCGCCGTCATATGAATTTCCCTGGTTTGCCGGATACTCCTGGCAGATTATCATTTGCAGCAGCTGTCAAAGCCATCTCGGATGGGTATTCAGGGGGCAGGGCGGCGCTCAATTCTTCGGCCTGATTCTTGACCGGATCAGTGAAATCATTGCCCCCCAATGAAAAATTCCGACCCGCAGAATACGGCCAGCGCCTGCTATGGGTCCCGGCATCGCAAATATCCACAGATTGCGATCGGTTTCAATTGAAAATACAATAAGATGTGTTTTCACGTGAAACCTCACATTTTTTTAATTATGTCAACTTTATTTTCTTGTGATCAACAACTGCGGCCTGAATTCCTTTGACAGGAAATAAGGCATTGATTATATACAGTCTTGGGCACAGCCAAAATTGGACTCGATCTAGAACAGGACGACTGCACCATGCAACTTAGAGAAATCACCGATTGTTGTGGCGAGTTGAAGATAAGTGAAAAGAGATGTTTGAGCGATGAATTTGTCGAGCTCGTGTTTCAAAATGAACAGATAGATGAGTGGTTTCGGATCGTCAGCGCTTTTCTGGGCGCACCGATAAAGCCGGAAGGGCAGGAACCCTCGGCTAAAGATCTGGCCCTTACGTCCAAAACCGGAGGCATCCGCCTCGAACAGACGCTATTTGAAAAAGAATTCGAACAGGGTACGATCATCGCAAAATTCTGGCCCTGGAAAGACAGGATCCATACGACCTTGCGCATGGCTCTGCTGATGAAGTAGTGATATAATATTATTTTTATCCAAACCATTAACTATCATCCTAATCTGCAGTATGCATATTCCCGGGAGTATCTTTCGTGTCATTTCTGAAAGTCGTCCAATTCGCATCCGTTCTTATTGCAGCATCCATACTGGGCAACTGGTATCTTGCCGAATACCGTAAAGCCAGAATCTCCGGTTTACCTTTGTACAGGGCTTATTTTACGCTCCCCGGACTGCTGATTATCGCACTGATTATTGCCCTGCCTCTGATCTTCCACTACATTTAGCAGCACGGGGTCACCGACCACCATGTCCATCCAGCAATTATTCATTGATGCCGCCTGTGCGCAGGAGCCCATAACCCGCCGTTTTGCGGAAGCATTGGGACTCGAACCGACAATTATCGAAACCAGCGAAGCCCTTTATCCAAGCATCAAATCCGAAACAGACCCCTGGCGTCGTGGAAAACAGGTTCTTTGGCTGACCCATAACAAGAGCACTTTCCTGAAAGAGTGCCCCGGTACGCGGGAATACACGTGCTGCGGATACAAAATCCTGCATATCGGTTCGTATTGCACCATGGATTGCTCCTACTGTATTTTGCAAAGTTACTTTCATCCCCCGGTTCTTCACTTTTTCACCAACCATGATGACCTTTTTTCTGAACTGGATCGGGCATTTGAAGTTCCCGGCACCAAACGTATCGGTACCGGCGAATTTACCGACAGCCTGATCTGGGAAAAGTGGACCGATCTGACGCCGCAGCTGATCGTCCGTTTCAGCGGCCAAGACCGTGCGGTACTGGAGCTCAAAACCAAAACGACGGCCATCGGACGTCTGGAGGGGGTAGCCCACAACCGTAAGACTATTGTCTCGTGGTCATTGAACACACCGCAGATTATTGCCAGCGAAGAGCGGGGGACAGCTTCACTGGCCGCCAGATTGAAAGCGGCGGCACAATGTCAGCAATGGGGTTATCCGCTGGCGTTTCATTTTGATCCCATGGTGATCTATCCGGGATGCGAGGGGGCGTACCACGATGTACTCAAACGATTGTTTTCGTCCGTATCTGCAGACAACATTGTCTGGATCAGTCTCGGGACCATGCGTTTCATGCCGGCGCTGAAATCCGTCATCGAGCAGCGGTTCAGGGATTCGACCATTGTCTATGGCGAGTTTATTCCCGGCCTTGACGGAAAAATGCGTTATTTCAAGTCGTTGCGAATCAGACTGTACACACTGATGGTCCAATGGATAAATGAAATGGCACCTGGTGTGACCGCCTATTTATGCATGGAAGATGAGAAGGTGTGGCATCGCAGCTTCGGTTTTTTGCCGGAATCCCAAGGCGGGTTGCCTGCCATGTTGGATGCCAGCGCCAGACGCCACTGCAATTTAACATAAATAGGGGTCTGACAATCAATGGAACGAAAAGTTACGCCAAAAAAACAACCTGTCTGGCATTGCTGTTGTCTTTTGGCTTGCTGCACCCTATAAAAAAAGAGCTGAACCGCCGTTGAGGCGTTGTTCAGCTCTTTTCAGCATTCAATCTTATCTGATTCGCAGCTATCCTATTATAACCATGGGGCCCCTATGACTCTTCCTCATCGGTCTTAAGCGCCTCAACCACTTTTGCCGACAGTTGCGCCGGCACTTCATCGTAGCGCAAAAACTCCATATTGAATATTCCACGGCCGCCGGTCATGGATCTGAGGTCAGGGGCATAGGTCAGCACTTCAGCCATGGGAACCTCGGCATTGATCACCTGGTATTTACCGGCGGCATCCATACCCAGAACGCGCCCTCGGCGACCGTTGAGATCGCCCATGATGTCGCCCATGAACTCGTCAGGGGTGGTGATCTGCATCTTCATGATGGGTTCCAGCAATACCGGCTTGGCCTCTTTGGCTGCTTTACGATAAGCCAGTGAGCCGGCGATCTTGAAAGCCATTTCGGAACTGTCCACCGCGTGAAAAGAGCCATCATCCAATGTGGCTTTGAAGTCGACGCACAGGAAACCGGCCAGCACACCTTTCTGGCTGGCCTCGATAATGCCTTTTTCAACTGCCGGAATGTATGTCTTGGGTATGGCACCGCCCACGATCGCATCCACGAACTCGAAACCTTTGCCTCTTGGCAGGGGTTCAAAAGAGACCCAGCAGTCACCGAACTGTCCGTGGCCACCGGTCTGTTTCTTATGTTTACCCTGTACGCGGACTTTTTTCTTGAAGGTTTCACGGTACGGGACCTTGGGCGTTTTCAAGAGTACTTCCACGTTGAACTTGCGTTTCATCTTTTCGATGGTACTCTCGATATGGACCTGACCGGAACCGGAAAGCAGAATTTCCTTGGTTTCCGCATTGCGGTCGACTTTTAGTCCCCGGTCTTCTTCCAACAACCGCATCAGGGATGAATAGATCTTATCTTCATCACCTTTGGACTTGGCTTCCAGGGCAAACGTAATCAGCGTGGGCAGTGGCTCGGCCAGCTTGAACCGAATTTTATCGCTGTCATCGCACAGGGTGTCGCCTGTGGTGGTTTCTTTCAGTTTCGCCACCGCAACAATGGCGCCGGGCCCCGCACCCGTCGCCGGCTTTTGTTCCTTACCCGTAATGCTCAACAACTGGTTGAAGCGTTCCTTGGCCTTTTTGTTCACATTGTAAAACGTGCCGTCGCTGCCGAGTTTTCCGCTAACCACCCGAAAAATGGATAATCTGCCGGCGTAGGGATCGGCAACGGTCTTGAAGACGAATCCTGAAAAAGGACCATCTTCGCTGGATTTTTTCTCGACCTCACTGTTGTCTTCGGAATTGATGGCAATGAACGGAGCGCGTTCCAGCGGCGAGGGCATACAGCCAAAAATGAAATCCATCAGCAGATCGATACCGATATTATTGGTGGCCGATCCGCACAATACAGGAGCGAACGCGCGGTTGATCACACCTTTTTTGAGCGTGGCCTTGATCTCGTCATCGGTCAGGGTTTCACCCTCCAGATACTTCTCGATGATGGCGTCGTCGGCTTCGGCGACATTTTCGATAAGCGCTTCCCGCTCGGCTTCGACTTCATCCTTCATATCCGCGGGGATGTCGATTACGGTAGCCTTTCCGCTGTCGTCGTAGCGGTAGGCCTTCATGGCGACAAGATCCACAACACCCTTGAAATCGGACTCTTTTCCAATGGGCAGTTGAACAATGATCGGTTTTGGCGCACCAAAAGAGCTCTGGCAGTCATGGAGCACCCTTTTGAAATCAGCTCTTTCCCGATCGAGTTTGTTGATAAATATGGCAACGGCCTGGTTGTCTGCGTCGGCGAAGTCCCAGGCTTGTTCGGTCTGGACCTTTACGCCATCGACGCCGTCGACGACGACCAGCACTGAATCAGCGGCCTGCATGCACAATTTGGTGTCCGTAAAAAAGTTCTGGTCTCCGGGGGTGTCGATTACGCTGATGGTTTGCTTTTTCCAGGGAATCTGAGCAAAGCTGCTGTTAATACTCGTCAGCCGTTTCAGCTCTTCCGGTTCGTAATCCATCACCGTGTTACCATCTTCAGTGCGCCCCAGACGGGTTGTAACGCCTGTGTTGTAAAGCATAACCTCAACCAGCGATGTCTTGCCTGCGCCGCCATGTGCAACCAAGGCGATATTTCTTAATTGTTCTGCCATTTTATATCACTCTTGCTCCTCTCTGAACGGTATTTGGGTGCGGATTTTTACTTACGGGTTAAAGCTGGTATTGATATACGTCCGGCTGGAAAAAATCAAGTTCAAAAACCTTGATTATCACTCAGGATCTTTGCGACCAAGCCATATGATAAACTCCTGGTTTCCTTTGGGTCCCAAAACAGGGGAGGGGATGACCGGACCGCACTGGAGCCCCAGGTGCGTGAAGTCGTCCTCCAATGCATCGATGACCCGCTCATGGACCAGCGGGTCCCGTATTACGCCGCCTTTGCCGACATTGCCTTTGCCCACCTCAAATTGCGGTTTTATCAGTGCCAGGATGATTCCGGCGGCCTTCAGGAAATGGAGCACGGCCGGCACGACAATTCTCAACGAAATAAACGAAACGTCGATGGTGATCAGATCCACAGGTCCGTCCAGAATATCCGGCGCCAGGTTCCGGATATTGGTGCGCTCAATGGCCACCACCCGTTTGTCCTGTCTCAATTTCCAGGCCAGCTGGCCATACCCGACGTCCACAGCATAGACTTTCAGGGCGCCGCGTTGCAGCAGGCAATCGGTAAACCCTCCGGTGGATGCCCCTACATCCATGCAGGTCATCCCTTCCGGGGAAAAATGCAATGCATCCAGTGCAGCTTCCAGTTTCAGCCCGCCACGACTGACATAAGCCATGGGGTCGCCTTTCACGGCGAGGCACACCCCGGGGGACACTTTCACCCCGGGCTTATCCACAACAGTTTGGTCGACAAGGATTTTCCCTGCCATTATCAACGCCTGAGCCCGCTGCCGGGTTTCGGCCAGCCCCTTTTCAATCACCAGCAAGTCGAGACGCGTTTTGACACCCATGGCTATTTTACAGCCAGCCGGGCATTGGCAGACGGAGAGATGGCGCCGTTATAAGGCGGTTGAATCAATTGGCGTGCGGTGGCGGCAATTCCTTGAGCGTCAAGTCCGTATTTTGAACGCAAAAAAGATGCGGTGCCATGCTCGATAAACCGGTCCGGGATTCCGATTCGCCTGACCCGAACCGAATTGATGGATCTATCGGCCAGCATTTCGATGATCGAACTGCCGAACCCCCCCTGGCGCATATTTTCTTCAGCAGTGATGACATTGGGAATGTCTCGGACCAGTTTGCATATTCCATCGGCATCCAGCGGTTTTATGAAGCGGCAGTTGACGACGGTGCTGAAGATGCCTTCTTTCAACAGGATGTCATATGCATCCATGGCTTCCTGGACCATCCTGCCGATTGCCAGGATGAGTACGTCTTTGCCGTCGGTCAGTTTTTCCGACCGGCCTATAGCCACCGGCTTTGGGTCGGCATCCAATGAAACGCCCGGCGCTACGCCGCGGGGATATCGAATGGCCACGGGACCCTGGTGGGCCAGGGCCGTCACCATCATGCGGCATAATTCGTTTTCGTCCTTGGGGGCCATGACGATCATATTGGGCAGCATGCGCAGATAGGACAGGTCAAACTGGCCGTGGTGGGTCGGGCCATCTTCTCCCACGAGTCCGCCCCGGTCAATGGCAAAAACCACCGGGAGTCCCTCGATGCAAACATCGTGGATGATCTGGTCGTATGCTCGCTGAAGGAAGGTTGAATAAATTGCCACCACGGGGCGAAATCCCTCGGTTGCCAGACCGGCGGCAAAAGTGACGCCATGCTGTTCGGCAATACCGACATCGAAAAATCGTTCCGGAAATCGCTCCGCAAATTTGGAAAGTCCGGTTCCTTCCGGCATTGCGGCGGTGACGGCAATGACCTGGCTGTTTTCTTCAGCCAGTTTAACCATAAAATCACCGAATACCTGGGTGTAGGATGGCCCGCTGCACTGGGGTGCCGTGCTATTGCCGGTTTCCACGTCGAAACAACCCACACCATGAAAATAAACCGGGTTTTCCTCTGCCTGGGGATACCCTTTTCCTTTGGTGGTGGTCACGTGCAGCAGCACGGGATCAGAAAGTTTTTTAATGTTGCTCAAGATCGATATCAGGTGGTTCAGGTTGTGACCGTCAATGGGACCGAAATAATCGAAGTCGAAGGCCTCGAAAAGCATGCCCGGTGTAATGAAGGTTTTAAAGGATTCTTCGGAACGCTTGGCCCAGTGATAAATATTGTCACCAATTTTGGGCAGTGACTTTAAAAAATCACCGAACTCTTTCCTCCACGCCTGCAGGCGCTGACCGCTGAATGTCCGGCTGAGCAGTGACGACAAGGCTCCGACATTGTGGGAGATGGACATGTCGTTGTCATTGAGTATGACGATAAGATCTTTGTGCAGGTCACCCGCCTGATTCAGCGCCTCGTAAGCGAGTCCGGCAGTCATGGAACCATCACCGATGACGGCAACCACTTTATTCGGGTTGTGCTGCAACCGATGGGCGCATGCGATTCCGAGTGAGGCGGATATCGATGTGCTGCTGTGTCCGGTTGTAAAAGTATCGTAAGGGCTTTCGCTGCGTTTCGTAAATCCGGACAACCCGCCATGTTTGCGCAGGGTATGGAATTGATCGGATCGACCGGTCAGGATTTTGTGGGCATAGGCCTGATGACCCACATCCCAGATCACTTTATCGTCGGGGGTATCGAAAACGTAGTGGATGGCAATGGCCAGTTCCACAGCCCCGAGACTGGAAGCCAGATGGCCGCCGGATTGCGATACGACATCGACGATTTTTTCACGAACCTCGGCCGCAAGCTCGGGCAGTTGCTTGCGTGCCAGCTGTTTCAAATCAGAAGGGGAAGATAGGTTGTCCAGTAGTGCCACGTTCCGATCGCTCCTTAACAATCCCTTTCGATAATATAGGACGCAACGGCCCTTAGGGGATCTGCCTTGTTATCAAAAATGTCCAGCGCCCGCAAGGCGTCTTCAACCAGTGCTTTTGCATATTGCCGCGATGCGTCCAGCCCCATCAGTGCAGGGTAGGTGTTTTTCCCCCGGTCCTTGTCGGTGCCCACGGCTTTACCCAGGATTTCGGGATCCCCGGTCACGTTGAGAATGTCATCCACAACCTGGAAAGCGAGGCCGATTTTGGCGGCGTACCGAATCAGTGCATCGATCTGGTCCTTGGACGCATTGGCGATAACCGAGCCGCTGTGAACGGCGGATCGGATCAAGGCACCGGTTTTCAGTTCATGCAAAGCTTTAAGTTCATCGTGATGCAGTCTCAATCCTTCGCATGCCAGGTCGCGGGCCTGCCCCTCGACCATCCCCCTGCATCCCGAAGCCGCACTGATGACCTGGATCACGGTCATCCACTTGATGACATCCTTTCCCTTTGCCTGAGCGCCGGTTTCGCTTAAAATCTCGTAGGCCATATTGAGGAAGGCATCACCGCTGAGTATGGCCGTTGCCTCTCCGAATTTGACGTGAATGGTCGCCTTTCCACGCCGGGTCACATCATTGTCAAGGGCGGGCAAATCATCGTGAATCAACGAGTATGTGTGGATCATTTCAAGCGCGCAGGCGGCCGGCAAAGCGTCGTTATCGGGGCCGTCAACGGCCGCTGCCGCAGCCAGACACAGAACAGGTCGCAACCGTTTGCCACCGGCCAGGACGGCGTATTGCATGGGCTTGAACAAATGTTCAGAAGGGCACAGACGCTGGATATAAACCATCAGCGCCTGATCGATCCGCTCTTTTTGCCGGCTTAAGTATACTTTTAAGTCCAAATTAACCGGTCCGTTTAAGAGGCCTCGGGTTCTGTCGGCTGAAAAGGAGATGCCTCTATTGTGCCATCGGCTTTTTCCATGATGAGGGAGATCTTCTTTTCCGTTTCTTCAAGTTTCTGGCTGCAATATTGGGAAAGTTTCATACCTTCTTCAAATTGATTCAATGCTTTTTCAAGATCCAAGTCATTGGTTTCGAGCTTTTCAACGATCTCTTCCAATTTTTGAAGCGCTTTTTCAAATGTCAATTTGGAATGGGCCATGTGAACTCCTTCACCGTTTCCGGCTGTTGCTCACAACGGCCTCCAGATGTCCACGGGCCAATTGAATATCCACCATCTGGCCGGGAGCAGCGGACGCCGCAGAAGTGATAATTTTTTTCCGGGGCAGGGTGCGTGTGATGCTGTAGCCCCTTTTTAGAATACTGACAGGATTTAATGCAGTTAGCAAGGCTTCTGCCGCTTTAAGTTGATCGTTTTTTAAAGAGTATTCTTTTTTTATTATATTTAATAATTTATATTCTATCATTTCAATATTTGATTTAAATATTTGAACCCGTTGTTGCGGGTTGGCGTGGCCCAATTTGACCCTCGCCCGCTCAACCCTTGCCCTGCTGTTTTCAATGTATTTTGTCACGCTTTTTTGGAGCTGCAGGGTAAGGTAGTCCGTGTGCATCTGCGCATCCTGAACTTTTTTACCGGGATGCAGAAGTGATCTTTTAAGCCGGCTTACCGCATTTCTGCGCCTTTCCAGCATCAAAGCCATGGCGCGCGAGCAGCGGCGCGCCAATTCGCGGCAACGGGCGTGGAGCTCGTCTTTTTGCGGTGAAATCATTTCGGCGGCCACCGACGGGGTCGAGGCCCTCATATCGGCCACAAAATCGGCTATGGTAAAATCGGTTTCGTGGCCGATAGCGGAAACTATTGGAATATCGGATAAATATATGGCCCTGGCCAGAACTTCACTGTTAAAGACAGCCAGATCCTCCAATGATCCGCCGCCGCGCGCCAAAAGAATAAGGTCGTTTTCAGCCAGACGATTGATCCGCTCAATGGCCTGGACAATTTGCGCGTCCGCACCGTTTCCCTGAACCCGGACAGGATATATGGAAACAGGCAGATTGGGGAAACGGCGATCCAGCACATTTAAAATATCCCGGATGACGGCGCCTGTCGGGGCGGTAACCACGGCAATGGACCGCGGCAAAAAGGGAATCTTTTTCTTGTGGCTTTTGTCAAAAAGACCCTCCTGGTCCAGTTTTTGTTTCAGCTGCTCGAAGGCAATTTGAAGTGCGCCGATTCCTTTCGGCTCGATGTACTCCAGAATCACCTGATAGGTGCCTCGGGGCTCGTACACCGATAGGCGACCCAGTCCAACGATGGATTGACCATCCTGCATATCAAATTTGAGCTGACGCAGCTGGCCGCGGAACATGACCGCGGAAATCTGGGCCTTGATATCCTTTAGGGAAAAATAAGCGTGACCGGATGTTGGAATTCGCAGGTTAGATATTTCTCCGGATATCCATATCATCGAGTAGTTTTGTTCAAGCAGTTGTTTTATTTTTGCAGTCAGCTCGGAAACCGTGAGGATCTGTCGCAAAATTTGAGGGGGCTCCGTTTTCAAAATGGCCCTGCTGTTGACGCAAAGATCTAACGTCTGATAAGATATATTATGTAAACTATTAAACAGAGGCGCCGGGATCGCCGTTCTGGCCCTTCCCGGTATAGCCCCCAAATCGATTCAGGTATTCGCGAACGGCGGGTATCACGTAAATGGATTCATGCTGAAATCCACTGATGCACTCGCCGAGGATGTCCATTTTTTTAGTGATATTCAGATGCTTGTCGATGATACAATAGTCCTGGTTTTTGACTCTGCAGTAACCGCTCTTGACCCGAATGCCGGTGTTGCGAAAATTCTGCTCGGAAACGGTGACCCCGAGCCTTTCGGCCAGATCTTTGAGTTCCTGAAATAGTGCCTGCGGTTTCAATGCAGTGTGCTCCTGAAAAAACAGCGCGCTATAAATGGGTCGATTGATCTGAAATCATCCATTTTCGGGAGCCCGTCATCAGCGGGCATGATTGACGAAAGCTTCTTCAGATGCAAGATATATCAGCTTTTATCTTGAAAATAAACCCATGGATGGTTATGTTGCAGTCTACGAAATAAAACGAACGACAACTATGGAGGTTCATAAATGTACAACCCGAGTCAATCAATGGATCAAAGCCAGGTTCAAGCCCATGTCAGCGTTTTTGTCCGCTCAGTGTATAACTGGATGGCGGCCGGACTTGCCCTTACTGGCCTTGTGGCCTATTTTGTGGCCGGCAGTCCCGAGCTTTTCAATATGGCCAGAAAAGGTTTCATCCTTTTTGCCATCGCTGAAATCGGCCTTGTCTTTTATCTATCAGCCCGTATCGGAAAAATGACAGCATCCCGTGCAACCAGCATGTTTTTGCTGTACGCCTTTTTGAACGGCATCACTATGTCCATCATTTTCATTTTGTATACCAAGGCCCTGATTGCCTCCACCTTTTTTATATGTGCGCTCTCCTTTGGCGGACTCAGTATTTACGGCTGGGCAACCAAAAGAGACCTGACCGGGGTGGGCAGTTTCATGACCATGGGCCTTATCGGCATCATTATCGCCTCGGTAGTCAATATATTTGTGCAAAGCTCCGGAATGCAAATGATCATCAGTTATATCGGCGTACTCGTATTCGCCGGTTTGACGGCCTACGACACCCAAACCCTCAAGCAAATGGCCCTTTCCCAGCCCGCCGGCCTCGATGCAGGAGTCATCCGCAAAGGGGCAATCATTGGAGCGCTGAAGCTTTACCTTGATTTCATCCTGCTGTTTCAATACCTGTTAATGATCCTCGGCGGCCGCAGAGACTAAAATACTGGGGACGTATATCAGGTTATAAGTTAATCAAAGATTAACTTATAACCTGATATACGTCCCCCCCAGAGATGAGATCCGTCCCCACAGACAGGATGAATAAAACGAAAAGCGCCTCTTTTTCTGCAAAAGAGGCGCTTTTCGTTTTTAAAGGAGCTATGCGGCGATAAGGCTCAATTTTTTGATCATCGACAGCCCCCCCACCCCGACGACCTCGGAATAATCGTTTCCCACGTCTTGTTAATCGAGAAATGATTTACAGATGACGGGTTCCTGCTGTTCCCAAAAAATTTTATCTCTTCCTTCAAGGATGCACTTTCGGTAAAAAATGATGTTTTCCATTACGGTCGAAATTGCATTCCCGATTTCATTGATATCTTTCCCGTCTGAATTGAGGACGAATCCAAAACTGTGCTCTTTCACCATATCCTTCATAGGTTCGTTGCATCCAACGATAACCGGCACTCCCAGGGCAATCGACTGATACATCCGGTTGGGTTCGCAATAACGATTGTTGGGCGTTTTCGTATTGTATAATACAATACTGAACGTAGCATTCTTCACATATGCAGGTATATGCAGCTGGTCGACCATGCCCCTAAAAAATATGCGTTCTCGGAGCTTCTGTTCCGAAAATGTTTCAATTAATTTCATTTTTGCCATGCGATCGAAGTGGCCGACTACGATGGCTTTTAGATTGCATGAATTCATAATGGATAAAATTGTGTTTATTGGATAGCGCATCGGGTTCGATAGTCCCTGCAGGTAAACATAAGCATTTCCACCTAGCCACTTGGTGAATCGGCTATATTCGCCGTCAGTCTCTTTTGCGAGTATAAATCTCTGGTCAGGAAAGTTTCTGACAACTACATGCTTGCGGGGATATTTTATCGTTTTGTTGCTATTTAGATATTCAATTCTGTAAGGATTTGCATGATGAATACGTTTGCTTTTTCTTTCAATATAATGAAAAAATAACTTCATTATCCGACTTTCGAATCGAAATGGTATTTCATGCAAATCCCAAACGCATTTCGATATTTTTGAAAGTAACGGAAATAGATAAGTGTATTCCTCGTGCGCAAATACGTAATCATAATTTTTTAAATGCTTCTTGATTGCGATATATAGCTCGAGTGATTTGATTAACAATAATTTACCGGATGGCAGCAGGTCGCGTGTTTTCAGTTTGAATGAGCGGTATGGCACCCCGTACGAGGTAACGCCGCATTCTTTTCTATTATCCGCGAAATTTACATAAATGAACAGTTCTGCAATTTTTTGCAGCGCAATGCACTGTTTTCTTATGCGGTCGTCAAATTCCAGCCCCACCGTACGAGCGATGACGGCGATCCGCAACTCACCCATCGATGAACTCCTTTTTGCGACACAAGGTCTTCAGACCTTTTAGACCATATCCCGGTGATACGTGAATATTTCTGGAAAAATAGTCATCTACTAATGCCGTTTCAGTGTTGATGTGGTAAACACGAATCGATTCACCACCGATTTTTACGAGTAATCCGATATCGTAATCGGTTCCCTTCAAAATCGCCAAAAATCCATCCTTGCCCCAAAATATGACCCTGGCCTCGGCGATCTGAATCGGACCGAACAGTTTTTTATCAGGCATGCTGTGAGGTGCCAAATGACGTACTGGTGTAAAATGGCTCGAGCCGTTTCTGTATTTGATCCGTTCTTCCGGCAAGGGCGTATATATATACGAGCCCGGATCGACGATGATTTCTTTTCCATTGATCATCAACTCGAGCGACAGTTGATCGTGGTGCATGTGCCCGGTCCGCAAGCCCTTCAGATTCGTCACGCAGCGAATTGCAAGGTAAATACGCGCGGATTTATGGATATACAAGCCAAAATCCGGGTATTCGAACAAAACGACATCCTGTTGCCGGTTATTTTGTGAAACCGGAAAATCGTAAATACGGACATGACTTTCTGGCAAGCTGGTTAACTTTGTCAAATATTCGTCGAATTCGGGTCGATGACCAATGCTTATCGGCACATCATCTACAATGCGATCCGGCTTGATTCTCTGCGTTCCGATCACTGTCTGTCGTGCAAGCTCGCATACGATGATTTCAGTATTATTGGTGAGACCATATTGTTGTAACCATGACGAAAAATCAGGCCTTTTGAACAGTGCGAGTCCGGCCGAAACCAACTGACCGCAATCCAGGTGGCTTTCATGAAAGTACTCTGAATCGTCAGGCATTTCGGAATATCCTTCCAGGTCGACGTATCGCTCTTTTGCCTCTTTGACCGTGGTGCGAAGATAATTGGGATCAAGCTTGAAAAGGTGGCCGTTGTCATTGTCACCGATTTGGGGAATATTTCCGTTTGGCTTTGTGATGTCTACGACGAACTGGGTCATGCGTTCCATTCTTTCCAGATACCAATCGGGAAAGGGGCTTTCGCTTGTTTGCGGTTTTGAATGCCTGGGCAACACATGAAGGGCCCAGGGCCTGAGCTTGATGCCATTTTTCGGCAGGCCGGCCCGAATCGCGACCGCATTGCAGCTTTTAATTTTTTCCAGCCTTTCATGCGGAATACCCAGAACGAGCGCTGTGGCAAAAAAAATGATTTCAGCGGAAAACCGGTGATATGCAATCGAAGATTCAAAATGTGTTCCGTCATGATGAAACTGGTGCTCTGCTTCGCTGATCAATTCATGTATAGCGAATGACAGCCACGCGTTTGTTTTTCTGTTGGATGGCAGATATGCAGCGATAAACGCCAAGCCTGCAATATTGGCCAGATAGTGATTGCCACGCCTGTGGTGATACCACTCCAGATTTGTCCATATGTGCATCCCGTGCATGTAAAGACTTGCTGTAAATATGGCATTGAACGATTCGTCGAAATCTGCTCTGCCATTTGAAAACAAGTCAAACGCCAGGAGCCAGTTGGCCGCCCGAATGGCGACCTCCATGCTGTTTTTCCAGTTGACCCCATAACGTGGTGGGTTAACCGCTATGAAATCAAGTATTTGGTTCCGAAATTCACAACGCAAACTGTCGTCCCTGAAATTCGGGTGGTTCTCCGTACAATAAGCCAGAGCCATTTGCGTAAGGTGCTGACACCTCGAAAGTTCCCATGGCACCTTTATATCGACACCGGGTAAATGTCCTTTTTTTGCGAACTTGTACCAGGTTCGAGCCTTCCAGCGATAGCCGGATTTAAAATCTAAATGCCAGTCGATTGGCTGGTAATCAGGATCAATCAGCCGCCAGATTTTTTGTGCCTGCCGGAAATTCGAACGGTTGATTATTTTCTCAAGCCAAACGCCTTGAGCATCCGTCTCCTTATCCATTGCGGCGCGGTATCGATACCCTCCAAGTCCTCTGCATTTTTTGCCGTAGCGGACATCTGTCCATCCCGACCCGAAGATGTCGAACCGATGAATTTTAAACAGCTCGATGACTTTCGCGGGAACAGAAAGATTTTCGAACCTGCAATGTATCATGCGGTATAATTTTTGGTTTGCGCAGTTGGGTTCCCAGGTATAGCTCGACCACAAGCTATCCCGCATTGCACTGCAACAATCTGAAATCAGATTAACCAGGTATCTTATTGCGCGTATGGGGATGCTCATTTTGCAGCTAAAACTCTATCAGCTTCGTATATCATAACGAATTCAGATTGTTACCGCCAGTTGATTTTTGAAAAAGCGTGTGTCCAGTTTTTTCTGCGTTTCGATTTTTTCCAGACACCTGCTAAAAGCGATGTCAGAGGAAAGCACATTCCAATTTACGGGTCCTTCGATTCCGATGTCGAAGCACATTTCAGGAAATTCCAGCCACTCGAACAGACCCGGCATCTTTGGACCGTACTCTTTTCTGCAGAGACCGACAACTGGAGTATGTGCAATGATGGCAAATATCGCTGCATGAAAGCGGAAAGTAATTACCCAGTCGCATTCCCTGTATATATTTATCAGCTGTTCGTATTCTCTACATCTGACCAGTTCTGTTGTGGCGGCAAGCCCCGCCTTCAATATTTCGGTATAAAATCGTTTTGAAACCGATTCGTCAATTTCATGTTGGATGACGATTTTAACCCGAACAGTTTTTCCTGACACTTCTATCAATCTAAGGGTTTTATAAATCACCTCATTTTCGCGGCGCTTTTGCAGCTGCCCGCTGTCAGCGCCTTGAGGCTGATCGCCGAGTTTTGACGTTCTGAGCACTATGGCGATGAATTTTGAATCATTTTCAGGTGCAACCGCCGGTGGTGGACCGACCAGCATGTGGAAAGCCATATCCAGGCCGGCATGAATCGGCACTGTACCGCATAGTAAATCATTGATTATATCTTTGGATTTGGGCTCCCGGACCATGACAAATGCCGCTTTTGAAAAAACGCGTTTAAAGAAACATTTTAACAAACCTTTATCGAACCCGGGAAAACTTTGGCCTAAAAACCCGAATGCTTTTTTGTATTTACTTGCCAAAAGTACAGGCCAAATAAGGGTTAAAGTACGCCAAAAATATTTTCCATGCTTGTTCCAGTAAAACAAATTCCCGCCATTGCATAATATTATATCGGATGAGAGAACTTCTTCGAAAACGGGGCATCTTCGCACATATCCGTCAAAAATAATTTTGGGCATTGGCAGCAAGATCAAAAAGAGCATCATTTTCAAAATGGTAATAAATCTATTTTGTTCCATCCCGTCTATACGGGCATAAAACGGTCGAAAAAGTTTAATAAGCGGGTAGTTGTTTTTTAACTTGCCTTCCGGATCGCCGACTATTTTTTTCTTTGGGCTTCGCAAACTCGCAGAAACTGTGTAATCGTCGAAGGAGCTCAGAAAATCGAGAGTTCCTACATTAATCGCCATATCGCCGGGATTGTTCGAATTATGCAAATTGGCTAAAAATATCTTTTTTTTCTCTATGTTTTTCCTCATTATATGCCTTCTTGATCTTACAGCCCAATAGATTTTCGTTCTTGCAAACGCGCCTTGGCGTGCCCGATACTATCAGCAAACTCTTAAGCAACTGCTGGTTCTTTCAAGAAATAAACGGCAAGTAGACGATGGTTTTACCATAGGTTTTCTTGATGTATACCAATATGGCAATGTTCCAGAACGCCATACTTATCATGCTCGCAATTGCCGATCCAACAATTCCAAAACCAGGAATCAAGGCGATATTTAGCAAGATGCAGCTGCATGCCGCAAGCATGACAATGTTGCGGAACGTTTTTTGGTTGCCTGTCATATTCATAAAGGTGCCCGTTGCCCCTGAAATGGAATTGATAAATTGTCCGATAACCAAAAAGACCATGGCTGAATAGGCTGGCGCGAAATCCCTTCCGAAGAAAAAAACAATGATCTTTTGACCAAACACAAGTAGCGTGAAAAGTATTGGAGTGGTTGTCCAGAAAATTAGTTTGGTCGACTTTTGGGCCACACGAAAAAGCTCTTCCATCTTATCTGTATGGAATAATTCTGAAAATTTGGGAGCCGCCATGGTGGTGACGGCCGATAGAATGAATGTCGTCAATGTCGCGAGATTCAAAGCGATCGAAAAATAGCCGACATCGGCTTCGGTTTTCAACATCCCGATGACGATGATCCCTGTCTGGCCTATGACAAAGGTCATCGTGGCAGACATGAGCATCGGCAGGGATATTGCCAGAATGGATTTGATTGAAATGCCTTGCACGGTATCAGAAGGTTTCGTCATCTTTACAAAAGACCGATGCATGTACCAAACACCGGCAATTGCAGTAATCGCGGTTGATCCAAACATGGCATAGATGGGGTTGTCCCTGTAAAGGTAGAAAACGGTTAGTGCGAGCAGTATGCTCAACCTTGCAAGGGAAGGTAAAAACAGGAAAAATGCAAAAACTTTAATCATCCTGATGCCCCGCAGGGCTTGAGTGTTCAGCAGAATCAACGATTTGAATATGATAAACGCAGAAGCTAAAGCAAAATAGAACTTCATATGAGGTTTGGAGAATATTGTACCGGATATAAAGCCTGAAGCCAAAAAAACTAAAACTCCGGTCAACAGCGAGAATGCCGAAACAAAATACTGTGTTTTGCGATAGACATGAAACGCCGAAGCCGGTGAGTATTTGGCAATATGCTCCGGAATAAGGCGCAATATCGACGTGCCTGTACCCAATACGGTAAAAATGGTGACCAATGTCAAAAATGAGTTTAACACCGCCACAAGGCCCATAACCTCCGCACCGTAGAATCTCGCAGTGATAATACTGGTTGCCATTCCCATAGCAGTGGCAATTATTCTTGCGGAAAGTGCCCAGGCCGAACCACTTAAGATTACATTAAATTGCTTGTCGGAAACAAAATCGTGTATTTTTCTGTTTATTAAGTTTATCAATTCTTGTCTCAACTATTGTTTGATTGTCAGACGGTGATATCCACATAGGGTGGGTAAAGTTACGAATTGCGAGTGATGAGTGACGCGTTTAAGATCAGGCCCGCGCGCAGCGCTAACTCCAACTGGAAACGGGCAACTTACAACTCGACACTTGAGCCATAACAGGCAGCAGCTTGCGCGCCCCTTTCAGGGGCAGGCCAACGCCGGGCCCTCTGGACCCGGCTTTTTATATTCTTTTTCAACACCGGCTACGATAGACACTCGCCAACCGCATCGGCGATTTGGCGGCAATAGGCGTCTGTCTCCTCAAGCGTCGGCCCTTCCACCATCACCCGGCATTTCGATTGTGTGCCGGAATACCGGACAAGGACACGGCCTTGGTCGCCCAGTATTTTTTCAACGCGGCGAACCGCGTCGACTATTTGCGGCAGCGTATCCAGATCAGGTTTCGAAGCGACATCCACATTAATGAGTACCTGTGGAAACACCGTCATGACCCGGGAAAGCGCGGAAAGCGATTGTTGAGCGGATGTCATGGCATGAATGAGCCTTAAAGCCGCCATCAGTCCATCCCCGGTTGTGTGGCGATCATGAAAAATAATGTGACCGGAATCTTCCCCGCCTAAAACAGCTCCACGTTGGAGCATTTCCGACATCACATGCCGGTCTCCCACCGGCGTGGTCACCAGCCGGACCCCCATTTCCCGCATGGCCTGATGGAGGCCCATGTTGCTCATTACAGTGGTGACAACCACATTGTTGCTCAATTTTCCGCCGGCTTTCAGGTAACCGGCGCAAACCGCAATGATCTGGTCGCCGCTGAGCACATTTCCCAACTCGTCCACTGCGATGAGGCGGTCCCCGTCACCGTCAAATGCCAGGCCGATGTCGGCGCCCTGTTTCTTTACCGTGTCGGCCAACACCTGGGGATACTGCGAACCGCATTCAGCGTTGATATTGGTACCGTCGGGCGTGCAAAACAGGCTGATGACGTCCGCCCCCATTTCCCTGAACAAACGTGGCGCGACATCGAAAGTCGCCCCGTTGGCGCAGTCCAGGACAACTTTCAGTCCTGCCATATCTGCTTCTGGCAGCGATTGTTTTAAAAAATCGTTATACTCGCAGAGGTGGTGATCAAAGGGTCGGACGCGTCCGATTTGTGCCGGGGCGGCGATGGATTGGGAACCGGCCGGTGATGATTCCCCCATGAGCGCTTCAATGTGGTCCTCTTCCTTGTCGGATAACTTGTATCCTTTTGAATTAAAGAGCTTTATACCATTATCGCCAAAAGGATTATGGGATGCCGAAATGACGATCCCCGCAGCAGCGCCGCCTGTGCGGGCTATATAGGCCACCGCCGGCGTCGGCGCTACGCCCAGAAAGGACACATCCAACCCGGCAGAACAAATGCCGGCACCGACCGCGTGGGCGATCATATCGCCGGAAAGGCGCGTGTCCTGACCAATAACAATAGGTTTCGGGTTCTGATTTCCGGTTCTGAAATAATTGGCTGCTGCGCGGCCGGCTGCCACTGCCGTTTTCACATCCATTGGATACACGTTGGCCACGCCGCGTATTCCGTCCGTTCCAAACAATTTACCCATAACAGCTTCCCGGTTTATCCATTGATTTGTTAGCTGATATTTACAATTTAAGTCACTCCGGCATCAGCCCTCGAACCACATGGTCTGCAATACCCTGCAGCCAGCGGCTGCCGCAATCCGCCTGATCCCCTGAAAGGCTCCGAATAACGCTGAGGTAATCCCGGTCAGCCTCATTTCTTTGCCCTTCAATGATAGATAAAAAAACGTCCCGGTCCTCAGAACGGCCCTCAAATTCAAAAAAAGATTGAAATCGGGCTGCCGTTTTATCCCAGTTTTTGAAAAAAGTGCTCTCTTTGCTTCCCGCTGTATTTTTCCCCGACCCAGCAATCTTCTCGCCCAGCCTGCCCAGCTGCTTGATTCGTTCATCGATCCCCTTTTTGAGGGTAATGATCAACCCATCCAGAAGCTGGGGCGCAAAACCGGAACCCGCAAAACACCCGCGAACCTGTCGGTACCATTGATTCAGCGCATACAGTTGCCCGATATATACCAGATTGTGATTCAGGACCCGCTTGAGATTGCGATAACCCGCACCGGCCTTGAACGGAATCCGTGCCGATCTGGGCGCGGATTCCACCACCAGAACGTTTTCCCGCAACTGATCCTTGCGGCAAATGGAACCGGCGGCGACTACCGTACCATAGGCCAAACGGCACGGCCCCACCAATCCGCCCTGCCCTCCCAAAAAAACAGGGGACTGATTGAGCATCACACCGCGCGGAACATCGCCGATCAATGATGGCGTGGCCTTGTCCTGGCTGGGGGTAAAATTGAAATGGATATAGGAACTGCCCACTTCACTGTGGTTTCGCCGCCCGGTTCCGCCGGCCATAAGACAGTCGCAAAAATTGATCAGGCTCCCCAGCGTGACATAGGGAAACAAAATCGTCTGTTTCAGCCCAACGGTATGGGCAATGCTGGAATACTCCTCAAGAATGGTGCCACGGCGCACATGGGCGCCAAGACCACATGACGATCCTTCCAGGAAAACCGCCTCCTGAAAAAAACCGCCTTTAAGGGAGACATTCGGGCCGATATAGGCGTCCTGGATGGTGACCGGCCCTTCTAAACCGATTTGAGCACCCGGAGAGACAAAGGTTTTTGCTCCAAAGAGCTTGCAGCCGGCATAAATCGTCACTTCCCGCCCGGCGATGCGATCCGGGTTGATGTCATCGCCGATGTCGACGCTCTCCGGGTTGGGTATACGAACGCCTTTTTGGATCAACGCTTGTTTCGGATGCATGTTCAGCTGCCTTTAAGCGGATGGATATCCTTCAGATCAATAGTGAACTGTTTGAGTGAAAGATCGTGTATCGAGCAAAATTGCATGACCGCATCGAGTGCCTTCCGGTAACGCCCGTCCCTGTCGTCAAATGATACAAGCACACCCTTCAACTGGTTTTCGGCATGAATGGCGTTCAGGTCGGAAAGCGACCCCAGTATGGGGTAGCCTTGGATTTTTTTCCCCTTTTTCAACCCGTCGTCGTCGATAAAACCGATTGGATTGACGTTTAGCCGGTTGTTGTTGAGGATTTCACGCAGCAGCAACTCTCCTCCCCTGCCGGCGCCATAGATAACGACTGCATCTCCCGATAGATTTTGTCTCTTCTGGGTTTCCACAAACATGCGGAAAGAGCCTCGAACGCCCAGCAGCAATCCGGTGGTCAACAACCAGTCGATGATAAACAGGCCTTTGGAGAAATCTTTGAACCGGTAAATAAAAACCACCGCCGCAATGGACACCAGGCTGGCCGCCAATGACGCCCGGATATAGAGAAATACGTCGTTCGTACTGAGAAAACCCCACAGTCCCCGATATATCCCCATGACAAAAAATATGGCGATCTTGCAGCCGATCACAACGGGCAATGATTTTAAAAATACCTTAAAGTAAAACGCGAAATAATACCCATCAAATCTCAGCCGGTACGACAGGTAGTAGGCGAACGCCACCAGAATGAAATCGAGAATCACCAGTACCATGTGCCGCTTGTAGGTAAGCTCGATCAGTACCGGCGTGAAACTTCGATCCCGAAGTCGTGAAAATTCCTTCTCCGGATAGACCCTGAGCTGGGATAGATAGACCCCCATCAGGATGATGGCGATGGCCACCGGAATGATAACCGCAGGTGACGACAAGCTATCGCTTCTGCTCACATAGACCGCTGCCAGGCCGGCAATTGCCCCGGTCAGATAAAGCATCAGCACTGCTTTTCGTTCAGAAAAACCCATCAGCACCAGGCGGTGGGAGGTATGGTCCCGCCCGCCGGTGGATGCTTTCCTTCCGCTCAGAATGCGGATTACGGTCACCAGGGATGTATCCAGAATCGGCACCAGCAGCACCAGGATAGGAACAGCTACCGAAGACACCGGATTGGACGGTCGCGCCTGGTCGAAAAAAAGCGCCAGCACGCTGATGGAAAACCCGATCACCAGACTGCCGCAGTCCCCCATGAAAATCCTGGCCGGGTTGAAATTGTAAATGAGAAAACCGGCCAGCGCGCCGGCCATGATGAGGCTGACGCGGAATGCCTCTGCCGAAGCGTCCTTAAAGATGAAAGCCAGGCAGACGGCAGCCACCCCCCCGATCCCGGCGCAGAGCCCGTCCATGTTATCAATCAGATTGAACGCATTGGTAATCCCCACGATCCAGAACAAGGTGGCCATGGTATCCAACGTCAATGATTGGAACCAGTGTAGCCGGTAACCGAGAAAAACAACCAGTGAAGCGGCCAGAATCTGGCCGATCAGCTTGCTGTGCGGTTTGATATTGTAAAGATCGTCAAACAGACCCAGCAGGAAAAGAAAGGACGCCCCGATAAACACAACGGTCGCCAAAGAAACCGGCTGAACCGGAGGACCAGCTTTCGTCACGTACTCCCAAAAAGACAGGAAATCGGCCACATAAAAAAAGGGAACCGCCATGGCAATGTAGATGGCGATTCCCCCCATGAGCGCGGTTGTTTTCTTGTGCCAGCGGTCTTCTTTGGGGCGTGCCACGCATTGGTATCGAATGGCTGCCCAGCGAACCACAGGGGTCAACAACGCAGCCACTAAAAAGGCCGGCCCAAAATAGGCCAAAATGACCGTCAACATAGGACCATCAAATGCCATGGGCACGCTTGTTTGAATAATTGATGACTTTGGTCAGGATCGCATCCAGAGAAGTTTTGGGGTTGAACCCGATGAGCTGGTTCAATTTCTCGATGCCGGGCACCCGTCTCTGCATATCTTCGAAATCTTTGCCAAAGACCTCGTCATAAGGAATCAGCCGAATATCGGATGCCGAATGGGTCAGGGCCACGATCCGTTTGGCCAGATCGAGCATGGACACCTCTTCGGTTCCCCCCACATTGAACACGGTCCCGCAGGCCGCGTCGTTTTCTATCAATTGCATCAACGCCCAGACCACATCCTTGACATACGTAAAGGTCCGCGTCTGCGTCCCGTCACCGTATACCGTCAGGGTCTCGTTTTTAAGGGCCTGGGAAACGAACCGGGGAATGACCATGCCGTATGTGCCGGTTTGGCGTGGACCGACGGTGTTGAACAATCTCACGATGCAGACCGGCAGACCGGTTGTACGGTAATAGGCCAGGGACATGAATTCATCCATCAATTTGGAGGCTGCATAGCTCCATCGGAACTTGCTGGAAGGTCCATAAATAATATTGTCCGTTTCGACCAGCGGAGCATGCATGTGCTTGCCGTAAACTTCTGAAGTGGAAGCAATCAGGACGCGCTTTTTGAACTTGTTGCACAACTCCAGCACCATTTCACTGCCGCGGATATTCGTTTTGATTGAATCCATGGGGTTGTCCAGAATGTAGCGCACTCCGACGGCCGCCGCCATATGGTGCACCATATCGCAAGTACCCACCAGTTCCATCATGATTTCACGGTTCAGGATGGTATCGATATGCACAAACAAACGCTTTTGATAGGCAACATTCTCCTTGAGGTGATTGATATTGTCCAGGCTCCCGGTTGAAAGATCATCGATAAGGTAGACCTCGTCCCCGCGTTCCAGATACGCCTCGGCCAGGTGCGAACCAATAAAGCCTGCACCGCCCGTAATAAGAATTCTCATGGATAGCCCCGCAGATTTGATAAGTTTAATTAGTGTTCATGCCCATTGCCAAAGATTGTTTTCTTCATAGCCTATGCCCATGATTAATGCAATAATAGGCCGTGTCGCGGAAAATGACAGGCGCCTCATGTCCTTCGGGCTGCCAATTATGGGCTGGGAAATATTGCCTTCGGTTTGGCGGCAAGGCAACCATTGGAGCACAGAAGTAAGTGGCCCAGAAGTCACCTTGAATGTTCGCAGATCTTCGTGACCATAGCGGCCATCATTCATGAGCCCAACATTTCATTGTAGCGGCCTATCAGTGTCATCGCCAATCGTCGATAATTTCGATATTCCCGGACATACCTTTTTCCATCCGATCCCATTTTTTTTAGCTCCCTGCGGTGATCGATCATTTCGTTCATTTTTTCTGCAATATCGCTGACCTCAAAGCGGCAAATAACACCGGACTGGCTGCGTGTGATGACATCGGCCTGATCGGGAATGTTGGTGGCCAGCACAGGTGTTTCGCAATTGAGGTATTCCAGTGTTTTGGTGGGTGACATGCATCGATTGACGGTCGTCAGTGGGGTTACAGCCAGTCCAATATCCGCCGCGCCGATATAGTCGGGGACATTGCTGCGGGGAACGCGTTTAATGAAAATAACTGAGCTTAGCTGCAGATCTTCGGAAATATTTTTCAACCAATGGACATCTCCGATATTTGGGGCATCGCCCAGCATTAAAAGAGCGGCTTTCGTTCCTTCAATCCGTTTAAATGCATGCAGAAGCACATCTAGCCGCCTGGCTTTTATCATGGTGCCGACATAAATAAAAACAACCTTGCCCGCCAGATTGTAACGGTTTCTGACCTGTTCGATTTTGGATTCATTTCGTTCGAATTCCGGAACACCCATCGGCAAATCAAATATATTCCGGACGCCGTATTTTTCTTTCAAATACCTTGTCATCGATTGGCTTATCGAAATGGTGCACCACGCCCTGCGTACAATAAGTGGCCTCAATAAGAGATCAAAGCATCCTTTTGCGATCTTGAAGAGGTTTTTCTGGCTGCTGTGGATAAATTCTTCTGCCTTCAGGTGTGTCAGCTGATAGATGAACTTGCGGTGCATGCACAACATGGCAAATAGTGGATCATTTCGAATTTGAATGATATCCCACTCTTTTTCTACTATTCTTTTCAACTTCAAAAAATGCTTTAGTTCGGTTAGATATTTTATCTGTGAGGGAATTAAAATCA
Source organism: Desulfosarcinaceae bacterium (assembly GCA_963675565.2). Taxonomy (GTDB): domain Bacteria; phylum Desulfobacterota; class Desulfobacteria; order Desulfobacterales; family Desulfosarcinaceae; genus JARRKU01. The sequence goes on from CAXXYD010000001.1 coordinate 461,404, forward strand.
GAGTCGCGTCGTTCCATTTTTTATATTTTAAAACTTTGAATTTCCTGGTTCTGGCGACAATGGTAACATGGTGTCCTTTTGCAGGAATAATCTTAGTCTGCACTTCTTCGATGAAAGAATCGTCATTAGGAAAATAGCGGTCGATCAAATAAAGGATATTCAATTCGACTCTCCGTTTAAATCAGAAAGAGCAAATGCCTTAGATTTCTCAGCAGACAATATCTTTTAGTCGGCTGAATAATTTTCGCCGCATAAGATTCACTTCATCTATCTTCATGGTATTGATCAAAAGAGCGTAAATCAATAAATATACAAGAATAGACAGGCACAGGGATACACTGGTCTGGATAAAGCCCGTTCCCATCTTTATAAACCAATTTTGGTAGGCATAATATATTGCAGCCGCTGACAAAGCTGAAGAAAAGCAGACTTTCATGAAATTGATAAAGATGTATCTGACTGGATACCCTTCGATAGACTTATAAAGAACGACAGCTAAAAAAAAGATATCGGCAAAAGCACATATAGAATTGGATAGAGCAATAGCCCTATAGCTTAAAAAGTTAATCATATTGAATACAAAGACAATGTTCAGCGAAATCGACAATAGAGTGCCAATGACAGGGTACTTGGTTTTTCCCAAAGCGTAAAAGGCGGAAACAAAAATTCTATAAACGGACAACGCGACCAGTCCAATAGCGTAAAAAGAAAGCGCACTTGCCGTGTTCTGTGTATCGACGGATGTAAAGGCCCCGTGTTCAAACAAGACGGAAACAATTGGTCTTGAAAGAACGGCAATACTGAATGTTGCCGGAATGGAAAAAAGGAGCGAATAAACTACGGATGAGGATATCACCTCTTTAAAGTTTTTCTTGTCTTTTTCCACGGCACATTGCCCCAACAAAGGCAATGTGGCCGTAGCCAGAGATATGCCAATCAAACCTAAGGGAAACATGATAATTCGGTTCCCGAAGGCAAGCCAGGTCACACTGCCCTCACCACAGGAAGTTGCAAAAAAGGTGTTCACAAAGATATTGATCTGATTGGCGGAAAGCCCCATTACAGCGGGAATTATCAGAGTACCGACTTGTTTGATGCCAGTGGACCTGAAGCTCAACCTAAATTTGAATTTGAATCCGTTTTTTCTTAATAATGGTATTTGAAATGCATACTGAAAAACACCGCCGATCAATACACCAAATGCAATACCGATGATTGGCTGGTATCCGATGCGCGTTAAATAAAAGGAAAGAATCACACCGGGCCCCAATATACCGATATTGAAAAGTGATGATGCTGCCGAAGGTATAAAAAAACGGCCTATCGAGTTGAGTACGCCCATGGCGACCGTAGATAATCCAACCAGGACCACAGCGGGAAACATCACCGCGCACATTATCGAAGCGAGACCCAGTTTTTCAGCGACGAGTGCAAAATCAGGAGCAATGGTTGCTACAAAAAATTTTGACAGGAACATTCCGATAATCGATATTATCGCACCGAACAGCAGGACCATTGTTGCCAAATTCTGAAATAGATGCAATGCTCCTTTGAACTGTGCTTTTGTATTGCGCTGGGAAAAAACAGTGACCACTGCAGGTGATAAAGCACCTTGAGCGAACAAATCACGGAGTAAGCCGGGAATTCTGTAGGCCACGAAAAAAGCATCAAGCGCAAAACCGGCCCCAAAAAGTCCGGCGAGAACCTGTTCCCTAATCAAACCAAAAACTCGACTGACCAGAATTCCGATCCCGACGGTACCGGCAGAACCGGCAATTCGCGACACTGTGCGCTGTTTGTTCAGCATGGTATGAACCGTTATCATTCCTTAATATAACAATTGCTTTTTTGGCGTTTTACAAAGGAGTCGTCATTGAAGTATTAAAATTTTCAACGATTGGCGTTTCCTCTTAAAAAGCGCATATATAAATCCTCGATTGCCTCTACCATGCTGTCGACGCTATACTCTTCCAATCCATACCGGGCGTTGTCGCTGAGCTGCTGGCGTCTCTGCTTGTCCTTGATGAGTTGAATCACGGTTTCTATGGTTTGATTGATATTTCCCGGTTGCACCAATATGCCATTTACATTGTTTTTGATTATCTCTGCATTCCCATCCACATTGCTTGCAATTACCGGCAATCCCGCGGCCATGGCCTGGGGAATTACCCTGGGAAGTCCCTCCCACAAGGACGTCAGCAGAAAAATATCGAACATCTGGAGCAAATCCGGTACATCCAGTCGCAGTCCCGTTAAAATCATCCTGTCTTCGATTCCCAAAATCCGCACTTCCGATTCGATTTTTCCACGCAAAGGTCCGTCGCCCACCATTATGAAGAATGCCTCGGGTACTTTTCTGATCACCTCAGCGGCGGTATGCACAAATGTCATTGGAGATTTTTGCGGTGAAAATCGTGTAACAGTGCCTACAACTTTGGCGTTTTGGGGAATGCCGAATTCCCGAATCATCTCCGAACGACCTTTTTTCGGGCTGCTGAATTCTTCAATCTCGATCCCGCTGCGTATCAATGCATAGTCACTCCGTCGTCCAATCTTTGATGCCAGCCCCTTGAGAATGTCCTTTCTAGAGACAGCTATCAGTCCTTGAGTGATTATAGAAGTGAAACGTTCAAGTACAATATAAAAGGAGCGCAGCCATGGTTTTTGGTAATCATGAAAAGCCCATCCATGGACCGTGTGAACAATGATCGGACAGCCGGCCAGCCAAGCTGCCCATCGCCCTGAAATACCGGCCTTGGAGCTATGGGTGTGAACGATGTCGTATCGACCGCGCCGGATAAATTGGACAAGCCGAAAAAAACCGAAGAGATCCTTGATTGGGTTAATTTCGCGCACGATCCTTTTTTCGATGAACAAGGGTATATTCCGCCTTTTTGCGTTCTCAATCAAGTTTCCCTCGGGGCCGGTCTGAGGTCCACTCAGAACATCCACGTGATACCCTTTTTTATTCAGTATTTCAGCCGTATACAAGGTATTCTCTTGAGCGCCGCCGATGATTAGACGTGTGATGATATGGAGTATTCTGAGTTTGGCGTTCATTCTCGATTCCCAATTGAATTTGAATAGAAAAAAGTGAGCTTGCTCCTCCCTGTAAAAGACCTCACTGCACAAACGTTAAAATCATTCAATGCAATTATGGATGCGTCGGGCAGACACGTCCTGATGACCAGAAAATTTGAGCAACGCGGATTTGTCTGGTATCGCGTTCAGATTGTACAATTTGTCCAGGCCAAATGAGTGCAATATGCCATATCCGGCATCGAATTTTTGAGGACTGGTTTCATCTTTCCAAGATGTAGTGGGGTTATTCATTAATACAATATTGCTTTTTGAACCACTGACACGGCTCGGCAGATTGATGAGGATAGGATCGATTTCAATTTTCGGCCTTTGATTGGCCGGCTTGACAAAACGAAACAGCCTGGCAATTTCATCGGCCGGCTGCCTGTATAAATTCTCATAAAACATAATATGTATCTGCCCCTTCCTGAACTGCCGCAAAGGAACATAATGGAGTATCGACCATATTAATATTTGTTTCAAGATGAAATCTTTTTCCCTGCTGGTTTTTCGTATCAAATCTTCGAAAGGATGCAAAAAATCATCATACAAACTATCTTGATTTAATAAATCCAGCGGCTCTTTTGTCCAAATTCCACCCTTCATTTTCTCCTTGGACAGGGCAACAGCAAAAGGATTTCGAATCAAGAGTATTATTTTGACGTGCGGAAATTTAATGGACGCCCAGTATGAGAACAGATTGGCAAAAATATCTTTAATAATCATTCCCCTGTATTTCAATGACCAGTTGCCCTGATCGGTGCGCAAGTGGCTGAATTTCCCACTGAACACCCTTGATGCCAAATTTTCTAATTTCTTGTGCGCCCCATCCGGTCGCATGTATTGGTTGGTTCTAAAAAAACGAGCCACTTTTGGATGGAATGGTTCAAACATCGATCGATAGCTTTTGTCATGATTGATCAGCTCTGAAGCCCAGGTTGTTCCACTCCGACCGTCACCGATCAGCCAAATTACTTCACTGTAATTTCTTTTCCGATAATTGACCCTGAAAATAAATTTATTGACCAGATATCGGAGTTTTAATTTCATTGCTGCGCGTGGATCCAAATTATAGGTCCAGTCCAAAGGGGGCTATTCAGAAACTCCAGGGCTTGTTTCTACCCACTGCATATAGTTTTCCGAGATATTCAATAGACCATTTTCAACGAGATCATCGACCGATCCCAATTGAACGGCATCGTCGTCTTTCATATTAAGCCCGGGCGTTTCATTCAGCACATCCAAATAGTGCCTGTATTCGAAGGACTTCCTGTAATGGTTGTTTTCCTTAACAGCGAATTTTGCCTGTTCATGCAGACCGATAGTAAATTTAAAGTGATATAGAACGCAGGTCAGATCGGCCAGCTTCGCATTTGCGACGCCGTGGGCCGACGGGTGCCCCAATACCCGGTTGTTTTTTTTAAAAACGGGCTTAATTTTTTTATCATAGTAAATTAAGGAGTGCTTGGTCAGGCATACCTTATCGAGATTGAATTTTTTTTTTCTAATACCGCCGAAATAGACGCGTATATCATTGTTCGAAACGATATTGCTGTTTCCAAAGTGAGATCTGTACGGTTCCTTTTTGATTTCGCTGATATTGTAGAATCGATAGGTGTCGCATAAATTTTTTGGCCTGTTCAATGTTGTATCGCTCATCGTCTGGCCTGAAAACATATCGAGCATTTGGGTAATAGCCGCATTGTAGCCATATGAATTGAGATAAGCTAAAAGCGACGATAGGCCAATACGATGAGAAAACGGGAAATCAAACAATTCATCAATATCGACACGCAATGACCATCTTCGGTTAGCAAACCGATTGATCAGATACAATGCAAACGGAATCTCATATTTTCTATAGGGCAGCAGACATGACAGAATCGTCACGTGTTTATATTTCTTGGCAATCGGAATGGTTTGGTCCCTGGATCCGTTGTCCAAAAACACGATATGCTTAATCCCCTTCGACAGATAATGCTCGATGAACGACTCCATATAGTACTGGCCGTCTCTAACCACACACAGAGCGATTAGTTCATCGTTGTCGTAAACCACCTCCTGCGGTCCGAAAACATGTTCAATGCTGTTTTTTATCCGGGCCATTCGTACAGGGAGTGCAAGCATTGTTTGAACCATACCCGCTTTATACCTTAAGGTATCTGCGTTCACTTGCCCACCTCCGAACATGTCATCATTTTTATACACTCAATTTTGTTTTAGTGATAAAAAGATAGTTTCGCAAAGGCAAGGGAAGCAGCAGAGAAGCCCAAAGCAATGCTATTTTTAATTTGGGCCCTTTATTAATCAGTGCCGCCCTTAAGTGGCCCAGGGAATCGCGTTTGCATCCCGCCATTGCATAATATAATGCGGCGTAAAAATGTTTGGCGCCATAACGTTTGGGGCACCTCATTCTGATATTTTTGCCATGCAGGCGAATCACTTCTTCCAGGCCTATCGCGACGTTTTTGGCATTCGCAACAGTTTTGTGGATCCCCGACAAGTGATCTGATTGTTTCTCATTTTTCTTTCTTTTATCTATATGGTAAATTCTTCCAATTGTATCCGTGTACAAAAATTTCGAGTTCTTTGCTACGTTGCAATAAAAAAGAAACTCCACTGCGTTTACATGCGGAAATCTTGCTGTTCCCAAAACCTTTTCTCTGAAAATATGTATAAACTCACCTCTGACCAAAGATTCACAAATAAAATGATGGTAATCCACAACAATCGGGCCGCTATTTTGCTTGTAACACTGGCTCTTTCCATTTTGATCGATCGTCCGGAATGCAACTGCGCCAATGTAATCTGGCGCATTGGAGATTTCTTCCACCAATTTTTCCAGTGTGTTCTCATCGTAAAATTCATCATCGCTATCGAGAAACACGATATAATCGGATCGGTTTAATGTTATTCCCGTATTACGGGCATAATTCATTCCCTGGTTTTCCTGCCGGTAATAGGTGATACGATTATCGCCTATTTTTTTAATATACTCTCGCGTATCATCAGTAGAACCATCATCTACGACGATCCAATTAAATGTGCCTAAGGTCTGGGAATTGATGCTGTGCCATAAATGTGGCAAAAAGTGCCGGCGATTGTATGTCGGAGTGATAATGGAAACTCTGCTTTTCAATTTCTGCATCCGAAATCACCTGCTTTCAATTATGGGTTCAGCTTTTATGAATTCCTGAATCTGTATATGTATCATTGATTCATTAGTTTAATGATATCTCCAGCCATGCTTTGGGCTATCTTTGATCGCCCGTATTGCCTAATAAATTCAAGCGGTTTGGTAGTCTTCAGAGTCAGATCGCCAATCTTTTTTATCATAGAATCCGAATCACAGGGGTTAAAAACGGCGGAATTTGGAATATGATTCTGAATAAAATCTCGTGAATACCCGGCGACACCAGCCAAAAGAGGCTTTCCTGTGGCGGCATATTCAAAAATTTTGGATGGCAGCACTTTTTTAAAAACGGGATAATCATTAAGATGCAAAAAAAGGATATCGGCGCGACGGTAATATTCAACAAGACGGGTCTGATCGACTGGATTGATTAAGGTCACATTGTTTATTCCCAGTCGCTCAAGCCTATGCTCCAACGCTTTTCTGGCGCCACCGTCGCCGATGATCCAGAACTGCCATCCGGGCCCCAGTTTGGCCGCTGCCTCAGGGACAATATGGTCCAGTCCTTGACCGTCACCGATATTGCCGGCATAAAGTATGACCCGGCCATTTCGACTCCCGTCAATCGCTTGATAATCGGGATTGATGAAAACTTCATCGATACCGTTGGTAAAGGTTCGGTATTCGATATCGTCTCTGATTCTATTAAAATACTCAGTGAAGCCAGGTGATACCAAATTAATGCGGTCCGCCCTGAGCACCGTTTTTCTTTCAATAAATTTAATCAGCGGTAGAAGGCACCTGTATTTCCCGGCAAACACATTGGACAGCGTATCAGGGAAAATATCGCGAAAATCGATATATAAACGGGTGTTTAAAAAACGTGCCATCAGGGCGCCGGTCATTGCAGTCATCAATCGGGATGAGGTGGCGAACACGACATCATAGTGATGCTTGCGTGTTGCGGAACCGGTGCGCTTGGCCAAACCTGTAGCATAATAGCCGAAAGCCACTGACTGATCCACCATGCCACTGCGGTGCACCGGCATGGAAATACGATCGATTTCGATATTGCCCTGTTTTTCATGAGAAGGTGCATTAATTTGATATGAATGGTATCGATTGGGCATGGTCGTAACGACATGGATGGTGTCGTCAGGTGAAAGCTGCCTGGAAAGCGCTTTAACCAGTGCCGTCGCCCGGAAAGAGCCGGCACTCAAATCCGGTTCAAAATAGAACGTCAAAAAGAGAATTCGCATGGGCGATTGTATCTACTTTCCCGACCGTCCAAGAATAATTGGAACAATCCTCTGTCGATCGCCTTCTGATCCCACTTTTCCGGAACGCGATATGCGCGCCCCTGCATTCAAGATGTAGCCTTCAGTGTTGCCTCCTACCAAATTTATTTCCTGTTCACAAGCGATGGCGCAGTGCATTACAAGATATGGACAGGGTTACCAATACATCTTCAAATCGCTTCGCCCGCTGACCAGTTCGACACTCAATTTGATGTTGGGTATTTCCTTTCCGAATTCAGGATACCAGGTGGCACCGGACACAACAGGCTTGCCCTGATTAATTCTGATTTTAAGCTCCCGGCCGTCAGCCAGGCGAACTGTACCCGATTGGCCGACCATACAGACAGAGGCCTGCGGATGGAAATACATATTTGCAATCGCCGGCAAACCACCGGATATTTCATCCAGGATTCGAATCGAATTTTCTTTCAGACGCCACTCGCGGGTATGCACCGGCTGGCAGCGCAAATGTGTATAGCCATTGTGGGAGCAGCGAATTCTGGTCTCGTCCCCGTTTTCGAAGATCTGGAGGCCAAACGGCTTTGCCCGCCGCGCTACGCGAAACCCGTCCCACACCTCTGATGAATTCCGGCCATCGACAACAACCGTGTTGTGGGCAGCCGTGGACCGCTGCCAAAGCCGCTCCTGTCCTCTACCATACCTGGAGGTTCCGGAATCCACAACCACGCGATGATTGAAAGTGGATAACTCAAATGTGAGCGTATCCGCATGTCCGTGAGCAGGCTGGTAGTCCGGGCCAAGGGGGGCCACATCCAAAATGGTAAACATACTGCCCTTCTGAAAGCGAATATACCCGGAATCCCGAAACACATGCAAACCGTCTTCCATACGCGATGCATCAGCTACTATGCCCAACTGCTCAGCGTACCATAAAATCGCCTCGGGTGATGGGGCAATATCGAAGGCCGCGTCATTGAAGAGCGCAATCCGGCCATCAGGATGGAGCATTGCGATTAAAAATACAACCATTTTAGGGACGGCATCCGCCCAGGCCCCCGGTACTTGCTGTCCATAGGTCCGTGCAATATTGATCAGATCCAGAAGATCCTCGAGAATAATGGCGTGATACATGGGGCTGCGCTCGAAATGACCCCCATCGGCAAGGATTTGTTCCGGTATCTCTTTTCGCAGAATTGAAAATCCCTTTGCCAGCCAAGCATCTGCCTCTTGTCCCTCGAAAAAAAATCCGGCGAATATGAGCGCCTTGGCATTTGCAAAAAGATGATTGGCCAATAGATGATACTCAAGTTTTTTCCTCAGCCAGCGGGCCTGCAATGCCAGACTTTGCACAATGTCTTCCGACGCCAATTTTTCTCTGAGCAGCCATTTTATCCAATTCACTATGCGCAGGGATGTGGGATAAGGGTCCCAACCCATTCCTTTGCCTGGATCGTTTTCCGCAAGCCATTTTCTGACAAGAGCCAGGTGCCAATCTCGCCGAAGGCTGGCATCCAATCCGTTGAGATCGTCGAAATAATGCAGGTTATACACCCAAAGGGCATCCCATTCCAGCCGGTTCCAGTCCCGAGGTCCCTCAACCGTGTGGGTACTATTCAGAAAGCTGAAGGTCAACGGCCCCTGCATGGACTGAGGTTTGACCAGTGGCAAGGTCCAAGTGCCTTTGCTGGACCGGAGTTTTGGCATAGAAATTTTACCCGGGATCGAGCGAGGCAATCGAGCCATGATCCTGGCGAAGATTTGTTTTTTTCGCAACAGCCGGATTGTATGATATGTTCGAATTAAGCTCACAGCCACACTAAAAAAGAACATTGGAAGTAAAAAATTATAGCCACCAGGATCGGGCGTAAACAATCCTTCAGTATGTCGGAAACGAACTTGGCTCAGACGTTATGGGTTTCTTTATCGGCAGCGGCTTTGAACATTCTGCAATGCGCGCTGGCCATATATTCTATGGTATACTTTTTTTTGGCGATAGTCTGCAGTTGCTGTCCCCACTGCTGAAGCTTGCCGCGGTTTTTTCGAACATCTTCAAGAAAATGATCGACTGCATCCTGATCGCAGAATGGAATGAATGGTTGCCCGGCTTCCTTGGCCAACCAATACTCCGGTGCATGCGGGCTTTTGGCATCAATGGCTATTCCTTTTCCATGCTGGGCAGAATTCATAACCAATAATCCAACATGTCCGGGATTGAACACCATATCGGCCCAATCGAAATGTGGATTTAAATCCTTGCCATCTATTCTGCCAAACAGTTCTATGCGACCAGATCTCCGAAGTTCAGCAGGAATTTGGAGCTTTTCCATGCCCGGCCCAATCAACCGAAGATGTATATCCGGAACCCGCTCTGACAGCTTGACCAATCTTTCAAGTCTTTTCCGGGGCTGATTTCTTCCGACAAATAAAATTCTCAACTCAGCGTGTTCGTCAAAACATCCTACCCGGAATTCATTATTTTTAACCTGTGTATTATTGAAGCTTGCAGTTTCTACCCCATATTCTTTCTTGACTCGCTGGGCAATCAGCTCACTGTAGGCCAGACACCCTGCGGCATTCTGAAGCAAATATTTCCTTGTCCAGTTAAGGATTCGGGATTGATGTTTGCCGAATATGTGTCCCCGCCAAAGCCATTTTTTGTGAAATTTTTTATTTGTACAAAATGATACGATCCGGTCAATATGATGCAGGTTCATATCAAAACAAACCGCATCCCATTTTTCGCGCTGAATCAATTGCATCATCCCGGGTTGCCAGAAAATTCCCGCCAAGCGGAGAGTGGCGATTTCAATATACCGGTACCCGGAACGGAACCTCGGCGCTGAAAGCCCATCGTTCTCGCAAGGTTGAGCGACAACCGTAAGGTCAACCATATTGGCAAGTTCTTGTAAAAACGACTCACGATAATCCGGGGCGTGATCTAAAACCATTAACACTTTTATAAATTTAGCATTCATGGAAATCTTTTGCCAATGTGGCAGAATACAAGTAAGTCCTCAACCCATTGAATATTTGAATATTATCTAATTTTTGCATGAGTTCTCGAATATTTTCATGTGACTTTGATATGTCAAATATGAATCGAAATATTTTTCAATCGTCCGCCGTGCACTCAGCCCATGTTCCCGAACCAAATTTTCATTTTCAATATATTCTATAATGGCATCAGACATCGGAATTGGACTCGATACATTTACTATTTTTCCCCCACATCCTTTTCCAAACAATTCCCGTGTACCGGATGTGCCGCTGATAACGATTGGTAATCCCGAAGAGGCAGCTTCAAGCATTGCATTCGACATACCCTCTTTTAATGAAGGCAAAACAAAAATGTTTGCGGCCTGGTAGTAATTTTCCGGGCATGGATCGAATTTTCTGAAATACACATAATCGTGCAAATTGGATGCTTTGATAAATTCGCGTAATTCAGCAAGGTAGGTTTTGTCAGATTGCGGGCCAAGAAGTACGATCTGCAGCAATTTGTACCCTCTTTCAATGCATCTTGCAATAGCCTCTATTGCAAGATGAGGTTGTTTTCTCCTAGCCAGAGAGCCTACAAATAGCACAGTAAAGCGATCCTTAATTTTAAGTTGCTGCCTTATTTTTCTGCACTTCTTGTCATCTCGCATGTTGTATTTAACGGTATCAACACCATTGGGAACATGAAATATCCGTTCTTCGGGAACACCATATTTACGAAGTTCATGTTTAATTTCATTACTGATCGCCATAAAGCCGGTTATATGGGACAAGGACTTTCTTCGTAATTTTACGGCTCCGAGGCGACTGGTCCAGTTATCTTTATCCGCAAGGTCGGATTTTGATGAAGCCACACGGACAAAAGCCGGTTTACCAAGTACCCTGTTGACAAATACTGCAGGCATCACAGAATACTGATAGGAGGTCAACCCGAAAAATACGTCAAATTTATTTCTATTTTTTATTAACCACTTTAGACCCTTGGAAATAAAAAAGACTTGCCTGAGTTTGTTGGCTTTCTTCCCGACAACTGGATATATAAGACTCATTGAAGCATAGAGTTTGTTATCTTTTTGAGCTGCATTTCCGTGAACAAGCAAAAATTGATCATCTTTTTTTTTATTTCTCGAATAGGCGCGGTATATCGACATTCCTGGGCCATTATAATGTTCGCCGCTGCCATACATGTTCCATATAAGAATCCTCAATTAAACCCCCAGATATCTATTGCTCATTAATCAGGTGGTACCGATCAGCATCAGACATTCGGCATTGGCCAATATCCGAGATTATACCCATATTTTTTCTTTATATAGAACACCGTGTATGCGTTTTTAAGAATCATACTGCACATCGCAGCCAATGCCGCTCCTTTTACTCCGAATTCCGGAATAAGGATCACGTTAAGCGCAATGTTAAAAAGAGCTGTAATTACCATGGTGTTTCTTAAAATTTTTTGATGACCGGTCATATTTAAAAACGTTGATGTCGCGCCGGCGATAGATCCGCAAAATTGCCCTGATGCCAGGAGCACAACCGGTAAATAGGCTACCTGAAAGTCAAGGCCATATAACAGCCCAATTAAAGGTCTTCCTAAAAAAACCAATATTAGAAGTATGGGGGTTGTTGTCCAGAAAATCAGCTTGGTTGCTTTTTTAGCCACATAAAATAATTCTTCTAATTTATTGGAGTAGAAAAGTTCAGAAAACTTTGGGCCGGCCATAGAGTTGACAGCACTCAAAATATAGGTCGTCAAGGTAGCCAGCTTAACAGCGATGGCATAGTACCCCACTTCGGCGTCGCTCCTGAACATACCCAGCATGATAACCCCTGTTTGGCCGATGACAAAGGTCATTGTAGAGGACAAAAGCATCGGCCAGGATGTAGAAAGAATGCTTCGGCCGGAAATGGGATGGACCTTGTCGTTCGGCTGCATAATTTTTCTGAAAGCGTACTCCATGATGATCCAGCCGATTATAGCGGTCAGCCCGAAACTGCCCAGCAATGCGTATACCGGCACATCTTTCACCGGCCAAATAAGGCCCAGGGAAACCAGGATCGCCAGATTGAAACTCTGAGGCAGAACCTGCATGAGGGCAAAGCATTTGATCAAACGCAACCCTCTGACTGCCTCAGTGTTCAGCGCCATCAAGGATTTAAAGACCACAAAAGCTGATGCTGTAGCAAAATAGAAAGAAAGATGCGGCTTGGAAAACATTTTATCCGCAATCAGGCCGGCACAGATAAAAAACACCCCACCCGTAACAAGCGATATTCCAGTGACTATTGTCTGAGTTTTGCGGTACAGCCTAAAAGCGGATGTTGGTGAATATTTGGCCAGATGTTCCGGAATAAGGCGTAAAATGGAAGTGCCTGTTCCCAAAACCGTGAAAATCGTGGCCAGCACCAGAAATGAGTTGACTACAGCCACAACGCCCAATACATCAGCCCCGTATAGCCTGGCAACGATAACGCTTGTTAACATGGCCAGGAAGGCGCCAATAACTCGAGCAGACAATGCCCAGGCGGAGCCTGTCAAAATTTCGGAAAATTTTTTGTCAAAGATAAGGTTTTTAATTTTACGCTTGAATATATTGTACACTATGGCCTGCTAATGTTTATCCGTCTTCACAGTTTAAGAATCAGTTGATGCCAACCGGCAGCATCAGCCATTGTTCCGTATCTATGCCGTATTTTGAGCCACTCGGGGCTAATATCCCCATTTATTTTCAGGATGCAACACAAGAATTGAGCATGTTTTGAAATGATTTTTTCATGGTTGTTTTTTACGAACCTTGGACGGTCTGATAAAAATCCCGGGCCCGCCAAAGGATGACAAGATAAACAAACCGGTAATAATAATCGGACGTGCCGTATAAAAATCGGATGATTTAAAATAAAGCAACAGACATGTCAGCCAGATCGCGGCCGGTGCAACCCAGCAATAGTTATGTGTGTCGATCTTCCGGTTTTTATAGACCGACCAAACCGGCAGAAAGAGTAACAGCATCAAAAATGCCAAAGCCACAACACCTCCGTCCAGCCACACCTGGAGGATAAAATTGTGCGGGTAACTTTTTTCGGCAGCGCCCGCCATCAGACCATTCGATCCCAGGCCGTATCCAATTATAGGTGCCTCCCGGATATTGGCCCATGCTGCACGGTACCATTCGCCGCGGCCGCTCACAGCCAATTCGGTGCCTGAAAAAACCCTTAAAAGCTTACCGGCGGAATGGCCAACTGAAAAAGCGGCTACAAAAGCGATAAGGGGATGGATCAAAATAAATCCGATTGAGAGTACCCCTTTCTTTGCAACCCGTTTTTTCCCGTCTACGGCTTTGAATAATCGTTTTTTTGAAACCAGCATATAGATCGAGGCCAGCACTCCGACAAGAGTAGAAGCTATCAGTGCACCCCGCGAAATTGAAAAGCCAACGGCCAAGTATAACAAAAGAGAAAGCGCGCCAAAAATTCCCCTTGAAGTTTTGGATTCGGATTTAGCCCACAAAGCTATTGTGCTTACGGCGCCGAATCCGACAAGCATGCTGATAACCGGATAATGTTTGGACAGAACCATACCGCTTCCGCTTAAATCCCCCTTTTTCCAATAGCCATAAAAAACCCCAAGGGCTGCCAGCAGGGCGAAAAAAATGATCCATAGGATCGTGTAATCCTGCACCCGCTGATTTGTCACAACTGCGATCGAAAAACCAATAACCATAAAAAACAACAGGTGTTTTATATTTTCTTGATAGAAATAGGTGGAAACGGTCCATAACGATGAAAAGATCAGCCACGCACAAAAAGCGCAAAGAACCAGCAAATAGATCACGATATCAGTATTTATCTTTTTCTTTCTAAAAAGCCGATCGATGGCGTAAACCAGTAAAATGCCGGCTATCAAAGGGTATCCAATCTTGGGCATTCCCCATTGCACACGAGCATAAGGCAGCGCAAACAAGCCGGCGATAAAGAACGAAACGGTCATATAGCGCATCGTCGTAATGCCATTTTCATTGCTTTTTATTATTGGCTCGTACAAATTTTATTCCTCCAAGTAAAAATAATTTATGGAATTAGTATCCTTTTGGATAAAAAACGATCAAGTATGGGGCTGTAAATACATGGATTTTCAATTTTCAATCGCCTTTTTTCACCGTTCCCGTTAAAGCGCAAAACCCGATTAGGATCAGGCAGCAAATACCAAGCGCCGTCATTTTATTGTACGGAATTACCAGCAGATAGACAGCGCTCGTTAAAATACTGATTATCAGGGGCGCAATGACCGCTTGTTTCAGAGCCAAGCCGTATGAGCGCGCAAACCAGGAAATCATGCCCAGCGCCCAGGCACTCATGCCGCCGGCGGCGGCGATAACGGCGCCCTGCGCGCCCATGCAGTCTGCGAGCACAAACATACCGACGACCAGGGTGACCGCACCCGTTGCGGCACAAACCATCGGCTCGATAAAGCGACCTTTGGCATAAGCCGTACGGGCAATCGAACCACCGATGGTCCAAGGTGCCAACAGTATTGAAACCGGTCCAATCAAGCGGCCGGCCGCCTGATATTTCTGGCCGAAAACGATCTCCACAATCCACGGCCCAATGCTGAATGCGCATATGGCGGCCAGCGTACCCAGCACGATGGAAAGCCGTATCATCGTGTTCAGATAAACCAGGTCTTTTCCGTCCTGCCTCAAAACCGACCGGCTCAATACCGGAAGCGCCGCCGAATTGATGACCACCGGCATATGGCTGATAACCATAAAAATCTGCATGCTCAATGCAAACTGCCCCAGGCTGTAGTTATCCCCGGACAAATGGCGGTACATCACAACAGGGCCTTGCAACATCCATGCCGTCAAAATGTTACCGATCATTACGGGAGCGCCCTGGCGTAGAATCTTCACGATCACTTTGAACGGGGCCAGGCGTTCAAGATCGATCCGTAGCTTTTTGAGAAGACAAATTCCGAGCCCTGCCTGCAGCCACCAGGATACCGCCTGAATACCGGCCAGAGACAGGATATCGCCACCGCTGACCATTGCGATAATTCCCAGAACGACTTCCAGTGGACGGAACACGGCATGCAGCTTGAGCGAATAGATCGCTTTTTCATGGGCAATGAAAACGCCGTCGATCCATATGGACATCGATCGGCCGATCAATGCCATGGAGAAAACATAGAGAAGACGCCGTATCTCCGGCTCAGGCTCCGTCACCAATGCAGCCATGCTGGACACAAGGGCCACCACAATGCATGCCCACACCCGAATGCCGAAGGTCTGGGAGACGATCTTCCGGCCGCTTTCGGTGGCTTTGCCGACGCCGCGGCCGATAAGCACATCCATCCCAAGACCGGCCAACGCCATGAAGGTGATATACCAGGCCATTCCGAAATTCAGAAGACCATAGCGCCCGGGGCTCAGATAGCGTGTCAGCAATAAAACATAAATAAAACGGACTGCCGCGTTAAGCCATCCCCCGCCGAGCAGAAATGCGGCATTCCGCAGAATCGATCGAAGTCCTGCACCTGTGATGTGTCTGTAGGCATCGTTCATAAGAAATGGGGTCGCCTATTGAGCTCCATCCGCAGTACTGGCAGTCACAATCGGGAACACTGTACCTGCCGGTCTGGAATGATTTGTCATTCGCAACCAGCCCATCAGTCGGCCCCCTTCCGCTGGACGCTCTTTGCAGCCGGCCACAAGAACCCCAATCCTCTGGTTAGATGCAGGGTTAACACCAGCAGCGGAATCAGTACGGACACCCGGCTGCATCTGGTTTGTCTGAACCCCTGAAAGGCACTTATCGACAGAACAATCAAATACAAACAAAGGGGCAAGATAACCTTCCACTGAAACGGAGGCGAAGCAAGTGCGGCAGACAGGGCAATCAGGGGAAAACTGATCACCAAACAGGAGAGGCAAATATGCGGTATGGTGTGAATCCCGTGGGCTCGGCACACTTGCGCCATTTTGAAATTTCTGTATGCAAACGACAGATAAGTTGTATCCCGTTCGTGTCCGATGCGCATTAGGGGCTCGTATACGATATCGCGACCGGACTTGGCGATACGCTCGGCGAGTTCGACATCTTCATGAACCCGTATGGACTCGTCAAAAACCAACAAGCCATTATCCTTTGACCGAATGGCCACATCGAAAGCCACATCTCTGGGAACCGCCATGTTCCACAACTTGGGATAGTATTTTCCCACGCGGACACCGGTCCCGCGCCGCAGTCCGCCGGTTGCCAGAAAAGAATTGAACACACTGTTCAACGCAAGATTAAATACGGAGCTATCCTTCGCATGTTCATCCTGCCCCCCGACGATTCCGGCACCGCGAAAGTGGGAAAAAGCGGCTTCGATGACTGTCAGCCAGTCTCTGTGGAATATACAGTCATCGTCTGCAAATGCCAATATGCGTCCACGTGCCGCATTACAGGCCTGATTCAGCAGGCCGGATCGAGCCGGCCGGCTGCTGCTTAGATACGTCACCTCAAATCCGGCAAACGATTTCACTGATTGGACAATGGAACGCGATTTGGAATCATCGTGTCGCCCTGCCACAATCAACTCAAAACGTGAAGGCTCAAAATCAATTTCCATTAATGATTCCAAAGCAGCCTTCAACAAGGCGCCACCGTGGCAGATGGGAATAATCACGCTAAAGCGACAGCTCCCCGGCACCATGACAGTTTCAGGGCTAAAACCACCGGCATTGTCCAGTCCATGTTCTGGTTCTCGCATTCCGGTCCATTTCCTCTTAAATTGGGCCCTGTCGGTTCTCTATTCCACTCCCCAGAATCATTTCCGCCAATCGACTCCAACTGAAATTTTCTTTTGCAACCGAGGCATTCTCTGACAGAAGTTTCAGCTGCTCTGGTTCTAAGCTTTCTATAATTGCTGTTGCCAGGGCCTGGGCGTCTCCAGGACTTACCACCCGCCCATTGATCCGGTCTTTGACGGTCTCCGGAAAACTTCCGACGCGGGTGGCGATAACCGGTCGGTTGTGCCCGAATGCAAGCTGGCAGACACCGCTGCCCGAAGCGCTCAGATAAGGCTGCACCACGAGGTCGGCGGATGCAAAATAGAGCCCCACCATTTCGTTGGGCACATATTGATCAATAATGCGCACCTGATTCCCCAGAACAAGCTTTTCAATTTGTGATTGATACAGACGTTTATTGTGCCAGAATTCACCCACGATAAGCAGCGTGACGTTCTTTTTTTTCTTTATACTCGCCAATGCGTCTAAAAGAATGTCCAGCCCCTTGTATTTACGAACGAATCCAAAAAACAACAGGACGCTTCCCTCGATTCCGAGTCGTTTTTTGGCTATGTCCTTTCCTGGGCCCGGCACCCCGATCTCCCTGTATGTCGGGTGAAATCCTGTATTTATGGAGACCCCTGGAGGCAACATGGTTTTAAGTTTCCTGGATTCTTCAGCTGAATGTGTTATCAGCCGATGGGCTTTGGAAAGCACTAATTTTGTTGCGGCCTTCTTGATGATGTTGTCTTCGTGTTCAGCGCTGTTGTGACAGATACATACAATTTCAGGCATCAAGGGTGTGTTGCGCAAGACTGAAAGAAGAAACAGATACAGGGGGGCCCAAAAGGCCACCCACCATTGAAAGATAATCATTTGTGGCTGAAACTGCCGGAGACGCCGAATCGCCATTGCCCAGGTGAACGGGCTGAGCGCATCAATTAATGGATCGTCTTTTATAGCCTTTATAAGCCGTACGCCTGGTTCGAAAGTACTTTTCCCTGGATAGAGCCAGCCTGGATAAGCCCTTTTAAAAGACAAGTGCAAAAGTGCGTTGTTTTTGGATAACTCCCGGCTGAGCAGTGTCGTGTAATGGACAATACCACCGCGCATGGGATATGCGGGACCAATCAAAGCGATTTTTTTTGTTGCATGCATTCTATTTTTCATTTTTCAAGGGATGAATAAACTTGAATTAATTTTTCTACAACCCTATTCCAGAGGTGCTCCCTCGACGCCGACACGCATTTTTGACTAAGCTGATTAATATCTTTCATAATCAGTTTTTCAGCGTGGACCATAATGTCGGATTCTGTCACAATATACCCTGTTGCCCCATTTTTTAAAAGGTCGCGTACATCTCCGACATCAGTAGACAGGACCGGTTTTCCGCAGGCCAAACCTTCGAGGACAAAGGTCGGCATTCCCTCGTACTCAGAAAAAAGAACACATATGTCTGCAGCATGGATCAGAGACGGAACCCTCTCATTAGCAACTTTGTCGATAAAAAGAATATTGGAATGATCTTTCGAAGCTCTCATTAACTTTGCTTTTTCCCTTCCATCCCCCACAATCAGTAATTTAAAACGAGAACCTTTGACTTGCTCAATCAATCCGGCTATATTTTTTTCTTTTTCAACCCTTCCGACATATATAAGCACCGGCTCGTCTTTGTTGTTCTTGATTTCGCAAAGATTTCTCTTGCCGATCTCATCTTGAGGCTTGAAAATTTCATTTACACCCGGCGAAATGACAGCGTGGTTTTTTTGGGTAAGAAACGGATGCATCGAAAGAAAAAACTGCCGGGTTCGCTCCGAAACGTAAATTACAAAATCCGCCCTTTTCAGTGCAATCGCCTGTACGATCAGATAAATCAGCGCTGCGAAGCGTCCCCATTTCAATTTTACATTCTGAATATAAGGGCCGTGAAGCGTACAGATGATTGTGTTTTTGCGCCAGAAAAAGGGCAATACATGATCCGGCCTGTGGCCGTGAATTATACTATTTTTTGGAATATGGATAAACGGACCCTTTATGATCAAATAGACCAGGTACCGTATCCCTGTCAGCTTTTTATTTCTTGCTATCGACACGAAGTCTTCGGCATGATAGTGTCGATACGTCCAACCCAGCAACAAGGTACCGATGCCTTTGGCATTGAGGTGACGTTTGAGCTGGCAGATGTGTACTTCGATTCCGCCGGTATTGATACCGGCAGGGTCGACCTGGCCGACTATCGTGATGTGCATATTATGTCGATCCCGTTAATCCATCGGCCACTTTCGACGCACTCCGGTTGAACCGGTCGCACAAACAGTGGCCATTCGCTTCTCTTCTTTTTTACAACAGCCGCAGGATTCATCTATATGAAAAGCTGCAGCGCCTGGAAATTTCAGCGTTGCGGTAATCGAAACTGTAACAGATCGGCTTGACCGATCAAAACGAAAAAGCGTCATTATCTTTTTGTTCATCCGCTTTTGTTTCTCGCTGCGTTGATACTTTAACGCGGATATCTTCCAACAGCTTCCTGTTTGCAGCCAGCAAATCGGCAACCAGCGCTATAAGAAACGTCTGGAAACCCATTACAAGCAAGGTTCCTGCCAGTATCAAAGACTGAATGTGACCCTCGCCCTTTCCGCCCAGGTACTGGATCAAGAAATTAAGGCCGATGATAAAGCCGGCGCCGAACAATGTGCCGCCGATAATGCAAAAAAAGCGAAACGGTCGATAAATAATGAAAATTCGCAGAATGGTGTTGATGCTGTGCTGAATATAAGTCCTGATATTTTTGACAAGCCGTGATGGTCGGACATTGTTGTTGATCCGTATTGGAACGGAGCATATGGCCATATTTTTTTGTCCCGCCTGAATAATGGTTTCCAGCGTGTAGGTGTATTCATTAAAAACCACCAGTCGATAGGCGGCGGATCGGCTGATCGCCCTGAATCCGGACGGCGCATCGGCAATGTTGGTTTTGCTGACCACACGCACCACAAAGCTGCCGACTCTTTGAAGAATTTTTTTGGCCATTGAAAAGTGTTCAATCATTTCGATGGGCCGCGCCCCGATGACAATCTCAGCACGCTGCTGTACGATCGGCGCCACGAGTTTTGGTATGTCCTTGGCATTATATTGATTGTCGGCATCGGTATTGACAATGACATCCGCACCAAGCCGTAAACACTCATCAAGCCCGGTCATAAAAGCTTTCGAAAGACCCATATTGTTGTAATGGCGCACAATATGGTCGACATGATGATCCTTTGCCACATCGACCGACCGATCCGTACTGCCGTCATCGATAAGGAGCCATTCAACATCATCGAATCCTTCAACCTCGCGCGGCAACTCTGAAAGAGTAAGCGCAAGTGTCTTTTCCTCGTTGTAGCACGGTATCTGAATGATGAGTTTCATAGCGGTCTATTCCAAAGCTTGATTTCATCTATGTCGATACCCAGAATTCGTTTGTCATCATTGATTCCAAGATCGGCAGGGACAAAAGTCGACGAAACAATACGTATTTCGTTTATGCATCCGATCGTTGCCGGTATGCTGAATTCTATTATTTTGCGGGCCATTTTTTTTAACTCAAGTTTGGTGTCATTAATGTATACATTTATCTTATCTTTTTTAAGCAAAACTGTACCGGGACGCCAACCCTTCATTTCTATCGCTAATACACCGGCCCTGCCGTTATGCATATCGATGGAAAGGCCTTCGATAGCGGCATCGCCGTTTGTCCAGTATTTATCGGAGTGGAATCCGGTCAAATTCAAATTGCGATCCATTCGTGGATTTATTCTCTCGTAAGTATTAATTTCAGCAACTTTCTTTAAATCAATGCCGTACAGATAAAATGGTGCGTTGCGGACCTGGCGCCTGAAGGGATTCAGCCCGATCTTTCGTTGGGTGTAGTCTATATACTCGAAGTTGACACTTTTTTTGAGGATGAAATGATCATCTGTGTATTCTCCGCCGGCCAATAGGCACAGCGATGAATATTTTTTGGCATCCTGCGATTTAACTATTTTTATAAAATCATGCCAGTTGTTGAATTTGAAAATATTCTTGTCATAATAAAACCGCATGGGAGCTACGACTTGATTTACATGGATAAGGTTACCCGTGATCAGAAGAAGGTCATCTCCGGCAATTTGTTCCGCTATTGAATCAAGTGCATTTTTTGGATTCCGGGACACATCGTATCCCAGCTGCAAGGAGGTTGAATATAAAAAATAGCCGGAAGACAGCAACATTACCGCAATCAAGAACCCCTTAAACCTGTTTTGATGCACTGTTGCGACACCCAATAATGCCGCCAATATCGTATATGGTACGATTTCACTGAGCAAATATCGGGCATAGTAAAATTCATAAGGTATAGTCCATAGCAAGAAAGCGATATAGAACCAGAACCCTGCCAGAAAAAGCAGGATAATCCGGCCGAAAAACGTTTTATTCAAATCGTAGATGAATACTAAAAAAATACAAAAAAGAAAGGGTGAAATATATTTAACGGCTACTACAATGCTGCCATGGCCAAGCGACGACAGCTCTTTATGGACAATTCCCCACCTGTTGTTGAGCCAGCCATTACCAATATAGTAATCAGTATAACCAAGCAATAAAAGCTTCAGCAATCCAATAGCCAGTATAACGAACAGGATAATCGGTATTTTATCGATACCAAACCCGATGGTTTTTTTTAAAAAAGATATGAATTTTTCATTAAAGCGACAGGCCTGGGCTAAAGCAAGTATGCTGATCGATATAGCGATAAGCGCCGAAAGGACCCCTATTCCATATTGATGCCCGAGCTTTCCAATCGTTTTTGCGTAGATTTTCATAGAATACGGAAAGGATGTATAGAGCCCGTAGCAAACGGATAAAAGATACAATAGCATCAGTATGATGAAAAATGAGGATAAAAAGCGCCGTTCCCTCTTATCCGACAAATAGATAAGCGACCCCAAGCACAGTGACAAAAATAGTGGGATATACATAAACCCGCTGATTCGTGTCAAAAAAAAACAAAAGAAACAACCCAGGGACAGACAATACATTTTCCAGGACTGGCCATTGACAGTTTCACTTTTTTTCAGGCTGTTCCACATTCGGGCCATATAGTAGAATCCGAAGGATGAAAAAGCCAGCGCCGGCACTTCTGAAACCGGAAATTTAGAGAAAAATGCGTGCAACGGATTAATGGCGATGAAAAAAGCCGTCAGAAAGGCCACTGTGCGATTGTTGCTCAGCTCCAATGACAAGCAGTAAAATCCGAGGATTGACAGCAGAGAAAAAAAGGTCAGCGAAAGCAATCTGGCGTCACTGCCAAAATTTGCAGCAAACATGGCCATCCAGAGTGGATGCAGGTGATAAAATTGAAAAACATCTCGGCTGGCGTCCCAATCTTTGATGTACACGCCCGGGGCGAAACCCCCCTCATACATCCCATCGATTTTGCGTGGCACTTGAAGCCGTTTGAAAAGCGAATCATCGTAAATCTTTTTAATATCACGGCTGTCAATCGATTCTCGGACATCATCGGTAAAAAAGGGGGCACCCTGCTTCTGATAATGGGCAGACATATTGACATACACCCCCTGGTCCTGTCCCCCCATGACATAATTGAACGGCATCAGGCGAAATGCCAGGGCAACGATCAATATCGCCGCTGTCAATAATAGATGCGTCAAACGAACGCGAGGCGCAGAATATCCTGCCAGCAGAAGCAACAAGACACCGATCAGAACACCGGCCACCATTGGGTAATGCGGTTTGAATACGCCAAACACAAAGCAAATGACGGCAACCAAACTGGTACTAATGGTTACCGTCATAACTGAATCGGTAAAATTAAATTTGCCGTCTATGGGATGAATCATCGGTTGCCATCGCCGAAACAGAAATTTGCTATGGGACTCAGCAGATTTTTGAAAAGTCTTGTGTTTTGGCTGCTAACCACTGCAATCGGAATCAATGATACATAAAAGGGCCATATGAATCTCCCGCTCATAAATGCAGAAAAAACACTGTATAAAAGCAGGCTTGTAAAAGCAATTGTCAATGACGCTAACAAGCGAAGATCTTTTTTGGAAAAACGTTCCGTGACTTTGGAAATAAAATGGTTTTTTTCACGAAAGCATCCTGAACTCATCACCAGCAATAGTGGAAAGATCGTTGCCAGGGATGTGGCCAGGGATATGGGACGCGATATATTCATAAAAATTTTTTGCAAGGACGGATACCAGAAAAAAGTTGGAAGATCTGCAAAATACAGCCGGACCGCAAAGCATATGAAAATTGGGGGAACAGCCAACAAGAGATAATACAATGAATGGTTGGGGTGCGATTCGGAGAATGAACTGCTGATGACGTAAATCAGATATGCCAATACGATTACAAGCAGCGCTTCCCTTGCCAGAACGCCGATGGACGCAGCTAATGAAAACAGCAGAAAACGCTTTTTGGCCAACAGGTAGGATGCCGCTGTCAAAAAAATGATCGCAACGGGCAATTTCAGTCGCCCGCACCGGCTGCCTGTCTTTGATTGGTTACAGCATTGATTCATAGCATGCGGCGCCTTCGCTCGCGAACAGCCTTTTCGAACACCACCGTTAATTGTCGAATCGTTATATCCCGACGGTATCCAGCGGCCTTATTTTTCGCGTGTGCCGCCAACTGATTTCTGCGTTCCGGATCCGCTATCATTTGCTGCAAGCCGGCGGCAATGGATCCCACGTCATGCGGGTCGATATAGAGCCCTGCATCGCCTGCAACCTCTGTCATCGATGATGTATTCGAAGTTAAGACAGGCTTGCCGTAGGCCATGGCTTCCGCCAGCGGCAGACCGAACCCTTCGTATAATGACGGCATCGCGACAAAGAGGGCCCCACTATACAGCGCTGCCAGCGTCTGCTCGTCAACATATCCCGGCAGCTTGACATATCGACCGATATTCAATTGTGCGACCGTTCTCTCCAGGTTGACGCCGCCCCAACCGCGTCCGCCGGCAATGACCGGCAGTGCCCGGGTCTTAACGGCTTCAGGAAGGGTTGCATAGGCGGCCAGTAATTTTGCCAGGTTTTTTCTTGGTTCAAGGGTACCGACAAATAAAAAATAGGGTTGGCGTATACCGATGGAAGATAGTCTTCGAAGATCGATAAAAGGCTTCGGCCGGCCGATGACCGGTGGAATGACGGACAACTTATCCGGCGCAATATGAAATTCATCCATTATAGCACTGGCCGTTGCATGCGAAACCGCCACAATGTGGTCGGCATCCCTGATTGCCGGCGGCATCTGGATTTTTTCCAGAAGCCGCGAAAGTGGCCGCATGGTGTCCGGCACATATTTCCAAGCCAAATCATGGATGGTGAGAACGCGGGCCATTTTCAGCGGCAGCCATCTGGGCAGCCTGTGGGCGGGTCCCCAAAAAAGATCGACGTCGTCGCGCCGTGCCCACAGCGGTAAAACCGTTTCAGTCCATAACTGCCGGAGCCAGCCCGCTTCCAGGTTCATCCATCGCATTTTCGAACCACGCAATTGCGGACGCAAGGACGCTGCAATGCGGGACGGGCTGTATAAAAATGGTGTGACGTGTTTGTCCAACGCCAACGACCGTGTTATTTCCAAGACATACCGGCCAATTCCGGTTATAGGCCGGGACAGCAACCGCGTATCGATGCCGATTCTCACGGTTGACGATGCTCCTTCAGGTCGTCGAACAAGCATTGCGGCGGCCGAATCATTGCGTCTCCGGAAAGCATCCGCGCCTGTTCACGAGCAAGTGTCTTGATCTGCATCCTTTTTAGCCAGAGGGGCCACAATGTTTTTCGTTCACGAGTATACCATTTTATGAAATGATCGACATACTGATCGGCCGCATAGTGATTTACGTCTAAATCGAGCACCGGCAGCAATGGAAATTTATTTCTAATCTCATCTGATAGCATCGGGTTATGGGTCACCACGCCAAGGGCTTGGCCAATGGCAATCTCATACAGCGGGTAAACATTTGCACAATCCGCCGGATCCTTTTTGCCGCTGCAAATTTCACGTGCCGTCCGGTACCCGTTTTCACCGTACCAATAGGCCATTGCTTTGAGATAACGACCTATGGAAGCGTCATCAGCCGTTCCGTTCCGGACACCGAGATGATCTATGAATAACTCATGAATCGCCCTTTCGTGAAGCACGACCAGGCCCGGAAAAAAAGACGCCCATTCGAATATCTGGCTGTGGAACCCGGCGCTGTTTCCAATATTGTAGACACATATGTCGGCTTTATTGACGTCCCTGGCGGTTACCCGGCTGATTTGACTGCCGGGCCATTTGCCGTCTTGGGATGAGTCGTCAGGATAACAAAAAGTCACCTCGGCATTCTTAAGCAAATGGGGAGCCAGCCG
The DNA here is from genome assembly GCA_963675565.2 of Desulfosarcinaceae bacterium. GTDB lineage: Bacteria > Desulfobacterota > Desulfobacteria > Desulfobacterales > Desulfosarcinaceae > JARRKU01. The sequence goes on from CAXXYD010000001.1 coordinate 487,055, forward strand.
CGCGCTATAGTTGGCAATATCCGTATGCGCCGGAGGAACAGGCGAAAACCAGTAGATACGTTTCATTTGAGCAACGCCTCTACAGCGCCTTGCCAGGTGATATTGAGACTTTCATAAATTTCACGCCCGGCTTTTCCCCAGCGTCCAGCCCTTCCGAAATCCTCCCACAATTTATCCATTGCCGCTGCCAGTGCACGGGGTGTCGGCTCTACGATCAATCCGCTGACACCGTCTTTGATGAATTCCAATGGACCGCCGGCATCACGGGTTGTAACGACCGGTTTTTGGGCCAGCATGGCTTCAAGGGTGATGTAGCCGTAATCTTCATCCAACGGAGGGTAAATAACCCCCAGGCAATTGGCGTACAGGCGCAGTTTTTCCTCGTCACTGATATACCCGCGCCATTGAACGCGCTTTTCCAGGCCCCAACTGCGGACCCGTTTTCTGAGTTCATCCATTACGGCCGGGTTTTCCGGTATACCGGCAAAGGTCACGTTCACTTCCTGACGACAATGCCTCAATGCCTCCACCACCAGCGATTGTCGTTTCAGAGGATTGATGCGGCTGGGGAAAAACAGATACGGCTCAGCCGAATTGCTATAAAATAATTCGGCATTCCCGGGTGGATGGTAAAGGGGCTGACTTGCTATGCCACAATATTTCTGCAGTCGCCGGGCAACATTTTTCGAGTTTGAAAAAATTGCGCGGGCCTCCGGTATATACTGGCGATCAGCATTAAAAATGGCTTCGCGAACCATTTTCCCTTCATAATCATGGATCAGATCACCATGCTCAGGATGGTCCCATAAGTCATACGCCGTCCGATGCTGGTGCAAAATCCACAGGACCTTATTTGGATGCGGCACGATGTAAGCTGGAAATTTTAATCCGATGACGCGATCAACGGGGCGGCCGGCACATTCACTCAAATCAACCAGGCGAGCTATCGTGATGTGGTTGAAAAATACCCTTGCCGGGTACCATTTGAAAGGAATTGTTACCAGCTCAGCATCATGGCCGGCATTCCGGAATGCCGAAACCAGGTTGTCGGCATGCACCTCTGCTCCGCCCCTCATAAATGGCACTTGTGTGCTGACAACCGCAATGCGCATAGTTAAATATCCTTGTACCGGGTTTTCGCTAACAGCCCAGAATATTGACGATATCGAATTACTTCAGCGTTGAAGCTTTTTACAATCGCTCGACTCCGCGGGTCCCGGAGCAATGACTTCTCATCAACCGGATAATAAGGCACCACAACATTGATTCTTATGGCCACCATTCGCAGGGTTGCTTTAATTTTCGGAAACTTATTCAAAACATGTAAGCCAATGGCTTTAAAACGTCGGTTTGATGCGAACACTTCCATCGCGGAAAGCAACAACCGTTTAGCAATACTTCCCGGAAACAGAAGCGTAAAACTGGAAACCGTTGACGCCGGCTGGAAAAATCGGGTTGCAAACTGCATCGCCATGCGCAGCGGCAGGGTGATACTCCAGGATTTGCTGGTATAAACGGTCTGAAGTTCATCATTGAGCGCCTCAATGACTTTATTGCGGTCATGTAGCTCCTTTTCAAGCACTTCGATGCGTGATGCATGCGCATTTCGTATTGTTGCAGTTTCCGCTGTTTGATCGAAGTACCTCATTGCAGTTTGTCTTGCACGCAACAGGCTGTTCATTATCTCCCCGGGCGCTGCGTTGATGGTTTCTCCGGCGCAGCGTTGTTCTTCTGTGGCCTCTTCCAGCAAATCCTCATTATAACCGCAGGCCAGGAAACTTTGCTTTGCCCGTGCTTCGATTTCCTCATAAAAATCAATTTCGGTATCAGCGTACCGGTGCTGTGGCATGCTGCAGTCAGAAATATCGATATGGTCGATTTCAAGCCGGGAGAAATTCTCCATCGATTCCAATCTGTATTCGGCGTCACAAGTCAGGCGATTGATATTGATCGTTATGTCGGAGTATTTTACCGACTCGAGGAAGGCATAGAGCCAGAGCGCGTAAAATGCGAAATAGCCGGACTCTGCGCCAAGGGGGTGTTTTCGCGCAAATTCAAACTCCTTTTCGACGTTTTCATCGTGATACCCGGCAATGCCGCACTGGCGTTTGACTTGTCGCAAAACAGTCGGCAGATGATGCGCTCCATAAATCAGCTGCATGGCCGCATCGAAATAATCATTGATTTTGAAAGACCACCATTGATCGCGCGGAGCACGCCAGAGATGAATATTAACACTGTCGTAACGATTCGACAGGGCTGATAATCGTCCGGCGCTGCGGCAAAATTCCAGGACCGGCCGCCCCCTGGCGCTGGATATCAGACGATCCAGATATCTGGATTGACCGGCCGCCAGGCGGTTCGCATCGTCTACAAAAAAATCATCGTAGCTGAACGATTTTTCAAACATGCCACGCAGCGCGGATCTGACCTGGTGGTACTCCCAAAAATAGGGCCGGTCCATTTCCGGATGCCGCAGCGATGCGCCCAACTCTGTTTTCATTTCAATCAGTCTATCGGAATCCCCATTAAGGTGCGCCAGTTGCTCATTGAAAGGCTCATGGTAGCACCAATAATGCGATGCAGAGCGGCGGAAGACATTGAACAGGTAGGTGCTCCCGGTTCGGAACAAGCTGTGAATAAAAATCGGTTTTTGCTTACTGATCGGCATTCGGGTTTTCCCGTACATGGATTTCCGTATCCAGTTCCACAAGACCTGTCAGCGCTGTGCTGGTGGATGAAGCAACCACCTTGAAAATGCAGACATCGACACCGCGGCAGAGGAAAACCTTTTCCTGCTGTGTGTCATCGCGCACCCCGCAATTCAGATAATACACTCCCGGCGCAAGGTGGTTGTTGAGCACAAAAGAGACCTGAACCCGGGATCTTGCATTAATTTTATTCAACGCACAACTTACCCGGGTGGTATCCGTCCCGTATACCGCAACCCCTTCCCGGGTCTTCACCATTATCGCAAATATACTGTCTTCTAGGGACCGATGAACTTCGACGATATAATGGATACTGAATTTTTCCCCGCTGGGAATGACATTCACTTTATGGCCCGATTCATTTTCAAGCCACACCTCGGTAATCGTTGCCCGCCCGTCACCGTAATAAAGGCCACTTTTCGTTTCCAGGCCCGGGTCGTATACCGCAGGTGCAGGTGTTCCACCCTCAGGCGAGGTCATTCCGTTAACTGAAGAATCGCCATTTTTTCCACCAAATAAATATTTTTCATAGTCATCGCATACGATTTTGGCCGTACCGAATGACATCAGTTGACCTTTATCGATGAACAGGGCCTTGTCGCATAGTTTTTTTACGGTTTCAATATCATGGGAGACAAATAACAAGGTTGTCCCTTTACGCTGGTAGTCTTTAATTCTCCTGAAACACTTTCTCTGGAAGGCGGCATCCCCCACTGACAGCGCTTCATCCACGATTAGAATCTCCGGCCGGGAAACCGTGGCGACGGCAAATGCGATACGCGCCTGCATACCGCTTGAATAGGTGCGCAAGGGCTCGTCAAAGTAGTCATCGATTTCGGCAAAGGCCTCTATTTCAGGCAGTATGCGCCTGACCTGCCCGCTGCGGAAACCCATGAGTCCAGCGGCCTGGCTGACATTTTGGCGGCCGGTAAGCTCGGAGTCGAACCCCATACCCAATTCCAGAATCGCGGCGATGCGGCCGTCGGTGCGCACCTGCCCCTCAGTTGGGTGCAATGTACCCGCAATCAACTTCAACAGGGTACTTTTTCCTGCACCATTTTGCCCGACGATGCCAATGGCCTCTCCGGCTTGTGCGTCAAAGCTGATATGACGCAGCGCCCAGTACTCCTCTGTCGGTTTCATGGGGATGCCGAACCAGCGGGCAAAGCGTTGCCACTCGGAGTGGAATGATTGAAACGCCTTTCCCAGGTTTTTCACACTAAGCAAACGCATGTACCATCTACCCTTGTCGCCGGTTCACATCCCCTAAGCGGCGGGCTGCAGGATCCGCCGATCCAAGAGTGCTCGGCCGCATAGCTCCGCCTGGTCAATTGCAGCACAACTGCCAACCGCCCTAACCTGTCACCTATCTGTTTGGAATTGTTACCATTCAAGGATGACCAACATACCCCTTCTTTCGGCATAATGCAAAATGGATGGCAAAAAAACCCCGGAGGTGTTGATATATGAATCAACACCTCCGGGGCCTGTTGCGGTCCGGCTTTTCTTATTTTGGAGACACTGTCTTCACCGTGATCTGTGGTTCACTCCATCCGAGAAAGCCTTATCGACAACCAGCAGATCCGGGCGGAAGCCCGTGGCCACTGAAAAGGCGACGCGCACCTGCATGCCGCTGGAATAGGTTCGCAGCGGCTGGTCGATACCTTGGATCGAATGCCTGTTCACAGCACATCCACCATTTCGGCACTGGCACGGCGAAACAGAAAAAGGCTCAGCGCCACGAGAACCAGGGCCACGGCGCACACCGCCGCCACCTCGGCAACGGCCGGCTGGACCTTGTAGACCAGCACGCTGTGGTAGGCCCGCACGACGGGATACATGGGGTTGAGCAGTAGGATCTGCCGGTAGCTCTCCGGTATGATGGTTTCCGGATAGACGATGGGGGTAAACCAGAACCAGATTTGCAGTGCAATGGGCATGATCTGCCCGATATCCCGCAAGAAAACGTTGAGCACCCCGGCGATCAGCCCGATGCCCACGGCCAGGGCGACCACTGTGAAGGTAAGGGGCACAAGCCACACGATCAGCAGGCCGAACCCGTGTCCCAGCAAAAGGTAGATACCGGCCACGGCCGCAAATAGCAGCAGGTTGTTCAGCAGGCTGGCGCCCACCAGGATACCGGGCAGGGTGATGCGGGGAAAATTGACCTTTTTCATCAACTCCCCGCGCTCGATAAACAGATTGGTGCTGCGCGCCACAATCTCGTTGAACAGCGACCAGGCCAGCAGTCCGGCGATCAGGTAAATGGCGTAGGAATACTTGTTGTCGATTCCCGAAAGCTTGGCCGCCAGCACGTTGGACAGGATGAGCACATAGATGGCCACCTGGGCCAGCGGATTGACAATCATCCACAACCCGCCCAGTTTGCTGCGTGCGAATCGAATCCGCATCTCGTTGCGAATCGAATCCAATACGAAATTACGGTACTGCCACAAGCGCTTCAACATATGCGACTATGCCACCTCTCTACCGACCACCGCTTCGTACAACGCCATGGTTCGCTCGACCATTTTGTCTTTCGTAAAAAGTTGCTTGACCCGCCTGCGGCCGCGCTCACCCCAAATCTTTCGTTTATCCGGATGATCGATCAAAAATTGGATCGCAGACCTTAACGCCTCGACATCGTTCGGTTTCACCGTGATGCCCGTCTGCTGGTCGACATTGACAAAACTGGTGCCGCTCCCGATTTCAGTGCTGATCACCGGCTTTGCGCAGCACATCGCTTCAAGCTGAACAAGGCCAAAAGCTTCGCTTCGCAAATGAGACGGCAGCACAAACATATCACAGGCTTTGTAGTAAGCGTTCACGGCTTCATTGGAAAGCTCGCCGAGAAAGCGTATCTTGTCGCCCAATTCCTCCGCCGCTGTAAGCCGTCGCAGTTCCCGGTCTTCACTGCCCGTACCGATCAATAATAATTTGGCCTCGATATCCTTCATTGCATGAATCAACAGATGCAGCCCTTTGTAATAGCGGAAACGGCCGACGAACAGGACGATGGGTAGCTTCCCGTTTTCTTTTCGGATAGATTCAATTTGGGAGCGGTCACCGGATGAATTGAAGCGTTCAATATCAATGCCCAGGGGGATAATGGTACATTTATGTTTGAATTGCTTTAATACATTGGAAGTTTGCAAATAATTCGGCGATGTCACAATAATTTTATCGCATGCGTGTAAAAATCGTTTTCTAAAGGGGGAATACAATTTTCCCAATTTATCCTGCCGGATGATATCGCTGTGGTAAGTAACGATCATCCTGTTTTTGAGGCCGCTGAAAAGATAGGAAAATTCAGCGGTTGGATTCGGATGGTGGAAGTGAATGATATCTGCATGTTTTCCCAGGCGTTTCAGATAAATACCAAATGACAGCGTCAGCGGAGAAGAGGCAAAACGCCCCCATTGAGGTGCCTTGACAACCTCGATGCCATTGCTCCTGACAACCTGATACCTGTTTCTGGTATTGGCGACAAGCACGTGAACATCATGCCCGCTGTCCTTCAACGCATTTGACAGTAGATTGATATGATACTCGATCCCTCCTTTTACAGGTGGGAAATAATCCTTGTAGACATGCAGGATACTGAGGCGATTAATTGCCATAGAATTTCTCAATTAAAATGCACTGAACTCACCGCCGCGCGGATATGTAGTGCTGAAAACGATTAAGCGTCATGGCCACAACACATCGCACACCGAGGGCCACCAGGGCCAACGACATCATGTATCTCATTGCGCCCGTTGCGTATTTTTTAAGCAATAGATAGCTGCTTATGTGGAAATGAAATATTGACGCCAATGGCGCCGTATCGCTGCTGGTTCCGGTATAATGATAGACCTCAGCCTCCGGAAAGTAGATGACTTTCCAACCGGCATCCTTTATTCTGCGGCAGAGATCGGCATCCTCCCAGTATAGGAAAAACCGTTCGTCAAATCCCCCAACCTGATCCACCGCCTTGCGCCGCGCTACCAGACAGGCCCCCGAAACCCAGTCGACACTGATGGGTTCAGGCCCTTTGACTGAAAAACATGGAAATTCTTTTTTGGTAATCGGGTTGTTCGGAAACAGCCGCGTAATGGGTGATTTTCGACCGAATACCGATGTCCACAAGGACGGGAACCTTCGGGCGGACCCCTGTATGCTCCCGTCCCGTTCGATGATCCTGGGCGCCACGACCCCGACATCCGGATGTTTGTTCAAATAATCGAATACCTTGTTTAACAAACCATTATGGATAAAGGCGTCGGGATTGATCAGGACGACATATTTCCCGCGAGATCTGCGCAATGCCTGGTTGACGGCTTTGGAAAAACCCATGTTGGTGGTGTTGCGCACCAGGTCGATATCCGGGAAATTCTGCTTTAAGCACCCCGGCGAATCCTCGGAACCGTTGTCGACTACGATGATTTTAAACTTAAAGGACCGGGCGGAAAGGTAGATGCTGTCGATGCACCGCATCGCGTAATCGGTGCTGTTATAATTCACGATAATGACATCGATGGAATGATCATTCATGACATCAGTCGCCAATGCGGGCACTTTTCCAGGTACCGGAAAATGGCTCCCGCTTCGGATTGTTTTAGATTCCGTCGTTGTGTTCAAGCCGAGTGTAAGCAGTGATTTCAGATGCGGTGGAATGGCCAGATCTTTCTTCTAAAGGGTGCGCCGATTGGGCAGCAAACGGGTGTCGAGAACCTTAAAAAGGCTGCGGATCGAAAGTCTGCGCCGGGATTGAATCCGTTTTCGCTTGCGCCACATCGTCGACAGGCCGCAAAGCGCGTCCACCTTGGCCCGGACAATGATTTTGCCCTGGCCCCGGATTGAAAACCAGAAGATTGTAAACAGATTCAAAAAAATATGAAGCGGAAGAAACAGCCAGAACAGAAAACCAGGCATGTTTTTAACATAAGTCCACACCATGTTGCGATGGCCATGGTAAACTGAAAACGCGCTGTGCCTGCCGCCGGTGCTCACAGCGCCTTCATGGCAGGCGATTGCATCCGCCACCCTCAGACAGCGGTGCCCCAATAACCGCAAACGGAAGCCAAGGTCGACGTCTTCCACAAAACAAAAGAAATCAGCGTCAAAACCACCGGCCTCCAGAAAAGCATCACGCCGGTACAGCGCCGCAGCAGCGCATGGACTGAACACTTCTTTGTCGCCAATTTCCGACGCCTGGCCGCCATGCCCCGACCGCCATACCATACCGCTCATATGGTAGGCATCGCCCGCACCATCGATTTTCGATGGATCTGAAGCCATCAAAAGCCGTGGCGCAAAAAAAGAAAACTCAGGATGCAGCCGGGCTGCAAAAACCATTTTCGTCAGCCAGTCCGGCTGCAGATACGCATCCGGATTGACCAGGGCCACCCATTGACAGTCTGCAAGTTTTTCAACGGCAATATTGTTGGCCGCGGCGAAACCAGCGTTGTATCCCAGGCTGACCAACCTCCAGTTTATAGGGAGGGTGAATGGCAGGATCTGGTTTTGTTTATCGGCGCTGTTGTCAATGACAACAACTCTGGAAAAAGCTGTCTCCTGGCCCTTTATGGCGTCCAGGCAAATTTTTAAATTCTGCAGCGGACCAAAATTGACAACAACCGCTCCAACGGTGAACGCACAGGTCATTGGTTATACGTCTTTCGAGTTTCAGACGCGGCCATCCGCATAAAAGTCCAGGCACAAGAGCCCCTTGCGTTCGGTGTTGAAAATGGGCGATCGTCGCTCGATGCCGCGGGCCTTGTAACCGTTTCCCGGCATAAATTCATCTGGCGACACCATCGAGCAATATCTTCCATTCCATATCCCATTGGTAATTATCGTTCGAAGACGTATTCGAGTTGAAATAGTCTGAAAATTGCTGGTATCTTTTTTTCAATTGCCTGGACAAAATTTTACGATCCTCATCCTTCTGGTTTTGCAATCTTTCTTTTATAAACCTGGCACAAGCCTGCAGGGTCTGATCGTGATCCTTCAAACAGTCATCAAAACGCCCTGCCGGTTGCGGGTCCTTTATATTTTTCCCGGCCGTGGAATCCAGTAATTTGCAAATTGGATGCCTATCACTGTCAAAACCAAAAGCTGCCATTGCCTCATAATTGAGGATCCAAAACAAGGCATGCCGGGTTTCATCGAACAGATCCCGCCAGGAATTTTCCTTTCCTTTTCTGAAAAAATGTGGATTGATTGCGTGCAAATGCTCAAATGGGAGAACATCTGTCCGTATTGGCTCGATATCCAAAAACTCAGATATTTGTTTAAAAACTGAATTGAAGTCGGCAATAAAATCCTCGAATTTTAAAAAGAGGATTCTTTCCCGGGGATGAGTTTTCCAGGAAAGAAGGTGATCGCACCACGGACCGAATAATGGGTCTGCTTCACAAAGCAGGGAATCGAGATGGTCATTAGGCATACCGCTGTTTTGAAAAAAAGACTCCTTATAAGAGGCGAATGAACGCATCGCAGCACGACCATCCCGGTAGACATAGATAACCTTGTCCGGCTCAAAGCCGTCGTGATAAGCCGAGTGGGTCTTTACAAAATTCAGATCGCTCGTCTTATAGCGTAAGGGATCGAGCTTCGAATATTTCACCGCTGATAATGTGTGGGCGCTGTGTTCGCCGAAGAACAACGGCCAGTGCATAAACTGGTGGCCGACGGTGTCGGAAATTTCGATATATTTGCCGATGTCATTATAATCATTGTAGATTGAATATGACTTGAATCCAAAGTTGCGATGCAAAACAGTCCGCAACAAAGTATTGCCGGAGCGGGGATAGGATGCCAGCCAGATGAGTTTGGACGACCCTTGCCGCTGTGGTTTCGGTCGCTTCCCGAAACGGTCTACCAAAACCTGTTGATCTAGGGAGGCTTTCACCCAGAGTTCTATGCGGACTGGTCCGTCCGGTATATCCTTCAGAACTGGAAAATCAAGCCAGGCATTATCGCCCGTGACGATGAGCAATAGTTTGTCCAGATCAGGCAGCCGAATAACAGTTCCACTCAGCCCGAATACGTCAAAATCTGAGGGTGTCTTGGCCTCCCAGATTACTGCATCATTATCGAGCTTAACAATTTTCACTGCAGATATTTTTACAGTACCATTGATGTTTATTGGTTTAAACTTTATAGCCCTTTCCCTTAGTTCAGCCGTATTCGGCATATGCAGATTGATATGCTGCCATTCATCAACTTTCAATGTTATGGTATCGCGTGCATTGTCTCCCTCCTTTGACCATGGAAATTTGAACTGAGCGAAAAGCGATGCATTTGAATTGTCTCTGCCTTTCTTTTCTCCGGTATTGCAATGATCGACAAGCGTTTTATAATGCTGGATTTGTTTGAGTAAATTGTCAATTAAATCCGCTCCCCCAGGCAGGTCTGCGCTGCGCCATTTTCCACTGCATATTTCCTCATAAAGAATTTCATAAGGCATATAAGAGTTTTTTTCATGCCCTATAAGTTTGTCCGTAATTTTTTTTTGGGGGCATGCTTGGATCAGGTCTATCAAGGATCGAACATTGGACTGCGGCTCTCTCGGATATTTTATCTCAAGTTCCTGGCCTAAGTCTCTTAGAGTTGACACAGGATCGGCAATGAGTTGGTCATAAGCAACGATCACAGGTCTTTGACAATTTCTCCAGCTATCTCTTATATAGGTCAACCATATCAATAGTGCTTTATCTATATCCAATTTTTTCTCAAAAATAATGGATTGCTCTATGTCCAATGGATGCCTAACAATGATCACATCTCTGGAGACAATACCGGCATCGCGAAATGCTTCCTTCCACAAAGGCAAAAATCTAAACAAATAATCATCTCCAAGAATCAAAGGACAGGACAGATTCTTAATGTTTTTTATAAATGCGTTAATACGGGCCTTTGCATGTTGCCCTGCTTCAGACTTCATCCATATAATAGGAAGTTGTCCGAACACAACTGATGGATGTTTTTGTTCCTGAATTATAAGCCGATTAATTGTCTCGGATTGAATTGTTGTCTCTGAATTTGCGTTTTTAAGCCCGAAGAAACCCAGGCATGAAGACAATAAGTTTATGTCACTTTTTAATTGGCTCAAAATTGTGATGATAGAATTAGTCATTCATTCAATAATCCTGAAATGTTTAACAAGAAAATTTTTCAGTATCAATCATACTATATGGGATTTTTCTAAAGAATATATTCTTAAACTTCGACTCTAACTTTATATACTCAGCGTCATAAATAATTGCGCATAAGAATTTTGCGAACTCTTGAAACAAGCGGATTTTATGAACTCGTTGCGCATTTACATTTTAAGCTGTGTATAGGTTTCGCAATTCTTCTTTCAAAAATTCAATGTCAATTCTTATGTTAAAATCATTATCTCCCTTAACAATGATTATCTTGTGATTTATTGAAGGTTTCGGTATTTCAGCAATTGAAATATACAATCTATTTTGTGGACAAAATTCAAGAATCAATGTATCTTTTTTGCAAAATATAGTATTGATAAAAGCTGCACCATGGGCGCCAATAACGACTTTTGCATTATAAAAGAGCCAGATTGTCTCAATCAAATTTTCACTACCAGTGAAAATTTGAATGTCATAATTCTCATCAGTTAATTGTTTAATTATTTCCTTACTATTTGTAACATTCCTTCGTCCTGCACCTTCACGTTCCAAGTACAAGATAAAATTTTTCTCTCTCTTCCTAATTGCACGATATTTATCAAATACTACATTTTTATTTATATATCTGTCTAAAATCCAATTTATTGTATCAAGGGTAAAACATGCAATGTGAGAGGGACTAAAGCCAACTACTAAATTAGGTACTTCTATAACATCCCATCTATTAAAAGAGAGTATAGCGTTTTGCTTAATTCCCAAAAACTTCATATGTTCATTAAAGTCTTTAACTCTTCTGTAATCGCAGCACAAATAATGAGGGGAAAAAAGCTTTTTATCTCTTAAAGGATAGAGTCTCTGAAGACAGTCAAAAAGATGGCCATAAGGATACCACCCAAAAGAGTGCATTAGATAAACGTAATCGTTGTCAGTGTTCAGGGTAATTACGTTATTTTTTGGAGCATTTTTGGCATATTCGAAGGCTTTTTCTTTTCTATTTTCAACTTCTTGTGACACATCGGTCGCTAATCTTAGAGTGCTTGGCTGCCAAAATAAAAATTCATTCAAACAGAATTCTATTGGGTTATTGCTTTGATCACATATCATAGAATATTTATTAAATATCTTAGCATTATGAATTTTTGCGAAATTTTCTGGTGCATATTTTTGCTGTTCGACGAAATCAAATTTGGGTGGATATGCTTTCTGCTTAACTGATAGTATTTGTTTCACCATTTCATTACCATTTCTCTACTTATGGCGTCCTTAATAATTTGCGATAATCTGTTATCACAATGTTCGATGTCTTATCTGGCCCCATAACCGAAAATTGAGAGCCCTTTGCTGACCTATCTGTGAAAAAAACACTGATAAAAACCACGCTCTGGCCCTGCTTAAACAATTGAATCACACCATCGACTGGAATCCCATCGAAAAGCTGCTGGCAAAATTCTATCACAGCGGCAAAGTCGAGCAAGGCGGCAAGGCCTATCCCTCACTGTTTCTGTTTAAATGCCTGCTGCTTCAAAGGTGGTTCCAAATCCCTTCTGATCCAGAGCTTTAAAGCCAGATCAATGACCGTATCTCGTTTAAATCTTTCCTGGGCCTGCCCATTGATCAGGCCGCTCCGGATCATTCCACCTTTTCAAGGTTCCGCTCACGATTGTCTAAACCTGCCATGACCAGAATCAACTCAGCGCTGCTTAATCAGTTCCATGCCCATGCCCTGTCTATCAATGAGGGCGTTGGCATCAATGCCATGCCATGTTCCGACAATTTACATTCAACTTGAGAAAAGGGGCCAAGATCCTCAGGGGTTTGCCTGCATAGCAGACACCCGTGCGCCCGGCATCGTGAATCCAGGCAAATGATCTTTACGACCGGGCTCACACTATCAAATATCGGGCTCGTCAGCACCAGGCAGTCGGCCGGTGCGCCGGTAACGCTTTTCGAATTTGAAAAATTCTCCCCAATATATCGAAAATTGAAAATTGTGACGCCCTTTCAAACCTCTCCATAAATTTTCAATCATCCATCATAAGGTAATTTAGATTTTGTTTTAAAGGATAAATCTCGAATTCATCCATAACTGAAATCCATCATCGAACTTTATTTTTCCCCATTCTGTGTTCCATTCTGTACCTCTGTCAAATATATACCTTGGTAGCCAGTTATTACCAAACATAAACAACTTGATCTCCTGATGCAGCAATTCTGATCGATGCGTCCCGATCATGATCATCTTCACTTTTTCGTTGATTTGATCGATTGCGGGCGGGATAGCTTCATACTCGGCCCCTTGTATATCGATGTGCATAAAATCAACCGGCTCTTTCACCATCTGAATAAGTGAATTCACAGAAACCGTCTCCATCTCAATTAATTCTCCCCGCTGATAGGTATATTGGTCGGGAGACGAAACGAACGATGCACCGTAGTCTTCATCGGGTTTGGTCAAGGCAGGAAACAGTGCCGTACCGTCCTTTCCGGCGACAAGCGCGTTTATCAATATATGTTCCGATGGATTGATATCATTTGCACTGAAATGTTTCTTCATCCATTCGAAATGCGTTTTATCACCCTCGACACCGATCAATTTAAACTTTTTATCCGGAAATTTTTGTTTCATGGCAAAAGCGGCCCGGATAAGCCAAGGTGCCCATCCCGCCCCAAGTTCAAACATGGTAAACGTGTCTTCACTTGCCAAGACGGACTCCAATACGGCAATCCAATCCGGATAATGTTCATTGACTACTGGTATTTTCGTTTTTAAGCGGTATCCCTTCTCAGGCGCGATCATTCCTTTGTGGTAGGTGCAGTCCGTCTTTGTTCCAAGGAAATCATAGACGTGATTACCGCTGCAGACAATCTCTACGGGATCGAAACAAAAAAATACTGGATGGCTGGACAGTGTTACCAATATTTTGCTCCTTTGATTTTATAAATCGAGGTTTTTGACAAGAAACGCAGACGCTTTGTTTCGCAGTAATTTGAATCAAACATGGCGTGAAACCTGGTTCCAGCAAGTTAAATTTTCAAAATACGCGTAAGCATTCAAACAATTTTTCTGCATTACAGCAAGCCGCTTGGTGTCAAATTTTCTTAGAATGTTGAAAGTGTTCAATAATTCAAATGATTGTATCCGGACAATGCATTCTTCCCATTCAAGCCTATCGGTTACGGCAGGTAGGACCCAATCATCCGAAAGCAGTACCGGTATGGTGCCCGTTGCAAGCGACTCCCAGAATCTAAGCGTATTGGGCCCTGCACCTTCAGGGCAAAACGAAAAAACAGAATCTGAAAGAATCCGGTTATACATATAGCACTCATTCAGGTATGCAGTGTTCTCATCTGCTCCGAGCGATCTGCAGGCCACCTGTTCCTTGTAAACAATGTTTTTGAAATGCCAGTCGTCGCCGAGTTCAACCATGACATCTTTTCCCCCGAGCAATTTTGAAACTTCGAAAAGACGTTCGCGTATGTTGCTTCGATAATGGGGCATCTGGTTACCTTTAAAGGCCGCAAAATATTTTTTTTGCTTAATCGATTTGCCAATCGTAATGCCTCTAGCACGGTCAGGGTCGGATACATTTACGGCAAAAAGCGGCCAACTGTGAATTCTCAAGCCATTACCAGTATTGACTTGCAGATCATTACGCACACAATGCGAAAGATGCAGATCTGTAATGCCAAGCCGTTTAAAATGTGGCAACATGCGCCGCCAGTAAATTTGTTGGCATACCGTATGCACCTTCAAATCATAACCGAATGAATCTACAAGTTTTTTCATGCCTTTTATTTTTCGGCAGGAATCATCGATAACGTTGTCCGGGATTTTCTTTTTATCGATGTAGGTGGCCCATGGCAAGCCAGCATAAATGTGCACTATCTGATTATTTCTATCTATGTTCGATCCGCATTTGAAAGTAATATGGTTTTCATACGCCTGTTTTTCAGTAATGGCTGGATACTGCCAGAATTGGATATCGGATGGTGACAACGGCCGGTCAGTCACTTTTACCTGAATATCTAAAACAGGGGGCACAAACAGGGCCATCAAAACATAACTTCGCCTTGTCGACTCGTTAGGAAGAAGGGGCACCGTCGCCAAATTAAAAACACACGCTTTTTCCGGACTCAGTCGGTCGATGTAAAACGCTTTGTTGTTATATGAATAAATATAAAATCGATTGTCGAAACTAAAAATTTCATTCCCATTTCTTTGGTAATAGTCTTGGGTTGCCTTGTCTGGGATACTCTGAATATTTGTAAAATAGTTTTCTTGGAAATGACTGTGGGGGCTCATCGAAACGGTCCTTCGCTCAGATCTCTCAAGCCAATTGTCCAAGCTTCTGTTGAGCGATACTTTATCGACCGCTTTCGTTCTGATTGCCCAAATATCTATGTCAACTATCGAAGGTTCACTTAACCGTTCAGATGGATGGACATAGGCCACTCCGCCAAGCAAGCTTACATCTTTTTTCTTTTCATAGCTCCGATATTGCGAGTCATGTAGATGAAAGCAGCACAAAAAATTGAAAGGATTATATATTTTCCATCCGTGGACAGCAAAATAAAAAGCCACCTTATTATCGCATCGCGGCACTCCCACAGGTATATCAAGCTTCGATAGAAAATCTGGTGACAATTCGGACGGCCGTTGGATTGCCCATGCGTCTTGAGACCAGTGCGGATTCGGATGTGGAAAAGTTTCGCCGTTCACCTTTTCGTAGCGCGACAATGCTATTACGGATTTATGCTCTTTTAATACTGTGGTAATCTGACCAACTGAATTGTCGAAGTAGATATCAGCATTTGCAAAGATGGATACTGCATCGGGTGCATACTTTTGAGCGAGATTAAGCCATAATTTGTAGGTTGGTCGCGTTTTCACCTGGACCGAGATCACCTTGTCATCATTAACCGGCGGTTCACTTCCATCATCAATAATGGCGAGAATTTTTGAAAAATGGCTATTCTGATGATTAAGATTGAACGCAGCATCGATCTCTTTTGCTCGCTCCTTGTTGCTGTGCTTAAAATAGGGTACAAACAGCCATATTGGCCTTTGTCCATAATGAGGCTGTCGATCATGATATTTCAAGATACGGGAATAAAATTTATTCAGGCATACTTCACTATTTGACTTGGCAAATTGTCGTTCGAAAAATGCAAGGGCACCTTCGGATAGTTGTTTTTTTAAATCTGAGTCATCAACAATTTTAATAATCGCAGCAGCCAGAGATTTGGGTGTCATTTCATTAAGTACCCAGGCTTCCTTGCCGTGCATTATTTTAAGGCCAAGATTGCTTTCCGGCAAAATAACTGGTCGACCCAATGCAAAAAATTCAGGCAATTTGGAAGGCACCCGCATATCATTATATTTACCCGGATTTCCCGGTTGCACCAACACATCCCCGGCAGCCATTATCTCTGGAATTTTCCCTCGTTTTTCCCATCCAAGATTTTTTTCATAAATGCCCACCCAAGAATAATCTTTATCAAACAGGGCGTTGCAGTTGATTCCTGTGCGAATTATATTGGCAGGGCGTCCGGTGTTATTGAGCAGGTGCACGGCCTTGTATAAAGTAGCGACTTCGTCTTTGTTCCCTTCATGGACATTTCCAGTATACACAATTACGATATTATTTTTCGGTATTCCCAAGTGTTTTCTGAGTTCATGATTGACTGGCCTCGGATAGAACAGTTTATCATCTGGCGCTGGAAGAATTTTCTGACATGGTACCCGACCAAAATTATACTTATGCAGGGTGTCGGAAATCAGGGTTAGACCGTTAGCTCTTGTAATAAACTGACGGCCCTTAATCGGATGGTAGCAAGTTTCCGGAATGAGCTTGTCGAGATCGTTTTCCGCCATCTTTTCCAGTTCAGCAATTGGACGACCCGTGAAAACCTCCGTAAGGTAGGCTTCGTTGTCCTCCAAATGAACAATCAGCGGACAGCAGTATTTATCAAGAATTTTTTCACAGAACACCCGGACGATTTCTCGAGGCGTCCAGGCATGGACGATGTCCGGCCCACGACCGTCAGAAAATTCCGGGCCCACTGATTCGATCCGTGCGTATGATCTTGCGTAGTCCGGCAGTTTTTCATCCACATGGGCCGGGGGCTTGTGGGTTGGATAAGCAATGCGGCAGTCCACTCCCATAGCGGTCAGCCTTTCGGCGCACAGTTGAACATGCAGCCCGCCGTTGCTGTCGATGCTTTCGTAAAGCACGAAGAGGATGTTGAGGGGGGATTGCCGGGGTTTGTGCACGCCAACCGTTTGCGGGACCGGGATCGATTTTTGCGGTGCGGGCGTCTTGGCGCCGTATAATTTGTCGAGGTAACCATCCACACGGCCTTTGAACAGTGACACATTGTTTTGGCGCCTCTCATCCAGATCCGCTTCGAGGCCGAATTTACCTGTCCCGCCATCCGATAGTTGAAGGCCGATGTCATTGATGCACCAGGATTTCCGACCCAGACACATCGCGATTTGCAAGCAGAAATCGATGGCTTCGAATCCGGCATCGTAACTTTCATGAAAACCGCCCAATGTGTCGAAATCTTCTTTGCGACACATCAGGAAATCCCCGGTTACGGCAGGAAAAAACCCGCTCTTCAGGCTGTCGGCCGTCCTCTCGGAGTTGTGCCGGACCGGTTTAGGCATCTGGAACTGCTGTTCCATGTCCCATTCGAAAACAATGCCGGCATGCTTGACAGCCGGCAGTTGGTCAACAGCCGATTCGTTTGGATCACTGTCCAGCCGGACGCCGACTACGCCGATATCAGGCTCTGACAGTTTGGCCGCCGCGGCCGGCAGAATATCCGATGTGAAGCCGATACCGCAGTTTAAAAAAAGCAAACGGGGATAGCGGGCCTTGCCGGCGGCCAGGTTGCAGGAGGCTGCGGTGGTATTTTGGCCGTCCCGTTTCATCAGGCGGATAAAGGTTCGTGAAGCGAATCTGGAGATCACCTCGGAGGTATGGTCCGTGGAACCGTGATCGATGATAATGAATTCCACTGGCTGATACGTGTTGCTGGCGAGAAAACTTTCCAGCAGGCGCTCGATCGGTTTTTCGCTGTCCCGGGTCAGGATGATAATGGAGATTCCGGTATTCGTCATAGGGTCAATGCCTTGAATGGAGGTGTAATTCTTTTATTTATCGATATAGCCTGCGGTAGTCTTGCAGGATTGCCTGCATGTGGTCGGTGACAAGAGGGCCCTGGGGCTGAAAGGCAAGTCTTTTGAGAGTACGGACTACGGCACTGCCAAACCGCCACCGGCGGCAGACCAGCGTGGCCTGGAAGTCATTGTCCAGCAGTTTCAGCCATTCGTGCAGCTTGTCGACCTCACTGGGATAGAGCGATGTCGCCTGCCGGCCGGGCAAGTGGGTGTCCTGCCAGTGCTGAAACGCCTCGAACACGCCTGCCATGTGTTCCGGGGCCAGCAGCACTTTGGGGCGCAGCAGTGACATTTCGGCCAGGCGGATCACGGCATTGCCCAATCGCCAGCGCCGCGATCCCACGAATGCCGGAAAGTCCCTGTGCAATTGCCGCATCCAGCTGAAAAGCAGTTCGCCGTCACTTGTACCCGCAGAACCGGTTTGCGGCACCGGTTCACCACACGGTTGCGGGGTGTGCTCAAACAGCCCGAAGATGCCCTGGATCTTGTCCACAGCCGTGGGGCTTTTGGGACGCAGGCGCATTACCTCGAAAACCCGGCCGGCGCGACAGGCGAATTTCCAGCGTCTTGCGGCTGTCAGGGCTTCAAATGCAACTTTCAACTCGCTGACCCAAGTGGTCAGTTGGGCGTTGGTTTCTCCCAGCCGCCGGTTCTTTCCGCGTTCTTTTTCGACGGCCGACCGTTCGTTGTGATATTGGTCGACCAGGCTTTCCAGGGCGTCCTCTTTTTGCCGGATCTGGCTGTTTAAGGCTTGGATTTGCTTCTGGTGCGCCTCTTCGGTTTCCTGCAGCGCGATGTAATACTGCCGGGTCAGCTCCTCCTGGGACTTAAGCTTTTGTTCGAGTGAGGCAATGGAATAATCTTTGTCTGCGATTTGTGTTTCAAGCGCATCGACCTGCGCCTTGTTCTGGCGCTCGATGGCTTGCATTTGCGCTTTGCCGCCTGCAAGGGCCGCCTTTTTTTCCTTGAGTTCCCGTTCCAGGGTGTTTCGCTGGTTTAGAAGGTCGTTTTTCTGTCCGCGTTCGTCCTGGAGCAAAGCGTTCTGTTCATCCGCTTTCGCCTGCAGGTCGTCCAGAAGTGCCCGGAAGGATTTTTCAGTGTCTGTATACTGCACCCGCAATGTTTCGATCTGGTCCTGCCAGGCCTTTAACCTGGTCAAAAACAGGGCATCTTTTTGATTGATTCGACGTTTCAGCGCCTGTGCCTGGTCGTGAAGCACGATGTTCTGCCGCCGTTGCTCCTTGAGCAGCATCGAAAACCCGGTCGTTTTGGACTGCAGTTCCTTTTTTAATGCCTGCAGGGCGTGTTCACTCTCAGTGCGCTCTTGCTCGCGTGCGTCGAGTTCTGCCTGCAGCAGGGCGGTCTGCTCGGCCCACGCTGAATCCTTTGCTTCGATGCGGTCCTGATATTTCTGTTCGACATTCAGCAGGGCCGTGTAATACTGTCGGGACAGTAATTCCTGAGATTCAAGCTGTTTTTCCAGTAAACCGATGGTGTGCGCTTTAACTGCGATTTCCGTATTGAGGGTGTCATTTTTTTCCCGCTGAAGGTCGGCCTGTTCCAGTTGCGTTTTGTACTCTGAGTTTCTGGCCGCCAAAGCCGACTCTTTATCCGCCAATTGCCTTTGCAGCACCTCGATGCGGTCCTGCTGGTCCGCTTCCCGCTGCCGCTCTTTTTCGATCCGGCGGGACAGCTCGTCCGTTTTGATCTGCAGCTCGTTTTTCAGGGTCTGCAGTGTGTCTCCGGTATCGGATTGCTGCCGTAACAAGTTTTTGATTTTTTGCTGTTGCAGGGCACCCTGGACGAGCCACTCTTTTTCCCTGGCCTCGAAAGTGGCCCCCTTTTCGTCCAGTTGCACTTTCATTTCACTGTTTTTTTGGCGGGCTTGCTCCAGCCGAACCTGGTATTCCCTGTCCAGGCGCTTGGCATCGGCTTCTTGATCGGTTATGCGGTGTTGAAGCGTGTCGATGTGCCGGCTCTGTGCCGCAACCTCGCCGTCCCTGGCCTGCAGGTCTTTTTTCAGGGACTGGATAGACTGCTCGGCCGTCTGGCGCTCATGGCGCAGGGTTTCGATCTGATTTCGCTGCACGCTGTGTTGGGCCGAAAGGGCCTGCAGTTGCTGCTCTTTGGCCCTCTGGGACGCAGCCGTTTCATCCAGTTGGCGCTTCAGGTCGGCACCCCGGTCCCGGGCCTGTGCCAGATCGACCCGGGTTTCTTTCAGGCTGCGGTTCAGGACGGCGGCGTCACTGGAAAGCCGGGTCCATGCCTTCTCCAGCAGAGCCTGCTGGCGGCTGGGTTTGAGCCAGACTTTCAAATGCATGGGGCAGTCCGGCAAATCGGGCAGGATTGGAAGCTGCAGCCCGGCATCGTTGCCGGTACAGACCACGGTCAACACCTTTTCGTCCGGCAAAACGAACCCGTCCCCTTTCACCGTACATGTTTTGAACCGGTCCGGATCCTCAGCGGCCCAATAAATTTCACCGGTCACGGCATGGGCCAGCTTGATGCTCGATACGGACACGGTGCCCCGGGTGTTCAACAGATCCAGCCGCAGCCGACCCGTTTGCAGGTCCTGAGGACGGGTGATCTCCCATGTGACGGCCTGCCACTCGTTGGGGGCCAGCAGCATTTTGCGGGAATTTTCCTCGGTATACCCGGGGTCTTTGGCACCGTGGGTCGGAAAATAGACTTGGGCGTACAATGTTTCCGCCACCTGGGTGGCGGCCAGCAGGCGTCTTTGGCGCTGCAGTTCCTGGTCCAGTTCGGCCTGCTCATAGCGCCCGATCATGCGCAGCAGGGTATTGAACATCTCGGCGGCGTGAATGTGCCCTTTCCTCTCCTGTGGCCCCGAATCCCGAGTCCCGACAAGAGGAAAATCGGCAAGCATCTCACTGCCCCTGATCCAGGAATGGGCGTCCTGGGGATCGATGGCCCTGCCCTGGTTGAGACGGAAATAGTCATACACCCGGGCATACTGGGCCGATTCGTTTTTCGCGTCCGATGCAGCGCCGCCGATGTGGTGATGCTTGAATTCGGGTCGCACAAATTCGGTGAGGGTACGCGAATATTCCGGGGAATCGCAAGGCAAGCCGAGGTTAAAGGCGTCGGAGATCCTGCGCAACGCGGTGAGCGGATCGGCCAGAAGCTGGTCGTAGGTCAGCAGCATCCGCGGCTGCCGGCGACTGTCGCGAAAGGCGTCCAGGTTGTAGACCAGCCACAAAAGGCGGGCCTTGTCCGGTTCCATTCCGTGGTTCTGGCTGAGTGAACCGGCCACTTCGTCCGGGTGCCGGACCATATGGACGAAACAGGGTGTAACCCCCAGTTGGGCCAGCACCTTCGACCACAAGGGCAATACCCGGCACAGGCGAGGGTCTTTGACCGCCCATGGCCCGTGATCCAGAAACTGCTCCTGGATAATGTGGACCAGCTTTTGGCCGGTCCGCTCGGCGGCCTCGCTTTCCAGCCACCCCGCAGGCAATTCGCCCACCATTTCCCACCGGCAGCCGAGATCCCGAAACAGAATTTCGTGGGCCAGGACGATGTCCGGGTTTTCGAATGTGTCGCCTCCGTTGGAGCTGTTGCCCGCCAGGCGGCTGGTTCCGAGATTGATACCCAGATGGAGCAGGCAGCCGGCCAGCAGAGAGCTGCCGCTTCGGTGCATGCCCGTAATCATCAGGCAATCGCAGGCATCGATGAGTTTTTCCTCGTTCATGGCTTCAACCTTTACTTCGTCATGGGACGGATGGCTTCGTCAACATAGAAAATCTTCCACCTGGCCGTAGGCCATCTCTTCGACGGCCCGCCAGAGGGGGCAGTTGTCATAAATGGTGTGCTTTTGCCGTTGTAAAAAAAACATGCTATCCGGGGGAAGATAGTTTTTGGAGGTGTTGACCTTTATTGTATATTGTTTGTCCGGAATTTTGGAGATATCGAGGTAGGCTCCAAATACGTTTTTGAAATCCGATTCAAAATATTCCGTCCGGATGAATTGGACCCGTCCGGATTTAAGAACAGGCTCCGGAAGATATTTTCGGATATAGTGGTCCGCATGGCTTTGCCTTCCGTTGGCTTCGAAAAATTTCCCCTCCAGAAGCAGTTCGGGGTTATGGTCCAGATACGGGCTGCGTTGAACCTCGAAGCTATATCGGCTGATCAGCCACGGCAGCAGTCGCCGGAACGATATGACGATGGTTTTTTCGCCGGGATCGAACCCCGGGTCCCTGGCCCTGCGGTCCGAAACGGCGTCGTGCCATGCAATGGTCGGGTCTGCTTTAGCGCCCACCGGGTCTTGAATCAGGCCTTCTGTTTTAGAAAAGTATTTTCTGAATATATCTGCGACCTTGGTGCCGGCGCACTTTGGAAAGTGCAGCCATATAAAATCCTGGTTGTATATCATAATGATTTAATTCAAACATTCCGACGGCGTTCGCTTGGCGAAGCCGTAGTTGGAGGTGGTTCTGTCGTCTATGGAAGTTGTCTCAAAACAGGCCGATCGGGCACTGACGGAAAACAGCCGTTCAATGGCATGGGCCAGGGTACCGTCCACCTGACCGGTCTCCGGCTCGAACTCATTTTCAGGCAGCGCCAGATTCAAGATGGGATACAGCGCCTTGACCCTGGCGAAAAACATGGAACCGGCGACGAAATTCAAGCCATTGCATGTGGGCCGGTCAACCCCCAGCCGGGCGGACAATTCCTGCACCCGTTCGCTATTGGCGCCCCAGTAATAACTCATGGGAACGATATGGCCGGCGGGCCCTAGGATGCCGATCCGGGGGTTGGCATCCAGATGTATGGTCGATTCGAGGACCGCTTTATCGGTCAGCAACTGGTCGAACAGGTCCCGTCGCCACAAAGTCCCGTCATCGCGGTGGAGGGACTTTTTGGTGTGGACCTTGAGCAGGGTGTGGTGCCCGTCCTTCGCCACCCGGGGCAGGATATTCAAAAACGGCAGGATGTCCCTGCCCCGGTTTTCAACGGCCATCAGGGTAAAATCGTGATTCTGGGCTGCAAGGCAACGCCGCACGCGTTCTTTTTTATCGACGGGGGTGGTGACATACAATTTGCACGCTACCGACTGTATTTTGGACGTATAGTCAAGGATCTCTTCGAAGATGGGCTCGTAAAAAGCATGGATGACAATGGCCAGTGGCCGGGGAGCCGATTCACGCGGGCGGTTCAACGCGTTCCGCACCAGCGCCATGCGTGTCGCTTCCAGGTAGGCGTAGCCGCGCCGCTGGTCGGGCTCCAGATAGGCGCTTTCCGCCCATTCGTTCCAGGCATTGATAAAAACCAGGCGCTCGTCCGGTTGGGCGTGACGCCTGCGGGTATCGCTGATGGCATTGCTCAGCCATTGCTGATAACCCAGTGGCGAGGCGTTTTGGAACACAATACCGCGGCTGCACCGCCGCGCCGTGTTGTCCCATGACGGGCAAACGCCGCGGAACAGCTTATAGGGCGGTGTGCGGTACTGGCGGCTGCGTTCGACGAACACCCGCCAGTCATAAACAGTGCATGCGGATGTCGCATTTAGCGGTTTTATGCGGTCGGTGATATCCGGCGGGGCGGAGTTGTTGGGCGGAAACTCGACAGCCGCGTCGAACCCGTATCGGGCCGGGTCTGCCACCTCGAAGGATTGGGTGCAGGCCAGATAAATCTCACCGATTCCGCAGTCGCGGCACCACCGGCGCCATCTCCGGACGGTTTTTTTGGCCGATGGCAGAAGATGGGGACGGTACACAAGCAGCAGCGGCTTGCCCTGGATGCGAATGTACCGGGAATCCTCCAGATAGCGGGCAATATGTCCAATAAAGGCCAAATCGTCTTCAGGACAATGGTCCTGGGCGATGAGAATATCCTTGTGCCGGCCGTCCCAGCGGCGGGTCCAGTTCTCATTGGCCCAGCAGAGACAAAACGGCAGATCGAGGCTGCTGTCCTCGAGATAACGGACTAGGGGCGCTTCCAGCAGGCGCCGGCCGCCGAACCAGTAAAAATAGAAACAAAACCCGCCAACCCCGTAAAGCCGGGCCAGTTCGACCTGCCGTCGCTGCACCGCCGGGTCGAGCAAATGATAGTATCCCAGTTCCCCCGGCACGCGCGGCTGGTCGTGCCCCTCAAATTGAGGCTCGGCCTGCCGCACATTGTTCCATTCGGTAAATCCCCGGCCCCACCATGCATCGTTTTCGGGAATGGGATGGTATTGCGGCAGGTAGAAGCAGATCAGTTTAGCCGGCTTTTGTTCAAGGGGCTCGGCATCGAGCAAGGGCACATAGACGTTGTCAGCGGCTTCTGCCTCGATACCCGGGCAGGATGAGGCCATTGCCCCGTCCTGAGGCCCGTGGATCGGACTGGTCCAACCGTTGAAGTTTTGCCAGCGCCGGTAGGCCCGGGTGCGACCGAACACCAGGGGCAGCCAACGAAAGAGGGTGTTTTTAATACTCAATTTGAACTGGGTCGACACGGGCAGCCGGTGCCAAGTCTTTTGGAAAGTATCGGATAAAAGCAGTCGTATTTTCATAGCGGTATCTATCTTGCGCCGGAGACTGGCGGGGTTTGTTCAACCGCCGGTCCACTGCTCCGGGCGATACTTTTTTGGTAATCTTCCAGAACGTCGGGCACGGGTCCCTGGGCATGGGTTTTTCCGTCTTCGATCCAGACCAGGCGGTCGCACATCTCCTTGAGCAGCGGCGCGCTGTGGGACACCATCACCACCGTTTTGTCGGACTGAATCCTTTTCTTCATGGCATCGGTGGATTTTTGCCTAAAAGCCTCGTCGCCGACGCCTAAAACCTCATCCAGCAGGATGACGTCCGGCTCCACATGGTAGGCGACGGAAAACCCCAGCCGCGCACGCATGCCGGTGGAATAGGTGTTGACCGGTTCGTCGAAGAAACCGTTCAGTTCTGAAAAGGCCACGATGTCATCCATTCGGCCGCAGATCTCCTTTTTGGTGGCCCCCAGGAGCATGCCGCTTAAAATGGCATTCTCGCGTCCGGTGAGATAGGGCACGAATCCGGCCTGCAGGGAGATCAGCGAAATACGCAAGCCCGGACGATGGACCATTATTTTCCCGGTGTCTGGGGCGATAATGCCGGCCAGAACCCGTAGGAGGGTGCTCTTGCCGACACCGTTTTTGCCGATGACACCCAGCGTTTCGCCGGCATGCAGGTCGAAGGAAATGTCCTTTAGCGCCCAGAACCGGGACCGGCGCAAAAAGCGCAGGCGCCGGCTGTAATACAGGCCGACATGCTGCAGGCTCAGTATTCTGGTGTCGCTGTTTGCAATAGTACTCTGTGGCATGGTTTTCATTCCGGGCGAGAGGCCTTATTGCCCCGGCTGCAACCGATCAATGGATTATTTTGGGGTACACCCGCTCAAAACGGCGGTACAGGCAAATGGAAACAAGCAATACCAATAATGAAAAAAGTACAACCAACAGCATTGACCGCCAATCCGGCGGAATGCCTTTGAGCAGTAAATTGCGGTACATGGTGATCAGCACGGCCATGGGGTTCAATTGCAGATAGCCACGGATCGCTGCCGGCATTTTGTTGATTTCAAAAAAAATGCCGGAAAGAAAAAACATCATCATCAGCAGGTTGTCAAGGATCACCCGGAGGTCCGGAAAAAAGGGCATGATCGCCGCAAGCAGGCTGGTCACGGAAATGATCAGCAGCAACTCCACCAGGACGAGAACCGGCAGCAATGTCCAGGAAAGTGATGGATGGATATTAAAAAACTGTATGAACACAAGGAAAAGAGATACGATAATGAAAAATTTGAACGTGTTGACCGCAATGTTGGTCAATGGAAAAACGATTTTGGGCAGATAGACCAGATTCATCAACCCGGCATTGGCCATCAGGCTGCTGGATCCGGTGTTGACGGAGGAATGGAACCATTTCCAGACGATCAGCCCGGTGAGCAGAAACATGACAAAACTTTCATCCCCCTTTCCCCTCAGGTGAGCGAAAACAGTGTAGAAAACACCCATATAGATCACCGGTTCGATGACCCACCACAGCACCCCCAGATAGCCCCGGGATGCTTCGGCACGCAGGCCGGCACGGGCTTTCTGCAAAACCAGGTCGATGAAATGGCGGTAATTTCTTCCCCTGGAAAAGGGAACTTTACTGGTCTTCATACATCACCTGACTCCATACGGCCATCGAACAACCCGCCGGCAAAAGGGGGGCGATGTCGGTACGGATTCAACGCGCTGTTTCCTTTACAGCCGTTCGTTCTGGTTATTTATCGTCCGTATCGGGATCATAGATCGTAAAAATCTTGTACTCCGGAACGCCTTTTCTTATCAGGTCGGCATGCGCTGTGGCAGGGTTGGCCAGACCCGTTATCAGTACGGCATCGTAGTCGATATGCTTCAATTCGGAATCGCGGCCAATTTTTAAGCCGCAAACATATTTCCCGGCGTTTTGATTATCAATAACCCATCTTTGGACCGTGTTTTCCTCTTCCAGCAGAAGAGTTACAATTTCGCAGAATTCACTGAGCCCATAAATGACAAATTTTCGGTATCCACTTTCGATCAATTCAGCCAGACGGGATCGAATGACTTCTTTCATTTTTTTATACATCATGATGGAATGCGATGTATATTGCATTTGAAGCCTTTTGATTTCCTCAACGCCATTATCGGTCAGTTCGTAACTGACCTTGTTTTGCGCCTGGGGCTCGAGATCCAGCATGCCGCTTTTTTGGAGCACCCCAATCAAATTGCACACCATCCCTAAAGACATGTTCAGCTTCCTGGACAGGCTGCGTTGATTTTGTTTTCCATCCTTTCCAATGGCTTCGAGCAGCAGCATTTTTCTGAGATTTTTATATTCCATCGTGTCGAGGCCTTTCGATATAGGTGAATATAGCTCCGCTTGGTGAGTTACATCGCCTCACGGGCTTGGGCCATTTTTGGAGAGTCTTTTTGTAGGATACTACATGGGAACCGCAGTAAAAGACGATTCGATGGATATATGTCGAGCGGAACGGGTAGAACAGGAAGAACGTTCAATCTTTGAACACACAATGGATTTATTGTCAAGCCAAATCATGGAGTATTTTATCTAACGTCAAAGCAAACGGCTTTCCCCTTGATTTACGGCGCACCCTCGGTTATAAATTTAGTTTTTTATAATTATTTCGGTGCAAACCAAAAGTTAATGGACAAAGCAATACGCTCACCCATCGCCATCGTCGGATTTTCCGGTGTTTTTCCACAAGCACTAGGAAATATTGATTTTTGGAACAATATCGTCCAAAAAGTCGATGCTGCGGTTCTCTCGCCATCCGACCGATGGATCGCACCGGCCGAGTGGGTTTATGATAAACACCCGCAACCCGACAGGGCATACGCCAGACAAGCCTGCCTGATTCAGGGATATGAATTTAAATCAGAGGGCTTCAACATCCACAGCACATTTCTCGACGGTCTGGACCCCCTGTTTCACTGGGTGCTGGATGCATCTCAAAATGCATTGGGTCAAACGCATGTCGGCACACTCGATAAATCCCGAATGGGGGTTGTTCTTGCCGCAATCGCCCTGCCCACGGAAGTATCTTCCGCTTTGGCGCGTGCGCTGCTGCTCCATCCGCTTTTCCGTAAAAACCCCGACAGTCATGCCAAAGCCCCCCGTTACGGCTCGGCAATACCTTCCGGCCGGGTCGTGGGGATGCCTGCCGCAGTCGTAGCCCGGGCGCTCGGACTGGGCGGATGCAGCTACACATTGGACGCAGCATGTGCCTCATCGCTTTATGCCGTCAAGCTGGCATGCGACGAACTGCAGTCGCACCGTGCCGACGCCATGCTGGCCGGCGGCGTTTCCCGGCCGGACCCGCTCTATACCCAGATCGGGTTCAGCCAGCTGCGGGCGTTGTCGCCCTCCGGCAGATGCGCGCCGTTCGACGAAACCGCAGACGGTCTCGTCGTGGGTGAAGGGGCCGGCGTCATGGTGCTCAAACGCCTGCCAGACGCCCTTTTCCACGGCGACACCATATTCGGCGTCATACGCGGTATCGGGGTGTCCAACGATATGCGCGGCAATCTGCTGGCTCCCGAATCCGCCGGTCAGCTGCGGGCCATGCGCATGGCGTACATCCGGTCCGGCTGGCAGCCATGGGACGTCGATTATATCGAGTGCCACGGTGCCGGTACCCCGGTGGGCGATGCCACGGAGCTGCAAAGTCTGCGGGCGCTGTGGGGCGAAACCGGCTGGCGTGAAGGCCAATGCGCCATCGGCTCCATCAAGTCCATGATCGGCCACCTGCTGACGGGCGCCGGCGCCGCCGGGATGATTAAAATGTTGTTGGCCCTGTCTAAAAAGACCTTGCCGCCGTCGCTGAAATTCAGCCGCCCCAAGAAAGACAGCCCGCTGTTGGACGGTCCTTTCCGCGTCCAGACAGATGCCGAGCCATGGCATCGCCGAGAGGTCCGCACCACCCGGAAAGCGGCGGTCAGCGCTTTCGGTTTTGGCGGGATCAACGCCCACGTCCTGATCGAAGAGTGGCCCGAAGACAGGGGCCAAGGGACTGAATCGCCTGCCGCGGCAATTTCCGGCAAATCCCCTGCAGCACCGTTGTCGACGGAAGGGATCGCCATCGTTGGAGTGGACCTTACTCTCGGACCCCTCAATTCAGTCGCCGAATTCCAAAAGGCGGTGTTCAATGCTGAGGAAGTGCTCTCCCCGGCACCGGAACATCGCTGGAAATCGGCCCGGACGGCCCAATTGGCACTGGAGCAATCAACTCCCCGCGGTGCCTTTGTTGAAAATATCGACATCGCAATGGGAGAGTTTCACATTCCGCCGGGAGAATTGCCGGATATTTTGCCCCAGCAGCTGTTGATGCTGAAAACAGCCGCCGGCGCCATGAAGGATGCGGGTCTGCCGCTGCGCCAGGCGCGCGAGCGCATGGGGGCCATTATCGGCATCAGCTTTGACTTCGAGGCGACCAATTTTCACCTGCGCTGGGCCCTGCCCCATATCGCCGCACAGTGGAGCGTATCCAGTGGGCGGGATATCGATGAGGATGCCCTGGAACGATGGCTCAATGCCGCCAAAGATCAATGCGGGCCGCCGCTGACCGCCACCCGCACCCTGGGAGCACTTGGCGGCATCGTGGCCAGCCGCATCGCCCGGGAGTTTCAATTCGGCGGCCCTTCTTTTGTGGTGTCCGCCGAAGAGGCCAGCGGTCTGCGGGCGGTGGAGATCGGCATGCACATGCTGCAGTCCGGTGAACTGGATGCCGTGCTGGTGGGCGCCGTGGACCTCAATTGCGACGAGCGCAATCTGGCCACGCTCAAACCCCTGCTGCAATTCAGCCCCGGCGGTCAGGTGCGGCCCTTTGACCGGAAAGCGGACGGCACACTGCCCGGAGAGGGCGCCGTGGCGCTGGTCCTCAAACGGGTGGGTGACGCCATTGCCTCCAATGACCGCATCTATGCCGTGGTCAAAGGCACCGGCAGCGCCGCCGGCGACGCCAGGGCCGGTACCCCCTTTTCCGCTACTGCCGACAGCTACTGCGCTTCAATGCAAAAGGCTTTCCAGTCGGCCGGATTAACCCCGGATCAGATTCAACTGGCCGAAACCCACGGCAGCGGCATACCGGTCCAGGACAAGGTCGAGGCCCGGGCACTGCACGATTTTCTGGATCATTGCGCCCACGACAGGGACAATGCCATCGCCATCGGGACATTGAAGCCCATCATCGGCCATACCGGCGCCGTTTCGGGGCTGGCTTCCATGGCAAAATCGGCGATCTGCCTTTATCAGCGCATGCTTGCACCGGCGGCTGGTTTTGAAGCCCCTTTGCAGGATCTCTGGGATCGCGGCTATTTTCATCTGCCGACAAAAGCCGCCTACTGGGCGCACGATCGTGCCGACGGGCCCAGAGGCGCCATGGTGGCGGCGATGACCGCCGACGGCGGCTGTATGCACGCTATTTTACAGGAATCAACAGCCGGCCGGCGACGCGCGTCGTCAGACCAACGCCGGCGGCAACAACCGGCCGGCCCCCTGCCCTGTGCGCTGTTTGTTGTCGGAGGAACAGATCGCCGCCATCTCTTGGACCAACTGGAGCGCCTCGCGGCAGCGGCCCGGTCATGTCCTCTCCCGGACGGCGGGGCCCCGGCCATCGCCCGGCTGGCGAGCCAATGGCACAATAGCAGCAAGCCAATGGATAGCGTCAGGAAACTGGCCATTGTGGCCCGCTCCGTCGACTCTTTGCTTTCCAGTATTTCCGAGGCCGGACGGGCCGTTGCCTCCCGTTCGACCCGGACTGTGAAAGGCAGCGGAGGCGTCAGCTATTTCGAGGATGCCGCCTCAGGCAACACACGCATGGCCTTTGTCTTTCCCGGCTCCGGCAACCATTATATCGGCATGGGCCGCACCCTTGGGCTGCACTTTCCCGATGTGCTTAGAACCATGGAAGAAAGCACCGACCATTTTCGGGCCCAAATGCTGCCCCGGTGGTACGACCCCTGGCGCGTGGACTGGCGTCCGGGCTGGCAGCGGAAGGCCTACGACGCACTGGTGGCCGACGCGTTGCGTCCCATCTTCGGCCAGGTGCTTTTCGGCGGTCAAATGACCGGCGTTTTGAAACAGTTTAAATTATCGCCGGATGCCGTCATTGGTTACAGCCTGGGTGAGTCGGCCGGACTTTTTGCCATGGGCGCCTGGCCGGACCGCGGCGAGATGCTCGCGCGCCTGTCGTCCACCAACTTGTTTAAAACCGAACTGTCCGGCCCCTGCAACGCCCTGCGAAGGGCATGGCACCTGCCGGCCGATCAGCCCGTGCAATGGGTCGTTGCGGCCGTCAACCGGGAAGCCGCTTCCGTCGACCGGGCCATCGCCGGCATGGCCCATGTGCGGCGCCTGATTGTCAATACCGCCAGCCAGTGCGTCATCGGCGGCCTTGCACCCCAGGTGGAGGCGGCCATCAACGAGATGGCCTGCGAAGCCGTCTATCTGGACGGCGTGGTCACCGTGCACTGCGATGCCGCTTTGCCGGCCGCCGAGGCATACGAGGATCTGCATCGGTTTGACACGACACCGGTTGCCGGAGTCGATTTCTACAGCTGCGCTGACGAAAAAATTCTGGATCTGACCGCTGAATCGGCCGCCGCCTCCATCACCCGCCAGGCCGTGGCCGGCTTTAACTTTCCGGCCACCATCGAGCAGGCCTATGCAGACGGGGTGAGGATATTTGTGGAAGTGGGACCGCACTGCTCATGCACCCATATGATCGACGATATCCTCGGGGACCGGGAGCATCTGGCCGTGGCCGCCAACCATCGGGGCGAAGATGAATGCCTGACCCTGCTCAAATGTCTGGGAACCCTGGCTGCGGCCGGTTTGGAAATGGACCTCGATCCGCTTTACGCACCGTTTGAGGAGACGTCGGGCGACTCGGCCGCGCATAGCCGCAACACCATTCGGATCAAGGTCGGCAGCGGACCATTGGTTCTGACGCCGCCGGCCCTCGGTCCAGCGGCAGACGAGCCGAACCACCCGCCTGCTGCAATCCCGGATTCAGGCCCCGGGAAGGTAGACCCCGGCGCCGCACCCATCGAATCCGCAGCATCGGGCCCGGGGCCGCCGGATTATGAATCCCTGTTTGAACAGATGCAGAAAAACATTGAATCCACCGGCCGGGCGCATGAAAAATTTCTGGAACTGACCCGGGAGATCACGGCCCAATATGCCGAGGCCTTTGCCCTGCAGAATGAACTTATTGCCGCCATGGCCGGCGACGGTATCGATATGCCGCAGCCGCCTGCCCCGCAAGGGGACCAAAGCGCAGACGGCTCCCGGGACAGCGAGGTCGCATTCAATCGCCGGCAATGCATGGAGTTTGCCATCGGATCGGTGGGCCGGATGCTGGGCCCTGAATACGAAATTATCGACACCTACAAGGCGCGGGTCCGTCTCCCCGATGAACCTTTGATGCTGGTGGACCGCATTATCCGCGTTGAAGGCGAAAAGTGCAGCCTGGGTTCCGGGCGGGTGGTGACGGAACACGACGTGCTGGCCGGCGCCTGGTACCTGGACGGCGACCGAGCGCCGGTGTGCATCTCGGTGGAAGCCGGCCAGGCCGACTTGTTCCTGTGCGCCTATCTGGGCATCGACCACCAGGTCAAAGGCGAGCGCACCTACCGCCTGCTGGATGCACGCATCCGGTTCCACAGGGGATTGCCGCGCCCCGGCGAAACGATCCGCTACGATATCCACATCGACAAATTTGTGCGCCAGGAAGAGACCTACCTCTTCTTTTTCCGCTATGAGGGGTTTATCGGCAGCGATCATTTAATCACTATGACCCAGGGATGCGCCGGTTTTTTCACCGATGCCGAAGTGCGCCATTCCGGCGGCATCATTCTCACCGAAGAGGATCGTGCCCCCGGTGCCGCCATTGGGGGAACACCTTACGCGCCGCTGCTGCCGGTAACCGCCGAATCCTACGACGATGGCCGGGTGGAGGCTCTGCGCCAGGGCGATGCCGCCGGCTGCTTCGGCCCGGATTTCTCAGGGATCCGTCTGCCCGGGCCGCTGCGTCTTCCCGGCGGACGCATGCGGTTGCTGAATCGCATCCTTTCCCTGGACCCCGCCGGAGGCCGGTTTGCAAAAGGGTATGTGGAGGCTGAGGCCGACATCAGCCCGGAAGACTGGTTTCTCACCTGCCATTTTGTGGACGACAGGGTGATGCCCGGCACGTTGATGTA
Organism: Desulfosarcinaceae bacterium; assembly: GCA_963675565.2. GTDB lineage: Bacteria > Desulfobacterota > Desulfobacteria > Desulfobacterales > Desulfosarcinaceae > JARRKU01. Next base: position 519,815 of record CAXXYD010000001.1, read on the forward strand.
CGAATGCTGTGCCCACACCCTGCGCGTGTTCCTGCTGCGCATGGGATGGATCACGGATAAAGCCGATGTGGCCTATGAACCGGTCCAGGGCCCGGACTGCCGCCTGAAATGCCGAGGGCCGGTGACCCCGGAAACCCGGCATGTGCGCTATGCGGTTGAAATCAAGGAGATGGGGTATCACCCGGAGCCTTATGTCATCGCCGATGCCCATATGTTTGCGGACGATCATTACATTGTCTTTTTCAAAGACATGTCCATGCAAATCACCGGCGTGACCCGGTCGGATATCGAGAATTTCTGGCGCATGCGCGCCGCTGAAGCGCCGCCGTCATCAGTTTATGCCCCAATGCCGGCCGAACCTTTATTCACCCGCGAACATATTCTCGAGTTTGCCGTCGGCCGGCCGTCCCAGGCATTCGGCGCTCCTTATGCCCCCTTTGACACCGACCGGCGTATCGCCCGACTGCCCGGACCGCCGTATTGTTTCATGGACCGCATCACGGCAATCGAACCGGAACCTTGGGTGCTCAAGGCCGACGGATGGGTGACCGCCGAGTACGACATACCGCCCGACGCCTGGTATTTCGCCGCCGACCGAAGCGGCGTAATGCCGTTCGCTGTGCTGCTCGAAATCGCCCTGCAGCCCTGCGGCTGGCTGGCCGCATTCGCCGGATCGGCGCTTAAAAGCGAAAACGATTTGAAATTCAGGAACCTAGGCGGCACCGCTGTCGTACACCACAATATTTCCCCTCAAGACGGCACCTTGACCATGCGCACCCGCATCACCAAAGTATCCGAAGCGGGGGATATGATTATCGAGAATTTTGATTTTGAAGTTTCGGCCCGGGAAACACTGATTTATACGGGCAATACCTATTTCGGTTTTTTCACTGCCCGGGCGCTGGCGCAGCAGGTGGGGCTGCGCGAATCGGTTTATATGCCTTCGGACCCGGAACGCGCACTGGAAAAACGCTCCGCTTTCGAGGCAACGGCACCGATTTTGCCCGACGATGCCGCATCGTCCGGCGTCTTCCGGCCAAAAGGACTGTGGATGCCGTCAAAAGCCCTGTGCATGGTCGACGGCATCGATATCCACATCCAGGACGGCGGCCCCCATGGACTAGGATTTATCCGCGGCTATAAAAAAGTCGACCCCGGCGAGTGGTTTTTCAAGGCCCATTTTTACCAGGACCCGGTCTGTCCCGGATCATTGGGGATCGAATCCTTTCTGCAGCTGGTCAAATATGCCGCTCTGCAACGCTGGCCGCATCTGAAAGAGACCCATCGTTTTGAAACGGTTTGCGAAGCCCGCCATCAATGGTCCTACCGCGGCCAGGTGATCCCGGCCAACAAACTCGTGCTGGTGGATGCCGTGATCACCCGGATCGAAGAAGGCCCCGAGCCGGTGATCATGGCCGACGGATGCTTGCAAGTGGACGGCATATACATATACAAGATGGAGGGGTTTGGGTTGCGGCTGGTTCAGTGAGTATGCGACCCCTTATTACAGTAGATGTATTATGTTATATTATAAACTGTTAAATTGGTTAACCTAATGCTTTACTCTAATGTTGATATCGCCGGCTTCGGCTATGAACTGCCCCCCCATGTGGTGAGTTCGGAAGATCTGGAAAACCGGCTGACCGATGCCTATGCGGCATTGCATCTGCAGCCGGGCCAGTTGGAGGCTTTGACCGGGATTGTCGAACGGCGCTTCTGGGATCCCGGCTTTAAACTTTCCATCGGGGCCATCCAGGCGGGACGCAAGGCACTGGCGGATGCCGGTATCCCGGCCGCATCCATGGGCATGCTTATCTACGGCGGCGTCTGCCGCGAAAACCTCGAGCCGGCTACGGCCTGTGCCGTGGCCAACGGCCTGGGGCTCGGCCCGTCAGCTGAGCTTTACGACGTATCCAATGCCTGTCTGGGCGTGCTCAACGGCATGGTCCAGATCGCCAATGCCATCGATCTGGGCCAGATTGAGGCCGGCATGGTGGTTTCTTGTGAATCGTCCCGTCAGATCGTGGACACCACCATCGAGCGCATTCTGTCCACGCGGGACATGCAGGTGTTCAAGGAGACCATCGCCACCCTCACCGGCGGCTCCGGCGCCGTTGCCGTTGTCCTGTGCCGTGCGGGCATGGTTCCGGGCGGCCACAAATTGCTGGGCGGCGTCGTGCGCAATGCCACCGAACATCACCGTCTGTGCACCTGGGGGCCGGACAGCGGCATCCCCGCCAGCGCCCCGCTGATCATGCGCACCGACTCCGTTGGGGTTCTGAAGCACGGGGTCACCCTGGGCATCGAGACATTTCGGGAGTTCCGGCGGCGGCTGCACTGGTCCGATGACAAGCCGGACAAGGTCATCTGCCATCAAGTCGGCTCCGCCCACCAGCGGACCATCCTGGAATCCATCGGCATCGACGAACGCAAGGATTTTTCCACATACCGCTATCTGGGCAATGTCGGCACGGTCTCTTTGCCCATCACCGCCGCCATTGCCCACGAGCGGCAATTCCTGAACCAGGGCGATCACGTCGGGTTTCTGGGTATCGGCAGCGGGCTGAATTGTTTCATGCTGGGGGTCGAATGGTAAGCCCTTCCATCGATACGGCCCCTTTCCGACGCCTTTACCCGTTCCGGTCCCATTACCTCAAAATAGGGGGCCACGATTACCATTACCTGGATGAAGGCCGGGGCGAGCCCCTGCTGATGGTGCATGGCAACCCCACCTGGTCTTTTTATTTCCGTTCCCTGGTCAGTGCTTTCTCCGGCCGGTACCGCGTCATTGTGCCCGACCACATCGGCTGCGGGCTTTCCGCCAAACCGGATGCGGACCACTACGAATTCCGGCTGAAGCGCCGTGTCGCCGACTTGTCGGCGCTCATGGATCATCTGGCCCCCGAAGATCCCGTTACACTGGTGGTTCACGACTGGGGCGGCATGATCGGACTGGCCTGGGCCCTGGATCATCCGGATCAGGTGGGCCGCATTATTGTTTTGAACACCTCCGGCTTTTTCCCGCCCCGCAACAAACCCATCCCCCGTCGGCTGCGCATGATCCGGTCCGGCGGACCGCTGATGGCCGCTGCAGTGCTCAATCTCAATCTGTTTGCCCGGGCCGCGCTCTACATGGCGCCTCGCCATCCACTGTCGGCCGCTGTGAAAAAAGGCCTCATCGCACCGTACAACACCCCCCGCAACCGGCTGGCGACCCTGAAATTCGTAGAGGATATCCCTCTTTCCGAAGCCGATCCCAGCGGCGATACCGTGGCCCGGGTGGACGCCGCTCTGTGCGACATTTGCCGCCGCCCGACCTTGATTCTCTGGGGAGCCCACGACTTCGTCTTCGATCAGGACTATTACCGGGAGTGGCGCCGCCGCCTGCCCGGCGCCAGGGCATATTGTTTCCATGATGCCGGCCACTACCTGCTGGAAGATATCCCCGGCAAGATCATTGCTCATATCAAGGATTTCTTGCACAACTCCCCCTGCAGATGATATTGGCGATGCAGCATGATCATGCATATAAATGTAACAGTGGTCCCATAAGGCCTATGTACTCTCAAAACATCGATCCACAATCGGAACCCAGCGTCAATGTCGCCCACTATTTGAAGACCATGGCCCGGGTGCAGCCTTATCGACGCGCCGTTGTCTTCCCGGCCGCCCGGGATGCCAACGGTCGCGTGGCATACGCCCATCTGACCTTCCGTCAGTTGGACCGGGAGTCCGATTGTTTTGCCCGCGGCCTTGAGCATGCCGGAATAGGCAGAGGGACACGCACCATTTTGATGGTTCGCCCCAGCCTTGAATTTTTCGCCCTGACCTTTGCCCTGTTCAAAGCCGGCGCCGTGCCGGTCATGGTAGACCCCGGCATGGGCGTGGGACGGATGCTGAGCTGCCTCGAGGAAAGCCGGGCCAGTGCTTTGATCGGCATCCCGCCGGCACATGTGCTGCGCACCTTGCGCCCCGGTTTTTTCAGATCCGTTAAAACCGTGGTCACCGTTGGTAAGCGATGGTTCTGGGGCGGTTTGACCCTTAAGGACATCCGTGCGCTGCCCTGGGAAGCGTATACCGTGGCCAACACCCGGAAAGATGAAATCGCCGCCATTCTCTTTACCACCGGCAGCACCGGGCCGGCCAAGGGCGTAGAATACACCCATGGCATTTTCGATGCCCAGGTCCGTTTCATAAAATCGCAGTTCGGCATCTCGCCGGACGAAATCGATCTGCCCACCTTCCCGCTGTTTGCCCTATTCGATCCGGCCCTGGGCATGACGGCCGTCATCCCCGAGATGGACCCCACACGGCCGGCGAATGTAAACCCGCAAAGAATCATCGAGGCCGTGGTCAACCACGGCGTGACCAACATGTTCGCCTCTCCGGCGCTGTTGAACCGTGTGGGACGTTACGGCAAGGATCACGGCATTAAGCTTACATCGCTGAAACGGGTCATATCGGCCGGGGCTCCGGCCACCCCGGCCAATATCGCCCAGTTCTCCACCATGCTCGGTGAAGAGGCCCAAATCCACACGGGCTACGGCGCAACTGAAGCCATGCCGGTCTCTTCATTCAGTTCCGGGGAGATTCTGACTGAAACCGCCCCCCTGAGCGAACAGGGCTACGGCATGTGCGTCGGCCGCCCCATCGGCGACATTGAATTGCGTATCATCACCATCAGCGACGCCCCCATCGCCCAGTGGTCGGACGATTTAGTTGTAGGCGATGGCGAAATTGGTGAAATCGCCGTCTCCGGGGATATTGTCACCCGCGGTTATTTTCGCCGTCCCGGAGAAGACAGGGCGTCAAAAATTCATGACGGCGAGCGATTCTGGCACCGCATGGGCGACGTCGGATGGCTGGACAGCAAGGGACGCCTCTGGTTCTGCGGGCGCAAGAACCACCGGGTGGTGACTCCCGCCAAAACCTTGTTCACCATTCCCTGCGAAGCCATTTTCAACAATCATGCAGCGGTCTTCAGAAGCGCGCTGGTGGGCATCGGCCAGGCCCCCCGGCAGCGGCCGGTGGTCTGCATTGAGTTGGAACCGGAACACCGCCGGGATAGCCGGGAACAACTGATCGCCGAATTGAATGGAATCGCCCGCAGCTCAGTGATCACCGAAGGACTGGATACATTTATTTTTCACCCGGGATTTCCCGTGGATATCCGTCATAATTCAAAAATTTTCAGGGAGAAACTGGCCGTCTGGGCGGCCCGCAAGCTGGAATAGCCTTCAACGGGTCAAAGAAAACCCGATGATGCCTGATGCTGAAAGCCGAACGAGCTCCAACTCGACTGATTGCATAATACAAGAGCTTCAAAAAGGCTGAGGAAGCGGCTTGGGCCGAGATAAGCCGTAGATCCGGGATAGTGGGCGGACTTGCTTTAATTCCGGGTATCGATCATAAATTTTATGTCACGTGATATCAAATATTTAGTTACAGGCGGCGGCGGTTTCCTGGGGACCGCGATTGTTCGAATGCTCGTTGACCGCGGAGACCCGGTACGCAGCTTTTCCCGCCATCGCTATATCCACCTGGATCGTCTCGGCGTAGAGCAGATTCAGGGCGACCTCACTGATCCTGAAGCCGTGCAACGTGCCGCTGCAGGGACGCAAGCCGTCTTCCATGTGGCCGCCAGGGCGGGCGTCTGGGGCCGCTACAACGATTTTTACCAACCCAATGTGGTGGGAACCCGCAACGTCATCCGCGCATGCATCCGATGCGGTGTTCAGCGTCTCATCCACACCAGTTCACCCAGCGTGGTTTTTGACGGCAACGATATGGAAGGCGTGGACGAGTCTGTCCCCTATCCAGCGGTTTATCATTCCCATTATCCCAGAACCAAGGCCATGGCCGAACAATCCGTCATCCAGGCGGCGGCAGACGGATTGCCGGCGATTGTCCTGCGCCCCCACTTGATCTGGGGGCCCGGCGACAGCCATCTCACACCACGCATCCTGGCCCGCGCCCGCCGCCTCCGGAAAATCGGTGACGGCACCAAAAAAGTCGACACGATTTATGTGGACAACGCCGCCCATGCCCATTTGCTTGCTGAATCATCACTTCGCCAAACGCCGGATTTGTCCGGACGCGTCTACTTCATCAGCCAGGACGATCCCATACCCACCTGGGAAATGATCAACCACATCCTGGCGGCAGGAGGAAAACCGGGTGTCGAAAAATCCATCTCCCCCACACTGGCCTATTGGATAGGAGCCGTTTTCGAGGGAATTTTCAAAACGCTCGGGCTGAAGGCAGAACCGCCCATGACGCGATTCGTGGCCAGAGAACTGTCTACGTCCCACTGGTTCGATATCGATGCGGCCAAAAAGGATCTGGGATACCGGCCGGTAGTCTCCACGGATGAGGGTTTGAAACGCCTGGCCCAATGGCTGCAGGCCGCCAAAAAGGGGGACGTATATCAGGTTATCAGTTAATCTGAGATTAACTGATAACCTGATATACGTCCCTCCCCGTTCGTCCCCTCCCCGTAAGTCCCTCCCCAGTCCCTCCGATTGACAGCTTTCATCTTTTGGGCCATATAGGGTCCTTACAATCTCCGCTTAAGGTCGAAAAAAAAGATCGTCGTCCGGCGAAAGCCGGGATGACGAGGCCCCTTGAGTGCTGACGCCGGAAAACATATATTTGCCATTTAAAGCGTTGGTTGAAGAAAGAAAGTGAACCAGATGAATAAAATGATCATTTCCGTGCTGGGCAAGGATCGCCCCGGTATCATTGCCGCCGTCACCGGCGTGTTGTTTCAAAAAGACTTTAATATTGAAGATGTCAGCCAGACCATTATCCAAAATCAATTTTCGGGGATTTTTATCGCCTCCGGTCCAGTGGACTTTTCACACAGCGACCTGCGCGAGGCCCTTGAAACGGGCACGGCTGATTTCAATCTTCACTTTTTTGTGCGGGAACTCGGATCCAACGCCGTCACCTGGACCACCTGCGACTGCGAGCCGTTCGTCATCACCACCCGCGGCCCGGACCGTAAGGGCCTTGTGGCCAATGTCACGGCGCTCCTGGCGGCCCACAATGTCAATGTCACCCAGCTGCAGGCAGTTTTCCGCGGAGGAAATGAACCGGGGAAAAACGTCATGATTTATGAGGTGGATATCCCGCTGGATATTGACCAGAAGAAGCTGCGGGAAGACCTGCAGGCCAAAGGCGATGAGTTGAATATCCAGATCAGTGTCCAGCATAAAGATATTTTTGAAGCCATCAATCGCATCTAACCTTCAATTGTTTAAGGATAACGACAACCCATGCTCAGGCAAAATGAAATCCTCTCTGTCCTCGAAATGCTGCGCAATGAACACCTCGACCTTCGAACGGTGACCCTGGGGCTCAATCTTATGGATTGCGCCAGCGACGATTTGCGGCGTTTTACCCGGAAAATTTACGATCGCATCACCCGTTCGGCTGAAAAACTGGTTTCCATATGCAATGGCATCGGGGAAAAATACGGTATCCCGGTGGTCAACAAACGCATTTCAGTCAGTCCAATGGCCGTGGCGGCCGCCCCCTTCGGCCCACAGGAAATGGTTGCCATCGCACAGACGCTGGACGCTGCCGTGAAAGCCGTCGGGGTCGATTTTCTGGGGGGGTTCTCGGCTCTGGTTGAAAAGGGAATGGCCAAAGGCGACCGTTCGCTGATCGAGGCTCTTCCCCTGGCGTTGACCCACACCGAGCGGGTCTGTGCCTCCATCAACGTCGCCTCGACCCGGGCCGGCATCAATATGGATGCGGTCCTGCTCATGGGACGCCAAATCAAGAAGGCAGCCGAACTGACGGCTGACCGGGACGGTCTGGCGTGCGCCAAGCTGTGTGTCTTTGCCAATATTCCCCAGGATGTCCCCTTCATGGCCGGCGCCTACCTGGGCATCGGAGAGGCCGACGCCGTCATCAATGTGGGCGTTTCTGGCCCCGGCGTGGTCAAAAAGGCCATCGACCGGATGGTGGCCGCTACTCCGGATATGAACCTCGGACAACTGACCGAACTGATCAAGCGCACCGCCTACAAGGTGACCCGGGTGGGTGAACTCATTGGCCGGGAGGTGGCGGTAAACATGGGCATTCCTTTTGGGGTGGTGGACCTTTCACTGGCGCCCACGCCCAATGTCGGCGACAGTGTCGGCGAAATATTTCAGAGTCTGGGCCTGCGCAGCATTGGTGTACCGGGCACCACCGTCGCCCTGGCCATGCTCAACGATGCCGTAAAAAAAGGCGGAGCCTTTGCCAGCTCCAATGTGGGTGGACTCAGCGGGGCGTTCATACCGGTCAGCGAAGACCTGAATATCTCTCAGTCGGCCGCCGACGGCTTCCTAACCCTTGAAAAACTGGAGGCCATGACCAGTGTCTGCTCGGTGGGCCTCGACATGGTGGCCATCCCCGGCAATACGACGGCCGAAACCCTGTCGGCTATCATCGCCGATGAAATGGCCATCGGAATGATCAATAAAAAGACCACCGCCGCACGCATCATTCCGGTACCCGGGAAAAACGCGGGAGATCATGCTTATTTCGGAGGCCTGCTGGGAGAGTCCGTCATTATGGCCGTGAATAACGCCCAGGGCGACAACCCGTTCATCCGCCGCGGGGGTTTGATCCCGTCGCCCATACACAGTCTGATCAATTAACCGGGAAAAGCACCGGCTTATCGACCCGAGGAAACCATTCCATGAATAACGCACCCGCCCGCCCGGCCATCGAGGCGCTGAACATTACCAAGCGTTACGGCAACCTGGTGGCCGTGGATCGACTGGATTTAACGGTTCCAACGGGCGTCTGCTTCGGGCTATTGGGACCCAACGGCGCCGGCAAGACCACCCTCATCGAAATCATGGAAGATATCATCCCGCCCACATCCGGACAGATCCGCTACCTGGGGCGTCCCCGGTCGTCTTCTTTCCGCCAGCAGATCGGCATCATGTTCCAGCAGACCGCTTTGCTGGCTTTCATGACAGTTTATGAAACCCTGGCCACCTTCCAGGCATTATACAGCAACAGCCACACCCTGGAAGCCCTCATCGGACTTTGCCATCTGGAGGATATCCGCAATCAGTTGAACGATAAAATATCCGGTGGGCAGCGCCAACGCCTGCTCCTGGCCCTGGCGCTGATCAATCAGCCCAATCTCGTTTTCCTCGACGAGCCGTCCACCGGGCTGGATCCCCAGGCCCGCAGAAACCTGTGGGATATTGTGCACACGATCAGGGGACAGGGAAAAACCATTATTTTGACCACCCACTACATGGAGGAGGCCGAACAGTTGTGCGATCAGGTGGCCGTTATGGACAAGGGCAAAATTATCGCACAGGGAACGCCGCCGGATCTGATCCGGAGCCACGGCGGCGGCGGTCAAATCCGATTGCCCCGCTCGAGCCTGGACAAGATCGATGCTCCCGTACCCCTTAAATACCAGACCATGGAGAATCATATCCTGCTGGAGACTGTTGAAGTCAATCAGGCCGTGGGCGCGTTGCTCAACGCCGGTGTCGATTTGACGGATATGGAAGTCAAAACGCCGGACCTGGAGACGGTTTTTCTCAATCTGACCGGGCGTCGGCTAAGGGAGTAAAAATGAATTTCAAGCGTGTTTGGGCCATGATCGTGGCACGCAACCGGGAGTTTTTTCGCGACCGGGCCGCTTTTGGCTGGAACTTTCTTTTTCCTTTCCTGCTTATTGGCGGTTTTGCCATTATCTTCGGCGGCCAGGAGCAAAAAGATTTCAAGGTGGGCGTTTTCCCCTGCCCGCAGATTGATTCGGCACAGACCAGTTGTACCCCGGATGTTCTGGATCGAATTCGGTATGTCCGTTACCTTGGATTTAAAGATCAAAGCGTGGGAATGGACAAGCTGAAGCATCACAAGATCGACATGCTTCTGGATACCGCCACATTCCCCTTTCGCTACTGGATCAGCGATACATCTCCGAAAGGGTACATCGTCGAACGCATGCTGGCGGGCAGCCTCAACAATGGCCCGCCTCAGGCCATGCGCCGCCAGGCGGCCGTACAAGCCCGCCAGATCCGGTACATCGATTGGCTGTTTCCGGGCATTTTGGGCATGAATATCATGTTTTCGGCCCTGTACGGCGTGGGATTCGTGGTGGTGCGCTACCGCAAAAACGGTGTACTCAAAAGGTTGAATGCCACCCCCTTGACAGCCTTGGAGTATCTGACGGCCCAGATGTTGTCGCGGATCTTCCTGCTGCTCTTTACCCTGTGCATCCTGTGGGTCGGCTGCGACCTGGTCTTCAAATTCCAGGTGGAGGGACACTATATCGATCTGGCGATCCTTTTTTTTGTGGGTTGCCTGAGCCTCACCGCCTTGGGGCTGGTTGTGGCCTCCCGCGGCACCAGCGAAGAATTCACCAACGGCATCCTGAACTTTATCACCTGGCCCATGATGTTTCTTTCGGAAGTGTGGTTCTCCATCGAAGGAGCCCCCCACTGGGTTAAAGAAATCGCCAACCTCCTGCCGCTGACCCACCTGCTGGCCGGTGTGCGAAAAATTATGAATGACGGGGCCGGGCTCACCGACGTGTTACCCGAATTGACCATCCTGACAGTAATGACCCTGCTTTTTCTGGTGGTGGGGGCTGCTCTGTTTTCCTGGAACAAGTGAATCCGGCGTGCGAATACGGCATTTTCGGCGGCAGGGGGCTATTGAAGCAATCAGACCGTGGTGAATCCACAACAGGTGGGGGTAAACCCCACCCGCGACAATTGACCTTATCGTTGGGCACTGTCCGATACCCGAAAGTTGAATTAAAAACGTAAAACCTATAACGGGGGTGAATTCGTTCTTTTTACGAATTCATCAATTATGTAAGGGGCATAAGATGTTTGACACGATTATTGAACGAAGGGGTACCGACAGCGCCAAATGGAATAAATACCACGGCCGCGACATTCTGCCCATGTGGGTTGCGGATATGGATTTCCGTTCGCCGCAACCCATTCTCGACGCTTTGGCCCAACGCATCGAACATGGCGTTTTCGGTTACGGTTTCCCCCAGCCGGAGCTGGAACAGTCCATCTGCAATTATGTCCGTAAAATTCATCACTGGACGATCGAACCCGGCTGGATCGTCTGGCTGCCCGGTCTGGTCACCGGACTCAATGTAGCCTGCCGCAGCGTCGGCCAAGCCGGAGACGCCGTTCTGACAACGGTGCCGGTATACCCGCCCTTTCTCAGCGCACCCGCTCACTCGGACCGGGTCCTGCTGACCAGCCGGATGCAAAACGACGATAAACATTGGCATTTGGATTTCGAAAACATCGAAAAAAGCATCACCGGCAATACCCGCCTGTTTATTCTCTGCAATCCGCACAATCCAACCGGACGCGTCTTTTCCAGGGACGAGCTGACGCGCCTGGCCCAAATCTGCATGCAGCACAATACGGTGATCTGTTCGGACGAAATCCACTGCGATCTCATCCTGGAGCCGGGGTGCCGCCATATCCCCATGGCCTCAATTTCAGAGGAAATTGCGGCGCATACCATTACCCTCATGGCCCCCAGCAAAACGTTCAACATTCCGGGCTTAAGTTGCTCCTATGCCATCATTGCCGCAGACGGTTTGCGCCGGAAATTCAAAAAGGCCATGGCCGGCATCGTCCCACACGTCAACGTGCTGGGCATGACGGCTGCCCGGGTGGCTTACGACCAGTGTCTGCCATGGCTCGACGGACTGAAAACCTACCTGCGTCGGAACCGGGATATGGTGTACGATACCATCAATGGAATCCCCGGCCTTTATATGACGCGTATCGAAGCGACATACCTGGCCTGGATCGATGTCCGCCGGCTGAATATCGAAAATGCCGTAAAATGTTTCGAGGAAGCCGGGGTAGGTCTTTCGGATGGCAAGGATTTTCAGGGAGATGGATTTCTGCGTCTCAATTTCGGCTGCCCGCGTGCCGTTCTGAAAACAGCACTGGACCGGATGTCCCGGGCCGTCGATGTATTGCATCCGGAAATCCACGATCATGGTTGACAAACTGCGCAAAATAATAGACAAAAACGTTCTGCCAAATGAACGCTCACCCGGGCAGACCAGTGAAAACCCCTAATGTTTCAAGGATGACACGTGTACTTTATTGGACATTTTCAATATGTATCCGATCAGCAGGCCCCCAAGGAAAACGACCGGCGGCATGGAAGCTTTTCCATGATGATTGAAACGGACACCACTGACGCCGCCCTTGAGGCTTTTCGCCAGCGACTGACCCGCTTCAAGGCCCTGACGCACTTATTCAACGGAAGATCCACTATTTTCATCACCCAATTGCTTGAATTCGACAAGTTTCCCGATTCGGAAGCTGTGATCGTGAATATCAACTCTTTTGCCGGTGATCCCGTATTGCCTTCCATCGCCTGCGTCGTGCCAACGGAACAAAGCAACGCCTGCAGGATTCGGGAATGGGACAGCAACCACCCCACAACCGAAGGACGCAAGGACAGCATATTTCTGCAATTTGAGTGACCGGGCCCAAAGGGATAGACTTTGGAACCACGATGATTGCACGCTACCTCAAGAGCCATCGCAAGGGCCGGCTGGCAGAAAAAGCGGCCTCTGCCAGCAAGCTGTTGGCCTGTTGCACCATCTGCCCGCGGCAATGCCGGATCGACCGTACAACCGGGAAACTGGGCTATTGCCGCACGGGGAACCTGGCGCGCGTTGCCGGCTATGATGCCCATTTTGGGGAAGAGGCTCCCCTGGTCGGGCTTCACGGTTCCGGCACCATTTTTTTTTCCAACTGCAATCTGGGATGCGCCTTTTGCCAGAACTACACCATCAGCCATGGCGGCGAAGGGCACATTGTCAACGACCGGCAGCTGGCCGACATCATGCTGACACTGCAGGAACAAGGTTGCCACAACATCAATCTCGTCACCCCGTCTCATGTGGTGCCTCAAATTTTGTCCGCTTTAATCCTTGCTGCCGACAAGGGACTGGTTATTCCCCTGGTCTACAACAGCGGCGGATATGACAGCGTCAGCACACTGCGCCTTCTAGACGGCGTTATCGATATTTATATGCCCGATTTCAAGTTTTGGGATAACGACATCGCGTTTCAACTCTGCCAGGCATCCGATTATCGCCAGACCGCCTGCCGTGCGCTTGAGGAAATGCACCGCCAGGTCCATGAACTGAAATTGGACGCCAGTGGTTTGGCGCAAAGCGGACTGCTGGTCAGGCACCTGGTCATGCCCGGGGATATTTGCGGCACGGCGCTGGTCATGTCCTATATTGCCGACCACATTTCCAGGGACACCTATGTCAATATCATGTCCCAATATCGACCGCTGGGACAAACCGATGTCATGGCCGGGCTCTCAAGACCCATTACGGGAAAAGAGTACTCAGCCGCTTTGAAAGCTGCCGCCGATGCGGGTATTCACCGACTGGACAAGCCGAGGAGGGTATTTGCGTTTGTTTGAAGCGACCCGTAATAGCGGTGTCGCATAAGCGGGTAACGTGGTATGATAATGGGAGCTTTTGCGGTTGAAATTCATTCTGAAAGCCCACCCCTTCGCTTAAATGTAGGGGCGGGGTTTATCCCCGCCCGCGGCAATCGACCTTTTTCCTCGGGCACTGTTCGAATCGCGAAAGTCGAGTTATAAATAAACCCGCATGAAGAGTGTAAACCCCATTTTGGGTCATTGCGCGCAAATTATTATTGAGAGGAAGCTCTTATGAAACACACCCACATTTTCTTTCTGGCGCTATTGCTGAGCCTGTTTGCGGCAGTATCCGTTTTTGGCAGTCAAGACCCGCCGAAAGTGGAAATTGATACATCCCTGGGTAAAATCATCGTGGCCCTCGATGCCCGGGCGGCGCCCCGAACGGTCGAGAATTTTTTATCCTATGTAAAAAGCGGATTCTACGACAACACGATCTTTCACCGGGTGATGAAGTCCTTTATGGTTCAAGGCGGCGGTCTGACCGTGGATATGCAAAAAAAACCGACGGGTCCGCCGATTCCGAACGAAGCCGACAATGGACTCAAAAATGAAACCGGCACAATCGCCATGGCACGAACGTCGGACCCCCATTCCGCCACTGCCCAATTTTTTATCAATGTTGCCGACAACTCCTTTTTGGATCATCAAAACAAGACCACCCGAGGCTGGGGCTACTGTGTCTTCGGCCGTGTCATCGAAGGCATGTCGGTGGTCAGATCCATAGAGAAGGTCAGTACCACCATGAGATCGGGACGCAGCGATGTTCCAACCAACCCGGTTGTCATACACAGAATTTCTCTCGTTGCGCCTGAGGCAAAGGTTAAATCTTAACGGAGCAGCACCCCCGTGTCCGGCTAACATTTTTTACCTTGACACCTTAAGGTGTCCGGTAGTAGATTTGTTCATAGTGAGCGACTTCCATCTCACATGAGATACAGAAGAATCAGTTCTACCACTGAGCAAATACGTAACACTTCGCCACTCTACCGACAAAGCCCAAAGTAATACAGGACATTGCATCTGTCTGGACCTGAATCGTGCATCGCAGGCAATTTGCGTTGTGCACGCCAATATGGCTGCATGTCGCTTTATGTACCTTCAACGGCCTGGAGAGAATTGAAATGAAAATACACCCTAAAGAAATGAATAAAGATAAACGATATTTTGTGAAAGGCCGAATCTTTGCGGTGGTACGGTCCAACCATCACCAGCTCAAGCAGATCAAAAAAATGAGCCAGGGAGAAATTGCATTTGCGGTCATTAAATCCAACCCTCCCAGAATGGGGCAAATCATCGAAGCCGGCCGGGACGGCCTTTCATTCAGCTATATCGAAAATGATGAGAAACTGCCCATCACCAGTGAAATGGATATCCTGTTTGCCGAGAAAGATTTTCATTTGAGCCGGCTGCCCTTCAAGTCGGTGGAAGACACGGCAATGGTACAAAAAAAACCATTCGGAACGCACCCGATGAAACGAATGACCATACGATTTGGAAAATTGACGCCTTACCAGAAAAGGCGGATCAACCATTTGCTGGAAAATTTTACCACCGGAGAAGTACCTGACCATTAACGGCATACAAGCGCGGGGTAGGGAAAAATAATGGAAGCCAACGCGATTTCGCTTATCCCGCTATATGGGAGGCGTGGCCTGGCAGAGGATTCGCATGAATTCCTGCCAGCGGTCTTGCCATTGCCGGTTCCCCTTGTCCCCAAGGGAACCGGATAGAAAAATATCCAAGCTGTTGGATCTTTAACTGTCCCCTATCCCGCGCTTGTTTTCCTGAACATGATATACCCGCATGCGCGCCTTTGCCGCTGCTTCCAACGCCGGCACATGAACGTCAACGTAGTCATAAACCAGGGCTTTTTCGATTCCCTCAGCCGGTCGCAGAACCCTTCCCAGATATTGCAGCAGCCGACCGCTGAATCTTATCGGCGTGGTCAGAAACAAGGTGGAAAGACCGGCATGGTCAAACCCTTCTCCGATAAGCTGACCGGTGGCGATCAATACGTCAATATGACCTGAAGACAACTCCTGGACAACCGTCTGGCGTTTGGACATGCTCAAATCGCCTGTCAACAAAGTGGAATTCACGCCATGTTTGTGCTTCAGTATCACCTGTAAGGTTTCACAATGTCGCTTGCGGTCGGACAGCACCAGGCAGACCCCCTTGCGTTGCCCGGATAAGTATTCAGTGGCAATATCGGCACAAATGAGGCGGTTGCGATCATCATCTTCCGTGAGTTCGGACAACATCTTGCTGTATTCTTCAACAGCATCGTAATACGGTCTGAACGCTGTCGGACGGAACACCACCTCGATATCCAAAATATACCCCATGGCCACTAAATCGTTTTTTTCCACCTGGTGATGTACATCGCCCAGGTGCCAGAAAATCAGTTTGGACAAATTGTCGCGCCGCCACGGCGTTGCCGATAATCCCAACATAAAATAGGCATCGAAAGCGGTTACCGCCTCGGTGAATGTCCTGCTGGGAGCCCGATGGCATTCATCCACGACCAATTGGCCGATGGTGCGGGACAGCTCCGGGGCTTTTTTATACAGGGACTGGACCAGGCCAATGGTAATTCGCTCGCCCATGGTATGACTGCCGCCGCCGATTAACCCAATCTGCTTTTTAGGTATATGTAGAAAATCTTCGATGCGATCCATCCACTGATAAGCCAGCTCCCGGGTATGCACAATGATCAAAGCCGGCTGGCGACGGCGGGCGATTATTGCCAAAGCCATGACCGTTTTACCGCTTCCGGTGGGTGCGCAAAGGGTTCCGAAATCTTTGGCAGCCATCAGATCCACCGCCTGCCCTTGAAACGGTTTAAGGGTACCGTGAAAAGTCAGTTCCACAGACTTCATTTTCCGTCTACGGTCATCAATCTCGACATCTTGCCCATATCGGCGCGCCATAAGAAGGAACTGCCGCATAAAGCCGCGCGGAATCACTAGGCCGCTGTTCTTGATGCGCCGGAAAAATTTCAAGGTTTTGGGAACCCCCCGGTTCCATCTTCCCATGCGCTGGTTTTCTACCCACTTGGGATTTGGAAATTTCAATTTCTCGGTGAGTTCGCTATACATCTCAGCCGGAATATCGAGTAAACACAGTTTATTGGAAAGCACAGCTTTCAAGACCGACCTCTCGTTGGTTGCAATGGCGGATTTTTAATTATGCCAAACGGGCTTTAAAAACAACCCTTTCGGCTCAACGGTCGGCGGCACATGCCATGCGCTGCGTGTTCATTCGCCTGGTCGATGATTCAGATCTCAACTTGCGGGTATCGGACAGTGCCCGAGGAGATCGGAGTGGCCCTGTCCGGGGCGATCAATATTTCAGGCGGGCGTAATAGGTCTTCTTAGAAGCTTGACGCGCTTGGAACAGTGTGCTGATCCCGTTGTCCTTAAGCAAGGGAATCAGCCGTAAAAAGATATGTCCGGTCGCCGTTGCATCTCCCAATGCGGTATGCCGGCCGATAATGTTAATTCCCAAACGTTGTGCAATGGCATTCAAGCTATGGTCATTCTGGGCCGGATGAACAACCGCCGACAGCAGCATGGTGTCCAGAATGGGATTGATAAACCGGACACCGGTGGACTCCTCTTTGATTTGAAGCATGCGCATATCGAACGCGACATTGTGGCCAAGCATGACCGTATCTCTGCAAAATTCAAAAAAAGTCGGCAACACTTTTTCAATTGTGGGTTGATCGATCAGCATTTCAGGCCGGATGCCGTGGAACTTGACCGATGCCCATGGCAAATGACGGCGGGGGTTGATCAGCTGATCAAAGCATTCCTCTTTAAGCATCCGGCCGTTGATGATCCGTAATGCGCCAATGGATATAATTTCATCGCCACCTTGCGGGTCCAATCCGGTGGTTTCAGTGTCAAACACCGTGTAGGCCAAATCTTCCAGGAGAATATCGTCCAGCGCCTCGGTTTGACCGGCCTGTTGAAACAAATCAAAATCGTAAAATTCCGGGCGGGAGTCGGGTAAAATGGTCACATTCCCGTTGGTGTTGATCAATTCGGCACGATCCCAGGTGGGCAACAATATTCGGATACCGGTCAATCCTTTGGAATCATGTGGCCTCAGCGGCCAGAGTTTGGCGCCGTGGCATGAAAGGATGTCGCCCAGAGAAATATCAAGCACCATTTCCCTGATTTTCGGCATCAGCGCTTTCCAGCGCTTGAGCCGGGACGTATCAACCCCTTTTCCGCGCCATGTCAGGTCCATGTAAAGCCATGCATCCCGCTGGAAAATATTGACAAAAATTTCCTTTTGTTCCGTCTTTTTATGGATCAAATCAAAAACGAACACCAGAGCGTTGCTCAAATGGTGCATATCGATGCTGATCTGTGTTTTGGGTACATCGATCACAAAATCCAAATCGAGGCCGGCGTTTTCAGCGACCCGATGCCGCAAATAATGGCACCACTCCTCCGCATCGACCTGGGTCAGCGGCCAGGGCTGGTCGGGCTGCAGTTTCTGGATCGCTTCGTTGCCCGTTAATAGATTGGCGGCCATTCCGGATTCACGCGAAAGAACTTTGATTAACTTTTTCCAATCCGCGGGGCATTGCATTGTATCGCCTTCGTCCAGGACCTCGGCGGTTGCTTTAATAATGGAAACGGACTGGGTTAATTGCTGCTGCCAAGCCCTCAACTTATTGAATGTTTCCTGCTCCTGTTGAAACCGCTGGAAGGAATCTTCAATATAAATGATAAATCCGGAAATATGATGCTGGCTATCCAGCACCGGAACCAATTCAGCGGGCATGGCGTGCCGCGAAGCAGTGCCAATCAAGAATCGCTCGCTGACAAAGGCCTGATTTTCATTTATTTTTATTGCAATACGCTCCATGGCCCGTTCAATCAAAGATTCTTCCACAACGCCGTAAAGACTTCGTCCCAGACCGAAATAGGTTGAATGGGCCGTACCGTCACCGTTGAGGATCTGCTTTGCCTTGCGGTTGTAAAAAACGATTTTAGCATCAAGATTGCACACCACAATCCCCTGTGACAAACCTTCCAGCAGGGCAGCCAGAACGTCTTTTTCGGACTCGGCGGCGGTTTTTGCGCGCCGCTTAACAGACAAGTTGTGATTGGGGGCCGTTTCTTGTCCGCTAACATGCTGGTTGATCATCTCCGCCAGTCGCATCACGTCGTGACTGCCGGGCACATCGATGGTGTGATCGGGATTGACCGTAAATTTTAATTGGATCTCTTCGGTCAGTTGGTTGACGGGAATAATGTAAAATCGAAAAAACCAGTCCAGTGTGAACCCAAAGGCCGTAAACAGCAATACGCCAGCCATAAAGAAATAGGCGAAATTTTCTTTGACAATAGTGAACAGGATGTGTTTCTGCGATGGGGGAAGCTGCTGCCAGAAGAGGATTATGATGGTGAAAAGAACCACCATGGTGACACTAACCGCCACCAAAACAAACCACCAGAATTTATTTTGTGTTTTCAACCTTCAGCCAGACCTCGCTCAACGGATGTTTGAATTCTATTTTGATTTTCCTGGTGGTGCAACATCTGTGTTATATTTTGCCAATCGGTGAACTGACCGTTTCCAACAGACCGTTGCGATCAACCCCGGCCTTTGGCAAAAAAGCCTTTTGGCGAACGAAATCCGGACGAGTGCCCTTTTCTTTTTTCGGTCCGACTACATTGACATCGAAAGCAGCGGTTTGGCAATCATCTCGATGAACAAGTATGCGACAAACATTATGGCGGTGGCAATCATCGTGTACATGTAATAATTCCCAAACTTATAATTCCGCTGGTCTTTTTCGTGGTAAAATACCGGACTGCAGCATTTTTGGCACCACGCTTTGTTATTGCTGGACTCAAAAGAGTGGCCGCACTTGCATTGCACTGTTTTTGGAGCCAATTGTGTCGTCATGGAATCAATCCTTTTTTGTATTCGACATACATCCATTGTGAAAAATTTCGGAATGCGTTTTCAATATCGAATTGATGAGCTGGCGGCCGGCTGAAAAAGCCGGCCGCCAGACATCGGACTACAAGTTTATCCAAAAACTCCCCAGCCGAAAGCGGCTGTCCAGAGAATGGAGAATCCCACCAAAATTATCATCGTAAGGTCTTCACTTTTCATGATGAACATCTCCTTGTATATAGTTATGCTTCCTTGACCACGATCATGGTTTCCTTCTCGGCGCGCTCGATCTGGGTCTCGGTGGTTGTGGCCATTTCCGCCTTGAAGCAGAGTGCCCACATCATCACGATACCCAGGATCCACCAGGTGATCTGCCAGGACCACAGCGGTGGGAATCCAGCGAATGAGAATGCATTGTTACCGAGAATACAAGCCGGACCAATGGCGAAGAAGTACCACACCGGCACAACGATTTTCATCGCCGAGCGCCACTTCTTGCCGCCTTCCGACGGCTCATCCACACTGTCCAGGTAGGCGCGCACCTCCGCCTGGCGCTTGATCGTCTCTTCGTTGTCTTTGATGCCCAGTCCGCGGCAGATATACGCTACCACCAGGCCGACAAACGTTCCCCAGAAAGCACAGTGCATGGACAGGGGATTGCTCCACACATAGTAGGTTACGAAAACCGCCACCATACCTGAAAGCACGCCGAGTGTGGCGCCAATGCTGGGGAAACGGAATCCCCATATGACACCCACCAGCATGACGTACATGACAAACCCGAAGGCCGTAGCCAGCGCCCCCAGGATAACCAGGGCCGCCTTGGAGGTCAGGCCTACAACCAGCGCAGCAACGGTCACCAGGGTGGCCAGCAGGCGGTTGACCCAGATCTGCTCGGCATGGCCGGCATTCTGGTTACGGATGTAGCGCCAGTAAACGTCGCGCAGCAGAATGGAGCCGCCGGTTCCGATGTAAGGTGCCGCCGTGGAATGAATGGCGGCAATGGCGCCCATGAATACCAGCCCAAGGGCGACTCCCGGCAGGAACTCTTTCATCAGCGTGGGCACGACCGTGGCATTATTGACATTGGCAAATGCCGGATCACCGGCCACCTGCAGAACCTTGGCGCCCAGTCCCTGGAAAGCGGTGAAAAAGAACAGCGCGAAGCCGACCACGAAAGTGGACATGAAGGCCTGCTGCCAAGCCAGGGGTTTGGGGGATTTGATGCCGAAAGTCCACATGGTGAATGCCGGAGAGCACTGAATACCCATGAGGGCAAACATGTAGGTCAGAATCATCACGGCAGTCCAGGCGCTTTCGCCCTTGGCGCCGCCGAGACCGAAGTTGATCACGCGGGGCACTTCCAGCAATTTAGCGTCCAGCTGGTTGATCTGAGCGGCGAACCCGGTCCAGCCACCCATGTGCGCCAGACAGTAAGCGCCCAGAATAACGATGCCGCCGACCAGCAGAACAAACTGGATAACGCCGACCCAGGTGCTGGCTTTCAGGCCGCCGGTGCATACATAGAACCAGACGATGAATGCCATGAAAATAGCACCAAACGTGACTGGAACGCCGGCGATTACGTTAAACAATGCGGCGGACGCCATCAATTGAACGGCCGAATAGAACATGGAATATAGAAAGGCCGTTAAAACGCTCAACCAACGCACCGCTTCCGTATTGAAGTAGTAGGCATACATGTCGCCCGGCGTGACAAAACCGTAGCGTTTTCCCAACAGCCAGGTGCGCTTGGAGAAAAACGTACCGGTGATGGGAATGGTCAGCACGTAAAACGAGGCGAAAGCGTAGGCCAGCCCGTCCCGCCAGATCAGCCCCGGATGGCCGATGAATGTCCACCCGGAGAATGAGGCCGCCGTTGCCGCCATCAGGAAGGCAATGAAGGGGATCGACCTTCCGGCGATGGTGTAACCCGAAGAGGTTTTTTCAGTAAAATACCCCTTGAGCCCCCAGTAAAAACAGTAAATAATATAAATGCCTAAAAAGACATATACCCATGTGACGTTACTCATGGTCCCGTCCTCCTGTTCCTGGAGTCAATATCAACTTTCTCATGTGAAGTCTTTCAATTGTCCAATAGTGAAAAAGTGTATCACCCCCCTTCCCTGTTTTTTTATAAACAATTGAATTCATGAATTTTTAAACCAATTTGTGCTTTAGCTTTGAACCATTTTCTTGATTGTTTCAACAACTTCGGGATTGGCAAGGGTCATGGTATCGCCGACATCCCTTTTGTTGGAAAGCGCACCAAGAACACGTCGCATGATTTTTCCGGACCGGGTTTTGGGCATATCCGGAACGATCCATACCTTGCGCGGTTTGGCAATTTTTCCGATTTCACTGCAAATCGCATCCGAAATCTTTTTGGCAAGATCGTCACTCGCCGTGATTCCGGGTTTGAGGGCAATGTACAGGTCCGGCTCTTTTCCTTTGATTTCGTGACTGACGGGCACGACGGCCGCTTCAGCAACTTCCTGGACAACCAGGGCTGCAGACTCGATCTCCTTGGTTCCCAGCCGGTGGCCGGACACATTGATGACATCGTCAATGCGGCCAAGGATGCGGTAATAACCGTCGGGGGATTCCACCGCCGCATCGCCGGTGAGGTATGGCCAGTCGCGCCAATCCTTGCTTTCCGGGTTCTTGCAATAGCGGGCGAAATAGTTGGTGACAAAACGATCCCGATCCCCCCAGATGGTCTGGAACATTCCCGGCCAGGGGTTCTGGATGCAGATATTCCCCGCCTTGCCTGCACCGCGCGGCAGTTCGTTGCCTTCATCATCGAGGATAATGGGATGGATACCCGGCATACCCGGTCCGGCGCTTCCCGGTTTCATGGGTGTAATAGCCGGCAGCGTACTGCAGAGAAAACCTCCGGTCTCCGTCTGCCACCACGTGTCGACGATAATGGCTTCGCCTTTGCCCACCTCTTTATGGTACCATTTCCACACTTCCGGTTCGATGGGCTCGCCCACTGTGGTCATGTGTTTGAAATGATAATTGTATTTGGCGGGCTCATCCGGCCCGATTTTGCGCAACGCACGAATCGCCGTGGGCGCGGTATGGAAAATGTTGACATCGAGATCCTGCGCAATTCTCCAGGACCGGCCGGCATCGGGATAGGTCGGCACGCCTTCGTAAATTACCGTGGAGGCACAAAGCGCCAGTGGGCCGTAAACGATGTAGGAATGTCCGGTGATCCAGCCGATATCGGCCATGCACCAGTAAACGTCTTCGGGGTGAATGTCCTGAACGTATTTGCACGTTCCTGCGACATAGGCCAGATACCCCCCGGTACCATGCTGGCAGCCCTTGGGCTTGCCGGTGGTGCCGCTGGTGTACATCAGGAACAGGGGTGCTTCAGCCGGCATGGGAACCGGGTCGACGCGGGCGCCGTAGTAATCTTTCAGCACGCCGTTGATAAAATAGTCGCGGCCTTCCACCATAGGTGTTTCCGCGGAATATTTACCCGGATAACGCTGCCACACCATGACTTTGTCGACTTTTTGACCCTGATCGGCGGCAATTTTCACGGCAACATCCGCATTTTGTTTGTGATCGAGCAAGGTGCCGCTGCGGTAATAGGAATCCATGGTGATCAGCACATTGCTACCGGAATCCACAATACGGTCGGCGCAGGCGCTGCCGCTGAACCCGCCGAAAACCTGGGAGTGAATAATCCCCAGACGAGCGCATGCCAGCATGGTAATAGGCAATTCAACGGACATGGGCATGTGCAGGGTGACACGATCACCGGCTTTTAACCCGCAAAAATCGCGCAGCACCGCAGCGAATTCGTTAACGCGAACGTATAGCTCCTGGTAGGTGATATGCTGGTAATTTTCTTCCAGCGGTTCCGGAACATAGTGAATGGCCGTTTTGTTTTTGTTTTTGGCCAGATGCCGGTCGATGCAATTGTAGGATGCGTTGATCATCCCGCCCTTGAACCATTTGAAACAGGGCGCATCGCTGGTATCCAGGATGGTGTCCCAGTATTCATACCAGGTCAAAAGGTCGGCATACTCCTTGAAGCAATTGGGGAAATTGTCCAAACTGAAGCGTTTATAAATGGATTTATCCGTCATGTTGGCTTGGGCAACAAATTCAGTGGACGGGTAATAGTAGTCCTCTTCTTGCCAGTGGACCGCGATTTCGGCCTCCGAAGTACTGACAACTTCTTTTTCTGCCATAGTGCACTCTCCTTAGTTTGAAAATTTTCCGTGCAATCCTTACCCCCAAATTCAGCCACAATCATCATAAGAAACGGTTTGTGCATTGTGGGTGAAAAAAATCTTTTCTACCTCCTTTCTTAAAATCGTTATCAAACTGATGCCCCACTCTTCGATGGTCCAAGATCCAACCGCGGCAGCATCATTTTATGCCGGCGCACTTACTGGATCATTATCCCCGACTCGAATATCTCAAACGCCGTTTCCAGTGTCGGTTTGAGATAATCCTTTTTATCATCGATGCTATTTTTGCTCGTTTCCCAAAGAACGACCCCCGAAAAAAGGGACCACACAATATCCGCTATGGCTGTCGGATGATGATCCTTGCAGATTCCTTCGTCTATGCTCTCTTTAAAAATGGTGGCGATTTTATCCAATGCCTTCTGCCCGATATCCTTGATCTGCGCGACCAGTTCGGGGCTCAGGTGTCTGAGCACTTCTGATGACTGCAGATGAAAAAGATTTCTCAAAATAAGCGGATCAAATTCGTAAACATCCATTAGTGCATTTTTGATGTTGAGAATTTTTGCACGTAAATCTCTTTCACTGTTACTGGACAGGTGCTCCAATCGAATAAATAGATATTGCAGTACGCGTAAGGTCAGGGAAGCGTATAACTCATTCTTGTTTTTGAAATAAAGATATAGGGTACCTGCGCTGAGTTCCGCTTCCCGGGCGATGTCCTCCATCGTGGCCCGGTCGAACCCCTTGTCAACAAACACACGTTTTGCAGCTACCATGATTTGCTGGCGTCGGCGTTCTTTTTCCCGCTCTTTGCGCTCTTGGATCCCCATTTTCTGAATCCTATTTAGTTTCTTCATTTCCATTAAATACATTTTTTATGGTTTGTCAAGTTATTTAAATTTAGTTTATGATTTTTATAGCATGTAAAGACAATAACTTACCGTTATAATATATTTATGTATATAATTGAATGTAATTGAATGTAATTTATAGGCAGGCGAAGAATGCGCCTCCTGTGGCGCTTGTTCTGAGAAAACCGGACCCGCACGGCCAGACCGGAGGCCGGGCACAGAGCTTTTTAAGCCCCGCGGGCGGGGGTAAACCCCGCCCCTACATTCAAAAGCAGCCACCAAAGCAGGGGTGAGACTA
This sequence comes from Desulfosarcinaceae bacterium, assembly GCA_963675565.2. Taxonomy (GTDB): domain Bacteria; phylum Desulfobacterota; class Desulfobacteria; order Desulfobacterales; family Desulfosarcinaceae; genus JARRKU01. The sequence continues at coordinate 544,588 of CAXXYD010000001.1, forward strand.
CCCCCGCCCCTACATTCAAAAGCAGCCACCAAAGCAGGGGTGAGACTACCCCCGCCCGTGCATTCAAAAGCAGCCACCAAAGCAGGGGTGGGACTACCCCCGCCCGTGCATTCAAAAGCAGCCACCAAGGCAAGGGTGGGGTTTACCCCCACCCGCGCATTCAAAAGCAGCCACCAAAGCAGGGGTGAGACTACCCCCGCCCGTGCATTCAAAAGCAGCCACCAAGGCAAGGGTGGGGTTTACCCCCACCCGCGCAGGCCAGCCATTCTCGCTGGGCGCTGCTCGAATAAGTTGAGCTATATTATAGGTAAATGATGTCGATCTGTTCTTCGGCCGTGTCAATCAACGCGCTGGTCGTTCAGGAAGGGTTACATCAGTTCCCAAAGATTTTGAATATGGGCGGATTCTACGATGGCTTTGATTTCCTGCTGCTTTCTCAGCAGATTTTCATAACTATCGAATTCAATTTTCAGCGCGTACGTGCTGCCTTCAAAATGCGCCGGTGGGATGAGCTGGGTTCCCTTTTTCAAATTCATGGATTTCATAACACGATCATGTCGTTGCTCAAATTCGCAAATAGCCGGAAAGCGCTTCTTTTTCATTAAGCTGCGCACCAGATGAACCTTCTGTTTACGGTCCATCTGCTTGTCATTGCAAATCCCGGTAACCCCGGATGCATCCAAAAGCTGCCGGGTTGTCAGTTTATCCCGCTTACAGATCGCACCGACCCATTCCAGCAGTTCACGTTGTCGATTGAGACTCATTCCCAGTTCGCGGTACAAGTTGGACAGCAGATTGATCTTGTCCGGGTCCGGGTCCGCACCCAGCAGCAGGGCCACAGGCAGGGCAATGGATTCTTCAAGAAGGCCTTTTTTTAGCGATGACGGCATTTTCCCTACTTTGAACAGCTTTTCCATCATTGCAAAATTTAAGGACATGCCGCACTGTCTGGCGGCTTCCAGCAGATCGTTTTTGTTTTCGAAATAAGATGAGAGCAGGCCCATGGCATTGGCGGACTCAATAATATTCAATGGCCGGGTCAAGACTTGGCTGCAAACAGCTATGCGGGCACAAGCGGAGGGCGAAGTGCGGCCATCCAGGATGTGCCCCCGGATCTTTCGGTTTTTCTGCGAGGAGTGGGCGAATATCTGATCGAAACCGCTGATAATCGAATACGCGTTGTTTCGGGGATATAGAACCGGGGGCAGAACCAGCTGATGAATTTCGGTATCGATGTCGCCGCTGTCCGGTCCGACCCCCAACGTTTCCGTTATCCTGAAAGTTGTATCATCGAGGTCAATTTGTTGAACTGTAACAAACCGGCACTCATATTCCATCGATTCGACCCGTCACAAGCCGCATGGCCTCTAAATATTTGGCCCGGGTATTGTCAATGACATGCTGGGGCAAATGGGGTGCGGGCGGCTTTTTATCCCATTGAATGGAAATCAGGTAATCCCGAAGATATTGTTTGTCGAAACTTTTCTGGGAACCCCCCGGACGATAATCGTCAAGTGGCCAGAATCGGCTCGAATCCGGTGTCAAGACCTCGTCGATCAGAACGATCTGACCGTCGATGAGGCCGAATTCAAACTTTGTATCGGCAATGATAATACCTTTTCCCAGGGCCAGTTCAGCCCCTTTTCTGTAAATGGCCAACGACAGATCCCTGACTTTATCGGCCAGGTCTTTACCAATCCGCCGACGGGTCTCCGAAAAATCGATATTGATATCATGAACGCCGACTTCCTCTTTGGTGGAAGGGGTGAAAATCGGCTCAGGAAGTTTTTCCGATTCTTTGAGGCTGTCAGCCAGCCGAATCCCGCAAACCATCCGGGACTGCTGATATGATTTCCATCCCGACCCGGAAATATATCCCCTGACAACGCATTCGATGGGCAATGGCTTCGCTTTTTTCACCAGCATGGATCGGCCCTGCAATTGGGCGGCATACGGCTGACAGATATCCGGATAATCTCCGACATCGCCTGAAATAACATGATTGGCGACCATGTCTTTCATCACGCCGAACCAGAAAAGGGAAATCTGGTTCAATATCTTTCCTTTATCGGGCACCGGCTCCGGCATGATCACGTCAAAAGCTGAAATGCGATCTGTTGCCACCATCAACAGTGTGTCGCCCAGGTCATAGATATCGCGAACCTTACCGCGCTGCAGCAATTGCAATCCTGGAAAATGGGTTTCTAAAATTGTCGAGCCTGTCATGTTTCGTCTTTCTTGTTCCGGTCAAAAATTATTTTTCGGCATTAAATGCCGTAATATAACGATGCAATATACTCCGGGAGTCATCGTCCATACTATAAAACTCTATCCCTGATTCAAACATATCCTCGGTGTTTTCCTTGGTGTACACAACCCGTCCCTTGATATCCACCATCTCTTCCTCAAAACCGATGGTCAGATAAATATTGACCCCTACTTTGATCGCAGTGTGAGTTTCCAAAAGGACGCCGGACTCTGAAATATTCAACGTTCTTCCCATTCCCTGAGTCGAACCTTCTTCTCTGGTCTCAGTGTATATGTAGTTGAGCAAGTTCAGAGAATCAATTCGCGAATGTTTTCTCTTGTCTTCTTTCTTCATGATTCGCTCACTTTTGAAGTTATTCAATCATCGGGTTTTAATTTTCAGCTGAACTTCTTTTGATAATTGCACACCACTTTGGTTGATACGTTCACACTGGTTGCTACATTGTCCACGAAGTTCTTAAACGTTGTGGAAAGCTGTGAATACTCTTCTTTGAGCTGGTTTGTGTCCACCTTTTTGGCCTTAAAATCATTGCCCGCCATGACTGCGGCGAATTCCGGTTCATGGCCGATATCAAGAAATGGTACAAAGCCGAAATAGTCCCCTTTGAATAATTGGGTCAAGGGCACACGGCCGTACTCTTCGTGCCGCACCACCGATGCGATGCCTTCCCGAACCACATAAAGATTTTCATCCCTGGCGCCTTGAGCGACAACCGTTTTTTTGTTTTCGGAAAAATCGATGGACTGAATCTTGCCCTGACGGAATTCTATGGCGCGTTCATTCAGCTGCTTCAATCGTTTATCCATGCTCAGCAAAAATCCCCTGAACTCAGGGGAAAGCCTTGCAAACTCCTGCGCCAGCCGCTGTGAATCCAGCACACCCAGCTGCACATTGCCGATAGCCACGGCTGTGGCCGTGCGGATGTGTCCCTGAATGAGAAAAGACGACAAGCTGCCGATAAAAGAGCCGTCACCCAGCCGAACAATCGGGAGTGCGCCTTCGGCAGTTTCCCGCACGATTTCAACGACACCCTCCAGGATCACCCAGATCCAACTGCCGTGTTTGCCTTCCTCGACAATGTATTCACCGTCAAAGAAATCTTCTTCATCGGCAACATACATATAATCGACCAATGGCCCCTTTACGATGGGGACCGCATCAGGATCATTCTGCATGGCTCTTTGCCTGTTTATGTCATTGGGTCCGACCCGTTTTATTTGACCGTCATCTACCATCTTGAGCCCCTCCAAAATAATGCCCATTCTGCTTTTGGTGATGACTCTCTGGATCGTGACATTTTCATTGGAAAACTCGAACTCTCCGTCGGACCACCCGAAAAGTGAATACACGGCTTCCAGCCCGGTTTTGTTCCCGCATGAGGCATTGGAAGGATTTCCGTTTTCAAAGTAAATAAACCCGGGTTCTTCAGCATACCGGCTTATCAGACGCAGTACGCCAGTACTGCTGTTTGCACCGAGCAACTGCATTATATCGCCGAGCGCAAGAAATTTCAGATTTCCCGCTAAAACAACATTGTCTCGCATCATACGATTATTGTGCCCATTTGAATTCCTTCTGAAGTGCTTTTAAAGTCACCTTCAGACATTCTTTCAGGGTTACCCCCACACCGGCCCCCGTAACAGCGCTGGCCTCAAAAGATGGAACCTTCAACTGTCTATTCAGGTCCCTTTCCATGAGTTCGATGGGCATCAACGGGATCCCCTGTTCGGCCAAATCTCGTTTGTTGTATTGCATTACCAATGGAACCTTGAAAATACCCTTGCCATACTCCTTCAAGTTCGCCTGCAGATCTTTGAGCGATTCCATATTTTTCTCCCTGCGAACTTCCAGGGAATCAGCGACAAAGACGATACCGTCAACGCCCCTTAAAACGAGCTTGCGGGTGGAGCTGTATTTCACCTGCCCCGGAACGGTATACATTTGAACCCTTACATCGCATCCCCTTATCTTTCCTAAACCCATGGGCAGAAAATCAAAAAACAAGGTCCGGTCGCCCTCCGTGTTGATGGAAACCATCTCTCCCTTGACCTGCTTTTTGTACTGGCCGAATATGTATTCCAAATTGGTTGTTTTTCCACATCGGCCGGGGCCATAAAAAACGACTTTGCATTCAATCAACCGCTTCTTCATATTAAAAATCGCCATAACTCAAGGCTCCAAACAGTTTCTTCGATAAGTTTTAATTCAACGCCCAGCCAAACCTGGTTCCCATAACCGTTGCCATTGCCGAAAAGGCCTCACGCGGCAGAACCGTCAACGGCTGTATGTGTTAAATCCGCAACCGGCAACAAGGTCGTAATGCATGCACGCCGACTGCATCAGGTGCTTTTAATCCGAATATCCAAACAATAATCGCCTTGTTTGGGACCGGATTTTATTTGCGTCTTCGATGACACCACCCCTGTGCCATTAAATATGGCGATCGGTGAGTAAAACTGTATGTCTTTTAACTCCATCCCTGCCTTAAGGTCCTCGATCAACCCCTGATCCTGCTTGGAAATAATGAGGCTGAGCATGTTACCGGACTGGAAATTGACATCGAATTCAACCATTTTTCCAATACGCGGTCCGCTCTCAAAGGTAATGCCGATGGACGTGATATCTAAAAATTCCTCTTCCGTATCATCCGTTGGGGATGCAGCCACCTTACGCTCCATGCGCAGGGTATCGCCTGCGGAGAGTGCCTTTGGCAAGTCCGCCTGCACCCCTTTTTTCTGGAGGGCGTCATCAAGATAAACGCGCACCAGTTCCAAGTGGCCTGGCTGAAACCGGTCATCTGCATGCCACAGTCGAAACTGATTGATAGCCTCATCAATGGATCCGGCGGCGAGATAACAACGCAGAATATTTTTAGCCGCTTCAACTTTTACGCCTTCTTTTTCAAGCAGGGGCACCAATTCCCTGTGGGCTCGGTCGAATTGCCCGAACTTGGCCAGCGCCACGGCACCCTCTAAAGCGGCCGTATCGTCGTCTTTGTTTTCCGAAAACACAAAAAGATTCTTGATCAAATCCTGGGCCTTTTTGGATAGTTCGGGAGTTGCCGGCCCTTTTTCCACCTTTTCCTTGGTTGAATCAAGCGCCTGGATTTTATCGTTGATGGCTTTTAATAAACTGGATTTGTTTTTCAGATTGGATATTGAATCAACCAGAGCGGCCGCGTCTTCATATTTTCCGTACGCTTCCGTGATCAAGCCCTGTGAGCGGTAAATTTCCGCCTCCTGAAGCAATGATTTAAGTCGTTTTTTTATATCCATGAACGGCCCTGTCCATAATATCCGGCGGTCTGTTTCCGGCGCATTGCGATGCCGGCGATGGGTTAATCGTTTTTTGCCATGGCATCCATCGCTGCCTCGGGAGATGTTCTTTAGCACCGACATCGTCAATCGGTCATGTTTCTTTTACCTTGCATGGGGGGATGAAGTCAATATTTAATAGTTATTTAAATAAGCTACCGCACCACCTTATTATTTGAAGGTAAAAGCCTCTGTGGGGATTGCATCGCTCTATTTTTCTGATACTTGAGCCGGGATTGAAAGTTGACACCATAATTTTGTTGTGCGATTCTATGCCCTTTTTTAGGTTTGCAAAATTTGTCGATTTTATTAATAAGGATAGATTATCCACATTTTTTCGTTTATCGACCCAACACTTTTTATTTTCAAATCACCGAGGAGAGAAAAAAATGAAATCCCCCTTACGTGTCGCAATCACCGGCGCAGCCGGACAGATCAGCTACTCAGTCATTTTCCGCATTGCCAGCGGTGACATGCTCGGCAAAGATCAGCCCGTTATCCTTCAATTGTTGGAAATACCGCCGGCGATGGGGGCACTTAACGGTGTTGTGATGGAACTGAATGACTGTGCCTTTCCGCTGGTTGCCGGAATCATTCCCACCGACGATCCCGATGTTGCATTTAAAGATACAGATTATGCGGTTCTGGTGGGTGCGCGTCCCCGTGGACCCGGAATGGAACGTTCCGACCTGCTCAAGGCCAATGCGGAAATTTTCTCCGTTCAGGGCAAAGCGCTCAACAAGAACGCGAGCCGCGATGTTAAAATCCTGGTGGTTGGCAATCCGGCCAATACCAATGCGCTGATCACCCTGAAAAACGCTCCGAACCTCAACCCGAAGAATGTGACGGCAATGATGCGGCTGGATCACAATCGGGCCATGTCTCAACTGGCGGAGAAAACCGGCAGCCACACGACAAAAGTGGAAAAAATGGTGGTCTGGGGCAATCACTCCGCCACCCAATATCCGGATATCAGCTACGCCACAGTGGATGGCAAGCCTGCCAAGGACTTGGTTGACAACGACTGGTACGTCAATGATTTTATTCCAACCGTTCAACAGCGGGGCGCCGCTATCATTAAAGCCCGTGGCGCATCCAGTGCCGCATCCGCCGCTTCTGCAGCAGTGGATCATATGCGCAGTTGGGCTTTGGGAAGCAACGGCAAATATGTCAGCATGGGTGTCCACAGTGCCGGCAACTCCTACGGAATCGATGAAGATATCATTTTCTCCTTCCCCATTATTTGCGAAAATGGGCAATGGAAAGAAGTCAGCGGATTGGAAGTCAGCGATTTCAGCCGTGAAAGACTGAAGACCACCGAAAAGGAACTGCTGGACGAAAAAGCGGCTATTTCTGATTTGATCTAATTTTCAGTTCGTTAATACCGACACAGCCGGGTCCTGAGGGCCCGGCTGTGCCGGCTCTCAAAGGGTCTCACGGTCGTATCAGGATCGTTTCGATTAACAAGTTTCCAGTTTTGGTTCGCGCTTCGTACGAGCCTGATCTCATACAATGCCAGAATTCCTCAACTCATAATTTGAAACTCACAACTCAAAACTGACCCTCTGCCTCTGCCTCTGACCTGGCCGTGGCACCCCGTCGCTGCCCCAGCTTGGATGAAATATTTCCGTTTTTATTGCTCCGAATGCTCTGACAAATGCGATTTAATCGCCCGGGCCAACGATTCGGAAATACCCGGTTGCCGTGCCAAGTCTTCGATTGCCGCCCGGCCAATGCCGGCAACACTGCCGTAATGCTGCAACAGCATTTTTTTCCGCCGTGGCCCGACACCCGTTATCTCATCGAGCGCTGAGAGCAGAGAGTGGGCTTTTCGGCGCTTGCGCTGGTAGCCGACGGCTGCGCGATGGGCTTCATCCCGCACCCGTTGTAAAAACAATAGCAGGTCTGCGTGCCTGCCAAATTGCACAGGATTGGCTCTGCGGGGCAAATAGATTTTGTCCATGGTTTCACCCATGGATTCATCCTTTTTGGCAATGGCCGCAACGGCAAACCGGCCTTCCAGATCAAGTTGATCGATAACCGCCAATGCGATATTGAGCTGCCCCTTGCCGCCGTCCACCAGCAACAGGTCCGGCAGCGGTGCCTCGCCCTCACTTTTTGAATACCGCCGGTTCAACACCTCGGCCATCATCGCATAATCATCGTGTTTGGCGCTGGCTTTAATCTGGTAGCGGCGGTAGGCCTCTTTCAATGGCCGGGCGTTGCTGAAAACCACCATTGCAGCCACTTGCTGAGTACCGTAAAGGTTTGAATTATCGAAGCATTCTATTCTCAGAGGTGTTCTTTCCATTTGAAGGAACCGTTTCAGCCGGTTGAGCATAACCAAATTGGAGGCCGCGCTGTCGGCCATCTCTTTCAAAACGCGCCGCGCGTTCTGCACGGCCATCTGGGTCAACCGGGCCTTCTCGCCGCGTTGCGGTCGCACCAGGCGGACCCGTTTGCCCCGTCGTTCGGAAAGAAACGATTCGATCAAGGCTTGTTCCCCGGGCATATGACTGACGAGTATCTCGGGAGGAATCTCTTGTTGCTCCCCATAAAGCTGCTGCAGAAAATCAGTCATTTTGGTCTCGAAATGGCCGGCTGCGAATTCAAACGGGTATGTTCGTTGTCCGAGCAGAAACCCTCCCCTCACCCTCAATAGAATGATCACAGAGGCATTGTCGTCATGTTCCATGCCGACGATATCGCGATCCTTGAAATCGGCGGTCACACAAACCTGCTTTTCCAATGTTTTTTCAAGGGCAAACATCTTGTCCCGGAGAACCGCCGCCTTTTCAAATGCCTGGCGTGCTGCGGCATGCTGCATCTCTTTTTTGATCTGTTGGACCAATGCCGGGGTGCGCCCCCGAAGGAAGGCGATGACCTCGTCTACAATAGCGCCGTAAACTCCGGCATCGACATTGAGACAGCAAGGCCCGAGACATAGGCCCATCTGATAATTGAGACAGGGTCGGGTACGGCTCATAAAGGTCTTGGTGCGGCATTTTCGCAATTTGAATGTCTTATGAATGAATTTAATGGTTTGCTTGACAGCCGCGCTGGAGGCATACGGGCCGAAATAAAGGGCCCCGTCGTTTTGAATTTTGCGGACAATGTTCAGGTTGGGATACGGCTGTTTCAAGTTGAGCCTGATGGAGGGATAACGTTTGTCGTCCTTGAGCACGACATTGTACCTTGGCCTATGTCGCTTGATTAGATTGGATTCCAGAATCAGGGCTTCTTTTTCAGTCCGCGTGGCAATGGTTTCGATGGTGGCTACCTGCCGCAGCATGACCCGTGTTTTGGGCTCATGGGGGCGATTGGTTTGGAAATAGGATTGAACGCGTTTTTTCAAATCCCTTGCTTTGCCGATATACAGTATGGTGCCCTGGCTGTTTTTGTACAGGTAAACGCCCGGATCTCTGGATATCATTTCGACCTGTGCGGCAAGTTCCGCCGCAACGGCGTCCGGATTCAGGTCTATTTTTTCGTCACTGTCGGCCATTGTGGCGCGCCTTCAAATTCGGTTTGCGGTTCATAACCGGTCAGCACCATAAATTGACAAACCTATACGACAACTTTCGGCTTCCAATACCCGATGTCTTCAGGGCAACAATTTAGAACCGGCCTTCAAACACTATTTGCCGTCGAAGCACCTTGATGCGGTCCCTGAGTTGTGCCGCCGTCTCGAAATCCAGATCGCGGGCCGCATCTTTCATCTGCGATTCAAGAGAAGCGATGGTCTCGTCCATTTTTGCAGGATCATCATACCATTCCACCGGTTCGGCAACCTGGAAACGCCCCTCCTGTGTTTCATTTTTTAAGCCGAAAACCTGGGAAATCTCTTTTTGAATGGACGTGGGTACAATCCCGTGCTTTCTATTGTGCCGGCGCTGAATGCTTTGGCGCCGTTGCGTTTCCTCGATCGCTTTTGCCATAGACGCGGTGGTGTTATCTGCATAAAGCAGTACTTTGCCCTCTACATTGCGCGCTGCCCGGCCAAAGGTCTGGATCAACGATCTGGCGGAGCGCAGAAACCCCTCCTTGTCGGCATCCAGAATCGCGACCAGGGAAACTTCGGGAATGTCCAGACCTTCCCGCAGCAAGTTGATCCCAATGAGCACATCAAATTTTCCCATGCGCAGTTCCTGTATAATGTCCATCCGTTCCATGGTGGAGATATCCGCATGGAGGTATCGTACACCAACGCCCAGGTCTGCATAATATTCGGCCAAATCTTCAGCCATTCGTTTGGTCAGGGTGGTGACAAGCACGCGCGACCTGGACCGGGTGCAGCGTTTAATCTCGGCGTACAGATCATCCACCTGATGTTTGGCGCTCCTGATTTCAATCTCAGGATCGATGAGTCCGGTGGGGCGCACGATTTGTTCAATCACGGCGCCCTGCGCCCGGTCCAGTTCATAGGGTGCAGGTGTGGCGGACACATAAACCACCTGGTTCGCCCGGCTGCACCACTCATCAAAGCGCAATGGCCGGTTGTCAAGCGCTGAAGGAAGCCTGAAGCCGAATCGCACCAGAGTTTCTTTTCGAGACCGGTCCCCTTTGTACATGGCCCGCAGCTGGGGCACGGCGATATGGCTCTCATCGAGGAACATGAGATAGTCGTCCGGGAAGTAGTCCAGCAGTGTCGGCGGGGGGGCGCCGGGTTCTCTTCCGGTCAGGTGCCGGGAGTAATTCTCAATGCCGTTGCAGTATCCCAGTTCCTGGATCATTTCCATATCGAACCGGGTGCGTTCTTCAATCCGCTGCGCTTCAATGAACTTGCTGTCGTCCCGGAAGCGGTCCACTTCGATTTTAAGCTCCCGGGCGATACTTTGCATGGCCCGCTTCAAGGTTGCACGCGACGTCACATAGTGGGATGCCGGAAATACGGTCGTCGAATCCATCGCCTGCAGAGACAGGCCGCGAATGGGGTCGATCTGCTGGATGGTCTCGATGGTATCGCCGAAAAAATCGATCCGCAGCGCTTCACTTTCCTCATATGCCGGAAATATCTCGATCCGGTCGCCGCGTACGCGAAACGTTCCACGGTGGAAATCCACGTCGTTGCGTTGATAGTGCATATTGACCAGGTCGTAAAGCAGCCTGTCCCGCGATATTTCTTGCCCGACTTTTAGATCCACACGCATTGCAAGGTAATCTTCCGGGGCCCCCAGACCGAATATGCATGAAACGCTGGCCACAACCAGCACGTCCCTGCGCGACAACACGGACCGGGTTGCCGAATGGCGCATCTTGTCAATCATCTCATTGATGGAAGAATCCTTCTGAATGTAGGTATCTGTGGTGGGAATGTAAGCCTCGGGCTGGTAATAGTCATAGTAGCTCACGAAGTATTCCACGGCGTTTTCGGGAAACAACAGCTTGAATTCATGGTACAACTGGGCGGCCAGCGTCTTGTTGGGAGCAATAATGAGGGCCGGGCGGTTGGCCAATGCAATCACATTGGCCATGGTAAAGGTCTTGCCCGACCCAGTGACTCCCAGCAATACCTGGTCCTTGAGGCCCCGGTCCAATCCCGCTGAAAGCTGGCTGATGGCCTGGGGCTGGTCGCCTTGGGGGGTAAAGTCGGAAACGAGCTTAAATCGGTTCATCGCAATCCTTAAGGTATTATGCAGGCGTAAAAGTTACGCATTGCAATTCAATGGCTTTCAGCTTTCAATACCTGATGTCTTCAGGGCATGGATTTTCGTCACACGCACTGTCGTTTAAGTGCCACTATGGTGCGCTCCGGGCGTTGCGCAAACTCGCTGCGCTCAAACAGTGCGCAACGCTTTCCTGCGCTGCACCCAAGTGGCGCTAAAACTCGGTACCGACGTGACGAAAACCCATGCCCTGAAGGCACCTCAGTCCTCACGCTGGGCGAAACCCGAAAGTTGAATCTTTAACTTAAGTTCATTTTTTTCGAGCATGTTTGCGGGAGCAGCGTCGCTCCAACATACATAAAGCGTATAAAATTGAGGTGTTAACGCCAAACTGAACACAGCCTGTCGGTGACCCGGCCGCAATGACCGGAACCCGTTTTTCAGGGTTAAAAAAAGCGATGGCATATCCACCGCTTTGAGAAGCTAAGAAACTGAAAGAAAGTTGTAAAGACTTTTAATCAGGAAAATCTTCGACCAACACGACGCAGTTGGCGGCGATGCCCGCTCCATCACCGACAAATCCAAGTCCTTCCGTGGTCGTCGCTTTAATATTGATGCGGTCCGGAGTCACATCGAGCGCTCGGGCCATGGTCCGGACCATCTCTTTTCCATAAGGCATCAGCTTCGGCGCCTGAGCGAATATCGTTGCATCCAGATTGGCCAGCCGATACCCGCTTTCCTTGATCAAATCGCGGCAGCGCGACAGAAGCGTTATGCTGTAAATATCTTTGAATTCATCGCAATGATCCGGAAAATGCATTCCGATATCCCCCAGACCGGCAGCGCCCAGCAATGCATCGCATGCCGCGTGCACCAGCACATCGGCGTCGGAATGTCCCATCAATCCCAAATGGTAAGGAATCGTGACACCGCCGATAACCAGCGGCCGCCCTTGCACAAGTCGATGAACATCATACCCGGAGCCAATGCGCATTCCCATCAGGCCCGGCTTTCTGTTTGAGGTTTCAGGGGCTTTATGCCCTTGTAGATACTTTTCCCGTCGGCCCGATATCCCAGCACAGCAAAGGCCTTGATGGCATTGCGCTTGCCTTTTGCATTCACCGGCGGCCGCTCCCGGGTGTGGAATTGATCGCCGACCATATGACGGGTAAACTCAGATATGATGATCTCGCCGGGACGTGCTGCAGAACAAAGCCTGGAGGCGATGTTGACCGTATCGCCGATCACGGAATAGCTCATGGTGCGGCTGGAACCGATGTATCCGGCAACGACTTCGCCGGTATTGATTCCGATGCCGATCTGAATGGGGTAGGCACCGCGTGAAACACGGGTATAATTGAAATCCTCCAGCAGAGCGTGGATGTCCAGGGCCGCCCTGACCGCACGGCTGGGATCATCCGGATGGGTCAACGGCGCTCCCCAGATCACCATCATTCCGTCTCCGATAAATTTGTCGACAGTGCCTTCATGACGAAAAACAGTGTCCACCAAAACTTCGAAATAATCATTAAGCATCTGCAAAATCTGAGATGCCCGCCGATCGGAACTCAATGCCGTAAAACCGCGGATATCGACGAACATTACCGTGGCGACACGGTTTTCGCCACCCTTTTCCACGGTCAATTTGCCGTTGACCACCATTTCGGCCAAATCCGGCGAGAGCAGCCGCCGAAATCGCTCGCGGGTGGCGGCGTCGCGTTCCATCTTTTCTGCGGCAGCCTTACGTTCATTGATGGTAAATTGGGCATGAGAGCCAAAAATGGCAAACAGGCACAAGACAATCACCCTGCCCCAGACATTATAGAGGTCAATTCCGATCATTTTTTCAAGAAAATGGTCGTGCGATAAAAAAATGGAAAGAAACGAATCGAGCAGCCAGTAAATCACGGCAAGGCCGAAACCGATGAGAACCATGTGATCGGTAATCGAAGAGAGTGAAGTGAATATTCCAGATTTTGTTCGTCCGCTGTCCATATGCCTGAGTTATTGCTGCCGTTGGATGACAAGACCCGGTATGGATATCTACTGCGGGTCTTGGAAAATTTGATCTGGCGCATTGAGATGGCCTACAATAACATTGACGGATCGCAATGATCAAGGATCTTCTACCCGTCAAAAAATGCTGTCCATCCGCTACAAAGGCCCGCCAAAAATATTCCCAATAATAGTGGCTCTGAACGGTATTCTTAAAAATACCGGTAACTAAAGCTCTATCGAATATGCATTTAAGCTTGACAAAAAAAGGCCTTTATGGCCAAAAAAACAGAGTAATCACCACTGCACCCACTGTACTGATCACATCCGGCAATTGACGGCAAGGAGATTCGCGTTGGCCAAAAATGAAAACGATATTCGTTCAACGGAAAAGTTATTAGCACTTATCCGCAGCACAGATTCGGCCCCCGCCCCTGCCCAACCCGGTGATAACCCGGCACGATCGATAAAATCGAAAGACCCTGCTTTCACTCCGCGCGTTTCATTCAAAAAAAAACCGACCGTTGGAATTGATATCGGCCACACCCATATCAAACTGGCCAAGGTCATCCCTTCTGAAAAACGATACGTGCTTGCCGATTACCTCGACATACCTTTCAATAAATCGATATCATTGGATGATCCATCATTTTTAAAAACCCTTAAAGCGACACTGGACCAGTTCTGCAAAAGCAGGTCATCATGCAACCTCTGGGGGGCGATTCAATCCGCCAATGTTGAAATACGCGCCATTCAGATTCCGAAACTGCCGCGCAAACAAATCCCCAACGCCATTTTCTGGTCCTTTACCAAAAAGGTCTCCTTTGACCCCCGACGGGAATTGCTCGACTATGAAATCCTGGGCGATGTCACCGTGGGCGGTATAACCAAAACGGAGGTCGTCACATTCAAGGCCCCTCAAGCGGATGTTGACGCTTTTAAGGCGGCCTTTAAGGCCGTCGGCTACCCACTGAACGGTATTTCTATCGTTCCGTTTGCCATCCAGAATCTGTTCCGCCGACAGATTATCCCGCACACCGATCATAATTGCTGTTGTCTTTTCGTCGGGCGGGACTGGTCCCGTATCGCCATTTACAACAAAGGCAATCTGGTTTTATCGCGCGGGATCAAGGCCGGTATGCACAGCATGATCGAAGCCATTAACATGGCGATGCAAGGCACCGAGAACTGGCATGAACCGCAACTGGGAAAAAAGGCGGAGGACATGGGAATACGGGAATACACCGCACCTTCCATAGATCCGCGCGCACAGCAGATTTTTTTCAGATTCATCGGGCAGCCCGACAGCATCGGAAACCAGCCGTTGGAAAATTCCGAACCGGATCCGGCCACCGTTTTTCAGATGGCGCTGCCTGCATTGGAGCGCCTCATTCGCCAGGTAGAGCGCACCTTTGAGCATTTTGCACTCAATTACAATAATGAAGGCGTCAGCCGAGTCTATATTTCAGGACAAGTCATTGCCAACAGTACCCTTGTGGACCATTTCGGCAAACAACTGGACCTGCCGGTCATCCCCATGAACCCCTTCCCTGCCGAAAGCCATTTCGTCCGTGGCATTCGAATACCGCAAAGCGTTTCAGACAAGGAGGCCTATGTACCGGCCATCGGCCTTGCCCTTTCCGATAACGCCATTACACCCAATTTTCTGTATACCCATGAAGACAAAGAGAAAGCCGAATCCATCCGCCTCAACAACATGCGCATATTGACCATCTGTATGCTGTTGCTGATGATCATGATCGCGCTTTTTTCCTGGCAGCAAAAACAACTGGACCACAAAAGAGAAAACATCGCAAAGCTTGACCACCGACTGATCGCATTTTCTCCGCCGGCCGAAAAAGAGGTCATGCTGGCGCTTTTTGCCAAAACCAAGCGCCAGCGACTGTCCGTGGTCCAGATGGTGCACCGTTATGCCCCGCTGGCCCTTTTGGCCGAGTTATCTTCGATAACGCCCACCCATATCCGGCTGCTGGATGTTTCCATGGTGCTGGAACCCGAAAGTACTGAACATTCCGACCAGAAACCGGGCGGTGTGGTGATAGAAGGCATCATTTTCGGTGAACCCTCATTTTTTGAAACCGCATTGACCAGCTACCTGTTGCGTCTCAAAAATTCACCGGTTTTTAAAAAGCCCAATGTCCAGAGCAAGCTGATCGAATATTATGACGAGCAGGAAGTCATGCGCTTCACAACCCGTCTGGAGGTATTCTGACGCTTTGAATAAACCATTGATCGAGATAAAATACAGGGCAACACGCAATTGGGGATCCTTATGGGAAAATTAACCGTACAGTCGAGCAACTTGACCTATTTTATCATCTGCCTGCTCGGCATCGCGGCCTTCTTTTTCGTGGGTATCTTTCCCAACTTTACAGCACTTCGGGATATGGACGCCGAAATTGCACAGTTGCACGACAAGGTTAAAACCCAGGAGATGCTCTTTCCCGTCTATCAGAAGCTGATCCAGGAAATTACGACCCAAGTTCCCACTTCGCTCGCATTGCCCAAGAAACAGAAAATTTCCCACAATGACCTTGCCGGCATAAACGAATTGTTTGGCCGTCTGGCCCGCGAAAATCATGTGGCATTCAACCGGGCCGTTCCGGATGTCAGCAACTATCTCAACGACACGGGATATTTGGCCATGAACATCGATTTTACCGGAGATTTCTTCAATTTGCGCAACCTGTTGATGAGCATCTGTCAATTGCCTTATCTGGAGTCCATTGACGAAATGCGAATAGAAACACGCAAGCAAAAGAAACATATGGAATTCAAAATTAAAATTAACCAGGAATAGATCACATGGCACCCTTAACCCAGACCGGCAAAGCGACACCATCATGACAAAGCGCGAAAAAGTAATCGTCAGCATTATGTGCCTGACCATTATCTACGGCGCCTATGAGATGCTGGGCGTTCGTCGGACCCGAAAAGCCGCTCCTGTAGTGAAAACCACACCCACGGCGGATTTGAAAAGCTTTGTCGCCGAGGTCTCCCAAAAGATTGCCAGCGACAAAATGGCCGAAGAATATCAATACATAATCGCCAAAGCCGGCGCCCCATGGCCCAAAGACCCCTTTCTGCAATCGGTTGAACCCCTTAAGTCCAGCCTCGTGCCAAAGGCCCCGGTGTCTGTTGCGGCCGGCGCCGAGCGGCCGCCGGACTTTGTTTATACCGGCTTTCTGTCCCTGGGCAAAACCAAAATGGCTATTGTCAATGGATTGGAATATACCGAGGGTGAAGCTTTGACCACGGGCCGCTATTACGTTAAAACCATTTTCCCGAACCGGGTAATCATCGCCCGCACGGACAACTCGGAAACCATTCAATTGCCCATCAAAGAGATGGATTTCGAATTGGAAAATTAACTTAACCGTCTGGATATGAATATGACCTGTCTCAAAATCAAAGATGCCATGGCAATGGCGCTGATCCTGTCGATGCTTTTCGTTTCGGGTTGCGCCAAAAACCAGGAGGCCAAGCCATCCTCGTTTGACAAATGGCAAGACATGGCAAAAAACAGCCGCGGCTATTCGCCATCGCCTCGCGCACGAAGCTTCGAACTGCCGGCCAAAAAAATTGAAACCATCTCCCCTCAAGATGCCCTGACAGAACCTTTGCGACCACTTCCAGAACGAAAAATCACGATGAAAATGCACCAGGCCGGCGTGGCCGTTTTGCTGCGCGCATTGGCCCGCTCGGTCAATCTCAATATGATGATCAACGAAAATGTAACCGGCAAGATCAGTATTAACGTAATTGATGCCCGCTGGGATCAGGTGTTTACCGCTATTTTGAAATCGCGCGGCTTAACCTATGAATGGGAAGGCGATATCATCCGCATTATCACGGCCGAGGATCGCAAACGAAATCTGGAAAACCTGGAAGCCCAGGAAAAAATAATGGCCAAGAAACGTGAAATGGAAATGCAGGCGCCTCTGGTGACCAAAATCATCCCCATTGATTTCGCCTCTGCGGAAAAACTCAAAGCAAGCGTCGAAAAGGTGCTGAGCACCAAAAAACCCGGGGAACCGGTGGGGTTCGTCATGGTCGACAGCCATACCAATTCACTGATCGTTCAAGCCTCCCCCACGGATATCAAACGAATCGTTCCCTTGATCACTGAACTGGATCGACCGACACCGCAAATTTTGATTGAAGCCTTCATCGTTGAAACCACCAACCAGACTGCCAGAGAGCTGGGGGTCGAGTGGGGCGGTCTTTACCAGAACGTGGACGGCAACTATTGGATTACACCGGACCCCTCCGCAGCCATATCCAACGCCACTTTGGGTACAGGGCTCAATCCCGCCGCGGGTACGGCTGTGAACTTTCCGGCCAACCTGGGCAATGCCAACCAGACGGGCACCGGGCTGACCCTGGGATTGATCACCGAAGGCGCTGACCGCATCCTCTCCTTTCAACTGTCCGCATTGGAAGAAGAGGGAAAGTTGAACATCCTTTCGAGCCCATCCATCACAACCCTGGACAATCGCAAGGCGACCATTGAAAGCGGAAGCGAAATTCCCATTCAAATCGTTGAAAGTGACAATGTCGAGGTGGTTTACAAATCCGCCGTTTTAAGCCTCGAGGTAACGCCGCATGTCATTCAGGGCAACGCCCTCAAGCTAGAAATCAGAACCACCAAGGATGAAGTCGGGACCGTCAGCACGGTCAACCAGTACCCGACCATCATCACCAAAAAGGCGTCCACCAATGTAATCTTGTTCGACGGCCAGACGACAGTGATTGGCGGACTCAAGAAAAATACCGAACAGAACAATGAGGCCGGCGTCCCGCTGCTGTGGAAAATACCCTTGCTCGGCAACCTTTTCAAAAATCAGAGCAAGAGAGACCAAATGGAAGACCTGTTGATTTTCATCACCCCCCATATTCTGAAAACACGACCCACTGAGGCGGTGGACGCCCCATCCGGCGATCATTTGGAAAAATAATAATGATAACATCCTAAAGAACCAAAATGGACTATTACAAGCTTTTACAGCTCGATCGGGAACCCTTCTCCAATTCGCCGGATCCCGACTATTTTTATCCATCCAGACAGCATGTGGCCTGCCTGCAGAAGCTTGAACTGGCCCTGAGGTTGAAGCGTGGCCTCAACGTGGTCATCGGTGACGTCGGCACGGGTAAAACAACCCTTTGCCGCCAATTGATCCGGAAGTTTTCAGATGATGCGCAGGTTGAATCGTATTTGATTCTGGACCCCTCCTTTGATTCGACACAGCCGTTTCTGCTGCATCTGCATGAACTCATTTGCGGCTATAAGGATGACCCGGCGCTCAGCGATCTGGCCCTGAAGGAAAACATCAAGCAACATCTATTTAAAAAAGGCGTCGATGAGCATAAAACGGTCGTGTTGATCATCGACGAGGGGCAAAAGACCACGGATTCATGCCTCGAAATCCTTCGCGAGCTGCTCAATTTCGAAACCAATACCTACAAATTGCTCCAAATCGTTATTTTTGCACAGCTTGAATTCAAGGGCCTGCTGGACCGGCACGTAAATTTCAGCGACCGCATCAACCTGCTGCACTATTTGGCGCCGATGGATTTCAAAGATACCCGCAGAATGGTCAATCATCGGATCAAGCTGTCCAGCGCCGGGCCGCGCCCCCAAAAAATATTCACCCGACCGGCACTGTGGGCCATCTACAGGTCCAGCCGCGGGTACCCGCGAAAAATCATTCATATCTGCCATCAGAGTATTCTGGCCATGATCATTCAAAACCGCAGCACGGCCGGCTGGGCCTTGATTCGGAGCTGTAAGAAAAGGCTTTCCGCACCGACCGCTCCAACCCGTCGGGCGGCGGTTTTGTTCACCGTCCTGCTGCTTGTGGGATCGGCCTTTTATTTGTACAACACCGACCGGGTCGGAAGCGGGCACCATGACGGGAGGATGCAGGCCATAAAAATATACCCGAAAGCGGATCCGTCCATCCCGGCGGCCATCGATATACCAACGGCGGCAGGGATCCCGCCGCAGCTCCAGGGGGCGGAAAATTCAGCATTGGCCGGCAACGATGCCGCTTCCCGGTCCATAGCCTCCGGCAACCTCCCGGCCGAGGCGTATGCCTCGGGGATTGAAAAAAAATCGGGTCCGGCCCCCCAAACGGATGCCGACACCGGAAAACAAAAGCCGGTGCAAAATTCAGACCCGCCGGCCAGCCTTGGCAGACTCATCGTCAAACCCGGTGATACACTGGTCGATCTGGTTTTCCAGGTCTACGGCACCCGGCAGAACGCATTTTTGCGTGCGGTCATCGATGCCAACCGGCAAATCGCCGATCCCAATGTAATCGACATCGGCAACGTTCTATCGTTTCCGCCATTGTCCCGTAAAATCCGTCCGGCCGAGACAACGCCCGTCTATTGGGTTAAATTGGGCGATTACCAATCCTTGCCGCAGGCGGCACAGCAAGTGCATCAAATTTCAAGCACCACATCGATTCCTGTTCACATGATACCCGCCTGGTCACCGACCACGGGGTTGCATTTTCCATTGCTGGTTAAGCGATATTTTACGGATGCCCGATCGGCAGCCGATTACGCCGATGCACTGCCTGAAAATAATACCGGGCAGGCAGAAGTGATGTCCTCCTGGCCCAATGGCACAATTTTTTATGCAGATCCATACGCCGGATCCGTGCATTAGCATGCCTGCAATTTTAGAGGGGTTCAATTGAGAAACAAAAAGAAAATCGGGGAGATGCTGGTTGAAGCCGGACTGATGACCGAAGAACAGCTCAAGCAGGCCGTGATCGATCATAAGCGCAACAATTTAAAGTTGGGACAGTACCTGGTTCGAGAAGGCATTGTCAGCGGGGGCCAGATTTCAGATTTGATCTCGCGGCAGCTGAAAATAGCCAAGTACTACCCTGACAATTTCCCCATCGACATGAGCCTCGCCGAAATAATCCCTTTGGAACAGGCCCAGAAATTTCAGGCGGTGCCCATATCCAGATCCAATTCCCTGCTCACCCTGGCGATGACGGACCCCATGGATATCGATGCCCTGGATGCCATGGAGGTCTTTACCAACATGGAAATCGAGGCCGTGATCTGCACCTATCAGGAGTGGAACCACCTCCTGGGGAGTCTCTACGGAACTTACTCCACCATGGGTGGTATGCTCGAAAGCATGGAAGAAATGCAAATCGAGCCGTCCACAGAGGGTGACCGCGACCGGACCGCGGACGACCTTGAAGTCCGGTCCCTGCATGATATGGCCGAAGAGGCGCCCGTTATCCGGCTGGTCAACTCTATTCTCTCACAGGCCGTTCGCGACGGTGCCAGCGATGTTCATATCAGCCCTGAAAAAGATCGGGTGCAGGTTCGTTTTCGCGTCGATGGAAAACTGCATGAAGTACCGGCTCCCCCCAAATCCATGCACCTGCTGATCGTCTCGCGGCTCAAAATACTGGCCAATATGGATATCTCGCTATCCCGAATCCCGCAGGACGGCCGTTTTACGCTTCGCATGGAAAATAAGGAAATCAATATCCGGGCTTCCACCATCCCCACCATATATGGTGAGAACATGGTCCTGCGTCTTCTTGACACCAGCAGCGGCGTATTTTCCCTGGAGGAACTGGGAATGGCGGCCAGCGATATTGAGAAGCTTGAATCCATGATTTTCCGGCCGTATGGCATGATCCTCAGCACAGGGCCCACCGGCAGCGGAAAGAGCACCACCCTTTACTCCATCCTGAAACGGATCAACCAGCCGGACATCAATATCATCACATTGGAAGATCCGGTGGAGTATCGCGTAAACAAGATTCGTCAAATTCAACTCAACCGCAAAGCGGGAATGTCTTTTGCCAGCGGGCTGCGCGCCATCATGCGCCAGGACCCGGATGTCATCATGGTCGGTGAAACCCGGGACGCCGAAACCGCCAGCATTTCGGTTCAGTCATCGCTGACCGGTCATCGGGTATTGAGCACCGTGCACACCAACGATGCAGCGGGAGCCATCACCCGGTTCATCGATATGGGCATTGAACCCTTTCTGGTCTCGTCCGTCATGCTGGTCTCCATTGCCCAGCGATTGGTCCGCAAAGTCTGCCCCTATTGCCGGAAACCGCACGATCCGCCCAAGGCGGCCCTGAAATTCTGGGGGCTCGATAAAAAAGACGATGCCAATTTTGTCAAAGGCACGGGGTGTTTCAACTGCATGGATAAAGGGTACAAGGGCAGGACCGGGATTTTTGAAGTGCTGGTAATCGATGAAATGGTGCAGGACATGATCCTCAAGCGGCGCTCGGCCCAGGAAATCACCCGCGCAGCGCACCAATCCGGGCGTTTGAGGACCTTGAAAGAGGACGCCGCTGAAAAGGTGGCCCGCGGAATAACCACTCTGGATGAAGCCGCATCAGCGGTCATGGTGTGATCGATGCCCATATTTAGCTACAAAGCCATTAACGACAGCGGCGCCACCGTTTCGGGAACCATTGAGGCCGACAGCGTCGACGGGGTCAACGCCATCCTGGTCGGGCGCGGCTTGATTCCATCCCGGGTTGTGGATCACCAGTCGGCGAACCCCCTGTCGAACGTTTCGACCTTTCTCCAGCGGTTTCGTTCGGTACAATCCGAAGAGCTGATCCTTTTTACCAAGCAGTTCAGGACAATGGTCCGCGCCGGTGTGCCCATGATGACCCTGCTGCAGACCCTCGAGAGCCAGACCGAAGATCCGCTGTTAAAAAAAATAATCAACCACCTGACCCAAGACATCAGTGAAGGGTTGAGCCTGCACGACGCATTCCGGAAATACCCGAAAGTTTTCCCGCCGCTGTACTGCAGCATGGTGCGCGCCGGGGAAGCCAGCGGTGCGTTGCCGGAGGTGCTGGCGCGATTGATTTATATCATGGAACACGAACATAAAATGCGGGCCGATATCCGGTCCGCCCTTCAATATCCGGTGATCGTGTTGAGTTTCCTGATCATTTCCTTTTTCGTTCTGCTGACCTTCGTGATTCCTAAATTCGCAGTGATCTTTGAAAGGGCCGGTTTACAATTGCCTTTACTGACCCGCATCTGCGTGGCCATGTACGAATTCTTATTGAGCTACTGGCCCCCGATTTTGATCGTCGGCCTGGGTGCCATCGTCTTTTTGGCCTATTATGTCAAAACGGACAAGGGACGCCTGATTAAAGACACCCTGATGCTGAACTTGCCACTGCTGGGCCCGCTGTTCAACAAGGCTGCCATGTCGCGGTTTGCCAGCATTTTTTCAATTTTACAGTCCAGCGGCGTCGCCGTACTCGAATCCATGCACATTTTATCCGGCACGATGAACAATGCCGCCATATCCCTTGAATTCGGCCGGATTACAGAGCGCCTCGAAGAGGGACGCGGCATTTCCGTTCCACTTCGACAGGCCCGATACTTTACCCCCATTGTCATCAATATGGTGGCCATTGGCGAAGAATCCGGCAATATGGAGGAAATGCTCAACGACATATCCGCCCATTATGATGATGAACTCGAATATGCCATGAAACGGCTGTCCGATTCGGTCGGTCCCATAATGACCATCGGACTTGCCGCCGTTATCGGCTTTTTTGCACTGGCGATCTACATGCCCATGTGGGATTTGACGCGGGTGGTGCAGTAGCAAGATCAATAGTAATGCGTTGCAAGTTACAAGTTTCCAGTTGTGGTTCGC
The DNA here is from genome assembly GCA_963675565.2 of Desulfosarcinaceae bacterium. Lineage (GTDB taxonomy): Bacteria > Desulfobacterota > Desulfobacteria > Desulfobacterales > Desulfosarcinaceae > JARRKU01. The sequence goes on from CAXXYD010000001.1 coordinate 567,481, forward strand.
GCTGCGCGCGGACCAGATCTTACAACATGACAGAATTCCTCAACTCGGAACTTGTCACTCGTCACTCGTCACTCATCTTGTGTGATTTCGCCGCAAAAACCTGTTTTGCGGGTGAATAAAGAGGTGCCCTATTTGAAAGACATTCGCTTCCATATCAATCTTTACGTCATCATCCCGCTGATTTTTGCCGGTTTCAGCACCCTGTCGCTGCTGGTTGCCTACCGGTTGACCCGCTTTTATCTGGATCGCAGTCTGCCGCCTGAATGGCCGGTGGCGTTCTGGGGCATCATACTGGTATTGTTCACCTTCGGTTGTGGTTTGGTGACGGTTAAATTCCTCATCGATCCGGTCAAAAAGTTTGTCAATAAAACCCAGACCATGGGTGTGCTGCAAGACATCGATGCACAGCCTTCACCACCGGCGACCGATGCCGAGATGTACAAATTTACCCGTGTGTTCGATCAAGTGTCCCAGATACTGGGCAAGGTGGAGGCACGCCAGCTTTTCCCCGATATTATCGGGCAAAGTGAAACCATGCGCGGCGTATTCAACCAGATCATGAAAGTGGCGCCAACGGACTCCACCGTATTAATTATCGGTGAAACCGGAACCGGCAAAGAGTTGGTGGCCAACAGCATCCATAAACACAGTCTCAGACAGGGAAAGGCCTTTATTGCCATCAATTGTGCGGCCATCCCTGAAGGCTTGCTTGAAAGCGAGTTGTTCGGCCACGAGAAAGGCGCGTTCACCGGAGCTGACTCGCGAAAACCAGGCAAATTCGAACTGGCCCATGACGGCACCCTCTTTCTGGACGAAATCGGAGACATGCCCCTTGAAACCCAGGCCAAAGTTCTCAGAGCTCTTGAAGAACGCAAGGTTGAACGCCTGGGCAGCGTCGAATCCACCCAGGTGAATGTACGTTTTATCGCCGCCACCAACAAACAATTGCCCGAAATCGTCAAAACGGGACAATTCCGCCAGGACTTGTACTACCGTCTCAATGTGTTTGCCGTCTATTTGCCGCCCCTGAGAGAACGCCGCGAGGACATTCCGCTTCTTGCCGAACATTTTCTGCAGGCGGCTGCCGAAACCAAGCGGCTTTCTTCATCCACCATCCAGTCCCTCATGGCTTACGACTGGCCGGGAAATGTCCGCGAACTTCAAAATGCGATCCAATCATCAGCCCTGATGGCCGGCAAGGTCATCGATCCGGTCCACCTGCCGTCATTTATTACCCAAACCTGGCATCAGCCGGCACCTCTGCCGGTTTTTGAAGCCGCCCGGGATCAGGACATGGACAGCCAGCTTCAGGAACTTGAAAAACGGATGATTCTCCATGCACTCGGAAGAAGCCAGGGCATTCAGAAAAATGCAGCCAGCCTTTTGGGGATAAAAGAGCGCAGTCTCTGGCACCGCCTAAAAAAGTACGACATCGACGCCTCCTCATTTAAAGTCAAATAGCCTGGAAAGGACGTAAAATACAAAACAACAATTTATTAATAAAAAACTACAATTTATGTAGATTCCATCCTCCTTAATCTTCATAATATTTTTTCGATTCAGCAATGAATTTCATAACACACTTTAATTATTAATATTTTATCTATTAAGCAAGATTTGCGAATTTTTAGTTATTGTGGCATAATTTGTGCTGAATACTATTCGTGAGCCTGGGTCTTAATAATTTACCAAGGAGCATTCAATGCCAATGCGCACCCTGAAAAATACCAATCCCCTGTTGGATCAGTCCGGTTTCACCCTTCTTGAAATTATTGCCGTCATCGTAATCCTGAGCATTATCGCTGTTGTGGCTGTCCCGCGTTATTTCGATTTGCAGGAAGAAGCGCGCAATAAAACGGTCAAGACAGGTCTTGCAGAAGCTATCGGCCGGGTCAACGGTCATTTCGCCGAGGCGTTGCTGGGTGGCTCCATGCCATGGGAAGTCGATTTGCGGGCCCACGTTATCGGAAGCGACCTTGGCGATTTTACACTGGAAACAAATGGCGGAGGCCCCGGCGACAGTAAGGATGCCGTCGATGAGACCTTTTTTATTAAAGTCATCGGCAAGGACAACACGGCATTGCGCGGCATCAGTGCAGAAACCAACCTGCGACGGCCCGGGATGTAATACAAATCCCTTTGCGCACCGGGTCAGAAGAATCATATTCATCATCAGGGCTAACGGGAAACCAGCCCCCGGACCACCTGCCTGATTTCCAACGGATCGGCGGCAAATGCATTCAGTGCCGAATATCGCTTTACGATCCGGAGCATCGCATCCAGACTTTTCCCCCCGCTCTCCGCTTTCAGCCGGTCTAAATACGACATGGCCCGAACCGGTTGTTTGTTCCGGGCGCTCAACATTATGCACGCCAGCAATGCATTCACATCCGTGGGCTCCAGTTGAACCACCTTATCCCAATAACCCAGTGCCGACGACAATTCACCTTTGCAGCGGCACGCTTCTGCCATAACGGATAGGGCGCCCCGGTTTGATGAATCAAGATCCAAAGCCTTTTGGGCATATTCAAACGCCCTGTTGCACTGCCCCGTTTTGATTCGCAACAATCCCGTCAAATAGTAAAAATCGGCGTTATCGGACCATTTTTCCACAGCCTCGGAAAGCGTTCGTTCGGCCGCTTCAAAGTGTTCCGTTGCAATTTGCGCCCTGGCGAGCTGGTAGCGAATCCGGCTGTTTTCCGGATACAGTGCAAACGCGGCCTTGAAATGAAAAAGGGCCTTTTGGAAGTCCCCTTCCCGGGAGATGTAATATAAACCCAGATTGTGATGAACCAGCCCCTTATGCCGATAGTTGAAGTATCGATCCAGTTCATACGCCTTTTTGAACGCTTTAAAAGCAAGGTCCCACTGTCCGGAATTCCAATAAATGTTTCCAAGGTTGTTGTACCCCAAACTCAGTCCCGGCGCACGAAGAGTGACGTGGGTCCATAGGGACCGCTCTGTGGCAAAAACACGATTATAAGCCGCAGTCGTATAGCATTGGGATACCAAAACCAGCGCAAGCGCCCCGCCGATCATCCATTGAAACGAGCGCCGGTAGCTGAACTGGTCCCATCCCCTGGCCACCGCCAGTGCTGCGGGCACGAAAATCAGCATGGTGGGAATATAGTTGCGATGCTCGTAAACCAGCTCCAGATTAAAAATGGACCCTTCCACTACGTGATTGAGCAGGAAAAAAAGGCCGCAGTAGGCCAGCGGGTTTCGTCTATGGCGCAGGGCCAGGATGACCAGCGCCGCCAGACACGCTGCCAGGGCAGCGGCGGAAAGCGCTGTGGTCCAGGGTGAAAACAGGGAATGTGATATTTCAATATCGTGCAGCAGCGTCAATTTCGAGGTCATTGGAAAAACGATATATGCGAGGTAAAGCCAGATCACCCGCGGCTGGGTCATCAATCTTTCCAGCCACGTATACGGCCGAATGTCGGATGAGTGGAACAAGTGGGAGGGATGGGTATACAGGCTTCCCAGGAGACCAATGGCGACGGTGAGGCCAACGAACCAGGCGAAACATCTTGCCCTGCGACGGCTGTCCGTGCCCTGAATGAACAAAAACTCGAGCAGGAGCAATGCATAAAACAGCAGCACCGCATTTTCTTTGGTGAGCAAGGCGCTTAGGCTGCAAAAGGCGGCCAGGGCGAAAAAAAGACAATTTTTTCGCGGACTCCCGACAGTTCTCGCTTTGATATAAAAATACATGGCGGCAACATAGAACAACCCGGTCATGGATGCCATGCGCTGCACCACAAAGGTGACCGCCGTCACGTGAATGGGATGGGTGGCCCATAAAAGCGAGGATATGCATGCGATGCCATTGGCCCGCTGACGGTAACGCCCTTCAAAAATCGGAAGGTTCAGCCAATTGCGAATGAAAAGAAACAAAAAGACCGAGGCCAGCCAGTGCACAGTGAAATTGAAGAGGTGAAACCCGAACACATCCAGCCCGCCGATGCGATAATTGATCGCAAAACTCAGATAAGCCAGCGGCCGGCTGATGATCTGGTGGCTTAAACCCGCCGAAAAGACACGCTTGAGCTGGTCCCACGACCACCGGGTCATGTGGACCCCGTCGTTGTTCACGATGTTGCCAAAGTCGTCATATTGCCATGCTCCGTGGAAGCTGTTGGCATAACTGGCCAGAAGCAAACCCAACAGGGCGATACCTGCAAGAATGTTTACGCCGAGCTGACTTTGAAAAAAAGACCGGTGCGTCATCGTGTGTTCACCATCGGTAGCAGCAATCCGGGGTTGTCCCAAAATTTACAATACTTACCAGGGATTAGGGTTGGGTTCAAGACCCAGTAAAATCGGGGTGCAGAGGGCCCGACGCTGACTTGCCCCTGAAAGGGGCCAGGGCCTGCAGACCGGGTCAAGTTTTGAGTTGCAAGTTTTCAGTTCTGGTTCGCGCTGCGCGCGGGCCTGATTTTATATTATAGATAGAATTCCACAACTCATAACTCGCAACGCGTAACTCATCCCTGACCCGAATCTTCTTTCCTGTTTCCATATGAAAGCCCATTTGGTATTAGTACAAAATGCGCGTATCACCTCCTCTGACATCAAAAGGCTTCACACTGCTTGAAATTGTGGCCGTGCTGGCGCTTATCAGCATTTTCGCGGTGCTGGCCATCGTCCAGCATGCCACATCGGACGCCTCTCTCACGGCTCAGGCGCAGATCCTGGCTGCCCATATCCGCTACGCACAAATGCGGTCCCTGAACAGCGACACCCAATGGGGCATCCACTATCATCATGGTACAAGCACCGCGGACCGCTATTACACCCTGTATCATGGAGAAAACACGGCCAATACGGCCGTTCTGCCCGGCCAGTCCGATCTCCGTGTTCCGTTGGGCAAAATGAACATCGTTGTCGAATCTTCCGTGGGCGCCGGGGCCTTGTCGGCGCAGGATTTCCAACTCAAATTCGACGCGTGGGGAAGTCCCGAATCGATATTGGCGGGGACATCGCATACCGACACCGCGTTGTTGAGGCTCGAAAAGCCCGGCTACAGCCCCCAGGACATTATCATTACCCGGAACACGGGATTTATTCCATGATACGGCAGGTGGATAATCACCAGGGGTTCACCCTCATCGAAGTCATCGTGACCATCATCGTATCATCCATATTGGCTGTATTGCTTACCCAGGTGATGAAAGGGCATATCAGCCGAAGCATCTGGCCCCTGGAAAAAATGGATGAAGGGCTCGCGCTGCACGATGTGATGGATCGAATCACAGCCGATTACCGCAGATTGCTCATCTCGGATCAGCAACCGCTGGTTGCCCTTCAAAATCAAATCAATGCAGGTGGAGCCCCCGGCGGATACTGGTTTGGATTGCCCTATGCGACCAGCATGCAGATTGTGGACAGCTATTGCTTTGATCTCGATCAAACAGGCGAATCCAACGCTCATCAGGATTGTATTCACCCGGCCGACACGCTTTTGAAAATAACTCTTTCCAACGGTGCGCAATCCATGACCGCCCTGTTTTCCAGGTAGTGCATCATGTCCATTTTCGTATCCATTTCTTTTAAGGCCATACCAGGCCGGCTCGGCATCCTTGGACGGCACTCGGGCTTCACCCTGCTGGAACTGATCGCCTCCCTGGTCTTGTTGGGCCTGCTGACCTCAATATTCAGCATGGGGCTGGTAGCGGCAATGAAAAGCCATGAATTCAGCCGGTCCAATGCCCAGTTGGTACAAAAGGCCCAGTTGGCCGTTACGCGCATCTCCAGAGAATTGATGGAATTAACGGAAATTGAAGCCATCTATGACGAAGCCGCCGGACAGGACCCGTTTATCGTCTACCGCCGCCTTTCCAAAAACGATTCCCAGGCCACAAGCCGCACAGGACTACATTTCAATCCCGCAGACCATGCCATCCGCCTCTACACCGATTTCACCGGAACGACCCCTTTGACCGCCGGCAGTATTTCACAGGGAGATATTTTGGTGAATGGTGTGCAGGCGTTGATGCTGGATTTTTTCCAGGGAGATCCAAGCAATCCCTGGAACCCCGGAAACGATTTCAGGCTGCTGTCCACCATTGAAGTCCGGTTGAAACTGCTGCGCCCGGAAAATCCTGGTCACACACAAGATTTCAGCACCATCGTCCATCTGCGCAATACCCGAAATTACGGCGGGGCCGCACCCGCTGCGCGGCCTGTCTCCGGGAACAGTTACAGCTGCTTCATCAAGGCGGCCGGTTGGAAGTGATATTCAAATGAAGCCAATGGACCATTGCCGCATAAAAACCGTCATTGCCCCGACAACCGGAAGCGCCCTCATCGGTCTGGTTGTCGCCATTCTCATTTTCTCGGTTCTCGCAGCGGCAATCGTGCCCATGATCGGATCATCCAGTCAGCAGACCGCCATTGCCAATATGGCAACACGGGCCTATCTGCTGGCGGAGTCCGGTTTTCGTTTTGCCGCCAGCCAATATCTGCACGCCGGCGACTTAAATAAAAACAAGGATGATCTGCTCGACGCCCTGGACGGCAACTACACCCTGAGCGGCGGCAACGGGAGCTTCAAGCTGGATGTCTTTTCCTACTTCTTCACCATCGCCGACGCCACATCCGGCGCCCCCAACCAGTTCAAGGCCCATTGTCCGGGCACATTGCCGGACGATATCACTGTCGCCGGCGGCCTTGGATTGCGGATCGGCGATGAAGACTATACGATTACTGCCGCAACGCCCGTCTCCGGAGAAGAAGACGACAATATCACCATTTCGGTAGACCCGGCGCTCAAGTTTTATCCGTCCCATACCCGGGCATATCCTACTGCGCAAGCCGATTCCGTCGAAACCTTCACCGATGGCCACCAGTCCGGCTACTCCATTGTCTATCGAAGCAATGATGCCCGCATGTTTCCCCTGCGCAACGGCCGCATCAAAATCGAATCCATCGATGGATACTTCACCTACCGTTTCAATGATCGAGCGGCCAATAAGCTGATCGACATCCGCGATCCGGAAAACCCTTACGTCCCCATCGCCGGCCTGCCGCTCTCTGCGGGCACGAAAATTCTTCTCATGCCCCACGTGCGGCTTCAGTCCACCGGAATTTACGGCTCGGGGCCCATGGCGGCCCGCCGCAGCGTCACCTACCATGCCCCCCTGCCCCTTTCCGAGGCTGGAACGGAGCAAGTGACCCTTACCGAGCGGTTCGATTCCAAGCAGGATTGGACGGACACCTCCGGCACGGTCACCGCAGCCGGCGATATCGGGGGCAACAGCGCCCTCAAAGTGGAAAATACGGCCAGCGCCGGTGACGACCAGGGCAGCCTGACGGCCTACACACCGCAAACCACGGCCACTGAACCCTTGTTTTCGGCCAATCGGCGCGCCAGTCGAGGCTATCTGAGCTACGATACCCAGGTCAAAATCGGATTTGAACCCACACCGCTGGTGGACTTTTTCCCGGAAGCCCCCATTCCGGCGTTTGTGGCTGCCGGGCTCAATTTCCGTTTGGGGGACCTGCCGGAGGCCGGGGCCACCATTTTCAACGTCAATACGTATGGGATCTCCTTTCTGCGGGGCAATGACAGCCTGGCGGATGGCATCCCGGACGCATTGGTGCCCGTCCGGAACCAGCGCTGCATCGTGTTGTGGCAACAGACCGGCAACGGCAGCGCACGCAACTGGATCGCGTATAAAGCCATACCGGAAGTTTTCTCCCTTCCGCCGGAGAATTTCGAATCGACCTCCGGATGGGGCAGAAACCCCGATGACAGCACTAATCTGTGGAACCTCGGCAGCCGCAATGCGCATAGCGGTACACAAGCCTGGAGCTACGGACGTGAATCATCACCCGGTATATTCAACTATGACACCGGGAATCGCAACAGGGGAGCCCTGCAATCTCCCGTGATTGCTCTTCCGGCGGATTATCCCGCCATTGCGCTGTCCTTCTGGAGCTGGCACGTCACCGAGTCCGCCGATCCGGACAGAGATATCAAACAGGTCCGGATCAGTGCCGATGGCGGTCCCTTCAATGCGGTTTTCCAAATTGACCGCCCCCCGAACGCCCCATACTGGTATCGTGAAACCGTTGACTTGAGCCGTTTTGCCGGCCAGTCCATCCAGGTGCAGTTTTATTTTGACACCATCGACCCGTTGAACAACGCATATGCAGGCTGGGCCATCGACGACGTCCAGATTCTGAGCGAATGGCCTGTTCAGAATGCCACCCTGGGCATCCGTCTCCAGGAAGCCATGGTGGTCCCCTTCTTTGACGGTTATCCTCAAATTAAAGCCGGAGACCGGGTTTACGGCAACAGCCGGCATACTGTCGGTACGGTCATCACCCCGCCGCTGCTTTCCTCCGGAGACTGGTCCAGCAGTTCTCCGGCCCAGGGTGTTCTTCTGCTTAACCGCACCTCGATTGCCACCACGGGCGCGGCATTCGACGCTGCCGCCAATGAAGTATTGACCGTTATCGGCGGTACCGGCAGCGCCCGGATTTCTTCCGCCTATGACGATACCAATGACCGAAAAGCCAATATCATCGAAGCCTTCTATGCCTCTGAAGCCGGCGGCGGCAACAAAACCGGGAGCGGCAACCCCCTGGACATCCATACCCGGCCGTACGGCCGCCTTGAGGCTTCCGATAACCTTCAATGGTTTCCGCAAGTGGACGACGACGGCAACTGGACCGATGCCGAAGATGTCTTCATGATGATTCAGTGGACCGGTATCAACGACGGCAGTGTCTCCGGCCTGAAAACCATCGATTTTACCACCAACAATCAGGGTATCGTTCAAAACGCCGTTGTACAGAGCCACCACAGCGACCTGCAATCGCCGGATTATCCCGGAATCGTGACGCAGTCCGAGCTGGGGCTGCACACTTTCGGCGCCGGTGCCCGAAACGTCTACTTCGACGATTTCGGCCTGCGCATCGAAGTGGCTCAAGAGGACATCCTGCCCGCCCCCCTTCAACAGTAGACCAGGTTCGGGACCGGCCGATTTTTTTCCTGTCCCTGAAGGCTCTCCGTGGTCATAGGAGGAAGGGATCGAGAAGAGTTGCGAGTTAAGAGTCGCGAGTTCCCGGTTGCGGTTCGCGCAGTCCTGATCTTATATTCCACAACTCACAATTCAACTGATATGTCTTTCGGGTGTCGTCCAGTATGCGGTCGGAGGTGTCTTCAGGGCATGGTGATTCGTCACGTCAGCACCAAGCTTTAGTGCCGCTTGGGTGCAGCGCAGGAAAGCGTTGCGCACTGTCTGAGCGCAGCGAGTTTGCGCAACGCCCGAAGCGCACCTTAGCGGCACTTAAGCGAAAGTGCGTGTGACGAATCACCATGCCCTGAAGACACCGGCTATTGAAAACCAGTTGAATTAATAGCATTGACGCATATCATCCAGGGCGCAACTATCGAATTTACCCCCCGCCCGCTTTGTGATATTCATTAATATTCAAACGCCGCTCCCCCCCAACAAAGGAGTGTTTGTGGATATTGACCCGTATATGAAACCCGAAAACGAGACCTTTCTCGACGAACATCAATCCAAAGTATTGCTGGGCAGATATGATGTTCCCGCTATTGAAGAGATAATTGCAGCAGACCCCGATGAATCGGTTGCCGCGGCCCGAACCATGGGATACCCCGTGGTCTTGAAGGCCTTGGGACCAAAATTGACGCACAAAACGGAACGCGGCCTCGTCCATCTGAATTTAGCCGGGGACGAACCGGTGCGCCGGGCCGCCCTGGAATTGCAAAAAAAAGCCGGCGGCGATTTGACGGCACTGCTGGTGCAGCCCCATATCGGGGGCAACCGGGAATTGATGGCCGGCTTGTTCAGGGATCCCCAATTCGGGCCAGTCGTGCTTTTCGGACTGGGCGGTATCCTGGCCGAAGCCATCGATGATGTCGCAATGGCCATTGCACCGCTGACGCGGCCAGAAGCATGTCGGCTCATCGAAGGCCTTCGGGCATCCAAACTCCTGGATGCCTTTCGCGGCGAACAACCCGTTGACCGCAATGCCCTTGTCAATGTCCTTTTGGGTCTGTCGCGCATGGCGATAGAACATCCCGAAATCTGCGAGGTGGATATCAATCCGCTCAGAATCACGGCAGAAGGAAAGATTTTTGCAGTGGATGCCCTGGTTGCCATCAGGGAACCCGCCGCCCCACCAGCAGTCCTTCCGCCCGTTTCGCCCCAGGCCATCGGACAGTTGTTTTACCCGCGTTCCATCGCGTTTGTGGGTGCATCGGCACAAATGGGAAAATGGGGATTTATGCTGCCGGTCAACACCATCGGCGGCGGTTACACCGGCAAGGTGTACCTCGTAAACCCAAAGGGCGGAACAATGAACGGCCAGCCCGTTTTTGCCAGCCTGGAGGATGTCCCCGACCCGGTCGACCTGGTGGTGGTTACCATCCCCGCCCATCGCGTCTTGCCGCTGATTGCCCAATGCCGCCGCAAGCAAGTCAAATCCATGATCCTGATTTCTTCCGGCTTCAGTGAAACCGGATCAAAGGGCCGGCAGACAGAAGCGGAGCTGGTGGCGGCTGCCCGGGATGCCGGCATTCTTATTCTTGGGCCCAATACCATGGGGATTGCCAATCCCCACGCTTCGCTGTATTGCACCGGCTCCTCGGTCAACCCCATGCCGGGTACCACCGCCATGGTATCCCAATCGGGAAACATGGGCACTCAGCTCCTGGCTTTTGCCGAAAGTCAGGAAATCGGCATCCGCGGGTTTTGCGGCAGCGGAAATGAAGCCATGATCACCATCGAAGATTATCTGGAGGGCTTTGAAGTTGATGAACTGACGCGTACCGTCATCCTTTATGTGGAAAGCATCAAGAACGGGCTCCGTTTTTTTCAAAGCGCAAAACGGGTCAGCCGGCATAAACCCGTGGTTTTGCTCAAAGGTGGGCAAACAACAGCCGGTAACCGCGCCGCGGCAAGCCATACCGGTGCTCTGGCCTCGGACAGCCGGGTTTTTAATGCCATGTGCCGCCAGGCAGGGGTCATTAAAGTTGAACGTCCCATGGAGCTGCTCGACCTGGCGGCCGCTTTCTCGTCACTGCCCCTTCCCCGCGGCCCCCGCGTGGCCATCATGACCCTGGGCGGGGGATGGGGGGTGGTCACCGCCGATCTATGTATGCACCACCGGTTGCAGGTACCGGAACTCGAACCCGCCATAATCCGCACCCTGGACACATTGTTGCCGGACTTCTGGAGCCGGGCCAACCCGGTTGACCTGGTGGGTGAGCAGGATTCCGAACTCCCCCTGAAGACCCTTGAAGCGCTGATGTCCTGGGACGGCTGCGATGCGGTCATTGATCTGGGCATCCTGGGGCGACGCATTTTCCTGGATCGGCTTGCCGCCACTGCCAAAAAGATAGACCCCGGCCTGACGGCCGCCTATTTCGAGGGGCTCCGCCAAATGCTCAATGAATTCGACGACCGGTTCATTAAAAAAATCGTCGCGCTGATGCACCGTTACCAGAAACCGATCATCGGCGTACACCTGCTCACCGACGGACAGGATAAAACGCTGTACCGCGTGGATGCCGCAGATTATAAAGCCGTTTTTTACGAAACACCGGAACGGGCTGTTTACGCCTTGTCCCAGATGGTGCAGTACCAAAATTATCTTTCCACGGATCCCGAATAGGGAATCTTGTTCCTTTGCTTTTTTTTTGATACCTTTTATCGGCATGCCCAATTCGGGTCGGACCATTGGAAAAAGCGGGCCCGGAGTGAAAAATGCCGCAAGATTGTTAGGCGTAACGTTATTTCGACATTATTCGAGGCACTATGAGCAGACGGAATACCCATGCAAAACATCAATTTGATTTCGATATCGGGCATCTGAAAAGAAGCCCCTGCAAAGGATGTCATCTGCACCCGACATTTCCCGTGTGCAGTGAGCATTGCCTGGCCCTGGACCGGATTCAAACCACCCTGGCAAGGGGAATATCGACCACCCACACCCACTCGCCTCTGGAACCCTTTGCCGTTTTTCTGGAAAGTTGGAACGATAACTGAACCGATCCAGGCATCTGTATGGCGGCCTGGATCTCACTCATTCAATGATCATAGGTTTATAATGTATGCCCGATGATCCCGTCCAAAACAAGTCCTACAATCTCGCCGTCGGCAAGGATGGCACCGTGGGTGTTCAATTCCTCGGCCGCATCGACCATCACATGGCCGCTGGCATCATCAGGTCCCTCAAAGCTGAAGTTCAAAAACGCCGGCCGGTCAAAGTCATCGCCGATTTGAACCGGGTGACCTATTTTGACGATTTCGGCGTACTGGTATTGAGCGAACTGCGATCGCATCTGGCCAAAAGCCAAATTCCGTTCAGTCTGATCCAGCCGCCGCCAAAGGCCGGCGAGGTGCTGGCCATGACCAATTTTGACAGCCCCGAACCCTGCGAACAGATCATGCCCAAAAAAAGAGACAATCTGTTTGTCCGATCGGGCGATGCATTTATCCACCAACTGTACAATATCCGTTATCTGGTATCTTTCCTGGGCTCCGTGGCACTTTGCCTTTTTCATGTGGTCCGTCATCCCCGCAGTCTCAGATACAACGACACCACGGTATTGATCCAGAAAACCGGGGTCGATGCCGTTCCCATCGTCGGCCTGATCAGCTTTCTGCTTGGGCTGATCATGGCATTCGTTTCCAGCATCCAGTTGAAGCAGTTCGGTGCCAGTATTTACGTCGCCTCGCTGGTGGCGCTGGCCATGGTGTCCGAGCTCGGTCCCATCATGACTGCCATTGTCGTGGCCGGCCGCTCAGGTTCGGCCTTCGCCGCTGAAATCGGCACCATGCGGATATCCGATGAAATCGATGCGCTCTTTACCATGGGAATATCCCCGACCTTATTCCTGGTCGTCCCCCGAATGGTGGCCGCCATCATTGTCCTGCCTCTGCTCACTCTTTTTTCAGATATTTTTGCCATTACCGGCGGCCTTGTCATCAGCGTCACCATGCTGGATGTCACCGTCAGCACGTATATCAGCCAGACCTTTAAAGCCTTGAGTATGTTCGAATTCGTATGGGGCCTGGCCAAAAGTATGATTTTTGCCGGTTTGATTGCCTGGATCGGATGCCTGCGGGGTTTTCAGGTCCGGGGCGGCGCATCCCAGGTGGGCAATGCAGCCACCTCGGCGGTGGTCTCCGGCATTTTTCTGATCATCCTGTTCGATTCCATCTTCGCCGTGATCCGAAGCTATTGGTAACTATGGTCCAGACAAATTCGACGCTCATCGAGATCCGCGACATGGTCGCAACATACGGGACGGATATCATTTTAAAAGATGTCAATCTGGACGTCTATAAGAATGAGATCCTGGCCATTGTCGGCGGAAGCGGCTGCGGCAAGACCACCCTGCTGCGGCACATGGTCGGTCTCCGGCCGCCGGCCGCCGGCAAGATTGTCATTGACGGCATTGACATCGCCGGGGCCGAAGAAGGCGCTTTTGATACCGCCTTGAAAAAAATCGGCATCCTTTTTCAGGGGGGGGCTTTGTTCGGGTCCATGACCATCGCTGAAAACGTGGCCCTTCCCATCCGGGAATACACCGACCTGACTCCCCAGGCCATCGCCAGCCTGGTGCGCATGAAACTGTGCAGCGTGGATCTTGGGGGGTATGAAAATCATCTGCCCTCCGAATTGAGCGGCGGCATGATCAAGCGTGCCGCCCTGGCACGGGCACTGGCCCTCAATCCCGAAATCCTTTTTCTGGATGAACCCACAGCCGGCCTGGACCCGGTGATATCAGCCGAAATTCAAGAATTGATCATGCGAATCAACCACAGCATGGGAACCACCATGATCATCGTCACCCACTCCCTCAATATTATATTGAACGTGGCGCACCGGATCATCATGCTGGATAAATCGGCCAGGGGCATCGTGGCCCAGGGCAATCCAAGGGAATTGAAAGAAAAAAGTCCTGATCCCGTGGTTCAAAATTTTTTCAACCGACAGGCCAATCTGACCAAAAGGCTATTATGGCAACCTTAAAAACAAAATTCAGCGTGGGACTTTTCCTGATCTGCGGCATCACGGTGGTAATCCTTGCCGTTGTCTGGCTGGGTATGTCCAACTATTTGGAAAAGGGCCAGTTCTTCGTGGCCTACTTCGACGAGTCCGTTCAGGGGCTCGATGTGGATTCCCCCGTCAAGTATCGCGGCGTAAGCATCGGGCGGGTCCAGGCCATTCACGTTGCACCGGATGAACATCTCATTGAAGTCATCCTTAAAATTGAAACCAACATTAAAGCCAAAGCCCAGACGACCGATTTTGTGGCCCAGCTTAAATCAGTGGGTATTACCGGATTGATGTTTATCGAAATCGAGCATATAGACACCGGCACCGTCAATGTCAGCCCGTCGTTCAAGTTTACTCCGCCCTATCCTGTGATCGCCACACGGGCCAGCGAAATTTCAAAAATTTTCAAAGGGGTGGAAGATGTTTTCAACACGTTCCGCGCGTTGGATACCCAAACCATTTCCGAGCAACTCACCCTGGCGCTTCAAAAGATCAATCGCGCCATTGACGAAGCCCGGCTGGTCGAACTGATCGATGAATTCCACGGCACGCTGGCCCATGTCCAGAACGTATTGCAGTCCGAAAAAGTAGATCGTCTACTGAATTCCATGGAACAGTCCCTTGACAGCTTTCATCAAATGGCCCGCAACGCTGACGGTGGAATCAGCGATATCCGCAAGACAGTGTCGCGCCTGGACGGCGTTATCGTCGGCAGTGCAGATGATTTGAAACAAATCACGGCCGATCTCCAGACCGCTGCATCCCAAATCAAGGCGGCGATGGAAAACGCCAACGCGCTGCTGGACAATACCAACCAGCAGGTGGATACCATTCAGCGCCGGGTCGTCGGGACCATCAACCGGATTGATCAGGCCACAGAGTCGTTGAGCCGGTTCCTGGACCACATCGGCAATCAACCGTCTCAAGTGATTTTCAGCGCGCCGACTATCGACAAACCGTTGAATCCCGGGCGTTAGCCTAAAGCAGTGGAACAACAGGAGATGAATTGAAAATGAACTTCAGTGCCAGAATCAATATCGTCATTGCACTTATGCTATCCGTTTTGCTCTGCGCCTGCATGGGGGCGGGCCGGCCACCCGAACCGGTCTACTATTATACACTGGACTACCCTGCCCCAGGGCCATCGTTTTCCGTCTCTACCCCCTGCGTTCTGCGGTTGGAACGCTTCGTTGCGAGCCCCCCCTACGACACCCAGAAAATCATTTATTCGGATGGCAACGCGCTGCGCAATACTTACGCTTACCATCAGTGGATTGCCGCCCCCGGAGAACTTGTGCCGTATCTACTGGCCCGCGACCTCCAACATACCGGGGGCTTTGCCGCCGTTGTGCCGCCGGACAGCGCAGTGCGCGCCACCCACAGTGTCTACGGATGGATAGAGCATTTTCTGGAACAGGACAGCGTCCAGGCCTGGACGGCTTCGGCTGCCGTGCATATCACATTGATATCCAATTCAGCTTCCGATCCGACATCCCGGATTCTGCTTCAGCAGCGCTATGCGGCTCAAGCCCCCAGCTCGGCAAAAACACCGGCAGCTCTGGCCGAGGCCATGGCAGAAGTCGTTTCTCGAATATCCATCGCCGTGTCCAGGGACATTTACAACCGGCTGACAGAACATTAACTCATCACTCGTAACTCGCAACTGATCTTTTTCCTCTGTCTGTGACCTGGCCCCCAGGACCCGGTTTTACGATTCAATAAAGCCGCCCTCAGATTTTTCGACCCAGGAAATGCAAGTTGAATGCGTCATCCTGGATTTCAAGGACCTGCACGTCCCGAAATCCAGCCGCATTGAGCATCTCCACGGCCAGTTGTTTTCCCCACATCATGCCCAGGCCGGCGCCGCCCTCATCCAGCCCCACCGGCATACAGTGCATCAGGCTCACCGTATACAGAAAAGGCCCCATGGGATGGTCCTTGTTGTCCGTCAGCCGGCTGCCGGCGGCAATATCCACCATGGAAAAAAGCCCGCCGGGTCTCAACAGCCGATATACGGCGCCCAGCGCCTCCAGGGGGCGGGTCTGGTCGTGAATGGCGTCAAAGGCCGTGATATAGTCGAACGCGTCCCGGTATTCCGGCTGCTCGGGGGATGTCACCACATCCATTTGTACAAAATCGATATTGGACAACGCTTTGTCGTTGGCCGCGGCGGCTGCTTTGGCAATGGCCCCGGCGGAAATATCCAGCCCCACGAATCGGCTGTTTGGAAACGCATCGGCCATCAGCAGGGCGGCAACCCCCTCGCCGCAGCCGATATCGCATACACGCAACCCGGCCTGTAGCCGTTGGGCAAGATCACCGTTGCCGATGGACGGCAAAAACCGATCGATGAGCACTTCCCGGTGCTTGGCATCGGCCAGTTGGGTCATAAATGCCTGGAAAGCGGGATACTGATCGTAGCTGACTCCCCGTCCGCTGCGAAAGCCCTCTACCACCGGGGCCATGGCGCACCGGGTCAGCAATGGGATTTCCTGTGTATACACCCCCATGTTCGCCTTTCCCGCCCGCCGGGTGATCAAGTCCGCATGCGTCCTGGGAAGCAGGAAACGGTCCTGGCCCGCATGATCGGCCACCAGTTCAATGATCCCGCCGCACACCATGACCCCCAGCCACTCCCGGATGTATCGATGGTCCAGCTGCGCTTTTTCGGAAATCGTTGAAACGGTTGCCGCCTCCCCCAGTGCGTCCATGGCATCGAACAAACCGGTCTCGTACCCGATGGCCATGGCCAGATTCAGCGCGCCGTAATTCAGGATATCCGCCATTCGCTGTGAAAAAATTTCCGCCTGATGGTCAACACCTTCATCCATTTGTTCCGGGTCTTTCTCTTTCATCGGCACTCTTCCCTAAATCGTTTTTGTCTGCGGCCGCTCTCCGGCCCTTCCACAACATATCGCGCAAACCGGATGCCCGGGAGATGGACCGGTCAACGGCATTTTTTAAAATATCTTCGCTGGACCATATTTCCACAGACCGTTTGGCCCGTGTAATGGCCGTGTAAATCAATTCGCGCGTCAGCAGAGGGGTGTCGTTCCGGGGAAGGATCAACAGCACCTTGTCGAATTCGGTCCCCTGGCTTTTATGAATCGTCATGGCATATACGGTTTCATGCGGCGGCAACTGTTCCGGTACAATATAGCGGATCGTGCCGCCGGCACTTTCAAATGCCACCTGAATGTCCTCACGGCCCTCTTGCAACCGGGCGACAGCGACGCCGATATCACCGTTGAAAAGGCTCTGGTGATAATCGTTTCGCGCAATCATCACCGGCTTCCCGCGATACCACGTGTCAATGGACCCGGAGCCGGCCGACACAAACCCATTGGCCTTGAGAACACGCTCCACGGTTAAATTGAGAGCGGCAACCCCCAGGGGCCCTTTTCGTAGCGCGGTCAGGATTTTGAAATCCATCAATCGGGCGATCAGATCCGGCAATGCATCGATGGAAAACAGGGGGGCAACCTCGGTCAATGTTTTTTCCGTCAAATCGGCTTCCAGGTCTTCATCCGCTGCCAACGCCTTCCAGGAAACGTCCGCAAACCGAGGATCGTTCAGCAAAGAAAACGCCGATTCGGCATCCCCGTTCTTTACGGCCTGTCCCAATCGATGAATGCCGCTGTTCTCACCAAAGCGGTAATTTTTCTGCAGAACGACAATATGGTCGGATATATTCGCCGGCGCTCGACCTGCGCTGCTTTCCGCCACTTTGCAAGGCACATCGTCCGAAGCTGCCTCACTGCCTGCCCGCGGGGCCGGGCCGCCGCAAATATCGCCAAGTACGGCGCCCGCTTCGACGGATGCCAGTTGGTCTTTGTCTCCCACCAGGATCAAGCGGGCCGAAGCCGGAACGGCATCCATGAGCCTGCACATAAGCGCCAGATCAATCATCGAGGCCTCGTCGATAATCACCACATCTGCGGCCAGGGGATTGTCCGCATTGTACCGAAACCGGGACCCGTTGGAAATGGCGCCCAGAAGTCGATGAATGGTTTGTGCCGTGATGCATGAATGGCGGCATGGATTATCGTCTGGAAAGGAGCGGAAGGTGACCTCCAGGGCTTCCTGCAACCGGGCGGCCGCCTTTCCGGTGGGCGCAGCGAGCAGGATGCGTTGCGCCGGTGCCAGTTGCCGGGTGATCAGCAACGAAATGATGGCGGCAATGGTCACCGTCTTGCCCGTGCCGGGTCCGCCTGAGATGACGGTAAACCACTGGTTCAACGCTGTCGCCATGGCGCGTTGCTGGACCGGGTCCCACTGCATCCAGCCCGGATGGAACCCATCGGTATCGACCCGGTCCGAGGAATTGACAGGGGCACGGGTACAACGCGCCGAAATCCCTTCGGCCACCCGGGATTCATACCTCCAGTAACGCTGTAGGTATAGTCTGTATCCATCTAGTATCATTATTTTATCAGAAACATTCTCACCGACAAAAGGACTCTTTAAAATGGCCTTGCGCCACTGCCGGGCAGTCTGCTTTCCGCCCAGGTCGAGCATGCCGCCGGCATGGGGAATGCCCTTTTGGCAAACCAATTCCAAATCCAGACAGACATCACCCTGCGCCGTCGCCCTGGAGACCAGCGCGGCGGCCAGACCGATCCATTGACCGGCATCCTTGTCCATGCGCATCACCAGGCGGGCAAAGCACAAGTCGATGGCATTGATCATTCCGGCATCAAAAAGGGCTTGGATGTCCATGTTTAAGTCTCAATCAGCAGTGTCCTGAGGACCTCGATCAGCCTTTGGTCAGGAGCGGTGTAATAAATTCCTCCCGTGTCGCCAGGGTCCGGGACAATTCCCCTCAAAAACAGATAACAGATGCCACCGAAATGGCTGTCATACGCATACCCGGGAATTTTCTGCCGCAGCATCTGGTCCACGGCCACCGAATAGAACAGATACTGCAGGAAATAATACTCCTCCACCATGGTCCGCTGCAAAGCCGCAAAGCGATAATGCGCCGCGGTGGCGCCCAGAAAATTGGATTTCCAATCCAGAATATAGTACCGCCCATTGTGACACAACAGGGTATCGACATAGCCTTTCATCAACCCCTGACTGGGGGTGAAAGCAAGCTGATCCAGTTTCCGGTCGCGCCGCATATCGAGCGGGCCGCAGTGGCCATTGTCCTTGAACACGCGGGATAAATCATCGGGGCTGAAATTCCTGAGCGGAAAATAAAAGGACATTTCATTGATACGGCTGGACATGGGCACCTGGGACAGGGAGAAATGGTGGTATGCCGTTTCCAGAACCGTGGCGGCCAGATGGCCCAGCATCTTGCCGACGGCGTCTTGCCAGCGCAAGTCAAACCCGTGGGCCTTCAATTTGGATTCGATCAGCGCCCGGATGACGGACCGGTCCTTTTCGGTGTGGTCCCAATGCTCCAGCAAATCGTGAAAAAAAATACCGGCGTGGGCGCCTTTGGGAAACTCGAACAAGGACTGGAAGGGCGAATACCGTATTTCCGGATCGGGCACCGTTTGCGCCATGTCGTCCCTGTCAGGCTTTTCCCCCTGCTCAACGGGTAAATTTGCGGTGATGGAGGAGAAACTGGATACGCGCCAGCGTCGCCGGATGGAATGCCTCAGTTTCCGGCAATGCAGGGCCCCGGCGGCTCGCTCCCCGGCCTGATATACAGCGGTGGTATCCCGGGGAAGGGGTTTGACTTCGATGGCGCCTCCGGAATCCCGGGCCACCTGCTGAAGTTCGGCGATGCAGCCGGCATCTGTCAGTGAATTCATTTTTTCCTGCAGGCGTGCAATCCGCTCGCCGGCATCCGCGCAGTCCCGGGGGCCATGGAAAAGATAGGCCGGTGCCGAAATTTCGGTCCGGTTGATCCTGCCCCATGCCATATAACAGCGTTTTTTGGCCCGCGTCAGGGCGACATAAAGCATGCGCAGGTTTTCAGACAGCGCCTCACAGCGCGCCTGCAACTGATGGCCGGGGGCGATATCGGGCCCCAGGGCAATGGTCAGGGCGTGGTCATGGGCCGGATCGTGAAACATCGCCGCCGACGGATCGGATTTAACGCCGCCCCAGACGAAAGGACAAAAGACCACATCGAATTCGAGCCCCTTGCTCTTGTGCATGGTAATGATACGAACCGCTCGCGAATCGCGCTCCAGACGAAGCTGCTGCGTATCTTCGCCGTTTTCCTCGGATTGAATCCGGCCGGCAAACCATTTGATCAAACCGTCAAGGCCCAGGCGATAGTCCACTTCGGCCTGATGCAGCAGTTCGCCAAGGTGGATGAGGTTGGTCAACCGGCGTTCGCCGTCGGGCAAGGATAAAAGACGCACCCTGATCTTTTCACGCGTCATCCAATGGCGAAACATGGCATAGAACCCTTGTTGCACCCATGTCAGGTAATCGCTGCCCAAAGCCGCCCGGCATTGCTGCCAGCGCGACGAAGGCCCCTGGTTTCTCTCAAGAAATTCCTCAGCCGGCAGACCGTAATAATCGCCGGCCAACAGGGCATTGGCCAGAGCCGCCTTTCCCGGGGAAGCGATGGCGGCCATCAAAAGGGAGACGGCAAGTGCGTCTCGGGTATGAAAAACACTTCCCGCGCCGTGCAGTACGGCCGGCACTTTTTTCGCGGCCAAAGCGTTTTTGACCATTTGGGACTGGTTGTGGGTACGGGTTAAAATCGCAATTTGCTCGGGCTGGCAGACCGTCGTCCCGCAACCGGACAGCAGGGTGCAGACCTCTTCGGCCACAGCGGCCGAAATTCTCTGAACGGCTTCTTCCTGGCTGACCGGGCGTGTTCGGATATCCTGATCGGTAGGTGTCAGCGACCATATGGTCAAAGGCGGCAAATCCCCGCCGGATGCGGGGGCACTTGCCGGCACCGCAGGAAGAAACTGGATTTCGGAAAATCCGAACGGCCGGGTATGGCTCTGAAAAATAACATTCACGGCGTCAATGATGGCCGGGCTGGAACGCCAATTCACCGTCAAGGTGGTTTTCTCGTCGGCCTGAGCGGCTGCCTTTAAATAGGAGAACAGATCGGCGCCCCGGAAACTGTAGATGGCCTGTTTGGGGTCGCCGATCAAGCCCAGCAGCATGTTATGATGAGCAAACAAACGATGGAATATCTCGTACTGCAATGGGTCGGTATCCTGAAATTCATCCACCAGGGCGGCGCGATATTGCCTGCGTACACTGTCGCAAAGGAAGTCTCCCCGACTTCCATGCAATGCCTGGTGGACAAGCAGGAGAAGATCGTCAAAAAACAATACCCCCTGACTGATCTTCTTGCGCTCCAATTGTTCATTGGCCGAATTAAAAAGGCGAAGCTTCAGATAGCGCACATGCTGCGCCATTTCGGATTCCATTCTGTGCTGGTGGGCAATGGCCTTGTCGCAGTAGACGAAAAAAGGGTGCTGCGGCAGCGCGTGGCCTTTTTTGATGTGGCGTTCGATATAGGACTGGCTCAAACACTCGGCCCGCTCGAAAATCGGATAGCGGCCGTCCCACTGATCCATAGCGTCGAACAGGCCCTGCAAAAAAAGCTGACGGCAGGTCACCCCCTCTACCTGCGGATGGGCCTCGCATTTTCCATATGGACGAGCGTACAAACCTGGCGCTTCAAGCTGCTTGAAGATTTCGGTTCGGGATTGCCGCCATAGCGATTGCAACGCCTTCGCACTTTGGCGCCATGGCCGGATGGCGCGAAGCGGAACCTTTTGCGGGCCCGGGCAGACCCTGACATTGGGGTAGCGGCATAGGCCGAGCACCCTGGCCAGTTCTTGCGGGCCTTTGAGGGCCTTGATGGCATATCGCGCCAATTCATATGGCGCTCGGCTGATATGGCGCCGCCAAAAATCATCGGCCAGCTCCTGGACGTAGGGCTGCGGATTCTGCACCAGCTCGGAATCAAAAAAATGGCCGGTTTCAAAAGCATATTGCTGCAGCAATCTCTGACAAAATCCGTGAATGGTAAAAATGGCCGAGCGATCGAAGTCGGTCAGGGCATCCCGGGCCCGCTGGGCGGCCCGTTCCCGGTCCGTGACAAGCGCCGGCAGCATGGCTTCGAATTCATCCGGGCCGTCCGCCTTCTCGAAAGCGGCTTTGGCCCCGAGCAAACCGAGGCGAATCCGGGTTTTCAGCTCCTCGGTGGCCGCCTTGGTGTAGGTCACCACCAGAATCTGATCCACGGAAAGCCCCCGCTCAAGAATCAGGCGCAGATAAATACCGGTCAGGGTGTAGGTTTTCCCGGTGCCCGCCCCGGCCTCGATAAGAGTCATCCCCTGAAGGGGATCGGTTGACAGATTGAATGGTTTCATACCACCTAAGGCTGCAAATGGTTCAAACGATAGACAAATACAAGCACTTCCGCCACCGCGCGGTAGAGCGATTCTGGAATTTCGGTGTCCACATCCAGGGCGTCCAGCATGTTCACCAGTTGCCGATCCTCCACCAGCGGCACCTGGTGTTCCCGTGCCAGGGCGACAATTTTCCGGGCAATGTTTCCATGACCCTTTGCCACAACAGTGGGCGCGCGGTCCTTGCCATGGGAATAGCGCACGGCTACGGCCTTTGGGATTTTATCTTTTTTCATACTTTAAGATCGATCCTGCCCGGGGATTTTTCCCTGCTATCTTCGTCATGGAACCGGGCGATCTTCTCCCGGGATACCAGCAAATTTATATTCACCTGGCCAAAAAACCCGTCCAGGGCACGCTGCACTTCATCAATATGCGGGGCAAATTGCATCCTTACGGCGTCATCTGGAACGAAAAAATGGATGTGCAGGTTATCCTCCACCATTGCCAGGTCGACCCGCACCAGACCGAGGCGGTCCATCTGGAGCAGCAACGCAATCCGGTGCCGCCCCTGTTTTTCCCCTTTTTTGCCCCGTCTCGGATAATAGGCTTTGAGCTGAATGGGTGCATTTTGATCCGGGGTTGCCAACACATGGCTGATCCATTGAAACGGCTCGTCCTGCCCCGCTTTGCCAGCCACATGCGCCTGCTCCTGTTCGATGTGGCCGAGCATCCGTTGCGCCGTACGGCGCAGAAACGATACGTCCTCCGGGTTGATCCTGAAAAACGCCTGGACATCCTCCATGGGCTGAGACAGGAGCGTTTTCAATACCAGCAATTGCGGTTTGACATCATGGGAAATCAAAACCCGGGCATTTTGTGCCGGCCAAACGGTCTGCTGATCCGCTCCCGGCTGCCGCGACGACTGCACAATAAAATCGCCCAGCTTCTTTTCGAAAAAAAGTCCGTTGTTCAGCAATTTCCCTTTCAGCTGCACGGCAATCGGTGCGGCCTGGACCTCCTGGCCCTCGGGAACCAGCGGCGCAATGGCAAGGTTCAGGCGCGACACCGCATTTTGAATTGCCACGGCACTTTTATTCGGATCGTCCGGCGGCACGGGTTGCTGCAGGATACGGTCCGCGATTTCAGCCCAGCGCCGGCCCTGTTCGGGCGAAAATAAATGCGCAAATCCGGATTGGGGCAGCGCTGCGCGCGGCGGCAGGTCGGATACTTCGGCCTTCAGATGCAGCCGGCTGCCGCTTTCAATCACCTTCAGGTCAAGGATTTGCCCCTCCTCAACGGCAAATCCCACTTGGGCGACAACGCGCACACCCTTCAGGTCCATCAGCACCCGCCCGTCGTTTTCTAGACGGACCACCTTGCCGAGGAGCCTTTCTCCGGAAAGAAAACCGGACAGGGTCGAATCACCCGGCCCTGCCCGAAGCGCCTCTACGGCCTTGATGATACCTGAAAAATCCATAGCATTAGGGACCGATAACCAGAATATTAGCCAGTTCCACAGGACTCGGTTTTGGGCTGGCCCTGAAGAGGGCCAAGTGTCGCACAGGGCAACAATAGAATCCAGTGGTGAGCAGCAAGTTTTCAGTTGCCGTTCGCGCTGCGCGCCGGCCTATTTTTATATAATGGCAGAATTCATCAACGCGTCACTCATAACTCGAAACTCGTAACTGATCTTGATGTACCATATTATCCAATTCCTGCCCACGAATCATTCTGTTTGACACCTGTTTTGCCACTCTGCTAATCCACCACCTGATTGCCCGAATTCTAAACATTTAAGCCAGACAGAGGTAGCTCCGTGCCGCGTGAATATAAGGGCCACTACAACCGCAAACACCCACCCGGAACCCGTGTCGCCCCCCGGCTGGAAATCGCCGTCAAGGCAGCTGCGGCCAGAGGAAGAATCAGCTGCAAAACGGCCAACGCCATTGCCGGGGATCTGGGCGTCACCCCATTGGAGGTCGGCCAGGCGGCCGACATCCTGGAGGTAAGCATCTCCCAATGCCAGCTGGGCCTGTTCAGCCATGCCGACGACAAACCGGACAAAAGCGAGACATCCGATACCGTGGAACCGCACCTGATGCGATCCATTGTGGGGGCTCTTGCCGAAAATCGGATGCGCTGTGCCGACGCCTGGCGCATCGCAGACGAATCAGGCGTCAACCGCCGTGAAATCGGCCGGGCCTGCCAGATCATGAACATCAAGATCAGCCGCTGCCAACTGGGGGCGTTTTAGGTCAACGGATCCCGATAGCCGAATGAGCCGCTATCTGAGTGGACCGCAGGTTCCCGATCTCTATTTGCGCGATATTCCCAACCGCTTCATCTTGGCAAACAGGGTGGTGGGTTTGACCTTCAGAACCTTGGCCGCTCCATGGGGCCCGCTGACACGCCATTTGCACGTTTCAAGGGTGTCTAAAAGGTAAAGCCGCGTATATTCTTCCAGGCTCAGCCGTTTTTCGGTCTGCGGATTGAAAACCATGTCCTTTTTGATTTCCGGCAGTACGAGGGACTTGCCGTCGCTGAGAATGGCCGCCCGCTCGATGATGTGTTCCAACTCGCGCACATTTCCCGGAAATGGATATTTCAATAGCCGGCCCATATCGCGTGAGGACACCCTGGTGATACGCTTGCCCAGTTTGCGATTGAAGCGCTCCACGAAATGATGCACCAGGGGGGCAATATCGTCCGTACGTTCCCGCAACGGAGGGATGAGTATGGGGAATACATTCAACCGATAGTACAGGTCGGACCGGAATTGGCCCCGCTCCACCAAAGTTTTCAGCGGTTGATTGGATGCCGCGATGATCCGGAAGTCGGACGCCTTGGTGGTCGTTCCACCCACCCGCTCGAATTTCTTCTCCTGAACGGCACGCAACAGCTTTGCCTGGATATCCATGGAGAGGTTCTGAATATCGTCCAGAAAAATAGTCCCCCCGTCGGCCAGTTCGAAACGGCCCGGGTGGCGCTGTAAAGCACCCGTAAAGGCCCCCTTTTCGTGCCCGAACAATTCACTGGCCACAATCCCTTCAGACAGCACGGCGGTGTTCAAAGGAATGAACGGGCCGTCGGCACGCTTGCTCATACGATGGATTCCACGAGCGACCAGTTCTTTTCCCACCCCGGTTTCACCCTCGATCAATACAGCGGTATCGCTGGGGCCGACTTTTTGCATCTGCGCTTGTATCATTTCAATCGCCCGGGACTGGCCGATAATCCGGGAAAAATTATGAGACTGTTCCACCTCGCTCTGAAAAAAGCGGGACTCGTTTTCCAGGCGGTCGCGCAAAAAGGCGATCTCTTCATAGGCTTCGGCATTGTCCAGTGCAATGGCCACCTGAACACCGATGGCTTCAATCAAGTCCAGTCCTTTTTCCTGGAGGCCCCTGGGCCGATGCGCGCTGTCCAGGTAAAAAACACCTAGAACGCGGGAGTGCAGCGCAATGGGACTGCAGATAATCCAGGACAAGCCCAGCGCCTCGAGCAGCGCTGTGCTCCCGGGCTGCGGTTTTTCAATCAGCTCACCGCAGTTGGCAGCCGCGACTTTCTTGATGATCTGGACGCTTTTCGCAAACTGCGGCTGCTCCATGATGCCGGGTTCCAGGTTGCGGCTGGCGGCCAACTCCATGTGATCGTCCACCAACAGGAACACGCCGCCCCTTTCCGCCAGGGTCAGACGCATGGCAAGGGTGATGATTCTCTCCAGCAGCACGGTTCGGTTCCGAATAGTCCCAATGGAGTTGCCCACATTAATCATGGTTCCCAAAAGCATTTGTTCCGGGTTTTCCTTGACGATCAGATGCTCCAGATCTTTCGGAAAAAGCCCTTCGTTTACGGCGTGAAATATTTTTCGTGAGAATTGGGCGGATGCCACCGCCTTTTGATCATTGCCCTGGCCCAAATAAAACCGGGCCATGCCGGCATGGGTTTGGGCCAGTTCAAACTGGGCGCCGGAGAGCCGCAGACACTGCAGACTCTGGGTGAAATCCAGCAAAATCATCTTCTGGTCCGCTTTGCACTGCATGTTTTTGTGGGCACGCCATCGATGGGCGACCCCTTGCATATAAAGATCGGGCCACGCTACAATCCGATCTATTTCGGTATCAAAATGGATTTCCCCCATGGCCATCCCGCGCCGTTCCAATCCTTCGATGCATTCGATGGCCCAGGGCGCGCGGTGATGAGGCCAGGCCAGTCGCTTCAAATAAAAGAAACCTTTCTCGATATGAACCAAAGCGGCTTCAAACCGCCTGGCCTGATAATCGGCAAAGGCCAGTGCGAGATGGGCGTGGCTGAGTACAAAATCACCCTGGGTCGCTTCCGGAAATGCCATGGCCTGTTTGAAATAGTGCGCCCCCTCGGTAACCCGCCGGGCCTCAAAGAGCGTCATGCCGGCCATCATGAGCACGTAACATTGGAGCGCTTCATGCTTGATGGACAGGGCCTTTTTCAGCACTACATCGCATAGACCGATGCCCCGCGCGGTCTGGCCGCAGATCCCGTAGCCCCAGCCCAGCGCGGCGTAATGACGCAAATCATCCTCGTCGAATGACAATTCTTCAAGATGGCCCACGGCCTTGTCCCAGCGATCCAGCGCCTCGGCGATATGCCCTTCCCAATGCAGCTGGACACATTTGGCAATTTCCGTTTTGCGGGTGATGTGCGGGTCCCCGGTCTGAGCCGCCAGCCGGAAGGATTCTTCGATCAGGCCGTGAATTTGATCGCCCCGGGTTCCAGTGCGGGACAGTGTGCGCGCGTATACCAGATTGATCCGGGCCACCATACCCGCGTCGTCGATTTCCTTACAAAAGCGCCGTGCCTGACGCAGGTAAACGTCCTGAACCGTCAGGGGGATGCGGTAGCCGTGAAGATCCACCAGACCCAGTGCCGCCTGGACAAACATCCTTTTGTCCGCTTTGCTTTCCATGCGGCCCGGCGTTTTATCTAAAATCATTTTGAAATAGGTGGCCGCCGCATCGACATGATTTTCCCGTTTTAGCTCATCAGTCGCACGCAGCACCCGCTCGACGGGGAAAAACTCGATATCGGCGTAATAGTACAATCGCGCCAGCGTCAGGTCTTTGGCCGTACATTCTTCGTCCTGCGCCTCGATCAGCGCCATCATCCATTTGGCCGATTCAACGACATCTTTTTGATCCGCCGCCTCTAAAAATCCATCCGCTGTTTCGGATTTCACGAAACGATACAAGCCCAGCGTTCGTGACGGGTGCCGACCCAATACACCTTTTTGGGTCAAGGCTTCCAAAACGCCGAGGATTCGGCTGGCACTAAATGCGGTGGCTTCAATGAGCATGTCCATTGAAATCCGGTCGGGAATCAGTGCAGCAAAAATCATCAGAAGGTTTTCGTCCGACTTCAGTGCATTCAACCCGCGTTGATTTTTCATTGCGATCTTCTTTCGGAAAGTGGAAAATGGAAAATAGAAACCGTTTGAATTGGATCTCAGGCTGATAAATTACATTATTTTGTAATTTTTTACAATTCCGTTTTTCAGTCAATGACAGCATCGTTCATTCTTCGTATCGGTTTCTTAAACGTCGGCCATCCATCGATAGCGAAAAGTAACGGACAATAATAAATTTATACTATATTTTCTATAGCTTGAAGATCAGCCTTAAGGAACGGGGCGACAAAAACCCAAAACGGGATAGAGGCGCCAGGCCGCTTCACCCATGGCCATCTATATTTTTTACATTATATTGTTTTATTTATATTATTTTGTGAATTATTCTGCCGGCAAAATGCGTTAACTTCCTTTTAACTTATTATTTCAATTGGTTATAATTTTCTAACACCTCGGCACCATCCTTGCTAGTCATTAGATCAGCGCGGCGATGCATCCTGACGGCACCGCCCCGGCGCGGAAAAGCGAGCGGCGATTCAAACGGTTAATGCCAAGAGCGGCAAAATGCTACCGCAACCGCTTTTCTCAATGACGACCACGCGGGATATGAATGGAGGCAATGGACCGATGGCGAACATCAAGACCAAGGACAAGACAGTATTGAGAAGTTTGGGATTGGGCGGTTTTTTCGGCGGGGGCGCCGAGGGGATGGTGGATGTCAAAGATGGAAAAATCGTGCGCGTACGGCCGTTGCGCTACGGATGGAAATACCGCAAGGATGATGTGCGCCAGTGGAAGATTGAAAGGAATGGAAAGACCATAGAATCCACCTGGAAGTCGCTCCCCGGCCCCTTTTCTCTGGCGTACAAAAAGCGGGTCTATTCCGCCAACCGAATTCAATTCCCGCTTCAGCGAATTGACTGGGACCCCAATGGCGAACGCAATCCCCAGAATCGCGGCAAAAGCAAATACAAGCGAATTTCCTGGGATGAGGCCAGCGACATTATTGCCGGCGAGCTGAAACGCATCCACAAAAAATACGGAGTCAATGCCGTGCTCATGCAGGGCGACGGCCACGGGGAATGCAAAACCATCAATACGCCCCACGGGCATTCTGCAACGCTTCTCGACAACATGGGCGGATTTACCTTGCAGGTCAGAAATCCGGACAGTTGGGAGGGCTGGTACTGGGGCGCCAAGCATGTCTGGGGCCAGGGCGCGCAGGGCAATATGTTCCCCACGGCCAATACGGTCAGCGACACCACCGAGCACGCCGAGATGGTGCTGTTCTGGGGCTGCGATCCGGAAACCACCCCCTGGGGATTCACCGGCCAGTTTCCCAGCCGATTGTGTTATTTCTGGTCTGAGGTGGGGATTAAACAGGTCTACATCTGCCCGGACGTGAATTACGGGTGTGCGGTGCATGCCGACAAGTGGATTCCCGTTCTGCCCAACACCGATTCGGCCCTTCAGCTGGCCATTGCCTATATCTGGATCACCGAGGATCTGTACGACAAGGATTACGTGGAATCGCACGTAGTGGGCATGGACCAATTTACCGCCTATGTATTGGGGGAAGAGGACCGTGTGGCCAAGACACCGGCCTGGGCATCCCAAAAATGCGGAGTGCCCGAGTGGACCATCAAAGCCCTGGCTCGGGAATTTGCCGCCAATACCACCTCCATTGCACATTATTTTGGCGGGGGGCTGATCCGCGGGCCGTTTTCCCATGAAAATGCGCGCCTGGAAGTCATTTTGCTCGGAATGCAGGGATTGGGCGGACCCGGGGTTCACCAGCTGCAGCTGACCTATTTCGGCATGCCGCGCAAAGAGGGGCTGGCGGGAAATTTTCTGTGGAATCCTGAAATTGAGGAACGATTGTCTATTCCGGTGATCTCTTCGGTCACGGCCTGGCAACAGCAGGTATTGCCCAAATGCCTGGTGCACAAAGCCATCCAATCCGACGAACCCATTACCTTCCGGGGCACCGGTGCCATCGAGGCCTTGGTCCAGGACCAGTTCAATGAATATGCCTATCCCCTGCCGGAGGAAGAGGACGGCTGCCGCATCCGCATGATGTGGACGGACAGCCCCTGCCGGATTACCTGCTGGAACGGCGGCAACGAAACGGAATTGGCCCTGCGCAATCCGGAAATCGAAACCATCGTGGCCCAGCACCCCTGGCTGGAAAACGACTGCCTGTATGCCGATATCATCCTGCCGGCCAATACCCACATGGAGGTGGAAGATATTGTCACCAACATCCGCCAGGGAACCCCGCAGCCCAACATGATGATCTGCGAAAAAGCCATCGACCCGGTGGGCGAGTCCAAAAGCGATTTCGAAGTGGTCCTGGAGGTGGCCAAAAAACTGGGACACGAAAAATCTATGACCCAGGGGATTTCCGATCGCGATATGATGAAAAAAATATGGGCGTATATGGGTGGTGAAAAACTGATATCCTGGGACGAACTGTGGGAGAAGAAATATTTTATCTACAGCACCGCCGAGGATTGGAAAAACGATCCTCCCGGGATGCGTCAGTTTTATTCAGATCCGGTGAAACACAAGCTGCCGACCCCGTCGGGCAAGCTCGAGTTTTACTCGGAAACTCTGGCCAAACATTACCCCGATGACAAGGAGCGGCCGCCGGTTCCCAAATGGATCGAAAGAAGCACCATGCACGATGAACGGCTGTCCAGCCCACGGGCCAAAGTCTATCCGCTGCTGTTGATGTCCAACCACGGCCGCTGGCGCGTCCACGCCCAGTGTGACGATATCACCTGGACCCGGGAGGTCGGCACCTGCAAAGTAACCGGACCGGACGGGTACAAATACGAACCGTTGTGGATGCATCCGACGGAGGCGAAAAAACGGGGCATACGCCATGGCGATATCGTCAAAATATTCAATCACCGCGGCATTGTACTTGCCGGCGCATATGTCACGGAACGATTGATGCCCGGCGTGGTTTACATCGATCATGGCGCCCGGGCCGATGCCATCAAAGTTGGAGAAATCGAGCGCGGCGGGGCCATCAATACCATATCGCCGGAGGGTATTATTTCGGAAAACTGCGCGGGGCAGGCCACCAGCGGTTACCTGGTGCAGGTCGAACGGCTCTCCGGTGCCGAGATGGACCAGTGGCGCAGAGATTATCCCGAAGCATTTGAACGCAAATATGATCCGGCGGCCGGTTTGCGGTTTGACGCCTGGGTGGTGGGAGGTGACGAATAATGAAGGTATTTGCCATAGATTTATCGGTATGCAACGGCTGTTACTGCTGCCAGATCGCGTGCAAGGACGAGCACGTGGCCAACGACTGGAGCCCGTACGCCAAGCCCCAGCCGGACACGGGCCAGTTCTGGATCGGCATCACCGAGAAAGTGCGCGGCCAGGTGCCCAAGGTCAAGGTGAGCTACATTCCGCACCTGTGCCAGCACTGCGACGATGCGCCGTGCATTGCCCAGTGCGAGGTCGGGGCCATTGTCAAGCGCGACGACGGCATCGTGCTCATCGAGCCGGACAAGTGCACCGGGTGCAAGCTGTGCGCGGACACGTGTCCGCACGATGCGATTTTTTTCAACGAGAACCTGAACATCGCCCAAAAGTGCACGGGCTGCAGCCATCTGCGCGACAGCGAGCCGGACGAGTGGCCGGTGCCGCGCTGCGTGGACCAGTGTCCCACCGACGCGCTGCGATTCGGTGAAGAGGAAGAGTTCGCCGATTTCATCCAGGAAGCCGAGCTGCTCAATCCGGGCGCAGGCACCAAGGGCCGGGTGTACTACAAGCACCTGCCCAAAAAGTTTGTTGCCGGCACGGTTTACGAACCGATCATAAAAGAGGTGGTCATCGGCGCCAGTTGCACGCTCAAGGATACGCAGAGCGCGCAGACCTACAATGTGCAGACGGACAATTTTGGCGATTTCTGGTTCCGCGGCCTTGAAGATGACCGGTCTTTTGTATTGACCATAGAAAAAAACGGCCACCAAAAAATGATCGATGCTATTACTACGGATAGAGACTTGAGTCTCGGGGATATCCCCTTGGCGCTCTATGGGAATAAGGAGTAAAAAAATGGCAGTTATTACTATTTCGAGGGGGACTTTCAGTGGTGGCAAGGCCATAGCGGAAGCAGTTGCTGCCCGTTTGGGTTACCCGTGTGTCAGCCGGGAGACGATGCTGCAAGACGCGTCCAATGATTTTGGCGTCGCCGAAGAGCACCTGGATCATATCGTCAGCGAACGACCGAAACCGTGGCAGCAAAACCGTGACCGCCGTGCAGCATTCATGAACTTTATTCGGGCTGCATTGCTCAAACGTTCAAAAGATGGCCAACTGGTATACCATGGCCACGCCGGACATCTATTGCTCAGCGGTGTGGCCAATATTTTACGTGTTCGGGTGATTGCCAGCAAAGCGTACCGCATCGATGCAGCCATGAAAGATTTCAATATAGACCGCAGAGCGGCGATTGCACAAATTGAAAAGGATGATGCCCATACTACTAAATGGACCCGCTTTCTTTATGACGTGGAATGGGATGACCCGTTTCTGTACGACATGGTTCTGAATCTTGAGCATGTGAGTATCCCTTCCGCGGTGTCGGCCATTATCCAAATGGCCCAGACAGATGATTTTAAACCCAACGATGCCTTTCGTACCAGCTTCGAGAATCAAATGATCAGCAGCATGGTCTGGTGTTCGCTGGCCAAAGCCGAACTTGCCACCGCTGCCGATGTGGCCATCGAGGTGGAACGCGGCGTGGTCACCATTTCAGGCACCGCCCAGTCCGAGGCACAAGTCGACACCATCTTGGAAATCGCCCGGCAGACCCCTGGCGTCAAAGATGCCATTTCAAATATGCGTGTCGGAGCGAAATGGTATTGGTAATGGCAATAACCGGTGGACGTCTGCCCGTGCCTTCTGCTCGGCGGTGAAAGCCCGGCCGCAGCGATCCAGCTATAATAGGCAGGTGGATTTTAAAGTGCCGTGTGGCAGCTCCCACGGCCAACGCTGCTTTGGCAGCAACCTGTCGGCAATTCTCCGGGGTTAATATGCCAGGCCGACTTTTTTTCGTACCTTGCGCAAGGTTTTACTGCCGATGCAGCGCGCTTTCTGCGCTCCCTCGGCAAGAATTTTGCGCAAGCCATCCGTGTCGGCAAGCAACTCATTCCGACGTTCAACATAGGGATCGAAAAAGTCGCGTACGGTCTCGAACAGCTCCTGTTTGACCTCGCCGTAACCAAGGCCGCCGGAAAGGTAGCGCTTGCGCAGGGCCTCTTCCCTCTCTTTATCCAGAAAGAGGCGGTAGATCTGAAAGACATTGCACTTTTCAGGGTCTTTGGGGTCTTGCACCGGTGTGGGATCAGTGACGATTCGCATAATCTGTTTGCGCAGCGCTTTTTCATCCAGGAACAGGTCGATGGTGTTGCCGTAACTTTTACTCATTTTCTGTCCGTTCAGCCCGGGAATGGTGGCCACGTCCTCATTGATATCCGGTTCGGGAATGGTGAACAGGTCGCCGTATGCATTATTGAATTTGAGCGCGATATCGCGGGTCACCTCCACGTGCTGCTTCTGGTCCTTGCCGACAGGAACTTTCTCGCTCTGGAACATCAGGATGTCGGCACCCATCAGCACCGGATATGCAAAAAGGCCGTGGTTGGCGGCAATCCCCTTGCCCACTTTGTCTTTATAGCTGTGGCAGCGCTCCAGCAGCCCCATGGGGGTGAAATTAGACAGAACCCAGGTCAGTTCCTGCACTTCGGGCATATCGGACTGCACCCAGAAGATGCTCTTCTGGGGGTCCAAGCCCAGGGCCAGAAAATTGGCCGCCGCCTCCAGGGTTCCCCGGGCCAGGGCCTTGCCGTCGCTGAGCGAGGTCATGGCATGATAATTGGCAATGAAGCAGAACAGTTCCTCCTGCTCCTGGTATTCGATCATCTTTTTCATCATGCCGAAGTAGTTGCCCAGGTGCAAAGACCCTGAAGGTTGAATCCCGGATAGTACACGCATTTGTTTTTCTCCTGATCATTGATGGTATTAAAAAATAAAAAATCCACCGACTCCGGGCCACAACTTTTGTTTGTTGCGTGTGCACGAAGCAGTATCGTTAATATTGGGAATCATTGGTGTTTTTAGTCGAATGTCCATTTGCATTGTAACGCCAACGCAGCCCGGCCCAAGTTAGCACAAAAAACAGGCCGGTCAAACCCCAGAGCCAAGCCCATTCAAAACGGATTTGCCGAATTGCCGGACTCACCGGCGGCGGTGCGCTCGTTCCGGATGACTGAAATCATTCCGATACCGATAAGCATGGTCTGCTGGAGAATAAGGATCAGCACCCCGGGCACAATATAGGTGACATAGCCCATGAATGGATTGAACAACGTCCGATCCACGAAGTTAAGCGGAGAATGGTCCACCCGCTCCCTAACTGCGGCGCATCATCCATAAAAGCATGGCCGCATAGGAGCGCCATGGTCGCCAGCGCTCAGCCATTTTTCGAATGTGGGCCGTGTTCAGGGGCTGCCCCGCGGAGGAAAACGCCTTGACGATTCCCAAATCGCCGGCCGGGAAAGCATCCTTATCACCCAGGCCCCGCATGGCAATAGTTTGGGCGGTCCATTCACCGATTCCTTTCAGGTCCGTACAGTGCTGGATGAACGTGTCGGGATCGCTGGCGTTCTCCAGATCGAGGGTACCCGAAAGAACTGCCCGGGCAAGGCCCGTGATGGCGGCAGCCTTGTTGCGGGTCAGACCGCAGGTGTGCAATTCGGCCCCTTGCAGCCGCATCGGGCCTGGAAACACCTTTCCAATGCCTCTGGGTGCCGGCAGCAAAAGATCTTCAGCAAAAGCGGAAACAATTCGGCCCACCAGTTTTGTGGCAACGCCCACCGACACCAGTTGGCCGACGACGGCGCGCACGGCGAATTCAAAGGCATCCCAACCCACCGGAACCCTCAGGCCGGGATAACGCCGCCAGACCGGGCCCAACAGCGGGTCCTCTCCCAATAAGGCGCCCAGGAACCGGGGATCGGCATCCAGATCGAGCATGCGCCGGACCCGCCACACCACGGGCATCAGGCACGACAAGCCGGATGCATGCAGCTCCAGCCGAACGGCATGGGCATTCGGTACATTTTGAAGGGACAGCCAACCCCGCTGCCCGTTCAGGCAAAAGCTTCTCTGGTAAATTTCATCCGTAACCTTTTCAACGCCGGCAACGGCGCGCAATCTGAAATAATCCAGCAAAGCAGACCAGTCCAACGGTGGCCGGTAAAACAGCTTAATCGCGCAGGATTTTAGGCCGGGCCGAGTTTGAACGGCCAAGGGATTTCTGAAGCAAAACGGGTCACGCCGGTAAAGAGCGGACAATGCATCCAACATCCGGGGGGCATTTTCAAACCTTGTGCCGGCGGCAATCTCTTCCGGGGACAGCGCCGTATCGGTAAGCAGCATTTTGGCAAATCCCAATTGAAATGTCCGCCAACACCTTGACGGCGTAGCACCGACAAAGATGTCAAAATCATTCTGCCCCTGACCCGCCTTTTCTTTGATGGATAAAGCCTGGCTCCCCGAATTCCTGCCAGGGAACAGCCCCTGGTGGATTCGTCCAAGTAAATTGCGAACCGCCCAGCTTGTGGAAGGTTGAATGGGGCGCTCGGGCGCCAGTTCGGGACGGCAGCGAAGGCACGGTCGAAATCCGGCCGCTTCAGCCTGAGCCCTGCTTTCGAAAAAAATATGGTTTGACGCCAGTGGCGGTTTTACCGGACAGATTGGTCGGCAATAAATTTTGCTGGTGACAGCCCCGGAGAAAAAAATCCCGTCATATCGCACATCCCGGGCCACCCGCGAGCTGCGGCAAACATCAAAAGATAAAGAACGGATTTTCTGGGTTTGCATACGCACCGCCCATCGTCCAGCCTGCGGTTCAATCGCTTTATTCGATATCAGAGCGCACAACAGTGCGCTCTGTTGAGCGCTCGGAATCGAATCCGAATCCTGGGCAACACGCTCTTGAAAAGGTCTTTTTCGGAAGATACCAGGCTTTGAACCATTTACAAAGTGCTTTCTATGAACCTTAGGGGGTGCATCGGCTGTTGAAAACTGTGGGAAGCCGGTCGTTTGCAGAAGCCCTGCGGGTTCATGGATCGGATGGAAACAGGCCCGTACCGACACGCTCCAAAAAGCTATTGCATTTCCCAGCGTCAGCACATAGAATCTGCTGACGCTGGGGGTGCGAATTCGCTGAGATAAACCCTTGGAACCTGATCCGGGTAATACCGGCGAAGGGAAGCGGTACGACATCGAATTTCCGATACTTGCCCTGCCGTATTCCTTTTAAGCGAATACGGCATTGTCTTTTTCGGAAATGCACCGGACATGTGCCCCAGCCGGACTGAGACATAAAAGGCAAAGACCCGTATCCAGAGGGATCATGGCCTGCAGACCAGGCCAAGTTATAAGTTGTGAGTTCCGAGTCTCCAGTTTTGGTTCGCGCTGCGCGCGGGCCTGATCATATATAGACAGAATTCCACAACTCGAAACTCATCACCCATAACTGATCCTGTGCAACCTGGCCGCAGAAACACGGTTTTTGAGTATCAAAACAAAATACGGTAACCGGCCGCGAAAATGCCGGCCCAACGGAGGCGTTCAATGACCCATCAGACCCAAATGCAGGCGGCCCGCGCCGGTGCAGTCACCCCCCAGATGGAAGATATATTGCAGGACGAACCGGTGACGCGCGACCAGTTGCTGGCGCATGTCGCCGCCGGACGTATCGCCATACCGGCCAATAAAAATCATGCCCACCTGAGGGGTATCGGGATTGGAAGCGGACTTCGCACCAAGATCAATGTCAATCTCGGGGTATCCCAGGATTGCTGCAACCTGGATATGGAAATGCGCAAGGTGCAGGATGCCATTGCGCTGAAAGCCGACGCCATCATGGATCTGAGCAACCATGGGGATACCCGCGACTTTCGACGCAAAGTCATTGCCGCCAGCCCGGTCATGGTGGGCACTGTACCGGTCTACGATGCCCTGGCGGCCGCCAAAGGGCCCCTGGCGGAAATGACTATCGAGCATCTTTTCGATACCGTGATCGCCCATGCCGAAGACGGGGTTGATTTCATGACCATTCACGCCGGGCTGACCCGCATTGCGGTGGATCGCATCCACAACAATCCGCGCCTGACCCAGGTGGTCAGCCGGGGGGGATCCATTTTACTGGAATGGATGAACGCCAACGACTGCGAAAATCCGTTTTACGAACACTTTGACCGGCTCCTGGAGATCTGCCGGCAATACGATGTCACCCTGAGTCTTGGCGACGGGCTGCGCCCCGGCTGTCTGAAAGACGCCACCGACGCACCCCAGATCCAGGAACTTATCTTTCTGGGTGAGTTGACCAAGGCGGCCTGGGCGCAGGACGTCCAGGTGATGATCGAGGGGCCCGGCCATGTCCCGCTCAATGAAGTGGTGGCCAACATGCAGCTGCAGAAAAAGCTCTGTCACAACGCACCATTCTACGTTCTGGGACCCGTGGTGACCGATGTGGCCCCCGGCTATGACCACATTACCTCGGCCATCGGCGGCGCTCTGGCGGCGGCCAACGGCGCAGATTTTCTCTGCTACGTCACCCCGGCCGAACACTTGCGTCTGCCGGACAACAATGATGTCAAGGAAGGCATTATTGCCGCGCGCATTGCCGCGCATGCCGCGGATATCGCCAAGGGACTGCCGGGGGCCATCGACTGGGATCACGAAATGAGCCAGGCGCGCAGCGATCTGGACTGGGACCGGATGATGGGCCTGGCCATGGACCCGGAAAAAGCGCGTTTATACCGCGACGCGTCGAAACCCTATGACGATGCCGTCTGTACCATGTGTGGTGATATGTGCGCCGTAAAACGCAGCCAAAATGTATTGGGCAAAAAGCAATAGGATGAAGTGATGAAAACACCCTCAACGGATGCCGGAGTCTATGTCCATATCCCGTTTTGCGAACGAAAATGCCGGTACTGCGATTTTTATTCCATAACCGATCTTGACCAAATTCCCCGGTTTCTGGAAGCGCTCAAAACAGAGATGCATATGGCCGGATCGGCAAAAATCAAAGCCGATACATTGTACATCGGAGGTGGCACCCCTTCTTTGCTCAAGCCCGGGCAAGTGGGTAAAATCGTCGACTGGGCGGCCGTGGCCTTCAATTTGAGCGCCTCGGCTGAAATGACGCTTGAAATCAACCCGGCTACGGCATCCACCCGGGATTTGCAGGACTATGCGGCCTTCGGCTTCAACCGCATCAGTATCGGCGTCCAGTCCTTTGACGATGCGAACTTATCCTTTCTGGGCCGTAAACACACGGCCAAACAGGCCCTGGCAGCCGTTCACTCAGCCAAGGAAGCCGGCTTTAACAATATCGGCATCGACCTGATTTACGGACTGCCCGATCAAACGCCCGGGTCCTGGAAAAAAGATTTGATCCAGGCTATCAAGCTGGCCCCCAAACACCTGTCCTGCTATATCCTGAGTTATGAACCCCATACGCCTCTTTACGACGACCTGCAAACCGGCCGCATCGCGCCCCTGGCCGATTTGCTGACGGCTGAGCTGTTTCGCATGACCCATGATTTTCTGGGGGCCGCCGGCTATGAACACTACGAGATATCCAACTTTTCCAGGGGCTCGCGCTGGCGCTCCATACACAACAGCAAATATTGGAACTTTTCCCCCTATATCGGCCTCGGGCCCGGTGCCCACAGCTTTTCCCGGCCCCACCGGTGGTGGAACCACCGCTCGTTGCAGGATTACCTGGCAGCGTTGGATGCAGGCCGTAAGCCCCTCGATGAACAGGAAGATCTCAGCGCGTCCCAATTAATGATCGAAGCCCTCTATCTGGGGCTTAGACAGTCCGACGGGATCAATCTGGAGCAGTTTGAAAACGATTTTCACATCGACTTCCGCCTCTATTTTCACTCGGCCCTGGATCGCTTTGAAGCCGAAAACTGGATCGCGCTGGATGAAGGGAGCTGCCGGCTCACCGTTGAAGGAATGCTGTTTTTGGATCGTATTGTGGATGAGTTGGTGGAGTTGATCGAGGAGTAAGTCCTATATTCCAATCTCAAGATGGCTCAAGAAACGGAACAGCTGACGAGAGGCGATTTTGACAGCAGACGGATTCGTACTGCCGCGCGCATCCGCCACAAGCCTTGCCAGCTGCTGCCGGTCAACCCCCGGCACGTTGTCCGAAATCCAGTCCAGACGCCCGTCGTCACCGGCGACCAACTCGTCGCGCCAGCGTTCGACACATGCGAACTGGCGCTTCTGCCGCTCCTGCCCGGCCTCGAGGGCGTGCAGCGCGCTGTCGATCTGCAGATTGTCCATTTCGCGCATCAGACGGCCGATGTATTGAACCTGGCGCCGATAGGCCTCATGCTTTTTGTTCAGCCGTCGGGCCGCCAGCAGCGCATCTTTGAGTTCGGCCGGGATGTCCATGGCTTCAAGCTGGCTTTCACCGAGTGCCACCAGCTTCATTCCGGAGCGCTGGAGTGCCTCGGCGGCCCTTTTTTTTTGGCTTCGGCTGACCTTTTCCATCATGTCAGATCTTCCACCCAGAACGGGGTCGATCGGACCCCGATACTGCCTTTGCGAATCCACAGGCGAACCATGGGGATAACCGTTTCATCCATGGTCACCACATTGGCCAGTTCCTCGACAAAAGCGATGTCATCCACGTTGAACTGATAGTAGTGGTTGTTCTGGCTGTAAGGATCCACGACGAGAATGACCCGCTGCGGGTCATACGGGTGTTTTCGCGGTGAGCCGGAAAAAGCCACATGGGCCTGTTTTAGACTTTTGATGTCACGGGGCCGTTTGAAACGGGTAATTTCAAAATGCTCCGTTTCCCGGATTAACAGTGTTGCATTCATCGTCAACCCTCCTTGAGATGCGTCCTGGTCCAGAAGGCGATACAACTCAGTTATTGGATAAAGGTTTGCACTTTGGCTTTTTCGCGCAGTTTGGCCACATAAGGCACCAGCTCCTTTTGTACCTGCTCACTACGCAGCCGGCGAATGAGCTGGGGTTTGATCTCGTCGAATGTCGGGTCTTTTTGGGTCTGGTGGTCGATGACTTTAATCAGGTGGTACCCGAATTGGGTTTCCACAATGTCGCTGACTTCATTGGGCGCCAGCTTGAATGCCGCGTCTTCGAAACTGGGAACCATTTGACCCCGCGTGAAATAGCCCAAATCCCCCCCGCGCACATTGCTGGGGCCTTCCGAATGGGTTTTGGCCAATTCACCGAAATCTTCGCCCCCCATGATCTTTTTCTTGATATCTTCGAGTCTTTGACGTGCATCAGCCTTTTTTTTCTCATCGTCCTCTTTGTTGACCTTGATCAGAATGTGCTGGGCCCGGACCCGCTCGGGCTGTCGGAACTTTTCGGTATTCTCGTCGTAAAACTTCTTGGCGGTTTCGTCGGTAATATTGATTTTGCTTACAATGTCACGGGTCACAAGCTCCCTGATGGCTGCTTTCTGAACAATTTGATTTTTGAGCTGCCCCTCGGTAATATGCATCTGATTCAGTGCCGCTTCATACTGTTTGGAATCTTTGAATCTCTGTTTCAAGTTGTCCAGCTCTTTCTCGACACGGTCCGCCGGGACTGTTATCCCCTGTTTCTGGCTCTCCTGGAAAAGAAGTTCCTCGGCAATCATCTGATCGACAACACGTTTGCGAAGCTGCTGAATCACGTTTTCAGGGACTTTTTCGGGTCGTCCCTGCATGATCTGTTGTTGGGTCATCTCGAACTGGCGCTGGAAATCGACATAACTGATCACCTTGCCGTTGACCTCGGCCGCTTTGGCGGGCGTCTCACCTTCGGCGAATCCCCAGCCTGCAAACCCCATAAGCATCACCAACGCACTGAAAACGCATCGTATCCCTATTTTTAACATTGAATGATTTCTCCTGTTTTGAATCCAATTCCAACTATTGGCCCCAATAAGGGGCCTCTTTGTCGAACGCAACGATTGGTACTTGTCGTCAGCAGGTTACCCGGAACATTTCCCATTGTCAATCTTCACCGCCAAATGGGGCTCGGGGCCAATCATCATATTTTATAACATTTTGTTATTTTTAATATTCCCTAAAAAACGCCATCTTCTTGCCAAACCAGGGGCCATTTGATATTACCCCAGCATGAACCCAATCGTACAGCCAAACACCCTTATTCTGGCGTCCAACTCACCACGCCGCAAGTACCTGCTCGAGCAAGCCGGAATCGCCGTCGACGTCATCCCCGGCGATTTTGACGAAAGCACCGTTGCCCCTGATGAACCGCGTCCGTATACGTCCAGGTTGTCCCAGGCCAAGGCCGAAACCGTTGCCGTGCGATATCCGCAGCGCTGGGTACTGGGAGCCGATACCATCGTGTCCATCCATGGTGCGGTCCTGGGAAAGCCGGACAGCCAAACGTCCGCCCGCTGCATGCTCGAACAATTGAGCGGACAGACGCACCAGGTGTACACCGGCTTTACCATTTGCCGCCTGGACCCGAACAGCCGCCATACCGAGGTGGTGTCCACCGATGTCACCTTCAAATCCCTTTCCAAAGATGAAATTGACTGGTACATTCATACGAATGAACCGTTTGGCAAAGCCGGCGCTTACGCCATCCAGGGTCTCGGCACCTTTCTGGTCAGAAGCATCAACGGCTCTTACACAAATGTCGTCGGCCTGCCGGTGTGTGAAGTCATCGAAACCCTCATTCGGCAGAAAGTGATCCAGTTGCCAAACCGGCAGGCACCCTGAGAAAGATGAGCCCAACGACCATGGATCAAAGCGGCCGAATTCAATCCAGGCTGAACGCCGTGATGGAACGCATTACCAAAGCGGCCGTTCGTTCGGGGCGCGACCCCGGCACCATTGCGCTGGTTACGGTGGGCAAAACCCAATCCGTTGAAACCATTGGACATGCCATTTCGGCCGGAGCCCGGATTATCGGGGAAAACTATATCCAGGAAGCCCGGGAAAAATGGGATGCCCTGTTCCACCGTCAGGTGCAATGGCACTATATCGGCCACCTGCAGAGCAACAAGGCCAAATTTGCCGTCCGCCTGTTTGACTTGATCCACAGTGCGGATTCCTTGAAATTGATCGCCGAATTGAACAAGCAGGCCGCCAAGATCGGTAAAATCCAGGACATTCTCATCCAGGTAAACCTCAGTGGAGAGGCCACCAAATCCGGCACAAACGAAGCCGGAGCCGTTGACTTGATCGGTCATCTGAAACAATTTGAAAATATTCGTCCGTTGGGGCTCATGACCATGCCCCCCTTTTTCAATGCACCCGAGAAGGCCAGGCCGTTTTTTGCGGCCCTTCGGCACTTGCGGGATAAAATCGCCGGTACCGAAAATCTTGCGCTCCCTCATCTGTCTATGGGTATGACCGGGGATTTCGAAGTCGCCGTTGAAGAAGGCGCCACCCTGGTCCGGGTGGGAACGGCCATTTTCGGAGATCGCCGATGAAACTGCTTCTTCACATCTGCTGTGCACCATGCAGCATATATCCGGTGCGCATTTTGCGCGAAAGTCAGTTCGATGTCATGGGATATTTTTACGGCAGCAATATCCATCCTTATACAGAATGCATAAAAAGACGCGATACATTGACCCGTTATGCCGAAGAAATCGACCTGCAACTGATTGTCGCGGATACATATGACCTCGAAGGTTTTTTACGCAACGCCGCCTTCCGTGAAAAGGACCGCTGCAGATTTTGTTACCATGACCGCCTGCGCGCGACGGCCCTGATCGCCAAGCGGGGAAAATTCGACTACTTTTCAACGACCCTGCTGTATAGCAAATTTCAAAACCACAGCGCTATCGAGTCCATTGGCAACGCAGTCGCCGGTGAAGTCGGTGTGCCGTTTTACTACCACGATTTTCGATGCGGCTGGAAAGAAGGCATCGACATTTCAAAAGCCAAAGGGATGTACCGCCAACAATACTGCGGCTGCATTTACAGTGAAAAAGAGAGGTATTTCCGGTAGGTCATATGTTTGCCAATTTCATTTACTTCATTATTGCCCTGCTGATCATATCCCTCTATGAGCCACCGCAGACACTCACTTCGAATTCGACCCGGATTTTTTTTCTTTTTGTGGCGACTTTTTTTCTTTTTTGCATCACCATCCGCCATCAGTACCGCCAATTGGCCGGCCGCGTCGGAACGGATGACCCGTGGCAGCTGGATCAACGATTCAGTCAATTGAGCACCCGGCATGCCATTTTGGCCCTGGTACTCTTTGCCTTGGACATCTGGTGGCTGCATATTCCGGCCTACCTTGCACCATTGCCGCTTTTTTCGCTGCTGCCGACGCTGCAGTCACTTCTTCTTCTACTGCTTTTCGTCACTTATCTCACGATGATCTGGATTTACTCCTATCCGGCGCATAAACGCATCTACCGCACCGACATTTCACTGAAAACCTATGTCTATTCCAATATTGCTTTCAGTATTCCTATTTTGATCCCATGGACTTTACTGTTCGGCATCAATGACGTAATTTCGCTGCTGCCTTTCGACCTGCCCAAACAAATCATCGATTCACCGGCAGGACAAACGACCTATTTCCTTGTTTTTCTGGTCATCGCGGCAGTGTTCGCACCGGTTCTGGTCCAGCGTTTCTGGCGCTGCCGATCCCTGGAGGACGGCGGCCACCGCCACCGGATCGAGGCGCTTTGTCGGCGAGCAGGCGTCAAATACGCCGATATCGTACATTGGCCCATATTCGGCGGGCGCATGATCACTGCCGGCGTTATGGGTCTGGTAAGCCGGTTCCGCTACATCATGGTCACCGAGGCATTGCTGGACATGCTGACCCCCGATGAAATCGATCAGGTCATCGCCCATGAAATCGGCCATATCAAACACCACCACCTTGTTTTGTACCTCCTTTTTTTTATCGGCTTTATGCTGATCTCCTATGCGGCCTACCCTGTCGCGGTTTTGCTGCTTTTCTTCCAGGGCCCCTTTCTGAAGGCACTCCAGTTCTTTGACATCAATCCATTCAACCTTCTGCCCACCGTGTACGGCGGGGTCATGATCGTTGCCGTCATCGTTTATTTCCGATATATTTTCGGTTACTTCATGCGAAATTTCGAGCGGCAGGCCGATCTCTTTGTTTTTCAATTATATCCAAACACCTGGCCGCTGATATCGACTTTCGACAAAATCGTGGC
Organism: Desulfosarcinaceae bacterium; assembly: GCA_963675565.2. Lineage (GTDB taxonomy): Bacteria > Desulfobacterota > Desulfobacteria > Desulfobacterales > Desulfosarcinaceae > JARRKU01. Next base: position 611,465 of record CAXXYD010000001.1, read on the forward strand.
CAGCAGCGGACAGCCCGCGGATAAACCCAACTGGCACCATTTCAGCATTCAGCAACGCGTGGATTACCTGCAGCGCTGTGAACGCTCACCAGACTGGATCGCCCGCCACCACCAGAAGGTCAGGAAGAGCATCATCGCCTTTATCGCCGGATTAATCCTTGTCGGCCTGGCGGCATTTGCACTCAATCAATCGGTATTTAACCAGGACAGCCGTCATCTGAATGTGACCGATCTGGAAGCGTATCTGGATCAGAAATTGAACAAAACGCAGGACGATGCCGTTCTGTACTGGATCATCGGCAATGTCTATTTCGACCGGGGCAATCTGGAGCGCGCCGCCTCCGCTTACGAAGCCTCTCTGGTCCTGAATCCGGACAATGCGGATGCCCTGAACAACCTGGCGTGGCTATTGGCCACCAGCCCGTCCCCCATATTGAGAGACCCGAAAAGGGCCCTGTCCCTGGCCCAGAGAGCCATTACACGCAAAAAGGCGCCCCATATCTGGGACACCCTGGCGGAAAGTTTGTTCCACAACGGCAAAATCCGGGAAGCCATAGAAGCCGAGAAAGAAGCCCTGGCCATGGGCCCGGAAGACCGCAAAATATACCAGGACCAACTGGCTCGATTTGAACAGGCGTTGGCGGACTAACGTCTTGAAAATGGAAAAAGCCTGCAGATGAGGCGTTTGTGGGAGAGACGTGCCGCCGCGACATCAGCCATCTGCAGATAGAGTCGTGGCGCAAGCCTCCAATCAAATCCGGAAGGATTCCTTGTTTGTTATTTGGATTTGGATATTTGGGTTTATCCGCCGGCCCGTCAGAATCTACCCGCCCTTACTTGATACAAACCTTTCGCACCTGCAGCAGATCCGTGTGTCCGCTGAAAATCTTTTCGATGCCGTCCTGTTTCAGGGTGGTCATGCCGTCGGCAACCGCCTGGTCACGGATATCTTTCATCTCGGCGCGCTTTTGGATCAGCTTTTTCATCGGATCGGTGCCGATCAGCAGCTCGTGGATTCCCATACGTCCGCGGTAACCGGTATTGTTGCAAAAATCGCATCCAGCCGCCTTAAAGAGCGTCAAATCGTCGGAATAGGTGATATCGGTGTTTCGCTCGAAGGCCTCCGCTTCATATTCGCGCACCAGTTCATCGTACTCCTCCCGGGTGGGATTGTATTCTTTTTTACAATCCGGGCACAGGGTGCGGACAAGCCGCTGGGCCATGATACATAAAATGGCGTCTGCGAAATTAAAAGGGTCCATCCCCATGTCCAGAAGACGGGTAATACTTTCGGGCGCGCTGTTGGTATGCAGCGTAGAGAAAACGAGATGGCCGGTCAGGGACGCTTCGATGCCGATATGGGTGGTCTCCTTGTCACGCATTTCACCCACCATGATCACATCCGGATCGGCGCGCAGAAACGAACGCATGGCCGCAGCAAAGCTGAAACCGATCTTGGGTTTGACCTGAACCTGGCGCAGCCCCTTCTGGGTGATTTCCACAGGGTCCTCGGCGGTCCATATTTTGGTCTCGGTTTTATTGATATAGGACAGAGCCGAATGCAAAGTGGTGGTTTTTCCTGAACCGGTGGGACCGCACACGAGGATCAACCCATAGGGGTTGACCACGGCGCCTATGAATTTCTCGTAATTTCGATCGGAAAACCCCATTTTGGCAAGCGGTATGGGTTCTCCGGCCGCAAGGATACGCATGACCACATCTTCCATGCCGCCCTGTGTCGGCACGGTGGCCACACGAAGCTCGATATCTTTGCCGCCGTACTTCTTGAATTTTATTTTACCATCCTGGGGCAGGCGCCGTTCGGCGATATCAAGGTCGGACATGATTTTAATTCTGGATACCACCGCATTGCGATAAGCAAAGGGAATTGTCTGGTATACCGTGCAAGATCCGTCCACGCGGATGCGTACCATGGTATTCTGTTTGCCCGGATAGGGCTCGATATGAATATCGGAGGCGCCGCGGGCATATGCATCCAGGATGACCTTGTTGACCAATTGGACGACAGCGCTGTCTTCTTCCCCCACCGAAGATTCCGCTTCGTCAATTTCATGGGTTTCGTCCTGCAGCTGAGACAGAATATCATCGATCTCAGCCATCTCCTTCTCATCCTGGGTAAACAGCTTGATAAAATCGAGGATATCCTGCTTGCTGGCGACAACGAACTTGAGGCTCCGGCCCGGAAAAAGGGATTTGATCTCATCGATACGCTTCAGGTCGTGGGGATCGTCAATGGCGATCACCGGCATATTGTCTTCAGTGCGTAGCGGCACCCAGACATTATTGCGCATAAACGGGACTTTCAAGCCGGACAGCAGCTCTCCCGGGATGGGAAAGGTGGCATTATAGGCGACAAAAGGGACTTTGTAATACCGGGCCAGGGATTCACCGAGTTCCGACTTGGGAATCTTGTACTCCCTGATCAGGGTCGCCTCCACAGGCTCTTTGCGCTGACGGCTGTCGCCGATGGCCTTGGTCAGCTCCTTCTGGGTCAGCAGGTGGTTTTCCAGAAGGTAATCGAATTTGTTGCCGCGGCCGCTTCTGGCGGCAATGCGTTTCTGATTGTATAAGGCGATACCGATAATCCGGGCCAGATCTTCCACCGAATTCTCGTCATCCTGCGTAAATGTGTCGCCCGTCTTGCGGTTGATCAACTGCAGGGCACCCATCAAATATTTTTGAAATATTATCGGATAGACGAGAACCTGTTTGGTGCGGTAACCGGTTTTCTGATCCCAGCTTTTATCGAATTGCAGACTTTCGTCGATGGCGTTCAATTCACTGTCGTCGTAAACATTGCCGATATTGAGCAACTGGTGGGTCAGCGCCGAATAGCCCGCCAGAGAGCTCTTGCTGACCGGCAGCCGGATTTCCGAAATTTCATTTCCGGACTTGAAACGGGACACCAATTCTCGCTTGACGCCGTCCACCACGTAAACCGTCAAACGTTCCGCATCGAAAAGAGATATGATATCATCCTTGAGATCGATGAGAATTTCGTCGAGATCCCGGGCGGAATTGATCCGATTGCCGATTTCCTGAAGCCGGGTGCGGTACTGAACCTCTGTTTTCAGGTTTTGAACCCCGATGTCCGGGCTTTCCGCGGTTTGTGAAGCTTTAAGCATGGTCATTTACCTGGCCTGATCAGTTATTCATCCGGGTCGGTAGGGACGGCACTAGGCCGCGACTCCCCCTGGCGGAAATATTGGATGATTTTCCTGGCACCACCTCCCACCAGAAGGATGCCCATTATATAAAAGCAAATACGAATATACCCCATCGCCGCAGCCGACTGCCCCATTTGCGCCAACTGGGGCATGACCTGGGGAATACGAAAAAATACGGCGGCTCCGGCGGCCACAAGCGCCGCCCCCCAAATCAGCTGGACGTGACTTTTTGATGGCGGTGTCTGGTTCATTGCATCACCCAACCCATTTCAATTCAACCGATCCATGGCGCACATTAATCCCAATATACCTGAAAACAGGGGCATCTGTCAATTGGTTGCCATCGTTTTTATCAACATCAACAACAACTTACACTCTATAACCCAAAAACGATTCGCTTTTGGAAAGAACCCCGCCCACGGCCTTTTCGTGACGACAACGGCACATTCAGGCACAACAGGCCACGATGGGCACCCTATTTCTATCGACCCGTCCGGGTAAAAGTTTAATTTTACCGACTACATGGTGTAAAGCCGCTCGCCATCGATAACGGTCACGCCATTGGCCTTGAGCACCTTGATGGCCGCATCGTTGTTGTCGAATCGAAAGATCATGACCGCATCTTTTCCCGTATGGCTGACATAAGCGTACATGTATTCGACATTAATGGACTCTGTTTTCAGTATGTCCAGAATTCGGTTCAGCCCGCCGGGCCTGTCGTCGACCTTTGCGGCAACCACCTGGGTTTTCCCAACGGTAAAACCATTTTCCTTGAGTACGGCGTTGGCGTGATCGATTTTATCCACTATGAGCCGCAGCACACCGAAGTCGGAAGTGTCTGCCAGCGCCAGCGCCCGGATATTGACGTCCGCTTCGGCTAAAATGGTGGTCACTTCAGAAAGTCGACCGGTTTTGTTTTCCAGAAACACGGAAATTTGTTGCACTTGCATACGGTCCCCCTTTTTTGCGCCGAATACCGTTTAGGGCCTCCTATCAGTCTCCCTATGGCATCGTTCGCCATATGGCCTGTCCAATATATACTGATAAGCGCTTTGCGGATATGCGCACTACATCAAAGGCCCCTTGAATTCCGGCTTGCGCTTTTCCAGAAATGCCGTTGTTCCCTCTCTGGCATCTTCGCTGACCATGCAGAGTGCAAAAGCATCCTGTTCGATCTTGAGGCCCGTGGCCAAATCGGTATTCAATCCTTTGCCGACGGCTTCTTTTGCCTCTCTCAGGGATACCCTGCCCCTGTTGCACAGCAGACGCGCGGTTTTACCGACAGCGGCCATCAGCTCATCGGCAGGGAACACTTGGTTGACCAGACCGAGGGCCTGGGCTTGGGACGCTGAAACGATCTTGCCGGTATAAATCATTTCCCTGGCCTGATTGGGACCGATGAGTCTTGCCAGTCGCTGGGTTCCGCCGAAACCGGGGATAAGCCCCAGCGTTGTTTCCGGCAATCCCATGGATGCGCTGTCCGCGGCATAGATAAAATCGCAGACCAGGGCCATTTCTGTTCCGCCGCCCAGCGCATAGCCGTTGACCGCAGCGATCACCGGTATGGGCAGGTCTGCTATTTTGTTCATGGTCTCCTGGCCGGTACGGGCGAAATGCTTGGCCTGCAGCGGATTCAACTGGGCCAACTCTTTGATATCCGCGCCGGCAACAAAAGCTTTGTCGCCGGCGCCGGTAAGGATCAGCACCCGAACATCGGTATTGACGGATATTTCATCAATGGCTATCGCCAACTCCTTCAACAAAGCCGAATTGAGCGCATTCAACGCCTTGGGCCGGTTGAATGTGATTGTGGCGATGCCCGCCTCGATTCCGACGATAATGTTTTCATAATTCATAAAGGTCTCTCCTGTCATCCGTTTCTATGATGCAATGGTTCGATGCCAACGGCAGGTGCTGCCCGCGCAGCATCGTGTTTGGTCAGCCGTTGACCTTGCCTGCTTGATTCTGTTGATACGCGACGGGGTTCGTCTCTTTGATGTAACGCCTGATCCCCTCCATAATGCCCCGGCAAAGATGTTTCTGATAATTGACGTCCGAGAGTCTTTTGCATTCCCGGGGGTTGCTGATAAATGATGTCTCGATGAGAATGGACGGCATGTCAGCCCCCAATAGAACGTAAAACGGCGCCTGTTTTATCCCCTTGTTGCGAATCGTTTTGTACTTCGCCTTCAACCTCCCGGATATGGACTGCTGCACGTAACTGGCCAAGCGGGTCGATTCGCTGACTTTTGCATTTTTCATCAGGTCCTGCAATATGGAATCCAGGTCGCTGATATTCTTTTTGGAGGTGGCATTTTCCATTGCGGCCACACGAATCGCCTCATCATCCGTGGCCAGATTGAGGATATAGGTTTCGATGCCGTATGCACGGCGGTCCGAAGAGGCATTGGTGTGGATGGATATAAACAAATCCGCATTCTGGGTGTTGGCAATGGCGGTGCGTTCTTCCAGGCTCAGATAAGTGTCGTCCGAGCGGGTCAGGACAGCCTCGCACTTGAGCTCGTCCACGATCATTTGTCTGAGGCGTTTGGCAAGTTGGAGCACCACATATTTTTCATGCACACCCTTCAGATAACCCGGCGCACCATAATCCCTGCCGCCGTGTCCCGGATCGATAACGATCCGGCGCACGCCTAGTGCGAGCTGCTTCACGATAGCACTGGCCGGCAGCTTGGCGTTCCCTTGAGTGGGCACGGACGGCTGCTGCACAGCGGCACTGACGTCCTCGGCGGTCTCTCCCCACACGTCCAAAACGACACGAAACGGGTTTTTCAATGAAAATATCTTAAAAGTCTTAAAAGATTTGATATCCACCACCACCCGTACCGTATCGCCGGAATACTGGCCGGCCCGGGCATCGCTGAGAAGGTTGTCATTGATGGGAACGACTTTTTGGATATTCTGGCCAAGCCGGCTCTGGTGAACATCGATATAAATGCGCTGGGGTTTTCCAATGGAGGGATCTTCACGCAATTCGCGATAGGTAAAGGCCGTGTCCCGGTCCGCATCGACGACCACCCGCGTATACCGCGGGTTGGACCAAAACCGCAGCCCCTGGATGACCGCCGGCGTTTCCGATGTGGCCATCGGTCCGTTTTCCGTTGATGGCGCCAGGTGGGGCGCGTTTTGAACAATGACCTGGGATATATCATCCTCTCCGGAAGCCGCCTCGGGTGCCTCTGCCTCGATACCCAGTGCGGCGGCCGCTTTCTGCAAATAGGCGCTGTCCGGAAATTCATCCATCAGCCGCTGATAGTGGTCCCGGGCCTGCTGCCTGTCGGACGGGCGATAGGAGTAAGTGTACAGCTCTTCATAGCATCGTGCCGCGCCAAAAAGCGCGGCCGCCGCCAGGGGCCCGCCCGTATCGGCGGCATACGCCTTTTGATAGTCGCCTATGCAGGCCAGCCACTTGTCACGGTATTTTTTCGATCCGGGGTTTTGTTGGAGCTGCCTGTACTTGGCCTGGGCCCGCTTGTACCAAGTGCGGGCATTGGCGTTGTTCGAGGCCGGCGCCTTTTTCACCCGGCCCCGGATCAACGCTTCTTTGGCTTGTCGGGCTTTTTCCCGGTAACGGCTCTTCGGGTACCCCCGCATCACCCGGTCAAACAGATCCAAAGCCTCCTGTTTGTCACCGTCATAGTAGGAGTGGCGGGTGTACATTTCAGCATAAAGCTCGCCGGCACGATAGAGTCCGGCCGCCGCCCACGGCCCGCGCGGGCTGAACTTGTGGACGTTGAGAAATTTATTGATGCAGCGGAGCCAGCGGTCCCTGTATTTTTGCAGTGACGGGTTTTTCTGAAGATGCCGGTAACAATCTTCGGCCCCATAGAATATACTCTTGGCCGTGGCCGCCGGGGCAGGCAGCGGGTCGATGGCGACAGCCGCCAATATAATCGACGCTATCCATAACACTCGCAAATATGAACCCTTATATTTCATCATATTCATCAACACTTAACATTTAACGCTTAAAACTTAAAACGATGTTTTCATCGTCAATACGGATCCCATGAATTTGAATTCAATGGGATAATGAACGGGCCCTGTCCTGCAGCGACTGGAGAATCGCCAGTGCGTCCATGGGCGTCGTCCGGTTGATGTCGATACGCTCGATCTGGGCTTTCAAAATATCATCCGGTCCCCGGAACAGGTCCATTTGGACGGGCTGAGCCGGCTCTGTCCCCCGGGGTGCACTTTGAAGATCCGGCTTGGGTCCCTGGGCGGCGTTGTTTTCGACCCGTGCCAATATCGTTTTGGACCGATCCACCACGGACTCCGGAATTCCGGCAAGCCGCGCCACCTGAATCCCATAACTGCGGTTGGTTCCGCCGGGCACCAGTTTGCGCAAAAAAATCACCTGATCTTTCCACTCTTTGACCGCGATATTGAAATTGCGCACCCTGGGTTTGGTCCGGGCCAATTCGAGCAACTCATGATAATGGGTGGCAAATAACGTCTTGGTCCCCACCTGCCCGAGGTCGTGCAGATATTCCACCACGGCCCAGGCAATGCTCAATCCGTCGTAGGTGCTGGTGCCGCGCCCGATTTCATCCATGATCACCAGGCTCTGTCCGGTGGCGTTGTTCAGGATATTGGCGGTCTCCTGCATCTCGACCATGAACGTGCTTTGACCGGAAGACAGGTTGTCCAGAGCGCCCACCCGGGTGAATATCCGATCGACAATGGCGATATTGGCCCGCGTGGCCGGCACGAATGAGCCAATCTGGGCCATGACCACCAGCAGGGCCACCTGCCGCAGCACGGTGGACTTGCCGGCCATATTGGGACCGGTGATGACCATCACCTGGTTGGCGTCATTGTCCAGCAGGATGGTGTTGGGCACGAAGCGCTCCCCGCTGATCATCTTTTCCACCACGGGGTGACGTCCGTCATGAATCTCGATAACACCCAGGGTGTTGATTTCGGGCCGGCAGTAGTCGTTGCGGTCTGCCACTTCGGCAAGACCGAAAAGGCAGTCCAGTCGGGCGATGAAGTCGGCGGCGCCCTGAATGGCCGAACTGTGTTCCCGTACCTGGTCACGGATGGCATTGAACAGTTCGAGTTCCAGCGCGCACCGGCGATCCTCGGCCCCCAGGACCTTGGTTTCAAATTTTTTAAGCGCGTCGGTGATATAGCGTTCCGCGTTCACCAGGGTCTGCTTGCGCACGTAGTGGTCGGGAACCAACGCGGTCTGGCTTTTGGGAACCTCGATATAGTATCCGAACACCCTGTTAAATCGTACCTTTAGGGTATTGATCCCCGTGGCTTCTTTTTCGTCGACCTCCAGCCGGGCCAGGTATCCCTTGCCGTCACGGGAAATGCGCAGCAATTCATCCAGTTCATCATTATAGCCCGGACGTATCATCCCGCCCTCCTGAATGGTGGGCGGGGCGTCTTCCCGAATGGCCGTTTCAATATGCCGGCAAAGACGCGAAAGGGCCTCCAGCGGTGGACGCGCGGCATACAGGTCGCTGTGCAACGGTTCAAGTTCTTGCCAAATTTGGGGCAGCATGCCCAGGGAGATTTTCAGGGCGACCAAATCACGGGCGTTGGCATGCCCCATCCCGATCTTGCTGTTGAGTCGTTCAAGATCATATACCGAATCCAGCATCTGGGTGATGCGGCGCCGGATATCGCCCTGGGCCAGGGCCTCCTCCACGGCATCCAGACGCAGTCCGATGCGGGCTGCAGAGCGCAGTGGATAGCGCAGCCATTGCTTGAGCCGGCGACCGCCCATGGCCGTTCGGGTTTTGTCGATAATGCGGATCAATGTCCCCTGTCGCGAACCGCCGCGGATACTTTTTTCGATTTCCAGATTCTGCCGGCTCAATTGGTCAACCACGAGATGATCATCGAGGCAATAGGATTGAATCCCGTGAAAATGGGCGACCGCCTGCTTCTGCGTCTCTTTGATATAGTGCAGAAGTGCGCCGGCGGCCCCGAGCCCGGCGCTCATATGATGACAGCCGAAGCCTTCGAGATTCAGGGTCTTGAATTGAGTAATCAGCCGCTGCCGGCCTGTGGTGGCGTCAAAATGAGATTTGGGCACCCAGTTGGCCGAATGGGGGGGCAGTGACTCCAGAATATGGGCAAACAATGGATCGGATTGGTGTTGCGCAGGAAGCAAGACCTCCCTGGGGCTGATACGATATATTTCTTCTTCTATCTTGGCCGCATCATCGGTTTCTGTCACTCGAAACGCGCCGGTGGAAATATCCAGGTAGGACAAGCCGAATTGGGCATTGTCCCGGCACAGGGCCAGCAGGTAGTTATTGGCCTTGGCTTCAAGCATATCGTTTTCAATGATCATTCCCGGAGTGATCACGCGGACGACTTCACGCCGGACCAACCCTTTGGCTTCAGAAGGATCTTCCACTTGATCGCAAATAGCCACTTTGTAACCGTTTTCGATCAATCGGGCAATGTAGGTTTGGGCCGCCCTGAACGGAACACCGCACATGGGGACCGGGTCGGGATCGTTCTTGTTGCGCGATGTCAGGGTAATTTCCAATGCCTTCGATGCCAATTGGGCGTCCTCGAAAAACATTTCATAGAAATCCCCCATGCGATAGAACAGGATGGCGTCTGCGTACTTCTCCTTGATGGACAAATACTGCTGGATCATTGGGGTGGTTTTGGTCCTGCTCATGTGTTGAGAACGGTCTTCCCAGGCTTGAGGCGATCTCTTCTATTGCGGATGTTCAGAAAATGAATAAACTGTTGGTCATTGTGCATGCTTGCACCTTGCAGAATAAGCTCCGGCATGGCGGCGTCCGGGCTTACGTTTGTGGCTCGGTTTCGGTTTCAGTCTCTTGGGCTTCCGACGGCTGATCGGATTTCGGTGACAGGTCGCCTTTAAGCAGGGCCACCTGCTTTTTCAATTCATCCATCTCTGCGGAACGTTCCTCGTTGGTTTTCTGCAGCATCTTAATGATTTTTTTGGACCGATAGCCGTCGTATAGACTCGAAAAATAAAATAGCAGCATGATCAAAACGCCGATACCGACAAAGGCGGCGATAATGGCGCCATTGGTCATATCCGGAGTTTGATAGGCATAGACACCTAAATTGATCTTCAGGCTGTTGGTATAGGTAAAAAAGGGCAGGTTCTGATAGATCAGCAAACCGAAAAAAGCGACAAGGATGATCCAGAAGACATATTTGAGCTTCTTCATTAACATTCTCCCTAAATTTCAATATATTGGGGATAAACCTGCATTAATATTTACATTTTTCACACCTAAAACTCAACCTTTTTTTGCTTTTAATTTTAAATGGATATCCACAACGCCGCAAACGGGCTGAAACCAACGTTTCCGCCGGACCGACCCTGCGAGAACGAACCTCGCTAAAGCCGGGTCAATTGGACCGAACCCCATACCCCCAGTTGTTCTCCCACCACCACCACCAGGGCATCCACGCCTTCAATCCGTCGCCCCCACGCAATAGCGTCCTGAATATCGGTCCGGCTGCGAATCCGGTTCCCGATGGCGGTTGCCGCTGCATCGGCCAGCGGGCAGTTGCGGCTGATCACGCTGACGGCATCGGCATTGCCCAGGCTCAATGAATGGCCCACGGTTCCCGATGATGTACACACGCCAACGGGCGCGGCAGCCGGCGCAATGATCATTCCGATCTTCATGCTCAATGGAGACGGACCGGCAAAAATGCCAATGGTCAATTCCCGGTCGGATTTCAAAAATATATCACCGCCGTTTTCGATGATTACCTCATCCAGGCGCTGGAGAAGTGCAAGCCCCACCTGCTCGGCCATGGCACCGGCAACCGCGGCCATGGGTCCCACCCCCGTTTTTTGGCCGGCACGCAGCATTTCCTGAACAATCCGTGGAGACAGCGGATCAAAAGGCAGCGGTTCGAGCGAGTGCATGAAATCGGGGTGGCGCCTGATATACTGGTCCAGATAGCCCCGCTGTTGGATGACCTCTTCCCTGGCATCCGCATCCACCGGCCGGGCGGCATAGATATCCAGATCGGTTTCCTGAACCCTGACCCGGCTGGGCAGCAAATGGCTGTCCACCATACGGCGGTAGGACCGCTCTGTGTAAGATTCATGCATCTTCGATAACCGGACGCATCTTTGCCGGGCATTGCAGCAGGAAGTAGCGATCGGTCATGCCGGCGATAAAGTCGCGGACAATTTCAGCCGGCTGGTGCGATTGAACGTAGTCCTCGGACATTTCGGCCAAAAACCCACTGAATATTTTTGAATCGGGGTTTTCGTGCTCCAAATCGTTAAGAAATGTCTCGAAAAGGTGCTCGAACAACTGGCGGATGGTGTTGGAGTATTGTTTAATGCGCGGGTTGAGGTAGATTTTATCCAGGTTGAAATCCTTCAGCTGCTTGAGGGCTTTGGATACCTTATCGCTGAAACCGATGGTGTCGTTCTGATGACTCTGGTAAATGACATCCGTCACCAGGTTGTAGACAATGGTGCCGTTGGTATTGCCAAGGATCGCTTTAACCGGAGCCGGCACATCACTTCTTTTGATCACGTCAAGACGAATGGCATCTTCCAGATCCCTGCCAATGTAAGCGATGGTGTCGGCCATCCGGACCACGCAGCCTTCCAGGGTCATGGGCATGAGCGCAAATCCGGGGTCGCGCTTTTTGGCCATAATCTCATGGTCAAGGGTGTCGAAGCCCTTCTCTTGTTTCGGCCGCAGCTCCTGGTTGTGGATTTCGCCGTCATGGCATAAAATGCCATCCAGGGTCTGCAGGCACAAATTCCACCCCCGCCCCTTTCGCTCCAGCCGATCGAGAAACTGGATACTTTGCACATTGTGCAGGAAGTGGCCGATTCCGGCCTGTTGGCACAATTGGCTCAAATATTTCTCGCCGTCGTGCCCAAACGGCGTATGGCCGATATCATGGCCCAAAGCGATGGCTTCGATGAGATCTTCGTTGAGTTCGAGAAACCGGCCGATGGTTCGAGCGATCTTTGAAACAAGCTGAACATGCAGAACGCGGTGGGTGATGTGATCGTTTCGGATCAGGTAAAAAACCTGGGTTTTGTCAATATAGCGGGTATAGGCCCGTGAGTGCAGAATTCGGTCCGCATCCAGGGCATAGGCCTGCCGATACCCATCCTGCAGCCCCTTTTCCACCACTTTGCGCCTTGCGTCCTTGCTTAAGGCGGCTTTTTTCGAAAGCATGCGCATTTCGCGCTGATCCAGATTACACCTGAGCGTATGCAGCAATTCAGTCACGTCATAATTCTCCATTGCGAATCAGGCCGGTCATCAGGTCCAGATAATCGATACCGGCGGCCCTGAATCCCTGAAGGCCATACTTCATGTTGGCTTCGAGCACGTAGAAGGCGCCGTCGTATTCCAAAATATCCACACCCACATCATCCCACTTGCATTGCCGGGCGACACGTTCCGCAAGAGCCAGCGCTTCATCCGGAACGGGCGAAAGGTCAATGCGGCCGCCGGCGGATACATTAGATCGAAAATCGTCCCCCAATGCAATTCGCCAGTAGGCATGGCGGACTTTTCCGCCGATGACAACGACCCGGATATCGCGTTTGGCCGGCAGGTATTCCTGAATATAGGCCGGCCATTGATTCTGGCAGTAAATCGCCAGATCTTCTTTATTTCGGATGAGAAACACACCCCGCCCCATTGCCGACCCACGGGGTATTTTGGCAATAAACGGCAGATCAAAAAACTCCAAAATAGCCAATTTCTGTCGTTTCCCGTAAAATACACGGGTCCGCGGATGTGCAATACCGGCCAGGCTGAACAAGGCCGTCTGTTTGATCTTGTCCTGGGCAATTTTATAGGTATGGTAGCTTGGGAAAGTCTCCTTGCCCATGGCATCCAGCAACTCGGCGTAGAACCGGGAAGGATAGTACACCTTGGCTGATTGTTGGATCAGCGCCTTTTCCGCCGTGGTGTAATCGTCGAAATTGGGCCGCACCCCCAGTATGTGCAGCAGCGGGCAGCCCCTGAGGCGTCCTTCAAGTGCAACCAGCGATTCCGGCTCTCTGGAGATATTCATAGGGCTCACTCAAGCGGAAAGCATACCGTCCAGCCGATCCGCAATCTGCTCCACCGCGGTTGTGAATGCTGGAGCATCGGCCGAGAGATTGAGCGGAGTTCCGGCGTCGCACGCCTTGACGACCTGCGGGTCGAACGGCAGGGTACCGAGAAAAGGAACGTTCATTTGTTCAGCCGTGGCACGGCCACCGCCGCTTTTAAACAAGGCGATTGTTTTTGCACAGCAGGGACATGCAAAAGGCCCCATATTTTCAATCAGCCCGATGATGTCCATGTTGATCGTCCGGCAAAAATTGATGGATTTTCGAACGTCGGATAGGGCAACATCCTGGGGTGTGGTGACAATGACCGCTTTGGCCCCCGGAATGGTCTGCGACACGCTCAGGGGTTCGTCCCCCGTTCCCGGCGGTGCGTCAATAATCAAAAAGTCCAGATTTCCCCATTCCACATCACCCACAAACTGGCGGATGACACCCGATTTGGCCGGTCCCCGCCAGATAATGGCCTGATCCGGGTTCTGCATCAACGACTGCATGGAGACCATTTTAAGGGTATCGGAAATCATTTTGGGTATCACTTTTTTGTCGGGGGAAATATCCAGCAATCCCTTGGCCCCCATTATGCCGGCCAGGCTCGGGCCGTGAATGTCCACATCCAATAACCCCACTTGTAACCCGCGACGCGCAAGAGCCACGGCAAGACTGGCAGACACACTGGATTTTCCAACCCCACCCTTGCCGCTCATGACGATCAGTTTGTGCCGTATCCCGGCCAACGCTTTGATGATATGTTCATCGCTGTTTTTGGAGGCTCCGCTCTGCACGCCGCCGCAGGCCGAACCATTGCATGTCGTATTTTCCATATGGGTGAACTCCTTTCTTAGACGGACATTATCGGCGGGAGCAGCTTCAGCCGCAAGTTTCATCAATCTCCCGGTGTGCTTTAATCGCGACAAAAGCCGCTCCCACATGAAATCAGAACGTTGTGTAATTACTCCTTGCTCTTGCCCGGTGGTTTCAGGGCAAAGGTTTTCGGCGCGATTTCCGCATCCGGCCAGAATCGATCCATTGTCACCACAAGACGGCGTCCCTCCGGTGAAACAATCTGCACCTGGCTGGCGACAGTATATTTGCCGCGAGGCCGCCAATGATCCCACAGTACCTGATATCGCCAACTGCCGGCGCCATCGTATGTCTTCATCGAAATGATCCGCCCGTTGAGCGGATCCATATCCAGAACGGCCACAACACCATGCCAGCGATTTTTCAACGCCACCCGGTCAAACCCGTCGTCATTTTGCATCATCTGCGCCACGGCATACTGGGGCAAAAGCGGCCGGCCGGCCAGCATGTTCAGCATTTCTTCCATGCTTATGGGAAGGTGCACCACCTTGTTGAAGGCATCTCTCGATTGGCGCAATCGGTAAAAGTTTTGGTCCGCATAAGAAATAATGGTAATGGTTTCACCGTCTCCGGCAAGGCTGGTCAACGGCTGACCGATAGCGCTGAGCCATTCCACCCGCATTTGGTTCGGCATTGCCGCTGCAATGGCAATGCGTCCACTCATTCTGTGATCCGCATTTTCGATTTGAATTTTTGCCAGGCCTTTATAGCTTCGTAAGTTCTCATTGTGGCGGGCTGCCGTCTGAACGATCCGCCGAGCGGCCATATCGTCTACCGGTGGCCGGATTGCCCAGGAACAGCCGCCGATCAATGCCGTAAACAGCCATAATAAAATGAAAAATAATGCCTCGCCCGGGTTTTTGTGTCTGCCTGTAGCCATTTTAAAATTGGTGGGCCTGTAGGTAGCCATTAATTTAGTTTCCATATCGTTGGCGGATTTTTTCCTCAAGTAAATCACGCCCTTTCTCCTTCTTCTTCAAGGAGCGGCGATAGTATTCAAGGGCTGTATCCTTGCGTCCCATCTTGTGATACACATCACCCAGATGCTCCAGGATCGTCGGGTCTTCCGGTACCCGTTCAACAGCTTTGAGCAACCATTCCAGGGCATGATCATACTGGCCCTTTTGGAAATAGAGCCATCCCAGGCTGTCGGTAATATAGCCATCGTCGGGTTTCAATGCCAACGCGTCCCGGATCATTGATTCGGCCTCGTCCAGATGGATTCCAAGATCCGCGTAGGTATAGCCGAGATAATTGAGTGCTTCCGCATCGTCCGGCGTCAGTGCGAGAACATTTTTCATTGCAGCTATGGATTCCTGCCGTTGCCCTGTCTTGTCGAGCACCACCCCCAGTCGGAAATAGAGTCGCGCATTCTTGCTGTCCCGCCGTATTCCCTCTTTGAGAATTTTCAATGCATCCTCAAAACGTCCCAAGGCTTCATGGAACGAACCCAGATAGAGATAATAGTCGACATGATCCGGAGAATGCACCAGTGCTTTCTCAACCACTTCAATGGCACGCTCGATTTCTCCCTTGTCATTGAACAGCAACGCACTGTGCACCACGGCATTGTCGAAGAATCTTGATTCGGGCGGCACCTGAAGCAAGTGCTCAATCGCCTTGTCACTGTTTTCGATGCCATCGTAGGCGATCCCCGCCATGTAGTGCAGTTCTGGATTCTCGGGCGCTGCCTGAAGCATACCTTCCAGCGCCCAGACCGCTGACGCATACTGCTTTTTTTCCAAATAGATCTCGAAAAGGGTGGGAATAACCTTGCTGTCGTGCTGCGCGGCGTCACCCAATTGTTTGAGAATATCCAGGGATAAGGCATCCTGATCGTTCTGATGATAATGCTGGGCCAAACCAAAGGCCGCCTGGTGGTTTTGCGGATTCAGACGCAGCAGGGTTTTGTATATTTCAGTGATCTTGCGTGACTGGTTCTGTCCCTGGTAGATGTGAAGCAAATCCATCAGGGGCTCCTCAATGCCCGGTTCAATTTCAAGGCTTTTAAGCAATGCGCCTTCGGCGGCATCCGTTTTGCCCTGAGCGGCAAGCACTTTACCGTAAAAATAAAATGCGGCATAAGAATGCGGAATCTGCTCTGTCATCTGGCGAAACACACGCTCAGCATTGTTCAAATCATTGCGGTTCCAATATATCCGACCCGCCAATAAATAACTGTTCTGCTCGGCAGGTTGCAGGTGTATGACTTTTTCGAAGGCTGCAACGGCCCTGTCCATATCCCCTTGCTGTTGATATATCTGCCCGGCCAGGCTTAAAGCCTGGACATTCTCAGGCGCAATGGAAAGAATCTGTTCAATGAGCTTCAACGCCGGGTTGATTTGCTTTTTCATCAACAATAGATTAGCCATCTCAAGCTTGAGATAAAGCGATCCAGAATCGTAATGAAGGGCTTGTTTAACAAGCCAGATGGCCTCATTTAAATCACCTTCGTTCAATTTCAGCTGAGCGGCAGCAAAATAATAATAGGCCGGAGAGTTGGAGTTTACAACCTGGCTGTGCACTTCAGTAGAATCGGCCTCGGGCAGGGCTGCCCGACACCCGCTGATGAGAAAAAAAAGGGCTGCTATGAACAATGAAACTCTGGTCATGCCGTTTGCCTTTGGCGGGGATAAACCCCTTGCCCGAGTTGAGAGTGACCTGCAAACTGATGAGGCGGGGTTTACCCCCGCCCGTTTATGCAACTTACGAAAATCCGAACCCAGAGGGCCCGGCTTTGGACTGCCCCTGCAAAGGGATAGCAAACTGCAGCAGCACAGCCACTGTCGGTAACCTGGCCGCCAGGACCCGGTTTTAATATTAAATAAAATGGACCTCGACCATAACCAAAAAACTGAAACAGGATGAATTCGTTCATTTTGCGAATTCATCAATACTAATCTTCGGCTGCGTACGCTTCAAAATCGGGAATTTCGCTTTTAAAGAAGTCCCGCATCTTTTTAATCACGTTTTTTTCAATTTGCCTGACCCGTTCGCGCGAGATGTTGTACCGGTCCCCAATCTCCTGAAGGGTAACCGGAGTGTCTGAAAAAATGCGCTGGTCAAATATTTCCAGCTCACGATCCGTCATTTGTTTTCGAAACGCAGCTACCTTGTTATGCAAAAGGACTTCGATTTCCTTCTTGGCCACGCGATCTTCGGTAGAAGTGGATCCCTCGCTGATAAATTCTATCCGGCCTGTATCAGACCCCTCCTTTACCGGTGAATCCAGGGAAAGATCCCAGCCGTCCAGGCGCTGATCCATATCGATAATTTCACGCTCCGATACGCCGAGGCGTTGCGAAAGCAGCTTGGGTTTGGGATCGAACCCCTCTTCAACCAGCCGCTGTTTCTCTTTTTTAAGCTTAAAGAAGAGCTTCCGCTGCCCCTGGGTGGTCCCGATCTTGACCAGGCGCCAGTTATCCATGATGAATTTCAGAATATAGGCTTTGATCCAAAACGAGGCGTAGTAGGAAAATTTTACATTTTTATACGGATCGAATTTCTTGACCGCCTGCATGAGGCCGATATTCCCCTCCTGTATCAAATCGAGCAAGTTCTGCATCCAAACCCGCTGAAATTCCAAAGCGATTTTGACCACCAGGCGCAAATTGGATGTGACCAGTTGGTAGGCTGCCTCCGGGTCGCCGTTTTCCTGAACCCGTTTTCCAAGCTCAATTTCCTCCTCGCGGGTCAGCAGACGGTATTGGCTGATTTCCGACAAATAACGCTGAAGGGGGTCAAACTTGACCACTGATTTGGTTTCGGTGGTCGCATTCCTGTTGTTGATTTTTTTATTCGACGGGGCGCTCTTTTTGGGTGCCGCCGAACTTGTTTCGTCTCTTTTAGCTTTCATGTATCAAGAACTTTCATGGTTATTTGGTGTCAAAAAAGAACCATTTGAACGGGACTATTTTTTGTAGACAGGCGTCGGTTTGCTATGGTAATTGCCTTGCCATCACTTATTACGCGCCTGTAGCTCAGCTGGATAGAGCAACGGACTTCTAATCCGTAGGCCGCAGGTTCGAGTCCTGCCAGGCGCGCCAGCATTCAAGCATTCAATTTGCATCGACTCTCGCGGGATCCCTTTTTCCTGGCCGTATTCCTTTTTTTGCGTCCCACATAATAGCCGAACGCAATTTGGTAAAATAACATATTATCGGAGGGTTTTCAAAACATATGGCCCCGGGGGTGAAAAAAGATCCTCGAGCCTATAAAACTATTTGAAATCAAAACCGATATCGGATAATTATATTAAACCGATTCATCATTCGTCAAACATGCTCCACCCATACCGGCAGGAAAAATGAATTCTTTTGATCGACGGCGACACCCCTGGCAGCCGTCAAGAAATTCGAGGTAATCGGATGACCCATGCGCGCGTTTTTAAATGGATGACCGTTGTCGTATATTGTCTCTGGGCCGCGCCGGCGTTGACCCATGCCGGACAAGTCGTGACGCCGGAACTGCGTCAATGGGCACAGCAGGCCGTAGAGCAGGAAAAAAGCCTGAATGTCCGAACCAAAGCCGACGCCATGGCGGTGCTCTATTTCAACAACCGCTCCGGTGATGCGGCTTTGAACCCGCTGCAAAAAGGCCTGACCGTCATGCTGATCTCCGACCTTGTGCGGCTGCAGATCATGCCCTTGATTGAACGTGCCGAACTGCAGGCTCTGGTCGAAGAAATCGGTCTGGGCCAGTCCGGGCTGGTGGAGCCCGATTCAGCCCCCCGGATTGGGCGCTTATTGGGCGCCAAATATATAGTCGGCGGGGCCTTCAATGCCGCCCGGGACAACCGGCTGAATATTCAAAGCCATCTGCTTGACGTCGAGCCCGAGAGCGTCGTAACCCTGCCGGATGCCGAAGGCCGCCTGCAGGATTTGCTCGATCTTGAAAAGCGTCTTCTGGAACATATTGTCGCCTCGATGAAACTCGATCTTACCGAAAATCAGAAAGCCGTCCTGAAAAAGCCGCTTTCGAATTCCTTTGACGCTTTGATGGCTTTTTTCATGGGAATCGACGCCGGAGACCGGGGCCGCTATGAAGAAGCCTCCCGGTACTATGACACGGCCCTGAAAAACGATCCCCAATTCGCGATGGCAAAAGAAGCCCTCACGGAGCTTAAGGTGCTTAAGCTCATCGGCACTGCCAGTACAAAAGGACGGTTGCTGCGCAAAACCCGTCAACAGACATCTTTCAGCACAACCCTGGGCCCCGCTCTGCCCTTAGCCCGGGTACCGTCCCCATCCGGAGTCCCGACCAACGACGACTGGCGCATTGACGGACCGACGCAAAAGGTTGCCAAATAGCAGATAAACCAGCAGGGTCAATTAAAAATGGAAGGAATACACAAAGTATGCGTGCTGCAATGAATGCGTTTCTCACATTGATGGCAATTCTTTTCGCAGCGGCCCCTGCCATGGCCGAAGTCGAATACAAGAGCGGATTTCATCTGGACTGGTGGAAAAGTGATTCCGGCCAGAGCGCCACCCAATACCATGTCCCCATAGAGGTCAGCACTGAATTGGGCAACTTTGGTTTTAAAGTATTGACGGCCTACGTTCAAAACGATGTGGAGGGCAGCGACGGATCCGACCACTCTTTCGGCGGCATCGTGGACACGCGCGTCAATGTTGACTACGCCGTCATTGACCGATGGCCGGTGGATATTTTATTCGCCCTGGATCTTAACCTGCCGACCGGGCAAACCAATCTCTTATCGGCGGAGGCCATCAGCATCTCGAATCCCGACACAGTCACCATTACCCGCATGGGTGAAGGCTTTAACGTCAACCCCTCGATTTCCATCGTCAAACAATGGGATTCACTGCTGGCCGCCGTTGGATTGGGCACTATCATCCGGGGGCAATATGACGCCGCCAATACCCTTAAAAACTACGATCCGGGCGATGCGCGGAACTTGACTGCAGCGCTCGAATATCATTTCAACGACCGGCTTGCAGCGCAGCTGACCGGGTCCCACACAGAACTTGACAAGGACCGCCTGGACGGCGAGGATTATTTCCAGCCCGGCAATATCAATATTTTCGGCCTCGGCATCACCTATGCCATGGACCGCTGGACCCTAAACGGCTCATTTAAATCCGTCCTGAGAGAAAAAAATGAATTATCGACAGGATCCGGCGAACTGGTCAACGAAGACCATAACAGCTATGGCGACGAGCGTATCGTCGATTTGAGCTGCCGCATGAAAATGACTGAAAAGACGAATGCCGTGTTGGCTTTCCAATACCTCACGCTGTCTGAGAATGGGTATCCATCAACAAATTCATTTTACACAAGCGATCGGTCCAAAACCACCATCGGTGTGGAAGTCAGTCACCAATTCGATACCGTATGGGAACTGGGTGTCAGGCTGCAGAGGTTTACCACCGCCGTTGATCGTAACCCGGTGGACGCCGATGATACCGATTTTGACGGCGGAACGGCGGCATTCTGGATAGCGGCGCGGTTTTGACGTTGGCCATATTCAACTATTTAAGCAACTCGTCCGCCGCCTGATCGGCAGCATCCATCCATTCAGATATTGCATCGGCGGCCTTTGTCCCGACACCGACTTTCATAATTCTTCCCGAAGCCACATCGACGAGACGTATATCGAGCCGCACCGTATTGCCGATGAATTGGTAGGCGCCGAAAACCATTTGTCTGGCGCCGACCAAACGCCCCAATTTCAGCCGGGTTTGATGATCCGACAGCTCGGAACTGCCAAGGTTCAACTCTTCCATAACGTTGAGCAACCGGCTGCGTTCCACCGGAAGGTAGCGCCGTGAGGCTTCGAAGCGGGCGATGATTTGACTTGACAGCAGCTCCCCCATAGCGGTTTGGGCGGCATCCATGGGACCAAGGGCCTCAAGGTCCCAGATTGCTACGGTTACCGCCTGGTCCGCGCCTGTCCCCGGACTGCCGGCACAGGCTGCCAAAACAACGGAAAAAATCAGGATAAACGCCAGGGGAGACTTTTTAGACTGCCTAGTTCGCATTTTTCGAGCCTTTCATGTCCACATCGGGCAGTACTTCCCTGACCTTGTCATCGGTCACAAGCGGCCTTTTCTTCTGTTTGATTCCGGCAACACAGTAATCCGGTTCGACACTGATGACTTCAAGCGCGGCGACCGTTTTTGGGGAGCCGCTCAAAACCTTGCCCTTGTAAACGACTTGCTTGCCTTCCTCGATCACCTCAAAAGCCGAGCCAACAGTCACGCCCCTGCTGCTGCCCAGGTTGAGAATCACTTCTTCGGCATTGGTCTGGACGACATAACCCTGCAGCGGGTAGATCTCCATTATGGTTTTCAGAATAGTGCGATTGATGGAATACATTTCATGTTCCAGGTCGGCATTGGCGGTCATGCGCCTCGTGATGGTTTTGACCACGGCCGATGTCTCCGTGTCAATGAGTCTCAAATTGAGCAAGGTGCTGTCCGGAAGATAAATCAGCGACCCGGTACCGATGATTTTTGCCGCCATCAGCCGGCCCAGCTTCAGGGTGGTATTGGGATCGGCGAGTTCCGAAGACCCCAGATTCAGCTCGGAGAGCAGCTGCTCGATAACGGCGCGGTCGACCACATTCACCCTGCCGGTGTCATTGAGCAATTCACCAATGCGGGTTGCCAGCACAATGGACAAGCCGTCCCGTGGCGACATTCCACCGGTTTCCCTTACATCCACCAGGCTGAAAACCATGGGCCGGGATGTCCAGGTGTCCGTTGACGCATCGACGGTCATTTTTTTCTGATTTTTGTAACGCGCCACCAAATCGACGATCAAACGGTCCATCCGTTGCTTGGCGGCTGAATCCTTCTGGAGCGCAAGGATCTTTTCCGCCTTTTGGGCCAGAACGGCCGCAATGGCGTCCCCGCTATCCAGGGCAAGAGCCTGTCGATAGGATTTCAACGCATCGGACCACATGCGCTGTTTTTCATAGGTCACGCCTTTGTTGGATGTAGGCTCCAAATAGTAAGGATCCATGTCCAGTGCTTGATTGAATTGACCTCTCGCCTCGGCGTAGCTGCCCTCGCGGGCATAGAGCCGCCCCAGTTGATTGTGTGCCTGTGCGATTTGGAATGGCGGTGCGCCGGTTTGGCGGACCGCTTCCCGGTATGCCTCGGCGGCGGCCTTTTCATCGCCTTTTTGGGCCATCATGTCGCCCTTGATTTTATAGGCATAACTTCTATCGGGTGCTTTCTGCGTCACCTCCTGCGCCAGGGCCAGGGCATCGTCTGTCCTGCCCCGACTGGCCAGTACCGCCGCCCGGCCTTCCTTTCCAACAACCTCTCCCTGTCCGGGCGCTGTTTCGATCTGCTTGAATACCGCTTGTGCTTCATCCAACTTGCCCATGCCAATGGCGGCATAGCCTTGCACTGCCCTGGCTTCCAGATTTTGCGGATCCTTGGCGGCGACCGCCTTGCCGATTGCCTCGGCCAGCTGCGGCTGTTTACGGTTCAACTGCCGTTGGGCCAGGCTGAGCAGCATTTTTTCAGCAGTTTTTCCCCCGCCCTGATAATAGTCGAGAACCTTGAGGTCGGGTCCAAGGGAGCACATCACCGGCAGTATGAATTGGGCATCGTATTGCCGGCTGACCTCGCCGCTGTCCAGCAAGAGGGGAAATCCGATGTTCGCCTTGCGCATGAAATCGGATATCTGGGCCCGGTCCGAACGGGTAATACCCCAGACCGTCAATTGCTGATCGGCATATCGCTTCAGCAGCCCATCGAGCATGACAAGCCCCTCCTGGCTGGCCGGTGAGCCGGCATCGAAGAAATAAAGCACCGTCATCTGGCGTCCCTGCGTTTCAGTCAACTTGCGCGATTGCCCGTCCATGTCAACCAGTTTAAAAGCGGAAACCGGCTTGCCGATGGAAACTCCGGCCGCTGCCGTCTCCAAAACGGCAAGGGATAGGATCAATGCCATCGCCACTGCGATCATACTTGAATGCGAACCGTTTTTAATCATCTATTTTCCTTCCCCAATAGATATGTCTGGCTTTGTTTGAGCAGCCGTTTTGCGCGGTCGTCACCAGACACGCTGGCCGTCTGCCTCAAATTGTCCGGCACGCTCCTGCAGCTTGTCTTCGGCCCGGATGGGGCGCCGCTGCTCCTTGATATGGGCATAACTGAAATCGGCATCCGCCTGCACCACCTCGATGGTGGCCATCACCGAAGGTTCGGGCTGAAACAGCTTGCCTTTAAAATTGACCGGCGGTTTGACTTCCACCACGTCGAAAAGGGCACCGGTCACCACACCCTGGTCGCCCCCCAGATTGAGCAGTATTTGATTGCCGGTCACTTCGACGACATAAGCTTTTAAAGGATACCGGCTCATGACGGCCGTAAGAATCTCCCGATTGAGCCAATGCAAATCTTTGCGCAAGGTGACGGCGGATGCAAACTGGCGTTGAATGGTGTGGGCAACCTCCGGATCCTTTGTCTCTTTCATGGTTAAATTCAGCAATGTGCCTTCTGAAAGATGAAACAATGTCCCCTGTCCGATCAACCGGGCACCAAAGGCATTGGCCAGTCTGACTACGATGCTTTCATCGGAAAGGGCCTTGCGGTCAAGCCCGATCTTTTGCATGACCCTCTCCAAGACGGCCGGTTCAATGACCTGCACCCGGCCGGAGGCATTCAGCTGAGAGGCCAGGTAAATGGATAGAACCCGCCCGAAGCCGTCCCGGGCCGACAGACCGCCGGACTCCATCGGTTCGATAAGGGTCAGCACCATGGTGCCCGATGTCCATGGGTCTTCGGGGTTTTCATCCATGGCAGATGCATTTTCCTGATACCGGGCCACATAATCTTCGATCTGGTTTTCCAATGCTTTTTTTTTGTTGGGGTCCTTGTTCAACAAAAGCATTTTTTTGGCGTTTTCGGCCAGAACAGCGGCAAAGGGATCGTTGCGGTCAACTGTCTGAGCGCGTCGATAAGCCTCCAGGGCCTTGTCCCACTCACCCTGCCTTTCGAAAATCATGCCTTTGTTGGATGTGGCTTCAACATAATAGGGGTCCAAAGCCACCGCCTTGTCATACATCTCGCCGGACTTTGTATAGTTGCCCCCCATGGCGTAGATTCGGCCCAACTGGTTGTAGGCCACGGCGCGGGGACCGGGGTCTCCTGACGTTTTCTCGGCCGCCTTGCGATACTCGGATTCGGCCGCCCGGGTCTTGTTCTGGCTGTACAGCAGGTCCCCTTTGACGACGTGGGACTGTGCCTGCCGGGAGTCTTTTTGCTCAAGTTCCTCAGTCAGCCGCATGGCTTTCTCCGGTTCGCCTTTGCGGGCGTAAACCTGGCTCAGCCCCTCCTTGCCCAGCAGTTCACCGCCCTTTTTATCCCTGGACAAATCGTAAAAAGTCTTTTCTGCGGCCTTCAGATTCCCTTCCTTGAGTTCTGCATAACCCTGAACGGACTTGGCCTCCACATTTTTCGGATTCTTTTTGACCACGTCACTGCTGATGGCTTTGGCCAGTTCAGCTTGACGGCGCTGCAGTTTACGCTGCGCCAGGGTGACCAGCATGTTTTCGGTGGTCTTTCCACCGCCTTGGAAATAATCCAGTAATTTCAAGTCCGGGCCGATAATGCAGACGGTGGGAAGAATCAGCCGGGCCGAATAGATATCCGACACCTTGCCGCTGTCCAGCAGGACAGGAAAACTCAATTGAGTTTTAGACAAAAAAGCGCTGGCTTTGTTTTTGGCGGCCCGTGTCACCCCCCATACCATCAGATCGGCATCCTTGTACTTCTTGGCCAACTGGTCCAGATGCAACAGCCCCTCCTGGCTGGAAGCGGAGTCGACATCGAAAAAATAGAGGATGGTCATCGGCTGGTCTCTCATTTGCGCCAACTCGAAGCTTTTGTCTTTGCTGCTTTTCAATACAAACAGCGGCGCTTCTTCACCGGATTTGAGCTGTCCATAGCTCTCGGCGGCCCCCGCAGCCAGAAAGAACACCAGCGCGCAGACCCCATAGTGGAATGATTTGATCCATGTCCTCATAATCATCCTCCCCCGTTGTGTTGATTTAGATGAATAAATTGAATTTCCACGGCCAGATCAGAGACCGTCGACTTTAAAACAGTAAACTTCCAGTGATTTGCGGTGATCTATAGTTAAGGTATTTTATTATTTTGTACGATCCGGCACGCGCGCAGCACGTTCCACAACTTTAGATCACTCGCAGCTACAGATCACTTCAGGCACTTGCCCTTGAAAACCATGCCGCCGGCACCATGAAGAACGGTGAATTACTCGGATTTCCGCATGGTGACATGCAGCGGCATCTCTTGGGGTTTGTCGATATCGACCTGGGCTTCCCAAGCCAAATAGTCGGCCAGGCTCAAGCGAAGTTCGTGCTTGCCAATGGAAAGTTCCAAATCCATGGGGGATTGGCCCATAAACAGGCTGTCCACATAAATGGTGGCCCCTGCCGGTTCGCTGCTGATTTTCAGTGTCGCCTTTTCCTGCGCCGTCGTCGCCGGTTCAGGGCTGCTGGTCGCTGAATGTTCCGGCGATGCCGTATTGACCGGTTCGGCGGTATTTGATTTTGAAAGATAAAAATAGCCTCCCGCCGACAGTCCGGCAATCAACAGCAACCCAAGGACAATAGGCAGCATCGACCGCCGGGAAGTCTTTCCGGAAATCTGAGGGGGCGCCGCCGGTCCGGGCGCATCATTTTTCAGCGCATGCAAGGCATCCACCAATTGACGCCCGTTTTGGAATCGGTTGTCGGCCGACTTTTCCAGGCATTTCATGATCAGGTCCGACAGCGCGCGTGAGATGAACGGGTCCACCGAAGCCGGTGATTCCGGCGTATCCTGGGTTATGGAATGAAAAATCGCCGCCAGGTTGCTGCCGGTAAAAGGTCTGCGTCCCGCAATCATCTCATAAAACAATACGCCCAGCGAATAGAGATCCGACCGGCCATCCGCCTTTTTACCGGTAACCTGTTCGGGGGACATATAAATCGGGGTTCCCAGGATTTCGCCGGCCTGGGTCTGATAACCTGCCGTGCTGTCCTCGATTCGGGCGATGCCAAAATCAGTCAACTTGACCCGGGCGTCCGGTGTTAAAATAATATTGGACGGTTTGATGTCGCGGTGCACAATGCCGGCTTTATGGGCGTAATCCAGCGCATGGGCAACCTGCACAACGATGTCGATGCTTTGCTCTTGGGTCAGTTTCTCTTTTTGCATGACCTCGTTCAGCGGTTCGCCCTGCAGGTACTCCATGGCAATGTAAATGGTATCATGGTCCTCGCCCACATCGTAAACGGTCACGATCTGAGGATGAGAAAGCCTCCCGATGGCGCGGGCCTCTTTGAAAAACCGGGCGACAAAATCCGCGCTGGTAACCCGATCTGTACGCAGCACTTTGAGCGCCACCATTCGGTCGATCTGGGGGTCATGGGCCTGATAAACCACCCCCATATTCCCCCTGCCGAGCTCTTTTACAATCCGATAGCGTCCATACTCCATATTCAATATCTTTCCAGAAAATTCAAAAGGGTTTCAAACGGAATCAAAAACCCGATGGAGTCCGTTCCACGGAAACGGCCCTTAACCATTGCCGCAAGACGGCCGTGGCTGTCAAACACAGGGCTGCCGCTGCTGCCGTGCTCGATGTGCATCCGCGACTGCCACAAGGGCATCCCGGAAACCCGACGCGGCGGACCGTCGACAACCCCCCCCCGGATACCGGATGTTCCGCCGTCGGCGCAGGTAATGCTGAAAAGCTGATCGCCGTTATCAAGCATAAATCGCCCTTGCTGGAGATTCACTGCCCAGTCAAGCGGGGTATCTGTCTCGATCAGAGCGACATCTGCAAGGTGCTGCAGCCTGGCGACAATCCCGGAAATCTCCCTTCCATCACTGAGTGCGACACTGACGGGCTGGCCCGCGTCCAGGTCATGAGCGGTGCAAAGGATTTTTCCCCCGCGGTCCACGATGAATCCAGTGAGCTGAATTTCCCTGTCCGGACCGGCGGCATAGATACAAACCACGGTATTGCGGTATTGGCTGACCTGAGCCGGAACAGGCGCCGGCGCATTCACCGCTTGCGTGCTGGGCAAATTGATATAGTTTTCCAGGTATTGTTTCAGTTCACCGGCATAACGGGCGCCCATAATCCCGTCTACCGTAATATGGGTCGCCAGGGGTGAATGCGGTTGCGCGACAATATGCAGATTGGCTGAACCTTTTTCAGCGATCAGATCGATAACCTGACGGGATTGACGCTGATGGTAGATCTGAAATCCGGCCCTGTTCAGCCAGTCGATCACCACATCACGGG
Source organism: Desulfosarcinaceae bacterium (assembly GCA_963675565.2). GTDB lineage: Bacteria > Desulfobacterota > Desulfobacteria > Desulfobacterales > Desulfosarcinaceae > JARRKU01. The sequence goes on from CAXXYD010000001.1 coordinate 638,897, forward strand.
TCTCGGTGATGGGCATGTCAACCGTTTGATCGAAATGCATCGAACCGAAACTCGTGCCGCTGACGGATAGAAAAAACATCAGCGCAGCCAGCCAGGTAATGGTGCGTCGCTTCATCCGATTTCTGCCAGGACAACCGTAATATTATCCTTGCCTCCAGCCTTTTTGGCCAGATCGACAAGATGCTCTGTCTTGAGGTTCAGGTCGCTTTCCATGCCTAAAATATGGTTAATCTCCCGGTCATCGATCATGTCGGTCAATCCATCCGAACAAAGCAGAAAAATATCTCCCGGGTAGACAGGCCCCCTAAGGGTATCCAATGCCGGTGAGGGTCTCACCCCCACCGCCCGCAGGATGACATTGCGCATGCTGTGTGTGCGCGCCTGCTCCTGAGTGATCAGGCCCTGATCGATCTGATCCTGAACCAGAGAGTGGTCTTTGGTGAGTTGCTTGAATGCGCCTTGCCGAAACCGGTAGGTTCGGCTGTCTCCCATGTGGCCAATGACAAATCCGGCACCGGTAAATGCGAGCAATTCCGCCGTGCAACCCATCCCCTGGTGTTCAGGCCATTTGGCGACATGGGCAAGGATCCGGTCATTGGCCTGCCGAAAGGTCGATTGAACGCTCTCGATAATGGCCTGTTCATCGACGGGTGCTTTGGCAGCGAAAATCTCTTGTGCCGTCTGCGCAAAAATTCGGCTGGCGGTTTCACCGGCCGCCGCCCCCCCCATTCCATCGGCCACTAGACAGTATCCGGCCTGATGATTGACAATGAACGTATCTTCATTATTGGACCGCACCAGGCCCACATCGGTTTTACCGATGAGTTGGATATTATGCATGCTGGAAGGTCTTTCTCATAAAGGTGGAAAGGTCGGACGCGTCATAGGGAATCTGAAGCTGGGCCTTCAATAGAATCAAATCATCATGCAAATCCCGTGCATCGGCATAGCGTTCCTTTTTGTCTTTACACAGACATTTGCTGATGATTTGGCTCAATCCTTCCGGAATATCAGGTCGAACCTGGCTCACTGGCGGGATTTCCATATCGGGTATCGTACGAATGGCCTCGATATCGGAATCGAACTGGTAGACACGCCGGCCGGACAGTATTTCGTACAGCACCAATCCAAGGGCATATACGTCGGACTGATGGTCCACTTGCTGGCCCAGCGCCTGTTCCGGGGATAAATAGCTCAATTTTCCTTTAATAACACCTGCCTGGGTTAGGCTCGGTTCTGTATTGGCCTTTGAAATGCCGAAATCGCTGATTTTAACTTCCCCCTGGTACGATACCAGGATATTCTGGGGGCTGATGTCACGGTGCACGATCCCCAGCGGCTTTCCCGTCTCGTCGTCCTTGCGTTTGTGCGAGTAGTCCAGGCCCAAACTGATTTTGATGGCCACAAACATGGCCATATTAACGGGAAGTCCGGATTTCAGGCTAGCCATGATCTGCCCGAGATTCATCCCGTCGATATACTCCATGGCGATGAAATAGGCCTTTTGAATTTTTCCGAAATCAAATATTTGTACAATATTGGGATGTTGAAGCAAAGCGGCCAACCGTGCCTCGCGGATGAACATGTTGATAAAATCCTGGTTCTTCGCCAGGTGCGGCAGAACCCGCTTGACGGCCATGGTCCGCTTGAATCCGTCTTGACGCACATAGTCCGCCATGTAAAGTTCAGCCATTCCCCCCTGGGCAATTTTTTCACGCAACCGATACGGACCAATCTTGGATCCATCCATGTCCTCGGGAATAATGACCTTCTTCGGTTTCTGCCGGTAGCGGTCGGCCATAAAAACGGCCGCCGCGGCAACCAGGGTAAACGCGATAATGAACAATACCCTGTAAATGATCAGACCGCTGGCCAGGGACTCGAGTTTGGCCTTTGGAACGCCAAATATGACGCTTCCGATCTTGACGCCGGAAAAGGTGATTTCACGTGTAAAAGTGGCGACCTCCATCCCATCTTCCATTCGCCCGATATCCACGGAAACATCCCCCACCGCCCTGAAATTGGATTTGCCGTCCAGATCCTGGTAGGGCCGGTTGAGAAAATCCGGGTTAGAGTGGGCCATGATCTTGTTCTCATGATTCAAAATAATAGTAAACAACGCCCCTTGTTCGTGGGTGAAATCCGCCACCTTTCGACTTAAACCCAGCACTTCCCCTTCAAGCAGGGCCGGGCCGCTCTCCTCGGCCAGGCGGTCCACCGCAGCGGCTCCGGATTCAATGAAGCCGTTCAGTCTGTTGGCCGTCACGCTGCTGAACACAAAATGGGCTCCGATGATAAACACGCACCACAACAGGCCGATCACCACGATGGCCTTCTTATTGCGTTGCAGGAATTCAACCCGGTCCATCTTGCTGTTGATGTTGGAAAAGGTACTGGTCGTCAGTTGCTTAAGCCATATCATGGTAGTAGAAGCCTTTTGATTCGCTGTCATCGCTGATTCTCCCTCACCTGTCGCTCCTCACCCACATCATGAACCGCCGACCTTTTGATAATTTCTGCACATTTCCTGATCATCTGATCCCTGACCGGTGCCGGTTTCGGATTGGTGCCGATATCGGAAAACCGTAGCCCGGACCGGTCAGCAAAGCCCTGAACAGGGATTTAGCAAAATAAATATTCTCCCGCTATTTTGCGGGTGATAGCAATTTTTAGTATCATTTTCGGTGTTTTGTCAACACGGTTCAACAAGATGCGACATGTAAATTTTTAGACGCTCCGTCAAAAGCCCATGAACCTTCTGTTGAAGCCAAAACAGAAATGTCGGGTTGCATAAGGTTTCATCAAGATTGCACTTCCGAAAATAATATGATATTCGGCAATCAACAAACTTTTGATATAATAGCGATATACTAAATATCAGGCGCATAAACGGTCCAGCAGGCATTGCACATGGAGCATCGAAGTAATTGAACCTGCACTGACGCCTATAAAATGGAATTTCTGATCACAATGAATAAAGCGCCAATTCCATCTGCCCTGCCGTGGCTCCTGTTTGTCCTGCTTCTTTTTTCCGGATGTGCCACCCCAACCTCTCCGGTGATTACCGATAAGCAGATCTATAAGTCCAATGATTATATCATTTACAAAATGAAGGCCGGCGATACGGTTGAATCGATTGCCGCCAGATTTCTGGGTGACCCCGGAAAGGCATGGAAAATAAAAGAAGCCAACCCGGTCCTGCGGCCGGGCCAGTACGTGGTGGTGCCCATTGCTCTGAAAAACCCGGGGGGCGTTCATGAAAACGGCGTTCAGCAAGTCCCGATTCTTTGCTATCACCGTTTTGAGGACAATTGTTCTTCTCCCATGTGCATATCGGGCGCCCTCTTCGAACGACAGATGAAATACCTTAAAGAGAACGGTTACAGCGTCATCACCCCTGAGCAACTTCTTGGTTTTTTGGAATTTCGCGAGAGTCTGCCGGAAAAATCGGTTATGATTACTATTGATGACGGCTATCGATCCGTCTATAATGTGGCTTATCCAATTTTAAAAAAATATGGGTTCCCGGCAACCTTCTTCATCTATACGAATTATGTCGGCGTCTCGGATAAGGCGATTACCTGGAAACAGCTCAACGAAATGAAAGCCAATGGATTCACCATCGGTTCGCACTCCATAGCCCACAGCGATTTGTCCAAACGCGGGGACAATGAGAGCCCGACGGCATACGAACAGCGGCTTCTCCGGGAGGTGAAAGCCTCCAAACAAATTATTGATGACAAACTCAACCAGGAAACGTTTATTTTCGCTTACCCGTTCGGCCGGGTCAATCAAAAGGCGATGGTCCTTGCCAGACAAAACGGGTACCAACTGGCAGTAACGGTAAATCGCGGGGGCAACGCGTTTTTCGAAAACCCTTTCCTGCTCAAGCGGGACATGGTGCTAAAAAGGGATATGAAGACCTTCAAGAAAAGACTCAAAACCTTTCAATCTTTGTCACTCAGGTGATCTCATGACATTTAAAAATCTTGTTTTCGGTACGATCGCGATGGTGGGCTTATTCATCTCAGGCATCCTGTTCAATGGTTGCATCACACCCGGAGCCGCCACCGCAAAGCCCGATCCGAAACTGACTGCACAGTATCTCAAAAAAGCCGGCGAATTGGAATCCAGGGGCGACCTCGTTACTGCGTTGGAGCAATACAAGCTGGCCCTGACGGTTGATCCTAAAAACCCCCAGGGCCTTGAGGGCCGGGACCGATTGAGTCAGAAACTATCGCAAATGGCCGATGAGCGTTATTCTCTCGGTATGAAGTACCACCGCCAGGGAAAATACGGCCTTGCCCGCAAGGAATTTCTCACCGCTCTGAAATATCAGCCGGATCACCCCAAAGCATCTAAAATGCTGGTTTCCCGCCAGCCTGAAAAAGTCCCGGAGTATACCAGCCACAAAGTGCAAAAGGGGGAAAGCCTCTCTATGATTGCCAAAAAGTATTATGGCGACTTTAAAAAATACGATGTGATCGCCCGGTATAATCAAATTGAAGATGTTACCCGCGTCAGTCCCGGACAGATCATCAAAATCCCCAACCTGGCGGGCATGACTGCAATGCAGGGGTCAAGCGACGCCGGCCGCAAAGCCACCGGATTCGTATGGCACACCATTGAACCTGGCCAAAGCATTTCCAGACTGGCCCAGATCTATTACGGCGATTATAAACAGTTTCACCTCATTGCCAGGTACAACGGCATGGAAGATGCCACACGGGTCGCGGTCGGTGATAAAGTCAAAGTCCCCAAAATACCCGGACTTCCGTTCAATGATCCGAGCACCATGGCCCGGGAAGAAGAAAAATCCGGGCCGACGGAACCGGACAGCGCCACCTCTGCATCAATGAAGGCAACGCCAAAGACGGACAATTATGCCTACCTGCCGGACACGATTCCCGCTGAGAAGCCGGAAACGGAAGAAGTGCCGCCGGATGCGCCTCCCGCCGCGGAATCAGAAACACCCGCCGCGGAAATAGACGAGCAAGCCTATGCCTATCGTGAATCGGGCATCGAGCTCTACAATGCGGGCAGGTTCGAAGATGCCATTTTTGAACTGAACAAAGCCATCGAAGCGGCCCCCCATGACCGTCAGACGCAAACCCATCTGGCCAAAGCCTATTTTGAATCGGGCCTGGCGCTTTTTAACCAGCAGGACTTTTCGGCGGCCAGGGAAGCCTTTGAAAGCGCCCTTCAGTATGATCCCCAATGTGGCCAATGTCCTGAATATATCGAAAAATGCAAATCCGGTCCCGCAATGGCCAACCGGACCTCCGGAATAGACCATTTCAACCGCAACGAATTCCCGGAAGCCATTGCCAAGCTTGAACAATACCTGCGGGTCAGGCCTGATGACGCAGAAGTCCGGCGTTTAATCTCCAAAGCCCATTTCCAGAAAGCGCTCATCGATTATAACAAGGGCGATTTCATGACGGCGACCAAAGGCTTCGGCGCAGCCCTGAATTATGACAGCAGCTGCGAAAAATGCACCGCCTACATCGCCCAGAGCGAGGAAAGCTTTAAAGACGCCCATTACAACAAGGGAGTGGTCTATTACGGCAATCAAAAACTGGCCGAAGCCATCAACGAATGGGAACAAGTCTATAACCTGGATCCCGGCTATAAGGATGTCGAGCACAATCTGACCAAGGCCAGGGATTTAATGGAAAAACTGGATAAAATCAAAAAGAGCCAGAAGCCATAAACACCCTTTCATCACCCAACGAACAAGGCACTGTAACGCAATGAACGCCATTCCACATATTATCGTACAGCTCATTCACATCGAAGGGCCTCTCAAGGGCGAGATCCAGGAACTTTCCGATACGGAGATCGTCATTGGCCGGCATCCGGATTGCCAGGTCCAATTTCCAAAAGACGTCGTCACATTGTCACGCCGGCATGCCCGTATCGTTCGTGAAGGCAACCGTTTCAAGCTTGTGGACCAAAGCACCAACGGGACTTTTGTCAACGGCAAAAAGCACCCGGAAGTCTACCTGAAGGACGGTGATGTCATCACTTTTTCAGAGGGCGGGCCCAAGATCAGTTTCCTGACCCAGGTCAGCAGCCAGCCTGCAGCGGTCCAAAAAGCACCGTCGCCGGTGCAGCCGCCTCAACCAGCACCCATAGCACCACCGCCGGTGCAACCGGTGCCTGCACAACCGGCACCGCCTCCGCAGCAACCGTATGTGGCGCCGGCAGCACCCGCACCGCCCGCACAACCTGCTGCATCGGCACCCGTTGTCCAAACCACCAAAGTCCCTTTTGCCATCCAATTCGGACCGGCGCTTAAATCATTCCAGTCGCTGCCCATCACCCTGGGAAAGGGCGCCGGCAGCGATTTTATCATCAACCATCCGGCCATCCGTGAACAGCAGGTGCAAATTTTCTTTGCCCAGGACCAGTACTGGATTAAAGATTTGACGGGGACCAGCAGCGTCAGCATCAACGGCATGCCGATTGCCGGACAGGCCGCACTTCAGCCCGATATGCAAATTGCATTGAGCCCTCAGGGCCCGCGATTCCGGTTCCTGGGCGGGGGTCGACTGGCCGAAGTCGAAGAACCCGTACAAATGATGCCGGAGCCGTCACCGCAACGCGAACCGGATCCTGCCGGAGAATCCAAACCCAATAAACCCGATAGCCAAAAAGGCGGTTCGCTGTTCAAGAAATTCTTTTCCTAACCCTCCTGTGGTCCGCCATGGGGCAACGATTGGATAGCGCCCATGCAACACCCGGAATTCCATTTTAAAATTTTGGCCCTGGCCCCCTTCGGTTTCCAGTCTTCGGATTCCCGGGAAACGCCTCCCATCGCTGTGGACCGCAACTGCCTGGACAATTGTATGGAGAAACTGGATATTTCTTTTTTTCTCCCCCTGGACCGCCATTTGTGCAAATCCGGCGGCGTGCATTTCCGTTTCGACAAACTCAAGTCATTTCACCCGGACGGAATGTCGAAGCAAAACCCTTTTTTGATGGAACTCGATCAGGCCAAATCGTTTATTCAGAGTGCACGCACAAATAACCAAACACCCGCCGAGATTTTGGCAGGCTTGAAACAGTGGCCCGACCTGCCGGCCATTTCCGTAAAATCACCCCCGGAAAAACGGCAGCGTCATCAGGCATCGACTGTGGACAGCATACTGGACATGGTAGCCATGCCCGGAGAAGCCCACAGCGCCCAAAACGCCAGCGGGGACGAAATCGATCAGATTGAAGCCCTGCAGCAAAACATCCTCGGAAGCTTATTCGAACAACCCCAATTTCGACAAACGGAGGCCGCTTGGCGAGGATTACGCCTTTTACTGCAGCAGGGCATTGCCCGGGATTCGGTTAAAGTTGAGATCGCATCCGTGCATCCCGAAACCCTTGATTCCACCATTGAAAGGCTTACCCCTGCACTGATCGATGACCCGCCCGGCGTCATCCTGCTGGATTTACCCATGGACAGCAGCCCATTGTCATTAGAACGCATGGCCGTGGCAGCTCAGTGGGCGGCCACCCTGATGGTCCCGCTGGTCGCATGGATACCGGCCGGATTTCTCAAGATCGATCACTGGTCGCAGATGGATGGCCTTTCCTATCTCCCCAACCATCTGTCCACACCGTCCTATGCCAAATTCCAGTCTCTCAAATCCTCTGATGCCGGTCACTGGATCTGCCTCGCGGCAAACCGTTTCTTAATTCGGTATCCCTATGGAAAGGATAACCCGCCTCGCCAGATTTCATTTTCGGAAAAAACGCCATTGTGGATCTCTCCGGTTTGGGCGCTGGGCACCCTCATCGCCCAGAGCGCCGATACCACCGGCTGGCCCACCCGGTTTACCGACCGGCAGCAGTTTCAAGTACAGGATCTGGCGTTGGATCAAGGGGGGCATACACCACCAGTGGTGGTCGAGACCCTGCTCAACCGGGACCGTCTGGATCAATTCATCCGTGCCGGTATCACCCCGTTGGCAGCCCAATCCGGGACCGACGTGACCTTTGTCACCCGGGCGGTCACCATTGCCGACACCCCGCTGGCTTATCAACTGCTGGTCAATCGGGTGACTGCATTCGTTCTCTGGTGTAAAGACAACCTGCCGGTTGAGGACAGCCCTTCGGCCCTGCAGGTCCAGCTGCGCCTGGCCTTCCAGGTATTCAGCGAACGCAGCCGGCCACCCGGCTTTGAGCGCATCGATATTTCAGCCGGACTTCCCAACGCAGAAGGAAAGATTCCCGTACATCTGGCGCTTGAACCGGCGCCTTCTATCCTGCCCGGCGGACGGAAAATTGAGATGACACTGGATTGGTAATTCAAGAATCATCCCCGTCCCTTGTTTCTCATCGTCATCGCTTGTCAGGGCTTATTTACCAGCGCAAGCGGGTTATCGAAACCGAAACCGAACAGCCGCGGGTTTTCACCGATCACTGCTGCCGAAAAAATAGAAAAAACATAATCGTAGGTCTCGTCCGGTATTTTTTGACGGTACTTCCCGATCAGCTGCCAGAAGTTGCGCTCCCGGGGGTTCTCGGGCATGGACTGCACCAAGTCCACCACCCGGTGCTCGCCCCAGTTGTACGATGCCATCACCAGCAGCCCCGAGGCCTGGGCATCGGTAGTATAGATATCTCTCAGGTAGCGGGCGGCTGCATCCGTTGATTTTGCGAAATCATGACGCTCGTCCAAAGGGTCCACCGTCGCTTCATCCTTCAAAGGCCCGATCCGCAACCCATACTTTTCCGCGGTCGCCGGAATAAATTGCCACATGCCCTTGGCGATGCCGAACCGTGTGGGCGGACCCACCGCCCGGTGGTTAAGGTTGCTCTCCTGCACCGCCAGGTAAAAAAACTGGGCCGGCAGCTCCTGTCCGGCCATGGCGCGTACAATCTGCGGGATATAGCCCCGCCGCCGCGCCTTGTCGATCACTTTGGCCAGGCGCTGGCTGGACTGCCAGTTCTCAATGAACGCCGTAACCTCCTGGACAAAGCCGTCCGGCATATTGATTTCGCATTCACCAAAACGGCGGGCCATTCTCAGAATGATTTTTTCTTTTTCGCCAAGCCCCTTGCGGTAAACGTCCAGACTGTTGACATAGCGATCATAGTTTTCCTCCAGCTTGCGTTTCTGGGTCCTGACCTGGTCAATCTGGATTTTGGCTTCCAGGGAGCGCATTTTTTCAAACTCCACGCGCAGCTTGATCAGATCGATCTCAAGGGTCCGTAAACTGTAGAACACCTCCACCGCCAATTGGCGCTGTTTGTTCACTTGCCGGTGCTTGATAAAAGCAAAAACACCGGTACCGAGAAGCAATGCAACCACCACCCCGATGATGGCGAAGTAGAATCGGCGCTGTTTTTTCTGCACATCGGCAAAAGCGCGGCGCATCATCAGGGTGTGCTCACCGGCCGTTTGACCGTCGGCATCGCTGAAATAATGCTTTTTATAATGATCGAGATCGATGCTCTCTGCATTAGCGGCGGCTGGGTCTGTTTCTGCTTGGGGAGCGCGTTTTGGCTCAGGGCCATTGTCGGAACCGGGTCCTGTCGCCGGTTCAATGGAAAATGAGAGCACAGGGCCCCCGGCACCCAGTTGAAACCGCCCATGGCCGATTAAGGGTGCAAGCTCGACACGCTGCCCGTTGACCACAACGCCATTGGCGCTCTTCAGGTCTCGAATCCACCACTGGCCGTTGTCCAAAAACAATTCGGCATGGTTCCGGCTGACCACATCGTCATGCAGGCAAACCGCACATTCCGAATGGCGTCCAATACGGAAGGAGTCGACAAATAACGCCTGCAAACCTGCCGACAGGCCGGTTTCAACAGTCAATGTCATCATTTCGCTGTTGGTATGGGAACGCATAGGGTAACACCTGAACGGTTTTTGTCTTCCATCGGAATAGACTCTATTACAAAGCAACGGGAAAACGGGCTCGGTTGCACTGATGGCCGGTTTGGTCTATAGTCAGTTATTCCGTCTATTTACCATAAACTGAAGAATTTCCCTCACTTTTGGAGAAAACGACATGCAGGAACCTTCAGACGCCACACACCGACAAATAACCTTAAACTGCCTCGGAGGTCAACCCGCACCTCCCATTGTTCTTGATGGCTGGAAACAATTCAGTCGCTTTTCAGAGCAGGCCCGAAATGAATTCTGGGTTTTGCTGGGGCCTGTCCTTTTGACCCCGGACAGCAAAGCCAACCAGGACCTGGTCGCTCTGTTTTGTAAGAAAAACAACATCGCCCCGGATGCCCTCCTTTCGGCAGTGGGCTGCTGCGAAGTATTGCTCAAACAATCAGTCACCATGGATCTTGCGAGCCATTTATTGCGCCAGGATCTTTTGGCTTTATCCGACGATAGCGATAATCCAACCGAATACTTTTTAAAACGCTACCCGGAGGCCAAGAAGGAATTGCGCCAGCGGATGCTGATGCAAGCCCTCGCGGCTCACGGTAAAGTGATGACGGGTTTGGATTGGCGACTTGATAAAGTGCAACACTCCAGTCATGGCAACCACTTGAATACCGATATCGTCCTTCTGACCCTGCAATACACAGAAGGACGGCGTCAGGACAGCATCACCCTTCAATTGACACGGGAGGCGGCCCAAAAACTGAAAGTCTTTTGTGATCGCATGAATGATCACCCGGCACAATAGAACGCCGTTTGATTATCCTTCCTGAACCGTGCCGCTGATGGTTACCGTGGATGTGGCATCTCCAATAGCCATGGAAGGGCTTCTGGCTTTATATTTGCTAAGCCCTGTCACCAATATATTATCTGCGTTAATCGCCACCTTACTGCTCGAAACCAATTTTGTGGAAGTGTCTCCTTTAACAACGACTTCTTTGCCTTTTAATTCAATGGACCCATTGTGGTTCAGAACAAGGCTGGAGTCACCGCATCTTATCTCAGCCTTGTCTTTGTCCATTTCAATGATCGATCTCGGTTCATCTACATTTTTCATCCACTTTCGTTTTTTCATATCCACCAAAGCATTCAAAGCACCCGCCACATAAAGAACACCGGCAAGGCCCTGCGTGGCAATCGCGCCGGCTTTTCCGCCGAAACTCCATCCGGCCCCTCCGCTGATTGTCGCAAAGGTGCCGGCAACACCCATCACGGCGGCACCCGCTGCAGCCACCTTAGGCGCAATATTCTCGGCCCAGATTTCCCATTTAGCCGTATCAATGGGGTCCACGGAGAGTTGGATCTTCTTAGTCGCTTCCTTAACGATATCACCGCTGAGGGAAAATTCCGGGCCATCGGTGGCCTCATACTTACCCGAAAAACCATACTCGATTTCAAACCCTGTTTTCATTCCAACCGCGGGCAAAAGCGCAGCATTGGCCTCATATTTGCCGCCAAGGAAGATTTCTGCCGCCAGGCCGGTAAACGACTCGAATTTCAATCCGAAACCCAGTTCGTACTGGGGGGCCAAATTAAATTCAAAGCAATCCTCGTCATTCCAGTTGAACAATTCACCTTTGGTTATCTGGAAGAGATTTCCCTGGGTCTCGACGACCCTGTCGCCGTCTGTGTATTCAAGCCACCCGGGCTTGGAGTAGGAATCTTGCTGGCACAGAAATGTCTCCTCGTAGGTGGTGTCAGGTGATCCCAGTCGAAAATAGCTTCGCTTTACATCGGAACTGTTATCATAGTCCGGTACTTCCAGCTTGAACCACTTGTCCGTGACATCGAGGGTCTCCTGGACGATCCAGGTGAATTTTTTGGAAATGGTTCTTCTTGGCTTTTTTTTATCCGTGACTCTGACCGTCACATCCGTGTATTTCCCAGCCGTAACGGCGGTCCCCGATATGACGCCCGAATCGGGGTCAATGGTCATTCCGGGGGGCAGCCCTTCTGCACTGTACGAGACATTGGCGCTGTGTGACCGGATCTGCAGGTATATATCCTCCCCTTCGTAATGCTGCTGGTCAGCGACGGCATCCATGACCAGTTCTTCGTCGAGAATGGTCCAGTTAAAGCTGATCGGGGAAAGGGTTTCATTGGTGGATCGGTCGGTGATTCCGATGGTCACGGGATGGTCGCTTACCGCACGCGTCGCCTGACCCAATATGAAAACCGTGGAATCGTCAATGGCGGTAAATGCCAGACCGTCGGGCAGCACAGGTTCCTGGAAGGACAGCTCCCCTCCGGAAGTGTTGATCGTCAGCTTGATCTGCTCCCCCACATAGTGGGTTTGATCGCCGATTTCATCGACATGCACACTTGACTTGAAGATAAACCAGTTAAAATCACATGCGGCCGTTTCCACCGGTGGCTCCAAATCGGCTACATTTAATGTGATCTGTTCAAAAGGTCCCGGTCGGGTGGCTGTGCCGAAAATCACTCCGGTCCTTTGGTTTATGCTCAATCCGTCCGGCAATCCAACGGCCGAAAAACTTAAGTTGGCATTCTGCTTAGCCCCTTCCACGACTACCGGCACGGATATCTCCGAGCCGACCTTGTGTTTCTGTCCGGCCATTTTTATGCTGAGTGACATACTGATTTACCCCCTCTATCGTTGGCCTGGGCCGTTCGTATTTCCGGCCACCGTTGACGCGCCCGGATGATGTCAAATGCCGGGCACAGCCATTCATTAGCTTTGCAAACCAGACCTACTTATTTTTGCGCGGCTTGCCGTCATTAATTTCAAAAAGAACGCCGCTGGGCGTTTTAATCACATTGCGGGTGTAGTTTTCGGCGGTCACCATGCTCTTTTTCTCGGGGTTGGGTACCACCCCGACGATGATAGGCCGATCCGGATCGCCATTGATGAAATCACAAATAACCTCGGTTCCCTTAAGCAGAGGAAAGTGCATTCCCATATCCTCTCCACCATAAGGCTGGGCTTTGCGCACATATCGGCTGGCCTTTCCGGCTTCGGCGCCGGAAAGATCGAACGGCATCACGAGTTTATAGCGGCCATGGCTGTCGATCTCGGCCCGTTCGTCTAACATGGCAGCGTCCACATGGGCGTTGATCAACCCGGCGATTACGGGTTTGCCCGTTCTTCGCGGCGCCCGATAGGGCACCTGCTCCGGAATGCATAAAAATTGATTGTCATAGCTCGCCACCCCGGAGGTATCCGAATTCAGACCGCTGGCGCCCTGCAAGGGCTGACTTCCCTGATGGTCTACGCGTGTAATCACATATCCGGAATTAAAGGCCTCTCGAAAATACTCTTCAAGATTGAAACGCCACCCCGGCGACAACCGTACACTGTCCGAAGAACCTTTAAAGGTCTGTTTGGTGCAATACAGGGCCTGTGCATGGATCCGCGCCAGTTCATCACCCTCTTCAGGCGACTTGAAATGATCGCCATACTCGCAAACCACGCCATGGGCCTTTTCGTCGATTCTGGCTTCGCCTTGAAGCGCAAGGTGCGGCGTGCGGTAGTTGTATTCTTTAAGCACGAGTTTGCGCGGAACCCGGCGGATAGTGCATTCAAAAGAAAGAACGCTTTCGTCTTCGGATCGCGACAGGCCAGACTTGGGGCGGTAGGCCAACCGATCGGGATCCTCCAAAGTGGCAAAATGGATATTGTTGTCGCTGATAACCATTTTTTCCCGCTCAGCGCCCTGTTCAAAGAAGTAAAAAAGGCCTTCATGCTCCATAAGCCTTGAGATAAAATCGAAGTCGCTTTCATTGAATTGCACGGTGTATTCGCGAATCGGATAGGTGCGGGTCAACCGCAGATCGAAATCACCGCCGGTCAGTCCGGCAGATGCATCTTTAGTGGCCCCCTTAGCCGTGCTGGCAACAATCTCCTGGGCCACAATATCCGTTATGGACAAATTCTGATAAATCTGGTTCTGACGGCTCAAAGAGAGCAGCCAGATGCGGGGCACCAACACCACATGGTAGCGAAAGCGCTGTTCCGGCAGCGCTTCGGACAATCGGCACTCAGCCACCACACCGTGGGTTTTGCGTTCGTTGCCCCCCTTCTCCACAATCAAAGTGCCTTGCGAATAAAGCAGCTTTTCCATATCGATATCCGGATTGTCGGCAAGCAAATCGATTTGATAACGATAAGGTCGCGAAATCTCCTCTGACCCCGAAAAAGCGATCACCTCAAACGTTTCTGCGTCGAACGCATCACAAACAAATTCAAAAACCACCGGTGTTTTACTGCTGGCCATGGGACCTCCTTATGGATCCGGCAGGTCGGATCGATTGATGGCGACTACATGGCGATAGTCACTTTGGTCTGGGATGGACTGGCCTGGATGCCCGCCGGCGCATTGGCGTTGGTGCCGTTCTGCCCCCACGGGCAAGTCTGGAATATGGCCGGGCTCCCCTCGAATTTCACCTTCACGCTGCCCGTGATAGGCTGTGCCGGCCCCTTGATCATACCCGAGACAACCCCTCCGGAAACACCGGCTTCGTCGCCGGATGTCATGGGAACAGAGCTTTGTTTGGTAATCGGCGGCTGGTTCATGATCGTTATTTTTTTCGGGCAGGTGCCGGGATTGGCCTGCATCAGCTGGGCCGTATTGGGGTACGGAATGGGAATGGTCCCCACCGGTGTTTCGGTTTTACAGGTATCGGGAAAGGCCATGCAATCACCGCCCTGTTTTGTAGATGCTAGAAACATGGGTTGGTCCTTTATCCGAGGTTTATTTTTTTGGCGTCGATGCGTATGTCATCTTCGGCAATCAGCGTTGTACGCTTGCTCTGAACGTGGTGGGCACCAGTGACCAGGGTACGCAGCCGTCCGGCCTGCATCTGGCACAAATGCTTCACCTGGTGAAACAGATGTCCGCTGCGCTGCAGGATCCGCTGCGCGACAATTTCAAGGCAGCCATAGGAAAGTTTTGCGCGCTCAATGCAACTGCTGACATATTTTCCCTGATAAGATGCCCGACCGATATGGACCCTGCCCTGGCCGGCATCCAGATCGAAGGTATGCACCCCGAAATGCACCCCGTCGTCATCCATGCAGAGACTCTGGCCGGCAAGCCGATCCCGGCCCCCGGCGGAGACCTGGACCGCCTTATGGCCTGTGATGCTTATATCCGCAGCGCTGGTGCAGTGGATCCCCATTCCGGCCTGCAATTCGATATTGCCGTCCGGCGCGCTCAACTGCAGGTCACCCCGGGATGCTCTAATCACGCTGCGGCCGCGCGCGGGAAAGTATTCGAACACTGTTTGTCCACGCGCGTCATGAACGGCAATGGCCTGATCCTTCCCCTGTCCGCGGATGCGGGCGCCGGCACCACCTTCGGTTGCAATGGCCTCCGGTTGATCCGGGTACAGAATACCGATGATATAGCCGGAATTGCTGTTTTCTCCGGCGAGCAGCACCCGGTCCCCAATTTTCAGCGGCCGGGCCAGTACAGTGGCCAAATGGGCCGTCATTTCCTGTATTGCCCCCACCCCTGCCAGCCGCACGCGGTAGACATGCCGGGGGGTCATTTGAATGATTTCGGCCGGTCGAATATAAGCCGGTCCGAATGCAATGGGTAAAGCCTGAACATTTGCTGGCATCACAACTCCTTCCGTTATGTTTCGCTGGGCCGAGGCGGCTGCCACACTTCAGCCCTGGCCAAGTCGGGATCTGTTCTACGCATTCTTTGACGAACCGCATCTTTATAATTAACCTTGCTGTCCTCCATGCAATGAATGCGTGCGCCGGTAAGGTCTGCCTGGCTGAAATCGGCAGTTGTCATTCGGGCATAGGATAGGTCAGCGTAAGCCAAATTCGCCCGTATAAAGCTGGCCTGGTTGGCTCTGCAGCGCGTCAGCAGGGCCTCCCCCATTCGTGCGCCATCCAGGCAGGCATTGTCCAGATTGGCTTCTTCAACATTGGCCCAGCGCAAATCTGCCCCGGCCAGGTTGGCGCCCTCAAGATCGGTCTGATGAAAAGTCACGCCGATCGCAGTGGCTGCCTTCAGGACAGCCGAATTGAGCAGGGCCGCTTCAAAGTTGGCCCGTGTGAGGTTGGTCTGCGCCAGCAGGGACGATCGCAGATCAGCCTTTTTGAAAGCGGCATCGGTAAAGTCACAGCCGGTCAGGTCCAGTCCGGACAAATCCGCCCCGCTGAAAACGCATTGCACAAATGAACCGCCGGTCAACATGGACCGGCTGAGATCGATGCCCTCGAAATCGACGCCGCAAAAAGCCGCGCGGGTCAATTCAACATGGTCCAGCCTGGCTCCGGCGAGCCGACACCCAGTTGCCGTGGCTGCGGTCATGTTCGCCTTTTCAAGATCGCAATCGCTCAGATCGGCATGGTCCATACGGGCATTGGTCAGCACAACGTTTACGAGCTTGGCCCGGCTCAGATCAGCGCCGGTCAAATCAGATCCGGTCATGTCGGTTTCAGTAAGGTCCGCTTCGGCCAGGCTGGCGCCGCTCATGTCGGCGGCACGCAGGATGGTGCCGTTCATCCGGGCATTGTCCAGTACAGCTTCTTTCAACCGGGCCTGAGTGAAATCGGCCCCGGAAAGGTCGGCGTCCATGAGAAGGGCCCCGGCAAGACAGGCCTGAGTCAAATTGGATTGGGATAATTTGCAGCCGGTCAGGTCGGCACCGGACAGATCCACAGCGGTCAGATCGACTTCGCTCAGATCGGCACCCCGAAGACTTGTTCCTTTGAACATATACCCGCGCAAGTCCTTGGCAATCATCTTCACTCCATCAAGATCGGCGTCGCTGTAATCGCCGGGCGGCGGGTAGTCGCCCGGCCAGCGCGACTGGTCCAGCGTGATCGCGGTGGTCGTAATGTTCTCCAGACCGGCATGGCTCAAATCGGTCCGGACAAATTGGGCCTTGTTCAGGTTGGCATTCTTGAACCGGGTACCGTTCAATTCGCATTGTTCCATGCGCACCCGGTTCAGGTCGCAGCCTTTGAAGTTGACATGGTCCAGGTTGCAGCGATGGAAGGAGGTATCGGTCAGGTCCAGTCCGGAAAAATCCTGGCCGGTCAGTTGGCACGCCTCCCAGAACGCTCCAGCCAGAAGGCAGGTTTGCATTTCGGTGCGCCCAAACAGACAGCGGCTGAAGCCTGCACAAGTCAAATCGGCGTCGCTGAGTTCAGCTCGATTAAAATCGGCCCCCTCCCATTGGCTTTCTGCAAGCCTTGCACCGCAAAGCTTGACGCCGTTCAGGTCAATGGATTTGAGCGGCATTTGCGCCGGCTCGAGAGAGCCTTGGTGGACCACATTGCCGGGTTCCTTCTCCAGTGCCCTGAAAGGGCTCGCAAGGGCATCAAGGTCGGGTGTCTCGTCCATATCCCGGCCGGAAACGATGGTACCGGTCATGTCCGCGGCGCTGAAGTCGGCTTTGGATAGCCGGGAGTTTATGATCATGGCGTTGCTTAATCGGGCTTTCCTCAAGTCGGCTCCCGACAGGATGCAGCGATAAAAAACCGCTCCTTTGAAATCTGCTGCCCGCATGTCCGCCCCACTCAGATCGAGCCCCATAAGCACGGGAGGGTCGTGTTTTGGACCCTCTTTCAACAGATCAAACAGTTCCCGGGGATCTTTGATGATCATCTCTGTATCCGAATCTATGGCGCCAAGCCGGCCAGTTTGGTTCCCTTAAGGTCGGCCTCGCTGAAATTGGTGTTGCTGTCGATGGCGGCATCCAGGAATTCCGCCCCATAGAGGTTGCATCCCTTGAAATTGGCCCCGGTCAGGTCAGCCTCCCGCATGCGTACCTGGAACAGGTTGGCCCGGTTGAATTGGGCGTTAATCAGACTCGCCTTGTCAAATACGCACTGCTTCAGCTCCGCCGTACGGCAATCGCAGCCCTCCAAATTGGCAGTGCTGAAGTCGCAGCCGGGCATATCGGCAAGGATGAAATCCGATCCATGAAGATCCGCCCCTGCCCAGTTGGCCCTGGCGCCCACCGCACGTCGAAAACGGCTTTGGGGCAGACTGACGCCCTCACCGGCCCGAACCTGATTCAACGCGGCATTCTGCAGGTTAACCTGGCGTCCCACCGCCCCTTCCAAAGTAGCACGGTTCAGCGTGGCCGCTTTAAAATTGGCAAAATCGCACCGGCAGCCGGAAAAATTGCTGTCCTCCAAATGGGCGTGGGAAAAATCCGCTTCGGTTAAAATAGCCTCGGCCAAGTTAACAAATTGCCCACGGGCTTCCTTCAACACCGCCTGGGTGAGGTTGGCGGCGTCCAGCACAGTATACTGCAGCACGGCCCTGGACAGATCGGCCTGGGTAAGGCCGGCGCTGGACAAATCGGCTTGCGTGAGATCGGCGCCCTGCAGGCGGGCAAGGCTCAGGTTGGCGGCATCCAACTGGGCGCGGCACAAAAGCGCTTCGCTCAAATCGGCTTCAATCAGGTTCGCGTTGGCCAATACGGCGTCCGAAAAATCGGCCCGGCGCAGGGTCGCCCCACTGAGCCGGGCGCCGTTCAAATCAGCGTCCGCCAGAGCCGCGCCCGTTAAATCGGCGCCTTCGAACAGGGCGCCCTCCAGGCTGGCGCCGTTGAAATCGGCCCCGGCCAGACGGGCATGCAGGAAATTGGCTCCCGCCAGTTGCGCTTCCCTGAAGTTGGCCCCTTCCAGGGACATGCCGCTAAAGTCGGCACCGCTCATGTCCCGGCCCGCCATACTGCTGCCGGACCGGGCGGCATCGGCAAGCGCCTGGGCGTCGGGCGCCGGAGGCGCTTCGGAGGCATGCTTTCCAAACAGAAAGGCCTCAGCCTCATCGATCACTGCAGCATCGTGTCCCTGTTCCACCAGCAGCTTTTTAACCCCGGGCCGATGCTTTTCGAGCATCTCCTTGAACTGTTCCTGTGCATGGGCATTGACCTTCTCTACGGCCCCGGGGTTGGGATCCAGCCCTGTCGCCAGCTTATCCAGAAATTGCTCCGGATCCGTTGCGGCCTTCAATGCGGCCACCAACTGGTGATCAAGTCCCGCCTTGTCGAGCATTTCGTGGGCCATGGCCATAGACTGCTGCAGCGCTGCTTCCAGATCGGCCTTTATTTTCAACCCCTGGGCATTTGCCGCCGCTGCAGTCCCGGCACCGACAATTTCTTCTTGATCTTCTTCCTCGGCCGGGACAGCTGTAAAAGCCGCTTCTGCCTTGCGGTTATCGAAAAGCTGCCGGTAGTATTCCAGCTCTTCAGGCGCTTGGTCGACAGGTTCCTGAACGATGAGCAGATCTTTGATGTGGTCACACCCGGGGGCATCCGCTGTAGCCAAGCCCCGCCATACAAGGATCAAAATTTCGGCATCCGTATCCACCCACAAGGTGTCCAGGTGCGTGTTGACTTCCCTGAAACGCTCGCCGTCCGAGTTTTTTTCCAGGAAAAAACAGCGCACGCGGACTCCCGGAAGAGAAGTATTGAAACGGCTGTGCTCAGGATGCATGTTTTCAATAAAAAGCGATTCGTTGCCTTTGAGGTATCCCTTGACCTGCTGGTCCGGTGGGGCCGCATTGAAATAGCTCCAATTGAAATCCTCGGGCAACCACGGCCAGCGCTCGTTTTGCCATTTCTTTCCATAGGTTCCGGCCAGAGCCATACGTTGGGGCCAGGTGCGCCCCAGCGGTCCGAACCCGGCAGGCACACCGGCCGCCATGGTCTTGAGCTGCTCGCCTTCAAGCACTTTGATATTGGGCGCCTCACGGCCGGCTCCATTGTGTTTTGCGTTTTCGGCTCGGATGCCTTTTCCCACCGGATTGTGTGAATAGCCCGGGCCGCCGAAGCTGTTTTCATAACGCAGTTCCATGGTTTTGAACGGCTCCGGATCGCTCATTGATCGGGTACCGATTTTGGACCGCTTCCACTGGCGCTTGCCGAATACCATCAGCGATTTGACAATCGGTCCGGTCCGCAAGCCAACCCGGCATGCCGGCCGGGCGACGCCGCCGGGCACATGGCAATGGCCCACCACACAAACATCCGCTTTGGGCTTGAAATGGACAAAGTCGGATTCATAGCGGCAGCTGGAATGGGGGTCGTCGTCGTAATGCTGGTCGCCGGTGGGGGGACGCTGCTCATCGTCCGGAAGGGGTTCGCAGGGCGCATCGGGCTTAAGGCGGAATGTACCCTTGACGATGAGGGTCAGCGTATCTTTGGGATAAATGACCTTTCCCATAAACGGAGCATAGGCAAATGGTGTTTCATTGATCAGATCCAATAAAAATCTCCTCGAACTTGTGCTGTACTACGCCATGTTCCATTTTTCACCCTGCTTAGAGCTACAGCCGGTCGGCAGTTGCAGGACCTGCCCCTCAAAGCCCGCATGGCTGTAAAACCATGGATCTTCTGTACCTATTGTTTGCATGAAACTATCCCCTGTACTGCCCGCATACTTACTGCAGGTGAATCACATATAGCTCGGCCTGGCTGTCTTCGGCGTACGGTCCAAATAAAATGGTTCTCGGTGTGCCGTTGATTTTTACAAAATAAGCAGACTCCTGTGACACTTGATTCCGGGTTGCCCAGGCATTGAATTCTGTTCCGCCGAGTTCCAGTTTGAGCCCCTGCATGGCATAATTCAAGGTGGTTTTCTTAGGCAGCTTGCCTGCAGGGCCGACAGCCTGGAATACGATATCGGCATTATCCACGCCGAAAATGATGCCCGGCCAGGTCCCCCCTGCGGGCTGCAGTTGCAACCACTGGCCGAGCTGTTCGTTTCCCACCATGTCCAGCGTGTATGCCGCCGGCAGGTCAGGTGCTTTGGCATGAAGCTTGGCAATCAGCTTGGCCGGGGTTCCTGGAGCCGAGGCCCCCAATACTATCGCTTTGGACAAGGGCGTGGGCAATTGCGCGCTGCTAATCGGAGTCCCTTCGGACTGAAGGACGACAATTGGAAATCCGGTTCCCCGGCGGGCCTGCAAACACAACGCCACCATGGAAAGTCCATAGCGAATGTCGCCGTTCTGCAGGTCTGCCTGACTGCCCATGATAGCCCACATGGCCATTTCCTTGTCCATGAGAGAATCGACAGCTCCCAGCCAGGCTATCTTTGCATTGTCGTTTTCCCAGAAATGCCCCTGGATTTGAATACCGTAAGCTTTAAATTGTGCCATCATGGCGGCAATGGTCTCTTGGTCCTTGGCCAATGATGTCAGCCACAGGGAGCTCATAAGCGGTTCCTTTCAATTCTAATAGTGTGCGATCCTTCGCACATCCTGATCCAGGGCAGTCCGATGCCGGCCCCTCTGGACACGCATTCGTTACTCAGGCTTGTTGGCCAGTTTGTCTTCAACCAGATGAGCCAGCCTGCAAAGCTCGTCAAGCAATGGCTCCAGCGCCAAAGCAGGCAAATAGGCAGACATCGGCTGCCCGCAATTCAACTGACAAGTCAAGGCATGATCATCAATTCTAAACAATTGTATGCGCCAAAGCCATCGCATATAAAACTGTTCCAGGGCCTGCACGAGTTGGGTATCGCCTGAAAACTGAACCACATCAGTCGGACAGGCACGGCGGGTGCGAAAGATGGTGTCGAAGATCGGACGCTGCGTTGAAATCTCGCACAGATCCTCGCGACATTCATGATAGGGCTTTTGATCATTGATCTCTACATTCTTCCAGTGGTTTAAATCAATGATCAACTCGCCCCTGTCGGGCTCGATCTGGACTTGGTAACCGTCGATCGTTCCTTCAATGGTGCCTTCGCCAACGCTTCCCTGAGAGGCGGAAGAATATCTTAAACCCAGGGAATCGACAATCTCAGGCAGTTGCCGGCGTGATCGCCGGCGCGCTACCGGATAGAAGGTCACCCAGCACGCAATCCAGAGAAAGGCAAGCGGTGTGCATTTGAATAATATCGACACTGTTCGTTTTAGATGAACCGGATTCATGTTGATGGCTGCCTTTTAAAGAAACGCATGGAACCGATTAGCCTGTCAATAGCTTGGATGACAACAATACGGAAAGTAACTGGTCTATTTTGGCTTTTATCAACAGCCGCGTTTTTTGATTATCCTTGACGGGCAATCCATGCTGCTTGATTTCCAGGAAACCGTCCCGGACCAAAGATTGCAAGTTGTCCAGAATTTGCGACTGGTCATGCGCCCCATCCAAAAGCCGGACGATTTGCCGGCTCATTGAATCCAACGATATTTTTTCATGATCCGGAGTGGCAATAAAATCCCCCTGATCGACCTGGTACAGGGTTAGAGCGGATACCTGGGGCCTATTGGAAATTTCGTTGAAGAATTCATTTTGCCAGGTAGTCAGCCGGACACCGCCGTTGATATAACATTGAAACAACTCCCGCCCCAAATCCTTTTTGGATGCCTGGTGGCCGCTTTGAAGGCCAAAAACCTTTTCAAGATAGGTTGCGGTTTCGGTAAACAGTGTTGGAAAAGAAACGGCACCCGGCCAACTTCTTTTCAAAATCAGCAAAGCGGTTTTCAGTTCAGGACTGGCGGTTTCAATGTAAAAACCATCACGGATTTTGAATTGTTGAACAACCTGCGGGGCAAGATCCACCGTGTCAACCTCCGGCGATGCTTCCGAGGCAACGAGAAGGGAGGCCAGGCAGTCTGCATCCAAATAGCGCCGAATGTCGAGTTTTTTTGAGCAGAGCAGTGTCTGGCGAAAGGGGCGGTTGCGCAAAAAATCCATATACTGCTCTTTTTGGATGATGTCCTGGCTGATCTCTTCTAAGGTGGCGTTGGTCTTTGCTGAAAAATCATTGCTGAACATCACCCCGAACTCAGCTTCTCCCAAATATTGCAGGCCATAGCGGTCCGCCCGCTTGCAGAACTGGTGGAAATAGATGGGTGTATTCACCACTTCCATATAGTCATGGTACAGGTACCAGTCACCGGATTGCCTGAGGGTTTCCAGTTCGTTTTTGATGACCAGCGCATAGCTTCTGTCGCCCTCTTTTTCAACGGCATCGGCAAGAAAATTGATGGATGCCCGGGCCTGATTCAAGCGCTGTTCCAATGTATCGAAATGGCTGGAGTGATAGAGCATCATGTTGCGGACCATCTCTTTGGCGTGCCAGCCGGGATAAGTATTGTAACTGATATAGGCGATACCCCGCTCATTGAGGCAATCCGACGCAATCCGGAAAATGTGATTCTGAATATCTTCGGGCACCCATGAAAAGACGCCATGGCAGATGATGTAATCAAATGTTCCCAAGGCATCGGTGACATCGGCGATATTCTGGTTGTGCACCGTAATATTGCTTAGTCCCAGATCGGAAACAGCCTTCTTGCAGGCGCTCGCCTGACCTTTTGAGATGTCTATGCCAACAAATTCGCTCTGCGGAAGGTACCATGCCAGGGGTATGATATTGCCGCCGCTGGCGCATCCCAGCTCGAGCACCCGGCACTGCGTGATGGGAGCCGGCGAGATCTGGAAAATATGCCCCAATGTGGCAAGCCGGTTGGGGTGACTCTGCGTATAGGCCTGGCTCTTATAGGGCAGCTTCTCATAACTTTCCTGCAGTTTCTGGGTGTCCAATCGGGTCATCGTCAGATTCGCTCAGGGAGAAATGATCACTTTGGTTTGGCTGGGTGAAATCTGTGCCCCTGCAGGCACATTGGCGTTCATGCCATTGTGCCCGGTCATCGACGTCAGGTGGGCACATCCGTCCCCTTCTATTTTAACCTTGGCACTGGCCTTTTTGAAGGTGATCTTGCCCATATTCATACCGGACATCACCCCTTTGTTGACTCCGGCCTCGTCGCCCATCGATCGTGACATTTCGGATTTTTTGGTCACCGCGGCCTTGCCGGCGATTTTGACCTTGGTGGACGTTTTCGAAGCCTGGCTGACCGAACCTTTGTTCGGATACGGTGTGGGTACGGGCGGCGCGGGCGGTGCAGGTGTCAAGCATACATCCGGAACGCCCAGGGTATCCCCGCCACCTTTGGTTGATGCAGGAAATATCGCAACCATCGTAACCCCCTTCTATCCCAGATGGATTTTCTCCGCGTTTATCTTAACATCTTCATCAGAAGTCAAAATGGCGTTTTTACTCTTGATGTGCAACGTATCGCGAGCAATCATGCGCATTCTTCCGCTGTACCACTGGTTCAGTTTTTGGCTCCACCGATAACTGTATTTCGTTCTTTCGACGATGGACCGGGCGGCCACATCTATTTTGTCAGCCAGTGTCTTCAGCCGGCCAATGTGCATCACCGCCTTATCCGAACGGCTGGTCAACGCTTCAATGTCGATCTCGCCGCGCTTTGCCGCCACATTAAATTTTTGCGCCGACAACTCCATCACACCGGGCAAAAAAGTCAAACTCGACTTGAGTCGTTCGTAGACCTTTCCCAGGCGCAATCCGATTTTGGACCGTCCGACGATATCCACCCGATCGGCTTCGAGGCGGATCGCATGGGCCGCTTCAAAGTCAATGCTGCCCAGCTCAGAACTCACCTTCAAATCCGCCGCTTGCGCCGAAACCGTCACTTTTTCAGCCGCCGCATCGTACTCCACCAACAATTTATCTCGATTTGAATAGATCTTCAGTTTCGGCCCATTTGCCGACGCGTCAGCGATTGCGTAACTTCCATCCGGCAATTGAAGCCTGTCCGCTTCAGGCGGCCGGCGGGCGGACCGATTGAGCAATCCGATGATGTATAGGGAGCTATCCGCCTCCTGAATCACCAGTACGTGATCACCGGCCGAAAGGGTATACGGCAGTGCGGACTGTGCCATAATGACAGCGTCACCGTAGAGAGTCGTGATTGTTATGCCCACCTCACCGTGACGGTCCGCCTCGGCGGCGACCTCAGCCGGGCCTAAATAGCGGGCATCGGGCAGCCCGTTGAAGAGTTTGGTGACATTTTGCATGATCATCCCCTGTTCCTTTCTATGACTCAAGCCGGGGCCGGGGGCTTCCAATCCTCGGCTTCGGCAAGATCTTTATTGGTGCGGTCGACCAACTTCATTGTGGCGCCCTTAAATACAGCCTGCCTATCATTGACCCGGTGCATGACCGATTGGGTCAGGTCCGCATTGCTGAAATTCGCCCCCATCAGGACCGCATGCGAAAAGTCTGCATACGGCAGCTTGGCAAAGGCAAAAGATGCGCCGGCACAGTGGCTCTTTAAAAAAATGCATCGGTCAAGACGGGCCGCATCCAATCGTGCCTGGTTCATTTGTGCCGCTTCAAACCGCGCACAGCGGCAATCCGACCCGGAAAGATCGGCATGCAGCATCTCGGCACCCGTGAAGTCGCAGGTATGACAGACCGCCTGCCTGAAACTGCTGTGATTCAGCTTGGCCGCCGCAAAACAAGCCTGAGTGCAGTTGGCCTGTTCCAATCGTGTCTGTTCGAGGTCGGCCTGTGTGAAATCCGAATCGGTGAGGTCGAAATGGCTCAAGTCCATGCCCCGGAAAGAGCATGCTTTCAAATTGCATAAAACCAGCTGTGTGTTGGACAGGGCCGTCCGGGTGAAATCGACATTCTCAAAATCTGTCGATTCAATACGGGTGTTGCGGATTACCACATGATCTATCGTACTCTCTCCCATTTCGCAATAGCTCATCAGCGCCCCCTCAATGGTGGCATGGGACAGATCGGCATGGATAAAACAGGTCCTGGCCATTCGGGCTCCGCTCAGATCGGCATGCACGAGTGTCGATTGGGTAAAATCGGCATCCGACAAATCACAATGGGTCAACCGCGCATGGGACAGGTCGGCGCCTGAAAAATTGGCCTCAGACAAATCGATACCGCTCATATCGACATGGGCCATATCGCAATCCTGAAACAGAGATTCCTTGAGTTGGGCGCCGATGAATTTTGCTCCACGAAGATTATTGTCGATCATCTGCGAGCGCGAAAGATTTTTTTGGGATAAATCTGTTTCCTGAAAGTTGCAGCGGCTGAAAACCGAATCCGACAAGTCGTCTGGAAGGCTGAGGCCGGTCATTGACAAGTCGCTGCCCGCAATAGCGGTTTGCCCGAACAGGGCCAATGCAAAATCGGCATTGCCGAACGTGCAATCGGTCAACTGGGTATTTTCCATCCGGCTCTCCGGAAATCGTGCCGAGGTCAGGTCACAGGCCTGGAAATTCGCCCCGTTCAAATTGCTTCGCTCAAAATCTGCGGATGCACACCGGCAGCCATTGACGGTCGCTTGAGCAAGATCGGTGCCGGCAAAAACCGCCCGGGTCAAATCCACCTCACTGAAGAATGCACTGTCCATCCGCGATCGGCTGAAATCACACGCCTGGCAAAGCCCCTTGCCCCGGGCAAATCCGCAAATGCCCTCTGCGGTTATGCGCTCAATGACTTCCGGCCGCAAACCCAGATCTTCGTGGCGGATGGTGACATCATCTTCTTTGCCCACCGGTATATTGTCCACCAGAAACATGGTGCCACTCAGATTGCAGTCAAGGAATCGGCTATTGCGGCAGTCACAATTAATAAACTGCGCAGAACGCAGATCGACCTGCCTGAAAATGGCATTCCTGAAGGAAACCTGATTAAAAACAGCCCGGTTAAAAACGGCCCCCCGAACCTGGGCCTGACCGAAATCAACGCCGTCAAAGCTGACATTGTCAAAAACCCCCTCGCTCAACTGGATCAAGGCCAGATCAAGGTCTTTGAGGAGCACATTCTCCAATGCCCTTCCGCTTTCAAAAAACGCCAGCAATTGATGGGCTGATTCGATGGGTTCCATAATAAATGCACTCACAATGCAAGTTTGGTCATTTTTAAATTGGCACCGTCAAAGCGGGTACCGTGAACAACGGCATCCAGCAATTCCGCGCCATATATGTTAGACATCCTCATATCTGTCTCGGTTAAATCCGCTTGCTCTAGATTTGCCTGGAACAAATTAACGCTGACCCACTTGCCCTGGCACAGGGAAGCCTTGGACAGCCGGGCATATTTCAGGTCCGCGCATGAAAAATCAGATTCCACCAGAGATGCCGCGGCAAAATTGGCCCCCTCCAATTGAGCGAACGAAAAGTCGCTGCCATTGAGTACGACCTCCTCCCAGATGGAATAAGGGGCGGATACCTCCCTGAATCGTCCCATACTCAGATCGGTTTGACCGGACGCACGGACTCCCGTGAGGCAGGCGCCGGACATATCGATGTGACGCCCGATGGCGTCTCCGAGCGTGGCCTGGGAAAGATCTGCATTCACGAAACTGGCCCCGACCAGACGACTCTTTGAAAAGTCGGCTTCCTGGCAGGATGAATTGGAAAAAAAGGCATGGCTGAGGTCCGCGCCACGGAAACTGGCCCGGTTGGCCATGCATGCATCTAAATTGGCGCGGGTTAAGACCGCATCGTCAAATACCGTCCCCTTCAAGACGGCCTTTCGAAGGTTGGCCTCGCATAACCGGGCACCGGTAAGGTCGGCATCGTTTAAAACGGCGCCCTCGAGCACACTTCTGTGGAAATTCGCAACCGAGAGATCAGCGCCTGTCAAATCACAACCCGACAGCTCGGATTCTGAAAAGTTCACACCGGTCAAAATGGTCTCGCTGAAATCAGCCCCCTGCAGATTCAGCTGCGACAGATCCAACCCGCTCAGATCTTGTCCGGACATGTTTTCTCCGGATGCAATGGATTGCTGCACGCTTTCCCGGGTATGGGCTTCAGGTTCGGAATCCGGCACCAGGCCCAATTGTTCCAGCAATTCGACTTCCGCTTGCCGTGCTGAGGGGTCTGGCTCGGTCCCGCCTTCTTTGGGGTCCAATCCAGCCGCAATCATCACGTCCTGCCGCTTCTGTTCAGATGCTTTGAGGACATTTTCAATCTCGCGCATATCGATGGGAATATCGACATACGCCTCTTCCGGCTCGATGGGAGATATATCCAGGCGTTTTTTCTGATCTTCAATGACCTGATGAAAAAGGCGCTGCATTTCATCCAGCGACGCGGTGGGCCGGTCCATGGGCTCTGAGGTGATAAAGACATGCCGAAGTTCTTCGTAATCCGATGATGCCACGGCGATGACACCACGCCAGACCAGGATCAACTGGGCTGTATCCGTATCCACCCATAAGGTATCGAGATGCACCTCTGTTTCACGAAAATCCGGAGCGCTGCCTCCGGAGGCGGCAATTTCAGTGAATACGCGCAGCCTCAACCCGGGCAGTGTTGCATGGTACTGGCCTACGGTGGGGTGCAGGTTTTGCAGAAACAGCGGTTCATTGCCCTTCAAATAGCCGCTGGCCCGCGTGTCGACAGGTGCGGCATTGAAATAAGTCCAGTCAAAGTCTTCGGCAAACCAGGGCCAGCGCCCTTTGAACCAACTGCCGCCGTAACTTCCCAGCTTGGACACGCGCTGTTGCCAAGTCCGGGGAACGGGCCCCAGACCGGCCGGTGCAGGACATCGGCCGGGGGAGTCCACCAATTGATTCAGATCTTCGATGTTCGGCAGTTTTTTTGGTGCGCCGGAACCGCTGCCGTACCCTTTGCCGACAGGATTGGGGCCATAGCCGGGCCCGCCAAAACAGTTCTCATAGCGCAGATCCATTTCGGTAAAAAGCTCAGGATCTCCAATGGAGGGCATCACCCCTTTCCACACGCGGTCACCGAACACGCCGACTGTCTTGCCATACGGTCCCACCTTGAAGGTTGCTTGACATGCCGGCACAGGCTTTCCGTCGGGCGCATAGCATTTGCCTGACAATAGGATATCGGCCTGTGGTTTGTAATAGGCAAAGTCCGATTCGTATCGATTGCTTCCATTGCCTTCTGAATCATCGGGGTAAAGCACATCTCCGCTGGGAAAATATTGCTCCGCGGCAGGTACGCATCGCCCGTCTGCAGCCAATTCGAAAGTCCCTTTGACAATCAGTGTCAATGAATGTCCGGGAAACCCGATTCTTCCGCTTAGGGGTGCAAACGTAAATGGCGTATTGTTGACCAGTTCCATACCAAAGATTCCATTCTGTGCGAAAGGCGTTTATCCCTGATTGGTGCGATCGGGCATATCCACCGTGGATGCGTGCACGAAAAATGTACTCCCCGTGATCTTGACTTTTGTACCGCCGCAGTGAACTTGCGTATTGGCCCGGGACGTCACGTCGAAGCGATTGCCATTGAGGATAATGTCCCCCCCTGATTTCAGCGTCAACTTGGAACCGCCGCATTTGAATTCGATGGATGCCGGCAGAATATTAATCTGGCTGGCACCGCATTTCAGTTCAATTTTGGCTTTGGCATCGATGGTTTTGGTAGCCGCCTTGTTGATGTCCGGTCCCAGCGTCTCCTCCAGCCGGGCGGAACCGTTGATACCGGTTTTGATGCCACCGAAGTTTTCATTGGTCACGGCAAGCGCGGTGGCGTATTTTGCACCGACGAAAAGTTCGGCAGTAGCCGCCAGAGCCGACGACGTCTTGGTTCCCTTGAACGTTTCGGTGGTATCGCCATTGGTATAGGAGGTTTTATTGCCAATATAGGTTTCATCCGTGTTGCCCTTGGTCAACGACTCTTTATTGCCGTAAGTTTCTTCTTTGGAGTTGCCCCTGGTTATTTTATGGGCATTGCTGTTGAACTCATACTGCACATCACCGGTGGTCACTTTGTACATTTTGCCTTCGATTTTACATTCGTAATTTTTCCCGATCTTAGTGACAGCGTGCCCGCCGACAGTTGTCGTCAACTGCCCGTTGGTACCCTGATCGATACCCGGCGGATTGGAATTGGTCCCGCCGATTCGGAGCCAGCTCGCTTCCGTCGGCGAATCCATGCGGATGAGCTGGTTGCCGCCGGCATCTTCGAACTTGATCTGGTTGCCTCCTCCGGTCCGGATCATGGATTGGGTCTGATTGTTGCTGTTCACGGGGCTGGCAGTTTCCGCATTGGGAACCGAGCCGGCGATGATGGGCCGGTCCGGGTCTCCATCGACGAATGTCAGCAGTACTTCGGTGCCCCGATGCAAAGGAAAGTGCATCCCATAATCGTTTCCGGCGTATGGCTGCGCCATGCGCACCCAGCGTGATGCCCGTCCGCCGTCATTTCCACTCCGATCGAAGGGAAGGATGACTTTGTAGCGCCCCTGGTCATCGACCTCGGCATATTCTCCGTTTCCCGAAGCATCTACGGTAGCATTCAGCGATCCGTAAAAGCGCGGCTTTGCGGCCCTGCGCTCGGGCCGATACTGGATGTTGGCCGGAATGGCCGTAAAACGGTTTTGATACTCCATCCGGCGTTCATCATCGCGCAGCTCGGCCTGCTGGCCGGACAAACTGGTAATGGCCTGGCGGCCTTCGTGCTGAACGTCGACCACCAGATATTGCTGATTATAGCTCTCCCGATAATGATCCTGCATTTCAAAGAGAAAACCTGAACACAGATTCGCCGCGGTGGATTCTCCGCTGTAGATACTTTCTCTGCACAGCAGTTCTTCCGCCCGTATCTGGGCCAGATGATTGCCCTCTTCCGGCGTTTTGAAGTGTTCGCCGTAAATGTAGACATCACCGTGGGCATCGCCATCCACCGTGGCCTCGCCTTTCAGTTCGAGCGATGGGCGGCGGTAGTTGTAATCCCTCAAAATCACTTTGTTCGGCAGCCGGTGTTGCCGGCACACCAGCGACTGAATGACTTCCTGATGGCGGGGAACCATGGCATCGGGCGGTGAATACGGCAGCTGGTGGTCGGCACTGATATTTTCATGCGAAGTAGAGCTGTCCGTGATGACAATTTTTTCCCGCTGGTCATCTTGAACGAAGTAGTAGTAAATGCCTTCACGCTCCATCCAGCGATGGATATAATTCAAATCGGTTTCACGCCACTGGCAGATGTATTCCCAGGGGTTGTAGGTGCCCGTCAGGCGGAACTCAAAGTCCTGGCTCGTGAGCTGGGTCTGTTGAAGCACATCTGTGATGATATCCTGGACACTTTTTTCCAAAAAAAGTTGGTTCTCATGATACAATCCCGCATTCCAGAGCCGCGCCACCAGGGCTGCCCGGTACAGGACATACGAACCGGACTCTTCCATTTGTTCGAAATCGGCCAGAACGCCGTGAAAAACGCGGTCGTCCAGATCGGAACGGTGGATCGTAAATCGGGCCGGGCTTTGCAGCATGGCGCGCAGGTCGATCTCGGCATCGTCCGTCGCCAGAATAATATCAAACCGGTAGGGCTGCGATATCGATTCCGTACCGCTAAACCGGACCACCGAAAAAGTATCTTCCGGCTTGGCATTCGATACAAACGAGTATCTGTTTTCCCCTTGAAAGGTCATTTACATTCTCCTGTCAATCGAACAGCGGGCACGTATGCTGCTGCGGCCGCCATCTAACGTGCCCAAGTGGTTGACCCGGACACCGGGTTCGCATGCATACCGTCCCATCACTCTTTAAAAGTGACATTGAAGGCACCGTCTTTTCCGATATCGAGCCGGGCACCCGCCGGAATCGCACCCTCGCTCATTCGGGACAAAATCTCCTGGGACATCAGCGGCATGATGGTGCCGCTCATGATATAATCGATGTTGCGCGCGCCGGTTTCAACTTCGGTGCAGCGGGCTGCAATCTGTTCAACCACGGCATCGGTAAACTCCAGCTTCATTTTGTGGGTGTCGTCCATACGCCTGGCCAGCTTGTTCATTTTTAATACAACAATCTCTTTGATGACATCGCCGGGTAAGGTCAAAAATGGGACCAGCGCCATTCTGGCCAGCAGCGCCGGCTTGAAATGGTTGCTCAACAGGGGGCGAATGGCTGCGGTGATCACCTCGAGATCCGGTGGTTCTTCGCCGGAACACATCTCGGTGATCACATCCGTTGCCAGATTGCTGGTCAGAAAAATGACCGTGTTTTTGAAATCGATTTCCCGGCCCTCACCGTCGGACATCATGCCCTTGTCAAAGACCTGGTAAAAGAGGTTCAATACTTCGAGATGTCCTTTTTCGACTTCATCGAGCAAAACCACCGAGTAGGGCCGCTGGCGCACCGCTTCGGTGAGCACCCCGCCCTCCCCGTAGCCCACATAGCCCGGGGGAGAGCCGATGAGGCGGCTCACGGTGTGCTTTTCCTGGAACTCACTCATGTTGATGGTCACCATGAAATTTTCGCCGCCGAACAAAAGGTCGGCCAGCGCCAGGCCGGTTTCCGTTTTGCCCACCCCGCTGGGACCGGCCAGCAGAAACACGCCCAGGGGCTGGTCGGGATCCTTGATGCCTGATTTGGCGGCTTTAAGAACTTGCGTAATCATGCCCAGGGCCTGATCCTGGCCCTTGATGCGCTCTTTGAGACGCGCCTCCATGTTGACGATATTTTGCGCCTGGTCGCGCATGACGCGTCCCAGCGGAATGCCGGTCCAGTCAGAGACCACCTTGGCCACCACATCCGGGTCGACTTCGGTTTTGATGATCGCATCATTGCCTTGTATACCGGCCAGTTCCCGGCTCGCCGCGTCCAGTTCTTCAGTCAGGGCCTCAATAGACTGGTCCGGATCACCGGCACCTTCCAGTTTCGTTTGAACCAGTTTTTCCCGTATCGCCACGACCCGGTGGGCACACTCCTGCTCCTTGAGCCACTTGGCACGGCTCTCTTCCAGTTCCCCTTCAAGTGCGTTCATTTCAGCTTTCACACCGGATTCGCGCTCTTCATCCACCACGGCGCCGTGCAATTTGTCGCGCTCCATGGCTTTGAGCTCACGCTCGAGGGCCTGCATGCGGCGCTCCTTGTCCTCGACGACATCCGGTTTGGCCGTAAGCAATATCTTGACCCGCGCGGCTGCCGTATCCAGCAGGTCCACCGCCTTGTCCGGCAACTGGCGTCCGGATATATACCGGCTGGACATTTCCGCTGCGGCCTCGATAGCATCATCCCGGACGACAACATGGTGGGCATCTTCGTATTTTATTTTCAGCCCGCGCAAAATCAGTTTGGCCGTATCCTCGGACGGTTCGTCCAGTTTAACCAGCTGGAACCGGCGTGCCAGGGCGGCGTCTTTTTCAAAATATTTTTTATATTCCGACCAGGTCGTCGCGGCCACAGTGCGCAGCTCGCCACGCGCTAAAGCCGGTTTAAGCAGGTTGGCCGCGTCACTCATGCCGGCCGACCCCCCCGCCCCGATCAGGGTATGGGCTTCGTCGATGAATAAGATAATGGGTTTTTCCGACGATTTGATTTCATTGATCACCGATTTGAGCCGGTTTTCGAACTCTCCCTTCATTCCCGCACCGGCCTGCAGCAGGCCCATGTCCAGGCCGATGATGGAAACGTCGCGCAGCATTTCGGGCACGTCGCCTTCGACCACCCGCAAAGCCAGACCTTCCACCACGGCCGTCTTGCCCACACCGGCTTCTCCCACCACGATGGGGTTGTTCTTGCGCCGCCGGGCCAGGATGTCCACCATCTGCCGAATTTCGGTATCTCGGCCAAAAACCGGGTCGATATCGCCGGCAGCGGCTTTGGCGGTAAAATCCTCACAAAAACGGGTCAGTGCCGTCGCCTCTCCCGGCGGTCCGGCTTCGGCTTCCACGGCGGCTTCCTGAATGGCTTTTTCGCAGGAACCCTTGACCAGCTCCCAAAACTCTTTTTTCAGGGCATCGCGGCTGATGGCCTCCAACATATCCACGTAGGAGCCGCTGGCCAACTGCCTGGACCGGCCGAGAAAAGCCATTAAAAGCGCGCCCGATCTGACCCGCGCTTCGCCTAAATCCACCGATGCCATCAACCAGGCCTCCTGAATCCATTCCATCAGCAGGGGGGAAAAGACCGGTTTTCCGGCGTTTCCGGTTTTCAGCTCTTCCAGGCTGCGTTCCACCGCTTTGCGCAAGCGGCCGGGGTCCAGATCGAACTTGCCTAAAATCAACGTCAGGTCCGCCTGGGAATTTTCAAGCAGTTTGACCAGGAGATGTTCCACAGTCACCTCATAATGCGTTCTGGACACGCACAGGCCGGCAGCGCCCTCCAGGCTGTTGGTACAATAAGTGTTCAAGCGCTTGAGCAATGATTTAATATCGACGGTGAGCATTTTCCATCCTCCTATGAACGATTGACTTCGAAACAGGTTCTCACTTCTCCCAGGTTGGCCTCCGAAAAGACCCAGGTGGTCACCCCCAGAACCGACCGCACTGGATCGCCAAGGCTTGTGGTACGAGCCTGATTGGCGGCCAATATCAATTCAACTTCGTATTCCAGGGGTTCGGTCAAATATTGATCTGTCAGGGACGTCAACATGGTATGGCCGGCATTTCCGGGCGTAAAGCGCAAAAAGTCCACCTGATTGAGCGGACCGACGGAAATCCGGAATTTACCCATTCGGTCCTCTATCTCTTCGCCCAGATAACTGTTCGAACCGAGCCTGGAACTCGCGCCGCCTAACATCAGGCGTTGCGCTTCCGGAATCTTTGCCATGCGTTTTATGCATGGTGTCAGGTCGATGGGCACATCGGACAGGACGTCACGCAATAGCGTGCGTAACCCCGCAGCCGAACGGGGAAACTGGGTAAACAATCCAATGTAGCGCAACAGCATGTCGGCATGGGGTATTTCAGCCCGTATCTGCTTGGCCCCGAGACCCAGCAGGCAGAACAGCCGCTCGGTGTTCGACTCGTCCTTCTCTTCGGCTATCTGGAAAAACAGTTTATATTTAAGCCAGCATTCGTAAAGAATATCGAACAGCCGATGGTGAAAAATATCCAGAAAATCGCGGGACACCGATTCGTCCTGTCTGGCCTCCCCAATCAGATCTTCGGTATAAAATGTGGGCAGCGGAGATGATGAACCATACAATCCGAAAAAGGTGGTCGTAATCCGGTATTGGGTGCCGTTGTCGGATTCGACGGCATCGATACGGTCAATATCCGCCGAAGGAAATCCCAGATTGAGCACCGGCCGAATGCGAATAAAATCGCTCTGCCGAAAATTGCGTTTTTTGGAATCACGACCCAGACGGCCCAAAAGACGCAGCGCCTGGAAAAAAGCGAAGGATCGACTGTTTGAGAGCAGATCCTGCTTCACATCCGTGGCTGCGGGAGCCATCAGATCAGTGGATGGTCTCCGATGCGGGCCGGCCATTGATAAACCTCGCCTTTCAGGACTTCTTTAATGATCAATTGGGTAAAGGTGTTAATGGAGGCATACGATCCCATAAAGTGATCCAGAACGGTGCCGAAAAGGTATAGATCCCCCTCTCCGGCGAAATGATCCTGGCGTGTATTCAACTGGATTTCTCGGCCGCGCATAATGACACCACTGACCAGACGGTCCGATGATCGGGATTGAACCTTATCGATACCGGCAATCCGTTTCTGATTGGCCAAAAATGCCGGTCGATCGCGACTCTCTTCGAAATTGTACAAGTCCAAAATGGCTTTTAGATTTTCAGCACTGGCAAGAGACTGGAAGTTGAGGTTCAAATGCGAAACAAGCTTCCACAACAGATTGTCTCCCAGAGATGGCAAAATGGATGAGGTCGGCGGACGGATGTTTTTAAATTCCACAAATTCAGGTGTACTGCTTGTGGGAAAACAGATATCTCCGGTCTGAAGGCCTTCAGGAAGCAGACCGTTGGTGCATTGAAGCTGCATCGAAAGCGTTTCCGGAGGCGGGATATCCCCGTCTGAAGGATAGGCCACCGATAAATAGAAATCCAACCGGTTATGCACAGCCGATCGACGTATTTTAGTGTGGTAGGTCGGCGTATCGTCCGAGTCCCGGGCAAACATTTCAAAGGGTGCATAACGTCTCTCCTGGGCAGTTCCTTGAATGAAGCCGGTGACTTTATCGACGGCATAGACCTGATAATTTTCTCCGGTGCTGCCGGCCGGGCGGACAATATATTCACTTTGATGATGGTCCAGACGGATTGGGTCCGCATCATGGCTAAAGAGGTTGATCACCGGAACGGCGCCCAAAGCGAAACTGTCCCGGCGAATGCGGGGCGGCGATGCAGGCAGTTCAGTGAGTTCAAAGCGGATTTCGAACCGGTTGCCGTCGCCTCGGTTTTTCCACACGGGCCATCCCTTGATATCCAGGAAGAGGAACTTTTCAGGCAGCATAAAATACTCCTGAATGATGCGATATCCGGGAAAACTGTTCGACGGGTAGGGAATCAAACCGTCATCAGGTCCGAACCCTACCCGGGAAAGAAACGTCGGCGCCAGAATGCAGGATTCCCCCTTCTCGCCGGGCGTCAGGACAATGTGCTTCAGGTAATTGCACAGCAAAAAGTAGATGTCCGCCGCCTGGGTCGCCTGGCCGGAAAGGTGCAATCGCAAAAACTGCGGCTGCCATTCATTCAGGTTGATGTCCTGCAGCTCCAGAAAGAGCCGTATCGCCGGCGGCGCTCCGGGCTTTTGTTCGAAAGAGGCATCCAGCAGCGATAGGGGGTGGACCTCCGCTTCGTAGCAGGTCCGAAACAAGCAGGCGGTGCCATCCACGGGTTCAGACGCCAACTTGACGCCCTTGGCCACCGTAATGGTTTGTTTGAGACTGGGCTTGGGCGAAAAAACCACAATGGAAGCCGACGGCAGGGGACGAAGGTAATGCGGCCAGATCAACTGGAACAGCTCATGGATCACTTCGGGGAAATCGTCGTCCAACTTTTGCCGCATCAAACCGGTGAGAAAGGCGACCCCTTCCAGCAGCCGCTCCACATCCGGGTCGGTGGACATTCCGCTGAGCATCGGCGCTACAGCCGGATGCATCTTTGAAAATTCAGCACCGAGGTCCTTTAACTGGTTCAATTCCTGCTGAAAGTATCGATTGAACATATGGGTCCGCTGCCTTATAGGGTAAAAAAATGGAGGCCCCGTGAGCCTTGATAATCTCGCAAGCCACTGCTGATGTTACGTATTTTTGATACGAACATGTCCACTGGAATCGACCTGGCTTTCAAAGGAGACCGGGTCCTTGTGGTTTTTCAGAACCAATCGCGCCGTAATCTGGAAGCTGATCGTCAATGGATCGTCTTCCCGGGGAAAGAATCCCACGCGTACCCCCTCGAGCCGGGGTTCATACTTTTGGATGGTCTGGCGTACCTGCCGTTCCATACTGCGCTGCGAATCGGAAAAGGAACCCATAAAATTGGTAAAATCCGGTACACCGAAATCCTCGGCAATGGGCGCATTTCCCTGGCGCGTATTGAGTATCCGCTGCAGATGCTCCTGAATGGAACGGATCATCTGGGCAGGTTCCTCGGAAATGCGCCGCTGAGGATTCTTGTCCACCAAACGAATTCGGTCAAGAAGGCGATGTTCGCGCATGCCGGTTCGACTTTCCATGTGACGCCTGCCCTGCGCTAAACCAGGGAGGCGTCACATATCCTGTGGCGGACACCCAATTACTCCTGAGGCGTTCGCCAATCATCACTGCCCTGTGTACCGCTGACCACATGCTCCCAGTCGATTCTGCGATAGGAGAACGAGACATCTTCCAAATGCGTGAATGACGCACTGTTCGGGTCTTGACAATTGGGCATATAGGATCGGATGTCGATGATGATCGCGTCCTCCAAAGTCATCGTAAAATAGTGTTCCTGTACGCCCTGGGGGCTGGTGCGGAACCATTTTAAAACGCACTCCGTCAGCCGCTCCCCCCGGGTTAGCGCCTGATAAAGCAAAGGCGACGATTTGTCGAAAATTTTGGTAATGGTCAACGGCTTATGAACGCGCTGACCCGTGGGTTGGCCACTTTGCGGATCAGTTGGAACAGTGACATTGTGGGAAAAAGCCTCTACCAGAATCTCGTCCTGATGAGCCTCCTGCCAGATGTTGCCTACACTGTCCGCGGTAAAAGCTCCGCTTGTTATGGCCCCCTGGGTTTCTCCTGTGATGGTCAGATAAGCAGGTGTTGGCATGATCGTTCCTCCCTTTACATATGGTTAATTATTCGTACTATTCTTTGTCCAGTTTCCCCACCAGAGACAGGGTGAAAAAGGCGCCCATGTATTTAAAGTGGGGCCGCACTTTCATCCCGACTCGATACCAACCAGGCTCCCCCTCGACACTTTCCACCGTAATCTGCGCCTGGCGGAGCGGTCTGCGGCTGCGCACGGCGGAAGACGGGTTGTCCTGATCGGCCACATACTGTTTGATCCAGGTATTCAATTCGCGTTCGAGGTCCCCGCGCTCTTTCCAGCTTCCGATATTTTCCCTTTGGATGACCTTCAAATAATGCGCGAGCCGGTTGGCGACAAACATATACGGCATCTGGGTGCCCAATTTATAATTCAGCTCCGCTTCTTTTCCCTCCGGGCTGTTGCCGAAAAATTTGGGTTTCTGGGTGGAGTTGGCTGAAAAAAAGCAGGCATTGTCACTGCCCTTGCGCATGGTCAGGGCCATGAACCCCTCTTCTGCCAATTCATACTCGCGTCGCTCGGATATCAATACTTCGGTTGGAATTTTGGTCTGAATGGCGCCCATGGACTCGAACTGGTGCAACGGCAGGTCTTCCACGGTGCCGCCGCCCATGGGCCCGATGATATTGGAACACCAACGGTATTTGGCAAAGCTGTCGGTAAGCCGGGTGGCAAATGCAAAGGCAGTATTGCCCCACAAGTACTTTGAGTGGGAGTCGGAAACGTCTTCCTCGTAGTTGAAAGCCTTTACCGGCAGAGTGTCTTCACCATAAGGCAGGCGCAGCAAAAACCGGGGGGTGGTCAACGCGACGTAGCGTGCATCCTCGGATTCGCGGAACCCGTGCCACTTGGTGTACTGCGGTCCCTCGAAAATGCTGTGCAGATCTTTCAGGTTGGGCAGTTCCTGAAAACTGTCCACTCCGAAAAACTGCGGCCCGGCAGCCGCGATAAAGGGTGCGTGGGACATGGCCGAAACCGCAGCCACATACTGCAGCAGCTTGATATCCTGGGGACCGGGTCCGAAATCATAGTTGGCGATGATATTGCCGTAAGGCTGGCCGCCGAACTGGCCAAACTCAGAGGTATAAAAGGTCTTATACAGACCGGATTTAGGGATTTCGGGGGAGTCCTCGAAATCCTCCAGAAGATCGTCTTTGCTCACATTGAGAATTTCAATCTTAATGTTCTCTCGAAAATCCGTGCGATCCACCAGGTACTTGAGCGAGCGCCATGCCGATTCCAGTTTCTGGACCTCGGGATGGTGCAGGATGGCATCCAGTTGGGCGCTGAGCTTTTGATCGATACCGGCAATGAATTCATCGATAATGGCATTGGACACTTTGTCGATTTTGCGGCCAGGTTCCACCAACTGGGCCAAAAGCGCCTGGACGCCTTTTTTGGCAATGTCATAGCCCTCGTCGGCGGGCTTCAACTTGGTGGCGGTAACAATGTCGTCGAGCAAAGAACCCGCTTCCGCGGTCTGCACTTCCGCAGCCGCTGCTTGTTCCTGTTGTTTTTCTTCAGCCATCGATATCCCTCCTTTCTACTCCTCTTTATCCAGATTGAGTTCTTTGAGCAATTTTTCTTTGGCGCTGTCGTCCTGGATAATCTGCTGGATTTTCTTTCTGAATTCGGGCCGGTTGCTCATTGGGCCTTTCAGCGCCTGTAGGGCTTCTCTCAGCTCCAGGAGTTTGTTGAGTTCAGGTGTATTTTGGGCGA
Organism: Desulfosarcinaceae bacterium; assembly: GCA_963675565.2. Classification (GTDB taxonomy): domain Bacteria; phylum Desulfobacterota; class Desulfobacteria; order Desulfobacterales; family Desulfosarcinaceae; genus JARRKU01. The sequence continues at coordinate 678,294 of CAXXYD010000001.1, forward strand.
TCGCTTCAGGGTTGAAATCCTTGATGGATTCGAAATTCAACGACACGCTGATTTCACTGTCCGGATCGTCGGACAATTTATCGGCCACATTGACGTCCAGTTTGAGATTCTGGCCCTTCATGACTTCATTGAAGTTGTCCTTGTCAATGTTTATGGGTTCCCGGTCTTCAAGCATGCGGTCATCTTCCTGTAACGTAAAATCACCCACCACCAGCAATTTCAGGGGCAGTTCGACTTCTTCCTTGGCATCCCCTGTGGCCGGCCGATAGACAATATTGACTCTCTCCCTGGGGGCAACGGTACCTTCTTTGGCCATGGCAACTCTCCCTTGTTAAGATTGATATTGAAAAACTATATTTATAAACACAATACGGACAATAAGCGTTTCAGGCAAACTTCGGCCAACGGCCTGCAGCCCACACGCGTTTTAATTTTGCAGTCGCAGCGCCTCGCTGGGATCAATTTTGGCAATACGACCCAGAATTTCCAGAGCATACAATTTATGGGCGTCTATGCCCTGAACGCTGTAACCCTTCCATGCCAGGCTCAGCCCTTCAACGGCCAACGCCGGATCCCAGGTTTCCAGATGAAACGTATCGATATCCGAAAGAATTTGATCGATATGGGGCAACGCCAGTTGAGATTTCTTGACGGTCAGCAAGGTCTGGGCAATAGCCAGACGCCAGCGCATTTTCTGGTCACTCGACGTTGCATGCACCATCTGGCTCTGAAGCAACCCCACGGCCTCCACCACTCGCTTTTTCCTTGCCATGGCCATAGCTTCCTGGACAATGGCCTTATTTTGCTCATCAACGCCGCTTTCACTGCCGGTGCCGGCTCCGCCGCCATGCCCCTCGCTCTGACCAGAACTGATACTTTGCAGCCATTTACGCGTATCGGAATCGGCAAAAGGCGTGCCGTCGACAAAAGTAAGTTGGTCAAGTCCGGGAAAGCGCTGCAAAAGGCAAGCCGTCTCCTGGGACACGGCCAAGAGGGCTTTTTTATATTCCTGTCCGAGACTATTGAGCCCTTCGGCGACCAGACAACTCAGGTCAAACCAGAAAATGTACTGGGATACCTTCTGCTCGGCATTGAGAATCAAAGCCGGCCAATTGGCCTCATCGCGCAGGGCATGCAGTTCACTGAGCGCTTGCGGCGACGGCGGCGGTATCTGCGTTGCACCGTCAGTGTTGGGGGGAATGATTTCCAGGTTGGCCCAGGATGCCAGACGCCGATAACGATACGGCATAGGGTTCTTCAGGTTCTGCTGCAGCATATAAAAGCTCGTTCGGCGCAATTGCTGCAGGGCTGCATCTATGCTCTTGCGTGCATCCTGATCGCTTTCGATGGTCGCAGGAGCCGCAGCCGGTGCAGGCTTGCCGGGTGGTGTCGCCGGCTTCAAAGGCGTGTCTGGTGTTGATTTGGACCCGTCCTCGGTTTCGGCCGGCTCCGGCTTGGCGGATGGTGGTTCTTCCACTTTCTGTACCGGCAAACGCTCGATCGAACGCTGGACCGGTCGAAGCAACGGCGGATCAGGCATTTTTTCCAGCAGCTGTTCGTCCAGTGTTTTCAAATTGGCCAGGATCCGCTCGATTTGGTCCGCAGGCAGGGGGTCAACTTTTATTTTCTGCAGCACTTCTTCCGTTTTTTCAAGCCACCAGGCAAAGGCGCCCTGTCTTCCCCGCATGCGCTTTTTAGATGGAAAGAGTTTGTCCCAATGGGTTTGTACAAGGTCACTGAGCACCTGAACGCCCTGGTCCAGGCCGTCTATTTTTTTGGTGTGAAGCAAACCGACGGCCAGATAAGACGCCACCGTCAAATCCTTGGATTGTTTCTGCAGTATATCGGCCGCCGTCTTGACCACGGTTGCCCAGTCCACCTTTCCAGAGGCAGTGGGTGAAGAGAGTTTGTCGATTTCAGCCTGGAGCCGCTCGAATTCAGGCCCATAGCGGCAATCGCTTCCGGCGGGGCTGTCCCCTTCAATGGGCTCGATTCCTAATTGCATATAATCCATGGGCATATTGCTTTCCTTGGTTCGTTATGAATCGGCTAACAGGTCCAGAGCCGGACAAAGTCCTGCGCACTCAGAGGATGTTGAATGACCACCAGGTACGACTGCTGAGGCGTCCCGCCGATAAAAACACCCCTGGGAATCTCTCCGAAGCAGGCCCTCAATTGAAGATGGCACTGCAGGACCAGTTGATTCGGATCGATGCCGTAAGACGGATTCAAGGGGATCAGCCCGAAACCGTCCCTGGATAACTGCTCCCTGCACGGGGTCATGTTCAGATCGCAGGCTTCAAATCCCGTCCCCTGCCCGGCCTGCAGATCTGTTTCGGAATGGGCTTCCGGGGCGCTGAGGCGTTTGACTTCGTCTTCCATGGCATGTGTATTGTCATAGCGATGGGAGGCCACGAATTCCATACGGATCCAGGTCTTTGCCAGCCTGGCCGGCAGCAGGGCCCACTGTTTCTCCCACCCCTTGATCACTCCCTCTCCCATGATAACCAGGGGAAAAGGCCGTCCGATGCTGTCGCTGCTGTCGCGACCCAACCCGCAAATGATGGATCCTTTTTTAATGCCCTTCAACCAGAACCGCCAGGAGCGGTAAACCGGTTGTTGGGTCTTGCCCGGACTCAGTTCATGGTAGCCGTTGGCCGACCATTGGGCCACTGCATCCAGCAATGCAGAGCCGCCACCGATCCGGATATAATCCTTGGCCGAGGGATGTTTGCCGACAGCGGCCCAATTCCATTTGCGGTTCTGAATTATTGATCCCAGCATGATACAATCTTTCTCGGCGGTCTTCCCGGAGCGGCATAAAGCATCTCGAGCGCCGGACGATGTCCCTGGAACTGGTATTTGGCTTTGATAAAATTGATCCCCATTCGTCGAAGTGCGGCCTCTTCACTGGGGAATTCGCTACGATTGAAGGTTCTCTGGCCTGTCTTGAATTCGTTCAGGAAGCGGGCGAAGGCATTATAACCGCTGTAGGTTTTGGTCAGCAAAAGATTGCCCACAGAGATCTGGAAAGTGACATCCCCGCAACTCGATGGCGACCATACAAAAGTCTTGGCCACCGGATAGTTCAAGTTTTCCAGCCGCGTGCTCCGGTCACTGCACTGCAGTTCCAGCAAGGTAGCGTGCGGGCGCACCTTGGCCTCTCGATTGGTATCCGTTGGATAAGCACGGATCTTGACGCTGTAACTGCTCTTTCTGGGGCTCGCCGCCACGGCACCTTTTGTCAAGAATCCCATGAATCCCTCATCAAAGGCGATGCCCAGATCGAACACCTTCTTGGGATAATAACCCTGCTTGTAGGTGCGCGCGATAAATGGTTCGGCCGCCCCTTTGATAAAGCGGGTGGCGAATCCGTTGGCCCCCATCATGAGTTGGCCCATATCCTGATCGTCGCTGACGCCCTGAACTTCCAGCAGGACCTCTTTTTCCCACGCGGTCTGCAGCAGGCAGGCCGATTCCTGCAGTATATACTGCTGCAGAAAGCGGATGTTGCCATTGAGCAGCCCCCAGAACAGCAGTTCGCTGTCGTTCTGAAGTTGGCCTACAACAGCCCGTATCTCCAGAAGATTGCGGTGGGCGGCGAGCATCGGAGATTCGCCGGTCGCCGGATCCTGGGAGTACATGTCCGAAGCCAGTTTGAAGGCCACATTGCGGGAATCGGCGCTCTTGACGGCCTCTTCCAGAGCCTGTTGATATCCCAGGTAAAATTTCGCAGCGGCCAGTTGGGATTCCGGGCTCATCGGACTGGGCGCTTTGATGCCGAAGGCTTTCTCCGCCTTTTTAATATTGGAAGTGACCTTGCGCGTCGCTTTTTTCAAAATGCCGGCTTTCTGCGGATCCACCGCATCGCTGGCCTGTGACTCCTTGATGACGCGCTGCCAGTCAAAAGTCAGCGCCACCCACGGGGGCACCTTGGTTTCCCGGCCGAAAAGTTCGAATTCCTCTGCAATGCGCTGAATCAGGGCATTGTATGGTCCCTGGGAGGTGGGGATCTGCCGGACCAGCGCCTGCCACTGCTCCCGGCCTTTGAGCCCGTTGATTCCGCCATCAAAGGATTGCACAAACTCCTGCCAGGCCAGAAGATACGCTTTGCGGTACCATTTTTCAAAGGCCACTTTGGACTCGGCAATGATCAACGGATCGAACAACGCCGCTTCGATCTCGACAATGGCCGCCTGGATGCTTTCTTGACCGGCCTGTGTAAACGCCCACTGAACCTTGGCCGGTGCCTCGGCCGGCCCGGAAGTGCCCCAAAACCCGTCCAGGGTCACCGCCCGGGCATCGGGGTCCAGATCCACCCAGTCGGTCAGCCAGTTAAGCGTCATTCCCGGCAACGAAAGCAAATGTTTGAGCCATGTCTGCAGGACGGTTATCTCCTTCTGGATAACCTCGCTATCGGTCTGCCAGGCAACGGCATAAAGGTATTGTTGTCCGACTTTGTTCTGAATTTCAGGGATGACTTCTGCACGATCCAACACCGCAGCGCCGTACACGGGCTGCGGAAAATCGGACAGCTCCTCCAAATCGGACTGCCCGAGACGGGTCTTTAAAAGATTGATACGCCGGACCAGATGACCGACATGGGCCCCAAAAACCGGACTGGGGGTCCGGCTGCTGAAGGCGGTCATGCGATCCCCCATTTTTTTGTCGAATTCTTTCAAGAAGCCATTGTAAAACAGCTCGACATATTTCTGCTTCAGGGCGGATTCAACATCCAGCGATTTGTTCAGCCCCAGCCGGGGTATCCACCAGTTGCGGTTTTCGACCTCGACTTTCATCAGCGCCTGCCGGTAGCGGTCCATGGTAATCACGTCGGCCACCAAATCGCCTTGCAGCAGGGCCGGTTTTTCAAACTCGCGGCGCACATCGGACAGCGCATTCAAGTTCTTGACAAAAGCATAGCTGAGCAGCCCGCATACGGCCACCATCACCGCAATCCAGGCCGTCAATCCCATATTGCGCGTCAGCCGGTTCCACTGGGCCATGTGTTGGGTCGGTTTGAACAAACGGCGATCGCTGGGCAGTATTTTAGCAAACACATCATGCAGAAAGAGCCCTTTATTGGTGCCCGCCAGAACATCACGATGCTGAATCAGGCCCAGATTGTTGAGAAAGTGCGAAAAGGGGGTCCCCTCCTGGCGCCCGCTGCTGAAAAACACCCCACGCAGCAAGGGCGTTTCCTGGTAAGGGTTTTCTTGAAATGCGCCGGCAATAAAGGCCGTCAACGGCTCTTTGAGCTTTTCGATTTCCTCGGGGAACAGCAGCATGTCGGTTGCGGCACGGCGATCCTTGATTTGATTGAGCAGCAACAGCCGCATATCCCGCAATCGGCCACCCACGGTATGAAAGGTTTTATTCATAAAGCCCGGCACATCGGTGCTCAGCTGCTTATTGAGCAACCCCATGGCCTGGTTGAGCCCCGATTCCGGCAGGGCATCACAAAACGGAGCGGCGCCTTGAATCAAATCGCACTTGGTGACCATCACATAGACTGGAAATTTGGCCCCCAGCACACGCATCAGTTCTTCCATACGACGACGGATACTGCGGCCGTCTTCCTGCAGGGCTTCGGTGCCGCCCCGGGCCAGACGATCAGCGGCAACAGTCACTACCAGCCCGTTCAGAGGCTCTTTTTTGCGGAACTTGGCCAGCAGGTTGAGAAATTTCTGCCATTCGTCCTTATCCCTTCCCTCATCCACGGGAATGGCATAGCGTCCGGCCGTGTCGATAAGAATGGCCTGCTCGAAAAACCACCAGTCGCAATTGCGCGTGCCGGAAATGCCCGAGGTATGACTGACCTCGGCGAACGGGGAAGAGAGTCGTGCACTCTTGATGGCGGTGGTCTTGCCGGAACCGCTTTCTCCGATCACCATGTACCATGGCAGCACATACAGCGGGTTACCGTATTTGCGAAGGTGGGATTTTCGCAGCGCATCGATGGCTTCCTTCCAGCGCGCCTGAAGTTCTTTGGCGGTATTCTGGTCCGCCGGCGACATGCTTTGGCGCATGGATTCGTCCTGGGCAATGATCTGGTGCACAAACATCTGCTCCTGACGTCGTTTCATATACTTCCTGAACACCAGAAACCCCAGACCGATGCCGCCAAGGCCCAGCATCAGGAAAAGACCGACCCACCACGACCAGCCGGCGATCATCACCAGGCCGAATACCAGCAGAACGATGAGCGCAAGGACGGTTATTACCAGCAGACCTTTTAAAACCATAATCAGAATCTGTTTCATTTAGGGCACCGTACCAATCAGATTATCGCCGATATTGCCAAGAATAAAATAGTAGATCACGTAAAGCAGACCGTACAGTACAACCGGCGCCAGAGCGCAAGTGATGGTAAATGGCGACCACCGACGCCGCCTGGGAAGCGCCACGTCCTGGCTTTCTCCAGTCGGGTAGGCATCGGGAAACAAAGATTCCTTGTCCAGCGACGGCACCCCCATGGAGCTTCCGGTAAGCAATTTGAGGTTGGACAGCCTCAACTGTTCCAGCATGAAATCATCGCCCGGATTGCAGTATTGCCCTGTAAATCCCAACGACAGGCAAAGATAGTAAACTTCCCGGACATCACGCTGGTGCGGCCCAACGGCATTGAGCCGCTCGAAGAAAAGTTCTCCGGCGTCTGAGGTTTGATAGTATTTCCGCTGCAGCGGTTCACGCTGCCATTGCTGGCGGCCTTCCCATTGCGAGGAAAGAATGGCTTCATCCACCCAGGCAAAAACGGCAAACCGGGCCAGCTGGAAATCTTCATGCGAAAATGGCTGCCCCGTCAGCATGGCCTCGCTCTGAACGATCAGCTGCTGCATGTTGTTTTGCACTTGTTCGAAAGCCGGTTGGGCAGCCGGGTCGGTACGCACCACAACAGCGGTATAGGCGATGATCTCTACGAAACAATCGGACAACTGCATGCGCTAACTCCTTCCCACAGCCATCAGTTCGATTTTGAGGTCCTCGGGTGCTGAATCCCAGTAAAGGGCCACGTTGTTGACTTTTTGCACTTGCGCCCATTGATCGCTGTGATGATCGATCTGAAAATAAAGGGCATTGGCGCGGCGCGGCAGCTCCTGGGGGGTTTGTTCCAGGTGTGCGATACCAACGCCCGATAGCGAACGGGCAATCAGTATGGGAAGTGATTCCCGGCACCCCAGCTTGGCAATGCTTTCCATGGAAGAAAGCACCTCATTTGGATCGGCTGCGGTCTCCACCACCAGGTAAAAACGGTTGCGCCCCTCAAAAATGGACGGCGGCAGTTCAGCGCCAAAATAGGTGCCGTCGTAAAGCAGCGGAATCATATATTCCGGTCCTGCCGTAATTTGGTCCAGCAACTGGGTAATGACCTCCAAAGCGGCATTGAAGCATGCGCCGATGTCGCCATGATCGTAATTGGGCAGCAATTTATTGCCTTCACGATCTTCGCCCGAAAAAGAAATCTCGGCTGAAAACGTGGAAAGTTCGCCGATCAATTGCCGCAGCAGCCCATAGACATTCCAGGGATGCCCGTGCCGGGCCGCAGCCATATGGGATAACAGGGGGGCATAGCGGTTGAGCGAGCGCAGTGCCAGCAGATAAACCATGTCACGGGCGCCGAATTCTGCCGAGTGCAGCCCTCTGTCCCGTTTGTACGCTTCCAGTTGGCGGCAGCGCGCACCGATCTGGTCGCGGATCTCCTTGATGATTTTGAGCAATACCGCATCGGCGCCGATGGACAGGCTCGGCGGAATATACCGTTCGCATAGCCGAACCGAATCCTGGTCTTTCTCAAGCTGCGCCAGGGGGATAAGCTCATAGTCTCCCAGCTGTTTCTTTTCACTTTCCCAGAAAATCTTGAGTGCGTAATGCATTCTTTGCACATCGGCCGCCGGCCCGTCCTGGTGCAGGTCGGCCACCTGCTCGGCAGAGCTGTCTGTTACCCATCGCGTCCCCACTTCGGATAGATTGGACGTATCGTTGACGACAGTGACATTCTTGCCGCCGGGGTTGAACTTGCGCAGCCCGATATAGACGCCGAAGCGTTCGTCTCCCTGCTCCCAATCGCCCTCAAAGGAGCGCGGCATGATCAGGGCGTTTTTTCCGATGACCGCATAAGCCATATCCGCAAAGAGAAATTGTCCCCCGGTCAAATGAAAACTCAGGTTTGCAAGGGCGTTTGACTGAATCTGCCAGTTTCCGACGCCCCAGAAATGGGGTTGAAGGTGGGTTTTGAGCGGCAGATTCAGAGATTCGCTATACCGGCTGGCAAGCTGCAAATGCTGGGGTTGCAGAAAAAGGCCCTGGTGCCAAAAGAGTGGTCTGTCCATGATGTGGTTTCCTAATCCGGTTTATCCTGAAATTTTTAGCACATGTCGGATCGATTCGCTGAAGGCATTGGATCAAACGGCCTGTCGCTATTGGATTTGCGACGGGCCGAGCTGGATGCCAATCTTGAGCTCAGCGGGTTTGGAAACCTGGGTGGTCTTGATAAAGCCCTTCTTTTCGACAACGACGGGAATATCGTACAGCCGCACCATGCGCGCCTTTTCCAGGGTGTAATATCCCGCCACCACAGCCACGTACTTGGCGCCTTCGGCGCGGTCCAGCTTCACATTGACATCCTGCCCGGGCCGCATGATGATCCGTTTGGCTGTCGCTACACTGGCGTCGAACAGGCTGCACTCCAACAGTTTATAGATACCGTCCGTGTCATCGGAAAGCTGATTGAACGTATTGGGATCTTTGAGTTGATAGATGCAAACCAGCAGGGTGTGCGGTACGCCTTCGTCAAAATTCAGCTTGGGATCAGCGACCATATCGACCACGATGGCATCTTTTTCATACGTCCAGTCCGGCGGTGGCACGGGCTGTGATGCACATGCGCTCAGCATGAGTGCCATCAACCCGATAATCGTTAGCGATTTATAAGACATGACGGTGTCCTCCTCTTGATATGTTAACCGGTAAAAAACTGTACAAAAAGTGTTTCCAGTTGTCGTAGGCGCTGCGCGCGTGCCTGGTCCTGAACAATGGCAGGATTCTTCAACCCGAAACTTAAAACGCGCAATGCGTAACCAACCTTGCGGCATGCGCTGCGGTGACTTGTGGTGACGAAATAGCGCCGCGGGAAAACCGAGCCATACGCTATCTTCGCTTCAACACTATAGATCACTTTCAATAACTTGTCACTCGTGCAACATGTCAATGCAATTCTCCGGCCACATTGCAGAGCGCTTTGAGGCCGGTACCCTTTCACCATGTTTATTTATGGAATGCCTGGCAATTGTTTTCAAACTCCCTTAGAAAATCTTCCATAAACCGACCGGAATCGAACCACTTTTGAATCCGGGCGATTTTATCCTGCAGAATATCGTAATCTTCGGCCTTGCGCAGGGGGCCGATCTTGAGGCCGGAGCCCCGCTCTTTGGCAATTTCTTTTGGCCCCAGTGATTTGAGCACCTGGGCCAGTTTAGTGTGTGCCGCTTTCTTAAAAGCCTCGTGGCTCGTTAAAAAGGCCTTGTTGATCTGCCCGAGGTATTCCTCGAGGGGTTTGGTCTGATCGTCGCCTTCCAGATGAAATCCGATAAACTGGCGGATGGTCTGCTCTCCATTCTCCTCATTACTGGAAAAAGACCTGTTGATCACATTGACCAACTGGTTCAGGGAATCAAAGATAGTGTTCAGCGATTCTGCCATGCGGTTTAACAGTTCCGTGGACGTCAGGTCCTCCGGCTCCACCGTGCGCCCTAAAAAAAGTCCGAACATACGCGTTATTACGGCGATGTCCGTGCACTCTGTCTCACTGGCAGGCGGCTTGAAATGCTTGATCATTTCCCGAACAACGGTACTGCGTACTTCCGGAGACTGGTCGCTGAGCCGGGAGTTGATGAGCGCTTCAATGTTCCGCGCCCCGTGTTCAGGGTCCTTTTCATAGAGTCCCCGGACTTCGTCGGCCAGGCGGGCCGCGAGCGTCTGCGTTTCCATCACTTGGGCTTCCTGTTTTTGGGCTGAATAATCACGGTGGCATCCAGATCGTCGTCCTTGTCCGTCGGCTCAGCGGCGGTCGGGGCCTTTCGGTCCGGGCGTTGCATCGATGTGCTTTGAACACCGATGACAACGGTTTTTTCCAGTTCATCCCCCCCATCCGGAGGCGCCGGCCGGGGGAGCTTCTCGCCAACCGTCGGCGGCACCGGTGGAGCCTGCGCCGTCGATCCCATGACCACCGTTTTTTCAAGGTCGTCCGCTGGCGGCGGTGCCGGCGGCGCTTCAATGACGACGGTTTTATCCGGATCCGGCGCCGGGCGACTTGCAGGACGAATCACCACGGTGGCATCGGGATCGGGGACATTTGCCGGCGGTTCCGAAGCTTGCATGACCACTGTTTTGTCCAAAACCGGTGCATCCCTTTTTTGCGGTGCGACCTGCATGACAACGGTTTTTTCAGGGGCATCGTCTGGCGGCGGTGCAGCGGTTTCGGCCCCGCCGGTTAAGGTCGCATCAGCCAGGATAATAGTCTCTTCATAGTCGCCGTCCGAATTGAGCTGTCCTCTGGCCTCCTCGGGGAATTGCATCGCTCCGCCGGAGGGTTCCGGTTCCGGCTTCGGTTCCGGCTGTGGTTCCGGCTGTGGTTGTGCCGCCTCCGGCATTTTTTTGTACCGGTGCAGGATAGTGCTCAAAATTTGGGCAATGGCCGGATTGTCAGCGGCACCTTGCACGGTTTCCACCGTTCGCTCTTGAGCCGGAGGGACGCTTTCACGGGCGGCAGCGGTCTCCCCGCTGGGGTTGGATTCTGCAAAAAGGCTTTGCCTCGCCGCTTGTTTGAGCACGTCAATATCCGCCTCGATGGATTCTTGCAGCCTGGATGTTAGCGTATCGGCAGCTTGCAGCAGCCGCGTACCCAGTGAAAGGGCCTTGTCCCAATGGTCCTGCCACTGCCCGGGCAGCTCTAAAGGATCCGCATTCCAGAAAATGTTATGGGGCCCGAATACAGCCGCCGATCGGCCCGGTGCTTCTACATCAACCGCTGCATCAGTGCCCGGTAGTATTCGATCTTGCAGAGCCGCAAGCACATGGTCCATGGTCTGTCTGCTATTGACCAGAAGGACATAATGCCAGGCATAACCGAAGAATGCCATCCACCGGGCGCCACCGGCGCCAGGGCCCAAAGTACCCTTTGCCGGTCGGCCCACCGGGTCCGCAGCCGTCACGTCAAAGTTCCAGAGAAACGGCAGCCGGGCGTCCTGCCGGGCCAGATGGACCCAGATTCCTTCCATGGACATCCGGTCCACAGCCGTATCGGTATCCTCTCGAACCAGGGTCAGCAACGCCTGCAGAAACGAAAGCTTCAGATAGAGCACCTCAAGAAATTGCCGTGCATCCGCGTCAAACAGCATTCCGCTGCCCCGGGATATCCTTGGAAGCAAACGATTGAAGGCGTTCAACCGTTCAGGCCGGCGATCGGCCGCCAACACACGCTGTACGTCCAGGGGGGGCGCCCCGGCCAGCAGGGGAATGAAATCCAGGGCGTTGACCGTCGGCGCAGGCTGGACAATCATATAGAAGGGATAAAACTGGATCGGCCGCATGCGCTCCAGCACCTGCGTGTCGGGGCCGTAACATCCGGCCGTTTCCGCGCATTGAATGCAGGGCAATCGGTCGGCGAGGTCTGGTTTGGCCAACAGGCGGCTGAAGCCTTCAATCAACTCCCTGGCGTTGCCAACCCCGTCCGCATCACCGCCCGGTTTGACCAGTGTATAAAATTTGTGCGTCCCCGATGCCCCAAGGCACTGGGCACAGTAGAGGTAACGATTCAACGACGTGCTGAAGGCGGGCAGTCCGGCCTCTATAAGAACGGCGTCCTGCCGGCACAGCTCCAACGGGCTGCCGCATTCCGGGCACAGGGGATGGCAGTAAAGCTCCCGCTGGCAACAGTAAAACAGCGGGGCATAGGCGACGGGCACCCCCGCATCGTTCACGGGCGGTGACAATCCGAACCGGCTGCAGTGGCCCCGTCGTTGGGTCCAGGCCGTAATAGCGGTTTGCCACCACGTTTCCACCACTGCATTATTGAGCGGCTGAAGTTCCGATGCAATGGGCCCGTAAGTGTCGGCCTGGGAAAGCAGAAAGATCTCCCCCATTTCCCCCTCTGGCTGATGGATAACTCTTGCCGTTCTCAAAGCGGCAATGGCATCAGGCGCATAGGGCGCCGCCCCGCCGTCCCCTGATGCATCAATACCGTCCATTTGAATGAAAAAACCGGAAGGTCGCGGGTTAAGGCAGGGCAATAAGGACAAATCCGGCAAAACATTGGAGTTCGGCATTTACGACTGTTCCCGTTGGCTGTTTGCGATCAATCCGGATGCAGAATAACCCGATCCGTAACCGTGGATCTGAACCCTAAAACCGGCAATTGAAATAGCCCCATGATGGTCATCCCGGCTCAATCGAAGTACCGTCATTTCCGGCTGTACCTGGCGTGCTCCGGAATTCGGCAGAGCGAAGCGGGTATGCTGAATTGCCGATGTAACACGGTCGCCGTTCTTGAACCGGCGATTGGGTGCTGATCTGGTCATACCTATTTCGTTGCCGGCTTCATGAAAGCCGATCAATGCAAAATAAGGATGCCCCCTTCGGGGGCGGTTTTGTCGTTAGACAAACTGAGGCGAATATGATTCGGAAGCCTCGCCTATGTTGTTGTAAAATAAACCAAATCCGTGTTGCGGTCAAGCATCATTCGGCTGGCGGCCGGAATTATCCGGAGAGACCCCGGCCGATTCATTGATCGCCCCTGAGCCCTGGGTCATTTTTTGCATTGATTTGAAATGCAATGCTACTTAAGATCCCTCCCATGGCCTCCAACGCAACCCACACCATTTCCGGTTATTCCCGTCAATTATCCAAATCGGTCAGCCTGGCGACGGTGGCCAATCTCTCAGGCCGCATGGCCAATGTGGCCGTCACCTTGGCCGTCATTACGATCTGCGGGGTCAATGCAAATACGGACCAGTTTTTTCTGGTGTTGGCCGTGGCCTTCTATTTTTATGGCATCGTGGCCAATGCCATTGCCCAGGCCACTACCCCTCTGCTCATCAACGGCGGCCTGCGCATCTCTCGCAAACCACTGAGCATTCTGGCGATCGCCGGCATACTGTCCGTTCTTTCAGTAGCGCTGGTCATCAATGCGGCATGGGTTCACACCCGCATGACCTATCTGCTGGCCCTGGCCATGATGGCAGGTGCAGGACTGGCCAACGGAACGGCCACCGGGCAATGGTACGCCAGGGAACATTATGCGCTTCCCGGATTTTCCTGGTCCCTGCGGCTGATTCCATTGCTGGTGTGGTTTGCCGCAGGAGCCGATCTTGAAACCTTGCCGCTTCTGGCCCTGGGTATCGGCGTGGCCGACTGCCTGCGCTTTCTGCTGCTGATGTCCGGCATCAACCGGCGGCATCCAGCCTCCAAACCGGGCGCATCCCTTTTTTCAAAACCCTTCCTGGTCACTTATGGAACCGTTATCCTGGCCGCGCTCATTAACGGACTGAACCCCATTATCGATCGATTGATCGCCAATCTCGACGGCCCGGGGGGTATTTCCATACTGGAGGCCGGAGAGCGGATCTACATGATGCTGGCCAGTCTCAGCACCATGGGTATCGGCATGGTGCTGCTGACCCGCCTCAGCCGGGACGCGGCCGACGGCACCCTGGATGACGGCTGGCCAAAAGTCCTGCGTTTCGTGGGGCTCTGGGTGCTTTGCTGGATGATCGCCGGCACTTTGCTCGGAATTGGGGGGCTCCGATGGTGGCTGGATACGGCCGCCGGTCTCACTCCCGACCAGGTGAACGCTTCCGTGTGGGTCTATGCCTGCTACCTGAGCGGCCTGCCGTTTTTTGCCCTGGCCCTGGTCTACGTCAAACGCCTGCAGGCCCTTCACCGATGGTGGGTAATGGTGGTCACTGCAACCGTAACCGTCGGACTCAACATTCCACTGAGCCTTTTGCTGAATCAACTAATGGGCATTCCGGGAATCGCATTGGCCACAACCGCCATCCACCTGGTCAACTGCCTGATCCTGATCACAGCAGCAAAAAAGGGGACGTAAAAAAGGGGGCGTATATCAGGTTATAAGTTAATCTTTGATTAACTTATAACCTGATATACGTCCCCCCTCCCCCCCCAATCGCCTATCGATTCTCTATCACATGGCGAAAAAGCGCCACGAAGCGATCGGTTACGGATTCGATGTCGTAATGCGCCTGTACATGCTTTGCACCGGCCGCTCCCATTTGGGCCAGCTGCTTTACAGGCATCACAGCCATCATTTCCATCGCATCAGCCAGTGCGCGCGGATCGCCTGGTGGGCAAATCAACCCCATTCGCTCATCGACAATATACTCCGGCCCCCCGGAACGGGTGACAATGACCGGCATGCCGCACGCCAGGGCCTCGACGACCACCATTGGAAAAGCTTCCCGATGCGATGGCAGAACAAGAATCGTATTGTCACGATAGATCTTGTACATATGTTCAGCCAAAACTGTGCCAAGCAGCATTACCCGATCGCAGAGCTTGGATACCGCAATCTGCTTGCGCAGTTCAGGTCCAAGTGGGCCGCCACCGGTGATGTTTACTATAGCAGTATGTCCCCGCTTGTTGAGAATACTCGCGGCTTCGATCAGATCGGACACTCCTTTCAACGGCACCAGCCGTCCGGCATATAAAAAAGACCGCTTATTGACATCGAATCGGTCGACTCGGCCGGGGCAATAGTGTATTGCCACACCATTGGGGATGTGGCTGAATCGGTCCGCATCGAACCCCGAAGCGATCAGTTCGTTGCGTATGCGGGGCGAGATGATATTAATCGCTTCGCAGTGCCTGTTGACCAGTTCAGCGAAAAAGGACCCAAAAAGCAGACGAATAAATCTGTCGGCATCGCCGCCACTGCTATGGCTGGCCGTACAGGCGACCATGGGCAAATCAATCAGTTGAAAGTGCTTGAGCAGCGCAACCACGATATCTGACTCGCCGAGCATGTAACACAATATCACGTCGAAATACCGACGGTTAACCAGCAGAAACCAGCCCAGAGAGAGCGCATAGCTGACGGCACGGGTCAGCCGGTTGGCACGCACCGTGGATAAAGCACATGTTTTAAAGGTATTACTGGAATCAGGGCCGGCCGGAAAAACGCCATTTGGATTGCCGAACCCGGCAACCGTCACCCGGTGTCCGCGCCGGGCAAGTGCTTCAGCGATCAATCTCGCCTGCACCTCGGCGCCGCCAATGCAAAACGGTGAAAGGTTGCCAAGGATCAGCACTTTCAGCCGTCTGGATTTTTTCTTTGTCATGAGGCAGAGACCTCGGCCAAGGTCACACTTCTTAGACTCTGGTAATACGTTTGCAGATTTAATAATACCAATTATTCATTGTCATCACCCCGCGATTCCGCAGAAATGCGGTCCCGTACCTGATGCTGCAGCAAACTGATCTGGCTTACCTGCTCAGAAATCAGGCCCATCATAAAAATAATGACAGCGGCGGTAAACATCAGTGCACTCATATTTGTAAATCTGCCGGCTGTAAAAAAAGTATGGGCATAATTAATCAAACCCAGGAGGAACATCCCTCCCGAAACAGGCAGGAATATTCGAAATGGGGAGTATAAGGTGCAGATTTTCAGAATGATCAAAAAGAACCGAATGCTGTCCTGCACAGGCCGAATGCGGCTACGCCCCCGCTGCCGGGGACGGACATTAATGGGTACATATTTTACACTCAGCCCGCTGCGCAGCAAAACCAATGTGGATGTGGTGGGCCAGGAATACCCATTAGGCAGCAATGGTAGCAAATCTCGTGCTGTTTCGGCGCGAATGGCACGAAATCCAGAAGTCAGGTCTTCCACTCCAAAGCCGGTGACATAAGAAGCCAGACGATTGAAAATACGATTTATAAAATGCCGGAACCACGAGGCGTGCTGTTTTCTGATGCGCGCACCCACCACCATGTCATATCGATCCATACAGCTTAACAGCTTGGGGATATCTGCAGGATCATGCTGACCGTCGCCGTCCAAAAAAACGAGGATGGAACCTTTAGCCTTCCGTATGCCGGTTTTGATGGCAGCGCCATTGCCGATATTATAAGGATGGCTGATGATCCGGACACTTAACCTATTGTTTGACACTGCAAGCTGGTCTGCCGAACCATCATCGATTAGTAAAATTTCATCTATTTCACCAAATGCATCTATTTGAGCCAGCAGTTCACTGATACTCTGTGATTCGTTGTAAACGGGTATAATCAAAGAAATAATTTGGCTTTCCATCATGGAAAAATCATATTGGACTGAGAAGAATGAAAACGCATTTTATCTAAGGTGTCCATAGTCGACCTTTCCGGTAACAGGATCATACACATATTCTTCAGAGACTGGATTGGCCGGTAAGGCTGAAAGTATTCCTGTATTTACTAACCTCTTCAGTGTTTCCGGCAATACACCATATTTAATTCGGTATGCCTGAATCGCCTGCTCTAATATATAAACACCGGTATGGGCTTCTATGCGTTTTAAAAGAACGGATTTGAATTCTTCATTTTCAGTTTGCTCATACATGGCCTTAAGCATGGTAATACTGGCCATTGTATCACCATATCCCTGTTTGAATCGTGCTGCCATGATAGCAAATACTGGCGGTGCATCAGGCATGCTAGCCGCATCGAAAAGATATTCGGCAGCGCGATTCTTGTCATTTAAAAAATTAGCATAATCGAATGCAAGATACCATTTGGGGTTCCAATCCCATGTGCGGTGTTTTTCAGACATTTCGAGCAACGCCATTGCCTTTTCGGCCATCCCATCTTTCCAAACCAAGTTTCCTTGAGTGTAGTAAGCAGTGGTAAAAAATAGGGGATCAAGCGCCATGGATTGCTTGTATAAAATGTAGATGGAATACCAGTCCTCAGCCGTGATCTTTTCCGGTTCGCCACCATCAATTATTGCCGCTTTGAGAAGCAGGTAATCCGCCAAAAGTTCCCTAAATTCTCCGCTGATTACCTTTAAAAAATTAGGACCAACTTCCAAGGCTTGCCTACTAATCAACAAAGGGGGCAGTTGTCGTCGATAGTCCTTTAAATAATGCAAGGACACAATAAGCCCCCATAGAGCAAGCACGATAAAGAGAAAGGAATAAAATGTCTTATTCAGCTTCACCTGATCTCCTTGCGATTGAAAACGATCATCGCAATTGATAGAGTGACGATCATATAGAAACCGCCATAGAGAACGGTCCAGGCGGCCTGAGCATAAGGAAATTCCAAGCCATATGCCACATAAATTTTCAAGTCGAAGGCGCTCAAATTGGGAAAAACCCAGGTAAAAAACTTAAGCGCACCAAGGTAAATGGGGCTTAATTGGACATCGGACCCTATGCTGGCAACCTTAACGATGGTTTCAAGGCTATTGCCGATAAAATAGGTCATCATGGTCAACAGCATGGAAAGGTATTCATTGGTGGTCAGTACGGTAAATAAAAATGCGACCGATAGCAAGAGAATAAGACTAATGTATTTGAGAAGATAGACCAGCGCCAGATGGCCAAAAGAAAAATTGCGGGGAACATCCAAAGAATCGGTGTAGGTTATGCCTACATAGCTAGTTGCGAGTGCAACCCCAGCGACCAGCAAGGTGGCAACAAACACCATAAAGGATAGTCCGCTGAATTTGCCGACAACATAAGCGGACCTTGATATTGGCCGGGAAAGAATCAAACAGACCGAACGCTGATGGACATCTCGGGTCAGCATGGAAATGGACAGAAAAAGCACGATCACCAAACCTGCCAGGCTAATGGAGGCAGCACCAAGATCGACCATAACTTTACTGCGTTCAAAGGAAAACATGGGCATAACGGCCAGATAAACCAGACAAAGCAAACCGGCGATTCCTAAAATACCTTGAAGCGCACGGTTTCGAATCCCTTCCTTGAACGTTATCGAAGCAATGTACCAAACCTTATCCATCTGCATCTAATTCCTTTGATGTTGTTTTGATCCATCTCACAAAAGCACCATCGATGTCTTCCTTCTTTTCCCGAAATTCATCGGCCGGGCCATTGTAAAGAATCCGCCCCCGGTGGATCAACCCCACACGATCACAGAGTGTTTCCACATCATTGAGGATGTGGCTGCTAAAAAAAATGGTTTTTCCTTTTTGCTTCAGATCAAGAATGATCCGTTTCAATAAATCGCGGCCAATTGGATCCAGACCGCTCATAGGTTCATCCAGAATTAAGGTATCCGGGTTGTGAATCATTGCCAATGCAAGGCCCAGGCGCTGTTTCATTCCTTTTGAATAGGTGCTGATGGGCCGTTTTTTTGCGTCTGAAATTTCTAGTTTATCCAGAATGAGGTCAATATTGCCAGCAATCATTTTTTCCTTCATCCCGGAAGCAAGACAACCGAAACGAAGCAATTCAGTGGCTTTAAGATTTTCGTAAAAACGAGGACCTTCGGGCAAATACCCTATATGCCGCCTTGCATCCGGATCGTGTGGAGGCATGTCGTGAATTATTATCGATCCACCATTTGCCCTGGTGAACCCCATGAGCAGATTGATTGTGGTACTTTTACCGGCACCGTTAGGTCCGATAAATCCGAAGACCTCTCCCTCTTGGATTTCTAAGGAGATTCCGTGCAGTATTTCCCGTTTAACCAAACCATCAGGGTAAATTTTCTTGACATTGTTTAGTTTGATTGGAGTTTTCATGGGACTCTATTTACAAAAATTAGACTGTCAAATCAATGTGAATTTTGCTGGACCGTCACATAAACATTTCTATTGTCTGAAAATAATTGCAGAGACGTATAGATTTTTCTGCAGTATATTGGGGAGATACAGAGGCGTTGAATACAATTATTTCTTAATGCCAGCCTGCATTTTCATAGGCGGCAGTCGCGTCAGCCGGCAAGGCCTCACTTTCAACATCTGCAGCGACATAAATGATATAGGCTTCACTTTGAATGTAGTGGATTTTTTGATGGGTCTCAAAATCCAGGCCAAAAATACGATTGGTGTATAGCGAGTGCGCAATGGCGATATAAGTTTGGCCGGCAATTGCATTGGTATCGACCCGGCAGATAACCCCTTGAGGTATATCGATTGGAAAACCACTGAATTCCCCCCCGGCTGCCCCTGCACTGAGTTGGGCTCCAGGTAAAAAATTTGCCGGAGTGATAGGGCCTGCAGTCGCATCCCAGGCCAGACCAACACCAGCAACCTGAGCGGAGGGCAGAATCCCTATAGCGGAGCTTCCAAAACCTGTTACATCGTAGATCAAAGCGGCCTCACCGGAGCGAACGATACCTAACACAGTTGAAGCTTTCAAGCGGAGGGAGCGTGTTCGATAGGCTGCGAACTGGGGAATGGCGATTGCGGCAAGGATACCGATAACGGCAATGACAATCATCAGTTCGATGAGCGTAAAACCTTGTTGCCTGGGCTTCAAATGATTTTTATACAACATTGAAGTCTCTTTCTGCAATTTGCCATTGATCTGTTGGTGCTCTTTATCCCGATTTCCCAGAGTTCATGCCTTATCTGTGCTGGCTTACTCAGTACCTTTATTCAACTGACATCTTTCGAAGCAGAGATGCCGCCCATGAATGGGCGGCATCTCTTGTTTTTGTTCCTCATTTTTGATGACTATTTAGAAGCAACATTCCAGCCAGCAGCATCATAAACGGCGGTCCCGTCAGCGGCTAACATAGCTTGCGGCAATGCTCCGGCTGCAGCAGTTATCCATGCCTCATTCTCAAGGTAGTGGATGTTCTGCTGAGTTTCAAAATCCAGACCAAATTCACGGTTGGTACCATATGCGAAGGCCTGGGCGACGTAAGTAACACCCGGAATGGCATCCGTATCGACCTGGGCGACAACGCCTTGTGGAATATCGATGGGGAAAGCGCTGAACTCGCCAGCAGCAGGACCCGCACAGATCTGTCCACCATGAGCACCAGCACCGCCGGAAACGGCCGCGGGGATAGGACCAGCGGCACCATCCCAAAGTACGCCTCCTGCAGCGGCCTGCGGCTGGGGCAGGTTGTGGTTATCAAGAGAGCTGCCGAATCCGCTGACATCATACATCAGGGCACCCTGGCCGCTTCTGAGAATGCCCAGCAGTGTTCCCGACTTCATTCTCAATGAACGTGTCCGATACGCATTGAACTGCGGAATGGCGATGGCCGCCAGGATGCCGATGATAGCGATGACGATCATCAACTCAATGAGTGTAAAACCTTTTTGATCTGTCTTGAACTTAAGTTTCTGCAACATGGTTGATTCCTCCTTTGGTAAGTGAAAAAAATGTATGGTAAGTTGGGGTTAAAAATGGTCGTTCCGTTTGAAGATGCCCTCCCTGGGACCCGCTTCCGCCGTGAACGATTGTTCGTTGCCTAAAAGCAAAGCAACACTTATGCCATTCGATAAATTTAACTGCTGATTATTATATCCTCCTGTTTTAAAACCACATTTTTTGAATTTAACCTGGGGCGCAATTCTCTGACCCTTTAAATATTCCCAAGCCCGGCACTATTTTTGTCACCCCTGCCAATTATTGTCATCCGTCAGGCGTGCAATCGGCCGAATCCGGCACCGATACATTAAGTATCGACAGATGGAAGGGAAAGTTGAGGGTTTCCGATGCAGGTTTCGAAAAATGCCCTGCCTATAATAATGGTCCAGATCCGCGTAGTCCGACTGCAGGAACGGCTGAGGTACCGCTCCGGAAATTGATGCCATTGAGTATCGAATTGTGATTTGCGCAGCGTGCGGGCCTGATCTTATAAATAGGCAGAATTCCGCAACGCGTCACTCGTAACTTTTAACGCATAACTGATTTTCCAGCCCGAAAGGTCCGGTTTTAAGAACTATGCAGTGAAGCAATATTCGGGCGCAAAAAAGAATCGATCAGGATTCGATGTCCAGCTTGTCCACGCGATAGCGGAAAGATCGGAAGGTGATACCCAACAGCTCGGCGGCCTTGTTTTTGTTGCCGCTGGTGCACTCCAGGGCCTTGGTCAGATAGGAGCGCTCGATTTCCGCCAGAATATCGTCCAGGGAAACGCCGTTGGGCACTTCGTCCAGATCGAAGCGCTTGTTCTGGATCCCTTCGATCCAGCGGCGCTTGTGGATGGACATGGCCAGGCTGTCGGGCAGCAGGATATTGGTGCTCGAAAGGGCCACGGAACGCTCGATAAGATTTTCCAGTTCGCGCACATTGCCGGGGAAATTGTATTTTTTTAACAGGTCGATGGCATAGGACGACACTTTCGAGACCTCCTTGCCCATCTCCTTGGCGTACTTCTCTATAAAATGGTGGGCCAGCAGCTTCAGATCGCCTTTGCGTTCGCGCAGGGGCGGCACCTTGATTTCAATGACGTTGAGCCGGTAAAAGAGGTCCTCGCGAAATTCGCCGGCGATCACCGCATCTTCAAGCTGTTTGTTGGTGGCCGATATGATGCGGATATCCACGGCAATGTCCTGGGTCCCGCCCACGGCGCGAAAGACGCGCTCCTGCACCGCCCGGAGCAGCTTCACCTGCATGGCAATGCTCAATTCGCCCACCTCATCCAGAAAGACCGTTCCGCCGTGGGCGGATTCCAGAAGCCCCTTTTTGTCCTGGGTGGCACCGGTAAAAGCCCCTTTTTTGTGGCCGAAAAATTCGCTCTCCACCAGGTTTTCCGGTATGCCGCCGCAGTTGACGGGTACAAAAGGCTGGTCGGCCCGTTCGCTCTCGTTGTGAATGGCTTTGGCAATGAGCTCCTTGCCGGTGCCGCTTTCTCCGGTGACCAGGATATTGGTTTTGGTCCTGGCCACCTGGCGCACCATCTGGTAAATGTGCTGCATGCGTGCACTGTTGCCCACGATTTTGCCGAAGTGCACGGTCTCCTTCAACTCGCTTTCCAGGGCCCGACGCTCGGTTTCCAGGGTCTTGCGCACCAGGGCATTGGCGATGGTCTGCTTGAGTTCCTCATTGTCGAAGGGCTTGGGGACGTAATCGTAGGCACCGTCATTCATGGCTTCCACGGCGGTTTCCGTTGTGGCGTATGCCGAGATCATAATGACCACAGTTTGGGGGGTGCTCTGCTTGGCGGCCCGCAGCACCTCCAGGCCAGTGATGTCCCCCAGGCGGATATCGCACAGGATCAAATCATAGACATTGGACTCCACCAGCTTGACGGCCGTGCGTCCATTCTCCGCCAAAGTGATGGCATATCCTTCCTTGGACAGCATATATTCCAGCAACTCCCGCATGCTGGGTTCATCGTCTACAATAAGCAGCTTCGCCGGGGATGTTTCCATGGTCTCTTCATTCCTGGTCCGTCTATTGTTATCGATTTTCTCTCTGCAATCCGTCCAATTTAATTTGTCCCTCAACGAGGGTCATGACGGCTTTTCCTTTGAGCGTCCAGTTCTCAAACGGTGTATTTTTGCTTTTTGATTTAATATCTCTGATAGTTACAATCCATTCTTTCAATGGATCGATTAAGGTCAGATCCGCGGCCTGCCCCACCCGTATTCCGGTCGGCAGGCCCAAAATCCGGGCCGGAGCCAGCGCCATGCGCGTGATGAGATCCGAGGCCGTCAGGACATGATCCGCCACCAGCTTGAGCCCCAGGGGCAGGGCGGTTTCCAGGCCGATGACGCCGTTGGCCGCCCGGTCGAACTCCACCTCTTTCTCCATCGCCGAGTGCGGCGCATGGTCTGTGGCGATGGCGTCCAGTGTACCGTCGGCCAATCCCCGGCAAATGGCCTCCCGATCCGCTTCGCTGCGCAAGGGCGGGTTCATCTTGGCGTGGGTGTTGTACCCTTCCACCGCTTCGTCGGTGAGCGTAAAGTAATGCGGTGCCGTCTCGGCGGTGACAGGGATGCCGTCCGACTTGGCCCGGCGAATGGCGTCAACCGATTCCCGGGTGCTCACGTGGGCGATATGCACGGGAACGCCAGTCAGCGCAGACAAGGCGATATCGCGCATCACCATGACACTTTCACAGGCATTGGGAATGCCGGCCAGCCCCATGCGGGTGGCCCGCGGCCCCTCGTTCATCACCCCGCCCTCGGCCAGTTGCATATCTTCCGCGTGGCTGATCACCCGCAGGCCGAAACCGGCCGCATATTCCAGCGCGCGGCGCATGAGTTGGGCGTTCATCACCGGCAACCCGTCGTCGCTGACCCCGATGGCCCCGGCGGCTTTCAGCTCGCCGAATTCGCACAGTTGTTCTCCCCGGCTGCCCACGCTCACGGCAGCCACCGGGTAAACCCGGACCAATCCGGCCCGGGCGGCTTTTTCAAGAATCAGGGCGGTAATGGCCGGATCGTCATTGACCGGGTTCGTGTTGGGCATGGTGCACACCGCCGTGAAACCGCCGGCCGCAGCCGCCTGGGAACCGGTTAAAATGGTCTCTTTATACTCCTGCCCCGGCTCCCGAAAATGGACGTGCATATCGATCAGGCCCGGAGTAACCCAAAGCCCGGCGGCATCCACGATGCGGCAATCCGCACCGGGCGCTTCAAGGGTGCCCGCGGGCTGCACCGCCCGGATCCTGCCTTTTTCGATGAGCACATCGCCTATCTCATCCATATGTCCGGGATCGATGACCCGGCCGCCTTTAATCAGAATCGGCATTCAGGCCTCCTCCGGTTACGAGAAACAAAAGGGCCATGCGAACAGCCACGCCGTTGGTAACCTGATCCAGTATGATGGAATACGGACCGTCGGCCACATCGGGAGAAATTTCCACCCCGCGGTTGATGGGACCCGGATGCATGATCACCACATCGTCTTTGGCCAGGCGCACGCGCTCCTGGTCCAGTCCGAAAAAGCGTGCATATTCACGCTCCGTAGCCATCAGGAAACTTTTCTGGCGCTCTTTCTGGATCCGCAGCATCATGATGACATCGGCACCCGTCATAGCCGCTTCCACTGTGGGTGCTACCGTAACGCCCATCTCCTCGATTCCGCGAGGAATCATGGTAGGCGGTCCGGCCAGAACCACCTGAGAACCCATTTTGGTCAAGCCCTCGCAGTTGGAACGTGCCACCCGGCTGTGGGCGATATCCCCCACGATGGCCACCTTGAGTCCGCTCAGGGTGCCTTTGTGCTGGCGAATGGTCATCATGTCCAGCAGTGCCTGGCTGGGGTGGGCGTGGGTGCCGTCCCCGGCATTGATTACCGAGGCTTTGAGGCGACGGGCCAGAAACTGGGGCGCTCCGGAATAGGCATGGCGCAGGATCACCACATCGGGATGCATGGCCTCCAGGTTCCTGGCCGTATCGAGCAAGGTTTCCCCCTTGGTCAGACTGCTCATACCGGCTGAAAGCGACAGACTGTCGGCGCTGAGGCGCTTGGCGGCCACATCGAAGGAAAGTTTGGTGCGGGTGCTGGGTTCATAAAAGAACAGGACCACTGTTTTTCCCCGCAGCGTCGGCACCTTTTTAATGGGGCGCTCGGAAATCTCCCGCATGCTCTCGGCGGTGTCCAGAATCAACTGAATTTCATCCACCGACAGCGAAGCCAAATCAAGAATGTCTTTTTTCTTCAGCGCCATGGCCGCCTTTTTCCTGTATTAATGAATCAAATCACCCAATCGATCCCAGCGCACGCCGATCTTTTTGTTTTTGTCCCACGACCAGTAAATGATGAAGGCCTTGCCTTTGACCGCCGATTCATCCACGAACCCCCAGAACCGGCTGTCGTTGCTCTCGTCCCGATTGTCTCCCATGACGAACAACTTGCCCTCGGGGACCTTTGTCGGTGCCATGTTGTCCCGGTGCAAAAGTTCCTGGGGATACATGTTCGGGTTGGAAAAAACACGCGGATCCGAGTGCACCGCAAAGTCATCGTCCTGCGGCTGGCCGTTGACGAAAACCTTTTTATTCCTGATCTCCACCGTATCGCCGCCGATCCCCACCACCCGCTTGATAAAATCCTTGCTGGGATCCTGAGGAAATTTGAAGACAATGATCTCGCCCCGTTTGGGTTCTTTGACGGGGACCACGGTAACCTCGGTGAACGGGACCTTCACGCCGTAAATAAACTTGTTGACCAGAATATAGTCGCCGATCAGCAGCGTGTTTTTCATGGATCCGGAAGGAATTTTAAAGGCCTGCACCACAAAAGCACGAATGAACAAGGCCAGAATGATGGCTATCACAAGCGCCTCGATGTTTTCGCGAATTTTGCCTTTGGGTGCCTTGGACGGGCCGATCGTTTGGGCGGATGCGTTCTTTTTCAACGTCGCGTTACCTTATTGTATGAGAATTAGAAAGTGGTCGGGTCAAACAAACAGCCATAATCCGATGCGCAGCACGATATTGGCCATCACACCGGCCGCCACGTCATCCATCACCACCCCCCAGCCGCCCTTGAGCCGCTTTTCCATCTGCCGGGCCGGCGGTGGCTTGATCACGTCGAACAGGCGGAACAAAAAAAAACCGGCGGCGCCGGTGGAGAGGGTCAGCGGAATGCCCAGCATGGTGACACACATGCCGGCAATCTCATCGATTACAATACACCCCGGATCCTTGGCCTTGAGCTGCTGCTCGGCCAGGTGGGCCACCCAGACCGAAAAAAAAATCAGCACTGCAGTCCCGATGGCGGCGATGGTCCAATCCATCCAGGAAAAAATGTAGACAATTGGAAGACCAACCAGGGAACCAAACGTACCGGATGCAACGGGAATGCGCCCGACATTGCCGCCGGTTGCCAGAAACATAACGGCGTTTGGTTTTAAAATCATGGCCCGTGTCTATAATTTGCCATGGATTTTGTCAAGGTGAAGTTGGCGGCCGACAAGCCTTTAGAACGGCGCAGGGAATCCATTTTGAAAACCTGTCGGTTTATTTTGAACCGGTCGCGCGCAGCACCGTTTCATAAACGGTGCGAAGGGACACTTTCCGGTCTTGCGCAATTGCTTTGCACGCCTCGTATTCCGGGATGATGCGCACCCTGCCGTCTTGTCCGGTGACCCGTTTCACCGTTACTTCTCCCAGTTCGGTTTGAACCGTACCCGCCTCGCGCTCAAGCGCCTGCCGGTACACATCGTGAAAGCGCACGCCAAGGGAGGTGCTCTCCTGAAAAATGATGCCCGCCAGGGCGTCGCGATCCCAAGCTTCACACAATGCCTGGATCATGGTACCCGGCCGGTTCTTCTTCATGTACACCGGCACCCAGCAGACATCCAGCGCCCCTGCGGAGAACAGTCGCTCCATTAGATACCCGAACAGCTCCGGATTCATATCGTCGATGCAGCATTCCACCATCACGAGCTTTTCAAAAGCCGGGTCTCCCGCCGATTCCACAGACTGCCCGAGCAGTACCCGCAACACGTTGGGACGACTTTTCAACTTGCGGGTACCCGCCCCGTATCCAATGCCTTCTATTTTCATGCCCGGCATAGGCCCGAACCCTCCCGCCAATTCGGCGGCAATGGCCGCTCCGGTGGGCGTGACCAACTCCTGCGCTTCCCGGCATTGCAGAACCGGCACCCCCTTGAGAATCTCCAGCGTAGCCGGCGCGGGTACCGGCAAAACACCGTGCTGGCAGGTGACAAACCCGCTGCCCAGCGTCAACGGCGAGGCCGCAAGCGTGTCGATATTCAAATAGGACACCGACAGGCAGGTGCCCACCACATCCACGATGGTATCCATGCTCCCCACCTCGTGAAAATGCACCTTCTCCTTGGCCACATCGTGAATGGCCGCTTCGGCGGTGGCAATACGGTCGAAAATGGCCAGGCTCCGGGTTTTGACCGCCTCCGGCAGCGGGCTGCCGCCAATCAGATCGCGGATATGGCCATAATGGCGATAATGATGGGACTCTTCAACGAGGACATCGATGTGGGTGGCGGCAATACCGTTGGCGGCCACTTTTTGCGCCGTAATGTCGAAACCGTCCAACGGCAGCCGGGCGATTTCATGCTTGAGCCAATCCACCGGAACACCAAGGTGCACCATGGCGCCCAAGCTCATATCCCCACTGATCCCCGAAAAACAATCCAGATAAGCCAGCATGAATCAATCCGCTCCTTTGTCGGCCGTATGCAGTCGAATGACCTCCAACAAGTGCCGCGATGCATGCACCATATCGTCCAGCGCCACCCGCTCCGCTGTGGTGTGCACCTTGTCGCAGCCGGTGCCCAGCACGCCGGTGACGATGCCGTGCTCAAAAAAAACACTGGCATCCGAACCGCCACCGGAAGTTGCCGGAGCCATGGGCCGCCCCAGATTTTCAGCCGCCTGGCACGCCAGGTGCACCACATGATGCTGGGCGTCAATGCGCAATCGGTCGAATTCCAACGCGACATCCACAGAGAGGCTGGGCCGATGCTGGTAATCTTCCCATGGGAATTCATCCACCACCTGTTGGAACTGGCCGATGATATCGGCCGTCACCGCATCCAGCTTGGATTTGTCGTGACTGCGCACCTCGCCCGTCATCACCACGGTGTCCGGAACGATATTGGTGGCCAGCCCGCCGTGAATCGTTCCGATGTTGCAGGTGGTTTCATCATCGATGCGTCCCAGGCGAAGCTGACCCAGCGCCTTTCCCGCCAGCGCGATGGCGTTGATACCCTTTTCCGGCTGCGCCCCGGCATGGGCGGCCAGGCCCTTCAACCGGATGTTCAACTGGTTGGCCGCCGGAGCACGGGTGATGATCGTTGCGGTATCGCGGGTATCCAGCACATAGCCCATGCGCGCTGAAATCTTTTCAAAGTCGAGATGTTTGGCCCCCAGCAGGCCGATCTCTTCACAAATGGAAAAAACGATCTCCAGGGGACCATGCGGCAGCTGATGCTCTTTTAAAGCCGCCAGTACTTCCAGGATAATAGACAGGCCACACTTGTCGTCCGCACCCAGTATGGTCTCCCCGTTGCTGGTGAACACACCGTCCTTGAAAACAGGTGCCACCCCCCGTCCGGGTTCAACCGTGTCCATATGCGCGGAAAGCAGCAACGGTTCGACCGGCGCACGGCCCTCGATCCGCGCAATCAAATTGCCGCTGTTTCCCCCCACGGCACGCCCGGCATCATCTATATAGAGCACCGCGCCAAGTTCCTTCAGCCGGGCCTGCAAATCCCGGCAAATTTCGGCCTCTTCCCTGGAAATACTGTCGATCCGCACCAGATCGACAAATGTCCGGGCCAACCGCTCCCGATCGATGGCATGATCATCCATGGCTATGTTTTTCCTCTTGCGGGTTATGCCGCGCCAACCTGTATAAACAATAAAATCAACTGATAGCAGAAATTTGCACCAGATGAAACACCATATTTGGAAAATCGCGGATCAATCCAAAGGCGGTCATATAGCGTTATCGGTAACGGTTGCATGGGATTGGGGACGATGGGATTGGGGACGATGGGATTGGGGACGATGGGATTGGGGACGATGGGATTGGGGACGATGGGATTGGGGACGATGGGATTGGGGACGATGGGATTGGGGACGATGGGATTGGGGACGATGGGATTGGGGACGATGGGATTGGGGACGATGGGATTGGGGACGTATATCAGGTTATCAGTTAATCTGAGATTAACTGATAACCTGATATACGTCCCCCCGCTACCCCCTAATCTTGACATTTAATCACACACAACATAAAAGAAGATCAAATGTCGCGGTTTGACCGACAAAAAACCACCACGGAAGTGGACAGCTCACTGGTGGGGCTCCCGGACTTCAAATCCGGTGTGGGGCGCTAAAACCGTCCCGGGTGGGTTCGATTCCCATGCACTTCCGCCATAACCTACTGATTTTATTATATTCCGACTCCCAAAAAAACAAGACAAAAAATTGTGCTGTACAAGCATATAAAAAGGGCATCGACTCAAAACGATTATACGTTAGCACACTATCTCAGAAAAACTGTTTTTAGCCGGGATTTGGTGGGATTTGCCGGTGATTGGTGGGATTTTAAGGTGTTAGCTAAGCACTACCTTACATTGGGCGCGCTTTTCATATTTCAGAAAATTGGCGAAAAATCGTGCACTTTTGTTCAACTTTTGCACACTATCTCAGAAAATTTAAAACACAAATTTATATGAATTCGAACCTTTCGATATCGCGTATCTTATTATTATATCATTGATATATTTCAATTCAGAGATCCATAAGCAGCTCTGTTAAGCGGTATCTATTGTTCGTTTGTCATGGCCTGACAAACGAAAGGACAAACGAATGCGTTCGTTTATAGTTTTCCGTTTAAATGTAATAGGTTAAAGATTTTACCCGTTTTGGACTAACGAACAGAGTTTTATAAAATTTTTGGAAAAATGACCCAAAATTCCCTAAATGCATGCTTCACAAGACAACGACTTGCATCACCAGCGGTCCACCCAAAATTACCGCGTCAGCGCCGCCGCGCTTCTGGCTATCTGGTGAATGCTATGGTTAGCAAAAATTCTATCACTGAGAGAAATCCTCAAAGATAGCATAGATATCGGAAAATGGATTACTTTCATCATCAAATTCCTTAGCTTTCTTAATGTAAAGCGTCTTGAGGCGGTCCTCATCTAAATTGGCCTTTCGAGCGAAAATACTTAATATCTGCTTTCCTGGGATATCATTCTTCCATGCCCCATTTGAGAGCGATTCCGTAAACATGTCGAAATATTCTTGTGTTTTATTGTTGGTGACGTTCACATCCAGAGTGGACAGGACTCGTGTCAACTCTTCCTCGGCGCGCTTTGCTGTGGCCTCCTTAAGTTCATCGCAGCTCATTCCATTGCATCCGCTAACCATTAGATCAACATTTCCAACGGAATCTCGGAGGAATTTTGAAACAGTCAGGGCCACGGCATAGCCAATACGTGATTGCGCGATCTCACGCAACTCCTCTAATATTCTTTCAGGATCTCTTAACCAGGATCCCTCCTCTTCCATTTCTTCAAAAACCTTTGATAAAATTACTTCATCCAAAAAAAAGTTCTCCAAATGGTATCTATTGAGACATTTTACTCTATCTTGCAGTCCCCTTTCCTGGATCTTAGGGGCCAACTCATCAGGAAAAACATCTCGGTCTGCAAGAAGGAAAAACTCCACACCCCACAAGGTTTTCGCCAATACCGCGTCGGCAACATGACCGAATGACCGTATCGTATGCTTCCCTTCGCACGGCACTAGAACAAGATTAGGAAATCTACCCTTTATGATCTGTAGGTAGGTTTTCTTGTCTAAAGAAGATTTTGTCCCTTCAATGAGTACAATCTTTTTCCCAAGAGCCACCACACCTATGGACTGTCCGATTGCCTTCAGAGCTTCATAGGTATCATTCTCTATGCCTACAACAACAGCCTGATTCTCATCCGCATCTCTGTGAGGTTGAATAAAGACTACTGAATTGTCCAAGCTCCCAGACAAAAGTTCCGCCGAATGTGTGCAGAAGATGAACTGATTTCCTTCCCCAACAGTCTTTAGCGTAGCTATGAGTTTATTTACCAGCTCCGGGTGTAAATGCAATTCAGGCTCATCAAAGAATACAACGCAGTCAGATGGCTGCCTTAGGATGAAATCGAATACAATATTTAGAACTTCTTGTTCTCCTGAGCTCAACGCCTTTTCTGTTAGCTCATAGTCCCCATCTTCGATTCGCAGTGAATTGCCCTTCATATTCACGCCTATCAACTTTTTCGGTGACAGCAGTTGCTCGAAAGCTTGGCGGAATGGTTCAAGCGGGTCACTGAAGGCCAGATTCATCGAATCCTTACCTTCACTCTTTAGCTTGATTGCTCTGTTGGCGATAGATGTCTTTTGACTCTGTATTTTTTTAAAAATGCTGTGGATTGTATCCTGTGCGCGACCCGTGAGGGGTTGGAACGAAAAATCCCAGCCCACGTGTTCCTCGTATGGATCTGTGATTTCCCAAGTGAACGGAAGTGGTTTGAGATTTGTAATTTGTCGATTGCTTTCATAGTAGAGGATACCACTCTTAAAGTTTCTCCTCCTACGGTTCCGCTGAAGGGTCCGTCGTAGCATCTGGCAATCTCCATTATCACTCAGGTCAAGGCTATTCTTGCCCCAAACAGATCTTTCGGACTGTGAGGTAGCCTCAATCTCCATATGCATGTTGGCGTTTACCTTTGGATTCCGCAGGTAAGCAAGTATTGCCTCAATCAGCCTTGACTTGCCAATTCCGTTAGGGCCGGCTAAAAAAACCATGTTCGTAAGGTCATCGACCTTGAAGTTATGCACCGGAACGGCTTCCTTTGCATTGATTGATTTAATTCGCATCTGATTTTTGCCTTTGTGTATTTTGTATCGCTAACGTGCGGCTTTACGGCGAGCAAAGCGAGTCCGCCAACAGCCGATTGTTAGCAATTAATCCCCTCTATATCTATTTATTTCGTCCTCAATATGTTTTAAGGTCTTTTTACTTTCTTCCATGTTAGGATCTACTTCAATGGCTTTTTTGAGATAAGTAATACACTCTTGAACATTATTCTCTCTTAGATTAGCAATTGCTATGTTATGGAAGGCCCAAGCCTTATCGCTATTAGTTAATTCTAATGTTATTGAATGCTCAAGATTCCTTTTACCTTTAAGAATATCCCCTTTTTGAATTTCTATTGTTCCAAGTAGGAAGAAGGCTAACCCGAATTCAGGATTATTATCTTTTAATTCTTGGGCAAGTTTATATGCCTCCTCAAGCTTTCCTTTGTTAAACAGATTTCTTGCCTTATTTGCATTGTCACTAAATTTAGACTGATACACTATACCTGGACTTGCCTCAATTCTACCATCGGGTAATAATTTTGGTGCGGTTAAATTTAGTTTTTCAACTTGCTTTTCTAGTTGATCTATTTCTTGTTCTTTTTCAGCAATCGTCGTTTGATACTTATCAATTTTTTCCAGAAGCTCATCATTCCCTTTTACAAGATGCTCTATCCTTGCATTTTTATCTGATATGCTTTTTTGTAAAGAATCCACATCCGATTTAGAGCTTATGTTTTGCCCTATATAAGTGAGTACTGTGCCTGCAGCGATAAGAATTATGCCTATTACAGTTATCCAATGCATATATCTTCCTCATTGCCCATGTTCGGAACATTTTGCTATAATCTTTTTTCGAATTGTTAATCACTGATAGCTTTTCCAGAATTTTCTTGCGTCACTCCAATGTTTAAAATATCCCATCCACAGAATTGGTACACCTCCAACACACGCTGGAAAGATAGTCCATTTCATCACGCTAAAATCTCTTGAGACGAGTACAGCATTAATATAACCAACAAACGAGATTGCCTCTATAACATTTGCACCAAAAATTAATTTGCCTCTATTATCGATAATCTGAGAAGTAGTTCCTAAAGTTGTAAAAAATAAGAAAAACGCAATTGCCCAATGCCCAAATGTTGTTTTATTAAGCTGCTCTGCAAACCATGTAATATTTCCGTTGGCTGAATCGGACAAGCCAAATAAGATCGCAGCAAATATCCAGATACACCATTGAATAAAAATAAAAAAATTTGACCTAATAAAAAGACCACCTAATTCTCTGCTTTTAATTAAGGCTATAACTAAGCCGCCTGCATGATCCAATCCTGTAACTAAAGAAATTGGAATTATAAGGAAACCGCATAATAGAGACCACACCCAAAAGGAAATCGAGTTAGATGGTAAAGGAGATCGCAAATCAAAGTCGGTAAAAATAAGGATAAGTGTTAAAACAAAAATGCCTAGTCCTAAAAGCCTCAAGCTGATTTTAACAAGAATATTTTCAGATCTAAGTAGATCTTCATATGATAATTTTGTAGGGACCCCTGACCTCATAGATTTTCCCCTCCAAGAAATTGAATTCCGAACGGCGAGCATCCGTGGGCGCACGTTCCTCGCGCTCCACTGAATGCTTTGGTTAGAATGTTTTTGGCATAAATAGTTACAAACGCCCCTTATCTTGGTAAAATTCTTTTAACAAGTTCTGAGATACCAAGTCTTCCGTCTTCATCTTTTGCGAAATGGCTCACAAAATGGCTACTAAAACGATATGTTTGAGATTTTAAATATTCGATAAGCTCGACGTATCCAGATAAGGGATGATCTTTCAGCTTATCAATATCTGCTTTTTTGCAATTTATAACCTCAGGCAATTTTTCGCCAAAACCTATCTCCATAATTTTTTGCTGGATACTATTATTACTTTCATTTGAGATTTGGGCATTTGCTATTCTAATTAATAAGTCAGATTTCGTAAAAACTAACAAAACCGGCTTTTTCCTAAGATCCTTTTTCCCTTCGACGTGATATTCGACTAAATGTTGCCAAGCAGCCCGAATCGCTTTTACCATATTCGCTCTATATTCATTGGGACTTTTATCGGCTAATACGTGAGCAAGATCTATTATAAAAATAAAGGAATCAGCCTCCATTACCCACCTAAAATAGGCATTCTCATGAAGCCACTTTTGTTCTTGTTCTGTAAATTCTTCTGTATCTTCCCCTGGAAAATCACCAATATTGACTTTATAGGTTCGTTGTAAAGGAAAACCTCCACGCTTGATATCGGCTCTGTAAGCGAAAAGATCTTGATCACTTGTTGGTCCCAAAGCCTTTCCCAGGTCTAATTGCTCCAAATCTCTGTTTACACGTTCAATTGTTGCCTTTGTTCTTAAGATAACCCTTTTACTTAAGAATTTATCTGAAAATATTTGAGCGAAAATGGACGTTATCAATACGGTTTTACCGCTCCTGGGGAAGCCTACCACTGCTACATTATAGGCTATCGGTAATGTTTGGCGAAATCTCTGAAAAATTAGAAGTGTAACGACCGCCATAAATCCACTAAGAGCACCAACAAAAGCCGAGTTATCTATCAGCTTTTTTAACAATAAGATTATACTTTCGTTCATGTTGTCGTCCTTAACTTAAAGCTTCTTTGTGCTCTTATAGCGTTTAAAATAGGTAATAATGAAAGAACAAAAATAGCATATGTAAAAGATTCACATATAGGTTGAGTTTTCATGCCATGAAATTCATTAAGGGCCTTTAATAGAACAAGAATGCAAAAGCCAGCTATTCCGAAAAAGGCATAGGTCATAAATTGGGATGCTGCTCCTAAAAGATCCTCATTGTCAAGTTCGTTCGGAATAATAGGTTTCTTTGTTAAAATGCTTTGATTAACGAATACGCATAGAAGAGCGATTGACATTGCAAGTGTTGCGGAGCTAAATGTGGTAAGGTTAAACACATAATCAGCGGAAATGTATCTGATCAACCCATCTAAAAAGAAAGGAATCAGTGGGTAGACAATATGTACACGTATCCATGTGGAGCTTTTTGGAATTTTTTCAGCTGGCATAACTTCAACCCTTCAATCTGATAATCAACGTAATTCTTACATTGATATTCAATAGGCGTCTCGTTTTTGTCCCATGTGGAGATGTAAAATAGACGTATTGTTAACAACCCAAATAAGGCTAAAATTGCAAACTCACTCCGCCGTTAAATTTGGTGACAAACCTCTAATACACTAATTTTATAAATGATAAAATCAAATGCTTTGGGACACATTATCTATCACCTGAACTGGTTGAACGACTTTTAATGTACTGCATCCAACAGATATTTGTTTGATGGGCTGGATATAGAGCAGCCCATCCGCTGTTTGCATCACGGCCATGCGGATCTGTGGCTGATAAGGTGGAACCGGATATGTCATGACTTGGTGTTGCTTTGGCTCCTGGGGGGCTTGGCTTATCGCCAATGGAGCCGTTATTGCGAGTATCAGTAGGATCAGAAAGATGGGGCGAATCTGACTTTTTCTTTTTTGGGGCTGTGCTTGACGAAGGATCTGTCTGACTCGGCTCTCGGGATCGGCGCGTCCCATAGAAAACCTCCTTTAGGCGACCAGTTTCAGGTAGCGCGTGACAGTCTTTTCCGTCACCTCCTTTTCCGTATCTGCGTACATTTCATAAAGCAGTGCTACAACCTCTGCCTTTTTATCGGGCTCCAGATATAGATCCCGCTCATCAAGGCCGTTTTCCACTGCTTTAATGATCCTCTGAAGAAGATCGACTTGGAGTTGAAAAGCATGTCTGGCTTTTCCTGGCTCTGCATCTCCTATTTCTTCTTGTGATTGAGGAGTCCCTCTGCCTGTTAGAAGCCAGATCGGGCTAAATCCATAATGGATCGACAACCCTTCCAAAGCAACGCCTTTTAGGTCTCCCTTTCCCTTTTTGTATTTAGAAATGGTGTTTTTATTAAGGCCAAGTTTAGATGCGACTACATCTTGGTTTTCATTAATTTGATTAAGAGCAAAAGCGATTCTTTCAGCAAGATTCATTATGCCCATCTGGTTTAAGCTTAAAATTTGAGAGCTTAAACCTAAGTTTAAACAAAATGGCTGGGTTTAAGCTTTTTAAATTGTTTTTATTACCAGTTAGTTACAAGAAAAACCGCCCAAACTTCCTAAAATTTAGCTATCAACCTACATTTTAGGTTGCAATTCCTAAATTTTAGTTTTATAGCTTGATCAGGCAAATTAAAAAACCGAGCCGCTCAGGAGCCTGACAATGAGCCGTCCACCGATGATCAACCGATCAAACGACATGAGCCCCACCGAACTCAAGATCGCCATGATGCGCGCCGGGGTCAGCCAGAAGGCCATCGCCGAGCGGCTCAACGTATCCGGCCAGGCCGTGCACCTCGTGGTCTACAACCGTGCCACCAGTCACCGTATCAGAAAGGCGATCGCCGAGGCCCTCGGCATGGACCTGAAACGCATCTGGCCGTCGAATTACCTGTATTTCGACGGTCCGCGCAAAGCTGGCAGGCCCTCGACACGTTAGGTGGATTATTAAACGACTTGATTTATCAAGTCAATGTCCGAATCGCCTAAAAATTCGGACAATACAAACAAAACGGGCGGACAAAATGAGTTCAAGGCAAATCCAGCTCGAACTATTCACCCAACCGACGCTCAATATCTGCAAGCATTTAAAAATTGCCATGTGCGAGGACGTGCGGGCCAGCGGCTTGTCGCGCGAAAGCGTGATCGATCGTATGAACGATCTGGCCGAGCGCTACGGTGTGCATTTGTCGCGGGGCAACTGCAGGCGACTTAAGCTGGACACCTTCGAAAAGTGGCTCAACCCGGAAGAGCCGGCCCGGCAGATCCCGCTCAAGGCCCTGCCGGTATTTTGTGCGGCCACCGGCGGAACGGCGGCCATGAATGTGCTGGCGCAATCGGTGGGGCTGCAGGTGATCGGCCATCACGAGCAAAAGCTGCTCAAGTGGGCGCAAATCGACATCCAAAGACGCAAGCTGACCCGGCAGTCCAGAAAACTGGGCCAGCAAGTGGGTTTGTAGCAACCAGCAGAAAGGAAAGGTGGCCCATGATCGTAATCGACAACATATGCCCGGTATGCGGCAACCGGCGGCAATTGGTGTTTTTAGAAAGCGAACGGGGCGACGATCTTCCCGAAGACAGCCCCTGGCGGGTTGTGTGCGGATCGTGCCAGAACCATCTGGCCGATTATTTCCGCGTCGAAGAGAGCCGGCGCAGCGAACGCCGGTTCATGGGCATCATGAACGGGTGCGTGAACCAGCGCGAAAGAAGCATCCAGACGGCCCGGCAGATCGTGCAATCCGTGCGGACCATCCAGCGGCAGCTGAAACTGGATAGCTCACAGCAGGCCCATGTCCTTGAAGCCCCGCTTTCAGGCCCAACGCACCGGTCGATAGGCTGATATGAGCGCAGAGACGATCACCGCCAGGGCTATCTCACAACTGACCGGCATCAGTATCCAAGCCGTGCATAAGCAGGCAGCCAGGCACAAGTGGCCTTTTACGACGACCAGCGGCCGGGGCGGTACGCGCAAAGAGTATCCGGTTGACAGCCTTCCCGAAGAAATCCGCATGCGCCACATTAGAAAGCACCTGGACCCGCAACGGCTTCCGGTCCCATCAGGCGACTTGCTTCCGGCACCGACAACGAACCAATTAAAGCGCGCCTCGGCCAAGGCCGATCTGGTGCTGCACTATAGCCGCAGCATCAAGGCCGCCGGCTGGGGCCAAAAGGCCCAGGCGCGCGATCATTTCATTGCCGGGTACAACTCCGGGTACGCCTACCCGCAGCTGTACGCCGTATTAGGTCCGATCTGCTGGCAGACCATAGAGGGCTGGAAGCGCGCCCTGCGCGCCGGGGCCGACCTGTCGGAGCTGTCCGACCGGCGGGGGCGCTGGAGACGCGGCAAAAGCAAGGTGACCGCAGCCCAGGCCCGCATCCTGCTCCAGTGCGCCCTGCATCCGAACCGCTGGTTGATCGCCGAAGTGATCCGCGAGGCCAAAAGGCGCATGGATGCGGCCGGTATTGCCGACGACCACAGCGAATCGACCTACCGACGATGGCTGGTAGATTTT
The DNA here is from genome assembly GCA_963675565.2 of Desulfosarcinaceae bacterium. Lineage (GTDB taxonomy): Bacteria > Desulfobacterota > Desulfobacteria > Desulfobacterales > Desulfosarcinaceae > JARRKU01. The sequence goes on from CAXXYD010000001.1 coordinate 715,714, forward strand.
AAAGCGCACAACTACGATATCTGGTGTTTTCAGCGCGGCGGGGAAAAGCGCTTTAACGATGAGTGCTGCCTGTCGATCGAGCGCGACCCGGAGCTGATCAACGTGGGCGATGTGCTGGTGGCCGACGGGCACAAGCTCAATTTCGAGATCCTAAATCCGTGGACTGGCAAACCTTCTCGCATGACCCTGATCGTGTTTTACGATATGCGCAGCAACTATCCGTGCGGCTGGGAGATCATGCCCACAGAAAACACGGCGGCCATATCGGCTGCCCTGCGCCGGGCTATAATCACCCTGGGAAAATTGCCGCGCGTGGTCTACCTGGACAACGGCCGGGCGTTTAAGGCCAAGTGTTTTACTCTGACCGACATCGACCTCAAGCAATCCGGGCTCTACGGTCTGTATGCCCAGCTGGGCATTCAGACCGTTTTCGCCTGGCCCTATCATGGCCAGAGCAAAACCGTGGAGCGGTTTTTCGGCACCTTTGCCGAGCTGGAGCGGTTTTGCCCCACCTATGTGGGAACCGGCATCGACAAAAAGCCGCCGCGTATGAAGCGCGGAGAGCGGATGCATCGGCGCATCTATGAAAACGTGATGGCCGGTCAGTACTTAACCCTTGAGATGGCCCACCGGGCCGTGGCCGCCTGGTTCGACCAATACGGCAAACGGCCCCAGGATCGCAGCAAGTACTTGATGGGTTATGCGCCCATCGATCTTTTCGAGCCCGGCCGGGGCGAAGGGGTCGACCCCCTTAAGCTGACCTATCTGATGTGGTCCAAAAAAGACGCCACCATCAGGGGCAGCCGCATCAGCTTCCAGGGCCGGCTTTATTATCACCAGGAGCTTGAAGGCCGCCGCCACAAGGTGGAGATCCGCTACGATCTGCAAGATCCGGGCTATATCGCGGTCTTTGAAAACGCCGAGTTGCTGTGCATCGCCGCCGAGCAGGACAAGGTGCATCCTATGGCCATACTGGGCGATGAAAGCGACCGCGAACTGCTTTCGGAGCAATGCAAGATCAAGGCGCGACAGAAGAAAACCGCAAGCCAGCTGTCCCGCAAAATGCTTGAACAGGAAGTGCTGCCCGCCTACCAGCGCCGGTTGGAACAAGACGGCGTCACAGCCCAAGGACCACCGGCACCGCCGGCCGAGCCGGCGCAAAAAAAACTCACCGCCGCCGATCAAAAGCGCATCACCGCCGAGGTCGAGCGCTACAACAAGCGCAAGCAGGCCGAAAAGAAAGACATCTGGAAAGAGCTCGATGCCCTGTCCGAGCCCGAGCGCTACGAGCAGCTGGTGCGCTATGGTGCGCAGGGCATTTTGATCCCGCGCGAGCAGGCGGCTTTCATGCGCTACTTTGAACAAACTTCCAAATACCTGCAGCTGGAACAATCCGGTTATTGGGAAAACGTGCGCACCGCAGAAATTCTTATGCACCGGGCCACCGGCAACCCGAACCAAGGAGCAACCAATGGGGCAATTAGCATTTAACAAATCGGTGTATGTGCAAACGGCCAACACGCGCAACCTGGTGCTGATGATGGACGATTTGCGCATGGACGTGGGAGAAGGCCGCTTTGCCTGCGTCTATGGTGGCGCCGGCCTGGGCAAGTCCCAGGCCGTCAAGTGGTATCACGCCAACAACGCGCACAGCATCTATATCGAGTCCACCGACATCTGGCGCACCAGCACCCTGGAGTTTTTAAAGGACCTGTGCCGGGAGCTGGGCATCGAAAAGCCCAAGCGCAACCGGGGCTGGTGCTTCAGGGCCATCGTCGAGGCCCTGTACGAAAACCCGGAAACGATCCTTTTCATCGATGAAGTGGACCGGCTGGGCAACGGCTTTTTAGAGATCGTGCGCGATATTACCCGCATCAGCTTGTGTCCGGTGGTGCTGATCGGCGAGCCGCGCCTGATCTCTATCATGCAGACCAACGAGCGGGTCTGGACGCGCACCTTCGAGCCGGTGCGCTTTGTTCCCATGAAAGAGTCCGATGTGATCATCTACGCCAAAGAGGCCGCCGGCGTGGATATCTCGGTTGAAGTCGCCGGCATCTTGCACCAGACGCGCACGAAAAAGACGGCCAACGGCAACTTCCGGCTGGTCAAGCGCGCGCTGTTGTATGCCATCGCCTATGCCAATGCGGCCGGCTCGGAAACGATCACCGAAAAGATCGCCCAAACGGCCGTCAAATCGGCCATCAAGTGGGCCACCAAAAGATAGGGACCGCACATGGTTAGCTTTGCCGCGCAGGTACGCGCCATATTACGCCGATCGGCAACCGATACCGGGATCACTTATGAAGAGATCGCCCGGCAGCTGGATCTTGTTTCCAGAGACAAAAAACAGCCCTTGTACGGCACCTTGCGCGATTTTATCCGGCGCGGCGAGTGCGAGCGGATCAGCGAGGGGCTGGTGCGCTACGTGCCGCACAACAGGCCCAAGGCGCCGCCAAAGACCGCGTGCATGTGGCGCCTGATCCGGGCCAACCGCAACGGCACCATAACGGTCGAGGATCTGATGGCCCTTTGCACCGTGGCCGAGGCCACCGCCCGCGAATACCTGCGGCTGCTGACCAAGCACGGGATCGTCCGGCGCATCGATAGGCCCGGCAACCAATTGTCCAAGTATCAGCTGATCAACGATCCGGGCCCGGAGCCGGTCAGAAACGATGTCAATGCGGCCAAGCTTCGAAGGCTGCGCGCAGCCAGGAAAAAGGCCTTAAAACAGATCCAGGTCGCCCAGGGCGCAATAGATGATGTCAACGCGGCCCTGGATAAGGCCCGCTGCGCCGTGGCGAACATGGGCGATGACAGGAACACTTGATAAGGGGGAAGAATATGACGCCCGAAGAATCGATCCGCCTTGATAAGGACACCATGGACGATTTGATGGCGATGCTCATAGAAGACGCCGTCGAAGACAACAGCAAGCAGGCCAGGGATCTATTGAAAAGCCTTGCACCGCGCGTGCCCTGGAAGCGCGTTATCCAAGCCATAAGAAACGGCAAGCAGGTCGATAGGCACAAAAAAGACGACAAGCTGTTCATCACCGAGATCATCAACGATCTGTACCGCAACGGCTTTGTCGCCGGGAGAAAGGCCTGCACCATGCTCCAGGATTGGGCCATTGAGCTGCGCGAGTCTTCAAGAGCCCAGCTTGCCGCATCCCGGCTCAAAAGAACGTTCAACAACGAGATCGGTGCTGAAAACTGGTAAAAATCCGCTTTCATTCTTTTGGGGGAAACGATGGGAAAATTAATCAGGTGCGAGGCCGATGTGACCATCAGCAAGACGGTGGTCGTCGAGTTCGAAGATGATGAGATCCTGTGTATCGAAGACCAGGTCTATGACGCCGTGCGCGATGCGCTGGGTCTTGATTTTGACGATGACAGCGATCTGCAGATCCAGGAGCGCAGGCTGTCTTCTCTGATACCGGAATAAGGAGGCGTTTTATGGGGACCATGAACAGACTTTTTTCTTCAGTGGAGTTGACCTGTCCGTGGTGTGAAGAGCCCATCGAGGTGGAGGATATGGCCGTGTCGGTAACCGTCGAAGGTCACGATATCGGCCGTCCCGTAGGCGATGGGCAGTTCACAATAGATTGCGATGAGTGCGGAAAGAAGATCGGCATCGAATCGCAACTTAGTATTTACGTGAAGAAATCCTGACGTTTCGATGTTCGATGTGATCGGCAGCGGCGCTGCCGGCTTCAAGTCATGGAAGGTAACGATGGACAAGCTTTACGGGCTGATGGTGTGCGAACATCAAGATGCATTTTTTCGGTATCTTTCATTCAGCCATTCGATCGAAAAATTAAAGGCCAGTGTCTTTATCGGGTCCGGCAAGCATTGGTATGTGACCGACAATGGGGCAGAATCCTATCTCGATATGGCCGGAAAACCCTCATTTCCGATCTATAAAATCGAAGAAGTCAATTTTATCGCTTAGCAGTGCAAACCATATGATTGAAGGGGTAAAAATGAAAACTGAACACCAAATATGCACGGGCGATCTTCCCCGTGATCTTCAGGAATTGGTAGGCATAATCGGGCTAAAAGCAGTTCTTCAGCTATGTTCGCATTACGGAGGCGAGCGGATCTATTTTCCCAGGACAAGAAGCTTTTATATTGCCTCGCGCGATCGCGAGATCGTTGCAACATTCAACGGGCGCAACCATCTGGAGCTGGCCCGCAGGCACAAGCTGACCACAACGAGAATCCGGCAAATTTTGGCAGAAAACGGCGTCGGCCAAAAGGCCGGCAAAAAGGGCCGGAAGAAGCGCTCTTGACCCGGTCATGGTCGACGATACGAACACCATACGAAAGCGCACACCATGGGCAAGCGGGCAAGCGGCATACTGCAAGAATTGATGATCATCATCTTGCTTCTTTCTCTTTTTATCGGGGTGGTCATGCTGGCCGCCGGCTTCAGGCCGGCGGTGCGCAAACCGGACACCTTGGAGGCTTTTTGCGCTGTTCAAACGGTAGTAACTCCTGACACCGTCGCCACCGGCGATCTTACGGAGGAACGATAAAATGGCCCTATCCAACAAACAGAAAGCCCTGATCCACGTGGCCAAGACCAAAACGGGCATGAGCGAGAACGCCTACCGCGAGCTGCTGGCCGGCTTCGGGGCCGCATCCTCGACCCAGCTTGACCAGGGCGATTTTGACAAACTGATCGCACATTTTAAGGCCCTGGGCTTTAAGCGCACCGGCAAATACCGCAAGCCGGTGAAAAGCAAAAAGCGCCTGATGGCCAAAATCGAAGCGATCCGCGCCGACATGAACCTGTCGCAACGCTATGTCGACGGCATGACAGCGCGCATGTTCAAAAACCGGGACGGCGAACCGATCAAGGCCTACCGTTGGCTAAACGATAGCCAGCTGCACCGCCTGGTGGCCGCTTTGACCTATCACCAGCGCAGACACGGCGCAAAAAGCAGGAAGGTTAAGCGATGAACCTTAAAAACTGGCCTTGTGCCATCAATGAAGCCGTGCTGACAAACGCCGCGTCGATAAACGATCGAGGCAAAAGCGGCGACCTGGTCGGCTTTCCCCAGCGCGGCCTGGGCGATCGCTGCCTTTTTTGCGACCAGTACGACCGCTGCCTGACCCTGGCCTGTCAAAAAAACTGGCGAGGCTTCGACTGCCGGTGCTGTTCGTACGAGAAAAAGGGGCGGATCAATTTCGTACTCGAGGAGTTCGCCGCCGATATCGACACGACAGACTTTGAAGAAGAGATCCTGTTCGGCAATGAGTGCCAGCTTGAGCAACTGGTGCGCCCGGACAACGATCAGGAAGACTTTCTGTTAACCCTTATAGACCAAGGAGCATTTCATGACGACAGTGAACAAGAGCGCTGACGATCGGCAGGCGGCCGCCCTGGCCATTGCTGACATGCCCGAACAGTACCGGGAAGTGTGCGAGGTGATCGGGCTTGAAAAGGGCCTGAAGCTGATGAAGGCCTTAGGCGGCAACCAGCTCTACATTCCCAGGATCAGGTGGATAGCGTCCAGGTTAAACCGCCGGAACATCAAAAAGGAGTTCAACGGCAGCAACTACAAACAGCTGGCGCGCAAATACGGTTACAGCGAGCGCTGGATCAGAAACATCATTAAAAGCTGAATGAAACCGCGAAGCAGACGCGACCGCAGGAAAACGTGCAGGGGCAAAACGGCCTATGCCACGGCCGAAATGGCCTGGAAGGCGGCAACGGTCATGAAGCACAAAACCGGAATGGGCTGGCGCTACAACGCTTACAAATGCCGCTATTGCGGCAATTACCACATCGGCCATGCGCCGAGACGATACGCTTTCAATTAAGCGAGGGAGGCTGTCAATGAAAAACGATCCAAGAGCAAAGTTTGTCCAAAAATCAATGAGGCAGGCCCAAGGCGAGCAGGTTTTAGACGACCGGGACATGTCATGGAAGGATCTGGACACCGAAGAGCCGCGCCAGCGCTTTATCCGGGATTCGCATATGCTGGCAGATGGAATGAGCATGGCTGATGTGCGCCGGATTAACATGGACCAGGAAAACGATATCGAGCTGAGCCCGCGTGAGCGGTTTATACGCGATTCCCAAAGACTGTGCGATCCGGACAGCGCCTCCGATGCCAAGAGCGGCAAGCGAACCCGTATCGCGGATGCGCGCAGGACCAGCAAGGGACATCTAAAAGCGATCCGCGCACACAGCTTTTAAAAAAGCTTTACGCCATGTGAACCCGCCACCGGCACCGATCGTGCCGCTGATGGAACAACCTCAACCAAAGGAGTGTAAAAATGTATGTCTTACTTGAAGCTGCAAGAAACGTCATGTTGCCGTATCAATTGGCCAAAGGGGTGCAGCAGGTCTTTACCTTCGTGCCCGGCAAAAACAAGATAGATGATGCGATCTGGAAAAAAATCATAGAGCAGAACGAAAACGACTACCGAGCGCATCATGCAAAGCTGCTCCATCCGTTCGAAACCGGGTTCGATACGGGCACCAAGGCTCACCTGGACGATTACAGCGAACAGGAAATGCTCGAAATCGTTGCCGGTGTGCACAACCCGGAGTTTCTTGAATATCTGCTGCACAACGAGCATGAGCGCAAGTTTGATTTTGCACCGCGCAATAGCGTGATTGGCGCGATCAAATCCCGGCTGCCGCAAAGGCAGATGCAGCTCGATGAGCTCAACGCACTGGGCAACCAGATGAGAGAATATGCTCCCTGGCTAAGTTAAGCTGCGCCGGCGTACATGAAAAGGAGACTGACATGGCTTTGATTATCGGCAGCCAGGATCAAAAAAAGATCAACTCCCTGTTGATGGACTTTCACAGCACCCGGCACGATCTGGCGTCCGTGTACGCCGGCGACCCGCAAAGCGCCCGCATCCACCAGCGCGCCGTAGAGAGCCTGCGCAGCATCGGCAGGCGCATGGCCGGCCTGGGCCTTGTTTTTAAAAAAGAGGCGGGCTTTGACGATGAATAGCTCCATTTTGCACTATGTCCAGGCCCTTGTCGATCAGGCGGCGCTTTACGAGCTGCGGCAAGAGCCGGCGGCCGCCGGCAACATGCTGATCTTGTGTCGCTGCCTTGAATCGGCCCTGACCGAGCAGCTGGGCAAATACGACATCAACACGCTATTGGAGGATAACAATGGCTGAGACCATCGATAAAGACGATTTTATGACCGATACCCGAGGACGGCTGGTGCCCAAGGCCATGGTGGCCGAAATCGATCTTGAGCGCCACGACCTTGTGATCGACAAGATCTGCGAAGCCCGGATGCTGCAAGATTGCATGCGCGAGTTCAAATACCGGTTGATGGGCGACATCCAGGCCTTTGTGGCCCTGTCGGCTGAACGCTATGAAGTCAAGCTCGGGGGCGTCAAGGGCAACATCACCCTGATGAGCTTTGACGGCCGGTTCAAGATCCAGGTGGCCGTTGCCGAGCACCTGTCATTTGACGAGCGGCTGCAGGCGGCTAAAAAGCTGGTGGACGAATGCCTGAACGACTGGACCGAAGGCAGCCGGGACGAGCTCAAGACCATCGTGCTGGACGCCTTTCAGGTCGACCAGGAGGGCCGTATCAACACCGGACGCATCCTGGCCCTGCGCCGCTATGCAATCAACGATCCGCGCTGGCAGCGGGCCATGCTGGCCATCAGCGAAAGCATCCAGGTGGTCGGCTCAAAATCCTACCTGCGCTTTTATGAGCGCAGCGGACCGGACGACAAATGGACGTCCATCTCCCTGGACATGGCGGCGCTATAGCCAAAACTGGGCCACACACCTTATGCGAAATCCCGCTTCGGCGGGATCGCCGCCCGGTGGTGCGGGCGGCCTGATGAGCAGCCGAACAGGATAATGCGGCGCTAATAGAGCAAGGGGGTTTACGGCAAAAATACGGGAACGATCGCCTGCCGGCGGCCAGGGGGCCAGTCGGGGCGGTTTTTTGCGTCCTATGGCCCGCCTGTCAAATTTTTCTGAAATAGTGTGCAAATTTTTCTGAGATAGTGTGACGCGTTACAACGATCTGCCATCCGCCCGTTTGTGGTGGGACGAAAAAACTGGATGTTCGCCGGCAGCCCGGATCGTGCCGAGGCCAGTGCCACCTTTTTTACCCTTATCGAAACTGCCAAGGCCAATGGCCTGGAACCGTATGGGTATCTGCGATACCTGTTCAGCCAACTGCCGTTGACCACCGATTAACAAGGCTACCGAAAATTACTTCCTCAGAATCTCGATCCAGAAAGAATCTCCCGGCCTCACGAGTAGGCGGGGTTTAATTGACGCTTACCTATTATGTTTTCAGGGGGAAAAATTCTCATGAAACGGCTTACTGATCGGCAGAAGCAGTGGGCATGGTTTGCGGGCCTGGGATCCGTGGCTTTGCTGACATCTGCCATGCGCTGGATTTTGAAGCTTTAGGCATCGCCATCATGATCATGCTCCTGGGATTGATTCTCCGGGGTGTCCCTGGCGTTTCGTTTCAAGGTTGGTTTGTATGCTACGATGGTCCTGCCACGCTATATCGATTGGGCATGCAAGGCCAGAAATTCCATGACGAACTTGATATGCTCGCGCATAACGTCGTAGGCCATCTGGGTGTCATGGTTGCGAATGGACTCCAGAATTTTTGCGTGCTGTCTGAGAATTTCTTCAAGGTCGGGCTTTTCTTGATACAAATACATATGGCTTTTCCAGATGCCGTAGAAAAGTAGATCGTAAAAACGCTTCATCATGTGGATATGCACTCTGTTTTTGGTCGCATAGGCGATGGCCATATGAAAACGGACATCTTCTTCATGTCCCATGCTGCCTTCCTTCACCATTCGGCGCATCTCATCCATAGAGCGATTTAGATTGGCAATATCTTCGCTGGTGGCTTTGCGGGCGGCCAGGACGGCCGCATTGCATTCCAGGCCCAGGCGGAATTCCAACAGCTCCTGGGCCGAGATGTCGTCGCCCAGAAGCGTGCTGAGCGGGTTGCTCTGCTGGCCCGGTTCCGGCTTGCGCACGAAGGTTCCCGTGCCCTGCCGGTTTTCAATCAGCTTGCGTTCGATGAGTTTGTTGATCGCTTCCCGCACCGAGTTGCGACTGACGTTCAATGACTCGGCCAGCTCTCTTTCCGGCAAAAGTTTCTCGCCGGCTTTAAGCTGCCCCCTGTAGATGAGATCCTGGATTTGTTCAAAGACCTGGTCGGCGATTTTTGTGGGTCGAATTTCTTTGTAAATGTTCATCGGTAGGCTCCTGCGAGATCTAAACAATTAAGAAGTACTATTTCACAAACCACGACACGGGATCAATGTAAATGTGCATGTTCTTAAAAGCAAACCCGGCCGCTTCTTCGTATACACCCCTCGATTTCTGTCAGTCAAATTTATAAGGAAACATTCAAAGCAGGCAGAACCCGAAGATGCCCCCTGGATTTTAAGACAATATTTCCTTTAATATATTAAACATCCTACCACTATGCCAATAATCGAATCGATTGAATGTCTTGATAACTCATTAATTTACATTCATTTAATTTTTTTTCATTTTTTATTTGACAGCTACGAGATAGATAACGTACATATTGGCACTATAAAGGAACCATTGGAGGGAGATGATAACTCGTAATCGCCCAAGGATTCGATAACGTTCTGTCGGATGCGACTCTGGTTCAAAGTTTGTTTTGGCAGGCTATTTTGAGCGTATGGCCATTCAATCCACAGTTGCTTGTAAAAAAGGAGGGCGTTCACAATGAAAAGAGCATTTTCAGTTGGATTAGCGTTGCTAATGCTTGTAGCGTTCACGGTTTCAACCGGTTATGCCGGCAGGGACAAATTTGGAGTTGATGCCCGTCACAAGGCGGCCAAAAGAGTCAAATTCAAGCCTTCCACCGAAAAAATTCGTTGGAAAATGGTGATGCCCTGGTCAAAAGGTCTTCTGTTCTATGACGTGGCCGTGCATTTTGCGGACAGTGTCCGGTTGGCCTCTGCCGGCCGTCTGGATATCAAACCGTTTTCAGCCAACGAGCTGGTTCCGGCCATGCAAAGCTTTGATGCCGTCAGCCAGGGCTCGGCCCAGGTGGGTCACGACTGGCCCGGCTACTGGAAAGGCAAAAACGAAGCCTTCGTCCCCCTGGGAGATGTCCCTTTCGGCCTGGACCCCGAGGGTTACAATATCTGGCTGTACGAAAAGGGTGGCCTGGCAATGATGCAGGAACTTTATGGACGCTACAACCTGGTGGCGCTGCCCTGCGGGCAGACCGGCCAGGATATGGGGCTTTTCTCCAATAAGCGCGCTACTAAGATGGAGGATTTCAAAGGCCTGCGCGTGCGGACCGTCGGCTGGTACATGGACATCCTCAACCAGCTGGGCGCTTCGGTCAGCCCGCTGCCCGGCGGCGAAGTCTACCTCTCTCTGGAGCGGGGTGTTATTGATGCAGCCGAATTTTCCGCTCCGGCCATGAACTATCCCATGGGCTTTGACGAAATCACCAAGTACGTCATCGAGCCAGGCGTGCACCAGCCGGGCAGCCAGTGCAACATCTTTTTCAACAAAGATGCCTATGACAAGCTGCCCGAAGATCTCAAATACATTATCGATATTTGCGCCAAAGAGACCCAGCTGTGGTCCATCAACTGGATCAACAACCTGAACTCCGAGGCCATCAACCTGTTTGCCAAGAAGGTCGAAATCGTGCAGATGGATATAGACACCCTGATTCAATTTCGCAAGACCACCCATTCGTATGTTGAGGGCCTGAAGGCCAAATACCCCGATGTGAAGAAGATCGTGGATTCCCAGCAGGCGTTCGTCAAAGAATTTGCCCCCTGGCGTAAAGCCCGCGGCAATGTGGTCCCCTGGCCCTATGATGAGTATGTTCAAGGTAAAATGGCCCAGTAAGCAGCCAAAAAACCAGCGGCCCTTTGACCGCCCCCAAAATGGACAAAGGGCCGCTTATTCTGAGCAGTTATTCAAATGTGAGGGAGATCCATGCTGGAAAAAATCAGCTCCGCAATTGACGCGTTCAGCCGCAAACAGGGTGAGTGTAGCGCCTTGTTGATCCTGCCGCTGACGTTCATCGTTATTTATGAAGTCATCATGCGGTATGTGTTCGATGCGCCCACTATCTGGGGGTTCGAGGCCACCACATTTCTTTACGGCGTGCATTTCATGCTGGGCCTGGCCTATACGGACGTGACCGACGGGCACGTCAAGGTGGATATTTTTACCGCCCGGGCCAAACTGCGCACCCAGGCCGTTCTCGTGATCCTGGCCAACCTGGTTATCTTTTTGCCCGTGTTTTCATGTATGACCATCTGGGCCTGGAAGTATGCCATTACTTCCACCGTTCAGCAGGAACTCAACTCCACCAGTTGGGCACCACCCGTCTGGCCCATCAAACTGATCATGGCCGTGGCTTTCAGTTTTCTTTTGATCCAGGGAATCTCGACGGTTCTCAAAGCATTTCATTCACTTCGTTCAACAGATGAGGCCTGAATCGGCCCGGAGGTATAACGCGCAATGAGTCTTGAACTATTGACGGTGGCCATGTTCGTGACCCTGATTTTGTCCATCACCCTGGGGCATCAACTGGCCTTCACCCTGGCGGGCGTGGCCACCTTATTCGGTCTGATCGACAATGGCTTTAACATCCCGGGGCTGTTCGACCTTTATGCCAATAACGTCTGGGGATTGATGAACAACTACACCCTGGTGGCGGTGCCCCTGTTTATCTTCATGGCCCAGTTGCTGGATCAGTCCAAGGTGGCCGAAGCCCTGTTTGAATCGCTCTATGTGGTGCTGGGCAGCATCAAAGGTGGCCTGGGGATGTCGGTGGTGGTGGTGTGCACGGTGTTTGCGGCAACCACCGGCATCATCGGCGCCTCGGTGGTGGCCATGGGATTGCTGGCCGCCCCGGCCCTGATCGACAAGGGCTACCAGAAAGAGATGACCAGCGGCATTATCTGCGCTTCGGGCACCCTGGGGATCCTGATCCCGCCCAGCATCATGATGGTGGTCTATGCCGGCCTGACCGGCCTCAAAGAGACCTCGGTGGGTAATCTTTTTGCCGGTGCCATTTTGCCGGGTCTGCTGCTATCGGGGATGTATTTTCTTTACATCGTCTTCCGCTGCAATCTGAATCCCAGGCTGGGGCCGCCCATTACCCGGCAAGAGGCCGGCAAATACACCAGCGCCCAGAAATGGGGCATGACCCTGAAATCACTGCTGCCGCCCCTGGGGTTGATCCTGATGGTCATGGGCACCATTTTGGCCGGCGTGGCCACGGCCACCGAGGCGGCCGGCATGGGGGCCGTAGGTGCATTTTTACTGGCCTTGTTCAACCGGGCTATCACTTGGCCGGTGATCCGCAAGGCCAGCATCGCCACGTTAAAGACCACCTCCATGGTAATGATGCTCTTTATCGGCGGCACCTTTTTCTCCACGGTCTTTCTGAGCATGGGCGGCGGCGATGTCGTGGCCGATTTGTTCGTGGGCAGCGGCATGAACCACTGGGTGGCCTTCGGCATCATGATGTCAATTATCTTCATTCTGGGCATGTTCATCGACTGGGCCGCCATTTTGCTAGTGACCGTGCCCATCTTCATGCCCATTGCCATGGAGTTGGGATTCGACCCCCTGTGGTTTGCCATCATGATGTGCGTCAATTTGCAGACTTCGTTTTTAACGCCGCCTTTCGGCTATGCCCTGTTTTACTTCAAAGGGGTGGCGCCTCCCGGCTATACCATGATGCATGTGTACCGGGGCATCTTGCCCTTTGTGGCCATTCAGATTTTGGGACTGATCATTCTGGCCATGTTCCCGGCCCTGAGCACCTGGCTGCCTGCTTTTTTCTTCGGAGGATAGCCCATTGCCCCTTTGCCTCCCTCCGCGATTCGGGTCGGCCGGTGCCGGGCCATCGGCACCGGCCGACCCGGATTAAAGAGGTGGATGTGGACCGGCATTAAAGATGATCCCAACAACTATTCGTTTTGTCTGGTAAGCGTTTGACAGAACATGGAAAACACCATGAAGCAAGAAAAAATGATACGGGTATTTCGCGCTGCTGCTGAAAAAGTATCGGTCGTTGTCTCCGAGGTCCGGACGATGGAGGAGGCCTTGGCATACAGCGTGGATCTGTGTGAGCGCAAAGAGGCCTGCCAGCTCCTGATTTCAGGGTGCGAGGCGCTGCTGTCAGCCCCGGCCGAAAATTTATGCGCTCAAAAGCAACGCAAGATAATGGCGGCCCCCCTGTTGCCGGAAGAACAGACCCAATCACTGGCGACACTGTGCGAACAACGCGGGATCGGATTTGTCCGGGAAGGATTGCACCGGCATCTATCCGGGATCGATGTCGGCCTGACCATAGCCGATTTCGGCATTGCTGAAACCGGCACCCTGGTGATCGACTCTTCCAGCGAAGAAGTTCGACTGGCCACCATGATCAGTGAAGTGCATGTGGCTGTCCTCCCGAAGGATCGTATCCGCGCTTCGGCATTTGAACTTGAAGCGGATCTGAGGAAGATGATGGGGGCAAGTCCCAATTACGCGGCCTTTATCACCGGTGCCAGTCGCACGGCCGATATCGAGAGGGTCCTGGCGCTGGGCGTCCATGGTCCCCTGGAACTGCATATTCTATTGCTGTCGGAGAAGAACCAATGCAACAGGCCAAAAATTTAAAAGGGTATCGCCGGGAGGTTGACACGGCCCTGTCCAACCAATTCTTGCGCGAGGCCATGGACAAATTTGCGGTGGCCTATCGTACCAGCCGCCAGAATGCTTTTGCCGGCATGGATGTGGACAGCCTGGTGGCCGATGTGGCCCGGGCCAAGGATGCGGCCGTTGCCGAGATGGACAACTTGCTGGCAGAGTTTAAGCGCAATGCCGCCAAGGCCGGCGTGACGGTGCATGAGGCCCGTACGGCCCGGGAAGCCAACGAAATCATCGCCGGCATCGCCGGGGACAACCGGGTTCAAAAAATCATTAAATCCAAATCCATGACAGCCGAAGAGACCTTGCTCAATCATCACCTTGAAGGTTTGGGCCTGGAGGTTACTGAAACGGATCTAGGGGAGTGGATCATTCAGCTGCGCCATGAGGGACCCTCCCACATGGTCATGCCGGCGATCCATCTTTCCCGGTACCAGGTGGCCGACCTGTTCAGCGATGTCACCGGCCAAAAACAGCCAGTCGACATCGAGCGCCTGGTCAAGGTCGCCCGCCGGGAACTGCGGCAAAAATTCGTGGAAGCCGACATGGGCATTTCGGGCGCGAACTTTGCCATTGCCGACACCGGCACCATCGGGCTGACCACCAACGAGGGCAACGCCCGCCTGGTGACCACCCTGCCGCGGATCCATGTGGCCCTGGTGGGACTGGAGAAACTGGTTCCCACCCTGAAAGGTGCCTTGCAGGTCCTCAAGGTTCTGCCGCGCAATGCCACGGGCCAGGCCATTACCTCCTATGTCACCTGGATCACCGGGGCCAATGCCTGCGCAGCAGCCTCAGACGGCCAGAAACAAATGCATATCGTCTTTCTGGACAACGGCCGTCGCGAACTCTTCACAGATCCGATTTTTTCCCAAGTACTGCGTTGTGTGCGTTGCGGGGCCTGCGCCAATGTCTGCCCGGTGTATCGCATGGTGGGCGGCCATCAATACGGTCACATTTATATAGGTGCCATTGGCTTGATCATCACCTATTTTTTTCATGGTCGTGAAAAAGCCAGAAACCTGGTCCAAAACTGTATCAACTGCGGCGCCTGTAAAGCAGTTTGCGCCTCCGGGATTGACTTGCCGCGCCTGATCAAGGAGGTTCATGCCAAGGTCCAGGACGAAGAGGGGCATCCCATTAAAAGCCTCATGCTGGCCAAGGTCTTAAAAAGCCGCAAGCTATTTCACACCCTATTGCGATCGGCCAAGATGGTCCAAAAGCCGGTAACCGGGGGCACGCCTTACTTGCGTCACCTGCCGCAAATTTTTGCCAGGGAACACAATTTCAGAGCCTTGCCGGCCATTGCAGAGATACCTTTCCGGGACCGCTGGGCCAAAATCAAACCACAGGTGACAGTTCCCCGCTACCGCGTAGCCCTGTTTTCCGGATGCGTTCAGGATTTTGTCTATCCCGAGCAATTGGAAGCCGCTGTAAAATTGCTGGCCGATCAGAAGATCGCCCTGGAATTCCCCATGGATCAATCCTGCTGCGGGCTTCCGGTGGAGATGATGGCCGAAAAGGAGGCGGCCAGGGATGTGGCCCGGCAGAATCTGAAAGCTTTAACTTCAAAACCCTATGACTACATTGTCACGTTGTGCGCCTCATGCGCATCCCATCTGAAGAATGCGTATCCCAGGCTGTTGGGCGCAGATGCTGAGTTGGGTGCCCAGGTGGCCGGTTTCGCGGACAAGGTATTGCCATTTTCAGTATTTATGGAGAAGCTCGGGGAGTTGGCGCCAGGTTTTGAGCCTTCTACGACCAAGGTCACCTATCATGCCCCCTGCCACCTGTGCCGGGGACTGGGCGTGATCGAAGCCCCCCGGCGCCTGATTCAAAAAGCGGGATATGAATTTGTACCGGCTGAAGAAGAGCAGACCTGCTGCGGATTCGGTGGTACCTATTCCAGCAAGTTTCCGGAAATTTCCGCGCAGATTCTCAATAAAAAACTGGACGACATCGGCAAGACCGGCGCTGAGATCCTGGCCACAGAGTGTCCCGGATGTGTGATGCAGTTGAGAGGCGGTGCAAAAACGCGGAGAGAAGACTTCGAGGTCATGCATCTTGCTGAATTGATGGTTCGGAATAAAAAATTAAAGGATAAATGAATCCGCATGGCCGAAACTGCCGCAAAGATCCGCAGTCCCGGCCATAAGGTAGAAGAGGATAAGAATTCCCTTTTCAGGGTCGAAAGAAGGAAATCCCCGAATTGTGTGCCGCCGCAATATGCATCCCTTGATGTTGCGGGGCCGCAGATCGGAAGTCGGCCTCAACCGGGTATTGTGAATCGACAAGCAAATCATCCACACTCGGCCCCGGAAGCGTCATCATATAAGGGCAGTTGATTGGCAGGCGGGCCATGGGCCATACGACGAACGCCTTGAGACTTTCAAGCTTGGGTTCATGCTAAAACAAGCTCGGCTCGAATCCGGTCTGACCCAGGAACAAATTGCAAAAAGTCTGAAAACGACGAAGTCTGTTATTTCTCGTATGGAAAATCATGCTACTGATATCCGCCTTTCAACGCTTGAAAAGTTTGCTAAAGCCGTGGGACGGAAAATAAATGTTTCTTTGTCGTAAAATTTCAACGAACGATTGACGCATTCGGCTGCCTTTTCTACGCCCAGCATCAGTCGCGGCTACAAGCCGTCGGCTGGATGCTGTTGTGTGATTTTTTACCTTAGTTCAAGTGAGCCATCTTGATCTTTATCATATCAATTGATTTCAATTTTTAAGCAGTGTTGAATCCTTTTTGTTCCTTTGCTATCAATCGTAATTCAAAGTAGTAGACACTACTCGACATTTTTAAGCCTACAATAATCCATGTGCTCGCACACATGGTCGGCAAAACCAACACCCGCTTCTTCATATAAACTGTATACGGCATCAATCCCGGCATCTTTTAAAAGTTGTATCTCATCCTCATAGCGGACAGACGTGGTTATCTGACCCCTGTAACCTCTTTCCTTCATCTGCTGAGCTGAAAATATGCTTGTCATGGGATCAGGCAGGGCCAGCATAACTAGACAGACCGAGCTTTTGGAAGGTTCGACTCGTTTCCAGAAATCACTGTCACTGGCGTCTCCAAAAAATACCCTTCTGCCATTTTTCTGGTGTTCCTCCACTTTTTCCGTATTAAAATCAACACCGATCACAATATTACCGTATCGACGCCTCATTTCATCATAGGCACTCGTACCTACGCCGCCCATACCGAGAATCGCAATTTCAGCGTCACCCGGATCAATGGGTTCGTCTTCCGGTAGCCGAGTCGAAGTCTCAAAATATTTCAGGTGGCCTGAAACACGCGCATATATGCTATGGGAAGCTGCATTCAAGGGTGCGGCCATGATAAAGGTCAATGAAAGCGCAATGGCAATTACCACCAGCCATTCACTGCTGATCCAGCCTTTAGCAGCGCCGATTGATCCGACAATAAGGCCAAACTCACTGTAATTCGACAAACTGAGCGACGCAAGTAACGATGTGCGTGCGCGCAGCCTGAAACGGGTAAGAAGGATAAAAAAAAGCCCGGTTTTGAACGGCATTACCAAGGCCAGCAGCAGCGCGATTGTGAACCCGGTGAGTGTTGGAGAGCCGGAAATACCGATATTTAAAAAAAAGCCGACCAAAAACAAATCTTTGAATCCAAGCAATCTGTCAGCCAGTTCCTGCGTTTTGGGGTGAGCGGCGAAAAGCATTCCAACAACCAGTGCACCAAGGTCGCCTTTCAACCCGACAAGCTCAAATCCACTGTAACCGGCAACCGTCATCAGGATACCGAACAGCATCAGCAGTTCGCCATGACCACACATCGCCATAAGTCTTCCAAGAATAGGCCTTGCAATAAAAAGCGACACTAAAAGAGGGACGGCCCATACAGAAGGAATTTTTCCTGTGGACGTCGCCAAAAAGACAACCGCAATAATATCCTGCATAATCAGGATGCCGATTGCGGCAGCCGCATGCCGCGAGGACATTTCCTTTTTTCCCTCTATCACTTTCACGGCAAACACCGTGCTGGAAAAACTCAGGGCGAACGCGATAAGCAGCGAGGTCTGCAAGGTCAATTGATCAAAGAGGGGTATCCTTGAAAACCCTATCATCCACATCAAAAAAACGAAAATAATGATCGTGAAAATCATGTGAATGGATGTACCGGCCCAGATTTCGGGTTTTGCAAGGCTTTTAATCTTTAGCTTCAGTCCGATGGTAAACAGAAGCAGCGTAACACCGGCATCAGCTACGGTTTCCAGTAATTCGCCACCCGTAACACCGATACTGTTCAGTGCAAATCCGGCCAGCAAATATCCCACAAGAGGAGGCAAACCGATTCTGCTGATAAGAGCACCAAATAAAAATGCTGCCAAAATCCATAATGGGTTCATATTTTGAGCCCCTTATATGAGGAGAATACGATCATTGATGAATAATTTTTAAGCACACAGCGTTGCGGTTTACTGGCCGCGAGGTACGAGCGGTCCTTTGTGAAACCGCTTGTTATGAAATATTTTAATATTCAAGAGCTAACTCATTCTTTTTAATATTGATCTAACCACTAATTTATGCCCTATTCCCACTGGAACAAAATATAACTTTCCAAAAATGTTATGAAACTTGACAATAGTACTTAAATATATTTCAGTTATTTCTTCTACTTTCTTTTTCATGACAGATATTCTGTAGTATAAATGCTTATCATCTGCCCCCATAACTATTTCATTCTCGTTTTTATCTATCATTGGAACAGGAACAAAGTTGCTTTTAGAGTCTTTTTCAACATCGTTAAATTTACCAGTATTAAGACCAAACGGTTTTACAAGAAGATAGTAGCGTATTCGTAAAGCAACAATAACCCAACGTGGAAGAGAAAGTATTTTTTCTGATATTCTTTCAATACTTTCATCATGTTCCACCATAATCATATATGAATCGTGATAATCAACATTGGATAAGCTTTTTGTGATTGAAGTACCAACGGGCAATTTTTTTAATTTAAATATTTTTGACATGATATTTGACCTCCAGATATTCTTTTTAATCAAATTGGGAAACTAAAAAACAGGAACTATTTTGGTGCTGCTTTCAGAACGCAGTGCTCACCGAAGAGGGCCGCTTTTTGGCCCGAATCCGGTGAAGCGACAGTTAATGTTTTCCTTTTTAAATTTGCTAATACCGCGCCGACCTCTGACAGAAATAGCATAAGCTTGGCAGTTGTAATTTTACATCGGAATGTAATTTTTCCCGCAAATTCATTCCAAAAGGTAAAATCCAGGTTTTCATCAATTTGATAATTGGCGTGAGCCACAGAATTACGCAGTATATGCAGCAAATTGTATTTGAAGTCAGAGTCGAGGTCCGGATCTTTTAGACGCTGAATATGGAATGACTCTCTTTGTTTCTTTTCATCAATTTTGTTCAGAGCTGAATGCGCTTTGTCTTTTCCAATCCATATCTTCTTGGGAACGATTAAAAGGCAATATAGGAGTGACGCTACATGTGCCTGATTCATATACTCGTATCCCGTTAATTCATAGAGTGCGCATATAGAGTTGATAGCTTCGGCCCAATTGCCTGTTCTCTGCGCCTCTTGAACGATTTAAGCATTTATGAATGCCCGCTGAGGGATTTCTTTAGCAAGTCTCATTTTCTTGCTTAGTTTCGAAACATACTCTTCAGCGGGATTGGGTAGATGCGCCAGTCGCCTGACGCACCCCCCGTTAGAACCCATCGTGCCCAATTAAGGCAATAGGCTCAAGACAGACGCTTCAACATATGTTTTCGGCCTGCAAACTCTCTGTCTACGCTTTACAATGGCTGTTACCAGACACTGCACAAGACTCGATAATCGATGTGTCGGGTTACACTTTCGATGCAATCACTCTCAGATGCCAGTTATTTTACACTTCGTGGCGCACCGCGGCTTTTTGCGCTCCGTTGCGAAAGCCTTGTTATCAATAGCTATTCTCTCCAATGCTGCGGTTCATTTAAGACTTTCGAGCATTTGACCTTGCCATTAATTCGCCCTAAAATATCACCATTTAATTCTTGTACCATCCAGGCTGCGGAATGTTCTTCGGGTATCGGGTAGGGCGCTTCAAAGCCCTGCACGCCTGCTGGTTCGAACCTGCAACGCGGGTAATAAGACGGATGACCAAGTACAAACACTAACTCTGTTCCTGCTTTTTGTAACTGATTCAATCCTTCATTAATTAATTTTTGTCCGACCCCGCCTTTCTGTGCGGCAGGAAGAATTGCTAACGGAGCTAATATTTGAGCTGATACTGATGTATCTGTTTGGGTGATTGTTGCTTTTGTGTAGAGGATATGTCCAATTACCTTATTGTTATCAACAGCTACCAAAGATAGAATTGGTTTTGCTGTTTCGTCATCTAATAAGTCGTCGACAAGTTTGGCAATTACGGGACCTTTTTCATTACCAAAAGCTTGCTTGTGAATATTCAGAATTTTATTGCGGTCTGATTCAGTTGTCTTTCTTATTATCAATGATATCTCCTCATTTTGAATTGTTAACGGGCCGATAACCAGCCCGGAAAGGACCCTTGCCTGGTCTGCGTTTATTGGGTTGTTGTGTTTTCTTTTCTTAAATCAGATTTTGTTTTATTTAGTGTGTACTTATATTGAGTGTCTTTGATTTCGCCTGTACATAGAAATCCCAATTTCATTATAAATTTCTTACTTCTTATATTTTCTTCATTGATGAATGCACTAATAATAGATAATCCCATAACATTAAAACCAAATGCTATCACAGGAGCCAATGCCTCTTTCATATATCCTTTGCCCCAGAAATCTTTAGATAGGTCGAAGCCTATCTCTGCTTCAGGTTCTTTTTGATTTTGGAGCCAACAATGATAACCACAAGTTCCTATAAGTTTAATTGGTTTTTCTTTTAAGAATACCCCCCATCTGCAACCGGTGTCATTCATATGGAAAGTGATAATATCTTCTGCGCTTTCATCTGGTCCAATATCTACAAAACAGGATACTTCAATATCTGAAAAGTGCTCAGCTACAGCTTCAGCGTCTTCGATTGTAAGTATTCTTAAAAATAACCTTTCTGTCTCAATTTTCGGAAATATCATTTTAATTTTTTAAAAACACAACGCCTGCCTCAGCGGGCGCATGGTCCTCGCGCTCCGTTGAAGGCAGTGGTTAAGTGCAAATTTGTATTTTCTATGAACTCGGAACATTCTTTTACATGTGTCATAGCAAGAAGATGGCCGGCATTTAGTACAATCTCGCATCTTGATGGAGGGCAGTCGATTATATGGTCCTTTTCTCCATGGATACGGAAAACCTTATCAGTACTTCCTAAATAGCCAGGCCATGATGAAATATACATACACATTGAACGAATGAAATCCGAGTCTGATGTTGAAAACATCTGTGAAACAATGTTCTCATTTTTTCCAGCCAATCTTTTAACCAACGATATCGGTGTGATTGATACCAAGGGCGATAGGAGAATGATCAATTTATTGATTTCGTTTTTAGCAACTGCGCTTCCAATGAGTAGGACAGCCCTAACATTTACAACTGCTGAAATCTCAAGCGCAACCATGCCACCAAGAGATGATCCGCCAATAATATCGCCATCACTTATTCCATTCTCTTCAACTATTCTTTCTGCAATCTCTCGATAGGAAACTTCATTCCGGTATTCCGGCCAATTCAAAAAATGGACTTTAAAGTTCAATTCTCTCTTTAGAGAATTATACATTTCTGAAGATGCGCCCATTCCTGGCAAAAGATACCATTCATTCATATGCGTCAGACACTTAATCGGGATAGGAAGAGACCTCACGGCCCCTCCCTCCCACACCACCGGGCATACGGATCACGTACCACGGCGGTTCAGTTGATTAAGTTGGTATCCGAGCAGACTTGGTAAACCCAAGTCGGCAAAATAACGTGCTGGCAGTGCAAAGGCCAGCGCCGGGCTGCGGCTCAGTCTCCATGGTCCGTGGGCTGATTTACAAGTATTCCAGGCAAGGTCTCGGCTCACGCCAAGCGCGCACAGCCGCCTGTATCCCGCTCTGCCCCACTGCTTCCACAGATAGCAGCGCAGACGCCTCTTGATCCATGAGTCGTACTGTCTCATCATGGACTTGACTTGCACGATCCCGTAATACGGCAGCCACCCTTTCAGATAGACCCCAAGCTCCGCTATTATCATCTTGATGCTTCTTCCCCGAGTTCGACCTGTTATCTCGCGCACGCGGTTCTTGAGGGCCTTTTCCGCCTTGCGGCTTACCCGCAGGTTCGAGCGACTGGTTATAGTAAATCCCAGAAAGCTTCGATACCATGGGCGGGCCACTGCGCTTTTGGCCTCGTTCACCTTGAGTTTGAGACGGTGGGACAAAAATCGGGTAATGCTGGCCCTGACTCGTTGCGCGGCTTTCCAACTGCGTTTATACACGTTACAGTCGTCTGCGTAGCGAACAAATCGGTGGCCTCGCCTTTCCAGCTCACGATCCAGCTGGTCCAGAAGCAAATTTGCAAACAGCGGTGAAAGAGGGCCTCCTTGCGGGGTTCCGGTCACGGTCTCGTGCAGGGCCTCGTTGATCATCACGCCGGATTGTAGATACCGGCGAATCAATCGAAGCACCCGCGGATCTTTGACCCTTTGGCGTATAATTCCCATCAACTTGTCGTGGTCGACGCGGTCGAAGAACTTCTCCAGATCGATATCGACCAACCAGCGGTAGCCGTCCTGCACGTAATGCTGGGCTTGCCTGACGGCTTGATGGGCGCTGCGGCTGGGCCTAAATCCGTAGCTGAACTGCGAAAATGTCTCATCCCACTGGTCCTGCAGGATCTGCAGCATGGCCTGTTGGATAAAACGGTCCAGCACGGTCGGGATGCCAAGCAACCGCTTGCCGCCGCCCGGCTTGGGGATCTCAACCCGTCTTACCGGCTGAGGCTGATAGGTGCCTTCCAGCAATTGGTGCTTGATCGTCGCCCAGTGCTGCGTCAGATGGTCGGCCAGTTGCTCCGTGCCCATCTGGTCGACACCGGCTGCGCCTTTGTTTTGCTTTACACGTCTTAATGCGCGTTGCAGGTTCTCGCTTCGTAAAATAAGCTCCATGAGCTGCTCTTTGCCAACCGGACTTTCAGTTGTGGTTGTCGAGGCGAATGCATCTCCCTCAATTGTAAGGGGTAGCCCAATCTGGATCGGCTTTACACCCACATGACCTCCATCCTACTCATCCTTTCATACCGTTCGGGCCTTCACCTTGTCTCCCTCTACGATTATCCCGCAGGATCTCTCGCGGCTCGTTTCCAGGCTACTATGCCCTCTGCTGACTTCTCTCATACGGTCGGGATCGATTGCTCTTTCCCCAGCCAATTCGCCTCGCACGCGACGCTCCGGGGCAGCATGAGAGATCTCCCAGGGTAAGACACAGAACTTTATTGCGCGTAAACGCCGGATTTATAAAGCACACCCCAGTCGTAGATGGAGGACTTCATGGTCACGTGCCCACTGGTCCCGAGTGTACCACACCTCATATCCGGTTCCTGTTCGTCGCCCCGCGCTTTTGGATTGGACTTCCTCCAGACCCAGCCTCACGGCTACGCCCTTGTCCTTTTCCTAGCCTTCGGCTCTACGAATACCTGGCGTGGGGACTTGCACCCCACTAGCTCTGTGCCATGCCTGGCACACACGCCCTGTGTTTGGGGCAGCATGGTCCTCGCCGTCCCCAACACACAGATGTTCTGTGGTCATGGTTTAATTTCTATCGGAGTGCCAACATTTACAGCCTCCCAAATTTCATTCATGGCGCTGTTTGAAACAGCTATACAACCATCAGTCCAATTGAAATTTTGACTAAACCATGCAAGCCAGCCTAAACCATTTTTCTGACCATGTATCATGATGGAACCGCCAGGATTGACACCTGCCTCTTTTGCACGTTTATTATCCTCTTTATTGGGATACGAAATGTGGATTGCTTTATAGAATGCACTATCGCTCTTCTTATAGTCCAAAATGTAATTCCCCTCTGGGGTTCTTTCATCGCCTTCTTGGTATTTATGCCCTTCTGGATTTGCACCGAATGTTGCCTTAAACTCACCGATAATTTTCTTATTTTTCATAAGATACAATGTGGATTCTGACTTCACCACTAAAACCTTATCGGCTTTCTCACCTCCGAAAGCACAAAGCGGCATAAAAAGGATTAGAAAAATGGCTACAATTCTCATTTTTATACACTGAACGTCGCGGTTCACAGGCCGCGAGGTACGAGCGGTCTCTTGTTAAACCGCATGTTATACAAATTATATTTTTATTATCTGCTTGCAGATGTCGTCGCCGTTTAATATTGATTTTTGCAGCGCCACTTTTACTGGTCGGCCATAAATAGTTTCAAATATTTGTTTCGTATAGCCTACTGTGCAGTTGCAAAGAAAAGGGTGGTTCACACTTCCATTATTTACCATACCGCATGAGCAATTCTGATATTCTATGCAAATATGATTCCCTTGTTTCTGAACGGTAGGCTTATTCTCATATAGTTCTCTGTGGCAAATTTCAAATATTAAATCATCGTCTGTGAGGTCATCAACAGACTGACGGACTTTCAAAATTTTACTGTAATCATTTGATGATTTTATGCATTCTCTTCCACAATTTTCAATAATTTCTATAGCAATCTCGTTACTCACTGAACTTAATTTGCTCAAAACGGTATTAATCCATTTTGATTTATCATTATTTTCCATTATTATCTTTCACGCTGAGGCTGTATAATCGGGATAGGAAGAGACCTCACGGCCCCTCCCTCCCACACCACCGGGCATACGGATCACGTACCACGGCGGTTCAGTTGATTAAGTTGGTATCCGAGCAGACTTGGTAAACCCAAGTCGGCAAAATAACGTGCTGGCAGTGCAAAGGCCAGCGCCGGGCTGCGGCTCAGTCTCCATGGTCCGTGGGCTGATTTACAAGTATTCCAGGCAAGGTCTCGGCTCACGCCAAGCGCGCACAGCCGCCTGTATCCCGCTCTGCCCCACTGCTTCCACAGATAGCAGCGCAGACGCCTCTTGATCCATGAGTCGTACTGTCTCATCATGGACTTGACTTGCACGATCCCGTAATACGGCAGCCACCCTTTCAGATAGACCCCAAGCTCCGCTATTATCATCTTGATGCTTCTTCCCCGAGTTCGACCTGTTATCTCGCGCACGCGGTTCTTGAGGGCCTTTTCCGCCTTGCGGCTTACCCGCAGGTTCGAGCGACTGGTTATAGTAAATCCCAGAAAGCTTCGATACCATGGGCGGGCCACTGCGCTTTTGGCCTCGTTCACCTTGAGTTTGAGACGGTGGGACAAAAATCGGGTAATGCTGGCCCTGACTCGTTGCGCGGCTTTCCAACTGCGTTTATACACGTTACAGTCGTCTGCGTAGCGAACAAATCGGTGGCCTCGCCTTTCCAGCTCACGATCCAGCTGGTCCAGAAGCAAATTTGCAAACAGCGGTGAAAGAGGGCCTCCTTGCGGGGTTCCGGTCACGGTCTCGTGCAGGGCCTCGTTGATCATCACGCCGGATTGTAGATACCGGCGAATCAATCGAAGCACCCGCGGATCTTTGACCCTTTGGCGTATAATTCCCATCAACTTGTCGTGGTCGACGCGGTCGAAGAACTTCTCCAGATCGATATCGACCAACCAGCGGTAGCCGTCCTGCACGTAATGCTGGGCTTGCCTGACGGCTTGATGGGCGCTGCGGCTGGGCCTAAATCCGTAGCTGAACTGCGAAAATGTCTCATCCCACTGGTCCTGCAGGATCTGCAGCATGGCCTGTTGGATAAAACGGTCCAGCACGGTCGGGATGCCAAGCAACCGCTTGCCGCCGCCCGGCTTGGGGATCTCAACCCGTCTTACCGGCTGAGGCTGATAGGTGCCTTCCAGCAATTGGTGCTTGATCGTCGCCCAGTGCTGCGTCAGATGGTCGGCCAGTTGCTCCGTGCCCATCTGGTCGACACCGGCTGCGCCTTTGTTTTGCTTTACACGTCTTAATGCGCGTTGCAGGTTCTCGCTTCGTAAAATAAGCTCCATGAGCTGCTCTTTGCCAACCGGACTTTCAGTTGTGGTTGTCGAGGCGAATGCATCTCCCTCAATTGTAAGGGGTAGCCCAATCTGGATCGGCTTTACACCCACATGACCTCCATCCTACTCATCCTTTCATACCGTTCGGGCCTTCACCTTGTCTCCCTCTACGATTATCCCGCAGGATCTCTCGCGGCTCGTTTCCAGGCTACTATGCCCTCTGCTGACTTCTCTCATACGGTCGGGATCGATTGCTCTTTCCCCAGCCAATTCGCCTCGCACGCGACGCTCCGGGGCAGCATGAGAGATCTCCCAGGGTAAGACACAGAACTTTATTGCGCGTAAACGCCGGATTTATAAAGCACACCCCAGTCGTAGATGGAGGACTTCATGGTCACGTGCCCACTGGTCCCGAGTGTACCACACCTCATATCCGGTTCCTGTTCGTCGCCCCGCGCTTTTGGATTGGACTTCCTCCAGACCCAGCCTCACGGCTACGCCCTTGTCCTTTTCCTAGCCTTCGGCTCTACGAATACCTGGCGTGGGGACTTGCACCCCACTAGCTCTGTGCCATGCCTGGCACACACGCTGCGGTCAGGGGCAGCAAGGGCTTCCACTGACCTTTGCAAAGGGTACAGACTTACCCTACACACTACTTTACGTAATGGACCGGCCCGGCCCTTGCTGTCCCCTGGACTGCAAGGTTAAACGGCCATGTGGTTCACTTGCTCAATATCTTTTTGGGCTTAACCGTTCAGTGAGCGCATCCAGGCCAAGCTCACCATTAAGTCCATAACCTGCTGGCCAGCCAATCGATTCTTGAATGATTGGCCATACCTGAAGTAGAGTTTTGTCCCAATGCCCCTGAGTGACATCATATGTCAGAGAGGCATATTCTGGTATTGTTTTAGGGGTCTTAATGCTCACAACTTGAAATGCGAGGGAGCCGAAAGCCATTGTCGTAGTGTAAGCATGGACTCCATTATCATCCATAGAGGTGCGAAGATCTTTTGCCGCACTATAAATATTCGGCTGGTTAACACACTTGGCAATCCACACTGATGTGCGTGGCGGAACCGTCTGTTTTGCACACATCATTTGACGTTCATCATCAGTATAAAACCTTGACCTATTTGGATTGAGGCACTCAAGAACCATAGATGTTTTCACAGCCCAACTTGCAAGCATAGATTGGTTTGATGAATCTATAGCACTCAGCCTATCGTCAAGTAGAGGTGCCAGAACTGGCTTGGTTTTGCTTTCAATTCGACTCATCCATCCATTGTTGCATTCTGCACACAGCCATTTTATGAGCAATTTCGGTTTTGCCATAGTCCAGCTTCCAAGTTTACGACCACCACGCTCAGCATCCATATATGAAGTGTTGGAGGCAGGAAATCGCTTCATTAGCCATTTCGGCCAAGCATCTTCACCCGTAGAGGCTTTGTTGCTGCAAAATATACATGTTCGCATAATCCCTACCTTCTTTATTGCTGCTCAGCCGTTTAACGCCCGGCGTCAGGGGCGGCGCGGTCCTCGCCGTCCCTTGAACGCCGAGGTGTACGCCCGGCATGGGCGTGAACTTATGGGGTGCAAGTCCCCTATGTGTGAACCCGGTCAAGGTCATCAGGCCTTGATCCAAACATTAGCCGACGGCAAGGGCGGCACCGCGAGGTTCCGTCTGAAGGAAGCCCGAGTGCAAAGCTGTGAGCCGACGAACAGAAACGTCATACAAGGCCCAGTCTCCGGGTAAGTTAGCACCACATAACAAAGCCCCGGGTTCAGGAGATAGGGTAAATGCCGCGGTTGTGCAGCGACAGTTCACGTCCTTATCCGGGGAGATCTGGTCGAATGTGGCGTCTGTGGCGGCCATGGAAGTCGGACTGAGGCCCAGCCTGAAAGGGCTGGAACCGCCACCGAATCCTAAAGCAACCGTAGAAGCGCGATGCGCGGCAACGCGGATCGTTATCGGCCAGAAGTCAGCCGAGGCCATAGTAGCCCAACGCCTGGAGTAATGTCCAGGACATGGCAAAGGGCCGAACACTAACAGCGGCAAGG
The DNA here is from genome assembly GCA_963675565.2 of Desulfosarcinaceae bacterium. GTDB lineage: Bacteria > Desulfobacterota > Desulfobacteria > Desulfobacterales > Desulfosarcinaceae > JARRKU01. The sequence goes on from CAXXYD010000001.1 coordinate 743,541, forward strand.
AGCCTTCCATGAACTCGCACAATGCATCGAAACCGCCCGGTGGAGCAGGTGTGCGGCGTGTCAGGAAACCGCCCGAGCCAAATGATCACCTGCTTGAACAGGTTTTGTCCCAGCCGAACATGAAAGCGGCCTGGAAACGGGTTAAAGCCAACAAAGGCGCTGCCGGCGTCGATAATATGGCTATCGACCGGTTCCCAGAATTTGCCCGCAAAAGCTGGAACAAAATCTATGATGCTCTATTAGCAGGCAACTACCAACCCAAGCCGGTCAAACGCGTGGAGATCCCCAAACCCACAGGCGGTCTGCGCCCTTTGGGCATTCCCACCGTGACCGATCGGCTGATCCAGCAAGCCATTGCCCAGGTGCTGGTGCCGATCTTTGATCCGGACTTTTCCGATTGCAGTTACGGGTTCCGGCCCAACCGGTCGGCCCATGATGCGGTGCGAAAGGTTCAGTCCTACATCAAAGAAGGCTACCGATGGGCCGTGGACATGGACCTTGAAAAGTTCTTTGATACGGTCAACCATGACGTGCTCATGCACCGGGTGGCCCGCAAGGTCCGTGACAAGCGGCTGCTCAAACTCATCGGCAAGTACCTGCGTGCCGGGGCGATGGTCAGCGGTCGCCTGGAAAAGACCCGTAAAGGGGTTCCCCAGGGAGGTCCGCTGTCGCCGCTTTTGGCTAACATCGTTCTCGATGACCTGGACAAAGAGCTTGAACGCCGGGGACATCGCTTTGTGCGCTACGCCGATGACTTTCTCATTTTGGTGAAAAGTCAGCGGGCAGGTGAACGGGTGATGACCTCGATCAAGCGCTTTATCGAGCGCAAGCTCAAACTCAAGGTCAACATGGCCAAAAGCAAGGTCGCCAAGATAGATAAAACCAACTTCCTTGGCTTTACCTTCAAAGCCGGTAAAATCCGCTGGTCCGATGCGGCTTCTAAAGAGTTCAAACGCCGCATCCGAAAGCTGACCGGCAGAAGTTGGTTTGTCTCCATGGAGTACCGACTCGGAATGATTGCCAAATATCTTCGCGGTTGGATGAATTACTTTGGCATATCGCATTACTATCGACCGATACCTGAAATCGATCACTGGCTGCGAAGACGGGTGCGTATGTGCTATTGGAAGCAGTGGCGCTACGCCCGCACCAAGGTGCGTAATCTTCTCAAGCTTGGCACCTTCAAGAGAACTGCCATACTGACGGCTATTAGCCGAAAGGGACCATGGCATCTATCGCGAACACTGGCAACCCAAACCGGCATGACCAACCAGTGGCTTGCAGATCAAGGGTTATTGTCTGTCAAAGAGCTGTGGGTGAACATTCACTACCCGGCTACGGCCCGGTAGGCTTAGTGAAACGCCCAGTGCGGACCCGCATGCTGGGTGTTGTGGGGGCCGGGGGAGAAAAACCCCCGGCTACCCGATTATAACCTGTTTTTATTCATATTCTTTCTTTAGTTGCTCGAAATATTTACGTTTCTGCAATTCGACAAATTTAGGATCAGAACGCTTTTTCGTTTTTGGCTCATCCGCTTCATTTGTTTCAATAATTTTTATCTTTATCAGATCTCCAGGTTTGAGCTCGCGACCTGACCATTGAACATTTTCGTAATCATCTTTGCTGTAGCTAATATGACCACCGACTGTCAATTTCAGCTCTTCCGCAGGCACCTTTGCTTTTGATTCTTCTGATAGTTGGCTTACATCTCTTTTGGCCCATGATAATATTGAGGTTAAGATGCCATACTTTGCATCAATTCCGGCAGTGCATAGTTTATTTCCGTTTATCTCGATTTCAAATGCGATCATTCTTAATCTTTCGTGGAGTTATAACGCGTGGCTCATGGGCCGCAAAAGAAACACAGCCCTTGTTAATGAAAAATTAAATGATGATTTGGCTAATGCTATAGCCGCCCGCCTTTTGCGGTCCAATGGAGCCAGAGGTTATAAAAAAATCATTTTTCACAGCTATAAGTGGCATAATTCCATCTGCCGCCTTGATCAAGACAAGCGTCAATATGCATGAATTTTTTTATGTGTGGAACTGCGAAAATACAAATCCCAACCAATATTCCAATAATGAGTTTAGTTTTAATTCGTTTCGCCTGTGGCTTTAGAGCGATAAATGAAGTTACGGCAAAAATGATAAACCCAATTCCATAAAATAAATATCTGAAAGCTAAATATGCCCATGCTTTTGGATAGTCAGTAGGTGGGCCACGTGCTACCCACGCGCTGCCTGCAGCGCTATTAAAATATAGAGCCGATAAAAGAAGGAAAAGAATTGGTAAAATTATTCTGATTACTTTTTTCATATTTATAACTATAGTTATTAGTGGGAATTTCCCGCTTTGCACACGAATCTGGGCCATCTCACCCAAATGGTGGGCATATACTCATAATTAAGATTTTTTATCTCATCCATCACTAATATCATAAATATCTGATTAGTCAAACAATCGACCTTATTTCAAAGGATTCTACATCCTGTTTTTTCTGTGCTTATGGAGAATTCCCCTGAAGTACACTGTTTTCTTATTTGGGCACCCTTGAACGCGGATTTGAAGGCCTCCGCCATCACTGTGACCTGATCTGTCACATCCGACTGCTATGATCCTTACAAGCCTTTATTTCAGTTAGAAACCATATCTTAGATGAAGGTGTGCCATGAATAGATTCGAAAAATATTTATCCCGCCAGAGTATTATCCCGGACAAAAAGATCCCCTTTTTCCTGCACCGGATAAAAAATTGTTACCTGCATTGCAATAATGCCCATATCCGCATCGCTTGGGCAAGATGAAATCGATTGTTTTCTTATAAAGCTTGCCAAGCGGAAAGAGGATTGGCAGGTTGATCAGGCCCTTATCGAACAATTAAGCATGAGTGGAGTCTTTGGCCTCATCCAACACCTTTCGGATCTTATGGGCCATTTCTTCTTTTAGCAGCGGCTTCAACAGAAAGGCTTTAATTCCCATTGTCTCGGCCTTTTCCTCACTGATATTTTCGCTGAAACCGGTGCAGAGGATCACCGCTATGTCCGGCCGAATCTTCATCATCTCCCGGGCCAGCACATCGCCGGTCATCTGCCGCATGGTCATATCGGTAATGACCAGATCAAATTTATCAGGCATTGCCTTGAAAAGCTCCAAAGCCTCGAGACTGCCGGTTCTGGCTTCAACCACATACCCCAAGGATGTAAGAATTTTTTTGCTTATGTCGATGATGGCCTTTTCATCATCCACCACAAGAATCCGTTCGGTTCCGGTGGGAATGATTGTATATTCTTCGGGTTTTCCCTTAACCTTGCTTTCAATGATCGGAAAATAAAGATTAAAGGTGGTTCCTTTGCCTGGCTCGCTGTAGACCGAAATCGTTCCACCGCAATCTTTTACAATACCATGGACGACCGATAGGCCTAAACCCGTCCCCTCATCCTTATCTTTCATGGTGAAAAACGGATCAAAGATTCGGCTCATCACTTCAGGCGTCATACCGTGACCGGTATCGCTGACCGTCAGTTTCAGGTAATCGCCCGGCTGAATCTCCGGATGAGTTGATGCGAAATCGGAATCCAGCCTGACATCGGTAAGAGTTACCTCAAGAATGCCGCTTTTTTCCCGCATGGCATGGGCAGCATTGGTACACAGATTCATAACGATCTGATGAAGCTGGGTCGGATCGGTCAGGATCACCGATTGGCTTTTGATGTTTTGACGCATATCTATGGTGACTGGCAGGGAAGACCTTAGCAGTTTTAATGCTTCTTTTGCGATTAAGCCCGCCTGAACGGGTATTTTCTCTTCCTTTGTCTGGCGGCTGAACGTCAGAATCTGTCTTACCAGGTCTTTGGCGCGTTCGCCAGCAGTGAGCACCTCCTTAAGGTCGTCCATAATTGCTGAATCGGATTCTAACTTCATTTTCGCCAGTTCCGTATAGCCGATGACAGCGGAAAGAATGTTATTAAAATCATGGGCAATGCCACCTGCTAACGTGCCTATGGATTCCATCTTCTGGGCCTGGATCAACTGGGTCTGCAGTTTCTTGTTTTCCTCCTCAGCCCGATTGCGCTCGGTGATGTCTTCAGAGATGCCCAGCAGGTATTCAGGTTTTCCGCTCGCGTCCAGAAGCGGCACCTTCTTCGTGTGCAGGATGCGCTTACCCCCGCTACGGGTCTGCAGGGCTTCCTTCGGGATATCCACAACCGTTTTTCCGCATAGAGTCACCCGGTCGTTCTCCGAAAAGATTTTTGCCTGTTCTTTTGGAAAGAAATCGAAAGCGGTCTTCCCCAACAGGTCGGCTTTTGAATAACCAATTAGATTCTCTCCCGCCCGGTTAATCCGGACGAACCGCAGGTCTTTGGCAGTCTTTAGAAAAAGCATGTCGGGGATGTTCTCGATAATCAAATCAAGAAGCACAGTCGTCTTTCTTATTTCCTCCTCCTGTCGCTTTCGTTCCGTAATATCGATAATAGCTCCTCTGAGCCTCACCGGTTTGCCATCACTGTATATTAAACTTGAGATGACAATGGCAGGAAAGACAGATCCATCCAACCTCATCAAAGTATATTCAGTACCTTCTATTTTCTCCCCTTTAAGCAGTCTTTGAATGTTTTTGGCAGATTTATCAACTTCTTCGGGTGAAAGAAGCTGCCATCCTTTAAAGCCTCTTTTGAAATCCTCCTCTGTCGCCTTAAAAGTTTCATAAATAGCTCGGTTAACAGAAGTAATATTGGCTTCAAAATCCATCTCATAGACCGGGATTGGCAAAAAATCATACAGCTCACGATATTTCTTCTCACTCTCTTTAAGTGCCCCCTCCGCCCGCTTGCGTTCGGAAATATCCAGCGCGGTGCCCTGCAGAAGAATTGGCGCATCGTTTTCGTCGTAGATTACCTTGCCGTGGATCTCGATCGGAATCGGCTCTCGGTTCTTCTTTAACAACACTGCTTCCAGGACAACGCCGGAGCCCGATGGTCCCTCGGCCATTTCATCTGCGACGAGTTGGGCCATTTTGGCGAAATTTTCTTCGTCGCAGTGCTCCGACAAAGTGCTACCGATGAATTCTTCCGGTGAGTATCCCATCAGGATTTGGATGGCCGGGTTGACGTAGGTGAATGCAAGGTTCAGGTCCATAGCCCAAATTATGTCCAGGGTGTTGTCGGCCAGCAGGCGATATTTTTGCTCACTTGCCCGTAAATTTTTCTCCACCGACCGGCGCATCTGTATTTCTCTTTCCAATTCCAGCATCTTTTGCTCAAGCTTTCTCACGAGTCTTTCACTGTATAGCCTGAGGATTTCCTCTTCCTGTTTTGGCTCCTGCGTTGAGAAATCATGGCAACGCCTGTCGGCCGCCATCACATCGCCAACAGCCTGCATGAAAGTGTCCGGTTCACAAGGCTTTTGAATGAAACGGTCTGCGCCGATCTTCATGGCGAAAGCCTCATCCTGGGGACCGGTATAGGTGGCGGTGTAAATAATGAACGGGATATGACGCAAGGTCTCGTCTGTTTTGACTTTTCGACACAACTGAAAGCCGTCCATGACCGGCATAAGGATATCGCTGATGATCAACTCAACCCCGCCGACCTTGAGCCTTTCAAGGGCCACAGCGCCGTTTGCGGCCTTCTGAACATTATGACCGCTTCCCTTTAACATGGTTTCCAATAGATACAGGTTTTCTTCATGGTCGTCGACGATAAGAATGTTCATTGCTGTCTCCCTTGATCGCCCGGGTCTTTCGATAGATATTGAATAATCTCTGCCACAAAGGTTTCCGGGTCGATGGGTTTTTCGATGTAACCGGTAGCTCCAGCAGCTAAAATCCGTTCTCGATCCCCCACCATGGCATAGGAAGTTACCGCGATAATAGGTATGTTTCCTAATTCACCATGCTTTTTAAGTTCCTCAGCCACAGCATATCCGTCCATTTCGGGCAGTTGAATGTCCAGTAATATGGCCCGTGGCTTATGGTGCAGCGCCTTTTCGATGCCTTGCCGTCCGTTTCCCGCACCGATGACCTTAAAATCGTTCTTTTCCAGTAGAAAACGCATCATGTAAAAATTTTGCTCGTTGTCTTCAATGATCAGCAGCGTGTTGTTCATGGCAAACCTCTTCCTGTTTATTTCGGAAAGCGCACGGTGAAGGTGCTGCCTTGGCCCCAATGGCTTTCAACACCGATGGTTCCGCCCATCATATCCAAGAGTTTCTTGCAAATGGACAGCCCGAGGCCGGTCCCCTCGTGTTTGCGTGAAAGCCCGGTGTCAATTTGGTGAAAGGGTTGGAAAAGGCCTGAAATTTTTTCCGGCTGTATTCCGATACCGGTGTCTGAAACCGAGAGGACATAATTATTATTATCACTCCGGCAGAAAATTCGGACATACCCTTTTTCAGTGAATTTGATGGCATTGTTGAGTAGATTGAGAAGGATCTGTTCCAGGCGAAGCTGATCCGAGGTCACTGTTGCAACATCATCGGCGATATCCAACACCAGAGCGATCCTTTTTTTTTCAGCCAGCGGTGTTACTATCTTGACCATTTTCTCAATGGAGGGTCTCAACGCAAAGGAAGTGAGGGAAAGCGCCAATTGGCCGGCTTCGATTTTTGAAATATCCAGCACATCGTTAATAAGAGCCAGAAGGTGGCGGGAACTGCCTTGAACCATACTCATCTGCTTTTGCTGTTCTTCGTTCAGCGGCCCGGCCAGCCCCTGAAGAAGGATACCGGTGAATCCAATGATAGAGTTCAGTGGCGTCCGCAATTCATGTGACATGGTGGCCAGAAATGCGGATTTGATCCGGTCGGCTGATTCGGCCCGGTCCTTTGCGACGACCAACTCTGCGGTTCGTTCCGCCACGCGTTGCTCCAGGACCTGAGCGTGCCGTCGTAATTCATCATTAAGCCGGCGAATCTGTTCATCGGCCAACTTGCGATCAGTTATGTCGGAGCCGATGCTCAGGATCTCTTTCATCTGGCCCTGCGCATCGAGCACCACCTTGTTGGTCCAGTCGATCCAAACCCGTTCGCCATTGCTGCGCATATTCTCGTTGATACTTCGTTCGAACTTTTGCGGGTCGCTTAAGATCTCCTCTATCAGCGGGCGTAAGTTCCGGCCAGATTTCTCATTCTCAGGAACGATGGTTCCAAGCACATGTCGGCCAAGAATTTCTGTATCTGTATAGCCGAAGAATTTTTGGCCGAACTCATTAAGGAAAGTGATATGCCCATCGCACGACCAACGCAAGATGATACTGTTGGCAAGCATCACCAGCTCTCGATATTTTTGTTCACTATCGCGTAGTGTTTTCTCTAAGATCTTTTGTTCGCTCACGTCCCGAACGGTCTCAATAGCTCCGCAACGCTGGCCATCCCGGTCGTACAAGGGCGATGCCACTCCCCACAGATGAGCTCCCTGACCATCTTTAAAGCGAGGGAAAAAAGACTCACCATAAATTTTGTCACCTTGACGCTTGACGTATTTATAAGTCGCCTCCACCTCCGGCACAGCCATATCCAGCAGGTCAACGAGGATTGGACGTCGTTCACCGAAGAATGCCTCAGCATAGGCATAATTACCTTGGCCGAACAAAGTATCTTTCTTCACACCGGTCATTGCTTCACATGCGTGGTTCCATACGATAACTTTTTTGTCCTGATCAATCACGAAAGTTGCGTCTGGCAGAAATTCGACAATATCCGCGAACCGTTGCTGCACCTCCTGCCGCTGCACTTCGGCCTGCTTTAACGCGTCTCGTGTCCGGTGACCAACAATGCCGAAAGCCAGATTGCCGGATAGTTCGGTGAGCTGCGCAACCTCCTCCGTATCGAAAGCATCGGGCTCGACTGAGTAAATACCCAGAACACCGATCGTCTCTCCTTCTGCAAGCAGCGGTAGTACCAGCGCTGAGGAATAACCTCGCCTGAGCGCCTCATCTCGCAAAAGTTCAAGGTCCGGATCAGTTAAAATATGCCGGGCAGAACAAGGCTGTCTGGTTCGGAAGGCGTTGCTCGTTAAGCTGCGACCTGGATCGGTGTGGCTCCAATTGGTGTTTACGGTTGCAAGGTTACCCTCCTCAAAGCCGGCCTGGGCCACGGGATGGATGGTTTCGTCTGTGCCCGTTTCGGAAAAACCGACCCAGGCCAGATGATAACCTCCGATGTCAACCACGATGCGGCAGATGGCGTCAAGCAACCCAGCTTCGTCGGTGGAGCGCACCAGAGCCTGATTGCATTCGCTGAGAGTGCTCAAAACACGGTTTATCTTGAGCAACTCCCGGGTGCGTGCATTCACTTTATACTTCAAAACAACGCTTCCCAACAGGCTAATGAGCAGGGCAGCACACATAACCAGGCCGAGAGCTTTAAGCCATACCGGGAATTTGAACCGAACCTCCTCGGATGTCCATCTTTTCAATGATTCATAATATATCGATTGTGTATCTTTTTTCAGATCCAGTAAGTGGTGATCAATTGCTGTCAGCAATTGTTTGGGATCTTTTTTAGATGCTGCAAAAAAGAGATCGGACGGGCTGAAAACCACCGCCGTATCTTCAAGCCCGAACTTTTTCGCATGCATCACGCCGTAGAAGCGGTTGGTGATGGCCGCATCAACCTCACCTCTGGCAACCCGCTCAAAAACGGTTTGGTAATTCGGTAGAGAAATGAGGGTTGTGTTTAATCCGAAACTATCAGCAAGTCGGACAAACGCCTGCTGCTGAACTGAGCGTTCCAGAACCGCAATACGTTTTCCGCCAAGATCTAATATCGATTTAATCCCGCTGCCTTTGCGGGCATACACCTGAAACCAAGAGGATAGGACCGGCGCCTTATGAAAGGCAAATAGGGTTTCACGATCTGCCGTGTACGCCACGTCAGGCATGAGATCGATTTCCTTTTTTTCAAGGCGGTCCAACCCCTCGCCCCAAGTGCCGGGTACATATTGCAGGTGCCAGCCTTCTCTTTTCGCGATGTACTCAATGATATCAATAAAAATGCCGGCGGGTTTACCTGATTCGGAAATGAAAACCTTTGGAGCATTCTCATAGATACCGACAGTTATTAACTGGTTATCGGCACCTGTGGCTGGAGTCCCAACGATTAATAGACTCAACAAAATAATGGGCAAGTTTAAAAAATAACACCCTCGAAAGGATGTATTCCTGTTAGTTGTCATCAGACAGCTCCTTTTGGACGTAATCCTTGGAACATGTCGGTTGCAAAGAATATTTTGGATTACCCCTTCGGCCTGAGTCAATTCAAGTCGAAATCGTTGTCACCCAACAGTTTCCTTTTTAAATGTCAGTGGATTCTGGCAGAGACTATTAACAATTTTTCTGTGGTCATAATAGTTACATTAAGCGAAACACCCGCCATACTCAAGAATTCTTGCTGTGTGCTTTATTTTTTGAGCCTTGAAAATCTCAACCATTCTTACAGTATTCATGAGCTTTTCAGGCATCAAGCATACAGGTTGCATTCTTAATATCACAGATACGTTGTGACCGTAAGCAGTGTGCGGCATCATTAATTGTGACACTTTTTTCAAGTCAGACCTGGTGTCATTTTGGTTTTCCGGGCTTTAAACGGTTCCTCAATCCTTGAAATGCACCAAAGCACCAGGCCATCTTCAGACCGAATACGACTGGAATGGTGTGGATATGCCTTAACTGCCCGGCATTCCGCATGTAAACGTCAAAAACAACTTTAAGGGAAATAAATGGGGAATACGCTATAAGGAGGAACGGCGATTTCAGGATGAACGGTGTCCGGAGAAAATCCTGAAATTCATATCGCAGCAGAATGGTGTTTTTTGCATGGCGATAGGAATAGTCGATTATGTCCGACAGGCGCCTCCGGTCCGGATCATGGATAATTCTGGCGCCGGGTTCGAAAAATACGCTGTAGTTCAGCATTCCGGCCCGAATGATGAGTTCCATATCCGGTATCGGGTGGCCTTCCTTGAATCCCCCTACTTTTTCCAATACAGCGCGTTGAAAGCCCATATTGGCGCCCGCGATAAATTGCCTTCTTCCGGCTTTTTGTCCCGGCATAAACGGATGAAATTGTGAAATATTGTGACAAAACTGAAAAAAGTTCGTCTTATGGCTGTCAACCGCGCCTGCAACGATTGAATGTCCGGCTAAAGCAGCGGTCATGACTTCCACCCAACAGGGGTCTGCATGGCAGTCATCATCAGTAAAAAGCAGGAGATCACCCTTGGAACGATGAATGCCCAGATTGGCCGCACTGGCCAGTCCCTGGTTTCTCTCTTTGGAAATTATCTTCAGGTTTGAAATGGTTCCCAGAAATTTTTTACACAGGTCCACCGTCCCGTCACTGGACCCGTCGTCCACCACCAGGATCTCGAAATCATCCGGAGATACCGACTGGTTTTTAAGGGACAACAGCGTCGACCTGAGGCAGTGCGCCCGGTTGTAAGTACAAATAATAATACTGGCAAACTGCTTTCCCACTATTTTAGTCTTCCCCCGGCTTATCGAATATTGAGTGTCGGCATGAATGACAAAACGGGTTGTCCCTTTTTTCTATCCGACATTCAAAATTGCGTCTGAACAGTCCTTTTGTGCAGACATTATATGATCCGTTCCACCGTACAATCATCCGCCACCCTGTTTTTATAAACGCAATCCCGACAATGATAAAAATTATTATGCCCTTTATTGAATTTCATACGAAAATCTTTGGATCGCTGACTTTTCCACACATCAATGGTGTGGCCCTCGTCATTCAGATTGCCGAAAGAATGACGGTTCTTGTAATCATATTCGCAGGATATAACCTCCCCCAATGCATCCAGGGTGATCCGCTTCCATGGCCGCATGCAGACAAACGGCCTTTCTTTTTTACGGAAGCTGTCCTCTTCATATTCATACATTCGGTAATTCCGGTCCTCAGGGGCATAGGCGCGATTCAACCTACCGTCGTCCTCCCGGTTCATGGACACGGTTTTTACGGTGAGACAATCAACCCCCAGTTTTTCTGCAAGCTGCCTCATCAACGGAAGCTCTTTTTCATTGTCCTGCGTTACCACAATCCGCATGGTGAGCCGGGGTGTTGACGACCCCATCTGCTTTTTTGCCTGGACAATCAATCGGATATTTTCAAGCACCCGGTCCAGGTTTCCGCCCTTTCTGAATTTGCCATATGTTTCCTGGGTGGTTCCGTCAACCGCCACTATCAGGCTGTCAATTCCGGAGGCGACAAGGGATTCAGCCTTTTGGGGTGAGAATCTGACATTGCCGTTGGTGCTTGAGTGGATCAGGATACCTTTCGACTTTGCATAGGAAATGATCTTGAAAATGTCCGGATTCAAAAAGGGCTCTCCCCAGTTCCACAGTACGATTAATAATAAATAGTCTCCTGCGTGGTCTATAAATTTTTTAAAGGTATTGAAGGAAAGGCAGGCGCTGGGCCGAGAATCATTTTTGGAAGTGGTCAGGCAAAAGGGGCAAGACAGGTTGCAGAAATTTGCCGGTTCAACCTGTGCGATAACGGGAAATCCCAGGGGGCGGGACGGCAGGACGAATTGATTTAATCCTGCGATGAAGAAGTTAAGTCTTTTTCTGAAGCTGAGATCCTTTGCCTCAAAGGGTAACATTTCAAAGTTGAAATGGATCCGCCTCCTGAATAATATATTCGGAATTTGCGGAAGAATTTTTTTAAATTCAAATATTTTCATTACTTCACCTTTTTTCCGTATTGAGCCAGCATCCCAAATCCCTCTGGATCAGGTCCTGCAACTTCAGAATGTCTCCATGAAACACGCGCTGCAAATATGATTTGTCGTTAGGATCCATTTCCGCCCGTACCAGTATTTTTGCTCTTAATGAATCACGCAACTTGACCCATCGATCTTCCTTTAAAAAAGATACGCCGATGAAGCGGATCATTTTTTGAAGGAATGTCTTATTAACAAAAAAATCATTCAGTATTCGTGATCGGGGAATACCAGATACCATGAATCGGGTTGAAACGTCCGGTTCAAAATACGGATCAACTCCCAGAAACGCGTATATGCCTTTTATGAAAGCAAATGGCTCTTTACGAAAATCATCGAATAAGCCCACATAGACATTACTGAAATCTTCCATATAGGCCTTCACCGGTTCATAATAAAAGCTTTTTGCCTTGTAAAACCAGGTGACCTCCCACGCTTCCTTTATCCTTTGATCCTCCTGCGCCATCGCGTTTCTAAACGATAAGGATTCCTTGTTATTCTGTTTCAGCATCATATAGTTTGAAAAAGCCCTTTCAACGGGATTCCTGAGGATAATAACAATTTTGGGGTCTCCCAGATATTTCTTAATGAATTTGATGGAATTTTCGTAATAGTATAGATATTCAACACTGGCCTCTCCGATCGCTGTTTCTCCCTTATGCTTACTGAAAAGGTCACAATATTCTTCAAAGTCGACGATTCTTTTCTTAAAAGGTCCTTTTTTAGGAGGTTCAAGGCATTGAGAGGAGAAAAAATTGGGCTCCTTTATCAGGCCCATATAAATATCAGGGTGCTGTTTGAGATAATAATACACGGAGGTTGAGCCGGATTTGGCAGCCCCTGCAATGAGGAAGTTCGGCAGGATAAATTCACGTTTCGTTATTTGCCGGGAACCGAATGAAACCATTCAAATAATTCTCCTTACAAGGATTTGTTGTTTCCATGCTGGTAAACACCGCTTCGATGCATATTAATTCACCAGCATAAGCAAGGCAGCACCCGTCTCACGGACTTCGGCCAACGTCAGTTCATCCCTAAAGTCATCTGCCATAACCAGACGGCCGTCACGGATCAGGACTGCACCCGTAATCATAATAGTTTGTTTTTAAAATGGATTTTAAAACATGCCCGGAGGGACGATCTATAAAACCAGGACCTTTTCCCGAATAGAACACCTGCTCCGCTTCATCCATAACTGCTCTTTCCCCGTATACCAGACCCGCCTTCGCAGGCGCGCCGAGTGCCGTACCCGGCAAACCCAGTGCGCCGGAACAAAACCCATCATCAGAATCAAAGCATATCCGCATTAAAGCCAGGAACGAATTTTTTGCACCCCGAGTATGCCAAACCGATACTTGTATGTCAATCTCATCGCCAATACAACAAGTTGTAGCTAGATTAGTCGTTTCTGTGCTAATTTGACTTTGCGGCCATGGTCTGCTCTCCTCTCTGGTTACATTGTTTTTTGGCGATTACCATTATAATCAAGAGAGCGGCCGGTAAGATCTTAACGAATTCTAATAAGGCGACTTCCTATTGGCCGATAATCCACCAGATGCCTGATTGGTATTCAGAATGAAGATTGCATTATTCGGTAATTACAATGATCATAATTTCGGCGATGATTTAATGGCTGTAATGTTTGGACACTTTCTGCAACTGTCTGATATTGACCTTTCAGTCTATAAATTATGCCGTCAGTATGCAGAACCCTATGGTTTTCAAGTTGCTGACTCGATTGATACATTGTTGGCCGGAAAAGATCTCCTCATTTTTGGTGGCGGCGGTTCTTTGTGTGACAGGATACAATTTTCAGAGCAATATGAGGCTGATCGTTGTCAAGTCATTATGCAGGCTCAGCAGAAAGACTTGCCTATTTATGGATTTTCTCTGGGGGGAACCGGCCGGCATCCTCGGCCAATATTGCCTTTCCAGCAGATGTTTCTGAAAGCTGTACGTTTCCTCAGTGTCAGAAATCCCCAGGATGTGCATTGGGTCAAGCAAATAAACCCACATATACGGGTGGATTGTTACCCTGATATTGTCTGGCAAACCTCGGCCTGTTTCCCAAAACAACGCAGGCCGCATCAGCGCCCCGTCATCGGAATTCACCTCCATGCAACGCCATTGATCCGAAGACGGGCTATCTATGTCCCTGTCCTGCTGTCAGCAATTGTGCGATTGAGAAGAGATGTCGATTTTGTCCTGATCGATATTACAGGCAAAAAGGAGAATATGGATCGATTAAAAAAATGGTTCGGGCATGGATCTAATGTCAAATACTATCAGTTTGATAAACTCGATACGGATTTGGATGTTCTTAGTTCTCTGGATTTAGTGTGCTCCACTCAACTGCATGTGGGGGTTACATGCATGAGTTACGGAATACCTTTTATTTCGGTTTTCGGTCATCCTAAAACTAAATTATTTCTAGATAACCTTCAATTATCTTTTTTGTATTATGAACATCGGCACATGCCAGCCCTTTGCTCACTATTACTAAGTTCCCGACTGCTCGGCAATTTCCTTGGTACATTTAAGCCGCCCGGCATAGATCGTCTGCAGCTGGAAAGTCTTGGCCATTTTGAAATGCTGAGAGCCTGTATCCAAAATGGACCGTAAAAGCGGACCTGTATCCAGCGAGGCCGCACGACCATAAAATCATTGTTCAAACAGGGGCCTTGCTCACTGGTATCTTGGCGGTACCTTATCCATTTAAATCTCCAAAATCATTTAATCTCATGTCCGTTGTTGGGCTCGACTATTGTGTCAGCTTGCCAACCATCGCTGGAGTAGCTATCATGGATAGACCGACACGAATATTGCGCCGGTAGCCGACACCCCTTGCCAATTACCGGTATTTGGCGGCATAATACGAACAAGGCAATAATTGTCAGGCCTGGTTGAATACACATAGCGAAAAGAAGAAATTTTCATCTGCCTGAGTAACCAATGGGCCGAACAAAAAAAATAGCGTGTTGAAATGATCGAAAACATTGAAGCTCTCAATATCGGCATCATCGGCGGAGGCAAGCGCTGTAAATCGCTTCTGGAGGCCGTTTACAGCGAAACAGACCCTGAAAAACGGCCCGCTATTCTGGCAGTGGCCGACCCCGATCCCAATGCGGCAGGCCTGATGCTGGCAAGGAAACTGGGCATTTTTACCACTTCCGATCATCGCGAGTTGTGCGCCATCGAAGAGCTGGATCTGCTGCTCGAACTCACCCAGGATGACAGCCTCAAGCGGCACCTTCGCGCCGAAAAGCCGCCCGGCGTTCTCCTGGTGGATCATTACGATGCAATGGCCATCCTCGATTATTTTCGCATCAAAGCCAAAAAGATCGCGCTGATGGGCAGGATCCAAACAGAAACATTGGATTCCCGTGCAACTGCCGGCCTCTTTGAGGAATTTCATCAATTTGTGCAGGACATCAACACTGCAGCCAATGACTATGGGCGCCAGATGCGCCAGGACCTGGTATCCAGCCAACAAATCCTGGCACAGATCATCGGCGGCAGCACCATCCCCACATTTGTCATCAACCGGGATCATAAGGTCACCCATTGGAACCTGGCCTGTGAGAAGCTCACCGGCTACTCAGCTCTGAAGATGGTGGGAACCGACAATCAATGGAAACCGTTCCGACCCAAAAAACAGCCGACCATGGCCGACCTGATTTTGGACGATGTCAGCCAGGACGAGCTCTGGCGCTACTATTCAACCCGCTGGGAGCCGTCATCACTGATCAGCGGTGCCTACGAAGTCGAAGAGTTTTTTCCCCATCTGGGGGACGGCGGCGCCTGGATCTTTTTTACCGCGGTACCCCTCAAGACACCGGATGGCTCCATCGTAGGCGCCATCGAAACCCTTTGGGATCGCACGGAAAGACGTAAGGCCGAGCAACTTGGCAAACAGAAAAACCTTGAACTTGCCCGGAACGTGGAACAGCTTCAGAGAAGCGAGCAGACGATGGCCCAAATCATCAACGGCAGCACGATACCGACCTTCGTCATAGGCAAAGACCACACCGTCACTCACTGGAACAAGGCATTGGAACAGTTCAGCGGCTGGACGGCCGATAAAATCGTGGGTACCACCAAGTCGTGGGCGCCTTTCTATGACAAAGAGCGCCCCTCCATGGCGGATGTGATTCTCGACCGGATCGACGACGTCCAGATCGAGCAGCTCTACGGATCCAAGTGGCGCCCGTCGGCGCTGATCGACGGTGCTTATGAAGCCGACGCCTATTTTGCGCACCTGGGAAACGGGGGCAAGTGGTGCTGGTTCACCGCCGCTCCCATCAAAACCCCCGAGGGGGAAGTGATTGGCGCCATTGAAACCATTTGGGACAAGACCGAAGAGCGGCTGGCCGAAATGGAGCGAGAACAGCACACCCGCGAACTGGCGACGTTCTCTTCCATTTATGCCAGCCTCAGCGGGCCTCTCGATTTGGAGGGCCGTGTTCGGGCCGCCGTAGAAGAGGTGGTCAACATTTTTGATATCGACGGCCTTTGTATTTACATACGCAAACCGGACAACCGATACCACCTGCGGTACAGCAGCGGCTTTTCCGACTACATCTGCTATCTCTTGCGCGTTGCCGATCCTCAAAGCACGGTGGCCCAAGTCGCCGGAGACGGAAAAATGATGGTGATTCAAGACCTGGAAAACACCGGGTCCGAGGGCCGGCAGCTGCTCTACCGGGAAGGACTGCGGTCCCTCATCTACATCCCCATTGCCGACCGGGACAAAAACACCTTCGGCGTCATTCGTGCCGGCAGCCGTAAACCCAACCATTTTGGCACCAACGACCTTCGGGCCCTCGAACTCATCGCCAATCGCATTGGTGTCGCCATTGAAAATGCCATGCTGGAGCAGAACGTTCAGCAGAAGGCCAGCTTTCAGACCCGTTTGATTGGCAGCTCCAATGACGGTATCGTCGCCACCAACGAACAATGGCAGGTGGTGGTCTTCAATCCGGCCGCCGAATCGATCTTTGGATACAGCGGCAATGAAGTCATCGACAAAATGAATTTCCGCGACATCTATCCCCCCCAAATCATCGAAGCCTTCGAATCGGCAATGGACGCGTCCGATGCAGACAAGAGGAATATCCCCTGGCAGGAAACATTCATCAGGGACAGAGCCGGCAATGAAATCCCGGTAAGGTTCTCCGGAGCCGTTCTGCGGCGGAAGCACAAGAAAATGGGGCTGGTGGCCTTTTTCCAGGATCTGCGGGAGATCAAGCGCCTGGAGAGGGAATTGCTCGGCGCCGAACGTTTGGCCGCCGTGGGGCAAACCGTGGCCGGCATGGCCCATTGCGTCAAGAACATCCTGCACGGCCTCAAAGGCGGCAGCTACATGGTCAATATCGGCATCAAGAATGAAAACACCGAAAAACTCCAGGCGGGCTGGAACATGGTCCAGCGCAACATCACCCGCACCCAAGACCTGGTCCAGGACCTGCTCTCCTACTCCAAGGAGCGCGAGCCCGAGATGGCCCCCTGCCATCCCAACGCGACCATCGAAGAGGTGATCGAACTGATGCAGGCCGTAGCCGATGAGAATAACGTTACCCTGGAAACCAGCCTATCCCCAGACATCGGGAAGGTGCTGCTCGACGAGCGCAGCCTGCACCGCAGCTTGCTCAACCTGGTGAGCAATGCCATCGATGCCTGCCGCGATGACCCCAATCTTGGCAAAACCCATCGGGTCAGAGTCAGCACGAGCATCGATGCAGACCAAAGAATTCGCTTCGATGTCAGCGACAACGGGTCCGGTATGAGTGAAGAGGTCAAGGGTCACCTTTTTTCTTCTTTTTTCAGTACCAAAGGTCCCCAGGGAACAGGCCTGGGGTTGTTGGTGACCAGCAAGCTGATCGAGGAACACAATGGCAGCATCGATGTCGAATCCCAGCTTGATCAGGGCACCACCTTCACGGTCCGGCTACCGTTGATCAGGCAAGGGAAGAGCCCCGGTGTCAATCATTCTTAAATCGGCCTCCGAACCAAACTTGAACACCAGCCTAACACAAATTTAATCGGGATGTTTTACTCAAATACATTGTAATGATGCTTCCAATGGCAACTATTAGCTGAACAGCCCATATTCAAAATCGGAAATACGATATGAACAGGTTATGGGACTTTTGTCCCAAAATCTCTTGATAAGAACTAATATCAATGATAACTAATATTAGTATACGTCACCCATTCACAATCAGGATTCTATACCCAATGAACCGGCTCCAAGAGTTAATAGGTGTATTGTCTGACAAGAAGGTTCAGGGCAGAACCTTTTTTGCAAAGCAAGCCCGTATATGCAAAATCTGTAAAAGACCTGCGCATACCTTCAGAAACACCTTTTCAGAATATGAATACAGGATTTCAGCAATATGTGAGGACTGTCAAAGGTATTATGGTATTGGGTTTGACCGGCCTGTATGAGCAATTGCTTTCGATCACTGTGTTTGGTTATCTGTAAAGACATCCTTGTACGGCCTCAAGGCTTTATCCTTTCTCATAGCAGTCGCTATATGGTTCGGTTTAAAAAATGATCCAAGGGCAAAAATTCCAATCCCCTGTTTTTCAACCATTGATATTCCGTCCTTGGTAAGCAAGTGTACTGATCCGTTTATGCTTGTTTCCGTAAACGCCGCGGTTAAACAATTCTGGTTTTTGATTCTGAATTCCCATACCCCACGCCATTTAACCGGGGGCGCGGGCTCAGGAAGGAACCGGAGAAAACCTTTGCCCGGATTGTCAATGAAGTGCTGTCCGGCTCAGTTTGCAGGCAACCATGGCGGCTATCCGGTAGTGATTATCCCTTGAATTTCACCGAATCGTCAGATATGTAGGCCTTAAGCCAAAATCATCCCAAAAGCTTTCAATGGTTGCACCATGGCCGATAATTTGTGGCGATAACTATAGAAATACAAGCCAAAGGAATCAGCAGAATCATGAAACCGGAAATCGAAAAAAAGTTTGAAGAGCAAAATCACGTATTTGAAAAAATGTTCGCCATTTTGAGTATTCCATTTGTGGTAATTACAGGTTATTTTCTCATTTTTCATTATTTATAGGCAAGGATATTAATATCTTTTGATATCCAAAAGAAGCGGGCAGAGGTGACTCCGACCCCGATCGGCAAAATGCGCAGCTGATGCCGTGCGGCAATCTATTTGACTGTTTATAGCAATTTCGCCGGGCACGAAATATCCGGCCTATCATGCAATTGCGGATATCGTAGCTGCCAGCAGAAGTAAATTATACCATATAATCAGAAAAGCAATCCAGCGATTATCGGCGATAAGTTTCATAAAAGCTCCAGACTGTTAATACCAGCATTTAAAATGGATGGTTGGTTTTAATTTTAAGATCGGGCACAAGCCCCTTCAGAGCGCCGGACGGCAGCCATTGCCGTCCGGCGCTGTTTTTTTTTCCGGCGCGTTCCTATTCGTCAGTGACCACAATCCGGTTGGCGTTGACTTCAAGGACTTTAGGCCCGATGCCCCTTACCATGAGCAAGTCCTCCGCTTTTTGAAAAGAGCCGTTTTTCTCCCGATAAGCCACGATGCGTTTAGCGTAGGATTCTCCAACCCGCTCCAGGGTCATGAGTTCCTCATAATCCGCGGTATTGATATTCACACGCGCCTGGTCGGCAGCCAGAACCGGCACGATCCAGGCCAGGATCAATGCTACTGCGACAAGGGTAACTGCCATTTTTTTCGTTTTTCTCATTTGACCTCCTTTTTCATTGCATCTGATTAAGTTTTGACCGCATCTCTATCCACTCATAAAATGGGTAAATCGTATTTACTTCTATATCTTCGACTGTGCTCTGAATTTCCTTATCCCGGAAACGGATCCGCGCAGCCGGGGAAATCAACACCGGCTTGGCGTAAAGCTCTCACCTTCGGAACCAGGCGATTTAATTGGGCGGCGGCGTTTATCCGCCGCCCCAGGACAGCCAGCCTCTCTTGTTGGGTTCTTTTCGAAACCCGAAAGTTGCAATGTAAGTATCGAGTTGCACAAGTCTGCCATAATGTAAAATAAGCCGCATGGCGGGGTATCAAGGCAAAACCCGGGTAATAGGCCGGCTATGACCAGATCTCTTATGAATTTTACTTTTTTCGAAATTGAAAAAAGTGCAACGGGCGATCATGCGTCAGCCCACAGAATGGCAGAAAATTTATTCCGCGATCATGCAATCGGAGTGAAATGCACCGCGTTAAAGACAGTAGATCCGTTTAGAATTCCGCTTTGGTTGTAAAAGTACTTTTTCTTTGGAACACAGGAACTTTAATCTTTTGAATGGAAGGAAACTTTTGCTCTAATAAAAGAGTAAAGACAGGTTGTCAAGAAAAATTTTCTCTGATGAAAATTTGAACTGAGGAACTTTTCGGGAGCGGAACCTGGAGATACAACAGTCGTCATGGCGAATATTCCAAGTCAACCGTCACCCATCTCCATTGGCCATGTGTCGCTTTCGGGTGTAAGGTGTTGTATGCTCATGCGACCAAAGGGACAAAACGGAGGCGGGTATGAAAGCAAATCATGGCATAAAATGGCTGGCGACGGCCGCAGGAATCGTTATGCTGGCCGCATCGGCCTCCCTGGCGCAGGGGCCGCCGGATCATTTGGCGTATGGCGAGCTTCTGGCAAGCCATGTCCACAACGGCCGGGTGGACTACAAGGGATTCAAAGCCGATGAAAGGCGGCTGGACCACTATCTTGATCTGTTATCACAGACCGACCCCGCCCTCCTGGACCGCAACGAACAGATGGCCTTTTACATCAACGCCTACAATGCGTGGACCATCAAGCTGATCCTGGACGGCTACCCGGGGGTCAAGTCCATCAAGGATCTGGGCAGCCTGTTTCAGGCTCCCTGGAAAAAAAAGTTTGTCAAACTTTATGGTCAGACGGTATCTTTGGACCATATTGAACACGATATTCTGCGGCCCGCGTTCAAAGACCCGCGCGTTCACTTTGCCGTCAATTGTGCTTCCGTCAGCTGCCCTCCCCTGCGTGGAGAACCATACAGCGGCAAAAGGCTGGATTGGCAGCTCAATGATGCGGTCACGAATTTCATCAACGACGGGCAGAGCAATTATATCGACGGCGACACCCTTTATGCGAGCCGGATATTCAAATGGTTCAGCGAGGATTTCGGCAATGACATTGCGGGATACATTCGATCCTATGCAACGGGTGATCTGGCCGTCCGGATGCAAAAAGCCGGTAAATCGCTCAAGGTCGAATACCTGGATTACGACTGGTCGCTGAACGGAAAATAACGACGGAATAAACAGGAGGCCATCATGGGCAACAAGTACGACTTCGATATGGGCATCATCGGCGGCGGGGCGGCCGGATTGACCGTGGCATCGGGGGCCGCCCAGCTGGGAGCCAAAACATTGCTGGTGGAAAAAGAAAAGGAACTGGGCGGCGACTGCCTCCATTTCGGTTGCGTGCCCAGCAAAACCTTGATCAAAAGCGCCCATGTGTATCACCTGATGAAACATGCAGCGGCCTTCGGCCTGCCGTCGGTGGATGTTCCGCCGGTGGATTTCAGGCAAATTTCAAACCGTATCCGGGGCGTCATCGCCACCATCCAGAGACATGATTCGAAGGATCGTTTCTGCGGGCTGGGCGCCAAGGTGGTATTTGGCAATGCACGTTTCGTCGATGCCCACACCATTGAGATGGACGGCAAGTGCCACAACGCCAAAAACTGGGTCATTGCAACCGGTTCGTCACCCATGGCGCCGCCCATCCCCGGTCTGGCCGACACATCCTATATCACCAACAAGGAAATTTTTTATCTGGACCGCCTGCCGGTATCCATGGTTGTCCTGGGCGCCGGCCCCATCGGCATTGAAATGGCGCAGGCATTCAACCGCCTGGGCGCGCGGGTCACCGTGGTGGACCGGGCCGGGCAGATCCTCACCAAAGAAGACAAGGACCTGGCCGATACCGTCATGGAGGTCATGGCCGCCGAAGGCGTCATTTTCCACCTGGGTGCCGCCATAGAGACGGTCAGGGAACTGGGCAATGTAAAATCCGTGCGGATCAAGGACAGCCATGGCAAAGCCAAATCACTGGAGGCCGAGACCATCCTGGTGGCCATGGGCCGGGCCGCCAACGTGGAGGATCTGGGGCTGGAAAATACCGGCGTGACTTTTGATCACAGGGGCGTGGAAGTGGATGCGCGGTTGCGCACCAGCCAGAAGCACATCTATGCCGCCGGCGACGTCAACGGCGGCTACCAGTTCACCCACGCGGCCGGATATGAGGGTGGCATCGTGGTCAGCAATGCCATATTCCGGCTGCCCCGCAAGGTCAACTACGCCAACCTGCCCTGGTGCACCTACACGGACCCCGAACTGGCCAGTATCGGCATGAACCGCAAGACGGCCGAAGAACAGGGCATCCGGACCCGAATCTGGGAGGAAGAATTCAAGGACAATGACCGCAGCCTGGCGGAAGGCGAAAAAACCGGCCGCATCCGGCTGGTGGTCGACGACAAGGAAAAGCCCCTGGGCGTCCAGATACTGGGCCCGCGGGCCGGCGACCTGATCAGCGAGTGGGTGGCCGCCCTGAACGGCAAGGTCAAACTGTCCACCATTGCCGGGGCCATTCACCCCTATCCCACCATCGCTGAAATCAACAAAAAGGTGGCGGGCTCCCTGTTTGCGCCCAAAATATTTTCAGAAAAAGTGCAAAAAGGGCTCAAATTCTTCTTCAGCCTGAAGGGGCGCGCCTGTACGTTGGCCGAGGAGTGAAAGGAAAACACAATGCATGAAAACGCCCCATCAACTGTAAAAAGTTCCAAAGCCGCCCTCAAAGCGGGAATTTTCATCGCGTTTATCATCGGCGCCATTGTCCTGGTGCGCTACACGCCGGTCAAAGGCTACCTGAGCGCAGAAGCCCTGGGTCATTTCCTCGACACCGCCGGTGTCTGGGCTCCCCTGCTCTTTATCGCCATTTACGCAGCAGGGGTGTGCCTGTTTGTTCCCGGCACCCTGCTCACCGGTATTGGCGCCGCCATCTTCGGACCCTACTGGGGGTTTGTCTACGTCTGGTTCGGCGCCATGATCGGCTCCAGTGCAGCATTCGTCATCGGCCGCACCCTGGGCCGGGAATTTGCCTCGGGGCTCATCGGCGACAAGCTCAAAAAATACGATGACGCCATCGCCCGCAACGGTTTTGCCACCGTGCTCTACCTGCGGCTGGTCTATTTCCCTTTCACCCCCATGAATTTCGGCATGGGGCTCACCAAAGTCCGCTTCGGGGATTATTTTTTCGGCACCGCGCTGGGCATCATCGTGGGCACGTTCATTTTCACTTTTTTCATCGGCACCCTCAAAGACGTCTGGGCATCCGGCGACTGGAGCCAACTGGTCTCGTTCAAAGTCTTCTTTTCCATCGGCCTGTTCGTCTTCTCCTTTTTCATCCCCAGAATCATCCAGAAAATCAAAAAAGAGGGACGGCGATGATTTGGGGACGTATATCAGGTTATAAGTTAATCTGGGATTAACGTATAACCTGATATACGTCCCCTATGTCTTGATATTCTGAATGGTTTTGTTATTATATCGGAATATCCTCGCCCGAATCCGCAACACATCCGATTCAACCGGGGATCAGCCCCACACCTGGTTCTGGCTATGATGGTTCTGAACGTTTAACTTCAGGGGCTTCACGAGTCCATCTGTCAATCTCCAAACAAAATAAGGAACCCCCATGGACAACACAAATTTCATCAAAACACTCGAGGTCAACGGCCAAACCATCCGCTACTACGATATCCAACAATTGTCCGGCCAGGGCATCGGCGACGTCAGCCGCCTGCCCTACTCTATCAAGATCCTGGTTGAAAACCTGCTGCGCAAGCTGGACGGCCGCGTGGTCAAAGCCGATGACCTCAAGGCCATCGCCAACTGGCAGCCCACCTACGATGCGCCCGTGGAAATCCCCTATCACCCGGCCCGCGTGCTCATGCAGGACTTTACCGGCGTGCCCGCCGTGGTAGATCTGGCCGCCATGCGCGATGCGGTTAAGGACCTGGGCGGCGACCCGCGCAAGATCAACCCCCTGGTGCCCACGGAACTGATCGTCGACCACAGCATCCAGGTGGACTACTACGGCACCCCCGACTGCCTGGAGAAAAATGTCGCCAAGGAGTACGAGCGCAACGGTGAACGCTACAAGCTGCTCAAGTGGGCCCAGAAAAGCTTCGACAACTTCAGCGTGGTACCGCCCAACTCGGGCATCTGCCACCAGGTCAACCTGGAATATCTGGGACGCGTGGTCATCCGCGAAGAGACCGCCGACGGCGCCGTGGCCTACCCCGACACCCTGGTGGGCACCGATTCGCACACCACCATGATCAACGGCATCGGCGTCATGGGCTGGGGCGTGGGCGGCATCGAGGCCGAAGCGGTGATGCTGGGTCAGCCCTATTACATGTCCATTCCCGAAGTCATCGGCGTCAAACTCAGCGGGGCCCTGAAAAAAGGCATCACCGCCACCGACCTGGTGCTCACCGTCACCGAACTGCTGCGCAACACCGGGGTCGTGGAAAAATTCGTCGAGTTTTTCGGCCCGGGCCTCAAGAACCTCTCTTTGACCGACCGCGCCACCATTTCCAACATGTCCCCGGAATATGGCGCCACCATGGGCATTTTCCCTGTAGACCAGAAAACCCTGGACTACATGATCATGACCAACCGGGCCGACAGGGCCGCACGGACGGAAGCCTACATGAAAGCCAACGGCATGTTTTATTCCGAGGACAGCCAGGCCGAATACACCAAAGTAGTGGAGCTCGACCTTGCCACGGTGGTGCCGTCCCTGGCCGGCCCGGCCCGGCCCCAGGACCGCATCGGCCTGCCCGCCATGAAAAGCACCTTTGCCGGGATCCTGGGCTGCGACTACGACCGTGACGCCGAAGTCAGCCACATCTCCACCTTCCTGGACGAGTCCGGCTGCCAGACCAAGCGCAAACGCCGGTGCACCCCGGTCTCCCAGCGCAGCGTGGAAATCGCCGTCAACGGCACTAAAACCGCCATCGGCGACGGCAACGTGGTGGTGGCCGCCATCACCTCGTGCACCAACACCTCCAACCCCCACGTGCTGGTTGGGGCCGGGCTGCTGGCCCAAAACGCCGTGCGCCGCGGCCTGAAGGTGCCGCCCTTCGTCAAGACCTCCCTGGCTCCGGGCTCCCGCGTGGTCATCGACTACCTGCAGGATGCCGGCCTCATGCCATCGCTGGAAGCCCTGGGCTTTCACCTGGCGGCCTTCGGCTGCACCACCTGCATCGGCAACAGCGGCCCGTTGGATGCCGCCATCGAAAATGCGATCCGGGACAACGATCTCAACGTGGCCGCGGTGCTCTCGGGCAACCGCAATTTCGAAGCCCGCATCCACCAGAGCATCAAATCCAACTTTCTGGCCTCGCCCATGCTGGTGGTGGCCTTTGCCCTGGCCGGCCGCGTGGACACCGACCTGAATATCGAACCGGTGGGCCTGGATGCCGACGGCGAACCGGTCTATCTGGCCGACATCTGGCCCGGCGACGACCAGATCCGGGAACTGGTATCCAGGCACGTCAAACAGGAGTTCTACAAGACCCAGTACGGCCGCATCTTCGACGGCGACCAGTTCTGGCGCGCCCTGGACATCACCGAGAGCACCACCTACGCCTGGGACCCGGCCTCCACCTACATCAAAAACCCGCCCTACTTCGAGGGCTTCGATCTGAACACCAGCGCTCCGGCCAATATCGACAACGCACGCGCCCTTCTGCTGCTGGGCGATTCGGTGACCACCGACCACATCTCGCCGGCCGGCGCCATCCCCAAAGACTACCCGGCGGGCCAATACCTCATCGCCCAGGGCGTCCAACCGCCGCAGTTCAACTCCTACGGCTCCCGCCGCGGCAACCATGAAGTCATGATGCGCGGCACCTTCGGCAACATCCGCATCAAGAACAAGCTGGTGGGATCCAGGGAAGGCGCCTACACCATCAAGTTCCCCCAGGGCAGCGAAACCTTCAACTACGATGCCGCCATGCAGTACATGGCCGAAAAGACCCCCCTGGTGGTTCTGGGCGGCAGGGAATACGGCACCGGCTCCTCCCGCGACTGGGCCGCCAAAGGCACCAACCTGCTGGGCATCAAGGCCGTCATCACCCAGTCCTACGAGCGCATCCACCGCAACAACCTGGTGGGCATGGGCATTTTGCCCCTGATCTTCATGCCCGGCGAAAACGCCGAGTCCCTGGGACTGGACGGCAGCGAAACCTACACCATCGAGGGCCTGCAGGAGATGCAGCCCCGCAAAACCGTCAAAGTCAAAGCAACCAGAAAAGACGGCACCGAAGTCAAATTCGACACCACCGCCCGGCTGGACACCGAAGTCGACGTCGACTACTACCACCACGGCGGCATCCTGCCCTACGTGCTGCGCAAGCTCATGGGCTAATAAAAGGGGGGGACGTATATCAGGTTATAAGTTAATCTTTGATTAACTTATAACCTGATATACGTCCCCGCGTCCCTCCGTTCCATCAGCCTGACCACTTCCCTATAGATTCGCCACTATTTATACCCCCGTCAATTTTATTTCATCCTTTCGACACCTATTATAGGCTCTTCGTGTATTCCGCTTCTGCAATGCCGGATTTAAAAATTTGTATTGACAACTTGGAAATTCTATGAAAAGCAATCTCCAAAATTATCTCAAGCGCCGTTCCATGTACCTCTAAGGCCTTGATACCACACCGTTCCAAGCAAAATATCTGTTCCGCTCCAATGATCCAAAGTACCCGTCGACAGTTTCAATTACCTTGTTTTGGCCTGTCGATAGATATTGCCTGAATGCTGACTTGATTGTCCTTCAGTATACTGAGAAGTCGAGTTGCAGATAAATCTGATCTTGCTCTGCAGACCTGAATAGGAAAAAATGCAGCACCGTGGCATTCGTCATTGCCCCAATCAATTCATAAAATGCTGCCCAACCAGGTATTTTCGATAGCATTCCTATTGCAGATCAAAACAAATTTACCCTGCACATTAATAATATGATCGTCGAAGATTAGTAAACGGACTATTCACACGCAAATTGCAAGGACTCCAAAATGAAAAATTCTCCCGGTGCCCGATGCCGTATCCTGATAGCTTCCATCTCCATTTTACTGCTTTCCATTTCGACCTGTGCAGCGTGTAACGACATCGTCACCGATAATATCAAGCTGCTCAAATCCAGATTGAAATACAACCGCAGAACACGCATCAGCCACATGAATGTCTCCCTGCGAAATATTTCGTCTTCTGTGCAGATCCATGGCCCTGTTCGTGTCGTCATCGACAGAATCAGAATCCCATCAGTGCATATTGTCAATGCGGACGGCACCACAAAAAACGGCCGGGCATACTTTGAATACGCTTTAGGACAAAACGGTTTAAAACCGGGTGAATCCACTGAACCCAGAACCTGGAGATTTTCGAACCCGAGAAGGCGACGCTTCCGTTTTTCCGTTCATAAAATCATTTGCGAAAATACTGAACCCCAGCCTGAGTCCCTTTCCATTCAGATCGATTCCCCTGAACAAGGATGGACCACTCAAAATGCAGCGACCAGTGTATCGGGAAGTACCAGCTCGGAAAATGCTGTTGTCACCGTCAACGGAATCCCGGCATATACCAGCGGCACGGCTTTTGTCGCCGAAAACATACCGCTGTCTCCAGGTATCAACACCATAACCGCAAATGCTGCAGCGGAAAACCAGCAAAGCGAAGACAATATCAGCGTCACGCGCTTGAGCGCAGACCTGGAACCGACACATATGGTTCTAACGGCATTTTCCATAGACGACACCAGCCTCAAAACCCAGGGAAAAGCCCGGGTTACGCTCATGAACCATGGCAGCGGCGATATCCTTGCACCTTATCGGCTTATTTTATTTGAAGATGTCAATTGCAGCGGACGTTTTGAAGCCGACACGGACAACCGCTTGGGTGAAGCCGAAGTAACCGGCGGCCCCATGGCCGATGGCAACAAAGACGTCGATCTTTCCTTTGAGGGAACCACGTTGCTCAGGAACAGCCGCCTGGGCATCTCCGTGGACGTCCAGGATACCATAAAAGAAACCGATGAAGACAATAATACTGTCTTCACCCAGCGGGGCGGCATTGATTTGAGCGCGTCTCTGATCAAAAAGGATTCGTCACTCTGCCCGGAATCCATGCGGCTGTCCATTCGAATTGGCAACACCGGAGACATGGAACTGCCGGCGGCCATCCCGGTGGCCTTTTATGACGGCGATCCGTTGACCGATGGGATCCTTATCGGTACAGCATTTACAGGCGACACAATGTTGCCGGGCTGTGCTGAAGACATCGCCTTGACGATCCCGTCCACCTCTTTGGACCGTCCTGTTGTGGTCATTGCCGATGACGACGGAACCGGCGTTGGACGTTTGCAGGAAATGGATGAAACCAACAACCGGTCGACGCTTAAAAATACAACCTGCGGACCTTTGGAAACAGGTCCCGAAACCCTTTTCGGTTTCATACTGGATGCCACGACGGCCAAAGCCCTGCCCCAGGCACAAATCCTCCTGCACCACAGCCAGGACGGCCTGCCTGGAATAATTGCAGGACAATCACAAACCGATGAAGCCGGACGGTTCGAATTGGACTCCATGGTACCTGGCGACTATGTTCTCATTGCAACCCACAATGGATATATTGACAGTCAAAGCACCATCTCCATTACTGCCGGTGACACGCCGAAGCAGTGCAACCTGGCACTTTCTCCGGTTCTTGAAACCGACCAGGTCAGAATCGTGCTCACCTGGAACGCACATCCCGGAGACCTGGAGGCCCACCTGACGGGACCCAATTCCAACGGGTGCCGTCATCATTGCTTTTACTGGAACAAGGAAATCCCTGGAGCGGTTCTGGATACGGACGTTACCGACGGCTTCGGTCCGGAGACCATCACCCTCACCCGCGGTGAAACAGGGACCTACCGCTACTATGTGCATGATTTCACCAATCGGTATTCCCAGGCAAGCGCATTGGCGACATCCGGTGCCCGCGTCACCGTCTATTTCGGCAGCGGCAGAAATCCGCAAACATTTGATGTTCCCAGCGAGCCGGGAACCGTATGGCATGTCTTCAACATCCAGGGAGACACTACCGCGCTGACACCCGTTGGCCGCATGACCTATCAGGAAGAACCCGGCAAAATCGATTTTCCTTCATTTACTTCTTCGCCGCCGACCCGGATTACTTGGGGTGTGCCCTACACATATGAACCGACGGCAATGGACCCGGATCAAGACATGCTTTTTTTTGAGCTGTTGGAAGCTCCTGCTGGAATGACCTTTGACCCGGATTTGAAAACATTGCGCTGGCCCCCGGATGCTCTTCAAAACGGCACCCACCAAGTAGTGTTGCGGGTTGTCGACGGCCGCTGTGGAGAAGACATTCAAAGGTTCACGGTTTCCGTTTCCCACCAGCCATCCGCCCAATTCAGTATAGCGCCTTGCAGCGGACTCAACCCGGATGGGCAGATTACCTTATCTTGGTCTGCCGATTTGGCCGACTCGGTGATCATCGAACCAGGTATCGGTGAAGTTGCCGAAAGCGGCAGCATCACCCTAACCCCACCACAGATTCTCGTGGCCTATACGTTGACCGCCACCAATGCCATGGCATCGGTTCAGCACACGGTACCGCACCCACCCGCTGATCTGACTTTCACAAAATGCGACGGTGCATTGAACTGGAACGCATCCTGTGCATCCCATTGTACCATCGATCCGGACATCGGTTCCGTGCCGTGCCAGGGCACCATGCCGGTCTCCCCTGAAAACCAAACGGCCTATCGATTCACTGCATCCAACGCGTTTGCCAGCGTAGAGATCGAGATAGATCCGTCCTGCCCGCCCGCTGCATTCGGGACGCCGGTGCAGCAACCGCTGTGCCGCTGGCTTCCCGGCGAGCCGATCAGCTTGCAACTCGGCATGAATCCTGATTTCGACACCTGCATCCTGGACCAAGGCATCGGTGAAATCCCCTGTAGCGGAGAAATCGTATTGAATCCCCTTGAACCCACCACATACACCCTGACTGCTTCCGGCCACAGTGGAACTATCACCCGCCAACTCTTCCTTCCCAATATTAGCCCACCAACCGCAGGTTTTTTCGCAAGCCCCCCTACCGTCAACCCGGGGAACCCGGCCACCCTTTTCTGGGATACGGAATGTGCGGATACCTGCCTCATCGACCCCGGTATCGGCTCTGTCGAGCCACATGGGGCCATTATCGTATCTCCGGACGAGCTTCCGGCAACCTATACTCTGTCCGCAGAAGGCGCAACAGAACCCATAACGCGCACCGTTACAATTTACCCCAACCGCCCTGTCGTCTCTTTAAATGCCGCACCCGCCATTATCAAGGAAGGTGAATCCGCCACACTCATCTGGTCTGCCGACTATGCCGAATCATGCAGCATAGAACCAGGCATCGGGCAGGTCGACGTTTCTGGAGCTTTCGAAGTTCATCCAGAACAAAACACCACCTATCGATTGATCGCCCAAGGACCCGGCGGATCGGTGTCCGCCACGGCCACCGTCTCCTTTGTCAGGCCCACGGCCCAGATCCAGGCAGACCGGGAACTTTTGCTTCCAGGGCAAAACGCCGAGCTCTCATGGACATTTACCAATGCCGACCAGTGCACCATTACCCCGGGAATCGGAACTGTTCACTCCGGAGAAAGTATTACCGTCTCCCCAACTGAAACCACCACCTATACCATGACGGCCACCGGTCCCGGGGGCACGGCCTTCGACAGTGTTACCGTTGCATTCAATCCGCCCAAGGTGACCATCATCGCCGATCCGTCCAACGTCGGCAGCGGCCAGGAAACGACCTTGACCTGGGCTTCGAGTTTTGCGACCGCCTGTACGATTTTCCCGGATATCGGACCGGTTGACACCAATGGTTCCACTATCATCAGGCCCACTCAAACAGACACTTACCGCATTGAAGCCGTCGGGCCGGGCGGAAAGGCAACCGCAACGGTCACCATCGGCTGTCTGCAGCCGACCATTGATTTTTCAGCATCCGCAGAGACCATCGACCTGGGTGACTTTGCAACCCTTGCGTGGCAAGTGGATCATGCCGACAGTATCGATATCAGCCCTCTGGGCACGTTTCCCGGCAGTGGAACAATTCCCGTCGCACCCACCCAAACCACCCGATACATCCTCACGGCATCCGGATGCGGCACATGGGAACGCGAATACCTCACTGTCAATGTACTCTGTCCGCCCGCTCTGACCTTTACCGAACCCGACGGTACAAACGACAGGGCCGACACCAGCTTCCTGATTCAGTGGCTGGATTCCGACTGTGACCACAATGCCGCCATTGAGCTGTTTGTCGACAACGATGACGGCGGAGCAGACGGCACTCTCCTGGCTTCCGGAATTACAGAAGATGAAGACCACGAATCTGACCAATACCTGTGGGACACTTCCGGGGTGCCCGAGGGAGAGTACTACGTGTATGCCCGCATATCCGACGGACAATCCGAACCTCTTGTCGTTTATGGAGAGCACCCGATCAGGGTGGACCACTCGGCCCCGCCCCTGGCTCCTGTCACCCTCTTTCCGTCGGACGGAGGCCCCGAAGACCGGTTCGGCTTCAGCGCGGACATCGATGGCGACACCCTCGCAGTGGGCGCCCCCGAACACGATCAGGCCGGTGTGAATGCCGGAGCCGTCTATGTCTTCAAACATGCGGAAGGCCAATGGCGCCTGCAGGCAAAAATTACCGCAAACGATACCTGCGCCGCTGATGTGTTCGGCAGCGCCGTGGCACTGGATGGGGACCGGCTTATTGTGGGTGCCCCGGGAAAGAATGGAACAGGCAGTGCTTATATCTTTAGATGTAAGAATGATGCATGGCAGCAGCAGGCCGTTCTCTCGCCCGTCGATTCAAACGCAGGCTATGACAATTTTGGGATTGCCGTTGCGTTATCCGGCGACATGGCAGTCGTGGGTGCTGCCTGGAGCGCTTCAGCCCACCTTTTTACCCGTCAGGTCGGTGTTTGGACCCCGCAGCAGCGGCTCACAGCCGGCGACAGTGCCGGTGAAAGCAATTTCGGCAGCACCGTCGCCATCCATGGAGAAGCTATAATCGTCGGCACCCGGCGCTTCCCCATGGGATACGGTACCGAAGGCGCCTATGTCTTCCAGCCGTACTACGGCCAGTGGATCGAGGAGGACAAACTCATGGGCAGCGACGCCCAGAACTACGACCTGTTCGGTCACTCGGTTTCAATGCACGGCGACTCAGCCATCGTGGGAAGCATTTGGGGCAACGCCGCCTATATCTTTACCCGCGACGACAACGACTGGGGTTGGAGCCAAGTGGCCAAACTGAACCCCGCCGATGCGACCGAAACGCATAACTTCGGCGCCAGCGTCCTGATTGAAGACCATTATGCCTACGTCGGCGCCGATGATCTTCCTATGTATGGGCAGAGCAATGACAATGCGGTCTATATTTTCCGTAATAGCGACATCATCTGGACCCAAGAGCTCAGACTCGACAGGGGTGACAATGCCGCCGATGTCAATTTCGGCAAAACCATTGCCGAAGACAACGGTACACTCGTTGTGGCCGCAGAGTTGGATCTCCACGATGGCACGCAAACCGGACAAGTGCACCTCTTTCCTCTGTGCAGTGCTACTTTGATCGTCCAGCCCGCCGCAATAGCCCCCGGCCAGTCGACCACCCTTTCATGGAGCACGGCCCAGGCTGACACATGCACCATCGAGCCGGGCATCGGACCCGTAACCACCAGTGGAACCTTCCCCCTGTCCCCCGTTGAAACCACCACTTATACCATTACCGCCCAGGGGCCTTACGGCAGGACCACCCGTCAGACCACTGTCTGGGTAGGGACGCAGCCGCCCACTGTGGACTTGTCTGCTGCTGCGCAGACTATTACAAACGGCCAATCGACCACTTTGTCATGGAATTCAACCTTGGCCGCATCGTTGACCATCGAACCGGACGTAGGGCCCGTTGCGCCCAATGGCACTGTTACCGTCTCCCCGGCAGCAACCACCACCTATACCATCACCGCCGATGGCCCCGGGGGAACCGTCCAGGCCCAGGCCGAGGTGAATGTCATCACAATACCGCCCGATCTCTCCCTGCAGGCGGAACCGGAGGTAATCTTCGCCGGGCAGTTCGCCACCCTGTCATGGCATTCAGATGCCGCCGATAGTGTGATCATTCAACCCGAAGTGGGCGTCGTCCCTTCCATCGGATCCATTCAGGTTGCCCCGGAAAACACCACCACCTATATCATCACCGCTCAAGGCCCTGGCGGCATCACCACAGCCGATGTCACCGTCCGAGTTCTTTCCGCACCGGAGGTCACCCTCCATATCGCCCCCGCTGTAATCAACTCGGGCGATCAGGCCACCCTGAGTTGGAGCACTGCCCAGGCTGATGTCATCACCATTGCGCCCGACATCGGCACCGTCGAAGGCAGCGGCTCGCTTACCGTTTACCCGGATCGAACCACGGCCTACATTCTCGAAGCCACCAACCCGGCAGGAACCTCTCTGGCCCGGGCTGTCGTCACGGTTGCAAATGCGCCCACTGCTGCCATCACCATTGACGATCTGTACATTGAAGCCGGCGGCACCACCACCCTGCACTGGACCTCCACACACGCGGAACGATGCGAGATCACGCCTGACATCGGCCCCGTGGCGGCAACCGGATCCATCCAGGTATCCCCTGAATCCGATACCCAATATACCCTGACCGCTTTCGGAGCCCCGGACTCGGCGTCCGCCACGGCCCGGATCTATATCCGCAGCACCGGCTACGGCAACCCGACCCCTGCGGAACAAGCCCATATCGAAACCTTGAACCGGGCCCGCCTGAATCCGCCCTCAGAGGCTGAACGCCTGGGTATCGACCTCAACGAAGGGCTGGCGGCCGAAACCCTTTCATCAGATCCAGTCCAGCCTCTAGCCTGCAGCGCCAGGCTGCTTGAAGCCGCCCGCCTGCACTCCCTTCATATGCTGCAGGACCAATTCATCGCCCATATCTCTCCCGGCGGCAGTACCCCCGCTGACCGCCTGGAGGCCGTTGACTACCCCTATACCCTGCAATCGGAAAACCTGGCTTTTTACTATGATGCCGAACCCATGACATCCATTGATATCGCATTGAAGGCCCATGACGATCTATTTGTCGACAGCCAGGTGTCGGATCGCGGACACCGCCGCAACATATTAAATCCCGATCTTCGGGAAGTCGGCCTCGGGATTGCCATGGGACCCTATAATCCATATCCTCACGCCGCCCTGTTCACCTGTGATTTCGCCACCTCGGCAGCAGAGTCGCGTCCCTTTCTGCTGGGTGTGGTATATGAAGACAACAACGGCGATGGACTGTACACGGCCGGCGAAGGACTGGGACAAACCCAAATCCTGGTGACCGAAACCGGAGCCATCACCCTCACCGCACCCGCCGGCGGGTATCGCATCCCATTGGACCCCGGCACGTATCAATTGCAGGTGACCCTGCCGGACGGCCGCCAGGTCACCCAGGCCATCACCATGGCCGAGCGCAACGTCAAAGCCGATTTCGACCTGCTTCCCCTTCCGGTTATCCGCTTCACGGCCACCCCCGATCACGTCATCCCGGGCGAGGCCGTCGAACTGAGCTGGTCGATCACCGGGGCAACGACCTGCACATTGTCACCGGATGTCGGGCCGGTGGGAGCCATGGGCAGCATCGCCATCCACCCGGAACAAGAGAGCATTTACACCTTAACGGCTACTGGTCCAGGCGGAACGGTCCACAAGGAAATCACAGTATCCTTGGCCCCACCTGAAATCGTTCTCACTGCGGCCCCGGCCGGTATTGCCCAAGGCGGAACCGCCACGCTTACATGGCACGTCTCCGGTGCCGATCTGTGCCGCATCGAGCCCGATATCGGCCCGGTGGAGACCACGGGAAGCCTGACAGTATCCCCTGCAGAGAGTACGACCTACACCCTGTCCGCCACCGGCACCGGAGGGGTCACCTCTGAAAGTACCACTGTCTGGATCGATACCGATCCTCCGATCATCACGCAGATCACACCATCTGCCGGCAGCGCCGTAGAAACCGCCAACGGCTCTTTCACGGTGTCCGTGACCGCTACCGACAATGGATCCGGCATATGCAATTCAACACTGACCAACAGCCGGGAAGAAGATCTCTCGTACCTCATCCAACAAGACGGCGATATCATCTCTTGGAATGCCCACACCAGTGACCTGCTCGTGTATGCCCTGACCCTGGAAGACTGCGCCGGCAACGCGACAACGACCTCGATCACCTTTACCTCACTGGACGTTCCAGAGGATGTGGATTACGGCAGAACAGACTCTTCGGCGGCGGAACGGATCGGCGGCGGCATCCGCATCTCCAACGGAAATATGGCCCAAACCATAAAAGTGGTCGATTTTCCAACCCCCAACCAGCTGGGATTCGGCTTTTCGGTATACTACAACAGCCGTTCCATGCTGCCCGGCGACCTGGGACACGGCTGGACGCATTCCTATTCGCACAGCCTCAGCCGAAGTCTCCAACCCGATGGCCAGGCAATAATCCGCGTCCAGGATGCCGACGGCCGGGCTGTCTATTTCAGCGATGACAATCCTTACACACCCCTGTACCATGAAAAATCGAATCTTGTTTATGTCGGCGGGTATTACGTCTGGCAACGTCTGGACGGCAGTCGCTGCGGATTCGACGACAGCGGCAAGCTGGCGTGGATGACGGACAGCGTCGGCAACCGCCTGGAATTGACATATACAGCAGGACTGCTGACTACCGCAACGGATACCGCCACCGGCCGCACCCTGACATTTTCCTATGGCGGCGACCTGCTCGAGTCTATCAGCGGCCCGGCGACAACCGCTGTTCCCGACGGCCGGTGGGCAGCATTCACCCACGACAGCTACCTGAACCTGATAACCATAAGCTATGCCGACAACTCCAGGCGGGAATGCTTCTATACGGACCCCTATGATCCCAACAACCTCACCCGATTGGAAAACGGCGAGGGACGCCTGTTGTCCCAATGGGACTATGATGTGGAGGACAGAGCCGTAGGCAGCCAACTCATGGACGATACCGGGGCTATTGTGGAATACCTGGATGACAACCGTGTATCCGTTACCGACCCCTACGGCATGACACGCAGCTACCGGTTGGCACGAATCGGCGGCCGCTCCCGGGTTGCCGCCTTGGAGCAAGGGCCGGCCGTTGCACCCTACAACCCGGAAGCAGCCGTCCGCTGGACGTATGACGACCAACTGAATCTGGTGGAAATCGAATACGCCGGCGGCACCGCCGACCATCCGGCCAACAGCATCCAGCGATTCGAAGATCACGACGCCCGCGGCAACCCCCAAACCATTCGATACGCCAGCGGTACTGTCGATGAACGCGCGATTCAGATGACCTATCACCCCACCCTGAACCGTGTGCTCTATCGCACTGAAGCCAGCGCACTGGACCCGCAGCAGTTCAAAGAAACCATCTTCGATTACGACGCAGAGGATAATGGAATACCCAACGAGAACCCCGGAACCCTGCTGTACCGCATCATCCATAAAGGTTTGACGCGCCAAAACGACACGCTGGTAAACTATACCCATGCAACCGCAATGACCTATAATTCCAAAGGGCAGATTACACGCATCGACGGTCCCCTGGAGGGCACCGGCGATGTCACCATTTACAACTACGATCCGGACCATTCAAATCTCACCTCCATTGAATTCCCGCTGATCGGAACAGTCACCTATGCCGGACATGACGCAGCCGGCCGGCCCACTGAAATCACCGATGTGAACGACGTCACCACCACCCTGGTCTATGACAGCCGTGGCCGGGTGGTTCAAACGACGGACCAGGCCAGCGGCGCCAACACCTACCGCGCCTATTCCGACGACCTTCTGGTCCAGACCGCAGATGCAGACGGCGTCACCCGCAATTTTGCCTACGATCCCCAAACCGGGCGACTTGAGATGGAAACCGACCATGAAGGCAACACCATCGTCTATGGTTACGACCCCTGCGGCAACCCGACCGGCCTGAAGCGCTACAGCGCTACGAACCGGGTAACACCGGCCGGACGAAGCGCCTGGTCCTATGCACACCCCGATCTTCCGGGTCGCCTTTACCGCAGCTATGAGCCGGCGCCGGACAATGACCAGCAGGACGTCTTCACCCAGTTCGGTTACGACCTGGCCGGCAATATCAATGCCGTCACGGACCCAGCGGGCCAAACCACCACCTATGTCTTCGACAGCTTCAACCGGCCTGTGCAGATTATCGCACCTGACGACAGCACCACCCGCATGGCCTATGACCGGCACGGCAACATCGCCACCGTAACCGACGGTGCCGGCCGGACAACCACCTACCAACACGACGACATGGGCCGGCGCATTGCCGAAACGTCAAAGGATACCGGCACGATCACTTATGAATATGATGCGGCCGGCAATCTCACCCGTTCCGAGGACGGCCGCGGCGTAACGATAACTTTCACCCCCGACGCACTGGGCCGCACAAGACAAATCAACTATCCTGCTTTCGATAGCCAGCCGGGGTATGCCGTCACCTATTCTTACGACGAAGGCCTCGGCGGGTCGGGCCGACTCACCGGCATGAACGATGCCTCGGGCACAACCGTCTGGGACTACAGCCGCTACGACGATCAAGGCATTTTAAACAAAATCAGCACCATCGAAGGGTACAATTACACAACGCAGACCACCCGGACACCCGGCGGGCGAATCATCCAACGCACCGATCCGTCCGGCCGGACCATCGACTATGATCGCGCCATGTGCGCCTGTTCCGTATCCACAATCACCACCACCATGGACGGCGAGACCGTTTCTCTCTTGTCAGATATCGCGTTCCGACCCTTCGGTCGGCCCACGGCCATGGCCATAGGCTCCCCCGGATCCATCAATGTAATCAATCGATACGATGCCGCCGGGCGTCTGATTGCCGCCAACCCCGGCACCATCCATTCACGCCATTACACCCATGACCCCAACGGCAACACCATTGGCATCCAAATGCCCACCTCGCCACTGCACAATCAGCAAGTTCAGTATGATCGTCTGAACAGAATCACCACCCACCTCGGCCCGTTCGGGATTGGCAGTTTCAAATACGATCCCGCCGGCAACCGCACCCGTGAATCCGACAACGGCATTGAACGCACCTACCACTACACAGACGGCACCCACCAGTTGGAACGCATCGACACAACAGTAGGCGATCCGGTACCCTTCAGTTATGACAGCAACGGCAATACCACATCGGCCGGCGATCGCATTTTCACATACAACCAGGGCAACCGCCTGGTGCGGGTAGACAATGACGAGGGATTCATCGCCCAGTACACCTACAACGGCTTGGGCCAGCGGGCCATAAAAACTACAGCAGCCGGAACCACCCATTACCACTACGCCATGGACGGTAAACTCATTGCCGAAACTCCGCCAGGCAACGTCGGCGCCCATGGAAAATCCTACCTGTACAACGGAAACGTCCTGCTGGCCCAGGCCGACATGGAAAGCGGCACCATCCACACCGTCCACACCAACTACCTCGGCGCCGTACACCAACTCAGCGACCCAAACGGCACGATCACCTGGGAGGCCCTCTACAAACCCTTCGGGGAAGCAATCGTCAACCCCGGCTCAACCACCACGACCCCCTGGCGACTCCCCGGCCAGTACCACGACTCTGAAACAGGCTTGCATTACAACTACTACAGGTACTATGATCCAACCACAGCCCGCTACCTGACCCCGGACCCCATAGGATTGGCAGGCGGTATTAATCGGTATGCGTATGTCCAGAATAATCCAATTAACAACATTGACCCATACGGCCTGCTCTGGCAAAACTGGCATTTTATTAGCGTCGACTATGAAAAAGGAGAAATTTACGACGGAAATGAAATTTTTGCTTGGAGGAGCAATAACGGAGATTGGCATGAAAAATCTTTAGATCATGATGCAAAAACATGGCACGAACGGGATAATACCGAGCAGTCAATAGCCACCGATATCATTTATGAAGTTTTAAAAAAACATAACACAAGTGACACCAATTTCATTATTTCAGCAGCAGGTGTAACCGGTGCAATAGGATCTGTTGTTTTCACGGGAGGTACTTCTGCAGTTTTTCTATCCGTTGGGGTTTCTGCTGATGCAACCATGTCTATAAGAAAAAGAAGCCTCAAAGAACTAGGCCCATCAATCGTTGGGTTTATTGGAAAAGTTATTGCGGGTAAAAAAGGCGAAGCTGCGGGGGCAATATTCTCTGCCCTTAAATTCATACATAATCAATGTCAATGATCATACAGGAATAAGCAATGGATAAGAAAAAGATAAAATTTCTTGGTTTATTCGTTTTGACAGTAATATTGATAGCATTTGGTATTTTGTCAAAAATCGAAAGCTATATCACCTATCTAATTTTTATCGGATGTATTTTACAAGGGTTTATGGCAACATTTGACTATATATTCAAATTACCGATGAATGTTGGAACAGCAAGGATATTAGAGCCTACAGAAAAAAACAAAGTAGCAAGAACTAGTTTGCTTATTTTAGCTCTTGCCTTAATGTTCTTTGCTGTTTGGTGGTCTTTCAATATGCCACTGTAACTTATGTAAAGTTCAACCCGGCAACATTTTCTCTACCTTTCTAAAGAACAAGAGGATAGAATTAAATACCGTAGAAATCCATGCCCCAGATCCCATAGGATTGGCAGGCGGTATTAATCGGTATGCTTATGTCCAGAATAATCCTTTAAATTTGATCGATCCGTATGGACTTGCGAGGTGGAAGGGGTTTTTGACCGTTACTACTGGTGGTGAAATTTTCGGCGGCGGTATCTTAATCGGTGCATTCGAATCCAAAGATAGTGACGGAACAAGAGCCTCAGTTGTAGTTATGGGAGTAATGGGTGGTGTAACTGCTGGTATTCCTATTTCTTCTACAACGGGCGAAGTAACATTAATAACTTCCGGGAAGCCAAATCCAAATGATTTTCTCGGGGTTATTTCTTTCCTTTCGGCAAATGCTGGCCTGGCAAGAACTGGTGGTTTGTCATATGTTGAAATTGGACAAGCAAAAAGTGAAACTACTTTTTCATTTCAATACGGTATTGACGCAAGCACAAGTGGATATGTTGGGTGGGCATTTCCAATATCAAAGCATATATACAATTCAAAAACTTGGAGAGAAAACCGATGCAACTAAACAATGTTATGGAATTAACTAAGGCAGTTGCACCATTCTTAGTGGGAG
The DNA here is from genome assembly GCA_963675565.2 of Desulfosarcinaceae bacterium. Classification (GTDB taxonomy): domain Bacteria; phylum Desulfobacterota; class Desulfobacteria; order Desulfobacterales; family Desulfosarcinaceae; genus JARRKU01. The sequence continues at coordinate 783,728 of CAXXYD010000001.1, forward strand.
CTCTATTTGTTATTAGTTATTTTTTTTCAAAGAAGAGTGAATTTTTTAGATTCTTCGCTTATTTTCCTCGAAAACGAAAAGAGAATATTAAAATTGGTTCTTTAATATTTGGAATTGTTTTTATTATTATTGGCATATACAATTATTATATTTATTCAGCGCATTAAAGATTGCAGGTGTTAAACGGAAATAAATTCTATTAAGCTGTTTGATCTCAAAACAGAATTAACAATTATCAATTTTGCAGTAAATGAATACAAAAATCCAGTATAAATTCTACATGCTAAGAATTCTATCATTAATTGTAATTCAAATTTCTTTTTTACTAATAAGTTATAACGATTTTATAAACAAAGATGTTCATCAGGTTGGATGGAAATCTACTGGAATTATAGTTTTTTTTATTTGCGTTTTTTTTATTTTAATGTGTAGGGAAATTTTCCTATATATCAAATCATTTATTAAAAGAAAAAATAAATGACTTTTTATTATCCCGTGCGCTTTTAGTTCTTCGAATACCGCCAATTTTTTCAGTGTGGCCCTGATATTACAAACAAGTTTCTTGCAATTCAAATTACGGTATAGCTACGAACTGATCTAACAATTTTACTCTTCGATTTTCGGTTTCATTCAGTGCACCATAGGAAGTGCCATCACCAGCTCCGAAAGCCATACGATTATTCTATACCTATAAATGATGTGTAGTTAGGCATATAGCTATCCTTCGAAATAAAATTAAAATGAAAAAAGAATTCCAATATAGCACACTCAGAAGATGGCTTCCCTTGTCCGCCATCCCTTTCCTGATAATTGCTTCCTATGGCGCCACACTTGAAGTGATCCAGTCCCAAAATATTGCCCACTGCATCGGTTGCCTGCTCTTTTCCGGCCTGTCCCTCTTTCTATCCTTTAAAATACCCAACCACTGCCTGGTAAAAATATTCACCAGCAAGGATGGAATTGTCATCCGCAAATTGTTCTACTCCAAATTTATCATGTGGGACGAAATCATCGAATACGGCAGGTATCGCACAACTATTTTCGGAGGAAAAGCCTGGTGCTTCTATGTAAAAAGCATCCTGCACAAAAGCAGGAAGGTCCATTTGGGTTTCGAATTCCTTAAAGACATCAGCGAGTTGAATAATATCATTATAAGAAACGCCAACGGCGCCAAATTCAAGAATACAAAAATCATACAAATGGATACCAACGGTTAGGAATTGCCAATGCAGCCCAGCGAATTCGGAAAAGAACCCCATGCTATCTTTATCTCAATATCCTGCTATCGCCGCAGACGAATATTACTCAGCGACGCCGCCAAAGTAATCGTTGCCGACTCCCTTTCGACCATATTAAAGCATCAATCCGGTGGCTGCATCGGCTTCGTTGTCATGCCGGACAATGTGCATGCATTGATCCACCTAAAAAATCCCCAACGATTAGGCGAATTCATAAGTCAATGGAAGCGCAGATCATCCATCCAGCTTAAAAAGATATTTCATGAAGCGCTCTCCTCTTGTGGTGCCGGAATCAATCCAACATGTCCCATGTGGCAACGCAAATATCAGGCACTCAATGTTTTTTCAGAAAACAAGATCGTCCAAAAATTAGCCTGCATGCACAATAAACCGGTCAAAGCAGGCCTTGTCGTGAGAGCCGTTGACTGGCGATTCAGCTCAGCACGATGGTATGCCACGCATCAACCCAAAACAACCGGGAGAAGACCCCATGCACAAACGAATTCTTTTCATGCTCCTTCTGGTCATAGCGCACCACTTTGCCACGTCGGCCCTGAACGCGTCGGCCAACCAGTGTTCGCAAGGCACATACCGCATCAGCACGCTGCGCGGCGACGCCCAATACCCGCCGGGATGGGAACATTTCGGCGGCGCACTGCTGATTCGGAAGCCCTTCGTACGGTGGTATTCAGATGGCAGCAGTTTTTTTATCAAAGGTATCGATTTTGAAGCCCGGAACAACTCCCAAATCGGAGAACCGCGCGTTGCCAATGATCTTACAGAAGGTGCCTTGCGCCTGGTAATCCGTTATCTCCCTCCGGACAGCGATAAGCCGGCGCTGCGATTCATCCCGCACACCCACATTTTTGAAAAGAATGCATCGGTACCATACAGCATTCATCATTCAGCGGATAACGAAGAGCCTATCAATTCCGGTTATATCCACTTAACCGCGGATATCCCCAACGTCACTGATTACATCCCCGCCGGGGCCCGGGAGATGGTGCTGATGCTGATTTACGCCGGCGCCTTTGCCCAGGAAACCCCCATCTCCATCGCCTTAGGCAGTTTTTCCATCGACCCTGCAGTGGAAAACCACACAAGGCTGGCCTTTGTACGTCAGACGCAACGGTATGTTCCCGGCGACATCGCATCCGTTCTTCCGGACGGCGACGACGAACGCGACATGACCCGATGGCTCGGAGAAGACGGCGACATTTTCGGCGGCCACTGGTCTCCGGATTGGAGTCCGGATGGAACCCGGCTGGCCTATAACCGGACGGCATGCAGCGAACCGGACGCCAATCAGGCTTGGTGTACCACAGTCAAAGACGGCGCCATCAATTATTTCAGCGAAATCGTGGTGCTCGAACCCACCTCGCCAAATCTTTATCCCGACAATATCTTGAATACCTATCGCATCGAGGACGAGCCCTATTTTGTGATGCACGGATATATGCCCATACAAGTCCCTTCATTTTCACCCATGGGGGATCGTATCGCCGTCACCGCCCAGGGTGAGCCGTACGAATTCCTGGTCACCATGAATCTGGACACCGGCAGTTGGCAAATCACCCCGGATTGTCCCGGCCGGGGCGATATCAATACCGACTGCAGCCACTTGATGTACAACAGCATCCTAACCAACAGCCCGCCGAGTTGGAACCCCCGGAACGATACCATCGCCGTCACCCTCCGGCTGCGCGCCGTGGACAGTTGGGACGATGACAGCCCCTATGCGGAAATCGTTCTGATCCAATCCGACGGCACCCTGTTCACCCAACTGACCGATGACAATTTCCTGGACCACCATCCGGTATGGACGCCGGACGGTGAGTGGATTGCCTTTGTATCCAACCGGGACGGGGGAGAATCCATGGACCTGTGGATGATGGATAGAAACGGCGAACAGGTGCAAAAACTGTATGAGTGCTCCCCGGATTGCAACATGCCCTCCTTTTCACCGGACGGCCGCCGTATCGCCTTTCTCCAGGCCGGCAGCATCAAAACCATGCTGTTGGGAACCAACCAGACCACCACGGCTTTTCCCAATGCCATGCTGGCCGAATCCCCGAGTTGGTCGCCCTACCTGGACGAATTTGTACCGCAAGTCTCCTTGTCCGTCGACAAGATTCAAGTCGAGCCGGGAGAAACCATCACCCTGAGCTGGGCCAGCAATAATGCCGACAAGTTGGTCATCGACAACGGTATGGGCGAGCAATTCGATCTATCCGGCACCTTGCTCGTGCAGCCGATAGAGGACTCCACCTACACGATCTCGGCCTACAATTGGGCAGGCAGAGCCACCGCCAGCGTCATGATCACGGTCAAGGATCCATAGGAAAAAATCGAAGAATATTCTTTTTGGGACGCGACATTGGATAACAGCCCGGGGAATCGAAACCATTTCAAACGTTGACATAATTATATGGCGCCATTATTATGCATACATCATAAAAACTCACGGTTTGGGTACTGGCCTCTGGACTGCCTCTGAGGACCCGGTTTGTTTGCATAGGTCGAAATGGAAGAGCCATGAAACGCACAACCATAATGCTCCCTGAAGATATAAAAGCACGTGCCTTTAAGCGAGCCAGTAAGATGGGTATATCACTGGCAGCTTTCATTCGGCAGTCCATTGAGCGGTCACTGCAAAATTCAAGCACTGAATGGTCCCGGCATGAGGAGGATCCCTTTTTCTCAGATGATACAATATTTCACGGTAAAGTCCCGGATGATACAGCATTGCATCACGATGACTATTTGTACGGAGACAAAGTTTGATATTTATCGACACCGGAGCTTTTTTAGCCAGGTATCTGGAAGGTGATCAGTTTCACGTCCAGGCATCCCTTACATGGGCAAAAATTAAAGAAGACCGGGAACTCTGTTTTACAAGTAATTTTGTCTTGGACGAAACCTTCACGCTGATTGGAAGACGGGCCAGTTATGCTTTTTCGGCAGAAAGAGCCAAAAATATTTATGCATCCAATCTGTTAAAAATACTACGGCCGACCAAACTTGATGAAATAAACGCCATTGAATTTTTCAGTAAATATTCCGACCATGCAGTTAGCTTCACAGACTGCATCTCGTTTGTCCTCATGAATAAAGAAAAAATCAACAGGGTCTTTTCCTTCGACAAACACTTTCAATACGCCGGATTTGAGCCGTATACGCCATAATTTCATCGCCGTGGCTCACGGGTACAGATCACAAAGTGGCCCGACCCCAGTGAAACCAATCAGGCTGTAAAAAATTGATATTCGTCCCCTGTTTTCCCATCCCCGGTTTTCCATCAACGTCTATATCCAGATGGCTCAAACCTGCCGCCAACCGATAAAATAGCGCACTGAGGGAACACCCTTGACCCCATAAATATCAGGTGATAATTAACCTTTATATAAAATTACTCGCGAATATTTTTTGATAGAGGTAAAATTGAAAGAATATATTAAACGCTATATCGAGTCTGCGGTTGCTACTGACCTAAGCCGCAAAATGGTATTTATTGGCGGCCCAAGACAGAGCGGCAAAACAACTTTGGCCCAGCGTCTTTTCAAATCGCAACGCGCTGACTGGGAAAACCGCTACTTGAACTGGGACGATGCCTCTGACCGGGAGAATATCATCAAGGAACGTTTTCCAGCCGACCCGGGTCTTCTGATTTTAGACGAAGTGCATAAATACGGCCGCTGGCGGCAAATCGTTAAAGGGTTGTTTGACAAGCGCGGCGAGGAACTCCAGATTCTTGTTACCGGCAGCGCCCGGTTGGATTATTACCGAAAAGGAGGCGACTCCCTGCAGGGCCGATACTTTTTCTATCGCCTTTTTCCACTGACCGTTGCTGAATTAAATGCGCCAAAGCCTTCCACTATAAAGGACTTGCTATATTTCGGCGGTTTTCCGGAGCCTTTTCAACTCGCATCCGAAACAGAGACGAAAAGATGGAGCCGCAATTATCGCTTGCGCCTAGTTCGGGAGGACCTGCGAGACCTTGAAAGAGTTCAGGACATCGACAGCATCGAGATACTTGCACTGCGTCTGCCGGATCTGGTTGGATCTCCTTTATCGATAAATGCGCTGCGGGAAGATCTGCAGGTCTCCCATCAGTCGGTTACCCGCTGGATCAATATGCTGGAAAACCTATATATGCTTTTTCGTATTTATCCTTTTGGCGCTCCAAAAATTCGTGCCGTAAAAAAGGAGGCTAAACATTACCACTGGGACTGGACCTTGGTAAAAGAAAACGGCATACGTTTTGAAAACATGGTCGCCTGCCATCTCATGAAATGGTGCTGCTATCTTCAAGACACTGAAGGACGGGAGGTTGAACTGCGCTTTTTTCGGGATATCGATAGAAGAGAAGTCGACTTTGTATTAATGGAAGATGGTTCTCCCATTCACTTCATCGAATGCAAGTCCAGTCAAAAAGGGGCGAGCCGGTCACTTAAATACCTAAAAAAACGTTTTCCGAATGTTAATGCCACACAAGTGACCATGGAAGGCAAATCAGACCTGATTGACAAAAATGGTGCACGTATTTGCCCGGCCCATATTTTTCTGAATGAATTCGTCTAATTAAAGGGGACGTATATCAGGTTATAAGTTAATCTGAGATTAACTTATAACCTGATATACGTCCCCGGCTTTTACGTCCCCGGTTTTTAGCCCGGTTAATCAGCATAACCGCTTCCAATGGCACTGAAAGGCAGATCCAGGGCCAGTTCCGGGACTTTCCGGCCGATCCAGGCAACGAAGGTGTTGCTGTTGGGCCCCGGAAAGGCCTTGTAGGTGGTTTTCCACGGATAGGTGCGGGCCGCCTGGTTTACCGCGGCAATGAGCGCATCCACGTTCGGTCCCCTGTGTTCCTTGAGAACCCTGGGTTTCTCGCCGTACCAGTAACGATCGGGAACATCCTTGGCGATGCGCATCACCGACTGGCCGTTGCGGCCGCGCCAACCCACCACATCATACACAGTATAGGCATCCTGGCCGGTCCCCTTGGCGGCGATCCAGGTGTGGATGGCGAACCAGCCGCGCCAGCTCCAAGCCCGGGCTCCGTATACCTGGAGCACCGCCTCGCGGGTTGTGGACGGATCGGGGGCTATCCCCGCAGATTCACGGCTGGCCGTACGCCAATCCTTGCTGGAAGAGCATCCCAGAAATAGCAGACCCGCAAGGGTAGCCAGCAGTATGAGTTTCAGAGTGTTCATAACAACACCTTTCGGTAAAAACCGACCCGGGGAGACCTGCCCGGACTGGCCCGCAAGGTCCTCGGCTCGCACAAGCAAGGCTATGCGTTATAGGTGACACATTTCCGGCTGAGGTTTGCGTTGCGCCCGGATTCGATCTTAAACAGGACAGAATTTCTCGACTCGAAATTTACAGCCCGCAACTGTTATTGCGCTTTAGCCCCAGCCTTCAACCTATCCCTGAGGACCAACTATTGCTAATAATTATTTCATTTCTTAAAGTGTCAACTATGGGCGGCCCCGATCTCATGAACAGGCAGGATTCCTCAGCCCTTCGCTTAAAACTTGCGCCTTATTTCCATCAGCTTTGATGCAATTATTCCAAACGGTCTTTGCGGGAGCAGCAGGACGCGCTCCCGCAAATTGAATAGGGGTCGGGTCAGAGAGATTGACTCGCAAAATGCGACGGATATTGCCACACAGCCCTGCTTTTTTATGTCCACCTTGAACCGCCCGGGTGCCGATCAAACCCGGATCAGCTTAGCCACTGACTCGATGTGAAAGGTATGGGGGAACATATCCACAGGCTGGACTTCAACCACACGGTAGTTCTCTTTGAGCAGGGCCGCATCCCTGGCCAGGGTGGCCGGGTTGCACGAAACATAGACGATGCGCCGGGGCGCCAGGGCGAGAACCTGGTCCACCACATCCTGGTGCATGCCGGCCCGGGGCGGATCGATGATCATCACGTCGGGTTTGGCCTCGAGCCGGGCCATGGTGGTGCGAATGTCCCCGGCCACAAAACGACAGTTTTCAATGCCGTTGCGGCGGCAGTTGCGCCGGGCGTCGGCCACCGCACTATCCACGATCTCCAGCCCGATCACTTCGCGGGCCAAATCGGCCAGAAAAATGGCGATGGTTCCAGCACCGCAGTACAGATCCAGAACCGTCTCGTCTCCCGTCAGTTGGGCATAGGCTTTGGCCGTGTCATAGAGCCGTTTGGCCCCCAGACTATTGGTCTGAAAAAACGAATTGGCAGAAATCTCGAAGGCATGGTCGCCGATCTCTTCAATAATGACCGGCTCTCCGGCCAAGTGGACTTCACGTTCCCCGATGGCCACACCGGCCTTGCTGGCGGTGATATTGTTGACCACCGATACCACCGGCGCATATTTTTCCATGAGCAGATCGGCCAGGGGCTGCACCTGACCGCGGTCCTCGGTGGCCGTGACGATGTTCACCATCCATTGGTCCCCGGCCACGGAATGGCGCAATACCAGAAACCGCCAGAACCCGACATGAGAGCGCAGCCCGTAGACCGGCAGCGGGGATGCCTGAATATACCGGCGCACATCCGACAAAATCGAATTGCCCAGATCCGGCTGCAGCAGGCAGGCTTCAATGTCCAGCACCTTGAAAAAAGTGCCCGGCACATGCAGCCCTATAGCCATGCCGGCTTCAACCGAATCATTCCCAAGCTCCTCGGGAAGCAGCCAGCGCCGGTCGGCACAGGAGAACTCCATCTTGTTGCGGTAGCCGAACACCTTGTCCGAGGCCATGGTGGGGTGCACCGGCACCCCCTGTATCAATCCGATGTGCTCCAGGGCCTCGCTCACATGCTGCTGCTTGAACAGCAGCTGCTGAGCATAGTCCAGAAACTGCCACTTGCAGCCGCCGCATAAACCGCTGTAAGGACAGGGCGCCTCCACGCGCAGCGGCGACGGCTCCAGTAGCTCCAGCACCCGGGCCTCGGCATATTGCTTCTTTTTTTTGACGATCCGCGCCAGCACCCGGTCCCCGGGGACCGCCTTGTCCACAAAGACGGCCATCCCGTCCACCCGGCACAGCCCCTTGCCGCCAAACGCCACCTGGCTGACCGCCAGTTCGATTTCCTGACCTTTTTTAACTGTCATATTACCTCGGTTTGTGGTTGTCGGGCAATTGGGAGATTGGGGACGCGGCGATTGGGGACGTATATCAGGTTATAAGTTAATCAAAGATTAACTTATAACCTGATATACGTCCCCCCCCCCCTTTGATTTTATGCCCGCAATATACTATGACCCAACACCATGAATACAGAACAAACCATCCACTTCATGTCCGACACATGCCGCCTCACCGGCACCTTGCACCTGCCGGAAAATGCCAGCCCGCCGGTGGTCATCGGCTGCCACGGCCTGTTTGCCAACCGCAACTCGCCCAAGCAGGTCGATCTGGCCAACGCCTGCGCCCGGTCCGGCTTCGCCTACCTGCGTTTCGACCACCGGGGCTGCGGTGACAGCCAGGGGGATTTCATCAAGGAAACTTCGCTGCAGAATCGTTGCCGCGACCTTTACCATGCCATTGCCGCCATGCAGGCCCACCCGCAAACCGGCCCCCTGAGATGTCTGTTCGGCAGCAGCTTCGGAGGAACCGTTGTGCTGGCCCATGCCGCCGCACACCCGACGCCTCTCCTTATCACGTATGCCGCCCCCGTCAACAGCACGGATATCCGGCACGACACTATTCGGGACAACAGTGGCCGGCCGCCGTCTGCCGCCTTGCTCACCGACGCCCTGGAATTCGACATTACCCCAAAGCTGGACTGCGTTAAAAACATCCTCACCGCACACAGCCAGAATGATGAAACCGTTCCCGTTGCCCACGCCCACACCATCCACAATGCCGCCCGGGAACCAAAGCAAATCATCATCTTCCAAGGCGGAGATCACCTCATGAGCACCCCCGACCACCAAAAAAAATTTGAAGCCCTCTTTTTAAACTGGATAAAAAAAGAGGGACGGGGATGACATCCCCGTCCCTCTTTTTGGCCCAACACCAAAGAATTTGAGCGGGTCAAGGGCCTTCAGATTGAAGACTGGTACTAAATCACAGACTTCCCAAAAAACAACCGACGCTGGCGGAGGTGCCGCCGCTGCTGCCCGAATCCGTATCGTCGTCAGGGGCCGTCCCGGGTGCGTATACTGAAATGGTGACCACCTCGTAATCACTGGCCTGGGGCGTGCCGTCATCGCTTACCGAAAAGGTCACCTGGTAATCGCCCTCGTCATCCATGGACGGTGTCCAGCTGAATTCCCCAGATGATGTGTCAAACACCGCACCTGCAGGCAGTGGGTTCACACTGAAGGTCAGTTCGTCGCCGCTGTCCAGATCGGAAGCCGTAACGGTGAATGACAACGATTGTTGGCACTCCACATTCCGGTCGCCAATGCCGCCCAGCACCGGCGCCCGGTTGGCGCCGGATTGGTTCCAGCCGCCGAGGGTGGCCCACAGCCACCAGGCCGCATAGGCCTTGCGGTTGGCGTTCAGCGGCAGGCTGTGGGCCGCATCGCAGTAATACCAGTCCACGTTCTGGGTATGCGCGCTTTGCCACGCGGTGGCCCAGTTGGCATCGCGGCTGCCGTTGGCGTCACTGTCATAGTCGCAGCCATCGGTGACGGCTTTGTCGCCAAAGTAGCTTCCATCCGGATCATAGAGCTCGATATCGTAAAAATCGTACAATACCTTGTCGTTGGCGATGCAGTAATTGCGGATCTGCTGATTCCTTAAGTGCAAGTTGCCCGTCTCCCCGCTGCCGTCCGCGTGCCCGGTCATGTAAACAAAAGTCACGTCCGGGTAGTCCAGTTCCAGCTGGGCCATGGGATCCAGGTAGTTGTCAATCATCTGCTGCTCAGTGTACCCGGAGGCCTGTCCGCACCAGGACCAGATGATCACATTCACGTCCGCATTGGCCGGGTTGTTCAGGTATGCCCGGGTGTTGTTCACCCAGTCCGGATAGTAGCCCACATCGCCGCCCATGGCATAATCGTGCAGATCCAAAGCACCGCCGCTGCCGCCGTTGTTCCAGGCAAAAATATCGTCCGGCAGGGAAAGCCCCAGGCCTCCGCCATTGGCAAAACCCACCAGCCCGCTCATTCCGGTGGTCAACTGGCTGCCGTGGGAGGTGTGTCCATAGGCAATGTGCAGCACGGATTTGGCCTGCTCGATGGCCGATTGCGGGATCAGGGTGATATCGGTGTGATTATGATCGATGATCACCGGATCAGCCTGGGCATTCAAGGCAACACATAGCAAAATTACACAGCAAACCGCCGCCAATGCATTCATTCGCACATGGGCAAATCGGATCATGACCAACTCCTTGTAGAAGAAATTTATCGCCTCAAATCACGAACTTTAATAAATTCAGCAAATTTCATACCATGACAGGAATAGACGGTCAGTACGCGATTCATAAATTTATCATTGCATATAACTTACCGTTATCTTGCATTAATTGGTTGCTGTGGCCAGAAATAAACACATCCGAACGGGTTGCAAAACAACCGGCACTAAAAACGTTTATCATCATCAGGTTCTTATTTTTGCACTATTGGATACACTGAACAACAAAAAGAGGGACGGGCATGATTTTATGCGTTTCTATCCTCCAACAACGAAAAAGATAATTCAGCGGCAATCAGGGCCCATGCGTAACACAATGTGCCGCTGTCGCCAACGACCTTTGACAGGCGCTTGACAAAAGCATCGCGGTCGGCATCATTTAAAAAGATCGGCCGCTGCTCAATACCCCTGCAGATGATATGGTGCAGGGCTCCGGGCGCATCTACTCTGGCTTTTCTTGGCAAGCTCAACTCCTTGGAAAATGAAGTATGGAAAAGAAACGCATAAAATCATCCCCGCCCCTCTTATATTTAGGACATATTTCATTGACAAATATATTTTATTTAACTATTTTTTCAATATATTAAAAAGGACATTAAACCGGACATATTATGAATGGAACTTACGGCATATCCTTTAATCCTGCCTTGCCGTCCGTGCGGCTTGGCGAGCTCAAAGATCTAGCCCAAAAGGTGATCATCGCCTCGGCCACATTGGACGGCCGTATTGCCAAAGAGACCGCCGCTGCCCTCGGGGATCGACTGCGGTTATTGAACAGTTACCACTCCAATCTCATCGAGGGTCATAAAACCACGGTTCTGGAAATCGAAGCGGCTTTGAATAAAAATTTTTCGACAAACGAACAAAAACGCTATGCCCAAGAGCTGTGTGCAGCCCACGTGCGAACTGAACGGACACTCATGCGGCAAGTTCTGTCCAATCCGCCGGAAAATATCTGCAGCTTCGATATGGTCTCTGAGATCCACAAACGCTTTTATGCGAAACTGCCCGCCCGTCATCTGTATACCCATGGCCGCAACGGCTTTACCCGGCACCCCGTCATGCCCGGCCAAATGCGGGACAGCAAGGTATCCCTGGATGACGGCCTGACTGCCCACGGCCCGTCACCAGCAGAACTCCCCCTGAAATACGACGCGTTTCAACGTGCCTACAACCATCACAATTTCCATGGCGACGAAAAGCTGATTGCCGTGTCCGCCAGTCACCACCGTCTCTCCTGGCTGCACCCTTTTCGTGACGGCAACGGACGGGTTGTCCGCCTGTTTTCAGGCCTTTATCTGGCCCTGGTGGGCATTAACCGCAGCAACCTGTGGTCTCTGTCTCGTGGATTTTCAAGAGCCAAACAATGGTACATGACCAACCTGAGGTCCGCCGATTCCCCGAATCAGGACCACAGTGCGTTCGATCAGGACTTTTTCGCGGATTACTGCCACTTCTTTCTGGAGGTCTGTCTGGACCAGATTACTTTTATGGATGAAATCCTGGGACTGCAACGCATCGACACACGCATCGATGCCTATATCAAAGACAGGGACAAAAAAAGAGGTGCTCTGCGCCCATTGGATCCGCGGGCCGGAAAATTACTTAAGGCCCTGTTTCTGCAAGGCACTATCCCCCGAGCAGCAGTCCGTTCGGTGATGGGCATGGAAAAGCAAACCGATCGGCACGCCCGGCGAATCGTCAGCCAGTTAGTCCGCGAAGGATTGGTTCAATCCGCCACCAGCCGCGCCCCGCTGCAAATCGCTTTTCCCACACATGTCTTGCACCACTACTTCCCGGACCTGTTCGATCCCTCGGTCATGGGAGAAGATCAAAAAGAGGGGTGGGGATGATTTTATGCGCTTTTATTAGAAACGCATAAAATCATCCCCACCCCTCTTTTTTGGAATGCCATTTCCAGGCGGTGGAGATAATTTTTTCCAGATCCTCGTATTGGGGCGCCCAGTTCAATTCGCGCTTGATCTTTTCCGCATCCGCCACGAGGATGGCCGGATCGCCCGCCCGCCGCTGATCCACGATGGTTTTAATTCTTCTGCCGGTCACCTTGCGGGCCAGTTCAACCACCTGCCGCACCGAATAGCCGATACTGTTGCCCAGGTTATACGCACAGCTTGGCGAACCCTCCATAAGGGCTTTGAGGGCCAGCAGATGGGCCTGTGCCAGATCCGTGACGTGAACATAATCCCGGATGCAGGTACCGTCCGGAGTGGAATAATCATCTCCGAATATTTTGATGGGTTGATTCAACAGCGCATTTTTAAGGACAATGGGAATCAGGTGGGACTCCGGATCGTGCATCTCGCCGATGGTTCCGGAAGCGTCCGCACCGGCCGCATTGAAATAGCGCAGGCAGATGGATTTCAGTCCATGGCCCGCATCACAATCCGACAAGATCTGCTCCACGCAGCGCTTGCTGTGCCCATATGGGTTGGCTGGCCGGCAGGGGTGATCCTCGTCGATGGGGGTGTACTCCGGCTCACCATATACGGACGCCGTGGACGAAAAGATAAAGCGGCCCACCCCATGGCGGACCATGGCATCCAGAAGAGATATGGTTTCAGATATATTGTTGCGGTAGTATCGCAGCGGCAGCTGAACCGACTCTCCCACCAGGGAAAAGGCGGCAAAGTGCATCACCGCGCTGATCCTGTGCCCCGAAAAAATCTGATCCAGAAGATCACCGTCACCCAGGCTGCCTTCGACAAATTCTCCGCCCGTGATCAGTTCCCGATGCCCGGTGGACAGATTATCTAGAACAATGACGGAATACCCGGCATCGATCAAGGTCTTGACCATGTGGCTGCCAATATACCCCGCACCGCCCACCACCAAAATCGTCCCATCGTCTTTCGCCATGAACGGTCTCCAGTCTCTTTTCGGGGGCGCGATCTCGGGGACGTATATCAGGTTATAAGTTAATCTGCGATTAACTTATAACCTGATATACGTCCCCGCCCCCCCCACCTGCCCTACTTCCGCTCCACCACAAACCACGGATTGAGCATATCCCGCCGGTTATATCGCAAGGGACTTTTATCTTCATACACGATAACACTGGCCCCGGCGCACTCGGCCACCGCCTGTCCGGCCGCCGTATCCCACTCCATGGTGGGTCCCAGCCGGGGGTAGATATCGGCCGCACCCTCGGCCACCAGGCAGATCTTCAAGGAACTGCCCGCGGCAATAAAATCCACAGCGCCCTTTTCCTTCTTTTTGGCCGCCACAAAATCCTCCAGCTCCGGGGTGCCGTGCGAGCGGCTGCCCACGATGGTGTAAATCTTGTGTCCCTGCTGATCCACGGGAAGCCTGACGCCCCGGCCCATCAGGTCAGTCATTGCCTCTTCCTGCCCCGACGCCCCTTTTTCCATCACCCCGGGCAGCACATCCGTCACCTTATAGGCCCCGATATCCTGGGCCCCGAAATAGAGCCACTGCTTCACCGGCGCATAGACCACCCCCATCACCGGCACGCCTTTTTCAATGAGCGCAATGTTCACCGTAAACTCCCCGTTGCGCTTGACAAACTCCTTGGTTCCGTCCAGAGGGTCCACAATCCACAATCGATCCCAGCCCGAGCGCTCCTCAAAAGCAATCCCCCGCCCCTCTTCGCTGATCATCGGAATGCCGTGGCCCTGCAGACCATCCCGGATAATCTCATGGGACCGCCGATCCGCCAAAGTCAAAGGCGACTGGTCCGCTTTCGTCTCCACGGCAAAATCGGACCCGTAAACCGCCATAACCGCCCCGCCGGCCCGAACCGCCGCATGGATAGCATCCAAAAGCAATTGCGCATTTTTCATCAAAGCAGATCCCCTAAATAAAACCCCTCTGCCCCAGATACAACAATACTTCCTGGGCGGCCTCGTCCGGCGTGATGTCGGTGGTATCGATCCGCAACTCAGGCGATCCGGGCACCTCATAAGGATCATCGATCCCCGTATACCCCTTGATCAACCCCGCCCGCGCCTTGGCATACATCCCCTTGCGATCCCGTTTCTCGCACTCACCCAGGGGCGTGGCCACATGAATCTCGATAAATCCCCCGTGGGCCTCGATGGACTTTCTGATCTCCGAGCGCGTGCGTTCATACGGCGCAATGGGCGCACAAATGGCGATCCCCCGGTTTTTGGTGATCTCGCTGGCCACAAAGCCGATGCGGCGCACGTTGATGTCCCGGTGCTCTTTGGAAAAGGTCAACTCGCTGGACAAATTGTGGCGCACGATGTCCCCGTCCAGCAAGGTCACCGGCCGCTCGCCGAGTTCCAGCATCCGGGAATAAACCACCTTGGCGATGGTGGATTTGCCGGCCCCTGACAGCCCGGTAAAAAAAAGTGTAAACCCCTGGCTGATCGGCGGCGGATAGGCCTTGCGCAGCTCCAGCAGCACTTCCGGAAACGTCGCCCAGGGCGGCACCTTGCGCCCGGAACGGATGCGGTCCCGGATATCGGCCCCATTCAAGGCCACCGCCTTGTCATCGGCGGCGATCTGGCTCACGAACCGGTGCTCATCTTCAAACTGCAAATAGACCATCTCTTCAAAAAAGAGCAGCTCAATGCCCAACTCATCCCCCACCCGGGCAACCGTCTCTTTGACCTGCATCGGGTCATAAAAACACTTTTTGCCCCCCTCTTTGCCCGGGTCGGCATGGTCGTGACAGACCACAAAATGGGAACAGCCATAATTTTGGGCTACAATGGCGCTCAACAGCGTCTCCCGGAGCCCGGCATAACGCATGAAGTGCGGGCACAGGGTCAGCATGGAGACCTCGGGCGGATAGTGGCCGGCGACCGCCCTGTTGCAGCGCACCCGGGTATAGTAGTCAAAATCTTCGGTGCGCATGACCCCCACAACCGGCAGCACCAACAGATTGGCCTTGGCCCGGCGCATGGCCTCCAGGGTAATCTCAAACTGCGGCCGGTGGATAATGCTGTTGGTCTGATAACCCACAATCCGCTGCCAGCCCAGCCTCCGGCACTCCTGACGAATATCCGCCGGCGACCGGCGCAACTGATTAAAGTCAAAATGCAACGGCAGGCTGACCACCTCCACCCGCCCGCCCACATAGTAGGCCTTGGTCTCATTGAACAAATGCTGCACGCCGGGATGCGACCCATCCGATGCCTGATATACCGATAGGGCCTCTTTATCCTTGTCGGCCTTCCAGATATCGGCGATGTGCATCACCCCCAGCAGAAAGCCCTCAGGGTCCCGCAAAGCCACCGATTGGCCGGCCTCCAGGGTGCGGGCCTTGTTCTCGGACACATCCAGGCAGACCGGCAGGGGCCACAGCGTGTCGTCCTGCAGCCGCATGCGGTCCACCACCGACTCATAGTCCGCGCGCACCATAAATCCCTCCAGCGGGGAAAACCCGCCAGTGGCCATCAACTCCAGATCGCAAAGATGATGATCGGAAAGCGTAATATCGGGCAAGCTGAAAGAGAGCTCCTTTAAAACTGCCGCACGTTGGGCGTCCACGACCAGATGCTTCAGTTCACCGCCGTATGGGGCAACCATCGTTTTTTCACCCATCAAAAACTCCTGTCTTTTCGTATTTCCGGCGCCCAATAAAACAAAAATTCAGTAAGATAACAACCCTAAATAAAAGGCGTTATGCCTGCAAATATATCGATTTGAATTTCATCGGCTTCACACATGGCTGCCCACAAAACAGATGAGGCAGGGCCAAAGCGACCCTGCCTCATCTGTTTAAACTGTGTTCCTGGTTTACTTCTTATTTATTTTTTTTCTTCCGAAGCCTGCAATGCCAATCAGCCCGGTGCCCAGAAGAACCAGGGTCGCCGGTTCGGGAACCGGTGTTTCTCCGGGCACTGGATTTCCGCGCCCCATCAAATTGTCGTTTCCGCATTCCATGGTAAAATGATAGATGGCCTCATAGTCAAGGCCGAGCAAATCGGCAAGAAAGGCAATGTCCACAGTAACAGCATAATGCGTTCCCCCGGTGTATCCCTCACCATCCGCAATTCCGCTGAGATAATCCAAAAAATCAATGGGACTGTCATTCAGCTGTTCGCCGCCGGATACGTAACGCCATGGATTGGACGCTTCGTTGGATGATCCATCGTCGTACCCATCATAGTAACCGGTCTGCAGAATTACAGATCCATCGTTGGTCAGTTCGACGATATTGTAATTTTTGTCTGCAAAATTCATATCGAGCACATAATCGTAGCCATACAATTGGCTGGTGGTTACATTTCCATTTCCACTTTGAATACCTAAATCAGCAGCACTACCGTAGAGGGCGTCACCATCCACATCGATGAAAATATCTCCGGATCTCCAACGATAATTTGGCACACCATTTACAAAATCGAACCCACCCACCATGGTCAATTGGTTGCCGTCCAGAAAAAATCCCTCCAGATCCCACACCTGTTGATTATCCATCCCCGGCTCGACTTCGCCATCTTCAGATGGGTTGCCCACGGAACCGACACCATTGCCATCCCAGATGGTAATATTGTTGCTGAAAGCAAAAGCGCTGCCGGAACATAAAAATACCGCCGCAATAACCACAACCCCGAATCCAATCGTCTTTCTCATCTCAATCCTCACTCCATAATATTTTCAAGTAGAACACCACAAGAACAGATCATTTATCGGGGTATATGGTTTGCAATCCCTGTACCATGTCGATAGGATTGTTCGATAAAATTTTTTACAATGATTTCATTATGTTAAATATTTCCAAGACAGCAAACAAAGTTCAGACAGGTGTCCTGCAGGTCACCCACTGTGAAAACATGAATCATACTACATATAGTATTATGTAATTCATTACACATATACTCCTCTTAACGCCGCCCACCACAACATACCGCAAACAGGAGCTACAAACGTTTTGTGTTTTGGTTTTCTGTTGACAAGCGAGATCAATCTAATGATTTATACCAATGAAACATAGCAGGCCAGCGAAGCCGATGACACGGCAAACGTATTGTTGACCTGTCAATGACAGGTCGTAGCGCCGTCATGCCGGACACGATAAGGTATCCGGTGACGGGGCAGATGGCGCTGACGATTCACCGTGTGGCCGGCTGTGGCCGCAACGATATCCGTTGGCGGATTCAATTACCGGTTAAACATCAATATTTTCATGAAGGAAAATAACGGGAGCAACGATCTTTGCCATCTGATAGCAACACAACACGATTTTCCGTGGTCATCGAGATTCCACGCGGAGGTTTCGCCAAACGGGGATGGAGCGGAAACGTCGATTTTATCTCACCCTTTCCCTGCCCGTTCAACTACGGAGCCATTCCGGATTACATCGGCTGCGAAGGCGATCTTCTGGATGCCGTCGTCCTGGGGCCCCGTCTGCCGCGTGGAACCGTGGTAGATGTGCGGTCTCACGGCGCCATCGGGTTTACCGACCGGGGCATGTACGACGACAAACTGATATGCAGCCAGAAGGATTTGACACCGCAGAATAGAAGATTGGTGCTGGCATTCTTTCACCTCTATGCCGTGTGCAAGCGCCTGCTCAATTTATACCGCGGCAGGCCGGGTGAAACCTACTGCAATGGATGGACGAGCACCGAACGGGCCGTTTCCCGCGCAACGCCCAGCAATCTATCGGACTGGCAAGGCTCTCCGGTGCCGTTCTGACGCCTAAATAGGGGACGTATATCAGGTTATAAGTTAATCTGCGATTAACTTATAACCTGATATACGTCCCCTATTTTCCCAGGTAGCGGCGCGCTGTCCAATAGGCATTCTGCCAATACGGATTTCCAAGGCTGGAAATGGTCACACCTTTGCTTGTGGAGGCATGGGCAAAATCGGCCTGACCCAGATAAATCCCCACATGCTGCTTTTTGTCGGGTATTTTGAAAAACACCAGATCACCGCTGCGGAGCTGGTTTTTGCCTACGGGCCGGCCTGATTTCACTTGCAGGGTCGTGGAACGCGGAATCTGTCGATTTAAATATTTCCGATACAGCAGCTGCACAAAACCGGAGCAGTCAATGCCCGACATGGACGTGCCCCCCATCCGGTGCGGGGTGCCCTCCCACTGCCGGACAAGGGACCTCAGTTGCCGCTCCAAGGATTCAGGTGGTATTGCCGCCGGCCCTCCCGGTGGCGGCCCGAAAGACGGGGCGGGCGTTTGCTCTTTAGCCGATATGGCCCCCGCCGGGTGATTCCCCTGATGTGATGGAGTGGTAGCGCATCCCACCGCCAAAATAGCGATTGCGACAGTCAGCAATGATAGCCGATGCAGAATGAACCCCGGCAATGTTTGAATCGTGGACAGCATCTCACTCTTTTCATCGCCAACCGGATGGTAACACTTTAGCGAAAATTAGCTGAAGGCTTCCACCGCCGTCATAGCAGGCGTTTTCCAGCATCCGGAACCCGCCTGAATAGCGCTGATGCTATATCGAGTACTCGGCTTTGGCTGGAACGACATATATTTGATCATTTGATTGCCGGTTTTCTAAAATGTAACCCAATTCTATTTCTGGAAAGGCTTTTAATGCGGATGGCAGGAAACTCATTGATTCTTGTCTTTTTTGCAATACGCTTGTCACAGAATTTCGGTATTAATAGAGAAACGCATCATTTCATCCCCGTCCCTCTTATTCCCCTGGATTATGAAATTATAGTGCTATTATAACATTTATTACATAAAGAGATGTGAAAATGTTTTCACAGAATCTTTATTCTTATATAGTCAAATGTAATCTAAGATTCGGTTTTATTTCACAATTTTATTTTTGGGAATAAATAGCCAAAAATGGCCTAATAACTGCATTGCCATAAGTGACTTGTGGTTTTTAATTTATGGAAAGCTGAATATGGGTAACAAATAGCCCAAATAAGCCAATTTTTTAAAGTGCCAACTGTTTAGGAGGTCGATGATGAGGAAACTACTTATATCACTCTTTTTGTTATGTTCTATTGCATTGTTAGGCTTGTTTGGCCCGGCTTATGCGCTTCCGATTAGCAGCACCGGCGATGTCGAAGGATCTGTAGCCGCATTAGATGGAATAGCGAACGATCAGAACAATGACTTAGCCGATCTTAATAGTGGCCCTTATTGGTATACGGACTGGGTGGACCTCCAAAAATTTGATTGGCCAGGAGAAAACAGCTCAGGCGGTTTGACTACCACTGTAGATATCGGCTTGACGGTTACCCCGGCTGGTGCATCAAACACTGGTACTTATGCCTTTAATTCAAGTGTATGGGATACTTACACCGACATAATGATCGTTCTTAAAGATGGGGGCATCGAGTATCCAGACTTGGATCCCCCTGATCAGGGACCCAAATACTATTGGTTCGCATATCTGTTAGGGGATGGAGTTTATGCCGGGGATTGGACTTATCCGGAAGGAAAACAAATTTCTCACCTTTCGGTGTATGGAAGAATTGGAGGTACTCCTCCGGGAGAAACGCCTGTCCCCGAACCGGGTACCATGATGCTTCTTGGTATTGGTTTAATAGGGATGGCCGGTGTCGGCCGCAAAAAATTCAAAAAATAAATCATAGAACTTTTGACCTTAATAATAGAGCAGAAGCGACTTAGAGGCGCTTCTGCTCTTTTTATTTCTATATGTTTTTATTTATCCAATTTCCCCGGCAGTACCTTCTATTTGATCCGCACCTTCACCTCGTTGGAATAGTCGGACAACGCATCCGCCTTAAATGCCCGAACCCGGTAGACAAAGGTTCCA
Organism: Desulfosarcinaceae bacterium; assembly: GCA_963675565.2. Classification (GTDB taxonomy): domain Bacteria; phylum Desulfobacterota; class Desulfobacteria; order Desulfobacterales; family Desulfosarcinaceae; genus JARRKU01. The sequence continues at coordinate 804,050 of CAXXYD010000001.1, forward strand.
GCACCGCAGGTATCGGCAAATGATGTCCGGCCGGCGCCAGTCTGGCCGATGTTTTCATAAACCATCACGCCAATCACCTTGACGCCGCGCTCGATAATGAACCCGGCTTCATCGGCGGTGTTGTCCATCCATGTGAGCATGGCTGTATCTCCGCTGACGGCGGCGCTCAAATTAGTGGGTGCCGCAAAGGTTTCATCTGCGGGGTCCGGCGCCGGTTCGGGATCCGGTGCTACCGTTTCGGATACGGAAACAGAGGCTTCGTTGGAGTAGTCCGAGACACCGTCGCTCTCCGGAGAGGTACTGTAGGCCTGCACCCGGTACTTGTAGGTTCCCAATTCGGAAACGGTATCCACGTAGCTGGTGGCGATGGCGGAGATGCTGGCCACGCGGGTGAAGCTGTACTTGCCCCTGTATTTGATGGCCCGTTCGATATGGTATCCATCGGCATTGTCACCGGCTGTGATCCAGGACAAGGTCACCAGATTTCCGGAGGCGACGGCAGTCAAGCCTTCCGGTGCACTCAACAGAGCCGGGTCGTCCACTGTGATCACCACAGAAGCCGTGTCTTGGGCTCCCTTGTTGTCGGTGACGGTCAACACGGCCGTAAACGTTCCGGCCTGGGCATAAATGTGCTCCACGGTCATGCCGCTGGCGCTTTCGCCATCACCAAAACTCCAGTTGTAGCCGGCGATGGTCCCATCGGCGTCGCTGGACCCGCCCCCGCTGAAGCTGACCGGCAGCGGTAAATCGCCGCTGACAGGGGTGGCCGAGATCTCTGCCCGGGGCGCCAGGTTGGAATCGACCGCCGTAATGACAACAGTGGCCGTGTCAGTCGCACCGGCATTGTCGGTGACGGTCAGCACCACAGTAAACTGGCCCGCGCTCGTGAAGATGTGATCAACCACCATGCCGCTGCCGCGGGAACCGTCGCCGAAGCTCCATTGATAAGTTGAGATCGATCCATCGGCATCGCTTGAACTGCCGGCATCAAAAGTCACCATCAAAGGCACATCGCCGCTGATCGGCATGGCATTCATATCGGCAACGGGCGGCAGGTTGTTGGTGGTGCCGCTGCCGTCGTAATCAATGAACGTGTAGAGCTGTCCTGCATCGCCGCTCTGTGGCACATCCACCGAATCCACCGTGGTTTCCCCGTTGGCCACGTCAATGAGGGTGTAGCCATACAACTGCACCGGATCGCCGGAGCTGCTGTCGTAAAGACCCAGGTGAAAGCGCTGGCCGTCGGCCGTATTGACCAGGTCGGTAAAATCAAAGGCGAACGTGGCGCTGATGGGCGTGGTGCTCCCGTCAAAGGCATAGGGACCGCCGTCGAGAGAAATCATCTGCGGATACCAGGTGCTCGATGGCTGTAACTGATTCGTTTCCGACATTCCCAAGGTGACCCGCAACTGGTCGCGTTTGGCGTGCTCGACGGTGAACTCGGCCACGAGCTGCGGGCTATAGTGGGCGCGTGCCGTCACCCAGTGGGCCCGCGCCGGGCTCCAGCCGTCGATGCGGCCGGCAGACGGCGCACCGGCCACTGAAGAGCTGGCCTTGAGCGCATCGTAGGCCATCCAGCTGAACCCGCCTTCTTTCCAGCCCGTGCCCCAGGAGTTGGCAATGCGAAAAGCGCCCTTTTCACCGCTGTCCACCGTCCCGTTGCCGTTGATGTCGGTCCAGATATCATCATTGTAGCCCACCAAGGTCATGGCGTGATAGCCGGCCGTGCCGTTGACCCAAAAGGCGATGGATTTGCCCACAAGGCCATCGTCGTCGGCCGTGGCCGGGTCGTCCTGGATGGTGGTCCACTGCCAGGAGTTGATGTAGGTGGGAAAGTTGAGCACATAGCCGTTGAGCAGCATCTGTTTGACCAGCCCGATGCCCGTGTCCGTATTGGTGTTGTTCACGTAGCCGTAGTCATCGAAGCGGCGGAAGATGGCATCGTACCAGGTCGAGGGCACCAGGCACCACTCCCGATAGTCGCTGTCGTAGGGAAACTCGGCCCAGGTGGCCGTGCCGTGCTTGATGCCGATATCGTAGCACCAGTAGTACCAGGTGCCCGAATTGGTGCCCCCGTTGAGCATGTTGTTGTTCCACTTGGGACTGAGCCGAAAATCGTCTCCGCCGTCTCTGGCATCCAGATCGTTGGCCAGCGCCCACATATAAGTCATGGCATAGTAAGTGCCGCTGAAGCTGCCGCAAGTGGGCAGCGAACCCTGGCTGCGGATGGGTGGAAAATACTTAAGCTGACTGTTGTCCACGGCCCCCGGAAGGTCCGCTGACGGTACATCGCCTTCAGTGGATTCGACAACCGCTTCCGGCGCCGCCTCGATCTCGCCGCCCATAGGAGCCACCTGCACGTCGGTTTCGTCCAGCACCGGCAGGCCCTTTTTTTTCCGATCGGCATTGATCCGCTGCAGGCCGATCTTGTTCAGCTTGACCTTCTTGAGCCGTTTGTGGTGCTTGTTCTGCCACTGCAGCTCTTGCTGGGTCAGCTCCGGCAGACCGGTCAGTTGAGGATCCTTATCCGACGCGTACCCAGAACCGGCAAACGTCAACACCACGGCTCCGGAGATTAAAAACGATACAATAAATTGGTTAAGTTTCTTTAACATTCAAGCGCTCCCTGTTGATCTGAATTTAGATTCGCGACCAAATAATTTTTGGTCATATTTTCCCAAAGCAATAGGGATGCCACTTGAAATGGATAGCTGAGAATTCCTTGAAGAGAGATTGGAAAGAAGGTCCCAGGAATGACAAACAGCATTTAAAATCAATAACTTGAATACACCTACAGCACCCCCGGACAGGTCGCCTTCTCAAGAATGCTATGCAAAAAAGTGCAGTTTTTATTTTTAGAAACGAGAAGAAATGGTCAACCGTTTTTCAAATTATGCACATCGATGTCAACGGCCCTATACACCACCCCGTTACCAGACCCGATCCATTGCGCCGCGGGCAAACCGGTACGATAAAAAAGAAAAAGGCTCCTGAAATTAGGGACGGGGATGAAGGGGGGGACGTATATCAGGTTATAAGTTAATCGCAGATTAACTTATAACCTGATATACGTCCCCCTATTTTCGGACTATCTTGAGGCATCCCAGGACATGGTCATCAGGAAGCATCCCCCCGACCCACCGGAACCTGAGGAAGAGGGGGCCACGCTAAGGCTGTCGGGTTCATCATCATTCGAGGACGCCGTTGCGTCAACCGTGATTACGATGGTGGCGGTATCTGTGGCACCCGCATTGTCGGTGACCGTCAACACGGCGGAGTACTGGCCGACCTGGGTGTAGGTATGTGCAGCCGAAACACCGCTGCCGCTGGAACCATCTCCAAAATTCCAATGATAAGAAGCAATCGATCCATCGGCATCGCTGCTGGCACTACCGCTGAACGTCACCAGCAATGGCACCGCTCCGCTCTCCTGATTCGCCGACGCCTCGGCCACCGGTGCCTGGTTGACCTGCCCCACGGAAATCACCACAGACTCACTGTCCGTGGCGCCGGCACTGTCCGTAACGGTCAGCACTGCAGTGTGCTGGCCTGTGCCTGTGTAAGTGTGCGATGCCGTGACGCCGCTGCCGCTGGATCCGTCGCCGAAGCTCCAGTGGTAGGAAGTGATCGTTCCGTCCGAATCACTGCTGGCACCGGCGTTAAAGGATACCGACAAGGGCGCCACTCCGCTGACCGGAGATGCCGATATCCTGGCCGTGGGAGCCTGGTTGGCTGCCCCCACCGTGATCACCACCGAGGCGGTGTCCGTGGCACCGTCATTGTCGGTGACCGTTAGTACGGCGGTGTGCTGGCCGACCTGGCTGTAGGTGTGCGCAGCCGTTATGCCGCTGCCGCTGGAACCGTCTCCGAAACTCCAGTGGTAGGAAGTAATCGTTCCGTCGGCGTCACTGCTGGCGCCGGCGTTAAAGGATACCGACAAGGGCGCCACTCCGCTGACCGGCGATGCCGATATCCTGGCCGTGGGAGCCTGGTTGGCTGCTTCCACCGTGATCGCCACCGAAGCGGTGTCCGTGGCACCGTCATTGTCGGTGACCGTCAGCACGGCGGTGCGCTGGCCGGCCTGGGTGTAAGTATGCGATGCCGTAATACCGCTGCCGCTGGACCCGTCGCCGAAACTCCAGTGATAGGAAGTAATCGTTCCGTCACTGTCGCTGCTGGCGCCAGCGTTAAATGACACCGACAATGGCACCACTCCGCTGACCGGCGTCGCCGATATCCGTGCCGTGGGGGCCTGGTTGACACTGCCCATCTCGTAATCGATGAAGGTGTAGAGTTGTTCGTCGTCGCCGGTCTGTGGCACATCCACCGAATCCACCGTGGTTTCCCCGTTGGCCACATCGATGAGGCTGTAGCCGTACAGCTGCACCGGATCGCCGGAGCTGCTGTCGTAAAGACCCAGGTGAAAGCGCTGGCCGTCGGCCGTATTGACCAGGTCGGTAAAATCAAAGGCGAACGTGGCGCTGATGGGCGTGGTGGTGCCGTCAAAGGCATAGGGGCCGCCGTCGAGAGAGATCATCTGCGGGTACCAGGTGCTCGAGGGTTGGGACTGGTTGGTTTCCGACATTCCCAGGGTCACCCGCAGCTGGTTGCGCTTGGCGTGCTCGACGGTGAACTCAGCCACAAGCTGCGGGCTATAGTGGGCTCGCGCCGTCACCCAGTGGGCCCGTGCCGGGCTCCAGCCGTCGATGCGACCGGCAGATGGGGCACCGGCCACCGAAGAATTGGCTTTCAAGGCATCGTAGGCCATCCAGCTGAACCCGCCTTCTTTCCAGCCCGTGCCCCAGGAGTTGGCGATACGAAAGGCGCCCTTTTCTCCGCTGTCCACCGTCCCGTTGCCGTTGATGTCGGTCCAGATATCATCATTGTAGCCCACCACGGTCATGGCGTGGTAGCCGGCCGTGCCGTTGACCCAAAAGGCGATGGATTTGCCCACAAGGCCATCGTCGTCGGCCGTGGCCGGGTCGTCCTGGATGGTGGTCCACTGCCAGGAGTTGATGTAGGTGGGAAAGTTGAGCACATAGCCGTTGAGCAGCATCTGTTTGACCAGCCCGATGCCCGTGTCCGTATTGGTGTTGTTCACGTAGCCGTAGTCATCGAAGCGGCGGAAGATGGCATCGTACCAGGTCGAGGGCACCAAGCACCACTCCCGGTAGTCGCTGTCGTAGGGAAACTCGGCCCAGGTGGCCGTGCCGTGCTTGATGCCGATATCGTAGCACCAGTAGTACCAGGTGCCCGAATTGGTGCCCCCGTTGAGCATGTTGTTGTTCCACTTGGGACTGAGCCGAAAATCGTCTCCGCCGTCTCTGGCATCCAGATCGTTGGCCAGCGCCCACATATAAGTCATGGCATAGTAGGTGCCGCTGAAGCTGCCGCAGCTGGCAATAGACCCCTGGCTGCGGATGGGTGGAAAATACTTTAACTCGCTGTTGTCCACCGTTCCGGGAGCGTCCGCATTCGGCACGTCGCTTTCAGGCGATTCGACAACCGCTTCCGGCACCGCCTCAATCTCGCTGCCCAGCGGAGCCACGTCGACATCGCTTTGCCTGAGAACCGGTAGGCCCCTTTTCAAGCGCCTGGCATTGATCCGCTGCAGGCCGATCTTGTTCAGCTTGACCTTCTTGAGCCGTTTGTGGTGCTTGTTCTGCCACTGCAGCTCTTGCTGGGTCAGCTCCGGCAGGCCGGTCAGTTGAGGATCCTTATCCGACGCGTACCCAGAACCGGCAAACGTCAACACCACGGCCCCGGAGATTAAAAACGATACAATAGATTGGTAAAGTTTCTTTAGCATTCAGCAGTTCACTTCAGATCTAAATTTTAATTCCAGTGGCAATTCTTTCAGGCCGAAATGTCATCATGCAAAACAAATGCCGTCGATCAAGTTAATAGATCAATGCCCATAATACAGCTGCGGCGACACGCGACAGCCCAGCCCAGTACATCTGAAGCCTCACTGAATTTCGTTTCTAACACCGGGGCTTAAATCGAAGATTGCCCGTCCCGGAGCGATCCCATAGGCGCTGCCAAATCGTCCCGAAATGGTTAACAAGCTGTAATTATATCAATTATATCTAATCCCCAAGTTCACGCAGCGGCCCGTACAACCAATAGTCCAGGCCTGTCAAAAAAATCGACACCGTCACTTTTCAGGCACCGCTACCCAATAACAAGTGGCCTAATAATCGTTTCCCGCATAAGAAAAATCCTCTCCAAACACCAGCTTCGCAGTTTGAAAAGGATAAAATTGGTCAATCGAGTTACAAATTATGCACATCGGCATCGAAAATTATAGGGGACGTATATCAGGTTATAAGTTAATCTGCGATTAACTTATAACCTGATATACGTCCCCCCTTGTACTCACCACAGCCATCCCATCCCCGCATAACGAACCAATAAGCCAATCGACAGGTTGGTCAACCCGTGAATAAGGATGCATACCCACAAACTGCCCGTTTTTTTGTAAAGCCAGGTGGTAAACAAAAAATACAATACCGCTGAAAGATATTCGTGCCATTGATGACCGGCCATAAAAACAATGGCCGCTCCCACCACTGAAAATAGACTCAACGGCAGCATGGCCAGGCATTTGGGATGATGTTCCAACGTATCCAGAACCGACCCCACAAGACCTTTTTTGGCTTTCAATGTACCGGCCTGAAAGAGCCAGCCCATAACGTACACCCGGATGAACAGCTCCTCGAAAATGGCCACCAGAAACACCGAATTGACCAACCGCAGGTAAAAATAGAGCGCTGAGTGTGTGCCTGTCGTCACAGGACCGGTGACATCGCCGACGCCCAATTCTGCAAGCAGGTAAATAGGACCGATCCAACACAGCAGCGCCACCGGCAAACCCGCAAACGCGGCCATTCCATGAACAGGCGTTAGCTTGCCAAAACGATATTGCTTGCTAAACCACAGCAGCACTGCCCCTGTGGCCAGCAGCTTGATCGCTTGCAACGCCTCGGCCGTTGCCACTGTTGTCGGAATGCTGGAGACGACCACATAGACAAGATAGGGCGAAATGTATGGCAGTAACAAGTCTTGAAAACGCCTGTCTTTCAATAGCAGTTGGTAACACTCCGCATTCGATCCATTCGGCATGGTGTTATTCTCCTAAAATTTGATACAAGGTAGAAACTAGGGACGGGGATGATTTTATGCGCTCCCTTTTCTCCGGGCCAGCATGATAGCCGGCAGCACCACCAGATCGCCTATCAGCGCTGTGATCATGATGATGGCGCTGAGCAGCCCGAAATGAATGATGGGCACAAACCGGCTGAGCACCATGATGCCGAAACCGATGCACAGGATCACCGAAGACATCAAAATCGCCTGGCCTTTTCTGGCGCTGGCTGCCTGCAAAGCGTCGGCAACAGAAAGCTTTTTTACCCGCTGCCGCTGGTATTCCGAAAGAAAATGGATGGTGTCATCCACCGCAATGCCCAGGGCCACGGCGGAGATCAAGGCCGTACCCGTATCCAGGGGGATCCCGCAAGCCCCCATGATCCCGAAATTGAGAATAATGGGAAAAAAGTTGGGGATCATGCTCAGACAGGCAATACCGATGGACCTGAACACCATGAACATGATCAGGCTGATCACCAGAGCGGCGGTGCTCAAACTGACAACCTGGCCCCTGACCAGCGCGTCGATGACATTGGTATCGGTCACCGCCCGTCCGGTGACGCGAATATCGATGCCCCTGCGGTCAATGCTTGCCAGATACGTTTTGATCGCATCAACGATACGCTTTTGCCCGGCTGAGCTGTGCTCCGAAATCCTGACCATAATCCTGGCATGGTCATAATCGCTGTTGACATAATCCTCGATATCGTCGCCATCGTAGACCAGCAGGTATTGGGACACCATATCAAGGCTGGTGGGAATCCTGTAATAGCGGATGTCTTCGTTGTGAAAAGATGCGTTCATGTCCTTGAGAAAATCGACGAAGGACATGGTCTTGTCGACATCTTCCATGGTATTGACATACTGCTGGACCCGTTCGACCAGCCGCAGGTTTTCGGGCGCTTTAAAGGCATCCAGGGCGTTCGCCTTGAACGAGATATCCAGGGTGCCCACCCCGCTCAAACGCTTTTCCACAAAATCCAGAGAGGTCCGCACCGGGCTGCTCTTCTTGAAAAAATCAATTAAATTGGTTTCCACCCGCACCTGGCTCGCCAGCCACACGGAAACCACCGCCAACAGGCAGCTGGCAAGGACAATGGCGCGGTGGTCGCGCCGCACCGCATCGTTGATCCACTGGACAAGGGCGTTCACCCGCCGCCGGGACCGCTGTTCCTGATAGATTTTCCGTGGATCGAAGAACAACAGCAGGGGCGGCAGCAAAAAGAAAGAAAAGAAGAACTCGAATGCCATGCCGGCAGAGGCGATCCAGGCAAACTCCTTGATGGGGGTAATCTCACTGAAGGACAAAGAGAAAAAACCGACGGCCGTGGTGACCGTGGTCAAAAAACACGGCATTACCACGCGTCTCAGCACCGCGGCCAGGGCCGCCGTCCTGTCCGGGTAGCGCTCGAGAAGGCGTCGGTCCATGTGGGCAAAGATGTGCACCGTGTCGCATAGCGACAGCGCCATGACCAGGGGAATCACGATGCTGGTGACATTGTTCAGGGCAATGCCGGTCATCCCCATCAACCCCCGGGTGGCCCCCAGGCACACCGAAATATTGACAACGGCCAGCAGGGTCAGGGTGATGTTCCGGAAAAAAAACCAGGTGGTCAGGGCAATCAGCAAATAAGTGGCCGGAATAAAAACCACCATATCGGCCTTCAGGTACTGACTGAGGCTGAAGTTGGTTGTGGTCCAGCCGCCAAGATAAAACCTCGTACCGGTCTCTTTATATTTGGACAGCACCCGGTCGGTCTCCGCCAGCAGCCGCTTGCGGTAATCCTCATCTTCGGGCCGGTCGTAGGCCTCCACCATGATGGCTGCCGTCATGGCATTGGAAGACAAAAGATTTTTGACGTACAGGTAATTGTGGGTGGCCTGGGCTTTCAAGGAAGCCAAAGCCTCCGGGTCGTCCGGAATCTCTTCAAGGAATTTACGCACTTCAAAATAGTCCGGCCCCCCGATAATATCATCCACATTGGCCAGGCTGGTCACACTTTCGACCTCCTCGAGCGCTTCCAGGTCCGCAGTGATATCGGCCAGCAGGGTCAACCGCGAATTGGAAAACAGGGGGTCGGCTTCAAACGCGACGACGAAAAATTCATCATTTCCGAACACCGCCTTGATCTGGTCGTAAAACACCCGATCCGGATCGTCATCGAGTTTAAAATAATCGACATTGTTGACCGTTTTCACCCACAAATTGAAGGCGCCGAAAGTTGCCGCCACGAGCAGCGATATCACCATGAACACCCATGGATAGGCGCAAACAGTGGTCCAGCTCAACCACCGTGGTTTGAGCCTGCGAGCCAGAGACGATTTCTCCGGCCGCCCCGGTTCGTCGCCGCTCTCTGCAGCCTTATCAGCCCGACCGACTTTGTCCTGAACGATTTCGCCGGCATCTGCGTCGCCGGATTCTTCAAGCGCCACCGGCAGCTCCGGCATAACCCGTCGGCGCTCAAAAATTTCTGCCTTCCTGGCAAGCTCCTTTATTTTTTTTTCTAAAACGGCGATACGGGATTCGATGCTTTGGTGTTCAAGTTCGCCTAATTCCGGGTGAAGGGTCAGGTGGGCCTGGTAAAAGGTAATCAAGCGGACGTATATTTTTTCGGCATCGGCAAAGAGCCCGTGCTGCACATATAACTCGGCCTCTCGAATTTTCCTGTGGATTTCCTCGTTTCGGGGGTTTCCGGCGTTGTCGTTCAAGCGATTGTTGTCCATGGTGTGCGACAATCAGCCTCTATTCCCAGATTCTCATCTTCTTCAAACGTTCCAGGTCGCAAATATTTAAGGATTTCCCGTCGTCGCAACGCACCAGGCCTTGATTAGTCCATTCGCCGGCTATATTTTTCATCTCTTTGAGCCAAATGCCGCTTTGGCTTGCCAGCCAACCAATGTTGACGCCTTTCTTCCCCTGACGTGAAGCATCGATTAAAATAGTGGCCACCAGTGCTTCGGAAGCCGTATTTGTACTATACCCCTCAGCCTCCATACGAAGCCTGTTACCAAGCATTTTGCAAAGCTTTATGGTTTTTTCATGGTCACTACTCAACTGTTTAAAAAACTGTTCACGTGTCCAGACCATCAAATCAACTTCTTTAGAATGACAAACCACTGTTGCCGTTCTGGGGCCGCCATCAAGCAAAGACAACTCTCCAAAAACTTGGCCCTGACCCAATAACGGATTGGCATGAGTCTCATCGCTGGCTAAATCAGGATCATTGGCAGGTGGATCATCCGGGTGGGCCAAGACCTCCACAGAACCACGCATAACTAAAAAGGCCTCGTTTCCAGATTCACCTTTTTCGATAATGCTCTCTCCCTGGCGATAGATGCGCCGCTCATTGCTGTCTTGTAAGATCATTTGCTGTGGATCCTGGGTAAACTCCCTATGGCCCGGCGGCATATCGTCATAGGCTACATGAATGGGCACCATGGAAACCTGCAATTCTTCGGAAATAAACTCCTCGTCAACCGCTTTTGCACCGAACCACTTGAGTATAGGTAAAATTTTCGGGTGCAGGGGTGCGATCAGATGCCGAATCCCTCTTTTTTTGGTTTCACGAACCATTAATTTAAATAGACCAGCCAATATGCCACGGTGCCGGCGATACGCCTCAGTGACGCAGAGCCACCCGATACCGGCAAATTTACCTGGAGTGCACTCCATCAAAGGGCCAAAATCGTAATGTTCCATGGCTGGCATGCCCATCGGGTTCTCCATGGTCACCCGCATCGAACCAACCACTTTGTTGTCCTCAATAGCAATAAAGTTGATATTCTCTTCCAGGGTATCATAGAAATCAAAAATCCGATCTGGAGGATGCTCAAAGCGTTTTTCCTCCTCGACAAAGACCTTATACCTTAGCTTGTAAACGTCGTTCTTTTCCTGGGCGGTTTTCGCCGCTTTCAAGGAAATCGGCATAATTGCCCCCTTAGTCTTAAAAGTGTGCCACGGGCATTAAAAAACCCATTCCGCCTTTACATAAAACTGGTCGTTATCGCGATAAAACCCCAACGGGTTTGAATCGTTGCCATCGTAAATCTCGGCGCCCAGCTCCAGCTTCAGGTTTTGCCAGTATTTGAACACACACATCGGATTGTAAAGGGCCCCATTGCCGTCCAGATCGAAAAGGTAGCGAAACTCCAGCTTGATCTCGCCGTTGAAAAAACCCTTGGAGATCGTGCCGTTGACATTGGTGGAGACCTCTTCGGCCAGCAAAATCGCATCATCGTAATCGTTGATGTAGGCCTGGCCCAGCTGAACATTAAGGTAAAACTCCCCCGGGCCATTGTAATCGGCGCCAATCACGTACTGTACCACCGGTTTGCGCACCCGCTCGAGCTGCTCGGTGATATAGCTGACGCGGTCGGTGTAGACAAAGTCGCCCCGTAGCCCGAATGCTCCCAATGTCGTTTCGAACTCCAACCCGTATATGTTCTGGCGGTCATAACGCATGCGGATCTTTTGGCCGGTGAAATGAGCGAATGTTGCCAGGTCGCGGATGATGCGGTCGCTGAACACCGGGGTCAAACCGACGGGTACCGACAGGGAGTCCGGGAAAGCGACATCCTCGTTGGTGTAAAAATAGCTCACGGCATAATCCACCGAACCGGCGATGCCGGAGAGCCGCAGGCCGGCCTCGCCCTCGCTCAAGTCGTTGGACAAATCCTCTTCGGTCAATCCAAACAAGCCCACCTGTTCCTCATAGTGGTCGAAAAAGGCCCAGTCCGTATCGCGAAAGTCATATTCGGAATGGATAAAAAACGGGATGTAAATCCCCTGCAGGGTCAAATTGCCCCCGTACACCTCCACATTCACCATGGGTATGGGCAGTTTGCGGTCTTCACGCCGGCCGGCGATGCCGTCCCGCAGATCTTCGGGATTGATATTGTCCAGCGGGCTGAAACCATCCGCCTTGCCCCAGCGCACGATCTGGTTGCCCAGTTTCAGTGCATAGCCCCGCCCGGAAATCTTAAGGTAGGCATTCCATAACCGCAGGTCGCTGTCCGTATCCCAATCATCTTCGCGGTAATCGGCATAGTGATCCCAGTTTCCCCCAAGCACCATCTCAACAGCCTGGCTGGGCCGAAAGGTGGCCTCCAGTCTAAGCCGGGCATGGTTGTGGTAAAGATCTTCAAAATCATTATCCTCACCGCTGTCGAAGGCAAACTTGTTCATCAAGCTTCCGCCCACCTCAAACGGGCTCGCAGCAACCGCTTCGCCCCATGGAGATCCCACGTCACTGCCCTGCCCGCTCTCACCGGCCATGTCCCCCTTCTCGGAATTCCCGCCAAAGGGGTCGTCCGAACCGCTATCCGCGAATGGGTCGCTTTCTTTGTCGGCGGCGCCCTCCACAGACGCCCAGGGGGATTCTTCATCCACCGCGCCTTCCCGGTTCTGGGCAAACACCTGACCCGCCGTCAGCATCAGCCCCGCCACCATCACCACCAGCCATAACCGTAATATCGCTTTAGTGTCCCAATCAGTCACTTTTCCTCCCAGATGTATGGTGTTCAACCACACGCCGCCTTCCAATCCACGGTACCCGAATCGATCACTTAAGATTAGTACCACGAACAGGTCTAAACCCCACCCCTTTCATGCAATATCAGAAAGTTCAGCATGGTCTCCCGCCATCATTTCCCATTCTTCATATAGGCCTGGGTAAAGACCCGGTCCGGGATTCCCCGATTGTAATGTATCTCACTGATGCGCATCAAGGTGCGATGCTTTTTTTTCAAATCCTGCATTTCAGCATCCATCACCGTCCAGATGCCGTCAATCTTTTTCAGATTGCGGTTGAGCAGTTGCTTCACCAGACGCCCCCGGCCATCGTAAAGCTCGATTTTAAGGGCCATGTTCAGATCCTGGGCCACCCAGCTCACCCGCTTGCCATACTGGGACGACGATTGCTCTTTGGGCACGCTTTCCAGCACCCAGCAGGTATGGCCGTCATAGGTTTCCGTTTTCAGGATACGATGGGTATCGCTGCCCACCTTGCGGCGCTCCAGATCCTCATAGGTAAAATCGGTATTCACAAAACGATTGCTTTTCTGGCTGGAAACCACCCGGCGCACCCGCCTCAGGGACGGCAGGTATAAAAACTGGTCATTGTCGTCGCCTTCATTTTCCCAGGTCAAAAACGCCGTGCCGTCAATGGAGGCCGGCGTATAAAACCGCGTGAAGCTCTTGCTCACCGGCCCGTAGTCTTTCACCGCCGTGATCAACGTGCGCAGCCGCTTTTTGCCCCGTTTGTCGATGAGCAACATCATGACCTTGGCATACGAGTCGCGGCCATCGTCCCGGTCATAGACCCGCCGGGCCACGTCCACACCATCCAGCGTCCAGCCGGGCCGGGGCACCGCAGCCAGCAACATCACACTCACAACCCACACGATCCAGCGCATCATGGCCTTTCCACCTGAATGTCCATTTCAAACGAAATTTTAGTATAATTCATATCGACACAACAATTGAAGAACTTAATGTCGGTCAACACCAAAACCCGCCAAAGCGACTTTGCCCCGACGAAAGCCGGGCCCATATTCCAACTATTGACATCCCCCCCTATTTAATAGGAAGACCATATTATTAACAAACATTCACAGCAACCCTCACGGAGAACCCCATGCAGCCGGACAACCTGCAGGCCAAACTAAAACAATTCGGGATATACGATCAGAAACAATACCACGAGCAAGCATTTTCCCGCAACATCGGCCTGTTCAGCAAAAAGGAGCAGGAAGCCTTAAAAAACGCCAAAGTCGCCATCCCCGGCATGGGCGGCGTCGGGGGCGTCCACCTTATCACCATGGCCCGCACCGGCATCGGCCGCTTCCACCTGGCCGACTATGACACCTATGAACCTGTAAACATCAACCGCCAGTACGGCGCCCGGGTTCCTGATTTCGGCCGGCCCAAGCTGGAGGTCATGTGCGAGCAGGCCCTGGCCGTCAACCCTTACCTGGAGATCACGCCATTTCCCCAGGGCATCGACGAATCCAGCCTTGACCCATTTCTCGACGGCGTCCAGGTGGTCTTGGACGGCCTCGATTTTTTCCAGTTCGAAATCCGCAGAACGCTCTTTAACCGGGCCCGGGAAAAAGGGGTCTATGTGGTCACCGCCGCCCCGCTGGGTTTCAGCTCGGCCGTGCTCATCTTTTCCCCCCACGACGGCATGTCCTTTGACGAATATTTCAACATCGTAGACGGCATGACCACGGAGCAGCAGTACCTGGCCTTTGCTATGGGGCTGGCGCCCCGCGGCACCCACATGAAATACATGGACCTGAAAAAGGTGAGCCTGGAAAACAAAGCCGGGCCATCCCTGAACATCGCCTGCCAGAGCTGTGCGGCCATGGCCGCCACAGAAGCGGTGCGCATCATTTTAAACCGCGGCCGGATCAAGCCGGTGCCCCACTATTTCCAGTTCGACCCCTATGCCCAAAAATTCTGCAGGGGAAAACTCTATATGGGCAACCGCAACCCGCTTCAAAAACTAAAATCCAAAGCCGCCAGCTATATCCTCCAACACAATAAAAAAACCTTCAAGCGGACACCCCCCAATAAACCCCTGCCGGCCCCCGATGAAAAAACCATCACCGAAGAGATGATCCGCTACATCATCGAGGCAGGCATTCAGGCCCCCTCGGGGGACAACGCCCAGCCTTGGAAATTCGCCTACACCGACAACACTATCGACCTTTATCTGGACAGGGATGCAGACCGCTCATTTTTCAATGTCAAACAAATCGCCTCTATCATCTCCTGTGGTGCAGTATTGGAAAACATGCGCATTGCTGCAACCGCTCTTGGAATCAGCGCGCAGATCGACTACCTGCCAAATGAGGGCATTGACGACCACATGGCTACCCTTTCACTATTCAAGACGGGGAAATCCAAATCCCAAAATCTTATTGTCGAAACGCTTTGGGAGCGGCACACAAATCGTACCCTTTATATTAAAAAACCTATACCCCCAGCAATATTAAATAATTTTGAATCTTTGATTTCTCAGTTCCCCGGTACCCACCTGCACCTAATTACCCACAAAGCGGATCTCAAAAAACTGGCTAAACTGGTCTACAAAGTGGATCGCATCCGTACTGAGCACCGCCCCTTGCATGAACACCTTTGTAACATGATTCGCTTTTCTGAAGCTGAAACTTCAATAAAGAAAGACGGATTGCCTCTCAAGAATCTGGAAGCAGGCTTTACCGGCGAGTTTTTTTTAAAAGCAACGAGATCTTGGAGAGTAATGAGTATTGCAAATAAATTGGGGTTAGGGCGAATGGTGGCCGCACATGCCATGGCCAGTGTAATGAATTCAACTTGCGCTGCTTTAATTACAGTTGATGGTATAGAACCACAAGATTTTTTGATCGGCGGCCAAGCACTTGAACGCATCTGGCTCATGCTTTCCGAAAAGGGGTTGTATATGCAACCCATGGCTGCCGTAACACTATTTAAGCTAAGGTGGATAATAGAAGGGAAGAATGGTTTTTCTATAAGCCATCAGAGGTTATTGAACCAAGTATGGAACGACTATCATAATATTTTTCCAAATGTCAATCTTAACGAGCAAGGTCAGGTGATGTTGTTCCGCATTGGCTATAGCAAACCAATAGAATGCTTTACTCGTCGAAAAGGCATTGAAAGCTTCATAAAATCAATAGCAAAGAACTGTACCCTATAGACAATAGAAGATTACGTACAATATACAATAAAGTTTCATTACAAAAAAGGGGGGGCTCGGCTCGCGAAGAGCTGCCCCCCCCAAGCTTAAAAAATGAATGCATATTACTTTCTGTTACAAAATCTCTTCCTTCCAATGGCTGATAATCCGAGCAAACCGAATCCAAGTAAAGCGATTGTGCCTGGTTCTGGGACTACTGCTTTGTTAAATGAGCCATCATTGTTAGACGTAAAAAAGAAGTCATAAGCACCTGGATCGAAACCAAATTCGGCAATGAAAGCTGCAATATCAAATTCTTGTGGATTATTATTAGAATCAACAATGCCAAGAATCAGATCCATCTCAAATGGCAGACCAGTTTCATCCTGAACTTCGAAATACTCGCCATTGGCGCCATCTAATGTATGCAGAATGTCATCTAAACCGAGAAACATACTCAGTGTACCAGTAATGAGACCATCTTGGTTAACACCGCCTGCAGCTATAACATCATCTACCCTCTCAACTTTGATACCGTCGCGAAAAGTACTAAGATCGCCGAAGGTAGAGTCAGTAAATTGCTCACCTGCATCAAAATAAAAATCGATGAACTCACCAGCTCCGAGATTGTTAACCGTGTAATTATTATCTGTGATTTGCGTTCCACTAAATTTCATAAGAACGGTAAGTTCATGGGTCTTAGTTCCAGTCGTACTTGAACCGTAATCGTCTGGTGTTAAGTTATCATCATTAAAATTTGTAAAACCGGTGACCCGAACCGCAACGAAATCATCAAACGTGTCACCAGCAGATATCGTACCGTCGCCATTATCGTGGAATGCAATAATCGAGCGCGCAAGAAACTGCCACTCATCAACATTATTGATATCCGCAATACTATCCCCTAAAACATCGCCAGCTGCACTAAAATTCAAAGTATAGCTGTCCAAATCACTATATGCGAAAGACGAGGAGGTTGTAAAAGCAACCGTACACATCACTAAAACTACGCATAAAAAAGTTTTTTTCATATCATGTTCCTTTCTCTTGTTAAAAAATGCTC
Source organism: Desulfosarcinaceae bacterium (assembly GCA_963675565.2). Classification (GTDB taxonomy): domain Bacteria; phylum Desulfobacterota; class Desulfobacteria; order Desulfobacterales; family Desulfosarcinaceae; genus JARRKU01. The sequence continues at coordinate 820,943 of CAXXYD010000001.1, forward strand.
TCTTTGGTTTCCTGAATTGTACTTAATACCGATAAGCCATTTTAAGGCTCTTTTTCAAAACGCAATAACAGTTTGTTCTGATCACCTCCTCTTTTAGATCGCGCTAAAAAAACTCCAATTAATTTCAAACGAAAACGAACTTTAGTGCATTTGCAGCGAAAATAATGAATATGAGGGTATTAACTTCCTGCGATATTTAGCATGCAATAGAAATACCAATCAGAGTGTATTTCTCAAAAATTTTGCTAAAGTAATATTTGTATGTATTTTCGAAATGTTAAAAACGATAACCCAGACATACTGAAACGGCCAAGGCTTGTATTATGTAAAAAAGGTAATAATTATATGTGTATTTGAGGAACTAATTTCATAACTTTCTATAAGCCATTTCAAAACCTGTTTAAAACAAGTTAGTGTAACAATCTTTCTGTAATTTGGTTTTAGCTGGAAAAGTTAAGATCTTCCCATACAATTTGAGATAAGCGTAATCCCCAGCCGATAGGGGCTGGGGGTGACGCACGGTCGTCCTCTCGGGTATAATTGTTTTGCTGAACAATAACCTAAAGCCACAAATCACAGGTCCCGGCGCTGTTTGTCCGGTAAAAACGCCTGTAGAAGCTATTTTGCATCGTCCCGGTTGCGGTACAATAAACGTAAACGGAGGCAGGCTTATGATTGGATCACTGATTTGGCCGTTGACTTATCCGCCCGCTGCGGCAAGAATAAAATTGATCCGGGCGCCTGGAGGATCGCCGCATGCAAATGGATGGAAAAACACCGGCTGATCGTCATCGTCAAACCGGTAAAAGTGTTACCCCATTTTTATTGAAAAAAGTGTCATATTTAATGATGTCGCACAATGGCAGCCAGGGCAACTTTGGCCTTGAACTCGGGACTGTGTTTTCTTCGTTTGTTTTTCATGTCAGCCGCTTTTCAATCAAGCTGACTCATAGCTTAGCACATTGTCCAGTTTTTGGGGGAAGACCACTAATTATGCGGTGTTTCTGCACAAGGGCCGATTTTTTAAATCCCACGTCGGCAATGCAGATAGGGCAGAACCAGCTCAAAGTCGCCGAGTCCACCAGAGGAAAAACCAGTTGCTGGTAACTGAAGCCGAAAAGATTTTTTACGATAGCACATCTGATCACCTGATCGGCACTCTTGCCGTTGGCCCCTTGCCGGTGAGTGATATTTTAATCCCTGGTAAGGTCTTGAAGAACATGGCCGCAGATGGTGGGATCCGCGTCAATGATGGTGTTTATGGCGGCATCAGAGGAGTTTGTTTTTGCCATTTTTCGCGCATTCTGTGATCGGTCACTTTCCATCATTTGTAGCGATACTGGTTGTCTGTTGACTTTCAATATACTACAACTGGAAGAAAGAGACCAATGAATTATGAGATATTTATAAGTATTACAGCTGGTTACTACAGTGGCCAAAACTGAATCGTGCTCATTCACAAATTATTGACGCCAAATAGAATTAGTCAAAGGAAATTGAGCGTTTTTGGTAACCAAATACTATCGATAGTGCAATATTCGTATTCTTACTACTTTTCTATTGCCCAAAAAATTTTGCGTAACCAACTGTAAATATAAGGAAAACATAGGACATTCCAGTTGGCATTATAAGCCATTGATATTGTTGGCTAAATTATTACACACAATTTAATTGGCGCCATCTTTATTTATCTATATATTTCATATAGTTATTAAATTATCAGACACCTGTATAAAATGTCGCATTTTCGGCATGGGTTTTGTAGGTACAACATATTGTGTTAATGGCACAGATAAAATCCAATACAGGAAACTAGGAGAACGATTCTTTTCATGCCAGCCAAAATATACCCAAAACGTATCCGTCGAATGAAATTATCCAAAGTTCTGGAATTTGACTGCAAAGGATTGCATGAGCCCTGCGTTAAGTGGGCAGAAACCTGCGATGAGCTCAAGCAGGCCTTTTCCCTGGTCCATCGAGAATACTTGGCACTGGGCTACATCAAGCAACCAGACCCGTCGGGTATGTATTTCGGGGCTCACAACTTTTTGCCGGAAACCGCCACCCTGGTAGTCGAATCGGAATCCAAAGTGGTTGCCACGCTAACCCATGTGCCCGACTCACCAAAATACGGCCTTCCCATGGAAAGCATCTACAGCACAGAGTTAAATGCGTTGCGCCGAAAGGGACGAAAAATCGCTGAACTGTGTGCTCTGGTCACCTCCAAGAAACTTAGATGGAAAAACATATTCATGCAAATGTGCCGCATTGCATACAATCATGCCTTATCCAGCGGGCTCAATGATGTATGCATCATGGTGAATCCCAAACACGTAGAGTTTTATAAATTGGTTTTTATGTTCGAACCACTGGGCCCTGAAAGACATTACCCCACCCTGGGCGTTCCAGCGGTTGCTCTGCGGTTGAATCTTGACAAGTCCAAAGCATGTTATGAAGACCAGTATGGGGCACAAAGCAGTGACTGTGACTTGTATTCCTTTTTGCATACCTCAGCAGGTGCGAAAGATGCCCCCTGTTTTTACGACCTGCAACCCCCGGAACAGATTTCTTCGAAGATGATGTCCTATTTTGGTGTGGATCCAGCTTACCCTGAAAACCTCGTTAATGCAGGTGCAAAGGTTGCTGCAGCTTAATTTCATATATTAACAAGATTGACTGCTATTTTTATTACCTCCGAAAACTTACATTACCCTCCGTCCAGGGAAGGGTAACGTACGAAAAACAGGCCACAAGTCTTACTTACAGATTGGGCGCGCGATGAATATCGTTCAGTTACTCAAAGACGCGTTTCCCGAAAACAATGCCCTCTTTATAAATAAGACCTGCGTATCATAGGATCCGTCCAAAAGCATACACTGCTGCCTGACCTCCCGCCTTTTGGCTAGTTTAGTTCGTAACTCACCGAATACACATGCTATGTCATTACATTGCCTGTCTTTTAGGAATAGTCCAGAAGGATAAATCCGCTCTGATCTTACAATGGGTAAAAAAGCACCCAGCTATGTAGCCTATTACATATATTTATGAAAAAAAGTTCTTAACCCTTCAAGAGGCTTGAGCGCAAAAATATCATAACCCGCTTGAATTAATGTTATATTTAAAATTTATACTATGGCATTTGAATTGCATGTAGGTTTAATGAATTAAATTACAGTTGATAAAGCTATTAAAAACGGCCACGCCGCCGATAGCCAGAGTCCAGACAAACGATTATTTTCAGCTTTTACGAGTTTATCATTGTGTTGGATAACCAAATTAATAGATTGCATTGGACTTAAACACATACGTTTTGGTAGAAAGCTGGGGGACGGAAAAAGATGAAAAAAACAATTGTAACCTCATTTATGATTATCTTCATGCTGATTTACGGGAGCGCATTTGGCGGTGTATATACATTTGCACCCAATCCCAGTAATGTGTACAATCTGGACCATTACTACTATTATCTATGGAGCATTGACTCTTCCGGACTGGAGGCTGCGACAAATTCAGGAGAGCAAATCACCAGTGCAACGCTGACTTTTCAAAATATCTACAATCATGATAACTATAATTTTGACCTTTGGGTTTATCAACTCGATTATGTTGGCTACAGTATTCCTGCTGGGGGTGTCTATTCTATCTGGGATGGCACTAGCACTTCAGACTCGATTGGATCGAACTACCTCAATGTAGGCGAAAAAGACCTGTTGGTCCACTATGATAAATACGGCTCAGTCGATTCAGAAGGTGTATATTCAAGTGACACTATCAATAGCCTATACGAAGGGCCATCCAGTGTTACCTATTCCTTTAACACTACCGACCTGGCCAACATGCTGGCTTTGATAGATGGAGGTTCCTTCGGCATCGGCTTCGACCCCGATTGTCATTTTTACAATGACGGCATTCTTCTGACCGTTAACACCGGTATTCCCGGGACGCCAGTTCCGGAACCATCCACTTTGCTCCTATTGGGTATGGGACTTATCGGCGTAACCGGGATTGGCCGAATCCGGCGCAAAAAATAGCCTGCAACCCGAAATCGAATAGAGCTTAGATCTGCCTCCAATAAAAAGCGGCGCCCATTTCTCACAATGGGCGCCGCTTTTTATTAGCAAATTCGCTCTCCTCGACCCTGCACGTGGATAGCAAAGCGAGTGGCAAGCAAAAGGTTGATCAAGTTGTCACACACCAGCAGTGTATTTCAGCAGACCATTTCCTTTTTCTTTATACAGGGGTCATCATCTGGTCTGTATCACTCATCCAGCATGGCACGAATATCATCAGCCTCGTCAAAGTCAGGATCCAGTTCAAGCGCTCTTTTCAAATGTTCACGCGCCTTGGCGAATTGCTTTTCGCGATAATAGGTCAACCCGATATGATAGTTGGTCAGGGCACTGTCCGGATTCATCTTTAAACTGGCTTCCAACAGCGGCAACGCCTTGTAGTAATCGCCGATCTGATAATAAATCCAGCCCAGGGTATCCTTGACAATGGGATCATCGGGTATTTTTTTATAGGCGAGTTGAGCCAAATCAAGGGCCTCTCGCAGCGAGTTGGCATCCGAAGAGAGTAGAAAAGCCAGGTTGTTGGCCGCCGGACCATAACCAATTTTTATATCCAAAGCTCGCCGAAAATATTTCACGGCCAGCTGTTTTTCCTTTCTGGAAGCGTGCAGGCTGCCCAAAGCCATGACAGCCGGAAGATAACGTGGGTTAATCTGCAAGACCGTCTCGTACTGGGCAACAGCCTGCAAATATTTATCCTCCAGCATCTCTATCCAGGCCAGATTCATGCGGGCCGTAATAAAATCCGGATTGACGGCTATGGCTTTTTCAAAATACGGACGGGCCTTTTGTGGTTTATTCCAGGCACCGTATATGCCGCCTTGCATATTTTCAATGACCGCCAGCGCATTATTATTGCTGATCTTGGATTTGTGCGCCTCACACCTGTCCAAGGCCTGGGCAAACTGCCGGTCTTGCAAATGCATGTCAATAATAGCCTGAAGGGCCTCAAATTGCAGTGGATTTAAGGCCAGTGCCCGTTCAAAAGCTTTCCGGGCATCGTCCGGCCGCCGCATTAAACGATATACCAACCCCAGTCGCGCGTGCCAGTCACTTAGATTGGGATTTTGCGCCAGCACCGATTTGCAGAGCGCTTCGGCCCCTTTGAAGTTCCTTTGCGAAATTTTCAAGCTGCCCTCGAGACTCAACACCTTCAAATCACCGGGGCGCTGTTTTAATGCGGCTTCGATCTGCTCACGGGCCTGCCCTATTTTCTGCTGGCGCAGGTACAACTCGGCTAACACCAGTTTGGCTTGCAGTAGCTTCGGGTTTAGCTCAATGGCCTTGAGCAGGTCGGATTCGGCTATTTTTTCCACCCAAGCCCCGGCATCATCCAGCAGGCCGGCGGCGGCCCTTGACAAATCAGCTCTGGATTGGCCCCGTTCGCCCAGTCTTATCACCGACAACGCCTTGTAGTAATAAGGCCGAAAGTTGTTTTCGTCTTTTTGGATGCTTAGTTCGAATTTTTTTATCGCCTGGGCATATTCCCTATCCAGATAATAGATCTCGCCCTGCAGGTAATTGGCCAACTGATGGTCGAAATTCTGAAGTAGCGCCCGTTCAATGACATCTCTGGCTGCCTCCCGATCGCCTACGTCAAGATACATCCGGCCCATATTAGCCAGAATATCGGGATCCTTGCTATTGACGCGCAAAGCAGCCTTCATCGTATCCAACGCTTGGTCAAATAGATGTCTACGGGCATAAAAATTGCCCAGCTCTAAATAGGCCAGCGTATCGGTGCCCGTAGTTGAGGTAGTCGCTTTGCTATATATCGTTTCCGCAAGATGCCACTGTTGATTAGCTTCACAAAAACGGGCCAGGTCAATGAGTACTTGTACATCGAGTTGCTTGGCAGCTTTCATTTTGGTGGCACAGGCAGCAGCCTGCTCCCAGCGACCATTTTGCCCGTACAAACGAATAAGCCGGGTATAAGGTTCCGGCCTGGCAGCGTTGATAGATATAACCTGCAGGTATGCGTTTTCTGCTTCTTTAAAATTTTTCTTTTGGGTAAATAGTTGGCCCAGGAACAGCCAAACTCGGATACTTCCGGGATTGATTGCAACGGCTTGTTGCAACGTCTGGATAGCCGCCGACAAATTGGTCTCCTTGACCTGCACCCCGGCCAGTAGAAGGTAAGCATCAATATTATCCGGCGCATTTTCGATGATAAACTTAGCTGCCCGGCGGGCATCCATGGGGCGGTCCGCAGCCAGAAAAATCTGGCCGATTTTGTAATGCGCGGCCAGGTTGTTCTCGTTTAAATTGATCGCCTGGCCGAATGATCGCGTTGCAGATTCAAAATTCTGGAGCCGCAAGTAGATTTCACCCAGTTGAAAATGAATGTTGTCGTTTTCAGGATCAAGCTGACTTGCGTTCTTATACTCGATCAGGGCCTCATTATATCTTTGCTGAGCCACAAGGGCCTCGGCCCGCTTCAGGTGCTTGGCCAGCTTTTCAGCGTCACTGGCACAGCCAGCCAAGCAAAGCAATATCGCCAGCACAACAGCAAACAATACAATCGGGCAACGATAACTAATTGGCTTATGTCCTGTGATCATGGCAGCGTGATTCTCCTTGTATTATAGGGAGATAGAGGGACGGTGATGAAATTATGCGTTTTATCAGCTTCAAAAATGCATAATTTCATCATCGGCCCTCTATTCTTTTCTTACAGCCTGTCAAGATATTCCAGCTCTTTCTGCTGGGTGTTTTTGGTACCGATGGCCAGCAGCTCTGACTGTTTAGGGCCTTTGGGCCGGAAATAGAGGCGCCCCTTGTAACCAAAAACTACTTCCAACACGGTGAGGCGGTTTTTTTTGCCGAACACCTTGCGTTTGACCGCAACACTGCCGGGGTCATCATTGAGCTGGTGGATGACTTCCTCACATTTAATTTTCAAATCGTCCACCAAGACCAGGTAGCCTTCCACAGCCCGATCATGGATGACCAGGTTTTTGTAAAGGACGGCAAACCGTTTGCGGATGATGTCGGTAGACGAGCGCTTGGACCCGCGCTCCTTTTGCAGCTTTTGCTCCAGCTGATCGATCTTCTCCTGCATTTGATCGATGGCCTGCTGCTGCGCTTCCTGGAAGGCTGCTTTGGCGGCTATTTTTTCCTCCAAGGCAACGATCTCATCGATCATCTCATCTTCGGTGGCATCTGCCTGATTCTTGGCTTCGTTGAGCTGCGCTGTCATCTGGCTCAGTTCACTGATCATCTTGTCTTGTTCGATGGACAGGACATCGAGTTTATCCTGATATTCGCCGGCGATCCTGGACAGTCGTCGACGCTCGCTGTCCTGAGATTGCGCCGCTTGTTTGTATTGTGCAAACCAGTGTCGGTAATAGCCCAACAAAACAGAGAGAGCTGCCAGTATGTAAATACCCAGCAACCCGTTAGTTAAAAAGGTATTGTGGGGCAGTTTGAAGGATAAGCTGACTTCAGGGTCCTCGTTGATCAGCCGATAGTTTTCGGCAGCAACCTGGACCGGCTGCAAGTCAAGCTCAGAAAGGCTATCATCATAGATATCGCTCAAAGGGTACAGCAGCGTATCTCTGCGGGTCTTGACGGTGACCACCGCCTTGCCGCCCCATTTGAGCCATCGGCTCTTGCGCAGGTAGGCATCGATATTGTCCTGAACGGCCTGCTTCAAAGGAACACTGCCGGTTAATAGTTGCTGCACATCGCCGATAAACACCATCTTTAAGTCTGCCTGTATGGTATTACCGGCGTGATGCTCCAGCCACTGAATGGTAAGAATATACAACAACGGCGGCAGGATCACACACCCAAGTATAATGCTGAGCTTGAACTTGACCATGAGCTTTTTAAAGCTCTGCCAAAGCGGCCCGGGCCTCGTCCGCACCCTGAAAGCCGTCGTTGAGTTCCAGAGCTTTGGTCAAATATTGCCGTGCCAGTTCCTTCTGGCCCTGTTTAAAAAAGATCATCCCCAAATGGTAGTTAACGGTGGGGTTATCCGGCAGCTTCTCCGCACTGACCACCAACTCGGCACGGGCGGATTCGAACAAATTTTTCTGGTAATAGACCCAGCCCAGGGTGTCCATGATACCAGGGTTGTCCGGAGCAGCCTCTTTGGCCTTCTGGGCCAAAGCCAAGGCCTCGTTGAGGTCAGCGCCGGTCTTATTCGTAAGCAGGTAGGCCAGATTGTTAGCCGCAGCAATGAAGTTTGGACTGATATCGAGAGCTTTGCGATAGTGTTCTTCAGCCTTTTCATACTCTTTTTTAAGATCATAAATGGTTGCCATGGCCATGTGCAGCCCAGGCTGCTTGGGATTAACAACCAGTGCGGATTCGTATTGCTTCAGCGCCTGTTCAGTTTTACCAGTAACAATGGATATTCTGGCCAAAGCAGCATAGCTTCCCACGAGATTAGGGTTTTTCTCAATGGCCTGCTTATAGGCCGCTTCGGCATTAGCCAGATCTTTTTTAGCCAAAAAAATGCTCCCTTTCATATTGTAGATCACCCCCTCTACGGCGGGCTCTTTTTTTACATTCTCGATCATGGCGTCGCATTTGGCCAAAGCGATATCGTACTCTTTTCGCGCTATATAGATTGCCACAACATTGGCAAACACATCAATCAATTTGGGGTTGATCTCAAGGGCTTTATTGAAATTTACCAGGGCCTGATCGTAGTGCTTGCTAACAAATTCAACCTGACCAAGTTTAAGGTATCCGCCCGGGTTGTTCGGGTGCTGAGAGGTAATCCGGGTGTAGACTTCCCTGGCATTGTCAAATTCCCTGGCCATCATGTGGACCCTCCCCATAAGGTCAAGGGCCTGTAACAGATTGGGGGACATCGCCAGCACATTTTCGATATGGGGTCGCGCCTGACCGGGGTGGCCTTCAGCCATCAGCAGATCGGCCATCAGCAGATGCGCCTTGGCATATTTGGGGCTGATCTGCAGGGCCGTTGTCAAAGCGCTGATAGCCAATTTGGTTTCCCTGTTTTGCGCATGAGCCAGCGCTTTAAAATAACTCGCCCTGGGCGATTTGGGCTCGTCCTGGGCCAGTTGGTCGAACAGCTGCACCGCGTCAAGAGTTTGGCCCTTGGCCAATAACAGCTGACCTTCGATCATCAGAGCCGGGGTATACTTGGGCCGGATCTTCAAAGCTGACTGAATGTAGGATTCAGCCTGATCGCGCTGCTGGTGCATAAAATGAAATTCGGCCATCTTGGTTAACGCCCGAACATCTTCGGGATGTTTTTCCAAAGCCTGCTCGAAAATAGTTCGGGCATCCTCCGTACGGCCGACGGCATTGTAAAAATCGGCCAGCACCATGTGCGGCCGCAGCCCTTCCGGATCCATTTCCAAAGCGCGCTTCAAAGCCGCTTCCGCCTGGTCGTTTTGTCCCCGCTGCCGTTTGAAGTTGCCCATGACAATCTCGAGATTAGCGTTTTCAGGACTGACTGCAATGGCATCTTTGAGCACCTGTTCGGCCTGGTCTATCCGCCGCTGGGCCGTATAAAGGGCAAAAAGGGTCAGTCTAGCCTTGTTGTCTTTGTGTTCAATGCCAATAGCTTTTTGCAGGGTCTGCTCGGCTGTTTCAAACTGCTTCTCGGAAATCTGAGCACGCGCCAGACCGATATACGCCCGGATCTGCCGGGGATCCAGATCGATTATTTTTTGAAACGTGTCCCCAGCCCCCTGCTGATCATTATCCAAGGCATAAACTCCGGCTAATGCATAGAGCGCTTCAATATGACCCGGCTCTTTGGAAAGTACCTTATTGATCCTCTTGAGAGCCTCGTCTTTATTCTTGCCCAGAAGGAAAAAGGTGGCCAGCTTGACTTTTACATCGAGGTCTTCCGGGTCTAGTTGTTCCATTTCCATATTGGCTTCAAAGGCTTCCCTGGCGTTGCCCGCCTTGAGCAGCGCTTCCGCCAGCATCTTGTAGGCCGCCAAGTCTTGGGGATCGATTTGCAGGGCGTTTTTCAGCTCGATAATAGCGCTCTGGTATTCAGTTTTTTCAATATAGGCTTTGGCCTTTTCAACATGGGCCGCCTTTTTGTCCTCGTCCGATGTGCAGGCGACAATGCTGACCAGGGCAAACAAAATCAAAATAGAAGCCAGTTTGGAAAACCACGTTGTTTTATTCATATATCCTCCATAGGTATTGCTGTGCATTAAGGTATTATACCAAAATCTGCTCAAGCGGTAAACGAACAGCGTCAGAAAGGTTCAGATTTCAAAATATTTACATCAACGGTTCTTTTGGCCCCTGATTATCAATTTTCCTGGCGCAAGGGCGTTGACACTGATCAGCTTCCCCTGGCCGCTTTAATTGTTTGCCTCACGCCAACTATCTTCATTGATTGCCGGAACGTCAACCAAACACGCCACAGACGAAGCAGGCCTGGCATCGTTAAAGATCCGTGCTTCTGTGATTTTCACACCATAGCGTTCACTGATATCTATCTGCCAGTCAAAATTGATCGCCTGCAAAGGTGTTCTCACATCCGCGACCAGGGAATACTCGGACCCGTTTGTGGCCTTCAGCAACACTTCCCGCGTTAACGGGAACCGACGCCAGCGTACGATCAAGGTGGCACTTTCACCCTTTTCCAACAGTGGTTCTAAAAACCAGTTTCTGTCGGCAGCGCCAATGGCCATTGACAACTGTATTTTTTTTCCCCATTTGGCGGGCGATAAATTAAAATCGCCGGACTTTATCCCAGGCAGCATGCCCTGGTCTCCGGCAAAAAAAGAAATTTCAATGGTGCCCTTGTCCTTCAAACGGTTTCGTTTCTTTATTGGAATCTGCCATCCCTTGCCCCGCTCGCGCCCGTTGGTGACCTTCATGGCGCCATCGGGCCCCAACCCCGTTTTAAAGCTGAGCGGGCCGAACTGATCGGCCAGATCGAGCACATTGCCATACGGGTCTGTCAGTATCGGGCGATAGGTGTATTCGGTATCCGGTTTCAAATCCCGGAGAATGACTGACGGGCGTACGGAAAAAATAGGCCACCGGCTGATTGCCTGCTGCTTGCCGCCCGCCTCCCTAACCTCGACAGCCAGCAGCGCCACTTCAGGCTGGCCTGCACTGTGGTCCATTTTGATCTGCAGCTTCCCGCAATACATATCCAGCGCCGGCCACAATTGGACGGTCACATCCTTGACAGAAGCGACATGGGGTGGCTGCCGATCAATTACCGTTCGGTTTAAATCGGGGTGATAGAGCGGATCGCCGAGCAGGGAGGTGGACCAGTTCACATAAATTGTCGACAGCAGGAAACACTCTCCCAAATCGCGCCCGCGGAACAAGTAGCGGTATAAAATTCTTTTGTCCAGAAAGGTGGCGTTGGTGATGTGCGGTCCGCCGCCGTACGCCGGCCCGCCACAAGCGCTGACCGTCACCCCGTGATCCACCTGCTGCCAGATGGGCGCCCCGCGATGCATATTCCAACCGTTATTGCTGATGACTTTAAAATCGATTGCCCCTGGGTAATAACCGCCTTTTTCAGCAGCGTGGTGGGTTGCTGTCAGTCCTTCAGGCGCTATGGCGTCCATTCTCCCTAAAAATGGCGCCCGTAACGTTTTTCCTGCATTGAATCCCAACACTTTCAGTTCATCGTTGCGCCACACATTGTCCTGCTCAGCTTTTTTGAGCCGTTGCGGCAAAGTCAATCTGGCAGAGGTGCCGGAGGATGCCGTTTTCTGAAATGCACCGGTCATCGCAGGGGTCAGGTACTTGGACGCGTATATTGCATAGTCGATCTGCCTTTTGGCCGCTTCGGGTCCCTGCCCGTCGATTCTTGAAACAGCGTAGGCGAAAAAAGATCGTTTGGTAAATTTTCTGGTCGTCTCAAAATCCGGCAGCAGCTGGAAAGAGGCCGGTTTATCCGTGCCCAGAAAAGAATACGTATCCGGATGCATGTAAGGGTTCACTCTTTTGCCGGTCAGCGGATATCTCAGGGCGCTGGTGATGATATAATTTTGAACCCCGTCTTTGGCATCGAGCCCGCCCGCCATGAAAAAAGACACCACCGGCGGCCGAAGGCTCTCCCAGCCGTAATACAATGTCTGCAGCCGCTGCTCCAGAGAGCCCAAATCCCCGTGGTCGCTGGGATTGGAGGTCACCCCGCGCTCGATGCCGAACAGCCCTTCGCACGAAAAGGGCAGCCCGTGGCAAATCACTATATAAAGAATATGATCTTTAAGTGATTGCCCATTGGGCAGCTTTCGCATGGGGTCTTCCAGAAATTGTCTGACCGGTGCGGCAATATCCTCTTCAAAGTGTTTGTCGTCTCGAACACCGTCCGCACCGCGACTTGAAAAAACAAACTCATTGCGGTCAAAATATTGAAATTTCAGTTCGTGGGTCTTCTTTCCGTCGAGACCGTTTGCCTGCAAGACAATCCACACCGTACCGCTGAACAATTTGCTGGCATCAAACCGGTAGCAGCGCCCGGTGGATTCGTCAACGGACGGATAGGTACGTTTGCGCTTGACAGTTTTTGGAGCGCCAGTAATCACAGGAGCGGCGATTTTCGTTTCTCCGCTGACAGCCGACTTGCACCACAGCCGCACAGAAGCCCAATCAATTGCTTTTTTTCCAGGCTTCAGCACAATCTCCACATGACGGCTGTCCCGGGGCCACTGGTCGGACCGCGGCCCCCTGCCCTTGCCGGCAAAAACCACCCCATTTTTGTTGTCCTGGCTATCCTCTGCGATGATCCACTGGTTGAGGTGCTGTTCACGGTGCTTGCAGCTCAATCCCAGCACATACGGTTTTTTACCGCTGACCGGATCCGTGTGCATCTTGACGTAATAGTCGGCCACCTCCTTGGAGTCCTGCCCGGGTTCCGATCCGTCCGCATCAATTTCCCAATCCGCATTGTACAACACCAACACCTGATCCGGCGCAGCCTGGAAGGGCTCCAGAACGGCATTTTCTGCTGATGCAAAAGCAAGTACGGGAATCATCAACCCCGCCATTAAACATGCCAACCATACCATACCGGCCTTGAACTGAAATCCAGGCCTTCTCTGGATTCCGGTTTTTTTCGGAATAACGCCGGATGGGGCGTCGATTATAGTTTTAAAGAAAATCCTCATTTACCTATTTGACCTGCAGGCAGAAAAGATTAATATTAGATGCTTATACGTTAACTCTAATTTAAAATAAACTCAGATGAAACCAGCTGATCCACACACTTTATCAAAAAACCATGCCAACCCGTCACCGATCCGCCTGGCGGTGCTGGGAGATCTCATGCTCTGCAGCAAACCCGGCGAGGCCACACCCAGCAGAGGATTGGAAACTTTATCCAAGGGCATTCGCGATATCCTCGCCTCCGCCGACATTGTCTTTGGCAATCTGGAATGTACACTTTCCGGACCAGAGACGATTCAGACGGAACCGCGGCTCATTTCCACGGAACAACAGGTGCGCTCCGTCAAGGCAGCCGGCATCCATGCCGTCTCCCTGGGCAACAATCACATGTTCGATTGCATGGATGCCGGTTTTCAAAGAACCGCCGATCTGCTGGATGAACTGCAAATCCCCTGGTGCGGCGCCGGCCGGGACTTGTCCCAGGCTTTAGAACCGGCAATCGTTGCAGCCAACGGTGTAAGGTTGGCCTTCCTGGGGGTTGTGGATGCCACCACGGGAATATCCCGCTTCGCAGGCCATTCCACCAGTGGGGTGACGCCACTGGACACAGAAATGATATGCCGGCGCATTCGCGACCTAAAGCATCAGGTCGACCATGTCATTGTCTCCCCCCACTGGGGAACCGAACGCTTCAGGTTCCCTTCGCCCGATCAGATCGAGCAGGCCCATGCGTTCATCGATGCCGGGGCCTCCATGGTGCTGGGGCACCATCCCCACGTTATGCAAGGTATGGAGCAATATCAGGGCAAGCCCATCATCTACTCGCTAGGTAATTTTTTTTCCAACACAGTCTATTTCAGCGACAAAGACGAGGAACTCATCTGGAGCCGGTTCGAGCGTACCGGCTGCATATTGACGGCGGAGCTGGAATCAGCGGAAATCATAACATTCAGCCAGATTCCCACCTTCGACGACGGCAGAACCGTTGAAGTGGAGAAATCCGGTCAGGGCGCCCGGTACATTGAAAAAGCAAACCGATTATTAGAGCGCGGCGTCACCGCCAAACGCTACGAACGGGAGCGATTCCGAGTGCAAATCGTCAAACCCATCCTCAACCATCTGCGCTGGTCGCAACTGCACAAGCTGCGGCCGCGGCACATCATCAATGGCATCAAACTCTTTTTCAAGTAAAAAACCTGTGGCTCCGGTCATCTCTGACAATGAATTTAATGGGTACGGTTACCACTGCAAAGATTCTGCTAAATGCATCGACGCTATTTGAACGCCGCCGACTGCTCAGCAGCGCCAGTCAAGCATGGTATCCAGACTGGTTTTGAGTGCGGACAACCCTGAAAAAGTCCACCCTTTGCGTCGAATGCGGGCCTTGAGCGCCTGAATGGTTTTTTTGAATTGAATCTCAACGGCCACCGGATGATCGAACCGGAAGGGCTGCATCTCACCCAATCGAGCCACAGATCGTTGCGCCGCCAGGTAAATCTCGTCCACCACTGTGGCCGGGTGCTTGCTGTGGGCGCAATGACTTCCGTACCCGATCTTGGTTTCAACAGTTTCGATCCAGGGCATAAACCCCTTCGCCTCAATACATCCCTTGTCATCGCTGACCACCAGGAGCAGCGGCACGCCCAACTCACCGGCGACAGCGGCATCCAGCGCAATCTCACCCACAGCCTTGCCATTAGCCCGGATCACCTTGTATGCATCCGGACTGTAGGTGTGGGCCAGGACCCCGTCGGGCGTGCCCTCCATGGCGTGGTAGCCGATCATCAAAACACCGGCGTAGCTTTCATCCAACTGCGGGAAACGGCGCCCGAACCCGGTGCCCAGCAGCACCTCGCAGCGCTGGTCGAGCCGGTCGAAAACCAGATTGGCGCCGAATCCATGATTGTCCCAAACCACGACCTGCTGCGCTCCGGAATCGAACAAGGCCCGCACCGCGGCATCTGTCTCGCGTGTCGCCTGTTCACGGGCAAAAACCATATCCCGGGAGTTGCTCAGCGCCTTGCCCGGGTCCCCCACGACGCAGGCCGGCCCGTCACAATCAACCGCCACCATAAATTTCATAACCAATAATTACCTTTAGTGGTAGTAAAAACACCTTCAATCAACAAGACGGATTCTTCCAAAATTCAGTACATCCGGCAGCAGCTATTTTCCGAATAAGATCCCGCCTATTGCTTCAGTCCAATATCAGAAGAGCCAAACGCCTGCTGTGAAAAAAGCTCTTCTGCCACCTTGCTGATCACCGGCCGGTATTTGCCTGACGGCGCAGGCTGGATATCGTCCACAATTTCCACCACAATGGTATCCTCGCTGGCCAGACGTTTTTGAATGGCTGTCTTAACCTGCTCAACGCCATCTTCCGGAAAGTTTGCGTCGACCACCAACCGGAAACAAATTTCACCGATTCGTTCCTGAACCGCCTGAAACTTGACAATCCCCTTGACTGAACGGGCGATGTAGATAAACGAATACCCCACCACCCATTTGCCGTCTTTGGTCACCACAAACTCCGTCGCCCGCCCCCCGCTGATTTTAACACTGGACAGACTTCTGCCGCAGGGGCATGGGTCATTGGACAGTGTGACAATATCACCGGTTCGGTACCGGATAATGGGAGAGGCCAGACCGACAAGGTTCGTTACGACCAATTCCCCCTCTCCATCAGTCGGCTCCATCGTGTGCGGGTCCACCGTCTCGAGGATCAGTTGCTCGTCCATGCAGTGCATGGTGCGGTGATCGCACTCGTGGCCGATAAGTCCGGCCTCGCGCAGGCCAAACGAGTCGTACACCGGCACGCCGAAGCTCTCTTCGATGATTTCGCGGTCACAGTCGGACAGCATTTCGCTGGTGGTCACAATGACCTTGAGTCCATGCTGCTTGATCTTCTTCAGGTCAAGACCCAGGGATTGCGCCATTTTGACGGTCAAAACAAGGGTGCTCGGGTAACCAAACATGCAGTATGGCTGCCAGCGCAACCAGTAATCATAGTACCCTTTGACCCGCTCCGGGGTCAGTTCGAAGCCGTTGGTCAGCCCGTCGTTGATCAGCCAGTCGCGGCAGCGCTTGATCTTGTCCTGCTTGGACAGTTCCACAGGAGACCCCCAGTAGTACATTTCCCGTTCACCGCGCCGCACGCCCACCCACTCGTGTCCCCGCATGCGCGCTGCGTTGATGTGCGCTTCACGGTTGGATGAGGTGTAAAACTCCAGCGCCTCGTTGGTAGACCCGCTGGTGCGCACCAACTGCACCCGTTTGCCCTCATCGCGCCAGACCATCTCTTCGCGCCGCTGCCGCAAGGTGTCCTTTTCCAGCAGGGGAAAGCGCATCAAATCACCAATGGAATGAATGTCCCCCGGCTTGATATTGTTAGCATCCATGATTTCTCGCCAATAGCCCGTTTTGGTATAGGCCACGCCAACAAGCTTCTTAAGCCGCTGCAGCTGCAGGTTTTCTATTTTGGATCGCGGCCACCACTGGCTGTCGTTCAACTCACGAAGAATACGAAAACTGGGCCGGCCAAGCAGTTGCTCCTGGATGTTGAAGATATTTCTGGCGATAAACGGAAGCATGATATACTCCTTTTTTAATTAGCCACGGACTCACACAGACCCACACGGACAAAATCAAACAAAACAATTAAAAAACATAGCGTTTTATAGTGGCTTTTGGATATGTGAAATTTACTATCATCCCCACTTTGTATTCGGTTGCCCTCAGGTAATTGAGCAGCTGCGCCTCGTGAATTTTTTGGATGGCATTTACGACTTTCAATTCAAGGATGACTTGATTTTCAACCGCTATATCGGCAAAGTATTCACCGACAACCTTACCTTTGTAGCTAACTTTAATGGGCACTTGCTGCTCAGCTTTTAGCCCTCTTTCCCGCAATTCAACGAGCAGCGCATTCTCATAAACCTTCTCAAGAAAACCAGGCCCCAACACACGATTTACTTCAAACACTGCCCCATTAATCTCGTATGTCAGGTCGTTTATTTTCACTTTCCGTCTGTGTGCGTCTGTGTATGTCTGTGGCTAATTTATAATATTTTCCTACAGTTGCTTGTCCACTATAAATTCAAAACCAATAAAAAGAATTAATCCCCTGAACCATTTTTCGAACAGCAGCCCGAAATGGCTTACGTATCATACACGGCGGCACCGTCTTGGGTTCGTATCCCTTCATTTTCACCATATGCCCCAACTCCGAAAAGGTCCGCGCAGGATACTTTTCCTTATTATTACCAAGCCATTCGCAAAAGCGCCTGAACCGCCGGGTCACCACCCGATCCAGTTTGCCGCCCTTGTATTGAACATCCCGCCGTTTAAACAAACTGAAACTGTGCAGAATCAACACCGCATCCGCCCCGGCATCGCAGATCATCTGTACCGCATCCCGGCACTCTTCAAACGATGCCCCCATCAAATCCACCGGCTGGGCCGGCTTCAAGCCAGGCAGCTTGACCTGCCGGAACCCGGATAGCGCCACTTCCAGCACATCACCATACCATTTCGATCCATTATACGCATTATCAGCTGAAAACCGGCACTGCCCGCCGGCAAAGGGAAAGGAATAACTGCTGTCCATCCAAATCCCGGCATCTGCAAGATTCGCCAATGTCCGCTCGGAGGCCCCCAGGTTGCCGGCACGAAAGGCAATGGGCCGCACCCCTGTCCATTTCGCGAGCCGTTCGGCGCCGTCGGCAACCATCTTCTTCTGTTGATCCGCAGGCAGGTCATCGATCATGTCCGTGCGGATAAAAGGCTGCCCGGCAACATGGCACCCATAGTTGACATGGCCGGGATGAACATGAAGCTGAACGTCCTGGCCGTGGTCCACCAGATGCGAAACAACCGGCTGAGTCTGTCCGGGATAACCCAACTCCCGGTTGAACGGTTCCACAAAAAAAGTGGCCTTAATGCCATGGCGTTCAAGAATATCGACGATCAGCGGCACCCCGAGGCAGCGATCACCATACTCGCCCATCATCCCCAGCCGCGGCGGCACCGGCTTCAACCCGGTGCCCCGCCACGCACCGCCCATGCTGCACTCCACATCAAATGTAATCAAAACACCAGGTTTCATATCGTTTCCCAAATTAGCCACAGACCCACACAGAAGCACACGGACCTGAATAACATAGTCCCGTCTGTGTGCTTCTGTGTGGGTCTGTGGCTAATTCCAAAGGTTTATGCACAACTGTGGCTAATTGCCCACTATATCAAATTTTTTATTTCCAAGCTTCCGCACCATCTGCCGAAGATCAACGAAAAAAGGCTTGGGATCCGACCACATAAACGAATCATCCCGCGTCCAGGGCCCGCTGTTCCACAAAAACTCGGCCACTGTCCGTATTTTTCCCATCCGCTTCTGTCCAGGCGGCAATGGATCGCCCCGCAGCATGCCCAGCAGCCAGTTGGCATCCCCCCCCAGAATCCGCGTCCGCAACCCCAAACGGTACTTATCCCGGGCCAGTTTTTCAGGCTCAAAATGACTTTGCCACAACCGAAAGGAGGCCTCGAACCCCGCCATGATCACCGTCGGCAGGCCGCCGCTGAATCGGGGGTTGATCTCCAGAAAAATATACCTGTCTGTTCGCTGATCATAGTGAAACTGAACCCCGGCAATGCCCTCGTAGTCAATGGCTTTGAGCAGCTTGACCGCATCCCGAACCAGATTTTCATGGTGGCAACTGACCCGCTGAACGGTCACCCCGCCGGCCAGGGGCATGTGGTGTTCGCCAATATAGTCTCCGGCCATGACGCATTCGCCATCGTGCATAAGGATCTGGACATGGTCTTCCACCCCGGGATGGTATTCCTGCACGATCACGTTATCCGCAAAATCCTTGACCTGCCCAAAGAGCCGATACAAGTCATCTTTGTTCTCCGCATAGGCCGCCTTCCAGGGGGCCTTTCCCGCTTTGATGTTCTGCTGCCGGGTGCGCAAGACCAGGGGAAAATCGAGACCTTCACCTACGTCGCCAATAAGTTGATCCAACCGCATCCCACGCGCAACCGGCACTCCAAGCTTCACACAAAGCTCCTGCATATAGTCTTTGTCTGTGGCTTTATCGAAACTCTCACGCGAAGGGGAAAAGATGTGCACATCCGGTTCAAATTCATCACGCATGGCAATCAAAGCGTTGTGGTAGCCCTCAGAAACCGGCATGATGCTGCCAACACCGAGCTGTCGGGCAAGTTCCTTGATTTCATCTATGAAACCCTCCTGACCCGGCCGCCCATCCAGCATCCAGGCACTTGCCGAAAACCGGCTATGTGCTGACTGGCCCTCCCGTGTATTGACAACCGCATGAACCGCCAGCCCGTTTCGAGCCAAACTGCGCACCACCCACAACCCAACCTGGGTGTCGCCAACAATTGCAAGAACGGACCGCTTTCGTTCGGCGTCATTTTTTTCGACTACTACCCGTTTCACACATTGCATCGCTGTTATATTTCCTTATCTGAGATCATCAGCGTAATCCGCAGATCGTCTATTGATTTTTAACTCAATCCTCGGCCTCAGTCCTAAGTCCTGCGTCCTCAGAACTAATCGCTTTTTTAGCCCGTGTACGTCTGTGTAAGGCAGTGGATAGCAATCAATTTAAAACAAAATCCGCAATCAACGGCAAGTGATCCGACCCCATATCCGGACCAGTCCAGGAGCGAACAGGCCGAAGCTCCGGAGATGAAAGAATGTGATCAATCCTCGAGTTGTAACGGAAAATATTAATTTTTGTACGTTTCGTGTAACCGAAGCCGAAACCAGTTTCGCCATAGGCATTCTGATAATCTGACCAAAGATCGCGGTATATATTGCTGTCGACGGTCAAATTAAAATCACCGGCAATTAATATGGGGCCAGTGTAAGCCTTCACCAACCTTGCTAACCCTTCCGATTCATGCCACCGTTGAGCTATCCGCCTTTGAGCATAGTCTGTCTGGGACAAATCAAATACTTTCTTTTCATCGAGTAGCCTTGAGAGCGCCCTACGGGGAGTCAGCAAGTCAACGCAGAAAAATCCGATAAGCCCTGACGGAGTATCTATCACGCAATATATCCCATTAACGTCATGCCTGCGTTTCGAAATCTCAAACTTGACTATCGGGTATCGTGATACAACAAGGGAAGTTCTTGACCGTTTAACATGCCATTGTGGAGGCAGGATCCACCGACTCGGCGCACACTCTTGAACGGCGGCAAAATCCGGATTTACTTCCTTAAGTAACTCAGAAAATTCCTCAGCAGTCACACTCCAGCGCTGGATATTGTAGGTCAAGACACGAAACGTTGCGGATTCCGCTGTTCGAGTGAAAACCCCCATTGGTACATTGAGCCCCATGATCGGCAGGACTATTATTACAGTATAGAATCCGAGCAACCACAGTAACCGGCGATGCCAGAGAAAGGCTGCCGGCAAAAAAAAAGCCATTGGAAGAGCATATATCCAACGCGGTCCATACAATAATACGGTGGCAAACCACCACCTGTCACCTAAAAACCATATTATACCCAATACGCAAACAAGGATAACACCATATCCATAGATACTGATTTTCAAGAGTTTAGTGATAAAGATAGTCACCTATAGCTTTCAAAAGACGGATAAGGATTTATAGTAACTGATCGTGGCCGGCTTAGTTTTCGGAATGTGAGAGCTCTAATAATCTGATTGCCCACTTGCAATTTTTGCATAGAGTGTTTGTATAACGACGGCACGTTGGCCTTGTCCATACTTGGGATCAAATTTTGAACAGTTTTTAAGATCCTGTAATGCATTTTTTACCATCCCCAGTTTCCCGAATGCCTTTGCTCTTGCAACGCGCACTCTGCCATCATATTTCGGATTAAGTTTAATACAACTGCTGAAATCACTGACAGCCCGTCCATACTGCCCAAAGTGGTACCAGCATAGACCCCTCATATAGTAAGATTTAGGATGGTAAGATTTTGTATTTTTGTTTAATTTTAGAACTATAGTATAATCCATTATAGCTTCCTGATATTTTCCCAAATAGTTCTGCCTCAATTTGGCCCGCTGAAAATATAATTTTGCCACATTGGGGCATTTTGAAATTGCTATGGAAAAAACCTTTTCAGCCTCGAGTGATTTTTTCTGCCTGTACAATTTCATTGCCATATCATAATATCGATCACAATCTGCTGAATCGGCTTCCACAGGCAAAGAGTTAAGAAATGTAACAAAGATAAAAAAACACGAAAGAAAAAATAACTTCGTTAAAAAATAGCTTATTCGGTATCCGAACAGGGTCATGATAAAATTTACCTGCAAAGGCCCCCCATTTATCTGCTTATATTTAGGATAATCATCCAAGATGAGGATTTTTAGACAAACACCAAAATGAAAAGAAAAAAATTCATGATCGCTGTCGACTGTGAGGGACTGGCCTGCGTCGTGGGTGAGCCCGGCAAATCCCTGAGTGCTTCAGGCGACATGTCTTTCGCCAGCGGACAGGCGACCCGTGAAACCAATGCCGCCGCCCGGGCCCTCTTTGACATCGGCGCAACCCGGGTGATTGTGTGGGACAGCCACGGGGACGGATCGAATCTGGTGTTCAACCATCTAGATCCCCGCTGTGAGATCATGCTGGGAAACGGCTTCGATCGACGGTTTCCGGGCCTCGATCAGAACTATTGCGCTGTGCTGATGATCGGTTACCACGCCATGGAAGGCACCCGTGGTGGCGTGCTTGCGCACACCTACAGCCATTGGGCTTATCAGGAAATACGCGTCGACGGTGAGGTCCTGGGCGAAATTGAACTGGACGCGTCGGTGGCCGGGGAACTGGGTGTGCCGCTTATTTTTCTATCCAGCGACGATCACGGCTGCAGCGAGGCAAAACACTTTATGCCCTGGATCGAAACCGTCAGCACCAAATACGGTCTCGGTCGCAACTGCGCACACAGCAAGCACCCCCGTACTGCAGAAGAAGAAATTTATGCAGGGGTCCGGCAGTCAATTGCGCGCCTGAACGAAATGCAGTTGTTTACACTCAGGCCACCGGTCAATATGCAAATCCAGTATAAAAAAACAATCCAAGCGCTGAAATCCGCCGTTCGGCGGCCCGGTTGGCGTATGACCGGGATCAGAACCCTTTCAGCCGCCCTGCCGAGTATGCTGAAATGGAGGTGTTAGTTCAAAAGTGCTGAGTGAAAAAAATAATAGCCACAGACACACACAAACGCACACGGACAATTTGTCTGTTATTTCATAGCACTCCGTCAATCGGCGGGCAGTCGCCATTGTTTGGTTTTGAATTTTATTTTTTAACCTGTCTGTGTGTGTCTGTGTGTGTCCGTGGCTAATTTTCTATCATTTCCAATATCCTGCCCCGCAGCCCCTCGATCTGCCAGGCCTTGAGCGAACCGAAGCGCGTAGAATCCGCATCATCGGCCTGATGCCCGGCCCGTGCCTCAGTTTTCAATTCAACGGCACTCGTCACAAGGTGTTTCAGCTCCTGTCTGTTCAGCCCATACTTTGCACCCAGCAAGACAAGATACTCGACGAGTTGCTGCCCTTTGCGAAAGGCTTTGACCCGCAAGTCGGCCACAACCGGGAGGCCAAAAAGTTCCCCATCGACAAACAGGGCATTTCCCGGGCAACCTTCCTGGACATCCAAAGATCCACTGCGGCCTGTGGACCACCATGTTTGAAAGCCGTCCGCCCCGTTGAGCCAGGCATTCAGCACCAAAGCCACCGTTTCTGTGCTGCTTCGATCATGCGCGTTGGCGCTGCCATAGGCCCGAACCTCAATACCTGTCTGCTCCCGAAGATTTCGACAGCGCCGATAGGTTCTGTCATCATCGAATCCGCCAAAATAAACCGTATCGACCCGGCCTTCTAAAACCCGCCCCTGCCACTGGGGCCTGGAAATGTCCGCTCGGGCAGCCCAAAGCGCTTTTGAGGCACCCTGCTGTTCCCGCCCACCGGACCACAACCCTGTAAAAAACTGCAATGCCAGCCAATCCCCCCAATGATAGGGCTCGTCCGTTGTCCACCAGGTGTTGGATCCAAAATTGATTCGGTGGGATTTCTTTCCGCCGAAAAAGCATTGCAATTCGGTCCGGTCCCATCCCTTATTTCGAAAATGTTCGATAAACTGACGCTGAACCGCAATAAACGCCGCCTTGTACTCCTGACTTAACCCATCACCGATATAGGGAGAGTTGAGATAATGGGCGACAAGATGTTCTGCCCCCTCACCTTTTCCAGGCCAATGTCCGTCATACTGATAGGTGTTTTTTGAAAGCGGCGTCGGCCAGGAATCCTTGTAGGGCAAATACAAGCACTCAATCGGATGGCCTGTCCGCCGATTCTGCGCAAAAGCATCTCCGCTCAAAAGCGGCCCCGCTATTTGGTCGTACTCAGTCCAGTCGACCCGCGTTTGCCCCCCGTTCCACAATATTTTGGGCCTGAATGCCCAGAAGTTCGCCACGCAGCGGTGCTGGTGGGCCAGCCTGTAATAATCATGCACATTTTTCGGGATGTGATAGGCATTCATCTCCGGCCAGAAAGCCAGGTCGTCCGGCATGGCAGCCGCATGGACCTCCAGTTGGATGGGAATACGAACAGGATGGCCGTTAGCTGAAACAGCAATCTCACCGCGAAAAGACCCAACCTCTGCATCCTTGGGGATATAGACATCGACGGAAAACGTCTGGTTCTGCTGGTTGGGAATTCTCCTTTGCGAATCAGGAATAGAAAATTTCGATCCGGCGTCTACGGGCACTGCATAGGCCGGCTGCCAGATGCCCGATGATGTTTTAGCGTACCAGTTTCGATACAGTTCAATATCAGTTGTTTCCAGCAACGCACCATGGGGGCCCTGCATGGGACCAGGCGAAATACGAATGTTGTTCAGTTCTCCCCGGAGTGCCTCCACGCAAAGTTGAAAACCGACATACTCGCCCCTGATTCCGAAAAGATGCACCCTCCGGCCATCCCATACGGCATTGGCCTCTCGAAAGGATGTTCCCCATCCTATATCCGGGTGCAGCGTCTCCGGCCGCAGGGGACTCAGCTTGACCAGAGAGGGCAGAGCCCACACCCGCATCACCTTTCCCTTGTTGATTGATCTGCCCCGCCAGGACGGCGGATTAATCTCACCCAGTCTCAGATCCGTTCGCAGTGCAGGCGAAGCCTTGGCCACCCCCTTTGCAGCAATACTGGCCTGACCGGATCTTGAAACCGCCGTGACCTGGATATCCACCGGCATCAAGGGGGTAAATCCTGCAATCGAAAACTCGGTCCACTCCCCTTTCCCGGGATGGGGAACCCGCCATCTGTCCACTTTTCTGCCGTTGGCGACAACCTGCCAGCAAAACACAGATGGATGGTTTTTGATCCGAAGGCGAATAGCTCCCGTTTCGTATGCAGCGCCCGCCGGGTAGGGTCCACACGCAATAACCGGCAATTGCGGGGCAATGTCCATCTCAGGGCCAAATTCGACCAAAAGGTAGGGGGCATATCGGCCCGATTTCCGGCTGCTGATGAAATTATTGAATGGATTGAACGTTCCCCCGTCCATGACGGCAATGCCGTCGGTGTCGTTTACCGCCAGGGCAGTGGCAATATCCGGATCCAACTCGACGGAAATCCAGCCATCGTTTTCGATGCGGCGCTCCGCCCATCCGCTCAGACTGTGGCCCGATGAAAAACTCACGTCGCAGAATTGGGACCCGGGCCAAGCCCATGGCTTTTGCCTGTCGTGATCGGTAAAGTTATAGGTGGCCCCATCTCCTGGGCCATAAGATCTTCGACTGTTACCCTCCTCCCAGTCCTGGTTTATGGTGGAAGTGCGAATATAGCGCAGCTGGTTGTCAGCCTGCAGGGTGTGCAAAAACAGCCGCGCAGAAATAATCTTTCGGCCTTTTATAGGGGCTGGATCGAACCGGATAGCGGCCATTTCCTGGATGGATTTCAGCTTGAAACGAACTGCTCTCCCGCTGCTGCTGTTGCGCTCCCGCTCACTGGCATCTGAAAGCCAGATATCGGCCGTCGCCTCGAGTTTAACCAATTCGGCTTGAACTACTGAACAATCACTACAAAAAATAGCCCCTGACACACACAGACCCGCACAGACATATATAAAGAATCGTTGAAGTAAACACAAAAGCAAAGGTTCTACTTTCCCGTGTCCGTGTATTTCCGTATCGGTCTGTAGCCATTTAAAATTGCTTTTTTAAGTACAGCTTGAACTTCTCTGGCCACTTCATCCCAGGATTTCACGCCGCTTGCGCGAACGACCTCCTCGGGGACCCACTTTTGACTGAGCACTTGCTGCAGTGCATCCCGCAACGGTCCGACTTTCCGGGCCGGCACAATTCTTCCCGCATCAGGCACCGGCAGGATATCGCGAACAGCGCCGACATCACTGGCAACCACCGGCGTGCCGCAGGCAAGGCTTTCAAGCACGGCATTGGGGCACCCCTCCCGGTAAGAGGCCAATACACTGGCATCGGCAGCATTAAAATACAGCGGCACCTTTTCGTATGGCTGGGCCCCCGGAAGTATAAGCCGGTCATTGACCCCAAACTGCTCGGCTACCGCCCTGAGCCCTTCGATCGATCCACCCTGGGCGGCACCGCCCACAATGACAAGCCGGATATCACCGGGCAACCCGGCCATGGCTTCAATAACCTCGTGGTGTCCCTTGCGGTGGCCCAGATGGGCAACAGTTACGAGCAATCTGGCGCCGGCAGAAAGTCCTAATTTTTCCCGCGAGGCTTTCTTGTCTAGCGGACGCATCAGCGACCGGTCTATGCCATTCGGAATCACGGTAAGTCGATCATTAGAAACCCCAAGAACGAGCGCTTCATCGGCCATGGGTTTTGAAACGCTGATGACGGCAGATGCATTTTTCAAGGCAACCTGACACTGCTCTTTCTGGGAAGCGATGGGCAGGCACTCGTACAATTTCCCCCTGAGGGTAATGACATACGGAATTTTCATTTCACCGGCCAGCGCAGCCACAGCGACCCCATCAGGCCAGACAAAGTGAGCATCCAGCACATCCGGTCGCCAGGTTTCCAAAAGCGCCCTGAACCATGTGCGCAAACCTCGTGCATAAAACCGGGCGTCAAGATTTTTTAAAACCCCCGGTACATAAAAAAAACGCGGCCGGTGCATTTTCAATCCTTCCCACAGTTCCTCTTCCGGGCCAGCATTGCCCCGTCTCCGTGTAATAACCGGGAACCAAGGGACCGGAGAGCAAATCTGTAGGTCTTCAAATTGCGACAACGCCGCAAGGCGTTGAATGACAAACATACCCCACAAAGGATTTATGTGGTTCGGAAAACAATAGGAAAAGGACAGCACTCTCATTTATGTAATGGAAACCTTTGTACAACCACTCCGAACGGTATATCGTGGAACAGTATTTTGGCATCGCCAGTTTACACGATCATCACAGTCGGACACGATTTACCACCATAATCAAAAACTGCATCGATGCCATGTTCCGACAATTTGCCTTTAACTTGTAGAAAGGGGCCAAGATCCTCAGGTTTCTGTCTGCTTAGCAGCCAGCCGGGCACGCGGGCACCTAAATCCGGGAAAATAAGCCTTACCGACAAGCTGACATAAACCAATATTGGCCTCAATAGCCGCATATAGCCGGCCAGCGTAAAGGTGAAACCGGTCTAGCTTAAAAATTTCTTTCCAATATAAAGAAAGTTCGAAAACATACTGCCCTTTCAAACTCTCCATTAGTTTATTGATTTTTTTGAGATGGCTTGTAGTAATGGATAGCCTCGGTGACCAGATTTCAATTATACTTCCACTTCCGCGACACCGGCCTCGCATCTGTATAACTGTTGGTAGGCTTCCATCATGCCATCGAAGCTGTATTTGTCCAAGACACGTTGGCGGCCCGTCTGACCGAGGGAAGTTTGGACCTCCGGATGTTTTGCCAGATGCAGCAGTGCCTCGACCAATGCATCCTCGTTCTCGGGAGGGATCAGCCTGCCTGCTCTTCCATGGTCAAGAACGTTTGGGTGTTCCGCCACTGCAGTTGCGATTACTGGAACCTCGCAGGCCATCGCTTCGAGGACGGCAAGCGACAACCCCTCGCCAGAAGTGGAGTTGGATACAAACACGTCAAGAGAATTCAGGAATCGACAAGTCTGGTTGATGTTACCCAGGAAATGCACCCTATCCGCAATTCCGAGTGATTCGGATAGTGTTTTCAGGTGGTCGCGCAAAGGCCCGCTACCGGCCAACGCCAAGTGCGCATCGATTCCTGCCTTGTGCAGCTTGGGCAGGGCACGCAGGACCCCGGCGTGGTTCTTGAACGGCATGAACCGAGCCACCATTCCGATGAGGTATCCGGTACCGGACAGGCCAAATTCCTCACGCAAGTCGCGTCTCGGAACGTCCAGGCGTCGAAACTGTTCGAGGTCGACGCCGTTGGGGATGACACGGATCTTCTCATTGGGGTAATCGACGATGTTCGTCATCCTGTCCGCCACCGCGTCCGAGACGGCAACGACTTGATTCACCATTCCCCATCCCACGCGTTGGCCGATGATGCGCCTGCGTCGCCGGTCTGTTGTGCTGTGCTCTGAGTGAATTACTGCCGGCACACCTGCCAGCCTGGCAGCAAAAATGCCCTCCAGCAGGGTGCCCCATGAATGCGAGTGCAGGACATCAATCTGGCGGCGCCGCAACAGCCGCGCGAGCCTGAAAGGAACCGTGGGGTCGTTGCCGCAACACTGCCGAATACATAGTAAATCCGTTACGTTTGAGTCTACGCGGCTTTCCATGGCACCTCCCGATTGGAGAACGCAGATGGACGCCGAAAACTGATCTTGTGGAAGATGGCTGCAAATGTCGATAGCAAGCTTCTCCAACCCTCCCATGCCCAGGTTCCACACAAGCTGCATGACGTTGATCCGAGTACTTGAAAATCGCCTACGTTTCATCATGGACCTCTCAAACTCGAAGATGAACTCAGTCCGTTTCGGCATCGGCTTCGACCGCACACGATCCCGCGATGCGGACCACCTTACCCGGGATTCCGACCACAGTTGCATTGTCGGGGACATCGTGGAGCACAACTGCGTTCGCCCCGATGCGAACGTTGTTGCCGACACGAATGGCACCCAGCACCTTGGCGCCAACTCCGATGAAGACATCGTCTCCAATCGTGGGACATCCCAGTTCACCCTCGTGGCCGATCCGGTTGCCAATGGTCACCTGGTGTTCGATGGTCATTCCGCGACCGATTACGACTCCGCTGGCGATCACGATTCCGTCCCCGTGGAAGATACGTAGGCCGGGACCGATGGATAGGGTATTGATCTCGACATAAGCTCTAAGTCGGAAATTGGCGATCCGCATCAGGGGGAAGTTGGGCCAACCCTTGCGTTTACTCCATTGATAGTGGCGGAGTACCAGGATGCGGAAAAAGAGCGGGTCCTTCCACGCGAAACGGAAGATCTGAAACCAGAGATGTGCGCGTCCGGACGCCGTCACTTGGCCCTGCAGGCGGCGGAGATCTTCCCGAATGGTATCCAAGTCAATCATGAGGCCTCACTCTTTTCTTGAACAGAATACATGAATCACGCCTTGTTACCGTTTCACGGAGGAATCCAGATATTAAAGAAACTTATCTCGATCCCGGTCATTTCTAAATGCCTCAGCGCGGTCTATCATGCCTGTTAATGCTTTTCTGAAAACTATCAGCAATAAACCGTAATCTGTCTGATTTATATGGACCCATCGTCATGTTTTGCGGATTGGCATGGGCTCGAATGCTTTATAGAAAGACACATCAAAAATCTTAAGTATTTCATCTATCTCGATTAACTGCTTTTTACTAAAATCATTCATCCATTTGCGAACTTGCCTGGAGTCAAATGTTTTGTTCCTCATTTCTTTTGAAACTTGCTGTGATGGTTGGGCAAGAGTTTCTTTTTCAGGCAGGTGCATTAGATCGAGCGAACTTATAATGCGCCTCCACTCGGTATCTGAATTCATTAATAAATCTTCGTAGAATACGACAGTCTGGCCACTTCTTTCAGCATTGCAAGTCTGCAGCGCATTTTCAATACACCATACCACAGCATGACCTTCTACAGGGCTCAATGAGCGTGCGAGAGTTTTTTTGAATTTATGCAAATAATCTCTAACCAATTGTTGGTCCTGGCAGTATTGTTTCAGGACAGGTTCGTATCGCCAAATGGGTCCGCCCAAACGAATCTTTGAAGCGATAACAGCGCCTGGATGGCGGACCACCAGCAGGATTTTTGCTCCGTAATTCGCACTCAGCCATCCTAACATCAGGTTGGCGCGTATGAATTTTACAGCGATGCTCTTGGATTTGCCCTTATGATACTTAAAATAGTTGGTAGCAAGCATTTTATAATTGTATTTTAAGGCACCTAATTTCTGTCTCAAAGGTTCCGACTTGTCCATGTTGAGTCGAAGTCTGTCAGGTCGAATTCTATAATTAGCCCACAAGCTCTTAAGGCTTCCGGAAAAGACTTTGTCCATAAAGCGCTTTAGTTCCGGGAAATCCGAATCGTCCCTGACATACCGATTTGCTAAAGGCTTTGCAGACGGGACACCATCCGGATTCAAAGGTTCAAAAATAGTGCGATGATTATTTTCCCGGGCAATGGCATCTAATACCCAGGTCGTTCCACTTCGGCCTGAACCAGCGATTATGATCGGAGCGTTTTCCAAGATTAATGATTCGGGTAATTCTATATTGTTGTTGATCACGTTAACTAACCTGCTTTCTCCCTTGATGACTAGACAAGTAGCGGCAACCAGGGAACTGCCGACACCCGGATATATGGCAGAGATCTTGTGCCTTGACAATCCCCTGGAATTCTGGAATCACTTGTAAAACGTGAAGTCTGCTGTTTGCCCGATTTCCCATGTTTTGGTTACGTCACTCTTTTGGCTACGATTTCCACAGCAGAAGCTTCAGGGGTTGTTGCCAACAACGCTTCGTGAGCGTTTTCACTGGCCCGTTGCAGGCAGACAGGCAGCAACAAAAACCAATAGAGCCCCTCAAAGTAGAGTACGTTCGCAGTTAGCCCGCTGGTTGCATAACTAACGATGATCGCCCCCAGGCCGCAGGATGACCAATGGAGTATCGAGCGCTCCGGCTCCGGCAGGCGGTCACTGATCCGGATAACGTTTCGCACTGTCCATAAGCCATTGCCCAAAAGAGCCAAAAGAACAAGCATCCCTGGGAAACCTAGCTCTGCCAACGTTTGGATATAGATGCTATGGGGTGACAACCCCTCGACGGTCGGCGCGTATCGGCCGATATGCTGGTTGAAATTACCCGGGCCAACACCTAAGAAGGGGTGATCCCTAAACATCTGAATGCCCCCCCGCCACGCCTCAATACGCATCATCGTTGACCGGTCTGCGGACACCCCCCCCTTGGCAACAGTTTCAGCATGCTCAGAAATTTTCGCCACCCGCTCCAGAAACTGGGGGTCAGACAAATACAGCATCGCAATCGCCGCAGCCATCATCCCGATAATCAGCTTACCCCTGATATGGCGTGGCGCCATATATACAATCGCAACGCCAGCCCCAAACAGGCCCAGAAGGGCGCCTCGACTTCGGCAGAGAACAATCGTGTTCAGAGAGAAAGCCCCGGTGGCAGCACAAACCAGTTTTCCCTTCCATGAAGCCCGCATTAACACCGTTCCGGCAATAATCGAACCTGCCACCATAAATGCCGCCAGGGCGTTTGCATCCAGGAAATCTGAACCGCCGACTCGGGCATCCAAACGCCCCCCGATAAAAGCACTGCGCGGCAACTCATAAGCCTGCAATCCTAAAAGTAAAGAGCCCACAACAAACAGCCACATTACTTTGTCAAGATCCTTGGAGCGTGTTATAATATGGGTCATCATTAAACAAAAGATCATGGCTTTTGTTAGTTTAATGGTCGGATGATCGGTAGTAACGTACCGGCCAACAGTCTCTGGACTAATGAGATAAAGCATCCAAAGCCACAAAAGCATGACCAGTGCTAAAACTTCCTGCCTAACAAGCAGCTTTTTAAACTTCAGCTTATCGCGATTCAAAATGATGCCAACGGCAGTTAAAACCGCGAAGCTTAAAGAATATCGTATGCCCAATGGGTTCAAAGGAGCATGCCACCATTGTTTTTCAGCACCAATTATATAGTGGGCCATATAGCCAAGAATACCAAATACAGGCTCAAAAAGAGCGCCGAAGGCGAAAATAATAAAAACAAAAGAAAAGAAAATAGTCCGTAATGGCATAAATACTCTCTACTGCTGAAAAAATTCTAAAATCAAACTTAAAATATTAATCCAGAAAAATTTTCAATTTTGGGTGGAATCGAGAAGCTTTCCAGTAGTGACTAGACTTTCAAGCTCTCTGACCTCGACTTCCAACCGTTCTGTCCAAGACCAAAAACCGGAAGCATGAGCTTTCTGAGCAGACCGAAGCTTAGCAGCCAAAGAATCATCCTGGCACACTTTAAGTAAATTCGCACCAAGACCCTCCAAGTCATGCTTATCAGCCAGCAAAGCATTCTCTCCATGTATCAGCAGATCGGCTGTTGATGGATCGTTGATCGAAACAACCGGAAGACCGGCACATATTGCCTCGAACAATGGATTACAACGGTTCGTCACATCATTGGTAATCATGAACATGTCAGCAACGTGCATCCATTCCCATATCTGGTCATGAGCAACCACTCCCAGCCAGATGACGTTATCAACGAGGTCCAGTTTCTCGGCCAACATCACCAATTTTTCATACTCGGGCCCATTACCGGCGACCAGCAACTGACAATCACATCCCTCTTGATATGCATATTTCAGAGCATGTAAGATCCGATCGATCCGTTTCCAATAACTAAGCCGCGAACAGGAAAGAATCCACTGACTATCAGCCCTTAACTCCCTGCTCTGATATTTCTCAAGCACTTTGCCGCGGGTCGTATCTGGGGGACGACTGGGAAGGTCAACACCATTTTGCCAGAAACGAAATTTCGATATATCGATCCCCAGCTTTTTGGCAACCTGATCTCCACGCGTTCCATCGTTGGCACAAATCAGTAACGCGTGAGGCACCAAAAAACCCGCTGTAGCAATCGGATAACGTAACCAAACGAGAGGTTTGCCGATCAGGTCAGCCAAAAATGTTCCATATAATCGAGTAACGTTTGGAGCCTTAAAAAGCGTTCCAATAATCCAGCCAGCCAATGCTGAATATTGATTATGTGCATAGACGAGGTCAAATTTCTTCTTTTCTATAAAACGTAATCGAAAGGCAACAAGCAGCAAGCTAAAGGTCAGCAACACACATAAAACTATATTGAGGACCCATCGCAAGGGATAAGGCATTTCTTTGCCTCCTCCAAGCCGACGAGCAAATCGACGAACAGCCGCAAGCACTGGTGCCCAATGGCACTGCGTAAGAACGACCTTATAGCCTTCATCATCACGTACGGTTACTGGCTTAGCATCATCGCCAATAATGTTGAATTTAGGAAGCGCAAGCACCACCTCATGCCCTGCTCGCACGTGACCACGCAAAGTTTCCCGCAGGGAAGGCATCCCCCCCTTGCCTTCTAATGGCCAAACAGGCAATGCAGAGATATGTAAAAATTTCATTTCAGAAGTCTCTCTATTATTAGATTCGTCAAGCTCACTTTTATGGCGCTACATAATTCAATCCGACCCATCTGGGAAATACCGTTCAAACCACTCGGCCAGTATTGTTCTCCTGTCAACAGCTGTTTACGCTCCACAGGTAACGTCATTTGCACAAATGAAATTAGCAGCGTGGGTGACAAGGAGTCCAGCTGACGCAACACCTTTCATACTCATTCTTTGATACTTTTTTAGCATAATCATCTAAAATGTAATATCCGGGCACTGTAAGTATCATTTCATGGCCACATGCAGCATGTCCAGGAAGCGTTTCGCTAGGGGATTGCATACCGGTCTTTCTTTTTTCAAGGGGCAAGATCGGTAGAACTGAAATATGAAGGGTTTTAAATTATATTTTAGGTGCAGAAGGTTTATTAAGTATTTGAGGGGTCGGGGAGTTTATCCCAAGACCTCTTCTTTGATTTTCCAAGTTGAACGTTTTTCACGATACGCTTTAAGCTGATGCATTTGGATGGTAAGGCCCATAGCAGCAAATAGCCAACGGTTATTTTCAGTGCCTTTCATCCAACATCGATCAAGATCGAAGATTTCTTTTGCTAGACCTTGCATCGGCTCAACACGGTATGCCCGTTCTTTGTAAATTTGTTTGAACTTGGCTTGGTCCATGGCTTTTATCATGAGCTGACGGTTTTCTGATTTGTCCATATTCTTGCGACAGCTTGTGACCAGATTCATCCTGCGTTGCCTGTATAGTTCTTTGAACAAACGATAATCATCAGCTTT
The DNA here is from genome assembly GCA_963675565.2 of Desulfosarcinaceae bacterium. Taxonomy (GTDB): domain Bacteria; phylum Desulfobacterota; class Desulfobacteria; order Desulfobacterales; family Desulfosarcinaceae; genus JARRKU01. The sequence goes on from CAXXYD010000001.1 coordinate 854,543, forward strand.
TGAGTCCATGGCCACATAATCGACAAGGCCCTTGCAGTGGCTGGTCTCAAGCCACATTTTCTTGGCCTCATTTGCACTGTTTTTCATCCATATGAACGAGCCTAAAAATAGGACCTTGTGCGATGTCAGGCTGAAGCTGCCATGGCCGTAAACCCAGCCATCGGCATTTGATTTGCCCCACTTGGCCTCTTTATCCAGTGCACGCAGCTTCTTCGGTACAATGCCTTTGTCCTTTTGTTTTTTATGCCAGACCGGACCCTTTGCTTTGTTCATCATTTTATCGGCACTGATCACACGGTCATTGATCAAGTTCAGGACACAGTTGAAAGATAAACGCTGCTGTTTTTCAGGGAAATGAAGGATTTTTTTTAAACGCTCGCGAAGCTGTCTTTCGCTAATTGGTGTCAAATCAAATCCTTCGGCTATCACATCCCAGTATTTAACGGCCATTTTATGAATCTGAACATAGGTTTTGATCTTCAATTTAACCGGCAATATGGCAACGAACATGATTAACCATTCAGGGTATGTAAATGCCGGGCCGCGTTCACCGGTTCGATCAGGAACTGGAAAGTCGGTTTCCTCTAAAAAGGCTCGAAAATCATCACGTGTTTCACTGATCCAGCAGGCTGAAATCTAGTTCGATTTTTTGGCCATGAATAATCTCCTTTGTTGTTGATATCATTGAGATTATTCATAACAATTACATAGCGTTATGTCTATTCCTATTTTTACCATAAATATTAACAACTTACGCGTGGGCCGGATGGACTAAAAACTCCCCGACCCCTCAAGTATTTTACGCTGCCTAAGAAAATATTCTCTTCAAATCCAATTCGATATTATAACGTTTTAATTCTTCTTCAAGTTTGACAAATCGCATTAATTCGAGAATAATGTACATATGTCTCTTAAGCCCCAATGAATACTCCAGGATTCTAGGCGACAGATGGTTCAATTTAAATAATTTTCTGTTACGAATAATAAAATCAATTACAGACGGAACATTTTTCCAAAGAGTTCTGCAAAATAGATAGTTATTTTTTACACTTTGTTCAAGATCATCAGAATGTGGCAGCTTACCAGGACCGGGGAAACGATGTCCTAGCATATTATGATAGGATGTTTTTGTGAACATACTGTTAGGATGTTTTAAACGCCTCTCCATGAGAGCTCTGTCGTAAAAAGGTTGAATTGAAGGGACAAGATGATCATATTGAAGGTAATTATAAGCAATATTGCGTCTTTCATCAGCGTGGATATTCCATAACTTGCAGAATTTTGGACTCCAGCCTATGGCATCACCCTGTTCTTCGAGTGCAGCTCTGGCAATTTTCTCCATAGGATTTGTAAAACTTAGCTTAAATAAGTTTTCTAAATTGTAGTGTGTTGAGACACTCCAAACATAGTCATGAGCTTCTGAAAGAGTAAGCTCTCTGTCGTCAGCTGGTCCTCCTCTACTATGGCGGAGAGAAACATCACTGTGAGAACCGTCGATGAATAATCTTGAAGTGCGGTACCTTTTGGCACAGAGAAAAGATAAGTTTCGCCAACGAACATAACCATCAGGATGGCGGTACCACATAGAATCAAACTCATCCCAAATAGAACCAATCAAACTGACATAATGGCATTCAATACCTGTCATCTGAGTTAATTGATTTACTATTTTACGCTCTGCACTATTATAGGGGACTGAAACTGCATCCAAGAATATATTAGTCTGGTTCAATGTAGATAAAAGGCATAGCCTGCTATCAAACCCACCACTAAGAAGCACAGTTCCTCTTGAATACGGTTGTAAAAGTCGGTTGAGGCTATTAATAAAGTCCTGATAAATTCCTTCTTCAAGGTCTTCATGGGAAATTTTTTCATCTGAAATAGATGGAAACCAAAATTTTTCAATATGTATTGAATTGGCATTAAAAACAGAAACAGAAGCTGGTTCAATACGTTTAACCGAATCAAAAATTGTTCTATTCGCAACAGGTTTGCCAAAAAACACCCATCCAGCCATACCCATGGTATCGATTTTAGCGTTTCCAAGCCTTGGGACTGCTTCTGCTCGATCACTTAATACTATACATCCTCTATATGTAGAAAAATAAAAGGGTCTAATCCCCAGCAAATCACTGACAACAGAAATAGTTTTATTCTGCCAGTCAAGTACAACCATGGCGAAAACACCTTGCAAAGTTTTAAGTTCGCCGTATTTTTTATTAATTATTTCGGAAACGGCCCAATTGGGTGTTTTATCATAAGATACAATTTCAGACACCATGCTACCAAGAAGTACTGCATCGTAACCTTTAAGCGATAAAGAATTTATGGATAAATGATCGGTTCTATAGGCCAATGCCATCCCTGGGACCGATTTGCTATAATAGCACTTGTGTTTTATTTCCGGGAGAACTTGTTCAAGTGTATTTAGGGCTGACATATCATCATTAGGGGAAATAACGGCGACAAATCCGAGAGGGCATTGGTCCAAGTCAGAAATGGAAAAAGAAGGCTTATTCATAATCGCATTATTCCAATTTAATCAAATAGTAAGAAAAAAATTAAAAGAAGTGTGGCTGGAGGTATAAAATGAGTTATCTCTTCGCTGTACCGCATGGGCAGAGCCATGCTTTCGGCGGCAGCCGAGCAATTGGTCGCATCAGTGGCAAAACAAGCTGCGATCTTCAAAACGAGAACACCATTCTTTTGCCTTTCAGATAAATCATTACGGCAGACAGACCTTCGGCTGCAGTCTACCTGAGGAGAGGCCTAACCGTGTAGCGCCGGTTTTCATTAAATACATTCTCTATTTGCCTCCATTAACCAGTCGTGACTGTTCCTCATATTAATATCTCCACTAATTACTAATTGCCATATGGATTTATAAAAAAATAGATTCCTTGCTTTTCTTTCTATCGGTGATAAAGCCTTCTTTGACAACAGCGCTCGGATCCCGTCAGAATTCAATTCAATGGCATCCAGGTTGGCGCGATCTCGAATAACTTCCTCAATAACTGATCTGTATGCTTTTCTATTTAAAGGGGTGCGTTTTCCAATAATCCTTCCTATCAGAGGAAGCTTGTGGCGACGCTCCCATTTATAGAGAAGCTCATACAGAAAGTTATACCACCAAACAGTTGGATTGAAACGATCATCCCCCATAAAGAGCCCCCGTTCGCTGCAAAACGGCACATTCAAGGCCATTGGGAAAATGTCTCTGTAGACCCTCTTATAGAGCTTCCAGTTTGCGCAGACCGCCATCGGAGGGAGGCAGCAGGTCTGATCCCAAATCGACCGGTTAATCCCGGGAGTAAAAGGAAGCACTGAATTCGCGTATACTTTCCAGGGATTCGGGGCGGTACGGTTTAACGCACGATTACGAATGATGAACCGCATCACACCGTAGTCGTCTTCACCAAGAAGCTCCCGTTCATCATTCACCAGACTGTTTAGTCTGCTTTGCATTTCATGAACGAATTCATCAGAAAAGATTATTGAAGCGGCCCTCCATGGTTCAGCATCAATAGAAAATCCCCATTTTTTTAGATAGGCGGTCATGCTGGTGTCAGTAAACTGAAATAAGGTATAGCCGGGAGCATATCCCTCCCAAACTGCACCCTGCAGGTTTTCCACTTGTCCTGCCACGTCTGAAATATGCAGTGAAAGACTCGGGGTGGCGACATCATTCATAAGCATATAACGCAGCTTAGAGAACTCTCTCTCATTCCCAGTATGCGGTTGCACCAATTTTGCGTCCTGAACTTTAAGGTGTTTAGCTATTTGTAGCGCAAGCTTTCCCTCTGCACCGAAGTAATGTCTATCTTGCTGGACAGAAAGAGGTTTAGTTCTTATGCCAGACTCAAGCAGTAGACATAATATTAAGCGAGAATCGAAGCCTGAGCTCAGCAGCAGGGTGCTGTCAGACACTCCGTACTCACTGTAAGCCGCCACATCTCTTCGAAGCTCATTTATGATTGGTTCGATAGACACGTCATTTATCGCCAAATCAGCTTTGCGCTCCGGCCAAGTCCAATAAGTGTTGGAGTTGAAACGACGGGTCGATGGGGTGAATTCTAATTTTTCACCAGCCAACCTCGCCACACCTGACAGCTGTGTGGGGGGACCAACAGAGTTGCCAAAGACTACAAAACCGCCCCAGCCCCCCGGGTCTGGATTCGCAGGAACTATACCCGCCATGGAGAATGCTTTAATCTCCGAAGACAATGCGATGCCTCTTGGTGTCCGGTGGATGTAGATTGGCTGAAATCCCATAAAATCTGTAACAATCACAGCTTTCTTTTCAGCAGCGTTCCAGAATATAGCAGCAAAGGCACCGTTGAGCCCTGAGAGTGCATCAGAGGCATCCTTGGCTGACATCCTCACGACATTGGCAAGAGATTTTGAAAGATTTCCATTTTTAGTAGGCACCCCGGAAACAGCAAGTACATTTCCGGCGTCTCGTTGCAAGAGCTCGGAGACAGTGCCATATCGTTCTGATGTCTTGACAACTCCAATTGCACCCCCTGCCACTTCAAAGACCTCGTACTCATGCCAAGCATGAGCAAGCTGAGCCTCACACATCCGTGCGACGGTAGATCGCGCGTTCAAGCCATCAATTTCACCAAAAAAAGCTGCCAATTTCATAGTATATTCTCCTCATGATGAATCATGGAGACAGCACCACACGGTCATCAACCCTATTCTAAATTTGCCGACAGAACGATAGAAAACGTAGTGCAAAGGATATGCCTGACTCCAATTGATGATTTCAATTTTCGCTATCCTCTCTTTTCACGGACCGCAGCCGCCATCGCCATGAAATCTCTTCGTATGCCCCCGTGCGGACCCTGTATTGTCTGCACGCCCCACTCGTCGTTGCCTTCAATGAACACCGGACCGTCAGGAGTAATGCCAATATCCCATCCGACGGAGTGCACTCCGGGTATGAATCGGTGAAGACGGCAGGCGAGTTTCTTCGCCTCCTCGAAAAAGGGGACGTGTCGGCCACGAAACTTCACATTCGTATCTGGGTGATTCGTCAACCTACGACCGAATTCAGGGCTCTGGAACCCGTACTCCATCAGAGTCCCTGAACTTAGGTCGATGCCGACGACCATTCCCCCTGTGGACCAGTTATCCCTAACGCTTCCTCCCGCCCCGATGCGAAGTACCGCCTTGAACGGGACCGGCGCGTTGCTACTGCGCACTGTGATCAGACGAACCGTGTTCACACTTCCCGCGTATATCTCCGAAAGTTGGGAATGTTGAACAACCCTATCCTGCAGGATGTACGGGGACTCGATTTTGGTGCGTGCCAACACTTGCCGTGGATCGATCACCTCGCCCTCCAACTTCAGCACTCCGTCCTTACATTGAAGAAAGAATACACGAACTCCCTGGTCTACTTGGCAGTCTTTGATAAACACGTCCAGATGCCGCTTGCAGAGTTCATCCAACCCGGTCGTCTCGCCCGATTCAAACCAGAAGAGTTCGCCCTCGAAGCCGCAGGCATTGATCTCAGGGCTGGGAACCCCCAAACCCTTCAGATACTGACCAAACACGAGCTTGTGGCGCAGGAGAATCTCACCACCCGCACTTCTGCCTGTTCTGTCTCTTCGCGGATTCATACCAGCATGCGTAGCATTTAGTCGATCACGAATTTTCCGGAACTCATCGTCAGCGAAGTACTCGCGGGCATGTCTCCCATCGGCACAATCGAGTCCGTAGTAGTAGTAGTACCGACACACTTCCTGGTACCGAACCAACCACCACAATAGGTCGACGAGTATTTGGATCCGCGACTTATGGGGGCCTTCGGGGTAGAAAGTCTGGCAATGTTCGCGGCTCCATACCAATCGCCGAATCTTGCGCAATCTCGTCGGTAGATAAAATATGAAGTTTAGTAAAGATCTGATCATAATGTCCTCAACGTTTGGGGGGGAAGGTTGCCATGTACTTGTCACGCAGGCCCCCGTAGAGGATCTGGGACAGGACCAACGCCCACTCATCATTCCCTTCCACGAAACACGGTCCTTGTTCAGCGATCGCGATATCCCATCCTATAGAATGCATCGGACTAAAAGATCGGTGTAACGCAACAGCTGTGCTGACGGCGTCGCTGTAGAACGGTATCCTGCGACCCTCGAAGCGTACCTGCGAATAAGGGTGATACTCCAGCCGGGTTCCATAGGGGGGCACAGTATACCCGTATCTCATCAACACCCCGGCCTCTGGATCGATTCCGACCATGATTCCACCAGAACTACAATTATCACAAACAGATCCCTGGTTACCTATCCGCAAAAGCGAGAACAGGGGACGCGGCTCACCGTCGACCACCACGGTCACTAAACGGATAGTGTTGACCGAGTTCGTATGGAGTACGGCCAGATCGGGGTGTTGTGCGATCCGTTCCTGTATTAGGACATGGCGTCCTTTCGTACGCGCACGCAGTTCATCAATTGTCCCGCGCTTATTCCCTAAATATAGCGCTTTGTCTCGTACTGCCAACTGGAAGGCACCTATTCCACATTGCCCCAATCGGTCCTTGCAGAATACTTCGATGTCCCTGTCCAGGAGGCTTTCTAGGCTAATTCGCTGGTTCCGATCGAACCACTGGACAGCCTCGCCATCACATACGGCCAGGGTCTTTGGGGTCGCAAAACCCAGTCCACGCAAAAGTCCTCCAAATACCAGTTTGTCATTCAGAATACAGCGGTAGTCCACCCGCTGACCTTCTAAGCTTTGTGATGCCCGCGCCAGCTTCTGATATTTCCAGAACTCCTTTCGTCCCAGGAAGTCACCGGCCGGGGGACTCTGTTTGCGGTCGAGGCCGTAAGCAAAGTACCAGCGGTTCGCCTCCGCCTTCTTCAGAACCCATGCCACATTTTCGAGCAGCATACGAAGCTTTGATTTCCTATCGGCTTCTGGATAGTAGGTCCGAGACAGAACGGGGTCGTTCACCAGGCTCCAAGCCATGTGGAGTCGCGCCGGGAGGTGGCGAACATAATCGAATACTCGGCCCAGCAGCATTACGGTTCTCCTGTCTGATTGATTTTTGTCGAGTGGCTCGTTACGGTCGCACCGTCTCGTTTTTTTTAAGCCGGGCCTTTGTCCACGTGGGAAAAGCCCAGCTTCGCGAGGATGCGGCCTCGGTCGTAACCGGGCAACAAGATATAGAAAGAGATCACCAAATTGAGACCGGACGCGCCCAAGACCGCCAGAGCGAAACGAAGCCAGTCGCCTGTTCCAATCAGCGTCCTCATTGCGCAGCAGGCGCCCGCGAAGCAGGTGCCTGCTATGATTTCCGGCAATAACAAGTGCTGGAGGAAATGAATGTATGGCAGAGCCATGCACCGATAGGCCTTCCAAGTCAACCAAAACGTGCTGGTCAAGGCACGGGCGACTAGTGTGCCTAATGCCACACCGATCAGGCCCCAGCCGAAGACCAATACAAACAGCAGCGACAGGCTGAGGTTCGTGATCGCTTCAATTACGGTTACAATTGCTGAAAAACGCACGTAGCCCGTAGCAGTCAGGACGGGGTTGGCCGCGAGGCTCAGGACCGACAAGAGCTTGGAGCCCGCCAAGACCATCATCACGGCAGACGCCTGATCGACAGCGGTTTGTTCAAACTTTCCCGGTTCGAACATCCAGAGGTTGATGAAGGGCCGTGCGAAGACAATTATGCCCACGTACATGAGGATACCGAGGATCCCTCCCAGACGCGCCTGACGCAGGTAGAGCCAGCGGAGGTTGCCCATCTCTTCTCGGGCAGCAGCTTTCTGCAGGGCCGGGAAGAACGTCCGACCGATCTGACCCAGCAAGGTGTTTGAGTAGTAGAGGAGCATGGCTCCAACCGAATAGATTCCCACCTCGTGCATTCCCAGCACCGCACCAACAATGAGAAGATCGCTTTGCCCGATAATCTTGACGGATATACTAGAAACGAAAGAGGCCACCCCGAAACCGATTAGTTCTTTTAGACGGTCACGCTGGAACACCATCGGCCAGTGACGCAACTGACGGTGTACCCTTCGCGCCAGCCAAGCCGTTGCCGACAGGCCCACCAGGTTGGCGCCGATTATCGCACAGGTCAAGCCCACGATGCCCCAACCCATCGAGAGGACCGCCACCGTGGCCCCTGTCTGAACGGCCAGCACTACCAGATCGACAGACCGGGCCAGATCGAACCTTTCATAGGCAGTTAACACACTGCTATCGATCGTACGAATGGCCGTAAACCAAAGATTCACAGCCAAGGCTGGGAGGAGGAAAGCCACCATCGTGTGATACTCCGGCGGGACTTTCTGGAAAGCGTCCGGAAACAGTACACCGAGGAAGATAGCGACCAGCAGGACCAACAAGCCGACAACAGTGTAGCACCCCAAGCCCGTCCGGATCGTCTCGTCCACCCTCTGAAAATCGCCCTTGCCCAGATACAGTATGACGTATCGACCGGTGCTCACCCGAATGCCCAGATCGAATATCCCCGCATAGCCTGTCAGGATGTTAATCAGACTCCAGATACCATACAGGACCGTGCCCAGAGAGTGAACCACGAAGGGCGACAGGAAAAGCATGACCACTAACGCAGTCGCGTGAGTGCCCGTGTTGAAAGACAGGTTCCTGGCATGTTTCCGCGCACTATCCACGTCGTGTGCTCCTAATTCTGCGAGGAAGCATTATTATTGAGTCCGGAACGGCAAGAAGTAGATTCACTATTCGCTCGGCCGATAGTTAAATCTGCGGAATACCGTTCTTTGAGCATCTCGTTAGCCCAATGAAACAGCAAGCCGTTGGCCCTCATATCCACCAATTTCCTCAACCCGAAAACACCCTTTTGTCCAAGTTTGCTACCTATATTGTAGTAAAATAAGATGTCTATTGATGACACGATCCGAGAGAATTTTACCAGCCAAGGAGGCGGTGTATAATAGCCTCGCAGTTTAAGATAGAGTCGGAAGGACTCCGAAGCCTCGGCTGAGTGTGGCCAGAGGAAATAGGGGGCCAGAGATGTGTTTTTCTTCCGAACCGCGAAAGCGCCTCTCGGTACGCCTGCCTCTTCTACAATGCGGCGGGGAATTGGACGATTGTAATTTTTCCTAATAGACCACGACTGCATTTCATCCGATGCAGATATAGCTCGCAGTTCTGCCACATGGCGGATACCCCAAAAAGGTATGGGGCAGTTAAAAAATCCGCGGATCAATCTGAATTCCGTCATCCCCAAGTCGGCAACGCTGGGTACGGAAAACGGGTTAGGTGTGTTCTTATCACCATAATCCCACATCACGTCCCCACGGCACCCGGTGAAAAACAGACACAGCGGCTCTGGATAGTCAAACTGGGTCCAGTTCACCAAGAAAGCTCGTCCCGACGCAGCCCAAATCGCCGCCTCATAAGGATAGCGCCGCGCCCGTAAATTGTAGGCACGGCAACGCAGTCCAAGATACCGCGCTACCTCCTCTCCGGAGTCTGAACCCCTCCAGAAACTGGCCGATTGTTTGATAGTTACAGATTCTTTACAACCAGCTTTTTTAGATATCACAGCTGATGCAGCCGCATCGTATCCGCTAGAAACGCTGACCAATGAATCCACCGGTTGTGATCTGGCTGACGAACTGGCATTGGCACCCAGTCTTAAGGCCGTTTCGCAAAGGAACTCGTAATACTCTTCGTAGCAAGAGAATTGAGGCACCTTGTCTGCCTTTGCCTCGACTCTCAAAGATGTGCCGTTGTAGTGGAGGTTGTCGAAATAAAGCACGCTAACCTCGCCCGATGCCGTCGGGATCGTGCGGGAATAGTTGTCCAGGCCTTTACAAACCGTCCTGATATCTATCCAGTAGTTGTGATCCTCAAGCAGGGATACATCTGCCGCCCCCATCAGCGCAGGTAGGGAATTTGAAACGTACCTTACCCCACCTCGCTTGCAGTGCCACAGCCGATCTGTCGTCGCTCCAGAATTTACGAAGACGATCTCGCCGTGGCGAAGACGAATCCCCGTACCAAATACCAGATCTGTGGTATCAAAATCACCGTCTTCAAATCGTCCCGCCCATACAGCTTCAATGCACCTATCCTCCGAGACCTCCACCATAGGACCATGAAAGACGTCGATATATTCCGTGTTCAAAGGAAACCGTGCCACCCAAGCAAGTTTCGGCCAAGACTCAATCAATATCGGACGCAGTTCCATTTTGCTCACGAATCTCCACTTCGAGTTTGATTCACCGCGGGAAAACAGTTGATACTGAAGACCCGAGTCGGTTATAATTTCCTAATGGTGGCAATATGCCAACCCGACCTTTCAAACCTCTTCTATCTAATAGAAAATCTATAGATTTTCGAAAACTCTTTCAGTTTTTTGTTTCCAGGTTTCTTTTGCCACAGCTCTACTTAGCGCTAATTTATCAGATTCGTCATTCGCCAGGCACTTTTCAATAGCCTTTTCAAATTGTTCATGCGTTGCAGCAATTTCAACCAAGCTCGCATACATTTTGACCTCCGGCATTGGCGAAGACACCACCGGAAGTCCAGCGGCAAGGTACTCACGCAGTTTGATCGGATTGACTGCATGGGTCAGTGTATTGACTTTGAAAGGAATCAGGCCGACATCCAGGTATCGGCAGTATGCGGGAAGCGCTGAGTAAGGCCTCCTGCCTAAAAAGTGCATATTGGGAATGGATTTATATACATTTAAATTTACGCTGGAATCTGCATCGCCGATGATTACGAAAGACCAGTCCGGTCGCTTTTGCGCAATTGCCGCTATCAGCTCCATATCCACCCAGTCCCTGATCAGTCCGAAAAAGCCGAGTCTCGGTTCAGCAATGGCGGCAATATCCGGCGGGCAGGGTAGATTTTCTTGCACGGCACGGCTGAAGTGGTCATAATCCACGCCATGAGGCACCATGATGGTGTTGGGGTTCCAGGAGGATTTGGATTTTTGCAAGGCCATGGAAGTGGTGACCACAAGATCGGCTTTGCGGCTGAGTTCTTCTTCATCCTGAAGGACCTGTTGTGTGTCGTAGCCGGAAAATGCGGCGTGGTCATCGACGCAATAGTAAACGACTTTTTCTTCCTTGAAGTGTCCCAGCGCGTATGCAATGTCAGGGGTAAAAGACCAGATCTGTGAGGGGCCTTTTTGAACACGCTTTAAAGCCAGTTTAATCTGGTTGATCAGGAGAAGCCGATTGATTTTACGCGCAATGGGTGAACTGGGAAGCGGAATAACCAGAGGCGTCAATACGTACAGGTTTTTACGGGGGTTTTTCAGGCCGCTGGCAATTTGTTTCAGCTTGTTGACCATATACAGCAGGTCCGACGAACTGACCGTCGGCGTTCTGGAGGCGTGGTAGTTGATCCACAGGACAATGTTTGTTTCAGCCAGAAGGTGCATGACGTGATGTTTACTTGTGGGGGGGGCGTCGTAGCCGCTGGCGAAACAGATTATTGTTTTTCCTTTAAGCATTGATTTAGTCGATTTTTTTTAATTAGCCACAGAAACACACAGACGCACACAGACAAAGTAAAGTGCTGAGTACTTAGGACTTAGTGAAACCAAAAGCGCTGAGGACTTAGGACTGAGGACTGAGTTAAGGGCACATGATCCTCAGCACTCAGTCCTTTGCCCTCAGCACTTACTTATATTAGAGCTGTGCTGAAATAGCGTTCTATTCTGTCGGGCAGTACGGTGACTACTCTGCTTTTTGGCCCTAAGCGCTTGAAGATTTCTCTGGCGGCCCAGACGTTGGCGCCGGATGAGGTGCCTACCAGGGTGCCCTCTTTCAGAGCGAGCTGGCGGGTGGTTTGGATGGCGTCGTCATCTGTGACGGTGACCACGTCGTCGATCAGGGAGACGTCCAGCGCCGGAGGGATGAAACCGTCGCCGATGCCCTGGATTTTGTGCAGGCCGGGTTCGTGGCCGAGCAGGGCTGCCGAATTGCTGGGCTCGACCGCGATGGCCTGTATATCGGGGTTTTGTTCTTTCAGGAAGCGGGCAACGCCGCCCAGGGTGCCCCCGCTGCCTACGCCGGCGATGAAGGCGTCGACGCGACCGTCCATCTGGTCCCAGATCTCTTTAGCCGTGGCCAAGTAATGGATTTCGGGATTGTCCGGGCTTTCGAATTGTCCCATGATGTGGGAGGGGCTGATCTGTTCGGCCAATGCCTTGACCTTGTTGACCGCGCCGATAAGGCTCTCGGCCGCTGGTGTGAGCACCACCTCGGCGCCCAACGCGCTGATGAGTTTTTTGCGCTCCTCGCTCATGTCTTCGGGCATGACGATGATCACCCGGTAGCCTTTGAGTTTGCCGACCAGGGCCACACCGATGCCGGTGTTTCCCGAGGTGGCTTCGATGAGCACCGTGTCTTTTTGGATGTCACCCCGTTTTTCGGCCTGTTCGATCATGTGCTTGGCCACCCGGTCTTTGACGCTGCCGCCGGGGTTCATGTATTCGGCTTTTGCGTAGATGGTTGCGGAATCGAAGCGATCGAGCTGAAACATGGGGGTGTTGCCGATACACGATAGAATAGTGTGGTCGCTCATGGCTTTCTCCTCACAGAACGGTTTTTATTTGGGCCTTCCACTTGCTCATCAATTTTATCACAGCAGGGTGTTTATTTTTTCAAGTTGGGTGTGCCAGCTGTATCGGCCGATCATGGCATTTCTTGCATTGGCCCCCATTATCGCCGCCAGGTTTTTGTCCTGCCAGAGTTCGATTATTTTTTGGGCAAATGCATGGGGATCTGCATCGGTTACCATCAGATCCCTTCCGGGTTCAGCCTCGATGCCTTCAAAGGCTTGGCTGGTGGCCACAACAGGTTTGCCCATGGCCATGGCTTCCAGGACTTTGTTTTGAATGCCGCGGGCAATGCGCATAGGCGCAATGGCAATGTCGGCTCTCCAGACATAGGGGCGGATATCTTGGACACGGCCGCTGACATGGATGCCATTTGCCTCTTCGAGTTTCAGCACCTCTTTGGCCGGGTTTGCACCGACAATCAGCAATTTCAGGTCTTCGATCCGGTCGTTCAGCAGAGGCCATACATTTTGAACGAACCAGCCCACTGCGTCCACATTGGGGTAGTAGTCCATCAAGCCGCAAAAAACCAGGGTGAACGCTTTGTTTTCGGCAGCCTGCGTCTGCTCCCCGGATGCAGGCTGAAAATAATCCAGATCGACGCCGTTGGAAAGAGCGTGAATATTTGCGGTCTGTCCGGTCTGCTCTCGAAGCAGGGCGGCCTCGGGCTCCGAGACCGCAAAGTTGACATCGAATGCTTCGGTAATTTTTCTTTCATAGCCTGCCAGTCTGCGGGCTTCCAGCAAGTAAACCCACCGCAGCCAGATTGGGGTTTTTTGTGCATACTGGCGCCACTTATCAGAATCGACGTCAATAAAATCACAAATCAAACGCGGCCCGGCACCCGAAGACCGATGACCGATTATAGGGGATTGGAATATGTACTCGGCCGTGGGCGAAGAAAAACAAAAAACTGCCCGGACCGGGTGTTCGTCCAAAACCTGATTAATATAGGCAAGGGCATTCTGGTTGAAGAAGGCGGCAATGCTCAGCGGGCTTTTGCTGAACAGCGCCATGGCCATGGATAGTTTCTGCCTGGCTTTAGGCATACGCTGGAAAAAGGAGGTCGCGCACTGGCGTTTCAGTTTATCGGCATACTTCTCGTCTTCAGGGTCGTCGATGAACGTGCACAGATGGATATTCCAGCCATTGTCTTTTAGAAATTGTAGTTCATGATACGATCGAATTTTGTCGCCTTTGTCCGGCGGATAGGGAATTCTGTGAACGATCATGAGGATGTGAGGGTTTTCAGGACTGTTGGTCAGCACTGTTTGTCGCTTTCAGTCTTACGAGAAATGTGTGGGTCAAATAGAGCAGAACCAGTGCCACCATAAAGACGATCAGGCCGGACATGTCATGTAAAAAACCCTGGGCGACTTCAGGACCGATATAGCGGGCCAGAATGGCCGTTATGGTCAAGCGGACAATATTAACGGCTACAGCTATGGGAATGGCAGAGAGAAACAGAATCCATTTGCCCGTCTTGTTCAATGTGGAGATATAGGCAAAAGCGGCACTCAGGGCGATCATTGAGGTCAGGGAGCGCAACCCGGAGCAGGCGTCCACGACTTCCAGCGAGGTGTTGGCCAGATGGAGGACGTTGCCTTCCCGGAATATGGCGATGCCGATGAAGCTGATGAAGCCGGCGCTCAGTCTGGCCGCAAAAAGCTGCAGCGGAAAAGCGATCTTGTTCCAGACAATGGCCGGTATGGGTATCATCAGGATCAAGTAAATATGCGGAATATAGGTTTTTTTGAAGATGTCGGTGCCGAACAGGATAAGGGTCATTGCCATCAGGGCCAGCAGGATGGAAAAGCGCATGGTGAACAACTCGGCACCAATATTGCCAACAACGTGCAAGGCCATGGCACCGAGCAGCAGGACGTAGCCCCAGTAATTGGGGCGCATGGCAAGCCCTTTCAACTGGTCGCGGTTGTGCCAGATCATGTAGGCGGCGATAAAGGGCACCAGAAAACCGTGTGAAAAGTTGTCGTCCGTAGACCAGTCCTTGACCAGCTTTACAATGGTGTGGTTGTAGAGCAAGGAAAAAGCGACCGCAAGGGTGGCAAACTGCAAATAGATATGGAGTGAAATATTGCGGGTCATGATTGGATAGCCCTATGTTGTCATTGGTACGTTGGTTGTCGCAGAAAGCGTAACAGAAGTCGCAACGAGGTCCAGTCGGAGGTCTCTGGTATCCATATGGTAGGGGGCCTACCGGGTTCCGGCTTTCGCCCAGGTGGCGTTGTTTGGCACTGAAAATCTGTTTTATGATGGAATGTAGTTTTGAAGAATGGGAAACAATTCTCGAGCGAACGCTTCCAGGACCAACAGGGTTTCTTTTTCATCGGAACTTACCGGGGCGATCAGTCTGACAAAGGAACCGTCCGTTCTGTTGCGGGTGATGGCGTCCCAGACCAGGTATATTTTCTGCAAATATTCTGAAGAGATGATGCGGCCCCGGGACTGGTACCAGTAGTAGGAGATTTGTTTGTTCTTTCCGTTTTGCAGGACCAGCTTGATGATGTTGATTTGGGTGGATGGTGTTTCCTTTATCTTCAGCGGCACAACCTTTGACTCGATGATGTTCCATCCGCCGCCGGGCATGCAGTTCTTTGGCGAGTGGATGAGTTCCCCTTCTCGCTGGCTCTGGTAGTATCCGACGTAAAGGTTAATCCATTTCCCGTCCGGACTTTGGTAATTGGCGTAAAAGGAATCATCCACCCCCAGCACCTGATAGATTTTTTCGTCGAATCGTTGCTCGATACCGATCCATTTTCCGATTTTAGTGGGGAAGGTGGAAAATGGCTTGTTGGGAATGATCAGTTCAGGGCTGCTCAGGTGGGCCAACAACCCGAAGGTTGCTGCCATGATGATAGTTATTGCGAGGGTGTTTTTCCAGTTCATATGTTGATTCTCCCTGAATTCCCCTTTCTCCAGAAAGGGGAACTTGAAGGCATTGTCGTGGCAGGATGCCGCTGCCGCATGTACCGGAAACTCTTATATCTACAAGCTGATGTGTTTTCGGATCAGCGGGCCTGCGATTTTTGTTACGCTAACCGGCAGTTTCTGCCAATACTGTATGGCTTTGCTGAATTTGGACTTTTCGGGTTCATTTTGATGGAGGGCCGATTTGCCATTTTTAGACAAGGTATGCCAATACAATGGATAAGGTGTCGCACCCCATTGCTTCTTGAATTCGTATGTCCCCTCTCCCGGCGTAGATCGGCCGAAATCGAATTTTGTATATCCGTTATCGCAGGCATATTCCAACATACTCCAATAAAGGAGCATGTTGGGACGCAGTCGACTGAGCTCTTTGAGTGAAGAGGCCCAAGGGTTTTCCAAGGTAGCTTGATATCCGATGACAAGTCCACAAGCAACTGGGGTTTCCTTCATGTAGGCGATAACTATTTTGCTTTGTCTCGAAAATTCTTTTACGGTGTTCTTTATTATTTTTCCGGAGTGGACCGGAGACCCCAAGTCACGCATATTTATGCAAAAAACCGAATAAAAATCATCAAAAAGTTCTATTCCGCCTATTTTGGTGTATAGTCCAGACTTTAGGGGGCGTTTGATCTTGGTTCTCAGTTTCGACTTAAAGGATTTCATCAGCACCTCGCTGGATGAAGGAAGCTCCAGCAGCATGCGTGCCTTATGTGTCTGTGTATGGCAAGCCATAAAGATCTTAGAAAAATTCAATTTGTTTTCCGCCAGGCACGCCATCGGCTGTGCATGCCGCAGTTCGATATCGGACACATTCAACTTTTCGCCGTAACGGATGGCCCCGGAAAGCAACGCTATTTCTGCAGATTCATCTGCAGCCAGTATCCCGCCCATATCGAAGAAGGGGATGGAAATCAATTTATTGCCAAAGACAAAATGGCGCATGTGGGTCAGCGGCAAAACACCTCTGATTTCTCCGGCAATTTGGTTTTTTTCGGTATTTTTTCCATCGACTGCAACCAAATAATGGGTCTTGTGACCGTAGGTTTTTTCAATCACCGTTTTCCAGCCGGACAGATGGTACAAGTTGGCATCGGGGCGGCTGCGGACAAACGCATCCCATTGCCTGCAGCCGATATCGTCGATGGTGCATACCTGAAGGGTCATATGATTCTATTTACGCGATGTTGAATTTAGTTTGAATTCTATCAACGATCCGGTCGGCAGTGTGACCGTCCCACAGTTCAGGGACAGTGAAAGGGTTATCTTCCCGGGACAAAATTTGGTTCACGAAGACCTCGAGTTCCATAAGCGAACATAACCTGTTGGTGCCCTGGATCAGGGTCACCGGGCGCTCGGTGTTGGGACGCATGGTCAAGCATGGAATGCCTAGATAGCTTGTTTCTTCCTGCAGGCCGCCGGAATCGGTGATGGCCAACCGGCAGTTGAAGACCAGGTTCATAAAGCGAATATAGTTCAAAGGCTCGGACAACACGATATTTTCGATACGATCGAGTCTGTGGAGCAAATTATAATTTTCTAAATTTTTGCGTGTCCGTGGATGGACCGGAAACACCAGGGGCATTTTCCCGGCGATATTGACCAATATGTCGCAAAGGGTGGAAAGTTTCTCTGGGTTATCCACGTTAGCGGGCCGGTGGAAGGTGATGATGCCGTACTGCCCCCGGGCTAAACCATAAGTTTCGGCGACATTGTGCTGCTCGATTTTGGAGCGCATCATTTCAAGGGAATCGATCATAATGTTTCCCACGCGCTGGATTTTTTCCGGGGCAACGCCTTCTCTGACGAGATTTTCATCCCCGTCAGCGGAGGGGGTCCATAGGATATCGGCCAGGCTGTCGGTAACAATGCGGTTGATCTCTTCAGGCATGGTGCGGTCAAAAGACCGCAGACCGGCTTCCAAGTGCGCGACTATGGGGCGTGCACAATTGCCGTTTTCTGAAATAGCGGGAATTTTTACCGCTGCCAGGGCACAGGCCAGGGTGGAATTGACATCGCCCACCACCACCAGCAGGTCGGGCTTTTGTTCCAGGATGACTTTTTCATAGGCCATCATGACTTTTCCGGTTTGCTGGGCGTGGGACCCGCTGCCAATGCCCAGGTGGATATGGGGTGCCGGCAAATCCAGGTCGGTGAAGAATGAATCCGACATGTTCAGGTCGTAATGCTGACCGGTATGCACGATCTGGACGTCGGCCCAGTTTTGTTTTTTCAGTGCGTGGTACAGCGGGGCGATTTTCATGAAATTGGGCCTGGCTGCTGCAATGAGATGGATCAGCATGTTAAAACAACCCCTTTACAGATTCAATCAAGCGGTCGACGTCTTTGGTGACCATGAACGCAAAGACACCGAAAACCATCAGCGTTGCGCCGGCCATCATCACGCTGGAAATGGTATTGAGCTTTTGCATGAATGCTTTGCGGCGGTCGGCGATGGTGGGTATAACGGCCAGCACATGGTAGCTGAAATCCTCTTCAACTGACTGTGCATCCCTGTATGAGTGGTCAAAATACTCCAGTACAAAAGAAAGTCCGCCGCCAATACCGAGGCCGCAGATGATCATCAGGGCGAAAAGCTTACGCATATCCGGTGATATGGGTTTTTCCGGCAATTTGGCGTAATCGATGACCCGAAACTGCTCGCCTTTTTGCTTTCTTTCCATGTTGACGGCAATACCCGCCTCGAGTTTTCTTTGCAAAAGCGAGTTATAGGCTTCCTTGACGTTCTGGTAGTCTCGGTTGAGGGACAGCAGTTCCTGCTCTCTGGTCGGGGTATCCTCCACCAACTGGGTATGGTGCTTGATTTTATATTCCAGTTTTTTAACCTCGCTTTCAAGTTTCTTCATTTCAAATTCCAGGCCCTGATTCTGTATCCCGGCGGAATTAAATATGTCCATTGGGGCAGATTCATTGCCTGCTGTCTCTTGAGAACCTTTTTCACTATCGTCTGCAGTGGAAGCTTCTTGCTCTTTTTCTTTAATTTTGGCGATCATACTCTTCAATTTAACGATATCCGGATGTTTGTCGGTGTAACGCAGTTTCAATCTGTCAATCTGACTTTCCAACTCGGCGATATCGGCAGAACCGCTATCGGCCTCCAGGTCTAAACCACTGGCAATATCACCTTGAGAATCTGAAAAAATATCGGCCTGCTTCTTGGCAAGCGCCAGTTGATATTTTCTTTCCCTTATTTCAGCCTGTTTCAGGTTGTATTCTTCATGCAGCCGGTCGAGAATTCTCAAATTGGTATCGAGCTGCTCCGGCAGTCCGCCCATATGTTTAATGCGATAGTTTTTAAGATTATTTTCCATCTTTTCGAGCTCGCTTTTCTTCAGCTTTAATTCCTCTTCTAGAAAGTTGCTGGTACCGGATGCCTGTTCTTCGCGAACCTTCAGGTTTTCGTCAATGAAATAGGATGCCAGGGTGTTGGCGATGCGCATGACTTTCTGGGGTTCAGTGCCTTTGAAAGACAATGAAAAAGCATCCGCACCGCCTCTTGTGCGGGTTACATTGACCCCGATTTTTGCCCGGACGGCTTCCAGCTTGTCCTCCAGGTACATGTTCTGCTGTTCAGGCTCGGCATATAAGTTGTAGTCGGCAATGATTTTTTCAATATTGGTGCGGCTCATCACCTGTTGGGAAATTGTGCTGATGCGGTCGTTGATATCGATGGAGACCACCGATTTGACATAGTTGGTGGGCACTCTCTGGGGCTCGACCAGGATCAGGGTTTCTGCCTGGTACACCCGGGGAAGGGTGATTCCCTTAAAGATGCCGAGCAGCATGGCAGCCAGCAGGGGAATCATGATGACCCATCTTCGGCGCATAATAATTGAAAAAATATACTGGGGGCTTAGGGATTCCATTTGAATTGGCATGATACGTGGTCCTTGTTCATTTCTTTTACGAATATTTACCGCACCGATGCGTTTTTGACGGTTCGGTTAATTCCATCGCAGCGGACGCAGTGGCGTCAGTGTCGCGCGCAACATGTAGCTGTTTTCGGTGTATTCAAGCGATTCATTATCGGAAATCACATTCGAGTAATCATATGAGAGACTGAAAGAGAGCCATCGCAGCGCCTGCCAATGCAGCCCGGCACCAGCGCGAATCGTGTTGTCCACCCGGTCAGGGGTCTGGTTGGGATATTCGTCATTGCGATAGGAACCGTAAACCGAAGAGGAAAACCGGGAGGTGAAATTGTAGCCCGCATCGATACGGCCTTCATAGTAAATATTCAGTCCGTTGTCCTCGCGGTTGTTGTCGTCAATGCTGTATCCACTGCGCCCTGCGATACCGAAATAGCCTGTCCGATAATTCCATCGTTTGTAAATGTTCGAGTTGATGTTGTAGCCTTCCTTGTCTTCACGATCCTCATAATCCCGAATGGTGTAGGCGACGGCAACATCGACGCCGGCATTTTCCTGGAACTGGTAGTTGAGTCCAATGGATGGCTGATAAATCTGGTAATCTTCGCTCTCGGAATCTTGATCGTAGGTCAAAATGGTGTGGCTGTAAGCAACGTAAGTGGAAAAATGCTGTGCGAGCCGGTACAACAACCTGATTTGCCCGTTGTACTCCTGACGATCGTCCTGCTCTTCATAAATACTGTTGTCGTAGGAAGCGGTCAATGATGTGCCCCATTTGGGTGAAAAATCGTAATTATACACCAGACCGGCGGTAAACGTACCGTTGTTATTGTTGTCCTCGGTATCATCTTCAGCTTGATCCACGTCTTCTGATATGTAGTATCGATAGCCGGCGTAGAGGCTGTCATCTTCCCCAAATTGATGGGACAGCCGCGCCGTTGAGACATTGGTATAGTACTCGCGACGTCCCCTTCGGAGATTATCAGCCGTTATTGCAGGGTCTTGGATTGGACCGGCAAGATCCGTTCTATCCGACTCGTCCCAGGGTTCGTTGGTCCTGAGATAGGTGTTTCCGATATCGAGTGTGGTATAGCGTTTGAATGTTTGTGATAAAGATATGCCCGCGGAATGGCGCCAACTGTCATATTCTGTATCTTCATCGTATTTGCTGTAGGACGGGTTGTAGTAGAGATTGAGGCTGCCTGTTTTCCACAAGGCTTGGCCGTTGAGGTTCAATCCGGCTGTTGTAATATAACTATCTTCTTCATTTTCGGGATCGAGATTGAGATTGTCTGTATATTCCTCGCTGACATAAAGGGAGGAACTCAAGGTTATTGGTGCAGCATAAAGTGTTGGAATACAGCAAGTCAATAGGACGATGGCCAATGGAAGCAGTTTTTTTTGCACAACCAGTTCCTTTCTTATCGAATTTAGGGCACGATGATGGTGTCGTCGGCTTTGATAAATACGTTTTGGCTGAAATCCTTATCCTTGACAATGTCCTTGTAATTAATCCGTATGACTTTTTCTTGGCCGTTTTCGCGTCGAAATAAAATGATCTCTTTTTTGGAGGCCCACTCGGTAAAGCCACCGGCCAAGGCAAAGGCCTGCAACACCG
This sequence comes from Desulfosarcinaceae bacterium, assembly GCA_963675565.2. Lineage (GTDB taxonomy): Bacteria > Desulfobacterota > Desulfobacteria > Desulfobacterales > Desulfosarcinaceae > JARRKU01. Next base: position 875,580 of record CAXXYD010000001.1, read on the forward strand.
TTAGTTCCTTAACCAGTGGGTATTCACCTGTCCCGCTCACTTCACCGAGGATATAAAATTTTTGACTCCCTGCACTGCGTAACGTGACAGTGATACTTGGCCCGGCAACGTACTCTTCCAGCCGGGTTTCGAGGATTTTTTTAAGCTCAGTGGGGGTTTTCCCGGCAGCCTGGACATCGTCCAGCAAGGGAAAAGTGATTTTTCCGTCGAGCCGCACAATGATCGCTTCCCTGGAAAAATCGGGTTCTTTCCAGGTGGTAATCTCCAGGACGTCACCGGGGCCGATTTTGTAGTCAGAGTGGGTGTCGGCGGGCTCGGCGGGTTCGGCGGCGATGGCGCTGAGAACCCATGAGAGCAACAAGAGTGGCATTAGCATGAGCATTTTTTTATTCATGATTGGCTCCTTCTGTATTCCCGGTCACATGGTGGCGCTTTTGTTTACCCGGTGGCGTATAGGAATCCGCAAGCGCTTATCTTTTTTTCCGTTTTTCATGGTAGTAGTAGGATTTGCCGTAGCCGTAATATTTTTTAACGGCCTGGTCCGAGTGGTTCATGACGATACCCACGATTTTTTCCCTGCCGATTTTTTCGATGGTCTGTTCGATGGATTCTTTGGAGGTCTTGCCGGCGCGCACGATAAGGATGATGCCGTCCACATACTTGGAGATGGCGATGGTCTCGGAGGCCATCAGCGGCGGCGGCGAATCGATGATGACGTAGCGGTCCTGGTACCTGTTTTTGACCTCGCGCAGCAGCTCTTTCATCTTGGATGAGGAGAGCAGCTCAGTGGGATTCATCGGGGGCCTTCCCGCCGGCAGCAGGGTCAGTTTGGGAATGGGGGTTTTCAGAAGCACTTTGGCAATGTTGTCGCCGGTTCTCAGGCAATGGCTCAGCCCGCTGACGTTGCCAAACCCGAAATTTTTATGAATGGTGCCCTTGCGGATGTCGCCGTCCACCAGCAGCACGTGCTCTTCAACGCCCTGGGCGATGCTGATGGCCAGGTTGGAACTGATAAAGGACTTGCCGTCGCTGGGGATGGGGCTGGTCACCAGAAGCGAGCGTATGGACTGGCCCTTGTCCGTGGCAAACAGCAGGTTGGTGCGCAGGCTTTTGAAAATTTCAGCTTCGATGGAACGCGGCTCGTGATAAGCGATCAGGTTTTTGGCGATGCTCCGTTTTTTGTGCATGGCAGGCTTTTTGTTCACCGGGGCCACGCGCTTGAGATTGACCACCTTCTCTTCTTCGGGCAGCGGTTGGGGATCCGCAACCATGGCGTCGCTTTCAGTCTTGCTGGCTTTTTCCAGTGCGTCGAAAATTTTTCCCATGATGGCTCTTTCAATCTTGTGTTGAGGTTTTGGGTTCGGCCGCGGACGGTCGTCCGATGCCGAAGTAGGCAAAGCCCTGACCGGATAGAAAAGTGGATGAGTATAGATTCCGGCCGTCGAATATGATGGGGGCTTTGAGCATGGTTTTGATCCTGTCGAAATCAGGGTTTCTGAACTGGTTCCAGTCGGTCATGACGGCCAGTGCGTCGGCGCTTTCTAGGAGCTCGTAGGGGTCGTCGCTGATTTCAGCCAGGGTATTTCCGTCCAGTTGCCTTCGGGCATTGGGCCCGGCTTGTGGGTCGAAGGCGCGGACGTGCATCCCTTTGGCGGTCAGGCGCCGGATGGTTTCCACGGCGGCGGACTCCCGGATGTCGTCCGTATTGGCCTTGAAGGAGAGCCCCCACATGGCCAGGGTTTTATCCGCCACCCCGCCCTGCTCGGAAAAGTAGGCTTCGATCTTGTCGGCCAGAACCGTTTTCTGGACGCTGTTGACCGCATCCACGGCGGCCACGAGTTGGGACTGGTAGCCGTGCTGGCGGGCCGTGTGGATGAAGGCTTTGACGTCCTTGGGGAAGCAGGAGCCGCCATAGCCCAGCCCCGGGTAGATGAAGTGGTAGCCAATGCGGCGGTCGGATCCAATGCCGATGCGCACATCCTTGATGTCGGCGCCGACCTTTTCGCAGATATTGGCCACTTCATTGATAAAGGAGATTTTGGTGGCCAGCAGGCAGTTGGCCGCATACTTGGTCATCTCCGCACTGCGGATGCCCATGACGATCATCTTGTCCCGGCTGCGGGCAAACGGGGCGTAAAGGGTCTCCAGCAGTTTGGCGGTGCGCACGTTGTCGGTGCCGATGATGACGCGGTCCGGTTTCATGAAATCGTTGACCGCATCGCCCTCTTTAAGAAACTCCGGGTTGGAGACCACGTCGAATTCAATGTCAAGGCCGCGTTGGTCCAACTCGTCCTGGATGATGCCGCGCACCATATCGGCCGTACCCACGGGCACCGTGGACTTGTTGATGATGATTTTGTAGTCGGTCATGCACTGACCGATCTGTGTGGCGACCTGCCGGACATGGGATAGATCGCAGGATCCGTCGGGCTGCGATGGTGTGCCCACGCTGCTGAAGACAAAGAGGGCATCCTGGAGCCCCTGGGCCAGATCGGCGCTGAAGGTGAGCCGGCCGGCCTCGCGGTTGCGCTTGACCAGGGATTCCAGCCCCGGTTCGTAAATGTGGATTTTGCCGTTTTGCAGGGACTCGACGATATGGGGGTTGACATCGATGCAGTGGACATCGTTGCCCATTTCGGCATAGCAGGCGGCGGCGACGAGGCCCACATAGCCGGTTCCGACGATACATACGTTCATGTTCTCATTCCTATAGGTTGATCTATGGTGGTTCTGAGTTGAGAGTTTTGAGTTGAGAGTTTCGAGTTATGGTTCGCGCTTTGCGCGGGCCTGATTTTATTTATAGGCAGAATTCCACAACTCATAACTGCCCCTCCGCCAAATATTGTCTGCAGGCGACGAATTCGCACGTGTTAGAGCTTGATATTAATTCATAAAGCCTTTTGGCGGTTTTGTCCAGGTTCAGGTAATGGCGAAAGCGCGCCAGGCCGCGTGATTGCGGGACCCTGGGCTGACCGGGGTCGATCTCCCACGGGTGCATGTAAAACAGATAGGCATCGGTCTTTTTCAGAATCTGCCGAACCCCGTGCCTGAATACGGCCGGCGGGGTGAAACGGAAATAGCCGCCGCCGCCCCAAGGAAGGATCTTTCTCCCGATAGCCAGGTTGCTGATGGGCAGTTCGGACAGACCCCCCGGCAGCTGGAAGCCCAGCCTGCGCGTGCTGCGGCCGTTGGTGGAAATGTGGCCGTATCGGCTGTGCAGCCTGAAATTGTTGTAGCTGGAATCATAGGTGTAGCCGGCCGCCTGAACGGCCTGCAGGGCGTGGTCGCTGATTGAAAAATTGGGGGCGCGATAGCCGCTGACCGGAGCGCCGATGAGATCTTCCAGCACACGTTTACTCCTGACTAGGTCGGCGTCGAGATCTTTGGGGGTCAATTCGTTACACATCACGTGGTTGAATCCGTGGGAGGCGACTTCGTGACCGCGGTCGTGGATTTCACGGACCAGATCAGGGACGCGTTGCGCCAGCCAGCCCAGTATGAAGAAGGTGGCCTGGATTGTTTTGGGTGCAAACTGATCGAAGAGATCCAGCAACCGCCGGGTGTTGTGCTCCACGCGCAGGGGCTGATGGGGCCAGGTCGACGGAGGAAACCAGGGGCGCAGGTTTTCCACCTGGAACCAGTCTTCCACGTCGATGGTCAGCAGTATGGTTTTGGGGGTTGGCATGGGTGGATCAGTTACGAGTGATCTAAAGTTTCGAGTGATCTATAGTGATCTAAAGTTTTGGAATTCTACCATTTAGATCAGTTACGAGTTTCGAGTTGTGAGTTATGAGTTGTTGTTCGCGCTTCGCGCGGGTCTGATTTTATAAAATGGGAGAATTCCACAACTCGAAACTCATAACTCGAAACTGCCCTTTCTTTACTTGGTAATCTTAGGAACTGGGTTTATCCCCGCCCTTGGTTGTAATAGGATTTGTACCAGTCGATGAATTTCGGGATGCCCTCTGACAGTGCCGTTGCCGGTTTGAATCCCACGTCTTTGATCAGGTCGTCTATATCGGCGTATGTTGCCGGAACGTCTCCAGGCTGAAGATCCATATATTCTTTGGTGGCTTTGCGGCCCAAGGCGTTTTCGATCTCCTGGATGAACTCCGACAACTGCACGGGGCTGTTGTTGCCGATGTTGTATATTTTGTATTTTTTGTAGGAGGTCGCCGGATCCGGGGCATCGCCGCTCCAGTTCGGGTTGGCCTCGGGTATCTTTTGCATGACGCGCACCACACCTTCTACGATATCGTCGATGTAGGTAAAATCGCGCTGCATGTTGCCGTGGTTGAACACCTTGATGGGCTTGCCTTCCAGAATGGCCTTGGTAAACAGAAACAGGGCCATGTCCGGGCGGCCCCATGGGCCGTAAACGGTGAAAAAGCGCAGCCCGGTGCATGCCATATCGTAAAGATGGCTGTAGGTATGGGCCATCAACTCGTTGGATTTTTTCGAGGCGGCATACAGGGATACCGGATGATCCACGTTGTGGTGTACCGAAAAGGGCATCTTGGTGTTGGCGCCGTAAACGGAACTGGATGAAGCGAACACCAGGTGTTTGACCTTGTGGTGCCGGCAGCATTCCAGGATATTGACGAATCCCACCAGGTTGGAATTGACATAGGCCTGGGGGTTGATCAGGGAGTAGCGCACACCGGCCTGGGCCGCGAGATTGACCACCGCGTCGATGGGGTGGGCGGCAAAAATGGCATCGAGATTTTTGTGGTCGGCCAGATCGGTTTTGTAAAAATGGAAGCACTCGCTTTCACTAAGCCGGCTGAGGCGATCCTTTTTGATCTGAACGTCGTAGTAGTCATTGAGAATATCGACGCCGAAGACGGTGCAGCCGTCCTGCAGCAACCTTCGGGACAGATGGAAGCCGATGAAGCCGGCAGCGCCGGTAACGAGGATGTTTTTAAATTGAGGGTGCATTGAATACAGCTCCGCCTGGTCGATTACATGACGCCCATCGATCAGCTTGGTTTGGCGCGCAGGTTGTTCAATCGGCGGAAGTTCCCCGCCAGTGCTGCGCTATGTTATTGACCCATACCGAAAAGGACGATCTTTACGGTGCGGGCGACGATCATGACATCCATCAAAATGGACATGTTTTTGATATAAAACAAGTCGTAGTTCAGCTTTTCCACTGCATCTTCCACGGTGGATCCATACCCGTAACTCACCTGGGCCCAGCCCGTGATACCGGGTTTGACGTAGAAGCGTTCGCTGTAATACGGAATGCTTTTTTCCAGCTCTTTGACAAAGAACTCCCGCTCCGGCCGGGGCCCGACAAAACTCATTTCCCCTTTGAGAACATTCCACAGCTGGGGAAGCTCGTCAATCCGGGTTTTGCGCAAAAACCGGCCGACCCGGGTGATGCGGTCGTCATTTTCCTTGGCCCACACCGGCCCGGTACCCTTTTCGGCATCGCTGCGCATGGATCGGAACTTGTGCACCATGTAAGGCTTGCGGTTTTCTCCGACGCGCTCCTGGGAAAAGAACACGGGCCCCCGGGATTCCAGTTTGATGACTATGGCCGTCAGCAAAATCAGCGGAAGCAGCGCAATCAGCATCACACCGGAGATCAACAGATCGAGGGTTCTCTTGACCAGCCGCTGGAACCGGGTTTTCTGGAACCCCTGCGAAAAAATCAGCCAACTGGGATTGATCTGGCCAACGATGAGTTTGCCGGTCAGCATTTCGTAAAATGTGCTGCCCTCCAGGATTTCTATGCCTTTGACCCGGCAGCGGAGCAATTCTTTCACCGGCAGCGCACCGCGTTTTTCCTTGAGCGCCTCGACGATCTTTTTGACCTTGAGCTGCTCGGCGATTTCACAAATATTGTCATAGGAGCCCTGGCAAATCATGTCTGAAGCAGGATCGCAGGCACCTTCCGGCCATGTATCCTTGGAAATGATGGAGGCGATTTCGTAGCCGCTGTCTTTTTTCTCGTTGATCTGCCTGGATATCTCCATAGCGGTGTCGCTGGAGCCCAGCAATATTATTTTCTGGTTGAACCACCCCAGGTTCAACACATGGGTATAGCCAATCCGCCAGGAAGCGATCAGGATGATGATCAAAGCGACGCTGATGATGAAAATACCTCTGCTGATGATCAGGTCCGGGAAAATAAAATAGACCACGGCCAGGAAAATGGCCGCGGCGCCCAGGGCCTGCAACAGGCGGATGCCCAGTTCGATCAACGAGTCGGTCACTTTCAGATCGTACAGGTCATTGTAGTAGAGGCACGCCTGGCACGTGACAGTAATCAGCAAGGCTTTGAGAATGACGTCAAGGTGAAAAATCTCGCTGCTGCCCAGCAAAATCTTGCATGCAAAGATGACTGCAACGAAGATAAAGATACCCTCTCCAAAAACGAAGAGCGCGTTTCGAATCGGGTAGTATTGTTTGAATATTCTAAGCATGAATCGTCGTCATCCAGTTAATGTTTGTATAGGGACGTATATCAGGTTATAAGTTAATCTCCGATTAACTTATAACCTGATATACGTCCCTGACCGTCGTCCCTGACCGCCTGACCTTCGTCTCTTACCGCCATGGCCGCTCACCATTTACGGGCAATTGAAGAATTTTAAATAATATCATAGACTTTAATCTTGTTCAACATTGATTTGTAACTTATTTTCAACAGTTGCGCGGCCTTTTTTCGGTTCCAGTTGGTAGACTCCAGGGCTTTTTTCATCAGCCGCCGCTCTGTCCTGAAGACAAACTCATCGCAGATATCCTTGAGCGACATATCCTGAATCACCGACAGATAGTGTCTAATTTCGCTAGCCTTGGGCAATGCTTCGACCCCTGACCCGTGGAACGGATAGCGCCGCAACTCTTTTTTCAACTGGGGAAGACGGGTGTTGGCAAACAAGCATGCTTCGTTTCCTTCCAGGGCCACACGGATCATCTGGTCCTGAAGCTCTTTGACATTGCCGGGCCAGTGGTGCATGTAGCACATCTGCCGGGCCTGCTCTGTGGGGACCGTAACGCAATTCCCGGTTTTGGCGCAGGTCCTGATGATGAAATAGTCCATCAACATGGCAATATCCGCTTTGCGTTGCCGCAATGCCGGCATAAACACAGGGATGACATTCAGGCGATAGTACAGATCCTTTCTGAAGCACCCCTGCTGCACAAGGGTATCGATGGGCCGAATGGATGTGGACAGAAAGCGAACTTCTCCACCGCCGGAACCGTTGCCGCTGCGCGGTTTTTGGATATCGTCTGAAATCAGCAGCAGTTCCGCCTGCGATTCGGTGGAAAGGGTATCGATGCGGTCAAGGAAGATGGTGGCCCGCCCCGCCTTCCGGCCGCGTTCCAGTATCTCTTTGCGCAAACTGTTGATGAGCATCGCGGGTTTCAAAACCGCGCAGTCGATCTTGATGAAGTGTTTCTCTTTCCGGGACAAGCCCACGATCAGCCTGCAAAGGTGCTCTTTGCCCGACCCCTGTTCGCCGGTGATCAAAACAGAATCGCGGGTTTTGGCAATGCCGGGCAGCAGGGACTGAATCTGTTTGATCTTGTCCGTCTGCCCCACAAGGAAGGGCAGCGCGGTCCAATTGGAATCGGCTCGTCTGCCGGCCATGTGATCTGCACTTTGGACGATTTTCTTAAGCAGACCGTTCTGCTGTCCCTTCATGGCCACCGATTGAATGGGCAACGGCACGCCTTCGATGACAAACTGCCCGGCCTGCAGCCGCTCCGAAACGATAACCAGGGGCACGGCAATCCTGGCGGCATGCAAGGCAAAGAGGAAGCGCCACACAACGGCGTTGGAGTCGGTATCGGCAATGACAATTTTAGGCTGAATCGGCTTGAAATTGTCAAAGCAGACGGCTTCATTTTCGAAACAAACCGCGTTGACGCCGCACTCCAATGTCAGGCTGCGCAGGTAATTGCGCCGATCCACGGAGATGGAATAAATGAGGGCGACCGTTGGCTCTATGGGGTAATCTCGTTTCACCTGGCTGAAAACCGTATCCTGTTCCGATGGTCTATTGGGCAGTCGCGGGACTTGCCTTGCTGAACAACTGGTTTTCCACATGCAATGTCCATACCTGCCATCTTCGAAAATTCGCACAGGAACCCGTATTTAAACCTCAAATATTATTTTTAATTAAATTTTCAACTGGTTGAGGCGATAGAAATATTTTCAGCAGGCTTAATTTTAAGCCCTGGGCGCCGGTTGGACGGCATCCTTTTATGTAATCTAATACCACTTTATATAAATTCATTACCTCAATAAATGTGAACTGCGATCCACACGCAGGGTATTCATAATACTTGTCAACAGCGGTTTGTTGTTGTATGAATAGCGTGTTAGCTGTGAGTTAGAAAACTTTCTCGATTGTCTGATTATTGATTAAACCCGTTACCGATTTATAATGTCTCCATCCGTGATTTCCCCGGCGTGCGATTGCAACTGACAATGTAGGAGCACAGCATGAGTGTGGCACCCAAAGTACTGATCATCGACGATACCGAGGAGGTCCTCAACGCAATTTGCAAGTATTTTGTGCAAAAAAAGTATAATGTGCTGTCAGCATCCAATGGCCTGGATGGCCTCAAGGTCATCGAAGCGGAGCAGGATAGCCTGGACATTATTATCACGGACCTGGTTCTGCCCAACATCAGCGGAGTGGCCGTCATATCCATCGTTAAAAAGAAGTATCCGAATCTTCCGGTCATTGCCATCACGGGTTGGGGAGAGCATCCGGAATCGCTCGCCAAGGAAGCCCGGGCCGATCTGGTGATGGAAAAGCCATTTAAACTTCCCCAACTGGAAAAAGCAGCTCGGGAATTAATTCAAACCAAAGAATAGGTGCAATGGGTCCCCCGATCATAGGAATCAGTGATAATATTCAGCGCGTCAGGGAACTGGTCGATCATGTTGCCCAAACGGGTTTGAATACCTTTATTTTCGGCGAGAGCGGTGTCGGCAAGGAGGTCATCGCCCAGAACCTTTACCAGAAATCGCCCCGCCTGGGTAAACCGTTCATTAAGATCAACTGTGCCGCCCTGCCCGAAGGACTTTTGGAGAGCGAACTTTTCGGTTATGAACGGGGGGCGTTCACCGGCGCCGAACAAAAACGGCGCGGCAAATTTCAGCTGGCCCACGGCGGTGTCCTGCTGCTGGACGAAATCGGCGACATGCCCCTGTCCCTGCAGGCCAAGCTGCTGCACGTGCTGCAAAGCGGCGAGTTCTCGCCCCTGGGGTCGGAAAAAGATTTCAAGACCGACACGTGGGTCATCGCCGCCACCAATCACGATCTCAAACAGGACATCGTGGACGGTAAATTCAGAGAAGACCTCTACTATCGGCTGAACATCATCAATGTCAAAATCAGCCCCCTGCGTGAAAGGCCCGAGGACATCCGGCCGCTGATCGATTATTACATGGAGGAATATGTCTCTCAGTTGGGCAGCAAAAACATCGTTCGGCCGGGAGAGGATGTCATTGAAAAACTCAAAACCTATCATTGGCCCGGCAACGTGCGTGAGTTGCAGAATGTGCTTAAACGCATGCTGGTACTGGGCGACTGCCATAAAATCGTAGCCGAACTTCTGGAAACCAGCGGCGCCATGACAGACAATGGCTCCGACCCGGCCCGTAAAACGGATGCGGTGACCGAGTCCCTTGTCGATTTCAAAACCAACAACCCGATCAATAATAAAGCTTTTTCACTGAAGGCGGTTAAGAAAAAGGCCGTGGACCGGGTTGAAAAAGAGGTCATTTCCTATGTTTTGACGAAAACGGACTGGAACAGGAGCAAGGCATCTAAAATCTTGAAGGTCAGCTACAAAACTTTACTGAACAAGATCTCGGACCTGGATATTACTCCACCCGCCCAGTAAGACAAAATAACCTGGGAAATTCATTACCATGTGTAATTTTCGTTCCACATTTTATATATATTTTTTCATATGGGGGGTTATTTACCCAGATTTTACCGATACTCCATAAATAGGGGATAATTTTATTTTTATAATTATTACATGTAATTAGTTTCAAACCAGATAGGGAAAATGCGGACCTTGCTGGCCCGCTGTCGCCGGTATTAAAATTGCATCACTATTTGACTTGATTGAGCTTCACCGGGATTATCTGAGCTACGCCGTAACATTTACAATTTGTCAAAATGAAAGCAATAGGCTCACCAGATGGGCGAAATAATAATTAGCGACAATGGCGGTAGACGAAAAAACAGAGAGCGCCGAAAATTTGCCTACACCACTTACATTCCTGAACGGCGCAGTGGCACAGACCGCAGAAGTGGATCCGATCGACGCGCCAAGATCCGGTACACCACTGACGAATGACATAATAGGGGGGACGGGGATGATTTTATGTGTTTCTCCAGAGGGAAACGCATAAAATCATCCCCGTCCCTCTTTTAACTCCAGGAGCCGGTCAGGGAGGGGTATTTCAGCGTTTCGGCCAGTTGTTTGAGGAACTGGTCTCGGTGGACTTCACGGGCGCCCATGCGCAGGAGGTGTTCGGTGGGCAGCTGACAGTCGATGAAGTCGAATTTCTGGTCGAGCAGATAGTTGCTCAGGTGCGCCAGGGCCACTTTGGATGCGTCGGTGCGGGCTGAAAACATGGATTCACCGAAGAAGGCCCGGCCCAGGCTGATGCCGTAAAGCCCGCCGACGACGGTGTCTTCGCAGCGCACTTCCACGGAGTGGGCGTATCCTTTTTCATGCAGGTCGATGTAGGCGGCCACCATTTCATCGGTTATCCAGGTGCCGTTCCTTTTCTTGCCCCGGTAACGGGCGCATGCGTTTATGATGGTTTTGAAGTCAGTGTCCCTGGTGACGGCGTAGAGGCCTTTGCGCAGGGTCCGGGCCAGGGAGCGGGAGATGTGCAGTTCGCCGGGATAGAGCAGCAGCCGGGGGTTTGGGGACCACCAGAGGATTGGGTCGCCTTCCGAGTACCAGGGGAAAATGCCGCTGGCGTAAGCCAGAAGCAGCCGTTCCGGGCTCAGGTCGCCGCCCACGGCCAGCAGGCCCTCGGGTTCGGCCAGTCTGGCCGGGGGGAAGATGAGGTCGGCTGTGAGTTGGTAGACAGGCATTGCGAACAAAAGGGGACGTATATCAGGTTATCAGTTAATCTCCGATTAACTGATAACCTGATATACGTCCCCTTCCCCTTTTGCCTTATTCGTATTCGAAGTTAAGTTTGTCGTCTTTCAGATCCACTTTGACCTTTCCGCCCTTGACCAGTTTCCCAAACAGGATTTCGTCGGCCAGGGCGTCTTTTATTTCGGTCTGGATGACGCGGGCCAGGGGGCGGGCGCCGTATTGAGGATCGTGACCTTTTTCGGCCATCCAGGTTCTGGCCGCACCGGTGTAAGTGATTTCCACCTTCTTGGGCGTGAGTTGGATGGTGAATTCGGTCATGAACTTGTCCACGATCTGTTCCATGATCTCCTTGTTTAAGCCGTTAAAGCTGACGATACCGTCCAGGCGGTTGCGGAACTCGGGACTGAAATATTTCTGCAGCGCTTTTTTGCCTTTGCCGGTGGTATCTTTCTTGGGATCGCCGAACCCGATGGTGGCGTTGTTCATCTCGCGGGAACCGGCATTGGAGGTCATCATCATGATGACGTTGCGGAAATCGGCCTTTTTGCCGTTGTTGTCCGTCAGGGTGGCGTGGTCCATGACCTGCAGCAGGATGTTGAACAGATCCGGATGGGCCTTTTCGATTTCGTCCAGCAGCAGCACCGAATAGGGGTGCTTGCGCACGGTGTCTGTGAGCAGACCGCCCTGGTCGAAGCCGATATATCCCGGCGGGGCACCGATGAGACGCGCCACGGCGTGCTTTTCCATGTACTCGCTCATGTCGAAGCGCATAAACTCGATGCCCAGGTTCAGGGCTACCTGGCGGGCCACTTCGGTCTTGCCCACGCCCGTAGGGCCGGTAAACAGGAAGGAGCCCACCGGTTTTTCCGGGTGGCCCAGGCCGGCGCGCTGGCGTTTGATGGCCGTCACCAATGCGGTGATGGCGTCATCCTGGCCGAAGACCACGGCTTTCAAGCGGTCTTCCAGGGTCTCCAGCTTGGCCTTGTCCGGCGTGGAGACGCTCACGGTGGGAACACGCGCCATTTTGGCCACAATCTTTTCGATGTCCGCCGGATGGATTTTTTTGCGGTGGCCCTTGCCGGTAAGCCGTATGAAGGCACCGGCCTCATCGATGACATCGATGGCCTTGTCCGGCAGAAAGCGGTCGTTGAGGTATTTGGCCGACAGTTCGCAGGCGGCTTTCAGGGCAGTGTCCATATAGACGATGCCGTGGTGCTCTTCGTAGCGTGAGCGCAGGCCCTTGAGGATCTGGACGCTCTCGTTGATGGTGGGCTCGGAAAGCTCGATTTTCTCGAAACGCCGGGACAGTGCACGGTCTTTTTCAAAATGATTCTTGTACTCTTCGTAGGTGGTGGAGCCGATGCAGCGGATATCGCCGCTGGCCAGCACGGGCTTGAGGATGTTGGAGGCATCCATGGAGCCGCTGGAGGTGGCGCCGGCCCCCACAATGGTATGGATTTCATCGATGAACAGAATCACGTTGTCGCGCTTCTGCAGTTCTTTGATCACCCCTTTGAGGCGCTGTTCGAAATCCCCCCTGAACTTGGAGCCGGCCAGCATGCCCGGCAGGTCCAGTGAATAGATCTGCATTTCGCCCAAAATGTCCGGGACGTTACCGTTGAAGATTTTCTGCACCAGGCCTTCGGCCATGGCGGTTTTGCCTACTCCGGGGTCGCCCACGAACACGGGGTTGTTTTTGCGCCTCCGGCACAGCACCTGCATGGTGCGCTGCATTTCGGATTCGCGACCGATAAGTGGATCCAGCTTGCCCTGGGCGGCCAGCGCCATCATGTCCACGGCGTACTCTTCCAGAGGATTGGCCTTTTTCTTTTTGGGTTCGCCGTCCTTGTCGGTTCGTGCAAAACCGCCGACATCCCCTTCCATGGGGCTCGACGGCATTTCGTGGGAAATATAATTGAGGACGTCCAGGCGTGAAATACCCTCCTGGGTCAGGAAAAAGGCGGCATGGGAATCTTTCTCCATGAAAATGGAGGCCAGGATGTCGCTCACCGCCACCTCGGCTTTTTCAGCCGAACGCACGTGGTTTACCGCCCGCTGGATGACCCGCTGGAAGCCGATGGTCTGCTGCAGGACATACTCGTCCCCGTCGGGGATGACTTCCATTTTTTCCCTGAAGAAATCTTCGAGACTGGCTTTGAGCTGCTCGATGTTGCCGCCGCATCCGGTTACGATCTCCAAACCGTTGCTGTCGTGCAATATGGCATACAGGATATGTTCGATGCCCACATATTCATGGCGGCGGCGCTTGGCCTCCCGCACGGCGAATCCTAAGGTTACGCTGAGCTCTTTGCTAATCATGACTCTATGCTTTCTCCATTGTGCATTTTAATGGATAACCGTTTTCACGGGCCATCCGGGTCACCGTTTCAACTTTGGTCTCGGCCACTTCAAAGATATAATGGCCGCAGATACCGACACCGCGTTCATGCACGTTGAGCATGATGCGGGTGGCCTCTTCCATGGATTTTCGGAATACCTGCATCAGCACATGGACGACGAATTCCATTGTGGTGTAGTCGTCGTTGTGCAGCAGGACCTGGTACATCTCAGGCTCGGTAATGTCATCATGGATCTCGACATCGGTAGCCTCTCTGGTTTCCGGCAAATTAGGGCTCATGGTTCAAAAGTTATTAATATTCCAATCGGATAGACGTATTTGGGTTTAGCCTGCATGTTTCTGTAAGGAATTATAAGCATCTGGTGGGGCTGTTGTAAAGAGGGTTGAGAGGTTTTGGGGATTTGGGGTTTTGGGGTGAACCAGTGATCTATAGTTTCGAGTGATCTATAGTGATCTATAGTTGTGGAACGCGCTTCGCGCGGGTCTGGTTTATTTAAAGGATTGGGGACGTATATCAGGTTATCAGTTAATCTATGATTAACTGATAACCTGATATACGTCCCCGCTATATTTAGCCCAAAGTGATAATCCCGGGAACGATCCTGCCGTTGTTTAGTTCGATTTGTCCGACGCTCTCGGGGTTGCCGTGGCGGCCATGGCTGGCTGATCCGGGATTGAAATAGAGAACACCGTCGATGGTCCGGATGTCGGACTGGTGGGTGTGGCCGCTGATGACCACCTGGACGCCGGCGGCTTTGGGATCGATGTCCAGGGCGTGCAGGTTGTGGAGCATATAGAAATAGACGCCGTTGAATTCGAGCATGTCGGTGACCGCCAGATTCCGGCCCCATTGGCTGTGGTCCATGTTACCGCGAATGGCGGTGACCGGGGCGATGGTTTCCAGGGCCCGGATGACCTCGGGAGTGGTGATGTCCCCGGCGTGCAGAATGTGGTCGGCGTTCTGCAGGGCCTGAAGTGCCCGGGAAGTTATCGTGCCATGAGTGTCTGAGATGATGCCTAAACGCATAAGGGCAGTTTCGAGTGATCTAAAGTTTCAAGTGATCTAAAATTATTGAATTCTGTCATTTATATTTTTTACCGATGGTTGAAAACAACCTCAGCAGTTGATCAGATTCATCTTTTATATCAATAAGTCGTTTTTCTGGTACCCACTTCATGCCATCAACAATTTCCAGCCAATAACAGGTTTCACTCGCTTCGCTTTCACAAATCTTTATTTTGTTGATAAAATCGGCTCTACTCCGGGCTCTATTGGCTTCACGGTAATTGGCACCGATGGACGTTCCGGATTTGGTCAATTGGCTCCGAATCACTCGGCCTTCAGTTGAAGTCGGAAGCCTTGATGAAAGTTTAATCACACGTGTAGCAAATCGTTTTGTCCGTGCCTCAAGCTCTAAAGCAAATGTTTTGTTATCCATAACAAAAAGTCATTGAGTAAAAATCCGGGCCCAGAGGACCCGGCATTGATTGCCCCTGCAAGGAGCCCACGCCCAGCGAGGTCAAAGTGCCTAAAGTTCCCAGTGATCTATAGTTGTGAAACATGCTGCGCGCGCACCGGATCTTATATAATGGCAGAATACCTTAACTTTAGATCACTTTAGATCACTCGTAACTATAGATCACTGCCCTCCCCTACTTTCCGCAGCATTTTTTGTATTTTTTGCCGCTGCCGCATGGGCACGGGTCGTTGCGGCCGACTTTTTTGTCGGCGCGGCGCTGGGGTTGTTTTTTGGCGGGCTGGCCGTCGCTGCCGGAAAATACCAGATTCTGGTTCTGTTCTTTCTGCATCTCCTTAAGGCTCTGGGGCTCGGCCAACTGGATGCGGAACATGATGGCGATAGTCTCTTCCTTGATGCGCTCGATGAGATCCTGGAACAGCTCGAAGCCTTCTTTTTTATAGACCAGCAGCGGATTCTGCTGGGCGTAGCCGCGCAAACCGATGCCCTCTTTGAGATGGTCCATGCTCAGCAAATGGTCTTTCCACAGGTTGTCCACGGTCTGAAGCATAACCACGCGCTCGAGATGGCGCAGAGTGTCGAGGCCGATCACTTTTTCACGCTGGGCATAGGTCGCCATGGCCTGGTCGACGATCTCCTGTGCCAGCCCCTCTTCGTTGAGGCCGTCCAGGGTATCCTTGTCAAAGGGCGCCAGACGGAAATTGTACTGTTTGAATACGGCGTCGGACAGCCCCTTCATGTCCCAGTCCTCGGGCAGCACGCGTTCATCTGCAAAATCGGCGGCAATCTCTTCGGCCTTTTCGTTGATCATATCCTCGATGGTATCGTGGATATCCTCGCCCATAAGCAGGTCGCGGCGCTGGCGGTAGATCACCTCGCGCTGCTGATTCATCACGTCGTCGTATTCCAGAAGGTGCTTGCGGATATCGAAGTTGTGCCCTTCCACTTTCGACTGGGCGTTTTCGATAGCCCGGCTGATGAGGTTGTGCTCGATGGGTTCACCGTCTTCCATGCCCAGCCGTTCCATGATGTTGCCGATGCGCTCGCCGCCGAAGATGCGCAGCAGGTCGTCTTCCAGGGAGAGGAAAAAACGCGAGGAGCCGGGGTCGCCCTGGCGTCCCGAACGGCCGCGCAGCTGGTTGTCGATGCGGCGACTTTCGTGGCGTTCGGTGCCCAGGATATGCAGACCGCCCAGTTCCGTGACCCCTTCGCCCAGTTTAATGTCGGTGCCGCGGCCGGCCATGTTGGTGGAGATGGTCACCGCCCCTTTTTGCCCTGCCATACTGATAATTTCCGCTTCACCCTCGTGGTTCTTGGCGTTGAGCACCGAATGTTTGATACCGCGCTTTTTCAGGATCTGGGCAATCTGTTCGGAAACATCGATGGAAATAGTACCCACCAGCACGGGCTGCCCTTTTTTGTGCAGTGCCACAATCTCGTCCAGTGCAGCCTCGTACTTTTCCTTGCGGGTCTTGTAGATGGCATCCGGGAAGTCGTGGCGGATCATGGGTTTGTGGGTGGGCACCACACTGACGTCCAGGTTGTAAATCTTCTTGAACTCGGCAGCCTCGGTGTCCGCCGTGCCGGTCATGCCCGACAGTTTCTCGTACATACGGAAGTAGTTCTGAAAGGTGATGGTGGCCAGGGTCTGGTTCTCATTTTCGATTTTGACGCCCTCTTTAGCCTCCAGGGCCTGGTGCAGGCCGTCGCTGTAACGCCGGCCTGGCATGAGGCGTCCGGTGAACTCGTCCACGATGATCACCTGGCCGTCTTTGACGATATAGTCCACATCGCGTTTGAACATGGTATGGGCCTTGAGGGCCTGGTTGACGTGGTGCAGCAGTTCGATATTGGACGGATCGTAAATATTTTCCGTATTGAGCAGCTTTTCAGTGGCCGCTACGCCCTCTTCGGTGAGGGCCACGCTCTTGGCCTTTTCGTCCTTGGTATAGTGGGTCTCGTCCTTGAGCCGCGGAATGATGTTGTTGACGTCATAGTACAGGTGGGTGGATTTTTCCGCAGGTCCGGAAATGATCAGCGGGGTGCGCGCCTCGTCGATGAGGATACTGTCCACCTCGTCCACAATGGCGTAATGCAGGTCTTTTTGCACCAGGCTCTCGGCGTCGAACTTCATGTTGTCGCGCAGGTAGTCGAAACCGAATTCGTTGTTGGTACCGTAAGTGATGTCCGATCCGTAGGCCGCCAGGCGCTCCCTGTCGTCCAGACCGTGCATGATGGTGCCAACGGACAAGCCCAGAAAGTTGAAGATCTGCCCCATCCATTCGGTATCGCGCTTGGCCAGGTAGTCGTTGACCGTGATGATGTGAACGCCGCGTCCCGTCAGAGCGTTCAGATAGGCCGGCAAGGTGGCCACCAGGGTCTTGCCTTCACCAGTTTTCATCTCGGCGATGCGCCCCCGGTGCAGGACCGTGCCTCCGATGAGTTGGACGTCGAAATGGCGCATCTTCAGGGTGCGCACCGAGGCTTCCCGCACCACGGCAAAAGCTTCAGGCAGCAGATCGTCCAGGGGTTCACCCTGGGCCAGGCGCTGTTTGAGCGTGCCGGTCATGGCAGCCAGCCCGGCATCGTCAAGGGCCTGCATCTTCGGTTCCAGGTCGTTGACAGCCACCACAATGGGCTGCATTTTTTTCATTTCACGTTCGTTTTTGCTTCCGAACAGTTTGGTCAATAGATTCAAAACCATGGGTTATGGACTCCTGCGGATGAGATATCGGCGTTGCTGGGGGTATACCTAATGGATTTTGCCGCCAGACTCAAGGTAAAAAGCGAGAAGGGTTTACGGGTATTAAGCTACGAGTTATGAGTTAAGGAAAGGGGGACGTATATCAGGTTATAAGTCTAATCTCCGATTAACTTATAACCTGATATACGTCCCCTAATTACGGTGAGAAACGCATAAAATCATCCCCGTCCCCCTTTTTAACTAATTCAAAATATATTTGGCAGGATTCACCGGAACGCCGTTGAAGCGGACTTCATAGTGCAGGTGGGGGCCGGTGCTTCGACCGCTATTGCCCAGCATGGCGATCACCTCTCCCCTTCTGACGCGCTCGCCGGGCTTGCGATCGCTCTGGTTCAGGTGGGCATACCGGGTGGTGATACCGTGGCCATGATCAATCACCACGACATTGCCCAGATTGCCCTTGGGGCCTACGAAAGAAACCACGCCGTCGGCGGTGGCCACGATTTCAGTGCCTTTGCGGTTGGCGATGTCCCAGCCTTTGTGAAATTCCTTTTTGCCGGTAAAGGGCGAAATACGGTATCCGAACCGGGACGTGATCCATCCCTCCACCGGGCGAATGGCCGGGGTGTGGGCCAGCAGGTTTTTCTGGTCCTCCAGGCGGCCCAGAAGGGACTCGAAATCTTCGGCCTGATTGGCGGCGGCCGTTCCGATCTGGGCGACCTGCTGGTGCATTTCCTTGATCAGGCCCAGGCGGCGCTGTTTCAGGTCAACTTGGGGATTTAAATCTTCCGGGGCCGATCCGCCCACGCCAAACAGGCTATCCGGGCTGTCCGGCTGGTCGATGTTGGCCATGACCCGAATGCGCTCCTCGAATTGGTCCAGGTAAAGCAGGCGGTTTTTGAGCTGGTTGATTTCCAGCGCAAATTTCTGGATCTGCGCCTGCTGATGCACGACTTCTTCGGTTTGGGCCGCCAGATTGCTTTCCAGCGTATTTTTAGTGTTCCGATCCTGCCGCAGGGCCATGTAATCCACCAGGACGAACACGGAAGCGCCAATGGTGCATACCATCAGTACAATCAATGCGACGAGTTGTGAGAGGGAAAAATGGATTTGCTTGATTTTGGATCCTGAACCGCCCAGACATATGAAAGAATATTTATTTGCCATAGCTATCCTGTCGATGAATTCAATTGCAGTTGGCTTAAAGCAATAATCAATTCAAATCCAGACAGTTAAGAATGTCATTGGTAATAATGGGGCAAAACTACCATAGCCCACCCCGTCTGTCAACCGGGTGCGGACTGGGATTTAAGGTAAAGTTATGAGAAATAAAGGGGACGTATATCAGGTTATCAGTTAATCGGAGATTAACTGATAACCTGATATACGTCCCCAAATATAACGGCCTTCTATTGAATGCCGAGCTTGAATTTGCAGGACTTGAGCGTGTTGAGCATCAGCATGGTGATGGTCATGGGGCCGACGCCTCCGGGAACCGGGGTGATAGAACCGGCGATCTCTTTGGCTTTGTCGAAGTCGACGTCACCGCTGAGAATAGCGATTTTCTTGCCGGTTTTTTCGCTGATCTTTTCACCTATGCGGTTAACGCCGACATCGATGACGCACGCGCCCGGCTTGATCCACTCGGGCTTGACCAGTCCGGGGACGCCGGCGGCCACGATGAGGATATCGGCGCGCTTGCAGTGACCGGCCAGATCCTTGGTGCCCGTGTGCACGATGGTTACCGTTGAGTTGGCACCCGGGCCCTTTTGCAGCATCATGTTGGCGATGGGCTTGCCCACGATGTTGGAGCGGCCCACCACAACGACTTCAGCGCCCTTGGTTTCGACGCCGGCGCGCACGATCATCTCCTGGATGCCGGCCGGGGTACAGGGCGGAAATTTGACTTCCTTGCCGCCGATCATCAAACGACCCACGTTGACCGGATGGAATCCGTCCACGTCCTTGTCCGGATCGATGGCGTTGAGCACTTTCTTTTCATCGATATGCTTGGGCAGGGGCAGTTGAACCAGAATGCCGTTGATGGAGTCGTCGTTGTTGTACTTATCGATGAGAGCCAGCAGATCTTCTTCCGAAATATCCACCGGCTGACTGTCCTGAACTTCATGGAAACCGACCCGGTGGGCGGTTTTGATCTTCAGGGTGACATAAGAGATGGACGCCGGATTTTCGCCCACCAGAATGGTGACCAGGCCGGGAACGACCCCGTGCTTTTCCTTGATCTGGGCCACTTCGGCGGTGATCTCCTCCAAAATTTGTTCACGAATCTCTGTGCCTTTGATAAGCTTTGCCGTCATCTTCTTTACTCTCCTTTCAAAGGAATTAAAATAAACTCGCAGGGTGTCGCCCCACGTTGCCATTCAGGATAGGTCGTAGCGCTGCCCATGATTGGAAATTGCCGATCAGTTGTCGGTTAAGGTGCTGAAAGGAAAACTTCTAATCTATTCGCGGCGGCATGTCAAGATTTGGAGGGACGGGAAATAGCGGGGACGTATATCAGGTTATAAGTTAATCGGAGATTAACTTATAACCTGATATACGTCCCCCTTTCCCAGCATACCTCATCTTTATATCGGATACGGGGTCGCCATCAACCCGGCGGTTTCGTCCAGGCCGAACATGATGTTCATGTTCTGCACGGCCTGGCCGGCGGCGCCTTTGACCAGGTTGTCGATAGCCGACATCAATATGAGCTGGCCGCGGGTCTCGTCATAGAAATAACCGATGTCGCAGCAGTTGTTGCCTTTAACATTGAGGGTGTCGGCCGGTTTTGCCCCCAGCAGCCGCACAAATGGCCGGCCGCGGTAAAAATCTTCCAGGCAGGCGCCTACGCTGTCGGCACTGACGCCATCTCGCAATCCGACGTACAGGGTGGTCTGCATCCCCCGCGTCATGGGCACCAGATGGGGGACAAAATTGAGATGTATGGCACGGCCGGCGGTTTCGCTCAAGATGGCCTCCATTTCCGGGGTGTGCCTGTGAGCGCCCACTTTATACGCTTTGAAGGACTCATTGACCTGGCAATAGTGGGTGGTCAGGCTGGCCCCCCGGCCGGCGCCGCTGACGCCGGATTTGGCATCGGCAATAAGCGGCTGCGGTTCGATGAGCCCGGCTTTGAGCAAAGGCACCAGGGGCAGCAGCACGCTGGTAGGATAGCAGCCGGGATTGCCCACAAGCGAGGCGCCGCTAATTTGCTCGCCATAGACTTCGCTGAGTCCGTAAACCGCTTTTTCCAAAAGCCGGGGCGCCGTATGGGCCTGGTAGTAGGCCTCGTACAGCGCGGCGTCCCTGAATCGGAAATCTGCCGACAAATCTACGACTTTGACGCCACGATCCAGCATCTGAGGCACGAATGCCATGGGCAGCTTGTGGGGCAGCGCCATGAACACCACGTCGGCACGCCGGGCCACCTGGTCGGCATCGTAAGTTTCGCAGGTCAGCGCCACCCAGCCTTTCATGGACGGGTAGATGTCATCGAATCGCGCACCGGCATATTGCCTGGAGGTCAGGACGGTGAGTTCCGCATCCGGATGACCGCTCAAAATCCGCACCAGTTCAGCACCGGCATAACCGGTTGCACCTATTACGCCTGCCCGTATCATGTTGGTTTCCCTTCCTTTTTTATCCAATATCGAAAAGCAGTTGCAAGTTCCAAGTTATGAATGACGAGTTTTGGATCAGTTGTGAGTTTCGAGTTTTGAGTTATGAGTTGTGGAATTCTGCCATTATTAAAATCAGGCCCGCGCGCAGCGCGACCGCAACTCGTAACTCTATAGTCACAACTCTTTCCTGCCAGCAAGCCTACCAAGCCTACCCAGGTACCACGGAACTGCCCGTTTTTCAATGGAGATCTGGGGCTACAGCTCCTTGACCCACAGCATATTGGTGGTGCCGGTGGCCCATATGGGGCGGCCGGCGGTGATAACCAGGCGGTCTCCTTTCTGAAAATGGCCCTTTTCCATGGCGGCCATGGCGGCCCGCTCCACCATCTCGTCAGTATCTTCGATGTTCAGCAGGAAAAAGGGCAAACAGCCCCAGTAAAGCGTCAGCAGCCGAACAGCCCGTTCGTTGGGCGACAGGGCGATAATGGGACGGTCCGGCCGATAGCGCGAAATATGGGCGGCCGTGGAACCCGATCGGGTGGTGGCCACAATGGCGCTGGCCGGCAAATTTTTCGCCAGGATGGACGCGGCATAGGAGACCGACTCGGCAGTTCCTTTCCCGGGCAGCAGCTTCAGGTACTTGCCGTGGGGGTACTTCTCTTCGGCACTGGCGGCAATGCGTGCCATGAACTGGACCGCCGCCACCGGATAGTTGCCGCTTGCCGTCTCTTCGGAGAGCATGACGGCGTCAGCCCCGTCCAGCACCGCATTAGCCACATCGGCGGCTTCCGCCCGGGTGGGCCGGGGCGATTCGACCATGGAGCGCAGCATCTGGGTAGCGATGACCACCGGTTTACCCATGTTATTGGCCTTGCGCACCAAGTCCTTCTGGATGTTGGGGACATTCTCCAGCGGGATTTCCACCCCCAGGTCGCCCCGGGCCACCATGAGTCCGTCGGCGGCCTCCAGGATGGCATCCACATGATCCAGGGCCTCGTGTTTTTCGATCTTGGCGATGACCGGCGTTCTCATTTTCTGCCGGTGGATGACCTTTTTTAAGGCATGAATGTCGGCCGCCGAACGCACAAAAGAGAGCGCCACATAGTCCACCTGCAGGCCCAGGCCAAAGAGCAGATCGCGGCGGTCTTTTTCGGTCATGGCCGGAATGTTCAACGAACTGGTGGGCAGATTGATTCCTTTGTTGGAGGTCAGGCGGCCGCCGGTAACCACCAGGCAGGTAATGTCGGAAGCGGTGGTCCGCTGCACAACAAGCTCCATCATGCCGTCGGCCAGCAGGATACGGTCCCCCTGACGTACCTGGGACGCCAGATCGCCGTAAGAAATCGACACCCGGTTGTCATGGGCCGACGATGGGCCGGCGGTCAGGGTCAGCTCCTGCCCGGAACGCAGATCCATGCCGTCTCCGGGTATCTGCCCCACCCGTATTTTGGGCCCGCAAAGATCCTGCAAAATGGCTATGGGGCGACCCAGTTTCTCCGAGGCGGCGCGAATTTTTTCAATCATGAGCTGGTGGTCACCGTGGGAGCCGTGGGAAAAGTTCAACCGCGCCACGCTCATCCCCGCTTCGATCATCGCCTCGATGGTTTCACTGGAATTGCTGGCTGGACCGATGGTGCAAACGATTTTGGTTTTTGGCAGCATCGTTCAAGACTCCTTTTGCTCCTGTTTGGTTCGAACAGCCTGGACTATGCAATTATATCCAGATTACAAGTTGTTGGAAAGTTAGTTATCCGTTAGACACAGGGCAATCAAAGAAGAGGGACGGGGATGATTTTATGCGTTTCTCCCCCAAAAAAAGGGGACGTATATCAGGTTATCAGTTAATCTAAGATTAACTGATAACCTGATATACGTCCCCTCCATACATATCTTTCATCCCCGTCCCTCTTCTTGTCCACAGATATCCATGATGGTTTTCTTGATCACCATGGCCGGATCCTGGCCGGTGGACTTGAGTCGGATGTCGGCTTGGCTTAGGGTTCCCATGGCGTTCAGGATCTCGTCGAATGTATACTTTTCGGACTTGAGCACGGTCTGGTAAACCGGGTAGGCGTTGCCGGGATTGGGGGCCAGGGCGACGTCGGGCGCCTTCTCTTTCTTGGCCTTTGCCTTTTTGTCCGGATTGTCAGGTACTTCGTGCCAAGCAGCGGCCAGCTCACGCACGTGTTGGTCGTACGCCTGGATGGCCGGCATAATGTCTTTCTGGAACTGGGGGTAGGCCATTCCCCTGATCCATTGGCGGCCCCACTGACTGCAGGTAAAATCCTTGGCCACCAGCAGTTTGCGCATCTGATTGGCCAGGGCTGCCAAAATCTGCAAGGGATGCCAGCCGGCCCCCAGAAGAGTGCTCGCGTAAAAAAGAGATTGGTAAAGATTTCTCTCGGCCACCGCATTGGTAAGCTCGTAAACCGGATCGACTTTGGTGCGCTCCAGCACCGCATCCAGATCTGCAGCGGCGATCGCAGGGCGGTCACCGATATAATCGATGAGTTTTTTCACATTTTGAACAAAGGTGGCCAGATCGAATCCAGTGAGACGGCACAGGGCCTGGAAGACCGGTCCGGGCAATTGTTTTCCGCTTTTGGCCAGAAGCTGGTCCGCGGTCTGCCGCAGCACCTGCTCCTGGGCCGCCTTGTCCACACGCCGCTCTCCGGTAGGGACATTGCAGTCCACCACCAGGCCAATATCGCGAAAAGCTTTGTACAGTTTCAGGTTTTTGGGGACTTTGGCGCCAACGGTGACGATGAGATGGTGGCCGGGGGGGAACCCTTTTTCAATGGCCTGTAGCAAAGTTTCGACATACCCCTTGGAAATCGTGGCAGACAACCCACTGGACATGCAGTGGGCGGCCAGTTGGTCCACGCCCTGGGAGCCCAGTTCACCGATCAGCGCTTTAATGGGCGCCTGCCCCCCAGCGCCCTGCCGGGGTTCACCGGGGTCCAGATCCAAACGACTGCAAAGGCTGAGATAGTAGCGCGCCGCCGTATCCATCTCCTCGGCATCAAACGCAGCGACAATCTGGTCGACCAGTTGCTGGTAGCCGCTGCGACTCTCGAACAGCTTGGCCTCTTTGAACACCACAATCTTGGGCCCGCCCAGCAGGGAGAAGGTGTTGAGCTCCTCCAATAGATTGGGAACGTTTTCCGCGGCCCCGTCCATCGCCTGAACGCAAAGATCCCGCTGATGTCCCGCCAGCAGGACCTCGACCACTTGCTCGCAGCATTGCGCCACCAGGACATCCTGGCCGTGGATCAGGCACACCGGGGACTTCACCCCGCCCTTGTCCTTGCCAAGGGTGTCGGCCAACTGGTTGTGAAGAAGTTCTGTCATACTGCAATTCCTGCCGATGAACGATCATGTTGACGATGGTTCAAGGTCCGGGGACCCATTGTATTTTGGGATTAAAAGTTGTGAGTTTCGAGTTAATGAATTCTGTCTATCTGTAAATTCGGCCCGCGCGCAGCGCGAACCACAACTCGCCACGCATCACTTGCAACCCATAACCGGGCTGATCTAACCACCCATTTCAGGGTCAATCAAAACGGCATTTTCTTGAACAGAATATGGGCCACGAATATTGAAACGCCCACCGTCACGGCACTGTCGGCCACATTGAAGGTGGGCCAATGCAAATGGGCCACATAGACATCCAGAAAGTCCACGACTTCACCAAAGCGGACCCGGTCGATAAGGTTTCCCACGGCGCCGCCGAAGATCAACGCAAGGCCCAGGCCCAGATAGGGATGTGTTTTGGGGGTACGGTAGTAAAAGTAGAGAATCATCGCCAATGCGAAAAGGGCGGCCCCCAAAAAGATCCAATGCCGCCATGGCGAACCGTTGCGGGCCAGAAAGCCGAAGGCGCCGCCCGGATTGTGCACATGGGTCAGGTTGAAGAATCCGGGGATAATGGGGATGCTTTTATACAGAGGCATCTGCAGGAGCACCAGGCACTTGGTGATCTGGTCGGCAATGACGACCAGGGCGGCGATGATGGCGAATCGAGTGTATTTCATGTGGTGGTGCCCGCTGTTTTTGGTCGAAAGTGAATGCCAGGTGTGCGAGACAGGGAGGGACGTATATCAGGTTATAAGTTAATCTGCGATTAACTTATAACCTGATATACGTCCCTCCACGCCCTATTATTCTAAACCGCCCCCATAACTTTCAGGCTGTCATAGCAACGGCTGCAAATCTCCGGATGATCCGGCTGCTGGCCCACGGTGGTGTCGTGCACCCAGCAACGGTTGCATTTTTCGCCAGGCCCCGGTCCCACCTGGACGGCGAGGCCGTCGACCTCCTGGCTCATATAGGCATCGGGAAGATCGGCGCCCTGAACCATGCGCGCTTCCGAAACGATAAAGATGGCCCGCAGGTCCGCTTCATAGGGTTTCAGTTGGTCATAAAGATTTTGTGCCAAACCAACAGTCACGGCCGCGTCCAGGGAGTGGCCGATCACTTTGGCAGCCCTGGCCTCCTCCAGCGCTTTGGTGACTTCACCGCGCACCAACCGAATGGCCCGCCACTGCTCGGCAAGCTGGTCATCGATCATAGCGTTGTCCACATCGGGCAATTGGGCCAGATGAATGCTCCCCGGCATGTCCGGCGATTTCGGCAGATACGTCCAGATCTCTTCCGCCGTAAATACCAGGATGGGGGCCATCAGCCGGGCCAGGCTCTCGGCAATTCGGTACATGGCCGTCTGGGCGCTGCGCCGCTTCACATCGGCCGCCGGCGAGGTATATAGCCTGTCTTTGAGGATATCCAGGTAGAAGGCCGACAGATCCAGCGTGCAGTAGTTGAACAGGGCATGGTAGATGGTATGGAATTCATAAGTGTCATAGGCGTTGCGCGCCCGCCGGATCAATCCCTGCAGGCTGTGCAGGGCGTAGCGGTCGATGGGCAGCATCTGGTTGTATGCCAGGGCATCTTTGCCCGGATCGAAATCGCTCAGGTTGCCCAGCAGAAAGCGGCTGGTGTTGCGAATGCGCCGGTAGGCATCGGTGAGCTGTTTGAGGATTTTATCGGAAATGCGCACATCGTCGCGATAGTCCGATGCCGACACCCACAGCCGCAGGATCTCTGCACCGTATTGGTTGATCACCTTTTTCGGAGCAATGACGTTGCCCAGGGATTTGGACATCTTCTTGCCATGGGCATCCACCACAAACCCATGGGTGAGAACGGATTTGTACGGCGCCGACTTGCGGGTGCCCACGGCAGTGAGCAGGGAGCTGTGAAACCAGCCCCGGTGCTGATCCGAGCCTTCCAGGTAGAGGTCCGCCGGCCACTTCAGGTTTTCGCGCGCCTCCAGAACGGCCGCGTGACTGACCCCCGAGTCGAACCAGACGTCCAGGATATCGGTCTCCTTGTGAAAATCCGCGGCCCCGCACTGGTCGCAGACGGTTCCCGGATCGATCAGGTCGGACACTTCTGTTTCAAACCAGGCATCGGCGCCGTGCGCACTGAACAGGGCGTGAATCTTCTCCATGAGTTCCGGGGTCATGTGGGTGGCCCCGCACTGACTGCAGGTAAAGACGGTAATGGGAACGCCCCATGCCCGCTGCCGGGACACACACCAGTCCGGACGGTTTTCGATCATGCCGTAAATGCGCTCCCGTCCCCAGTGGGGAATCCAGCGCACCTGGTCAATGGCGGTCAGGGCAGCCTGGCGAAGACCGTTTTTCTCCATGGAGATAAACCACTGGGGCGTGGCCCGAAAGATGACTGATTGTTTGCAGCGCCAGCAGTGGGGATAGGAGTGGGTGATCTTCTCTGCGGCCAGCAGCGCGCCGGAATCGGCAAGGGCGTCCTTGATAGCGGTATTGGCCTTGAAAACGAACTGCCCGGCGAATTGTTCGACATCGTCGGTAAAACAACCGCGGTCATCCACGGGCGAATAGGCGTCCAGACCATACTCCAAACCCACTTCATAGTCCTCGCGGCCGTGGCCCGGAGCGGTGTGTACGCAGCCGGTGCCGGCCTCCAGGGTCACATGATCGCCGAGGATAATCAGGGATTCTCTCTGGACCAGCGGATGGCGGCAGCGCTTTTTTTCAAGCTGCCGGGCGTTTAAAGTGCCCAGTACCGTATAGTCTTCGATGCCGAATGTGGCCATACAGCTTTTCAGCAGTTCACTGGCCAGGATCAGCACCTCACCAGCCGGGGTTTCCACCGCCGCATAGTCGAAATCGGGATGCAGGGCAATGGCCAGGTTGGCCGGCAGGGTCCAGGGCGTGGTCGTCCAGATCACCACGTAAACCGCCTTGCCGGCCAGTTCGGGCATCACTTCACCGGGATCGTCCATCATCTCAAATTTGACGAAAACCGACGGCGAAGACTCATCCTTGTATTCGATTTCCGCCTCGGCAAGGGCGGTCTGGCAACTGCAGCACCAGTAAATGGGTTTTTTGCTGTGCACCAGGCTGCCGTCCAGGGCAAACTTGCAGCATTCCTTGGCAATGGTGGCTTCGTAAGCATAGCTCATGGTCAGATAGGGGTCCGGCCAGTCGCCCATCACCCCCAGGCGTTTGAATTCGTCGCGCTGGATATCGATAAATCCTTCGGCATAAGTGCGGCACTTGCGCCGGATGTCGGCCTGGCTCATCTCTTTTTTCCGGGAACCGAGCTCTTTTTCCACATTGTGCTCGATGGGCAGCCCGTGGCAGTCCCAGCCCGGTACATATACCGCGTCATCTCCTGCCATCTGGCGGGAACGCACGATGAAATCTTTGAGAATCTTGTTCAGGGCCGTACCGATGTGGATATGCCCGTTGGCATACGGCGGGCCATCGTGGAGGATAAACCGCGGCCGGCCTTTGGCGCCGTCACGCAGCCGGGTATACAGCTGGTCGGCCTCCCATTTCTCAAGCTGTTCGGGTTCGCGCTGCGCCAGGTTGGCCTTCATGGGAAAGGCAGTAGCCGGCAGGTTGAGCGTCTTTTTATAGTCCATGGAATCCTCCGTATTTTATCACATTAATTAAACAGATATTTGTAATGGCAAACCGCGGTGATGTCAAGAATGATGAGGGGCAGAGGAAAAGCATTTGGGTGTTGGGAGAGCTGGTTTTTATTTTTTTTGCAGAATGGTAACCGTGCGCGGGTCTCCGAGAATCGGGAGGCGGTATCTTTGACAATGGTGTTTATAGCCGGGCCAGGGCTGGGCATCGCTGCAATGTGGTTTGCCGCCCTGCATCGGACCCTGGTAGGCGACGATGCAGCCGTTTTGCGCCAACAGCGGATCGGCCAGGGTGACCACGTCTTGCAGGTCGGTAAGGGCACGGCAGACGATGACATCATACAAGACTAGGGACGGGGATGATTTTATGCGTTTCTCCGAAGGGAAACGCATAAAATCATCCCCGTCTCTAGTCTTTCTCAGCGCTTCGGCCCGGATCTGGATGGCTTCGATATTTGGCAGTCCCAACTGGCGGATCGCCTGTTTGACGAAGCTGATTTTTTTGCGCACGCCGTCGATGAGGATCATCGGTTGTTCGGGCCGCATGATTTTCAGGGGAATACCGGGAAAACCGGCGCCAGTACCGATATCCAGCAGCCGGCCATCGGCGGGAATATGATTCAGCGGCGCAATGGCGTCCAGATAATGCTTGACGGCCATTTGGACCGGATCGACGATGGCGGTCAAATTGATTTTGCGGTTCCACTCCAGCAGTAAAGCGGCATGCCTGGAAAAGAGGCCCGCCTGGGTCCTGTCCAGGGCAATACCCAGTTGTTCGGCGCCTTGCAGCACCATTTCGATCCATTGCGCCGATTGGGGGGGCGTGGCAATGCTCATTCAAAATCCATGATCATCATTTTTTCGCCGCCGCCCATGTTGTTGATCTTAAGATTGGGATAGCGCTTGGTGAACACATGAATCATGGGTTTGTTCTCTTTCAGGACCGTGGCGGTAAACCCCCTGAACCCATTTTCCCGGGCAATGGATTCAAGCTGCGCCAGCATGTGTGAGCTGATGCCCTTGCCCTGGAAGTCCTCCCGCACCACAAACGCCACCTCGGCCCGGCCGCCGCCGTCGTCGGCATAGGAGCCGATGGCCACGATCTCCTTGTGTCCCTTAATCTGCACCAGCCCCACCAGGGAGATATTCTTGCGGTAATCCACGCTGGCCCATTGCTTCTGTGCCACTTCGTGAGAAAATAATTTCATGCGATAGAAAAATCGCATGTAAATCGTCTCTTCTTTCAGGGAGTAGAAAAAGTTACGGTACTCGAATTCATCCGAAGGCAGCAGGGGGCGGATCTCCACGCTTTTACCGTCGGCAATAGGTTGGCGGCTTTTATAACCTTCCAGAAAAATCAGGTCATCTTTGACCGGTGCCAGCTGATCACCGAAAATGTAGTGGCGCCGTTTGGCTACATCGATGAGTTCTTCACGGAATTTGGGATGGGCGATCTGGGCCAGTTCCATGACCCGCTGGTAAATGCTTTTGCCCTGCAGTTCGGCGATCCCGTATTCGGTGATCACAAAGCTCACGTCACCCCTTGTGGTGGCCACGCCGGCGCCTTCGCTGAGGCTGGGCACGATTCTCGACACTTTTCCATTTTGCGCCGTGGAGGGCAGTGCAATGATGGAAAACCCGCCCTTGGACATGGCACTGCCGCGCAGGTAGTCCACCTGGTCGCCGATGCCGCTATAGAACATGTACCCCACGGAGTCGGTGCAGACCTGTCCGGTCAGATCGACCTCCAAAGCCGAGGAAATAGACACCAGGTTATCGTTTCGCGCGATCACTGTGGGGTCGTTGACGAATTCGGAGGAACGGAAATAAAACTGCGGATTGTTGTCCACATACTGATACAATTTTTCCGAGCCCATGCACAAAGAGGCAACCACACGGCCGGGCAGCATGGATTTCTTGTTGTTGTTGATGACCTTTTTCTCCAGCAGGGGGATGAAGCCGTCGGTGATCAACTGGGTATGCACCCCCAGGTCCTTTTTGCCCATCAGGTGGGGCAAAATGGCGTACGGCAGACGCCCGAAACCGATCTGCAGGGTAGCGCCGTCTTCCACCAGCTGGCTGACATAGTAGCCGATGCGGCTGGCTACACCGTGATTTTTGACCTGTGGAATCACCTCCACCAGCGGCTCTTCGTATTCGACGAAGTAGTCGATCTCATCTATATGGACGATGCTGTCTCCCCAGGTTCGCGGCATCCTCGGGTTGATCTGGGCAATGACCAGGGGAGCGGCGGCCATGCCGGCCCGGGTAATATCCACGGAAACCCCCAGGCTGCAGAAACCGAAGCGGTCCGGCGGACTGACCTGAACCAGGGCCACATCCAGTCCGATGCGCCGACTGGCAAAAAGTTTGGGGATTTGGGACAAATAGGAGGGAATATAATCGATCTTGCCCTCGAATGCCGCATGGCGCATGCTGCCGCTGATAAAAAACAGCTTCAGCGCAAAACGTCTGAGAAAATCCTCGTCGTCCACATATTGGGAAAGGGTATAGGAGAGCATTTGATAAAGCATGGCATCCTGGATCCGGGGGTTCTTGACCATAGCGTGAATCAAGTGCTGGGGCTCCCCGCAGCCGGTGCCGATAAAAATCCGGCTGCCGGTTTTGACTTTGGAAATGGCTTTTTCGGCGTCGACCATTTTTTCCGGGCAATAGGCGTTCAGATCCATTTGTTGTCCTTCGTTGAATTTTTTTATGGGGACGTTACAGGGGACATATACCAGGTTATCAGTTAATCTCTCCGATTCTTACGGGGACGTATATCAGGTTATCAGCTAATCTCCGATAAACTGATAACCTGATATACGTCCCCCTTTTATCGCCGTCCTTTTTTTGCATTACCGGGCTGCCATCCAATTCGCCGAAAACGCCTCTTGCCGCTTATTGGATAACGCTCAAAACCTGCGTTTTTCAAAATATGATATTTGACCCAAGAGCAGGGGCTTAGTCAACAATGGATTTGGAATTTGAAAAAGATTGGCTGTCTGTGCTATTGACAATTTGTCGACATCTGCAGTGCCCCTAGGTGCGAGGCAACATCATGACACCCCATATTCTCATCGTTGACGATCAGCCCCTCATTCTCCACGTTCTTAAAGAAATCTTGTCCCGCAGCCCTTATATCGTCCGGACGGCCCTATCGGCAAACGAGGCACTGGAACTGATGAAACAGGAACCCATCGATGTGGTAATTTCCGATGAACGAATGCCCGGCATGCAGGGATCGGAATTTTTGACCATCGTGCGCGGAAAATACCCGGACACGGTGCGCATTATTTTAACGGGGCACGCTTCCGTTGAATCCGCTATCCGGGCCATCAACGAGGGCGAGATCTTCCGTTTTTTAACCAAGCCGGTGAACAGTGAAGTGCTGCATACAGCGGTGCGGGAGGCGCTGGCGCACAAGTCCAAGGGCAGTAAATCCGAACGGCGCTTCTCGCTTTTGAAGAGTCTCGAAAAACAGGCCCCGGGTATCACCAGCGTCAAGCGCGATGCGGACGGCGCGGTGATCATCGATGAAAACGAATAAAGTTACCAGTTGCAAGCCTTGAGTTACGGGTTATGGTTCGCGCTGCGCGCGGGCCTTGTTATTTAGAAGGACAGGATTCTTTAACTTGCCACTGGCAACTCACAACTCGGAACTGCCCTTCGGCAATAGAAAGCCCCGAACTTATGTCTCATCGCAATCCTTTATTGACCGTGGATATCATCATTGAAACCGAGGGCGGTATCGTGCTCATCGAGCGCCGGAACCCCCCCTTTGGCTGGGCCATACCCGGCGGTTTCGTGGACTACGGCGAATCCCTGGAACACGCCGCTGTGCGCGAAGCCCTGGAAGAAACGTCCCTGGAGGTGCGTTTAAACGAACAGCTGTACACCTATTCTGATCCCCGGCGCGATCCGCGCCACCACAGCGTATCCGCTGTCTTTATCGCAACGGCCACGGGGTTCCCGGTTGCCGACGACGATGCCAAGACCGCCGGAATCTTTACCGCCCACAGTCTCCCGGAACCCATTGTTTTTGACCATCGTGCCATCCTGTCCGACTATTTTGCCTATAAAAAGGGCACCCCCAGAAGCGCGGTGTTCGCAAAACGGCTATCAAAGGAGGATTAGGAGGGACGTATATCAGGTTATCAGTTAATCTGAGAATAACTGATAACCTGATATACGTCCCCCTTCCCTGGGAGAAACGCATAAAATCATCCCCGTCCCTCTTTTTTTGGTTGACAACCTTGAATTATATCTTTATGTTCGACCACTTTATAGGTCTTAGCAGGTTCACCCCAAAGCGGTACGCGGCACCCACTGTGGTTCGAGCTGCAGGGATTAACGTCGAGAATACTCATCTGGCGCTAACAAATCCACTTTAAAAGAGACTGAAAAAACGGGGATAAAACGCCTGATATTTATCTTTTTGCGGATCGTCGGATAAATGCAGGTGAACGGTTGTGCCGCCGGTGCAGGCGGCAATGGTTGAACACAATATTAAGGTTACAACGCAACATAAGGATGACAGAGTATGAACACCGACACCCATTTTGTGCGCAACATCGGCATCAGCGCGCATATCGACTCAGGTAAAACCACCCTCACCGAACGCATTTTATTCTACACCCAGCGCATCCACGCTATTCACGATGTCAAGGGCAAGGACGGCGTGGGAGCCACCATGGACTCCATGGAACTGGAAAAGGAGCGCGGTATCACCATTGCTTCAGCCGCCACCTTCTGCCAGTGGAAAGGCCATGAGATCAACATCATCGACACCCCCGGGCATGTGGATTTCACCATCGAGGTGGAGCGTTCCCTGCGGGTTCTGGACGGTGCCATCCTGGTGCTGTGCTCGGTGGGCGGCGTTCAATCTCAGTCCATCACCGTCGACCAGCAGATGAAACGCTACCAGGTACCCTGCATCGCCTTTGTCAACAAATGCGACCGCAGCGGGGCCAATCCGTTCAAAGTCATCCAACAATTGCGTACCAAGCTGGCACACAATGCCGTGGCCATGCAGATCCCCATCGGCCTGGAAGCCAAGCATGAGGGCATCGTGGACCTGGTCACCATGAAAGCGCTCTATTTCGACGGCCCCAACGGCGAAGACATTCGTGAAGCTGCCATTCCGGATTCCCTGTTGGAAGAGGCCCAGGAAAAACGCGACATCCTCATCGATGCCGCCACCCTCTTTTCCGACGATCTCACCGATGCGGTGCTGGAGGAAAAACCCATTGACAGCGAACTGCTGCTGGACGCCATTCGCGCCGGTGTGCTTAAACGCGAGCTGACCCCGGTCTTCATGGGCTCCGCCTATAAAAACAAAGGGGTGCAGCCTCTGCTGAACGCCGTTACCCGCCTGCTGCCTTGCCCTTCGGACGTTTCCAATCAGGCCCTGGACCTGGATGCCGACGAAGCGCCGGTGGAACTGATTACGGACGCCAATAAGCCAATCGTATCCCTGGCATTCAAACTGGAAGACGGCCAATACGGCCAGCTGACCTATATCCGGGTCTACCAGGGCAAACTGGCCAAGGGCGACACGGTAGTCAATGTGCGTACCGGCAAAAAGATCAAAGTCGGCCGCCTGGTGCGCATGCATTCCAATCAAATGGAAGACATCCCCGAACTGCCGGCGGGCTTTATCGGCGCGCTTTTCGGCGTGGACTGCGCCTCCGGGGACACCTTCGTATCGCCGGATGTCCACCTGACCATGACCTCCATGTATGTTCCCGAACCGGTCATTTCACTGGCCATCCGCCCGGTGGACAACAAAGCCGAAATCAATATGTCCAAGGCGCTCAACCGCTTTACCAAGGAAGACCCCACCTTCAAAAGCTACGTCGATGACGAGACCAACGAGACCATCATCTCCGGCATGGGCGAGCTGCACCTGGAGGTGTACATCGAGCGTATGCGCCGGGAGTACAAAGCCGAGGTGATAACCGGTGCGCCCCAGGTGGCCTACCGCGAGACCATCACCCGGATGGCGGAGTTCGACTATATTCATAAAAAACAAACCGGCGGGTCCGGCCAGTACGGACGGGTGGCCGGGTTTATGGAACCGCTTTCCGAGGGGGATTTTGAGTTCGTCAACAAGGTGACCGGCGGATCCATCCCCACCCAGTATATCCCGGCTGTGGAAAAAGGATTCCGCAACTGCATGGCCAAGGGTCCCAAACTGGAGTTCCCGGTAACCGGTGTCCAGATCACCATCAACGACGGCGCTTCGCACAGTGTGGATTCATCGGAAATGGCCTTTCAGGCGGCAGCCCGGGGCGCTTTCCTCGAGGCTTACGCCAAAGCCCGGCCGGTGATCCAGGAACCGGTAATGAAGGTGGTGGTGGAAACCCCCACCGAATTCCAGGGCGCTGCCATGGGATCGCTGAACCAGCGCCGCGGTATCATAATCGGCGCCCAGGACGAAGGGGTCATGTGCGCCATCGAAGCCCAGGTCCCATTGGCCGAAATGTTCGGTTACTCCACTGTGCTGCGGTCGCTGACCCAGGGCAAAGCCCAGTTTACGATGGAGTTTTCGGCATACAAGCAAGTGCCCCAGTCCATTGCCGAAGAGATCACCAAAAGCATTGCGGAAAAGAAGAAAGTCGCTTAGCGGGCAACGGCGGATAGAACCACGATCATGGAACCCATGGTAACCACGGCATGCCCAACCGCCCGCAGGCGGCAATGGCCCCGGAAGGCCCCCGCAGCGGACCGAACCCGGGGGCGGGTGATTCAATTGAAAGAAAGGAGCCTCTTGATGCTCAAACAAGATCTTATTCTGCGCAATCCATTGCGGCTGTTGGGAAATGAAAATGAAGAAATCGTCATGCCGGGAGGATTCGGCGCTGTGCTGGCACGCCATGGCGTCGGCAAAACAGCCCTCATTGTCCAGATTGCCCTCAACAGCCTGCTGAGCCAGAAAAATGTACTGCATATCAGTTTGAACGAGCCGGTCTGGAAAGTCAGCCTGTGGTACCAGGAAGTGTTCGATCAGTTGGCCCAGCAATACAAGGTGCCCCAGATCGACCAGCTCTGGGACGCCATGGCGGCGCACCGCTTTATCATGACCTTTCGCGTGGAGGGATTCAGCGCACCTAAATTGGAGGAGCGCCTGACGGACCTGACCTCCCAGAATATCTTTCTGCCCCACATGATCATCATCGACGGCCTGCCCTTTGATGATAGTTCGCGCGCCGCCCTGGAAGCACTCAAGACATTGGCCCGACAGCAGTCTTTGCCCATATGGTTCACCGTCACCACCCACCGCCATGAATCCCCGGCCGATGACGGCCTGCCGGTTCAGATCTCTCCGGTGCAGGATCTTTTCGACGTGGCCATCGCCCTGCTTCCGGAAAACGATACTATCCATATCAAGGCCATCAAGGGCAATCCCGAACAGGATATGGATGTCGCCCTGACCCTGGATCCGGGAACCATGCTGATTCAGAAGAAGGTGTAGGGAAAATAGTGATCTAAAGTTACGAGTGATCTAAAGTGATCTAAAGTTGTGGTATTCTGTCATCTTATAAAATCCGGCCAGCGCGCAGCGCGTTCCACAACTATAGATCACTGGTCACTTTAGATCACTCGTAACTTCTCTTTAGGGAAGGAAAAACCCGATTCTCCCCCCGGATCTCCTTTTCAATGGCTGCGATGCGCAGCAGTACCGGCGGGTGGGAGTAATTCAGAAAAACATAGAATGGATGCGGCTCGAGATTGGACAGATTGTCCACGGACAGCTTCTTCAAGGCGGTGATCAAATCACCGCCCTTTTTGCTGGTGCGAACGGCGAAGAGATCGGCCTCATACTCGTGGATGCGCGAAAGCGCCAGCAGCAGCAAACCGGTAAGGCCGTCCAGCGGCGCGTATAGCAGGCTGAAAAATATCAGTCCGGCGTAGACCGATACCTCTGTGACGCCAAAGGCTTCAAACAAACCGGGATAAGCGATGAAAAAGGAAAGAATGAAAAACATCACTCCGGCCTGGAGGATATTGGCCAGGAGGTTCTTGCCGATATGCCGGTGCTTGTAGTGCCCCATTTCATGAGCCAGCACCGCCACCAGCTCACCCGTGCTGTGCTTTTCCACCAATGTATCGAACAGCACGATGCGCCGGTTGCGGCCGAAACCGGTAAAAAAGGCATTGGACTTTGAACTGCGTTTGGAGCCGTCCATGACAAAGATGTTGTCCAGCGCGAAATCGATGCTGCGCGCATAGGCCGTGATGGCGTCACGCAGTTTTCCCGGAGCAAGGGGCTCGAAGCGGTTGAACAGCGGCATGATCCAGGCGGGAGCGATATACTGCATCAGCAGCATAAACCCCACGGTGGCTGCCCAGCAGTAAAGCCAGGCAACGCTGCCGGCATAGTGAAAAAAAGCCAGTACCGCCGCCAGCAGCGGCCCGCCCAGGACGATGGTGAGCCCCAGTCCCTTGAGGCGGTCGGCGACATAAGTAGCCCAACCGGTCTGGTTGAACCCGAAACGCGATTCGATGCCGAAGGTGCGGTATATCCCGAAGGGAAGGCCGAGCACCGCCTTGACGCCCAGCAGGATGCCGATATACAGCAGTCCATTGCCAATTTCAGGGAAACCGAAACCACGCACCCACAGATCCAGCCATTGAAACCCGCCACCGAACCAGAACAGGATCAGAACCAGCAAATCCACAGCCGACACAAGCCAGCCGAAGCGCGTATTGACCCGCAGGTACTGTTGGGCCCGGGCATAGCGCCGGAGATCGTACCAACCCTCGAATGGCGCGGGCAGACGGGTGCTGACAGATTTCAGGTTTAGAACGTCCGCGGTGACATTCAGGAGTGCGTCTATGGCAATTGCCGCAAGAATGATCAAAGCGATGGGATGCATGGGCGTCAGGTTTTCCGTTTTTTTGATCCTGAAAATATGGTGCCGGAACGGAAAATCGCCGCTCCGGCTTTAAGTTTCAAGTTGCCGCGGGCGGGGGTAAACCCCGCCCCTACGCCACCAAAGTAGGAGTGGGGTTTACCCACGCCCCACCATTCAATAGTAGGGGTGGGGTTTATCCCCACCCGAAACAGTGATCCCTGTGAACCTTGGCACGGGTGGGCTTTACCCCCACCCGAAACGGTGATCCCTGTGAACCTTGGCACGGGTGGGCTTTATCCCCACCCGAAACGGTGATCCCTGTGAACCTTGGCACGGGTGGGCTTTATCCCCACCCGAAACAGTGATCCCTGTGAACCTTGGCACGGGTGGGCTTTACCCGCGCCCGGTGGGCATTCACCACGTTTTGCAAACTTCAACAACCCCGTGGTAGCGGCATAGCGCCGCGACATTTCGGGCAAATCATTGTACTGTTGCGGCGGGATGCAACCCCCGCAGAGGCCACCCGAATCTGCAGGTCACTTTAGTCACTTTTCTTCTACCGTCAACTGCCGCACAAACTCGCCGATGGCCCGGTGCACTTTCGGCGAACCTTCTCCCAGCAGTATGCCGTGGCGCTGGAAATTGAACACGCGATACTCTTTGTCCGACGATCCCAGAAGGTCGAATATGCGCTCCGAACCGCTGGGGTTGACCACCGGGTCGTCTTTTCCCTGTACCACCAGGGCCGGAACCTGGACATCGGCAAGTTTGGGTTCCAGGAACGCCATCAGGCGTTCCAGTTCGCGTACTCCGGAGATGGGATTTCGCAGGTAGTTGATATGTGGGTTCTCCGGCTGGTTGTCGACAAATTCCTTCCTGATTTCATCCAGGTGAACGCGCCCCATGATTTTATTCCAGGTATCCACCAGGGGAGCGAACCTGGAGGAGAGGTACTGCAACCGCAGGGGGGTCGATACGGCAAAGACCCCGGCAACGCTGTTCAGGCGGCCGGCCAGTTCCAGCGCCAGGGCGGCGCCGGTGGAAAAGCCGCCGAGTACTACCCGGCGGCAGAGATGACGCATGATGATATAGCCGTCTTCCATGGAATGAATCCAGTCCTGGTAGCTGCAGCGCGCCAGATCCTCCGGTGACGTGCCGTGCCCTTTCAGCCGCGGCGTATAGACCCAATAGCCCTGAGATGCCAGATAGTCCGCCAGGGTTCGCACTTCCGCGGGGGCGGCCATATATCCGTGGGACAGCACAATGCCGAGCTTACGGGAGCGGCCGCGCAGGAGCAAGGGCCTGCCGATATGTCGGGGTTTGGATTCCTCTTCGGTGAAAGTCTCGAAATAATCGGTCTCGAATGCCCATAGCGCATGCCGCAGGTAATAAGCTGCGATTCTTCGGCGCAGGATGAACCCCGGCCGCCAGCACAGCCGGGAAATCCGCTTCTGCAGGGCGGTGAGCGGTTCCACCTCGTTGGCGATCACCGCGACGGGGTTGTCGATGCGCACCCGGTCGTAGTCGAAAAAATTGCGCATCGTACTGCGATTTCGCCGAAAACTGGAGCCGTTCGTTTCGATCACCTTTTTATCTTCAGCCACTTTTAAAAAATCCGACAGCTTGCCGAACCGGTCGTCGATGAGCAAATGGCTCTGGCTGGCGGCAAAACTGTGGTGGGTGTGCACCGGGAGCTGTTTGACCCCCTGGACAATGGCCAGAAAGGCGCGCCTGCGGAAGTTGTCTTTATCAACGATGTCCCGCACGCTGTGCTTGAGCAGGGAAGCAAAGATGTGGTCGTGGTTAATGGTGGTCAGCCCGTAAATGTCCTCCATATAGCGTTTCATGATCTTCAGGGCAGCCCGGCGCATCTGTCGGAGGCACGGCAGAGGGTCGTCGAAATCATAAGCGCGAATCGAACGGATATCCTGGGCGATGGTGCGCTGGCTTAGATAGGAGGCAATATCGATGGGTTTTCCGAACCGGATGTCCATATCCACTCCGGAAAGCAGCATGGCGCCTTCGGTCATCAGCTCTTCGGTCACCCGCTCGGGCAGATCATCCACCAGCCGCTGGGCCAGGTGGTTCAGAATATTGATGCGGGCGCGCAGGGGGTAATAGGTAATATTCACCGGCACGATGGAGGTGCCCTGCCGGGAGATGCCCGGCAAACCGTCCACATTGAACAGGCCCAGCAGACGATGGGACTCCTCGGGATTGCTGTGGGACAGTTGCAGTATCCGCTGGCGATAGAACTCTGCGCGCAGCGCCAGCACGGCCGCTCCGGTGTGCGGCGGATGTTTGCCGCCGGCATAGGAGATCATGTAGCGGCCTTTTTCGACAATCTTCTTGTTCTTGACCATTCGTCCTTCCGGAAAGATAATCCACCCGGCCTCGCCGGTGAGCAGGCTCTTGACGATCAGCCGGTCCCGGTCCGGATGCTTGGTGGATACGGCCCCCACCGACTCTAAGTAACGCCCGAGAGCGCCCACAAACAGCTCGGCGGCGGCAATGGACCAAATGGGCAGCCGCACCAGTTTGTGCAGGTAGTACGGCATTAAAAAGGTTTCCAGGCGGGTGAAATGGTTCATCACGAAAATGGTGGCCCCCTGGGGAAGGTTTTCGGTTCCGTGAAGATTCACACGGGCTTTGGACAAGTTCTCCAGGGTCTTGATGGCCAGGCCTGTGGTGCGGTATGCAAAGGGATTCATGGCGCCAGCAATTCTAACTGAAGGTTCTTCAGCTTTTCTGGTCGGGGACTAAGGGCTTTTGAAAATTAATTTTTCGCGATGGCCATAGCCCTTTTTGTCAATAACCCAACGATTTCATTATATAAAATAAAACTAGACTTTACCCCTATATATTGATATTAATAACAGCAGGTTAACAATATGTAGGGGCAACTTGCATACCAAAAAACATCTAAGCTTCAGCGCACAGCGAAAAGCCATCTCCGCGCTTTTCCTCCAGATTAATGATCACCGGCAATCGGGCAAGGTCGGCTTCGAACTGCACGATTGCCTGATGAGCGCT
This sequence comes from Desulfosarcinaceae bacterium, assembly GCA_963675565.2. GTDB lineage: Bacteria > Desulfobacterota > Desulfobacteria > Desulfobacterales > Desulfosarcinaceae > JARRKU01. The sequence continues at coordinate 915,714 of CAXXYD010000001.1, forward strand.
TTGGCTATGATGTTTTTTCAAGACCCTTCACTGCTTTCTTTTCAGCGTCGCATGCAAGACAATATGCAATGCTGCAACTTAAAGGCCATGTTCGATGTAAGGGCCATCCCCAGTGACGCTGTAATGCGAAACACTTTAGATGCCGTCGATACCAAACTCATCGATCCGTGCTTTGCGATTTTGTTCCAGCACCTGCAGCGGGCAAGACAGCTGTTTGCCTATAAACTGGAAAGCGATCATTATCTTATCGCAATTGACGGCTCGCAGTATTTTTCTTCCGAAAAAATTAATTGTCCAAGTTGTCTGACCTATAAGGGCGCAAAAAGCAAACTGCGCTATTCACATCAGATCTTGCAAGCCGTCATGCTTCATCCGGACATGCGGCAGGTCATCCCGCTGGCCCCAGAACCCATCATCAATGCCGATGGCAACGTTAAAAATGATTGTGAACGCAATGCAGGCAAAAGGCTGGTCAGCAAAATCCGCGCGACCCACCCCAAGCTGAAAATCATGATCACCGGCGATGGCCTTTATTCGAATCAACCGTTTATTGATGCCTTAAAAGCATCGAACATGTCCTATATTCTTGTGGCAAAACCCACGGACCACAAAACCTTGTTCCAATGCATTGAACAACTTGAGCCCTTGCACGGCGTCGAACATATGGAACTGATCGATGACAAAGGCAGGCGGCACCATTACCGCTGGGTGAATCATGCGCTTTTGAACGACAGTCGCAATGCCGATCATGTGAATTTTTTTGAGTACTGGCTCATTGTGAATGAAAAGGCCACCTACCATAATAGTTGGGTAACCGATCAGCAGGTGAGCAAGCAAAATGTCGTTGAACTCGTCAAAGCCGGCCGTAGTCGCTGGAAAATTGAAAACGAAACATTTAATACCCTAAAAAACCAAGGTTATCACCTGGAGCATAACTTCGGCCACGGCAAGCAACACTTGTCGAACAACTTTTTTATCCTCAACGTGTTGGCCTTTTTCATCCATCAGATTCTGGAACTTTGCGATCCCGGCTACCAGTATTGCCGTTCAAAATTCAGCTCCCGCCAAGAGTATTGGAACAACTTGCGCGCGGCCATTCGTATCATGCTTTTTGCCGACTATGAGCATCTTTTACGCAATGTTGCTGATCCGCCAGAAATCCGAGCCCCATAGAACTTGGCCAAATACCTTCATCCAGCGATTAATTCCCTGATCTTCGGGAATCATGCATCGCATTGCCATTGCCCAAAATCAGCGCCCTTTTTATCCTGAATCAGTATCCTTGTATCCTACTCACCATTGCTCAAAGGCGTTGTACTTGATGAAAAACCACCTTCTTGGCTCCTAATCATGATAGGCTTTCTGATGTGCCCTGTTCAATTAGAACCGCTGGTTTAGGAGCGCCTAATATATTGACAGTGTGTTGATTTACAATTATGTTACACAGTTGCTGTGTTTGTGTAAAGATCCCATGTATGAAGGTGTATTCCGATCCACGGGATGCCCTTTCCATTTCGAGTTTCGAGTGCTCTAAGGTCTGTGATTGTGGAACGCGCCTCGCGCTGGCGCTCTGTATAAAGACATAAAAGACAGAATTCCTCAACTATAGATCACTTGTAATTAATTATTTCGGAGGCTGATGTGTATTCCAAGATTCTTATTCTGCGGTTTCCCAAGACCGAAGTTAAAAAGCCCCTGGTGTGTTACCTGGCACGCGACTATGACCTCGTGTTCAATATTCTCAACGCCGGTATCCTTCCGCGAAAAGAAGGTTACATGGTGCTGGAGCTTTCCGGTACCAAAAAAAACTTCAAAGACGGGGTGAAATATCTCAAATCCCAGGGGGTGAATGTCCAGAATGCCTCCCAGGAAATCCGGCGCGAAGAAGAGATTTGCACCCATTGCGGCGCCTGCACGGCAGTCTGCCCGACCGGTGCGTTGTCTATACAACGCCCTGAAATGGTAGTGATTTTCGATCAGCAAAAATGCAGTGTATGTGAATTGTGCATACCGACCTGCCCCACCCGCGCCATGAAGACCAAACCCATCAACCAGACCTTTTTCTAAATGCATGCACCCATTGCCATGGCCCTGAGCGGTGGCATCGACTCGCTGGTGGCCGCCGCGTTGCTCAAAGATGCCGGCTGCCGGGTCATCGGACTGCATTTCCTGACCGGATATGAGAACGCCGGTCCTTTGCCCGAATCCCCGTCAGGGCCTCCGGCAAATGAAGAGGGGCGCATCGCGCGCCTGGTTTCCGGTTTGTCCGACCAGCTGCAGATTCCCGTTCATGTCATCGATCTGCGTTCGGAATTCGAACGCTGCGTGGTGGACTATTTCAGCGCAACTTACCGGGAGGGAAAAACACCCAATCCCTGCCTGGTGTGCAATCCGGCCATCAAATTTGACGTCCTCTACCGGAAGGCCCGGCAGTTGGGTGCCCGCGGCATGGCCACCGGCCACTATGCCCGCATCCTGCCCGGCGAAGCGGACAATATGCGCCTGTTACGGGGGATCGACCCGGCCAAGGACCAGTCCTATTTCCTGGCCCGATTGACCCAGCAGCAGCTGCGCATTGCGCGACTGCCCCTGGGCGACTACACCAAGGCACAGACCCGGGCTATCGCCCGCCGGAAAGGGCTGGCTGCCATCGTGGCGCAAGAGAGCCAGGACATCTGCTTTGTCAATCGTGGATCATATGGCGATTTTCTGAAAAGCCGGCCCGGATTCCTGCCCCAGCCGGGTCCGATTGTCAACCTTGAAGGCGATGTCATCGGCACGCACCCGGGCCTGCACCTGTTCACCGTCGGTCAGCGCCGGGGCATCAACGTACCGGCGGCGGCACCTTATTATGTGGTCCGCATCGAGCCGCATGGCAACCGGCTGGTGGTCGGGATTAAAACGGACCTTCTGAACGTCCGCTGCCGTGTGAATCAAATCAACTGGATTGCCGAGCCCCCCGGGACTTCAATCCCGGTCATGGTTCGCGTGCGCTACCGCCACCAGGCGGTGCCGGCACAACTGCATCCACTGGACCGGCATTGTGCGGAAATTGCGTTTGACACCCCGCAGACGGCCGTCACGCCGGGACAGGGCGCCGTTTTTTATAATGGGCCGGAGGTGTTGGGCGGAGGCTGGATCCAATGAAACAGTATGCCATCACCACCCTGGGGTGCAAGGTCAACCAGTGCGAATCGGCGGCCCTGGAAAGCCAGCTGCAGGCCGCCGGCTTTGAACAGTGCGTCCATGATACGCCTGCGAAGCTGGTCATTGTCAACACATGTACGGTGACCGGCAAAGCGGCCATGCAGTCCCGCCAGGCGGTGCGCCAGGCGATCCGCAATCATCCCGGAGCACGGATTGTGGTGACCGGCTGTTACGCCCAGACTGCCCCAGAGGAAATCCGGTCCATCCCCGGGGTCGACCTGATCGTGGGCCACGGCGACAAGCTCAACATCGTGCAAATCCTGGATGCCACCGGTACCGGCCATAAACGACCGCTGGTCGTTCGGCAGAATGTTGAAAAAGTGCATACCTTCAGCCCGCTGCCCTCGGTGGCGCCTGGAAACCGGACACGCGCCTTTTTGAAAATACAGGACGGATGCAACGCCTTTTGCACCTATTGCATCGTTCCTCACGCCCGTGGCCGGAGCCGCAGCATGCCCATGGATGATGTCCTCGGCCACCTGCGGCAATTGACGGCAAACGGTTTCCGGGAGGTGGTTCTGACCGGAATCCATATTGGCGCATATGGTAAAGAGATGGTGCCGAAAAAGTCGCTGGCCGATTTGCTCCTGCGAATCGCCGGGGAAAGCGCCAAGCCGCGTATCCGGATCAGTTCCATAGAACCCACGGAAGTCGACCCGCGTATTGTCGGACTGATGAAGGACCCGCACAGCGGGATCTGCCCCCATTTTCACATTCCGCTGCAAAGCGGCGACAACCGCATATTGAAGCGCATGGGCCGCACCTACTCCCGCGAGCAGTTTGCCGCATTGATCCATGACATTCGCAACCAGTTCCCGTATGCCGCCGTTGGCGTGGATATCCTGGCCGGTTTCCCCGGTGAGACCGAGGGCGCATTCGAGCAGACCTGCGGCCTGGTCGAGCAACTTCCCATCACCTACCTGCACGTTTTTCCCTTTTCCCCGCGCAAGGGAACACCGGCGGCGACCTACGGCCAACAGGTGCACCAGCATATCGTCAAGGCACGCTGCCGGAAGATGAGACAGATCGGCGAGAAAAAAAAGGCCCGTTTCGCCCGCTCAAACATCGGCCGAACCGTCAATGTACTCGTTGAAAGCACAACCGATCCAATTTCCGCCGGCTCCAAAGGAACCAGCGAAAACTACCTGACGGTCACCATTGCCGGCGCTGCACGGGCCGAAAATACCATCGTACCCGTGCGCATCGATGATGCAAACGATGACGGCACAGTCAGCGGAACGGTTTGCGGAGTCGCAACTTGATTGACAGCAGGAACCGGGTCCGGAAAGCCCGCCCGCGGAGTGGCCCTGAAGGGGCCCCCAGGACCTGGTCTTTGTATTGAACAAAGATCCGGCGCTGGCCGGCCGGGTTAGTTTGCGAAGATATTGTCGAGGCGTTCGAGATCGTTGATCACCCGCCAGTGACCGCCGCCACTTTCGGCTTTTTCGCGCCATTCTTCAACGCGCTGCATGTACTGCTTGGGATCGCGGATATCTTCCCTGAGTTTGGTCACATTCAAAGCGATCACTTCAAACCCTTCCAGGCTAAAGGGAACGTCGCGCACATGGCCTTTGGCCAGTTCCTGCTGCAGGTCTGAAAAAACGAGAATGTACTTTTTGCCTGCGCCGGACTCGTTGAGGTATTCGATGGCCTGCAGTATTCCGCCGGAAATATCCGTATAACTGCTGCCTTTCAGGTCCGCAAGAAAATCATCCATCAGCTTTTGGTAGGCCCGTTTCTGGTTGTTGGATACCGAAGGCCGGGAGTCGAAAGTGACCTTGGCAATGATGTCCTTTTCGCTGAAACTGCCCGTATCGATCCGACCGACGGCGAGCGTATCCCCCGGCTGCAGCGTACCCAGCAGATAATTGACAATGGCTTTGGCCTTTTTCAACTCCACGGCATAAGTACCGGAGGTGTCCAGCAACATGTAGATCCCCGTTGACCGGTCGCCTTTCTGCGAGCAGGCCGATACTGCGGCCAATATTACAAACCCGACAATCGTCGCCTGAATCAGTCTTTTATATCGCTGCATGGTGCGCCCTCTCACATCAACTGGGTTTCATTTTGCTCAGATTCTGCGGACTCCACGGTATCCGGGTCGTGCTTCTTTTCCGCATCTTTTTTGTTTTCGATCCTTCGAACGATGGCGCCTTCCACCGACAATGCAGGGAAAATGATGAGGTCATAAATATTGATTACAATGCGGCCGCAGTAAAAGCCCAGGTTTCCCATCAACCGTAATGCAAAGGCGATGATTCGCAATGCCCAAGCGGCCAGAATCCCCAGCACGGTACGCGAAGAGGAAACAAATGATTCGAATGGAATAGCGACAAAAGTCAGGATAAAGGGCAGGATAAAGCCCATGATCATCTGGCCGATGGTGGGGATATTGCTCGTCGGCACCCCGGCGGCCTCCACACCGGCAAGCGTCTGCCGCAAGGCCTCCATGTCTGAGGCAATGCGATCGCGCATAAATGCAAGGGAAGATTCGACGGTGGCCAATATGGTCAGCATACCGAACAATACCCAGAAAATCATCTTGCGCTTTTGGTCCTCCATGCTTCCGATGATGGAAAAAAGCCGTGTTATTTTGAGGGCATCCATTAAAAACACGCCCACGACGATTTCCAGACATACAATGAACATGCCGGCCACATCCGATGTTTTGAAAGCGCCGATGTAACTCGCTCCGCCAACCATCTCGGACATGGGAAGGGCCACCAGGTTGAAGTTGATAATAGACCCCACGACCGCCACCGCCAGCACCAACCCGGAGATAAAAAACTGCGTCAGGGAAGAAGAGGAGAGTTGTCGCTCGGCCATATCATTCTGATTGCGCGTTTTTTCATAGGCGTCCATATAACGATCGATTTTTTTGGAGCGCTGATTCAGATCGGATACCGCTTTCTGAACTCCGGCGAAGGTCTTTTGCGTGCCGCGCCAGGTGGGCAGCATGCGACTGAGTATACTGTGGCGCTTGGCGACATCCCGGCGATGGCGCTCGACCGCAGCCTTGTGCTGCTCTTCCAGGGTGCGGTGGATCTCTTCCAGCATATTAACCACCATGCGATCACCGGTGGGTTTGATGTTGGCGATGGCGTCGATGACCTTGACCCAATCCGGCAATTTTTCCGGGATTTCACCGCAGTTGCTGTAATCTTCCTCCAACTGCAGCAGGTCCTCGGTGATTTTTCGCTGGATTTGGGGATACCCCTGAAGGTCCTTCTGCACGGCAGCACTGATCCGTTCAAATTCACGTTCGACTTTTCTTTCGGCAAGTTCAAGACCGGCGCTCATCAGTACTTCACGGTTTCTTATCTTTAAGCGCTTCTCGGCGAGTTTGACCGATGCGGCGGAAAGCCGCATGGCGTTGTAAACAATGCGCGAAAAAGAAGAGATGGTTCGATGAAAGGGCTTGCGGGCCAGGTACATGGCAAAAAGGGCCAGAACCAGAAGGGGTATGCCGTAAAATATGGGAACGGAGGCAATGGTCTGCAGCAATGAATTTTCCATGTGGTCCTCCCCTGTTAATAGGATCGCCTTATCCGTAAGGCCTAAATCTTAAATTTCAGGATGCAAATCATATGCCGTAAAATATGGCATGTCAAGCAACCGCACACCACATCGTCAAACCACGGTTGAATCGCGTCCTCAACAGCTGATCCACTTCATCTGGTAGTACATGTCTGCTATATATGCTATATTTTGTGGTGCAGACCTGTCAATGGCCGGCGTTATGCCCCGCCGACGCCATGCATGCGATAGCTGATGATCATCCGGGTGTATATTCATCTGAACACCATTTGACCTAAGATGCTCACCCGAAATGCCAAAAACCATCAAAACTGACAATTTTGGGTTGGGTTTATGGGAGGGTCTTTGGGGACATCTTTGGGGACATCTTTGGGGACATCTTTGGGGACATCTTTGGGGACATCTTTGGGGACATCTTTGGGGACATCTTTGGGGACATCTTTGGGGACATCTTTGGGGACATCTTTGGGGACGTATATCAGGTTATAAGTTAATCTGCGATTAACTTATAACCTGATATACGTCCCCTTTTATATATTGCCGGGGGCATCACCTCCCGGCTCGTTTATCGCCAGGGTTTTATTGCCTTCTATGCTGACATCATAAAAAACATAGGCTTTGGCCATATCGCGCAGGTCATCGATGGCCTCTGCCAGCTGCTTGAGGTAACCCAGGCTTTCGAGGGTGAGCCGCCTGTCCTGGCGAAGGTCGGGGTTGTTTTGAATATGATCGAGCAGGGTTAAACATTGGCCGGTCTGTTTCCAAATATAAAGCAACAATTCCTGCAGGTTTACCGCCACCTCATTGATGCCGGCACCAATTCTGCCGAATTCATCGGGCGAATCGATCACCACGGTTTCATTAAGTTTCCCCCGCGCCAATTGTCCAAGGGCCCGTTCGATGGTGCGCAACGGGCGCTCGATGCGTCGCACGGCAAAGCCCAGCCAGGCATAGCCGGCAATAAGCAGGATAATCAGTCCACCGCTGAGCAGAAGAATGATACGCAACCTAAGGGAAGCCAGCATCCCCTTAATGGACAACACGGCAGCCGGACTCATCTGGGCGCCGCCGCCTAATGCGACTGAATCTATGGTTGCGGATATCTCGAAGTAAATCAGCACAAATACCGCCATGGCCAATAAAGACACTACGGCCAGACAAAGCAGCAACCATCGTCTTATTTGTGACAATCCATTTTTTTTCATGAGCGGTTGCGCGAACTGCAAATATAATACAACAGCATTAAATAATTATACGGATTCCAATTTTTGCAATGCTTCGATTTCACTTGTGTCGAGCATACGGACCAAGTGGGTTACAATGAGTAAACCCAGTTCTGTATTGCACACACCGAGAATATATTGCGAGCGCAACCCTGCCAACATGAGTTCGGGGGCCGGTAAAATGGATTCGGGTGGAATTTTCATGATACGGGTGACAGAGTTCACCAAATAGCCGACCACGTTCTTGCCCAGGGCAACAACCAGAAGCCATAGGACCCCGTCCCTGGGAGCGGCTCCGGGATCCAGTCGCACCCTTAAATCAATCACGGGAACGCGCTGTCCTCTCAGGTTAACCACGCCCTGGATAAAATTGGGTAACTGACGGACCGGTTCAATATCCGGATCACGCAAAATCTCCTGAACGGAAAGGATATCGGTGCCGAACAATTTCTCTCCGGCATAAAAACCGATCATCTGAAGGTTCTCTTTTTGTTCTGAAAAACGTGCCAATGGCATCCCATCCTATGTTAATCGTTCAAACCATCTGAAACATCGGGCGGATGAAAAAGGGGGTAGCAGTCCACCTTGCCGGTTACGGACTGCTACCCCCTGCAATATTTAACTATACCTCGGTATTGGTCTCATAATCGGGCTGGTTCAGTTCCGCATCACTGCCGGAATGCCCTTTCTGGACCTTGAATTGCGCCACCTGACGAGTCAGGTTGGCCGCCAGTCGCTGCATTTCCAATGTAATGCCCACGACCTCGCCGGCTCCGGCAGCGGTCTGCTGGGCGCGCTGGGCCGAAGCCACGGTAATTTCACGCAGCTTCTGGGATCGTCCCGCCTGCAATTCGGTCATTTCCTGCATTTTTCCGGACTGGTCCAAAATGCCGCGCATCTCATTGCCCACGGAAGTGGCCCGTTCAGCCGCTTGGGCGACCTGTTCTGAAATTGCGTTCGATTTTTGCACCAGGGCGGTCAACGCGGCCTGGGCCTCTTTTCGGCGCTCGCCCTGTTGTCCGGCCATTCCTTCAATTTCCCGGGCAAGAGAAGTCAAGTCATCGACCAGTGCCGTGACATCCTTGTTGCTGTCCGCCAGCAAATCGGCCGACCGGGCGATCTCCTCAATGGCGAGCATGTTGATTTCGCCACCCTTGGCAATCTTGCGCAAGGCTTCCTGGGATCGGTCGGTCAGGCGGGTTCCTTCTTCAACCTTGTTGGTGGAGTCTTTGATCAACTGAGTGATCTCCTTGGCCGCTTCGGATGATCGCTGGGCCAGTTTACCGACTTCATCGGCAACCACCGCGAAGCCCTTGCCGTGGACACCGGCGCGGGCCGCCTCGATGGCGGCATTCAAGGCAAGCAAGTTGGTCTGCTCGGCAATTTCGGTGATTACGCTGATGATATCCGAGATCTGTTCGGAAGATGTCTTGATGGCCTGCATACCGTTAACCGTGGCATCCACCGTTGCCTGGCCTTCCTGGGCTGCTTCAAGCACCGTACGGCCCTGCTCGGTGGCACGATCCGCGGCGCGGGTCATCTCTTCCACCGACCGGGCGATGGCGCGCATGGCATCGGTCATCTGGATGACCTGTTCGCCCTGACGCTGGGCAGTGGCGGTAACCTTGGCACCGGTTTCACCCATGGCGGCCACACGTTCTGTGGCCACGCTGGCCTCCTGGATCTGCTCGCTGGATGCATCATCCACCTTTTTCATGGTTTCCATAAGCTGCTCGACGCGCCGTGATGATTCGTTGGCCGCATCCGCCTGACTCTTGGACGCGTTCTGCACCTGCCCGGCGGTTTCTCCCATCTGCCCCACCGTATCCAGGATAACGCCCATTTGTTTCTCTTCATCCTCAGCGCGATCGCGGTTGGCCGTAGCGCGCTTGGCCACATCGGCGGACTGGGCATTCACGTGTTTGGCCGCATCATCCACCATGGTAAATGAATCCCGCATGGCTTTCATCATGTTGTTGAACTCACGCCCCATGACGCCAATCTCGTCCCGCGAGGAAACCTGGACATCCAGGGTCAAGTCTCGGTCGCGGGCAACCTGGCGAATAGTACCGGCCATGCGCAGAATCGGCTGGGTAATACCACCCACCAGGAACCATACGATGGCGCCCAGGATGAAAAGCCCGCCAAACCCGATAAGCAGGGAACGCGTAAAAATCTGCCGCGCACGTTCGGTGATTTTGTTCTCCTCGATATTGGTGACCAGGCTCCATCTTTTATCGGCCAGCCCGATGGAAATGGGCGCAAAGGCGTAGAATGCTTTTTTGCCCGTGGTCGTGGACACCTTGTACTGCGAGGTTTCCTTGCCCTGGCGCACCGCATCGATGGCCTGCTTTTCGAACTTGAAGAATTCCATTGTTTTGCCCACGTTGGCCCACTTGGTGGGATGGGCGATCATAACGCCGTTGTTGGCCATCATGAATCCGTAGCCAATATCGAAAAACTTCACCCGCTTGATGATGGGTTCTAAAAAGGGCTTCAATGGAAGATCAATCCCCACGACCCCGACCACCTGGTCTTCAAAACGCACCGGCACGGCCAGAATGGTTTTCAGAAACTTTCCGCCATCGACTTCATAGGCGACGGGGTCGAAAACCTCCTCTTTGCCTGATTTTAAGGGTACCTGATAGTAGTCGCCGGCACCCTCGACGGTGTAATTAGCCAGCGCCTCGACGTCGACTTCGCCATACAAGCGGTTCCAGTAGGGAATATAGCGCCCCGTCGCGTCATGCCCGATGGCGTTCTTGAACTCGAAATCCTTGCCGTCCAGGGCATTGGGTTCCCAGCAGGTCCATACGGCAAGAAAGGTTGGATATTGTTCCAGTACGTTTTTCAAGATACCGTCGATCATATCCCGAGGCGGCACGCCGCGTCCTTTCATCCCCTCCAGGGCCTGGGCGATTGTTCGCGCTGCATCCATGGCGGTCTGGACTTCCGCCTGCACAACAGCACCCCAGCGCCTTGCAACCTCGAACGCCTTGTCATGCGCTTCATCCAGCGCCATCTGCCGGGCATTGATACCCACCCAGAGAATAGCTGCCGCCATTACCACAGCAGCCGCAGCCAGAATTTGAATGGCCATTTTCGGCCGTAACCCAAGATCCCTTAGTTTTTCAAACATATAATTTGCCTCCTGTGCGCCATGTAGTGGTTCCCGCATCAAACAGTACATTGGCGGAGAATAATATTACAGCACCGGCATCGCAGTCGCCGGCCAAAAACCATTTTGGCCGTGTCGGATCACTCGATGACCTTCGATGCAATTTTCCGAAAACTTTTTGGAATTTTCAGTCCAAGTTGATTGGCGATCTTCATGTTAATTTTGATACCATCGGTAATACCATCGCTCCAGGCATAGCCTTGATAATAAGAATCGATGAATAGAACACGACTTGCACAATAAGCGACAGGTGCAGATAACAGGATTGCAGAAACCACGAGCACGGCTATACCAAATCTCATTTTCAAACCTCCTTATGGCGCGTCACAAGACTATCAACGCAAAACATTTCAGCACGGATTAGAAGTTTAATGCCCGTCAGTTAACAAAAAAGCCGACATAGCCTTGTGCAATCCACAATACTATATCGGCAACCCTGTCATTAACTGTAGTCATTTAATTCACTAATCGCTTCAGTCCACCAGCACCCCATGTACGAATATGGGGCAACGTAAGGAGGGGTTCCTCAAATCTCTATTATCATTATTACTTATAGAAAAAGTTCGGTGGGTTGTCAAACAAAAGATATTCGTCACCCATAAGAAAACAGTAACGATATTTGCCGGTTGGCGACGGAGTGATTGTTTCGGCAGCCAGAACCGGGATCATCGGGCAGCCCGCCTTGAGGTCCAATGGCCGTGACCGCATCCTGAGGCCCCGGCTCTTAAGGCCAAACGTCAGCGGCCTAGAAAATCGATCACCAAAGCAATGAATCGCTCCGGCGCCTCGGCCGGAATCGAATGGCCGACGCCTTTTAACTCGACTTGTCTTCCCCCGCACAAACGCGCAATTTCTCCAGCACCCTCGAAGGTTACCAGTGGATCATCTTCACCTGTGATCACCAGCACCAGCCCCTCGGTCTTATGCAAATAATCGGACAACGGCGGATAATGCTGTATGGCCGACAAATGGGCGCGCAGAGAATCGGTTTTATTCCGCCGCACAATCGTGGCGACCAGACGTTCGATGGTTTTTCGGTTTTCGAAAAGATAATTTCTGCCGAACACCAGAGGCACGGCCGCCCATACCATGGCATCCAGGCTGTGGCGTTGCAGGATTTCGTGCCAGGAGCGAACGATCATCCGCGCGCGAAAGGTTGCCCGGGTGGATAAGCTGCATAATACCATCCGCGACACCAGACCGGGAGTGTCCTTGGCCAGGGCCAGGGCAACTCTGGCGCCATGGCTGATTGCCACCAGTTTGGTCTGCCGGACTTCCAACTCGAACAAGAGGGCCTTCAAGTCTTCTACATGGAGGTTCAATGACAGGGGCGCTTCTCCAAGATCGCTCTCGCCCTGCCCTCTGGCGTCATAGACAATCAAACGAAAATGATCCGCCAACGCTTTGCTGACCAGTTTCCAGTATATGGTGGTCTGTAACGTGCCATTGATAAATGTGATCGTCGGTTTGCCGGGGCCGTCTCCGATCACCTCGTAATAAAGGCTGCAATTGTCGTTTACCTTGCAAAACGGCATAAACCCACCCCTTTCGACCTTTCAACACAATCTTCCCACCGGAGATGAAAAAGAAAAAGATTATAATTGTGATTTTCGTCGATTCCGGGTACCCAATACATAGGATCTGACATCAAAATGACAAAGCAGGAAAGAAAATGCAATATAATTGCTGCGGCCATTGTGCCGCCGGCAAAACGGAACTGGTCGTTAGTTGGTCCTGAAAAACCGGGTCCTTGCGAGCGGGTCAGAGACAGGGGCAACCGGTCGGTTAGAAATTAAAAGCCAATGTTTTAGGCGTCACATTTGGAATCCTCAGCAGGAGCGGCTTTTAGCCGCGATCATTTACACTGCCTGCCAATAATCGCGGCGGAATGCCGCTCCAATTCAAAGCAGGTACTAAGTTAATAACATTGAACCGGCCATCAGGGAGTGAAATTGGATATCATTAAAATCTTACTGGCTATTATCATGCCGCCGGTTGCGGCATTCTTGCAAGTGGGCCTGTCCACCCATTTTTTTATTAATATTTTGCTGACCCTGCTGGGCGGCATTCCCGGCGTTGTCCATGCCCTGTGGCTGATTGTTAAACGCAAGTAACCCATCCGGGCCTTGAAACCAAAATTGATTTGTAAAAAAAGGGGGTTGAAGCGATTCTAAAGGCTGAATGCCGTTGTCTCCTGAAACCGGCCGCTAAAAAAAGGTAGTGTCAGGCCTTAAGGCGTTATCCTCCCGGCACAGTCCCGCGCCGCCGGTCCTGTGCCGGAATTCGGATAAAACCTGAGAATGATGTTGGCGCCAAGCATTCGACGCGCGAAAATCGAAGATGCGCCTAATAATAATTGAAGCTTTCGGTATATTATTTTGAAAATAATATTCTGTCAAGGTTTATTTTTATTATTTATCAATATTTATTTTTTGAATTTTATTTATTTTAAAAATAAGTTTTTTGAGACCAAGTCAGAGACAGGGAATTGCGCCGTAGGGGACGTATATCAGGTTATCAGTTAATCTGAGATTAACTGATAACCTGATATACGTCCCCTTTCTGGCCAAGGTACGTTGATTTTCGCTGTAAAACCGTTATAATGAGTCAATCCAGACCACTGCCAATAACGCAAAGATATCAAACCAAGGAGATTGCGGATGTCCCCGAATCGCATCGTGAGAAATATTGCCTGGTCGATAATTGCTGCACTCTTTTTGGCCGGTTGCCAGACCACTTACTACGCCGTCTGGGAAAAACTCGGCAAGGAAAAACGCCACTTGTTGCGTGATCAAGTTGAAAAGTCCCGGGATGATCAGGAAAAAGCGTCCGAGGAATTCAAGGATGCGCTGACTCGCCTGAAAGAGATGTACGGCCTTCAGGGAGGCGATCTTGAAAAAATGTATGAACGTCTATCCGACGACTATGATTCATGCCAGGAACGGGCTGACATTGTGGATGAGCGCATCGACAAAGTTCAGCGTATTGCCGAGGATCTGTTTATCGAATGGCGCAAAGAGATCGACCAAATCCAAAACGCTTCATTCCGATCCAAAAGCGCCCAGAAATTGCGCGCCACGCAATCCCGGTTCGCCCGGCTGGAGAAAGCCCTCAAAAGCGCCCGCAAGCGCATGACTCCGGTTTTGAACAACCTGAAAGATTATGTGTTGTATCTGAAGCATAACCTGAACGCCCGGGCGATCGGTTCGCTCAAGGGAGAAGTTGCCAGCATCGAAACCGATGTCGATCAACTGGTCACGGATATTCAGCATTCCATCAATGAAGCGGACGCCTTCTTGAAGGAGTTCGAAAAGTAGGCCGCCGTCAGGCGGGGTGATATCGCCATGTACCTGGCAAGACTGCACATCCAAAACGAAACCCGTTATTTGTTGCGCCAGTCTTACGCCGACAAGGCGGTCATTAAAAGCCGGGATCTCATCGATCTTGGCACGGATCCTGGCCGCTTTATCGTTTACCCGGGGGGAAACAGCTACTACTACGATCCACGCATTGAAGAAGCCTTGGACAAAAAAGGCATATCTATGGATGATGATGCCCTCGACCGGATCTTTTTCCCATTCCTGCACCCGCATGTCCAGCGTGCCATATCGGGATTCGACCGCAGCTACAGGAACTGGACCGCCCGCAAACCACTGCTTGGGGAAAATGCGGTTCACGATTTTGATAAACGCCGCTACCACTATCTTCGTTTCGGTCACAGCAGCCAGCAATATTTAGACAGGATCCCGCTGAGCGTATTCCGCCCGCTGATGGGCAAATCCCGCGATGAGTTGGAGCAGTATTTTCAAACCGAGGAGAATCACGTCGCAGGTCGGGAAAAGACCACTTACCTGGCCACTATTTTTCAATTGACGCGTATGCCGTTCAACCCGCAGTCCGGTCGTGCGCTGATGGACCAGATGGATGATTTTTTTCTCCATCGGCTTTGCCGGCTTAACAAGGACCGATGCTACCTGGCAGGAACTTCGGATTTTCAGGGATTGTTCCCGTATCTGGTGAAATATGTCGTCGACTATTTTGACGGTCCCGGTCCGGCCGGAGTCGACCCAATGGCCGCCATCCGGGATTTTATCCGACGGCATCGTATCTACAAGCCTCCGGAAAAAATTCAACTCAGAATAAAAGAGGCCGAAAAACTTTTCGGGTGCTCCTGGAAAATCCTGAAAGATATGGGCCGATCCGACTTGAGCCGCAGGTACCGGAAGGCAGCCATCCGGCACCATCCGGACCAGGGGGGTAACCCGGAGACCTTTCGTCGCCTGACCCGGGTCTATCGGGCGCTTTTAAGCAAAAAGCCAAAAGGGTAGAAAAGAGGGGACGTATATCAGGTTATAAGTTAATCTCGATTAACTTATAACCTGATATACGTCCCCAAAAGCAATTTCATCCCCGTCCCTCTTTTTTATCTTTCCGCCCAATGCAGCCGTCCAGGGCGCCCTGGACATAGTTTTTCTCTTTCCGGGCCTTGCGCAACTGCGCCTCAATTGCCGGACGCTTTGCCTGCGGGGCCGCATCCAGCGCCGCTTCCAGGCGGACCACTTCCTGCTGAAGGCGGTATAATTCACGGGCAATCATCCTGATGGTCATACGCGGGTCCCGCTTTTATATCCGGCGGATACGTTCCATTTCCACCTCGAGCGGTTTGATTTCTTCTTCGCGCCCGAGCTCCTGCAGGCGGCGACGTAACTCATCCAGTTGGCGCTGAATGCCGGGAAGCCATTCGCGCTTGAGTTTCTCCCTTGCCTGCTTCTCTTTTTGCTGGATTTCGTCTGCCAGCGCTTCGAGCGATTTTTTCAGATCCTGAAAAGCTTCCGATTCGGGGACCTGCTGTACATCCCGGCCAAAAGCCGCCATGCGATCTTTTAAATACTGAAACCCGGATTCCAGGTCCTTTTTAATCCGATCGGCAAGATCTTCGGCCGGTGTGGCACCAATCACCACGGCACCGCTTTTCAGCGGCACCCCGCCCTGCCGGGAGACGCGGATGTCGATGGCTTTGCGCCCGGGCGCACCCCTGTCGTCAACGACGTGGAAGCTTGAAAACTCGGTAACCGCCCGGGAAAATCCGGCATCAACATCGAGCCGCACCCGATAGGTCCGATCATCATTGTATTGAATCGATGAAACGCTGCCGGCCACGTTGTCATTGAACAGCACCCGGTCCCCTTTGGCCAGGCCCGCCACTTGATCAAACTGAACGTTGATTTCAATGATCTGGGGCTTGCACCCTGCAGCAATCAACAAGAGCAGGCCCAAAATTAAAAGATTGCGTATTGACATGATGGATCGGTCTCCTGTTTTGCAAAGCCCTAAAGCTTCAAATCTTTCAAGACAGCAAACGGACCTTGCAGCGCTTCGGTTCGGCATTGACATGGCCCCTGGTTGAGATCTTTGCCGCATCCGGCGCACAACCCTTTGCACGTCTGGCTGCAAAGGGGCCTGTATGGAATAGCCAGAACGATCTGTTCCTGGACGGCCTCCGTGAAATCAATTTCATCGGCCTTGAAAAAGAGGACCCCGATCTGTTCGGCCGTCAGCTCGATGCCGTCGGTGTCGGCTTTATGCACATCGATGGGTATCTTTTTTGAATAATTCAACACAAAGCGGCTGTCCACCGCGGTGTCGAATACCTCCAGGCACCGCGCGCAGGGCAGCTTCAATGTGGCCTTGAGGCGCCCCCGCACCTTGACGAAGTCCTTTTCCACGCTAACCCGCAGTTGAATGGAAATGGGGCCTTCAAAGTCACACTCCCCCACCGCTATCAGCTCCCGCAGCGAAGCAAAATAGTCTGCCGGCTTTTCGTAGTCCAGGTCCAGCCCGCTTGACGGGATGTGATGGATTTGAATCTTCATCTGCCTATCCTGACGGTTATCGCTTCAGCGCAAATCCACTTTAAGTCCTGTAGGAAACAAAATCAACCGGCAACAATTTTTGACACTTTTCATGCCTATTTTTGACGCTTTTTGGGACGTTTTGGGGGACGTATATCAGGTTATAAGTTAATCGAGATTTACTTATAACCTGATATACGTCCCCACCGACCGTCCCCGGCAGCTGTCCCCTGCAACGCGTTCCCCAGAACCATTAAAACCGGCCGCCCTGCCATTCCGGTTCATTTTTTGCATAAAGCTTCTCATAGGGTCTTCAATTTCGCATCGTTCGGAAAAAAAGGAGAAGCTTCAGTGAAAAAAGCACCCCGATGGGCGCACTTATGGTTGGTCATACCGATCCTCATGGCGGCATTGGCTCCGTCGGTTGTCGCAGCCCATCCTTTTCCGCAATACGAAGCCATCCAGCCCAATATCGATTTCTGGACCCAAATATACAGCACTTACACCACATGCCAGGCGGTGGTCCATGATGCCGAGAACCTCGACATCGTTTACGGAATAATCGAGTTACGGCCGCATGGGGAGCCCGGAGCACGTAAAGCCAACCGTCAGCGAATGAAGCAAGCCAAAGCCAAATACCAGAAAATTCTCCAGCGGCTGGCCGCCGACCCCGCCAACCGCAGCGACGAATGCCGGAAAATTGCGGCGCTGTTTGGCGCTAAAAACAATGCCGCCGCTTTTTCGCGCGCCGCCAGGCGGGTACGCTGCCAGATCGGACAAAAGGACCGCTTTAAAGCCGGGCTGATCCGGTCGGGTGCCTATATCGAAAAGATCCAATCCATTTTTCAATCCCACGAACTGCCTGTGGAACTGGCCTACCTGCCCCATGTCGAGTCCTCTTTCAACGTCAATGCCTACAGCAAGTTCGGTGCGGCCGGCATGTGGCAATTCACCCGATCCACCGGAAAGCGCTTCATGAAGGTGGGCTACGAACTGGATGAACGCCGTGATCCCATTCAGGCCACCCACGCTGCGGCACTTCTGCTCAAGGACAATTACAGCAAACTGCAGAGCTGGCCGCTTGCCATTACAGCCTACAACCATGGCGCTGCCGGCATGGCAAGGGCCAAGCAGGCCCACGGGGATTACCCGTCCATTGTGCATGCGTATCGCAGCCGAACATTCAAATTCGCATCCCGCAATTTTTATTCTGAATTTCTGGCGGCAGTCAAAATCGCATCCAACCCCGAGGCCTATTTCAGCGATATCGAACTGGATCGTCCGCAACCGTCCAGAACTGTGGTTTTAGCGGCATATGCCCCTTTGGACGAACTGTGTACACATTTCAACGTAACGCACGACCAAATCAAATCCTTGAATCCGGCCCTGCGCGACCCGGTCTATCAGGGGCAAAAATATGTACCCAGAGGCTATGCCCTCAGGCTGCCCGCCGCCACTGAAACGGCCGCGGCGAACATGGCCGAAATCCCTCCTTCACTGTACAAAAACAAGCAGAAACCGAGCCTGTTCTACACCGTACAACGGGGGGACACCGCCGGCAAAATTGCACGAATTCATGGCGTTCGGCTATCCGAACTCGCCATGGCCAACAACCTTAACCGGTACGCGACGATTTACCCCAAACAGACCCTGCGGATTCCACAAAACAATTCAAAAACGGGGGCACCTCAGCTTCCGGCCATGGCATCGCGTGCCACAACCCCGCCTGCGGAGAGCATCCAGGCCGAAGAATCGCTGCCCGTCGTTCCACCGGCCGAGAACGACTACCCGGCACCTGTGCTGGCATCGGTGATTCCCGTAGCGCTTTCATCCAACTTCAAGACCTTTGCCGGGAAAACGGCGCACGACCCGGCGGAGTTGCCCAGCATCGAAATTGTCGCCGCAGACGTGGGCTTCCTCAAGTATACAGAACTTCAGGGACTGAAAACAGGGCTCATTCAGGTTGAAGTCGAAGAAACCCTGGGACATTACGCCGACTGGGCCGATGTGCGCACCCAGAAAATACGCCGCCTGAACAAATTGCGCTTCGGCAATACCCTCCATTTGCATCAGAAGCTTTATATTCCCCTGGACAAAGTGTCCCCCGGCGCGTTTGAAGAACAACGCTATGAATTTCACAAGCGCCTTCAAGAAGATTTTTTTGCCAATTACCAGATCAGCCAAACCGAACCTTACCGGGTGAGGCGCGGCGATAGTTTCTGGACCCTGTGCAGGCAAAAATTCGATATCCCCATGTGGCTGCTTTCCAACTATAACCCCGAGGTCGATTTTTCCGATTTGCGCACGCATCAGAAACTGTTGATTCCCGCCGTAGAGCAAAAAAGCCTGGCGGCCATGGAGTCCATGGAAGACGATACCCCGCTGGATGAGCTGCCGGGTCGGTAAAAATCCTGTTTCAGAGAGGGCCCGTTTTTGGACGACCTGAAAAATGCCCCGCAGCCGGACAGGTATAGGCACACATTGTGTAGTCTGAAATCCAATTTTTAAGTCAACTTTCGGGTGTCGCAATAGAACCGCATAAAATAGGCTGAGCAAGTGACTTGGGCCGTGATAAGACCTGGATTCGGGTCCGTTGATTGCGGCCGTTCGGGGCGATTAGAGCTGGCAAACCGTGGTGAATGCCCAACGGGTGGGCGTAAAGCCCACCCCTGCGAAGGCTGGGTGCTTATGCGGCGGGTGGGGATAAAGCCCGCCCCTGCGACACCCGGTGCTTATACCGCGGGTGGGGGTAAACCCCACCCCTACGACACCCGGGTGCTTATGCGGCGGGTGGGGATAAAGCCCGCTCCTGCGACCCCAGTGCTTATACCGCGGGTGGGGATAAACCCCACCCCTACACACCCATGTAAGGGCGGGGTTTATCCCCGCCCGCTGCAATCAAACTTTCTCTTAGGGCACTGTCCGGAGCCCGAAACTTCAATTATACTTTAATGACACTGCATTTACACCGGTGGCAATGTCGAACCGGAATATAAGGTATCCGTCCCAATATCAGCTATTTTGTATCTTGACACCCTGTCGCTGCATTGGGTATCGTCCCGCCATTCGCCAAGGGCCGACCCCGTTTGGAATCCTGGACAGAGACCATCGACCGGCCCGGCCGCACGGCTTTCAAACGAATGGAAAAAGTGTGCCTCAACATCCCCAACGGAAGGGAAAGCCCATGGAAAAGATGAATATTGGCTGGATCGGAACCGGTGTCATGGGTAATGCCATGTGCGGCCACCTGCTGGACGCCGGACATCAGGTATCGGTATACAGCCGCACCCAAAGCAGGGCCGATAACCTGATCGCCAAGGGCGCCCGATGGTGTGACTCCCCGGCGGCGGCGGCCCGCGGCAATAAAGTGGTTTTTACGATCGTCGGGTTTCCGCCCGACGTGGAGCAGGTCTTTCTGGGGGACCGGGGCATATTGGCCGGTGCCGCCGAAGGCACCGTGGTGGTGGACATGACGACATCCAGCCCGCAATTGGCCCGCAGAATTTTTAAACAGGCTGCCTCCAGAAACCTCGACGCCCTGGATGCACCGGTTTCCGGCGGAGATATCGGTGCCCGGGACGCCACCCTGGCCATTATGGTAGGCGGAGAGCCGGCCGCGTACCAGAAAGTGTTGCCGCTATTTGAAAAAATGGGAAAAAACATCTCCCACATGGGGGCGGCGGGAGCTGGTCAGCACACCAAAATGTGCAATCAAATCCTGATCGCCGGAACCATGATCGGAGCAGTGGAATCTTTGCTCTACGCCCACCGGGTCGGCCTGGACCAGAACCATGTCATCGACGTCATCGGCCAGGGAGCGGCCAGTTCCTGGACCATCAATACCCTGGGCCGCCGGATTGCCAACAACGACTTCAACCCCGGTTTCTATATCAAGCATTTTGTCAAAGACATGGGCATCGCCCTGGCCGAAGCCCAGGCCATGAACCTGAGCCTTCCCGGTCTGGCCCTGGTTCACCAGTTCTACACGGCAGCCAAGGCCATGGGGCTCGAGGCTCTGGGAACCCAGGGCCTGTACCGTGTGTTGGCCCGTATCAATAATGTGGCGACATGATCCGCCGGCCATCCTTAAATGTCTGGCTGGAACAGACTGGTGCGATTGAAGCGCTGCTGCTGGACATCGACGGGGTGCTGCTCAGCACCCGACGCAGGCTGCCAGGCAGCCGGGCACTGGTGAAACTGTTGGATGCCGGCGGCCGGCCTTTTCTTTTAATTACCAACGACGGCAATCACTCCATCGAAGAAAAAGCCGGCCGACTGCAGGCCGCCGGATTGCCCGTCGGCCAGGACCAAATCGTTTCCTGCGGCCATGCCATCGCCCCCCTGGTTCAGTCCAGCGGAATGCGCGGCCAGTTGTTCTTTGCCATGGGCGACACCGGCAATCCCTGCTATGCCGGTGCCGCCGGTCTCGAGGTCACCCGAGACCTGCAGCGGTTGAACCAGTGCGCGGGGGTCATCATCGGCGAAGAAAATTATCCATGGGAGCCGGTGATCAACGCCGTGACCAATTATTTCATCGACCGGCCGCAGGCCCCGCTGATCATACCCAACCCCGACCATTTCTATCCCGGCCCCGAATTGAAAATCCACATAGCCGCAGGGGGCATCGGACGTTTTATTCAGCAGATTCTCAAGGCCTATGGCATCACCATTTCACCCACCTATCTGGGGAAGCCTTACGCGCCGGTCTTTCGACTGGCACACGACAAGCTGATAAAACGGGCCGGGCGAGCCATTGCATCGGATAAGATTCTTATGGTCGGCGACAATCTGAGCGCGGACATTGCCGGCGGCAGAGCCATGGGGTACCGAACGGCATTGCTGCTCACTGGGGTCACCTCCCCGGCTTCCCTGGAAAATGCCGGGCCGGACGAGCTGCCGGATATGGTATTCGACAGGCTATAGGGAAGCGGGGGCGAAGCGTTTCCGGGTGAACGTGAGGGGGGACGTATATCAGGTTATAAGTTAATCAAGATTAACTTATAACCTGATATACGTCCCCCCTTTTTACTTCAGATAATCCACGGCATTTTTGAAGATCCGCATACCCGGGGTCAACTCGGGCGGGGGATCTTCAAGACCGCGTTTCACGCGTTCTTTCCGCCGTGTCCACTGGGGATGGTTGGTCCACCGGTTGAATGCCTCGGGATGGGGCATGAGGCCGAAGATCCGGCCGGTGGGGTCGCAGATCCCGGCAATATCCAGAATGGACCCATTGGGATTGGCCGGATATTGGCCGTTGGCCGGCTGGCCGTCCGGCCGCGCGTATTGAACCACCACCTGCTGGTTGCGCACCAGGGTGTCCACAGTATCGTCCATTGCGAAAAATTTTCCCTCGCCATGGCGAACCGGCAGCTCCAGGCGGTTCAGCCCCCGGGTAAATATGCAGGGAGAATCGCCGTTCACCGCGAGGTCTACCCAGTCGTTGCGGAAATTGCCGCTGTCGTTGAATGTCAGCGCAACGGAACGGCGGGTATAGTCGGCATCAATTCCCGGCAACAGGCCCAGGTTCACCAAGCACTGAAAACCATTGCATATTCCGATAACGAGATTGCCCCGGTTAACGAAATCCAGCATCCGGTCCCCGATTTTGGTCTTCATGCGCACCGCTTGAATCACTCCGGCACCATGATCGTCCGCCCAGCTGAAGCCGCCGATAAAACTCATGATCTGAAAATCGTCCAGAGATACCGATCCGTCAATCAGCGCATTGATGTGGACGCGCCGGGCACGGGCGCCGGCCAACTCGAAGGAATAGGCGGTTTCCACATCGCAATTGAGACCATATCCAGTGAGAACGAGGGCGTTAATACGGCTCATATCAGCTCCCCAAAGGGTTTCAGCCAGGCCGCTTTAAGGTCCGGCACGGTTAAATCCACACAATCCCGGCCGCTGAGGCCGCGTATTTTCAACCGGGGCTCGCGGGTCACCTTTCCGACGCAGGCCAGAGGCATATCGCCAAACAGGGCTTCAAAGGCCGCTTGGTGTTGCGGATCGATGGTGACGATAAAACGCCCGGCGGATTCGGAATAGAGCAGCGTATCCTCCCGGCACCCTTGATCGGCGGGAACGGCGCCCAGGTCGATCTGCATGCCCAGCCCGCCGGCCATGGCCTTCATGGCCAGATGCACCCCGAGACCCCCGCGGTAGATGCCGTGAACCGAGGCCACCAGCCCCAGTTCAATGGACCGGGCCAGGGCGCGGTAAAGGGGCAGCAGATGGTCGGGGACCACCTCGGGAACGTTGCACCCGGTATATCCCAGCATATCGTAATATTCCGAGCCGCCCAGTTCGTTGCGCGTCGCGCCGAGCACGTAGACCCGGTCTTCGGCCATTTTGGGGTCCAGGGTCATGCAGCGGCCGACATCGTCGATGACGCTGGTGGCCGAAAACTGCAGGCTTTCCAGGGCCGACACCTTGTGGGTCACACCGTAGCGGCCGGGCAGATGCCCGTCCACGTACATGCTGTCCTTTCCCGACAACAGCGGGATACCATAGGCCAGGCACATATCGCGAACGGCCCGGCAGGACCGCACCAACTGGGCGGCCTTGAACTGTCCGTCGGGGTTGGTCTGCGGATCGTACTGAATGGTGGGCCAGCAGAAGTTATCCACGCCGCCCAGGTGCCCGAGGTCGCCGCCAACGGCCACCAGCCGGCGGATGGCTTCATCGATGGTACAGGCAGTCATATGATACGCGTCGATACGCGAATAAAAAGGAAGCAGGGACTGGGAAAAGGCCAGGCCCCTGTCCGACGTCAGCACGGGGCGCAACACGGCGGCATCGGAAGGAATATCCCGATCCACGCCAACCAGGGGTTTGATCACGCTGGTGCCTTGAACCTCATGATCGTACTGCCGGCAGATCCAGTTTTTAGAGCAGATATTGGGCCTGGCCAGCATGTCGAGCAGGACACGATCATGTCCGGAGGGTGCCGAAATGACCGGTTCAAACAGCCCCCGGTCGGTCGGAGAGCGCCACACGGCATCGAACTCCCACTGGGGAAAACCGGCGGTGAGCAAATCCAGATCTACGTATGCGCAGGTTTTGCCGCCGTATTTGATTTGCAGCTTGCCTGTATCGGTATATCGCCCGATCACCGTACTCTCGACGGCGTGTCGGGCCGACAGTTCGAAAAAGCGGGCCTCATGCTCCGGCGCGACGGCCGCGGTCATGCGCTCCTGGGATTCGGATATCCAGATTTCCCATTGGTCCAGGCCATCGTATTTCAGGGGAACCTTGTCCAGTTCGATGACACAGCCGTTTGAAAAGCGTGCGGTCTCGCCCACCGAAGAGGAGAGGCCGCCGCCGCCGTTGTCGGTAATGAACCGGATCAGGCCCTCGTCCCGGGCCTCCAGCAGAAAATCGTGCATCTTTTTCTGGGTGTAAGGGTCGCCGATCTGGACGTGGCCGGCCGGAGTGTGTTCTGAAAAGGTCTCCGAAGAAGCCGTCACGCCGTGAATGCCGTCCTTGCCGACGCGCCCGCCACTCATGATGACCAGGTCGCCGGGCAGAATGGTTTTCTTTTCGGCGGGTTCGCCATGGATTGTGGCGGGCATGATCCCCAGGGCCGTCACGTAGACCAGGCACTTGCCCATATAGCCGGGGTGGAAGAGCACCTGGCCGAAGGGGGTGGGAATGCCGCTCTTGTTGCCCCCGTCGCGCACGCCCTCGATAATACCGTCCAACAGGCGCCGGGGGTGCAGTCTGGGCTGCAGGTCGCCGCTGTAGTCCCGGGGTCCCACACAAAACCCGTAGCTGCCCATGATCAGTTTGGCCCCCCGGCCCGTTCCCATGGGGTCGCGGTAAATGCCGACGATGCCGGTAATTGCCCCGCCGTAAGCTTCCATATTGGACGGCGAATTGTGGGTCTCGCCGGTAATCACATAATAATGGTCTTCATCGAAGCGCCCGACGCCGGCGTTGTCCCACAGCACCGACTTGACCCACGGCTTTTCCGCAGCCAGCTGAAGGGTGGGATCTTTGATGCATGTTTTGAACAATGAATCGATGGTCTCGCTGGTCCCTGCGGACAAATCCCGGTAGCGAAACACGCCTTGAAAGGTATTGTGGTTGCAATGGTCGCTGCGTGCCTGGCTGATATACTCCAGTTCGATGTCCGTGGGGTCTGAGAGGCCGACTCCGGCGCGCTGGGCAATGACCCGCGGATCGAGGAAGTACTGCCGGATGGTGGGCACGTCGTTGGGGTTCAGGGCGAGGTTGCGTTCATTGCTGATCCGCATCAGCGTTTCGTCACTGTCGATGGGAACGGTGGTCACCGTGGGTGTATGGTCGAGGCGCACCCGGGGAATGATAAAGCCGATGCCGTTTTCCGGATCCCACTGCCCGGGGCCGAAAATCTTCCACTGCTGTATAATGTCGTTGGCCAGCAACTCGGCGGCGATCCGGGTGACATCTTCTTTCCGCAGGCCGGCGCCCTTGAGGCAGTAACGCCTGGACGTATAAACGGCTTCTCCCGGCCCGAAACACGGTCCCAGCAGATCTTCCATGGCTTCGACGGCGGTGGCCCCGGCATTGTCCCGGACGCCCGGGCGGTACCCCACCCAGATGATCCAGTCAAATTCGATATCCAGCGGTTTCAAAGAGGAAATCTGGGTCACCGGATTGGTAAAAATTTCGGACTGGGCCCGGGCCACCTGCGCATCGCTGAGACCGGCATCGATGGTGATGATATGAACGGTTCGGATAGCGTCGGTCCGAATGCCGAAATAATTTTTGGCCTTGGTTCTGAGCCCCTGGCCTTCGGCATCGATCAGTTCCGGTTTTAACGTGATCTCGATTCGGTTTGGCATGGCTGGTTTCCCAATATATCGGTTGGTGATTGGTTGCGGAGAATCTGGCCCATGCGGCCGGTTCTGGGGTATTAAGGTACGAGTTGCGAGTTACGAGTGATCTAAAGTTTCGAGTGATCTAAAGTGATCTAAAGTTAAGGTATTCTGCCTTTTTATAAAATCAGGCCCGCGCGCAGCGCGATCCACAACTCGTCACTTAAAACTCGCCACTTATTACTGGCAAATTGAGTGACGAGTTTCGGATTACGAGTGATCTAAAGTTAAGGTATTCTGCCTTTTTTATAAAATCAGGCCCGCGCGCAGCGCGATCCACAACTATAGATCACTTTAGATCACTCGAAACTATAGATCACTCGTAACCATAAATCACTCGTAACTATAAATCACCTCAGGCACTTTTCTAAAAAAACCACCCCAGCCTCAGACCCGCCCCGGCTGGGAGTTGTCAACCCGAGTATTTACTTGAACCACGTCAACGTGATGTCGTTATAAAAGACGAAGATCATCAGCAAAAGCAAGAGAAAAATACCGACCTGCTGAGCATATTCGCGCATTTTGGTGCTGATCGGTCGCCGCAGCACGGCCTCGATGCCAAAAAAAAGGAGATGCCCGCCATCCAGTACCGGAATGGGCAATAAATTGAGGATGGCCAGGTTGACACTGATGATGGCGATAAAATTGAGCAGTCGGACCAGCCCCTGGTCCGCCTCTTTGCGGGCCATCTGGGCAATGCGGATGGGTCCGCCGATGGATTCCATGGGGACTTTGCCCTGAAACATCTTGCCGAAGAAATAGACCGTCAGTTTGGTCATGTTCCAAGTGTGCCCGACCCCCTGGTCCAGTGCTTGAAGCGGATTCAACTTGACGGTGATCTGGTCTTCGTCCGGCACAGGCATACTGGGCGCCCGGATACCGATGCGATACGCATTTTGCTTGACCCCCAGGACATTTTTCTCCTGAATCAAATCCGGCGTGATCTGCGTATCGAAAACCTTCTCGGCGCGGCGCACTTTGAACGACAGGGTTCGGCCCTCGGATTGGGACACGATTTCCTGCATGCTCTCCCACCGGTCAATGGGATGGCCATCGATGGCGATAATCTGATCGCCCTTGCGCAAACCGGCTTTGTCTGCCGGCATGCCCTCCATCACCATGTCGACGATGGCCCGCATTTCGGCCATACCGGATATGCCGATGTCGAAATAGGTGGTCGTTTCGCCAAACAGGTTCTTGACCGAAATCTCTACCGGTTTCACATTGACGTCGATACGCTCGCCCCGGCGCTCGATAGCCAATTTGAGCGTTTCACCCCTGTTGCCGTCAAGGACCGCATCGATATCCCGCCAGGACTGGATTTCATGCCGGCCGATGGCCAGCACCCGATCCCCGATGAGAATCCCGGCCTTCTGGGCCGGGCTCCCGGCATCCAGGCCGCGGACAATGGGGCGGATGGATGGCAGTCCCACGAACAGCATCACCAGGGTAAAAATCAGAACGGCCAGCAGTACGTTGAACATGGGACCGGCGGCCACGATCAGGCTTCGCTTGAACACATGCTTGTGGGTAAACGAATATGGCAGATCTTCAGGTTCGATGGGCACATCGGGTTCATCGCCCACCATTTTGACATAGCCTCCCAGGGGAATCAGGGAAACGCGGTAGTCGGTACGCCCGATGGTACGGCCGACAAGGCGCGGTCCGAATCCCAGGGAAAATTTTTCCACCCCCACCCCGAAAAGGCGGGCTACGAGAAAATGCCCCAATTCATGGAAAAAAATCAGGATCCCCAAGACCACAATAAAAATAAATATGCTGTTCATAAGGCGTCAGTCTTTTAATTTGAAGTCAATCAAAACATCCTGTTTACCGTCCGGGGTCGTTCCAAAGCAATTTCAGATTTCACCCCCAGCAGATGACAAACCGGGATGCAGGAGCGGCTTTCAGCCGCGATAAATAGGCTCTGGTCGATGTCTGATTGCGGCTGAAAACCGCTGCACCATAAGACCCCAAAGTCGATCCCCGTCAATTTGGCGCCCCAACGGGGGTTTCGTTCACCTTCTGCCCGGATCATATCCGGTCTTCAGCCGCTCATGACGCGCCAACGCCTTTGGCCATTTGATCAGCGGCCGTGCGCCGCGCCCAGGCATCGGCATGCACGATGGTATCCAAATCCGGCGACCCTGATAATGTATGCACGGACATGGTGGCGTCAACAATAGCGGCAATGCCGGTAAAAGACAAATGACCGTTTAAAAAAGCCTCAACCGCCACTTCGTTGGCGGCATTCATGACAGCCGGCATGGTGCCTCCTGCGGCACAGGCATCGAATGCAAGCTGCAGGCAGGGAAACCGCCGGGTATCCGGGTCGCGAAATGTGAGTCCGGCCATTTGCGCCAGATCCGGCAGCGGCTGTTTCAGGGCAATTCGCTGCGGATAGGACAGGGCATAGGCGATCGCCTGCTGCATATCCGGAATGCCCATTTGGGCCAGAATGGAGCCATCGCAATAGGCGACCATGGAGTGAATGATGCTTTGAGGGTGCACGATCACCTGGATCTGGTCCATGGCCAGACCAAAAAGCCACTTGGCTTCGATCACTTCCAGCCCCTTGTTCATCAGGGTGGCCGAATCGATGGTGATTTTGGCGCCCATGCTCCAGTTGGGATGTTTAAGCGCCCGGGCCGGTGTAATGGAGCCGAATTCTGCGGCCGGGGTATCGAAAAAAGGTCCGCCCGAGGCGGTGAGCAGCACTTTGTCCAGATCCCGGCGCCGATGACCGTGAAGACACTGGAAAATGGCACTGTGTTCGCTGTCGATGGGCAGCAGGCGCACCCCTTTTTCGGCGACCGCCGCCGTTACCAGCGCGCCGGCCATGACCAGGGTCTCTTTGTTGGCCAGGGCAATGTCCTTTCCCGCGGCAATGGCCGCAAGGGTAGGCTCCAGGCCGGCGGCACCCACCATGGCGCCAACGGTCATATCCGCCCCGTCAAACGCTGCGGCCGCCCGATATCCCTCGGCACCGGTCATAATTTCCACCGCCTGACCTGCCGGCAGCCGCTGCCGCAATCGGCGGGCCGTTGCTGAATCATGGACAGCCACGAGTTCGGGCCGATGGATCGCTATCTGATCGGCAAGCCGATCGACGCTGGTCCTGGCGGTCAGGGTCTTGATCTGAAATTTTTCCGGGAACCGGGCCACAATGTCCAATGTATTGCATCCGATGGACCCGGTGGAACCCAGCACGGCCAGTCGTTTCATGGCAAGAGGTATTCCTTCAGAAAAAAACCGACGGGAGCGGCAAATAAAATGGCGTCCAGACGGTCAAGGAAGCCGCCGTGTCCGGGAATCAGCTGGCTGGAGTCCTTGATGCCGGAGGCCCGCTTGAAAACGGACTCGAACAGATCGCCGAATTGGCCGACAGCGCCAACGGCCAGGGCGAAGACCGTGCAGGTCATCCCCCCCATGGAGCTGAAAAACAACAACTTGAATATCCAACCGGACAAAAGATTGGCCGCCAGTCCGCCCACAGCGCCTTCGATGGTCTTATTGGGGCTTACGGCAGGGCAAAGCTTGTGGCGCCCCATGTAAGTACCGGCATAAAGCGCACCGGTGTCGCCCCAGGCCACGACCCAAAAGAGAAACAGGACCCACAACGGCCCGTTTTCCCCTGCTCGCATCAGGATCAGAAAAGCGTACATAATGGGAATGTACACCATGCCGCCAATTTGCTTGACCGCCACGATGGGCGCATCCTGACAAGTGGAGTACCGGCGGACGGCAAAAATGGCTGTAACAATTAGATGCAGGGCCAGCACGCCCATCAGTGCTTCGAAGTGGCGGTAATGCACCGCCATGATGCACAACAGCGTGCTGATGTAGGCCCACCCGGTGAAAGCGGCCCCCACGGCAGGGGTGTGGTTGTGATAGACGATGCGGCAATACTCCCACTGGGAAAGAATGCTGACGATGGCCACGGCGATGGTGAAAAGAACGGGGCTTCCCTTGAGAATCAACAGAAGCAGCGGCGGTATGATAATGAGAGCAGTGATCCAGCGCTTCCAGTGCATGATTACCCTATTTTCCCGAACCGCTCGCCGTCAGGCCTTTACTTTTCCGAAACGGCGGTCCCGTTGCTGGTATTGAAAAAGGATGTCGATGAACTCCTCACGTGAAAAATCCGGCCACAAGGTGTCAGTGACGGCAATTTCGGTGTATGCAAGCTGCCAGAGCAGAAAATTACTGATGCGCATCTCGCCGCTAGTACGGATCAGCAGGTCCGGATCAAGCTGGCCGCGGGTGTATAGATGATCTGCGACAACGGCTTCATCAATGGCCTCAATTTCCAATTCTCCGGCCTTTGCTTTTGCGGCGATCTGTTGAACCATCTCCGTCAGTTCGGTCCTGCCACCATAGCTCAGCGCCAGGTTGAGCTGCATGGCGCTATTGGATGCCGTTTCGGCAATGACGCTGTGGATGGTCTGCTGGACGCCGGCCGGCAGTCGGTGGAGCTGCCCGATAACCGCCAGGCGGATTCTCTGTTTTTGGAGCTCGTCGCGTTCTTTTTCCAAAAACTGCTTCAATAGCGCCATAAGCGCATTGATCTCTTTTTGGGGGCGCTGCCAGTTTTCCGTGGAAAAAGCGTACAGGGTAAGGGTGGGAATATTGAATTCGCGGCAAGTCCGGACAAGGGTGCGCACCGTGTCAACGCCCTTTTCATGCCCTTTGACACGGTTGAGCAGCCGTTTCTTGGCCCAGCGCCCGTTACCGTCCATGATGACGGCAACGTGGCGGGGAAGTTTGGATAAATCCAGGTTGTCACCGGATGGATTAAAACTCAAGAATCTCTTTCTCTTTGGCCTGGTAGACCGCGTCGACTTTTTCAATATATTCGTCGGTGATCTTTTGTATCTGGTCCTGGGCTTTGAAGGCATCGTCTTCGCTCACATCGCCGTCTTTCTTGAATCCCTTGACCAGTTCATTGGAATCCCGTCGGATATTGCGAATGGCAACCTTGTGTTCTTCACAACTTTTGTGGACCTGTTTAACGAGTTCCTTGCGACGCTCCTCGGACAGGGGCGGAATGGCAATCCGGATCAGCTTTCCGTCGTTGGATGGCGTCAGCCCGAGATCGGATTTAAGTATCGCCTTTTCGATGTCCTTGATAATGGAGGCATCCCATGGCTGAATGGTGATCAGGCGGCTTTCCGGAACGGCGATGGTGGCCGTCTGGTTCAGCGGTGTAGGGGTTCCGTAGTAATCCAGCTTGATTCCGTCCATCAGCGATGCCGAAGCCCTGCCGGTTCGGATACGCTTGAGCTCGTTTTTGAGCGCCGTGATGGTCTTGCCCATGCGGTCACGGGTCTCTTGGAAGGTTTCTTCAATCATCGGTCGTATCCCATAACGATTTGATTTATCTTCTCTGGTTACACCATCCGCAGCAATCGCATGAAACGAAAACAGGCTGCGCCATTAATTGGATATCAAAGTCCCGACGCGTTCTCCGCAGATCAATTTGCGGATGCTGGCTGCCTCTTTAAGGTTGAATACAACCAGCGGCAGATTATTGTCCATGGCCAGGGAAATGGCTGTCATGTCCATCACCTTGAGCTGTTTTTCAAGGACGCTCATATACGACGTCGCCTCGATGAAAACGGCATCCGGGTTCACCACAGGATCAGCGTCATACAGACCGTCGACCTTGGTCGCCTTAAGAAGTATTTCCGCGTGTACTTCCTGAGCACGCAAAACGGCTGCCGTATCGGTGGTGAAATAAGGATTACCGGTTCCGGCCGCAAAAATGACGATACGCCCCTTTTCAAGATGCCGCACGGCACGCCGCAGAATATACGGCTCGGCCACCTCGTGCATGGAAATGGCCGTCTGGACGCGGGTCTGCATAGCCTCTTTTTCAAGGGCGTCCTGCAGCGCCAGACTGTTCATCACCGTTGCCAGCATGCCCATATGGTCGGCTGCAGTGCGCTCCATCCCAAAAGAAGTGGCTTTTACGCCCCGAAAGATATTGCCGCCGCCGACCACGATGGCAATCTCGACACCAAGCGTGTGGATGCTTTTGACTTCATCGGCCACGTACTTGAGCATCTGTGGACTGATGCCGAAACTTTTGTCCCCCATCAGTGCTTCCCCGCTGAGTTTCAGCAGGACACGCTTATACGCCGGCTCGGACTTATCCAATTATTCAGCTCCCAATTGAAACCGTGCAAACCGCTTGATGGCGATTTTCTCTCCGGTCTTGGCGACGATCTCATTGAGATAATCGGCGATCGTCATGTCCGGATCTTTGACGTACTGCTGGTTCAGCAGGCAGCTTTCCTTGAAGAACTTGTTCATTTTGCCATCGACGATCTTGTCGATCATCTTCTCGGGCTTGCCCATTTCCAGGGCCTGATCGCGGTAGATGGCCCTTTCACGGTCAAGGACGGATTCAGGAACATCTTCCGGCGCGATGCCGACCGGGCAGGTGGCGGCAACGTGCATGGCCAGGTTTTTTGCAAATTCTATAAAATCATCTGTCTTGGCAACGAAATCGGTCTCGCAGTTAACTTCAACCATGACGCCGATTTTGCCCCCCATGTGAATGTAGGATTGGATCGTTCCTTCGCTGGTGGCCCGGCCGGCCCGTTTGGCGGCTGTGGCCAGCCCCTTTTTGCGCAGAAAATCGACGGCTTTTTCCATATCGCCGTCGCTTTCCGCAAGGGCTTGTTTGCAATCCATTATTCCGGCCCCGGATTTCTCCCGGAGTTCTTTCACCATTACTGCACTAATGTCTGCCATTTTCTATTACTCTCCTGTCTGATCAGCCGCGGTGGTTTCTTGCGGGGCACTTTGTGCTTCAGCCGTCGCGGGTATTTCTTCATCGTCCGTTTTGCGGATTATCTCTACAATCGGTCCCTGGGAACCATCTGAAATCACTTTGCGTTCGCCGGGCTTGAGGCTGGCCGCAGCCGATTCGATTTCAGTAGGTTCATCCACTTGCTTGTCGGCCTCGGCCTGTCGGCGCTCGTTAAAACGCTGCTGGCCCTCCACGCAGGCATCCGCAATACGCGAGGTGATCAGCCGGATGGCGCGGATGGCGTCGTCGTTTCCGGGAATCACATAATCGACTTCATCGGGGTCGCAATTGGTATCCACGATGGCCACGATGGGGATGCCCAGACGGCGCCCCTCGCGAATGGCAATGGCTTCATTTTTGGGGTCCACGACAAATATGGCTCCGGGCAGTTTGCCCATGCTGCGGATGCCGCCCAGTGTGCTGTCGAGCTTTGCACGCTCCTTGCCCAGTTTCAGCCGTTCTTTTTTGGGAAACAATTCAATGGAGCCATCGTTTTCAATGGTATTGAGATAGTTGAGTCGGTCAATACTCTTTTTGATGGTTTGAAAATTGGTCAGCATGCCGCCGAGCCAGCGGTTATGCACGTAAAACATCTCACATCGGTTGGCTTCTTCGTAAATCGACTCGCGGGCCTGCTTTTTGGTTCCCACGAACAGCACCGACTTTCCGGAGGATGCGGTATCGAAAATGAAATTGTACGCTGTTTTGAACATGCGAACCGTTTTTTGCAGATCAACGATGTATATCCCATTGCGGGCCCCGAAAATATATTGTTTCATCTTGGGGTTCCATCGCTTGGTCTGATGCCCGAAATGAACACCGGATTCCAATAATTCCTTCATTGTCACGTACGCCATAATTTTCTCCTTAATGTTGGTTTGGCCTGCGCTCACTTCATCCCTGCCGCCAACTCTCATTTTGAGAGCACCGGGCGACAGGTCCGTGGGCGTGTGGACTAAAATCAAAGATAGTTAACAAATCCGAATTCAATCCGCAATACCTTTTTTGGCAGCGAATTATCACTTTCGGGCTTCCCGGTACAACAGCCGCAAAAGGCCGCGCAGGGGGTTTGCGCCGTGATAAGCACAACGGGTAGGGATAAACCCCACCCCTACGATACCGGCGCCGGCTCTGCGGGTGGGCGTAAAGCCCACCCCTACCTTCAGGTGTAGGGGTGGGCTTTACGCCCACCCGCACAACAGCGCAGATCAAGGGCCTAAATATTGCGGCGGGGGGCCGCTCCCACAGAAACCACCGGGCATCTTAGTGCCGCATGAACACCATTGCCCTGTTGCCTGAAACGTTATGCCTCACGCCTTGACCAATTGGACCACACGGTCGCGCTGTCCGTAATCCTTGTGAATGAGGATTTCACGGTAAGCTCCACTGGCTTTGGCCAATGCAGCCACTGCAGGCCCCTGATCATATCCGATTTCCAGAAACAGGTGGCCGCCCCTCTTCAAATAGGCCGGGCTGTTCCGGATCAACGGCGCCAGGTCGTCTGCTCCCTGCGGCCCCCCGTCCAGGGCATGCAGCGGTTCGTATTGCATCACTTCCGGTTCCAGGGCCGGTATGTCGGCGCTGGGAATGTATGGCGGATTGGACACGATCAGATCGAACCGCGCCTTTTGCCGGGATAACGGCGCAAACCAGTCGCCTGCAAAAAACCGGATGTGATCCCCCCGGCTGTTGTTCCTGGCGTTTTTGCGGGCCACCGCCAGGGCCCCCGGGGATACGTCCATGGCCCGGATACACCAGTCGGGCCTTTCCACGGAAAGGGCAATGCTGATGACCCCCGAACCGGTGCCCAGGTCCAATACATCCAGCCGGGTCTGCGCGCCGAACTGCGCCAGGACAAGTTCAACCAGACGCTCGGTTTCCGGCCTGGGAATCAGCACATCGGGGTTCACCTCGAACGTCAGGGACCAAAACTCTCTGGACCCCACGATGTAGGCCACCGGTTCCCGGTTGACGCGACGTTGGATCAATCCCCTGAAACGGTCCAACTCATGCTGAGAAAGGGGTTGATCGTGATGCAGGTATAGATCGATTCGCTGGCAGGAGAGCACATGCGCCAGAAGAATTTCAGCAGCCGGGCGCGGCTGGTCGATGCCCTTTTCCGTGAAATAGCGGGCTGTCCACTGCAATGTCCGCAGTATCGTCCATGGCTGCCGCTGTGCCGGGTCATCACGATTCATGCTGCAGGGCTTGGCTCTGATAGTAGGTCGCAAGAGAATCGATGATTTCATCGATATCGCCCTGAAGAATGCTGTCCAGCCGATACAGGGTCAGGCCGACGCGATGATCGGTCACACGCCCCTGGGGAAAATTGTACGTCCGGATGCGCTCGCTGCGGTCGCCGCTGCCCACCTGGCTCTTACGCTCCTGGGAACGTTTGGCATTCTGGTCCCGGATCATTTGGTCCAGCAGTCTGGAACGCAGGACTTTCAGCGCTTTGGCTTTGTTTTTATGCTGGGATTTCTCGTCCTGGCAGGTGACCACGAGCCCGCTGGGCAAGTGGGTGATGCGAACGGCTGAATCCGTTGTGTTGACCGACTGGCCGCCGGGACCCGTGGATCGAAACACATCGACCCGTAAATCATTGGGATCGATATCGACCTCGACATCTTCCGCTTCGGGCAACACCGCCACGGTCACCGCCGAGGTATGGATGCGCCCCTGGGTTTCCGTGGTGGGGACACGCTGCACCCGGTGCGTGCCGCTTTCATATTTGAAACGGCTGTAAACGCCCTGGCCCTTGATCAAGGCAACGACTTCTTTCAGTCCGCCCACGCCGGTGGCATGAAGATCCATCACCTCAATTTTCCAGTTTCGGCCTTCGGCGTAGCGACTGTACATCTTATACAGATCCCCGGCAAACAAACCGGCCTCGTCCCCTCCGGTACCCGCTCGTATTTCCAGCAGAACATTTTTCTGATCCAGGGGATCTTTAGGAATCAGCAATTGTTTCAACTGATTCTCCAGGCGCGTTTTTTCCGTTTCCAGGCGGTCAATTTCTTCCTTGGCCAGGTTTTTAATGTCCGGGTCATGGTCTCTGAGCAGTTCAAGACTTTCATCCAGTTCCCGGTCGATCTGCTGATAGGTCCTGAACGCATCGACGATTTCCGCCAATTCGGCATGTTCCCGGGCATATTTCTGGTAAGCCGCGCGATCCTTCAATACATCCGGATCACTGAGCAGCGCCTCCAGCTGGCCATATCGTTCTTCGACACCTTTGAGTTTGTTAAACATAATCGGTTTTCCCGGATCCAAATAAAACATCAAGCCGTCAGCCCGAAGGCCTGACAGCTTGATGGGTGCCGGTCTGTGCGGCAAGGTGGAAACAGAAGCTATTTGTTCTGGAATTTTTCGTATTTTTTACGAAAACGTTCAATTCGACCGGCCGTATCAACCAGTTTCTGTTTGCCCGTAAAAAAAGGATGGCATTTGGAACAAATTTCAACGGAAATATCCTTTTTCGTGGAGCCGACCTCCAAGGTACTGCCACAGGCACACTTGATGGTAGTGGCTTCGTATTTGGGATGTATGTCTGCTTTCATTGTTATTTCAACCCCCTGCACAATTTATGCGTTCATGGAATCTAGAAAATTCTTATTATCGTCGGTTCCTTTCATTTTATCAAGCAAAAATTCAAGGGCATCCACCGGATTAAGTGAAGCCAGCAACTTGCGGATGATCCAAACCCGGTTGAGGGTCTGCTCGTCGAGCAGCAACTCTTCCTTGCGGGTACCGGATTTCTTGATATCGATGGCGGGGAATATGCGTTTGTCCGCCAGGCGGCGATCCAGCTGAATCTCCAGGTTGCCGGTGCCCTTGAACTCTTCGAAAATGACCTCGTCCATGCGGCTGCCGGTGTCGATCAGGGCCGTTGCGATAATGGTCAGGCTGCCGCCCTCCTCTACATTGCGCGCCGCGCCGAAGAACCGTTTGGGCCGCTGCAGCGCGTTTGAATCCACACCACCGGAGAGAATTTTGCCGGATGGCGGCATCACCGAGTTATATGCCCGGGCCAAACGGGTGATGCTGTCCAGCAGAATCACCACATTTTTCTTGTGCTCCACCAGCCGTTTGGCTTTTTCGATGACCATTTCCGCGACCTGAACGTGGCGCTCTGCCGGTTCGTCGAAGGTCGAGCTGATCACTTCACCGCGAACGGAACGCTGCATGTCCGTCACTTCTTCCGGGCGTTCGTCGATGAGCAGAACAAAAAGAATAATATCCTTGTGGTTTTGCACGATGCTGTTGGCGATGCACTGCAGCAGCATGGTTTTACCGGACCTGGGGGGCGAAACAATCAAGCCCCGCTGCCCGAACCCGATGGGTGTCAGCAGATCCATAATCCGGGAGGAATAATTGTCGGACGCCACTTCGAGATTGGTTTTCTCATCCGGATAAAGGGGGGTCAGGTTGTCGAACAGGATCTTGTCGCGGGCGCCTCGGGATCTTCGTAGTTGATGGCCTCGACTTTGAGCAGGGCAAAATAGCGCTCGGATTCTTTGGGCTGACGGATCTGGCCGGACACGGTATCGCCGGTACGCAGATTGAATCGTCTGATCTGGGAAGGGGAAACATAGATGTCATCCGGTCCCGGCAGATAGTTGTAACTGGGAGCGCGTAAAAAACCGAAGCCGTCCGGCAGAATTTCAAGGGTGCCTTCGCCATAAATCAATCCATTTTTCTCGATCTGGGCCTGGAGCAGGGAAAAAATCAACTCCTGCTTGCGCATGCCGGCATACCCCTCGATTTTCAGCTTCTTGGCCAACTGTGTCAGCTCACTGATTTTTTTGCTCTTAAGTTCTGAAACGTTCATTCACAAGTCTCCGTTACCAGTTTCACAATCGATTTTATCCCTAACGGCTCATTGGCCGATTTTGTTTACGTTGCGTCATTACGGCCGTTCGCGATATTCTCTGGGCAAAAATAAGGGGAAACGTCCCGTGGCATTGCAATCCATCAACCTGTTTTTTCAACAACCTGGGTAATTTTCGCCCTTCCGGTGATAATGGAACTGCTGATGACAATGGAGGAAAAAGATGTTTTTTGTTAATGGAAAGAATTGATACGCTATTCTCTCCAGCAGGGCGGGTTCCATATCTTGCAACTGCTTATATCAAGGCTTTTGGGCTGTCAAGTCTTTTCGCCCCCCCTTGCGGCTGTGAAAGTGCGGGCACCGGGGCCGCCTGGCAATCCCGGGGCCAAAATGGTATGCAACGACCCAAGGAGATTGAATATCCGAAATGAAGGTTGAAATTCCACCCTACCTGTGTTCGGCGGACCCGCAGGCCTATCTCGTGGGGGGCTCCGTGCGGGATCTTGTCCGCGGCGCGACGCCTAAGGATTATGATATTGCCGTGCTGGGCGACGCCGTTGCCTATGCCGGGCGACTGGCGACACGCCTCGGTACCCGCGTCATTCCGCTGGGGGAACCGTCCCACAGGATCTTTCGATTGGTCGCCGGACCCGCCTGCATCGACATCTCCCCTGCAAAGGGCGGCGATATCCAGGCGGATCTCCAGCGCCGGGACTTCACCATCAATGCCCTGGCCTGCAATCTGTGCGACGGCCGGATCGTGGATACCACCGGCGGACTCGACGATCTGTCCAGACATACGGTGCGCATGGTGTCCCCAACCGTTTTCCAGGACGATCCGGCCCGCCTCGTCCGGGCTTACCGCATGGCCGCCACCCTGGATTTCCAGATCGAACCGACCACCCTCCGGGCCATCGGCGGACACGCTGCCGCCATTGAAGCGGTTGCCGGTGAACGGGTCTGGAGCGAACTGCGCGTGGTCCTGGCGGCACCCCGCAGCCACGGCCATATCCTGTCCATGTCGCAGACCGGACTCCTGAGCGCCATCCTGCCGCCGCTTGCCCTGGCCAGGGGCTGCCGTCAAAATCGCCATCACGCCTACGATGTCCTGGACCATACCCTGCATGCCTACGCGGCAATGGAAAAGGTGTTCGTGCGTGCAGAGGACTATTTTGACCCGCCGGCGGACCAATTGATCAAAGATACGGAAATTGGCGTTCGTGCCGTACTGAAACTGGCGCTCCTGCTTCACGACGCGGGCAAACCGGCGCGTCGCACGGTGGATGCCTCCGGTACGCCCCATTTTTACGGCCATGTCGGCAAAAGCGCGCAAATAGCACTGGATGCCGGCCTGCGGCTGAAGTTATCCGGCAACGAGCGCAGGCAGCTGATATTCATTGTACAAAACCACCAGCGCCCCCTGTCTTTGTTCCTGTCGGGGCAGTCAACGGCGCACGCTGTCCCCCCAAGGGCCCTGGGCCGGTTCCTGCGGCACTGTGGCGGCCACACCCCGTATCTTCTCCTGCATGCCATGGCCGACCATATGGGAAAGGGGGTGCAGGACTCAGGCATGACAGACTTTTTAAGGAAGCTGATGGCCGCCTATTTCGAAAAACAGGTGCCGCCCCAAAAACCGCTGCTCAATGGACAGGATATAATGAACACTTTCGGGATTTCCCCGTCTGCGAAGATCGGGGATGTCCTTCGCCGGGTCGAAGAGGCCCGTTTGTCCGGCACCATCGATAACCGGCAACAGGCGATGGCGTGGGTTGCAGCCTATCTGGCCGCTGAACCGAAAACCGCAAAGCGGCGGTAGAAAAGTTGAGCAGCAAATATATATAAAGGAAGTATCCGCAACCTAAAAAAACGCCCCGGACCATGGCATGCGTCCGGGGCGTCTGCATTGAAATCGACAGTACGCAGGCCAGCTTAGCGCAGCTTGTCCAGTTCGCTGAATACCTGGTCGCGAATTTCATCGACCTTGCCCACGCCTTCGATGAAGACATGCTTGGGGGCGCCGGCTTCACCCGTGGCGGCCCACTTTTTGTAATATTCCACCAGGGGTTCGGTCTGGGCATGGTAAACATCCAGACGTTTGCGCACGACTTCTTCCTTGTCGTCGTCACGCTGCACAAGAGGTTCGCCGGTCACATCATCCTTGCCTTCGACTTTGGGCGGATTGTAAACGACGTGATAGGTCCGGCCGCTGGCCAGATGGGCGCGCCGCCCGCTCATGCGCTTAATGATCTCATCATCGGGCACATCAATTTCCACAACGGCATCGATGGCGACCCCGGCATCTTTCATGGCGTCGGCCTGGGGCAAGGTCCGTGGAAAACCGTCAAACAGAAACCCTTTGGCGCAATCCGGTTCCTGAATGCGTTCTTTGACCAGTCCGATGATGACTTCGTCGGGGACCAGTCCACCGGAATCCATAAAGCTTTTGGCCTTCATGCCCAGTTCGCTGCCCGCTTTCACCGCCGCGCGCAGCATATCGCCGGTTGAAATCTGGGGGATCTGATATTTCTCTTTGATGTAATTGGCTTGGGTTCCCTTGCCTGCCCCGGGTCCGCCGAGTAGAATAAGACGCATGTGACCTCCTTGTCTAAATAGGGTATTGGTTTATATGAATTATTCGTTGATATGTTCAGATCTAAAAGGTATTGAATATTACCGAAAGAGGCCGGTGTGTCAATACCAATAGTGACCCGCACGCCTTTTATGGATAGGATTCAATTTGGGCTTGCAAATCGCCAAAAGAGCACGTATAAGACATTGTTTATCTGAATGGGTATTATTAAACATCCAGAACGGACATCGCGGCCGTGGATGGTAAGAAAGGGGCGAGGCAGTTTGAAGGAAATTACGGTCAGGGTTCATGACAATGACCTTGAGAAAGCCATGCGGATCTTGAAAAAAAAGATTCAAAACGACGGGCTTTTCAAGCGTCTGAAGCTTAAAAAGAGCTATGAAAAACCCAGCGAGTACCGCCGCCGCAAACAGCGCGAAGCGCTCAGGCGCCAGCGGATCGCGGCAGCCCGTCGCAAACGATACCATTAGATTCAATGTCGACAGAACTTGAACCCGGCCCTGATGCATCAGGGCCGGGTTTTTACGTTGACGCACACCGGCGTGCGCCGTCTCCATCCAACCTTCACCTGCAGGAGGCGATATGACAAACGACCATTATGCCCAGTGTTTGTCATCCATGTTCGGCCTGAGACGATTCGGCATCAAACTCGGGATGGAAACCATCGAATCCATCCTCGGCGCCCTGGATGAGCCCCAGCGCAATTTCCCCTCCATCCATGTGGCCGGCACCAACGGCAAGGGATCGGTGGTTGCCATGCTCTCGCGCATCCTGCAGACGGCCGGTTATCGAGTGGGCCACTATACCTCACCCCACCTGGAGCGATTCAACGAAAGGATTTGCATCAACGGCGCACCCATCACCGACCGCGAGGTGGTCAGCGCCTACCGGAAAATCCAGGCCATGGAGCACCTGCA
The DNA here is from genome assembly GCA_963675565.2 of Desulfosarcinaceae bacterium. Taxonomy (GTDB): domain Bacteria; phylum Desulfobacterota; class Desulfobacteria; order Desulfobacterales; family Desulfosarcinaceae; genus JARRKU01. The sequence goes on from CAXXYD010000001.1 coordinate 956,730, forward strand.
GCGTGAGCCCACTTTCTTCGAGGCCACCACGGCCATGGCACTGTTCGAGTTCAGTCGACGCAAAGTGGACTGGGCCATCATGGAAACGGGCATGGGCGGGCGCCTGGACGCCACCAATGTCCTCGCACCGGACTTGTCGATCATTACCAATATTTCCCTGGAACACCGGGCCTACCTGGGCCGCACCATCACCGCTATAGCCGGGGAAAAAGCGGGCATCATAAAACCGCATACGCCGGTGATCACCGGTGTGACCCAAGAAAGCGCCCGCCGTGTCATGACCCGCACCGCGAAATCCCGTAAAGCGCCATTGTATATGAAAGGAGTGGATTTTCGCACCCGCCGGTTCAAAAACAATACCTTTGCCTACTATGGCATGTTCGGCGCCCTGGGCGGCCTCAAGTTGGGATTGAGCGGATCCCACCAGGTCGATAACGCCGCCCTGGTACTGACAGCCTGCGAACTGCTGAACCACAATGGCAGGGCCAATATCCCCGAAGAGGCCATTGTCTCCGGACTGGCTGAAACCAAATGGCCGGGGCGGCTCGAAATCGTCTCGCAAAAACCCTGCATCATTCTGGACGGCGCCCATAACCTGATGGCAGCCAGGGTGCTGGCCAAACATTTGACCGAAAACTACAGCAATCGCACCATCACGCTGGTGGTGGGCATTCTGAACGACAAGCCCTTTGAATCGATTCTCAAGGACCTGATTGCCACCTGCCAGCGGGTGGTGATCACCCAACCGACCATCGACAGGGCCATACCGGCCAGGGAACTGGCACAAACAGCACGGCGGTTTTCATCCAATATCGAAATTTTCGACCGCGTCGAAAATGCCCTCAACCACGCGCTGGACACCAGCTCTCCAGACGATGTCATTTGCGTGGCCGGCTCTCTGTATGTCGTCGGCGAAGCGAAAACGGCACTGGCCAGACGCCGATCGCCAAACATGCTTGACTAAGGCCGGCAGTTGAATTAGTCTGCCTCTTCGTCACGCGCCCGTAGCTCAGCGGATAGAGCACCAGCCTCCGGAGCTGGGTGTCGCAGGTTCGATTCCTGCCGGGCGCGCCAATTAGAACCGCAAGGATTTAGAGGGTTTCTCCAAACCCTATTTTTTTTACCCTATTTTGATATTTCCAACCATATTTCCAACCTCAAGCAATAAAAAGTATGGCCCCAGTAGCTTGAATACACTCCTGGAATGGCCTCTGCCGACACAAAAATATCCGGGGCCTTCTGGTCCGTTGCCGTGTTTTCCGCACATTAATGCGGGGACATACCGGTTATTTCTAATAGTCAGGTCAAGCACGGTTACCGTTTACCCCCAAAAGCGGTCTTTATGCCGGTACTGGGTGGTGACCACCGCTCAAGGCAGATTATGTCCAACTCCAACATGATGGGATTGGACAGCGATTGCCTAAATCCAAACAGTGGCAAGCAACCTCACATTTTAACGGTCTGCTTTTCATGTGATTCTAAATAAATCGCAACGTATTGACATCACTTAAAAGTTTAACTGATCTGTTGCAGTCAGGAGTAAATCGCACAGCTAATTTTTGCAATGGGGGATTACTTGACAGTTCGGTATAGATCTGTCAGGTAATTCAGTTCCAATTTTAAAAACACAAGGGTTTGAGATCTATGCCTAAGCGAACCACATTCAGCGGACTCTTTTGGAGAATACGGCGATGTCCTGCCTAAAAAACGGATCTGGGTGCGGTCCGCAGCCGGTTACCGGGAGCAGGCAGGATTACAGTAGCTTTCACCAATTTCTTTCCAGGGGCAACGTTTCGAAACGCCTTAATTTTTTCAAATGCTACCGGGAGCAGATTCATGCCTACCTGCTGGCCTTTATCCGGTCGAAGTCAAAAACAATATACCGAGAGTTTCTTCTGGAAAACACTGAAGGCCAGAGTCGGGTCCGCTATTATCTGGACACTGTCGAGGCCGCCCTTTCCGGAAACGTTGAAACTTTTCTCGAAGACCAGAAGCGCATTGGATACGTCCGGGCAGTGCAAGGCTACAACCTCAATGATATGTATGGATTTACGGTGACCTTCAAGGATGCCTTCTGGCAGGCCTGCCGCGAATACAATGATGCCAGACCAAATCCTGATGACCGCCTCAGCAATGACGATATCTTCACCTTCAACAAGTTGATAGACGGATCGTACTACTATTTAACCCTCTCTTTTTTAGATACGCGAGATGAGATTATCAGGCGTCATCAGGAACAACTCCAGACGCTGCAGCGATTTTCCACCGAGGCCGTTTCGGTTTTTGAAGAAGAAAAAATCTGGGCCCGGATAACCCAGGGGGTTTTCGATGTCTTTGGGCTAAACGGGACGTTCATTTTGCCGGAGGGAGACAGTTTCAAGGGAAAAAGGGGCCAGACAAACAGAATGATTGGCCTGCAGATGGTCCAGCAGGACCTGGAAAAAATCCTGGAGGGCATTTATCGCTCGCTGAAGCCGATGGCACTGGACAAGCGCAACACCTTGTGTTGCCTTTCCAGTTTGATGGACACCGACCAGTTCCGATTCGTAGCCTCCCCGATCATGGATCGCAAATCACGGCTCACGGGGGTTATTTGCGTTCACGACCAGGGACGGACCTTTCGGTTTGCAGAGTTCAATCGGAACTTGTTATATCAATTTTCCTATTTTATCGCCGCCGTATCCGCCAATTGCCGGATGGTTTCTGAAATCGCCGAAAAGAAAGAGGATTTGAGGAATCTCACGAAGCGGCTGATTTCCGTTCAGGAAGAAGAACGGAAAAAGATTGCGGCCGATATTCATGATGTGCTGACCCAGGCACTGACTGGAATCGGTTACAAGGCGCTGTATTGCATGGAAATCGCCGGACAGGACCTTGACCGCCTCAACCAGGAACTGGAGCTGTTGACCGAAACCGTCAACGACGCCCTGGGCCAGTCCCGGCAAATTATCAGCAATCTGCGGCCGCATATCTTGGATGATATCGGGGTGATTGCCGCTTTCCGAAAACTCATGGGCGATTTTGACAGAAAGTTTGCCATCAAGACACGCTTCCGGTACCCTGATTCCCTGCAGATCGATCCGGGCAAGGGGATCGCGCTCTTCCGCATCCTCCAGGAAGCGCTGCACAATGCCCGCCGGCACGCCGCAGCCACAGAGGTCACGTTGTCCCTGAGTCTTGCCAAAGACGATTGCCTGATCATGACGGTGAAAGACAATGGTCGGGGTTTCGACCCGCAAAAGCAGAATCGCCAGAGATACCGGCCCGGTCTGGGACTGCTGACCATGCGCGAGCGAGCCGAGGATCTGGGGGGAGAGTTCAGTGTGGACTCCGGCCCCGGAAAGGGTTGCCGAGTCATTGTAAAGGTTCCTTTAAAGGAGGCCCAGGATGGCCGATAAAATTCGTGTTATGGTGGTCGACGACCACACCATTGTCCGTGAGGGCATCAAGGTGTTGCTTGAACTCCAGGAGAATATCGACGTCGTGGCCGAAGCGCGATCGAGCATCGAATGTCTTGAGAGGATCGGCGAGGTGATGCCCGACGTGGTCCTGATGGATCTCAAAATGCCCGGCATCGACGGGATCGAAGCCACGCGACTGGTAAAGGAAAAATATGCCCAGACCAAAGTGATTTTGCTTACCAATTATGACGATGAAGAATACGTTATGGAGTCGATCAAGGCCGGCGCTGACGGCTATGTACTCAAAGATGTGAGAAGGGGCGACCTTCCCAAAATTATCCGCAGCACGCTTCAGAACCGTGCCTTTATCGATCCGACCGTTACCAGCAAGCTGTTCCACGGCATTCAGCAGTCCTCAACGACTGAGGAGACGCTTGGACTGCGGCCTGTCCTTTCCCAGCGGGAACTCCAAATCCTGACCCACCTGGTGGAAGGCAAATCCAACAAAAAAATTGCGCTCGCCGTCAACCTGTCTCCGGATACCGTCAAATCACATCTAAAAAACATTTACCAGAAACTGGGAGTTCACAACCGCGCCCAGGCCGCTCGGGTTGCCATCCAGGGGAAGCTCCTTCACTTTGCCCCGTAGCCAGCACATTCCCCTTTTCTTCACCCGTTAGGGCTGTGACCTTTCACCCGTTCGGGGTATTTACTATTTGCCCCCTTCTTGTTATCCCTCGTTCAATTACCACTTCATAAAAGAAGACAAACCCATGCCCTTCGTAAAAACCTTAGGGAGAAGTAAAAACGGTGCTGATGAACGCATGAACAAAAATACATTGGATTTGAGCGGCCGCAATGCAATTGTGACCGGCGGTGCGCGGGGAATTGGCGCGGCGGCAGCCCTGGCCCTGGCCCGGGAAGGGGCCAACGTCTTTGTCGTGGATCTCATTGATGCCTCTGCAACTGTCAAAAAGATAGAGGCCATGGGGCGCAGAGCGATTGCGAAGGAGACCGACGTTGCGGTGCCGAGCGATGTTCGACAGATGGTGGAACAGGCCATCGAAGTGTTCGGGCATATAGACATTCTGGTCAATAACGCCGGGGTGGTGCACCGGGACAGCCTGCTGGAAACTTCGGAGGCCACCTGGGACCGGATCGTCGGGGTTATTATGAAAGGGACTTTTCTTTGCATTCAGGCCCTTTACCCCCATATGCGCGACCGCGGATACGGCAAGATTGTCAACGTCAGCTCAATTTCAGAAATCATCGGTGGAGCGGTCTCAAGGTCGGATGATTCTCCGGAAATTACCCGCAGCCGCTCGGGCCCGGCATGCGCTGCGGCCAGGGGCGGGGTCATTACCATGACGCGGTGGATCGCCAAAGACGTGGCCAAAAACGGTATTTTTGTCAATAGCGTTGCGACGGAAGCCTGCGAGACGGAAATAACCAGGGGCTTTGACTACAACGTGTCGATGCTGCCGATACAGAGGATGGGAAAACCTGAAGAGGTGGCTAATGCCATCGTCTTTCTTGCCTCTGATGCTTCAAGCTATATTACCGGCCAGGTGCTAAACGTGGACGGGGGATGGGCTACGACCTGAACCATCCGCGCCTGTTTGAGATCACATAGAGTAGATAGATGAATCTAAGTATGCTGCTGACCGGGACCGCCTGGCTTTTCCCGGACAAACCGGCTTTCATACATGGAGACCGGCAACTAACCTACGCGCAGTTTAATGCCCGGGTTAATCGGCTGGCCAACGCGTTTCGACAGCTGGATCTCAAAAGTGGATACCCTGGTAAACAATGTGGGCATAGCCGAGGTGGGAAGAGCGGTTGAACACACCGATGATTCAGGAACCTTTGAAAAATATTTATGCTGATGGTGACATTGACAAAATGATCGATATTCGGGACCAGCAGTGTCCGACAGGAAAGATGGGCGGTGGGCAAAACTCACTGCGTGATATGTTTTTAAGTTAACCCACATCAACAGAGGAGATTCGATATGAGTTCCAAGCAAAAAGTTATCCTGGCGCTATTGGCAATCACTTTAGTGACATTGAGTACATCGGCGTGGGCAGCCGATAAGCAGAAGAAAATCCTCCTGAAGGTACCGGTTGCCTTTTCCACCAACCTGCCTACCGTCGGTGAAGTCACGCTGACGTTCAAAGAATATCTCGAGTCGGCGAGCGGTGGCAACATGAAAGTAAAAATCTACGAGCCTGGCAAGCTTATGCCGGCGTATGAGATTCTCGATGCCGTTTCCACCGGAAAGGTAAACGCAGGTTATACTGCGTCCGGATATACTGCCGGAAAAGTCAAGGCCGCCGAGTTTTATACGGCCATTCCTTTCAGTCAGAGCGTTCCTTATTTCATCAGCTGGATGTACTTTGGTAATGGTGGAAAGCTCTATCAGGAAATGTACGATAAAGCTGGATATAATGTAAAAGTGTTTCCATTTTGCTTTCTTGCACCGGAAACAGCCGGCTGGTTCAGAAAAGAGATCAACTCCCCGGAAGACCTTAAAGGGGTAAAAATTCGATTTTTCGGTCTTGGCGGAAAAGTGCTCAGCAAGCTCGGGGCTTCCGTTACATCGATGCCTGGCGGCGAGTGTTTTCCGGCGCTTGAAAAAGGTGCCCTGGATGCGACTGAGTTTGCAACGCCAGCCGTCGATACCCGATTTGGGTTCTACAAGGTAGCGAAATATAATTATTTCCCGAGTTGGCACCAGCCTGCCACCCATCTTGAGTTTCTGATCAATAAGGATACCTGGAATTCCATGAGTCCCCAGCAACAGGCCCTCATTGAGGTCACAACCCGTGCAATCAATTCGTGGTCCATGGCCAAATCGCATGCTGAACAAGGCAACGTGGTGAGGGAAAATGAAGAAAAGCACGGTACGCAAAATCGGACATGGTCCCCTGAACTGCTGAAGCTGTTTAAAAAAACATGGCTTGAAGTGGTTGAAGAAGAGGCGTCCAAGGACGCGTTTTTCAAAAAGGTCTGGGAAGACTACAAAGCCTTTTCGAACCAATGCAAACCTTATGAAAGTGTAGCCCACCTGCCGAGACCGGAGTAAAGCAGGTTTTGCCGGTGATCGATTGAGGTTGCAGCACGCCCCTTGATGTTCAAAGACAACCGCGGACAGGCGTAAGAATCCTCACAATCGATGAATTTGGATAACCGTATGCGGTTTCCCGCGCAAGTAGCGGGAAACCGCATTGATCCGATTGAATAAGGTGGGTGTTAAAATGGAATCCCCAAAGAAAATAGATAGCCCGTTGGACAGGCTGGACAATCTATTTCTGGGCTTTGGCAGGATCATTGCCTGGGCCAACGGTCTGTTGATTCTGGTCATCGTACTGCAGGTGACGCTTCGTTACGGTTTCAACAACGGCCTGGTTGTTCTGGAGGAACTCGAATGGCATCTTTTCGGTCTGGCCATAATGTTCGGCCTTTCCTACGCAGTAGTCAAAAACTCCCATATTCGGGTTGATCTTATCAGTAACCGGTTTCCGGAAAAAGTGCGGCACTGGATCGAGGTTCTGGGTGCTCTGTTTCTCATGCTGCCTTTTATCGTCGCAGTCACCATCCACGGCTACCAGTTTTTTCTTGATTCCTGGATTCACAGCGAACGGTCCGTGGCTCCGCTGGGGCTCCCGTGGCGATGGGCCATCAAGGCTGTCATTCCCATCAGTTTCGTATTTTTCGGCACGACTATCTTCTTGCGGATGACGCGGTCTTTACTATTTTTGTTTGGGAATAGACATGGAAATCAATGATTATCTCGTTATAGCGATGTTTGTCTCGTTTATTGCCCTGCTGCTTTCGGGTTACCCGGTTGCCTATTGCCTGGCCGGGACTTCGATCCTGTTTACCGGTATCGGGTATTTTTCCGATCAGTACCTGGGGACGATCACTGGTCTCGATTTCAACTATTTTGGGCTGGTTGTGCCCCGTATCTTTAAAACGATGACCAACTGGGTCCTGATATCTGTGCCCATGTTTATCTTCATGGGATTGATGCTGGACAAGTCGGGCATTGCCGAACGACTCATGGTGTCGGCCCAGGAGCTATTCGGCAAGGTTCGCGGTGGGCTGGCCATCACCGTGATGTTTATCGGGGTACTGCTGGCCGCATCCACCGGAATTATCGGTGCTTCGGTCGTCATGCTGGGGCTTATCAGTATACCGGCAATGCTTAAGCAGGGCTACCACAAGACACTGGCGCTGGGCACGGTGGCCAGTGCCGGGACGCTGGGCATCCTCATCCCGCCGAGCATTATGCTGGTGGTAATGGGAGATCAGTTGAGTGTCTCGGTCGGCGATCTTTTTTTGGGGGCCGTTCTGCCGGGACTTTTGCTGGCGTTTCTTTACGTCGTGTATCTGCTCGTTTACTGCTACCTCAAACCGGATGTCGCGCCCCTGGCGCCGGATCGCCGCCCGATTACCTGGGGTGTCCTTTTCGAAGTCATAAAACGCGTCATTCCGCCCTTATTTTTCATCTTATCGGTGCTCGGATCCATCTTTACCGGCATTGCAACCGTCACAGAGGCCAGCGGAGTCGGAGCCCTGATGGCCATGTTCCTTGCCATTTTTTACAAAAAATTTAATTTTTCCGTCCTCAAGGAGGTCATCTGTTCTACTTATAACACCACCGCTTACATCTTCGGGATATTGATCGGAGCGACTTGTTTTGCTCTGGTGCTGCGGGGTCTTGGTGGGGATGAGTTGGTCGAAAGGCTCTTGACGAGCCTTCCGTTCGGAGATTATGGAATTATCGCTTTTATCCTGTTTATCGTTTTCCTGCTCGGCTTTTTCCTGGACTGGATTGAAATTTCTCTGATTGTTCTTCCACTGGTTGCACCTGTGGTTTCTGCCCTGGACATTGCCGTAAACGGCTATGGGGTTGTAAGTCGGCCGGAAGTGATCTGGTTCATAATTATGGTGGCTGTCACCCTGCAGACATCTTTTTTAACGCCGCCGGTCGGATTTGCCTTGTTTTATCTCAAGGGAATCACTCCGCCCAGTATCAATCTCAGCGACATTTACAAGGGCGTGGTTCCGTTTATTATCTTGCAACTTTTAGGTCTGCTAGCCATTATTCTTTTTCCCCAACTGGTTCTTTGGCTGCCGGCGTTCATCTACGGGTGATCGTCTCGACGCTCAAAAAAAGGCGCCAACCGATACAGGTTCTTGGCTTGAAGGGTAAAAGAACAGGGAGGGTGTGCAGGCAGGCGATGGTGATTAAGAGGAATGCTGATGTCGGGAACCCGAACGCCGGAGGGAAAGATTGTCATTGCCCGGGTAAAGATTACCCTTTCCCGGGCTTGGCAGATGGCTGACTACGGCCGGTGATAGACCGAGTGTTTCCTTCAAAACCGATTTGCACGAAATACTTCAGCATCGTTTCCTTTGGACAGGAACCAATGCCGCGCAGATTCCGCTACCTTTTCTATTTCCTTCGCGAATCCCAGTTCAACCCATGTTCACGGAATTCTTGCAAAAAAGATAGAATATTATGAAAAGCTACCTACACCATATTAATGGTCAATGGATAGAACCCGATTCTGGGGCATGGTTTGACACAACCAACCCCTACACCGGCGAAACCTGGGCTATGATAGCGCGTGGTAACGACGAGGATGTAAATCGAGCCGTAAGCTCCGCCAAGGCAGCCTTTGAAAATGGCTGGGGTGAGTCGAACCCCTCCCGGCGTGGCAAGCTCTTGGTCAAACTGGCCGAATTGATCGAACGCGAGGCTGCGCATCTTGCCGAAATCGAAGTGCGCGACAACGGCAAGCTACTGGCGGAAATGTCCCTCCAAACCAAATACATGGCCGAGTGGTACCGGTATTTCGGAGGGCTGGCAGACAAAATAGAAGGTTGCGTCATCCCTTCAGATAAACCTGGGGTCTTCAATTTCACCCGGCATGAACCGTTAGGCGTCGTGGGCATGATTACGCCCTGGAACTCTCCTCTGCTCCTGCTTTCTTGGAAGTTGGCAGCGGCTCTGGCAGCAGGCAACACAGTTGTAATCAAGCCATCTCAGTTCACCTCTGCTTCGACCCTCCAGTTCGCGAAACTGTTCCAGGAAGCCGGTCTTCCAGACGGCGTGATCAACATTGTCACGGGATTTGGGTCTGAAGTGGGTTCGGCCTTAGTTTCCCACAAAGACGTGGCAAAGATAGCTTTTACCGGTTCCAATACTACTGGAAAACGTCTTTATGAATCCGCGGCCGGGAAGATAAAGCGGGTATCTTTAGAACTAGGCGGAAAATCCCCGAATATCGTCTTCGGGGATGCGGATTTAGAGTCCGCAGTTATGGGCGCCATTTCTGGCATCTTCGCAGCGACAGGACAAACTTGCATCGCGGGCTCCCGCCTGCTCCTGCAGCGAACAATCCACGATTCATTCGTCGATCGATTGGTGAAAGTTGCAAAGACGGCCCGCATTGGTGATCCCATGGACATGGAGACGAATGTGGGGCCGGTTACAACGCAGTCCCAATACAAGAAGGTGCTCGAATACATCGACATCGCCAAAAAGGAAGGTGCACGATGCGTTCTTGGCGGAGGACCTTACACCGGCCCTGGCGCACGTGGCAACCAATTCGTGCAGCCCACAATCTTCACCAAAGTGGATAATCACATGCGGATTGCCCAAGAGGAGGTCTTCGGTCCAGTATTATCTGTTATTCCCTTTGACACAGAGGAAGATGCGGTACGTATAGGAAATGACATCGAATTCGGCTTGGCGGCCGGGGTGTGGACTAACAACATAGGCCGCGCCATCCGCATGGCCGAGAAACTGCGTGCCGGAACCGTCTGGGTCAATACCTATCGGTCAGTGAGCTATACATCGCCCTTCGGAGGATATAAAAGCAGCGGCATTGGTCGGGAAAACGGCCGGGATTCCATCCATGAATACATGCAGGTCAAGTCAGTCTGGATTGCCCATCAGCCAAAAGTAGACAATCCATTTATCATCCGCTGAGTTGGGAACATCAAAGGGGGCGGGAGCATCGGTCTTGGCCCAAGGTAAGTTTCTGCTTCTAACAGCTATAATGGGTAAGTATACAGATTATATAGCAAAATTTAAGTAACGGATGATACCTGATGATATGTTTTTGTTATATTGGTACGCTAATTATTTCGAAAAAGATTAAATTTCATCGAAAATCGACTTAATAAAAGCTTCTTTGGCAATCCCCAGATGCACCCGCATCGCGCGTTCCGCACGGAAGCCATCGCCTGAAATTATAAATCCAAGGATGTCCTTTGCTGTATTTATCGCTTTCTTAACATTACCAGTTGAGGAAGTTTTTAAAATAACAGACATTTTTTTATTAACGATTAAATGTATCGCTCTTAAAATTTTCCCAAGTTCGGGGTTTTTTGCAGCTTGAGCGATCGCCATATGGAAGTTGATATCTTCCTTCAGGTACAAGTGAACTTCTTGATAGGTTTTTTCCAATCTCTTATAAGCCTCTTTCAAGGAAACAATCTGGTCCTCACTGATACCTTCAGCCGCTTTTCTGACCGCATGGCATTCCAGAACCTCTCTGATTTCCATGAGATTGTAAACACTGGCAGACTTAAAAATATCATCTATACCGGGTTCAACAGGTTCGGTTTCAACAGTCTTTTCCTTTATAAAAGTACCTTTACCCTGAATAGCAACGATAAGATCCATAACTACTAAGGCGTTGATCGCTTCTCTAATTGAGGACCGTCCGACACCATAATGATCTGCCATCTCTTGGTGGTTAGGCAATTTATCCCCTGGTTTCAATTTGCCGGACGCGATATCTCTAAGGATTTGCTTAATAATTTTTTCAGGGGCCGATTCAATTTTAATTTTCATGAAAATACCTAAAAATGGTTTTTAATTTGATCAATGTCCAATTAGGCACCACTGAATCACAATTTTTGTATCATCACATCTGGGTTCGCTAAGATAAACGCCCCAACGGAACGTGTCAATTAGAATGAGACACCTTGGCCAATAAATCAATAGCATTCTCCTTCTGTGAAAAGCCAATAAAAGAATGGCGGCCAACCACCGCTCTGTGTTCATTACCAGAAAACTCAGCACAATGGCAGTTTCGCAGGTATGAGACAACTTGGTCATGATGCGATTCAGGTTGTAGCGACATTTTGCCTGTCCGAACTTGCCCTCAACCGCATTGCGATCTATCCCATCTTGCCGGGCAGGCTTTTTGGCGGTTTGGAGTTCTTGGACATGCCGGTTTCATGGAATAGGCATTACTGCAGCTGGACTTCCAATCCATATTCTTCTAGTTTATTTTTGATTGGCAATAGTTTTTCTTTCTCCATGTTTTTTATTTTACCAAGCTTATACGCAAGGTTCAATTTCTCGTATTTTGATGCGCCGTAGGCATGAAACGGCAAAAGGAACACAATGAAGTTCGATTTTAATTCCCGCAAATACTCTCCTGTAGCCTGCAATATTTTTTCAGAATCATTATAACCCGGAATTATCGGTATTCTGACAGAAAAACGTTTTCCCATTTCATCCATCTTTTTTAGATTCGTTAAGATCATCCCATTATCCACCCCGGTTAGCTCCACATGCTGTTCCGGAATGATACATTTATTGTCGAAATAGACCAGGTCTACATATCTTATTATTTCCGAAAAGGTCTCCCATTTACAGTAGCCGGTTGTATCCAGCACAGTGTGAATACCTTGCTCCTGGCACATCTTAAAAATTTCAGTGGCAAATTTCGGCTGCATAACAACCTCTCCGCCACTCAAAGTAACTCCCCCACCGGATTCATCATAAAAGATCTTGTCCTTCGCAACTTCTTCAACAATCTCCTCAGACGTCGCCCATTTCCCGATAAGCTTCCTTGCCTCGCCCTCACAGACTTCTACGCATTTGCCGCAGCCTTTGCACTTTTCCCTGATGGTTTGGGTAGCCCTTGCTGCCCCCGTTGGACAAACCTCAACGCATTTACCGCAACCAACGCATCTTTCAGGGTACATCATTAACTCTGGGCGTGCTTTTTGCGATTCCGGGTTACTGCACCAAAGGCATCGTAGCGGGCAGCCTTTTAGAAAGACTGTTGTTCTTATTCCGGGGCCATCGTGGATCGAAAAGCTTTTTATATCGAAAATTATTCCTTTTTCCATATTAAGACAACCTCCTGCGCCCCTCGCTTCTTTCCGTGTCATAGAGTAAATGTTTTAATTTCTTAGTTGTTGAGTTCCGCCACATCGAATACAAAGTTTTTTGACAATCGAATAATCACTGCGTCATTCCATCAACACCGGAATTAAGTTGGAGGTGTTCATGGAAAAGAAAAACAATCAGTAACGAATTTTGCCCGTGGAACGATTTGAGCGTGTCAAAAAGCCGGAAATCGAAAGATATAAAGCGGTTCGCCTCATCCGCAGCGGTTTGGAACGCAACCTCTTTGATAAGATCTTCCCGGCCCCACCGGAACCTATACTCGAATATGTGGTAGCAACGATCAATGTCAAAAAGCAGAAACTGAAACGCTTTTTGGACAAAACCCAGGTCGATGAATTTGATTACAAACTACGTTAACCAATAGCTTATCCACGGTGTCCTGGCACTCAACATATCGTTTACGGGTTCGGATAATGGGGCCGAATGGCCGTGACCGCCTTTGACATGGAGATTAGAGCCCATGTTTCCAAGAACCAGGACAGACCAGTTCCGCCTGTGTTCCCTGCCAAAAATCTAACCTGGGCATGCTCCATGTCAAAGGTCTCCGCATCGACGAACGGTCACCGGTTCTTGTTTTCTATCAAGCGACCTCCGAATACTCCGTCCTTGCTATCAAGTCTTCCTGGAGGTCCTCGGCGATCTCCGTAAAGTAAGCGGTGTAGCCCGCCACCCTGACGGTTAAATCTCTATATTTCTGCGGATCCCTCTGGGCCGCTCTAAGGGTTTCCGAAGAAACCACGTTGCATTGAAGATGTTGTCCGCCCTTATCACCCATTCGATTAAGGTAGGTTTTGACCAATGTGGTGAATTTTTTAATGTCCTCGTCGCTTCCAAGCGCTGTAGGATGGTACCTCTGGTTGTAAATACAGTTCAGCATGCTGATAAAATCCCACTTGGCTGCAGACCGCATTGAACCGGTTGGTCCTGAGGTGTCTGTTCCCTGCATAGGCGAAATTCCTCCCTCGGCAAAAGGCACTCCTGCGTTCCTGCCGTCGGGCAATGCTCCTGTCGACCATCCAAATAGCACACTGGCTGATAAGTGCTCCCAACCCGGGTGTTTCCGCTGTCTGCCTGAGCGCATCGGATATTTGAGTAATTCTTCCGTGATAAAATATTGATGGGGCCGAATCCATTTATCTACCACTTCATCGTCGTTGCCGTATTTCGGTGCATTCAACAGCTGCTTCTGAAGTTCTTCGTAGCCTTCAAAATTTTTATCCAGGGCATCAATCACTTCGGCCATGGTGACTTTCTTTTCGTTAAACACTACCTTTTCCAGGGCTGCAAAGGAGTTGATGACATTAATCGATCCTATGGATACAATTGGACTGTTGTTAAACCCCCCGGAGCCGCCGTTGACAATATCTTTTCCATCCGTCAAACAGGTGCCTAGCAACATTGAAGTGTAAGGAACGCGCAAGTACTCTTGCCAAACCTTGTGAATCGTGTTGGCGTGAATGCAGGTGCATTGCATTGCATAGGCGATTTGTGCCTCCCAGGCTTTTACTACATCCTCCATGCTTTTGAATTTCTTGGGATCGCCTGTTTGAGGGCCAATCTGCTTTCCTGTCTTTCGGTCTGCGCCGTTATTGAGGGCCAGTTCCAAAGCTTTGCCCGGTACAATATCGTTGGAATGATCGTAATGGGGGTAGTAAGGGTTCCACATAAAGCTGCAGCCAAGTGAATCGTATTGCATGGCTGCATCTTTAGGAAGGCCTGCCACATCCATAAAGTGCTGCACTCTGCTTTTCACGCCCATAAACATGGGCTTCCCTCCCCCACGGGCAACGACCCTGGCGGCTTCTTCCAGAAAATCATCGGGAACGTTATCGTGGACCCATACGCCAACATTGGGCTGATCTAAATGCATGTGATCCTCAACCTTCAGTGCCAGGTAGCTGAGTTCATTGACCGCGCTTTGACCGTTTTTGTCGGTTCCACCCAGAGTGATACTCTGAAACATCACGTTTCCGGTTCTCCATCTGGATTCGACCTCTGAATTGATTTTCGAGTTTTCGGCTACCTTCAGCCAATAGCATCCCAGCAACTCTTTGGCTTCTTCTATGGAGAGCGTTTTCTCGTCAACAACATCCTTTTTGAACCAGGAATAGAATTTTTGGTCGATTCTTCCGGGAGACTGGGCTGTCATATTGGTTTCAAGGTAATAAACCAGATAAATAAACCAGGCGGCCTGCAATGCCTCGTGGAATGTGCGAGGAGGATTCCAGGGCACCCAATCGCATATTTCAGCTATTTTTTCCAGCTCCGCCTTTCTTTTGGCGTCTTTTTCAACTTTGGCCAAGTTGCGCGCTTCTTCCGCATACCTGTGTGCAAAATCCCGCACCGCATCGCAGACAATAACAATGCCTTTCCAGAACAAAAGCTTGTCAGGATATTGCGGATCGTATGCATCTGCCTTTTCCATTAGTTCCAGAGCTCTTTCTTTGTACCAGCAAATCCCTTTTAGCAACCTTTGCCGATCCAAAACGATGATATGGCCTATATGCCCTTCCTGCGAAATACCGTTGGTCCATAAACCATACGGATATTTTTCTTTAAGTTCGTCCGGCAATTGTTTTTGGATTCTGCTTAAGCTGCATCTATCCTTAAAGTAAGGATGCACTTCTTCCAGGTAATATTTTTTATCTTCCTCGGAAATCAAGAATGGATTCCAAGCCCTGGTGGGAACTTCGTCTATTTCATCGATAAGCCAATCAACAATTTCAGGAAACCATGCTGCGCCTCGGGGGGTTTTGGTAAGGGCACCCACTATTAATTCGCCTGGTCTAATGTTTACCGGAATCTCTCGCAGGACCTTTGCCAGCGCTTTTGATTGTCTTATTCCCGGGTCCTCTCCTTTGGTTTCCTTATAGCTTTCCAGCACAGGTTTGGCTCTATCTTTAATATACAACTGTGGCGTGGCAACCCTGACTTCTTCCCGGAGCCCATGAAGTCTCGGGCCTATCTCGAGTTTTTTAATATCTTCCACTATTTTCGGATCACAGCTCCAGTTTCTGGCTCCTACCGGATCGTCAATCTCCGCCATACACCGCAATATGCTTTCTTGTTCATGCGGCACGATATTTCCAATATTTTTTACCCTCGTTGCCGTTGCCATAATTTTCTTATACCTCCTTGAATTGGGTTAAGGATATGGAACTTTCTTGTTCACGCGGTACGATATTTCCAATATTTTTTAGCCTCGGTATACTGATTAAATCTAATGAGTTTGATAGACTGCAACAATTCAAGCGCTTAAATCGTTTATCTGCATATCAATGAGAATTCAGGTTGTCAATATTAATATGATGATCTGATGAATAAGGCGGATTTTTTGGTGAACAGCCTACTAAAATACGATAATTGTTGCTTAGGTAATTACATTATAAAGTATAAATACAGTACAATAGATTCTTTTTTCTTGTACTTGGCATTGAACCGCTAATGTCGAGCGATTTTACACACTAAGCCATAACGAGAGGTTAGAAGCCATTATAAAATATAATAGACATAAACTATTGTAATTTAAATATATTAATGATTAAAATTGAAAACGAACAATGGGACTTGATAGAGCTGAATTTCATATCATCAGACCATATAAAAAACCATGGCCAATACAGACCCTTCTGGTCTTCCTGTCGCCGTTCACGCGGAAGGGCGTTTCGCCCCATGAAGTGAAGCTGGTTGTGGCGATCAGAGCATCTGGCCTGCGCCGTTTTCGGTCCATTGCTCTGACCACTTTCTGAAGCCTGGCACCGATGATTCTCGAGACCTCCCACCAGGCACGGTTCATGATTCCCATGGCTGATATAGATCCGTGATCCGAACAAAAACGACAATGCCCGCTCCACAAAAACGACAGCACCACGATCATTACCAGAACTTCCAGCAGCCTTTCCCAGTCAACATAAAACATGCGGGTGTCCTTAATCAGAAGGCTAAAAGACCATGCACAATCAAAAATCATATTTCAACGGTGGCCTCGGGAGCCTTTATTGGTTTCCTCAAGGGGGGAAATGAAAAAACGGGCAAAAAAATCAGAGGCTACAATTGCTTTCAAACCCCTGATCAGTAGTGTCCCGTTAAGCGTCGCTCAAAACCTATTAACATACTGCTTATAAACGTTATATTAACAAAATATGTTGTTATCGATTTGAAATCGGGTTCATTTGGCTGATACACCTTCCGCTACGTATCGAATTTACGAACCGGAGCACTTAGGATTACCGAACATGCCTGATTGTGCTTACTCAATGTATCTGGAATAAGGATGATGCCGCGATAAGAGGTATTGGATGGATCATCCAGCAACTTACTATCTGCTTCGAAATGATCAGTAAAAAATAGCGCTGCATACCCCACCTTCAGGTAGGGCAGATGCCAACATTCAGCCAAATCGGATTCGAAGTACCCTTGTTTTTTCCCATGGTTTCGTTTCTCCTCTATCCATCAGGCCAAATAAAGCTCATCAAGGGTCGCAAAGAGCATTTCACGTTCTTTTTCAAAGGTTTTCATTAATTCCGCCGCTTTCTCCAT
Source organism: Desulfosarcinaceae bacterium (assembly GCA_963675565.2). Taxonomy (GTDB): domain Bacteria; phylum Desulfobacterota; class Desulfobacteria; order Desulfobacterales; family Desulfosarcinaceae; genus JARRKU01. Next base: position 973,896 of record CAXXYD010000001.1, read on the forward strand.
CTCTCCTTTATGGAAAAGATCGACGACCTGACGCGCATATGTATGAACCTTCTCATGGTGATGACCCGCGGCCGAGAAAGCCGGACTTTGCTTTAGTGTCTGGCCTTCAGGGCTGTCATACCATTTGCCGAATGAGCACTCATGGTGGCTATTGACCTCTTCCGGCGTTAAGGTTCCGCTTCCATGCAGCAAGCCTTCAAGCCGTGACCGCCAATTGAGAAGGTCGATTTCCTTTTGGGCAAGTAGCCTGTCAAGTTGGCTTCCCATAACCACGACCCGTGCATTTTGGCCGATGCTACCGATTCCGGTGCTGCTCATCAGACCAATGATGATAACCATAGCAGTCCAATACCAAACGCACTTAGCAGCTTGTAACGGAGCCTGATGTTTTTCCAACGCATTTTAAAACCTCCCATATGAATGGGTTGACTATCAACGTTTTGTCAGCGATTTACGAGAAAAGATTAAAATTAGTTTGAATTTCTTTTCTCGATTGACAGTATTTTGGCAAAGGGTAAACCAAAATTCATGCCAACATCGAATAGCACTTAACCTATTGTAATTTAATAAATAAAATTATCATCAACAGAATGGCGGCTTGAAATCTATCATAATGACGGGACTTGGTCGTCTCGGCTGTCGTTTTGATAAGCTGTGCCCATATTGCCATGTTGTCATGCCTTTCTGAATAGTTGGTTTTTTTGAGCATTTTTTCATAGTCGTTAAAATATAAAATAATATAATGGATTAGCTCAATCGACCCGAATCTTGCTGACTTATACAGCAAGATTCGGGTGGTCATCTTTGGCTTTTCCAATTACATTTTGATAGGCTGTTCAAGCGGTGGGCCGGGATTAGACCGATTCAATTCCTTCAGTTTATCACCCTCGATTATACCAAACAGCGGTTGGCTGCATCAAAGAACCTTCTTGAAACCTCTCTGGATGTGTGGAAAGCGAAACTTAGATCAGGCGGAATCGGGAGACTGTATAGCGCTTCATCTTGCCTTTGTCGAGCACGACGCCGAGGCCGGTGCGACCGGCCGGTAAAACGATTGCACCTCCGTTATACTCGACCGGATCGAGCAGGACATCGTCTTTCATCCTTCGCACGGAGTTGAGGGCCTGACCGCAGGCGAACAGGCTGGGGCGGGTCACGGCGAAGTGCAGCCCCGCCATGACACTCACGCCCAGTTCAATCATGGAGTTAACAAACAGGGTGTGCCCGGCGGCTTCGATAATGGCAGCAGCCTTGGCAGCCGGGAGCAGTCCGCCCATCTTGCTGATCTTGATGCTGAAAATATCGGCTGCGCCGGCCTGGACGATCCGCAGGGCGTCACGGGCGGAATGCATGCCCTCATCCACTGCGATGGGCGTGTTGACCGCCGAACGGACCCTGGCCAACCCCTTTATGTCCCATGAACGGGTGGGCTGCTCCATCATGCTGATTCCGTATGCTTCCATTCGTCTGATAATGTCCACCGCCTCGGCCGGCCGCCAGGCCTGGTTGGCATCGCAACGGATCCCGATCTCATCTCCCACTGCAGCCCGAACAGCCCTGACCCTTTCGACATCCGTTTTGGCCGGCAGTGCCCCCACCTTCAGTCCGATGGTCCGGTAGCCTTCATGGACTTTCTCAAGCGCCTCCTCGGCATTGGCTTCCGGCCTGTCGCTTCCCAGGGACCACATCACGTCAATGCTTTCATTGAGCATTCCGCCGTAAAGTTGATAGACCGGCGAGTTCAGATGTTGACCGGCGATGTCGTGGCAGGCCATATCGACTGCCGCACGGGCAAAGGGGTTGCCCACGCAAATCCGGTCCATTCGCTGGTGAACCGCCTCGATCCGCAAGGGGTCCATCCCGATCAGAGCGGGACCAATATGGTGGTTCAAAACCGCCATGACCGTGTACTGGCTTTCACCGGTGAACATGAGTTCCGGGTCGGTTTCCCCCACACCGGTCACGCCCTGGTCAGTCTCGATTTCGAGGATCACGCTGCGGGATTCGGTGAGGGTTCCCACACGGCTGAGGGTGTAGCTTTTCAAAAGGGGGACGCGAACCTCGCTGACGGTAAGGCCGGTAATCTTCATCTCTTGATCTCCTTTTTTTTCAGAGCAGAGATTTTTTGGGACCGGAAAGAGGGATGTTTCCTCCATCCGGAAAATATCCCGAAAGTTGTGGCGACCGCTTCGGCCTTTTTAGAACGGTCGTCCAGGCCATCCTCTAGTTCCATGGTCACCAGGTTGACGATGGTTTCAATGATGGCAATGGTGGCCGCCCGTGAGTCGAAAATACCGTATCCTTCCGAGGGTACGGTGAACTGTATGGTCGCGGCTCGGACAAGGGGATTGGTCTCCCGGTCGGTGAGAAGCACAACGCGGCAGCCGTGGTCGGCGAACCATTGGCCCATTTTGGTCGAAACGGTCGAATAGCGGCGGTTATAGACCAGGATCAGGATGTCATCCGGGCAGATATGGCTGATGGCGTCAGAAACCCCGCCGCCCGACGCATTGCACAAAATGACGTCGTCGCGCAGGTAGGAAAGGCCGAAGTGGAGCAGAAACGCCAGTGCGAAGGACGAACGGTTGCCCATGATAAATATCTTCCCCTTGCACCCGGCCAGTATCCGGGCGGCATTTTGCAGCTGCGAGGAATCGATTCGGTTTTTGGCCTCGTTGATGTTCTCGATTACCTGATCGCAGTGGACGTGGAAAATGTTCAGGTTGTCCTGGGGATACTTGGCTTTTTTCTCCTCAAATCGCTCTTTCGGAGAACGCAAGCGGTCTGTCAGCTCGGACCTGAGTTCCTGCTGAAAAGCGGCAAAGCTTTCATACCCCAGTTTCTGGACGAAGCGCACCACCGTGGCGCGCCCGACATCCGCCGCTTCGCAAATGGTCGATACGGAGGCCAGGGCGAGCACGGGAAAGGCTTGCTCCATGTGCTCAACGATTCTGGCCTCGCTGGGGGTCAGTCGCTTCTGAGAGCGAATGCGCTTGAAAAACGAAATGGCTTTCATGGGCTGTCCTTTGATTGACGATTGCATGGCTGCAGAGTGTAACTGTCTGGAAATGAACCCAATACTCAATAAGCACCATTTTCCCTGATACTATTTCAACGGGCGGCTGTCAAACAAATAAATGGAACGATATGTGCAACAAATAAATATTCTTGACATTTCGTTCCAATTCCCTTTATTGTCGCACTTCCATCGTTAATTGTAAAAATGCTCCCTCTGCGGATTTAGAGAGTCCGCCAAAGGGTGCTATACTGGATTTTAGCAAGTGAAACCTGACCATTGTTTCGATGTCATCGTAATCGGCGGAGGCATCATCGGATCATCCACGGCCCTCAACCTCTCTCAGCGGGGCTTGCGGGTGCTTGTTCTGGAGAAGAAAAGCGCCGGACGGCAGGCTTCGGGAGTCAACGCCGGGGGCGTGCGCCGCATGAACCGGGATGTGGCTGAAATTCCCCTTGCCGTGGAGTCCATGGAGATGTGGTATGGGCTCGAGTCTTTTACCGGGCAGGATTGCGACTTCAGGGTCTGCGGCCAGTTGCAGGTTGCGGAAAACGAAGAGGAGATGGCGGCGCTGGAAAAGCGCGTCACCCACACCCGCACGCTGGGCTGGGAGCACGAAGAGTTGATCGGCCGGCATGAACTGAGACGCATGGTCCCGTCTATTGCCGCCCATTGCAAAGGTGCCATGATCGCTCGCAGGGACGGTGCTGCCGAACCCTTCCTGGCGACCCGGGCCATTTTCAATACGGCGCTGAAATATGGTGCCACCGCCATCCAGAACACCTCGGTCGAGGCCATTGAACCGGCCAGGCATGACTTATGGCGGGTGCGATGCGCTACACGGTTTTTCGAGGCGCCCTTCGTTATCAATTGCGCCGGCGCCTGGGGGTCGCGCGTGGCCAAAATGGTGGGTGACGGTGCCCCTGTTCACGCCGAGGCCCCCACAATGATGGTGACTGCGCGGGTCGCGCCTTTTCTGACGCCGGTGATCGGACTGAAAGGCCGCAGGCTTTCCTTCAAACAAACACGCAACGGAAGCCTGGTGATCGGCGGCGGGTATCGCAGCCCCATCGACATGCGAACCGAGAAGGCCGAACTGTCTTTTGCGGATTTGAAGATCGCCGCGCGGACGGTCACTGAACTGTTTCCCCACATGAGGCGGGTGCCGATCCTTCGAAGCTGGAACGGCATTGAGGGGGTGACCCCGGATCATCTGCCCATCATCTGTCCCAGTCCAGGCGCACCGAACCTGTTTCACGCCATCGGGTTTTCCGCCCATGGATTCCAGCTCGGGCCCATCGTCGGAAAGATAATGGCCGACTTGGTGACAGACGGTAAAACGACCATGCCCATCGGGCCGTTCGACATCAATCGGTTCTGTCGTTGAGCAATGGGATAAGACTTTAGACATTCATCAACCCAAATTTCGAGGAGGAGGAAATCATGGCAAAAAATAGATCACTGTGGGTATTTTTCATCCTGCTGTTTTTCGTGGCCGGCCTGACGCCGGGCTATGCCGAGAGCGTTTTGCGGTTCGGCGTAGCGGGCAGCGACGCCATCTCGTTTGATCCGCACAAGTCCACCAAGACCCAGGACAAAATCATCTTTCCATGGATTTTCAACGGACTGGTCCGGTTTAAGCCAGGAACGGCGGAGCTCAAATCCATCGAGCCCGACCTTGCCGAGAGCTGGGAAGTCTCCCCCGATCAGCTGACCTGGACCTTCAAGTTGAAGAAAGGTGTTCAGTTTCATGGCGGCTATGGCGAGTTTACCGCGGACGATGTGGTCTTTTCCCTGAACAAAGCCGCCGACAAAGCCTCTTCTTCCGCATACAAGGAATACAGCGCCGTAAAATCAGTCGTTGCCATAGACCCGTACACGGTCGTGATCACCTTGAGCGAGAAAGCGCCATTTTTCCTGGGGGCCCTGGTCAATTATCATGGCGGATTCATTCTTTCCAGGAAAGCATGGGAAGCACTTGGCGACAAGGCACCCATGCAACCTGTGGGAACGGGTCCCTTCGCCTTTAACAACTATCAGTCCAAACGGTTCGTTGAGCTGAAGGCCAATGCGGCGTATTTCCGCGGAAAGCCCAAGATCGATAAGATCGTCTATCGATACATGCCCGATGATGCCACCCGGGAACTGGCTTTCGACAGAAACGAAGTCGATATCTTCCAGGGAAGACGCGAAGCCAGGTGGGTGAAAGGCCAGCAGCAGAAAAAGGGTCGCATCGTGGATGTTTTCGGCCTCGGTGAGTTGCGCAACCTTCATCTGAATACCTCCCAGAAGCCGCTGGACGACTTGAGAGTCCGGCAGGCCATCGCCCATGCCGTGGACCGCGACAACATGATCGCGTTTATCGGACCGGAAGTCAGCCGCGCTGCCTACGCCGTGGTGCCGGAAGGCTATCTGGGGCACGCCACCTCGGCGAGTTTCTACAAACATGACCTGAACAAGGCCAAATCGCTCCTGAAAGAGGCTGGTTATCCCAACGGTCTCACAATCAAAGCGGTGATCACGAAAGTGGATTCACTTCGGCTGCCCATGATCGTCATCCAGGAGCAGCTCCGCAAGGCAGACATCACTCTCGATCTGCAGGTCGTTGAACATTCGGCCTTCCACAAGCTGATCCGGCAGAACCAGAGCGGCTTGGTGCTCTATGGGGCTTCGCGCTTTCCCGTCGCCGATGTTTACCTGACTCAGTTCTTCCTTTCCGACAGCATTGTCGGGACGCCCACGGCCGTCACCAATTTTTCCCACTGCACGGTGGCCGACAAGGAGATCAGGGCGGCAAAAACCGAGACGGATCTCGACAAGCAGCTTCAGTTGTGGGCCACCGCCCAGGATAAAATCCAGAAAGACGCTTATGCCGTACCGCTTTTCGAGCAATTTCTCGTATTTTGCCGCAAAACCGGCCTGGATTACGGGGACGAACTGGTCAACAGCCTTTCCAACGGCCCCATAATCAGCGAAAAAACGCAGCTGCGGTAAATGGGGTTGGATTTAGCCTCGACGTTAAAACCGGAGTGCTTCGGATCAGGATGCCGGGGGGAAATCGCACCATTTCGTGCAACCCAATGAAAGACCGGACCTGAAGCGCTCCGGCATTCGAAAAAGGCGGGCGTCCCGGCGCGCTTGCGTTGCCTTTGACCACACACCGGCAGGGAACGCTCAGGGCCGGGCCGACTGCCTACGGTTGGAAGTAATTTCAGGCTATACTTTTATCTGTGTTGTTCGCACAACACGAAGGTACGACTATGCTACAGTACATCATCAAGCGATTGCTGTTCGCCATACCGATCCTCTTGGCGGTTGTGACCATTGTTTTCTTTGTGGTTCGTGCGGCCCCCGGGGATCCGGCCCAGGTCATTCTGGGCGATTCCGCCTCACAGGAGTCCCTGACCGCCTTGCGGGCCGAACTGGGGCTCGATCGGCCGATGATCGTCCAGTATGCAAATTTTCTTTTTTCAATTGTGCGCGGAAACCTGGGCTACTCTTTGATCAGAAACCAATCGATAAACAGTATTGTCGCCGAAGTGCTGCCGTTTACCATCGAACTCACTGTAGCCGGTGTTCTCGTGGGCGTCATCATCGGTATTCCCCTTGGCGTCCTTTCGGCTGTGTTCCGGAACAGTACGGCAGATTACGTTACCCGGGTCGGCTCCCTGCTCGGACTCTCCTTTCCTGCATTCTACTCGGGAATACTTCTACTGCTCGCTTTTGCCGTATACCTTCACTGGTTCCCGGTGATCAGCGACCCGGGCGGCACTGGAAGCTTTGGCGAAAGAATGTATATGCTCGTCCTCCCAGCCATGAATCTGGGGCTGCTCATGATGGTATATGTGACCCGCTCGTCCAGGTCGTCACTGCTCGAGACACTCGGAGAAGATTATATCCGTACGGCAAAGGCCAAGGGACTGCCCGGATACATCATTCTATACAAGCATGCGCTTAAAAATGCCCTAATTCCCGTCATTACCATCGTCGGCCTCTATCTTGGAGTACTGGTGGGCAACTCGGTGCTGACCGAAATCGTCTTCAACCGGCCCGGACTGGGGAAACTGATCCTGTCCGCGCTGGATGAGCGGGATTACAACCTTCTCCAAGGGCTGATGGTCATCTATGCCCTGGTCATCGTCCTGGTCAACCTCATAACCGATCTGACCTATGGCATGGTGGACCCGAGGATACGCAAGCAATGAAAAAGATAGACCATTTTCGGTACCTTGCCGGAGAGACGCTCCTTGTTTTCAACCGCAACAAGACCTCCTGGGTCGGGTTGGTGCTGCTGGTGATCATCCTCCTGGTGGCCGTACTTGCGCCGGTGATTGCGCCTTACAACCCTGTAGAGCAGAATATCATCCAACGCCTGCAGCCGCCCTCGTCTCAATTTTGGCTGGGAACGGACTACTATGGACGGGACGTGCTGTCCCGGATTGTCTGGGGATCCCGGATTTCCTTTGTCATCGGCGTCGCATCCGTGGGCATTGCCATGTTTTTCGGCACAATTCTGGGGGCCCTGGCCGGTTACAAGGGGGGCATGTTCGACAGCTTTCTGATGGGATTGAGCGATGTTATGATGTCCATTCCCACCCTCCTGATGGGCCTTTTGATCGTCGCCATCCTCGGCCCCAGCCAGCTGAATCTGACCATTGCCCTCGCGCTGACCATGATACCCAGGTTTGCCCGCATCGCCCGGGCGCCAACCATAACGGCAAAAAACCAGGTGTATGTCCAGGCCTGCCGATCCATGGGCTTTTCGGACATCCGCATCCTTGTCGTACACATCTTTCCGAATATCCTGGGGGAATTGATCGTCATGGCGTCGATGTGGATGGCGACCGCCGTGAGAATGGAAGCAGGACTGAGCTTTATCGGCCTGGGTGTCAAACCCCCCATAGCGACCCTCGGGGGCATGATCAGGGAAGGTTTCAAGGATATTCTCACCGCGCCATGGGCTTCGGTCTATCCCGGCCTTGCCATTCTCCTGATTGTATTTGCTGCGAACCTTCTCGGCGACGGCCTGCGGGACGCGCTCGATCCAAAATTGCGAAACGAGAGATGATGGTTGACGCTATGGACTATTTGCTCGAAGTGAAGGATCTGCGGACGGCTTTCAAGCTGTCCTCCGGCTGGTTTCCGGCAATCACCGATATCTCCTTCGTTCTGAAGCCCGATGAGACCCTGGCGTTTGTAGGCGAATCAGGGTGCGGCAAAAGCGTCACCGCCTACACCCTCATGGGGCTGCTTCCGCAGCACGGCAGCCGGATCGAAAGCGGAAGCGCCATCTTTAAAGAGGACGACCTCTTGACCATGTCCGAGGAGCAACTGCGCAAAATCAGGGGAAACAACATGACCATGATTTTCCAGGAGCCCATGACTTCCCTGAACCCGGTTTTCACCGTCGGCAGCCAGATTGCCGAGGCGGCGTACTACCACATGGATATCAGCAAGGCCGAAGCAAAGAACCATGCCCTGGAGCTGATGGACCTGGTCAAGATCCCGGCCGCAACGAATCGCTACGACGATTACCCCCACCACCTGTCGGGGGGAATGCGCCAGCGGATCATGATCGCTATGGCCTTGGCCTGCGAGCCCGACCTGGTGTTTGCGGACGAGCCGACCACGGCCCTTGATGTCACCATCCAGGCCCAGATGCTCTATCTGCTGGGGGAATTGAAGCAGAAAAAGCAGATGTCCATGATTTTCATCACCCATGATCTTGGTGTGGTCGCCCACGTGGCCGACCGCATTGCGGTGATGTACGCCGGAAATATCGTCGAGACGGCGCCGGTGGCAGAGTTGTTCAAAAACCCATGCCACCCCTATACCCAGGCGTTGCTGAAATCGATTCCGCGTCTGGACGGCAAGGCCGAAAGCCTGGTTCCCATCAAGGGGATGGTCCCCTCAATCGACACCATGCCCGAAGGATGCCGCTTCTTCGATCGCTGCCGGAATAAGGCGCAGTGCCGCCCGGATAAGCTCCCGCAGCTTCTCCCCCTGGACGGCATTCCGGATCATTTTGTTCGCTGCCTTCTGGTCAGCTAAAGGTCTTATGATGATGAATGCAAACGATAACAGCCTGATACAGGTTCACAACCTGACTAAGCATTTTCACATCCGCCGCGGATTTCCAAAGAGCACCACCTACACCGTCAAAGCGGTGGACGATGTCTCTTTTGAAATCTATCCCCAGGAGGCTTTTGGCCTGGCGGGGGAATCCGGGTGCGGAAAGAGTACGGTGGGACAATGCCTCTGCCGTTTGATCGAGCCCAGTTCCGGAAGGATCAGGCTGAAAGGCATCGACATTCTCGATCTGGATAAAAGCAAGCTGAACGCCATAAGAAAATGGATGCAGATCATCTTCCAGGATCCCTATTCATCCTTGAACCCGAGAAGAACCATCGGCCAGACGCTGGTGGAACCCATGAAGGTTCACAAGCTGTATACGAACGACCAGGTTCAGGATGTCGCTGTGGATCTCCTCAGGAGCGTGGGCCTGCCTGAGAGCGCCATGGATAAATATCCCCATGAGTTTTCAGGCGGACAGCGGCAGCGCGTGGGCATCGCAAGGGCCCTTTTGTTCAGCCCCGAATTGATCATTGCCGATGAAGCGGTCTCGGCGTTGGATGTCTCCATCCAGATGCAGATCCTGCAACTGCTCCAGGAACTCAAGGGCAAACATGCCCTGAGCTATCTGTTCATCTCCCACGACTTGGCCGTCGTCAGATACTTTTGCCAGCGCGTGGCCATCATGTATCTGGGTAAATTTGTCGAACTGGGCTCGGTGTCTCAAATATTCGATGCACCCCGGCATCCTTACACGGTAACGCTCAGAGATGCCTCTCCCATTCCCGATCCGGCCATCAAACAGACATTCGCCGAAATGAAGGGAGAAGTTCCATCCCCGATTTTACCACCCGATGGTTGCCATTTCCACCCACGCTGTCCCAAGGCTAAAGCGATCTGCTCCAGAATCTATCCTCCATGGGTGGACCTCGGTGAGGGGCACGGCGTGGCGTGTCACCTGTATACATAAGGGACAGCCATGAATTCTGCTATATCCGGTAAATATGACATCTGTGTCGTGGGCGGCGGCTTCATGGGCTCCGCTGTATCGCTGGGGCTGATAAAGTCTGGGGCAAAAGTCCTCATGCTGGACAAAACAAGTCGCATTTACAGGGCGTCAAAGGCCAATTTCGGCCTTGTCTGGTCTCAAAGCAAGGGAGATGGAAATCGGACCTACACCCGGCTGTCGGAAAAAGCCGTCCGGGAGTACCCGCAATTCATCGGCGCCATCGAGGAAGAGAGCGGGGTCGATACGGAACTGCGGTTGGGCTGCGGGGTGATTATCTGCCTGGGTGAAGCCGAACTTGCCGCCCGGGCCGAATTCGTCCAGCGCATGGCCCGCCAGGCCCAAGCTGCCGGCGAAGCCTATCCGGCCCGGTTGATCGACCGCGACGATCTGCAGCAGATCACCGGCAAAACGCCTCTGGGAACGGCGGTTTCAGGCGGCTCCTTCAGCCCCATTGACGGTGACGTCAATCCCCTCCTGCTGTTGAAGGCCATGCGCAAGATTTTCATTGACCGCGGCGGGCGTTTCCTTCACGATTGTAAAGTAAACGACATCAATCGAAGTGGAAACAACTACCTGCTCGATACTACGGCAGGCAGAATCGAAGTGCCCAAAATCATCTTCGCAGCAGGCCTCGGCAATATCGACCTTTTGTCTTCCCTGGGGCTGCCTTCCCCGATCATATCGCAGAAGGGACAGATACTCGTAACCGAACGTGTGCGCCCGTTTCTATCTTTCCCCTTCAGCGGGCTGCGACAGACCGGCTGCGGCAGCATTCTGATCGGCTATACCAGCGAACCCCCCGAGTTCAAGGTCCGCACCACTGTGTCCGCGGGTGCCTCCATGGCCCACCGCGCGCTAAAAATTTTACCATGCCTTGAGCGGGTGAAAGTGGTCCGTTCATGGGCCGCATTGCGTGTCCTGACCATCGACGGGGCGCCCGTTTATGACGAAGTCGCTGAAAATGCCTACCTGCTGGCAAGCCACAGCTGTATCACGCTGGCATCCATGCACGAACAGCTGCTGCCGGCATGGATCCTGGGTAAACCAATGCCTGAAGCGATCAACCCTTTTACGACAGGAAGATTTCATGTTCGAACAAATCAAGGAAAACCATAAAGAACGGGTAACCATCGATTTCGAGGGAAACCTGCTCGATGTACCGGCCGGAATTACCGTTGCCGCAGCGGTGATGGGATATGCGAAACAGGAATTCATTCGCATATCTCCTTCTACGGGAGACAAGCGGGCGCCGTTTTGCTTTATGGGGGTATGTCACGAATGTCTCATGGAAATCGACGGCAAGACCAATCAGCAAGCGTGCATCATCGAAGTTCGGCAGGGCATGCACATCAAACGACAGATGGGCCCCGTGGAGGTTGAGTCATGAAACACCGTTGGGATCTGGTCGTTATCGGGGCCGGTCCGGCCGGCCTTTCCGCTGCGGCAACTGCCGGAGAATATGGCCTGGAAGTCATGGTGCTGGACGAGCAGCCGTCCCCCGGCGGGCAAGTCTACAGGAATATCGAAAGGGCCTCTCCGGAAAGAATTGAGATTCTAGGCAAGGACTACCTGCAGGGGCGAGCGCTTGTCGATCAGTTCAGGAAAGGGACAGCCGAATACTCCGGCAACAGTATCGTCTGGAAAATCGAACCCGAAGGGCACCTGTTCTTCTCGAAAAACGACTGTTCCAGGGAGATCCGAAGCAGGGCTGTCATCGTCGCAACCGGCGCCACGGAGCGGCCGGTCCCCTTCCAGGGCTGGACCCTTCCCGGCGTCATGGGGGCCGGGGCGGTGGACGCCAATTTCAAAAGCTCCGGTACCGTGCCCCGAGGCCCCGCCGTGCTGGCCGGCAGCGGCCCGCTGCTTCTGCTGACCGCCGTTCACCTGATCCATCTGGGGGTACACATCAATGGCGTGCTGGACACGACGCCCACGGCCAGCATGTTGAGCGCCGCCCGGTATCTGCCGCGTGCCTTGAAACGGATGGATTACCTGCTGAAGGGCCTGGGTATGCTGGCCGTCCTGAAAAAATCCGGCACAACCTGGATCCGAAGCATCCAGGGTTATGCGGCTCAGGGGAAGGATCGGCTCGAGAGGGTTGCCTATCGAACGAAGAACAGCAGCGGCAGTTTTGATGCAAACGTACTGATAACCCACGAGGGCGTCGTTCCACGGTTCGATTTCACCCGGCAACTTAGAATTCCGCACAAATGGAATCCCGTTCAACGGTACTGGTACCCTGAGACGGACCCGTTTGGAAAAACCCGGGAAGATGCCATCTATGTCAGCGGTGACGGGGCCTTTGTCCACGGTGGTGTTTCCGCAGCGCTGAAAGGCAGACTAACGGTACAGGACATCGCCTTCAGGCTGGGTGCCATCTCCAGGAGGCAAAAAATCGAGGCCTGTCGCCATATTGGAAAAAGGCTCCGGATGGAACATGCCGTAAGACCATTCATGGACGAAATGTACCGGCCGCGCCCTTCGCTTTATGCCCTCGAGGATGATGTCCTGGTCTGCCGGTGCGAAGGGGTCAAAGTCAAAGACATTCGCAACGCCCTGGCCGAGGGCTGCCGGGATGCAAATGAGATAAAGGTGTTGACGCGCTGCGGCATGGGGCCATGCCAGAGCCGGATGTGCGGCATGGCACTGGCGGAAATCGTTGCCAGACATCTGGATACCGATCCCGGGCAGATCGCCCCTCTGACAATCCGGCCCCCTGTACGCAATCTGTCACTATCGGAGTTGGCAGAGGTCAGGCTGTTTGGCCAAGAGGCATGAGGAGGCGGTCCTCAACGCAAAAAGCTTAAACATTTTCAAGGAGGCCATGCCTATTGGCCGGCAGACGTTGATGCCTGCCGGCCAGTGGATACTCAACTTGTTTCGATTTCGATCTTTTTGCTTGAGGGATCTGAACAACTGGAACCTGGGCCGAGTGGTCTGGGTGATGGACCGCGGTATGAGCAGTGAGAAAAACCAGCGCTTTTTTACAGCGTGCCAGTGGCCAGTACATCCTGGGTAAAAACTGTCCGGCAGCCGGCTCAATGAAATGGCGCTGGGCCAGCCTGGCCGTTTTAAGGCAATCGCTGACAATCTGCACATCAAAGAAGTATTTGTAGGTGAAGGCACCAGCCGTCGCCGTTACGTGATTGCCTGTAATCCACAGCAGGCCGAACTGGATCGCATTACCGCGAGCAAATCGTTGAACGCTTATCGTGTGAACTTCAAGTGCTCAATCAAAAGAAAAAACCAAGGCCCAATGCAAGGTCATGTTGCATCAATCCATGGCAAGGGTTTTGGGAAAAAACGCAGATTTTCGTTTACTTTTGATACCAAAATTAACATATTTTAATAACTCTATCAATCGCTTATATATTTTTCAGCAAGCCCTATTTATAGATGGGCACTAAATAACTGTCACATAAACGAGACAGGACAGAAGGCGCAGATACGCATTAAAAAGTACAGATTTGATATTGCTTACAGAAGTTTATGGGATGGCTTAATTAATGGTTATTTTCTGTTTGTATTTTACAATATTGTAGAATATTTTTATATCTAAGGCCAAACTGGAACAAAAACGCGACGTCTCACTAATCTATGTTATGTGTTTTAGCCAGCAATGCTCGTATAAAATCAGACACACACTGAGGCAAATAATGATGAGCAGAATTGAAAATGAAGATACTCGCTATTTTATAGAGATTGACCTTGATTCATTGGGTATTATTAGAGTTGGCTTCGACCAAAAGCAAAATTTAGATAAGGGCCAACAAAAACAAGCCGGAATTCATAGATTGTTTCTAACTAAAGGCCAGTATAATAAGTTTGTTAGCCGTTGTGAAAGTGAACTTCAAAGCGTCTTGGACAGTTGATTTGTGTGATTCAAGTACACATAACAAGGCAAATTAACTCGGACGCATTCAGTCGCTGCGCTCCTTCGTGCTCCGGTTATTTGCGACGTTGTGAATCAAAATAGGCAAAATTTTATGAACGAGTATAGTGGACAGAAAATATGCGATAAGATACTTGAATATGCGGATTTAAGTAATCTGAAAACTCTTGAAATCGGGTGCGGTACTGGACGGATATCTTCAATATTGTCAACAAAAACAAATTTTTTGTTTGCTATTGACCCTGATGAACACGCGATCAAAAAAGCCAGAGCTAATGTTTCTGGAGTTGATTTTAGAACAGGTTCTGGAGAAGCACTTGATTTTCCTACCGCTTTTTTTGACATAGTAATATTTACCCTTTCATTACACCATCAGGATTCTCAGAAAGCTCTTAGCGAAGCTATGAGGGTATTAAGGACAGATGGAATAATATTAGTTATAGAACCTATTCCTGATGGAGAGATTGAAGTATTATTTTCTTTTCTTCATAACGAAAACAAAGAGAAAGTTGCTGCTCAAAATTGCATTGATAACAGCGGGTTAACAACCGTAAAATCAGAAGTATTTACATCAGATTGGGTGTTCGAGGACAAAACTGATTTGTTTAATTCAGTGTTCGAATATTACGATATGCCTTTTGATTATGATACTGCGGAGGAAATTTCTAACTTTCTAGGTGAAAAAATTAATTCAAATCCAATAGTATGCAAAGACAAAATGATCATTCAATGTCTTCAAGTTTAAATCTAACAGAACGGAATTAAATAGAATGCACAATCGGGTAGCCGGGGGGTTTTCTCCCCCAGCTGTCACTCAGCATCCAAATTTGACCCACTACCGGCGTTCAATCTTGACCCTCCACGCAAACGTAAAATTATATAAATGCTATATTAGATGAAGTTCATAGAGATTGTGCTGGACGCCGATTTAGCCGAAAAGTTGATCATTATTGAATGCCGCTTCACAGGTAGCAATAAACATAGAGGGAAATTTCACCGCAGGATTCAATATTACGTAAAATCAACTTAAATGACAGGAACTTAAAACATGGGCCAAGATTGTTCAGGCCTTAGGTTTAGAAATTTTTGTTGTGTAATACCAAATTATATCAGTATGATGTTAAATAGTATGGGAATTTTCCCCTCTATAGTGAGTTTTTCCCAAAAATTTGAATTCGAAAAAACACATAATAAACAGTGCTGCCAGGCAACCAGCCTCTGCGATGACAGGAATGTCGGCCATGAAAAAACCACCCCGTCAGAAAAAAGGTAAAAAAGCCACAGTCGCAGCCATGCAACCGGAACCACGGCCCGCCAGGACACAGGCCGTGTTTCCCATCGTCGGCATCGGTGCTTCGGCCGGAGGGCTCGAGGCACTTGAGCTGTTTTTAAAGCATGTGCCGCAAAGCAGCGGCATGGCCTTTGTCATCGTCCAGCACCTGGACCCGACCCATAAAGGCATCATGGTGGAGCTGCTCCAGCGCACGACCCCCATGCCGGTCGTCCAGGTCAGGGACCGCCACAAGGTAGAACCGGACCATGTCTATGTCATCCCACCTAATAAAGACATGTCCATCCTGCATGGGGTGCTGCACTTGCTTGCCCCGGCCGCGCCCCGCGGACTTCGCCTGCCGATCGATTTCTTTTTCCGCTCCCTGGCCGATGACTGCCAGGCGCGCAGCATCGGCGTCATCCTCTCGGGGATGGGCTCGGACGGTACGCTGGGATTAGGGGCCATCAAGGAGAAAGCCGGAGTGGTCTTTGTACAGGCACCGGCTTCGGCCAAGTTCGACGGTATGCCCAGAAGCGCCATCGACGCAGGCCTGGCCGACGTGGTCGCGCCGGCCGAAGAGCTGCCTGGTAGAATCAGCGACTATTTAAAACACGCCCCTGTTGCCGCCCAGTCCGATCCGGACCGGGAGAGCAAAGCCCAAAGCGCCCTGGAAAAGGTTTTTATCCTTCTCCGGGCCCAGACGGGCCACGATTTTTCTCTGTACAAAAAGAGCACCATCTACCGCCGTGTGGAGCGACGCATGGGCCTGCACCAGATCGCCAAGCTGGCCACCTATGTCCGGTTTCTGCGCGAGAACCCCCACGAAACCAAACTGCTGTTCAAGGAGATTCTGATCGGGGTTACCAGCTTTTTCCGCGATCCGCCGGCGTGGGAGCAGTTAAAAGACAAGGCCATGCCGGCCCTGCTGGCGGCCCATCCCAAAGGCGGGGTACTAAGGGCCTGGACGGCCGGCTGTTCCACGGGCGAAGAAGCCTATTCCCTGGCCATGGTTTTCAAGGAGGTGTTGGAGAAGGTCAATCCTGCCGGAAACTTTTCGCTGCAAATCTTTGCCACCGACCTGGACCGGGATGCCATTGACAAGGCGCGCGCCGGCGTCTATCCGGAAAACATCGCCACGGACATCTGCCCGGAGCGCCTGCGCCGGTTCTTTGTAAAGGACGATTACGGCTACCGGGTGGCCAAGGAGATCCGTGAAATGGCGATCTTTGCTCCCCAGAACATGATCATGGACCCGCCCTTTACCAAACTCGACCTGCTGCTGTGCCGCAACCTGTTGATCTACCTGGACCAGGGGATGCAAAAAAAGCTCATGCCCCTGTTTCACTACAGCCTGAATCCCGGTGGCGTCCTGTTTCTGGGCAACGCGGAGACCATCGGCACCTTCACCGATCTGTTTGCCCCGTTGGCCAAAGAAGCGCGCATCTTTAAGCGTCTCGATTCCGCCCTGGCGGCGGAGCCGGTCGAATTTCCCTCGGCCTTTGTGCCCTATCCGCCGGCAGTTGCCAACGCGCAGCCCCAGGCGCAGGCTGCCGGCGCCAACCTCCAGGTCCTGGCGGACCAGCTTTTGTTGCAGCACTATTGCCCGGCGGCCGTGTTGACCAACGACAAAGGCGATATCCTGTATATCGGCGGGCGCACGGGCAAATACCTGGAGCCGGCGGCCGGCAAGGCCAACTGGAACATCTTTGCCATGGCGCGTGAGGGGCTGCGCTACGAGCTGAACAGTGTCTGGCAAAAGGCCCTGCGCCAAAAGACCGCGGCCAGCCTCAAGGGCGTACAAGTGGGAACCAACGGCGGGATGCAGTCCGTGGACATCACCATTGAGCCGATTTGCGAACCCGCGGCCCTGCAGGGGATGGTGCTGACTGTCTTTACGGACGTGACCACGCCCCCTGAAGCCAAAGCGGCGGGCAAAACCCTAAGGGCTTCCAGCAGCCATGAGGACACTATGGCGGTGACGCAACGTCAACTCCAGCAGGCCCGCGAGGAGATTCAGACCTGCCGCGAACAGATGCAGACCTCCCAGGAAGAGCTCAAATCCACCAACGAGGAGCTACAGTCCGCCAACGAAGAGCTGCAGAGCACCAACGAGGAACTGACCACTTCCAAGGAAGAGATGCAGTCGCTCAACGAGGAACTGCAGACGGTCAACCACGAACTGCAGGCCAAGGTGGACGAGCTGTCGTGGGCCAACAACGACATGAAGAACCTGCTCAACAGTACCGAAATCGCCACGCTGTTTCTGGACAATGGGCTCAACGTGCGCCGGTTCACCACCCAAACCGCCAGCATCATCAAGCTGATTCCCGGCGACGTGGGCCGGCCGATCACCGACATCGCCACCGATCTGGACTACCCGGGGCTGGCCGCGGATGTGAACGAGGTGCTGCGCACCCTGGTCTTTATCGAGAAGCAGGTGACCACGCGTGACGGGCGCTGGTTTTTAGTGCGCATCATGCCCTATCGCACCCTGGAGAACCGTATCGATGGTGTAGTGATCACCTTTTCGAACATCACCGCAGCCAAGACGTTGGAGATCCAACTGCGCCAGGCGCAATCAGAGACGTAAAAATGAGTGACCAAAGAAACACCATGAATAAAGAGCACAAAGCTTGCCCGGACGCCGCTACAATGCGTCGCAGGGCAGAAGCGCGGCTGCAGGCGCTACCCGAAAAAGGCGACCCGTCCCAGGCTATGGTCGATACGCAGCGGCTCGTGCACGAGCTGCAGGTTCATCAGATCGAGCTGGAGATGCAAAACGAAGAGCTGCGTGAGTCGCGGGCGCAGGTGGAAGAGGGGCTGGAGCGCTACACCGACCTGTACGACTTTGCCCCAGTGGGATACTTGACCCTTGGGCGCGACGGGTCGATCCGCCAGGTGAATCTGACTGCAGCACAACTCTTGGGGGTGCAACGCGCCCGGTTACCGAAGCGGCGTTTTGAGCTTTTCATTGACACGCCGGATCGGGCCGGCTTCCAGGCCTGCCTGGCCAAAGTACTTACGAGCTCCACCAAAGAGGTTTGCGAGGTGGCGCTCCTGAAGAAAGATAAGGGACCCTGCAACGTCCAGATTACGGCCATCTTGTCCCAAGACGGCCGTCAATATCGTGTCACGATGGTGGACATCACTGCGCGCAAACAGGCCGACGATGCGTTGATCAAAGCGTATGCTGAAGTGGAAAAGCGCGTCGTCGAAAGGACTGCGGAACTGGTCCGGACTATTAAAGAATTAGATGTTGAAATACAGAGCAGAAAACAGGTTGAAGAGACGCTGCGCTGCAAGACGAAAGAATTAAAAGATAAAGCCATGAGTCTTGAAGAAGCCAATGTAGCGTTGAAAGTTTTGCTCAAGCAAAGAGAAGCGGATAAAAACGAACTTGAAGAAAAAGTGTTGCTGAACATCAACCAACTGATTTTCCCTTATTTGGAAAAACTCAAACAAAGAAAATCGGATGCCAAAGTCAAGGCCTATTTAGACATCCTGGAATCAAATCTTAACGAAATCGTATCGCCATTGGTGCGTAACCTGGGGTCCAAATTCTTGCGGCTCTCACCTACGGAACTTGAAGTTTCCAATCTCGTGCAGCAGGGCAAAACTGCAAAGGAAATAGCGGTGATCATGAACTTGGCGAAAAGCACGATCGATTTTCACAGGAACAATATCAGGGCCAAGTTGGGCCTAAAGAATAAAAAAATCAGCCTGAGAACCTTTCTGTCCTCCCTAAAATAATATCTGGTTTAGCCTCATATTCCCCCCATAATCTTCCAATCTTGAGTTTTCCCGCAACGATAGTAATATAGCCCGTGAAGATACGATGTGGAATATTGCCCCTGTTGCCTTCTTATTCTGGTTTCATCGCCGCGGTCTTGAATATTAACCGATTGGCTCAAACACTGCTGCCGAAACAGCCCCATTTCGCCTGTTTTTTTTCGATCTGCCCGTAAGGAAATATAACCCATTTTTTTGTCCATTGATAAATGAACTGCTTTCAAGGAGAAAAAAAATGACCTGTGCCAGCATTGCCGCTGAAAACAACCCGCCACCTTTGGCTGTGGGTGACATTGAGATGCATCAACCGAAGCAAAAAAAGCCGGGCGCCTATCCGTTGCGCTGCCTGGTGGTCGACGATGACAGGATTATCCTCGAATTCGTGTCCTATATGCTCGCCATGATCGGATTCCAGAAAGTGGATGCCGCTCAAAAGAAGCCGGAATTGTTGGAAAAGTTGGGCACCGGCCCCTACGATCTATTGGTCACGGATCTGGAGATGCCGGACATGAATGGTTTCCATCTGAGTCAAATGATTAAAAAGGAGGTGCTTGACATCAAAGTGATCATCATGACCGGTCGTCACAAAAACGAATGCCTTGAAATGATGGCCGCGCGGTGGGTTGACGGGTGGCTTTTCAAGCCTTTTGGATTGAACGAATTGCATCATAAACTCAGAGGATTGGGATTGTCCGAGCAGTGACACTCCATTTATCAGCGCGCACATTGCACTCCTGAAATTTAAAATTGGCATGCAACAGTTAAAGGAGAACTGAGATGAATGCAAAAACGACTCAAATGGATGAGCTGGTAACCCAGATTGCACGATCCCTGGTGGACTACCCCCAGGACGTCCTGGTCAATGTCGTTGAAGGCAACCACACCACGGTGCTGGAACTGCGTGTTGCCAGGGAAGATGTCGGCAAAGTCATCGGAAAACAGGGCCGTACAGCCCAGGCTTTGCGGACCCTTGTCGGAGCCGTCTCTGCAAAAATAAAAAAACGCACGGTCCTGGAAATCATGGATTAAAGAACAATCTGACAGACACACTCCAGTATGAAAAGCAGGGGCGATCGCCTGCGCGCAGAGCAATATTTCGACATAAACCCGTGACAGGCAAATAATTGCCGCCCGGCACACCATAAAACAAAGTAATAATAAAGGAAGGAGTGGCGCTCCTAGCTTCTTATCAAACGGAAACCGATTCAAATGCCTGCTGCAGGCTTGGAACCGACCCGGATAGGGCATACCCGCCGGGGGACGGACAGTTGACTGCTCCTGGCCGCGATTCCGCCCCCTGATGAATTCCTCTTTTTTACCGCCGGTGCGGTCCAGCCCCCTGCTGGGCGGCACCGGCCTTTCTTCTTCCAGGGCTATTGATTCCGCATTCATTCCTTATCAAGAGGCGGTGGGCAGCGGTAAAACTTGGCAAAGTTGCTGTTCAGGCCGGCAGCCGATACCAGGAGACGATCTGGGCCGTGCCCGAGAAATACGAAACCAAAGAGGCCTTTAATGGAAATTTTCAATAATATGCTGGGTTCGATTCGTGAACCTTTAATGGTGCTTGATGCTGATCTTAAAGTCGTAGCGGCTCAAATCCTCGGTCTTGACCGCAGTACCCTGCGCGCCCGCATGCGAAAGCTCAATATCCGCAAACCCTGAATTCTTATTCCAATCTCAATCTGCTTTTATCATTCAAAAGGCTAAAAAGGCGAATCATCATGAAAAGGGTTGGAATTGTTATTGTGTATGCTGCCGCGCAAGCATCAAAATGTCGATTTTGAGCGGCTAAAGAAAGGAGTCCAGCATGCTTTTGACTATATGTGTGATTCTTTTGATTCTGTGGGCTCTGGAATTATTAACCGGTTATACCACGGGCAGTGTCATTCATGCCCTGCTGGTCATCGCCATCATCGTGGCGCTGATACAGGTTTTTCAAGGACGAAGGCCAGTGAAACCCCTTGGACCTTCGCCGGACATTGATAGATATTCAGAAAAAAAGGAGTAACTGCTATGAAAAAGAGAAGTAGGCTTATTGGCTCTTTGATCTTAATTATGTTCATCGCCGTCTTGGTGGCCTGCGCATCGACCCCTAAAAAGGAGAGCACAGGCGAATACGTTGACGATTCGGTCATCACGACCAAGGTCAAAACTGGGCTTGCAGCAGATGATTTTCTTAAATCATTCAAGATCAGTGTCGAGACATTTAAGGGAACCGTGCAACTGAGCGGCTTCGTTAATACCATAAAGGAGGTTGATAAAGCTGACGAAATCGCACACAGCGTAAAAGGGGTTAAATACGTAAAGAATAATCTGGTCGTAAAATAGGCGGTCAATGAAAGGAGAAATTCGATGCCGTTGATTCAGTTGGTCATTATTTTGGTTGTCGTTGGCGTGATTCTTTGGGTTATCAACAGCTACATCCCGATGCAGGCCACCATAAAAAAAATCCTCAATGCCGTCGTGGTTATTGCCGTGATTCTCTGGCTATTGAGTGTCTTCGGGATCATAGGCTCCCTGCAAGGGATTCATATCGGAAAGTAAAAGACCTGGGATCGAGTCAGGGCGGCATGCAATTATCATAATTGACCAAGAAATGGAAAAACCATGACTCTTAAAAAATTAATCGCAATTATCGTATTAAGTCTATCCCTATTTGCATTTACCGCTTGTGAACAAAAGGGAACCGCCGAAAAGGCCGGGAAAAAAGTTGATCAAGCAGCTGAAAAAGTGAGCGAAAAAATTGCAGGTGCTAAGGAAGCAATCAGCGGAAAAGCCGAAAAAACTGGAGAATACATGAACGATGCCGCTATCACAGCCAAGATTAAGACGGATATCTTGAGTGACCCTTTGCTTAAAGTGTCGCAGATAAATGTGGTCACAACAAACGGCGTGGTCACACTGAGCGGTGTCGTTGATTCTCAGCAAAGCATCGACAGAGCAATGGAAATAGCCAAAAGTGTCGCAGATGTGAAATCGGTCGAAAACGGCCTTGTCGTCAAGGGCGCCTGAAATACGATTTCCCATAAATGAGGAAAGCTATGAAGGGGTATTTTGAGCAACCCCTCGAAACTGCATAGTCAGGGGGTGTAATACCGAAGAGGCAACCAAAGCAGTAAAAGATAAAGCCGAAAAAGTCATGAAAGCACATCATTTTGCTACCGGTTTCCGTGGGCGGCATGAACCTGAAGACCACCGACATCAAGCGGCTGATCGAAACATTAGGCGTTAAATCGCTCTCTGGCGGGCAATGAGTAAAAAAATCAGTGCAACGGCCGAAGGGCCATGGGAAGGAGACACTATGTCAAAGAATTTGGAATCCAAGAGTATCGAACAATTGCTGTCTGAAGCCGACGAACTCATCCGACAGTTCAACTCCGATGCCCTCAAAGAGTTGAAGGAAGAGCATCGCCTGCAGTTTGAAATACACGCGCAGAACCTTAAAAAAATCAAATCCAAGGCTCAGGGCAAAAGCGACAAGAAAGGCACATCGCCAAAAGACGCCGGCGCTGAAGGAATGCACGAAGCGATCCTGGATATTGTGAAGGCCATGCACAACTTTAAAAAGAACCTTTTCGATGAATGATATGCCACTTGCTGGATAAGCTTCGATCTCACTTCGGCTTCGGCGACCAGTCAAAAGATAAGACAGTGCTGCCACCCAAGGCACGTTTCAGCCTATGGTATTTTATTGTTGCCATGATTTTTTTCTTATCTGCAGCAATTCGTTTTTTCCGGGGAGGTGGAGACGATTCCGTACAGTCAATTTAAGCAATCCGTTGCTCAAGGGGGCGTGGCCAGATTGATGAAGAGGTGGCACTCTTTATCGAGGAGGCTCATCAACGCGTGCGCAAAATCATTTCGGAACGGCGAACGGTCCTCGACGATCTGGCCCGTCTTCTTTCACGGGAGGAAAGTGTGCAGGGCGAGGAGTTGAGGACGATGTTGGCGGAGGCCAAACCGGCAATCGCTGCCTGACGATTAATGCATAACAGCTGCTAAAAGCATGTATCAATAATGAAACCACCGGAGGTAAAAATGGCTGATATCAGGAAAGATGATGTCCGGAAATACGTCAGAGAACTTATCGCCAGGGAATTCAAATCCAACAAAAATGGCAAAAATATTCTTTCAGACAACCTCAAGACAACAATGGGTGGATATGACGATGGTCAACATCAACCATCCTACAATCAACTATTGAAGGAAGAATAACTTCAAACTTGCAAAAATTGAGATAAGCACTTAGCTCGTATTTGGCATTATCCCGGCCGGCATGGCCGCCGTATTCATAATCCAGAATGTTACGTCCGCAGATTTGCCATTTTTATCATGGACGCTGCCATTTATTCTTTTCGTTATTCGGCGCCCCTTCGAAGTGCAGATATCTCGTATCACAGTTGAAGTAAGAGGATGCCATTTATGGACGGACAATAGTTATAAAGGCAGCGCGCTGTGAACCACACTATTCCAAACAATCGGATTTCACTGTTACAAAACGGCGAAGCTTATTTCCCGGCGATCGAAGCGGCGCTGGACAGAGCAATGCATGAAATCTATCTTGAAAGCTATATTTTCGAGAATGACAATATCGGGCGGCGTATTGCGGAGACACTCAAGCGGGCGGCCTTGCGTGGTGTAAGAACCCATCTGCTGATCGACGGATACGGTTCCAGTCGATTGCCGCAAACCATGATCGACGATATTGAAGCCGCAGACGCTAAAGTGCTGAAATTACCTCCTAAAATATCGCCCTGGACCTTGCGGCGGCAAAGGCTGCGTCGTTTGCACCGTAAAATTGTGGTCGTGGACCAAAAGATCGCATTTGTCGGAGGGATAAATATTATCGATGATACGAATATGCATGGTGAAATCTCGACTCGCATTGACTTCGCAATACGCATAGAAGGTTCGCTGGCCAGAGAAATTCACAATTCCGCAAAACGTGTTTAGGCGCGTTTAGCATGGAACCACTTGCGTCCCGGCTGGGGATGGAACAGAGACAAGTATCAAATCACTGGTGCGGACGCAAAGGGCGCGCCGCACAGTTAAGCGTTAGGAATATTGGAGCGCTGGGCGGGGTGCAGATTCCCTGCCCAGCTATGGCAGCAACCGCCATGGGTCCCATTACCCATGGCGATAACAGATATCTATTTGCTCAGGTAGGGTTTCACTCGGGCAAGGGGCAGAACACGATCATCGTTTTTCGATAAAGCCGTATTTGGTGAAGGAGCTACAAAGCGTCGCCAATCAAACGCTATAAGCTTCGGGTGTAATGTTCCACTCTTTTTTGACAGTCGTGGCTGCATACAATAAATAAAGAGTTTCAGATCGGCCCGTATGATCCCAGTTAGGCCCAATCGCCGAGCGAACCTGCAACCGCCCCTCGCATAAGATCCGGCGCTCACTTTTTCAGCTCTACAAACCGCCCGTTGCGGAAACCGAATTTTTCGGATCCGTCCTGTAAAAAGGCTTGACAAATCGTTGGCTGTGATGTTAGCTGTTCAAAATATTATTTGAGGCTACTAACATAGGGGATCGAATGATGGTAACCAACAATAAAGACAGTATAGCCGAAAAGCCCTTGACTTCCGTTATGGAAGATTATCTGGAAGCCATTTTCGATTTGGACCAGGAAAAAAAGTTTATCCGGGTTAAAGATATCGCCAAACGGATGGGTGTCAAAATGCCCACTGTATCCAGCATGCTCAAAACGCTGAATAACAGGGGGCTGGTGAACTACGAAAAATACGCGTATGTGGAGCTGACGAAAAATGGCGAGGACGTCGGGAAGGAAATTAGGCGACGGCATGAGGTCTTGTTGAAGTTTTTAACCGAAATTCTGGAAATTGGATTCGACATTGCGGATGTCGAGGCATGCAAAATGGAACATACCCTCAGTTCTGCCACCTTGGATCGCCTGACCGGTTTCATGGAATTTATTCAAACGTGCCCTCGCGCCGGCGAGAGCTGGCTGAAGTATTTCAAAGAATATCTTGTTGATGGGCATCGGCCTGAAAAATGCCAAGCGCGCAGCAAAACGTTTTCTCACGAATTCGAGAGTCAGGTGCAGACATAAGAGGCAACAACCTCAATGGTTAGTCGAATATCGGAATCGGCCTTATTTCGCTATTGCTTATGAAAATTGATAGTTGAAATGCAAACAGAAGAACCCGAAACTGCTCGATAGGGTAATGAATCCTGTCGGTGAAAAATAAGCATATCTGAATTGCCGTCTTTACGGGTAATGGACAAGAGTCGGTATTTTTTATGCACATAAAGTTAGAAATATCTATTTTAGAAAGGAGGTACGAACTTTATGGAAGTTGATAAACGGGAATTAATCAATGCGCTGAACACCAGCGTCAAAGAGCTGCAGCAGGGTATTGATTTGCATTGCTGCCTGGTAACCTCAATTTTGGAGGGCCAGGTGGATGAGCGCAATCTGAAGCCGCTTTTAGATATGTGTCCCAAGCGATCACGTGAACTGCTGATGAGAGAAGCGATCAAAGAGGCCATCGATGTATTGGAGGAAAGCAGGAAAGCGTTTAAATCTAAAAGGCTGGAATCATTGCGCAAAAAGCTGACCCAAGTGTTGATCGACGTTTATTAACTCCTGAAGGGATGTCTTACGGGTTCCATGCCATTTTCCCGGCATGGAAAAAGTGAAGGCGTAACTCGATATCAAATATTATCGAGATGCGCCTTTTTTGTTTCTTTTCCAAGCAAGCGGACAGGAGGTAACAAGAGATGTCGAGTACCATACAATCTTTACAAAACGAAAATAAGCCCTCGGATACGAATTTGACGACAAGCCGGCATCGAAAGGTCTCTCTGAAATTCTGGGAAATCGACCATTTCTTCAAATGCCCGGTGGTGGGTATGTGCCTTACCCTTTCAGAGCAAAAGCAATTGCTTAAAAAATCCGGCATACCGGCTGCGAAAAAAAGCCCCTTTGAAATACATGAAACACTGGTGGCAAGTTCGGAGAGCGAAAACCGGCTATCGAGAAGGATTGACAACCTGCTGAATCGAAAATTCGGCAAAGAAACGTTACTATTGCTGGGACTCGACAACGAGGCGTTCAAGGAGCATTTCAAAGCCGCGTTTGAAGCCGGGAATTGCATGGGGGTGACATGGGCAGCAGCCATCAATCCCGACTTGTCCCCTGAATTGAAGCGACAGATTTTCGGAGATATCCACATGGCCATGCATTGGAGCGGAGTGCAACGCATCAGGCTGAAACAGCAACTGGATAGACAATACAATGAAATCGAAGACCTGCGTGAAAGCTTCAGCATCGCCAGCCAGCGCAGGCGCGCCTTGCAAAAGGAAAACGAGCATTTGCGACAGGCCCAAGAAAAATTAAGGACAGCCTTGGTTGCGATCGAGCGTGAAAAAGCCAGCTTGGAAGAGGCATTGGCCTCTGCGGACAGCCGATACCGGTATGCCGAAATTGAGCGAGAAAACCGAATGTTAAAAGAGAAACTGGATGCGGTGTTGGCGAGAGATAGGAATCACCAGCGTTTGGTGGCATGTCTCGAAGAAAAGAACTTGCACCTGTCCACGGAAATCGAACGGCAGCAGGAATCGAGCCGGCAAATCAAAAAGGAAACGCAGGAAATACTGGCGGAGGTTTTTACCCTCAACCGGTGCGATGCAACCTGCCCGTCCTTCGATTTGTGTAAAAAACGTATTCTGCTCGTCGGCGGGATCACGCGCATGGAATCCTTGTACCGGGATCTGGTTGAGAGCAGCGGCGGAGTCTTCGAATACCACGACGGTTACATGAAAAAAGGGGTTAAAAAACTGGAAAACCGCCTTAAACGGGCGGATATGGTGGTCTGCCCGGTAAGCTGCAACAGCCATGCCGCGTGTTCCATCGTTAAAAACCTGGCAAAGAAACACAATAAAACGGTTCATATGTTGGCCAATTCCAGCTTGAACGCCGTGTCCCAAGCGATCTGGGGTGGTGGTGATGGCGGCATCATCAATTAGCGGAAACCGGAATGTCGCCAAATGCGTAATGAGCGGAAAAACGAAACGCGGCCAAAGAGCTATCGGAGGAATAAGCATGAGCACCAATTTTCAAATCGATGTCAAGAAAAGCAACGGGCAACTTCATCTTATCCCGCGGGGGGATCTCGACGGCAGTTCAGCCTGGGAGCTGCTCAATTTTTTAACCGATCATTGCAGCGACCAAGGTAGTGTTGTCATCGACACCAGCCGTTTGCGCCGGGTTCACCCCTTCGGATGCGCCACGTTCAAGGGTTGCCTTGCCCTTACTCGCTTTTCCGCCGACCGGTTGGTTTTCAAGGGAGATAAGGGCGTGGCTCTGGCACCTGGAAGGAGCAAGGTGATGGTTGCCTCCGAAGCACCTACCTGCCGATGTAAGGGCAACTGCAAGCAGTGTAAATGCTTGGAAACCGCGAACATGAAAAGTGAGGCAAGCAAATGAAAAACGCAACTAAGGGTAGAAAAGCGATGGCGTCTCAACCCTCCATCTTTGTAAGGAGCAATTTAAGTGAATTCCGCATTCGACATCAGTATTCGCAACAGTTCCGGCAATCTTCACATCAGGCTGCAGGGCGCCTTCGACGCCGTGTGCGCCTGGACCCTCATCAAAACCATCAGCAAACACTACCCCGGAACGGGGCGGGTCTTCGTGGCCACCGGGCCGCTCGACACCGTACAACCCGATGGGGTGACGATGCTTAGACAGCACATGAACGCGAAGATCATGCCCCTGTCGAAGCTTTTCTTCAAAGGAGAGAAAGGGTTCGCTCTAGCTCCGGACGGCAGCCGCGTGGTCATCGGCCACCGGAAAGGAACGCGCCGACAGCCCGGAGGCCCTTTCATCCCGAGAATCCTGCGCAATCGCGGCGCTTGCGCAAACATAAAGAGCCGAAACCCAAACCGCTCCAGTTAGCCTAATCGGAGAAAAAGAATGAAACCTATTGTATCAAAACATTTAAACGTCTCGATGTCCGAGGAAACCTTGCGTCGGCTGCTTTCCACCGACCAGTTGTGCGCGGCGGAGCTGAGCTGCCTGGACAGGCCGACCCAATATGCATTACGGCGGTTGTGCTTAGAAAGCTGCATGGTTCCTTCGGGCCGCCCGGGCAAACGGTTGAATAACCGCAAAGCGGTGCCCCGAGGGCCGGCCTTGCTTTCGAAAAACCACCGGACCGGGGTGTATTCCACATTTCGGGGTCACCTGCAGGCCCTCTTCACCCCGAAATGCAGAGGAGGGCAGTATTGTGGCGAGTCAGAATAACATGGTTCCCATATCGCCCGTATCCGGCGAACGTCGCCTGGAGCGGTTAAGTGTCATTTTCCAGGACATGGCCGAGCGTTGCCCCATCTGCCGGGGCCAATCTCATGACATCGGCCGGTGTCGCCTGCTGCTGTGCGTGCAAGGCGAGGCGCTGGCAAGCTTCTCCGGCAAGGATTGGCACCAGGAGATGCTGCTGACGGCCGGTTGCTGCTGCATTCTATATCTTCCCGGCCGCCTCCACGCTCTGAATTACATGCTGCACGGCGATGTTCAGATGCTGGAACTGACCTGCCTGCCGGCGCAACTGCTGCATGCGGCAGGCGGCACCCCGGTGGGCCACTCCCTGGCCTCGGCCTTTGAGCGTCAGCGCCCCATATTGATACCGCAGTCCATGAACGCCGTGCTCCAGGAAATCATAGAAGCCTTGCACGACGCCGTCGCGCACCCCGAAGTAAACGAAAACCCCAAGATGCCGGCCGGCCATGTGCCGCCCGAGACCCGCAAGGCGGTCGAAAAAGCGCGCACCATTCTGCGACACCGCATGGCCGAGCCGCCACCCCTCGAAGCTTTGGCCGGCGAAGTGGGCATGAGCCTTTCCAATCTGAAGCTCTTCTTCCCCCGGGTGGTCGGCCTGCCGCCTTACGCCTATCTGCGCTGGGTGCGCATGGAGCAGGCCCACGAGCTTTTGTGCCAAAAGAGGCTGAGCGTCACCGAAACGGCCCTGACCGTGGGTTACAACAGTCTCAGCCATTTTACAAAAACCTTTGTCGCCCACTTCGGCGTCAAACCCTCACGGGCGGCCATGCAAATCCCCTCGCGCAAAGGCATTGCGGAGTTTACAGGAGAACCCGATGCATTCATGTCATGAGCTGATCAAGCACCATTTTTATGTTGAAGCCAACGAACCGGACAAGGCTGTGAACCCGGGCCGCATCAACTGCCGCTCCCGCCGGGAGCAGCGCAACTCCATACGGGAGGAGATCTCGCGGCTCATCGCCAGCCGAAACGCGGCCTATATCGGTTCCACCGCCGGACCTGAAAAAACTGCCTAAATACGCGAATTCGGCCGCCGGCGTTAATTTTCCGGCCTCAGCCGTTAGGCATTTCTATCAAAGTGTTGTATATCGAACTACACACACGAAAGGAGTCGTATAATGGGAAAACTGGTAGACGATTTGAAGCACCTGAAGGCCGACATTCAGCACATCCACGACGACGTGGAGCACTTGAGTACTGATCTCGACACACTGGCCGAAAAGCTCGGCCTAAACCCCCATACGCTGCCCGGACTGGCCGACCTGAAGGACCATCTCAAGGACCTCGACGCCCATGCCCATGATGTGCTGAGCCACGTGAATCATATCAGCGTGGAGACCGCCGGATAGCCGGTGAAGTTGGCGGCCCGCGTCGGAGAGCCGGACCATTCGCGCGGCCCGGAAAAATTGGATCCGGAGAACTTCCAAACGAAAGCATTATTAACGTGTCTGAATCGCTTCACCATCGCAAGTTCGACCTGCCCCAAGGGCATGATGAAATTCTCTCCAGGATTTTCTCCCTGTACCGAGATCTGTTTCTGCACGACGGCTACGGAACCCTGCGGGTGGAGATGCGTTTTCTAAAAAAGGGTCAGAAGGAAATCCTGGTCATCTGCGGCAAGGAATACCGCTTCGTGGTGGACTTCAACCCGGGCCAGGGGTCGTAAGTCGGTAACCGCCGCCCGCCGTTTTCGCCGTTGCCCATTGCGGACAACGCTTCTAGGCAGCGCGGGGCGCAAGAGAGGAATGAAAGTCATTGAAAGGAGGTGAGAGTAACCTTTAACCAGTGACCGCGAGGGCGGTCAACCTGTCTCGGCAAGGTGCCGGAAGGAGTATTGTATTCCGCTCAAGCCAAACCCCGGGCGACCGGGGGACGGAAAGCCACGGGTCCCCGCGAAAACAGATGCTTCGCGTGGACAGCCGGGTTGCCGGAAGCAATCGACCGGGAAAGTGGATACAGTAAAAAATCAAGTGGTGCAGACCCCGGGGCGGGGTTGCGATCACGGAATACAACTCTTCCTTTATAGATAGGAGCAAATGCAATGAAACCTTTGTACAAATCCGTCGTTAATGTCTTGAAGAAAAAAAGCACCGCTCAAAAAGGCTTCACCCTGCTCGAAATCCTCGTCGTTTTGACCATCATGGGCTTTCTCATCGCCATGGTGGCCCCGCGCCTGGCCGGCATCTCCGGCGGGGCCGTGGACACGGTATGCGACACCAACCAGAACCGCATGATCACTATGATGTCGGGCTTCTTCGAGAAGACCAACCGCTTCCCCAACAAGCTCACCAACTTGGTGGAAGAGACCGCCGCCAACACCTACCAGATCCCGGCGGTGTCGGATGATGACCCCGAAAACGGCCCCGAGACCCTGGCTTCGGAGTTCATGAGCCGCAACCATTTCCGCATCCACTACCTCAACGATGACGAAGCCGCCGAACTGCGGAACATGGGTATCGTCACCCTGCTCAATCTCAATGCCTACGATGCATATCTTGAGGACGGCAGTGACTACAAAGCCGATTACGATGAAACCGTCAACAACGATGTCGTTCCGGCTGCATCAGTTACCAAAGCCCCTAAAATGGAAGAGGTGACCGTGCCCACCGATACCGCCACCACGCCCATCGCGGTGGCCATGGTAGGTATCGGATATGACGGCGCTGCCTGGGATCTGCACACCAACGAGCGTAACTGGGGCGAGCCCGACTGGTTCGGCCGCATCGTCGTGGGCTTCAGCCCCGAAAACAGCATCGTCACCTCCGGCATCGTGGCCAACGCGGCCCATTGCCCGGGCGGCATCCAGAACGCCGACAACGTGACTTACAACGACTACAACCTGGTGCTGCCGCGCCTGGAAGCCACAGCGGTCCGTTTCGACACCGATGGTGATGGAGACGTAGATGCCACCGACGCAGCGGCTCTGGGTTTCGGAGCGACAGTAGAGCCCACCGGAATGAATGCCGTGGCCTACGATGACGCACCGGCCATCGGCTATGACTGGACGGCTGCCGACGCTACTTTGAAGCACCGTACCTTCGATATCGCCTCGGCCCAGGAAAAATGGCAGTACGCCACCCAGTGCCCCGAGGGCCATATGTTCCCGGCCGACGACGAGGAGTTCTGGGGCATCGACATTGATGGCAGCGGAACGATCAACTAACGGTTAAAATGTATGTTTTTCGGCGGGGCGGACCACCGCCCCGCCGTTTTGCCCCTTGTACGGCCGGTCGGCTTGATCAAACCGGTGAAAGCGTTTTTCACCGGCCTGATTAACCTGACGGCCCGGAGCCCCCAAGAAGAACCAAAAAGCCTTTTTGCGCCGAAAAGAAAATGCCCTCTATACGGACTCTAACCCATCCCCCGCCTCCGGGCCCCGACACTTCCCGTTTCCCCAACGACGGCTTCACCCTGCTGGAGGTGCTCATCGTGATCTTCATCCTGGGACTTTTGGCCGCCATGGTGCTGCCGGCCATGGGCGTGCTGGACGACCGAACGCGCCGGCGCATCACCGAGGAACGCATGGACCTGATCCGGCGGGCCACCCTGGGGCCCGAGGACCGCTTTGACGCCCGGGGACGGCCGGTGATCGGCGGCTACGTGGGCGACATGCACGCCTGGCCTGACCTGTGGGAGGCACGCGCCGAGATCAAGCCCGATTTCGGCGGCAATGGATGGGAGACGCCGACCGCCATGGCCGCCGGCCTGGGCCAGGGACCCGACTATCTCATCTCCTCGGCCTACGTCTTTTTCCGTCCCTCGGGCACCTTCGTCCAGGGCGCATGGCAATGGCTGCGCCCCTATCGCAAGCTTTACGACGATCCGTCCGGCAGCGACCACATCGGCGGTCTGGCAACCGAAAACGAAGGCCAGCCCCGCGGCCTGTGGACACGCTACGTCGAGGATCTGCCCTTCGACCTGCCCGGCCATTCGACCCCGGGCGCGGTGCTGGGCGCGAACTGGAAAGGCCCCTACCTGAATCCGCCCCGAGACCGGGTCAACGGCGACGCCGACCACTGGGCCGCAAGCGACGACGATTACGCCGCCCTGGAACCGTTCTGGCACGCCGGTGGATACGAGACCTGGGAAGAAGGCGACTACGCGCCGGTGGCCGTAGCCGGGGAGTATTTCGACGACAAGGAGTCCTTCCGCCTCCTGCAAACCGAAGGGCGCCTGGCCGACGGCTGGGAGCGCGCCCTGCGCTTTTTCATAAGCTCGGACCCCGATGCCGCCGGCGACACCATCTTCTGGATCATATCCGAAGGCCCCGACGGCGAGGGCACCTATCCCAACAAGGGAGCTTGCGGCGGCCATGTCTGGAGCGTGGACCCCGACGACACCATGGGCCTGGCCTACGATCCCGGCGATGCCAAGAACCGCGACAACATCGTGCTGAAACTCTACTCCCGCGACTGGCGGGCCGTGCTGGCGGCCCAGGAAGCCGAGCGTGCGGCCCGCACCCTGGAGATCCTCGATCACCTGCGGGCGGCCTCCGCGGGCCGGGGGCCGTCCGGCTGCAACACCGGTTTTTCAGGGGACTTGGCCCGCTGGCCGCGTCTCTTTCGCTGGGAGGACAACGCCACCCCCGCCGATCCTTCCGACGACCATTGGGACGACCGCGACGACGCGGATGTGGGCTACACCAAAGGGCAGCCCCGCGGCTTGTGGAGCGCCGCACCCAATGCCGCCGACACCAGCGACGACCTGCGCCCCTCGGCCTGGGGCATCGGTTGGCGCCACGCCTACTTCCTCCGTCCGGTGGGCGACGGAGCCGACCAGGTGATCCGCGACGCCTGGGAGCGCGAAATGCTCTTTTTTTACGATGGGGCCGCCGACCGCTTGTTGATCCTTTCCCGGGGCACCGACGGCATGTTCGCTTTCGGCAGCGTTTCGGCAGACGGCAGCGAACCGTTGGATTACACCGAAACCTTGGACGTTTCGACCTACGACCCCACCGCGGCCGTTAACCTGGACAATCTTTACATAGTGCTGGCCCCCTCCGACCGGCTGCCGGGCTTCTTGCGCATCGACCGCCTGGTGGTGCTCAATGCCGCGACCGGCACCACCAAGTGCCGCTTCTTCGCCACCGACAGCGCTCCAGTGGCAGGGGTGGACCTGCTCACCGCCGCGGTGCTCACCGACGAAGATCTTGACTTGACCCTGGACGATTGGGCTGCGGGAGACGGCACCCCGGCCGATCCAGCCTTCAACTATGACGACACAACCCCCGTGACCGCGGCCACGGGGGCGCGCTACCTGGTGTGCTGGCAGGACACGGATGCCGACGACGAAATCGACAGCGGCGAGAGCCACTGGCCCATGCTCTTCAACGTCACGGCCGAATCGGGCAGCGGGCAGTACGGCACCCTCACCCTGGACACCACGCAATTCCGGACGGTGCCATGAGACCATTGAAATTGCCGAGAGCCCCCTGGACGCGCCTGATGGCGAACATGGACTGGTCGCGCCGCCTGCTGGCCGTGGAGGTGGCCGGCGACAAGATCCGCGCCGCCGTGGTGCGTAAGTCCGGCAAGCGCATCGACATCGTGGATTTCGCCGCCATGACCCGTCCCGATCCCGAGGACGACCTGCCCGCCGTGGCCGTGGTCAAGGCTCTGGCCGAACGCTTGCAACACGCCGGCGGCCCCGTGGTCTTCGTAACGCCCATGGCGCGCACCTTCGATCTGATCATGGACCGCCAAAAGGTGGCGGCCATGAAAACCCACCAGCTCAAGGAGGCGGTCAAGTGGGAGGTGGAGCCCTACACCGGCATCACCGGCCACAATGCGCTCATCGGCGTCGAACCGGCGCTCCAGCCGATCCTCGACCCCGGCGATGCGGTGCCCGAAGATGATGAGGCGCCGGTCACGGTCAGTGTCTCGGCCATGGAGCGCAATGTCCACCGCGCCCTAAAAGCGCGCTTCAAGGCCGCGGGCTTCAACCTGCTGCGGGTCTACCCGCCCGACGTGACCTTTTTCATGCCTCTGCTGCTGCAACCCGGCGAAGCCCCCCGGGCCATCCTGGAGGTAGGCGAGGATTACTCCAACTTCGCCATCCTGCACGGCCGCGTGCCCCTGCAGATCAGCACCCTGAGCCTGAGTCTGGAGTCCATCACGACCCATCTCGACGGCGAAGTGGTATCACCCGAACTGGAAGAGTCTCTGCGTTTCACGGCGCGCCAGGTGCCCTCCCCCGAACCCCTGGTGATCTCCGGCGCGGGTGCGGCCCACCACGAGGTGGTGGCCTTCATCGCGGGCTTTTGCCCCAACGGAGCCCGGCCCCTGTTGCTGAGCCGCGCCGCAGGCATCACCGACGCCAAGGACGACCCGGCCCATGCGGTCTACGCCGGGGCCGTGGGCGCCGCGGTGCGCGAGCTGCTGGGGGGCCGGGAGCGGGTCATGGGCATCGACGACCGCATCGATCCCATCCTGCGCATGAAAAAGAGCGCCTACCTGGCGCCCCTGGCCACGGCCGTAATCCTGGCCCTGCTGCTGTTGGGCCACTACGGCTTCATGAAACACAAGGAAGGCGTCTACAAGGAGCGCATCCAAGCGTTGGGCGCCGAACTCAAATCCCGCAAGGCCGACATCGCCGCCTACGAGGGCCTGCTGCGGGAGAACCAACAGCTCCAAGAGCGCATCTCCTTTGCCCGGCGGCGCCTCAAGTTTATCTCGGGCCGCGGCGACGCCGAGCTCGACCACGCCATCCAATGCTTGACCGGCATCGCGGAATCGGTCTGCGACCGCATCGTCTTGAGCGAGGTGCGCCAAGTCGGCGCCGATGCTTACAGCGTGGCCGGCCGGGCCCTGAATCTGGCCGCCATCAGCCGTTTAACAGCGAACCTGCAAAAGAAGTCCTGGTGCGAATCGGCGGTACTGGTCAAGGTGGAGGGCGAAGCGGCGGCGCTGAAATTCGAGCTGACCGTCACCGGTCGGCGGGAGGCGCCGTGAGAAAGTTGTCGCGTTTCGAAAAAATGGGGCTCATCGCCGCGGTGGTGGTGGCCGGTACCTTCTTCTACATGAAGCGGGTCTACGAGCCCCAGGAGAAGGTGCTGAAAAAAACCGTGGAGCAGCTCAACAAAGTGATCGGCGAGATCAACGCCGTGCGCGCCGTGCCGCCCGCCGTTGGGGTCAAGCAGGAGTTGGCCCGCCACAAGGAGGAATTGACCGAACTGGAAGAGCAGCTCAAGGAGACCACCAATGTCACCGGTAAAGAGAGCGAGGTGACGACCCTGCTAGGCCGCATCGTCAAGCTGTTGGACGCCAAGAGCTTTGCGGTCAAGGCCATCCGTCCCATGGGCAAGGCGCCCGATGACCTATTCCAGTGGAGCCTCTTCGAAATCGAGATGGCGGGCGATTTCCGCCGCTTCATGGAGCTACTCACGGCTTTGCGCGACCTGCGCGACGCGGTACGCGTGGAGGGCATCGCACTGGCCCGCGACGAGGTCCGGGCCATCGCCATCCAGATGAAATTGAAGATCTGAAGGAGAACGCATGTTGCAACACGAACGCCAATACTATTCGCCCGCAAAATGGATCAAAGCGTTTGTCCTGCTGACGCTCATGGTCCTTGCCCCCACGTTTCCCCTGTCGGCGAAAGAACCGCGCGACCCTTTCAACCTGCCCGAACGGCAAGCCGCGGTCCACGCCTACGTCCTCGCCATCCGGCAGGTCACCCTGGAAGGCATCCTGCGCACGGCGGACTACAAGGTCTGCCTGGCCCGGGTGGCCGATTCCCAACGGCTTGCGGTGCTCGCCGAGGGGGCCGTCATCAGCCTGGAACACGGCGGCCGGCCGCACCAATTCTCCGTCGTCGAGATCCGGGAAAAGAGCGTGGTCTTCGAAGATGAACAAAAGAAGACCTACGAGGTGCCCATCCAATGACACTCAAGAGACTGATTTTTGTGCCGACCCTGCTCCTGATCATGGTCGGATGCGCAGCCCACGACACGCACATCGGACCGGAGGTGGACTTCGGCACCCGGGTCGGCACCGAAGCGATCCCTTTATCGACTCCGGCCGCCGCGCCGGCGCCCCAAACTCCCATCGTGCGCATCATCAAGGGCACGCCCGTGGACTCCCTGGAAGCGGCCCAACGCCGCCCGGCAACACCACCCCCTGATGCGACCCTGCCCACGGGCCTGCAGGAGCCACTGCACTCCCTGATCCTGCGCGGGGTGAGCGTGCGCGTCGTCGCCGAGCTGCTCACCGATGCCTGCGGCTACAATGTTGTGGCCACCAACCAGGTGGCCGAACGCAAGATCACCATCTATCTGAAGCAACTGAGCCTGCGTGAGGCCCTGGAGTCCATCTGCCGCCTCAACAACCTCTGGTACCGCGAAGGCCAGGGCGTCATCACCCTCATGACCCGCGAGGAATACGTGCGCGACATGGAGGTGCGCCAGAGCGACCAGACCCGCGCCTTTTACATTCGCTACACCAACGCCGCCGATATGGCCAAGGTGATCCAGGCGGCCATGGGCAGCGAAGTGCATCTGGCGGTGGTCGAAAACGAGAAGATCTACGGCCACATCGACCCCGAGGAGCAGGCCGACGTGCGCCGGGGCGGGGAGGCCACCCGTGAACTGATCGCTTCCGCCGGGGCGTCGGCCGCCGGCGGTGTTGAAGGCAGAGCAAGCACCGCATCGTCCAACACACGGCCCCTGCTGGCCATCCTCACGGTCTTCAAGCGCAACAACTGCATCGTGGCGCGCTCCCTGGACAGTGGGCTGCTCAACGAGATGGCGCGCATCATCGAAGCCCTGGACACCCCCACCAGCGAAGTGCTGCTGGAGATCAAGATCCTGCAGCTCACCCTGAACGACAGTTTCGAGAGCTTTTTCGATTTCAACTTTACCGATGCGGCTTCAGCGGATGACCCCGACGATTACACTGCCGGTGTGGGCATGGGCGGCACCACCACCATCGGGTCAAATACACTGGCCCTTATCCTGGACGGTTTCAAACTCGACGCCCGCATCGAGTATTTTAAATCCCAAGGCGATATCGAGATCATCTCCACCCCCTTTCTCATGGCGGCCAACAACAGCAAGGTGGAGTTCTTCGTGGGCGAGGAGACCCCCCTGCGCGACGACGTGACCACCACCACCGTGCCCATCGGGGATTCCGGGGACACCATGACCACATTCGAGGTCAAGATTGTACGCAAGGAGCTGGGCACCTCGGTGGACATGACCACCTTCATCAACGAGGACGGCACCGTCACCCTGGAGTTCGCAGCTGAAATCTCCAGTGCCCTGCTGAACTACAGCAGCATTTCAGTCATCAACGAAAAAAGCGGAGAAGCCGTGGAATTTCCCCTGGACGCCACCAGCAAAAGCGAAATCAAATCCATCCTGACGGCCCGGTCGGGACAGTCCATCGCCATCGGCGGCATCATCAAGGAGCACCTGGAACTGGTGGAAAACAAGGTACCCCTGCTGGGAGACATTCCCCTACTGGGCTTTTTTTTCAAGGAGATCAACCAGACCAAGCGCAAGACCGAAACGGTGATCGTCCTCAAGCCCCATGTGATCCAGCATCCAGGCTCGGCCGGCGCGGTCAGCGATCGTTTCCTGGGGCGTAAAAGCTCCCACGCCCACATTGCGGAAGGCAAGGAAAATCTCCTAGAAAGAACGCCGGAACCGCCCGCCCCCCTGATCCGGGAAAGAGCCGCACCCGGCGGCAGGGAGGTTCTGCCATGAGTGTGTGCGCCACCATTCCGGCTGCCGAAGCGCGGCCCTGCGACCTGACCGCCCTGTTTCGCGAAACCCTGGCGCGCGACGCCTCGGACCTGCACCTGACGGCCCACATGCCGCCGGTCTTCCGCATCAAGGGCGACCTGGCGATCATGGCCTGCGAGCCCTACGCCCCCGAAGAGATCGCCGTCCTGCTGGAGGCGATACTCACCCCGCGCCACCGCGAGGTGCTGGAGCGTAACAAATCGGTGGACTTCGCCGTGAGCATCCCCGAGGTGGGCCGCTTCCGCATCGCGGCCTACTTCCAGCGCGGGGCCCTGAGCGTGGCCGTTCGCCTGCTGCACGCCGGCATTCCCACCTTCAAGAGTCTGGGCCTGCCCGAGAGCATCGCGGGCTTAGCGCGCCTTCGCGACGGGCTGATCCTGATCACCGGCGTCACGGGCTCGGGCAAGAGCACCACGTTAGCCACGATTCTGGACGACATCAATGCCCACAGCCGCCGCAACGTCATCACCATCGAAGACCCCATCGAGTACATTCACCAAAACAACCAGTGCGTCATCCACCAGCGCGAGCTGCACGCCGACGTGCCTTCCTTTGCCGACGCCCTGCGCGATGCCCTGCGCGCCGACCCGGACGTGATCCTGGTGGGCGAAATGCGCGATCTGGAGACCATGCGCACGGCCATCGCCGCGGCCGAGACCGGCCACCTGGTCTTCTCCACCCTGCACTCCCGGGATTGCACCTCCACCATCAACCGCCTGGTTGGCGCCTTTCCCGCCGACGAGCAGTCCCAGATCCGCCAGCAGCTCTCCTCCACCCTGCGCGCCGTTGTCTCTCAGCGCCTGCTGCCCAACGCCGCCGGCACGGACCGCGTGCCGGCCGTGGAGATCATGCTCTCCACGCCGGGCATCGCCAACCTGATCCGCCAGGGCAAGGACGACATGATTTACTCGGCCATCGAAACCGGCGTACGCCAGGGCATGCAGACCATGGAGCAGTGCCTGATCCGGCTCATCGAAGAGGGCAAAATCGGCATGTCCGTGGGCCTGGGCGCAGCCCGTAGCGAAGAGCTGCTCAAGAAGCGGCTCTACACCCGGGGTGCACGCGACGCGGCTGCGGCTCTACCGAGGAGGCGCTGATGGCCCAGATGGAGCGTTTCGGCGAATTTCTGGTGGCCAGGGGCGCCATCACCCGGGAAGCCTTGTCACGCCTGCTGGCTACCCAGCGTATGGTTCGCGAAAAACTCGGCGCCATCGCCGTGCGCGAGGGGTTTCTGGACGAAGATCAGTTGACCGTCCACCTCTCAGATTTTCTGGGGATTCCGCTTTTCAGCGAAACGCTGGAAACCATTGAAAAGGGCATTTTGCAGATCATCCCGGTCAAAATGGCGCTCAAGGCCAATGTGCTGCCCGTGGGACTGGGCGAAAGCGGCGAACTGCTGCTGGCGTGCAGCGGCCCGCTGCCCAAGTCCATGCTGCAAACCATCTCACGCCTGTGCCGGCGCCAGGTGCGCCTGACCCTGACCTCGTCGCGGCGGCTCAAAAAGATGCAGAACCTCTTCTTCAGCCGCCAGTTCGACACCACCATCCAACTGAGCCGGCGCATCGACGTGGAGGACAACGCCTTCATCATCGAGTTGCTGGAGAAGATCATGGTGCGCGCCATCAACGCCGAAGCCTCGGACATCCACGTGGAGCCGGAAAAGGAGACCCTGATTGTGCGCTTTCGACAGGACGGCCTGCTGCACCAGACCGAACGGCTGCCCTTCGACCTGGCGGCAAAGCTAATCTCGCGCATCAAGGTGCTGGCCGGTATGGACATCGCTGAGCGGCGCAAACCCCAAGACGGCGCCTTCTACTTCCTGCCACAGGTGCTGGATGTGGAGATCGGCGGCGCCAACGTGCGCGTCAGCACCCTGCCCGTGGTCAACGGAGAAAAGGCGGTTATGCGCCTTTTGCCGCCCCACGACGAGATTATCGACCTGGACACCCTGGGCATGGCGGCCGACATGCTGGCCGACTTCAAACACCTCCTAAGCCTGCCCCACGGCATCTTGCTGGTCACCGGCCCCACGGGCTCGGGCAAGTCCACCACCCTCTACGGTGCGCTGCAGCTGCTGCGTGACGAGACCTCCAACATCACCACCATCGAAGACCCGGTGGAGCTCACGATACGCGGCGTCAACCAGACCCAGGTGAACCGCGGCGAGAAGATCTCCTTTGCCGGTGCCCTGCGCGCCATCCTGCGCCAGGACCCGGACATCATCATGGTGGGCGAAATCCGCGACTCCGAAACCCTCACCATCGCCCTGCGCGCCGCCATCACGGGCCACCTGGTGCTCACCACCCTGCACACCAACGACGCACCCAGCGCCTTCAACCGAATGGCGGACATGGGGGCCGAACCCTTCCTGGTGGCCGCCTCGGTGCGCGCCGTGCTGGCCCAACGCTTGGTGCGCATGGTGTGCCCCCATTGTGCCCAGCCCCAACCTCTGTCTGCCGCGGAGGCGCGGATGCTGGGGATCGCCGAGGAGGGACAAACCATCCGGCGCGGCGGCGGTTGCGACCGCTGCCACATGGGCTATCGCGGCCGCATGGGCATCTTCGAATTGCTGCCTGTCTCCGATGCCCTGCGACGTTTGATTCTTTCGGGCGCTGCCAGCGAAGTCGTCCGCCGCCAGGCTGTGGCCGAGGCGGGCTTTGCCACCCTGCGCCAGCACGGCGTGGCCAAGATGCTGGCGGGTTTGACCACCCCCGAAGAGATCCTGCGGGTCACCCTGGAGTAAAGGCATGCCATTTTACCGATACAGCGCCGTGGATGCGCAGGGAAAGCACTGCAAAGGCGCCATCGAGGCCCCGGAGGAGGCCGCAGCGGCTCATCAGCTGCGGCGGGAGGGACTCACGGTAATCACCATGGAACGCGCGGGACACCTCGGCAAGGCGGGCGGCACCGGGCTGGTGGTTCGCCTGGGATGGGTGCGCTCGGCCGACGTGGTGCTATTCTTTCGCATGTTCGCGGCCCTGATCCACTCCAATATCCCCATCTCCGAGGCCATCGCCATCCTCCACGACCAGACCCCGGCGCGGCACCTCAAGGCCATTCTGGCAGACATCCGCGGCCGCATCGAAGGCGGCTCGCCCCTGAGCCTGGCCATGGAGGCCCACCCACGGGTCTTCGACGAGCTGCTTACCGGCATGGTGCGCGCCTCCGAGTTGGGCGGCATCCTGGACGTCATACTGGATCGCATCGCCGATTTCCTGGAGAGCCGCGCGGCCCTTAAACGCCGCATCGTCACCAGCATGATCTACCCGGCCCTGGTGGCTATAGTGGCCGTGGGGGTGGTGATCTTTATGGTTACCTTCGTGATCCCCAAGTTCGCCATCCTGCTGGGCGGGGGCAAACTGCCGGCCAACACCCAGTTGCTGCTGGACGTGTCGGACTTTTTAAACAACCATGCCGTGGCCATCGTCATCGGCACGGCAGGTACGGTCGCGGCCCTGGCGCTGTTGCTGGTGATGCCCGAAACCCGAATCTGGGTAGATCGCTGGCGCGTATATATCCCCGTGATCGGGCCGGTCTTCCGCTATGGCGTGGTGGTGCAGTTCGCCAACACCCTGGCCTCGCTGCTGCAAAGCAGCATCACCCTGGTGGACGCCCT
This sequence comes from Desulfosarcinaceae bacterium, assembly GCA_963675565.2. Lineage (GTDB taxonomy): Bacteria > Desulfobacterota > Desulfobacteria > Desulfobacterales > Desulfosarcinaceae > JARRKU01. The sequence goes on from CAXXYD010000001.1 coordinate 1,015,618, forward strand.
AAAGGCCGCCGCCGAGACCATCGGCAATCTCTCTGTGCGCAAGGAGATGGAGGCGGTCAACGCCAAGGTCCAGGCCGGCGACCCCTTGAGCGAAGCCCTGGCCCGGGACCGCTTCTTCCCGCCCATGGTGCTGGGCATGGTCAAGGTGGGCGAACACTCCGGGCTCATGGACCAGGCCTGGGAGACCGTGGGCCGCATCTTTGAAAAGCTTTTGGTCGACAAGATCAGCCGCATGAGCGCAATGATAGAGCCAGCCCTGATCGTGGTGCTGGCCGGCCTGGTGGGCTATGTGGCCTGGGGCCTGGTGGCCGGCATGCTGGCCATGTACACGGCGGCGGCTTAACGGCTTCCAACAACATAAAGTGAGGAATCGCATATGAAACTCAAACTACTGCCTGTTTTGCTTTTGACCGGCACGCTTTTGATCGTCGGGCCGGCGGGCTGCAACCGCACTGAAGAAAATCGCGTGGCCCGTTTCAAGGGCGGCATCCTGACCATCGAAGATCTGGTCGCCCACCGGGAAATCCTGCGCACCCAGGCGATCTATCGCGACCATCCCGAACGCCTTACCCCGAAGTTCGTGCTGGAGCATGCCGTCAACATGGAGATGATCATCGCCAAGGGCCTCAAGGAGAAACTGCACCTGGACCCACGCATCCGGGCGCGCCTTCACGCCCACATGTCCGATCTCTTCCTCAAGGTGATGCAGGAAACCCTGGTGCCGGAAATCGACCGTGAGGCTTTCAGCGAAAAAGAGGTGCGCGCCTACTACGAAGAAAACCAAGCGAGCTACCAGGTGCCGGCCCAATATGCGGTGCGCGTCATCCGGCACGCCGACCTGGTGTTTCTGGAAACCCTGCGTACCCAAATCATCGCCGGGGAAACCTCTTTCGAAGCGGCGGTCGCGGCCCACTCCACCGACGAGGCTTCGCGGGAAAAGGGCGGGGCCGTGGGCCTGCGCGCCCTTGCGCGCTACCGCCCGGAGTGGCGCGCAGCCATCGAACCCCTTGCCGCCGGCGAAGTCTCGGCTCCCGTAAAAATCAGGGAGGCCTGTTATCTCTTCCAGGTGACGGAGATTACCGAGCCGTACACCCCCGTCTTCGAGGAGAAGAAAGCCTATGTGCGCAACGACCTGCTCTATGCACGCTACCGCGAGGAATGGCGCAATACCTATGACCGCCTGCGCCGGGAGTTCGATCTGGCCATCGACGACCACATCTTTGAGCACTTTGCAGCCGGAAAGGAGACTGTCGCCCATGAACACCATTAGTCACCGCACCGTCCTGACGATCCTTCTTTTCATGATTTTTTGCGCCCCCTCCCCCGTCGGGGCGCACAGCACCAAGGGCCGGCTCAAGATAACCCTTCAGGAAGAGGCCATCGGAGTCGATGACGTGGCCTACTTCGCAGAATCCTTCGTGCATCGCAGCCTCTATGACGACGGCACCGCCGCTACCCGCAATCGTTTCGTTATCAAAAACTTCGCCGGCGTGGACCAAACGGGCCACCGGGCCGTGATCCGTTTTACGGTCCTGGACAAAAAAACCAACGACACCTTCGACGACAGTCTGGCCATTCAACGCGACGAGAACGGTGTCTGGTGCCACCATCCCGGGGGCGCGCAACCGCCCGTGACGCTCTACTCCTATGTGCGTAAAGGCCCCTATTACTGGGAAAAATACGGCACCTGCGTCTGCATCGTCTCGGTCCTGATGGGCGGCGGCCTACTGGTGTTGATGCGCCTATCGCAAAAACGGCGCCACCGTTGGGCGGAGCTGGCCCTGGACGACGATAGCGCTTCAGGCGTGATAACGACACCTCGCTGATCCGCTATGGAAAAGGAGAAAGGCCATTATGGTAGACATCATCAGGCGCCTGATCGTAGCCGGCATGGCTTTGAGCCTCATCGCGGGCAATGCCGATCAGGTCATCGAGTTCTACGACGAAACCGTCGACCACGCCCGCCACTTGGCCACGGCCTCGGATCTGCGCAGCATCGGCAACATGCTAGACTATCACTACATGCGCCGGGGGCGATATCCGCGCAACGACCGTTTCGCGCAATGGTTGGGGCAAAATTTCAAGGAGAACCCGGTGCACACCCTGGGCCTGGACCACTGGTACCAGCCGCTGGTCTACCAAGCCGATGCCGGAGGAAAAACCTTCAGCCTGGTGAGCGCGGGACCGGACGGTTTCATCAACACCACCGACGACCTTCGGATCACAGGCCCATAAGCAGGAGGAAGAATGCAAACTACCGTCACACATCAGGAGAGCCGGGCGTCTGCCGGCGACATCAAACGGGTGATGCGGCACAATTACTTCATCGATAAGAATTTCCAGTCGGCTTTCGTATTCAATATGCTACTGATCACGGGGGTGGCCATGTTCGCCACGGCCTTGGTAGTCGCCTGGTTCTTCGTCTACTTCATGCAGGATCGTCTCAGCGGCGCCATCGATACGCCGTATCTCATCAAGCTGGGCACCATCCTTTTCTTCATGGCGGCCGGCATCGTGCTCTGGACCATCCGGCGCACCCATGCCGTGGCTGGCCCGATTTTTAAGACGCGCAAAATATTGCGAGCCGCAGCCCGGGGGGAGTTTCCTGAAACCCCGGTACGTTTCCGCCGTGGAGACGCTTTCCAGGCCCTGGCCGCGGATCTCAACGCCTGCCTTACGGCCATGCGCGCACATCGGCAACCAGGATGCCCAAAGGATTAGGATGAGAAAAGCGTGTATGCATCCGCGCAATCGGTTCAAAAGCTCATGTTGATAGTGCGGGCAATGTGGGAACTTCTCCAACAGCATACCGAACTTACAGAAGTCGATCTGGGGAAAAAGGTCAGAGAACTGGATCTTTCGGATGGAAGACTTGATGCAAGAATCCAAACCGATGTGGCACCTGCGCAATGTCCCGGTTGCGAAAACGAGGTGCATCCAACACAGATCAGTTGCCATCACGCCATCAATGAAGAAGAGGGATATCGTGTCGGCGGGCACGTCTCCACACCGCCTTGGATTGCAAGGTGGCTTGGTAGCCCGTAGGATTTCCTTGCCCAACGCCGGACACGCAACACCCTGGCCACAACGCTATACGATCAGCTGTGGCGGGGATTTTTGCCCGAGGCGCTGTTTCTGGTCGCCGACGTCATCCTCGATTTTTTTACTTGCATATCAGCGGACCTGTATCGAACGTGATGTCCGGCCATCGCTGATGTATCGGATTTCCAGCTGTTCGGCCGTTTCCTTCAACTGGCCTGTGCCTTGACGGCCCCGAGAGATCAACTACAGCCAGTTGGGTAGAGAACTGGGCTTGACGCCGCAAACGGCTCAGCGATGGGTGGCCATATTGCAATCCGCTTTTCAGTAGTTCGAATTTCCTGCCTACTCCGGGAATCTGATCAAGCGCGTCAGCAATAAACCTAAAGGCTATATCGCCGATACCGGGTTTGTATGCCAAGCCCAGGCGATTTCCGCGCCGAAAGTCACCGGCGGGCATCCGATCTGGGGCGCCTTGTGAAACCTTGTGAAAGCATCGTCCAGTCCAGTTGACCTCCAAGGGTAAGGTGGCCTTTTATGCCCACCGTCACTGGCATGAAACCATAGATGAAAGCTAAGACAAGCCATCACGAAAATCAGTAACAGGTCCGAAATTGCTTGACAAGCAAATGCCAGGCGTCTAAATAGTAGTTTCTTAATAAGATAGAAATTACTAACTTATCAAGAACTGTCTTACGGCCTTCGGCTGTTTTTAGCGCGGAGGAAGTGAAGGCGTAGCTTGATGCGTATTGGCGCGTTGGGATACGTCTTTTTTTGTGGGCATATCCATAAATAACGCTTCGAAATTGGATAGATAGCGGAGGTACAATGGAAAATGTCACTTCAGGGGATCGGCAGTGTAAGCTACGATGGCGGGATACTCAGAACAGGCTGGCCCCGATGATGAAGAAACCGGTGACCGGCATAGGGACCTTTTCATTGCGCCTGGCGCAGGAAGGCGAATGGGTCAGGATCGTTTCGGTCAACGGCGGAAAAGGCGTTCATGAACGTCTCACCGGGTTTGGCTTGCGTGTCGGCGCCGAAGTACAGGTTTTACAAAATTCCATGAACGGAAAACTATTGCTCGGTCACCATGGCGCACGCCTGTATTTAGGCGGTGGCATGGCCCACAAAATCCAGGTGGTTGTTATCGAAGGAGGAAACAGATGAACACAACATTGCATGACATGGCGGTAGGCGAATCCGGCACGGTGGCCGGTTATGTCAAAGGCACATCCGCCTATCGGGAAAAACTACTGGCCATGGGCCTGACCAAGGGCACATCGTTTACCGTGGAGCGGATCGCCCCCATGGGAGATCCGGTTGAGATAAAGGTGCGCGGATTCGCCCTTTCCCTCAGAAAAGAAGAGGCCTCGGCGCTGCTGGTAGAAAGGGGGACAAAATAATGAGTGACCATGTGATTGGGGTCGTTGGGAACCCTAACTGCGGCAAGACGACGCTTTTTAACGCCTTGACCGGGACCAAGCAGCGCGTGGGCAACTGGCCAGGCGTCACCGTGGATCGCAAGTCCGGCGAATATACTCATGATAGCAAGAAGATCGAAGTGGTGGATCTTCCCGGCATCTATTCGCTTTCCGCGGCCTCGTTGGATGAAGAGGTGGCCCGGGACTATATTCTTTCAGGCGAGGCGGACCTGATCGTCAACATCATCGACGCCTCCAATATCGAGCGCAACCTGTATCTAACGGTCCAGCTTCTTGAAATGCAGGTGCCCATTGTGCTGGCGTTAAACATGATGGATATGGCCAAGGAACGCCGGATCGACATAGATATTCCGCGGCTCAGCCGGCGCTTGGGCTGTCCGGTGGTCACCCTGGTGGCTTCCCAGGGACAAGGCGTCAAAGTGTTAAAGGACGAAATCAACCGCAGTGCAAAGGCGAAATCGGTTTCAGAGCTTCAAGTTATGTATCCCGCAGAAATACAGACGGCGATAGAGGAACTGGCTTCCCTGGTGCGGGACACGGCCTTATGCAAAAAGATGAACGCGCGTTATGCGGCGGTCAAACTGCTGGAGGGCGATGAATGGGTCGCTTCCCTGGCGGGCAAAGAGGCGTTGAAGACGCTGGAGCGGCATCAAAAGAAAATCGAGGCCAGGCTCGAAGAAGAGATCGACATCCTGCTGGCCGACGGCCGGTACGGCCTGATCAACTGGCTGACCCAGGAAGTGGTTAAAAAAGGCGGCCGCATCGGCAAGACCTTGTCGGACAAAATCGACGGCGTGGTGCTCAACCGGGCGCTGGGAATACCCATCTTTCTGGCGGCCATGTACCTGATGTTCATGGTGACCATCAATATTGGCGGCGCGTTCATCGATTTCTTCGACATCTTCGTCGGCACCATCTTCGTGGACGGCTTCGGCGAGCTGTTGGGCACGGTCGGGGCCCCCCAGTGGCTGACGGCGATTGCCGCGGGAGGCGTTGGCGGCGGCATTCAGACCATCACCACCTTTATTCCGCCCATCGGGTTCATGTTTCTGTGTCTCTGTTTCCTGGAAGACTCCGGTTACATGGCCCGCGCCGCTTTCGTCATGGACCGCTTCATGCGCACGATCGGGTTGCCCGGCAAAGCCTTTGTTCCCATGCTGGTGGGATTCGGGTGCAATGTGCCGGCGATCATGGCCACGCGCACCTTGGAAAACCAACGCGACCGCACCCTGGCCATCATGATGAACCCGTTCATGTCCTGTGGCGCGCGCCTGCCGGTTTATGCGCTATTCGCCGCCGCATTCTTCCCGGTGGGAGGGCAGAACCTGGTTTTCGGTCTGTATCTGATAGGCATCGGCTTCGCGGTGGTGACCGGGCTAGTATTGAAAAGCACGCTGCTCAAGGGTGGGATCACCCCGTTCGTGATGGAGCTGCCGCCCTATCACATGCCTACGGTCAATGGGGTGGTCCTGCGCGCCTGGGACCGGCTCAAGACCTTTATATTCCGTGCCGGTAAAGTCATCATCCCAGTGGTGGTGGTATTGAGTTTCTTGAATTCCATGGGGAACGACGGCTCATTCGGCAACGAGGACAGCGATAAATCGGTTCTAAGCGCCATCGGCCGGTCGATTACGCCGGTGTTCTCCCCCATGGGGCTCACTCAGGAGAATTGGCCGGCCACCGTCGGTATCTTCACCGGCATTTTCGCCAAAGAAGCGGTGGTGGGGACTCTGGACGCCATGTACACCCAGATCGGCGAAGCCGCGCCGGCTGAAGGCTTCGATTTCTGGGCTGGTATTGGTGAATCATTTGCCACCATACCGGATAACCTGATGGGCGTAGCCGACACGCTGCTTGATCCGCTGGGGATCTCTTTGGGGAATGTAAGCACGGTAGAGAGCGCGGCCGAAGAACAAGAGGTGGCCCTTGGTACCTTTGGGGCCATGGTGGCCTTGTTTGACGGCAAGGTCGGGTCTTTCGCCTACCTGCTTTTTATTCTGCTGTACTTTCCGTGCGTGGCCGCCATCGCCGCTGTCTATCGGGAAACGAACTTCCGCTGGACCGCCTTTGTCGGTGGCTGGACGACAGGCCTGGCGTATATGGCCTCTGTCCTGTTTTATCAGACCGCCACCATCGGCCGCCATCCGGTGTCATCCCTACTGTGGATCGCAGTGATATGCGCAGTTTTCCTGGGCGTTTTCATGATCATGCGACAGATGGGCGGCAAGGAAAGAGTCGCTGTCGCGGGCCTGCCGGACGGCGCAAAAGCGTGAAAGGAGTATTCACACACAAAATGCACCCCATGCACAGGAAAGTGTGCAGACTTCGCTGATAAGGAGCAAGGCATGATATTGTCTGAAATCAAAAAATACCTGATGCAACACAAGCGCGTCACACTTGGCGACCTTGCCTGTCATTTTGGAACCGAACCAGAGGCCATGAAGGGCATGCTGGGGCAATGGATTCGAAAAGGCAAGGTGCTCAAGATAGACGTTCAGGCAGGTTGCAGCAGGACGTGCGGCAAGTGCGGTGATGGCGCGACGATGGAAATATACGAGTGGACGCATTGAGCTGGTTCGGCATTCTTTGGTCAACATTCAACCAATGAAAACGATGCATAGAGGTATGGTCGAAATAACAAAGAAGAATAACTTATAACAGGCCTGTCCCATATGTAATTAATAACAATATATATAGCGTTAATTAATTACATTAAATACCATGTATCCATATTAGTCTTCCCGGTTTTGAGATCTATCGAGAGCGTCAGACCATGATAAACCAACTTGAATAATAACGAAAAATAATTTTATGGTGCCATAATACATGTTTTACAGTACATTTTACGTGTTGACATTTTATAAATCATTAACTAAAAGATTAAATTGTAAAACGTATATATTGACGTTTATTAATTACCTTTTAAACGAAGACTATTCGACAAATGAATAAAACCGGTTTTTATCCGGATCGCGGACTGACGGTGGGAATGGATTTCTCTCTGATCTACGAAGTAGAAAAGGCGGCCGCGATGAAAAAAAACCGTAAAAAATCAACGTGACCCGGTATGATGAGATCGCCTGCGGCATCAACACCCCCTTTATGTGTATTATGCCGCCAAGATCAGGGAACAAACCGGCATTACCCGGGGCACCTGCCTGGATGTGGGGTCCGGGGGCGGATATTTGGGTCTATCGCTTTCCCGGATTACGGAACTTGACTTCATCTTCCTGGATATCTCACCGGGAATGCCGGAAAAGGCCGAAGCCCATATTATTGAAGAAGGCCTGTCCAATCGTGCCGGAACCATGCACGCCGATGTCCACCGCATATCGCTGACCGGCGACTCCATCGACCTGGTCATCAGTCGGGGACCCAAATCCCTTCTGGAATGATCTGGCGGCGGCATGCTTGGGGTGTTGTCAAAAGGACGAACAATCCCTGATTCGGAAAAAGCAGAGAGCTTCGATGGAGAAGATGAATGCCAACGTCGGCCACGAAGGCCCCTGCCGCTCAATTCTGGATGAAGATCGCCTGCGGCAGCTGGGAATAACCGAAGATCTGCCCGGCCACAACCACAAAACACCTTACAAGGATAGCCTCAATGAACCAACCTTCTCTTGATACCTATACAAAATGGGTGGCCGAAGCGGGCGCCTTTCACGGCGGTATCTGCGGCGGTATTTCAATCGGCACCCGTATGACCATGATCGGTCTGCAACGCATCGGGATCTCGGATCCCAAGGGCGCCGACCGCAAAAAATTGATGGTGTTCGTGGAAATCGACCGCTGCTTCACCGACGCCATCATGGTCCTGACCGGTTGCCGTCCGGGCAAACGCACCATGAAAATTTGCAACTATGGCAAAATGGCGGCCACCTTCATCAATCTGGAAACGGGCCGGGCGGTGCGTGTGGCCAGCCGAAAGAAAGAAGCGGACGGCAACGGGGAACCATTGGATTTCGCCACGGCGGACGCGGAACAACTTTTTTTCATCAATGACGTGAAGGTCTCGCTGCGGCCCGAAGACATGCCGGGCCCGCCGGTGCGACGGGTGGCCTGCGACCGTTGCGGAGAAAGCATCATGGATTGCCGGGATATCGTAGACCGGGGTCGAACCTTGTGCCGGCCCTGTTATGCGCAAGAAGATTACTACCATGTGGAATAGAGCTGATAACGATTTGCATTCATTGGAAATCGGCGGGATATCGATGCAAGGGGCGGGTAATCAAGCAGGTAAGGGCATGAAATGGCGGCTGATGCTGTACGTCGGGATCGCAATTTTAGCCATCGGTATTCCGGTCCGGGGGTGGCCCTCGGACGGGACCGTGGAGCGCATCGAAAAACCGGTCCGGGAAGCCATCGAGATTCGGCAGGACGCCCAACAGCAGGATGACCGGTGGCGCAAAGAAAAACAAAAACGCCTGGCCCTGTATGACGATCTGCTGCAGGAACAGGCACAGCTCGACAGAGAGCGGGAGCGCCTGGAGCGGGAAAAAAAAGCCCTGGAAGCGCGCGTTGCCGCCAAGAGATCGCAATTGGCGCAGATGCAGCAGATTTCCGAACAGATCCGTCCCTACCTGGATGACGTGATGATGCGCCTGGGGCGGTTTGTGGATGACGATTTGCCCTTCCTGGTCCCGGAAAGGCAGGGGCGGATCCGGAAACTGGAGCGCGTGCTGGCCGAACCCGATGTCACCATCGGCGAAAAGGCGCGCAAGCTCCTGGAAGCATTGATGGTGGAGGCCGAGTACGGACAAACCATCGAAGTCTACCGGGAGACCCTGACCATCGCCGGGCAATCGGTCCTGGTGGATGTTTTCCGGTTGGGTCGGATCGCCCTCTTCTATCAGGGACTGACCGGAGAAGACTGCGGTTTTTACAACGTGGCCCAAAGGACTTGGCAACCCATGCCGGACAACTACGCAAGTGCGATTCGCACAGCGGCGGAGATCGGAAGGAAGACCCGCCCGGCGGAACTCGTCAGCCTGCCCGTCGGGAGGCTCGACGTGCCATGAAACATCTTCTCGTTCCACTGCTGGCCGGTGTGATGCTGTTATGGCCCGGCGCCATGCTTTACGGTGCAGATATGCGCACCTTGCAGCGTCAGGTTCTGGAAACCCGGCGGGCCCTGGAGCAACAGGCCGCCGCCGACCGGGAGGCGGCGGCCCGCGATGCCGCTGAAGTCCGCGAGCGTATCCTCAAAGACAAAGCCGCCCTGGAAAGGTCCATCGCCGAGTTGCAGGCCGGCAACCGGAAACGGCAAGGAGAGGTCGAAGCGCTGAATGGGGAAACGACCGCCCTGGCGGAGCAGGAAGAGGAATTGATCCGCGACCTGGCCGAATCCGACGGCATGGTACGGGAACTGGTGGGCGTCATACGCATCAACGCCAAGGATCTTTACGATTTGGTCATCGGCGATCCGCAGAACGGCGTGTCGCCGACCCCGGTGGATTTTCTGAAGGACATGGCGGACCAGACGGCCTTCCCCGGCATGCCGGAGATCCGCCGGATGGTCGATCTACTGTTCAGCGAAATCGCCGTCAGCGGTGAAGTCTCCTTGGCCCGGGGCCCCATCATCGACAGGTCCGGGCACACGATTGACGCCGATATCCTGACGGTGGGCGGCTTCTCCGCCGCCTACCGGGTCGACGGCGAAACCGGTTTTCTCGAATACGTACCGGCCGACCGAAACTTTCACGCCTTGTCCCGGCTTCCCGCACACCGCCTGAAAAAGCAGATCGACCGCTATATGCAGGGCCGCGGAGATGTTGTGGCGGTGGATGTCTCACGGGGGGCGGCCCTGGCGCAGCTGGCCCATGGCATGAATCTATGGCAGCAGGTCGGCAACGGCGGCCCCCTGGTATGGCCCATCCTGGCCATCTTCATTCTCGGGGCGGCCATGACAATCGAACGCGTGGTGTTTCTCCTGCGCCGTCGTTTTGATGCCGACACCTTGTTGCAGCGCATGGCCGAGCCGGCATCCCGCAGGGATTGGAATGCCTGCCGTAAGATGTGGGCCCCGGTGGCCGGCAAACCGGTGGCGCGGGTGATCCAGGCCGGTTTAGCAGCCTGTTCGGCCCGGCGTCGGGAGATGGAAGATGCCCTGCAGGAAGCCATCCTGAGAGAGATACCGGCCATGGAACGATTTTTGGCCACCCTGGGCATGCTGGCCGCCATCGCGCCCCTATTGGGATTGCTTGGTACAGTGACCGGCATGATCGACACTTTCCAGGTGATCACCCGCCACGGCACCGGCGATCCGCGCATGATGTCCGGCGGTATCTCCGTTGCCCTGGTGACCACCATGCTCGGTCTGGCGGTGGCCATTCCCGTCATGCTGGCCCATACCCTGCTCGGTCGTGCAACGTACAATTTCATCGGCCAGATGGAGGAAAAAGCCGTGGCTCTGGTGAATATGGTCCATAAAACCAGGAGCGGCGATGGCTGCTTGGATTGACGCCGTCCGGGACATTCTGGAGACCTATCTTCAGACCGGCGGCATGGTCATGGTGCCCCTGACGGGCCTGTGCCTGGTAATGTGGATGCTGATCGTCAACCGGCTGTTCTTCTTCAGACGGTTGCGGTTCAAGAAGATGAGCCCGGCAAAAGCCTGGGAGCACATCCGGGAGGACCGCTTGCCGGATCCGGCGCATTACGGCGACATGACCGCCCTGTTGACCGCCGAATTGCTGCATCGGCGCGGCAGCGGTCATGAGTTGACCGCCGGCATCCTGGATGAGACTGCCCAATGGCTTAAACGGCGTATGGCCGGTTACCTGGACGTTATCGGCGTCCTGGCGGCCATCGCCCCTTTGCTGGGATTGCTGGGAACGGTCACGGGAATGATGGCCACCTTCGATGTGATTGCGGTCTTTGGCACCGGAAATGCCAAGGCCATGGCCAGGGGCATTTCCGAAGCCCTGATCACCACCCAGACCGGTCTGCTGATCGCCATTCCGGGGCTCTATATGAAAGGGCTGCTGGATCGACGGGCCCGTTCACTTCAGCAGGGGGTGACCGCCGTCCAATACTACCTCCGGCAGCGGCTGGGATACGACGATGACGAGGACGAAGATGACAGATAGCAGCAATGAACCCGTCGGGCCGTGCCGTCCGCCGGCAGGAGCATTTCAACCATGATCAATATCAATGCCGCCCGACGCGGCAAACATACCCCCACCGAGCTGAATATGGCGCCTTTGATCGACATGGTGTTTATCCTGCTCATCTTCTTTCTGGTCACCACCTCATTTGTCAAGGAAACCGGCATCGACGTTCATCGCCCCACCGCGGCGACGGCGGTGAGCAAGTCAAAAAGCACTATTCTGATCGGCATCGATCCCCACGACCGTATTTTCATGGATCACCGTGAAATCGATGTCCGGGCGATACGCGCCAATGTAGAGCGCGCCCTGGCGGAGAATCCAGATGGCACGGTGATCGTGGTAGCCGACAAAGCCAGCAGCACGGGAACGGCGATCATGGTCATGGACGGATGCCGGCTGGCCGGTGCAGGGAATGTTTCCCTGGCGGCCGGCCTGCCCGATGGGCCGTAATGGGGCCCGAGGGTCGAAAGGGGACATAATGACAGTGCCCGCCAGAATGACAACTTTTTCCGCTTTTACTTCCGGCTCGGGAGCCCTGAGGTGGATCGCATCCGGTCTCAGCGCCCTGGTCATCACTGTCATGGTGTGCACCCTCATTCCCACGCTGCTGCATCAGGCATCGCCGCCTGCGTTGTGGCCGGCCCCGGCGACGCCCATCAACGTGGTCCGCATCAAGCGGCCGGATTCACCCTTGAACCGAAAAAAGCCCCGGTCCCACCAACCTGCTGCGCCCCAAAAGAAGCAAACCTTGCCTGCGGCGCCCCGGCGACAGGTGCCGATCAACAAGCTGACGCTGCCTTTTGAGATCAATCCCAGGCTGCCCGGCAGCGCCCGGGCCCCGGCGGTTCAGCCCATGGCGCCATCCGGATTGAACGACTTCGGGTTGCCCAAGGTCTTTTCCGCCGGAGATCTTGATCAGCCCCTGATGACCTTGACCCGTATACCGCCGCTCTATCCCATGAGGGCCAAGCGATGCAATATCCAGGGTTGGGTCAAAGTCCGCTTCATGGTCACGGAACAGGGTACCGTGGAAAATGTGGCCATCATCGAGGCGCAGCCATCGGGGATTTTCGAACAAAGCGTCACCCGTTGCGTTACCGGCTGGCGTTTCAAACCTGGAACGGTGGAGGGCGTCCCGGTGAACACCTGGGCTGAAACCACCGTCACCTTCGAGTTGAAGAGCTGAGGCTGAAAATCCGGTGAAAGCGGCCCCCATGATCAGAATGATCAAAAAGCACATTTTTTCAGCCATCTGCGGCATTTCGATGCTCATATCCCTAGGTTTTGCCCTGCCGGCCCGAGCGGCGCTGGATGTAAACGGCATTCCCCTGGCGGCGCGCATGGTGCTGGCCAAGGCAACGGAATTTCTGAAGCTAAAATCCTATGATCGCGCCATCGCGACCCTGACGGCCTTCCAGGCCAAAGGCGGGGCCATCCCGGCAGCGCACCGGCCCGATCCCAAGGGGTACCATCACCCGGCAATTTACTATTTATTGGGCAATTGCCACCTGCTGCAAAATGAATACCTTCGGGCCGGAGAGGCTTACCAGCATGCTGTGGAGCAGGATCCGGATTTTTCGGACGCCTGGGCCAATCTGGCCAAAACCTGCTTCGAACAGGAAGACTATATCCGGGCGGCATCGTGTTTTGCATCGGCCTATGAGACATCGGGCCGCAGCGGACCGGACCACCTTTTCTTTAGTGCCGTGAGTTATTTAATGGCCGATCAGTACAGCCTCTCCGTTTCCGCTTTTCAGCGGCTTTTCGAAAATCATGCCGATTGCGTTTCACTGCCATGGCGCGCGCACTATGCCCAGGCGCTTATCGCCGACGGCCAGGCCCGCCGCGCCCTGCCGCTGATCCGGATACTGGCGGAGAAATCAACCGGGGCGGATCGGACCAAATGGCAGGAGATATTGTTGTACCAATATCTCCAATTGGAGATGCATAACGAAGCGTTGGCCTATGCCACCGAACTTACCCGCAGCGAGTGTACCCGGGCGATATGGTGGAAAGCCCTGGCCCATGTGGAGCTGTCCGGCGGCCGCAACAAAAAGGCCCTGGCAGCCCTGACCATCTACAGCTACCTGACGCCGCTCACTCCGAGGGAACAAAAATTATGGGCCGACCTGAACCTGCAATTGAACATTCCCACCAGGGCCATTGCGCAGTACCGCGCCCTGCTGTCGCAGAAATTCGATGCGGAGGCCCTGAAGAACATGGTTTTCGCCTATCAGAGCCAAGACTGTTTCCAGGAAGGACTGGACCAATTAAACCATTACGCACCGGATACGGATGATCCGGAGATATTGATGCTCAAGGCCGACATGCTCTACGCCCTGAAGCAGTATGCCGATGCCGGAGTCTTTTTTCGACAGGTGGCCGAACGCCAAACGTCCCATGCCGGTCAGGCATGGCTGATGGCGGGTTATGCGGCCTGGCAATGCAATGACGACCGGGCCGGTCGACGCGCCTTTCAAAGCGCGGCAAAGCATCAACGCTACCGTAAAGCGGCCCAGATGGCCATGCACCAGATGGAAGAGGCCGTTCATCGCAGCGAAAATTAAAAAAGAAGAGAAAATGGGATCGATCATGTTGTATGTCCCTTTGGTTTTTGGTGTCGCCATGGTTCTGCTCTAGAGAACCTGGCCGACCTCGATGATTATCCCGCAGCCTACGACTTTCTTGGAAAACGCCTTCACAAGCAAGACCATACAGCGCGAGATGACGCCTGCTGCCGCCAAACACTGGCTTCAGGTTGCCGCCGTGGTTGACGGAATTCCGGCATCGAGACCGCCCGGGGTCTACTAAACCGAGGGGCCGGACAACCTGAACACCGAGAGTGCGACACACGCTGAATTTTATTCATTTTTCAGAAATTACAGCCGACAGCAAAAGAAAACGTGCGTCCGGCCATCGGATAATCTTCTTGGATCTCATAATATTTGTCCAGCATATTATTGATCTTAAACTCTGCATAAATGTTTTTGCATATATTGTTCACCCTGGCGGTGAAATGCAGCATGTAGTAACTATCGAGTTTACTTTCGTCGGCAGTGGATGAACTGGTGTACCGTTCGGCTACATATTCGTACTGCGTAACAAGGCTGACGTCTTCGGTGGGCTTAATCAGCATCAGCGCGTTTCCGGTAATTTCAGGATAATAAGCATCCCGCACTTCCGTATCAAACTGGTTGTCGCTTTTGTTGTAGGAAAATGCCGTATTGATCTGCAAGTGCTTATTGATAAAAAACTCTCCCTGCAGCTCGAAGCCGTAGTAGTTCCATTTGTCCTTGTTCACGCTGTGGGTAATAACCTCACCCGTAACAGCATCTTTGACAAGTTCCTGCAATATTTTATCCCTGAAGTCGGAAAAATAAAACGAGGTATTTATGTGGGCTTTCTCGTTGATGACCCCTTTATAGCCTACCTCGTAGTGAAAGGCATATTCAGGCTGCAACGCCGGATTGGGGATAACGGTATCGTATCTGGCGGCGAAGCGTTCGGTCATGGTAGGGAAATGGGTTTTCTTTGAGTAGGTAAAACGCAGTTCGTGATTTTCTGTAACATCATAAAATACGCCTACCTGATATACAAATCCGTCAAGTTCGTCGGTGGATTCAAAAGCTTCGGAACCGCGGCTTGCAGTCCAGTACGCCTGCGGAATAAGCGCGTCGTAACCCGCTCCGAAAACAATGTTAACCGGACTCCACGGAGTCGTTGAATACTCCGCGCCAAAAGAATACGTGTACTCTTCGATCTCTAGATTCTTTGAATACATATCGGTCACATCGCCCCACCCTCTGTGGCTTTCAGTCTTCCACATCAGCGAGGCCTGCAGGTTATTCCAACTGTTGAGATCGATCCCGCCCTGAATTTTTGTGCCGAAGGAATAGTCATCGTAATCGGAAGGTATTTCATGCGGATCTGTGGTGTAAAGGCGGTTGTCGAATTTATCGTAATAGGCAAGAAACTTCGCGTAATAGCGGTTCGCATCGTATCTGGCGTTCAGAGCGACACTGTCCCTGTTCCATTTGGTCCAGTCCCAGATCTTGGGGTCCTTCGCCAAAATACTGCCCGGTGCGCTTTTTTCGGCGCGCTGACAGACATAGGTGATGTAAGCTTCCGAATTATCGATAGGGGTTATGCCGACCATAACCGTAGCTTTGGCATCTTTTTCGTAGGAATCCTCGCGTTCCCAGTCAGATTGATAGTCATTTTGGGGCCTGAAACTATCGGGCAGCCTGAAATGAGACTGATCGATATAAGCAGCGCCGACCTTTGCATAGAAATGTTCCTGCCGGCTGCCAATGGACGCCTGATACATACTTTTCTGTCTCTCTAAAATATTGTCGAATTCTGTATCGTATTTGAGAGAACCTTCAAGAGGTTCCCGGGGCTTGGCAGTGGTAAGGCTTATAAGGCCGCCCAGGTTGTTTGCGCCCATCAGCATGGAGCTGTATCCTTTTTGAATCTCGATGCTTTCAATGTCGAAGGTCAAAATGCGGGCGTGGTCCGCATCCCCCCGATAGGGGATCGCCTGAGAAACGCCGTCGATGTATATGGGAACCCTTTTAGCGTCGAATCCCCTCAACCGGAAATTGGACTCGTTTCGTTCACCTCCGCCTGTCAGTATGACTCCGGGCAAAGTCCCCATAATTTCCCATAAATTTTCAGAGCCTTTCATTTCGATTTCTTCTTTTGTAATGAATTCGGAGGCCCGATTATTTTCATTTTCCTTTTTTTCCTCCACCACGATGTCTTCGAGCTTGATTGCATCGGCATCATTGTCGTTTTTGCCGTCATCGGAGGCCTGATCGGTTTTGGTTTTTCCCGGCTTCACCGTGTCTTTGAGTATTATCGTTTCATTGTCGATGTCGGTTTCGTTGTCGTCGGCAAACACCGCGCCGGGCAGCAGCAGCAACAGCAGCAACAACAGCAGGCATAATTTATTAAGCATCAGAAGACACCTCCGATCGATAGGCTGTACACGCGCCCGGGCATGGGATAGTACTCCCTGATCTCGTAATATTGGTCCATAATATTGTTGACTGCGGCTTCGATATAAAAATGGCCGAAAATTTCATCTATTTTGACGCTGCAATGCAGCAGGGTATAGTCGTCCAGGTAGCTTGGGTCGTCAGGGTCCGTAGTCGTGTATCTCTCGCTGGTGTATTCCGCTCGTGGAACAATGCGTATATGCTCGGTCGGATGATAAACCACATAGGCGTTGCCAGTCGTATCCGGATAATAAGTGTCCCGGACATCGTCATAATTGCTTCGGCTTTTATTATATGAAAACGCCATGCCTGCGGACAGCTTTTCGTTCCAGAAATACTCGGCGGAAAACTCAAAACCGTAATACACCCATGCATCCATGTTCAGGCTGTGCTTAACCGTCTGGCCAGTGGAGTCGTCTCGTACGCTTTCCTTCAGGATTTTATCCGTGATATCCGAAAAATAAAGCGCGGAAACAATGTGAAGCCTGTTCCAGACGTAGCCTTTGTAGCCGACTTCATAGTGATTTGCGTATTCCGGCGTTAATTCGGGGTTCGGAATGACCGTGTCGAAGTAGGTGGAAAACCGCTCCGACATGGTGGGGAAATGCGCTTTCCGTGCAAAGGTCAAATGCATTTCGTGATCGTCGCTGACATCATAAAATAAACCCAACTGATACACAAAGGCACTCAGCTCATAGTCGGAAACATCCTTCTTTCCGAGGCTTGCGGTCCAGTAGTATTGGGGAACCAGCATATCGTAGCCCGCACCTAACACCACCGTAAAGGCATCCATGGGCTTGACGGTATACTCGGACCCGATAGACCATGTATTCTCTTCAATATCCACGGACTTTTCGTAGGAATCGGTGACGTCCTCGTAGCTTTTGTGATTTTCGGTTTTCCACATGACGGACATCTGAAGATTGTTTTCAGTGTTGATGTCGTAACCGCCCTGAATCTTCAGGCCCCCGGCATAGTCGTCATAATCCGAAGGAATGCCGTGAGGACGTTCGGTGTACAGTCGGTTGTCGTATTTATCGTAATAAGCGAGCACCTTGACGCAGTACCCGTCGGCAGTGTAGTCCGCATTGAAGGAGACGCTGTCCCGGTCCCATTTCGGCCAGTCCCAGATGGTGGGCTCGACGGCAGCCACATCCCCGGGAGCCTCCTTGCTGGCCCTCTGGCGCATATAAACAATGCTGGCATCAAGTTCCGGAACAGGAGTGACGCCCGCCACAACGGTTATTTTGGAATCATCGACTTCAGAATCATTGCGTTCATTTCCGGTTTGATAATCATTCCGGGGAGTGAAATTGTCGGAAAGCCTGAAGTGGGATTGATCCATGCTTGCTGCGGTTGCTTTGATATAGAAGAGATCCTGCTTTGTGCCCACCGAGCCTACGTACACATCCTTCTGTTCCTTTAAGGTACTGTCGTATTCAACAGTGTATCCGAAGTTTGCCTCGAAGGGTTTTTTCGGTTTTGCGAGCCTCAGGTTCACGGCGCCGCCCAGGTTGTTGGCGCCCATCAGCATGGAGCTGTAGCCTTTCTGCACCTCGATGCTTTCCAGGTCGTAGGTGAGAATCCGTCCGTGGTCGGCGTCACCCCTGTACGGCACCGCTTGCGGCACGCCGTTTATGTATACAGTTACCCGGCTTGCATCGTATCCTCTCAGACGGAAATTGGACTCGTTCCGCTGTGTACCTCCCGTGAGGGTGACTCCGGGCACCGTACCCATGATCTCCCATAGATTGTCCGCCCCTGTCAGGGAAATCTGTTCCTGGGTAATGTATTCGGTGGTATCCGGTTTGGCAATTACTTCAATGTCTTCAAGATAATAGGCTTCATTATCCTCTGTTTTGGTGTCCTCGGTATATTCATCGGCAAAAGCAACGCCGGAAATCAAAACCATGATGATGCATATTCGTTTCAGCATATCCAATCCCATTTACTCGTTCCATGCGCTTCGGGTTGTCGGTCGACGGCTGTCATTTATCAATCCACCCATAGTAACTGCGGATATAGTGAACCAGCCGGAATTTCCCACACCTGTTCAAGATCCCATCCGAGGATATCGGTATAAAACTGCGGTGTAATCGATTCTGAAACGACATCGATCCCCATCTCCCCTGATGAATGATCACCAGTTACAACCATTTCCCCACGGCCATATACATTGCCGAAGGAAGTGTCGTCAGATTTTCCGATAACACGGGCTGCGTAGGTCGTCAGGCTGCTGACCGCAAGGTTTTTGCCTACCGCAGACACGGTGTCGCAGAAAGCGGCACTTGAAGACACGGAAGACTCGTCCGCATACCCCGCGATTCCTCCGGCCATGAGCCTGACGGGGGTAGTCGGTGCCGTATAATTGATGGAGGAGGCGCGGACGTCTCCTGCGCTGTAGCAGTCTCTTACGAATGAATATTTCAAATCGCCGAAGAGCCCTCCGGCCCTGCTTGCGCTTCCGCCGGAGGCGTGTATGTCCATACCGGAATAGGATGAAACCACGACGCCGTTCTGGAGCGAGCCTGCCAGCCCTCCCGCGATCTGGCTGTAATTAAGCGTACTTGAATCCAGGTTCCCGGTGCTTTTTGAGTAATATATGTTTACGTCTCCGGTATCAGTTGTAGGATCATTTTCCCCGTCACCGACAAGTCCTCCGACATACATGCTGTAGGTGGTCTTATACAGACTTTCAATATCTCCGTCGAAAGAGCTGTAAATCATCTTGGTGCCGTCCATGTATCCGACCAGGCCGCCGCAAGCGGCGGCGCTGTTTGCGGTGATGCTGCCGCTTACGTGCACATTTTCAATACGACCGCCGCTCATGTATCCGGCCAACCCTCCGGTCATGCTTTCCTCGGTGATCTCGTCCGCCTCCTCCACACGGACCGTAATGTTCAGGTCGGTAATAACGGCATTTTCAACCCTTCCGAAAAACCCGGCATAAGTATAGTTGTAGTCTTTCGTTCTTGCCGGCGTTATATTGCTGATGGTTTTGCCGTTACCGTTGAATCGGCCTGTAAAAGGAGCCCAAAGATTCTTGCCGAGCGGCGTCCATGGAACAATCAGACCGTCGGCATCATATTCCAGAAGATCAATATCCTTATCGAGCACGTACCAGCCGGCAGGATTCTTTCGTACCTTGTTAAGATCGGAGGCCGTCAGAATCCTCGTATACGCGGGGACATCTTCCCAGATAAGGCGGGGATAGTCATAGTAATCGGGCAGGACCCATGATCGACCGAAGTCGAACCCGAGGGTGTTCTTAAAGAAATTCGCGGATTTTCTTGCCCGCGTCAAAGCAATTCCGACGCCTTCCCGGGTACTGTCCGACACAGTGGCCCAATTGACGATGGTGTCGGTTCTGGCATATGCGTTGTCAATTTCCGAAGCGGACGCGCCGCCGGCGATGCGCGCCGCTTCGGTTCCCCAAACGGCTAAACCGAGTGCGGCGCTGTAGGTAATGTCGCCGTTGTCAAGCTGCCCGGCGATGCCGCCTGCCGCCGCGTCCGTTCCCGCGGATGCCTCTACCACGCTGTCGGAGTAGCAGTGCGAGATTTCGGAATCGGCGCCGGCGCCGACGATTCCTCCGGCCTGGATGTGGTCGCCGCCGGATATGATGACACTACCGGAGTGCAGGCAGTTGACAGTTTCTCCGTTTTCCAGATAACCGACGATGCCGCCCGCGGCCGAGTTGTCGGAAGACGCCGATACCTCCGAGCTTGAAGAAGAATCGGTAACGATGCTGTCACAGGCATAACCGCCGATGCCGCCCGCAGCGGCATCGGCACCCAAAGCGGTAACGCTTTTTCCCTCATATTCCGCGATATCGCCGAACGATGACTTGCGTATCGCCGTGCCGTCTTTAATTACGCCCGCCACACCGCCGGCATAGCCGTATCCGCTGATTTCGCCGGTCACGTCCACCCGCTCGATGACCGAAGCAATTGCGAAGCCGGCCACGGCTCCGGCGGCAGTGCGGCCGTATACGCGCACCTGCTTCATGGCAAGGTCCATGACCCTTGCGCCGTCCATATAGGCGAAAAGGCCCGAAGAATCGGGCATCTCATCATCGCTCGACCGGGTGGCGAAGTATGATATCCCGAAGCCTTTGCCATAGATCCTGCCCTTGAAGGGCACATCTTCATCCGGACACAGGGGTTCCCAGGGGTTGCCCAAAGCAAGCGAGATATCCTGATCCAGGGTATAGATTTTATCCGCATTCCCGCATTCCACCAATTCAAACGTACTTTTGTCGCGGACGACTTCTCCGTATATGGCGTAAAGGGTCACATTTTTAGTGACGATGGTATCCATGATATAATCATCGCCGGAACCATCGGGTTCGGTGTTCCACACTGCAAAAATTTTGTCGCCCTGAATGACCGGATACTCTACCATCGGCTCGAGTATCTCTTTAAGCGGCGTGGGAGTATAGCCGCCTCCATATTTCACATCCCCGCCGCCGTCCGGAAACGTGCCGCCATTGAGCTTCAATGATACCACATGCCCTCCGGGGTCATCGCCCGGGTCGCCACAACCGATCAAGAATGCCACCGTAATTAACATTATCAAAAACCTGCTGTTGCTCATCAGAATTCCTCATAGACTTTTTGTATTCCGAACCAGTACCATTCATCTCCATCTGCCGGCGTTACCAGGTCCCTGTTCCATTGAAACACCGGATACGAGCGGATATCGCCGCTGACGGGCATTCTCCACGTCCGTTCGAAATCCAGACCCAAATCGTTTTTAAAAAAATCCCCGGACGCGTTTGCGGCATCCACGTAACTTCCGTTTTCACCGGCGGTAGTGTCGGCAATAAGCTCCGCGTTGTGATCCGAATAAATGTTTGTGTAGCTGTTGTCCGTGCCGTCGGCGGTAAATGAAGAAGCACGGCTTTGGATATCCGCCGTATCGGTGATGTCGTAATATTGGGCTTCCATTCGGCTGCCCAGGGCCGCGCAATTGCGTATATCCGAATTCTCGGCATAGCCGACAAAGCCGCCGGCGGTGGGTGTTAGTGTGGAAGTGCTGGGGTAGTAGCCTGAATCTTCGGAAAAATCGTGTATATCGCCGTATACATCCCCGAAAGCATAGGCGTCCACCACAATGGAAGATGTCAGCCGGCCGAACATGCCACCGGCGTTGCTGATGTAACCGCCGCTGGCATAGGCGTCTGTCAGGCAATAGTTGTTTACGGCCGTAACATTGTTCGCCCGGCCGATAAATCCGCCGGCGTACGCGGCATCGTTTTTCGAGTTTGCTCCGGCCACGCCGGTGCTGTGGGAGTATGTCACGATTCCGTTTTCAAGCGATCCCAGCAATCCGCCTACGTGGTGTTCACCTATTACGGATTCATCCATATGGGTATCTCCGTCGAACGAGCAGTAGGATATATAGCCACTCATATCCAAGGTCCCTGCTATCCCGCCTTCGACCGTCTCGCCGGTAACATGCACATACTCAAGATGAACAAATTGGCCGTGATCAAAAATGCCGGAGCCGTAACTGCTGACGTTGGTCAGGTTGAGGTCATGGACCTTTGTACCCCCCGCGTAGCTAAAAATGGCGCCTGATCCCGACATGTTGCGGATGGTTTTGCCGTTTCCGTCCAGAAGGCCGTAAAAAAAATTGTCTACGCCGCCTATGGATTTCCAGGTGGTGCCGCTGAGGTCTATATCATCGACAAGCACATACCAGCCGTACATATCGTCTCTCATGTCATAAAGCTCATCAGCCGTATCGATTTCAATAAATTTATTCAGATCATTCTCTTCCCATTCCAGCCGGGGAAACAGATAGTGATCCGGATAGATCCAGTACAGTCTGAAATCCCAGCCCAGCCTATCGGAATAAAAGCTCTCCGATTTTCGCATCGCCGAATGCGCCACGCCGGTGCCGTTGACGCCGCCGTCATCCACCGTCTTGTAGTTCACCAGCGTATCGCGGCGGGCGAAGTTATTGCTCAGGCCACTGGTGCAGGACCCGGCAATGCGTCCGCTTTGATTGCCGGTCACCATAACGCCGGCATGCACGCTCGCTCTGATGGACGAGTCGCTGACATACCCCGCAATGCCGCCGGCCGAGGTGTTCGCAGTGGTCTCGGGTGCGCGGACAACCGTATCGGCGTAACAGAAGGATACTTCCGAGCCCTCTTCAATGCGTCCGGCAATGCCGCCGGCCATCAGCCTGACGCCGTTTTCTGTTGTAACATATCCGGCATGAAGGCAATTGCTGATAGCGCCCGATTCCAGATAGCCCACCACGCCGCCGGCGGAGGAATTGTTGGACGAGGCGCTGATGGTGGCATCGGAACCCGAATTTTTTATCACGCTGTCAACGGCTTTGCCCACAATTCCGCCGGCGGATGAACTGCTGCCCAACGTGCTTACGTCGCCGTGATCATCCATGGCGCCAAACGAACAATTCAGTATTTTGCTATCGGTTATACTGCCCGCCACGCCGCCGGCTTTACCACTTCCGGTTTCCGTGCCCGCCGTGACAGTACCTGTCACCCGCACCTTATCGATGACCGAATTATCGGCGACGGCAACCACGCCTCCTGCAGCGGAGGATCCCGTGGTGTCTGCCTCTATGATCAAATCACCGATATTCGCTCCGGATGCATACGCGAAAAGTCCGCTGTTATCAGGCATCCTGTAGTTTGATCGGGTGGTGTAGGCGATGGTATGGCCGTCGCCGTAGAGTTTGCCTTCGAAGGGCGTGTTTGGATCCTGGCAAAGCGGCTCCCACGGATTTCCAGCGGAAATAATTATATCATTGCTAAGGACATACACGACGTCGGGATTCCCGCACTCCATATTCATAAGGCTGGATTCATCCCAAACATAAACCCCGTAAATGGCATACAACGTAACGTGTTTGTCGATTATGGTTTCGGGGGTATAATCGTCGCCATATCCGTAAGGATCCGTATTCCACGCGGCGAAAGGCCTATCGTAACTCAAATAGGGATCACCGGGGAGCAGGTTGGGCACGTTTTTCATGGCCGTGGGCTGTAAAATTCCTCCGTGAACACGGTCTGCTGTTCCGTCGGGGAACTCGCCCCCCATCAGATACAAGGTAACCCTGTACCCGCTGGGTTGCTTGTATTCGCGATCTCCCCCCTGACATGCGCTTAAGCATGCAACGGACAGCGCAGCTAATGACAATAATTTAAAGAAAAAGCGCATCTTTTACTCCAAAATAAGGTCTTATGCGCAGCATCCCGCCGCGCATAAGACCTTATCGACGCTGATGTTGAAAGAAGTCGGAGATGATATAATTATTCCTGCCACATGAGGATGGGGTGGGTGCGCGTGTCGCCGGCATCGGGCATTTTCCACACGTTGTCAAAGTCCCAGCCCTTGTCTTCGTAAAAACTGCGCTCATCGGAGACCGTCACCTCCTGTTCGTCGGCATCGACGGTGGTGAAGGCGTCCGCAACGTCATTTACGTACATCGTCATGGCGCTGTTGACATAGGCGTCTTCAAGCGTCGGACTGCCGGAAGCATATGCTTTGCCGGCTCTGAGCGTTATGGTGACGCTGTCTCTTTCGTCCTCTTTCACGGTTGCGGAAACGCTGTGGCCGAGCGCCAGTGAAGATTTTATGAGCGCGCCGGAATCCACGCCGACCATCCCGCCCAGATAGGGCTCGAACGATGTCCGGCCGTCCATGATTTCATAGTAATTGGTAATATCGCCGGCCGCGTAGCTGCCGATGACGGCCGCGGTGTTTGATGATTTGCCCGCAAGCCCGCCGACCTGGCCCCGGTAACCGTTCAGCGTCAGGTCCGATAAGGAATAGGAGTGGACTATGGTTCCATAAAGAACAGCCGTAATGCCGCCCAGGTTCTGCAGTCTGATGGAGGCATAATCGTATTGCACCGTTCCCGAGGCGGATGAGAAGATGATGTAGGAGTTGGCGCACAGCTGGCCGGTCAACCCTCCCGGGCCGCCGCTGCCGCTGTTGAACCAATTGTATGTGGACCTGACGGTTCCGTCAAAGGAGCTGTTGGCGATGATGCCCGTCGCGTTTCCGATGATTCCGCCCACGCGCCAGCCGGGGCCGTCCACGGTGCCGCTGACGATCACGCCGTCGACGATCCCGCTGTTCATGGTTCCGGCGAGAATGCCGATATCGGCCATCGCGGAATACGATTCCCAGCCCACGGCGGCATCTTCGATGATCAGGTCGGAAACCGTTCCTTCCAGAGTGGCGAACATTCCGGCATAGCTTGAAACAGCTGCGGTCACATGAAGATTTTTGATGGTATGGCCGTTTCCGTCCAGAACCCCCGTAAAGGAAGGTACGGGACTCCATATGCCCGTGCCGTTGACATCGGCAAGGTCAATGTCGGCCACCAGCAGATAACTGCCGTCTTCTTCAATGGCCGCCAGCTCGGCCGCCGTGGCGATCTCGACAAATTGTTTCGGTTCCTGCCATGCGGCAATGGGATAATCGTAATGCGTCGGCATGGTCCAGGCCTCTTCAAAATCCCAGCCGAGGGTTTCGGAGAAAAAGGCCGATGATTTTTTGATGTCGGAAATATCCTCGCCAATGCCGTTCATGTCCGAATCGGCGGCAATCCGGTAGGCCACCAGCATGTTGCGGTTGGCATAGGCGGATTCCACCGAGCCGGTGGCGCCGGGATCGCCCACGATTCGGCCGGCCTGTGCGCCGTTGATCATCAAGCCGAATGCGGCGCTTGCGTCTATTGCGCCATCTGTCATGGAGCCGGTCAGGCCGCCCACCGACGACTGCTCATCCGCCGCGCTCAGGACGCTGTTTGTAAAGCAGTCCATGATTGCGCTGTTGAGCAGCTTGCCCGCAATGCCGCCGATCACGTGATTTTCCATTGACGTGGCGGCTATGGTTCCGTTGCAGTAACTGTTCATTATCATGGAGGCGCCGTCGGCCACGCCGGCAATGCCACCGGCAGTGATGTTATCGCCGCCGAAACCGGCTGAGGCCGACGATGCCGCGCCCGTGACGGTGCCGGCCGTTAAATGCCCGACTAAACCGCCCACCAGGGCATCGGCGGCAGCCCCGGTTGGGGTCCCGCTCACTGAAATGTTTTCCAGCACGCAATTTTCCGCGGTTGCGGCCAATACCCCCGCGGCCACATTGCCCTCGGGACTGCCGCTGATTTTCAGGCCGGTGACATAGGCCCCGTCCAGGTGGCCAAACAGGCCCGCGTAATCGTGCGACCCGGAGGCCAGGGTATAGGTCAACTCACTGTCCTTGCCGTATAATTTACCGGTGAACGCCTCGCCGTCGCCGGCGCACAGCGGCGTGAAGTCCGTCAGCACCACATCATAGCTTAGCGCGTATATCTTTGTGGCATCGTTGCAGACCATGCCCGCTATGCCGTCGTTGGTGACATCTTCCCCGTAAATCGCGTAAAAGGTTACATCGGCGTCGATCACCGTGGTGTTGGTTACATCCCGGCCGCTGCCGTCTGCCGCGGTATTCCAGACGGCGAAAGTCTTGGACATGTCCATATGATACGGTTCCGGCTGTTCCACCTCTTTAAAGGCAGCTCCGGGAGTTACTCCCCGGACAACCACATCGCTGGTATCGCCAAGTTCTCCGACGGCCCCTCCGTTGAGGTCGAATCGCACGGTTGCGGAAGTCGGGCCGTCATCACCGCTGCCGCCGTAGCTGTTGCTGTCCGAATCGCCACAGGCGGCCAGGGCAAGAACAAAAAGCATCACCAACCAGATTCTAGCATATATATTTGAGTGTATTTTCTTCATCGGTATCCTCGCTTACTGCCATCTGAAAACAGGACGTTGGCTGTCGGTGTCAAATATCCAGAGATAATCCATATCCCAACCCAAACTTCTGAAAAACGCTTCATCAATATCTTCTGAAGCGACGTCGGTCCCCTCGTCCGCATCCACCCCGCCGCCCAGGGCAAGGGTCGCCAAGGCATAGTTGCCGGTGGAGGTTGCGTTCCTTTCAGGACGGGAACTGCTTGAAAATACGTCGCCAACGATTCTGCCCACATCCGCGGTGCCGACAATCGCAGTCGTTATACTGGACATAAGCGCCACATTGTTTGAGGCCTGGGCATAGGTGCCAAGATACCCGATAATGCCGCCCACACACGCATTATCTGGGGTGGTTATACTCAAGTCCCCGGTTGCGTAGCTGGACAGGACGTTTGCCGTCGTATAGCCGACAAGCCCGCCCGCATTAATAATGCCCCTGGCTGCCGTGGCGGTTACCGTGCTGGTGGAGTAGCAGGATTTGATAGTCGCGGTGCGGGATGCTCCGCCTATCAGACCGCCGCAATTTGGCCCGCTATAGTTGGTGGTTTCGGCGGTAACCGTACCGGCAGAGAAACTTTTGGAAACATACAAGTTATTTCCAGTATCTCCAACCAGACCGCCGACATTTGATGAACCGCTTACATTGCCCACAAACGAACATTCAATTATTTTTCCGTAACCGTAACCTGTTATGCCGCCGGCCTTGCCACCGGAAATATTTCCCGTAACATGCACGCGTTCAATGGTGTCGAGGCCGTAGGACGTTGTGTCAGCAACCAGTCCGGCGTTAGAACCGCTGTAGGACTGGATATCCACATCTTCCAAGATAAGGTCTTTTATTGCGCCAAAGTGTCCTATCGGACTTAGTGAGACGGTGTATCCAAACGCTTTGAAAAGGGCGTAATACTGACTGTCATCTTCTTCCTTGCCGATTATTTTCAAATTTCGAATGGTTTTGCCGTTGCCGTTGAAGGTCCCTTTGAAACGGGCATCATAAGTCGATAATTCATCGCCGATAGGAATCCATACCCCGTCGTTATAGGTGGATAGATCCAGGTCGTTCATCAGAACGTAAAATTTGGATAGATCATCAACGCTGTCTCCTATTGCCGCCAGCTCTTCGGCTGTTGTGATCGGGATAAAATCCGGCGCTTCATCCGATATGAACGTGGGATAGTCGTAATAGTCTTTCATTTCCCAGATGGAGGCAAAATCCCACCCAAGGGTATCGGTAAAAAAATCCTTGTTGTAACGGATGGCTGAAGCCGCTGTCCCGCCGGCCGGAAATACGTTGTTGACCGATATGCCCGCCACAAAGACGTTTCCGGACTCGCCGCCCGAGCCGATTATGGCGCCGGCCGTTTCGCCCGTTATGCTGTCGCTCAATACAAGGTTCCCGCTGACGGTGCCGCTTTCCGATACGCCGACCACGCCGCCGGCATGATTGCCGCTGCCTTGGGCATAAACCGTCGAGCGTACAATGGTGTCGCTGATGCTTGCCCCCGTGTTCTTGCCCACCACGCCCCCGGCGGCCGAGTTGTCCCCATAGGCATACACCGGGCTGGCAACCCGCGCACCGGCAATGCTTCCACCCTGCATGCCGCCGGCAACAGAGCCGGCATAGGAGTTGTCGCGGTTGGCAGTAGCACTGTTGAATAGATCTAATGTAAAAATATGCTTAATTTCGCAGTTTTCTAAAAAGCCGGCGATTACCCCGACATAAGAGTCTTCAAAATCGGATGAGACAAACGTGAGAAAGGTACCAGAACCAAGGACAGCGGCGACATCCATAACGCTGTCTTTTAAATAACCGGCAATACCGCCCACGCAGGAGCCGTTTTCGCTTCCGGACGGCGAAACATAGTGAACCGAAACATCCGTAATGCCGCTGTCCTCGAGCCAGCCGGCTACACCTCCGATGAATTTGCCTGTAAACGAACCTGACGATGTATTTGCGCGTACAGCGATGTTCAGCAAGGTGACATTGTCGCCTTTGCCCGTAATCGTGCCGCCGTATTGCGCCCCGTTAATCGTACTGTACTCAAGTAAATAAGTAATATTCTCCACACGGGAATCCTTCATTTCGCCAGCGAAGAATCCGGCGTAATCCGCGCCGGTGATGGTGCCGCTGATGGTGAGTTCATTGAAGATGGCGCCGTCCGTATAACTGAACAGCCCGGCATGGTCGCTGGTGGCGGAGATGGTCAAGGCGATGGTGCCCAGATCGGTCTCGCTGCTCTCCTCGAAGTTCCTGTAGATGGCGCCTTTGAAGGGCTGGCTCGCGCTGCACAGGGGAACCCATTCCTCGTCTTCGAGGTTGTCAGCAAGTTCATCACTGTAGCCGATGACATAAACCACACCGGAATTGTTGCACGTCATGGCTTTCAGATCGTCGATGGTGGTGATCAGCTCTCCGTAAATGGCGTAAATTTCAAGATCGCCGGTCAGTTCGCTGTCCTGAACGATAATCTCGCCCCTGCCGTCGGGACTGGTGTTCCATCCGGCAAATTCCAGCGTGCTGTGGTCCGGCTTGGTGTTCATCCTCGGAAGCTCCTTGAGCAGGCTGCCCGCCTTGAAGTCGATATACAGCGTCTGAACGGGCACGTAGCGGAAGGCGCCCCCCTGGAGATGGACCGTCAGCCGGTACATTTCCACGCCATCGTCTTCTCCACCGCTCCATACGGCATAGAGCGTAAAGGCCGCCGTAACGGGCGTGCTCATATCGTAATAGACTATCTCCTCGCCGCTGGTGCTCCAGCCCAAAAAGGTGAATCCTTCCTTGGTGGGATTTTCGATCAAGCCTTCAAGGGTGTCGCCGGCAAGCACCTGCAACGCGGCCCGATCCTCCCCTCCGGTCGTATTGAGGGTCACGGTATAGGTTCCGGTATCCTCCGGGTCCTTCGCCCCGGTGTCCACATCGTTTGAACTGCACGCAGCAAGCATGCTGAAGACCAGCAGAAGTGTCGCTGCAAAGAAAATGCGCTTCATGAGATCAACCTCCTGTAACTGTATGGTTCACTGCCCTTTCCGTACCCGGAATTCTATCAGTGAAGTTTAAAGCTTGCGGGGGGGTAACCGTGGCCCGCTCAGAACCTGGCTTTGCGGACAGCCTGGCATCTTCAAACGCGTCCGTGACCCCGCCATATCAAAGTGTTCATACCGCTGTTTTTTGCCTTTCTTTGCTCTCACACCATAGACACCGTCAATAGTGTTGTCTGGTCGCCCCACCATGACATTTCTATGGCAGCTGCTAAGCTTGGGTGAAGGTGCAAGAGCAGAACCATCAAGCAGGGTGAACAGGGTTTCATCGGGGTGTAAAAAAGGGCCTCGACCTGATCGGTCAAACCTACCTGTTGGGGGCAAGGGGTAGATTCGATAAATCAGGCCGGGGACCCCAAGCGTGTTGTGAAGCCCATCAAACACCCTCGGCTGCTAAATTGCCAAGTGCATTGATCACAAAAATGTATGTTTAAAATATATAATGTAATGTTTAATAATATTTTTGTCCCTATTAACGCTGCCTCTGCCAAAAGTCAATGGCTTATTTGGGGCAACTGCCCTTTAATCGATTTATGGTTTTATTATAAGTAACCATCCGTTTATTTTAAGTTATATGTTAATTAAACTAATATTTAGACGTAGATTGCACGACATATTACATGTCGACCTTTCAATATTATCAAGATATTAGTTGTGTATTTTTTAACATTTTATTTGACGTTTATTTCATACATTAACATTTCAACCGGCTCTATTTTGGATTCAACATAAATACTGTCACGGATTGTTGGATTTGAATCGGCCCATTGCCTGGCGCTCATATGGAGCCGAGTGGATTAGGGGGGGGGGCAACTAGTGGCGGCAGTCTTGAAATTGATCCAGGGAGCTTAGTGTCCTCCTCCGGGATGGTTGAAACTCCTCGCCTTTAGGCGAAGAAAGCGATATAGAAGTCGCCATGCGACGATATAAGCTTGGCGCCCAAACCAGTATCAAGACAAACAATAAAAAACCCCAACTCTTTTGCCCAGCTTTCAAGTGCAGATAAGATCTTGGTAGAAAAATCTTTCCTCCTATGGGCAGGAGTTGCGTACATTCTCTTAATTTCAATTGAATTATCGTCATTTGATTTAAAGCAACCGCATGCAATAGGGATTTCTTCAAGATAACCAGTGATTACAGTTTGATTATCTTCAATGACATTATTTATTGTCATTCTTTGACTGTGCCTTTCCATATCTTTCGTTAAGAGAATGAAGCAAAAATCCCGAGATTCGAGCGTTAAAATTTTTGCCGCCCCAAAAAAATGGGGCCGTAAAATTTTGTCTTGACAAGCGAAAATAATACGATATAGATAGCAATCGTTATTATTATATCGAATTATTTTCGACATTATCGAACATTTAACAGGGGTTTTAAAAGCTACGACAATGGCGATTCAATCTGTTCAACGGGCTTTGAATATTCTGACACTTTTTTCCAAATCCCGTCTTAGCTATAAACTGACTGAAATCGCCAATGCACTGGATCTGCGTATAACCACTGTTCACGGTATCGTATCAACCCTCGAACAAAATGGCTTTTTAAGAAAGAACCCCCGCACACGGGAATACTCTCTGGGAACTCGGCTTTATGAATTGGGAGCGTACTTCGCAGCCGAGCTTGAGATCAACAAGCATGCCTCGGATCATGTGCAACGCCTGGCGCGACGGACCCATTCCACCGCCCGAGTGGGCATATGGGACAACAATACGGTTCTGATCACACTTTTCGCCTTTCCCGAAGGCATGGCCAATACGGTCCACAACTTCGGACCCCGCATCGTGCCTTATTGCACTGCTATGGGCAAAGCCATCCTGGCTTTTATGAGTGAAAAGCGTCTCCTGGCCTATTTGGAAACAGAACAACTGGTTCGATACACCAGGTATACATTGACAGACCGCAAAGCCATCCTGGACGATCTGGCACTTACCCGCGAACGCGGCTATGCAGTAAATAGCAGTGAACTGTCATTGGGCAGGGCTGGTATTGCCGTGCCTATTTGGGGAGCCGGTCAAGTGCTGGAAGGTGCTTTGTCCATTCCCGGAAAAGAAGATAAAATTCTGGGGAAAAATCTGTCGTCCCTGGTAAATGACTTGCTGCATACCGGTGCCGAGATATCACAATCCATGGGCTATATACTTGGTGGGCCGGGAGATAGCTTTCAGCGATAACGACCGGTCCGACTCACAGCATCCTCGGCCACTCGGTTTATCATTCATATTCGATTGCACGCAGCATCAAAGGCACCGACATGCCCATGGACAGTCAAATAGGCTACCGTCTGGTTCGGCAGATAATCGCAGCAATCGAGTGCATGGATAATTCGGAAGAAGACCGCTATAACATATTCGAGGGCAATGCCAAACGTCTCATGCGTCTGCCGATTTGATATTTGCAACCAATCGATTCCTCCTGTCAGAATCGATTTAAGGATCGATACAGCAAACCATACCAAAGGGGGACACCGTTATGAAAAAAATCATAGTCGGCATTTCAGGTGCTTCTGGAGCCATATACGGTATCAGGCTTCTGGAGGCGGCGCAGCAGTCGACTGAGATAAAAACGCACCTGGTCATGACTGAATCCGGCGCTCTGACCATCCAGCAGGAAACCGACTGGCGCTTATCCGCTGTGTTGGAACTGGCCGACCAGGTCCACGATATCAATGATATCGGCGCATCTATTGCCAGCGGATCTTCTCACATGGACGGCATGGTCATAGCCCCCTGCTCCATTAAAAGCATGTCCATGATAGCCAACTCCATCAATTGCAACCTGTTGATCCGGGCAGCCGACGTTACCTTGAAAGAACGAAGGAAACTGATCTTGATGGTTCGCGAGACCCCCCTGCACCTTGGCCATCTGAAATTAATGGTCAGCGCCACTGAAAACGGGGCAATTATCCAACCGCCCGTGCCGGCATTCTATAACAAACCCCGAACGCTTGATGATATTGTCAATCACGCAGTTGGGCGCATTCTTGACCATTTCGATATCAAACATACGTTATATGAGGGCTGGAAAGGAATCCGCCAGAGCCAGGATAAGCCAATGTAGTTGATGCATCGATAATAACGATCACCTATGAACCACCAGGCTGGCGGATTTGAATTTTGTGCCTTCAGTGCAGTAACTTATAATGGTCAACCAATAACGGCTACAAAATTAAGCTGCATTTAAATACTACTCTTTCTCATATTCCATTGGGAGTAAAAATCCGGGTCCAGAGGGCCCGGCGTTGGCCTGGCCCTGAAAGGGGCGCGCAACCTGCTGCCTGTTATGACGCAAGTGTCGAGTTGTAAGTTGCCGGTTCCCAGTTGCGGTTCGCGCTGCGCGCGGGCCTGATCGTATAAATGGCAGAATTCCTCAACGCGTCACTCGCAACTGACAACTGATCTTTTGCCCCTGTCTGTGACCTGGCCGCCAGGACCCGGTTTTTACTAGTCAATAAATATCCCAAAGTAGAATGAAGCCTGATAATGTTGTGACCAGTGATAGAAACAAGGTGTGTTTAAAATTAACAAATCCCCGGATAATGAATCTTTCTGTAATAGGAACTAGATAGATATATGGCCGCAAGAGGGTTATGTCCGGTCACTCGATCCTTTACCGCAAGCACTGTCGTGGGAGCCTCCGCATATTTGAAGAAGAGAGAATCATGTCCTACGCAAAGGCCTAAAAGAATATTGAAATCCGTTTCCTCCTGGTTTAATAGCTTGGCCTGAAAAACAGGATTACACATGGACTCATTCGAACCATGTCTGATCTTTTCTTTGTCCGATATCCCGATAATTTCCTTCTGGGTCCGCCCCGCCTTGCACAAAACCGAAACAACCTCGAATCCATGTTCTTTAAATATCTCGTCTACCACCTGTGCCTCTTTTGCCAGGCCCACACAGAATGCCAGACCAAGTCTCCGATAATCCATTTTTTTGGAGAATTCACATATCTCTATTATTCTGGGTTTTGAGGGTTGCATGATATAAGGGTCCTGACCACGGTTCTGATAACACTCAGCCTCCTGGATAGACGACTGGCGGGCAAATTCATACACTTCGGGATCATCATACTCTTTATTGGCCTCAGCTAAAAGACTCTTCCTGTTAATAGTGGGACACCCCTTATGAGAACTTCCTTCATCCGAAATGCATATTTTCTCACGTGTTTCAAGTTCGCATGATGCACATCTTGGAGAAATTACTTTTTTTCCCATTTTCACGGCCCTTTCTTCGAATTCAAAGAACATTAAAAGTCTATTCAATTAACATTTTCAACGTATTATTGTTAAGTTAAATCGATGTCCCCTAATCTGTTGATTTCTTTTTTTATGATTTTAGCAACTGTCTTATGTCTTTCCGGCAGCATCCTCTGATCGACGGCTGTTACGCTGATAGCGGCAAAAATATTGCCTTTGGAGTCATAAACTGGCAGCCCGACACCTGTTGTTCCAGAGATGCGACTGCCAGAACTAAGTGAGTAGCCCAACTTACGGGTCGTTTTAACTAGATCTCGGATATCGTCAGCTGTAAGGTTTGTATATTTTGAATACCGTCCATTGTTTGCCGAGATTATGGCCTGGGTCTCTTTGTCGGATAGGAAAGACAGTATGGATAGCCCGCCAGCCCCAATACCTAATAGAGCACGTTCACCAACATCGACTGTCTGAGCCCGAATTGGAAAGGCGCCCTCGACCCGATCAATGCAAAGGGTCTCATACCCTGAGCGGATAATCAGAAACACCGTGTCTTCCGTATTTTCAGCGATCCGTTGAAGTGTGCTGCGAAAATATTCCAGAAGATTGGCAAAGTAGGCTTTAGAGCCAAGGTTATAAAGCTCCAATCCAATGTGGTAAAACTTAGTGCCTGGATCATGGATGATAAATCCCTCTTCGACGAGAATGCCCAATATTCTGTGGGCCGTCGCCATGTGCAAATCCAGCTCATTGGCAATGGTTTTTAAATTGCAGCCGCGGCTCTTGTAGCTAGCAACCGTACGGATGACAGAAATGGCCCTCTGAATGCTTTGTCCACCTTGTTTTTCCATAAACTTGAAATTCTCCAAATAGAAATCACAAACCTTGGTTTGGCAGAGGACCAACAAGCTGGGTCCAATGCATAGCATCTTACTAAATTATAACAGCCAAAATAAAGATGATTCCGGCTAAAATTCAACTATGATACCGGGCCTTCGAATCCTGGCCGAATATAGCGGTTGCCAGAATATCGCTTTGACTCCGATGTCATCGGGAGTGGTGATTTACGATACAAACGGTACATATCTCTAAAAAATTCTATAACTATCTAAATTTTCATTAATATTATTTAATATGAACTCAAAATTTTTTATCATGATACTGTTTAATTCCATATTATGATAGTTTTATTCTATATTATGATATTTTTCTTGACAAGTATTTTTTTTGTGGCTATGAAAAATCTAATTGCCATTTAGTTTTTTTCTTTCAATTAGAATCCGGTGTTCCGAAATGTACGAAGAACACGCTGCAAAAAGAACGCAATTTCCTACGATATTCATTTTCGATTTTGTTGAAGCCGGCAAAACAGGAAAAATGATGTTCCACTCCTCAGTGGCGGCGGTAAGGCGTTTTTAATAACTCAACTGAAATGGGATCGGGTTTTAAGGGTTCGCCAATTTGTTCTTTGACAAGCCGGCATAAGGCAACTCGGTGTTCATGACGGCATCGAAATCCCGCCACTGAATTTTCTTAAGGTAACAATTTTGGAATGTCCAAAGTAGTCAATATTAAAGCAAGAAAGATAAAAACGTCAATTCAAACCGAAGGAAGCGATATGGAAGAAGCCAAAATAAGAATAAAAGTACGAATTTCAGACGCAGAACTTGAGCGACGATGGAAAGCGGTAAGGACGGCAATGCAAGCTGAAGGCATTGATTATCTCGTCATGCAGAATACCAACCAGTTTTTAGGCGGGTACGTCAAGTGGTTTACGGATGTGCCGGCATTCATGGGCTATCCCACAACGGTGATCTTTCCCCTTAACGAAGATATGACCGTGATCAATATAGGTCCCCACATGGACCCTGAGAGTGCCAAGACAGATTTAAGTACAAAAGCATGGGCATATCGCGGGGTAAAGAGACGCCTTACAGCCCCGTATTTCCCAACCCTGCACTATTCCAATACATACGACGCGGAGCTGATTGTGGAACAGCTCCGTTCCATAAAGGACTGCGCTGTCGGATTCGTTGCCCTAGGCCATATCCCGGCAGCCATGTATAACTATCTCAAAAGTCATCTTTCAAATGCCACCTTTACTGATGCGACCGATCTCGTGGACAACATTAAAGCCATTAAAAGCGATGAAGAAATTGCAATAATCAAACAGGCAGCGGCCATCCAGGATGAGGCCATGGAAAAGGCATTTAAGGCCATTAGGCCGGGGATGCTGGATTCTGAAGTTTATGCCCTTGCCCAATACAGCACTCAGCTTAAGGGCAGTGAGCAGGGGCTTATTATGGTTGGATCCGCACCATTGGGTACGCCGTGCCCAATGCTCAAAAGACATTTTATGAATAGAGAAATACGGGAGGGAGACCAGCTGACGCTGATGATTGAAACCAATGCGCCCGGGGGGTTATATGCAGAGTTGGGCAGGACATGTGTTGTCGGAAAGGCATCCGATGAGTTGCTTGAGGGGTGTGAGCTGGCCAAAGAGGCTCAGCAGATAACCCTTGATCTTTTAAAACCGGGTGTAAATCCGCCAGATTTGGTCGCTGCAAATAACGCCTTTTTAAAGGAAAAGGGATTTCCGGAAGAAAGGCGGCTTTATGCTCACGGCCAGGGTTATGATCTTGTAGAAAGGCCGGCTATTAGGGAAGACGAGAGTATGAAAATACAGGCAAACATGAACATAACCATACATCCCATCGTTGCATCAAAAACCGCTTTTGCCTGGATTTGCGACAACTATTTGGTAACGGAAAACGGCGTGAGTGAATGTATTCATAAAACGGAAAAGAAGATTTTCGAACTCTATTAGGCGGATTCAATTTTTTTATTTTCAGCATATATCGCTTGAAATTTTAATCAAAATTAAATTGATGAATGGCTCAATAATGAAAAAAGAATTATTATATCAGGTTGGAATTACAACCCCCCTTTTTTATACTGAAAAAACCAAGGATTATTTTAAAGTGCATAGTGCGGATTACCACCTTATTCCGTGCTCCAATGAAAGAGAACTCATTGCAAATATAGGAGAAATGGATGTAATTTTGACCACATCCCTTCCTTTTACGAAAGAAGTCCTCAACAGCCTTAAAAAATGCAAGGGAATAATAAGAATCGGTATCGGCGTGGATAATTTCGATCTCGATGCTGCAACTGAAAAGGGAATCTATATAGCTAATGTTCCTGATTTCTATGTTGAAGATGTAGCAACCCTCACAGTAACCCTCATGCTGGCGCTTTCCAAAAAAATATTTAAAATCAATGACAGTGTAAAACAAAGCACATGGCGAATGGAAGATGTCATACCTATACACAGACTTAGCGCTGCTGTAGTGGGATTTTTGGGTTTTGGACGTATCACAACCTCAGTGATTCAAAAGCTGGCTCCATTTGGCGCCCGCATCATCGTACATGACCCCTATGTGCCGGAAAATCTTATTAAGGAAGCAGGATGTGAGCCGGTCGGCCTGGATAGGTTGCTATCCGAATCAGATTTTCTTTCCATACACTGTCCCCTTACCAAGGAAACGATGAATTTGATCAGCGCTGATGAATTAAAGCGCATGAAGAAAAATGCCTGCATTATCAATACAGCCAGGGCAGGAATTGTCGATGAAGATGCCCTTCTTGCTGCTTTGCGCAACGAGGATATTGGCGGCGCAGCTTCGGATGTGTTTCGCCGTGAGCCGCCTGGAAAGAATGATCCGCTTGTTAACCATCCCGGTTTCATCGCTACACCGCATATAGGATGGTACTCAGAAGAGTCCAGGAAAGAGGCGGAAGTCAAGGCTGCGAATGAAGCTATCCGAATTTTGTCTGGTCAGGAGCCAGCACATCTAGTCAACAAGGATTTATCAAAATAGTAATGGGCAAAAAGGAGAAAGCTTATGAGTGATATGATCGCGAAAGAAAAAGAGCAGTATAGAAAAATATTCGGCGAGAGGGATAAAAGCCGTGAATACTGGGGCTATAGTATGTGCTCATTATGCTATGAACAATGCGCGATCAGAGCAAAGGTTGTGGAAGGCGTACCTGTAGCAATGGAAGGCATTCCCGAGAGCGATGCCGGAGCTCGCGGTGGTTTATGCGCCAAGGGTGTGTCAGGTATACTGGACAACCTCAATCCAAACAGAGTTTTGTACCCACTAAAAAGGACTAATCCCAAAAAGGGCCTTCATGAAGATCCAAAATGGCAAAGAATTTCCTGGGACGAAGCCCTATCCATAATCGCAGAAAAACTCAATGCAGCAAAAGAAAAAGACCCGAGATCCGTTGTCTGGACCCATACACCCGGGCCTACCGGTGGCATGAAGTGTATGATTACCGTCGCAGGTTATTTCGTTTCATTCGGCACCAACAGCTATTGTACTGGCGGTCCGGGACCGCAATGCGGCGCTGCCGCTCACCACATTGGTGCTCTGACAAATGCTGCCTGGGATGTATTTCCTGATTATCGGTACTGTAATTACGTACTTCGCTGCGGGGGGAATGAAGGATCTGGTGGTGGAAGACACTCTTCCGAAAGTGTTTATATGCAGGCCGCAGCAAAAGAAAGAGGGATGCGATTGACGGTCCTGGATCCAGTAGGTTATCGGTCAGGTGCGAAGGCAGACGAATGGATCCCAATTCTTCCGGGAACCGATTTGGCGGTTATGCTCTCAATTGCTAACCAGATCGTGAATGAAATTGGAGTCTACGATGAAGAATTTTTAAGACACAAAACAAATGCGTGTTATCTAATTGATGACAGCCAGGTTTATGTTAGGGAGCAAGGTACTCATAAACCGCTAATTTATGACGAAGCAGACGGTATGATCAAAGCTTATGACGATCCAAGTCTCACTATACCTGCAATTGAGGGAGAATACTCGTTTAACGGAAAAAAATGTCGGCCCAGTTTCGCGATTTTAAAAGAACACCTTAAACAATACACACCAGATTGGGCATCAGAAATCAGCACTATTCCTGCCAAAAAAATTCGCCAGATAGTGCAAGATCTTGTAACCGAGGCAAAAATAGGAAGCACCATTGAAATTAAAGGGGTTAAGGTCCCCTATCGACCCGCCTGCGTAGTTGGGTATCGTGGCATCCAAAGCCACCAAAACGGGTTCCACACGTATGCAGCCATGCAGCAAGTAAACACGTTGCTCGGCAATCTGGATATGTGTGGCGGTCTGTTAGGCTCTGGTGCGGTTCGATGCAAAGGCAATCCTTGGACTGACCATTTTAAATTTTCCCCCTATGCAGGGTTCGAAGGTATGCTCACTCCTGGTTTCTGGCATTCCAGAACACCCTGGCCCCCCCTCAAGCCCAGCGGCCCCGGCAAGTCTATTAACTTCAGTGATATTTTTTCACATGGTTCAGCAACCAGAGGTCATGTTTATACAAATGAGTGGGAGGAACTGTGGACAAAGGCCGGCCGACCGTTCGAACCTGAGGTTTTTTTCTCTTACAATGGCAATATTGTGATGAACATGCACAATCCCGAAGAAGTTGAACGGTTTTTACTAAAGATCCCTTTTGCCTTCGCGATTCAGCCATTTAATAACGAAACTTCCGAGGGATTTTGTGACATTGTGTTACCCGAAACGCAATTTCTTGAAAGTCTCGACATTGCCTCTGGATTCGGGATCCATTATTGTTATCCGGCAGGTTTAGACGATTGGTGCTTTCACATGAGAATGCCGCTAACCGAACCCAAAGGTGAATCACGGAACGTTCAGGATATTCTGTTTGATCTTGCCGAAAGAACCCATATACGACCGTCTTATAATACTTTCCTTGAAAACTATTATAGTTTAAAAAACACAACTTGGGAACAGGCAAAGCCTGATGATAAAAAAGCGTTTAATATAATTGGGCCAAATGAAAAACTTACAAACATCGAACTTGCCGATAGAACATTAAAGTATAATTTCGGCGAAGAGCATGGACTTGAATGGCTTCGCGACAACGGTTTCGTAAGGTGGGAGAAAAAGACTGAAGAGGCATATTGGAGAGCGTTTATTGAGGCTCGATCGCCCGTTTATTATCCACTTCTCACAGAAGAGAGAGAGGAAATCGCCAAGCTAGGTAAAAAGGCTGGTTTTAATATGGATTGGAACCACTACACCAGTTTCACAACCTATTTTCCATCTTCACTTTTTACCGCCATTAAACCTGAGTATGACTTGTTTGTCGTATCTCCACACGATCCGATTTGTACGTATTGTTCTAGTTTGATGAATCCCTATATCATCGAATTTGCGAAAAGAGATCCTTTTACATTAAACATAATTATGAACGCAAAAACAGGAAAAAAGAAAAACATTCAAGACGGAGGTACTGTCACATTAAAAAATCCATCTGGAGATAAACTGACCGGTACTGTTAAATTATCGAATTTGATACATCCCCAGGTAATTGCAATTGGAGGCGGGGGCGGTTGGGCGAAAGGACGCCCGCTTGCCAGAAACATGGGTTATAACTCAAACAAATTGCTTAGACTAAATCAATATTTCATATGTCCAATAACCGGGACCCATGAAATAACGGCGCGGGTAAAAGTCGTGAACACGGAGGTTTCAAAATGAGATGGGGAATGTTAATTAATTTAGATAAGTGTATCAGCTGCTATGCCTGTGTCGCAAAGTGTAAACAGGAGCATTTTCTCCCCAAAGATGTTCTTTGGGCTAAAATTCTAGTTTCAGAAACAGGGCAGGAGCCTTCGGTGAAAAAACAGGCCTACCCCGTGTTATGTAATCACTGCGAAGATGCCATATGTGTTCAAGTGTGCCCGACGGGTGCGACTCGCAAAAACGAGGATGGAATTGTATCGATTGATCCTGATAAATGCGTTGGCTGCAGATCCTGTTTGGTCGCTTGTCCCTACCAGGTGCGCACGTATCATCGCAAGAGAGAACCGTTCTTTGGGTATCAAGGTTTAACCGACTTTGAAAGGATAGGCGACAAACTATATCCTCTCCAGACCGGCACGGTTGTAAAATGTAATTTTTGTATGGAAAGAGTTCATGGTGGAATCAAACAGGGTTTAATCCCCGGTGTGGATGTGGATGCGACACCGGCCTGTGTAATCACGTGTCCTGCTAAAGCACGCTATTTTGGTGACTTGGACGATCCCACCAGTGAGATCTCTGTTTTGATACGAAAATGGAACGCGGCTCCGCTTCGTCCTGACTTTGGCACAAAACCGTCCGTATATTATGCCAATCTTTAAGGGGGAAAAATGATCCAGAATAAACTATATGAATTTATGACCCGATATACACCACAGCGGGAATGGATTGAAGCACATGGGATGCTTCTATGGATATCTACATTTTTTGTTGAAATCGGTGCCGCCACTTTTTTTGTCGCTTCGATTTTCAATAACATGGTTGCAATGCTTGTCGGCCTTCTTATTTGTGGGGTTCTGGGCGGGAGCTTGCATGTGTTGGAATTAGGACGTCCCCTTCGAATGTGGCGGATTTTATTTTCTTCCGGGTTAAAGACATCATGGATTTCAAGAGGCATGTGGTCTGTAAGTCTGTTCATTGGGTTCGGCGCGCTATACCTTGGTCTTGCAGTGACGTCCGTTAAAATCCCGGCACTATTAATTGCCGCCAATTTTTTTGGTTTTTTTTCAATGATTTATTTAGGTTTTTTGCTCAGTTATGTGAACGGTATCGCTCTCTGGAACAGCGCCCTTATGCCGATATTAATTCTATCAATAAGTATCTGGGGCGGATTGGATATTTTAGGACTTACCTCAATGGTTACCGGAACAGTGTCAGATGGAGCAGTATTTTTATCACGCATATTTCCTCTTATTATTTCTTTCATTGTTATTTGTTATCTTGTGGGAATCAGATACCAAGGGGAGTCCGGCAGATTGTCTTTTAACGAAATTGTCTTTAAAACTGGTGCAAAAGTGTTTTGGATTGGCTTTGTTTTGTTCGGTGTGGTTTTTCCGGTGGTAATAACTTTAGTCCACGTTTTCAACGGCAGCATGCCGGGTGCGATCAGGGGTATTCTTCCAGTTTTTGAATTGGGTGCAAATCTTTCGTTGCGTTATTGCATTTTAAAATGGGCAATTTATGAGCCGATTATTCCATATGAAAATTCAACAACGCAATTAATTTGAAGGGGTAAAAGTGATCGGTACAATTGGTCGTAATAATTCCCAAGGGCCTATAAAATACAGGAAGTCGTTAATATGAGATATCAAAATATTTGAGCTCTCGCAGCACTCGAGCTTCCTGTTCTATTGAGTCGGATTTCAAGCGGAAACTCAATAAATAGTATTCGATTGAAATGGCTTCTAATGATTTTATCGCGATTTTGCCCAAACACGGAATCTTTATGCAGATGATGATTTTGGCATGCAACTTGATGAAACGGTATTTGCCAAAGGTTGATTTGTCTCTACGAGGTTGTAGCGCATAAAGTATTTGGCATAGCAGGCTGAATATCGCTATGTTTAACATTAAACGGGGGAGGACTGTTATGAAATTAAAAGTCGGGATACGAACCTTTACTGGATTGGTTATTTTTATGCTTTTGTCCAGCATGGTATGGGCAGAAACAAAAAAACCGTATCGCATCGAGGTGAGAACCACAACCTTTGGCGGCTCATGCTATATCCTGGGATTTGCGGCAACAGACATCCTAAACAAGAACTCAGCATTCATTCGAGGATCGGTTCTGGAATCTTCCGGGAGCGCCGAAAATATTCGAAGGGTTGGTATGTCCCCTGACTTGCGGAAACGGACCATTTTCACCTGTGTCTTTGACGAGTTTGTCAATGCAAAAAAGGGAATTCCTCCCTATGATAAAAACCCGGAGGCATTCAAGGACCTCATGATCTTGATTCATGAACAGAAGTTGTCAGATGTGATAATTACCCTTGACCCCAATATCAAAACCCTGGCCGACCTTAAAGGGAAAAGGGTGGCAACGTGGCCAAAAGGAACCAGCAAGCACGATCAGACCTATAATTACATTGCTGGAGCGGGCAAGGAAGTAATCGACTCCATTAAATGGCAGTATACGGGTTATCAAGGTTACGACGATATGCTTCTCGGAAAAACGGATGCCGCCCTAGGATTCTGTCCTGAGCGGGGCCGCGGGAAGTTTACAACCGTACCCAGGCTTATGGAACTGATGGCCAAAAGAAAAGTCTATTTTGTCACCGCGACCCCGGAGATGCGAAAACATTCTGAAGAATTGTATGGCGAGGCATTTGGCACAACTTTAAAAATACCAGCGGGTGCCATCGGCGAAGGGGTCCCAAGTCAGGACATTCTCGGTTTTGGCGTCCTTCTCGCTTGGGGCGTCTACCCCGATATGCCTGATGACATTGCTTACCAGATTGTCAAAACCCTGGATGAAAACCATCTCAAATTCAAGGAATATCACCCAGCGGGACTGGGGTGGTTTCCGGAGAACTACGGAACTTATCCTGCCAAAAAGGAATACTGGCATCCAGGGGCGATACGCTACTATACTGAAAAGAATATCTCTTTCGGTAAAGATTATTTTTGTAAAGTTTATGCTCCATGACTGGTGCACATCCAGGCTGTTTAGCAGATAGAGAACAATTTAGAACTTGACCCAAACGGCCTAATTACGTTTCAAAGCGCTGGGGTTTGCTTTACACTGCATTTCTGCAACGCAACAAAGTGTTAGTAAGTTCCCCAGCGCTTCTTTTTTTGGTTTGATATAGGCAAAATAGAATATTTAAAAAATTTCACCGGATATGGAAGTAAATAAGTATCGAAGCGGATAACTTGAGGCTTCCTGAACATCCTTTAACATATAAATAAAATCTATATTAAACGTCGTAAGCGCAGTTAAAACCGTGCATATGCAGTTACCAAAATCATATCATGTACAGACACACCAAAATGCAATCACGACGGTCACCGCACTATGCTTTCTGG
Source organism: Desulfosarcinaceae bacterium (assembly GCA_963675565.2). Classification (GTDB taxonomy): domain Bacteria; phylum Desulfobacterota; class Desulfobacteria; order Desulfobacterales; family Desulfosarcinaceae; genus JARRKU01. Next base: position 1,059,164 of record CAXXYD010000001.1, read on the forward strand.
TGGTGAATCCTGGAAGGTGGCCGACTGCCATCTTTTTGTAACTGTTTTCCAAAAATCCAACTTAGGTTTTGAAATGGGAGACATTTATACGTCAATGTTAGATAATCCGGCTTCACAAGAGTCATTTTGATTTGTTTCGGAAGTTTTATATAATGACTAAACATTTGAAACGGCGGAGAAAATGAACGAAACCAAATTTTACCCTTATATTGCGGTAACGGCTCTGTGTATGGTCATCTACCATCTGGCCAATTGTTATTTCAACATATTTGGCACCCTGGAACATCGGATGATTCATCTCGGATTCGCCATAACGCTTGTGTCAATGACCGCCCACCAGTTAAAGGGAAAACCCCTCATTCGTGCCGTGTTAATACTCACTACTTTGATTTGTCTAATTTACCTTAAATACAATCTGCAGAGGCTCTTGTTAGACATCGGTTTTCCCCTTACCCGTGATATGATTGTCGGTTTCGCTATCATAGTAGTCGTTTTCATTGGGGCCTGGCTTAGTTTTGGGCCTATTTTGCCCCTCATGGTTATTATATTGATGAGCTATGGATACTTTGGCCATTATATTGGCGGACCAATTTTATCCATTGAAGAAATAATGAGCACGGTTTGCCTCACGTTCGGGGGCTATGATTTATGGGGAACGATACTTATTATATCCGCAAACGTCATTTTTTTGTTCGTTTTCTACGGCCATATGCTCCAGCATTTGAGGGCGACGGATTCATTCATGGAAGTTGGTAAGCTTATCGGGCGATACACAAGAAGCGGTGCGGCTATGACGGGGGTAATAAGCAGCTTTTTTATGGGGATGACCACGGGACAGGCGACACCCAATATTGCAGTAACCGGAGCCTTTACCATTCCACTTATGAAACGGGTCGGCTATAAAGCGGAAGTTGCGGCATCTATTGAAGCAGCCGCATCGGGCGGGGGGCAGATTATGCCTCCCATCATGGGGGCAGGGGCATTTGTTATGGCTGAACTTCTTTCCGTGCCCTACTCAAAGATTATCATGGTGGCCCTCATACCCGGGATCCTTTATTTTTTTGCAGTGGCAATGTTTGTTCATTTTCAAGCAATCAAGAGTAACGTTACACCTCTCAGAGAAAAAGTGGATAGAAGGCGGCTTACTGCAACTGCACCGTTGTTCATAATTCCGCTTGTCATCATCCTTGTACTCTTGTTTTTGGAATTTCCTCCTATGGTCTCTGCGTTTTGGGGAATTGTCACTCTTGTGGGGCTCAGTTTTGTACGAAAAAATACCCGGCCTTCCATCAGCCATCTTATCAAAGGTTGCATTTATGGTGCAGTTACCGGGTCCCGCGTAGCACTGGCATGCGCTACACTCGGGCCTATTATTGCATTAGTAACAAAAACCGGCCTTGGAATAAAGGTCGGTTACTCTGTTGAGCTATGGTCGGGAGGGAACCTGTTCCTTGGTCTGATAATATTGATGATTTCCGTTATCATACTTGGACTCGAAGTCCCAACGGTTGCCGCCTACCTCATAGCAGCTATGGTGGCCATTCCAGCTTTAACCAGATTGGGTCTCGATCCATTTCAGGCCCATATGTTTGCATTTTATTTTGGCGCGTTTTCAGGCCTCACGCCTCCGGTGGGTATGGCCGCTATCGTGGCATCAAAAATAGCAAACGCATCCTATTTCAGGACGGCCATTTTGTCTATGTACGCTGCGGTGGCAGGGTTTGTGATTCCTTATCTTTTTGTTTTCAACGGAAGCCTGTTGCTATTGCCGGGTTCAACGGTCATTAGTGTGATGTCAGCTGTTGCTTTTACTATAATGGCGTTAGCTGCATTGGAAGTGGGACTTGTAGGATGCCTTTTCAGTCGGCTCACAGCATTTCAAAGATTATTGTCAATTGGAGGGTCCGTAGGATTCATGATCTTTGTTGCCACGGGAAAGTATGCATTTCTAATAGGAGCTGCGGTTATTATCGCTTTTGTCATAATTTTCAACTTCAAGAAAACGGCCGCGAACAAGTTAGCTTACCCCCGAATATCGGCATGATCATCGGTCGCTACAAATTCACGCCTCTTCCGTAAACTCGGGATTTAAAAACAGGCCTATGTCAAAATAGGGGCAACATAAATCTTCGCCATTACAGCGTTTCAAGAATTGCCGATGAACGGTCTGATTTTACAATAAGGATGAATAATAGATGTTAAAAATGATAAAGATCGCAGGATTGAATGTAGCTGAGACGCTGGCCGAATTTGTCGATAAGGAATTAACTCCAGGTACAGGCATCGAAACGGACGCTTTTTGGACATCGCTGGCAAGAATCGTTCATGACCTGGAACCGAAGAACCGTGAACTGCTAACCGAGCGAAATCGGCTACAAGAACAATTGGATCAATGGCACCGGGAAAATCATGGATTTTCTGCTAGCCCTAAAGTCTATGCAGCTTTTTTATATAAAATCGGGTATCTGGTGCCTGAACCAGATGATTTTTATATTACCGTAAGGGAAGCAGATCGGGAAATTGCATGTGTGGCTGGTCCACAGCTGGTCGTGCCGGTTGACAACGAAAGATATGCTCTCAATGCTGCGAATGCCCGTTGGGGAAGCCTTTTTGACGCCTTATATGGTACAGATGCTCTATCAGATAGAAATGGCCTGGAAAAGACTGACATCTATAATCCTGCCCGGGGTGCCCGGGTAATTGAAAAGAGCCTTTCTTTTCTAGATGATACATTTCCACTAGAACAGGGAAGCCATGCGGACGTTCACCGGTATGGGTTGAAACGAAAAAATGGTGTTTATAGCCTTGTTGCAGAACTAGAAACCATGAAATGCATCGGCCTGAAACATGTTGAAAAATTTGCCGGCTTTATGGCAGAGGGTGATGGGCTTTCGTGCATCTTACTATGCAACAATGGGCTTTACGTTGAATTGCAGATCGACAGGTCACATCCAGTAGGACGTTCTCAAAAAGCCGGAATAAAAGATATTCTTCTTGAATCTGCAATAACAACCATTCAGGATTGTGAGGATTCGGTGGCAGCTGTAGACGCCTTAGACAAGGTGGCTATCTATAGAAATTGGCTTGGGTTGATGAAAGGAACGCTCGAAGCATCTTTTACTAAAAGCGGCAAATTGCATAATCGAAAATTGAAACCCGACCGGACCTATACATCTCCTGATGGCAAACCACTGACGCTCGCTGGACGCAGCCTCATGCTTGTCAGGAATGTGGGTATGCATATGATGACCGATGCAGTTACAACGGCAGACGGCGAGAGCATTCCGGAAGCCTTTCTTGATGCGATGATCACTTCGTGTGCCTCCATTCACGATATTAAAGGACTGGGACGTTTTAAAAACAGTCGAACGGGAAGCATATACATTGTCAAACCAAAACTGCATGGTCCCGAAGAGGTAACGGCTGCGGTGGAGTTGTTTTCGCGCGTAGAGACAGCCCTTGGCCTTTCACCCAATACCATAAAAATGGGTATTATGGATGAAGAAAGGCGCACAACTTTAAATTTAAAAGAATGTATACGCCGCGCAAAAGATCGCGTAATATTTATTAATACAGGTTTTTTGGATCGAACGGGCGATGAAATTCACACAATAATGGAAGCAGGTCCGGTTCTACCAAAAACGGAAATGAAACAGGCACCATGGATGACGGCCTATGAAAATTGGAATATTGATACCGGTCTTCGATCCGGTTTCAGAGGAAAGGCCCAGATCGGTAAAGGTATGTGGGCAAAGCCGGATGCCATGAAAGAAATGCTGATCGAAAAAATCAATCATCCAGAATCTGGAGCCAATACTGCCTGGGTACCTTCTCCCACAGCAGCCACGCTGCACGCCCTTCATTATCATAAAATTGATGTGGCTAAACGTCAGGAGGCTATTGAGAAACGTGAAAAAGCAGTTATGGACGATCTGCTGATTTTGCCATTGGCTGATCCGCGAACCATTACTTCTGATGTAGTGGAAAGGGAAGTACGGAATAATGCTCAGAGTATACTTGGATATGTAGTGCGGTGGATCGATCAAGGTGTCGGATGCTCAAAAGTTCCCGATATAAATGATGTCGGTCTTATGGAAGACCGTGCCACTCTTCGAATATCAAGCCAGCACACGGCTAATTGGCTTCAACACAAATTGATTTCCGAAGACAGAGTGATCGCCATTTTAAAGGAAATGGCAGTTGTGGTGGATCGGCAGAATGCAAAAGATCCCAATTATCAGGCTATGGCCCCTGATTTTGATACCAACATTGCTTTTTCAACGGCTTTGGATTTGATTTTTAAAGGCCGACAGTCCCCCAATGGTTACACCGAATGGACATTATCGGAAAAGCGACGTAAAGTTAAAAGTAGAAGATAGATAGCTTTTCTGACCATTCACTTTCCGGCAGAATGAAGAATTGCAACATGGGTGCAACTCATTATCCTATCATCCATTGGCAAAAAGAGTCAGCGAAGGGATGTGTCCATTGACACTATCGATCATGATGCCTCTTTTTATGAGGCGTTAAACAATGACCGACTCATCACAACTTAACCGACCATTTACCGGCGCACTATATATGATTGGTGGCGCAATGATGATGGCCCTTACGGCAGCTTGTATTAAATCTGTTTCAAAAGACTTGCCTAACACTGTCATTGTTTTTTGGCGCAACTGTATAGCCTTGATCCTAATGGTTCCTTTACTGATAAAAGCCACACAGAGCAGTGGACTCAAAACGCTGCACATCGGCCTCCACTTAATAAGAAGTTTGTCCGGGATAGCTGGTATGTATTTGATGTTTCTAACAATCGGCCGGCTAAAAATGGCTGAGGCAGTGCTGCTGTCCCTTTCTGCCCCCCTGTTCATTCCGCTGGTGGCTCACGTTTGGATCGGTGAATTTGTTACTCGCAGGATTTGTTTGGGTGTATGTTTTGGCTTTGCAGGAATTTTAGCTATTTTAAAACCAGGAATGGCAATCTTTCAGCCCGTTGCCTTAGCCGGCATTTGTGCCGGCATGCTTATTGCCATATCTCAAGTTAGCATCCGACGAATGTCCGGCACAGAACCACCAGTTCGTATCGTTTTTTACTTCACATTAGTTGGATCATTGGTATCTGCAGTCCCGCTTTTCTGGACATGGAGAGAACCAACATTTTACCAATCCTTGGTATTGCTTTTATTGGCATCGTCTGCGCTGATAGGGCAACTGCTTTTGACACGTGGCTTTAAGATGGCTCCCGCAAGCAAAATTGGTGGGTTTATCTATTTCAATGTCGTCTTCTCAGCTATTTTTGGCTGGTTTTGGTGGAACGAAGCTTTAGACTGGCTTACGATAGTCGGGGCCATTCTAGTCATTTCTGCCAGCATAATAACAATTGTCAATCGGCGCTCAAAATTTACCCACCTTCAGTAAGGTTATGGATAACCTCACGGCCCCATTCGGGGCCTGTAAGCTATATGGACACGATACCCGCATTCCTATTTGACATTGGCCATGCGTTTCCAATCCTTCAACGCCTCCTACTTGGATCTGCGCCCTGGCAGGGGCTTTCCTCGTAAGGACCAGTTTCTCTTCTCATTGGCATCTGTTGTCGTGCTTTTAGAGATATTGCCCCGAATGCCTGCATAGTACAGTGTGGCTTTCATTGCCCATGACTTCACTCAATGCCGTTACCAATCTTGCGGCAACAATAGTACCACTCTATACAATCAGGTCCTTTTCCTATAACATTTTTGGATTCATCAATCGTTTTTGGCGGAAATTCAACAATCGCATCTCCGGGGCGCCAGTCAGCCGGAGTACCGGCCATATTGGCATCGCAAACCTGCAGTGCTTTGACCAGCCGGATCACCTCATCGATGTTTCGCCCAGTCGTAAATGGATAGTAAATTGTCGCCCTGATAATTCCATTGGGATCAATGACAAACAAGCACCTTGATGTCGCGGTCGACAAGTCACCTGGCATAATCATTCCGTATAACTTAGCAATGCTGCCGTCCATGTCAGCAATCAATGGAAATAGGATATTTATGCCGAATTTTTGCTCAATATTTCTGTACCAGGCGATATGAGAATAAATACTGTCAATGCTCAATCCGAGTAAAGCCACCCCTATCTCCTGGAACTCTTCGTATTTTTTCGCAAACGCGATAAATTCGCTAGTACAAACGGGTGTAAAATCCATCGGATGAGAAAAAAATACCAGCCAACGTCCCTTGAAGTCCTCGAGCCCCATAACACCGTGAGTGGTTTCGGCCTCGAACTCCGGCGCTGCATCGCCAAGTCTTGGCAAAGCCGGATAATTGTCATCTTCTAATGTCAGCATATTTAATCTCCTTATTTTTTATGCGTAGTTTTATGTTTTTTTTATTGCCGGCATAAAATCTATCGGGCGTCTCCATTTCAAAGTGAATTGACCGGATTTGTGACCGTACTGACAAAAGGAAACGTTCTTTCAAATCGGGTAACGCCTTTTGACCAAAAATAGTATCGATTGCCATAGTAATACGTGAAAAGCACACAGTCAGATTTCCTTTTCAAATTTTTGCTGTCTATTCTATCAACAACGAAGTACAATAGTGTCTGTCCTTGCGTCAAAAGCCTGATTCCAGGTGCACCCTGGATACTGGATATGGCCTCTTTCCCCAATCGGAGAATTCGTGGTACAGCACGATGGTGATCGTGTATTGATTTGCCAACTTCTAACATCGACGAAAGGTTAGCCATACTACAAGATATTTCAGCTGTTTGATCAGTCTGTATAATTCCTTCAAATCCCTAAGGCTCAAAAGCCTATTGAAAACGTAGCTTATTCGGAAATAGAATTTCTTTATCACAAGCATTTCCAGCTGCTTCATCTCATTGTAGGTCAGCGTATCGCAATACACCGGTATATGGTCGATATTTCCCTGCATACAAGCCTCCTGCCCCCTTCGCTTGTCAATCACGCCAATTGCGGCTGCCTTATCGAAAAGGGGGGTTCCGCTGAACAACCTCACGATGCCCCAAAGGGCATAATCCACTTTGCATTTATTCAGGATTTCAGAATTTCTCAAAATCATCTCCCTCGTTTCCCCCGGAGCACCAAGCATCATGTAAGCGAGGCTTTGGATTCGAACCTTTCTCGTGTTCTCGAGACCTTTTCTTATGCCGGCTACAGTAGTCCCTTTTTTGAGTGCATTGAGTGTCTTCTGGCAAAAGGACTCGATTCCGTAAAAAATGATTCTGCATCCGGACCTTTTCATCAGCCTGAGCAGGGGCAAGGTGACACAATCTATGCGCGTGTCGCATCCCCACTCTACGTTCAAGCCATTTTCAATTATCAGCCGGCAGATTTCCATTGCATGCTCCTGGTCCGCCGTAAATGAGTAATCTGCGAAAATGAACTTTCTGACGCCGTACGTTTTGCATAAGAGGGCCATCTCCTTGACCACTTTGAATGCAGGCCTCTTTCGGTACGGCTCACTTACTCCGCAAAAATTGCATTTGAACTTGCATCCTCTCGAGGCTTCTATAAAAGCTATCGGCGGTTCACCCATGACTGTCGTGATGATTGATCCGCGCATGTAGGGTTTGTAGCTTCGATATTGGTCCACTGGAAAATCTATCGATTCCGCATCAATGTATTTTCGTTTCTGATTGGATATAATCCTGCCATTCCTTCTGTAGGCAAGTCCATCGATATGGGACAGTTCAGATAATGCTTCGTTTTCAATAGCACCACATAATTGGGCAAAGGATACCTCCCCTTCACCCTTTATGATGAAGTCAACCCATTGGTTGTGGGCCATCATGGTGTTCGTCGGCATGCAGGTGCATGGTCCGCCGACAGCAATTTCGATATTCGGAAATTTATACTTGATCATGCCGGACAGCAGTTCGATATTGTCATAGCCGAGAATTAAGCTGCTGAAACCGACGACTCGCGGCTTGTATTCGGAAATCCGTTCCAATAAATGAGTCGGGTCGGGGTCCAGGAACATGTCATAGATATCGACAGCCTGATTCATTCGGCACAGGCTCTGGGCAATGTAATTCAGTCCTGTCGGCTCCGCAAAATAGCTAAAAGAGTGGGATTCCATTGCGCAGCACGATATGAGGGGCACCCGTACCAGTAAAATTTTCATCCGCACACCATGCGATTCCTTATCAACCGCAGCTATGATTCAGCAGAAAAGCTGTTGAGGATGGATTTGTATATATCATCGGGCTTTTTCAGGTCATATCCCAGCAGAATCACCGGCGGCCTGGCCTGATCGCGTTGAATGCAGAATTTTGAATGATTGATGATCGATGCAGTTCTTTCGATTAGCTCCGCGACGTCGATTTTATTCTTGAATTCGGATGAGGGAACGTTGTTTCGGTCTGTATAATAAAAATAGATTACACTGTCAAAATAATCAACGGCTCGAAAAGAGTCTTCGAATTCTTCCCGCTTCTCACTGGGAAAGCCATAAATGATATGTGTCTCGAAAAAGGCATGCGGCAGCGCTGCTTTCAGGCCCTCAACGGTCTTCAAAACCTCGTCCGGATCATAGTGCCGGTTCATCAGATCAAGCACTCGGCCCGACGTGGACTGAATGGGTATATTCGCGAATTCAAGTCGTTCCAGTGCGTTTTGCGATAATTTCTCGAAAATATTTTGGAACCTGCCCGGGTATATATAATTGATATTGATGCCGATATCATAGCCGCTGATGGCATTTAACAAATCGGCCAGGTCACATCCCAGATCGATACCGTAGCTGCCGCAATCATCACCGAGAAGCATGAAACGCCTGAATCCGGCCTCGAGGGCCAACTCAACCTCGACGATCACCTGTTTCAGCGTCTTACTGGCAATATATCCCTTGGCCTTTTTTATCGCGCAATAGCTGCATTTATTGATACAGCCTTGACAGATTTGCAGATAGTAGGCATCGAGGAATCCATAGCCCCTGTTGATAAACCTCTCATTCAGCTCGCCTCCGGAGATGTTTTCTATCGCTACCGCCGGGTTGAAAAGGCTGTTGAATCTTCCAAGCTCTCGAGGGCCGATGGCCGTTACTTTTGAAGGGTCGAACAGGCCGGGATTGATTTTTGTCAGGCAGCCACAAACGATTATTTTTTTGTCCGCCCCATAACGTTCGACATGCTCATCAACGATCGCTCTCGACTGCCGCTCGCGCTCCTGATCGAAACCACAGGTACTGATAATAATATAGTCCGCCGTTCGCGGTTCATTCGTCAGCCGATATCCATTTTGCTCGAAGAAATTGTGTATCTGCGTACTGGTGTATCCATTATTATCACAAAGATCAAATGTGGTGCACAGATACACTGATTTTTGTTCTGCTGTCTGCACGAACCTATCCCTTGCAATATTCTTTGCAGTATAAATATCCAGCACTTCGTCATCTTGGCTGCGACTTGAACCTATTGCGCCGATTGGTCGATCTTTTTCACCGCTATTACGGGGCAATGAGCACTCAGCAATATCCGCTGTGCCTTTGATCCGAGCAAGAGTTTACCGACTCTCGATCTGCTTCTGATGCCGATAACCATTTTATCAACATTCTCTTTTTGTGCAAAATCGACAAGATCTTCACCCGAATCCATATCGAAATCGCGATATGAAATAAGAGTTTTGCAGGGGATCTTGTTTTCATCGAAGTACGCCTTGGCTTCTTTCAAGCTCTGTTCATAAGGCTCTATGTATTTGGGATAGTAGCGTTTATCCGACACAATCGATGAAACGACAAGCACTTCGCCGTTAAAAGCCGCTGCCAATTCTTTAGCCTCTTCCAATCCGGCCTTGGATTCATCCGAATTGTTAAAACAAACCATGATCTTCATTGTATTCACCTAATCTGTTTACGTTGTTTTATCGATTGCAGCAGCAATTATGCCGCCCTACACCAGCGGAGGCAGATACACCTTGGAGCGGCCATCGGCAATGGCCTTGCGTCCCAGATGTATCAGCCCTTCCATCATCTGGTCCATTTTGTCTATCGGTATACCCATGAACATCAAATCATCGCTCAGGTCCGAAATGGCGCGACAACCGTAGCACCCCAATGACAAGCTGAGTTCTCCGCGGGTATAAGGGTAGAGCGTCGTTTCGAGGCACTGGGCATTGTACGACCCCATCCTGAAAGTGGATCGCTTGCCACTGAAAAAAGTGGAGGACATGCATAGCCACATCATGGTTTCAGGAGGTGCGATAACGGCAACGACATCGGGCTTCATGACCGTATCATCCAATGGGGTGACGAGTGTTGCGCAGATAGATTTCTCCGGCAATGCGGGACGCTCCCTGACCAGTGTTTTTGCCGCCTCGACGGTGGCCAGCTTCCCTAATTTATGATAAATATCGCCGGTCGCGAGTTTCTCGGGTATTTTAGTCAACCCCAAAATCGAAGTGCCGTCCGGACATGCATGTGAACTGGGGGGCATCAGGATTTTCTTTCCACGGCGTGCCATTATCAGCGCCTGGCAATAGCGCAGCCTTGTGCGGGGAATGGGGATGTGCGGCAATGCCCCCCCCTTTGGTATCAGCGTAACGGCAACCGGCTTCCATCTGAGCTTGAGGACGCTGTCGAGGGTTTCAGCATAGTTTTTATAGCGAATGTGCTGTTCCCGGCTGAGAGGAATAAACGGGGCCGTGTTGCCGGCATCGGCATACATGTGGACAGGAGGTGTCTCCAACACGGCAATGGCGGACTCGGGGCACTTTCCCGAGCAGGTCATGCAGGCGCAGCAATCTTCAACCCGGGTTATCTTGGGAAAAGCCTGGCCGTTTACTGAGCCGGTCTCGAAAACCGACATGGGGCACAATTGCACGCAACGATCACAGCCCGTACACTTTTCACTGTCAATCTCTATTTTAATCATCAATTTTCTCTCGCGAGTCTATGGATTTGTTCGGCGGTGCATTGGCAATGATGCCGGTTTCCCTCACCCAGGCCAATGTTCTTTTCGGCACAAGAATGTCTTTTTGGAATCCTGATGCATATTCCATGGCATTGATGACCGAAACCATATGCCCCAAATCTTCACCATAATCGACGTCCGACAATGCTTCAAACACCGCCATAGGTATATTCTCTTTGGCTGCCAGAAGAACGAGGGCGTCTAGTGTTGTGACACCTTCTTCATTATAAAACACGCCCTTGAAATCGACAGGTGTATCTTTGGTTATGCCGACAAGGGATACACCTGCCGCCTGGCAGGGGGCCAGCACCATAGCCCCGTTTGCGGAAAGCTTGTCCAGATTTATCAACTGGCTGAAAGCACGGCATATCAAACCGGTCGTTATTCCCGGGAGATCGCCGCCGATACATATGACGCTTTGATATCCTTGGCCGAAAAGCTGCCGGTAGCAGCTATCAAAATGTTCATCGAAGTTTCTTCCGGTGTCCAAAACGTAGCCTATGGTTTCAGTGGGCAACGCGCCATTAAACATTTCACGTATCTTTGGCATATGCTCCTCTGGAGAAGAGGATACGAAGAAATCGAATTCATCCGCCTTGCCATTCGCTTGCCGACATTCTTGCAGTGCATGAATTCCAACATTGGCTGTATCCAGAGCCATTGCCCTGTATAACTCAGCGGCCTCAACGGCTGTCAGATTTCCTCCGTTTTCTTCCATGAGGCGGGTCTTGGTAATGCCCGGCTCCGGATACTTTGTAAAAAGGACCAGCGCGTGCTTATTTTTTTTCATTTTCCTCGTTCCCTTCCGCCTTAGGATATTTGATCATCGGACATGGATTGCACCCAGTACGGTCCGGGCAGGACTCGCACTCCTCTTTTTGACAGGAGGGTATTCTCTCCCAACTCACGGATGAAAACCCCATCGCTTCATAAAACTCAACGGCTGACCCTCTGGCCGCAACCACTGTCGGCTTATCCTCCGGCAAAACTTCTTCCAGCAGAATTCGGCCGATTCCCTTACCGCGGTGAGCACCGTTTACCAACAGCGGGCGAATTACCATGACCCCGTCATGCTGTTCAGTCCGCACACATCCAATAATTTCTTCACCATCCTTTGCTAAAGTAAAAAAATCGACAGGATCCATATAACCCATATCGTTTTCCAACAGGAGCTTCTCCAGCAGATACTTATCTTTGTCCTTGGCGATTTCAATTATTGGCACGGTGCGTCCCTTCCGTTTTGTAAATTCTGCAGGGGATGTTGCGCAAGTCATATTGCCCGAATATGGGGTCGCACCCAACCGTATCGGCCGTGGTCAGGACATTGGCGTTGGATTCATAAAGTCCTCCCAAAACAGGCTCTTTTTCTTGCTTTTCAGGAAACCACCATCCGTACTCGATGCTGATAATTTCGTCTCGCATCTCGCAAATCGAAACGTTCTGTCTGATACGCCCCTGTCGGGTTTCTACCCAGACCGCATCCCCCTGCTTTAATCCAAACTGTTCAGCCGTTGCGGATGAGACCTGCGCCAGAGGCTGTGGGTGTTTTTTGCGAATCCGCGCGCATTGCCTGAATTCTGATGAATAGTAGGGATGTTTGCGCACACCTGTCATCAGAGTCAAAGGATATTGTCCACGGCCCCTTTCCGTTTCCACAAATTCCGGCAGCGGATCGTGCCCGAATTCTCTTAATATGCTCGAACTGAGCTCTACTTTGCCGCTTGGCGTTGAAAAACCATCTATCTTATATTTGCGGTATATTCTATCCGGCGCATAAGCACCTTGGCTGGCGAAATCCTCCCATGATACCCCAGCTGGTGCAAGAATCTCTCTGAGGGAATCCTCCAATGTATCCCATGGCCAGAAGCTTTCCTGGCCGCAACGCCTTCCGAGATCACGCCAAAAATCGTAATCCGTTCTGCGTTCATATAGCGGCTCTATGGCTGCCGGCCCGCCATAGGCCAGATTGGCGACTCCTCCGTTGGTCTGAATGACAGGTTGTTCGAAACTGCCTGCTATCGGCATGATATAATCAGCCAGCATTGCAGTTGGTGTCAAAAAATGTTCCAACACAATAAGCAGGTCCAAAGATTTGATTGCCTGATGTACCAACTTTGTATTCGCCTGGCACAGCAAAGGATTGCTGGCCATACAAATAAGAGACCGGATCGGGTATGGCTGCCCGCTCAGCATTGCATGCCACACCAGATGAGGGTGTGCTGACGTCAGGTATCGAGCGGGCAACCGTTTCCCATGTTTTTCGGTGAAAGCTGTCAGCCTTTCGTATCCCCGATAACCTTGAAGCCTGAAAAGATCGTCACCAAGCTTTTTGGCACGTTGCGAATCCGGAAGTCTATGAGTCATCTCCATATCGATTTCCGGGGAGAAATCCGGCCATTCGCTGAGATGAGAACCTCCCGGCACATCTAAATTGCCTGTAATTGCCCGCAGTGCGGCAACCGCACGCAGTGTCTGGGTGCAGTTGCTGCCGCTCATGTCGATACCTAAACCCGTAAATATCGAAGCCCTATTCGAGTTTGCATACAAACGCGCAATTTTAACCAGCGTTGCCTTCGGTATTCCGGTTACTGACGAGACTTTTTCCGGAGAATGGATACTCACCTTTTCGCACAAGGCCTTGAAACCAGAGCACCATTTATCTACAAAGGCATGATCGTACAGGTTTTCCCGAATAATGACATGAAGCATTCCCATGGCAAGCGCACCGTCCGTGCCGGGCTTGACTGCCAGCCAGAAATCCGTCAATCGAGCGGTTCGGGTTCGCCGGGGATCGATCACCACGATGCTATGGCCTTTGGCGGCATATTCTTTTAGGCTGCTCCAAAACAGGGAACGATCAGACTCTGCCGGATTCATGCCCCAGATAAGAACGCATTGGGTAATATCCGGATCCAATTCGTCTTCGACAGGCCAGCCGTAAGTCAGGGCATTGACCCATATCCTCGGATTCCAGCACACGGTGCCGATACCAACATTGTTGGGAGAGCCCCACAAGTTCATGAATCGGTGCAGCGGCCAATAGATGCTATGCGGTGCGCCGATACAGGTGGAAAGAGATTCCGCACCGTATTGCGACTTCTGGTGGGTCAGCCGCCGGGCAATATCGTCCATGGCCTCTGCCCATGTAACCCGCTCCCATTTGCCGGCTCCCCTGTCGCCGACCCGCTTCAACGGATAGTTTAATCGTCGGGGGTGATCGATGAGTTCATTATTGGATGCAAATCGTCCGCAGCGGCCCATAACTGACCCGTCGTAGGGGAAACGGGAAGTGTCCGGCCTGATCCTGGACACTTTCCCCCCGTCATCGACATCCACCTCCACGCCACAGAGATAACCACACAACTGGCAGTTGGATTTGCGTACGCCCTGCATTTTATCTTCTTCCGCCATGGGGGTACAGCCTCCTGCCTTTTGAATCGGTCAAATGGTACACACAGAAAGGAATCGATCTTCCGTCGAGCATGCTAACCGCAAGATTGCATTGCTGCGCCCTGTCAAGATCAATAGTCCAAGCGTCCATATACTCCATGATAAGAATAGGAAGACCGACCGGCGTCTGTCCAGAAGGACTCAATTTGGTCGCGATATCCATGAACACCGCTCCTTGCGGGCTTTGAGGGTCAAACAAACCGCGGTAGTCGTTTTCATTCAGGCGGCGCGTTATTGCCTCAAAATTGTCGCCGCTTCCCTCAAGGAAAGTTGACCCGTAACAAAGCGGGTGACTGCTGCTGACCGGCAAAAAATCGCTCTCTCGAATTTTCCCTTTTGTCTGCTGTGAGATTAATCGAGCCACATCCCCGACTGAAAGGTGATGACGATCCTTCACATTGAAGCGGCCTGACGTAAAAGCAGGTTGCAGCGCCAAACCATGGATTACATCGAGGTTACGCATGGCGTAAGCAATCAATTCTCCGAGCCGTTGATCATTGATTCCTTCTACAACTGCAACTGAAAGCACAACCGGGACTTGCTCCTGCCTGCAGTTTTCAATAGCTTGCAATTTTTCGGGAAGTACATTTTTCCCACGCATAGCCATTGTGCTGTGAGAATCCAACCCATCTAATTGCAGATATATATTGGTCAGGCCGGCCTTTTTCAGTTTCCGCAAGTACCCGCGGTCTTTGCCGACCATCAGGCCGTTTGTATTCAGCTCTATTGCCACAAAACCCAGGCTTCTTGCAATGCCAAGGATTTCATCCAAATCATCTCTAACGGTCGGCTCCCCCCCCGTAATTTGGATCGGCAGGTTGTCGCCATCGTATTTTTGGATGCTTTTCATCATGAACGCTATTTCATCCAGGGAGGGATCGGGGGGTATCTTGCCGTCGAACATGAAACAAACCGGGCAAGCCAAATTGCAGCGCCACGTCACCTCTATCTCAGGCAGGGTGATGCTCCGGCGGTGGCTCGGGCACAGGCCGCAATCGCGAGGGCACCCATCTGAGTTCCTGGTTTGCGCCGGACGGCCGATGGCAGGGAACTCATACTTGCACAAGGCACGATAACGCTGGGCGTCCGGCCACAGGCAAATGCTAAAATCTCCGTGCTCCGGGCAGGTTTTTTGCATATATACCTTGCCGTCTGATTCACAAATTTCGGCCGGTAAAGTTTTCAAGCAGTGCGGGCAAACGCTCCCGGTTTTGCGCAGAATTTCCATTTGGCATGCTTTGGCTGATTTAGTTTGAAGGCGGTTGTCGGTTGAAACCGTTATCGATCGGCATATACTGCCTATCGCAGGCAAATTTCAACGTCCCGTCATTCTTTTATCACTTCCGACTGCAGCAACAAATCCATATTGTTTTCGCCGGTCTCCCCCTGCCACATATCTCCGTTACGTTGCTCGAACCTCTCCTGATCAACCCATTGGTCAAATACCAGTTCCAGAATGTGCCGCACTTCAGCGGCGCCGCCCTCCGCCGACAGGCGATGCGCGCATGACATACAGTATGTAGCGCAAATGTCGGCACCGGTGTCTTCGACCTCGCCGATCCTTTCTTGCGCCCGTTGAGAGCAGATTTCGGGATTGATTGCAGAAACGATTCCACCCGAACCGCAACAAATGGTATTGGGGCCGTTATGGGGCATCTCGACAATCTCAAAGCCCCCAAGCAATTTGCGCACATACGACCCGATAGTTCCACTGCGATCTGTACAAGAATCGTGAATAGTGATCTTGCCGGACCCGCACGGCTTGGCTTGAAGGCCTGTTTTGGACATTGACTCAAACAGCGAGACCACTCTCACTTCGCCCTGCGGGAAAGCTTTGACCAGTCGCTCATGGCAAGTCGGACAAGCCGTCACCACCTGTCTTGCCTTTTTGTTTAGGATGCTTCTGCGCAACCGGTTGGTATAATCATCAAATCGCTTCCTGAGTCCAATCTGGTAAAGCGGTGCGCCGCAGCAGTCAACTAATATTCCCACAGACTTCCTGCTGCTCCTGCCAATCCATCCGCATGCCGACTCGACAAGCCTCGGTCCCATGTTGGAAAGCATGCATCCGGGGAAAAACAGTATATCACACCTGTCTTTGATGAGATCTTTGTACCTGTCATCTAGACCATACGCTTTTCGATATAAGGAAAAATAATTCCAATCGTGGTCCACCCATAGGAAGCGGTAATTTTCATCATCCGTCAATTTTGACTCGAGAAACGCCTGGCGGGTCCTCCTGATCATCTTGAGGATATCCAGGTTTTCGGGGCACAACTCTTGGCAAAGACCGCACAGGGAACATTCCAGAAAAAAATTCTGTAGCGCATCATCTATGACTCCGTCCAACAAAGCCCTTGCCAAATCGCCGTAAAAGCCGGGCCCCTGCGATTGCAGCAGTTCACAATCTTCCGCGCAGGCACCGCACCTGCTGCATCTGCTTTCTATGTTTTCAAGTTGTTCTTTCCTCATCTTTTCCATTGCAGGGGCCTCATTCAATCGTATCTTGGCCTGGGTGTTTAAATTTTACATATACCATTGATAATAGAATCATTGCATTTCATTCAAACCCTTGTTCTCTTTTTCAAACCGTATGAGGATATAGTAGCTGATGATTATTGCCGAACAGATAGCTGTAGTCACCACCAGAAAAAAAGATAACGACCTGACTTCCAAATAGAGTGTAGAGGCATAGGCCAGGTAGAATTGAAAAAACAGTGCAACGCCCAGATAAAGATACTTAATTATTCTATTGATTGGCATATCTACAATAGTCCTTCACTTATTCGTTGCCTCTTCTGCTGCGCATAACGGCCATCCTGAGTTATGCTGCGTCCAAGGGGAGCGGCTATCATATGCACGAATTTGCTATAAGGAATATAGGCAAAGAAAACTGCGGCAAATGTGGCGTGAATAGACCATATCCAGTTTTCCAGCAGTGCCCAGTCCCAAGCGATGGCTTCTCTCAGCCATTGTGCTGCAGGGCCGGACAAAAACGAGAACGCGATAAGGGAATCGTTGGGCTGGTCGGCCAGCCTGACCGCCTCCGAAGCAAAACCGGTGGCGGTCACCAACCAGAGCATGATAAGCAGCTTAAGATCAATGTAGGTTTTTTCTCGTCTTGCGTATATCAATCTATGAAAAATGCCGAGAGTCAGTCCAATAAAAAGGACGGCACCGCTGAGTTCCATTCCGATTTTCAAAAACGCCTTTCCGGCCCCTTCCATAAAAAAATTGTAATGAAAATAATGATGGGCATAATGGCCCGCAAACGTCAAAAATAGGTCCAGTGCAAAGATGATGATGAATCCAAAAAAGATAAGCGAGTGCCGCATCCATAAAAAGCCGGACCTGTTCATGATTCTCCGTTGGAAAACGGCCTCATTCACAAACGTCTTCCGTCCCGCTATCGGAAACATACGACTTAACTTCCGCCGCCAGCCTATGGAATTGTCATTTTTGCGGCTATTGTTGACCCATAAAATATAGCCTATTTTAACCGCAAAATTTCGATACATACCGATAAGGAAAAAAGTCATCGATACAATGATCAGGCACCAAAAGTAGGTGAACTTATCCATAGTTAATCACCTTCATGGCCGAGGATGACCCCGGGGTTTTCATCATGCATAAGCCGGTTGCCCACATTATGTTTTGAAAAATTAGCCAGCATTTCGATTTCGCCGGAAACGATGGCCTGGGTCGGACAGATTTCCTCGCACGCACGCTTTAGCCCCATAGGCCGATCTTCACAGAAAGTACACTTTTCCATTCTGCCGTGAATTCCCATTTGGGGTGCTCCGAAAGGACAGGCCCACAAACAGAGCATACAACCAACGCAAAGTTCCTGGTTGACGGTCACACGCCCTGTTTCTTCATCTTTCGTGATTGCCGACCGCGGACAGGCCTTTTTGCAGGGCGCATCACCGCAGTGCATACATGCCAGTGACACATTGACGCTGACTATTTGCGGGTAAGTCCCTTCAACTGCCATCGCTACATTTCGCCACTTGACCGTCTGTACGGACTCGTTCCAAATCTGGCAGGCGACCTCGCAAGCCCTGCAACCAACGCATTTTTCCTTATCAAAATAGAAACCATACTGGCTCATTTGATTTATCCAACCTTTCTGACACTCACTTTACATTCGTTGTACCCTATTCCCCCGCAAATGTGGTTGACTTGCGAATCAAAAATTGGGTTCACGTGGGTTCCCTTTCCCCGGGCGATCGAGCCCATGGTGCGCCCAAAACCATGACCATGCACAACCCTTACGATACCGTCTTTAAGGCCTTCCACAATACGTACGGAAATTTCTACCCTGCCGACTGGAGAGGTCAACTCAATTCTGTCTCCGTCTTCAATTCCCAATCTGCGTGCATCCTGAGTGCTTAACTGTGCCCAATTTTCCCCTTCGATGGCCATCAGATAGGGATTGTTCTGCGTGTGCGTGCCGCAATGGTACTGCAGTTTTCCGTTGATGAGCTGAAATGGGTATTCCTGGTCCGGTTTGGCCCGGCCGGATTCATCAAAAGTGGGCATCGGATCGTAACCATATTCCGGCAGAACCTCAGAGTATATTTCAATCCTGCCGGTCGATGTCATGAACCCTTCTTCCAGATATTTGTGGTAGCGTAATTCGCCATGCCACACTCCCTTTTCTTTGAGCTCTTCAAAAGAGACCGGCAGGTTGGCGGTGGCAACTTTTGCCCAGTCCTGCCAGGTATTCCACTCGAAGTACTTGCCGTATCCCATTTTTTCAGCCAGCCCCTTCATGATTTCATAAAGCGGCTTTGAATCTCCCAAACACGCAATTGCCGGTTGTGCCATGATAACCTGAGGACCGGACCAAAGGCTCTCTCTGACCTCGGCCCGTTCAAACATCGAGGCTTCTGGAAGGACAATATCGGACAATTGGGCAGTCTCACTCATGTAAACGTCGATTGTAACGGAAAGGTCCAGAGCAGCCATCATTTTCTTGAACAAAGCCGTGTTGGGATCCGACATGGCCGGATTCACAATATGGAAGAACAGGGCTTTCAACGGGTAGGGGTCGCCCTCCAGAACTGCTTTGGGAAACAATTGACTCGGGATATCCGGAGCCAGCGGATATCCCATTTCCGCACTGATGATCGGGCGTTCGGGAATTGCGACATCCTCTTCGGGTATCAGCAGCGGAGGGGCAAGCGGACCGGCCTCTTTTAAAATCAGACAGCCAGGGCCATCTATGTTTGCCGTAATGGCATTCAATGTGAAGATAGCCCTGAGCGACTGAAAACCGTTGGAGTAATTGACAATCCCTTTAAGACCGTCCATAATGGCTGGTTTGGTTTCAGCGAATTCATCGGCAAGTTCGATAATGGTTTCCGCCTTAATTCCGGTGATCCCCTCAGCCCACTGTGGTGTATAGCCGTTTGACCGCAGATGTTCGGCAAAGACTTCGAAACCGTAAATGTAGTTTTCACAAAAATCGGCGTCATATTTTCCGCTCTCGACGATTCTGTATGCCATTGCCAGCGCAAGCGCGCCGTCCGTGCCGGGATTGATGGGAAGCCATACATGAGCCTTCTCTGCCGTGCGGCTGCGGTAAGGATCCACTACGACGAGTTTCGCATTTCGTTTGAGCGCCTCCACCAGTTCCCTGTTTTCATGAAGGCTTTGGTTGGGTCCTAGCGGGTCTTCGCCCCAGAGCATGATGAACCGGCTGTTCTCATAATCTTTTGTGGGCAAAGGGTGGCCGTAGGTGATTATCCCTGCCAAACGCCGGCTTTGATCGCAAGCCGCACCATGGCCGGACCAATTGGGTGTTCCGTAAAGCTGGCTGAAAAGCTGCTGTGAAAACATCTCGTTGGAATCGAGGTGCCAGAGATAGGCAACAGCCTCCGGGCCGTGTTTTTCTTTGATCTCCTGCAGTTTTTCAGCGATATAGGAAAATGCGTCATCCCATGAAATAGCTTTAAAATTCCCGTTTTTATCCTTTTTCATAGGATGAAGCAGCCGGTCCGGGTCCCTTGACAGGTGAATGCTCGAGACCCCTTTGACACATCGGGTGGTGGCATTGGGCGCATTCTCGTTACCTCTGACCCATACGACTTTGTCGTCACGAACGAACACTTCGGTTGGACAGTGCCAGGGGCAGACGATACATACTCCCGGAACGGCTTTCGTGCCTCGAATGTCATTGATGATTTCACGCGTGTTTGTCTGGCTCATCTCAGTACTCTTTTCTGATCTATGGCATGCTTCAGCCTGCCATCTTCATTCCGATGCCATTTTGACAGAAGTTACCTTCTTTTTCCGATATTTCACCAAGTGAAATCCGCAGGCCGTCGTAGGCCAGTTTCACTCGGCCCATGTAGGGCCTGATCAGGTGTTCGATTTCCCGGCAGGTTATCGGTTGGCTGTGATGCATCGACAGGTGGGTTAGAAAAAGGGTGCCCACATCCAGCTCCTCGGCGATATTCAATGTCTCCTCAAAAGACAGGTGGGTTTCAGGATACCAGTTGTTTCCGTAAAAAGTTGTATCCAAAATGAGCACGTCAATGCCCGACAACAATTCCCTGGTTCGGGCCGGGAGTGGTCCAGTATCCGGCAGGTAGGCGACTTTGCAATCGTCGCGGCCTATGATGTACCCCAATGCCCCTGGACAATGCGAGACATCAACCGCCGTTACCTCGATCCCAGGCCGCCCCACTGTATCGCCGGGATCCATGAGGCGTATATTCATCCACTCCTCTATCTCACCGTTACTTCTCTCGAGCTGCATTCGGGTATCGCCGCTCATTATCACTGGTAGCTTTTCGTGACGATGGAAACGCGTATATATCTCCAGGTCACCCAAGCCGGCGCAATGGTCATAATGGGCATGTGTTAAAAACAGGCAGTCCAGATGGGATATTTTTTCCCGCAGCAATTGCGCGGACAGCTCAGGAGGAGCATCGATTACAATGTTCTCTTCCCCGATAGCGGCAAGCGCACACCTTGTCCGCCGGCAACGGGAATCATCGGCTGCTTCGCGACATACTCTGCAACCGCAGTAAAACGCCGGCACACCGTTGCCAGCACCGGTACCGAGAAAAACGAGTTCCATCCATTTGCTCCCGAGTCCTATTTATTGGACATAATATCTTAACTTTTTGCGGGACCTGAGGGGCCGGCAGGTCCGGCGGGTCCTGATGCAGGGCCTCTGGACTGCGGCATGGCCACACCACAGGACTTGCACTTCGGTTGTGGAAGTTGAGCCAATTCTTGTGAAACCGCTTTAATCATATCTTGTGTAACTTTGCCTCCAGACATGGGTTTGATCTGTCTGAGCGTCATGGCCTTCGCCTGTTTGAACCGGGGATCAGCTAACAAATCCTGACAGTACTTTTCAATGATGGCCTTGCCGCCGTCATTTTCCATGATATCCTTCATCGATGAATTGATCGAAAGGGGTAGAGGATTCATTTCTCCGCATTCGGGGCACTTTACGGTTTTTTTAACAGCAACGGTCGGTCTAAAACACATAAGAATTCTCCCATCTATTGTTTACACCATTTGACATGTCTTTAATCGCCAGATTTCAAACGCTAAAATAATGGATATAGCCGACGGTTGCGCGTTTGGTTAAATGGCATTCATACCTGTTTGCTCAATTTGAATCGTGGTATTTCCCAAGACTGGAAAACATCTTGACCTTTATGGCATCAGTTTTACAGACCTGGATGCATTTCATACACCCTTTACAAAGCCCGGGAACCTTTAGTTGTGGAAAACCCCGTTCAGTTACCCCGATCAGATCCGAACTGCACGCTTTCAAACATTTCATGCACTTTGTGCACAAACTTTCTGCAATGGTAAGGGTGAAACGGTAGCGAGAGCATCTTATTCCGCAAGTCAATCCCCCCCTCCCTTCTGCAAGCCTTATACGGTAGATCTGGGTTTAGCTTACAATTCAGCATGGACTCATGCATCTAGCCGATCGGATGATACCCCAGTATCATGACGTACAACATCCGGCCGGTGTCGCGCTTCCGGAACCGTGCGCTTCGTCGGGGCAATGCAATATCCGGCCAACAACTTTGAGTGGTTGGCCGGATAGCAGATCACAGCGATTCACACCCCGACTCATTTATGCCTTGGGAAATCCGGACTTATTTTCCCGAAACATTTCCGCCGGCAACCGGTCGGCAAGCGCCTCCGGCTCTTCACAGGGATAGACTTTGCACAGCAGTCCCCTGGCGACCCAGTTTCCGCACATCGGATCACAGTGGTCGGGGTCGTCATTGGTCAGCACATTTGCGTTGGAAATGAATCCACCGCACAACCAGGGCTCTTCCACGGGAAGTTCAGGATACCACCAGCTCGGTTGTGCAATTACCGTTCCCGGTTTCAATTCAAAGCCAAGTTTTGCCCTTTGGCGAATTCTTCCCCTCGGCGTTTCAATCCAGCACCAGTCTCCATCCCGGATCCCCAACTCCCTTGCCGTTTCATAGTGCATCTGGAACAACGGCCAAGGATGCATTTCACGCGTGCCTGTTCCCGGAACACGATGTTCGGAATGAAACATGGGGGTCCATCGTCCGCCGGTAGTCAAAATCAGAGGATACTCTTCGGCCATTTTCGGGTTGCTCACCGGTGTCTCGGGGAGTTCCCTGTACGTCGGCATTGGGTCATAGTCCAGTTCTTCAAAAATACTCGGGAAAATTTCAATCCGCCTCGAAGGCGTTGCGAAACCGCGAACCTGTCCATTCGCTCTTATCAATTTGTGCTTCTCAAACCTCAAATCTCCAATAAGCATTCCATCATCTACAAATTCTTCGTAACTGACGCCAGCCCGGGAGAGCCGATAAGCAATATTCTCTTCATAGGTTTCATGCGGCCAGTGTTCTTCCTGTCCTAAACGAATTCCGAGACCGCGGAAAAAATCGTAATCCATGTGGCGCTCACCTTCGGGCTGCACCGCACGATCACCTCCCATCATGAAATCGAATGAATCTTCGAAAGTCGAGCAAAAAGGACGCTCCATCCAATCCGTCGCAGGAAGGATATAATCTGCCAGTGCTGCTGTAGGCGTTTTCCAGAAATCAAGAACGACAAACAGATCAAGAGATTTCAACGCCTTATAAACATACTTCGAATTGGGCGCCCACATGAGTGGATTGGCACCCCAACAGATGGCAGCCCGGACCGGATATGGATCGTCGTTGAGCATCGCCCGCCACACAAGCGATGGTGCCGCCAGCAGCTGATGCACCTGCGGACGAGGCACTTTGTAAATTTCCTGATAGCATTTATCTATCAATTCGAATCCCTTCCACCCCATCAGTCGATAGCGGTCATTCCCGATGAATTTTGCCCTTGATTCCGCACTGACGGTATGTGCCAACTCCATTTCACTTTCCCTGACGGGCATTTTTCCATCGATGATGGGGCCCACTTCCGGCAGGTAATCGCCACCGACCACATCGACGTTTTCCGTAAATGCCCGCAACAGTGTCTTTGCCAAACCTGCATAGCTCGCGTTCCATCCGGACTGATCACATGAACCGACCCCCCAGCCGATGGTGCTCGGCCCATGGGTGGCATAAATACGGGCAGCCTCCTGAATCTTGTAAGCCGGCACACCTGTAATTTCGCTGACTTTTTCAGGCGTATATTCACCGATACGCTCCATCAGAGCCGAAAAAGCTGTTTTGCATTTTACATTGCTGCCGTCTGCGAGTGTAATTTCAAATTCGCCTTCGAGGGCATTTTCGATACCCTCTTGCTTGTATTTGTTCTGGCTGGATATCCAAACCGCAGGCTTTCCCTGTTTTGTATCCCACGCCACAAAGTTTTCCCTCTCTCCTCCCGATTCAACAATGTCGGTCTCGCGCAGGAGCTTTTTGGTGTCCATCCGCATCAGGAAGGGGCCGTTTGACCAGCGCGTTAAGAAATCTTTTTTGTATAACTTTTCAGTAAGGATCACATTGCACCAGCCAAGCATCATGGCCAGATCCGTGCCGGGTCTGATCTGCAAGTAAACGTCGGCATTACGCACGGCATCAATCATTACCGGGTCAACAACAATTACTCTGGTTTCCGGATTTTCGGTGCACGCTTTCATCACACGGTTAACATAGCCTTTCGGCGAGAAACGCTCGTTGATTCGACAGCCCCAGACGACGAGACATCTAGAATTCTCGACTCCCGGTGTGAGGGTAGTCTCAATCTGGTTCCCAACCACCGCCATGTTCACTGTAAACATCCAACACCAGCATATGGTTCCGGGGTCTGCCAAATTGCCCGGATTTCCCCAAAGATTGGTGAACCGGCTCCTGGCCCATAAATGATCGCTCCGGTAAGTTCCTTCAATCACCGCCAGGGTTTCCGGTCCGTATTGTTTTTTTAACTTTGTCATCTTTTCGGCAATTTCATCCAGCGCCTGGTCGTAGGGTATCTGCTCCCACTTGTTTTCTCCACGCTCTCCTGCCCGCTTCAACGCGTAATTGACCCGTTTTGGATGGTAATGGAACTTTATGGCCCTTTCACCGGTTTCGCCAATGCGCTCGCACAGCAGAGTTCCATGGTCTTCATTCGGTCGCATTTTTACTATTTTTCCATCTTTCACGCCGACCAATATGGCGCAATTGATACTGCAGAAACCACACCGGCTCTTTACCCACTTAACGCCATCCTGGTCTACATCACCGTTGCAGACAATTTCGTTATCCATACTCAACCCCTTTCTTTTTTATAAATAGAAATATATAGGCAAGGCATTGCTTGCCTCCTGCCTTAGGCTGTCTTTTGAACGGCATCACCCCGATTTCATGAGTCTAATTTTAAACCTCCCGATTCAGGCAAGAACCAGTTTGAGTGATTGGATTTTAAGCGCCTTTCAAAGTAGCACCGATTGGTGCTACTAATTAGTGTCTATATGCAGGTCATTTTCATTGTTTGTCAAGTTTTTTTTGACATTCATTACCGAGTGAACACCGTTCAAAAAAGATCAGGCCCCCTGCGCCTGACCTTGCTTCAACTTATAATAAAAAAATACTTGACAAAGAATCCAAGGCGGTCATATGAATACACTTAAAGGTGTCACCCCTTGGGGAATTTTTTCACCTTTGTAGCCACGCACCTGCATAAGCAGCCCAACATAATTTGCACTCATGTCACAGCGATTTGAAATAGTAGCCTTTAAATATTGCACTCAAACAACTTTCAGGAGGAAAGCCCAATGAGCCAAACCAAAACGGAAATTAAGACGACGACTTGCTACGGTTGTCCGCTGGGTGCTTGTTTCATACAGGCCCATATTCAGGATGGAAAACTTGTCAAAGTCGTGCCCCACCCAGAACTGCCCTGCACCAGCAATTGTGCACGAGGCTTTTTGGACAACGGCGGAAAAGCTTCTCTCGAGTTCCATAATATGAAATCCAGGATCAATTATCCCTTGAAACGTGTAGGAGAGCGTGGCGAAAACAAATGGGAACGCATCTCATGGGATCAAGCGTGCAAAGAGATAGCCGAAAAACTCACATCTCTGAAAGAAAAGCATGGGCCGCATTGCATTTCGGTTAACACGGGAACGGCCCACCAAAGTGACAACAACTGGGTACCGTGGAGATTTCATGTGGCTATTGGAAGCGTAAACCGCACCGGACATGAACAGGTCTGCTACGGCGGCCAGATGGTAACCAGTGAACACAGCTTCGGCTGGCCGGTGTGCGTATTTCCGACTCCCGGCCAGGTTCCGGGAGTCGTCGTCTCGGTTGGAAATCACTTCGATGCCTTTCCAAACATGTGGCCCAATTTCGCCCAGCTGCCTGAAATCGGCGCAAAAATGATATGTATTGACCCGCGCTTAACTGAAAATGCCAAAATTGCAGATATTTGGCTGCAGGTCCGCCCAGGGTCGGATATCGCCCTGTGGCTATGCTGGATACGCTCCTTCATGACGGAAGGATGGTATGACAAAGAATTTGTCGAGGATTGGACCGATGCGCCCTTTCTGGTAAGAACCGACACCCACAAATTGCTCAGTGGAACCGACCTTAAACCGGGCATGGGAGAAGATACTTTTGTTGTCTGGAACAAAAAAACCAACGCACCGGCTATTTGGGACGGCGAAGCCAGGAAATTCGAAGAAGCCGATGTCGACAAGGCGTTGACCGGAACATACACCGTTACCACGTCCGACAATAAGCAGATTGAATGCAGGACCGTATGGGATACTTTATCGGCCCGGGTACAACAATGGACGCCAGAAAAAGCTTCGGAGGTCACTTGGATCCCGGCAGCAAAAATCCAGCAGGCGGCCGAGATGATCAATGAAAACCGTCCGGGTATGTTCATGTCCGGCCACATCTACGACAGCTTTGCCCCCGGGACATCTTCTGTTCTGCGTTGCAGGGACATTATGAGAATGTTGACGGGCACGCTGGATCGTACCGAATCGGTTACCGGCTGTTATGATCCTGATAAATGCGTCAGTATTTATGAAATGGAGCTGAAACCCGACGAGGTTTTCTCCGAAGAAGATAAGAAAAAACAGATCGGTGCCGACCGCTTCAAGGCGCTGGGATTTCCCGGTTATGATATTAAGGCGAAATATGAGAAGAAGCAATGGCGCGTTGCCAGCAACGCCATGTGGTCTTGCCAGGTGCACCACCCTACCGCATGGCGCGATATCCTGGCGGACAAACCTGATCGAATTCGAGCGATGATTATGTCCGGCAGCAATCCACTGCTTAAGTACACGAATGCCAAACTTGTGGCTGAGGTCATGAAAAAGATGGAGATTGTCGTGGCTCTCGAATTTGTCATGACTCCCAGTGCTCAGCTATCCGATTACGTTTTGCCGATGTCGGATTGGTTCGAACGGGACGAGATCGGTCCTTCACTTCCCTGCGACATTTTCAATTTGATCCATGTTGGAGCAGCCGTTGTAGAGCCGCAGCATGAACGCAAAAACGATTACGAAGCTTTCCGCCTGATTGCCGAAAAAATGGGCTTAGAAGAATATTTTCAGTGGAAAGATTTGAGAGAGTGCTACAATTGGCGGTTGAGAGGTGTTTTGGATGAATACGGCTGTAAGGATATCGTTGATTTCGCGGAACGTGTCGGAGGGGACTGGCCGGAATCTGTATTTGAGAATTACAAGAACACCAATGGATTCGCGACGCCGACGGCCAAGGCGGAGATGTGGTCGGTCATGCTGGAACGATTGGGTTATGATGGCATTCCTGACTACTGCGAACCGGTCATCAGTCCATACAGCACGCCGGAGCTTGCCGAGGAATATCCGCTAATCCTTATCGGCAATGACCGCCACCTGCCCAACTATCACACCATGTACTATCAGGTGCCGTCGCTGCGCAAAATGAACCCTGAACCTTTCATGGAAATCCATCCGGATACGGCACGGCGTATGAGTCCCAATATCACGGACGGCGACTGGGTCTGGGTCGAAACACGCATTGGAAGAATCAAACAGCGCGCCAAACTCAGCAATGGGATTCATCCCCAAGTGGTTAAAGTCCAACACCATTGGTGGTTCCCTGAACAACCCGGAGAGGAACCATACCTTCACGGTGTATGGCAATCCAATGCAAATGTCATCACCGAAGACGATCCGGAATTGACCGACCCTGTATTCGGTTCATACCCGGGAAGCTCCATCCTGTGCAAGGTATATAAGGTGACCGAGGGAACCCACTTGGAGGAGGGAAAGCCGATGCACTATCGGGTATCCGAGAGCAATTAATATTCAATTATCTGGGGAAAACATGGCAGTGACTCTTTCATGGAATTGCAGCCTCCTCAAAGGCCACTGCCTTTCCCCTTTACTATTTCATAGGGAGAAAAAACGATGTCGCCCGCAAAGCCAGCTGATCAAAAATTGAAAGATAAAGTTGCAATCATTACAGGTTCGTCCAGAGGAATGGGAAGAGCCGCGGCTCTCCTGTTTGCCCAACACGGGGCAAAGGTGGTCGTGAACTATCACGGCAACAAAGAGGCCGCCGACAATGTGGTTCAAAAAATAAAGGATATGGGCAGCAACGCCATTGCAATTCAGGCCAATGTCGGCAAAATGGATGACTTGCCAAAGCTTGTCGACGGTTGCATAGAAGCGTTCGGCAGGCTTGATATACTTTATCACAACGCCGCTATACACTATGTCTGCCCCAATCTTGAAGATGTTACCGAAGAAGTGTGGGACATGACTTACAATAGCATCATCAAGGGCCCGTTTTTTCTGACGCGATACGCGATTCCGCACCTCAGAAAAAGCGGCGAGGGGTGCATTATTTTTACATCGACCAGTTCGGCCGGCACAGCCACTCCGGTGGATCCCCATTATGTCACCGCCAAAAATAGCGTAACCGCCCTGTATCGGGTGCTGGCTGGATGGCTGGCTCCGGAGATCCGGGTGAATTGCGTTGTGCCGGGGTTCGTCAAAACAGATATGTTCCGCCATCATCCTCCTGAGATGTGGGAAAATTTCGCTGCGCAGGTTCCCATGAATCGAATGGCCACACCTCAGGATGTGGCCAGGGCAGCCCTGTTTCTCGCCTCTTCCGACTCGCAGTATATTACCGGTGTTGAAATTCCGGTTGACGGCGGCAGGATGTCGGCAATACCCAGAAGACTCATTCAACCTAGCGTCCAGAAAATGAAACCCGGAACAGGAACCTACGAAAAGAACGATTACGGTAAAGAGAATATAGAGTCAATGGATGTCGGTTTGAAATAGCGGCACGATCACGGCGGCGCAAACCGGATAATCGTATGTTCACTCCAGCCGGCACCGCTTTAGGCAATAGGAAAACGAATTAATAAAAAGGAGATTCTCATGACTCTCGGGATAATGCAGTCAGATATCGAGCAAAGGATCGACTTTGCCAAAATGCGTGAATACAAATTAATGCGTATTCAGGAACAGCTGGCCGAAAAGGACCTCGGTGCCGTCCTGCTGTTCGACCCGGACAATATCAGGTACGCCTCAAGCACCGCTATCGGAGAGTGGGCTCGCGATAAATTTATGCGATGGTGCGTAGTCCCGCGGGAGGGAGAGCCTTTTCTGTTTGACATGGGGTCGGCGGCAAAAGTGAAGAGCGTTCTTGCGCCGTGGCTTCCTCAAGAGAACATCCTGGTCAGCAGTTCCTGGAACAGGGGCGCTGTCGGTCCCGGTTGCGTCGACAATGCAATCAAAGTAACGGTCGACAATATCAAAGCGGTGCTGGACCAGTGTAAGCTGTCGGATATGCCGCTGGGCGTCGATATGGTCGATCTGTATATTCTCGAGGGGCTCAAGGCCGCCGGACTGAACGCGGTCAACGGTTGGGATGTCATGTGGGACGCCCGCATCGTCAAATGCCCCGAAGAACTGGCCATCATCGAAATATCGGCTTCAATTGCAGATGGATGCTACCAGTATATCTTCGACCGTATCCGCCCGGGAATCAAAGAATCGGATATTGTGTCGGAAATCTATGGTTGGATGCTTAAAAACGGATGTGATCGGGTCACCGGCGTTAATTGTGTTTCCGGGCCAAGAAGCAATCCGCATCCCCACGATTTCTCCGATCGCATGATTCGTCCGGGAGAGCTTGTTTTCATTGATATCATGGGGCACTATCTTGGCTATGGGACATGTTATTATCGCACTTTCGCCACGACAAAAGCAACACAGAAACAAAAGGACCTGTATCAAAAAGCCTACGACTGGCTTCAGGCTTCCATCGAGGCCGTTCGCCCCGGGGCCACGACGGCAGAGGTTGCCAATCAATGGCCATCAGCCAAAGAATTGGGCTTTCCTAACGAACTCTCGGCACTTGGTCTGTGCGTAGGCCACGGAATCGGTGTGAGCATCCACGAAAAACCGATCATCAGCCGTTTCTTCAACGACTATCCGATCGTGCTGAAACCGGGAATGCATTTTGCCCTGGAAACCTTCTGCGGCGAGGGCGGAGATGGTGCCAGAATAGAACAACAGGTAATCGTTACTGAAACCGGTAATAAGGTAATTACTCAATGGCCATGTGATGAACTTATGATCTGCGCCGCCCGTTAACGGGAGGTATCCAGCTATCGAGATCGAGGAGCAGGAATTATGTCTAGACTTTCCAAAGACCAGAAATTGGAACTGTATCGTATGCTTGTCAACACCCGCAAGCACGATGAACTCAATGTCCGGATGGCTTCCGAGGGCAAGTTGCGCACATTCTACCATAGTGCGCAAGGCCACGAAGCGATCGGTGTGGGAGCATGTTCCATACTGAACAAAGACGACTTTGTCTATCCTCACCTTCGGGGCCATGGCATACCTTATATGGTCGGCAAGCGGATAGACCCGAAACAATCCGTCGCCGAGCACCTCGGTAAGGCCACAGGATGGGGAGGTGGCATCACCGGCGTGCATATAGTCGACAAAGACAACGGTGTTTTAGGCCAGGGTGGTACCATCGGTACTGCGTTTGTCTTATCAGCGGGCTTTGCCCTGGCGGCGAAGAAAAATGGGAAGCGGCAGGTGTGCCTTTGTTTCGTGGGTGACGGCAGTGTCCAGCGCGGCCAGGCCCATGAAGCCATGAACTTGGCATCTTGTTGGAAACTACCTGTTGTCTGGGTGGTTGAAAACAACCTTATGGCTTGGTTTACTCCGTGCTGCGACAGCTTCGCGCTCAAAGATATCGCCGATATGGCTAAAACCTACAACATGCCGGGAAAAGTTGTTGATGGTATGGATGTTTTTGCAGTGCGGGAGGCCGCAGAAAAAGCGATTGACCGGGCGCGTGAAGGACAAGGACCTTCCCTGCTCGAATGCAAAACCTATCGCTTCAGACCCCATTCCGAAGGAAGGCCCGACGTATGTCACTACCTGCCGAGACCCAAAGAAGAGATTGCCGAATGGAAAAAGAGGGATCCTATTGAGCTTTGCAGGAAAAAGCTCGTGGATAGTAATGTCTTGACGAAAAAGCTAATCCAAAAGATAGATGAGGAGGCCGATGCGAAAGCGGCCGAG
Source organism: Desulfosarcinaceae bacterium (assembly GCA_963675565.2). Lineage (GTDB taxonomy): Bacteria > Desulfobacterota > Desulfobacteria > Desulfobacterales > Desulfosarcinaceae > JARRKU01. Next base: position 1,090,524 of record CAXXYD010000001.1, read on the forward strand.
ACGGAAAGGTTTGCACAGGAAAGCCCTTACCCTGACCCTTCTATTTTACCATCACTCGTTTATGCACCTTGACTAGGGAGTACGATATGAAAACGCTGAATTACTGGCAGGCGATCTCTGAAGCACTGGCCGAAGAAATGGAGCGGGATGAAACCGTTTTTATTATAGGCGAAAATGTACAAGAAGCTCCATTCATGGCGACCAGGGGATTGATTGAACGTTTCGGCCCGGACCGGGTCATGGATGCACCGTTGAGCGAATTGGCAATCGCAGGCGCGACAGTCGGAGCTGCATGTGCAGGGTATCGTCCGGTCTGCGATCTGAATTTTGCCGATTTCGTTTACTGCGCCGCCGATGAAATCCTGTTGAAAGCAGCCCAGCAATATTTTACCCAGGCCGGAAAAGTCAATGCGCCCTGCGTCTTTATGGGTGTCGCCGGCGCCGGCTTTGGAACCGGTCCGGAGCATTCGCACGTTCCATCCGCGATGATTCTCAACAATCCGGGACTAAAACTCGTTCTGCCCAGCACCCCATACGATGCAAAGGGATTGATGAAAGCGGCCATCCGCGACAACAATCCGGTATGCTACTTTTTCCATAAGAAGCTGATGGGTTTCACGCAGGAAATTCCGGAAGAAGAATACATCATCCCATTAGGTAAGGCCGACATCAAACGTCAGGGAACGGATGTAACGGTCGTCGCCACTCTTTACATGGTTCATCATGCGCTTGCCGCGGCCGAGATGCTGAAAAACGAAATCAGTGTGGAAGTCATCGACCCGCGCAGCTTAGAGCCTTTGGACATGGATACCATCATTGCATCGATTGCAAAGACCAATCGGGTCGTTGTCGTTGACGAAGACACCCAGCGCTGCGGTGTTGCGGCTGAAATCGGGCAGCAAATTATGGAAAAATGCTTTGACGACCTGGATGCACCCGTAGCGAGGGTTTGTTCGGCCAATATGCCGATTGCCGGCGCAGAAATGGAACAATACTGCATCCCCCAAGTCGAGGGCGTTGTCGCAGCCATCAAATCCGTCTGTTATTGATTCAAGCAGAATGGATCGATCGATTGGTGCTATACGTTGCGTCAGGACGCCTTGCGCATCGTCCAGAGCGTGGCTTTTCAACCTGAGCCGGAAACGTACAGCCGCTTAAAGTCCGTGAATTCGCTTAAGATGAAAGAAAGGGAGGTTGGCGTGATCAAGAACCTATTCATACCTAAACTCGGTATGACCATGGAAAAAGGCACTATTTCCGAATGGGTTGTCAAAGATGGTGAGCAAGTCCGGGAAGAACAGGTCGTTCTCATTCTGGAGACCGAGAAAGTTGCTCATGAAATCGTTGCACCAATCGCCGGTTTTTTAGCTGTATTTGGAAAAACCGGCGAAGAATATCTCTGCGGTATCGTTATCGGCGCCATTGCGGAGACCAAAGAAGAGTATGAGCGCATTAAAAAGGATCCCCAGAAATTCGTGGCAGAACAAGCGTCATCCACCGCGGCAGATGGGCAGGAAAAACCATCCGAAGACCTTAATACCGAAACCGAAGTCGCCGCTCCGGTCCCCCGGACCGAACCGCACCACCTCGAAGCTTCGGAGAGAATCAGGATATCACCGGTAGCAAGGCATCTGGCCGGCAAGCATGGCATCGACATATCCTCAATCAAAGGCACCGGACCTGGCAGTCGCATTATCAAACGGGATATCGAAACAGCCATGGCCTCGCAACGGCAGGAACCTGTCGTTGCTCCCACTGCTGCAGTTCAGATGACTTCCGCCGCTCAAGATGCAGATAGAATTCTGTTGGAGTCCATTCCTTTCACAGGTATGCGTAAAAGCATTGGAGAGAATCTGCACAACAGTCTCATCTCCACGGCACGCGTGACTGTAATGTTCGAACTCAATGTAACCGACCTGATTGAATTCCGCAACCATTACGCCCGCAAGGCTGACATCCTGGGTTACAAAGTAACCTACACGGATCTTTTTGTGCTCATGGTCACCAAGTGCCTTAAGGCTGTTCCCATCATGAATGCCAGCCTTATCGGCAATGAGATAAAGATATGGCGAAATTGCAATATTGGTTTTGCCGTTGCCGTTAAAAAAAGCGAAACAGAAAGCGGTCTTCTTGTCCCCGTCATCAAGAACGCTGAACAAATGTCCCTTGGGGACATCGCAAAAGCCAGAATTGTATTGATGGAAAAGGCCAGAAACAACTCTCTATCCATGAACGAATTGAGCGGAGGAACATTTACCCTCACCAATACCGGCGCCCTTTCCTCAGCCGGATGGCAAATCCAGACGCCGATCATTAATCCGGGCGAAGCTGCCATATTGGGAACCTCTGCCATTGTGGAACGACCCGTTGTCAAGAATGGAGAAATCGTGATCGGATCCATCATGCCGATGTCGCTGTCGTTCGACCATAGGATTATGGACGGGACACCTCCGGGCCAATTCATCGACAAATTGGCCCAAATGGCGACGGACCCGCAAATGATCCTGTTATAAAAGGCAGGCGCTGACCGGAAATGCGGAATTCCAACCGGTAAAATCGCCTGGATAGCAGAGAACACCGACATGGATGCAGTACCGGACAGTGATTCCTTTTTCATTGTTTGGTGAATACTTTCATAGATAGGGGGAAAAAGGGTGCCGATAACTAATGATTCGAATACCAGTCTATCTGAAATTGCTGCAGTCACTGCTTCTATTCCAAAAGTAAGTCCTGCATCGAAACATTCGACACTGCATAAAAACGCGCCAAATCGATCTTCCGAACAAGGCGACAAGCGTATCCGTACGACATGCAGGGCCTGCGGAAAAATGGAGTGCGGCGTTTGGGTAACCGTCAAGAACGGCCGTGCGGTTAAAATCGAAGGAGATAGTGATGCCTTCCAAAGCAGGGGAAACTGCTGTGCAAAAAGTATGGCATCTCTTCAGGCGGCTTATCATCCCCAGCGCATCAAATATCCGTTGAAGCGGACACGCCCAAAGGGCGAAGATCCCGGATGGGTGCGCATTTCATGGGATGAGGCCTTAAAAACGACCGCTGAGAAACTGAAAGAAATCCAATCTAAGTACGGCGGCAAGGGCATCTTCACCATGGGCGGCACGAGCCGTATCTGGGCCATGGGCCCTTACGCCGCCTTGAAGCAGTTGGTCAATACTCCGAACTGCATCGTCAACTACCAGGTTTGCAAGGGCCCTCGGCATCTGGCCACAAAACTCACGGATGAATTCGGCTCAAGTTGGATGGCAACTGTGGACAATCCAAAGGTCTACGTTCAGTGGGGCGCCTCTCCGGAAATCTCCAACTATGACGATTCCGGCCGCACCACTGTCGATGTATGCGCGCAGGCGACAAAATATATCAGTGTCAACCCGCGCCTGTCCAACGCCGGAAAGGAAGCCGACATATGGCTGCCCCTGCGTCCGGGCACGGATGCCGCTATGGCCCTGTCGTGGATTGATGTCATCATCAGGAAAAAACTCTACGACGAGCTTTTCTGCAAACGCTGGACCAACGGTCCGTTTCTCTATTGCGCCGACGTAGAACCCAGCGGTGGAATCCACGGTAACGGATGGGGATACGAGTTCCCACTAAAAACGAGGCTGCTCAAAGAAAGCGATGTAACCGAAGGCGGCAATCCGGATCGGTTTATGGTCTGGGACCGCCTCAATGACAGACTCACTTATTTCGATGCTGAATCCATGTTATGGGAAGGAGAGACCTTCAGGCCACCCACCGAAGGTATTTACGTGGAAGGCGGTTTTTTGCCGGAGCCCACCACCTTCGACCCGCCCATCGACCCAGCGCTCTTCGGCGAGTTCGAGGTAAAGCTGAAAAACGGCAACAGCGTCAAGGCGACGCCTGTGTTTCAACTTCTGGCAGAAAGGGCCGCCGAATTTACCCCTGAAAAAGCAGAAAAAATCACCAATGTACCTGCCGAAAAAATAGAACTCGCCGCCGAAACTTATGCGACCCGGACCGATCCGCGCCATGGCAACGGCGGTATCCAATATATGTTGGGCATCGAACATGGAGGCAATTGCATCCAGAACATCCGAGCCATTGCTCTGCTGGTCGGCATTACCGGAAATTTCGACGGCCCCGGAGGAAACCGAGGACCAACCAAGGCCAACATCATACCCTCGGTTGGCGGGTTTTCACTGGGCACCCCTCCACCTTCAATCGACGACATCATCGGGCTTGACCGCTTTCCGCTGCTCAAATGGTGGGGCGGAACGTGGTCCGATGCCACATCCGTTTGGGATGCCATCCACACCGGCAAACCTTACCCGGTCAAAGCAGGCATCTGCCAGGCAAGTACTTTCGTGAATATGGCGAACTCCGAGTATGCATGGGAAGCATTGAAAAAACTTGATTTTTTTGTGTCCATTGACCTGTGGCACCATCCCACAGTGGAAATGGCCGATATCGTTTTCCCGGCGTGTCACTGGCTCGAAGTGGACAATCCGCGTATTTCTCAGGGTAGTAGCGGCGGTATCGGCGCCAACGTGCGATGTGTGGAGCCACCGGGTGAATGCAAGCCGGATTATGAAATCACGCAGCTCCTCTTTAAGGCCATGGGGGTGCCTTACGGACCGGACCCCCAAAATCCATGGCCGGGAACCGAGGCGGACCTGGATCTATGCGTTTCCGGCCTGGGTACGACCTGGAAAGAGTACAAGCAAAAGTTCCAGAAGGAAGGATGGCAGGATGTCAAAAAGCTGTTTCCCGACCATTGGGGCACTTACAGGCGTTACGAAACAGGGGTATTCCGCCGGCCCCGAGGGGAAATAGACCGGGGGCTGCTGGATGAATTCTTTATCGTCAAACCAGAGCGCAAGCGTGTGCCCGGATTTAACACCCCTACGGGAAAGCAGGAGATCTGGTCGACTGTGCTGGAAACGTTTCTTCCTGAAAAGAACTACGAACTGCCCCAGTTCGAGGAGCCCCCCGAAAGTCCCGTGCGCACACCGGCGCTCTATGAAAAATATCCGCTGACCATGATCACCGGAAGACGGATACCGGTTTACTTTCACACCGAACACCGGCAGTTACCATTGTGTCGCGAACAATGGCCCGTACCCCTTGTCGAGATCAATCCGGAGACGGCATCAAAATACGGTATCCGGCAAGGCGACTGGGTTTGGATCGAAAACGACCGGGGACGCGTTCGGCAGCAAGCAGACCTTTATTACGGGATTGCCCCGGATGTGATCAACTGCGAACACTCCTGGTGGTTCCCGGAGGTTTCCGCTCCTGACCACGGTTGGAGATTTTCATGCATCAATAGATTGGTCGACAGCCACAGCCAGGACCCGATCTGCGGCTCAGTTCACCTCCGCGGATACCCGGTACGCATTTACAAGGCTGAAGAGGGGCCTCCGGATGGGATCATTACCACAAAAGATGACCCCAGACTGGAAAACTGGCTGCAACCCAACGAGGAGAAAGAATAATGCAACACGCAATCATTTGCGATCTCAATCGCTGCATTGGCTGCCTGGCCTGCTCCGTAGCCTGTAAAATGGAAAACAACGTCCCTCCGGGAATATTCTATAATCATGTCGAACGGATCGGACCGAATCCAAAATTTGATGGCGCTGGTTTTCCGGATGTTGAAATGTATTTCCTGCCGCTGATGTGCCAGCACTGTTCTGATCCCGAATGCATTTCCGTATGCCCGACGGAAGCTTCCTACCGGGCCGATGACGGTACCGTGCTCATCGATGCGGACAAATGCGACGGTTGTCAGTTGTGCATAGACGCATGCCCATATGGCCTGCGATATTACAATGACCGTGAGAATATCGTAGAAAAATGCACATTGTGCAATCATCGTGTGGCCGACGGCAAAGAACCTATGTGTGTAACGCAATGTGTCGGAAGAGCACTTATATTCGGAGATATCGACGATCCACAAAGTGTCGTTTCCAAGGCTATGGTCGCAGCCGGAGATGATGTCTACAGCCTTCCGGACAGCGGCAATCATCCAATGTTTCGATACATCCTCCGCAAAAAGAGTTGGAAAGGATACGAGCCCAAACAGGCCGGATGAGAGGGGAATTATCGAGGGATGCCTAGCCGTGAACAATTCCAAGTTCTAACGTCTGGTCGTGCAAATACCTATGAGTTTTTGTCCCGCATCTATGGCGCTGAACTCGATGCAGAACTAATGCGTCGGATGAAAAGCATCACATTCGAGATCGACAGCGGCCCGCACGATATCAGAGAAGGCTACCGCCTTTGGACCGAGTATCTGGCATCTTCAGCCGAAGACAGCCTTTCAGCCCTGGCTGTTGATTATGCACGGATATTTATTGGAACGGCAAAAAAATCGGAAACGTCGGCTTATCCATATGAATCCGTTTATACGAGCGAGACCGGACTAATGAAGCAGGAAGCATGGGATGATATCTGCGATCTCTATCGTCGCGAGGGGTTTGCCAGGAATTGTACCCTCCCGGAACCTGAAGACCATATTGCTGCAGAGTTTCAATACCTGTCCTTCCTCTGCCGGAAGTCGCTGCAGGCACAGGATAGAGGAGACACTTCGGGAACCGTCGAATGCTTGATAAAACAGAAGGATTTTCAGTACAGCCACCTGCTGAACTGGATTCCTGATCTATGCAGCGACATTCTCGGTACCGCGAACGAGGACTTTTATAAGGGGCTGGCACTCATTACACGGGGATTTTTAGAACTCGACACCCAGTGCGTAAGCGACCTTATCTTAAGTTTTTCAGAGGAAAACGGATTCCCGGCCCCATCCGTTCGCAACATTTTAGCGAAATGAGGGACATTAAAGCCGCCCTGCAGTTAAAACAATACTTGGGAATGGCGGAGCGCGCCTGCCCATAAGGAGGAAAAACATGGCAGTCCACGACAAATACGATGTCGTTATTATCGGTGCAGGCCCCGCAGGTTATGTCGGAGCCATAAAAGCCGGTCAACTGGGACTCAAGACGTGTGTGATCGAAAAAGACAAATGCGGCGGAATATGCCTGAACTGGGGATGCATACCTTCCAAAAACCTGATTCACCAGGCCCAGGTATTCGGCTCCATTCAGGAGCTAAAGGAAATGGGAATCAAATTCAACCTGGACAGCTTCAACTACGCCTCGGTCCATAAAAAGTCGAGAAAGGTAGTCGAGCGGTTGAATCGCGGCATAGAATTTCTTCTCAAGAAAAACAAGATTGAACTCATCAAGGGCAAGGCCAGTATATCGGGGAAAAGCAAGGTCTCGATTTCAGACGGCCGGGTACTTGACACCAAAACAATCATCGTCGCTACAGGTTCACGGCCTGCTGAGGTGCCCGGATTCGAATTCGACCATAAACAGGTGCTGTCGTCTAACGACATCCTCAGCCTGCAACAACTTCCCGAAAGCCTGGTAATCCTCGGCGCCGGTGCCATCGGTTGCGAATTCGCCTATATTATGAACACCTTCGGCGTCAAGGTGACCTTGGTGGAAATGGCGGACCATGTGCTTCCTTTCGAGGATGCAGAGATCGCGGCCATTCTGGAAAAATCATTCCAGAAATCCTCCATTGATGTGCTGACCGGCCACAAAGCCGTAACGCTGACCAAATCCGACGATGGGGTTGACGTGACGTTGGAGGACCCGGAAGGCGGCCGGCGCACCATAAAGGCGCAGAAGAGCCTGTGCGTTTTTGGCAGGAAACCGAACACGGAAAATATCGGCCTCGAAAATGTCGGCTTGAAAACCGACAACGGATATCTGCCGGTTTCAGATTTCTATCAGACAGCGGTCGACAGCGTGTTTGCCGTTGGCGATGTGGTTGCCACTCCTCTTCTTGCGCATGTGGCATCAAAAGAGGCCGAAATTGCAGTGGAATATATTGCAGGACAACACCCTGAACCCAGGATCGAGATAGAGGCCATTCCGTCGGCCATTTACTGCGAACCTCAAGTCGCCAGCTTCGGTCTGACCGAAGACAAAGCCAAACAGGCAGATATTGCTTATCAAAAAGCAGTATTTCCATTATCCGCAATTGGAAAAGCTGTCGCCATCGGAAAACCTGATGGTATCGTTAAAGTACTTGTCTCTCCGGACTCTCACGAAATCATAGGCTGCCACATAATCGGCCACGACGCAACAGAACTGATCCATGAAGCCCTGCTCGCAAAATCGTCCGAACTCCTCACAGATGATATTGCCTGTATGGTTCATGCACATCCGACATTATCCGAAAGCATTATGGAAGCCATGAGGGCGGTCGAAGGGATGGCAATTCACTATTGAAGCCACAACTCTACAGACAGTTAATGAGCAATCTAATGAAACGCGTAAAGTCCAGCATCGAAGTCATCCATCTGGGTTTGCTGGAATACTCCAGGACAATGGAAATACAGCGCAATATGGTATCGGAACGTATTGCCGGAAAGACCCGTGATTGTTTACTGCTGGTCGAGCATCCATCGGTAGTCACTATTGGCAGAATGGGATCCGAAAACGACCTGAAGGAACCTATAGAGGGGCTGCATCGAAACAATATTTCCGTATTTCGAAGCGACAGGGGCGGCAAAGCAACGTTTCATGGACCGGGTCAATTTGTGGCATATCCCATCATCATGCTGGCAAAAAAGGATCTGCACTGGTATGTCCACACCCTTCTCGGTTCGGTCGCCGATGTTATTAAAGAGTACGGCCTTGACCCGGAAATAAAAAAGGGTTCGCCGGGCATTTGGATAAAAGGCAAAAAAATCGCCAGTATAGGAATTGCCACAAAAAAATGGGTCGCCTACCATGGTGTTGCCCTGAACGTCAATACGGACCTGGAAGGCTTTAAACGTATCGTTCCCTGCGGCGTTCCCAGCCAAAAAATCACTTCAATGCAAAACGAGCTTGGTGCGCCTCAGGACCTGTCGCGTGTGGCACAACGTTTCGTTCACCATTTCAAACAAAACTTCGGTTTCGATGAAGCTTGTGCTCAACGGCATCCGCATTGGTTAACGACATTCGCCTTCCACCAAACCCGGTTCGACAAGATGAACACTTTCCTCGAATCAATGCACCTCGACACTGTTTGTAAGAGCGCGCATTGCCCCAACATCGGAGAATGCTACGGCAGGGGCGTGGCGACCTTCATGATTATGGGCAGCCGGTGTACCCGGAATTGCCGATTCTGTGCGGTTGAAAAAGGCAAACCGCCGCCCCTGGACCTCCTGGAACCAGAACGCATCGCCAGGGCCGTAAAGAAGCTGAATTTGCATTACGCGGTAATTACATCTGTGACCAGGGACGATATTGGGGATGGAGGTGCAGCTCATTTCGCGGATACCGTTCGCTGCATAAGAAAACTGTGCCCAGGTACTCTCGTCGAAATCCTGGTACCTGATTTTCAAGGTAATGCAACAGCATTAGAAGCAGTATGCTTCGCCAAACCGGATATGTTCAATCACAATATCGAAACGATACCGCACCTTTACCCTCTCGTCAGGCCCGGGGCCGACTATTACCGGTCCCTGAATGTCCTGAAATCCGCTTCTCAACAGAAACTACCGGTAAAATCAGGTCTGATGCTCGGCCTGGGAGAATTGAAGGAGGAGGTTGAATCGACCCTTGAAGATCTGCGTAAGGTCGGTTGCGAGTATCTTACAGTAGGACAGTATCTTTCACCTTCGAAAAATCATCTGCCGGTAGCGAGATATATCCCGCCTTCTGAATTCGAGCAGTGGCGTGCAATGGCCACAAAAATGGGATTCAAGCAGGTGGCTTCCGGCCCGCGCGTCAGGAGTTCATACCGCGCGGATGAATATTTTCGCTCCTCTGGGCAAATCAGCCGGTAGCGCTTCACAACAGTTTTCGTGTCTATTTTAATCGTCTTTCAACTCTGGAGCGCTACCAAATCAGCGTCTTCTCCAACCATGAGTCGTTGCGCAACGCTGTATGAGCAAATCCCACTTCTATATCATCGGCCGTCATTTCTCTGGCTTCACTTAAATCCAGTTCTTGTCCGGTACTTACTGCAAATGGCTTTAAACCGTAGAATTTTGATTCACCGAAAATACCCGCATGGGAAAGCTGCACCATCGCATCTTGCAGCTGCGCAGTACAATATCCATTTTCTTCAGCCATTCCTATCCAGGTGGCAGAGCGCACAAAGTGGTTTGCCAGTTCAAGCCCATTGATATCGGCTGTCTCAAACGGCTTTGCTTGTTTGACTATGTCGAGCGCCATACACGAAGATCTCAATGCATAGAGTCAATTACCCGCCGATCATGTGCATGTGCCCTTGCACAGAGATGGCATCAGGTGAAGTGAGCAGGTGCTGAAACGGCTTTTGTTGCACTGCTTTAAGGAAGATACCGGCCAACTCATGATCCGAAACGCCTCGCCGCATAGGGCCTTTGACGTCCACTTCAATATTCTTCAGCAAACAAGGCCGCAGTTTGCCGTCAGCTGTGAGTCTCAGCCGATTGCATTCGGCGCAGAAATGATTGCTCATGCTGCCGATGAATCCGATTTCACCCACGGCACCATCGAATTTGAACCGTTGAGCCGGCCCGTCACAGATTTGTCTCTGCACCGGCGACAATCTACCCAATTTCTCGATCCTTTTTCTTATTCTTGAAATTGGAACAGTTTTCGATAAGGACTCGCGCCGATTGATCCCCACCGGCATATATTCGATAAAACGGATGAAATAGGGTTTGTCCAGCGAAAGAGATGCCATCTCTTCCACTTCATCATCATTAACTCTGTTGATAACCACCATATTTATCTTTAGCGGCTTAAATCCGAAATTTTCGGACAATTCGATGCTCTCCCGCACCCTGTCAATGCAATCGTTTCCGGTAATACGTTTGAATCGGTCCCTTCGCAAGGTATCTAAACTGATATTGAGTCTGCGTATACCACCGGCAAATATTTTTTCGAAATTATCTCTTAGCAAAACACCATTGGTTGTTATCGAAACATCTTCCAGTCCCGGAATACTGGTCAATCGCGGAATAAAATCCACGATGCCCGGTCGCACCAAAGGTTCACCACCGGTAAGGCGGACTTTTTTCACACCTAGACCCACGGCAATTGTAGTTAATCGATAAAGTTCATCATAGGTCAGGATACTCTCGCGTGAGAGGATATTGGAGCATCTATCGGGCCTGCAGTAGAAGCAATTTAAATTGCACCGGTCTGTCAGGGACATACGCAGGTATGAAATGGTTCTATTGAATGAATCGATCAAGTTCTCAACCCCTGTTATATCTCTTCCCTTCAAGGTCAAGGCGCGGCTACCTTACAAAAATCGGGATGTTCAATCGGCAAACTGGCAAGCTAAATCACCCGGCTTTGCCGAAGGAACATTTTGGATATCGGCAAACCTCGCACTGCAGGCACAGCCCCCCATGCCCTAATCTCGCAATTTCGTAACGCGTAATTTTCTCGCCAGCCAGAACTCTGGGGTAAATCAGATCCAGTATTGTGCGCCCGGAATACATCCCGCAAGCCGGTGTTCCCAGCACGGGAACAGTCTTAATGTAGGCCACCATGAACATAGCCCCCGGCAATACCGCTGAGCCATAGACCATATCCCGTGCTCCTGCCATTCTAAGCGCATGCCGTGTCCGGTCATCGGGATCCACTGACATGCCACCGGTGGTAATCAGCAGATCGGCGCCCTTTTCCACCAACATTATTGCCGCTTCTGAAATTTGTTTGTCATCGTCCGGTAAAAAAACGACGTCCAGCACGTCCCCATTTAATTCGGCCACTTTCTTCCTGATTATGGGTTCAAATTTGTCTTGAATGCGTCCGTAAAAAACTTCGTTGCCGGTAATCATAAGACCGACTTTTGCCTTTTTCATGGGCAGAACGCTGAGTACTCCTATGGAAGATGCCCGAGCGGCCGCCACAGCATTTTGAACCTTGGCTCGTGAAACCAAAAGTGGAATGGCTCTTGTAGCAGCTATCCGCTGATTCTTTTCAACCACGGTATTGGTATGCATTGTGGCACACATGACATCACCGGACATGTTGAAACGCATCAGCGCATCCACATCCACCTTGAGCAGTCCATCATGGTTTGCTCTCAGGGTGATTTTACCTTCGCGCGGTGCACCGTTCCAACTTACGCCATTGCCGCAAAGGGCATTGGCTAATGCCACTGCCGCCTCATCTTCGTGTATTTCATCATGGCCGGGCTTTAAAACGTACAGATGGTTTTTGCCCAAACGGCGTAAATGCTCAAGGTCCTCCCCTTTCAGTATCTGTCCCCTCATAAAAGCCGGCCCCTTGTATTCACCGGGTATAATTTCCGTGATATCGTGGGCCAATGGAAAACCTACCGCATCCTCGATTTTGACCACCTGCATCATTTTTATTCCTCCCATAAACCGTTACCGGATGTACTACCCACTTTTTTCCAGGCTGTTGTTTCGCTTTGATATCAGGCGCATCTCTTTCACATTCGTCGGAAACACGACTACGAAACGATCCAAACATTATACGGATATGTTATGCAGCCGTTTAAAAATTCCATTTTTTTCTCCAAACGAACGGCACTTTTTGAACGCGCATTGTCCTCCAATGATATTTTATGGAAAATCGTTGAATAAAAGCTCAAAAGTGTCGTTTATTTCTTTTTTGACACCGATTTGCTGTTTTTCAAATCGACTGATAAGGTCCTGCGCGGAAGTGGTAATCGCCGCCCAGCCTCCTGATCTTCCGCCACGCTGGGTAATTACGAGCGGACGTCCAAAATTTTCTTCCATTTCTCTTATAATCCCCCGGATTCTCCGGTAGGATATGCGCGTTTCTTCAGCCGCTTTGGTGATGGATCCTAACCGATCGATAGCACGAAGTATTTCCAGACGGCCTTCCCCAAAAAAGGGTTTCCCTTCCAGCTCCAGCCAAACCTTTGATCGAACCTTCAGTTTATGGTTTTTTGAATCAGGCATCATTCAGGTTGATACGATAGGCTAAAATTGCCATTCGCTTTTGAAAAAATGTGCCTCGGGTACAGGGCGGAAAAACTACGACGCTTAATCTTCTGCGACTGAATCAGTTTCTGGATACGCACTCTTTTTCGCCACCTTTTAGTGCCACTATTTGGGTTAATAATGAAGAAGAAATTGCTTGTCAAGCAAAAAAGAGAGCAAAAAAGTAAAAAAGAAAAGAGCCGAAGCTTGAAAGGTATATAATCAGCCGCATTTTTCCCATTCAAGCTTCGGAATTCCAAATGTATTATCAACCCTCCTGGATTTTTTCCGTCAACTCGGGGATGAACTCCAGGATGTCTTCCACGATGCCCACGTCGGCCACCTGAAAAATGGGGGCTTTGGGGTTCTTGTTCACGGCAACGATAAAGGGAGAGCCCTTGAGCCCGCCCAGGTGCTGGAAGGAGCCGCTGATGCCCATGGCCAGGTAAACTTTGGGCTTGACGGTCTGGCCGGATGTACCCACCTGGCGCGACTTTTCCAGCCACTTGGCATCCACGATGGGACGCGAGCACGAAACCACCGCGCCCATGGCCTGGGCCAGCTCTTCGGCGATCTCGATATTCTCCTGGTCTTCGATTCCGCGGCCCACCGAAACCAGCACATCGGACTTGGTGATGTCCACATCGCCTGCCTCGGCTTGCACGACTTCCAGAAAACGGCGATTGGCGGACAGATCGCCGGCCTCGCCGGATTTGTCCTGCACCTGGCCGCCGGCAGCGGGGGTTTCAGTGGCCTGAAAGGAGCCCGGGCGGATGGTGAGCACCGCGCCCTTGGAAATATCGCAGCGCATATGGGCATGGGCCATGCCGGCATACTCCTGGCGCACCAAAACGGCGGCGGTGGCGTCCGCGCTGTCGATGCCGATGACATCGGCGGCATAGGCGCAATCCAGCTTGATGGAGAGTCCCGGGCCCAGGTCCATGCCAAAGGTGTCGTGGGCTATGAGCACCAGGCTGCCGGCCGGAACCGCATTGACCAGCAGTTTGCGGATGACCTCGGCATTGGGATAGGCCAGCGCGGCGTTGTCGAATTTCCATACGGCGGGATAGATGGCGGCAGCCGCCGTACAAGCGGTATCCAGTTCCGCTCCGCTGCCGGTGACGATGGCCGTGACCGGATCGGCGGATAGTCTGGCCGCCGCTACGGCCAGTTCTGCGGCACTGTCATCCAGAACCCCTTGCTTGTGTGCGATATAGGCGAAAAGTTGTGCCATTATTTGAGCCCTCCTTTGGCTTTCAACATTTCAATCAGTTTGTCGATCTTCTCTTCCATGCTGCCTTCGAGAATCTCGGCACCTTCACCCAGCTCGGGCATGAAGTAATCCACCCGTTTGACTTTGGCGCCGGCGGCCCCCACGGTATCGGCGGCCAGGCCAAGATCGGCTGCGCCGTGGGTGGGAATTTCCACCGAGGCCACCTTGCGGATGCCGCGGATACCCACATAGCGCGGTTCGTTGATGCCGGTCTGAATAGAAAGCACGCAGGGCAGCTGGATCTCGTTCATCTCCTGGTTGCCGCCTTCGATTTCGCGGCCCACCGTGATGCTGCCGCCGTCACCGGCTTCGATTTTGTTCACCAGCGACGCATAGGGCCAGTCGAGCATGGCCGCGACCATTCCGCCCACCTGGCCGGCGCCGTCGTCGGCCTGGGCACCGGTGAGCACCAGATCGTACTTGCCCTTTTCGATTTCCGCTTTGAGAATGGCGGCAATACCGCGGCCGTCGGAGCCTTCAAAGGCATCGTCGGAACACAAAATGCCGCTGTCGGCCCCCATGGCCATTTCGCGGCGCAGCACCTCCTCGGCCTCATCGTCGCCCACGGTGACAACGGTGACCGCACCGCCCACCTTGTCGCGGATCTGAATGGCTTCTTCCACCGCGTAATTGTCCCACTCATTGACCGAGTAAACCAGATCATCCTGCTCGATGTCCGTGCCGTCAGGCTTGACCTCGATCTCATTTTCCGCGGTGTCGGGCACCCTTTTTACACAAACGAGTATCTCCATTGGTTCCTCCTATGATGATTTATCTAATATAGAAAAGAAGGAGCGCCATTATACAACAAAGAGAAGTCCCAACGGCAGGAAAGCAATGACAATGGATTTTGACTTCTCTTGAATAATGGGCTTGAAATATTATTTTTGATTGTTTCCATATCCATGCATTTTAATAGCTTATAGCTTTGCCGAAATGGTCGTTAAACCGAAAGGTATAGTGGCGGAAAGGTGCACCTATGGGTGCGCCTATGATAGCCAAATCATAAAGATTTCAAATCGTATTGTTATGAGAAGATCACCGTTTGACACAGGTGCAGATCTTTTATGATATAATTCCTGTTACACGATACCGAAACTCAACCCACCAAACCTTTTTCTTTCCACTTCCGCTCTGCATAATAATCAGCGAGCAGCTGATCCATCTGCTCTTCGGTTATAATATCTCCGGTCTCCGGTAACGCTTCCCGGTAGAATCTTTTGGGAAGCTTGTCATCTTTTTGCGCAAGGCCCTCTCTGATATTGAACCTTCGGGTGTTGTCTGATATAGATCCAGCCACCTCACGAAGCCTACGCAAATCCCACGTTTCGCCGGTAACAGCCGATATCATTTCCTCTAAAAGCTCCCACTGATAAAAATCTCGATAGAACCGGCACAATACCAAACAATCGAAAATGATGAGCCGGTCTTCCCAATCGACCAACATTTCCGCCTTACCTTCAATCTGTTCGGGGGCAATCATTTTGGCCAGCTCCGGTTTGTAAAAGGTCGTTCGAAGATGACAGGCGCCTCGGGGAGAAGTACCGTAAGACAACCCCATCCCTTTTAATACTCTCGGATCGTAGCCAGCTGGCTCCAGACCCTTTACATGAATGGCAACATCCGTCATGTCCAAGGCGGGTGCCGCGTGCTTAATCCCCTGAGCCAGAATTTCTCCAAGGCCCCTGCTTGATGCTATATCTTTCAAAAGATCGGCAATTTGATCCGTATTTCCGAAGCTTATAGGAAAATCAATCTTTCTTTTGTCAAAAGCTTCCATGGTCAGCGCCACAAGATTACCGGAACTGATCGTATCGATGCCAAGCCTGTCGCACAGATCGTTAAGGTAAATGATATCCTCAATATTGTCCACCATGCATAGCCCACCGAAAGTATAGATAGTCTCGTATTCGGGGCCTTCAATCTTCAACCCTTTGAACCGACCATTTTTAATGGTCGAAAGCCGGCCACAAGCCATAAAGCATTTCCGACAAGATCTGGGTTTCACATTACAACGCGTATGCAGTGCTTTAGCGTTAATCGATTCTTGATGCGGGGCCTTGCCCTGGTGCCAGTAGCGCGTGGGAAAACTGTTGACGGAACTCATGATATCAACCATCATAGGCGTACCCATTGTCCTGTAGGCATTTGCCCCGGGATGGTTTTTCCAATCCTTGCCCCACTGTCTGGCCATCATCATAACCTTGTCCGGAGCGGCGACACGCTTCTTTCGACTGCCCCAAAACGCGATGGCTTTGACTTTCTTTGACCCCATTACCGCTCCGGAGCCAGTACGACCTGCGCTGCGCCAGTAGTCATTCTCAATTACGGCAAAAACCACCTGGTTCTCACCTCCGGGCCCAATAGTGAGAACAGCGCACTTGCCGACTTTCTGATTATTCGCTTTGATATGCTCCCTGACAGCATCTTCGGTGCGATAGGTTCCCATGCCCCATAAATGGCCTGCATCGTGGAATATGGCTCCTTCCTCACAAATCTCTATCCAGATTGGGGAGCTTGATTTTCCATGAAGCATAACAGCATCATACCCAGCACGTGACATGTATTCTGCGGCTGTGCCACCAGAATAGGATTCTGCATAGTAGCCTGTCTGGGGTGATTTGGTATAAACGCCATACCGGCACCCGCCCCAGACACCTGTATCGGTCACTGGGCCAATGGCGAAAATCAAGCGATTCTCCGAATCGAAGGGACTAATACCCGCCGGATTATTTTCCAGTAGAAGATGTGTCCCAAGCCCCTTTCCCCCCAACGTTCTGCGTAGTAAGTCCGGAGCCAATTGGGTTACACTGAAAGATAAATTATTGAGATTAATTTCCAGAATACGGTTGTAAAAGCCAAGCATGGGTATCCTCAGACATTAGTTTTTAATTCAATAACCGGCTGAATAGACATTTTGCCTCGGCTGAACGGCCAATTTGCCGTTTGAACCGCTATGCGCAGGCCTAAAAACTTTAATTGCACTTTATGGTGCCACCTTACAGTACATTTTCTCGACCTTTGGTTTGTTTGTCAAGTTCTTTTTTTCTAAGAACATTTCTATCCTTTATACCGCACGTAAAATTGTGAAATCAGAATTAAAATTTTTCTATAAAAATAATTTCTGATGAAAAAACATTGACACTAAAAGGCAGATGACCGAGTAATACCAAACATGCCACAAGCAATTCCAACGATGGGTCCGGCAAGGAATTTTACGAGGCATTGTCCAACAGCTGGTCGAAGACCTTGTCAAACGCGGTTAAATTGATATTCGAGAGTCGCTCATCGACGGCGGCTTCGCACCGGCAAAAAAGGGGGCCTTGCAGTCGGCAAGGCAAAACGCGCCAGGGATGAATCCGTCTTATCCTTATAAAGATAAAGCCTTACCATTGAAATTCATCCGGTGCGGCCGTGGTAGGCCTCTGGTGATATTGCATGGCCTATTGGGCTCAAGCCAAAACTGGAGCCCCGTTGCCGCCCGGCTGAAGCATAATTTCAATGTTTATCTACCGGATTTACGTAATCATGGAGATTCTCCCCACGACGATACATTCGGTTATGATGAAATGGCTGAGGACGTTAAGCTTTTTATGCAGAGGCATTTGAGCATCCCGGCAGCCGTTTTGGGGCATTCTATGGGAGGCAAGGTGGCAATGCGATTGGCTGCATTGTACCCCCAACTGTTAAACAGCCTGATAATTGTGGATATCGCCCCCAAAAGCTATGTTCCGGATAACCGAGCGATGCTGTCAGCATTGCTTTCGCTTGAACTCGAGCGTTACGGCCGATTGGAGGAAATATTTTCAGATCTGGAAGCAGTTATTCCTGATACGGCTACGCGATACTTCCTATTGAAAAATATCGTGCGCAGTAAAAGTGGGCGTTACCGTTGGAGAATTAACTTATCGGCGATTCATGATAATTACCCGAGGATATGCGCGGATCCAGGAGCAAAAGATGTAACCATGGTTCGAGCTCTTTTTGTGCGTGGCGAACAATCCGGTTTTATCAAGGATGAAGATATCGGAGCAATCAGGGCGCTGTTTCCTCAATCGTCTGTCAGCACCATTGCTGATGCCGGGCATTGGGTTCACATTGATTCCCCCAAGGCCACCTGCATGCTCATTGGCCGATTTTTGGAACCGTCTTATATGACCGCATCTATTGGTTCCGTTACAGATTGAGTATTGACTCTTTCTCATGAATCTGTTTTCAAAATCCAGATAGCGGTGCGTGCTGTCTGTCTTTATGAATGAACCTTGTTGTTATTAGGAAAAACAGTGACAATGGCGAACATCAAGAAAAATAGTGAATTATGGGCATGCGATATTGCTTATTGCAATTACATTTACAACCCGGAAATAGGAGATCCCGGACAAGGTATTGCCAGAGGAACGCTTTTCGAGGACCTTCCCGACGGGTGGCGTTGTCCCGTTTGCGGCGTGGATACTGATAATTTTCATCTTTATGAACCATAGCTCGCTCTTTTTTGAAAACGCCCGCGACAATCTCCTCCGGTTTCTATATAAATGAAAAAAAATTGCGTTAAAACAATGTATACTTCTCGTGCGGTAAATAGAGAACAAACCAAATTTTTCAGACCTGGCGACCGAGTCCTGACAGAGCGCCTGACGGGCTGGTCCATAGCCTTATGAGTTTAATAAATCAATCAATAGGAGGCTTGCAGAAGTTGTGGGTTTGTCTGCTGCTCACCTTTTCCCTCCATTGCAGGTAAGCAGTTCAAGAACCATATGCTGAACCTCGGAGACCAGTTCATCGCTTATGTCAACTCCGTACTCATCAATAAATTCACTGTACTTGGAATCCGGGTCAATGTGGACCATATTTATCTTCCAGTAAACAAAAAATGAAAGGACCAATATGGTAAGAAGCATAGGGTTCATCTGTCGAAATTCCTTTTTCCTGACCCCTTCGCTAATAATATCATTCGCTATATCGCATATTTGTCCCAGGGCCTTAGTTGTAAAGTCTTTAGGCAGAAACCCTCCGCCGGCCAATAACTCCCTCAAAACGATGGAGTGGATTTTTTGGGTTTTCCCGATTTTCGATACAGCGGTAATAAAATCATATAACTTATCGATTGTGGACAATTTATCCCAGTTGTTCTGGCAATTTTCGAAATATTTGTTGCCGCCGGCTAAAATCTCATCTATCACTGAACTGTATAGCGTGTCCTTGTCCCCCATGTAATAATACATGCTGCGCTTGCTGATACCTGCAGCGTCTGCGATTTCGTTGGTTGTAACGCCAGCATAACCTTTCTCTGCAAACGATTCTGTAGCTTTTTGCAGTATATGGCCGATCTTCTCTTGCCTCTTGCGTTTTATGTCTTCTCGTGCCAATACTTGCCTCCTTTGATTAAATATTGATTGCCGGACCGCACAAGATTCACTATGTTTATCGATCTTGATGTTCAACCCAGTATTGATTTGCAGGCCAATAGAACGAGGCTCAGTTGAATACGTCTTAAGCAACAAATAAATGAATAGCCAACTTTCGGAACCATACAACTAAACCAAAGATGCATTTCATACAATGTACGATACAACAAAACAAATTATAATATCAATTTAGAACCTTACCGGCAACTAAAATCCGACGATTTGCTATGGCCTCTTATGCGGTAACGGGTATGAAAGCTTGAACCTTCGATTGTTTAACTGCGATACCTTATAAAGGTACCACTTTTTATCATGCTCCGATAATTCAATTATATTTTGATGTCAAATGGTCTTATTTTATAACCCAAAGCAGATTAAAGACATGTAATGGTAATGCCGTTTTATAATTTTGCAAGAATGGCGCTGAAAACATCAAAAGAAATGACTCATAATACAACCATTCTCTGGTTTTCGGCATCCAGAGCGGGAATTCCAATACGAATCTCCTCTGCGTTGAGTCTCCCTTCAATATAGACGGCTAAAGTCTGCACGGCTTGATCCGATAACCGAACACCGCCATACCTTCAGCTTTTGCTATTAATTCGTCAACCAAAGGATCGCAAAGGCGGCCTCCATCGTCCACTCCGATAGCTGGCTTATCCATATGTTTCGCCAATTCCGGCATTTACAGGTCTATCCTTTCCTTATCTTCGATTTTGACGCCCCCCACCTCTGTCTTATGGATAATGTCCGGTGAGACTATCTCTAAAACCGCCACTGTCCCGGCATGGCTGCAAGTGCAGCACCGAATAAAGTTGATCTTTCAGCAGCAGCTGGGTTCGAGGCGGAGTCTCGGCTTCGTGATTGGCCAAGACCAGGTAAGTTTCATGCTCGAACCGGAAAGCATTTCCCGGTGGCTCCGCCTCGCGAAAGATACCGGCAATAGTTTTGAAATCAATGGATAGCTCCGGCTGGTTTTCTATAATCCTCCCCGGCATAAGACAAAGTATACTGGCATACTGTCAGTCTCAAACAATGATCCTTGCATCCACTGCGTACAGCGTATTGCCCACCCCTTTGACGGGATTGAGATCAATCTCCGTAATCTGCGGAAAGTCAATAACGAGGCGACTAAGACACTGGATATACGCCGAAAGCACATCGGTATCCATTCCCGGCTCGCCGCGGACCCCATTGAGCAGCGCATAGCTGCGAATGCCCCTGATCATGCGCAGACTCTCCTTTCTGGAAAGGGGCGCCAGGGCGAATTTGGCGTCCTTAAGCGTTTCGGCGTAAATTCCCCCCAGCCCAAACATAACAAGATGGCCGAAACTACCCTCGCGGCTGGCCCCTATAATAACTTCCAGTCCACGTATCATGGGTTGAACCAGAACTCCTTGGGCACCTGGAATTCTAAGCAATTCCATCCAGGCTGCCGAAGCCTCCGATTCATTACCGATGTTGAGCTTGACCCCACCTGCATCGGTTTTGTGCAATGGACCGACGACCTTCATTGCCAATGGATATCCGACTCGCCGACAGGTTGTCCCCAGTTGGGTCTCTTGGTAAATTTCGGCCTGTTCGGGCAGTCTGAAGCCAGCGGCCGAAAGCACTTGCCTGGTCGTTTCAGGCTCCAAGACGCCGGTTCGATCTTCTAAGGCTGTTTCAACCGCAGCCCGATTATATCCCTCTGGCCTGGAAGGCTCTTCCTCCGGAGCGATCCAGTTGGCCACCCGGCCTATCGCCTGTCCCAATTCGACTTCGTCCGGGAAAAAAACATTGCCGTTTTCGATGAATCGGACAATTTTGGATGCACACGAGGTCACGGAACTAAGCACGGGAATAACAGGAATCACGCTTGCACGCATGGCATCGGAGATTTTTTGGTAGATAGCGGCATTATCGGACAGGCCCGAATCCCCGGTGAGTACAGCAATCACATCAATTCGCTTGCTTTCGTGTTCTCCAAGAATGTCGATGATTCCACTGATCTGCTCCGCAGTGCGTGAAGGCAGAGCGTCGATGGGATTCATCGTCGAGCTTTCCGGCGGTAATATTTTGGCCAGTTCGGCACGCGTTTCTTCCTGAAGCCGGGGCAGTTGCATCCCCTGCCGGGCCAGTTCGTCTGATAGCATAACTCCTGGACCGCCTGCATCAGTGATTATACAGGCCCGTTTACCTTTAAGGCGGCCTCTGGCCGCGCTAAGCACGCACGCCACATTGATCAGTTCTCCCCGTCCATTTACCCGAATGATACCGGCTTTTTCGAACAGGGCCGACACCGCGGAATCGCTGGTGGCCATGGCACCGGTATGACTGGCCGCCGCCCGCTCTCCGGCAGAGGTGGCGCCCGATTTGATGGCGATCAGTGCGCATCCCTTTTGAGCAAGCTCGCGGGCATTATGCAGCAGCTTGTCCGGTTTCTTGACGGACTCCATGTAGAGCATGAGAATCCGGGCGTTGTCTGGCCCGAAATTACGGTTGTGAAGCTCAAGAAGGTCTTCCACCCCCATCTGTATCGAATTGCCCAGGTTGATAACCGTGCCGAAAGAAAGCCCGTGTCTGCAAGCGCGCTCCATCACATAATCCACCGTGGCACCGGATCCGCTTATAAAATCTACAGCTTTTCCCGGCAACTGCGGAATAATTCCGGCGAACTTACCTTTGTAGGTGTTGGTCAGGAATCCCGAACAATTCGGGCCGATCAAGGCGACCCGGGCACCGTCGGCAATCCCGCACATCTTTTCTTCCAACAGCTTACCAGCCTCGTCTTTTTCGCCGAACCCGGCTGTCAGGACTATGATGGCACCGGTTTTTCGCCCGCTCAGCTCTTCAATCGCATTCAAAACAAAGGCTGATGGAATAGCCACGATAGCCAAATCCGGTGCTTCGGGCAAAGCCTTGATGGATGGATAGGTGGACAAGTCCAAAATTTGATCGCTTTTGGGATTAACTGCCCAAAGACGGCCGTTATAGCCATTATCCCTGATGTTTTTAATCACCCGGCCGCCGGGCTTTAAATCATCATTGCTAGCGCCGATAACTGCAATAGATCTTGGATGAAAAAGGTTTTCATAAGCTTTTGATAGAAATTCATCTTCCGGTATCGTGCTGTATTGTATCATCTGCTTTTTCCTGTACTTTTTGTTCTCGGTTCGCATATTCCCGAGATCAGTATTTTATTAAGCTGGTTAGAAATAGAGAACATACACGTCATTCCGGAAGAATATCCGGCAATCGGCATGTTTCCTGAATTCCGGCTTACGCTGGAATGACACTTGTCGGTGAATCCGGTGTGGTATCCGTTGGTGTATCTTGCTGCTGGTTCAATAAATGATTCAGTTACAGGCTATTCATCTGGGTTTCAATGCATATTGCCCCCCAACTTTTCCAGTGCACTGGCGAACCTGGATTAACGAACTATTTTTGCCGTCGGCAGCTTTTGATCGAACTCAGGCTCAGCGGCAGTCGTCTGCGATTGGCTCTGCCGGACGAAAGTGCGTGGTTTTTTAAGAAAAAAAGTAAACACCAGACCGATCAGGGACATGGCAGAAACAAGTATGAACGAAAGTTGATAATTGCCGGTTTGACGCAAAGCTATGGCACCGCAGATAACACCTGCGGAGCTGCCGAAAATGCCTAGCCCAATCCACATGCCGACTATTTTACCCGTGATATGCGGCGGATAGTGCATTGCGACGAATGCCAGGGCGTTGGGTATCACCCACGCCCTGAAAAAGCCGGCTATTATCAAGCAAACAGCAATAATTTTGGCTGTTGAATGTACGAAGGGAAACATGATGGAAATGGTAAAAACAGCAAACATGGAAAACCCAATGCCAATAACCGGCCGGACTTTTCCCTTAAAAACCCGCACCATGACAAATGCAGTCGCCAGAGATCCCGCTACGCTGGCGATTTCGAGCAGCATCATCATCTTACCCGCAGCCAACGGTCCGAATCCAAGTCCCAGGGGCGGCTCAATGGCCAGGTAAGCGGGAGTTAAGTCATTATACGCATTCAGAATCCACATCAGACAGAAACAAATGAAAACACCGACCCAGGTTGCCGGTTGCCTGGTCGCCGCATTGAAAATCTCCTTTCCCGAATGGCTTTTTTCGTATGTATCTCCTGCGGAGACGGGAACGGGAGGCTTGGGCATCATTGCAACGATCAACGTCACAGCTACCGCCGGCAGGCAGATGGCAGCCTGCCAAGCCATTGCAGTCCGCCATTCGCCTGTTACGCTGTACAGCGCAGGAGCGATAACGAACCCTGTCGCTATGCCCGATGAGACGGCCATTTGTTGTATGCCGGTTACTATGCCTCTGTCTTTGCGGGGAAACCAAATAGCCGCCACAGGCGATACGGTGGCCAGTACTGCTCCGCAACCGGTAGCCTGGATAATGCGAATCAGCAGAATGCCTTGGAAGTCATGCCCGAAGTAGGGCAGCGCAATTGTTGGCAGCGTCAAAGCGAGGGAACAGTAGACCAACACAGGCATCAACCCCCAACGGTCGCATACAATCCCGCTGGCGACGCATGAGACAGCGACGACAAGATTGAAGACGCCCATGATATATCCTGTCGCATCCCCCAGAGACATGTTGAGTGATTCGGCAATAACTCCCATGAGGGGAGCCGGGGAAATCATTATTATGTCCGAAACAATAGTCACTAAAAACATGGATAACAGCACGAGCCAGCGAAACCGGGGGTAGTTCCGAGCTTCGACGTGCGCCAGTTTTAATTCCGCTAAATCCGAATTGTAATCTTGTGCCATTTCCTTTTCCCTTGTATTACTTGTTCCGTCCGAACGCAACGCTGTTCAAAGAGGCCGTCAATTGCTACCTCCTGTAACCATATTCGTGGCAAGGCGTACAAATATCCTTGAACTCCCTATGCGCACGGTGACAGGCGGCACACCGCAGGCCGGGCATATGCGGCGCATAATGCGGATTGTTTTCGTACAGGGACTTTTCGGTTTTTTTAATCATTTCATTATAACCTCCGTGGCATTTCACGCACTGTACATTGGATGCGAGGACCTCGGTCAAATAGTCGGCATGACACTCACGGCACGAGATGCCCTGTTGATAGTGGTGCTGGCCCAACAGATTGGAGCCGGCAGACATCGACGACCGAATATGGCTTTTCAATACGGACATCCGCGACCTGCAAATCTGAACCGATTTTCCCGGGAAAACGACCATTCCCTCAGGCGTTACGGCATGGCATGAAAAACAATCGTTCATCGGATCGGGGCTTTCCGCTGCATGCAACCTATGGATTTTATCGCCAATGGTTTTTTGCTCTCCCGCATGACAATCAAAGCAGACGTTTGTGTTCTGCAGTGCATAGTTTTGGTGGGATGAGGGCAGAAGAGATATCGCGTTGTCATCATGACATCCAGCACAAGTAACGGCTGATCCGTCGCCAGCGAATATGATCAGGCAGAAAAAGAACTGCGCAATGATAAGTCCCAATAAAAAGCCGCCTATTCTACCCAGAGCCGGTTCGTATTTCATTTTATCTGTTTTTGACGTAGCGGGCGGCATGTTCGCCGGCAATACGGCCGGAGTTTACTGCAAATCCAAGTGTACCTCCGGCGGCGAACAAGTCATAGCTGTCACCATACATACCGCCGGCATCACTGCCTACCACGTAAAGGCCGTGGATCACATTCTGTTCCTCGTCAACAGCCTGAAGTTTTTCATTCACTTTAACGCCCCCGATAGTTCCCAGGAAGGCAGGATAACATTTAAAAGCATAGAATCTCGGGGTCTCAATGGCTATGAGATACCGAGGATCTTTAGCATACTGGTCATCGTGGCCTTTTTTACAATAGCGGTTATACTGTTCAACTGTTTCTTTGAAAACGACAGGATCGACCTGCATTTTTTCGGCCAATTCATCAAGACTGTCGGCTATGAATATGTTCGGGTTACCGGCGGCAATAGCCGCATTGATTTCACTATCGAGCTGCGTTAATTTTGTCCCCACCGGAACTTGAACTCCCATACCGTGATCAATACCATGCTCGACCAGATCGTTTTTGATATTTTCATCGAAAATTCGATAAATAATACCGTCTTTCTGTCGCACGTGGGCGTTGCCATGGAAAGAAAAGTTATGGGCTATAGCTTCATCGGCAAACCGTCTTGCTGATTGGTTGATCCATAGAAATTGAGGTTGCGGATTGGCGCCGTTGATATGCCCTCTCATTTTAACCGCGGGTCCGCTGGGGCCTCCTTCCACAAATTGCAATACGCCCATGCCCTCCTCAGCCGCTCCAACATCCCATGCCATCTGAATGCCTTCGCCCATTTTTCCCTTATTGCCTATGGCAAAGATGTTCACTCCCAGTTCGAAACCGGTATACTTTTTAATCCATTTTTTATTGTTGGCATATCCGCCCGTTGCGACAACAACCGCTTTGGTGTTCAGCTCAAGTTGTTGTCCACCGGAGCGCTCGATGACAACGCCCGTTACCGGGCCGCCGTTGCGGCGAATTATCTTTTTGGCAGTAGTCTCTGTGAGAAAGCGGACCCCAGCGTTTTGGGCGTTTTCATGAAGAACTTTCATCATCGCCGCACCGTAGCCTTTTAACAAATGCCAGGTCCTCGGGCCGTTGGGCCACATGGCAAAAGGCTTAATAAACGCTACGCCCATATTTTCAAGCCAGGTGATGGTGCTTGCGGATTTCCAGACAAAGGCATGCACAAGGTCGGGATTCGACCGCCAATGGCTGTAATCCATGATGACATGAAAAGCATCTTCTCTTGTAACCCGAATGGATTCCTTCTTTTGCATATTACTTTCAGCGGCAAATATACCCTCTGCAAAGTTGGAGGTGCCTCCTAAAAACGGCATCTTCTCAAGCACGATGACTTCCGCACCGGCTTCTGCTGCGGCAAGTGCCGTCGAGACGCCGGAGGCCCCTGCCCCGATCACCACGATATCTGCAGTCTCGGCAGCCCGCACAGGTGACGGATCGACCGCAAGAATTCCAACAAATAATAAACAGACGAAAAGGAAGGTCGCCAGTTTGCACCCAACTGCCGGGTTTTTTACCCTTGCATTCATCATTGTTCCTCCATAGCCGGGTAGTTTTCGGAACCAACTGAGCACTAAACAACGATACATACACATCTATTGCTGCGCCTCAAGGTCTATCAACGGAACATTCCCCCCGACATTTTTGATCCTATCCATCCAGCGGTTCAGCAGGAGCCTAAGACCACTGGTATTGGAAAAAATTCTGTAATCAACGTTTCTTGACATAGAATACCGATGGCTCTGATTTCAAATCAGCAGGATTGTGCTTGATCCGATATCGCTTAATCTTTTTTGAAACATCACTCTGCGGATCATCTAAATCGCCGAAACAGCGTGCCTGGGCCGGACAC
This sequence comes from Desulfosarcinaceae bacterium, assembly GCA_963675565.2. GTDB lineage: Bacteria > Desulfobacterota > Desulfobacteria > Desulfobacterales > Desulfosarcinaceae > JARRKU01. The sequence continues at coordinate 1,117,569 of CAXXYD010000001.1, forward strand.
GTCACTACGCAGGCCGGACTTTCCCCGCAGTCTATACGATCTGCACAAAAATTGCATTTTACGGCCGAGCCCAATTTGACCTTTTTTTGTATGGCCTTTTCATAAGGCGTCGGCTCATTGTCGACATAGTAGCTGTCACTTCGGGTAAGAATTTGCCTTGCACCGTAAGGGCATGCGACAACACACTTGCCGCACCCGATGCATTCGTCTTCATTGATCAGGACAATTCCATCCTGGCGCTGATAGGTGGCTCGCGTTGGACACACGGTAATGCAATTTGCATTCTTGCAATGCCGGCAACAGCAGGGCAGAAAAATCATGCGGGCGTCAGGATAGTGACCGGTCTCTCCTATCCAGACCCGGTTGTAGGACGATAAAGGATATGGCGGCCCGTTTTCAATACGGCAGGCAGCTTCGCAGGCCGTGCACCCGACGCATTTATCGATATCGATGACCATCCCGATTCTCAATTGCACGGCTCCTTTACTGATATTTTGACACGTGGTGCATTTTCGATACCTGCCGATAACGAATCGAGGGTCCTTTCTTCCACCGGCAACAACACATTGAAATGAGGACCTATCCTATTCAGCGGGTTGGACTGGATTGTCCCTCCTCCATAACTGTTGGATATGCCGACGGCGTCCGGATGAATGATCTCCGACAGATAAGCCCTGGCCTCGATACGCCCGTACCTGGACTCGACAACCAGCAGATCTCCGTTTTGAATATTTTTCCGCACAGCTGTTTGCTTGTTGATATTGACGACACCGTTTGTGGGGTCTTTTCTGAAAATTTCCGCCAGGATAGGATTGCCGGTTACATTATTCGAGTCACTGGCCTGGAACGGGGTTTTCCAATTGATAGCATACAGATCATATTCCAGGGGTGCATTAAATTCTGAATTAGGGACCCACTTGGGTACCGGATGATACATTTCGTATACTGACTCGGGGTCACTGATTCCCGGAAAAGACAGGCCATGAGATTCCATGCTGGCTCTCAAGTTGTCTCCAACCGCCTTCAGGCGATGGAAATAAAACGGGTGCCTGGTCCGGGATCCGGGTACATAATAATAATTATAGAATTCCTTCGGCGAAACACGCCGTTCCATGAAACCTTTCTGTCTTAACTCTTCGATCCCCCACCCTCTATCATTGTGTTTCCAGCTTCTGATTCTGCGATCGTAGATTTCTTCTATTGAATGTTTAGTATTAAAATCGAGTCTGTGCTTTTCGTCCAGATTCAAACCATCGTCCCGGGAAAGAAAATCAGAATCTTTGTTCATCCAGTCGTACATTCCGTTCTCACCGTAAAGAACGCCTATTCTTTCTGCCAGAGTCATCAAAATATCATCGATGTGCTTCGTATCGAAAATCGGCTTCACCGGATCCCTGAAATGTAACATATGCAGCCCACACGTTTCATAATCAATGGTTTGATGCTGCATATGCAAATACTCGACGCGCATTCTTTCCAAAGCGCAGTGCTCGGGCAACACTACGTCCGCCAAGATTGTTGTTTCGTCCATATGTGTGGAGATTGCGACATGGAAGGGAATTTTCCTGAACATCTCCACAAACAGATCTGGTTGCGCCACCTTTCTGATCAAGTTGGAACCGTTCGACAACCATGCTTCGATGTCGTAATCATGAAAACCTTTGGCGCCTTCTGCAATCATGTTTGCCACCAGATGCGGCGTGGCGTGCTTGTGCGGGTAGATACTGCCGTAGTCAAACGTCAAGGCCGGAAAATCAAATGGAATAGGGTTTGCTTCATACCCCGGCTTAACGACCCCGTCCTCATCCGGCTCCAGATAGGGCCCCCGCGGGCCGTTGCTCATGCATCCACCCGGCACTTCGAGATTACCAACCAGCATATTGATGATTTTGCCTGTCAAATCAGCATAGGTGCCGCCCCGGTGGTTAGCGACATTCCTTTCTGTATTGAGCGAAACCGGGCGCAATGGGAAAGAGAAACCGTCGATATCGATAGTCCTGCCTATCTGGGCGTGGACGATGAATTCATAGGCAATTCTGCGTATGGTCCCCGCGGGCACAGTACAAACTTTTTCGGCCCACTCCGGCGTATAACGCTCCATACCCTCTTTAACGCATTGGAATCCTGTTTTGCATTCCGTCCCGTCAATCTGATAGGCTCCACTGAGCGCAATATCGGAGAATTGTTGGTCGAAGGTCTTGGCTCTTCCCTCAGCGGCGTCCCAGATCATCGGCTTACCTGTATCCGTGTCCCGGAAAAGATTCCAGTCCGGGCCGACGAGATAAGGCGCGTTTGTTCTGTTTTTTAGAAACCACACATCATATTTTTTAATTTCATGGATAATCACATGCGCCATGGCCAGCAGGAATGCCAGATCGGTACCCGGCCGGATCGGTACCCATTCGCCCTTGGACGCTTCGTTGGAACAACGCGGATCGACGACCACAAGCCGCATGCCACGATCCATGGCTTTCGAAAATTTCCGGATTCCCGACGTGGTACCGAAGTTCGGACCGATAGAACGACCCAAGGTAATATGATAATTACAATGCTCCAAATCAACGGTGGCTACGGGAAATCCAGCGTGTACAAGACTTGTGGCGTAGTGAACCGTGCAAAGGGGGCCGTGGGAAAACATATAGTTCGGAGTTCCGAAAGCCCTTGCAAAAAGCCCCCGTGTGACCGGGGCGTCCATGTTGCCGAAACCTTCGCAAATAACCAGACCGCGGGGGTCTTTCGCGCGTACCCTTTTCAACCTTTTCGCGACCGTATTGAGCGCCTCCTCCCAAGAGACCGCTTTCCATTTCGGATCTACATCCAATCCTTTTTCCGGATTGGTTCGGATCAAGGGGGTCTTAATCCGATAAGGGTTGTACAAGGAGAGTATTTCAGCGTTACCCCTTGCGCACAGGGTTCCATAATTGGGAGGCGCTTCCGGATTGCCCTCGATCTTCACCACCACCCCGTCTTCAACATAGACTTTTGTAGCGCAATCCCTCTGCATGCAGGAGCCACATATCCCGAATAGAACCTCATTGCGGCCCTTTTGGGTGAAATCATCATCCGCCCATCGGTGACGGCCGGTAAATGTAGAATCGTTGGGTGCCTTCAGCTTGATCAGTTCGTCGGAAATATGGCTCGATTGTGTTCTCATGCATTACCTTTTCAATTCAAGACCGTGTAATGCTTCAGGGTAGATGGTATGCTACCAGGGCACCGCTTTATCGATTGAGCATATGCAATGCGGACTGCTGCTTGCAATCATTGCAGAATACCACCTGATCGCTATCGATCAGGGTGGCTGCGTTCCTGATCAGCGGCAAAGTTGCAAAGGGGGCTCCACAGAAATCGCATTTTTTCAGTTCTACCGCCATGATGGGAGCCTTTTTACCGTTTCTGAAGATTGAACTTAAGGAAAGATGGTGTTTCAGTTCCACCGCACCTTCGGGGCAGGCGGCAATGCATGACGCACAAACGATGCAGCTGGCCGGCTGATAATTGAAAGTCCGGGTCGTTGAATCTTCGCTGCTTTCAATGGCACCTGCCAGGCAATTGATTTTGCATGATGCACAGCCGGTACATTTATCGGAATCTATTCTGATCGTCAGCGACAAGAAGACGACCGCCAGGATCATGACTTCACCACTGAGAACGTGAATGAGTTCCATGTTCTGTCCCAGAAAACCACCCGCGGGTAACAAATGGCGGGTGTAAAAAAAACCGCTTAAAAAAGGCAACGCGGTTAGGACGAGCAAAACCCATTCAGATGGCTTCGGTTTGGAGTCGCAATGGTACCGGATTACCTTTTGGATGAAAAACAAAGCCAGCAAGACAATAACCAAGATGGTAATCCAATCGATAATCTTATCCGGCAAAGCGGTCCAACTCCATTGAAGCTGCGAACCCTCCCAAAGGTAAATATGGCCGCTATACCATAGCGGAACAACGATGATACCGATGTGAAGAGCGTATCTCAGCATCGTGAAAACCGGCCTTGCTTGCATTGCCTTGTGATAGGGGGAAAGGCGACGCAGCAGATCGGTGGTTATCGACTTGGAATCAACCGCCCCGCTCCTGATTCTGTTTATCTGGAAGTACAGGAACAGGAGCATGCGGAAGATTATTCCTATTAAAAACAATGTAATAACAACCGGCAGCACTATCTCTTGGGCGAAATAGTTCAGAGTCATCTGCGCTCAATTCCTTTCGATGATGACCGCGAATCCCTGTCCTCCTCCGGCGCATAGGGTTGCCAAGCCAACAGAAAGATCTCTTTTGGCCATTTCGTGAAGCAGGGATACAGTCAGGCGGGCTCCGGTTGCGCCAACAGGATGACCTAAGGATATTCCGCTGCCGTTCACATTGACGATCTGGCGGTCCCACCCCAGTTCTTTCTCACAGGCCAGATATTGGGCGGCAAAAGCTTCATTGCATTCAATGAGTTGAATATCGCCAAGGTTCATGCCGGCCCTTTTGAGCGCCAACTTTGTGGCTGGTACCGGTCCAATACCCATGTAGGAAGGATCCACCCCGGCTACGGCATAGCTGATAATACGGCCCATCGAATGCAGCCCCATCGCTTTCGCCTTGTCCGCGTCAGCCAGCAGGAGGCCGGCAGCCCCATCGTTAAGGCCGCAGGCGTTTCCCGCTGTAACGGTGCCGTCTTTCTTGAACGCCGGGGGCAGTTTGGCGAGCTTTTCAAGAGTCATCTCAGGTTTTGGATATTCATCGGTGTCCACAACCCGAGGATCTCCCTTCCGCCGGGCAATGGAAACAGGCGTGATTTCCTCATCGAAGCGACCTTCCTGCAATGCTTTTGCGGCTCTTTGCTGGCTGAGAAGGGCGAGTTGGTCCTGTTCCTCCCTCGAAATATTGTACTTTTCCGCCAGATTCTCGGCGGTTATCCCCATACCGTCTCCAATTGGAGGCTCCTGCATTCCCTTCCACACTATATCGGTGAGTTCACCGTTTCTAAGCCGTTGTCCCCAGCGGGCGTTTTGCAGCAAATAGGGAGCCGAACTCATGCTTTCGGCCCCGCCCGCAATGACCATATCCACTTCGCCATCGCGGATCGCCTGCAACCCGCACATGATAGCCTGCATCCCAGAACCACAGGTGGCCACGATATGAAAAGCCGTGGTTTCAATTGGAAACCCGCTTTTCACCGCCGCTATACGGGCCACATTCTGCTCCACGGGCTCAAAACAGTTCCCCAATATCACCCGTTCCACCATGTTCTTCTTTATTTGGGCCCTCTTGATCAACGATTCCAGGACCACGCCGGCCAGCTGTACCGCAGATTGCCCCTTGAGGGTACCTCCAAACGATCCAATGGGCGTACGTGTAGCGCCTACGATTTCAACAGCTTTCATTTTACTTCCCTTCTCCTGTTTTTACTCGCATATTTTTTTCTTTATCTTCCTTGAAACTGCGGCTTTCTTTTTTCGAAAAAGGCAGTTACCCCCTCATGCGCATCCTCGCTGTGGCAAGCATACCCGGCAAGATTCGCCTCGATAGATTGCCCTTCTTCAAGCGGTACTTCTATTCCGCGATTGACTGCCTCCATCGCAAGCCGGACCGCCAGTGGGCTGTTTTTGATTATTTTGCGCGCAAAAGACGCACACTCGGGAAGCAGTTCCTCCTGGGTAACGACGGCGTCCAGGAGACCGATCCCGAGAGCATCCGCTGCATCAAGGATCTCCCCGGTCAGGATCATCTTCATCGCTTTTGATTTGCCCACCAGTCGACTGAGTCGCTGTGTGCCGCCCCATCCGGGTATCAGCCCGACGGTGATCTCCGTGAGGCCCAAACGTGCATTTTCCGAGCCGATGCGAAAGGTGCACGCCAAGGCAAGTTCACAGCCGCCACCCAACGCCACACCGTTGACCGCTGCAATGGACGGCTTACCCAATTGTTCCAGGCTCCGGAATGCATTATGACCTAATCGTGACAAGTCCTTCCCCCCCAATGGCTTCTTGCGGTACTCTGAAAACATGCGAATATCAGCGCCGGAGCTGAACGCTTTATCGCCCGCACCCGTAAAAATGATGGCTCTGCAGGAGTTGTCGTTCCGGCAGCGATCCAATGCATCCAGAAATTCGCCGAAAAATTTATCGCTCAAGGCATTGAGTGATTTGGGATTGTCGATGGTTATATAAACAATTCCGTTGTTGTTCTCAAAATTGATACAGGAATAGTCCATATCAGACTCCTTGCCGCATTATGATCTGTGCGTTGGTTAGTTCATTTCACCCACGGCCTCGGCGGGTATCGTAGCCCGCTCGAAAGCCCTGAGACTTGACCCCTGCAGTGTCCTAACTGTAATCGTAGAAGCCTTTTCCTTTTTTGCGACCGAGATGGCCTTTATCGACAAGCGTTTTCATTAAATTGGTAGGATGATAACGTTCCCCGTATGCTCCCTCAAGCCCTTCAAGGCCGTGGTAAACAACGTCCACGCCCGACATGTCGACGACTTCAAATGGCCCCATTGGAAAATTGAACCCCAACCGCATGGCTTTGTCTATGTCTTCGCAGCTTGCAACACCTTCATCCTGGATTCGCAATGCCTCGGCAACGAGTGCCGAATAGCACCGGCTGGTAATAAAACCTTGTGAATCCTTACAGACCACGGTTTCTTTCCCAAAGCGGCCACACAAGTCGATGGTCGCTTTCAATGTGTCATCCGAAGTCAGTTCCCCGCGGACGATCTCAACCAAACGCATCACCGGCGGAGGATAAAACCAATGCGTTCCGATCACTTTATCTGGCCTTTTGGTTGCTTCCGCTATGGGACCAATTCTTAATTCGGAAGTGTTGGTTGCCAAAATTGTCTCAGGTGAAGCATGTTGGTCAAGTTCCTTGAATACCCGTTTTTTCAACTCCAGATTCTCAGGTACGGCCTCAATGACATATCCGGCACCGTCAAGCGCTTCATCAAGGTTTTCAGTAAAGCTTATTCGACTCATGGCTAACCGGGCATCTTCATCGGACACTTTCCCTTTGGCAACCAATTTTTCCATTATTGATTTGATTTTATGCTCAGATGCATCCAATGCCTCTGCTGCAACATCCCTGACAGAAACCTGGAGCCCGCTCTGGGCAACAACTTGAGCGATACCGGTCCCCATTAACCCCGATCCAGCCACCATGATTTTTTGTATTGCCATCTGCGATTCTCCTTTCAACCCTCGAATTGCGGTCCTGAACGATGCGGCTAATCAGCATCCGATGCCTTGAATGTCTGATTTGTGTCACTTTTTAGTATCACTTTTTGGTGATATTTTTAGATTTAATTATTTGTTTTTGTCAAGCGATTTCTGGAGGTACTAATTTCTGAGGTGGTCACATATTAGCAACTTGAGTTTAGTGAATGAATATACTTCCGCTTTTTCCCATTCAGCCTTCTTAAACGTTGTATAAATTTCTAATGTCCGATAATGATATTAAATCGATAAGTTACTGAATACATACGTCTCTGCGAGATTTGGGTACGGCGCAGGAAGCTGATACGACAATGCTGCAAAACAACTCGGGATGAAAAATATCTTGACATTCAATTTTGCATGTATTTAGTATGCCACCAATCGGTTACACGTTTTGGTATCCCTAGTCTGTCTACTTTTAATTCAGATGGCGCCATTGATGTAAGGGATAATCGTCTGGTTTTGATTTCCCGACGAGGCATCAGACTGAAGGATAGAACAGGGTACAAATACCTCTAAACCGTGTTTCACAGACAGTGATGCGTCTACGACGGTATGATTGGCGAGGGATGACGGATTCAAAATCGAATCCATGCTTTCAAGGCACGCTCCATTAGCCTGCACATCCTACCACTCATGACTTTGCACGTACCGCAAAATATACAGTTGGATATCGTCATTATCCGATTCATTGGTTTTTCGTTGCCATAGGCCATTATTAGTACGAGTAAGCATAGCCCGTTGTCGAAGATAACGAAGCTAGGTGGCGTTTTTTAGCCTTATACTGAATTTTATTCACTATGTTTGATTCGCTTAGATCATACTGAGTACATATTTGTTCCTATGTGTTCATTTTGTGTATGTTACGGTTTCGTTATAGCCATGGCAATCCTTTTGGGGCTGCCTTTAACAACCATTCGACTCATCATGTTTCAGAATGAAGGGAGGTGATGTGGGTCACCGTTACGGGTAGGATAAGAAGAGTCTCTAACCGATAGATTGGCAGTTGGTATGGGATGGCACATTATTCTATGAGATCAATGCAACAAACGAGGGGGGTGGAGACGATGAACAAAACAAGTTCTATGTTTTTTTTAAGGCGGGTGAATTGGCGCTTATTGTTCAGTATTACAGCATTATCTTTTCTCGTATCCGCATCGTTGATCACTACTGCGGATGCATTTGAAGTCTATGAGGGTTCCGACTGGAAGGTTAATTGGGATACGACCCTCAAATACAGTGCAGCCTGGCGGATAGCGGAACAGGATGGGGAACTGACTGGCTTGCCAAATGCAGACGATGGAGACCGCAACTTCGATGAGGGACTCATCTCGAACCGACTGGATGTCCTAACCGAGTTGGACATCACCTACCGTAATTTCGGTTTGCGGGTCAGCGCTGCGGGATGGGCTGATTCCGAATATCTGAACGGCAACGACAACGATTCACCCGAGACATTCAACGGAACCGGAGAAAACGATGAATTCAACGATGATACCGAGGAGCTTCACGGACTTAACTTGGAGCTCCTGGACGCCTTTGTTTTCGGCAGAGGCAAGCTGGGTAAATTTCCGGTTAGTGTACGCCTCGGCAGACACACCTCTCTATGGGGTGAAACACTGTTCTTCGCCAGCAACGGTATAGCCCACGCCCAGGCTCCCATCGATGTTATAAAGGCTAATACAGTCCCCGGTACGCAGGCCAAAGAGCTCTTTATGCCGGTCGGTCAATTGTCTGCACAAATACAGCTCACGAACAAAGTGAGTCTCAACGCCTACATGCAGTACGAGTGGCGCAGAAGCCGGATGTGCGCCGCAGGAAGCTACTGCAGTGATGCTGACATGATCGATGCCGGCGGGGAACGAATTCTGCCGGGCATACCGCTGTCTTTGTACAGAAGTGAGGACCTTGGAGCCGGAGACCCAACCAGCGAATTCGGTGATATCAACTATGACAATTACGGTCTTGGTCTCCGTTTCCGGGTGGAAAAACTGGACACGGACTTTGGCCTGTACTACGTCCACTTTAATGAGAATCTACCTTATTGGATTTATATGGACACCTCTTCCATGAATCCCGCCGCCGGTAAACTCGGTGACTATTATATGGTATATCCAAAAAATATCCGTATGTTTGGCCTGAGCTTCGGCACACAGGTGGGGCAAGCCAACGTATCCGGCGAGATCAGCGAACGATTTGATGCACCCTTGGTAAGCTCCGGGGCTTTCGACGTTACCGGCACTGGTGACGATAACGACGAAAATCCCGCTTATGCACAAGGCAACAGCTTCCATGCAAATCTATCCGCAATTTATCTGTTTGGCCCATGCGCCCTATGGGATGGCGGCAACGTTTTAGGAGAAGTCGGCTATACCTTCTTGCACGAGATCACCGAAAACGAAGCAGCGGCTGATCCCAGCCGGGATGACTGGGCATTAGGGTTTCGCATGGTTTTCGAGCCGTCATATTTCCAGGTGGTTCCGGGTATTGACATCGGCGTACCCATCGGTCTAGGGTACAACGTGGGGGCGCTGTCACCAGTTGATCTTAAGTTTAATGGCGGTGGGGCAGACCATGGCGGCGATTTCAGCATCGGCTTGAATATCGATTATCTGGGCGTTTGGAGGTTCGGCATCAAATACACGGATTATTTCGGCGAAGACCCGACTCAGACATTGAGGGATCGCGACTTTATCAGTGTTTCGGTCCGACGTACCTTCTAATCTCAGCACATAGTCCGCCAATCAGAAGTCAAAAAAGAGGAGACCCGCGATGAAATACAGATCCACAATAGTCATTCTAATCATACTTTTTTCGGCTAGTATCCTCATACAAAACGTTTTCGCCGCTGTTACCGCAGAGGAAGCTGAAAAACTTAAAACCACTCTGACGCCGTTAGGAGCTGAACGCGCTGGCAATGAAGACGGAACCATACCACCATGGGATGGTGGTTATACCGAAGTGCCGCCAGGTTACAAATCCGGCGACGTGCGTCCCGATCCCTTTGCCGACGAGAAACCTTTGTTTTCCATTACGGCGCAAAACATGGATAAATACGCCAACAAACTATCCTTTGGTATGCAAGCGCTCTTTAAGAAATTTCCAGACTACCGCATGGACGTGTATCCCTCCCACCGCACAGCTGCAGCGCCTCAATACGTCTACGATGCCACCTTCAAAGATGCGACACGCGCAAAAACATCGGAAGACAACTCAGTCGTTCTAAATGCATATAACGGCATTCCGTTCCCTATTCCCCAGAACGGATATGAAGCCATTTGGAACCACATTCTCGCATGGCGCGGACTCGCCACTTATATGCAGTTTCGTAATTACATCATCACAAGCAATGGCAAGATTGTCCTGACGGCAGAGGCAAAAGAGCATGAGCAATACCCGTATTATCGAAATGATAAAACATATGAAGAATGGAACAAGAAGTTCTGGTTCTTCCGACAAATCCAGACGGCTCCTCCGTTCAAATCGGGGGAGACCCTTCTGGCACATGACGACATGGGCGACATGGGGCGCCAGAACTGGCAGTACCTTGTAGGCCAACGGAGGGTACGCCGAGCCCCGTCCGTCGCTTATGACACGCCCGACTTTATCAATTCAGGACATAACTTCTTTGATGAGGTCTTTGTCTTCAATGGCCGACTCGACCGCTACGACTGGAAACTCATCGGTAAGAAGGAGCTGTTCATACCTTACAACTGCAATGGGTTCTTTCAGCACAAAGATAAGGAAGTCCTTGGAGAGCACTTTTTAAACCCAGACTATGTAAGGTGGGAGCTTCATCGGGTCTGGGTTGTTGAGGCCACCTTAGCCCCGGGCAAACGACATGCCGTTGCCAAACGCCTTTTTTACCTCGATGAGGATTTCTGGAGGGCCGTCATGTCGGATGGTTGGGATGGTAAGATGCAAATGTGGCGGGCTATCATCAGCCTGCCTGTAATTGCCATGGAATACCCCGCGATATTAAATTTTACCCAGGCGGTCTACAATATTCAAACTGGCGCATACGGCGTCAATATCCTGGTGAATGAGATGTCGCCGCAGTTCCAGTCGGTTCCTCCCCGCCCCGAGACATTCTTCTCGCCTGATGCGCTATCGGGTATCGGGATTCGCTAATCACACCTCTGTCAATGCATCGTACGACCATACGCCCTCACCTTTCATCACGACTGGTGAGGGCCTTTTTCCAGCCACTCGAGAGGAGTAGCGCCATGAAAACGTTAAACTGCCTGCATTGCCCAAAAACGCTGCTTGTCTTTTGCTGTATGCTTCTGACTGCCGTAAGCGCACCGGCTGACCATATAAAAGATCCACTCAACCGCAGCGCAATGATTTCCGCACTGGCGCCAAATTCAACCTTGCTTTCCATAACCATGGCCGGCAGACGCGTTATCGCCGCTGGCGAAAGAGGAATCATTGTCTATTCGGATGATAATGGGGACTCATGGGCACAGGCCAAAGTTCCTGTCAGTGTAACGCTCACCAATCTATTTTTTGCGTCTCAAAATAAGGGCTGGGCAGTTGGACATTCCGGCGTCGTCCTCCATTCAGACGACTCTGGAGAATCATGGGTCAAACAACTCGACGGCGAAGAAGCCGTTTTGCTTATGCTTGAAGATGCAAATGCCAAGGCGGCGGCAGCCCCGGAATCGGATGAAAAGATCCAAAGGCAACTGATCAATGCAAAGCTATTCGCCCAAGACGGCCCGGACAAACCTTTTCTGGATGTATATTTTCGCAATGAGTCTGAGGGGTTCATCATCGGCGCCTATAACATGATCTTTTACACGAGTAATGGTGGAAAGACCTGGAAACCATGGCTTGAACACGCTGAGAACCCGGATGGACTGCACTTATACGGCATTCGACCCGTAGGTGACTATCTCTTCATAGCTGGAGAAAGAGGGCTTTTTTTACGCTCCGAAGATCGTGGGCAAAGCTTTCATCTTCTTTCCACTCCCTATGAGGGATCCTTCTTCGGATTGATTGCTATTCCAAAACAACGCCTCATTATTTTCGGGCTAAAGGGCAATACCTTCAGATCCAGCGACCTCGGCGAAACCTGGCAGGCTGTAGAAACAGGTGTTCACATGACAATCACAGGAGCTACGCGACTCTGCGACGGCACCTGTCTATTGACGACGCAATACGGTGACGTGCTCATCAGCAAAGACCAGGGAGAAACGTTCAGCAAACTTGATATAAAGGGGGACACCTATCCGTTTATGGATGCAACCGAAACCTCAAACGGCAATATCGTCCTTGTTGGAACGCGGGGTGTCAAGGTGATTGAAGCCCCATTGAATATGGCAAGTTCGGAATAAAAACACGCTGGAGAACGAAAATGAAACACGATTATGATACCCAACAACCGGTAATTGCTCGTTTGAGAGACTTTGACACGCAATCGGGAAACTGGCTTGAGCGTCTACTTTTCAACAACCGGCTCCCTATAGTTTTGATCTGCGCCCTGATTACCGGGATACTTGGGTACAATGCATCCAAGCTGCGGTTAAACGCGAGTTTCGAACGTATGATACCAACAAACCACCCATACATCGTAAATTATTTCGAAAACAAACAAGAATTGCCCGGCTTGGGAAATTCCATCCGTATCGCGGTGGAGCGCACACAAGGCACGATATACGACGCTGCCTATCTGAAAACCCTGCAAGAAATCAATGACGAAGTTTTCTTCATTCCCGGCGTCGACCGGAATGCCATGCGCTCCCTGTGGACGCCGGCAACCCGATGGGCTGAAGTCACCGAAGACGGGCTGGCGGGAGGCCCCGTAATTCCGGACACATACGACGGCTCGCCGGCCAGCGTCGAGCAGGTACTCGCGAATGTCGAAAGATCGGGACAAATCGGGCAACTGGTCGCCAATAATTTCAAATCGAGTATTATCTTCGTGCCGTTGCTTGATATAAATCCGGAAACCTCGGAACCATTGGACTACCAGTTGCTTTCCCACAGACTCGAAAAGCTCCGGGAAAAATATCAGAGTAGCGAAATCAAACTTCACATTACCGGATTCGCCAAACTAGCCGGCGACTTAATCGACGGACTGCAGAACGTTCTTTTCTTTTTTCTCATATCCATCATGATCGCCACCGCTATAATCTATTGGTATACTCACTGTATTCGCAGTTCGTTGATTATCGTTTCGTGCTCTATCATCGCAGTCATTTGGCAACTCGGACTGCTCCGGGCGCTTGGCTTTGAACTCGACCCATATTCAATGCTCGTCCCCTTTCTTATTTTCTCAATCGGCATGAGCCACGGCGGCCAGAAAATGAACGGCATACTGCAGGATGTCGGCCGTGGAATGCACCGCCTTGTTGCCGCGCGCTACACCTTCCGCAGATTGTTTATGGCCGGATTTACCGCTCTTGTTACCGACGCCGTTGGATTCGCTGTTTTAATGATCATCAACATAGGTGTCATCCAAGTTTTAGCGCTAATGGCCAGCGTCGGCGTTGCCGTTCTCATTTTTACGAACCTGGTGCTGGTACCCATTCTTCTGAGCTATATAGGAGTGAGTCAGAAAGCAGCAGAACGTAGCCTGAAACAGGAAACGGCAGATCTCTCCGGAGAAACTCCCCACATCATATGGCGGATACTTGATGTTTTTACCCATCGCAGATGGGCAACGGTCGCTATTGCAGTATTCATCCTTCTGGGCGGTGCAGGCATGATCGTCAGATCGCATCTGCAGATCGGCGACCTCGACCCAGGCGCACCGGAACTGAGGCCCAATTCGCGCTATAACCGTGACAATGCATTCGTCGTCGAAAATTTTGCTTCCAGCAGCGACGTTTTCGTAGTAATGATCAAAACCCCGGTCAACCTTTGCACCCAGTACGATACGCTCGTGAAAGTCGACGCATTGGAATGGGAATTGCGTCAACTTCCAGGGGTCGAGTCAACCAGTTCCATGGTGCCGACCAGCAAGCAGGCCATCGTTGGTATGAACGAGGGGTGCCTCAAGTGGTACGAGTTGCTCAGAAATCAATATGTACTCAATGCCGTGACAGTAAGAGCGCCACGTGAACTATTCAATACAGACTGCTCCATGCTTTCGCTGTTTATATTTTTAAAGGATCACAAAGCAGGCACCCTATCCTCCGTAGTCAAAAAAGTTGAATCCTTTGCTACAGCCAACGACAGCGAAAGCAACCGTTTCATGCTGGGCGCAGGCAATGCAGGAATAGAAGCCGTAACCAACATCGTCGTCAAGAAATCAATGATTGAAATGTTGTACTGGGTATATGGCGCTGTACTTCTCCTGTGCTTCATCGCATTCCGTTCATGGCGGGCAGTTCTAGTGGCCGTTATTCCATTGGTGCTGACTTCTATTCTCTGTGAGGCCTTGATGGTATGGCTGCGAATTGGCGTGAAAGTGGCCACTCTGCCGGTAATTGCTCTTGGAGTGGGTATCGGCGTTGATTATTCACTTTATGTTCTGAGTGTAGTTCTCGCCTATATGCAAGTAGGAATGACACTCTCGGCGGCATATTACCGGGCTCTTCTCTTTACGGGAAAAATCGTTATCCTGATGGGATTGACCCTGGCGTTGGGCGTGGCCACCTGGGCTTTTTCACCGATTAAATTTCAAGCCGATATGGGGATATTGCTTTCGTTTATGTTTCTCTGGAACATGGTCGGGGCCCTTGTTTTTATGCCGGCGCTGGGTCGTTTTGTTTTAAGAACCAAATCGGTAAAAGAAAAAAAGTCTGAAAAGACCAAAGTGATTGCATCCTCCGTATCGTCGTAAAGTAAGAGGGAAAGCGAAGACGATCACAAGCATAAGGAGGCAGCTGTCATTTTCCATCCCTTTCTGCAGTAAGCCGCGGCGGACCTTTGGTATCATTGGTTTTTTCACTACAATGCGCCTCACTGCAGACGTGCTGCCGGCAAATCTATAATCCAGAAATTTTGAACTTCATCTCCCACTGTTTGGAGACGATACAAAAAAAACAATAGGAGACTATTCAATGGCGCAGGTAATCGCTGATCGACGAGACATCGAGTTTGTACTGTATGAGCAGCTAGAAATCTTGAATTTGATACAAGAGGAAAAATACTCGGATTTGAATAAAAAACTTTTCAATATGATCATTGCAGAAGCTAGGACCCTTGCCGTTAAAGAAGTTCTGCCGACAAAAATTGATGGAGATCGCATTGGTGCGACCTTCGATAAAGGGAAAGTGACTGTCCCGGCGAGTTACCATCGGGTTCATCAACTCATCATAGATGGCGAATGGACCGCCCTGGTCGAAGATCCGGAATTAGGCGGCCAGGGAATGCCTCATATTATCAGCCGCGTTGCAGGAGAGTACCTTGAAGGCGCTAACTGGACTGCCGTTTTTTACAGCATGATGGGACATGGCACTGGCAAAATGATTGAGCTTTATGGGACGCCGAAACAAAAGGAACTGTTTCTGAAGAACCTGTATACCGGCAAATGGTCCGGGACCATGCTCCTTACCGAGCCGAATGCCGGCTCCGACCTCGGCGCATTAACTACAACGGCGGTCAAAAATCCGGACGGCACCTATCAAATAACAGGCAATAAAATTTTCATCACCAATGGTGAGCACAATCTTTCGGAAAATATTATCCATCCGGTTCTGGCACGAATTGAAAATTCACCTCCTGGCGTCCGGGGAATATCGATTTTCATCGTGCCGAAAACCTGGGTCGACGACGATGGCGGCCTTGGAGTTCCCAACGATGTAGTATGTACCGGTATTGAAGAAAAAATGGGGCTTCATGGCAGTGCGACCTGCAGCATGGCGTTGGGTGGCAAGGGCCGTTGCCGTGGCTTATTGCTGGGTCAAGAAAACCATGGGATGAAAATAATGTTCCATATGATGAATGAATCACGGCTTGATGTCGGTCTACAGGGACTTACAGCGTGCTCCTGCGCCTATCTATACGCCCTTGATTATGCCAACCAGAGGTGCCAGGGGTGCGAGCTGGGCTCAGACAAAGACAATACGTCACAGGTTCCGATCATTCGCCACCCGGACGTGCGTCGCATGCTTCTATGGTTAAAAGCGCATACTGAGGGTATGCGTAGTTTCATTTATTATGTTACCATGCTTATGGACCGGATGGACTGCGCTAGCGATCCTGATAAAAAAGCGCAATTCGATGGTCTACTCGGCCTTTTGACGCCTGTGGTCAAAGCCTACTGCAGTGAAAGAGGCTTTGAGGCCTGTATTCAGGCAATCCAGATTTACGGGGGATATGGGTACATTAAAGAATACCCGGTGGAGCAACTTGCCAGGGATTGCAAAATTGCCTCTCTGTACGAAGGAACCAATGGCATTCAAGCAATGGATCTGCTGGGCCGGAAGCTCGGCATGGCCGGTGGGAAAATCTTTGAGCAGCTGATTGAAACGATTTCAGAGTGTATCAACGAAACCGAAAAGACAATAGGGCTGGAAAAGTTGGCGACCGAAACGAGGATGGCGGTTGATCTGTTCATAAAAACCGCACGCCATATCAATTCCTCGGCCCGCTCGGCCGACTTCAAAGTGGCCTATGCCCACGCTCATCCCTTTCTCGAGGCTATGGGCGATATCATCATGGCCTGGATGCTTTTATGGCGTGCACGGCTTGCAAAAATCCGGTTATCGGGAAAGCACACGAAAACAGACTTCTCATTTTACAAGGGTCAAATAAAAAGCGCAGAATTTTTTATATTTTCGATTCTACCAATAACTATCGGTAGAATGAACAGCATTTTAAATTCTAACGGAGCCGCCGTGGAAATCGAAGAAGACTCTTTTGGTGGTTAAACATTTAACATCAGTAGACATAATGGTTAACTGCATCAACAGCTGTATTACACGAATTAACTGTCAACCATAAATCGACTATCTTTTGCTCTCAGCCCACCGCATAAAAATTGCAGTGAAGATACTGAGAATGGCAAATCCACCAATTAGTGGCAGCGTCGTGCCGTCGTAGCTTTGGCCGATGATTATGGCCAGCGGTACGGCGATTAAAGTTGACAGCGATCCCACTACAGCCGCTCCCACTCCGGCAATATGCCCTATCGGCGCCATGGCGATGGCATTCAGGTTGCCAAAGAGAATGCCGATGCAAAAAAAGGCAATCATGAAGTAGGTCATCAGCATCCATAAGGAAGAATGGCCTCCCATCCAATAGACAACGAAAAAGTAAAAAACCGATAGCACTATGAGTAGCTGAATAGCTATCCGGGAGAGGCGACGCATGCCCCATCGCATAACGAGTTGGGAATTAAAAAATGATGCACCCCCGAGGGAAAGTGACAGTATGGCAACAAAAAAAGGAAACTGCTGGCCCAGGCCATAAACCTCCTGAAAAACCTGTTGTGCCGAGTTAAGATAACCGATAAATGCACCAAGAATCAACCCCGTGGCCATAGTGTATCCGAATGCAATACGATTCGTGCATATCTCGACAATGGCCATTATAATACCTTTCAAAGAGAAGGGAATTCGGCGTTCCCGCGGGAGTGTTTCCGGCTGCCGGATCATGAACCAGATCAAGGCAATCGATGAGAGGATCATCAAAGTGCCAAAGATCGCCCGCCAGTTTGCGATTAGGATAACAGCCTGACCGAGGACCGGTGCAACAGCGGGCACAATGATGAAAACAGCCATTACCACAGACATCACCCGGGCCATGGCACGGCCTTCATACTGATCCCTTACCAGCGCGACGATCAACGAACGTGGACCTGCCGCACCGATTCCCTGCATAAATCGTCCAGCCAGCATTACCGTGAATTGAGTAGCGAAGATGGACAGCAGACAACCGGACATAAAAATGATTATGCCTATGAAGATTGGAAACTTGCGGCCGATATTGTCTGACAGCGGACCATAAAAAATTTGTCCCACAGACAATCCGAGGATCAATATGGAGATGACCAGCTGAACATCATTATGGTGTTTTACGCCTAATTCCTTGCCTATTTCAGGCAGGGCCGGAAGCATAATGTTCACAGACAGGGCAACAAGAGAAATCATAAGCGCCATGAGCGCAATGGATTCGCCAAATCCCAAACCTCTCTTCACTACAGAAATATCAATCATGGTAATGGTATTGTCTTTTTTGATCTGACTCACTCGTTGGGAAACCAATCGATCCTTTAGGTGAATGAAACCAGATGATGTTAAAACATATCTTTTAACGCATTTTTGTTAAAATAGACAGATCAATTAAACAAAAAGCGTATGGCCTACATGATCTATGCTATTTTTCAGACCTTCGAAAGCTAATTTGGAGAATAACAAAAAAATAATAACTTCCGACACTGACCCCTATATTGCCCATTCCGCCACTTCAGAATAGTAATGTTGTTGTTACCTAATCATTTCCAGAAACGGCTCTCTTACCCGCAAATAGCCAGTCGATTGCAGCGACTTTCTTGAGATACACCACGGCATTGCAATGGCTGCAGCAGGCGTGGAACTGATACACCCCTGTTGTTATTGACTGCACACAGCGTTTTAAATTGGCGAGATTAAGAAGAGGGGTTCACCTAAACTGATTCAGGAAATTTTACCGTTAACGAAGAAAGGTGATATATTGAGTCATGTCTTTACGGCTAATTCAAGAGGTATTTTACGTCCTGACGGAGCTGTCCTTCCTGAATTGAGGAACGCGATGGAAAAAAGTGTAATTCTTGATGTCGTCAATGGAATGGTTGGTTTGAGCTATGATATGGCCGCAATCAACCCAGCACGAGCGCTTAATATAGAAGAACAAAAGTGAAGCATAACACACGGAATGGATGCTGATATTTCTATTGTAGAAATAAAATCAGGCAAATGGAGTCTCTATGATTCCCAGCAGAACAGTAGCCAACGCCCTAATGATAGATCCCGGCAATGACCGTAAAATGAATTAGCTAAGATCTTACCGGACACTTTACCAAAAAAATAATAATTAAATGGCGTTGGTCGTCATCACAGGGGGAATCCATAAAAAATCCCCCCTGCGGTGGCGGCCGGTCGCTCTCTCGCTTATAGTTGTAATCGCCAAAAAACAATGTAACCAGAAAGGAGAGCAGACCATGTCCGCCAAAACCAAATTAGCACAAAAACGACTGACCATGCTACAACCCGCTGAAAAACTGGGTAACATATCCAAAAGCCTGCCGGCTGCATAGGATCTTTATGAACTCTTCGTCTGACGGCGGCGTCTGGTTCCTTTGACTTTATTTTGAAAATGTTATGGCCGCATCGAGAATTTCCTGCGCGTTTTTGTGTCCCTTTTTATTCATATCCTTGACCCAATTGTTCCATATGGGTTTACCCCCAATTTCCAGCCATCGACCGCGCTCTTTTTCCGTAAGGGAATATAGGTTGAATTTTTTACCGCTGTCTTTAATATCTTTTATGACGACATCCTTGGCCGTATCAAAAAAATTGTGGCCCCAGAATTTCGCTCCCCGCAATCCACTGACTTTCATTACAGCATCCTGGATATCTTTTGGCAGGCTGTCCCATCTCTTTTTGTTCATTGAAATTGAAAAATAGACCGAAGGAAACGGAACCTCAGTAAAATAGTTCGCGACTTCGTAAAGTTTGAAGGCGTGCATGGCTTCCCATGGCGCTCCCATGCCATCGATGACACCCTTTTGCATAGAAATGTAATTGTCCGGCATGGGGATAAGCATGGGCACTCCCCCAAGGGCGTTTACCATCTTGGTTGGTGGTCCGCCGGTCATTCTGAGCTTCAACCCTTTAATATCTTCTATGGATTTTACCCATTTATTGGTAGTAATCAGAACATAGGGATCGGAAGTATAAAGAAGAAGAACTTTGTTTTCCGTAAATTCCTTCCGGATATCAGGAAATTTTTCATACAATTTCCAAAGCGCCGTACTGCCCTGTTCCGCAGACGAAAATGGCAATGCAGGCAAGCTGATCACATCAGCAAGCGGCGTCATGCCAGGCCAATACCCGTGAAAGCACCATGCAATATCGGCAATACCACTTTTAACGGCATTCCAGGCATCTTTTCCTTTAGTAAGTGTCTGGCTGGGATAGACTGTAATTTTGAGGCGTCCTCCGGTGGCCTCTTCCACATCCTTTGCCCACGGAGCGAGCGCCTGGGTATAACCATGACTGGTCTCAGAATCCTGAAAGGCAAAGCTGAGATTAATCGTTTCGGCAGCCACCGTTAAAGGAAATAAAAAAATCAGCAAAACAGACAGGTGCAATCCGATGATTCTGTTTTTCATATCGCATCCTTTCTTAAAGTTTTTTGGACAACCATACACCTGCCTGAGCAGGATAATTACTTTTATCCAGATTTTTCAAGGTATCGGACACACGGTCCGACTCATCGGCTGCTATCAGCCGCCGCAGAATTTGTCGGGCAATACATATCTATTAATTCTGACTATATCACGGCTGCTGCATCGGGGGCAAAGTATTTCTCGTTCTTCCTTGGGCCCCCTGGGCACCTTCACTGAAAACCGTATTTTACAAACGGAACAATCATATTCCCATTGGAGTTGTTCGTCGGTCGCATTTTTATGCCGCTTCTGCAGAGAACACGCATCCATTTTCGGAACTCCAAAAAGCGCCGTTCATTATTTGAGGCGAAACAAGGCGGCTATTCCTCCTCTGTCATGGGTCTAATTCTGCAGAGCATCGTTTTCAAAGGAGCCCCGCCGAACCCGGATTTGCCCTGGCAACCCATGGGGATCAGCTGGTTGACATTCACATCCCAGATCCCGTACAAATGTGGCGCCTTGCCCTCTTGCTCCGGATACCACCACCCGTGGGGTGCCATGGCTATTTTGGGATGCACCACCGGTGTCAGCCGGGCCTTGCGCTTGACTTTGCCACGAACACCTTCGATCCACACCCATTGGCCATCTTGGACCCCCAGCTCTTTGGCGGTGTCTGGATGGATCTCCACATAGGGCTCCTTTTCGAACTGCCGCAACCAGGGAATCTGGCGGTGCTCACTATGGAACATTGTCGGCATCCTGCGCCCGGTAATCAGGATAAGCGGATACTTTTCCCAGATATCCGGGGTGCGCAAGGGGCTTTCCACCGGCTCCACATGGCCTGGCAACGGATCCAGCCCAAAACTTTCAAGGGCCAGCGAATACAGTTCGATCTTGCCGGACTGGGTCCTGAATCCGGGTTTGCCGTCAGGCCTCAACAAGCCCTTTTCATACCGGCGGTATCCGCAGGATCCCGACGGGTGGTCCTTGGGCGCCAATGCCCAGGGTTCTTTGCACAGCTCTTTGAATGTTACGCCAGCCAGCTTGAGGCGCTCCGTGAACAGTTCATCGAGATTTTTCCACGGCACCGCGACCGGGTTCAGCCGCTTGGCCAGTTCAAAGTTGATCTCCCAGCCGCTTTTGCACTCTCCGACCTGCACTTGTTTATGAATGCCGTTAAGTGGAACGCCGGTGGTAAAAACCGAATCCTTTTCGGCGAAAGAGGTCCCCGGCAACACGATATCGGCAATGGCCTGGGCCGTGGGCGTCATGAAGTTGTCCACAACGACATTGAAGTCCAGTTTACTAACCGCCTCCAAATGGCGTTTGGGGTCTTGTCCGGTGCAGGCCATAAAATTGTTGGTGAAAAGCCACAGCCCTTTAATCGGATACGGTTGGCCCGTCTCCATTTGCTCCAGGATCGTATCGGAAAGCGCCCACGCCCTGAAATTTTTAACCAGCGGAAATTTGTCGGCGCCAATCCGCTTCTTGTTCAGGTTGGCCACAAACTCTTCACCATAGAGTTGGATCACTTCTTCGGTGGAGTAAGGATAGATGGTCACCCCGTAAGGCGGACGACAGATGACATTGCCCCCGGGCACATCGGTGTTGCCCGTTATCGCCCACAGCGCGTTTAAGGCCTGTATGGTGCCGATGGCTTCGGCATTCGAATCCAGCGGCTGTCCGAATCGGATGGCCCCCGGTTTGGCGTTGGCGTACATCCTGGCGGCCTGGACAATTTTGTCCACCGGTATCCAGGTGATCTCCGATACTTTGGCGGGCGGATAGTCTTCAACCCGTTGTTTCAGTTCATCGAAACCGTAGGTCCATTGATCTACAAACGCCTTATCATAAAGGTTTTCTTTGATGATGACGTGCAGCATGCCCAATGCCAGGGCGCCATCGGTGCCCGGCCGAATCTGCAGCCAGAGCTTGGCCCTGGACGCCGCCCAGGAAAATCGGGGATCGATGACAATCAATTGGGTACCACGTTTCATCAAGTCCACGACCCAGTGACCTGAAAAATAGTGGTCCGTGCATTGGCTCCCGCGAATACCTCGGGCCCAGTGAAGCATGACTTGCGGCGCTTTCCAGTCCGGATCGTCATAGCGCAGCGGGGAAAACTGGGATGCATCGGGAAATGTAATGTCACCGCTGGTCATGTGCATGGCCGCCAGTCTGGGTGTAAAGCACGAAATACCCGAAAGCCCGAAAAGTGTCCAGTTGGGACTGCCATATGCATAGGCCAGAAAAATTAGCGGCCCGCCGGCGTCGCGACCGGTCCCCTGGCCGAAAACCATTGCCTCGGGACCATATTTATCCCGGATCTCGCGCAAACGGCTTTCGCATGTATCGAATGCCTCTTCCCAGGAAATCCGCTCCCATTTATCTTCACCTCTTTGCCCGATACGTTTGAGCGGGTATTGAAGTCTGTTCGGGTGGTTGGTGTACTGAGTCAGGGCCAGCGCACGCGGACACAGCCGACCCTGCATAAAGGGGTGATCCTCATCCCCTTCTATTTTTACTAGCTTTCCATCCTTGATATGCAGTTCAACACCACATCCACCATGGCAGCCGGGACCTCCCGACCACGCGCCTGTTTTGACTATTTTGACATCACTATTTTGGCTCATGATACGTTTCCTTTATTGTCAATGCAATGAAAGCCGAATTCATACGAAAAACCAGCTGAATCTATTTCGGCGAATAAAGTACACACTTAGACCGGTCCTGGACCATGGGAAGCAATTCACTGATGGGCCCATGGGTCATGCAACCGGCCAGGCAGTGCTTGACGCATGCGGGTTTTTTGCCGTCTTTGACCCTGTGAAGGCACAGGTTGCATAAATCCGTAAAAAACGGGACATAGTCGATGGACAAACCGTCTTTGGTCTTCATGATATACTCGGTTACCGTCACACCGAAATGCTCGCTTGGATACTGGTGTTCCTGCTGGCAGGCCACCTCGCAGGCATGACAGCCGGTACAATAATGATAATCAATCAGTAAACCGTACTTTTCCATTATGTTTTCCTCACGTTAATTATTTATTGCCCAATTAAATTATTATACAAAGACCCTGCGTATTACTCAAATGCTATTTATTCATGTGTTTTATGAATCTCTCTCATACCCCGGATCTGGCTTTGAATCTGTTTCTTTCTTATAGCGATGGGTTGGCATACGGTCCTCTTAAAGTTTCAAATGTAATGATGGCGCAAGCGCGGCACAGAATTGCGGCGCTTGTTTTTCTATGATCGCCAAATGGAACCCGTGCTCACTTGAAGATTCACTTCATTTACGCCTTCGACTTGCATGGCCACTGTTTTGATGTCCTCAAGGATATCTGAAGAAGGAACCACACCGGTTATAGTGACAGAACCTTTGCGAGCCATAATCTGGACGTTGGCTTTTTTTGTCTTTTCGTTTTTTGTCAGCGTTGACCAAACCAGGCTGCAGAGCAACTCATTGTCGAAAGATTCCTGGGAAGCCGCTGTCGGGTTGAATTCCCCTGATTCGATGCCTTGCATGATCATTCCAGTTGCGCTTTCAACGCTGATCCGCCCCATTTGGATAACCAGATCGTATAGAAACGGGTTTTTCCAGTCAAATCCATACATTTGATGGGTCCATGCGTTGAGCTTCTTGTTGCTCTTGTGGACCAGTGCCAGGGCATCATCCCGGCCAATGGATGATGCAGCCATGGCTTTGTTGATTTGGTAGTCCTCGTCTGCAATAATCAGTATACGAAACACATGGGCCACGCCCCGCACCAGTTCCTGGCCGGAAAAGCCATGGTAGACAACGTCGCCCTGATGGCATCGTTTCAGAAATGCCGCTCGGATTAGATTGAAATGCGCGTCCCGCTTGTCGCGGTCCCGCTGCCACAGCCTGGGCGGCTCTTCCATAGCTTCAATCAATTTAGCTTCAGGAATACCAAAGTCTTCTGAAGCCTGATGCATAAGTTCTTTTCGTCGGATACAGGTATAGCCTGTCCGTTGGGCAACATTCTCGGCCACCTTATCACCGTCACTAAACGCTGCCCGCGTTATCGTTATTAACGCCATTTGATCTGCCTTTCATAAAATGATCCTATTGTTTGAAAGAGATATCTCCCAGACTCAAGTCCTTGTCGGTAGAAATATCGTCGATCACCAGGCTCTTGCCGTCCTTTTCCAGGGTCAGGGTAAAGTTGCGGTCGTCTGCAAGCCCGCGGAACCAGAAATCGCCAAAATTGTCCGTCTGCACATTGTAGGTCTGCGCGCTCTGCGTATCCTTGAGCGTGCAGCTGGCGCCGATGACCACCTCTTTTTCCACAGGGTCGTAAACCGTGCCGGCAACAAACTTTTTGGGCAGGTGCTTGTAGTACACCCGGCCCTTGGTGCCTGCGCCCGGATTGAGCAGCTCGGCTTCCTGGATGAAATCGGCGAACTCTTCCTCTTCACCGAATCGCAGCGCGTCGGTGGGACACTGGTCCACGCAGCGCGGCACCGGCCACTCGTCCGGCTCGCTGTCGCGCAGATGGCTGCAGCCCGTGCACTTTTGGGCGATGTTCAGGTTCTCGTTGAAAAAAATCGCATCGTGCGGACACGTGTCCGCGCACAGCTTGCACCCGGTGCACTTGTCCGGCTCGATGAGCACGATGCCGTCGTCGCGCTTGACAATGGCCCCGACCTCGCACTGGGCAATGCACGGTGCATCGTCGCAGTGCTGGCACAGGTGCGGAATGTAGCTCACCTTGACCTTGGGCACCTGGCCGCGCACTTTCTCGGTGATGCCGATCCAGAACTGGCCCGTGTCCGGCTGGGGCTTGGCGTACGGGCTCCAGTCGTTGGCCACGTGCTCGTCCTTGCACGCGATCTGGCAGCAGTAGCAGCCGTTGCATACCGATAAATCTATGGCAAATACCTTCATTTTTGGTCACCTCCCACCACCCAGGCGTCAAACCGCAATCCGGCCGCCGGATCATATTTGCGTTCAAACCATTCCGGGAAATCTCTGCGCCACTGGTCCATCTCGGCACCGGAGAGCCGTTCGACCTGCACCAGGTAACCGCTGGTGGCCTGCCCCACACAGTTTTCCGAAATAATGCCCTCCGGCGATATGGTATTGATGGCCCCGCCGCGGTCGATCTCCCCGACCTTGATGGCATCGGCCCGGGCGCCATGATCGATGTAAACCACGCCGGGCATCAATCTTTCCGTGACATATGCGCCGGCCAAAACAATTCCTCTCTCGTTGAATATTTTGACGATGTCGCCCGACCGGATGCCCCGCTTACTTGCGACGGAAGTATGCATCCACAGCGGTTCGTATTTGTATCCGTCCGGTCCGGTTACCTTGCAGGTGCCGACCTCCCGGGTCCAGGTGATGTCATCGCATTGCGAGTGCACGCGCCAGCGTCCATGATTGGACATCAGCAGCAAAGGATACACTTTGGCCCGATTGCTGGAAAGACGCTCATCGTGCATGGTGCTCTTTTCAATCCATTTGGGGACCGGCGGCCTCTCCTTGTCGTCCGGAAAACGAACGGCCAGGGCTTCGGAATAAAACTCAAGCTTTCCGGTGGGGGTACCCAGCGGAAACTTTTCCGGGTCATTGTAAAAATTGCGCAATCCCGGAGGATCAGATTTCCAATCCTCAGCCGTATTGTACATCCAATATTTTTTTTCAGTCAATTGTTCCCAGGAAACCAGTTTCTCGCCGCCCATGTGCTGCCAGATGCGCTTTTGCAGCTCAGCAATGGTCAGGTCCTGGGTCATCTCCTTTTCCAGGCCGACTTTCTTGGCCACTTCAACGACGATTTCAAAATCGCTCTTGGATTCACCGATGGGTTCGATGGCCTTGTCCTGAATCATGATGTTGGGCTGAGGTGTGCCCTGGCGCACATTGGTTACGATATCGTCCACTTCCATATGGGTGTTGGCCGGCAGGATGATGTCGGAGTACAGGCAGTCGTTTTCCAGCCAGGGGTGCTGGGCCACAATACATTCGATTTTCGGGTTGCACAGTGCCAGTTCGGTTTCGTTTCCGCCGTTCCAGCAGGTGATCCGACATGGGGTGTCGGTCCAGATCATATGGATCTGGCTGCCCCCCTCTTCTTTTGGAATGGGATAGGTATATTCGTTGAACTGGTCCTGGGCCAGGGCCTCGATGGCACCGGTGCCGCGGAAGGTAATGGGTTCGTCAGACTCGATGGCCTTGTGGACCAAACATTTTGGCAACGCTTGTTTCTGCCAGGCCGTAATGGAAGACATTACCGGGATTGAGAGTCGCTCTTCGATATCAGGGTTCCAGATGCCGCCGGCCAATCCGCGTTTGCGCGGCATACCAAAATAGGTTAACTGCAATTGATGAACACCCGGGCCGCCCAGCCCCTGCATGGCTAAAAGAATCACCTCCAGGCGGGCGTGTTCATGGGAAAAGGGCCCTCGAATAAACCCTCCGCCAAAGTAATGCGCAATGGAGGTGGTTCGGGAGGCAAACTCCCGGGCCAAAGCCTTGATCGTCCATTCCGGGATACCGCATTTTTTGGACGCCCAGGCCGGCGTTTTGGGAACACCATCCTCTTCCCCCAGAACATAAGCGGAAAATTCCTCCATGCCGACGACATGGGTACGGACATACGCCTTGTCATAAAGTCCCTCTGTAATCCACACATAGACAATCGCCAGCTGAAGGGCCGCATCAGTGTTGGGTAAAACGGGAATCCATTTGTCCGCATGAATAGCGGCACCGTAATTCAAATCCGGACAAATGTAGATCTGATGCATGCCGATGTCCGACCAAAAATAGCACAACCGGCTGGCAAATTGGCCGGTAAAGCCCCATGGCGTGGTCTCAGGGTCGCAGCCCCAAAACAGCATCATCTCGGTATGTTCCGTACAATCATTGACCGTGTTGGTGGCCGGCCACATGTTTCCCTGGACTCCGTGGCCCCAGACATGCTTGGCGCCCCAATACCAGCCCTCCCAACTGTCCGGGTTGCGAACCTGCAAAGTAAATCCGCCCATATGATCCAGGAGGTTGCCCGAATGGCCGTGGGGGGTGTTGATGGACTTGCACTCGCCGTGACCGTCACCCTGCATTAAAATTCCGTGGACACCATAGGTTTGATGAACCCGTTTGATTTCCGCGGCTATAATGTCGCTGGCCTCTTCCCAGGAAATTCGCTTGTATTTGCTTTTGCCGCGATTCTGGGGATTGCGTTCGCCATTGGGGTCCCAGTCAATTCGCTGAAGCGGGAATTGAATTCGGTTGGCGGAATAGACCCGCTTTTTGTACGCCAAAGAAAACGGACCCGGCAAAGATCTCCACGTCGGTTCGATGGATTTGCCGTCACGTTCCATCTTCCATTGGCGTACGTCTTCTTTTTTGTATTTCCAGCCATACCGCATGGGCCGGATACGAACAATTTTACCATCTTTGACATCCACCATCCCCTCGGCGCCACCGCCAAAAAATCCACCCAGCCCAAGACTGCGAAGAACGGTCTTGTCTTTGGTGCGTAAAGTTTCCATAGATTATTTTCCTTTGGCTGCTATAATTTTCCGGGTCATTTCCATAATTTTTGTACAAAGGGCTTGCATATTATTCAAATGTTATTTATTCATTTTGTTTATGAAAATAATTCATAATCAAGACCTCGACTTGAACCTGCTTTATACTTTGGAAATTCTTTTGGAGGAAAAAAGCGTATCAAAGGCTGCATCTCGGCTATCCGTAAGCCAGTCCGCCGTAAGCCATTCCCTGAAAAAACTAAGACAATATTTCCACGATCCGTTGCTGGTAAAAACCCACAATGGTATGGTTCCAACTTCAGCTGCCCAAAATCTGCAAGGTAACCTTCACATTATTATCAAAAATATTCACGGCCTGTTTTTCGAAAGCCAGTTCAATCCGGCATCGGCTCTGGGAACCATCAGAATTGCGGTCACCGACTACGGTTCCAGCGTTATTTTACCCCCTTTGGTAGGACGGTTATCGGAATTGGCTCCCAATATTAAATTGGATTGCGTTCCGCTTTCCAGCCATTTGAGCAAAGAACTGCAAGAGGGTACTATCGATATTGCCTTCGGCGGCTACAAGCCTTTCCCGGGAGCTATACATGAAGTCCTCTTTTACGACCGGTATGTAGGGGTTGTTCGGGCAAATCATCCAGTTCTGGACAAAAAAATAACAAAGAAACGTTTACTGGAATGGAAGCATATTCTAATCAAAGTGCCGGTCGGAACAACGCGCAAAGATAAGCTGTATAAAATCCTGGGTCAGAGAATCACAAATGATTTTAATTTAAAAATTCCTTACCATATGGTCGCATCGTTGTCTCTTGAAAACAGCGACATGATTCTCATCATGCCCGAAAAGGGCGCCAATTTAATCACGTCGATGACCAACGTAAACATTTTCGAACTGCCTGTGAAATTCGAAAGCCACGCCTATTTGCAGTCTTGGCACGCCAGAAGCCATAATGAAAAGATGCACCAGTGGTTCAGAGACCAGGTCAAACAAATATGTAGCCCGGTGCCGAACCATCAACCGTCAATTTCCAGGGGGCCCGAAAAATAAGAAACACTTTTAACCACCGGAGCGCACTACCATCAAAATATAAAGCATACCACACGGCGGCAACCGGCCCCCCCCTCATCAGGAGAGTGGCCGGTTATCCTTTTATTTCCAACTCAGTTGTCAAGTCGTTGGCAACGAAGTAATCGTACCGTCCCAGGTATCGACCTCGGCGGACATCTCTTCATCTTCCGGAAACCAGGTATTGGTTACGTTTTTGCTCTCGGTAAAAAATATGAAGCCGTCGCGCCCCATGACATGCAGATCGCCGAAAAAGGACTGTTTGTGGCCCGTAAACCCGAAAATACCCACCGGCACGGGAATCCCCACATTGATGCCCACCATGCCCGCATCGGTCTCCTTGGCGAATTTTCTGGCATAGTAGCCATTCTGGGTATAGATAACGGATCCATTGGCAAACCGGCTGGAGTTCATGATTTTCAGACCTTCTTCAAAATCCTTGACCCGTTTGATGCATAAAACCGGGCCAAAAATCTCTTCACGGCCCACCGACATCTCTTCGGTCACCTTATCGAAAATGGTGGGCCCGATGTAATAGCCTTGTTCGCACTCCTTGGGTACTTGCGGATTTCGACCATCCACGATTAATTCCGCGCCTTCATCGATGCCCGTTTGAATCCAGTTGAGAATAAACTCTTTGTGGCCCTGGTTGACCACCGGTCCCATACCGGTATCCTTTTCGTAAGCCAGCCCCAGACTCACCTCGCCCGCAAACTTTTTCAGATAATGAATCAGTTTGTCCGCGATAGCGTTTTCCACTACGACTACCGGGCAGGCCATACAGCGGGCGCCGGCGCATCCCAAAAAGGCGTTGATAATTCCCCTGGCGGTGCGTTCCAATTTGCAATCGTGCATCACCAAGGCATGATTCTTGGCCTCGGTCAAAGCCTGGACCCTCTTGCCCGCAGATGCTGCAGTGGAATAAATGTGCTTGCCTACCTTAGTGGAACCGACAAAAGAGACCCCCTTGATGTCCGGATGGGTCAAAAACAACTCGGCCTGCTGCCTTCCCGCGGTGATCACATTGAGCACGCCGTCCGGCAGCCCGGCCTCTTGCCACAATTCAATCAAACGCATCGAGGACTGGGGAACAAAACTGGCTGCCTTGAGAACCATGGTATTTCCGGTGGCGATACAAATCGGCGCCATCCACCCATGCGGAATCATGGCAGGAAAATTCCATGGCGCGATGCCGGCAAATACGCCCATGGGGTGGTTATAGCGCACGGTATCGTAATTATTGGACACATTCATCAGGGACTCGCCCTTCATGATATGGGGGGCACCGCATGCAAACTCCACCACCTCGTTGACTTTGAGAATATCGCCCATGGCTTCCTGCCATTTTTTGCCCTCTTCCTTGGCCAGCAGATGGGTTAACTCTTCAAGATGATCATCCACCAGTTGCTTCATTCGAAATAAGACTTGTACGCGCTTGTTTACCGGCGTGTCTGACCAGGCCGGAAAGGCTTTGGCCGCAGCCTGGATCAC
Organism: Desulfosarcinaceae bacterium; assembly: GCA_963675565.2. Taxonomy (GTDB): domain Bacteria; phylum Desulfobacterota; class Desulfobacteria; order Desulfobacterales; family Desulfosarcinaceae; genus JARRKU01. The sequence continues at coordinate 1,148,112 of CAXXYD010000001.1, forward strand.
TTCCTCAACCTCTTCGGCCGTGCATTGGGGGGCATAGGCGATAACCGCGCCCGTGGAGGGGTTGTAACAGGGCATATACTGCGCTGTCGTGGACTCCTTCCATTGTCCGCCTGCATGGTACTTGAGCTTTATCGGCTTTTCGCCGCTGATGGGGTCATTTGGCTGGTTTTCTTCGTTGAAGAAATATCTATCTTTGTCTCGCTCCAACATTGGGTAACTCCCTTTCTTCATCCTGTTTAATGGCATTGGGCTAAAGTATGGTGTATTTAGGGCCGTCCCCTCCCTCCGGCGGCACCCAAACAATGTTTTGATAAGGATCCTTGACATCGCAAGTCTTGCAATGCAGACAGTTGGAGAAATTAAGCCGCATAGCCGGTTTACCAGTCTCGGCATCGGTCCGTATCTCATACACATTGGCCGGACAAAAGCGCTGACATGGTGCCTGAAACTTCTCCAGACACTGGTCATAGCAAACGCTCAAATCGACAATTTTAAGGTGCGGCGGCTGGCTCTCTTCGTGGGATGTCCCTGAGTAATAAACATCGGTCTCCTTGTCAAAAGTCGTAACGCCGTCATAACGCAGGGAGCCGGCATGCTCATCCGTAGACGCAGAGGCCCCATTGCCTGCTGCCACAGGCCGCATATGACTATGATCAGGTTGGGTGAGCAATCGCGGTTTGATGATCCGGCCGCCTAAAAGATATTGGATACCGGCGGTCAGCAATGCGCCATAGAGGCCTTTTCTAAAAAGCTGATGAAAATTCCTGGATTTATAAAGCGCCCGGCCCGCTTCGCTCGCGTATAGTGTTTCCTGATAAGGCTTTAACCGGTCGGCGCAGAAGTCCCCTTTCAAAAGTGCCTCGCAGATAGTCTCGGCGGCCAGCATGCCTGATTTCATTGCGACATGAATACCCTTGAGCTTCTGACTTATAAAAAGGCCTGCGCAATCGCCCACCAGCACACCACCGTCGAAGTAAAGTTGGGGAATTGCGAAATAGCCTCCCACCGGAGCAGTGTTTGCGCCGTATTGAAGGATCTTTCCGTCCTTGAGCAGAGAAGCCACAAATGGATGGGTCTTGAATTTCTGGAACTCGCGATGCGGATCCAACCAGGGATCACCATAATCCAGGCCGGTCAGCAAGCCTATGGAAATGCGGCTGTCGTCCATGCCATAGATGAAGCCACCGCCATAGGTTCTATTTTTATGGGGAAATCCCATAGTGTGGACCACCTCGCCTGGCTGGATCATGACATTGGCGGTTTCCCACACCTCCTTGATGCCCACCACATAGTTTTGGGGGTTTCGCCCTTCATCCAAATGAAGCTCTTGAATTAATTTCTTAGTCAGACTGCCACGCGCACCCTCTCCGAATACGGTTACTTTAGCCCGCAGGTCAATGCCCGGTTCGAAACTGGCTTTTGGACGGCCGTCGGCTCCGATGCCTTTGTCTCCTGTTGTCACCCCCATCACCCGCCCCTGGTGGTAGAGAATGTCCGTGGCGGCAAAGCCTGTAAAAATATCGACCCCCTTTTCCTCTGCGATTTGGGCCAGCCACTCCGTCACCTTCGAAATCGACACGACAAGGCTACCGTGATTATCCATGGGCGGCGGCACAATGGGAAATCGGATTTTCCCGGAACGCGTCAGAAAGAGCACCTGCTCTTTTTTGACAACACCTTCAATAGGCGCCCCTTTTTCCTCAAAATCAGGAATCAGCTCCGCTAAGACGGAGGGATCCATTACAGCGCCGCTGATGATGTGCGCCCCGGCGTAGCTGCCCTTTTCTAAAACCGCAATGCTGATATCACCCAACCCGCACTTTGCTGAGATATCCGCAAGGTGAATCGCTCCGCTGAGGCAGGCTGCCCCGCCTCCCACAAAAAGGACATCAACGTCCAAAATCTCTCTATCTTGCTCCATCACAGCCTCACGGAAGAATTAAATGAGTACTTAAACACCCTATGCTGGGGCCGACGCTCCCGTCTATCCGGTCTCTGGGCCGGCAAGGCGTTTCAAAAAGCGCCGGCTACCGGGTATCAAAAACACTTCCCTAAAATACGCTTGATAGTCAAAGGATTCCATCCTGACACATTCTTGCCGCCAGATTTTCACCCTTGTCCTGAAGGCTTTCACCTTCGATAAAAACGCATTTTCGAAAACGGGGTGGCGGTGGATTGAGCTGGTATAAATTTCTGGCGATCAGCTTTGTCGCATCCAGATTCAAATCCGCCGCTTTCCAGGTCAGCGGCTTTTTCTTTTTAGCCGCCATCAGCGCTTTTAGTGATGGATATCTCAAGGCGCCCACCTGGCTGTCCGCACTGATCAGTACCGGCATGGGCGCTTTGACCACCTGATGGCCGTTGCGCTTTAATTTACGGACGACCACATGACTTTCATCGACTTTGACATCGACTGCCAGGCTAATGGCGGGAATATCCAGATTACCGGCCAGCAGCATGCCGGTTTGCCCTGAGTCCCAGTCTCCCGCTTGCCTGCCGACCAAAATGATATCGTAATCCCCGACCTTTCTGGCGGCGCAGGCGAGCACATAAGCCGTGGATTTGCTGTCAAGCTCCTTAAAGCCGGTATCTTCCAGAAGAATCAGATCATCTGCGCCTGCACCCAACGCTTTGATAAGAACCGGTTTGGCTAATTTTTCTCCCATGCTGAGAACCGTGACCTTCGCGCCATGCTGGTCCTTCAGTTTCAAGGCGGCTTCCAGGGCATTCTCATCAAAAGGATTGACCACCGGCGGGATACCTGAAATCTTCATTTCTTTTGCGGCCTGATCCACTCCGTAGGCCGTCGTCGGCCCTTCCGGGTCCGGAATCTGCTTGAGACAGACAATAATATTGAGTGTTTTCATGAGATTTCCCTAATTTTTTTGGTAAATGAAGCAACTGCCGCCTTATAATCACCGACAATGCCATAATCTGCGTAATTAAAAATAGAGGCCTCAGCGTTGTTATTAATGGCCACGATTTTTTTAGATCCGAAGATGCCGGTCATGTGCTGCAGGGCTCCGGATATACCCACGGCGATATAAACTTGCGGATTGACTTTCTCTCCCGTCAAACCGATCTGCCTGAATCCCGGCATCCACCCTTCATCGATGGCCGGCCGGCTCCCCCCCAGCGCCACTTCCGCAAATTTGCCTTTGAGCGCCTGGATAAGTTCCTCCAGCAGCAAGACTCCGTCAGCACCACCGATTCCCCTGCCGCCAGCCACCACGACATCCGCCTTTTCGAAACTTTCGGCCTGCGAGGAGACATTTTCGATGACTTCAACCCTCACCGACTTTTCTTCCAGGACCAGATCTATTTTTTGGATGCTGCCCTCTCCGGCAGGCAATTCAACGTTCTTCAGCCCCTTGGGTCTGAGGGTGGCAATGGCCGGTTTGCCGGTATTGACAAAAACCGCATTGGCGTTTCCGCCATAAACCTCTTTAGTGCATAAAAGGTTACCGGATTCAGAATCGATTCCCAGGGCGATGCAATCGGTAATTAAAGTGGCATCCAGGGCATGTGCAAGCACTGGAGCCAAATCGATATTATCCAAATTGTGAGCCAGCAATATAATGTCCGGCTCAATCTGCCCGCACAACTGCTTTATCGCCTGCAAATAAAGTTCGCTTTGGAAGGATTCCAGAAGGGCGCTCTCCAGTGTGTACAGGGTATCTGAAAATCGCGACAGTTCCTTTGCTGGACCATCGTTTTCTGCACCCATGACGGCCGTACAAACAGCACCCGAGGTTTTCCCGGCAAGTTCCCTGGCCGCCATCATCACCTCAAAAGTGACAGCTTCCGTTGTACTCCCCTCTGTCTGGGCGATGACCAGTATCTTAGGTTGCATAGTGTTCTCCATTACTTTTATTCGGATTTTCCAAGCCTCTTTCCCTATCCTACATGCCGCTTTCCCGATATTCCACAACAAAGTCACTTCTACCCGTCCCGGATAAAAGGCCTTTGGTGGTCTACGCATCCGCCAATTTCTCCGGAAACCCACCTTGTCGGGTCGATTTCCGGAGAAGAGTTCAACGGGCTATAAATGCTATATTATTTTTGAGAAAACTTCAAAACGTTTCTGTTTCCTTGAGTCTTTTCATATCCACGATGCGGGTGGGGTTGGCGATATTGTCCGGATCAAAGGCCTGCTTGATTTTCCCCAGCACAATATGGCAGTCGGCAAAAGCGGAACCGATATCATTGAGCGGTCCCAGATAGAATTTTCCCGAAGCCACCTGGGCATCCCTGCTGTGTTGAATCAGTTCTTTTTTGATTTTAGGGCCGATTTCCGTTTCGAAATACTCCGATTTATCCCGCAGATAGTCGACTTCCGGATAGCAAAAGCGTCCGAATTCAGCTGGCCAGAACTTGTCGGGCCTGTGCAGATCCCCCAGAGGCGGAATCCATTTTTCCAGCAGTTCCCATTGCGTTGGAATGCTTCGCACCGCATTGTCCAGCGAATCAAAATCGCCGCCGCCAAAGACCACGCCGCCTGAACGGGTAAAGCGCGAACGGTAGGTGTCCCTGATCGTGTTGGGTGTCAGCAGATGATCCATCTTTTCATACAACTCACCGGTGAGCAGTTCGCCGCCGTTATCCGCGATGATGTCTTTGAAAACGCGCTCTTCATATTCGGCCTGCTTGACCGAGGCGTAGCCCCAGGCCCCACCGACCACCAGGTGCTTGAGATTTGAGTACCAGTAATCATACTCGGCAAAATACTTCTCCCGGCTGCTGGCCTGCCACTGATGGATATCGTACACACCGTAGCTCATCACCCAGCCACCGACTTCGGCTTTGCCCAGCTCTCGTATGGCCTGGGCTTTTGCCTCCAGAGACGGGAAATTGGCAAACACGGGCCTGAAGCGGTCTTTGGGCAGATAGGCCTTTTTCTGCGGCTGCACGCCTTCGGTAGGCAGAACCCGCGGAGACGGAAAGGGAAATAGCTTGACCGCCACTTTGGTTACAATGCCCAGAATACCGAAATGGGGCACCAGCCCTCTTAACAATCCGCGAATGTCGGGCCCTGGCCCTTCGCTCCAGAACCAGCCGCCGTTAGGTGATGCCAAAGAACCCGATTTGACGACCTCTCCACTGGGCAGAACCCACTCCATGCCAAGAATGTTGCGCGCCGAGCTTCCCGTTCTCCAGCACGTCCAGCCCACTTCACCGGCAATATTGTGCGCCAGCACTGAGCTTTGTGAACCACTGCCCGGAATTTCACTGTGCAAGCCGTATTTCATCCCTTCGGCCATGACCTGGCCGATGGTCACGTACGGCTGCACTATTGCGTACATGTTCTTGGGGTCAATTTCCAGCTTGTTCATACGCTTAGGATCGATAAAGCACCAGTGCTCATAGCCCTGAACCGCGTTGCAGGTGTACATCCGCATGCCTGTGCTTGTCACGGAATACGGAAACTTGTACCTGCGCGCCAACCTTAAAATCTTTTGAACATCTTCCGTGCTGCCGGGCAAAACAATGAACTCCGCCCTGCCCTTTGACAGGCTTGCCATGGTTAAGGCACAACGGCTATAGGCCTCAAGTACCGCGGGCTCATCGGAGACATATTGCTCACCCAAAATATTGACCAGCTCATCATAAATCAGTTTATGTCTATCATCATCTAATGGCATGTATATTTCCTCCATTGTTTAGTCATCAATTTTTGATCATCCCGGTAATCAAAGCGCTTTTTTAACAAGATCCACAATATCGTAGATTTCCATCTCACGACCGTTGCCGGTCTGCGCGTCCAGAAAGTTGCGCTCGCACCAGGAACAGGCTGTAACCATGGCTTTGGCGCCTGTGGCCGATGCCTCCAAAAGTCTTTCCCGGGCCGTCCATTCGGAAAAATCCGGAAACGCTTCCTTCACTCCGCCACCGGCGCCGCAGCACCATGCATATTCCTTGATACGGTACATTTCCTTCAGTTCAACGCCCGGGATTGCCCGAAGTACATTGCGGGGAGTTTCATACATACCCATGATCGCCTCGCCGGGCTGGTAAATGTTCATCCGCCGTCCCAAATGACAAGGATCATGATAGGTTACCCGCATGGGAACCCGGTTGGTCAGCTTCAATTTGTCTTCCTCGATTAGTTTTTCAATGTACTCAAGGATATGAAAAACTTGAACATTTGATCCCACATCCGGGTAAAGGCGCTTAAACGCCCAGTATCCGTCCGCACATGCGGTAACCACAGTCTTTACGCCGGCGTTTTTCCATAAATCGATGTTGTTCTGGGCAAATTTGGTGAATTCGCCCCTGAAACCCATGTCATAGGCCCGGCAGCCGCAACAGGACTCATCTTTTCCCAGAATGCCTACATCCACCTTGGCGGCTTTAAGCACTTCAATCGAATTTTTAAGCAGCGGCCACATGCGCTCGTCAAAGCTTGACGAACAGCCCGCGTGGAACAACACTTCGGCTGATTCTTGCGTCACCCGTTTGACATCCAGCCCGTCGGCCCACTTGCCCCGATCGGCCTTTGGGGCCATCATCATGTTGTCTTCCTTGCGCAGGGCTTCGATGACCATCATATGCTCGAGCGGCATCTGGCCGTCTTCCACCAGCTTGGCCCGCATATCCAGAAAAAGCCGCACCGGCTCCATGTCGTTGACCCGTTTGCATGACGCGTCACACCCGCCGCAGGTATCGCATTTGTAGTAAACATCCGAAATGCCGGGAGCAGAATCATAGTCCAGCCGGCCCTCAAGAATGGCCTTTGTCAGGTCCATTTTGCCCTGGCTTGAATAGGCATCAAACTTGTAGTAGGTGTTGCACGGACAAACTCTCGAAAACCGTTGCTGCTTGGCTTCAAACCAATCGATCCACTTGCACTGTGAACAGCGCATGCAGCCGTTAGCCACCTTTAGTTTGTCGTAGTAATATTTATGATACCAATCATCCAACGGAAAAACTTTGGCCTCTTTATTTGCTTTTGCGGTTCCCATTTATTTTTCGATGCCTCCTTATTAATTAAGAAATATTCAGACCCATCCCGCCTTGTGCCGGCCCGAAGGCTAAAAGCACAATTTGCCGGGGTTTAAAATATTGTTCGGGTCAAAAATTTGCTTTACCGTCTTCAGTGTGGAGACATACGCTGTTGCGTGGCTGTAGACCATTTCAGACCAAGCGCCATAGGGATTGGAAAATAGCCCTCCCATATTGAAGACACGTTCGCTGGCTTCCATGTATAGCCCCTTGATCCTGTCGCATTCATCTTCGTTATCCGGATCACAGCTGAAACCGTATTCGCAGTAGCACACACGGCCGGCCTCTTTGGGCTGAATATAAATACTCATATCGGACAATGGGTAGCGGTACTTGGTTGCAACCTCGCTGACCGCCTTGGTAAATTCAGAAACCTTGTCCAAAGTGGTTTGGAAAAAAATGTCGTGGCGCCCGCCCTTGGCAATGAATTTCCAGTAAGTGCCCTGTCCGGACCATGGCTGGCGCATGATCTGTTCGAAATGGCCCTGCAGATCGGGTATTGCGGCCACGGTATTGAGCAGGTCAAATTGCACGCGGCTGGCAATCTCTTGCAAGGCCTCGTCTTCATAAGCGATTTTTTCTTCAGGCCGGTGGCTTAACCCGCACAGACAGACCGCAATGGTGTAATTCGGCAGCTTATCCCGCAAATCCGCGTATTCGGCCGCATCCTTGGCCAGCATGGCGGCCAATTGCGCATTGTTCAAAATTAAATACTCGCTGCCAAGCCGAACACGTAAAATCTGGTAACTCGGCTCAACCACATCTTCGATTTTGTCGCAGGCAATAAAGTATATTTTGGAAATCGTGGGCTTATAAAACGCTCTCATGGTTGCCCAGGTGGCAACCCCCAACGTGCCCTGGGCACCGAGGAAAAGCCGGGTACTGGGAATAACGCCTTCCGGGTTGATCCCGTCGTTATGCCCTTTGCCAATGGCGCTTCCGGTCCAAAACATATCCGCATTGGGCATTACCATTTCACTGGTCAGGAAAGTTTCGTTGTATTCGTACTTGGGAATCAGGTTCGGCTCCCGCTCCATGGTCGAAGTCAAAACCGATTTTTGCGGGTGCACCTGAAGCGGAGCGGGAACGAACATGCCCACTTTATCCAGTTCAGCTTGAAGCTGGGCCCAGGTGACACCCGGCTCGATCCGCACGAACCGGTCCCGGTCATTGATTTCCATGATTTTTGTCATCTTGGAAAAATCCAGAATAATACCGCCTTCGCCCGGTATGCCGGCACCATAAAAACTGATCGCGGAGGAACGCGGAGTGATTGGAACACGATGCTCATTTGCGTATTTGACGACCTGCTGAACCTCATCTGCGTTTTTTACAAAAGCAACGCAATTCGGTCTTCTGGGCTGCACAAAGCTGCTGTCCCGCGAGTATTGCTCCAAAACCTCCGCATCGTCTGAAACACTGTCAGCTCCTAAAATAGACGATAACTCTGATAGGATGGTCATTTCACTTCTCCTTTGCCTATGTTACTATTGATTTTTGAATTCTGCTTTAGATCTTTAGCCGAAATTCCAAGCTCTGAACTTTGGGCCGTGCTTAATCTTGTTTCCGTAAAGAACGATAACCGGCTTGTCCACATAATCAACATTTTTGTTGACAACCTTGTCCTACATCTTCATGTTGCATACAAATGAGCCCTTGTCAAGTAAAAATGCATCTCTATTTCTGTGACAGGTTTTTATTGTATGAATTCTATCTGATAAGTTGGACAGGCTTTCTGGAATGTTGATGGACATGTAAAAAGTCTCGGGTAAAACCCACTTTTATGACAATTTGATTGACAAATTAGTCTAAACAATGGTTAATCAGCCTTACAATAAATGCATTATTATTTTTTAGGGTTTTCTATAAAGCTCAAGTAGCCTATCGGTGTGACCGGATATTTCACACTGCCGTGATATAACAGCCTCAAAGCTTCAAAAAAGGAGGCTGGAATGAAAAATTTAACGATCACCGAAGATTTCCTAAAAAACGATATTGGTTTAAACAAAAATGACCCAATGGTTTCATGTGTAAAAATGCGGTCATTGCCAGTATTGGGTCAGTGCTCGTGATCTTAATATCTGCACCCAGTGTGAATACAATCATTCATTGATCGTCGGTACGATTATGGATAGCCCGAAAAAATCGATCATCTATTTGGTTCAAAGCCGTATAATTTTATTCATAGAGGTCATACATGTCAGAATCCTTGCGGGAAAAGATATATAACAAAATCAGGCGTGATATCACGATCGGTAATTTATCTCCGGGAGAACGATTAGTTGAAATAAAACTTTCTGAAGAATTGCAGGCTAGCCGGGGCCTGATCCGAGAGGCACTGCTCCAATTGGTAAGTGAAGGCTTTCTGACTTCCAAAAAAAACAAGGGAATCAGCGTTACCAAATTAACATTGAAGCAGATTGATGAGATACTTTCCCTGCGCTGTCTATTGGAAGGTTTTGCCGTTCGTCTAACAGCTGAGAGGCTCCAGAAAAAGGGGCTCGCTCAATTAAAAAGCATGCAAAAAGCCTTAGTAAAAGCAACAAAAAATGGCTCTTTAACTGACTGGACAGATACCAATATCGCTTTCCATCAGTTCTTTATCGAAAACTCTTCCAACAACCACCTTATTCAATTTCTAGATGGCTTAAGATGCCGCACTTATCGCTACAGCGTTGTCAGCATCACAATACCAGGTGCCCAAGAAACCTTCGTTCAAGACCACGAAAACATCATAACGGCCTGCGAGTCAGGCGACCCCAAAGCTGCGGAAGAATTTATGCAAAAGCATATGGAACATTCAAAAAATGCTCTACTCAGCCATTTGAAGAATTTTCCGGGGTTTTTGTCTTAAATTATTTCAACCACAACCATCTACCTGGAAAGGTTTGTCATGATCACTCTTGCAGAAGTTAATCAGATGGGTGCGCAGCTCGAATCCTGGTTGCGGATGCGTGTACATCCCATCGCTTTTAAACTGGTGGAAAAGCAAAGTGACACTCCTTCTGGTACGATCCGGCCGCTAAGGGACCTAAGCAAAAAAATCACTCTGTGCCAGGCATTTTCCATGGTGCAGCGCCAGGGAGACACTGTTGCCATGTTTCTCGAAGACCACTGGTGCTTCGAACCGGTGATCGGGCTCGGTTTTGGGGAGCGTTCACCCAAATTTTTATCGGGCTACCATCGTTATCCGGACAGTGTCCGTGATGAGCAGGCCGCTGCCCGCTGGTGCCGCAACATGCCCCACCTTGAACAGGGGCGCCAGCAAGGCCTGGTCATGTCGCCGATCCATGACTGCTCCTTTATGCCCGATGTTATCGTCATGCACATCAATGGCATGATGACCAGCCAGATGATGATTGTAAAAAACTGGATCGATGGCCGGGATATCAATTGCCAGTTATCCGGGCATGCAGGGTGCGTCTACGCGATCGTACCGGCCATCCAGAACCAGAGCTGTCACATCGCCGTTCCCTGCCGGGGTGACCGACAGGTGGGCATGGCCCAGGACGATGAACTGTTCTTCAGCCTTGTGCCCGATATGCTTCCCGATTTTATGGCCGGCATCGATGTGTTGGAGAAAAACAACTGGGGTATTCCCATGCGTCTTCACCTTAAAGAAGAAGTGGAATTGCGGCCCAAATATAGAGATATGTCTCGATTGCTGGGCATGGTCGATAAATGATGGTGCAGTGATCTATCCATGCGGGCATAGGGCGGTCCAATGCCGTCAAATCATAGGCGTAATCGGTGATGACATTCTACGGTCTCTTGGCTTCATATAGGCCGATGGTGTCCGTGTCTTTTTCAAACAATTCGCCCATCTAACGCTGGTTGAGCCAGGCAGTCTCCTGGTATCCAGGCGTGCGTCCTACACTGCCTTGCCGTCCGACGATTTGTACAGGATGATCTCGCCTTTATTGGAACTGGTTGGTTTCTCGTTGTCTTTTGCCATCAAATTCCTTTTCGATGTTTTCTTTCAGATGCCTGACCATCTGCTGGTGATTGGCAATGATTTGCTTAACGCGATAGGGTTCCTCCGTCTCACATCAGTTGATCCCATGTGTCCAGGCTGGATAACGCATCCACTTCGCTCCACGCCCTTTACAGGCGCTTCATCACTACTACGAGTCCTCCGTTCCGGCACCAGGGCGTTTCTGCATAGGCTGTTACCTGGTCCAGGTTCCCACATTCCATGTTAAAGCCTGTGATAAGATCATGCCCCGCCTATACACCGGTTGCCGCATAAACCGTAAGCAGGTATCATCCATACTGGCACAGTATTTATCTTCAAACTGGTGCCATGTGATCAGCTGAGCAAGTTTAACCCCATAACTGTCCGTTAAGAGTTTTCCGGAAAACGGCAGCTGGAACCCTTTTTACATATTATATCTACGTGTTAATTGATAGTCAGAAAGCCCTGATTAAGCCCCATACGCGAAGTAATAGGCAGCATAGTGATAAGAATGGGATTAGTAAGCATTACAAAGTCAAATTAACAGGTCCCTGGATAATGAATCTTTCTGTAAAAGGAACTAGATAGATATATGGCCGCAAGAGGGTTATGTCCGGTCACTCGATCCTTTACCGCAAGCACTGTCGTGGGAGCCTCCGCATATTTGAAGAAGAGAGAATCATGTCCTACGCAAAGGCCTAAAAGAATATTGAAATCCGTTTCCTCCTGGTTCAATAGCTTTGCCTGAAAAACAGGATTACACATGGACTCATTCGAACCATGTCTGATCTTTTCTTTGTCCGATATCCCGATAATTTCCTTCTGGGTCCGCCCCGCCTTGCACAAAACCGAAACAACCTCGAATCCATGTTCTTTAAATATCTCGTCTACCACCTGTGCCTCTTTTGCCAGGCCCACACAGAATGCCAGACCAAGTCTCCGATAACCCATTTTTTTTGAGAATTCACATATCTCTATTATTCTAGGTTTTGAGGGTTGCATGATATAAGGGTCCTGACCACGGTTCTGATAACACTCAGCCTCCTGGATAGACGACTGGCGGGCAAATTCATACACTTCGGGATCATCATACTCTTTATTGGCCTCAGCTAAAAGACTCTTCCTGTTAATAGTGGGGCACCCCTTATGAGAACTTCCTTCATCCGAAATGCATATTTTCTCACGTGTTTCAAGTTCGCATGATGCACATCTTGAAGAAATTACTTTTTTTCCCATTTTCACGGCCCTTTCTTCGAACTCAAAGAACGTTAAAAGCCTATTCAATTAACATTTTCAATCACTGCTATCCAAAATGATTAAAATATCAGTACTCGACAAATGTAAGTTCGGCCGGTTACAGATACAGAAGCTCTTTTTCATAGCTCATGTTTCCGTTTTCAATTGATGCTGTGCAAATCTGGATTGGGACTCGGTCTTTTCGGAAAAGTGGGGCGCAGTATTCATCTTCGAATCGATGTCATGGAATTAACCGGGCAAGCTTAACCCGGTGGTTTTTCGCTGAAAGCTGTCCGGAAAACGGCAAATCAAAATCCGTCGAGTTCGATCGGCAGGTGAACGGTTTTTAGCAAAAATCCCCGGTTTTACTTGCATTTTTGATATTTACAGATAGAATATTTTACATATTATACCAATGAGTTAATTGATAGCCCATACATCAACAGGATTGTAGCTTTTTCCCCGATCTCAAACTGTATAATTGAACAACCAGCAAAATAGCAAAAGCAGTTACGCCGCTAATGTCTGTTTTAAAGCCTGGATAAATCAAGCACAATCCGCCGGCCGTAATCATAAATCGCAACAGTAACGGAATCGGTTTAAGGAAATATCCTATCATTCCGGCAGACAACATATAGCAACCGCTAATTGCCGTCACCGTGCTCAGGATTAATAATCCGAATGATCCCCTGAGCATCAGGGCAGGTTGATATATGAAAAAAAAGGGTACAATATAACTGACTATGCCCAGCCTCATAGCTGTAAAGCCTGTTTTCCAAAAATCTGCGCCTGCAATTCCCGCAGCAGCAATGGCGGCAATGGCAACAGGCGGGGTGATGAATGAAAGAATCCCCCAATAAAAAAAGAAAAGATGCGCTGCCAAAGGATCAATTCCAGCCGAGATCAATGGTGGGCCAATGAGCAGCGCACAGATGATATAACAAGGCACAGAGCTTAAACCCATCCCTAAAATGAGACTGGCTAATGCTGCCGTGGCCAACATCAAAAAAATACTCTGACCGGCAAATTGGGCCAGCAACCGGGTAAAGTTTATTCCAATACCGGTCATTTGAACTGCGGCAATAATAATCCCGGCAGTATATAACGAGCCGGCGATCAGGGTCATTCCCCTGACCCCTTTCTCTATTCCTTTAGATAACTTTGCTATCGTAAAACGTTTTTCCTTTCCACCTAAAAAGCACAGAATAACGAGAAAAACAGATGCAAATATGCAAGCTCTCTGGACGGAAAAAACTTGCTGCGCGATAAGAACAATTAGCCCAATAATCGGCAGAAAGAAAAACCATCCATTTTTCAAGGTATGCATCAATTCAGGCACTTCCTCTTTAGGCATTCCCTTGAGGCCTTCTTTAGCCGCTTTGAAATCGATCATAAAAAATAATGCCAAATAATATAGTATGGCCGGCAAGGTGGCAGCCACACAGACATTCCAATAAGAAATACCCAACATTTGTGCGATCAGAAAGGCAACGGCTCCCATTACCGGCGGCGCTATCTGTCCGCCATTCGAAGCCACTGCTTCAACGGCTCCTGCAAAATGGGGCTGGAAGCCAACCCTCTTCATCAATGGGATAGTAAACGTTCCTGTTGTAACCACATTGGCTACTCCGCTGCCGCTTATGCTCCCCATTAAACCGCTTGCAAATATCGAAACTTTTGCGGGGCCACCTCGATATTTACCGGCCAGTGACAACCCTAATCCTATAAAAAACTCCCCAGCGCCCGAAACTTCTAAAAATCCTCCGAATAACATAAAAGAGATCAGAATGGTACTTCCAACATCAGCGACCATCCCGAGCAAAGAACTCGAGCCAAGGGAAAGATACATATTTGCGGTCACAGTCTGTAACGATAAAGTTCGCGCGTAAAAGGGGCCGGGATAGTAATCCCCAAAAAATACCGCCGAAAAAAACAAGACAGAAACAATTAGCAGGGCAAGGCCGCCCGATCTCCTTCCGGCTTCCATAACAGATGCGACCAGACAAAGGAACATAATCATTTCTGTCTTGTTTACCAAATCGATATTTTCTGTGACATCCATAATGCGGTCGGGTAAAACGGTTACATATAGGGCAGGTATGGCTCCAGCTATGAGAAAAATGATATCAAACCATAAAGCTTTCGTCCTGAATATAAGAAATGTCAAAACGATCAACAATGCCAGATTGATCCCTCTGTGGGTAATTATCGGCACATAAATATTGAGAAAGTCGAACACTCCTCCCAAGGCCAGCATGTCATAAACGCCCAATAATAAAAGAAGTACACGGACCGTGCTTTCAAGCCAGCGATTATCCGGGGTCATCTAATTCCTCCTCAAAGCCGTTTTTAAAAACCGCCCTTATGAATGCATTTGAAAATGATCTATTTTTTTACGCCCAGTTTCGCTAACACGCTCTGTCGTCTTTTTTCAAGTTCATCGGTCCAGACACCCATTTCTTTGTAATACCTGAGTGCTCCGGCATGAACTGGCGTTAAAAAATATTTTATTTTTTCCGGCGTATATTCTTTATGATGTGCACCATACTCCAACCAATCTTTCCGTGTTGGGTCGTTGAATATCAGCTTGGTCAATTCGTAAACGTAGGAGTCAGGAAGATCATCTCGGCAAAATACAGCGGCGGCAATTCCAATCGTTTTTACATTTTCCTTAACCCCACTGTACAGACCAGCAGGGATCTCACCTGCCACTGTCCCCTCAATTTTATCGACAATGTATTTTACACATTCCGGAGATAGCGAAATCATCCGCATGTCCATATCTCTATCCAATTCCAGAGCAAAAGGCATGGTGACCGAAGCGTATACCGCATCGGCAACAACTTTAAACCTATTCTCTTTTAATCCTGATTTCACTTCATCAACACCCATATGTGGGACCACCTTCACATCTTCAGGACCCAATTTATAAAACTCAAGCACCGCATCGGCAAACGCACGAAGTGTCGTTGATCCCGCTGGATGTATGGAAATGGTATAACCTGTGCCACGAAGATCATCCATGGTTTTTATACCTGATTTTGCTTCGGTTATCAGCCCATACAGCAACAAATGACTTCCCGCCACCGCTCTGACCGATTTTACCGGTGGCTTTCCCTTGAATGGACCGGAGCTTTGTATTGCCCACCATACCGTTTGATCAAGAAGAGGGGCAAAGTCCAATTCCTTCCTGTTTATCCCCTGTATTCCAGCAGATGAACCCGGTGCTGTGGCTATTGCAGTAGCCTTTACTTTCAGATACTTTTGACTCAACTCACTGATGGCTACCATGGAGTTGTAATAAGCTGAACCAGGGCTGCCGCCTCCGCAAATGACCCCCTTCGGCCATCCTTTCAAAGGAAATTTTTCTCCGGCATATCCTTGGAAGCATAACATCAAAACGGCCATACACATTAAAAACATTGTAAAAACCCATTTGGCTTTCTTTTCTGTTTTCATAAGATCGCTCCTTTTTTGGTTAAGAGTCTTGATCATCTCTGTCGCATAGTCACCATTAGCGGTGTTAAAGCAAACCTCAAGTTCCCTGCTTTTTGCCTGTGCCGGACGATTATTTCATGCATTTACAACATTGTTTCATCTTCCAATAGTTTGATATTAATATCCGGCAAACAACAGAAGGGGTCATATCGTGTGTTTGCCGGAATGAATTCTTATAATGGGATGTCTCCCAAATTAACGCTTTTTCCTATAGTGCTAAGATCATTAAATGTCTTGGTCGAAAAGCCCTTCGCTTCGATTTCCAAGTTGTATATTCCTTCCTTTAACTCTTCGAACCAGAAATCACCAAAATCATCTGTTTCCACCATCAATTTTGTTCCATTTGCGCTCAGGGTGCATTTGGCACCCATAATAATCTCCTCTTTCTTTGGGTCGTAAACCGTACCGCCGACAAATTGTTTTGGCATGTTAAGATAGTGCACTCTAGGACCAGTCTTCAGTTCCGGGTTCAAAGTTACCCCCTTTGCAATCATATCCTTCAGATCCGACTCTTCGCCGAACTTCAGAGCTTCCGTGGGGCACGCATCCACGCAGCGGGGTTCTTTCCAACCATCGTCCAGCAAGTGAGCACATCCAGTGCATTTCTGCGCGATGTTAGTATCTTCATTGAAATAGATAGCATCATATGGACAAGCCTCCACACATGCCCTGCACCCGTCGCATTTATCCGGATCTATGATGACCAAACCATCTTCGCGCTTGTAGATGGCATCTTTAATATGGCAGGAGGGAATACACGGAGGATTGTCGCAATGCATGCACATCACGGCGACATAATGCATTTTAACCTTGGGAACAGTTCCGCGAATATTCTCTTTGAGTTTCAACCAGAAATGTCCAGTTTCTGGCTGTGGTTTGGCATAGGGAGTCCAGTCGTTGGCTACATGCTCGTCCTTGCAGGCGATCTGGCAGTTATAGCAGCCGTTACATATGGAAATATCAATTGCAAAAGTTTTCATAATAATTAATTACCTCCTTTTTCGACCCAGGCATCAAAGCATAATCCTGAATCAGGATTATATTCTCTTTCAAACGCCTCAGGGTATTGATCTCTCCAGCTTTTCATTTGAGCCATAGTGACTTTCTCAACCTCGACCAAATAACCCGTTGTAGCTTGACCGGTACAATTCTTTGAAGTTATCATTTCGGGCGAAATGAGGTTAATGGCACCCCCTCTATCAAGCTTACCGGGTATGATCCAGTCTGTCCTGGCACCGTGATCCACGTAGGCCACTTGAGCCATCAGGCGCTCCCAAACTCTTGCACCGCATAAAACAGATCCACGCTCGTTGAACACCCTTACGATATCACCATCCTTTATACCTCTTTCAGCCGCCGTTTTTGGATTCAGCCAGCATGGTTCGTACATATACCCATCCTCTCCCTTGACCTTGCATGTCGGAATTTCTCTTGTCCAGGGTATATCATCACACTGAGCGTGAATTCTCCATCTGCCGTGATTAGTCATAATGAGCAGGGGATATTTTTTTGCTCTTTCACTTGAAAAGCTTTCGTCATGCGATTCGCTTTTTTCGATCCATTGCGGTACCGGTGTTCTCTCATAGTCGTCAGGAAAATTCTTCGCCAGACGTTCTGAATAGAATTCTATTTTGCCACTCGGAGTTGATAGCGGATTTTTATCAGGATCATTATAGAAGGCAATCATACCAGCTGGATCTTCTTCCCAGTCTTTTCTGGTAGGAACGACATAATAGCCTTTCTCCTTTAGCTGTTCCCAACTGACCATATCATCTACATCCGATGTCTCATAGCCGTGTTTTATCCATTCATCGACCGTCTTTCCGCCGGTATATTGCTCGTAAAGGCCGAGTTTTTTAGCGATTTCACCTACTGCTTCATAATCGCTCTTGGACTCACC
Source organism: Desulfosarcinaceae bacterium (assembly GCA_963675565.2). Lineage (GTDB taxonomy): Bacteria > Desulfobacterota > Desulfobacteria > Desulfobacterales > Desulfosarcinaceae > JARRKU01. The sequence goes on from CAXXYD010000001.1 coordinate 1,165,703, forward strand.
TATTGGGTCAACACCTTTTTCTTCCAGATGGATCATGGCATACTGCATACTGCCCACGTCCGCGCCTATATCCTCTTCTTCCAATTTTGTATTGACCGTATAATAATATCTGCAAATACGCAGTCATTTTCAAGCCAGGGATGCTGAGCCACGATACATTCTATCTTCGGACTGCGATATGCGTCCACCAGCTTGTTCGAATGATTCCAGCAAGTAAATAAACAGGGACCATCGGTCCATATCATATGGACTTCGCCTCCTCCTTCCTCTCTCGGCATTGGGTAAGTATGTTTAACGAACTGACCCTCGGTCATTTTACCTGCCACACCTTGACCGGCCGAGTACCAGCTAATCGGATTCTCATATGACGCTTCCAGAAGTGCCTTGTGAATGTGCGTCTGAGGAATATGTTGAATGGGGTCTTTCTTATCTGCACGATGAGCCGCCATAACGCATGGGTCTACCATGGACGTGACGGTAGAATGCCCTACGTCCTGAATCGGTGGGACAGTCGTTACCTGGTGGACTCCCGGTTTCCCCAACCCCTGCATAGCCAAATTGGCAACCTCGAGCCTGGCCGGTTCATGTGAGAAGGGGCCTCTGATTTTTCCGCCGCCGCAAAAATGAATTGTTGATGTTCTCGTCAATGCCCATTTTTTAGCCAGCGCCTTGATAGTCCATACCGGCACACCACATTTTGAAGATGCCCACTGAGGAGTTTTGGGAAGCCCGTCTTCTTTGCCAATGACATAATCTCGGAATTTTTCAAAGCCGACCGTATGAGTAGTAATATATTCCTTATCGTAAGTCCCGTCGGTTATCCAAATATATGAAATCGCCAAGTGTAAAGCAGCGTCGGTGTTGGGGAGTATCGGGATCCATTTATCGGCATGAACGGCCGCTCCGTAGTTCAGGTCAGGGCAGATATATATGCACTTTATTCCCAATTCCGTAAACCAATAGGATAATCTGCTGGCAGCCTGACCGGACCTGTACCACACCGTCGTTTCCGGGTCGCAACCCCAATAAAGAAGCATATCGGTATTTTTTGATACGTCCAGGAAAATGTTACCCTGGGGCACCATTAATCCAAAGGGATCCATTCCCCACATGTGTTTTGCACCCCAATACCATCCTTCCCAGCTGTCCGGATTTCTCATTTGCTTTGTAAAACCGCCCATAATGTTAAGAAGGCGGTTCGGACAATAATGTGATGCATGTACGACTTTCGTCTCTCCGTGGTCCTGGCTCTGCATAAGCACCCCTGCCGGACCGTATTTTTCCTGGACTCTCTTTAATTCACTTATAATCAGGTCGGTGGCCTCATCCCATGATATTCTCTCATATTTGCTTTTACCTCTATTTTCCGGATTTCTTTTTCCATTGGGATCCCAGTCGACTCTTTTCAGGGGATACTTGATTCTGTTGGGAGAATAGACGCGTTTTTTGTAGGCTATTGTGAGAGGCGGCAATAACGTTTTCATTTTGGGTTTGAAAACTTTGCCCCGCGCTTTCATTTCCCAAAGGCCGAATTCATCTGTTTCATACTTCCAGTCATAGTGTAACGGTCTGATTCTGACTATCTTTCCGTTTTTCACATCGACTGCTGCTATGTTGAACCCGCTGTAAGTCCCTAACCAGCTGATTCCTTTCAGAACGGTTTTGTCCGCCGTAGTACTTTTCTCTTTCATAATATCTGTTTTATTTTGCATAAATTCCACTCCTCTAAGTTATTATTTTTGAGAAAACTTCAAAACGTTTCTGTTTCCTTGAGTCTTTTCATATCCACGATGCGGGTGGGGTTGGCGATATTGTCCGGATCAAAGGCCTGCTTGATTTTCCCCAGCACAATATGGCAGTCGGCAAAAGCGGAACCGATATCATTGAGCGGTCCCAGATAGAATTTTCCCGAAGCCACCTGGGCATCCCTGCTGTGTTGAATCAGTTCTTTTTTGATTTTAGGGCCGATTTCCGTTTCGAAATACTCCGATTTATCCCGCAGATAGTCGACTTCCGGATAGCAAAAGCGTCCGAATTCAGCTGGCCAGAACTTGTCGGGCCTGTGCAGATCCCCCAGAGGCGGAATCCATTTTTCCAGCAGTTCCCATTGCGTTGGAATGCTTCGCACCGCATTGTCCAGCGAATCAAAATCGCCGCCGCCAAAGACCACGCCGCCTGAACGGGTAAAGCGCGAACGGTAGGTGTCCCTGATCGTGTTGGGTGTCAGCAGATGATCCATCTTTTCATACAACTCACCGGTGAGCAGTTCGCCGCCGTTATCCGCGATGATGTCTTTGAAAACGCGCTCTTCATATTCGGCCTGCTTGACCGAGGCGTAGCCCCAGGCCCCACCGACCACCAGGTGCTTGAGATTTGAGTACCAGTAATCATACTCGGCAAAATACTTCTCCCGGCTGCTGGCCTGCCACTGATGGATATCGTACACACCGTAGCTCATCACCCAGCCACCGACTTCGGCTTTGCCCAGCTCTCGTATGGCCTGGGCTTTTGCCTCCAGAGACGGGAAATTGGCAAACACGGGCCTGAAGCGGTCTTTGGGCAGATAGGCCTTTTTCTGCGGCTGCACGCCTTCGGTAGGCAGAACCCGCGGAGACGGAAAGGGAAATAGCTTGACCGCCACTTTGGTTACAATGCCCAGAATACCGAAATGGGGCACCAGCCCTCTTAACAATCCGCGAATGTCGGGCCCTGGCCCTTCGCTCCAGAACCAGCCGCCGTTAGGTGATGCCAAAGAACCCGATTTGACGACCTCTCCACTGGGCAGAACCCACTCCATGCCAAGAATGTTGCGCGCCGAGCTTCCCGTTCTCCAGCACGTCCAGCCCACTTCACCGGCAATATTGTGCGCCAGCACTGAGCTTTGTGAACCACTGCCCGGAATTTCACTGTGCAAGCCGTATTTCATCCCTTCGGCCATGACCTGGCCGATGGTCACGTACGGCTGCACTATTGCGTACATGTTCTTGGGGTCAATTTCCAGCTTGTTCATACGCTTAGGATCGATAAAGCACCAGTGCTCATAGCCCTGAACCGCGTTGCAGGTGTACATCCGCATGCCTGTGCTTGTCACGGAATACGGAAACTTGTACCTGCGCGCCAACCTTAAAATCTTTTGAACATCTTCCGTGCTGCCGGGCAAAACAATGAACTCCGCCCTGCCCTTTGACAGGCTTGCCATGGTTAAGGCACAACGGCTATAGGCCTCAAGTACCGCGGGCTCATCGGAGACATATTGCTCACCCAAAATATTGACCAGCTCATCATAAATCAGTTTATGTCTATCATCATCTAATGGCATGTATATTTCCTCCATTGTTTAGTCATCAATTTTTGATCATCCCGGTAATCAAAGCGCTTTTTTAACAAGATCCACAATATCGTAGATTTCCATCTCACGACCGTTGCCGGTCTGCGCGTCCAGAAAGTTGCGCTCGCACCAGGAACAGGCTGTAACCATGGCTTTGGCGCCTGTGGCCGATGCCTCCAAAAGTCTTTCCCGGGCCGTCCATTCGGAAAAATCCGGAAACGCTTCCTTCACTCCGCCACCGGCGCCGCAGCACCATGCATATTCCTTGATACGGTACATTTCCTTCAGTTCAACGCCCGGGATTGCCCGAAGTACATTGCGGGGAGTTTCATACATACCCATGATCGCCTCGCCGGGCTGGTAAATGTTCATCCGCCGTCCCAAATGACAAGGATCATGATAGGTTACCCGCATGGGAACCCGGTTGGTCAGCTTCAATTTGTCTTCCTCGATTAGTTTTTCAATGTACTCAAGGATATGAAAAACTTGAACATTTGATCCCACATCCGGGTAAAGGCGCTTAAACGCCCAGTATCCGTCCGCACATGCGGTAACCACAGTCTTTACGCCGGCGTTTTTCCATAAATCGATGTTGTTCTGGGCAAATTTGGTGAATTCGCCCCTGAAACCCATGTCATAGGCCCGGCAGCCGCAACAGGACTCATCTTTTCCCAGAATGCCTACATCCACCTTGGCGGCTTTAAGCACTTCAATCGAATTTTTAAGCAGCGGCCACATGCGCTCGTCAAAGCTTGACGAACAGCCCGCGTGGAACAACACTTCGGCTGATTCTTGCGTCACCCGTTTGACATCCAGCCCGTCGGCCCACTTGCCCCGATCGGCCTTTGGGGCCATCATCATGTTGTCTTCCTTGCGCAGGGCTTCGATGACCATCATATGCTCGAGCGGCATCTGGCCGTCTTCCACCAGCTTGGCCCGCATATCCAGAAAAAGCCGCACCGGCTCCATGTCGTTGACCCGTTTGCATGACGCGTCACACCCGCCGCAGGTATCGCATTTGTAGTAAACATCCGAAATGCCGGGAGCAGAATCATAGTCCAGCCGGCCCTCAAGAATGGCCTTTGTCAGGTCCATTTTGCCCTGGCTTGAATAGGCATCAAACTTGTAGTAGGTGTTGCACGGACAAACTCTCGAAAACCGTTGCTGCTTGGCTTCAAACCAATCGATCCACTTGCACTGTGAACAGCGCATGCAGCCGTTAGCCACCTTTAGTTTGTCGTAGTAATATTTATGATACCAATCATCCAACGGAAAAACTTTGGCCTCTTTATTTGCTTTTGCGGTTCCCATTTATTTTTCGATGCCTCCTTATTAATTAAGAAATATTCAGACCCATCCCGCCTTGTGCCGGCCCGAAGGCTAAAAGCACAATTTGCCGGGGTTTAAAATATTGTTCGGGTCAAAAATTTGCTTTACCGTCTTCAGTGTGGAGACATACGCTGTTGCGTGGCTGTAGACCATTTCAGACCAAGCGCCATAGGGATTGGAAAATAGCCCTCCCATATTGAAGACACGTTCGCTGGCTTCCATGTATAGCCCCTTGATCCTGTCGCATTCATCTTCGTTATCCGGATCACAGCTGAAACCGTATTCGCAGTAGCACACACGGCCGGCCTCTTTGGGCTGAATATAAATACTCATATCGGACAATGGGTAGCGGTACTTGGTTGCAACCTCGCTGACCGCCTTGGTAAATTCAGAAACCTTGTCCAAAGTGGTTTGGAAAAAAATGTCGTGGCGCCCGCCCTTGGCAATGAATTTCCAGTAAGTGCCCTGTCCGGACCATGGCTGGCGCATGATCTGTTCGAAATGGCCCTGCAGATCGGGTATTGCGGCCACGGTATTGAGCAGGTCAAATTGCACGCGGCTGGCAATCTCTTGCAAGGCCTCGTCTTCATAAGCGATTTTTTCTTCAGGCCGGTGGCTTAACCCGCACAGACAGACCGCAATGGTGTAATTCGGCAGCTTATCCCGCAAATCCGCGTATTCGGCCGCATCCTTGGCCAGCATGGCGGCCAATTGCGCATTGTTCAAAATTAAATACTCGCTGCCAAGCCGAACACGTAAAATCTGGTAACTCGGCTCAACCACATCTTCGATTTTGTCGCAGGCAATAAAGTATATTTTGGAAATCGTGGGCTTATAAAACGCTCTCATGGTTGCCCAGGTGGCAACCCCCAACGTGCCCTGGGCACCGAGGAAAAGCCGGGTACTGGGAATAACGCCTTCCGGGTTGATCCCGTCGTTATGCCCTTTGCCAATGGCGCTTCCGGTCCAAAACATATCCGCATTGGGCATTACCATTTCACTGGTCAGGAAAGTTTCGTTGTATTCGTACTTGGGAATCAGGTTCGGCTCCCGCTCCATGGTCGAAGTCAAAACCGATTTTTGCGGGTGCACCTGAAGCGGAGCGGGAACGAACATGCCCACTTTATCCAGTTCAGCTTGAAGCTGGGCCCAGGTGACACCCGGCTCGATCCGCACGAACCGGTCCCGGTCATTGATTTCCATGATTTTTGTCATCTTGGAAAAATCCAGAATAATACCGCCTTCGCCCGGTATGCCGGCACCATAAAAACTGATCGCGGAGGAACGCGGAGTGATTGGAACACGATGCTCATTTGCGTATTTGACGACCTGCTGAACCTCATCTGCGTTTTTTACAAAAGCAACGCAATTCGGTCTTCTGGGCTGCACAAAGCTGCTGTCCCGCGAGTATTGCTCCAAAACCTCCGCATCGTCTGAAACACTGTCAGCTCCTAAAATAGACGATAACTCTGATAGGATGGTCATTTCACTTCTCCTTTGCCTATGTTACTATTGATTTTTGAATTCTGCTTTAGATCTTTAGCTATTGGATTAATTTTGCCTTTTGGATTTTCATTAGATACAATCATATCGCGTTCCGTGCGCAAATTGTAAAAGATCAGAACCAACATCATTATAAAATTACGGCAGGCGGAACCGACATATTGCCTTTTTTACCGTAATTGTACTCGCCTTGCTCGTAGATAAAATTAAAGTCGATTACATCATCAATTTTTCTTAAAATGTGATCTTTGCGAATGCGCTTGTCCAGATTAAGGCAGGTGTAAAACAGTTTTCGTTGAGCATCGGGCTTACATCCCATCATGGCTTAACATCCTGTTTTAAAAACTTTTTATCTATGTCAACGACATATTTACTAACTCTAATCAACTATTTTTCTGGGATATTTGAATGATTGTCTGTACAATTTTGATTATTTTATGTTTAACATAATTGTTAGACAATCTTGTCTTACATTGATTTATCGCACACAAGCTTCCACTTGTCAAGAAAAAAATTTCGATTCATTTGTAAATAGGTTGCTATTGTATGAATGTAATTTATAACTCAACTATTTTTCGGATTGAGAGGAAGTCTGAAAATAAAACAGAAGCTCGATAAGTTCGGGAAAAGGATTCTCCTCCCGCGCAGTAGAAGGTCTCAGGTAGCTCCCATAAAAGGAGATGGAAAGACACTGTTGGGGCTTCCGTTAGCCGGGGGTCAGTGCGACAAGAAACAGCTTTTACCCATTTGGTGACTGTACAACCATTCGTTCAAACCCCTTACCTTCGAAGAGTAAGGCTACCGTAAATTACTTCTCCATATATGATATAGCTGCAAACTATCCTTTAAATCGTGGGGCGCAGTATTCATCTTCGAATCGATGTCATGGAATTAACCGGGCAAGCTTAACCCGGTGGTTTTTCGCTGAAAGCTGTCCGGAAAACGGCAAATCAAAATCCGTCGAGTTCGATCGGCAGGTGAACGGTTTTTAGCAAAAATCCCCGGTTTTACTTGCATTTTTGATATTTACAGATAGAATGTTTTACATATTATATCAATGAGTTAATTGATAGCCCATACATCAACAGGATTGTAGCTTTTTCCCCGATCTCAAACTGTATAATTGAACAACCAGCAAAATAGCAAAAGCAGTTACGCCGCTAATGTCTGTTTTAAAGCCTGGATAAATCAAGCACAATCCGCCGGCCGTAATCATAAATCGCAACAGTAACGGAATCGGTTTAAGGAAATATCCTATCATTCCGGCAGACAACATATAGCAACCGCTAATTGCCGTCACCGTGCTCAGGATTAATAATCCGAATGATCCCCTGAGCATCAGGGCAGGTTGATATATGAAAAAAAAGGGTACAATATAACTGACTATGCCCAACCTCATAGCTGTAAAGCCTGTTTTCCAAAAATCTGCGCCTGCAATTCCCGCAGCAGCAATGGCGGCAATGGCAACAGGCGGGGTGATGAATGAAAGAATCCCCCAATAAAAAAAGAAAAGATGCGCTGCCAAAGGATCAATTCCAGCCGAGATCAATGGTGGGCCAATGAGCAGCGCACAGATGATATAACAAGGCACAGAGCTTAAACCCATCCCTAAAATGAGACTGGCTAATGCTGCCGTGGCCAACATCAAAAAAATACTCTGACCGGCAAATTGGGCCAGCAACCGGGTAAAGTTTATTCCAATACCGGTCATTTGAACTGCGGCAATAATAATCCCGGCAGTATATAACGAGCCGGCGATCAGGGTCATTCCCCTGACCCCTTTCTCTATTCCTTTAGATAACTTTGCTATCGTAAAACGTTTTTCCTTTCCACCTAAAAAGCACAGAATAACGAGAAAAACAGATGCAAATATGCAAGCTCTCTGGACGGAAAAAACTTGCTGCGCGATAAGAACAATTAGCCCAATAATCGGCAGAAAGAAAAACCATCCATTTTTCAAGGTATGCATCAATTCAGGCACTTCCTCTTTAGGCATTCCCTTGAGGCCTTCTTTGGCCGCTTTGAAATCGATCATAAAAAATAATGCCAAATAATATAGTATGGCCGGCAAGGTGGCAGCCACACAGACATTCCAATAAGAAATACCCAACATTTGTGCGATCAGAAAGGCAACGGCTCCCATTACCGGCGGCGCTATCTGTCCGCCATTCGAAGCCACTGCTTCAACGGCTCCTGCAAAATGGGGCTGGAAGCCAACCCTCTTCATCAATGGGATAGTAAACGTTCCTGTTGTAACCACATTGGCTACTCCGCTGCCGCTTATGCTCCCCATTAAACCGCTTGCAAATATCGAAACTTTTGCGGGGCCACCTCGATATTTACCGGCCAGTGACAACCCTAATCCTATAAAAAACTCCCCAGCGCCCGAAACTTCTAAAAATCCTCCGAATAACATAAAAGAGATCAGAATGGTACTTCCAACATCAGCGACCATCCCGAGCAAAGAACTCGAGCCAAGGGAAAGATACATATTTGCGGTCACAGTCTGTAACGATAAAGTTCGCGCGTAAAAGGGGCCGGGATAGTAATCCCCAAAAAATACCGCCGAAAAAAACAAGACAGAAACAATTAGCAGGGCAAGGCCGCCCGATCTCCTTCCGGCTTCCATAACAGATGCGACCAGACAAAGGAACATAATCATTTCTGTCTTGTTTACCAAATCGATATTTTCTGTGACATCCATAATGCGGTCGGGTAAAACGGTTACATATAGGGCAGGTATGGCTCCAGCTATGAGAAAAATGATATCAAACCATAAAGCTTTCGTCCTGAATATAAGAAATGTCAAAACGATCAACAATGCCAGATTGATCCCTCTGTGGGTAATTATCGGCACATAAATATTGAGAAAGTCGAACACTCCTCCCAAGGCCAGCATGTCATAAACGCCCAATAATAAAAGAAGTACACGGACCGTGCTTTCAAGCCAGCGATTATCCGGGGTCATCTAATTCCTCCTCAAAGCCGTTTTTAAAAACCGCCCTTATGAATGCATTTGAAAATGATCTATTTTTTTACGCCCAGTTTCGCTAACACGCTCTGTCGTCTTTTTTCAAGTTCATCGGTCCAGACACCCATTTCTTTGTAATACCTGAGTGCTCCGGCATGAACTGGCGTTAAAAAATATTTTATTTTTTCCGGCGTATATTCTTTATGATGTGCACCATAGCTTAACCATTCCTTCTCCGTTTTGCTACTGAAGATCAGCTTGGTCATTTCATAGATGTAACTATCGGGCAAATCTACGCTGCAAAATATGCCGCAGGCGACACCGATCGTTGATACCTCATCTTTTACACCTCGATACAACCCCGGCGGTATACTTCCGGCAATTGTTCCACCTACTTTTTCTGATACGTATTTAACGCATTCCGGAGATAGTGAAATCATGCGCATGTCCATATCTCTATCCAATTCCAGAGCAAAAGGCATGGTGAACGAAGCATATAGCATGTCGGCAACGACCTTGAATCTTTTTTCTTTCAACCCTGATGTAATTTCATTGACTCCGGTATGCGGAACGACATTAACATCTTCAGGCCCGAGTTTATAAAATTCAAGAATGACGTCAGCCCACTTGCTTACAAACTTCGATCCTGCAGGATGTATGGAGATAGTGTATCCGGTGCCACGCAGATCTTCCATTGTTTTAATATTGGAGTCTGAACTGGTTATCAATCCAAATAGCGGCATGTGATTTCCTGCGACAGCTCTTATTTTCTTTACTGGTGGCTTGTCCTTAAATGGGCCGCTACTTTCAATTGCCCACCAAACGTTCTCGGCGTTCATAGGTGCAAAATCCAGTTCTTTCCTTTCTATCCCCGCTATTCCTGCAGCCGATCCCGGTGCTGTGGCAATTGCTGTTGCCCTCACTTTCAAATACTTTTGGCTAAATTCACTAATCGCAACCATAGAGTTGTAATAAGCACCACCAGGGCTGCCGCCTCCGCAAATGACCCCCTTCGGCCATCCTTTCAAAGGAAATTTTTCTCCAGCATATCCTTGGAAGCATAACATCAAAACGGCCATGCACATGAAACACATCGCTAAAACCCATTTGGTTTTCTTGCCTGCCTTCATTCGCTCGCTCCTCTCTGTAAGTTAATTCCAGTTATTGCACCACCTACGAACAGCAGACGGTGCAAAAGCTACATGGACAGCTTTTTCGGCCATCAAGAAAATACACTATGCCTTAGGCTTATGATACGTGGTTTCAAAGCCCTAATCAGTATTTAGGAGTCAATGCGGGTGTCAGATTCCATCCGGAACCTTGGTCAGTTATCCCCATAAACTAAATCTGGCACCCAACATTGAGTTCAGGTTCTGACATGCGCTTTGTTCCCGCTTCCTTCCAAGGCATGTTTGCCTTTCTCATTGTTTATTCCGGAGTTAAATTCGCTACAGGCAATAGCTAAATCTTACATATGTAATTTTTACAAAAGGTCTTCAGATGAATCGGCCTGCCGCCATTTTTTCGAATCCGTTTTGTGGCGCAATGGTCGATATTGTCCTCACTGCTGCTATTCAAAATCGTATGCGCTATCAGGAAAAAGCACCCGTTCCGGACTCTACGAGTGTGCTCAGTGTAAAAAACAATTTACAGTTACAACCAAAACGCCAATGCACAACACGAAGCTACCGTTATGGAAATGGATGCTTGCCATGTATTACATTGCCCATTCAAGCAATGGCGTATCCTCCGTCTTTTTGGGTAACTGGTTCGGTATTTCTCAAAAATGTGCATGCAAACATGGCCATGCCGTCAGAAAAATGATGGGCCCGGGTTCGGAGATTGTTCCTGCACTTCAAGGCATTGTTGAGCTGAATGAAGAATATATCGGCTGCAAACAATGATACGAGCAAAACATTAAGCACAAAAGATGCCGGTAAACCCAAAAACAGCAGTGAGTGTTTGTCGCCGTTGAGCGCAATGACCTGGTGCGGGCTGTACCGGTAGGCAGTGATAAGTTGGATGATCTTATGCCGCACATCATTCGATTTGTGGATAAGCGACCGCATCTGATGACCGATCTGCTTCAAAGCTATCGCGCGGCTGACAATAGGTTCGACGCCCATGATTGGGTGAATCATGGCCAAAAAGAATTTACTCGCAGTGATGTTCACAATAATACGGCTGAATCGTTTAACGCGAACTTGGAGCGTGCAAAACTGGGTGTATTTCATTTCATTAGACGTAAACATCTTGCGCATTATCTGCATGAAGTCTGTTTTAGGTGGAATCAGCGTATCACCGAGCTTAAAACGGACAAAAATAATGATTTGAAAGTTGTCATGAAACCCATGCCGGTTTTGGAAAAAATGCGTTCATTTCTATCAAAAGCGCCAAATTGCCAGACCCGTAGAACAGCAAATGGCGGGATTATAAACCTATGCTTTAACAAGTGACGCCTTTTTATGGTTTATGGGCCCGTAAAATTAAAGTCGATAACATCAGCAATTTTTCTTAAAATATGATTTTTGCGAATGCGCTTGCCCAGATTAAGGCAGGTGTAAAACAGTTTCCGTTGAGCATCGGGTTTACATCCCGTCGTGGTCTAAAATTATTTTTCTATGTTAACGATATATTTACGAACTACGATCAACTATTTTTTTTGGAATATCCGGGTAATCATCTGTACAATTTTGATTATTTTTTATTCTACATTTTTGTAAGACTATATTGTATACATTGATTTATTGCCTACAAGCTGACACTTGTCAAGAAAAAAATTTCTATTCATTTGTGAATAGATTCCTATTGTATGAATGCTATTTATAATTCAACTGCTTTTCGGATTAAGAGGGAGCCCAAAAAGGCAGAAACTCAACAAGTTAGATCTTCCATGTCATGATGCCCCAAAATTTATTGGAGGTGCATCATAACAGAAGAATATCCGATAGAACCAAATCCCGAACAAAATCAATGGCATTGGCAAGCCCATATCGAAAGCTGGCAACGAAGCAGCCTGAGCCAGATTGCCTATTGCCGGAAGCATGGGTGCAAACTGCATCAATTCACCTGCTGGAAGAAAAGAACTCGTCAAATAGATCGTGACATCGCGTCCGTTCCTACAAGATGCTCCCAGAACCTGCCTGCGGTGGTCACTCCATCAAGGATTCATCTGACCACCTCCAACGGGTACAAGCTTGAACTGGGTGGGGCCTTCAACCAGATCGTTGTCAGACAGCTTTTAAATACCGTTCGATCATTATATGATCCCCATATCCTTTTCCGGCAATGTAAACACTGGCTGTGGACAGTACAGACATGCGCAAGGCCATCAACGGACAATCGATCCAAGGTTCGCGCACTGCGCCATATCCGGTACAAGTACGCCTGTAAGAACTGTGAGGGCATAAGGACCAGGGGCCGACGGTCAAGATTGCACCGGCCCCGGTGGCCCTGATCCCCAAATCCAATGCCACCGAAGGCCTGTTGGCCCATATCGCGGTATCCAAGTTCACCGATGGGCTGCCCTTGTAGCGGCAGGGAAAAATATTTGCCCGCTTTGGGCATCGATTTGTCCCGGGCCACCATGGCCGGCTGGCTGGTCAAGGCGGCACAATGTTGTTCACCGCTTTTGGATCTGCTGCAAAATGAAGCCCGCATTGGTCCTTTGATCAACATGGATAAGACCCCACCAATACAGATACTCAAAGAACCCGGCAGGGCCAATACCAGCAAATCGTACATGTGTGGGTATTTTGCGGTGGTCTGTCCGATCATCCCACGGTGCTGTACCAGTATCATCCGACCCGCAGCGGTCAGCAGGCCCTGCAGTTTTTGGATGATTACCGTGGCTACATCCAAAGCGACGATTATAATGGATACGACTATCTGACCGCTAAAAAGGGCATCGTTGCCCTTGGCTGTAGGGCACATGCACGCCGAAAGTTCATGGATGTGGTCAAGGTCCGCAAAAAGCATCGCGGCAAGCGGTCCAATCCCAGAACCTTGGCCGATCAGGCGCTGGACTATATCGGCAAACTGTATGGGATCGAAAGGCAGATCCGCCGATTAAGCCCTGACGAGATCTATCAATACCGCCAGAAAGAATCCAAGCCCGTATTGGACCAGTTCAAAACCTTGCCGGGTGCCACCGAACCCTTAACCCCGCCCAAGGGGCTTTTGGGAAGAGCGAACTCTCTGGAACCCTATGCGTAGCTTCGCTGCCAGTCCGAACAGCTTGCGTTTGTCAAAGATAAGAGACAGTATCAACAACTACTGCCGCAATATGTTGATCACGACATAATCAACCGACAAGCCGGTTATTTGGCTTGGGGTATGCTTTTTTTTAACGCTTACGATTTTTTCGCACGCTTTTTACGGTTTTTTTGCGCTACCACTTCGTTTTTCAAGTATGGAGGCACTTATATTCGGTTTTGGCTTTTGCCCATTTGGTAACTGTGCAACCATTCGGTCAAGCAACAACAGCTGGAAATGGCATAGTAGAGCGAGTCACTGGGGGCTTTATGGCCCCAGGGTATTGCAGATTTTCAAACCATCAGTTTGATGGGCATCTAAAAACAGTTCCGCCGCATACAATTTTAAGCCTTTGTTTTTATATCATTTGCACTCACAGCCAACATCTAGTATTTATAAGCTGTTGACAATCGGCTCTGAAAGCAGAATATTCGGTTCAAATCTCGGAACAGGGGTAATCAATGCTGAAATCAATACGGGAAAAAATATATTACAAAATCAGGCATGATATCATGACCGGAAAGTTATCTCCTGGGGAACGTTTAGTTGAAATGAAACTTACTGAGGAATTGCAGGCGAGCCGGGGTCTGATCCGAGAGGCACTGCTCCAGTTGGTAGGTGAAGGTTTTCTGACTTCGCAAAAAAACAGGGGAATCAGCGTTACCAAATTAACATTGAAGCAGATTGATGAGATATTTTCCTTACGTTGTCTATTGGAAGGTTATGCCGTTCGTCTAACAGCTGAAAGCCTACAGAAAAAAGGGCTCGCCCAATTAAAAACCATGCACAGAGCCTTAGAAAAAGCAACAAAAAATGGATCTTTAACTGACTGGACAGATATCAATATCGCTTTCCATGAGTTTTTTATCGAAAATTCTTCCAACAACCACCTTATTCAATTGCTCAATGGCTTAAGATGCCGCACCTATCGCTACAGCGTTGTCATCATCACAATACCCGGTGCCCAGGAAACCTTCATTGAGGACCACGAAAACATCATCAAGGCCTGCGAGTCAGGCGACCCCAAAGCTGCGCAAGAATTTATGCAAAAGCATATGGAAAATTCCAAAATTGCTTTACTCAGCCATTTGAAGAATTTTCCAGGGCTTTTGTCTTAAAAAAGTCTTAGCAAATCCAAGATTTGTTCGCAGAGCCCAGTACAGCCCACAAATAGACTGTTCAAAAATAATTTCCACTGAAAAGGAATTAAGGCTTCTTTGCTTTGCTGGGCGGCTTACGACCGGTTCTGAAGACTTTTCCATCGATTATGTTAATGTAATCCATATCATTCAGAGCCTCGATCAAAATGCTCAATAGAGCAGGGGTCAATGGCGGGGATATTTCTTCTCTTTCGAAAACACTAAACTTCCCGAGGATTTTCTCAATTGGTATTCCCGGTTGTTTCTCAATCTTTTCCAGAATAGCTATTTCTCTGCGGTAGAATGGTTGACAATATTCACTATCACTTATGTCGATGGGCTCGCATGAGAATTCAGCGAGGACATTCGGATCGCCGCAAACGAAATGCCCTCCTCCTTTCACCTTGGCCGAATGTGGTACAGAAGATAAAAGCCTCGCGATTTTTTCAGGTGCATCCTCCGGTCGCTTGGTCCATGGGCTATACCCAAGCCCGTCGTATTGTGCCATCTTAGGATCTGAATAATCAAAGCCCCGGTATCTGTACATTACGTTCTCGGTGTACTTAAAACCTAAAAGAAATGTTCCTTTAATAACAGGCATCATGCCAGGCAACAATCCCTGGCATATTTTCCCGGTAAAATAAACACCATCGTAGTAGAATTCATCTCCGATTTTATAACCGAAGTGACACGGGAAATTTTTAACATCACCCCGAAAACCGACGAGCCTGCTTCTTACCTTAAACATCGATTTTCCTTTTTTGTATGGTAACTATTTAGTGTTGATCTGCAAATAGCGGGTTTCTGCGATCACTGAGAAAAAGATAATAGTGCATAAGCTTCAAGTCGAAGTATATTGTGCATCACAATACGGAAAATTATGGCTAATTTTTCAAAACCGACATCATCAAGATGCTCTGGTACTAGCGTCCATAAAATACAGGCACCAGTGCATAAAATAGATTTTTATAAGTTTTTCTTAACGATTTCCACGATTCCATTTTCAGCATCTACTATGACATGGTCTCCTGTACAAATAACTTCAGTAGGATCCTGATCAAGATTGTCAATAGCAGGTATTTCGGCGAAAATAATCGCTGCTGCAAGTACCGGCTCCACCTCCTTGACTATCATCGCTGCTGGTAGAGAACCAAATTTTTTGGCAATATAGGCGATCCCCGGCCCAACGCTTGATCCTTTGCCCGTTGGACAAACGAAAATTTTTTGTTTCAGACTTTTCCCATAGTGTTCATGTGTAGGGGAGAGAATTTCCCCTGTAGCCGGTTCGAGCTCACCCAGGAACGAAAATGGAATATTAGTTACAACTGCTTCACCCTCGGCTTTGCCAGGATATACCACTCTTCCTTTAAGTTTCATATTAACCTGCCCACTGCCCGGTTATTGCGGATTGGATGCATTTTTTCATATTCCCGTAAAAAGTCTTTGTTTTTCCCCCGCTCATTCTTTGCATATAGTGAGCAGCGCGTGCAGAATTTGTAGCGGCTACGCCAACTCCCCCATGGCTAAATAGAAAGGGATTTGTACCTGATACGCAGGTGTTAACCATAATAACCCCTTTGCTTTCCAGAATATCAATGAAGCCACATTCCTTGGCAAGTGCATACATGGTTTTTGATATTCCTACAACTACCCGCACATTCATGCTTATCTTTTTGCCCTCCAACATTTTCGCAATATACTCGATCTCTACAATTGAAAGATGTGGGCATCCGAGCACAACCATATCAACATTATTGCTAACAGCATCATTTAGTCTCTGGTATATTTGGCTGATTTCTCTATTGCTAATTATGTGTGTTTCTTCCGGCTTTTTGCGATTAAAAGCCTCTTCTTCGGTATGTGATCCAGGTGTCATCCCAATAATATGACACATTACACAAGCCCCTGAAACAGGCATTGGAGATAAAAGCATGCGGCATTTCTCAAAAGAAAGACCGGCAGGAATATCTTCAATGGCAGCGTTTCTGGTACCGGCAATCTCCCCCATGAAATATCCTATAGCCCCGAGGTCAGCTTCGTCAAGAAGCCTGCAATCTAAATTTTCAGGACGGAACAGGACTTTTGCGTATCTATTTTCTTTAAGTAACAGCCCCATTTGAGGTGTTTTTCCGGTAATTGCAGCGGCAAAGCAGGTGGAAACGCTTTCACGCCCGGCACGTGCACCAAAAACTGAATTTGCTATTATCTGCCCTGAAGATCCTGTCATACAAAAAACATCGCCTGGACGTTGCACAATTCCTATAAGGTAAGGAGAACAGGTATTTGTTGGAAGAACGCCAAGTTTTTCAAATAAACCCATCCGCAACTTAAAATTTTCCTCATCTCCGGAAACATAGCCACCAGCCATGCTTTCAACGGCAACACCATGTGCGTCTTTCCAGTACTTTGGATCGTAGACCGTATGAGTAGTGCTTAAGGTCTTTACTCTGTTGGCAGATTCCGACATCTCAATAATCGCATCGATGGGAAAATTGGTGCTTAAATGGGCATTGCTTACGTCAACCATTTTCTCAGCGCCAAAAAGTTCACCCCATTGAACCAACATATGCATACATCTTTGTACTCCAGGCCCAAATTGGCCATCAAGCATTTTCATCTCATCGTTGGTCAGTAACATCTGTTTTTCCTAAACGTTCTTTTTAAGGATCATTTCAATTTGGTATTTACTTGGAACCATCCATTTTCTAAGATGCTCGCTTTTTCGTATTATGGAGCCAATTTTGGGAAATAAATATTATTATTATAACGACCACGGATAATATTAATCCAAAAAGATCCGTCGCTTTTTCCGGCATGGCAACCAAAAAGCCGCCAAGGAATAGCGTAAACCTTAAGCTGTAACTGACTACACTCTTTATTGAGCTTGCGTTGATCTTGCTAGCCCTTATTTTTCCGACGCCTATGAGGTAACCCTCCAGTGCAGATGCCAGCAGAAATATCCCAAGTAACCCAGTTGAAATTGAATACAGCACTTCTGACGGTGTGCCTTGAAAAATTAAAGCCGGGTTTAATACAAAGAAAAAGGGTATGATGAAAGCCACCGCTCCTAATCTCACGGCAACCATTCCGCTTTTCATTGCACTCGTGCCTGCAATCGATGCAGCAGGGTATACCGCCATACAAACAGGGGGAGTAATAAACGACAGGATACCCCAATATAAAAGAAAAAAATGAACTGCAAGGGCGTTAAGTCCCGCTTCCACAAGTGCCGGCGCCAAAATTACCGCCAGGAAAATATAGACACTGATAGGTGTCATACCCATACCTAGTATAAAACTTGAAAGAGCACCTAAGATTACGAGCAAAGCGATATTGTCACCTGCAAATCTTAATATTTCGCTCGGAAAGGCATGCGCAACTCCTGTCATTGAAAGAGCACCGATTATCATACCAACTGCGCAGAGCAAGGGAACTAATTGACTCATAATTGCGAGTATTCCACGCAGGATTTCCCTGGCTTTCGCAGGTGTTATTCTCGTCTCTTTTCTGATAGTGCTCACTATCAACAAAAATACTGATACATAGAAAGGTGCTTGAGTTTCATACCTGAAGAATAGCAAACCGATAAGCAAAGCCATCGCAAACAAATATTGCCAACCCTCTTTCAAAGTATCACTTATTGAAGGAAGCTTGGTTTTTGGCAAGCCTTTCAAGTCATGGTAGGCCGCATGACCATCTACCTGAACTAATAGTCCGAAATAATAGAAAAAGGAGGGTACAACTGCGGTTATTGCGATTGTTAGATATGACACATTTAGAAAAGAGGCCATGACAAAAGCTACTGCACCCATCACTGGCGGGGCGAGGGTTCCACCGTTCGAAGCACAAGCCTCGACCGCAGCTGCATAGTGAGGGGGATATCCTGTTTTTTTCATCATGGGTATGGTCATCGAACCGGTCGTCACTACATTTGAAATAGCGCTTCCGCTCAGAGACCCAAAAAATGCACTCCCCAGTACTGCGACTTTTGCGACACCTCCTCTTGTATGTCCTAGCAGTGCCATAGCAAGCTTTAAGAAAAAATCGCCTGCACCTGTCGCTGTAAGAATCACGCCGAAGATTATATAACCGACAAGAGTGCTTCCTACCACCGTCATTGGCAGTCCAAGGGCACTGTCCGGACTCATCATATGATATGCTATGGTGCTTTTTAGATCGAATCCAGCCCCTTGCAACAATCCAGGCATCATCTCAGCCACAAGCGGATAAGCTGAAATACATGCGGCTACAATACAAATAGCAATACCTCCAGACCGTCTTGTACCTTCTAAAATTAAGAACCAGAGAATTGCGCATAACACAATCATATACAAGGGTGCGTCAGCTCCCCAGCCTTTTGTTAGAATATCGTAGCCCTTCGATCCCAGAAATAAGCATATTGCTACGGAAAGAAAAAAGAGAAAGATGTTGAGATATCTAAAGAAGCGTATTTTTTTACGACCAGCGAGTTTTCCAGGATAGATAAGAAACGATGTTGACAGGAAAATGGTCATCAAAAAATAGTCATAGGAGTTTTTAAGCTCCATATTTCCCATGAGTCCTAAATAAAAAACATGATTAATTACTATAAACAATCCTATGATGGAAAATATTATATATACCTTTTGCCAAATTTCCCATGGCGCTTCTAGTCTTTGATCTGATGCCATACTTTCAACCAGATCATCTGTTTTCTGTTTGTCGGAAAGCGGAGGCCTATTTTGTTCAAGACCGAATTCATTATCTTCAAAATTTTCCATATAGTAATCCAACCTTAAGTTTTGTTACTGACTATCCGAATTTTAAGAATTTAAGGTTTAAGCCCCGTAATGCTTCCCTTATTTCGGTTCGCAAATATCCATTATCAAGCTTGTAGCATTCTGCCGCTAATTAACCGCCTGAGTTATCGGCTGACATCGTGATTATAAACAATAGTAGTCTGACTATCGGTATCAAGGCCCCATGCATTGATGGGGCCTTGAGCTTATCATTCAGGGAGTTCCTTGAACTTTTCATGATATTTTTCTAACCAAAATTTACTGAAGTCTTTGGACTTCACTTTCTTTTCCTGTGCTTCATCAAAGACAGACTCCCATAATTCTTTAAGTTGTCTCTGGTGTTCGATTCTCTTTTCTTGCAATTTATCCCATTCCGGCTTCCACACACCTATTTCCTTGAAATATTTTACTGAGCCGTTATGAAAAATGGACCCCCTTGAATCTTGATTTATGCTCAAGCAATCCTCTATACTCCAAAATCTTTTTATCAATTCTGATTTTTTGGCCATTTCTTTATAGCATTGATGAATTGCTTTAGTCATGAAGTAGGCCACGTCATCGTCCAAGGTATCGTAACAAACAGTACTGGGATACGCATTTGAAGCGACCTCCACATAACGGTCTCCGGAAATTCCTGCCCCATAAGTAGCTTTGTATGGCGAAAGGTAGGGCTGAATTTTGTGTACTCTTGCCCAGCCTTCCTTGTTTGATGCCGGTAGCTCAATATAACGTAGTCCATATGGGCTGGATTCAAGTTCATAGGCTACCGGGACTGTAACGGAACCGATTGCCATATCAATTTGGCCATCAACAACGGCGCGAAGGCTAGCGCCAAAGCCTGCTATTTGGACTTTCTTAACGTCATCCCAGGTTAGTCCAGCAAACGCAAGCCAGGATTCATTATACTCGACGAAAACAGAGCCCGGGATCCACGCCAGCCTTTTGCCTTTCAAGTCTGCGCAAGTCTTGATATCTGAGCTGCCTCTAACCATTCCAATGGTTCCTGGCTGGCGTGCATTCCATACAGTTCTGAGCGGTTGCGGCCCCCAGCTTATATCAGAATATCTGTCCAATCCCTCCCTTGCAAGATAGGCATCACCGCCTTGACCGGCGAATTGCGCTGACCCGGTTCGAACTGGAATCATCCGCGCAATGTCATTACCGGCCGGAATTGCGCGAAGCCTGGTTTTAAACTTATTTCCCATGGCTTCTCCCAGAAAACCATACATTACATATGCCGTCGAACCCACATCGTAGGTCATCAATTTGATGATCGCCGGTTCTTTGGGTGCCGCTGTTGCTTGACTCACAGGTCCAAACAGAAACAGACCCAGGCTCAAAAAAAGCACCATAATACAGCCACCAGTGAAACCTCTTTTAAAGCGATAGCTTGCCATAGTAATTACCCCCATTCCCATTTGATGTTCTTTTTATGTGATAAGGCATCTGTTCAAAGCATCAAACGCCTATTCCTTTATTGTCTTAATTCTCATCTAGCGTCAGGTAATATCCATCACCAAGGTTGTTAGGGTCTAATATCTCTTTAATTTTGTTCTGATATCGATAAACTTCAGGTTGTGGCGAAGCCAGTAATGCTCTTTGGCGTTCCTCTTTTGGAGTCTGTTTACCGTCGGCACCTGTCGATACCGCCTGTTTTCTCTCCATTCCAGGAGGTAACCCTCTCTCTGCTGCAAATTGATAACTACAGGCCTCAAAATAGTCATAAGTGCCCTCTGTGGATTGTTGGTCATGGGGATCGAAATGGGTAAAATTTTCCCACATACAATTGCCCCCGCCTCCTATTCCTCCAATACCGCCCATCATATTGTCTCCGCCAGCATCCACCATTGCACCCTTGCTTTCCCAGGACTTTGTGAATTCGGCACCGTCTTCAACATAAGTTGTTCCCACATCTGGTGGTCCGAGGAAACCAAAACATCCATCATAACCACCGCTATATACAAGGTTTAGATTCTTGTGTCCCAACCTTATTAAATACAGAAGGCTCCAGTTCGAAATTTGCGGTTCGTTCATGGCTTCGACTTTCCATCCCCCGGTTTTGGCCAAAATTTCATCCAAGGCCTTGTCCTGCCATTCAATATCCCGCATTGTCATCCCCGCCATCACAATCTGGAAGTCGCGCTTCATTTCTTCCGTAAGTGCCTGCACCTCGGGGTCTTTAAGAAGTGTTTCAAGATCATAAAGCGTTTTTGTGGGGTCAGTTAAAATCCTGACCATTGCGGCTTTTAAATCCCTGCCCAAAAAGTTAAATTGGCGATGCGCAATATAGCCTATCTCAGCGTCCCAAATTCCATAACAGGCGTCCGCCCACGCCTTCCAGTCCGGAAAAGCCAACGTATACCCTTTGAAATTGCGAGGAAGGGCCGCTCGGTAAGCCGGTATCGTACCTTCTATTGGAAGTGCAGATGGCCCCGGCCAAGGGTATAATTTGAGGGCGCACTTTGTAAAAACCCCCATAGCTCCTCTGGCTCCATATGCACCCCTTATAATACCCCTTATCCCCGGCCCTGGGCCCTCTCCGCAAAACCAGCCAATCCCAGAACCCAGAGAACCGGCTCGCACGATATCTCCGGTAGGCATAACCCACTCTAATCCCAATAAATTTTCGTTACTAGATCCCATGAAAAGGCAATCCGGCCCAACACCGCTGTAGGAAGTCGCGCCGGCAAGCGATGAACAACTGCTGCCAGCGCCAATGATATGTGTATTTAGGCCCTTCTTCATCGCCTCTGCTTGAAGTACCGCTCCAATAACCCCCGGCTCGATAATCGCAAATTGATTTTTATCATCTATCTCGAGGATACGGTTCATCCGTCGCATATCAAGCTGGATCGTATTATCGTTTGAAGGGAAACCTTGAACAGACCAAAATGTGCTAGAGGCCTTCAATTTAACTCTATATTTATTACAAATAAGGACGATTTTTTGAACTTCTTCAGTGGTACCCGGCAGTAAAACCGCCTCCCCCCTGGGAGTGTAAACATTATAATAAGGTCCCAAATGAATGGCCGGACCATTCAGCGGATAAATATAAGAGTCAAGAACCGCAGGATCCTCGGAGATGTATTCTGGGCCGACAATATCTTCGAAAGCACGATATACTTCTCTTTTTAATGTCATTATTTGTATTCCCTATTTCAGGTTGCGAGAGATATCAATTCAATAATATCGTAAACCTTGAGCTTTTCTCCCATACCGCTTACAGCATCTATTAGATTTCTTTCACACCATGGGCAGGCACTGACGATAGCTTCAGCTCCGGTGGATTTAGCCTCCTCCACCCTCTCTGAAGCGGTCCATTGAGAAAACTCTGGATAAGCCTCCCTAACCCCTCCGCCTGCACCGCAGCACCATGCATATTCTCTGTTTCTTTCCATCTCAACCAGATTAAGACCTGGAATGCTTTGGAGCATTCGACGCGGCGGGTCATATATACCCAAGGCCCCATTGTTTCGCGGCTTTTTAGGTTCGTAGACGACAATTTGATTTCTAACTTTTTTTTCAGCCCCGCTCCATGGGATATAGGGTTCTCCCAATCTTCCGAGATGACACGGGTCATGATAGGTCACCGTCATATCAATGGGATTCTTATAGCTAATTTTGCCTTCCATGCTAAGGCTTTCAATATATTCCACAGTATGCAGGACCTCTATATCTAATCCGATCTTTGGATAAAGCCGCTTGAAGCTGTGGTAACAATCCGCACATGAAGTAACGATTTTTTTAGTCTTGGACTTTTCCAAAGTTTTTATAATTTTGTCTGCACAAGACTTAAATTCTTTCCTGTACC
The DNA here is from genome assembly GCA_963675565.2 of Desulfosarcinaceae bacterium. Taxonomy (GTDB): domain Bacteria; phylum Desulfobacterota; class Desulfobacteria; order Desulfobacterales; family Desulfosarcinaceae; genus JARRKU01. The sequence continues at coordinate 1,188,816 of CAXXYD010000001.1, forward strand.
CCATTTGATAGGCGCGTCCGCCGCAACAAGTTTCATTCTGCGCCATTACGCCGATATCTACACCGGCCTTTTGAATCAAGGTGATTGCTGAACGAATGTTTTTCTGCAAACTCTCATCATAGCTATATTTACACCCCGCAAAAAATACCACCTCAGCCTCTTGCCCCTCGCTTATATTCTTTACAGACAGACCTTCGGCCCATTTTCCTCTTTCGGCATGGGGCCCTTGCACCATATTGTATTCTTGAGACAAACTCTCGATAATAGGCAAATGAGCCGGTAAAAGCTGACCATCTTCGACCAATTTTGCCCGTAATTCCAAAATTGTCTCCAGAGGTTCCAAATTATAGCGGCATACCTTGCACGCTATGTCACAGGACCCGCAAGTCTGACATTTGTAAACGATGTCCAAAACTTGAGGTGTGTATTGACTTTTCCCCTTTAACAAAGACAGCGCTACCGCATATTTGCCTCGGGCTGAATAGCTGTTGAAATGATTAAACGTCACACTTGGGCATCCTCTAGCGAACCGCAAGCTCTTTATTTGGTCGAGAGGAATCCACCAACAATATGAACATTGGCTGCACCTCTCCATCTCAACCTGATAATCTTGCAGGGACATGATTCATCACCTCCTTAAAAGCAAAGCTTGCCAGGGTTCATTATATTGTTAGGGTCGAATACACTCTTTATTTTTTTCAACAGGACAGCCGCCTGTGCATCCTTGTTGAAAACCATATCCGCCCACATATGATAAGGCCTTGAAAAGTAAGCCGCCTGGTTCAGCAATACTTTGCTTGTTTCAATGTAGGTTTCTTTTACAACTGAGCTCTCCTTCGAATTTTGCGGGTCGAAAGGAAGGCTGAATTCGCAGTGACAGCAGACGCCTTGATGCATCGGCTGGATATAGACACCAATATCCGACGCCAGATAGCCATGAGCCTTCGCCGTTGCCTGAACACTTGAAACAAACTCCGGGGTTTTGTCCATGGTGGTCAAGAAAAAAATATCCCTGCAATCACCCTTAGATCGCAATTTCCAATAGGGTTTCCGTGACGGTTTAATCGCTTTTTGCAGAATTTCAGAAGACTCGCAGTTGCCTATGCTTTTGAGGAGCTCAAGACCATGCTCGCGCGCCATTTCGCGAATATCATTTAACTGATATTCAACTCTTTCCCTCGGAAGCACGCTTCGGCCGGCGATAGCCACAAACAGCACCCAGGGTGGAAGATCGCCGCCTTCTCCCATTAACCGCTTCAGGTTTACGCTGTTCAACAAAAATATTTCATCTCCAAATCTGTACCTCAATATTTTGTAACCAAAATCCAATAAATCCTCAATCTTGTTCGCGGGAATAATTAATAGCTCGTGCAACTCAGGCAAAACTTCACATTTAATGGAAGCCCATGTTACAATTCCCATAGAACCCTGCGCAGCTGATACGAGTTTGTAAAAATCAGTCTGTGCCGGACCTGCAGCCATCACTTGGGCAAATTTTTTCTGCCATTCTCTCTCAAGCTGCCCCGGACGGCTTACTTCCCCGGTCGTAAATACGTTGCCATCACCCCAGACGACTTCCAAACATCTGAGCGGGTCAAGCATTGCCCACTGATATCTTGGAATAAGCCTGGGTTCGCGTTCCAACAAGCTAGCCACAACCGACTTGTTGGCCTTAGGATGCAAGGTTGATGAAAGCCTCAGTCCATTTTCAGATAGGACCGGTTGGAGTTGTTCATATGTCACCCCGGGCTCGATCAAAACCATTTTATTCCTTCGGTCAACTTTTATGATTTTTTTCATTCGGCCGAGATCCACAATGACAGCATCAGCAGAAGTCGGAACTGTGTCACCATTGAAGCGGGGGGGAGCGGAACTAACCGGAATAAGAGGTGTTTTCGTGGCGTTAGCCCATTTTACGATCTCTTGAATTTCCAAAGTGTTTTCAGGCTTAACCAGCAAGGATGGTTTATTCGGCATGGCAAAGCTATGGTCTTCAGCAAATTGCTCCAAGATTGGCTTTGCGTCAATAACCATTGATGGTCCCAGGATTTTAGCAAGTCCCTTTTTTTTGTTTTCCACTTTCGCCTCGGCTTTGTTGGTATTCGCCAATCAGGATTTAATTAAGACAATCCTAATTCTGTTTAGTTGTGCTTATCTTGAAAATTTGCTTTGAGCCGCCCCCATGGTTGAAAATTATCTTCTCATTTCAGCAATCCCATCTACCCTTTAGTTGAGACATAGTGTTTTGCATTGTAAATGGGAGAAGTTTCTATCAGCAACCCCCTTCCGAAATGTAGGAAGCCTGGAAACATTGAAATGGAATCTTTTGGATTCTACCGGTAAATCGTAACTGCCTTATATATATTGTTGACAATATAGTCAACAATTATTTTGTTTATTAAGCCGAACAATTATTGTCAAGCCTCAATTTTCTGGAACAGCCTGAAGGAACAAGAAAAAGTCTAACTCATTGAATTAATAAATAAATAACTTGAAAATTTCAATCTTTATATTTTGAGGGGAAACCCAACAGCCACTTAAGCATGATCAATACTAACGGTAGCCCATATCGTCGCTTGGGTTGCCCGAACTTGCCCTCTATCGATTCGATCTTTATTGTCTTGGCGGGATGGTGCTGCTCCGGCTTTCAAACGGTCAATATTTTCCGGTGTCATCTTCGTGGGCCTGCCCAGTCCAAGACTGCGAAGAACGGTCTTGTCTTTGGTGCATTAAGTTTCCATAGATTATTTTCCTTTGGCCGCTATGATTTTCCGGGTCATATCCATAATTTCTGTACAAAGGGCTTGCATGTTATTCAAATGTTATTTATTCATTTTATTTATGAAAATATTTCATAATCAAGACCTCGACTTGAACCTGCTTTATACTTTGGAAATTCTTTTGGAGAAAAAAAGCGCATCGAAAGCTGCATCTCGGATAGCCGTGAGCCAGTCCCTTAACAAATAAGGAAAGGAGTATTACCGATGAAAGTCAGAATGCTCGGTCAGACAGAAACGGGTCTTCCAGCAATTGGGCTTGGCTGCATGGGGCTATCAGAATTCTATGGTCCGCCGACGGATCGGGTAACTGCCATCAAGCTTCTCCATGCCGCTATTGAGCTCGGTGTGCGACATTTCGATACGGCGGAGCTCTATGGCATGGGGGCGAATGAGACCTTATTGGGCGAAGCATTTCATGATCGTCGTGACAAGGTCTTCATTGCGACCAAGTTTGGGCCGATCCGTGATCCGCAGACCGGGGCCGCCGTTGGGATTGATGGCTCACGCGCAAATTGCCGACGCGCAGTGGAGGGCTCGCTAAAGCGACTCCGGACCGACGTGATTGACCTCTATTACCTCCATCGAGTGGACCCGGCGACCCCGATCGAGGAAACGGTTGCGGCGATGGCCGAACTGGTTGCTGAAGGAAAGGTTCGGGCAATTGGTTTATCCGAGGCGGCTGCTGCCACGATACGTCGAGCTGCCAAGGTTCACCCGATTTCGGCTGTGCAATCCGAGTACTCCATTTTCAGCCGCGATATTGAGGATTCGGTGATTCCGGCCTGTCTTGAGGTCGGTGCGACGCTCGTGGCGTATTCACCGTTGGGACGCGGTATGTTGTCGGGGAAATTTAAGCATGACGTCCGCCCTGCAGAAGGCGATTTTCGGACGCTGACTCCGCGGTTCCAGGGAGAGGCCTACGAGGCGAATGTTGCGCTTGTCACGGAAATCGAAGCGTTAGCATCCGCAAAATCCTGCAAGCCGGCACAAGTCGCTCTTGCTTGGGTCCTTAGCCATGGCGATCATGTCATGGCAATTTCTGGAACGTCCAAGATCGATAATTTGAAGGTCAACCTCGGTGCATACACTATTGCCCTGGCAGATGACGAATTGAAAAGGCTCAATCGACTTGCTCGCCAAGTTAAAGGTGATCGCTACGACGAAGGCGGCATGATGATCATTAACGGCTGATTGAGAAATCAAGGACCTTAATCGGCCGAAAGGAGACATTTGGTGAGGCTCCGATCCGCGTATAACCATCGCATGGAGCGGTCACGATATAGAGAATGTGCCCGAAATACACCGTGATCAGTGCGCCACGCATGCGGGGCGCTACAGATACTGCAAAAACACCAGCGTATTTTCATGCCGAGTCAAATGACGGCCTACAACAACATGTCTCACTGTGAGACATAACGATGCAACTTATCGGTATCGTACTGTAATCGATAGTAAAAAATTTAACGGAATCACTTTCACCTGATAAATGATGGGTTCGGGGGGATGCATGAGGTGATTTTACCCTCATGCATATACACAGCAATCCTGGCTTTTGATCCCCCTCGGTTTTGTTCACTTTTCTAAAGAAGGCGATGTGGCTACTTTTTCGTCAAGCCGGCCACCTCATATGGATTGTTGCCGGCCTGGATAATATCCTGGTACAATTTTTCGTTCAGATCGAACTCGGCCGCCGTGGTGATGAACTGCTCAGGTTGATCCAGATGATCCACAGCGGCCAGCACCATGGCGGCTTTGGGGGTGCCCTTGGGTGACAACACACGCAGACGGTCGAAGTCAAAACTCAGGGCCACGCCCTTGCCGGATTTCTGCTTGGCGTTCCAGATCAATACCATGCCAGCCGGATTGGCCACGCTGATGCTTTTTAATTGCCGGCCGGAGAGCGGTTTGACGATCAACCCTTTTTTCCCGGGAGTGCAATCCATGACTACCTGGAAAGCGTCTTCCTTGCACCAAACCGGGCTTGCCACCACGGTGTAACGTTGGCCGCTTGCCAGGGGGTAGCGGTTTAAAATATAATGGGCCATCAGATAGCCCGATGTCAACCCTGGGCAGATGTGATTGTGCAGTTCTGCACTTTTCAGGAAATCATAAGGGCCGTCTTTGGCCCATACATTTGCGATTGCCGCCAGGGTGAACATATCTTTGCCGGCCTCGTACGATTTGGCTTTTTCCCAGAAACCGGGATCCAAAATAGCTGTGGGCCCCGCATTGAGCGATTCGCTTACAAAGCTTTTCCCCACACGGCTGATGATAACCGCGTTACCGCTGGATTTCATGAACAGCATCAGACGCAAGGGGTGATTCTGGGGGCGCTGAAAAAACAGCAGGTTGCCTTTGCCCACCGTGCAGCCGGTCAGTTCCTGGGCCTGTTCCAGGTAAGGCAAGGCACAAGCGCCATCCACCCGAATATAGGGGGCATTGGTCATCAGCAGCAGACCAGTGCCGTTCTTCTGGATATCCAGGTTTTTCATGGCCTGCGAAACGGATTCTTCCACGGTGGCCGCAGATACAACCCCACAAACCAAAACGGCGGATAGAAGCACAACGATGAAGACTGTTAACGAAATTTTAGTCAATTGTTCTCTTCTTTTCATTTTTTTCTCCTGCTTAATTGAATGGGTTACGTCAGACATGGCCGCAGTAATTTGTGCGGCCATGTCTGTGGATGGATCCACCGAGTACTTCGAAAACGGCTCCGTGTTCAATAATGCTGCCCTTATCCAGAACGTAAACCCGGTCGGCGATTTTGCGGGCCAGGTGGATATCATGGCTGATAAAGAGCATGGAAAAGCCGCGTTCATGCTGCTGCGCTTTAAGCTCCCGTAACATCACGGCCTGGGTCGAAGGATCCAGCATGGCAGTGATTTCATCAGCCACCAGCACAGCCGGATCGGTGACCAGGGCACGGGCGACAGCTACGCGCTGGCGCTGGCCGCCGCTGAGGGCATGACAGGTGCGGCTCAGAAAATCGGGACTGATCGGCAAATGCATGGCGCCAAGGGCATCCACGGCCTTGCGGTCGCGCCGCGGACGGTCTTGCCAGCCCATGATATCCAGCGGCTCGCGGACCGCGTCAAGCACGCTGAAGCGATGGCTGACAGCTTCGCCCGGATCCTGGAAAACGATCTGGATACCATTCATCATGGATGTGGCGGTATACTTGTGAACCGGCCGGCCGCAAAACAGGACTTCACCGGCATCGGCCGCAACGACCTGCACAAGGATATGCGCCAGGGTGGATTTGCCCGAACCCGACGGCCCCACCAGGGCAACCACTTCTCCTTTGCGGACATTGAGGCTGACGCCGTTGAGGGCCGGCACCTTTCGTTCGCCGAGACGGTAGCTCTTTTTCACTCCAATGGCCTGCAGTACGGTTTCAATTCCACCCTTGTGACAAGCCACCCGGCGTTCCACACCGACCGCGGCCAACTCCGGCCGTTGCCGGGTACATTGGTGGCCGGCCTGGCAGCAACGTGGTGCAAAGGCGCACCCTTCGACCGTGCCGGGCTTGGGCGGCGCACCGGCAATCCCCCATAAATCTTTGAAAGGAAAGAAGTCCGGTGCAGCGTTGATCAGTCCCCGGGTATACGGATGCAACGGGTTTCTGAGAATGCCGGCGGTGATACCATATTCCACCGCCCGGCCGGCGTACATGGTCATCAGCCGCGAGGTAAGCCGTTGGACCGCCGGCAGGTGGTGGGAAATCAAGATCATGGCAAACCCCAGGCGACGTTGCAGGGTTTCGATGAGGTCAAGGATGGCCTGGCGGCTTTCCGGATCCAGAGAGGTGGTGGGTTCGTCCACGATCAGGATATCAGGCTCGCACCCCAGGGCCATGGCAATCAGGGCGCGCTGGCGCATGCCGCCGGAAAGCTGATGGGCAAAACCTGTCTGCCAGCGGGGATCGAGACCTGTCAGGGCCAACAGTTCGGCAACCCGCTGATGGGCGGCTTTGGGGCTAAGCCCCAGATGGGTACACAGGGGTTCGGTCAGTTGCTCGCCTATGGTGATGACCGGGTTGAAGACTTCCAGGCTGTTCTGGAAAACCATCGCAATGTTGCGCCAACGGAAAGTGCGTCGCCTGGCGGAGGTCATGGTGGTCAACTCGCGTCCCTGGAACATTATGCTTCCACGGATGTCGGCTCCGTGAAGCAGTCCCATGATCCCCAATGCCAGGGTTGTCTTGCCGCAGCCCGATTCACCGATAATCCCCAGGCTTTCCCCGGCCGCCAGCGAGAAGCTGATATTCATGGCTGCCGGCACGTGCGGCCGGACACCGGTATAAATGATCGACAGGTCCTTGACAGCAAGCATCAATGCGTCCTCACCCTGGGGTCGGCGGCCTTCTCCAGGTCTTTGCCCAACAGGGCCAGGGATGTGACCACCAGGGTCAGCGCCAGCCATGGGAAGAGCAGCCACCACTTCCAATAATCGGTATAGTAAATACCGCGAAACCCCAGGGCATGGTGGATGATCATACCCCAGGAGCGGGAGGTCGGATCGCCCAGCCCCAGAAACGAAAGGCCGGCCTCGGCCACGATGGCCCGTCCGGCCAGGCGAATCATGCCCACGGACGCCAGGGGGAAGATTTCCGGCAGGAAATGACGCCGCAGCAGGTACCACACGCCGGCGCCGTATGATTCGGAGGCCTGGATATAGCGCCGTTGTTTGAGGCTCAGTACGCGGCTGCGCACCACCCGGGCGGTGAAGACCCATGAAAAGGCGGAAAGCACTACGATTATGGTTCCCACACTGGGCCCTAAAAAGGCGGCCAGCACAATCATCACGGGCAGATCGGGCAGCACCAGCAGAATATCGATCAGGCGCATGCACAGCCGATCGGTCCAGCCCCCCCGGTACCCGGCCAGTATGCCGACCGCGGCCCCGCCGAACCCGGCCATCAGTGCAGTGCCGGCTCCCACGATCAGGCTGACCCGTGCCCCGAAGCAGACCTGGGCCCACAGGTCCACGCCCAGTTCGTCGGTCCCCATCCAGTGATGACGGTCGGGTGCCGCAAGGGGTGTACCGGTGGCCTGCCGGTGCGAGTGCCCGCAAACCAGGGGCGCGGCCAGTGCCAGAACGCAGACCAGTCCCAGCACGGCGAGGCCGAAGCGTCCACCCGATGTCAGCCGTATGGAAGGCCGCGCTTTCGGAAGCGGCAGGGTGCAGGCGGCAGGTCCGCAACTCATGGGGTCACCCCGGCGGTTTCTCGGATACGGGGGTCCAGGCGGCCGTAAACCAGGTCCGCAATGAAATTGGCCGACAGGACGCTCACCGTAATCAGCAGGAAGATCCCCTGAATCAGCGGGTAATCGTGCACCAGCACGGCATCGCGCATCAGGCGGCCCAGTCCGGGATAGGCAAAGACGTTTTCCACCAGGATGGCGCCGCCCACCAGGCCGCCCAGGCTTAGAAAGATGCGCGTGGCAATGGGCAGCATGGCATTGCGCAGGGTATGCCGCATCAGAATACGCACCGGATGCAGTCCTTTGGCCCGGGCGGTGCGAATATAGTCCCTGGCCAGCACCGTGGTCATGCTGTTGCGTGCCAGCAGGTACATGCCGCCGGTCCGCACAACGGTCAGCGTCAGCACGGGCAGAACCGCGTGCCGGGCGATGTCCATGATCTTATCGATCACGCCGTCGTAAACGGCGAAATGGGTCATGGCCCCCGACAGCGGGAAGAGCTTCAGGCCGGCGGCCAGGGTGAATAAAAACACCAGGCCGAGCAGGAATGCCGGAATTTCCGAGACGGCAATCATGACCGGATAGAGCCAGCGGTCCTGCCATCGGCCGCGGCAATAGGCGCTGAGGCTCCCCAGCAGGCAGCCGGCCACGGAGCTGGCGGCCACGGCCACCGTCACCAGGAGCAGGGTCCAGGGCAGCCGGCGCAGCAGCATGGCGGTGACGCCCTGGTTGTAGTAAATGGAATACCCCAGGTCTGCGCGGAACAGAGCCGACAGATAGACGGCATACTGCTCGGCAAGCGGACGATCCAACCCGTACTGGCTGTTGTAGTAATCCTGTTGGGCGCGGCTGAAAGCGGCGACCTCGTCGCCTTCATCGGCTGACAGATGGAGGAACGGATCGCCGGGCATCACGCGCGGCAGAGCGAAATTCAAGGTCACGATGACCCAGACCGTGAAGCAGTATTCCAGGAGGCGTCGGGTGGTCCGGTGGTTCATGAGGGTTCCGTTACCGCATGGCGGCCACGCCGCTGCGCTGCAGGTATGACAGTTTGCTGTGGCTCAGGCTGTGATGGTCGAACATGAACATCCAGCCGTCGTATTTCGCCGGGCGATAGATACTGTATCCGGTGGTGTAAAACAGCGGGAGCTCCGGCAACAGCTCGGCTGCCTTTTTGCGGATTGCACCGATCATGTCCCGGCGCCGGGCCGGATCGATTTCGGTCTGCTGGCGCTTGAGCAGATCCAGCAGTTCGGGAGCATCCAGCCCGGGCAGCCCCGAATAGGACGGTGCCGCATTCTGATCAAAGACATCGCCGCACAGATGGGCCACCAGATAATCGGGATCCTGGCCCCAGCCGCCGTGACCTAAAACGGCCAATTGGTAGTCGAACGCGCGGACCCGCGAATCGCGGGTCTTGCCGTCCACACTGCGGACGGTCAGCCGGATACCGACATCCTTCAGCCGCTGACGGATCAGTTCCGCCATGCGGACTTCCTGACTGCTGCACAACAGGTCCAAGTCCAGTATGGTCCCGTCGTCCGCCCCCATCCGGATGCCGTCGGCGTTGACGCGGTCATAACCGGCCTTCTCAAGAAGCCGCCGGGACTGACGGGGATCGAAAGGGTAGGCCCGGACCGGACCGTCCGCCATGATATGGTTTGGCGGCAGGATGCCGGGACTTCCCGGCACGGCGGCACCCCGGGCGATCTTGGCCACCAGTTCGTTCCGGTCGATGGCATGGGCCAGGGCCCGACGTACGGACACATCCCGCAGGCAAGCCGTGGTGTCCGTATTCATGAGCAGGCGATAGCCCCAGAAGGCCGGACTCCGCACGATTTTATGGGCCGGATCGTCCCGGAATCGCGGAAGCAGATCGGGCGTTACCGCCGTCAGGTCGATCTCCCGGTTTTCGTATGCCAGGATCGGCTCGCTGACCGGAATGTATTCAATCACCCGCACCCGCTGCCCGGGCCCCCAGAAGTTTTCGAAAGCTTCGAAGCGGTAGGTTCCGTGTTCCTTGCTGTAGCCGGTCAGGCGATAGGGCCCGCAGCCGATCACCGCTTCGGGGGTGGTGAATTCCTTGGGCCGTTCCACCTTCTCCCAGATATGCTTCGGAATGATGCGCGTGCGGCCGAGGCTGGAAAGCATGGCGGCGTGCGGCTTTTTCAACCGCACGCTGACCGTATCGCCCCCTTCGACCGTGACTCCGGCGACGGCATCGAAGATATAGGACCAGGTCGCCGAATGACGGTTGGCGTATTGGAACGAAAAAGCGACATCCTCCGCCGTAAGCAGCGTGCCGTCCTGCCAGTGCACCCCGTCGCGAACGGTAAAGCGGTAGGTCAGTCCGTTGTCTTCGATAGCGTAGCGCTCCGCCAGCCATGGAATCAAGCCCTTTTCATCCCGCTCGAGCAGGCTGTCGAAGATCATGCACATCTTAAAGCCGCCGGGCCCGCGGGGATAGTGGGCAAACGGCGTCGGATAGCCCCAATCGCCGCCCTGCAGCCGGATGACATCGGCATCATAGCGGGCGGCGGATCCGGTGGTCTCGACCTCCGGTGCGGTCCCCTCCGTTTTCCGTTGGTCGCAGGCGCACAGTCCGAGGCCGATGACCAGCAGCAAAATCATAATCCGGTTTGGAATCTTCATGACACGTGCACCTTCTCGTTCACGTTCCACACCATCATTCCCTGGCAGGCGTCACGCTGCTGGACAAAAACGCCGCCGCGGCAGCGCGTGTCCACGAAACGGGCCACAATGGCCCTGATATCGGCGGTCAGTTCCGTGTAGGCTTCGAGGTGGGACAAATAATCTTCGACGGCTTCCTCCCGGGAAAGGGTGCGTTCGTGCTGCCAGAAATTGAACTGCAGGTTGGGACGGTATCCCATGGCATAGACCATGTTGAACGGATAGATGATATCGGCGGGGTTTCCGTCCAAGGTCTCGTTGAAGATCTCCCGCCACAGGTCCCTGTACCACTGGTGCCAGCCGCGGCCGGAAAAAGCGCTCAAATAGCAGTAGCCCCGCGAAGCGGCGATCATCTTGTACAGGCTGGCGGGGCCGTCGATGCCCGGGGTCATGGATGCAAACACGAGATCGAACCGGCCGGTCCAGTCCTCTTCGTCGAGTCCGATGGCCTGCCACGTCCGCTGATGGACGGTGACGTTGGTGATGGCGTCCTTCTCAATGCGCTGCCGCAGCAGATCGACCATGGCTCCGGCCGGTTCCAGGGCGGTAACATGGGCGGCCGTCCGGGCCAGCGGCACCGTCCAGTTTCCGGGTCCCGAGCCGATATCCAATACCCGGCCCCCCGGGCGGAGGGCGCCTTGCCCGCTCAGCCACTCGATGGTCTTGAGACGCTTGCGGCCGGACCGGGGTTCATTGGTTCGCTTGGCGAAATCGGCGGCCATCCTGTTCCAGCGCCGCATGGTGTCAGGGCTGTCGTTGCGGCGTCTTTTCATGGGCGATTTTTCAATGGCCGACTGCCAGGAGTCCTCCCAGGAACTCGTCATTGCTTCTTGCACGATACAGCTCTCCTCTCGAACGGGGATCGACCCCGACGCCGTGGCGCCAGGGTCGATCACAGGACTTAAAAACTCAGGCTCAGTGAAACCCCGAACGTCTGGTCGGTGGCCGGATAGCCTGAGGCATTGCTGTACTCTTCGTCGAAAAGATTCTTGACATACACCTTCAGACGAGCCTCCCGGAGAGAGTGCTCGCTTTTGTACAGTATCTGCTGAATACCGAAATCGACGACGCTGTATGCCGGATTTTCAGTCTCACGAAATATCCAGTCAGGGTCTTCACCATCCGCTGCGCGATTCACTGCCTCTTCGGTGGTCTCCTCGCTCTGGTAGAAATAATCGAGCATCAGGGTGGTTCTTTCGAAAAGCGCATAGACCAGTCCGGCCGTCATGCGATGCTCGGCCTGCTTGTGCAGCTCGGTCTCGCCGGCCGGCTCGTCGCCCTGGTTGGAAAACTTCTGCCAGGCATAGGTCAGGTAGAAGGAGAGATCGTCGGTCAGATGACCGCCCAGTTCGAGATCGATGCCGTGACGGTGGACCTGCTCCAGGTTGAGCACGTAATCGCTGAACTCTTTGCCGATCATACGGTCCGGAGTAGCTCCTCCTCGGGGAGGTGTATAGTCGGCATATGTCCTGTTGTAGGCAAAATAATCCTTGATATCATAAAAAGAATAGTTGAGTTTCAAGGCGATATCGCGCCACAGGCGTCGGTTGAGCACCAGGTCGTATCCCATGCCGTGCTCGGGCTCCAGCCAGGCGCCGGCAGGGCATCCCTGGGGGTTGTAGGTGCCGTGGTAGTCGGGGGCGTGCCAGATCTTGCTGACCCCCAGGGAGAGCGAGGTGTCCCGCAGCCAGGGGGCCGCCTGGTCCATTTTCCAGGTGATGAAGCTTTTGGGAACCAATTCGTCGAAATCGCGTTCGATAATGTCGCCCCTGCCGGTAATTTTCTTATACGAATTGTTGGTTACCTTAATACTCACATCTTCGTACCGAAGCCCCAGGCGGATATCCACGGAAGGCAGGATCGCCCATTGGTGCTGCAGAAACGTACCGTTTTTATTGATGCGCTCTGTTTTTTCGTCGTCCACGCCTTCATCGTAGAGTTTGGCCGTATCGAAACCGATCGTCGAGACATGCTTGTTCGACCACTTGATTTCGTCCTGAATCTTACCGCCCTCCTGCCACCAGTCGGTGTCCATGACGCTGAGGTTGGTATGTTCCTCGTCTGTATAGTAGGACCGCATGCGGTTGTCCCTGCCGGTGTAAGCCCCCACGCTCAGGCGGCCGATGGGCAGGTTCTGTTCATAGTTGAGGCGGTAGGCGTAGGAATCGCTGTCCCATTGGGGATCTGCAAAAGAGCTGAAGGCAGCCGACTCCACCTCGGGATAATCGGAATCGTAATCATCGCCGGTGTTGGGAATCGGCGCTTCGCGGTCGATCTCCGAGTACGATCCGCTCAGCGTGATGAAGCCATCCGACGGCAGCACGAGACCGATGCGCCCATAGAGAATATCCGATTCGGTTTCGTTGTGGCGCAGGTATCCGTCGCTGGAACTCTTCTGGTAGGCCAGGTCGTATGTCACGGCCTCCACGCCCCCCTGGAGGGTGAGATTGTGCATCTGGGTGTTGTAGGTACTGTAGCTCGTCGTCAGCCGGCCCTGGGGCGTCAGACTGTCGTAGCGTTTGGGCTTGGCTGAAGTGAAATTGATCACGCCGCCGATGCTTTTGCAGTCGTACAGCGCCGAATGCGGCCCCGGCAGGATCTCCACCGAATCGATCAGAAAGGCCGGCAGCAAGCTGTAGTCCACGATGTTGCTGGACTTGCGGCCGCCGGTCTTCTGCACGGTCAGGCCGTCCAGAGCGGTCACGAATCGTTTGGCGTCGAATCCCCGCAGGTTGATGGAGTCCACGCCGGCATCGATGTCCGATTCTCCCCTGAAATCGACGATGGCGTGTCCTTTGAGCACATCGACGATGCTGTTGGGCGCGCCGATGGTTGGAAGCTTCTGAACCTCGACCACGGTTTCCGTGGGGGTCTGTTCGATCCCCGGGGCGCCGGTTTTTTCCTTGACCACTATATCGCCCAGTTGATGGACCCGGTCCGCTGATTCTGCCTTGTCCGGCGGGTTGGTTTCAGAATCCGCCCAACAAGGCGCGGTCATTATGCAAAACAGTGCTGCGGTCATTAAAAATGTTTCCATCCATTTCATCTTTTGTATCCCTCTCGAACATTCCATTGGTGTTGATCCTGAATAAGCGATGAACGTTAATTCCGCACATCAGAAGCCAGTGTGACGATTTTCGGTATACCGCAGGCAAATTTTGCAGCTGCCCTGAAATCATCTGCCGTTTAATTGGAGTCGCCGGCTTGACACCCAGGTATTGACGTCGGGGGACACGTCGGGATATATATCCTGAAGTAGCCCCTTACCGGGCTCTGATGCAAAAAGGCAGCCGATGCGCTCTGGCCGGAGTGCGGCTGCCTTTTCGTTTCACGACAATGCATCTAACGCTTCCTGCAGGCAGTCATTGCTCTTGGCCGTCCATGCAATCATTTCGCGGATGTAACCGGCGCAGGGCTGCATGCGGGCTTCTTCAAGCTGTTCCGCAAATTTCTGGTAATCCTCGACATGGCTCTTATTGTGGTTGAGCCAATGTTCGATGCGTATGCGCGCTTTTTCCTGAAGTTCCATTTTCTCCTCCTCATTGATTCGTTGATTTAGGAAGACGGCCGCTTGCCTCCCGGCTTCCGCTGTGTTTCCAGAAGCTGCTGAATGGCCAGCAGCGCATTTTTGCGATGCTTTTTAAATGTTGCGGCCTTCCGGAAAGCGCTGCGGCATGCGTCCACATCATTGGCCTGCAGGGCGGCATAACCGGCCATCAACCATGCACGCCCGGTTTGGTGGCTCTTTCCGGTGCCAACCCGGGCGATCCGGCGATAGGTCTGCCCGGCTTCTTCAAACCGCTCAAGGCTGTAAAGCAAATCTGCTTTGCACATCAACAGTTCAGGGTCCCTGGTCCCGGGCGCAAAGCGTTGCAGGGCGTTGACGGCCTCTTCGGGCTGACCGAGCTGCTGCAGGGCCAGCATCAGGTTATGAATCAGGCGCCTATCGGTCTTTTCGTGCAGGACGGCTTCATACAGCGGCGCGGCCTTGACCGGGATTCCCAATTGCAAATTCAGATCGGCCAAAAGCTTGTTCTCCTGGGCTGTCAGGGGCGTCAGGTAACTGAATACGGTAAACGCCACCAAAGCCTGGTCATAACGACCGGCGTTCAATTCGACATGGGTCAGGGCCTTCCACCATTTGGACATGGCGGGGGCCTGGCGGGTGAGATAGAGCGCATAGGCGTGTGCCTCGACCTGCATATCAAGCTGCAGGTAGTTGTGCAGCAGGATTTCCTGCCACTGCACCTGCTTTTCGCCGGTATATTCCGAGGCCAATTGCCGAATATGGGGCAGGGCCGCCTTTGGCCGGCCGGCTTCAAGCAGTGCGTGAACGTAATTCTCCCGCCAGGCCGGTTGGACGGCATCGGCATGCTGCTCAAAAAGTCTTTCAAAAGCGATCAGACCGGGAGCGTTCTTCCGATCCATCAGGTAAGCAGCGGCACAATAGTAAAGATGCTCGGGATTTTTTTCTTCGGAGTGTTCATAGGCCTGCTCAAAGCATCCGGCCGCCCGTGAGTAATCGTGGGCTTCGTAACAGGCCTTGGCCATGTTCAGCCATGCAGCTGTAAACGTGGGGTCACGCCGGACAGCCTGGTCATATGCGTTTACGGCGGCATCGTATGATGATTGCATCAGGTAGCAGGTGCCTAATGCGAAAAAGACCTCCGGATGATAGCATCCTTTAGGGTCATTTTGGGTGGCTGTGGACGCCGGCCTTTTACGCGTCTGAAAGGCGAGCAGCACGTCAATGGCCTTGGAGTAAGCTTTTTCCTGCATCAGGGCGCCTGCCTTGGCCAGCACGACCCTGGCCGGCACGGGCAGGTCCGCCGTGCCATGCGCGGCCATGCCCGTGCATGGCAAAAGAATGCCCGCCACAATACCCAAAATCCCAACGGCAAGATATCGCAACCGCTTTGATGATGGTGTCATTGTCTCTTCTCCCCTTTCGACCCCCGGCGATGCAAACGTCGGAAGGCTAATCCAGCTTGAAACGAATCGTGGTCTCGGCCCAGGCCTTGACCGGTATGCCCTCAACGGTTCCCGGCTTAAATCGCCACCCACTGACACACCGAACGACACTCTGTTCGAATATGCCGGACGGTTTGCCCTCCAACACGGTCACCTCACCCACGCGACCGCTTTCATCGACCACAAATCGGACGCGGACCCATCCTTCGATACCGCGATGTTTGGCCCCCAGAGGATACGCCGGCGGTATGCGTGCCAGAACCGTCAAGGGCGCATCCAGATCACCGGCGGTAAAAGCACTCCCCAGTCCCTTGATGTCAAGGCCAGCCGGATTGAGATCGGGCAGCACAAGGGTGTTGGGCCCCGCGGGCAGACGGGGATTGACGGCAAACGGCAGGGACAGTCTTGCCTGTCTGGGCGGCACCACCTGCGGTTTCGGCGTTTCGACGGGCCGCGGCGGCTCCTTTGGTGTTTTGACCTTCTTTTTAACCGGACTTTCAGGCCGTTTGATACGAACCACATTGACCTGTGGAATAAATTGATCGAATTCAGGCTGTGCCTGGTCCGGATGCTGCAGGTATGGCATGGCGGCAAACAGGACGACGTTCATTCCCAATGCCCCGGCCACGGCCCAAAGCCAGCTGCCCCGGCTGCGGCGGCCGGTGGTATTCATCGTGAAACCGGTTCCTTTTCGAATGCCGTCGACATTTACTGGATTCATGCTACACCTGCGTCACTGCCCTTGTGGCAACCGCGCCGCCAGAGAAACGTTTTGGGCGCCGGCCATGCGGCAACCGTCCATGACCTGAATGGCCGTACCGGTACTGCTGGCCTGATCGGCAACCACCACCACGGCACCTTCCGGATCTTCCGCCAAAGCCCGCTCGACATTGGCACGCACCGCGCGGAAATCGACTTCACGGTGATCAATAAAGATGCGGTTGTCCGCATCGATGCCGATGAGAATGGTCGCCCTGGCCTGACTGACCGCAGTGGATGCTGTGGGACGGTTGACATTGATGCCGGTCTCTTTGACAAAACTGGTGGTCACCAGGAAAAAGATCAGCAAAATAAACACCATGTCGATAAGGGGAGCGATATTCAACTCCGCAACGGATCGATTGCTGCGGCGGGCGGCGGTGATGTTCAGCATGACATTTCCTATCTATATCTGACGTCTCAAATAATATCCCACGGCAGAAATTCGCTTCCTCAAGTTCCGGGCGCGGCGCGCCAGAAAGCCCTTCATGTACAAACCGGGTATGGCGACCAGTAATCCGGTCTGGGTGGTGATCAAGGCCTCGGAAATTCCACCGGCCATGGCCTTTGCGTTTCCCGTTCCGAAAACGGCCAGCACGTCAAAGGTATTGATCATGCCGGTCACCGTACCCAGCAATCCCAACAGAGGCGCCACGGCGGCCAATACGCCGATAACGGACAAATAGTCGGTGGTTGATCGGTTGATGCTCAACACGATTTCGTCGAGCACACACCGGTCCAGGGCACTGTCTCCGCTGCTGGAGCGCACGAACCTGGAAACCAGCACGGAGGTAACGCCGCGATACTGACTGGGGTCGGGCATGCGATGGGCATGCACATGGTCCCAGGCTTGCTGAAAACTCATGTTCTTTCGGTACAGCCGCCTGAAAAAAAAGGCGCGGTTCAGGATCAGCACCCACATTGCCAGGCTGACCACCACAAGGGGCAACATGACGATACCACCGGTGGCCAGATAGTCTTCTATTTGACGAAGGGCCGTTCTAGTTATAGTGATCGCTTGCATTGCGGCTCTTGTGTACGATGTTGACCAGGGCAACGGCTTTTTCCTCTATCTCGCCGATACGAATGTCCACTGCCCGGTTAAGCAGGGTATGGGCCAGCATTATGGGAATGGCAACCGTCAGCCCCAGCATTGTGGTTACCAGGGCTTCGGAGATTCCCCCCGACATCATGCGCGGATCTCCGGTGCCGTGCTGGGTGATGACATGAAAGGTATCGATCATACCGGTCACGGTCCCCAATAGTCCCAATAGAGGGGCGATGGCCGCGAGCATACCCAGGGTCGATAAAAACCGCTCCATGGGCGGTACCTCCTTCAAGATGGCCTCCTGCAAAGCATTTTCCATGGCTTCACGCTGCATATGCCAGCACGCCAGGCCTGCAGCCATAACGCGGCCCACGGGCTTGCCGGTATATCCGCTGCATAGCTCCCGACAGGCCTGCCAATTTTGTTCAGCGGCCAGACCTTCGATCCGCCGGGACAGATGGTCGGCATCCAAACGTTTGCGCATCAAAAACGCAATGCGCTCGATGACAATGGCAATGCCGACGATCAGGATGGCCACAATAGGCCACACAATGGGACCGCCTTTGGGGACCTGCTGCCAGAGGCTCAACCGATGGGTCAGTTGGCGCAAAGCCGCGCCGCGGGAGATATCCATGGGCACGACCTCGCCCTCTCCGGCCATATAGCTGCGAAGCTGCTTTTGAAGCCGCCTGGGGGGCAATTGTGAAAGTGCGAATAATTTTCGACCGGTTGGGGAGTAGTTTAAAAAACCGATTTCATCACCGCTGCGGTAGGCCGCCGTAAAGTTGCCCACGAGCAGGAGATCGGCCTCGACGGAATTGCCGGCCCGGTCAATGATGGGGCCGCGATCGATGCGGACTTCGCCGGCAGTGCGAATCTGCTCCCACAATGCGGTCGCCATGGATTCGATATCGGCCATGCCGGGAAACTGAGATTGACCGCCGATATCCTCTAAAAAAGACGCCGTTGCGCCAGTGTCCACGGCGCTCAGCAGATTTTGTTCCATCAGCGCATGAATATCCTTTGCATTCACGCGAATGGCACCGACCAGTTCGCGCATCACACTATCGGTTTCGGCTAATTTTTGGGAAATATCCCTTTCCCTGACTTCAAGTTCACCGGATTTGTTCTCCAGGGTTTCCACCGCGTTTTTAAGGATTGCATTCTGTTTTTCAATGTCGGCAATGGCTGCCTTCAACTGGCTGCGATCCTCCAGGATCTGCTGCCTGCTGGCGGCGTGCGCTTTTTGGGCAGCCTCTTTTTCAGCTGCGGCTTTTTCCAGCAGAACGGCCTTGGCCCGGTGCGCCTCGATCTGCTGAACCCGCATGTCTTGGCCGGATGAAATGCCGACACCGCAAAGGCTCAGAAGTAAAAATCCCCCCAGTGCAATAGTAAGGTGGCCATTCATCGGATCGATATCCTTCCCAGCGGCAGGCTCAGCAGTTCCACCGGTTTGCGTTTGGATCCGATATCAACGGCCGCCCCGATGTCCCGGTTAAATCCAGCATGCAAGGGTTTCCACCCACCGGCGGCCACATCGAAAACACCGCACTGATGCTGATCCAAGGTCTGATAAAACAGGCTGATGCGACCAAGGCGAAAGATGTTGACCAGCATTTCGACGTTCCCGACGGTAATGGTCTGCTGATACACTTCAATGGTGTTGCCGTACTCGCCTTCCACCAGCAAGGCTTCCATCACCTTGCGATATTTCTCACTGACCGCAACATCCGGATCCTTCATCAATTCGTCCAGGCGTTGAATCCGCTGTGCACGCTCCTCCGGCAGAAACGGCAGATCATCGGCCACATGTTGGCGCAACTGCGCAACCAGATTTTCCAGGAAGGGCTTTATCCGAAAACTGATCTGGCCAATATCCGCCAGTTGTTTTTCTTTTTCGGCGACCCGCTGGCGCGCGTCCTGAACGCTTTCCTGCAGTTCATTCCGGTGTTTCCGCAGCAAGACCTGCGCGCTCTCCAGTTTTTCATAGCTCGCCACCAGTTTCTCTTTTTCATCGCGCCACCGCTCTTCTTGCTTTTGGGTGCCCTGCCTGATTGAAACGGCATCGCGAACCGGGGTGGTCACCTGCTGATTGAATTTTTTCCCGTCTGCTTCATCCGCCCGGCACAACAAAGCAACCCCCGGCACAAAAAAGAAGATCGATAGCAATATCAGAATCCGCAAAATCATCGTGTACTCCTGCTTAATGCCGATCCGAAAATAGTTTCCTTTCCTCTGGATCGGCACTATTAAAATGCCGCAATTATTCAGGCTGCATATTCGCACTGGTCCGCAACACCTGTAAAATTCCAACAAAAAAAGCCACGCGGTCATCGCTCCTCGGAGCTTAGACCTTCGTGGCCTTATCTGGATGGGTGAATTATTTGGGAATTAGTGGGTTGAAGCCTTCATGGCGTTAAGATAAATCAAGTAAATATCCCCTCCTGTAGCGAAAAGTCAAGAGAAAAAAGCTGGTAGCCGATTTATTCGCAGCAACCCAAAACCCGCAATGGTGCAGTCAGTGGAAAGCAAGCTGAGAGAATGATAAGAATACCATCGGCACCAGGCCGTCCACTCTTTTGAGCCTGTTTTATTGCGCCAACCGTTGTCATTCAGTCACACCCGCTATTGCAGGCATCCGCCCATCGGAAGTTTTAACGATTACTTCTATTTCCCTCTTTTCGCTTCCCGGGGGAAATAAGGGCTCTCTCCGGTGTTTCCTGATGGAAATAGTCCATGCACGTCCTTGATTATACGCATATCGATAAGGCCGCCGCCAACAAAAGGCCGGTCTCACTGATTTCGATCATGGCTCCCATCATATCACCGGTGACACACCCCAATTTGCGTCGGTAGTAGACCAGCACTCCGGCTACCGTGGCCGCAAATACCAGGAGCAAAATTACGCCCCGCAGGCCTGCCAAAAGGGAAAGGCCCCCTGGCAAAACCAATGCCCAGCCATCCATGAGCTTGGGTCTTGTCTGGAAAAACGCACTGCCCGTTCCGTTTTGCGGACGCCCGTAAGGTAAATGCCGTACGGCAAAAAATACGCTGCCCCTGGCTAATGCCGGAATAACCAGCAGCATTATGAACCGGTCTGACGATATGCTGCCAGCGGCGGTAAATTTGACTGCCAGGCAACTGAACAAGGCTACTGCGCCCATGGCACCGATCCGGCTGTCTTTCATAATGGACAGGGCCTGATCCCGGGACCGCTGACCATACAGGCCGTCGGCCGTGTCCGCAAGTCCGTCGAGATGCAATGCCCCGGTAAGCAGGATAAGGAACACGACGTCCAGCACGCCGGTCAACGGGGCAGCCCAAAGTTTGGCGGCCATCAGGTCGAAAAGGGCCACCAGAAACCCCAGTAAAAGCCCAACCACCGGGAAAAAAGGTATCATTCGTGCGGGTTCGAATTGAGAGCCGGCGCCTGCCGGAAGAATGGTCAAAAATTGAACAGCTGCCAAAAACGGCTTCATCAGGCGACTTTCGTGAAAGTGAAAAAACTATTGACCGGTGGTGCTATTTGACGGCCATCGGAATGCCGGCCACCATCCATACTACACGGCTGCATGCACCTGCAATGGTCTGGTTGACCAAGCCGGCAATATCCCGAAACTGCCGTGCCATTCGGTTCTCCGGTACAATTCCGGTTCCGACTTCATTGCTCACAAGCATTACTGGGCATTGCACGGTTTCCAAAATTCGGCCAAGTTCCTCTGCCTGGGCCAAAATTGTTTCCTGGTCCCTTCCCTCACCCATCAAATTGCTGGTCCATAGGGTGAGGCAATCCACCAGAATGACATCTGCCTTTGCGCTGCTACGCTCAATGCATGGTCCGATGGCCAGCGGGGTCTCAACCGTTTGCCAGCCCGGACCCCGTTCGGCCTGGTGTCGTGCAACCCGCTGGCGCATCTCTTCGTCCATGGGCACGCAGGTTGCCACATATATCTTTCGGTTCCCGTTGACTTGTTCTGCCAGATCCATGGCGTGGCGGCTCTTGCCGCTGCGGCACCCCCCGATGACTAAAGTGGTTTCTGTTTTCATAGACGGCTCCCTTGCTGATTCGGATCTGTTTCCCCGTTTTGCACACAGCGGCCGAGGTCAAGCCGTCAAAGCCGGGTCGGCAAACAGGCGGGTATTTTCGCTTTGCCACTGTCTTGCAATCAGAACGCGGCTTGGATGCTGCTCGTCTTAGAAGAAAAGTAAAAGTATGTCAAACGAAACCGGACAGCCCTTGCGGACTGTCTTGTTTCGATCCGAAGGTGCACACAATGGCCTTTGTCAGGCAAAAACGGCCTTGACAAGTGCCATCAAGTAAATTTATTACATCGAAGAATCAGATACCACCTCTTTGGTGCCAAGCGCTTAATAGGGAATTCCGTGCAAATCGGAAGCGGACCCGCCGCTGTAATTCCCTCCACTGCAGAAATATTGCAGGGAGAACCCGACCGGCAGAACAAAGGCCACTGTCACAATGACGGGAAGGCCGCCGGCGCCGGGGGAAAAGTCAGAAGACCTGCCAAAAGGGTATTGCATCTGGTGGTGACGGTAAAGCCTCCAGCTGACGGATTGCGTCGTCAGCGAGGGGGCTTTTTTATTTGGAAAGCCGAAGCGGGCGCCATATTACGGTGAAAGGAAAAACATTGTGAACGCGCCAACGGCATTAAACCAAATCCTATCCGAAATCGATCGGGCAGATGCGGCATGGGTCGCCAAAGCCTGCAACCATAGCGCGAATTTGGCAATACCTCCCCGGGCTTTGGGGCGCCTGCACACCATTGCCGAACAAATTTGCGGCATCCGGCAGTCGATAGTGCCGGTGATCGACCGAAAAGCTGTTCTGGTGATGGCCGGTGACCATGGCGTGGCCCGATCCGGGGTAAGCGCATTTCCCCAGGAGGTCACCCTGGCCATGGTTCAGGCATTCCTGGCCGGCGGCGGAAGCATCAACGCCATCTCCAGACATGTGGGGGCCGACGTATGGGTGGTGGATATGGGCATTGTTCCGGAGATCGACCCTGACGCCATGCCGAACCAAACACGATTGTTGATTTCAAAAATCGGTCACGGCACGGCAGATCTTTCCACAGGGCCCGCTATGTCGCGGGAGGACGCTGCCCGGACGGTGCTGACCGGTTACAACCACGCCGTCCGGCTCATCGATGCCGGCGTGGATTTGCTGGGCACCGGCGATATGGGAATCGGCAACACCACACCGTCAGCCGCCATTGGTGCAGTTATTACCGGTGCGCATCTGAACGACATGGTCGGGCCGGGCACCGGACTGGACAGTGATGGCGTGGACCGCAAAAAAAAGGTGATCGCTGAAGCCTTGGCGTTGAATTGTCCCAGGGCGGAGGACGGACTCGATGTTTTGGCCAAAGTCGGCGGTTTTGAAATCGGCGGCATCGCAGGCGCTATCCTGGCCTGCGCCCATCATCGCAAACCTGTGGTGATCGACGGGTTCATCTCAACGGCCGGCGCACTGATCGCAGCGGTGCTGTGCCCTGCTTCTGTTGACTACATGCTGGCCGGACATTGCAGCGAGGAACCGGGACACAATCTCATGCTGGCCCACCTTGGGCTGGAGCCGATCCTGAATCTGGGCATGCGCCTTGGCGAGGGCACCGGCGGGGCCTTGGCCATGAGCGTTATCGACTGCGCTTTGAAGGTGTTCAAAGAAGTCATGACCCTCGCCGAAGCCGGTGTATCGAATGCATAAATCATGCAGCTGCTGAAACGCAGCGGGCCCGAAATCCGGTCCCGTTATCTTTTCCATGAAAAAAACGGCATCCGGGCCCTATCCGCTCATGTTTGCCGGCTGCTCCAGCAGCGCGCCAAGCAGTCCATGGACCGTTTCAGATCTTCGAGGTTAAATACTTCCAGGGAGAGCACACCGGAAAAAGTAGACAGAAAGGCCATCACCTCCCGGATGGCTTTTTCGGACAAGCATTCAATGGATAAATGATCCCGGCCGTTGTGGACACCGTGCAGGTGCACGATGGCCGTTTGCTGCGACCACCGGCAAAGCGTCGTCCGGAGCCCATGTCCGTAAAGCAGTAAATGGCCAATATCCAGGCAGGCGGTCAAGCCCAGGTCGGTGATGACCGATTCCACCCGTCCAAGCGGATAATCAATGTTTTCAATGGAAAGGGCTGTTGATGGGACACCCCATTGCAATAGCCGCGTCAAGCTGCCATGAATATTGTCCCGCCAGCGATCTACGGATGAAGGGTCATGCCCCGGTGCATCATAGACCAAATGCAGGGTATGGGTGGTTACCGGCAGATCGGCCGATAGCGCAAAGACTTTTTTGAGGACCTCCACAGCGTGCCGGCGCTTTTCGGCTGATGGGGACCCCAGGCGAATATCGATGGGCAGGTGGATGTTGTAGCCGATATTCAATTCAGCGGCCTGCAGGGCCAGTTGCTTCATGATGCCCGGATCCGGTAGACTCTGTGCATGACGGCTCTCGAAAAACAGCAGCTCGATTTCGTCAAAGCAGGGCCCCAGCCGCGCGACATTCTCCACCCAGCCGGCCGGAAAAATAAATGAGGTCGTCGACAAACGAAAGGGAAAACCGCCTTTCAGGTTCCGGAGCGATGTTTCCCTGTTTTTTCCCGCCATTGATATCTCCAAACCCCGCAGCCAACTTTAACCATGCCAAAATCCCCATGCAAACAAGGCTGCGATAAGCGCCGAGAACTGCATTAACTGGCAGGCCTTTTCGATATGCCCGACTTTTGCCGTACCGAAGCGAATTCCGATATAGGGCTTTTTCACAAGGTCGCCGCCGTAATAGTTCGGACCATTAAGCTTGACAGCCAGTGCACCGGCAAAGGCTGCCTCGGGATAGCCGGCATTGGGGCTGCTGTGGTGGGAACCTTCTTGAATCGCAGTGGTTATTGCACGTTTTGCCGAATTCGCATTCAGCAGTCGGGCCGAAAGGGAAATGATCAACAGGGACAAGCGGGCCGGTACGAAATTGACCGCATCGTCGATTCGGGCAGCCGCCCAACCGAACCGGCGATAGCGTTCATTCTTATACCCGATCATGGAGTCCAGTGTGTTGACCATCTTATAGGCCATGGCCAATGGGGCGCCCCCCAGCGCTGCGAAAAAAAGTGGGGAGAGCACCCCGTCCACAAAATTTTCCGCCACGGTCTCCACTGCAGCCCGAGCGATATCGTCGGTATCGTAGTGGTCCACATCCCGCCCCACGATCATGGAGAGTTCCCGGCGGGCTTGATCCACCTCCGCGAATTTCAGCAACCGGTGGATGAACATGCCGGCATCTGAAAGCGAACGGACGGAAAGGGCAAAGAAGACCAACACCACCTGAAGACTGAACCCCAACAGCGGATTGGTTTTATGGGCCGCGGCAATTGCCAGCGCCGTTGCCCCCCAGCACCCGAAGATCAATGTCAGGGCGAACAACGCCCCGGCCAGCCGTTCATTCTTGAAGATGTTGCGAAAATACGGCTCGCAGCGTTCGATGCAGCGGCCCATCCAGCGGATGGGATGGGGCAGCCATCGGGGATCACCTGCCACGGCGTCCAGGGCAAAGGCCGCCGGAATGACGAACACCTGACATGCATCGATGAAGGAAGAAAGCGCCATGTCCAGATTACCCTGACCGCCGGCCGATGATTTCTGCCAGGTGTTTGGCGGCCAAACGGTTGACCGTTGCTTTTTTGAGCGCCACGCGGACAAACTGTTCGCTCAAACCGTGAAAGTTGCTGCAGTTGCGGATGAGGATTCGCTGCTGCGCCATTGCCTTGCACACCTCGCAGGCGGTCCATTCGATGGGCAGACCGATGAGGAAATAAGAAGCCAAACTGGGATAGAGGAGCACTTGCGTGTTTGTTCCCAGATCCTGCCTGAATTGTTTTCTCTCATTTTCCAGAAAGCTGCGGGTATCATCGATGAAGGTCTCGACCACCGTGCTGTTGCGACACAGGTACCCCACGGCCACTTGGGACAGGCTGTTGAGGCTCCAGGGCTGCATGAAGATCTGAAACCGTGCAATGGTCGCCGGGTTGGCAATCAGAAAGCCCGCCCGCAGTCCCGGCAATCCAAAAATCTTTGAAAGCGAGTATAATACGCTCACGTTGTCCAGTTCACAAGCGGCCATGGTTTGGGACTGCCGGGACGGGACAAAGGGAAGGTAGCTTTCATCGATTACAAAATGGGTCCCGGGGTGTGCCTGACAAAGCGCACGCAGCCGGTCGTGGGGGATCAAGCGGCCGGTGGGGTTGTTGGGGTTGCAGATAAACGCCATATCCATGCCCCCCAGCGCCTCCTCGAGCCCTTCAAGATTAATTTCGAAGCCGCTTTCCGCGTGGGCCATAAAATGGTGCGGCTCGATATGGTGCATACGGCAGGCATCGGCGTAGTCTGCATAGGTCGGACCCAGAATCAGCACCTTTCGGGCCTCCAGTGCCGGGCAGGCACTGTAGATGAAATGGGTGGTGCCGTTTCCAGCCATGATGCGGTTTGCATCCAGCGCCAGCAGTCCGGCCATTTGCCGAGCTGCGGTGCGGCTGTCCGCTTCGGGCAGCATGCCGACCGTCCCGATCTGATTCCGCAGATCGTCCAGTATACCCGGTGGCATTCCCAATGGATTGATATTGCTGCTCAGATCGATGATCTCTTCGGCCCGGCAGCCCAGTTTTCGGGCCAAGTTATAAATGTCTCCACCGTGGCCTTGAATCATGTCGTCGCCCCTATCATTGCCGGATCTATGAGAGACAGGACAGCCTTCATCTCGATATGCTGTATCGTGTGTTCGGCGAGCATATCATAGGCCCTGTCCCGGGCTGCCGGGCCATGCATCCGGCTCACCCGGAGTTCGGACAACCCGATGTGTTGGAGCCAGTGCCGGGTGATTTCCGGCGTGTCGAACAACCCGTGCAGATAAGTTCCCAACACCCGTCCGTCGGAACCGATGCAGCCGTCGCGCTCGTTGCATGCAGTTTGATTGCGGCGCAGAATTGTGAGCAGAGGGCGGCCGCCGCCAAGAACCGTTTGGCCCATATGAATTTCATAGCCCCTGCCGGGTATGCCTTCCAAGGCAAAGTCGGTCAGCGTGGTGGTCTTGGGGGCTTTGAGGCTGGTTTCCACAGGTAGCAATCCCATGCCCGGCGTCGACCCGGCTTTGGCTTCAACGCCATGGGGGTCGTGCACCGCCCGCCCCAGCATCTGATATCCACCACAGATCCCCAGGAGATGTCCGCCGCCCGCGGCGTAGCGCTGCAGAGTCTTGGTCCAGCCGGTGTGATGCAGCCACTGAAGATCGCTGCGCGTGCTCTTGGTCCCGGGTAGAATCACGGCACTGAAGCCTTTCAGGGACTGGCAGCGTTCAAGATAGGCCAGTTGGAGACCCTCCAACCGGGCCAAGGGATCAAAGTCGGTGAAATTGGAAATATGCGGCAGTTTGATAACGGCCACGGCCGGCCGGCCGGCCGGCTGCGGCAGATGGGGTCGTGTTTTCTGAATCACCACCGCATCCTCGGCTTCGATTTTAAAGTGGCTGAACCACGGAAGGATGCCGAATACCGGTTTGCCGGTCTTTTCTGCAATCCAGACGGAACCATCCCCGAACAAATCAATATCACCGCGAAAACGATTGATGATGAATCCACTGATTTGCGCCTGCTGTTGAGGCGGCAGGCACGCCAGCGTGCCGACAATCTGTGCAAAAACGCCGCCGCGGTCAATATCGGCCACCAGGATGGACCGTGCTCCGGCATAGGCCGCCATGCGCAGGTTGACAATGTCATTGTGCATCAGATTGACCTCTGCACAGGAACCGGCGCCTTCCATCACCACCACGTCATAGCGGTTGCGCAAGCGGTCCAGCGCGGCGCAGCTTTCGGCAAACAGCCGCTCTTTTTGCTGGTGGTAAGACTTGGCGGTTGCATCCTGCAAGGCTATGCCATTGAGTACCACCTGGGCCCCTACGTCGCTGGTGGGTTTAAGCAGCACGGGGTTCATGTCCACATGGGGAACGATGCGGGCGGCCTCGGCCTGCACGATCTGGGCGCGTCCCATCTCCAGACCTTCGGGGGTCACGCCGGAGTTGTTGGACATGTTCTGGGCCTTGAAAGGCGCCACCCGCAGGCCACGATCGGATAGAATGCGGCAAAAGGCCGTGGTGACTACGCTCTTGCCCACATCCGACCCGGTTCCCAGGATAGCAATGCAGCCCGCTTTTTTTATGCTCATTATCAACCTTTTCGTTCGGTAACGGCAATCGGCTAACTATGATTGCAGGGGGTATCCGTCGACTTGCCAATGATCACCGTCCATTGGCTTCTCCGATCTTGTACTTTTTTCCGTATCCCCGCAGGGTATACAAAAAGTCGCCGTAGCGCGTTGTGGTACTGTTGCCGATGAACACAGTGGTCTGCATATCCACCTCTGCCGCGTGCAGCCGGGCCAGGGTGGTGATGGTGATTCGCTGGTCCCGGCGCATGGCACCGGCAACGATTCCCACCGGCGTTTGGGGCTGGCGGTAGCTTAAAGCGATCTGCTGTGCCTTTTTCAGTTGCCAGCTGCGCTTTTTACTTCTGGGGTTATAAACCACCAGGACGAAATCGGCTCCGGCAGCCGCGTGCAGACGCTGCTCGATCATCTCCCAGGGCGTCAGCAGGTCGCTCAGACTGATGGCGGCGAAATCATGCATCAACGGCGCCCCCAAAAGCGCGGCGCCCGCGCACAGGGCCGGAATTCCCGGAACCACCTCGATGGCCATGGCCATTTTGGCCGGGAAGCGCTCTTTTTTACCCCCGGCCGCAGCCACCGGGATATTGCGGGCGGCGCAGATTTCGAAAACCAGACCCGCCATGGCATAGATCCCGGGGTCGCCGCTGGACACCAGCGCAACCGTCTTGCCCTGACAGGCCATATCGATGGCGGCCGAAACCCGGTCGACTTCCTGGGTCATCCCCGTGCTGACAATCTCCTTGTCCGTGATGAGCGCTGCGATCAGGTCGATATACGTACTGTACCCCACAATGGTATGGGCGCAATAGAGCACTTCCCGTGCACGCCGGGAGAGATGGTCCGGGTGGCCGGGGCCTATGCCGACGATATACAAACCCGGCGGGCAATGGCCACTGTCACGTTTCCCGAAATCTGTTTGGGAACGATCAATTTGCTGCTGTGGCAGTCGTTGCTGCCCGCCAGGATGGCTGCTGCTTCGCATACGCTGGGCACTCCTAAATGTTTGGTCACGACGGCCGAAGGCGTGGGTATATTTTCGGCCCGCGATAGATTTTCTTTGGTGAAAAAGCGGATCGGCAGATCCATCAACGCGGCCAGATCGCACAACCCGGCCTCATCGGCCTTGAGATCGATGGAGGCAAAGGCGCTCAAACTGCCGGACGACAGCGCAAATCCATCGAGGACATGATCCAGAAATCCTCGGATCTCTTCCATGGTCGCACCCCGGTTGCACCCGATGCCCGCAACGAGCGACGGCGGGCGCAGCACGAGAATGCGCGGATCCAGCGTCCGGACCGTATCGTCCACCCAGACCATTGCCGGTACGTCGGCCTGCAGGCGTACCGGCTCCTGCGCAGCTGCTGATGGAAACGGCGCCGCGCCGGCCCACAGCGTTCCGAGCCAGCCGGCCGGATCATGCACCCAGACTGGTTCGTCGTTGAGCAGGGCCATGTTTACCGCTTTGATGCCGGTGGGATTTTCGATGGACATCCCATGCGCTGACGCTATCAGGTCGATGGCCGGTTTGCCGTGAATGTCGGTGGCGGTGGTAATCACCGGCACGGCGCCCAGGCAGTCGGCCGCCCGGCGGGTCATCCGGTTGGCGCCGCCGATATGACCTGAAACCAGACTGATGGCGAACCGGCCCCGGTCGTCCACGACCACCACCGCCGGATCCGCTGTCTTGCCGCGCAGGTGGGGCCCAATGGTGCGCACCACGATGCCGGCGGCCATGATGAAAATATGGCCGCCGAAACGGTGAAAATTTACGGCCACGGCATCCATCAGCCCATCGAACACCTCCGGTGACGGATCTTCCGGAAGGTCCGCGAGTCGCCGGGTACACAGAAGCGCTGCACCGGGCCACTGCGCCTTCAGGCGCCGGGCCAGGCCCAGGCCGTTGGGTGTCAGCGCCCACAGGGCAATCCTACTCTTCGGGCCGGTAGCCATGGGCAAAATCCTTGTCGTAAAGTTTGGATTTCAGGGCAACCAGTGCCGCCGGGTCATCCAGGGCCGGGCCTGCCAAAATGACCGCCAACCGGTGAATGCCTTCCTCACAAGCGGTCTGCTCCAGTCGATCCGCCCGGGTGAATATGAATTTTTCCTCGGGATGACTGACCCGGCAGGCCACGGCGCACCTGGCGGCGGGACCGTAAGCGGCGGCCAGTACCCGGGAGACTTCCGCGACTTGGGTCATGCTCAGGTAGATTGCCATGGAGGCGCCGTGCTGTGCCAAAGCTTCCAGGTTTTCGCGCTCTGGCACCGGCGTTCGCCCGGCCACACGGGTCAGAATCAGGGTCTGGGTCTTTTCCGGCACCGTGTACTCAATGCCCAGGGCGGCCGCGGCGGCAAAAGCGGCGCTGACCCCGGGAATCACCTCGAAAGGAATACGACGGCGCCGTAACGCGTCCATCTGCTCACGGATAGCGCCATAAAGGCTGGGATCGCCCGTGTGGAGCCGGATCACCCGCAGTCCCCGATTGTAGGCTCCGGCCATATGAGCAACGATCCGATCCAAATCCAGGTCGGCGCTGCTGATGCACTGCGCCCCCCCGGGAGCCCAGTTCAACACGGCTTCCGGCACCAGGGAGCCGGTATAGAGCACCAGGTCCGCCGCTGCCAGGGCCCTCATCCCCTTGACGGTAATCAGTTCCGGGTCGCCGGGACCTGCCCCGCAGAAAGTGATGGGGAAACGGCGGTCGGTGGTTTGCGAATTGTGAGAACCTGTCATCTGTCTGGTCTCCCCTGTTTTTAATTCAATGTCCTGGAACGGCAGTCGAATTGTCGGTTTCTTTTCACCGCTCACCGATGACCCGACACGATCCATACCGGACTCTGGGCCTTCAGGCGGCGGCTCCAGGGCATCTCCCGACACCGGCTAACCTGCAGTTGCACCACTTCAACATTCATGTCCAATGCCTTCAGGGCATCCATGGCATGGGTGAGGTTGTCCAACAAGACCGTATTGATCACCACGATGCCGCCGGGGTTCAGGCGCGGGACGGCGGCCTGAACAATGGCGGCCAGGTCACGGCCGCCGCCGCCGATGAAGATGCGATCGGGCCGTGGCAGGGATGTCAGTTCCTGCGGTAAACGGGCCTGAATGGTTTCATGGTTGTAAATGTTGTATCGGCGGGCATTTTGTCGTATCTGGGCCACACGGGCGGCCTGCTGCTCCACGGCAATGATGCGCCCGGCGCCCAGCAATACAGAGGCTTCGATGCCCACCGAGCCGCTGCCGGCGCCCAGGTCCCAGAGCGTATGGCCCGGCTGGAGCCGAAGCTTTGCCAGCGTTACGGCACGCACTTCCGCCTTGGTGATCAGGCCGCATTCATGCGCAAAGTCCTCTTCGGCCATGCCCAGGGCCGGAACCGGAGCATGGAAAGCGGCACCTTCCGCAGCACGCTTGAGGATGACCACATTGGGCTGGGCGAAGGATTTTTCGATGGCCTGCGCCGGCGTGTGCCAGCCGAAGGCTTGCTCCGGAGAGCCGAGCCGTTCAAAAACGGCCATCCGCACATCATGAACGCCCCTTTCACAGAGCCATCGCGCCAGCCACTGGGGCGACTGCTTATGATCGGTGAGCACGGCCACGGCGGCCCTGGTCTTCAAGGCCGCCAGGATTTCAAATTTGCGCTCCCTGCCGTGCAGACTGATGACGGCGGCCTCGCTCCAGGGCTCATTGATCCTGGCGAAGGCGGCGGCGATGGAGGTGATGTTGGGCAGGATCATCACCTGGTCCCGTCCCAGAGCCTGGATAATCGTATCACCAATGCCGAAGAAAAGCGGGTCTCCGGAGGCCAGCACCACGATTCGGCGCGCCATTCGGTGGGTGCGGATAAAATCGATGGTTTCGGCCATCCGACTGGTGATCAACTGCTTGTCCACGGCCAGTTCCTCAAACTGGGCAAGATGGCGGCGTCCTCCCATGAGGACCTCCGCGGAGCGGATGATTTCCAGATGGGCCGGCGTCAGATCCCGTACCGACAGACCCATTCCCACGATAACAACCTTGTGCGCCATATCCTGAACACCTTTGCATGGAAATCGGCAACCACTGCGCACGGTTTGCGTCAAACGCCTGTGATTCGCCGCTTCCCCTTCGAGTCAAACCAGACCACCCCGTCAAAACCAAAAATCACCACATCGACGGCCAGTTTGTCCCCTCCAAACGCCGTGCCGGTTCTCACGATTTGCCGGCCGATTTTTTCGATCAGCGCAGGGCATTCCACCTTGATCAAATCGAAAACCTGCCTGGCCGTATTGGCCCTGGAAACCTGTTCGGCCAAGACCGGATCGCCACTCAGGGCGAGGGTCCAATGCGCCAGTTTCTCCATGGTCAGAACTGCTGACCGGGCGTGGGTATGCGGCATGCCCTGGGCCATTTTGACGGCTTTGCCGAAAAACACCGCCAAAATTACCCCGTCGAATTCTAGGGCGGCGGCCATTTCCATGGAGACGGCAAAATAGTCTCCGATCTGGACAAAGGCCTCCTGCGGCAGTTGGTGCAAACGCTGCTGGGCATAGCGCTCACTGCGGCGACCGGTGGTCAGTACAGCTTGCCGCACGCCGGATGCGCGTGCAACCGAAAGGCCGGCGCGGATCGTAGCCACGTATGCTTCGTGGGACAACGGACGCACGATGCCGGTGGTTCCCAAAATGGAAATGCCACCCAGGATGCCCAACCGGGCATTGAGGGTTTTACGTGCCAGGGATTTGCCCTCGGGTACGAAAATCTCAACATCCACCCTGGCCTCAAGGTCATGGTTTGCCAATACCCGAAAGGCGGACCGCCGAATCATCTCTTGCGGGCCGGAGTTGATGGCCGGCTGTCCCACGGCGACTTCCAGGCCGGGTTTGGTCACCACCCCTACCCCGACGCCGCCGCGAATGGTTACCACAGGGTTGCCGCCGGCCTTCTGTCGTGTCACCCGGGCGCCGATTTCGGCGCCATGAGTAATGTCCGGGTCGTCACCGGCATCCTTGATTACCGAACAGACCGCCGTATGTTTGTCCATCCGTCGGCAGCCATGGATTTCTATGGCCAGCATGCCTCCGTTCGGCAGTTCGACATTTACGGTGCCCGGTGCCCGGCCGCTCAAGAGATACTCCAGGGCCGCCTGGGTCGCCGCCGCCGCGGCCGTCCCGGTGGTAAAACCGCTGCGCAGCTTTTTTCCTCCCCGACGTGGCATTGTCAGCCGTTCTGGGCGGCCATCAGGGTCAGGGCATTGACCACGCTGGCCGCCACGTTGGAACCGCCTTTGCGCCCCACGTTGGTGATGTAGGGAACGTCCAGGCGGAGCAGTTCCGCCTTGGACTCTGCGGCATTGACAAACCCCACCGGCAGTCCGATGACCAGAGCCGGAACGGGTCTGCCCTGACGGATCAACTCGATCAGCCGCAAAAGTGCGGTGGGGGCGTTGCCCACCACATAGATCGAGTTTCCCAGACGATCGGCCACGGCATCGACAGCCGCCCGGGCGCGTGTAACGTTTTGTTCGGCGGCCATACGGGCAATCTCTTCGGTGGCCATCAGGCATCGGGTGCTTGCGTTGAAACGCGCAAGAGCGCTTTGGCGGATGCCTGTACGCGCCATATTGGTATCGGTATAAATAACGCCTGCGCCGCGGATGCACCTGATCCCGGCCTTCACCGCCAGAGGATGGATGCGTACGCTGCGCATATAGTCAAAGTCGGCTGAAGTGTGAATCATGCGCCGCACGATGGCCCAATGCTCCGGTGCAAAATCGTGGGCACCGGCTTCCGCGTCGATGATGGCAAAACTCTGCCGTTCAATTTCATCCGGTCGCATGTTGCAAACTCCTGGCTTTTTGGTAAGCGCGGCACGCGTCGGCAAAAGCTCGGGCGCATTGCGGCCGGCTGCCGAAATGCAGATGGACATAGCTGCCCAGGGTACGGTTGCACAGGTAGCCTTCCGGGCGGCCACGGTCGCCCTTGCGGGACAGCACGTTGTAAACGGTGGGCACCCATGACGCATTGGCACCACTTTCAACAAGGCCGGAATAGTGGAATTCGTGCCCCCGCAGCAATTCACCTTTGCAGCCCAAAAGGGTGTCCTTTTCCAGTCGCACCTGCCGGTAGCCCAGTGTCCTCAGCTTGGCATGCATGCGTGACCGGAAAGGAAAACAGCCGCTCATGGGGTGGATCCGGCCGGCGCCGTCCTCCAACTCGCGACACAGGTACATGAAACCGCCGCACTCCCCGTAGATGGGCATCCCCGCGAAACTGCAACCCCTGACGGCAGCGCGCATGGTTGTGTTTTGCGCCAACCGGCGCGCATAAAGTTCAGGATATCCCCCGCCAAAGTAGAGCCCGTCCAGATCCTCCGGAAGCTGTTCGTCATCCAGGGGCGAAAACGGAACCGCCTGCACGCCGGCCGCGGCAAGCAGATCCAGATTGTCCGGATAATAAAAGCAGAAAGCGCGGTCCCGGGCAACACCCACCCGGACATCGGGCGGCCCCGGCGCAATGGTGTCCTTGTTTTGATCGTTCCCTGTCTCAGGCAACAGCGGCAGCCGCACGAGCAGGCCGTCTATATCCAGCCCGGCTTCGATGCAGCCGGCCAGCCGATCCACCTGGTCGGCCGACAGGGGGCGATCTTCTGCCGTGGTCAATCCCAGGTGCCGTTCGGGCATGCGCAGCCGGCCATCGCGCAGTATGCCGCCAACCAGGGGCATATGGACATAATCGGACATCGCCGCTTTCAAGTAATCCAGATGCCCCATGCCGCCCAAGTTGTTGAAGACCACCCCGGCAAACGCCACTTGAGGATCGAAGCCCTCGAAACCCTGGACCAGCGCCGCTGCGCTGCGCGCCATGCTGGCGGCGTTGACCACCAGCAGCACCGGCAGGTTCAGCCACTTGGCCATCTGGGCCGTCGAACCGGCCTCGTCGTTGCCGCTATAGCCGTCATACAGTCCCATGACGCCTTCGACGACAGCCACATCGCAGTCGTGCCCATGGCGCTGGAACGTCTGCCGGTTGTAGGCGTAATCGAGCATCCACCCGTCCAGGTTTCGGCTTTGGCGACCCGCCACGTGGGCATGGTGTCCCGGATCGATAAAATCAGGGCCGACCTTGAAGGGGGCCACAGTCAATCCACGGCGCCGCAATGCCGCCATCAGACCCAGGCTGATGGTGGTTTTCCCGGCCCCGCTGTGGGTTCCGGCTATGATGATGCCTTTGGCGATGACACTTCCCTTTCTCTTTTTATATCCCGCAATCGTCAAGCCAGCATGTAATAGGCCATTCCCACCAAAATCAAGCTGGCCACCCGGATTCCTTGTCCCAGCACAAGAATCTGCAGACCCAGCTTTGGCGCGAATATGCCCATCAGGCGCGGTATCTGATGGCGCAGCGCACGAATGGGGAAAGCCACAACGTTGCCGATCAGCAGGGCCAGCACCGCCTGTTGGGTGGTTAGGACGCCTTCCCGCAGCAGTGCGCCGGCTGCCGCGAAACCCGAAGTGAACTCCGCCGCAAAACTTAATACTACCAGCGAGAGTGCCTCCATGGGAATAAAGCGCCAGGCCGCCCAGTGGACCAGCCTTTGCTGGGTCCATTCGAATAACCCCGCGCTGTTCAAGAGAAAAACGACGATGTAGACGGGCACCACGTAGGTGATCACCGCGACCAGTCGGCCGGGCAGTTTTTTCCTCACGGCGTCCCGCACAGCCGTCCATGCAGTTAGATTCCGGCGGGCTTCTTTTTTTTCACCAGCTTGGTTTGCCGGGACAGCCGGTCGCCAGTGTCCCCAAAGCAGCACCACGGCCAACCGCAGGATCGCCGCCAGAAAGGTCAGAATAAAATAGAGACCGCCGGCCCAACCAGTCAGCGGAAGGACGATGAAGACCGTGGTTGGAAGATGCAGAAAATAGGCCGGCAGCTGGTTGGCCAGATTGGTCATCATCAGCTGGTAGCGGCTGATCTTTCCTTCTTTCCAGAAATCGTAGAGCATGGCGTTGGCCGCCGTCCCCGATACGAATGCCGCACTGAAAGCGGCGCTGCAATGCGGCCCCAGGCGGGCGAAACGGAACAGGGGGGCTCCCAGGATGCCCAGTTTGTCGGTCCAGCCGGCCGACTCGATGACCTGGCCCACGGCCAGGCCCATGGCGATTACCGCCAGCAAGCGCCCCAGGGGCAGAATCAGCCTGTGCAAGGCCACGGCAGCGGTAATGCCTTCCAGGCCGGCCGCACCAATGGCGAGCATCCCCGCGGACAACGCCAAAGCGGCCCACAGGGGGCGTGAGGATCTTTTTTTATTCATCTGAAAGCCCGTTGCGCTTCTTTTGAGCCATGATCAGCGTCCAATAGTTGGGTTTCTGCTGCGCCAGCATGCGCAGGTCGGTGTAAATCGTTTCGCTTTTCCGGGAGCAATGGGCAACGGCCACACTGCCGGTGAGCATATCCGATGCCTCCAGGGCCCGGCGGATGCCTTCCACATTGCGGTAGGCTTTCAGAAATACCACGTTGTCCGGCTTTTCCGCCATGCCTTGAAAACGTTCGCCGCCGTGGACGCCCGACATGATCAACAAAGACTCCTCGCCTTCCACCAGGGGTCGGTTCACGGCCGCGGCGGCCGCCTGATAGGAGGTGATGCCCGGAACGGTCCGGATGGTCAAATGGGGCCAATCGGATTTCAGATAGCGAAGGATATAACCATAGGTGGAATAGGTCAACGGGTCGCCCAAGGTCAGAAAGGCTGCGTTGCGGCCTTTTTCAAGCACCCGGGCAATGCGCCGGGCGTGCCGTTGCCAAGCCCCTTCCATCAGGGCCTTGTCTTTGCTCATGGGAAAATCCAGCTTCTCGATGACGCTGTCTTTCGGCAAATGGGGCCTGGCGATATCCACGGCCAGGGAGTAGTCGTTTTTAGTCGATGCTGCGCTGAACACCATATCGATAGCGGACAGAATGCGGACCGCCTTGATGGGCATCAGTTCCGGATCTCCCGGGCCGACACCGATGCCGAAGAGTGTGCCTGTGGTCATCTGTTGGTCTCCTTGTGGATCATTGATCCGGCTGCGGCCCGGTTGATTGCACGCAGTCCGGTGCTTCGGTTTCAAGGCCAAAAATACCGGGGTACAGCGTCCGGCCGATTTGGCAGATCCCTTCGAGCAGCCGGAGGGTGGGTCTTGAAACCAGTTCTTCATCGATCAGGTAAACCTGGCCCTCGCGCACCGCCCGGATCAATCCAAAACCGGGTTCCGTTTGGATCTTCTCAATGGAAGGCCGGTTCATAGGCCCTACCTGTGCGAGATAGACATCAATGCCGTCGGCGCGGGAGAGGATCCGTTCTTTGCCGAAATCAGCGATATTGGTTCCCCTGCGCGGCGCGGCATCGCCGGCCACGTTGATGCCGCCGGCGGTTTCCAAGGCGAAAATAGGCATGGCAGAGGGTGCAAAAGTGCGCATGCGGTCGTGAATGGCCTCGAAATAGACCCGCTTTTTATTGGCAATGGCGACAGTCCGAAAACGGATTTCTTCCACCGTGCGGCGGAACTGCCCGATCATCTTTTCGGCCTCGTCGCATCGCCCGGTCAGCAACCCCAGGATTTTCCAATAGACGAACATTTGGTCGATGGTCGCCGGTTGCAGGGAAGCCACTGTAATCCCGTGCTTTTCCAACTGGTTGACGAGTGGGCTGTAGCCACGCTCGATCATGGGCCGGATAAGTACCAGGTCCGGACACGCCGCTAGAAATTTTTCCAAACCATCATGATAGGAATGGCGTGGTTTGTTGTTGACCTCCGGCGGCCACACCGCGTTGCCCGAAATCCCCAGCACCTGATCCGCCGCGCCCAAAGCGAAAAGATTTTCCGAATGGGCGCCATAGAGTGAAATAATGCGCCGATACGGCTTTCGCGCATCAATCCGGCGACCGGCCGAATCGGTGACGGTTTCGCAGCCAAGGGCCATGTCGGCCGCACGCAGGGGTGTTGCGCCCCACGCCGCAATGAGGCCGGCCGCCGCCATAATCAGGCCTGTCCATCGAACGATCATGGCTGCCCCTCCTTTCTAAACGCCACCTGAAGCGTTTGGCTGAAATCGTTGTAGGCCACCTGTGCATCGACTTGAAAGACCGCCGCAAGCGTTTCGGCGGTCAACACATGATCCAGGGGGCCGTCGGCGAATAAACCGTTTGGGGCCATGCAAATCAGGCGGTCGCAATACATGGCCGCCAGGTTGACATCCTGCATCACGGCAATGACCAGTGAGCCGGGAGATACGCGCCCGGCGGCCAGGTTCAACATGGCCGTGGTATGGTGCATATCCAGGCTGGCAGTGGCTTCATCCAGCAGCAGAACGGGCGTCTGCTGGGCCAGGCTGCGGGCGAAGACCACCCGCTGGCGTTCGCCGCCGCTGAGCTGGTTGACATAGCGCGCCTCAAAACCGCTGAGATCGGTCTGCCGGATGACTTCGTCCACTATGGTACAATCCTCTTTGCCCGGCCGGGCAAACCTGGCAATATAGGGATAACGGCCCATCATGACGATCTCTTCGCAGGTATAGGGAAAATTGATGTGAAAGTCCTGGGGCACAATGGCGATGCGGCGGGCAAGGACCTTGCGTCCAAACCGGTCCAGCGGGTGGCCGTTAAGCCGGATGCGACCGCGCTCCGGCCGCAGATGGCCGGCCAACAAGTCGATCAACGTGCTTTTGCCGCAACCGTTGGGGCCGATGATGCCGTAAAAATGGCCCGCTTCAAACGTCAGATTCAGATTTTTGAAAACGGCCTTGGGTCCGTAGGCAAACCCTATATTTTCCAGATCGTACATCCTGTAGCCTATGGGTTCCGCATTGTCTGACGTTTGCGGTAAATATAGCAAAAAAACGGCCCTCCGATCAGGGCGGTGATGACACCGATGGGAACTTCCCGGGGCAATAGGGCCCGCGTAACGGTATCGGCGCTCAGCAGCAGGAGGCCGCCGGCCAGCGCTGAAACCGGTATCAGCTGCCGGTTGTCCGGCCCTGTTACAAAGCGTACCATATGGGGCACCAGCAACCCGACAAAGCCGATGATGCCGGAAACGGCGACGCACACCGCCGACACCAGCGAAGCCGTGATCAGCAGCAGCAAAGAAACCTTGCGTGGCGACACACCCAAAGACCCGGCACTGCGGTGGCCCAGGGCCAGCAGGTTGAGGTCGCGGCTGAAGAAGAAAAATACCGACAATCCGAAAGCTGCGGTGACGGCCGTCAGGCCGACTTCGGCCCAGGTCTTAGAGGCAAAGCTGCCCATAAGCCAGAAGATGATGATGCCCACCGCGTCGTCGGCCAGATATTTGATAAAGCTGACCCCGGCCGACAAAATGGCGGCAACGATAATCCCGGACAGAATCAGACTGCCCGATGACAGCTCGCCGCTGCTGGCCGACAGGTAGATCACCGCCATGAGGGTGGCCACGGCTCCACCGAAGGCGAACACCGGCACCGACCAAAGCCCCAGGAGGGTAAAATTCAACAGCAGCGCTAAGGAGGCGCCAAAAGCGGCCCCGGCCGACACCCCCAGGGTATAGGGATCGGCCAGTGGATTGAGTAGAATTCCCTGAAATACGGCACCGGAGACAGCCAGGCTGCCGCCCACCAGCGCGGCCGTAAGGATGCGCGGCAGGCGCACGTCCATAACCACCACCGGTGCCAGGGGGTCCAGGTGCGCCATCATCCCTTCGCTCCCGGTCAGCTTGGCAGCCATGATCCGGATCACGTTCCAAAACGGGATGTGGATGAAACCGGACCCTGCTGCAAAAATGATGGCGGCCACGAGCATCCCCGCAAGCAGGCAAAAAACCGCTGCGGTCGGCAGGCGCCATTTGAAGGCGGCAGGCGCATGGCTTTTGTTTTCCGCTGGCATACTTCCCTTTTCCTCTATAATTAGCCGGAAATATTGAAATAGTGCAGGGCACCCTAAAAAAATGTTATAGCCAAAAAAAATCCCGGATTGATATATACTCAATCCGGGATATCCCTTTTTTATCCACAAGAATCGATGGAAACTCGGCTTCCATCCGCGAAGCCGCATTTCATTTTCAATCAGGCAGGTCTTCTGACTTACGGATCAACCTACACTTCGCGCCTTCCCATTCCGTCTTCGGAACAGTGGTATGAGCGAGTTTCGTCCCCGATTACAGCAGCGGGCCTGTCTTCGACTTTCACGAAGTTCCCTATCAAGCTCCAAAGGAGCACCTGATCGACAGGCAGGAGATTAAAAGGTTTCCTTGGGCAGGTCAAGAAAAAAACGTTGAATGTCAGCCAGCCTGAGTCGTCAGACAACCCGGCAGCGGCATCCGTGAACTCCGGGTGCACCATGGATTGTTTAGCCGCCTTCAATTCGTCGGTCGGTAGCGCATTGAGTGTACCGGCATTTATTGCACAGGTGTTCTTTTTTTTATTGACATTATTTTCTTTTTCTCTATCCTTTAGCAATATGTTCAGGCGCTCGTAAAAAGCTTAATAGGGAACCCCGTGGGAATCGGGGACGGGCCCGCCGCTGTAATCGGGGACGAAGGCTGCAACATGTCACTGTCCGTTTCTCAGGATGGGAAGACGCAGCCGGTAGGCAGAACCGAGAGTCAGAAGACCTGCCTGGACACATGGGGTTGCGGCTGCGTGGACGGCGCCGTGCCGCTTTGTTGCATCTGCGGATAAAAAAGGGACATCCCGGATCGATTTCACTCGGTCCGGGATTTTTTTGTCCAACGGCAACAATCAAGCAAGATGAGACAGCAACAAAATGAAAAATTGGTTTCTTATATGACGTCGGATCACGAACAGATATTCGAGGTGTCCAGCATGGGAAGAATGTATCGGAAAAGTCTGCTCATGTTCGCCCACCATTTTGAAGATGAAAAAGGACGTTCTGTCCATCCTGAAGAACTTTACCCGGGACGGATGTTCTTTATCTTCTTTCAAAGCGGGACGGGCCTCACGCGTACTTCGGCAAAAAGAATCGTTTAGCCCGGGTACTGCCAGGGCGAAGGCCTGCCGGCTTTTAATAGTGGTGTGCTTCAGCATCGTTCCCGGATGTCGGATTGCGTCGGCATGTGAATCGTCGGTCAAACATTGACGTTGGAGTGTGTGGCAGCTTTTTACCTCGTCCAAAGGGGATAAACTCAGCAACGATTCCTACGTCTAGATAAAGCTTAACTTTCAGATGCTCACCGGAGCTTAATAGGGAACCCCGTGAAAATCGGGGACAGGCCCACTGCTGTAACCCTTGCCAGCGAATTAACGCCGGAACCCCGGACGCCTTTTGTGCGCCACTGTCCAAATCGGATGGGAAGGCCGTGGCCGGGGAGGGGAAGTCAGAAGACCTGTCTGAAAGGATGTTGGGCGTTTACTTCAGGGAAGAAGGGGCGCTCGCTAAGGTCTTGAGGGTAAAAAAGGGACATCCTTGGATCGAATCGTTTAACGGTCCGGAGATTTTCAGTTTCTCCGGGCGAACTGGCTGCATTTGATTTTAAGGAGGTCTTTTCATGAAGGTGCAAAGGGGAGTCCGATGGGTGGCGGCGGGGTTGATGTTTTGGTCTTTTCCGGCGTTTGGCGAGGATATCGACAGGACAAAAGTGCCGGTTTTCAAAATGGATCCCATAGTGGTGACCGCTGGAAGAGTGGAAGAAAATATCGAGGATGTAACCACCAACATCACCGTGGTCACCGAGGAAGACATCCAACAATCTTCGGCGCATGATTTAGGGGATCTGCTTCAGGAACAGGGATTTATGATCCAGGAATACCCGAACTCAATGACGGTGGTGGATATCCGCGGTTTCAAGACTGACATCTACGACTCCGACCTGGAAGGTTACGTGGTGATTCTCATCGACGGCATCCGGGCCGGCACCGGGCACCTGAATAAAATCAACATCGACAACGTGGAGCGTGTGGAGATCATACGCGGCCCCGGGTCCGTCCAGTACGGCTCCTCGGCCATGGGCGGAGTGATCAACGTCATCACCAAGAAGGGCCGCAGTAAACCTTCCGCATATATCGAGCAAACCGTGGGCAGTTGGGAGTTCATGAAAACCGAAATCGGCGGTTCGGGCCGGGTCAAGGACTTCGACTTTTCGTTCAACGCCTCGAGGGAATCCCAGGGCGACTACTCCACCGCCGAAGGAGAGACGTATTACAATACGGGTTTCGATTCCAAGGAACGCATCAGTGCCAACGCAGGCTGGACCTTCAAGTCCCGGAACCGCATTGGGGTGGCCTATACCGGCTACCAGGCGGATAAGGTCGGCAATCCGGGCTATTTCGACGAAGTCGATAAGGAAGACAAGGTACACACCTCCACCAACAGCAAAACGGCCCTGGACTATCAGGGCGAATCGGATAACGGATTTTTGGCGTGGAAGGTGAATTATTTCACCGGAGAAAATAAGCGCAATTCCGACAAGGCCAACAAAGCGCCAAAGGACGAACAACGGGGCGGCCAGGCCCAGTTGACGGCCGATTGGGCACCATTCCAAATCACTGCCGGCGTGGATTGGATCCATTACGAAAAGGCCAATATCTACGACAACCCGGCGTTCTTCCTCCTGACCAAAACGAAATTGTTCGACGACCGCCTGGTGATCAGCGCGGCCATGCGCTACGACAAGTATACCATGGAGGCCGAAAACGGTGACGACACCGACGACACCAGTTGGACACCCAGTGTGGGCCTTGCCTACAGAATACTCCCCGGATTGCGGGTGAGGGCCAATTATGCCGAAGGATTCAAAGTGCCCACCGCGGAGCAGCTTTTCCGTTACAACGACTATGGATGGGCCATACTGGAAGGCAACCCGGACCTTACGCCCGAAAAGAGCAAAACCTACGAGTATGGTGTGGATTACAACAAAGGCGCCCTGCACGGCGGGCTGACCTATTTCACCACCGACTATGAAGACAAAATCGATTATATCGATCCCAGTCCCGGTTACTGGACCTACGACAACCTCCCCGGCGCCAAGTTCGAAGGCGTGGAAGGCTATCTGGGGTTCGACGTCGGGAAGATGCTGGGCTGGTCTTTCGAACTGGCCCCCTATGCTTCGTTTACCCGGCTCATCACCTTCAAAAACGATGAAACCGATGAGGAACTGTATTACAATCCCGAGTGGAAAACCTCCTACGGCGTACGGTTCGCGATGCCGGACATGGGTTTCACCTCCAAACTCAATTTTATCTATATCAGCGAACACTTGATCAATGACTACCAGGGCACCGGCCAGGAAAGCCTGGCGGGGTATACGGTGGCTGACCTGACCATCTCCAAGACCCTTTTCTCCATGGGACCCTACGGCGATGTCACCCTGAAAGCCGACGTCCGCAACCTGTTCAATGAAGATTACCAGCTGTTCCAGGGATACCCGTCACCCGGCCGGACCTTCTTCATGGGGCTGAGCTACCGTTATTGACGGGTGCCTGAACGGAAGAGTCAATCCACCTGAACCCGGGACTGCCAGGCCGGCAGTCCCGCTTTACAAAAGGAAAAGGAAATGGCTATGCTGTTTTCACCTATCCGCCCGGCGGCCCGCCTGATCCCGGCGGCAATCCTGTTGGCCCTGATGCCGGCGCTCGTCCAGGCAGCGGGTTTTCCCCTGTCGGTGACCGACACGGCTCAGCGGCGGGTTCATTTTGCGGAGCCCCCCCGGCGCGTGGTTTGCCTGGCGCCGTACCTCACCGAAATGATAGTGGGTTTCGGCCGGGAAGCGACCCTTGTGGGGCTGACGCGTGAAGATCTGCTGCTGAACAGCGGACTGCGGACCGACAATATCGGCTCTTTTTTCAGTCCGGACCTGGATGCCGTGATGCAATGCCGTCCGGACCTGGTCATCGCGGCACCCTCCCATAAAGCGGTCATCGGGCGTTTCACTGCCGGCGATTGCAGGCTGCTGGTCATGGAGGCCGCCACCCTGGAACAGGGCTTCGACCATATGACGCTCATCGGGCGACTCTTCGCCTGCGAGGCCCGGGCGGCGGAGGCGA
This sequence comes from Desulfosarcinaceae bacterium, assembly GCA_963675565.2. Classification (GTDB taxonomy): domain Bacteria; phylum Desulfobacterota; class Desulfobacteria; order Desulfobacterales; family Desulfosarcinaceae; genus JARRKU01. The sequence continues at coordinate 1,232,489 of CAXXYD010000001.1, forward strand.
TACGGCGCAACCGCGACCAGCTTGCTTTGGTGGCGGACCGATTGGCCGGCGTGCCGGAGCTGAAGCGCAAACGCGTGGCGCGGGTAATGGCCGGTGACGGGCTCACATGCCCCGGGGACGATTCGTTTCAGAACGAAATGATCGAAGCCGCCGGCGGCCTTGCGCCGCACTGGGGCGAGACCGGTTTCGCCGTCTCCGTCGCCCTGGACGCCTGGCGGAGGTTCGATCCCCAATGGGTTTACGGATGCCACCTGAACGCCGAAGCGGTCAGGGCGGCCCTGCAGCGGGATGGCTGGAAGGATGTGGAAGCGGTCCGCACCGGTTCCGTGGCCATGTTCCCATGCGAACTCACCTGCCAGGTCTCCGTCCGAACGGGGGCGTTCGTCCAATGGCTGGCGGCGGCCCTCTATCCGGATCTCTTCGCCGATCCGGACACGGCGGTGCGCGAAAACGTCGTTCTGACCCGAAAAACAGTGGCACTGGATCTGGACTACGTGGAAAAGGCGCAGGTGGTCACCCACCGGGTTGCGGACGCCGAGTACAAATCCGTGGTGGTGCGCCTTAAACGGCCCATGGACGCGGTATCGACCCTCGAGGGATTCCGGCCCGGCGTACGGGGCGTGGGCAACACTTATGTCCCCATGCACGCCAGCCTGGGACATATGGCCCGCGGAATTACCGATGTCCAGAAGGCCATTGCCGGCAATTTGGGATTTACGACAGAAGCATACGCCGGCCTGATGACCGGCGCCGACATGGACAACCTCTCCATACAACGGCGGACGTTCGAGGATTTGAAAGTCACCGTCCTGGTCACGGCCGGTGTCCGCGGCAATGCCCTGCGCGTGGCCGAAGAATTCAAAAAGCATGACAAACCGGGGACCATCAATATCATTGTCCTGACCAATCGCCGGTTGTCGCCCGGTGCCTTGACCTGGACCCTGGTGGTGGTTACCGAGGCCAAATCCGCCGCCCTGCTGGACCTGGATGTTCGCAGCACCTGCACGCCGTGGGAGCACGGCGCCACCGGTACGGGCACCGACACCATCATCGTGGTCCGGGGTGAGGGCCCGACCGCCCCCTATGCCGGCGGCCACACCCGCATCGGCCAATTGATCGCCGACGCCGTACATGCCGGCGTCACCGAGGCCGTCGGACGGCAGAACGGCCTCAAAGGGGACCGTGACCTGCTCCAGCGGCTCAACGAACGTAAACTGCGCCTCGACCAGTTGGCGACGCTTTTCGGCCTGCAAACCGACCCCCGCATCCTGGCTTCGCGGATCGAAGCGGTGCTGGCCGACCCGTATTACGCGGCCTTCATCGAATCGGCAATGGCGCTGAGCGATGCCCATCGCACGGGCCTCATCAAGGATCTCTCCTTTTTCGACCAGACCTGCGCTTCGGTCACCGCCCGTTTGGGCGGCACAACCGGCATCCCTCACCTGGACCTGTCCGCCGTGCCGTTGCCCGAGGTGATGGCCAGGGCCCTTGGCGCATTGGTGGCCGGCGTTACATCACACGCAACCGTGAAAGCGAAACCATGAATTTGTCAACGATCAGGAAATACCCCGTTTTGGGGCTCACCCTGCTTTTCCTCCTGCTGTGGCCCACCATGGCTTCGGCGGCAAAAATCGCCGTCCTGGAAGTGGACATCTACGGCTACCAGCTCTACCAGGCCATCAAGGGGCTCGATCTCCCCGAAGGCGTGGAAACACGCATGTTTTCAGTACAGGAACTGGAAGACAACCCCGGGGCCAAGGCCTATATCGCCGATTGCGCGGTGGTTTTCGTCGACGTGATGATGGAGGAACTGGCCGACTATATGGTGGACAACGATCTGCTCAAAGGCCGTTCGGTCTACGCCCTCAACCACGGCGGCGATCCCGAGAAGCTGGCCGGGGAGGGGTTTCTTTTCGACCGCGAAATCATGAGCTACGGCGGCTGGACCGTGGAGAACACCATCAACATGATCCGCTTGGCGGTCCACCGGCATATCGATGCCGCGGTGACGTACCGGCCGCCGGCCAGACCAAAAAAAGAGGGGATGATCTACCACCCCGACGCGCCCCGGCGCTTTGATGATACGGCATCCTACAAGCAATGGAACATGACCCGGCCGCATGACCGCAGCGAAAACCCCTGGCTGGGGGTCATGTTTTCCGTCGACAGCCTCAAGGCCGGGCACAGCGAGGCCACGGACAAGCTGATCCGCAAATTCGAGGCGGCCGGCTTCAATGTCCTGTCCAGTGTCGGCTGGGAAACCCGGGCCCTGGCGGAAGTCTTCAAGCCGGTGGATGGAAGGCCGCCGGTGGATATCCTGGTCACTTTCTGCATGAAATTCGCCTCCACCATCACCGACACGGTCCGCCAGGGGTTGATCGAGCTGGATGTCCCGGTGATCAACGTCAGCCGCCCCTATCTTGAAACCATCGATCAGTGGCGCCGCAGCGACGTGGGCTTCGGGCCCTTCGAAGTGGTCTGGGCCGTGTCCACCCCGGAATTCTCCGGCGCCATCGAACCCACCCCCCTCATCGGCAAGACCCGGATCGTTGATCCGCACACCGGCCGCAGGCTGATGGTCCACGACACCATCGACGAGACGGTGGATCATCTTATCCCGCGCCTGAAGAAATGGGCGGCGCTGCGGCGCAAGTCCAACGCGGAAAAAAAGGTGGCCATCATCTACTACAACCACAGCGGGGGCAAGCAGAACATCGGCGCCGCCTACCTGAACGTGTTCCGGAGCCTTCAGATCATCCTGCACCGGATGAAAAGCGAGGGCTACGATGTCCGGCACATGGACAAGCTGACCGAGGAAGGCATCAAGGAGCTGGTGTTGAACAGCGGCCGCCACGTGGGCTCGTGGGCGCCGGGCGAACTGGACGAGCTGCTCAAATCGCCGGATGTGGAGCGCGTTACCCTGGCTGAATACAAGACCTGGTTCGATACGCTTCCCGAATCGTTCAGACAGAAGGTCATCCGGGACTGGGGTCCGCCCGAAGCGTGCACGGTAATGGCGGCGGACGGCAGGCTGTTCATCCCCATGGTCAAGCTGGGCAACCTGGTGCTGATGCCCGAGCCCACCCGCAGCGCCGGGGGCGCAAGCCGGGAGGACGAGGTCAAGATGTACCACGATCCGTACACCTACCCCACCCATCAATACATTGCCGGATATCTCTGGATCGCCAAAAAATTCAAGGCCGACGCCATGGTGCATCTGGGCACCCACGCCACCTATGAATGGCTCCCGGGCAAACAGGCCGGCCTGGCGCCGTCGGACCCGCCCGAGATCATGACCGGCGCCATCCCCAACATCTACCCCTATATCGTGGACGACGTGGGTGAAGGCATGCAGGCCAAACGGCGGGGCCGGGGCGTGATCCTCGACCACCTGACGCCGCCCATGAAGGAGGCCGATCTCTACAGCGAGTACAGCAGGATTCACGACCTGTTCCACAAATATGAGATCGCCGCTGCCAACGGCAGCGAGACCGCCCCGGAATACATGAAAAGCATCCGCACGCTCATCGAGGAGACCGGCATCGCCAAAGACCTCCGCATCACCGAATTGAATGAGGCGGCCATGGAAGCGGTCCATCTCTACCTGCATGAAATCGACGCCAACAGCCTGCCTTACGGATTGCACACTTACGGCAAGCCTTATCAGCCGGAAGCGGCCGAAGAGACGGTCCGCCTGATCCTGAAGCAGAACCCCGAGGCCGATCCCGCGCAGGTCCGCCGGGACATCGACGCGTCGCCGGTTCAGGAAGGGACCAATTTCATCCGGGGATTGAACGGCAAATACATACCACCGGGAGAGGGCAACGATCCCCTGCGCAACCTGCCGTCCATACCCACGGGCCGGAACTTTTACGGCTTTTCCCCGGCCAAGGTCCCATCGAAAGCCGCCTGGGAGGTGGGCAAAAAGGCCGCCATCCAGATGATCGAGGCCAAACTCAAAAAGGACGGCACCTATCCGCAAAAGGTGGGCGTGGTGTTGTGGGCCATGGAGACCACCCGCAACGAGGGGGTCAATGAAAGCACCATTCTCTATCTCATGGGGATGGAACCGGTATGGGACGCCATGGGCCGCGTCAAGGACAGCCGCGTCATCCCGGGGGCCCGGCTGGGACGCCCGCGCATCGACGTGCTCATCAATCCTTCCGGACTGTACCGCGACGTGTTTCCCAGCAAGCTCGTCTTCCTGGACGAAGCGGTCCAGAAAGCCATGGTTCAGACCGATATCGAGAACCTCATCGCCCGGAACAAGGGGGTCATCAAAAAGGCGTTGATGGATGCGGGCATGAGCGAAGAAGTTGCCGAAACCCAGTCGCGCTTCCGCATCTTCACCGAAAAGGTGGGGTCCTACGGCAACGGCGTCAGCGGCAGGGTCCACAATTCGGCCATGTGGGATTCGGACGAGGCCGTCAGCAGCACGTACCTGAACCGGGTCCAGTATGCCGTCGGCCAGGGGAAATGGGCCGTCCCGGTCAAAAAGGCCTTCACCGAGAATCTGCGCGGCGTGGACATCGCCGTCCACTCGCGGTCCAGCAACGTGATCGGCATCGTGGACACCGATGATTTCTTCGAATACCTGGGCGGCATGACCCTGGCGGTGAAACATGTCAAAGGCGAGGCGCCCGACGCCATGGTGACCATGCATCGCCGCAAGGACGAAGTCATGGTGGAGGATGTGGCCAAGACCATCGGCCGGGAACTGCGTACCCGCTATCTGAATCCCCAATGGATCCAGGGCATGAAGCAGGACAATTACGCCGGAGCCCGGGAGATGTCGGAGTTCGTCGAAAACCTCTGGGGATGGCAGGTCACGGTAAGTGATGCCGTGGACGCGGCCAAGTGGCGGCAGGTGTACCAGGTATACGTGGAAGACAAATACGGCCAGGGCCTCAAAGCCTTTTTCAATGAACACAACCCGTGGGCCCACCAGTCCATCACCGCAAGGATGCTGGAAACCATCCGCAAGGATTACTGGAAACCCGACGAGCAGACCGTCAACAAGCTGGCCGTCGAGTACGCGGTCAACGTGATCGAAAAGGGCGTGGCCTGCTGCCATCATACCTGCAACAACCCCATGCTCAACCAGATGGTGTTCAATATCATCTCCCTGCCAGGGATATTGTCCCCGGAGATGGCCGAAAAATTCAAGCTGGCCATCGAAAAAATGGCCCGGAAACCCCTTGAGCAGCAGACCGCCGAACGCGAGAAACTGGTGGCCCGGCTGGCCGAAATGGACCGCGAGGCCCCCGGCAAACCAAGCGATCCCTCCGCGGCGCAGGAAGCCGCCACAGAAGCGCCGCAGAGCGCGACGGGTACCGATTCCGATAAAAAGACGCCCGAGGAAGAGGTCGAGGGCTTGAAAATGGAAGACATGAACAGCCAGGAGGATACCAGCGTCTTGACATCCTCGGGCATCCAGTGGGCGGCGATCATCTTCGTCGGACTGGTGCTGGCATTGTTCGTCTGGGGAATCCGCCGCAGGCGGCAGTGATCGAAGGATACCATGATTTTCAAGAGCCTCATTCTGGGCATTCTTTTCAGCATCGGTATTTTCGCCGTCAAAAGCGGAGCAGGCTTTTCCTATGTGATGCAACGCCGCAAAGGCCGCTGGAGGCGAACGGCTGCGGTTATGATGTTTACCGGAGCCTACGGTGCGGTGTTCATCCTGGCGGCCCTGATCCTGAAACATCTCGACCCGGTGCGTCACCTGCCGACCCTCCAAACGCTTCTTCAATCGGGAATGCTCATTCACATCGCCATGGCTGCCCTGATGATGATCTGGGGCTGGATTCTTCTCAGGCGCCGGCGCCTTGAAACGGCCGGAACCAGAGGATGGCTGATTCTGGTGTCACCCTGTCCGGTCTGCGCGACAGTGATTTTGCTGTCATTGGCCTTGTTACGCGCTTTGCTTCCGGACCACTTCCCGTGGCTCGTCCTGGGCCTTTATTCGGCCTTCATGCTGCTCAGCCTGCTGACCGCATGGATCGTCGGGCTCTATCAGGAGGCCAGGGGCCAGCCTTCCGAACCTCTTCTGGGCGCCGCCATGATGCTGATCGCCGCCTGGTTCCTCATATCGGCGACCGTGATCCCCCAGTTTGCCGATCTTGATAAAGTCTACCGCCTGGCCGGCTACCGCTCCGGTACCCAGGTCAAACAGGCGTTCTCCTGGGTTTGGATGGCGATGTGCGTCGCCGCCGCCTTCACACTCGGTTACGGGTTAACCTACCTTAAGACAAGGAAACGATCATGATGGATGCGGGTGCATTGCTTAAAACGTTTATCTATCTTATATCCTCTTCTCTGCTTTACCCGGTACTGCTTTTACTGGCCGCGCTGGTGCTGCTGATCATCGCCTATGCGGGATCCTTTTTTGCCGAGTGGCTGGAAAGAGCCCGGCTGCAGCGCTGTCCGGCCCAGGAACTGCCGGACCTGCTGAAAAGCGTCCAGCCGTCGCCGGTTCTCTCTCAACGGGTCAACCGGTATACCCGCGCATTGCGTTCGGCCATGGATCCGGGCAGTCATGGCGAACTCGCCGTGGAAAACCTCCTGCAGGACACCACCTTGAAACTGTGGAAGTCAATGGACCGGTTGCGGATTCTCGTGCGGGCAGCCCCTTCTCTGGGGCTGATCGGGACCCTCATCCCCATGGGAACCGGCTTGGCCGCCCTGGGGCAGGGAGATATGACCAAGCTGACCACCGACCTGGTGATCGCTTTCACCACCACGGTGGTTGGCCTGGCCGTCGGCACGGCGGCCTTTTTCTTCTATACCGTTCGCCGCCGCTGGATTGAAGAAGACATCAAGAACATGGAGATAGCGACCGAGCTGGCCATGATGGGTGAAACGGACGAAAGCCATGAAATATCTGCAACAGCGACGAATTAGGCGGTCCGGCCGGGCTTTCGGCGATCCGGCCTTCAGGGACGACGACCCCATGACCGGCGTGGCCAACCTGTTCGATATCGGACTGGTTTTCATCGTCGGGCTGCTTTTGACCCTCTTCAGCGCCTATCATCTTCAGGACCTTTTCGATGAAACGTCCGAAATGACCATCATGAAACAGCGCGTTGACGGAGAGATGGACATCATCGTCAAGAAAGGCACCCAGATCAAGGCCACCCGGGTGACGCGGGAGGCGGCCAAGGGCCGCGGCAGCCGTTTGGGGGTGGCCTATCGCCTGGAAGACGGCTCCATGGTCTATGTTCCGGACGATACAGCAACCCGGCGTCCCTGAAACAGGGAAAAACAGATCGACTGAATCGGAAACAGGCAGTATTCGTGAAAACGCAAAAGAGAAGACACATGGCAAATGGACGAAAGCGACTAACCCTGCGGGCGGCGTTGGGCGCAGTGGTTTTGGCGATCCTACTGCCCGGCGGCCTCGTCTACGGCCAGCACGGCCGGGGCCATGGGCATGCAGAAAGCGCCGTGATAATGGATGACGTAGTAGTCACGGCCAAGCGGATCAGCGAGTATGCCGCCGATAACCCCAGCCAGGTTGTTGTCATGGATCGGGAGGAGATCCGCCAGCGAAACCTGCTCAGCGTGGACGAAGTGCTCAACGCCATGGCCGGTGTGGATGTGAAACGCAGTTCCGGCATCGGCTCGCGCATCTCCATCCGGGGCTCCGGAAAATCCGGCGGGGTCACGGTGCTGCTCAACGGCCGGCCGCTGAACAGCAGTCAGTACGGGGGGGTGAACCTGTCCGCCATACCCATCGACATGGTGGCGTCCGTAACGGTCTTCAAGCCACCGGTGCCGGTGTGGCTGGGGGCCGGAGCCACCGAAGGGGCCGTCAGCATCGTCACCCGGGATATTGCCGACAAGAGCCGGCGGGAGAAAAAACGCACCACCCGGATGCACGCCGCCGTGGGATCTTACGGCCTCGCCGGGGCAACCGTCAGTTGCCAGGCCAACCGGCCTGGGGGAACCGCCCTGGTTTCCGCAGCCGGCGAACATCGTGACGGCAAACGGACCAACAGCGATCGGGACAGCGGAAGCCTCTCCCTGCACTGGGACCACACCACACCGGAACACCGGCGGATGGAGGTCGACGGACGCTTCTACGCCTCGGAGCACGGTTCCACCGGACCGGAGGACAACCCCACGCCGGATGCCCGCCAATCGTACCAAAAGGCCTCCCTGGACGGCCGTTTGAGCGGCCTGGCAGGTGCATCGGGAGATTACGCGGTCAACCTGTACGGAGACCGTCTCAGCCTCGAAGACAAAAGCCAGTCGGGATTTGTATCCAATCTGGACAGCGCCAAACTGGGGATCAAGGGAGAATACAACTGGAGCGACGATGCGCAGCGCTGGGCCATCAGGTCCAACACCATCGTGGAGCACGACGACCTGGACCACACCTTGTCGGGCAGCCACCGGCGCACCACCGCCGGGCTGGGAATACAGGCCGACCGCAAATGGCCGGCCCTCACCGCGACCCTGGGGCTGCGGGGGGATGCGGTAAGCGACTTTGACATCAATCCGGGATGCTCCGGCGGCGTGGGCTATACCGTGTCCGACCATTGGCTGGTTCGGGTCAACACCGGCTATACGGTCAACATCCCCACCTTCGGCCAGCTCTATCAGCCCAGCCACGGCAGCATCGATCAGGCGCGGGGCAATCCGGACCTCGACAAGGAGAAGGTCTGGTCCAACGATATCACCCTGGAATTTCGAAAGGGCAAGGCGCATCTTCTCCAGTTTTCCGTGTTCCGCAGCGACACCTGGGACACCATCCTTTACCAGCGGGACGCCGACATGATCTTCCGGCCGGTCAACGGCGACCGGTCCTGGCGGCACGGCCTGGAGGCCACCTGGAAGACGGAGTTCAAGACCGGACTGATCGTGGACGCCAATGTCATCCTCCAGGATTCCCGAATCGATGAGACCGGCAAGCAGTTGGTCTATACGCCCGACTTGAAAATGAAACTGACCCTGCAGTATCGCCTCGAGAGCACCGGCACCCGGCTGGAAACCACGCTGCGGTACAGCAGCGAACAGTACAGCGAGTTGGACAATCGCGAGGAGGAACGCCTCGACGACTACGTTACCGTCGATGTCAAAGCGGTGCAGCCGTTCAAAATCAAAACCATCGCCGCCGACTGGTTTCTCACCGTGGAGAATCTCTTCGACGCCGATTTTCAGGTCCATTTCGGCTACCCGGATGACGGCATCCGGGTGGTCACCGGGCTCAATCTGACCTTCTAAAGCCGGAGCCGATGAAACATCATGCAGAATGAGATCCATAGGCGGCGAACGAACAGCCCTCCGCGCCTTCACGGCTTGCGACGGTGTAGGCCGGAAAAGCGGCGAGGTGGGTGCGTGGTTCGGGCCGTGGCCGCCGGATACGTCCTGGGACTTCTCTTCGCGATCTGGGCAGATCCGGTAGGCGCAAACGTTGATTGCGCCGCGTATCTCTATATCGCCTACGGCGATCAGACGCGACTTAAGGACGGTTCCATCACCCAGCGCTATCATATCCGCGGTGACAATGACTCCTGGTTGAACGGCGGCGCCTCCCAGAACGTGAAAGCCTATTATCGTCTCCGCAGCCAGTCCGGGCAGGGACAAAGCGGCTATCGCCAGGCACCGATCACCTATTGCAGGGATGACGTCACCTTTGAAGTCAACAGCAGGGCCAATGCCCTTATCGATGTTTATGTGGCGGGAACCTGCGGAAGCCGGCGATGGACGGCCCAGACCGGCCATCCCTTGTTCGGGAAGGCATCACCGGCCGCCGGGGAATCTCCGGCCGGGGCCGGGCTGCCGTCGGGATTCGGGCGCCTGAGCTTACGGCCCGCACGCCATAACCAATACATGCAAACGGGAAAAACCTATCGCTTTGACTACCATGGGCGGGACGGCACCCTGGAAACGGCCGCCGTCTTTGAAGACCGGAAGCGTATTGCGGACCTGGTTATTATGCCGGGCAATGTCCTGGCCTACACGCCGCCCCACGATTCCCGCCTGGACCGGGGCGGACATTTCGCCACCAAGGAAACGGTTGTACGCATTGATGAAACCGCTTGCGGCAGACAGTACGCCACCACTTACACCCTGGTGCTGCACCGTTCCATCGGCGCCCATTCCAGGCTGCTTCCCGGCATCCTCCTCTTCGGCGCCGCCGGGGTCGTCGTCGGGATCCTGGTGAACCGTTATAAAAGAAGGAGCTGGTACGCTTGATGGTCGCCAAACTCCGCCTGATCACCCAGCATGTGATGTTTGTGCTGCTGACTTACGGGGGCCGATTCGGGGTGGACCTGGGATATGCCCTGCCCTGTTTCTCCTGCCCGTTTGTTTCCGGTTGCGGCGGCAGCTGCTACCTGCTGGCCCTGCAGTGGAACTGGATCGGCGTGCAGATGTCATGGGCCAACATGATGACCGTTATGGGCGTCAAGGCCCTCGCCTATCTGGGCCTTTTCTTCCTGCTGGCCGCCGTTTTGAATAAATTCTGGTGCGGGTGGGTGTGTCCTTTCGGCCTGGTGCAGGATTGGCTGACCGCACTGCGCAAACGGCTGAGAATCCGCGAAGCGCAATTCGCCTGGTCCACCCGTGACCGCCTCAAACCGGTGAAGTACATCCTGCTGGCCTATCTGCTGGTTGTTCCCCTGTTCATCGCGCACACCGGTCTGCACACGGATTTCAGTCTGCCGTTCTGCAAGATCTGCCCGGCCAAACCCTTGATGCCGCTGTTTGCGGGCAACACGCACCATCTGGCCCTGGATTTCACCAACGCCATCACCCTGGTGTTCACCATCCTGTCGGTGACCATCGCCGGCGGCATGCTGGTGGGCATGTTTTTTAAGGAACGGTTCTTCTGCTATTTCTGCCCGATGCTGGTCTTGATCCACATCATCCGCAGGATCAGTCCCATACGCTTTGAGAAAAATGTCGACGGCTGTCTGGGCTGCGGCAATTGCCATCGCATGTGCCCCATGGATATCCGCGATGTTCATGAACAGAAAGCGGACAAAGACGTGCTCAGCGAAGATTGCATGCTCTGTATGACCTGTACGGAATCATGTCCCCAGGACAATGTGTTGAGTATTTATTTTTTCAAATGGCGGCTGTTCACCTCGTCACGCGCATACGTGGCGCGCCGTTTTTTAATAGGGAAAAGCAAACCGTGAAAGACGCAACCTTGGATCGTTCGCATCAGCGCCACCAGAGGCAGCTGAAAAAAATTCATCGGGAAACCCTTGAGGAATACGGATCTGCTCTGTCGGAGTTGCGACAGCGCGGTGATTTTGATCCGGTTTGGGACTATTTTCTGAATTTGCTGATGCGATCCGCAAACCCGGGCATGCTCCGGGAGGCCGTCGGCCGGCCCTTGGTGGAACATTTGTGCAACCTGGCACCCTTTGAAGTGTTTCATGCCATGGGCGTTCATCCCGTCCGGTTGGGCAGCGGCTGCCATGCCGCGGGACGTTTGTCGGCTTCTTACGTTCCCGTTCTCATGTGCCCCATGTTGAAAGCCACCACAGGGATGATGCAGTTCAATGCCTGTCAGCCAAAAGCCGGCGCAACGCCCCGGGTGGTGCCCACCACCTGCGACTGGGTGGTCAAATTCCCGGAGATAACCGATGGCCGGTCACAGAACAGCTGCTATCTTGAGCTGCCTCATCTGCACCAAAGCGAAAAAGCTCAAGATCGTTGGCAGGAGGAACTATTCGGACTGGTCCGTTTTCTGGAAAATCACACAGGACGCAAATTGAGACGCAAAACGCTGCTCAGGTCGGTTCAGGTCTTTATGCGCGCATGGCAGGCGCTCGGCAATCTGATCGAATTCCGAAGAGAGGGTCGGCTTGGCGGCGTCTGGTTTATGGCCGTGGTCAACAGCTTCATGCTCGACTCGGTCGAGGCGTGGACCGACCACGTCCTCGAAGCGGTGGAAGCCATCGCCCGACATCCTCCCACCACGGCCGGCAACGGCGTTTTCCTGGCCGGATCGCCCATTATCTTCCCGAATTTCAAACTGCCGCATCTCATCGAGACGGCGGGCATGAAGATCTGTGCCGACGATTTGTGCACCGCCGAGCGTATCTGGCCCGGAGCCGTCTGTTTCGAAGACGTTTCATATCACGGTCTGATGCGCGCCCTCGCCGAACGCTATCATAAAGGAAGTATCTGCCCTACCTTTGCGGACAACGAACGGCGCATCAACAGTATCCTCAATATCATCCGGCGGCATTCCATCCGGGGCGTGGTCTACCATATCCTCAAAGGCTGTCACCCTTTCGATATCGAAGGCTTCGACCTGGAAGAGCGGATAAAATCCGAGGGATATAAATTCCTGAAAATTGAGACCGACTATGTTCAGGAGGACAGCCAGAACATACTGACACGCCTGGAGGCCTTCGCACAAATATAAGCCGACAGCAAAAACACGGTGAAGATTATGGGAATTGAAGCAGAAGAAATAAATATCGGCATCGACATCGGAAGCACCGCCATAAAGGTGGTGTTCGTGGCGCATGACAAAATCGTATGGAAAAAAGCCTTGCCCACAGCGCCGGGGCAGTCGGAAATTGCAGAGCGGCTGATCGACGAAGGGTGTGCGGCCTCCCGATGTACACCGGCAAATGTCTCGGCGGTGGCAGTCACCGGCTATGGCAAAAGATTGGTCAGCGGTGCCCACAAAGTTATTGACGAAGTCAGCGCGAATGCCTTGGGGGCATTTCTGCTCAGTGAAAGCAAAGCACGCACGGTGATCAATATCGGCGGCCAAGATATCAAGGTCATCAGGCTTTCGGACACCGGCAAACTGATCGATTTTAGAATGAACGATAAATGCGCCGCCGGAACCGGCCGTTTTTTTGAAGTAGCGGCCCGTATCCTGAATACGCCGGTGGGCGCTTTTGATGAATTGGGCTGGGAAGTGGCGGACCCTGTAAATATCAACAGCACCTGTGCGGTTTTCGCCGAAAGTGAAATAGTCAGCCTAATGGCCAAAGGCATTGCCAAGGAACGCATCATACAGGGGTTGCATGAAGCCGTTGCCAGGCGTATCGCCAATCTGGCCGGGAGCCGGGACATGGTGGGCGACGTTTACCTGGACGGCGGATCGGCCAATAACCGCGGCCTGGTCGCCGCCATCGAGGATGAATTGTTTCATGACGTCCACGTATTGCCATACCCGCAGTTTACCGTAGCGTACGGGGCTGCCCGGTCTCTGGAGACGCTGTAGCCGATGAAAAACATAGGTCAGCCCGGTGGCCGGCAAAGATGATTCGACGGCGGGTGAGTTTATGGAGGATCATCTTTTTATGGTCGCACCCAAATGCAATGCTACAGCAGAAAAAGACATTATGTTCGAACGACAAAAAATAACTTGACAACTTATCAGAATAGTATAAGTAGAAAGTAAAAGGTGCCCTCAGGGCTCAATAGGGAATCCCGTTGGAATCGGGAGCGGTCCCGCCGCTGTGACCGGGGACGAAATCCGCAGATGCCACTGTTTCGGAACAAATCGGAACGGGAAGGCGCGGAAGGTAGAGTGATCCGGAAGCCAGAAGACCTGCCTTTACGCATTCACCTCTGATTCGACGTGGTATCGGATGGAGATGATGACAGGGCCAAGTAAGCTGGGTGCAGCCCTTCATGCGCGTTAACGCATGAAGGGCTTTTTTTTTGATACCGGTTGATGCCGCACCCCATAACGATGGCGCGAAGATGAAGTCCTTGGCAGGAGATTCGTCTTCGCGCCATCCGCCCTGTTTGGCGAACGACACGCCTCCGGGTAGATGGCGACGGGTACTTGAGCCCTTCCGGATGCCCATGGCTTTAAAGTTGATGTTAAAACTATGGAGGAGAAAAGTGAATATAAAAAAATCCTACGGCATTTTGCTGGCTTTTATTCTATCGGTAACCATTGGAGCCGTTCATGCTTACGCCGCCCACGGCCATGCAATGCCGAAAAAGGTCGGTATTCTCTTGGTGGCCTTCGGCTCCAGCGAAGCCTCCGCTCAGGTGTCTTTCGAGAACATCGATAAAAAAGTCAAGGCCGCTTTTCCCGAGGTTGCGGTGCGTTGGGCCTTCACCTCGCACATTATTCGTGCGAAGCTGGCCAAACAGGGCAAACAATTGGACTCGCCGGAAGTGGCCCTGGCCAAGATGCAGGACGAAAATTTCACCCATGTGGCCGTGCAATCGCTGCACACCATCTGTGGTGAAGAATACCACGACCTGCGCCGTACCGTTGAGGCATTCAAAATCATGGGCCGCTTCCGGAGGATCATTCTGGGCTATCCCCTCATGGCCACTCAACGGGATATGGAGCGTGCCACTGCGGCTATCATAAAGACCATCGCCAAGGAACGGAAGAAAAGTGAAGCCGTGGTGTTGATGGGACACGGCACCCACCATCCTTCCAACGCCTTTTATGCGGCCCTGATGTTCCAACTGCAACTCAAAGACCCCAATATCTTCGTGGGCACTGTTGAAGGCTATCCCGATATCGATTTAATCAAGGATCTGATGCTCCGAAAAAAAATTAAAAAGGCCTATCTGATACCGTTTATGTCTGTGGCCGGTGATCATGCCAAAAACGACATGGCCGGCGATGAGGAGGATTCCTGGAAGTCTGTTTTTACCAAAGCCGGTATTGCGTGCGTTCCGGTTCTCAAGGGCACTGCGGAATATGACGATTTCGTCGATATCTGGGTGGATCATATTCGCGGGCCGCTGGGCCATTTCGAATAAACCGGCGCCGAAAATTCGAGCGCTGGATCCCTTCAGCAGGTTTTATGCTTACCCAAAAACCGCAATCCTGCACCGGGATGCAATCTGTATCGGATGCTGCACCAGAGGGGCAACAGCTTCCTGCAAGACGAACGGGCAAGGGGTTCAGCCTCATGACACCACCAATCATCATCGCCGCCTTTGGCACCACCAGCAAAGCACGTGCGGTATATGACCGGGTCGACGCCCGTCTCAAGCGGCATTTCGCGAATCATGAAATCCATTGGGCATTTACTTCGCGTATCGTTCGCCGGCATTTAAAAAGCCACAAAATCGATACCCGTTCGCCGGGCGAAATGTTGGCGGCGATAGCCGGAGAAGGCCACCCATGGGCGATCGTTCAATCGTTCAATATGATTTGCGGCCATGAATTCTACCGTCTGGTGAGCGAGGTCCAACACCCTACCTGCCGTGTCAGCGTGGGGCATTCCCTGCTATGCAGTGCCCATGACCACCATACCACGGCGCTTGCGCTGGCGCCGGTTTTTGCACAGGATGAATCGGAAGCCGTGGTGCTGGTGGGGCATGGCACCGACCATTGCGCCTGGACAACCTATCCTGCTTTCTACCAACGCCTCAGGGAAATGTATGGCCAAAGGGCCTTTGGCGGTATGATCGAAGGGGGCTGGCCCGGCCGGGATGCCACAATCCGCGCAATTGTGGGCTCCGGTTTTCGTCGGGTGCGCCTGATGCCCTTGATGTTGGTGGCCGGCGTTCATTTTGCAGAGGACCTGGCCGGTCCCGAAGACTCCTGGAAAAAAGCCTTGGAGACCCATGGAATCGAAGTCGCCCTGGAAAGCGAGGCGCTGGGTGCGCGCCTGTCGATTATCGACATTTTTGCGGAACATATCCGTAGCGCTTTATCGGTGATTCCTGCGACACAAGCCCGCAATGCTTCAAAACCCAACTGTGGGAGTGGTCTCTGACGAGCATACCATAACTTTCGCTAATCCATCCCGACATACACTATCAGCAGTCCGATTAAAATTACGCAATACTGCTGCTTTCGTTTCCTTTTCGTGCATAGCCATACCTAACTTTCTCGATGATGAATATTTCAGCATCTTTCCACCAGCTACCGGCATTTCCGTTAAGCTCTGGACACTACCCGTTATAACCATGCCGGGTTTGGCTTCAACCCATTGGCCACAAAACATAGTGGCGCATCAAAGAAAGCGCGGCGCTTCATATTGCATTGAAACGCCGCGCTCAAATGTCAATAATTACCTTCGTGAGCGTTCAAAACATCCGTCAATTCGTGACGGCTGTCACTTCCTGATCATCCGCTTTGCAGGCCGGAATACACTTCAGGCGCCCTCGAAGACGTTAATGTTAAGACCCTGCGAGGTCGAAGCGGTCAAGGTTCATTACCTTGTTCCACGCCGCTGCAAAGTCTTGCAGGAACTTCTCCTGGGAGTCCTCACATCCGTAGACTTCCGCAAGGGCCCGGAGTTGGGAATTTGAACCGAAGATGAGATCGACACGGGTGCCGGTCCACTTGAGTTCGCCACTGGCGCGATCACGACCCTCGAACACGTCTTCGTCTTTCGTGGCGGCCTTCCATACCGTTTGCATATCAAGCAGATTCACGAAAAAGTCATTGGTGAGCGCCTCCGGCCGCTTGGTGAAGACGCCGTGCGGGGACTGTCCGAAGTTGGCATTCAAAACGCGCATACCGCCAACGAGAACGGTCATCTCAGGGGCGGTCAACGTCAGCAGCTGCGCCTTGTCAACCAGCAGTTCCTCTGCCGATACACTGAATTTGGTTTTGAGGTAGTTACGGAACCCGTCTGCAGCCGGTTTGAGCACGGCAAATGACTCAACGTCGGTTTGCTCCTGCGACGCATCCGTGCGTCCCGGCGAGAAGGGAACGGTCACATCGTGACCGGCATTCTTTGCAGCTTGTTCGACACCTGTGCATCCGCCCAGGACAATCAAGTCGGCGAGCGAAACTATTTTCCCGCCTGGCTGCGCGCTGTTGAACTCATTCTGGATTCCTTCAAGGGTCTGCAGCACCGTCTTGAGCTGGGCCGGTTGGTTGACTTCCCAATCCTTTTGCGGAGCAAGACGGATGCGCGCCCCGTTTGCACCGCCGCGCATATCGGAGCCGCGGAAGGTGGATGCCGATGCCCAGGCGGTCGAAACCAGCCGGGAAACAGACAGGCCCGAAGCCAGGATCTTGCCCTTGAGGGCGGCAATATCCTGGGCATCGATCAGCTTATGATCGACTGCAGGCACCGGGTCTTGCCAGATCAGTTCCTCTGCCGGGACCTCCGGGCCGAGATAGCGCGAGCGGGGGCCCATGTCGCGGTGGGTTAGCTTGAACCACGCCCTGGCGAAGGCATCCGCGAATTCTTCAGGGTTCTGAAGGTAGCGCCGCGAGATCGGCCCGTAGATTGGGTCGAACTTCAGCGAAAGGTCCGCCGTGGTCATCATCGGCCGGCGTTTCTTCGACGGGTCGTGTGCGTCAACCACCATATCTTCTTCGTCCACGTCCTTGGCCAACCACTGGTTAGCGCCGGCCGGACTCTTCACCAGTTCCCATTCGTATTTGTACAGCACCTTCAGATAGCCCATATCCCATTTGGTGGGGTTCGGTTTCCAGGCCCCCTCAATGCCGCTGCTGATCGTATCGCCGCCTTTGCCGCTGCCGAAGCTGCTCTTCCAGCCGAGCCCCTGTTCCTCGATGCCGGCGGCCTCGGGTTCCGGACCGACCAGCGCTGCATCGCCCGCGCCATGACACTTACCGAAGGTATGCCCGCCGGCAACAAGCGCCACGGTCTCTTCGTCGTTCATGGCCATGCGTGCGAAGGTCTCGCGAACGTCACGGCCGGAGGCGACCGGGTCAGGGTTGCCGTCCGGGCCTTCCGGGTTCACGTAGATCAGCCCCATCTGCACGGCGGCAAGGGGGTTTTCAAGATTGCGGTCGCCGCTGTACCGGCTTTTGGGCTTGTCGCTCGTAGCCAGCCATTCCTCTTCGGCACCCCAGTAGACGTCTTCTTCGGGTTCCCAGATGTCCTCTCGCCCGCCGCCGAAACCGAAGGTCTTAAATCCCATGGACTCCAGAGCGCAGTTGCCGGCAAGAATCATCAGGTCGGCCCAGGAAATTTTTTTGCCGTATTTCTGCTTGACCGGCCAAAGCAGCCGACGTGCCTTGTCGAGGTTCACGTTGTCGGGCCAGCTGTTGAGGGGTGCAAAGCGCTGGTTGCCGGACCCCGCGCCCCCGCGACCGTCGCCCATGCGGTAAGTGCCCGCACTATGCCACGCCATTCGGATGAAGAGGCCCCCGTAATGTCCCCAATCGGCCGGCCACCAATCCTGAGAATCGGTCATCAGCGCATAGAGGTCCTTCTTCAAAGCCTCCAGGTCGAGTTTTTTGAATTCCTCAGCGTAGTTGAATGCCTCGCCCATGGGATTGCTCATAAGAGAATGCTGATGAAGAATCTTGAGGTTCAACTGGTTCGGCCACCAGTCGCGATTCGACGTGCCTCTGCCGGAAATGGGCTTGCTCGTTGCGCCCGTTACCGGGCACTTGCTGTCTTTATTCATAGAGTCTCCTCCTTTTGTTGTCTGCTATTACGCACCGTGCGGCATTAAATACAGTGCTTCGGTACCCATCGGCCCAATTAAATGATTCTCCTCCAGCATGGCGGGAGGTCTCAGGTAGCCCCCCCGAAAGGGGCTGGGGGTTGGTAAAGCCCCGTTGGGGCTTCAGGTTAATCGAAATCGAACTCTAATTGCTCCTTTTCGGACTGTTCCTGCTCGCGAATAGCTTGCGTATTGTTTGCTCGTCCAATCCCACCGTGCTGTAACAATAGTCCCGAGCCCAAAAATACTGTCCAATGGCCGTTTTATGTTTCAACACTTCACGATGTATCAGCACTGCGCTTTTGCCTTTTATGAAACCAACGACTAACGCTATACTGAACTTCGGCGGCACCTTTAAACACATATGGATGTGGTCGGGCATCAGATGCCCTTCCAACAGCTCCACGCCGCGTTGCCGGCACTAGTCCCGGAGTTATATCGCCTACCCGGCTCCGAAACTTGCCGTATAGCTTTTTCTTGCGGTACTTGGGTACAAATACGATGTGGTATTTGCAATCCCATCGTTCGCGCGATAAATAAATTAAATCATGTTTAGGTAATTCCTTCGGTTCGTCCCCTTCAATGGGCTTTCCCGGGGAATTACCTATATTTTTCTCACCGGATCGGTAGAACCTTTCCGGGTCCTCCACCTTAAGGGGAGGGCTAAGATCTATACTTAAATGATAATTGTTATCATATAACATTGATTTCTTTTCAGTCAACTCCTTTTTCATTCGCTTCCGTATAATCATTTGACGTTTATCATGATGAATCTTGATCCTGCCCTCGGGTCAGGAATTTTAAAAGCCAGGCCTTGTTTGGTTGTTTCAGCCGATAAGATGAATCGTAACATTCGAACAGCGATTATAGCTCTGATGAACAGCTTATCATTAGGCACTAAAAGGTCATTGTTTAAATGTATTATTGAAATCGGGTACCACAGCAAACCGCATATTGTTCAGGATTGGTTTCAGAATTGCGCTCGAATATGAGTCGCGGCCACCCTTTAGCTTGGGAAACACGGATGCCTTTGCTCGGTGGGTATTGCACGACGGCCGCCACCGTAGCCTGGCAAACATTGCGGGATCACAGTTTAAACAGACGATGTACTTGAAAAAGAAAAAAAGCGAACGGCAAAGCACACTTTGCGGTTCCGGGCCCCCCCATTCTGGCCATTGCCTTACAACGTGCGTCGAACCTGATCGGCACCGGCGGCCAGATTTTTGATTTTGGCCAGCGCCACATCATAAGGAATGGGCGCCATGCCGCAGTTGGTACACGGATACAGGCGATCTGCATCAACGTACGCCATTGCGGCACGGATGGTTGCGGCCACCTCTTCCGGCGACTCTACCCGGTCCCGGGTCACGGCCACGACACCGACCATCAAACCTTTGTCTTTTAACAGGCCCATAAGCGACAGGGGCACGCGCGAATCGGCGCATTCCAGGGAAACCTGGTCGATGCGGCTGGCGTTAAGGGCCGGAAAGATCTCTTCGTACTGACGCCATTGGCTGCCCAGTGTTTTTTTCCAGCGCAGGTTCTCCTCGATACCGTACCCGTAGCAGATATGCACAGCGGTGGTGCAGGACAAACCGGCGATGGCGCGGTGCAGGGCGTCGATGCCCCATTGCTTGACATCCTCCAGGAAGACATTGAAAGCCGGCTCGTCGAACTGGATCAGGTCGACGCCGGCCGCCTCCAGAATTTTGGCTTCACCATTGAGGATATCGGCAAAAGCCATGGCCATGTCCGCACGCGTGGCGTAATGGGCGTTGGCGATAGTGTCGCAGATGGTCATGGGCCCCGGCAGGGTGAATTTGATCGGCCGCTGTGTCTGCGCGCGGGTGAATCGGACTTCCTCCACATGAACAGACTTCAGGCTGGATACGGGCCCGGTGACCGTGGGCACATCCACGGTATACCGGTTGTCGCGGATGCCCATGGGTGTCTTTTTTTCCCAGTCGATGCCCTGGATCTTTTCCAGAAAGCCATGAACAAAGTGGATGCGGTGCTGTTCGCCGGCGGTAAGGATATGAATACCGGCGTTCTCCTGGTGGCGCAGCCACTCCACGGTGGCACGCTCCTTAGCCCGCTGCAACGGCTCCCCGGAAAGACGCCAGGCCGGCCAGAGCTTCTCGGTTTCGGCCAGGTATTCGGGTTTCGGCAGGCTGCCCACGGTGGTTGTCGTCAGCATGAGATACCCCCTTGGGTTAATGTTCGGTTTTACCGGGCGGTCCAAGCCCGTTCGATGGAAAGTTGGACCATCATAACAGTATCTCAAACACAATCAAACCATATTAGCGGACGGTTGCAGGCCTCACCATCTGTCTTTGCAGGCATAAAGAATCCAACTGCAGGGGGCCGGTTTTGTCGGCCTCCGGGCATGCTTGCATTCCTGGGTGGCGGTGATTATAATACTCGCGTTATGAAAATAAAAAACGAAAAATTTCCGAACCCGAAAGAGATCGAGAAGGAGCTGGGCGAATTTCTGACCAAGAAATTCGGCGGTTCCGTCAAGCTGGCCACACCCATCGCCATGGCCCAGATGGAATCCAGTGACACCGTTGAAACGCCGGTTCAACGCACCGAAGCCATCGACTTCACCCTGAAACCGGAAGAGCTGATCGCTTACCTGGATCAGTACCTGATCAAACAGGACACTGCCAAGGCGGTACTGGCCACCAAAATATGCACCCATTTCAACCGGATCCGCTACCGTCAATCCCTGGACGTGGAAATCGGCGATATGGTGGGCAGCATCAAGAACAACATTCTCATGCTGGGCCCCACCGGTGTGGGCAAAACCTACATGGTCCGCCTGATCGCGCACAAAATCGGTGTCCCGTTTGTCAAGGGCGATGCGACCAAATTCAGCGAGACCGGTTACGTGGGCGGTGATGTGGAAGATCTGGTCCGCGATCTGGTGCGCGAAGCCGACGGTGACATCGAACGCGCCCAGTACGGTATCATTTACATCGACGAAATCGACAAAATTGCATCGTCCCACAACCTTGTGGGTGCAGATGTTTCCAGAACGGGTGTTCAAAGGGCGCTGTTAAAGCCCATGGAAGAAACCGAAGTCGATCTTAAAGTCCCCCACGACCCCATTTCCATGCTCCAGGAAATCGAACGGTTTAGAAAAACCGGTGAACGCGACGGTTCCTGTATCAACACCAAAAACATCCTCTTTATCATGAGCGGCGCCTTCAGTGGTTTGGAGGAAATCATCGAAAAGCGCCTGACCAGCAAGACCATCGGGTTCGGCGCCCCTCTGAAAAATGCCGATGAAAAAACCAGGATCCTCAGCCAGGTAAAATCGGAAGACCTGGTGCAATACGGCTTCGAAACCGAATTTGTCGGCCGCCTTCCGGTGCGCGCCGTGTTCGACCGGCTGGCCGAAGCCGATCTGTACACCATTCTCAAAAACCCCAACAACCCGATCATATTGGGTAAAAAGCTTGATTTTGCGGCCTACGGGATAGATATCAAATTTCAGGACAAGGCCCTGGAAATGATGGCCTGCAGCGCCTTCAATGAAAACACCGGGGCCCGGGGGTTGGTCAGCGCGGTGGAGGGTGCCCTGCTGGAGTTTGAAAAACGACTGCCCTCCACTCCAATCAAACGTTTCGCAGTGACCGCAGAGTTGCTCAACGATCCCCGTCAGTGGATGGAAAAGCTGGAATCGGCGCCCAATGACCCGCAACATGAATCACGATTTGAAGGGATCAAACAATGCGAAATCGAAGCCATTGCCGACCATATCCGCTCCAGTAAACATCTTTTGACCGACAAGTTCGGATTACCGTTCACGGAAGACCGCATCAAACTGGCCGCAGGCTATTACAGCTCACACAGTGTCGATATAGAGGGCACCTTGTCCAGACTGGCCGATCTTTATCGGCAAACGAAGACCATTGAAATGGAGTTTCTGAAAAACAATGGCCTGAACATCATCCTGGAAGATGAAACCATCGATTTCATCATCGGTCAGTGGCTGGAACACCCGGTGGATGTCGATGCCGTATACCGCCAGCTCTCATCCGATCTTTTGCTCGGATTGAAGCTGGTTCATGAAAAAGCCGGTCTGAACCGTTTTTTCATCACCCGCCAGGCAATAGACAACCCGGAGGCCTTTATCGCCCAGTTGCTTCAAACCAAGGATATTGATACATAGCGCCTGCATTCATCCAATTTCTGTTCTACGAAAGGAATCATTACGCCATGATCGGCATTTCCAAACTCTATTGCGGAACCGTTGAACCGTCCGATGCGTTGCGATATGGCCGCCACTCCGGCAACCTGCCCAGTCACCTGCTGCAGTTTTCCAAAGACAAGCGACCGGTTGTGGTATGGAATATCACCCGGGCGTGCAATTTAAAATGCGTTCACTGTTACGCCCATGCCACCGAAGGTTCCACCCGTGACGAACTGAACACCACCGAAGGCAAAGCGCTCATCGACGACCTGACCGCTTTCGGCGCACCCGTGCTGCTGTTTTCCGGAGGCGAGCCGCTGGTCCGCAAAGACCTGCCCGAACTGGCGGCCTATGCCGTGGACAAAGGCATGCGGGCGGTGATCTCCACCAACGGCACCCTGATCACCCCCAAAATGGCACAGACCCTCAAAGCCATCGGCCTGTCCTACGTTGGCATCAGCCTGGACGGTATGGAGCCGGTCAATGATCATTTTCGCGGCGTCAAGGGGGCTTACCGCAAAGCCATGGAGGGTATCGTCAATTGCCAGGAGGCCGGCATCAAGGTCGGGCTGCGGTTTACCATCAACAAGCAAAACGTCAAAGAGATCCCCGGCATCTTCGATCTGCTGGAGTCCATGAATATCCCGCGGGTCTGTTTTTACCACCTGGTCTATGCCGGCCGCGGAACGGAAATGGTCAAGGACGATCTGAGCCACGAAGAGACCCGGGCGGCCGTTGATTTGATTATCGATCGCACCCAGGCCCTGCATGCCAAGGGCATTTCCAAAGAAGTCCTGACGGTGGACAACCACGCCGACGGCCCTTACCTGTACATGCGCATGCTCAAAGAAAATCCCGGGCGGGCGGCCCAAGTGCTGGAACTGCTCCAGATGAACGAGGGCAACAACTCAGGCCGCGGCATCGGCTGCGTCAGTTGGGATGGAAACGTTTACGCCGACCAGTTCTGGCGCCACCACAGTTTCGGCAATGTTCGCCAGCGGCCTTTCTCCGAAATCTGGACCCGGCCCCAGGACCCCCTGCTGCTCCAGCTCAAGGAAAAAAAGAAATATGTCCAGGGCCGTTGTGCCGGCTGCCGCTGGCTGGACGTGTGCGGCGGAAATTTCCGCGTACGCGCGGAAGCCGTGTCCGGCAACGTATGGGCACCCGATCCGGCGTGCTACCTGACGGACGAAGAAATTTCCCAAACCGTATAGCCACAAGGAGACCCCCATGCTGTTTCCCGATTACCGCCCACGACGCATGCGCCAGAGCAGTGCGTTCCGCCGCATGATTCGCGAGACCGAACTCAGTGTCAACAACCTCATATTGCCCCTGTTTGCCGTTGGGGGCAAAGGCGTAAAAAATCCCATCGATTCCATGCCGGGAGTCTATCAAATGTCCAGCGACAATCTGATCAAGGAGGCCCAGAAAGCCAAAGCGCTTGGCATTCCGGCAATTATCCTGTTTGGTCTTCCTGAATCCAAGGATCCTCTGGGGACCCAGGCCTATGCCGATAAAGGGGTGGTCCAGCAGGCCATACGGGCAGTCAAGAACAAGGTTCCGGACCTGGCGGTCATCACCGATGTGTGTCTCTGCGCTTACACCGATCACGGCCATTGCGGCATTGTCGAAAAAAACCGGATCGACAACGATGCCACTTTAGACCTGCTGGCCCGTACCGCCGTGTCCCATGTCAAGGCCGGTGCCGATATGGTGGCCCCATCGGATATGATGGACGGCCGGGTGGCTGAAATCCGAGCGGCGCTTGACGATGAAAACTTCAGTCATATCCCTATCATGGCCTATTCGGCCAAATATTGTTCGGCCTATTACGGCCCCTTCCGGGAAGCCGCCGACTCGGCCCCCCAGTTCGGCGACCGCCGCACCTATCAGATGGACCCGGCCAATTCCCAGGAGGCCATACGGGAGGCCGCCATGGATGTGGAGGAAGGTGCCGACATCATCATGGTCAAGCCGGCGCTGCCCTACCTGGACATTATCTGCCGGCTTCGGGAAGAATTCGATCTGCCGCTGGCCGCTTATAATGTCAGCGGAGAATACGCCATGATCAAAGCGGCCGAAAAAATGGGGTGGCTGGATGGCCAGAAAGTCATGATGGAAACGCTGACCGGCATCAAACGTGCCGGTGCGGATCTGATCCTGACATACTTTTCCATTGATGCGGCCAAGAACCTGGCCGCAAAGTAAATCGACGCTTTGTGGGAGCCGGGGGACGTATATCAGTTTATAAGTTAATCTTCGATTAACTTATAAACTGATATACGTCCCCCGGCCCTTCCTGATGGCAGAATTCCTCAGCTCGCAACTTGTAACTGACGTTCCAATGAGGCAAATCTATCATGAATCACCCAGCACACCCTCACTCACCCGGCCACGGCCATGGAGAAGACGATACCCCCGCCCTGAGGCTGGTGGCCTGGGAAACCACCCGCAACTGCAACCTTAATTGCGTGCACTGCCGCGCCGCAGCCACTTGCGGTCCCTATTCCGGCGAGCTGGATACAAAGTCGGCCTTTACCCTTTTGGACCAGATCGCCGAGGTCGCCAAGCCCATCATCATCCTCACCGGCGGCGAGCCTTTGCTCCGCAAAGATATTTTCGACATCGCCAAATACGGCAATAACAAGGGAATGCGCATGGTCATGGCCCCCAACGGCACCCTGGTAACCCCTGAAATGGCCCGCAAAATGGCCGATTCCGGCATTCAGCGCATCAGTATCAGCCTCGATGGTTCCACTGCCGAAAGCCACGACAAATTCCGGGGCGTCCAAGGCGCTTACCAGGGTGCCCTTAAGGGAATTGAAAATGCCAAAGCGGCCGGTATCGATTTTCAAATCAATACCACCATCACCAAAACCAACCTGGCGCAAATTCCCAAAATTCTGGAACTGGCCGAGTCACTGGGTGCGGTGGCCCATCATATTTTTCTGCTGGTTCCCACCGGACGCGGCAAGTATATTGTGGATCAGGAAATCGATGCCCGCGAATATGAGGCAACGTTGAACTGGTTCTATGACCAGCGGGACAAAACATCCCTTCAGCTCAAAGCCACCTGCGCCCCGCACTACTACCGCATCCTGCGCCAGCGTGCCCGCGAGGACGGCCGGAGTGTCACGTTTGAATCCCATGGACTGGATGCAGTCACCCGAGGTTGTCTGGCGGGAACCGGATTCTGCTTCATCTCCCACCGCGGTATCGTTCAGCCTTGCGGTTTCCTGGATTTGAATTGCGGTGATATCACCCGGCAAAGCTTCGGCGAAATTTGGCGCCACTCAAATCACTTTCGCAAGCTTCGCAATTTCGGCCAGCTCAAAGACAAGTGCGGTTATTGCGAATACCATCGGGTATGCGGCGGCTGCCGCGCCAGGGCATATGAAGCCACCGGTGATTATATGGCCGAAGAGCCGCTGTGCCTGTATCAGCCGGAGAAAAAATAAATCGGCAAAGATCCGTTCAAGAAGACCCGGCAAGGGGTTGTCGGGGACGTATATCAGTTTATAAGTTAATCTTCGATTAACTTATAAACTGATATACGTCCCCTCTGCTTCGCGCGATCCTGATCTTAAATGTAAGCCAAAAGACAGCATCCATCATTAAAAATTTCTTGTTCTGTTGTAAATCCAAATGTTATAGATAGATATAGCGGTTCACAACTGCCACCCCAAACTAAAAGGCGTTCGGATGAATATCGAATCTTTGATGGTGCCCAAACCGATAACCGTTACTGTGCATACCCGGATCGAGGAAGCACTGGAATTGATGAAAATCAATTCCATCCGCCACCTGCCGGTGGTCGACAGCAAAAAACATCTCAGAGGCCTGCTCACCCTGGCTGACCTGAAACAGGCGCTTTTGCCCTCCATGCTGGCTGATTTAACACTTCAAGATATGATGATCCGGAAACCGATGACCGTTTCACCTCAGGATGACATCGAAATCGCCGCTCGAATTATCTATCAATATAAGATCAGTGGGCTGCCGGTGATCCAGGGGCGCCGCCTGGTGGGCATTATTACCGATTCGGATATTCTGCATGCCTTTATCGAAATGATGGGCATATTGTCCGGCTGCGAACGTATCGATCTGACCACGGGAAAGGACCCGGCGGATCTTAATCGCGCCATAAAAATCATTCACGACCAGGGCGGCGATATCATTAACGTGGGCATGACCGCCCAGCAGACCGCCAACCGGACATACTATTTCCGGCTGACCTCCTGCGACACGCAGCCCATATCGGATGCACTGGAATCTGCAGGATTCCGGGTACACACGGCGGTGCATTAACCGCTGCCGATGAAATGCCGCAAACATTCCCCAGCCCGACGTCATAAGCGCTAATCCGCTGTCCATCCCCTTGACAATTTTATGATTTTATGGATATTTTCAGCATCGCATCATAATGGTCGCGATAATACTCCAGAATGGAACCAATACCCGTGCGGATGCTGAACAAAGCGGTTTTTACCCATGATCCGATTTAATTGCAGATACATGCCCCACCGACCGCTTGCAGGTATTTGTGTTTTGATGGCGCTCTGGATCGTACCTGCCGGCGCTTCCAACCTGAAAGACATTCGAATTGGTGAATATGAAGGCTTTACCCGAATCGTGTTCGAACTCGATTCGCCCGTTTCCAGCCAGAATATTAATCCCCAGGAATCCGGACAGCTCGTGGTCACGCTGAACCAGACGGTTCCGCGACTGGTTCGCAAAATACCTGTGGAGCGTAGCAGGCATGTGCGCAGCATTCAATTCTGGCAGCGCCGGGACCACCTGTCGACCAGTTTCCAGTTGGATTATGATCATTTCCGGTTTGAATACTTCCCCCTGACAGACCCGCCGCGGTTGGCCCTGGACGTCTACCCGCTGGTTGTCCAACCCAAACCGGCGGTTGCGGTGGAAACCCGGCAGGATGAGTCGCAAATCAAGACCTTGCGGGAATCCACCCTCCTGCCGTCCGTGGATGGCGGACGCGAGATATTCGACCAGACGGACCCTTCGACCGCGGATTCCGCCAGGGATTCTGCCGCTGTCGCACAAATCAAAGATAAAACTCCGCCGGACACTGAAAAGGGGTCGGCCCCCGCTGAACGACCGGCTTCCCTCGACATTCAAAGCAGCACCCAAACCTCCCGACCAACGCCGCAAGTACGGTATGTCGAGAATGTCGACCCCGGACCGGCAAAAAAAGCGCAAACCAACGGCCTTCAATTTTACCTGGTGATCATTCTGGTCGCCATTACCATCGGTATACTTGCCCTGCTGTTAATCATGCTGCTGTCCAAGCGCCGCTGGACCGATGAGAAAAAGGAAATGAACGTCAACGAATTCCTGAAAAACCAGGACAAACGAATTGCCTCGCTCAATGCGCGCATTAATGAACAGCTCAAGCGTTATGAGGAGGCGTAGCGATGAACATGGCTGAAGGCTCCCCGATTGAGTGGAATATTGGCCTTTCCGAAGAGGAAAAAAACGATCTGGAAGAGATGATCGACCAATTCCAGAAAGAGCGATCCGGAACCCGCGCAATTGCCGATTTCGATGCGATCCAGCAGCAGATCGATACCATCAACCAAAGGCTGGCCAACTTGTCCAATATGTTTCTGAACCTGGATCGACGGATCAAACCGTTGTATGAAACCATCCGTCTGACCTATCAGAAAAGTGAAATACTCAACCAGCGTATCAATGCGCTCATTGACTCTATCCGTATGGGAGAACCGCTGTAACATGAAAATAGCAATGAACCTTCCACAAGATCACCAGTACAGCATCATGCAGCGAATTCTCGATGGCACCCTGACCATTGAATCCATAGAAGAATTCCGCGAAGTTCTGGACATATACCCTGAAGATCCGATTTTAAGGCGCAAATTTGCCGACTTGCTCCTTGAAAAAAGTCAACTGGACCAAGCCATATCCGCTTTTGACCGCGCGGCCGAACTTTTTATCCAACAGGGAATGAATTTGCAGGCCATCGTAGCCAAGATACTTCAATGGAGCATTCAAAAACCGACCCACCAGCAGGGACGCAGCTTTCATGCCCGATTGCGGGATGAAGGTGCTCAGCACACCCCGCTGCAGCGGTTCTGGGCCAGTATGAGCTATACCGAGCTGGTAACCATCATGTTGCGCCTGGTCCGTGTTCGCCTGATGACGGGAGAAAAAATCGCATGCGTCGACGATCCGGCCAATGAAATTTATTTCGTGGTCTCAGGTACATTGGCAGAAACCTGGTCACCCGAATGCCAGATAGAAGCATCCAAGGCAGGAATTGAAACCGAGCCGATTTTGCTGGGTGCCAACGACATTTTCGGAAATATCTTCCCTCTTGACCAACCCACCGTGTCCTACACGGATATTGTTGCGGTCACCGATGTGGAACTGGTCAAAATTGCAAAGCCGGTATTGCGGGAGGCATGCCAAACCTATCGCCACATCGAACAACAACTCCGGGAGATCTATAAGCCGGACAATGTCGACAAATGCGACCGCGCCTGGCAAACCGTTCGCCGGACCGTTCGCTACGGTCTGCCCACCAAGGTCGAAATTTCCAGCAACCCATCGCGTCAGGGCGAAAGCCAATGGCAGCATACGGGCATTGCCGTGGACTTGTCGCTGGGAGGGCTATGCATTGATCTGGGGCCCCGGGCAAATGTGCAACGCGGTATCAAGAAGGGCCAGCGGATAGACCTGTCGCTGGACCTGCTCAACGAAGTGGCCATCCTCGACCTGTCCGGAAAGATCGTCTGGTATCGCAATCAAAAAACGGAAAAAGGTGAATCGACGGTTATCGGCATACGGCTTGACCAACTGAATACGACAGATCGAGAACTGCTGACGGAATATTGCGCCGGAAGCGTGGGGGAGCAGAATCTATTGTGGAGTCTATGGGATTCTCTGGTTAAAACGAACCATACAGATTAACCAATCGGAAGGTATCCAGTGAACCATAACACGAATCGCAAATCGACCCATTCACCTGAAATATGGGCTGTCGGGGGCGGCAAGGGTGGTGTGGGCAAAAGTATGGTCAGTATACTGCTGGCTTCCGCACTGGCCCAGCAGGAGCAAAAAACCATTCTCATCGACGCCGATCTGGGTGGTGCGAACCTGCATACCATGATGGGTATCAAAACACCGGTGCGGACACTGAATGATTTTATCACCAGGAAATATCATTCACTGGATGAAATCTGTATTCAAACCGCGCAGAAGAATCTTCAACTGATTTGCGGCGCCAGCGAAATCCTCTCATTGGCAAACCCGCAGTACGCCCAGAAAAACAAAATCGTCCAGGGACTGACCAATTTGCCGGCAGATCATGTCATCCTCGACCTGGGTGCCGGGACATCCTACAATGTGCTCGATTTTTTCCTGATCGCCGACCACCCCATTGTGGTGGTCACCCCGCAACCCATATCCATTCAGAACGCGTATGGCTTCATTCGCAATTCTATCTACCGCAAAATCAGCCGGATTGCCGGACAGCAGCCATCGCTGCAGAACCTGATTAAAACGGCCATGGACCCCAAAAACGACAGCCAGATGCGAACCATCCACGATCTTTTCGATGCGGTATCCAAAGAATTTAATGTTGAATTGGCCAACCAGATCAAAATGGCCGTGTTCAGCATCCGCCCGTGGCTGATCACCAACACGGCCCGGGAGGAGCGAGACCGAAACGCCGGCCGGATCATCCAACTGGTGGCCGAAAAATACCTCACCATCCGGGCAGAAGAGCTGGGCGCCATCTACTATGACCCCATGGTCGAAAAGATGGTATCGCAAATGCGACCAGTGTCCCTGCTCCCCCCGGAAAGCTCTTCCAGACGCGATGCCGCCCGAATCGTTCAACGGCTGTTCAACCGTCAAAACAACACGGTGACAGGGTAATCATCAGCTTTTCGCGCAGTGGCGCGTTGACACTCGTCTTTCGGGTTTCGGACAGCGCCAACCATAAAGCTCAATAGCCGTTGATTTAAAAGCAATACATGAAAGAATATCGCAAGGGGTTCTATCGGGAGGACTGACGGACCAGTGCATCGAGAATGTCCCTCTGGTAGTGGCTGATATTCTCATATTGCACGCCAATACCATCCGGATACAGGCGGGTTACCCGCCCTTTTGTTTTAAACGGCAGCATGGCCTCTGAATCGGAAATGCTGAAGCACAAGGCAATCTCCTGGCCCACCTTGAACACATCCGTTGTCTCTATAAATACACCGCAGGCGCTGATGTCACGAATACAGCTGCGGTAAGCTTTGTTGCCGGAGGCAAAATCAACCATGATATAGCATGCCAGCCGCGGGTATTCGCGAACCCATTTGAAATCCAGATGCTTGAAATGACGCAGACGCTGCAAAAGGGTGTCTTTGTCCAGTTGATTGATCAAAATGAATATCCGGGCGATAATCATCTGGCGACGCATCTCGGGCGCCTCGTCCGGTCGTTGGGCCTGTGCCTTGGCTTCATCGCTAAATTTTTTATTTTCAAGCAGATGTAGAAGCTCAAGAAGCTTGGGGGCATCCATTTTGTATATCGAAACCGATAATCTTGCAACGATGGTGTGTTTTTCAATTTGATCACCAGATTTGGCCATAATCAGACTCCCCCGCGGCAATAATACCGAATTTAGCCAATGGTAACGGATCGCAATCCTCAATGCATGGTATTTTTACTATATATCGCATAGTTGGCCAATAAGGCAAGACTCCTTTGCAATGAGTCCGATATCCTGTCGGCACCCCCCCATTGCACCTTTTTATTTGACACCCCTGCTTCAATTCTCTATACTCCATTGAACTAAAAGGATTTTCTGTACATTTCACCAGATTACTGCAAAAGTTCAAATGCGCTCATGATATTCGGCAACAGGTCGCCGTTGGGTAAGCAACCCGTTGCGATGGAGTTTGCGGTCAGTTAAACATTAACATCAGGGTAAGCAGGTGTGGCAAGCATGCCTTACCCCTTTGGAAAAACAAACTTATTTCCATAGGAGGAGAATCGTTGTCCTACATACTCGATCAAGAACAGCTGGATGGTATCGAAGAAGTTCTGCAAAAGGACTTGATGGATCTGGGACTAAAGTGTGTCATACTCATCGATATGGCAGGCAATATCATCGCGAACCTGGACAATGGCCAAGTGGGACATGATGTCTATTCTTTAGCTGCTCTGGCTGCCGGTAATTTCGGCGCGGTCTGTGCAATGGCAGCAATCATCGGCGAAGATGACTTTGCATTGCTGTTTCACAAAGGGAAAAGCGAAAATATCCACTTCAGCAAAGTCATGGATGACTTCCTTCTGGTAACCATCTTCGGCAATGACGTATCTTTAGGTTATCTTCGATTGAAAGTCGATGAATCCATCGGCAAGATTACAACAATCTTTGAGAAAACCAAAAAGATATAAAGATATTTCAAGTCAGGCTTAATGCCGGATAAGCAAGCCCAACGATGGAACGAGGGATGCCCTGAGTGGCTGTCATACATATTCGCAATAAAGAAGTACAGATTAAGATTGTCTACGTTGGCCCCGGCCGGGGGGGAAAGACAACGAATCTGGAATTTATCTTCGGAAAAATTCGCCACCGCATTTTGTCCGATATGGTCAGCATCAAAACACATGGTGACAGGACCCTGTTTTTTGACTTCTTACCATTTGAACTCGGCCAGATACAGGGATACAAAATCAAGACACAGCTTTACACCGTGCCCGGTCAGGTCAAATACAATGCGACGCGCAAACTGGTTTTGAAAGGTGTCGACGGCATCGTTTTCGTCGCCGACTCGATGGTCGTGATGCGTGATAAAAATATAACCGCCCTGAAGAACCTGGAAGAAAATTTGGCTTATTATGACATCGATTTGTATGACGGTTTTCCGGTTATCCTGCAATACAACAAGCGGGATCTGGGCGATTCAGGTATCCCGCTGATGGATGTTCAAACCATGAACGACGAATTGAACGCAAAACTTCAGGTGCCATTTTTTGCGGCAAGTGCGACCCGGGGCGACAACGTTATCGCTACCGTAAAAAAGGCCATATCCACAACCATTGTTTCGCTGCAGGATCAATTCGCATAGGAGGTCTGCATTGAATAATCAAACAAGAGAGAATCTGGTCAATGACATTGAGAATCGGTTGGATGATTTTTTCGATGAAGGCCTGAACGAGCCATCTGTCAAACCTGAAAAGGTATCCCTGCAAAAGCTCAAATCCATTATCTTGTCAATCGATTGGGAGATTACAGAGGCATGCCTGGATGATCTTGCCGGCGAAACCACTGCTTTGATGCCCCGGTTCGAAAACGATCGTCTTTCGCATACGTTATTGCGCATGCTTCGCGCTGTTGGCGAATATATTCGCAAACGAAAAGCCCGATCCCACCCGGATGCCATCAAAAGGATCATGTCAGTATTCAACAGCCTTGAACAAATCACCTCCGAAAACCAGCCGGACGAGGGCCTGAAAAAAATTATTGTCGCCAAAGAAATTGCCGCATTCAAAAAGCTGAAAGAAAACGTGGGCGCACAGCAGAAATCTTCAGGCCAGGCGGTCAAAGCGACAGATAATTCAGAGGACGGCGACCACTTTGTCGATCACCACAAATTGGAAGCAGCCGTGAGTGCTGTCGAAAAACGCCTCAATTCCCAGGTCACCGAACTCAAGGCCCAATTGAAGACGCTGCAGGATGAATTGGACCTCCTTCGCAGCCGGTAGGCCAACAGCCGGCATCAGCGGCGATTTGGCCGATGGTCTGTGCAGAAGGGGCAAGGATCGCCTTACGGCTTTTCCAGCACGGCCTCGATAGTATCGACGCCCCGGATGTCGGCCCCAAGGGCAAATCGGTCGTCCACCAGCCCGTCAATATCGGCCGACTTGATCAAGCCAAAGCGCACCATCAGATCCGCCATTTCCGCCAATTCGCTATATTTGGGAACAAACCGGTCAAAAACGATTCTGTCCTTGGGCGTTGTCAATGCATATTTGACCAGGTCCTCAGGTTGCCCCCAATAGCGGGAAGCGATATCGGCTGTTTCATCCGGGTGATGCTGCGCCCAAAGTCCTGAGCGGATAGCGCCCTCGACCAGCAGTTGCACCGCTTGCGCATCCCTGTCGATAAACCGTTGATGAACCAGCAGCAAATTACAGATAAAACCGGGCCATATTTTTTCAACGTAGAACAGCAACCGGGACTCTCCGTTCTTCAGGGTTTGGGCGGCAAAAGGTTCGCCGACAAAATAACCGTCCAGCGCACCGGCGCTCAAGGCGGAGGCCATATCGGGAGGATTCATTTCAACAATGTGTATCTGCCCATCCATGCCTGCATCGTGGATAGCTTTCAATACGCCTATATTATGGCCGGAAAAGCGCATGGGTACGGCAATGGTGCGCCCTGCAAGATCGCTCAGGCGGTCAGCCGCGATATTTTTTTGCACGACAAAAGTACTTTCATGCCGGTTGCCGATATAGACGACTTTGACATCCTCGCCCTGCTGACGCAATACGATGGAAAGGGGCGCGATAATGAAGGCGGCCTGAATTTCATCATTGCGCAGGGCCTCGGCCATCTCGGCAAACGCAGCAAATTTTATGGCTTTAAAGCGAACCCGGCTTTCGGTTCGCTGACTTGCAAAATCCAGCAGGGGCGCCGCCAGGTTGGTAATCACGGGCATATACCCCATCTTTACAACCTGGCGCTGTTCGTGGTCTGTGTTGAGCCAGTAATGCATCAAAGATATCAACAACAACCATAACAGGGCCATCAGCAGAAGACGAAGCGGATACGATCGCCAGACAGCACCCCCGGCAGAAGCGTTAGACGGCATAGGGTACTCCCAGCATCAGAAATATTTCACTGCGTAAACGGCTCAAATCGGCATCGCGTTCAAAATCTCGTGGCCTTGGAAAATCAAGTTTGTGCACGAGTTTAATGGTGGAAGGCCGTCCGCTCATGACCACCACGCGATCTCCCATAATGAGCGCATCATCGATGTCGTGGGTGACCACTATGGTCGTTTTTTGCAGGAATTCATGCATATTGACGACCTCTTCACGCATTTTCATGTGGGTTAAAAAGTCCAGCCCGCTGAACGGTTCATCCATTATGAGCATATCGGGGTTGACCGCCAGGGCCCTGGCCAACTCCACCCTGCGCTGCATGCCGCCGGACAGCTGGTGAGGATAATACCCTTCAAATTCCTCCAATTCCACCATTTCGATATATTCTTGGATTTTCTCTTCCTTGGCCGCGTCATCGTGCATATGGCGAAGGCCCAGGCCGACATTCTGCGCCACGGTCATCCATGGAAAAAGACCGCTGTTTTGAAAAACGAAGATGGAATCGGCTGATGGGCCTGCAACGGTTTTGCCGGCCACAACCACGCGCCCATAGGAAGACTGTTCGAAACCGGCAATAATCCTCAGCATGGTGGATTTGCCGCATCCTGAAGGGCCCAGTATGCACACCATTTCGCCTTCTTCAAACTCCAGAGAAATATCCTTGAGCACCAGCACATGATCGCCGGGATGCTCCTCGGGGTCGTAGATATTACGCGGCTTATTGCGCCGGTTCATATATACTTTGGTCAAATTTTCAATTCTGATATGTCCCATTGCATCCTTTAATGAGGGGCACCGCCCCACTGGGTTGATTCAATGTACCCCAGACGTTTCATCAGGTAATCGAGCATCAGGCCGATGATTCCGATCACGATCATTCCCACCATGACATAATCCATGCGCAGTGCGTTCCGGGCATCCAGGATCAAATAGCCCAGCCCCGATTGAACGGCAATCATCTCAGCGGCCACCACCACCAGCCAGGCGATGGTGATCGTCAGGCGCAACGCCGTGATCACTTCAGGTATAATGGCCGGCAAAATCACCTTGCTGAGGGTTTCCCATCGATTGAAGCTGAAATTGGCGGACACCTGGAAAAAAATCGGGTTGATGTTCTGCACGGCGATGATGGTGGATACCACCAGGGGAAAAAAGCTGGACAGGAAAATTAAAAAGATCGCCGGGCGATCACCGATTCCGAACCACAGCATGGCCAGCGGTATCCATGCCAAAGGCGAAATGGGCCGCAGGAACTGAATGACCGGATTCAGAAACCAGCGAATAAAATGTATGCGCCCAAGGGCGATCCCCAGAGGAATTCCAAGAACAATCGCCAGATAAAAACCGGCGGTTACACGAAACAAGCTGGCCACCGTATGGCGCAATAAAGTTCCGTTGACGCATAATTCGATTAGACTCATGACCACCGTTATTGGATCCGGGAAAATGTGGGCACTCCAGCCACTGCACCGCGCAAAGGCTTCCCAGAATATCAAAATCCCCATAAAGGCGATGATCCCGTACCAGGATCTGAGTTTATGGGGTTCGCTTTTGAGTTTAGGTAGATTCACGTTGGGCTCGTTCATTTCAATAGGAGTTATAAATCAGATGAATACCGATAAGGGTCAACAAGAAAATAAAAATTTCCTTGAGAATTCTTTCATTGATGCGCCCCGCAACACGGGGACCGATCTGACCGCCGAGAATCACCCCGGGAACGGCCCAGCTCAATGAGGCAATATCGGCCTGCCCCCCCATAAGAAAGTGGGAAAGCCCGCCAACGACGCAGGTCCCGAAAATAGTGGCCACGCTGGTTGCCACCGCCGCATTCATACGCAGATCAAGCTTACTGCGCATCAGCGGAACCAGCCATTCACCAATGCTGATACTGAGCATTCCACTGGCGATCGCCATGACGCTGACCCCCCAGCCATAGCGGCCGGCATCCCGGATCCGGGCACGGCTTCGCCCGCTGTCGCCATAGCGCTGGTTGGTTGAAACAAATATCAGCGCAGTGGCCAGCGTAATGCTCCCCAGTATGAATTTAAGGTAAACCGATGAAAGGATGCGGGTCATCCAGGCACCCAGCGCAATCCCCGGAATGGTAATGGCCAGCAGCAGCAGCACCAGGTGAAGGTCAACCAGCCCCCTGCGCCAATAAGCAAAAGCGCCCGATCCCATACCGGCTGTTTGAATCAGAAGGGATGTCATAACGGCCGTATCTGGCCGTAATTTTAGCAGAATCATGAGAAAAGGCATCCACAGTATCCCGCCGCCGATCCCCACGGTGGAGACCACGGTGGCAATCAGGATACCCGCTGGGAATGAGATCCAACTATCCAGCATCATGGGAGTGGTCTACCGTATAGAAGTTGAAATAGGCAAGCACTTCGTGCAGGTTGGATAATTCATCACCAATGCGTTCAATGGCATGGTGCATTTCTGCGAAACCGCCGGAATCAATGGATGCCGTTTTAAACTGGCGCTTTGCCTTTTCCACGTAGCCCATGCTATTGGCGCAAGTGCGCTGGGAAAGCAAAATAATCTCCTGAAGATTGCTCGACATTTCATTGATGACGTTGCCCAACTCCGCCAGTTCGTTGTTTGCGTCGATGCGAATGGTTTGACTCAAATCGCCTGAAGATATCTTCTGGGATTTTCGAATCATATGCTGCAGGGGCTCGGTGATGTGCTTGATGAACATGGTCAGGACAATCAGTATGACCACCATGATAATGACAACCATCAGTATCGCCTTGCTGCGCAATCGCTCGATAGGCGCAAGCACTGTCTCTTTATCGATCGCTTGGGCGCAGCTTTGATCGATACGACTCCAGATCTCCGCGCCCAAATCACCGCCGTGAAACTCGGCCAGAAATTCGACTCCCACCAGCATGGAAGCAAACCCGATCAGCAGGAAATAGATAATCATGGTTCGCTGCAGTGAATAATGCGACTTAGAAACCATTGCCGCCTCTGGGGCTGAAAAGGATCAGGGAAGTGCCCACTTCACCGGGAAGTTGTTTTTGGGCACGATTTGAATTGAGTGAAAATAACAGCAAGATTCGCATAGGGGTATATGTTTCGGATTATTGCTTATCCGGCAACTGTCCCAGGATCTCCCTGGCCAGACGCAAGTACTGTTTCCCGGCCCTGCTCTCTTTATTGTACTGAATCACCGGCATGCTCATGATCTGGGCTTCTTTGATGCGATAGTCCATTTCGATAAGGGTGTCAAAGCTCATGCCGGGATAAAGATGCTTAAGCTTGGTGCATATCATTTTTGAAGCCGTGCTGGCATTGTCGTACATGGTAATCAGGATGCGGAATTCAATGAAGGGGTTGGTCTTGGTCTTGATGAGTTCAATCAGTTTGATAATTTGGTCTATCCCATGGGTCGACAGGTAATCGCACTGGCTCGGAATAATGACAAGCTGAGAAGCTGTCAGGGCGTTGAGCGTGAAAAACTCAATGGATGGCGGCGTGTCGATGAGAATATAGTCGAACTGCTCCTTGATGGGCAGCAGTCGATCTTTCAACAAAAACTCAAAATTCTGGGCGCCAAAGTATTTTTTGTTCAGCAACACCATGTTTTTGTTGGATGGAAAA
This sequence comes from Desulfosarcinaceae bacterium, assembly GCA_963675565.2. GTDB lineage: Bacteria > Desulfobacterota > Desulfobacteria > Desulfobacterales > Desulfosarcinaceae > JARRKU01. The sequence goes on from CAXXYD010000001.1 coordinate 1,270,515, forward strand.
AGCCACAGGTTGGGATATTGGGTCTGCAGCGCCATTTGGGCCATGTCATCCGGTTTTCCGCTCAATGTATCGTAAAAAGAGATGGTCTCTTTATATCCCAGGGACAGGGTCAAGCTGGCCTGGACGTCGAAATCCACCATCAGTACCCGCTTATCATGCATCGCCAGAGACAATCCAAGGTTCAGGCAGGTCGATGTCTTGGCGACACCACCCTTCTGATTGCTGATGGCGATAATATTCTCATGGTCACACCATTTACGTGTGGCCGCCAGATCGAAAAATTTAATTTCCTCCACGCGCACCGGGCGATAGGCCGGAAAAATTTGTTGGCATTTGATACAGCGCGCGTTGAAGCGATGCGTATCGACATCCTTATCTGCCAATTCATAGCGTGTTTGGCAGTTTGGGCAGACAACGATCATAAATAACTCCCTTAAAGTGGATTACGAAATGCAGTTTTCAATGGCCCCGGGCAACTGGCTTTCATCGGCCACGGTTGAAACGCTTCCCATTTCAATCGCATGCTGGGTCAAATTCGGATACACACAGCATTGCATATCTTGGGCGATGGTCACCCCACCCTTTTCCCGTATTTGGGCAAACCCCTCAGCGCCGTCATCCCCCACTCCGGTCAGCATGACACCAATGGCTCTGTCCTTGAAACGGGCGGCAGCCGTACTGAACATCAGGTTCAAGGGCCTTTCCACAGGTTCGCCCAGGCGCATACAGGCATTGCCGTTCTCGTCATCTTCAATCCGCAAGGCGAATTCATTGGAGCATATATAGCAAACGCCCTGCTGGATGATCTGCCCATCGGAAGCGGTTTGAATTTCCCAGGGAACATGTTCGTTGAATTTCTGAACGAAAGCCGGCAGGATTTGCGGGGCAATCTCTTGAACCACGACTATCCCGGCGGGCAAACGCGGCGAGAGCCTCGTGAGCAGGCGGATGACGGTGTTCGGCCCGCTCAGGCTGGTACCCAGCGTGACGAGGTAGCCCAATGGCGGATTCTCCGTTGCAGGCGGCCGCCCCTGGGATGTCTTGCTGCGCTCGTGAATGCGCACCCGGCGAATATTTTCAAAATTGACGTTGCTGGCAATTTTGACCCGGTCGATGATTTGCCGCCTGGATTTGTCCATATCCTCGGATATTGCGCCCGAGGGCTTGGGCACGAAATCGACGACACCCAGTCGCAATGCCTCGAAAGTAACGGCGCCATCGCTGAAAAGAGAACTGAGAACCACCACCGGAACCGGCGACTCGATCATAATATGCCGGATCGCCTCCAGCCCGTCCATTCTGGGCATATCGATATCCAGGGTAACCACATCGGGTTGCAGCGCCTTGATTTTATCCAGTCCGTCCAGACCATCCCGTGCAGTTCCCACAATCTCAAGATCTGCATCGGTTTCCAAAATTTCGGTGATAGCTTTGCGCATGAACAACGCATCATCGACAATCAAGGCTTTAATTGGTCTATCCATAATAATCGCTTCCACTTTCTTGCCAGTCCTGCTGGCGCTATTAAATAGAAAATCTGCCTGCGCTGGCTGATCTTCAGCTGCAATGACGCATCAGAATATCCTTCATGTCTGACGAATCAAACATCTGGGCGATCAGATTCTCATCCACTGCGGGTTTCAGGCTGGCCGGCAATATGCAATTCTCCAAACGGGGCGAAAGGATCGTTCCGCCAGCCGCTTTGACGGCCCTCAAGCCCTCGAGGCTTCCAATCTCTGCACCGGACAAAAGAATAACCCCCAATCGAGAATGAAACAATTCGGCTGCCCTGACGAACAGTCGATCCATATTTTCTTTTTTATCCGGTTCCAAAACTGCAGGTATTTCCTGCAGCCCCAACTGTCCATCGACTTCTGAGAACGCATACCCCTGCCCCCCGGTACCGATATAGCACCTGCCCGGATTCAACCGTACATCTCCCGACAGCGGCCGGACTTCAAATCGGCATCGAAGGTTCAAATAGGAAGATAAGGTTTGGGCAAACCGCGGCGGGATGGACTGCAATGACACGACCCCTGCGCTGGAAGCAGCGGGCAGGGAGGTGATCAAGTTTACCATCTCAAGATACCCACCGGTGCCCGAACAGACCAATAGAAGTTTTTGGCACACGCCAATGTCATTGACCACGATAAAATCAGACGGCTTCAGTTTTGGGCAGTGCAATAAATGAAATCGGTTTACTTTGGCCTTGGCCGCTGTATGAACGCGATCAACAATGCTTTGCTGCTGAATGAGGATATTGCTGCTTTTAACCGGCTTGCTCATAAAATCGACAGCGCCCAGGTTTAGAAACGAAAGCAGCGTTGAATAAGACGACGGCAGCAAATTACTCATGATCAGCACCGGGCAGGGACTGCCGATCATAATGTGTTTGAGGGCTGTGCTGCCGTCCATCACCGGCATATTCACATCCATGGTAATCAGATCCGGCGCAAGCTGCTTCATTTTTTTTAAAGCTTCCTCCCCATTGGCAGCCGTTCCTACAACATTGATGGATGGATCCGCAGTCAACATGCTGGTTAATATCTTGGACATGATCGGCGAGTCATCCACGATCAGCACGCGCAACCGGTGAACCTCGGCTTGCAGCGATTTTTCTTCACGTGTATGGGCCATCTCATCCGCCTGGCGAGCGGCCTCCATAAGCAGAAACTGGCAAGGCTCTTTTATGCTGGGCGATTCAATGGCCGGCGCTTCCAGGGTTTCAAATTGTCCGCCTTGCCATCCCAGTATAGTAAAAAAGGCCTGGACGCCTGTTTGGGATCCAAACTCGGCGTGCACGACTTCCCCGTCCTGGATATGGATTGTACCCTGATCACTGTCCTGACTGACGCGGATACAGAGGCTTGCACCGGCCAGGCAGCACATTTGAATAATATCGGTAATTTGGATATTTCTCAAAGTGCCCGCAAAACCACCACTTTCCTGAGCAGATCCGTTTTCGCGGGAAGGAGATGTCATGGTACTCGCACTCTTCTTTGTTTGAACACTGTTTAAACGCGCAATATATATTAAACGGCCGCTTTGAGCCTGGCCGCGTGTTTATCGAAAGACAAGTGAACCAGTTCAAACACGTCCAGAATCAGGGAAATGCTCCCATCGCCCAGAATAGTGGCACCGGAAAAACCGCTTTTTTCCTGCAGGTAATCTTCCAGCGGCTTGATCACCACTTCCTGCCGTCCCATGAGTTCATCTACAATAAAACCGATTTGCTTCGAACCGGTATTGACGATCACCACGAAATGCTCTGAACGGTCCGTGGCACGAGAGGCCATGCTAAATGTCCGATCCAGCCGGATTAAAGGCACGGGGTCCTCTCTCAGATAGCACACCTCGATCCCCTCAATGGTGGCAATATCCTCATTCTGAACACGAATGGTTTCATCCACGGCGGCCAGAGGAATAGTGAAAATCTCATCCTGCACGCGCACCAGCAGCGCCGGGATGATTGCGAGGGTCAACGGGATCCTGATTTTGAACCGCACGCCGGCCCCGATGCGGCTTGAAATGTCAATTGTGCCATTGAGTTTTTCAATATTGTCTTTAACCACATCCATGCCAACGCCGCGGCCCGATGTGTGCGTTATTTCCCTGGCCGTTGAAAATCCAGGCCGCATGATCAGGGTCATAATTTCATCGTCACTCATCACCTCGACTTCTTCAGAGCTGGCAAACCCCTTATCCAGGGCCAGTGTTTTAATTTGCGAAGCATCAATGCCGCGTCCATCATCGCTGATTTCGATAACGACAAAATTGCTCTCATGGTAGGCTTCCAGCCGCAGGGTGCCGGACTCCGGTTTGCCTTTCTGTTTGCGCTCGGAGACATCTTCAATGCCATGATCCACGGCATTACGGATGATATGAACCAGCGGATCGGCGATCTGCTCGATAACCATTTTGTCCAATTCGGTCTCTTCGCCGTAAATTTCCAAATTGACTTTTTTAGGCGTGTTGCGCACCAGGTCATGGACCAGCCGCGGATAGCGACTGAACAGTTGGGCGATGGGAAGCATGCGGACCTTCATGACATTTTCCTGAAGATCTGCTGTAACACGCCCCAGGCTGGCAGTGGCATCGTTCAATCGATTGGTAATCTCCTTGAACAGGTTCATTTCAGGCCCATTGAGCTTTTGGGACTGTTTAAGCGCCAGCTGCAATTCCCGCATATCCGCAAAAAGCTGGGTGAATCCGGAACGGTTGACGACCAGTTCCCCGACCTGGTTCATCAGGGAATCGATCTTGGCAGAATCGACGCGAATAGACTGTTTGGCCATGCGATCGCGAAATTTATCCGTCTGGCGTCTGCCCAGCTTATGGTAATTCCTGCGGTCGTCCGGCTCGCGCTGGGGGGCCGGCGCCGGTTGAGGCTGGGGCATCTGCGGTGAGACGGTTTTCGACAATTGGCTTTGCAACGGTTTTTCGCTCTCCTGCCCACCGGAGAAAAGAACCGATTCGATGTCCGAACGGCCGCTCCATTCTTCCGGAACCCCTTTGTCGTCTTTTTCCATTTCAGCCGGGCTGGCGTCAGTGATATCTTCCATTGACTGCTCGGCACCGGACAACAAGTCGTTTTCAATATCATCCGGAAATGAAGCTTGTAATGAATCGGAAGCCAATCCCAGCCGCTCATCAAATGCCAGGGCCAGTCTATTGAGCAAAGCGTCCTCCTGCGGGTCGGAATCATCCTGCTCCATGACGGCGCTTTCGACATCATCTTCAAAGTCTTGCAGCGTAACAATTTCCGAAGTCGGCTCAAGCATAAAGTCATTATCCGCCAATGTCTCTTCAATGCCGTCCGGTACTGAATCGGTTACTTCCTGCGGTTCGGCTTCCGAAGACACCGGACCTGTTTCAAAATCGGGGAAGAAATTTCGGACATGCTCGATATTGGCAGCCATGGTGTCACGGGCAAAGCTTTGGACATCAATTGAATCGCCATTTGCTATTTTTTCCGACACGGCTTGAATCTCATGGGCCCATTGCTGATAAAACTGCTTCAGATCATCATACTCCATATAATTTGCGGAAGACCGCAATTGGGTCAGTTGCTGCAGACACCGATCCAGCGCCGGCAGATCGACATCCTCGGATGCAAATCGATCTGTTTCCCGGGTCAGCGACTGCAGGCCCTGCCTGAGCTGGCTCAGGAATATGGCAAAGAGCTCCATATCGTATTCTTCACCATATTGAGTTACCGCATATGGCCTTTGATCTGAATCTTGGCCCGCCGTCTCTTGACTTTGGGCACCGGCCTGCAAGGTTTGATCCAGACGTTGGATCAAGTCGTCAACCGGGGATTGTTCCACCTGGTAGCGGTCGAGCTCTTCCATGAGTTTGGTAATCCGGTCGTTGCCGCTCATCAGCAGATCGATCATATCGCCGTCGACAGTCCGTTCCCCGCGCCGCAGCAGATCCAAAAGGCTCTCGAGCTTGTGGGACAGTTCGGCGATACGCTCCATGCCCAGATATTCGGATGACCCCTTGATGGTGTGGATGGACCGGAATATCTCGTTGAGCACATCGGCATCATCGGGCTGCTGCTCCAACTGCAGCAGGTTGCGTTCCGTTCCTTCAAGATGCTCGCCGGTCTCGGCGATGAAATCATTGAGCAGCCCCCGGTCTTCAAACACCTGGGGTTCTTCGGACGGCGCAGCTTCACCTTCAACCGGAACCGGCCCGGCAGTGGCTGGTTCCGGCAAGGCCGCTGCAGCTTCCACAATACGCTGCAGATCCGTCACTTTGGGAAACATGGCCTGGATCTTCCTGAAATTGGCCACCATCGCCTCTTGCACAAACGACCCGACGTCCATCGTCTCGCCGCTTTTAACCTGCTCGAGACAGCGATCGACCACCCCGGTCCACTGGCCGTAAAGCCCTTTGAGCTCTTCGTATCCCATATAGTTGGCCGACGATCGCAATGTGGCCAGTTGCTCGCTGCTGCCCGCCAGCACGGTTTCGATATCTTCACCGGACACAAGCTGCTGTGCATCCCGGCCCAGCGACGCCAACCCCTCTTTGAGCTGCTCGATAAAAATGCCGTACAACTCCTCATCATATTCATCTTCGACCAGGCCATCGTCCGCATCGGTTAACGCATCATCCGAAGCACCCGCCGGCGACGTGTACCCCTTGATACGAACCAGCAGATCATCGATGGCCGACTGCTCGGCCTGGTGCTCGTCCAACTCGCCGACCAGCTGACCGATCCGGTCGTTGCCGCTCATCAGCAGATCGATCATATCGTCGTCAACAGTCCGTTCCCCGCGCCGCAGCAGATCCAAAAGGCTCTCGAGCTTGTGGGACAGTTCGGCGATACGCTCCATGCCCAGATATTCGGATGACCCCTTGATGGTGTGGATGGACCGGAATATCTCGTTGAGCACATCGGCATCATCGGGCTGCTGCTCCAACTGCAGCAGGTTGCGTTCCGTTCCTTCAAGATGCTCGCCGGTCTCGGCGATGAAATCATTGAGCAGCCCCCGGTCTTCAAACACCTGGGGTTCTTCGGACGGCGCAGCTTCACCTTCAACCGGAACCGGCCCGGCAGTGGCTGGTTCCGGCAAGGCCGCTGCAGCTTCCACAATACGCTGCAGATCCGTCACTTTGGGAAACATGGCCTGGATCTTCCTGAAATTGGCCACCATCGCCTCTTGCACAAACGACCCGACGTCCATCGTCTCGCCGCTTTTAACCTGCTCGAGACAGCGATCGACCACCCCGGTCCACTGGCCGTAAAGCCCTTTGAGCTCTTCGTATCCCATATAGTTGGCCGACGATCGCAATGTGGCCAGTTGCTCGCTGCTGCCCGCCAGCACGGTTTCGATATCTTCACCGGACACAAGCTGCTGTGCATCCCGGCCCAGCGACGCCAACCCCTCTTTGAGCTGCTCGATAAAAATGCCGTACAACTCCTCATCATATTCATCTTCGACCAGGCCATCGTCCGCATCGGTTAACGCATCATCCGAAGCACCCGCCGGCGACGTGTACCCCTTGATACGAACCAGCAGATCATCGATGGCCGACTGCTCGGCCTGGTGCTCGTCCAACTCGCCGACCAGCTGACCGATCCGGTCGTTGCCGCTCATCAGCAGATCGATCATATCGTCGTCAACAGTCCGTTCCCCGCGCCGCAGCAGATCCAAAAGGCTCTCGAGCTTGTGGGACAGTTCGGCGATACGCTCCATGCCCAGATATTCGGATGACCCCTTGATGGTGTGGATGGACCGGAATATCTCGTTGAGCACATCGGCATCATCGGGCTGCTGCTTCAACTGCAGCAGGTTGCGCTCCGTACCTTCAAGATGCTCGCCGGTCTCGGTGATGAAATCTTGAAGCAGGGCGTTATCAGTCATGGTGTTCTCCTTTTCATAAACTCACAGGGTATGGCGGGACGCCATCCGAACAAATCGCCGCCGGCTCAACGTCACATGCCGCTGTCTATGATGCGTCGTCATCGATAAGATCGATAATGGCCTTGGCATTGTGTTTATTCACATAACCCTTGGCGCCAATCTGCCTGGCGCCTTCACTGTACTTATCTTCATCGAGATTTGACAAAAAGATAATCTTGGCCGCTGAATCATAGCCGAGTATCTCCCTGGCTGCCGAAAAACCGTCCATTTCGCGCATGGTGATATCCATGGTGACAATATCGGGATTTAGCGTCTTGTACATTTCCACGGCGTCTTTGCCATTTTTTGCTTCCCCCACCACTTGATGATTTCCGGCTTCCAGCGTTTTCTTAATCATCTTGCGCATGATAGAGGAATCATCGACAATCAGAATTTTCTTTGCCATTGAAATTTCGCCTGTCCTGCAGTGTTAATGCGCCCTAAACACGCGCAGCCGTCGTTTTCTGTTTTCTTGCCGCGCTCAATCTCTTGAACTCGTCGACCAGGAGAATCCGGTTGAAATCAAGGATCGCCAAAAGCTGTTGATCCTGTTTGCAAACACCTCGAATATAATCGCTGTTCAGGCCCGATATCACAAGTTCCGGCGGCGGCTTAATCATGCCGGTGGGCACTTTGATGACACGGGTAACCCGGTCGACGACAAAACCGGTGACACGGCCGCCGATATCCAGGATAAGAATCCACGTGCGGGCCTCTTTTTGCCCTTTGGCGTCCGGCAACTTCAACCGCTTGCGTAAATCGATAATGGGAATAATGTTGCCGCGCAGGTTGATCACGCCTTCGATGAATTCCGGTGCATCCGGAATGGGCGTTATTGCCGCATCTTTGATAATTTCGCGCACCATCAAAATATCGACACCGAAAAATTCTTCAGCGACCACAAATCCAACCATCTGCAAAACATCTTCGGTCTCGTCAGTCTGGATTCCGATTGTGGGCAATGACGATTCCATACCATTTCTCCTTTACTGAGTAAGGGAACTTAAGAATGAATTTATCGCACCGGCCATCTGCTTGTCACTGACCAGATGGTCGACATCGTAAAGGTCTGCCACAAGCATGGGCGTTTCCTTGAACAGGCAGCTTTTGGGGTCCTGCACGAATGCTGTTCCGCCGGCGGCGATAATTTCACCAAAACCCTTTATTCCATCCCTGCCGGTACCGGTTAAAATGATGCCGGTGGCCTGCTGTTTCATTTGCCCGGCCGCTGTGGTCATCAAGCGGTCGATGGCTTCCTCCGGACGCATATCCGGATTGCCTGGATGTGCAATGATACAAGGTCTTCCATTGCATGCGCCGATGGTGATATGCTCCGAATCGGCCGCCAGGTAACATTTGCCGCTTTCCAGGATGGTCCCGTCAGCCGCTCTTTCAATGAAAGCGCGCTGCAATTGTCCAAGTAGCGCGCAAAGGCGTCGATGTGCTGCGGCGCCTGACGCATAACGGCAACGTATGCGGCCGGATAATCCGCTTTCAGTCTCGGAATGACGTTGAGCAATGCGCCATAGCCGCCTTCACCGACCCCGATGGTCAGCACGGCGGTGCATTCCGGTCGTTCTCCGGGGATCTGTTTTTTATCCCTGGGAGGTCTTCGCAGATACCGCACAGATTCAATTTGAACGGCGGATACCAATTCTATTTTACGCAGAATCGCTTCCTGTTGGCTGCCCAGATCGCCGCCCTTGACCTTTTTGGGCTTTGCCAGAAAGTCAATGGCGCCGTATTTCAATGAATCGAAAGTCTCCGACGCACCCTCCTGGGTCAAAGCGCTGATCATAACGGTGGGTGTCGGGTTGCTGATCATTATATGCTTGAGTGTCGTCAGCCCGTCCATGACAGGCATGTTAATGTCCAGCGTGATAACATCCGGATGGGTTGTTTTTAATAATTCAAGCGCTTCTTTCCCGTTCTGCGCTTCACCAACGATTTTCTTATCGCCTTTGGATTCGATGATTTCGCATAGTACGCGCCGAATTATTTTGGAGTCGTCCACCACCAGGACATTTAGCGGTTTGACCTCCTGATGCAGGTTGTCCAGGTCACGCTGCATGGACGCCTGAATCGTCTTTCCCTGGGACTTGTCTATCAGGGAAACCACCAGGTTCTCATTGCACACATGGCAGGTAAATTGGCAGATATTATTTGCAAACCGGCTTTCATCGATATCATGCCGGGTTCCGCACTCTTCGCAAAACAATATCATGCCGCCACACCTTTCAACATTCGTCGGTCATGCCGGAGCCATGCCTTGCAGAACGCATGGCCATTTCCCCCAATACCCCGAACAACCCATATCAGAGTGACTATCGGCCGATTGCACAATTTCTTTAGTCGCGAATCAGCCCCCACCGGCACAGGGTCAAAATGCAATCGTCCACGGCAAAAAGCAGGGTGCCGGCAGATATCATGCCCCATGCATTTTCGGTGGTATAGGTAGGCCCTGAGGGGTGATCTCCCCCGGCCCATAGAGGTGGCAGGCCGCTTGAGGTTTGATCCTGTGACGACTTGTGGCGAAATGTTCCGATGACGGCTGCTCATAATATTTCCAAGGCAGTCCAAATGACCATCTTCAACTCGGACCAGAATTGCCGCACCCGCTCTGATCAGCATCGCCCCCGAGGAAAGCAATCACGCCCAATACCCACTCCGCAAAATAGCCATTAAGCAAATGCCAAAACCAATCATCCAGGTTCTCACTGGCCGGCGGTATGCCGTGGATAACCTGCAAAATAGCAGGTGGAGTCAAATTTGTCTAAAAAATCTAATACTATATAACCGCAAGGCGTGGTCTAAAGTCAAGGCAAAAAAAAGAGGTGAATTACTCGTTATCTTCATCCATCTGGCGCAATCCTTCCATGAGCAGTTCCATGAACATCCCGAGTTCGGGGAGCACCATCTCTTGCTGGGGCAACCCGGGCACAAAATGAAATCGCCCGGATTTCTCACCCAGAATGGAAAAAAAGGCTGACTTTCCTTTTTTCCCGCCATATTCCGCTTGAATAATGCCACCATCCCTAAAAAACAGGGCCGCAGGGCCGTTGGAAAGGTTCAACCGCAACGTGCCGGTCTTCTGGTTGTAATTCAATGTTTGAAGCAGCTCAACGGGCGACATTTGGGCCAGGGTGCCCGTCATGCCGGAAGAAAACTCCTTAGATATCATTACATTGGACTTGGCCAGGCGTCTGCTGAGCAACCGTGCGAAATACATTTGAAGCGAGGGAAAGCGATTGAGCACCTTTAGAAAATCCTGCCCGCGAATGTACAGAACCGTCGTGGGCTCGATCACCTTGATGGTTGCCCCCACAGGGTCACCGCTGATAAGGCTCATTTCCCCGAATACCTCGCCATTGCGCAGTTTGGTAATACTGATGCCCTCCTGGTCCACCACATCGATAAGCCCCGAAAGAATGATGAAGAGATTTTTCCCGGGATCTCCTTTTCGAATGATGCAGTCGTTGGGTACATATTTTCGCAGTCGCAGAAGTGAAACGAAGTCTTTTAAATTGTCTTCATTGAGTGTTCTGAAAATCGAAAAATTGCCCAGCAGGCTGGCGATAGTATTGACATCCGTACTGTATTGACGAATATCTTCCGCCAAAGCAATGGAAGCCCCCTTTTTGTGCTCGAGTTTAATCGCACCCTTGCATTGTCCACAGGATATCACCCGTTCGGGTATGCGATCAACCCGCTCGTATTCCAATAGAATTTTCGTCAAATCGGAAACGAGGGTTCGGCACTCGCGGCGCTGAAAAGGCAGATCGATAATGACAGTGGAAATAAATTTACTGCCTTTGTTGTGTTCCAGCAGCAATGCATTCCCCGAAATTTTGAATTCATCGCCCATCTTGTAATAGGGGCAATTCTGGACAGATACGACTTTAAAGACAGCTTCTGAAAAACTCATCTTGGCTACCGGTGCCCGTCCTCCCTGGTTATCGTTAAACTGCAATTTTTGACTATACCAACATCCATCGGTTGATGCAATGAAACAGTAATATTTGCAGCAGGCTGGCTGAAAACCAGCGAACCCATGTCCGACGGCGGTGAATTCGTTTATTGAGTGCCCGCCCAGAAATGGCAGATGGTAAGTCAGGCCCGGGCCACAAGATGCCATTTCCGGGCGGGCATTATTTAGCGAATACATCAAACCAGGGAACGATCTTATAATGCATAACGTGGAGAATCTATGGTTAATCCGGGGTTAAAACGATGTATCGGCAGAAAAAAGGTAAGAATTGCCTGCGGGATGGGCCAACAGTTTTTTAAAGCGCACCCATGCTTCACACCCATCCAAGCTTCTTGCAACTGGAGGTCACATCCCGCGGGTCAAATTAACCAGTCCCTCATCAGAACTGTTTTTGCCGGAACTATCTTGTCAAAGCCAATGGTGCAGCAAATCTAATGCATTCGTCTCAGCATCAAATATGCCAGGACGGAAAAACACGCTCAAAATTTATTTTTTGCTATTATATTGAATGTCTATATAGAAAATACAAGTCGAGGGAAGTCATTCGAGAGTTCGCAAACCGCGCCAGATTGACGTCATACAACCCACAAATCTGAATAAATATATGATATAAGGTAGTTGCAATGCACGCCAGATTGACGTAGTTGTGCGTCAATCTGGCGCGGAATCCGGGGAAGATGAAAAACTTTTCAGCTTTCTTTGCAGGGTTCGCAAACCAATACCCAGCATTTTAGCCGCTTTCGTGCGATTGCCCTTGGTGACTTGAAGGGCTCTTTGAATATGCTGCCGCTCAACTTGCGCCAGGGATTGAAACGCTTTGCTTTGATTCGGGAAATGAATCGACGGGTTGATCTTCAAATTTTGTGCGGACCCAATGCTCAAGGTTTTCCCGTTTTCCGCCAGTACTGCGGAAGCGATGATATTTTCAAGCTCACGGACATTTCCCGGATAATGATACTGCTGCAACGCCCTGCAAAGCGATGGCTCGATGCTTTCAATGGGCTTTTTATTTTTCTTTGCATGAGTGTGCAGAAAATAGCGGGCCAAAGGCAATATATCCTTTAAGCGCCGGCGCAAGGGGGGGATATGGATATGAAATTCATTTAAGCGATAGTAGAGATCCCCTCTAAAAGCCCCTGATTTGACGGACTGATCCAGATTGCGGTTGGACGCTGAAAGCAATCGCAAATCGACCCTGGTGAGATCTGTGCTGCCGAGCCGGTAAAACTCCTTCTCTTCAATAACCTGCAACAGCTTTCCCTGTATACTGGGATCCAGCTCCGAAATTTCATCCAGAAACAGCGTTCCTCCCCGGGCCGCTTCGAAAAACCCTCTTTTGTCGGAAACGGCACCCGTATAGGCGCCCCGCAGATGGCCGAAAAAACCATCTTCAAACAGTGTCCGGGAAAAAGCCGGCATGTTCACCGGAACGAAAGGGCCCCCGGATCGCAAACTAATCGAATGCATGGCTCGTGCTAGCAGCCCTTTGCCCACGCCTGTCTCTCCGGTGATCATCACATTATAATCGGTTTGCGCGCATGCTTCCGCCTGATGAAACACCAGGGCCATGCTTTCATCTTCAGCCACGATTTTGCTGAACGCATCGGGATTCTTTAGATCGGCAAAAGACTGTGGTTTTTCAAAAAGCGCCATCCCCCGTTTCAACTGGTAGCGTTCCAGGGCGTTGCGCACGGCAAGGATGGTGCGTTTCACCTGCAGTGGCTTGACCAGGTAATCATATGCGCCCAATTGAATGGCCTTGACGGCAGTGGCGACATCATCCACAGCGGTTAAAATGACACACTGGGTTTCCGGAGATACTTTTTTTATCTGTTTCAATACCTCCATTCCGTCCAGATGGGGCATGATCAGGTCCAGCAGGACCAATTGAAAGTGCTGCCGGCTGACGACATCCAGAACCTGCCGGCTGTCCGGTATTATCAAGGGGTCGGGCAGCCCGGCACTCAACAAGGCCGTACGCATGCTGAACAGCAACCCCTCGTCGTCATCGACAATCAGAATCGGCGTACTATTGGACTGTTTTTTCATTGAGATTATCTCTGACGACACGGATGAACTCCTCCATGGCAAGTGGTTTGGTCAAAATCTGCGAAAAGCCCATCCGCGCGGCTTCATATAAATTGGGATGATCCGGAAAGCCGGTTACGATGATGACTTTCATCAACTCCAGCCCCAATTCCCTTTTAATGGCGCGGCAAACCCCCAGCCCGTCCATTTCCGGCATGAACATATCGAGAATCAACAGGTCGGGAGGATGGCTGCCCATGCGAATCAACGCCTCCGCACCATTGTTGAAATCTTCAATGAGACAGTTGGTATTCCGGTGCAGGGCGCGAACAATCATTCCGCGAAAATCTCTGTCATCATCCACCACCATCACCTTGAACGGCTGCCCTTTGGAATCCGTGGGCAAAACGACGGTAAATGTCGTTCCTTTTCCGGACCGCGTCTTGAAACGGATATCACCTTTATGGGCTTTGACCAGGTTGTAGGTCACCGACAGGCCCAGACCGGTTCCGCCGGAGGCCTGGCGGTCGGTCACAAACGGATCGAAAATGGTATCGGCCACCGCCGGATTGATCCCCCGCCCATTGTCGATGACCTCTATGACGATGCTCTGGTCCTGGCGACGATACTTTGTAAGAATGCGCACTTTGCCATGTTCGTGCCTGATCGATTCCAGGGCATTGATGATCAGATTTAAAACGACCTGCTCGAGATTCTGCAGATTGGCCCGCAACAGGGGCAAATCGGGGGCCAGTTCAACCTCCAGAGTCGTTTTCGATTTTCTCATGGTGGCGTCTGCCAGGCGCGCCGCATTTTTGACGGCTAAATTGACTTGCACATCCCACTTTTCAGCAGGGTTGCTTTTTCGCGCAAACCCCTTCAACCCGGATACGATACGCGCCACACGATTGGCCGCCATTTCCATATCGGAAATAAGCCTTGGCAGGTTCTGCTTGATAAAATCCTGCGGCAAACCGCCAATTTTTTTATCTGGAGCGATCAAGGCGCGATCATTGAGAACCGGCAGTAAATCCTCCCACATTTTTTCAAGCAACGGCAAATTGAACAATAGCAGATTGATGGGGTTGTTGATCTCATGGGCGACACCGGCCACCAATGCTCCCAGTGCTTCCATTTTCTGGGATTGAAACAGTTGTTTCTCGATATTCTTTTGTTCGGAAATATTGCAGCATATGCCGCCGATGGAGTGGACATGCCCGTTGTAATGAACCGGGAAAAGGGTATCGAGATGATATTCCAGGCCTTTGGCGGTGTTCTTCTGGTGGTGAAAAGAGACGGCCCGATCACGGCTTATCGCCTCTTGGAGCTTTCTTGAATAGAGGCTGAACACGTCACGGTGATAAACATTCTGAAGACTTCGCCCCACCAGATTGACCCCTTTGACCAAGCCAAACTGGCTGACCTGGTCGTTGCTGAACAGGTAGGTTCCTTCCAAATCAAGCATAAAAATGTGATCTGCCGAAGATGCCGCCAGCCCGTGAAATCGGGCGCAATCGATTTCAAGTCCGAATTGAGACTGAACCAACCCGGCAATCTTCCGATGCAATTGCCGATTCCCCCTGATGGCACGGCCAACCCCCAGCGCATGGTATCCGCCTGTCCGCCTTCTCATGGATTGTGCCGTGCCAGGGCTCCGATTTAAACGCGGTAAGCGGCCGACTCCGAGACGGCGGCGGGATATCATATGGGAAATGGGCACCTCGCCCTCCTCTTTAAAGATCCGGGCCCGGAATTTTGGGCTGACCCTGAAAGAGCCCCGGCAGGCAAAGTTTCCAGCGATGAGTGGCGAGTTTTCAGTATAGGATCAATCTCGAGTTGGAAGTGACAAGTGTCCAGTTGGGGTTCTCGCTGCACGCGGGCCTGATCTTATACAATGCCAGAATTCCGCAACTCATAACTCCTCACACGTTACTCACAACTGCTTTATTCTCCTGCCTATGACCTGATCCGGATTTTTTAGCCCGATAAATCGGCTCGGGAATTGAATACCGGCCGCACTGAACTCATTTTACCCCGGGACTGCGCCTTGCGTCAGCCGGACGGAAAAGGGGATCGGCTTTATTGCCCATCCCCAAGCGCATTGAGCAAAAGCGTGATGGGACGATCCTCTTCGTAATCGTTGTCCAGCCGCAGTTGGCCGGGACGACGATACTGATCCTCGCCCGGGCCGGCCGCAAGCCATTTTTCCCGAAATGCGGCCACGACCCGGAAAGCCGGAGAATGCACATCCACAATGCTTTTTTCCAGAACAAGGGTCAACTTGCCTTTGCGCTCTTCCAGCCGCATCAAAGGTGCGATGGGCAGCCCCAGAGGCTCCCACTTGCTGAAGCCATGCTCCAGGTTTCGAATGGCGGCCATTTGTCCCGTGGCGCCGTTGGCCACAAGGCTGAATACCGTAAGCCCGAGATTATAGGTGTAGATACAGTCGAACTGGCTAGGATCGCTGCCCCTGCCGTCGTAACCGTAAAAATGGGTTTGGGTTTTCAGTTTAGGCACGGTGGCTTTGAAGATTTTTTCCAGAACCGGATGGAGAACTTCATCCCTGCCCAGCACGCCGGCGCCGACCAATTCAGAATTCAAGGTTCTCAGTGAAATGATATTGTCTTTGATCAGCAGGTACTCGGCATCGGGAAAATTTTTAAACAATATGGGACCGTAATAGCCTGCATCCAAACCGGCTTTCTGCAGTGTCTTGGTGTAGTAAGCCTTATTGATGCCAATTTTGTATTTCCCCTGGTCCCGCAGGATTAAGAGGTAATCTTTCACCAGATTGAGCAGAACTTTTTCCGTAGGCACCTGTGAAAACTGAAAATTCCCATGGCTGTCCCGCTCGGTGAGCAGACCTTCCTGGAAAAAGGCCGGCAGGTCGTTGAACAATTCTTCATCACGGGCATTCCAGACATTCGGCGCCAACCCCTTGGGCATATCCCGCACCAAGCGCCGGAGGTAATCCAGCTTACCCTCCAAATGGGGAAAACTGGCGTGGAAATCGAGATCGTGCTTTTCGTTGAAATCGGCGATAATGGTGTTTAGTTTTATGATAAACACTTCGATTTCATTAATAAATTCAAGAATACCTTCAGGTATGACAATAACGCCGTAATTCTTACCCACGGCAGCCCTGCGAACGATGGCGTGGCAAATCACGCGGGACAAATGACGAAGGGTCATGCCATACGCCGTATAGTCCACCGTGCCTTCGGCCCTGGCTTTGTCGAGGCGCTGCACATCCACATAATCGGCGAGGTCTTCGCCAATGAGCGTCACATTGGCGTGGGTCTGCAGAGCGACCTCCAAAGCCAGATGACTGGCCACACGCCCCATGACCTTGCACACATGCCAGTATTTGATGTCCGAGCTGCTGTCCGTGCACAGGTTGCTGATGGCTTGGGCAAACGCGCGGGCGGCGGTATGGAAACCGAACGACATGGCGCAGAGGACATTCCCGTCCGCATCGCGAACCTGGATATCTCCATCGATGGTCTTCGGAACGCCAATGACCTGAACGCCGTCATGGTAAAGCTCCTGTGCCAGAAAAGCGGCATTGGTATTTGAATCGTCTCCGCCAACAACGACCAGGGCATCGAGGCCCATGGATTTGATGGTTTCCTTGGACAGGGCCATTTTCCCGGGGGTGTCGATTTTCGTTCGCCCCGTCTTGATCATTGAAAACCCACCCAGATTTCGATAGCTGTCCACCATCGTATCGGTCAGCTGCACGTACTCTCCCTCAATGATGCCGTCCGGTCCCACGAGAAACCCGTACAAGGTGTTTTCCGGGTTGGCCTTTTTGGCGGCATCGTATATACCGGCAATCACGTTATGGCCGCCGGGCGCCGGCCCGCCTGAAAAGACAATCCCGATGCTTCGTTTTTGTGAATAGCTTTCTGAACGGCCGGCGGCGTCACGGGCAACCACGGACTGAACTTTATTGTGGATAATGTTGGACAATTGCCTTTCGGCCGCCGGATCGATATCGAAACGATAGTTCTCGTTGATCGCAAGGGTTGTCTGGTCTTTCTGGAACACGTCGCAGACCGGTGGCTTGTATTGCCTCCGGGCCTGCATCACCTGGCTGGTGGAAGAAATAACTTTTTGAACCTCGCTGTTATTCAATAGTGCGGTTAACGCGGCATTTTTCTCTTGCGGCACAGCAACCTCCAATGTCATTTATTTCGATTCAAACATGAAAAAGGTCCCGGAACAGGTCCTTAGCGGTGCGGCGACTTTCCTTAAGTTCTTCCCTATTATCGGGCCTTGACGCCCCAAGTCAAGAAAATTACAGGATAAAGATCCGGGTCCGGAGGGCCCGGCCCTGATCTGGCCCGCAAGGGCCCCACGGTCACTCCAGGCAAGGATAGCTGCGCGTTGTTTGTCAATGTCATCAACTTCAGGCCTTCTTTCAATTGCAAGGCGGCTATCAGCCGGGACAATCTCCACTGCCGGGCCAGGCCTGCCGGTCCAAAACCCGGTGCAATCTACCGTTGACCGGCGCTTACCTGCCAAGTTTATTGATAATCCGGACAACACCATATATTGTAGCACCCCTTAACGTTTTACCCCCTACATTGTGTTTCCCCTTTACAATGCGCAGTGTGCTTGATATAAATGGCGCACATAGACGAATGGAAGGTCAACACTGCTGATTCATCGATAACAGCTTCGAAATTTCCAACGGAAAAATCTGAAACGCGATACTGCCGCCCCGTTTGGAGGCACAACCCTATGAAAATCAGAAAAATCGACATAAACGGGTTTAAATCTTTTTTGGACAAAGCGAGCATTGCTTTTCCAGCCGGCATTTCCGCCATTGTGGGGCCGAACGGCTGCGGTAAAAGCAATGTTATTGACGCGCTTCGCTGGGTTATGGGAGAACAGAGCGTCAAACAACTGCGCGGAAAAAGCATGGAGGACATTATATTTGCCGGCGCCAGCGGTAAACCCCCCTTGAACATGGCCGAAGTGACATTGACGCTGGCCAACGACAACGGCCACGCCCCCGAGGAATTCAGGGATTATTCGGAAATCAGCGTAACCCGGCGCCTTTTCCGGTCCGGCGAAAGTGCCTACCTGATTAACCGGCAGCCCTGCCGGCTCAAGGATATCTACAACCTGTTCATGGGCAGCGGCGTCGGCACCCGCACATTTTCGATTATCCAGCAGGGCAATATCGGTGCGATCATCGACGCCGGCCCGGATGAAAGACGCCTGTTTATAGAGGAAGCCGCCGGGGTCACCCGTTATAAATTCCGAAAAAACGAAGCGTTGCGAAAGGTCAATGCCACCAACAATAACCTTTTGCGGATCAACGACATCATTTCCGAAGTCAATCGGCAAATGGCCGGCCTGCACCGGCAGGCCAAAAAAGCGGAACAGTTCAAGCATTACAAGGAACGCGTCAAACGGCTCGACACCCACCTGCTGCTGCATCACTACGACGAATACAACCGGGAACTGATCAAAGCCAAATCCCTGCTCCAGGAACTCAAGGATGCCGATATCAGCCACATCACCCGACTCAAGAAGGTCGATGCTGCCATCGAGGAAATCAAACTCAAACGACATCAGAAAGACCAGGAGATCGCCTCCCAGAAATCCGGCAAGTTTGAGCTGCAGCGAAAAATAGATCGCACCGAAGCGGACCTTTCTCATCTGCGAAATGAAATTCAACGCCTGGACGGCGAATCCGGCGAACTTGAACGGGCGCATGCGGATCTCAAAGCCAAAACCGAAACCATGGGAACGGAAATCGCCGAGGTCCACCAGAAGAACCAGAAGCATCAGCACGACATCGATGCACTCAAGGCACAAATCGAAGCCCGGCGAGAAGAAAATCGCCAACTGCAGGAGCAGCTCAACAACCTGAACCGGGATGTTGAGCAACGTAAAGGCCGCCTCATGCATCTGGTTGCCGAAGAGGCCCGCTACAAAAACATCTACCAGAATGCATCCAATAACAAGGCATCCCTGCAGCGGCGTCTGTTGCGTATTGGCGAAGATGTTGCACTGGCGGTAAAAAAAGTCCGCGAACTGGAATCCCGATTGAGCGAGGAGCGGGGACTTTTTGACCGCATCCAGGAGCGAATCGCACAAATCGGACGGCACGTCGACAAGCTCAAATCCGAACTGTCCGACCAAAGCCATCAACTCGGCGCGCAGGTCAAGCAGACACAGGTCCTTGAACTGGAACGCAATCAGGGGAGGACCCAGCTGGCAGCGCTGAAAAAAATGGCCGCCAATTTCGAATGGTACCGCGGCGGCGTCAAGGCGGTGATGCAGGCAACCCAGGATGTTCAAGATGGTGCCCCCCCCCTGGAGGGAATCATCGGGCTTCTGGCCGACATCATCGAGCCGGCTCCGGGTTATGAAACCGCGGTGGAAGCGGTTCTTGGGGAAGCGCTTCAATATATCCTGGTACAGAACCAGCACGCCGGTGCTAGTGCCATTGACTATCTTCAGGGGCAATCCGCCGGCCGAAGCGGATTCATACCGGTGGAATCCGTCAAGCCATTGTCCGGGACAGGCCATGAACCGATACCGGAACAGATTCGCTTGCTGAATCACATTTCCGTGTCCCCGGATCTTCAGCCCATCGCCGATGCAATGCTGGGCCACGTGGCCGTGGTGCAAACCATGCCCGAAGCCCTTGAACTGTTCAACCGCAATGGGCGAATTCAAACCATTGTCACCCGATCCGGGGATGTGGTATCGCACCAGGGACTTCTGATCGGCGGAAGCCAGGAGCAGCTTGCCGGCATCCTGGCCAAAAAGCAGGAATTAAAAACCCTTGAAAAGCGATGTATCCAGCTCGATCAGCAGGTGCTGGATGCCCGCGCAAGCCAGCAAAAAGCCGAAGAGACCGTTCGGGGCCTGGAGATTAAACTCCAGGAAGCCATTTCGGAAAGCCATGCCGCCGGTCAAGAATCCATTGAAACGGAAAAAGCGCTCTACCGGATTGGTGAAGACTTGAAAAACGCCCGGCGTCATGCAGAAATCACTGAGCTCGAGCAGGAGCAGCTGCTCGGCGAAGAAAGTGAGCTGGACGATCAAATGGCCGAGTACAATCAAGCCCTGGCCCGGATTTCCGCCGATGTGGAAAACGCACAGGCCGAGGCGACGGCGGCCAGCGGACAAATCAGTGGACTTTCGGAGCAACTGGAACGCCACAATCAGCGGATCGTCGATCTCAAACTTCAGCTGACGGCCTACAATACCAAACTGGAAAACGGCCAACAGACCCTTGGACGCCTCAAGGAATTTGAGCGCGACAGCCATGTCCGGCTGGAGCAGCTGCAACAGGACATCCGCAATAAGACGGAAAAACGGAACAGCGCCCAAAGCCAGGTATCGGCAAAGGAAAGCAGTCTCGGCCAATATTATGAAAGCCTCAAACGCCTGGAGACCGACCTGGAAGCCAATGTGTCGCAATTCCGGACCATCGACTCCGATCTCCAGGAAAATGACGGCCAGATGACCGCGATCCAGACGGAGCGCCAGAAAACACTTGAAAAAATACGTCTGCTGGAACTTAATCTGTCAGAAAAACGCATCATGCGCGACAACATCGCCGGAAAGGCCCAGGAGCGCTACCATTGCTCCATTGTCCACCTGCGCATGCTGAGCGCACAGGAAAGCGAAAAGCTCCAAATGACGATCCAGGAAATCGAGAAAGAACTCGAGCAGTTTCAGGACAAAATGGCCAAAATCGGCGACGTTAACCTGGGGGCCATCCAGGAATATGAGGAACTCAAAGAGCGTTTCGAGTTTCTCACCGAACAGCGCGCCGATCTGGAAAAGGCCATTGAAGACCTGCACAAAGTAATCCGCAAGATCAATCGCATCACCCAGCAGCGTTTTATGGAGACGTATCAGCAGGTCAATGAAAAGCTCACCGAAGTCTTCCCCAAACTTTTCGAAGGCGGGTCTGCAAGACTGGAACTCACCGATCCGGCCAAGCCGCTGGAAACCGGCGTCGAATACATGGTGCATCCACCCGGCAAAAAGCTGACCCGCATGAGTCTGCTTTCGGGAGGCGAAAAGGCCCTCTCGGCCATTGCCTTCATTTTTGCTATCTTCCTGATCCGTCCGGCATCCTTTTGTCTTCTGGATGAAATCGATGCCCCGCTGGATGAGGCCAATGTGGTCCGGTTCAATAACCTGATGAAAGTGATTGGGCAAAAATCTCAGATTATCATGATTACCCACAACAAGCGCTCCATGGAGTTTGCCGAAACCCTTTACGGGGTCACCATGGAACAAAAGGGAATCTCCAAAATCGTTTCCGTCAACCTCAACGAAAAACACGCATAACAAAGATATTGATATGGCATTGAAATGGTTCAAGAAAAAAGGTTCCACCCAAGCAACCGCTAACGATAAAAACGCTTCTGAGGAGGCGGCCGAAAAACGATCCGACGGTGGGGCCGACCCGCAGCAGGAGGATCATGGAGCGGCAACCCCGTCCGATACCGAAGCCGCTGAACAGGCTGTGGCCCAAATCGATGCACCGCAGGATTTGCCTCCTGCACCCCCTGATGCACCACCCCGGAAGAAAAAACCCGGCCTGTTCAGCCGGCTCAAAAAAGGGCTTTCTAAAACCCGGGAGATCCTCACCACCGATATCGATGAGCTGTTCAGCGGCAAGAATAAAGTCGACGACGACATGCTTGAAGAGCTCGAAGAGCTGTTGATCACCTCGGACATCGGGGTCCAGACCGCCATGGACCTGATGAAGACAATCACCAAGCAGGCGTCCAGAATCGGCAGCCCGCAAGAGTTGAAGGAAGCCCTCAAGCAGGAAGTTTTGGCCCTGCTCCGAGACCTTGCGCCGCAACCGCCCCGGGACGTTCAAAAACCCCGGGTGATCATGGTGGTGGGAGTCAACGGGGTGGGTAAAACCACCACCATCGGAAAACTGGCCGCCAAGGCGGTGGCCGGCGGGCAGCGCGTGCTGATCGCCGCCGCGGATACGTTTCGCGCCGCCGCCATCGAGCAGCTTGCCATCTGGGCGGATCGTGCCGGCGCCGACCTGGTCAAACACAAAGCCAATGCCGACCCTGCGGCCGTGGCCTACGACGGCATGGAAGCCGCCCTGGCACGCGGCATTGACACCGTGTTCGTGGACACTGCCGGCCGATTGCATACAAAAGTCAACCTGATGGAAGAATTGAAGAAGATCAGCCGAACCATTGCCAAGAAAATCCCCGGCGCACCCCATGAAATTCTTCTTGTGATCGATGCCACCACCGGCCAGAACGCCCTGTCCCAGGCCAAGCTGTTCAACGAGGCCATGGGACTCACCGGCCTGGCCCTGACCAAGCTTGACGGCACCGCCAAGGGCGGCATTGTGATCAGCATCTGCCAGTGCCTGAACATACCCCTGCAATACATCGGGGTAGGCGAAGGCATTGACGACCTGCAGGAATTTGAACCGGACCAGTTTGCCAACGCCTTGTTTTAATGCCGAAACCTGCCGCAACACCAAAATTGAGGCACAGCCCCTTTTTCACGACGCCGTTGCCGTGCCTTTCTCATTGCGTTGACAACCCAGCGGGCTTCTTATAGATAAAGAAAAGACACCTGTCAGATGACAGGGTTCCCCTGATCGGTACAATTCATCGCACCACTGCTGATTCGATAAAATGGCGGCAACACCCGAACGGGGGCCATTATGGACACAAACTTCCAGCCATTACTGATTGAGGCGTTGGTCCAACCGGCCTTCTATCCCCATGCGGTTTCAACGATATCCCGTATAGAAACCCACATCTCCACGGTCTTTTTGACCGGAGAATATGTCTATAAGATCAAAAAACCAGTGGATTTTGGATTCGTGGATTTCAAGTCCCTGGAAAACCGTCGTTATTTTTGCGAGCAGGAAGTCCGGCTCAATCGGCGGCTGGCCCGGGGTATCTACCTGGCAGTGGTCGCCTTCTGCTGGGACGGGCAAAAACTGACGCTCGACGGATCGGGCCGGGCGATTGAATATGCCGTGCAGATGAAACAGCTCTCGCGCAAACACACCATGCAGCACCTATTAAATGATAACGCCCTGACGGAATCGGATCTGATGCGGCTGGCCGCAAAGCTGGCGCAATTCCACAGGAAAGCCCCCCGAGTGATAGATCAGCCCATCTGGTCCTATATAAAAGCCGCCTGTGATGAAAATTTCAGGCAAGTATGGCCGTACAGGGGCAAACTGCTGGACACGGCATGCTTGCGCGCCATCCAAAACGCCACCGGCGAACTGCTTGATCGCAGCCAGGGACTTTTCGACCAGCGAACGGCCAGCGGCAAAATCTGCGACGGCCACGGTGATCTGCGCGCCGAGCATGTCTATTTCACCCCCGACGGACAAATCCAAATTCTCGATTGTATTGAATTTAATGAACGTTTACGAATAGTGGATGTGGCCTCGGATCTGGCCTTTTTGGCCATGGATCTGGATTACCTTCACAAACCGCAGTTCGTTCACCGCTTTCTAAAAGCATACTGCCGAACAGCCGGGGATGCCAGCATGCTCTGCTTGATGGAATTCTACAAATGCTACCGGGCCATGGTGCGCTGCAAAGTGGGTTGCATTCAATGGTCCAATCCCGGACTCAGCATAAAACAACGTGATGCTCTGTCCGCCAGTGTACGCCGCTATCTCGAACTGGCCCACGATTATGCCCGATGTATGATCAAACCCGCCCTGTGGATTTTTTGCGGGCTGCCCGCTTCAGGCAAGAGCGCGCTTGCATCAGCGCTGAGCAAAGCACTGCAGGTCGAATATCTGAATTCGGATCGTGTCCGCAAACAGCGATTCGGACTATCCCCCCGGGACTGCGCCATTGAACCGGTCGATCAGGGCATATATTCTGCCGAAGCCCGCCAGCAGGTCTATGCGCAGCTGCTTGATGCGGCCCGCCAAAGGATTCAATCCGGCCGTTCGATCATCCTGGATGCCACATACAGCGCATCGACTTACCGCGAAAAGGTTCTCCAACTGGCCGATGAATACCCGGCCGAAACCCTCTTTGTGGAATGCACGGCCGATGAAGCCGTCTTGCGCAGCAGACTGCGGCAAAGAGAACACGCCGCATCGGTATCCGATGCCCGGTTGGCCCATTTCGACACCTTGAAATCACGCTTTGAGCCGTTGACCGATATCCCGCCCGACAGGCATATCCGGATCGATACTACAGCGAAAATGACGGATTGCCTCAATTCGCTTTTCATCGAAAGATATTTGTGTCGAATGGAGAAATGCCGGCAATGACCACAACGGCACCTTTATTTCCAGATATTCTCGCGGCCGCCGCAAAGCTGGATGGTATCGATCCACCGGCGGTCACGGCTGCGCGGCTTGCACGACGCGAGAATGCGCGGTTGCAGATCGTTCACGCCGTCTCATCGGCAGCGCTAAAAAAAGGAATCCCCCACCGGCAGGGTGCTTCAGGGCAGCGCCGAGCCGCTCCCTCTTTTCCAGCGATAGCCCGCCGCCTGGCCGATCTTTACGGCAATGATGACCCGGGGCTGGCCGTCACCGATATCCACATTACGGCAGGCGTTGCCTGGGAGGTGATATACAAAAGGGCTGCAGAACTGAAAAGCCATCTGATTGTCTTGGGCCCCCATGTGGAATCTGCGAAAGCCACCCGCTTGCCTCAAGCCAGGGGGCCGCTGGGAAGCACGGCTGAAGGCGTGATACGTCATGTCCGATGCCCGGTAATGCTGATCAATCAGGCATTTGCATATCAGCGCCTCGACTTTAAGAAAATCGCAGTGGGAATCGACTTTTGGCGCCCATGCATCAGTGCCCTGTGCCTGGCGGCGCTCATAGCGACCCACTTCGATGGACAGATCTACCCGTTTCACATGCTGCCCATTCCGCCTTATCCCAAATATACGCCGGCATCTTTCGTGGCGGATCTTCAACGTATCGAACGGCAGTTAGACGCCGTATGCCGGCAATTACTTCAAGGGATTCACTACCAAACCCGAATAAAAACCGGAGTCATCCCCCATAAGGCACTGTTGCAGCATGCCCGGCGAATCGATTCCGATCTGATCGTCATCGGATCGCACACCAAAGAAAAGGCCGGCAAGTGGTATCCGGGCAGCGTGGCCCAGCAGCTCGGTGTTCAAGCGCACTGCCCGGTCATAGTGGTCAATGGGCCGGATGCATTGGCCCACTGGGAAAACGATCCGCGCACAGCGAAGTTATCCAGCATTGAAACCCCCTCTCTGACGCTTTTTCCCATGTGATTAGATACGATTCCCATCCTTGGCTTAACAATACATAATCACTCGATGAACCCGCAAAACGTTCATCCACAGAGATCACAGAGAAATCGAATCATTACCAATGGGTTATCGGTCAATGAATGAGCCGGGTGCCGCCCCGGTTTTAATACGTTACCGAAAAGGTATCGTATTCTCCCGCAAAAGTCTCCCAAGCCACCTGAACTTCGCTCACCTTGGACATGGGCGAACCGTTCCAACACCAGTCGAGGACTTCATCAACCCGGCTGGCATCGCCTTCAAAAACGGCTTCGACAGTACCGTCGGGCCGGTTGCGCACCCATCCGGTGACGCCGATCCGCCCGGCGGCTTTCTGTGTTTCAGCGCGAAAAAAGACACCCTGCACGCGACCGGAAATAATGACATGGGCACGAACGTTTTGATCCATCTTACACCTCCTGCCGACCTGCGGGTTTAAGGGTTGTCACCGATCAGGCTTTGATATTGCGCTTCGGTTAAGACTTTCACCTCCAGCCGTTTGGCTTTATCGCGTTTGGATGCCCCGACGCGCTGGCCGCAAACGAGAAGGTCGGTTGTACTGCTGACCGCTGTCTGGACGATAGCGCCAAGCTGCCTTGCCCGGGCCTGCATGGCTTCCCGGCTGCCAGCCGCCATTTTTCCGGTAAAAACCACTTTTTTCCCGGAAATGGGGCTCTCGACGGACTCCATATGCGACACAAGAGGGGTCTTTTCAAGATTAAAGCCCAGTTCAAGCATGTGGTTCATGGTTTCGGCCTGCTCGGCAATCCCCTGCGATATGGACCGGCTGGTAATCTCGCCAAAGCCGCTGATTCGGGCAATTGTCTCCGGTTCTATTCCCATCAGGTCATACAGCGCGACATGCTGCAGCAACCGACGACTGTCACCCACACCCAAATCAGAAATGCCGAAAGCCGCCAGAAACCTCCAATCTTCGACTTCTTTCGTTCGGCTTACGGCAAGTGCCTCTGCCAAATTCTTGGATTGCACCGGTCCGAATCCCAACACCAGGAAATCTTCTTCTCTCATGGCATAAATTTTTTCGAGGGAATCAAAGCCGGCGGCCACCAATTTTTGAATGGTTTTGATGCCATACCAGTCGGCGCTGCCCAGAATTTTGAACCAGTGGCTGATGCGCTGTTCGATTTTTGCCGGACAGCCCACATTCGTACATCGCAGGAAATCGCCTTTCCAGGTGAGCGCCCTGCCGCAAACCGGGCAGCTGTCGGGCACCTCGGCCTGAGATGACACGGCCAGAACACGCTCCAGTTTGGGAATGACTTCACCGCTGCGAATAATTTCGATTCTGGCGCCGGGACCGATGTTTCGCCTGCCCACCATGCCGGCATGGTGGGCCGTTACCCGTCGAATCGTCGCGCCGGAGAGCACGACAGGGGCAACTTCCAGCACAGGGGTGATGTTGCCGGTGCGCCCCACCTGCCACTGGATACCTTCCACGGTGGTACGGGCGGTTTCACCTTTGCGCTTGACCGCGATCTGCCAGCGGTAATGATGGGTGGTGGCCCCCATGGCGTCCTTTAGCCGCTCGTCGACCACTTCCACCACCACCCCGTCCAGGGGATAGTCGTAGGTGGCCATGACCGTATCGATGAATTCATCGATACGCTCCAGAAGCTCTTCTGCCCCACCCTGCCAGAATGTCATTTGGCTGTAGGGCACAAAACGAACCATGCCGTCGTTCAAGGCTTTTTCGGCATCCGGGTTCAGGGTGTCGGAAGAGACGATACCCACCACCATGTTGCGCGGATGCTCGAACGTATCGGCCAGATGGGAGGTGAAATACGATTGAACCACAACAATTTCGCCCAGTCCCAGGCCGCGGCCGCCGATGGGAATCACCCCTTTTTCGAATGCACTGCTGATTTCATAGCCCACAATGCCGTTGCCTCGGCTGGCAAACACCTCTCCGTCATCCCGGCCGGCCAGGCCATCCAGTTTGGGTGAAACCCTGAACAAGATATCGTCCAGTCCCAAATCCTGGGCGGCCTTGCACACCCTGCCGACATAGCGCTTCAGTTGCTCCGGCGTGTAAGCCTTTTCCGTGGAGAGCATGGGCATGGGATGGCGCACCTCTTGACGCCCCGGCAGCGCCTCCGGTTCAACTGTGGATAAAAAAGGATGTTCCGGAACGGCATCCCGCAGTTTCTCCACCAGCCGGTCGTACTCCGCATCACTGACCAGCGGCTGTCCGTTGCGGTAAGCCTGGTTGTACTTTTCAAGCAGCTGGACAAGGGAGGCAATTTCCATATCAGTCGACATCTCCGGTATGGTGTGACAATAATTCGCAAAGGGTGCTGCGGGCATATTTGAAAGCCGCATCTTTGAACCCGGGCCGCCACTGGAGGGTGGCCAGTTCATCGGACACCACCAGTACGGCCGCCGCCGGCATGGTGTAAAACCGGGCCACGGACAACAGGGCCGAAAGTTCCATCTCCACGGCCAGCGCCCCCCGTGTTCTGAAGTGCTCGATTTTGCCCGGAGTTTCCCTGAATAGGGCATCCGTGGTCCACACCGGACCCTGATGGAAATCCAACTTTCGATCCCGAAGCATCCGGCACAGGCCGTCGGTCCATGCCGCATCGGATTCAATGCTGGCGCCCGGCAATTGGTTGTAATGCGGGGAGGTTCCTTCATCGATAATGGCACTTCGGGGGACGATGACATCGCCGGTTTTTACCGAGCCATGGATCGCACCGCACCATCCCATGAACAGAAACCGGTTTACGCCCCAGGCCCGCAATGTCTCAAGCACCATGACCGCATAGGGTGAACCCGTGAGGGGGCCGACAAGGCAGGGCCGTTGCGGGTTTCCGGCGTCGTAGCAACAACGGCTGACAAAAAACCGCCGCGTGTCAGGCAGTTCCAGCCGCCGACGCAGACCGTGAAAATCCGTCTCCGTTGCCGTCAGAATGGCAAACGGCCCAAGCGAGGGCGAATGTGCATCGCACACCGGCTGCACGATACCGCGTTCATGGCTCATCGGGTCAGCCCCGTATAGCGACGCTTACTCCGGACCGGACAGTTCACTCAGGTCATCTTTGATTTCGTCGATGATATCGTAGAGCCACATCAGGTCTTCAATGGTCAATCGGCCGGCCTTTGTGGGCACCCGCTCGGTGCCGTCCTTTTTTAACAAAATCCGGGGGCCGATCTGCACTTTGGCCTCTCCGCCGTTGTATCGCTGGATGGAAACGATCAGTCCTGTTTCCTCACAGCGCCATTGTTTTACGGTTTCATCCAAACTTGCATCGTATGGCATATTGTCCTCTATCTTCCGGCCGGTTCCAGGTCCCGGCGAGGTTTCTGGTTGACGGCCGCCGGTGTCAGGCGGCAATTTTTGAAAAATCCGCAATACGGATAAACAATCCGGCAATGCTGTTCAACAGTGCCAGCCGATTGTTGCGCAGCACCGCCTCATCGGTCATGACCATGACATCCTCAAAAAAAACATCTACCGGCTTGCGCAGTGTGGCGATGATGGCCAGTGCCTGCCCGAGGTCCCCCCTGGCCAGTTGATCATCCACCTTGGCCTTTACCGCCAAATAGGCCGCATGCAGCGCCGATTCCGCGGGTTCCTTGAACAGAGCGACATCGGGCTTCACGGTTTCATCCACCTCCGTTTTGCGTAAAATGTTGACCACGCGTTTAAAGGCGGCCGCCAGGGGTTCAAAGTCGTTATCGCCTTTAAGGGCCTGCAGGGCTGCGGTGCGGTGCCACACATCGGGGATATGGTCTATGGAGACACTGGTCACCGCGGCCACCACATCCTTGTCGTTGCCTTCTTCGGTGAGCATTCGGGCCATCCGGTTTTGAACGAAGGTCATAACGGCGTCGGCAATCTGTGTCTTGCCCTGGCAGTCGAAATCACTCAGACCGGCCTCAATCGCGGACCGCAATGAAAAGTTCAGCTGGTGTGCCAGCATGATCTGCACGATGCCGATGCTCTGCCGCCGAAGGGCATACGGATCCGATGCCCCTGTGGGTACCAAGCCGACGGAGAAACAGCCGCAGAGGGTGTCCAGTTTATCGGCGATCGCCAGAAAGGCACCGGTGCGGGTTGCCGGCAGCTCGCCGCCTGAGTATATGGGCTTGTAATGGTCTTCAATCGCGGTGGCCACGTCGTGCGGCTCACCTGCAGCCGCTGCGTAGACCCGTCCCATGATTCCCTGCAGCTTGGCGAACTCTCCAACTACCTGGCTGACCAGGTCCGCCTTGCACAAACGTGCCGCACGCCGGACATGAGACTGGATATCGGCAGGTTCGTTTGCGGTCAGATGGTCTCCCAATTTCTGAATGCGTTCAACCTTGGCATACATGCTGCCGAGTTTTGCCTGAAAAAGCACCCCTTTGAGACGATCGCACCAATGCTCCATGGATTCTTTCAGGTCGGCCCGGAAGAAAAACTGGGCATCCGAAAGCCGGGCCCTGAGAACACGTTCATGCCCTCTGGCGACCAGGTCCAGATCCCTGACCCGGGTATTGTTGACCGCAACGAAGCAGGGCATCAGGCGATCCTTATCATCGACCACGGCAAAATACTTCTGATGCTCGCGCATGGAAGTAATCAGGATCTCTCTGGGAAGCTCCAGAAAGATATCGTCGAATCTTCCGCCCGAAGCGATGGGCACTTCCACCAGATTGGTGACGATGTCCAGCAATTCTTCATCCGGCAGGATTCGCCCCCCCATGACCGCCGCGGCGGCCTCGATCTCTTTGCGAACCATCTTTTTGCGAACCGGAATATCGACTTCCACCTGCCCGCCCCGCAGGGCATCAAGATAATTCGCGGCCGCATCAATTTTGATCTTTTTGTGGTGCATGAACATATGGCCCCAGGCATAGCGCCCGCTTTTGAGCTTGCCTTCCAAAGAAAAGGGAATCACGGCCTTTCCCAGCAATGCAACGATGGACTGGATGGGCCTGGCGAATGAAATGGTCAAATCCGACCAGATCATTGTCTTGGGAAACGGTGTGGCCAAAATGACCTCGGGCAATATTTTCTGCAAAACCGTCCTGGCGGCCTTGCCGTTGTCGCGGATGGTGGCACTCAGATAACGTCCTTTATCGGTTTCCGCAATCTTCAGGCGGCTGACGGCCACGCCGACTTTTTCGGAAAATTTCTGCGCCGGCACGCTGGGATTGCCCTGTTCGTCGAAAGCGATCCGCTCCGGCGGGCCCATGACTTGTTCGGTGACCGCCTTCTGGCGGTCCGCCACGTCAAGAATGGAAACAGCCAGACGGCGCGGCGTACCATAAGCCCGGACAGCACCGTGGCCGATGCGTGCCGCATCCAGTCTGGCGGCCAGGTTCGCGGCCAGTGCCTCCAGGGCGGGCTGGATGTACCCGGCGGGAATTTCTTCTGTTCCTATTTCAAGCAGTAATTGATTCATATGCACCTCAAGTGACTCAAACAGTGAATAACGGCTCTCATGATCCCGGCATGCGGGAACGTGCGTCGTCTTTTACTTTTTCAATAGTGGAAACCCCAGCATCTCACGCTGTTTCAAGTAGGTTTCCGCGCTGCCACGGGCCAGGTTGCGGATGCGGCCGATATATCCGGTACGCTCGGTGACGCTGATAGCGCCCCGCGCGTCCAGCAGGTTGAAGGTATGGGAGCACTTCAGGCAAAATTCGTACCCGGGCAGTACCAGGCCCTCTGCGATCATCCGTTTCGATTCAGCCTCATAGGCATCGAACAGCTTCAGCAGCATGGAAACATCGGCTTTTTCAAAATTGTAAGTCGATTGTTCGACTTCCTGCTGGTGAAAAAGGTCCCCATAGGTGAGGTTTTCATTCCATTTCAGATCGTAAACATTGTCCACGCCCTGCAGATACATGGTGATGCGTTCGAGTCCGTAGGTCAGCTCCACGGGGATAGGGGAAAGCTCGATACTGCCGGCCATTTGGAAATAGGTGAACTGCGTGATCTCCATTCCGTCCAGCCATATTTCCCAACCCAGCCCGGAGGCGCCCAGGGTGGGCGATTCCCAGTCGTCTTCTACGAAACGGATGTCATGTTCCAGCGGATCGACACCCAGCGCTTTGAGACTGGCCAGATAGAGCTGCTGGACGTCCTGGGGCGACGGTTTGAGTATCACCTGGTACTGATAGTAGTGTTGCAACCGATTGGGATTTTCCCCATAGCGGCCGTCTGTAGGCCGGCGGGAGGGCTGGACGTAGGCCACGTTCCAAGGCTCCGGCCCCAAGGCCCGCAATGTCGTCGTATGGTGAAACGTACCGGCGCCGACCTCCAGATCATAAGGCTGCGCGATCACACACCCCTTGCTCGCCCAGAATTTGTGCAAAGCCAGAATCACATTTTGAAAATACATCTTGTCTTCCTTTTCCCCGTTGAATGGACAGTAAGGACCCGCAACCGCCACGGGCGGTTTATAATCGGGTTCCTATAGCATGGGCACGGCTTGAAAACAATCACAAGAGCCCCCTGACATCGATGCGTGCATCCAGTATTTCGGCCGTCTTGCGCACGGCCAGCAACGATGCCCACTGGGATCGCAGCCCCGCCAGCCGATCGGGATCGCCCAGTGCCCAGACACAGCCCCCTCCGCCGGCGCCGGTAAACCTGGCCCCACAGCCCCGCTTTACAGCGGCGTCCACCAGGGTTTTCCCGACTGCGTCCAGCACCTCGGGCGTCAGGCGGCACCGCAATTGGGTTTCCCGGTTCATGATCATCTGGGCTTCTGAAAGGTCCCCCCCCGCCATTGCGTCGATGAACTGCCGGCTGTACTGCAGAATCTGCAGCCACTGGTCGCGGGTCCGGCCACTGACAAACTGTCGAACCCAAGTCGAGTTGACATCCTTGGACGCGTGCGGGGCCCCGCAATAGGCGACCAGCAAATGGTTGGACAAATCCGGGCAGGCGGCTTCATCGGCCACTTGAAGGCGCCGGAACGGCGCCTGGGCGGGATCGCCGTTCCAGTACCAGCCGTTGACCCCGCCGTATGCGGCGGCCAGCTGGTCTTGAAGTCCGCAGGGCACCCCGGCAACACTCTGCTCAATGGCGTGGGCCAGCAAGGCCACGGTACTGCGTCGCGGCATGGGCTGATTAGCCCTGGCGCGTATCTTCGAAAACGCCCATATCAACGCCGCTGCTGCCGCCGAACTGCCCCCCAGTGCGCTGCGCGGCGGGGAGGATGAATCAATTCTAATCTGAATACCGTCGCCATTGAAATGGGCTGCAACGGCCAGCATCAGCCCCAGGGGATGGTCGAACGGCCCCCTGGCGGCATCCACCACAAGTGCGTCAAAACCTCGTGAATTGATCTTGATTTTATTGCGCTGGAAGGCGGAAATGCAGATACGGGTCCGCATATCCAGCGCGATATTGAAGGTGCACGGTCCCCATCGATGAAGCGGCAGGTAAAAGGTGCTCAAATCCAGCGTCCCGCCCATGTCGATGCGGCAGGGAGCCGAAGCCTCGACGCTTTCTCCGCCCAATAGCTCCGGAATGTTTTCCATATTTGCCACTTTGCATTTACTCCTGAAAATCCGGATTAAAGAGAAATTCAGCTGCAAATGACATTGACGCGTAACTTCACCATAACGCGCCGAGTCCCTTTGCGAGCCCACTGAGCCATGATTTTCAACCCTATCACCTTCATTGAAATCGCGAAAAAAAGCAACATAGCCCAGGCAAACTCAATTGCGAATGCTCTGCAGAAATTTGAGGCTCTTGAGTTTTCGGCCAATATGATAGGGAACGAACGCTTCCAGAAAACGGGTCGCTTCAGCAACAGCGGAGGAAGTAAACCTGGCACGCCGGGCTTTGGTAAGATCACCGTCGGCAATCCACTGCAGCTGTTTTAAGGTTCCCCGGGACAAGTGCAAATGGCCGCCGGATCCCGATGGGCACTGGTTGCAGACCACGCCGCCTTTGCCAAGGTCGACGCAAAAAGCGTTCTGAGACATTGCTTCGATATCGCACTGACAGCAGGCGCAGCGTTCCAGAACCGGACGCAGTCCTTCGTGCCCGACAAACCGCATTTGAAACAGGATGCTGAGCATGGCCGGCGACATACTGTCATCCGACAGCGCCCGCAGAACGTAGGCCAGCAAGCCAAAGATATCCGGCCGCACCTCCCCTTCTTCCATCCAGACGCTGATGCACTCGGCCCAATAACTGGCGTACGCCGTTTTGATGAAGTCCGACCGGATCGGTCCCGGAGGCTGCTGGCCGAGATCGGCTTCTTCCAGCACAGGCATGCCCTTGCGCTGTCCCTGACTAAAAGTGACCTGCAGGGTGTTGAACGGCTCGAGGATGCCCGGAAACCGCTTGGTGCTTTTCTTGGCGGCTTTGGCAATCAGTGTGCGCTTGCCCTGATCCGGGGTCAGCAGTGTGATAATCAGGTCGAAATCGCCATATTCACGGCGCCGAAGCACAATGGCCGTAGTGGTCAACCGGCCCATTTCAGCTATAACCCCAGTAAAGTCGTTGCAATAATGAAGTAGAAGAAAACACTGATGATATCGATTGCCGTGGTGACAAACGGTCCGGTAGCCACCGCCGGATCCACGTTGATGCGCGCCATGACCATGGGCACGAACGACCCCACCAGGGCGGCAATGGACATGGAACTCATCAGGGCCAGTCCGACGGATATCGCCAGGGCCAGGATACTATAGGACACCTGTGCCACGGCAGCAATGAAAAGCCCGTAAACAACACCGAGAATCAAACCGATGCACAGCTCTTTTGACACCACCCGCCATATATCCCGAACGTTGAGCCGTCCGGTGGCAAGACCGCGCACCACAATGGTGGAAGACTGGGTGCCGATATTGCCGCCCATGCCCATGATAACAGGGATAAACGCGGCCAGATAGGTCACCTGGCTGAGAACCCCTTCAAAATGGCCGATAATCAGCAAGGCGACAATACCGCCGATGCAGCTGGCAAAAAGCCAGGGCAATCGAATCCGCGTGCTTTTCAAAATGGATTTGGTCTCGACATACTCTTCGCCCACACCGGCCATCTTCAGGATATCTTCCGTGGCTTCGGTGCGAATGATGTCAATGACGTCATCCACGGTAACGATACCCACCAGGCGATTGTTATCATCCACCACGGGTACGGCCAGGATATCATAGCGGGCAACCAGCCTGGCCACCTCCTCCTGGTCCGTATCGGTTCGGACGGAAAACACGTCTGTGGTCATAAACTGCTTCAACGGTGTATCCGGCGGAACAACGACCAGCTGCCGCAAGGAACTGACCCCCGTCAAGTTGCCGTATTCATCCACGACATAAAGGTAAAAGGGCATCTCGACATCGGAGTACTCTTTCTGCAGGGATGCAATGGCTTCTTTGGCGGTGATATCTTCCCGCAGAGCAATAAAATCCGGGGTCATGATGCGGCCGGCCGTGTCATCGGCAAAACTAAGCAGATCAGCAACCTCTTCAACTCCGGCCCGGTGCATCTTTTTCAGCACGGCTTCCGATACTTTTTCGGGAAGAAGATCAATCAGGTCGGCCACATCGTCGCTGGGAAGGGCTTCGAATATATCGGCCAGCACACCGGCGGGAATGTTCTCGGACAGGTCAAGATAAGCATCCTCATCCATCTCGCTCAAAAGAATACCTTTTTTAGAGATGTCGGGAATCATATTGAACAGGGTACACTGGTCTTCCAGGGGCAATGAACGGAAGATAATTGAGAGATCGGCCGCATGCGTTTTGGTCATGATCTTGAGCAGGTTCGGATAGGCCTTTCGACGCAGAAGCCGCTTTATACTGTCGACAAGAATTCTATTCTGGTCTTTGGCCATGACACTGAATCCCTCTCAAGATCCTATTCTATAATTTGAATATGCGACTTTTTGCGCAGCTTTTCCAGCCAGGCCTGAAACTGCCGGTCCACGATATCGGCATAGAGCTTTTCTTGTATCTCGGCAGTGGCCTCTTCCAGGCTTTTTCCGCCCGATCCAATGATTTTCTCAATATAAAAAATCTGATAGCCCTGTTCCGTGTCAAGAACGTGGGTAAACTGCTTCTCACCCAGTCCGGCCAACGCTTGGCGAACCTGATCCGTCAAGGATTTTTCGCTGAAGACCCCCAGCTTCCCACCCTGGGGGGCGGTGTTGGCATTTGAATACAATGCGGCCAGCTTATCGAAAGCCTCCCCATTTTGCAGGCGCTCGTACAGGGCCTCCATCTGCTTATGAATCTGGGTTCTCTTCCTGGCCCCATCGTAGGGCGCCACCCGCATCAGGATATGCCGCAGGTCATACTTGACCAATCCCCCGTACTGCGCTTTGTGGGCATTGTAATATGCGGCCACATCTGCATCGGTCACCACGATTTTAGAGCTGACTTCCCGGGCCACCAGCCGGGATCGCAACATTTTCTCTCTGATCTGCTGCACGTATTGTGCATATGTGGTTCCGCTCAGTTCCAGTGCCCGAAGCAGCTCTTCGTCCGAAGCATTGTTGACCTGCTGGATCCGATCGATGGTCTGTTCCACCTCCTTATCGTCGATTTCGATATTGTAGCGCCGAACCTGCTGATCCTTGAGCTTGTCGTCGATCAGCTGAGAAATCAGCCGGCTGCGCTGATCCTTCAGAATCTGCTCCACCTGAATTTGGGAATAGCCTTGCTGCTCCAAGGATAATTTAATGACCCTGAGCATCTGATCCACTTCGGACTGCAGGATAATATCGTCATTGACCACGGCGACAATCCGGTCGACCAGTTCAGCGTGAGCCGCCGTAACTACGGACAGGCAGAAAAAGGCGCCAATGGCAATTGCCGTTGCACTCCAGATCGCCGTTTTTCGCAAAATAAGTACCATTGTGTCCAATATTCATCCTTTTCCAAATGATCCGGCATGGGCCAAGCGTCAACCGCCCAGCGTGCCGCCTGGGTTTTAATTTTTTGCCTCGACCAACCGGGTCCAGCGTTTTTGGTTCACGTCCACCGGATATTTTTGCCGCAGCTGTTCAATCCATTGTGGATACATCTGCTCGGCCTTCTGGTGACGCAAATGGCGGACGATTTTCTGGTTGACCACATCCGCGTTTTCCCCTCCGGGGGCGCCGTCCGGGTAATGCGCCTGGATATAGGCGGCCACATCCGTGCTGGTTATCTCCACTTTGTCGACGATCTCTTTTTCGACAACTTTATCCACCAGCATGCGCATGGCCAGCTTCTGTTTCCAGGTCTCAAAAGAAACCGCATTTTCGAGCAGGGTTTCCGCAAACGTATCATCCGGGTAGTCTGCCTTGATGTCATCTACCGCCCGGGACAGTTCCGCATCGCTGACCGACACGCCGATGCTGTCTGCATGGGCGGCGATCATCAACTCTTCCGACAACTGGTTCAGCACCCGCATCTGCAAATCCTGAAGCGCCGCGGCACTGACTGACCGCTCACCGGGAAAGGCCTCCTCGCCGGCCGCTTCGACGCTGCGAAGAAACTGACCCACCGTAACGACATGCCCGTCGACGCGCAACAGGTAATCCTTTTCAGGTGCCTCCCGGGTACAGCCCAGCAGGATCGTCAATGCCAGGAACACGGTTCCGATTATCCGGATCTGCGGTGTGCAATTCACACTCAAGCCTTCTATATCTTTAAAAAAATTAATGGTTAACATGCCGTGATATTTCTATCAAGATGTTTTTCACCTGGGCCAGTTGACCGGTGGCACTCCCCGCATTGAGGGGTGCCGTAAAGGTGTGGTCGCGGGTGAACCGGTAGCGGCTTTTTTCCCCGCCCACCATTTCCACAATACCGAACGGCTTTTTCTGGTGCGCCTCGGAAAACTGAAGATGCAGCCCCGCACCAACAATATCCAGCCGCTTGACCCCGGCTCTTACCGCCAGGACCTTGAGCATTATTTTCAGCAACAAATTGGCCACCTCGTCGGGCATAGTGCCGAATCTGTCCATCATTTCGGCTTTCAATGCACTGATTTCCTTTAAGTCCGTCATTTTGGCCAGACGGCGGTACAGGGAAAGCCGCTGGTCAATGTCGGCAATATAAGCCTCGGGCAAAAAGGCCGAAAGGTTCAAGTTAATTTCCGGCTCCAGTTCCTCTTGAATCGGCTCTCCCTTGATTTCGGCAATGGACGTCTCCATGAGTTTGAGGAACATATCATAGCCCACAGCCGCAATATGGCCGGACTGGGAGGCCCCCAATATGGTTCCGCCGCCGCGTATTTTCAAATCGCTCATGGCGATTTGGAATCCCGAACCCAGGTCGCTGTATTCCATAAGCACTTTTAATCTTTTCTGGGCATCCTTGGTCAGCGTGCTTTCATTGGGAATGAACATATACGCATAGGCTTGCTCGTCGGATCGCCCCACGCGTCCCCGCAATTGGTAAATCTGCGCCAGTCCGAACCGGTCCGCCCGGTTGATCAGAATAGTGTTGGCCGAAGAAACGTCGAGACCGGACTCGATGATCGTCGTGCAGACCAGCATATCCGTGCGCCCCTGCATGAAATCGAGCATTACCTTCTCCAGGTCATCTTCCGCCATGCGGCCGTGGGCCACCGCCAACCGGACTTCGGGCACCAGCTTTTTCAGGTGACCCGCCATACGCTGAATGCTTTCAATGGCGTTGTGGACAAAGAAGATTTGCCCGTTGCGGCCCAGTTCCTTGCGTATGGCTTCAACAATGATGGTGTCGTCGAACTCTGAGATATAAGTTATAATCGGCCGGCGCTGCTCTGGCGGCGTATTGATGATACTGATATCGCGAATACCCAGCAGCGAAAGATGCAAGGTGCGGGGAATCGGTGTCGCCGTAAGGGTCAGCACGTCCACTGTCCGGCGCATTCGCTTGATGCGCTCTTTGTGCCGTACCCCGAAACGCTGCTCCTCGTCCAGGACCAAGAGTCCCAAGTCTTTAAATTCAATATCGCTTTGCAATAACCGATGGGTTCCGATGGCAATATCGATATGGGCCGAGCGAATGCCCTCGACAATTTTACGCTGCTCCTTTGCCGGCCGGAAGCGGCTCAGGCAAGCCACGTTCACCGGATAGCGTTTGAACCGGTCCTTGAAAGAGGCATAATGCTGCTCCGCCAGGACAGTGGTGGGCACCAGCACCGCCACCTGTTTGGCCTCACTGACCGCCAGAAAGGCTGCCCGCAGGGCCACCTCGGTTTTTCCATAGCCGACATCGCCGCATACCAGCCGGTCCATGGGCACCTTGCGGCGCATGTCGCCAAGCACCTCCTCAATGGCCTTTTCCTGGTCTGTGGTCTCCTCGTATGGAAAACCGTCCTCAAAATCCTTGAAATGGGTGTCCGACGCGCCAAAAGCGTGGCCCTTTTGAACCTTGCGGGATGCATAGAGCTGGAGCAATTCACCGGCTATCTTTTCTGCCGTTCGCTTGACATTGCGTTTGATCCGCTCCCAGCTTTTACCCCCCATTTTGTCCAGATTGGGCGCAACGCCTTCGACACCCATATATTTCTGGACCTGGCCCATGCGCTCCACGGGCAGGTAAAGCTTGTCGTCGTCCTTGTAGACCAGCAGCAGGTAATCGTTGACCGCCCCGTCCAGGTTCAGCTTGGCCAGTCCGGCATACCTACCGATGCCGTGTTCGGCATGGACTACCCAATCCCCCTGCTTCAGGTCTTCGAAATTGAGCAGTTCCGATGCCTTGGGACGCCGGGCCGCCTTGCCGGGACGATAGGGCGTTCCAAAAATATCCGCGTCTGTAATAACGGCCACCGCCGCTTCCGGCCAGCAAAACCCGGTGGCAACGGCACCGCTCATCAGATAAAGGCGCCCCTGTCCCAGCAAGGCGTCGGCCATGGTTTCGATGGTGGCCGAACGCATGTCGTGAAACGCCAGGATTTGTTTCAGGCGGGACAGGTTGGTCGGCCGGCGACAGATGATGAACAGGGTACACCCTTGCCTTTTTTGTGTTTCGATCCACTCCGCAAGAGGTTTGAACGGAGATTCCGTTTTTTGCGCCAGTTCAATCGCCGGGCGCACATCATCGGTGGCATGGACTTGTGTCTCGCATACTCGAAGGGCATGCGCTGGCGTAACGGCTCGAACCGCTGCAATGGGCCGGATATGGATCTGCCCGAATTCAGCTGCCCGGGATTCGACTTGTCCCCAGTTCAAATAGAGTTCGTCGGGGGCAACACAAAGATTTTTCTGTTCGCGGGCCTGATTGTAACTGATGCAAACCTGTTCGCCGAAAGTTGCCGCCGCATCCGCCAATGCACCGGGTTCAACCATGATCACCAGGGTATTTTGCATGCAATAATCGAAAAACGTGTCCAGCTGAGGATAAATCAGCGGCAAAAGGCTTTGCAAGCCGGGATAGACCCCTTCGGCCTTGATCCGCGAAACGATCTCGCGGACCCGGGTCACCGGCATATCCATCCGGGAGGCAAGGGTACGGATTCGCCCTGTGACCGATTTGAGCTGGTCGCGCTGCAGAATTGCCTCCCGGGCGGGAACAATGACCGCTTCCGGCATTTCGTCCAGAGTCCGCTGGGTATCCGCCGAAAAGCGGCGGATGGATTCCACGGTATCCCCAAAAAATTCAATGCGCAGCGGGTCCTCATACAGCGGCGAGTAAATGTCCAGGATACCGCCCCGTAGACTGAAATCGCCGTGCTCCTCTACTAGGGCGGAACGGATGTATCCGCCGGCCACAAGGGTCCGAACCACATCGTCCCGGTCCACCTCCTCGCCGGCAATCAGCAGCTCGCTGAAATCAACCAGGGCTGACTTGGGCAGCAATTTTTGAAGCAGCCCGCCCATGGTGGTGACCGTCAGCGGCGCCCGGGGGCTCTCGATAAGATGATAAAGGGTGCGGACGCGCCGCGCCGCGGTTTGATTGTGAAAAGCCAGCCGTTTATAGGCCAGGATATTGTACGCGGGAAAAAACAATACGGGCCGGTCGGTATCACCGGAAAACAGAGACAGCCCTTCCAGAAGTTTTTCTGCTGCCTTGTTGTCATGGGTCACCACCACGATGGGCGCTGTATGGCGCCGCATGATCTGGCTCACGGCGTAAGGCACGGCAGTCCCGCTCAACCCGCATAGATCGACAACACCCGCGCCGCGCGGCAGGCTGTCCAATAGGTCGTGCCAGGATAATTTTTCTTGATTTTGGCTCATAAACACAGTAGTTGAAAATCGCTTTGTTCGGCCGGCGTAGCTCAGTTGGTAGAGCAGCTGATTCGTAATCAGCAGGTCAGCGGTTCAAGTCCGCTCGCCGGCTCCATCTATAATGATCAAACGTTTCGGGTGAGCTATTGGCCGACCGGCTTTAACTTCGATTGCTTTTTTTCAGCGCCTATCTACAGCAATATAATTTTTATCGCAACGGGGATGAGTTCAGAAAAAGGGGGATTTCATTCTCGAAATGGATCCGGTCCTTTCAGCAACCCCCTGCTCTGTTAGCTAAAATCGTGCCGA
Source organism: Desulfosarcinaceae bacterium (assembly GCA_963675565.2). Taxonomy (GTDB): domain Bacteria; phylum Desulfobacterota; class Desulfobacteria; order Desulfobacterales; family Desulfosarcinaceae; genus JARRKU01. The sequence goes on from CAXXYD010000001.1 coordinate 1,311,659, forward strand.
ACAAAGAGCCACCGGCATCCCATAAATGACGCTTGACATTTGATGGTAATTTGTACACAATCTTGAATCAAACCAACCGGTTAAATTATTAAAACCTTAGAATATCAAAGTCTTAGCCCAAGAGGTGTCAATGAAATGCATCGATGCCATTGAAGGAAATGTTAAATCCATCCTGAAACAGCTGCATGCGGATTATTGCAAAACCGATATCGACGACTCGGAGTATATTTTCCACGCCAAGGCCGTAATTGAAGCCACGGACCGTTACATTCGCAATAATCCGGAACTCATCGAAGAACCTGAATGGCTCAAACAGGTTCTTTATGTCTATTCCCGGAACCTTTGGATTATGGGCCAACAGCCGCAGGGTGCCTGCCGCTCCAAAGAGGACAATACCCTTAGTGGCGAAAATGAAGATTACCAGACCTACTATTACGACTATCTTTACAACCGGGGGGTTTATCCCAGTTGATGGCAATTAGCCCAGGTTCCTTTCAGGAATCCACTCCTGTTGAGATCGCAAGACCATGAAGAAAAAGTTGAGGACCCAGTAGATGAGAGAGATGGACGATCTTGAAATTAAATCCGAAATAGATGAAATATCGAAAAAAATAGATAATATAATTCTTAATATCGAACGAGTCGACCCCAATAGAACAGACCCTGAGCCGAAACAGGAATAGATTTATTTTCAGCCCGCTTGATGCCGCCATCGGGCTTTCGACGTTTTATAACTTAGCGGGATTGGATTCCGGAGGAAGAATGGCTTTAACAAAAAATGAAATTGTCGGCAAAGTGAATGACTTGGGCTTTACCAAGAAGAAGTCTGCTGATGTCATTGAATCGCTTCTTGAAATCATCAAGGCGGCGCTGACCGATGGCGAAGATGTGCTCGTATCCGGATTCGGCAAATTCTGTGTCAAAGAAAAAGGCGCCCGCCGCGGGCGTAACCCCGCAACCGGCAAGGATCTCAGGTTGCGGGAGCGGCGCGTCGTAACGTTCAAATGTTCCGGCAAACTCAGGGACAAAATCAATATATAGATGGGATGAACTCGCAGTAAAGAACGCATTCGTCCCATTACCATCGTTACAGCTGCAGCCAGCAGTTTTGGTACGGCGAAAGAGAGACGGCACTGAGCGCCGTGGAGGATCCCGTCAACAGGTCCTTGGCAGATGCCCGACCACCGTCAGCGCATTCAGCCAGATCCACAACCACACTTTCCCCCGTCATATTGGTCAAAGCGCAAATGCACTGCTCGCGGGTGCTGCGTCTGATGCCGAATACACGCTGACCCAGTTCCAGTATTTCACATGGGGCATTGGGATGAAAAGCAGGCTGCAACCGCCGAATTTTAAGCATCCGCCGATAGGCATTGAAAATCATCCCCCGAAAACCTGATGCCGGAGCCAACTCGTCCAGCAACAATTTCAGTTTCAGCCGTTCGCGATTGATGGTTCTGGCCCGCCCGGTCCGGGAAACACCGGCCGTCCAATTGCGGGACGCCAGCAAACTGTGAATATAAACGGCGGGCACACCCGGTAGAACCATGGGGATCGCCTGGGAAGCCAAAAACTTCAATGAATGGCCGCCCAGAGCATCCAGGTAGGTGATATTCAATTCATATGGGCTTTGTGAACCGTCGCTGTTGTGTTTGAAAGATACCGCCCCACCGTTGCGCCGCGTCAACTGCACAAGGGTTTCAATTTCGGACCTGGGCAAAATCCCCTCCAGGGGGCGCACGCCGATACCGTCATGCGAAGCGGTAAAATTGAAAAATGTGGTCTCATCGGATGGCGCTGACAGGTCGCCGGCCCATCTGGCCAGAATGCGGCTGTCGCCAACGGTCAGGCTGTGCAGCAGCAAGGGCGGCAGGGTAAAATTGTACACCATCTGGGCCTGGTCCGACCCGTTGCCGAAATACTTGATGTTTTCTGCATGGGGCACATTGGTTTCCGTAATGATGACCGCTTCCGGGGCAACCACATCCAGAATTCGACGCAACAAACGGATGACGTTGTGGGTTTGGGGCAAATGAATGCAGCTTGTGCCGGCCTGCTTCCACAGATAGGCCACAGCGTCCATGCGTATCCATCGGGCCCCCTTGTCGATATAGTCCAACAGGACCCCGATCATTTGACACAATACGTCGATGCTCTTGTAATTCAAGTCGATCTGGTCCGGGCTGAAGGTGGTCCATAGATGTACGGTATCTCCCGATTTTTTTTCAAATGGCGTCAGCAAAGGAAGGGTTCTCGGCCGGGTCACCTGGGACAGGTCGCTTCCGGGGTCTGCTTCGATGGCCAGATGCCGGTATTCCGAAAGGCCCTCCAGGTAGCCGGAAAACCAGCGGCTTTTGGCGGAGATATGATTGAGCACGTAATCGAACATCAAATCAAATTCCTGACCAAGTCGGGAAACATCCTCCCATGTGCCCAAATCGGGATTGACGGCGTGAAAGTCCACCACGGAAAAACCGTCGTCCGATGAAAAGGGGAAAAAAGGCAGGAGATGAATCCCCGAAAAACAGTCCCGTAGGTAGCTGCAGGCAAAATCGTACAGGGTTTTAAGGGGTGCCTGATCCGGCTGCAGCAGTGTGTCGCCATAAGTAATCAGAATGGCGTCGGACTGGGAAAAGCGACTCGGCGGTGCCGGTGACTCCGAACCATGCCTATCCAGCATGGCGGCAATGCGCTCAAGGGCCGTACCGCCTTCCAGTTCACCATACAGCCGGCAAAGAATATCCCGGATGTCGTTCATGCAGGTCGTCACTTTCATCGCTTGCGCCTCCTTTCCCCCCGTCAAATTGGATGGCATGGTGTAAAATCCGCCATTAATCGTTTATGTCCTGTTTCAGGTTCCAATTTAGACGCGTTTCTCCATCGTTTCTGCGGGAGCGACTATAAATTGATGCGATTGACTTCAAATTCTTTCAGGTTTGGTACAGCCTGCATCATAAATGTCTCTGGTGGCCTATCAGGCGATAAAGCCGTGTCCGGGGACTTTCTCCAGGGCCTTCAGATCTCTTCGAACAATCTGAACGCTTCCAGCGCCAGGACCAGCATGCGGCGGATAAACACCTGCTGATCGCGTTCGAAAAGCCGGCTGTACTGTCCAAAATCGGGGTGTGTTTTGGACAGGGCCGGCGGTTTTTGGCTGCATTGCGCCTTGATCCGCCCATAGTCCAGAACCATCTCCACAAGGGGAAACTCGCGGGCTGCGAATGCCTCGAGCCATCCCAGGCGGTACATCATCTCAAATCGGATTTGGTCTGAAAGAAAGAGATGAATATCCAAAACGGTGTTTTGCGCCCCGGCGCCGAGATCCTCGAAGGTCGCGGCATCGCCGTATTCCATCAGTCCGATAATCAATGTGTACAAAATGGTGGCGCTGGAATGGCCCGGTTCCGCAAGACGGCACAATGTTTTGGGGCCCAGCTGGGGCAAGCCGGTTTGGGCGTCGAAACGTTCGTCGAAATGAAGTCGCCAGATCATGGAGCCGGCCCGCAGGGCACCTTTAATGCGATAGTCGGCCAGGGGAATTACTTTTGCCATTGTTTCCATCCCCGCAGGGTTGATCACTTCGTAAAAGCCGTTGGGCTCACCCTGAAAGGAGCCCATGGTCGTAAGAGTAAATGCAGTGTGGCTCGAACTATCGTATCAAAGATTGCCAGCCAGGAACAAGCCAAAAGGGTTGCGCGGGATGCCCCATTGCCAATGTCGGCCGGCCACGGCCACAGAACACCCTGCGAACGGTTCCCGCGGCAGGGCCGATGTTCCGGGCACTGAGCAGTTGACAAAATCCCGGAGAACACGGGATAACCTGAATACGGGTGAGATGGAAAAAATGCAGTTCAATCGCCATTTCTTTCCCGTTTTCGGAATTTAGGGTTGAGATAAAAGGTTTTTTCCGAATTGACTTCAGCACACGGGAAACTTACCATGAAAAAAATTGTGGAATGCGTGCCCAACTTTTCCGAGGGCCGCAACGAAAAGACCATCGAAGCAATTGCCGGAGCCATCCGCGGCACTGCCGGCTGCACCCTGCTTGATGTCGAACCCGGGGCCAGTGCCAACCGCACCGTCTATACCTATGTCGGTGATCCCCAAGCAGTGATCGAAGGCGCCCTGAACGCCGCCCGAATGGCCGGCAAGCATATCGACATGACTCGGCATGAGGGCGAGCATCCCCGATTCGGTGCCCTGGATGTATGTCCCTTCATTCCGGTGAGCAATGTCACCATGGCCGATTGCGTCGCCATTGCCGAGACCTTCGGACGCCGCCTGTCAGAAGAACTCGGCGTACCGGTTTTTCTGTACGAACAAGCCGCAAAAGAACCGTACCGTCGCAAATTGCCCGATGTGCGTCGGGGCGAATACGAAGGCCTGGCCGAACGGCTCAAAGACCCCCTGTGGCAACCTGATTTCGGGCCTGCTGAATTCGTCCCGGCCTGGGGTGCCACCGCCACAGGTGCACGAAACTTCCTGATCGCCTACAATGTCAACATTCTGGGTACGGCCAATCAGGCGCACCGTATCGCCCTGAATTTGCGCGAGGCCGGCCGCGGGCCGGAGGCCCCCGGCCGTCTGAAGCAGGTCAAGGGTATGGGCTGGTATGTGGACGAGTACAATATGGCCCAGGTGACGGTCAATCTCACAGACTACACCGTCACACCGATCCACATCCTCTTCGAGGAAGTCAAAAAGGATGCCGCCGAATTGAACGTCGGGGTGGCCGGATCGGAAATCATCGGGCTGGTGCCGCTGGACGCAATGCTCGCGGCAGCCGACTATTACATCAAAAAAGAGGACCTGTTCATCCTCGATGAGGATCAAAAAATCCGTCTGGTCGCAGACCGGCTGGGACTTAACGCGGTGGCCCCATTTGATCCGGCCCGCCGTATCATCGACTATGTGGTGGCCGAACCCCGGCACGAACCCCTGGCCGGAATGTCCACCCGCCATTTCATCGAGGCGGTTGCTGCACGCAGTCCGGCGCCCGGCGGCGGATCGGTGTCCGCCCTTCTGGCCGCACTGGGTGTGGGACTGGGCGCCATGGTGACCAAGCTGACCTATGGCTTGCGCAAGTTTGAAGCGCTGGACACCGCCATGCGCACCATCATTCCCCCCCTGCACGACCTTACCCGGGAGTTGATTCCCATGATCGATGCCGACAGCGGTGCATTCAATGATTTTATGGCCGCAGCGCGCATGCCACAGGATACGGAGAATCAAAAAAAGGCCCGCACGGCTGCGATGCAAAACGGATTGAAGCACGCCATCCAGGTGCCCCTGCGGACCATGCAGCTGGGCGACAAGGCCTGGGAACCCCTGCGTGAAGCAGCCCGCACCGTCAATATGGCATCCAAATCAGATATCCAGGTCGGGGCACGCTGCCTGGAAACCGGTATCTGGGGTGCCTGGCAAAATGTGTTGATCAATATGGTCGGTATTAGCGACCCGTCATTCAAACAGGATATTCTGGATCAAGCGCAAAACATTGCCGCAAGAGCCGGAACATACTGCAACGAAATACTGGATATCCTGGAAAAACGCCAGGCCCCTACCAGTTAACATTACGGATTGGAGCATTAGACCATGACCGTTGAACTGTTTCGCAATGCACGTATCTATACGCCGATAGACAACGGCGTCCCCGCCCGTGGGGCCAATCAGGGAAAACTGGCCATCTACGAACACGGTGCTATGGCCGTTAAAGACGGCTTCATCGAAACCGTGGGCAACGAACCTGAAGTACTTCACCACATGGAGGGAATTGCCGTCGATACCGAAACGGACTGTAAGGGGCGCTGCCTGATTCCCGGGTTTGTCGATCCCCACACCCATTTGTGTTTCGCCAATCTGCGCGAGGCTGAATTCGAAATGCGCATCCAGGGCACGCCCTACCTGGATATTTTAAACCGCGGCGGCGGTATCCTCTCATCGGTCAAAGCCGTGGCCCAAGCCGATGAAGCGGCCCTGCTGGAAAACACGCTGGCTCATGCGCGCACGGCGATGCAGCTGGGCACCACCACCATTGAAATCAAGAGCGGTTACGGTCTGGACACTGCAAACGAACTGAAAATGTTGCGGGTCATCGCCGCCGTCGGCCGGCACACGCCGTTGGATGTGGTGGCGACATTTCTGGGCGCTCACGCCGTTCCCCGGCAGTTCAGGGACAATCCGGACGCCTTTGTGGATATCGTCATCAACGACATGCTGCCTGCGGTCAAGGACCAGGGCATCGCCCGCTACTGTGACATCTTTTGCGAAGCGGGCGTGTTCAGCATCGAACAGGCGCGGCGGATTCTATCGGCCGCCCGGAAACTGGGACTGAAAGCAAAAATCCATGCCGATGAAGTTCATGACCTGGGCGGCGCCGGATTAGCGGCGGAACTGGAGGCTGTATCCGCCGATCACCTGCTGGCCGCCGGAGATCATAACCTGGAAAAAATGGCCGCCGGCGGAACCACTGCCGTTCTGCTGCCGGCAACGGCTTACAGCCTGCGAAAGCCTTATGCCCGCGCCCGCTTCATGATCGATCACCGTCTTGCGGTGGCCATCGCAACGGACTGCAATCCCGGTTCGAGCTACACCGAGTCCATGCCTTTTGTCATCGGACTGGCCGTGCTCAATATGCAGATGTCCCCGGCCGAAGCCCTGACCGCCGCCACACTGAATGCGGCCTACGCCATCGGCATGGCGACCCGCGTGGGCAGCCTCGATAAGGGTAAACAGGCCGACTTTCTGTTGATCGACGGTGCGTCACCGGCCATGCTGGCCTATCATGCGGGCGTCTCTCCGGTAATTTCTGTTTACAAGCACGGCCGGAAGGTGAACTAACGCAGGAAACACCGAACCTTTTCCCGAGCGGCGAAATGTGATATTATTGTTCATCAGATTGACATCCGGAGCCTTTTTCCGACTCCAGTGATGCACGGCAGCGAAACCACCAGCGCATGAACCGCAGATTTTAATCGAATGTCCCGACTGCAGCGACCGGCTTCTTTTCCATGTTTAACTTTGATGAACCCGTAAACAATAACGCATTCATCCCCGTTTTTGGTTCTACGTTTTTATCTTTGTAATCGCTGCACAGGGAGGCCATATCATGAAAACAACATCGCCTGAACGATTGGTTCCTGAAATATTGGCGTCGGCCGATATCGCCGTCAACGGCAGCCGACCCTGGGATATCCAGGTGCACCATCGCCTGTTTTTCAAGCGCCTGATCGCCGGCGGATCCATGGCCCTGGGCGAAAGCTACATGGACGGTTGGTGGGACTGCTCCGCCCTGGACCAGTTTTTTGACCGGATTCTCAAAATCCGACTGGACCGCATGGCCAAAAAGTCTTTAAATGCCTTGATATGCGGCGCCAAAAGCGCACTGACCTGCTCCCCCGGCCGTTTTCGAGCCTTTGTTATCGGCCGGCGCCATTACGATCTCGGCAACGAACTGTTTTCCCTCATGCTCGACAAATGGATGAACTACTCCTGTGCCTATTGGAAAGATGCCGGCAACCTGGACGAGGCCCAGGAAGCCAAAATGGATCTGATCTGCCGCAAGCTTCAGCTGCAGCCCGGCATGCGGGTTCTGGATATCGGCTGCGGCTGGGGCGGCCTGGTGGCCTATGCAGCCAAACAATACGGCGTGCACGCGGTGGGCATCACAGTGTCAAAGGAACAGGTCAAACTGGCCGGGCAACGATGCGCTGGTCTGCCGGTCGACATCGAACTGATGGACTATCGCGATATGAACGGCACATTCGATCGAATCGTGTCGGTGGGTATGTTCGAGCATGTGGGCGCGCGCCGTTACCGCACCTTCCTGGGCTCCGTCCGACGCTGCCTGGCGCCCGACGGGCTTTTCTTGTTGCACACCATTGCCGGCAACCGCTCGGTGCACTCCTCCGATCCCTGGATTTCCCGATATATCTTTCCCAACTCCATGCTGCCGTCCAGCAGCCAGATTTCAGCCGCAGCGGAAAAGCAGCTGGTCCTGGAAGACTGGCACAGTTTCGGGCCGGACTACGATCCGACCCTTCTGGCGTGGTACCACAATTTCACGGCCAACTGGCACCGTATCAAGCATGCTTACAGCGGACAGTTTTTCCGCATGTGGACCTACTATCTGCTGCTGTGCGCGGGCGCTTTCCGCGCCCGCAGAAACCAGTTGTGGCAGATCGTTTTCTCCAGGGACGGCGTTCGCCCCGGCTATGAAAGTGTGCGATAGCCTGCCCTTGATTTCTATCCCGCCACCCGCGACAGACTACAGATAGCGTTTTCTTTTGCGTGCACACGACGGCCACCAAACGTCCTCAAGGCCTCGGGTATGCAGATCCGGCCACCGCCATCCAGCCCGATGACATCTACGGGCGTGCTGTAAATTCTGTAGAGGTTGGTCCGGGTTATCGTATCGGCCGTGGGGCCGTCGGCGACCACCCGGCCTGCCTTGAGCATCACCACCCGGTCTGAAATCCACAAGGCGTGATCCGGAAAATGGGTGGATTTTATAAATGTGTACCCGCTGCGTGCCAGATCGGCGATGCGGCCCAGCAGGCGGATCTGGTTGCCATAGTCGAGTCCGTTGACCGGCTCGTCCATTATAAAAATGTCGGCTTCCTGAACCAGTGCCCGTGCAATAAGAATCAACTGGCGTTCGCCACCACTGACCGCAGTGTAGGCGCGATCTTTGAGGTGGCTGATTGAAAGTCTTTCCAAGGCAAGCAGAGCGGCCCGCTTGTCCGCCTCGCTGTATCGGAAGAAAAACGGTTTGTGGGGCAAGCGCCCCATCATCACCACGTCCAGAACCCGATAGCCGAAGGAGATCTGGTGGATCTGGGGTACATAGGCAATGCGCCGGGCCAGTTGCTTGGGTGCAATGGTCGATACCGGCCGGCCCTCCAGCAGCACCTGCCCCTGCTTAGGCGAGTAAAGCCCTAAAAGGAGTTTCAACAGGGTGGTCTTGCCGCTTCCATTGGGCCCCAGCAATGAGACAACCTCGCCAGGTGCAAAAGAGAGCGAAATGTTGTCCAGAACCGGGTGACGGCTATAGCCGTATGTGGCATGATCCAAAGTGATTATCGCCATCAATGCCATCCTTTCTTGGCTCTGCGCAGTACAAAGGCGAAAAAGGGAATGCCGACCAATGAGGTCAGAATCCCGATGGGAATTTCCACACTGAACCAAAGCCGGGCAAGGTTGTCGGCAATCAGCAAATAGGCGGCGCCGATGAGGGCAGCCGCCGGAAGCAGGATGCGGTTGTCCGGCCCGACGAGCATGCGGGCGATGTGGGGAATCAACAGACCTACCCAGCCGATGATGCCGCCCAGCACCACCGTAAGGGCACTGATAATGGTGGCCAGAAAAACAAACAACAGGCGCAGAAACGCCACATTGACGCCCAGTGCGCCGGCCTCTTCATCTCCCATGCTGAGCACGTTCAGATAGCTGGAAAGCAGCATCAGAAAGAGGATGCCGCCGACCATCGGTACGCAGGCCGTCAAAACGGTTGACCGATCGACGGACGAAAGGCCGCCCATGAGCCAGTAGACAATGGCCGGAAGCTGTTCGTAGGGATCGGCCAGGTATTTGACTACCGACAATAGGGAGGTAAACAGGGCACCGCTGATAATACCGCCCAGAATCAACATCAGCAGCCGACTCTCCCGGTTGAGAGCCGACATGCCCACCGCAGCCAGCACGGCAATCAGGCCGAAGGAAAAGGCGCTCAACTGGACCACCCACCAGCTTCTGGCCAGGATCATGCCCACGGCGGCACCGAAGGAGGCGCCGGCCAGCACCCCCAGCAGTCCCGGTGAAACCAGAGGATTGACGAACATGGACTGAAAGACCGCACCGGAGACGGAAAGCGATGCGCCGATCAGCACGGCGGCCGCGATGCGGGGCATTCGGATATCGACCAGGATGTTCTTGATAATCTGGTGTTTCTGATCTGCCATAGCCGGACTATCGAACCAGTGCAGGCCAACGAAACCGGCCAGATCGTTCAGGCTGATCGGGTAACGCCCAAGGAAAAGAGAGCCAACCGCCGTCAGGCAGACAATCGCCAGCAGGGCCGGTATTTTCATCGATTGCTTCATGGCTGCAAAAGGGCCTGTGCCGCTGCTTTATCCAGGACCACATTCAGAAAAAGCCGGTAAAAATTTTGGGTTTCAACGACCATGTCGACGGGGTAGATCTTGGGATAGAGCCGATGCATCATCCAATGTAACCCCAAAAGGCGCATAAAGGAGGGGGGACGATCAAACCAGTTGAACGGTTGACGCGGAATCCTGTAGACCCGGCCATCCTGGACAGCGCGAATATTTTTCCATTTGGGGTCATCGGCAAGCCGGCTAAAAAAAAGCGCCTCATGAGAAACAATGACCTGGGGATTGTAGCCCAGAATTTGCTCCATAGAGATTTTCTGCCTGCCATAGCTGCTGCTGTCTTTGCAGCGGTGTACGTTCTCACCGCCACTTAAAGGGATCAACTGCGAATGAACCGAGGTGTGACATTCGGTGCTCAGACCATCGGCGCCTTCAGCATAAAATACCGATAAGCGCTCCGAAACAGGGATGGCGGCGCGCACAAGAGCCGCCTTTTCAAGTGTTTGCTCTGCATAGCGGCACAGGGTTCCAGCCCTCTCGTTAAGTTCGAAAAGCTTGCCCAGAAAGCGAAATACCGTAGGATAGTCGGCCAGGGAATCCATCACGATATATACTATCGGAATATTCAACGGCTTTAACGCGCCTTCGATCTTCTGATTGATGGCTGACTCTTTCCACATCCATATCAGAATGATATCGGGCCGTACCTCCAGCAAGGTTTCCAGATTTGCGATGCGCCCCTGACCGAACCAACCTCCGACCACGGGCAGCTGCTGCAGGCGGGGGTCCAGGTAATGCGCCTCGGATGGATTAAAAGGAAAGTTGAGTCCTGCCACCATTCCGGGGTCGAGGGCGTAAACCATGTAAGTGGCCGGTGGTGAGGCACCATACACCTTGCGCACCACATCCGGCACTTCAACCTGGCGGCCTGCCATATCGGTTATCTGGCGGGCTGCGGCGCAATGGCACCATCCCGCCGACAAGATCAACAGTAGGAGAAAATAACGGCATCCACATTTCATAGTAAAAATTCCATTTCAGCGGTTCACTCGGTTATGATGAGGGTTGTATAGAATCACAGCACATCACCTGGCATCCGAAACATTAATATCTGCCGCGGGCTCGCGCGGTATTTCTAAGCACCTAAAATTTTTATGGTCGACGACGTTTAGGTGATATAAATTTTTAGTTCGCCTAATTTTTGGAAATGCGGAAAATGGCAGGAAATCCTTACGGAAGTATACAGTGTGTTTTCTGATCATATCCTTTACGGTGTCTACGTCACGGATACGCACCGCCTCAAAAAGCGTGTTGTGCTCCCGCGCGATTTGCCAGACCCGCTGGGCAGGCAGGGCATCACTTCGAAGGCATACAACGGCCTTTCGGCAAATTTCCAGGTAGTGTTGAACCAGCCAGTAGTTTCCCGCCATAGCAATAAGACTGGCATGAAATTCTGCATCGAGCAGATACAGTTTTTGATAGTCACCCCATACAATCGCATATTCGTAGGCAGTCTTTGCTTTCTCAAACTGCAAAAAACTTTCGTCGGTCATTCGGTGAATGGCTTTGCCGACGGTCCCGATCTCCAAGATTAACCGGATCTCCTGAAGATCCTCTATCTCTTTTTTATTCAAGGAGCGAACTGAATATCCTTGATTCGGAACAAAATCGAGATACCCTTCCTTGGCCAAAATGTATAATGCATTGTTGACAGTTGTGCGACTGACCCCGATTTGTTCGGCCAGCTGCCTGAATTTAAGCCGTTTTTCGGGGAAAGCGTGAGAATTCATCATCATTTCCTTGATGGCACCATAGGCCACCAATGTTAAATTTTTGGATCTTTTCATGCCTGACAGCTCTCCTTTCCGATGGTTGGCCGTATGTAAAAATACGTGCTCGGCGACCAAAGCAAAACGAGCTCCCTGGAAGCCACCGTTATTCTCCTTGACTTTTACTTCTTGGGTTTCTTGGGCGCATTGCACAATCCAGGTTTGCGCATTAAAATCCAAAGCCCGATCTCCTCATCGTGCAAGATGGAAAAAGTCTTGATCCCGGCTTTATCCAGGGCCGTTTCGAACCGGGCGCGGGTCTCCGGACCCAGATTCCGACGCACCCGATTGCTGAACGGGCCTTTGTTGTGGTTAAGCGACGCCATTTCCCGCTCAATGGATTCCCTTACTTCTCTTGACCCAAATCCACCGCCTATGTACGCCCACCCATCAGGAGCCAGCACCCGGTAAATCTCGCTAAACGCCCGGGGTAAATCTTCCCAGAAAAAGATGGACCCACGGCTGACTGCCAGATTCACAACGCCGTTCGGCAAGGGGATATCCATGACATCCCCTTGAAGGGTATCGGCCCGCTCCTGCAAATCACTATCGGCAATCGTACCATTGGCGATAGTGAGCATCTCAGCGGACTGGTCGAGGAAGTGGACAAAAAGATTGGTGATCCGGGCCAGGGCCGCTCCCAAATATCCACCACCGCAACCGATATCAAGGCAGATTCCCCATGTTATGCCAGTGCGCGTGATGATCTGATCGGCGATGAGCGGGTAGACGGGAAAAAATACACTTCGCGCGATGTGGTCAAACTTTTTTACGTCAATTTCCATTTTGTCTTCATGGCCTTTCAGAGCGGTGTTTAATACCGGTAGGTCAAATTAGTGAAAAAGCTGACACCCTCTTCAGGGAAGCCCTCATCTACTTCATAGTCCTCATCAAAGAGATTGTTGACGCCGGCTTCCACCGCCAATCCGTTGAATAATGCATACTGCGCTTTGAAGTTGACAACAGTGAAGCATTCAGTCTCACGGACACCGTTGGAAGAACTGAATCGGCCGGAATAGTAGGTTGCATCCGCAGTCAGATCCAATTTTTCCCATAAACAATAGTGGGTGAAAACATTGATTTTGTGCTCCGGAATACCGGTGATCTTCTCATCGTTGCTGCGATTGTCCCACTCGGTATAGGTATAACTGAGGCCGCCATCCAGGTTGTCTTTAAGACGGACCGTTAAATTGGCTTCGACGCCGTAGAGATATACCTTCCCCACATTTTGATTCTGCTGAATCGTTGATGTCGGGTCATCAGGGTCGTCAATGTCGACGAATTGGATATAGTCTTCGACATCGCTTAAAAATACAGCGCCTTGGAAGGTAAAGCGATCCTTTGTCATTTTATAGCCGACATCGTAATTAGTCGCGATTTCCGGATCCAGTCCGGGGTTGGGCACCGTGGTACCGAATCGATAGGAGAAGCGGTCCTTCAAGGTCGGAAATCGGCTTTTGCGGGCCATGGCCACATAGGCGGTACTGGTATCTGAAACATCATAGAATAGACTGACCTGGGGGTTGAACGCGGAGGCATCTTGGGTTTCAAACGCGCTGAAATCACCCGTGTCGCTGTCATAATCCTGAGCTTCCAGGGCAATCTGCCAGTCGTAGCTTGCGCCTGCCAGCAGGGACCATCGGTTGTTGAGTGTGATGGTATCTTCAAGACCGATGGAATAATATTCGTCCCGGAAAGTCTGTTCAGGCTCTCCTTCATCGTGCTGTTTATGCCTGTCTTTTTTGTAATGCAAAGCTGTTTTAAGGTTGTTGCGGCCTAGAAGCGTGGTGCCTATCTCCACCGATCCACCGGCGGTATCGTCGTTGTACCAGCTTTTAAAAGAAGATTTGCGGTCCTGGGAAGAGTAGGTGGCGTCGTCATATCCGAACAGCGAGTTGTCGTAGATATCGTAATACAATCGCGTCTTGACGTAGCTTTTTTCGCCGATGCGCGTATTAGAGTTGAAATAATAACTCTCCTTATCCCACTGGGGCCACTGCCAGTATTTGATTTTTTGAGAGGGATCGTCGCCGGCATAGGGCGGATTTCCTTTTTCAGCCTCTTGTCTGCTGTAGCTGAAGGCGTATTCGTCGCCGGAACGAGGCTGGAAACCGACCTTAAAGTTAACCTTCTTATCGGTCAGATAGGAGTTCTCGCGATTGTCGCCATCTTCGGCCTCGGTCGGTTTAAAGTCGCTGGAGAGGGTGTAATGATCTCGATCCACATAGCTGGCTCCGCCCTGAAGATACCATTTTCCCTGGATGGTTCCGAAGTTGGCATAGGCGGTTGTCGTATCGCCGCTGGCCACACCGATTCCGGCATTGGCTTCAAAGGGCTTCTGCGGTCTTTTGGTGACGACATTGATGGCGCCCCCCATGGTATTGGGGCCGTACAGCACAGATGCGGCACCTTTGGACACTTCGATTTGGGAAATATCAAAGGTGGTAAAACGTCCATAATCGGAATAGCCGTCATACATGACATAGATGGGAATACCGTCCATGAACAGCGGCACATGTTTGACATCGAATCCGCGTAGAAATATCGTTCGCTCGTTTCGGGCACCGGTTCTCGACACCGTTATCCCGGGCAACAAGTCTAAAGCTTCGGCCAGATCATCCCGGTTAAATTGTCGCAGGCACTTATCATCCAACTGGTCGACGGTGCCCTGCAAATAGTCTCTTTGTGTCGTAACAACGACCTCGCCAAGGGTAAAGACGCCGGGTTTTTCTGCAGTATCCTGCTCCGGATTTTCCGCTTTGGCCGCTGTACACAATGCAATCGACAGCGTGAACAACAAAATACAAATACCGTTGGGGTTTCTCATGGCTCAATCCTTTCAGCGCAGATGGTTGAAAATGTTATCAGATGGATATATTAGCGGTGAATCGACGGTTGATGTACGTTATTAGCGTAATATATACCGACGCGGCACCATACAATATGACTTTTATAAATGTCAATTATATATTTTAAACGTCATATTGTATGGTGCTGATGAGAAAGGTTGAACGCTGTGGTCATTACAGGCGTTCTATGCAAACGAAATGATTTACCTGCAGTCACCGGGGATTTGCCCCGTTCAGAGTAAAGCCGGATGGTAATGAAAGTGTTCACCGGCCACTCAGGGAAGGCAATGCCGTTTTTCAGCCAACACGGTATAAACCTTGCGGCTAAACTGTTGAATAACGGGTGTTCCCTCTCCATGACGAACGGCTCCCAGTGCCGCTGTCTGGTCCACAGGGACCATACCCGCCAGCATCCGCACGGGCAAATGACTGAACGCTTCGGGAACCATGGGAGTGCTCGGTCCAAGCATGAGAACATTTGTACCGGAGCCGAGGTGCCCAAGGACCTCTTCCGTGCTGTCGTTTAAAATGGACGTCGAGGTGAGCAGCAATACATCCGCCCATCCGTTCAATTTTTCATAAAAGGTATTCTGTTTGCCAACGCCCTGCAATTCATCCAGCACCTCCACCAATGCGCCACGATCTTTGAATTTTCTCATTAGCGGCCGGAAAAAACCCACCATCGCAACATGCGTGTTGCGGCGGATGCCCAAAGCGTCCATCCAGAAAGAATCACTTGAATCCGCCGGCAGTTTGCTGGCATGGTGGCAGTTCAGAGCATTAATGAGCGCCAGACCCATGCTGCGATTTAGTGGAAGAGGGTCCTTGATTTGTGATAGCAGTTCAATTGCCGGCAGGCCTTCATAATTCCGATAGTCCGGTTTTTTTGAACAGCAACGCGAATGGTTCAAGTAGGTGTAGGCAACCCCCATTCCACCATCTTCGGTAAGCACGGCGCTGTATTTCAAACCGACGGTGAGACAAACTACTTTTGTATGAAACGCCTTTTCATAAAAAAGATCGAATAAATTTTGGATCAATTGCATCGAGTCTACCTCCTGTCATTATAATCAATTCATAAATATACCCTGGCCCCGTAAACAGGGAGGATTTCTGGCCCCCAAATCATAATATTGTTTTTTTCGGCATTATTTGCCTGCTTTTTAATCAATGGAGCCGCACTTTTCTCAGTTGATGCAGACGGCATTGAGCCGGGTGCTGTCAAAAATGACCCCGCCCATTTTCAAGCTACAATTCAAGCATTGACTTTTTATTTCAACAAATGTATTTTATAAATAGTATTTGTAATGTATAAGTTACTTATATATCCTTTTTTAATTCATGAATCAAGGATAAACCGTTCGATCCGGCGGCCGATGATCGCCCCTAAGTGAGGTTTGAAAGGGCTGTGTATTTTTCGACTTTCTAAATATGGGGGGCCATTTTTCAAATTGGGCCGGCTTTGTCATCGTGCCGGCCGACTATCTGCGGCTAATGAGCGCAATATTTACTCTCAAAAGCCTTGTGGTGGGGTTTATTTGACCGGATTTTGGTGTCCGGGCGCACCAGTGCCTGCTAAGCTGTCAAAAGCCTGAGTATTTTGTCCCGTGTTTTTCAACAGCCCGGTCAGCAAACGAATGGATCTTGTGCGGTCCGGCAATCAATACTCAATCAAAGGGGGCAAGTATTGGCAAGAGAAGACATAAAACGCAAGAGACAAGAGAAGATCAGCCATATATTGCTAAAAGCCACGGAATCGTTTGCAGAGAAAGGGTACTCCGGCGTTACAACCAACGAAATCGCAGACGCTGCAGCTATCAGCAAGCGCAGCATGTATTATTACATGGGGGACAAGGACACGCTATACAGTTCAGTGATAGATGAGATTTTAGCCGGCGGCAACAAATATTTCGAAAGTTGTCAGAACAACCGGTATCAATTGTCCACAATCGATAAGTTATATGATTTTATTGCCGCTGTATCGAGAATCGGGAAAACCCAAAAAATCCACTCCATCGTCTTGAGGGAATTATTGGCCGGTGGAGGGTTCCTGCCCAAAGGCGCTACAACCCAGGCACTGGGACAGCTATGCGATATAGCGGATAATATTATTAATGAAGGGGTCAGAAAAAATGAATTTAAGCAGATGAACCCTATGCTTCTTACCATATTGGTCCTTTCATTTTTTGTTTACTGGAAGATAAATATGGTCCACATTGACCCGGATTCCAAGTACAGTGAATTTATTGATGAGTACGGAGTTGACATAAGCGATGAACTGGTCTCGGAAGTTCATCATATGGTTCTTGAACTGCTTACCTGCAATGGAGGAAAAAGGTGGACCGCAGACAAAACCACAACTTCTGCAAGCCTCTTCTTAGAAGGTGTTATGGTTCAATCGGTGGTTGCCGAACAAACGGAGTGATGATTATCAGCAGCTGTCAGGCAAAACGGCAGGTTACCGCCTATTATTGTATAGTGGGACCGGTATCCGGCTGACATCCTTCCTGCCGTTGGCGGTTCAATACAGTGAAAACGAAGTACCAAGACACATTATCATTGCGGCGCAAATAGAATTTTCGTGACGGAAAGGACAAAGCATGGGCCTGCCAAACATTGATTGGAATGCGTTGTGGAGAAAGACATACGCCGATAAGCAGAAACCGGTTCGCGATCCTGATTTCTGGGATAAACGTGCACCGGAGTTTGCCAGACATGCAACGGCCAGCGATTATGTCGGCCAATTCATGGCGATCATGAAACCGCTGCCGGATTGGAGCGTTTTGGACATCGGCTGTGCGGCCGGAACACTGGCGGTTCCCCTGGCTCCATCAGTCAAAAGTGTTACCGCCATGGACCCTTCGACCAGAATGCGGGAACTGCTCAAAGAACGCTGCGATCGTCAGGGTATTGACAATATCAAGATTGTCGACGGCAAATGGGAAGACGACTGGGATGAACTGGGTATCGGCATCCATGATGTGGCAATAGCATCCCGGTCCCTAATCGTCGATGATCTGCGCGGCGCCATTTTAAAGCTCCAGCGCCACACTTCCCGTCGGGTGTATATTTCGACCCTGGTAGGCGATGGCCCCCGTGACCGGAAGGTTGTCGAGGCTGTCGGGAAGAAATTCTGCCCAGGCCCCGATTATATCATTCTAATCAACTTTCTTCGGCAGATGGGGATTTTTGCCAATCTGACCTTCACCTGCAGCGATAATGAAAAGTGCTATAGTGATGTAGACGATGCATTGAATTCCATGCGCTGGATGGTTCATGGGTTGACGCAGACCGAAGAGAATAAATTGAGAAACTACCTGACCAAATGTCTGGTCCGGGAAAACGGCCATTGGAAACTGCCATATCGTCGGGTCGTGCGATGGGCTATCGTATGGTGGGATAAGAATTGTGTCGAAAATCCATAAACGACGCCTCCGGACTATCAATCGGCTATCTCCAACGGATGCTCGAAAGATTTACCATTCACGGAAAAGTATTGCCGGGTTAAGATCACAAATCGGCAATAATATTGCCTGTCACCGAGCTTTCATAGCCCGGAATGGTGCCGATCTCTCTCCTCAAGGGACCGGATTGCAAGACGTCCAGAAGGATCTTTACGGTTGGATGATTGGTAATATCGTTTGGGATAACCAAGTCGCAACGGGCGGCGGTTATGGGAACGAAGCCCAGTCCAAACAATTCGGAAACGGCCCTGAGACCCAGAGCGGCATCGGCCACGTTGCAGGCAATACGATAGGCGCCTTCACGGTGAGACTTCACTTCGTTCCGGTATCCGTTGATGGCGTTGCTATCAATCCCGGCGTGCTGCAGATGATCGTCCAACAGCACCCGGAGGGCCGCGCCCGGCTCACGATTGACAAAGCGCACCATGGGCTGGGCTATATCGGCAATTGTGCGAATACCCAATGGGTTGCCCTTGGCCACCATCAGCCCCTCCTCGATAAGCGAAAATCCGAGTATACGGCTGTTAATACCAGCCAGTTTCTGGCTTGCCGCTACAACGTTTGATTCGGTCTTGCCCGTGTTGTGCAGATGCGTGCCGGCCAAGTGGGTTATCCCCTCAGCCAGGCCGTTCAGAGCCCGATGGCTGGAAGCGAACAAACACCGGACGCGTGCCTCGGGCGCCAGGCGAGTGACATGGTGGCTAAGAATCTCAAAGGCTGGATCACAGCCCATCAGAATGATTGTTTTTTCCAGGCGATCGGATGTCGTGAGGATGCGGGCGCTTTTTTTGTCCGGATTCAGCAGACCATCTGCCGATCGCAAGCCGAACCGGACGGATTCTGACCCCTGTAACGGGTAGGCGATCAAACGATCGCGTACCCGCCCCAGTGCCAGGCGCGTGGAGGAGCCGTCTCCGCCGTTGATAACATGCACAGACTGGATCTCCGGTGGCGCATGCTCGACGAACAAGTCTTCTACACGGCAGCCGAAGATGCGGGCCAACCGTAACGCGATAGCGGTATTGGGCAGGTAACGGCCGGATTCGATATCGTAAATGGCTTGGCGCCGGACTTCGATGCTTTCAGCCAGTTCCTGCTGGGACCACCCTTTCCGGAGGCGGAATTCTTTAACCTTGCAAGTGATGGCATCATTTTTTCTGGCCATTGGCGGCTCCCGGCCTTTATCCGGCCATTCAATGGAAAGTATAAAAAAACTATTGACCAACGCTATATCATATGCAATGAGTCCGAGTCAAATAACTCTTTTAAACGACATTTATTTTTCCGCATTAATAAATGTTAAACAATGAATAATGGTGTTTAAAGCATACGTTAATGATTGGTGATGCATGGCAACGATTTATGATGCGCTGAAACAGAGGGCGGCAGATGTAATGGCCGATCATGGCCTCATGGGTGAAACAGTGAATGTCAGGGCACGCGCACTGAGTGCCGAGGAGGCCATCGGTAACCCGGAAGCAGACGATTTTCCGATCCAAAAAGGCAAAGAACGTCTGATGCAGGCAGACATCCGGGGGGCGATAGGGCAGGCCTTTACCGATCGCTTCGGCGATTACGAAGGCACTCTGGAAGCGATCCTGAACTCGCCCTTGACCAACAACTATCGCCGAGCGATTTTTGTGGCCGCCCTGAATGCGGCCCTGCGCTATCTGGGCCTGATCGACAACACCGTTCATTGCCGCGATGAGGAGCCCAAGCTGTGTGCCGACGCTCTGGGTGAGCATATCCAAAGCCGATACGGAAAGGTTAAGATCGGCCAAATAGGCTTTCAGCCGCGGATGGTCGAAACTCTTGCGTCGCGATTCGCCATGAGGGTTTTGGATATGGACTCGGACAATATCGACAATCGAAAATACGGCGTTGTCATAGAATCCCCTGAAGCCACTGAAGCCACTGTGGCCTGGGCAGATCTGCTGGTGGTCACCGGAACGACCTTGGTCAACGGAACGTTACCGGCCTTCCTGGGTGACAAGCCGGTCATTTTTTACGGCACCACCATCGCCGGTGCGGCCTATCTGATGGGGTGGGCCCGCTTCTGCGCATGCAGCAGCTGAAAAGGAGATAACAATGAAAATACGAGCGTTGCTTCTGCTGGCGGTCGGGATGGCTTTTTTCTTCGGAGCGGGTTTTTTTCAACCGGCAGCCGCTGAGGAACTGCACATTTTTGTGGGTGCCGGCCTGCGCCAGCCAGTGGATCACCTGGTCAAGGCGTTTGAGGGCCAGACCGGCCATCGGGTATTTATCGATTACGGCGGCAGCGGCCATCTGCTGGCCCGAATCAAAGCCTCCGGAAAAGGCGATCTTTTTGTTCCCGGAGCGCTTTTTTATATTGAGAAACTTGAAAAAGAGGGCAAGATCCGCTCTTACCGGTCGATCGTCCAACATACTCCGGTCATCGGGGTAAACACAGCCCAGGCCGGGCGGCTGACCACTTTTGACGACTTGGCAAAGCCCGGCATCCGTCTGGCCATGGGTGATCCCAAGGCAATGGCCTTTGGCCGTACGGCAATGGCGATCTGCGAAAAGTCAGGTCAAAAAAAAGCTATTTTGAAAAATGTCACCGTTTATGGCGCCACGGTCAAGCAGCTTGCCTTGTATGTCAGCCAAGGAGCGGTGGATGCAGCGATCATAGGCCGGTCGGATGCATTTCAGAACCGGGAAAAGATCACCATCGTACCTATTCCACCGGACTACTTTCAGGCGGAAATCATTGCGGCAGCCGTTCTCCAATCGGCATCGAACCCCGATCTGGCCGGGCAACTGGCCGACTATCTGAGTACCAAAAAGGCCGGGGCCGTATTCCAGAAGTACGGTTTCCTGCCTCTGCAAAAGTGATTCCTTAGCCCATGCGATACGTCTGTCTAGTGCCCACCGGGCTATTGGTTCTTCTTATCGTCGGCGTATTGGCCGGGCTTTTTATTCACTTGTCCTTGTCCCAGGCCTTGGTCACGCTGGCCTCGGCGGAAACATGTTTTGCCCTGCGTCTCACCCTTCTGACCTCAGGTGCGGCAACGATCATCGCTGTCCTTTTGGGAGTGCCCGCCGGCCATTTTCTGGCGCGGCAAACCTTTAAAGGCAAAATCCTTATCGACACGCTGATTGATCTGCCCATGACCATGACGCCCCTGGTGGCCGGTGTGGGTCTGCTTTTTCTGCTGGGCAACGATGCCGTCCGGCATTCTCTGGACTGTCTGGGGATTGAATTGCTGTTTACCCCCTGGGGCGCTGTTCTGGCCCAGGTGCTGATCGTGGCCCCAATCATGACCCGAACCAGCCGTGCGGCCTTTACGGCCATGGATAGCCGCTATGAGCAGGCCGCCCAGACTCTGGGGCTAAAGCCCGGTCAGGTGTTCCTGCGTGTTTCCCTGCCCATGGCCCGGCCGGTAATTCTTAGCGGCGTGGTACTCTGCTGGGCGCGCGCGGTGGGTGAATTCGGCGCCACTTTGATGGTAGCCGGGGCGACCCGCTTCAGGACCGAGACGCTGCCCATTGCGGTTTACCTGAATATCTCCAGCGGCGAGTTGGGTATCGCCCTGGTTTGTGCTTGGCTGCTGATCATGACCGGGTTTCTGGTCCTTCTGGCGATGCGTTGGATCGGCACACCCATTTCTACCGATCAGTCCCTGTTGAGTATTGGTCCATGACGACAATCCGCCTTGATAAGGTTTCCACCCTCGTTCTGGACAAAGTTGACCTGACGGTCGCTGAAGGAGAACTGTTTGTGCTGCTGGGCCCATCGGGGGCCGGCAAAAGCACTCTGCTCCAGGTCATTGCGGGGCTTCTTCCCTGCCGAGGGAGCATATTCTTCAATGGTGACTGCATTGATCACCTGCCACCCCATCAGCGTCGGGTTGGCTATCTTTTCCAGGATCTTCTGCTCTTCCCGCATCTGACCATTCGCAAAAATTTACAGCTGGCCATGGCGCATCTGAAACCAAGCCGACGATCTGCCCGGGAAAAAATCCAGGTGCTTCTCGGCCGCTTTGGCATCCTGCAGTTGGCCGACCGGTATCCGGCCCAGATGAGCGGTGGTGAAAAACAGCGGGCGGCCCTGGCGCGGGCCATCGCAACCGATCCGCGGATTCTGCTCCTCGACGAACCCTTCAGCAGCCTGGATCAGCAAAATGCCCAGCGGCTGCGGGTGGAATTGAAGAATCATCAGCGTCACTTCAAGATTACGACTATTTTCGTGACCCATAACAGGAAGGAAGCACGGCAGTTGGCAGACCGGGTCGGTGTCATTCGTGCCGGTCGGCTCACGGATTTCCCAAACACCCCAAGCAAGGCCTTTATAGATGAAATATCAGGTACTTGTAAAGAAACGCATCATCCGCTGCCCCCCTTCCTTGGGGACAGCGATTTACGATGTGAGCCCCTGAACTGAGATTACCGCCAAACCCAATGAACAGGAGAAATTAAAAATGAAATCAAACAAGCGCATGTTTCGACTATTGACGGTTATTTTGATGGTACTGACCGTAATCGGATTTGACGCTGTTGCCGGCCGGGTGGCTGCTGCGGATAACGATGTAGTCGTGTTTGCAGCCGCCTCCACCACCAATGCCATCACTGAGATCGGCGACATGTATGCGGGCCGGAATCTCGGAACCGTCAAAACGTCGTTTGCCTCGTCCTCCACCCTGGCCAAACAAATTGCCGGCGGAGCGCCGGCCGATGTCTATCTGTCGGCCAATAAAAAATGGATGGATTTTCTAGAAAAGAAAAACGCCATTGATAAGGCTACCCGGTTCGATCTGCTCGGCAACCGCATTGTTCTGATCTCACCGGTGAACAGTCCAATCAAGTCCGTTGATGTTAATCGCAAACTTGACCTTACCGCCCTGCTTGGCAATGACGGGCGCCTTTCTATGGGAGACCCGGACCATGTGCCGGCCGGTATGTACGGCAAAAGCGCCCTGCAGAACCTGGGGCTCTGGGTACAAGTCGAAAATCATCTGGCCCCGATGAAAGATGTGCGGGCGGCCCTGGTTCTGGTGGAGCGTGCCGAATCCCCCTTGGGGCAGGTGTATGCCACCGATGCGGCCATTTCCAAAAAGGTGCGCGTTGTGGGCACCTTTCCGGCTGACAGCCATCCACCGATTGTCTATCCAGTGGCGGCAGTGGCCGGTGGCAAGACGGATGCGGCTGCCGCGTTTATGGGTTTCCTGAAATCGCCCGAAGCCCGTGCGGTGTTTGCAAAGTACGGATTTGACGTGCGTTGATGAGTTTCTGGCACCTGACCGACGTCGAAGTCGAGGCTTTGCGCCTGAGCCTGTGGGTGTCCGGATGTGCCGTGGCCGCCAGTCTGCCTCTGGGTATCCTGGCGGCATGGGTCCTGGCGCGCCTCCGCTTTCCGGGAAAGCACATTCTCGACGGGCTGGTGCATCTGCCGCTTGTGCTGCCGCCGGTGGTGACCGGCTACCTGCTGTTGGTCCTGCTGGGGCGTAACGGCGTCATCGGCGCAGCGCTCTACAAATATCTGGGGATCGTGGTGGCCTTCAACTGGAAGGGGGCCGTATTGGCCGCCGCGGTGATGTCGTTTCCACTGTTGGTGCGGTCGGTTCGCCTCTCCCTTGAAGGCGTTGACCGCGGATTGGAAGCCGCCGCGCGAACCCTGGGCGCCGGGCCGTTGCGGGTCTTTTTCACGGTGACCCTGCCGCTGATGGTGCCAGGCATCATCACCGGTCTGATTCTATCCTTTGCCCGCAGCCTGGGGGAATTTGGCGCCACGATCACCTTCGTCTCCAACATCCGCGGCCAAACCCAGACTTTGCCGCTGGCGCTGTATACGCTGACCCAGGTGCCGGACGGTGAGACAGGAGCCATGCGTTTGTGCATCCTGTCGGTACTGATAGCCATGGCAGCCTTGGTCTGTTCGGAAATTCTGGCCCGGCGCTTTGCGGCCCGCATGAAAGGATAATCGGCTGTGGAAATAGATGTTATCCGCCAGCAGGGAAATTTTCATGTCAATGCGTCGTTCCGGGGGGCCGAATCCGGCGTGACCGCCATTTTCGGCCCGTCGGGTGCCGGGAAAACTTCCATCGTCAACATGGTGGCCGGCTTAGCACAGCCGGATGCCGGCCGCATAGCCGTCAACAACCTCTGCCTCTTTGATGCGGACCAGCACATCGATCTTCCCCCGGAGCAGCGCCGTATCGGTTACGTCTTTCAGGACGGCCGTCTGCTGCCCCACCTGTCGGTGCACGCCAACCTGAGCTACGGCATGCACCTGACGCCGGTAAAACGGCGCTTCGTGACATTCGATGCGGTGGTGGAACTGCTCGGCATCGGGCATCTTCTCCAGCGACGGCCGGCGAAACTGTCGGGCGGAGAGAAACAACGCGTGGCTATCGGCCGGGCTTTACTGACCAGCCCGGCCATGCTGCTCATGGACGAACCGCTGGCCTCTCTAGATGCCTCGCGCAAGGCCGAAGTACTGCCATTTATCATGCGCCTTTCCCGGGAATATGCCATTCCCATTCTCTACGTCAGCCACGCCATAGATGAAATCCTCAATCTAGCCAGCCGCCTGGTCGTTCTGGAAGCCGGACGCGTGCTGGCCTGCGGGGACCCGGAAGACCTGTTGTCCCGTCCGGAACTGCTGTCTTGTTTCGATCAAGATGAGAGCGGGGCGGTGATTAAGACGACGGTGGACAACTCGAAGGATGCATCCGGACTCACCCATCTGCGTTTCGGCGACCATCTGCTCAAGGTGCCGCCCATCGCGGCACCGCGCGGTACCCCGGTTCGGGTGCGCATTGCCGCTCGCCACGTGGCCGTTACCTTGCAACAGCCCCGCGATACCAGTTTCCAAAATATTATTCCTGGCAAAATTTGCGAAATCATGGATTACAGCGATGCTTTCGTTGATTTGCGTCTGGATATCGGACGCTTTCTTTGGGCTCGCATCTCTCGGCAATCCTGCATTAAGCTAAAGCTAAAACCGGGTCAGCCGGTTTTTGCCCTAATCAAAAGCGTTGCCGTTTCATTGGGAATATCGAATACGAATCCCTAAATTCAAACAAAGCAAACCAAAATCCATGGCCGAGAGACTTGAAAAGCCTTTTTAGGTCCGCAAATGTAAAAAACCGGGCCTTGAGAACCCGGTCTTGCGGATGAATAAAAAAAATCAAAAAAATAGGGCCGATTTGCTCGGCCCTATTTTTTTGATTTTAATGGAGGCGGCACCCAGATTCGAACTGGGGAGTGGAGGTTTTGCAGACCTCTGCCTTACCACTTGGCTATGCCGCCAAAAAAAATGGAGCGGGAAACGGGATTTGAACCCGCGACTTCGACCTTGGCAAGGTCGCACTCTACCACTGAGTTATTCCCGCTCAGTAAGTTGCCGTAATTAGCTATTTCTTATTCGATTGTCAACGAAAAAATTCAAGTCTGCAACAATCCTCTGAACCGCACGAAGTAGTCGATCCCCGACCATAGCGTGAAGACCAATGCCCCCCAGAAGAAAAACATACCAATGGCGTTCATATCGATGGTGAGCCACGAATAGTGAAACAACAGGGGAATCATCGCGGCAATCTGGAACCCGGTTTTGTATTTTCCCAACCATGAAGCCGACAGATCCATCTTGTTCTGGGCAATGATGCTGCGCAACCCGGTGACGGCAAACTCGCGTCCGATAATGACGCACACCGCCCAGGCCGGAACCCAGCCCAATGCGGCCAGCATGATCATGGTGGAAGAGACCAGCAGTTTGTCGGCCAGCGGGTCCATGACCGTACCCAAATTCGTCACCATGTTCTTTTGGCGTGCCAGATGGCCGTCGAAATAGTCCGTGATCGCCGCTGCACTGAATATCAGACCGGCCAGCAGGCAAGTCCATCGATTGGGCACATACATGAGCGCGACAATCAAGGGCACGGCCAAGACGCGAAACAGGGTAAGCGCATTGGGATCCCCAATAAGCTTTTTAAAAAGCGCCTGCAGATACATGGGAATACCCCTCCCGAAAAACCCATGGACTTATTGTCCGGATTTCTTCCAATCGTCCAGAAAAGCTTTGATCCCCTTGTCGGTGAGCGGATGAGATGCCAGTTTGCTCAACACATTGAACGGAATGGTGGCGATATCTGCACCCATCAGTGCTGAATCCAGGACGTGCAGCGGGTTGCGCACACTGGCCACGATAATTTCGGTATCGTAGGCGTAATTGCTGTATATTTCCACAATCTGCTCCACCAGTTGCATGCCTTCCTGAGACAGGTCGTCCAATCGGCCCACAAAAGGGCTGACGAAAGTCGCACCGGCTTTGGCCGCCATCAGTGCCTGCAGGGGTGAAAAAATCAAGGTGACATTGGTCTTGATGCCTTCATCCGTCAAAATGCGGACCGCCTTGAGCCCATCCACGGTCATGGGAATCTTGACCACGATATTGGCGTGAATTTTGGCCAGATCGCGGGCCTCGGCAACCATGCCGTCGGTTTCCAGGCTGATGACTTCGGCGCTGATGGGCCCATCTACGATCTTGCAGATCTCGGTGATGATCTCTTTGAAATCCCCCCCCTCTTTGGCAATCAGGGACGGATTGGTGGTCACGCCATCCACCATCCCCATGGCATGGGCCTCTTTAATCTCTTTGATGTTGGCTGTGTCGATAAAAAATTTCATGTCTGACTCCCTTGGAATCCAGTTAATACGTCACGATGATGCCTTGTCGGACTGGCGGGCGATATAGCGGTCGCGGCATTGGCTGCTGCAAAAATAGAGCATCTCCCGGTTCTGGTAGTTTAGCGCCACGGCCGTCCGCCGGGGGAAATAGACGCCGCACTCCGGATCCTTGATCATTTCGTCATCCACTGTCTGGGGAGTCCCTCCGGGTGAATGGGCATGGTGCTGTTGAGCGGTCCCGAACCAGGTTTTGGCTGCCCTGTAGACCAGCGCGACCACGGCACCCAGAATCAGCAGCCTGAAGAGCATGGCAATATGTCCTGATCATCTGTAACCAACTGATTTAATAGCTCTTGCACATTTTTCCCCAGTACCGGGTGAATAACAGTTGGGTCTATATCACAAATGGGTTGCAAGACAAAGCGTCTTTTGTGCATCCGGGGGTGCGGCAAGGTCAGCTCAGGGGATACCAGAACCCGCTGGTCATAAAAGATAATATCCAGGTCCAGCGTCCGGGGACCGAAACGGATGCCGCCCGGTTTTCGCCCCAGCCGATCTTGAACCGCCTGGGTTTTGGCGAGCAGTTGCCGGGGGGAACAGGCGGTCCGGATGAGCAGTGCGGCATTGACGAACCAATCTTGTTCCAGATAGTCCACGGGCCGGGTCCGATAAAACGGCGACTGATCCAGCACCGTAATGCCGGGCTCCGCCAAAAGCATCTCAATGCCCCGGCAGCAGTTTTGCACGGGGTCGCCCAGATTGGAACCGATGGATAGATAGGCACGATGCTCGGTCATGGTGGATGTCAATACTGCCATGCTTCCGGGTTCAGGCAGCCATCATAAATGATCCGTGCATCCCCTTCCAGAAACAGGTCGGAAAATATCTCCCCCTGCCGCACGAAATGAATTTTCAGCACCGATCCGCTGCGGGTTTTGAGCAAAACGGGGGCAGTCACTGCGGACTGTGCCGCCAGAATCAATGCCACGGCAGCCATACCGGTGCCGCAGGCCAGGGTCTCATCCTCCACGCCACGTTCATAGGTTCGCGCCGACCACATGCCCTGCGGATCACCGGCGACAAAATTGACATTGGTGCCGGCCGGCGCAAAGTGCTCGTGAAATCGGATGGCCCGGCCCATGGTCGCCACATCAACGGCTTCGATATCATCAACGTTGACCACCGCGTGGGGAACGCCGGTGTTCACACAACCGCAACGAACGGTTTGGCCCAGGACACTGAGTTCCACATCAAGGGAGAAGCTATGGGGGTCGGTCATTTTGACGCGGACGCATTCTTCCAGAACATGGGCGTGAATAATGCCGGCAAGGGTTTCAAAGCGCATCTGCCGGCCGGCAATGCCGTTGAGGAAGGCAAACCGGGCAGCGCAGCGCGCGCCATTGCCGCACATTTCGGCAATACTGCCGTCGGCGTTGTAAAACCGCCATTTAAAATCGGCCGCGTCGGAATCTTCAATAAGAATAAGGCCGTCAGCCCCCGCGGACATCTTGCGGCGACATACCTTGGAGACAAACAGTGCCATATCGCTATCGGCAACGACGGCCTTGCGGTTGTCAATCAGGATAAAATCATTGCCCGCACCGCTCATCTTGATAAATGGGATTGGCATCATACCGTGTTTCCTGTGAAAGGGTTCCGGCTTCGGCGCTTCATTTGGGAAGCATCACTTCAACCAGATTGGAGTCCGGACCCTGGGCGCCGCTGGATTGGGATGGCCTCACGCTGAAAGTATACCGGAATCCTTTCGGCAGATCCATTGAAAATGCCAGCGAACCGGCTTTCTGAAGGCCTTCTTTTTCCACAGCCCGCACACCGACTTTCTGAAACACCATGGGGCAACCGGTGCACTCTTCCAGCCGGGCCAGATCGGTTTGGGCACGCAGGACGATGTAGTTTCTTACCCTGGAATTTTCTTTGGGATGGGTCCATGTCAAGGTGATGTACGTCTGTTCCAGCGTAGCGTCCAGGTCACTCACCGCCACCATGGGCAGCTGTCCCGGCACCACGGGTGCCGCCTTTTTACCACAGCTGCTAAGCAACAACGTCACGCTGAGCAGAAAACCGGCGACGAACCCCATCGCCCGTATCCACGCAGCGGTATCGCGACTTGTCTTAACCATTGTTTTCCGCCGCCTGTGCTTTCATGTGATTACGGGCCAGATCGATGGCGGCCCGCACGTTCTCACGTGCCGTGCCGCCGGCCGACAGCCTTCTGGAAATCATATACTCCAGTGTCAAGTGTTCGAAGATCCCTTTTTCGATGGCCGGAGAGAATGTGCCGAGTTCCTGAATCGTCAGCTCGTGCAGTTCCTTATTCCGGTCCAGGGCATAAGCCACGGCCTTGCCGACGACATCATGGGCTTTGCGGAATGGAACACCGCGGCCCACGAGGTAGTCGGCCATATCGGTTGCATTCAGGTATCCGCTCTCTGCGGCGCTGCGCATAATCGCCGTATTGACCCTGATGTTGGGCAGCATCCGACAGAAGATGTCAATACAGGCACGCAAAATATCCACCGTATTGAATAGCGGCGGTTTGTCTTCCTGCATGTCGCGGTTATAACTCAACGGCAAAGACTTCATTAAAACGAGCAAACTGACCAGGTCGCCAAAGACACGGCCCGATTTGCCGCGGACCAGTTCAGGGATGTCAGGATTCTTTTTCTGGGGCATGATGCTGCTGCCGGTGGCAAAAGCATCCGGCAACACAATAAAGGAGAACTCGCTGGATGACCACAACACCAGTTCTTCAGACAGCCGGCTGAAATGCACCATGCAGATACTGGCCGCCGATAAGAATTCAAGAATAAAATCACGATCGGATACGGCATCCAGGCTGTTGGCCGAAATTTCGGAGAATTTGAGCAGTTCGGCCGTATAGTGCCGATCGATGGGATAGGTGGTCCCGGCCAGGGCCGCCGCCCCCAGAGGCATCACATTGATCCGGCCAAGCCCCTCTTTGAAACGCTGGGCATCCCTGCTGAACATCTCGTAATAAGCCATCCAGTGATGCCCCAGCAATACCGGCTGGGCCCGCTGCAAATGCGTATATCCGGGCATCACGACATCAATATGCGAATCGGCCCGTTCCACCAGAATGGCTCGCAAGTCGGTAAGGCCGGCGATGATCTGCGCGACGGCATCCCGCAGAAACATGCGGGTATCCAGAGCGACCTGGTCGTTGCGGCTTCTGGCGGTATGCAACTTCTGAGCGACCTTGCCCACATCCTGAAGAAGGCGCGATTCAACGTGCATGTGAATATCTTCCAGACTGTCGTGGAATTTAAAATGGCCTGAATCAAGATCCCGCTTGATGCGCCCCAGCCCCTCAACCAGTTGAAGGGCTTCTTCATCGGAAATAATACCCACTTTGGCAAGCATACGACAGTGTGCCATGCTGCCTTCGATATCGTACGGGTAGAGACGTCGGTCCGTCTGGATGGAAGAGGTAAATGCCTCCACGCTGGCATCTGTTCCTTCGGCAAACCGACCGTCCCATGGCTTATCACTCATTGTTTTTTCCTTGCGACTCTTGTGAACTGTGAGGACGCGGACTGGGGAACGCATATCAGGTTAGAAATGGGGGACGTATATCAGGTTATCAGTTAATCTTAGATTAACTGATAACCTGATATACGCCCCCGATTGTCCGACCCCGATTGTTTTACGTTCCCGTCTGTTTGCAATTGTTGCTATGCCATCAATTTTTTGATCCGCAACCGCAGGGCGTTGAGGCGAATAAATCCTTCAGCATCCTTCTGGCTGTAGACACTATCATCTTCAAAGGTGGCGTGGGCTTCACTGTACAGGGATAAATCGGACTTACGACCGCGCACCATACAATTGCCTTTGTACAACCTGAGTCTGACCACACCCGAAACATTCTTCTGGGTATCATCGATCATATTCTGCAGCAGCTGACGCTCCGGAGAGAACCAGAAGCCATTGTAAATCAACTCTGCATATTTGGGAATCAGGCTGTCCCTGAGGTGGTGCACTTCGCGGTCCAAAGTAATCGACTCCATGGCCATGTGGGCCTGGCGCAAAATGGTTCCTCCCGGCGTTTCATAAACGCCTCTGGACTTCATGCCCACATAGCGGTTTTCAACGATATCCACCCGCCCGATGGCATGTTTGCCCCCCAGACGGTTGAGTTCCGTCAGCATGGCTGCAGGTGATAACGGTTGCCCGTTGAGCGCCACCGGATCGCCGGAAGCGAATGCAATCTCGATGGTCTCCGGGCTGTCCGGGGCATTCTCAAGGGACGTCGTGAGGTTGAAAATATCATCGGGCGCTCCGGCCCAGGGATCTTCCAGTATGCCGCCTTCATAGCTGACATGCAGCAGGTTGCCGTCGGTGCTGTATGGCTTGGCATGGGTTGTGGGCACCGAAATCCCGTGCTTTTTGGCAAAGGCCATCAAAGCCGTACGGGAATTCAAATTCCATTCCCGCCATGGCGCAATGATGGTGATGTGGGGGTCGATGGCCAGGTAGCTCAGCTCAAAACGGACCTGGTCGTTGCCCTTGCCGGTGGCTCCATGGCTGACGGCATCGGCTCCCTCGAGGGCCGCAATTTCCATTTGCCGCTTGGATATCAGCGGGCGCGCAATGGATGTTCCCAGCAGGTACTGCCCCTCGTAAATGGCATTGGCACGGAACATGGGAAAAACATAATCCCGCACAAAAACTTCTTTCAGGTCCTCCACATAAGCTTTGACCGCCCCTGTCTTGTAGGCATTCTGTTCGACGTCCCCCATGGAATCGGGTTGGCCCAGGTCCGCAGAAAAAGTCACCACCTCACAACCATAGGTTTCGATCAGCCATTTGAGGATGACCGAAGTATCCAGACCGCCGGAATATGCCAAAACCACCTTTTTCACATTCTCACTCACGATTTACGATCTCCTTGTATCAATCAGTCTAAATCCATATTGGAAAAAACCTCATCCAGGCAGTGGAAAAGCCCGTCGATCTCCTGGCGTCCGATGATCAGCGGCGGCGCCAGGCGCAGCACATTATCCTGAATACAATTCACCAGGTAACCCTTCTGCCTGCAAGCGGCAACGATGGAGGCTCCCGGCACGCTGAGCTGCACACCGATCAGCAGGCCCTTGCCGCGCACCGCCGTGATGATGGAATGCTTCTGCTGCAATTGCTCCAGCCGCCCGGTCAGATAGGCCCCCATTTCGGTCGCATTCGAAAGGATATCCTCCTCGGCCAGTGTCTGCAGCACCTTGAGGGCGACAGCTGAAACCAGCGGCGTACCGCCAAAGGTCGACGCATGCGCACCGGCACTGAAAGCCGCAGCGGCTTTTTCGGTGGCCAGCATGGCGCCAATGGGCATGCCGTTGCCCAACGCCTTGGCCAGGGTCATGATATCCGGGGTGACACCGAAATGTTCATGCGCAAACAACTTGCCGGTCCGGCCGATGCCGGTCTGAACCTCATCGAAAATCAACAGACTGCCGGTTTCATCGCACAAATGCCGCAGCTGCCGCATGTACGCGTTGTCCGGACAGACTACACCGCCTTCTCCCTGGATGGGCTCCAGCATTACCGCACAGGTGTCCGGTCCCACCATGCAGGCCAAATCTTCAATGTTGTTGAACGGCACAAAGTCAAAGCCTTCCAAAACAGGGGCAAACCCTTTGCGCACCTTGGCCTGCCCGGTGGCCGAAAGGGTCGCCATGGTTCGGCCGTGAAAGGATTGATGCATACTGACCACTCGAAACCGCCCCGGCTGGCCCTGGTCCTTGAAATACTTGCGGGCCAGCTTGATGGCCGCCTCGTTGGCTTCGGCACCGCTATTGGCGAAGAAAACGCGGTCGGCAAAGCTGTGGGACGTGAGCCAGGCGGCAAGATCGGCCTGGGGCTGGGTGTAGAACAGGTTGGACACGTGCCAGAGGCGCTGTGCCTGGTCAGTCAAAGCAGCCACCAGCTTCGGATGGGCATGCCCCAGATTGCACACGGCAATGCCGGCGATAAAATCAGTATAAGCCCTGCCCTGGTCATCGTACAAGGTACATCCCTGCCCGCGCACCAGGGTCAATGGATATCGGGCATAGGTTTGGGCGATCACTTGATCGGCAATTTGAGCAATTTCCATGGTTGCGCCGCCTTTTAACGGTTGAAAACATTGTGCCTTAGCATGAAACGCGCCGAATTGAAATTCAATTTCCAAAGCAAGTCAAGAATTCGGGCCCGGAGGATTCAACTTCAGGCTGGCCCTGGGAGCCTTGGGAAGCTTTGGGGACGTCCCCAACCGGACTGCGATGGCCTGAGGAGTCCTCCGGCATTTACAACGTCACTTCGGTTCCGATCCCCTGGTCCGTAAACAGCTCCAGCAAAATGGCGTGGCGACGTTTCCCATTGATAATGGGCACCTTCTTCACTCCGGCACGCAATGCCTCCAATGCACATTCGATTTTGGGAATCATTCCACCGGTGATCTCTTTTGCGGCGATCATCTTTTCGATATCCGACGCCCCGATGGACGAAATCAACTGCTTGTGCTGATCCAGAACACCATCCACATCGGTCATCTGAATCAGACGGCCGGCATTCAAGGCAATGGCCATCTTGCTGGCCACAAGGTCCGCATTGATATTGTAGGTCTCTCCGTTTTCCCCCGCCCCCACTGGTGCGATAACCGGCAAAAAGCCCTCCCGTGCCAAAGAGTGGATGATGCCCGGATTGATCCGGGTCACCTCACCCACCATGCCGGTGTCGATGATTTCCGGGGGCTTGCCGGCATCATCCTGAAAAACGATCTGCATTTTCCTGGCCTGGATCAGCCCGCCATCCTTTCCGCTCAATCCCACCGCTTTGCCGCCCTGCCGGTTAATCTGGGCAACGATGCCCTTGTTGACTTTGCCGCCCAGGACCATCTCCACCACGTCCATGGTGGGCCCGTCCGTAAGGCGCATGCCGCGCACGAACCTGGGCTGGATGCCCATCTGTTCCAGGACTGAATTGATCTGCGGTCCCCCGCCGTGAACCACGACCGGATGCAGCCCGACAAATTTCAACAAGGTAATGTCACGGGCAAAGTCATCTTTGAGTTGATCGTCCACCATGGCATGACCGCCATATTTGATCACAATGGTCATCCCGGCGAACTTTCGGATATAAGGCAGGGCCTCGATCAGAATATCGGCAATGCTGGTCTTGGAAAGGTGTTCGTTCATTGGCTGTTCCTGTCTGTATGCGTTAAGGCCCGAAATGATCCTACGGCTGTTAATGTCTGCCCAACTGGAACCATCATCTCTTTCGGGTGGCGTTCATTTTTGCTTCGGCCGGAAAAACGAAAACGGCCGAAAACCCTGAAACACGTTTGTTTAGAAATGATTATTACAATATATACCGGCTCAGATCATCGTCTTCCTTGATGGCGGCCAGCTTTTTGTCCACGTAGGCCGCATCGATAACCACATGGGGCGTTTTAACATCCGGAGCCTCGAACAGGAGGTCTTCCAGAAGGCACTCCATCAGGGTGTGCAATCGCCTTGCACCGATGTTTTCGGTACGCTGGTTGACTTCCTCGGCGATGCCGGCCAGCCGTTCAATGGCATCGGTTTCGAACGTCAGATCCACGCCATCGGTCCTGACCAGGGCGATGTATTGCAGCACCAGGGCATTGTCAGGCTCCGTGAGGATGCGCACGAATTCCTTTTTGCCGAGTGAATCGAGCGCCACGCGAATGGGAAATCTCCCCTGCAGTTCGGGAATCAAATCCGACGGTTTGATGGCATGAAATGCGCCTGCACCGACAAATAAAATATGATCGGTCCGAACGGTGCCGTATTTGGTGGTGATGGCACAGCCTTCAACAATGGGCAACAGATCGCGCTGCACCCCTTCACGGGAAACATCCGGCCCCTGGCCATGGCTTTGGCTCACAATCTTGTCGATCTCATCCAGAAATATGATGCCCGATTCTTCGACCTTGGCCAGCGCTGTACGCACCACTTTGTCCATATCCACCAGATTCTGGGCTTCTTCTTCAATAAGGGTTTGCAATGCTTCGGGTACCTTGATCTTTCGACGCTTGGTATTTTTGGGCATCACGCCGTTGAGCATCTCCTTGAAGTTGATACCCAGCTCTTCCATACCCACATTGGAAAACACTTCCACCACGGAAGCGGGGCGTTCAGAGACATCCAGATCAACATAGCGATTGTCCAGTTTGCCCTGCTGCAACATACGCCGCAGTTTTTCCCGGGTGGAACGCGCAGCCGAGTCTCCGGACTGGACCAGCTCCAAAACGGATTCGCCCGATGGCTGTCCGGTGGGTTTGGGGTGATCCGGCCTGGGCAGCAACAGATCCAGCAGACGCTCTTCGGCGATCTGCGCAGCCTGAGCTTGAACGGCGTCCTGCTCCTGCTGGCGTACGGTATTGACGGTTAAGTCCACCAGATCCCTCACCATGGATTCAACGTCACGCCCCACGTAACCCACTTCGGTAAACTTGGAGGCTTCCACTTTATGAAAGGGCGAATCGGTCATACGGGACAGGCGGCGGGCAATCTCCGTTTTCCCCACCCCGGTGGGACCGATCAGAATAATATTTTTGGGCGCGATCTCATCGCGTAAGGCCTCCGGCACCTGCCTGCGGCGCCAGCGGTTGCGCAGGGCAATGGCCACCGAACGTTTGGCATTGTGCTGGCCAATGATATACCGGTCCAGGGCCTGGACAATTTCAACGGGTTTCAGATTCTGCATTAGGTCTCAGCTCTTCGATGGTCAATTGGTGATTGGTGTATACGCACAGGCTCGAAGCAATCTGCATGGCCACTTCAGCCACCTGGCGTGCATCCATCCGGGTATGCTGGATCAGTGCCGTCGCCGCTGCCTGGGCGCCCACCCCGCCTGAACCGATGGCGATCACCCCTTCGTCGGGTTCAATAACATCACCATTTCCGGAAAGCAGAAACAACCGTTCATGATCGGCAGCCAGCATGAGCGCCTCCAGCCGCCGCAAAAACTTATCGGCGCGCCAATCCTTGGCCAGTTCCACCGCACTGCGGGTCAAATTTCCGTTGTAGCGTTCAAGTTTTCCCTCGAGCCGCTCGGAAAGGTTCAGCGCGTCCGCTGTCGCACCGGCAAAACCAACCAGTATCTGATCGTTGTATATTCGCCGGACTTTGCGGGCATGGTGCTTAATGACGATATTGTTCAGGGTCACCTGCCCGTCACCGGCCAGCACCACGTTGCCATTGTGGTGTATGGCCAGAATCGTCGTTCCGTGCATCCGCCCCGCTGTCTGCAGTGATTTCATGCGATCCATCCTGAGGATTTTTTAAGCGGCGCCGCATCCGGGTGCGGCCGCCGCAATTAAATGCACTATTTTCCGAACAATCATCCAGCGGTCGGGTCAACGCCTGGGATGCGCCTTGTCATATGTTTCCATCAAGCGGTCAATGCTGACGTGGGTATAGCGTTGGGTGGTGGAAAGGCTGCTGTGCCCCAACAGCTCCTGTACCGCCCGCAAATCCGCACCACCGTCCAGCAAGTGGGTGGCAAACGAGTGCCGCATGGCATGCGGGGAGACCGGCACGGCCAGCCCGCACGCCCTGGACATTTTTTCAACCACGCGTGCAATGGACCGAGTGCTGAGCCGCCCCAGGTATTTATTCAGGAAAACAGGACCGCTGCCCGTCGCATCGATCCCGTGTGCACGGCTAAGCGCCTGCCGGTATGCGGACAAAGATTCACGGGCTTTTTCGCCGATGGGCACCAACCGTTCTTTGCCCCCCTTGCCCTTGACGCGTACAATGCCGGATCGGGAATCCACATCCCCCATATCCAGACCTGCAAGTTCCGAAACCCGCACCCCTGTTGAGTATAGGACTTCGACAATGGCGCGGTTGCGCAGTCCAATTACTCCGATGGGTTTGATCTGATCAAGGAGCCGGAACATGTCGTCAACCGTCAGGTAAACAGGTATGGGTTTGCCATGCTTGGGTGCATGAAGTGCTTCGGCCGGGTCCTGATCGATGCGCCGATGTTTGTGCAGGTATCGAAAGAAGGACCGGATAGCGGCCAGTTTTCGGGCAATGGTGGTTTTGCTGTTGCGATTGTGCAGGTACCCAAGATAACGTCGAATCTCAAGGGTTCCCACCCGGTCAAGGGCCACGGCAGCCAGACGTTGCGGGTCTTTTGCGGTCAATTCCGGATCACCGGCCACAAACGCGGTCAGCTCTACAAGGTTGTGACGGTAAGCACGCAGGGTGTGTGCGGAATACCCTTTTTCTGCAGCCAGAATTTCAATGAACCTATTGATATGGTCGATGATCGATCTCTTCATCTCAATAATGAATAAGGCTTATTCATCCTCCCACTGAATATGGGCGTCAAGTTCACGCCAGCTGCCGACCTCCAGAAAAGGATGGGCCTGCCTGTTCCACGGCTGGGCAAACAGTACCGGCGTTATGCCATGCGCCTCGAGCATAAAGCAGGTATCCAGGCGATCTTCCACAAAAAAGGACACATTCTGGGCCTCCAGCACCTTGGCTTTGGCATCGAAGCTACCGGTTGCCGTGATGTCCACCTGGAATGTTTCCGGGGGCAGCAGTTCATCGATCCAGGCCTTGATGGGCCCGGGATAGGGCCGCGCCGTAACCAGTCGAATGGGGCCGTAAGCGTGCAGGCGCTTGAGTACCTGAACAGCACCATCGATCGGTGCCAGCCGGCAGGGATAATTGCCTGTGATAATCCGATCGGTGGAAGCGGAAATAATGCCCGGATCGACATCAAGACAGGCATCCAACTGATACTGGGTGATATCCTCATAAACGATATGATTGATTCCATAGACCGTTTTCAGGATATCGAGAAAAAGTTGCATCGTGTGGGCCAGCACACCGTCGATATCAAAAGCCAGATATTTTGGGTTGATCATTGAATGAATTGAAATTTGAAAATATTTATGCCGCCCGCCGCGTGAGTTTCTTGAGGCGGGAAATCTGCCGCCGGTACCGTCCGGCTATTTTTTTATCTTTATCGACCAGTGCCTGTCGCCGTTTGGCCTTCAGCCCATTGATGCGGGCCTTAAGTTCCTGGACCGTGACCTGGGCCTTAATTTTCTTCTGCGCAGGTGGTTTCGCTGAAACCTCATCCACAATACCCTTGGCTGCCTTGACGGCCACCAGCAGTTCGGTTTTTTTCATGCCATGCGCCCCGGTAATCTCGGGAATCTCTTTGGCGATTTCACGCAGTTCGGTCACTGTCATCTTGTCGAGCGGCTTGTCCATTACCCCTTTTTTATCGTCTGCCATGCCTGTGCTCTCCTTTCTGGCGATTAACCGTCTCGCTGCAGCGGATCTTAGCCGCCAGCGCAATGAAACTGGCGGTGGGTACCCTCATTTATAAAAAACCCGGCAAACATGCTGAAAATAGAGCTAAATAACCTTTTAGGCCGGCAAATGTCAAGCTGCCGATAGCAACCCCGGCCATCGGGAGCAGGACCTGCGGCAGGCCTGAAGTCAAGATTTGGTCCAGATGTACCGTTTACAACGGAATACCTAGCAGCACCATGATCTTTTTCATATCCTCCCAGACCTCCCGCTTTCGCTCCGGGTTGCGCAAAAGGTAGGCGGGATGAAAGGTCGGCATCAACCGGATACCGTTGTAGTCGTGAAAACGGCCGCGAAGTCTCGAAATCGGTGCTGTCGTGCCCAGCAGCGTCTGGGTGGCAAAAGTCCCCAATGTGCAAACGACTTCAGGAGAAATGGTCGCCAGCTGGCGCTCCAGGAATGGACGGCAGGCATTAATTTCGTCAAGCTGGGGGTTGCGGTTGTTTGGCGGACGGCATTTAATCACATTGCAGATGTAGACTTGGTCGCGACGCAATGCCATGGCTGCAATAATTTTGGACAACAGTTGACCGGCCGCTCCCACAAAAGGGCGGCCGCTGCGGTCCTCTTCCATACCGGGTCCCTCGCCTACAAAAACCAGCCGAGCCGCTGGATCGCCTTCGCCAAACACGATATGGGTGCGGCCCCCGGCCAGTCCGCACCGCCGGCAAACGCCAAGTTCGGTTTGAATGGAATGCAGGGTTTGCGGGCCGCTTTCCAGCCGGCCGCCGCTCCGGTCCCATCGTTGAATGGTCGCCAAGGATTCGGTCGAGCACTCGAATCCGGCCGCACCCCATTGCGCCATCTGCTGCAGGGTGTGTTTTACTGCGTCAAGGGTTTCGTTCAGGGTCTGCGGCTGTTTCATTTTTCTGCCATAAGCCCCGCCACCCGGTCCAGGATCACATGGGCCAGTTCAGCTTTGGGCATCATGCCCAGCGATTCCCGTGAACCATCCCTGAAAAACAAGTTGACCTGGTTGGTATCCGATTCGAATCCGGACCCGGCTGCTCCAATGAGATTGGCCACGATCATATCGAGTCCTTTAGCGTTCAGTTTTTCCCTGGCAAAGGACTCCAGGTTCCGTGTTTCGGCGGCAAAACCCACCATAACCTGGCTCTTTTTCAATGATTTCAGTGATTTAAGTATATCTGTCGTACGCACCAGGGTCAGGCACTCAGGGGCATCCGTCTTCTTTATTTTGTGCGCTGCCGAATCCGCGGGCTTGTAGTCCGCCACAGCAGCGCTTTTAATGACGATATCGGAATTTTCAAATTCCCGCGTGACAGCGGTTGCCATTTCATCGGCGCTGGTCACCCGAACCATGTTGACATGGTGGGGCGCAGCGATGCCGGTGGGCCCCGATATCAGGGTGACCCGGGCCCCTCTCATCTCCGCGGCCCGGGCAATGGCATAGCCCATCTTGCCCGACGACGGGTTGCTGATGAACCGAACCGGGTCTATGGTCTCCCGTGTCGGTCCCGCCGTAACCAGAACGCGCAGGTCACTAAAGTCCTTGGGTGTCAGCAATGCGGCAATCCGGTCGGCAATATAGGCCGGCTCCGGCAGGCGCCCCGGTCCGGTGGTACCGCAGGCCAGTTCACCGGCCTCCGGATCGAGGATGAAAAAACCGTATTTTTTGAGGCGCGCCAGGTTGTCCTGGACCGGCTCGCTGGCATACATGTCGGAATTCATGGAAGGACAGATCATCGTCGGCTTGGTAACCGCCAGCATGAATGTGGACAGGGCATCATCGGCCAGCCCATGGGCCAGCTTGCCGATCATGTTGGCCGTGGCCGGTGCGACAACAACCGCGTGGGCGTCCCGCGCCCACTGGATATGCTGGACAGCGGCCGATTCGTGGGGGTCGAACAAATTACTGCACACTTTCTGCCCGCTGAGAACTTCAAAGGTCAGCGGCGTCACAAAATGCCCGGCGCAGCGTGTCATCACAACCTGCACCGACGCACCCGCTTTTACCAGAAGCCGAAGCAGTTCAATGCTTTTATAGGCAGCAATACCGCCGCAGACACCGAGAACGATATTTTTTCCGCCAATCCTTCCAGTGGTCATCGCCATTCACCCTGCAGCCGGTGTTTATCCAACCATCCGTCCAACCGGATCGGACCATTGCCGAACCCGGGGGCAGGGTCCATCCCCGCCCGCTGTATGCAAGCCCGTATCCAACACCGGCTCAATGCCGTGCTTCGAAATCCCGAGGCGCTCTATTGGACACGGTCCGAATTTTACTGATGCAGCCCCGATGCTTCACCGGCAACCGTGGGCGCCACCCAGATCTCCACACGGGTGCTCATCTGACCTTCCGTAATGCTGATGACGCACCAGCGCGATTGCTTTCTATAGAGCATCATGGTTCTTGGGGCCTTGAATGAGCTAATGGCCTGCCAGCCGTCCACCGGCATTTTATTTTCAAAAAAGCTGATCAGTGAATTGATCTCCACGCGCCCCTTGAGTGACAATACGCCCGCGGTCAGACCGGGTGTGCGAAAGACAAATGAATCCTCTTTGTCAATTTTCAACTCGCTGGGCAGCAGAACATCGCCGAAATCGTAATAAATCGTCTTGGGTTTGGCCACTGCCGGCTGCCCCACGGAACCGGTCTGGGCGTCCGTGCTCTTTGACTTCAATGCAGAACAACCACTGAGCATGAACATTGCGGCAATTACCATAAAAAAAACACCCACTGTGTTGAAGCCAAAACGCTTTCCTCTCATTTTCTTCTCCTTATATTCTGATTGAACTATCATTGCTTCTTCTGTTTCCGGATGAGCCCGGCCCATTCGCGGATCAACAAGCCCAGTTCTCCTGCACTGGGTCGCTTTTGCGCTGCAATCCGGCGCCGGACTTCAGCGAGTTCCGCCTCGAGGTCGCCTTGCTGCGGTTCCTGATCCAGCAGGCGGCGATAAATTCGCGCCGCTTTGCGCAGGTACCCTTGCCTGGCAAAAACCCTGGCCATAGTAACCGTCTCATATGTTGAAGGCGTCCTCATCATCTACGGTCGGGTTAAATCCGTTTTGAATTTAAAAACCAGTTCGTTGGAACGAATCATGCCTAACTCGCGGCGGGCAATATTTTCGACAAAATCCGAATCGCTCTGCAGACGATCGATGCTACGGTACATTTTTAAGTTTTCTCTGGCAAGCGCCTCATTATCGGCAATCATACTTTTATGGGTATGGCGCAAACGGCGCAACTCAACCAGGCCGTTATCCCCAAACAGCACCACAAGAAGCAAATTGAACATGGCAAAAATAACGACTGCCGTCAGTATTTTATAACGCTGGTTCACCTTTTCCCGTCCCGGTCACCACCATCTGTTTCACCGCCCGCAGTTCAGGAAGCCTGAACATCCATGCCAGGATAGCATAAACCGCCAAGCCGGCAAAGATGCAAATCAACAATCCAACCAAAATATCGGCCTGGCCCGCCTGGCCCTTGGGAATCATCCTGCGGGCCAGGCCCAGGACGCATAATCCCATCAACCCTGCGCACGATGATGATTTGCAAAAAGAAAGGGCAATACCGCGCCACCCGATAGCGCCCATTTTTTTTCTGAGCGCCAGAGTGAGGAGCCCCAGGTTCAACATTGAAGACAGAGAAAGCGCCAGGGCCAGTCCATTATGCTTCATCGGCCCCATGAGTGCAATGCCGGCAACTGAGTTGGCCAGAACCGAAACAACGCCGGCCAACACCGGCGTACGTGTATCTTTCAGGGCATAGAAAGCATACAGTACAATGCGTACCCCGGAAAATGCCCACAGGCCGATAACATAGTAAAATAAGGCACTGGCGGTCAGCCGCGTAGCCTCGTCACCGAATGCGCCCCGTTGGAACAACAATGCCACGATGGGCTCACGCAATACAATCAAGCCGGCCATGCATGGCAGCATGATAAAAAAAACCATCCGCAGCGCATGGGAAAATGTCGCTTTCAATTGGTTCAGTTGCCCTGAAGATGCCTGTTGCGAAAGGGCCGGCAGCACGGCAGTGGCCATTGCAATGGCAAAAATTCCCAGGGGAAACTGGACCAGTCGGTCTGCGTAGTAAAGATAAGAAATACTGCCCTGAGGCAATAGGGAGCCCAGCAGGCAGATGACCAGACTGTTGATCTGATAAACGGCCGCGCCAAACAAGGACGGACCCATCAATATCAACACGGACTTCATTGCCGGGTGCCGCCATGGCGCCCGGCATCGGAAGCGAATCCCCTTTCTGACGAGAAATGGCAGCTGCAGGCCCAACTGAAGGCCTCCGCCGATGAGCACGCCCACCGCCAGCCCCGTCACACGCGTGGTTTGGGACGGAGAGAGCCAGGAAAAAAACAAAACGGAACCGATCATGGCGATGTTGAGCATGGTGGGCGCCAGCGCCGGAGCGGCAAAATGGCCCAGCACATTGAGAATGCCCATGCACAGGGCCACTAGACCGATAAACAGCGTATAGGGAAACATGATCCGGGTCAGTTCAATGCAGAGCGTATACTTTTGCAGATCGTCGGTGAAACCATACGCCAAAGCGTGAACGATGGCAGGGGCAAACCAGACCCCGAGAAAAGACGCGCCAAAGAGAACCACCGCCGCAAGGCGTAAAGAACTGACAGCCAGCCGGGTCGCCTCGGCGCGGCCCTGCTGGTTCAACACGTCGCTGAACACCGGAATGAACGCGACACTCAGGGTTCCCTCCCCGAACAACCGGCGCAGTAGATTGGGAATGCGAAAAGCGGCGATAAAAGCGTCCGCGGCCCACCCGGCCCCGAAAAACGATGCAATGACCATATCGCGCACATAACCCAATACGCGACTAATCAGTGTGGCCAGTCCGATCACCCCGGCGGTCCGGGCCAAACGGGCATTTTCAGAAAAATTGGTCATGAGAACACGTCATTGTTAAAAACCATTGACACAGGGCACGCCCCCCTGTATAAGTTCACACTTTTAGAGACAGCATCAATTCATTTTGAAAGGAGTTGACCATTGGCCAACCATAAATCAGCACTTAAACGCGCCGGCCAGAATGAAACCCGCCGCATGCGCAACCGGTCGGTCAAGACCCGCGTCAAGACCGTCGTCAAGGATGTTCGCCAGGCCGCTGCCGATAATACTCCGGAAACAGCGGATCATTTCAAGGCAGCCCAGGCAGCCATCGATAAAGCCGCCAAAAAAGGCGTTTTGCACAAACGCACAGCCGCCCGCAAGGTGTCCCGCCTGGCGAAACTGACCCAATCGATCCAGTCCTGATTCGACCCGTTCATCGATAAATTTAAAAGCGCCCGGTGCCACTTTCATCACCGGGCGCTTTTTGGGTTGGATATCGCTTCACCGCTTCATTCAGCATCCATTAAAACTGTTCCGTCAAACGCCGGTATACATTCTCGGCAATGCGGTCGGAAAGTTCCTTGATGGCATTCCGGCGATTGAAATCCGTTGCCGATTTGTTGCCCTCCACCACCACATAGGCCTGTTCGGCCCTCAGGCCCGTCCGCTTCCAGATAATCTCTCCCCGGGTATCGATTAAAGTGAGGGAAACGGTGGCAACCACCCGCCGCTCGGCAGCCGTGTTGAGCCCCCTGCGGGTCACGGTGTCCCAGGTTAAGGAGTCAATGGCACCGGACAAAGTCGCTTCTGCATGCGCCGCATCCACCACGGAGCCTTGACGTCGGCGGCTCAGTTCGCCGATCAAGGCATTGGTCACCCATGTCTCGGCCCCGGTTTCAGAGCTCCTGTTTTCAAGGATCCGAACGCTCAGGGTTTGAATCCCGCCCGGCAGTGTCCCCCTTCCGGCCATTCGGTATCCGCACCCCTGGAAGATGGTCACCAGAAGGCCTATCCATATGACAACCCCTAAATGAAAACGCAAAATATAGCCTTCCTCTTCAAGAATAAAATAAAATCCCAGCTTAAACCACGATATTGACCAGCTTGTCGGGCACCACAAATATTTTTCGCACGGTTTTGCCCTCGATAAATTTCAAAACTTTTTCATCCGTCAGCGCAGCCTGCTTGAGGATATCTTCCCCTGTACCCATGGATGCGGTGAACCGGCTGCGCAGCTTGCCGTTGACCTGGACCACAATAGTGGCCTCGTCCTGGATCAGGGCATCCTGGCGGAAATCGGGCCAGGGCGCCAGGAGAATGCTCTGCCCATGGCCAAGATTATGCCAGATCTCTTCGGCGAAATGCGGTACGATGGGCGAGAGCAGCAGCACGGCACTTTCAAGGGCGTGGCGCATGACTTCCGCCGCCTGGGGCCGGTCTGTATCATCGATGCCATACATCTGATTGACCAGTTCCATCACAGCACTGATGGCGGTATTAAAATGGAACCGATCCTCGATATCGCGGGTCACTTTGTCGATCACCTGGTGGGATTTTTTGTAAAGTTCGCGCAGATCGCCTTCCAGCTCATCCGGCCGGCCATCGTACGGTTTAACGACGGCCACCCGGGGATGCCAGTCATATGCCAGACGCCAGACCCGGTTGAGAAAGCGTGCACTGCCGTCCACCCCCTGGTCGCTCCACTCCAGGTCCCTTTCCGGCGGGGCCGCAAACAGACAGAACAGGCGGGTGGTGTCGGCACCATACTGGTCCAGCAGGATATTGGGGTCTACCACGTTGCG
Organism: Desulfosarcinaceae bacterium; assembly: GCA_963675565.2. GTDB lineage: Bacteria > Desulfobacterota > Desulfobacteria > Desulfobacterales > Desulfosarcinaceae > JARRKU01. Next base: position 1,356,568 of record CAXXYD010000001.1, read on the forward strand.
CTTGGATTTGGACATTTTTTCAACACGTCCCGGTACCACCGCTTTTCCGCAAAGGGTACACGCCATCCCCCTGTCCGTTTCCCGGACCTGCTCTGGGAACAGGAAGCCATGCTCCGGGCAGGTCATGGTCTCTTTGCATACCATGCCCTGGGTGAGCAGCCGGGTAAATGGCTCCTTGAATTGAACCAGCCCGGTATCCCGCAGAACCCGGGTAAAATAACGCGAATAGAGCAGGTGCAAAATGGCATGTTCAACCCCGCCGATGTATTGATCCACGGGCATCCAATAATCCACAGCCTCCCGTTCGAACATGGCATGGTCGCAATGGGGACTGCAATAGCGCTCAAAATACCAGGAGGATTCCACGAAAGTATCCATGGTATCGGTCTCCCTGCGGGCCTCCGGACTTGCGCATCGGGGACAGGTCGTCCGGGTAAAACGGTCAAGGCCTGGCAGCGGCGAACGCCCGCCGTCCAGCAGTCCGACATCCTCCGGCAATACAATGGGCAAGTCCTGTTCGGGAACAGCAACGATGCCGCAATCCGGACAATGAATCACCGGAATGGGCGCCCCCCAGTATCGTTGCCGTGAAATCCCCCAGTCCCTTAAGCGGAAACTGATGGCACGGCGGCCAATCCCCCGGGCCTCCAGCTGATCGGCAATCTGCTCCATGGCATCGCGGTTGGCCAGTCCGTCGAATGAATCGGAATGGACCATCACCCCGTCCTCGGTATACGCTTCCGTCATCTGCGAGGCGTTCAAGGGGTCGCCGGGACGATCAATGACCACGACAATGTCCAGGCCATATTTTTTCGCAAAATCAAAATCGCGCTGGTCATGGGCCGGTACGGACATCACCGCGCCGGTGCCGTATTCCATCAAGGCAAAATTGGCGGCATAGACAGGCATCCGGCGCCCGTTCATGGGATTGATACAATATGCCCCGGTGAAAACGCCCTCTTTTTCATAGGATTCAAGGGCTTTGCTGCTGCGATCCTGCCGGCTGATCCGCTCGATAAAGGCATCAATGGCCGCTTCCTGCCCCGTTCCGCGGGCCAGTTGGGAGACCAGCGGATGCTCAGGCGCCAGGCACATGAATGTGGCGCCGAAAACCGTGTCGTGCCGTGTGGTAAACACGGCAATGACCGTATCGCTGTTTTCCACCGGAAAGTTAATTTCAGCACCCTGGCTGCGCCCGATCCAATTTTTCTGCATGGTGGTGACCTTGTCCGGCCATCCGGGCAATTGGTCGCAGTGGGCCAGCAAATCTTCGGCATAATCGGTTATCCGGAAAAACCATTGCCACAGTTTTTTCTGCTGAACGGGCTTGCCGCAACGCCAGCACATCCCCGCTTCGACCTGTTCGTTGGCCAGAACCGTCTGGCAGGGCTCACACCAATTGACATAGGCTTCTTTGCGGTAAGCCATTCCCTTTTCATACATCTTGAGAAAAAGCCACTGCTCCCATCGGTAATAGTCGGGCCGGCATGTGGCAATTTCACGGTCCCAATCATAGGAAAAGCCGAGGCGCTTGAGCTGGGTGCGCATATAATCGATATTCTCATAGGTCCAGGTGGCCGGATGGCTGTTATTGGCAATGGCCGCATTTTCCGCAGGCATGCCGAATGCGTCCCATCCCATGGGGTGCAGCACATTGTGCCCCTTCATTTTTTTATAGCGCGCCACCACGTCTCCGATGGTATAGTTGCGCACATGCCCCATATGAATCTTACCTGAAGGGTAGGGGAACATTTCCATCAGGTAATATTTGGGTTTGGCCGGGTCCAGTTCCACTTTGAACAGCTGGGCATCCTCCCAGGCTTTCTGCCATTTTTGCTCTATTTTTGTCGGGTTGTAGCGTTCATCCATTTTTTTCACCTTATGGCTGATAGACGGTTTTGGCCGTCGGGGTTTTCGCAGATTAATGCCATCAACCGCCGCAGGTTCGCGCAACCCAGGCACTCCATTCGGCACGATCCCTTAACAGTTTGATTTCTCATGCCATAACTTTACCCAAAGTGCAACTGCAGATGATGACCGGATCCGCTGCGATCCGGTCAGTCTTGGGGACGCAGTCTTGCAGTCCAGGGGACGTATCAATCTTGGGGACGTATATCAGGTTATAAGTTAATCAAGATTAACTTATAACCTGATATACGTCCCCTATGTTTGCGTCCCCTCTGTTTGGAATTCGCTATTTCGCCGAAATATCAACAAGTTTAAGAATTTAATTGACTAAACCAGCTCAATTGAATATCAAAACGGTAAATTTATTCACATTGCAACCCCTCAAACAGTCAACCATGTACCGATTAAAACAGGACCAAACCCGTAATGACCAGTAAAATTCTGATCAATGCCATTGATCCGGAGGAGTGCCGAATTGCCAAAGTCATCGACAATCGTCTGGAAGAATTTCAAATTGAAAGCGCCGGTCGTGAAATCATTCACGGCAACATATATAAAGGAGTGGTGATGCGCGTCGAACCCAGCCTGCAGGCCGTGTTCGTCGATTTTGGCGGGGACCGCAACGGTTTTCTCCAGCACCAGGAAATTCACAGTGACTATTACCAGGAAAATCATTCCGGTGAGAGCAGTATTCAAAATCGGATCAAGAAAGGTCAGGAAATCATGGTGCAGGTCACCAAAGACCCCGTAATGCGAAAAGGGGCCATGCTGACCACCTATATTTCCCTTCCCGGACGCCACGTGGTGCTGATGCCGGGGAGCACCAACCGGGGCATATCCCGCAAAATAGAGGATGAGAAAGAGCGCAAGCGGCTGAAGGAAATTATCGCCAGCTTAAAAATTCCCGAAGGTTTCGGAATGATTATCCGCACTGCCGGCCAGGGGTGCAATAAGACCCAGCTGTCCCGAGATCTCAACTACCTGCTGCGCTTATGGAAAAACATCAACCAAAAGGGATTGAAGGAAAACGCACCGGCTACCCTTTACAAGGAGCGCAGCCTTTCGGTCAGATCCATTCGAGACTATTTCACTGCGGATGTCAGCGAGATTCTCATCGATGACGATGCCGTTTTTAATGAAGTCAAAAGTTTTGTTCACATTATATCGCCCAAACACCAACGAATCGTCAAACGATATACGGCCGACCGACCCATCTTCACCAAACACCAGTTGGAAAACCAGATCACCACGATTTTCGAAAACCGTGTAGAGCTGAAATCCGGAGGATCGGTGGTCATTGAACAAACCGAGGCGCTGGTTTCCATTGATGTCAACTCCGGTCGGGCGACCCAAAAGCGCACCATCGAACAAACGGCCCTGACAACCAACCTGGAAGCCGCGGAGGAAATCGCCCGGCAGCTTCGTTTGCGGGATCTGGGAGGGCTGATTGTGGTGGACTTTATCGACATGCGCGATACCAAGCATCGATCACAGGTCGAACGGACCTTGCGCAATCATACCAAGCGAGACAAGGCCAGGACACGTATCGGCCGCATCTCCCAATTCGGACTGCTGGAGATGTCCCGCCAGCGCCTGGCGCCCTCCATTGACTTCGGCAACCTGGTCCCATGTACCCATTGCCGGGGAAAAGGCTGGATACCTTCCACAGAGGCCCTGGCACTGCGGTTCCTGCGCCGGCTTAAAATTGAAACCAGCAAAAGCGGCATGAAAGCGGTTCGCGGTATTGTCCCCAAAGCTGTGGCGGATTATGTGCTGAATAAAAAACGCAAGGAGATATCCGAGCTCGAAATTCGCCGCGAGCTTTCGATCCATATCGAGGGGGATGACCACCTTTTGCCCTATGAAGACCAGATCAGCTGTGACCCGGCATGTTCGCTGCCGACGACCGATATTGGTTCAAAACCGCCGAAGAAGCCTTGATTTGATGTGTCTTTTTTAAGGACACAACCGATACATGGACATCAGCAGCCCAAGAATCATTTGACCTGCCGCTGCATTTCAAGTATACCAGCGCCGTCTCTCGGACATCCTTGCAGACCGGCCTGACACTGCGTTGCGGCTGTCGTTCCGACGCAGGGTTCCGGTATGCCCAAGGCTGAGACCTGGATTTTATAATAAGACGGCCTTCCCAACCGGCACCGATTCAAACCGTTTTTTTCCGAATTGGCCTTTATTGGGAAACCGCCACACAGACAAAACGGAGGAACGCAATTATGGATATCGCCTACGCAATGGGCCAGGCAGGCGGTGCGGGAGCAGCGACCGGCGGCAGCGGTTTACTGGCAACCCCACTGTTTCCAATCATTCTGATGCTCGGCGTCATGTGGTTTTTTCTAATCCGTCCGCAACAGAAAAAACAAAAAGAGCATCGTGAAATGATCAGTAATCTTAAAAAAGGGGACCGCGTGATCACATCCGGAGGCCTGTATGGCCGAATCACCGGTACCACGGAAACCGCTTTGACGCTTGAAATTGCAGACAAAGTTCGCGTTAAAGTGAGCCGCGCCCACATCGCCGGACTGGCCCAGGCAGCGGCCCAGCCGGCGGTTCAAAACAAGGATAAAGCGCAACCCGACAAAAAATAGCCCCACGGGCATTCCGATGAACGGATTGACGAACTGCGGCCATGGCTGCTGTCGTTCACAGCCCGCTGACGTGATGCCCTTTGGCCGGCACCGCCGTTGATGCTTCGGCAAGTGTCCAATACGGCCAATGTCGGAAAATACGGAAAGAGGTATGGAGCATTGAAAATAAATTCCTGGCGTCCCATCGTCGTGATCATTGTTCTGCTGACCGCTATCATCTATCTGATGCCTACCGTTCAGATGGCTGTTAAAAAGATGCAGGAACCCACAATCTGGCCCAAGAAAAAAATCAACCTGGGTCTGGATTTGCAAGGCGGGATGCATCTTGTTCTAGAAGTGGATACAGACAAAGCGGTGGAAAACTCGGTCAACCGTTCCTATGAAGAACTCCGCGACTTTGTACGTAAAAATCATATCCGCCTGAATGGACTGCGCCAAGCCAGTGCAACGACCATCGTGATCAACCTTAAGGCAGACGCCGATGCGAGCGCGGCCAAGGGACTGATTGCAGATGAATTCAGAGACTTCACAGTGGAAGATACCACCGTTGCCGGCGAGCCGGCGATAAAGATGACTTTCAAGAGCAGCGAGATTGAGCGTGTCAAGAAAATGGCCGCGGAAAAAGCGCTGATGAAAATTCGCAACCGCGTGGATGAATACGGCGCCCGCGAACCGGATATCCGGCCCCAGGGCGAAAAGCGGATCATGGTCCAGTTGCCGGGGGTCATCGATGCCGAAAAGGCCCGCAAGGAAATCGGGCGCACCGGACACCTGGAATTCAAGCTTGTGGATGAAGTCGGAGATGTTCGCGAAGCCCTGAAGGGCAATGTCCCGCCGGGCAGCAAACTTTACTACTACCGCAAAGACGATCCCGAACTGGCCGGCCGGCCTATTCTTCTTAAAAAAGAGACCTTGCTTACCGGCGAATACCTATCGGAAGCCAGAGTCAATTTTGATCCCCAGTCCGGCCAACCCGAAGTCGGCATCAAATTCAACGCAAAGGGATCACGCATATTTGCCGACATCACTGAAAAGAATATCCACAAACGACTGGCCATTGTTCTGGACGGGGAGGTCTATTCCGCCCCCACCATTCAATCCAAAATCGTCGGTTCGGGCGTAATCACGGGAAATTATACCGACGAAAGTGCCAAGAGCCTGGCGCTGATACTTCGTGAAGCATTCCCCACTCCGGTGAAAATTCTTTACGAGAAGACCGTCGGTCCCTCGCTTGGAGAAGACTCCATTCGCAAGGGACTGCTATCCATGCTCATCGGCGGCTCCCTGGTCATTCTTTTTATGCTGGTCTACTACAAAGGCTCCGGCATCATCGCCAATGTCGCCCTGTTGGCCAACATCATCCTGATTGCCGGCGGGCTGGCAGCCTTCAGCGCAACGCTGACCCTGCCCGGAATCGCCGGCATCATTCTCACCATCGGCATGGCAGTCGACGCCAACGTATTAATTTTCGAACGCATCAAAGAGGAACTGCGACTGGGGAAAACATCTCTGGCGGCGGTGGATTCAGGATTCGACCGAGCCAGTCTGACTATTCTGGATGCCAATATCACCACCCTGATTGCCGCCCTGGTCCTCTTCCAGTTCGGCAGCGGACCGGTCAAAGGCTTCGCTGTGACATTAAGCCTGGGGGTATTGTCCAGTCTTTTTACAGCACTTATACTCTCGCGGGCGATCTTTGAATACTTCCTGGTGAATCGGAAAGTCCGCAGTCTGAGTATATAAATTTTCCGGGGAAGGCCCATTTCCCGGCGCATGATGTCAATTCTGCGATAGATCAAACGGAACCCAAGGAAACTGAAGATGCAAATTATCAAGCCCGATGTAAATATAAATTTTGTCGGCTCCCGAAAAATCGCTTATACTATTTCGCTGATTATGATCCTGGCCAGCATTGCCTCACTGATCATTCACGGCGGCCCAAAATACGGCATCGATTTCGCCGGCGGTGCAGAAATACTCGCCCAGTTGGATAAGCCGGCGGCCATCGATACGGTTAAAGCCGCATTGCAGTCCATCGGACTGGAGGGATCGGCGGTCCAGCAATACGGAGAAGGCAGAAACGACTACTACCGGATTCTGGTGGCCAGCAAATATGCCGAATCGGAAGACCTGGCCAGCAAGATCAAGAAGGCCATCGCCGCCAAAACGGGCGCAGCAGTGGTTGAGTCTTCATTTTCCTTTGAAATGGTGGGCCCCCAGGTGGGACGCGATCTGCGCGAAAAAGCCTTGATGGCGATGTTTTTTGCCCTGCTTTTTATTACCGTCTACATTTCCGGCAGGTTCGAACTCAAGTGGTTGATCAGCGCCATGATGGCTATCGCCCTGGCCCTGGCCGTATACGCACTGAACCTGCTTGAATTAAGCATCCCGGCACTGATGGTGGGCGCGATGGCGGTAACGCTGGTTCTTTTCTGGGTGCTCAATCTGAAATATGCAATGGGTGCCATCGTGGCGCTGGTTCATGATGTGACCATCACCGTGGGCCTATTTTCTTTGTTCGGCAAAGAGTTCACCCTGCCCATTATCGCCGCCTTGCTGACCATCATCGGCTATTCTCTCAACGACACCATTATTGTGTTTGACCGTATTCGCGAAAATTTGCGCAAGCACCATAAACAACCGTTGAGTACCATTATCAATACGAGTGTCAACGAGACCCTCAGCCGTACCATTCTGACATCCCTGACCACCTTGATGGTGGTCATCATTTTGTTCATCATGGGTGGCGGCATTATTCACGACTTTGCCTTTGCACTGATCGTCGGGATTATGGTGGGAACCTATTCATCCATTTTCGTTGCCAGCCCCATCTTGCTGGCCTGGCAACGACGCAGTTAGTTCGGCCAAATACTTCGGCGGTCCGTCCATGTAAATCTGACACCGGGGGAACCAATGGAACAGCTTGTACCGTGGCTCACCCTGCAAAGTGTTCCAGGCATCGGGAACCTGTTGTTCCATCGCCTGGTCAGCCGCTTTGGATCACCGGATCGCGTATTGCGGTCATCCGGAGAAATGCTGGGCCAGGTGAACGGAATGACCGCACGTCTGGTCTCCGCCATTCAGCGGCACAAAACACCGGAGTGGGTTTATAATGATATCGAGCGTTGTGACAAAAACGGCTTTACCGTCGTAACACAGCATGATGCGGCCTATCCCGCCCTGCTCTTGAATATCCCGGACCCACCTCCCGTGCTCTACTGCCATGGCACATTGCATAGCGATGTATGTCATATTGCCGTTGTCGGTTCGCGACGGGCCACTGCCTACGGGAAAGCGACCGCCGGTCGATTATGCCACGATCTTTCCGCCAGGGGTTTTTCCGTGGTCAGCGGCATGGCCAGGGGAATCGATACGGCTGCACATTTGGGTGCCCTGGACGCCGGGGGACCAACGGTGGCCGTTTTGGGGTCCGGCCTGAATCGGATCTACCCGCAGGAAAACCGCAGGCTTTTTCAGCGGATCGCCCAAAATGGGGCCATCGTGTCCGAATTTTCATTGGACGCAAAACCGGAGGCGTATCACTTTCCGCAGCGTAACCGCATTATCAGCGGCATGGCGCTGGGAACCGTGGTCGTGGAAGCCGCCCGGCGCAGCGGGTCATTGATTACCGCCCGGCTGGCAGCCGAACAAGGCCGTGAAGTGTTTGCCGTACCCGGCAATATTGACTCGCCCACAACCCGCGGAACCCATGAATTGATCCGGCAGGGAGCTAAGCTGGTTGAGAACGCCCAGGACATCATTGAAGAAATTTTGCCCCAGGTGAGCCCGAATGCCCTATCAAACGGCGACGTTGACGAGCGCAACCCAATTTCGGATCATGACCCAGTCCTTGGCGGGGAACATAAAGCCGTATTGAACGCCATTGGTTATTCCCCGGTCCATATTGACAAACTGGTGCGCCTCTGCGGCATGGACACCGGTGCCTTGACGGCCATACTGGGGGAACTGGAAATCATGGGCGCCATTGTTCAGGAACCGGGCAAATTTTTCATGAGAGGCGGTAAATTTTAAAAATCAGGCGCCGGCCGGGCGGCCCCGCGCCCTGTATATTATAAACATGACCATCGACATTCAAGCTGCCGTTGTTATGGTAGGTGAGTTTCACTTTCGCGCCGCTCACCAGAAAGACGCCGGACAAACGGTATCAGCATTGGAACGCCGGAAATGGGGCCCATGGTCTCAAAGAAACAAATGACACATTCAACCGTTTCGAGGGATTCGTTTCGATGTGCGGTACGCGCTTCGCTCGGGACTGAACTGACACAAGAACAGGATTCCGCAACTCGTAACTGATACCCTGATGTCATTAAATTAAGCGAGTAGAACTTGCAGGAGCGGCTTTGAGCCGCGATTCGCCCCGCCGCAAGCGTATCAATCACGGCTGAAAGCCTTTCCTGCAATCCCTTACAACCGTATTGCCCTTTAAGTTAATGACAGTGAAATGTAAATATTAACTCGAAACTGGATTTACTGGAGATATTAAGTAGTGAATGACAAACCGCTAGTCGTTGTAGAGTCCCCCACCAAAGTCCGCACCATCAACAAATACCTGGGCAAGGACTATAATGTCGCCGCCACAGTGGGACACATCAAGGATTTGCCCCCCAAAGAGATGGGCATCGATATCGAGGATAATTTCAAGCCCAAATACAGAACCATACCGGGAAAACAAAAAGTCATCAGCGCACTTAAAAAGGCCGCCGGTGATTGCAGCGACATTTATCTGGCCCCCGACCCCGACCGGGAGGGAGAAGCCATTGCATGGCATGCCGAAGATGTCCTCAAGAGAAAGGGGCGCCGGTTTCATCGGGTATTGTTTCACGAGCTGACGAAGAATGCCATCCTTAAAGCCATGGAAGAACCTGACGCGCTGAACCGCCAGAAATATGAAGCCCAGCAGGCCAGACGCATCCTGGATCGGCTGGTGGGATACCAAGTGTCTCCGCTGTTATGGAAAAAAGTCAAGGGCGGATTGAGCGCCGGCCGGGTGCAGTCGGTGGCCGTGCGCATCATCTGTGAACGTGAGCGTGCCATTTACCAGTTCGACCCCCAGGAATATTGGTCTATTACAGCGTATCTCGAAGGACATGAGCCGCCGCCATTCGAGGCCAAAGTGGTCAAAAAAGACGGCGAGAAACTGACCATCGCCGATGAAGCCTCAGCCATGGCAATTGTATCCACCGTCACCGAAGCACCATTTATCGTAACCAAAGTCCACGAAAAAACGGTGCGCCGAAATCCCCTGCCGCCGTTTATTACCAGCAAGCTTCAACAAGACGCCATTCGCAAACTCAGGTTTTCGGCCAAAAAAACCATGCTTATCGCCCAGCAGCTTTATGAAGGCATCGATCTGGGCCCCGGCGAACCGGTTGGCCTGATTACCTATATGCGAACGGACTCCACCCGCATCTCCGCTGAAGCGGCCAATGAAGCCCTGGAGCTGATTCGATCGGACTTTGGCAGGGAATATGCCATGGATCGGCCGCGCTTTTTCAAAAACAAGAAAAAGGTCCAGGATGCCCATGAAGCCATCCGTCCAACAACGGTTTCCTACAAACCGGAAAAAGTCGCGCCGTTTTTAAACAAAGACCAGAAGGCCCTGTATACACTTATCTGGCAGCGATTTGTCGCCTCACAGATGCAGCCGGCACTAATCAATCAAAACTCGATTGCCATTGAATCGGACCGCTATACATTCAGTGCCAGCGGTTCCTCCATCAAATTCCCCGGCTTTATGGCCATCTACCAAACCGTCGAGCAGGAAGCCGAAAGCAATCGCAAACAGCAACCGCTGCCCAAACTCAGCGAAGGCGATCGCCTCACCTTAAAGCAAATTACGCCGAAGCAACATTTCACCCAGCCGCCGCCGCGATTTTCCGAAGCTTCGCTGGTCAAGGAATTGGAGGAAAACGGCATCGGCCGCCCGAGCACGTACGCCGCCATCTTATCGACCATTCGCGAAAAAGGATATGTCGAGCTTGTCCGGGGCTATTTCCACCCCAGTGAACTGGGTTTTATTGTCAACGATTTGCTGGTGCAAAATTTTCCGGAAGTTTTCGGGGTGGAGTTCACGGCCAGAATGGAAGACAATCTGGACCGGGTGGAAACCGCCGAACTGGATATGGTTGCCGTGCTTAAAACCTTTTACGGCCCCTTCAAAGACAAACTCGAGACGGCCGACCAGCAGATGCTCAGCGTCAAAGGTGTGGGTATCGCCACGGGCCTCACCTGCCCCCAGTGCGGTAAACATGAATTGCATATCAAGGTGGGCAAAAACGGCCATTTCCTGGCCTGCAACGGTTATCCCGATTGCACTTATTCGCGGGACTATGAACGGGATGAAAAAGGGCGCATTCAACCAGTGGAGCTGAACCATGAAGCGGCTACCGACAAGCAGTGCCCCGAATGCGGCAAACCCCTGGTGGTCAAACGCGGAAAGTATGGCGAATTTCTGGCCTGCAGCGGATACCCCGACTGCAAACACACCGCATCCGTCAACGGCGGCAGCAGCGGTAAACCCATTGGCATGCAGTGCCCCGAAAAGGGATGCGGGGGTGAAATCGTGGAAAAAAAATCCAAGCGCGGTAAAGTGTTCTTCGGCTGCAGCCGGTATCCGGAATGCAAATTCGCCACATGGGATCAACCAGTGAACCAGGCCTGCCCGATTTGCGGCAACCCCTATCTGGTCGAAAAAAACACCAAGCGCCAGGGTGATTTTCTGGCCTGCGTCGATAAGGCATGCGGCTATAAAAAAAGCCTGGAGTAGCGGTTCGCGCTACGCGCGGGCCTGATTTTATATGATGACAGAATTCCTTAACTCGAAACTTAGAACGCGTAACTTGTAACTTTGCCGATGCAATACTGCAACGGCGCAGCCAATGTCTGTGGCCTGGCCACAGGGGCCAGGTTTACTATTGAGCAAAGGTCAGCGAATGAATCATGACGAAAACCTATCCTCTATGCACGCCGATGCAATGTCCATTTTTCAAGCCGGCATTAAGGCTGTAGCGCCAGGCGATGCCATCCGCCGCTATTGCCGTCTGACCGGTGACATGCTGCACATCGGCGAAAAAACATTCGACTTACGCCATATCAACCGTATCCTGGTGGTCGGGGCCGGCAAGGCCGCGGCGCCCATGGCACAAGCCGTAGAGGAACTGCTTGGAGCGCGCATCCACCAGGGCCTGATCTGTGTCAAATATAAACATGGTGCACCGTTGGGTCGTATCCGCAGCATTGAAGCCGGACACCCGACACCCGATGCCAATGGCGCAGCCGCTGCAGGTCAGATACTTGATCTGGTGCGTCCCGCCGGCCGCAACGATCTTGTCATTGTCCTGCTTTCCGGGGGAGGATCGGCGCTGCTGCCCCTTCCGGTCGACGGTATCTCTTTGGAAGAAAAACAGCTCGCCACCGATACGCTTATCGCCTGCGGCGCCACCATCCATGAAATCAACACGGTTCGCAAACATCTATCCGACATTAAAGGCGGCCGGCTGGCCCGCGTGGCGGCACCGGCCCAGGTGGCAGGACTTATCTTGTCCGACGTGGTCGGAGACGACCTGGATGTCATCGCCTCGGGCCCCACTGTGGCAGACCCATCCACCTTTGGGCAATGTCTGCAGATTATCGAGCGGTTCCAGTTGGCCGGGCAGATGCCGGCGGCCGTCATGGAACACCTGAGGGCCGGGTTGAAGGGAAAACGCCTTGAATCCCCGAAAATCGGCGATGGCTGGCAGCATGTCTACAACCTGATCATCGGCAGCAACACCCAGTCCATTGCCGCCGCCCGTTTGAAAGCGATGGAACTGGGCTATAATACCCTGATACTGTCCAGCCGGATAGAGGGCGAAACGCGAACCATCGCACTGGCGCACGGCGCCATTGCCCGAGAAGTCCTGGCCAGCGAAAACCCCATTGCCGCACCGGCTTGTCTGTTATCCGGCGGTGAAACAACCGTCACCGTTAAGGGCCACGGTCTGGGCGGCCGCAACCAGGAATTTGCATTGGCGGCCGCCACGGATATCGACGGCGCCCATGATACGGTTATACTCAGCGGCGGAACGGACGGCACCGACGGCCCCACCGATGCAGCCGGAGCCATTGCCGACAGCTCGACCGTTCAACGGGCGATTCAGGCAGGCCTGGATATTCGCCGGCACCTGGATAACAATGATGCCTACCCTTTTTTTAAATCCCTGGGCAATCTGCTGATGACCGGTCCAACACAAACCAACGTAATGGACCTGCATGTGGTGCTGGTAAAAAAATCCATTCCCCGTTCAGACCACCCGGATGGGGATGAACGGTGGCCCACGCACACGAACAGGACAGAAAAATGAATATGATATTTGAGCCCATTGACCTTGATCGACAGGGTGATTACCTGAAAAAGCTCTCCCGGTGCAGTCAGATTGCCTCGGATTACAGCTTCATCAACCTATGGGGATGGCGCGAGGCCCACGGGCTGAGCTGGGCCTGGCATGATGGCTTGGTCTGGATCCAGCAAACCGTTCCTGAATCGATATTGTGGGCACCGGTGGGCAACTGGGCCGAAACCGACTGGCCGTCGGTACTGGACGCCATGAAGGAGCACTGCACAACCATGATCCGCATCCCCGAGGCCCTGATCAAAATCTGGCAATCGGCTCTTCCCGGCCTGGAAAAGCCCGTTGAATCCCGGGAACACTGGGACTACCTCTACAACCGCCAGGACCTGGTGGATCTAAAGGGCAACAAATTGCACAAGAAAAAGAACCTGGTCAACCAGTTCAAAAACAAGTTCGCCTTCACCTACCTGCCTTTTGGCCCACAGATGGTGGATCAGGCCAAGGCGATGCAGGAAGACTGGTGCACTTGGCGGGACTGCGAAAGTCACGAAACGCTCAACGCGGAAAACCAGGTCATCGCCAAAGTTCTGGACAACTGGCAGCAACTCGAAGGCATCACCGGCGGCGCCCTGCAGGTGCAGGACCGCCTGGCGGCATATACCATTGCGGAAGAACTTCCGGACGGCACCTTGGTCATTCACTTTGAAAAGGGGGACCCGGACTACAAAGGAAGCTACCAGGCCATCAATCAGATGTTTCTGGAAAATGTTCCGGGTTCGCATCCCCTGATCAACCGGGAACAGGACCTGGGCAATGAAGGCCTGCGCAAGGCGAAGCTGTCCTACAATCCCGTAGACTATGTGCGTAAATATCGCATCGCCCTTTAAACCGGGGTAACGGAAGCCGCCGGTGCCATAGTCTCTCCAGCAAGCTTCGGCTATCGATTCAAAGATGGGCAGGCCGCAACTTCAGCCGTTGAGAGCCAATGCCATTCACCGAAACACCCGTTGTGCAAACCGGATGGTGCCGCCAGAATTGCAGAAGCGAAATTCAGGCGCAATTAAAACGTGTATCCGATAGAGAAATGAAACTCCCCGGCAGTTTCATCCTTCAGCGGATCGATCTTACGGCCGTAAAGCAGTCCGATCGGCCCGATGGGGGTAAGATACCTCAACCCCATCCCCGCAGTCCAGCGCCATCCGGTATCCCCTTGCTTTGACGCTATATCGCCCAGGCTGCCGGCATCTACAAACACCGTAAGCTCCCAATTGCGGCCCAGGTCATAGCGTGCCTCGGCACTGCCCGACAGTGCCAGTTTGCCGCCCACCGGATTCATGTCCGAATCGAAGCACAGCATATTTTCCTTAAAACCACGCACATTTGATGTGCCCCCCAGAAAAAACAGCTGATCGTCGGGAACCTGGCCGCCCGCCCCATAGGGTTGGATGGCGCCGGCAAACCCGCGCAGGGCAAATGTGAGACGCTCTTTGGGCGTCCAATAGAGGCGCAGATCCGAACGGTAGCGCACAAAATTATCGAGGTTGTCATCCAGGCCATGGGAAATATCCGCCGATACGCTGGCCAACCCGCCTTTTCGCGGCCGGATGAACGAGTCCCGCGAATCGTATTGGACAAGTGGTGTGATGACCACCATATTTCGCGGTTCCAGATCTCCGGACGTCGAATCGCTGGCCGAATCACCCAGATCCCTTAAATACTGCCGCCGGTGCTCGTAGGTCGCCCCCAGTACGGTTGTCACCTGCTTGTTCCAGGGACGGCGAAAAGTCAGGTTGCCTCCCGACGACTCGGTTCCGAAATTCTGGTTGAATTCATCCCGCCGCTCCACATAAAGGGACAAATCGGCTCTCACTTTTGAACCCAGGATGCTTGGATCGCTGATCCCGGCATCCCAGCGGTAGCCGATATCACTGACCTCTCCGGCCGTCCAGATTTTATCACCACTTCCCAGGAAATTGCCGTCTCCGGTTTTCATTCGAACATAGATCCCTTTATCGGTCTGGTACCCGCCGCCGGATTCAAAAAAATAGGCCGGCTTTTCAACCAGCGTCACCAGCAGATGAACCACCTTTGATTTTTCCTTCAATCCGATCGTGCGCACCTGTACCGATTTAAACAGGTCAAATTCGCGCAGCAGGCCTTGCGATTTGATCACCCTGACCAAAGAAAATGGCGCCCCCTGTTCCAAGGCCATCTGCCGTCGCACGACAGCCTCGCGGGTACGGAAGTTCCCGGCCACAAAAACCTTCCCGAGGGTTACAAAAGGACCTGTATCCACATCAAAAACAATGTCGGCGCGCTTCTGGTCCCGGGAAATGGCGACGCGCCCCTTAACCTGCACATGGGGATAGCCCAGGGGCGCAATTTTGGCGGCCACGGCATTCTCGTCGGCCTGCATCCCCAAAGGTTGATAGGGCTCTCCAGGCTTGTATTGGACCAACTCCACCAACCGGCGCTCGGGCAGCGGCAGACGGCCTTCCAGGCGGACGATTCCCACACGGGTGCGAACCCCTTCTTCAATGGTCAGAACCACGGCAACATCGCCGGTTTTCGCATCAACAGTAACGGTATCCTTAATGCTGGCGTGGATGAAACCTTTCTGCCAATACAGGGCCAGTATGGCTTCCCTATCCTCTTGAAGAATAGAGCCGGCGTATGCAACGGCGCCCGAAATTTTAGGCGGGCGGGTGAGCATCTGGCCCTCGATATCATCAATACCGACCGCACGATTTCCCCGGATTTCAATTTTTTTGACCAGATGACGCCGCCCCTCATCGATTTCGATGCCAATGACCCGCCGATCGGTTGGGCCTGCCTTTGGCACGCTCTCATGGCGACGAACCCGCACATCGGCAAAACCCGCCTGGAGATAGCGTCGCCTGATATTCTGCACGCTGCGGCGGATCCCCGTATTGCCGCGGTTTCCCTTTTCAAAAATTACCAGGTCGCGATTCAGCACCGTCTCCGAAAAAAAATGGTCGCCCGAATACACGATAGTGTAATGCGGCCCTTCGTTTATGATCACCTTCACCTTTACATCCTGCTGGTTGGATTCGGGGCGGATGGCATAGTCTATTTTTACATCCGCATACCCCTGCGATCGGTAGTATGCGGTGAGATGGGAGATATCCTCTTTAAGCTCGCTCAGCAAAAAGCGGCCGGTGCCAAAAAAGGCAGTTGCCCGGCGCCAGGAAGCCATCATGCTTTTGAGCAAAGCTTCCGAAATGGCACCGGCCCCTTTGATGTTCACTTCCTTGAGGGTATAGCAGGCGCCCTTATCCACAGCCACATCAATGTGGTAATGACCGTCGTGCGGGTCCTGGGCCCAGGTTATCCGCACTTCCGGTTTGATATACCCTTCGGCCATATAGCGCTTGGCAATCAGGCCGGATTGGTCCTGGACGATTTGGGTTTTGAACAGATCCCCCACGGAAATGGTCATCACGCTCTGGACATCTCTCTCGAACAACGGAAACAGTCCGCTGAAATCAATTGATTTGATCCTTTTAAATGGCTTGATCACAAAAATGGGCCTGACCCCGACGGGTCCCGTCTCAACGTGCGACTGCACTTCCGAAAAATCGGCGAGCGCCTTGACGGCGCGGTCCATTGCACCACTGGAAAAGCGGTCCCCCGGCACCATCTCAATCAAAACCCGGGCAAACCCTTCCCAGTCAAAACCATCGTTATGGTCTTGCACCACCTGGATATCAACGGCCGTGATGGTCGTTGCCGATTCGGCCGGCATGGATTCATCGGCATGGGCGCAGTCCGGCGGCACAGTGAGGATCAAACCCAACAGCGCCAGCGCCATGGGCAGCCATTTGCTGCAAAGTCGATCCATCAATCGGTGCCATTCAGCCATTTTATGTATCCATCAAAAAGAATCGCTTCAAACGAGAACGCTTTACGGGTCCACTTAAAATTGATGAATTCGAAAAAAGAACCCATTCATCAAAATTCAATCCGAAACAGCAGTTCGCCGCCAGCCGTGCCTTGACTATCCTGAAAACCGCTGGCCAGAAAATGCTCGAGAAAACGATACTCGGAAACGGCCCGCTGCACCATTTCCTCGCTGCCCGACTCCACTTCATATTTTACGGTCAGGCGTCGGCTCAAATGTTTGCCGACGGTCACCTGAAGGCGCCCTGCGTCATCGGTATTCTGGCCGGCGACGGTTTCCACCTCCAGGATATCGACCCCGGCCTGTCGTTTGAGATCTTCCCCCCATGCCGTAGCCACCAGGGCAGCCAGCATCTGCTGAGTGGTCGGTCCGCCGCCGCTGCGCTGGTTCAATTCCGCACTGGTTCGGCCCAGCAGAATCAGAGAAAGGATGTCATTCTCGGACTCGGGCGGATCGGAAGTGAGCTTAAAAACCAGCGCGTCGGGCGGGCCGGTAACCGAAAGCGACACCAGCCACTGTCGAATTTGAGCTTCGGCCGAAAGGTCAATACGGGGTTCGATCTTGTAGGGATTGACGAAATCCACCACGCCCCTTTTAACCGAGAAGGTCTTGCGTCGAAAAATAATATCCCCTTCACTGATCGTGGCCCTTCCGCTGATCACCGGCCGGGCCACCGTGCCGGTCAGTTTGAGGTCGGGGGCGATCTCGAGTCGCGCCACATTGTTGTCCACCAGGAAAGGGTAGCGATGGGTCACCCCGACATCGAGCCGAATGTCTCCCAATGGACCGGAAACTTTTGCCTCGACAGGCGCTGGCCCGCTGCGCCGGGCCTGGGTCACGGCTGAAAACAAATTCAGGCGCACATCCTTATGATAGCTGCCCTCCAGCACCACTGCCTTTCCGCTCAGGAGACTCCCCTGGTCGCCGGCCTCAAGCGACAATCGGGCATTGACCACGGCATCCAGGGTCTCCGGCCATTGCAGGGGCAGGGCCGTAGCCTCCAGGTTCATTCGGCCCCGGGTTGGCTGCAACCCGTCAAGCTGCAATTGTCCGGTCAGGCTGAATTGTCCACTGTCCATTGCGCCGGTCAAATGGTCCACCGCCATGGCTGCGGGACTGAATCTGAGGCTTCCATGCACATCATGAACCGGCTGGTCAATACCGGGCAGAACGAACCCCACACCCTCGAAGGTCACCACCGCCTGCCATTGCGCGCCGGCCAGCGGTCCCTGGGAACCGGCCTGTATCGTCAAGTCACCCTGTGATTCCGCCAGCATGTCGGTAAAAGGCGCCAGGGCGGAAAGAGGCAGCCGGCCATTGAGCGAGGTCTGAAAATGTCCATCCGCAACACCGGATGCCGACAGCTCTAAATAACCGTCATGCAGCAGTTCAAGTCGCGTTGCAGGCAGGTCCAAAGTTCCATCACGCATCCTTGCGTGAAGATCGCGAACGCGCAACACGGTGAGATCCTGATATCCCAGTGCCGCTTCGTCGATGGTCAATTGCCCCTGAACGCCTTGTGGCTGACGCCAGTTTCCCGCGGCCTGCACCTTGCCGGTCACCTGGCCGTTCCAGGCGGACCCGCCCGCCAGGGCCAAATAAGGACTCAGATCGGCATGCTCGAGATCCGCCTGTAGTTCAAACATCCCACTGTCGATCCGGGTGTAGCCCTTGAGCATAAAATTCAAATCGGCTGTCACGTCCAGTCGGTGGTCCCCCAACTGCAGGTGGACAGCAAAATCGTCCCAGGGCCGGCCGTCCAGCCGGGGCTTGCGGATCGTCAAATCCGCCGACAAGGATGGATTCGAGGCGGTCCCCCGGCCCTCGGCGTGCAGCACCAATTGCCCCTCCACCGGGTATGCGCGCTGCAGCACGGGGATATGCACCAGATCGACGCCCGAGCTATCCAATGCAAGCCAATAATGCTGGTCGAAACCCACCCTTGCGCTGCCGGCAATCGTCTGATCGGCGGTGACATCGACTTTAAGGGTGTCCAGAAATATGGTTTTGTCGGCAATGCGACCATTAAATGCCGCCGCGTGCAGCGGCTGGCCCCCCAGTACAAGATCCACTGCCGACACATTGAAGTTTCCGGACAACTGCTCCAGAGGGCCGTCTACCCGGGCCTGTGCAGTGACGGTTCCTTTCAGGGATCGATCAAAACGCCCCAGATGCAGGTCACGGGAGAGCAGCTGTGCCTGAATCAGGGGGCTCTGGCGCCACTGCCGGGACACAGGATCCCGCCACTGCACGGAGCCTTTCAAAACGAGGGCTGCGTCATCCCTGGAAAGCGTCAGGGAGTCCACGGTCAACGCCCCGTCGCGCCACCGGGCAGCTCCCCGAACCAAGCCTTCGTGGTCGTTCCAGCGCAGTACGCTCTCATCGAGGGTCAGGGCCGCGTTCAGATGATGCAAGGGCCCGTCAAGGGTCAAACGGCCGTTGAAACGGCTATCCACCGGCCAACGCAGCGCAAAATCGGCCGGTTCCAACTGAGCGATGGCCAAAGAAAGGCTGAGATCGGGATCGCTGCGAAAATTTCCATCGGCATCCCGCAATGCCAGGCGGCCCTCTCCTTCAATAAGACTGCCCTGGTTTTCCAAAACCAGCCTGGGGATCTGAACCATCCCCTCTCCATCGATCCTGCCCTGGGCCAACAGGCGCCCCAGAGGCCATTGTCCAATGGCCAGGTCATGCCCCAATATTTCGATCCGGGCGTTGGGACGCATCAACGGCCCATCGCAATCGATCTGGAGGGTGCCTGACCCCGCAAGCCTGGCGGCACCCAGCAAAGCCCCGACATCTTCCAGATTCGGCGCACTCAATCGAATCCGTCCCGTGTCGATACGCCCTGCGGCAAAGTCGACCCGTGCCGTGGCCTCCAGTTTGGAGGACCCCACCACGGCCGTGGTCTGCACCACATCCAGAACCTCTCCCTGCCAGTGCAACTCGGTCGACAATTGCCCTGCAACCGGCTCAGGGCTGTTTTTCAACCCAATGCCCGAGGCCTGAACATCCGCCACGATCCGGCCTGCAGACGCCGGATTGTGGCCCAGACCTTGACCGTCGATCCGAAGATTCAACCCGAACGCACCGGACCAGGGAAAGGATAACCGCTCAATTCGCCCGGGCTGTAAGTTTTCTCCGCGGATGGTCATATCGTATGACAGGAATTCCGCAACTGTGTCCGCCCGCCGGGCTGCTTCCGAAAAAAGCGGCGCAAACCCGATAGACCCGGATGCATGCAAATCGCCCCAGGCGCTGTGGCTGTCGAGTGTTTTGATTACGACATGGCGCTGATCAAAGCGCAGATCGGCATTCAACCGATCCATGGCTGTATCCATCCATTGCCCTCCGGCCAGGCTCACTTGCATAACAACAGAGGGATCGTCCAGCCGCCCCTCAATCCGCATGCGGCTGCTGACAACACCCACCGGCGCACTTTCAGCAGAAAACCAGGGATGAAGCTCGGACAGGTCCAATGCCAAATCGGCGCTGATATCCATTTCCGACGCGGTGCCCTTCCATGCCACGCTGCCCTGGGCGGCCAGGCGGGATTGGCCGGAATCAAGCGTCAGTGTAAAACCGGCGGATGGGTCATACGTCACAACGGCCGATAGAGGATTCAATCTCCGGGTGCCTGACGACCTTTCCAACGTCACCGCCCCTGTGGAAAACCGACCCCGCCCTTTCATCCGGCCCAGATCGGCGCCACCGTCCACCAACACCGGCCCGCACCGCATCGTCACATCCTTCGCCGGTCGTTGATACACTGCCCGTTCGATGGAAAGGCGGATCGCATCAAAACGCAGCGACCATTTACTTTGACCGATGCCTTCCGCAGAATCCGATTCCGCGTTTTTGCGGGGGCCCAGAAACTGCAGCCGGTCCATGTCGTCATAGCGAATATCGACGAGATTCACCGCGGCATCAAAAGATTTAATGCGAATGGTACGCCATGCCAGGGCGGACCACGAGAGGGCAACATCGATGCGCTGAATATCGGCCAAAAGCGCACCGTCTGGTGTTCTAATCTGGATACCGCCAAGCGACAGGTTGCCGGAAAGCAGCGACAGTCGGTGGCCCTCGATCTTCATGGAGCCGTATACGGCTGCATTGACCCCGTCGACAATCCGGCGCCTCAACGCATCACTGTTCAGATATCGGGAAAGTGCCAAAAAACCGGCAAATAGGACGACAACGGTAAAAGCAGCTGCAGTCCAAATAAGTTTCGACCGAAGTGTCAAAACGTCTCCATTCGACGTTGATGCGTTAAAAACCCGATGGTGCCACCTGCAAGGAGCGGATTTCAGCCGCTATTTGCAGATGAATAAATCCGCACCGGGTGCCCGAAGCGATATCTGCCGGGGTTTCCCTGTGCAGCCTGTTTTTATCGTTCATTGAAATGAAAAACAAGACAACACCTTGCCGGACGCGCTTTGCGTGTGGAACCCGTTTGGATGATTCGGCTTAAAAGTGCATTGAAAGATCAAATCCGATTGTGAAAAAAAATTTATAGTGATATAAATGGCTAATAATTAATATAATTTTATACTTTCGCTTTTTTCGAATTCATCATTGCTGCCAGTGACGCGTTGTGATTCGTACGTTTTCAGCCGATGTCATTAACTTAATGCCTCCTTTGAATTGCAGGAGCGGCTTTGAGCCGCGATGGGACGTCGCTGTGCAGGAAAATCGCGGCTGAAGACCGCTGCAGTGAATTCCAAAAGTTAAGTTATTGACATTGACGCGCAACGCATAACTGACCTTGTGCCTCTGTCCCTGAATTAACCGCAAGAACCCGTTTTTACGGATAAATAAATCAGAAAAGAAAGGCCGGGTATGGACCGCTCCAAATGGTTCTTTCATCCGATCTTCATCTTTATTATCTCCATTCTTGCGTTGGGTTCTTCCCTGATCCTTTATATTTATTGGTATATAGAGGTCAGCGCCGGCCTCAATGAAGTGGTCAGAAGATTCAACCTGGATTCGGAACAAATCCTCACCGCCCAGACCTGGGTGGTAATCCTGGTGCTCTCCCTGTTGGTCGGATTGATTTTACTGGGCATGTTTCTCATTTTTGTCTACAGCCAGAAAATGCTGCAACTGTATCGGCTGCAACGTAATTTTATCAACAATTTCACCCATGAGCTCAAAACCCCGGTGGCCTCTCTGAGCCTCTATCTGGAGACTTTCCAAAAATACGAACTGAAGCGCAGTGACCAGCTGAAGTATATCGGGTACATGCTTTCAGACGTAAAGCGGTTGTCGGACAACATTACGCGCATCCTCAACCTTGCACGGGTGGAAAACAAGAGCTTCACAGGGGAATTTACCTTGGTGGACCCGACTGAGGCCGTCGAACGATTTCTTGAAAAAAACCGCTACCTGTTCGCAGACGCCCATATCGAATTGAACAGTCACCTTGCCAGACCGTGTCATTGCCGCATCAATCTGGCATTGTTCAATATTCTTTTGATGAATCTGGTGACCAACGCCATCAAGCACTGTACCGCACGGCAGCCCCTGATCCAAATCCATATCGATTTAAAAAGAGACCGGTTTAATATCCGATTCAAAGACAACGGCATTGGTTTTGACAAAGGGGAAAGAAAAAAAATATTTAAAAAATTCTACCAAATCGGCCGGACACAGGATATATCCGAAAAAGGCAGCGGAATCGGCCTTTTCCTGGCCCAAAGTATCGCTAAAATCCACAAGGGTAGGATCGTGGCATCAAGTCCTGGACCGGGAAAAGGTGCCGAATTCACCGTTCTATTGCCGACACCCGGCCGGCACATACATCGCTGAGGATCAGGGAGGTGGGGTCGTGCAGAAAACAGCACCCAAACAAATACTGATCATCGAGGATGACCCGCATATCGCTGAAGGTCTTCAGCTCAACTTGACCTTAAAGGGCCACAGGGTTCAAATTGCGCCCGATGGCACATCCGGGCTGCGGCAATGGAAACGGTTGCGACCGGATCTCATCGTTCTGGATATTATGCTCCCGGGAATCGACGGCCTTTCCGTGCTTCGCAATATCCGTCTGGAAGATGAACGTATCCCGATCCTGATTCTCTCGGCCAAAGCGGACATCGAAGACAAGATCGAAGGTTTGGCCTACGGCGTCGACGAATACCTTGCCAAACCATTCAACTTGGATGAATTCCTGCTGCGCATTGAGCGCCTGCTGCTGCGTGGGGACTGGTCGCGCAAGAACCGTCCGGCAGTCGATATCGAATCAGGCATTTATTCATTCGGCGGCAATCAGATCGACTTCTCAACAGCCGTTGCAATCAATGCCGACGGAATATCATTTCGCCTGACGGAGCAGGAAATAAAGCTGCTCAAGCTGTTTATTGCCAACCGGAGAAAGCCCTTGTCCAGGGATAAACTGCTTGAAATCGGCTGGGGGTACACCGGCCGCACCAACACCCGTACTGTCGATAATTTCATGGTTCGCATACGGAAATATTTTGAACGCAACCCACGCAAGCCGGTCTACTTTAAAAGCCTCCGATCCGTGGGTTATGTATTCGACCCTGAGCCCCAATAGTGTATATTTTTTATATTTTCAAATAGTTATATAAACATTGACAATCCCGCCGCCAGCGCATATAGGACCACTCACGTTTGATGAATTCGTAAAAAGAACGCATTCATTACCGTTTCATCACGCTTCACCCCGATAATTTGCCCATAGGAGCTTTTCGTTGACTCAAACAAATCATATCAGCACCATCAGCCTGGAACTCAAACTGGACATCAAGCAAATTAAAGCCGTGCAGGATCTGCTTGCCCAGGACGCCACCGTGCCCTTCATTGCCCGCTATCGCAAAGAGGCCACCGACAGCCTGGATGAAATCCAGATCACCACCATTCGGGACCGCCTCAATCAACTCGCCGAACTGGACAGCCGACGTGAAACCGTCCTCAACAGTCTGGAAAAGCACGGCCATTTGAATGACGAACTCCGGGAAAGAGTCATGGGGGCTGAATCCATGACCGTCCTGGAAGATATTTACCTGCCCTATCGCCCCAAACGGCGCACCAAGGGCACGATTGCCAAAGAGAAGGGCCTCGAACCCCTGGCCCTGACCCTTTTCGAGCAAACCGGTACGGACCCCATGTCGGCGGCGCAATCCTATGTCGATGCGTCAAAAGAAGTGCCGACACCAGAGGATGCCCTGTTGGGCGCCCGCCACATCATTGCCGAAATGATCAACGAGAATGAAACCGCCCGGGCCCGTCTGCGGGCCCTGTTCCAGCAGAAAGCGATCATCGTCAGCAAGGTCATAGCGGGCAAGGAAAGCGCGGGCGCCAAATTCAAAGACTATTTCGACTGGCAGGAACCGGCGCAGAGTGCGCCGTCACACCGCATTCTGGCCATGCGCCGTGGTGAACGCGAGGAGATCCTGTCGCTGAGCATGCAGCCCGATGAGGCGCTGGCCATCGAAATACTGCAAAAGCTTTTCCTGCAAGGCAATGCCGCCGACAGCCAGCAGGTGGACCTGGCCCTTCACGACAGCTACAAACGGCTGCTGTCGAGAGCCCTGGAGACCGAGTTGCGCCTGGCCACCAAAGAGCGTGCCGATGGCGAAGCCATCCGTGTCTTTGCCGACAACCTGCGCCAGCTCCTGCTGGCCGCACCCTTGGGCGCCAGACGGGTCATGGGCATCGATCCCGGCTTTCGAACCGGCTGCAAAGTGGTCTGTCTGGACCGCCAGGGCAAGCTGTTGCACAATGATACCATCTATCCCCACACCTCGAATGCCCAGATGGCCAAAGCCCGGCACACAGTCCTCGAATTGTGCAAAGCGTACAAGATCGAAGCCATCGCCATCGGCAACGGCACGGCCGGCAGGGAAACCGAGACCTTTGTGCGCAGCCTCGATCTGCAGTCCGATATCATCATCCTGCTGGTCAACGAGAGCGGCGCTTCGGTCTATTCGGCATCCGAAGTGGCCCGCGAGGAATTTCCGGATCATGACCTGACGGTCCGGGGCTCCGTATCCATTGGCCGCAGGCTCATGGACCCATTGGCCGAGCTGGTCAAGATCGACCCCAAATCCATCGGGGTGGGTCAGTACCAGCATGACGTGGACCAGGGCGACCTGAAGACAGCCCTGGACGACGTGGTCACCAGCTGCGTTAATGCCGTGGGCGTCGACGTGAATCGTGCCAGTGCCCAGCTGTTGGCCTACGTGTCCGGCCTGGGCCCGCAACTGGCCCGCAACATTGTGGCGCACCGCGACACCAACGGTCCCTTCGACAGCCGCACAGCGCTCAAGGATGTACCCCGCCTGGGCCCCAAAGCCTTTGAACAGGCCGCCGGCTTTCTGCGCATCATGGACGCCGGCCATCCATTGGACGCCAGCGCCGTTCATCCGGAAAGCTACGCCATCGTAGATGCCATGGCCGCCGACCAGGGCTGCACCATCACCGATTTGATGCACAACGGCGACCTCCGTGAAAAAATCGATATCCGGCAGTATGTCACCGAAACGGTGGGCCTGCCCACCCTGAATGACATCATGGCGGAACTGGCCAAGCCGGGGCGCGACCCGCGCAAAACATTCGAGATCTTTGCATTCGATGAAAATGTTTCCGAAATGAAGGATCTCGAAGTGGGCATGCAATTGCCAGGGATCGTGACCAATGTGACGCGCTTCGGCGCGTTCGTGGATATCGGCGTCCACCAGGACGGTCTGGTCCACATCAGCGAAATGGCCAACCGTTTTATCAAAGACCCGTCCGAGGTCGTCAAGGTGCAGCAGCAGGTAATAGTCACCGTCCTGGAGGTGGATATGGACCGCAAGCGTATTGCCCTGTCCATGAAAAGCGGCCGAAAAGCCGATGGGGACAAAGCCCCCCAAGGCAAATCCGCTGCCCGATCGGCAGCGCCGTCGAAGCCTAAAAAACCCCCGGTACGAGACAATAGTCAGCCGTTCAACAACCCCATGGCGGAAGCCCTGGCCAAATTAAAAAGGCGGTAGACCCTTGAAAGCCGTTGTTCAGCGCGTCACGCAAAGCACCGTCAGCGCAAACGGGGCCCCGACGGGAACCATCGGGCCCGGTCTTCTGGTCCTGCTTGGGGTGGATGTAAGCGATACGGAAAAGGAGGCCATTTGGCTGGCGGACAAGATAGTCCACCTGCGCATCTTTGAAGATGGCAACGGCAAAATGAACCGCAGCCTGGCCGAGGCAGGCGGCGGCATGCTGGTGGTTTCCCAGTTCACTCTGTTGGGAGACTGCCGCAAGGGACGGCGGCCCTCCTTTGTCCGGGCGGCTCAACCCGGACAGGCCGAGGAACTTTACACCTGTTTCGTTGAACAGGTATCCCGGTCAGGAATTCATGTTGAAACCGGGCAGTTCAGAACCCGAATGCAGGTGGCCCTGGTCAATGACGGGCCGGTGACCCTCATCGTCGAAACCCCATAGACCGGCAGAAAAAATCCGGCATCCGAGACCGGCCCGTGGCGGGCCGGCCATATGGCGGGCATTGAGTTAATATAGTTACGCGTTGCAAGTGACGCGTTGTGGTTCGCGCTTCGCGCGGGCTGGTTTTTAAAAATAGATAGAATTCCACAACTCAAAACTCATCACTCGTAACTCGCAACTAAAAAAAAGGCGCCCTTTTTGGGGGCGCCTTTTTTTTGCCTTAGGCAACTTCTTCAAAATCGGCGTCCACAACGTCGTCTTCACTTGAATGGCGTTGCCCTTTCCCCGCAGGCCGGGCTGTTTGGCCGCCGGCAGCCTGCTGGCTGTAAGCGGCCTGGGCCAAGGTATGGGCGATGTGGTTGAGTTGTTCGCTCAATTGCAGGATGCGGGCAGCGTCCTGTCCCTGCATCGCCTGTTTCAGTTCGGCCACGGCCGCTTCCGCCTGGCCGCGACTCTGGGCATCCAGTGCCGCGCCCGACTGCCCAAGGTTTTTTTCAACCGAGTAGATCAGCGCATCGGCAGCATTTCTGGCCTGAACCAGCTCTTTTTTCTTTTGGTCTTCCATTGCATGCAACTGTGCATCCTTGACCAGGCGGTCGATCTCTTCGCGGGTCAACCCGCTGGAAGCAGTGATCTGAATGGATTGCGCCTTCCCGGTGGCCTTGTCCCTGGCCGACACATTCACGATCCCGTTGGCGTCTATGTCGAAAGTGACTTCGATCTGGGGTGTCCCCCGGGGAGCGGGCTGGATTCCCACCAGCTCGAACCGCCCCAGGGTTTTGTTGTCCGAAGCCATCTCACGCTCGCCCTGCAGCACATGAATGGAAACTGCCGGTTGGTTGTCCTCGGCGGTGGAAAAGATTTCACTCTTCTTGGCCGGAATGGTGGTGTTTTTCTCAATCAGCCGCGTCATCACCCCGCCCAGGGTTTCGATGCCCAGGGACAGCGGGGTCACATCCAGCAACAGCACGTCCTTCAAATCACCCGCCAGGACCGCTCCCTGAATGGCGGCCCCCATGGCCACCACCTCATCGGGGTTGACACTCTTGTTGGGTTCCTGGCCAAAGATCTTGCGAACCCTTTCCTCAACGGCCGGCATGCGCGTCATGCCACCGACCAGGATCACATCATCGATTTGACTGGCGGTCAGGCCGGCATCCTTGAGCGCCGTGCGACAGGGCCCTTCCAGATTGTCCAGCAAATCGGAGACCAGGCTTTCCATCCGGCTGCGGGTGATTTTGATATTCAGGTGCTTGGGTCCCGATGCGTCTGCCGTAATGAAGGGCAGATTGACTTCGGTCTCAAAGGTTGTGGAAAGCTCCATTTTAGCCTTTTCAGCCGCTTCCTTGAGGCGCTGCAGGGCCATGGGGTCCGAACGCAGATCCAGCCCCGTATCCTTTTTAAAGGTATCAGCCAGATGATCGATCAAACGCAGATCGAAATCCTCGCCGCCCAGATGGGTGTCCCCATTGGTGGACTTGACCTCGAAAACGCCGTCGCCGATTTCCAGGATCGACACATCGAATGTGCCGCCGCCCAGATCGAAAACAGCTATTTTACCCTCGGTGCGTTTATCCAGACCATAGGCCAGGGAAGCCGCCGTGGGCTCGTTGATGATCCGCTGTACATTCAATCCGGCGATTTTGCCGGCATCCTTGGTTGCCTGGCGCTGGCTGTCATCAAAATAGGCCGGCACGGTGATCACCGCATCGGTGACCGATTCGCCCAGAAATTGTTCCGCGGCCTTGCGCAGGGCGCTCAGTATCTGAGCGGAGATTTCCGCAGGACTGTTCAACTTGCCTTTCAAATTGATGTGGGCATCCCCGTTGGGGGCCTTTTCAATGGTGTACGGTAAAACGGCCTTGTCCTTTTGCACCTGAGGGGATTCAAACTTGCGACCCATCAGGCGCTTTACGCCAAAAACCGTATTTTGCGGATTGGTGATGGACTGCCGCTTGGCGATTTGCCCCACCAGGCGTTCGCCGCTGTTGGATACCGCGTAAATGGAAGGCGTTGTTCGGCCGCCTTCCGGGTTGGTGATGACCTTGGCTTCATTGCCTTCCATGACGGCGACACAAGAGTTGGTGGTCCCCAAATCGATTCCGATGATCTTTGACATGTTCTGCTCTCCTTTTAATGTTCGCAATGATGAAATTGCATGCTTTTATTTCTACATGTTTTATTATTTCATTACTATTTTAACATATTCTGAATAATAATGTTTCCATCCTCCTTGTCAACACCTGCGGGCTATTGGCCGCAAATAATACTTCGGCCACCGGATATTTTTCTCACCGGCGATAAAATATCCCGGGGCCCAGAGGGCCCGGCTTTGATTGCCCCCGGAAGGGGCCCACTACCGGATAGAACCAAGTGCCTATAGTTTCCAGTGATCTAAAGTGATCTAAAGTTGTGGAACGCGCTACGCGCGGGCCTGATCTTATATAATGGCAGAATTCCACAACTCGTCACTCACAACTCGCAACTCGCAACGGATCTATCGTTACCTGGCCGCCAGGAGCCGGTTTTACTATTCGATAAAGACCGAGTGTTGGGTTTTAAATTGATAGAAAAGATGAAAATCGCTTTATTCGGGTTGACGGCCCCGATTAGAATGTGATTTCGAGACGGCGATGTGGTAAATGGCAGGTTATGCAGGTGTCAGCTGCAACACAGGATACCCGAAGGATGTCGAAGATGAACCGACCGAAACCTGAGCAGGGATTGATTGTCCCGCACGAAAAACTCAGCCCTGCGGCCCTCCGGGGGCTGGTTGAGGAGGTGGTGACCCGCAATGGCACCGACAACGGGTATTCACGTGCCACATTGGAACAGAACGTGGCCGTGGTCATGGCGCAGTTGCACCGCAGGGAAGTGGTGGTGGTTTATGACGAGGGCACTCGGACAGCCAATATCGTCCCGAGCAGAAACCTGCATCCGGCACCGAATAGATAGATTGCTGTCTTGATTCCGAAGGATGGCGGCCTTGAAAAAAGAGATATGGGATATCGCTATTTTTTGGGGGACGCCACAGCACACAAATGGCTACGACAAACCATATTTGTTCAATTTGCGATAGAGGGTGGCCTCTCCGATGTTCAGCATGCGCGCTGTTTTTTTCCGATGGCCGCCGCATTTAAGCAAGGCGTTGCGAATGGCTGAAAGCTCGTAAGCCGCAAGACTCTCGGCCGACATTCCCTCAGGCAGCAATTCGACGGGATGGTTGCCGCCATGGATCTTTTCCGGCAAATCGCCGGGCAGTACCCGATCGCCCTGTCCCAGAGCAATCGCCCGGCGCATGGCATTTTCCAACTCTCGGACATTGCCCGGCCAGTCATAGGCGCTGAGGTACGCCATGGCCTCTCTGGAAACACGGGTCACCGTGCTGGCCTGTGTACTGAATTGCTGAATGAAATAGCGCGATAAAAGGGGAATGTCGTCCAGGCGCTCCTCCAGAGAAGGAACCCCTAACACCACCACATTGAGGCGGTAGTATAGATCTTGGCGGAACCGACCCTCGGCGACTTCTTCTTCCAGGTTCCGGTTGGTTGCGGCCAGAAATCGCACGTCAACCGGGTAGTTCTGGCTGGCTCCCACCGGACGCACCTCTTTTTCCTGAATGGCACGCAGCAGCTTGACTTGCATGGACAGGGACAACTCACCCACTTCGTCCAGAAAGACCGTCCCTTTGTCCGCCGATCGTATCAAACCCCGGGTGGATTCATGGGCACCGGTAAAGGCCCCTTTGACATGACCGAACAACTCGCTGCCCATGACAGTCTCGTTGATGCTGCCGCAGTCCACAGCGACAAAAGGATACTGTTTGCGGAGACTGTGGAAGTGAATGGCGCGAGCGACCAGCTCCTTGCCGGTTCCGGTGGCGCCCTGTATCAGAACGGGCGCTTCGCTGGTTGCGATTTGCAGAATCATCTTCTTGAGTCTGAGCATAGCTGCGGAGTTGCCGACGAGTTGGTCAAACCCGAACCGGAACTGCACACGCTCTCTCAAACGTCGATTTTCCCGCTCGAGACACCACATCTGATAGAGCTGTCTTATTCTGGCGTCGATGGTTTCAGATTCAAAAGGTTTTTGCAGAAAATCCACCGCCCCCGACTGGATGGCTTCCACCGCTTCCCTGACTCCGCCATAGCCGGTCAGCATGATCACCTTGACGCGGGGATAGGTGCCGCGTATCGCTTTGAGCAATTGCAGGCCGTCCATCTGCGGCATTCGAAAATCCACAAGGGCGGCATCCACCGGGCCGGCCGAAAGCATCTCCAGGGCCTCGATGCCACTGCCCGCGGTCATAATATTGTACGGCGCCTGGCGGAACACCCGCTTGAGCGATCCCAGGACGGCCGGTTCGTCGTCCACGAACATCAAACTGAACCGGCGCTGCTGCTGTACATCCATCGTTTATCGATTTCCTCTATGATATTCACATCCCATGACCAAATCAGCCGGAATCCGGCTACCTGCCAGACAGGCCGCCGGCATTTGTCCGCAGCCTGCCCCAGGAGACGTTTCACAATCATTATCGGACAAATCGGCCGAAGCTTGACAATTAATCGTTTTCAACCACGTGCAAAGAGGATAAAATCGCCGGCATTATGGATGCTTTTCGATTATCAAGACGATCTGTTCTAAAAATAACGGTGCTGGCCTGGGCACTTATGGTCACCCTGACCTGTCACCTTCCGTCAGCGCGGGCAGACGACAGTTCCCTGTTCAGCCCTTTGCAAAAAGCCCTGTCTCCCCATGTCGGCCCGCAGGATGCGGTCATGGTGGTATCATCCGATGGGGTGGTTCTGGCCCGAATCAATGCGGACATGCCCTTGATCCCGGCTTCCACATTGAAAGTTTTGACGGCCCTGGCCGCTCTGAAAACGCTGGGCGTCGAATTCAGATTCAACACAGATTTTTTGATCGATGCACAAAACAATCTGAAAATCAAAGGGTATGGCGATCCCTTGATGGTGTCCGAACGGCTGCAGAGCATCGCCGCCGCTCTGGCGGGCAAGCTCAACCAGGTGAACCATCTGATACTGGACGACTCCTTTTTCAAGCAACCCATGATGATTCCGGGACGCGGCGCATCGAGCCAGCCCTATGACGCCCCCAATGGTGCCCTGTGTGTCAATTTTAATACAGTGGCCTTCACACGGCATAACGGCCGCTGGACGAGCGGAGAACCCCAAACCCCCCTGCTGCCCTTTGTCATTCCCAAAATCGAGACCACCGGGCTCAGCGCCGGCCGAATCACCCTTGCAGCAGACAGCGACGACGCATTGCAGTATACCGGCCACTTGTTTCGCTATTTTCTGAATCAGGCGGGCATCAAGACCAGCGGGGCGGTTCTGCGGGGTAACGTTACACCCGGCACGGACCGACTGATCTGGCAGTATCGGTCGACGGAAAACCTCGGTCAGGCGGTCAGGGCGCTGCTGGAATTTTCCAACAATTTTATTGCCAACCAGATCCTGCTGGTGATGGGCGCGCACGTTTACGGCGCCCCGGCAACCATGGAAAAGGGGCTATCCGTGCTGAACACCTTCTATAAAGAAACGCTGGGCATCTCATCGGGGAGCATCGTTGAAGCATCGGGCATCTCCCGCTGGAATCGCATGTCGGCTCAGGCCATGATCACGGTACTGAACCGCTTTCAACCGTATCACATGCTGATGCGGCAGAAAGGAGGTCAGTTTTATAAGACAGGCCATCTGAAAGGCATTCGAACACGCGCAGGCTTTCTCATGGACCGCAACGGAGAACTGTGCCGATTCGCAGTGCTTGTCAACACACCCGGAAAAACCACCCGTCCGATCATGCAGATCATCGAAAGACATGCAACCCGGCCCCGGAAGTGAAAACCGGGTCCGAATGGCCCGCTGTTGCGGGCCGTTCAAAATCATATTCTCCGGACAGCAAAATATGTCGGGATGGAACCTCGGCCCTGTTTTCCCAACACCTTGACAGGCGATAATCCTGATGTACTCTAAAATCTATTCGCATTTGACATTTCCACGGAAAACCGATTGAGATAATTGGTGTACAGCTATTTACAAGCTTATCCCGACGTCATGCTTTTGTCTTCGCCATTCATATGCGTAGAGACTACGCTATAGAGGAAGTGCCCATGTTTAAAAAATTATTTGTCGGAATTTTGGATATATGCAAACCTGGAATAGATGATCCCATGTGTCCATTCGGCGGTTCGCCGCAAAACTCAACGCAACCATTAAAACCGGCGGCATCGCAAAAAAGGCCTAAAAGGGTTTGGCAGAGGGCAAAGTCATTCTTTTCCGGATTTCATGACACTTAGACAAGTTGTTTTCTCATCCCGACTATTTTTTGAGCGTTTTTCTTGTCAATCAGCATCATCTATCAACTATCGGCCGGCAAAAGCGGATGGGCTGTCGACGGTTTAAAGAAGCAGGGAAGACAATCATAACCGGAAGAAAAGTTCCTGATTTGTAAAGATCCGGTTCCATTTGGCCCGGCATTGGGTCGGCCCGCATGGCCCCCTCGGGCCATGTCCGGGCCTTTTAGCCCTGGCTGGGCCATGGGCGCAGGGCTTGGTTATCGGGAATCAAAAAAGTAAGTGGTAGAAAAAATCACCGCTCTCAGGATCGGGAAGGAACCGGTCCGCTGACGATGTGGGCATAGGCGCTGTGGTTGTGTATGGACTCGAAATTTTCGGCGCTCACCGCAAACCAGGTGATATTGCCATCCTGTTTCAGGTACGCCGCAATATCCCGGACAATATCTTCCACGAACTTGGGATTGGAATAGCTGTGTTCGGTAACATGCTTTTCGTCCACCCGCTTGAGTACCGAATACACATCGCAGGAAGCACATGACTCCACCAACTCGATCATATCTTCCAGCCAGATGAAGCGGTTGAAGCGGGTCCGCAGCTTGACCTCACCGCGCTGGTTGTGTGCGCCGGCATCACTGATCTCCTTGGAACAGGGGCACACGGATGAGATCGGCACGTTGACCTCGGATACCAGATCCACTTCGTTGCTTGAATTGCTGGTGCCGGTGATGCGGCAGGTGTAATCCATCAAACCGGGGGCGTCGCTGACCGGCGCCTTTTTTTCGATGAAATAGGGAAAGGTGATTTCGATATGGGCCGAAGCGGCATTGAGGTGCTGTTTCATCTGGGCCAGCAGTTCGGAAAACTTCTGCAGGGAAATCTCCGATTTGAGCAGGTGCAGCATTTCCACAAACCGGCTCATATGGGTACCCTTGTACTCATGGGGTAAGTCCACATACATATTGATGGAAGCCACGGTATGCTGCCGGCCGTCCCGTCTATCCCGCACGGTAATGGGATAGCGCAGGTTTTTGATTCCCACCTGGTCAATGGGAATGTTGCGGTTGTCGCGCTGGTTCTGAACGTCTTTCATTGGGCCGTTGGCCATCTTTCTGGTGCTGGTATCACTATTTGAGCAGGTAATCCGGCTTCACATGCCGCATGGCGCTGAAGATATTTCCCTTAATTTTTGGATTGCTGCCGTACAAGTGCTGCAAAAGCGATTTTATCTCAGCCCGTTTGGTCTTTCCGGCACTGGGGCAGGGATTCTGCCATACGGGCCATTGCATTTGCCGGGAAAACCGTTTCAAATCATCCTCGCCGGCATAAGCCAAAGGACGTATCACCTTAAAACGCCCATTGAAAAAAGGCTGGAGCGGCACCATGGTACTGATCTCACCGGCAAAGCAGATATTGAGAAACAGTGTCTCGATGAGATCTTCCTTATTATGCGCCAGCGCCAGCTTGCGGCATCCCAAATGATCGGCGATCTGGAACAAACGCTTGCGGCGTCGGCGTGAACACAAAAAGCAGGGATTTTCACGATTCGCCGCGCTGTGCGCCACCAATCCGTCATCGGTGGCTTCCACATGGACCGCGAAACCCATTTTCCGCGCCTGACTGGCAATGATCTCGGCCGGTCCGCCTTCAAAGCCGGGATCGATAAAAATCGGGAAGAGCCGGAATTGAATGGGCGCGCGCCGCTGCAGATCGCCAAGCAACCGGAGCAGCCCCCAGCTGTCTTTGCCCCCGGACACCCCTACGGCGATACGATCGCCGTCCTGAATCATGCCATAGTCGTTCAGGGCTTTGCCCATGGCCCGATTCAAAGTCATATATGTTCGACTGCGATTCGGCAATAGTTTTATCGAAAAATGGGCTACTGCTCTTCGATACGCTGCTTTTCGATTACTTTTCCGGCGGCCAGCTCACGCAAAGCCACCACGATGTCCTCATTTTTAGGCGAACTGACCAGATACTCGGATCCCTCGCGAATCTGGCGCACCCTGGCCGCCGCCATATGGACCAGCTTAAAACGATTTTCCACCCGCTTTAAACAATCCTCAACCGTAATTCTTGCCACATCGACCTCCAGTTTTGATTAACCAGCAAAAAGTGTTTAACAACCACAGAAATCGCAAAGATTCACACAAAAATGCCATTATTTTCGGTCTCATGCTTTGCGCGGTGTGTTCCCCCTGTGGTAAATTAGACGTTTTTGCGACTTCGGCAGTTTAAAAAATATAAAGTTCCCATAATGCCGGGTCGGCAATACCCGTATCCAGTATCTGAGGCTGCCACCTACAAAATTTCAATCAGTTCGTAAATCCGCTTACCCCCCGGAGCCTGGACCGTAATCTCATCCCCGGGGCGACGACCGACGATGGCACGCCCCAGCGGAGAAGCGATAGAGATCCGCCCTTTATTGATATCCGACTCCTCCGGACCGACCAGTTGATATTCAACCCCTTCGCCGGTGTCAATATTTTCAAGCACCACACGGGTGGCGAAAACGGCCCGATCCTTGGGAAGGGTCTCAGGATCGATCACATCGGCATGATTCAATTTAAAGCTCAACTCATTGACCCGCGCCTCAATAAAACCCTGGCGATCTTTCGCCGCGTCATACTCGGCATTTTCCGATAAATCTCCATGAGCCCGGGCCTCTTCGATGGCTTTTATGACCGCGGGTCTGTCCACGGTCTTTAACCGGCGCAGCTCATTTTGCAATCTTTCGTAGCCATCGCGTGTGATGGGAATTCTATCCAACCGTCTGTCTCCTTGTTCAACTTGATTTTTCCCACAGCAAATAGCCGACCACTTGACACCCGGTCAAATCTATGGCTCGGCCTGACTGAATAGGTGATTAAATCGTTTTAGAGTGCTGATCTTTCTCCTGGGAGGCGTTATCGTTCTCTTGGCGGGCAAGCCGCGCATGCCGCAATGTGACCAATGGACCCGAAACAACGTAAACAGCGCCAATCAGGAAAAGGGCAACTGAAGGCTGCGCTGCGATAAATATGAGAACCAATATGGCTGTAACCAGCATATTGAAATTTTTATTCCGGAAAAGGGCCGCATTTTTGAAGCTGGGGTATTTAACCGTGCTGACCATTAAAAAGGAGAGACCGTAAAGCATGATCAACATAATTAAAGGATGAACTTGGTCTGCCATGCCGATCTTGTGGCAGAACAAAACAACCACGGCGTTCATTCCGGCCCCTGCCGGGATGGGCAGCCCGACAAAATATTTACTGCTGACCGTTCCGACCTGGGTGTTAAAACGGGCCAGGCGCAATGCCCCGCAAACCACAAAAAGAAAGGCGGCCAGCCAGCCAATGCGTCCCAGTGGGCTCAGCACCCACAAATACATCAACAAGCCCGGAGCAACACCAAAAGAGACCAGGTCGGCAAGGGAGTCGAATTCAACGCCGAACTGGCTTGTGCTGCGGGTGGCACGGGCAATCTTGCCATCCAGATTGTCAAATATGCCGGCGATAATGATCGCATAAGCAGCCGCGACGAATTTACCGTTAATGGCGGCAACCATGGCATAGAACCCGCAAAACATGTTCATTGCCGTGAACAAGTTGGGCAAAAGGTAGATACTGCGACGAATTCGATCGCTGCTGAACCTTTTTTTGCTTGTACCGCTCATTATGCCCTCCGCTTGTTTTTTATCCGCAGACGCCTTTAAGGATGCTTGAATCCGCCCGGTTATCATTCAAAACAGTGTACATCCATTGATTGGCCCTGGCAAGCGTTTCTAAAATTTAGATAATTTTGCAGAAATATCCATTTTATCGAATGCTGTCAACCATAAGGCAATATTGACCGTCAATTCCCATGTAAATCATTGCCGGGAAAAAGGGCGGCGCGCTTTGGTGGACGCCCCCGATACTTTACTGTTCAGCATCGGACTTGCGCAGATAGACGGGTGAAAAGGAATCGACATCATCCCATCGACCGGTCTGATACCGATCCCACGCCAGTTGAGCCAAAACAGCGGGGCGAATGCTATTTTCGTTTTTTCCGGCAAAAACGGCCAGGTTCTCCAATCCGCGTTCGATGGTGCTGCGATATTGTGCCGCGCCATTTCCAATAAACAAACAGGAATCAGCAACCGTCGATGCAATGTCGCCGGCAGGACCAACCTGCTCCCTGACCAGGGGCACCAGCAAATGGCCGTCTCGGCGGTAGAGTCTCCAGTAAACCTCTTTGCGACGGGCATCCATCAATGGACAGACCAGCGACGTTCCCCCGGCTGCCTGATAGGCGAGAACCGCAAGGCTGGAAATGCCGACCACGGGCTTTCCGCCGGCAGCGGCAAGGCCCTTCACCGTGCTGATACCAATTCGCAGGCCGGTGAAGCTGCCCGGACCACGGGTAACAGCAAATACGTCGATTTGGGATATCCGCAGCCGCCCGGCCGAAAGCGCCGCCTGCACGGCTTCCATGATGCTACGGGTGTGGGTTTCACCCCGATCGAGGATCAATTCAGCGGTCACCCGGCCATTTTCGGCAAGGGCAATCCCACAGATCTCGGTGGCCGTATCCACAGCAAGCAGTTTCATGATTTTGCCGGTTTTTTGTTTTTTCCGCCGACGCGTGCCGGCCGCCTGGATTTCGGCGCCTGCTTTTTGAGAGCATCGAGCAAAGCGATTTCCAACACTTCATCCATATTCTGTACGGCCACAAACTTCAGCTTGCGTTTAATAACGGCCGGAATTTCAACCAGTTCTTTTTTATTCTTGGCGGGAATGATTACGGTCTTGATGCCGGCTCTCAGCGCGCCGAGGGCTTTTTCCTTAAGTCCGCCAATGGGCAGAACACGGCCCCGCAGGGTAATCTCCCCGGTCATGGCCACATCCTTATCCACAGGGCGTTGGGTTACGGCCGAGATCAGTGCGGTGGCCATGGCCGTGCCCGCCGAGGGCCCGTCTTTCGGTATGGCGCCGGCAGGTACATGAATATGGATATCAAGATTGTCGAAAATGGATGCCTTGATCTTCTGGGTATCCAGATAGACCCGGGCATAGCTCAGGGCCGCACGGGCCGATTCCTGCATCACCTCCCCCACCTGCCCGGTAATGATCAGATCCCCTTTTCCCTTGATCAGGCTGGCCTCTACATACAGCACTTCCCCCCCGGCCTGGGTCCAGGCCATGCCTGTGGACAATCCCACCTGGCTGGGCTCCTGGTCCAGTTCGGGATAATACTTGGCCACCCCCAGGAACTTCTGCAGGCTGCCGCGATTAATAAAAAAAGGGCCTTTTTTCCCCTCAGCGATACTCCGGGCCACTTTTCGACACAGCGATCCGATTTCACGCTCGAAATTCCGCAAACCGGCTTCGAGGGTATACTCGTTAATGATCCGGCGCAGGGCGTTCTGGCTAATGGTCAGCTGGCGGGTTTTCAGGCCGTTTTCCTTAAGCTGGCGCGGCACGAGGTGCTTTTCGGCGATGATGACTTTTTCTTCCTCCGTATAGCCGGAAAGGTGGATCACCTCCATACGGTCCAGCAGCGCCGAGGGAATGGTGTCGGTCACATTGGCCGTAAGAATGAACATGACTTTGGACAAATCAAACGGCAGGTTGAGATAGTGATCTGAAAAAGCGTCGTTTTGTTCCGGGTCCAGCGCCTCCAGCAGGGCCGAGGACGGGTCACCGCGAAAATCGGCGCCCAGCTTGTCGATCTCATCCATCATGAAAACCGGATTGTTGGTTCCACAGCTCTTGAGTCCCTGGATAATGCGCCCCGGCATGGCCCCGATATAGGTCCGTCGATGCCCCCTGATCTCGGCCTCATCCCGGATTCCGCCCAGCGAAATACGAATGAACTTACGCCGCATGGCTCTGGCGATGGCCTGCCCGAGAGAAGTTTTTCCCACGCCCGGGGGACCGACAAAGCAAAGGATGGAGCCTTTCAGATTGGGATTCAATTTGCGCACGCTCAGGTACTCGAGGATTCGATCCTTAATCTTTTTCAAGCCGAAATGGTCTTTGTTAAGGACCTCCTGGGCTTTCTGGATATCGAGAAAATCCTTGGTGGTTTTATTCCACGGCACCTCCGTGAGCCAATCCAGATAAGTGCGTACAACCGAAGACTCGGCCGAGTCGGGATGCATTTGCTCAAGCCGCCGGAGCTGCTTGTCCGCCTCTTCCCGGGCCTCTTTGGGCATGCGCGATTTCTTGATTCGCTGACGGTACTCTTCCACTTCCTGGGAACGTTCATCCAGTTCCCCCAGTTCCTTGTGAATGGCCCGGACTTGTTCGCGCAGAAAATAATCACGCTGGCTTTTGGAGATTTCGTCCTTGACATCGGACTGAATTTTGGCCTGCATAACCGAGAGTTCCACCTCGCGGGACAGCAAGTCATGAACTTTCTGCAGGCGCGCCACCGGGTCGATCAGTTCGATCACCTCCTGGGCTTCGTCAATTTTGAGGCGCAGGTTGGATGCCACCAGATCCGCCAGCTTTCCGGGTTCTTCGATGCTTTCGAGGATACTTCCCACATCCCCGCTGAGTTCACCCCGCAGGGCCAGAATCTTTTCCGAGTAATCCCTCACATTGCGCATCAGCGCCTCGATTTTCAGGCCGGTCTGACTTTCCTGGGGCTCATCCAGAATTTCAACAGCCACCCGATAGAAGGACCGCTTCTGGGTAAACTTGGTGATACGGGCCTTGGCAAATCCCTGCACCAATGCTTTCACCCGGCCATCGGGGAGTTTCAGCATGCGCAGGATCCTGCTGATGGTTCCCACGGTGTAAATATCGTCCGGACTGGGGTTCTCGATGGCAGGATCTTTCTGGGTCGCCACAAAGAGAAAGCGATCCTTGGCAATGGATCGCTCCACCGCCCGTATGGACTTTTCCCGCCCGACAAAAAGGGGCAGAAGCATATCCGTAAAAATTACCACGTCACGCACCGGCAGCAGCGGCAGTGTCGTGGGAATTTCAGTATCCCCGATATCCTCTTCAATAATGCTAATCAGATCGTCTTTATCCGTTTCAGCCATTTTAACTCCCTGTGGAATTCATGCTTTCTCATTACCGGGCGGACTGCGTGGCAGCACGCCCGAAGAAACCGAGTGGATTCGATCTGCATGGTTTTGGCAAGAATCCCGAAAAGATACCGAAACCATTCCATACAAAGGCGCCCCCAAACGATATTAACCCCCAAATATAAGACAAAAGCCTTGATTGACAACATCAATCTTGATGAATGGTTCAAAAGCTTAGGGTATTGCCTTCTGCATACCGCCTCCCGTCCTGTTCCGTCGCACCGCCCCCTGATCCTTGGGGTGGAAGGCAAGACGAGACATCAATCTTGATTTTTTTGTTAAACACCCTTACTAAGGACGGTTATTAGCATTGCGCGGATGCCGGAGCATGTGTCGCATAATTAACAAACAGCCGCAAAAGGCCATGATATGACGCCACTGATGGTCAAAGGGTACATTTTTCTTGTCGGACTGTGTATTGGCAGTTTCCTCAATGTCTGCATCCACAGGCTACCGATAGGCAAATCCATTGTTCGCCCGCCCTCGGCATGTCCCACATGCGGCACATTGATCCGCTGGTACGACAACATCCCCGTTCTAAGCTGGATCATCCTGCGCGGCCGATGCCGGGGCTGCCGATCCCCCATTTCGGTCCGCTATCCTGTAGTCGAACTGACCACCGGCCTTTTGGCCTTCCTGACGGTGGCACGCTTTGGCCTCCAATGGCCGGCCCTGATCTATTTTACATTTATCATCGCGCTGCTGGTCATCACTTTTATTGACCTGGACCACCGCATTATTCCGGACATAATCAGCCTCCCCGGAATTCCACTGGGCTTTTTTGCCAGCTTCGTGCTGCCCCGGATCAGTTGGACAGAATCATTGATCGGTATCGCCAGCGGCGGCGGAATATTGTTGGCCATTGCCGCAGGGTATCAACTGGTGACGGGAAAGGAGGGCATGGGCGGCGGCGATATCAAGCTGCTGGCCATGATCGGTGCTTTTCTCGGATGGGAAGGGGTCCTGTTTACCATTATGGCTTCCTCTTTTGCGGGGACCGTCGTCGGTTTGATGCTCATGCTGCGCGCCGGTAAGGGAATGAAAATGGCGGTCCCTTTCGGTCCTTTTCTGGCACTCGGTGCCCTGCTCTATCTTTTTGTGGGCCCTCAAATCATCGAATGGTACCGTAATGTGTTTTTGTAAACATCAAAAGGAAAACAAATTGTCAATGCGTAGCTTGTTGCCTGTTCACCATAACCTGAGCCGCGAATAAAACGCGCCTCGGCATAAGCGATATTTTAATGAAAATAGCCCTCATTTCCGATATTCACGGCAACCTGGAAGCGTTTAGAGCGGTCCTTTCCGACATGCAGACCCTGGACATCGACCAAACGGTCTGTCTGGGCGACTGCGTGGGCTACGGCCCGGATCCCGAAGCGGTAATGGCCGAAATTCGGCAGCGCAACATCCCCTCCATCATGGGCAATCACGAACTGGCTGTCTGCAACCGCCAACAGCTCAACTGGTTCAACACCCTCGCACGTCAATCCATTGAAAAAACCATCGCCATGCTCAGTGAGGTTTCATTGGAAATGATCAAACAGCTGCCCTATTTCCACTTGATTGCCGGGAGCCGCTGTGTACATGGGTATCCGCCGGATTCCGCCAAGACCTACCTGTTTCAGAAGTTGCCTTATCAACTAATCAAAACCTTCACGGAAATGGACGAGCGCATCTGTTTTGTCGGGCATACACACGATCTCGAAATCATTGATTTCGACGGCAGGCAGGTTGAGCGCCATCCATTGGGCAAGGGTGTGGTGGCTCTGAATACCAATCACCGATACATTGTGAACATCGGAAGTGTGGGACAGCCCAGGGACGGTTCAAACCATGCGAAGTACGCCATTTACGATCCCGACAACCGTCTCCTGGAAATCCGCTACGTGACGTATGACATTGCCGTAACCGTAAATAAGATCAAGGCCGCCGGCTTGCCGGAAGCCCACGCAAACCGCTTGTGGTAGAAAAAGATGAAAACCATCGGTCGTTATATCGTCCGCGGTCTCCTGGGCCGTGGCGGCATGGGGAAAATCTATAAGGTCGAACTCCCCATCATCGGCCGGATCGCCGCTTTGAAATTGCTCGACCCGGATCCACTGGTTGAACAACTGATGGGCAAAGAGACCATCAGGTCGCTTTTCGAAAAAGAAGCCGTCACCATGGCCGGTCTGAACCATCCCAACATTGTCTCCATCCATGACTATGATCAGGACCGGGGCAAGCGCTTTTACGTCATGGACTTTTACGCCAACAATCTGGGTACCATGATGGGGGAGTCTTACACGGTTGAATCCCCCTCACGGCCCATACCGGTAGACCGGGCCATTGGTTACACCCGCCAGTATCTTGAAGGCATCCGATGTCTCCATGATGCCGGGATCGTTCACCGGGACATCAAACCGTTCAACCTGCTGGTCACCCCGCGGGACACGGTTAAAATATGCGACTTCGGCTTGTCCAAACTGAGAGGGGAAACCGATGCGGGTCCGGGCAACCTGAAAGTGGGCTCGCCCTATTACGCCGCACCGGAGCAGGAACAGGACCCCAACAGCGTGGATGAACGGGCGGATCTGTATCCCGTTGGTGTCATGCTATACCGGATGCTTACCGGAAGACTGCCGGCAATCAACCCGGACCAATCCGCTTATCGCCCCGTTGCATCATATCGCCCCGACCTGGATCAACACTGGGACACTTTTATTCAGCAAGCAGCCGCCTACAAACCGGCGCAACGGTTTACTGACGCCAAAGCCATGCGCGACGCCCTGAATCAGCTGGATGAACACTGGCAGGCAAAAAAAGAAAAAAGCTGCCGCTTGCCGGCCGAAGCCGCTCCCTCCGCTATTGAATCTTTGCCCGCCACGGTTCGTAAAGAACCGCTTAAGTGCCCTCCGGACAAAGCCGCCCGACGGTTCGGCGTCGATACATTGTGGCGGCCCAAAGTTTATCACCCCGGCCTTTTCCAAGACCAGAAAAACGGGTCCATCCTGGATCAGGCCACTGGATTGCGCTGGCAGCAGAGCGGAAGCGACTATCCTCAAACCTGGTCAATGGCCCGCAAGTATATCCGCCATTTGAACCGGACCGTGCCCGCCGGACACGCCCCATGGCGCCTGCCCACTGTCGAAGAACTCATGACCTTGTTGCGTCCCGTTCCCCGGGGCCGGGATTTATGCATTGCACCATTGTTCGACGCCACCCAGCGCTGGCTCTGGAGCGCAGATCGCCGGTCTTACATGGCCGGCTATTATGTAGACGTTGAACTCGGCTTTGTCGGCTGGCAGGATTTCAGCGCGCTTTTTTATGTCAGGGCCGTCTGCAGCGAAACTGAATAAAGGTTGAAATTTTACCAAAAGCCATATATGAGCCTCACCGTTTTGGGATTAATGGTTGACGACGCACCGGTTTGCGGCCAAAATAAAATTTAGCCATCGGCATTTTGCGCTGATGCACCGATCCCACCCATCGCAAGCGCGATCTTTGCTGATTGCATGGATCGGCAAACGAAGAAATAGAGGAGTAACCATCTCAATGGCCAAAAAAAAACTGAAAGAGCACCGCATTAACCGTGATTGGTGCAAAGGTTGCGGTATCTGCGTGGAATTCTGCCCCAAGAATGTTCTGGAACTGGACAGGAAAGAAAAGGCGGTGGCCGTCCGCGTCGAACAGTGCATCGTCTGCAGGCTCTGCGAACTGCGCTGCCCGGACCTGGCCATAGAAGTCATTACCGAAGACATCAAGGACAAAGGCGAAGAAAATGAAGGGTAGTGTCAAGTTCGTTCAGGGCAACGAAGCGTGTGTTTTTGGCGCTTTGTATGCCGGACTCGATTTTTACGCCGGTTATCCCATCACCCCATCAACTGAAGTGGCCGAATTGCTTTCGTTGCGGCTTCCGAAAGTGGGCGGAAAATTCATCCAGATGGAAGATGAAATCGCCTCCATCTGCGCCATCATCGGCGCATCCCTCACCGGGCACAAGGTGATGACGGCCACCAGCGGACCGGGATTCTCCCTCATGCAGGAGGGACTCGGCTATGCCGTGATGGCTGAAATTCCCTGCGTTATCGTCAATGTCCAGCGCGGCGGCCCCTCCACCGGCAACCCCACCCATGTCAGCCAGGGCGATGTCAATCAGGCCCGTTGGGGCAC
This sequence comes from Desulfosarcinaceae bacterium, assembly GCA_963675565.2. GTDB lineage: Bacteria > Desulfobacterota > Desulfobacteria > Desulfobacterales > Desulfosarcinaceae > JARRKU01. The sequence goes on from CAXXYD010000001.1 coordinate 1,400,330, forward strand.
CCACGGCGACCACGCCATTGTAGCGCTGACCGCATCCAACCACCAGGATGTCTTCGCCATGACCGTAGAGGCCTTCAACATTGCCGAAACCTATCGGACGCCGGTGATCCTGTTGTTTGACGAAACGGTCGGCCACATGCGTGAAAAGCTGGTGATACCCGGCCCCGGCGAAATTCCGCTGGTAGACCGGCTGCGTACCCAGGTCAAGGGCGGGATCGACTACCACCCCTATCTGCCCAGAGAAGATGGACGCCTGCCCATGAGCGACTTTGGCGGAGTGCACCGCTACAATGTCACCGGGCTTTATCACGACATGTGGGGATTTCCGTCGGACAAGCCGGAAGTGGTGCACGGCCTGCAGCGCCACCTTGTGGACAAAATCGAAAACAACGCCAATCAAATGGCCCACTACAAAAATCATTTTCTGGAAGACGCCGACAGTGTATTGATCTCGTACGGATCTTCGGCGCGCTCGGCGCTCCACATCATCAAACATCTTCGCAAAAGAGGACAGCACATCGGACTGCTGGAGCTGCAAACCCTGTGGCCGTTTCCCAAAGATATCGTGCGGCAATACACCCGTAAAGCCAAGTTTATCGGTGTCGTTGAAATGAACATGGGTCAATTGACCCAAAACGTCAAAGCAGCGGTGGACAATCCCGACGTCGTATTCCTGATCAACCGTATCGACGGCCAGCTCATTACTCCCACCGATATTAAAAACACTTTGCGCATCATCACCGGAAGGGGAGTGTAACCATGGCTGTACAAGATTATATCCGTGAACGTTTTTTCCCCCACATGTGGTGCCCGGGATGCGGCCACGGCATCGTGCTCAACGGTCTGATCCGGGCCATCGAAAAACTGGGTATGAGCAAAAACGAAATCGTAATGACGTCCGGCATCGGCTGCTCCTCGCGCATCTCCGGGTATGTGGATTTCCACAGCCTGCATACGATTCACGGCCGGGCGCTGGCTTTTGCCACCGGCGTCAAGCTGAGCAAACCGGAACTGAACGTCATCGTGCCCATGGGTGACGGCGACGCGCTTTCTATCGGCGGCAATCACTTTATTCATGCCGCCCGACGCAATATCGACCTCACCGCCATTGTCATGAACAACCGCATTTACGGCATGACGGGCGGACAGTACTCGCCCTTGTCCGGACAAGGCACGTTGGCCACGACGGCACCCTATCAGAATATCGACCAGGCTTTCGATGTGGTCAAACTGTCCGTAGCTGCGGGCGCCAGCTTTGTGGCCCGGGCCACCACCTATCATGTGCAGGAAATGTCCGATATCATCCGGCAGGCCATCGTGCATGAAGGGTTTTCCGTGGTGGAAGTAATGAGCCAGTGTCCGACCTATTTCGGCCGCAAAAATAAAATGGGAAGTGCCGCCAACATGATGCAATGGTTCAAGGACCACACGGCCCCGGCAGGGTCCAGGAAACTGGAAGCCGACCCCAGCCTGATCGAACGGGGAATCATCGTGCAGAAAGAAATGCCCGAGTACTGCCAGGAGTATGACAAAATCATCCAGCGCGCCCAGGGATAACCGCAACACCGTCTCAAGGACCCAAGAGGTAAAATAAGATTATGCAACGATATCGACTCGTTTTTTCAGGTTCCGGAGGCCAGGGGGTCATTACGGCGGCCATTATTCTGGCCGATGCCGCCGTGGTGCATGAAAATCTGAATGCCGTGCAGTCTCAATCCTATGGCGCAGCGGCCAGGGGTGGATCAACCCGCTCGGATGTGGTTGTCTCCAGCGATGTCATTGATTTCCCCAAAGTCATCCAGCCCAACGGGCTCATCTGCCTGACCCAGGAAGCCTACGGCAAGTTCCAGAACATCATCCGACCCGGCGGGCTTTTGATCACCGACAGCCGATGGGTGGAAACCTCCCGCAAAGTGGATGCCAAACAGGTGGAACTGCCCATGTATGATGCAGTGATGGAAAAAGTCGGCAAACCCATCGTGTTCAACATTTGTATGCTGGGCGCCGTCATCGCGCTGACCCAGCTCGTCAAACCGGAATCCATCATGGAGACACTTCAAGACCGCATTCCCCCCAATTTTCTGGAAATGAACCAGACGGCGCTTTCCCTAGGCATTGAACTGGCCCAGCCCTATGTTCAGAAGTAAAAATCCGGGTCCGGAGGGGCCCGGCGCTGGCAATGCATATTCCAACTCGGCATGTCGGCACAGTAATCGCCAAAGTGCGGCGAGGCAAACCACCGGCATCAAATTCCATCGTTCCGGGGGCGGCGCAGGTGATTGTCCACAAAACCCCGAAGATTAAAATCCCGCCCATATCCAGGGGCGCTTGAATTTCGTATAGCGTGACAATTGGCTGAACTTGGCGCGTACGGATTGAATTTCGTTTCGAATGGGTGCCGCATCTTCACAGAATGTGATGATACAGCGTTCCGGTTTAACGTTATGGGGAAAGATGCAGGGGCCGGATGCATTCTGCAGGAAAAGGCAATCGGCTGAAAAAATCTGTTCTTTACGCGCAATGGGAATTAATGAGCCGTACAATTGGGGCATCAGGCTCAGGATGTAGATCAGATCCAACATATTGATAATCTCATTGATATGAATATTCTTGCAGCACATCCCTTTACAGCGCCGCATGCAATTTTCAAAAAATGGGGCCGCCTTATGATTGAGCCGATCCTGGGCTGTACGGATTCCCCGGCAGATATCCCGCAGGCGGCTGCCCTGAGCGCCGGCCATGCTGTCAATGAGTTTGCGGGCTTTCTCGATATTACGCTCGAGTTCCATGGGTCACCGAGGGGTCAGGCGATGCCGATAAATTCAAAATTCATTTTGGCCTGGAATTTTTCAATACGTTTGAAAATTTCCTTCAGGGTCGTCTGTTCGATGCGGGTCAATCGCTTTGGATTGATAAAATTGTCGGGTTCGGCGCCGTTATCCGTTGCGGCGGTAACATGGCGCGTCAGCCTTAATTGCATCAGGAAACTGTATGCTTTCTCCATTTCGTCGAACTCTTCCTGTTTAATGGCACCCAGGTTGCAGAGTTGCTGCAGGCGGTCTAATGTATTGGTGGCCTTGACCCTGTTTTTAAGTGCATAAATCCGGGCAAAATCCACGATGGGCGTCATGGCGCTTTTGATATCGAAAGCATCCCTGTGTTCCCCTTTGGGCTCCACCACGAAATTCCGGAAAAAACCCAGGGGCGGTTTGAAATACAGGGCGTTTTCGGTCATATACCGCAGAAATCCGGACCACTGCTCAATGGCCCCGTGAAGGTGGTCCCTCAGGGACTCGACAATCTGGGCATCCCCATAGCCTAACCGGAAATCGAAAAAAATGCTGGCCTGGAGCAAGTCTTCTGCTTCGGCCGCGTGAATCCACTTGAGAAAGTATCGCATCCATACGCTTAACGGTTGGCACCAATCGGGATTCTGCGCCATCACATCCCCTTGGCAGAAGCGATAGCCCGCCTGGTCGAGCATCCGGCACGACCGGCGGCCCACCTCGAGGAAAAAGCCGGTCACATCCGACAGTTCAGCATCACTGACATCATCGAAAACGATGGCATTGTCCTGATCGGTCTTAAGTGTCTGCTCGCCCCGCCCTTCGCTGCCCATGATCATAAAGGCAAAGCTTACCGGTGCCTGTCCCATCTCCTGCATCACGCATGACAATACCTTTTTCAGTATGGCATCGGACACGGTGGTAATCATGCGGTTGATGTTACGCGCTGTGGCACCGCTGCTGATCAGGCCTTTGACGATCCCGGGAAGCTTCTGGTGCTGCTTGACGACGTCACCAAAAGACTCCGCCCTGGAAATTTCGCGCAGCAAAAACAGCGGCGACTGGCCCTGGGCAGAAATTAACTCGCGATTTGAAAGCACGCCGATAATCTCCCGGGCCGTGTTGAGAACAGCCAGATGTTTGACGTTGTACTCCATCATCGCCATGAGGGCTTCAAAGACATCCGCCTGTGCATCCACCGTGCGCAGCGGGGTGGACATGATTTCCACCGCCGGAAGATTGATATCATATCCGTTGGCTACGACTTTGCGCGTCAAATCGCTTTCGGTGACAATTCCGGCAGCCTGGGGTTCCGGAGCGGGCACCATCAGGTACGAGCTGTTCTCCTGGCTCATCCGCAGGGCGACCTGCTGGATGGTCATATCGGGCGTACCGAATACCGTGGCCCGATTACAGACTTGGTCCACAGGCCGGTTGAACAGCTGGAGTGCCTCCTCGGGCGGTTTGGCCGTACGGGCAACGATGGCGGCATAAGACCGATCCAGCATTCTTTTACCGAAGGTGTCGGTAAAAAATTCGCTGAACGCCTTATATTCCTTACAAAGATTTATAAAAAGAGTTTTGGGAAGGATATAAAAATACGAATCTTCAGTCACTTCGAGGGTACGCACCGAAAGGCCGTCGTTGAGCAGCATCGAAATACCGCCGTACAAATCGCCCTCACCGATAATATCGCGCATCTGCTTCTGACCGCCCTGTTCGAAATAACGTTCCGCCGACCCTTTTTGCAGGACATACAGGTGCCCGACCCGCGTCCGTCCCTGCAAAAAAAGGATGGTTCCTTTTTTATGGAACACCATGGACAAAGCGTTGGAGACCTGTTCCATGGCGTTCTCCGGCAGAAAGGAAAAAGGCTCCACTGAAGAGAGGAATATTTTGGCCTGCCCCGAAATGATGATGGTATCCAGAGCCGGATCGGTAATGTGCCTACTGAAATTTTCGATAAAGTAAGCGTAAAACGACTTGTAGCGCGCGCATAAATCCAAAAAAATGTCGCGGGGGATCAAATAGGCTTCCGTCTCTTGGTCCACCTGCACGGTCCTTAAGGAAACCCCGGCATTCATCAAGATGCTTATCCCGCCGAAAACTTCGCCTGCCTTGATATAGCCGCCCAGCTGACGCTTGCCATCCTTTTCATCATAGATAGAAATTTGCCCGCTTCGAATCAGGTAGATATACTGAATCACGGTTTCGCCCTGGTTGGCCAGAAAGGTCCCTGCGGCCAATACCTGAAAATCGGCCAGCCGGGCCAGACGGTCCAACTCGGCATCGGGGAGCATCTGGAAATGGGGCATGGAATCCAAAAATGAGCGAATCTGCGCTTGCATTGCAACCTTTCCGTAAACGAACCATGTTGACAACGGGTGCTTTTCGGCAACAAATTACACTACTAATACCATAGCGGCCGAGGTGGGCGCAATTAAAAGCGGGAAAAGAGGAAGAGGAAAAAAGGAATGAAAGTTTACAGGAGCCTTTAGCCGCGAACGGGTTCGAACTCGCGGCTAAAGCCGCTCCTGCAAGGTTATGGCTATGCGTCGATCAGCCGCACGGGCGGCATCAGGATTTCAATAGTACCATCATCCGGTCGGCAACCGTTTGAAAAGCCTTTGTTACCGGGGAATCACCATGTTTTGTCTGGTAGGCCACGCCTGAATCTCCACAGGCAACCATCTCCGGATCAAAGGGAATGGCACCCAGAAAAGAGACATCCATCTGCCGTGCGGTGCGCTCTCCTCCGCCGCTGCCGAACAGATCGATGGCACAATTGCAGTGGGGACAGGACAGGCCACTCATATTCTCAATAAGGCCGAAAACCGGCATTTCGACCGTTTTGCAGAAATTGATGGACTTTCGCACATCGGCCAGCGAAACCTCTTGGGGGGTGGTCACAATGATCGCCTGGGCATCTTTGATTGTCTGGGCAATGGTCAATGGCTCATCCCCTGTTCCGGGAGGCGCATCAATGAGCAGGAAATCGAGATCCCCCCATGCCACCTGACCGATAAATTGCTGAATAACCGAATATTTGACAGGGCCACGCCAGATAATGGCATCATCCTTGCCATTGGTGAGCGATTCAACCGATACGGCGCTTAAGTGATCATTGTATTTTTTGGGTATGAGTTGCTGTTCTCCATTCATGTCCATGAGACCGCTGATACCCAGCATCCGAGGTATGTCGGGGCCATGCAGGTCGACATCGAGAAGCCCGACTTTGGCCCCCTGCCTGGATAAAGCGACGGCAAGGTTAACGGCCGTACTGCTTTTACCCACCCCGCCTTTTCCGCTCATCACGATAAACTTGTATTTGATTTTCTGTAAAGATGCCTTTACGGCTGCATCCAAGGCTGCCTTTGGATCCGAATTCTGTTTCGCTTTGTCCATACTACTCTGAATTTGTACCATTTTCTATATTCCTCGCTCATATTCGGCACCGTTCGCTATCTTCATATCGAAACCGGTACTCTGGTTAAATCGCTGGTTTTACATTTGGGGCAAACCGTCGGACGGCAACTGCCCCATGGCACCTCCCACTGATATCTGCAGGACCGGCATTCAAACTCCCGATGGATATCCTTGAGCTGGTAATTTCCCCCCTCGAGCAAAATGGCTTTTCCGTTGACAAGGGCATCGGCCACGATATTGCGCGCGCGCTGGACAATGCGCCCGAAAGTGGCCCGGGAAACCCCCATCTGCGCACCGGCATCTTCCTGGGAAAGCCCCTCCAGGTCAGCCAGGCGAAGCGCTTCCATCTGATCAATGGTCAGGCAAACTTCTTCCATCTGCCGCAGTGGAACACCTCGGGGCTTGAAATAGCTGATGGTTGGATCGCAGGCGACGATTCGATCTTTTTGGGGTCTGGCCAAAGCAACTCCATTTTTATTTTGAGCATATTCCCATTAGGGGCGGAAACTAAAGCTGCAAACGGGGTATGTCAATAGCACAATCTGGCTTAAGCCGCAAAGTTCATCTGCAGGTCGAAGGATTTAAAAAAACCGGCGGATATCCAAATCCGCCGGTTCAAGAATCGTTACAGATGATAAAACAGGTGATGAGCTAAAATTTAAACCCCAGCTCTAAGAACGGGCCTTTAAAATCGGCATCCACAACCACATCCTCTTCATCGACGTCCACCATGTCGGTTCGATAGCCGGCTGCGACAAACATGGGGCCGGCAAAGGAATACCGTACCCGTCCGATAAGCGAATACAGGTTGTTGTCACCAATGGCAATCCCGCGGCCTTCGACTTCAAAAGCCAGCCAGTCCGTGGGCATGATCTGGAACGCCAGGTACAGCATGGGAACTGGAATCGAAAGGCTCTGCTCCTCCTCGGCGGTTCCTCCCCCGGACACTTCACCGCTAAGCCTGGCCTTCAGGTCCACCAGCCGTACATTGAGCCCCACATCGACATTGAACTTGCCCAAGGAGGCGGTCTGCACAAAAGGCAAGCCATAATACAAAGCAAGGTCATACTGGTTCAGGGTAATTTCGGCATCCAGGTCGGCATTGGCCGAAAACTCGGTACCGCCGAAGTTGACCGTCGCTGACTTGCTGCCCGTCCCCTCGAATTTCATGGGAGCAGCAACCAGGTAGATATTCGGTAAAAAAGCCGGCATATCGATTTTCAGACGGCCAAATACAGCGGTTTCATCATCGAAACGGATATCGTCTTCCAGGTCAATCACATCAAGATCCGATAATGCCTCATAGGCCAGTGTGCCGCTGATGGACTGCTGCCACCCCCCAACGGCAAATTCGATACCGGCGGCATGGGCGCCGGAAACGGCGATGGCCAGAACGACAACTGCTGTCCATAGAGCCTTCTGGAACATAAACACCTCCAAAACGTTTTTGGGAAAATGACCTTTGATGGTCCACCATCCGGACCGGACTATTATTGAGCATCCTTTCCGGTTGCCGGCTTACTCTGTTCTTTAAAGTAGCGCGTGGTGGACGGAACCATCAGGTAACAGACGGCGCCGCCGAAAAGGACCACATTTACCGTAGCGATCATTATGAATCCACGCATGAAAAAATAATAGGAAAGCAGTATTCCCATTATGTTGGCGACAATACCGATCAGCCGGGACCAGTTCTGGGCCTGGGAAATAAAGATCGCCAGCAGACCGATGGCCAGAGAAAGCTTGAGCACCCATTCACTGTCATGGGTCAGGTAGTAGTAGGCGGACAATAGCCAAATCCAGCTGACCAGCCACAAAGTAACACCCATTTTAGCCGAATAGGGCATATTTTTAAATTTTTCGATTTGAAATTGCATATTTCTCTTTCGAAGTTGTGTGTGGCTCATGTCACCCGCTGGTATCGGCGTATTAAACCGAAACTTGAGCCGACTAATCCTTTTCAGCACCGCGTACAATCAATTTTTGTCCGGACACGATAACACTGCCGGCCTTCATCCGGTTCATGTTCAGCAAATCCTCTATTTTGAGGCCATATTTCTTGCTGATACTGTAGAGGGTATCCCCGGGGGCCACCTGATGGTATTTTATCACTGGAGCTGCTTCGGGCACAGCGGAAGCCGCCGGTTTTTCAACAATCGGCACCGACTTCGGTTGCTGGGCCTCCGCAAGCTGTTTTTGAAGCGCCTCCAGGCTCATGGTCAAGTGGTCCATGCGCAGGGACATGGAGGCTTCGCTACGGTCAAACCGGTCCTTGAATTTCTCGAATGATTTGGCCTGCTCCCAGATTCGTGTCACTTTCTCATCAATGGCCTCATATTTTATCAGCCTTTCTTCATTCTGCTGCAGCCGTTTTTCAAGAGCGGCGATTTTCTGATTACTGCCCATATCACTGTCACCGTTGAAAATCAGCATCAGCAGCGCGGCAACGAGAGCGACAATGGCACCGGCAAGCAAAATGAATAAAAGCGGGATTTTTCCCAGTCGCAGCCCTTTCCTGTCATCTTTTTTATCTGCCCAGGGAGAATACTGTTCTTCGTCAAAGAATTCTTCTTTGAGATTTTCTTCTTTTTCGACCATATCTCCGGAGTCTTTCCATTTCATGTTTTCAAACCTCCAGGACCATTTTTCTACTACCGGGGATTGTAATGTCCCGATAAGATTCAATCAATGTAATATACACAAAAAAATCCTTTGTTATCAAGTGCAAACATCGTTTATTGCACTGTTGGACGCAAAATGATGCATGCGGCAATGGCGATCATTGGACAAATGCATCAAAAGCATGCCAGAACTTCATCCGCATGTTTTCTTTTTCCTGCAAAATTTCATGGCAGGCGCCCGGGATGGTTATCATGCGGTGCCGCGGCAATTGCAGCGCATATTTTTGGATGGCATCGTTTGAAACCACACGATCTTTTTCAGCCACTGCCAGCAACACAGGGGCAGTAATCTTTTGAGCAAATCCACTTTGATGAATCGTGTCTATGGCGCCAAAAGTGGCGTCCAGCCATCCAAACGTCACCTGGGTTACCATGAAATGCGGATTAGCGGCAATCAGACGCCGGATTGCATTGAAGCGCCGCCGGTCTGAGGTTAAACCATTATTATCAAAGGGCCCCTCAAAGGTATTGCGCTGCCGCAGAGAAGGAATGGCGGCGTGACCCAGTCCCAATCGTGTCGCCCATCGACTGAACAGCCGCCCAATTTGTTCTGTATGGTCCGCCAAATGGATACGAATCAGCGGAGCCGTCAACACGGCCCTGTCGATACGCGAGCCGGACCGGTGAAGGAACTGCAAGGCGACATTGCCGCCCATGGAATGGGCCGCCAAAATCAGAGGCGAGTATTGCCGGGGCAAAACCACCTCGCCAAGGAATTGATTCAGGTCGGCAACATAGTCCCCATAGTCCTTGACATAGCCTTTTTTCGGATTCCTCAACATTCTGCCAGAGAGGCCCTGCCCGCGCCAATCCATGCTGAACACATCGAAACCCCGTTGATTGAAAGCCGACAAAGTTTCAAGATATTTCTCCATGAATTCCGATCTGCCGCCCAAAAAAACCACTGCCCCGCCATTGCCGCCAAATTTGCACGGCCAATGTCCGTAGCGCAACGGAAGTCCGTCAAAGGCAGGAAGAAACCTGAAGGGTGTGTGACGCATGACCGAATGTCCCAGTATTGATTATCGTTTTCTTTTCCAGTATATGGCAAAGATAAAACATCGCATTTTTCGCCGACCACTATGAAATGACACCCAAACAAAGTCAATACTTGCCGGGGAGAAAAACATATGCCCATGCATACCCATGAATTTGTCGAAACCTATGATGGCCTTGTGGGCTTCGGTTTTGATCGAAATACCGACGAAAGCACCGTCATCTATTACCTGCAAAAATTTTCAGACGATGAACTGATGCACCAAATAAAAAAACGGATGGACGACGAGGACTTGTCGACACTGTTCAATCTGATCTCCGGCCTGTTGCGCAAGTATCTGAACGAAGAAGAATATCACGCGCTGTTTCTGAAAGAAGACCACAGCCCGAACAAATGAATCTTATCGATTGTCCATTACGGGCAGAAAGGACAAGCCATGCTCAGTACCCGCCACCTGAACCGCTATGCCGATGTTTTGTTGTGGGGACTTAAGACTGCCCGCAGCAAACCCTTTAAAAAAGGAAATATTATACTGATCCGTTACCACCTTGCGGCAATACCGCTGGCCGAAATTTTGCAGGCGCGCCTGCTGGACATGGGAATGCACCCTGTGCTGCACCTGAGCCCGACACCGGACATGGAAAAAAACTTTTTCAGCAAGGCGGATGATGATCAACTCGCCTTTATCCCGCCGGGGGAAATCGACTTGTACCGAAATCTCAACGGAAGTATTTTTCTTTACGCGCCAGAGTCCATTACTCACCTCAGCGCCATCGACCCTTCCAGAATCGGCCGCCGTGCCGTGACCCTTAAACCCCAACGCGACATCCTGGACAAACGAGATGCTCAGGGCCATTTCAGCTGGACCCTTTGCATGCTGCCCACCGCAGAGCTGGCCAAACACGCTGAGCTGAGCATGGCGGCTTACACGGATCAAATCGTAAAAGCCTGCTGGCTGCATCGTCGCGACCCGGTGTCCCAGTGGCAAACCATTTTGGAAAACGCCCACACCGTTAAAAAATGGCTGAATCGACTTTCCGTTTCACACTACCATGTTGAATCGGCCAACGTGGACCTTGAAGTCACCCCAGGCGACAAGCGCCGGTGGATCGGCATTTCAGGCCACAATATTCCCAGCTTTGAATTGTTCCTATCCCCCGACTGGAGAGGCACCCGGGGCGTCTATTTTGCCAACCTGCCCTCTTTTCGCAACGGGAACCGCGTCAACGACGTGCGACTGGAATTCGAAAAGGGATGTGCCGTATCAGTCAGTGCATCCCAGGGCGAAAAGTTCGTGCGCCAGCAACTCGGCATGGATGCCGGCGCCAGCAGACTGGGAGAATTTTCCCTGACCGACAAACGATTCTCGAAGATCAACCGCTTCATGGCCAATACGCTGTTCGATGAAAACCATGGCGGCAAAAATGGGAATTGCCACGTCGCGCTTGGGTCTTCTTACGCGGATACCTACGCCGGTGATCCCGGAAAGCTGACCCGCAAACTTAAAAACCAGCTTGGATTCAACGACTCAGCCCTTCACTGGGACATGGTAAATACCGAGAAAAAAAGGGTTGTTGCCCACCTCAAAAACGGAAAACGCATCAACATCTATGAAAACGGGCAGTTTGCACTTTAGGGGGGATTGGGGACGCGGGATTGGGGACGCGGGATTGGGGACGTATATCAGGTTATCAGTTAATCTAAAGATTAACTGATAACCTGATATACGTCCCCTTTTGAGCTTTTAGTTTTCGGAAGGTGTGTCCGTCAGCTGCCGGACTTTTTCGATAAGTTTGCTGATCGCAAAAGGTTTGTGCAGAACACCGTCGAAATCACCGTTTTGCAGCAGCCAAGGCGTCCCCGACAATCCAATAACCGGCGTCTGCTCCCTCCGGGAACGGCGAATATGGTGAACGACCTGATGTCCGTCTACGCCAGGCATGCGGACATCGGTAATCACCAGATCGTAAATGCCGCTGTCGAATTTGGCCATCCCGTGTTCAGCATCATCTGCTGTCTCAACCTCAAGGTCATAGCGGCTCAGCGCCTGTTCAAGCAATTGTCTGATCATTATTTCATCGTCAATGACCAATACCTTTTGCATTTTTCCCCCTGGCGGTTGTGCTCAATTTGTGCTGTTCAATTACAACAAATACATTATATAGTAGCTATCCAGCAAGTCAAGCTCTATATATTGTATCCTGAATGATTCCAAGTCCAATTGCATGCCTATCATGCCGGACGCAATGCATCGGTGGGGTCAGTCCGGACCCGAAAGACATTATAGGGGGCAAACGCCATTGTCAATTCCGGTATATTAAAATGGCGGACAAATTCGCCATCATAACCATCATATTTATAACACATTGTATTTAATTGCCTTTACTCCATATTCGACGGCAAAGCCGCGTTCTTGGCCGGACGCCCTGTTTGGGAAAATATGCTAAAAAATTATCTGGTTGTAAAGTTATGAACAATTTATAAACAAATGGGTAAGCCTCATTTTGATCGTTTTACGTGGAATTCTGCCGTTTTTCGATGGAATTGAACCCTTGCTGCGTGGGATGTCAGGTTTAATCCATACCGGCCGGAAAATCGTTACAGCTCACAGTGCATGAATGACTCTTTGAGGGTTCATCAATGCTTAAAACTTCGGGCCTACCACCCAAAATGAGGCTTGCTGTCTTCATGCGGGATCATTTGAAAGCACAGTTAAGTGATCGGTAACGTATGGGAATCGATTCTATAAGGACCATATCGGCCAGTCGGCGGCAGGATACATCAACTTGGAACCCAAACGGTTCTTGTCGGGCTTATCACACTTTATACTTGCCGAAATCCTCCGGAGACAATTTATCCAGATACTCGGCCCATTTTTTACCCTCTTCGCTCTTATCCAGTATTTCCACATCACCATCACCGGTCTTGGACTTTTCGATCACCTTGTCATCCACAAATATGGGGGCCTGAAACCGCAGGGCAATGGCAATGGCGTCACTGGGGCGGGCATCCATGATGAACGACTCCTGTCGGCCGTCAAAATGAATCCGCGCAAAAAATGTGTTGTCCCGCAGATCGCATACTTCCACCCGGGTAACGGCCATTTGCAGGTGATCGGTCACATTCTTGAACAGGTCGTGGGTCATGGGGCGCTCAAACTGGATATTCTGCAGTGCCGAAGCAATGGAAGTGGCTTCCAAAAGCCCGATCCAAATGGGAATGGCCTGCTCGCCATCTTCGGTTTTCAAGATGATGATCGGGGTATTTGAGGCCGGATCGATGGTCAATCCGGCAATTGTCGCTTTATGCAGCATGGGTTCTTTCTCCTTTGCCCTGCAGCCTGATCTGATCTTCCGGGGTCGATGGGCGCCCCCAAAGGCAGTGGGGCATCGCTTTTTCTATCATGATGGGCAACAAGCGCCCTGTCAACATTTCATTATCAGAAAACTGCCCCGCCCGGGCGTCAAAGTGGACGATTTTGTTGGTGGTCGTCCGCCCGGACCACTGGAGACCGCCTGGCCCATCCTGAGCGGCAGAATGCGCTCCGCCCCCAGCTTTGCCGGCATGAATACCGTCGACGAGAATTTCCTCGACGGTACCCACCAATTGCCGGTTTCTTTGCAGGGTAAAATACTCCTGGCATTCAAGAATGGCTTGCAGACGCTCTTTTTTAACATGTTCAGCCACTTTGCCCCGAAACCGGGCAGCCGGCACATTGGGTCGATCCGAATAAATAAATGCGAATAATCCATCATAGCCGATATCGCGTATCAAAGACAAGGTGGCCTCAAAATCCCGGTCGGTTTCCCCCGGGAAACCGACGATAATATCGGAGGTAAGGGCGATGTCCGGGCAAATAGTCCTGAGCCGAGCTACCCGTTCCATGTACTTTTCACGCGTGTACCGGCGGTTCATGCGTCTAAGGACCCGGTCGGAACCGGACTGCACCGGCAGATGGATATGATGGCACAATTTATCCAAAGAGCCGAAAACGCCAATCAGTTCATTGGACAGATCCTTGGGATGGGACGTGGTAAAACGGATACGCTCCAGGCCCTCGACGGCATTCACCTGTTCCAGCAGCCGGGCAAAACTGTCCATACCCTCCTTTTGCCCATAGCTGTTGACATTTTGCCCCAGCAGGGTCACTTCACGAACCCCTTTGGATACCAGGTGCCGAATTTCTGCAAGAATGTCATCGGCTGTGCGGCTGGACTCGCGACCCCGCACATAAGGCACCACACAATAGGTACAATAATTGTCACACCCGCGCATAATGGTGACAAAAGCTGATACACCCGACGGCGGGTGATATCCCAGGGCATAGTCATCCGTTGAGATTTGTTCCGATACGGCCACATCTACAACCCGGCAGCGTGTTTCTGAAATACGTTTGATCAATTGCGGCAGCCGCCCGATGGCATGGGTTCCGAACACCAGATCGACATAGGGCATCCGCTTTAAAATCCGCCTCCCCTCCTGTTGGGCCACACATCCGCCAATACCGATGATCAGTCCCGGTTTTCGGGCTTTCAGGGGGGCCAGACGCCCCAGAAAGCTAAACGCTTTCTGTTCGGCTTTGTCTCGGATAGAGCAGGTATTGACGAGAATCACATCAGCCATTTCCAATTGTTCAGTCGGTGTATACCCCATGGCCGCCAGTCGATTTTGGATCTGACTGCTGTCATAAACATTCATCTGGCATCCCATGGTATTAATAAAAAGAAATTTGGTGCGCATGAACGCCTCTTTCCGGTTCTGCAAAATCATCGGGTAACGCCTCGATCATAAAATCTTTTCCCAAATCCATCATGATGTCGCGCACCATGGCCTCGCACCTGGGCGCAACCGCCAGGAAAATGGTGCCGGCGGCCGCATCCATTGTGGTGACCACGGCAATGCCTTCATACGCTTCGAATATGAATCGAATCATACTGATCTGTCGACGATCCACCCGGTAGTATAGTCTGCTGGTTCGCATCCTTTTCCATCTTTCACCATCAGCGGGCCAGAGCACAATGAAACGCCCGGAGACGGAGAACTCCGGTGCGCCCGATCCCATCGACTTTGCCCTTGTGGTGCATGTTAATATAGGATATGGCGCAATCATGCAAATGCAATGGAAAATATTGCAGCCCGATCCGGCTTTCGTCGAAGCGATCGGCAAACATCTCAACTGCAGCGCCATCACCGCAACAATCCTTGCAAACCGCGACATCAGCACCCCGGCACAAGCCGAAGCGTTCCTCCATCCCGCATTGGACACCTTGCCTGAGCCGATGGCGCTTTCCGGTATGCAGGCCGCCGTTGAACGCATTTGCAGAGCGCTTGAACGGAAAGAAAAAATTCTGGTATTCGGAGATTATGACGCCGACGGGGTGACGGCCACCGCGGTACTGTCCCGCTTTCTGGCCGACGCCGGTGCCGATGTCCAGGCCCACATCCCCCATCGCATTGAAGAAGGTTATGGCCTGAAACCGGCGCACATCAACCAATTGGCTGCCCCATCGAAAATCGGCCTGATCATTACCGTCGATTGCGGTTCAAGCAGTCACGCAGCCGTGGAGGCGGCACATCGTTTCGGGATCGATACCATCATTACCGATCACCATGAAATTGAAACCGCCCCCGGTGCACTGGCCGTGATCAATCCCAAGATGCCGGGTCAGCATCCGGATTTCCAATGCCTGGCCGGTGTCGGCGTGGCCTTCTACCTGGTTATCGGGCTGCGCGCCGCCCTGCGGGCGAACGGCTGGTGGAATCGCCGCAAAGAACCCAACCTCATCGCACTGTGCGATTTGGTGGCCATCGGCACCATCGCAGACATGGTCCCCCTGACGGGCATCAATCGAATTCTGGCAAAGGCCGGTTTGAAGCAAATGAACGCCTCGACCAACCCCGGCATCGAGGCCCTATGCGCCATCAGCAAGATCGACCCGGGCCTGATCTCCTCAGAAGCCATCGCCTTTCGCCTGGCGCCGCGCATCAATGCCGCCGGCAGAATATCCCACGCCCTGGCGGCCCTCAACCTGTTGAACACCACCAGCAGCCGGCAAGCCCAGAAACTGGCCGAAACCCTGAACCAGTTGAACCTGCGGCGACAGGCCTTAGAAAGCGAAATATTCAACCAGATCACCCGTCAGGTCGACGGACGCAAGGATCTTCTGGCCCGCAATACACTGCTGTTGGCCGACCACCGCTGGCACCCGGGCGTACTGGGCATCGTAGCGTCCCGGCTGACAGAATACTACCGCTGCCCGGTGGTTTTGATCTCCACCACAGACGGCATTGGGAAGGGGTCCGGGCGCAGTGTGGAGGGCGTCGATCTTTTTTCCGCCCTCAGCCAGTGCGCCGACCTGCTAATCGCTTTCGGTGGACACCGCATGGCCGCCGGCCTGACCGTTGCCCCGGAAAATATCCGAAAACTCCAGGCCGAATTTGAAACCGCTGTCACTCACCTGGCTGTGCGGGACGACGAACAACCGCCGCTGGTAGTGGACAGTGAAATTCAATTCAACCAGATCAATGCCCGGCTGATGGACGAGTTGGAAAACCTGGAACCCTTTGGAACCGACAACCCGCCCCCCCGATTTGCCGCCACAGATGTTCACGTCATCTCGGCCGCCATTGTGGGACAACGCCACAGGCGCATGACCCTGCGCCAGAATGCCGGCAACGGCATGCCCATCGAGGCCATCCAGTTCAACCTGACACCGGACGCCCCCAGGGTTGAAAGTTTTGAACGACTGGCATTCAGGCTCCAGTGGAACCGGTATAGAGGCGACAAACGCATCCAGATGGTGGTGGAGGGCTTTTGACCGCATTCCGGCAGGCCATATCGGAAAATGCGCAAGGCAAAGACATACCCTTCGGGCGTGTTTTGTACTTGCAAACCCCGTTGGATCTTTTTATTATGAGAAGTTAAAAATTTTACGCCACCGGCAACTGCCGAAGTGTGAACCATGAACGATGATAACAACCCTATAGGACAAAAAGGTAGCGCATATGGGCAAAGTATTTCGTCCGAGCAACAGAGAATCCAGTATTTTGAATAAAATCGAGTCATCCAAAGAACACGCCCGAAGACGCTCAATCAGCGCCGCCCGGGACCATGTCGACACCCTGGCCAATAACATCGCCATGAAGCTGGTAGAGAGCAAAATCGTTGAAACCACAGATAAAAACGGGCTTGAAGAACAAATTGTCAAATGCCTGGATGGGTTGAGCAGAGCCGACGATTTCGACATTGACTACCTGGTTTCACCTTACCGTCAGTTGGTCAAGCATCCCAACATTGTGAGCCTGTACGTCACCGCCTTTTTGCTGGAAAAGCTCATCAACCACAAAACGGTGGTGGATATTTTCGGTGCGGACACCGATGTTTACGGTTGTATCCATGGGCAGGTGGCCAAAACGCTCCCCTGAACGGCCGACAGATATGCGCCCATCCTTCCTTCCGAGACTGGTCAACGGGCCTTTTGACGACCCCGGCCTGTTCATCTCCATGGCCCATTGCAAACGGGCCATGTTATTCGACATGGGAGACCTCAGCGCCCTGTCTCCCGGCGACATCCTCAAAACCAGCCATGTGTTTGTCACCCATACCCATATGGATCATTTCGTCGGGTTCGATCAAATGCTGCGCCTCCTGCTGGGGCGGGGCAAGGAAATCCATCTTTTCGGTCCCCGGGGGTTTATCGACAATGTGGATGCAAAACTCAGGGCATACACCTGGAATCTGGTCCGCAATTACGCGCAGGGACTGACCATTACAGCCGTTGAAATCCATCCCGGCAGGCGCATCGCACAGAAATTTGCCTGCCTTAACGGTTTTCAGCCGTCTTCACCACAAGTGACCGAAAGCGACTCGCACGTCATCCTGGATGAACCCGGCCTGCAGATTCAAACCGTGTTGCTGGATCATCAAATACCATCGCTGGCGTTTGCCATCGAAGAAAGGTTTCATGTCAACATCCTCAGGCCGTCCCTGGACGCATGGGGACTGCTGACCGGTCCGTGGCTCGGTCGATTCAAGGAATTACTGTTCCGGCAGGCTGACCCCGGCACTGAAATCCGGGCGCCCCTGAAAAGCGGCCCGGAAACATTCCGGACGTTCACGATAGGCCAGTTGTCGAAAAAAATTGCGCGCATCACGCCAGGCCAGAAAGTGGCTTATGTGGCCGACGCGGTATACAGCGATGCAAACACATCCAAGATTGTATCTTTGGCCCGGGAGGCGGACCATTTATTTATCGAGGCGGCATTTCTGCACTCGGAACGCGATATCGCCAGAGCCAAATACCACCTTACCGCCCACCAGGCCGGCAGCCTGGCGCGCAGGGCGAAAGTCGCCGAGATGACCATCTTTCACCACTCTCCGCGATATCTGGGGCAGCAAGCTCAATTGGAACAGGAAGCCCACGCGGCATTCACTGCGGACGCTTAGGCCGGCAGACAATCCAGATCGTCAAAAAACAGCTCCACTGAACCGTCTTCGGATGTCGTGTATAACGCCATCACGGATTCGGCTATTTTAGTGGCATTAGGCCCGATGGGAAATATGTTGTCGGTGCGCAGTACGGCGACCAGGGCGTTGATTCCCTCGGAGATCGTATTGACGACAATCTCGCTTTCATAGGTTTCTTCGCAAAGCAATGCATAATTTTCGGCTTCCGGCAATGAAGGCGCCGCTCTTTTCGGTTTTTTTTCGATGACGGCATATTCCCTGATCTTGAGCTCTTGCTGGGACAGGTCCCTTGAAATCAAATATTTTTGATGCATATTCATCCTCCTTCTCATTGGCTGTCTAGGTTGAGACAATCTCCCCATCATCTTGAGGCTGATCTGGATTGTCTTCCGCTGTTGCGTTTGTCTTATTCAGTTTTTGCTGTCGTTTCTCTTCTTTCTTTTTCTTTCTTGCCAACTCTTTCTGGCGCTTATTGAATTGATAATTTGATCTTGCCAATGGACTGCCTCCTTGGCCGGTTATGTCGATGACGACAGGAACATGAAAAGGTCCCGGAATCATTCTTTCGAAGGTTTGAGGGCCAATGACGGCCCCCATTTAAAAACCGCCCCAGCCAAAAGAAAAAGGCATCCCCTCAATCATCGAAGGAATGCCTTTTATACTCGGAAAATTACGCTAATTCACAGTGACATTCACAGCGGAAGGGCCTTTTTGGCCTTGCTCGATGTCAAAGGAGACTTGGTCGCCTTCATTGAGGGATTTGAATCCTTCTGCATTGATTGCTGAATGGTGAACGAATACATCCGCCCCGTCTTCCTGCTCAATGAACCCGAACCCCTTTTTGTCGCTAAACCACTTTACAGTTCCATTTGCCATAATAACATCCTCCTTTCTAAAAAATTTCAACGTCGCAAACTGGAGGGTGCCACTTTGGTAAATGGATTGCTCCTTCAGGAAGAAACCGTCCCGAAATCACATGGGGGACTTAATTGATTGGTCTTATTATAACCCATATTTATATAATAGCAAATTAATTATTTGTTATATCAATAAAAATTGATAAAAGGCAGCAAACCCGGCAACAAGTGAATGTCGCACCATCCAATGCCCATGGCACTTGGCGGAACACACCTTGTCAAAAGAGTGCATATTGATCATAATGGGTTCAACTTGCCGCCACTTTTAGCCCATCCAGAAAGGATAGATTGTGGTTCAGGCCAGGGCGGCAAGATGCCATTTATCGTTCAGCACTGAAATAAGGTTTTTTTGCACCATGAACAACCGGCTTATGTTTACCGCATGGAAAAAGCTGGTCATCGCCTACGGCATCGCGCTGATCGGCAGTCTGCTCGTCGGAAGCGGATTAATCTGTTTTACGGGGATTGCGCCTGAAACAGTATTCGAATTATCAACCCGGAGATTGTCCTACGCCTTTCCGGTGCTCGATGCCGGATCCCGGGCGGGTATCGATAGTGGGCTACTGCTGTTTATCTGGAACACGGCGGGCGCCCTGGTAACCATTTCCTTTATCTATACGGCCAGCTTGCTCAATCCACAGGACCTGGCCGTCCGGCCGCACCGGATCAGAAAACTGTTTTGCGGAAAATCACGCATGCGGCTTCTCTGTTTCCTGCCCGGATGTTCACAGATCGAGGCGGAACCGGTTCGCAGGCTTTATGTGTGGTTGATGATCCCCTTGCTGTCTCTGGTCCTGCTGGGCATAGAGAGCGGGTTGGCCTTGTCGACGGCAAAATACATATTCGGGTCCTGCTGGACGGGCATCCTGGCCATGCTCCCCCATGGGATCTTTGAAATTCCGGCCTTTGCACTGGCCGGTGCGGTGACCTATTCCGCCCACCTCATGATCAGGGAAAAAGCGCATCACCTGGAAACCGGCGCCGTATTTCAGGAATTGCGGGAGTATCAAAAGCAGTTGCCCATAAAAAAAACAGCAATGCTGGTTGTCCTCGTCTTGTTGCTGGCAGGATTATGTGAAGCCCACATCACCACGGCATTGGTAAAATGGTCAATGGCTGGATAAGGGGACTATTGACCGCGTCCCCGCCGCACGGTAACGGATTCTCCGCCAATACCCCAATTATCGGTGGCGATTTCCTCGATAACGACGACGGTGGTCTCCGGATTTTTGCCCAGCACTCCGGCCAACAGGTCCGTTACCCCCCGAATGAGCCTGGATTTTTGATCGGCGGAAACACCTTCATCGGTCACTTTGATATTCACAAACGGCATCGCACTTTCCTTTTCTGTCTACTGTTCCGGCTGGACGCTTGCCGTGGAAAACACCGGCAATGATGCGGGTCCGGGTGTCCGAATCTTCACCTTTCGGCCTTTCCCGCCAGCGGGTTTGGTTCCGAACAGGACAATGGCCGCATTCAGCGGGTCTGGCGGTTCAATACCCGCACGATACCATAGGCCACGATAGCGGATAAGACGCCCTGGAGCAGGTTGGGTGGAATTTCAGCCAGTGCGGCCTTGGCATCGGTGACGCCGAAAAAAGGAATGGCGGTTGCCATGGCGGGGTAAATGGCGGCTTCGAAGATATAGTAGCCGGCCACCAGTATGCCGATACCCGCTACAAGACCTGCAATGGAACGCAGGGCGCTGCGCCCTTTCCAGCCGATCAGCCCCACGGCAAAGCCTTCGATTGCCTTGACCACGGCCGTGGCCAGGATGAACTGGGGGAACCCCACGGCATCTGCGGCAGCGGGCCCGATCATTCCCACCAGACCGCCCACCAGGGGCCCGTACAGCAAGCCGGCGGCCATGACAAAGGTGTCTCCTAGATTGAAGTATCCGCCGGTCACCGGAATGGGAATCCGAATAATCAGGGTACCCACAAAAGACAGGGTGGCAAAGGCGGCAATGATGCCTGCACGAAACAACAGATTGATTTCTTTGGTTTGGTTCATCTTCCGGCTCTACTTGTTATCCCTTCCTGAGGGTGGCGCATGGTCCTGTTTCTGTTTTTCCGTGCCGTAACCGGGCAGCCTGGAAATTTCCTCAGCCCAAAGCGGCACGAAGCGTATGGCGGCGCAGATGGCTTCCACACCGATGTGGGTCAGCATCCGCAATGTACCGGTTATGCGCCGGCGCAACGGCGGCGGATTGTCGCGGCAGCGCCCCCCCCGGCCCCGGAGCGCCGACAGGACCCCCTCTTCCCGAATGATCTCAAGAATATTGGGAAGCACGAAATGAAGGGTGTGGTTGAAAACCCGCAAGCCCATCAAGGCGATCTTCTCGGCAATCTTCACGCCGTCCGACCGCTGCAGCAAATAATGCTCCAGACGGTGCATGGGTATCACTGCCACCATGGACAATGCAAGTGGAATTACCGTCAACATGGTGACCGCCAGGCGGACATAGTGGGCCGCGTAGACTACCTGGCGGGCCTGGCTCCAGCCGCTGATCAAGAGACCGGTATAAGAGATGCCGGCCCCCAGCAACACCACGGGAATGGAGATGACCAGGGCCACAGCAAGCGCAAACCGGTAGGCCCTTCGGCCCAAAAGCAATAGGATGGTCAGGTGAACCGCCGCTGCGTATACCAGCCAGCCATAATCAGCCCCGGGCAGCAACGCCCCGGGGATGCAATTGACGGGAAAACCGGAAAAGGCCGGAACGGCAAGCACCCCGAACCCAAGTGCTTTCAGTCTCCAGTTCATGGCGCACCTGTCTGGCAACGCAAAGCAATGGAAAAAACCGGCCGATCCGTCGCTTCAGGTCGCACACCGGCTGTCCGCGAAACCGCAATTGCGCTGCGGGCCGCCGGCTGCCACCACGGTTTGTGCGATATCAGGATGACCGGTGTGCCCTGCCGGTGGGCCATCGAAAGAACCGCCGAAACGAACGCAATGGCGCTTTTTCGGCTCAGTCCCCAATCCGGCTCATCCAGAACGATGGCCGCCGGATCTGCGGCAAGGCGCGCAGCCACGAGAATCGCCTTGATGTCCAGCAAGCTGTGCCGGCCGGCGCCGGGATCGTTGACCCCGGCGCTGGGCGGTGTGCCTTTCAGCGCTTCGGCATAACCGTTCCGTATACCGGCGTAAATCCCGAGCACGGCCCCCCGGTTTGAAACCGGTCCGCTGCCGGCCAAAGCATGAAACGACCGCAGCAGGGTCTGGGTCAGCACATCCTGAAAAAGGAGGCGCGCCGCCCCGCTGGCCCGGGACGCTTCGATGACGGCCATGCCCCGCATAGTCAGCGCGCCGCACAAAGCTCTGGCTACCAGGCTTTTCCCTTGGCCGTTTTCTCCGGTCATCAGGCACGGAGATTCAAGCTCAAGATGGGCATCTTCGATGGCCGCGTGCCCGGCGCCGGAAGTCAGCGGATTCAGCGACAGGGTCAAAGGGATGCGGACACCGGTCAGCCGGAGGCTGAACCGCAACGTTGTCGGGTCAAGCGCCAGAAACGGGTCTTGGGGGCCGATGGGGGACATATCGTCTTCCCCATTCAGCGCCAGCAGGGAAAAGGGTTTATCGATCTGCCGGCAGTATTCCACCAGGTCATCCAGCATATGGCGATTGCCGGCGGACAACCATGTGAACGGGCTGGAAACCACTAAATGGGAAGAACGGGCCAGGCTGATGTGCGTTTTGGCCATTGCCAGTTTGACCGTTTCACCTCCGGAAAGGGTGCGAATGGGCTGGGCAAGCTGATCGGAGACACCGAAACGGGATGCGACCTGCTGCACGCGATGATCGCTGCCGCTCTCTCCGGCCGTCATCAAAGCAGCCGTCAGAACTTGCCGGGGTGTGCCGAAAGCCAGGCAATCCCTTGGACTGCTGGTGATATAAGCCACGATGCCTGGCGCGCGACCGGTCATCGCGGCGCGCGAAATCCGGCTGAAATCCTTCCAGAAAAGGGCGGGTCCGGAATAGCGGCGCGCCAGTCTGAAGTCCACCTGGCGCCTGAAGGCCTCCTCCCGCTCCTCATAGCAGTCAAAAAAAGTACTGCGGGAATGTAAGGGTTCCATCACACAAACAGCCGGGCGATTTCGTCCACGCTGAACCGCGGCCAGGATGAAACCGTATCTCCATCCATGGCGACAATACCGGGACTGTTATCCGTGACCACCCCGATGCAGGCGACATCGATGCCGGCGTCAGCCAGACTGCGCTGCAGGCGCCCGGAATCATTCGCACGACAACACACCAGCAGGCTTCCCGAGCCGATCAGCCCCAGAGGATCGATCGCAAGCGGGCGGCACACGGCTAGCGTTTCCGGCAATATGGGAATCTGTGGCACCTGTATTTCGATGGCGAATCTTCCGGCAATGGAGAGCTCCTCCAGTGCCGTCGCCAACCCCCCCTCGGTCACGTCATGCAAAGCACTGACGCCGTCCGTGGCGGCTGCAATGCGGGCCTCTTGCAGCACGCTGATGCGCGAAAGCAGCCCCTTGGCCTGTTGGATGGCGCCCCTGGAAACGCCCAGGTCCACCAGACGTTTCTCGAATTCCCGGGCGATAATGGCGGTGCCTTCCACAGCGACCCCCTTGGTCAACAGGATATGGTCGCCAGGCCGCATCCGTTTCTTGTCCAGCAAGCGGCCCCGGGCGACAGTGCCGGCCAGCATGCCGGTGACCACCGGGCGTGTCACCGCATCGGTGATTTCGGTGTGGCCGCCGCACAGGGTGATGCTGCAGCGCCGGCACACGGCGGCCAATTCATTCATGACGTGCCGGACCATCGAGGCCGTGGTGCCCATAGGAAACAGTAGGGTCGTCAACAGCCAGCGGGGTTGGGCGCCGGAAGTGGCGATATCGTTGGCATTGACCAGAACGGCATATTCGCCGATAGCGTCCGTGGCAAAGGTGATGGGGTCGGAAGTGAGAACCAGAACGTCTTCTTTTTTTACATCGACGGCGGCGGTATCTTCCCCAACCCCGGGCCAGATCAGCACAGAAGGATCCACACATTCAAATTCGGCCAAAAAAGCATCCAGATGCTTCTGGGGCAATTTGCCGGCCTGCAGGGCAATACCCATGCGGGCCAGGGGCAGCAGGTCGGCCAGTTGCTGAATAGTAAAATCCGCCTCTTTGGGGACTTCACCGGTCTGCCCGTTGGTAATGAATGCGGTCAGTGCCCCCGCCCGATGCCCGGCTTCCACATCGAAGACGAAATCCCCCACAACCAGAACCTCTTCGGGCCGGGCTCCTAAGCGTCCGGCGGCTTCAAGAATACCGTCGGGCTCCGGCTTCGGCACGACCGGATCATCCCGGGTGATCACCAGATCAAAATCCGTTGTCGCGGTTCGGCTGAAATTCTCCAATGCGCGTTCGATGGCCGCCCGGCTGTTGCGGCTGATCACCCCGACTTTGAGCCCCATTGCTTTCAATTCGACAACAACGGCCTGTGCACCTGTGTTGGGCGACGATTCAGCGGCGGCCGCAATTTCATGGCGATGCACTTCGGCAATGGCCTCCTGTCGCCGGGCTTCATGGGGAAGGCGTTCAATAAACTCCAAAATGGCCATTTCGTCCGGGCACCCGATACGGCTGCGGATAAGGGCGAAATCAATGGACCCGGGCCGGGTCAGCGTGCCGTCAAAGTCGAACAGCACCGCTTTGATGCGATAAGGTCGATTCATCACTTGCTTTTTCTGAAAAAAGGAAGACCCCTTCATTCCGACAGCGCATTGGCTTCAGCATCGATTCCCGGCACTCCGGGCGGGTCAAAAATCTTCAACACACGGTAATGGGAGTCCCTCTGGGCCGGTGTGAAGCCGGTTCGGCGAATAATGGTTTTGACTTTCTCTTCGGTGGTGGAGCGCTGGTGGCCGGCCTTCTGCAGCACATTTTCTTCCACCAGGATGCCGCCGAAGTCATCTGCCCCGGCCAGCAGGCCCAGTTGTCCGGCAGCCACATTCTCGCTGAACCAGGAGGATTGGATGTGGTCGAAATTGTCCAGCACCAGCCGCGCCAGGGAGATGATACGAACATATTTGGCCGGGTGTGCCCCATGCCGCACTTGCTCTCCCAGGGGATTGCCCCCCGGCTTGAAGGACCAGGCAATGAAACTGGTAAACCCTCCGGTACGATCCTGCAGACCCCGCAGCGCCAGGAGGTGCTCCACGATATCCGCATCGGTTTCCACGTGGCCGAACATCAAGGTTGCCGTAGTGCGGAAACCCATGACATGGGCCTTTTCACACACCGACAGCCACTGTTCGGCGGTG
Source organism: Desulfosarcinaceae bacterium (assembly GCA_963675565.2). Lineage (GTDB taxonomy): Bacteria > Desulfobacterota > Desulfobacteria > Desulfobacterales > Desulfosarcinaceae > JARRKU01. Next base: position 1,425,878 of record CAXXYD010000001.1, read on the forward strand.
GCCTTGCGCGGGGCGATGCGCCGGCGCACCGACTCGGTGAGCACTTCTGCGCCGCCTCCGGGGATGGTGCGCACGCCGGTTTCGTAAACGGCCCTGAGCACCTCTTCCACGCTGCACCCTTCGGTTTGTGCCATAAAGACATACTCGGCCGGGCTGAACGGATGAATGTGGATTTCGGGAGCCGCGGACTGGATAGCGCTGATATAATCCAGCCAATCCTGCAGACGTATGTCAGGATTGTGCCCGCCTTGAAGCAGAACGGTGGTGGCACCCGCCTCAGCCGCTTGACGAACCTTAACGGCGACCTGCCCAGGGCTCAGCGTACAAGCACGGGCATCTCCAGGCGGACGGCAGAATGCGCAAAAACGGCACTGGGTGACACACACATTGGTGTAGTTGGGGTTGGTGTCGAAAACAAAGGTCACCGTGGGGTCAGGATAACGCCGCATGCGCTCGGCATGCGCACGCGTCATCAGTTCACCCAGAGGGGCCGATCGGAACAGATCCAAAGCCGTCCGGCGGTCCAGTCGCCGATCTGCTCCCGGAAAATGGGTATTGGCACGGTTGATCATGGTCAGTCCTGTCAGGCCATTTTACGCATGGCGGAAATGGTCGGGGGAAAAAGGGCGGTGGCGCCATAGCGCCGGATATCTCTTAAAAACCGCTCCTGTCCGGCCTCATACACTCCGGACAGGCACCGTTTAATGACTTTCAGGTATTGGGCGGCATAGGTCGTCGATACCCCGATCCGGGCCGCCGTTTTCGGGGCGGCACTGCGAATACAGCTCTCTTCCTGGCTCTCAAACCGCCGCAGCCAGTCATTCAGATCGTATTTGACCTGCTCCGGGGCATCCTTGCGGACCACCCAGCGAGCAAATACAAAAGGCAGTTGACAGTGGTCGTACCAGGTGCTGCCCAGATCCATCATATGGGTATATCCCCTGGCGCCGCCGGTTCGTTGCATCTCGACGGCCCATCGCAACGCGCGGTCTCCGATCACCAGGCAGCCGTTGCTCGGGTTGCCTTTGGGCACCACTGCCGGAAGAGCGTCAAATCCCAACCGGTACCCCATCAACAAATAGAGCAGGCGCACACTGGAAGCCGATTCACCGGTCAAGCTGAGGGTGAGCCGGCGGTCGAACTGCGCGAAGGGCCGGTCCGAAAAGAAAAGCACGCTCAAGGCCGCCTGGCGCACAGCAATACCGTAGCAACCCAAAAAGACGGTTTCATCCTGTAATTCGGGCAGCCCCCCCACCGGTACGGCCGCCGCCCACACGCTCTTGTCCTTGAGCGCCTGAATGCTCCGCCGGGGTACATAATCCACAAAGCAGCACCCCCGGGGCGGTCCCATTTCGCGATATGGCGCCATATTGGCGTATGGAATCATGGCAATTGGATAGGTCATGGCGATGTCATTGCTCCGAACAGGCCGTTGCGCTCCACCGGCGTAAATCCGGCCATTTGAATGGTCTCGTTCATCTTGTCCCGGGCCAGTCCTTTGGGTGTGGTGGCACCGGCCAAGTGGGCGATCTTCTCTTCGGAAATGGTGCCGTCCATATCGTCCGCCCCCCAGCTCAACCCGGCGGCGGCAGTCTCCACACCGCTCATGGGCCAGTATGATTTGAGATGGTCGATGTTGTCCAGCACAAGGCGGGAAATGGCCAGAACGGCCAGGGTCTCCAAAGGCGTCGGTCCGTGGGTGTCGAAATTGCCCTCTCCCGGCTGAAAGGCCAGGGGGATAAAGCACGTGAATCCGCCGGAAACCTCCTGGGCTTCACGCAGGACAAGCATATGCTCGATACGCTCCGCCCAGGTGTCGCCAAACCCGAACAACATGGTGGCGTTGGTGGTAAGCCCCAATTCATGGGCCAGTTTATGGATGCGGATCCAATCGGCAGGCCCGATTTTGTTTTTCCAGTGCTGTCGGTACAGACGCTCGGAAAATATCTCGGCGCCGCCGCCCGGCAGGGCGTTGACGCCGGCATCGATCAGCTCTTCCAGGATCTGAATTTCTCTTTTGCGGGCCGTTTGGGCAAAGTATGCAATCTCTACGGCCGTATATCCTTTAATATGCAATCCGGGGTACCTGGCGCGCAGCTGCCGCACCAGCTCCAGGTTGCGCGCATAGGGCCACACCTGGTTGAGACCGCCGACAATATGGGCTTCCGTAGGCCGAAGCTGTTCGATCTTCGAAAAAATTTCCGCTTCGCTGAGCACGTAAGCATGGGGGGCGTTTTTTGAAGCCGCGTAGTTGCAAAACGTGCACCCCGCCCCGCATATATTGGCCGGATTGATGTGCATATTGAAAACGTAGGTCGCCTTGTCGCCATGGCGTCGGCGTCGATTGGCCAATGCGGCCCGTCCCAAGGCATGCAGCCGGTCCGGCGTTATGGCGGCCGCCAGTTCCAGTGCCTGAGCCCGCTCCAGCCGTTGGCCGGCGGCGCCCATTTCCAACGCCTGTTCAAAACATTCGTGATCCATATCCCACTATTCCGGATGGAGGCCCCGATGGTCGGGCCGTCCTTTGATTGTTAATCCGGCACCCCTGGATACCCCCACTCCGTCCTGCCTGATGGGGTCCGGCATCCACCGACCGGCGCATCAATCCAGTTCGATGCCGTAACTGCTCCAGCGTTCTTTCACCCGCTGTTCCACTTCCGGGTCGAACGCCACCGCCTGGGGATACCCTTTTTTCCAGCGTGCGTCAATGAGGATAGGAAAATCGAACACCAGGCGGTTGCCGCGCACCCTGCTGTCGGCCGGATACAGATCGGCGGCCGGGTCGAAGCGGGTAAACCAGCCCCACAGCCGCATGACGGGATCCTGCATATCGATATCCTCTGAAACCAAAATATGGAACAGATATTTTCCGGCCACCTTATGGCGACGCAACGCCGCCGACAGGGCCTCCAGATCCGCAAAGCCGTTGGCCACCTTGAGCATGAGAAACGCCGGTCCGAGAGCCACCGCTTCCTTCAGTTGCAGGTGGATATCGGTCACCGATACGGGCAGGGGCGGCGGCGTTTTGCGCACCGGCCCGGTATCTTTGCCGGTGGCCACCAGGATCAGGCGGCTGCCGGTATTCATGGCCGGGCCGGTAAAATCCAGGGTGTCCTGAGCGGTGGGGCTGAGCAAATGGATTCCATCGGGGGTCAAATGCCGCCACAGGGCCTCACTCACCGCGCGGATATTGCGCACATCGATCTCTTTGCCCACGGTGATCATGACCTTGGTCAGGGACACCTGCCCCTCTCCCAGCATAGACAGGGTGTGCTTCAAGGCCTCCCGGGGATAGCGCTCCTCCACGGCCATCACCGCCAATGCATGAAATCCGGTCTCCGGATAGGCCCACAGGGCTTTGATGGCGGGCTTGATCTGTCCCAGCAGCGGCAGGGTCATGGCCTGCAGCGCCTCACCGATGTAATAGTCCTCCTGGATGGGCTTGCCCACCACCGTAGCCGGATAAATGGCATCCTTGCGGGCCAGTACCCGGTGCACCCGGAACACCGGATAGTCGGCGGCCTCGGAATAGTGACCGAAATGGTCGCCGAAGGGGCCCTCCCGTCGCATGTCGCCGGACTGCACGCTACCCTCCAGCACGAATTCGGCAGCGGCCGGAATACGGTGACCGGTCTGCCGGCGGGCAATCACGGCCAGGGGTTTTTGCATTAAAAAGGCCGCCAGCAGGCGTTCGTCCAGCCCTTCGGGCAAGGGCGCCACCGCCGCAATGACCAGGGCCGGCGGTCCGCCCAGAATGACGCTCACCGGAAGCGCGGCACCCTTCTGCCGGGCCTTGTAAAAATGGAACCCGCCGCCCTTCTCGATCTGCCAGTGCATCCCGGTACAGTCGGCACCGAAACGCTGCATCCGGTAGATGCCCAGATTGCCCTGCCCGGTTTCCGGATCTACGGTGTGAACCAGCGGCAGTGTAAAAAAGGGGCCGCCGTCATCCGGCCAGCAGGTCAGCACCGGCAATCGATTTAAGTCGGCCGGCTGGGTAAAGGTTTCCAGTACGGGCCCTTTGGATACCTTGCGCATGCGCATGGGCAGCAGGCGCGCCAGATCTTTGCGACTGTGCCAGATGCCCCGCAGTGTGGGCGGCATCAACCCGTGAGCCAGCCGGGCCAGTCGCTGGCCCAACTCGGCCGGCGAATCGCCGCACGCCAGCGCAACCCGCCGGGGTGTCCCGAAAAGATTGGAGACCAGCCGGTAAGGTGACCCTTTGACCCTTTCGAAAAGCAGGGCCGGTCCGCCGGCAGCGATAACGCGGTGCTGAATGACGGTCAGTTCCTGGTTGGGATCGACCTCACAGCGGACCCGGGCCAACTGGCCGTTTCTTTCCAGGTCCCGGATAAAAGCGCGTAAATCAGTGTACATCAGTATTTATCCTTCCAGGGCTTTTCCGCTGATCCGGCCCAAGCAAAAATCCGGGCCCGGAGGGCCCGGCGTTGGCCTGTCCCTGCAAGGGGCACGCGAACTGCATTGAATGAACTACTCCAGTCCCATCTCTATTTCTATGCGGTGGATCTGCTTTTTAAGCGCTTCCTTGTCAGCTTCGCTCAACCGTGGATCGTTTAACTGCTTGCGCAATCCGGCCAGCATCATTTCCTGACGATAGTCATTGCAGGTGTATCGTTTCATGGGGGATTCTTATCACGACTGGGGGGAAAATCAAACCCGGTGAGGGCCGCCGGGGGATTTTTCAGGGCCGGGTAAACCGCCATATCTGCTCATCGCTCAACCTTCCCTGGGAGTAGGTCCGCTGTTCGATTTCAAACGATTGCCCGCCGGCTGTCAGCACAACAAAGATCTCCTTGCGCAAGGATCCTCCGGCGGCGGCACTTTGAAGCAGCAGCCGGTATAAAAAAGAAATCCGGTTCTTTTCCACGTCGATCAGTTCCACATTGCCGGACGTGGAGGCAGAGTTGATCCGAAGGTGCGAATCGGACAGATAAAGCCGCAGTATCTCCTGGTGGGTGGTTTGTCTTTCCCGTGAATAGAGGGTCTTTTTGAGAAAAAAATTTCCGAAATAATCCACTTCCACCTCGGCCTTGACCGTGTATAGATAGCGCTTGTTGCGCTGTGGATCCTTCGGGTCCCTGCACTGAAGCGCAATGGCGGAGCCCCGCCATTGTCCGTCCAGTGATTTAAAAAGCGCTTTGATGGCCTTGTGCTCATCCCCGGTCAGCTCCCGAACCGTGATGGCACCGTATGGATCCTTACCCGCAGCCACGGTCGGCGACGGATCCAGGCACTCCGGCAGGCCCGTGCACGGCGCTGCGACCATAAGCGCAAGTGCCACGAAAATGCATTTGCCAATCCATGTCGTCGCCGCCAAGATCATCCTCCGGCCAGTTTCGCGGTGAATCCGTTTTTTTGCATTTCTAATAAAATTGTTGCGCGGTGATCGCCCTGAATGACAATCACCCCGTCCTTTACCGATCCGCCGGTGCCGCATTTTCGCTTCAGCTCGGCAGCGAGCTGCTTCAGCCCATGGGCATCCCGGGCAATCCCCGATACCGTTGTCACGCCCTTGCCTTTGCGTCCCTTAACCTCCCGCCGGATGCGCACGATACCGTCGCCGGCCGGGTGGTCCATCGGTTTTTCCGGCTTTTGGCCACAGGCGCATTGGGCTGCCGGTTTTCCGCAAGTCGGGCAGACGCGCCCGGTTTGCGTTGAATAGACCAGTCGTGAGTTTTCCATCATCTATACAATTCAAAATTCAGGTGGTATGTTTATAATCCATGAACGTAAACGAAAAACATGCGGATTGCAAAGCGATTATTTTCGACCTGGACGGCACCCTGCTCGACACCCTGGCCGATATCGCCGACGCCGCCAACCAGGCCCTTTCCCAGGCAGGTTTTCCCACTCACCCCCATCAGGCCTATCGATGGTACGTGGGCGACGGATCCAGACTGCTCATCACCCGCGCCCTGCCCGCGAACCACCGCAATCCGGAGACCATCGATTCCTGCCTGAACGCTTTTATCATGCGCTACCGTGACAACTGGAGCCGGACGACCCGGCCTTATGACGGCATCATCAAGTTGCTGGATGATTTGACCCGGCGGGGCATTCTGCTGGCCGTGGTGACCAACAAGCCCCATCGGTTTACCGGCGACATGATGGATTATTTTTTCAAAAAATTTGATTTCGATCCGATCCTGGGGCAAGTGGGCGGCATTCCCAAAAAACCCGACCCGCAACAGGCACTGGCGGCAGCCGCCCAAATGGATGCCCTCCCGGGACAATGCCTTTTCATCGGCGACAGCGCCGTCGATATGCAAACCGCCCGCAACGCCGGGATGACGCCCATTGGTGCGGGGTGGGGATTCAGGACGGCTGAAGAACTTCTGAACGCAGGCGCCGTCAAGGTGCTTGAACACCCCCTGGATTTGATGGGCCGGCTGTAAACGCCGACCCTGCAGCATCGAGATACCGATCGCACATCAACGCCTTGACGGAGGTGCGAACGTGAACAAAGCGGATATCTTCCTGACTACCCGCGAGGCCATCGACGCCATCTGCATCGATTTTCGCCAGTACGACCCTCAGATCCTGTTGTTTTCCGAAGTCATCCGATTGATTACCGAAAACCGCACCCACATCAAGCGGGAGCCCGGCGAAAAGGGCGGGTGGATCAATCAGGCCGGCAAGAGTGCCATGCAGTGGCTCGAAGGACCGGCGCTGGTGGACTATATGTGCCAGGCCATTGGTCGCACGGCATGGCATCCCGAACTGCTGGCTGCGGTGTGCGGCCGGGTTTTCCAAACACGGGCGGCTCCGGCATGTGACCTGGAAACGGGTGCTGAGGGAATCTGTATCGAAACCGACATGCAAGACTACGTCTGCCGGCAATGCGGACATTGCTGCCGGACACTGGACTATCACTACGAGGTCACCACCGAGGATGTGGCGCTCTGGATAAAAAAGGGCCGCACCGACATCCTGCAGTGGGTGGACGAAATCGCTTGCAACGGTCAAAGACAAGGCTATCGTATTTGGGTGTCGCCGGAAACCCGCCGGCTGGCCGAGATCTGCCCTTTCTTGAGTAAAGATCCCTCCAGCGCCCGCTGGGAATGTAAAATTCATGATGTCAAACCGGCCATATGCCGCCAGTATCCGCTAAGCCGAAAGCATGCCATGGCTACCGGATGCCGTGGATTTGAGCCCCTTGTCTCCAGATCAGCGGACACCAAGAGTTCACAGTAAAACGCCGCCGAATTCGCGCTTGCTTAGTGATTTAATATCCTGGCCGACCTTAAATATCAGGGTTGACATAATGCATTTCAGCCATAGGTTGTACCCATTTAAATTAAACACAGGAGATCATTATGCAAAAAGTTGAGAGTGGCAAGTTCGTCAGCGTCAATTATACGGGAACCCTTGAAAATGGAAAGCAGTTCGACTCCAGTGAAGGCCGCCCGCCGTTGGAGTTCAAAGTCGGCGCCGGTCAGATGATCAAGGGGTTCGAAGCCGCCGTGATGGACATGTCCATCAATGAAAAGAAGACTATCACCCTGGCCCCGGAGGACGCCTACGGCCCGAGGGATGAAAATCAGACCCACGAATTTCCCAGAGCGCAAGTGCCTCCTGAAATCGACCCCCAGGTGGGCCAGACCCTTGCGCTGACATCCCCCGAGGGGCAGCAGATCCCCGCACGCATAACAGCCGTCGACGACGAAAAAATCACTTTCGATTTGAACCATCCGTTGGCGGGAGAACGCCTGACCTTTGAAATTGAAGTGGTCGGTATCAGTGACACACCGTCCCAACAGCCCCAGGGATGCGGTTCCGGCTGTGACTGCAGCTCCGGATGCAGCTGCTGATTTTTCTGCACGCATATGGCCCCCCTCTTTTCTGAGGGGGCTTTTTTTATGTTAATGGCAGCAAAAAGTAGTATTTCGCACTTCATGATTGTTCATAAATTGTTCATAACCCGTTCATAACGCATCAATCCCCCTAAAATCTCAGCATAAAGCGAATCACCCGGTTTCCAGTGCAATCTCGTGTCGTTAGGCCTCATTGATCAATTATTACCATTAAAACGAAGCATTACCAAAACAGGCGGGAGTACGACGGCAATCGCCTCAAATGGGCTGAAATCGTTTTTGACTTTCAGAGGCCGCTGTTCAATAGTGTGACCATCCCATGACATTCAAACACTTCCGGTTCTCGCCGTGTGCTGAATATCAAAAGTAGACGGATAGAGGCGCTGTCGTCCACCCCCGGAACATGGCAACCCCGCAATAGCCTTTGGAGGCAAGCCAAATGGATCGCAGGCCATTATTTCATCCCCAGGGCAAACAAACCCGCGGCATGGACTATTTCCGCAATTTCTGGTGCTCGCACTACGATGGTTGTCTTGACCGGGCCGCCCGCGAGGATCTTTTTCTCGATTGTGCCCAGTGTCTGTACAAAGACAGCGTGGTGGATGATTTCATACGCTTGGTCAGAAATTCTAACTAGACGCATGATCCGGCAAGCGCGAATGCCGATTTGCCGGGAACTTGCCAAAGAATCGCGGCCCGCCTTTTTACAAAATTTCGGCACCAGCCCGCCGGACGGCGTTAATTCGCGGCCGCGTCGAAATACGTTTCGATGGCTTGGCGGCTTTCCAAAACGGAGGCTGGATCCTGGCCGAAAATCTCCAGGGTTATGGTATTGTCATAACCAGCCGACCTCAGTGCCCGGATCACTTTTTTAAACGGCAGTGTGCCATGGCCCACGGGCAGGTGGTCGTCGCAGCGCCCGTTGTTGTCCGATACGTGCACATGGGCCAGCCGGCCCCCGAATCGCGATATAAAATCGAATACCCGCCGGCCGGAGCTGTCGCCGATATGGGCATGCCCGGTGTCCAGCACCAGCTTTAATTCGGGAAAGTTCCCGAAGATCCTCTCGAAATCATCCGGGTCCGCATAGGGCCCCATCCTCGGAAACATATTCTCGAGACACAGCGGGATTCCCAATTCCCCGGCGCGACGCGCGATGCGGTCCAGACTTTCCATGGCGCAGGCCAGCGCATCGTCCATCACAAAAACCGCCAGCCCGTCAATGTAGCCTGGATGCACCACCGCTTTCTCGGCACCCAAATCCACCGCCGTTTCCAGGGAAGCGATCACCTCTTGAACGGATGCCTGGCGGATGCTCTCGGTCAAATGGGCCGTATACACAAAAGTGGGCAGATGACAGATCAATCCCAGATGGTTGCGCCCAAGGACCGACGCAATGGCTTGGCGCCGGGTTTGAAGTTGACTGAAATGGGCACAGGGCGGATCCATGGCCAGTTCCACGTAGTCCATCCCCAGGTCCGCCGCCGCCCGGATTTCGTCGACAACCGGCTTGACCGGAAAGTTCATGACACCGTATCGCATGATAGCATCTCCCGAACCAACTGTTCCCACTCTGTTTCAAGGGCCACGTCAGGCCGGGTGCGCCCCGCCTTCCGGTACCAGTAATCGGCATTCCACAGTACGTCCTCCTCCCGGTGCAGATAGGCATGAACGGCCCTTCCCCGCACCGTGGCGATATCCTGGGCAGTCGTATGGGCCCTGTCCCATTGGCCCTGTCGATCCCACCACAGCGAAACCCACGTATCGGAAAGTCCCCCGGGCGGACGGGCATCTCCCAGGCTCGACATAAAAGCGTCAATATCCATTCGGCCTCCTCGATATTTGCGATATCCTGTCTAGTCAGAACAATGGGCTCGGGCGCCGCTTTCAGCGGGCTGTTTCAGTCATGATGAATCTTTTTGGCCTGCGTGTCAAAATGATAATCAACTGCCCGTGTGGTGACATCTACAGAACCCGTTCAGCAGGTTTGGTAATCTTTTAACCCTTGACCATCAATGCTCGGTAAATATATTGAGGCATCTTTAAACCTGCAATGCAGCAAGGAGCAACGATGCCACAGCACACAATCGATGACTACCGGTTTGAAACCGGCATATACCGGCCGCCCAGCGAAGGCGGCAGCAACTCGCTGCTGGTCCGGTTGACCCGCAACTGCCCCTGGAACCGCTGCGCGTTCTGCGCCATGTATAAAACGGAAAAATTCGAATTACGCCCGCCGGCTGAAATCATGCGGGATATCGACGCCATGGCGGCCATTGTCCGTGATCTGGAAAAGATTTCGGCTGAATTGGGACACCCGGATGAAATAGTGAATGAAGCGGCCATCGAGCTGATCAGCCGCGTTCCCCGGCTCAACTATCACGAGGGATTTCCGATGCTGTATCACTGGCTGCTGTCCGGTTCGAGAACCGCATTTTTACAGGATGCCAACAGCGTTATCATGAAATCGGACCAGTTGGTCGAAGTCTTGCACTACTTGCGCAGTACCTTCCCGTCCATCCAACGCGTCACCACCTACGCCCGTTCCAAGACATTGATGCAGAAACCGGAGGATGAATTGAAAGCCATTCGTCTTGCCGGGCTGGACCGGCTGCACGTGGGACTGGAGACCGGGGACGATGAACTGCTGAATAAAATCAAGAAGGGGGTCACCTCGGACGGACACATCAAAGGCGGCCGGAAAGCCATGTCGGCCGGATTCCAGCTATCCGAGTACTGGATGCCCGGCTTGGGGGGCAAGTCAATGTGGGAAAACCACGCGCTGAACACGGCCCGGGTGCTCAATGCCATCAACCCGCACTATATTCGCTCCCGTCCTTTCCACCCCGTGCCGGGGACCCCGCTGCAAGCACAAATTAAAGACGGATCATTTGAGATGCTTTCTCCGGACCAGCAATTAAGGGAATTGAAACTGATGATCGGGCATCTGGACGTCACATCGCGGGTTTGTTTCGATCATGCCGGCAATTACTGGAAGAACAGGAACAGGGAGCTCTTATTCAGTCAGAGTTACGAAGGATACAAATTTCCTGAAGAAAAAAACAAGGTACTGGCGCTCATTGACGAAGGCCTCAAGACCCGCAATCGGCGACCGAATATCGTGAACCTTTAGGAATCCGGTGAAATGGTAAACCTTGAACTGTCATCGCGAATGCCAAAATCAGCGGGACACCGCATCACGCGGGTCAACACCAGGGATAAAACCAGCGCCGGCACGATCACCAGAGCGATAAAACCAATGAGCAGAGTCGTCATTCTTAAATACACCTCTCGACAAGATAACCGATGGAATCCATCCAGGTGAACCTGATGCAAAAAATTTGCCAGCGTGGCTACGCGATATAGACCAAAATCTGAAATAGTATAATAACCTTTGTTTCCAGTGGGTTTGACATAAACTCCACATTGGCGGAATGAAAACACCCGCCAAAAATGCGTCATTTTTTGGACGGGCATAATCAAACCCGATGAATTGGTGCATAAAAACATACAGTCCGGTACCCCATAGCCGGGTTCGCTTTTTTTGATTGATTCAGATACCGGTGGCCGCCGGTGTGTTCAGTAAAAACCGGGTCTGTAAGGTTCGACTTCTGACATGGCCCCAAGCACCCGGTTATTGAGGACCCAATTAAAGTCTAAAGTATTTTCGGCATGTGCCGATAACCCAAATGCTCCATGGCATAAATATGCAGGCTATCAGGCTGCTGCTCCAGACATTCGACATGCTCCATCCGGACTGATCTGAGAATTAAAACCGCGCATTACAGGGGCCTGAGAAAAAGCAATTTTGAAGGGAGCAAAATGGAATCCACCGATAAAGCGAAACCGGGAAACGCCCCCCACGATTTTATCAAAATGCGGCTCGCGGTTATCGACGATGAGCGAAAATGGCTCAAGGTGTTCAAGCGGATGTTCCGGAATAGCGCCTATGAAGTGGATACATTTGACAATCCCCAGGAGTTCGTCACCACCATCCTTAAACACCCCGACCGGTATGCCGGTATCATCTGCGACATCAAAATGCCGCAGATGGACGGCCATCAGGTCTACAACGTCGTCAAAAGCAACAGAGCAACCCGCACCATCCCCTTTGTGATCGTGTCCGGCGTGCTGACCCAGGACCAAAATCTATCCAAGGTGCAGGGTATCGCGTATATTTCCAAGCTGGACGATGATTTGCGGGCCAAGGTCTTCAAAGAGCTTCAAGAGGTCATCGAAAACTGGCCCGTAATTAAAAACTACCTGGTCCGGAAAAATATTTCAGAAGAAAAAATTGAGTTCTTCTGCCAGTTTTTCATCAACTACCACCAATACTTCAATGAAATTCTCACCCATATCAACAAAATGGAACAGGCCTGCGTTTGCAGAGATCCGGAGTCCATCCGCCAAATCGCCGCGCAGTGTGACAGCTATATGACCGAGCTTCAGGACACCTGCATGCAGTTGATCGGCCTCGTTCAGGATATCCCGCAAACCACAAGTTTCATCGCCAAAGTGTGTGAACGCGGCCGGACCAGCCTCAACATGATTCAGACCTTTCAGTTCATGCTTGCCGAAGAGCCCACATCCAACCGGGAATTCAGGGCCTTTCTCAAAGACTGCCGCGACAGCCTGGAAAAAATCATCATCGGCACCGAAAAGGGATACAACCTCAGAGAACTGTATTAGCCTTTCCTCGGATCCAAAAGAAGCTTTTTGCCGGTGCCTTGATATTTTCTTCAAAAACGTTTCTGAAGCGCAAATCCCTCGCAGATATTTCGCAGAGAATTGATCGGCGACAGCCGTCGGTCTTGACAGCCGCCAGGCAAAAGACTATCTATCCACGTTTTGCCCTAGGGCAAAACGCCGAACCAAGGGAATTCCAATGACCGATCCTGCACTGGCATCCGGAACCGATACCGCTTCACCCCCCCGGCATTTCCAGGCCGGCGGGGTGATCATGGTTTCCGTCTGCCATCTCATTCACGATATTTATTCCAGCTTTCTTGCCCCCCTGCTGCCCCTGCTCATCGAAAAACTGTCGCTTTCATTGACCCGCGCCGGCCTGCTGTCCACCGTTATGCAACTGCCCGCCCTTATGAATCCGTACATCGGCGTGTGGGCCGATCGCATCAGTGTACGGTGGTTTATCATTCTGGCGCCCTCCCTGACGGCGGTGCCCATGAGCCTCATCGGCCTGGCCCCCAGTTATGTGATGTTGCTGATACTGCTTTTCATCACCGGAATCAGCACTTCCCTTTTCCATGTCCCATCCCCGGTTCTAATCGCCAATTTATCCGGCAACCACAAGGGACGCGGCATGGCCTTGTATATGACCGGCGGCGAACTGGCCAGGACGCTGGGCCCCCTCGTCGCCGTGGGCGGTGTCAGCCTGCTGGGACTGGAGGGCTTTTACCCCATCATGATTTTCGGTCTGGCGTCCTCCTTCTGGCTCTACTTGAAATTCAAGGATGTCCGGGTGGCTCACGCTAGCCGGAGCCCGATTACCCTTGGCCGAACGTGGTTATCCATGCGCCGCCTGCTGCTGCCGCTCATCGGTATTTTGATTGCCAGAGGATTCATGCATGCATCCATCACCACCTTTTTGCCCACCTACATAAAGCTGCAAACAGGCGACTTGTGGCTGGCCGGCATTTCACTGACCCTGGTAGAGGGCGCCGGTGTAGCCGGGGTGTTGACGGCCGGGTCGCTCAGCGATGCTTTGGGTCGCAAGCAGGTGCTTTTCATATCCTTGGTGACCGCACCGGTCATGCTGCTCGGATTTGTCTGGCTGGACGGATGGATTCGATTTCTCATGTTGGTTTTAACCGGCTTCTGCCTGCTGTCCACCACCCCGGTGATGCTGGCCATGGTCCAGGAGGAGGCCACTGACAGCCCGGCCGCCGCCAACGGCCTGTTCATGATGGCCAGTTTCATGGCGCGCTCTTCCGTGATCGTGCTGGTGGGCTACCTGGGCGATTTGATCGGTCTGGGAGCGACATACATCTGCAGTGCCCTGCTCGGACTTGTGGGGATTCCCTTCATTCTCATGCTGCCCGCCGGAAAATAACCCCTCTCCGGATTGCTCCCCGGCGAACCGGGCACCAAAGGTAATGCTTTACCCAAAGACTCAGGTCAGTTATACTTTTAAACGGCAACAGGGGTTTTGCCCGGCCCCGGAGCTCTTGTAGCGATAATACCAAATCCGGGCGCAGCATGAATTGCCAATCTCCAATTCCGCGAGTAATACATGAAGATTAAAAAAGGATGAAAATGCGCTATGGAAATTCCGGCTCTAATTGAAAAGCACCTCAGGCATATCCTTGCCCATATTTCCAACGACGCCGACCATGACGCCTGTTTGCAGGATTTCTATGGGAATATCGTCGTCCCGCAGCGGTTTTTTCCGTTGCCCAACCAGTTCAGGACATTGAAGCTCATCAACGCCCTGAATCGCATGCCCGACCTCAAGGATGCGGTCCGCAACCGCCTGGAGATGGAAGTAAAATCTCTCTGGGATGCCTATCTGCCGCCGGAAAAGGACACAGCGGTTTCCGCTGATGAACCGCCTGCGCCCGCTCAAGCCCGGCCCCAACCTCATGCGTCATCCGTATTGAATGATACCCAATCCGAAACAGCCAATGCCCGAACAGAAGCAACCGCACCAAAAGTTCAAATGATGACGGTACGCAGCGGCATTCAAATCGGAACCCCGGCCAGGCGCGACTGGTTTGACAGCCTGCTTGATTTTGTCGCCGCCTGCCTCGGACCGCTGATCAGTTGACGCCAAAACCAGGCAATGGTCACATTTCGGGTCAAGTGATTTCAAACCAGGAAACGGCTTCAGCCGAACGGCCTTTTCGTCGCGTCAGCAAGGGGGACCGACGTATACCCTGCCCATGAGTTGTTTGGGGACGGGTTGCTTGGGGACGTATATCAGGTTATAAGTTAATCTTTGATTAACTTATAACCTGATATACGTCCCCCTTTCTAGAAATAGCGCCTGGCGCCCATATACCGTTTTCGGAAATAGCGGCTGTCCAAAGAAGCCGCTTGTATTCTGCGGCCTTCGCCGGGCGCATGGATAAACTGCCCCCGGCCGCTGTATACGCCCACATGGGATACGCGCCCTTTCCTGCCCGTGGCGAAAAAAACCAGATCCCCGGGCTTGAGCGCATCCCGCGGTGTGGGCTCTCCCGCATCGAACTGGGAACGGGAATTTCTCGGCAGTTCCAATCCATTGAGGCGGTAGACGGTCATGGTCAGACCACTACAGTCAAATCCCCTCTGGGCCGATTCTCCTCCCCAGCGGTAGGAAGTGCCGATAAAGCGCCGGGCCGTGCTCACGATACTATCGCGCAATGCATTTTCCGGATCAATCCGATATGCGCCCGGCACGGGCTGCACAATAAAAAAATCATCGATAACCCCCCCGGCCTTCAATGCCACGGCACGGGCACGGGCCGCTTCCCTGGTTTGATATCTTTCGAATCGAACTTTAAAAAGACGATCGGTGTCGATGAAATAATAAGCGTCCAGACCTTGGGAAATGAGGCCGGCGGCAAATCGGGCCGCGCGTTCAGTGGAGGAAAAGGCGCCTACTTGGATGGTGAACAGAATACCCGGCAGGCGGAAATTCGCCTGCGGCACGGCCGTCGCCGGAAAAGGCTGGCGGGGAATTGCATCCGCAGGCATGAATGCAGGGGAAGAACAGGCGGTCAGGCATAGAACGGCTGCAATAGCATAAACAAAATATGAGCGCCCCAATCCGAGCATAGCAAAACGCTCCACCATCAGGAACCGACACGCCAGCCGTGCAATCCCCATATCAAGCAACCCATGCCCAAAGCAGTGGCCGTAGCGGAGACGATCGTAACCGCCGACAATCCTGAACCAACCCAAAGAACACCGCCGCTCAACGCGCCGACCATTCTTCCCAGACCGGCGGCAGCATAAAACCCTGCCATCATTGTGGCCCGTGAGGCCGGCAACAGCTCCGTACTCAGCCCGAAGCTGGAGACGATGGTAAATTCAAAGGCCACGAAAATGAGAAACAGCCCGAACAGGGCCGCGGGCAGGGTTGATCCGATAAAGGGCAGGAGGAGGTAGCCGACAATGGCCAGAATCAGTCCGATGATTACCGCGCGCTTGAGTCCGATGCGGTCCCCCAGCAAGGCCGTCAGGGACTCCCCCAGCAACTCGGCACCGCCAATGACGCTGGTACTCATCCCCAAAGCGACGATACTCACGGCAAAGCTGTGCTCCAGCCAGGCGCCATAAACCACAAACAGATTGTCATTGGCCATGCTGATCCAGAATCCAAATCCAAGCATTCCCGCGGCAGGCCGGACTTTAATCAGTTGTTTCAGGGAAGATAGAACCCCGGTCCATTCACGGCCGCCCGTTTCAGAAACGGCGTCGCGGGGCAGCGATCGGGAGAGGAAAACCCACCCGGCCGAACCCAGCAACGCCATGCAGAAAAAGGCCCACCGCAGTCCAAAACCCTCTATGACCAGGGCCATGGCCGGGATACCGATCAATGTGCTGCCGGCCCAGGCAGTTTCCATGATGCCGATGGCCGTTCCCCTGCGGACAAAAGGCACGCGCTGCCCGATGAATGCCTGAACAGCCGGATCATAGATCGTTTTGGCCGCACCGGCCAGCATAAGGCCCAAAAAGACGAATCCATAAACTGGCGCCAGCCAGCACATCAGCATGCCCGCTGTCAGCATCAGCACGCCAGCCAGAATCATCTTGCGAAATCCCCGACGGTCCGCAAGGGGGCCTGCCAGCAGCCCAACTATACTGGTAGCCTGGTTGACAGCAATCAATGCTGTTATGGCTGTAAGGGGCACATGCAGGTCCCGGCTGAGGGCAGGGGCGAAAGGATAAACGAATCGACGGGCAACGTTAAGCACGAACCGGAAAAAAGTAGCCGCAAGAATTTGCCACAGAAGTCCGGATCGAAGCCGATCACCTCCTTCGGCGACTGGTCGGACCGTCGGGTGGCTTGCCGCATCCTGGAAACGATTCCCGGCATTTTGGGTCGGCATTGCACAATGGCCTTCGTTGAGCGTCATTGGTCGGTGGTGCACATTGCATGCGAAACATGCCGGCCATCTATATCACATTGCTGCCCCCCATTCTATGGCGGCCAACCAGATCCGTACCCCACAAGGAAAGATTTCCCGACTCGCGACCTGTCACTCTGAACCACGTGTCACCAACTTAAGTATCCATCGTATAAACCGGATGGAGCCACTCAGAAATAGACAATAGAGTCAGAAAACAAGCTAATGAAATTGACTCTGAACTCGCAACAAAATATCGAATCAGGCAAAAAGGCCCGGCAGGGGAATAACGCCGAACTGCTGGAGCAGGCCCAGATAATCGTTGTACACCCACTCTTCGACCACTTTGCCATCCTTCCAGGTGCACACCGCACATGCCATCATCTCGATTTGTTTCCCGGTGGGCGGCGCCTGGATGGTCGGAGCCTGACCGGTATGCTTGCCTTTAAGGACATATTGGGCCACGGATTTATCACCGTCCACCATGACCGCCTCCAACTTAATCTCAAGCCCTGAATAGGCAAGGTGGACATCCTTGATAAATTCCTTGTAGCCGGCCAGGCCTTTGACTTGTTTCATGGGGGGCTGGTAACGGACATAATCGGCGGCGACCAGTTCATCCAGCACACCCAGATTTCCCTTGCTGTGGGCCTCTTCGTAAATCAGGCGTACTTTTTCTTTGATTTCTGCGGACATGGGTCTTCTCCTTTTCTAAACGTTTTCCCAAGGATCATGGGCGGGTCATTTTTTTCTTGATATCCGGTGGTATCCATATTATTGTATGTAATATTACATGTTATAAGTTCAATTTCAAGTCTGAATATTGTTTTTTAACTAATTATCCATTACGTTCGGACACAACGACATCATTCATCAAGTCCTGCGGGACTGAAAGGAGCGCGAATGGAAGAAGCCAGAATCGGCTCCCGCGCCAGAATCCATTATACTGCCAAACTCCAGACCGGGAAAGCTGTGGGATCGTCCAGAGGCGGCCAGCCCTTGTCTTTTACGATTGGCAAAGGCAAAGTGTTCAAAGCGTTGGAGCAAGGCATCATCGGCATGCGGGTCGGCCAGTCGCGCACCATCGAAATCCCGCCGGAGCAAGGTTATGGTCACCGAAGGGATGATCTGGTCATGGTGCTGAACAAGTCGGAATTTTCCGAAACCGTTCCACTGGAAGTCGGCCGTACCGTTCAATATCAGAGTGAAACGCAGGAAGTGGTCAATTTCATAATCATCGATGTGAGCGATAAAACCATCACTGTCGACGCCAACCATCCCTTTGCCGGGCAGACCATGATATACGACGTGCACCTTGCGGCATTGAACTAGCCCTTCCGGAAATGGCATCTTGCGGCCAAGGCCCGAACCACGGTCTTTTATTTCCGGGCAGGCGCGAAAGATTGGTGCACCGTGGCTTTAGTTGGCCTGGCGCCTGTGGGTTCCCATGGTCCAACTGCGCGCCTTCTTGACAAAGCGGCGGACCGCCTCATCGGACCGGAATTCATCTTCTGCGGATCGATTCCAGTGTATCATTTCATTGCACTGGCGCAGATATTTGCCCGGCGGGTTGATGGCGCCATAACCCAGCACCATCATGTCGTAAACATCCATCACCTCCGGAATCCCAAGCAGGTCCTTGATCAGACAGGCGGCATACGGCGTCTGAACTGCGGAATACCACTGGGCGGCCAGTCCAAGGGCCGTCGCCGCCAGGTGCATGTACAAGAACGCATTGGCCAGGCTGGATTGATATATCAACTGCCGGCGGTGGCTGTCGCACTGCACCCCCATGGGCAGACCGGCCTGAGTCCGGGGGTCTCCAATAAGCAAAATATAGACCGGTGCGTGGGTATAATCGCAGGCTGTATCGGTCATTCCGGCCAACCTCCATGTGGCTCCCTGCCACTTGGGCCGGGCCGCTTCCATCTCCACGCTTTGCTTCCAATAAGATTCGGTAATGCGCACGATTTCCTGGCGCAGGGCACCATCCGTGATGACCACAAACTCCCAGGGCTGCATATTGAATCCCGAGGGGGCCCAGCGGGCGGCCTCTATGATGCGAAGCACGAGTTCCTCGGGTACCGGATCACTCTTAAACCGGCGAATGCTCCTTCGTTTCTGCATCAACTTCATGACATCATCGAAGGCGAGCCCCTTGTTTGGCATCAGTCCCCCTTGGCGCCGGATGCGCATGCCTCATCCAGCCGCGATTCCACATACTTCAGGTCATCCTCGTCAAATGCTTCGATATCGAAACAAACAGCATCTTCTCCCAGCAGTCCCTCGGGAACATAATCCCCTTTTTCGTCCGGGTCGTTAATCATTTCACCATAAAAACAAACCGAAAGCCAACGGGGCTGGTCCTCGATCACATCGACCATGACAAAAAGCTGGCGTGTTTTCTGGTTCTCATGAACCGCCCGCAAAGAATAGGTCACTCCGTCACGGGGAATAAAATCGAGAGTTACGCCCGCTTTTGCGCCCAGGTAATTCTTCAGGCGCACAAAGGCCGCCTTTGTCTTTTCTTCGGTATCCGCCCACGCATCGATAAAGGCCTGCAGGGCTTGCATTGATTCACTCATTGCGCACCTCCATGTCATTCGGTTCAGATTAACCGGTTCTGCTGATCGCTGCCGGAAAATTATATCTGTCAAGGCCTTGGACTGCCGAAAAGGTTGTAATGCACCTTGTCGAAGAGCAAATTACCCTTGGCGTGCCCGGCCTTGGTCTCACCCGGATACCCGATGGCGATAATGGACTGAACTGCAAAACCCTCTGGAATGCCCAATTCCTGGCAAACATATTGCTCGGCTGTACTCCCGTCGTCACGCATTCTTTTGCGGATCTGAATCCAACAGCTCCCCAACCCGAGGGACGCTGCCTCCAGATGGATGAAAACGGAGGCAATAGAGGCATCTTCCACACAGGTATCCGATTTACTCAAATCGGCACAAACCACAATTCCAAGGGGTGCATCTTTGAGAAAAGAGGCCCCATAAGGCTTTGCCCGGGACAGGCGCTCAAGACGGTCGTGGTCATCGACGACGATAAAGGACCATGGGTTGATGCTTCTTCCCGAGGGTGAACGCAATGCCGCCTCGATGAGTTTTTCGATCTTCTCAGGCTCGACCGGCCTGTCCGCATATTTGCGAATACTTCTTCGCTTTTCAAGCAATTCAAGAAACATGATGGCCTCCAATTCTATTGTAAAAATAAATCGGTGGGCTTTTTGCGATCAATTTACGCCATGGCAAGATGGGTGGCGTATAACTCCCCCCGGATGTAGGTCTGGAAGCTTTTTTCAGGCTTTGCGCGGGCTGACCACAGCCTCCCCGTCTACCACTATATCGCCATTCTGGTTGGTGCAGGTCGTGTGCAGCACAACCCGGTTTTTTTCGGTATTGACTTCGGTGACGGTGGCTTTGGCGGTAATGGTATCGCCGATTCTTCCAGGTGCCACGAATTTTAGCGCCTGTTTGACATATATCGCCCCCGGGCCGGGCAATTGGCACCCAATGACTGTGGATATGAATCCGGCCAGCAGGATGCCATGGGCAATGCGGCCTTTAAAAAAAGTATCCTTGGCAAAATCTTCGTTGACGTGGAAGGGGTTGAGGTCGCCGGTGACGCCGGCAAAAAGATAAATATCCGACTCTGCAATGGTTTTTGCAAACTCGGAAGAGTCGCCGACCTTGATTTCATGGATGGTTTTTCCTAACATGGCAGTCTCCTCCTCGCGCATAAGGGGTAACTGGATTGCCCATCGTATGATGAAATAAGCGTACGGTCAACCGCCTTGCCTCTTTCCCGGCAGCTTCCGGTGAACGCCACGCATCAAATCAAAAACCCAAAGTCCAAATATCAAATGATGTCTGCGGTCTATTTTTATTATAATCAGGCCCCCAACCCCGTTTGGGCTTTGAATATCGCACAATCAAAGCAATTTTTCACCTAACCCGCAATTGTTGCCCCCTCTCCCCTGAAAAGCGGAGAAGGGGCAATTCAGTCTGCATCTTAGATGGTCATGATGGTAGTGCCGCTGTTGCCCATGAGACCGTAAGTCTGGGCCATGGCAACTTTCGGATTAGCCACCTGTCGCTCGCCGCATCTTCCTCTGAGTTGGTTGGCGCATTCGATGACCTGCCAAAGCGCCTGAGCTGAAAGCGCTTCACCGTGTGAAGAAAATCCACCACTCGGGTTTACGGCCAGTTTTCCACCGATTTTTGTCTCACCGTCCCGCAGCATCTTGTCCGCTTCTCCCTCTTTACAGAACCCGCATGTTTCCAGATATACCAGGTAATGCCAGGAACTGTTGTCGGGAAGTTCCAGCACGTCGATGTCTTCAGGGCCGATGCCGGATTTTTTGTAGGCCTGCTGGGAGGCCGAGTAACTTTCACTCAGCATGGGGGCTTCAGCAACGGCCGGACAAGACAGAGCGGAAATCCTGATCGTTGGGTCTCCATACATGGCGCTTCCCATGGTGGTGGCGTTGATCTTCACCGGTTTGTCGGCTTTGGCGATCAACTCCTTGTCGGCTGTTACAATTACAGCCGCAGCACCGGTACTCACCGGACAGATTTCATACAGTCTAAGAGGATCGCAAACATAGACGGAATTCATGACCTCTTCCAGGCTGTACGCCTTTTTAAACCGGGCGTTCGGATTCTTGGAACCATACTCACTCATCAGGACCTTAACCATGGCCAGATCCTCTTCCTTGGTGCCGTATTTGGCCATTCTTTTCCGGCATTCCAGCGCCCAGTAAATCGGGTTGGGCAGTCCGCCCATTTTCCATCTGATCACGTCCCTGTCCTGAACCGCGTTGTCTGATTTGGCAGTCAGAAAACCTTTCGGTGATACATCGGCGCCAAAGGCCAGCGAAGTATCGGTCTCACCGGCGGCGACACTGTTGTAGGCCATTCTAATGGCGGCTGATCCGGTAGCGCAGGCATTGTATACGTTTACCACCGGCACACCGGTTTCGCCAAAAATGCTTTCCAGGTATTGACCGGAAAGATGACCGGCATTACCGCCGTAAATAAAAATCCCGGCCATGATAGCCTGAATCTTCTGCCATTCTATATTAGCGTCTTTCAAAGCGCCATCAACAGCCACCGCCGCAAAATCGGCGAATACTTTCTCAGAGAAACCCATCCAGGGGTGTATCCCGGTGCCAATAATATATACATCTCTCATTGTAATTGTCCCTTCATATGGTTATCGTAATACCGGTTATTTTACGGCTCGAAATGCCCAGGTCACCACGTCCTGTTTTTCCTCATTGGTGAACATTGATAGGGTGGTCGTTTCCATCTCCATCCCCAACTCGAGTGATTTCAGATCTGTTTCCGTAATGATTCCGGTGACCTGTATTTTCTCGTCTTCAAACTCAACCAGACCGATACCATAGGGGGTAATCTTTTTCTCCGTCTTAAACGGCGGGGGGCAGGGATAATATTGAATGGTATAACTCGCCAGCTTGCCCTTGCTGGGAAGCAAGACATCTTCCACGCCCTCTCTTGAGCAGCCGGGGCGATGCTGATAATGTTCTTTAGGAAAGAAGTACGTGCCGCAGGAGTTGCATTTTGCGCTCATCAAACGGACTTCGCCAGTCGACCAATCGACTAGATTGGGTACACGGGCTACTTTATTGGCCATGTTTTCCATTGTCTAATTCCTCCTATTTAATATCCTTATATAATCATATACGACTAGCGGCCGGCGAACTTCGGCGCCCTTTTTTCAAGAAAAGCATTGACACCTTCCACTTTGTCTTCCAGGCTCAGGGCCAGGGCATACATTTCGTACTCGTATTTGAGGCCGATCTCCAGGGGGGCTTGCATGCCGTAGTTGATGGCCTGCTTGGCCAATTTGAGGGCCGCAGCGCTTTTGGTGGCGATCTTCCCGGCTATCTCTTTAGCCGTGGGCATCAAGTCGTTCATGGGCACCACCCGGTTGACCAAGCCGATGCGGTCGGCTTCTTCGGCGCGGATAATATCACCGGTAAAGATCAACTCTTTGGCCCGGCAGGCACCGATCAAGCGCTGCAGCCGCTGGGTCCCGCCACCGCCGGGGATAATGCCGATATTAATTTCGGTCTGGCCGAATTTGGCCTTTTCCGAGGCGATGATAATATCGCAGCCCATGGCAATCTCACAGCCGCCGCCCAGGCAGAATCCGTTGACCGCGGCAATAACCGGCTTTTCCAGCTTCTCCACCATTTCTCCAAGGCGTTTGATATTATGGGCAGCGAAGGGGGTGGTCTTGTTGAATTCCTTGATGTCGGATCCGGCCACAAATGCTTTTCCCGACCCGGTGAGGATCAGCACCTTGATCTCGTCATCGGCGGCCACCCCGGCAATGGCGGTGGCAAATTCGGTCCGGGTCTGGTTGTTCAGGGCATTCATCGCCTCAGGACGGTTAAAGGTAATAATCGCGATATTTTCTTCTTTTTCAAAAATAATATTTTCGTATACCATTCGATCCCCCTTAGGCAGATTGTTTTTGTTTGCGCATGCCGTACTCGCACAGTTTGCTTAATGCTTTTACTCCGGAGATCAAAGAAGGAAATACCGGCAGCTCTTTTCCCATTTCATCCATTATGACGTTTTTAAATTTGTTGTATCCTACGATCATGCAGACGACCACCGGCTTTCCAACCTCTTGAACGATTTTCTGAATGATTTTTTTCTGAACAGCTTCCTGGGTATATTCGAAACCGGCCAGAATCAATACCGCAGCATCGATGTTCGGATCTCTGAAGGCATCCGGAAAAGTGGTTTCCAAGGTTTTGGTAAAACCGATTTTGGTTACGGAAAAATACAAGTCAACCGGATTTCCCACCGGCGTGTCGAACATATCCTTTAATTTTTCAGTTGTTTCCGGTGTCAGCTTGGGCAGTTCCAGGCCATAATTCGCACACAGATCGGAAACATTGACGCCGACGCTTCCGGCCAGGGTGATCACGGCAACACGATTGCCTTTGGGCAGCGGCTGGGTGGAAAAAACCTTGGCGAAATCCTTCAGTTCCGTAAAATCGTCAGCCATGATCATACCCGTTTGTTTAATTGCCGTTTCAACAATCTTGGAGTTGCTGGCAATACTGCCCGTATGACTCATGGCGGCTTTGGCGCCGGCTTCCGTGCGCCCCCCGCTGAGAAAGATAACCGGTTTTCGGCCTGCGACTTTCTTGGCGATCCGAGTCAGGCGCCGCCCGTCGGAAACCGTTTCCAGATACATTGAAATGACATCGACGTCATCTTTATTGCCGAAGTATTCCAGCAAGTCATTTTCATTGACATCGCACTTGTTTCCGAATGAACACACTTTACTGACATTTAAACTTTCATTTTCAACGATATCGGAAGCCATCCCGGCCGCCAGGAGACCGGATTGTCCCATGAGCACCACGTTTCCTTTGGGGACTTTTTTGGTCATCGGATAAATGGATGTGACGATATCGCGTGAAACAATACCGGAACAGTTCGGCCCCATTACGCGGATATTGTTCTTCTTGGCGATATCAACGATTTGCTGCTGAAAAACCCTGCCATCTCCACCCATTTCGGCAAATCCGGCCGACTCGATAATGACGGCTTTAACGCCTTTTTGGGCGCATTCTTCCACTGTTGCAACAGTCAATTTCGGCGTCGGAAGCGCCGTGACGACCAGATCAACATCACCAGGTATTTCCGTTACGCTGCGATATACTTTATATCCCAATATTTCATCTGATTTCGGATTTACCGGATAAACGTCTCCACTGAAATCGCTGTCGGCTATATTTTTTACAATGACGTAGCCCAGCTTTCCGGGAGTTCCGCTGGCTCCGATTACAGCAACCGATTTCGGTTTAAAAAATAATTCCATCATGGCTGAATTGTCCTTATATTTTAGTCGTATCAAATGAATTAAGTTGCTGCTAAGATAATTCGCGCGTCAACGACAACAGCACCTTGTTTATATGCAAAAACCGGATTCATATCGATTTCCGCGATACTTTCCGTTTTATCGACAAGTTCTGAAAGTTTTAAAAGCATGTCCTCAAGAAACGGAATGTCAGCCGGATCTTGACCCCGATATCCTTCCAGCAACTTTTTCCCTTTGATCTCACCAATCATTTCGGATGCATCGTTTTTTTCAAGCGGTACAATTCGAAAAGCAACATCTTTTAACACTTCAACGAATATTCCCCCCAGTCCAAACATAAGAACCGGCCCGAACGAGGGGTCTTTGGTCATTCCGATAATGACTTCAGTGCCTGCTTTTGCCATCCCCTGGACCGCAACACCTTCGATGTCGGCATCCGGGTGTTTGGCGGTGCAGGAAGCCATGATCTCGTCATAGGCTTTTTCCACCGCGGCTTTGTCCGGCAAGTTGACTTTCACGCCGCCGGCATCGCTTTTATGGGTGATATCCACTGAAGAAATTTTTAAAACAACCGGAAACCCGAGTTCCTCACTGATGGCCACGGCTTCATCCTTGGCGGTGGCCAACCGTGTATCCGTGCAGTTGATGCCCGCTTCGCCGAGGATTTGCTTGGCCTCTATTTCGGTCAGGACGGTCCGTTTCTCTTCCCTGGCCTTGGTCAGGATGTCATCTACTATCATAGGGTTCTCCTTGTAATCAGACAGACACGTAAGCAAAAACGTTTTATATTTTTTGAAGTGGCTCCAAGACCCCTCCCCAAGCTCAAGATACTGGCCCAGTGAGGGGTTGAACCGCAGGAATAAGCCGTGTAGAAAATTCAACGCCCTATCCTATCACCCAGGCAACGCGCTTGGGCTCAAGGAGGGGTCTTGAGCCCGGTTCTACTGCCCGGTTTCGAACCGGAAGGTCTGGTCCGGGTCGATCACGGCCAGAATGCGGACGATGCAGCCATCGCCTTTTACCCAGCGCCAGGGAAACGCCATGAAGAAGCAGCGTTTACCGGTGACTGCGTCGAGGTCGCCGCCAACGTTTTCAATTCCCGGAATGCCGCCTTTGACCATCAGGGTTTTGTGGGCCGGCTCCCAATCCGGAAAATCGACTTTAGGGTCGCTCCCGGTGGCCGCCTTATACTCTTCGATCAGGTGCGGCTGGGATGGCCCGAGGCCGTGATCCACCAATTTGGTCGCAATGGGATGGTCATTGGCCTGGTGGCCGTATCCGACGCATTTAACTTTCTTGTCAACCAACCACTGGGCGCCCGCATTGTTAATCCCGCAGCCGTAAGCGAAATATTCATCGGTGTCGGCCCATTTGTGATGAAAGCCGGTGTTGATCATAACCATGTCGCCCTCCTGGATGGCGGGGGTCGCCTTTTCCAGATCCTCAGGGGTAATCACTCCCCACTTGCCCTTGGGGATGGAAACCGCCACCCCGGTACCGCACAAGCGCCACAGTGGATAATCACTGATGCCGGGGCAGTTTTCGGTCACATGGATCGGTGCATCCATATGGGTGCAGCGGTGCATGATGCCTTCCCAGTTCACCTGGTAAACGCCGTCCTTGGCGTGGAATTTGTTGACCGTGACATTGACGCCCGGGCTCGACGGCCACTCGGGCATATGGTTCATGTATGGATGGCTCAAGTTGTATATTTGCACGCTCATTGTCTTTCCCCTGTCTGTGAGGTTATTCTTTTCCCGAATCGATGCGGCATTTGCCGGACGGATCGATCATACCCACGAAGCGGACCGGACAGGCGTCTCCGTATTCGAATTTCCACGGGGTCGCCACGAAGGTCGCCCGTTTACCCGCCAGGGCATCCACATCGCCGCCGACCTGTTCAATAGTGGGAATTCCGGCAGCCAGAAGTGTCTTGTGGGCGATATTCCATTCGGGGTGCTCCTTTTTGGGGTCCAGGCCGGTGGCTTCGGTATAGGCACCTGCCAAACGGTTCATGGTGGGGCCGCCCCGGTGGGGGCCCAGGGAGGTGGCCAGGGGGTGGTCGATCTGGGGCGTATCCACAGCCACCATCCGGCACTCCTTATCCACGAGCCACTGCGCGGCATCCTTGGACAGCCCCGGCGACTCGCCAAAGTACTCGAGGGCATCGGAGTACTTATGGTGCCAGCCGGTGACGATAACCACCACGTCGCCCTGCTTGACTCCCGGCTTGGCCGATTCCAGATCTTTGGCGGTAATCACTTCGTAACTCGTTTTGGGTATGTTCAACACGACACCGTTGCCAAACAGCCGGTCCACAGGGATGCCGGCCAGGTCGGCCGCTTTCTGGACCAGGTGCAGCGGTGCATTCATATGGGTGCCGGTGTGCATGACGGTATTGATTTTCCACGCAAGGACACCGTGCTGGGCGTGCTTGACACCGCGAAACATTTTCACGTCATCCTGCCCCGGGTAGGACGGCACACCATGTCCCCACGCGTGGCTCAATTCGACCAGCTGCAGCCCTGAATATGGGTCTGTTGTAATAGTCATGATAACACCTCTTCAAAGAAAGTTTGCGTTCGTTGTTCCGATTAACACCGGTCTCTGAAGCCGACGGGGGGCTTCAAAGCCATGGTGCCGCGGGTGAATCTGTAGTTTAGGTCTACTGCGAACCCGCGCAACGTCGGATTTAAAGTTCTCCGTCGGTTTCATCCTAGGCGGCAGTCAAGCCGCCATCCACATATATGGTCTGCCCGGTCACAAAATTGGCTGCATCAGAAACCAGGAAATTCACCGCGCCGGCCATGTCTTCGGGAAGGCCGATTCTTCCCAGGGGAATCGCCGAAGCGTACTTCTTGGCCAGCTCGGGGTTCTCGGCAATGTGTTTGGTGCCCGGTGTAATCACCAGGGCCGGCCCAAGGGCATTGACGCGAATGTTGTGGGGGGCCCATTCCAGGGCCAGGGCCTTGGTGATCAGCTCCACCGCACCCTTGGTGGCACAGTATCCGGTGTTGCCGCCGGTATAGCCGCGGATGCCCCTCACGGAGGACAGGTTGACAATGGCCCCGCTTTTTTGTTCCTTCATCACTCTGGCAGCATATTTACAGGCAATCATGGTGCCCTTGACATTGACTTCAAACAGCTTGTCCCATTCATCCATGGGGTATTCCATGGCATCGCGTTTGATGTTCATGCCCATGGCATTAACCAGAATATCCAGTTTTCCATATTTCTTCACCACCGTATCCATCAGATTCTGGACAGAGCTTTCGTCGGTGACATCCGATGCAATGGCAATGGCCTCATTTCCAGAGGCCTCGGTAATTTGTTTGGCCACCTTTTCGATGGCGGCCTGGTTGCGGCTTGAGACAACCACAGTTGCTCCATGAATCCCAAGGCCCATGGCCAATGCTTCACCGATACCGCCGGCACCGCCGGTGACGATGGCTATCTTACCGTCAAGTTTGAACATGTCTTTCATTGTTCGGTCTCCTTAAAATGCATGCTATTTTACATGCTAATCCAATTTTTAGAAAATTTAGGGCGTTACGATAAAAACGAGCACTTCCGCCGGTTTGCCGTTATTGATGACCATGTCGCGTTCTTCCCCCGGTGCGATATAGATCAAATCCCCCTCGTTCAACACATGTTTCTCGTCGGAACCGTTGACGGTGATGGAGCCTTTGACCACATAATAAACTCTCTCCTTGGGAGAAGAAGTCATTTCAGCACCACCATTGGGCTGAAAATAAGAATAGCACACGGTGGTCCGTTTGGACTGCGCCTCGGTAATCTTTTGCAGACCGTAAACTTCAAAGTGTTTGGCGGCATCATACTGCACGCCCTGTGCGTCTTTTACACTGATCATCCCCTATCCTCCTTAGTAATGAGAAAAAGAGAGTGGTGAATCCCCCCCTATACCATCGTATATTCTTGATTCACCCCTCTCCTTCTCAATCTGTATGTTGGGCTTCAACGGCGGTCACCGGCAGCCGACGACCGCTATTTCGGTTCCAGAACAATCTCTCCAAGGTTCACATCTTTACGGGTCGTAAAGGCAACCTGCCGCGCGACATAACCGTCCGCAGCGATGCTGATCTCATATTGCTGATTCTTTTCCAGGTCCTCGAATTCAAAGTCGCCGTAATGGTCCGTTTTGGTCTCGCGGTTGACGCCAGCGCCTGATAGCGAAACGGTCACGCCCTGGGCGCACTCGCCCGGATTGTCCTTAAAAACAACTTCACCGGCGACAAAGCATTTGGGCAAACCGATATATTGCACCAGGGACCGGGTCTTGTACTCGGGATGCAACGCTTCGCTTCTTCCCTCACCGACCCGTTTAGCGATTTCACTGCCGCTGTCGTCCAGATCGCCGAATACCAATGCCCCGGTGGGGCAGGACTCTACGCAACGCGGTAGTGGGTCGCCTTCATCGAGCCGGTGGGCGCAAAGGGTACATTTCTGGGGAAGCTGTTTTTCCGCGTTCCAGTAAATCACGCGGTAGGGGCAGGCGCTGACAATGGCATCCTGGCCGATGGCTTTTTGCGGATCGATCATGACAATGCCGTCGCTGCGCCGGTAAACAGCCCCGTCCTTGGCAGCGTCCATGCAGGGTGCCGACTCGCAGTGCATGCATGGCGTGGGGACATAACAGGCTTTCGGTTTGGGATAGGCCCCGCGTTCGATCTCCTTGATCTGCATCCAGAACTGGCCGTCCAGCGGCTGGGCCGCAGAGTAAGAGGGATAATCGTTGCCATAATATTCGTCCCGGCACGCAAGGAAGCAGTTATAGCACCCCGTGCATTTGGTAACGTCAATCAATATGCTGTAGCGCGCCATTTTTAACCCTCCCATCTTTCGATTTCGATTAGGCATGAATTGGGTGTCATACCCGGCACGTTCTGACTCAACATACGAGAGGGTGTCAGCATGCTCACGCACCCTCCCTTGTCCGGTGAATCGGCCTGTCCCGGAATCAGCGGATCATATTTTGCCGAAGAGGCGTAGCTGTGGATAACACCGGGTTTGACCCGCTCCGTAATCACCGCCATGCAGAGCACCGAAGCACGGTCGTTGTGCAACCGCACATAATCACCGTTTTTGATCCCCCGGGGTTCGGCATCCAGCGGGTTGATACGCGCCGGCCACCAGGCATAACCGTCTTTCTTGATGCGGTGCACGGGGATATCATTGAGCCAGTCGGTGTGCTTGTCATAATGGCAATGGAACGAAAAGCGCGGATGGGGTGAAAGCAATTGCAAGGGATAGCGCGCGTACAGGTCGCTGTGGTGCCCTTCCCAGCTTGGAATATAGCGCGGCGAAACCGGACGCTCCTGGTCATCGGGCATATGGGCTTTCAGACTCTCGGATTCGAATTCGATTTTTCCGCTGTAAGTTCCCAGTTCTTTCGCCTTTTCGGTATTGCGCTTGGGATTGTTCAAATCCGGGGTGTCGCAGTCACGTGTTTCGGCAAACCAGCGAAGCGAGGGGGTCGACTTGTATCCCGTTTTGGTATTGATGATATAATATCCTTTTTTATCGAACTCCTCCCAGTTGATGTATTTGGGCAGATCGGATGACTCGAAAAAGGTTTTAACCCACTCCAGTTCGGTTTTGCCGTCCGTAAACTGTTCTTTCATGCCCAAACGTTCGGCAATCAGTGTGAAGATTTCATAGTCCGACTTGGATTCCCACATGGGGTCAATGCATTTTTGCTGACGGACGATGATGCGGTGGTTGCACCCGCTGCTGGCATGCACGGTGTAACCGCCGGCGGCCGCAAACTCGCCGACATCGTCGCGTTCAAAATTGGTGCAGACCGGCAGGATCACGTCAGCCATGCGGGTCTCGCTGTTGAACCACACATCCTGGTTGACCACGAACTCGAGTTTGGGGCTCTGGTACATACGCACCCATTTGGTGGTGTCGCTCATGGTGCCCATGAAGGATCCGCCGTAACGGTAAAACAGCTTGATTTCCGAATGTCCTTCCATGGGGTATTCAAAGTGTTTGAACTGCTGCTCGAGGGACTGGCCGCAAAACCCTTCGCCATACCAGCTCACCGGCGGTTCAAGAATAGCATCGGGAATCGTCAGGCGCCACAGGCGCTGCTTGTTGGTATTGATAGGCAGGTAGTCCGCCACGGTGGCCGTGGCGATGCGTCCCTGCAAATCCGCATAGCCGGGAAACCAGACATCCGTGTCCGAAGGTGCGCCCATGGTGGTCCCCCAAATGCTCCGGCCGGGCTTGCCGAGGCCCTGCATGCCTTGCAGCAGAACCATCATACGAGCCCATTCCGTGCCGAATGCCGTTCGGCAGGCGCCACCTTCACCACCGCGTGAACCGCCGGACAATACCGTACGTTTTTTGGCCCACTGACGGGCAAGCGCGCGTATCACGCGGGCCCTGACGGTGGACTCCGTTTCAGCCCACTCCGGCGTTTTAGGCTGTCCGTCGATTTCTCCAAGGATGTATTTTTTGAATCCATCGAAACCGATGGTGTGCGTTTCAATATATGCTTTGTCGTAAGTACCTTCCGTAATCCAGACATGGGCGATAGCCATGGCCATGGCGGCATCGGTCCCCATTCGCGGGGCAATCCACTTGCCCTCCATGGCGGCAGCGGTAAAATTATGGAAGGGATCGATAAACACCATTTCAACGCCCTTTTCCTTGAGCCACTGTCTCCAGATGGATGATTCCTGACCGGAGTAGGTGCCTCGTGTGGAATCCGGGTCATTGGACCAAAAAACGATCATTTCAGCGTTTTTGAGTCCATCCTCCAGCAAGTCGTATTGCTCGGGCATCCCCAGGCGCCAGTAAAACCCGTAGGTATGGGTGGCACCCCAGTGCCAGCCCTCCCAGCTGTCCGGGTTATCCAGAACAGGGGTAAATTCCAGCAAGTTCATAAAACGGGCAAAAGGCCCCATTTTATAGCCGACAATACCCCAGTTGTGGTGGGAGGATGTCAATCCGCTGATGGCCGAACCGCCATACGTGTCCCTGACGCGTTTGATCTCACTGGAGACAATATCCAGGGCTTCGTTCCAGGAAATCCTTTTATAGGCTGATTTTCCCCGATTCTGCGGGTTGCGTTCACCCTTTGGATCGAAATCGACACGCTTCAGGGGATACTTGATCCGCTCGTCCGAATACAGACGACGTCGCTCGGCGTGCACAAAAGGTGCAACGCTGAACTTTTTGGGCGGTGAATAGCGCCTGCCATCCGCTTCGATCACCCAAGGTTTAAAATCCTTTTCGTCGGCAACCAATGGACGAATCCGCGTCACCTTGCCGTCCTTGACATAAACGCTGACAGGACCGGCATTGGTGCAATTGGTAAAAACCTGTTCACTCATCGTTAACCTCCGGGCATTTAAGTACTACCTTCTGCGCCTGCCATCATGGTCGGGGCGGCAGTAACTTCGCCGACCGACAAGGTTGCATATAATTGAACCATATCTCGTATAGTGCAACCTTGTTTCTCGTACAATATTACATGTAATTTGTCAAGTAGTGAATGACCAATGATCCACTTTTTCACCATCCATTTATATTATCGAGAAGCGGTATTTGACACTCGGAGCCTGGCAGGACAGAGCCGGCAGACTGCAGATTATCCATGATCTGATCAACACAAAAATCGTATGCGGATTATTTTAGCATCCGGCCAAAAGAGGGGCAAGTCGAAAGGGCCGGCAACGCAATGCTTGCCGGCCCGCTGGGTCAATTGGACATCAAACTGGGCAGCCAGAGAACAAACTGCGGAAACAATATGAGAACAATCACCTGCAGCAGATCGGCAATAAGATGCGGAATCACGCCCCTGAAAATAGTACCGATATCCACGCCCGAGATTCCCTTGATGATGAAAACGTTGAGCCCCACCGGCGGTGTAATCAGCCCCATCTCCGTAACGCGAACCACCAGTATGCCAAACCAGATCGGGTTAAAATCCAGCGTCTGGATCAAAGGGTAAAAAACCGGAATCGTCAAAAGGACAATGGCCATGGAATCCATGATGCACCCGAGCAATAGGGTGATCACCAGGATGAGGACCAGGATGACATAGCGATTCACGGGGAGGTCCGAAACGATGCTGGCAAACTCCATGGGAAGCCGGGTGACCGACAAAAAGTAACCGAATATCATGGCACCCAATATCACCAAAAACAACATTCCGGTGGTCTCCACAGTGCCTGAGAGGCTCACTTTGAAGTTCTGCCAGTTCATCCGGCGGCGCATCAGGGCAAATAAGAAGGTACCGAAGGCCCCGATTCCAGCCGCTTCGGTGGGCGTAAAAATCCCTTTGTAGATACCGCCGATGACAACGATAAAAAGCACCACCACCTCCCAGGCGGTCTTGAGGGAACCCATTTTCTCTTTAAAGGTGGTTCTCGGCCCCCGGGGACCGTGGTGGGGTTTGAAGTAAGTCAGGTATCCAATGGTAAAGATATAGAAAACGGCCTCCATAATACCGGGAATGACACCGGCCAGAAAAAGTTTGCCGATGGACTGTTCGGTAATGATGCCGTAGATGATCAATATAACGCTGGGCGGTATCAGAATGCCTACACTTCCACCGGCGGCCACGGCACCGGTGGCCAGCCCGTCGTCATATTTGTACTTTTTCATTTCCGGCAGAGCGATAGCGCCCAGTGTTGCCGCAGTGGCCAGGCTGGAGCCGCTGATGGCCGCAAAACAGGCACACGCCACGATGGTCGCCATGGCCACGCCGCCGCGAAAATGCCCCATCCATTTATAGACCGCATTGAACAGGTCCTCACTCATTCCGGATTGAAAGGCAAAAGCACCCATGAGGAGAAAGAGCGGTATGACACTCAGACTATGTTCGGAAAAAGTCGTATACGGTACCGTCTGCAGCAGCCCCAGGGCCGGATCAAGGCCCACCACCGCAGCAAACCCGCAAAAGCCCACAATGGCCATGCCGGCACCGATCGGCAGTTTCGAGAAAAGCAAAAAAATCAGTACGATGATGCCGATAATGCCTATTAGAAACGGGTCCATTGTGATTTAACCTCAGTCATTTTTTCAAAAAGTTGCATCAGAGTGATCAAAGTCAGCAAAGCAAAAGCAACTGTGATCGAAACAACAAACGGGTATTGCGGAATTAAAAGCACGGAAGATGTCAAACCTGAATGATACTGTTCGCCGATATTCAGAAAACAGCGCCAGGTAATGGCAGCATACAGAGCCAACAAAAGAAAATGGGTGAAACAGGATACGTACACGCGAATATTTTTCGGAAACCGCTCCATGATCAAATCCACCCCGATATGGGCTTTATGGAAAGCCGTCACCGTCAATGCAAACGGCACCATAACGGCCATCATGTATTCCACCAGTTCCAATGCTCCGGGGATGGGGCTGTTAAACACGTAGCGAAGGGCGACATCCACGGCGGTGAGAAACATCATCAACGCGAGCACGGCCCCTGAAATGACTTCAAAAATGCGTTGTATCGGCGATGTGGCCTTTTCAAGACCGCTGGCGATGGCTGAAAGCGCCATAGAATACCTCTCAAATGAACCGGGCCCTGAAACAGGGTCCGGTTCACAGCATATAATTGAACTATTTGGACAGGGCTACGGCCGAATCGAGGATTTCCTGGGCATTGGCAAATCCCTTGGCGTTCATTTTCTTGACCCACTGGTCCCAAATCGGCTTACCGGCCACGTCGAGCCAACGCTGCCGTTCACTGTCCGACAACTCAATAACATCGATGGTTTTGCCGGCGGCTTTGGCTTTTTCCATGACACCGTCCTTGGCTGTATCAAAATGGTTGCGGCCCCAGAATCTGGAACCTTCCAGTCCGCTGACGCTCATAATGGCATCCTGGGTCGCTTTATCCAGTTTGTTCCATTTGCGCTTGTTCATGCTGATGGAAAAATATACAGCAGGGAAAGGCGTGCCGGTATAATAGTTGACCACTTCATACAGACGGAATCCGTGAATGGCTTCCCAGGGCGCACCCATTCCGTCGATGACGCCTTTTTGCAAGGAGATATAATTGTCCGGCATCGGGATCAGCATGGGAACACCGCCCAGAGCCTTCATCATTTCAGTGGGAGGTCCGCCGCTCATGCGGATCTTCATCCCCTTGATGTCTTCCAGGGTTTTGACCGGCTTATCGGTGGTGATCAGAATATAGGGGTTGCTTGTGAAGAGTAACAAAACCTTGTTATCGGAAAATTCTTTTTGTATTTCAGGATATTTCTCATACAGCTTCCAAAGTACTTCACTGCCCTTTTCAGCCGTTTTAAACGGCAGCGCCGGCAGGCTGATCACATCCGCCAGGGGAGTGAGCCCCGGCCAGTAGCCGTGGAAACACCAGCCGATATCTGTAATACCGTTTTTAGTGGCTTCCCAGGTATCTTTTCCCTTGGTCAGCGTCTGAGAATAGTAGATTTGGATTTTGACTTTGCCGTTGGTGACTTTTTCAATTTGTTTGGCCCATGGAGCGATGGCATGAATGCCACTCCAACTGGTATCCGGGTTTTGGTTGGCAAAGGTCAAGGTGATGGTTTTTGCCGCCGCAATTGATGCAATCGAAAAAACGAAAGCAGTCAAAGCCAATACGATCACGAGTGTCCTTTTCATGGCGTCCCCTCTCTTCATGTTAAATGGTTCAAGTTTATACACAACAACCGTCGATTACTATACGTCAACGATCGGGTTGTATGATCCATACGGAAAAAAATTTCATTCGCCTTCAAAGCGCTTTCTTTTTCGCAACTTTCCAGCCATGAGCGTCTATGTTCAGTGAACCGGACTTGCGCTCGAGGGGGTCAACGAGGCTTCGGATCCACCCGGCCAGATTACATGTAATATTCGATCAAGGAAATTTATTAGTCAAGCTTTTTTTGTGGAAAAATGATCTTTCTGCGCAGCTCAAATCCAATTTTAAGTTCAGTTAAGCAGAGGTTCGGATTAATTTTAACTACCTATATTATTAACATTTTTTTATACCACAAGTTTAATCCGGCCTAATTGCAGATTCTTTCGGGGGCGTTTTTTATTGTTTCATTGAGTGGTATCATGTTTCATATTATGGGATTGATATGAGTCATTCAATGGGCATGACGCTTCAGAATCGGCCAAAACGGGATGAAATACCCCCAAAGAAATCAACATTTCATCCCACCTGAAATCCCTTGATCTCGTTCCCAGCTATCGGCATACAATATCTTTATATATTTTTTCAAATAGTTACAGAACAGCATCCATACATATCGCTTGACATGGATCATTTATTCAATTAACCTGATCTTTATAAATGGAATCAAATCTCTTTATGTGGAATGATTCAACCCTTGACCCAAGAATCATTTCGGCCATTTTTTATCCTCAAAAAAGAAAAACAGTTAATGAAAACGGCATCGAACAACTGGTCCTCCACAGAAAAAGCGCTTAAAATTTTGACGGCGTTTACACCGTACAATCACGAAATGGGAACTTTGGAACTCAGCAAAAAGCTGGGTATCCACAAGTCCACCATCAGCCGACTCCTGCATGTGCTCACGGCCCATGATTTCCTCCAGCAGAACCCGGACACCAAAAAGTATTTTCTGGGTCGAACTGCGGCGGAAATTGGCAACGCCGTCATCAAATCCCTCAACAATGCAATTGTGACCATCGCCCAACCGCATTTGTCCGAACTGAGCGAAAAAATCGGTGAAAGCGTAGCCCTCGAAATGCTCTCGGGCAACAAGATCGTTCTTGCCGCTCATGTGGAGGGCCAGGGCCATATCCGCTTCTCATTCAGCCTGGGTGAACAAGTGCCCATCAATGTGGCAGCCGGCGCAAAGGCGATTCTGGCATTTTGCACATCCGACTTGGTGGATACCTGTCTCAAATCGAAATTCGTCCGCTTCAATAAAAACACCATCGTTTCCAAGAAGCAGTACCGGGAACTCTTGAAAGAGGTTCAAAAGACCGGTATCGCCTACGACAAAGGGGAACGTTACGAAGACTCGTACGCCATCGCCACACCTATTTTCAATCATGAACGCACCCCGGTTGCAGCGATTGTTATCGCTGCAACCGCTTTTAAAATGACTCCCCAATTTTTAAGTAACACCATCGAACCTTTGAAAAAAACAGCTGCAGAAATATCCCAGCGCCTATTTTATTAAATTTGAACCGGGAATCCGCCATATCAGGCCCACCATGAAAAAGTACCATCGGTCATCCATATTCCCCGGCTGGACCATACTGGCCGGCGCTTTTATCGTTCTCTTCCTTGTCCAGGGAGCGCGCAGTATTATCGGTGTCATGTTCAAGCCCATGCTCCAGGAGCTCTCCTGGAGCCGCAGCGCACTCTCTATGGCTGCATTTATCAATATGGCGATATTTGCAATTTCCCTGACCGTCATCGGCAAATACTACGATCGATACGGCGCCAGGCGGGTTATCATTCTCTCCTCGGTACTCCTGAGCATCGGCTACATCGGCATTGCACGGATCCACGGACTATGGGCTTTTCTTTTTCTGTATGGCGGTCTTGCCGCCCTGGGATTCGGCGGCACATCCGTACCCCTTTTCGGTGCCCTGATCAGCAAATGGTTCCACCGGCATCGCGGCCTGGCGATCAGTCTCGCACTGGCCGGCGGATGCCTTGGGCAATACGTTATCGTGCCGCTGGCCACCGAACTAGTTTCACGCCAGGGGTGGCGCTCTTCATTCGCCATCATCGGCGCGACTATTTTATGTGTCAATATTTTAATCGCCTATTTTCTGATCAAAGAAAAACCGCAGGACGTGGGCCTGTTGCCATACGGCCAGAACGGCCAAACGCCGCCCCCCCGCAGCAAAGAGGGTCGATTGCAACCTGTTTTGCGGTCAACGGACATGAACCTGAAGCAGGCCATGCAGACCGCCTCTTTCTGGTTCTTCCTGGTTGTCATGCTGGTCTGTGGCGGCGGAGATTACCTGGTCCTTACACACCTGATTCCCATGGTGACCGACTTCGGTTTTTCAGCGACCGTCGCCGGAAAAATGCTGGGCTGGTCGGGTTTCTTCAGCTTGCTGGGCGTCTTGCTGACCGGACCGGTGACGGACCGCTTTGGCAATAAGGCCATAGTAGCCATCACATTTATGCTGCGCGCATTGATCTTTCTGATGGTCTACCGCTACCAGACATTGATTTCGTTTTATGTGTTTGCCCTGACTTTCGGCTTTACCCTGCTCGTCACCGCCCCGGTCACGACCACTTTGATGGGCCGGCTCTATGGTTATGCGCATATCGGAATCCTCACGGGGTTCATCACCACGGCGCACCATTTCAGCGGCGGTCTGTGGGCATGGCTTGGCGGCGTGATCTTCGATTTCAGCGGCAGCTACCGAACCGCCTTTCTGCTGTCGGCCGTATCGGCGCTCGTTGCATGTGGATGCGCCGTAATGATCAAGGAAAGAAGGCATGGCCGGGAAATCGTCAATCCGTGAATCAAGGCGCTTAGATGTCCTCATTACCCAGATACCTTGACCTGAAAGCCAGCATCCTGCTGGTCCTCCTTTGCGCCAGTTGGGGGCTTCAGCAGATTTCCATCAAAATCGCTGTTGAGAGTGTTCCGCCGGCACTGCAGGGCGGCATCCGTTCTGCAGGCGCACTCATCCTGCTCTATTTATGGATGGTCGCGCGCCGGGAAAAACTGGTGGCCAACGACGGCTGCTTCTGGTGGGGACTGGCGGTGGGCCTGATTTTCTCCGTTGAATTCCTGTTGATTTACTGGGGGCTGGAATTCACTTGTGCATCGCGATCCGTCATCTTTATATATACCATGCCCTTTTTTACCGCTTTGGGTGCGCACTGGTTCATACCGGGAGAAAAACTCCAAAAAATGCAGATTGCTGGCCTGTTATGCGCTTTCCTGGGAATTCTGGCGGCTTTCAGCGAATCCGTAGAGCTTCCCCAAGTCTTCATCGGAGACGCAATGCTGTTGCTGGCTGCCGTTTTATGGGCAACGGCCACAGTCATCATCAAGGTTGGCCCCCTGGCCGGAATACGGGCCAGCCGGGTTTTGTTTTACCAACTGGCCGTATCGACAGTGGCGCTGCCCCTGGGTGCCGTACTTATGGGCCAGGATCAAATCACGAAAATGACACCACTGATATTCGGTTGCATGGCGTACCAGGTGATCTGGATCGCCTTTATCACCTACCTCGCATGGTTCTGGCTGGTCCGGAACTACCCTGCGTCCCGGCTGAGTGCATTTCTTTTTCTTACCCCGCTATTTGGCGTGGTGGAAGGCGCAATACTGCTCGATGAGCCGGTCTCTCTTCGTCTGATCGCTGCAATGATAATGGTATGCATCGGAATATATGTGGTGAATCGTCCGCAGCATGTCGGTTGATTCCAACCGTAGCCCTGATTTTGGGGATGAAGGTTTTGAGATTTTGGGGACGTATATCAGTTTATAAGTTAATCTTCGATTAACTTATAAACTGATATACGTCCCCTATTTACGTCCCCGGCATTGCTTTAACGGAAAGCCCGACGCCGGCCAGGGATCGTGTCCAATCTATAATCGAAATGGCAGCAGCCATAACCTAAAACGGAGATGAATTCGTTCAAAGAACGAATTCATCCGGATTGTTTCTCCTAAGTTGCCAAAGAACAGGCGAAGGGGCTCAAACGCTTCTGATTTGCGCCCCCTTCAGCAGTGACGGCGGCACGCCTAGCGCGGCGAAAAGAGCGCCGACCGCGACAAACCGTCCATCTGTTTGGTTAGTTCATCCAGCGGGCCGAACGTCATGCAAAACGACTGGCAGTGCTTGACGCAGGCCGGCAGCTCGCCTTCTTTATGCCGGTTGATGCACAGGTCGCACAACTCGGTGGGAAACGGCAGAAAATCGATAGCCACCGGTTTTTTCTCCGCCGCGTAGACATATTCGGTGACCTTGATGCCGCATTTGCCAACCGGGAACCCGTGTTCCTGCTGGCAGGCCACTTCGCAGGTGTGGCATCCGGTGCAGTATTCATAGTGTATCAGCAGTCCGTTTTTCGACATGGTGATCTCTCCTATTCGCTCATTTTGGTCAGTTTACAAAGGGTGGTCTTGTACTGTCCGCCGCCAAAGCCGGACAGGCTGTCCTGGGGCCCGGGAACGATCTTATTGATCTGGTAGTCCCACAAACCAAACAGGTCCGGCTCGCTGCCTTTCATCTCCGGCATCCACCAGCTGTGCAGGGTGTGCACCATTTTGGGATGCACGCGCAGCGATATGCGCACTTTGCGTTTGACCTGGCCCATGTCGTTTTCCAGATAGATCCACTCGCCGTCGTAAACATTGAACTGCTTGGCCGTATCCGGATGCACTTCCACATAGGGATCGGGGTTCTTTTCACGCAGCCAGGGAATCATTCGGTGTTCCGAATGAAAGAACATGTGTGAACGCGCGCCGGTAATCATGATCAGCGGATATTTTTTATACAGTTCAGGCACTGCTGTTGGGCTCTGGGCCGGTTCACGGAAAAACGGCAGTGGGTCCACGCCCCAGCTTTCAAAGGCTTTGGAGTAAAGCTCCACCTTGCCGGTTTCGGTGGTAAAGCCCGGCTTGCCGTCGGCGCGCAGCAGCCCCTTTTCGTGCCGGCGGTACGGCCGACTGGAGTGCCCCTCGGGCGGCATAGCCTGAGACCCCTGCGCCACCAGCTGGTCAAAAGTGTAGCCCGCCACCGACAGCCGGTCATTGATCAGTTCCTTGACCGTTTTGTACTTGCAGTTGGGGTTGAGCCGGTTGGCCATCTCGATGTTGATCTCCCAGTCGGATTTGCACTGGCCTATCTGAATGGTCTTGTGCATGACCCCTAGGGGCACCCACCAGGAGCGGAAACTGTCTTTTTCGGCAAAGGTGGCCGCCGGCAGCACGATATCGGCCAGCGCCATGGTGGTGGGGTTGTGAAAAAGGTCCACCACTGCAATGAAATCCAGTTTCTTCAGTGCGGTGTAGTGCAGTTTTGCCCGCGCCGCCTGGCCGCCCAGGATATTGGCCGTCTGGATCCAGGCCGCCTTGATGGGATACGGCTTGCCCGAATCGATCTGGTCGATGACCATATCCGGCTGGGCCCAGCCGCGAAATCCTTTGACCATGGGATAATCGTTGCACCCGATGCGCACGGCGTTGAGCTTATCCACCAATTCCTGGCCGTAAAGGCCCACCAGCTCTTCGGTGGAATACGGATAGGTGGTCACCCCGTGGGAGGGACGAGCGATCACGTTGCCGCCGGGCACATCGATGTTGCCGGTAATGGACCACAGGTGGGTGATGGCCTGGGCCACGGTGGTGCCTTCCGGGTTCATGTCGATGGGAACCCCCCATTGCAGGGCCGCCGGCTTGCTGGTGGCGTAAAGCCGTGCCGCCTGGACGATCAGATCGGCCGGAATCCAGGTAATTTCGGAAACTTTGTCCACCGGGTACTGCTGGACCCGCTCTCTGAGCTCGTCGAATCCGTAGCACCATTGATCCACAAACGGCTTGTCGTAGAGTTCTTCGTTGATAATCACGTTGAGCATGCCCAGGGCCAGGGCGCCGTCGGTGCCGGGCCGGATCTGCAGATGGTATTTGGCCCGCGAAGACATCCAGGTGTAGCGCGGGTCAACAGAAATAATCTGGCTGCCGCGCTTCATGCAGTCCACCACCCAGTGGCCGAAAAATCCGTCCGAGCAGGTCGGCGGCGGGTTCTGGGCCCAGACCAGGATCACCTTGGGGACTTCCCACTCCGGATCGTCGTAACGTTTGGCGGAAAACTGGGAGGCATCCATGACGCAAAAATCACCGATGGTGGCCTTCATGCCGCCCAGCCGCGGGGTGTAGCACGACTGGCCGGAGAGTCCCAATTGGACCCAGTTGGGACTGCCGTAATTGTAACACAGGAAAGAGATTGGACCGCCCACGTCCCGGCCGGTGCCCTGGGCAAACACCACTGACTCGGCACCATGCTTT
This sequence comes from Desulfosarcinaceae bacterium, assembly GCA_963675565.2. Taxonomy (GTDB): domain Bacteria; phylum Desulfobacterota; class Desulfobacteria; order Desulfobacterales; family Desulfosarcinaceae; genus JARRKU01. The sequence continues at coordinate 1,467,620 of CAXXYD010000001.1, forward strand.
TCCCGGATCTCTTTGAGCCTGGCCTCGCAGGTGTCAAAGGCTTCGTCCCATGAGATGGGCTCGAACTTGCCCTCGCCGCGCTCACCCACCCGTTTCAGGGGTGTGGTGATGCGGTCGGGGTGATAGGCGTACTGGGTCAGCGCCAGAACCCGCGGGCAGGCGCGGCCTTGGTTAAAAGAGGCGTTTTCATCGCCCTCCACCTTGATCAGCTTGCCGTCTTTAACGTAAAGCTTCTGCCCGCAGGCACCGTGGCAGCCGGCGCCTGCAGACCATGTGGTCGTTGGAAACACCTGAACGTTTTTATCGAGACTCATGCGTTCGCTCCTTTATTTGAATTTGGACCTTAAGCCCATAGTGTCTGTGGGAGCGGCGTCCCGCCGCTTCCACAATGACCGCTTGGGACAATTGCACTTGAATTAATGATATTGAGCTGCAATTGGTCTGTTTCGAGTTGCGGAATCCAGTCATTGTTAAGATCAGGCCCGTGCGCAGTGCGAAACAGAAATGGAAACGTGTACCTCAATAGCATTAGCTTAAGAGCTGCTTAAAATTGTAGCAGCAGCCCTGGACCGGCCTGTTTTAGGCGTCACATAAATATTGTATTACAAATTACGTGCCTCCCCTCAAAATCAGACTATATTTTATAACCAGTCATAATAATACATTTTTTTAAATATTACGAAATCCGTGCAGGGAAAGAAAAAAAATAATAGCACGAAATATCGGATGCGTATACGATATTTCGTGCTATTTGTTTGCAAAATGGCCCTGCCTCCGGTAGGCTAAAGACTATTGGACCAAAAAACAAATGCAAAGATAGGACTCCCCTGTGGACTGCGATACTGTGCCACAGGGCAGCAATAGAACAGATTATGCCCGCCAAGGACGCAAAAACCCAAAATTTAAATACGAATCCGGTATTTCCGATCGGCGCCGATCATACTTCCGCAGAATCCCATACATCCATCCAGGAACGACTCCAATTTGAAACCTTGCTGGCCGACATGTCCACACGATTCGTCAACCTGCCGGCGGACCGGATCGACCAGGAAATCGAAAACGGGTTGGAGCGCATCGCCGAAGTACTGCAAATCGACCGGTGCAGCGTGGCCCAGTTCAGCGAAAAGCGCACCAAGTTGAGGCTCACCCATGCCTTTGCGCTTCCCGGGGTCACGCCCATGCCGGAAATGATTTTGAATGAACAGCAACCCTGGTACACCCGGAAACTGCTGCGCCGCGAGCCCATTGTCATGTGCAGCGTGGATGAATTGCCGGAAGAAGCGGCTATTGAGAGAGATTACTGCGTCAAGGAAGGGATAAAATCAAGCGTCCTCATTCCTTTGGCCGTGGGCGGATCTTTCCTGGGGGTGGTGGGATTTGCCGCCCTGTCGGCCGAGCGCCACTGGCCGGAGGTGCTGGTGCAGCGCTTCAATCTGCTGGGTGTCGTATTTGCCAATGCGCTGATGCGTAAAAAATCCGAGCAAAAGCTGGGCAAGGCATTTTTGGAAATACAGGCCCTGAAGGATCGGCTTGAAGCCGAGAATACCCTGCTGCGAGCGGAAATCGGCCTGCAGTTCGACCACGAGGAGATCGTTGGCCACAGCGATACCATCAAACATGTTCTGGGCCAGGCCGAACAGGTGGCCGGCACCGACACCACGGTCATGCTGCTGGGGGAAACCGGCACGGGAAAGGAACTCATGGCCCAGGCCATCCACAAACTGAGCCTGCGCAAAGCGCGCACCATGGTCACCGTGAACTGCGCCGCCCTGCCCGCCAACCTGGTGGAAAGTGAGCTTTTCGGCCACGAAAAAGGCGCTTACACGGGAGCCGATTCCAGGCGCGTCGGGCGCTTTGAAGTGGCCGACGGCACCACCCTGTTTCTGGATGAAATCGGCGAACTTACCCTGCCTCTGCAGGCCAAGCTGCTGCGAGTGCTCCAGCAGGGGCAATTCGAACGTCTGGGCGGGCACAGAACCATCACATCGGATGTTCGTATCATCGCCGCGACCAATCGCGACCTGCTGCAAGCGGTCCATGCCGGCGAATTCCGCATGGATCTGTACTACCGGCTGAATGTATTTCCCATCGTGATGCCCCCGTTGCGCGAGCGCCGCGGTGATATTCCCGCCCTGGTCTGGTTTTTCGTCAAAAGCTTCAGCGACAAGATGGGCAAACGCGTTGAAACCATTCCGCGCAGCAGTATGCAAGTTCTGCAAAATTACAATTGGCCCGGCAATGTCCGGGAATTAAAGAATTTTATTGAACGGGCCATGATCATTACCACCGAGAGAACGCTGCAGATCGAAATGCCGGGTAATCCCAGCGCCATACACACCCAGGTCAGATCCCTTGACCAGGTTCTGAAAGACCAGATTCAAAAAACCCTTGAATTGACCAACTGGCGGGTGCGCGGTAAAAACGGCGCCGCCGAACTACTGGCCCTCAAACCGACGACCCTCGAATCAAAAATGGCCAAACTGGGCATCAAGCGGCCGGTTAAAAAGTAAAGGAAGCACACGGCCTCCGGGGCCTCTATCAGCCCCCGCATCCGGATTCCGCCATATGGTAGGCCGTCAATTTGCGGATGTCCGGACTGCCGCAGGCCGGACATGTCAGTGCACGCTCCTGGGCCGGCCCTTTGGGGACATCAACGCTGAACTGGGTATCACAAGAGGCGCAGTGATAGGCCCACCTCAGCCGATTAACTTTTTCGTCCCCCCCGCCGGAAACCGTCTCGTTTTTTGGCCACAAGCATTTCATAGGATCATTTCCAGTCTGCAATATTGCACCCGGATTCAGCAAACCCGGATAAAACGACAATTATAATTATACAATATTCATACCACGTTTGGAAGTTCGGCATTTTGTGCAAATTCCCGGTTTTCACCCCCATGGAAAAAGGTTCGGAACCAGCCGGTAAACAAACCCACGAAATATCGGAGTATGCCGGCCACAAATCCTATCCTTGCCTATTTGCAAATCATGACCATAGTATGAAAGCCCGTCAATACTGCCGGACGATAAACCGGTTCCAGTGGAGTTGCGAAATGCTTGAGGTAACGCCGAGGGCGGCAAAGGTTGTCGCTGATTATTTCAAGGACAGAGAAAAATCACCGATTCGTATCTTCGTTCGATTGGGCGGGTGCGGGATCCGGACATTCGGGGTAGCACTGGAAGAAGCCAAAAAATCAGATGCCGTTTTTGAGATCGGAGGTTTTCAATATATCATCAACAAGAAGCTGCTCCAGATGGTTCAACCCATCCTGTTCGATTCCGACGGCATTGGATTCAGGCTCAGCGGTAGCGGGATAGCCCCGCCCCATGGCTGCGGCAACTGTGGAAATATGTGCGGCGTTAGAGGCGGCCGCCGCTGCCCGGGGGATTGCGCAACCTGCGAGTATAAATGCGGTCACGGCCGACGATTGAGAGCATAATTCGTTTTGATCCGGACATCAAGGTATTGTATAGTAAAAACAGGGTTCGAAGGACTCGGCTTGGGCTGCCCCTGAACGAGCCCGTTGATCATCATGGGCAACGACAGTGACAAACACCAAGTTATGCTGAAAAATAAAGGCCAAAGCAGAACCACAAAAAAGGAGAACCTATGGAACGCAAAGAAAACAAAAAACCCACCTACGTTTATGTGAAAGACAGTGATGGCGTTCAGTATGTCTGCAAGCTGGAAGATTTAAAAAGGGCGGACGAACTTTCAGAGGAAGAAAAAAGCAAGTGCATGCAACCACCCGGTGATGCCTAAGCAACAATATTCATCCGGATCTCCACCTCTCCCCCCCGGGTGCTGATCCTGGCTTTGGGATAACGCTTTCTAAAAACGTGCTGCATCGACGTGTTTTCCGGTAGAACGATGGCGCAAAACATCCGATATCCATTTTGCAGCGCTATTTTTTCCAACTCTCCAAGCAGATAGCTGGCAATGCCCATCCCCTGAAAGTCTTCGCGCACCAGAAACGCGATCTCCGCACACCCGTCATCCGCCCCGGCATAGGTACCAATGGCTACAATCTCCTTGTTTCCCTTGTTGCGCACCGTACCGACCAGCGAAATGTTTTTGCGATAATCCAGGTTAGCCCAGTGATTTTGTGCCATTTGGCGTGAAAAGACATTGATGTTATGAAAATACCTGAAGTAGATGGTTCTTTCTTCCAGGGAATAGAGAAAATTGCGATAGGCGATTTCATCCGACGGCAGCAGCGGCCGTACGGACATGGTCTGTCTGTTTTTCAACTGAATGCGGCTTTTATATGCTTCGGTGAACATCAAATCCATGGCTGGCGGAGGAAGTTGATCCGAAAAGATGAAGTGGCTCTGTTTGGCCGCTGCGATCAATTCGGCGCGAAAATCCGGGTGGGCAATCTGGGTCAGTTCAACGACCCGCTGATTGATACTCTTTCCTTTTAGCTGGGCGATGCCGTATTCAGTAACCACAAAGTTGACGTCGGCCCTCAGGGTGGCCATTCCGGCGCCGGCACTCAGATTGGCCACGATCCTGGAAACCTTGCCCCCCTGGGCGGTGGAAGGCAATGCGATGATGGACAATCCACCCCTGGAAAGCGATGCGCCGCGGATGAAGTTTGCCTGATCCCCAGTGCCGCTGAAAAACTGCCGGCCCACCGAATCGGAACATACCTGTCCGGTCAAATCCACCTCCAGGGCGGACGTGATGGACACAAAATTGTCATTTTGCCCGATAGTGCGCGGGTCATTTACAAAATCGGCAGCCCCGAAATAAAATGTGGGGTTGTCGTCGATATAATCATAGATCGTGCGTGTCCCCATGCAAAATGTCGAAACAGCGCGGTCTCTGAGTAAATTTTTCCTTTTGTTGGTCACCACGCCGTTTTTAAAAAGCGGGATAAAGTCATCGGTCAACATATGGGTATGAACCCCCAGGTCGGACTTCCCCATCAGATGCTGTAATATGGCAAAGGGCATTTGCCCGTACCCCACCTGCAAGGTACTGCCGTCGTCAATCAGCTCGGAGACATAACGGCCAATTCTGCGGGATGTTGCTTCATCCACGGCATCATCCGGCAGCGTCAATATTTCCTGTGCATAAGGGACAACGTAGTCAATGTCGTCCAGGTGAATGAAACTGTCGCCATGGGTGCGCGGCATGCGCGGGTTGACTTGGGCAACCACGAGGCGGGCACTTCGAACCGCCTGCCGGGTGACATCCACCGAAACCCCAAGGCTGGCAAGGCCAAATCGATCCGGCGGGCTGATTTGTATCAATGCCACATCCAGGCTGATTTGACGGCTCCTGAAAAGACTTGGAATCTCGGAAAGGTAAACGGGGATGTAATCGACCTTGCCTTCAAAGGCCGCCTGGCGCATGGAGATGGTTACGAAAAAAAGCTTGAGGGCAAACCGATGTAAAAAATCCGGATCCTTCAGGTACTGCTCGAAACTGAAAGAGAGCATCTGGAAAATCATGACATCCTGGAGCTGCCGGCTGGCCACCATGGCGTGGATCAGATGCTGGGGTTCCCCGCAGCCAGAGCCGACAAAAACACGACTTCCATTTTTCAGTTTGGCGACCGCTTCCTCGGCGCTGACGATTTTAGACGGATAATAGCGCTGGATATCCATGACTTTGGCTATGCTTTCTTTCCGTGGACATGCCTGACAAACACCCCCAAACCGGCAAATTTCAGATCAGATTGTAGCGTGACAGGCCGGAATCCACAATACAATGAATGAGATTGCGGTACGCTTCATCCACCCCCCCGGGAAACGGGTGATAAAGTGAATAGATCTGGGGACTCCAGCTCTTTACGGGTTTGAGCCCGGGAATACCGTTGACTTCGATGATTTTCAGCCGACCGGCAGCATCCACCCGCATGTCCACCCGCACATGGTCCCAGCAGCGCAGCACATCCGTGGCTTGTCGGCACAGATCTCTGGCCTCTGCGACCCTGCTGTGCGGCCGCTCGATCCGGGTCAGGCCCACGCCTCTCATGTCGCTTCTGAGAATCGGATATTTACCGTAGTGGGAAGCTTCCACCGTGACAATCCCCGGCAGGAATTGCTGCCTCTCTCCATTGCCCAGCATCAGAACCGTATACTCGGCCCCGGGCAAATACTCCTCCACCAGCGCGGGCTGGTGATAAGTCTTATGGATATAAGCAATCTGCCGCTGCAGTTGCGCTGAAGTGTTTGCCACGCTGTCGTCACTGATACCCACAGAACGTGATTCGTTACTGGGTTTGACAAATACCGGGTAACTGACCTGAGGCAGTCGGTCAGCCGAGCCAACCAGCCGGTAATCGGGCACCGCCACGTCCTTTTCTTTGAGAATGCGGTGGGTTTCGTGCTTTTGAATCAATTGCTTCATCGTGAGCGCACTGGGACCGATATAGGGAACCTGACGTGCGTCGAGAAAATCCGCCAGCCACGACGCTTCGGTTTCGTCGAGACCGACAATGTCCGCTTTGGCGGTGGCCTGGTACAACGCACTCCACACGATATCGTAGCGGCGGTGCTCTATGGCCCTTCTGAAATCAGCCGGGTTTTCAACATCGGCAATTTCGGCGCACTTGCCGTCCGTATTGAGGGCATCACAAATACACCGGGTCACGCTCATATCACCCCAGCCCTGAGCATCTCCGCCCGGGCCGGTAACCAGCAGCACCTTTTTCATCCCAACCTCCACACCATGACCCCGGAAAGCAAATCATCGTTAAAAGGAAAACAGCTCCGGGTCATACCGATAGTCGCGCAGGGCCCGCGCCGTGACAGGTGATACCGGCTGCAAAATATCTGAAATGGCAGCAATTTTTCGGTCGCTCCATCGAATTCTGGAGACGACCTTCAAATCAATGGATATTTCGGAAAAGGACCCTTTCTCGAACAGCTTGAAAAAGTAACCGCCCATCGATTCATTGGGGCTCAAAACCACCGTATTGGACCCGATATAGGTTTCCAGACTATTTTTAAAATATGCCTTGCTGTAATCGTAGTGGGTGCAGCACAAAGCCGCCGAAACCGGGTATTCGGGAAAATGGAGTCTCGAAACGGCCTGGACGACGAAATCATCGATCATGGCATGGACCTTCGGGCTGTCCGGTCCGTTCTCGATGGCAGTAGCCAGTTGATCGCAGGCCTGGGAGACGATGCGGCGGCCGTCGATACCTTTGGCAATAAGGGTGTCCCTGTGAATGCCTGCCGCGATAGTGGTCAGTGTGCCCAGGATGATCACCTGACTGGACGGCCGGGCGGCCAGATGATCCAGCATCAGATCGACGCCGAAATCCACGACGCCCACAACCGGAATATGGGCCGACCGGCTGAAGGCCGTCTGCGGGTAAAGCACTGAAAGTGTGTTGCAGGCAATAAAGAGGATATCCGGCGCAAAAACCTGTGCACCGGCCAGGGCGGCATCGAATATCCGAAGTTGTTCAATTTGGTCAGCAAAGGAATTATACCCCCGGTTTTGCTCCGGCCAGGCATTGAAGTAGGTAATATCGACCCGCTTGAAATTTCGCCGCCGCTGGAGGCCGACAACGATATCGGCGCAAATGGACAGCCCACCCATTCCCGAATCCATAAGGACCAGGGACAGGGTCTCTTTTGGGGCCGCCGGTCCGTGACCGTCAGTTGCGGTATTTGATATCAATGTCTTCGGGTCAGCCATTGTGCGGTCAGCTCCATGGCCCAGTCCGGGGCCTCGTCAATGGTGCCATCGATGATGCGGGTCAATGCATCGATCCAGTGGCGTTGATGCTGCATGGTGGCAATCCGGTTTCTGAACATGGCCGCCCCCTTGCGGGGATTCTGTTCCATCTTGCCCATGAGCATGGCAATCTCCTGTTTGAACCCCTCAATGCCGTATCTGCGTAGAAAACCGTGCCAAGCCGCCTCCACTGCGCAACTGTCCGACAGGGGGACGGAGACCTGCGCCAAATCGTCCATGAACTGCTTTCGCCTGCCCCCACGCATCAGGACCAGCCGATCGGAGCGAATGTCGTATGGTACGATGGAAAATCCCTCCAACCCGGCGGGAGAAAAGTCGGCCCGAACCAGATAACCGACCTTGCGATAAACCAAATCGGTCTCCTGGAAAAACACGAAGTTTCCCAGGCTGTAGCAAATGGGTACGCCGTTGTATAGTTGAATCCCCTGAGGGACATGGGGGTGATGTCCAATGACCATGTCCGCGCCGGCATCGGCCATGCGTTGAAAAGCCTGAACCACGTATGGCGGCGGGAAAGCGATATACTCCACACCGCAATGACAGATCACCAGCACAATGTGCACCTCTTTCTTCAGGGCTTCCACGATACCGGCGGCACGATCCGGATTCCAGCCGAATACCCCCGGACCGTCCACGGCCGCAGTCAGATCTTCCCCCTCGCTGAAGTTGACCACTCCCAGGCGGATCCCTTTGACATCAAGCACCAGCGGCTGATGCGCTTTCTCGGCTGTCATGCCGGCGCCCACCCATTGAATGCGGCGGTCATCCAGCAGCCGGGTGGTTGCATCAAATGCCTCGACACCATAGTCGAACACATGATTGTTTGCCAGCGTGGCCACATCAAAGGGGACATGAGCCAATCCGCTGACCGAGTCAGGTGCACCCCGCAATTCTGCCCCGCTTTTCCAAACCGCCGCGTTCAGCTCCGTCAGGGGGCATTCCAAGTTGGTGATCCGCAAATCGGCCTGCTGCAGCAACGGCAGAAGGTCCCCGTAAATCGTGCCCGGATCGTTTGCGATGACATCCGCAAATTGCCGAATCGGTGCCCAGTCGGAAGTAATGATCACCTCGGCGCCGGTTGCCGCATGCGCGCCCCGGGTCCATTTGCCCGTATGCACATCGAAAACAGCGGATGCCTGTCCGCGCTCAACCATGCGAGATGGTTCCCTGGCCGAATGCTTTGGTGTAGTCGCCGAAAAGCTGTATGATCTTTTGCGTATTTGCGCCGGGCCGTCCATCGCCCACCGTCATTTCATCCACTTCGACCACGGGCACCACTTCCTTGTTGGAAGATGCGATAAACACCTCCTGCATTGAAACCAGTTCGGAATAATCGATATCCCGGAGTTCGATCTCAAAATGCCCCTTAGCCAGTTCCAGCACAACACTGCGGGTGACCCCCGGCAGGATCTCCTTTTGGGGCGTAACCAGCGTATTGTCCTTAAAAAAGAAAAAATTGGACGTTGTACCTTCCCGGATACGCCGGTTGTGGTCAACATAAATCGCTTCGATAGCATTTTGCCGCTTGGCCTGCTGAAGGGCATGAACGGCCGTAAGGTAGTTGGTGCTTTTGGCCAGGGGAATGAAACGCTCGATGTCAACGGTGATAATTTTGGCGCCTTCGGTATACCACCACTTGGGCGTTGCCTGCTTCGGTGTGACCATTACCGCCAAAATGCCGTTGCCTTCAGGCGTCACACCGTCCAGGCTCACGCCGCCGCTGTATACGATTCGGATATTGGATTCTGCATGATGCGTGTTTTTGCGGACCGTCTCTTCGACGATCGCGCATATCTGCGCTACAGAATGCCGAAGCCCGAGCCCGATTTGCTTGGCCGAGTTTTCCAGCCGCTGAACATGCTGCTTCAGCCGGAACGGACGTCGGTTGTAAGTAATCAAAAAATCAAAAACGCCATAGCCCCGAAGAACGATAAGATCTTTGATCGAGACGGTTGCCGCTTCATCATCGATGAAATGTCCGTCAATATAATATGTGTCCATAAATTCCGCCTGTTGTTTTTCGACCTGGTGACAGGTTCGTTCTTGCACGCAAATGCCCGCGACACCAGCCCATGGTCTTTTATGGGCAGGCGGCATGGGCAATGGTTATGGGCTGCACGTCAAGGTTATGAATCAGGGCATGACATGGCCCCTGTCCTTGAAGTTGAGTTTACACGAATGTCAAATTTAATAAATGAATATTTTTCACCCCATCGGCGACGCAATAAATTTTATGCGATTCAACCTTTTCAAATACGGGTACTGCCGAAACCCATTGCCAACCAGCCATTCCCCGCCCTGCCTTACTGACCGTATTGACAATAATTGAGCAGGGCCTATTTTGGGGCATCTTTAGACGCAAATCGAAAGGGAAATACTTATGGAAAAGAAAAAAAGAGAACGCCTCACATGGGTGAAAGACAAAGCGGGTCATGAGTTTGTCTGCCCGCTCAAGGCACTGAAAAACCCCTCCAAGCTATCTGAAAAGGAAAAAGCCATGTGCGTGGGCGTTGCGGCACCCCGCGGTTTGGTGTCGCCCCTTTAACCCAAAGCCACGGCCGTCGGGAATATTTTCCATTTCAGCAGCGCTGAAATGACCCGTTGTGCCGGCTGTGGCGCACTGGAATCGGGTGTTGACAAAGGCAATGTTGTGTGCAATTTTGCATGCAATCATAGCCATACGCTTCATAACGACTCAATTGATAATCAACAGAAAAGAAAAAAGGATATCCGCCATGTTTAAGCAAGTGAAAGCGATTTTGTTTGCCACCAATCTTTCTGAAAACTGCCGACAGGCATTCGACTATGCCGCCGCCATGGCGACCCGGTTCGAGGCCACCATCATATTGCTGCACGTCATGGATAAAATGCCCGATTATGTCGAGGGACGCCTCCGCGGACTGCTGGGCAATAAGCTGTGGGACGATATGCAAGAAGCCCATGAGCGCAATGCGCAGGAAGCTTTGATTGGTAAAAAATCTTCCAACAAGCTCGTTCGCGAGGCATTGAACCAGTTTTGCAGCCAGGCCGGTATCGACGACGCGTCCTGTGGATATCACTCCCGCGAAGTCGTTGTTTCCGATGGCGAGGTGGTGGAAGACATTATAAAGACGTCCAAAGAATATGACTGCGACTTGATCATTATGGGCGCACGGGAAGGATTTCTGTCCAAAAACTCCATCGGCGCGACCATCAAGTCAGTGATGCGCCAGTCCAGGATACCGGTGATGATGGTCCCCCCCACTGAAGAAGAAAAATAGGATAATGCCACCGATCATTTCCATTATCAGCAAAAAAAACAGCGGCAAGACCACCCTGCTCGAAAAACTTATTCCGGAAATGAAAAAAAGAGGGCACCGGGTAGGTACGGTCAAACACGACACCCATGGGTTCGACATCGACCATGAGGGCAAAGATACCTGGCGGCACAAGGCCGCTGGTGCGGAAGCCGTGCTGATCGCATCGCCGTGGAAACTTTCGCTGATAAAAGATACCACCCGGGATATGTCCCTGGAATCGCTGGTATCGACGTACCTGAGCGACCTGGACATCGTGCTTACCGAAGGGTATAAAAAAGCACAGATGGCCCAGGTGGAAGTATTCCGGAGCGCCGCGCACAAAACGCCGCTGCACGCCAAAGGCGAAAGCGACAGTCTCATCGCCGTGATGTCCGATACCCCCGTGGATCTGGGCGTTCCCAATTTCGACATCAATGACATCGGCGCGCTGGCCGACCTGATCGAAAAGAAATTCCTTAAATAAAGGGGACGTATATCAGGTTATCAGTTAATCAAGATTAACTGATAACCTGATATACGTCCCCAAGTTGTTTTACACGTCTACCGGAATCGCCAAACCCGCCGCTGGCCGAATTAAACCCTCTCCAGAACCGTGGCCATGCCCTGTCCGCCCCCGATGCACAGCGACGCCAGTCCCAGATCCAGATCCTGACGCACCATGATGTTCATGAGTGTCAGGATAATACGTGCGCCGGTGCAGCCAATGGGATGGCCAATAGAAACGCCGCTGCCCACCAGATTGGTTTTCTCCGGATTGCAGTCGAGTTCACGCATACAGGCAATGGCCTGGGACGCAAAGGCTTCATTGAGCTCAACGGCACCGAAATCCTCCATTCCCAGTTTTTGCTGTTTCAGGATCTTGCGCACCGCAGGAATCGGTCCAAGTCCCATATAAGCCGGATCCAGGCCACCGGATGCACATGCCCGCACCTTCGCCAGAGGCTTGAGTCCCAACTCGCTGGCCCGGGCGCCAGACATGAGCAAAAGCGCAGCGGCCCCGTCATTGATGCCGGAGGCATTGCCGGCGGTAACGGTGCCGTCTTTTTTGAATGCCGGGCGCAGCTTGGCCATCTTTTCGACGCTGGTGTCCATGGGGCGCTCATCGGTATCGAATACCACAGGTTCCCCTTTGCGCTGGGGAATGTGCACCGGTACAATTTCATTTTTAAAGAGACCGTCGGCAATGGCGGCTCTGGCCCGCCGATGGCTCAATGCACCCAGTTCATCCTGTTCGGCACGCGTGATGCTGTACTTTTCGGCAATATTTTCGGCGGTAATACCCATGTGGTAGCCGTAGAATATTTCATACAGCCCATCGAAAACCACCAGATCGGTCATCTCCACATTGCCCATGCGTGCCCCCCAGCGCGCACTGGAAACGGCATAAGGGATCAGGCTCATGTTCTCCATACCGCCGGCCAGCACCACATCGGCATCTCCCAGAGCAATAGACTGGGCGGCCAAAGCCACCGCTTTCATACCGGACGCACACACCTTGTTCACCGTAAAACCGGGCGTCTCTTTGGGCAGGCCGGCCCGAATCATGGCCTGGCGACCGGTATTCTGGCCTTGTCCGGCACCGACCACATTGCCCATGATCACCTCGTCCACAGCCACCGGCTGAAGGGTGTCGTCATAGTCGTAGGCCGACGCTTCAAGTTCAATTTGTCCCTGATCCTTCAAGGCGTCCGGCGCAACCGACCGCTGCTCGTCGGTAACCATGGGGCGCAACCCGGCCCTTTTGAGGGTCTCTTTTAGAACCAGTGCCCCCAGTTGAACCACCGGTGTGTTTTTCAAGCTTCCACTGAAATTACCCACCGGTGTACGGGCACCGGCAACAATGACGACATCCTGCATCTTTCGACTCCTTTGATTTTGATAAATGCGTTATAGTCTTGATTTTCCCTGATGGAACGGGTGTCTACCATAAAAACCCCAAACGGGGACAAATTCGTTGTATTGATTCATCTCCCGGTAACATCTATCAACGCCTTGCAGGCCGCATAAGCGGCCGGCGTGTTGACATTGAAAAAAGAGTGCATCTGCGGGTCAGCATGCTTGATCTGCTCGGCGGAAACTGTCTTGACCTGCATCTGATCAAAAAACTGAATGATTTTATAGCCCCCGCCGTCGAGTTGTTTTTCAATGGCGGGAAGACATCTTTTTGAATAAATGGCGCACAGGGGCTGAAAATGTCCGTCCACCACCGGCACCACAATATCTATTCCGGGCTCAAGTTGATCGAGAAGCAGTCTGACCACTGCCGGCTTTAAAAACGGCGTGTCGCAAGGCACCACCAGCGCGTACCCGGATTGGGCATTGACCAGGCCGGCGTGGATCCCGGTCAGCGAGGAACGGTCCGGGTAAATGTCCGTAACAATTTTGAAGGCCCGCCCGACATAGGCTTCAGGTCGGCGCGTTACCAGAATAATCTCCGAAAAACCGGGTTCAAGGGAAGCCAGCAGACGATCCAGAATCGTTTTTCCGTCCACCTGGAGAAATGCTTTATTACGCCCGTGCATGCGGCTGTTCAACCCGCCGGCCAATATAACGGCACAGCAGTTTGTGGCTTCTGGCAGACCGGTCAAGGGCTATCCTCCGATACTGACCATTTTAGTCCGCAGTTTTCGATCTCCGCTGAAGCTCATCCGGTGCTCACTGTGTTTCTGTTGAATGGTGCGGACAAACAGCGACGCCAGAACGGCGTCCGATGCCCCCGCCCGCATGGGTGTTTTTACATCTACCTGCTCATCGGCCAGAAGGCAAGGCCTCAAATAGCCGTCCGCCGTAAGACGAAGCCGGTTGCAGGTCGCGCAGAAATGGCAGCTCATCGATCCGATCAGACCGATTTCTCCAGGAGCGCCCTCAAACCGGTAGCGCCTCGCCGGACCATCCAGCCTGGACCGCTCGATGGATACAAGGGTGCCCAATCGGCCCAAGTGTCTGCGTATGGCGTCGATGGAGAGAAAATACTGCTTTGCCGTCCGGGGATCGGTACCGATGGGCATGTATTCGATAAACCGCAAATGAAAAGGATAACGCAAGGACAGTTCGGCCAGTTTTTCAATCTCATCGTCGTTGAACCCTCTCATAACCACCGTGTTGATCTTGACCGGATTAAACCCCATCCGGGTTGCTGTCATGATCCCGTCCCACACCCTGTCAAACTGGTCGGCACCGGTGAGTTCGGTGAATTTTTCCCTGTCCAGGGTATCCAGACTGATATTGATGCGGCCAAGACCGGCTTCTTTAAGCGCAGCGGCCTGACCGGCAAGCAGGGTCGCATTGGTGGTCAGCGATATGTCCTCGATGGCCGAATTCGTACGAACCTGGCGGATCAAGCCATCGAGCCCCTTTCTGCAAAGCGGCTCTCCGCCAGTCAACCGCACTTTGCGGATACCCAGCCCGGTACCGATACGAATTAAACGATATATCTCTTCAAGCGAAAGCAGCTCGTCCGTATCCAATGGCGGCGGCATTGCGGGTGCACAATAACGGCACCTGAGATTACAGCGGTCGGTGACAGAAATCCGCAGGTAGTCGACCCGTCGCGCAAAGGAATCCACAAGTTGATGGCCTATATTTGGCTTCATAGAATAGTATCTTTCATGAGCAATTCACCGTGCTACGCCAGCAGCTGGGCCTCGATGACAGACCCTGACGCCAGCACAGTTTCGCCTTCCGCGATGGCCACCACCGCCTCGGCTTCGGCCATGGACTGCAGTCGGCTTTTGCCACGCAGGGATCGAAACAGCGGCAGGTCGCCGCCCTTTTCCAAGGTCCCGTAAATAAACTGGGTCCAATCTGGAAAACGTCCGGTCAAATCATGCGCAAGCTTGACATGAATGGTGGGCAGCCCCGTATGCCGGTGTCCGGCCAACTTCAGCAGGCCCGGCAGGGCGATTTGCAGAAACCCCATAAGGTTTGACGGCGGGCCTCCCGGCAAAATAAAGACCGGCTTGCCGTTGAGCAGACCGAACCCCACCGCCTTTCCCGGGCCGATCCGGATGCGGTGAAACAATTGATGCCATCCCAATCGTTCAAGGATTTGCGCCACCAGGTCCCTGTCTCCGGTCCAGGCGCCGCCGCTGGTTACGATGGCATCCGTGGTATCATTGAAATGCATTATGGCCTGCAAAATTTCGTCGGTGTCATCTTTGACCACCCGCAGGCGGGTCTGTAAACCGTATTGCCGGCACCAGCCGGCCAAGGTCGTCATATTGCTGGCATACAGTTGCCCTTCGGCCAACGGGCGACCGGGTGCCACGACTTCATCGCCCGTTGCAATGACCGCCACCCGTGGATTGCGGACAACGGGAATAATGTTGTGCCCCGCTGCGGCCAGCATACCCGCAAGGCCGGGAGTCAGCAGGCTGCCTCTGGCGGCCACAATCTGGCCGGCGGCCACATCACTGCTGCGGGGAAGAATATTTCGCCCCGGCTCGGCATCTTTAAAAAAGATGACGGTGTTTTGTTCGACGCAAACGAATTCTTCTGCAACCACGGCACTTGCCCCTGGCGGTATTTTCGCCCCGGTCAACACACGAACGGTGGTTCCGGAACTCACCCGAACATCCTTCTGGCCACCGGCCGCCATGGCTCCGGCCAGTTTCAGCTCCACCGGCGAAGACTTACGGGCGCCGTTGACATCTTCCGATACGACGGCATAGCCGTCCTTCAAAGAAGCATCGATGGAGGGTGAATCCACCAGGGCTCGCAGGTCTTGGGCCACTGCCTGTTGCAATCCATCCAACAGTTCAGCCTGCAAGGGCTCCAGCGGTTCGATGTTGTCCAGCGTGAGCTTCAGGGCTTCACCCAACCCCAGTGGCAAAGTTCTGACCATATGCGTTGCAACTCCCTTTTTTTCACGACCGCTTATTTTCCAAACGGACAGCGCGGGAAAGTACACTGTTTACATTTCAGGCACAAGCCGCCATGCCCCAGCATGGCAATTTCGGTGCGTGTAATTTTCTCACCGGCCAGGGCCCGGGGCAGTATCAGATCCAGTATGGTGCGCGATGCGTACATCCCGCATGCCGGGGTGGCCAGCACCGGAATTTCGCCCAGGTAGCCCACCATGAACATGGCCCCCGGAAGTACGGCCGAACCGTAGACTATATCCCGCACGCCCGCTTTTTTCATGGCATGGCGGGTGCGATCATCCGGATCCACCGACATGCCGCCGGTACTGATCAGAATGTTGGCGCCCTGTTCCACCAGGCGGACCGCCGCTTCGGCAATTTCCCGGTCATCGTCCGGCAGAAAAACCACATCCAGCACATCTCCGCCCAATTCGGCCACCTTTTTGCGAATCACCGGCTCGAATTTGTCCTCAATGCGGCCGTAGTAGACTTCATTGCCGGTAATCATCAAACCGGCTTTGGCTTTTTTTATGGGCAGCACGCGCAAAACACCATCAGGGGCAGTGTGCGCCGCGGCAACCGCGCGCTCCACTTTCTCCCGGGCCACCACCAGCGGAATCGCCCGGGTCGCAGCCACCTGCTGACCCTTGTTCACAATGGTATTGGAGTGCATGCTGGCGCACATCACATCGCCCGGCAGGTTAAACCGCATCAGGGCATCCACATCCACCTTGAGCAGACCGTCCAGCTGGGCGTTGAGGCTTATTTTCCCCTCGCGTGGTTCCTGGTCCCAGCCCACGCCGGCTCCGCACAGGGCATTGGCGATTTCAACAGCCGCTTCATCCTCATGCATTTCGCCGTGCTCCGGCTTGAAAATATAAAGATGATTTTTTCCCAGCCGGCGAAGGTGGTCCAGATCCTGACCCCTCAGAATCTGCCCCTTTAGAAAGGCAGGGCCTTTGAACTCGCCAGGCCGGATTTCTGTAATATCATGCGCCAAAGGAAAACCAACGGCATCTTCAATTTTAACCACCTGAATCATGTCGACATCTCCTTTAATTGAAACCCGGTACTTTCATGCGGGTTTGATTCCGTTACAGGATGGAAATAGGCACCGCCGCCGCATGGGCCGCACAGCAATTCCTGCCCGCTGCGAATCACCTTTCCATCCCGCACCATTTGCCCACAACGAGTGCATACGGCATGACACGTGGGCGGTCCGGGCATATCCCATTCAGGCAAATCAACGCGCACCTGCTGGACATCGAACAGTTCGTCATCCGGCATGCGCTTGTATCCTTCCAATTGCTGCCGCCGCGTATCTTTCTCTTCAGGGGCATAGGTTTTACAAACCTGGCGTGAGCTTTCCGTCGATACAATCCGGTAGGCTGTCCGATTCTCCAGGTTGACGAAAGTCGCCGCATTGATGCCGAAGTCCTTGAACTTCAGAGTCCGCTTACCCAAACGACAGCCGGTGACACTTTCAATGGCGTCCGTGGCACAGCGGTCGATTTCAACAAATACAATAAGCTTCTTTTTGTGGGCAGGATCCCGGGGATCTGCGATGCCCACCAGCCGACACCCCAGCATGGCCATGCGCACACCGATCACCTGGCCGGCACACAAATGGCCGTGTCGGGCCACCGATTCCGCCAGCAATTGGTCAAAAGATCGCATCATGTTCAGCGCCTCCAATATCGATTGGCATTATTTGCCAATCGATCAGCATTAATATTTAAATAACTGTTCAAACCGCACATCGGTTTCATCCTGGAACCCGCGCGCCAGTGATTTAAAGGAGTCCAGCAGTGCCAGTGCATCGGGAGTCAATTCTGATTTTCCGCCATTGAGCCCACCTCTACGGGTCAATACCAGGGATTTTCCAATAGCGCCTTCCATATCCCGTATCGCCCCCCGCATACGCCTGTAAGAAATGCCGGTTTCGCGGGAGGCCTGCAAGATAGATCGATGGTGGTCGATAGCCTCCAGCATGGCCATCCGGCCTTCGCCAATGACGGGGCGCCCTTCCAATTCAATCCATATTTTAGATTTAAGGCTGAGTCGACCAGTATGGTTGGCGTTGTCGTGGCCCATGGTCAATCCACTTTCCGCAAAAAAACGTTATTTGTAACCCCATTTTTCATGTCTTATTGCATGTAATATTGGCCATGTCAATCTAATTTTTGGTCTACCCCGGATGCCACACTGCCCTTCCCTTCCCCGAAGCCCGCTGCATGCAAAAAGCCCCCGTTTTGCGTTCTCCGGGCCCTGTAATTCAGCTCCGGCAAATTTAACAGGGCAATTGCCCCGGCCTGGGCAGCAAGTAAAGTCTTGCAATATAAGCCTATTTGGATTATACATGTTGCATGTAATATTCTAAACATTGCCCCCCTATCCCTGGGCCAATCGTTTCTGGCACCAATCGATGGTGATCGCCCACTGAACAAGGGAACAGGAGCACGAATTGAAAAAACAAAAAAACCTCACCCTGGCGGTATATTACCGGATCAAAGAGATGATGCTTAACTATGATATTGTTCCCGGACAACGCTTGGTGTTCGTCGATCTTGCCGAACAACTCGGCGTCAGCCGAACACCGGTGAACAACGCGCTGAGCATCCTGGCCAAGGAGGGCTATCTGGATTTTGTACCCAACCAGGGTTACTCGGTTCACAAATTGACCCTTGAAGAGGCGGAATGTCTCTATGAAATTCGGGAAATCATGGAAGTGGGAACCATTGGCAAAGCCATCCGCCAGATAAATCCGCAAAAACTGGCCGTTCTGGAACAACGAAAAAACGATTACCGAAACGCCATTTCAGACCGCGTGCACCGAAAACTTTTCGTACTGGATGCGGAATTTCACGCCGGCATCATCGAAATGATCGACAACCCCATCCTTTCGGATCGATATCGGGATATTTGTCAGAAGATTTTCCTGCGATTTCGAACCGAGGATTTGGTCATCGAACGCATACCGCAAATTGCCGACCAGCATGATTTGCTATTTGAAGCCGTTCGCATGAAAGATGTCGACCACGCCAAAGAACTCATCAAATATCACAATGAAAATGCCCGGCAAAACTTGTTCGCCATCATTTTCCGGAGTGAAAACGGCCGCGGCAAAATCAATGCACTGGATTCTCCGGCTTCGTAAACAGCGACTGGCAGCAAACCATGGAATCATTCTGGAACTGGTGGCAGTACCTGCCCCATCATATGAACCCGGTCATTTTGGAATTCGGCAGCTTCAAGCTGCAGTATTACGGCATGATGTACCTGGTGGCTTTTGGCATCACGTATGCTCTGGCCGCCTATCGCATCAAGAATGACCACCGCTGGAAATTGTCCATCGATGACCTGCAGGGGCTGCTGACCGCCATGATCATCGGCCTGGTGGTAGGTGCCCGCCTGGGATATGTGCTTTTCTACAATTTAGGATACTACCTGAAACACCCCCTTGAAATTTTTCTCCCGGTGAGTTTCAACGGAGGCATTCATTTTACGGGCATATCGGGTATGTCGTATCATGGCGGACTGATCTGCACCATCATCGGCGCCTACTGGTTTATCCGCAAAAACGGCCTGAGCTTCCGCCATATGGCCGATCTTATGATCCCCTGTATCCCGGCGGCCTACACCTTCGGCCGGCTGGGCAACTTTATCAACGGCGAACTTTGGGGCCGTGCCACGGATGTCCCCTGGGGCATGTATTTTCCATCGGGAGGCCCCGTACTGCGCCACCCCTCTCAGCTCTACGAGGCTGCGGGCGAGGGCATTTTTCTTTTTCTGGTCCTCTGGCCGTTGCGCAACCGGATACGACTGCCCGGCGCCATGCTGCCCCTGTATCTCATCGGTTACGGCACCGTTCGTTTTTTTATCGAATATGTCCGGCAACCGGATGAACACCTGGGCTATGTCTTTCTGAGCTTTTCCATGGGGCAGATCCTGTGCAGTGCCATGATTGCCACAGGCATCCTTTTGCTGCTGATTTTCCGGCGAAGCCCCCAGCCACCGTCCATACAATCCACGTGAGGAAAAAATGCAATTTTCATTTAAACCCATAGGAACCCTGCATACCCAGGCAGCCAATGCACAAATCCCGCGTCACTGGTCCGTCTCCGATGTCCCCGGCTTCATCGACATTGATGCGCAATATTGCGCAGGGCTCGATGATATTGCCCCCGGAGACCAAATCGTGGTGCTGTTTGCCTTTCACCAAAGCCCGCCGTTCAGCGCGGCAAAACTCAAACAGACTCCACCCCACAAATCAGGCCCCAGGGGCGTTTTCAGCATCTGCTCGCCCGTGCGGCCCAACCCCATCGGACTTTCCGTATTGGAAGTATTGTCCATTTCAGATACCAGAATTGCGGTTAAAGGCATCGACATGTTTGACGGCACGCCGGTGCTGGACATCAAGCCGCATATCAAACATTCGAAGCAGTAAAGATCCGGTCCCGAAAGCCCCGACTTTGAGAGCCTGCGGGAGGCCGGCTGCGCAGCGGCGTCTGTTGGAAGCCGCCGGGCGGCCGCTTGACCGCGTATACACGAATTTCATAACCACCATCAGTAAACCTCCTTAAAAGATAATACTGCTCGAACATCTTGTTGTATTGGGAAATTTCTTTGCCATATCTTGAGGGTTCTCGAAAAAATCGCCCATACATGCCTTCACTGAAAATCAGATAATCGAAACCCTGCGCAATATACCACTGAGACGTATGGTTTATCATTTTACGAAAAGCGTGGATAGAGAACTGCGATGGCTCTATGAATGGCGAATACGACTCGATCGCAATTTTTGTTCCGGCCGGCAAGTCATTTGCTATCCATTGCCTTGCGGTTTCCCGACTATTCACCGTGGTCAGCCTGAGGGTGTTGGCAACGGTCTCTGCGGCCGGCTGCATCAGGCTTACGAATGCAAGACCTACAACAACAGAGCAGTACCGTTTTTGCCGTTCTTTCTCGCGCAGTGCGCCCGCCTTGTTCATCCAATTGACCAGGAGCGAAGCCGCCAATAAAAACAAAAAAGGTGTCAGGGGAAGAAACGTGCGATCATTTCGGACCACAAAACTATTAATAAAAATAAAATAGACAATAGGGAAAATGGACAGCAAGATGATTGGTTTATTGCGCGAGTATATACCCCGCAAGATTTCCAATATGGCAAGAAAATAAACAATGCCGGCCGTGTGCCACATATATTCCAGATACCATTTTAGCGTATTCCCCTCCATACCCGCATGGCCCGTGGCGTAATGGGTAGCTTCAAATCTCACTTCGGCAAGGAATTTTGAAAAATCTATCAGCGCAAAGGGTGTAGCGGCAAAGAATCCGAACGCGCACAGCAGTATTGCAAGATAGAGATTTCGCTCTTTAAGCGCTGTTTTGCCGTGATAAAAAAAATGCGCAAAAAGCAGCGGCAGCACAATCAACCCCCCATTGTATTTGCTTGAGGCGGCCAGGCCGATACATAAACCGGCCAGTATGTATTGCCAGGTCTTTCCTTGCCGATAGATCCATACGGTCGCCAAAAACGACGCTGCGGTAAAGAAAACCACAAATGAATCAGGGGTAATTAAACCGCTGTGACTGACGTTGGGCGGTGAAATGGCCATCATCAGTGATGCCAGCATGCCAACGGATAGTTTGCCTGTAAGTTGCTTGCCAATTAGGAAAGTCAATCCAACGGCGCCAACACCAAAAATAACGCTGACCATGCGACCCAGCAAGACAGTATTCGGCATCGGGGATTTTGTAACCCCCATGGCCAAAGTTTTCGGGGGTAATAAATCCCTGCGGGATGTAAATGCACCTGAAAATTTCCCCAAAAAGTAATATGGCGTATAAGCACCTGCGTTAATATAGAAAAACAACGATGGATATTTAAAAAAGTGGGGATTCAAATCACCTGTTTTGAATATTCTCTGGGCGATATTTATATAGCCTGGTTCATCCGGGTGGTATATGTAAGGCAAATCGTAGCCGATTCCCCATATTCTCACCAATAAGGAGATGAGAAGAATACTGCCGAGCAGTATTGATTTATTAATGCCTTGTCTCATCTATTTTCCCGCTTGTGGGCCTAAGCCACCCAAAAACTGTCGCAGGTAGTCCAGCCCGCGGCTGAACCTGTTGTCGTCCATGTGCATGAACGAAAGACGAAAATGGGCCCTGGATTGCGAAGTGAACGAAAACTCCTCTCCCCTGCACCAAGGCACCGGATCAACGGGCGGCGGCAAACGGCTTTTCACCCACAGGCTGAACCCCTCCTGGCGGGCTGCGACGGAGAGGTGGTCCAGTGGCTCAATGACACCCAGCAACGTTTGCCGGCGGTGATGGATCTTGCGTTGAATTTCATCCAAATGCCCCTGAAAGAACCCTTGGCGGATAAACTCACGCATGCATCGCTGCATCATACCGGAAGAGGCAATATCCGAGGAAAACTTGGCGTATAGAAATTTTTTAAACAAAGTCTCCGGCAACACCATGAAACCGAGGCGGATACCCGACACCGTGACTTGGGAAAGGGATTTTACATAGATGGTGCGATCCGGGCACAGATCGATAAAGCGTGGTATCGTCGGATGTCTGAATTCGGAAAGGCAGTCATCTTCGATAATGAAAAAATTGTGCACCGCTGCCAGCCGGCCCACCGCTTCTTTCTTTTCCAGACTGTAGGCCATTCCAGTGGGGTTATGAACGGCCGGCATGGTGTAAAATAGCCTTATGGGACCGTTCAGTTTTTCATGCAGGCCGTTCAGGTCCGGGCCATCATCGCAAAGGGAAACGAAATGACGGGCTTTGAACAGGGATATGGCCCCCGGATAGGTTGGATCTTCAAACAGCAGGGCCTCTGAAATGTTGGCGGAGAACACTTTGGCCACCAGGTCAAGCCCCTGCTGGGCACCCGATATGATCATCATACGATGCGCAGGCAACCGGTAGTGCTGACTCAGAACGTCGATCAGCCCGTTGTCCCCTTCGGCGGGCGTCGGGGCCAATGCATGGGCCTTTTGTTCATGGAACAATTGATTGAAAATGGATTGCACTTGCAGATAAGGAAACAGGCTGGGGTCCAGGTAATCGGTACGGAAATCAAAAATGGCGGAAGGTGCCGCCATGCTCTCCGGAAATCGGACATAGGATCCGCTTCCGACCCGATTTTCAATCACGTTCTGCTGCCTGAGCAGTTCAAAAGCCCGATGCACGGTCAGCTTATTACAATGGAACTCTTTAGCAAACTGGCGAATGGAGGGAATTTTTTCCCCCGGAGTGTACTCTCCCGAAGCGATGCGCTCGCCAATGGTCCGGGCAATGGCCCGGTACCCTGAAAGTCTCATATTTCCCCTTGACATTAGTAATACATTTATTTATTTGTACTACTATAATTTAATTATTGTGGTACGAAAAGCCTCCTGGCACCAGCCAGTCAGGCTTCGGTGCATCGTCTGCAGCTGAAAAGGATCATATCATGACACGGGAAAGGATCAACAAGGGCTTTGCCGAAATGTTCAAAAACGGCGTCATCATGGATGTCACCAACCCCGAACAGGCCCGTATGGCTGAAGCGGCCGGTGCCTGCGCGGTAATGGCGCTGGAGCGCGTCCCGTCGGATATCCGTATGGATGGCCAGGTTGCCCGAATGAGTGATCCGGCCATGATTCAAGCCATAATGGATACAGTCACCATTCCCGTCATGGCCAAAATCCGCATCGGCCATTTCATGGAGGCGGAAATTCTGCAGTCCATTGGAGTGGATTTCATTGACGAAAGCGAAGTGCTTACACCGGCCGATGAATCCAGGCATGTCGACAAAAGCCGTTTCGAGGTTCCCTTTGTCTGCGGCGCACGCAATCTCGGAGAAGCGTTACGGCGCATCGACGAGGGCGCTGTCATGATCCGCACCAAGGGGGAAGCCGGCACAGGGAACATCGTCAACGCAGTGACCCACATGCGGGCCATCAGCGAAGCTATCCACCAACTGAAGGGGTTGGATGCACATCGGTTGGCTGAAACCGCCGGTAAATCGCGGGTCCCCGTTGCCCTTGTCAAGGCGACCCGCGACCTGGGCCGCCTTTCGGTGGTCAACTTTGCCGCAGGCGGCATTGCAACGCCGGCGGACGCAGCCCTTATGATGGCGCTGGGCTGCGACGGCATCTTTGTCGGATCAGGCATTTTCAAGTCGGAGAATCCGGCCAAAATGGCCCATGCCATTGTACAGGCTGTTATTCATTATCAAGATCCGCAACGTCTGGCGGATATTTCCAAAGGCCTGGGAACCGCCATGATCGGCATTGAAAACCACGCCTTGGAGGTCGAAATGGCCCGGCGCGGAATATAACTGAAGCCATGCGTGTCGGTATACTCGGCTTGCAGGGCGCCGTTCAGGATCACATCCCCCATTTTGACCGGCTGGGTGCAGAATGTATCATTGTTAAAAACATTCAATCGCTTAGCCGGATTGACCGGCTGGTCATTCCGGGCGGGGAAAGCACGGTCATGGGCAAGTTTCTGCGCGAATTCGGAATGCTATCCCCCATAAAAGCCAGTATTTGCACCGGCATGCCGGTCTGGGGAATCTGCGCCGGTGCCGTCCTGCTGGCGCATACCGTTGACGGTGCCCCCGGGTGCCTCGACGCCCTGCCCGTCGATATCACCCGCAACGCATATGGCCGGCATGCCCAAAGCCTGAAGGACAAAATTCAGGTCCCCCTGCTGGATGTTGATGCTTACCCGGCGATCTTTATCCGGGCACCGCGGATCGATCGGGTCCACCGTGGCACCACCGTCATGGCACGGCACTTCAACGATCCGGTTTTTGTCCGCAGAGACCGGATAATGGCCACGACGTTTCACCCTGAACTCAATGCGGACGATTTATTCCATCGCTATTTCCTGTCTCTATAGCCGCAAGGCCACGCCTGTTTCGGTCAACTGCGGATCGCGTCCGGATACGCCAGAATCCGCAACCGGAAACCCCGGGGGTCTCACCGTCCAAGAAATCCGATTGTTGAATCAAACGATCCAGTCTTGATTTTCCATCGATATCTTCTTAAAATTTATCCTCATCAAATAAACTTCAACTGTTTGGGTCGTAAAGGGGCCTTTATCCATGGCTTTTCGCAACCGAATGACTTTTTGGTTTTTCATCGTGGCCGCGGCAGTTACCGTATTGACGCTGGTCCAGTATTTCGGGGACCGCCGCCAGATTCGCAACAGCGTGCCGCGAACCATCCAGCCCCGCGGCGAGTTGGCGGACTTCGAAAAAGCCACCATTGACATCTTCAACATGGCCGCTCCATCGGTGGCGTATATCTTCACTGAAAATGCCGTGCGTGGATTTTTCGGTACGCGGGAAGTGCGCCAGGGTGCGGGCTCGGGATTTTTGTGGGATCACCAGGGTCATGTGGTCACCAACTTTCACGTCATCCAGGGCGCCCAGCGGATTCAGGTGCGCATGGATACCGGGGAAGCCCTGGAAGCGACCTATGTGGGCGGCTCCCAGGACTATGACCTGGCAGTGGTGCGCCTTCGCAGCATGCCTGCCGATATCGACCCTATCCCGGTGGGCAGCAGCAACAACCTGCAAGTCGGCCAGGCGGTGTTCGCCATCGGCAACCCATTCGGGCTTTCGCGCACGTTGACCACCGGCGTCATCAGCGCTTTGGACCGTCGTCTTCCAACGGCTGCGGGCCGGGAAGTGGTGGGGGTCATCCAGACCGACGCAGCCATCAACCCGGGCAACTCGGGCGGCCCGCTCATCGACTCGGCCGGCCGGCTGATCGGCGTCAACACAGCCATCATCAGCGGATCGGGCAACTCGGCGGGCATCGGCTTTGCCGTACCGGCCGATGTGGTCAACCAAGTGGTCCCCCAGCTGATATCCAAGGGCAAAGTGCCCCGGCCGGGCATCGGCATCGTGGTTCTGGATGAGGAAACCGCTGCGAGCCTGGGGGTGGTTGGTGTCGTCATCGACCGGGTCATGCCCGGCTCTGCGGCCGACCGTGCGGGCCTCAAGGGCATCGACTATCGGAACCGGCTGCTGGGGGATGTCATTGTCGCCGTGGATGGCGTGGACGTCACCGACATCGCGGCCTTTGTCCAGACCATGCAGCGATATGCCATCGGCCATACGGTCCGGCTCAAAGTCCGGTTTGGGGACACCGTGCGTGAAGTAACGGTCAAGGTTATGGATATCTCATAGCGACCAGCCGCTATTTTTTTGAAGGATTGGTTTTAATAAGCAGGCTGCGCCAGTGGTCCAGACGCTGCTTGATATTTTTTTCATACCCCCGCTCCTGGGGAAAATAGTAAAAATTGCCCTGAAGCTGCTCGGGCAGGTAGTGCTGGGGCGTATAGGCTTCGCTGAAGTTGTGGGCATACTTATAGTCGCTGCCGTATCCCAGGTCTTTCATCAGACGCGTGGGGGCGTTGCGGATATGCAGCGGCACCGGCAAAGAACCGGTTTTTCGGATGATATCCTGAATACGGCCGTAAGCATTATAAGTGCTGTTGCTTTTGGGGGCCGTGGCCAGATAGACGGCCGCTTGGGCCAGTGCCAGCTCGCCTTCCGGCGGGCCGATAAAGCGGAACGCCTCCATGGCCGCCATGGTCAGTTGCAGGGCGTAGGGATCGGCGTTGCCGATATCTTCGGAAGCAAAACGGACCATGCGTCGGGCGATGTAAAGCGGATCCTCGCCGGCCATCAGCATGCGGGCCAGCCAGTACAAAGCGCCGTCCGGGTCGCTGCCGCGCATGCTTTTATGCAGCGCCGATATTAAATTATAGTGTTCCTCCCCCGATTTGTCGTACTGCAGGGCCCTGTGCTGGACGGCCTGCTCAATGTCGGCCAGCTCTATTTTACGCGCTGCCTCCTGCCCTGCCGCTGCAGGCCGCCCCAACGCCACAAAGGAGGCCATCTCGAGGTTGTTCAGGACATGGCGCCCATCTCCGTCCGACATGCGTATCAGGTGGTCGGCGGCATCCTCGTCAATAGCCAGTCGATGCTTTCCCAACCCGCGTTGCGCGTCCCTGAGGGCCAGCATTAACAAGGATCTTAGATCGTCCTCAAGCAAAGGCTTCAGGACGATAACCCGGCAACGGGACAACAGGGGAGCGATAATTTCAAAACTGGGATTTTCCGTGGTTGCGCCGATCAGGGTCAACAGGCCGCTTTCCACGTGATGGAGAAATGCATCCTGCTGGGATTTGTTGAAGCGGTGGATCTCGTCCACAAAGAGCACGGTCCGTTTGCGGTACAGCTTGAGTTGGTCGCGGGCCTCGGCGATAACGGCCCTGATTTCTTTCACCCCGGCCAGAACGGCGGAAAAATGAATGAAATGGGACCGGGTCTCCCGGGCAATGATGCGGGCCAGGGTGGTTTTTCCGCAACCCGGCGGACCCCATAAAATCATACTGAAGATACGGTCCTGCCGGATCGCCTGGTGCAACAGAGTGCCCGGGCCCACCGCCTCGGACTGTCCAACGAAATCGTCCAGCCCCTCAGGGCGCATACGCTCGGCCAGGGGACGGGATTCGGCGGTCGCCGCTTCAGCTTGTACATCAAACATATCCATTCAAGTCACCCAAAAAATGACCGCATTTCATCGTAAAGCCGGACAAAAGGCAAGCGGAAAAGAGCCTAAGCCCTTTACATCATCTGTAAAAACGCTTAATCTTATTTATTCACCCGCAAAACCGGCGCGCTGCAACCAGATCAGGGGCAGGGGGAAAACCAGTTGTGGGTTACGTGCAATAAGTTTCGAGTTGTGGAATTCTGTCATTTGGATCAGTTGTGAGTTCTGGAATTCTGGCTATATATAAGATCAGGCCCGCGCGCAGCATGAAACACGACTGGAAACTTGAAACTCGCCACTGGTAATTTTCCCTGCACAGTGTGACCGTATGGCCCCCCGCCGGGCCAACCCAAAGCCGGAACCAATGACACGGCTCTGGCGGCCAACCGTTTGCGAAAGGACACCGATAATGCCGATCCATCACCCCCTTCGGACAACCGTTGCCGCTGCTTCTCTTCTGATCCTCTTCATGGGATGCGCCACCATGGGCAACCGCCTGGAACCTCCCCGAATCGGCCTGTCGTCGATCCGCGTTCTGGACATCAGGGGCCTGGAAACCACATTTGAAGTCGATCTGCGCATCATCAACCGTAGCGGCCGATCCCTGACGGTCGAGGGCATCGACTGTGAACTGGCCCTCGACGGCCGTCAGCTGGCTGAAGGTGTGGCCCATCCTCAAATCGAAATTGCCGCTTATGCCGACACCATTGTGCCGGTGAAAGTATATTCGTCCATGTTCGATATGATCGGCATCGCCCGCCGGCTGATTCAGCGCGCCCAAAAGCCGATTAGAGGAGAAAAACTCGCCTATGCCCTCAGCGGCCATCTGCAAGTCGCGAATACCGGCCTCTTTGGGAAAATCGCGTTTGATTCCGAAGGTGAGATCGATCTCGAAGGATTGTCTTCCCCGGCACGGTAGCGCTTCTTGCTGTAAAACAACGATCGCCAGGCACAACAAGGCTGGAAAACCGGACCCGGAATTGCGCCGGCATCCGGACGCCGGTCATGGATCTTTAATAAGAATATCTCAGATTCGGAAACTGTTTTGAGCGTGGTCCTCAAACCGGTCGGGACGGTCTGAAACCCGCAGGCCCCCTGATCGGTGTTAAAGGGGATGATGCCCTTTTTGTTTATAATACGTCAATTCCCACTCCAGCGAATCCATGTCCTGCCGGATAATGTAGGTAGCGCAATCGTCGCCGACCAATTTGAAATACCGATGGTCCGGACCCAGCCATTGGTCGACAATTTCATTGACGTGAACGACCAGAGAATCGAAGCGGATACGCTTGGGCTTCTCATCCAACCGGTAACCTGAATAGCATTTGACCGAAATTTTCATATTCTGATACAGCGGCATATTCTCCACGCGACGTCTTCAAGTCGCAATTGCCGAAATCCCCCTGATGAGAGCCGACGGGAGCCGGAATGCGAAACAGATCTGCCCGCATCGAAATATCCCATCGAATATAGGATTCAACACCACCGATGGCATATCATGCGCAGGATCGTTACCCCTGTGTCGCCTATTTCGTTTCGTCCAACACCTGCCGAACCTTGACCGCCAGGGACTGCACCGAAAAAGGTTTCTGGATGAACTCGACACCATCGTCCAGCACGCCGCGATGAGCGATGATGTCCGCCGTATAGCCGGACATGAACAAACGTTTGAGATCCGGATAAAGCGACAACAGTTTTTTGGCCAGATCCCGGCCGTTCATCTCGGGCATGACGACGTCCGAAACAAGCAGGTGGATGTCGCCGGCATGCTCCTGCGCCAGATGGATCGCCTCACCCGGCGTGGTTGCAGCCATCACCGTGTACCCTTGGTATTCGAGCATTTTCATGACGATATCCAGGATCATGGACTCGTCTTCCACCAAAAGAATGGTTTCGTGGCCGCTTACGGCCGGTTGCGCCGTATCCACCTTCTTTGACCGGCCAGCCCTGGCCGCATGCCGCGGGAGGTAAATCTTGAAGGTCGTGCCCTGACCCGGATCGCTGTTTACATCGATAAAGCCGTCGTTCTGCTTGACCATGCCATAAACGGTGGCCAGCCCCAGGCCGGTGCCTTTGCCCACCGCCTTGGTGGTAAAAAACGGCTCGAAGAGATGTGAGAGCGTCTCAGCCTCCATGCCGCAGCCATTGTCGCTCACGGCCAACAGCACAAAATCGCCGGGGACAATACCCCCATGTGCAGCGCAGTAAGTTTCGTCAAAGGTAACGGCATCCGTCTGGACAGTGATTCTTCCCGTGTCGTGGATGGCGTCCCGGGCATTGACGCACAGATTGACCAGCAACTGTTCGATCTGGGAAGGGTCCATTCGAATCCGTCCCAGATCTTTGCCCGGCAGCCAGGACAGGTGGATGTCTTCGCCGATGAGGCGGCGCAGCATTTTGAGCATGCCCGCCACAATCTTGTTCAAATCGAGCACTTTGGGCGCCACGGTCTGTTTGCGGGCAAAGGCCAGCAGTTGCCGGGTAAGGTCGACGGACCTCTGGGCCGCTTTTTGAATGTCCTTTAGCGTCCCATGAATGGGATCCGTCGCACTGATTCGCATCATGCCCAATTCCGTATAGCCAAGGATCGCCCCCAGCATATTGTTGAAATCGTGGGCCACCCCCCCGGCCAGCCGGCCCACCGATTCCATCTTCTGGGCCTGTTTAAGCTGTTCACCGATCCGGTCGCGCTCTCGTTCCATTTCCTTGAGCATGGTCACATCCGATGCAATCTGCAACCTGACCATTCGCCCGTCCAACCACCGGATGGCCCTGTCGTGATTAAGGTACCATTTTCCGGAACGATCATTCTTTGATTCCCAGACGCAGACACCCGTGGAGTGACCATTTGCATCCAGGAGCCGGTCATTAATACAGTTGTCGCAGGGATTGCTTTTCCCACGAAAAGCCTCAAAGCAATGTCGGCCGGTGAAATCACTTCCGAAGGCATCGATCATGTGCTTGTTCATAAACAGGACTTCACGGCTGTGCATATCCTCCACAAAGACGGTTGCGTCAATGCTGTCCAGCACCGTTAGCAGCGTCTGATGAGATCTGCGCAGTTCCGCTTCCGCCTGCTTGCGGTCGGTGATATCGAGATAGACCACCATCAGAAGGCGGTGGCCGGATTTTTCGATGAAACGGCCGAATAAAGAGCAGTTACGAACTGCTCCATCATGACGCCTCAGGAGTGTCTCGAAATCGGCGACGTAATTCTGGCGATTGGCCATCTCGACAAAACGACCGCGATCTGTCGGGTTGACCCACAGTCCGATGTCGTTTCCGCTCCGGCCTTCCGCCTCTTCACGGGCATAACCGAAGGTTCGGTACCAGGCCTCGTTCCAGGTCGTTCCCCAGTATCCTCCTGCATCGGAGGCGTAAGCCATTGGGACCGGCGCCGACTCGAAGAGCTGACTGAAACTGTTTTCACTCTCCCTGAGCCTCTTTTGCGCCTGCTTGCGCGCGGTGATGTCATGAATTACCGAGCAAAGAAGATCTTTTCCTTTTGCTTCGATTTTACTGCTGAACACCTCCACATTTCGAATGGAGCCATCCGCCCTCCGGTGGTGGAATTCAGAATGGAATCGTTTGCTGGCCTTGGCCTTTTCCATCTCTTGCTTTATTTTTTGGGGAGAAAGGGTGTTGATGTCCTGCAGCTTCATTTGTTGGAGCTGTTTCCGCGTCCAGCCATAAAATTCTGATGCCGCATCATTGGCGTCTAATATGATGCCGCCATCCGGGTCGATAATCAGTTGGACTGCGGCGTGGTGTTCGAACAGGTTGCTGAAAAGAGCCTCGTTCTCACGAAGCTTTTTCTCCACCCGCTTGCACTCGGAAAGAGATCTCTCCATTTCCCGCACGCGTTGTACAAGCGCTTCATAGGTTGGTTTACCAGGCATTGTAAATCCCCGTGCATTTACCATCGGATCCATTGACAAATGTGGTGCCGACCTTCTCCAAGGCGGTGTATTCTCCCTCCCATTGCCCGGTCTCATCGGGGGCGGCAATAATCTTTACTGCTTCATTTTCGAATTTATCGATTGTACCCATAAATATTCGCGAGCATCAAAACTGTGGCGGAACCGGGTGATCAGGAAACCGACAGCGTGAGGTCAGATCAATCTCAGTCGATATAATCATCTTAATGGATAATGCGGAAAGAACGCAAGGATGTTGCGCTTTTAACTTAATGGCAGAATGATCCAAGCGGTCCAGAACACAAATCATCTGGCGCACAGGTAAGGGATTTAACGACGAACCATCACAGCCAGGCTAGATGAACCCGATATCGTTTTCTCCGGAGGAATGACCGTCGCCATCTCGCAGGACATCGACAAATGCGGCAAAGACGGCCCTGTCAAATTGCCGGTCAACCTGTTCCCGCATCCAAGTCAGCGCCTTTCGTTTACTCCAGGCCGCTTTGTATGGCCGTTCATGAATTAATGCATCAAACACATCGATAACGCAAACTATCCTCGCAGGAAGGGCGATGTTGTTGCCTGACAATCCATCCGGATACCCTTTTCCGTCGACCCGTTCATGATGACTGCGCGCAATCTGACGGGCGATTTCGTAAAAGGGTGACTTGCCCAAGATTTTTTCGCCGGCAATGGTGTGCTGTTTCATCACATCCATTTCCGTCTCAGTCAATTTCCCTTTTTTTTGAAGGATGTTGTCGGGAACATGAATTTTCCCGACATCGTGCATGATGCTGGCAAAAGCGATTTTCTCGGCAGTGACTTCTTCCATGCCCATTTTTTTACAAGTGGCTCTGGTAAGATCCTGAATTCTTTTTATATGGTTTCCGGTGTCCTCATCCTTTGCTTCAGCGGCCAAAGCCAGCATCAACAAACCCTCACGCACGGCATTGTCCAGTTGTGATGTTCTTTGCCGAACGCGCGATTGCAGTGTTTTGTTCAAATGCAACAGCTCTTTATTCTGGCTTTCGGTCAACTTCTGAAGCCGATGATTTTCACACAGTAAAAAATTGTGGTCAATGGAGCGGCGGATAGTCGTTTTAAGATCCTCGTTATTCCATGGCTTGGTGAGGTATTCGAATATTTTGGAGCGATTGATGGCCTGCTGGGCGCAATCCACCGAAGCGTGGCCGGTTAGCATGATGCGTGTTATTTTTGAATCGTAAGCGCGCACGCGCTCAAGAAAAGTGATCCCATCCATAGCAGGCATGTGGTTGTCTGAAACCACCACATTGACTTCGGTATCTTTGATCAGAGCCAGGCCTTTCGGACCAGAATCGGCCGTAAGGATCCGCAGGCCCTGCCCTCTTAGTGTTCTTTCAATGGATTTAAGAATGTTAGGTTCGTCATCCACGACCAAAACCGTAGAATTCCTCCGCTCGACACGGTCAAGATTACAGGCTGTCGCTTGTGGCAGGCTCATGAGTTTTTCCCGCGGGTATCGTTATTCTAAAATGGGTTCCTTTTCCGGCCTCACTGCGCACATCAATATGTCCATTGTGTTTTTTGATGATGTTGTAAGCGATGTTCATCCCCAGGCCGGTGCCTTTGCCCACCTCCTTGGTGGTAAAAAACGGATCGAAAATCTTTGATATATTTTCCTTGGCAATACCGCATCCGGTGTCGCTGATGCCAATTTCCACATGCCCGTCGACATGCCGGGTTTTGATACGGATTTCACCCATATTTTCAATGGACTGGGCGGCGTTGACCAGAATATTGACAAACACCTGGTTCAACTGTTGCGGGTTGGCCTGAATAATGGGCAGCGGATTGAGCTCGGTCACCACCGCGGCTTTGTATTTTAGCTCGTTTTTGACCACATTTAGGGTCGATTCCAGCTCTTTGTTGATGTCGGTATCCTGAACCTTGTCCTGGCCGGGATGAGCAAAATGTTTCAGATCTTCCACGATTTTCTTGATGCGCTCCGTGCCTTCCTCGCTTTCGGCAATCAGCTCGCCGATGTCCTGCCGGATGTACCCGATATCGACCTCGTCTTCGGTGGCTTCGATATGCTTAATCATTTCCTGAATGGCTGCCTGGTCTTCGTCATTTTTCAATGCGTGCTTCAATGTCCGGTACTGGTCAAGCAGGCGATCCAGATCGTTTTGATACCCCCTCAGGGTCCTCAAATTGCTGCTGACAAATCCGGTGGGATTGTTGATCTCGTGGGCCACGCCGGCGGCAAGCTGGCCGATGGATGCCATTTTCTCCGACTGCAACATTTGGTTCTGGGTAATTTCCAGCCGTTTCAAGGTGCCTTTCAGTTCCTTGTTTTGCAGTTTTATTTCAACAGAGGTTTTCAGCAATCGTTTGTTAAGATCGCTGATCTCTTGCGCCTTGCGTCTGTCTTCGCTGGTATCCTTTATGACCACAGCGACTTGAACCACGGTATTTTTTCGATCTCTTATCGGCAGGCATTGAACCTCGCAGTGCACATCACCGTTTTGGGTATGGCCGGTCATATAGTTCTTTGAAGCTTCTCCGTTTGAAAAAACCGCATCAACCAGCGGTACCAGTTCTTTAGCGCCTATTGCCAGGTTTTCAGAACGGTCCAAAAATTCGGGGTAGCGCTGATTGACAATATCCTGCGGATCACACCGAGCAGCTTTCAGCAAAGCCTGGTTGATAGACACAATCGTGCCACGGATGTCGACAGCCACGATCTGCTCTTCCAATGTATCGAAAACAGCCCTGAGTTTGTTGCGGCTTTCGATCAATATATGTTCGAGCCTTGATTGCTTGTCCTGCAGTTTCAAAATGCGTAAGCCGGTCTCGACCCTGGCCTGCAGCTCTTCCGGATTAAATGGTTTGGATATATAATCGTCCGCACCCGACTGCATGACTTTGACCAAATCACAGATCTTGTCGCTGGCCGTCACCACAATCACGTACACGTATTTATTTTTGGAGTCACTGCGAATGCGCTCACAAAGCTCCAGTCCATCCATCTGCGGCATTTTCCAGTCGGTAATGATAAAGGGAATGGCATCATTCTGGAGGATTTTCCAGGCTTGAATGCCGTTTTCCGCTTCAACGACCTCATGCCCCCCCATACCAATCTTTTTCCGCAAAATGATGCGGGAAACTTTGTCATCATCGACAATCAAGAATTTCATTGCAGCACGTTTCTCATTTAGGTTGTTGAAAATTACCTACTTCTCTGGATATTTCATTATCCCGGGTGTCCCTCTCCCTTTAATATTTGCATAATTTTTCTAGCAAAGGCACATTCACAAAACTGGTCGCAACGATCCGAAGGCAACCTGAATACAGATCCCCTTGTAAAGCCTGTTAGCGCAGCATCATGTAACCTTCTTCGTCTTTATCGACTTTGGTAATGCCCGGATATTTTTTTTCCAGTTCCTGTAAAATGGTATCGCGGCTTTTAATCTTGTTTCTCAGCCGGTCCCTCTCAATGGCCAGATCGATGGATTCCAGCGCACGACGGATGGTAATTTTAAGGTCGGCATCATCCCAGGGCTTTTGGATGAATTTATAGACCCCGGCCTCGTTGATGGCTTTAACGGCGATCTCGATTTCCGCCTGGCCGGTGAGCATAATCGCCAAAATATGCGGGTATTTTACCTGCACTTTTTTCAATAGCTCCAGACCATTCATATTGGGCATGTTATAGTCACTGATGACAAGGCTGATCTCCCGGGCATCTAGTAAACAAAGCGCCTCTTCACCGCTGTCGACCGTATATAAGTGATAAGGTTCCTGCCGTAAAACACGTTTAAAAGCGTTAAGTACATTTTTCTCGTCATCGACGATAACAATTGCGTGTTCGCTCATTGTATTCCTTTCCGGGGATTTCACATCCATCCTTTGACTTCAATACGCCTACCGTTAGACCCGTTGGCTCAGCGATCATGGTTTCCTCGTCAATGGGCAGCTTGTCGCTGCGATGCCAGTTCTGCTCCACATCGGGGACAATGGTGCCAATCCTGAGCGAGCAATTGGTCACAGTCGGCGCACATACGCACCATTTCCCCGGCACAATAAGGGCAGAAATGATAACGCTGTTCCATATGGGACCCGCAGAAGCGGCACGTGATTTCGGCGATGTTCTGGGGACCGAAAACCCTGAGGATTTCCGAGCAGGTCGTGATACCCGATTGCACTTTTTCCAGAGCATCTTCGATCAGCGTCTTCATTCCGGTCAGCTTAGCTGCATGCAACAGTTCCGGTTCGGTTGCGCCCTGATGAATCATACGTTTGATTTCCGCGTCCACCTGGAAAATTTCATAAATACCGATTCGACCCTTGTATCCGCTGTTGTTGCATTTTTCACAACCAGTGCCCCTAAAGCTCTGGAAGGCAGTATCGGCTATTTTCAGAGAACGCAGGGTGGATGGATCGGGTTTTTCTTCCGTGCGGCAGTGGGGGCATATTTTTCGGACCAGCCGCTGAGCAACCACACCGATCAGAGCGTCTGCGATCACGTAGGATTCCAGACCCATGTCGCGCAGTCGGGTGATCGAGGCGATGCTCGAGTTGGTGTGCAGGGTGCTGAGCACCAAATGTCCGGTCAAGGCCGCATGAAAAGCGACGTCGGCTGTTTCGTGGTCCCGAATCTCGCCCAACATGATGACATTGGGGTCCTGACGCAGAATCGAGCGCAGCACGTTCGAAAAGGTCAAACCGATCTTTTCGCGCACATTGACCTGTTCGGCCATGCTCATATAGTATTCCACCGGGTCTTCGATAGTGGTGAAGTTTTTCGTTATTTTTGCGCCACAGCGCAGCATGGCATACAAAGTGGTCGTTTTCCCGCTGCCCGTCGGGCCGGTGGTCAAAATCAGGCCCTGGGGCCTTTCTATAAATGGACTGATCACGGCCAAATCGTTTTTTGAAAAACCTAAATCTTTGACATCCTTGCTGGCGGCGTTTTTATCCAGTATGCGCATGACAATCTTCTCACCGTTTATGGTGGGAAGCGTCGAAATGCGCATGTCCACCATGCGGGTCGAAGACTTGACGGTAATGCGGCCGTCCTGGGGCCTTCGGCGCTCGGAAATGTCCAGGTCGCTCATGACCTTGATGCGCGAAACGATAGCCAGGTGCATGTTGAGCGGGATGTGCAATTTGTCGACCAGCAAATCGTCGATTCGGTAACGCACCATGACATGCTTGTTTTTGGGTTCCACATGGACATCCGAAGCCTCATGCCGCAGTGCGTCAGCGATTATGGCATTGACGATTCGTATTGCCGGCGGTTTGTCCTTGTCGCGGATCAGTTCCTCGATGTTTGAATCTTCGTCTTCATCCTCCAGGATGATTTCGATCTGCTCGGTTGGATCATTCAGGTCCAGTTCGGTCAGTGCTTTATCGAGTTGATCCGTTTTGCCGAAAACTTCGTTTATTTTATCGATTATCTCATTTTGGGTGGCCACCACCGGCTCGATGGGCATACCGGTGATAAATGCCAGATCATCGATTTTCAAAAAATCGGTCGGATCGGCCATGGCCACAATGAGCTTTTGATGGTTGCGCTTTAACGGCACCAGAATATTTTTCTCGCAAATTTCTCTTGGAATGAGGGCGGCAAGCGCTTTCGGCACATTGAATTCATTCGGGCTGACATAATTGGTCTCAGTCGCCTCGACGATCAGATTGGTAATTGTTTTCGCGTCCATGACCCCCATATTGACCAGCACCTTGGGCAGTACGCTGTGGGTTTTGGACTGAATCGCCAATGCTTTGTCAACCAGCGACTGGCTGACCAGCTTCTTTTTGACGAGCAGCTTGCCGAGTTGGCTGCGGTGCGTGTCGACAAAGTGGCTCAGCCGTTTGATTTTCTTTTTCTGGGACGTATTTTGTTTCTTCAGGTGGGTGTTTTCGCAGATCAAATCGTATTGTTCCAGTGCCAGACTGACTGTCAGGCGAATATCGTGGTCATTCCAGGGCTTGGTGATAAATTTATAGACTGCACCTTCATTAACCGCCCCCATAACGGCTTCCACATCGGCATAACCGGTCAGCATGATCCTGATGGTGTGGGGCCATTTCGCCTTGACCTGTTTGAGCACCTCCGCCCCCGTCATGCCGGGCATCCTAAAATCGCAAATAATAACGTGCACCGGCTGCTGTTCCTGCAGAACGAGAAGTGCCTGCTGGCCGGACTGGGCCGTCAAAAGACGGTAATTCTCCTGGCGGAAAATGCGCTGCATGGCTTTGAGCACATTGATCTCATCGTCGACAAACAGCACCGTGTATCGATCGATCTGATCGGCGGGGGCGACTGAACATTTTTCGCCATCCGGATGATCGCCGTCTTGATTCAGAAATAAATTGGCCAGTGTGCCCATATTTGTCTTTTCTGCTGTGGGCACTGCGTTGCATTCGCACAGCGCCATGGATATAAACTATCGCACCATTATTTGGCTCTACACATGCGGTAACCGTATTCTGAATTCACTTCCGCCACCTTCTGCGCTTTTCACATCGATTCGGCCATTGTGTTTCTGAGCAATGTTGTGGGCAACATAAAGTCCCAGTCCTATTCCACGGCCCACCTCGCGGGTGGTGAAAAACGGGTCGAAAACAAAAGCCAGGTGTTCCTCGCGAATACCGCACCCGGTGTCTGAGATGATAATTTCAACCTCGCCGTTATTTTGAGCGGCGGTGCTGATGATGATCTCTCCGGACGAGCCGACCGCCTGCAATGCGTTCATGATGACATTGAAAAACAACTGGTTGATCTCCCGCAGGAAGCACTGCACGGGGGGAATATCGCCATAGCGCTTTTTGACCTGCACTGCGTTTCCGATTTGTCCCGATAGAATCGTCAATGTGGTGTCCAGGCATTGATTCAAGTCGACGGTTTCCTGTGTTTTCACACTGGGGTGAGTGAACTCTCTCAAGTTCTGAACAATGTCCTTGATTCTCTCGGCCCCGTCGAGTGATTCCGCCACAAGTGCCTGGGAGTCTTCCACGATAAATTCAATGTCGAGTTTCTGCTTTAGCCGGTTGATATTCGCAATCTCGTCAAGGACCTCCTGCGGTATGTTGTCTTCACCATCCAAATTGAGCCATACATCTACCAGCCCGGCATAGCGGGCCAGAAGTGACGACAAGTCTTCTGCGCTTGCGCCAAGAGTATTCAGGTTGCTGATGATGAACCCGATGGGGTTGTTGATTTCGTGGGCCACACCGGCCGCCAGCTGGCCGACGGAGGCCAGTTTTTCCTGATGCAGCATCATCAGCTGTGTATCTCTGATTTCAGCTGTCTTGCGTTCCACTTCCAACTCCAGATTCTGGGCCAGCATTCGATACCTGGTTTCGGATCTTTGCAGTTGCCGCGCTTTTTCTTTCAGTCTGTTGTAAGACTCTTCAACCACCTGGCCGTGCAATCCGGAGGTCAGAAGATCCCTGTATTTCAGATGGATGACCCGGTTGAAGGCGGTCGCGGCAAATTCCGCAGCCACCCCGACGTCTATGGAGGGCGCACCCTCATTTTCCTGGAAGACAAGCCATCCGATGGTCTCCATTTCATGGGATAATGGATAGACAGCCGTCAAACGACCCGCCACCTTCAAACAAACGCCTGTTTTCTGACTCCCCC
This sequence comes from Desulfosarcinaceae bacterium, assembly GCA_963675565.2. Lineage (GTDB taxonomy): Bacteria > Desulfobacterota > Desulfobacteria > Desulfobacterales > Desulfosarcinaceae > JARRKU01. Next base: position 1,506,624 of record CAXXYD010000001.1, read on the forward strand.
GGCCGGCACTCTTGTACATTTCAAGAAAATGCCGAGGGTTCTGCGGTTTCCCGAAATAGGGGCGGCCATCCTCGCGGAGAATGAACACCGCCATATGGTCGGCGAGGCCCCTCAACAGACCGGCTGCTAAATCCGGCGGAAAAAGATCGGCCAGGCCGTATTCGCGGTCAAAGTTTTCCAAGTTGATATATTCCTGTTGCTCCATAAAACTCACAATATCTTTTTCGGCACTGCTTTGATGAAATGGTGCACGCTCAAGTTGTATCGCTGCTTGAGGGCGAAAGTCGCGTCCAGGTAGTGGTAGGTCGAAACGAGCAAATCCCGGAATGTACGGTGCACACCGTGACCTTTGAGGGCGGAACTCATGACGACGGGCAATCCGGTTGGTTGCCAGCAGCGGCTGATCTCCTCTTCACTGGTGATGTCGTGCAGGTCACGTTTATTGAACTGGATGACCAGCGGCATCTTTTTGAAATCGATCCCCACTCTTCTGGCATTTTGTTCCAGATTGTCGAAGCTCTGAAAATTATTCATGGCCTGGCTGATTTGCGAATCGGCAACAAAAACCACCCCATCGGCCCTGGAAAGTACTGCCTTGCGGGTCGCATCATGGGCCACCTGACCCGGCACGGTGAAAAGCTTGAATTTCACCGTAAATCCGTCTTCCGAGCGGACCACCACCGGAAGAAGATCGAAAAACAGGGTGCGGTCGCCTTTGGTTTCAAACGACATCATCTCGCCGCAGCGACTTCCGTCGAACATGTCGTGCAGTCGCATCAGGTTGGTTGTTTTACCGCTCAGGGCGGGGCCATAGTAAACCAACTTGACGATCAGCTTTCTATCCCGGGTAATGAGTTCCGCCATTAATAGTCCTGTCCTGGTGATTCGCCGCTTCTACCGGACAAGCCGTTCGCTGCAGCGCAGTCACTTTTTTGCACATCAGACGAAAATTTCAAGATCGCCCCTTTTCCGCTGAAGCGGCCCGTCAGGGGAATCAATTCCATGGGATGCTTCTGTCCTGATTTGCTTTCCCCGGTCATTTTCATGTGACCTTTTGTGCCGATATGTTCGAGGATCCAGTCTTCGACCGGTTTGTTAAAATATTCACCCAGTCTGTCACCGATGGTCACCGGCTGATCAGCCAGATCCAATGCCTGGGCTGCGTTGTTGGCCATAACGATAAGCATCTCGCTGCTGACGCCCAGAATCGGCAAGGGAAGCTCTTCGAGGATGGCTTGCGACAATTGCAGTGCTTGATTTTGAATTTCAAGCGATTGGGTTCTCTCCGTCACTGCAGCTTCGAGGCTCTCATTGACACGCCTCAATTCCTGGTTTTGCGCCAGTACTTTTTCGTGGAGCCGCTTGTTGGTCTGAACAAGATCGTATTGCTCAATGGCTTGCCGGATCTCCAGGATCAAGTTTTGATCGTTCCAGGGTTTGAGAAAAAACTTGTAAACGCTCCCCTCGTTGACCGATTCGGTGATCGAGTCCACGTCGGTGTATCCGGTGAGAATGATGCGAATGATGTCCGGATAGCAGGATTTGACCTTTTTCAAAAATTCCGTGCCATTCATCCCCGGCATGCGTTGGTCGGAAATGATGACGTGGACATCGTTTTGCTCCAGCAAGGCTAATCCCTCGGGGCCATTGCCGGCGGTGATCAGACGATAATTTTCTTTACGAACGAGTCGTTTAATGGAATTAAGGATGTTTTGCTCATCATCCACGCAAAGCACGGTGTGCTGGCACGTATCCACTGGGTTACCCCCTTCCAAAAAATTCACCGGCTTTCATCATCTCCGGTTTAATGGCTGAATACCAGTCAGGATTAGCCTTGAAATAATCCGATAAGGCTTTCCCCACGTCCTCGTTGACGCTGTTCAATCCCAATTGATAGTGATCGTCGCCGGAAATCATATGGACGATGTTATCGCTGATGCTGACCACTGACGTCAGGTGGGAAAACATGGTTTTGCCGGACCCGTTGTGGTGGTATTTAGTGCTTTCGACCATCGCATCCGGCAACATCCAATGCTGGGCCAGAATACTGCCGATCAAACCGTGTGAAGGCAGGTTTAGCGAAAGTTCAGCATTGTTGAAGGTGGTGTGTTCATTTTCCACCACTTGTAAAATCTGTATAAAAAGGTCGGGAAAAAAATTGATGAAGATGACTTTACCGATGTCATGCAAAAGACCGGCGGTAAAAGCTTCTTCCGCCGATGCCATCTTTGTTGCAGCCGACAGATGCCTGCTCAGCACAGCGACCTTCAGCGAGTGTTCCCAGAAATCCTCGATCTGGAAACCTTCAATCCTGGTTCCAATCGCAAGCGCATCCATGACCGATACTGTAATCACAGCATTCTGTACCGTATTGTAGCCCAGCAAGGTAACGGCGTGGGAAACCGATTTGACTTTGCTTTTAAAACCAAAAAAAGATGAATTCACCAGGCGCAGTATTTTCATCACCAGGGATTGATCCTTTTCAAGCAACGCCACCAGTTGCCCCATCGGTGATTCATAGTCTTTCAATAGCTTGTTGACTTTCAGGGCAACACTCGGCAGGGTAGGCAGGTTATTTATATTTTGCACCTTTTTTAGCAGTTGGTTACGCTCCATCAGATTCCTCCGAATCGCCCCTGTCGTGCGTCCCTGCCACCAGAACGGCGTTTTGCGCCAGATTGTCCAGGCCGATTTTACTGATGCTTTGGATGCTGCGCTCGTTTAACAGCGTTCCTTTGCTCAGCAGCAAACGACCGTCATTCATCCTTAAATCCTGCATCAATGTCATACCGGTATGGAGAGAACCTTTGTCTAAGGATTGCAGTTTCGGCCGCGGCCGATTGCGTTCGGCGATTTTCACAAAGATTTTTATCACCTCAGAATCATAGCGTTTCCCGGAACCGCTTAGAATGACATTCTCGGCAATCTCCAGGCGTATCTCCTTGTCGGAAATGTCCATGGATGAAAAAACGTCGCGGTCCATGTAGCGACGGGCGCATACCATCAAATCGTGTATATTGTGTGGCCAAAGGTGCAGGACGGTACAGTAGTCAGCGGCGACCGACAGGATTTTGGCCCCATCGGGGATCTGCTCCGAGCTGATTTTCCGGGGGAAACCGCTGCCGTCCACACATTCATGGTGGCACTGCACAATGTCAGCAATTTCGTCAAATCCGTCAATGGACGATAAACACATCCCGGCAATCAGGGGATGCCGGCTGTAAGATTCAAATTGTGCCGGGTTCATGATCTTCACATCCTTGCGGATGGAATCCTTGTCCATCCCCAGCAAACCGATATCATGCACCAGCGCTGCCATTTCGATAGTGTTGCGGGCCTTCTCGTCCAGACCGGCCTCTGTAGCGATTTCAACCGCCATCCGGGCGGCTTCCTGCATATAATGGCCCAATTGAGCATTGCTGTATTCGACCAGCGAGGTCAGCAGGCGCACCGTGGCCAGCAGGCTTTTCAGCAGGCCTTGATTCTTACCATTGAGCATCTTGTTCTGTACCTGCAAGGCCCAGGTCCGTTCCAGGACCTTTTTTTCCAAATCCCGGTTCAATTTTGCCAGTGCTTTGTTCTGGCGTTCGGTAAGCTCGCTCAAACGCTTGTTTTCCAGTTGAAGCTCAACCTGGGACAATGCTGACTGCACCTGAACGAGTAAATCCTTGTCCTGCCAGGGTTTGGTGAGGTAGCGATGAATTTTACCGTTGTTCACCGCCTCGGTCACCGCGTCCAGATCGGCGTAACCGGTCAACAGAAAACGATGGGCATTCGGAGCGATCTCCACAGCCCGCTCTAAAAATTGCGAACCGTTCATTTTGGGCATGCGCTGATCGGAAATGATCAGGGACACCGTATCGCCCGCTTGCTCGAGCACCTCCAAGGCCTCAAGTCCGTTTCCGGCCGTCAGAATTTCGTAATTGTATTTGCGGAACAGACGCTGCAGAGACCGCAGGATGGATTTCTCGTCGTCCACCAACAACAATTTATGGGAGCACTTTAACGTCATCCGAGGCATCGTTCCCTGGTGTCCACCAGTTCGGCGCTGTTAAGCTGGTGCCTGGTTTCCATTTCCACCGGCAGGCTGATGGTGAACAGGGTGCCCTTGCCCACGCAACTGTCGATGACAATATCGCCGTGATGTTTTTTGATGATGTTGTAAGCGATGTTCATCCCCAGGCCGGTGCCTTTGCCCACCTCCTTGGTGGTAAAAAACGGTTCGAAAATCTTTGAGATATTTTCCTTGGCAATACCGCATCCGGTGTCGCTGATGCCAATTTCCACATGCCCGTCGACATGCCGGGTTTTGATACGGATTTCACCCATATTTTCAATGGACTGGGCGGCGTTGACCAGAATATTGACAAACACCTGGTTCAACTGTTGCGGGTTGGCTTGGATAATGGGCAGCGGATTGAACTCGGTCACCACCTCGGCTTTGTATTTTAGCTCGTTGTTGACCACATTTAGGGTCGATTCCAGCTCTTTGTTGATGTCGGTATCCTGAACCTTGTCCTGGCCGGGATGAGCAAAATGTTTCAGATCTTCCACGATTTTCTTGATGCGTTCCGTGCCTTCCTCGCTTTCGGCAATCAGCTCGCCGATGTCCTGCAGGATGTACCCGATATCGACCTCGTCTTCGGTGTCTTCGATATGTTTAATCATTTCCTGAATGGCTGCCTGGTCTTCGTCATTTTTCAATGCGTGCTTCAATGTCCGGTACTGGCCAAGCAGTCGATCCAGATCGTTTTGGTAATCCTTCAGGGTCCTCAAATTGCTGCTGACAAATCCGGTGGGATTGTTGATCTCGTGGGCCACGCCGGCGGCAAGCTGGCCGATGGACGCCATTTTCTGCGACTGCCGCAACTCTCTTTCAATTGCCAGCTCTTCAGTGATGTCACTGATCAGCTCGATGGCAGCCATAACCCTGCCGTCTTTATCCTTTATGGCTGATGAGACAATTTTAAAATCACGCTTCCGCGTTTCATTGTAGTTCTGTACGATAGCCTCGTGCACTCGGCCGTCTTCAAGCGTCTGTTTGGTCGGGCACTTACCGCAAGGATCTTTGCGTCCGGGCGTGACGAAACATTCATAGCACTTCGCGCTGCCGTCGGCATTGGCGGCGGGAAACCAGCGCTGCATTTTGTTGTTCATTTCCAGTATTTTCATTTCCGGGCTGATCAGTGCGACCCCCATACTGATGTTTTCCAGAATATTTCTATTTTTTTCCTCTGAAATGCGCAGGGCGCGCTCTCTTTGCTTGCGCTGCGTGATGTCCACCATAACGCCTACCAGGCCATCTATTTCCCCCGAAGAGTTTTTATAGGTGGCCTTGCTGAAAAGCGTTTCTCGTATTGTTCCATCCGCAACAGGAATAGACGCTTCATAGGTAATTCGGCCGGATTTGGCCAGCAGATCCAAATCTTCTGCATGGTGCCTGTCTGCCGACTTGTGGGGCGAGACGTCGTGGATATTTTTTCCGATGATCTCATCACGGCTCAATCCGATGTAATCTTCGAATTCCTTGTTGCAGCCCAGAAACGCCCCATTGCAATCCTTGTAAAATATTGGGTTGGGAATGGCTTCCAGCAGGGTCTGCAAGAACAGGAGCTGGTCTTTATGATATTTGGCCGTGGCGGCAATTTTGGATTTGGCTTCCTTTAAATCGTGTACCGTTTCGGCCAGTTCCCTGGTTCGATGCCGGACAGCTATCTCGAGCTTTTGTTCCCTGTTTTTTGCATTTTTCTCGAGTTCGCGTCTAATCAAGGCGTTTTTAATCGTTATGAAGACCTGGCTGCGCTCAAAGGGTTTGACGATATAGCCGCATGCACCTATTTTCAGGACCGCATCCGCTTTCGTGAAATCATTGATGACAGAGATAACCACCACGGCCGTATCCGGGTAGGCCTCCTTGACAAACTTCATCAACTCGATGCCGGATTCGCCCGGCATCTGAATATCCGTCAGCAGCAGATCAAACTGCCTGGCCGCCAGGCACTCACGGGCTTCGGCTGCATTGGAGGCCGTGATGCAACGATAACCGCATTGACTGGTTATTTTGCTCAACAATTTCAGGATTGAAGGTTCATCGTCCACAATCAGGATATGGGGGGCTTGCTCTGAATCGCTCATTGGGTCTCCTCGATTTTGTCAAGGGCGGCTGCTGGTTAGGCGACATGAACCGCTATTATTTTCCTTGAGCTTATTATCGGTAGACAGTCAGATCGGATAGATGATGAAAAAAAGGTGAGGGATCAGTGATGAAATATCACTGATCTTTTAGGTTGGCCAGATAGGTTTGAAGGCTTTGCTGCTTGTTCTTTATTCCCAATTTGGTTCGAATATTGTACCGGTGGGTCATAATGGTGTTTTGAGACAGGCTCAACAGATTGGCGACTTCCTTGGTCGTCAAGCCCTGTCTGATCAACGTTGCCACTTTTATTTCGTTGGGGGTCAACCCCAGGCAACATGACGAGATCGACTTGACAAAAGGTTCCACGAACTCATCGAGTCCGGATTCAATAATCTGGATTTCGCGCTTGAGACGTCGGTTTCCCTGTGCGGCAGATTTCAATCGCTGCAGGCAGGGTTTGATGTGTTTTTCAAGATTGGCCATAATGCTCTCTTCCATGGATTGCCTGTCGCGGTCTCTTTTTTGCAGCAGCACCCGCAATGCACTGTTGAGTTCCTCCAGTTCTTTCACTTGAAGGGCGATCTTTGCCTCTCGCTGCTGCAGCAATGCGTAAGCTTTTTCTAAGTCGGCCGTGCTCTCCCGCACTTTGGTCTCGAGATCCGCCTGCTGGGCCTGCTCTTTGCGTTCAAGTTCATGATGATGCAGTGCATTTTCGACACAAATCCTTACGATGTTTTTGGTGAATGGCTTGGTGATGTATCCGTAGACCCCCATCTCCAGAGCCTCCTTGGCCTCAGCGGGCTCGTCAACGACAGATACGATCACGACACCGGTTTCCGGGTGGTGTTTTTTGACATACCGTACCAGTTCGATTCCAGATTCACCGGGCATGTGGATATCGCTGAGCAAAAGGGTAAAATCATCTTTTGCAAGCAAGCGTTTAGCAAGGCCTGCATTTTCGGTATCCCTGCAACTGTAACCGGCCTCTTCGAGAATTCTCTTCAGCAGTTTACGCACTGGTCGTTCATCATCGACGACTAGAATATTCGACATCTTCGCCTCTCCCGAATGAAATCAAACCATCTCGGCCTGTCCAGAGCCGCCCAATAATTTCTTAATGCATTGACAAACGATCATGATTTTCCCCTCAAGTAGTATAATTATATCTTGCTGCGCCAATCCTGGTCAAAGCAATAACTCGATAATGGACACGACTTCAGACCGGGGCAACGGGTCCGGTGCGCTGCAATTCTTCCTGTATTGCCCTGCCGATCTTTTCTACGGTGTAAGGCTTTTCTATAAATTTTCCCGCACCGATTATTTGGGCCGCCCTTACATCTTCAGAGGCGGTATAACCGCTGACGATGATGGCTTTCTGGCCCGGATGCACCTGGACGATCTGCTCCAATGTCTCCCTTCCGCTTATACCCGGCGCCATGATCATGTCCAGCACAATGAGATCGAAGGCCTTTATTTTTACACGCGCAACGGCTTCTTCTCCGCTGGCGGCAGACTCAACCCGATAGCCCAGTTTGGTCAGCAGGTCGGTTGCAATTTCTCTCTGATGGGCTTCATCATCAACAACGAGAATGCTTTGCCCCGAGCCTTCCAGGGGCTCAGAGGCATCCGGTGTGGGGGTATGGAGTACTTTCGCTTTTGCCGTGGGAAAAAGAATCTCCATTACCGTTTCGCCATCACCGCTGCGGACATCAACCCTTCCGCCATGATCCTGAACGGCATTCCAGACCACCGCCAAACCCAGACCCGTCCCACTTCGCCCCATCACTTTGCGGGTATAAAAGGGTTCAAAAATGCGTTCCATGTCCTTTGGGGAAACACCCTGGCCGGAATCGGTTACCGACAGCAGCACATGGCCCTGCGCGCGATTGGCGCCGGGTGGCTGCGACGAACAATTTGCCGTTCGGATGGTGACCGATCCCTGGCCTTCGATCGCCTCGACGGCATTCATGACAAGGTTGATCAAAATTTTCTTAATGTGCGCTGCCGAACACTTGATCATATCCAAACCGGGCTGCAGGTCCGTCTGAAATTCTATATCCGCAAAATCGTTTTTAAGCCGTCTGTATTCAGGTGAATCGAGATACTCTCGCACGATACCGTTCAGGTCGGTGACGGTTTTGGCGACGGCAATACCGCGTGCGATGGTAAGCAGGTCGGAGACCACCTCCACGGCACGCTGGCCCGACTCTTTGATCACCTGGATGGGGCGCCGGTAGGGGCTCTGCTCGGAAAGATCCATCAAAAGAAGATCGGGATAGCTGACGATACCCGATAAAATATTATTGAGGTCGTGGGCAATCCCGCCGGCCATAAGGCCAAGAGATTCCATCTTTTTAAGACGATAGGCCCTTTCCTGGTATCTTTTCTGCAAGGTGATATCGCGGATCGTACCTGTCAAACCTTCGGGGTTGCCGCTTTCTCCAAACGTCAAATCAGCGTTGATGGAAACATCATACAAATCGCCGTTTTTTCTTTTGAAAACCAATTCATAGTCCCTGACTTTACCTTTGGCGGATATCTCCTTGAGCAGGGCCTCCCGGTCTTGAGATTCTCCGAAGAGCATCTCCGCCCGGTTCCCGATAAGTTCTTCCGTGGTATAACCGGAGAAATCCGCCCCGGACGGACTCATTGTCAAAATCCGCCCGTCCAGGGTGGTTTCAAAATAGACGTCTTTTAAATTTTCGAAAATGGTGCGGAACTTTTTCTCGCTTTTTTTCAGTGCGGTCTCGGCCTTGATGCGTTCGGCGATTTCGTGCTGCAGATTCCGATTGGTCCGTTCCAGTTTGCGGGTGCGTTCCCGGACAATCGCTTCAAGCTGATCTCTGTGGCGGACCAGCTCTTTTTCAATCAACTTGCGTTCGGTGATATCGATGATAAACACAAATACACCGGTCAATGCACCGTAGACATCCCGAATGGGTGTGGCTATGTGATCGATATGAATGACCGCGCCGTCGGCTTTCACCCGCATGTGCTCGGACCTTCCGCTGTCATGGCCGTTGTAGACCTTTTGCGCCGGACAATTGTGGCAGATCTCGTCCCGATTGTCGGCAATAGCGTAACAGGGGCGCCCCAGGATATTATCGCCATAAATTTGCAGCGCCTTATTGTTGCACTTGACCACCCGGTAATGCATATCGAGCTGCCACATGGCGATGTCCATCACATCCACGATACCGGACAATGTGTCGCCCAGAGAGGCCCTGGCATTGTTTTTCATCAGATTCAGCTCCTCATTTTGCAGTCGTCCGATTGCTCGTTATCATTTGTCCTGCAGACGAAAACCGGCAGGAGAAAAATACCATTCACAGGCAACTAGTGGGCGGGCAGAATGCGTGAACCGAACCAGATCAGAGATAATTATCCGAATGTATTCAATATGGTTCAAAATTGCAAGATTTCATGCGGTGCAAACCATCATGAAAGCAGCATGGGGGCATATTCATTCAATTGCCGGTCGGCCTGCCTGGGATTGGCGATGTACTTGCCCAATTCCTGCCAGAAGCCGGGGCCGTGGTCCTTGATGCGGGTGTGTACCAGTTCGTGCAAAATGGTGTAATCCATCAATCTCACAGGAAGTCGAATCAGGTTGACGTTCAAGTTGATATTGTTGGCGGCCGAACAACTGCCCCACCGTGTTTTCTGGTCCCTGACAAATACCCGGTTATACGAAAAACCATGCCGGCCGGCCAGCAGGTCGAGCCGGTCGACGATGACCCTGCGCGCCACTGCACAATTGATGGGCGCCCTGCCGTTGAATGCTTCGGCCTGGCCTTCGATTTGCGCCATGCGTTCAAGGTGCCGGCAGATCCATCTGCGCCTTTTTCGGGCGACCTCCAGGGCCTGGGCGTAGGAAATGCCCGGGGGCACCGCCACGTCAACGCCTTTGAACGGCTGGATGGAGAGGCAGATATGCTTGGCCCGATGGCTGCGCCGCAACAGTATCTCCCCAACACCTTGAAGGTAAACAATTTTATGACCTGTTTTCAAAATAGACCACTCTTTTTCCGGCAAAACGCATCCGGGCCGTCATGGGTTCCCCTGCGACCCGCCGAATGCCGCCATGCGTTCGCGGGTTGATGGATGGGTCGATAAATAACCGGTCCAGCGTGCATCGCCGTGCTTTCCCATATCCTTTTCCTGCCTGTCGATTCGGGATATAAGATCGCTGAACCGCCGGGTCGGTATGTGGTTGGCCCGCAGCCAGGCCAGAGCGTACTGGTCCGCTTCACGTTCAAATGCCCTTGAATAGGCCAGCTCCGTCAAGAGAACCGGCATTCCCAGGAACAACTCGGAAACCCCGGAAGCGTCTCCCGTAATAGCCAGAACGGTAAATGAGAGCAGCGAATCCTGCACAACGCGGCGCATAGCGTGATGATGAACCACGTGACCGATCTCATGCGCCAGCACGGCCAGAATTTCATCGTCGTGCCGGGCAATGTCCACCATCTCGTCGGTAAAGATGATCGTCGCGTCGGGCAGGGCGAAGGCATTGGGGCCGATCTTGCCCCCTTTCCTGAAAAGGATCTGCAGATCAATCCCGTGATGGGCATCGATCACTTGCTGCAAATGCCGGCGCAGACGCAGCTCCACCTCCGGCGGCAAACCGGAGGGCTTGAAAACCATCCGGTCCAGAATATCGAGGGTCTGATCTCCGGCCATCTGGTACGCGGCAGCCGGTAACCGTGCTGCAATTAATTTAGCGGCGACGGGCACACCGAATTGGATCAGGGCGATCATCAGAAAGATAAATCCGGCGACGGCGGGAATGATAAAACGCAGACGGGTCTCCAGGCGGTGCACCCATCGGGACCAGTGCCACCGGCCAAATCGTGCCAGAGCCTCATCGACGCCTGCGTTGTCGCGGGTTTCGAAGGTACCCCCCTCTGAAAAATTGAGGAATCGCGGCGTGTCGGCGAGCCGCGGCGTCACCCGGATGGCTGAAAATGGCTGTTCCTGCAAATGCCCCCCATTATCGGCACGATTCAACACCGCACGGCCGTTGGCGTGGAGGGTCAGCACGGCATCGACCTGGATCGACGTCCGTCCGTCATACCATTTTCCGTGCAGGATCATCATAGGCCGAAATCAAAGTCCATGAATTCGGACATTTCATCGCCGACCGCACTGACCTGCTTCTGTTCTGCGGCAACAAACTGATTCAGGTCGCCGGCGGGCAGCAGCGCCAAATTCTTAATTTTGTAACGATAGGCCCGCACTTGGGCAAAGGGATGAAAAATTCCCAGAGTCAGTACGGTGGCCAGGGTATTGGTCAAAACAATCCAGGCATAGTCCTTTATCTCCATGGTGGCCAGGAAGCCATGGCTGAGCAGGCGGGTTGAGTTGTAGAGCAGGTTGTTTGATTTGACACTGAAATAAGCAAATGCGTACAAATAAAGAACGGCCAGAATCACCCCGGCCAGGGGCGCCAAAATCAGCCCTGCGCCCACGGCCAGCCCCAGAAAAAGAATCAGCGGCAGAGTAAACTTTATGAACAGAGCATAATAGTCACCAGCGCCGGCCTGAAAATGGAAACGGGTTTTTCCATACCCACTGTTCTCGACGACAAATTTTTTCTGCCGATAGAAAACATAGGGACCAATGATGCCCAGGGTCAGCGGCATCAGAAGCGGCCAGAGAACAAACGCCTTGGCAGCGCCCAAAATCGTCCCTGAAAAGTTAAAGCGTATGCTGCGAAAAGCGCTGTTATAGGAATTGAAGGACAGCGACCGCACCACAAGCCAGGGAAGCAAAATCAAAAGGATCGGGATGAACACGAGGCTGATCATGGGATAGAACTGGTTGGCGCCCGAATAGGCGATAAAGAAAATAAAAACGATTATACGCCCTTTAAGAATCTTGACCGGATCGGCCAGGTACTGGAAACCGGCGTCGGACAGGTGTGTATTGCCGTAAAAGTACTGCTTGCGCCGGACTTTGGCCCAGGCCGAATAAATTCCGAAAGTCAATACGGATAAAAGAATATTCACGATCCAGATCTTAAAATACTGCCCGCCTGTGCCGGTAAATTGAAAAGCAACAGGCGGCGCCTGCTCGGATGACGCATCGGCCGAAAAGACCGCTTCCGGCTCCGGCGGTGGCGTCTGCGCGCCATCGTTTTTTCCTCTGACAAACGCAACCAACGGCTGCCAGTTCGTATTTTGTCCGTTGCGAACCGGAGTTTGGGCACCAATCTTCTTTGCTTCCAACAGCTCACGCAGCGCTGCCTTGCTTAGTGGTCCGATCTCCTGGTCTCCATCCTTGTAGTACCACGGCATGACCCGGGCCTCTCCTTTCACGGTTGTCGGTTACGGATATTTTTAACGTTTTTTGCGGCTATCTTCTTTCCGTTTTTTGTTGCTGAAATTCAAGCGGCCGCTGCGCTGGCGAAAAAGGAGCCGCAAAGGAACCTGATCCAGCCCGCTTCCCAGTCGAATCTGGTTGAGCAAATACCGCTGATAGGAAAAATGCACCGCATCGGGATAGTTGACAAAACTGACAAACGTCGGTGGTGATTCGGATATCTGGGTGGTGTAGTAAAATTTGAGCCGGCGTCCCTTGTGCAGGGGAGGCTCGGTTCGTTCGGTGGCCTTGGTTATGATGCGGTTGATCTGACCCGTGCCGATACGGGTAGTATACTGGGCGTAGATATGGTTCACCATGGGAAAAAGTTTGGCGATGCGTTTTCCGGTGAGTGCAGACAGCGTCAGCAGCGGCGCGTGGTGGAGAAATTTGGCCGAATAGCGAAGGTTTTCTTCAAATTTTCGCGGCGTGATGTCCGCGGCGTCGACAAGGTCCCATTTATTGGCCACAAAAATGGTGCCGCAGCCCCGCTCATTGGCATACCCGGCCACCTTGACGTCCTGTTCGGTTATCCCCTGTCCGGCATCCAGCACCACCAGGGCAATGTCGCATCGCTCCAGGCATTTCAGAGCTTTTATGATGGAGAATTTCTCCAGTTTCAGATCCACCTTGGCCTTGCGTCGAATGCCGGCCGTATCGATGAGCAGATAGGAGCGCCCGTTCCACTCGCATACCGTATCGATGGCATCCCGCGTCGTTCCAGGCACATCGCTGACCACCAGCCGCTGCTGGCCGACCAGGCGGTTGATGAGCGAAGATTTACCCACATTCGGACGCCCCACAATGGCAATGCGTATGTGGCCAAGGTCCTCTGCCGGCTCGTGCGCCGGCAAAGCCCGGATCAACGCGTCGAGAAGATCGGACACCCCGTAGCCATGTTCCGCGGAAAGCGGAAAAAGGGTTTCAATGCCCAGTTCATAGAATTCGTAAAGACGATCTTCCTGCTCTGCACCGTCAATTTTATTGACGGTGTAAAAAACCGGACGCTTCAAGGTTCTGAGCCAATCGATCAGGTCACGGTCAAAGGGGGATATCCCTCCCTTGCCGTCTAGGACCAGCAACACGGCATCTGCTTCGGCCACTGCCTGCTCCACCTGAAATCGAATCGGGGCGGCAAATTGATCGTCATCCCCGCTGATAAATCCGCCGGTATCCACCAGGATAAAGTCCCGCTCGTCCCATTGTGCATCACCGAAATGACGGTCCCGGGTTACGCCCGCCCGGTTGTCCACGATGGCATCCCGACGGCGGGTAATGCGATTGAACAGGGTTGATTTGCCCACATTGGGGCGTCCGACGATGGCAACGATGGGTTTCATTTTTTTATCGCATCCTTAAGATAGAGAGACCCCAAAAAGTGCTTTTGGATCAGAGAGGTCACAAAGGGGGCATAGAGAAATTGAATCATTGGGATCAGATTATCTCGGTACTCTCTGTGCCCTCTGTGGTGGATTCAGCCTTTCCACGATTTCATCCGGATTGACGGCCTAATCCAATCAGGACTCGAATCACTGGCTTTGCAGCTGATCCCACAGATATGTCCCGATGATCCGGCTGACCGTTGCCAGATTCTGTTTCAAAGTCTCTTGATCCGTCGGTCCGGCCGCATCGGTCACACCCTTGATCATGGCCCACGGCGTATGATACATGGCGGCAACCCGAGCAATGGCCGCACCTTCCATGTCCACCAGGTCCGCCATGGCACACAGCGCGGCACGCCGCCGGTCGTCAAAAACGGGGCAATCACTGGTGGCCAGCCGTGCCGCCGGCAAATCCCAATCCATCCGGCCGTCACTGAGCACCGGCTCCGGCTGGCGTTTCAGGACTTCATGATCGACTTCCACTGCGGATGTAATGCACAATAAGCGCCCCGCCTCAAACCTGGAGCCTGACTGCAAGGCCCCGCACACACCGGCATTGAGGATTTCGGTGACACCGTATTCGCGTATCAATGCATGACAGGCCACCGCAGCGGCGACTTTGCCGATACCGCTGACACTGACCAGCAATAGGGGATTCTCCGGTACCTGGTAGATCGCAAAGGGCGTCCGGTCCACCTGGACCGCACGGCTCAATTCAATAAAAGGGGCCGCTTCCCGGGTGGTGGCAAAGATTAAACCGATCATGGCATCCATCCCATCTGAGCTGCCGCATTCTCCAATGCCGATACAGCCTTCCGGCCCGCTGCTCCGAGATCCAGGCTGAATGCATTGACAAAGGTGTCGATGTGGGCATTCAAGACCGTCAGCGTCATCTCCCGGGCATGGGCCTGGATGTAAGGCAGGCACGCGGCGGGATTTTGCCTGGCCAGGGAAATGCTCCGCCGGATGGCTTCATCCAGCAACCCGTCGAGGCGCTCGGGGTGGCGCCGATGGACGGCAATGCACCCCAGCGGGATGGGCAGTCCCGTTCGCGATTCCCACCAGGCGCCCAGGTCGACGACTTGTCTGAAGCCTTCCTGCCGGAAAGTAAACCGGCTTTCATGGATGATTACCCCGCAGTCCGCAGCCCCGGACCGAAGGGCATCGAAAATACCGTCATAGGTAACGAAAAAACGCTGTATGGCACCGGGCGCCCACAGCCGAAAAAGCAGGTGCGCGGTGGTCCATTCTCCCGGCAGCGCAATGCGCGCCGCGGGCATATCGTCGCGGGTCAATGGTCTGGCGGCAATGACCACGGGCCCGCACCCAAATCCCAGAGCACCGCCGCTGGACAGCAGGCGGTACTGGGCCTTGACTTTCAGCCAGGCAAAAAAAGAAAGTTTGGTCACATCCAGCACCTGGTCGAAGGCCATGCGGTTGAGACGCTCCACGTCATGCAGCTGCGCCTCGATGGCAAAGCCGGGAACCTGCACCGGTCCGTTGACCAGTCCGTTGAAAATAAATGTATCGTTGGGGCAGGGGGAAAACCCCAGCGTAAGGGATGGTTCGCTTTCTTTTATCATGGTCTGCCTCGGAAACCTCTCTTTTTCCCGTTTCCATTCCCGTTGGGCGCCGCGTTGATTTCACCGCACAGGGTTTCCACCGCGGAGTACCCCAGAAGACCGTTGATCTCGCGCTTGAGGGCCTCGCCGGGCTGAATGCGCCAATTGTCGGCCATGGCCAGAACGGCTTCCACCTGTCCGGGCATTTTGAGCCGCAACAGTCCCTGGCAGTCCCCCGGATGGCGTCGCAGAATGTCCCGCAGTTCGACAAGCACCGACTTGTCGCTGCGCTCGGCATCGATATTGAACTGAATCCGGGACGTCCATATGGCTTCAGCCTTTGCCATGGGAATCAGCGTATCCGCCAGAATCTTGGTTCCTTTTTCGTCCTGCTGCACTTTTCCCTGAACAAACACCGGCCGGTCGTCTCCCAGCAATTCCTGACATGTGGCATAAATCGACGGAAAGACAACCACCTCCACACTGCCGTGCAGGTCTTCCAACTGAATAAAGGCCATGAGCTCTTCGCGTTTGGTGCGAATCACCTTGCTGGCGGAAATCATGCCGCCCACACGCACCACCTGGCCGTCGGAGGCATTGCCAAGGCTTTCGGTGTTCGCCGTGGAAAACTTGGCCACAGTACCTTCATGGCGGGTCAACGGGTGGCCCGAAATATAAAATCCCAAAGATTCCTTCTCCCGCAGCAACCGCTCTTTTTCTTCCCACTCCGGAATCTTGGGAAGCGCCGGCGCGGTGACCGAAAGCGTGCAGTCCACCCCGTCGTCGAACAGTCCCATCTGGGGGTCACAGCGCTCCTTCTGAACTTTCTGGCCATACTCCAGGGCTTCTTCCAAAATGGCCATCATCGACGATCGACGGGCGCCGGTGGAATCAAAAGCACCGCAGGCGATAAGGCTTTCCACCACCCTTTTGTTGACTTTGCGCAAATCCACACGTTCGCAGAAATCGAAAAGGGATGCATACGGCCCGTTGGCGCGGCGTTCCGCCACGATAGCCTCCACAGCGCCTTCCCCGACATTTTTAACGGCCGCCAGACCAAAATGGATTTTACCGCCAGCCACGGTAAACATGGTATCCCCCGAATTGATATCCGGCGGCAGAACATCGATCTGGTGTGACCGGCATTCATTGATATATTTGACCACACCGTCGATGGAGTTCATTTCACTGGTCAGCAGCGCAGCGATAAACTCCACAGGGTAATGGGCCTTGAGATAAGCGGTCTGATAGGCAATGAGGGCATAGGCGGCACTGTGGGACTTGTTGAAGCCATAGCCGCCGAATTTTTCCATGAGATCGAACAGGCCCTTGGCCTTGGCTTCATCATGGCCGTTTTGCACCGCCCCTTTGACAAACCGTTCGCGGTGCTCGGCCATCAGGGCGGCTTTTTTCTTGCCCATGGCCTTGCGCAGGCCGTCGGCCTCGGCCATGGTGTAGCTGGCCAGGGCGCTGGCGATTTTCATCACCTGCTCCTGGTAGACGATGACCCCGTAAGTTTCTTTGAGGATGGGTTCCAGTTCCGGGAGCATGTAGACCACTTCCTTGCGGCCGTGCTTGCACTCCACAAACGCATCCACCATGCCGCTGTCCAACGGCCCGGGCCGGTACAGCGCCACCAGCGCGGTAACATCGGCGAAGGTTTCGGGCTTCAGCCGCACCAGCAGGTCTTTCATACCCGAGCTCTCCAGTTGGAACACACCGGTGGTATCGCCGGCGGACAGCAGGGCATAAGTGGCCGGATCGCTGAAGTCGATTTCGGAAAGTTCCACCGGCGGTTTGCCCTGCAGTTGGATCAACCTGAGCGCGTTATCGATGACGGTCAGATTGCGCAGCCCCAGAAAGTCAAATTTGACCAGGCCGATCTTTTCAACCAGCTTCATGTCCAGTTGGGTGACGACTTCACCCTTTTTCCCTTTGTACAACGGCAGGTATTCCACCAGCGGCTTATCGCCGATGACCACTCCGGCAGCATGGGTGGATGCATGCCGGGGAAGCCCTTCCAGGGTTCTGCAGATACTGATCAGTTCGGCAATATCCGGACGGGAATCCTCCAGTTCCTGGAGTTTGGGCTCCTGCTTGAGGGCCTGGCTCAGGGAAATATTGAGCACGTCAGGGACCAGCTTGGCGATAGTATCCACTTCTGCCAGGGGGATATCCAGGGCCCGGCCCACATCACGGATCACCGCCCGCGTCTTCAACTTTCCAAAGGTTATGATCTGAGCTACATAGTCGCCGCCGCCGTATCGCTCGCTGACGTATTCGATCACTTTGTCCCGGCCGTTGATACAAAAATCCACATCGATATCCGGCATGCTGATGCGGTCGGGGTTCAGAAAACGCTCGAAGATCAGTCCATGTTCCAGGGGGTCGAGGTCGGTGATGCCCAGCGAATAGGCCACCAGGCTGCCCGCCGCGGACCCTCTTCCCGGTCCGACGGGAACGCCGTTGTTCTTGGCGTAATTGATGAAATCGGCCACGATGAGAAAATAGCCGGGAAACTCCATCTTGTTGATGACGCCGATTTCATAGTCCAGACGCTCACGGTAGAGACTTTCATCGGCATCGGGATTCTTGTTCTGAATCAGCGCCCAGACGCGCTTGAACCCCTCCCGGGTTTTTTTGACGAACAGTGCTTCGGCCGTCAGGCCGGAAGGATCGCTGAACTGCGGAAAGTGATAGGTCTTGAAATCAAACTCAACCTCACACCGCCGGGCGATATCCACGGTGTGGCTCACCGCACCGGGAAAATCCTTGAAGTATGCCGCCATTTCCGC
Source organism: Desulfosarcinaceae bacterium (assembly GCA_963675565.2). Taxonomy (GTDB): domain Bacteria; phylum Desulfobacterota; class Desulfobacteria; order Desulfobacterales; family Desulfosarcinaceae; genus JARRKU01. The sequence goes on from CAXXYD010000001.1 coordinate 1,524,862, forward strand.
TTTGGGCTTGAAATAGAGCTGATCGGTGCTGAACCGAAACCGGCCGGCATCATTGACGCTCTTGCCGGTCTGCACACACAGCAACACGTCATGGGCCCGTGCGTCCTCCCTGTCCAGATAGTGGCAGTCATTGCTGGCCACCAGCGGAATGGAAAGCTCGGCGCTGATCTCCCGCAGGCCTTCATTGACGGTGTCCTGAATGGGGATTCCATTGTTCTGGACCTCCAGGAAAAAATTATTCTCGCCAAAAAGCCCCTGGTAATAGCGTGCCGCCTCCCGGGCCTGTTCCATCTGACCCTGCTTGATGAAATGAGGAATTTCTCCGTGCAGGCAGGCCGACAACGCAATCAGTCCATGATGGTGCCTTTCCAGCAGGGCCTTGTCAATCCGCGGCCGGTAATAAAACCCCTGGGTCTGGGCCACCGTCGCCAACCTGCACAGGTTGCGGTAGCCCTCCTGGTTTTCTGCAAGAAGCACCAGATGGCGCAACCCCTTGGCGTCCAGTGGCGTCTTGTCCGTCATCGTGCGGGGGGCCACATAACATTCACAGCCGATAATGGGTTTTATCTCCGCGCTGATGGCTTTCTGGTAAAATTCAAGCACGTTGAACATGGTGCCGTGATCGGTGATGGCCACCGAATGCATGTCGAACTGCCGGGCACGCTCAAACAGCTTGTCCAGACGGATGGCGCCATCCAGCAGGCTGTACATGGTGTGAACATGAAGATGGACGAAATCGGGGTCGGTTGTCATTGTTTTCGGTCCGCAGATAGAAAAAGGTTAGTGGGCTTTGGGGGACGTAGAGCTTTGAGGGCTTTGGGGACGTATATCAGGTTATAAGTTAATCTTTGATTAACTTATAACCTGATATACGTCCCCCCCCAAATACGTCCCCCCCCCAAAAAAAATTCCTACGTCCCCAAAATTCCGGCGCCGGACAACCGGATTAATTCCAAGGCCGGCTAATCGACCCGGTAGTTGGGTGCTTCCTTGGTAATGATCACGTCATGGACATGGCTTTCACGCAGACCGGCGGCCGTAATCCGGGTGAAGCGGGCCTTGTCGCGAAGTTCTTCAATGGTTCGGCAACCCGCATAGCCCATTCCGGCTTTCAGTCCGCCGATAAGTTGATGAACATTGGAACGCAGGGTGCCACGGTATGGCACGCGGCCGACAATACCCTCGGGAACCAGCTTGTCATCCTCTTCCTGCTCGGTTTGGTAATAGCGGTCCTTGCTCCCCTTTTTCATCGCCTCCAGCGATCCCATCCCCCGATAGACCTTATAGCTGCGCCCCTGAAATAAAATGGTCTCTCCAGGGCTTTCATCCATGCCGGCAAACAGGCTGCCGATCATTACCGTATGGGCACCGGCACCGATGGCTTTGGCCAAATCCCCTGAAAATTTAATGCCGCCGTCGGCAATCAGCGGAACACCCATTTTGTTGGACACCGCTTTACAGTTCAGGATGGCGGTCACCTGAGGAACGCCGATACCCGCCACGATACGGGTCGTGCAGATCGATCCGGGTCCGATGCCGATCTTGACCGCATCCACCCCGGCGTTGATCAGATCTTCGGCGCCTTTGCCAGTGGCCACATTTCCAGCGATCAATTCAATTTTAGCAAAGGTGTTCTTGAGTTCCTTAACCGTTTCGATGACGTTGAGCGAGTGGCCGTGGGACGTGTCGATGACAATCACGTCAGCACCGGCATCCAGCAGAGCCTGGGTCCGTTCGAGGCGATCTTCACCCACGCCGATGGCAGCCCCGGCACGCAGCCGGCCCATCTGGTCCTTGCAGGCATTGGGATACTTTTTTATCTTCTCGATGTCCTTGATGGTGATCATGCCCGTCAAACGGCCTCGGGCATCCACCACCAGAAGTTTTTCAATACGGTGCTGATGGAGCAACTTTTTGGACTCTTCGAGGCTGATGCCTTCCGAGACCGTCACCAGGTTCTCTTTGGTCATGACTTCGGCCGTCAGTTTGTTCATATCCGTTTCGAAACGCAGATCCCTGTTGGTGACAATGCCTACCAGCTGATCCCCGCGGGTCACCGGAACACCGGAAATGCGATACTTGGACATCAATGCCAATACTTCATGGACCGGTTTCTCGGGATGGATGGTCACAGGGTCGACAATCATGCCGCTTTCCGATTTTTTGACCTTGTCGACCTCCATGGCCTGGCTCTCTATGCTCATATTTCTGTGGATAAAACCAATGCCGCCCTCCCGCGCCATACTGATGGCGGTCTCGGCCTCGGTCACCGTATCCATGGCGGCACTGACTATGGGAATGTTGAGCTTAAGATTGCGGGTCAGCTGGGTGCTGGTATCGCAATCTTTTGGTAACACATCGGAATAGTTTGGTAACAGTAACACATCATCGAAAGAGTACGCTTCTTCTGGAAGTATCTTGTTCATTGGGTCAGCCTCCGCCACCGGCGATTATGGGTATAATTATAAATATCCTTTAATTCCGGATACCTACTAATAAAGTTCATTAATTTGGGGGATGTTACCACATATAGTATTTTCCGATCAACCAAATACTATATATTGCAGAGATTCCGTCTGCAGCCATCAGCGGACAGGACGGATCCTCCTTTTTCCTTCCTTGACATATATTTGCATTATCAATAGAAGGTATCCTTTCTATCGCCATATCGCCGAATGAGAACAAGCATTCTTGGAGACTTGGGCATGCTGCTGGAAATGAATCCCATCAACCCGCAAAAACGAATGGTCGACCAGGTCGTGGACCTGCTGAAACGGGGAGGGGTTATTGCCTATCCGACGGATACGCAGTACGGCATCGGCTGCGATATCATGAACAAAAAGGCCATCGAACGGGTCTACCAGATCAAACAGTGGCCCAAGTACAAGCCGTTCAGCTTTATCTGCTCAGATCTAAAAAACATCAGCCACTACGCCAAAGTGTCCAACTACGCGTATAAAACCATGCGCCGTCTTTTACCGGGCCCCTACACCTTCATCATGGAGGGCTCCAAGGAGGTCCCCAAAATGATGCTCACGAAAAGAAAGACCGCCGGCATCAGGGTTCCGGACAACCCAATCTGCATCGCGCTGATCAGCGCCCTGGGTCATCCCATCATCTCCACCACTGCCAAAACCCATGACGGCGAAATTTTCAACGAGCCGTGGCTGATTGAAGAACATTTCGGCAAACAACTGGATATGGTGATCGACGGCGGCCCGGTGCCCGGCCAACCATCCAGTGTTGTATCCCTGATCGGCGACGAGCCGGAAGTATTGCGCAGGGGAATTGGCGAAGTGGGCAGCCTGTTCTGAACCAAAAGGGAGACGCCAAAAGGGGGACGTATATCAGGTTATAAGTTAATCTTTGATTAACTTATAACCTGATATACGTCCCCGCACGTCCCGTCCCCGCAAACATAAAAAAACGGCCGGCAAAGAAAATCTTTGCCGGCCGTTTTTTTTATCTTATTGGTCAATCCATCCTAGTCTTCGTTCAGTTTTTCCTGAAGGTTCTCGCGCAGAATTTCGCCGAAGCTGGAAGTCGCCGGCCCCATGTTGTTGACGTACTCGTTGAGCAGCTCCTGGTCGTCTTCCATGTCCAGACGTTTGATCGAAAGCCCGATACGGCGTTCATCACTGTTGATGTTCATCACACGCGCCGTCAGCAGATCACCCACATTATACATGCCAACAGGGGTTTTGATTTTTTCTTTGCTGATTTCGGAAACGTGCACCAACCCCTCGATACCTTCTTCCAACTCGACAAATACACCGAAATCGGTCACATTGGTCACCGTACCGGTAATTTCCTTGCCGACTTCATAGCGCTCGGCAACGGTTTCCCACGGATCGGACTGAAGCTGTTTGACACCCAGGGAAAAGCGTTCGTTTTCCTTGTCGATCTCCAGTACGATAGCCTGGACCAGGTCCCCTTTTTTGTAGATTTCCGAGGGGTGTTTAATACGTTTTGTCCAGGAGATATCGGAGATGTGCACCAGGCCGTCGATACCTTCGTCGATGCCGATAAAGAGACCGAAGTCGGTAATATTTTTGATTTTACCCTCGATGGTGGTTCCCACCGGGTACTTGTCGCTGATCACATCCCACGGATTGGGACTGGCCTGCTTCATGCCCAGGGAGATCCTGCGGTTGTCCGGCTTGATGTCCAGAACCAGGGCCTCCACCTCTTCGCCTACGGAAACCACCTTGTTGGGATGGCGGATCTTGCGGGTCCAGGACATTTCCGACACATGGATCAGCCCTTCGATACCCTCTTCCAACTCCACAAATGCGCCATAATCGGTGAGGCTCACAACGCGGCCGGTCACCCGGGATCCCACAGGGTATTTTTCAGAAGCGGTTGTCCACGGATCGGGCGTCAATTGCTTCATGCCCAGGGAAACGCGTTCCCGCTCCAGGTCGAGGTTGAGGATTTTAACCTTGATTTCGTCGCCGACGCTGAACATCTCGGAGGGATGTTTGACACGCCCCCAGGAGATATCCGTAATATGCAGCAGGCCGTCTACTCCGCCGAGGTCCACAAAGACACCATATTCGGTGATATTTTTGACGATGCCGTCGATTTCCTTGCCTTCGCGAATCGATTCCAGGGTTGCGGCGCGCTTGGCTTCACGCTCCGTTTCCAGAATGACGCGGCGGGAAAGTACAATATTGCTGCGTTTGCGATTGTATTTCAGAATTTTAAATACGAAGGTCTGGCCCACCAGTTCATCCAGGTTGCGCACGGGCCTGAGATCTGCCTGTGAACCCGGCAGAAAGGCATTCACGCCGATATCCACGGAAAAACCGCCCTTGACGCGACTGACAATGGTCCCTTCGATGGGTTCATCGGCGTCGTATGACTTTTTGATCTCTTCCCAGACCTTTACTTTTTCGGCTTTCTCTTTGGACAGGACGACGACTTCGTTTTCATCGTCCCACCATTCCACCATGACTTCCACTTTATCGCCAACGGCTGCTTTGATTTCACCGTTTTCGTCTCTAAATTCATGGATTCTGATCTGACCTTCAGATTTGTAACCGATGTCCACAAGGACGTGGTCCTTGTCCACGGAAATAATCTTTCCGGTGACCACTTCACCCTCGGCAAAGCGCTTGAAGCTCTCCTCATACAAATCCATGAGGCTTTCCATGCTCTCTTCGGTCTGCAGGGCCGCTTCTTCACTGGTGTCCAATTGGTCAAGTTGCGCCTGACGCTCTTCTTTCAGCGCTGCTGCCTGGTCGTCCTGGTCGGTTTCCAGTTGGTTGGTTTCGTTGTCTGTAATGTTATTCATTTCTCTGAAAATACCCCCTAAGCCTAGTATCGCCACATCAACTATGATGGCGTAATTGGCGGACTATACTCAAGAGGCGGTCAAAATGCAATGATATTTTTAAATATCCCCGAAATCTGAGGCTTTTGCCTTGATATGATCCAGCATCACGGCGACCACCGCATCAATGGCCAGGTCAGTGGAGTCGATACGAATGGCATCTGACGCCGGCTTCAGGGGGGCGACATCGCGGGTACTGTCATCCCGATCCCGCTTGATCATATCCTGCCGCACGGAAGCCAGGTTCAGGCCAGGGGTCTGTTTGGCCTTGAGTTCCTCGAAACGGCGCCGGGCGCGGATGTCGGCATCCGCCTCAAGGAAAAATTTGATGTCCGCATCGGGAAAGACCACCGTTCCCATATCACGGCCTTCCAACACCGCTTTTTTGGCAGACCCCAGGCAGCGCTGAATATTCAGCAGAAAATCGCGAACCACCGGCCTTGCCGATACGGCGGAAGCCAGCATGCTGATCTGCGGCGACCGGATCCGGTCGCTGACGTCCCGGCCATTGAGCATCAGGCGCAGATCGTCATTTTTAACCGTAAAATCCAGATGCGTCTTTCGGCACAGACCGGCCAGGGCCTCACCATCATCCGGATCGATACCGGCCTGTTGGACCGCCAGGGCCACACCCCGGTATAAAGCGCCCGTATCGATATAACGATATCCAAGTCTGCTGGCCAGTGTCCGGCTCACCGTGGTCTTGCCGGCACCGGCCGGCCCGTCTATGGTGATGATCATCGGGGGAAGGGATAAATCGGTGAGATCCATGGGGTCCTTGTCAGTCTGGCTGCAGAACGCGATCCAGTGCCTCTATGAAACGCTGGTTTTCTTCCGGAAGCCCGACGTTGATGCGGATAAACTGAGGGTATCCGTACCCGGTCATGGGGCGCACGATCACCCCCAGGCGCAGCATGCGCTCGTAGATTTCTGCGGCGTCCTGCCCGACATCAATGAGAAAAAAATTGGCCTGGGATGGAAAATAGCGGATCTGACGCGCATCCAGAGCGGAATAGAAAATATCCAGTTCAGTGTGCACCAGGGACAGCGTTTTCTGCAAAAATTCATCATCATCCAAAGCAGCAGTGGCCCCCGCCTGGGCCATGGCATTCACATTGAACGGCATGCGCACGCGGTTGATCACATCGGCCAACTCAGCCGGCATGACACCATATCCAACCCTTAAACCGGCCAGTCCGTACGCCTTTGAGAAAGTCCGCAATACCACCACAGGCGTTTCATTGTCCAGGCAGCGCAGCCCGCGAAGGCATCCGTCCTGGCGGACAAATTCGATATAGGCTTCATCCACCACCACCAGGACATTGTCCGGAACGGCGGCCAGAAAGGCATCAAAAGCCTCTTGCGAGATAGCCTTCCCGGTGGGATTGTTGGGATTGCAGATAAAAATCATGCGCGTTCTGGCGTTCACCGCTGCAAGCATTGCGGGCAGATCCAGCGCCATGTCCCTGAGCGGAACCTGCACGGCGGCGGCCCCCGCGGTCTGTACCACAATCGTATACATGAGAAAAGAGGGGCTTGGAACGATGACCTCATCTCCGGGTTGCAGCAATGCCCGGGACAGCATGCCGAGCAAATCGTCGGAACCGTTTCCGATGATAATCTGTTCGGACGGAACCGCCAGATGGGCGGCCAGCCGCTGCAACAGCACATAGCCGGGTTCTTCCGGATAGCGGTGCATCCGGGTCATCGCCGCCTGCATCGCGGCCATTGCCTTTGGCGACGGCCCCAGAGGATTTTCATTGGACGCCAGCTTGATGGAGCCGGTGATGCCGTATTCCCTTTCCAGGGCTTCCAGGGGTTTGCCGGGGGCATATGGCGCGATGGCCAGCGTATAATCGGGTATGGTCAACTTCATGATTTGGTTTTCCGGCGATCAGCGGGCCGCTTTTATTCCAGCCTCGACAGCCGCCTTGTTGAGCGGGATCAATTTGGGTTTCTTGCCGAACTCTTTTTCGACACAGCGTTTCAGGGTCTCCAAAGGGACAACCTTTGACCGTTCGACGAATGCGGCCAGGGCGACGATATTGGCGGCCTTGGCGCTGCCCAGTTCCTTGGCGATCTCCACGACAGGCACTTTGAGAACGTCACAATCATCGCGACCGGCCTCCACGCGGATCAGAGAGGAATTAACCAGGATGACGCCTTTGGGTTTGACCGTTGGCGCGAATTTTTCCAGGGAGGGACGGTTCATGGCCACCAGGTGCAGGGGATTCTTTATGATCGGCGAACCAATGGGCCGGTCACTGATGACCACGGTGCAATAGGCCGTGCCCCCGCGCATCTCGGGTCCGTAAGAGGGAACCCAGGCCACCTCAAAGCCCTCTTCCATGGCGGTGTAGGCCAAGATCTTACCGATCATCATTATTCCCTGTCCGCCAAAACCGGCGAACATGACTTCACTTTGCATGTGCTCTCCTCAACGGTTCCGTAACGTAGTATAGGGTTGACATTTTTCTTGCCGGCCACCTTCGAACGGCTATGGGGCGGCATCCGTTTCCGGTGTTTTCTTGTCCCCCAGCGTGTAGTACGGCAGCAATGTCGCTTCAGCCCAGTTCACTGCCTCCACCGGCGTCATGCCCCAGTTGGTGGGGCAGGTGGATACCACTTCCACAAAGGAAAAGCAGCGGTTTTCCATCTGGTAGGTAAACGCCTGGTGAATGGCCTTTTTGGCCTTTTTGATATACTTGGGTTTGATAACCGTCTGCCGGGTAATATAACCCGGCGTGGCCAGCGAGGCCAGCAGTTCGGAAACGCGAATGGGCATGCCCACTTCATCCGGCTTGCGGCCGAAAGGTGATGTGGTGGTCCGCTGATCGGGCATGGAAGTCGGTGCCATCTGGCCGCCGGTCATCCCGTAAACGGCGTTATTGATAAAAATCGTCGTAAAACGTTCCCCACGATTGGCGGCATGCACGATTTCGCCCATACCGATACTGGCCAGGTCACCGTCGCCCTGGTAGGTGAACACCATCAGGTCCGGGCGAACCCGCTTGAGGCCGGTGGCCATGGCCGGTGCACGCCCATGGGCTCCCTCCTGAAAATCACAATCGATATAATTGTACATCAATACGGCGCAGCCCACCGGTGCAATCCCAACGGTACGGCCGCGGATGCCCAACTCGTCGATAACTTCGGCAATCAAACGGTGCACCACCCCATGGGTGCAGCCCGGGCAGTAGTGGGTCGGCCGATCGAAAAGCGCTTTTGGTTTCTGGAATGTCTTGGCCATAAGAAAATACTCCTATTTTGTTTCTTTCACCGTCGCGTGCACCAACTCCATAATCTCTTCCGGCGTCGGCACGTCGCCACCGCACTTGCCGTACCACTGGACCGGCTTGCGGCCCTTGACACTGCGCTCCACGTCATCCACCATCTGGCCCATGCTCATCTCCACGGAAAAAACCTTTTTGCAGGACGCCTTTCCGGCCGCACGGTAAATGGCCTCCTGCGGAAAGGGGAATAACGTTTGGGGTCGAATCAGCCCGACTTCGATGCCCGCCGCCTTAAGGGTATCGATGGCCGTTTTGCACACCCGGCTCATGGTGCCGTAGGAAATGATCAGAAACTGATAGTCCGCTTCCGTATTATAGGCCTCAAAACGCACTTCCTCTAATTTCATCCGTTCGTATTTGGCCCTGAGGGTCAAGTTGTTGTCGTTCAGCGCCACAGGGTCGAGAAACAGGGACCGGATGATATTCTGGGTATCCGAACCGCGGGTATCCATCCCATTGGTGGCCCAGGCATCCTTGTTGGTCGGCTCTGTTTTTAAATCATCGCGAAATTCCACAGGCTCCATCATCTGCCCGATGAGGCCGTCGCCTAAAATCATGACCGGATTGCGGTATTTTTCGGCCAGCGGAAAGGCGGTCATCACCATTTCCACGGCCTCCTGAACAGTGGCCGGCGCCATCACCAGCAGTCGGCAATCGCCGTGGCCGATGCCCCCGGTGGCTTGATTGTAATCGGCCTGGGACGGCAGGATTCCGCCCAATCCGGGCCCCCCGCGCATAATATTGACAAACACAGCCGGAGTCTGGGCACCGACCATATAGCTGATGCCCTCGCTCATCAGACTGATGCCGGGGCTGGAGGAAGTGGTAAAGACCCTTGCACCACCGGCCGCGGCACCATGAATCATATAGGAAACCGCCACTTCGCTTTCGCCCTGCAAAAAAACACCGCCCACTTCGGGCATACGCCAGGCGAGATACTCGGCAACTTCGGACTGCGGGGTGATGGGATAAGCGAAATAATTGAGACATCCGGCTCGGATGGCTGCTTCGGCAATGGCCTCGTTGCCTTTCATCAATACCTTAGCCATGTGATCGCTCCTAATTATTCAGACTGTTCGGTTTCAGCCGTTTGTGTAATGGAAATAGCGACATCCGGACACATGGTGCAGCATATGGCGCATCGGATGCAGTCTTCCGGGCGGGCCTGATAGGCCGGAAAATAGCCTTTGGTGTTCACCTCTTTTTTAATCTCAAGAACGGATTTGGGACAGACGCTGACACAAAGACCGCAGCCTTTACATAAGTCTTCTTCAATGCAATAGCGATAGGCCATGCTCATTTACTCCTTGTGGTCCATTGTTAAACCGGCTTGCATATTCACCGCCCGGGTCCATGGCGGAACCAGCTGGCGCTGTATGGGCAGCACCGGCCAGGGCAACTGCATGGCCCGGGCGTCCGCCAGCAGCCCCTGGGGAGCGGTAACGAATTTTACGGCCAATCCGCTGGCTTCGGACAAAGATGCCATAAATTCGGCGCCGAAAGAGATATGGCCGGCCGTCGTCTCTTCAATCAGGTTGGTATTGCCGATCCAGCCGGACACCGTTAACCGGGAGCTGGATTCAATGGCGGCCTTGATTCGCAGGCAGCCGTCCACCGAGTCGGTATTGGGGCGGAAGGGATTGACCACCTGGAGCATCTCCATCGGTCCGTCCATGCCTTTAAACGCATTGGATAAAGCCGCCAGGACCGTAGCTCCGGCGTCATCTCCGCCCACATCCAGGATGTGCAGATCTTGCGAAAAGCCGACGCACCCGGCCACCTGAGGCACCAGAATCGGCAAGTCCGCCTGAAGCAGATGTTCGGGGGGCAGGATAATGTCGATACCCAAAGCATCGAGCGTTTGTCGCGCTTCCCGTACCCGGAAATAGGGGTTGACCAGGTCCAGATCTACCAGGCAGACGCTGGCCCCGCCAAGTTTCTCCTGAACCGCCAGGTTTATGGCGACCTCGGTTTTCCCGCTTCCATAATTGCCCACGATAATGACGGTACCCGACAAACCGATAGTCACCCAACCCCTCCAGACACATTCTACCGAAGACCCGGCAAGACATTTTCGCAACAGTCCTGCAGCGGATTCCGGTATCCTTGCAGACGCAACAGCCGTCCCGCAACAAAAACGCAAAACAATCTATTGAGTATCCATGGACGTGTCAAGCGGTTTCAAGTTTACATTTGTTGCCATGTTCTATAAAGTTGAACAAGACGCCATCGAGGCCTGGCGCGCCATCAGGGGACAACCCTGGACCGTATAGATTCGGGCTGTGAGAAGCCGAATTGTTCAACCCGGGCAACCATGGCTTCAGGCAATATATACTGGCCTTGCGAACACGGAGACCCGACAGGATTCCAAAGATGACCGATCCTTCAAAAGCCGTCCGACTCGGGCTGGATCAATTCCTCGCAAATCCACCCGCCGGCATTGGCGATCAGCGGCTGGGGCTGCTGTGTAACACGGCATCGGTTGGCCGGGACCTGGTCCACAGCCGTCAGCACATCCGCAACCGTTGCGGAGACCGTTTGAAAGCGCTGTTTTCACCCCAGCACGGACTGTTTGCCGAAAAGCAAGACAACATGATCGAATCGGCCCACCGCCGGGATCATCTGCTGGATCTGCCGGTATTCAGTCTGTACAGTGCGACGCGGATCCCCACCGCCGAAATGTTCGATGCCATAGATGTCCTGCTGGTGGACCTTCAAGATGTGGGAACCCGCGTTTATACCTTTATTTATACAATTTCACATTGTATGGAAGCGGCCCGCAAATACGGAAAAAAAATCATCATACTGGATCGGCCCAATCCCATCGGCGGCATTTTGGTGGAAGGCAATTGTCTTGATGAAAACTGGACATCCTTTGTGGGACGGTTTCCAATCCCCATGCGTCACGGCCTGACCGTTGGAGAACTGGCCTTGTTGCTCAACGGCCCTTATGGAATCGACTGCGATCTTGAGGTCGTTGGCATGCAGGGTTGGCGCCGCGACATGTTGTTTGACGATACCGGCCTGCCCTGGGTGGCACCCTCCCCCAATCTGCCGACCCCGGCTTCGACGCTGGTCTATCCGGGTCAGGTGATTCTGGAGGGGACGAATCTTTCGGAGGGACGGGGAACGACCCAGCCTTTTGAGTTTTTTGGGGCCCCGTTTGTGGACACCCGGGAAATCCAGGCTTTCCTGAAGCGCTCCCCGTTGGCGGGCGTCATATTGCGCCCCATTGAATTTGAACCAACGGCCCACAAATGGCAGGGAGAGACATGCCACGGCTTCCAGATCCATGTCACCGACCCGCTGGCGTACCGGCCATTCCGGACAAGCCTGATGCTGCTCCAGGCGGTCATCCATCATCATGGCGACCAATTCAAATGGAAAATGCCGCCCTATGAATATGAATACGAACGGATGCCCATAGACCTCATCCTTGGCAACGGCGATATGCGCCGCCAGCTGGAGGCCATGACCCCGGTCGCCGAAATGGAAGCAGCCTGGAAGGATGACCTGGATCACTTTGAAACAGTGCGCAGGGCCGTTTTCCTCTATCCCTAAAAAAAACCCCAACCCGGTGTCGCCAAAGGCACCGCCCCGCTTCTCAGCGGCTTGGGTCCTATGGATGAAAACCGGCTGGAGTTTTTAAATACCTTCAGTCTGGCGATTATGCTTTTTCAGACTTCAGGGTTTCAATCTCATTCTTCAGATCGTCGATCTCTTTTTTGTATTTTTCGGGGTCATCGGAGCTGGCGACAACGTCATCGTCATCTTTTTTCCAGGAATCTTTCAGTTCGTCGAATCCCAGGTAAATGGCCAATCCGCCACCGAGTAGAAGGGTAATGGGAATAGCGCCCGCCAAAAGATCAAAAAAATCGCGCCAAAAAATCCCCAGGCCAATAAGTCCGATAACTGCTGCAACTGAGCCGCCGATTAATGTTTTCATAAAACACCAACCTCCTTTGATTCTAACTTAAGTTCAATATTGTCACAATTAATAGCCGTTATTGCAAGGCTTTGAGTACCATGACAAAGCTTCCCCGCGTATGGCTGAAGACCCTTTTCACCTAACCTGCATTGTCATTGGAAATTCAATAGATGCATATCCAGCGCTTATCGAAAGTAGATTTTAGGCAATAGCATAGCCATCTTGGGAGCGCAAGTCTATTTTTATTGCACCAGGACGGCCATACTTAGGGAAATATCAACAAATTCCGCATAATAAAAATTCTGCCATTTCATCCAACCAATTGCAAACAGAAATGGATTCTGATAGGTTTTGGTTCAAACATGTGTTCAAACGGAGACGGATCAAACAGGAAACGAGACCATGACCAAACTGCACGACAACCCCGCAAAACGCCTCAATGAAAAGCGCCGCGAATGGATCCAGCGGCTGCTCAAAGGCACCCATAACCATTTCCTGTTTTTCCTGCCCAGCCGTCAGGGCCTCGTTCCGTGGCTCCTCGATCGCTTTTTCAACGGCATCGTTCTGGATCGTGAACAACAGGAGGTCGTCCGGAACCTGCCTTCCGACGCAATCATTGTCTATACCATCAAATTTAAGAGTTATTTTGAATACCTGTTTTATCATTCCCGATACCGCCAGTTGAAACTGCCCGTACCGGAACTGGGATTCGGCTTTCGGCTGTGGATATTGCAGCCCCTGTCACGCATCCTGCGCAGCCTGCTGGCCCATACCCACTGGTTTTTTTCCCATTGGCGCAGGTTGGACCCCTATGCCGGCGGCTACTGGAGCAAGGAGTTGCTCAATGGCCGCAGCGCCTTGCTGCCACTGGTGGAAAAACACGGTTTCTATCGCCGTTTTGTCAAAATGCAGACAGACCCCCTGCATTTTCTCATTCAACTGCAGCAATCCACCGACAGGCCGATTTATATCGTGCCGCAGTTGATGTTTTTCAGCAAAAACCCCGCCTCCAGCGCGGTTCGCCTGCGGGACATCGTCTTCGGGACCGAACAGAAACCCGGGCTCATGCGCAGGCTGTTCATCCTGCTGCGCCGCCCCGGCAAAGTATTCGTGGAAATATCGCAGCCGCTGAACCTGCAGGAATTCATACCCAGCACTGAGACAGCCGGCGGCAACCCGGAATATAGCGCTCTGCGCCTTCGGCGCCAGTTGCTGCTGCAGCACAACCGTCACCGCCAGAGCATCACGGGTCCGGTCGTCAAAGCCCACGAGGAAATCAAGGAAAGCATCCTGGCCAGTGACCGGCTGCGCCAGTTCATGGCCAGCCATGCGGAAAGCAAAAACGAATCCATCCATACCATTCGCAAACAAGCCGACGGATTTCTCGATGAGATCGCCGCGAAGTACAATCATTTTTTTGTCAGCTGCCTGTCCGTCGTGGTCAAATGGCTGTTCAACACCATGTATGACGGAACGGTTGTCGACACGGCGGGACTGCAGCGCGTTAAAACCGTATCCCAACAGGGCCCGCTTGTGCTCGTTCCCTGTCATAAAAGCCACATCGATTACCTCATTCTCTCTTATATCCTGTATATTCACAACATGCCGTGCCCCCATATCGCCGCCGGCAAAAATCTCTCCTTCTGGCCGCTGGGGCCCCTCTTTCGCAGCGGAGGCGCCTTTTTTCTGCGGCGCACCTTCCGCGGTGCTGTCCTTTATTCCAAGGTTTTTGCCGAATACATCTACAAGCTGCTGGAGGAAGGCTTTAACATGGGGCTGTTTATCGAGGGAGGACGCAGCCGCACCGGAAAACTGCTGATGCCCAAACTGGGCTTTCTTTCCATTCTGCTCAATGCCTATAAAAACGGAGCCTGTGAAGATATGTTTTTCGTTCCCGTCTTCATCGGCTATGACCAGATTCTCGAAGAAAATGCCTACCTGCACGAAATCGAGGGCGGCAAGAAAGAGCCTGAAAACCTGTCCCAGGTGCTCAAGGCCCGAAAATTCCTCAAACAGCGCTATGGCAAGATCTACATCAATTTCCACGAACCGCTTTCCCTCAGGGAGGTGGCCGGAGAATTTGGCCCCAGCTTCAATGAAATGCCCCAGAAATCCCAGAACGCCCTGTGCCGCAATCTGGGGTGGCGCCTGATCAAGGCCATCGACCAAGTGAGCGTGGTCACCCCTCACGCGCTGGCCGCGGCAGCCATCCTCAACTGCCCCACCAGGCGTTTCAGCACCGAAGAGATCCTGGACATCATCGAGACCTATATCACCCTGCTCTTTTCGTTAAAGGCCAAGTTGACGGACACCCTGCTGATAGACCATCGCGGAACCTGCGAACAGGCCATTGAAAGTTATCTCAACCGAAAGATCATCGAGCGCCCCTCGGGAGAAAAATCCATGCCCATGGATATCGCTCAATTTTTGCTGCCGTCCAACAAGCGCCTTCAGCTTGAATATTACAAGAACAACTGCATCGCCTATTTTATTCCGGCTGCATTTACCGCCGTGACCATCCTTGAGAAGGATGCCTTCCAGTTCTGTGCTGCAGACCTGCATGACCGCTATCGCTTTCTACAGGATTTCTTCAAATATGAGTTTGCCTACGACATCAACAACCCGGCGGAATTCCACGTGCGCAAAAGCCTCAAGTGTTTCATTGACGACGCCATTTTAATGCCCCACCAAAGTTTGCCGGACACGTATCAGATCACTTCATCAGGCCTGCGTAAACTCAAACTGTTTGCCCGGTTTCTGAGAACGTACTTTGAATCTTACTGGGTGGTGCTGCAATTTTTCAAAAAAACGCCCCGCGAAAAAACAAGGGGCAAAGACCATATCAAGAAGATTCAATCCATCGGCAGCACCATGCTGAAAAACAAAGAGATCGAACTCTCCGAATCATTGTCCAAAATCAATTATTTAAACGGTATCAGCTTTTTCTCCACCCACAAAGTAAGGGGCGCCGAAGACCTGGAGCCCCTGGAGGAATACGAAAAAACCATCAAAAGCTTTCTGCTGCACATTTAACCATGAACGCCATGATTCTTGCCGCCGGCCTCGGCACACGGTTGAGGCCCTATACAGCGCATACACCCAAAGCGCTGTTCACCATCAATCAACAGCCACTGCTGGGCATTGTCATCGACCAACTCAAGAAAGCCGGCTTCAAAAAGGTTCTGGTCAACACCCACCACCTTCACCGGCAGATCGAAGACTTCGTCGGTCGCACCGAATTTGGCATACCCGTAATATTGCACCATGAGCCCGACATCCTGGGCACCGGCGGCGGCATCCGCAACACTTCCGCCCAATGGCGGCCCGGTCCTTTGCTGGTGATCAATGCAGACATCATGACCGACATCGACCTGGAAAAGGTGGTCCGGTTTCACCGCAGCCATGATCATGCCGTTACCATGGTGATGCACAATCATGCCGAATTCAATTCCGTCGGCGTCAAAAACGGACTGGTGGTCCGATTTAACGCCGCCGCGGAAAACAGCGATCAGGAAGAGCGGTTGGCTTTTACCGGCATTCACGTCATCGACGACCGGATTCTCGATTTTCTCCCCGAAACGGGACCGGCCCACATTATCGATGCCTATTCAAGAATGATCGCCGCGGGGGAAAAGATCCGCGCATACCGGGTCGGGGGCCACCAATGGCAGGACATCGGCTCGCCCTCCCGCTATATCGACGCCGTCTACTCGAAAATGGCCCCGCTGGCCTTCCAAAAAGCCTTCGGGAATTCACCCCCGGCGCCGGTGCGGCGCCAGCGGTTGCATGGGGACGGTTCCGACCGCCAGTGGTATCGGCTTTTCGCCCGGGACCAAACGCTGATCATGGCGGACCATCACATCCGCCTCAGCAAAAGCCGCCAGGAGGTGGATGCCTTTGTGGACATTGGACAGCACCTGCATGCCTGCGGCGCGGCGGTTCCCAAAATCCACCTGTATGACACCTGTGCCGGGCTGGTTTTTCTGGAAGATCTGGGGGACCGCCATTTACAAAATGAGATCGCCGGCTTAAACTTGCCGCAAAAGAAAGCGCTTTATAAGCGGGTTATCGACCAGTGGCTGTCCATGGCCCTGAAAGGCGCCCGATCATTCGACCCCGGATGGACTTACCAGACCCCACGCTACGACCGCAGCGTCGTTCTTGAGAATGAATGCCGCTATTTTATCGAGGCGTTTGTCCGCGGGTATCTGGGATGGGATATGCGGTTCAGGGATTTCGCCGACGAATTTCATCGACTGGCGGACCGTATCATGCACATCACGGTCACCGGATTCATGCACCGCGATTTGCAATCCCGCAACATCCTGGTCAAAGCGGGCCGGATTCATTTCATCGATTTTCAGGGCGGCCGCATAGGACCTTTACAATATGATCTGGCGTCATTGCTGATCGATCCCTATGCCGCCCTGACGCCGGCTCTTCAGGCGGATTTGCGCACCTATTGCACCCATGCCCTGGAGCAGCACCATGGCATTGACGCCGGTGATTTCGTCGACGGTTATGCCTGTTGTGCCCTGTCACGCAACCTGCAGATTCTGGGCGCATTCGCTTTTTTGGGGGGCACCAAAGGCAAAACCGTATTTTATGATTACATCCCGCAGGCGGTTGAAAGCCTGACCGCCAACCTTGCCGCATTTGAGCACGGTGCAGCACCCAAGCTGAAAAAACTGGCCGGGTCCATTGCGCAGAAGATACAGCGGCAAACCGCCTAAGCGAGGTAAATCCACCCGTTTTCCAGGAACGGGTTCTGCCTGCCGCTCGACGGTTCAACCCAAACCCAACGTGAAGGAGGCACATCATGACACCTGTAAAAATAATGATGAATGGTTTACCCGGGAATGTCGCCAAGGTCATCGCCGCAGCGGCCATCGCCGATGAACGGTTTTCCGTACTGCCCTATTCCCTGACGGGACCGGAGATCGATATTCGCCACTGCCATATCGGAACGGCCGCCATCGAATTGATCGCGCCCGCGGAGCGGGATCAGAAAATTGCGGCCCTCAAAGCAGCGCAGGGGCCATTCATCAGCATTGATTTTACCCACCCGTCCGCGGTCAATGAAAATGCGGCATTTTATTGCCGACACGGCCTGCCCTTTGTCATGGGAACCACCGGCGGCGATCGCCGGCGGCTCGAACAAACCGTTCTCGAATCCACCAACACGGCCGTCATCGCACCCAATATGGCCAAACAGATCGTTGGCTTCCAGGCCATGATGGCTCATGCAGCAGCCCATTTTCCCGACCTGTTCAAGGGCTATCGCCTGACGGTCAGGGAAAGCCATCAGGCGGGCAAAGCCGATACCAGCGGCACGGCCAAAGCCATGGTGGGTTATTTCAACCAGATGGGTGTTGATTTTTCGGCAGACCAAATCGAAAAAGAGCGTGATCCGGAACGGCAGCAAAATATGTGGGGCGTGCCGGCGGAATTCCTCAGCGGTCACGGCTGGCATACCTACACCCTGACTTCTTCCGATGACAGTGTGAAATTCGAATTTATCCACAATATCAATGGACGCCAGATCTACTGCGAGGGGACTTTGGATGCGGTTCTCTTTTTATCGCGCCAGATCGCTCTGAATGCCCGGGGCAAAGTATTTTCCATGATCGATGTCCTGAAGGGCGAAAAGTGAGGAATGAATTGTTGTTCGCGCAGCACCCAGGCCATAAAAAAAGGCTCTTTGGATTAAAGTTTGAACATCATTGACCGATGTTACTTTCGTTCCAAGATGCCGGGCGTCACGTTCAGCTATCTTCGTACTGCCCTGACCCTGAATTCCGGCACCTGTTTCCGACAAAACCAGACGGTTAAAAAGCAACTCGACTACTTGTGAAGGTGGAAGCAATGATCGACCCGAGCTATATCAAACCATTTGTCGTCGCCACTAAAAAGGTCTTTGAAACCATGATCGATGTGCCGTTCAAGCTTGGCAAGCCGGGCCTGAAAAAAGGCAGTGATATGCCCCCTCACGAAATCAGCAGCATTATCGGTGTATCCGGGAATGTGTGCGGATCGGTGGTTATCAGCATGACCCACGCCATCGCCTTCGAGCTGGTATCGGCCCTGATCGGTGAAACCGTCACCGAACTCGATGAGGACTGCACCGACGCCATCGGCGAAATCGCCAATATGATCGCCGGGAACGCCAAAACCGACTTTCCCAGCAATGAAAACTCCATTTCCGTCCCCAGCGTTGTGGTGGGCAGGCACAAGGTCAGCTATCCCTCCGGCGTACCGGTAATCACCATCCCCTGTATCCTGGGTCAGGGGGAAATGTTCATCGAGTTGGCGCTCAAAGTAAAAGAGGCGTAACCCGGAACTCAGAACGCTGAACGACGAAACGACGGCCAAATAATTGACCGTCGTTTAAAGGATTAAGATTAAGGGGACGTATATCAGGTTATAAGTTAATCTGCGATTAACTTATAACCTGATATACGTCCCCGTTTGCTACTGACCCGCTATAATCTGCGCCGCCTTTTCCATGGCCAGATCAAGATTCTCGGGCTTGGTGCCTCCGGCCTGGGCCATATCGGGACGCCCGCCGCCGCCGCCGCCGACAACGGCGGCCAGTTGTTTGATGATCTCACCGGCATGAAACCGGCCCAGCAAATCTTTGGAGACCACGGCAATCAGCAGCGCCTTTCCGCCGCTGGAACTTCCCAGGACGACCACGCCCGATTTGACCCGGTCCTTGAACCGGTCGGCCAGGTCCCGAAGGGCGGCCGGCTTGTCTACGGCGACCTTTTGAATAACCGCCGTAACGCCATTGATGGTCTGGGTCGCCGTATCTCCGGTTGAAGCCTTGGCGTCGGCCAGGGCGGACTTGAGTTTTTCAATCTCTTTTTCCGATGCTTTCTGAGCAGCCAGCAATTGCTCCAGACGCGGGACCACGGCATCCGGCGTGATGCGCAATATCTGGGCGCCGGTCAGCGCGATGCGGTTCATCCGCTGCACGTGATCGAGGGCGGCCTGGCCGGTCAGTGCCTCGATACGGCGAACCCCGGCGGCCACACTGGTTTCAGCAACAATTTTAAACAGGCCGATATCGCCGGTATGCCGGGTATGGGTGCCGCCGCACAGCTCCTTGCTAAAATCAGCCAGTTCCACCACGCGCACCCGGTCGCCGTACTTCTCTTCGAAAAGCGCCATGGCACCGGAAGACATGGCTTCCTCGGCATCCATCTCATCGGTGCGCACGGGCACATTGGCCCGAATATGCGCATTGACAATGGCTTCGATGCGCTCGATATCGTCCTGGGTCACCTGGGAAAAATGGGTAAAGTCAAACCGCAGCCGTTCCGGTGCCACCATTGAACCGGCCTGTTTGACATGGTCGCCCAGCACTTCCCGCAGGGCGCCGTGCAGAATATGGGTGGCCGTATGATTGATGGCCGTTGCCTGCCGCCTGTCGGCGTCCACCTGAAGGGATACCCGCTGCCCGGCCTCGATGCGCCCCCGGGTCACCCTTCCCTGGTGAATAATGATCCCCGTAGGATCTTTGATGGTTTTATCCACCGCCACCGTCATCCCGTCCGCTGTAATCACGCCCTGATCCCCCACCTGGCCGCCGGATTCGCCGTAAAAGGGAGTGGCCGTGGTCACCACTTCCACCTCCTGGCCGCTTTGCGCCGACTGTACTTTTTCGCCGGCCTGCACCAGCAGGAGAACCTCGGCCTCGAAATCAAGGGTATCGTATCCTTTGAACTCCGATTTGACGGCCTCCGACGACAGCGCCTTGTAGGCATCCCCGATCCCGGCAAAGGTCACCTTGGAGCGGCTGCGCTGCCGCTGGGCCTCCATCTGTCGGTTGAATCCGCCCATATCAATGCCCATCCGGGTATCGCGAACCACATCCTGGACAATATCCACCGGAAAACCGAACGTGTCGTAAAGTTTGAAGACCAGATCGCCGGGCACCTCCTGCTTGCCGGCCGCCTTCAGCTCGGCAAGGGAATCATTGAGCAGCTTGAGACCGGTATCCAGGGTCTCTGAAAACCGCAGCTCTTCATTTTCAATGACATTGAGGATAAATGCGGCCGACGCCGCCAACTCGGGATAGGCCGGTTTCATGATGTCGAATACGGATTCAGCGGTCCGGCCGAGAAACGGTTTGCTCAAACCGATATTGCGGCCGTAACGGATGGCCCGGCGCATAATGCGACGCAACACGTAGCCGCGCCCCTCATTGGAGGGCAGCACACCGTCGCCCACCAGGAAAGCCGCCGCCCGGCTGTGATCGGCGATGACCTTCATGGCCACATCCACGTCACTGTCCAGGCCATAGGCTTTTTCGGCCAGCGCTTCGGTTCGCGCGATGATGGGACGGATCAGATCGGTGTCGAAATTGGTCTCTGCGTTCTGCAGGATGGACGCCAGCCGTTCCAGTCCCAGGCCGGTATCGATGCTGGGTTTGGGCAACGGGGTCATCTGGCCCGATGCATCGCGATTATATTGCATGAACACCAGATTCCAAATCTCGAGAAAGCGATCGCAATCGCAGTCCACACCGCAGTCCGGCCGGCCGCAGCCATAGGATTGACCGCGATCCAGATGGATCTCACTGCACGGGCCGCAGGGGCCGGTGTCTCCCATGGCCCAGAAATTCTCTTCCTCCCCGAGCCGCACCATGCGTTCTGCGGGAATGCCGATGCGGTTGTGCCACAGGTCATAAGCCTCGTCATCGTCGGTATAAACCGATGCATACAGCTTTTCCGCCGGCAGCCCGTAGCCGTTGGTCATCAGATCCCAGGCGAAGTCAATGGCTTTTTCCTTAAAATAGTTGCCGAATGAAAAGTTGCCCAACATTTCAAAAAACGTGTGGTGCCGCGCCGTATACCCCACATTCTCCAAATCATTGTGCTTTCCCCCGGCACGAACACATTTCTGGGATGTGGTTGCCCGGACATAGTCGCGCTTCTCTTCGCCCAGAAATGTGCGCTTGAATTGAACCATCCCGGCATTGGTAAACAGCAGTGTGGGGTCATCCTGGGGAACCAGAGAAGAACTGCGTACGATGCGGTGATTGTGTTTTTCAAAAAAATCCAGAAAAAGCTTACGAATTTCATTTCCTGTCATAGCATGTGCTCCATTGCTTCGATGGACGGCAAAACCAGGTCATTATGAACCCGCCGGTCGATTACTCCTCTGCTGGCGCCCCGTTCTGATCCGTTTTCCCATCCAGCCCGATGGATTCGCGGACCCGCGTTTTCAAAGTGGCGAAAATATCGGGGTTTTCCTTGAGAAAAGTCTTCACATTTTCCCGTCCCTGGCCGATCCGCTCCCCGTCAAACGAATACCATGCACCGCTTTTATCCACAATCCCCGATTCCACCCCCATATCCAGCAGATCACCGGCGCAGGATATGCCCTCGCCATACATGATATCGAACTCGGCTTCCTTGAACGGCGGCGCCATTTTATTTTTGACCACCTTGACACGGGTACGGTTGCCGACCACATCCTGTCCGTTCTTGATGGCTCCGATACGCCGGATATCCATCCGTACGGAAGCATAGAATTTTAATGCGTTGCCGCCGGTGGTGGTTTCCGGGTTGCCGAAAACCACCCCGATTTTCATGCGGATCTGATTGATAAAGATCAGGCAGGTATGGGTCTTTCCAATGGTCCCGGTCAGTTTGCGCAGCGCCTGGGACATCAGCCGGGCCTGCAACCCCATATGGGCGTCGCCCATTTCGCCTTCAATTTCGGCCCGCGGCACCAGCGCCGCCACGGAATCGATGACGATGACGTCGATGGCACCGCTGCGCAGCAGCATGTCGGCGATCTCCAGAGCCTGCTCACCGGTGTCCGGCTGGGACACGAGCAGCTCATCGCAATTGACGCCCAACTTTCGGGCATAACCCTCATCCAGTGCATGTTCGGCATCGATAAAAGCCGCGATACCGCCCTGCTTCTGGGCATTGGCCACGGCATGCAGCGCAAGGGTGGTCTTTCCCGATGATTCGGGGCCGTAGATTTCGATCACCCTCCCCCTGGGCAGCCCGCCCACGCCGAGTGCACGGTCCAAAGCAATGGACCCGGACGAAATCACCGGGATGTCGACGACGGGGCGACTGCCCAGCTTCATGATGGACCCTTTGCCGAACTGGCGTTCGATCTGGCTCATGGCCGAATCGACGGCCTTGGTTTTATCAACTGATGTACTCATAATGCCTCCTGCTCCTTCTTTTTGGTCGCCGCGGTATCGCTGCAGGACAATTTGCGGTGCTGCAACTGTTCACAAACCCCATGGATTGGAATCATTCTCGATGAATTCGCGTCAAGTGTTTTTTGACTCCGGCACGCAATATGCGCCACGGAAACACGATCATTTTTTCGGCCCCCTGCGTCCTGTGGAGTGAATCAGAACGTTTTACGAAACCCTCATTTTTCAGTCCGTCAGCGCAACTTCGCACAAAGGGGAATAAACCGCCCCTGCGGGCTGCAGGTCACTTTTATAAAGCGCCAGCCGGCGCGCAATGAAAGGCCGGGGTGCAAATCGTCCGCAGTCCGTGATCACCGTCAGCAACCATTTGGGATCCAATGGCTTCCGGATACGCCCCAATGTCAAATGGGCCTTGAACGATCGCTTCTCGGGTTTGAAACCGATGAACTGAAGATGCTGTTCCAGCCGGCCGTAAAGCTGCTGCAGCGCATGGGTGCTCCCGCCCAGCCCGGACCAAAGTACCCGCGGCTTTTTGATACCGGGGAACACCCCCAGTGTCTCCACGGACAATTCAAAAGCGTTCATGGCCTGTGCCGTTTTCTGCAAGGCCTCGGAAATGGGAAGTACATCTGTTTCCGGAATATCGCCGAAAAATTTGATCGTCAAATGGAGATTCTCCGGTCGCACCCACCCGATATGCAATCCTTTGGATTGCATGGATCGCTGGATCCGGACCAGACAATCGACAATCTCTTCCGGCAATATCAGTGCGATAAACGCGCGCAATGGCTTTCCCATAGCGAATCCATTACCGCCCAGGCGGGAAAACCACCGCCGATCCCGTTGTTTATGGGGTCAGGCAGGAAGCGGCGCCTGGGGCTCGCCCAATTGAAAGGATCCCTTTTTGATCCACGACTTCAGGGTTTCCGCAATCTCCCGGGCGCGCACCATGCTGGACAAGGGCACCGTGGGCACGGATTCCCCGGACAAGACGATACTGCCGCTTTTGAGCTCCGCATAACTGACCTGCGCCAGACTGCGGGAGCGCCCCTTGGGATAATCGTCGCCGTAATCGACCACCTGGGTAAAAATTTCCGCGTCCGAAACGCCCGTATAGCGTGCAATCTCTTCATTCAGGACAGGAATGGGAATGCCAAGCCCCACGGCCATCGAACACCCGTACCCCTGAATGGAAACCCCCACCAGCCAGCGCGCCGTCATCTGCTTCAAATCTCCCATGACCCACAATGTGCCCGCCGGCCGCAACGGCGTTCCGCCTGGAGCCCGTTCCACACCGGGCTTGTGCTGGGTGCCGTTCCAGGTGACGTAACCGATTCCGCCCCCAAGAAAAATGCGCGTGCCCAAACCGATCGTCTGGTAATAAGGATCATTGAACAGGGGGCTCAACTGACCGGCACTGCAGTAATTGACGTTGCCCATTTTAGGCTTCAGCGTCCCCATGTAGGTGTAAATGGTTTTCTTCAGCGTATTGACGGCCGCGTTATAGTTCTGGTAGCCGTTGCGCGGGTTGCATAGCACCGCATTGGGAAGTTCCTTGAGCAGCAGGGACTTTTCCAGGTAACGGTTGGGATAGCAGTCGGTGCCGTATGCTTCGGCTTTGAGATGCACCTTTTTCCCGGCAACCAGGTCTTGAATGACGTGGCCGCCGCCGTAAGCAAATTCGCCGGGATAGACCTTGTTCAAGGGATCGTCCGAACAGGGCTCCGTTGCACCGATGTAAGTATCCACAGCAGCCAATCCGCCGTAGGCCGGCACATTGTTCAACCAGATCCTGGATGCCTTGGTGCCGGGTACGCTGTGGCCGAAATTGATCATCGCCCCGGAAGAGCACATCGGAGCAAACGTTCCGGTTGTCACGACATCCACTTGCCGCGCCGCTTCCCGGGGACCGTTGTCCTTGACGATATCGATCATTTCTTCGGCGGTGACCACGACCACGTCGCCGCGCTGGATTTTTGCGTTGATTTCCTGGAAACTCTTTTTGACCTTATGTCCGGGCATGGCTCTTTACTCCTCGGGTCATTTGACAGATTCTATTTTCGACGTAATGTTGTTCTGAATCCATTGAGCATCCCACCACTCCACAGGATTGACGAAGGTTCGGTGCACCAGCATGCTGAAGTGCAGGTGGTCCCCTCCGGCAAGACCGCTCTTGCCGGTTTTCCCGAGGATGTCTCCTTTGGCAACCACCTGGTCGGCAGCCACCGCAATGTGGCTGAGATGGGCATACATGCTGAACAGGCCAAAGCCATGATCGATAACAACGCAGCGGCCGTAAATCCCGACGGTGTCGGCAAACACCACCTTGCCGCTGTTTGCGGCAGGCACCGGGGAATGTTGCAGTGACGCCAGGTCGATGCCCAGGTGGGTCTGCTGGTCGATGGTCTTTCCATTGTACACATATTTCCGTTGATCGGCGAATCCGGCCCTGTTGGCAGACCCCGGAAGCCGGGAAAAAGCGCCCTGCCAGTAAATCCTGGGTTCGGACGTTTCGGTAATCCCGGTGATGGTGTCGTAGTTTTGCCGGCGCAAGTCACGGTTGACCCGGAGAAAAACATCCAGCATCGGAGTGCCGCCGTCGGCCGCAACCTGGGTCAGGAACTCCGGCATTTTGGCATTCAGGAAATTGTCGCCGATGGCAATGGTATCATGCCGAAACCGTCTGGCATTGATATGATGCGGCACGCCGGCGGTGCCCTGATTGCCCGCAAAATCATTGGCCGTCGCCGTAATCGGCGTATCTTTGCCCTGGCGGTAATCCAGGGCGATAAACGCCATGCGGGTCAGCGGTTCTTTGAATGGGCCGCCGAAACCGGGGAAGAACCGGTCCCCCACCATCACACCGCTGGTCGGGCACTCCTCGGAAAGCGTGTAAAGCACAACCCCTGCGCCGCCCTGGGCCAGGTTGAGGGCCGAATCGAGCACATCGATTTGAGGGGCCCGGGTATCGATGATGACATCATACTCCGCATACTGCTGGTTTCCCTTGCCCCACTTACGCCAGGAATAATCCCGCGTCACCAGCCTGAGCACGGCCTTGCCGTCCTTTATTCCCCGGGCTTTGGGATTCACCGGCAGGGTGATGGTTTTGGAGCGCACGGCACCGCCGGACAAAATACCTGCCGACGGAAACTGTTGATCAAGCAGCACCGTTTCTTTTCCGTCTTTGTACAGCGCCGCCCAAACCCCGCGCACACCGCTCTGGTCGTCCCCGACGGTAAGCGCCAATTCCTGGTCGGCGCCCAGAGAAGCCGATTTCATGTCCAGCGACATGGAGGGCGGCCGGCCTTCCATGCGCTTTATCAGCAAAACGGTCAGCGGAACGAGCAACAGCAGGATAAGCAGCCCGAAAAGCACTGGTTTTGATCTATTTTTTTTTGCATTCAATGGGTTACATCCCCTCCTTAAGGACAATATTGAACGCCGAACCATATCAGTTCCACAAGGTCAATTCAAGGCAAAGTTTCGTGGCTTGACTTTTGGGGGGACGCACGTTAAATTTTTAAAATGCTTAAAATATTTAAAGAAAACCACAGTCTGACGCACACGGATTCGGCCCTTGCCATTATCGCCGGCCCATGTGTCATTGAAGATGAAAAAACGACCTTTGAGACCGCCGCCTTCCTTAAATCCCTGACGGCGGAACTGGGCCTGCCATTCGTCTTCAAGGCATCCTTTGACAAAGCCAACCGGACCTCCATCCATTCCTATCGCGGCCCCGGTGAGCGCAAAGGACTGGAAATTCTGGCACGCATCAAATCGGACCTGGGCATTCCCGTTCTGTCCGACGTCCATGAAATGCACCAGATTGATGCCGCCGCGCAGGTGCTGGACGTCATTCAGATACCGGCGTTTTTATGCCGCCAGACCGATTTCCTGCTGGCCGTTGCCAGGACCGGAAAGCCCATCAATGTCAAAAAAGGGCAGTTCCTGGCCCCATGGGACGTGATCAATATCGTTGAAAAACTGCAATCTGTCGGCAATGTGGAAATCGTCCTGACCGAACGTGGCGCCATGTTCGGCTACAACAACCTGGTGGTCGATTTTCGCGGCATTGCCATCATGCAGGCTACGGGCTGCCCGGTGGTCTTCGATGCCACCCACAGCGTGCAGCTTCCGGGCGGCGCGGGGAAAAGCAGCGGCGGTCAGAGAGAATACGCCCCGGCACTGGCCAAGGCCGCCGTGGCCGCAGGCGTGGACGGCATTTTTGTCGAGGTTCACCCCCAACCGGACCAGGCGCTGTGTGACGGCCCCAATTCCTTGCCCCTGGACAGTCTGCATGCACTGTTCAGCCAGCTCAAGGCCATTCACCAAATCGTCAACCCCTGAAAGTGCAGACTAAAACAATGAAGGATAGACTGAAACATATCCGGCTGGTCCTCATGGACGTTGACGGGGTCCTGACAGCGGGCGAAATTATTTACAGTGACAGCGGGGAACAGATCAAGATATTCAATGTTAAAGACGGTCTGGGGATTCGGCTGCTCAAGGAGGCGGGAATCCAGGTGGGCATCATTACGGGACGCCAGGGCAAGGCCCTGCAACACCGTTGTCAAAACCTGGGCATCGACATGGTATTCGAGGGCGTGTGGAAAAAAGGCGGCGTACTGGACGACATCCGGACGCGCACCGGTATCCCGGTCGAATCCATGGCATTTATCGGTGATGACCTGCCCGACCTGTCGATCATGAAAAAGGTGGGGCTGGCCGTGGCCGTGGCCGATGCCCATGAGGCAGTGCGACAATACGCCCACATCACCACCGTTGCCTGTGGCGGCAGGGGGGCTGTACGCGAAATCAGCGAAACGATCCTGAAAGCCCAGGGCAGCTGGGACAAACTGATACGGGGGCTCTTTGCGGACTGATCCCAAAACACGCCTCAAGATTGCCCTGGCAGTGACTATCCTGCTGTCGCTGTCGACGGTCGGCTGGTTTTTTTTTCAATTCCGCTCTGGGCGGGGTAAATTTCCGTCAGCCGTTCCCGAAATCGCCACCAAGGCGATCATGGCGCTTTCCAGGGTTCGGCAGACGGCGACCAAGGATGGGGCGGTCCAGTGGAAACTGGATGCGGCTTCGGCCGAACTCGAGGCGGATACGGGCAAAATGATCCTGCATTCGCCCGAAATCCGTTTCTTTATGGAAGACGGCACCCAAATCTTCCTTACGGCCCTGAAGGGAACATTGAACACAAACAGCAACGACATGGTGGTCCAGGGTAATGTTTCTTTGCGCAACGGCCGATATACCCTTATAACCGAGACATTGTCCTATACACACCAAACACGGCTGCTCCACGCCGACAAGCCTGTCAAAATTGTCGGAAATGCCCTGCAACTGGACGCCGCCGATATGGTTTATGATCTCAACACCAACCAGGCGCAATTCAGCGGCCGGGTAAAAGGTACGTTAAATGAAGACATTGCACTTTAGCCGCCGGACATCCAATACCCTCCGGCAATGGTTATGGGTCAGTGCCCTGGTATTTCTGGCCCTGCCCGCCGGTATCTGCGCCCAAACGCCTGATCCGGCAACAAAATCCGGGCCCATTGAAATCACGGCCGATAAGCTGGTCACCGACAACAAGGCCCGAACGGCGGAATTCACCGGCAATGTCCACGCCGTTCAGGGCGATACCGAAATTTCGGCCGAACGCCTGCTTCTGTTCTATAAAGACGGCAGCGGGCAGACCGCATCCATGGCCTCGGGCGATATTGAACGCATGGAAGCTTACGGAAAGGTTCGCATCCTGTTTGATAATAAGGTTGCCGTAAGTGATCAGGCCGTCTATATTACCCAGGAACGAAAACTGATTCTCGAGGGGCAAAGCGCCAGGGTCACCAGTGGCAAGGACCAGATCGAGGGGAATAAAATCACATTCTACCGTGACGACGGCCGGGTTGCGCTAGAAGGAAATGCCGACAACAGGGTCAGGGCGATCATCCATTCGGAGCAAAGGGGCTTGAACTGATGCGGGGCTCTTGATATAGCACTGTTCCGGATAAAAGATGCAGGACCATCAACCCATTATGGCCAAACTGGCAATTAAAAATGTGGTAAAACGATACAATGGCCGCCATGTTGTCGAGTCGGTGAGCCTGGACGTGCTGTCCGGACAAGTCATCGGCCTGCTGGGGCCCAATGGTGCCGGCAAAACCACCACATTTTACATGACGGTGGGGTTGGTTAAACCGGATTCGGGAAGTATTTTTCTGGATTCGGAAGATATTACGCAGTATCCGATGTACATACGGGCAAGGAAGGGTTTGGGCTACCTTCCCCAGGAAGCGTCCATTTTCCGAAAATTGACGGTCAAACAAAATGTGCTGGCCATACTGGAAACCATGCCCCTGCCCAAAGCCGAGCAGAAAGCGCGGGCATTGGAACTGCTTGACGAACTGGGCATCAAGCACTTGATGGACCAGCGGGCCAATGTACTTTCGGGCGGTGAGCGCCGCCGTCTCGAAATCAGCCGGGCACTGGCGACCAACCCGGCGTTCATCCTGCTGGATGAACCATTTGCCGGGATTGATCCGTTGGCGGTGGCCGATATCAAAAAGATCATCGGCCATCTGAAAAATCGCAAAATTGGTATTTTGATCTCGGACCACAATGTCAGGGAAACGCTGGAGGCCTGTGACAAGGCATTCATTCTGGCCGATGGTGAGGTCATCGAATCGGGCACTCCGGAAACCATTGCAAACAGCGAAATCGCAAGAAGAATCTACTTAGGGGACGAATTCAGGTTGTAATATGGCAATTGAACTGCGACAACAATTAAAGTTAACCCAGCAGTTGATCATGACGCCTCAACTGCAGATGGCCATCAAACTGCTTCAACTGTCACGGCTGGAGCTCATGGATGCCATCCGCCAGGAGATGGAGGACAATCCCACTCTGGAAGAATCCCACGAAACCTCTTCCAAGGAAAGGCTTGACGAAGAACCCCAGGCGCAGACGCAGACCGTCGAAAAGACCAAAGAAGTCACCATAGACGAAAAATTGACGGGCGATATCGACTGGAGCAACTATATTGATGAATACAATTCTCCCGGCAGAATCCGTTTTGAAACCGAAGACCGCGAAGCGCCGCAATACGAGGCCTTTATCTCCCATAAAGAATCACTGACGGATCACCTGTTGTGGCAGCTGCTGATGGCGTCGCCCACGCCCGAAGAAAAACGGATCGGCAGCCTGATCATCGGGAACCTGAATAAAGACGGCTATGTGCAAACCAGCCGTGAAAACCTCGCCCAGCAGGCCGGTGTCACGGAAGAAGACATTGAAGAAGTCCTGTTTCTGCTGCAGTCCTTCGATCCCATCGGTGTTTGCGCTTTCGATTTAAAAGAGTGCCTGATGCTGCAGGCCCACAGCCTGGGGCTCAAGGGCACCCTGGTCGAGCATATCATCAGCGGCCACATCAACCACCTGGAAAACAAAAACTACAAAGCCATCTGCCGGGCGCTGAAAGTTTCCATGGAGGACGTCATCGCGGCCGTTAACGTCATTACCAGCCTGGAACCCAAACCCGGCCGACTGTTCAGCGACGAGGAACCCCAATACATCACCCCCGACATCTATGTATATAAAACCGAAGATGACTTTGCGGTTGTGGTCAACGACGACGGGCTTCCCAAACTCAAGGTCAATGCCTTCTACAAACAGGCCATTACGAAAAACAGCGACGTCGGAGGCAGCGCCAAGGATTATATCCAGGACAAACTGCGCTCGGCCGCCTGGCTCATCAGAAGCATCCACCAGCGCCAGAAAACCATATACAAAGTCATGAAGAGCATCTTGAAATTCCAGCGGGATTTTTTCGACAAAGGCATCGCCCATCTCAAACCCATGGTGCTCAGAGACGTGGCCGAAGACATCGGCATGCATGAATCGACCATCAGCCGCGTGACCACCAACAAATATGCCTATACACCACAGGGAATTTTCGAACTGAAATACTTTTTCAACAGCTCCATTAAACGGGTGCACGGCGACGCCATCGCATCGGCCAGCGTCCAGGCCAAAATCAAGCGCCTGATAGAGAGTGAAAACCCAAAAAAACCCCACAGCGACAGTAAAATGGCCGAATTGCTCAAAGCGCAAAACATCGATATCGCCAGACGGACGGTCGCCAAGTACCGGGAAATCATGGGCGTACTTCCGTCCAACAAACGCAAACGGATTATTTGATCAAAACCACCGGACAGGTTGATTTCCCATGCATGCTATTTATTTTGGTAAAAAGAGACGGCAAACCCGAATTGGTCCGAAGACCTTCATCAAACAAAGGAGGCTGCCTATATGCAAACATCCGTAACGTTCAAGAATATTGACCCTTCCGATCACCTCAAAACCTATGTCAGCGACAAACTCAACCGGTTCGACAAATACCTGTACAACCCGGCCGAAGCCAACGTGGTGCTCTCCGTTGAAAAATTCCGACATATCGCCGAAATCAATATTATCGGCGACCGTCTGAACATCTATGCCAAGGAAGAAACAGAAGACATGTACTCAGCCATCGACATGGCTCTGGACAAAATTGAGAAACAGATCAAGAAAAACAAACAGAAGGTCCGTGAGCATCGCACCGGCAAGGGACGGAGCATGGCCGACATGGACGCCATGACCGCTCCGGCATATGACGATGGCGAAAAAGAGGTCATTGTCAAAAACATCGACTACAAGCCCATGGACACCGACGAAGCCATCATGCAGATGGAACTGGTGGGCAACAATTTCCTGGTATTCACCGACGCCCATTCCGGCCGGGTCAATGTTCTTTATCGACGCAATGACGGCAATTTCGGCCTGATCCAGCCCAGCCGGTAGACGGGCAACAGCTATCCGGGAAGTGAAAATGACAGTGGTGACTCTATAATGAAAATTCTTGAAGTACTTGATAAAGAAGCCATAAACGTCAATTTGAAAGCACGCGACAAAAAAGGTATCATCGATGAACTGGTGGCACCTGTGGCCCACATTGCCGGTGCCAGCCAGGAGGGGCTTGCCAGGGTGCTCATGGAACGCGAGCGCCTGGGAAGCACCGGGATTGGCGGGGGCATCGGCATTCCGCACGGTAAATTGAAGGACATCGAAACGCTGGTGCTGGGCTTCGGCCTCAGCCGGCAGGGGGTGGATTTCGAATCCATGGACGGACGGCCGACGCATATCTTTTTCCTTCTGCTGACACCGGAAAACTCCGCCGGTGTGCACCTCAAGCTTCTTGCGCGCATCTCCCGACTGCTGAAAAACGACGCCTTTAAAAATCAGCTCATGCGGGCCGAATCCCCCGATGACATTCTTTCCGCGATTCGTGACGAGGATGAAGATTTCTAACCGCGCGTCGCCATAAATGGATATCCAGCCGGCCAACAAGGACGCATCGTGAGCCGTAATGTGATCATTATCACCGGATGTTCGGGATCCGGCAAAAGCAAGGCATTAGGCACTTTTGAAGATGCCGGGTTCTACTGCATCGACAACATGCCCGTACGCCTGGTGCTGGATTTTCTCCGGCAGGCCGAGCAGGATTCGGACACCCTGGCCGGCTGGGCGTTCGTCATGGATATCCGGGACAAACATTTTCTGGCCGGATACAGCGATTTATGCCGGCAATTGAAAAGCGACGGCTACCAGGTCAGCATGATCTTCCTGCAAACGGACGAACAAACCCTGCTGAAACGTTACAGCCAGACGCGAAGACATCACCCGCTGGGTTCGCAGGGCAGCCTCATTGAAGCCATCCGAAGTGAAGCCGCCCAGATTCACCCTTTGCTGCAATCGGCCCACCATGTCATCGACACCTCCCGTTTCAGCGTCCATGAACTCAAGTTCGCCATCCTGAACCTCGCCCAGAAACACACCTCCATTTCCGGAATGTCGGTCAGCGTCGTGTCGTTCGGGTTCAAACACGGCACCCCCCAGGATGCCGACATGATCATCGACGTGCGGTTTCTGTCCAACCCTTATTTCGTGCCGGAACTCAAAGAAAAATCCGGGGAATCGGATGAAGTCCGGACATTTGTACTCCAGGACCGGGAGACCGGCCTTTTCCTGGAAAAGTATCTCGATTTGCTCGATTATCTGATTCCGCGCTACGAAAAGGAGGGCAAGGCCTATTTGACCATCGCCATCGGTTGCACCGGCGGGATGCACCGATCCGTGGTCATCGCCCAGAAAGTCTATGAGCACCTTATGGATCAACGGCCTGCGGTTCGCCTGATCCACAGGGATATCCGGCTGGAACCTTAACCGGAAGCCCGCTGCCTGCGGACCGCTGGCAGCGTGGGCGTATTTTGACCTGTTTTCGCTTTCAAAACCGGACTTGACGATTGATCCGATTTGTGGCTTAAACCCCCCATACTGAAAACCGGTGTCCGCATCGCTATGCGGCACCCGTCCAAAAATATGCCCGGAAATGAGACCATACCATGATCGGTATTCTTGTCGTAACCCATAAAGCGCTGGGAAATGCGCTCATTGATTGTGTTGAATTTATTTCGGGAAATCGCCCGGAGGCACTGGAAGCCGTTTCCATCGATTTACGTGAAAACGCCAATGATCTGCGCAAAAAAATCGAAACCGCCATTCGTGAGGTAAAATCAGACGATGGCGTGCTGTTATTGACCGATATGTTCGGCGGAACCCCCTCGAACCTGAGTTACGCCTTCATGGAAGAGGGGCATGTCGAAGTGATTTCCGGCGTCAACCTCCCCATGCTGGTCAAGGCGGTTGGCATCCGGGAAGAAAAAAACCTGCAGGAACTGGCCGAACACATCGAAAGCTTCGGCAAACGCAGCATCTCGCTGGCCAGCGGCATTCTCAAAGGAAACAAGCGCAGTTGATGCCTTCCGGATATTGAATTTAGCCATACCCCAAAAGGAGGAAAAATGAGCATTAAGGTTGGGATTAACGGATTTGGTAGAATCGGCCGCATGGTATTCAGGGCCGCCCTGAAACACCCGGACGTCGAGGTCGTCGCCATCAATGACCTGACAGATGCTCCCACCATGGCCCATTTGCTGTCCTACGACTCGGTGCATGGACAGCTTAGCCACAACATCCTGGCGCAGGGGGATGCCATCGTCGTCGATGACCGCAAAATCGCATACTCGGCCATCAAAGATCCGGCGCAACTGCCCTGGCAGCAACTGGGCGTCGACATCGCCCTGGAGTGCACCGGCCTGTTCAGGGACCATGAAAACGCCGCCAAACATCTCACTGCAGGCGCGCGCAAGGTGATCATTTCAGCGCCGGCCAAAGAGCCCGATGCAACCATCGTCATGGGCGTCAACCACAGCCAGTACGATCCCAAACAGCACCATGTCATCTCCAACGCATCGTGCACCACCAACTGCCTGGCCCCCGTGGCCAAAGTGCTCATGGACCATTTCGGCATCCGCAACGGGCTGATGACCACCATCCATTCCTACACCGGCGACCAGCGGCTGCTGGATTTCCCGCACAAAGATCTGCGCCGCGCCCGTGCGGCCGCACTGTCGATGATCCCCACCACCACCGGCGCCGCCAAGGCGGTGGCCCTGGTGCTGCCGGAACTGGCCGGCAAACTCAACGGCCTGGCCATCCGTGTGCCCACTCCCAACGTGTCCATCGTGGATATCGTGGTGAACGTGGAAAAAGCCGGTGTCTCCGTTACCGAAGTCAACGATGCGCTCAAAGCCGCCGCCCAGGGCGAATTGAAGGGCATTCTGGGCTATTGCGACCTGCCTCTGGTCTCCACCGATTTTAACGGCAACCCCCTTTCGTCCATCGTCGATGCCCAGACCACGTACGTCGTCGACCAGATGGTGAAAGTGCTCTCCTGGTACGACAACGAATCCGGGTATTCCCACCGCATGGTGGACCTGGCGGCCATGGTGGGCGCTTCACTGTAGAAGCATCTCGTCTACCGCAGGCATTGAATCGGCAGGGATGACCCGGAGGTCGTCCTTGCCGTCCTTTATTCTTGCCAACCCAACAAAGAGGTGACCATCATGAAGACCCGCCGTCCATTGATCGCCGGCAACTGGAAAATGCATAAGACCGGACCGGAAGCGGTCGATTTCATCAACACCCTGAAACCCCTGATATCCGGCGCCGGGGATGTGGATGTGATGATTGCACCCCCGTTTACCGCCCTTGCCCAGGTCGCCGAGGCCATTGGCGGCAGCGCCATCCAACTCGGCGCCCAGAATGTGCACTGGGAGCCCCAGGGGGCCTACACGGCCGAGATTTCAGTCGGCATGTTGAAAGCGGCCCAATGCCGCCAGGTGATCATCGGCCATTCCGAACGGCGCCAGCATTTCGGCGAAACCGACGCCGACATCAACCGCAAGATCGGCGCGGTCACCCGGGCCGGACTGACCCCCGTGTTCTGTATCGGTGAAACCGAATCCCAGCGGGATGCCGGAGACACATTTTCTGTTCTTGACAAACAGGTCAAAAACGGTTTAGAGACCTTAGTTTCGGAAGACCTGAGCGCCTTGATCGTGGCCTATGAACCGGTATGGGCCATCGGCACGGGAAAAACGGCCACCAAGGAACAGGCCCAGGAAGTTCACGCTTTTTTGCGGAAACTGATCGGCAGCCTGTACGATCCAACGTTTGCCGAAGGCGTGAGAATCCTGTACGGCGGAAGTGTCAAGCCGTCCAATGTCAAGGACCTCATGGCCATGCCGGACATTGACGGCGCACTGGTCGGAGGCGCCAGCCTGGACCCCGAATCTTTTGCCCGGCTGGTGAATTTTAATCACTAACGTGGATTTGTTATGTCATTACTTATAGTCGTTATTCATGTCATTGTCTGCATTGCGCTCATACTGACCGTCCTGCTGCAAACCGGCAAGGGCGCCGATATGGGCGCTGCATTCGGCGGCGGCGGCAGCAACACACTTTTCGGTGCCACCGGCGCAACGACCTTTTTGAGCAAGATGACCACGGCCGTTGCCATCATCTTCATGCTGACCTCGCTGGTGCTGGCCTATATGACCGCCAACCGGGGCACGACATCGATCCTAAGCGACCAGCCGGCCGTCGAGCAGCCTGCGCCCGCAGCACCGGCAGCCACCGAGCCCGCAGCAGAACCGCAGCCGGCAACACAATCGAACACCCAGAGCGAGGACAGCAAACCAACCCAATAAAATTTTGTGCCGAAGTGGTGGAATATGGTAGACACGCTATCTTGAGGGGGTAGTGGGGCGACCCGTGCCGGTTCAAGTCCGGCCTTCGGCACCATAACAGATTAAGAGGCTGTAATCGTTAAGGTTACAGCCTTTCTATTTTTGCTGGTTGAGGATAGGTTGCGGATGGTTGCGATGAATCCAAATGGTTGACCTAAAAGATAGTTTTTTTCAAAGCCCTGTTTATCATTTTGCGCATGTTGGTATAATTTTTCTAAAAGATACTGTTTAATAAATAATTCAGGAAATTCATAATATTCTCCGCTACTTTCTGGATCATTGTATTTTTCTGCGTTTTCAAGCAGAGTCCGTACCCCATAGATAATAATTGCTTTACGACAACTTAGGGTACGAGCATTCGTGAGAACATGTACTGCGGCCAGGATTACGGATAGGTATTGTACCCTGCAAGTTTGTTAGATGTGAATTATTGCAGGTTTCTAACAGTAACAATAGGGTTTGTGTAAATCTAATTATGGCCAAGAAAGTACAACTTGTAGTACTTTACCGACACTCAAAATTCTATAATATCTATCCAGCGTATGCTAAGGCCGACTCAATTTAATAACAATAATATGCAGTAGCTATTATGAGGGATAGAGGATCTCATTTTCAGAAGCTGCTCTTTTTCTCAATTATTTCGGACCCAGAAATTTTGGGTTATTGATAATCCTACAACACCTCATCTTACGGGTGGAGGATATCTAGTTGTTTGTGACTTTCACCGTGACGCTGTCACTAACAATGCCCCCATTGCCAGAAACGGATATGGTGTATGTAGTGGTTTCAACCGGCGTGACTTAAAGGGAGCCCATCAGGTCCACCGTGCCGATGTTGTTATCGATTTCTGCGCTGTATCCTTGTGTTGCGGACCAGGTCAATGTTGCCGACTCGCCATAATTAATGGTGGATACATCCGTGTTGATTTCAACCAGCGGCGCTAAGAAAGAGCAGTACTTAAAGGTGGCTTAAATTGGTGTCTGTTTTTTGTTGACCATTACACTCAAGCCTTCGTCGGTAATTGGGTTATGAAAATGATTTTCAAAGCGACCTTGCCACATTAATTGTTTTTCAGTATCTTCTTTCTGCGCTCCATATTGAAGCCAATCTAAAACAGTACAATTGTTTTTTCCGGTTTTATTACCGCATGCTTGATATTCCCATGGAAGAATTTCGTCAATACTTTTTGAAAAGCCAAATATTCTTAAAACCGGACTATCTGGTGTTCTCAATATTGATTGTTTTGTGGCTTGTTCAGCTAAGTCCCTATGTGTGGTCTCATCATCCCAGGCCCAAACTAAGGGAAGTAAATTAATGTTGATCAAGAGTAATAGAATTGATTGTAGAATTAATTTTTTCTTCATCATACCCATCCCGCTATTAATTTCTTCGATTCTCATAGTCGCTCTAATTTTAATATTTGAATGTTTGATTTGTAATTTGCTAAGGCTTTAGAAAGCGTGCTCGCCGATAAGCTTCATGAGCTTTTATATATTCTATTAATGGTTTCCCGTCCTTGCGGCCGCAAGACACACTCGGAGGACGTCCGTCCCACATCATTTTATCTTTAGCCACCTTTTTCAATGGGAAAATTGCCCGGTCTCCGTCAAATTGAACAGGATCATTAAGATAGCAACTGCCAGCCCGATTAATTACTTTCCAAAAGCAACCCACTCTCCCATAGCCTACTTTATATAAAATGATCCTAAAGAGGCCCCCGCTAACATCGGGTATTTCAAACTCACCATTTTGATCAGTCAACGCCTCTCGGGCATCCTTGCAGTGGGTGGTTCCGCCACCCACATTGGGACTGGTGGTGGTCCAGATGCCGATTGCAACGGCTCCTGCTATCGGTTGTCCGCTTTTTTCATCTATCACCCGTCCTTTGTATGGCCCATGAGCGCAAGCCTGTATAGACAGCCCCATACATATGGTTACCAAAATACTGAAATACATAAATGGTTTCATCATAGTACCCCGTGCATAAAGTTATTTCAATTTTACCTTGCCTAAAATCAGAAACGGTCAATCTTCCATATACCTGAATCTGCACGATCAAAATAGATCTTGTAGGTAATATCATAGGCTTGGCCTTGATGAATTTCGTTGCGCAAAATACGAAACTTAGCCATACCATCACCGGCAGATATCATCTCTATATCTTGCATATCCTGAGCGATTTGGGGTAATGCATCGATTAAAGAAGTAAAAATAGTTTCATAATTTGCCCGCGTGGCATCGCCAAAATAATCGAGCGCCCCTGCAATATTACCTGCAGAAAGGTTTGCCTTCATATCATTCCACTTAGCTTTTAACATTGCCTCCAGTGCATAATTATCCCATAATTTAACGATAACCGTGTCGCCAAATATTTCGCCCCCGGGGGCCAAAACTTCTGCTACAATCTGATATAAACCAGGAACTGTCATTTGAGCATCAAATGTATCTTCACTTATATCAATAAATGTGACCTGCCCTGGGCCGGAAACAGTCAGGGTAACAGGGGCAATTCTTTCAAATGTGCCGCCAACAGTCAAAGTTGTCTCAAAAGGTGCGAGGCCAGTTTGTGGAGCAGCGTCGATGCGGATAAAGTCGGTTGTTATTTCAGAAGTCACCGTTATTACGGTTTCCTCTTCTTGCCCTGCGCTGGTTGTGGCACGCACGGTTATTGTGTTGGTTCTCGGCGTTAGAGGCACGTGGTTGGCATAAAAATGATTGCCGTCCACCATTGCGGCGATACCATTGACGTGTCAACAAAAATAATTGATCGTTAATTTTTCTTTATGCCCACATCAAATAGTTTTTTCCGTCCGTCTTGAGAAATTTGGCAAGAGTTTTTATAGGCCCCCTCTGTTGGAGTTACACAAAGCAACCTGTTGAATTGCTATTTTTGTGGTTATAAACGGTGGGGGCAGGTATTCTGAGTGCCAGGTTATTTGTAAGCGTCTTGTTAAATACACCTATTGCTGAGGGCGGGTAATCAGATCACGATCGATATTTTGAGGAAGCAGTTGGCGATAGCCCTGCTCATCGGTGGTCAGAGGCAGTTGCGCAAACAGATACCGAAGATAGCCATACGGCTCAAAATCATTTGCCTTGGCTGTTTCGATCAGGGTAAAAAAGGTTGCACTGGCCTCAGCGCCTGTGGGGCTGCCGGCGAACATCCAGTTCTTTCGTCCCAAAACAAATGGACGGATGGCATTTTCAGCCACATTGTTATCCGGCTTTAAATTTCCGTCATCTATATACACAATCAGTTTCTTCCAATTTTTCAGTGCATAATTGATCGCTTTACCCAGTAGCCCCTGGGGCGGAGTCAGTGGCTGTTTGGCTTCGAGCCATTTTTCAAATTGATCCAGAACCGGCTTGGCCTGCTGCTGACGCAGCTGATAACGTTGATCAGTCGTCATTTCCTGGACCTTGGCCTGTTTTTCTATGTGGTACAGCTTACCAATGTAATCGATAGCCTCATCGGCAAGGGATTTGTGCTGAGCCTTTTTACCGCGCAGTTTTTTCCTGGCCTTGACCACATCGACAAATTTTCGCCGAACATGGGCCCAGCATCCAAGATGTATAATATTGTTTTTCCGCCCCAGATGATCATAGCCGCTAAAATCATCAGATTGGATATAGCCGCTGTAATCATCTAAAAAGTCCAGCGCCACCTTGCCGCTGCGAGTCGGGTAATACCGGTACAACACCGCGGGTTTGTCCGGCGGACCGCCACAAAATACCCACATGTAGGATTTGCTGGTGTTTTTGCGTCCCGGTTCATTTAGAACCTGAAGTGGTGATTCATCAATGTTGATCAGCGGGCCGGAGCAGATCTGATTTTCAAGCAGCTCAACGACAGGGGCACAACAGACCGCTGTCTTTACCGCCCAGCTGGCCATGGTGGCCCGGGACAGATCCACACCCAGCCGGGCAAAGATCTTTTGCTGGCGGTACAATGGCAGCGCATCTGCAAACTTGGACACGATGATATGGGCCAGCAATCCCTCGCTGGCAATGGATTTGGGGATTAATTGAACCGGTGCGGGTGCGATCTTTACCGTAGGGCCATCATCATCGACACCTTCACAGCTTTTGCAGG
Organism: Desulfosarcinaceae bacterium; assembly: GCA_963675565.2. Taxonomy (GTDB): domain Bacteria; phylum Desulfobacterota; class Desulfobacteria; order Desulfobacterales; family Desulfosarcinaceae; genus JARRKU01. Next base: position 1,564,899 of record CAXXYD010000001.1, read on the forward strand.
CATACTTATAGCGGATATGGCGCAGCACCCGAACCTTTGCCGGGATATAATCCAACTTTTCGCAAGTATCTTCACCGATACGACTTAAGACCGCACCACATGGGCACACTTTTTCATCTTCGTTCAGATCGTGGATGATCTCAACACGGACCAGATCTGCCGGCAAAGGCTTGCGCCCGCGCTTTTTGCGCTGGTGGGCAGCCACCACGACGGTGTTCGCAGGTTCTGGTTCAATGGGCTGTTGATCATCGGCCAGGGCGGCGCTAAAGATCGGCAACTGTAGATCGCCGGCGCCTGGATAGTGTTTTTCGCTTTTTTGGCCAAATAACTCGTTTTGCAGCAGCCGGATGCGTTCTTCTAAATAATGGATCTTTTCCTGGTGTTTTGTTTCCAGTGCCGCGATTAGAAAAACAATATCTTTTTTCGTCAGTACAGTGTCATCGGACAGCTTTGACAGGTCGATATCCATGCCAGCATACATAGCATAACCGACTGTATTTGTATATACTTATTCTTGTTTAAAGAAGTAAAATTATCAAGCCACAGCAGTATAACGCAGCTGCTGATGGGCGCTGGTATAATCCAGACCGGCAAGCAACCAGGTCAATTGCCTGGCACCGATTATGATGATATCTTCACTTGTCTGTGGCCACTTGAACAGGTGCTCTTCCAGCCGTTTGTGCCACAAACAAAACCCGTTGTGATCCCAGTAAAGGACTTTGATGATTGTGCGGGCTCGGTTGCAAAATACGAACAGATCTCCGGTAAATGGATTTAACGCCATGGCCTGCTCGACCAGAATCGATAGCCCGTTAATGGCCTTGCGCATATCGGTACTGCCCACGGCCAGATACACCTTGCCGGAAAAAGGGGCCATCATCATATGGATCTTACCACCGCCATCAGTTGCTTGAGCGCTGACGGGTTAAACCCGGTCTCGACTTCAATCCGGTACCCATTGGGTGTGAACAGATTAAACGAACATTTTTTTACCGGCACAGGCAAATTGCCGGTCAACTGCAACGGCACAAACGATACGCCTGCCTCGGGCTGGGCAAATCTTTTCTTCCAATAGGTAAATTGATGTGGCGCCAGTCCGTTTTCTCGGCAATAGGCCACCTGGGTTTGTCCGCTATTGCGCCAACTTTTGATGTGGGCTTGCCAGAACCGGCGTTTTTTATCCGGAGCATGATCTGGCCGGGTATCGTCTTGGGACATGTGCAACCTCCTTACGAAAATTTGGCTGCATCATGCCATGGCTTTCTCAGCTTGTGAAGATGGGGTTAAATTGACGCTCACGGTTATTTGGGTTTTGACACGCCGCGCCTTTGAATCGATTCAGACAGCACGTATCGACAAATTGCATATGATATCATTGTGTTGTAGATTGATTTCAGAAATTGACGACATCAACCCACAACCAAAGGAGGCGTGTCATGAAAGTTCAGAAAGCTGCATCAATCTGGATCGGGTACCACGAAATCCATTCGAAAAAAAAATACGGCCAAGCGGTATAAGGTATTAATCTGCCGGTTCAGTCAGGAATTTGGTGACCGCGAAATAAACCAGATCAGCTCTGACGAGGTTTTATCCTACCTAAACCAGGTTACCCAAGGCAACAAACCATACACCAAACGGGTCCGCTACGCCCAACTATCGTCTTTTTTCAATTTCATCCGCAATAACATCGATCCCGAATCAACCAATCCATGTGATTCGCCCATGATCCGCAAAATTTATCGGGAACGAATCAAGACCACGTGGGAGATTGTTGAAAAAGAAACTGTTGATGAGGTCATTTTTAGAACAACCAAACAGCGCAATCGCCTGATACTGGAATTGATGGCCCGCGGCGGGATGCGTATCGGCGAAATGCTCAAACTGACTCTGAATGATGTCGAGGATCAAAAGTTGTTATTACGGGAGCCTAAATCCGGCAAAGAGCATGAGGTGGTGTTTATCCCTCAAAAATTGGCTAACCGACTTTACAGCTATGCAATTAAGACCTGTAAAAGTCCCACTGACCGCATTTTCCCAATTTCCTATGAAGCAGCCCGGATGATGGTGGTCAAAGCCGGCAAGATGGTCGGTATTCATCTCAGACCCCATGACCTGCGCCGACATGCCGCCACATTTGCATCTCGGTCTGGAGTGCCCATTGAAATCATCAGCAAGGTCATCCTGCGCCATGCAAATCTGTCCACCACACAACGGTACCTGGGAACCATCAGCGACCAGGAGGCGATCAGGTGGATTGAGAACATTCATGGATAAACGTACGGGGTGGATCCTTGACCGGTTTCACCCCAATCACGTTAATTGAAAAAGTTGCAGATACAACAATGGCACAGACGCTGCGGGGATACACCTGATCGGTATTGTAACCACACGTTTTGGTGGATCTAAAATTATGCAGGTATCGCGGAGTAACGCCCCGCCTGAGCAGCGGCCCTGAAATAAGTCGGGCTACCACAGCCTTTTACGAAACACCGCGATTTTCTCGCCGTCTGCTCAAGGCGGTTATCTTTCGATTTCTATTTGTAGAATAGTTTCCAACGGCAAGCTTCCTTTTTGAATACCATCTCTGTGGTATCGGAATCACCCCAAATATGTTTCCTGCCATTTGGAGTTTCAAAAAAAACGACTGCAGAATTTTCTGTAATTGATTTAAACCGTACCTTTGCGGGAGACCTCATAATACGGTCTCCATCCTTGAGCTTAACTTGATGGTCATTCCATATATTTTCGGTTAGCTTTTCAGCTAATGAAGGACCGAAGCCCTGCCAATAGAATTCATAAACATTATCTCGCGATTTAAAATTATTCCTAACCTGGAAAAGCAGCCCCTCAAGGCCAAAACAATAAAGCTCAGCTGCAATCAGGTCACCTTCTAATTCTGTCTTTGTTTGGTTTTCGGCAACTGCTAAAAGAGGAATTAAAACTACTAAAGTGATAGCGCTTAAAACAATTATGAGTCAATTCATAAGGATTCTGCCTTGAAGAAGATAACGTTGAATTAACCTGAAAAAAGGGTGCGCACCAATACTCACGAAACAAAGATTAACTAGATGCGTGCCGTGGACTTTCCATAACCCCGGCCTCTTTTTTTCAGGTTTAATGACTTGTTATCTTTTGTTTTTATTTCAGTAATTTCCATTCTGGATTTAGGAATTCATCATTGATTCTTTGCTGATCTACTGTAATAAAAGCACCATGGTCCATGGTAGTCCAATAATGATAGAAAGCATCTCTTAATTTTTTGTCTGTAATTGAAAATTTTCCGTTCTTTTCTTGAGTGTTTAACCAAGTATGCATTGCATCAAATGCTTCAATTCCTCTTTGTTGCCAAAGTATTCTTCCTCCACCGAAATTTTGATAGAAATGAAGTTGCATTTTCCAGTGAGGTAATACAAACATGGCGAAACTCTTTCCTGGACCTTTTAAATCCATCTCTTTTCCCATTAGGTCTATCTCAAGATTTTCTCTTTCTTCCTTAGATAAAGTCGTATTTTTGAGTTTATTTTTTATAATCTCAATTTCTTCAACCATTTGATCTTTTTTGCCTTTAATTTCTTCCTCATGTTTTTTCTGATAAAAAGCCACAAAATGATCTATTTCTTGTTGGGTTGGCTGAATTTGTTCCTCATATTTCTCCATATACTTTTTCAATACAGGCCGTGTAAATATACTATGCAACTCCATGTGGAGTTTATAGCCATCTTGGGCTGTAATTTGGCTTCGGTAAACATCATTTCCTAAGACTTCTCCTACTTTTTCCTGCCCTTTGGATTCAGCAAATGTTAAACATGGAAGAAAAAGTAATAATATCAAAAGATTCATTAAGATTTTCATGTGATATCCAATTTCTTTACTGAAGATAACGTATTGCTGTGAGGTGCGTTGCTCTTTGCGCATCCTTACCAGCAGGTTGATACTAGTTATGGCCTTCCCTCAGATGAAGGGTTAAAATGGAATTCCCCAACTCCATTACCTTTCACCCAAATGAGGCCAAGCTATGCGATTTTACAATCAACAGCACAAGCACTACTGCGGCATCGATCTGCATGCACGCAAGATGTATGTGTGCATCCTAACTGCCAAGGGCAAGGTTGTCGTGCATCAAAACCGATCCTGAAGCTTTCTTTGAGCTGATATTTCCATATATTGACGACATCGCTGTGGGTGTCGAGTGTGTTTTTTGCTGGTACTGGCTTGCGGACTTGTGCGCTGAGCACCATATCCGCTTTGTCCTTGGTCATGCATTATACATGAAAGCCATCCATGGCGGCAAAACAAAAAACGACAAGATCGATTCCTACAAATTGGCCACTTTGCCCAAAGGTGGCAACTTTCCAATAGCCTATGCCTATCCGGCTGCCTGGCGTGCCACAAGGGATCTTTTGAGACGGCGCATGTATATCTCAAGACGATGTGGCGAGTTGGTTGCCCATATCATCAACACCAATACCCAGTACAACCTGCCGGCGTTCAGAAAAAAGCTGTCGAGAAAATACAATCATGACGGCGTCGCCGAGCGGTTTGATGATCCACAGGTGCGCAAAAGCGTTGAAGTTGATCTTGCCCTGGTCGCTTTCATGGATCAATTGCTCAGCAAGCTTGAGTATCATATTGAAAAAACCGCTTGCCAGCACGATTACCACACCTTTTACCTGCTAAGATCCATCCCCGGTGTCGGTCAAATCCTCGCCCTGGTGATTCTTTACCAGGTCCACGACATCAAACGCTTTGCCAGGGTTCAGGATTTTTGTTCCTATGCTCGCCTGATCCGGCCGATAAAAGAGTCCGATGGCAAATGGGCCGGGCATTCAAACAAAAAGATAGGCAACCATCACCTTAAACGGGCCATTAAAGAGGCAACGGTGATTATGCTCAGAGACAGTGCCCAGGCCAAATACTATGTGGCAAAGCTCACTTACAAATACAACAAGGGCAAAGCATTGGGTATCTTTACCCATAAACTGGGCCGAGCCATATACTACATGCTCAAAAACAAAAAGGCGTTTGATATGAAAAAGTTCTTCGATCTATAGCATTGGAGCTGCAAGGCCGTAGCTTGTCGCATAACTGATGATCGCATGGGTTGGATCCAACGCTCTTTATATGATGCATGCAGCATACAGACTGCCACAAAGAGTGGACAATATTACCCTGATCTCCTACGGCTTGATTGGCGCGGTCTTGCAGCTCCATTTACTTATACAGATTGGTTGGCAAATAATGATCTTGCTCTGCCCCTTGTCCGAGTGACACCATAACTGGATAGTCGAAATTGCGGCTAAGCCGATACCTTTGATTGCGCCAGGACAAGGGCATCCGAAATATATTCTGATGCTGCCCGATGGTAGCACGCTAATTGTCAAAGAGCTTTAATGCTCAATCCGTTAATCCTGATAGATGTTTGGTGCAGACGCGTCACCCGAACGCGACTAACGCCCACGACCGAAGACACAAGTCGGAGTGAACGAGTTATCTGTCAAGAAATCTGAATCAAAGACGGAAGATGTTTTCATTTATTGTTATTTTCCGATCCTGGGGAGCGGTTTATTCCTTGACAACTGAAGGCCATATAGAGGTTATGACGTATTGCTTTTATTACTACTATCTCGGTTTCTGAAATCATCCCAAGCAAACCACCATATAAATGGCCATCCAGCAGTGATTAAGGGAATAGCAATAATTGGAATGCATCCCATAATCACAATTGCAATAACAGCCTCAATTGGATTTTGCAATGTCATTTGAAAAAACCCTCTTAAAACTTCTGGGCTGTATCGAACCATAAATATGGCAACTGTAATTGCGCCACAAAGCAAATAGACCCGTCGCCATCCCGCTGCGTTAATCCAGCCAGAAAGTCCTGTTTTAAGTAGCGAGAAAACAATCCAAACAACTGTAGCTGAAGCTGTGACCCACAAAAACGAATAAACGATTAAAACAGCCCACCCGATCCCAAAACCTGTACTACGAAAAATCATTTTAAGGATTCGGTTCATATCCTTCTATACTTTTGCTCTACTGATTGATAATAGAGGTATTGCGTTTAATTAGCGCTCTTCTGGACAATAAAACGATAAAAACAACCACGATAAATATCCCTGTTAAACTAATCCATATTACTGACGCCCCCAAAAAAGCATTCATTTTCGGCATAGAACTTATCATTATATGAGAGAGGCTTGAAAAGGATATACCCCAAATTAGGAATGCAGGAAATAGAGCAAATAGCTTTTTATTCACAGGTTGAGATAAGGGGGTGGTGGCTATTATGATAGTCAACATCAGGTAAAAAAATAGAGGTATATATGTACTATTAACCATCAGAGCTGAATATATAGTACCATTTCTTTTTGCAGCCTCAACTCTCAGACTATGTGTTGATGATGCCATAGACTGCTCATGTGTAAGTCCAGCTATCGTTAACTCCTTATCATAATATAGCCCAGTTCCTATTTGATACCAATTTCTTGCGGCACCAGGAGTGAAAATAATCAAAGCGAATAGAAATAAAGAAACCAAAATTATCCTTGGCCAATTCTTACGACTACATATCGTCACTATAATTCCTTTGTGTCTATTGGCATAACGCCACCTGTCACCTGCCGGAAGGGGAACACGAATTATGCATATGGTGGAGCGCTACAATAGCACCATGCTTTGTAAAAGCTGTGGTGGTTCGCCCCTTCCGGTCGGAGTTCCGGGTAAAGGCACCGGTTGCCCGGCGCCCTCCCCACAGATCCGGACGTGAAGATTTCCCTCATCCGGTTCCTCGGTTTCAGCCCTTTTTACCAGGCCGTCAACCAATCAGGCGACACCCCGATTGGCGCATAACTTTGCTGCCCTGCAAGTCCTCAGATATTGTGAACTATTCGGGGAAGCGGCAGGGGGTAGTTCTTGAGCATTCTTTTAAATTTCTCGTGACTAATGCGTCCATCCCTGTGGCGCTCTCCGAGCCAGCGTTTCCACGCTTTTGCAGCGTATTCGTACACCACCTCCAGCACCTTATAATTGCCCCGCACCCCAAAATACTGGTAAAACCCCCGAAGTTTGCTGCATAGCATCTCATGCTGCTTTTCCATGGGATCATGCCGATTTTCCTTGCACCAGTTCCACAACATCCGCATAAAGCGATTTCGCCGTTTGCGGGCGGTTTGTTTCTTTATCACCCAGTTGCCCTTGAGACTTTTGCCCCAATAAAAGGTAAACCCCAGATAGTAAAAGGTTCCCCTTGATTTGCCTCCCTGCGACGGCTTGCCAAATGGTATCAATTGGGTTTTTTCCGGATGTAGTTCCAGCTTGTATCGGTTGAACCTCTTGGGCAGCACCTCCATCAGTCGTTCCGCGTCCGATTCTAACTGGAACCCCATGATAAAATCATCGGCAAAACGTATAAGGAAACCCTTGCCCTTCAATCTCGGTAGCACCTCTTTGACATACCAGTCGTCAAGCACATAGTGCAGGAATATGTTACTGAGCGCCGGTGAGATCACCCCGCCCTGGGGAGTTCCCTTCTCAGGATAAATGACTTCTCCGCCTTCAGACACACCGGCATTTAACCACTTGCCGATGAGACGGTGGATGCCGCCATCGCTTACCCTAAGCTTGATTGTCTCCCGCAGCAATTTGTGGTCGATGTTGTCGAATAGTCCCGTGATATCCGCACTCAATATCCAGTTGACGTTCAGTTGGTAACACGTTTCACGTAGCTCGGCCAGCGCCTGGTGCTGGCTGTGGCCGGATCGAAATCCGTGCGAAAATCCATGGAAGATCGGTTCGTAGACTGCACCCAATAGATTTACCACCGCCTTCTGAACAATCTTGTCCTCCAGCGCGGTTATGCCTATGGGGCGCTTCTTGCCGTCCTCCTTGTCAAGCCAGATGCGCTTGACCGGTGATGCAACGTACTGACCTCTACGCAGCCGTTGATATAGATTATAGAGGTTTTCTTCAAGGTCCTTGGCGTACTGCCTTGCCGTCACCTTGTCTACACCGGTGGATTCATTCTTGCGCAGTTGACGAAACGATTTTCTCAGCAAGGACAGATCGATCCTGTGCGCCAGAGACGTAAACACCATGTCCGGCTCTGCCTGTGCCAGTTGCTCAATGCGTACAAGCGAGCACTCGCCCACCAGCAGTGGGGCCCTGTCCTGTGTTCCGCTGTCTGAACATTTGCTGGAATTGCGCGCGACCTGCGCCGCAATTCCCTGGTTGTCCGTTGATATGGTTTGTGATCTCTGAGTATCTCCCATAGTTCCTACCAGAGAAACGTTATGCCCGGCTTCACCTTCCCTGCAGTGGGTCGCTTGGGCCTTGCTTCCCCACCTTTCCGTCCGTACCTACCGGACTTCGGTACTATGATCCGCTAAGACTTCCGAATGCTTGTCCCGGGTTTGTTCGCTTCTGGCTATCCGCCCCCGGTACCCTGCCTGTCCCGGCAGGGCCACATTCGGATCTCCCCAGTTTCCGAGCGACCCCTGTGAGAACATGCCCTGGTCTCAGACCCCGATGGTGACCTGTGCACTTGCCATAACGTATACAGGTCTGCTGCCTTCCGCCAAATTCAGAGCGTCGGCTTTCCCCGCACGTGGCGGATTATCCAGTTGGACCACCATTATACATTTTTCGGGGCTCAATACAGAGCCTGCAATCTTGCTCCATCCAGCTCCGGACTCCCGTTGCCGGTTCTGCCCGTGGATTTCGCTAATGAGCTGTTGGCTAAACTTTGCTCATGTGGGACTTTCGCGGATCAACCGCTCACTGCCGAAGCAAGCTCCGCTGTGAGTCTTACTGTTCAATCCTTTCTCCTCAGTGCCAGGGCAAGCCCTGCAATGAGGTGCATAGCTTCATTGCGCTATGTGCGATCACCCACTGGGTAACAGTATCGAATTTCACCTACCTTTCAGTAGCGTCCCAACGATTCGGACTTTCCTGGGCGCGAGAATAATAATGTTATCCGAATTGAGAAAGATTAATTATGGATTGGAAGCAATTCATAGCAGAAATCATTTCAAGTATTGCTTGGCCAGCGGTTGCCATCGCAATAGTGTTTTTGTTCAAGAATGAACTTGCAAAAATAGTCAGGCGAATAGCACGCTTGAAATACAAGGATCTTGAGCTCGACTTTGCGAAGGTAAAACAACAAGCTGAGGAGCTACAGCTTGATACAAAAGTCGAAATTCCTGCTTTTGAAAGTCCAGTGCTAACCTCGCTCGAGGATCAAATATTAGATGCTGCCGAACGGGCTCCCTCTGCTGCGATTCTATTGGCTTGGTCAGGATTGGAAACCGCAATAGCTGCCGCAGTTTCGCGTTTAGCTATTTCTCCAGATCCACCTTCATACCGTTCACCAATGCATAATATTGATATGTTAGCTAAGAATGGGCGATTGTCAAAGAAACATCAAAGCCTTCTCCAGGAAATGCGAATGCTAAGAAACAAAGTTGCGCATGAGCAAGACGCGATGCTTTCAATTTCTCTCGACCAAGCAATGAACTACGCTGAAACAGCAATAGATTTAATTAAACATTTCGAGAGCTATCAGCGGATCGGATAATTCACTTGTGCGGACCCAAAAACCGGGCCGTTCAGTTCAACCGTTATATGTAAGATGGAAAATTAAATCCAAAACGCAAAGTACTATAAAGATTGAATAAATTTCAGAATTTTAGAGTATAAATCCTACTTTCATTTTTCAATTACGATATTATTAAGTAGTAATAGTAAACGCAAAATAGAGAGAAATTAGATATGCTTAAGCTATACAAGATACTATTAAATTCGACAATGAAGAATATGTGATTACTGCTTTTCTGGGGCAAGGTGGGATGGGGCAAGTTTTTTCCATTGAAAATAAAAAGGATAAGTCAAAATTAGCTCTAAAATCGCTTCAATATTTTATTCCGGATGATAACCATCATCGTTCATTAATAAACGAATGGGAGAAAGCTCAATCCATTGATCATCAAAATGTTATTAAATACCTCGGATTCCATGATGGCTTATCAGAGCCAACAACACCATATTTGATTATGGAATTAGCTGATGAAGGATCCTTGAAGGATTTATTAAAATCTCAAACTGATTTTTTGGATGAAGATGTCTGTCTTGGTATCTTTCATCAAATTATTAATGGCATGGAAGCTGTTAATAACGTTTTAGTCCATCGTGACATTAAACCGGATAATATTTTCATTAAACAAGGCATTTTCAAAATTGCCGATTTTGGTTTAGCTAAAATTGCAGCAGACAAAACCCGTACGAAAACGTTCAAAGGCTGGGGTACAGAGCCCTATATCGCACCAGAAGCTTATCGCTCAGAAACGAACACGATTCAAATGGATATGTATTCTATTGGTCATGTTTTTTATCAAATTGCAGGGATGAAACATGCATACGGGCTACCAACAGATTGGGAGCAAGCGCACCTAACAGCTGTGCCAGAACCCGTTAATAAAGTTAATGCCAATATTTCTCCAAAAGTGTCTGCTGTGATTCAGAAGTTAATTGAGAAAAGGCCAGAGAATCGTTATGACACTTGGGATAATGTTAGATTAGAGCTGATTAGTTCTGTTGAGGATGTTGGTAGCCATAAATCTGCAATTGATAAAATTTTAAAGAAAAAGGTTTCAAGAGATGTAGAGGCACAAAAACAATTATCAGTTCAGCAAATAAAAGAAAATGAACTTAAAAGAAAATTGGATTTGTTAAATTATCAATTTGAAAATGAAATCATAAAACCTTTAAATGAATTTGTTGTTAATTTTAATAAGGTTTCAGGTTCAAGCTTGGAAATGAAATTATCAAAAATTAGACGAAGAGTTGATTCTGGCTATAGTATTGTGTTTGATAATAAATCAATTGATATTTGGATTCACAAAATTGACGATACAGATATTTTAAGAAGACAAGGTACAAATATGTGGAGAGAGCCGGCACAACACATTATTAAGCCAGAACTAAATGGTAAAGCTGTGCTGGCTTGGGGAGGAATAGAGAGTCATACTCACAAAGGTCTGAATATTGTTTTAATTGCTGCCGATTCTGGAGAATATGGCGACTGGTTTTTACTAACTAATACACATTCTGCGATAGTTGATTGGCAAAGACGAAATGATAACAGACCTGATCCTTTCGCTTTTACAACTGCTGAGTTGATTGAAGAGATACATAATGTAAATGCAATGCATATATATAACATTAATGTCTCCCCACTCGATATAAATAAAGTCATAGATTTCATTACTGATGAGTTTTAATTAAACAATTAATAGGTGGTAGATCGCATATAACGATGGCTTTCAGCGGTCGCCTACCGGCGCGCGCTGAAATCGAGCGTTATTACAGATATCCCCAATTATTCGCAGGCAAAGCTAAACTACAGATAGGGTTCGATGTGTCTGTAATATTTCAGACCAATAGAAATGACAGATAGTTGCAACTTATCACAACACTCGATTTATTAACTTTAGCGGGTAAGTTAACCAAAGTGATAAAGCTTGCGATAAACTGAAGATGGCGAAAGTTTAAAGGGTGAATAGGATTTTCGTTATATCGAACCTTCTCTATATTTACGCTTTACCTGTGAATAGTTGGGGATATCAGTAAAACGCTTAAATCAGCGGCGCGACTTTTCGTGCACTGGAATTATTTGTTAGCCAATCTTTGGCAGGCCGGCAAGCTCTATAAGGTCCTTGCGGTCCTGTTGATTCAACCATATTAAAAAACCACTATCAACAACTCTTAATCGCAGATTTGTCTGGTCATAATCTAAAACTATCGGTTTCAATTCTTTCTTCACTTGTAATGCAGCACAAGCCTGTAAAGCCTGTGTGATATTTCCAGGGTTTAATTGATCCTTTTGGGGATGATACTCTCGAAGGATCCTCGTTATTTCAGAATATCGAATACCACGGCTAAGTTCTTCTATTGAGCTGACTAAGATTGGGCATAGTAGCCACTTGTACATTTCAAGAGTTGTGGTCTGAAATCCATCGGAGAACTGAGTAATGAAAGAATTAAAGCGGCCTGTTTGTTGGCTAACAACGTCAAGGATCATTTTCTCTGCGTCACGTTTGTTTCCGATTTCGATCAAGTCTGTACTGGTAATGTTTATACCATATTTGACACAACACTTATAGCAGGCCTCTTGTAGTATGTAGACACTTCCTTTGCAATCCTTTATGACCGTGGTAACAAATTCATCCGAGAAATTAATATTTAGAAGTTTTTCACCTGATGCAATTACCTCTTTTAGTTCACCTACTTCCCATCTATCTGCATTGATTGATATAATTCTTCCAGTTAAGTCCCCATTGTACACAGTTAGCCTGTTTTCCTCAAGCCAAACTCCTATTATTATAAAGCAGAACTTCGATTCTTCATGATATGCTTTCAAGGCTACGGAAAAATCTTTTTGAGTTTCGGTATTTAAGTAATGAAAATCTTCTAAAACTATATACTTATTAAAATTGACAGTTTTTAATGCTTGTATTATGTCATTTACATCTCCCGGATCTAGCTCCAGTGGCGCTTTCACAATTTCATCTTTTCTTTCTCTTTCTGCCTCTGATCCGCCCTCTGCCCCACTTGCAAAAATTTTAGCTGTAATTTTGGCGAATATTTTCGATTTTCCAGAAACTGATTTTGACGAAGATTGAGTTAGCTCAAAGCCGGCTTTTTTCAAAATCGCACTGTTAATGTCTGCTATTGTCCATTTGTTTGAACAATGAACAACGATATAATCGTTTTCATTTATAACGTGTTTGCGCAAGCATGTTTTACCTTGTTTTGAACTGCCAAAAATAACCAAATGTTTGTCTCTTGTTAAACTATCTACCAGGACAGGGTCGGCAGAATCACGCATTACATAATTTAAAGGGAGGTCACGAGAGATACCGAAAACATCAGAGGTCTTATTCATAATTTTCTCCTACCGTCTAAGGCTAACAAGTTAGTATGAGGAACTATATATCATCACATTTG
>CAXXYD010000002.1:0-1264697 GCA_963675565.2 Desulfosarcinaceae bacterium
CCATCCACGGGAGTAACTACCCGTAATACATAAAAAAAGCGCATTTTGCGGTGGTCTTTTTCTTCTCATTGTAGTACATTGAAAGTCGCCAAACAACCAATATCACTACAGATGTTAGAAAGGAACCGTTCACAAAATGCGCGAAAAATGGCAAAAACAAATGCCTCTGATGCCCCAAATTACAGACCACGTTCAAAGCAAAGAGCTCTGGGCCATCAGCAACATCATTGAGGCCAACCCTATCATCTGCGATCGTGTTCTGCAAGATCTGAACAAGGGTAAAAATGTCGCCCAGCGCTGCGGGGCCAATGGCATGAGTGCTGATCAGGTGTTGCGCAGTGCCATTGTTAAATTCCTTTTTGGCTTCACCTATCAGGAACTGGCCTTTCATCTGGTGGACTCGGCAAGCTTGAGCTGGTTTTGCCGCATCGGCATCGCCGACAAGGGATTTAAAAAATCTGCCCTGAACAAGAATATCAAAGCCATATCGGCCGATACCTGGGCAATGATCAACTCCGACTTGTTGGGCTATGCCAAAAACGAGAAAATCGAAAAGGGCCGCAAGGTGCGTATTGACTGCACCTGTGTTGAAAGCAACATCCATCATCCTACCGATTCTAATCTTTTGTGGGATGCCGTGCGGGTGTTGACCCGGCTCATGGACCAATGCCGGCAGTGCGGGATCAATATCCGCGGTTTTCAAAACCATAGCCGGGTGGCCAAACGCCGAATGTTGGCCTTCCTCAACGCCAAGACAAACAAGAAACGCAAGCTGACCTATGCCGATTTGCTCAAAACCACCGGCAAAGTAGTCGGTTATGCTAAAAGGACAATTGAGCGCATCACAGCTACGCCGGGGGCTGATATGCGTGTTGTGGCAATTTGTTAGCAAATTGATCATTATGTCCAACTGGCTGAAAAGGTAGTTGATCAAACCGTGCGCCGGCTCATGCACGGTGAAAAGGTCGATGCATCAGAAAAGGTGGCCTCGATCTTTGAACCGCATACTGACATTATCGTTAAAGACCGGCGCGATACCCATTTTGGTCACAAAATCTGTTTGACCGGAGGATCATCGAATCTGATTCTGGACTGCCTGGTGCTCAAAGGCAATCCGGCCGACACCGAACTGGCGATCCCGATGCTGGACCGGCAAAAGCAACTATACGACCGCTACCCGATCAAAGCTTGTTTTGACGGCGGCTTTGCATCCAAAAACAATTTAAAAGAGGCCAAAGCCGAATCGCGCAAGATCAAAGATGTTTGTTTTGCCAAAAAGCGCGGGCTCAATGAAACCGAAATGTGTCGCAGCCAGTATGTGTATCGGAGCCTGCGCCGGTTCAGGGCCGGTATTGAATCGGGTATCTCCTGGTTAAAGCGCTGTCTGGGCCTAACCCGGTGCACCTGGAAAGGCTGGGACTCATTTAAATCCTATGTCTGGTCATCGATTGTCGCGGCCAATCTGTTGACCATTGCCAGAGCGCGGCCGGCGACCTGATTGTTGTTGCCGTGCGGCAGCTGTTTTTTTAACTTCAACAGCACGAGTGCGTCCTGATGTGGCCGGTTTTGCACAATTTGATGCAATTTGATGCCGCAAGATGCAAATTTACTTCGCCTTGAAGTCCACACAGTATTTTTTGCTTCTCGGCGCGCCCGAAAATCCGCTATTTATGGACGGGCACTATTTAACTGTCATCATAACCCGCAGCCCCATCGCAGAATATGCAGCCAAAGGAGTAGGAGGCTTCAAGATCCATTCCTGCAACGTGGGTATCGCAAAAGCCACATTTTCCTGTCTGATTGTGAATTGTATGGCAGTTCAGACAAAGATAAACCCCATTCTCATCACTTATTGGGATCACTGAAGGATCACTTGAATATTCGCATTCAGCGCAATATGCTAACTCAGAATCTTCCTTTGGGTCTTGATATCCACCAAGGGTTGAGATCAGGTAATCAATATCAGATGTAAAATCACACTCAGGATTAGGGCATTCTCCAAATCCCTGATCCTCTATTATAACCTCTTTTCCACAGTCAGGGCATTCAATGTGAAGTGTAATATTTCGATGAAAGCACACTTGGCAGTAACGAGAATACAGAAGGTCATACAAATCCTCTAATTTGGCCGATTCAAACCCGCACCATGAACATGTTTCATATATGATGCCCCTCTTTTTCTCAGCTTTGATTTCCGGTTTGAGTTCCTCATATTTAGCAGCCAGGAATTTCTTGTTTGCCATGATCATTGAGTCGAGCTCATTAAACTCTTCTGCGTAATCTCTGAAATGGTCCTCCCACTCATCCGACAAAAGCTTGTGGAGATAATACCAGGCCGACCATTGCTCAGGCACGATCTCATGATAGGTGCCAGGAGGCGGGTCTTCATGGTATTCCTTGACATCGGAAGGCCATATAGATGTTAGCCTCACCCAATTGGCATTCCGCGAAATGCCCAGTACCAAGTCCCATCGATAAAAAACCAATAGTCCGCATACATTTGGGGTTCTGAATTATTGGATATTCCTTGCATTCGGACCATAACTCCAATTTCTATATTTCTTTCATTTTTATCAAAATGTTTGAGTAAATACTTCTGTGTGCTACCTGAAAGTAACCTATCCTTGTCGACTTTTAGATAACTAAACTTTTTAATGAATTCTTCATAGCTAATTTCATTCTTATGCACTGTCAAATTATAAAATAAATTCCAATCTTTTTTAGATTCTGCTTTATATAGTTGGGCTATTCTGTTCTTCAATTCAAATGGCTTTGGAATATTTGAAGGTGGATCTGAAATTGAAATATCAGCTTGCGATAAAGAACTCATGCATATATTTAATACTAATATAAAAAAAATAATTCTCTTCATAAAGTCTCCGTAGGCTAACATTATCATTATAGAGAATTCCAGATAATTACATAAAATCAAACTTATGCGGAAAATGCAAATGGCATGCCTTTAACAGGCTGTTGAAAAACTACCCAACCAGCGCAGTTTTTACTTGAGCAAGAGAAAATATGGTTCTATAACGTTCTCATCAGTTAACGCATAGCAATTATTGAACAATCTTATGAGAGGTACAGAGAAAAATCAGCAAAGTTTGTTCAACTACATCTCCCCTGAACAACGGGTTCCCAAAGATCATCCTTTAAGATCGATTCGAACGATGGTCGACAAGGCCCTAATGCAAATGCACAGCCGGTTTAATGATCAATACTCAAAAACGGGAAGACCTTCGATACCGCCGGAACAATTGCTGCGGGCCCTACTGTTGCAGATTTTCTATACCATCCGCAGCGAACGGTTGCTGATGGAGCAACTTGATTACAATCTTTTATTTCGCTGGTTTGTCGGTTTGTCGATGGACGATCAGGTCTGGGACCACTCAACGTTTTCCAAAAACCGTGACCGGCTGCTCAATACCGATACGGCCACGGCCTTTTTTCAATCAGTGCGCGATCAGGCCCGTCGGCAATGCCTGATGTCCGATGAGCATTTCACCGTCGACGGTACCTTGCTTGAAGCCTGGGCCTCAATGAAAAGCTTTCAGCCCAAAGGTAATGATGATGGACCATCCGACGGCAGACAAGGCAAAAATCCAACGGTGAACTTTCGTGGTCAAAAACGAAAAAATGAAACCCATGCATCGAGAACCGACCCGGATTCACGACTGTATAAAAAAGCCAAAGGCCAGCAGGCCAAGCTTTGTTACATGGGCCATACGCTGATGGAAAATCGCAACGGGTTGGTGGTCGATGCGATGGTCACCGTTACCAGCGGTACGGCGGAGCGAGAAGCGGCCGTGATGATGATCGACCAGGTTCCCGGCAAGCGCAGAATCACAGTGGGCGCCGACCAAGGATACGATTGCAAGGATTTTGTCGCCGATTGCCGTGGCTTGGCAGCTACTGCGCATGTAGCTCAGAAAGAAAAAGATTCGGCCATCGATGGTCGCACCACGCGACATGAAGGCTACGGTGTCAGCTTGCGCGTTCGCAAACGGGTAGAAGAAGTTTTTGGATGGCTAAATAAAGACCGTTGGCTGCTTGAAAAAGCTGCATCATCGCGGCTGCGAGCGTGTCGATGCTGTATTTACCTTGGCAACGGCAGCCTACAACCTTATCCGGATACGAAATCTGACCGCACAAGGTATACTTGATGAGAGAAACCGTAGGCAATCGCCTAGCAAACGGCTCCGATACGGGGCAAAACAAAAGAAAACCGGGCTTTCCAAGGCCAAATTGCACACAATCTAATTTTCAAAGAGCGGTAGTATAGAGAAATCCTGGGAAAGTTGGATTTAACATTAACTTTTTCAACATCCTGTTAAAGATAATAGAGAAACGATTCGATTCTTGTAAGGTCATTATCGTTTCGGTTTCCATCAAAAGTCAGATTAAGGATCGGCTTGGAGCGAGGGGTTTCAAATTCTTTTCTCACGATATTCAGTGATATTCCCGTGTTTTCATAGGTGGAGGAAAGAGCGATGATTCCGTCGATTCGCCTCAGCCCACCGGATAACTTCGCCTGCCGGTACCTTCCAAAGGCGCCTGAATAATATCCAATGGTCTTGTCCGCCCTTGCAATGAGGGCTTCCGGATGCGGTTCAAAAGGGCTTTCGCCTGGTATACAATCAGCAAGGCGTATAATGGCGCTTTTCATTTCACTAATCCGTCCTACGGTAAGACACGTTTTCTGATTCTGGTCTATAAAATCCCTCCACATGACCCACATATATTCGCTGAGAGGTGCATAGATGATGCGATGCCCCTGTTTTTCCATGTTATGAAGCAAGAAACCATTTAAGAAATCATTGAACACAATCAGCGGTTCTCCGATGACAAGGAGCCTTTTGCCGTTTTGGCTTGATTCAGTTTTTTGGTCAATCATGCAGGCAACCTCCATGAGCGCCTCCATGTCCAATTTCCCCTCGCCAATCATATCGATAATTGCGTTTAGAAGCATGCCCCGTTGTTTCATCGGGGCAAATCGGACGAGATCACCGGCAAGCAGTCCCATAAAAATCGGCCAGGCGGATTCGAGGCTTCGCAGTGGTACATCCTCCATATACGGAGCGAAAATGTTGACATGCTTGTATCCCTCCGCGTCCAGTACCGTGCGGATGAACCGATTCGCCTGACCGTCGATTTCCGCGCCCTCGTTTTGCGGAATCAGAAAAGCCACATCGCTTTCACGCCCTTTTTCGTCCCTGAGCGCTCGGAGCACGTCACCCAAAAGTGCCGTCAGGGAATAATATTCGTTAGTCAGTGTATGGTGTCGGCCCATGTCAATGGAGTCTCCATTGGTTTCCGGCAGGACCACCGCGTCAATCCCCATGCCCATGAGTATTTTCCCGAAAATTTGGGAGTACGGGTACAGGTTCGGCAGGTAAAGGGTGGTCGCCGGATCGATATCGGCCATATCGGTATTGATATTCACCGGGCTGTGGCCAATGGCTTTAGAATAGGGTTGCGGATCATGGGCCGTGGTCACCGTCTTCTTGTGCAGACTGTTCACAAAAGCTTCCAGCCGGGTGATGACGCCCACGTCGGAAGCGTGCTCGTCCACCTCGATATTCAAGTAGGGTTTCCCGTCCATCAGTTCCGCGAAATAGTGGGCCAGCACCGAATCCGGCCCGCAGCCGTGATGGGTCAGGAGAATGGCGTACATGTTGGGTTGCGCCTTGATGAAATGCGCCGGCTCCAATATATGCTGGCCAAAAGGCCAGTACATGTTCGGATGCTCCCGGCTGATGTCTCCGGGGGGCAGGTGATGGAAGCCCAGGACTGGATATCCCATGTCCATCAACCTTTCGGGGATGCCCATGTTCAGGACCGGATCGGCGATCCCGTATATTTTCGAAATCAGGACAAACGTTTTTTTGGCGGGGTCCATTTGCCCAAGGACCGCTTTTCCGATTTCTTCGATCCGTGTTTCAAATGCATGAAATGCCGCCATCGCCTGCTGAAGGGTGGGGCCGGTTTCCGCTTCGTTGCAGTGAAGTCTCCTGACCAGCTCCGAGAACTGTTTCATCATGAACGCCTGGCCCTGGTTGAAGGCAATGGTTGGCGAAAGGAGTTCGATCCCCTTGGCATCTAATTCCATGGCCCGGCGGACCACCTTGAAAGCCAGCTGCATGAAAGGGCATCCATAATTCTGCCGGGTATGGGATCCGGGGTGATCCACGGTGTAAAGGTCCGGAAAGAAAATATAGTCCACGTTCTTTCGAACCAGTTCCGCCACATGACCGTTGATCAGCTTGACCGGATAGCAGGCTTCATCCAGGGAGTATGCCTGCCCCAGCCGGACGGTCTCGTCGCTGGTGGCGTCCGAGAGCAGCACGTTGAAGCCCAGCGCTTTGAAGAATGCATGAAACATGGGGAACATGCCGTAAGTAAAAAGCGCCCGGGGGATACCGACGATCTTTTTCTTCTCGTCAATGCCCTCCTCGTACCCATGGAAAATGATATTTGCCGTCTGGACGTCGAAGCGTTGCCCCACATTTTTCCGTAAGTTCCCAGGCGGCTTTTGGGTTGCGCCCGGCACCACGGGTTCAATGTCAAATCCCTTGAATGTTGTTTTCCCGGCCGACTTTTCCTCTCGCGCAATGATCGACACGCCATAGGCGCCGGTAACGCTGAAAAACGGCGGTACGTGAACCGACTTTCCCGTGAGCGACCTGAAGGCATTGACGACGCCTTGGTTATAGGCCACGGCTCCCTGGAAAAAGATTTTGTTTCCGATTGTTTTGCGTCCCACGACCCGGTTGAGATAATTTTTCACGATGGCGTAGCACAGTCCGGCCACGATATCCTCGTGTTTTTCTCCCGCGGCCAAATGGGACGCGACACTGCTTTCCATAAAAACCGTGCATCTTTCCCCCAGGTGAATGGGATTGCCGCCGGCAAGGGCCATGTCGCCGAAATCCTGGATGGGGATGTCGAATTTATTGGCCTGCTCCTCGAGAAACGAACCGGTTCCCGCTGCGCAGATCTTGTTCATCTGAAAATCTATTACCTTGCCGTTTTTCAATCGGATATATTTTGAATCCTGCCCGCCGATCTCGAAAATCGTATCCACCTCGGCATCCAGGGCGACGGCGGCCCTCGCCTGACTGGTGATTTCATCCTTGACCACGTCGGCCCCAACCAGCCGTCCGATCAAATGCCGCCCGGAACCGGTGACACCGACGCCTTGGACCTCGATCATCTCCCCTAACCCGGATTTCAGCTCGCCAAGCCCTTTGCAGACGGTTTCGATGGGCTTGCCGGACGTTCTCAAGTATTTGAAGGCGATCAGTCGGTTGTCTGCATCCGACAGCACCAGATTGGTGCTCGTCGACCCCACGTCAATGCCAAGCCAGCACTTCAGCGGTCCCGCCTTGCTTTCCAAGAGGACGGATGCGCAATTGTGTTTATCTTCCCCATCATGGGAACCGAAGGAGGTCAGGGGCGGAAGGCGGTGTCGGACCTTTTCGTCAGAGAATAAAATCGCACCCGTGTCCAGTTCATTCAGCAGCAGTTTCACATCCAATGCGGACTTTTGCTTGCCCGCCATGATCGCCGCACCTAAAGCACTTGCAACTGGAGACAGATCCGATACGATCAGTTTTCCGGCTTCCAGTTGCAGTTCCTTTTCAAGGGCAAGGACAATGGCCTGATTTAGGGCCACGCCGCCGGCGAAAAGAATCGGTTTGCGCCAGGGCAGGCTACCCATGACCGAAGAGCGATAATTTCTGACCATGGCATGGGCGAGCCCCAGCAGGATATCGGTCAAGGAGACCCCTTCCTGCAGATGATGGGTGATGTCAGTCTTGGCAAACACGCTGCATCGGCCGGCGATACGCGGAATAGACGCACCTTTTGCCGCGTAGCGGCCAAAATCTTGCAATTCCAAGTCAAGCCGCGAGGCCTGTTCTTCCAGAAAGGCTCCGGTTCCGGCGGCACAGCTGCTGTTCATGGAAATGTGTATGCGTGATTGGTCCTGATCGCTTAAGTTCGTGATATATTTCGCGCTCTGTCCGCCGATCTCGATAATCGAAGCCGTATCCCGACATAAGGACAAACTGCCCTGAACGATGGCGGCGACTTCATTGACGCAATCGATGCCGCTTTTCCGGGCAATATGCTTTCCGCCACTGCCTGTCACCGCGCCAAATGCGATAGCTTCCGGGTCAAAGGCCGTCAGGATATCCGCCATCGTTTTTCTCAAGGCCGTGACAACGTTGCCTCTATGCAGAATGTAACAATGATGCCTCACCGCATCATTCGCATCAATGACGACCGCCTTGACCGCTGCGTATCCGATGTCCAGTCCCAGACTATATGGTGAGTTCTTCGCTTCCATCCCCAGATCCTTCTTTTGTCAACTAACCGTTTTTGGAAACAATCCCTCTGCCTTCGACCTGAAAATATTGCTCCCCCGAGCAGGTCAGGCATGTCCCGTTTGGCGCGGCTTTCGTCGACATGAGCTGTTCACCGCAGTTTTGACAGATAATGCTGTCGACAATCGGTGCATACCCGGGTAAATCAACGCGAACCCTATCCGCTGAAAAAATGTCCTCAAAATCCTGTTTAATGAGGGTAAAGGCGGCTTCCCGGGCTGTATTCTTGAATCGCTTTTCATCGTCTTTGGTATGGACCCTGTTTTTGATCACCTTTTCCATGAGCGGATAAAATGCCGGGACCAGGCGCCCGATGGTTTCACGAAAATCGGGGCGGGCACAAACGCGCACGCCCGTATCGTTTCCCCTGATGATCAAAGTCACGGCATGCTTTCCCAAATCGCGATAGATCAATGCATTGTTGCCAAGTGTACACCCCGATACCGCCTGCACCCCATCGGCAAAGCAGGCATTGATTTCGACGATGGCCATGAGATTTTCCAAACCATCGGAACTTGTCACGGCATCGCCGAGCAGGCTGAGCGCGTGGATGGACGCCATGACACCGAGCGCGCTGCCCGGGCAATAATGGCCGTGGATCTCCGCCGTTTTTACCAGGCAGCGCCTCAGATCCCGTTCTTCCATGGCCTCGATGAAATTCGCCCTGGGATTTTGTTCCAGGCGATCATGCGGGTTGATTTCTTCCATAAGTTGCCGCATCCATTCGGGCATCGCTATCCCTTCCTGGGGATACCAATAGTTTACATAGGGCTTGATATCGATCAACGGGCTTCCATCGATTGCGTCCAGGCCGGAAACCTCCAGGATGTTGCCCTTTCTTCCGCGCAGCCGCACGACACAGGCAAGCACCGGGTTGGGCCGGGCTGGACTGCAGGTACAGAAAAGTCCAACCTCGGGAATTTCCTTTCTACCCATGGGGTGCACCTGCCTTAAGGACCGGCCTTGCGCGGTTACCTTGTGTGCCCAATACAAGACGAGAAGATGGGAATACGCTTCGATGCCCTGGAGTGCATCAGTCCATTTTTCATCGACAATAATGGTTGAAATACTCCGCTTCAAATTGCGTACTTCTTCGCGAATTTTTTCCATGCTTTTCTTCATATCGAGGCCGTCTTCTCCGGCAACCAGAAACGGAGCTTTAATTTCGTTCCTGATGACTCCCACGGTGTGAATCCCCGGTGACGAAATTGTCTCGTCCCGGGAGCCGATGTATTTTCCGGCGGTCTTTTTGGGCGTATCCATCTTCCGATTCATTTTTTATTTCCTTATAAGCTATACCGGACGGCGGCATAGACATTCGTGTTGTTTTCAAACTGGCCGAAAAAGGTATAATCCTCTTCTCCAATAAAAATGTTGGCCCCGGTTTCCAAGATAATGCTGTCGGTAAGATCATAGCTGATTTTTGGGCGCAGATAGGCGTCTTTATCGCTGGGGGAGTAGTAGCCGGACAGCGACAGCTCAAGGGTCTGGTTCAAAAGCAATTGGGTGAGATGCAGGGTAATGACATGCCTGAACTCGTCCCTTTTCGGAATGCCGGACAGGCTGTCCTCATAGGCCCTGTAATCCAACAATTGCTCCACGTAATACTGAAGGCTGGCATTCAGATCCATGGCCAGGTCACGCGTATAGCCAACCACATAACGCATTTCGGAGTTGTCAATCAGTGGATCGCCGCCGCCGGAATCCTCGATCGAATCATAATAGGCCAGTTCCAGATTGCCGATGCCCCCGGCCACCTGCCCCCGGATACTGGCGCCATAAACGTTCAGCTCGGGGAAGATGGGCGTTGCCGAAACGGTTTGCCCGCTGGGCTGTTTCCAGAAGCCCCAATACCCATACAAGGCCAACTCATAATTGCTGATATTCCGGTACAAACGAACCGCCAATTCATCATCCTCGAACCAACGATCGGGTGTGTCGGCGTGGATGATGTCATCCTGACCGGCATGGTTGGCCGTGCCGGCATCCCAATAAGAGATATACTCACCGGTGATATAGCGGTCAGGATCGAACTGCGGGGTGTATACCAGGTCGATGTTGGCGATCTCGTTGAACAAACTGATTTTGGCCGCATCCGAGGGGGCTTTCAGGTATTCGCTGTCGCGTCCGATGAAATACGATTGCCAATCCTTTGGAAAAAGGTCGTTCAAGAAGACCAGATCTCCCGTTCCCCAGGTCAAAATCTGGCGGCCAACCTTGAAGTCCACCAAATTCGATGGTCTCGAAAAAATCCAGCCTTCACGGGTATCGTATTCCGCCTGTTCGGTGATCCCATCACCCCAAACATCACCCTTGTATTTGAATTCCGCCCAGTCGGTATAGGTGAAGAACTCGGCCTGGCACCTTGCCTCCATCACCGAGATATCCTTGGCATCAGGATCGTCCTGAGTTCGCACACCAGCACGCAGTTCAAGGAAGCCATGCATTTCAATCGGTGCAAACTGCTCTAAAAATGGGTTCTTTCCTTCCTCCGCCGCAGACACTACAGGTGCCATGGTTATTAGCAAAATCCAACCGGCCAGAAATCCAACAAAAGAAAATAACTTGTTTGGTTTCATCGCATTGCATCCCTTGGCGGTCTTCTCAGGTAACGCTCTGAAAAAATATCGTCACCGATGCCGATATTGTAATTGATATTGGAATAAGTCATCTTTGTCGTACTGCCGCTTTCCAGATCCCTGGCCATCGACACCGTGACGGTGGGGTAGGTACTCGGCTGGCCATTTTCCTCGACTTCAATGGCCTGCACCTGCAATGATTCGATCACCCGGTAAACACGGCCGTCTTTTTTAAAAAATTCTATCTTCATCGGCAAAAAGTTCTTTTTATCGATATGGGCGATGTAGTGGACGAACTCCACGCTCTCGGGCTTCCGCGGCGTATTTTTAATCACATAGTAATCCTCGGTCGTCTCGATCAATTCATGGTGATCGTCTTCCGGGCTGCGGCCGGAAATATCCTCGTATAAAAAGTCCGATCCCACGAAGCTCGTCCGCTTGTCGCTTGCGGCGATCCGCTTGACCAGATCTAGACTTGGCATATACAGCCAGCGATCGTCATCCTTTTCTAAATCTGCATGTTTATGCACCATAAAGACCATCTTGCGCACGTCGGCCGGCGCCTGGAAAAATGTGTAGTATTTCTGATTCCGGTTAAGATTGTCATCGTTCTTGCGAAGGATGTTAAATGCTCTCTTGCGCACCCGCCCCTGTGTGTCTGTAATCACCATGGACACCTTTCCCTTTACGTCTGCCCCTTGGTAGAGCGCCATATGATTAGCCTTTCTAACGATTTCATCGGCTGACGGCGTCGTGTTTTGTGCCATGGCGACACCAGTGATCAACAACAATCCTCCCAACAGAATCAAAAGATTTCGTTTCATAGAGTGTGTCCTTTCTATTTCATTCATTCGGGTTCTCGATTACAGCAATGCCGGTGCCTTGAACGCCTTTTTCCATATTTGTCTTTTTAAAAAACCACTTTTCCGCAGTCGTCAGGATTGATGGAAGAACTAACAGAGTAATCAGGCCGGAAAGGGTCATGATGGCAAACAACATGATGCCCATGGTCTTGTAAGGGACAATCGGCCCAATCAAAAGAGGGAGAAAACCGATTGCTATGACCAAAACATTACGGCTGATCGCCCGGGCCGGTTCGCCAAACATGCGACCGTAGGTTTCTTTCCACGATCCGGCGGTGCCATAATAGACGCGGCCGCGTTGCAGAAAGTGAATGGCAAAGTCCACCGCCATCCCCAGTGCCAGAACCCCCAGAACGGCAACCGGCAAATCGTAATCCTTGCCTGAAATGCCGATGATACCGTAAATGGTTAAAATGGTTATCGTTAGCGGCACCATGCACAACAGACCCCACCGCAAGGAACGGAACAGGAAAGCCATCATAACGAAAACCACCACAAAACTTCCCATGAACGACCGCAGCATGGTCGGAATCAATTTATCCTGCAACACCAAGTTGATATAATGAAGTCCGGCCCAGCGATGGCTTAGCTGGAACGGCGGTGGATTTTCCTTGAAATACGAATCCACCGCATTGACAGCGGACTTCATGGCGCTGCTGTCTCCGCTTTTCAACTGCATCCACATATTGGCCTGCATATAATCCGGTGTGACCATGTGCCACAGGTCATTGGGCCGATGACCCTGCTGGAATTGCAAATAGCATTCGGCTATCCCCTGCAGTTTTCCCGGGATTCGGTAGTTCTCCGGTTTCCCGTCTATCATTTCTTGATTGACCTTTCGAACGGCATCCACGACGGAAGTCGTTTTCCCCACCAGTCCGGTTGCCTCCATATGCTCCTGCAATCCAGCCATGTATGCCAGCATCTCTGGACGCTTGAAGGGCTTCAATTTTTCTTTTTCCACACCGATGTAGGCATATAGCTCCTCGTAGGCGTAAAAATCTTCATCTGATGCGGCTTGAGCGCGTCGATCCACCTCACTTGCCATTGCATCCAGAAAAGCCTGCATGGACTGAGTTTGCCATGCCGCTTCCGATGCTTGACGCGCAATTCCTATAGCGAGTGTGGGAGCAGTGCTGAACTCCGTTTGAATGCTCTCGGCATAGGCCATGAGGCCGGAGGAGAATGATTTAATCATATCGGTGCTGAAACTGTCCGCTTTTGGTGCCTGAAGTATCAGGTATGCCGTATAGGTGCCTTCCAGATGACGGTTCAGCGCGATGTCAGCCTGGCGAATGGGGTGGCTGTCGATAAAACGCTTGGCATAGTTGTCATTGACATGGATTTGCATTGTCCCCCAAATGGCCACCCCCACCATGATGGTTATCAAGCCCAACAGTCCCTTGGGATGATTGAAAGTCAGCCTTCCGGTAGATCTCAGGATTTTGGTCAACAGGCTGTCTTTTTCTCTTTGCACGGCGCACATGCCGAAATCTTTCAGTTTTCGCTTGGGAATCATCATGACATACGCCGGCACGAAAATGACTGTATACAGCCAAGCAATCATTACCCCGATGCTGAGAAAGGCGCCGAAAATCTGGGCCGGCGGGATTGGCGTAAAAACCAGGGAGGCGAAACCTGCGGCCGTGGTCAGCGATGTGTAAAGTATCGGAACATATAACGTCTTCATCACCCTTCGTATGGTTTCTTTGCGCCCTTTTTCATCGGTGTAGACATCAAAGAATTCCGAAAGAATGTGGATGGAACTCACCGTGCCGATACACATCAAGAAGATCGGGATCATCGAACTGAGGATGTGAACCTGAAAACCTAAAGCAATCATCAACCCCATTGTGGACATGACCGAGAACATGGCAATGATCATCGGCAAAATGACGAGCCGCCATTTCTGGAAAAACAGCACCATCAAGGCAAAAATGACCGCCATGGCCAACGGCGTGCCGACACCCATCTGTGAGAACATTTCCACGCCGATGGCGACTTCCGCCACTGGCACCCCGGCGATATGATAAGCTTCCTCCCCACCCAGCTGCTTAATCTTCTTGTTCAGTTCCTCATTGATACGATAACTCAAATGCTTGTCGGTCAACGGCAGGTAAATGCAGATCACCTTTCCGTCCTCCGAAAACAACCGTCCTTTTAGCATGGGATTGGAAAATGCCTTGTCGCGAATGGCCCTGGCCGCATCCCGGGTTTCCGGTGGTGCGGGCATAAGCCATTCAAATTTGATTTCTCCAGGTCCGCCCTGACTCATATGGTCCACCAATGACGGCCCGAGCATATCCACTTCGATGACGCCGGAAAATCGGTCGGGATGATTTTCATCCGGCCAGCGGAGTGTTTTTGCAAATTGGGTTAAGTCATAAACGTGCCGCAAGGTTTGTGGGTTGAACACTCCGTCTGGGTCGTACTCGTTTACAATGCCGACCACAACCGTTTCACTGAGAGTGAACTGTTTTTTTGCGGCATTGTGAAAAACACGCTGCGGATCGTCTTTGGGGAGCATGCTTTCGGGATCTGTATCCACTTGGATCAATGGGAAAAAAAGACTCATCGAAATGGTAAACAAAACCATGATCAGCGTAGCCAGTCGATAGTGGTTGATCGAAAAATCGATTAACGTGGTTTTTAATGTTTTCATCTACACTCCTCGCGATATTTGGTTAAGTTACTTAACCTTAGATCCAAAAAAATCTCTATGTGTGATCAGCGGGTTGGCGGTCATCCATGGGATAGGACTGTTCAATATCCCCTTTTTTCAATGCTAACCGCTAAACGTTAACCACACCGCTCAAAAAAATCATCCTCTGGAATGCCGCGATAGCCGTTTTTCCATCACTCCCCCCAGCGTATCCATCAAGACCGGCAGGGTCGCGATTTGAGAGATGGGAAATGCGCTCAAGCTATTTACCAATTCGACAAAATCCTTGCCGTGGAAGTGCTCGTGGGCCCGAAAGGCGCACGCCCCCAATTCCGTCAAGGAAAGTTGAAATTCCTTGTTGCTGTGAGTTAAGACGCAGCACTTTTTGTAATTCCGAAATGCCTGGCCATTTAGGTCACATTAACACTGTCCCCCTCACCGATCACTTGAACGATATGGGCATCCCGGATCGATACCGACGTTTCATCTCCTATGGGAATCGGCATGGCCTCGGGTAAGCGCATACAAATGTGCGACACGCAGAGGTTTGGCAAAGGTGTTTTTGATCAGATTTTTTTTGGCATCCATAAAAGTTACAGTACAGCAGCTTAACTAACATGTCAAGAATCCTTTGGCAACTTTTCCTGTATTTATATATGAAGACGTTTACCTGGAAGAAAGCACTTATAGACATGGTCCACCACATCTCCGAAGCCAGTGGCTTTCTTCTGGCCATCGACAGACAAGAGGCGTTAGGTTCAAGCGGATGTTACCGACACCCAAGCTTTCACTACACCAAGAATATCATGCTCATGAACCACATGGCCTCAGACGCCCAAAGCGGTATCTATAAATTGTTGGCGCAACAAACCGTTTCCAATTGAATTTGTGAGTCAATTTGATTCTCTGATTTGAAGACCGACGGTTTCAGCCAGGCGATCTTCAATATGTACGCTTCCCAAGCGGCTTCATGGGAATGATATACGGCTTGCCCTGCACATATCGGACGTCTGCCTCCACACGATAAACCGACGCTATCGTTTCAGGGATTAGGGCCGTCGACGGATCTCCCAAGGCGACAATTCGTCCCCGAGCTAACACGATAATCGTGTCCGCATAGCGCGCGGCCAGATTAAGGTCATGCATGGTAACGATGGTCGACAAAGTGTTGGTTGTGACCAGATGCTTCAGCAAGTCCATGACTTCGAGCTGATGGCGAATATCGAGATTGCTGGTAGGCTCGTCAAGCAAGAGGACTTCGGCTTCCTGGGCAAGGGCTCTGGCAATAGTCACTTTCTGTTGCTGACCGCCACTGATGGCACCGAAATCCTTCATCGCGAGATCTTCGATGCCCATCATCTTTAGAGCATTGATAGCCTTTTCAAGATCCTTATTGCCGACATATCCGTTTCGGTGGGGATGCCGGCCTAAAAGGACCATATCGATGACTTTGAATGGAAAAAGCTCGCCAGTCGATTGTGGTACATAGGCCATCAATCGGGCGATTGCTTTGCGGTTCAGGTCATGGATCGCCCGGCCACCCAGTTCGATGTTGCCTCTTTGCGGCCTGAGAAGGCCGTCGATGCATTTGAGCAAAGTGGATTTACCGGCACCGTTGGGGCCCAATAGGGCTAGAATCTGCCCGGGCAAAAGATCGAAGGTAATCCGGTCAAGCACCGGCTGGCTTTCATAAAAAAAGACTAAATCGTTGACTTTCAGTTCTACCGCCAGAATTCGCTCCTGTTGTTCATGATCAAATAGAGAAAAAGTGGGACCCCCATGAATGCGGTCATGATCCCGATGGGGATGATCGTGGGGCGAATGATATTCATGGCCACCAAGTCCGACCCATTGAGTAGCAAAGCACCGACAAGGCCCGCCGCCGGAATAACGAACCGGTTGTCGCCGCCTAAAATCATTCGCGCGATATGTGGTGCAACCAGCCCGATAAAGCCGATCGTTCCGGTAAAGCAAATGGTGATGGCCGTTAAAAGCGATGCCGCCATCAAGATCAGGACGCGGTCCCGCCGGACATTGGCGCCCAGGCTTTTTGCCACATCATCGCCGGTATTCATCACGTTGAGATCCCGGGTTTTCAGCAGCAGATAGGGTACACAGACCAACATGACCGGTAGCATAAAACGCAAACTGCTCCAGGTCGATTTGCCAAGGCTGCCCACCATCCAAAAGACCACCTCGCTCACAGCCCATGAATCGGCGAAATACTGCATCATTGTGGTGCCTGCGCTGAAAAGATAGGACAGAGCAATGCCGGAAAGCACCATTTTTTCGGGGGTTGCCCCCTTGTATTGGGACAAGCCCAGGATAAGGATGGCGGTGAGCAGAGAAAAGGCAAATGCGTTGATAACCACAAAAAACACGCCGCCGCCAAGCCCCTTGCCGAAAATTATAGCCAGGGCCGCTCCGAATCCGGCACCGGCCGAAATGCCCAGCGTGAACGGGCTGGCCAAGGGATTGCGCAGCACCGGCTGCATTACCGCGCCGGCAATGCCGAGGTTGAAACCCGCGGCAAGCCCCATGAGCAGCCGGGGAAGCCGCATATACCATATCGCCCTTGCGGCAAGTTCACCCGGCGTCGAAAAATAGTTCGGGATAAAGCGATTGAACAGTGTAGCATATACCTCGAGAATCGAAAGGGGTAGCGGCCCCAAGGTGATGTAAAAGGTGCCGAGAAGACCAATGGCGGCCATGAGCGAAAAAACGAACAGCCGCTTTCTGCCGGTATGGTGTCGATATGCAATCAGTATGTTAATTTTCATCGGTGCAGTTCACTACTAATGAGAAAATCCGAATAAAGGCCATCCACCCCGTAAAACCGTTGCAAGATTTCATTTCCTTCTTTTTCGACGTCAAGCTCACAGTACAAATCCGGATAGAAAAGCTTGGCCAGGTAGAGGATTTCACATAGACCCATGGCAGGGTCCCAGCCTTTCATGAAACTCCGCGAGTAGTATACTCGCTTGCTTTTTACAGCGGAAACCGTTTGCAGGGCCGGGTCGGAGAGGATCGTTTCTATCCTCACGCCGACCTTTTTACGGGTCCACCACTGCAATAAAATGATATCAGGGTTCCACACCGCCAACTGCTCTTTGGTGATATCATAGATTTCATAGGGCCTGGCTCCTGCTTGCAGGGCCACGTTCAGCCCCCCGGCCAGATCAATGGGATCATAGGGCGCGATCGTTTTCGGAGCATCTTGAACCGGCCACCCCCAAAAGAAGACCTTCACGCGCTTTGTTTCATCAAGATGGGATCGCATGCGAACAATTTTCTCGACCTTACCTTCTGCATAGGTGATCAGCGCTTCCGCCCGCCGTTGTTTGCCCATGATGTCGGCAACCAGCCTAAGCATCTTGAAATCAAGGCATCCCGAGGCGTCGATGCAGACAACCGGCAGGCCGGTTTGTTCCTCGAGAATGTCGGCAAGTTCCGCATAAGAGGCATAGGCTAGAATCAGATCCGGTTCCAGGGAGCGTATGAATTCGACATTTGGTTCGCGACAGGTTCCCACGCTCAATTTGTTTTTCAATTGCGGTGCCACCTTGGGCGGTACAAACCAGCATCCGAAGGTACTGCCCTCTTCTCCGTACATGAAATTTTTAACGCAATCGTTGATGCCGACAAGCCTGTCGGCGATCTGAAGTTCAACCATTGTGCGAATCCCGTCCAAGAGAGCCAAATCCACTATTTTTTCGACTCTCTCCGGAATCCGTACGTCTCTGCCCGCGCAGTCCGTTATCGTTCTTCGATTCGCACCCTTGTTTGCGGGATCTGGTTGATCCGTACATCCGGCGGCCAGAACAAGAACAAGTAAAAACGCCTTCGCGACCCTGAAAAGGGGTGTTTGCTTATAACCATATGGATTTTTCACGCATTCATCACAATCTTTAGAAATCGATATCCAGCGCTGCCCCAAATGTCCGATCCGTTGCCGGATAGCCGCTGAAATTTTCATAGTTTTCATCGAGTAAATTGTTGACATAGACCTTCAAGGTGCCTTTTTCTAAAAAACCCAATTTTCTAAACAGGGTTTGCTTAACCGCCAAGTCGAATACGTGATAGGCGTCCATTGAAATTTCCTTGAATTCCCATTCATCCGGGGCTATTTCTTCCGCCTGTTGAACCACCTGGTCGTCCTGATAGCGATAATCGAGCAACAGTGTTGTATTTGCGAACAAATCATAGCGCAAGCCGGCGTTAACCCTGTTCTTTGCAATATCGTCGACGGCATCTTCTCCAGCCAGTTCTCCTCCTTTGTTTTCGAATTCCTGATAGGCATATCCCAGATAGAAACTCAGATCGTCCATGAGATGACCGCTGAGTTGGACTTCGATGCCGTGGCGAACGATTTTTTCGAGATTGATGACGTAGTCCTTGTATTCCATGCCCGGTGGGACCGAGTTGCCGCTGCCGGGCGTATATTCAGCGAAATTACCGTTCCAGGCGAGATAATCCTTGATTTCATAATATGCGTAATTGACCTTCAATTGGATGTCGTTGACCAGCCTCCGACAGAGCACCACATCGTAACCGATGCCGTGCTCCGGCTCGGTCCATCGACCGACGGGTCTTCCCCCGTAATTGAAATCCCCGAAGTTGGTCGGTGCACGCCAGATCCGGCTGACGCCGACCGAAACGGAGGTGTCCCGCAGCCCGGCGGCCAAGTCATCCAACTCATAGGTGAGAAAGGATTTGGGTAGCCAGTCGTCAAAACTTCTCTCGATCCATCGTGGCTGTCCAGTGATCAGGAAAGCACCGGTGCTCGAGGAAAGGTTGTCTGTCCATGTGTCGGCATGTTCGTAGCGCAAGCCGGCGGTAAGGATCAGGCGCGGGATAATCCACCAGCGGTGCTGGGCGAAACCCGAACGAGTTTCGACCCGTTTCTGATCGTCGAAGGCGGCAGGCGAGCCCTGCTTTGTATCAAAACTGTCGAGAAACTGCTGAACCTCGGCCCCGATGACGGTTTCATGGGCATCCGAAAACCGGATCGTATCCATGAGCTTTGCGCCCCGCGTATACCAGGTGGACTCCCAGCCGGCATCGAAAATTCCTGCGGCGTTCCTCCTCAGGGTCGTTCGGTCCCACTCTTCTTCGCTGTAATAGGCATTCAGGTCCCACTCCCCCAACGGTGAAGGTTGAAGATAATTCAGGCGGAAGGCGGTGGCCGTTCCATCGTATTCGGGCGACTGCCATTCGAAATAGGAAGATTCGCTCACCGTTGGGTACCCGCTGTCATAGTCCCCCAAGGTGGCGTCATTGTTCACCGGGATTTCCCGGTCCCCTTGGCTATGGTTGACGGTAAACGTGATATAACCGGTTGAAGGCAGCAGGTAGCCGATACGCCCGAAAGTCGAATCGATGTCCGCCTCGGAATGTCTCAGGTAGCCGTCGGTGGTGTATTTTTGATACCCAGCATCATAAACAAAATCACCAACACCGCCTGTTGCGGTGATACTGTGGTTCTGGGTATTGTACGATTTATAACTGGTAGTGACATGAAACTGTGGCTTGATGGTATCATATCGCTCTGGCGTTCGGGTGATCAAATCGATCACCCCTCCGATGCTCTGGGCTGGATACAATGCCGAGTGCGGTCCGGGTAGAATCTCGACTTCCTCGATCAAAAAGGTCGGTAGCAACGAATAATCCACCACATGAAAACTCTGGCGTCCGCCTGCCTTGTGAATATTCGAGCCGTCAATGGCGGTAACAAACCGATTACTGCCAAAGCCACGCATCCAAAAGGCATCTTCACCGTCCACTATATCACCGGGAACCAGATCGGACGCGCCTCTGAAATCCATGATCGGCTGATCCTTGAGGATATCCCCGATGTTCTGAACGGTTCCGACCGTCTCGTAGGTATCCACGTCGATGGTCGTCTTTTCTGGTGTGTAGGCGATTTCAGGGTGCTCACTCTTGCCGGTCACCACGACGTCATCAAGTTTATGGATCTCTTTTTCTTCGGCAACGGCCGGGTCCGTCAGGATCAACCCAAGCAAGCACGCTCCCCCTGCAATCAATCCTATTCCGCTTCGCTTCGTCCAATGCCATTGCATGTTAATGCTCCTTTGTTCACAAAAAAGCCATGACGGCAATTTCCCTATCCGGGTAAAAGCCTTCATGGCTTTGCTTGGTCACCTTAGTTCATGGCAATGGAATGATACCTTAGGGTACCGGTGTTTCCGTCCGATGGCTTCAGCCATCTGTTGGTAACGCGTTTTCATACATCGAAACAGACCGCCTGTCTTTTGCGCCGTGCATTTTCTTATTTGCGCGATGCATAATGTCCCGCATCGGAATAGGAAGGCGGTATCCATGTTCCCCTCATTTGACCGTAAAGGTCAGGCTGGCACTGCGAAGAACCATCTCGGCTTTTCCGTACAGATCTTTGAGCGGGCCTTCCCCCGTTACGTTATCCTTGTGATTGACGCCAACCATCCACTGCCCGCTGCTTTGCACGCGAAATTGCGCATGGCCGTCCATGATGTAGGACATGAGGCAAAAGCCATCACTCTGGCCGAAGCTGCTGCTCCAGGCGGTGATATACTCTACGTTCTTGGCCGAAGCGGAAAGCGGCTGGCCATGGAAACGGACATCCACTTCGACAAGAGCGCCCACTTGCAGATTGCTCAGATCGGTAAGCGGGATAATCTCCAGGTTGTGGCCCAGAGGTTTAGGATTCGTCCACTGGCCGACGGTCAGGCAGGATTTGGCAAAGGCCTGGTACTTCACGGACATAAGCACTTTCTGGATGTCTTTCAGCTCGTCTTCGGGTTTGAGCTTCATCTTGGTTTTACCGCTCTTATCGATGTATTGGGTGTAAAAAGCCGGTTTGGTTGCGACGCCTATTTGATAAACGCCTTTGGCACTTCCTTCCTTAAAAGCCACCTTCTGGATGCCCATATCGGCGGCAATCAAGTCAAAATTATCCGTGGTCAGCTCGGGCTCGCTGAGCTTGAAAGCCGGTTTGAGCAGATCGGTTTTTTGCAACAACGGATCCAACAGTTCAAAACGGTCAATGGCGATGCGTGCATTGGGCGACATGAGGATATTGTCCATAGGCAGGACGTGCCCCCATCCCAATGAAATCATGGCGTGATAAGAATGATAAAGATGGGATTCGAAGGCATTGATCCAGAACGAATGGGCATGTGCCAGGGGTGTGCTGAACAACGGGGCGATAAACCATGCGATGGCGATTTTTTTCATTGTGGTCTCCTTTCCAAAGAGAAATAGCCATGACAGCGATTCCCCTATCCGAGGAAAAGCCTTCATGGCTTTGAATGGCCGCCATAGTTCATGGCTATGGGAAGTGGTACTTACTTTTCATCCGGTGGCTTCAACCACCTGTTGACAAGGCGTTTTCATATAGCGAAACGGATCGTCTGTCTTTTGCGGCGTGCATTTTTTCTATTGCGCGATGCATGATGACAGGCAATGTATGAATGCCGGTCAGATTTACCGGCGGAACGTGTTCGGGGTTGTTCCGAAATGCCTTCGAAAGGCGGTGGCAAAGTTGGCTTGGCTGTTGTACCCCACGGCAAACGCGATTTCTGACAGGCTGAGATCTGAATTGCCAAGCAGGAAACGGGCTTTGGAAAGCCTCGCTCGCCGCAGGAGGGTAAACGCAGTACCGCCGTATAGCGCCTTTAAACCGCAATTGAGTTTATTGCGGTTTAGACCCACGATGCGGCCCAGATCGACCAGGCTGGGTGGATGATCGAGACGGGTCAACAGGATGTGGTAAGCCTCTTTGATCCGGTTAACATCCCGGCGCCCCAGATCCGGCGGCTCCGTAGGAACCTTCGGTGCCCACTCGGCCATGTTGATCACCGCCAGTTCGAGGGTCTTGGCCTCGAGAAAAACCCTGCGCATGTCACCGGTATACGGGCATTCTATTATATGTTTGAGAACATGCAAGGCCTCATAACTAAAACTGTTTTGCCGGTAAACTGGCCTGTTTTTACATGGGCCATTGGCGCCTGCTTCCAGATGAGCAAGGCACTTGGGTGGCGAGGGAAAAAGGTCAAGGAAGGCCGACACGGAAAAATGAAGGGAGACACCGGCAACGCGTCGATCCGGGAAAATGTCAACAGTCCCTTTCGTCTGTGGCAGGTAGGCTAACACTCCGTCCCCAGGAACGCGTTCCACTACCATCGTAGACCGGAAGCCATTGCGCATGGTGCAACGTATCCGCTGGGACAATGAGAAGCAGAAAGTGACCGGCGCCCGGTCGATCTCATAATCCATGTGAACCCGCCGATTCCGGGCATGGTTAATCATCACCAACCGGGCACCTGGCCGAATACGGATATTCTCGCAACGAAGAACCGAATGGGATCCTTGGTCATCGATGTCCACATCCTCGTAAGGAGCGAAGCGCTTACCGAATTCCGGAGATGTTGGGCCGCCAACGTTCGATTGAACATCGATACGCCGTTTCATTTCGATGTAGCCAGCGCCTGCAAGCATCTACTCAATTGCCGTGCCATAGTATTCTTTTACCTTTTCGTGCCTTTCCTGCCCCTCCCGCTCAGCTCACATTTGGTGAAATCAACCTTTTTACCGCATCCGGGGCAATGATGTTCTTTGTTGAACTCATCAGAGAAGATCTCTATTTTTTTGCCACAATTAAGGCACTGGCAGATAAAAGAGTCTAACTCCCTGAACAGTTCAAAGCCTGGGCAATGTTGTGGTGTCGTCATATTTTCCTCCCTCTATGTTTGCCAAAACATTATCGTAAGGCAAATTGTAAATAT
The DNA here is from genome assembly GCA_963675565.2 of Desulfosarcinaceae bacterium. Classification (GTDB taxonomy): domain Bacteria; phylum Desulfobacterota; class Desulfobacteria; order Desulfobacterales; family Desulfosarcinaceae; genus JARRKU01. The sequence goes on from CAXXYD010000002.1 coordinate 23,275, forward strand.
TCTTAACTATATGATTAAAAAGCAGCGCTGTTTCAACCTCTCATCCATCACATCCTCGATTATATCCAGCAAAACAGATGCCTTTATAACCTTTGAAAAATGGGATGATTTCCAACCGTTTGATAAGTTCGTTGAAACGGCAACCCGGTATTGCAACGGAATATAAGTAAAGGTACTTAATTATTCTGTCAAGTAAAATTTTATCGGCGGGGCGTCGATTTTTTACTTTTAATGTGCTTTTCCCCCAATGACGGGAACCCCGACATTCGTGCAACCTTAGAGGGATTTGTGCTAAATCGATAATCAGTGCTGGGATTGTATCGTAGCCCTTATTCCGGGTTTTTACCCCGTTGCTACTCACACCCCGTAAACGATCATTTATCTATGGCTGATAATCTACAAGGTTGTGAGGCGCAGCGAGATACCGAACCCATCCATAGCTCCGGTTACACGCAGTTCAAGTGCCTGATTGGATCGGGGCATTTATACGAACGACTGGACCGGGTAGGTTTTTTTGACACCGATGGCCTATTTCGGCAACCTGATTACTGGGATGGATTTATTATTTGGTTTTCGATTGGGCTGGTACATTCAAGAAAGAATCAATGTCTTACCGGCGCCACCGAAATACGGTATTATCGTAAACGCTCTCATCCCAAAACTGTAAATCGCGTCACTCCATGGCGAGCGCGAAGTTGAGCGGGGAACGTTTACCATTGCCCGGATGATCGGCATGAACTACTCCATCCGCCTATCAACCGACATGTTAATCGAAAATTCGCTACCAAACCTTCCACCGGGCAAACGTAAAACCGGAACAAAACATTCCTACGGTGAATCAATGCGTGATTTTTATTTTTAATCCAAATACCGACTCGTAGGATACGCATGGCAATTCCGAAGAATTGCATCGTTCCTCAAAAATGAATTCTTTCGAAAGCAACTCCTCGCCATTCAGAGACACCAGTGGGATCCTGACCATGGAAGCCTTTGGGAGTATCAAATGAGAGAAACTCAGCTTCGGCAGCTACAACACTGTATGGATCTGGCTGGAAAAATTCAGGTGGCGCACCATTCGCAACCAGCGCGATAAACTGTCGGGACACGTCGAACTGGATGAATTCTTTACCGGTGCTTCGCGATCCGGCAAGCGTGGCCAGGAAGCGACAAGCAAAACCATTGTCGCTGTATCAATGAAACAGTGGCTCATAGAGAAACGAATGGGGCGCATTCGATCGCATGTTGTGTTGGACTGTTCAGCGTATTTGCTGGAGACTTTCATCCTCGATGATATCGAGCCGGGTGCGGCCATCGTCACCGATTCATAGCATTCAGGAAGAACGCCATATATGCCAGATGATACGGTCGTGTTTCCGCACTCCACCGATCCTTTCCATGTGCCGTAATGCAGCAAGTTCCCGCTCAAGTTTTTTATACGCCAATTTACCATTCAGTTTTTTAAGCAAAACTTTGGAGTCAGCCCCACCGGTTTGCTCAAGGATACGAAGGATTTCAGATTGGACCGAAGTCAGTAACCCTGTATTTCCTGCCTGCCTTTCAAATGACTTTGCGCTATGGGTTGCCCATGGATCGCAGGTTCGCACCGGCGACAGAGTATCCATGTAACAATCTTCACAAATTGCCTTTCCCAGGTGCTCTCTTTCTTCTCCTGGCGGTATATCATTGCCGCAAAGACCACAATTCATGCCATACCTCCTTATTCCATTCTTTTTCTTTCCCGAGCGGGATCAGGTATCAACACTGCATTAATGTTGGAAAGTTCAATAATAGGATGCTATAGTGAACCATGCCTGCGTAATTTGTGTCGCACTATCAAGAGTTGTTTCCAGTCGGTCGCTATTTCATACTGGATATTATTCAAGAAGAAACTGAATCATATAATTGTATCCCAAATCAGTGTACCTGACCTTCCTAAAACCACAAGGAACGACAACAGATTCGACATCTTCCGGGGCATTTCTCATCTCTTTAGGTGGACCAAAAGATTGCTCCTCTTTTTTACATTCAACAATAGCCAAGCAACCTTTTGGTTTGAGAGCCCTGGACGTTTCAGCAAAGATCGAAGGGCCAACCTGACTCAGTTTAAAAATATGCAACACCGTGGCGATGAAAACTATATCAAGACTACTATCTTGAATCGGTAGCGTAGCTGTAATATCCGTTTCCAGAGCCGTGATGTTTTTCAGTCCTTCAGATTCTGCCTTTTCTGATAATGCGTCTATCAAATATTGCCACTTGTCAAACGCAAATACCCGGCCATTAGGACCGACAATCTTTGCTGCCGCCAGGGTATAATCGCCGGCACCGCAGCCCAAATCAGCTATAATATCGCCAGACTTTATTGGTAAGTATCCGAATACAATCTTAGGTTCATGGAGCCATGCACTGCTGGGGCCGCGTCCTTTGTGTCCGTGTTTTCGATGATGCTCTTGACGATTTTTATTATTATGTTCATCATTCATTTCACAACCATTCATTCCTTTGCCTCAGCAGGTTTGCTATTTACTTTCATAATGCCCTGACCTTCCACTTCAAAGTATGGATGATGACCTCAAGTTAGGCAGAGCTGTCGATTCGGTCCATCCTGCACCATTTTCGTCCCCATATTTCCTCTCCACATCTTGGGAAAGCTCTGATACTGATGATCTGCCTATTTATCTTCACGCATCCGTACTGGCACAGGCCACGAATCTTGGCCTTAACAGAATGACTTCTGTAAGCGAGCTTTCCTATCAGCGCCTTGTATGGTGCACCAACTGGCATCTTAGAGATGAAACCCTGGATGCCGCTGTGGGGGAAATCATCAATTACCATCATGACCACTGGCTTACACGATTCTGGGGCACAGGGTCATTTTCGTCTTCGGACGGACAACGGTTCCCTGTGGCCATCAAAACCAATACGGCCAGGGCATTGCCCAAGTATTTTGGTTATGGCAGGGGCGTAACCCATTATTCATGGACTTCCGATCAGTTTTCTCAGTATGGTACCCAGGTCATCCCATCGACGGTTCGTGAAGCCTCGTATGCTCTGGACGCCATTCTGGATAATGAAACTGACCTTTCGATAGAGCGCCATACCACCGATACTGCCGGCTATACGGAAATTATTTTCGCATTGTTCGATTTGCTGGGACTGCGCTTTGAACCCCGCATCAAAGATCTCGGCGACCAGCGCATTTACACGGTTTCAGATCTATCCGGTCTTAAAAACCTGATAGAATTGGACGTACTTCGAATAAATTTGGAACTCATTGAGAGATACTGGGATGACATGATTCGAGTCGCCGCTTCCCTGAAAATGGGATGGGTTACTGCATCGCTGTTGATTCGCAAATATCAGTCAGCTCAACGACAAAGCGGGCTGGTAAAAGCCTTACAGGGATATGGTAGGCTGATAAAAAGCATCGCCATCTTGCGGTATTTCACCAATGAAGCGCATCGACGCGAAATCGGCATCCAGCTCAACAAGGGCGAGGCCATGAATTATCTTAGGCGGTTTATTCTTTTTGCCAGGGAGGGCAAGATTTACAAACGAACATTGGAAGATCAGCAGCATCAGGCAAAATGCCTGAATTTGGTTACAAACGCCATTGTTCTCTGGAATACGATATACATGGGAAAGGTGATAGAGCAGCTTGAGTCAGAAGGATGGGATATCGTCGCCGAAGACCTTCAACACATCTCACCGGCGAGAGGTGGGCATATTAACCCGTATGGCCGGTTTCGGTTTGATATGAAGGACAAGTTGAAAGGGCAGTTACGGCCGCTCAGGAACCCAAAAAAGACTTGACAAAATTAAGATCGTTGGATTTTCCCCCATATCTAAACAAACCCCTCAAAAGGCCAGAAATGGATCCGATCACCCAGTGAGCGTCTCAGGTAGCGAAACCAGGGAAGCCCTGAATGGGTGGATTTGGCCACCGAACCCGGGACATCAAAATGAAATACCGATTTGGCCGATCCGGCACGAACTTCCGTCAACCGGCGCCAGCGGGTATTGCCCGAGCGTGCTTCACCATTACCGCAGGCTCCGTCACGGATGAAATCGACGTAGGTATGATCATCATCCGTAGGCCAATGCTGCCGGAAGTCATCAAGAAAACCCTGCCAGTCCGGCACCAGGTGGTTGGTTTCGAAATAGCGCATTGGAAAGGAAAAGCCGTGGTCTATTCCAACCAGGGTTGGTGAATCTTTGGCAAGTTTTTCAACCAGCCACTCGGATATGCCACGGCGGGTCCAGTACTTGCGCGGACTGGGTGGCGGGGGCACTTCAACGGGTAAATCTTTCCGGTCGGCCTGGTAAACACGCAAGCCTTTCAGACTGGACGTCGGTGTTTGGGCACCGGAATAGTCGATACCAATGTATTGGGAAAAATATTGTTCCGTAACAATTGGGCATGATTTAACTGCGCTAACGTTTCCTGTTGCGCCAGCTCAAAGGTTTAGCCAGTATTTCCTGGACCTGGCAAGTAAGTTCCGCCGCGATGTTTTTTATCATGGTTGCGGTAACGCCCTCCTCGTGCTCCAGGTCCCAGTAATCAACATACTTTTTCGGTTCCTCAACGATTTGGTGCAGGAATTTGCGCACCCCCGGAGCCAATCATCCTCGTTTTCATATCGATAGCACCGGGCGCCAAGCTCCGTTTCCAGGGTATCGGAAACAATTGCGGCTCAAGCGATGATCTCCCAGGCTTTTTCAGACAAATCATCAGTATCCATTGATTTTCCCTTCCGACATCATGAGTAGAAATACTTGGTAAACGGTATAGCATCAAGATATTTTAGTCGATTGCGAAGCGGCCATGATAGTGCAAGCGAGAAGTAATAGAAGGCAAATGAACCATACACAATCAAAAATAATATCTCAATGGTGGCTTAGGGGGTACTTATTTGTTTCCTTGAGGGGGAAATACGGGGGGAAATCAAAAAACGGACAAAAATAATCAGGGGCTACAATTGCTTGTAAACCCCTGATATTAATGGTGGCGTCCCCAAGGGGATTCGAACCCCTGTCGCCGGCGTGAAAGGCCGGCGGTCTTAACAGTACCGTAACCGTCAATTTAACCCGATCTTCACAGGCCGTTGAGGCTATGGCATGATGCATCCAAAATTTTCACTCTAGGAGCATGCCCATGTCATACCAGACACCACCAAGAGATCAAGCGCCTGGCAAAAAGCACCGATTCTAGAAAGCCCACATCAGCCGTTGGCAGGCCAGCGGGCTGAGCCAGATAGAATATTGCCGGGCAAATGCACTCAAGCCACATCAGTTCACCTGTTGGAAGAAAAAGGTTACACGCCCAGCCGAAGCCCCGGTATCGTTCGTGCCGCTGCAGTTGGCCGGCAACTTGCCGGTGCCGGTTGAAAAGTCCGGATTTAACCTGATCACCCCCAACGGTTATCGGATTGAAGTGGGTTCCGGTTTTGATGCATCAGCGCTCAGACAGCTTATCGGGGTGGTCAAAACCGTATGATCCGCTTAGCGTTTACCGACAAGGTGTACCTGGCCGTGGGCAGCACCGATATGCGCAAGGCCATCAACGGGCTGTCGATGATGGTCGAGCAGGCCATGGATTTAAACCCATTTTCAGGCGATCTGTTTGTGTTCTGCAACCGCAGGCGCACCATCATCAAAATTTTGTACTGGGATCACAACGGGTTTTGCCTGTGGCACAAACGGCTGGAGGAGCACCGGTTCACATGGCCGCAAACAGGTGATGAGACCGTGCAGATCGGCGCAGAACAGTTGGCCTGGCTGCTGGCCGGGCTGGATTTTACCAGCGCCCATCAACAGTTGCATTATACTGCTGTAGCCTGAAGTTTTTTACTTCTTTTAAGAAGGAAAAGCATATACAAATACAGGCGGTGGTGGTATATGTGGCGGCCATGAACGTTGACTTGTCAAAGCTGCCCGACAATGTCAGTTTGGGCAAAGAAGAACTTGTTGCTTTGCTCGGACAGATCGAATCTTCTTACCAGGAAAAGATCCATTACCTGGAAGAACAAGTCCGGTTACTCAAAAACCAGCTGTTTGGGGTAAAAAGCGAAAAACGCTATCCTGGCCCCGGTGATCTGCAGCTTCCCATTTTTGACGCCGACTTGGCCGACGATAGGACAGCCGGCGAACCGGCTGCGGCACAAACCATTGAAGTACCCGCGTACCAACGCAAAAAACCCGGGCGCAAACCGCTGCCCGATGATCTGCCGCGAATCGAGATCATTCACGATCTTGCTGAAAAGGAAAAGACCTGCTGCTGCGGGGCCCGGCTGAGCCGGATCGGCTCTGACATCTGCGAAAAACTCGATTACATCCCGGCCAAGGTGCAGGTGCAGCGTCACATCCGCTACAAGTACGCCTGCAAGGTGTGCGAAGGCGTTGAAGATGACGGGCCCGCGGTAAAAATCGTACCGGCGCCAGCCCAGCTGATCGAAAAATCCATTGCCACTGCCGGGCTACTATCCCACATTATCGTATCCAAATTTGCAGATGCCCTGCCGCTGAACCGCCAGCAAAAAATCTTCAGCCGGTTGGGTGTCGAGTTGCCAGGGCCACCATGGCCAACTGGGCGGTCAAAGCAGCGGTTCGCTGCGCCCCTGTCATCGACCTGCTGGAAAACGAAATCCGCTGCGGTCCGGCGATCAACATCGATGAGTCTGCGCTGCAGGTACTCAATGAGCCGGGCCGGAAAAACACCACCAAATCCTACATGTGGGTGTTTTGCGCAGGCGCACCGGAGCGCCCGGTGGTATTGTACCGATATCAACCGACCCGCAGCGGCAAGGTGGCCCTGGCATTCTTAAAAGACTATCGCGGCTACATCCAGTCGGATGATTACAGCGGCTACGATCATCTGGGGCAAAACCCGGATATCGTTCAGCTGGGCTGCTGGGCCCATGTGCGACGAAAATTTATCGATGTGGCCAAAACCCGCAAAAAGCTCCGGGGTAAAAAAGCCGGCGTGAAAACCCTTGCCGACGAGGCCCTGGATTACATTGGCCGATTGTACCACATTGAAAAAAAGACCCGGCAAGATGATCTGACACCAGATCAGATCTATCAGTTGCGCCAGCAACATGCCAAACCGCTGCTGGATGAATTTGAAAAATGGTTAGAAGCCAAGCAAGCGCTGACCCCACCAGCGGGCCTGCTTGGATCCGCGATCAACTATGCGCTGAAAAATTGGTCCAAGCAGATCGTGTATATCGACGATGGACGCCTTAAGCCCGACAACAACGTTGCCGAAAATGCCATCCGCCCGTTTGTGGTGGGACGCAAAAACTGGCTGTTCGCCGGCAGCCCCGACGGGGCCGAGGCCAGCGCCACCTTTTTTACCCTGATCGAAACCGCCAAGGCCAACGGTCTGGAGCCGTACGGGTATCTGCGATACTTGTTCACCCGGCTGCCGCTGACTGCCGATGAACAAGGCTACCGAAAATTACTTCCTCAGAATATCGATCCAGGAAAAATCTCCCGGCCTTACGAATAGGTGGGGTTTAATTGACGGTTACAAACCTACGGCTTCATCCGCCACTGCCAAATCGAGACTGGCGGCATCGTAGTCCTCCAGAAAAGTCGCATCCCGTCGCTTCCAGACCATTTCAATAGCCGAGGCACCACACCGGTATCGATCAGGGGCGCGTGGCCCCGTCGTCCGTCGAAGGCCAGGTACACCACGGTTTGCTGGTCCGGGTAAAAAGCTTCCGACAGCCGGAAGGCCATGGTCTGAAGCCGTACCAGCGGTGTATCCACCGGGTGCAGGAAAAAGGTGAGGCAGTCCGGCGGCCAGCACCACCACCGATAAGCCAAGCCGATCTTCTATTTTAAGTTCTCCGGTAAACATCAGCGACCCATCGATTCGGTGTAGCAGCATTATGAAAGTATAATAAATTCAGCTTAGTGTTAAGCAAGAACATTCTATCGGATTATAATTCAGATCCGACCCACCACTTTACACTTTTTCGAAACAACTGTTGACGTAATGTTACTCTACAACACGTACTTCGCGAAGCGCCGCATTTTTTTCCGTCCCCCCCAATTCATACCCCGCCCTTACAGCGATCATTTCGCCAACGATGCTAACGGCGATCTCCTCCGGTGTTTCTGCGCCGATGTTCAGACCAATGGGCGAGTGCACCCGATCGATATCCGACTGGGAGAAGCCTTCGTCCAACAGAATCCGGAAGATGGCGTTGCGTTTCTTCCGGCTGCCGATCATGCCGATGTAACCGGCACCGGCCCTGAGGGCTTGGGCCAGCACGGTCTTGTCGTGAAGATGTCCTCGGGTGATGATGATCACGAAGTCGTCCGGTCCCAGGTCGCCTTGGGGCATGCAGTGCGCGAAGCCGTCAAGGACGCGGACCTTATCTGCCTCGGGGAATCGCTGGGCATTGGCATAGACTTCCCTGTCGTCGGCCACGTTCACCCGAAAGCCGACCAAGGAGGCCATCTGGGCCGTCGGTCGGGAGACATGACCAGCGCCGAAAATATAGGCCGTACAGATGCGTGTAGCCGGTTCCACCACCACGAATCCACCATCGGTGGAGACGGTTTGCATATCTGGTGACGCGGCGGCCTCTGCCACCTGTTTCAGCTGCCTGGCCACCAATGTGAACGAACCGACTTCGATCTCCCCTCGAGCGTTGGCCAGGGCATGATCCACCCGGACGATTTTCCCGTCCTCGGCCGAGGTCATAACCCGGGTGAGGAGACACCCTTTTCCGCCGGCTACCAACATCTTCGACCACGCCCCGAACACCGCCCGGTTCTCCTGTGTGACTGCGACATAGTCGAGCAGCACCTCGGCCGCACCGCCGCAGATCATATCCATGGTCGAAACCACCTGGACGTTAAGATCAAAAGGAATGAGGGCCGAAGCACGGCATCCGATCAACTCAACGGCCCGCGACATGGTCCTGGCCTCAAGCAGGCCACCGCCGATGGTGCCGATGCCGTCACCGTCCGGTGAGATGATCATCTTGCTGCCCGATGCACGCGGCGTGGATCCGGCGTGTCTGACGATCGTGGCCATAACAAAAGGTGTGTCCTTTTCAAGATAATCACAGGCCGAATCAAAAATGGTGTTCATGGGTTCGTGTCCTTTCTCGTTAATCATGGATTCGCCGTTTGATACTGTCGGCGGAAACCATCCAAGGGGCATTTGCCTGCCGGATATGGAGGGAGATATCTCCAAACGTGACGGCCCCATGGATGGCCGGCACTCTTAGAGGGCATCTCTAATCGCTGCACTTACATCGTAAAAAGGCGCTGCCCAGCGGTAGTGGATTTTAACTGACAGCACCCAGCTGAATCATCTCAATCTGATAATCATCCATTCAAAATCCTCGCTTTCATGACTTGTCCGCAATGGCTATGCAAGGCCCGGTATGCCGGGCGTGTTGACAGAAATCATTACCACACGTCTCCCCAACCAAGTTGTTAACGATACCACGGCCCACACCATCTTCAGTGCCAATTTTTTAAGCGCGCTGGAGTAGTTCTCCCACAAACTGACGCTATATCAGGCGCCCTTGATGCGTCGGGCCAAGTTCTGACAGTCCACGGCACCACCAATGCAGTAGTATCGATCATTAAGCCGCATACCAACATATCCTTCAAGTATTGGCGCGACACCCATTTTGGCCACAAAATCTGTATCGCCGGCGGAGCATCGAACCTGATTCTGAACTGCCTTGTCGTGGAAGACAATCAGGCCGATACCGAATTGGCCATACCAATGCTCGAGCGGCAAAAGCACATTTACGGTCGCTATCCATTCAAGGTCAGCTTCGATGGCGGTTTTGCTTCCAGAGATAATTTGAAGTAGCCCAAATTGGTGCCCATCAAGGATGTGCGATTTGCAAAAAGACGCGATATCAAAAAAACCAACATATGTCACAGCCAGTATGCGGACCGCAACCTGTGCCGGTTCCGGGCAGGTATCGGTCCGCCATCTCCTGATTAAAGCTCTGTCTGGGCCAGGCCGGCAACTGGATAGTGACGGTGTAGCCACCGTTTTATGATGGCGGCAGCACCCATGTGCCCTGTTGTTGCCGGTTCTACATAATTTGATAGGAACAGGTGTCGCTTAGTAATAATTTACTCCGCCTTGAAGCATAAGCAGTATATTTTTCTTCTCGCCGGAGTCGTAAATCCACTATTTATAGCTGGGAACAAACTATTATTCTAGAACATAGGTTTCCTTTTCATTCTCTTGTTTCGATAGGCAGGAAATAACATAACCCCGTGCTGAACGAATATGATTTCTTATGGTTTCTATGCTGCCCAAAACGTTCCTATCTTTCATTTGCTTGAAGAGAGCACGGTGTTCGACAGGCGATGTAAGCATTCTTTTGGTATCGTAATTATCAAGTTTGGCACGCAAATAAACATGCTCAAAATTGGCTCGGAGGTGCCATTTTAATAAGCGGTTACCTGTTATTTCAGCGATTTGCAAATGAAATGCGGCATCTATAAACATTTTTTTGCGGTCGTAATAGCTCGGATTATAGCTCTCGTGCTCAATAAGCTTTTCTTCAAGTCCTTTAAAATCGTCATTATCTGCCTTGGCTATGGCCATTTCGACAGCATAAGCCTCGATGGCTTCCCGAAGGCCGAATGCATCCCAGACTTCTTTCAAATCCATGGGCTTTACGTAAAAGCCGCGAAACGATTCGGAAACCACAAGACCTTGTTGCTCCAATCGGTTCAGCGCATTGATAATCGGCGTACGCGACATATTGAGCATTTTTGCCAAGTCGTCGTAGACGAGACGCTGCCCTGGAACCAGTTGTTGATTGTAGATCAATTGTTTAATTCTGCGGAAAGCGTCTTCAATCATTGAAGTAGAATCTTTGCGAGAATTTCTTCGTGACGAGGTAAGTTTTTTAATTTTTGTCTGAACCATTAGCCGATACTTCTTTCAAAGTTGCGCCGACGAGATCTATGGTTAACTTTTTCGGCAGGGTAATGGAATGCTGGAACGTGGCACTCACCATTTCTGTATTAAAAATTTAATTAAATGATAGGACGTTGTCAAGACTTCCGGGTAAAAACATGGACATGGTCGTTATTTCCAGTAGTACCCTCAATACATCCATAGTGCTATTCAATCAGGAAGAGACAATGGAGAGTGTGATGAGCTTCAACCGTTATGAACGAAAAATATCATGATCGATGCGTTGATAGCGCTCTCTTTATAATCTTGTCAAACATTTCATCCGCAATCGAATAGGGGTCGGCGCGGCCGGCGAAAAGTTTTTTCATCAGAACGGCACTTTCCGTCTCAATAGCCCACTGCCAGTCGGCAAGCTCGGCAAGCCTTTCCCTCACCAGGCATGCGACATCTTCCATGGCCAGCCGTTGACACCTGGCTTGACAGTGCTTGCCGTTTCCAATTTTCTTTTCGATCTGGTCTATAAGTTCGCTAATGCCGCCGCCTTGTTCTGCAATGGTCTTAACGATCGGCGAATGGTCATCACTGTCGGTCTCTGCCTGTGTCAGGATCCCAAGGAGGTTTGCGAACATTTTTTCCGCTTCAGGCAAGTCCATCTTATTGGCCACATAAATATCGGCCATTTCGATGATTCCGGCCTTGAGGTATTGGATGGCATCACCCTGCCCAGGAGCGCAAACCAACAAAACGAGTTGAGTCGCCCGAACAATATCGATCTCGCCTTGGCCTACCCCCACGGTTTCGACAAGTATATAATCCTTTCCAAAAGCATCCAGGATTTTGATCGCATCCCTGACGGCCGGCTGGATCAATCCGACCGCGCCCCTGGAGCCGATTGAACGGATAAAAACCTCCTCCATGCCGGAAACGGCGTTCATGCGAATACGGTCACCCAAAAAGGCACCGCCGGTCATATGGCTTGAGGGATCTATGGCGATGATCCCGACAGTTTTGCCCCGAACAGCTAATCTGCATGCCAATTGACCGGCCAGCGTGCTTTTGCCGGAACCGGGGTAACCGGTGATCCCTATCGTTGGAACTTTGCGCAAGCGTGGATAAAGCCGTTTCATGACCTCGCGCCAGCCTGGCCTGCGATCCTCCACCAATGTTATCAGGCGCGACAACGCCGGAATGGAACCGGACGTCATCTGGTCAACCAGTGTTTCCCAATCCATTGTCCTTTCCTCACCGTTAACGATCCCTGATGCCATATCAATATTCTCGTATCATTGCGGCACCGATCAGCCAAGGGCTTTCCTGTTTTTGGCCGGATGCCATTCGGCCTTGTATTTTTTTGAGGTGCCACCATCACCAATGGTGCCGTTGACCCCACCCGTTGCCGAAAAAAATCGTAAACCAGTAAACAACAAATATTGCCCTTAACCAGACGTACAGTACCAGACCGATGATGCCCATACATGCACTTGAACAACCAGGAGTGTATGTCACTTCGCGGCCCATTCGGTCGGATAGCCATCCCCACAGGATGCGAAAGACAGAAGAGCATGGCGCCCAGCAAGCCAAATAAAACAGCAACGGCCATGCCCGCCGTCCCTTTGTCATCCAAAAATTTTACGCTATGGACAAGAATAATGTGACCCCAACCGAGGTGAAAAACGAAAGCAAAGCGAAATGCCAAAATATCTTGCAGGTTATAATGTTGAAAAGCGATCGGTCTTTGAACAAAGCTATCCATAGGCTGCAATATCGTATTGTACCAGAGGGACAAACACCAGTATTCCCCCTGTGTCAAATACGGCAAAGCCGTATAGCAAAATCAATGACGGCAAAACCACGGAATAGCCGACAACGCCGACGGCGATCGCAGAGCTGCCGACAACGATTCCATAATATAGGTAGAATCCGAAAAGGGTGGCCATGGTTGCGCAAAGAGCAAGCCCAGCCGATGCAATCAAAACGCAGGGGAAAGAATTCCACGGGGGCCGCACCACCTATCGATCAGCGCACCAATCAACGGGGATGACACCATTGCCGCTACCAGGGCCATAGCATGGGCGCAACGAAACGCGCCCTCCCTACATGGAAATACCAAGGAAAAGGTGGGTCGTCCATAGAAGGTTTTTAAAGCAGCACGCTGTCTGTTGTTCGGTTCCTCGCCAAACTGTCAGGTTGAAAAGCTGACTGCCGCTGAGTTAGATCCGCTTCAGCAGGTCACCGTCGTCCACTGGTCATTCTCGTCGATCAAGTGGCACTCATCGGACCAGTCGCAAACGTTTCCGACCTTGTCTGCGGTCTCGAAGATAGCAGCTTTAACCGTGCATTCTCCCTTGTCGTCTTCAACATCAAGATCGGCCACATATGTGGTGGCGAAGTTCAGTTTCTCGATCAATTGATCCAAAATCATATTGACAATGGGGCAATTATAGGGCTTTATCCCGCCTTTTTTTAGTTTTTCCTCCTTTGGAATGTGGATACACCCTTGGATTTTGAGATAAAGCAAAATCTCTCTCCCGCCAATGGAATAGGAGGCGTTCTTGATCAGCCCCGCATCCGACATAGTCCGGATGCAGCTTTCGATAATCTGGCCGGGCGTTTCGCCAGTGATTGGCTGAGACTGGATGAAATCAATGCCGATATATTCTGTTTTCCAGGCCGCACAATCCGAAAGTTCATGATAAAAAAGTTCTTCTGTACGGGCCAGCAGATCATTAAAATAAGCTGTTTTATCCATGTTTGGGTCTCTCCTTGTTGCCGAATTTTTCCCAGAAGACTAGATCCTTAAGGGGGTATTTGGGCCGGGGATGTTTACGCTGCTCTTTTGGCCATCCGATGGCGATGTAACAAATCACCTTATACTCGTTCATGCCAGTTGGAATATCGAGGATTTCCTTGAATTTCGTCGCATCCCGAGTTGCGGCCACCGGTCCATGGACCCAGCAGGCACCCAACCCGAGGGAATGCGCTTCCAGCAGAATGTTCTCCGCCGCCGCGCACAAATCGTAGGGTACGTCGACTGACCCCACATTCAAATCGCCGATGACAGCAATGATGACCGGCGCCTGCTTGCAAAACTCCGATACTTCGCCGGAGTACATGAACCGAAGCACTCTGGCCCGTTTGGCCGGATCTTCTATTTTTTCGAACCGTTTCTGCATAATGCCCATACAGTACCAAGCCGTCATCCTCTTTCCGCTGCCCAGCTTCGAAAGATCGCCAATTTTATCACGCGTTTCCTGATCCCGGATGACGATAAATCGCCAAGGTTGATAGTTTTCACCTGTAGGAGCCCACCGGGCGGCTTCTAGGATATTATCGACCATCTCTTCTGGGACCGGGTCGGGCTTGTAGCGTCTGATGCTTTTTCGGCTGGTTAAAACGTCGATGATGTCTCGCATGAATTTCTCTCCTCGCTAAAAATAATTCATTGAAAAAGTTTTCACGAATCCAGACGCAATACTTTTTTGGCAGCGCCACCCAGAATCAATTCTATTTCCTCGTCGCTGAATTGGATATCCGTCTCACGATGCGTAAAGGCCTGCTTCCATTCCTTCAACGGGCACATGAGATTGGGGTAGAGCGCATCTGTTGCAAAGAGGATTTTATCCGCTCCTGCAAGATCGGTGATGTCTCTCAACCACTGGTAGAAACGCTGTTTGGGCCATTTTTTGTAAGGCTTTTGCCACAAAGAAAGATCGACGTACACATTTGGCAGCCAAACCGCCGCGGCGATGGCCTCTTGCCACCAGGCAACGTCTCCACAGTGGGCGAAAATAAAATCAGTTTCCGGAAAACGGGCGGCCGCACTGGCAAAATGGCAGGGCCGGGAGCACTCCCAACGAAGTGCCGGTGTCGAGTTGGGGGCCCCGCCGGTATGCACCATAACAGGGATGTTCCACTCGGCGGCTTTCTCATATATCCAATAGCAGCAGGGGTCATCTGGCATGTAACCAACGCCGGCATGCAATTTGAAGCCTTTCATACCCCATTCGTGGTAAGCCTGTTCGCAGTGTTTCAAGGCCCCGGGGCGGCGCGGATCGATCGCCATGAAAGCCATTATACGCCCTTCGTGCCGTTTAGCGACATCGGCGTAAAGTTTGTTCTGATCGAAAGCGTGTATGGGAGCTTCGCCAAACAAAAGACCGTAATCGACAGGAAAAATTACCGTCAGATCGACGCCTGCTCCGTCCATCTCTGCGATAATATTGTCGGCGGTAGGATCAATCCAAGGACGGATAATTTTATCGGTGAATTCCCGGGGCTCGTAATTGGTATGATGCGTTTTGTTGTACATCTGAACAAAACTTTTTTGTGCACCTCGGATGTATTTCCCTTGAACGGTTCCCTTGACGATTAAGTGACGATGAACATCGATAACCATATGTATGCCCCCTTTGAAAAATTCCGATTATTTACATTTTCCTCAATTGGATCTTACGAATTGCTAAAAAAACAGGGCGAGACTCAAGCATCGTGGCCTTCCACGATGGCGCGGACGTCTTCGATGATTTCAGTCAGCGGCGTGCCCGGAAAAATGATCTTGCGAACACCCATCTCTTTCAGAGACGGCACCTGATGTTTTAAAATTATGCCGCCGATAACCACCGGAACATCGGGGCAGCCCGCCGCTTTGAGTTCGTCGATCACGCGGGCAACCTGTGTCATGTGGTCTCCGGAAAGAAAGCTCAAGCCGACCAGGGCCACATCTTCCTGCACCACGGCAGCAACGACTTCCTTGATGCTCCGTCGCAATCCGGTGTAGATGACCTCGAAACCTGCGTCGCGCAACGCCCGGGCGACGACCTTGGCACCCCGGTCATGACCGTCCAGGCCGATCTTTCCAATCAAAATGCGAGTTTTATTTTTCTCATTCATAATTGCTGTTCCGAATCCGTTGCTATCGAGTTTAAATATAAATGGGGGCCTTGTATTCGCCCCACTGACGGCGCAAAAGATTGCAGATTTCGCCAACCGTGGCATAAGCCCTGACGGCATTGAGCATGTATGGCATCAGGTTTTCATTGTCATTCACGGCCTGCTCCAATGTGCCCATTGCTCGCTGGTAGTTTTCCGGATCGCGCCGTTTTCTCAGCGAGGCCAGCTTTTCACACTGAATCGTTTCCACGCTGGCGTCCACTTCGAAAAGCTCCTCGGTAGCCGTTTCGTTCTCTTCTTCCTGCTTGAATGCGTTTAGCCCGACAATCACTCGCTCGCCGGAATCGACACGTCGTTGAAAAGCCACGCTGGCCTCCTGGATTTCCCGTTGGATATATCCACTTTCGATGGCAGCGAGCATGCCTCCCAGGTCGTCAATCTTTTGGATGTATCCGGCGGCTTGGGCTTCGATTTCGTTGGTCAGGGATTCCACAAAGAAGGATCCGGCGAGCGGATCGATAGTGTTGCAGAGACCGCATTCGTGAGCCAAAACCTGTTGGGTGCGCAAAGCCAAGCGGGCCGAATCTTCCGATGGCAGAGCGAACCCTTCTTCCCAGCAAGCGGTATGGATGGCCTGATGGCCGCCCAGGATGCCCATGAGAGCATGCATAGCGACACGCACGACATTGTTTATCGGCTGTTGGGCCACCAACGTGGATCCGCAGGATCCGCTGAAAATGCGGAAAAGATAACTCTTGGAGTTCTTCGCCTGAAAACGAGTTTTCATAATTTTTGCGAAAAGTCGGCGCGTGGCCCGATATTTGGCGATTTCCTCGAAAAGATCCATGTAGCAGCCTAGGCTGTAGGAGAGCCGTGGCGCAAAGGAATCGACATCCAAGCCCCTGGACTGGGCCTGTTCGATATATGCGATGGCGTCCGCCAGCGTGAATGCCATTTCCTGGATGGCATTGGCCCCGGCCTCGCGGAAATGGTAACCGGCGATATTCAACGTATTCCAGCGCGGCACATGCGTCATGCAATATTCAACGATATCCAGGACCAGCCGCATACTCTCCTTGGGCGGATAGATGTAAGTACCCCTGGCTATGAATTCCTTAAGAATATCGTTCTGGGTGGTCCCCATTAGTTTGGAGGCAGCCACCCCCTGTTTCTCGGCGACGGCGATATACATCGCCAGCAATACCGGCGCCGTGGCGTTTATCGTCATCGAGGTGGAGACTTTGTCCAGCGGTATACCCTCGAAGATAATCTCCATGTCCTCCAGAGAATCCACCGCGACCCCGACCCGGCCGACAGCCCCTTCGCTATGGGTGTCATCGGAATCGTACCCGAGTTGCGTTGGCAGGTCGAAGGCCATGGACAGCCCAATCATGCCTTGCTCTAAAAGGTATCGGAAGCGGCGATTAGTGTCCTTTGCCGTGCCGAAGCCCGCATATTGCCGCATCGTCCAATGCCGGCCGCGATACATGGTCGGATAGACACCACGTGTATAGGGAAATTCTCCAGGAAAGCCCAGGTCGCTTCCGTAATTGCACCCTTCCATATCCAAAGGTGTATAGAGTCTTTTTACGGGGATGCCGCTTTCAGTTTTGAATTCGGAATGTCTTTCTGGGGATCGATCCAGCACCGGCTGAAGGGTTTTGGCCTCCCAGTCATCGAATTGTTTTCTTACCGTTTCCATATATTAAGCAACTCCTGAAATGGGCCTGTTTCTTGGGTGCGGCGCATTCGCGGATTGTACGCTCGACTATGCAAATGGCGCCATGCCATTTTTAATTTTATATTTAATTAAATTAAATCTATTCCGGTGTCAAGGATTTTTTTAACTTTTAAATAAATGCCTAATTGATGTTAATACAATATGTTAAGAAATATCTTAAGCATAAAAAGTCTATCGCAGAGAACATATTTTAAACAATCCTCGTCTTAATCAGACTATTTAATAAAATATTAGATTATCGTAAAAATAGCGGTGAAGATTATCTGATGCGTATGCTCTATACCGTAACAAAAACCAATAACACCAATAGGACCAGTGCATTGGTTGCTGAAATCCATCCAAAGCGCACGACCAGGCCGCCAAAAAGAACCGGCCCGATGGAAAGATCCAGATTTTGTCCAATGACGATGATCGCCGTGCCGACTAACGAAAATCCGGAACGACATCGACGACAAGCGAAAACTCCGCCATGGGAACCCCGCCGACAATAGGTCCGAAGAAGCCGTCTATTTTAAAAGCAAGGACAGATCAGACAATAATAGAAGAACCAGTATTATCCAGGGAAAAAGAACCACCACTGCCAACAGGCCAGTCGCGAACCAACAGACCGCCGCGATAAGTTTCCGATCATGGCCGGAGAAAGCTTGAACACGATCATGCTTCCGATGGGGCTCCAGGTTGTCCAGATCCCCATGGGCCAACCGCGACGATCTTCGGGGAACCGGAATGAAATGATCGCCGTCATGGCTACGGCAAAAACGATCCAGGCGTGAATGACGGTTCTTTTGTTCATGTAGGTTTGCCTATCCTCCCGCACCGCTTTCAATAAATTGGTTCAAGCTGAAAAAAACGCATTAGGTGATATTATTTTGAATTTTATTGTAAAATTCAAATAGCATCCAACTATGTTCAACGCCAAGCCAGGTAGACCATACTGTTTGAAATTTGGGCAGATAAAAATTTTATTTCATGCCGTTAAAAATCATTGACAACCGGAACCATAGATAATAACAGAAAAGGGCATATTTAATTAAATATAAAATTATTTTCATCCATAAAAAAGAACTGAACGCAATGATCAAACGTATTCATCACATCGGCATTGCCGTGGAGGACTTGGACATAGCCAGCAGCTTTTTCGAAAAGCATTTTTCGCTGAACCCAAAATCGCGCGAATCGTTCGGGGAGCTTGCCTTCACATTCGTTCCACTGAGGGGTACGTCCCTTGAATTGCTCCAATCGACTTCCGACAACGGCGTGATTTCGAAGTTTATTCAAAAGCGCGGCCAAGGTATTCATCATATCACCTTTGAAGTCGACGATATTCAAGCGGAATTGGATCGACTCAAGAAAAACGGTATCACCTTGATCAACGAAAAACCCTATCGCAATGCCCATGACGAACTGGTCGCTTTCATCCATCCCAAAAGCACCTACGGCATTCTTATAGAGCTGCTTCAGTCGGCGGACCGATAAATGACCCGGCGCGAAGGATCGCCTCCCCCTTTTTGGCCCTTTTTGGCAAAGATGAGGAGAATCCTAACTTTCCAATCTTTGGAGAACAAACCAATGACGTCACAAAAAAAATGGGATAGCGAACTGGCAAAGCTGGCGGTCAAGGAGAAAGAAGCGTTGCAAGGAGGCGGAGAAGCCCGTTTGGAGAAATTACGCCAGAAGGGCATGATGACCGCCAGGGAGAAAGTGGACCACCTCTTGGACCCATCGAGTTTCGTGGAACTCAACATGCTTGCAGAGCACCAGTGCCACGATTTCGGCATGGATCGCAAAAAATTCCTTGGCGACGGCGTTGTGACGGGCCATGGAAAAATCAATGGCCGCAAGGTCTACATTTTCTCTGAGGACAGTACGGTGCTGGGCGGCTCCACCGGCAGGACTCACGGTGCCAAGATCCATTATGTCCTGCGGCTGTCCAGAGAGCATATGGTGCCGGCGATTTGTCTTTACGCTTCGGCCGGGGCACGCATCCAGGAGGGCATGGACAATGTCTTCGGCGTAACCGGCATGTTCTATCAAAACAGCTTGAATTCGGGTATCGTTCCGCAAATTGCAGCCATCATGGGCGCATGTACCGGGGGCGCCGCGTATTCCGCGGCGCTCTGTGATTTTATTTTCCAGGTGAAGAAGACCTCGCATATGTTCATCACCGGTCCCGCGGTGCTCAAAGAGGTTACCGGCGAGGACGTTTCTTTTGAAGATCTGGGCGGCGCCAAGGTGCATGCAGCCTCATCCGGCGTGGTCCACCGCACGGCCGTCAACGATCGGCACTGCCTGGACCAGATCAAGGAGCTTTTCGCCTATCTACCCCAGAACAATCAGGACAAACCAACGAGAAAACATTTCACCGATCCTGCGGATCGCCAGACACCGGAACTGACCACCATCGTTCCCATCGAGATGAACAAAACCTATGATATAAAAAAGGTTATCACGGTGATAGTGGATGACGGTATTTTTTATGAAATCCAGCCCAAATACGCGCCAAATATTGTCATCGGGTTTGTTCGATTCGCCGGATACACCACGGGTATCGTGGCAAACAATCCGTGGTGCATAGGCGGCTGCCTGGATATCAATGCTTCGGACAAGGCAGCCCGTTTTATCCGCACATGCGACGCTTTCAATATTCCGCTGGTCACCCTGGTCGACGTGCCGGGATTTCTGCCGGGCAAGGATCAGGAATTCAACGGAATCATTCGCCACGGCGCCAAAATGCTTTATGCCTGGACGGAAGCCACTGTCCCCAAAATATCAGTAATTATTCGAAAAATGTATGGCGGATCGATCCCGGCCATGGGCGTTCATGAAATCGGCTTCGATCAGGTATTCGCATGGCCGTCGGCGGAAATGCAGATGGTCGGTGCCGTTCCCGCAGTCAAAATCCTCTACCGGCGGGAACTCGAAAAGGCGTCCGACCCAAAGGCAGTCTTTGACGAGAAAATAAAGGCATACCAGGAGACGTATCTAACCCCATATCATTCCGCATCCCGATCAGTGGTCGATGCTGTCATTCACCCAAAGGACACCCGTAAACGTGTGATCTCAGCATTGGACATGCTGGCCGGCAAGGCCTCGCCTCCACGGCCGTATCGCAAACACGGAAACATTCCCCTGTAGGATCAATAGCAACCTTTACTGGAGGAAATAGAATATGTACAAGAACATCGTCATCGTCAACGCCGTACGCACGCCTTTCGGGCGGTATTGTGGTTCGCTTAAAGCGTTTGATTATTTTGATCTGGGCGCCATACCGATGAAAGCGGTTTTGGACCGGGTCAATGTGCCCGGAGACGAGGTGGATGAAGTGTATTGGGGGGTGGGTGACACGAGCGTATGCAAAGATGTCTATACACCGGTTGCAGCTCGCCAGACGCTCATTAAAGCGGGGTTACCTCCCGAAACGCCCTCTTTGTCGCTGGACAAGGCTTGCGTATCGGCGATGTCGGCGGTGCAGTTGGGATGTCGCGCCATGATGGCTGGTGAAATTTCCTGTGCCATTGGCGGCGGGGCAACCTCATTCAGCCAGGAACCCCTGGTCGTTCGCGGGATGCGGTGGAAGGGGTTCAGAATTGGCGATGTAAAAATGGAAGACCCCCTCTTTGCGCTTGGATACAAGGATTTTAATCCTGTATCTGTGGATACGGACAATTTGGCCAAGGAATATGGCGTTACCCGCCAGGAAATGGACGAGTGGGCGCTTCGCAGCCACAAGAATTATGGTGCCGCCTGGGAGGCCGGCAAATTTGAAGAGGAGATGTTGCCCGTTGAGATTGTCGAACCGAAAAAAGAGCCCGTTTTTCTAAAGATCGACGAGCAATACCGCAAAAACGCAAGCCTCGAGTCCCTTGGCAAGCTGAAAGGCGTTTATGGGTGCGAAGGGATTACGGCCGGCAACTCTCCCGGACTTAACGACGGTGCCGCGGCCATCCTTTTCATGACTCGCGAGAAGGCAGAAGCTCTCGAACTGGAGCCCCTGGCGGAAATTGTCGCCATGACGTCCATTGCCCGGCCAGCGGACCGTATGGGTGAAGCCCCGGCCTATGCAGCAGCCAAAGCGCTCGATCAGGCGAACTTGACCATAGATGACATCTCCGTTCTGGAAATCAATGAAGCCTTCGCCGCCGTTCCGTTGATCAGCATGTTGAAGCTGTCCGGCAATGATCGCGCCAAAACCGCGAAGCTGCATAAGAGGACCAATATCAACGGGAGCGCCGTTGCTATCGGCCATCCGAATACGGCCAGTGGAGCGCGAATCATGATGAATCTGGTCTACGAATTGCGCCGGCGTGGCGGTGGACTCGCTCTCGGCGGAATTTGCGGCGGCCTGGCGCAAGCTGATGCATGCATCGTCAAGGTATAGTTTCGCCGTCGGAAAAAGCCACGCTTTGACAATGGAGAAATTCATGGAACCGAAGTACATCAAAAAAGAGATCGACGAAGGTACGGCATGGATTCGTTTCGATCGGCCGGAAAAGCTCAACGCCGTCAACACAGAGGTTTTGCAGGAACTGGAGACAGCGCTGATTGCCTGCGAAAATGACGAGCAGGTCCGGGTTGTGGTGTTGACCGGAAACGAAAAAGCCTTCGTGGCTGGCGCCGATGTCGGCGCCATGGCCAACCTGAGCATCGCCGGCGCCTATAGGCTGACGGACCTGACCCATCGGGTTCAGGAACGGCTGGCCGATTTTCCCCGCCCCACAATTGCAGCCATTTCCGGAATTGCATTTGGCGCCGGTTGCGAAATCGCCCTTTGTTGCGATTTCCGCGTGGCGGCGGAAAATGCGATTTTAGGGCTGCCCGAAATTACGCTCGGAATCATACCGGGAGGCGGAGGGACGCAACGTCTGTCACGGCTCATCAACCCCAGTCGGGCTGCGCGTATGATTTTTCTGGGAGAGCGTGTCAAGGCATCCGAGGCACTGAGCATCGGCCTGGTGGATGAGGTCGTCGAAGTGCAAACGCTTGCCGACGGAGCCGGAACCCTGGCGCACCGGCTGGCCGACATGTCGGCTATGGCTGTACGCGCCGCCAAAACGGCCATGCGCAAAGGACTGAACGTATCCTTAAAGGACGGTCTGCAAATCGAGCAGGATCTGTTTTGTATGCTTTTCGGTACTGCCGATCAGAAAGAGGGCATGGCGGCTTTTCTGGAAAAGCGCAAACCCACCTTTTCCGGCCGCTAAGACGGATCACCCGGCAAACGCAAAGGGGCATGGCAATTTCGTTCACAAATCCAGACAAACGAGGTCATCATGGAGATTAAGAAAATCGCAGTAATCGGCGCCGGTATTATGGGTAGCGGCGTTGCGCAGGTCAGCGCAGCAGCCGGTTACCGGGTTGCGGTCCAAGACATCAACGAAGGCATGTTGCAGAAAGCCAAAAGCGTCATTACGGCAAGCCTGAACAAATTCGTGGAAAAGGGCAGGCTTGAAAAGGAGAAAGCCGACGCAGTCCTGGCCAACATCCGGTTCACAACGGAGCTTGCTGAGGCCGCTGACAATTCCGACTTGATCATCGAGGCGGTGTTCGAGAACCTTGAAATCAAGCACGAACTTTTTAAAAAAATAGATGAATGCACCCCCCCTGATGCCATCCTGGCATCCAACACATCCGCCCTGCCCATCACCGAAATCGCCAGCGCCACGAAGCGCGGCGGGCAATTTGTGGGTATCCATTTCATGAATCCGGTGCCGTTGATGAAAGGTGTGGAAGTGATCCGGGGCCAATTGACCTCCGATGAAATCTTCGAAACCGCCGTGCAGTTCGTGCGCTCCATCGGCAAAGAGCCAGTCGAGGTTGTCGACTACGCCGGCTTCATCGTTAGTCGCCTTTTGGATGTTCTCATGAACGAAGCGGTAAAAATGGTCCAAGAGGGCAACCGTCCCGAGGATATCGACAAGGCCATGGAACTCTGCGCAGGGCATCCCATGGGGCCTTGCCGTCTGCTGGACCTTGTCGGCGCCGAAATCGCCATGCACGGCATGGAAACCATGACCCGGGATTTCGGTGACCGTTACAAGCCGCACCCGCTTTTAAAAAAGCGCGTTCTGGCGGGCATGTTGGGCCGGAAATCCGGCAAGGGATTCTATACTTACGCTTAACGCGGTTGGTCGGGGGGACGGCCCCGCGGCCATTCGAGTACCAGGGGAGTAATCATGACAGTTAACGCGTTGTTCAAGCTGGACGGAAAGGTGGTGTTGGTTTCCGGCGGAGGAGACGGTATCGGCCGGGCCATGGCCATGGGGCTGGCGGAAGCCGGCGCCAAGGTGGTGGTCTTCTCGCGGCGCATCGAGAAATGCGAGAAGGTGGCCCGAGAAATCGAAAGCCATGGCGGTCGTGCGCTGGCGTTTGCCTGTAACATACTCGACGGCACGGAAATTGAGACGGTGGTTGCCGAGACCTTGCGAGTGTTTGGTCAAATCGATATACTGGTCAACAATTCCGGGCGAACCTGGGGCGCAGCGCCCGAGGAAATCGCTTTCGAGGACTGGAAAAAGGTCGTCGAACTGAACCTGAACGCCACCTTCCGCTGCACTCAGATCGTCGGCCGGGAGATGATCAAGCACCAGGGAGGCAAGATCATCAACATTTCCTCTTATTCCGGTTCCCAGGGAACGGACCCCGCATATCTGGACGCAATTCCCTACAACACGACCAAGGGGGCGCTGAACACGTTTACCCAGGATCTGGCCGTTAAATGGGCAAAATACAACATCACGGTCAATGCCATCGCACCAGGCTGGTTCCCGACTAAGATGACCCAATGGACGTTCGACCATCACGGCGAGGCCATTCTGGCCAGAATTCCGCTCAAACGATACGGGGCGATGAAAGAAATTGCGGGTGCCGCCGTCTTTTTGGCGTCTCCGGCATCCAATTATATCACAGGCCAAATCATCGCCGTGGATGGTGGCCTGACCGCCTGGTAAGCATCAACGATTAAAATCAATCTGACTTCGGAGAAAAGAGATGACGGAAAGTGTTAGTGGAGGAGATTTTTTAGCACGGCTGGTCACGGCCGACGCGGTTTTCACACCCGAAGAATTCACCAAGGAGCATAAGGCCATCGCCAAGACGGTAAAAGAATTCGTTACCGGCGAGATCCTGAACCGGGGCGACGAAATCGAGCATGTGGACAACGACCTGGGCCGCCTGCTGATGCAAAAGGCCGGTGAGATCGGGTTGTTGGCGGCCGATATTCCAGAGGAATACGACGGCATGGCGCTGGACAAGATCAGTTCCCTCATCATCTCCGACATGCTGGGGCAAAGTGCCGGTTCTTTTACCATTACGGAGTTGAACCATACCGGCATCGGAACCCTTCCGCTTGCTTTTTTCGGAACCAAGGCGCAAAAGCAGAAATATCTGCCGGGGCTTTCCTCTGGCCAGCTGATCGGCGCCTTTGGCCTGACCGAGCCGGATGCGGGCTCGGACGCGCTCAACGCACGCACCACGGCGGTCCTTTCAGAGGATGGGACCCATTACATAATCAACGGGTCCAAGTGTTTTATCACCAATGCCGGGTTTGCCGACCTGATTTTCACCTTCGCCAAGGTCGATGGCAAGGCCTTCACGGCCTTTATCGTGGAGTTCGATACCGAGGGCGTTACCACGGATGCCGAGGAAGTCAAGATGGGCATGAAAGGCACCTCGACCCGCAGCGTCAATTTCAAAAACGTGTGCGTGCCCGTGGAAAACGTTCTCGGAGAAGTCGGACGGGGCCATGTGGTGGCCTTGAACGCCCTGAACATGGGGCGCTTTAAGGTCGGAGCAGTTTGTACGGGCAATGCCCGCGGCGTTCTCGCCGAAGCCGTCAAATACGCCAAACAGCGGCGGCAGTTCAATCAGCCCATCTGCGAATTCGGCTTGATTAAAGAAAAAATCGGCGACATGGCCTCGCGGTTTTTTGCCGGCGAGAGCATGATGTACCGTACCGCCGGTATGATCGACAGCAAAATCAAGGATTCCGGTGATGTGGCCGCCGCGGACGTGGGTCGGGTGACGGCCGGTGCCTTGGAGGAATATCTGATCGAATGTTCCATCATGAAAATTTTCGGCTCTGAGCTTCAGGGGTTCGTGGCCGATCAATCCGTCCAGATATTCGGCGGTTATGGCTATATCTACGAAAACCCGGCGGAGCTCGCCTATCGCAACGGTCGCATCAACCGCATTTGGGAAGGCACCAACGAAATCAACCGCACCACAATTGCCGGAACGCTGCTCAAACGAATCGCAAAGGGCAGATTGAGTCTTGACCTCGATCCGGCAGCCGCCGCAGAAGATCTTTCGCACCTGGAGCCGATTGCTGTAAATGCTGCCGACTCTTTAGAGAACCAGAAAGCCATGCTTGCTGCAGGCAAAGCCGTCACGCGATATGTGATCGCCATCGCCAACCAGCGGTTAAACGGCGACCTGACCGCTCACCAGGAAATCGCCGGAATTATCAGCGACATGGTGATCGCAGTTTTCGCCACGGAAAGCGCTTTGCTCCGGGCGGAGAAAATGCTGACGGCCAAAAAACGAACCAGTGCCGACATCGCCATAATGATGTCCAAGGTGCTATCCGTGAGACTTTACGATCGATTGCGTTCACTGGTGTCGCGGGTCATGCCGGCCGTAATGGATGCCGATACTTGGCTCGAACAGCGGTCGCAGATTGATCGGGTCCTGTCCCTGCCGGCCATCGACACCATCTCCCTGAATCGTGAAATCGCCGACATCTGCATCAAAAAGAACGGGGTATCCATAAAAATCGTATAGCGGAAAAGAAGGAGAGACACCCTAAATGACGAATAAGATTGTAAGTCTCAAAGAGGCCGTGGAACAGATTCCCGATGGGGCCTCCATTGGTCTTCCCGGTTTTTCAATAGCTCGCAATGCGGTGGCCTTCGCCCACGAGATGATCCGCCAGGGGAAAAAGCACCTCACCCTTTCCTCCTGCGCCGCGGGAATCGATGCCGAACTCATGGTGGCGGCAGGCGCCGTCGATCATTTCATATACAGTGCCGGCACGTTGGATAAATACGGACTCGTGTACACCATCAACCGGCATATCGACCAGGGCAAACTGACGACCGAGGAGCACAGCATGCTGTCCATGGAGTTGTGCTACCTGGCCGGATCCATCGGCATATCGTACATCCCGTGCAACTCCCTGTTGGGTACCGATGTATTGAAAAAGTTACTGGAAGTGGCCCCCGACAAGGTGAAGGAAAGTCGCTGCCCCTTCACGGGAGAAAAGCAGGTTCTGCTGAGGGCGCTGCAACCCGACATCGGTGTGGTCGTAGCCAACTATGCCGACGCGGAAGGCAACACCGTTGTTGAGGGGCCGTACTGGAACATCAAGGAAATGGCCCACGCGTCCAAGAAAATACTGGTCATCGCCGAGCAGATCGTCCCGGAGTCCTTCATTATCCAAAGGCCCGAAATGACCATGATCGCCGGTGTGCTTGTGGATATGATCGTCGAGTTGCCCTGGTCCGCATACCCCACTTCGGTATACCGCCGCTATGACTACGACGACAAACACCTGAGAATGTATACCCAGGCAAACCGCGACGAACAGAAGATAAAGGACTATCTGGATGAGTATGTCTACGGCGTCACGGATCACTTCGAATTCCTCGAAAAATCTATTGGATACAAGGCGCTGATGGAACAAATGGCAGGCCCGCACAAAGGGTATTGAGATAAAACAAGAAAGGATAATTTTCACATGTCCGATTTTAGGCTTTCCGAAATGATGGTTGTCTGCGCATCCCGGGAATTCAAGGACAACACCTGCACGTTGATCGGAATTGGTCTTCCCTATGTTGCGGGAGTCCTGGCCAAGATGACCCACGCACCCAATCTTACGGTGATTACGGAACTCGGCGCCATTGCATCGAATCCCGTAGATCATGCAATTGGCATCGCCGATCCGCGCTCCTGGTATCAGGCCAAGAAATTCGGAGGATTTCTGGATACAATGGGCATGATTCTGCACCGTGGCCGCTGCCATGTCGGCCTGTTGGGAACCCTGTGTATCGACGCTTACGGCAACATCAATACCACTGAGGTCCTGGTCAATGGAAAGCCCAGGCACATGGCCGGCAGCGGCGGGGCCAACGACATCGCCTCGCGAGCCCAGCAGGTCATGGTGATCACGCGCCATGAGAAAAGAAAACTGCAGGAAACCAATCATTTCCTGACGAGCCCCGGCTTTCTGCAGGGAGGCAATTCCAGGGAGAAAGCCGGTTTGAGCGGCGACGGGGTAACGAGGGTGATTACCGACAAGGCCGTTTTCGAGCCTCACCCGGAAACAAAACGCCTCCGGCTGAGAAGCATCCATCCGGGAATTCCCAGGGAGGAGATTGTAAACGAGACCGGATTCAAGGTGGAGGTGGAAGGTGTTCCGTTTACCGAGCCCCCAACCCCCGAGCAGATCCGCCTAATTCGTGAGGTTATCGATCCGCAGCGATTGTATACATAAAGCTCGCCTTTTCCTCATGGATGTTATGGAGATGAAGTTTCTGCTAAGGATCATTGAAGTTCCATTTAAAATCCATTTCCCCAAAAAAGAGGTGAACAGTGCTTGAAATAAAGAATTCGGTGGCCGTGATAACTGGCGGCGCCAGCGGTATTGGATTCTCGGTCGCCAAATATTGGGTAGCCCATGGAGGCAAGGCGGTAATAGCCGATGTGGCTGAAGATGTTTTGAAAAGAGCCGAAACCGGAGTAAAAAGCCTGACCCAAAGGGCCAGGCTTTGAAAAATCCCCCCATAGGGGGGACAAGGCCCTACCCTCAAGGGGGCAGGGCTTTTGAGCCTTGCCGCCATTGAGTCTTATTCGTCCAGCTTTAGCTGTTCTTGCTGCTTTTCCCTGTTCTCTTGATACCGCACATACCTGCGGATCATCTCTGCCTCCAGGCCAACTGTGTCTACACAATACCCTTTGGCCCAAAAATGGTTGCCCCAGCATGGCTTCTTACGCAACTGCCGAAACTGCCTGAACACTTTCATCGCCGTCTGGCCTTTTACCCGGCCCATCAACTCTGATATCGATACCTTCGGCGGTACCAACACCAGCAAATGCACAGCAGGGGCCGGCCTTTCAGGCTATTCCCATCCGGGACCGGCGCAGCCAGTCCTACTTGACCACGCCCATAGGGCGTGGGTTTCTGCTTCGCACTTAAAGTGATCACGGCTGAGTTCTTCCGCCGAGGCCTGGCAAATAAAATCCGGTGTGTCGCCGTCGCCCCGGGTTATGTCGATACCGCAATGGTAAAAGGGATGAATCAGAAGGCGCTGGAATCAATTACCGCTCAGGTACCGATCGGCCGTTTGATCGAACCAGAGGAAGTTGCCGCTTTTGTTGGCGACATTTATTGCAACGAAGCCTTGGCCGCGGAGGTTTTCTTTATCCATGGCGGGTTGCGTCTGGGATCGAAGGGATAGGCCAACCCGGTATCTCACTGCACAGCAGAAATCAACGAACAATCCAGGCATAATCGTTGAAAACCATTGAAGCCTCAATGAAACCTGCCCGCATGCAATGGGGTGTATTTTTCGACCGGCCAGCACATGGGATGGGGCAACAGATGGCTTCCGCTTAAAAAGTGAGGCCACCCGCATAGCAGGTGGCCTCAAGGAGCGCCCCGATGGGAGCTGTGATGTGGGTTTGGAAAGCCCCGATTGGACTTCATGTTATTCTAAATCGAACTCTCTTCGTTATTGCATAAAAGGCCACAACAATTGAAGTAATAACCTCAGCGGCAGTTTGGCATTGAACCTTTAAATACTCCTAAAGAGCTTCCTTTTATAGAAAATTACATAAAAACCATTTTCTCAATGTATGTTTTGTAACACATGATGCTAAAAGCGGAAATTGAACTGCGTGCTTACTACCAGCGCATTGTCTTCGTTTTCACCCGAATCCGTCTCCGGCATCCAATAAGACAATCCAGCCGAAATTGAAATATTCTTAGTAGCCTGATACTTGGCTCCAAAGTTAAGAAGCATAAGCTTTTCAAGATCCACATCGCCACCGTCCAGATCGGTTTTATCAGTATCTTCAGGTGTGAGGCTTGTTATAGCAGCAGTAACTTTAAGCTTTTCAAACACATTATAGTCACCATACAGCGTACCGCCAACTACTCCTGCGCCTTGGCTTGTTGGGTCGAAAATCGATTTAAGAAAAGAAGCCGGGCTTGATGCTGTATTTGACATCACACCAATAATCTCCGGGATGTCTCTCTCATAATCTTTTCCCATTCCAAAAAAGAAGCTGGGATTCGGATCAGCCAATTGTATGCTAGTAAGCTGAGCTTCATCGTCATCGGCTGCTTGAGCATAATACAAACGGGCACCAAAGGATAATTCCTTCATTCGGTATTTTGCATCCAGCACTAATTGCGTACCCATATAATCAGTGTCTGTGTTTTCATTTGACCCACCGAAATACGTACCTTCCGCATCAACAACAACCGGTCCTAAAATAGAATGTATGCCAACACCGAATCCACGCCTAACTATCGTATCATCTCCAGCACCGTCTCCATCTGCATCATTTAACTCAGCAAAATATAAACAATACCAGGATTTATTGTGTTTATACATCAGCTGCGCGCCATACAGATCTTCATCCCCTCCTCTGTCTCCATAATCAGGAAGCTGGATTGGAGTCAGTTTGTCATTGTCATCTCTTTTTCCATAATGCAGGGTTAAATTGACTGGCTCAATCATCTTTAAATTTATGGTTGCTCCAGTCACTCTTGGAAGAAATACCCAGGTGTGCGCAAATGCAATCATTTGCAGACCGAGGTCTAAGGTGTATTGCTCTTTGTCTGCCCTGAAATAAAGCTGATCGAATTGCCACTCTATATCTTCGGAAGGTCTATTGGCCTCACCATCATCATTATAATTATAGCCGTACACACCTTCAGACACATCAGTCCTGAAGTTGATACTGTAGTTTTTGACTGGCTCATATTTTACCCATATTCGCAACCTTTGATCGAAATACTGTTCATCATCGCTACGGTCATCATTGAAATCTCTTATATTATTTATATCATAACCCCTTACCCGGTATACCGCTGAAAAATGAATCGTTGATAGTATCTTTTGGATATCCTCCAAACTACTATCCGTACTCGCCGTTTCTTCAGCTTCCACAGCGGATGTGAATCCAAAAATAAGCAATACAACACACAGCTCAATAACAAATCTCTTCATATGTACCCCCCTTTTTAATTAAATGAATAAGTGCCGCTGAGGCTATTAAACATGATTACAGTATGTTATTTCAAATAAAGGCAGACAGAATTTTAGGACACATCTATCCTCTACAGCATCATGCCTGTTTGCTGTATCTGTTAAATCTAAGTTATAGTGATTTGATAAAGAAGATAGCCGTTTTCAGTTACTTCATATTCTCGCTATCCGTAAAGTTGAAGTAATAACCATTTTATTTATAAGTAGGAGGAAAATAAAAATGTCACCTACAGTATTTTAAACAGCCATCTGTGAATGCGCGGCAACTTGTTGGGCTATTAACATAGATTTATTGTTAACATTGTGCGTGGCGTCCAGTTGATGTGAAACACATACTCACCCATGGCAACGATTCAGCATAACTCGTGCGAAAAGTACTACTTATACTTACGAATTACCGCAGTCGGGCAACCGGCAATATGCCCGCCGTATGTTCCGCTTTGATGAATAGCTTACGACAGGTCGACAATAAGCTGCGGATTCGATAAAGCATAATCGAATTCGTTAGCTACGGCACTTCCCGCAATCGACGTGGTAGTATAAAGTACTATCATCACATGGGCGTAGCAATAACGAGGCGTTTATATCTCAAACGTCTTCTACTTGACGCTTAAGCACCCCATTCATCGAGAAAAATACGACTGCTCAGCATCAAGCCATTTTTATTTTTTGCCCAAAAAAACCTTTAAGATCTTATCAAATATCTTCGCTGGATAGCGACTTTATAGAAACTAATTTCACCCTGAATTCTCTATACAGCTCTTATTTCTTGATAGAGGAACAACTCTATTTTATAGCCTCCAGCACCTTTTCAGGAGTTGCCGGAAGGTTGAAAATCCGCGCACCACAGGCATTGTATATAGCGTTAGTTACCGCCGGTGCGGTGACCACCATGCTCATTTCCCCCACGCCGACCGAGCCTAAAGTCCCTTTTATCCGAGGGGTCTCATTGATAATGATATCCATGTCGAAGGATGTCTTCATAGTGGGAAATTTGAAAGTCTTCCAGTCTTTCGACTCTCCGTGAATGTATTCTTCGCGCAGGGCCCAGCCCACTCCCTGGTCCATACCGCCATACAATTGTCCTTTGAAGTTCTGGGGATTGATCACCGGGCCTGCATCAACGGCCGTAGTCATTCTGCACACCCGTGCCTCGCCGGTTCTGGTATCCACTTCCACTTCAGCCATCTGAATAGCGAAAACACGCGACTCAAAGGAAGCGCCCTGACCTTTTTCCGGATCCAGAGGACCTTCTTCAATGGTTTTCCTGGTGCCCATAAAACAGATTGGGATACCCGACGCCTTGAGGCCTTCGTAGGTCGTCGTTCCGGCGTCTTTCATGGCCTTTTGCATTTGCTCAATGGCATTGACCAGTGAGCCTCCGGCCATGTATGTCATCCGACTGGCTGCAGACGGCCCCATTTCCATGGTGCGGTCGGTATCGCGGGTCACCAGGCGTATTTTGTTCAGCGATATGCCTGTCAAATGAGATGCGATCTGTGTTAGCATGGAATCATTGCCTTCACCCGGATCCGCCACAGCAGCATAAATGGTCATCCCGTCATCTTCATTCAATTCCACGGCTACCTGGGCTGTGTCGCCGGGGTGACCTATGCCGAAAGCGTGGGCGGCAATGCCGACACCCCGTTTTAGGGTTTCATGCGAAAAGGCGGCTGCTTCGTTTTTGGCCCGCTCGTATGCCGGTTTGATGGCATCGCATAATTGTGGGAACGGCCACTCATCGTACACCATACCCGTGGAACAGCTCTGGCCCGGCTGCAATGAGTTGTGCTTGCGGAACTCCAAGGGGTCCATACCGATCTTTTCGGCCAGCATGTCCATGGCCGATTCCAGGGCAAAGGCGACCTGCGGCACCCCGGCGCCTCGAGCAGCGCCACCGGCCGGATTGTTGGTATACACCAGTTTGACCAGCGCATCGACGTTGGGAATATTATAGGCGCTGGAAAGCATCCACAACGAACGCGTGATCACGTAAATACCGATGACCATGTAAGCCCCGTTATCCACGACGTAATTGTTCAGGAAGGCCGTCAGGTTCCTGTCTTTGTCGGCGGCCAGAGTGACCTCGAACTGCATGGCGTGTCGCTTGGTGGACAGCACCATAGACTCTTCGAGACTGGGAATATATCGGATCGGGCGTTTGAAATGAAGGGCTGCGGCAGCGGCAATGGCCTCCGTATTCATGGCTGCCTTCTGTCCGAACTGCCCCCCGGAGTAAGCCTCTTCATAACGTATATTCTCAAATCCTAATGCATTCTTCAGGTTGGCCATATGAAGGTGGATCTCGATGCTTCTGCCCACCACCACCAGTTGAGTGTCGTCCCCCTCGCCTTCAAGATAGGCCACCGTGGCTTCAGGCTCCAGTGGAGCTTGGTGGTTGCACTGTGTGCTGAACTCGGCCTGCACCACGGTAGCAGCCTTTCCGAGGGCCTTTTTGGCATCTCCCTTGATATGCGGCTGGACGAAACACACATTGGGAAATTCTGCATGAATCTGCACAGCATCGTCGGCCATGGCCTGTTCCGGGCTTTTATAGACCGGCAAAGGGTTGTACTTCACTATTACCGCTTCTGCCGCTGCCTGTGCTTCGGCTTTGGTACGCGCCGCTATGACAACAATTGGATCCCCAAGCACATGGACTTTATCTTCACAGAGTATGGGCTGGTCAGCGAAAAGAATCTTGATACGGTTATCGCCCTTGATGTCTTTGCAAGTCATGGCGCCCATAACGCCGGGCATTTTCTCTGCCGCTGAGGTGTCCACGGATTCTATGTTGGCGTGTGCCTGAGTGCTCCGCACAACGGCGATCTCAAGAGCGTCCTGCAGTTTGATATCAGCGGAGAACTCGGCCACGCCGCAGGCCTTGATCAGACCGGAAGGGCGTGGATGAGAAACACCAAGTTTCGGGCCGTCACGATCCGGCCGCACCTGATCGGGATTGACTTCGCCACGGATAAATCGGCCGGCCAACTGCACCGCCTCGACCAGTGAATTGTAACCGGTGCAACGACACAGGTTGTGAGTCAACGCTTTTTTGATTTCATCAACACTCGGGTCGGAATTTCGATCTAAAAGCGCCTTGGCCGCCATAATCACGCCTGGTGTACAGAAGCCGCATTGAATGGCGCCGGCCAAAACAAAAGCCTCCTGAATCAGGTGGGGATTGTCCGGTGTCCCCAAGCCCTCAACGGTAATGACATCGGCGCCTTCAAGTCTAACCACCTTTTGAAGACAGGACCGTATGGCTTTTCCGTTGACAATTACCGTACAGGCGCCGCATTGCCCCTTGCGGTCACAAGACTGTTTTGCCCCTGTCAGATTCAAATCTTCGCGCAGCAGGTCCAGCAACACACGGTCCTTATCTACCACAAACTGCCTGGCACGACCGTTGATCACCATATTTATTCGCTTCATGCATTTCTCCTTGATCTTCGGTTTAAGTCCCCTGTGGTCTTAAACCGTTTGAAACAGCGAAGTTATCTTCTCCTTTTTCTATGATCAGCTTCCGGTTTAAACCATAGAAAAAGATATTTTGTTTTGGTGCTCGATATTCACTCAGGCCATGCGTTACTAGTCTTTTCGAACATTAGGCGGGGCACACT
The DNA here is from genome assembly GCA_963675565.2 of Desulfosarcinaceae bacterium. Classification (GTDB taxonomy): domain Bacteria; phylum Desulfobacterota; class Desulfobacteria; order Desulfobacterales; family Desulfosarcinaceae; genus JARRKU01. Next base: position 57,718 of record CAXXYD010000002.1, read on the forward strand.
TCTCCTCTTTGAGGATACCAAAAAACAACCCGTTCGTCATCTGGTCGATAATTTCGTCCAGTTTTAAAATGCCATTCTTCTTGTACCAGAGCGGACACCAGTTTATCATCCCCATGATAATGAGGTTTGCAGTCTGAGGGTGGATTTCACTCATACACCCACAGTCCTTAATTCTTTTGATTTCATTGTTGAAAATTTCGTAGATTTCTTTTTGCCGGGAAAGGCTTTGCTTTTTTTGGTATCCCGTAAGCTTGTCGGTACTCCAAATTACGACTTTTGTGGTATGATAGTTTTCGATGGAATACCTGACATAACTCTTAATCATCTCCGTCAGCCGTTCTATTGGCACGATATCTTTGTCTTTAATTCCCCTTAAAATATTAACCAGCCCAAGCTCCGCGCGCTCAATAATGACGGATAAAAGATCCTTTTTACTTTTAAAATAGTAATAGAGCAGCGCTGAGTTGACATTTGCTGCTTCCGCAATTTCTTTTGTAGTTGTTTCGGTAAACCCTTTTTCAGCAAATCTCTCGGTTGCTTTGGCAATCAGAAGCTCCCTGATATCCTTTTTTTGCGCCATTTTCTTTTTCCTAATGTAGTTTGGCCTTTACCGCAATGGCTAAGCCGGAAACGACTTTTGGCTTAATTCTGGTCAATCCGTATATTTTATACAATGCTGTTGCCAACGCTTAAGAATTTACTGTAATTTATATCAAATTTTGTTATATATCAATGCCTAAGTTTTTTAGGAAATCACCTTTCTGCCTGTTTTATAATAACTATCCTGGCAATTTGGAAACCATCCGTCTCGGTACCGACTTTGCTTCTACAACGTCTGATACGGACACATTCTTTGAGACAGTATGTTAACTCTTTTCAATAATCCTAAGCTTTGCGGTCTCCTGGCCAATCCCAAAGCAGTTTAAAAATTGGGCATCTCGATAGAGCCGTTCAATTCCAGTTTCTTTTATATAACCAAAACCTCCATGTATCTGAAGCGTTTCGCTTGCGGCAACGACTGCCATTTCTTTTGCGAACAGACTTAATATGGCCGGCATCTTTTGGTCATACCTGTCGTTTTGCATTTCTTCGGCCATTTTGTAGCTGAGGCTTTTGCAAATCTCTAACTTGCTGATCATTTCGGAAAGCTTATATTTAACGAGTTGGAAATGGTTGATCGGCTTGCCGAACTGAACTCTCTTGCTGGAGTATTTTTTCGCACGATCGAGGCAAGCCTCCGTCAAACCAATGGCTTGTGCACATGTATACAGGCACAAAAGATCTGTAAACGAATTTAACTGTTCATTGCCCTGATTTTCAATCCCGACGATGCATTCTTTGCCTGCCTTAACATTTTCTATCCTGAGATTTCCAATGTCGGTGGACCTAACCCCAAGCTTACCCTCCATTTTCTCTGCCGAAATACCTTTTTGATCCTTATCGAGCAGGAAAGCGGCTCTTTTATCCTCACCCGCTTCATTTCCACTTGCTGATGCAAAAACGAGGACCTTATCGAAAAGGGTTCCGTGAAGAACAAAGGAATAGCTGCCATTTAGTACATAGTTTTGATCATCGCACTTATCAAATGTCACCCCATTTTCCAGCGAACGATAGTCTACGCATGCTCCGAGAATGAGCTTTCCATCGGCAATCTTGGGCAAAAAATCTCTTTTTTGCTCTTCATCTGCATATTTCAACAGGATTTCAGATCCTAGGGATGAAAAAAGAATGTTTCCGCATCCTGCATCAACCTTCCAGAATTCTTCCAATACGAGCATCTGCTCTATCAATCCCAGGCCGCCGCCTTCATATGCTTCATCTATTGAAATACCGATAAAACCGAGTTGGGTTGCTTTCTTGAATAATTTTTTTGGATACGTCTCGCTCTTATCACCATCATCGGCAAATAAATCGAACTCCTTTTGAGCGAATTCTTTTGCCGCACGCTTTATATCTTTTTGTTGCTTCGTGAGTTCAGTCATATTGAAACACCCCTTCTGTGCATTCCTGATTATTTCCCAAGTTGACCGGGTTTAGCCAGTTTAAGACCTTTAGCAATGTTTTCCTTTTGTATTTCAGACGTTCCGTCAGCTATGGTAAAAACCGGCGAGTCAAGAAAGAAAGTAGCAGCCAAACCATTCTTATAATATCCCTCTGGCCCTAACATCCGCATAGTCTCTTTTGTGACCTTCTTTGCCAGATTGGTAGCATAATATTTGGCCATAGCGGCTTCTTTTCTGTTGTTTTGCTTTCTATCCTGCAAAGTTGCCGCCCGATAAATTAGAAGCCCGGCCGCCTCAATTTCCGTTGCGAGGTCGGAGATCTCACATCGGATGCCCTGTTGGTCGATCAGGGGCCTTTCACCGATTTTCACATTTCTGCTGTGTTCGATGGCCAACTGTAAAGCAGCCTGGCAGACGCCGTATGCTGTGGCTGCCAGAATGATCCGGGTAAAGTTGATACTGCTGAATGCGGCATTGAATCCTTTGCCCACGCTTCCGATAATACTGGATTCCGGGACGACCACATCGTTTAAGTAAACTTCTGCCGTATCCTGGCAGGTCCATCCCATTTTATCGAATTTTTCTCCAACCTTCATCCCAGCAGTGTCTTTTTCAAGAAGAAACGCCGTGAATTCCTTGCGTGGACCTTCCGGATTTGTATTTGTGATGATAATGAAAATATTTGCGACCGATGCGTTTGTACAGAAGGTTTTGCTTCCGTTGATTCTGTAGTTTCCCCCTTCTTTTATTGCAATCGTCTCGATATTTGTTAGATCCGATCCTGCATTCGGTTCCGTCGCACCAAAGGCAGTTATAGTTTCCCCCGTAGCAACGCCGTGCAGATAGGTTTCTTTCTGTTCTTCATTTCCGAGATCTAGAATCAAGAAAGGACCTGTCATTCCGGCTGTTGTTACTGTCCCTGCCACACCTGAACTCAGCTTTGCCATTTCTTCAATTAAAATGGCACATCGCAAACAATCATATTCTTGTCCGCCGAAATGTTTTGGAAAATTTAGAGCCAGAAGTCGATCTTTGGCAAGCTTCTTATAAAAACCCATCGGAAAAGAATGAGCACCCTCGATTTCCTTAACGTATGGTTTTAACTCCTTTTCCAAATATTCGGCGATATAATTCTTAAACTCTAATTGCGCTTCTGTGAGCAGTGTTTTCATGATTGTCCTTTCCAGCGTAAATTTTGTTTCTTCTACCTGTTTTTACATTCATATAAATAGAAGGACGAGATTCGGGTATATAACCAAAATCAGGATAGTTAAAATCATCATCACTAAATATGGAAAAATTGATTTGAACAGCTTTTCTATCGGTATCTCCTGATATATCCCTTTTATTATATATATATTCATGCCTACCGGTGGTGTTATCATTCCGACCTCGGCCACAAGAACAACGATAATGCCGAACCATACCGGACTGTATCCGAGAAACAGAACAATTGGCAAATAAATCGGAATTGTAAGTAAGATCATGGACATTGCATCAAGAAAACATCCCAGGATAAAGTAGGATATGATGATTAGGGTTATAATGACGATCGGCTTCATGTTATAGGCGAGTACCATGTCCGCCATTTGCATTGGAATTGTGCTTATGGTTAAAAAGCTGTTAAACATAAAAGAGCCGATGATAATTGTGAAAATCATCCCGGAACTCTCAAAAGTCTGTTTCAAAGCATTAATAAAAACTTGAAAGCTTAATTTTCGCCTTATCAGCGATAATACTATTGCTCCGAATGCCCCTACCGCTCCAGCTTCCGTTGGCGTAAACATTCCCACAATAAGGCCGATTATTACCAGAGCGATCAGCATCAGCATTTCCAAACAAAGCAACAACGATTTGAACTTATCGACCACTGAATATCGAATCCCTCTAGGCATAAGATTGGGTTTATAAAGAGAAAAGCAGAAAATGATGATGGTAAACAGAGCAGTGAGCATCAGCCCGGGTATGATACCTGCAATGAATAATTCTGAAATTGAGGTTTCGGTAATGATGCCGTAAACGATCAAGATACCGCTTGGTGGAATCAGTACGCCGAGTGTTCCGCCAGAGGCGACTGTTGCGCCCGCATATCCGAGGTCATATTTGTATTTACGCATCTCAGGAACCGCCACCGCACCCATTGTAATTGCCGTTGCTATGCTGGAGGCGCTGGCCGCGGCAAAAAGAGCGCAGGCCAAAATCGTTGCGATAGCGAGTCCTCCAGGTATTCTTCCCATCCAAGTATAACATAGATCATACAGCGTTTTTCCGAATCCGGAGCCAAGTATTACTCCTGCCATTAATAGAAAAAGGGGTAAAACGCAAAAATCATAATTTGATACAATTGTAATTGACGTAGACGTTAAAACGTTAATTGCTGCTGAAAAGTTTGTTACCAGCGTAAAGCCGAAAAAACCGATAAACATCATTGAAAAACCAACTGGGATGCCTGCCAGCAAAAGAACAAACAAGCACAAAATACCAATAAAACCGAAGGTAATCGGTTCCATAAAATTAGCGACCTTTCTCTTTTCTTAACAATTGCAGCACGCCAATCGCCACCAAAGACAGCCAACTACTTGCCCATATAACTTTAAAAGGGAATAATGGCCAGTTCAAGATTTCGCTCTCTTCTCCTGAGTTGTAGCTGACTATAAAATCCAGATAAAGGGCATATAATGTCAATGCACTTAGTAAAATAATGAATAAATAGGATAAAATTGAAAGTATCGTTTTTGCTTTTTTCTTTAGCCGCGTATAGATAAAATCGACAAATACGTTGCCTTTATTGAACTGCACATAAGGTATACAGAAGGATATAACGATCAAACCCGTTAACTTTGCAATTTCTACGGTTCCCAGGATTGGCTGACCGATAATCATCCTAAGAAGGACATTCAAAACAATTGTCACCATCATGATAAGCAAGGCAACTGTGCTAAATATGAAGGGAAGGTAAAAAACAAACCTTAAAGGATCTCCTGACGAACTCTTAAATTTTAGACCCATCATTTAGCTTCACCCTTTCATTGCCGATGCGACATTGATTTATTTTCATTCAGCCTTCCGCAATTCAAGATTGAGAGGCCTTCGAATCAATACAATGTGCCATGCAACTGCCCAACAGAACTTACTTGTTATAGCTTCTCTCTTGAAAATTAAAGTGCCCCTCTCAACATTTCAATCGAAATGAGTGCAACTCCATACATCCTTTCCAGCGATAAAATAGTTGTGAAAAAGGAGCACTTTAACTGGTTCATACTTATTGATTCATAATTCTTTTGGCAGAAATCTCAGTTGTTGTTTCGTTGCCTGATATATTTTAGGACTTCGGTCCCCGGCAGGTCCATTTTATCACATTCCGCTGCCATCTCATCATGAATTGAATCAACAATGTCGTACCACCTTCTTTCTTCTTCTTTTGACAATTCAATGAATTTATGTCCTATGCTGTTAGAATATTCGATGGCTGCAGTGTCGGTCCCGGTCCACATCTGCTGGCTTTTTTCCTGTCCCCACGTCACGCTGTCTTCAATGACCTTCTTCAAATCATCCGGAAGTTTCCCATAAACCTTCTTGTTCATGACCATGAAATACGGACCAGGTTGATAAGCGCTGAACAATGTCGTGTTTTTAACGATTCTGGCGATTTTAAACGTCTTCAATTGATCGATGTTGCCGGCAAACCCATTTATAATGCCTTTTGTAATACCGATAACGGCGTCGCCAGGAGACATTTCGACAGGCACAGCGCCTAAAGCGGCCAGCACTTTATGAGCATCTCTCACAGGTGATCGTAATTCGAGCCCTTTTAAATCCTCCAATTTGTGAACTTCCAAATCTTTGGTATGAATTGCCGGGGATGGTATAACAGCCTGCCAAAGAAGCTTGCATTTTGAAAATGACTGCTGCATCGCATCAAATTTTTCAAAAGTTTCATGGTAGATGTCTATCTTCTTTTTCTGGTCTTTGACTATACATAGAAAAGTCGATCCTACCAAAATCATTCGAGTATCGCGATCTCCGTAGAAGAACCCTGCGCCAATATCCGCCACGCCGTCTCCGACTCCTTGATAGATGTCCGGCGCCGCAAGGAGGGATCCTCCGGAAAAAATGGTGACCTTTATTCTGCCATTGCTTTCTTTTTCAATTTTCTGCACCCATGCACTAAGGTGTTTGTGCATCACGCTAACAGGGGGAAAGGAATGAGCAAGGTTTAAACGATAGGTTTTTTCACTTTTTGCAAAGGCGACTTGACAATCAAATGTACCGTAAACCAAAAATGCCATAAGAAAAGACACGCTAATGGATGCAAATTTTTTTCCCATTTTAATTCCCTTCATTGGTTGGAGTTAAATGATTACACCATTGACTTTCAAGGTACCGACCCTTTGCCTATCATAACCAAGTTGTCGTAATATCTCCTCCGTGTGTTCTCCCGTTAACGGAGCTCTTAAATCCTTGGTTGAATCAGGACCATATTCTTGCGATATCGTCCCGATTTTCAGATTTTCGAGATATCTGTATTCTTTACCGTCTCTTAGAAGTCCAAGCTCTTTCAAATGCCCATCCATAGCTATTTCATCCATGGATTGATATGCCGGAGATATCGGGACATCGTAGCTATTCATCAGTTCAATCCATTCCTTTTGACTCTTCAAAAGGAATATTCCCTTAAGTTTTTCTTTAAGTTCTTCGAATCGCAGCAACCTCTCATCATGTTTTATTTTCGATAACGGCTCATCATCGATCGCTTTGCAAAACCTCTCCCAGAAATGATCTTCGTACGCTATACCCAAGGCGATATACCGGCTATCTTTTGTTTTAAAAATGTTATAGCAGGGTTCATCTTCCTGGGGCGGGTCTGTATTTGCCGGCCCGGTCAGCCAAATGCTCATCCAGGACAGCATTGCGTCATACATCGAAATGTCAATATAGGTTCCCGAATTCTTATGCTGTTTATGGATAAGACCGCCCATGATCGCAATGGTCGCAAACATGGCGGACGCTAAATCGCTGGTGGGCACGACCGGCGCCGAGAAGGAAATGTTTTTTTCTTTGATTTGTTTAAAGAACATACCGGCCAAAGCTTGGTAGTTGATATCGTGCGCCGCCATATTCCGATACGGTCCGGTTTGCCCAAAACCGGAGATGGATGTGTAAATGATTTTTTTATTGTAGTTCATCAGCGTATTATAATCGATTCCCAGTTTTGCAGCCTTTCCCGGCCTGAAACCTTCTATGAAAACATCGGAAATTGCTGCAATATCATAGCAAAGCTGTTTGCCTTCCCGTTGACTCAGATCGATACAAATACTCTTTTTTCCTTTATTCACATAGTGGAAAAATCCCGGAGAACGCAGCCGCATTGGATCCCCACCGACTGGGTGCTCTATCATAATCACCTCTGCTCCCAAATCGGCTAGCAGCATCGAACAATAGGCCCCTGGAGCGAGCCTGGCAGCATTAACCACCGTAACACCTTGTAATGGTTTCATTTTTTCCTCTTTTTTCAATCGAAAACTTGTTGATCTTTGAGATCGCTTATTTCTTCAGAGCTCAGATTCAATATATGTTCACATATATAGTTGTTATGTTTACCCAATATGGGCGGGGTAGATATTTCAGCAGCAGCATCCGACAGTCGGAAAGGAGGTGATTGAAAAAAGGAGCACTCCCCTATTTCCGGATGCTCCAACGTATTGTAGAAATGATATTGTTTTAATTGGGGGTCCTCCACGAGGTCCTTTGACGTTGACACTATACCTGCCGGCACGCCTGCCGTTTGCATTTCAACCATCACTTCTTCTGCGGTCTTTCGGCTGGTCCACTCCTCGATTTTCATGTCAAGTTCCCGCCGGAATTCGTACCGTCCTTCTTTTCTTTTATATCTTGAGTCTTTTGTCCAATCCGGGAATCCTAATACTTTACACAGCGCCATCCATTGCTCATCCGAAAAAACCGAGATAGCGCACCACCGGTCTTCTCCTTTGCATCGAAAAACACCATGGGGTGCGGCCCGGTCACAGTCGTTCCCATTATTCTTATGATTTCTTTTGTTTACAGCTGCATCCAGCAACAAAGGCGAAAGAAATTGCAGGGATGCCTCATGCTGGGAAAGATCAATGCATTGCCCCTTTCCGGTCCGTTCCTTGTAATCGACAGCTGCAATGAGCGCAAAGCCTCCAAACAATGGCGCGATGAAATCCGTATATGCGCCTCTCAGTTCGTTGAGGCCGCCTTCGGGCCACCCGGTTATATTATTGAACCCGGAGAGTGTCGTCAGTGTGAATCCCAAAGCCGGTTGTTTTGCCAAGCGCCCGGTTTGACCGTGGGTACAGGTTCGCAACATAATGACTTCAGGGTTGATCGCTTTCAATTCGTCATAACCCAGTCCCCACTTTTCCATGGTTCCGGCAACGAAACTTTCCACCACGACATCCGCCCACACCGCCAGGCGTTTTGCGATCGCAATGCCTTTTTCGGTATTCAGATTCAATGTCATATCCATCTTCTTTGCCGGATGGGTCCATGAAAAGAACAAGCTTCGGTTCATACCCGGCTTACCTTCTTTGTAAGGCGGACTGCAGCGTGTGATATCCGGCCGTTTTACATTTTCAATTTTGATTACCGTCGCTCCATACCATGCCAAATAATTAACAATAAACGAACCTACGCCTGCCCATGTAAAATCCAGTACCTTCAGGTCCTTGAATGGTTTATCAGACATGAGCCCCCTCACTTTTCGATGGTTGTCAGATAATGTGATCATTTTGCAGTGCTTCCAACTGGCCAGGGGTCATTCCAAGTTCATCAACATAAATATCGTTGTTATGTTCTCCAATCAAGGGAGCCCGCATGAAGCGCATCGCTTTCAGTACATCGGTTTGAACTGGGTATCCTGGATATTTGATATGGTCTTCCAACTCCGGATGGTACAGTTCTACCCAATAGCCGCGTTCCTGCAGTTGTTCGAACACGAGGGTATCCATGGGCGACATTGCCGGGTATAACTGTATGCCTCTTTCCAGACATCCTTCAAAGAGGTATTTCTTGGTGTGCCGCCGGAAAAATTCTGACAGGATATTGGTGATCTTCGCACCTTGTTCTTCGCTCAAACGCTCCGGGGAAATGGTTGCCAATTGGAAAGTTCGATCCTCCACAATGGGGGGGGCTTCACTTAAAATCCATTCCGACAGAGCCCTGTTGGCTTGCGAGAAACTACTGCCGAAAATCAGCGCATAAGCAACATGTCCGTCTTGGCATTCCCACAAAATAGGCATCTTGATGCCGCTAAAGGGTTGCACTCTTATCCGGCCGGCTCTTTGGGCAACCTTTCCGAACCATTCATAAAGGCCCACCAGATCGGGCTGGGTAACCCATGTAAGAGCCATCTGCGCTGAAGTATCGACATGCTGGCCCCGTCCGATGATTCGCCGATGATAAAGGGCGATCATGGTGCCGATTGCGGCCTGCATGGCGCCGAAAAGATAAGAATGTGGATAGCTGGGTGCCAGGGGCGGCTCATCAGGTTCTCCCGTGACATACATCATTCCAGAAATGGCCCAAAGGACCAGATCCGATCCCTTATAGTTTCGATAAGGCCCTTTTTGTCCGAAATTAGTGATTGAAGTTAGAATAATATTCGGGTTAATTTGCTTCAAATTGAGGTAATCCAAATTACAGCTTTCCAATACCCCTGGATCGTAACTTTCGATTATAACATCGGCCTTTTTCACCAGTTTTTTAAAGATCTCCTGACCTTCAGGTGTCTTTATATCTAAGGTAATACTCTTTTTATTGCGGTTGAACGCGAACCAATGCAGGCTTTTTTCCGGGTCAACCACATCCTTGTAAAAAGGGCCGATTTTCCTGGACGAATCACCACCGGGTCGTTCGACCTTAATGGTATCCGCTCCGAAATCGGCCATCACCCTAGCACACAACGCCCCTTTTTCGTCACTTAAATCCAATACGCGGTAACACTCTAGCATGTTCACCCACCTTAGATTTGGTAAGTTGTAAAATTTCAATCTCGAGTCTACTTCGCACAAGACGCCAATTCAGTCAAGTAATTTTTACTGTATGGTTAATTAATATTAAAAATATGTTGACAGTCCTGCTTTTTGGGCATATTCATAGGCTACAAATTTTTAATTGATCAATTAATTTATTTTTGTTTTACATTTCCGAAACGTATTAAGCGCTCAATCAAACCGTGATCTTTTTGATCACCGCCGCAACCTTAATGAACACACTCTTTTCAAACTCAAATGGAGGACCAAATGAAAATTACAAAGGTAGAATGCATTCCGGTAACCTCACCATTACCTAAACCGTTTTATATGCCGAACACCAAAATTATCGGCATCGACAGCCTTATTCTAAAAATTTATACGGACGAAGGGTTCGTCGGTTTTTCCGACTCCGGTGACACTTCGTCCTGGTATCGCGGAGAACTTCAAGATTCCATGCTTGGCATGATCTCCCGTGTTATCGCACCTCAGATTCTCCTCGGCGAGGATCCCATGAACATCGAGAAACTTGTCGGCCGGATGGACCTGCTGGTTCGTGGCAACAATCAAGCCAAGGCAACGGTCGATTTCGCGCTCCATGATTTAAAAGGTAAGATATTGAACACCCCCGTGTATCAGCTCATTGGTGGAAGAACCATCAAAGCGTCCAAATTGGGTTGGGTTCTTTCCGCCGGGGAACCGGAGGTTGTCGTGGAAGAAGCATTAGAAGCGCTTAAACATGGATTTGCCCTTCTTAAGTTGAAGAACAGTGGAGACATTGACAAGGATGCCATCGTCGCAAGGGCTGTTCGTGAAGCCGTAGGCGATGACATCCCCCTCACCGTTGATGCCAACGGTTTCTGGAACTACGATGAAGCCCTTTATGCAATTCGTAAAATGGAAGCCAACAATGCCAATCTGACGCTGGTTGAACAGCCACTGCCGCACTGGGATATTGAAGGCATGTCAAGGCTTCGACAGAAGGTGGGGACTCCGATTTGGGCGGATGAATCTGCACAAGAACTTCATCATTTAAAAGAGATCATCGATCGCAAAGCCGCTGATGGTTTGTTCCTTAAATTACAAAAAGCTGGCGGCCTGCTCAAGTCACTGCGGTGGTTAACGATGGCGCGTTTAGCGGATTTGCCGGTCATGTGTGGTTGTATGATCGGTTCAGGATTGGAGTGCAGCCCCGGCGCCCACCTGTTCGTTTCCAATCAATGGGCATCGCAATTTCTCAGTGAGAACCTTGGTCCTCTAACGATTCATGGTTGCTGGGATACCACATCATCCAAAATTACTGATGATATTGCGCTGAATGTTCCTCGATTTGAGAACGGCGAACTGGCTCCCAACGACGGTCCGGGACTCGGCATTGATCTTAATGAAGAATTTATTAAGAAAAATATCACCAAGGGCCTGGCACCGCGGGTCATCGAGGCCAGTAAAAAATAGCGCCCTTTCAGCAATAATGCTTAAAAATAGGTTTTTTCAGTTGAAGCGCATTTTAGGATTGTTTTTACGTTTAGGTGAAAATTTGCTCACGTTGAACCCAAATTTTCACCCTGTGGAAACGTATCATAAAATGCGCTTTTTTATCCCATAAGTGCTTTTGCACGGCATTTTGGAATTGACCTTATACGCTCGGCATTGGCACAAATGGTGTTTTGTCCGATAGCGGACATCAGGGAGAGTCAAAATGGAAATTTTGGTATGTGTAAAACGTGTGCCGGATACCGCCGAGAACGAGATCGAGGTCAAGGCCGACGGCACGGACATCGAGCAGGATGATCTGGTTTACTCGGTCAATGAGTGGGACAATTACGCGGTGGAAGAAGCCATTCAGATCCGCGACAAGGTGGGCGGTGCGGTCACCGTTGTCACCGTGGGCGACGATGAGGCCGAGGAGGTGCTGCGCCGCGAAATGGCCATGGGGGCCGACAGCGGCATTTTGTGTTCCGACGATGCCTTTGAAGGTTCCGACGGCCGCGGTATTGCCGCCATTCTCAAAGCGGAAATCGAAAAGGGCAAGTACGATCTGGTGCTCACCGGCGCCCAGGCCGACGACGGCGCCGGCCAGGTGGGCGGAATGGTCGCGGCCATGCTCGACTGGCCCTATGCGTCCCTGGTGAACAAAATCGAAGCCGGTGACGGCGGCAGCATCACGGTGGGCCGCGAAATCGAAGGCGGCAACCAGGAGATGAACGAGATCCAGCTGCCCTGCGTGCTTTCAATCCAGACCGGCATCAACGAACCGCGCTATGTGGGTATCCGCGGCATCCGCAAGGTGGCCTCGGTGGAAATTCCCACCCACGGCGCAGCCGATCTGGGCCTGGCCGCCGATGCCGTGGGGGCCGCCGGCGCCAAAGTCAAACGGGTGGATTACTTTATGCCCGAGCTGGGTGAAGGCGCCGAGATTCTCGAAGGCAGCATGGAAGAGAAGATCGACAAACTGATTGAAATGTTGAAAGCCAAAGGAGGGCTCAAATAATGGCACAACTTTTCGCCTATATCGCACACAAGCAAGGGGTTCTGGATGACAGCGCCGCAGAACTGGCCGTAGCGGCGGCCAAACTATCCGCCGATCCGGTCACGGCCATCGTTACCGGCAGCGGTGCCGAACTGGATACCGCCTGTACGGCGGCTGCCGCCATCTATCCGGCCGTATGGAAATTCGACAATGCCGCGCTGGCCTATCCCAATGCCGAGATCATCCGCAAACTGCTGGTCAATGCGGTTCCGGCCGGCAGCCTGGTGCTGATTGCCCACGACACCTTCGGCATGGACCTGGGCCCGGGGCTGTCCATCAAGCTGGATTGCGCCTATGCCGCCGATGTCATCGGCATCGACAGCGCGGACGCCACCGCCGCCGTTTTGGTGCGCCAGGAGTATGCCGGCATGGCCCATGCCCATATGCGCTGCGATATTTCCAAGGGCGCCGTGCTCACCATTCGCCCCGGTTCCTTCCAGGCCACTGAAACCCCCGCTGCCGGCGGCCAGGTGCAGGACAAATCCGGCGAGGCCGGCGATCTGTCCGCCAATCGCCGTTTTCTGGAAGTCGTGCAAGCCGAGGCAGGCGATGTGGACATCACCAAGTCCGATGTGCTGGTTTCGGTGGGCCGCGGCATCGAAGACCAGGAGAATATCGAGATCGCCGAAGAGCTGGCCCAGGCCATGGGCGCGGTGGTTTCGTGCTCGCGTCCCATCGTGGATGCCAAGTGGCTGGAAAAGTCGCGCCAGGTGGGCACATCCGGCCAGACCGTCAAGCCCAAAGTTTACCTGGCCATGGGCATTAGCGGCTCCTTCCAGCACCTGGGCGGGCTCAAGGGCTCTCCCTTTATCGTTGCCGTGAACAAGAACCCCAAAACCCCCATTTTTCAGGTGGCCGACGTGGGCATCGTGGAAGACATCCTGGAGTTCATCCCCGAGTTGACGGAAAAAATCCAGGAGGGTTGAACCCTCCGGGACGGTTTGAATTTCATGTCAGCCCAACATCCACTGCAGACCATAGCGAGAGGATCTGCACAACGACCTCTGGACCAGGAATGATCGTCCCAACAGGGTCTTTACTTTAACTTACGGTTTTGGTTCAACACTCGTATCGCTGTGTGTCCCTTGAAGGTCCCCACAAAGCCAAAAAACGATACCTTTGGTGGTACCATCGCAAGCATGTGCACATGTTCGGGCTGAACATTTAATTCGTTTATTTCTCCGCCCCATTGCCGGCTAAACGCCCGGATACACATTTCGACCAGTGCCCTGTTTTTCCAGTTATGATCCGATACCGGTATTTGGCCGCATAGACAATGTGGTACTGACAATGCCACAGCGTTAGCGATAACTTTCTCAATCGATGCACTCGTCGCTCCCCGTCTCGACGTTGTGGGGGCAACACTGCCTTGAAAGCAACAAATGGGTCGTTGAGAGGGTATAGCCACTGAACTGTGGCCTGACCGTTAGGACCAAGGCTACTACAATAGACTCAAACAATTGATCGGGAGGTTCACACCGCCATTATGGACGCAACACTCATCCCACCGGCAAAGACGCTGATTTTTTCAATGCCCACATCAGTGATATATACACTGATTCCCATCGCGGGCATCGGCCTATTCGTTTTCATGATATGGACACGGCTCAAGCCGCTGCTCAAGGCGGCGCCGGATGACCGATGGGGCCGGCTGCCAGCGCGGACGGCCCAGCTAATCCAGATCTGGCTGCTGCAGTACCGTCACCCTCGCTACATGCTCGTTGGGGTATTGCACATCTTGCTGTTCGCCGGTTTCCTTATCATGGGTCTGCGCTCCACGGAGATGGCGCTGCTCGGCATCTGGCCCGACATAGTACTGCCCGGTATGGAGGGCGTTTTCGGTGACGGCTACGCCATCGTACGCAGCTATGCGGCCACCTGGGTGCTGCTTGTGGCGCTTATCGCAATGGTCCGCCGGGGTCTGGTACAGCCGGCGCGCTACGCGGTACCGGCCAAATACGGCAAGTCCCACACCGGCGAAGCGGTTTTCGTCCTGGGCCTGATCAGCACCCTGGTGATCACCGAGAGCCTGTTCGAGGCGAGCCTGGTGGCCGCCGAGGCCCAAAAGGGGTTGTACGCGGATTTTCTGGCCCCGCTGACCCTGGCCTGGATCTTCAAGGCTTTTCTGGCAACTGATTCGCTGGCAACCCTCCAGCGTGTCCACAGCATCGCCTATTTCATTCACGAGGTCACCTTTTTCGGATTTTTGTGTTTCCTGCCGCTGGGCAAGCACTTTCACGTGGCCACCTCGCTGTTCAACGTCTGGTTCATGCGTATTGGCCGGGGCAACGTCAAACCCGTGCGATACGGAGTGAGCAACGAACATCTCGACGACCTGGAATCGTTGGGGGTCAAGCAGCTTGAGGATTTCACCTGGAAACACATTCTCGATTTTTATTCCTGCGCCGACTGCGGCCGATGCAGCGACAACTGCCCGGCCAACGCGGTGGGCCGCCCGCTGTCGCCGCGGTTCATCTCCATCAAGGGTCGCGACCTGACCTTCAGAAAATACCCCCTGTGGGGTAAGCCGTTCGCTGACGACCAGCCGCTGATCGGATCGATCTACGAGGAGGACGAGATTTGGTCGTGCACCACCTGCGGAGCCTGCGAGCAGGAGTGTCCCCTGGGCATCGAGTACATCGACAAAATCGTGGACCTGCGCCGGGGCATGGTAGACGAGGGCAACGTACCCCAGTCGTTGCAAAAGCCCCTGCGCGCCCTGGAAAAGCGCGGCAACCCGTGGGGCAAGCTGGAGAAAAAGCGGATTGAGTGGACCAAGGAGTTGGCCGAAGAAGCGCCGGTGAAGATCCTGGACGGAAAGAACGAGACCGCCGAGTTGC
Source organism: Desulfosarcinaceae bacterium (assembly GCA_963675565.2). Lineage (GTDB taxonomy): Bacteria > Desulfobacterota > Desulfobacteria > Desulfobacterales > Desulfosarcinaceae > JARRKU01. The sequence continues at coordinate 73,106 of CAXXYD010000002.1, forward strand.
TCTATTTCGTGGACAGCATCACCAGCTTCGACGACCGCATGCAGGCAATCGGCCAGGCCGCGGCACGGATTTTGACCCACCTCGGGGCCGACTTCGGCATCTTGGGCAAGGCGGAAAAGGACAGCGGACACGAAGTGCGCCGCTTCGGCGAAGAGATGCTGTTCCAAGACCTCTGCGAGCAGAACACCGAGGCCATCATCGCATCGGGGGCCACGAGCATCGTCACCGCCGATCCGCACGCTTACAACGCGCTTAAAAACGACTACACCGACATCGTGCCAGTCGAACACATCAGCCAGTATTTGATGCGCCGGCTGCGCGACGGCGCTCTGACGTTCAAGCCCCTGGAGGACGACAGCAGGACCTACACCTACCACGACCCGTGCTACCTGGGCCGCCACAACGCGGTATACGACGATCCGCGCAACCTGCTCGACGCCGTGCCGGAACTGCGCCGGGTGGAGATGCAGCGCTGCCGGGACCGTTCGTTTTGCTGCGGCGGGGGCGGTCTGATGCTTTTTTACGAACCGGAAGAGGAAGAGCGCATGGGGGTGCTGCGGGTCAGGATGGCCGAAGAGGCCGGGGCCAACGTCATTGTCACCGCCTGTCCCTTCTGCCTGGTCAACGTGGAGGACGCCATCAAGGTGGCCGGCCTGGAGGGCAAGATGGAGGCAATCGACATAGTCGAGTTGGCCGCACGACAGTTAGCTTAAACGTCTACCGTCTGCGGTATGTCAGGTGATTTTAAGCGCAATTAATAGGTACCATCAGCAAACTGAACACCTAAAAATCGAGATAAGGGATGGTCCCATGCTCCACCACCGGGTCACCAGAGGCAGTTGCCCGCCCTTGTGACTTACAAAACATAGCGTGCGGATTTCCCGCACTACGCTCTTCAGAAATTGATTCACAGCACAGCGATAGCCTGCAATTTCCTATATGGGAAATACGGCTTTTGCCACTGCAACGAATAACGTTGTGTAATCCGGTGAGATACATCCCAGTTGATGCACCCTTTGCTACTATGGCCACTCAGCATTTTCTGCCAGTAGTGCCCAACTGCTCTATGCATTCGCTGCAATGTCCTGAGGTTACCGGCAATGACATATTTAAATGTATCAAGCTTTCTTTCACCTTGCATGCCTTAGTATTGTGTTAAAGAGGTTTTGAAATGGCTTCTACTTCTTTTTCAACAACCGGTTAAGCCTCTTCTATCGCGTCAAAGTATTGCTTTCTTTACGAGGAATTCGGATAGTCATTCGTCTCAAAAACCTTTTTTCGTCAAGCGTCTTGCATTTCTTATGCATTACTGTATTTGTATGCTCGACAGTATATTAAAATCCGTATTTCCATCTGAAAAGGAATCTTGCCATGACAAAAATCCACCACGCCGTAGACATCGCAACATCGCCAGAAAACTGTTTCAAGGCGCTCACCGATATAGAAATGATGGAAGGCCGGCATCACAGTAAGGCCAAGGGAGAAGACGCGCCCGGCGTGGTTTTGACGCTTATACCCCTCGAAAAGGGCCTGACCAGACCCGAGCCTGAGGATGGCAGGTGGGATCCAAGCCAACCGCTCTGCAGTGCTGAATGGAGCGCAGCGCTTCACCGGCTGCGAGGCTTCGTTGAAGCTGCGCGATAGGAGGTCGAGAAATGTCAACGCACACTTTTCAAACCGTCAAAGACGGTCCTGACTACATCGTTCGTAATAACGGCGCTGATCACCCGATGGGTTGGGAAACACCGCCGATTAATGATCTGCGTTCGGCGCTCGACTATCTCAAAAGTTTCGATGACGGCGAGGTTTATGAGACCAATAACGAGATTGACTCTTCGGCGCAACTGGCCGGGGTCTATCGCCGCATCGGTGCCGGCGCGACGGTACAGCCGCCGCGCCAGGAAGGTCCGGCGATGATTTTCAATTGCATTAAAGGCTATCCTGGCAGGCGGGTTCTGGTCGGATTGATGGCCTCGCGCCGCCGCGTCAGCCGATTACTGGGTGCACCAGAGCGTGAGCTCGGCAAGCAGATGGGCGCCGCGCGTCGCATTGTTACGCCCCCAAAGGATGTTCCTCAAAGCGAGGCGCCCGTGCTGGAGGTGGTCTACCGGGCCGATGACGTCGATTTCGATCTGCGCAAGATCCTGCCAGCGCCGACCAACACGCCAGATGATGCCGGCCCTTATTTCTGTATGGGTCTGGTTCTCGGGTCGGATCCGGAAGACGCCGACAATGTGGATGTGACAATTCACCGGCTTTGCGTGCAGGGCAGGAACGAGCTATCGATTTTCTTTGCTCCCGGCCGCCATATCGACGCCTTCCGCCAGAAGGCTGAGGCGCAGGGGCAATCACTGGCTGTGTCAATCAATATGGGGCTTGACCCCGCCATTTATATTAGCGCCGGATTTGAACCTCCGACAACGCCCTTCGGCTTTGACGAACTCTGTGTGGCCGGCGGCCTGCGCGGCAGGCCCGTTGAATTGACGCAATGCGTCAGCGTAAAGCAACGCTGCATCGCCCGAGCCGAAATTGTTATCGAAGGCGAAATCCTGCCCAATGTTCGCGTTGCGGAGGATCAGAACACCGGCACGGGAAAGGCCATGCCCGAATTTCCCGGCTATACCGGCAACGCCAATCCGTCGCTGCCGGTGATCAAGGTAAAAGCAATCACTACCCGGAAGAATCCGATCCTGCAGACCTTGGTTGGTCCGGGTGAGGAGCATGTCTCTATTGCCGGGATCCCAACCGAGGCTTCGATCTGGAACCAATGCGAAGATGCACTGCCCGGTCTTGTGCAAAATGTTTATGCGCACTCTGCAGGCGGCGGCAAGTTTCTGGCCGTGCTTCAGGTCAAAAAACGAAACGCGGCCGATGACGGAATGACAAGGCAGGCCGCACTGTTAGCGCTGGCCGTTTATCGGGAACTCAAAAACGTCATCCTCGTCGATGAGGACGTCGATCTATTCGACACCAATGACGTGCTCTGGGCAATGCAAACGCGTTATTCCGGCGATCTGGACACGATTTTCGTGCCGGGCGTGTCTGGGCACGTCCTTGACCCATCCCAGCAACCCTATTACGACCATCGAATCAGCGCGAAAGGAACGACGACGAAGACAATCTTCGATTGCACCGTGCCCTTCAAACTCAAAGAGCACTTCGAGCGGGCGCAATTCCAGATGGTCGAACCCTGGCATTGGGCGCCAGACCTTTACACCGAGACGCGCAAGGAGAAGGAAAGAGCCATCCTGAAGGGCACGTTTCAAACATAGGCCGGAGGCAACGAGGCGAAGTCATGAGCTGTGCTGACACAATAGCCCCGTGCCCAAAAATGCAGCCCAATGGCCGTTGTAGCTTTTTCTTGCGGTACTTGGGTTCAAATACAATGAGGTATTTGCAATCCCAGCGTACGTGCGATAAACTGGTTTAGTCATGCATAGGTAATTCCTCCTGTTAGTCCCCTTCAATGGGTTTTCCCGGGGAATTACCTATATTTTTTCTCACCGGATCGGTAGAACCTTTCCGGGTCCTCCACCTTAGGTGGAGGGCTAAGATCTATACTTAGTAAACAGCATAGCATCAAAATATTTTAGTCGATTGCGAAGCGGCCACAATAATGCAAACGAGAAGTAAATGACAGTGAATCGAGTGGCCCAGTACCCGAACAGAACCCCACCGACCGGAAGCCCTCAAAACAAAAGGTCAATGAACCGTACGCAATCAGAAATTATAGTTCAATGGTGACTTGGGGAGCCCTGATTCAGTTCCTCAAGGTTGGAAATACGGTTGGAATCCACAAAGCCCAGAACCAAAAACAGGGGCTTACAATTGCTTGTAAGTCCCTGATTATATGGAGTGGCGTCCCCAAGGGGATTCGAACCCCTGTCGCCGGCGTGAAAGGCCGGTGTCCTGGGCCAGGCTAGACGATGGGGACTAAAACCTGTTTGAATTTTTGTGCTGGTGGGCCGTGCTGGGCTCGAACCAGCGACTCTCTGCTTAAAAGGCAGATACTCTACCGACTGAGTTAACGGCCCCAGCGGAAAAGGCGTATCTACCTTCTAAAAAAAAGTTTGTCAACAGAAAATAAAAGCGCCCCGATAAATTCGCGTACGCCCGCTGCGCCTACCTGCGATAGAATTCCGGAACCAGCAATATTATCAAGGTATAGATTTCAAGGCGCCCCAGCAGCATGCACCAGATCAGCAGCCATTTTCCCATGAACGGAATGGCCGCAAAATTGTCCACAGGCCCCACCATTCCGAATCCCGGCCCGATATTGCCGATAGTGGCGGCCACGGCCCCGATGGCCGTCAACATATCCACCCCGGTGGCTGCCAACAGCACTGCGGACAAGCCGAAGAGGCCCATATAGAGCGCCAGGAACCCCATCACGCTGCGCATGACATCTTCGGGTACCGTTTTCCCGCCGATTTTAATGGTTATCACCGCCCGGGGGTGCACCATGGCGAAAAGTTCCTTGTAGCAAAACTTAAAACACAACATGATCCGCAGGCATTTCATGCCGCCGCCCGTGGACCCGGCAGATCCGCCGATGAGCATGCAGGTCAGCAGAATCATCTGGGAAAACGCCGGCCACTGCTCGTAGTCATAGGTGGCATATCCCGTTGTGGTCAGAATGGAAATCACCTGAAACGACCCGTAGCGCAGGGCCTGGCCCACGGTTGCATAAACGGTTCCGAAACAATCCCAGCTGACGATCGCCGTAAAGAACAGGACCACCGCCAGAAAGAAGCGGCACTCCGGATCTTTCCAGAAAACCAGCGGTTTTCCGCGCAACAACTGGTAGTGCAAAGAGAAGTTGATGCCGGCCAGCACCATGAAAACCATGATAACGATTTCAAAATAGAGACTGCTGTATTGCCCCACCGATGCATTCTGGGTGGAGAACCCCCCTGTGGGCAAGGTGGTAAACGCGTGGCACAGTGCGTCGAAAAAGCTCATCTGCCCGAGCATGAGAAGAATCACCTGTACTGCAGTAAAGAGGGCGTAAACCTTCCACAAAATGACCGCCGTATCCCGAATGCGCGGCTTGAGTTTATCGGGAACCGGGCTGGGAACCTCGGCCTTGTAAAGCTGCATGCCGCCGACACCGAGAAACGGAAGGATGGCGATGGAGAGCACGATAATGCCCATGCCGCCCAGCCACTGAATGAAGCTGCGCCACAACAAAAGGCCTTTGGGCAGGGCCTCGATGTCCGTCAGCACGGAAGCGCCGGTGGTGGTAAAACCGCTCACCGACTCGAAAAGGGCATCGACAAAGGTCCAGCTGCCGCTATCCAGGTAAAACGGGAGTGCACCGAATAATCCCACGGCAGACCACCCCACCACGACAATGGCCATTCCCTCGCGCTGGGAAATGGTCGATGCGCGCTCCTTGCGAAAGACCAGGTAGAAAAAAAGCCCGGCAGCCACTGTAATGATCATGGAAAGGGCCAGCGGCAAGGCGCTTCCGTCCTGATAAATGAGTCCGGCAGCCAGCGGCACCAGCATGGTCAGGCCAAAAAAAAGGACCAGAATGCCGGCCACGGAAAACATGTAACGCCAATGCATCAGAAATACTCCAGCTTGACAGCCAGCAGTTTCTCGATACCGCTAATGGCTTTTCGCTTGGCAAAGATAATGACGCGGTCGCCGGGTTCGATGATACTTTCGCCAGTGGGAATAATGATTTTGTCGTTGCGAATGATGCCGGCCACGATAGACCCTTTTGGAAATGAGACCAGTTGCAGCGGCTTGGAAGTAATCCGGGATGTCTCCAGCGCCATGACCTCCAGTGCTTCGGCCTGCTCACCCTTGAGAGAGATGGCCGAAAGCACTTTGCCACGGCGTATGTACTGCAGGATGGTATTGATGGCCGATAGCCTTGTGCTGACCACCTGCTCGATACCGATGGCATTCATCAGCGGAAAATAGCTGAACTTGCTGATCTTGGTAATGGCTTTAGCGGCGCCCATGCGCTTTGCGAGCAGAGAAGACAATATATTGGTCTCTTCGTCATTGGTCAATGTGATCACCACATCGATATCGGCGATATTTTCCTCGCTGAGCAAGCCGTGGTCCGACCCGTCACCATGCAGAACAACTGTCTTGTTGAGTTTTTCGGAAAGAAATGCACAACGCTGCGCATTTTTTTCGATCAGTTTGCAGTAAATGGACTGGTCTTCGAGCCTGGCGGCCAGGCGGTAACCAATCCGCCCGCCACCGATAATCAGCACACGCTTGACGGGTTGGGTGTGCTTGTCGAACAGAGAAAGGGTTTCCAGAAGCTGTTCTTCTTCACTGATGAAATAGACCAGGTCCCCGGCCAGCAAGCGGTCGTTTCCCCGGGGGATAATAACCTCCTCGTCCCGAACCACGGCGGCGATCAGCAAGCGCTTCTCGCCGAAGATGCCGGGCAGTTCAGAAAGACGGGCACCGGCCAACGGGTCTTTTTCCGTTAGATAGACCCCCACGAACTTGATGCGGCCGTCGGCGAATTCACCCATATCCACAGCGCCGGGCACCCGCATTAATCGCTGGATGGTCTTGACCACTTCAATTTCAGGATTGATGACGGTTTCGATATGGGGTGAATTTTCACGAAAGGCGTGGTGGTATTCGTCGAAATCGGCGCCGCGGATGCGTGCCAGTTTTTTGGTGCTGGGCGACAACGTGTCGGCAACCAGACAGGCCACCAGATTGGCCTCGTCGCTGTTGGTCACGGCCAGCACGATCTCGGACTCCTTGATGCCGGCTTCCAACAGAATTTCCGGGCTGCTCCCGGAACCGGCAATAGTCTGGACATCCAGGGTTTCGGCCACCCGGCGAATGGCTTCCGGATTTTTGTCGACCACCAGGACATCTTTGTTTTCAAGGGCCAGCCGACTGGCGATATGATACCCCACCTCACCGGCGCCGATAATGATAATTTTCAAAATTGAGTACTCCCGAGGTGATATTACAGGTGGGCGGACTTTACTATAGCGCTGTGATGGTGTCAAATATTGGCATGGCCGGGCAGTCCTACCAGCGAATGACCATGGCCCCGTAGGTAAAGCCGGCGCCGAAAGCATCCAGCAGCAGGGTCTGGCCCTTTTTAATCCTGCCGTCCCGGACGGCCTCGTCTAAAATGGTGGGAATCGTGGCGGCCGATGTGTTGCCGTAACGGTCGACATTGATCAGCACCTTTTCCAAGGGAAGCCCCAGCCGTTGCGCCACCGCTTCCAATATCCGGAAATTGGCCTGATGGGGCACAAACCAGTCGATGTCCTTGATCTGCATGCCGCAGCCGGCCAGCGCTTTAAAAGCAAATTTGGTCAGCGTCCGCACAGCCACTTTAAAAATTTCACGGCCGTTCATCACCAATTTCCCATTGCGGTGATGGTCGCCGCCTGAACTGGTTCGAAATTCCGGAAGGGTTTGAATGCTGAGCAGGTCGCCGTACTGGCCGTCGGAGCTCAAATGCCATGAAATCACCCGACGCTCTGAATCCTCCGGCACCTGCTCGACGACGGCCGCCCCGGCACCGTCTCCGAAAAGAATGCAGGAGGTGCGGTCTGCCCAGTTCATGTGCGGGCTCAGTATTTCAGATCCCACCACCAGTACCGTGCGGCTTTGTCCCGTGGCGACAAATTGCCCGGCCGTCGCCACGCCGTAGATAAAACCCGTGCAGGCCGCATTGATATCCATGGCCCATGCTTTTTTGGCACCGATCTTGTCCTGCATCCAACAGGCGGTTGAAGGCAGGAATGTATCCGGAGAACAGGTGGCGACAATGATCTGGTCGAGATCCATGGGCGTGCGACCGGCCATCTCCAGCGCCTTGAGTGCGGCAGCCGTGGCCGTGGAAGCGTTGGGCAGATTGTCGGCCGCCATGTCGGCGTAATGCCGCTGGCGTATTCCCGTTCGCTCACGGATCCATCGATCACTGGTTTGAACGCCCAGCGCTGCCAACTTGGCGGTCAAATGCTGGTTGGTGACGACTTCGGACGGAAAGGCCGAGCCGGTTCCGGTAATTCGACAAGCATACATCATGTGCAGTGCATCTCCTCTTTTTCTTCCACTCACCCTGAAACAGGTAAAACCGTAATTCATATAAAAATCGGCAGCTTGCTTCCGACGCACTGCTTCATATGAGCACCCTGCGGCAAACCTCTGGATTAAAGACGATTAAAGGCAATGAATACAATTCATTGAACCTGTTTTTGTAATGAATACACAACAGGATGTCAAGCTTTTATTCCTAGGCGACCGTCCTGATTCCGCCGGCAAGCGTCGTGGTTTTCCGCAATGCTACAGGCGTTCCAGCAACCTCGCGTGGATATTGTCAAAGCCGCCGTTGGACATGATTAGCAGCACATCTCCGGGACGTGCCTGGCCCAGGATAAAATCAATGAGTTGATCGGTGTCTTCATGAAAATAGGCGTTTTTGCCTCTTTTTTCCAGATCCGTGACAAGTTGCCGGGAGGAAAACCGCTGATCCGGTGGGATTTTCTCCAGCATCGGGGCTTGTCGGATACAGATATAATCCGCATCATCAAACGATAACACATAATCGTTTTGGAAAATATTGCGCCGGCTCGAGTTGGTTCTGGGTTCAAAGATGGCCGCCACGCGACGATCCTTATAAAAAGACTTCACCGCCCGGACGGTTTCCCGAACGGCTGACGGATGGTGGGCAAAATCATCGATAACGATGACATCATTCTTGACCCCTCTGATCTCCTGCCGCCTGCGCACGCCTTTGAAGCTCTCCAGTGCATGGCCGATGGTTTCCCGTTCGAGGCCCAGTTCCTCTCCGATGGCAATCCCGGCAAGCAAGTTGAACAGGTTGTGGCGGCCCATCATTTGCGTTCTGAACGTTCCCCACAAAGCCCCCCTGCGCCGGACTTCAAAATGCGTTTCGGGGGGCGAAAGCGACACCCGGCCCAAATGCCAGTCGGAATCCGGAGACGCCCCATAGCCGGACACCCGGCCACGGGTAAGCTCTATGAGGTTGGCCACATTGGCATCCTGATCGAAAGCCATCAGCAGCGAATCAGCGCGAAGTCCTTTGAGAAAGCGCGCGAATGCCGCCTTGACATGCGCCAGATCATCGAAAATGTCGGCGTGGTCGAACTCAACGCTGGTGAGCACCGCTGCGGCAGGTGTGTAGTGCAAGAATTTCGGGCCCTTGTCAAAATAGGCCGTATCATATTCATCCCCTTCCAGCACGATCCATCCGCCCTTGCCCACCCGGTAATTACTGTTGAAATTGGAGAGAATGCCACCGATCAGAAAAGAGGGGTCCAACCGTGCACAGTCAAGCATCCACGCAATGAAGGATGAGGTTGTGGTTTTCCCGTGGGTTCCGGTCACGACGATCTGCTTTTTACCGGCCGCTGCAAAATGATTGATGGCCTGGGGCATGGAGCAGCAGGGAAGCCCCATGGCCCGCACGGCCGTGGCTTCCGGATTGTCGCGTGAAATGGCATTGCCCACGATTACCAGATCGGCAGCCGGCGGAATATTATCGGCGCTGTATCCCTGGCACAGCGCAATGCCTTGAGATTTCAGAAAATCGCTCATGGGCGGGTACACATGCTGGTCAGAACCGGTCACGACGTATCCCTGTGTTTTAAGCATGCTGGCCAGTGCGCCCATGCCGGTGCCGCATATGGCAATCATGTGGATGTGGCGAACCTCTTGTGGAATTAAATGCTCTGCGGTTGTTTTCACCATAGGGCCCTTTCAGTCTGGACGTATTTTCTCCATCACCCCCTTTGCTCCGGGGCATTGCCGATGGCGCGGTATCATTATCGCCCGTTTAGTGGTAAATATATAAAATCCAGGCCAAATCCACAAGGATCAGTACTCAAGATACCCAATTTCGGTTCACCGTAGAGGATGGATTTTATGACGGATCAGGAGCATCTCGACACATTGCTGACCAAGGCCCTGGGAACCGCGGGTCGTATAACGGCCCTGACGGGGGCCGGAATATCGGCGGAAAGCGGTATCCCGACCTTCCGGGGTCCGGAAGGATACTGGACCGTGGGGTCTCAGGTTTACCAGCCACAGGAGATGGCCACCTGGGCCATGTTCACCCGAAATCCGAAAGCCGTCTGGCAGTGGTACCTTTACCGGCTGGGCGTTTGCCGCAAAGCGCGGCCCAATGCCGGCCACAATGCCCTTGTGGAGCTGGAGCAGGCGTTTCCCGAGCGGTTTACACTCGTCACGCAAAACGTCGACAACCTGCACCTGAGCGCCGGCCAGCGCATCGCAAACACTTACCAGATCCACGGCAACATTGAATATGTGCGCTGTGCCGATGGATGCCGCCGGGATATTTTACCCATGCCGCCGGCAATCGCACCCAGGACGCGCAATCAGCAAATTTCCGCGGCCGAGTGGTCCATGCTGCGCTGCAAACATTGCGGCGGTCTCCTGCGCCCCCATGTCCTGTGGTTCGATGAAAGCTATAACGAAGATTATTATCGTCTGGAAAGCACCCTTGCAGCCGCCCGTGAAACAACACTGCTGATCATTGTCGGCACATCGGGGGCGACCAATCTTCCGCTCCAGGTGTTTGCCGAGGTGGTTCGCCACGGGGGGGTGATTCTCGATATTAACATTGAACCGAACATCTTCGCCCAGACCCTTGAAAAATATCCACTGGGGGCAACCCTTAGACAACTCGGCACCCGGGCCCTGCCGTGGCTGCTAAGACGGGTCAGTCGCATCACACGGCAAATGTCGTCATAGTTCGCCGACCCCTTGACCGATATCCGGCCGGGCTAAAAACAAGCCCGGATCTTCAGGCTCTATTTTCATCGATTGATTTGACACCCTTTGATAACTTGGTTATTATTCAGCATTCGTTATCCAATTATGCACCTGAGTATACAATCAATCACACACCCTAGCCAGCCGCCGCAAAATCGGCAGACAAAAATACGAGCTTCAATATGACCGACACACTATCCGTCAACGATGCAGCCCTGATTAGCCATTTAAAAGAAATTTCCTCCTGGGTTTCCAGTGTCCAGGACCTGGATAAGTTGCTGGAATTGATTATCGAGTCAGCTGCCCGGGTCGTTCAGGCCAAGGCCGCATCCCTGTTGCTGGTGGAGAAAAAAACCAACACGCTCTATTTTCAAGTGGCCACAGGGGAAAAACGCGAGAAGGTCAAAGGATACCGGGTCAAAATGGGCCAGGGAATCGCCGGCCAGGTGGCCCAGACCGGTGAGCCGCTCCTGATCGCCGATGTAACCAGCGACCCGCGCTGGTTTAAAGAGATCAGCGAGTCCATCCGATTTCAGACCAAATCCATCGCATGCGTACCCATGAAGGTTGAAGGCGATACCATTGGCGTGGTGCAGATCATCGACAAGGAAAATGGACAGCCCCTCCAGAAAACCGACATGGGCCTGCTAAACGAGTTTGCCGCCCTGGCCGCCCTGGCCATCGGGCATGCGCAGAATATCCAAAGCGTTAAACGGGAAATCCGGGATCTCAAGGAGGAATTGCAGGTTCGGCACCAGATGGTGGGAAAAAGCCAGGCACTGGAAAAGGTGATTTCCGACGGACTGAAAGTGGCCAATTCCAAAGCCAGCGCCCTGATCCTGGGGGAAAGCGGCACCGGAAAAGAGTTGCTGGCGCGCCTGATTCATCGGGCAGGCCCGCGCAAAGACAAACCTTTGGTGGTGCTCAACTGCGCCGCCATGCCCGAGACCCTGCTGGAGGATGAGCTGTTCGGGCACGAAAAAGGCGCCTTTACAGGCGCGGTGGGCAAAAAAATCGGGAAATTCGAACTGGCCCATGAGGGAACGATTTTTCTCGATGAAATCGGGGAAATGACCCCGGGGATGCAGGCAAAATTACTCCGCGTTTTACAAGAGGGCAACTTTTACCCGGTGGGAGGCAATATTCCCATTTCCGTGGACGTGCGCGTCCTTTCGGCAACCAACAAAAAACTGGACGAAGAGGTGGCCGAAGGCCGGTTTCGGGAGGATCTCTATTACCGGCTGAATGTGGTTCAAATCAATATGCCGACCCTCCGCGAAAGGATAGAGGACATCCCCTTGATTGCCGAGCATTTTCTCAATGTATTCAAGGAAGAAATGGTGATGCCCAATATGGTGATATCCAAGGCCGCCATGGAAAAAATGGTTCAATACAACTGGCCCGGCAACATTCGTGAATTGCGCAATGCCATAGAACGGGCGGTTGTCATGGGCAACGGCAAAGAGATCCTGCCCGAGGATTTGCCCATTACCGCCGTCCGGGTCAATTACCCGGGCCTGCAGGTGGGACTGACCCTGGAAGAGGCGCTGAACCAGTTCAAACGGGAGTTTATTGTCCTGAATCTCAAACATACCGGCGGAAACCGCAGCCAGGCGGCTAAAGTAATGGACATTCAACGCACCTACCTCTCCCGCCTGATATCCAAATTCGATCTCAAGGGAATTTAGCCGCCGATGACGAACGTTCAAAAATGGGGTTTCGATGCATAATTTTGACAGAGCGCGTCACTTGCTTTGACGTATTTTGTCATTTTCCAGGCGTGCAAATCCACCACCCCATCCGCTTTACCGGCGCACCTTGGCCCCAGGAAAACGGCGCCTGATCCAATTCATAATATAATCTAAATATTACACACTCTTTGACCTCATCCGGAAAAACCAACCGCGCCCGACGGTTTCGCTCAGGAGCCTTAATACCCCACTTGATCCATCCGGCACTTTATTTGCATTAAATTTGCCAGCCCAAAGATGTGGTGAATTTAACTTCTACAGGATTATTTTTGAAATGTTTACCTTTGTCGCCCCCTTGTCGAAGAAAGAAGCAAGCCGTTTGGAACAGCTGGATTACCACAGCGTCGAATTTAAAGTGAACGACCGTTTTCCGGTTTATCAGTTTAAATTGTGGCGTTCGGAATCCAATACAATGTTTTTACTGGCCAAAGAAAATTCAGGTGTGGCGACCCAATTAAAGGTTGGGCACGTTTTGCCGATGAAATATTACGATGCATGCACCGTGGGCCGGACGGAAATCCACGATACACGCATCAGACAAATAGTGAACGAAGACCACGGCAGATTTCAGGGCCACTGCCGCATTGAAATTACGATGATCGAAAAAAACTCGGCCAGGAAAAGGAAATCGACCCGAATACACTAACAACCATCAGCAAGGCGTAGAATAATTTATCATGTCAAAATATTACACCGTTCTCTGCATCGACGACAAAGGCAAACCGATCCGTGAGGCCTTGATATCGTCGCGTTCCCTGTGCGCCCTGGCTGCCGCATGCCTGATCGGCATGGCAGCGATGGGTATGGGGGCCTATCGCTTTATAGAAATGCGAGGCGATCTGGCGGACAAAACCGCCCTGCTGGCCCAGGTGAACGAGCAGGAAAACATCATCACCAGCCAGAGGAGCCAAATTCAGTCCTTCGCACAAGATATCAACACCTTAAAGGCGACCATCGCCTCCTTGAATACCTTTGAACAAAAAATCCGCATCATGGCCAACCTGGAACATAAGGGCAACTCTCCCTCCTTGCTGGCCGTGGGCGGGTCCATGCCCGAGGATCTCGATTCGAACCTTGCCCTTTCCCAGGATCATGACCGCCTTGTACGCGAAATGCACGATCAGATGGAGCAGGTGCAGCAAGCCGGTGCTGTTCAGGAAAACAGTTTTTCGACCCTCCTGAAATCTCTTGAAGACAAGCGCAACCTGCTGGCGGCGACCCCCTCCTTGCGCCCCACCGAAGGCTGGATATCATCAACCTTCGGCTACCGTGTTTCTCCATTTACCGGCCGTAAAGAGTTTCATCGTGGCCTGGATATTGCTTCACGGGAGGGAACGCCCATTATCGCTCCTGCGGACGGGGTGGTGACGTTTTCCGGGAAAAAATGGCTCATGGGCAATATGCTGACCATTGACCATGGCTATGGCATGCTCACCCGGTTCGGACACATCAATAAGTTACTGAAAAATAAAGGGAGCCGGGTCAAGCGGGGCGAAATTATCGCACTGGTCGGCAATACCGGCCGCAGCACCGGCCCCCATTTGCATTATGAAGTCCGGTTGAACGGCGTTCCAGTCAATCCGACTAAGTACATTTTGGACTGATGGATCGAAACACAACGAAATGGGTCGCAACAAAGCGTTACACTTTTTAGCCCGTCACGTAGGGGAAAAGCAAACCATTGAGTCATCCCGCAGTCTGCGTTCGGCGCTGCAGGGAGGTGCGAGCTGGGGAAATGAACCAAAAAAAGATTTATTTTATCCTTGCCATCCTTTTCACGGTCAACGTGCTGCTCGGTTGTTCTGTATTCATATCGACGCCGCGGGTGGCACGATATCACGTTCAGGGCCTGGACAATCAGTTAATGGAATACCGGGTACCCATCGATTCGCCGAGCGAGGGAAATCTGGATATTCAATTGTCGGACCATTACGCGATCCAGTTCGATTTTGACTGGCTGTGGAACACAGATGCCGATATTTCGGATTTCGCTGTATCAGACGACACCAGCGCCGCACCTTCGCTGGCGCCCTGGATGCTGTGCAAATACCGTTTTTAATCCATGCATAAACAGGCTGATCCTTAATCAAGCCCGGCAGTCCCGATCAGCCACCTGAACTTTCTCCACGCTTATTCAGTCCCCAAATGCCCGAATACCTTTTCAGCCGCCAGAAGAGTCTTTTCCAGCGCCTCCGAATCATGGGCAGCGGAAACAAAAAGCGCCTCAAACTGAGAAGGGGCCAGGTATACACCCGCTTCCAGCATGCCCTGGTAATATCGGCTGAAGCGCTTTAAATCAGATTTTCTGGCATCATCGAAATTATGCACCGTCCCGGCCGTGAAATAGAGGCCCATCATGGATCCCGCCCTGGCGGTGGAGACAGCGATACCCGCTGCTTTGGCTGCCCGGGCCAACCCCGTCAACAATCGTTCGGATATCCGGTCAAGCGCTTCGTAAAACCCGGGCCGGCTGATCTCTTTAAGGGTCGCAATCCCCGCAGCCATGGCCAGGGGGTTGCCGGACAAAGTGCCGGCCTGGTAGACCGGCCCTTGGGGCGCCACCTGTTCCATGATCTCCCGCTTGCCGCCATAAGCACCTACGGGAAGACCGCCGCCGATAATTTTCCCGAAACAGGACAGATCCGGTGTAATGCCGTAAAGGGTTTGAGCGCCGCCCAGAGCGACGCGGAACCCGGTCATCACCTCGTCAAAAATCAGGATGCTGCCGTGCCGGGTGCACAAATCACGCAATTTCTCCAAAAACCCCGCCTCCGGCAGCACCAGCCCCATATTGCCCGCTACCGGCTCAACGATAATCGCCGCCACCTGGTCTCCCTTCTGGTCCATCACCCGCTCAACGGCAGCCATATCATTGTAAGGCAAAGACAAGGTTTTCTCGACAAAAGCGGCTGGCACCCCCGGGCTGCCCGGAATGGACAGGGTGGCGACCCCGGAGCCGGCATCGACGAGCAGCGTATCGGCATGACCGTGATAGCAGCCGTCGAATTTGATAATGACATCCCGCCCGGTAACCCCGCGAGCCAGGCGGATGGCGCTCATGGTGGCCTCAGTGCCTGAATTGACCATGCGAACCATCTCAACAGAGGCAACGGCATCGATGACGCGCTGGGCCAATTCAATCTCCATTTGGGTCGGTGCGCCGAAACTGGTGCCCCGCCGTATCGTTTTTTCAAGGGCCTCGATCACCGCAGGATGGCCATGGCCAAGGATCATCGGGCCCCAGGATCCAATATAGTCGATATAGGCATTGCCATCGGCATCGTAAATCCGGCATCCGGCGGCATGGTCGATAAAGCGGGGGTCCGTTCCCACCGAGCGACAGGCCCTCACCGGGCTGTTTACGCCGCCGGGGATCAGCGCCTTGGCACGGGAAAACAATTGTTTCGATATCGTATTGTCCATGGGGTGAAAATCCTTTCGAAAAATATTGCCTGGTGAATGAACTCGCGGAAAGAGCGGTTCAACACCTTGGGAAACCATCAGGAATTGACAGGCACCAAATAAAGCGCAAAAATAACAGACTCCATGTACCGGGTCAACAACAGGGACCGCAACGGACCGGGTATTCACCAAGGGGAGAAGGGTATCATGTCAAAACCGTCCAAAACCGCCGAGACATTGGCGAAATTTTTAACCTATGCCCTTGGCCGCCGGCCGGATGAATTCGGCCTGGTTACCGATTCTCGAGGCTACATTTCCCTCAAGGCGCTGGTCCAGGCATTGCGCCAGGAGGATGGATGGGGCCATTTGCGCCCGGCGCACATCAACGAAGTGGCGCTCACCGTCATTCCCTGCCCCGTTGAAATTGAAAACGATCACATTCGTGCCAGAGAACGGGACCAACTGCCCGCGGCAATAATCCCCCGGGATCTTCCCAAGTTGCTGTATATTCCCATTCGCCGCAAAGCCCACCCCACCGTACTGGAAAAAGGATTGCGGTCCGGCAGCCGCCCCCACCTGGTGCTCAGCAGCGACAGGGAAATGGCGCTCAAACTAGGCCGCCGGATAGACAATGAACCGGTGATACTGACGGTTCAGGTCAGCCAGTCCCTGGATAAGGGCGTCGACTTCAAGCAATATGGCGACACGCTTTTCCTGACCGATAACATCCCGGCCGGCACCTTCAGCGGGCCGCCGCTGCCCAAGGAAAAGCCGACCACCGGAAAACCTGCCAAACCCCGGCCGGTGGATAGAAATCCTACCCCGGGCAGCTATTTCCCCGACTTTTTCGCGGAGTCGGAACCCCTTTCATCCAGTGTGCGGGCCAAACGGCGCAAAAAAGAGACCGAATGGAAAAAAGCCCGAAAACAGGCCCGCAGACACAAATCCCGTCAACAGGACGGCTGATGAAACCTGACCCTGAAAACGCGGTCAGCGGGTCTTAAGCAGCCCGGCGGGTTTGTTTTCAACAACGGGCCCGAAAAAAATTGACAAGCCAATCATTTGTTGTTAAGCAACCTTTTTACGAAAATGGGCCGTTAGCTCAATCAGGCAGAGCACCTGACTCTTAATCAGTAGGTTGAAGGTTCGATTCCTTCACGGCCCACCAATAAAATCAAGGGTTTACAGCATAAACACTGTAAACCCTTTCTTGGTTTTTTGGCCTATGTAGCCACCATGTAGCCTATATGGATCAACAAAAAAAGCACCCCCCGGGTAAAAACGGAAGGTGCTAATAATTGGCCCCTTAGAGAGGCCTTTTTTTGCACTTGGTTTCTACTAACCGGAGTGTTACCCTATTTTTCAGTATCTAAAGGATCATGAATTGGAAACTAACGCAGTAATGCTATCACAAGAAAGGAGAATGATAAGTGAAAACGATTACTCTGGCAATTTTAATAACTGCAATAACCATTGTACATGCTTATCCAGTTCAAGCAGGTATTCGGTGCGAGAATGACATTATTTCCGTAGGCGATACATCATCTGAGGTTATGATAAAATTGAGCAGGTGTGGAAAGGTGCTTGACAAGGAAGTTGTCAGAAAGGAAACGACCGTAGAAACAGACGATAAAAAAAACGGTGAAAAGGTTAAAAAAGAAACATTGACCGAAATTTGGTATATACGTGTGAAGGAACGCGGCGGGATGTATTGCTATCCGCTGTCTTTTGAAGAAGGTCGCTTACAGAGTATCGGCAACTGGAGCAAATGTGATTGAGGTTCCAAAAGCTACCTAAAAGTTACTAAAATGCGACTTTACATAGGACTGCATGTACCTCGCGGCCTGTGAACCAGGGTATCATTTAAACTACTTTGATCAAAAACCTCAATCCTGTGTTTTAGGTACCCGACTCATAATAGATAGTCTTTACTAAAGAATCATGAAGTTTTTTACGAGGAACTATAGACTAACAGGCGAATTCAATGCCGAACCAAATGGTTGCTAATTTGCTTGTAGGTGCCTTCCAGCGCCAAACTGTCAAGATTAGATTGCTAACTCCATCCTGATTATTTACGATAACCATTCATTCACTGCTGTTGAACCCGTAATTGTTACCGTATTGCCCCCCTGCTCCAAAAAAACATCAGTGCCAGGGGCGGGCTGTTCTATGAAAACCCGTCCCGCCTGGCACCGATCTCTTGTCTGCCCTATATGGTCGTGACAGTGCCTTCTTTTCGGGGCCCCCTGTCTTTGGCTTCCCCGAGGGGATAACCGAAAAATGAAGCAGAATAAACGTCATACCCTTCCGGGATCATGAACTGCTTTTTCACTTCAGGGTCACTGAAAAGGTCCTTTGTCGTTATATTAGACCAGCCAGACATGATGCCCAGGGATGCAGCGGCAATGTACATATTCGCAGTGGCCAGGACGCAGTCCGTCCGGGTGAGATGGAATGCGGTATCCCCGGAAACAACGATCATGACCGGGGCGCCCCTGAACTGCGATTCGGGTTTTACCATAACGCCGGGACCCAGCGGCGGTGTGTGCAGGGGCTCTCTGTTTTCCAGCATCTTTTCCAGCGCTGTCTCGAACATCTTTTTGCCTTCTTCGCTTTTGACAACGGTGAAATGCCATGCCTGTCTGTTCCTGGCTGTAGGCGCATATTTCCCCGCCTCGAGGATCGTTTCCAGGATGTCGTCACTGATGGGGTCGCTTTTAAATGCCTTGTAGCTGCGACGGGCAAGGATCGATTTCATGGTTTCGTTGGTAATCATCAATTGCCTCCTTTTTGAATTATATTGTGCGCAACTTAACAAAAAGAAAAAACAGGGGTCAAGCCAGCTTTGAAAGAGGGCAGGTCTGCTCCCGGCTCATTTCTTGCTTTTTGGGGGAACACCACCCAATCGGGTTGGGTCCACATAATAAATTGATATCATGAACTCCATTAATATAGAATATTAGACGGTCTCCAATTTAGCAGAGAATAATTGCAGGCCCATTTTTCGATCACCAGCCTTTCTTACTGACAATCCGGAAAATAGCCGATTTGAGGCGCAGTGGTACAGGTATGAATTTGCAAAATTCGGTGCGTTATTACGGAACTCCATACATGGGAATCGGCAAAAAAGAAATGGTATTTCTAAATTTCTGGAAATATAATTGACTGAGGCAGCTTGTTTTCTTATAATTATTGCATGACACTTGAATACGATAACGCAGCAGCCCTTTTAAGTCAGCTTGGAAACAAGACACGGCTGAAAATTGTTCGCGAGCTGGTTCGGGCTGGCAAAGCTGGAATGGCCGTTGGTGAAATTCAGAAAAAACTAGGCACGCCGAATTCAACGCTGTCGCACCATATTAACCATCTCAGAACAGTGGGCCTCGTCAGGCAGACACGTGAAAGTACAGTTCTGCGGTGTTTTATCGAATTCAATAAAATTCAGGGAATTATCAGCTTTTTAACAGAGGAATGCTGCGCCGCTGAGCATAGTCAAATTTAATTTTTTTGGGGACTATATTTCGAAATTTCCAGAATTAAAAAAATATGGGGGCTAAAAATGAATACAGCAATGCAAACCATCAGACAAAATAGGGCTTTGATATCAATTACTAAGGACTGTTGTGGTCAACAAAAAATGGACACAAATTCAAGCCGCATTTAAGCAACGCTTCTTCTCATGATCCACAAAGAATAAATATCCCCGGGTAGAATAAAGCCGGATAGTGCTGGAGTAACCGATGTAATCCTGGATTGCATTTTTGGCATCATTAGGGCTAAAACTGCAATACGGGCACGTAATCATAGGATTTGATAATTCCAATTTTATGATATACAGATCTACACTCTTGCTGGTTCAAAACAGGATCAACCTTTCAGAATTCAACTCAGGATAAACCATTATGAATATGCTGGAAGATCAATTCAAAATAAAAGAAATGACGGTCAGGAACCGGCTGGTGCTGCCGCCTCTGACCACCAACTATGGAAGTGAAAACGGCTACATCACCCCGGAGAATTTAAGGTTTTACAAGGCCCGGTCCAGGCAGATGGGAATCGTGATTGTTGAGGCTGCGGCTGTCAGCCCAGAGGGTCGAATTATCCCTGGCGGCATTGGATTGTGGGAAGACGGCCAGATCCAGGGCCTGGCAGAACTGGTGCGGATCATCAAGGCTGAGGGGGCCAGAGCTGTAATCCAGATCAACCATGCCGGGGCCAAAGCCTGGCCCTTTGAAACAATCCATTCCTGGATTGCGCCGTCTGACATTGCCTGCCGGCTGGGTGTTACGGCAAAACCGGCGAGCCTCAGCGAGATTAAGAGCGTAATCCAGGCCTTTGTTGAAGCGGCTGCCAGGGCTAAAAAGGCCGGGTTTGACGGAGTTGAAATCCATGGTGCCCACCTTTACCTGCTGAGTCAGTTTTTGTCGCCTCTGACCAATCTCAGGACCGATCATTACGGGGGCAGCATTGAAAACCGGGCCGCCCTGGCCGTTGAGGTCACAAGCGCAGTTCGGGAAAAACTGGGGCCTGACTATCCAATTTTTTTCCGTCTCAATGCCCTGGAGAATCTGCAAGGCGGTATGACGCCGGATGATGCCGTGGCCATCGGAAAACTGTTGGCACAGGCCGGGGTGGATGTGCTGGACCTTTCCCTGGCAGTCCAGGGAACCTGGAATGAGGAGGAAGGCGGAAAAATCCTTATTACCAGTTCTGCTTATTCCAAGGATGATTTACCGGGAGGTGTGGTTGACCTGGCTGCCAGGTTCCGCACTGAATGTGGCCTTCCCGTGATTGCCGTGGGCATGCTTGGATCAAAATCTGTGGCCCAGCAGGCCCTTGCAGCTGGAGCAGACTTGGTAGCCATTGGCCGGCAGATGATCAGCGATCCGGATACCGCTGCAAAGATTCTATCCGGCAGGGATGACCAGATTTTGGAATGTGATGCCTGTCAGGCCTGTTTTGCCAGCATTGGAAACGGGAAACCCTTACAGTGCAAGCAGAACAAGAACCTGCCGGATTAGAAGGGTTGCGTTCAAAACAAGGATCAGCCAGGCAAAATGGATCACCGCCCCCTGAATAAGCACCCTACCCGACCATTGCATCGAATAGATCTATAAGAGGCTTGACCACTGCATGCAGGTTCTTATAAGAATTTGTATACAAGGAAAGCTAAATGGTGAAAGCGACAACGAACCTGTTCTGCACTGCTTCGTATGCGTTACAGCAAACTCAAGCGAAGGCAGTTCTATAATTTGATCGATGATTTGGCCGTCGACATATCCGCTCGCTGCGGCAAAAACAATATCGATCCGCCTGCCTTCAGAATCGCCCCCCGCAAATGGATGGAAAAACACCGGCTGATTGTCACCACAAAACCGACGAAAGTGTTCCCCCGTTTTTTCGAAAAAGAGCCCTGATTGATGATGCCGCACTGGTGATTACATATCGGAAAGGGAGGAAGTCATGAGGAAAAACGTTTCGTTTTGGCCGGCTTTGATAATGCTCACTTTTCTTTTATTTTCTTTATCCGCCATGGCATCGGAATTTCAGGGGGATGTGCTGGACAGTCGAGGGGTCGCCCCTTTTAAGGGACACATTTGGGTAAAGGACGGTGTCTACCGTTTGGAAATGGATCGGCCCGACAGCCCCGACAATTATATTATCGTTGGGGCCAAACCCGGCACGACCCAAGTGGCCTTTCCCAAATACAAAACCTACATGGAAATTCCTTCCGATGACATGCTGAGCCAGATGAATGACCCTTTTCAGGCGGCGGAGGGAAATGCCAAACGGTTCAAGGTCAATGTCGAAGGCCAGGAAAACATCGAGGGGCTGGCGTGCGAGCGGCAGCTCGTTCATTACGATGGCAAGGGGGTCATCCGGCGCTGGTACTCGAAGAAGCTCGGTTTCTACATCAAGAACGAACAACTTCTTCAGGACGACTGGTATGTCCTGGTGCACCATATCGATCAGAGCCCGGTTCAGGACGCGCAATTTCAAATCCCGGCCGATTTCAAGCTGCAAAGCAGCGATGAAATCGCCAAACGGGTCGAGAGTGACCCGGAGGTGACCGCCAAGATAGCCGCCTACAAAAAGACCCGTCCGCGCAAGTCCGATCTGTCGAATCTTCTTTCCGCAAACGACACCTGGAGTCTGGTCTTAAGCCCGGGAATGAAAATCCGTGTTAAAGTAAAACCAGGGGCCAGGAATGCGACCTGGGTCGCCGTCCCTTACAAGGGACAGACACCCCTGAAACCTGAGTCGGAGTGCACTTATCGGGGCGAGGGCAATATACAGATTGATCCTGAATTGGGGGCAGACGGCATCCGTGTCGGGGTAATCGAGGGGCAATATATTCGGGTCAACCTCATTTTAACGGGTACATTGCCGCATGTTCAGGCCGCGCAGAGGGTTTTTTATATGGACAAGGGCAGCGGAAAAACCTGGGGCGCCCCGAAATCTTATTCGTCCTATGACATCCGTATTCATGCCCTGTCGGCCCCAGCTGCCGGATTCCGGTTCAAGGCCATAGGGAAAGAGCACAAAGAAAAAATCCCGGCCGGTCAGTATAAACGATATTCATTCACCCCGCATAACAACCTGAAAAACCTGGATATCATGATGGATTATGGGAAGGTGAAGGTAATTTGCATAGAAGAGCACCGGTACCAAGCCGCACCGCATGTGCTTCTGGATGAAAATGCCCGGGATAATGCCGGCGCTGCACTGGTCCCGGCCCCATCCCCAGGTGCCGATGTTTCACAAACCGGAAAAATTCAGGCCGCATCTGCTCAAGTTGCGGCTCCTCAGGCTGAAAGTTCTTCTGCAACCCGTGAGGATGCGGCGCGTACGGTACTCGTGCTGGATGCATCCGGCTCCATGTGGGGGCAGATAGGAGGTCGGGCAAAAATCGCGATCGCCAAGGAAGTTCTGGCGGATCTCATCAATGACCTGCCCGCCGATAGCTATGCGGGTCTCGTGGCTTATGGCCATCGCAGCAAGGGGGATTGCCAGGATGTGGAAGAGTTGGTGCCGTTGCAGCCGATCGATAAAAGGCGCCTTATCGCCAAAATCAAGGCCATCAGCCCCAAGGGCAAAACACCCATCACGCTCTCTATACGAAAGACGGCTGATAAGCTGAAAAGCATCGAAGATGAGACCGCCATTATTCTCGTCAGTGACGGAAAGGAGACGTGCGAGGGAGATCCTTGCGCGCTGGTAAAGGAGCTCAAAGCGGCCGGCATCCGGTTTACCATGTTTGTGATCGGTTTCGACGTGGGCGAAGAGGAAAAAGCCCAACTCGAGTGCATCGCCAAAGCAGGAGGCGGGCAATACTTTACAGCCAAGACCGCCCAGGAATTCCGCGTGGCGGCCAAAGAGGCGGTCAAAGAATCACAAAACTTCGGTTACCTTAAAATCTCCGCCTTTCGAAACGCAAAGGCCATCTCTGCCCGGGTGGATATCTTCCCGCAAGGAGAGAAAAAAACCGTCAAGAGCATCCGCTCGGCAACGGAACCGGGCCGGCCGGGATCGAAATTGAAGCCGGGGGTTTATGACCTGACGATAATAGATAAAGAGGTGAGCCCTCCCCAGGAGGTAATGCTTTCCGGTGTGGCGGTTACAGCGGGCGCTACCACGGAAAAGAGCGTCGATTTCAGCGGCGGAAGCTTGAGCGTGGCGGTTTTGGCCAACGGCCGGAAGGAGACGGCCGGCCTTTATGTTTATCGCACCGGTGAGTACCAGCCCCTGGTAACTGGCGATACCTCCAGCGACAATCCCAGGACGTTTGCCCTGGGCCCGGGGGTCTACGATCTTCGGGTGTTGTACAAGAAAGTCAGGCCGGAAATCGAGCGCCGTTTTAACGGCATCGGGATCAAGGCGGGGCAGACGATTGAAAAGCGGGTCGAGTTCGGTGAAGGCCGGCTGAGTATCGAGGTTCTGGTCAATGGCAGAAAGGGGTCTGCCGGTTACTATATCTATGACGCCGGCACCACCAATCGTGTGACCAGCAGTGATACCTCCAGCGACAATCCCAAGATTGTGGCGTTAAACCCGGGCACTTATGATCTTCGGGTCGTTTATAGAGGGTCCAAGCCTGAAACGGAACAACGTTTCAACGGTATCGAAATCAAAGCCGGCCAGACCGAAGAACGAAGGGCGGAATTCGGTGAAGGCCGGCTGAGTATCGAGGTTCTGGTCAATGGCAAAAAGGGGTCTGCCGGCTATTATATCTATGACGCCGGCACGACCAATCGTGTGACCAGCAGTGATACCTCCAGCGACAACCCCAAGGTCATTAACCTGAATGCCGGCAACTACGATCTAAAGGTCGTCTATCGCAAGGCCATCCCGGAAAGGGAAATCGTCCTGAAGAACATTGAAGTCGCCCAGGCCCAGACCTCGAAACAGCGGGTCGAGTACCAGGAAGGGATTCTCAATGTAAAGGTCACTTCCGGCGGTCAACCCACCCGGGGCGGTCTTTCATTCTTCCGGCCCGGCGATTCCAGGCGCATTGCAACCGGAAACGCCGGAAAACCGATCAAAATGCAGCCGGGGCAATATGAAGTTTCTGTTAAGGCATACAAATTAAAGGGAAAACCCGAAAAACGCATCCCATTTGCGATACAGGCCGGACAGACAACGAACCTGGATGTGGATTTCTGATCCGGCAGAATCCCGTCTTTTCTTTTTTCCAGTTATTGTACCGCGGCATATGCTGACATAAGGCTATGCCCTTCCGCCGCGCGCCTTAAGACACTTTCGTTCGATATAACTTCCGGTTGAGGGCAGAAAGGTGGCCTCATTTTCATGGATGAGCTGCGGCGGGCCGTCCCAGGCTCCGCAGGCCATAACCACGGGGTCTCCTAAGTTAAACGGTTGATTACAGGCGGCGCAGGTTTTCAGCCGCATGAGCATTTCACGATCGATGATGGTTTTCATATGTCCTCTGTCGCTGAGTTGCATGATCAGCTCCTTTCCTTCGGTTGTTCGGATACCTGGGACCGTGCTTTTTCGACGATCTTTTTCCGCTTTTCCCGCAGGGCCTTAGTCATGGCCATGCCGAACCGGTTGGGTTCGATGTTGCGGGTAAAGTCTGGCCCCAGGCGGTTGAGCATGGTTTGGCAATGCTCGCGTCCATTGACGATCGCCGGACAGGTGGTCAGGTTGGATGGATCGTAGTCCGGATTGAAGTAAGGCTTCCCCGGATGGGTCAATCCATCGTAGAGCATTTGGTTTGCCCTGTGATACCCTTCCAGGGGCGTATCGCCGGCGCATCCAAGCATAAACAAGCCTTTTTCCTCATTGAGAAACCAGTCGATCATCCCCGGAATGGACTGCTTCATGGAGTCATCCAGACAGATCTTCATGGTTTCGACACTATCGGTAGGGGCCTGGACGGTTCCATTATGAAAGTAGCACGCCTTGTAAGCGGTTTCCAAAGTCTGACGGGAACCGATGAAGGCCCCACCGGCGCCGTAGATGGCCCTTTTTTCGTCCAGGCCGTATTGTTTGCGCACGGTTTCGGCATTCAAGACGTCCCCCGGTTGATATCCATCTTCAAAGACCACGTTGATCGAATGGCCGTCATCCTGAAGCGCCGTCAGGTCATGCATCCCCAGACTCAAGGTATCCCCGGAGTCCGGCCTTTCGGCAAACGGGGGTGGGTACCCTTCCTGAATCAGTTTCTGCAACACTTGGAATCCGCGCCGATGGCTGAACAGGTCCAGCAAAACCGTGCTGTATCGGCCCAGAGGACTTTGCAGCAAGGCCCGCAGCGCTTCCTCCTCGCTTTCGTATTGCTGATAGTAGCAATGGCCTGTGGTCCCGGAAGGTTTGAAGGGGGCGCCGTTGATCATGGCCCCCAGGTCATTGCTGGTGGAAATAATGCCGCCCCCCACGAGCATGGCCAGCAGAAAATCGTCGGAGGCCTCCTTGTTGTGCAGCGCCCGGAAACCGACTTCGATAAAGCGCCATGCGTCCCCCAGGATCTCGGTGAACTGAGCGGCGATGGTAGCCACATGACACATTTGCCCGATCTGAATATACATGGGTTCGTTCACCCAGATGGCGGCTCTGTCGCCGTAAATCTGGGCAACGGGAAAAGGCACGCCGGTGAACACGGCCCCTTCACCGGGAAACTCCACCCGTATGGGCAGGTAGCCGTTGCATTGGTCGACTACGCGATCATGCCAGTAGGCCTTGTCGAATTGACGCGGATAGTTGTTGTGCCGGCCTGAAAAAAAGTCGGCAACCAGGTTCACTTCCGCATGGGTCAAGGGGTGGCTTAAAAACTCGAGCCATTTCCAATACCCGCTGGCAACGGTGAAGCCGCCAATTTGCTTGCGCACGATCACCTGCTGGGCTCCGTATTGTTTGCCGGGCAGACAGGCCATAAAATGTTCGTAATTGTCCGACAGCACCAGCGGAATATTGCCGGCGATCCATTTGCGCAAGGCATGATCCAGCTGCATGAATGCCTCGTAGTTGTCCGGCATACCAGCGAGGCCTTCATCCTTAAGGAGCAAATGAAGGCGCTGGGACATTTTCTGTCCATATTTCAGATAGTTGCTCATTTTTAACCGGCCCTTCCGTCGTCACACCCCATGTCTTCATCGGAAAACCGCTGGTGTTCGGCCCATTCGGGAGCTTTCAGGCAGGTCTCTTGCCCAGCTGCCGGTGCTGCTTGTTCTGCTCTCGCTGCACCGATTACCGCCACGCCGGCTCGGCGCAGTTTGGAGATAGCCTCGATCCCGTCCTGCACAACCACCGCCCGGGTGGCATCGGCCAATAAAACCACATCGAAGCCTGCATGATGGGCATCCATGGCCGTGGCCAGTACACAGACATCCAAAGCCAAACCGGCCACCAAAACCCTTTGAATTCCCTTGCGTTTAAGGTAAGTCGCCAGTCCTGTTTCGTCAAAGGCCGAGTTCTGGTCATGATCGAAACGGACACCCTTGGTAATCACGATGGTGGAGGCCGGCAATTTCAAATCCGGATGAAATGCGGCTCCTGGCGTATCCTGGATGCAATGCGGCGGCCACTTCCCGCCTTCGGACACGAAACTGATATGTTCCCGCGGATGCCAGTCCCGGGAGGCAAACACCGGAACACCGGCCTGTTGGGCGGCCTGCAACCAGTCATTTATGACGGAAACGATGCGATCGCCTTGCTCAACAACCAAGGCCCCTCCAGGACAGAAGTCCACCTGGACATCAACGATGATCATGGCATCATTGGGTTTAAAATGGTTTCCGGAAATCATTCTTCCTCCCTTCTTTTGATTATCCATATGATAATCATAATCGCACCATTTTCAGCCCGAAGCAATCCTGACCGAGTGGTAAAGCCATTCCTTCCGGACGATTCTCCAATCTGATGCTCCCTTTTCCCATCAACAACAGTGTAGGTGATGTCTATCTCGCAAACCGAGAAATCCGGATAATAGGTTCTGACCGTGTGGGTCCCGGGAGCAATATTTGGATTGCTTCTATTATGGGTTCTGGATTTTCAGGAAAAGGTGGGGCATGTGACCGCGGTTGCAGCTCCTGTGGCCGCTTGAGGAAGTTGACACACAGGCGATTGTTTGAGACAATCCTTTCATTAGAGGGCGATACCCATCATGCTAATATATCGCATCCCATACTTTTACTGCCAGATCTTTTTTTGAAAACGGTTTTTGAATGAAATTGACACCCTTGTCTAGCACCCCTCGGTGGGCGATAACGTTAGCTGTGTAACCCGACATGAATAGAACCTTGAGGGTTGGATAATGAACCTGAAGGGTCTCAGCCAGCTCACGACCGTTCATTTCCGGCATGACCACATCGGTAACCAGCAGGTGAATATTGCCTGCGTGTTCCTTTGCCAGGGCCAGGGCCTCACCGGGGGTGGATGCAGCCAGGGCATGGTACCCCGAGTTCTCTAAAATCTGCTGCGTCAGCTTCAAAATGGATGCCTCGTCTTCGACGATCAGCACAGTTTCGCCTCGTCCTGTGGGAATACTTTCCGCCTCCCGCACCTTCACGATGGTGCCTTCTTCTGCATGAGGCGAAAGGTAGATTCTGAACGTTGTGCCTTTTCCCGGCTCACTGTACACATTGATAAATCCTTGGTTTTGCTTGACGATGCCGAATACCGTCGACAACCCCAGGCCGGTGCCTTCGCCCATACCCTTTGTGGTAAAAAATGGTTCGAAAATATTGCCCAGCGTATCCCTGTCCATGCCACAGCCATCGTCACTTACGGCCAGCATGACGAAATCGCCCGGAATAAATCCGTCATGCGCGTCGCAGTATTCCGTGTCAAAGCTGATCCGGCCAGTTTCGATGGTCAGCTTGCCCACCCCGCCGATGGCGTCCCGGGCATTGACGCAAAGGTTGGCCAAGAGCTGGTCGAGCTGGGACGGGTCGATGAACACAGGCATCCTGCCGGAGCCGGGTTTCCAGGACAGGTCGATATCTTCGCCGATAAGTCGACGCAGCATTTTGAGAATCCCTTCAACGGTTTCATTCAAGTCAATAACTACAGGAGCGATGGTCTGCCGGCGAGCGAAGGCCAGCAACTGCCGGGTGATATTCGTGGAACGCCGGGCCGCATCCAAAACCTCATTCAAATCCTCCCTGATAAGGTCATCCGGCTCCGTCTTTTCAAAAGCCAGCTCTGCATATCCGATGATCACGCTGAGCATGTTGTTGTAGTCGTGGGCCACACCGCCTGCCAAACGGCCTATGGATTCCATTTTCTGGGATTGGTGGAGCTGGTCCTCAAGACGGAGCCGTTCGTTTTCGGCTTCTTTTTGTTCAGTGATGTCTTGAATCACCCCCATGATCTTGATTGGGGCACCAGAAGCATCCCTGATAAGCTGAGCGATCGATCTGATGATTTTGGGTGGGGAACCATCTACAGGAAGAATTTCGAATTCCAGGTCATAGGGTTTTTCACGTTCGATCAGATCTACCAGGGCTTGATGAACTTCTTCGCGTTCAGGAATGCAATTTTCGATATCGTCAAAAGAGAAAGCGTTTTTCAACTCGTCGAAACCATAAATGCGTTTGGCTTCATCCGAGCCCCAGAATGACTCGGTGGCAACATCATACTCCCAATTACCGACCCGGCCCATACGCTGTGCACTGGCGTAGCGTTGTTCTTTTTCGCGAAGCGATTTTTCTGCGCGATTACGGTCAGAAATGTCTCTGGAAATACCGAGTACGCCAATCAAAGCGCCATTGGCATCGTACAAAGGTGTTCTTAACGTTTCAAAAACACCTTTGTGGCTGCCATCGGCAAAGTCGAGCGACTCTTCGTTCATTGTTGACCTGCCGGCCGCCATGGCCTTGCGGTCATGCTCCCGGAAAAAGTTGGCTAAATCCTTGTCCATAAGGTCATAGTCGGTCTTGCCGATAATATCGGCTTCTTTGGCACCCAAAAACCGTTCAAAGGTTTTATTGCAGAGGATATAAGTGCCATCTAGATCTTTGAGCCAAACGAGATCCGGAATGGCATCGATCAAAATTCGCAAACGATGTTCGGATTGGACAAGGGCTGCCTCAACCTTTTTGTGCTCAACAAGCTCCCATATCATGTCTGCAAGAAGGTTTAGGGATTCCTTGTCCTTCTCTGTATAATCAGTCGGTTTGTTTCCAAGTCCCAGAATGGCGACCACCTTGCTCCCGCGCTTAATGGGAACAACCAGTTCGCGGATGATTTCAGTATGGCCTGGAGGCAACCCCTTTTTTTCGGCCAAGGTTGCATAGTCGTTATGGATGACCGGCCTTCCCTGCCTCGCGCAATCTGCCCAGACACCAGCCTGTTCAATAGCATTATGTCCCGGTTTTCCTCCGGTTTTGCAGAATTCCGATTGCGTGCGGGTGGTCCATTGTTGAAGGGAAATGTTTTTCTGATCCGCTTCAACACAAAGAAAGAATCCGATAGGGCTGCTGAAAAATTTGCTGATTTCGTCCAATGCCCTTGCCAACATTTCTTCTATCGTCCGGGCTTCGGAAGACTTCAACAGGTCCAATCTGATCATAGTCATGCGCTGGGCCCAGCGCTCCTTGGCCTGGTCCCTGAATACAAGCACCACCCCTAGTATTTTATTTTCCTCATCACAGATCGGCGCTGCCGAGTCTGCTATGGGTCTGCGCGTGCCATCGCGAGCGATCAGTACTGTGTGATTGGCAAGTCCGGTCGCTGTTTTATCGCGCAGTATCTTGGTTACCGGATTTTCCACTTTTTCGCCGGTTTCCTCATTGACGATGAGGAAAATCGTTTCCAGCAATTTGCCGCGCGCCTCGACTTCTGTCCAACCGGTCAAGGCTTCCGCAGCAGGATTAAGCAGTTCCACCCTGCCTTTCGAATCGGTGGAGATGACTGCGTCACCGATGGATTTTAATGTGATGCTATGGCGTTCGATATTGGAGCGCAGTGCGGCCTCAGAAAGAAAAAGTTTCTGAAAATGCACTTTCTTTTCCCTTTGAGCCAAAAGCAAGCCGGCCACTCCAAGGATTGCCGCCAATCCTATCAAAAGTGAAATGATGAGAATCGATCGAAATCGCCAATTGGCGAATATTTCCGCCGAATCCACTTTGGCCACAATAAACCAGGGCGATTCCGGCACTGGCAGAATGAATGCCACCACATCCACACCGCGGTAGTCCTTACCCGTCACGAGCCCTTGTTGGCCTAAAATCGCCATACTTTCCGGCAGATTCTTCCGGCTCAGAGGAATGCGCAGTTTGAGCGCTGTGTTTGGTTGATGCCGCAGGTCGTTCAAAAACAAAACATCTTCTCCGTCTCGCCGGACCAACAAGGTCTCGGCTGTCTGGCTGTTCGTTGGCCAGGATTGAATCAAGGGATACAAGAATTTGGCGGCATCAACGATCATGATGACCGAACCTACCGCTTTTTTGGAAGGCTCGGCATCGGAAATTAGAGGCGCTAAAACGGAGATGTGAGGGCTATGGCGTGCCGGTCCGACATGCAGGTCGATGAATATGGCCCTGCTTTCGCGAAACGCAATAGGCAGCGAGGCCGCATACCCCTCGTATAATAGAGCATTGCCGCCCAGATTCAACAACTGCCGGCCGGCCGTATCCACAAGCAACATGTTGGTGTAATCGTAATTCAGCTTCA
The DNA here is from genome assembly GCA_963675565.2 of Desulfosarcinaceae bacterium. Lineage (GTDB taxonomy): Bacteria > Desulfobacterota > Desulfobacteria > Desulfobacterales > Desulfosarcinaceae > JARRKU01. Next base: position 104,158 of record CAXXYD010000002.1, read on the forward strand.
GACTGCTTAAGTAGGAAAGAATCTTAGCTTTATTCTCTTTCCTCTTTTCATTAACGAATTGGTCCACACCTTGAATAAAAAATTTATTCTCGGATAAAACAGCGGCGTCACTAAGCCGCTCTTTGCGCCAGGAAGCTATCTGGCTTGCCTTTAGTTCCGCGATTGCGTGCAGGCTCTTTGCAATCTGCTTCCGCGCGGCCAGTTTCTGGGAATGGTAGAACCAAGCCCCGCCTATGCCCAGAGTCATCACAATCAGCACCAAGGCAACCCTTATCCAGTGAGAATACTTCATATTATCCTGTTCTATCTTATATAGTTTTCCTTTAGGTGTTTTCTTGCTGTCTTCACCATTATAATCTTCCGCTCGACGCAAAAGCAAGAAAAACGCTCGTTATTCATTTTATAGGAATTATTAACGCCCAGCATCCGTTTATTTTAAAAAGCGCCCCTATCTTGACGTGAGCAGCTGAGCAATTTCTTCTTCGTGAACCATTTTCTCGATCGGACTGACTTGAACCAAGGACAACGCCTTTCCCGGGCAGGTGTCCACACAGGGGGGCGCGGCTATGGCTGGCCGATCTGGACACAGGTCACACTTTTCCATGGTCCCATTGCCCCCGAATTGAGGCACGCCGAATGAGCAGGCTTCTGCGCAGATTCTGCAGCCGGTGCACAGTGTCTCATCAACCACGACTTTACCGTCTGTCGCTCGTTTGGAAATGGCCCCCTCAGGGCAGCTATCCGCACACGCCGGTTCGATACAGTGCAGGCAGGCCAGTGACAAAGAGGTGTTTTTTACCCGGGGATACACTCCCTGCCAAAGGTTCAGGACCCGGCGATACCGCACCCCCAAGCCCAGGTTTCGCCAGGATTTGCATGCAATCTCACAGCCGTGGCATTGGGTGCACTTGTCAGGATCAAACTGAATCAGGTATTGCGCGTTCGACGCAGCCATTACGACGCCTCCCATTTTTCTACCTGAACCAATGTCTGGCTGGCCATGGCCGTGACTATGGGATCGTAGGCTTTCAACGGGTCAACACTGTACATGATGTTCACGTTGGCGCCGCCGTCCGCAAGGGGGGTGTCGTCCAAACCCAGCTCCCGACAGCCCTGCCACCAGCCGTGCAGAATCATGACCGTATCAGGCCGGATGCCCGGATAGATCTCCGCTTTGACTTTCATCCACCCGTGCGGGGATGTGACGCTGACCCAGTCGTTGTCTTCGATCTGGCGTGCCGCGGCGGCGTTTGGATGAATGTGCAGCATGGGCTCGGGTTGAATCTCCCGCAAATAAGGTACGTTGCGCTGCCATGACGCGCTGAAGTTCTTTGAGGTATGGTAATCGGAAAGAATCAAAGGATATTTTTGGGCCAGCGCCGGGGTGCCGCTAAGGCTTTCCGGCGGTTCCCGCCATTCGGGTAAAGGGCTGAATCCGGCTTTCTCAAAGGTGGTGTTGTACAGAGCCACTTTTCCCTGAGGCAGGAAATGCTCGCCGCTCAGACGCGGACTGCGGCGGCTGAAGGTCGCCTCGTATTTTTCATACTCTGGCGGTGGGGCTGTATAAGCCACTCCGGTCTGCTGTTGCCGAAGACCGGCCATGGTCATTGCCAGCGGCTCAAGCTGTTCATCCATAGCTGCTTCGATGTTGCCGTTCCAGAAGTCGCTGCCATAACCCATGGCCTTTCCCAGATCCAGGAAGAACTCGAAAATGGATTTGTTCAACCCCAGGGGTTCGATAACGCGGTTGTTGGCCATCAGCCATCCCGGCACCATCTGGAACGGATGATCGACTTCGTAACTGGTTGCCAACGGCATGACGATATCGGCATAATGCATATCCGCGGTACGGGCCACATCGGCCACCACGAAAAAATCGAGTTTTTGCAGCGCGGCCATTACGTTCTTCGTTCCCCGGGTGCTCACCGGTGCCTGGGTGCCGGGGGCGATGATCCCCCGGATGGGGAATGGCTTTTCCGTCAGCACGCTTTCCAGGACACGGTAATAGGCCGATGACAACCCCTCCAGAAACGGCTGAAAGGCGACGGGAAATTCCGGGCCCACCAGTTTGTCCAGCAACTCGGGCGTATAGCGCTCCCTCAGGGTGATATCTTTTGGCGCAGACTTCGGGGGCGGAACGAAAATATTGGCCCCCGGCCGATCCAGGTGCCCGGTAACGGCCATCAACAGGGCCACGGCCCGAATGGCGTCGTTGGAGGAAGGGCAATGCTCCACACCGTTGCCCAGGTCGATGGTAGCCCGGGGAGTCGTTGCGTATCGTCTGGCGACTTCTTCAATCTGTTCGGCGGGCACGCCGCTGATGGATTCCGCCCATTGCGGATCATACTGACGGACATGGTCCTGCAGGCATTTGAATCCATGACACCACCTCTCCACAAAAGCGCTGTCAATCAGGCCTTCACCGATGACCACATGCAGCATGGCCAGGGCCAGGGCCGCATCCGTTCCCGGACGCACGGGCACCCAGACATCGGCCAGGCCGACGTCCGGCTCCACTGAAGGCTTGATGGCGATGATTGTGGCACCGCGGTTTCTGGCGTCCAGAAAAGCCCTCGCCGGACGGGCCACCGGACCTGAATAGATGGGCTGGCGCCCCCAGCAGATGATCAAATCGCTGTGCTCCACGTCCGGCCTTGGGTAATCACCCAGGGTGTACATGAAAGCGAACGCCCGTTGCATGGCGCAGATCCCGCTGTGGCCGTAATTGGGACTGCCGTGGGCGGTCAAAAACCGTTTGAGATAATCACAGTAGGCGCGCTTGGACGGGGCCAGAATAGCCAAGGACTGGGCACCGTAGGCGCTTTTCTGCTGTGTCAGCACTTCGGCAATATGCGTGATGGCATCATTCCAGCTGATTTTTTCAAATTGTCCTTCGCCCTTTTTACCCGTGCGCCTGAGCGGATGGGTCAACCGGTCCGGCGAATACACCCATTGGGGTGCGGCATGCCCCTTGGCGCAAATGGCGCCCTTATTGACCGGGCATTCGTCCATACCGGAAACTTTGGTAAAACGGCCATCTTTGACAAAGGCATAGATTCCGCACCCACCTCCCGGCCCGCCGGGCCCGCACATCCCGCAGACTGTGGGAATAACACTTTCACCATTGGCTTTGGCAACTTCAAGGGCTTGTTCAAAATTCATAATGATCTCAATTGGAATAACCGTTAAATGAAACGGGTGCCACAGGCATCGCATCCTTCCGATTCGGAATAACTACGACATTCCGAAGGCAATGTGAAGAAATGAATCCAACAATTTGCACCTTTCGCCCCTCCGCCCCCGTCATGTTTTTATTCAGTATAGGAATTTTCCTATTATTACATGGTGTTACAACGTAAGGCCGGCTTATCGGAACCTGCCCGGTTCGGGGATGCACGACCCCATTCGCAAAATCCGGCTGTTTTCATGAACGGCATAATTGATCAACATGGCCAAACCGGCGCCCCGCCCGACCATTGCCCCGGCAAAACCGGTGACCTTTCTGGGTGCTGCCGGGCGAGACGTGGACAAAGAAAGCCTGGAAAATCATGGCGGCATTGAATATTAGACTTGACACTCAATCGAACTCGATGCTATTTGAGGTGTTTTTGAAAATTCGTATATCCTTGCTCCAGCCTTGAGCTGGGGCTTTATTAACCACAAGGAGGCTCCATGCGACGGTACGAAACCATCGTGATCGTCGACCCCGATTTATCGGACGACGATCGCACATCGCTGTTTTCCCGGATCAAAGAGATCATTCCCCAGCAGGAAGGCGTTCTGATTAAAGAAGAACTCTGGGGCACCAAAAAACTTGCCTACGACATCAAGAAAAAGCCCCGCGGATACTATGCCCGTTACGACTATTGCGGCATGGGAATGCTCGTTGACGAAATCGAACGTTTTTTCCGAATTGACGACCGCGTCATGAAGTACCTGACGGTGCAACTGGCGGCTGAGGCCGACGCAGAACAGATAAAAGCGGAAATGGCCTCCTCTGAAACGGCTGAAGAAACACCGGCGCAAACAGATGAAGCTGAGGCTGAAGATCAGGCGCCATCCCCTGAGGATAGCCCGGCGCCCGAATCTGCCGAACCGTCGGAAGCCGAAACCACCACCGAAACCAGCGAAAAGGAGTAAGCCATGCCCGGTCGTCCAGCAAAAAGGCCCGCTGCGCCCAGAAGAAAACGAAGAGTATTTCATCGCCGCAAAGTCTGTCGGTTTTGTGCAGACAGTTCAATCGTTATCGATTACAAGGACAACAAGACCTTGAGATATTTTATCACTGAACGTGGCAAGATCATCCCCAGACGAATTTCCGGCACCTGTGCCAAGCACCAACGTGCGTTGACCCTGGCCATCAAGAGGGCCCGGGCCATTGCCATGCTGCCGTTTGTGGGGACCCTGGGATAGTTTCCGGCAGGGATCTTCCAATCGCGGCATTCCCGGCATTTGCAGCGGGCGGGACACGCCATGCGGCAGCCCGCAGCAATGCCCGGAAAATATGGCTGAAATTACAGAAACAGATCTTTGCCGTTTTACGGCAATGGAGGTTCAGCATGAAGGTAATATTAAAAGAAACCATCGACTCCCTGGGCATTATCGGCAGTGAGGTCAATGTGGCGGCCGGTTATGCCCGCAACTATCTTCTTCCCCAGGGGAAAGCGGTCCCGGCAACGGAACAGTATCGTAAACTGCTCCAGCATGAGAGAGCGAAATTCGAGCTCCAGATCGCTAAAGAAAAAGAACTGGCCCAGCAGATGGCCGAACGCCTCGAGGCCGTGGCGTGCGAAATCCCTGCGAAAGTCCACGAAGCCGACAGGTTGTATGGATCGGTAACAGTACGGGATATCGTGGATGCATTGGCCAAACAGGATATTAAGATGGAAAAACGCATGGTGCTGCTCAAAGAGCCCATCAAAACCATCGGAACCTTTAAAGTGCCGATTCGCGTGTACAAGGAAGTGGAGCCCAGGATCACCGTCAACATTGTTCCGGAGTAATTTCCGTTGACGTTGGCCGGGCACACGCAGCCAACCGCATAAACGATGGTTCTCTAAAACGATGGCGCTGACCCCCCCTAAAAAAACACCCAAGGACCCTTCGCTTCAGAAGCTGCCGCCCCAGAGCATTGAGGCCGAAGAATCGATTCTCAGCGCCATCCTGCTCGACAACAGTACTTTGCTGGATGTACTAGAAATTCTCACCCCCGACAATTTCTATCGTACATCCCACCAGATCATTTTTGCGGCCATCGCCGAGTTGTTCTCCAAGGCCGAACCGGTTGATCTGGTCACTCTGACCAATATATTGAGGGACAAAAACCAGCTGGAAGAGATTGGCGGTGCGGCTTACCTCGCCCGCATCGTCGACACGGTTCCATCCGCCATCAACGTTCAGCACTATGCGCGTATTGTTCGCGACAAAGCGTCATTGCGCCGGCTGATCGCCAAGGCCAACGAAATCAGCCGCCATTGCTACGAGGACGGCGGCGATCTGGACAGTGTTCTCGATTTTGCGGAAAGTGCGGTCTTCGAAATATCCGAAGACAAACACCAGGCGGCTTTCCACCCCATCAGCAAAATCATTGAATCCAATATCGATGCACTGGAGGAACGCCAGGGCAATCGCACCATGGTCACCGGCGTGACCACCGGATTTACACAGTTGGACCACAAGACTTCGGGGCTGCAGAGATCCGATTTGATCATCCTGGCCGCCCGACCCAGTATGGGGAAAACCGCATTGGCTCTGAATATCGCACGCAATGCAGCCGTCGAAGGCAACGTGCCGGTAGCCGTGTTCTCCCTGGAAATGTCCAAGGAACAGTTGTGCGAACGCATGCTCTGCGCCGAGGCCCGTGTGGACTCCAGTCGCCTGAGAGGCGGCTTTCTCAACCCCGATGACTGGAACCGCATCACCGAAGCCGCCAGTGTTCTCTCCGAAGCCCCGCTGTATATCGACGACTCCCCGGACATTTCCGCCACCTCCATCCGCACCAAATCCCGGCGACTGAAAATGGACAAAGGACTGGGCCTGGTGATCATCGACTACCTTCAATTGATGCGCGGCCGTGCGGGCACAGAGCGGCGCGATTTGGAAATATCCGAAATCTCGCGCGCATTGAAACTGCTGGCCAAGGAAATCAATGTGCCGGTGGTTGCCCTGTCCCAGTTGAACCGCAAACTTGAAGAACGCAATGACAAGCGGCCCAAGCTGTCCGATCTGCGCGAGTCCGGCGCACTTGAACAGGACGCCGACGTGGTGGCCTTTATTTATCGCGACGAAGTCTACAACCGGGATGAAAACAATCCCAACAAGGGCACCGCTGAAATCATGATTGCCAAACAGCGCAATGGCCCCACCGGCGACATCCCTTTGACATTCTTAAATTCCTATACGAGATTTGAAAATCCGGCATGAAACAACCATGGGGCAACACCAAAGGGCTGAAGCCGGAACAGCTCAAGCGGCTGGAGAATCTCTATCGCCGGCGTGTTCAGCCCGGCGATCTGATCTCTTTCGAACTGGCCCGCGACATTTCCCGGCTGTCCTGTGAAATCCAGCGACAAATCGGGCTGCTGATCAATCGAAAAGGCAAAATCGCCACGGTCCTTGTCGGGGATCACCACGGCATTGTCATTCCCCCTCTGGAATCCTATCGAATAGACCCCGGACGCCTGAGAGGGGTTCGCTGTGTCCACACCCACTTGAAAAACGAAACATTGAGCGCGGATGACCTCAACGACCTGGCCCTTTTGCGCCTGGACATCATGGCCGCACTGACACAAACGGATGAGGGCAACCCGCTGCAATGTCACTGGGCACACATCCTTCCCGGAAGCACCGACCGATCTCCCTGTCAGCTGCGTGAACCGCTTCGCCCCAATGAGTTGTCCATTGACTGCACCGAATTGATCCTGGCGCTTGAAAGAGAGCTGGCCCAGTCAAGGGTTGCGTTGACGGCCAGACGAGACAGCGAACGCGCACTGCTGGTCAGCATCACCACCTCCCAGCGCCGGCAAGCTGAAGATGCACTGGCCGAACTTTCCGAATTGTGCCGCACGGCCGGCATCACCGTTGCGGATACCGTCGTTCAACAACGCAAAAATGTGGATAACCGCTTTCTGGTAGGGCGTGGAAAACTTCAGGAAATCACCATTCTGGCCATGCAGTTGGGCGTGGGAATGATCATTTTCGATCAGGAACTCAATCCATCCCAGATCAAATCCATCACCGACCAGATTGCATTGAAAGTGATTGATCGCACGCAATTGATTCTGGATATCTTTGCCCAGCGCGCCCAAACCAGAGAAGGCAAACTTCAGGTTGAGCTTGCGCAGCTGAAGTACTTGCTGCCGCGGCTGGTCACTAAAAACACGGCCCTGTCACGCCTCACCGGCGGTATCGGTGGACGCGGCCCTGGCGAAACCAAGCTCGAAATCAATCGCCGAAGGGTCAGGACCCGAATCAACCATCTTGAAAAACAATTGAGCCAGGTCCAGAAACAGCGCAAACAGCAGCGGCATCAACGCGAGCAGCGCGACGTGCCGGTAATCTCCATCATCGGCTACACCAATGCGGGAAAATCAACCTTGCTCAACACCTTGACCCAGAGCCATGTTTTGGCAGAAAGCCGCCTGTTTGCCACCTTGGACCCTGCCAGCAGGCGCCTGCGCTTCCCCAGAGACATCGAAGTGGTGATCACCGATACAGTGGGTTTCATTCACAACCTGCCCAAAGATTTGATTGTCGCCTTTCGGGCCACGCTGGAAGAGTTGTCCAATGCGGACCTGCTGCTGCATGTCATTGACATCAGCAATCCGCGCCACCTGGAACAAATTGAGGCGGTGGAACGCATCCTGACGGACCTGGAGCTGAACAATCTGCCACAAATCCGGGCACTCAACAAAATCGACCGCCTCTCCCGAACCCGCGTTGCGCAGTATGCCCGGAAACTGGATGGTCTGCCCGTTTGCGCCCGTGACAAAGCCACTTTGCTGCCCCTGATTCATAAAATGTCCACCCTGGTGACAGGTGCCGCGGCGGATAGCGCTGACGCTTCACTGTCTGCCCGGATTTCGCCGGAATGACACCCCGCCGGGGTATTTACGCGACCAATGGTATTTTTCATGTTCGCCCGAATTGCACACTCCTGTATTGTACCATTGACAATGCCATAACAAACTGCCTATTGTTTCCTCCTTATGACTATGGATGCCATCAAACAGGTCGGGTTGAAAGCCGCTTATCGCGCCGGGGATGTTCTGAAAAAACATTTCGGCAACCTTGCCGGAATTCAAAAAAAAGGGCGTTTTGACCTGGTCACCCAAGCCGACCTGGATTCGGAAAAGGCCATCATCTCATCCATCCGAGGCACATTCCCCGATCACGGCATCCTGGCTGAAGAAAGCGGCATGCACAGTGGAAATGGCCAATCGCTGTGGATCATCGATCCACTGGACGGCACCACGAACTTTGCGCACCAGCTGGGAATTTTTTCGGTATCCATTGCCTATGCCGAGGCCGACCGCATTCTATTGGGCATTGTATTCAATCCCGTCACGGCTGAATTGTTTACAGCTGAAGATGGAAAAGGCGCCTGTCTGAACAATCGCCCCATGACGCCCTCGTCCATATCCGAGGTACAGGACAGTCTTCTGGTCACGGGTTTTACTCCAGAGGTCGGAAAACGATCACCGGACCTTTTAAATCGCCATTCCGCCTGCCTGGATGCCGCCCAGGGCATCCGGCGATTGGGTTCTGCCGCTTTGGACCTGTGCTATGTGGGCTGCGGACGATTCGAAGGTTTTTGGGAAGAAAATCTAAAGGCATGGGATACGGCGGCCGGTGCACTGATCGTTCGGGAAGCCGGTGGACGGGTATCGAACTTCAGCGACAGCCCATACCGAATGGACGACAGTCAGATTCTAGCCACAAACGGCATCATCCATGCCGAAATGATCTCGTTATTGACGAGCAAGGACACCTGATGAGCAGAAATTTTTATGCAGTGGTTTCATCCAATGACATTGTCGATTGCTTTGGCACGTACAATAAAAACAACCCCCTGTGCACAAAGCACTGTGCTCTGCGCATAAGGTGCGCCATAGAACAGGATCAGAATTTACGTACTGAATTAATTGAAGAACTTATCTCTTCGGAAGACGCGATGGGTACCATCCAATAAGTTGGGGACCGCCGGGTTGCCCCCCTTAATAATCACCGGAATCCAGCTTTCTGGTCAAATATTCGACATGGCCCTGAATGGGGCCACCCTCCCGAAGCCCTTTTTCCACAACGCCAATGGCGTGCAGTGCGGTGGCATGATAACGGTTGAAACTCTTGCCAATGGCCTGCAAGGGCTGATCCGTATACCGGCGGGACAGATACATGGCAATTTGCCGCGGTCTGACAATGGCCTGTTTTCGGGAGCGGGATATCAGTTCATTGGCCGTTACATTGTAGTGTTTGCAAACCAGTTTCTTGATATTGCCAATGGTCACTTCCTTGCTTTTCTGGACCATGTTCTTCACGACACCTGCGGCCAGGCTCAAGTCAATGGGCTGGCCCAAAAGCGATGATTTGGCAACGACCCCCATCAAACCGCTTTTTAACTGACGGATATCCTGCGACAGCTCGCAGGCCAGGTACTCAATCACCGCCATGGGTATGGTCCAGTTGTTTCGGGAAGCGTATTTTTTCAGGATTTTGACGCGCATACGATATTTGGGCGCATCGATATTGGAAATCAGGCCGCTGGTCAAACGGGATCGCAAATTCTCATTGAGTTTTGGGATTTCAGCCGGCGCATAACAGCTGGAAAAGATGATTTTCTTATTCTCGTTGAACAACGAATCAAGAGTCAGCGCCAATTCAATCTGGGTGCGCTCCTTGCCGCTCAGGTAGTGGACGTCTTCTAAAAGCAGCACGTCACAATTCTTGTGGTACTTGTCCTTGAAGACATTGACCGAGTTGGTTTTAAAAGAGGCGATCATCTCATTGGCAAAATCTTCGGCCGTCATGTAATAGACGCGGTCCGACGGGTTTTCGTCGAGGATGTGGTGCCCGATGGCCTGGGACAAATGGCTCTTGCCCATACCCGTCTTGGACAACAGGAAAAGGGCATTTTGCTGGGTATTGTTGCGTGCCGCCAGCGACAGCGCAGCAGAATAAGCAAAGTCATTGCTTTGGCCAACGACAAACTGATCGAAGGTAAACTCCTGCCGGAGCAGGCGCCCGTAATGGGGCTGGACCGCAAGATTGGGCAACGGCATCTGCCGGGGCGCTTCCAATGGCTTGCTTTCCTGCTGTGCGGCCACTTTGATGTCCAGTTGCAGGGTTTGGCCGGATATCCGGTTGACCTGCGATAAAATTATATCGCTGAAATGGTCCAGTATACGCTTGCGGGTAAACTGGTTGGGACAAATCAGTTCTAACGCTCCGGAATTGACTGATTTCAGTTCAAGCGGTTCAATCCACATTCTAAAGGTGTGCTCGGGAATGCTCTGCGACAGCTCAGCCTTAACCTCTTGCCAAATTTGTTCCATAAATTTCCCTTGCAAATCACACGGGTGATTGTTTATTGGCCACGCTGATACGGAGCCTTAGATCGCGAAGGTTTTAAATAATTTTCGAATAAAACAATGGATATTTCTAAATTTTGACTATTACTTGAAAAGTATGTCGCTATATAGGTCAGGTATGGAAATGTGTCAAACCGAAAGATCCCAATTCTCCTAACACGTTTCTTACAAATTGTGAACAATATGTAACATATTATATTTTATTAATATTTTTTAATTTGACACGCTTATCGCCCCTGATTAGACGTTTTTTCGGTCCTCCTATTTCCTTAACTATTTTAAGCAGATCCAGCGTTATGAACATCCTGTTCAAAAGCCACAAGGGAGGGGTAAACTTCGATTTTCGCCCAATATCTACTATTTTTATTTTTTTTCGGCACCATCGACCGTACACATGGGTCCCATGATCCGTCTGCGTCTCCCCGGCTTCAATTGGTTTAAAATTCCCAGGCTTGCCGCGTTCGTGCGCCAAATGGTCGCAACGCCGATGGAGTGGTTAGCCGACATCCGGAAACCCGCGGGAAAAACCTTAAAATAGTTTACAAACCCTCAGGCCGGGGCTAATAAGAAAGACCCGCCGGCAACCGGTTCGAGGCACTATAAAGATAAAAATCGGCTCCTGGGGGAGCCCGGCTTTGAACCGGCCCTGAAAAGAACCCATGGTCCTGAAGGGCAAGTATGGTTTCCGGTTGAGGTTTGCACTGCACGAGGGCCTGATATTATATAATGACAGAATTCCACAACGCGTAGCTCGTCACTTGCAACTGGTTTTTTCCCTGCCTCTTACGTGGCTCTGAACAACCGGTTGCACGGATAAATGCAAAAGTCGATATTTCGGACATTTCAATACCCTATGGATACCATCAAAATACGCGGGGCGCGGCAGCATAACTTGAAGGGCATCGATGTCGATATCCCCCGAAACCAGCTGGTCGTGATCACCGGCCTTTCCGGTTCGGGCAAATCGACGTTGGCCTTCGATACACTATACGCCGAAGGCCAGCGTCGTTATGTCGAATCGCTTTCCACCTACGCGCGCCAATTTCTCGAACGCCTGCCGAAACCCGAGGCCGACCTCATCGAAGGGCTCTCGCCCGCCATCGCCATAGAGCAAAAAACCGCCGGCCACAATCCCCGCTCCACGGTAGGCACCGTAACCGAAATTCATGACTACCTCAGGTTGCTTTATGCACGCGCCGGCACTGCATATTGCCACCAGTGCGGCAAACCCATCGTTTCCCAGACCATAGACCAAATGGTGGACGCCGTCACAGCTTATGCTGCCGGAACCCGGATTATGGTCATGGCCCCGCTCGCGGTGCAACAGCCGGGCACCCACACCGCGTTGATCAAAAACCTGCGCCGGGACGGATTTGCCCGGGTTCGCATTGATGGCGTTGTCATGGAAATCGAAAACGTCAAGCCCCTGCCGTCGAAAAAAGCACATACCATTGAAGCCGTGGTGGACCGGCTGGTGCTGAAAAACCGCCAGGAAAACCGACTGGCCGATTCCATCGAACTGGCCATGGGGCTTTCCAAAGGAACCGTGCTGATTGAATTGGCTTCCGGCGGAGCGAACCGTGCACCGACTTTTTTGCGCTTCAATGAGCGTGCGGTGTGCCCGGACTGCGACATCAGCTACCCGGATTTTTCGCCTGCCTGTTTTTCTTTCAACTCACCCCAAGGCGCCTGTCCCAGCTGTGACGGCCTGGGCGCCAAACCCGATGTCGACCCCGTCCGGATTGTCCCCGAACCGGACCTATCCATCGCCAAGGGGGCCATCCGACCGTGGGCCAGCCGGCAATCAGAATACTTCACCGGTTTTATCCAAGCCTTTGCCAGACTTTATAACGCTGATATCCATACCCCTTTTAAGGATTTGCCCCAGGATTTCAAACAGGCCGTCTTTTTCGGCACCGCGCCTCACAATATCCAATTTTCAGTTGAGCGCAGAGGAGAGCCCTATGTGTATGACGCCCCCTTTGAGGGATTGATCAACCAACTGAACCGGCGTTACCATGAGACCGAATCCAAATCCGTAAGGGAAGAAATCCGGCAATTCATGACCTTTAGTCCGTGCCCCCACTGCCAGGGCACCCGCTTGAAAATCGAAAGCCGCTCCGTAAAGATCCAACAAGTCGGGATTCACCAGCTTTCTGCCCGGTCCATTGACGCGGTCCTCGATTTTTTCAGGACGCTTGAACTTTCCGGACAGCAGGCGATGATTGCCGAAAAAGTCGCCGCCAAAGTCATAGAGCGGCTGGAATTTCTCCAGGATGTGGGGTTGGGCTATCTGACACTCGATCGTGCCGCCCACACACTGTCAGGCGGCGAAAGCCAGCGCATTCGACTGGCCACCCAGATCGGCGCCAAGCTGACCGGCGTTCTATATGTGCTGGATGAACCCAGTATCGGACTGCACCCACGGGACAATGGCAAACTGAGGCAGACACTGATGCGGATGCGTGACATGGGCAACACCGTGCTGGTGGTGGAGCACGACCCGGAAACGATCATGGCCGCCGATTTTGTCATCGACATGGGGCCCGGCGCCGGGCTTCGGGGCGGAGAAGTGATCTTTGCCGGGTCTGCCCGGGCGCTGCTGGAAAATGACAACTCTTTGACCGGCAAGTACCTGAGCGGCAAACGGGAAATCCCTGTGCCCCGGGTACGGCGCAGCGGAAAAGGTCAAAAACTGCGCATTGTGGGAGCTTCGCACAACAACCTGAAGTTCATCGATGCAGATTTCCCGCTGGGATGCCTGATTTGCGTCACCGGGGTTTCCGGCTCGGGAAAATCTTCCCTGGTCATCGAGACTTTGGTCCCGGCGCTCACCAACCGTCTCTTTTCCATGTCCCGCGAGCCGGTGGGGCGGTACCAAGCCATGGAGGGCCTGGATCAAATCGACAAGGTCATTAATATCGATCAATCTCCCATCGGACGCACCCCGCGGTCCAATCCGGGCACCTATACCGGGCTTTTCGGCTTTATCCGCGAGATCTTTTCCAAAACCCCGGATTCACGGGTACGGGGGTATAAACCGGGCCGTTTCAGCTTCAATGTAAAGGGCGGCCGCTGCGAAGCGTGCCGGGGAGACGGCATCATCAAAATTGAAATGCAATTCCTGCCGGATATCTTCGTTCCGTGCGATGTGTGCGCCGGCAAACGATACAACCGGGAAACTCTTGAAATTCGCTACAAAGGCAGCAATATCGCCGACGTTCTGGAAATGACCGTCAACCAGGCGCTGAACTGCTTTGGAACCATCGGGTCCATCCGGGATAGATTGCAGACCCTCATCGATGTGGGTTTGGGCTATATCCGCTTGGGGCAACCGGCCGGCACACTCTCCGGCGGTGAAGCCCAGCGGGTCAAGCTGGCCCGCGAACTCAGCAAGCGCGGTACAGGACGCACCCTCTACATATTGGACGAACCCACCGCCGGCCTGCACATGGAAGATATCCGCAGGCTGCTGGAGGTGCTCAACCGCCTGGTGGACAACGGCAATACCGTCGTGATCATCGAACACAACCTCGATGTAATCAAAACTGCGGACTACATTCTGGATTTAGGCCCTGAAGGCGGCGACGGCGGAGGCTATGTGGTAGCGGCCGGATCGCCGGAGGAAGTGGCGGAGCAGGCCAATTCTTTTACGGGCCAATATCTCAGGCCTGTGCTCGGGATCGAGCCGATCCAACGACCATAATCCGGGCAACTTTAACTTCATCGCTTTTAAAATCCGTTTTCGGATATCAGCTCCGGGGCAACCAGCGGGAGGCTTTTTTAGGCAGCCCCGGCCGGCCGTCGGCCGATTTGTCGTGCTGCCCTTTTAAAAGCTGCGGCCGATATTGCTTCTGCATTTGATTTACGAACTGTAAAAAAACGGGACACCCCACCCCACCCGAATAGCTCCCTCTAATTGATGATCCGAATAATAATTAAATAAATTCAATATGTTTCACGATGAGTGGTTTTTCCATTCGTTGGCACAATCATTGATTGGTATTTCATCGACTGATCACCAGCCGAATCCCAAGACACGCAAAACAACCATGGGAGTGCCCATTTTTTTCAGAAGGAGGCTTCATGTCGAATCACACGGCTACCGAACACGGGTACGATCCGCTTCTCGCAGCCGAGATCGAGGATCGCGCATTGTCCTGGAAAAGCAGGCCAGGATACAAACCGATGCTGTTCATCATTGCGACGCTGGTATTTGTCGCCGTCGTAATGATGCCCCCCACCCCGGGCATGCTGGAGATGGTGCAAACCGCTAAGCCCGCCGGATACAGCATGCCGGCGGCATGTACCACCATCACCGATGCCGTCAACAAAAAGCTTCGGCCTGAAGCCTTCAGCGCCAGACAAAACGGTGCTGAAGCGGGCAAACAAACGCATGGAAACGATGCCAAGCCCCTGCTCAGCGCCTATCAAGTCGCCCAGATGGCCAAAGTGACCGTGGCCATCCTATTTCTGGCCGCCTTCATGTGGGGCACTGAAGCGCTGCCTTTGGGCGCCACGGATATCCTGGTGGGCGTCATGCTTTACCTTTTTGCCATATTGCCCATCAACGAAATCTCCAGGGCCTATATGAAAGATGCCGTCTTTTTCATCTTCGGCATACTGGCCGTGGCCGTCGGGGTATCGAAAACCGGCCTGGACAAGCGTATCGGCCTGATACTGCTCAGCCGCATCAAAAGCGCCAAAGCTTTTGCCTTTATATTCATGCCCCTGCTGGCCGTTTCGGCCGGTTTTTTATCCGAACATGCCCTTGTTGCCCTGCTGATTCCTGTTCTGATGGGTATTTATAAGGTAACCTGTAAAATGTACGGGGTCAAAAAGGATCGCGCCCTGGCCATCTTTCTGCTGCTGGGGGTGTGCTTTGCGGCCAACCACGGCGGACCGGGCTCACCGGCCGCCGGAGGGCGCAACGCCATCATGGTGGGATACTTGGCGGAGTATGGAATGCCCATCTCCTTTCTGGAGTGGATGAAAACCGGGATGCCATTCGTGCCCATCATGTCCTGGGTGATCGGCCTCTTCATGTACCTGCGCCTGAAGCCCAAATTTCTGGTCAAAAACGTCAACCCCAGCGAGGTGGTCAAGCGGGAAGTGGCGGATATGCCCAAATTCGGCGGCCAGGAAGCGATTATGGCGGCCATCCTGGTGCTGTTGGTTCTGGCGTGGGTTGTTATCGGTGAACATGCCGGACTGGGAGGCCCCACCCTGTACGCGGTATTGGCCATGTTCCTGTTCCGCATTCTCCGCTGGGACGACGTCCAGAACGGTGTCGCCTTTGACGTGGTAGGGCTTTATGCCGCCGCATGCGCAATGGGTGTTGCCCTCAAGTTCACCGGCGGCGCTCTCTGGCTGGCCAGTTCCTTTGTCAGCATGTTGCCTGCGGCGCTCACCCATGGTGACGGCCTGGTGATTGGGGTCAGCCTGCTCACCGGCACCATGACCAACTTCATGAGTGACGGGGCAACGGTGGCTGCCCTGGGACCCATCGTCCTGCCCATGGCCACGCTGGCCAATGTCAGCGTGTGGAAAGTCGGTCTGATCACTTCATTTTCCTCTTCTTTTGCCAACTTTCTGGTGGTGGGCACCCCCAACAATGCCATCTGCTTCGGCATGGGCAGGGATCCTGAGACCGGTGAGCGCCTGCTGGAGGTGATGGACTTTCTCAAATACGGGCTTCCGGTCACTATCCTGGCGTGGCTGATCCTGTGGTTCTGGACGGTACTGGGCTACTGGAAGTTTCTGTCGTGGTAGGTAGCCAACCGGGTGCCTGCCCGCCTGGAGGAATGCATTAATGAAACACGCCTTGTACAAAAAACTGCGGTTGAAACTGATCAGTATCACCGTGGTGGTCTCCATCGGCCCCCTGATCTTGCTGGGTTCCGCCATATACTACCAGTTCAGCAATCTCTACAAAGAGCGCGTCGAGGACCAGATACGCCACCTGGCACGTTCCCAAAGCAATGCCGTAGACGTTTTCCTGAGAGAACGCACCACTATTTTGGGCATGATCGTAGAAACTCAATCTTTCGAATCGCTCAAAAAGCAGGAAAACCTCACCCGGCTCTTTCGACAGATCAATCAGCGGACCGAAGGTCTCGGCCTGGTGGACTTAGGCGTCATCGACCGATATGGCAACCAGTTGGCCTACGCCGGCCCCTATAACCTGAAAGGCTTGAATTATTTCCAGCAACCCTGGTTCGATCAGGTATTGCGCAGGGGAAAGTACATCAGCGACGTTTTCATGGGATTCCGACAGGTGCCCCATCTCATTATCGCCGTAAAGGGCGAGTGTGCCCAAGACTGCTGGATTCTGAGGGCCACCATCGATTCCGATATTTTCAACCGCCTGGTCCGAAGCGCCCAGGTCGGCACTTTGGGCGATGCCTTCATCCTCAACCGCAGCGGTGTTTTTCAAACCCACCCACGCTTTGAGGGAACCATTCTGGGACCATCGGAAATCGACGCCAGGCAATTCGGCGAAAGCAACACGGTGATTGAACAAAAACAGGACGGAAGCGGCCCCCGCTATGTGGGCGGCGCATGGCTCAAGGATGGGGAGTGGCTGCTGGTGATCAGCCAGGTTGCCGGACAGGAGGCCGGCTGGCTCAGCCATGTTCGCGACACGGAAATGCTGATCATCTCCACCGGATGTTTGTTTATCATCATTGCCATCGTTCTGATCTCTCATATTCTGGTCCGCCACCTGGAACAGACGGACCGGCAAATGAATGAACTCAACGCCCAGTTGATCCAGCAGGACAAACTGGCCGCCCTGGGCAAAATGGCCGCCGGCATCGCCCATGAAATCAACAACCCGCTGGCTGTGATCGGTGAAAAGGCCGGCTGGATGGAAGACCTGCTCTCCGAAGAGCAGTTCAAGGCCAGCCCGAACTATAAAGAATTTGCCGCCTCCATTGCCAAAATCGAGGAGCATGTGGACCGGGCCCGCAAAATCACTCACAACATGCTGGGTTTCGCGCGCCGCATGGAGCCTCGCCTGGACGATGTGGATGTCAACCAGGTGCTGGAACAAACCATCGATATTCTTTCCAACCAGGCCCGTATCAACAATATCGAAATCCTCAAGCAATTTGCAGACAAGCTGCCGGTAATCGCCAGTGACCAATCTCAGCTTCAGCAGGTATTCATGAACCTGATCAACAATGCCATTGACGCCATCGGCTCCAGCGGTATGATAAAGGTCACCACGGCAGTGGTCAAAAACCATATTACCGTGAAGGTACAGGACGATGGGCCCGGGATTCCGGAGTCCATCCAAAAGAAAATCTTCGACCCCTTTTTTACCACCAAAACCACCGGGAAGGGAACCGGTTTAGGGCTCAGCATCAGCTACAGCATCATTGAAAAACTCGGTGGAACCATCACCGTGGAAAGCGCCCCGGCAAAGGGAACCACTTTTATTTTGTCCCTGCCGGTGGTGATCCCCGAAAAAAAATAGGAGAATACACCATGCATACGTTTAGGGTTCTTGTGGTTGATGATGAAGTGGATTTCCTGGAAACCATCGTAAATCGATTGAACATGCGCAATATCGATGCCACCGGCGTGACCAGCGGCGAGGAAGCCCTGGAGCGACTCAAAGAGGCGCTTTTCGACGTGGTGTTGCTGGATATCAAAATGCCCGGCGGCATGGACGGCATCGAAACACTGCGCGAAATAAAACACATCCAACCGCTTGCCGAAGTGCTTTTACTGACGGGCCATGCCTCTGTGGAAACCAGCATCGAGGGTATGAAGCTGGGTGCATTCGACTACCTGCTCAAACCCATGAAGTTCGATGAACTGCTCGTCAAGATGGGCCAGGCGTTCGAAAAAAAATTCGCCCACGACAAAAAGATCCGGGATGCCAAGATTCATGAGCTTGTCCGCTATCCGAGCCGGGTGTTTGAGCAGGAAAAAAAGAAAACCTGATGTTGCGGCAGCCGGCCATTTTAGCCACCGCATTGTGCGGACAGGAATCATTGCCGGGCTGCTTTTAAAAATCATTTAAGATGGCCAGGGCGGGGTTTATCCCCGCCCGCGATCAAGTGGCCGAAATTGACCGCTGCACGGCCAGCCCTTGTGTCTATCCATGTCCGGGTCCTTACCATACTGTAAAAATATCTGACAGCCCGCCTTGTCCGCATAGCTACCGTCATACATACGCCAAGAAATAAATCATCATATTAACAATCCGTTACAACTATTCAGCCTTGGGAATCAGGTTGGCATTTTTCTTGTTAGAATTAGGTATCCGGCTTCTTTATCTTCAACCCAACGAATTTCAAATCGGAACTGCGCATGAACAAGAAAATCTCTCCACTGAACCCTTACTATCGATCTCTGGCCCGAAACATGGCTTTGATCGTGATCACCATTTCGGTTGCCCCAATGGTTCTTGTCTCCGGATTCATTCTGGGACAATTCAGTGCGTCCCATCACGAAAAGATCAATGCGCATTTAGGCGAGTTGGTGCTCAAGCACAAGCAGAATATTGACAGTTTCCTGTTGGAGAAGCTGCAGAATATCCGGTTTATGGTCGACTCCATGGATTTTGAACACTGTGCCTACCAGAACAGCGTGGAAGGATACCTGACGCGACTGCAGAGGGCCTACGGCCCGGTCTTTGTCGATCTCGGCGTCATCGACGAGCAGGGTCAGCAGATCGCCTATGCCGGACCTTTCAAACTGGAGAAAGCCCGCTACGCCAATGCCGACTGGTTCAAAAAGGCCATCGAAAGCCATTTCTTCACCAGTGATGTGTTCCTTGGGCTGCGCGGCGCACCCCATTTCATCATCGCGGTCCAAAAGAGCTGCGGCAACCGAAAGTGGATCGTGCGCGCCACCATCGATTTCGTCGAATTCAACCGGCTGGTGGAAAAAGTGCGTATCGGTGAGACCGGATTCGCCTATATCCTGAATCGCGAGGGCCAGTTTCAAACCAAGCCTATTTTCGATTTTACGCCGGACCTGGAGATCTACAGCGGCTATTTCTCTGCACTCGAGCGCCAGGGCAAAGAGGTGGAAATCCAGGAGCGGCTGGACGGGGCCGGCGTAAAAAGCATTTACGTGTCCGCCCTGCTGAAAGGCGGAAAATGGCTTCTGGTATACAAGCAGGCCAGCAGCGATGCCTTTTCAGAACTGCATAATGCCCAGTTTATGGCCATTGTTTTTCTGGTGCTGGGCGGACTGGCCATCATTGCCATGGCCATCTGGGTATCGGGAAAAACGGTTCGCCGTATCGCAGCAGCGGACAAAGAAAAGGAAATCATGAACGAGCAGGTCATCGAAACGGGCAAACTGGCCTCGGTGGGTGAACTGGCCGCCGGCATTGCGCATGAAATCAACAACCCTGTGGCCATCATGGTCGAGGAAGCCGGTTGGCTGCTGGACTTGATGGAAGACCAGGCCTATAAAAAAGAATCGGATCTGGCGGAATTCGAACGGGCCCTGAACCAGATCCGCACCCAGGGCAAACGCTGCAAAGAAATTACCCACAAGCTGCTCAGTTTTGCCCGCAAAACCGACTCGCGGATCGAGGACTTCGAGATCGGCCCACTGGTTGAAGAAGTGGTGTCCCTGTCCGTCCAGCGCGCCAAATATAGCAATGTCATCATCTCCACCCAGCTGCAGCCGAAACTGCCGGCCATCTCCGCTTCCCATACTGAACTGCAGCAGGTGCTTCTCAATTTGATCAACAATGCCCTGGATGCCATGGAAAAAACGGGCGGGAACCTTGAAATCAGCACCAAACAGATGGGCGATGATATCGCCATAACGGTTGCCGACGACGGTCCGGGCATTCCCAAATCCAATCTGGGCCGTATTTTCGACCCTTTCTTCACAACCAAGCAAGTGGGCAGCGGGACAGGGCTGGGATTATCGATTTGCTACGGCATCATTCACAAAATGGGCGGAACGATCACGGTCAGAAGCACCGTGGATGTGGGAACCACATTTGAAATCCGAATACCGGTAAAAAAGGACGAAGTTGAAGAAGCCATGCCGGAGCAATAGTCCATCACATGACCAAGCGCCGCCATGCGGGAACATATGTCTCTTGAGAACAAAAAACCGTATCGTCGAATATACGTGCAATTTCAATAACATTTCAAAAAAGGAGATCATCTTATGGCAGTTGCGACCATTATGCTCGTAGACGATGAGGCCCCCTTTGTGGAAGCCATGACCAAGCGCCTTTCGCGGAGGGATCTTGACGTGGAAACGGCATTCAGCGGCAAGGATGCCCTTGCAAAACTGAATGCGGGCAGCAAAACGGAGGTGGTTATTCTCGATGTAAAAATGCCAGGCATGGACGGCATCGAAACGCTTCAGGCCATAAAAAGCCAGGTGCCACTAGTGGAAGTCATCATGCTCACCGGACACGCCACGGTGGAATCGGCTATCGAAGGAATGAAATTTGGCGCCTTTGACTACCTGATGAAGCCTTGTGACATGGATCTATTGATCGCCAAAGTATCAGAGGCTGCCGCCCGCAAGCGACAGCACGAGGAGAAGATTGTCAATGCCCGTATCAAAGAAATCACATCCCGAAAGCCCTGAAAAAGACAAAGGCTGCAGAAAGCCGAAGAGTCAGGGGAGACAACCCATAAGGCTGCTCATGGTGGATGATGAAAGGGGTTTTGTGGAGGTGCTGGCCAAGCGGCTGGCCAAACGCAATATCCAGACAACCCAGGCCTTTTCCGGTATCGAAGGGATACAATTGCTCAGGCGGTCCGATTTTGATGTGGCTGTGCTCGATCTGAAGCTCGAAGACATGGACGGCATTGAGATTCTCAAAATTTTCAAGAAGATGGACCCCGACATGCCGGTCATCATGCTCACCGGTCATGGCTCGGAAAAGGCATCCAAAGAGGGCATGCGCTATGGTGCTTTCGATTATCTGACCAAACCACATGAACTGGCGGAACTGGTGGAAAAGATCGAGGAAGCCACCCGCCGCAGGGGGACCCGAGATGACGCAGATGAAACTCCTTCTTGTGGATGACGAAAAAGAATTTCTCGACACCATCCTCAAACGCATGAAGCGGCGCAAGGTGGAGGTGACCGGTGTCGGCAGCGGCGAGGAGGCCTTGTCGTGGCTGGCGGAAAATGAAGCGGACGTGGTGATTCTCGATGTGCGCATGCCGGGTATCGATGGAATCGAAACCCTGCGGGAGATCAAAAAACGCCATGCGCTGATCGAAGTGATCATGCTCACCGGCCATGCCAGCATGGAGGCCGCCATAGAGGGGATGCAGATGGGGGCTTTTGACTATTTGATGAAGCCCATGGACATGGACGATTTAATTTACAAAGCCGAAGACGCCTTTAAAAAGAAAATCATACAGAAAAACAAAATCGACAAGATGGTGCAGGGTCTGGGCTGAGCGCCAGATATTCACATCAACGCTAAATCAGAAAAGAGAGTAAGGATATGAATTTTTTCAAATTATGGGGCAAATTCATGATGGAAGGGGCCAAGGCCCACGCGCGCTGGGAAATAGAAATGTCCGGCAATATACTGGGAAGCCGCAAACGCTTACTGGTGCTTTTGTTGCTTCTGCTGCCGGTCATTCTGGGGGGCTTTGTTTTTGCAGAACAAATCGGAGACAATCTACCCGATATTCTGGGCGGCAAGAAGGCCTACAGTCCGGCTTTTTACTCCACGGGCATTTTTATTGTCTCCATTCTCATCGGGTTGGGTGCCGGCCTGATCACCGGCTGTATCGGTGCCGGCGGTGGTTTTATCATCGCACCGGCCCTGATGAGTGCCGGAATTAAGGGCATCCTGGCGGTGGGAACAGACTTGTTCCACATCTTTGCCAAAGCGATCATGGGCAGCATCATTCATCGAAAGCTGGGCAACGTGTCGGTGCCTCTGGCCGTGGTTTTTCTCATCGGCGCCATTTTAGGGGCCACCGGCGGCGGGCTGATCAACCGGGTGCTCTACGAGCTGAACCCGGTGCTCTCCGACGCCTTTATCACGACGATCTATGCCCTCATGTTAGGCTTTTTGGGCTGTTATGCCATGTATGACTTCCTGAAAGCGAGAAAATCCGGAGACAGCGGCGGCGGTCACGGCGGCAAAGCGGAAGGCGCCGAATTGGGCGGTCTGCCCCGAAAACTGCAAGCCGTCAAGGTCCCCCCCATGGTCAAGTTCGATTTCGATTTCACCCCCGGCGGCCGGAGCATTTCCTGGGTGTTTCTGGTGTTGTCCGGAGCATTGGTGGGACTGGCGGCCGGCATCATGGGGGTGGGCGGCGGATTCCTCACCTTCCCCATATTCGTTTATATGCTGGGCGTCTCTTCCATGACCACGGTGGGCACCGATATCTTCCAGATTGTCTTTACTGCCGGCTATGCCTCCATCAGCCAATATGCCATTTACGGGTTCATTTTCTACACTTTGGCCATTGGGATGCTGCTGGGATCCCTGGTCGGCATCCAGATCGGCGCAATGGTCACCAAAGTGGTGCCCGGTATCACCATCCGCGGTTTTTATGCCATGGCCGTACTGGCAGGATTCGTCAACCGGTTCTTCGCCCTGCCGGCCAAGCTGGGGGATATGGGGGTCATTCCCATTTCCAAGGGCATGGCCGCCGGTCTGGATACCATTGGGGTATGGGCATTTTTCATCGTCATCGGCGGCTTCGGAGTCTGGGTCGTCGGCACGTTTCTGAAGAACATCGGACTGCTTAAGGGAGAGGGAGAACACGTATGATCGCCAAGAAAAAAACATTCATGATCGGACTGATATTGATGGTGCTGTTCGCCGCCGTCTTCGTCGCTATTTTCATGCCCTTGTTCGGCGGGCGGAACGGATTGGAATATCTGGACAATCTTTACAACTCCATTTCAAAGGGGTCCGCCTACTATATCGATGCAGCGCGCCGGGAAGTGGCCACCCTTGAAGCGCCGCAATTAACGCTTTCGTTGACCATGAAAAGCGAGCGGCAGGCCGAACAGACGGTACCGCTGTTCATGAAGACCGGTGCACAGGTGGGGCAAGATGGCCCCCGGTTGACGGTGACCGGAAACATGGTCCAAATTCTCAACCAGTGCCTGGACGATGCCCAGTCCATGTATGACAACGACGGCACCGCAATCGCCACTAAATATGGGTATGCGGAAAAGGCGGTGCTGTTCAACTGGTGGAGCGCCCTTAAAGCCATGGATTTCGATCTCAAGAAACAGAAAAAATTCAAAGCGGCCAAAGTCGCCGAGCTGGTCAATAAAAAAGCAGTAGAAACCGCCTATAACTATTATGGTATTGAAGGTCAGAACATATCCGACCGAATCGGTATTGTAATTTTTTCCCTGGTCTTCTACGTTGTGTACACACTCTGGTACGGATTCGGCGTCATGTACCTGTTTGAAGGCTGGGGACTGCGGCTGGAGCATTGATTTTCAAGCCCCCCCGCCATGCAAATGGCGAACCGCCGGGTCGGCGAACACCCGTCCGTTCAACGGCCCGGCACCCTTAAACCATCAGCCGGCACTAAACTGGGCCGGTCCATTGGATGACAACGGCCGGACATGGGCATATTCACACGTCTATTGAACTGGTTCAGGTCCGAAGCGCCCCTTTTCGATGAAAAAGATGCCGGAGCCCTTCGGCTCGAATTTCAGTCTCGCTACCATCAGTTTAAACTGCTTTTGAATGCCAACAACCAGGCCTTGGAAATCATGGGAGAAATTGAAAAGGCCCTGGAAGGGACAACCCCTTTCGGCATGAAATTCATCCGCTCGCGCACCATGCAGGCTTACACACGGGTCTACAATATCGTCAAACATCTGGAGACGCTGGCTCCCGGCAAATACGACGCCCTTCCATCACGACTGGAATCCATCCGGTTGGCGCTCGACGCCCTGGTCAATCCTCACCGCAAGACAATATCCTGCGGAAGCTATATCATGCATATGTCTGACCTGAACAAAACCCACACGGACCAGGCGGGCAATAAAATGGCCAATATGGGTGAGTTGGCCAACCGGCTCCATCTTAACGTGCCGGACGGCTTCGTGGTCACCGCCACGGCGTTTAATCGTTTTCTGGACCACAACGACCTGAAGGTGGAGATTCAACGTCGCATCCAGAGCGCAGAGGATGAGGGTCACCATCGGCTCTACACCATCAGCGCGGACATTCGTCAACTGATCCAGGGTGCCGCGCTTCCCGCCGACCTCCAAGAAGCCATTTTAGAGGCCTACGGAAAATTGGCCGAACGTCAGAAAAAGAAGGTCCACCTTGCGGTGCGCAGCAGCGCACTGAACGAAGACCGGCAAGGCGCTTCCTTTGCCGGCCTCTACCACAGTGCCTTGAACATATCCAGGGACCACCTGCTCGAAACCTACAAACAGATTGTGGCGGCCGCATACTCGCCGGCCGTTATGGCTTATCGCTTCAACCGGGGGATACTGGATGAAGAAAACGAAATGTGCGTGGGCGTCATTCAGATGGTGGACGCCGTCTGCGGCGGTGTCATTTATTCGACCAATCCCATGGACATTCGCGACCCGTCGGTGATCATCAATTCTGCATGGGGGCTGCCCAAGGCGGTGGTCGACGGGACCACGGCCACGGACTTTTTTCAGGTGGCTAAAGAACCGGCCCTTACCGTGAAGCTGCGAAAATTGGCGGTCAAAGAAAAGAAATATGTGTGCGACCCGGAAGAGGGTGTGTGCCGCCTGGATGACACCGGTGCGGACATGACCGGCGCTTCCCTGACCGATCGGCAGGCCCTGGATCTGGCCGCTCTGGCAGTCAAAATAGAAACTTACTACGGGTGCCCCCAGGACATCGAGTGGGCCATCGATCCGTCCGGCAGAATCATTTTATTGCAATGCCGTCCCCTGCAGGTCCATAGCAGCGCCCCGCCCCCCCTGCCGGCGGTCGGCGGTCATAAAAATTTGCCGGCAGCGGTATTCCATGGCGGCATGACGGCCTCCACCGGCATTGCCGCAGGGCCGGTCTATCGGGTGATGAAGGATGTGGACGCCTTTCAGTTTCCCACAGGCGCGGTGCTGGTCACAGACCGCGCCCTGGCGCGCTGGGCCGCCCTGCTGCCCAGGGCATCGGCGGTGGTCAGCGAAAAAGGGAGCCTGACGGGCCACCTGGCCAATGTGGCCAGGGAATTCAAGGTGCCGGCACTTTTTGGCGCCGCCGGTGTCACCGCCCGACTGACGGATCAAGATTGGGTTACCGTCGACGCCGATGCCTGCAAAATCTATTCAGGGAAAATCGAGGAACTGCTGGAGAAGGTGAACTCACAGGCGCCAAGGAACCTGATGAAGGGTACACAGGTGTACAAAATTCTTTCGGAAGCCGCCGTCAAGATCATACCCCTGAACCTTCTGGACCCGGACAGCCCGAGTTTCAAGGCCGCCAACTGCCAAACCCTTCATGACATCACCCGGTTTTGTCACGAACAAAGCGTTCACGAAATGTTCCGGTTTGGTAAAACCCACCGCTTTCCCGAACGTTCTTCAAAACAGCTGCGGGCCCACATTCCCATGCAGTGGTGGGTACTGAACCTGGATGATGGACTCAAAATAGATGAACCCCACAACCGGTTCGTGGACATCGACAATGTGGCCTCGATACCCATGCTGGCCCTGTGGTCCGGAATTACCGCCTTCCCCTGGGAGGGCCCGCCGCCCGTGGATGGAAAAGGTTTTATGTCCGTCATGTTTCAGGCCACTCAAAACCAGGCCCTTCTGCCCGGGGTTCGAACGTCAATGGCCAATCGTAACTATTTTATGATTTCCAGAAACTACTGCAGCCTTCAATCCCGGCTGGGCTTCCATTTTGCCACCACTGAAGCCCTGGTCGGGGAGCGGACCACCGAAAACTACATCAGCTTCCAGTTCAAGGGCGGGGCAGCCGATTTCGGCCGTCGCCTGAAACGGGTTCTTTTTGTTCAGGAGATACTCAACGGCTACGGCTTTCGAACGGAAGTCAATAAGGACAGTCTGCGCGCCAGGGCCGAACAGTACGATGCCGCAAAAATGATTCAAAAGCTTAAAATCCTCGGCTACTTGACCATTCACACCCGCCAGCTGGACATGATCATGGCCAATCCCGCCATGGTGAATCACTATCGGCAACAGATCGCCAAACAGATTGAATCACTTCCCGCCTGAGTTTGAACGACGACAAAAGGGCAAAGTGAACCTGCGCCATTGCACACCGCAACAGGCCACCCAACGACCGTCCGTGTCGAAACGCTGCAGATTCAGCTCAAAGCCAGGTCTTTATCGCGAAGACACCTGATTCGATTCTTCAGTACTGAAATGCTATTGGCGGTTTTTTCAACCAGCGCATACGGTTTCAGCCGGTTTCTCTCCTTCCACTCATCGGCGCCAAAGCCATGAATGATAATCGGCACTTGGGGAAAATTGGTAAGCAGTCCCTGAACGGTACTCGCCTCACTGCCGGGCAAATCCGGGTCCAGCACCAGAACATCCGGCGCCCGTCGCATGCAGATATAGTTTTTAAGCTGAAGCACATTTTCCACGGTGAAGACGTAGTACCCCTCGTTCATCAGCTCCCGCCGTACGAGATTCCGGATATGCGGATTGCGTTCTGCAATCAGAATGACAAGCTCTTTTTGCATGACATGCTCATCATAAGGTAATGGTCAGTTCATACTCTGTGGACTGGGGAATCCGCTTGACTTTGAAATCGAGCTTTCGGCCCAGTGCAAGCATCTGTGTATTTTCAGCCAGCACCAGCCCGCAAACTGATTTTATTCCCCGTAGTCTGGCGATACCCAAGCTGCGCAGCAACAGGCTCGCACCAATACCCTTGCCCTGCAACGCATCTTTGACCAATACGGCAAATTCCGCGTTTTGTGAGTCGATGGTCTCAATCACCCGCGCAACAGCCAGCATGCGTTCCTGCGCATCTTGTGTCTGGACCGCCACGAGGGCAATCTGTTTGTCGTAATCAATCTGAGTAAGCCGGGCCAGCATTTCATCCGACAACTGCCTGAGCGGCGAAAAAAACCGCATGTAGACGGATCTTGGCGAAAGCGCCGCAAACAGTTCCTTGAGTAAGGATACGTCCGTAGGCCGTATGGCCCGTATTTTAAAATCGCCCACATCTGGAAGAGAAACGGCCTCTTCATACGGAAATGGATATTGCGACAAAATTTTATCCGCCGGAAGCATGGCGGACAAGCCGGCCAGCCCTGGACGAGTACCCGGGCCGCCACTGGATTCACACATTTCGTCCTCTCCTTTTACTGCACGATCCATAAGCCGAATTCCTTGCCGATCTGCAGCACCTTGCTGCTGACCCGTCCGATGGTAAATTCACGCACCCGCGACCGGCCTTTGCGCCCCATGACAATGGTGCTGAAATTTCCGTCAGTGGCCGCCTGAACAATGGCAGCGGCACGGCTGGCGGCATTCTTAACGACTTCCACGGTAACGTTTTCCGCTGAAAAACCCGCACGGATCAAACGTGCCCTGGCCTTTTCCATGCTTTGCGAGACATGCTTTTCGGCCTGATCGAAAATTTCCTGCACTTCCAGTTGATCCCCGGAAAGATGGCGCAACACCAGATCGCCGCGCAGTACATTGATCAACCGTATGCTGCAATTGCCGTCCCTCAATTTCTCTGTGGCAAACGCAACTGCCCGCTTGGCATGTTCCGAGCCGTCCACTGCGATCAGAACGCGGTTATTAAAAGGTTTTCGGCCGGCAAATATCAGCGGTACGAAACTCACCCCATTGAGTAGTTTAAAGGCCACACTGCCCATGACCAGGCCATGCAGGCGGCCCATGCCGCGCCGCCGCAGTACAAGGGCATCGTATCCCTTGCGGGCTTCGGCAATGATATCCCTGGCTATGCCAACCTCGCGGTTGTGGATGGTGGTCTTCAGATTGTCCGGATGGAAATCGGCCCCCATTAACAACTGCCGGCACTGGGCCATATGCTTTTTCATGTGCTCCCGCTGTTGGGCCTCCCAGGCCAGCACTGAAGATATCGAATTGAGGCTGGACGGCTCCTTTGCCAAATCGTAATAACTTTCCGGCACCTTGTTGAACACATGGAACAGGTTTACTTCATGGGTACGAAAAGCCGGAATGTCGGCAAGGTATTCAACGGTCTGAATGGAGCGGTCCGACCCGTCAATGGCAACCAGCAGTTTATTTTTATATCCTTTTTTCATTGATTCGGCCTCCATCGTCTATGTCATCGTTTAATCGCGGGAAAGTATTTGCCCTTGATAGATTGACAATTCCAGCATCTTTCCTGGTAAATCCGGAACTGTGCACTTGATTATTGACCAGCAATGGTTGTGCCAACCCAGCCTGGCCGAAAATCTCTATAAACAGTTAATTGGCGGGCACTCGCCTCGGACAGGGGGGGTGTTGCCCGGGAAAACAATTAACACCTTGAAAAGAATAGTGACAGTTGGTTTCTGCACATTGATTTCGAGCAAAAGCACAGCATGCCGAAAATACATGATAACCTGCTTCTGAAAAATCCGCTGCAGATGGCTCGTTCCTTGCTTGATAAACAGGCATAATACCAACATGGAGGACCACATGAAAAAAATGTACGATCTATGGATTTGCGCTCACTGCGGTTTTTTTTCCAGAGAACAGTTTCCGGATGATATTTGCCCTGCATGTAACCTCACGGACTGGCAATGCCTTCAATGCGGATATACACTGACGGCAAAGGCCGGGCCGCCGGTATGCGTTCAATGCGGTGCAATGGGCCGTTTCCGTAACATTTCGGGCTACATCCCGGATTGGTCGACCATGGGAACGACGGAGCCGCTATTGGCCGTCTGACCCTGCATGAGAACACCTCCGGCCATAAACGACGCTATGAAACTGAACTCTTCCGCAGCAGCCTCTTCTGTCTGATCTAACCCGTCGACTCGTTTTTCAAAATCAAGTTACCGGACCCAGTAGGTTCGGCACTGGATTGCCCCGGCAAGGATGCCACTGGCTGAGCAGGCAGACGGACCCCGTCTTCTGTCTCTGACCTGGCGTCAAGCACCCGGTTTGGCAGATGATTAAAGGTCAGGGCCCCGGAGCCAGTGGCAGACCCGCCTTCAAAGAACCGGCACTTCAAAGGGGGGGACGATTATGCGATGGCGTGTATTTCCCGCCTGTTGTGCCGCGGATCGATAAGGTACAGCAATTTCCCGCGTTTTTCCAGATCTGGCAACAGTTTGGCCAATTTTTGGCGATCGAAGTTGTAGACTTTGATGTAAACCTGTCGATAACCTTCCGGTGCATAGCTGCCAATGCTGATCAGGCTTCCGATTCTCCCGCCGACCCTGCGAATACTTTCGGCTATGGATAAGGCTGCTCCGGGCTGGTCTTTGACCTGCAACCCCAACTCCATCCCCGTCTGCCCGATTTCGGTGAGGCACAGAAAGGCCTTGGAAATATCCGAAGCGGTTATGATTCCGACCATTTGGGCGCGACCGGCAATGACCGGAAGAACGGAGACTTTCTTTTGCAGAAAGACATCCGCCGCCTCGGCCAGGGTATGATCTATGGGGATGGTGACAGGGTCGGCGGACATGATCTGTTCTATTTTTATCTTCTGCAACAAGAACGCCAGTTCATACACATCCAGACTGGTGGCATCGGAAGCCGAAGCCCCCCTTAAATCACCGTCCGTGACGATGCCCACCAGTTTATCCTTGCGCATCACAGGCAATCCGTGGATCTTGTGCTTTTTCATGAGTTCCCTGGCCATCAGCATTCCGGATTGGGCATCGATGGTCACCACCGGCCGGCTCATCCAATTTTGAATTAACATCACCACACCTCCTGTGCCTCTGTGGATATCGGCCGTCGCGGGTGTCCGGCACAACCCCGCTGTCTCTTGCGCTTTGAACGCCGGCATCAATTGCAGTGCGATATCCCGGATTGTTTTTTTATTCGCCTGACGATTCTTTTTCCGGCCGCAGGCTGAGCAGTGGAATTGGACTCCTACGGAACATCTTCCGTGCACAGGAGCCCAAAATGGTATCGGCCAGGTTGCTGCGGCCTTTGGTACCCATCACCAGAAGGTCGGGTTCATCGTCCTCTATGGCCTTGAGTAATTCATGATAGGGTACACCCACCCGGACCGACCGGCTCACGGTTATCTTTTCGGCATCGACCTGATGAATCAGGGCATCCAACCATTCCCTGCGGTCATTGATCCGGTCTTCGATGTGTCCCTGGGAAATGGTCGGATCAAAGGTGTCCAGCGCATTCTGAATCGCACGTATATCGCGTTCATTGACCACGTTGACCACCATCAGTTTTGCACCAATGGCAAGTGCCAGTTGACGTGCGTATCGAAGCGACGGAAGAGAATAATCGGACACATCCACGGCCACCATGATTTTTTTTATTACATCCACCTTGCAACCTCCTTTTTCAGTTGGGTGTTATCTCCGGATTGGCACCATTATGAAACGAGTCCGACCCTACACCGGATTGAGCAACGGCTGTGCCAACTCTAAAACACCAGGATATATTTTATCTAATTGTATTTATTAAATAATTCACAAATTCCGCTGGGTAATCCGAACGGCCGGAAAAATGGAAGAGAGAAAAATCTTACACAGTGTAAAACAGTCTGACGCTCATTGCGCGGGGCTAGGCGCCATGTGATTTTACACTGGTTTCAAAGGTAAGTCCGTATTTTTCGATTTTAGCGTGCAGGGTCGGCCGGGAGATACCGAGCAGCTTTGCGGCCCGGCTGCGATTGCCCCCGGTGCAACTGAGCGCTTCTTCGATCAGCATGGCGGCAAATCGGTCCATGGCCGAATCGTAAAGGCGTTCACTCTGGTCGTTTTGCATTTCCTGGCGAATGAAATTCCGAAGCGACTCTTCATCGCTGGGCGGGTCGGCGCAATGCAGGCCGTGGCTCTCTTTTGCGGCGGCAACAATATCCTCGCTGCGAATGGGAACGCCACGGTTAAAAATAAGTGCCTTTTGAATGGTATTGCTGAGCTCGCGGACATTGCCCGGCCATGGAAGCTGCCGCAGGGTGGCCAACGCCCCTTTGGTGATGGTGGGGACAGCCAGGTTCAGGGCCGCCGCATGACGGGCCAGGTGAAAGCGGGCAAGTGCTTCGATATCATCCGCCCGCTGGCTGAGGGGGGGCAGCCAAATGGTGACGACTTTCAGCCGGTAATAGAGATCTTCGCGAAAGCTGGTTGCTGATATCATCTGCTCCAGATGGCGGTTGGTGGCGGCAATAATGCGGACATCCACCGAGATCGTTTCTCTTCCCCCCAGTCGTTCGATACATTTTTCCTGCAGCAGCCTCAATATCTTAGCCTGCAATTTCAGCGGCATGTCACCAATCTCGTCCAAAAAAACAGTACCGCCGCTGGCTTGTTCGATCTTGCCGATGCGCCGATGGGTCGCACCTGTAAAGGCGCCTTTCTCGTACCCAAACAGCTCGCTCTCCAATAAAGTCTCGGGAATGGCCACGCAGTTAATCACGAGAAACGGTTTTTCAGCCCGCAGACTGTGCTGATATATGGCCCGGGCGGCCAGCTCTTTACCCGTGCCGGAATCACCGCGAATCAGCACCGTAGCGTCGGTGGGAGCCACCCGGCCGATGGCCTTGTAAACCTCCTGCATGGCCGGACTGCTGCCGATGATGGCATCCTTGTCTGTGGTTTCGGGAATGGTGTTCAAAGCCACGGGCTTGCGCATAAAATGGCCGGCATTGATCGCCTGGCGGATGGCATTCAGCATCTCGGGAATGTCAAACGGCTTGAGAATATAATCGAAAGCGCCCATTTTGGTCGCGTTGATGGCTGTCTCCGTGGTGCCGTAAGCCGTCATGATAATCACCGGCATTTTGGCATTCATGACGTGCATCCGGGCAAAGGCCTCCAGGCCGTTCATGCCGGGCAGACGGATGTCCATTATCACGAGCTCCGGCCGTTTTTCCTCGGCGATAATCAAGCCGGCCTCGGCGGAAGCCGCGCTGTCTACATGATAGCCTTCTTCGGTCAGCAGTTTCTCAAAGCTCCGACGCAGCTGATCGTCGTCATCAACAATTAGAATGCTCTCCATTTTGCGGTTCCTTTAAAGGCAGGGTGACAATAAACACGGCGCCTGATTCCGCTTCAGCATCGATGGCAATTGAGCCGCCATGCTCACTGAGAATTCGGACCGCGATGCTCAGTCCCAGGCCGGTGCCCTCTTCCTTGGTTGTAAAGAAAGGCTGAAATATCTTCTCTCTGACCGACGGCGGAATTCCAGAACCCGTATCGGCTATTCGCATCACGGCTTTCTGGCCAGGCCCTTCCCCAGTGACCGTTTCATCGATCACGATGGTGCCGCCCGTTTTCATCTCTTCACAGGCATTGATAATGAGATTGACCAGAACCTCTTTGAGTTGTTCGGGGTCCGCCATAACCTCCGGTAACGGTCGTGAACGCACCACCTTGACTTCAACGCCATACGAATTCAGTCGATGGGCCAGCAGCTGGAGGGCGTTATCGACGATCGCCGAAGGGCTGAGGGGCTGCATCACCAGTTTAGGGGGGCGCGAAAACTCCAAAAAATTTTGGACAATGGTATCAATGTGACGAATCTCATGGGAAATAACTTCAAAATCCTCTTCCTGCGCGGCATCCATTTTCAGAGACCGGCTGAGCGAAAACAGACGCATCTTTACCGAAGTAAACGGGTTGCGGATACTGTGGGCCATGCCGGCGGCCAGCTTGCCCACCAGCGCCATTTTTTCCGCCTGCAGCAAATTCTCCCGGCTTTTTTCCAGCGCGTGATGCGCTTTGTCCACATCCTGCAACAGCAGGTCCACCCGCGCGCTAAGCGCCGAAACCACGTTCTCGGTTTTGACCGGCAGTGTGTTGCCTGTGGTCACAAGCAGCATCCGGTAAACCGGGGCCAGAATACGGTGTATAAATAGTATGCCCAGACCGACCACCAGGAACATCTGAAGGATAATTGTCCCCACGGTGGCATACCGCAAGCGCACGGCCGTTTTTTCGCTTTCCTCGTGCGCTTTGCGGATCTGCTCCTGATGTGCTTTTTTATAATTCTCACACAACGATAATATTTCAAAAAACCGTTGCCGCACTTCCGTATGCAACTTTGCCCCTTCGTTTCTGCGACCGGCCTTGTAAAGAGCAATGACATGGTCTTTCAGCACCACATAGGCCCGGTATTCATCCGAAATACGATCGAGCGCCTCCCGCTGATCGGCGCCGCTGGCCTGTTCCCGGGCATTGGCAAGGTGTTCGCGGAAAGCGTCCCTGTACTCTCCCATCTGCGTGAGCCAATCCGGATCTCCGTCCAGAAAGTAATAGGTCACGAAACCGCGTTGATTGACCAGTGCCGTTTCAAGATAAGCAGTGGTGTCATAAGCAGCCATATGACGGTCCATGATATCGTTGAACACGCCCTGGATGCGGTAGGTATACCACACCATAACGGCGCCGCTGCTTAGGGCAATGGCGGTGAGTACAATCAACACCAGGTAGATGCGCGCGCGCAAACTGAAACGGTACCACATGGGCAATTCTATCCGCAGATGGATTCAAGATGATGCAATGAGCAATAAAACCACAACCCTATCCGGCAAGGCAACCTCTATTTTATGTTCCGGACCCCGTTCAAATGAATGCCGCAATGAACCGGTCGGGGGTACAACAATGGTTCGACATACTGCCGCAACAATCTAAGCAATTCACATACCATCTTTGGTGTCTAACTATTTACATTATTTCAATATGTTATGAAATTCGACGGTTTGAACCGGACTAAAAAAGTCAATATTTTTATCAATGTGTAAATTTTCTTTCCAATTTCCCCGCCGGCGGACAGGTTCCGATCGGCAAACCAATGCGCACAAGAACCATTGGCAAGTCATTTCGGCACCCCCACCGGATTAAGCCATTTTTGTATTTTTTTATTTTTTTTTTACTTTATTGTATTTTTTAAACTACCTCCAGGAGGCTTCGAATATTTTATTTTATTAATCTTTTCAATTTATTAAACGATTCAATGGGTAAAATTAAAGATGGCACATAGCTTGCTCATATTTCAGTCTGGTATTGATGGAACGAAAACTCACCCTGGATTTGGGCGAAGAAATATTGACGCGGTGTTGAAGATTTTCAGATTTGGGATAGTCGTTGATGAAAGCAGTGGATAATATCGTCCGCAAAAACCAGGAGCTTAGCGCTATCCTGCATATCAGCCAGTTGCTGACCAGTTCGTTCGACTTGGGAAGGAACCTGCATGCCGTAATGGAGTCTCTCGCCAGCCGTCTGGAAATGCAACGTGGCTGTGTTTTTCTTCTGGATCGGCTATCACGACAATTGCGTATTGTTGCCGCCTACGGATTGAGCTTGCAGGAAATCCAGCGCGGTAAGTATCGCATCGGTGAAGGCATCGTTGGACGGGTCATCGAAAGCGGCCAACCCATGTTTGTACCCAACATCGGCGAAGAACCGAAATTCCTGAACCGCACCGATTCACGCCCCCAAAAAACCGGGGTTTCGTTTTTGTGCATTCCCATCGAACTGAAAGAGGAAATCCTGGGCGTTATCAGTGTGGATCGAATCTATACGGAAGAACGCGGGAATGTGGACGATGATCTGCGGGTGCTTTCAATCGTGTCATCCTTCATTGCGCAATTCGTTAAGCTTTGGGATCATTTGCGAAAGACTGAAAACGAGTGCGGTATGTTGCGCTCGCAGCTAAGGCAAAGGTTCAGCCTTCCCAATATAATCGGCGAATCCCCTGCCTTTCAGCAAGTACTCAAGGCGGTGCATAAAGTGGCGTCGACCGATACGACGGTTTTATTGCTGGGTGAAAGCGGCACCGGTAAGGAACTGATCGCCCAGACCCTGCACTACCAGAGTCGCCGGTCCAACCACCCTTTTGTGGCGATAAATCTGGCAGCGCTCCCGGAAAACCTCATTGAGGCTGAGCTGTTCGGAGTCGAGAAAGGAGCCTACACGGGCGCCACCGCACGCCGCGTCGGACGCTTCGAAACTGCCGATCAGGGGACCATTTTTCTGGATGAAATTGGAGAGCTTCCGCTCAACCTCCAGGTCAAGCTGCTGCGCGTATTGCAGGAACGCACCTTTGAGCGCATTGGATCGTCTCAAAGCCAGGTAGTCAGGGCGCGGGTCGTAACCGCCACGAATCGCAACCTTCTGGACGAAGTCGCCAAGGGAAATTTTCGCGAAGATCTTTATTGGCGCTTGAATGTAGTACCCATCGTGCTTCCGCCACTGCGGTCGCGGAAAGAAGACATTCCATTGCTGCTGAATCACTATATCGCACAATTCAATCGTATTCACGACCGCAATGTCCGGCTGGATAAAAACGCGGTGATGCAATTGCAATCTTATGCTTGGCCGGGCAATGTCAGGGAGCTGTCCAACATGACGGAACGGCTGGTCATCATGTCGGAAAACGAAATCGTCACAGGCGTTGATTTACCGGATCCTGCGCCCGGGCGTGCAGGCCCATCATCCGGCCCCGAGTCCGATGCCCCCTCTGCCGGAAAACTGGGCAGTGAAGTCGAACGCCTGGAACGCCATCACATCATCTGCGCCTTGAAAGAAAGCAAGGGTATTCAGCAGCAGGCCTCCCAAGCCCTGGGGATAACGCCGCGGCAGCTCGGATACAGGATCAAAAAATACGCCATCGATCTTAAAAATTTTTAGCATTTCGGACCAACCCGCCACAGCCCGGTCAATTAACTTTGTTTGGGCTGTAATCTTTCCACCGTCGCGGATAAAGCCGCGCCTGCTCCTTCGTCTGACTCATAAAACCGGGTCTTTGCGACAGGCGGAGGCCGCAGGCATTTCCGAAGCGCAGGGTCACCCTCGATCCATCCATAGTCCAGGCATTTTGTCATTGGATACCATACTATAGGCACTTGGCATGTGCCGAAAATGGACCCTTTCCAGGGCCATTATGAAGCCGGACCCTCGGGACCCGGTTTTTACTTCATTGGGTTCTTTGCAGATTGACTCCCCAACAAAATTGTAGACCTCTACAATAATGTCCGTAAGTCTGAACCCTTCTAAATCCTGATTTCTTTTGGACCTGTCGAACCAATAATAAATTCATCCTTTTGTAACGGAGGGTTACATGTTTTCTTCACGATTTTGGCAATGTTGGCACGTTACGTGGTTTACTTCGCATTGAAGCAAATCACTATTCGCATAACCCAAAGGAGAATGAATCATGCGCAAGATAGCCATTTATGGAAAAGGGGGAATCGGCAAATCCACCACAACGCAAAATACAGTGGCCGGCCTGGCGGAAATGGGCAAAAAGATCATGGTGGTCGGCTGTGACCCCAAAGCGGACTCGACCCGTCTTTTGCTGGGCGGTCTGGCGCAAAGAACGGTTTTGGACACCTTGCGCGAAGAAGGCGAGGATGTTGATTTGGATGATGTGCGCAAGCAGGGTTTCAGTGGTGTGATGTGCACTGAATCCGGCGGACCGGAGCCCGGCGTGGGATGCGCCGGCCGTGGCATTATCACTTCCATCAATCTTTTGGAGCAGCTGGGAGCTTATGCGGACAGCGAAGCGCTCGACTATGCCTTCTACGATGTTTTGGGCGACGTGGTCTGCGGCGGGTTCGCCATGCCCATTCGCGAAGGCAAGGCCCAGGAAATCTACATCGTGGTCTCCGGCGAAATGATGGCCATGTACGCCGCCAACAATATCTGCAAGGGTATCGTCAAGTTCGCCGAAGCCGGCGGCGTCCGCCTGGGCGGGCTGATCTGCAACAGCCGTAAAGTCGACAATGAAAAAGAGATGATTCTGGCCTTGGCCGACAAGCTCGGCACACAGATGATCCACTTCGTTCCCCGCGAAAACATGGTGCAACGGGCCGAGATCAATCGCAAGACGGTGATCGAATACGAACCCACCCACGCCCAGGCCGATGAGTATCGCACCCTGGCCAGGAAAATTGATGCCAATGAGATGCGGGTTATCCCCACACCGTTGGAGATTGAAGAGTTGGAAAAACTGCTCATCGACTACGGAATAGCTGCTTAGCTCACAGACCGATAGATAAGGAGAATGGTTATCATGATTTTGATTCGATCCATTGTCAGACCCGAAAAAGTTGACGACGTACTTGCAGCGCTCATGGAAGCCGGTTTTCCGGGAGTGACCAAAATGTCTGTCGTCGGCCGGGGCAAACAGCGTGGTATCAAAATTGGTGAAATTACCTACGACGAAATACCCAAGGAATTGCTGCTCACGGTAGTCAAGGATCAAGACAAGGACTTTGCCGTTCGCACCATCATCAAGGCTGCCCGCACCGGTGAGAAAGGCGCTTTTGGCGACGGCAAGATTTTTATAGTCCCCGTTGAAGAAGCCTACACCATCAGTTCAGGCATCAAAGAGACGGCTGAAGGTGAAACTGAAGAGGTGGCGCTATGAAGGAAATATTGGCCATCGTCCGGATGAACAAGATGAACCAGACCAAACGCGCTCTGTCCGAGGTGGGCATCTCTTCCGTCACAGCCCGTGACGCGTTGGGGCGCGGCAAGGGCCTGGTGGATTTGCATCTGCTGGAAGGCGCTGAAAAGGGATACGAAGAAGCCATATCCCAATTGGGCCAGACCCAGCGCATGATCCCCAAACGGGCATTGATTATCGTCGTACCGGATGAGCTGGTGGACAAAACCGTCGGAACCATCATCCAGGTCAATCAGACTGGGAAATCAGGAGACGGCAAAGTTTTTGTCATGCCCTGCCTGGATGCCGTTCGGGTGCGTACCGGCGAAAACGGTGATGCTGTCCTGGATGATGTTTAGGCCTCATTTTTCCCCACTCAACAACGCCCGAAAAGGAGATCCTGTCATGGCAAAGGCAGCCGAAGATAAAATCGAAAATACTTTTGAACTGGAAGGTCTCGATCCTGAAAAAGTCAAAAGCAAGTTGCTGGCGAAATATCCGCCCAAAGTAGCACGCAAGCGTGCAAAACAGATCGTGGTGAACAAAGTGGGCGCCGATGGCCAAGTTCCCGCCATCGGTTCCAACGTTCGCACCGTGCCCGGGCTGATGAGTCAACGCGGCTGCTGCTACGCGGGCTGCAAGGGTGTGGTCCTGGGCCCCACCCGCGATATTGTCAACATCACCCATGGGCCCGTGGGCTGCGGCTTTTACAGCTGGTTGACGCGCCGCAATCAAACCGACCCGGACACAACGGCCGACGGCCATAATTTCATGCCCTATTGTTTTACCACCGACATGCAGGATGAAGAGATTATCTTCGGCGGCGAAAAAAAACTCAAGCTCGCGATTCAGGAAGCGTATGACAATTTTCATCCCAAAGCGATTGCCGTTTTCTCCACATGCCCGGTGGGCTTGATCGGGGATGATGTGCACTCTGTCTGCCGTGAGATGAAAGCCAAACTGGGAATCAACATTTTCGGATTTTCGTGCGAGGGGTATAAAGGGGTCAGTCAGTCCGCCGGCCATCATATCGCCAATAACGGCATCTTCAAGCATGTGGTGGGGACCGACGATACGGTGCGAGACGGTGAGTTCAAAATCAACTTGCTGGGAGAGTACAATATCGGCGGTGACGCTTTCGAAATCGAGCGTCTTCTGAATTTGTGCGGTTTCACTCTGATCTCTACCTACAGCGGCAATTCCAGCATTGATTTTTTTGCCAATTCCCACACGGCGGATCTCAACCTGATCATGTGCCACCGCTCCATCAACTACGTTGCCGAAATGATGGAGAAGAAATATGGGCTCCCCTGGCTCAAAATCAACTTCATCGGCGCAGCGGCCACCGCAAAATCACTGCGTAAAATGGCGGCTTATTTTGAAAACCAGGAACTCATGGATCGGGTGGAATCGGTTATTGCCGCCGAACTGCCGGAAGTCGAAAAGACCGCAGCCCGTATCCGGCCGCGGACCGAAGGCAAGCGGGCCATGCTATTTGTGGGCGGCTCCCGGGCCCACCATTATCAGGAGTTGTTTGCCGAATTGGGCATGAAAACCCTTTCCGCCGGGTACGAGTTTGCCCATCGCGATGATTATGAAGGCCGGCGTGTGCTGCCGGATGTCAAAGTAGATGCGGACAGCCGTAACATCGAAGAACTTGAAGTCACAGCCGACCCGAAAAAATTCAACCCGCGCAAGAGTGCAGCGGACATCCAGTCGCTCGCCGAAAAGGGAATCGCCGTCGCCGATTACTCGGGCATGATGCCGGAAATGGACAACGGCGCACTGGTTATCGATGACATCAGCCAGTACGAAACCGATAAAATGATCGCCATGTTCAAACCGGACATTTTCTGCGCCGGCATCAAGGAAAAATATACCATCCAAAAGCACGGCATCCCGCTCAAACAGCTTCACAGCTACGACTACGGCGGGCCATACGCAGGCTTCAAAGGCGCCGTCAATTTCTACAAGGAGATCGACCGCATGGTCAACAGCCGGGTCTGGGGCTATTTGAAAGCCCCCTGGCAGGAAAGCCCGGAATTGTCCGCCAAATACGGCACCGACTGACCCATCCTGCATACGATGAAACAACGGCCTGGGCATTGGGATAGCCAGACGGCCAGAATTCACACCGGATACATAGGAGCTCGATCTATCATGCTGCTGAAACATACCACCTCGGAAATCAAAGAACGCAAAGCACTTACGGTCAACCCGGCCAAAACCTGCCAGCCCATTGGCGCCATGTATGCCTCACTGGGCGTTCACGGCTGCATGCCCCACAGCCACGGCTCTCAGGGTTGTTACGCCTATCATCGCAGCACCTTGACCCGTCATTTCAAGGAACCAGTGATGGCGGCCACCAGCGCGTTTACCGAAGGTGCATCGGTATTCGGCGGACAGGCCAACCTGCTCCAGGCCATCGACAACATCTTCAGTGTCTATGAGCCCGACGTCATCGCCGTGCACACCACCTGTCTGAGTGAAACCATCGGAGATGATATCCCCCAGATCGTCAACAAAGCCAACGCCGATGGCAAGATCCCGGCCGGCAAGTATGTCTTCCATGCCAACACCCCCAGCTATGTCGGCTCCCACGTCACCGGATATGCCAACATGACCAAGGCCATGGTG
Organism: Desulfosarcinaceae bacterium; assembly: GCA_963675565.2. Taxonomy (GTDB): domain Bacteria; phylum Desulfobacterota; class Desulfobacteria; order Desulfobacterales; family Desulfosarcinaceae; genus JARRKU01. Next base: position 144,858 of record CAXXYD010000002.1, read on the forward strand.
GACTATTTCAGCGAAAAGAACGGCCATAGAAGCAAAACCATCAACTTGATTCCAGGATTCGTGGAGCCTTCCGATATGTCCGAAATCAAGCGTTTGGCCGCCGTCATGGGCGTCAGAAGCATTATGTTCCCGGACACCTCCAGGGTACTCAACGGGCCGCTCACCGGAAAATTCAAGATGTATCCCGAAGGCGGCACCACCATTGAGCAACTCAAGGAAACCGGCTCCAGCAGCGGCAGCATCGGTCTGGGTGAGATCTGCGCCGGAGCCGCGGCCCGAGCCCTGGATGCCAAATGCAAAGTGCCCTGCCAGGTCGTCAACCTGCCCATCGGCCTGCACGATACCGACATTTTCATCGATACCTTGCGCCGCATGGCCGGAATCAACGTACCCGAAGAGATCGATCTGGAGCGCGGTCAGCTGGTGGATGTCATCTCCGACTGGCACCAGTACTTCCATGGAAAACGGGTGGCGCTGGTGGGCGACCCCGACCAATTGCTCTCCCTGACCCGCTTCCTGGTCGCTCTGGACATGCAGCCGGTTTACATCGTCACCGGATCGCCGGCCGGCAAGAAATTCAAAGCGGCCCTCGAAACAGCGGTCGCCGATGTGTCCGATCAAGTCAAAATCGGCGTTCCCGGGGACATGTTCCTGCTGCACCAATGGATCAAAAATGAACCCGTTGATCTGATCATGGGCAATACCTACTGCAAGTATATTGCCCGCGACGAAGACATCCCCTACGTGCGAATGGGTTTCCCCATCCTGGACCGCATGGGGCACAGCTACTTCTCCATAATGGGATATCGCGGCGGATTACGCCTGGTGGAAAAGTTGCTTGACGCCCTGCTGGACCGCAAAGACCGCGACAGCAGCGACATCGAGTTCGAACTGGTCATGTAGATGGTGTGCAAAACTAATAAAAAGAAAGCATAATGCCATGAGTTCCATACCTATCCTCAAAGCACGGCAAAAACAGATTTATGAAAAAGGCAAGGCCCCGTTTGAGATGTCCTGCGACCAGCACAGCCTGGCAGGCTCGGTCAGCCAGCGTGCCTGTGTCTTCTGCGGATCACGGGTGGTGCTCTACCCCATTGCCGATGCCCTGCACCTGATCCATGGGCCCATCGGCTGTGCCGCCTACACCTGGGATATCCGCGGCGCGCTCTCATCCGGCCCACAGCTGCACCGGCTCAGTTTTTCCACCGATCTGCAGGAAAAAGAAGTTATTTTCGGCGGCGAGCCCAAACTCTACCAATCCCTGTGCGAACTGATCGAAACATACAAACCCAAGGCGGCCTTTGTCTACAGCACCTGCATTGTGGGCATCATCGGCGACGATGTGGAGGCCGTGTGCCGCAAGGTAAGCCGCGAAAAAGGGATACAGGTGCTGCCCGTACACTCCGAAGGGTTCAAGGGTACCAAAAAAGACGGCTACCAGGCGGCCTGCGATGCCCTTTTCCAGCTGGTGGGAACCGGCTCTACCCAAGACATCGCTCCGGTCAGTATCAATATTCTGGGCGAGTTCAATATCGGTGGCGAAGCTTGGATGATCAAAAAGTACTATGAACGCATGGGGGTTCAGGTGGTATCGGTAATGACCGGCGACGGTCGGGTGGATCAGATCCGCAAATCCCACGGCGCCGCCTTGAATGTGGTGCAGTGCTCCGGTGCCATGACCTTCCTGGCCGAAATGATGCAGGAATCCTACGGCATCCCTTACATTCGTGCCTCTTACTTCGGGATCGAAGATATGGCCAAGGCGCTGTACGACGTGGCCGATCACTTTATAAGTTATCCTGAGATAAAGCGCCGCGCCCAGGATTTGGTCCGCGAAGAGGTCAAGGCCATCTATCCCCGATTGCAGACGATCCGGGAAGATCTGACCGGCAAGAAAGCGGCCATTTATGTGGGGGGTGCTTTTAAGGTATTTTCCCTGATCAAGGCGTTGCGCTATTTCGGTATGCAGGTCGTTTTGGCGGGCTCACAAACCGGAAATACACAGGACTATGAAACCCTGCGGGATATGTGCGACGAGGGCACCGTCATTTTGGACGACGCCAACCCACTGGAATTGTCGAAATACGTCATCGAAAAAAAGGCCGACCTGTTCATCGGCGGCGTCAAAGAGCGCCCCATCGCTTATAAGTTGGGCATCGGCTTTTGCGACCACAACCACGAGCGCAAGATACCGCTGGCAGGGTTTGAAGGCATGCTCCATTTCGCCCGTGAAGTCCACACCTCGGTGACCAGCCCGGTGTGGCAGTTCGTGCCGTTTCGGCAGAAAGAAGTGTCCCTTTAACCATTCGTTGCGAAACCCAACCACCCTATAATTGGCCATGGAGTCATCCCGATGAATACAAGTTACCGGTTAAAAAACCTGCAAACCAGGCCCTCATCGGCCGCCACCCAAAACGCCTGTAAACTGTGCTCGCCTCTGGGTGCGGCCCTCGTCTTCAAAGGCATTACCGGTGCCGTGCCCCTGCTGCACGGCTCCCAGGGGTGTTCCACCTATATCCGCCGCTACCTGATCAGCCATTTCAAAGAACCCATAGACATTGCCTGTTCCAACTTCGGCGAACAAACCGCTATATTCGGCGGCGGCGCCAACATCAAGCTGGCCCTGGACAATATTATCGCCCAGTACAACCCGGATTTGATCGGCGTGGCCACCACCTGCCTGGCCGAAACCATCGGCGATGACGTGCCCATGTTCATCCGGGAATACCGCAAAGCACGCCGGGGAGATCCGCTGCCGCCCATCGTGCATGTCTCCACCCCCAGCTTCCAGGGCACCCATATGCAGGGCTTCCATCGCGCCGTTCGGGCTACGGTGGCCGCCGTGGCAGACAATCCGGGGAAGTCCCGGTCTGATCCGAATCGCATCAACCTGTTTCCCGGTATGGTATCACCTGCCGACCTGCGTCACTTGAAAAACATAGTTGCAGACTTCGGGCTTGAGGCCATGATGCTGCCCGATTACTCCCAAACCCTGGAAGGTCCGCTGTGGTCCGAATACCACCGTATTCCTTCGGGCGGTACCCGCATCGGAGCCATTGCTGCGGCCGGCACTGCGCAGGCGAGCATCGAGCTGGGCCATGTGCTGGCACAAATGCCGGAAACCGCCGCCACCGACCTTGAAAAACGTTTCAATGTCGCCGCTCACCGGCAGGGCCTGCCCATGGGCATTCGCCGGACGGATCAGCTGATGCATATACTGGAGACCGTCAGTGGTCGAAGCACCCCGGAAAACTACATCGAAACGCGTGGACGCCTGCTGGACGCCATGGTGGACGGCCATAAAATCGTCAACGGCGTCCGTGCCGTACTCTACGGCGAAGCCGATCTGGTGGCCGGGATGGCGGATTTCCTTTCCGAAATCGGCATCGTGCCCGTGATCTGCGCAACCGGCGACGGCGGCGGGCACCTGGCACCAATCATTGCACAGGCCTTCGATAAAAAGCATTTGCCTTCGATCAAGGTCATGGAAAAAGTCGATTTTGTCGACATCGAGGCGGCTGTACGCAAGGCAAAACCCGACCTGATGATCGGTCACAGTAAAGGTTACAGCTTGGCACGCAGGCTGGGCATTCCCCTGGTGCGCATCGGCTTCCCGATCCATGACCGGGTGGGCGGCAGCCGACTTCTGCACCTGGGCTACCAGGGCGCCCAGGTACTGTTCGATCGCATCGCCGATACACTCATCGAGGCCAGGCAGAACGGATCGGATGTCGGGTACACGTATATGTAACACCTCGCGACCGGCCCTGAAACCGCCTATAAGGAGTCAGCAAAATGAACATCAACGACCATCCCTGTTTCAACAGAAAAGCCCACCATGAATTCGGACGGGTCCATCTGCCGGTGGCACCCCGCTGCAATATCCAGTGCCGGTTCTGCAATCGCCGGTTTGACTGCGTCAACGAAAGCCGGCCCGGCGTCACCAGTGCGGTCCTCACGCCGGCCCAGGCCATGGTTTATCTTGCGGAGGTACTTCGTCACAAACCCAATATCCGCGTGGTGGGTATTGCCGGTCCGGGCGATCCTTTTGCCAATGTGGCCCAGACATTGGACACCTGCCGGCGCGTGCGCCAACACTATCCGGAGATGATGCTCTGTCTGGCCACCAACGGTTTGAACCTGGCGCCCTACCTGGATGATCTGGCCGAACTGCAGGTCAGCCACGTGACGGTGACCGTCAACGCCGTGGACCCTGAAATCGGTTCCAAGATCTACGCCTGGATGCGCATCGGCAAGCGCGTCAAGCGCGCCGAAGAGGGATTCCAAATACTGCTCGACCGGCAGTTGGAAGCCATCGCAGGATTGAAAGAGCGCGGCATCATGGTTAAGGTCAACAGCATCATCATCCCCGGCATCAACGAAGACCATATCGAAACTGTGGCCAAAGCCATGGGCGCCCTGGATGTTGATTTGTTCAACTGCATGCCTTACTTCCCCAGCACTGGAAGTGATTTCGAACATTTTGAAGAACCAACCACAGAAACGGTCAACGCCATTCGCAAGGCTGCCGGCCATTACGTCAAACAGATGCGCCACTGCACCCGCTGCCGTTCCGATGCGGTGGGTATGCTCGGCGAAAAACCGTCTCAAAAATTGATGGCGACACTGAAAAACTGTCAATATCTGGATGTATTGGAGCCCAAGGCAGGCACCATCTCACACAAGCCTTTCGTGGCGGTGGCCAGTCTGGAGGGTGTGCTGGTCAATCAGCATTTGGGCGAAGCCCGTCAGATTCTGATTTATGGAGAAAAGCAGGGCCGCATCGGCCTGGTGGAAGCACGGCAGGCTCCCGTATTGGGCGGCGGTATGGAGCGATGGAAAGAACTGGCCGTCGTATTGTCGGACTGCCGCGCCATGCTGGTAAGCGGTATCGGCGCAAATCCCCGAAAAGTGCTGAGCGACAGCGGAATGGCGGTTATTGTGTGTGAAGGGGTCATCGACGAGGCGGTACGCGCCGTGTTTGCCGGTGAGAGCCTCAACCATATGGCCGTTCGCCAGACCCTGGTTTGTGGATCGGGATGTGGCGGCAATCAGATGGGATGTGGATAAGCATTGGTCACCGTGCATTGCCCGCTGGAATCGGATCAAGCCTGGAATGCGGCAGACCGACCGTGCACTGAAGTTTAAAAACCTGTTCTATTATTGAAAGGAGTACTGCTGATGGATAAACCAGAGCATCACATTTTCGTATGCGCCAGTTTCCGCGCCGGCGGCGACCCAAAGGGAGCCTGTCATAAAAAGGGGTCGGTCAACCTGCTGCCCTATATTGAAAACGAAATTCTGGATCGCGGTTTGGATGCCCAGATTACCAGCACCGGCTGTCTGAAGGCGTGTGACTATGGCCCGGTAATGGTGGTTCACCCCCAGGGGCTCTGGTACGGCAATGTGGAAAACGAAGACGCGGTGGATGAAATTCTGGACGCCCTGGAAGACGGTGAGGTTGCCCAAAACCTGCTGATTCAATAGCAGCACTGTTTTCGGTCGCGCCCAATGCCCCTAATGTGTTCCGGCAGCTTTCTTTTTCGAGAAAGTGCCTCCTTCGCTGTCTGCTTTCTCCACCCTCCCGGAGGAAGCAGACAGACCCGGAGAATAAATTATGCAACCATCAAATAACTTGGGCTGGCAGGACCACATCGATGCTGGTCGGCGCTATTTAAAAACTGCGCAAAACGGCTTGAAACGACCATCGGTATTCAACAACGCGCTGATCTACCAGCTCACCGCGATGGCCGTCGAACGCCTGCTGATCGGCATTTTTGGTTATCACTGCAAGATGCCCGCTGATCACACGCTGGATGGCCTGGTGGACGAACTGACCCTGTTCTGCCCTCTTCAAAAAGAATTGGGTGAGCAGATCAAAGCCCTTGCACGGTTCGATGACATGTGTCCGCTGGTTCCGGTCAAAAGCTGCATTCCCGACGACTTGGAAATCAGGGAATTGCTGGGGGTTGGTCAGCAGGTCGCCCTCTTTTCCGAGGCCCAGACCGGAACGGCATTAACGGCAGAAACGATAAAGGATGAAAAGTGACAACATTTATGTGAATGTTCCTTTTGGCAAGGTGCGAGGGCTTCAATGCAGCCTGCTGCACGGATTGTTCGCACCGCCCGGGAAAGCGGTGTATGAGCGCATTATAAACACTGTATTGCTGAAAAGGTTTCCGTTGCCATGGATGTAACCATACGCGACGCAACTGTCGATGACCTGGAATCCATGGTGGCGCTGCTCCATGAACTGTTCTCCATGGAAACCGATTTTTCCCCGGATCGCGAGCGCCAGCGCAGAGGGTTGTCCTTGATGCTGGACGGCTGCCGCAAGCACCGCTGTATCAAGGTCGCCGATGTACACGGCCAGGTAACGGGCATGTGCACTGCGCAAATCCTGATTTCCACAGCCCAGGGGGGTGCCGTGGCTTTGATTGAAGATATGGTTGTGGCAACGCCATACCGCCGGCTCGGACTCGGCCATCGGCTCCTGGCGGCCATTGAACAATGGGCTCTGGCGCATGACGTGACCCGGCTGCAATTGCTGGCCGATCGGACCAATTTCAATGCCCTGGTATTTTACGACAAAATCGGCTGGCATCCCACCCAACTGATTTGCCTGAGGCGAAAATGGAAGCGATGACCACTTTACCGAAAAGGTCCGATACCACCATCATCGATATCAATGCACCGGGACTCAAATGCCGGCTATCCGTATGGTGCCGCGCCCGGCGCGATGATCTGGCCGCAGCGCTTGACTGTAACGTGGGCGGCATACATGACGGTTGTCCGGTATCCATGCAACGCCATCCCAGATCCGCACCTTGAAACCGCTGCTTTTGAATTTTTCCCAAAACGGTTCCCAACCGCCTGCCCGCTTTTAAGCGGAAGTAAGCGCTTGCCATTTTCTCCTGCGGTCTGTATTCTATTAACCGGCTAAATCCGGGCTGATCCACCCTTAATTACAGTGCTTAGACGCCTACGGTCAGATAACCGGACCGGGACGCAGTTATATGTTGAAGAATCATCCGCCCATTGCGGGCTCCATGATTTTTAGAACCCCAGAGCCGTTCGGGTTCAATTGCAGCAGCAAGTAAGCCGTATGCCGGAGATGCCGCCATGGTTCAAGATCCCAGCCGTGAAGAATTGCGCCACCAGATTGAAATGCTGGAGCAAAAGATTGCCGACCAGAAAAAAAGCAGTGAATTGCTCCAGAACGAGCTCAAGAACGAAGTAATTCGAAGGCGAATACTGGTGGAACAATCCCGGGATGGAATCGTTGTGGTGGACCAGCATGGCAAAGTCGATGAGACCAATCGTCAATTTGCCCATATGCTGGGCTACCCCATAGCGGAAATGTACCAACTGCATGTGTGGGATTGGGACACGCAATGGTCGCGCGAACAGCTTTTGGAAATGCTGCGGGAAATCAACGATGCCGGCGACCATTTCGAGACGCGCCACCGGCGCAAAGACGGAACTTGTTTTGATGTCGAAATCAGCACCAATGGGGCGACCTTCGAAGACCGCAAGCTGGTATTTTGCGTATGCCGTGATATAACCGCGCGCAAACAAGCCGAAGAGGCACTGAAAGAAAGCGAAGAGCGTTTTCGCAAATTATTCCAGGACGCACCCATCGCCATCCAGGGGTACCTTCCGGACGGAACTGTTTGGTATTGGAACCAGGCCAGTACCGAGACATATCAATATACCCGGAAGGAGGCCATCAACCGAAACCTGATGGACCTCATCATTCCGCCTGAAATGCGCGAGCAGTTTGCCGCAACCATGGACCGTGTGGCCGAAACCGGTGAATTGCAGCCGCAGGAGGAGCGGCTGTTGATGCGAAAAAACGGTTCAAGGGTACCGGTTCTCACCTCTCAGGTTGCGATAAAACGGGGGATCCGGGCCAAAGAGCTATTTTGCATCGGAATGGACCTGACCGAACTCAAACGACTGCAGACCGAATTGCAGCAGGCACATAAAATGGAAGCTATCGGCACCCTTACAGGGGGCATTGCGCATGACTTTAACAATATTCTGGGCATCATTTTAGGCAATTGTGAACTGGCGCTGGATGATGTCCCCCTGTCGCACCCGGCCCGAGACTGTCTGGAAGAAATCAAGACGGCAAGCCTGCGGGCCAAGGGAATCGTTCAGCAACTGGTGAGCTATTGTCTGAAAACCAATCAGATCAGAAAACCGATTCGGCTTATTCCGGTGCTCGATGATACGATTAAATTCATCCGGGCCACCATTCCGACCACCATCGATATCCGCCTGTATGTCCAGGCCGCCGATGATGTCATTCTTTCCGATCCCAACCTTATCTATCAGATTATGATGAACCTGTGCAGCAATGCATTGCATGCGATGGAGAAAACCGGCGGTACGATCATCATCAATGTAGACAATATCGATATCGACCCAGCGCAGGGTGAAGCCAGCCAGGACATGCCCCCCGGAGCCTATATTCGGCTATCCGTCAATGATACCGGCTCCGGGATATCGCCCGATACGATCGACATGATTTTCGACCCTTATTTCACGACCAAAGAGGCGGGCAAGGGCTCCGGCATGGGGTTGGCCGTGGTCAAGGGAATCATTAACAAACACGATGGCAAAATATCGGTCAAAAGCGACCCCAGAACGGGGACAACCTTCACGATTCTTCTGCCTTTGGTCGAGATCGGGCCCTCCCCCGCGAGCGATACGCATGAAAAAGACGTCATGTTGTCAGGTTCCGAAACCGTGATGTATGTCGATGACGAACTGCCAATCGTCGCAATGGGACGTAAAATTCTGGAGCGGCTGGGGTATACAGTGATTACTTCGACAAGCCCCTTAAAGGTTCTGAAGCATTTCAAGGAAAACCCGAACTGCTGCGATCTGCTGATAACCGATATGACCATGCCCCTGATGACCGGCGCCCAGTTGACCCGCAAACTGCGAAAACTCAATCCCCATATCCCTATCATACTTTGTACAGGATTCAGTGAGCACATTACCCCTGAAAAGGCAGAGGCATTGGGTATCAGCGGATTATTGATGAAACCGGTGCTAAAAGACGAAATGGCCAGGGTGGTGCGCAGCCGGCTTGACAGAAATCGATAACACTTCGCCATCCGTACATTTATCGAAGTTTGAAAATTGCGTGATAGAGGCGAATCCAAATCTAACGTCTTGCAATTTTACACAAAGTTCCATAAAACCTTGAACAAAGGTTATTCCGGATTCAAAAGGATTCACATCATTCAAATACCATTGTGTGTGCCGCAAAAGCCATCCCGCTGAAACTGCCGGCTTTGGAAGCCGTTAGGGTTTAATTCTTTGGATAACTCAATCGAAAGGAATTGTTCATGTCCCGAGTCTTGATTGTTTTTGCTTCCCGTACGGGAGAAACCGAAGCCATTGCGAACCTGATTGCCGAAGGTATTCGCATTGCCGGCCATGAGGCGGTGGTGACCGGCGCCAAAGAAATTATAAAAGAACAAGATCTGGAAGACTACGACGCCCTGGTGCTGGGTTCGGCCACCTACCACGGTGAAATGATGCGACCAATGAAAACCCTGCTTTTTCTGGCGGAAAAAGCCCGGTTGGAGGGCGTGGTTGGAGGCGCATTCGGCGCGTTCGGCTGGAGCGGCGAAGCTCCGGAACGCATTTACAACACCATGTTGAACATCTTTAAGATGAGAATGGTCAGCGGACCCTTGTCCTTGAGGTCGAGCAGCCTGGCCGGTGGCATCCAGATGGCCCAACAATACGGACGTGATCTGGTGGCCCTGCTGGAGGGTTGAGCGGAAACCGAAGGCCACGGATGGACAGCCGTCCGTTGAACGGATTCGCTCCGGCCAGGCCACCGGGTTGGGGTCAAAACAACTGCAGTTGCCGACGATAGGCATTCACGACATCATCGGGATCGTTGGTGACCACCAAATGGTCCTGGATCCAGGCGGGCGCCCTGCCCCCCTGCACCATAGCGGCAATCTGCCGCTGCAGGCCGTCCCAGAACATTTTATCACCTTCGGTATCAAAAAAAACAAGGGGACCGCGCTCCATGATGGACAGCTTCATGTTGCACAAAGTAATACCAAGTTCCTCGAGGGTTCCAAGGCCGCCCACATTGAATATGGGAAAGGAGGCGATCTCAAACCATTTTTGCCGGCTGTGGCGGCAGGTCGCCTGGAAAACCTGGCAGAAATCCACATCCGTGGTCATGGATTGATCGGTAATATCCAGGTAATTGGCCCCGGACAAGATGCCGCGCTCACGGGCCATGGTATTGGCCTCTTCCATCACCCCGCTGCCGCCTCCGGTAACGATGCCGATACTGCGCCCCCAGAACGCCACCAAAGCATCCATTAGACCTCCGAGGCGCGTTTTGCCGGTTTTGGACAGGGGCAAATTGGAGCCATAGAATGCAAACAGCATGGATTTATGGAAATCGGCCAGCCTGTCCGGATCGACAAAATACCCTTTCCCATCCCGCATGGTGTGAACCATAAGCTTATGGTTGAGCCCGCACACCCAATACATCTCTATACCGAAGGCATGGTATTCCTGCAGGCGACTGTGGTCCTCCTGGGACAAAAAAGGCCCGTGCTCACAAGACGCCTCAAGAAAATAGACCGCCTTTATCTTCCCTTTGACCGCCAGGTTGATAATGTCCCGGTGCTCCACCAGGTTGGGGAAATATTTCATCACCAGAACCGCCGGCGTTTTGCCGACCATCCGCTTCAATCGGGATGTCGCATAGATGTGCGGGCAGCGGCTGCGGCTCGAATAGTTTTTTCGCGCGACGGAACACTGTGCCCGCGAAACCGTGCAATCCGATGCTGGTCCATTAACGGCGACCTGAGCTTTGGTTAGGCCGCCATAAGATGGTTTGACCACCGCCAAAGATTTATCCAGGAAATGGCATGTCTGCCCGGAAATTGGCGCCATCTTTTTCTCCAGTTCCTTGATAGCGGAATAGCTGTAGAGTTTTCCATTGGCTTTTGCCGCCTTGCGCCGATCGGCCGTTTTTCGCCTGGGGGCGCCATAAATTCGAGCGCTGATCAAAGGGTTGACGATGGTATGGGAAGTCCTGTTGACGATTTCCAGATAGATACGGATTCCGCGGGTCTTGATGGGATCCAAAACGGTGGCCGGCAGATTCCGCCCCAAAGCGAATCCGCTCTGCAGCACCACGTAATGTTCGTTAAGGTACATTGAGCAAGTGGTAATGACTCCTTTGCCGGGAGAAATAATCAGGTTGGGCACTGTCCGGTTCACCTGGTAGCGGTTGAGCACCTCGCGGCCGTCTTCGCCCAGCAGAATCCGGCCAAATAGTTTTTCATCAACGTGCCGGCTCAGGTCGCATACCGTTTTATGGGGTGCGATGACAATGCTTCCGTCACTGGAAATGGCTGTTGAGGCCGGCAATTTCAATTCGGCCCGGTCTATGGCCGCAATGACCTCCTCGGAACTGAGCAGAGAATCAGGATCGCAAAATACCATCCTGCCCACAGGCAGACCTTCGACGAAAAACGTTTCCAGCTGTTTCAAGGAAGGATAGCCCGGGATCACCGCCGAAGCGCTCTGCCGCATGACCAGCAAATCACCATCCAGTTGTTCGGGTGTAGGGGATTCTCCGGTAATTTGGATTCCCAGACGCGCCAGCCGGGATCGCTCACTGAAAACCATGTGCGCCCTTTGCCGCTTCAACCTTTCAATCATGTGGGCGGAAAGCCCGAATGCAGTCTCGAAAGTGATGCGGGCCGCATCGCGCTCCAGGACCCTGGTGATAACCCCGTCATCCGACTGAAGCATTCCGCGATAAGACCGATTGTCCCTGATGTTTTTGAGCATACCGCCTCCTTGGTGGCGAACAGGCGGCGATGAGCCGCAAATTTCGGTGACGGTCGGGTCTATAATTTTTTTTAATGAGCTCTGCCAAAATTTGTCACTTTCAGGAATGGCACGCAAACTCCCCGCTATTGCGCACATTGAAACCATCACCGCATAATCAATATGCATACCACATTACATCGGCTTGCCCAACATTTGGTATAAGATACAATAAATTAAAGATATTTTAATATTTTGGCATTAATATTGCTCTATATGCTTTGATGCAAAAGAAAGCGTCAAAAATTCTAACCCAGTGAAAGGCATAACAATGAAGTGCCCCAAATGCGGTTACCATCGCCAAACCAGGGACAATGCATTTACACCGGCAACCGAGTGCCCGGCTTGCGGTATTATCTATGCCAAGCATGATTTCAACAATCCGGAGCCCGTGGCCTTTGGAGCCATATCCCGCGCCCATCTCAAACCAAGTCCGGTTGATGCCATATCCTTGAAAAAAGCACGTGAACGCGTCGAAAAGCGCTTGCGCAAACATTTGGAAATTCAGCTTAAAGACCAGCGCCACGAAGAAACACTCAAACGTGCGCGTCATTTTGCCGAGCAGGCGGTGCGAACGCGGCAGGAAAATTGGAAGAAAAAGAATGGCACCGAGGCAACCGATCCGCCAGCGGTTGAAATCAATGATCAGACGGAAATGCCTTCGGATGTAAATATGGAGACCATCATCCTGAAGTCTTCGGATATTGTCTCAAACCGCCCGGACGATCAACCGAAAGAAAAGCCAATGAAAGAATCCGGGCTTACGGAAAATGAAGTCCGGCCATACGCATCGATTACGGAATTGGCAGAAAAACCTCGGGAACCAGTAGCTGCGGTGCCCCCACAGATGACAGCCAACCGGTTCGGCGGCCAACGGATGCGACAGCTTCATTCGGTTGCCTGGGTTATCCTTCTTTCTGGAATTATCGGTGCGGCGCTGTCATGGACCACCATCGGCGATGTGCAGGCAGGGGGCAACCTGCCGGTGCCCGACAGCCTGAATTCTCTGCCCTTAGGTTTACTGCTCGGATTTGCCTACCTGGCCACAGGGGTGCTGGGATTTGCTTTTTTCTGGGTATCTTCGCTGATCAGTCGCCAGCTCAAGGAAATCCGCCGCCTGCTTCTGGCCGGTCCAATGCCTGTCATGGCCCTGGATGAACCGGGAGAAATCCCGCAACCCGCTTCGGCGGACGGGTAGAATAACGGACGCATCCAATGTTTCTTCCATCCCGCTGCAGGCAGTAGTTCCGTCGGGATGGTTTTTGTGTTACATCACCAAGACTTTGGCCCCTCTGATCTGACGGCGTTTGAGCTCCGTCACCGCCCGGTTTGCCGCCTTCAGCGGATAGGTCTGCACCTCTGGTTTGATTCCGATCTCCACAGCCAGGCTGAGAAATTGTTCAACGTCGCGCCGGGTCACATTGGCGACGCTTTTGATCTCTTTTTCCTGCCATAAATGCTCCGCATAGTTGAGGTGCTGCAGCGCATTCTGATCGACGGTTTCCTTGCGAATGGCATTGATCACCAGCCGGCCGCCGGGCCGCAGCATTTTGAGCGCCGATACCACAGGGAGCCATGCCGGCGTCGTATCGACAATGCAATGCAGCCGGTCCGGCGACGCCTCGGCCGTATCCCCTGCCCAGGCCGCACCCAGTTCCATTGCAAACGCCCGCTCTTCAGGGCTTCGCGCAAAAACATAGACCGGGCTGCGGGGATAGCTGTGACGGACCATTTTCAACACCAGATGAGCGGAAGCGCCAAACCCGGTAAGCCCCAGACGATCTCCGTCCCGAAGACCGGTCAGGGCAAGTGATCGATAGCCGATAGCCCCGGCACACAGCAGGGGTGCGGCCTCGACATCGGAATAGACATCGGCAATCGCAAAAACAAAATCCTCATGGACCACCATGAACTCGGCATACCCGCCATTGGCGTCCCTTCCCGTGGCTTTGAATTCAGAACAAAGGTTCTCCGCACCCAGACGGCAATGATCGCAACGGCCACAGGCGGAAAAGATCCAGGCCACCCCCACGCGATCACCTTTGGAAAAGCGGGTCGCATTATCCCCGCGCTGAACCACCCGCCCAACGACCTGGTGCCCCGGCACCACCGGAAAACGCGGCGGTGGCGTTCGGCCCTCGATTTCATCGAGCTCTGTGTGGCACACCCCGCAAGCCGCGACCTTGATCAGAATCTGCCCAGCCCCCACGTCGGGAACGGGGAGCTGGACAAACTGCAGTGCTTGATCTTCCCGGGACAAATCATGGATCCGGTCAATAATCATTGCGTCCATAATGAATATCCTTCCGGTTGAACCGTTTCATTTAAACGCTGCCGACTTCAGCGGCACACTAACGCTGGGTCACGGCAAGTTTCAGTGCAAGCCCCAGAAATACCGCACCCGCCATGCGGTTCATGATGTTCTGGGCGCGCCCGGAACGGTTGAGCCATTGGCCCAGGGTACCGGCCAGGATCGCGATGCAGCCGAAAACCAGAATCGTGGAGAGAATAAACAAAGCCCCGAAAAACAATAGCTGCAAGGTCATACTCCCTTTGGAAGGGTCGGCGAACTGGGGCAGAAAAGCCAGAAAGAAAATGGAGACCTTAGGATTGGTGATGTTCATGATTATGCCCCGGCCGTACAACCTGACAAGGCTGGCCCGCTCTCCGCAACCGTTTTCGATAGCCGCTGCGGAGGCCCGAAAGGCTTTAACGGCCAGAAACAACAAATAACCGGCTCCGATAAACTTGAGCACCGAAAAAGCAAGGGCCGATGTCTGAAAAATCACAGCCACACCCAGAGCAACGGCCAGGCTGTGGCCGACCAGACCCGTACACAAGCCGAGCATCACCATTAGCCCGGCTGTTTTTCCCCGCAACGCCGACTGGGTCAAAACAAACAAATTATCGGGGCCCGGCGCCAGACACAGCAGCAGGGACGCTGTTAAAAAAGTAATCAAAGCTTCGACGGATATCAACATTTCACGTTCTCGCGCTGCAATTTGAGGCTTGCAATTGTTTCCCGGGCCGCCTGCCCACCGTGTTGCGGGCTACCGTAATATCCAGGATAGCCCAAGGCAAGTTATTTTTACAGTCCGCCCCAACCGTTCGAACCGTCCTTTTTCTTTGAACGCCAGTATCCGTGGACGACAAAACACAGGGACAGGAACTGTTGTCCGGCCAGGACCGGCTTATATTGGGTCCACATCAACACTCCCATGCTGGTATTCATCAACATGAACCATAACCAGCCGGAGGCTTTTTTTGTGGCCAGCAACCAGGTTCCGATCAGGAATCCAGCCATGACCCCAATTTCCAGCAGCTGGGACAGGGCCGTCAACCCACGGTAATCATAAAGACTGTAAAGGACACCCGCAGCGAGAAGGCCGTAGGCGAACCATTTGCATAGTTTTTCAAGCGATCCGGGGGTTTGCTGCAACCCCTGGATGGTTATGATCAACCCCAGCAACATGGCTGGCGCCCCTCCGGCTTCAATAGTCGCCGCCATCCAGTCACGCTTCATGACAAGAATGATCACCCAGGCGGGAAGGCCGGCAAGATAAATGCCCCAGCCCCATATTCTCAATTGCCTTCGGTTACTTCCGCCTTCGGCCCGGGCCAGCAGTGCTTTGTTCAGCAGGTAACAGCCGCCGCCCCAGGCTTGCAGAAAATAATCCACGCCAACTTCCTCATCTAAGCATCCGTGCGATGTGACTTATGGGCAATCCGCCCAAGTATAGGCCCGGGTCCCGGGGGCCCGGTACCGGTTGTTCCTGGAATGGGCCCCATGGCCATAAAAGGATAGTAGCGAGTTGCCGGTTACGAGCAATCGTTCGCACTGAACGCGGGCCTGATCCTATAAATGGCAGAATTCCTCAACGCGTCACTCGAAACGCGTCACTGACAACTGATCTTTTGCCTCCGTCTGTGACCTGGCCGCCAGGACCCGGTTTTACGATTCAATAAAAAAAGCCCACCCGCCCCTTACGGGCAGAATGGGCCTTTTTTAAAACCGCAAATCTTGAAACTAGTGAGCAACCATCTTGATGATCTCTTCCAGGGCGGGCACTTTTCCCAGCAGCATCAGAGAGATAACCAGCGCATAAATACACAGCGACTCGATCATGGCCAGGCCGATGAGCATGGTAACGGTGACTTTACCTGAAGATTCGGGATTGCGGGCAATACCTTCAACGGCGGATTTCAGGCCAAGGCCCTGTCCGATGCCGCAACCGAATGCTGCGATGGCGATACCAAAACCTGCTGCTGTAGCACATGCGATTAAAAGTTGAACAACTTCCATTGGGACTTCCTCCTTTAATGGGTGTTAATAGTTTCGGCTTCTTCCATTATTCCTTCGGAACCGCCCCTCGCGGTGCGGTTTGCATACTACCGGTGCCCCCTGACTAATGAGCGTGCTCCATGGCGCCGCTGAAGTAAATGATTGAGAGCAGAAAGAAAACAAAGGCCTGCACAAAGGACACAAAGATGCCCAGGCCCATGATGGGCAATGGTGCCAGAAAAAGGCCGGCCAGCGCGAATAAAATCCCCAATACAATCTCGTGTCCCATCATGTTGCCGAACAGACGAAAGGTCAATGAGAGGATGCGGGCCAGATGACCAATGATTTCAATAATAAAAATCAGCGGGGCCAACCACCATACGGGCCCCATGAAGTGTTTGATGTACTTGACGCCGTGGTATTTGATGCCGATGACATGGGTGAACACGACGACCACGAGGGCACAGCTCAATGTGGTATTGATATTGGCGGTGGGCGGGAACAGGCCCGGCACAATGCCGATCACATTGCTGATAAAGATGTAGAGAAAAATGGTGGCCGCCAGGGGGAAAAGCCAGCGGCCCTCCTCACCGGTGATCTCCACCATGAATTCTTCGATGCCGCTTACGATAATCTCGAAAAAATTCTGCATTTTGGAGGGAACCAGGCTAAGGCCCTTGGCAGCGACGAAGCCGCTGATAATAAGCAGCAGCATCACAAACCAGGAATAGATGATATGGGTGCCGATGTGGGCAAAATGGCCCAGTCCAATCGCCTCAAACAGTTTTACCAGGAATAGATAGGGATGCTCCATCCTTAACCAGCCTCCTTCATAATAATTTGTCGCAGCTCGTTCAGGGTTGCAATGAACATGCTTGCAACCACCACTGATAATCCGGCGATCAGCCCGATAGGATCCACCCGTTTGGATGCCATAAGGCAAAAAATAAAGATCCCCGTAATAATAAACCGAATATAATATTTGAAAATAACGCCTTTAACCGAGGCGATATGGGGTGGGGTAAGCGCTTTTCTGAGTGTCCGGGCCAAAAGGTGAAAGTTGATGGTGACGATGAGGCCGCCGGCGGCGATGCCCAGGCCCACTTCGCTGGAAAAATTGATAAAGCCGATGGCGCTGGCCATGAACAGGAGCAGCCAGTTTGCATGCGAAATGATTTTGAGAATCCGTTGCTGGTCGTTCACACGATCACTTTCACAAAATTTAAAAGTTTCTCAGCTTTTTAATGGCCAGTCCAAGGTTCCTGGCCGCCGCAGCGACACCGAATATAAAAAAAACAATGGTCAGCCACGGATCGGTATCAAATTTCCCATCAAGGTATCTGCCAATGCCGTATCCAATGAAAATGGATAAGGCAACCTGCAGCCCCAGGCTGCTGTAATATGCCAAATCCTTGATGTCCCGCCAATTTCTTTTTTTCAAAATCTTTTTCGTCTGCGCCGTGCGATGCGCTGGGGGTCCAATATTTACAGGTGTATTCATCGCAGGCGGAAGATCGCAGGACTAACACAGGATCCGTCCCAAGTCAAATAAAATTGAATGCTGCTGCAATCATAGAGTAATTTCTTCGGCATTGAAAACAGGACCGTTGACACAGGCGTGCAGATAGTCGCCCGACGGCCGGCGCGGTGCCACTGCGCATCCTAGGCAGGCGCCCAGTCCGCATGCCATCAGCGTTTCAAGGGAAACCTGGCAGGGCACCGCCAGCCGCTCGGTGATACCGGCGACACAGGCCAGCATACCGTGGGGGCCGCAGGCGCAGACCATATCCGGCCGCTGCGCGATGATGGCGGCTTCCAGTGGGTCGGTCAGCAGGCATTGCCGGCCGTCGCTTCCATCGTCAGTGGTCACCGTGACTTCCATGCCGAGCTTCTCAAATTCACCCCTGCAAAGCAAGTCATGCCGGCTTCTGCCGCCGAGAAACAAATGGCAGTTGAGCGGTTCGACACCGCGGGCCGCCATTTCCTTTGCCAGGAACCGAATGGGGGCCACCCCGATCCCGCCGGCGGCTAGATAGATGCGCACGACCCCGTCCGGCACCCTGAACCCATGCCCCAGAGGCCCAACGACATCAACGGTTTGGCCCGAACGCAGTCCCGCCATAGCCCGGGTCGCTTTTCCCACGACCTTGATCATCAGCTCAATGCCGTCGGGTTGCCGAAAATCCCCCAAGATGCCGGATATCGAGAACGGCCGCCGCAACAAGGGCATCGCTGCGTCGCCGATCCGAACCATAACGAACTGCCCGGGTACCGAAACGGGAAACCCTTGGGCAAAGGAAAGCCCGAGATGGACACAATCCAGGCCCAGGGCCCGGTTCCATAAAATCGTTGCCTGCTGCTGGATCATAGTGCGCCTCTATTCCGGACGGATTCCCACAACGGCGGCAAAACGTCCGGTATGCCGCTCGTGCCGATACGAAAAAAAAAGATGCGGATTGCACCGGGTGCAGATCCCGCTGACCGAAATATTCTCCTCGGGCACTCCGGCTGCTGTGAGTTGGTCCACGCTGATCTGCCAGAAATCGAAATGGTCGGCAGGCCGGCGATAGGCCCAGAACGATTCGGGGATTTCATTGCGATAATGAATAAACTCTGCACAGCAGGGGCCGATTGACGGGCCGATGCCGCAAACCAGATTCTGGGTACGGCAGCCATAGGCACGAACCATTTTCCCGATTGCGGCCCCAACGACGTTTTGTATGCTTCCGCGCCAACCCGAATGAATGTTGGCCACCACCCGCTGCACAGGATCTATGATGATAACCGGCTGGCAGTCGGCCACCTGTATGACCAGCAGGGCCGATGTCTGAGCCGTGATCAGTGCGTCGCCGTCCAGACGAACTGCCGGACAGCGGATATCGGACCGGGCCTGATGCCCGCCATCCCAGACGCCAACCTGCCGGCCATGGACCTGGCGGGCAAATACCCCCAGGGATCGGCTGTCCAGCAACGACAGGACACGCTGCCGGTTGCGCCACACCTCGCTTTCCGGGCTGCCGCAATCAAGACCCAGATTTAAGGGCACGGCCCGGCCGTCGTCACCGGCGGCGATTCGTAAAAAAATGCCATGGCTGAATCCCGTCAACGCCGTCAAACGGGGAAACTGAAGGTATTGCAGGCCATGATTTCGAATCCAGTGCATACCCCCCTCAAACCGCCCGCGCCAGGGTGAGCACGTGCACGGATGCGGCCCCGGAACGCTTCAGAGCCCTCGCGCAAGCATCAGCGGTGGCACCGGTGGTCAGCACATCGTCCACGAGCAACACCCGGCAGCCGCGAACCGCGCCGGCCGATTTCACCCGGAATGCATGCTGCAGGTTACGCTTTCGTGCTTTGCCCCCCAAGCCGGTCTGGGAGGGCGTGGGCCGACAGCGGATCAGGTCCCCTGCAGTCATTTTTCGAGGATCCCAAGATAGGCCTCTGTCACGTGCAAGTCTGGGCCACTGGCGCATCAACAATTCCGCCTGATTGAAGCCGCGCCGGCGTCTTCGACGCCAATGCAGGGGCACTGGAATAAAACGGTCAAAATCTGAAATACGGTTGAACCGGGACACAGTATCCCACATGAACCGTCCCAGGGGGCCCGCCAGTTGGACAAGCCCCTGGTATTTAAAAAAAGAAACCAGCAGCCGAAGCCCGTGATCGTAAACTCCGGCGGCCCGGGCGCCATCGAAGCTGAAAGATCTGCTCCGGCAATCACCGCAGAGGTGATCGATACCCTGCGGTGATGCAAACGGCCGGCCGCAATGCGGGCACATGGGAGAATCGATCCATTCGACCCGGGCACACTGCGGACATAACACGTCGGCCACAAGGTCTCTGAAGCCGGCCTCGGTACGGCTGTCCGCAAAACCCGCAGAATCCCGGGGGCCTCGGTGGTACAGGCGCCCGCACCCATAACAGCGGGTCGGGAAACACGCTTCCCCGGCGATTCGGGCAAGCCGGAGGGCAGTGGAAAATGCCGGCATCACCAATGCGGGTTCCTACAGGCGGTCCACAATGGCGGCGGCGAAAGCCGAACATGACACCTCCTGCGCGCCGGTAATTTGCCGCGCCAGATCATACGTTACGACACCGTCCCGAATGGTGGCTTGAAGCGCCTGTCGTATGCTTTCGGCCGCCTCACCCCAGCCTATATGATCCAGCATCATGGCACCGGAAAGAATCAGCGAACTCGGATTCACCTTGTCCAGGCCGGCGTATTTGGGCGCCGTACCGTGGGTGGCCTCAAAGACGGCGCAGGTATCCCCGATATTGGCGCCCGGTGCCATGCCCAGGCCACCCACCTGGGCCGCCAGGGCGTCGGAAATGTAATCGCCGTTCAGATTCGGCGTGGCTATCACGGCAAACTCATCCGGCCGCAGAAGAACCTGTTGAAACAACATATCGGCTATACGATCCTTGATCACGACCTTGCCTTCCGGTTGTCGTCCGCCATATTTGTCGTAAAGCTCGGCCTCGGTGATGGTCTGGTCGCCAAAACTTGCTTTGGCCACGGCATATCCCCACTGGCTGAACGCCCCCTCAGTATATTTCATGATATTGCCTTTGTGCATCAGCGTCACGCTGGAGCGCTTGTGCTCGATAGCGTAAGCGATGGCCCTGGCCACCAGGCGTTTGCTCTTTTCCTCACTGATGGGTTTGATGCCGATGCCTGTATGCTCGCCCAGTCGGGTGCCCATCTGGGTATTGAGAAATTCGATCACTTTAGCGGCATCTGCACTGTCCGCCGCCCATTCGATGCCCAGATAGATATCTTCGGTGTTTTCCCGGAACACCACCATGTCGATCTTCTGAGGCGCCTTCATGGGGCTGGGAACCGGATCGATATAGCGCACCGGCCGCACGCAGGCATACAAGTCAAGTTTCTGGCGTATGGCCACGTTCAAACTGCGCATCCCGGTTCCCACGGGGGTGGTCATGGGGCCTTTGATAGCCACCACGTAATTCTGGATCGTATCCAGGGCGTCCTGGGAGAGCCACTCTCCGGTTTGTGCATAGCCTTTTTCACCCACCAGCAGTTCTAACCATTGAATACGGCGTTTGTTTTGATAGGCGGATTCGACCGCTTTATCAATCACCCGCCGGGTGGCCGGCCAAATATCCTGGCCGATGCCGTCTCCCTGGATATACGGAATCGTGGGCTGATCCGGAACCTGCAGCCGCCCGTTTTCGGACAAAATGATTTTGTGGGTATTGTTCTCATTCATGATGGGGTATGGCCTCCTTATTTTTCAGCTTCATGGTATGACCCATTCGCAAATTTCATTCAATGGCAATTTGGTTTCCGCGAAAAATCCTTCCGGCGCTGCCGGAAGGCTTCATACAGGATGACCGCCGATGCAACCGAGGCATTCAGCGACCCGATGGGGCCGATCTGGGGAATCGACACAGTAAAATCGCACTGCTTTTTGACCAAACGACGAATTCCTTTTTCTTCACCACCAATGACGATAGCCAGCGGCCCGCTAAGATCGGCTTCGAATACGGACGTTGCACTCCGGTGGTCTGCACCGGCAATCCACAGGCCATCTAATTTAAAGCGTTTCAACGCATGGGTCAAATTGGTTACATAGGCCAGGGGCATATGTTCCAGTGCGCCGGCGGATGCCTTGCTGGCTGCCGGCGACGGCGGCGCCGATCTGTCCTTGGGCATGACAATGCCATGAATACCGGCACACTGAGCGGTTCGGGCGATGGCGCCCAGGTTCTGGGGGTCCACAATTTGATCCAGCACCAGCACAAAAGGCTGTGCAATATCGCTGCGCGCCGACGACAGGATATCATCCACAGAACACTTTGGGTATTCGGACACCCTGGCGCCGATCCCCTGATGCCGCCCATGTCCCACCATCGCGGTCAGTTCCGCCATGGTCACGATTTGCACCGGCGCGCCCTGGTGGTCCGCCATCTTGAACAGCGCCTCGGATCGCGGTTCTTTTCTCTCTCTGGCAATGTAGAGGGTGTAAATTTTACGCCGCCGGGCGCGCAAGGCCTCAGAGACCGGATGATACCCCCAAATCATGGTTGCCTGACCCGCCATACGCGACATCCTTACGAAACCTGATGGTGCCGGACAATGCGGACCAACTCGGCAACGGCCTGCTCCAGGTCGTCGTTGATCACCACATGGCGATAAAGCGTTTTCTGTTCGATTTCCTGCCGGGCGTTGGCCAACCGCAAGGCCACCGAACCCGCATCGTCAGTCCCCCGCGCCCGCAGACGACGCTCCAGTTCTTCAAAACACGGCGGCATGATGAAAATGGTGATGGCAGAGGGAAATCGCGCCAAGATTTGCCGGGCGCCCTGGACATCGATATCCATCAGAATATCCGCTCCGGTTTTCAATGTCCCGTCAATCCATTGGGCCGACGAACCGTAGTAGTGGCCGTGAACCCGGGCCCACTCCGCCCAGCGGCCGTCGGCGATGCCCTGTTCGAAATCGTCTATGGAAATAAAGTGATACTCGCGCCCTTGTTGTTCGCCGCGCCGCGCCGGACGCGTGGTATAAGACACCGAATAAGCCAAATCCGCAATCCGGCCGCGCAGCGCATTGCACAAGGTCGTTTTACCGGCGCCGGACGGCGCGGAAACAATAAAGAGGCAACCGCTGCGGCACCCGGCACTGGTTCCGGACGAATCGGCGGAAGTGCTGCCGGGGCTGGGCATGGCTACTTCTCCGACTCTTTGAGCAGCTCAAAACGCTGGGAAATGGTTTCCGCCTGAATAGCGGACAAAACGATATGGTTGCTGTCCATGATGATAATCGAACGGGTGCGCCGACCATGGGTGGCATCCACCAGGTGCTTCTCATCCCTGGCTTCGTCCTTGAGTCGTTTCATTGGAGCAGAATTTGGAGATACGATGGCGACCACCCGTTCCGCCACAACGGTGTTGCCAAAACCAATGTTAAGCAGATTTTTTTCCATTCAGTGTCCTTCCCCCTGTTGCGCCGATTTCAATGCAGTACAGCTCACGGTCCGGCAGTTCCGGGTATCATAGGGGTGTCTGGCCGGACCCTCCGGCTCCGATCTCTACTCGATATTCTGAACCTGCTCGCGCAGCTTTTCGATTTCAGCCTTGATATCGACAATGGTGTGGGCCACATCGGCCTGACCGACCTTTGATCCCATGGTATTAAACTCCCGATTGAATTCCTGCAACAAAAAATTCAATTTGCGGCCGGACGGTTCATCGGACTGCATGATGTCACGGAATTGCTGGATATGGCTGTGGGCGCGCACAATCTCTTCGGAAATATCGCTGCGATCGGCCGCAATCGCCGCCTCCTGCGATATGCGCGCAGGATCGAGTTCCACCACTCCCTGGGTCAGCACTTCGATCCGGGCCGCAAGCCTGTCCCGGTAGACCGGCAAAAGCCCGTCCGCCGCAGATTCAATACGACCGAGACCGGTTTCGATAAAACCGAGGCGTTGCAAGATATCCTGTTCAAGAAAATCTCCCTCCGTGCGTCGCATGCGATCAACGGAATCAAGGGTTTGCTCCAGACATGACGCAATTAAGGGCCAGTGTCCTTCCGCTGCCGGGGATTCCGCGGGGATGATGACCCCGGGCAGGCCCAGGAGCCTATCCAGAGGGGTGTCATCCGATAGATTCAAGCTGTCTTTTATTTGTTTCACCACCGCGAGATACGATTTGGCTTTGGCCAAATCAACCGCATAGGCACTGGCGGCTTCGCTGCTGTCCTGAACCTTGATGCGCACTTCCACGCGTCCCCGTACATAGGCGGTGGCAACGCGCTTCTTGATCTTCTCCTCAAAAGCGATATAGCCCGGCGGGATACGCAGCACGCAATCCAGATGGCGGCTGTTGTAAGAACGAATCTCGACGTTCACGCAAATCGCGTTTTCACTCATTTCAACGCCGGCATAGGCGGTCATACTTTTCAGCATCGGTCACTTCTCTTATTTGTGGGTGTGTGAATGGCAAACGGCAACCTGCCGCTTACCGCGTCCGTGAAGCGTTCAGCGCAGATATCTGCTTCAATTCGCGGGCATAGATTTTCCGGGCCTGCAGCAGAAATGTCTGCATGTCCGCAGCAGCATAGTCGGGGTAGGTCCACGGCAGTGTCTGGAAATCTCCCTTTTGAAACATCAATGTCAAATCGGCATAAATATTATTCCCAATATAGATTCGATGGGAAAAATTCTTTCCCGTGGCCAGCACAAATCGTTCCAGGAGCAAATAACCGGGATCGATGTTGACCTGCCTCCGGCCGTTTCGGGAAAAGGCCAGTTCCACCGAATTGGTGGCCTGTTTGATTCTGCTCAGGTCCTGCTGCTCGATCAATGTCCGGAACACCAGCATCCGCCGATATAATGGACGGCCCATTTCCGTATGATAGTAATCGGTATATCCAAAATCCATCCATGCACTTTGCAGTTCGATGTCTCCGAAATCCGATGCCAGCAGCCGGGCCACTTCAGGCAGAAGCGTTTTGTCTGCGAACAAAACGGAAACCACCAGTTTTGCCGGTAGGGGTGCCCTGGGCTTGCTCATGGCCGTTTCCTTTCCATCGAGCATCCTGTTGTGACGCTGCAGGAGAGATCCATCCACCGTCCTACGGTCAATATCCTCCAGCCGGCCGCCATCAAAAGGACTGGGCCTCATCAATCAGCATGATAGGAATATCATCGCGGATTTCATATTTCAGCCGGCAGGCATTGCAGACAAGCCCATCCTGTTGCTCTGTCAGGATAAGCTCACCCTTGCATTTGGGGCATACGAGTATTTCAAGCAAATCGGGTTGAACGGGCATAGGGGCCTCCATTAAGTTTGGGGTCGCGATCCAGCGCTTTGGTGATGGCTACCCTGCTTTTTTTCATAAAGCGCAAGAAAGTGCAACCGCAACCCGTCACTGATTCAGGCCCAATTTGACCCAATGGCCTGTGTGGGAGCGAATAGGGCGTCGCCCCGGTTTTGCGTTGCAGAATTCATCAACTCGCCACTCGCAACTCGAAACCCATAACTGATCCTTTCCCCGAATGAAAAGAATGTATTGAATTTCAATGCCCCATCAGTATAAATAATGCGCTGCAAACAAAATCCGTTCGAATCCATCGCATCTGTGCGTTGCAGGATGCAATCTATCCAGAGAAAGGTATCGCCATGCACTTGAAGGCCCGCATCATGGTTACCGGCGGCTGCGGTTTTTTAGGCTCCCATCTTTGTGAACGCTTGATCGACCAGGGGCATGAGGTATTGTGCGTCGACAACTGCTTTACCGGTACCAAACGCAATATCCGCCACCTCATGGGCAATCCCGATTTTGAATTCATGCGCCATGACGTCACCTTCCCGCTGTACCTTGAAGCGGACCAGATCTACAATATGGCCTGTCCGGCATCCCCCATCCACTACCAGTTCGACCCGGTACAGACCACCAAAACCAGCGTTCACGGCGCTATCAACATGCTGGGTTTGGCCAAACGCGTAAAGGCCAAAATATTGCAGGCCTCCACCAGTGAAGTATACGGTGACCCTGAGGTCCACCCCCAGACCGAAGATTACTGGGGCAAGGTCAATCCCATCGGTCTGCGCGCCTGCTACGACGAAGGCAAGCGCTGCGCGGAGACGTTGTTTTTCGATTATCACCGCCAGCACCGGCTCAGGATCAAGGTGGCGCGAATATTCAATACCTACGGCCCCCGCATGCATCCCAACGATGGTCGGGTCGTCTCCAATTTTATTGTCCAGGCTTTGCAAAATGAAGACATCACCATTTACGGCAACGGCAGCCAGACGCGCTCGTTCTGCTATGTGGACGATCTTGTCGAAGGATTGATTCGGCTGATGAATTCGCCGGACCCCCTGACCGGACCGGTCAACCTGGGAAACCCCGATGAATTTACCATTCTGGAACTGGCGGGCAAGGTGATCGAACTCACCGGCTCAAAATCCCGGATCATCAATGAACCGCTGCCGAAGGACGATCCCAGACAACGCAAACCGGACATCAGTCTGGCCAAAAAAGAATTACAGTGGGAACCCACCATCAAATTGGACCACGGCTTGAAAAAGACCATCGCCTATTTTGATCAGTTGCTGAAGGAGAGCCATTAATAACCGGATCCGGAAAGAATAGTATGATTTATCGGCCACACGGAACAGGCTTTTCAGTCGGGAGCGGTCTTCCCGCCATTGTTCTGATTGCGACGTACTTTTTGTGCGATGTGGGTGGTACTGTACCCTTTGACCAGATCCACCAACTCAACGCGCCCGCCATAAGCTTCCACTTCGGCCTTGCCCACCACCTCGTCCGGTGTGTAATCCGACCCTTTCACCAGAACTTGCGGCGCAAGGGATTTAATCAGCATTAAAGGCGTGTCTTCGTCAAAAAGCACCACCAGATCCACACACTCCAACGCGCTGAGAATGGCACCGCGATCCTGCTCGGATAAAATGGGCCGTTCCGGGCCCTTGAGGCGTTTTACCGATCCATCGCTGTTCAAACCCACAACCAGCCGATCTCCAAAGGCGCTGGCTTGGTGCAGCAAGCGGATATGGCCCGGGTGCAGCAAGTCAAAACAGCCATTGGTAAACACGACGACCTCTTCGGAGGACTTCCATTCCAAGACCTTTTCCAGGGCACCTTCGGCGGTAACCATTTTTGCAGCGGCATACGGATCGAATCTTACGCCGTCGCTGTATCTCAGGCACGCGGCGAGTTCGGCGTTCAAGATGGGCTGGGTGCCGAGTTTTCCGACTACCACACCGGCCGCCAGATTGGCGGTTTCAGCCGCCTGCCCCATTGGGGCCTTGGCCGCCAGAGCGGCCGCCAATGTGGCGATAACCGTGTCGCCGGCCCCGGATACATCGTAAACTTCCCGGGCTTTGGATGAGATCAGCACCGGTTGGTCATCCTTGCCGATAAGGCACATTCCCTTTTCCCCGCGGGTGACCAGAATCCAGTCCAGGCTTAGGCGGGCACGGACACGGGCAGCCGAATCGACCAGCAGCGCCTGATTGTCCGCCAGCGGCTGCCCGATCAAAGCTTCCAGTTCCGCTGTATTGGGCGTAATGCAGGTGGCGTGTTGATAACGCTCCCATTGAATGCCCTTGGGATCCACCAAAACAGGTATCCGGTGGTCCCGGCATACCCTGATGATATCCTGGACAAACGGCAGGGAAGAAAAAATCCCCTTGCCGTAATCGGAAAGAATCACCGCTTGGCAGCCCGGCAGTTCCAGCGCCATGCGGTCCTTGATTTGATCGGAGACAGGATCGGGCAACGGGCCTGCATTTTCCTCGTCCAGGCGCAACACCTGCTGTTTGCGGGCCATGATGCGCGTCTTGGTGATGGTGGGCCGTCCGGGCGCCTCAATAAGGCCGTTGGCAATATTTCGCCGTTCAAACAGTCCGAAGAGCGATTCGGCTGCGGCATCGCGTCCAACCACGCCGATTACGGTTACCGCACAACCCAGGCCGGAAAGGTTATTGGCCACATTTGCGGCCCCGCCCAAAGTTTCCGTGGTTCGATGCATTTTGACCACAGGAACCGGCGCTTCCGGAGAGATCCGGCGCACCTCCCCCCAGACATAGCGGTCCAGCATGACATCGCCGATGACCAGCACCTTTGTTTTTTCAAAATGGTTAGTCAGCATGGCCTTCACCACCCCCCTCAGCCTGATTCGAGCCGTGCAGTGTCTCTTCGATCTGCTGCGCCCAGAAATGCAGAATCAGAATATGGGCTTCCTGGACGCGCGCGGTCCGCTGATGGCGAACAACAACGGGAAAATCGACAATCGGGGCAATGCTGCCGCCATCCCGGCCGAGCAGCCCGATGGTCTGTATTCCCCGTTTTTGGGCCTGCTGAACGGCCTGCAGGACATTTTCCGAATGACCCGACGTGGAGATACCGATGAGGGCGTCTCCCGATTGCCCCAGTGCCCTCACCTGCCGCGCGAAAACCGCATCAAAACCGTAGTCATTGCCAATAGCGGTGAGAATGGAGGTATCGGTGGTCATGGCGATGGCCGGCCAGGCATTGCGCTCCTGTTCAAAACGGCCGACCAGCTCGGCGGCAAAATGCTGGGCATCGCCGGCCGAACCGCCATTGCCGCAAATAAGAACCTTGTTTCCCCTGCCAATGGTCTGGGCCAAAAGGTCGCCGGCAGACTCGATGGCACCGGCCTGTTTTTCCAACTCGCGCATGCATGCCAAATGCTGCTGCAATGCCGATAGAAACATGGTCCCTCCAGTGATGGTGAAAAGCTTAAGCCCGTATTTGACGAATTCCTGAAAAGGGATGGAATCGATCGATGAATGGTATTTTCGAATACATCAAATCAGGCGTTTCATTCATTATACCGCCGGAGGCGGCTTCTGTTCTTCAAACGCATACACCGCCGCCGCCAGCAGGGGAATCATGATTTCGTGGTGCCCGGTCAGCGCATAGCCCCGCCCCCCCCGAAGCACCGGCCGCTGCACCACATTGACGGTGGGGCGATAGTGCTGGATCATATCAAAATTTGCGGTGGTGAATTCTTCTACACGATGTCCCAGGTTGCGGGCCACTGCCAGAGCCTTTAAAAAGACTTCGGGCATGATCACGGCACTGCCTATATTAAGTACCACACCGCCACTTCCCAGTTCGGTCACCGTGTTGGCCAGAATGCGGAAATCGCGCAGCGACGCCGCCCCGATGGCGGCACCGCTTGCTGATGGATGCTGGTGGACGATATCGGTTCCCAACGCCACGTGAAGGGTATAGGGAATGCGCAGCCGGTAAGACCTGGCCAGAAGGGCGCGCTCCAGATGGGGCGCCTCGACTTCGATGAGCAATTTGCCCAGCGCCTCCCCAAACCCCTCCGCGCCGCCTGCCGCCCGGTCGGCGGCACGGTTGATCAACCCGGCGGTATCCGAAGCCATGCCAAAAGACCCGTCCGCCAGGTGGTCGGCGACCTCCTCGGAGGTGTGTCCGCAGCACGCCAGTTCCGTATCGTGCACGGCCGCGCTGCCGTTGGAGGCAAAATGGGTGATGTATCCCTTTTCAGCCATATCCGCCAGTATGGGGCTGCAACCGGTTTTAATGACATGGCCGCCCAGCATCGCGATGACCGGCTTGCCCAGTGTCTTGGCGACAACAATGGCCCGGGCCACGGACTTCAAATCATCCGCTTTCAAAATAGCGGGCAACCCGTCCAGAAATTCGGCCAGGGACATACCCGCCCACGGCGGCTTGCCCTCCAGGTCCCGGGTCACTTTGGACACGCGTTTAACAGCCAGATAGGTCTTGACGGGTGTCAGGTCGATCTCTTTGTAGGCCATTCGAATATTTCCAAAATATGATTTAAATAACAGAAACCATAACGAATTTTGGGCCAAAAGCCAATATCGTTTTGGGTATGGGGGCAAAACCATGTCCGTTGACCCCAAAACAGGGGACGTATATCAGGTTATCAGTTAATCAAAGATTAACTGATAACCTGATATACGTCCCCAATGGCTCTATGGCTCCCGGCCCGGTGACCGGGCCAAAGGAAGCCGGGTTGTCAGCCCCCAATAAATGGATCCGGGCGTATTATTTACAAAAGGCCACACTTGGGGTACATACTGTGCGGCCGCTGTTCGGCTATGGGGGCTGCAACACGCGCAGGGGCCATGGACCGGTCTCCCGGGTACGCTGAAACGGCCGATATTGGACATGAGGTTCAACAAAAAGGCACCCAGTTTGAAAATAGGACCCAAATTTGAATTACGGGAGCGCCATCGGCGGCTGCTTAAAAACATTCTGCAGCACCGCAACCGACTGGTTATGGCCGGCATCTGCAGTCTGATGATCTCGGCGGCCACCACCACCATGGGCTATCTGATCAAACCCGTCATCGACGACATCTTCGTCAACCGCGACACCACGGGATTGATCGTTCTGCCCCTGCTGATCATCGGTATTTTTCTCATCAAGGGGATCGGCCGCTACGGACAGGAATATTACCTCAATTACGTGGGTGAGGATATCATCCGGCACCTGCGCAACAAACTCTATAACCGCATTCAGGATCTGCCCGTCGCCTTCTTCCAGAAAGAGCGCACCGGGGTACTCATGTCGCGCATCCTGAATGACGTGGGGACGCTGAAAAACATGGTCTCCATCGCCATCAACGGGACCCTGAGGGATACCTCGACCATTGTAGGGCTGACGGCGGTCATTTTCTACCAGAACTGGCGTATGGCCATTATCGCGTTTCTGATTCTGCCACTGGCCTTTTTCCCCATTTTCAATATCGGCCGCCGGGTGAGAAAAGTCCGCACGGGTGTTCAGGAAGCCATGGGTGAATTGAGCGCCTTTTTGCACGAAACCCTGGCGGGGCATAAAATCATCAAAGCATTCGGGATGGAACGATACGAAAAAGACCGCTTCTTTCTCAAAACCGGCGGCCTGTTCAGGCTGGAACTCAAAGAGGTCGTCGTTCGCTCCCTGTCATCGCCGATCATGGAATTTTTGGGTGGCCTGGGTATTGCTTTTGTCATCTGGTATGGTGGCTGGCAGGTGGTCAAGGGCCAGACCACCCCGGGCACATTTCTCAGTTTCCTGACCTGTGTCATGCTCCTTTATGAACCGGTCAAAAAATTAAGCGACATGAACAACACGGTCCAGCGGGGTTTGTCCGCCGTCGATCGAATTTATGCCGTCATCGAAACGACATCCGATATCCTGGACCCCGAACAGCCCGTCCCCCTGGAAACGCAAATCAAATCCATTGTCTTTCATAACGTCTGTTTCAGCTATGATGACACACCGGTATTAAAGGATATCAACCTCGAGGTGGCCCAGGGTCAAGTTCTGGCACTGGTGGGGATGAGCGGCGGCGGAAAATCCACCCTGGCAAACCTGATCCCGCGCTTTTTCGATGTGACTGAAGGCAGCATCACCATCAACGGGGTGGATATCCGCCAATTCAAGATATCGGATTTGCGTCGCCGGATTGCCATCGTCACTCAGGAGCCGATCCTTTTCAATGAATCGGTACGCGCCAACATCGCTTACGGCAATCCGGGAGCGTCCGAGGAGGCCATCGTCCGTGCGGCCCGCGCGGCCTATGCCGAAGACTTTATCCTGAATTTGCCCGCCGGCTACGACACCGTCATCGGTGAGTTGGGCGGCCGACTCTCCGGAGGGGAAAAACAACGCCTCTGTATTGCACGGGCCCTGATTAAAGACACCCCCATTCTCATTTTGGATGAAGCGACGGCATCCCTGGACACGGAGTCGGAATCCCTGGTTCAAAAGGCATTGGAAAATCTCATGCACGGCCGCACCACGCTGGTCATTGCCCACAGGCTGTCCACGGTTGCCAAGGCCGACAACATCGTTGTCATGGTCGCCGGCAGAGTCGTTGAACAGGGAACGCACCAACAACTGATCTCCATCAAGGGCGAGTATGCCAAACTGCATGCCATGCAAATGCAGGTCGACGACACAGTGCAGGCCGCCTCTGTGGGCACGTCGCCGCAACCCGGATAAACGCCATGCCGCAAATGTTGAACCGACAATGGGGTCTGATCACCCTGGCCGTGGCCACCGTCATTACTATGTCTGCCGCCGCATGGGTTGACCGGGACTGGACCATGGCCATTGGAAGCACGCAGTGGCCATGGTTTGAAGCCATCATGGGTCGATCCCTCTTCGAAGGCGATCGCCCGGGCGCCAATGACCCCGTCATTCTGCTTTTATTGGCTGCAACTTTCGTCTATTATATGGGATGGCGCCGCCCCGCCTCTGAAAAGTGGGCCGCCTGGCGCCCCCAGTCGGGTTTCATACTGGTTTCCGCGCTGGTCACCGCCGTTTACTTTGTGCACGGGTGCAAATGGGCCATAGGGCGCGCGCGCCCCGAGTTGGTCATCGAAAAAGGCATAGCATTCAGCCACTGGTTTACATTCGGACCCCATTTTATCACCGATGGCATCTTCTCCGGATCTTTTCCCAGCGGCCACACGTCCCAGATGTTCATTTCAATGACGGTAGCCTATGTGCTGGCGGGAGACCCCCTGTTTTCCGGACGCATGCGGCAAGCCGGCAAATTCTGGGCAGCGGTGTCCATCCTCCTCAGCCTGGCCATGGGATTTGCCCGTTGCATGAC
Source organism: Desulfosarcinaceae bacterium (assembly GCA_963675565.2). Taxonomy (GTDB): domain Bacteria; phylum Desulfobacterota; class Desulfobacteria; order Desulfobacterales; family Desulfosarcinaceae; genus JARRKU01. Next base: position 177,156 of record CAXXYD010000002.1, read on the forward strand.
CTTGGACCACTGGCTCACCGACATCCTGGGGTCGATACTCATCGGCTGGTTCATCATGCATCTGCTCTATTACCATATCCTGCGGGTGCCTGCACAGAGACGCTTTATGGCGGGCCACAGGGCCATGCCGGAGATTCCGGATGCCTGGGAAATCATTCTGTGCATCCATCTGTTGATCGGCACCCTGGGCGCGGTCATGACAACCATCGGCATCCGATCCATCATCCTTCATAAAAACCCCTTGCTGGCAATAGCGGCCCCGGCGGGAATCGCCGGCATGTGGCTTGCCTGGAAACGGGCATCCGCGCTGCTCCATGGGGTATGGGATATCATCGGCCGGGAAAGTGACCATGACACAACCGCTGTTTCAAAATAATCGCAGCCTGCTTTTGCTGGCGGCGATCGTATTGGCGGCCCTGTTTTATAACATCGGCGCCGTTCCCCTGTTCGACGAAGATGAAGGCGCCTATGCCCAGGTGACCCAGGAGATGCTGCAAAGCGGTGATCTGCTCACGCCCCGGCTGGGCGGCGAGCTCTTTTTTCACAAGCCCCCCATGATCTATTGGACCCAGGCCCTTTGCGTCAGCTTGCTGGGTCCAAGCGAACTGGCATTCCGGCTGCCATCGGCAGTGGCCTCCCTTGCATGGGCCCTGCTGCTCTTTCTGTTTGTACGCCGCCATCTCAACCAGCAGACGGCAGGGCTGGCCGTTTTCTTCCTGGTAACCGCCATGCAAATCAGTCTGATCACCCGGGCGGCCATCGCCGATGCCCTGCTGAATCTCTTTATTACCCTGGCCATGTTTGCGCTTTACAATTACTCGCAAACGCCGCAGAAACGCTATCTTCTGACCGCCTATATCAGCATGGCGCTGGGCTTCATGACCAAAGGCCCCATCGCCGTGGCCATCCCGGTGGTGGCCAGCGGGCTCTTTTTTCTATTGCGCAGGGACCTCGGAACCTGGCTGAAAATCATGTTCAACCCCGTCGGCTGGGTCGTTTTTCTGGCCATCGCCCTGCCGTGGTACCTTGTACTCGTCGAAAAATACGGCTGGCATTTTATCCGCGAGATTTTTCTGGTCCATAACCTGGGACGGTTCCGCAGTCCCATGGAAGGCCATTCCGGATCGATCGCTTATTACGTGCCCGTGGTGCTCATCGGGCTGATGCCGTTCACCACCTTTCTGGCTCGCGCCGTATCCCGGATGCGGGCGACGCTGAAAGATCCCCTGGATCAATTTTTATGGTTGTGGTTCGGCTTTGTCTTCGTTCTGTTTTCACTGGCAGGCACCAAACTGCACCACTACGTGATCTATGGTTACGTTCCCCTGATCATCTTCATGGCCCGAGCGGTGGACCGGGATCGCCCCAAACGGGACCTCTGGTTCGTGCTGCCCGTGTTGGTCATGCTGGCGGTCCTCTTTTGTCTTAAAAACTTGGCGCAATGGGCTTTGCCCGGCATCCAGGATTCATTTGCCCGGCTGGTGATCCAAGAAGCGCTGCCTGAGTTTGGCGCGAAATATCGCATCATGGTCGGCCTGGCCACAGCCGGGATTATCCTGACGGCAGTCGTTCCGGCCATACGGGCGGTGCCCAGGATCGTGATCACCGGCTGCCTCTTTTTCGCACTGATCACCGGGCTGGTGCTGCCACGCGTGGCCGATATCCTCCAGGGGCCGGTGAAAACAGCTGCCCTGATGGCAAAGGCGCAGAACCTGGAAGTGGTAATGTGGAAAATGAACTACCCGTCCTTTTATGTCTACTATGGCAGGCCCGCACTAAAACGGCGGCCGGTGCCCGGGGATGTCATTATCACCAAGGCAGACAAATTGGATCGGATCACATCCCATAATGTCCTTTTTCAAAAATACGGTATCGTGCTCACCCGGATAAATCGGCTATGATTAACAATACAGCAACAGCAACGGGTCCCGAAATGAAATTAAGTATCATTGTACCGGCCTATAACGAAGAAGATCGCATCGTTCACACACTGACCGAATCGCTGGCCTATCTGGCCCGCCAGCCTTACGAGGCGGAAATCCGGGTCATCAGCGACGGCAGCACGGACCGGACCGGACAGGTGGTCGGCGCCTTTACCCCTCCCGCCAACATCCGGGTCTATTTTCACGAATACCACCCCAATCGGGGCAAGGGGTATGCGGTACGCTATGGCATGCTTAAAGGCGCAGCCCAGGTGGTAATGTTCATGGACGCGGACTACTCCGTACCGATGTCGGCCACCCAGGCGGGGCTCGATCTGATTGACAAGGGCTGCGACATTGCCATTGCATCACGCGCCATGGCCGGATCGCAGATCAGTCAACACCAGAACACGGCCCGCGAGTGGTCCGCCCGGATCTACACCCTGATCCAGAACCGATACCTGGGCATGACTTACCCGGACACCCAGTGCGGGTTCAAATTGTTTCGCAGAACCGCCGCCCGGGCCCTGTTTTCAGAACAGCGCCTGGACAGTGTGATCTTTGATCCTGAAATTCTATGGCTGGCCAAACGCAAAGGGTTCAAAGTGGGACAATTCCCGGTCCAATGGACCCACCAGGAAGATTCCCGCATTCAATACGACAATCTGCGAAAATCCCTGTTTGTCTTTCAGGAACTGTTTCGCATCAGAATGCTGCACAAAAACTGAGGTAACCGTTATTGTCCAGGCTTGAAACATACTATCCTGCCATTTTCTTCGCCGTCATCTGCACCAAGCTGGCACTGGCCTATTTCGTGCCCATCACGGCAGACGAGGCCTACTTCTGGGTCTGGGGACAGCACCTGGACATCAATTACTACGATCATCCGCCGGTAACCGGGTGGGTGGTGGCCCTTTTTTCCCAGTTGGGCCGTCACATTTTCTTCAGCCGCCTCTTTACGGTGCTCAGTGGTGCCGCCATCGCCTGGGCAATCTACACGCTGGTCAAACATTCGATGGGCTTTCCGGAAAAAGCGAGGCTGATCAGTCTCGCTTTTCTGGTTTCCCCGCTGCACCTGCTTTTTGTGATGATCACAACGGACTCGCCGGTCTTTTTGCTGGTCTTTTTCTCGGGCCTGGCGTTTTACCACAGCCTGCAGCGCCAAAGCCGCTCCTTGATGGTGCTGGCCGGCGCGTTATGCGGCCTGGCCATTTTAAGCAAATATTTTGCAGGCCTGCTGGCCATTGCATTTATCGTTATCCTGATATATCGGCGTGGTGCCCGGATGATCGCCAATGCACTGCTGCTGCTGGCCGGCGCTCTGCCCTTCGTCCTGTTTCATCTCTACGGCAATTACGAAACGTGCTGGACCAACGTGCTGTTCAACGTCTTCAACCGCAACCGCGCGGCCGCCTGGAAAATTTCCGGGCTGTTCGTTTTTCTGGCGTTTCAGATCTATCTGGCCACACCCTGGCTGCTCTACGAACTGGGCAAACACGTGAAAACCATTGCCGGCGACATCAAGCACAGCGGCAGCGTTTTCCCACTCCTGTTTTTAGTTCCTATGTTTATTTTCGCAATAGTCTCTTTTCACGACACCGGCCTTCACTGGACCCTGGCATTCATACCGTTTCTCTACCCATTGCTGATCCATGCCCGGCGCAGGGCCATCGCTAAAATCGTGACGTGCTCCCTGGTGTTCAGTCTGATCCACCTGCTCGTCATTGTGACGGCCCTGGCCCTGCCCATCCGTACCGTAAGCGACCGATGGTTTTACAGAGACGTGGTGCTGGCGTACCATGGGCCGGAAATCTATGCGCAAATCAGGCAAAAATACGGACCGGACTTCACGCTGGCGACCAACGGATATTACACCTCGTCAGTCATGTCATATTACAGCGGGGAACATTTCATTGTCTTTCTGGACGACTCCAAACATGGACGCTACGATGACAAATTGACCGATTTTCGGCTGCTGGATGGAGAAAATATCATTTCGCTGCGCACCTTGCCGGTGGACGAAGACTACACCCCCTATTTTGAAACGGTTCATTTCGATGAGCTGAAAATCGAGGGCGGCACCTTTTACCTCGTGATCGGCCGGAATTTTAAATACCGGGTTTACCGGGACCGGTTCCTGACCAAAATCCGCGACAGTCTGTACGCCATTCCAGACTATCTGCCGGTGGGTCGATGTTACTTCTATGACATGTATTTCAATGGAAAATAACCCGATTTTAAAGCATCACGCCAAGAATCAGCCAAGCGGCAGCCCGCAAGGGGACCGGCTCAGCCCCGGGGCGTCGATCCGCCGCGGTCTTTTTTGGGCCGGGGGCCAGTTTGCCGTGCTGATCCTTATTTCCATTCTTTTTGCCGTGCTTGATCTGGATCGTTCCATCTCCGCGCAATTCTTCGACCCTGAACAAAAATGGTCCATGGGAGGCGATTGGCTGTGGTCCAGACTGTACCGTTACGGCACCATCCCGGGCGCCATTCTGGCTGTAGCGTGCCTGGCCGCCTGGCTGGCCACCTTTTTCAATGACCGACTGGCCGCCTGGCGGCCCTATTTCTTATTGGTGGTGCTGACCACCGTCATCGCCGCAGGCCTATTGGTCAACAGCGTTTTTAAACCGTACTGGGGACGGCCGCGCCCCAACCAAATCACCGATTTCGGCGGATACTACACCTACCGTAATGTCTTTCCGCCGGGCACACCGGGCAAAGGGGCCTCGTTTCCCTGCGGCCATTGCACCATGGGATTCACCTTTATCTCGCTTTACTTTTTCAAACGGCGATCCAAAACCCTGGCATATGCCGGAACGCTCACGGGCATCATACTGGGCACGCTGCTGGCAGCCGCACGCGTGATCAACGGCGCTCATTTCACGACGGACACCATCTGGGCGCTGGGCATCGTATTGATGACCGCGGTTCTGCTCTACTACTGTGTTTTAAAAATACCGGCAAAACCATCGGAACACCCGTCGCCCCAACTGACAAAAAGCCGGAAGATATGGCTTTGTCTGGCCGTCTGCATGGCCACGCTTCTCGTTGTCGGCGCCTTCATGACCCGGCGGCCGTTTTTTAAAACCAATGAATACCCGCTGCGGCTCAATCCCGAAGTCCAACGGATCGAAATAGAGATCAATACCGAACCCGAGCGATTTGTGGTCAAGTATGACGACCGGCTCAAACCATCGCTCTTGATTCACGCCCATGGTTTTGGATGGGCCTATGTAAACTACACCATCCATTCCAAGCGACGCATAACGGGCGGGTGCCTGCGCTGGCAGTTCCAGGTGGAGGCCAAAAGTTTTTTTTCCGAACTGGACCACACGCTGGAAGTGGTTTTACCCGAAAACCGGCGCAATCAGCTGGATATTGAAGTTATACCCAACCCCCGTTTGAAGGTACCCCCGAATGCCGATTGAATGTTGACAGGCAGGAGGGTTATTGCGATAAATGGCCGTCAATCTTTGCTGGGGCAACCGCAGCATGGCGGAGAAACCGGGCACTGGATAGTAAAATCGGCTTTAGACGACGATAACTATGGATATAATCAACAACGCATTATACAAAGCGGTGGTTATTTTTCTTCGGCTGTTGGGACGCTTGCCTGTTCACTGGCGCGATTGTTGCGCCGGCATACTGGGGCGGATCGGATTCAGGCTGGCCAGGCCACATCGGCGCATCGCAATGGGCAATCTAACCATCGCTTTCGGCGCCGAAAAAACCCGGGAAGAAATCCGTGTGCTGGCGCAAGAGGCATTTGTCAACATGGCCAGGATGATTTTTGAAATTGGATGGTCGTTGCATTTGTCTGAAGACCAGCTTTCAAGACATTTCACCCTTTCCGGCCTGAAATACTATCAAGCAGCCCAGAATCGGGGGAAAGGGGTTTTGCTTCTCGGCGCCCACTTCAGCAACTGGGAACTTTTTCCCATTGTCGCCCATATGGCCCGGCTCCCGTTGCGCATTGTTTATCGTCCCCTGGATGCACCGTTCATGGACCGGTTCATGAAGGATCTGCGGACACGCTTCAATGCAGACGTCATATCCACCCGCCACGGGGCCATGAGCAAAATGTACAAATCCCTGCGCCGCGGGATGGCCGTCGGCCTGCTCATGGACCAGGGCGTTGATTTTGATGACGGGGTTTTCGTGGATTTCTTCAACCGACGGGCGGCCACCAACATTGGCATGGCCGTGCTGGCACTCAAAAGCCAGGCGCCGGTAGTTCCATTTTTCCTGGTGCGCAGAGCAGGCGGCTTCCATGCTGAATTCGGCCCCGAGCTTCCGCTGATCAAAACCGGGGACCGCACCAAAGACATCGAAGCCAACACACAGCAATATAACAATGTCATTGAAGCCTATGCCCGCAGATATCCGGACCAGTGGTTCTGGGTACACAACCGCTGGAAAAATCTGCCCTTCTGCCCATGGCCGAGAACCAATCCGAAAGTCAGCAATCGATATTGAGCCTCGATGGGCATTTGCTGCTAAAAACTATGACCCGAATTCTACCCCACACAACCAAACGCATCCTGATCCGCTCGGCCAACTGGGTGGGCGACGCCATCATGACCACCCCGGCCATGGGAACCATTCGCCGGAATTTCCCCGGGGCGCACATCACGCTGCTGGCCAAACCCTGGGTCATGCCCGTTTTCCTGAACAATCCGCATGCGGATGAATTGATGGTGTATGAGGCCGGCGGCCGACATAAGGGGCCGAGGGGTGTCTGGCGTCTCGCCCGGGACTTGAGGAAACGGCATTTTGACCTGGCCATTTTATTCCAAAACGCATTTGAAGCGGCCCTGATCGCCTGGATGGCCGGAATTCCCCAGCGGCTGGGATTTACCACCGATGCCCGCTCCCTGTTGCTGACCCATCGGATCCGGAGCTGGCCTGGCCTGAAAAAAGGGCACCTGGTGGATTACTATCTGGGTTTGCTCACCGGTGCCGGTATGACCGCCGACGAACGCCGCCTGACTGTTTTTCTTTCGCCCGAAGAGCAGGCCGCCAGCAGAAAAAAGCTCAACGAGCAGGGCATTGAAGCCGGACGCAAAATTGTCGGACTCAACCCCGGGGCCACCTATGGAACGGCCAAACGGTGGCCCAAAGAACGGTTTGTAGAACTGGGCCGCCGGCTGATCAGCGATTGCCGTGTCCAGATTCTCATTTTCGGGGGCCCTGCGGAAGCGCAGCTCGGGCAGGAAATCGCGGCCCGGATCGGAACCGGCTGCATCAACCTGTGCAACCGAACCACCCTCAGGGAAGCCATGGGGCTGATCCAGTGTTGCCACGCCTTTGTCACCAATGATTCCGGGTTGATGCATGCCGCCGCAGCCCTGAATGTGCCTCAAATCGCCATTATCGGCCCCACCGACCCCGTGGCCACGGGCCCCGTGGGTCAGGCCAGCCGCATGGTGCAGGCCATCGGCAGCTGCTACCGGGCCCCCTGTCTGTTGCCCCATTGCCCCATTGATCACCGGTGCATGACATCCATTGGGGTATCGACGGTTTTGGATGCCGTTATGGCGATTCTGCAGCCGGGATATTTGTAATGAGGTCCCGGGCCCCCAAAATCCTGATTGTCAAACTCAGTGCCATCGGGGATGTGGTGCATACCCTGCCGGCCCTCAATGCCCTTCGCAGGCAGTATCCAAACGCCCATATCACCTGGCTGGTGGAAGAGGCCGCAGCCGACATGGTCATCGGCCACCGGGCCCTGGATCGGGTGCTGGTTTCACGACGCAAACAATGGCAAAAAGAGATCGGCCGGGGCATGGTTTTGAACAGTGCCCGGCAGGCGTTGTCGCTCATCCACGCCCTGAGGGACGCCCCTTATGATATGATCCTGGATTTTCAGGCCGCCCTCAAGGGCGCCATCCTGATTGCACTTGCACGGGGCAAAAGAAAAATCGGATTTGGCCCGGGCATGGAACATCAAGAGCACAGCTATTGGTTCCTGAATGAAAAAATCCCCGCGGTGAGCATGGAAATTCATGCGCTCGAGCGCAATCTGATGCTGTTGGAAGCGATTGGCATTCCGTCACCCGAAATCGCCTACCATATCCCCATAGATGAAAAATCACGGCAAAAAGCGGATGAACTGATCATCAACAGCCGTTGCCATTCGAAGCAGGTTCCCATCGCCATCAACCCGGTGGCCCAATGGGAAACCAAACTGTGGATGCCGGACCGATTCTCCGCTCTGGCAGACCGTCTTGCGCGCGAGCACCAGGCCTGCGTATTTTTTACCGGCGGCAGGACGGATCGCGGAATGATCGACGCCATCATCGGCAAAATGCACACGCCGGCAATCAACCTGGCCGGAAACACCTCTTTAATCGAGCTTGCGGCCCTGTACCGCCGCATGGCCCTGGTGATATCCACTGACACCGGCCCCATGCACATTGCGGCCGCAATGGATACACCGGTGGTTGCCCTTTTCGGGCCGACAGCAGAATGGCGCACCGGCCCTTATGGGAAAATGCATCGGGTGGCTGCCCCCGATCTCGATTGCCGCCCGTGCTTTAAACGAAAGTGCGACCACTGCAGATGCATGCAATCCATTTCAGTGGAAGATGTCATGAAACACGTCCGCAGGTCGTTGCCACAGGATCTTCAATAATTGAAAGCATCACTGATCATTACCACCTACAATTGGCCCCAGGCCCTCGCTGTAGTCTTGAACTCGGCCTTGCAGCAGACTTACCCCGATTTTGAAATCATACTGGCCGATGACGGATCAACTGTAGAAACAGCGGATATCGTCCGCGATAGTCTGGATACGGCATCCATTTCCTGGCGTCATGTCCGTCATGAAGACCGGGGAATACGCCAAGCGCGCGTAAAGAATCTGGCTGTATCAAAAGCTGCCGGCGATTACCTGATTTTCATTGATCATGATGTCGCCCTTCACCCCCGGTTTGTCGAGGATCACATCCGTTTTGCCGAAAAGAACTGTTTCCTTCAGGGAAAAAGGGTTTTCCTGCCCCCGCATCTCACGACAAATTACCTTGCCAAAGGTCTTTTTTCACCACCATCGCCTTGGGCGGGGGGGCTGGAAAACCGCAAAAACGGATTCCGGCTGCCCGGGCTGGGGCAATGGATGAATCACCGAAAAAGTTTTCAGACCTCTCTGCGCGGGTGCAACCTGTCCATGCACAAAGATGCCTTTTTGGCCGTTGACGGCTATGACGAGGTATTCGACGGATTATGGGGCCGGGAAGATTCCGATATTTGCTACCGATTGTTTCACAGCGGCCAGCGCATCAAAAATCTCTGGCTTGCAGCACTTCAGTATCATCTGCATCATCCGTCGATAAAACGCCTGCAACGCGATCGCCTGGATGAGGAGCTTGCAATTATTATTAAGGAAAAAAGACGGAAAGCAATTCACGGGTTTTCCCGCCTTTCCGCAGAAGGTCAACTGATCGGCGGCGGTGATTGACCGCAGCGAAATGATACGATAAAAAATGCGCCAGGGTCACGTCAAGGCGTATCAGGTTGGATGAGCCATGCACAAAGGATTTGAACACGCCATTGAAGCACTGAAGCATCTGCCGAAGCAGATTCTTGTGGCCGTCCTGTTTGCGCTCTTGATCTACTCAGAGCACAAGCTTTTCTATCGTTTGAACCGATCCCTGGTGGACATGGTGGAGTTCAAACATTTTGTCAATGTGGGGTTCGCCTATTTTCTTTTTTCATTCATTTATAATAAGAAAGCCAGGCATATCAGCTATCTGCTTTTGCCCTTTTTCACTTTCATCCAACGGCTTCATCAAACCTACTTCGGCGCTCAGGTTCACCCTATTGAAATATGGCATTTTTTCATTCAGTTTGGAGAAGTAACGGGGTCCTTTTTCGGGAATCTTCTGATCTTCGTTCTTCCTTTTTCCATTTTCGCCGCTTTGATTGCCGGTTGCCTGCTCATCGGCCGGTTGGACAGGGACCTATTGCGTATAAAGTATCTTGGCTGGATATTGATTCTTGTTTTTCTTATCGAACCGTATAAAACGATCACCGGCGGCAATGATTTCGGCAAGCACCCTTCCGTCACCATTATCGAGTCCTATAATCTCTACGGCAGCGTCTCATATTTCCTGACAAAAATATTGCCATTGAAACTGGCCGCCGGAGAACTTGGGCCGGATCCTTATGCCGAACGACCGAAAGCCGTAGAAAGCGACATCAAACGCAATGTCATTCTGGTCATCGGCGAGAGTGTCCGCTATCACGACATGAGTCTTTTTGGCTACCCAAGAGAGACGACTCCTTATTTCGACAGCCAGGCTGGAAAATATGGATTTATATTCCGTAAAGCCGTCGCATCCGGGGTATCCACCGACGTGTCCATCCCCTATCTGATCAACGCACTTTCAGGCCCTGATCAGATCGGCAATATGTTGAGCCGAAACTGGTGTCTGTTTCGCCTGGCCAAGGATATGGGGATGACCACCTATTTTATCAGCACCCAGACGGCCGACAGCATGGAACACATCATCAATTACATCTGTCCGGACAACATCGATGTATTCAAAACCATGGATATGCTGCAAAATTCAGGCCCGCTGGCCGAGGCAGACGATCATTCCCTGATACACGAACTGGCGGCCGTTGATTTCAGCAAACCCAATTTTATCGTACTGCACCAGCGCGGCAGTCACGACCCCTATCGAAAAAGATCCCCGAACGAATTTAAAAAGTTCAGAGGAACAACACCGGGACACCGCGGGTATGCACGCGACGACTATGATGACAGTATTTTATATGGGGATCATTTTTTCAAAACCCTGTTTGAATATCTTCAAGACAAAACAAACGGCCCGGTCTATGTCATCTTTACTTCGGATCACGGCCAGGGATTCGGTGAAATAGGCCGCTACGGGCACAGTTTTTTTCACGAAGCCGTATGGGGGGTTCCGTTTGTCTTCAAAGCGCTGAACGGAGAAAAACGGTTTATTGAACAGGTATCGGCACTGCCGGAGATCATTCGCCACTACGACGTTTCAATTTTATTGGCGAATCTGTTGGGGTACTCTCTCGATGAAAGCACAACTTCCGCAAAAGGATACTACATCAGCGGGTTGGATATCAGCTTTGAAAATGGTATCTGGGTCAGGATAGACAAGGACCACGTGTATCAATCTAAGTAAAGTTACGAGTTGTCAGTTCAGGTCAATGTCATTCACTCGAGGTTTTCGGGTGGTGCGCCCCCCGGCTGCAACCCGGCCGCAGGGATTGCGTTTTTCAGACGTCAAAAATCCTGGCAACAACAACATGCCAAAGCCAATCACCCGCTGTGCCGTTTAGCCATGTTCAGATGGCGCAGAATCATGTATCGGTAAAAGACGCCCACACCATTGGATACCGATATCAGCAGGCCGGCCGCACCATTCAATACCCCGAGCCTGAGCAAGTAGGTCTGGAAAAAAGCATACAAGGCATGTGACACAGCGGTCCATGCCGATGCCCTGCGCCCATGAGTGTGCAGCTCTTTGGCCTGGTTATAGGCATACCAATAGGCCCGGTTCAGAAAATCTTCCGGCGCCCTGAACGAGTAATGCACAAGTGGATGCTTCAATTTACCCACTGCACCCGAAATCTGGAGTGAATCGTGAATCACGTCCGCGCTGAATTGTGCCTCTCCTTTTCGGAAAACCCGTTTCACCCAGTCCGGCCACCATCCGCAGTGGTTGATCCACTGGTCTTTATAAAAATTCTTCCGGCGCATGGCATAGGCCTTGGCACCGCCGCCGCGGATCGCCTCGCCAATTTCCCGGGCCAGTTCCGGCGTTGCTCTTTCATCCGCATCAATAGAAAAAATCCAGGGGCCCCGGGCCAGTTCAACGGCTCGATTTTTCTGATGTCCCTGCCCCCGCCACGCTTCGACAAATACCTTGTCTGTATATCTTCTGGCAATTTCGACCGTTTTATCGCCGCTTCCACAATCGAGCACAACAATTTCATCCACCCATGCGAGACTCTCAAGGCAATCAACCAGGTTGGCCTCTTCATTTTTCGTAATGATTGTCGCTGAGATCTTGGGCGTCGGTGTATTCATACGGATTTTCCTTTTGCTTCCAGCACCTGCTGATAAACTTCTTCATATCGATCAACCATGCGCGGCCAATCAAACATCCGGGCCCGTTCAAACGCATTTTCCCGCAGCCGTTGATGCAAGATCGGATCACGCAGTATCCGTTCGATGCGATCCGCCAATCCGTCGGAATCATTGTCTTGAACCAAATATCCCTCCACACCGTCCCTGATCTGTTCCAGGTTTCCTTCCAGAGCCGTGGCAATTACGGGTGTGCCTGCAGCTATAGCCTCCAGGTTGGCGTTGGAAAACGGAGACCGGTGAAACGGGCACAGATATATTTCCGCATGGCAAAAAAGATTCATGGTCGCGGCCCTGTCACAATAGTTGAGGTACCGGACGCGATCTCCCAAACCCAGTTTTGACAAAAGGGCTTTGAAATCCTCCTTTTTCTGATCGATTCCCGTCATCACCAGTTTGAGGTCCGGAAAGCGGCCGGCGACTTTCCCAAAAGCCTTCAATGCCACATCATAGCCTTTCACCGGCTTTAAGCCGCCAACGTAAAACAAATAAGGCGGCGCTACAACGGGCGGGCTATTTTTGTAACGCCTGACTTCTTCTATCCGCACCCCATTTTGAATGGTCACAATTTTGTCATCCGGGATACCGTGATTCATGATTCTTTGTTTGAGAAAGCCCCCTTGGGCAAAAACCCGTTCCGCGCCTGAAAGAGCCCTAGCCAGTCTCTTTTGCAGTTTAGGGTAGTGCTCCACATTGGTGAACCCTCCGCCGATGGGGCGGCAAACATAGGGAATACCGGTCAGCCGCTTGAAATATTCGGCCGCCACGGTCTCGTGGTATTCTCCCTGGCAATGCACCAGGTCGAAATGGTGAAACATGTGGGCCGCCAGAAGCGACGGCAGGGCATTGCCCACCAGAAACCGTTTGGAACGCGCACGCAGTGCAGGCACGCGAGTGTATGGCATTTCAAATGCATGGCGATGTTTTTTGGATCCCGGCGCAATGACTACGGAATGATGCCCGCGGTGCGTCATATCGGCGGCAAGATGGTGCAAAAAGATTTCGGCGCCGCCTAAAAAAGGCATGAACAACGATGTCAGATAGGCTATTCGCATGCGCAATTCATTTAAGATGCGGCCTCGCGGCGCTCTCGAAAAATGAGGTAGAGATTGCGGATGTAAATAAAAAGGCCGGTGGCCTGGCCAAGGATAAAAACAGGGTCCTTGCGGTGAATGGCATAGACCAGAAGAGATGCTCCGCCGGCCAGGCTGAAATACCAGAATGCGATGGGGATGGTGCTTCTTTTTTCCCGCTCGCTTTTGATCCATTGGATCAGAAAGCGCATAGAGAAAAGCGCCTGGCCGGTAAAACCGACTATCAGCCATAGGTCAAATTTAAACATTTTGCTTATTCCATTCTCTTTTTAACGGCATGGGAAAGTGCCCGACGCTGGAGCCACATCACGCCCAGCAAATCGACGATGCCCACCCACAGGCGGTTATGCAATCCATATTTGGACTGCCCCCGAAGACGCACGCGATGATTGACTTCAACGGAAATCACCTGGCCGCCGTTTCGCATCACCAGTGCCGGCAAAAACCGATGCATGTGATCGAAGCGCGGAAGATCGAGAAACGTTTGTTTTGAAAACACTTTCAGACCGCTTCCGGTATCCGGTGTCCCGTCCCTGAGCAACCGCGAGCGGACACCATTGGCAACCCGTGAAGAGATACGCTTGATCCAGTTGTCCCTTCGTTTTCGCCTTCGGCCGACCACCAGTTTGTTGTGCATGCTGGTGCCCGGGTCGTGCTTCAGAGTGGCAAGCAATTTGGGGATATCGGCAGGATCATTCTGTCCATCGCCGTCCAGGGTAGCCACCACCGCACCACAGGCATGCTGGACACCCGTGATCACAGCCGCACTTTGTCCGAAATTGCTCTGATGACGGACGAACCGCAGGCAGGAAATCCCCCTGCTCAGCCTGTCAAGCTCCGCCACAGTGTCATCGGTGCTGCCGTCGTCCACATATAGGATTTCAAAGGTGACAAGGCCTTCCAGCGCGCCGCGGATCTCGGAAACAAGTGGGGCGATATTGTCTTTTTCGTTGTATACCGGCACGATAACAGATAGTTGCGCATCGACGCCAGGATCCAAATCATTAAATTGTGCTGTTTGCATTTCACCTCTGAAACAGTTGCCGCACCCCGGCGCGGCCAAAAGATTAGATTCGAATGTCCCGGTTGCTGACAAGGTAGATAAAACCGCTCCCGGCTTCAGGCCAGCGTATTACCATATGCAAAGTTGCGTTGGGAGGCAAACATTTTTTCAGTGCCTCCATGGACCGAACCGCAACGAAAACCGTTTCGTTTCCGTTGAGCAAACGGGCGGCCATCTCGTAGGAGATCCGCTGCTTCATGGTATTCAGGTAAAACTGAAGCCCATACGGTGCATCCACGAAATAGAGGTGCTCTGTATTGCCGATGCGCGCTTCAAATTTGGCAGCAAGCTGTTGCACCCCGGCCGTCCTGTCGAACCAGGGATTGGTGGCCGGATCAATTTTGAAATAATAAACGGAAAAACCAGCTCCGAACAGCAACCAGATCCCGAGGAGCGCGGGCAACATATACCGTTGCCAATTTCGCATGGAAAACCAGTGAACCACCTGCCGCCCGGCCAGAAGCCCGGCCGCAGGAAGCAACGGAAACAAATGATCGGCACGCTGGTGGGGAAACACGGAAAACAACAGGACGCCAAAACCGAAATAAGATGCAACAAATCTTTCGAAAGCGCGCTCATCGCGATCGACAGCCGGTTTTTTCCAAACATTCCAAAGACCGCAAGCGGCCGGTATGCTCCATGGGAAAAAGCGGCTGAAGAAAAAAAGAGACGGCATCATAAAAAATAAATAGTTGAATGAAAACCTGTCGGAACGCCAATTGGTATGACCGTATAGCTCCCTTCCAATGAGTTTGTCGACAACGGCGTCCCCCAGCTGAATATAGGCAAGCCACAGCCACCCGCCGCAAAGCAGGATATACAGCGATATCCCCACTAGCTGGCCCGCACGAGAGGATCTGCGGGTACCCGGCACCACCCCGATAAGGCCGATCAATCCGCCACCGGCAAGAACCACAGCAAGGGGGCCTTTGGTCAGTGTGGCCAGGGCAGCCGCCAGCCAGAACCATAACCAGTTCCAGTTTCTGCAGCGGCACCCATAACCGATACAGGCCGTCAGAAAGGTTGCAAAAGAAAACAACGCATCCGTTCTTGCCAGGTAGAGAATGCGAATGCCAATGGAAGAAAGCAACAAAAAGGAGGCCCCCATAAAAGCGGCATTATAGCCGAAATGGCGCCCTCCGAAATGCCACATCAGTATACAACAGCCCAGCACACCCAATGCGCTGGGAAAATAAAGCGCAAATGCATTTATCCTGCCTGAAAGGCGCATCAATCCGGCCCCAATCCAGGTATAAACGGGGGGCTTGGAACAAACACGGCCGTGGTCGTCCACCTGGACGATCCAATTGCCGTTCAGGGCCGCATCAGCCATATAAGCCGCAGGCCGCTCCTGATCCTTATCCAGCAAATCGGACGGCGCGCTCCAGCGCATAAGGAACAGCGAAGCCCAGATCAAAACAAGCATCCACAAAAAAAAGGTTGGATTCAGCGGGTATGACCGGGCGGGGATGCGCATAGTACCATCATGTCTATTGGATCAAACAATCCTATTTTTTTCAGGGTCCGCCAGCTTTGCGGCGTGCCAGAAAAATGGGCTCCTGCATGCTTTCTAAAACAGTGCTACGGTCTCCGGATATCATGGCGCGCCAGACTGTAAGAATCGGCGGGGCAAGAAAAACAGCCCCACAGGTCTCAATAGCATAATCATCTGCCGCGTACGATTCTTTTTCCGCAGCGCTGAGCACCACCAGCGGCCGGTTGTCCAAATGATGGGGCAAATCGCCCCTCTTGAAATAGCGGACCATAATCCGGCCCTGGGACAACGTATAAAGTTGCCGCAAAAAATTGGCGCGCCTCAATGCCCAGACAGTGACGGGTTGCCCGGCAGGCTGAGCCTCCAGAATACAGGCTGACAAAGCCTTGGATGGCCCAAACTCAAAAATCGGAAGAACCAATCCTCTTGGGACCGCCAAAACCGCCATGATCACCATGCCCATGACCACGGGTGAAAAGCGCTCCCGGCTTCGCCGCCAGCCATAGGCGGCCGTTATACTGCCACCAAGCAATATCAGCCCGGCCGCCAGAATGCGCCACTGCAGGATGCTTCCGATCCACAGCAGGATCAGGCCGACGGCACCCGAAAAAGCCAGTACCAGCACACCCGCCCCCGTCCAGATTTTCCGGTTGGCGTCGATTCCCATCAATCGCCAGAACAAGCCGGAGATCAAAATCGCCAACAGCGGATAAGCGGGAACGAGATAGCGGGTCCGGCAGTCCGAACTGCCCAGAAATATGGCCAGCAGAAGCCCGAACCAGCTGGCAATAAAAACGGCGGCCTGCCGGTGCTGTTTGACCTCATCATGAACCGCTTTACGGCAACCGATATATCCAGCCGCCAGAAACAGGGACCATGGCATGAAATTGCGAAAGACACCCAGTAGATAATCTTTGAAATTGGACAGGATGTACAATTTTGAACCACTGATTTTACCACCGATCTGGTCGGTATAAAACCCCCCGAGGGCTCCCCCCCCATGTTGCACCAGCATATAGCCATACCATGATAGGGCAACCGCGGCAGCCAGAACCATCACCGGCCAATGGGTGATACGTCCGGTCGGAGATTCTTTCTTCCCGGCGATCAGATAATAGGCGTAAATGAAACCGATGACCACCACCCCCAGCAGGCCTTTGGTCTGGACAACCAGTGCGGCACCGACATACATCAAAATGTAGTTTCGGTGCCGGAAATCTTTCTCAAACACAATGGCCATAAATCCAAAAAGGCTCACATTCATGAAGAGCACTTGCAGGATGTCGGGGGTGGCCCGCAGGCAAAGCATCATAAATTGAATATTGGAGGCCAAAATGGCCGCAGACAAAAAAGCAACCCGGCGCTTTCCAAAAAGTTTCAGCGCCATGGCGTAGGTCAGCCAGAGCGTTGCACACCCGGCCAGCAGAAAGGGAAGCCGGGCAGCAAAAAGATTGATGCCCAGAAAGGAGTAACCCGCGATAATCAGCCAGTAGGTGAGAATCGGTTTTTTGGTGCGCAACGACCCGTCGGTGTAGTATGGCGTCATGAAGCTATTGTGTTGAACCATATAAACAGCCGAGTCCGTATAATAATGCTCATCGCTGTGGTAAGTGGAGACCTCCGGCAGAATGGGCAACAGGAGCAGAAAAAAGAGAAGCAGCATTAAGGCAACGGGCCGATTCGAGTTGGTTGGGTCATGAATTTTCATCGTTTATGGCCGCCAGGTTTTTCGTCCGCCGTGAATCAGACCGCCTTGTCTCCTGCCTCATTTTTCAGATGGGCAGATATAACAATGCCCGATGAGCGTGTCAACCGGCAGCCGGGCATCGGCAAAGATGAAAAGATACTGGAAATTTTATGTTTTTTTGGCATTTTCTGATTATTTGATTCTGATTTTTGACACTGGCCGGCCCGGGAGCAAAATCGCATGTCTGAAACGATGGTCATCTTCACCCGATCCCTGCCCTGCCATATTCGCGGTTGAATTTAAAGCTAAACAGTAGTAGGAAACTGATTCGATTCATTTTTCTATCGAATCCGATTTGGGCTGCCCAACCGTTCGGCAGGTCGCTTTCCCAGTACTCCTGCCTTATTCTACCGCTTGTTTGGCTTAAATGCCTGCAGGATCAGATGTGATGGATATGGCATGGAAAAATAGAATAAAAGCATACCTTTCCACCCCGATTGCGTGGCTGCTCATCGGGGGCTTTGCGCTCAGGGTATACTCTGCGGCGATGCGCTGCACCATCAACCCTGATGGTGCCCAGTATATTTTCCAGGCCAGCGCAATTTTCAACCGGCAATGGAGCGAACTTCTGGCCTGCAAGCTCAGCTTTGTCTCTCCCCTGCCTTTCTTCATCGCAGCGGCCTTCGGGGCCTTCAGAGACTGGATTGCCGCCGGCCAGGCCGTCAGTGTAGTGTTCGGCACCGCCACGCTGATCCCTCTATATCACTTATTGAAACGATTTTTCAACCAAACGGTCTGCCATTTAACGATCCTGATCTATGCTCTGATGCCTGTTTTTGTGGAAGGCGGCGGCAACATACTGCGAGGCCCCATTTTCTGGTTCTTTTCAGCCGCCGGCATGCTCTTTTTCATTCGCCAGTTCGATGATGAAGCGCAAAGGGGCCGGTTCCGTCTGGATCTGGTGCTGAGCTGCCTCTGTTTTCTAATTGCCACATGGGCACGAATTGAAGGCATCATGTTCTTAGTGGTCTCTCCGGTGTACCTGCTCATTGCATCGTTCCGCAAAAAAATTGAGCGGTTTTGTTTCTTTGTCGCCCCCATGGCTTTTTTCGGTGCTGTGCTCGTTATTGCCGCCCCTACCACCGGACATGATTTGATGGCCACCACGCGCATTCAGAAAGTTTATCATGAAGCCACCCAGTTCGCCGTCAGATATGACACCTTGGAATCACAAATCAAAGCAGCTTACGGACATCGACAGGACCTCTTTGCAAAATTTCTTGAACGGGCACGTGAAATACTTATTTTGATCCCGCCTATTGCCATCGTTTACAACCTTCTGGAAGGGGTCTTTTACCCTTTTGCCCTCATTTATTTTATCGGTTTTATGGGTCTGTACCGTCAATACCGTCAAAATCAGCGGCTGGGCTATTTTCTGTGCCTGTCCTTGGGCGGATTTATCCTGTTGTACATTCACATGATTCAAACCTGGATCATTTCCTACCGGTTTTTGGCCGTTCTTATCTACCCGGGTTGCGTGATCATGGCCAACGGTATTGAACAGGTGATGGAAATGCTGGTTCAAAAGCGCCGATGGCCGGTCTTCAAGGCCGGGGCAGCAATAGCCGCTTTCCTTATTCTTTTCGGTCTGCCCAAAAGCCTTAAACCTGAAGAAAGAGATAAAATCGTATATCGCCAGGCGGCACAGCGTATTGCCATGGACAAACAGCCCGGTGAGTTTGCATCGGTATACGCCGCCCAGCCGCGCAGGGCTTTCGAGTGGGTTCTGCTTTACGCCCATCGCCGGGATCCGGTGCTCAGGTGCTCCAAATCTTTGATCATCGATATTCCAGACAACTATGAGGCGTTCATGCAAACCCTTGACAGCGTGAATGCCCGCTATTTTATCTACGAGAAACGGAACTGGCCCAAAAACCGGTTTGATTTAATGGCCGCCGGGTTTCAGCGGGACCTCCGCATACTCGGTCAATGGAAGCATCCGGACAGCGGGACCCTGGTGCTGTTTGAACGGCTTATCAAGCAGAATTAACCGGCGAGCTATACTGCCAGAAAATTCTTGAAGAGCTTATCGAGAATGACATCGTCATCCACATTGCGGGCATGATCGCGCAGTTCCTGTGGCGTGTGCCGGGGGGTCTCGATCAATTGCGCCAAAACCTTGAATGCCTCCCCGATTCGGCCAGCCGTCATGGGAGTCTTGATAATGACACCGTTTTCACCATGGACAACCCAGTCCATATATCCGGTTTTATCGCTCACCAGCACGGGCAGCCCCATGGCATGTCCTTCGGCTGCGGCACCGCCGAAGGGATCGTACTGAGACGGCAGAACAACAGCACTGCAAAAGCTCGCATAGCGCCACCCGTCTGGTTTCGGCCCAATGAAATGAACCCGTTTTTCAAGTCCCAGAGCCCCTGCCTGACGCAGGAAACGGCCGGTATTGCCTTTTCCCACGACAATCAGGTGATAGTCCGCCGACATCGTCGACAGTCCCCGAATAGCGATATCGAGGCCTTTGTTTAAAAAACCGCTGCCGAGAAAAAGCAGGCACTTCCATTGTGGATCAATATGATTGTCCCTGCGCAGCCCGTTGCCGATTGTCTCGCGCTTTAGAAAGCTCTCTTCCATATCCTGCCAGCGGATGCCGCTGTGCACCAGCACCAGCTTTTCAGGTGCGACATGATAGTCCTGCCGGATGACATCCATGACCATTCTTGAATTGCATCTGACTTTGACCAGGCCGGGATTTTCAAAGCCCTTCTTCTCCACGTACAATATGAAGTTATGAAACAAGCTTAATTTGTCCAAGATTCGTGAAAGTTGGGATTGATATCGGGCTTTGATGTTCAAAAAGCTTCGGTGGGTGCCGCCGCCGGCATGCAAATGGGTATAGCGGGTCACTTTGTCCAGCGACAGGACACATGGGCTGTTATGGCAAGACAAATAGCGGTTCACGCCACGGTTGAACAACCATGCCTGAACAAATCGATGTCCCCGGGAAACGCCCACCGATACAATCTTGAGTTTGGGATCCGAAACCGGCCAATGTTGATGAGGCACCGTCAGCAGGGTCACCTCCACGCCGTTCTTTAGCAGCCCGTTAATCAAACTCAATGCAACCCGTTCAACACCGCCAAATTGACGGTAGGTGCTTCTTATTACTACAATTTTTTTAGGGTAAGCCATAATTTTTCGGACCTGTCGCCAAACACTGAAAAAATAGTATGGTTTTTTCAGGTTATGGTTGCCCCTGGAAAGGACCCAGGGTTTCACCGGCAGTTAGAGTGACGCTTTGCAAGTAGCCATACTTTGCCGCGGCTATATGGCGGCAGTTCCGCCACTGTCTGCGACCTGGCCATGTGGACCAGGTTTAAATACTGAACTGACAAACTGGCGCCAGCGATCTGAATCCGGGCCAAAATCAATATCAATGCCAAAAATCAACAGCTCCATGGGAAAACGCTGATTATTGCGCATTCGGACAAAATCCTTTTCGGTGGTCGCCAGACAGTTGCTTCCGGAATCTTGCGCCGCCCGGATGATTTGGTCTGCGTCGCCGGTACGGTATGGATGGTGGTCATTAAAGCCCATGGTACCCTTTAAATTTGCACCAAGCGATTTCAGACTCTCGAAAAACTGTTCGTTTTGCCCCAGGCCACAATATGCGAAAACGCGACGATTTCCCAGATCGGGGGTCCGGGTCGTGTGGGCAACTTTCAGGATGCGCGGATGGCAGGCCTGCCCGGCAGAAACAATATCCCTGAGCACGGTTCTGTGCCGCGTGGAAAAAACAGGCCGTGGGTGGCCCAAATTTGCGATGCCGCTGTGGCGCTGTGATTCATCGGTGGAGCATCGCGTTAGAATGATTGCATCGGCCCGGTGGGTTGCGGAAATTGATTCACGCAATGTCCCGCGCGGCAAAAAAAATCCGTTGCCAAAAGGGAATTGCGAATCGAGCAGCAGCAGATTGAGATCGCGGTTCAGGCGACGATGCTGGAATCCATCGTCCACAATGATCACATCGGGATGAAAACGGGCCACGGCAGTTTTGCCTGCGGCGAATCGATCTTTGCCGATCACAATCGGGATATTGTCGAGCAAGTGCGCCATCAGGAAAGGCTCGTCTCCGGCCTGGCCCGGGCCGCAGAAAATTCGCCGACCGTCACTGACCACAGCTCCGCGTTGTGACCTTGACCCCTTGTACCCGCGACTGATGACGGCCACACGAAATCCCGACCCCTGGAAAAGTTTCGCCAAATGGATGGTCATAGGGGTTTTGCCAGTGCCCCCGACCGTAATATTGCCCACCGAAATTACCTTGCAGGGCAGCGAGAAAGAGGTCAGGCGCCTTCGGTCGAATGATGTTTTTCGCAAAAACGAAACGGCGCCGTATAGAAAAGAGAGGACAAGTAAAGCGGTGGCCAGCGACCAATAGGGATATCTTGCCTGCCCCCGCAGGATGGTCGTCACCCTTTCCTGCAATGCGGATCTTTTGCGTTCAATGCTCATGGTCATAATGGGCCGATTTCTATCACAATTCAAGGGCCGCCAGAATTCGGGGCACGGCGCCCTGGTGCCGTTCGAAAACCGCATAGGCGTTGTGCCCCATTGTTTCTGATAATTTTTTATTGCCGTGCAATTGATGCAATGCAGTTGCCAGTTGTACGGCGTCGGCAACCTGCTTTGCCCCGCCGGCCTCCACAAGCCAGGCGGCGATTTGACGAAAATCACGCATATCGGGGCCAAAAATGACAGGTTTTCCGTAAGCTGCCGGCTCCAGCGGATTGTGGCCGCCGTCCCTGCTCAGACTGCCGCCGATAAAGGCCGCATCCGCAAAATGATAGAGCGATTTAAGTGCACCGATAAAATCCACCACGACAATGTCGGGAATCGATTCCTCGGGATTGGCCAAAACAGAAGAAAGACCGCGGCAAGACAGACCACGGCTGCGGCATAAGGCCAGGACATGGGCCGCGCGTTCAGGATCCCGGGGGGCGATAATCATGCGCGGTGCGCTACCCTCATTTACAAGGGCCGCGAAAGTCTCTATCAAAAACGCTTCTTCCCCTTCGTGTGTGCTTCCGGCCACAAGAACCCAACTGCCGTCGGGGATTCTGATTTGTTTTCGCCATTTGAGGGCCGCCTCCTCCACCTGGGGCCCGGCCCCTCCATCGAACTTAATGTTGCCGGCAACGTAAATGCGCCGCGAAGCCACGCCGAGCTTTACCATCCGCCGGGCATCTGCAGCGGTCTGGACACAGATTTTGGCAAAAACACCGAATACATTTCTGGAAATCCATTTGAACCGCCGGTAGCGTTCCCACGTAATGTCTGACAAACGCATATTAACCAGGAATATCGGTATCTTTTTCCGTTTCATTTCAGCCAGGAAATTAGGCCAGATATCCGTCTCGACAAGAATGACACCTTTTGGATTGATTCGTTCGACGGCACAACGAACCGATGGCATCACATCATAGGGGAAAAAGGCCACCCGTACATCATTATTGTTAAAAATCCGGCAGGCTGTCTCATAACCAGTATGTGTTGAAGCGGTAAAATAAATCGGGGTTGACCGGTGGCGGGCATGGATCTGTTCAACCAGAGCCCGGGCAGCCAGAACTTCTCCCACGGACAGGGCATGCACCCACAGGGTTTGTTCCCTTTTGCCCCTGCGGCGCGGAAAATCTTCAATAGACCACCAAAGGCGCCGGCTTATGGTGAGCCGTCGTTTCTTATGGGCACCCAGAAGCGGGATAAGCAGCGGCAGGAGCAGGATACCTCCGGCGAGCATGGCCAGGTTATAAAGACACAGCAATATAATCGACAGCCATTGGTCGTTTCTCTCATCGCCGTCTTTCCTTGGCCCGCGTTCCAAATGCCGCTCCAAAAACACCGCAAGATTTGCTTTGACGCCACTTTGACGAATTCGAAAAAAGAACGAATTCATCCCCGTTTCAGGTTATGGTTGACCCCGGTCAAACTGTAAATTCGACAAGAAGATTGGCTCAAAACGTAAAACTAACAGCTCAACTTTCGGGTTTCAATGAACACACGGAAGTCATCGCATGGAAAAACCGAAAGCTGAGCGCCTAATACCAAGCATATAAAAAATTATTATCCTATGGGGCGGCAATTATGAAGTCAACAAAACTCTGTGTCAGATTAAAAACTTAACCTTGACAGAAAAGCGGAAATGGGTTAGCAAAAAACGTTTAAAATCAGTACCCAGTAGCAGGCGATTTCAAACCAACGGGTGCGATGCAAATGCCGCTGCATCGAGCAACCCGTTTTTTCATCTAAAGGCATAAAAATGACCC
The DNA here is from genome assembly GCA_963675565.2 of Desulfosarcinaceae bacterium. Classification (GTDB taxonomy): domain Bacteria; phylum Desulfobacterota; class Desulfobacteria; order Desulfobacterales; family Desulfosarcinaceae; genus JARRKU01. The sequence goes on from CAXXYD010000002.1 coordinate 200,887, forward strand.
ATGACAAGGCCGCTGATTTGATCAGTCTGCGCAAACAAAAAATCGAGGACCTGCGGAAAGCGGGCATCAATCCCTTTCCCAACGGTTTTGTTGTCCCCAATACGGTTGGCGAAATCCGGAAAGCTGTCGCCGATATTCCTGAAGGATCTGAATTAACAACAAAATATACAGTTTCCGGCCGAATGATGGCCATCAACAGTTTCGGAAAATCGGCGTTCATTCGCTTCCGGGACCGTTCCGGGCAGATGCAGGCCTATATTCGCAAGGACAAAGTCGGGAACGACACCTACGCCCTGTTCAAGAAGCTGGATGTCGGTGATTTTGTGGGATTGACCGGCAGCCTGTTTCAGACCAAAACAGGCGAATGGACCCTGGTGGCCGAAAAACTGGTATTGCTATGTAAAAGCAGCCGCCCCCTGCCGGAAAAATTTCACGGTTTAAAAGACCCGGAAAAACGCTACCGACAAAGGTATGTCGACCTCATCATGAATTCGGAAGTTCGGGAAGCCTTTGTTGCCCGCAGCCGTATTACCCAGGCCATTCGGAATTTTTTCCTGAAACGCGATTATCTTGAAGTCGAAACACCCATGATGCAACCCATTGCCGGCGGGGCGGAAGCAACGCCGTTTGTTACCCATCACAATGCGCTGGATATGCAGCTTTACCTGCGGATTGCACCGGAACTTTACCTTAAGCGACTGGTGGTTGGCGGTTTTGAGCGGGTATTCGAAATCAATCGGAACTTCCGCAATGAGGGGGTCTCCACACAGCACAACCCAGAATTCACCATGCTCGAGTTTTACCAGGCCTACGCAACTTATGACGACCTGATCCTGCTGACCGAGCAATTATTTGCCGAAATCGCCGAACAAGTGCTCGGCACCCAGACAATCCAGTACCAGGGAAATACAATCCACCTCAAAGGTCCCTGGAAACGGTTGACCATGGCCGATGCATTGGAACAACTCGGCGGATTGGACCCCGGCATGCTTGCCGATCGTGAAAAATTAATTGATTTTGCGGAAAAAAATGAAATCCAACTCACCAAAACAAACCGCATCGGAAAAATTATTACCAAACTATTCGACGCCCTGGTCGAACCGCAGCTGATTCAACCGACATTTATAACAGACTACCCGGTGGAGGTGTCGCCGCTGTCCCGCAGAAACGATGAAAACCCGGAAACCACAGACCGGTTCGAACTGTTTATCGCAGGAAGCGAAATTGCCAATGGTTTCTCTGAGTTGAATGACCCTGAAGATCAGCGCGGACGTTTCCTTCAACAAGTGGCCGATCGCCAAGCCGGCGATAAAGAGGCTCACCTGATGGATGAAAACTATATCGAAGCACTGGAGTACGGCATGCCGCCAACCGCCGGCGAGGGGATCGGCATTGACCGCCTCACCATGCTGCTTACCGATGCGCCGTCCATCCGGGAAGTCATTCTGTTTCCGCACATGAAGACGAAAAGCTAATTCGTCGGCAGACTCATCTGAATGGGTATCACTGGCTGCTTAGTGCTATGGTATACGAGGGGCCGATGTCTTTTGAACTGTTTATAAGCCGTCGCTATTTAAAAACCAAGCCGAACCAGGCAATTATCGCCTTAATCACCCTCCTCTCAGTGGTTGGTGTGACCATCGGCGTTACGGCGCTGATTGTGGTCATTGCCGTCATGGCGGGTTTTGAATCGGATCTCAAAACCCGCATCATGGGAATAGAACCGCACTTAATCATTGAAAATCGAAACGGCCCCCTGACCCGCTATACTGAATTGACACAGCTGGTCATGGGCCGCCAATCGGTCCAGGCCGCCTGGCCGGTTATTGACCTGCAGGTCATACTGAAATCGGAAACCGGTGTCGCCGGAGCGGTCATCAAGGGTGTCGAACCATCCGCAGCCGGCAGGGGCCTGGGTATTACCGGCTTATCGTCGCTGTCAGTCCAGGCAGCCGGCAAGATGCATTTGCCGCCTATTGTCATCGGCCGGGATCTGGCTCGGACCCTCGGGCTTTTGAAAGGAGACACCCTTTTTATTGTTTCACCCCGGGGAACGCTGGCCCCTGTGGGATATGTCCCTTCGATGAAACGGTTTGTGGTCGCCGATTTCTTTCAAACCGGTATGTACGAATTTGACGGCAGCATGGCCTTTATCAACTTGGCGGACGCACAAGCCCTCGCCCATCTCAAGTCATCGGTAAACGCCATAGAAATCCGGGTGGCCGATATCTTCAACGCAAACGCCATCGGCCGCGACCTGCTGACATTGTTAGGCCCGGATTACACATTCCGCGATTGGATGCAGGTCAACCGGAACCTCTTTTCGGCATTGAAGCTGGAAAAGTCCGCCATGTTTATCACATTGTCGCTGATCATTCTAATTGCCGCATTCAGCATTGCCAGCTCGCTGGTCATGATGGTAATGGAAAAGACTAAGGATATTGCAATATTAAGAACTTTGGGTGCGACAAGGCGGTCCATTAGAAAAATGTTCGTGTTTCAGGGTATGGCCATTGGCGTCATCGGAACATCGGCAGGTGTGTTGTTTGGAACAGTGCTGTGCATCCTGCAACGGGAATATCATCTGGTCGGGCTTCCGGGAGATGTTTACTACATTACCGCCCTTCCGGTCGATTTGAAAACCATGGATGTGGCAATGGTCGCCCTGGCGGCTCTCAGCATCTGTTTTCTGGCGACCCTTTACCCCGCTTTTCAGGCCGCGCGGTTGAAGCCGATTGAGGCGATTCGATATGGCTGAACAAACAAGGAAATCGCCCCTGCCTGACACTGCCGCAGCCGCATCACTATCCATCATTTTCAAGGCGGTGCAGGTGAGTAAACAGTTTCAGAGCAGCAAAGCGACCATTGCGGTCCTTGAGGACTTGGATATGGCTCTGCATCAGGGCGAAACCCTTGCCGTTGTCGGCGCTTCGGGCATCGGCAAATCTACACTGCTACATATTCTGGGCACGCTGGATCGGCCGGATAAAGGCGAAATTTTCTTTATGGAAGACAATATTCTGAAATATGATGACCAGCGTCTGGCCCATTTCCGAAATCGCACAATGGGATTCATTTTTCAATTTCACCATCTGCTGCCGGAATTCAGCGCCATGGAAAATGCCATGATGCCCGCACTCATCCAGGGAATGAAACAGACCGAAGCGGCCGCTAAGGCTGAAAGGATATTGGAGCGTGTCGGTCTGGCCCATCGAATGCACCAAAAAGCCACTGCACTGTCCGGCGGCGAGCAGCAGCGGGTTGCACTGGCCCGTGCGCTTGTTCTGGAACCCGCTATTCTGTTTGCTGATGAACCCACCGGCAATCTGGACGAAAAAAATGCCAGCCAGGTTCATGAACTGCTGCTTGAATTGAATCGGGAAATGGGCATGGCAGTGGTTGCCGTAACGCACAATACAGCACTATCTTCACTGATGGGCCGAAAGGCCACCATAACCCGGGGCCGTTTGGAATATTTGGCAAAAATGTGAACTGTAGTCGTTGGTTCGCCACAAACGCTGCAAAGGAAAAAGATGAGAAAAACGTTCACGGACAACTGCGCGCCAATTCGCATATTGCTTGCGGTGCTCATTCTGTTGATCCTTGCCACAGGAGCCGGAGCGGCAGATAACGCGCATGACACCAAAGTTTTGATTTTACCATTCAGTGTTCATGCTCCCAAAAATATGGACTACCTCCGCAATCAAATCGCCACCGCGCTGGCAGGTCACCTGGAAAAGGACGGTGCCACCATTATTCGGCTTACGCCCCAGGAAAATAGCGCCCTGCCTGATAAGGCGCCCACAGCGGAATCGATTGCCCAATTGACAGACCGATACGGGGCGGATCGAATCATATGGGGCAGCCTGACTGTTATTGGAAACAGTTTCAGCATCGATGCGCGGATGGTATCTGCATCCGCCCCTGAAGCGTATACCTATTTCAACGCCATTGAACAAAACATCGAGAACCTCTCCATCGCCTTAAAGGGCCTTTCCGATAAAATCGGGATGGCCCTGTTTAAACGTTCATTGATCACAGAAGTCAAAATCCAGGGCAACCAGAGAATTGAATCGGATGCCATTTTACGGGTCGTTCAAGTGAAACCGGGCTCGATTTACAAAAAGAGCCAACTGTCAGCCGACTTGAAGTCGATCTTTAAAATGGGTTATTTCGACGATATCCGCGTTGAAGCGGAATCAAAGGACAAGGGAACAGTGGTTGTTTTTCACGTCAAGGAGAAGCCCACGATCCGACGTATCAGAATAAAGGGCAATCTGCTATTTGAAGATGACAAAATCAAGGAGAACCTGACTCTGAGTACCGGAGCCATTCTCAATATATTCAAAATCCGGAGCAACATTGATCAAATTGAAGCCATGTATAAGGAAAAGAATTACCATCAAGTCTCCGTAACCTACAATATTGTTCCCGTTCAAAACAACCAGGCGGACATCGAGTTTGTCATCGAAGAAGGCAACAAACTGTATGTCACCAAAATCGAATTCGAGGGCATCAAGTCATTCAAGGAAAAAGAACTGCGCAAAGTCATCAAAACTTCCGAAAAGGGGTTTTTCTCCTGGATCACATCTTCCGGAGATATGAACCGGAATGAACTGGACCAAGATGCCGCGCTGATCAAAGGATATTATCATAACCATGGATTTACACGCGCACGGGTATCTGAACCGCAAGTTGATTTAAGTCCCGAAGGGATTCATATCACATTCAAAATCGAAGAAGGGCCGCGATTTAAAATCGGTAAAGTGGATATGTCCGGAGACCTGATTCTGGATAAAGAGGCGATGCTTAGCCATTTGAGCGTTAAAAGCAACGATTACTACAATCGCGAAAAATTGCGCAACGATGTGATTTCCCTACGAGACCTCTATGGTGTCTATGGCTATGCCTATGCGGAAGTCAATCCTCAGGTGCAGGAGGATATGGCGAACCATGTGGCCAATGTCACCTTTGCCGTCCAAAAGCGGCAGGAAGTTTATTTCGAAAATATCTTCATCAACGGCAATACACGTACCAGGGACAAGGTAATCCGGCGCCAGCTTCAAGTCGTCGAGCAGAAACGGTTTAACGGAAATGCCCTAAAAAGGAGCGTCCGCAATTTATACCGTCTGGACTTTTTTGAAGATATCAAAGTCAACACCCTCAAGGGCAGTACTGATGATCAGATGGTCCTTCAAATCAATGTTACGGAAAAGCCGACTGGCCAATTCAGTTTTGGCGCCGGCTTCAGCAGTGAGGAAAACCTCTTTCTGGTAGGTTCTGTGAGTGAACGTAATTTATTTGGCAAGGGACAAATTCTGAATTTAAGCGGTGAGTTTGGCGGCTCGACCACCAAATATTCTATCAGCTTTACCGAGCCATGGCTTTTTGATAAACCTTTGAGTGGGACTGTAACTGCATATCAGCAATTGAAAGAGTACGATGAATATGACCGGGCCAGTGTGGGCGCCGGGATCGGATTGAGTTACCCCGTTTTTGACTATACCCGCCTCTACTGGAACTATTCATATGATTCCAGTGATATCACCGAAATTGCCGACTCGGCCGATGACACCATCAAGGAACTGGACGGAACCAATGTCACCAGCAGCACCACTGTCTCTCTCGGATATGATTCGCGGGACAGTGCCCTGAACCCCAGCCAGGGGTCAAAACATAGAATCAGCTTTGAATATGCCGGATTGGGTGGCGACGTGGGCTTTAACAAAGTGATTGCCGAAACCGGATGGTATTTCCCGCTGTTTAAAGGCCTTGTGGGATTCCTCCATGCCAAGGGCGGCACGGTGACTAAAAACGCCGATGACATGCTATTGCCGGATTATGAAAAATTCTATCTCGGCGGTATGAACTCGTTGCGCGGATTCGATTATCGCGGTGTATACGTGCCCGACACCAATGATGATGGGTATGAAACCAAAACCGGCGGTGAGAGCATGGTTCAGTTCAATGCCGAGATTATTATTCCCTTATCCAAAAAAGTCGGATTGATAGGGGTTGTCTTTTTCGACGCCGGTAATGTATACGGAGATGAGTTTGATATCGGAGATATACGTAAAAGTGCAGGATACGGTTTCAGATGGTTCTCTCCCCTTGCGCCGATTCGAGTCGAATACGGTCAAATCCTGGACCCGCGAGACGGCGAGGAAGAAGGACGCTGGGAATTTACCATGGGGGGCGCCTTTTAGTTCCCATGCGCAGAACGTTTGATTTACGATTTAACTGCACACTTTGATTGGATCACATCGACGGGAGGAGACATGACAATCCGGAAAATTGCGACCACCCTGATCATGGCAATGCTCATAACGGCAATGGCGGCCCCTGCCGGCTACTGTGCTGATGTAGCCAAAATCGGCACCGTCAATTTTGAAAAAATATTCAATAATTCCAATGCGGGAAAAGCTGCCAGAGATACCATTAAAGCGGAAGGTCAACGAATGAATGCCGACCTTGAAAAAATCCAGAACGATATTCAGGCGCTGCAGCAGGTCCTTGGAAAAGACGGCGGCGCTGCAGTGATGAACGAGACTGCCAGAGAAAACAAACAGTGGGAATTGAACCGTAAAATAGAAGAGGTCAAGGCGCTCAAAAAGCGGTTTGACCGCAAGATCCAGGAACTGCAGATGCGATTGATTAATGGCGTACGCCAGGAGGTCCTCAGTATCATTCATGAATACGGCAAAAAGCAGGGCTATCTGTTGATCATAGAGGATATCAATCTGGTATATGCTCCACAATCATTGGATATTACTGACAAGGTAATTCAATTATACAATTCCCAGCCACCTAGGAAACCAACGAAATAGAATCGATTTTCGAATATGAACCCTTCTTTTTCCCTTGGCTATATTGCGGATTATGTAAACGGCACCCTGGTCGGTGATGCGGATTGCGCCATTTCCGGTCCCCAGTCCATTTATCAGGCCGGAGAGGGACAAATTGCCTTTGCCGAAAAAGGCGCTGCACTTAAAGCCCTTGCGCAAACAAAGGCAGCCGCCGTTCTGGTTCCCATGAACACCCTGTTTCCGGCCCTCAATCTGGTACAGGTCGAAAATCCCAGGCTGGCTTTTGCCAAAATATTGAACCTGTTCAATCCGTCCCGGCAAATCCCTGCGGGCATCCATTCAAGCGCGGTAATCGGCAGCCCGTGCAACATGGGCAAAGACGTGGCCATTGCGGCCGGAGTTGTGGTGGGCAACGGCGTCACCCTGGGTGACCGGGTGGTCCTTCATCCCAATGTCACCGTCGGCGACTATGTCACCATTGGAGATGACAGTATTATCTATCCAAATGTTGCTGTCCTGGAACGATGCCGCATCGGCTGCCGTGTCATCATTCATGCGGGAACCATAATCGGCAGTGATGGGTTCGGTTTCGTCTTCGACAGCGGGCGTCACCACAAAATCCCGCAGATCGGCATTGTCCAAATCGACGATGACGTGGAAATTGGCGCCAATTGCACCATTGACCGGGCGACCATGGGAAAAACGTGGATCAAAGCAGGGGTCAAAACAGACAACCTGATCCAAATTGCCCATAATGTTGAAATTGGTGAACATACCATCATCGTGGCACAAGTTGGCATTGCGGGAAGCACGACCATCGGCCGGCATGTCATTTTGGCCGGCAAGGCCGCCATCGGCGGTCATTTGACGCTGGGAGACGGTGTCACCATCGGCGGCCAGTGTGCAGTCCCGCAGTCGGTGCCCGACAACCAGACCATGTCGGGAACCACCCTGGCCATGCCTCACGGCATCTGGTTACGCCTTCAGAAAGTGCTTCCTGATTTGCCGTCACTGTTTAAGCGGGTGCACAAGCTGGAAGATCAGCTTTTGCATAATCCGGCAGAAAAAGGTTCCAAAACAACAAAATAGCGGCTTGCGGGTCATGGCCGGTAACACGGAATGGCTCTGCGAACCAGATATAATCACCAAAGGAGTATGGTTTATGGAAAACCCGATGGATATCCAGAGCATCATGGCTCATCTGCCGCACCGGTACCCCTTTTTGCTGGTGGACCGAATCCTTGAGATGGTCCCTTCAAAACGGATTGTCGGCTTGAAAAACGTCACGATGAACGAACCGTTTTTCCAGGGCCACTTTCCGGGCAAACCGGTTATGCCCGGGGTGCTGATTATCGAAGCCATGGCGCAGACCGGCGGTGTTCTGGCCATATCGTCTTTAAAAGGGGGCAGCGAAGGCGCATTAATGTATTTTATGGGGTTGGATCAGGTCAAATTCAGAAAAATGGTTGTGCCCGGCGACCAACTGATCATGGAGCTTGAAGTGTTGAAGCAGCGAGCCAAAATCATGAAATTATCCGGAGTGGCCAAAGTCGACGATGTCATTGTGGCCGAAGCCCAGCTCATGGCAACCATTGAAATATAGATTAAGATGCCGCCTGCTGTTCGGCGACGTCTTTTTTATCCAACCGATCTAAAAAAATCCACCCCACATGAGGTCAAGCCATATGATTCATCCAACGGCCATCATCAGCCCGAAAGCCCATATCGAAAACAATGTCGCCATAGGGCCTTATGCCATCATCGGCAACCAGGTCACCATCGGCAGCGGGACCGTGATCGGTCCACATGCCGTCATCGACCCTTTTGCACGGATTGGCCAAAACTGCCATATTTTCCAATTTGCATCCGTCGGAGCTGTCCCCCAGTCCTTGAAATTCCAAGGCGAAGAAACCTGGACTGAAATCGGCGATGGCTGCATCATTCGCGAATTTGTCACCGTCAACCGCGGCACTCAGGACGGTGGCGGTATCACGCGCGTGGGCAATAACTGCCTGCTAATGGCCTACGCCCATATCGCCCATGACTGCATTCTGGGAAACAAGGTGGTAATGGCCAACAACGCTACCCTGGCCGGGCACGTCACCATCGGCAATCATGCCACAGTAGGTGGACTATCGGCTATTCACCAATTTGTTCGTGTGGGGGATTACGCCTTCCTTGGCGGGAAATCGGTCGTCGTCAAGGACATCCCCCCTTTTGTCCTTGCTTCCGGAGATCGTGCCGCTCTGCATGGACTGAACCAGGTGGGATTGAAGCGGCACGGGTTTTCGCCAGACACCCTTAAACTGTTAAAAAAAACCTATCGGCTCATATTCAGGATCGGTCTCACCTTGAACGAGGCTATCGAGCGGGTCTCCGCTGAGGTGGAATCGGCGCCGGAGGTCAAGGCCTTCATTGATTTTATTAAATCGTCCGAACGCGGTATTACCCGATAGCATCAAACATCGGCAGACAAATGGTATTTCAATGACCCATCGAATCGGACTCATCGCCGGAAGCGGCCAATTCCCGTTGCTTTTTGCCCAGACCGCACGTCAAAAAGGATGGGAAATCCATGCGGCGGCATACCGGGATGAAGCCGACCCGGAACTCAAGCAGGTTGTGGACAGCCTGGAATGGTTCTACCTGGGCCAGATCAAACGGTTGATCAAGTATTTCCGCGGGCACCATGTCTCTCAAGCCGTTATGCTCGGGGCAATCCAGAAAACCCGTATGTTCACCAATGTTCGTCCGGACACCAAAGCCATCGCCATGATAGCCGGCTTGCGGCACACTCACGACGATGCGGTATTGCGCCGATTTGCCGACTTCCTTGAAAAGGAGGGCATCCAAATTATGCCTTCCACTTTTTTAATTCCCGAACTGCTGGCCTCTCCAGGTGTCTGGACCTCGCGTAAACCCGGTCGTTCAGAATACCGCGACATCGTCATGGGGTGGAAAATTGCCAAAGCCATCGGTAACCTGGATATCGGACAATGTATCGTCGTCGGCGGCGGCAGTGTCCTGGCAGTAGAGGCCGTTGAGGGTACGGATGCGGCCATTCGGCGCGGTGGCAAGTTGGGCAAAGGTCAGGCTGTGGCGATAAAGATCTGCAAACCCAATCAGGACAGCCGATTCGATGTTCCCGCGGTTGGCCTGGGCACCATTGAAACCATGATCGCTGCAAATGTCAGGGTATTGGCCATTGAGGCCGGCAAAGCCATTGTCTTCGATCGCCAGGAAATGGTCGACCGCGCCAACGGACAAAAAATGGCGATCGTCGCGCTGAACGAGGACGGCTTGATCGACACTTAGGAATGGAACAACAAATCCCATGAAAACGGCAGTGCCCATATCCGTCGTCATCGTCGCCGGCGAAGCCTCGGGCGACATCCACGGCGCCAATGTGGTCCGCGCGCTGAAAAACCGTCATCAGGATATCTTTATTTGCGGGGCCGGGGGCGGCGCAATGAGGTCGGCGGGGGCCAGAGTCATCATCGACGTTCATCAGCTCTCCGTCATGGGATTCACCGCCATCCTTTCCAAAGCGCCGGCTATTCTGAAAGCGGCCGCAAGGCTGAAAAAACTGCTTTGCAGCTTAAAACCGGATCTTCTGATCCTCATCGATTTTCCGGATTTCAACCTTCACCTGGCCGGTTATGCAAAAAAAATCGGAATCCCCGTCCTATATTACATCAGCCCGCAAGTGTGGGCCTGGCGGGCAAACCGAATCAGGAAAATAAAAAGCCGTGTGGATCACATGGCAGTCATTCTGCCTTTCGAAAAAAAGATATATGAAAAACACCATATACCGGTGAGTTTTGTCGGCCACCCCCTGATGGACACCGCCGGCCCCCAGATTGGGGTTACAAAAAAGATCAGCGACCGCCAAACGAAATTTACCGTGAGTCTGCTGCCGGGATCAAGACAGGGTGAAGTGACCCGTTTGCTTCCGACAATCCTGCAGGCGGCCAGACTGCTGCTGCAAAAATATCCGGACATTCAGTTTCTGTTATCCTGCGCACCAACTATTGAACGGACTGTTTTACAGCAGCTGTTGGGCGCTTCTGCAACTCCGAATGTCGTCGTTACCACTGATCCGGTAACCCGTTTATTTGAACAAAGCCATCTTTGTATAGTGGCCTCGGGAACGGCCAGCCTTGAAGCGGCAATCTATGGAATCCCCGCCATAATCGTCTATTCCACATCAAGGTTCAACTATCTGATGGGAAAACTACTGATCAAGGTCCCCCATATCGGCCTGGCAAACCTTATCGCGCAACGCCGGGTTATCCCGGAACTGATCCAAAAGCATGCATCCGCTGAAAATATCGTATCGGCCGCATGCGGCCTATTATCCGACCCGGCAGCTTATAGGAAAATGCAGATGGATTTGATCGAAGTTCGAAACCTGCTCGGCCATGGCGGCGCGTCGGACCAAGTCGCGGCATTGGCCAGCAGCCTGATCACAAACAGCCCAACCTTCTGAACAAGCCGGAAACCCGAACCGCATTCATGGGCGATTCGGGTTTCTTTTAAAATACCGGTCAGGAGGAATTGTCGCGTTTAATGTTTTATAAAGATTTCATTATCGCCATGGCCGAAACCGTATGAACCGCTGTCTGCACGGTGATACAGATTGTACCCGTCAGGGGTCGTGCTGTTGCCGTCCCACTGCAAAATAACTGGGGCGGCTGAAACAACGAGGGGAAAAGCGACCAGCAGGTAGTACCCTATGGCTATGAAAATTCGAACGGAATAAAAAAAGCGTTTCATCATACAAACATCTCCCAATAAATCTGACGCCGAGCGAAAGGACGTCATTGGGGAACGTTGCAGCAATATCAGTGCCACAGGCCCCACCTTCGGCTCTATTGATTTTTATATTTTTATTCAGATAGTTATACAGAGGTAAGCAACATGATCAACTGGGCAGGTGAACCAATAAAGACAGGGTGTGCAAAAAAATAAACCGGATCCGTATCCAAATATAGACAGTCGTTGATCCGCCCGGCCAGTCCGCAGCTGACTGTACCGTAATGATGCCCCCCCGCCCGCCGAACCCTGTGATCGTCATCCCCGGATGTCGGCGTCATTTTTTGGAATCCAACGCAGGCCGCCCTTAAACCCGTAACACCGGTAAAGGAAAAACCTTTTGGTGGGTGCTGCCGGCGCATTCCCATCATCGTCATGGAAACCGGCAACAACCGTAATGGTTTGAGGGGGCTCCACACGTTGGAAGATCTGCAGCAGACGCCCGCGACTCTTATTGTCCTGCAAAACGCCTATTGCATCCTGCCCGATAAGATCGTCGTCATTCCACCAATAGTCGTAAACATTAGGCCGGTTCCATCGATTGATGGACACTGTCTGAGGATTGCCGGGAACGTAAAACGCCAGCTCGCTGGCGATTTGGTAGTTCAGCCCGAAAAGGAAAGTCTGGTTCGCACGCGGCACGGTACTGTAGATTTGGCCCACCGACCGGCCCAGTTGTTTCCATCCCCGGATTTCGGATACAGTGCGATCCATACTGACCGGTAAGGGCAAAATAGGCCATACCACATGGGTAAAAACCAGGATCGTGAGAACATACGAACTTCCCAGACACCAGCGCCAGACAACCCGGGTTCGGCCGTTACCGCTTTCGGGCCGATGGTCAAAATAGGACCAGACGGCCGCCGCCAGCACGGATGCCGTCAGATAACCGAAACAAGGCCAGTTGCCATAAACCCGCGTATGCAGGCTAAGCAGGGTAAACCCGCTGAAAATGGGAAATGACGTGCAAAACAGGAAAGCGTAGATCCAATGCTCCAGGCGTCGCCAGTGACGCAGCACCCAGACCCAACTGGCACATACCAGAACAAATACCATGGGGGTCAGCAAACCGACCTGGGAAGCCAAATGCTCGCCGAGAAATTTGAGATGGAGGGAAAACCCTTGATTGGCGCCCCCAAGGTAGGCCACATGACGAAAAGAATTCCAGTTATTGGCCGCATTCCAGGCTATGACCGGTACAAACATGGCGATGCCCATCACACAGCCGATGTAAGGTCGGACAGTTGCCAGTCGCGGCCGGCACGATGGCGTGATCAGGCCGAAAAGGAACACAAAAGGCAGAAAGGACACCATGGTATACTTGCTCAGCATGCCGAATCCGAACCAAACGCCGCCCAGCAGCCAGTGCCGCCATTGATTGGACTCGAATCCCCGGGCGACATGATAGGCGGCCCCCGTCCAGGCGGCTCCCAACAACCCGTCTGCAGTGGCCAGCACCGCACCGACATTAAAAATAAAAACCGACTGGGTCAATAGCGCGGTCTGCAGTGCAATACCATTGGACAACCATCGCCTCGCGATCTGCACCAGGTAGATGGAACCGATGGCCATGGAAACGATGGAAGGTAGACGTACGGCCAGTTCGGTATGGCCCAGAAGGCGTGTCGCACAATAGATCGCCCAGCCGATCATGGGCGTTTGGTCATGGTAGCCCCATGCAAGATGCCGCGACCACTGCCAGTAATTGGTCTCATCGGGAACCAGGAGAAAAGACTGCGCATAAAACACCCGGGCAATGGAAATCAAGGCAATGATGACCCATGCCCAACAGAGACGATTGTTTTTTTCGGAGTAGAACATAGCGGCCTGAATTAAGAACCAAGCGGTCCAAAGTCAATACATCGGATCATGGGCGGAACCCTTCCCGCCGGAAAATCAACTATCGCCAAAAGCATACAAATGGCATTTAGGCCCTATCAACCGTCGGTTGATTGCTGGAGGGAAAAAGAAAACGTTGTGCCCACACCCGGTTCGGAAAACACATCAAGCCGGCTGCCGTAGGACTCTAGAATTCGATGTACAATGGACAGCCCCAACCCGGTGCCCTGGGATTTTGTTGTAAAAAAAGGATCGAATATCGATTGAACCAAATCGGGTGCCATGCCGCATCCATCGTCTGCGATCTGGATGTTCACCCTGCCATTTTTTAAGGGGGCCGCTTGGATTTCAATCTTCCCATCGCCCTTTATCGCCTCGGCGGCATTCAACAACAGGTTCCACAGGACCTGACTTAAATGGGTCGGGTCCATGACGACCCAAACATCCGCTTTTAGCCGCAATGAAAGATTCACGGTTCCCGTGCGATTCATATCTTTTTCAAACAATACGGCAATCTCATTCACCGCCGATTCAAGATTGATTTTTTCAGGCTTGCCCGCAGGAGGGCGGGCAAAAAAGAGAAAGTCGTTGACCAGGGTACTGAGCCGATCGGTCTCTCTCAAAATAATCTCCATCAGGCGCTCCTGATCCGGCGCATAATGCAGGTCTTCCTTCAGCAGCTGAATGCAGCCCACCAGGGAAGCCAGAGGGTTTTTTATTTCGTGGGCCAGCCCGGCCGCCATTTCCCCCATGTAGGCCATTTTTTCGACCCGTTTCAGGTGCGCCTCCATGGTGCGAAGTTCATTCTGGCTTTTTCGATTTTGCTCGGTGAGCAAGCCGCTGAGAAGGGCAACGGCAAAACAAGCACCGCCGGTAATCAATATCCGGTATAAAATGGACGGCCACTCGATGACAAGGGGGGTAGCCTCCGCTGTGTCTCCCATCACCGGCAGTACGGAAAAAAAAATCAGCAGCAGCAAAATGGAATAGAGGCAGCTGCTGAAGGCGGCCACAAAAAGCCCGCCTTTAAGGTAAAGAATCATGCTGGCATAAATGATCACCACCAGATAGAGGAAGGTAAAAAAGCTGTAGACACCTCCGGTGATATAAATGATCAGGGTAACGATAAACGCATCGATGCCGAATTGAACAGCTGTGAACAGGGCTTTCCTTTCAACCCGGTTGAACAGCACGCCGTACAAAAGGGAAACCAGAAAAATGAATGCGATAATATAGTAGAGAATGACCAAAAAACGGGAATCGCCATCCCGTTGAAATTGCGCATAGAGCGCGGACCCCAGCAAAATAGCCGTAAAAATGACGCGTGCAAACATCAAACGGGATACTTTTGAGGATATATTTTCTATGGGGGAAAAGGTGTGCAATAGTATCTTTGTACCTGAAATCCAGGTCTGAATGGCAGATTGGCAATAGTTGTCCGGATCTGTCGCCCTAAAAAGGTTCGGTTTCCGGGGTTGCAGATCCGGTTTGAAAACGAATCGGGTTGTCAGCCGGCAACGGCCCCTGCCATTTTAAAGATCGGCAGATACATGGACACAATGAGCCCACCGACGATGACACCCAGAAAAACGATCATCAACGGCTCTATCATCGCAGTGAGGTTTTCGACGGCCTGGTCAACCTCTTCATCGTAAAAATCGGCGATCTTCTCCAGCATGGCATCCAGGGCGCCGGTGGACTCGCCAACGGCGATCATCTGGCATACCATGGCCGGAAATACACCGCTGCTCTGCAGCGGATCCGCCATCGTGCGCCCCTCGGCGATCCCGGTACGCACACCGTAGATGGCCTTTTCGATGACCCGGTTGCCGGATGTTTTGGCGACGATATCCAGCGCTTCCAGAATGGCCACGCCACTGCCCAGCATGGTGCCCATGGTCCGGGTGAATTTGGCCACCGCCACCTTTCGAAGCAGGATCCCGAATACCGGCAACTTGAGCAAAACACCGTCGACTGCAATGCGTCCCTTGTCCGTACCGTAGTATTTTCTAAACGCGATGACAAACAGGATCACGGCGATAATGATCCAGTGCACCTTCGATTTGACAAAATCGCTGATGGCGATAACGATCAAGGTCGGCCCAGGCAGTGTGCTGCCAAATTCCTTAAACATTTTTTGAAAAACCGGGATCACGAAAATCAAAATAACAGCGACAACGATAACGGCCACGGCAATGGTGATGGCCGGATAGACCATTGCCCCCTTGACTTTCCGTTTCAACCGGGCGGCTTTCTCCATATATCCGGCAAGCCGTTTCAAAATCACATCCAGGATACCGCCGGCTTCACCGGCGGCGATCATGTTCACGAAAAGGCTGTCAAAATATTTGGGGTAGCGCTTCAAGGAGTCCGCAAGCGTCGTCCCGCCTTCCACCGAGTCCTTAATATCTTTGAGCATGCGCTTGAGGGTCGCATTTTCCTGCTGGGCGTAAAGAATATCCAGGCACTGGATGATGGGAAGCCCGGCATCGATCATCGTGGAAAATTGACGGGCAAAAATGATAATATCTTTTTCTTTGATCTTGGGCTGGAGCCAGGAAACGTTTTCAAAAAGACCTTTAGGCTTTCTCTTTATTTTGTTGGGAACAATTCTTATCCGGTTGAGATGAACCCGCACCGCATCTTCACTGACGGCATCTATCTCCCCTTTCTGAATTTGATTGTTTCGGTTTCTACCTTCCCACAGATAAACCGGCATAACGTTCCCCCTGGCTATTTGTCACGCACATCGGATTGGTTGAATGGATACGAATATCGCCCCGGCACTGCCCCTTCATCGGTCGCATTTCTTGGACGCACACTCCCCCGCATTCTGTCCATTCGGCGAAAAGCCGGACGGACAGGCCCCGGACATGTCGCACACGAGGTAATTCATTAATAATATAACATGATTTTGGTACCATAAACTCAATCAAACGACAATAAAAATAATTAAGTGCACAATGTCCTGCACAGGGCAAAGCAAATTTAATAAGCAATCCTTGTGCCATTAAATGCTTCAATAGCATATTACCCGGAAGCCGCATGGCATCCGGCTCTTCAGGCAAGGCGCAATCCAATCGATCCATCCAGCATCCGTTGTGTCAAAATTATCAAACACCTCTTCTCCGGACAGATGGCGGAGCATCCCCTTTCAAAACTTAACACCTCGTATTTATGCCACAAAAATAGCGCAAAAGGAGAGCTGATGTTTTCCCTAAAAAAGGTTCCCAATATTTATAACTTGCGGTATTGCTTGCAAAATAATGAATTTTATGCAAATCCTCTGTTTCAACTGATTCGGAACCGGAAAGAGGCCGTGGCATATGCTCTCTTCGCAACAAAGAAAATCTTCCCCTTCGCTAAACCAGGCAACGGTGATTACCACTCACCTGAACGCGGATTTTGACGCCCTGGCATCCATGCTGGCGGCACAGAAACTCTACCCTGGCGCACGTGTCGTTTTCCCCGGATCCCAGGAAAAGAATCTGCGCAACTTTTTCATCCAGTCCATGGTCTACCTGTTCAACATAGCAGAGATCAAAGACATCGATTTCATGAATGTCCGGCGCCTGGTGCTGGTGGACACCCGCCGCAAAGATCGAATAGGGAAGCTGGCCCGGATTTTTGACAACCCGGGTCTGGAGGTTCACATCTATGACCATCACTCGTCCCAGAGTGACGATATTCATGGAGACGTTGAGGTTCTCAAACAGACCGGGGCGACCGTCACCATTTTGACCGAAATCATCAACGACCGCAAAATTCCCGTCACTCCGGAAGAAGCAACCATCATGTGCCTGGGAATTTATGAAGACACGGGTTCATTTACCTTCTCATCCACAACACCCGAAGACTTGCAGGCCGCCGCCTGGCTTTTGGCGCGGGGGGCCAGCATCAGCGTTATTGCCAGCCTCATCGCCCGGGAAATAAGCCCGGAACAAATTGGGTATCTGAATGATCTGATACAGGCGGCTGTTAAGTATACCATCAATGGCATTGAAATCGTCGTCAGCACCATATCCCTGGACTACTACCTGCCTGATTTTGCCTTCCTGGTGCATAAAATGATCAAGATGGAAAATGCCAACGCCCTTTTTGCCCTGGCCATGATGGAAAGTAAAATTTACCTGGTCGCCCGTAGCCGAAGCAACCATGTCGATGTGGGTGCCATTGCCAGTGCAATGGGCGGCGGCGGACACCCATCGGCCGCGGCAGCCACCATCAAGGGGCAGACCCTGGCACAGGCGGAGCAATGGTTGTTCGGCGAATTGCGCCGCAATATCAAACCGCAGCACCAGGCAAAGGATTTAATGTCCTCTCCACCCATCAGTGTCACGGCAGCCATCAGTTGCAACGCGGCCAACAATCTGCTCACCCGGTACAACATCAACGCACTTCTGGTCACGGACGAAACCGACCGGAAACTGCTCGGATACATCACCCGCCAGGTTATTGAGAAAGCAATTCACCACGACCTGGGTGAATCACCGGTTGAAGATTACATGACAACGGAAATTGAAGTAACCCCCCACGACGCGGATCTGCCCCAAATTCAGGAAAAAATCATCGGCAACAAACAACGCATCCTGCCGGTGATGACCGGAGGTCAGATTGTGGGAGTCATTACCCGCACGGACCTGCTGAATGTGCTGGTGCAGCAGACGCAAATGACCCGCAACGGTGCACCAGACCCCCATAAACGCCCTGTTCCGGGACGCATGCGAAACATTACCCATTTCATGCAGGAGCGGCTTTCTTCCCGCTTGATAGATACACTGCATCAAATCGGGCAGACCGCGCATCAATTGATGTTCCAGGCCTATGTTGTGGGCGGTTTTGTCCGCGACCTGTTTTTGTACCGTGAAAACGAAGACCTCGATATTGTCGTCGAAGGTGACGGTATCGTCTTTGCCAGAGCTTTCGCAGCGCAATTCGGGGCCCGAATCCATACCCATAAAGCATTTGGAACAGCCGTCATCATTTTTCAGGATGGCTTTAAAATCGACGTGGCCACAGCACGACTCGAATATTATCGTTCACCAGCCGCCCTGCCGGACGTGGAAATGGGCTCGATAAAACTGGATCTGTTCCGGCGCGATTTTACCATCAACACCCTTTCCATCTGCCTGAATCCCGACCGGTTCGGAGCACTCATTGATTTTTTCTCCGCCCAAAAAGACATCAAAGACAAGGCAATCCGCGTCCTGCACAATCTGAGTTTCGTCGAGGATCCCACGCGGGTTTTCAGAGCGCTGCGATTTGAACAGCGTTTTGGTTTCACCATTGGAAAATTGACCGCCAATCTGATTAAAAATGCCGTCAGGATGGATTTTTTCAAGCGTTTAAGTGGCCGCCGCGTATTTTCAGAAATCAAAAGTATCCTGGAAGAGGAAAATCCGACCCCCGCTGTGGTTCGAATGAATGATTTCAACCTGTTGAAGGTGATCCACCCCTCAATTACACTGGATCAGGCACTGGTTGACCTGCTCAATGCGACCAAAAGTGCCGTTGCATGGCACGGCCTGCTTTTTACGGAAGACCGGTATATGCGATGGGCTGTTTATCTAATGGCCCTTATCCATCATTGCGATGAAGAAACGTCCCATCAAGTGTGTCGAAAAATGGAGCTGGCTCCCCGCTATCACCGCATGCTGAGCCGGGAACGCCTGGACGCCCTTGAATGCCTTCACCAAATGGAATATCGACCGCCGGGAACCAAGAGCGAATTGTATCATTTATTGCACGGATTTCGGACCGAACTGATCCTCTACATGATGGCCGCCACTGACAACCAGGATATAAAGAAAAATATTTCACTTTATTACAACAAGTTGAGGAACATCCAGCCGTTGGTGAACGGCCAGGATCTCATCACCGCCGGACTTAAGCCGGGTCCCTTGTTCCGCCATATTTTGGATGCTGTGCTGGATGCCAGAATTAATGGCATAACAGTGTCCAGGGAAGACGAGATTTTATTTGTCGAGCAATGGGTTCAAAAGCACCAACCCTACAATTTGCTTGATTCCCGAAAGCCAAACCAGTAAATTACCCTTTTTAAAATCCACTTAGCGTGCGCCGGATACACTGTCGTGCACCGAATCCTTGCTCACGGAAGCAGGACAGACTTACAGGAGTTGTCAATGGCAGGAAAAAGGAGAATCTTGAGCGGAATGCGCCCAACCGGGCCACTTCATATGGGAAATTATCTGGGGGCACTGAAAAATTGGGTCGACATGCAGGAACAGTTTGACTGCTTTTTTTTCGTCGCCGATTGGCATGCGCTGACCAGCGACTACGAGAATCCCGGCCCCATGGGAGAATATGTCCGCCACATTCTTATTGACTGGCTCAGTTCAGGGCTTTCCCCGGATAAGAGCACCATTTTCATTCAGTCAAAAGTTCCCCAGCACGCGGAACTTTACCTGATTCTTTCCATGATCACCCCCGTCCCCTGGCTGGAACGCAACCCGACCTATAAAGACCAGATTATCCAACTGCAGAACAAAGACTTGTCCACTTTTGGCTTTTTAGGCTATCCGGTGTTGCAGGCGGCTGATATTATAATGTATAAAGCAAACGGTGTGCCCGTGGGTGTGGATCAGGTGCCCCATGTCGAAATCACCCGGGAAATTGCCCGGCGCTTCAACTATTTATACGGCGAGGTGTTCCCCGAACCTGAAGCGATTCTGACACAGACCCCCAAAATCCTGGGCCTTGATCGGCGCAAAATGAGCAAAAGCTATGGCAACGCCATCTATCTGGCCGACACAGCCGATGCACTCCGTTCCAAGGTCATGCAGATGGTCACCGACCCACAACGTGCGCGCCGCAGCGATCCGGGTAACCCCGACATTTGCAATGTTTTTGAATTTCACAAGCTGTATACAAAACCAGACACCACCGCGCAAATAGATCTTCAGTGCCGCAGCGCGGAAATCGGATGCGTGGAATGTAAAAAAATTATGGCTGACCATTTGGTCGAAGCCCTGAAACCCATTCATGATAAACGGGCCTATTATGAAGACCGGCCGAAAATCGTAAACGAAATTATGATCGAAGGCAGCCGAAGGGCTCAAAAGATCGCCCAAGAAACCATGGCACAGGTCAAAGACGCCATTAAAATGGATTATTAAAACGTATGAGTTCACAAAAAGTCATTCACCGATCGTTTCCGTCCACAACTTATGCCATAAGTTCACCAGAGTGATTTGCCATGCAAACGGATGAGTATAAAGTCAGCCTCGAAAATGTATTCGAAGGACCCATGGATCTTCTCATCCATCTGATCAAAAAAAACGAAGTCGATATTTATGATATTCCGGTGGCCTTAATTACGGAAAAATACCTGGCCTACCTTGAGTGGATGAAATTGCTCAATATCGACAATGTCGGTGATTTCCTCATCATGGCCGCGACCCTGGCCCACATCAAATCACGGATGCTGCTGCCAAACCATGGTGATGATGAAGACGATGAAGACCCGCGACTGGAAATCGTACGCCCCCTTGCGGAATATCTGCGCATCAAATCCGCCGCAGAAGCGCTGGCCAACCGCGATTTGCTCGGCGATAGCATTTTCACCAGAAAAGTCAAAACCAAAGCCTATATCGATGAAGACTCGGAAACGATCCAGGTGGGGTTGTTTGAGCTGATCGACGCCTTTCAAAAAATCCTGCAACGCGTCAGTAAAGACCACAATGTTGAATTGGAGGCTGACGAGGTTACCGTCAAAGACCGCATGAACGACCTGATCCGCGCTATAGAAGACAGGGGATCCATTACTTTTACCGAGTTGTTTGAGAGAAAACCTGAAAAGCGTTTTGTTATCGTCACCTTTCTGGCCCTTCTGGAACTGATGAAACTCAATCTCATTCGCGTGGCCCAAAGCGCCCGAAGCGGTGTCATCCGGCTTTTTTACCAATAGGAAACGATGCACAATATCAAAGACATCATTGAAAGCCTGCTATTTGTTGCAGAAGAACCGCTGCCCATCGACAAAATCAAGACGATCCTTGAAACCGTCGAGGCCAGGGAAATTCGCAGCGCCTTGGATGCCCTGGCAGACCAGTATTCCGCCCGCGGCGGCGGTTTTTTCCTAAGTGAAGTGGCCGGCGGCTGGCAATTGCGTTCCCGGCCCGAATTCAACGCGTGGATCAAGAAAATGCTGCAGCCGTCGCCCCAGCGCCTCACCAAAGCGACGTTAGAGACCCTCGCTATCGTAGCGTACAACCAGCCCATCATTCGAGCCGACATAGAGCATATTCGCGGGGTGGACTGCGGGGGAGTGTTGCGTCAGCTCATGGAGCGAAAACTGATCCGTGTCTTGGGCAGAAAAGAAATCCCTGGGCGGCCGATGATATATGCCACCACCAAGCTTTTCCTGGAATTGTTCAACCTGAAAAGTCTCAAAGATCTACCGTCACCTAAAGAAATGGAAGAGTTGGGCAGATCCGAGGAACCTTTCGAATATCAGCCGGGGGCAGGCGGAACACCGACGGATGAACCCTCGGGGGACATTCCGGCATCCCCGGCCAGCGATAAAAATGCAGTGAAGGCAAACCCTTCCGAGACCACCCGGAATCGCCAAACCCTGACCGATGGCGATTTTTGGGCACCCAAACCACCTGCAGCTTTCATGAACCCGGGAAGATTCGGCGGCGAAAAAAGTGAAGAATCGAGCACACCTCTCAGAATATCTGCAGCACCACACCCATTGCCGGCAGCACGGCAAGCCGGCCCGAGGCCAAACATGCACCCACCGCCGCTTCCGGTGTCGCGGGTACAAATCGTTTGCAGCGCCTGCCCGCGGCAACGATCAAAAAAAACTTGACTTTAAACGGGCCCGGCCACTATATGTACCTGGATTTGCGCAAACTGAAACATGCGATGAAACGCTGTCGCAGAAAACTCGCGGGCGGTTAACTCAGCGGGAGAGTGCCACCTTCACACGGTGGAAGTCACTGGTTCAAATCCAGTACCGCCTACCAACACTTTACACGTTTGAGAACGGTTCATCTTGGGTGCCAAAAAGGTGCCAAAGTGGGCCGTTTTCTGTTTTTAGCCCAATGATTTTTCAGAACGGATTCGATTCCCATGCACTTCCGCCATAACCCACTGAATTTTTTATATCTCAACCCCCAAACAACAAGACAAAAACAAGACAAAAAATTGTGTTGTACAAGCATATAAAAAGGGCATAAATCGACTTCAAACGATCTGCCATACGCTTAACCAGAAAAGAAGGTCTGAAGGTTCCCCTTTACAATTCTGGCAATAAGAAGTGGAACATGCCTTGTCTGATGTATCGGGTGGTAATCTCAATATTCCCGATAGTTAAGCCGAACACGGTTGCCGTTTAGTAACACAACTTGGGTAACTTAGCAGATACTGGAAGGTAACCACCATTCAGGGCTCATTTAGGACGACCACAACATGTAGGGGGTACCTTGCGATTTGCCATTTTCAAGACAGTGGCAATACCTGCAATTGGTAAGTTTGTATGGTATTTGGTGGCTATCAGGATACGAACGCCCGGGCTTTGCGGCGAGCAAAGCGAGTCCGCCAACAGCCCCTTGATACTGTTTCAAACTTTATTTGACGTTTTTATCTAAATTTATTCCCATAAAAGATAATTGGACATTTTTTAACAACTCAACTGCTTCCTCAACTTGGTCAGCTCTAATCATGAGCCTGACGGGATCAGCAAGCGGTCGAACATACATAAAATTTTCGCCTTTGAAAAAATATTTTATTCCTTCACTTTCTAATAATGACTTTATAAACGCCACATCCCCCGGATTATAGGTTGTAAGTACCTCCTTAAAATCTATAAATTCTGGCTTTTCCACTTCAAGAAGCACATCAACCAAATCGATTTCGCAATCAGCACATACAGTGAAACCTTCACGATATTCTGCTCTACACTTCGGGCAAAACATAAAAACCTCAATTAATTATATGATCACTAATCGGGATAGGAAGAGACCTCACGGCCCCTCCCTCCCACACCACCGGGCATACGGATCACGTACCACGGCGGTTCAGTTGATTAAGTTGGTATCCGAGCAGACTTGGTAAACCCAAGTCGGCAAAATAACGTGCTGGCAGTGCAAAGGCCAGCGCCGGGCTGCGGCTCAGTCTCCATGGTCCGTGGGCTGATTTACAAGTATTCCAGGCAAGGTCTCGGCTCACGCCAAGCGCGCACAGCCGCCTGTATCCCGCTCTGCCCCACTGCTTCCACAGATAGCAGCGCAGACGCCTCTTGATCCATGAGTCGTACTGTCTCATCATGGACTTGACTTGCACGATCCCGTAATACGGCAGCCACCCTTTCAGATAGACCCCAAGCTCCGCTATTATCGTCTTGATGCTTCTTCCCCGAGTTCGACCTGTTATCTCGCGCACGCGGTTCTTGAGGGCCTTTTCCGCCTTGCGGCTTACCCGCAGGTTCGAGCGACTGGTTATAGTAAATCCCAGAAAGCTTCGATACCATGGGCGGGCCACTGCGCTTTTGGCCTCATTCACCTTGAGTTTGAGACGGTGGGACAAAAATCGGGTAATGCTGGCCCTGACTCGTTGCGCGGCTTTCCAACTGCGTTTATACACGTTACAGTCGTCTGCGTAGCGAACAAATCGGTGGCCTCGCCTTTCCAGCTCACGATCCAGCTGGTCCAGAAGCAAATTTGCAAACAGCGGTGAAAGAGGGCCTCCTTGCGGGGTTCCGGTCACGGTCTCGTGCAGGGCCTCGTTGATCATCACGCCGGATTGTAGATACCGGCGAATCAATCGAAGCACCCGCGGATCTTTGACCCTTTGGCGTATAATTCCCATCAACTTGTCGTGGTCGACGCGGTCGAAGAACTTCTCCAGATCGATATCGACCAACCAGCGGTAGCCGTCCTGCACGTAATGCTGGGCTTGCCTGACGGCTTGATGGGCGCTGCGGCTGGGCCTAAATCCGTAGCTGAACTGCGAAAATGTCTCATCCCACTGGTCCTGTAGGATCTGCAGCATGGCCTGTTGGATAAAACGGTCCAGCACGGTCGGGATGCCAAGCAACCGCTTGCCGCCGCCCGGCTTGGGGATCTCAACCCGTCTTACCGGCTGAGGCTGATAGGTGCCTTCCAGCAATTGGTGCTTGATCGTCGCCCAGTGCTGCGTCAGATGGTCGGCCAGTTGCTCCGTGCCCATCTGGTCGACACCGGCTGCGCCTTTGTTTTGCTTTACACGTCTTAATGCGCGTTGCAGGTTCTCGCTTCGTAAAATAAGCTCCATGAGCTGCTCTTTGCCAACCGGACTTTCAGTTGTGGTTGTCGAGGCGAATGCATCTCCCTCAATTGTAAGGGGTAGCCCAATCTGGATCGGCTTTACACCCACATGACCTCCATCCTACTCATCCTTTCATACCGTTCGGGCCTTCACCTTGTCTCCCTCTACGATTATCCCGCAGGATCTCTCGCGGCTCGTTTCCAGGCTACTATGCCCTCTGCTGACTTCTCTCATACGGTCGGGATCGATTGCTCTTTCCCCAGCCAATTCGCCTCGCACGCGACGCTCCGGGGCAGCATGAGAGATCTCCCAGGGTAAGACACAGAACTTTATTGCGCGTAAACGCCGGATTTATAAAGCACACCCCAGTCGTAGATGGAGGACTTCATGGTCACGTGCCCACTGGTCCCGAGTGTACCACACCTCATATCCGGTTCCTGTTCGTCGCCCCGCGCTTTTGGATTGGACTTCCTCCAGACCCAGCCTCACGGCTACGCCCTTGTCCTTTTCCTAGCCTTCGGCTCTACGAATACCTGGCGTGGGGACTTGCACCCCACTAGCTCTGTGCCATGCCTGGCACACACGCCCTGTGTTTGGGGCAGCATGGTCCTCGCCGTCCCCAACACACAGATGTTCTGTGGTCATGGTTTAATTTCTATCGGAGTGCCAACATTTACAGCCTCCCAAATTTCATTCATGGCGCTGTTTGAAACAGCTATACAACCATCAGTCCAATTGAAATTTTGACTAAACCATGCAAGCCAGCCTAAACCATTTTTCTGACCATGTATCATGATGGAACCGCCAGGATTGACACCTGCCTCTTTTGCACGTTTATTATCCTCTTTATTGGGATACGAAATGTGGATTGCTTTATAGAATGCACTATCGCTCTTCTTATAGTCCAAAATGTAATTCCCCTCTGGGGTTCTTTCATCGCCTTCTTGGTATTTATGCCCTTCTGGATTTGCACCGAATGTTGCCTTAAACTCACCGATAATTTTCTTATTTTTCATAAGATACAATGTGGATTCTGACTTCACCACTAAAACCTTATCGGCTTTCTCACCTCCGAAAGCACAAAGCGGCATAAAAAGGATTAGAAAAATGGCTACAATTCTCATTTTTATACACTGAACATCAAGCTCAGGGGCGCCGCCAACAGCTTCTGCGAAATTCAGCAATCGTTCACGGCGTCTCCTGCAGCGCCATGTTATGCCGCCCATTTTGGACGAACACTCTCAAAGTAGTCGAAATGATCTAATATCATCCGCATTTTAGTTTCAATCTCTATCCAAGTATGGGGATGGAATTTCAACGTCCAGACAATTGTAGACAGTATGCTCATAGCGATGTACACGGATATCTGAAGGCAATCCTTGTCATCAATTTGTCTCTTTCCAAAATAGCCCTCGATCTGTCCATGTGCAAACACCTCGCTCACTGGCCATGTAAACCATTCCAGCTTGACAAATTCATGAAGAGGGTCTCCCCAATCATATCTATTAAAATCAAGAACGCCAACATATCCTTGATTATTGAGAATGATGTTTCCCAAGTGGAAGTCATCATGCTGAAGCTGGTCTTTTGCAGCTTCAGATGTGTCGTAATGCATCTCTATGAACTTTAAGACCTTCTTATCGTTTTCAAATCTATAATTTTGCTCGAAATACCGACCCACATAGTATTCATGTTTTTTCAATTTTCGGTTTTTCCAGTCAGTCGTTTCGCAACTTAGGCTGTTAATTCTCTTTAAATCCGCACCAGCTTCAATGCCACTTTTGTATTGGAGTTCTTCAGGCATAGTGGCGATGTTGTCTTCAGCATCAATGCCAGGTAGGAAGCTATAGACTGCGTATACGGATTCCTGACTATCGCTCATGAACATCATTATTGGGTTATTGCATCTCACGCCAATTTTATGCAACTTCCGCATTAGTTCAAATTCTTGTGTCTTGCTGTCTAAGGTTTTCATTGAAGACACACGCAATAGATAGTCCCCCTTATCGGTGGTTATCTTAAACTTCTTTTCAATGGAGAAACCCTTTTCGATCAGGGTGATACTTTGTATGGGGGCGATGTGTTTTTCTATTTCTTTTCGAAAATAGTCCTCAATCATGGGATTATCCTTACATGGCAAGTATATGCGGCATAACGCTGAGCTGTGGAGCTGCATGGTCCTCGCCGTCTCCACCAGCGTGATGTTAGGGCTATTATGATTCGTCAAGAGTAAGTTGATACGAACGAATTTCCTGTATAAATTTTAGTGGTTCTTTTAGCCCTATGATTCTTATCCTCTTTCCGTTCTTTAAAGTCAGAACCGTCAAATCGACTCCAATTGGTATCTGATAAAATAAATGGAATATACCATCTTCATCAATCAACTGTATAGATTTAAAATCAATGCTCTTTTTCCATAAAAATAGGCTTTTTATTGTCAGTTTATTATTGGAAATCTCATATCGCACGGTCAAAAAATAGATCGCGAAATACACTACTACAATCTCTGCTACAAAAATCATTAAATCTGTATAGTCTCCTCGATTGAGACTAAATGGTTGGAAAAGATTGCTCCCGATAAAAAGAACAATGAATACACTTGGGAAAAGATATCTTATTACCCAAGTAATCTCATATTTCTTTATTTTCATATTATTTCGTGCTCAATATCGAGCCCTAACGTTACGATAACCTGCCCTAAGGGAACCGACACTTGGCCAATGCAAGTTAACACGAAAATAGGCAAAACCAGAGAGCGGCCGTGCTTGGGGTCAGCGTTTATTGACTTGTTCGGCGCAGCCTTAGTATTAATTTTGCGAAAGAAGAGCCTTTTTCATTTTCCCTGTCTCTCTTTAATTATTTGAATAACTTCTCTATTGAATGCGCACTCACAGATAGCATCGCAGCGATTCAGTTGCTCTTTATCAAGGCAATATCCGGGACACTCTTCTTTACCTGTTCTTCGTTCGGTGTATTTTTCACCTGAATACAGAGACAAAAAGTCCTTAGCCTCCAATGCCATTGTTGAAAGACAACCCTCTTTTATGTGAGTAAAATAAAAAAGGCCCCGTTCAAGTTTTTCAAAATCTGCTTGATAGCCATCTATTATAAGTGACAGGTCATCAAGAAATTCATCACGTGTTTTCCATTCAGTTGAACACATTGGACATTTTTTGAATATTTTTTCTTCAGTCATTATTTAACTCCTAAACTATGGAGATTCTCATTTCATAATATTAACTATTAGTTATTATAAGGATTTTTGAGCCAAAAACTATTTGCACTTTAGGATATCGTTATTATTTTCCGCCGAACGCCGCTTTTCAGCGGGCGCGCGCTTTTTGCGCTCCGCTGCAAAAGCCTTGTTATGAGTCATTTGTTAAACATCCTTTGCGCCCAAGGCGGATTTCCGGAAAGAAGTAATTGAAATTCATCTGTACTTGCCGCTCCGGTAGAAGTGACAAATTCAATTGTCATTATCCAAATCAACCCAATATCCTCCTCCTCTGTAGTTAAAACCAATTCAAAAGCACCGACAGATTTTGGTGGAATTTTGAAAGGTGGTACTAACTGCTGAGTTTGCGTACCTTTTCTATAACTGAGAACATAATCATATTGGTATGCCGATTGGAGCGCACCTGGTGCGCCACCCAAAACTTGGCCAATATCTGATACGTGATATTTGATATCAGTCACCAAAATATCTTTATCATTTGGATTTTCAATCGAGACCTGGAAAACAGGATAGCTCGGAAGAACCTTTGAAATATAAATATCTGGCATATAGCTTTTTATCATGGGGCCAGCGGCAAATTTTGGCTCTTCGGTTTCGCGATAACCGGTTTTATTTTTAACAACTGCGAACTGGACAAGCTTTGGAACTTCTTTTGAGCCAGTATAATACGAGATGGATTCAACGAGTTTTGTAATCGAGCTCGTAGTACTTTCTAAGCCCGCTATAGCAATACAGGCCACGATAACCAGTGCGATCACTGGATGATTTTTTACTTTTTGTATAATCTTTTCGACTCGGTTAGTCATGTTCTTGACTCATAACGAGTTTGTCGAAAAACAAGTTTTTAACCCACTTTACTTTTTAGATGGGATCAGTTCAACCTGATTTTCTTCTTTCATTAACTTCAATATGGTTGCTTCGGCTAATCTGCCCCCCTATCTCGTTCCTTTGATCCGTTTTTCTTGCCTTTCCACCTGCACTTTTATGCGACCGCAAAGCTTTCCCCATAATTCAGGATCTTTTCAATGTTATGCACAAGGCAGTATAGCTTCCATTGGATATTCACCTTGGTTCTTCCTCTTAAGGTAAACCGATCCATTCTCTTGCAGGATCGTATATTGCCAAAAACTGGTTCTACAATCCCTATACGTCTTCCATATATCTTGCGACCCTCAGGCGTATCGATCTTTTCTCTCATCTTATCTGTAACACTGGCTGGGCGCTGACCATAAAATATGTGGACCTGTCTTGATACCGTATTGGGATTTCTTAAACATTTAGAACGCAATTTGCAATCGCAGCAAGCTGTTTTGGGCGCTTGATAAGCAATGGCTTTGTAGCCGTCAGCGGTAATAAAATTCCGATTCTTTACATAAAGGCCGTGGCCGGCAGGACAAATTAATTTGCCGGTTCGATCATCCAGCTTGAAATCGTTCACATCAAAATAGCGTTTTTTGGACTTATATTTTAGATGACGTTTATCTGTTGAACGGCGATGTCTATCAGCATATTTGAAACGAATATCTCTTTTACGAAATTGCTGATCCGGTACGTAGGCATCAACCTTTTCTTTTTCACAGGCTTTAAGATTCTCTACACTATAGTAACTTGTATCAGCACTGACTTGTTTGCCTTCCAGAGGTTTATCCCAACCAATGGCTTCAAGATTCTCTTTGGCTCCTTCAAGCATCGGTCCCATATTCTTGCTATCTGTACCACTGCCGAACACCTCAGCGTTTGTTACTATCTGTTTTTTATCGTCAACCACTGCATTGGCATTATAGCCCTGTTGGACACCATGGGAAGTCGCCATTATGGCCGATTCATTATCCGTTACGTTACTTTGAATCTCATCACCCTTAGAGCCTATCTTGGGATCATTGTTTGATAAAAATTCTTCGATACGATCAGCTTGCCGGGTTAACTTTTTAATCCGTTTTTCAAGACGTTTCTTATCAGTTATCGATTTGCCGCGTTCTTTTTTGTCGGTTATTTTGTGTTCTTTGACAATTTGTTTGACTTTACGCCTTAAAGCATCTTGTTTTTTCTTTAAATCATCAAATTTGCCACTCCATTCTTTGGATGCATTCGACGAAAGCTTTAATCCATCAATGCTAAAATGAGTGCCGCCTAAAAGCCCCTCTTCATGGCAAATCATTAATACCATCGTGAACAAGTCCTCTATCTCTTCATCAATAGAGGACACAAACGCTGCGATGGTACTATGGTCCGGGGTCTTGTTACAGGCCAGCGCCATAAAGGTCGTTATTTTTTGACAGGCGTATTCCAGGCTACGAGATGATATCATGCCGCGTGAATAACCATAGAGCACAATCTTTAATAACAACTTTGGATCGATCGACTTTCGCCCTGTTGCATCATTATTATACCGAGCATCGAAAACACTCATATTTAAACGCTCTTCAACGATATAATGAATTGCATACTCTAAGGTACCGGGCACTAATTGATCTTCTAAAAAGATTGGCTCAATGACGGACTGTTTGTAATCGTAGTGTTGATGCTTTGCCATCTCGGGCCTCTTTGGTGGGTATTTCTTATGATTACTACATATTATATATCACAGTCAGTCCGTTTTTTCACTAAAAAAGGAGTAAAACTTTACTTTTTCGACAGGCTCAACGTTCCGCATGACCTGAACCCAAAGCTAATAGGCTTTCGAAAAAGCCACGTTCAATAAAGAAAATAGATATTGCCGAAAACGCCCTGCTTTGGGTTTCAGAGTTTATGCGCTTGTTGGGCGTAATTCACTTCTGTATTTTATCCTCAAAACCCATTATCGTCTTTATATAATTTGTATTTTCTTTTGTTGTGAGTCTTTCAAGTAATAAAAAAGCCACATCAATTGCAGTTGATGGGTTCCAGCAAGTTATTATGTTGCCATCTATTACAACTGGTTCATTTTTTACAGTTGCACCAAACTCTCTTAACGTATCTTGACGTATTGCTTTTTTATTGTACGTTGTTGCAAATTTTCCTTCTAAAACTCCACTTTTCCCGAGTGATAAAGCACCAACGCAGATTGATACGATCAGCTTATTTTGCTTTTGAAAATCTCGAATTATATTTAAGAAATTCTCATCATATGCATCTTCATAAAATTCGTATTCTTCGAATCCACCAGGGATTGCTAATGCATCATAATCGTCTACATTTATATCCTTTACAAGGTAATCCACGATACATTTTTGATCAAAACTGCTATTGATTTCTTTGGTCAGTCCGCATGAAAATAATTTTGTCGATTTATCGCCATCAATTAAATTCCATCCAATTACATCTATAAAAACGCTTGCTTCATATGTTTCATAACCATTAGCTAATAAAAGTAGTACATTTCTCATTATTTCTCCTTATTCGATCAGCCCAACGTGCTCTTCAGCGGGCGCATGGTCCTCGCGCCCAGCTGGAAGAGATGGTTCTACCTTTAATATCTTGAATAAATGCAAATTTCAGCTTTCTCGCCTTTCCATTCTTAATTTTCCACAAAGATCCGGTCTTGCCAATGCAATCAAAGACAAACATCAACGAATCATCAACAGTTCCGGCAATATCGGATTCCCCAGGGTTATCATCTGAATATGGATGCGAATGAAAAGTACCTATAATTTCTTGACCTAAGACCTTAACAGCACGCTCAATGCGGCGCACATCTTGGACTGAAAGGTTAAAGCCGCAACGACGCCTGGCCACGTTGCGCACACGAACAAAGGAAATATGAAAGCCTGTGTCAATCAGGAGGCCACAGATTTCTCGATTATCCTTAGCAAGTGCACGTGCCTCTCTCAACTGCTTTCTGTATTCTCTTTGGTCTATAATCATCATAAAATCGTTGGAGGTAGAACGCTTTAATAACGGGCGCAACGTTTTACCGCGTCCCGTTAATTTAGATGTTATATTTTTAATCTTGACCTCATAGCAACGCTATGCAAATTATGTCTTAACTACATTACCAATGTAGAATAGCCTCGCGGTAGCTCAGGAGTAGAGCGCCCACAAAGGTTGTGGGAGGTCGGTGGTGCGAATCCACCCCCGGGGCGTTTCATCTTAATGGGTGCCTTTGAGCATCAGCCTGAACTGCCATTTTTCTCGCGTCAACCCTCTCAAATCGCTCGTTTCTCCATTCAATTTTCTCAACATCGAATAGCTGGTCAATAGGTAAGCCATATACCCAAAGCGAACGGTTTGATTCAAAACCAAAGATTCGACTATTTCCTATTTTATACAAACCAACTGTCTGAGGCTTTCCTCCTGAATTTCCGTCTTCTCCTGACTCAACAGCGGAACAAAAAGCTGAAAAAATACCTCTTGAGGTATCAATGCCAAAGTCGGACTTTCCAAATATATTTTTAAATTTTTCTATAACATCTACGCCTGAACCATATACACCTATAATGCTTGATTTATCCGATGGAACAATAAGCTTTTTTTCTGCCCAATGGGCATTATTCCATGATATTTCATATACATTAAAAGTAGCTTTTACATCATCTTCGCCTAATCTATTTCCATAGATTATGGTAAAATTATTTTTAAATCGGTCAGGATATTTGTCGTAAGAGGTTTTAATTATACTTGAAACTTTTTCAAAACGTTCGTCAGATTCAACAGTATTATCAAAAATCAAATAACTATCGATGAGTGCTACAATTTGGGAAAGTACCATTGTCGGAAACTGAACATCACCACAGTACCCAAAAATATCAGGTTGATTAGTTGCAGCAAATGTCTTTCTGCCTACATCCCAAGCCCCTAAAATGCTTCTGCCAACCCATCCAATTCTGCTATCACTAGCAATATACAAAGATGAAGGCCCTCTTTGATCAACACTTACCCATGAAATTAAAGAAGTCATAAAATTCCAATAATATAACGGGTTTTTCACAGGCGCCTGCTGTTTGGCGTCCTGTGCAAATATGGGTTCGGCATTTCTTCTATATTATTTCGTCCAAGGAAAGCTCATAAATCGCAAACTCTCCAACCTGTAACCTCTGTTTCGTGCCCAACCCGTATCGCACAACAGCTGTTTCGTCTTTCTACGCATATTCCGAATTCGTGGTATTCCCGACACCGCCATATACACAACAAATAAAAATATAAGGATTGAACCGAATCGCCAAGACCATGTGAATGAGCCAAGAACGGCACAAAACGGAACGGCGATCCAAAGGCCAAGCTGTCTGCCACGCTCTCTTGCGTCATTTAGAATCCGTCCATGCTCCTCTGGTGTTAGATGTTCGCAGATATCGCGAACCTCTGGGGATTGAAACGGTGACCATGTGGACCTGCTTAAATCCATACTTATCCTGCCGAACGCTCCGCCTGACCAGCGGGCGCGGGTTTTGCCCGTCTGCGTCCAGGCGGATGTTATGCATCCCTGTCCATTATTTTTATTATTAGTTTTTTTCTCTCTTCCTCTGTTAAAGGCTCATGAAAACCTAAATATACATATTTTGAATCAGCTACCCAAGGTGCCCCCAGACTATTGTCATAAGCAAACAAATAGAAATAGTGTATATCGAGCCATCTATAGCAATGCCCGCAATAATATGCTGGAATATCGGGATAAATTGATTTATCAATATAAAGGGGATGAATGCCTAAGCCCATATCCTCATCGGGCAATAATGCCATATCTTCATTAATGCAGAAGGAAACTTTTAATTCTGTTTTAAACTGTTCCTTGTAAAGCAATTCGATCAAATCGCTTGGGACCTCATTACCGTGATCGTCGATTCTACAGCCAAGGCACTTAGCAAAATATTTGAAAAGATTATTTTGTTGTGTAATAAAATCATCCCCGTACACAATTTGCCAGTCGATTACTCTTTTTCTATAAACAAATTCTCTGTTACAATCGAACCATTTTATGAATTTGTCATATGCTTTATCAAAAGGCTGCGTAAATGCTGAATTGCATTCGTTGCAAAGGTTGTTCTCGAATTTTAACCTCTTTGAATTCGGACCGTGTACCAAAGTCTGTTTGCCATCTTTAAAATGAACCAGTGCATGATCACCTTTGTATGGCCCCTTACCATACAATTGGATTAAATCTTTCCGTTTTATTTTATGTTCAGACGTGCTTGATTCAGCTGAACATATCCAACATTTTCTCATCTTTGATTCTCTTGCATAAGGACTGTTTCACCGGCCGCGGCAGTCTATCAGCGATCCGGCGTAAACAAATGATACTAGTTATGCCAATACAGTTAACAATAAGCCTTCTATATCTCGAATCATTGACTCAACATCCTTTTCGGAAAATTCTTCTGGTTTTCCATGAGCTGCGCTATTTCGAATATCAGCTAATGCAGTAATTTTTTTTTGATGAAGCTTATTGTATGCTCCAGCTTTATAAAGTTCTGTGTTCATTTTATTCAAATTCCCATGAACGATACCTTCTTTGGAGCAAAGGTCTCTTAACGCTGTTTCAATAACGACGCCAGCTATTACTGCAGAAGCAAGTTTGTAGCCATTTTTTAGAAGTTCATCAGCTTGCTCTAATTCACTCTCAAAAACCTCAGCTTGAATAAGATTTTTAATGGATGTCATATAGCCACCACAAAAATCATCTTTTGCAGCCCAAAAAATAGATTTTAATCTTTTGAATATGTCGTATGAAGATTCCATAGTCCGAGGATCTTCACCTTTGCTAAAAGTCAAAAAGTGTTGAGATGATTCCCCGCAGGAAATGGATAGTAGATGTTTGACTTTTACTTTCCAGGTTGTGAACAGGTCGCTATCAATCACCGTAGTTTGCCCATATATACCATCAGTCCGGGTTTTAGAACTTTCGATCTTTCCGCATTCTGTTTCAAGTTCTGAATACCGCTGCTCAAGTTTTTTATTCATATTAAGTCCTTAAATTTTTAGAGAGCATAACGGCGGGCTTCAGTGGGCGCACGGTCCTTGCGATCCACTGAAAGCCCTGGTTCGATAATACTATTTTAATCCTGCTGGGCATTTGCTATTTATAAAATCGTCTAACATCTTAGAATTGTTTATATCTTCTTGAAACAGAACTATCTTTTTTTTGTTATTAACACATCTAATATAGTATTGCCACATTCTCCTATAGCCTGCCAAAATTCGATCTCTTCCATACTCAGTGATATCTTCCCATTCTATTTCAATTGTTCTGAGAGGTTTAAATATTTTAATACCTTTTTGATTTACAATAATTTCAGTTCTGCATTTTGTAAGAATATAGAACCAAAATGCAGCAATTGAAATCGAAATAGATAAATACAGCAAGCCATAAATCATAGTATTCATTTGATATGCAGCTCGAATAAACACATAGGTCAATAATAAAAACACTGGAGCGGTGAGTATCGGAAACCATCTTTTATAAATATTATATTTGAAAGTCATTCCCATGTTTGCTCAAATGAAATCGAACGCTCCGGCTCATGGGCAGCAAAAGGGACTCAGCCTTCGCCGGAGAATTGTTAAATGATGATTATGCAAAAGTAACAGCCGCACGCCTTTTGCTGTCCAATGGAGCCGGTGGTTAGAGGCTCAGTTTATTTTAAAAAGCTTTATGCCTAAATTCGGGTACCGCCTTGAAAAAGTCTTATATATTGGAAATATAATAATTCCACTTATAACCCCATCTAATGGGTCTATAATCAATGAAAGAAAAGGCTTTGCGAACTTTACAAGTGAAATTGAAGGATCACCAGCAATGAGCCACCAAAAAGAAAACAATGTTTGGAATATGACAGATACAAGTGCAATGCTGAAACCTGCAATCGCCATAAAAATAATGAATGACCCAAAGCTCAACCGCACCCTTTCATGGGCAATCATTTTTTCTTCCATTCAGACCTCTAACGTCTGCAATGACGCGCAAGGAATGGCCGTGCGAAGCGCGGCTATTTCTTGTCGCTGTCGATTGCTTTGTTGGGATCAATCCATTTCACGATCCCGTTCTTTGTTTCACTCCATTCAACTGTAATTGGTAGATCCGAGTTCTTAATGACCGATTCATAAATGGCGTTCCCCATTTTGGTACCGCCATCTCCAGGGTGAATTGTGATGGAGTTATACTTTGACAACTTCTCCTTTAGTATCTCGTTATACCCAATCTGTCCAATCCATCCACCACCACGGTAGTATGTCCACAATCTGACCTCGTCTCTAATCTTCTCCAGGGAAACAGCCATTGGGTGAGCAAAAAACTCACCATGCTTTCGGTATTTCCCTTTCCCATTGCCGAGATACAGCGTGAATTGACCTCCTGCGTTGCCAAACAAGCTCTTGTCGCAGGAGAGAGCCATGTCTAGAATTCCATCCGCATTGAAGTCGGCGAGAAATCTAACACGTTCCCCACTGAGGGAATCATCCTTGGCCAGTGCCTCCTGTGATGGGTTTGCAATCCAATCAGAATCGCTGGCAGACAGTGCGAGCTGACTACTCGCACAACCCATCATGTAAAATGCAATAATAAGAACACTCAGTATCTTCATTTCTTCTTTATCCCAACGTTTTGGGTGTGGGGCGCGAGGAACGAGCGTCCCTACCACCCAATGGTTGGGCAATATTACTATCAGGGTCTTTTTGTTTCACTGATGTACTTATAACTCAACTTTCGGGATTCGCTGAGAAGCTGAGAGTTCTGCTCTTTGCTCTTCAACTGTAAGATCGCAAGATCCGCGTAAAGGATAAAAGCATAGACGTCCCTATTATGCACATGTGTTTATTGCCTCTCAGCTGCTTTTAGCCAATCATTTATGGAATCCCCCCCCAGTGACAACAGTAAATCTTGAACTGATACCACACGCTTAAGCATCGCGCCGTGATCGGATTCTTCCCGCTCCTCGGCTTCGGCAAAAAGCCGGGTAATTAACTGAACAAGTCTATTCTTATGGTCGTAGAAGTATGACTTGGCACGACTGACATAGGTCAAGTAAATTTCGGTTGCAGCTAAAGCGAGCTCTGGGTCACGCTGTGAAGTGGCATTGAGCCATCCGTCAAATCCGAAAAGGCGATCATGTTTTTTTTCGCTATCGTTTTCGAGCACACTAAAACAGAGGCAAATCAATTCTATCGGGACGGAAGTAGGCGGCGCATTATCCCGGAATATATTGCCCACATGGCGAGCAACAGCCGTTGCATGAGGTCTGCCTGCATTTAGGCCAACTTCAATACCTGCGAGGCATTGCTCTCGATGCTGTTTGATATTTCCAGGGTGAGTCCAAACACTCGCTGCCCCATCCCACGCTTCCTTAGTATCCAGGGTGTTCAATTCACCAAGAAAATTTGCAAAATCGATATGCCCGGTCAGGGCAGATAAGGCCGAAATGCGCCCCCAAGTTTCCATTTCTTTCTTGTTGCCCTCGCGACAGATACGCGCAAGCAAGGGCGCAACCTTTTCGAAATGATCATGATAGGCGTAATACAGGCAATGTTCGGCGGACTGCCAAAGCCCCACAGCATCCTGAATGGCAAGGTGGAATAAATCCCAACCCAAGTCGGGATTCTGGCTTTGAAAGTACGGCAAACGTCTGAGAATCAGGGCGCGAATTGCAGGGTGCTCGTTGCTGGCAAATCGACGTAGCATGGGTGGTAACAATTCGGGTAATGCAGTGCCAAGCTCTTGAAAATTATTGGCCAAAATCATCAAGGCCTCGGCTACATTTCCACTCATCATATTGATGCCGCTCGTAATCAAATCAACAGAATCCCCCTGGATGGAGCTTTCCTCTTTAAGGACTGAAAAGCCTATTGCTAAAAACACCAGCCGTGCAGCATCTTGTGCATCCTGGATAACATGCGCACAGGCTTCCAGCGCCTTGGCTGCGGAGCGATTAAGCTGCCAGTGGGCGGGATGTCTCTCCAGTTCGTCAAGGATTTGATTCGCCAAAGCAGGAGCATCGGGCTCTTCGAGCGGTATCCATGCACCGTTGGTTTGCAAGTTGCCATAGCGATGTGCCAGGTAGTTGGCAACGCCGTCCATTATGTCGTCGCGGAACTTAGTTGAAATATTGGTCCAATTTGCACTCAAAAACTTCAAGAATCGCGATGGGTGGCGAGATGAAGCCTCGTGCAGTTGAGATCCGACCTGCCGCTCTCCCCCGACTAAATGGTCATCAAAATCTCGGTTATACCCAGTGTAGTGCGCCAGCAAACGAATCACGCCGTCATCGCTGGCATTCAGAAATACCTCAAATGAAAACGGGGCGACTACCCAGCCGCCTCGACTGCGGATGGACGGTTGCCGAATGAACGTTCCATTCACTTTTTCATAAGCATCCAGTATCGCTTGAGCTTCCGTTGAGCGCAGATGGCATGGGATGGCGCATATATATTCGGCTCGCTTCTTCAATATCCAAAGGCGTGTCCCATCATCATCTGGTTCCGGCTCCTCCCACACGGTTTGAATTGTTGCCATCACTGCATCTTGTGTATGGCTATCTAGATAAATAAATGCAGACCGGATCAATGTGCATAGCTCGTAAGAGAGTTCGAATTCGAGTAAATTCCTGTCGCACAACAGACGACCGATCAAATCAATATTGGGCTGAGGAGATTCAGCGAAAGCAAGGACGGCGAAGTAACACAATGCACCTTCGTAATTAAAGCACAGGCGTTGTCGATTCTGCTGCCACCAGTCGGAGTGTTTCTGTGCATGGTCGAGAATTGCTGCCTCAATTGCATCCCAAAGCATCCGCTCTCCAGTCACGTGTCGATGATCATCCTGGGAGTGGACATCCTCGTATGAGGTATTGCCCAGGAACCCATGGTGATAGCCTATTCTGGTCTCTCCATAGCGAGCTGAGTGGATTTGGCTCCATTGCTCAATGGTTGCCAATGATAAATTGAGTAAGGTAGTGGATTGCACCATCCGCTGTTTCAGGAAGTTCTCGTTCTTGTCTCCAAACTCATGGGGTTGGCAATGAAGTTTGTTGTCAAAATGCAATTTCGTCACTTCGTCTTCACTGATGTCGCCAGCGATATAGCGCCAAAGCATTATGTCATCAACAGCGCCAGCGGCGATGCAGCGTGCAACGATATGACCAAGAAAGCTATGCTCTGGTTTCGGCATACTGAGTAGCCGCTCTATCAAGGGAGCAACCAGTGACAAATTTTCTGTCTTGAAATCAGTTAAAGAAAAAACCAATTGCTCCGCGATTCTGTTGCCATCCAACCAATCCAGCGCCAGCGTCTCCATCCAGAATGCCAATACCCCGGCGGCATCTTCATTTTTCCACTGCGCCACCCGATGAACATGGGCCGTCATCCCCTCGGCATCGCGCATTTCCTTCAATGCAGGCACCAAATGAGAAAACCAGAAGTGGTGCCATTCAACCAACGATGCTTGGGAGTAAATCACCTGAAACACGTCGCGATGCTTCATTCGCAAGTCTCGTATCAATGGCCAGTCATCATCCTGCGGTATCTGCTGGGCAAACGACTCTGCAATCAGGCGGCGGATGTGAAAGGCCACGTTGCCAGTCAATACCGCTCGTATTTGTTTTCTGAACTCACGACGATCTCCCACCGCTAACTGTGCAACAAAGCTTCGTATGCTCGGTCGAACGAAGGGCACGGGCGGCAAGCCTTGGATGAACTCATTGAGCGAGACCCCTCGGCGTACAGCACCGCATATCACGAGCACATCCAGCAGGGTTTGATGGCCAAACGTTACTTTTCCATCATGGGTATCTTGCAACACATTGAGGCTGTGCAGCCGACGCAGGATATCCTGTGAAGCACTGAAACGCTGACGAGGAATTGACAAGGTGCGTGACCGCAGCATTGCATTGGCGATGGATTCAATCGCTTGCATTGCTGTGTCCCCCAGCGTGGGATCAGCCTGCACGATGGTATCGAGATAGCGCTGTGCCAGTGCTTGGCTGGTAACCACGTTGAAGCTGCCTTCATGCTGTGCCAGTTCGACAAACAGGGCTAGTTCGCGAGGATTTCGGATCAGTTCACGTGTGACGTGGTCAATAGTAGTCGAATCGATTCTGAGCTTTTCGAGCATCGGTGCAATCTCGATCTCCCAGTCCAGCGGCAGGCACTGAAACTCACAGCCCCACTGCCGTGCGGCAATGCGGCGGTCATATTTGCGGTCGAAGTCGCGGCAAGCAGTGATAACGGTGATATTGGGGATCAGTAGCAGTTGGTCGATTTGTGCAAGGAAGTACGTCAATACGCTGTGCTCCCGGGCGATGGACAAAACATCAAGTGAGTCGATGACAACAACCACATGCGCGTCTTCTGCTAACCGGGCAGCCTGCTCCACCCACTTCTCTGGCAGTCCTTGTGCCTGGCGCTCCTGCGCTGTCGCCAGGTCGGCGAATTCGCGCGACTGTATGAAGAGCGGCACTATATCCGCTCGGGTTTGCATTCGCTTCTCTAGTGCTTCTTGCAAATTAAGCATCACACAGGTTTTGCCGGAACCGG
The DNA here is from genome assembly GCA_963675565.2 of Desulfosarcinaceae bacterium. Taxonomy (GTDB): domain Bacteria; phylum Desulfobacterota; class Desulfobacteria; order Desulfobacterales; family Desulfosarcinaceae; genus JARRKU01. The sequence continues at coordinate 241,288 of CAXXYD010000002.1, forward strand.
GGAGCCCTGTAAGCAGGATACTGCGTTTCCCTACATCGATAGCAGCAAGGAGTTCGTTCACGATTGGACTCGAAATGCGCTGCCCAGCAATGTCCCGAAGCCAAGACCTGCCGATGGCTGAAGTGCCGGAAAACGATGTCCGCACCTGTGCGGTGGACATGATCGGAACCAGCATTGCTCCTGCTTGATGGAGAATGTCTTTGAGATCGTCCTTGGTCAGGCGATGCTGAGCTGAAGCGGATAAGTTGCCACCCTCCATACGTCCACCAAGTTTGTCGAGGCTCATCCAGAGGGCGCTGAAGGCAGCATCTGAGTTGCTCGCTATTTGGCGCAAACGTTCACGCAACAAATCCTCTATGCGATCAAAATCGGGACTAATCTCGAAGGTGGTGCGGCGTAGGAATTCATAGGCAGAAAGACCAGGCGCCTGAGCGGCGATGCGAGCGGCCAAGTCGGTATCTGTTTTTATATGCTCTTTGGTTAGATTCACAAGATAGTCGGCCTCATTGCCATATAAAATGCTATATTCCCGTAGTTTGGCGAGTGCGCCAAACTCGCTGCGCGAATAGAAGCGGACTTTGACTTGTTGATTTCTAGCTAAGTCCAGAGAAGCCTTATCGAGTTCACCCCCAAGATCGGCTATCGACCATGCATTGAAGCCGGTCTGGTTCTTTTTGCATTGACAGCAAATCACGGTGCCGTCGGATTTGCCAATTACGACATCATCTACCAGGTAGATCGTCGAATCAATTTCGAGCCATTGAAATTCGGGATCAGACAAGACAGTCAATGCCCAGTCTAAGGCAATCAGAGTCTGATAAATATCGCCACGGGTGGAGCGTACTCCTGCAATGCTCATTTTTTTACCTGCACGATCTTTCTCATACATTGCCCAACTATAGTTATTAGTGGGAATTTCCCGCTTTGCACACGAATCTGGGCCATCTCACCCAAATGGTGGGCATATACTCATAATTAAGATTTTTTATCTCATCAATCACTAATATCATAAATATCTGATTAGTCAAACAATCGACCTTATTTCAAAGGATTCTACATCCTATTTTTTCTGTACTTATGGAGAATTCCCCTGAAGTACACTGTTTTCTTATTTGGGCACCCTTAAACGCGAATTTGAAGGCCTCCGCCATCACTGTGACCTGATCTGTCACATCCGACTGCTATGATCCTTACAAGCCTTGATTTCAGTTAGAGACCACATTTTAGATGGAGGTGTGCCATGAATAGATTCGAAAAATATTTATCCCGCCAGAGTATTATCCCGGACAAAAAGATCCCCTTTTTCCTGCACTGGATAAAAAATTGTTACCTGCATTGCAATAAGCCCATATCCGCATCGCTTGGGCAAGATGAAATCGATAGTTTTCTTATGAAGCTTGCCAAGCGGAAAGAGGATTGGCAGGTTGATCAGGCCCGTATGGCCATTAACCTTTATAGATTTCATAAAAGCCGCATCGAACAAAGGCAAATAGATACGAAGCCGGCAGCCAGGCAATGGGCGGTATTGAAAAATGATATGGTCAGGATCATGCGCCTAAAACACCTTTCCCTGAGTTCGGAAAAAACCTATATCGGATGGCTAAGGTCCTTTGGCAGATATCTTGGATTCCGCCATCCGGAGCATATTACTGGCAACCATGTAAAGGACTTTTTGACTTGGTTAGCGGTGGAACGGCGGGTTTCTGTATCCACCCAAAACCAGGCGTTTAATGCCCTTTTATTCTTTTTTCGTCATGTTCTTAACAAAGATATCGGTGATTTGGGTCAGGTTGTCCGAGCCGCGAAAAAACGCCGCATGCCGGTGGTGCTGACCAAACCGGAGGTGGAGCGTTTGTTAGGCCACATGTCGGCCAGGCGCCTTTGCTTGCCGCCGAAATCATCTATGGCTGCGGCCTGCGATTACGCGAATGCATCAAGCTTCGAGTAAAGGACATCGATTTTGAACGACAACGAGTGATTGTCATGGCGGGCAAAGGCAACAAAGATCGCCAGACGCTATTGCCCGAATGCCTGGTTGAAAAAATCAAGGTTCAGATGGAGCACTCCAGGAAATTGTTTGAACACGATCGGCACAACAATGTGCCTGGTGTGGAACTGCCCTTTGCCCTTGAACGAAAATATCCCAATGCCGGCAAGCAGTGGGGTTGGCATTGGCTGTTTCCTTCCGGCAAGCTGTCCACCGATCCGCGCTCGCAAATCGAGCGGCGCCACCATACGCATCCAAGCAGTCTTCAAAAACATATCCGCAAAGCAACCCGCAGTGCAAAAATCATTAAACGGGTGACGGTACACACCTTGCGTCATACGTTCGCTACGCATTTGCTCGAGAACGGATATGATATTCGCACAATTCAAGCACTACTGGGACACAGTTGCGTGCGCACGACAATGATTTATACACATGTTGTTGGGAAAAATCTGATGGGGGTCAAAAGTCCGCTTGATAAAAAGTAAATGATTCGTTGATAAATACCACCATGGGATTTGTTCCGGCTACTACACGAATTTCGAAGGTATAAAAACCTGCTGGTACTGCTATTAAAGCGAACTAAAAAAAAGAAATGGGCGAACCCTGTATGTTGTGGTCTGCCAACTTCGCTTTCGTGGCGCTTTTCTTGGGTGTACGATACGAAAACCTGTAAATTTTCGAGTGGGCATAATCTCCAGGGTACAATACCGTTCTCGTATTGAGACACATTCAATCAGGCCTGCAGGTACTGGGCGGTAAACGCAAAAATGGTCTATTAGATCCAGGCCGTGCGAAAATTGTAATAACCTGGCCGCTTCAGAACCTGCTGTGACCGTTTATACCCCCAACACCGATCAAATGGCATTTACTGGTTGGTAACCACCTCCCAGAGCAGGATTCGTCCAACCATTAGTTGTTGATTTAGGTCGTATTCAGAGCCTGAGACTGCATATGGCAGGTAACATGGTAATTTTATCATCTCATTTTTCGTGGAATACGTAAAATTATTTGTACTGGGTATATGATATTTCGAAGCATAGGCTGCGGTTTGTATCTCCACTAAGCATTCGCTATCCTGACTCTACTTCATGATGGGGCCGAAAAATCTCCTTCGGGGTGACTCAAAATGTTTGCATAGATTGTTATTTTAGCTTGCAAAAATAGGATGATAGAAATCCCTTCCAATTGATACCTCTATAAGAAATTCGAAATAAGGATTCTGAATAATGGCTCTCTCAATATCGATCATGTTAATGGTGTGCGGCACTTTCCCCACCCGGGCACAGGCCGCCCAGGGCCGATTCCTCATTAACCGTGGCGGTGAAGAGGTACCGTTAACAGCTTAGCTCTCCCGTTTTTTTTCGTTCTCCGGATATAAATGGCAGGCAACAGAATGACTTCCACCCATGTCCCGCAGTTCGGGCTGGCAGTGGTCGCATCCATCAAAGCGATCCGGACAGCGAGGATGAAAAGAACATCCGGATGGCGGATGCCTCGGGCTGGGTACATCGCCCGTAAGGATCGCCCTTTTTCTGATTGCTCTTGGATCCGGAATCGGAATGGCTGAAAGCAGGGCCCGAGTATAAGGATGATTAGGATGGTGATAAAGGTCGGTGTAAGTGGACTGTTCAACAATTTTTCCTAGGTACATGACGGCGATGCGATCACACATATGCTCCACAACGGCCAAGTCGTGAGCAATAAAAATAAATGAAAGTTCAAACTCCTCCTGAAGATCTATCATCAGATTGATAATCTGGGCCTGGATCGATACATCCAGGGCGGAAACCGGCTCGTCGGCGATAATGATCTTGGGATTCAGGGACAGGGCCCGGGCGATTCCGATCCGCTGGCGTTGGCCGCCGCTGAATTCATGGGGATACCGGTTGCCCTGTTCAGGGCTGAGACCCACCTTCTCGATGAGATAATCGACTCTTTCGTCCAGCTCACGATTCTTATACATGCCATGGAGCTTCATCGGATCTCTGATAATTTTGTGCAAGGTCATACGGGGATTGAGAGAAGAATAGGGATCCTGAAAAATAATTTGGATCTCTTTTTTCAGTTTTCTCCATTCAGGCGGTGACAATCGAGATGGTCGCGATACATCCTTTCCCTGATACATGATACTGCCGGATGTCGGTTTTAACAGGTGCAAGATGGCCATGCCCACCGTCGTCTTTCCGCAACCACTTTCACCCACGATTCCCAAGGTCTCTCCTTTCTCAAGCGTCAGGGAGACGCCGTCCACGGCATATACATAACCGGCGGTTTTGGAAAAAAGACCTTTTTTAACGGAAAAGTGAACTTTTAAGTCGTTTACCGTCAATAATTTTTCCGACATAAACAGACGTCCTTGTTAATGGGTCGCGTAATGCGCGCAACGCACACGATGCGTCGGGTCCAGCGCTACCATCTGAATGGGGCCTGTCCTGCAAATATCCATGGCTTCCGGGCATCGCGGATAAAAACTGCAACCCGCCGGCAAATGGTAAAGGCTGGGGACAATTCCCTTGATTACATGCAATGGCTCACGCCCGGATGTGGATCGGTTGCCCAACTTGGGAATGGATTTTAAAAGTGCCCGTGTGTACGGATGCATCGGATTTTCAAAGATGGTATAGACATCGCCTTGCTCCACAATCCTGCCAGCATACATGACAATCACGCGTTGGGCAATCTCCGCAATTACGGCCAGATCATGGGTGATCATCAAGATGGATGCGTCAAAGTCATCTTTCAATTTCATCATCAGATCGATAACCTGAGCTTGAATCGTTACGTCAAGGGCGGTTGTCGGTTCATCGGCAATCAGTATCTCCGGATTACAGGAAAGCGCCATGGCAATCATGACCCGCTGCCGCATGCCCCCAGAAAGCTGATGGGGGTAATCATGGGCTCTTTTTCCCGGGGATGGAATTTGCACCTTTTCGAGCATCTCTACCGATCGGTTCCAGCTCTCTTTTTTGTTCAGGTTCATGTGGCGGATATACATTTCCGATATCTGGTCGCCAACGGCGAACAGCGGATTGAGGGACGTCATAGGTTCTTGAAAGATCATGGAGATTCGGTTGCCCATGATATCTCGCATGTCATTCATAGAAATCTTGAGAAGATCTTTTCCGTTCAGCAGAACTCGCCCATGAACGATTTTTCCGAGGGGCTCGGGTATCAGTCGCATAATAGAGAGCGCGGTCACGCTTTTTCCGGAACCGGACTCCCCTACGATACCCAGTGTCTCTCCTTTGTTCAGGTCGAAAGAGACATTATCCACGGCCCTGGCAACGCCGTCGAAGGTGTAAAAATAGGTCTTTAGCCCCTGCACGTCGAGGAGGTTTTCATGGTCATCCATATTCGATTTTCCCATTATTGCCGCCGGGAGGTGCGGGGATCAAGAAAATCCCTTAGGCCGTCTCCAGACAGGTTGAGACCTAACACGGTGATAAAGATCGCCAAGCCCGGAAAAATGGAAATCCAGGGGGCTGAAAACAACTGTTCCCGGGCCGTCGCCAGCATCCCCCCCCAACTGGGGGTGGGCGGCTGGGTTCCCAGACCCAGGAAGGAAAGCGCCGCTTCGATGAGAATCGCTCCGGCTGCGCCCAAGGTCGCGATCACCAGGATCGGCCCAATGATGTTCGGAAGCACCTGGGTGAACATGATGCGTATCTTGCCGTAACCCAGCGCCTCGGCGGCCTTGACATAATTTAACTCCCGAGTGGAAAGGACCTGGGAACGGGTGATACGGCAGGTGTACGACCAGTTGGTGAATCCCAGGGCCAGCAGTACATTGATCAGTCCGGGACCCAAAAGGGCCATGATCGCCAGGGCGAACACCAGCGAGGGAATCGACATCATGATATTGGTGAGCCCCATGACCAGATCGTCCCACCATTTACCCAAAAAACCGGCCGTCAGTCCCAGAACAACACCGATCACACTGTTTAACAACTGGCTTACCAACCCCACGAGTAGTGATATTCGGGCACCAAAAATAATCCGTGACAGGATATCTCTGCCCTGGCTGTCTGTGCCAAACCAAAAAGCCCGACTCGGCGCTTCCTCCGCAACCATCAGATCCGCATCGTCAACGGGGTGGTACGGGGCAAGAATCGGGGCAAAGATCGCCATAAAAATCACCAGCAAAGTGATGCACAGCCCCACCACCAGGCTGGGTCTCCTTTTTAATTGTCGGAGGGTATTGTTCACCGGGATTCTTCCTCTACTGATATTTTATGCGTGGATCGATCAAGGAATAAAGAAGATCCACCGTCAGATTGACAACCAAAAAGACAACAATGATCGCCAGGATACATCCCTGGATCACCGGAATGTCGCGCTGGAAGATGGAATCGACCAGTAAGGATCCGATTCCGGGCCAGGAGAATAATTTTTCGACGATTACGGTCTGGCCCATCAGAGAGCCGAACTGCATACCGGCCGTGGTCATTATCAGCACCAGCGTATTCTTGAGCACATGCTTACGATTGATCAACAGTTCTGAAAGCCCTTTGGATCGGGCGGTACGGATGTAATCTTCCTCAAGAATTTCAAGAGCCGCCGCCCGCGTGGTGCGGGCCAGCAATGCCATATAACCCACACCCAGGGTGGATGCGGGAAGCACAAGATGCATCAGGCTTCCGTTGCCGTAGCCGGAGGTGGGAAACAGGTGCAATTTTGCAGAAAAGAAGAGCATGAGCAACAATCCCAGCCAGAACTGGGGCAGGGACACACCGGATACCGCCACCACCATGGAAGCGGTGTCCAGCCATGACCCTTGCTTTAAGGCTGAATAAAAGCCTAAAGGAATGCCCAGAATCAATGCAATCAGCATGGCGGATACGGCCAATTTGAATGACGGCCAGATCCGGGGGCCGATCAGCGTATTGACCTTCTCATGGCGCAAAAATGAGACGCCCAGATCACCCTGAACCAGATCTTTCATGTAGATCAGATAGCGGATATGAAGGGGTTTATCTAGTCCCCACTCTTTTTTCATCCGTTCGATCAACTGCGGATCGAGTTCTTGCTTGCCCCCTGCCATCAACGCGGCATTTCCCGGAAGGACATTGAGCAGCAGAAACATGATCAGCGATATGCCGATAATTGTGGGGATGAATTGCAATACCCGTCGCACAGCATACGCTATCATGGGGTATCCCTTTCATGTGCGATACATATGGAGCAGGCAGGAGCGCCGACAATCCGGCGCCCCTGCCTGGCGATACGAGGGGGTTGCTTTCTTGCTTCGTGCCTGGATGGGCACCGCTTAGAAAACAGGCCAACGGATCAGTGTGCATCCATCCACACGTCGGCCAGTTCTTGATACATCATTTCCGGGGCCACTGATTTTATGCCATGGACCCACGGATGGTAGGCAATGATCGCTTTATTATAATTGAAAAACCAGACCGGCGCATCTTCCATGAAAAGCGTATTGGCCTTTTTCAAGAGTGCAATCTTTTTTGTGTCGTTTCGTTCTCCGGCCGCGGCGTCCAGCAACTTGTCATATTCCGGATTGCTATAGCCGGGATAATTTCCGGAACTGCGGGGATTGGTGCCATAAAACCGCATCAGGGCCTGGAGCGGATCGGGCCCGGATTCCAGCGACCAGGTTAACGCCTGGAAATCACCCGTGCGGGCTCGCTCGGCCAAAAGCGCACCTTCCACTTGCTGGGGCTTTACGGTGATGTTTATTTTTTTCAAAAAGGGTATCAGCGCTTCCACCACGCCCACTCCGTAAGAATTGCTACTCGTGCACAGAACATCGATCGTAAACCCGTTTTCGTAGCCGGCGGCCTTCATCAGTGCTTTGGCTCTATTGACGTCATATCCGTATCCGTTGGCCTTGGCGTCAAACGCCGGTGAAGTGGTGGGCAAAAAGCTAATCGTGGGAAACGCTTTGCCCTTTAGATACTTATCAATGATCAGGGGCGCATTGATGGCATAATTTATGGCCTGGCGCACCCGTTTATCGGTGAAGGGTTTGTACTCAAGATTAAAAACCATCAAGCGGGTATACATCTCGGCGACTTCGATGAGGTTCTTGGATAGCGTCGGATCTTTCTGATACTCGATATACTGGCTCGCCCCTACGATGGTGGCATCCAGTTCCTTGGCACGAAAAGCCATGTCTCTGGCCGCACCTTCCCCCATGATCTTGAATACGATGCGGTCGATGTACGGCTTTCCCGTTTCATAAAAATCAGGAAATTTTTTCAGTACCACTTCGCTTCCTTTGGTCCATTTTTCAAACTGGAAAGGGCCGCAGCCCACCGGATCGTTGGTAAACCCATCCCCTTTTTTCTCAACCTCTTCACGGGGCAGGATGGCCGCAGCGATCTGGAAAAGATTATAGGATGGATCGACCGGATCCACCAGGGTGATTTCGAGGGTATAGTCATCTATTTTACGCAACCCCGATATCTTATCCGTCTTGCCTTCTTCCACCTCTTTTGCGCCGTCGATAAATCGGATGTAACTGGCTGCCGGTGAAACGAGGGTGGGGCTCATGATCCGTTCATAGCTCCAAATAAGATCATCCACCGTGAGTTTCCGACCGTTGTGAAATTTGATGTTCTTTTTCAGGGTGTAGGTATAGATCCTCCCGTCTGCTGAAACCGCTACCTCGTCCGCCATGTCCAGGATGGGTTTGTTCGTTGCTGCATCCCACTTATAGAGACTCCGGTTGATATTCATCTCGACGATTCGATCCTGGGTGCGGGTGGAGCGATGCGGATCGAGGCCGTAAACCTGTCCGCCATAGGGTGCACAGAAACGGAACGTGCCGCCGGAGCGGGCGGCAACCGCTTCGGATCCAAAACCGGCCAGGATAAGTGCCGACAGTAGCAGATAAATAATGAGTCTTTTCATAATACGCCTCCCTTTTGAGTATTGATTCTAAAAATCGCTTCAAAGGTTTCCCGAACATGTTGTTTCATGCGTTTTCCCGCCATATCCGCATCTCTATTTGTTATGGCTTCCATAATTTTGATGTGCTGGGATGGTGAAATTTTAAACTCAGTATTTATCTTGGTTGCTTTAAACTGGTAAAAGTAGAAGAAAATATAAATATTTGAACGCCAGAAAATATGCTGGCAATATTGCTGCAAATATTTGTTTTTACCTATTTTAGCTATATGTTCATGAAATGTTTCATTGATGGATGAGTAGCCGACGATATTTCCTGATTCACCGGTCTCCATCTCCTCTTGGATGATCACCTGAAGTTGTTTTATCTCTTCATCCGATGCATGGATCGCGGCCGATGCGGCCGTCTGGAACTCGATATTTTCACGGGCAAAAAAAACATGCTCCGCATCTTCAGGGGTCAATGCGGGAATAAAACATCCTTTCTTGTTTTTTTTGTCAAGAAACCCTTTTGCCACCAGCTGCCCCAGGGCATGATGAACCGGTGTTCGGCTTTTCAAGTTTAACGACTCGGTGATCTCGGATTCAAGGAGAAAATCGCCGGGTCTGTAGTGATTATCAAGGATTAATTTAATGATTGAATTGTAAGCGAATTCTTCAAGATTTTCTTTTTTCATCGGCCCCCTTTGTTGTGCTAATTAAAAAGCTTTTTAATGCACGCATTAATGCAGTCATTGATTGCATTGTCAAGAAAAATAATGTACAGCAAGGGACAATTAAATTTTGACGACCCCTCAAATGGAGACAAAATAGATGTTTGACCTGCTTATCAAACAAGCCACTATCATCGATGGAACCGGAAAGTCGGGATGGACAGGGGATGTGGGTGTGAAAGACGGTCGGTTTACTGCCATCTCCCCCGCCATTGAATCCACCACTGCCGGGAAAACAATAGCGGGTGAAGGACTGGTGCTCGCTCCGGGGTTCATCGATATCCACTGCCATTCAGATGATACTTGGCTGGAAGATCCCCTTTCCGAGATCAAACTGAAACAGGGGGTGACCCTGGAGGTAGTGGGAAACTGCGGTACCTCCCTGTTCCCTTTGGAACCGGCAACACGGGATCTGGCATTGGCGGATGCCATAAGCGATATGGGAAAATATGACAATTCCATGGACGGCCTCTCATTTAAAGATTACCGGAGCGTTCTGGAAAAAAAGGGACTCGCCATTAATATCATGGGACTTGTCGGCCACGGTACCCTTCGTATTGCAGCCATGGGTTTTTCGGATATACGCCCGGATGCCGACCAGATGGCGCATATGAAAACCCTTCTGGACTTGGCCATGGACCAGGGGGCCGTCGGTATGTCCACCGGACTTATCTATGCCCCGGGTATATTTGCCAAGACCCCGGAACTGATTGAACTTTCACACGTGGTGGCAAAGCGAGGCGGCTTTTATGCGTCCCACATTCGCAATGAGGCCGAAGCAGTCCTTGCCGCCATTGATGAGGTAATCACGATTGGCGAGCAGGCAGGTATTCCGGTTCAAATTTCCCACCTTAAAATAACCGGTGACAAGAATTGGGGCCTTGTAGACCAGGTTATTGAAAAATTGATCCATGCCAGAAAAAGGGGCTTAGACCTGACCTGTGATGTATACCCCTATTTCTCCTCCAGAACAACACTGTCTGCATTGATTCCTCCCTGGGCCATTGAGGGCGGGGTGGAAACACTGAGACTTCGTTTGAAAGATGGCGTTCAGAAAAAGAGGATCATCCACGACATCCGGTACGGAATCCCGGGCTGGGAGGATATGTACCACAACGCGGGGTGGAAGAAGATCACCATCTCCCAGGTTCGTTCGCCTGAAAACAAGGATGTCGAGGGTAAGACTGTAGCCGAGATTGCCCAGGAAAGAAATGCGGATCCATTTGAGCTCATCCTGGAACTGATCGAACAAGATGGCAACGGGGTTAAGATTATCTCCGAGACCATGAATGAAGAAAACGTGACCACATTTCTTAAGCTTCCCTTTGCCATGGTGGGATCGGACAGCGGCTTTTCCCGGGGTAAACCCCATCCCCGCCTCTATGGCACTTTTCCCCGGGTGATTCGTCGTTTTGTGCGGGAGCTCAAGGTCCTGGCCCTGGAGGAGGCTATTTTCAAGATGACCGGATTGACGGCCCAGCGCCTCAACCTTAAGGATGTCGGCCAAATAAAAGAAGGGTTCCGGGCAGATGCCGTGCTATTCGACCCCCAGACCTTCGGCGACACGGCGACCTATGATCACCCCTGCCGTTTCCCGGAAGGGCTTCGGATGGTTATCGTAAACGGGGTTGTAGTGATTGACGGACCTGATCATACCGGTGCAGCACCCGGTATATTTCATCTTAGATAGTGCCTGATTTCAAAATGCCCCACGTTGCTCGGCAATAAAGGAGTCTGTTATGGACCTGGCCATTTTCCCCGAACGGATTTTTACCAATAATCCCATGCAGCCCTGGGCGGAAGCCATCCGCATCAAAAAAAACAGGATTCTGGAAGTCGGAAGCAGGCACGGGTTAAAAAAAAACTGCTCTGCCGAAACGTGCAAGATCGAATTGCCGGGTCGCCTCATTATTCCGGGAATCATTGACGGGCATTGTCATTTCGTAAAATTAGGCTTGATGCTTCAGCAGATTGATTTGCGAGGGCTTCCTTCCCTGGCGGCCTGCCGTGAGCGAATAAGACAGGCTGCGCAGCAAAGCAAACCGGGAGAATGGATCATCGGGCGGGGGTGGAACCAACATCTGTTGGCTGAGAAAAGAGAACCGACCCGATATGACCTTGACGATCTGACACCGCACAATCCGACGGCTATGGTCCGGGTGTGTGGTCACAGCATCTGGGTGAACACCCTGGCGCTGTCCCGATCATCAATCACCGAGAAAACCCAGAATCCGCCCGGAGGAACCATTGAGCGAGACCCGGTCAGCGGAGAACCCACAGGATTGATTCGCGAAGCCCTTGACCTGATTGAGAATCAGTTCCCCCCCCTTAGCCTGGAGGATCGGAAACACGCAGCTCTTGAGGCCCAGAAACAAGCGCTGCAGCATGGAATCACCGGCGTGCATTCCTGTGAGACGCTGCTGGAATTCGAGGCCCTGGAGGAACTGCTAAAAGCGGATCGACTTAAGCTCCGGGTGTACCATCTTATCCCCTCCGATGAACTCGAAGAAGCGGTGTCAAGGAAGATTGGAACGGGCATCGACATAAACCGGCTTTGGACCGGCCACGTTAAGCTTTTTGCTGACGGTTCCTTGGGTTCGGCCACGGCCTTGCTCCATGAACCTTATACCGATGAACCGCAGAATCATGGAATCGCGTGTCTCAGCCCGGAAGCACTTTGCCAAAAGGTTGCGTCGGCATACCGCCATGGCTATGATGTGGCGATTCATGCCATCGGAGATAAAGCCGTCACCAACGCGATGCAAGCGATTGCCCTGGCCAGGAAAAGCTTCCCCGGAACTAGAAGAGATCGCATCGAACATGTACAGCTTTTCAGGCCCCGGGACCTGGCTCTTTTTCGGGACCTGGGGGTGACCGCTTCCGTACAGCCGATTTTTTTTCACTCTGACTGGCAGGTAGCAATAAAAAAGTGGGGCTCTGACCGATGCCGGTTTGCCTATGCCTGGAAATCGCTTCTCGATGCCGGAATTCCCATACAATTTGGGTCGGATGCCCCGGTTGAACCCATAAACCCCCTGTTGGGTTTCCAAAAAGCGGTTACCCGACAACAATTTGACGAGGATTTGTGTGATCGTTGGTTTCCGTCGAAAACACCTACCGACCATGAGTGCATCCGTGCGTTTACCTGTCAACCGGCCTGGACTTCCCGAAAAGAGGATCATCTCGGGATCCTTGCTGCAGGCAGATGGGCCGATCTTACGATTTACAATCAGGACTTTCTCAGGCTCTCACCTGATCGTTGGCCTTTCGTAGAGGTGGAAATAACGATCATTGACGGAGAAATCGTTTATCAAAGGGAAAAATCCGATTAGGCCAATTTTCGTGAAGCTTCACCAATCAGGCGGGCAATAGGCAGTTGCGAAGGGCATCTGACCTCGGCAGTCGAGAATTCTTCCTGCGCCATCTGCTGGCGGGTGGTATTGGAAATGGCAGCAAATAAGATCTGCCCTTGGTCAATTTGAAGAGAATCCAGGTGTCCACGGTACCGAAATACACCTGGCCGAATTTGACGCCAGCCTTTATTGAAGGGTTGTTTTCCAGTACCCAGGTCAATTTGGCCCCCGAGAAATACGGGTCTATGATCAAGCCGGTGCGGGCGCGCACCTCCTCTTCAACGCGGGTCCCCTTGAGGCGTCGCATATGGGCACGGAGCGTTTGCATTGCCAGACCTCTGTATTGCATATTGGGTTCCTGTCGTCATTCCACAACAGGAAGGTCTCACGCTGGTTCGAGTTCCCCACGGCGGCTGCACGCTCCGGTGCCTGTGGATCCACCTTCCTGGCTTCGCCCCCGCACTGGCGGGCGGAGTTGAGGACGTTTTCAAATATATCATAGGGATCCTGTTCCACGAAGCCCACTTGAGGGTAAACCGATTTCCCACACGGCAGGTTACTGCTATTAACCACAGGTTTTTCACGCCTTCCAATTCAGGTGGGTACAATACCTCTTAGGTATGTCCCTGTCAGTACCGCCTGCTTGCGGTATCTCATGATTTTTCAAGTTCCCTGTTTGGGGTGAACCCGTCCATGGATCCACCCCAGGCCTTCATCCATAAATGTTCTCAATCCACCTAATAGCCTCTTGGTCGCTAATTGTCCCCAGGTACCGCTGTGTAGTGGATAAATTAGCATGCCGTAGGATTACCTTGCTGATGATCTCAATTGGCACCCCGGATCGTGATGCAAAGGTGGCTGCATGCCGGCGTAGGTCATGGGGTCTGAGATGAATGCCGACCATCTTGCCGGCTTTAACGACCATAATCCTTGCAGCTTCATAGGAAATTGGAAAAATCCGATCTGTGGGGCTGTCGCAGGTCCTAATTGCATAGCTGTGAAGGCGATTAGCTAATTTCTGAGGGATAAACACAACCTCATGCTCCTTGCCGGATTTGGGTTCTCGCAGCAACAGCTTTTGATCCTCGACATCATTCAGGGTCAGCTTGAGCACCTCGCCAATGCGCATGCCACCGCGGGCCATCAATTCCAGAATCAGACGATTACGCTGATTTGTTGTTCTGAAAATGATCTCATCAACGGTTTCTTTTTCCACGATCTCCCAGGTGGTCTTGATCCTTTCCCGATAAATCTTGCGGATCATGGGCGAGTCACATGGATTAGATGACTCAGGATCGATGTTGTTGCGGATGAAATTGAAAAAGGACGATAGCTGAGCATATCGCACCCGCTTGGTGTATGGTTTGTTGTCTTGGGTAATTCTGTTCAGATAGGATAAAACCTCATCCGAGGTGATCAAATTTATTTCGCGGTCGCCAAATTCCTGGTTGAATCGACCGATTAGGACCTTATACCGGTCGGCTGTATTTTTTTTTAGAATGGGTCTCGTGGTAACTTATCCAGATTGATGCTGCCTTAAACACCTTCATGACACGCCTCCTTTGGTTGTGGGTTGATGTCGTCAATTTCTGAAATCAATCTACAACACAATGATATCATATGCAATTTGTCGATACGTGCTGTCTGAATCGATTCAAAGGCGCGGCGTGTCAAAACCCAAATAACCTGGCACTCAGAATACCTGCCCCCACCGTTTATAACCACAAAAATAGCAATTCAACAGGTTGCTTTGTGTAACCCCAACAGAGGGGACCTATAAAAACTCTTGCCAAATTTCTCAAGACGGACGGAAAAAACTATTTGATGTGGGCATAAAGAAAAATTAACGATCAATTATTTTTGTTGACACGTCAATGGTATCGCCGCAATGGTGGACGGCAATCATTTTTATGCCAACCACGTGCCTCTAACGCCGAGAACCAACACAATAACCGTGCGTGCCACAACCAGCGCAGGGCAAGAAGAGGAAACCGTAATAACGGTGACTTCTGAAATAACAACCGACTTTATCCGCATCGACGCTGCTCCACAAACTGGCCTCGCACCTTTTGAGACAACTTTGACTGTTGGCGGCACATTTGAAAGAATTGCCCCTGTTACCCTGACTGTTTCCGGCCCAGGGCAGGTCACATTTATTGATATAAGTGAAGATACATTTGATGCTCAAATGACAGTTCCTGGTTTATATCAGATTGTAGCAGAAGTTTTGGCCCCCGGGGGCGAAATATTTGGCGACACGGTTATCGTTAAATTATGGGATAATTATGCACTGGAGGCAATGTTAAAAGCTAAGTGGAATGATATGAAGGCAAACCTTTCTGCAGGTAATATTGCAGGGGCGCTCGATTATTTTGGCGATGCCACGCGGGCAAATTATGAAACTATTTTTACTTCTTTAATCGATGCATTACCCCAAATCGCTCAGGATATGCAAGATATAGAGATGATATCTGCCGGTGATGGTATGGCTAAGTTTCGTATTTTGCGCAACGAAATTCATCAAGGCCAAGCCTATGATATTACCTACAAGATCTATTTTGATCGTGCAGATTCAGGTATATGGAAGATTGACCGTTTCTGATTTTAGGCAAGGTAAAATTGAAATAACTTTATGCACGGGGTACTATGATGAAACCATTTATGTATTTCAGTATTTTGGTAACCATATGTATGGGGCTGTCTATACAGGCTTGCGCTCATGGGCCATACAAAGGACGGGTGATAGATGAAAAAAGCGGACAACCGATAGCAGGAGCCGTTGCAATCGGCATCTGGACCACCACCAGTCCCAATGTGGGTGGCGGAACCACCCACTGCAAGGATGCCCGAGAGGCGTTGACTGATCAAAATGGTGAGTTTGAAATACCCGATGTTAGCGGGGGCCTCTTTAGGATCATTTTATATAAAGTAGGCTATGGGAGAGTGGGTTGCTTTTGGAAAGTAATTAATCGGGCTGGCAGTTGCTATCTTAATGATCCTGTTCAATTTGACGGAGACCGGGCAATTTTCCCATTGAAAAAGGTGGCTAAAGATAAAATGATGTGGGACGGACGTCCTCCGAGTGTGTCTTGCGGCCGCAAGGACGGGAAACCATTAATAGAATATATAAAAGCTCATGAAGCTTATCGGCGAGCACGCTTTCTAAAGCCTTAGCAAATTACAAATCAAACATTCAAATATTAAAATTAGAGCGACTATGAGAATCGAAGAAATTAATAGCGGGATGGGTATGATGAAGAAAAAATTAATTCTACAATCAATTCTATTACTCTTGATCAACATTAATTTACTTCCCTTAGTTTGGGCCTGGGATGATGAGACCACACATAGGGACTTAGCTGAACAAGCCACAAAACAATCAATATTGGGAACACCAGATAGTCCGGTTTTAAGAATATTTGGCTTTTCAAAAAGTATTGACGAAATTCTTCCATGGGAATATCAAGCATGCGGTAATAAAACCGGAAAAAACAATTGTACTGTTTTAGATTGGCTTCAATATGGAGCGCAGAAAGAAGATACTGAAAAACAATTAATGTGGCAAGGTCGCTTTGAAAATCATTTTCATAACCCAATTACCGACGAAGGCTTGAGCGATTGGCAAGTACAAACGAAAATGTCAAGCGTAGTCTGGGCCCAAAACAGTTTGGCCAAGCTACCCATGAGACACCTGTTGGAGATCAAAGTTGGTCAACCACACCCAGCTTGTATTATGACGCGCTGACAGACACCGAGGATTCAAACCGCAAGGCCAAATTCGCCCATGTATTCATGGGGCTGGGGCACCAGATGCATTTAGTGCAGGACATGGCCGTACCAGCCCATGTCAGAAATGATGCACACCCGCTTGACGCCCTGCAAGGTGCCGAGGAATTGTATAAAAAAACGGAACTATGAGCCTGTCGGAGAACCGACAAGCTTCAATTTTTGACAAAATATCATATAAACCATTGTATTAATTGTTATATTATGCTATTTTGTGGTTATGAAAAATCAATTTCGCTTTCAAGCCTATAATCCGGATCAGTTAATGTTGTTTGCTCCTGATCTTAAACAGTGGCTGCCAGAAGATGATTTGGTCTACTTCATTATTGATGTTGTCAGCGAACTGGATCTTGAGCCTATTTATCGTCAATATAGCCGGGGCAAGGGTGGCCAGCCGCCATATCATCCAAAAATGATGGTAGGGCTTTTGCTATATGCCTATTGTATTGGGCTGCCCAGTTCGCGCAAGATTGAACAGGCCACATATCATTCAATTCCCTTTCGTGTTCTTTCAGCAAATCAGCACCCGGACCATGATACAATTGCTGCTTTTCGCAAACGCCATCTTGAGCCGTTGGCCAAGTTGTTTTTAGACGGCTTGCAATTGTGTCAAAAGGCCGGCTTAGTCAAACTGGGCCATGTATCTTTGGACGGAACCAAGGTCCGTGCCAATGCCTCCCGGCACAAAGCAATGAGCTACCAGCGCATGGATGATAAAATCAGCAAACTTCAAGCACAAGTGCAAAAGCTGCTCAAAGACGCTGAAGCCTGTGATCGACAAGAAGATGCCCTCTACGGTAAAGGCAGGCGCAGTGACCCACTGCCAAAACAACTAAAGCTTAGAAAATCGCGCCTGGAACGTATTCGCGAGGCAAAAAAGGCCATTGAACAAGAGGCTCAAGACAACTTCATAATACAGCAAAAACAGTATCAGAAAAAACTCAAGGCCAAAAAACAGCGCTCTGATCAACGTGGTCGCCCACCAAAAGCGCCTTCAGAAAAACCAGATCCAAAAAGACAATTTAACTTTACCGATCCGGATTCAAGGGTAATGGTTGATGGGGCAACGAAAAGTTTTCAACAAAGCTACAACTGTCAAGCCGTCGTTGATAAAAAAGCCCAGGTAATCATAGCATCCGGGGTTACCCAGCAAACCAATGATAAGTTGCAAGTCAAACCGCTGATTAAAACCGTAAAGACCAACACAGGTGCGGTTGCCGAAAAACTTAGTGCTGATGCCGGCTATTTTAGCGAGGATAACTGCAGTTATTTACAAACAGAACAAGTTGATGCGTTCATTGCCACCGAAAAAACCAATAAGCTTGCCAATGCCGAAGCACCACGTGGTCGGATACCGAAAAAGGCCTCCACTACTGAACGCATGACCCGAAAGCTTCAGACGGTTAAAGGACGGTCGGTTTATGCAAAACGAAAGCATATTGTCGAGCCGGTTTTCGGTCAAATCAAAGAAGCCAGAGGATTTCGACGATTTAGCTTCCGAGGATTGAAAAATGTATCGGCAGAATGGGATATCGTCTGTTTGACCCATAATTTGCTGAAGCTATATCGCAGCGGATGGCGGCCAGTGCCCGCATAGGCTAGCAAGCCAAGGCCGGATGAATGCACAATATTGCCGAGCCTCACAGAAAGTGCATTGAATGCGATTTTATACGTGACCAATTTTCAAAGAGCATGCTGTTTTAATTTTGACAGCCGGTACGGTTCTCCGACAGGCTCGTAGGTCCTTACTTAATCGGGTGGTTGGGCTCACCGCGTGCGGGGCATATAATTTGTGCTGCGGGCGATAAAAACAGGCCCAATATTTTTACCTGAATTGGGTAACGGCCTGTTGAACTAAGCGCTCCGCGCAGATAATCCAATAAACTCCAGCTATCATTCCAATGTAAATTTTGATCACCCTGAAAAGGGTGCGGTATACCTCCAATAGGCAATATTCACATTTTTGTATTTGAAGATCCCGAGAGGGTTGGCACGGCCACTACGAAACTTTAGCACATTAAGATGATATAGCTACGGGCTAAAGCCGGGATCTGTTTGCTGGTGCTGGCCACGGTGATTCAGGTGCTGATTGTTATTTTTGGCTGATATGGACCTATTTTGTCCAAGCTTTACGATTAGGCGTGTGGCGGTGAAATGAAAACGATTAATCGAATGGTGTTAACCATCTTGACACCCGCAGGATTAGCCCCTATGGGGGCGCCATACCGCAAGGACAACATCAACCGATTCGGAGCCTACTTCCTGGACGAGCTTAGGGAAAAAATGACCATAGATTTTGGTTTGTCGGTTTTGTCTTTATCTTATTGAATTTACAGATAATAGATGTTGCTAAATTTTCTATACTGCGTGATTTAGCAGGAATCGGTTCCGCACCTCGAATGGAGCTTTTGATGCTTTATTGACACACCCCCCTGGGGTGACAAGGGAAAAGAATATTAGGGCACCACGAACATTGGCTGGCTGAAAATAAAAACGGGCAAGACCCCCACCCAATAGAGGCCTTGCCCGGAGGTTTATGAAACCCAACTCGGACACAATAACGGCACATGCCGTGCCAAGTGCCTAAACCCCCATTTATCGCCGGTTATCGCTGCCGCCGCCTATTTTTTAGATGATTTTCCATAAACCAGGTGTTTACTAACGGTCACACTTGCTTTGGATTGGCAGATACAGATACCTGTAGCGGATCGGAACAACGAACCGATCCGGGCTTACTTTATTTGCCCCCAACAAAGAGCTGCCCAAATATATCACGGTTTAGGATGGTTACTTAACCCTTGGGAGTTCGAACCGGATGTGGCCGGTATCTGGCACTTATCCTTTTTTTCATGGCAGTTCGGCTTTATCGGGTATCCCTTTGAATTGAATCCCAGGTCCTTCAGCAAATGTTGACCCAACTTTAAGAGTTCACGCCGGTTTTTTTTCGCTTTTCGTTTGACCCATTGGCGGTTGAGTATTTCTTTCGCCCACTTTATTCCAGAAATAAGTTTTTGTCCCATCAATTGGCTGGATTCTTCGTTTCTGAAAATTCTCATTTTATCCCCTCCGGTTGACTTCTACGGAAAGGTAAGCCATATTCTACCATAAGGGAAATGAATTGTTTTGATGAAAAATATAAGGATTGTTGATAGTTCAAGGAGCCAATATGGAATTATCAATCGACCTGATGCGAACATTCATAGCGGCAGCTGAGGCGGAAAGCTATACGGCTGCGGCTTTGATGGTGCACCGTACCCAGTCTGCCGTGAGCATGCAGATGAAACGCATAGAAGAGGTCGTGGGAAGGCCGTTGTTTTTTCGCAATGGCCGAACGATGATGCTCACCTCAGAGGGACAGACGTTGCTTTATTATGCCCGTCGGATTTTAAGACTCCATGATGAAGCCATAGCGACAGTGTCACGACCAGAAATTTCAGGCCTCGTGCGCCTGGGAGCACCTTACGACTTTGCCGATCAACTGCTGCCGGAAGTTTTGTCCCGTTTTGCATCGGTATACCCCCAGGTCCAGGTGGATGTATCCTGCGACCCAAGTCCCCAACTGGCGGCGGCAATGGATCGGGAAGAGCTGGATCTCGCTGTGGTAATCAACAGCGAAGTCCCCCAACGTGGGGTGACCATCCACCACGAGCCGATCGTTTGGATAACGTCCGACAAGCATCTGACACATGAGCAGGAACCGCTTCCCGTTGCTGTGTACAACAAGCAGTGCGTTTACCGCCAGTGGGCCATCAAGTCCCTCGACGGCCAGGGCCGAAATTATCGTATTGCTTTTACCAGTCCCAGCACTTCAGCCATTCTGGCGGCGGTGAAGGGGGGGTTGGCTATTGCACCAGTCGGCCGGAGCACACTTACCAAGGGCGTTCGGATTCTCGGACCGGCGGACGGATTTCCGGAATTGCCGTCAGCAGTGGTCACATTAGTCAAAGCCCCAAGCCCACCTTCGGAGGCAGTGGAATTTCTGGCGGAGCATATCGCTGTGCGATTCAATGAACTGGCCATCTCGAGCAATGCTGAACTGCTGAACTGAGCAAACTCTGTGCTTACTATACATTCGGCAAGTCGCCCTGCGGGCTCCTTCCGTTGACCCGGCTGAGAAACGAATTGAAGTAGTAGAAAACAACCTAACCGGCTCAGAGCTTAGCCCCACCTTAAAGCTGTCCGAACGATGGGGTCCACCGCCGACATCGATTTTGAACGACAACGAGTGATTGTCATGGCGGGCAAAGGCAACAAAGATCGCCAGACGCTATTGCCCGAATGCCTGGTTGAAAAAATCAAGGTTCAGATGGAGCACTCCAGGAAATTGTTTGAACACGATCGGCACAACAATGTGCCTGGTGTGGAACTGCCCTTTGCCCTTGAACGAAAATATCCCAATGCCGGCAAGCAGTGGGGTTGGCATTGGCTGTTTCCTTCCGGCAAGCTGTCCACCGATCCGCGCTCGCAAATCGAGCGGCGCCACCATACACATCCAAGCAGTCTTCAAAAACATATCCGCAAAGCAACCCGCAGTGCAAAAATCATTAAACGGGTGACGGTACACACCTTGCGTCATACGTTCGCTACGCATTTGCTCGAGAACGGATATGATATTCGCACAATTCAAGCACTACTGGGACACAGTTGCGTGCGCACGACAATGATTTATACACATGTTGTTGGGAAAAATCTGATGGGGGTCAAAAGTCCGCTTGATAAAAAGTAAATGATTCGTTGATAAATACCACCATGGGATTTGTTCCGGCTACTACACGAATTTCGAAGGTATAAAAACCTGCTGGTACTGCTATTAAAGCGAACTAAAAAAAAGAAATGGGCGAACCCTGTATGTTGTGGTCGGCCAACTTCGCTTTCGTGGCGCTTTTCTTGGGTGTACGATACGAAAACCTGTAAATTTTCGAGTGGGCATAATCTCCAGGGTACAATACCAAGCAAAGCTGAAGCCTGAGTGCAGGTTACTCCCTACCCTTGCGATACTTCTTGACTATTATCCACGTTTACCCATGCCATGGATTCTTAAATATTTGAAAATTCTATCCTTCAATATCCTGTTAACGGTTTAACCAATTTTGGAAGGATATCGCAAAGTGAAACAAGTTTGATAAATACTATAAGCCAACTTGGCCATAAATTTTTTCCTGGAAAATGAAATTATGCCCCCCCCCAACAGGTTAAACCGCAGTTCCAGACACACGCCATACAGAAATCGTCCAGCTAAACGGCTCTAATCTCTATAGTATGGTGTTAAATATGTTTCTTTTATCCACCGATATCGATGTGATCATATCGATGACCGATATGGAAATCAGCAAGGCTTTCAAAGGTGCTCAAACCCATTTATGCAATGGAATGGTTGGATCATCCGGTATTTGGTAACCCTGTAGGCCATGACTGATACAAAAATCCCTGTAGTATGTGAACCTTATGAGGTTGTGGCATTGAGCCGTTTTGTTCAGGTCGATGATCTTGAGCTTTTCCAAAAGATAGATTAGCTCAACCGGTATCAACACCTGATTTTGAAAAGTTCGAAGGTTAGAATTGTATCGGAACATCCGTTGTTTGACCCTCCTTTTGATACGCTGGATCAATCTGAAGAGTTCGTCCTCCTTTTCTCTCGACATTTTCGAAATGCCATAAGCCGTGATATATTCTTGCGCACAGTCGGAAATTCTACAGGGTCGATCACTTTTCATTTTTTTCGTTACCAATCTTTCCAGCCATTTTTCGCGTTTGGGCTTCATAGCGTCTCCCTTTGATTTCGTATTGATGTCTTCTAATTGTACTATTGGAACGGTGATTGCGGACACTGTGTCCAGCTATATGTAATAAATAAAATAAAGGAGTAGATACAATTCGCAGCAAAAAACCCACCCATTGTATCTCGCTGATAATCTTTTTGTTCGAAATTTTAACGATGTATAAGTGGAGACAGCATTTTTATTTTGTCCAGGCTGCCGATATATGAAGTAGAGACAACAAGTGTTTATAGTTCACGGATAATTGCTATTTAAAGGACCGTATATTAAAGGGTTTTTATTGTGCATCATTGGCACAGGCGGGTGTTCTCAAATCGGATTAAACGTGTGCTGTAACATTCGATAAATCTTGGTATGCAGTTAGTTGAAACTTGTCCTTCCGGCCAGCAGAGGTGGGTTTTCAGCGCCCAGGCACCCGTTGAGTCATTGATTGTGGCTGCAATCAATGACTGTTTGGGATTTTTCTGCCCATTTTGGGCTCGATCTATCTTATACTGGCCTCTACCAAGTCCATTGATGAAGTAAAACCGCGTCAGCATATAGCTTGTTGGGGGTGTACTCAATATATTAACTCTTGATCATGGCGTATCGTTTTGGCCAATTGGCCAAAACGATACACTTTTAACTGCACACTGCTGCCGCTTATTCATTTTCGTAGTAAAGTACCACTCCATCCACCGTTCGATTTTCCCGGCCATGATTTCCTCCTAATAACAATTACCAGGAAATCAATCATCAGAAAGACCATTGAGTAAAGCATCGAAGGACTCGACGACTCTGTCGTAGGAAAATTGTCTAAATCCGATTTGCCTGATTATATCGATGACAATCTGGTGTCCTTGTGGTGCACGGGATTGTTCGGTCAGGATATCGATCAGCCTGGTTCTTGTTGCAGGTGTAATCATGCGTGCGATTTCCCGGCCTAAGAATCCGCTTGATGCCCGATCGTAATCGTTATTTTCCTTTTTCAGGATGTCGCTGTCAGTCTCAAAGAACCGCTCGTTATTGCCGGCGTCGATATAATTTCGCATCACCAGAAACAGATCCGCAGAATCTTTGCCGCGTCTTTCCGGGCTTTCGTCCCAGGAGATTATTTTCATTGCCGCCAGACCGGCAAGGCTGACAACTCTTACCATCACTTCAGGGTTGGCGTTTATCTTTACGAAGACTGAATTTTCGTAGCACTCATTAAATCCTGCAGTGCTCATTTCGATCTCGTAATTCGGCGGCCACCTGAGGGTATGATTGTCCGCTGCAATAGCGCCAAACGGTATGATATCCACCGGCATATCGTGTTTATACATGAGACGCTGGCTCAGATTGGTAGGAACAAACTTACCGGTTGCCACGAGCGTATTTTTTAATTCTTGGAACTGGTCCCAATTCTTGACAGACACCGCGATATCGATATCCAGCGTTGCCCTTGGCGTAAAGATATCGTTCAGGTACGCGAGGATGATATCCCTGGCCAATGCGCCGACGATAAAAAAATCAAGGTTCAATTCAGCTGCGACTCTATCGATTATTGATAATATCGCTGCAGTCCCGGTTTCAATCTTTCCGGTCAAGTCGTGCGAGATATTTGTCATGGATAATCCCTGCCGTTTCAACATTGCGCTGGTCGCCTGTGGCCATCAAATCGGCGTATACCAGCAAAGGCGGTGCAATATCACGCTTGGTCAAATCGTGTTCGAAGTTCCAGAATGGCTTGAGGATTTCGATTTCACCATCGGTGGCCCTGCGCAGCTTATTGTCGATAATCAATCGGCCGGGAAGCTGGTCTGCATAAATGGTCACCATTTGCGGCTTCAGCCGTCTGGTCAGTTTGGCAGCGGCCACCTCCCCCCCCCAGCATCCTCCATATTTTCCTATCTTCACCGCTTTCCACCAACCAGGATCGTCGGCCGTAAATGTATCGATCACAATCTTGGGGCGCAGTTGCTCCGGGTACGCCTCCACCCATCTTTTCAATAATGTCGCCTTGTTGGTCAATCGGCGCTTGCGCCTGCCCATATCCAGCAAAAAGCCTGTCGCTTTAAGATCCCTGATTGTCCATTCAACCGTACCCAGGGCCGTACCGGTCGCTGCGGCTATCTGCCGGTACGTCCGGTCAGCCCTATCCGGGTTGTTCAGCATCGCGAAGATGACCTTCAGCCCGGCTGGTTTCCATATCCGTCTCATAGTAGCCGCTTTTGTTTTTTCAGCTGGCTTATTACCTTTAATAAATACATACAGCGGAAACTTGTTGATATACGCATTGCCTGCAGTATCCATAAAAAACAGGTCGTTTTTCCTCATCAAGTCTGCAATCGGCGGTGCAATATAGGTTGTCAGCAGGATACAACCATCACGGTCATCTGCCAGTTCAGCGTGCCTTAGCCCTACCGTGGTCCGGGTGACTGCTTTTTTGACCTGGATGGCCAAATCCTGCCTCAACTTTTTTTGGTCGATGCAAAGCCTGCCATCTGGAAATCGGTTTTTATCACGGGCATTGTACCGGTGGCCCGCCTTAAGCCCAGTTGCTCCGGCAAAAGCTTCGACGGCGGTATGGATGAGTGCCTTTGTTTCCTTGTTCATCTGCCAGCACCTTTGTTCACATTTATTATTTGTTCGTTTTTTGTGTACATTAACGTTTTTTGTACAATATAGCAAGACAGAACGTTAAAAGGATATCCACAGCCCGAATCCGGCAGGATCCATCAGGGCAAACATTTGCTTTTAAAATTTGTCGATTCCTTTTTTCAGCGCCTGGACAACGATGTGAACCGTCTCCTCACTGTCATCATCGGCAAGTTCGTGCAACTCATCTATAGCGTCTCTGACGTCGTTTACCCTGTTGATCTGGATAAACAGGATGATGATGAGCAAAAACAGGGGCACCAATGCTTCCAAAACGGCTTCATACATTTTTTACTCCCTTTTTTTGATCTTAAAATCATCTTTTTTCCGGTCTCTTTAAGAAAAGTGATCCGAGCCCGGTCGTATCTTCGATTAATGATGTAAATGACAATGATTCCAGCATAGACCAGTAATATCTCCATATTCATCCCCCTTCCCGGCTTCAGGACAATAACGAGAGGATTGAACAACTGTCCTGTCAATAGAAACAATCTGCAAATTTGGAGCTTTGGTGGAACAATCGGATTGAGAAAAACTCTCAGATGTGATTTATTAATATTGTATTTTAATTCAGGTAATTATGCAAGTAAAAAGCGTCAATTTTAAAGAAAAATTCGAAGCTTTTTTACCTAAATTCGGTGGGAAAACGGTATGTAAAAAAGCATTAACAGCGAAACCACTCTGAGAATAATGTTTATAGAAACCAACTTTCCGCAATCCGCCAATTGGCATAAAACGATACATTAGGATCGATGGTCATTCTTGGTTTGCTTTTTCAAGAAAGTGGTATCCAATACCAACCTATTCATTCCATATTTGGAAGTAGTGTCAACAGACACTACTAAAGCAGTAGTCGACGCAAACCTTACCATACCCCCCTGTGGATACAGGTCAGAGGGAATTCGCTTAAGGCCGATGCCCGATATGGATAACGACCATGAAAGATAAAAGGGGAAAATTTAAGCGTCAATTGAAGTTTGAACGCTTAATCTATCAATTACCTAAAACTGCAACCATGACGAGATCTGAAGTGTTGAACACACCAAGATTTGTGGGTAATGAGTTTATCAAAACATTACGGCCTGCTGCTCGTTTCGGTGAAACGGGCATTATGGTTTAGGAGCAGCAATTCTAACTGAAGGTTCTTCAGCTTTTCTGGTCGGGGACTAAGGGCTTTTGAAAATTAATTTTTCGCGATGGCCATAGCCCTTTTTGTCAATAACCCGACGATTTCATTATATAAAATAAAACTAGACTTTACCCCTATATATTGATATTAATAACAGCAGGTTAACAATATGTAGGGGCAACTTGCATACCAAAAAACATCTAAGCTTCAGCGCACAGCGAAAAGCCATCTCCGCGCTTTTCCTCCAGATTAATGATCACCGGCAATCGGGCAAGGTCGGCTTCGAACTGCACGATTGCCTGATGAGCGCTTTGGCTATGATGTTTTTTCAAGACCCTTCACTGCTTTCTTTTCAGCGTCGCATGCAAGACAATATGCAATGCTGCAACTTAAAGGCCATGTTCGATGTAAAGGCCATCCCCAGTGACGCTGTAATGCGAAACACTTTAGATGCCGTCGATACCAAACTCATCGATCCGTGCTTTGCGATTTTGTTCCAGCACCTGCAGCGGGCAAGACAGCTGTTTGCCTATAAACTGGAAAACGATCATTATCTTATCGCAATTGACGGCTCGCAGTATTTTTCTTCCGAAAAAATTAATTGTCCAAGTTGTCTGACCTATAAGGGCGCAAAAAGCAAACTGCGCTATTCACATCAGATCTTGCAAGCCGTCATGCTTCATCCGGACATGCGGCAGGTCATCCCGCTGGCCCCAGAACCCATCATCAATGCCGATGGCAACGTTAAAAATGATTGTGAACGCAATGCAGGCAAAAGGCTGGTCAGCAAAATCCGCGCGACCCACCCCAAGCTGAAAATCATGATCACCGGCGATGGCCTTTATTCGAATCAACCGTTTATTGATGCCTTAAAAGCATCGAACATGTCCTATATTCTTGTGGCAAAACCCACGGACCACAAAACCTTGTTCCAATGCATTGAACAACTTGAGCCCTTGCACGGCGTCGAACATATGGAACTGATCGATGACAAAGGCAGGCGGCACCATTACCGCTGGGTGAATCATGCGCTTTTGAACGACAGTCGCAATGCCGATCATGTGAATTTTTTTGAGTACTGGCTCATTGTGAATGAAAAGGCCACCTACCATAATAGTTGGGTAACCGATCAGCAGGTGAGCAAGCAAAATGTCGTTGAACTCGTCAAAGCCGGCCGTAGTCGCTGGAAAATTGAAAACGAAACATTTAATACCCTAAAAAACCAAGGTTATCACCTGGAGCATAACTTCGGCCACGGCAAGCAACACTTGTCGAACAACTTTTTTATCCTCAACGTGTTGGCCTTTTTCATCCATCAGATTCTGGAACTTTGCGATCCCGGCTACCAGTATTGCCGTTCAAAATTCAGCTCCCGCCAAGAGTATTGGAACAACTTGCGCGCGGCCATTCGTATCATGCTTTTTGCCGACTATGAGCATCTTTTACGCAATGTTGCTGATCCGCCAGAAATCCGAGCCCCATAGAACTTGGCCAAATACCTTCATCCAGCGATTAATTCCCTGATCTTCGGGAATCATGCATCGCATTGCCATTGCCCAAAATCAGCGCCCTTTTTATCCTGAATCAGTATCCTTGTATCCTACTCACCATTGCTCAAAGGCGTTGTACTTGATGAAAAACCACCTTCTTGGCTCCTAATCATGATAGGCTTTCTGATGTGCCCTGTTCAATTAGAACCGCTGGTTTAGGAGCGCCTAACTTGCAAGTCGCATCAGACATATGCCATAGTAAATGGTTAAATAACAACCGGGGAGGTGCGTATATGGCTGGCTCAATCAAGACCTACCAGAACTGCCCACGGTGCGGGGCGGCATTTCCATCGAGCAAGGGCGGCGCCCAAATCATTTGCCAAAACGGATGCAAAACACAACCGACGAAATTTTTTATCAGCGTAAAGTGGAAAGGCTTGGCCGAAAAGCTATACCACGACAGGGACGGTCGCACAATCCACGATTGGGGCCATGCGATTGCGGCACTCGGTGAAATCCGCACCCGGATGAAAAGCCACAAATCGGGGAAAATGGTACTTCAACCCATCGGCTTACAAAAATCAGTCATCCACATCGTTCGCCGCGTTCTGGGAGCGATTCCTCGCCAGATACAGCGGAGCCACCAGGGACAAAATCAATGCAATCCGATATACTGTCATGGACGAAAACATTTTTCAGATACGCTCATAAGCTGGATATCATTGAAAAGATACCCGCCATTCTGTCAGACATGACCGTGAAAATTCCAGTGCCGGAGGTCGAGGATTGGTACACTGAGGACATGCAGACGGCTATTCTGAAAGCGATACCAGAGCATGACCGGTACATCTATGATTTCCTTTTCCTGACCGGTTGCCGAGTAAATGAGGCATGCGCCCTTCAGCGGTCGGATATTGACCTGCATAGGGGCAAGGTGATCATACGCAACACGGTTAAGCGAGACGGATCAATTGGCATCGTTAAAAATAAAAAACCCAGGCGTTTACCGTATCAGGGCGAAATCAGGGATTGCATAGCTGCAGCTTTTAGATTAAAGGGTATCGGCAACGATTTTGTTTTTGTCAATAAATGGGGGCGGCGGTATTCGGACGATTACTTGCGCGACAAGTTTTATAAGGCCTGCGAAAAGGCAAAAGTGAAGCGCATCAAGTTAAAAAATGCTACCCGCCATAGTTTCGGAATGGGCCTGCTCAGGAAGGGCTACGACATCTGGCAAACGTCTAAAATAATGAACCACTCGGACACCCGCGTTACCGAGCATTACGTCAAGATGCTGGATGCTGAGATAGATGGGGCGTATGGGCGGGGGAACAACGATGGATCTATGCGGGTGGTTCGGGAGTAATATGAGATCCACCGGCATGGTGACAAAAAGGTGACAAAAGGCTTACGGTTTAATTATTTTTATAATTATTTCAGTATATTACGGACACTTCCGAGAGTGCCACCTTCACACGGTGGAAGTCACTGGTTCAAATCCAGTACCGCCTACCACAATAAATACAGGGGTTTAGGAACTTTCTCCAAACCCCTTTATTTTTTTCAATGTGGGTACACCTGTCGTACCCAAAACTCCATGTACCGCGCACATTTTTCCCAATGAAACGGCACTGTTTTGGGGCCGCAAGGCATTCACGTAGAATTAAGTCTTAAGCGTTTTAAATAGCAGTCCTCAGAGTGCATAATAGTCCATATAAAGCTGTACCGGCCCTATTTGCCCACCTTGGTAAAACATCGGATATGAAATGGAAAGTCAAGATCCAACAACGGCGCTGGAGGAAATGTATCTGGCGACATAGAGGGCTCGATCGACACCGTCTCGTTGCATCGGACGGCAGATATCGGCATTATATAATTTTCGCCGATACCCATTCAAGCCGAACTTGTACTGCAATCTCACCCTGCTTCAGCGGGGAACCATTCTCAGCCGGACTGCTCAAAATTCAATCACTGAATTTTAACTATTGCTTTTATCGACTTGACCTAATCATTAAACCTATGTATTAGTATTTAACCGTTTTGGGGTTTTATCACAAAGTGATTCTTCTTTATTGTCGCTTGAAGAATTACATTCTTGGCTAATAACAATCCTCCGCAATAGAAATTATGTTTATCTACGCCCCGGGCAGCATTGGTCTCGGTTGCGATGGACTGAACTTGAAGCTGATGGTCTTTTTTTGGCGCATGATCAAGGGTACTTTTAACCGGTTGTAAATATAACCGTTTTTCACTCCGGTTATTTCCTGATCAAACAAAACCAGGAATTGATCTAACTTGGGCGTGGTGTCTTTATTCGAAAGTAAATATTTAGCTGGATGTTCGTTAAGCTGGATTTTCTTCAGTGAATTGAAGTGACCTAAGATCTCCTGCTGAACAATACTGATGCTCTGTGGCTGGCAAGACGAACTGGCTTATAACTGACTGGGTTCAATCTGATATGGATAAAATTGCAGCCATTATTGACCGTCTCGAGCGTGAGCTGGATCAATTGAAAAAAGCCGTGTATGAGCGAGACCAAAAGATCGATGATCCGGGAAATACCCTTGTCCCTTTGCTTTTGGGAAAACCTGACGTTTGTCCTGGAAAAGAAAAACATTTTGAACAGATTTTTTTTGATTCCAACCCAATACCAACGATTTTATCATCCTTTGAAAAAGGCGATATCGCAAGGGCAAACAATGCCTTCTATGAACTTACAGGCTATGAAAAAAATGAAGTGACCGGCAAGACAACTGTTCAGTTAGGCTTTTGGTCGGATTCCCGAAAACGGAATACGGTATTAAAAAAATTGAAAAAAGATAGAACAGTTACATCATGTCCATCAAAAATTCCGGCAAAAACGGGTAAAATGATGAACTCGAGAGCCGTATCCTTCCTGGTCGAAATGAATGGCCGATTATGCTTAATAACAATGTTCATCAATCATATGGCAGCGAAACGAACGGATGGGAAATGCGCCCGTGTGCCAATTCCGTTGCCGGAGAATAGTCATCGATTTTCGGAAAACCAGATCGATATGGAAAACATGTTCTATCGAAGCGATGATAATGACTTAGCTATTTACGAGAAAATTTCGGAAATTCTTAAAAAAAATGTTTTCCCCTTTATCGAAAATTTAAAAAGAGAAAAATTAGATCAAAATTCGCACGCATATATAGCAATAATCGAAACCACCCTGAACACGCTGGTCTCTTTTTTCCCTAATGTTGAGGCCGTCTTTCATCCCAGCCTGACACCCACCGAAATTCACATAATGGAACTCATTAAACAAGGAAAGACCAGTAAGGAAATCGCAATGCTGCTTAATGTCTCGCTTGCAGCGGTTTCATTTCATAGAAACAATATCAGAAAAAAAGTTGGCCTTCATAAAAAGAAGATTAGCCTTATCAGTTATCTAAACTCCAATCAAAAGCCGTTGGGCAAGGAAACCAAACCGAATCATCACCCCTGAACCTAATATAAAGCTATCATTTTTTTAACATCAACAAATACATTTATTTCCCGATATCCCTTCCAAAGTAGTCGTCAATTGCTTTCGAATACAATTTGACAGAAAAATTTATGTGCCTTGGATGTTAACAATCAATGGATTGGAGGATCGCTGTGTTGAACAACCTAAAATTATCGACCAAAATTATCGGTGGCTTCAGTATCGTTCTTTTTTTAATGCTTATAGTCGGCTATGTGGGGTTCAGCGGGATGTCGGACATCGTTGATCGTGTTATCAAAGCTGACGATGTCAATCGAATGGTAAAAATGATCCAAAACGCCCGCCAGCAAGAAAAAAACTATATCATTCGTGGAGATAAGCAATACATTGATAAGGTCGGCGAGGAAATAGTCGGTCTTACTAAGCAAGCCAACGATACCAAAAGTAAATTTAGACAACAGGTTAATATAGATCAGGTAGACGAGATTTTGGCTCGGACCGATGCTTATACTGTAGCATTTAAGCAATATGTGTCCCTTGAAGAACAAAAGGCAGCTCTGATGGAGGGTATGCGTTCCAATGCCCGTGAAGCTATTAAAGAGCTTGAAGATATCCGTGCCGACCAGAAAGCACAATTGCATAAAATTATAGAAGATCAGAAAGAAGTGGGGACAACTCGGTTCGATGACAAGCTCACAAAGGCCGATGATGCCAATCGTATGATCAAATGGTTTCTCGAGGTGCGCAAGAATGAAAAAGAGGTTATCATCTCCGGTGAAAAAAAATACTTGGATGCAGTAAAACAAGGCATGGAAAAGATTAACGCGCTGGGGATAGACCTTAAGGCAAGATTCCAGAACGACAACAATATTGCACAGACAAACAGGGCTTTGAACGCTTTGTCGGGCTACTATACTGAATTCAACCAGTTTATAGACAGAATCCAAAAACAAAAGGATAGCGACCAGGCAATGGTTGAGGCAGCCCGTGCTGTGCGGGAAGTGGCCGACGCCGCTAGGGGTGACCAAAAAACTAAAATGGAAGCCCAGATCAAACATGCCCGCTTCACGATATATCTCTTTTGCGCGATAGCTCTGCTAATTGGAATAGGGCTCAGTGCCGTGGTCGTTATAAACCTAAAAAAGTCTATGACATACGCACTCAATGTTACTGAAACCGTAGCCAGCGGCGATTTGTCCCAAGATATAAAAGTATCCGGAAAGGATGAGATGGGGATGCTGTTGTCTGCAATGAAAAAAATGGTGGATAATTTGCGGGATATGTTTCTGGATGTATCAAAAGGTGTGGAAACATTAGCATCGTCATCCACTGAGCTGTCGGCCATTTCTCACCAGATGGCGGCCAATTCAGAACAGTCAGCGAAAAATTCTGCCAATGTGGCCGCGGCCGCTGAACAGATGAGCGCGAATATGAATTCAGTGGCTGCCGCATCTGAACAGGCTTCACAAAACGTGGATATTATGGCATCGGCCGCCGAGGAAATGAGTTCCACTATCCAGGAAATTGCCAAAAGTACAGAACAGGGTCGCATAATCTCTTCAGAGGCTGTTACCCAAACAACCAGCGCCTCTGAAAAGATGGAGAAGCTCGGACACGCGGCCACCGCTGTAGGCAAAGTTACAGAGACCATTACCGATATATCCGAGCAAACCAACCTGCTGGCTCTTAATGCCACCATCGAGGCTGCCCGGGCAGGCGAGGCAGGCAAGGGGTTTGCCGTGGTAGCCAATGAAATCAAAGAGTTAGCCAGACAAACATCCGAGGCTACACTGCAGATCCGCCAGCAGATCGACGGGATCCAGGATTCAACACGCAGCACAGTTGCAGAGATCCAACAAGTGACCGCGACCATCAACGAGGTCAATGAGGTTGTCGGCAACATTGCTTCGTCTATTGAAGAGCAATCGATTGCCACCAAAGAAATCGCAGGCAATGTCAGTCAAGCCTCTCAGGGGATCCAGGAAGTGACTCAGAATGTGGGCCAAGCCTCGACTGTTTCGGCGGATATTTCAAAGGAAATCAGCCAAGTAAATTCCTCGGCCCAAGAGCTCACCAGCGCCAGCTCACAGGTTCAAATGAGTGCCGAGGAGCTATCTACACTTTCCGAACGATTAAAAGAGATGGTGGAGCAGTTCAAGCTAAGTGCCAATTAGCCTTTTTGCACTTGAAATATGCAGAAGTGTCTATCGTCAACCGCCGAATTTTTGTCATAGTGATTTTGATCTCTAGTATTATACAGTTTTACGTAGATACCGAGGCCTGACATGGTTGATATTCAAGACATCTTGAAAAAAGTAAAACAATTAAAACCTCTTTCAAGCGTTATTCACAAAGTCTTGGCTTTAACCAATGATACGGAATGTGAGCTTAATGATTTGGTTGATCTCA
Source organism: Desulfosarcinaceae bacterium (assembly GCA_963675565.2). Lineage (GTDB taxonomy): Bacteria > Desulfobacterota > Desulfobacteria > Desulfobacterales > Desulfosarcinaceae > JARRKU01. Next base: position 274,872 of record CAXXYD010000002.1, read on the forward strand.
TCGAAAACGATCCGGCCATCACCGCCAATCTATTAAGGATATGCAATTCTGCCTTGATGGGATTGCCTATGAAGGTTGATTCCGTTCAGCAGGCGGTTTTAATGCTCGGTCTTAACCGGGTTGCCGAGTTGGTGCTGGCACAAAATTTGTCACCCCATATGGCTGAGGCTCAAAAGGGATATCAGTTGGCCCAAAATAACCTGTGGAAATTCAGTATGGCTTCTGCCATGCTGGCCGAAACGTTGGCTGAGCAAAAAAACCTTCAGAATTTACCGACAATTTATACTGCTGCTTTGCTCAAAGACATCGGCAAAGTCATTCTTCATGAGTATGTAGATAATTTTATAGAAAAGATCCAAAATGTGTTAGAGACAAAAAATTATGATTTCATCGAAGCTGAAAAAGAATGCATCGGCATGGATCACGCCACATTGGGGGCAATAATCGCCAAAAAGTGGAATTTCAGCCCGAACATGGTCTATATGATTGAAAACCACCACCTGACAAACCCTGAAGTGCGCGGTGATCCTGCCATCGGTGGCATATACCTGGCCGACATGATTGCCATGATGGTAGGGACCTGCTCCGGCATTGATCGATTGGCATATCATATACATGTAACTGTTTTCGATGATTTTCTCCTGAATGAAGTCAAAATTAACGCACTGATGTTGATCTATAAGGGGCTTATGAAAGACGCCCAAAGCTTTTTCGAAACGGATGCCTGATAAGTGCTTATACAAAATCCCGGCTATCCTGGATCGTAACCACACTTCAACTTTTATGAACGATTAAAGGAGCTGGTTGGCAGATCCAAAATTAGCGCTGATATAGGAGTTTGGCCCGTGGCATCAAAAGAATGATCGGAAAGGAAAAAAATGAATTCGATTGACCCTGTTGAAACATCCCGGATAGAACTCGATGAACTATTACATGATAAGCCTCACCTGAAAAAATACCAAGACAAAATAAATACGCTGATGAGTAAATCTGTCGGCGGTATACAAAAACATTTAATTATATATGGTATTCTCATGGAATCAAGGCTTGAAGAGTTAAAGGCAAGTGCAAAAGATATAGCTGATATTTGCCTGTCAGTTTCAAAACAGATAGAAGGATTCAATAGTAGCTATCTTAAAAATAAACCCAGACAATAGGCGGCAAAAAAGGAATCGGATCATCGGTAATGGAATAGGTGGGGAAAACAGTATAATCTATACAACCAGCCAGTTGATAGAGAAGCCTGGCTATTTCCGGGACCTGCGCTGACAGAGAGGCTTGCAATCAGTTTTTTTGATAGATCCAAAAGTCGTATAACGTCGATCAGTCCACCACCAGAGCGCATTTCTCAGCGGCGATAAATACGCGTCCGCTGAAGAATAATGATGTTAAATTTCTTCTGATAAATCAATCCATTTACCTCTGGTAAGAGGTTCCAAATCTGCAGGTCTTAACTGAAAAACAGCAAAAGGAGTACCTGCAGCCGACCAAATTGTATCATACTTTTTCAAATCTCTATCCAATAGGGTTTGCAGCGGTTCGCTATGACCGGCAGGCGGAACACCGCCTATTGCATAGCCGACTCTTTCTTTCACAAATGCCCCATCTGCTTTTTCAAGGTTTAAGCCTGTCGATTTTTTGATCTTTTTTACATCAACGCGATTTGAACCGGATGCTATAACAAGCACAGGACAATCCGTTTTTTTCTCTTTAAAAACAAGCGACTTGGCAATCTGGGGCAATGTACATCCGATACTGTCAGCCGCTTCTTGTGCGGTTCTCGTTGAACTTGGCAGTTCCCTGACCTGAAATGAGAAACCACTATCGATAAGGAATTCCTGTACGCGCTTTGCACTATTACTTAATTCTAATTCCATAAATTTGTTCCTTAGAAATCTCGCCCGGTATGAGAGGCGCAGGACCTTTGCCAAGCGTCTTGGGGTAAATAGCAAGAACGCATAGACAAAATGAGTGCTAAGCATATATAATAGTTCATGTTTGGCATTTAGCAAGTGCCGGTATGTGTGGCCCCTCTTTTTGAGTGCAAAGGATTTGGAGATGACCGACAAACCGACCTATGAAGAATTGGAAAAAAGGGTTAAGGCGTTAGAAATATCAGAAGCCAAATTCAAGCAAGCCGAAATGGCGCTGCAAGAAAGTGAGGAAAAATACCGGACTTTATTTAATATGGAATCAGATGCGCTTGCATTAATTGAAATAGAAACCGGTCAAATGCTTGAGGTTAATAAAGCCTTCATTGAGCTTTATGGATACAGCAGGGAAGAAATTCTAAGGATGAAAAACACAGATTTTTCAGCCGAACCTGATATGACAAAACAAGCAACTCACTCTCGCAGATTATATGTTCCCGTAAGGTACCATAAAAAAAAAGATGGAACCGTTTTTCCCACAGAAATTACAGCCACCGTGTTTAAATATCAAGGAAGAGATGTCCATATTGCCGCCTTAAGGGATATATCCGAGCGTAAACGGCTTGAGGCCCGACTTCATCGATCTCAGAAAATGGAATCCATAGGACTTCTAGCCGGTGGCGTCGCTCACGATCTGAATAACGTGCTGTTAGGGATTGTAAGCTACCCGGATTGGCTTTTAATGGACATGCCCGATGACAGTAAGCTCAGAAAACCCATAGAAATAATACAAGCGTCCGGACAAAGGGCGGCTGCCATTGTCAACGATCTGTTGACCATTGCAAGGGGAGTGGCCACCACAAAGGAACCTTTGAACTTAAATGACATAATAATTGACTATTTAAGTTCGCCTGAATTTAAAAAGCTCAAACAATTTCATCCTCTCGTTACAATTAATACCAACCTTGATTCCAGTCTGCTTAACATTCTCGGTTGCCGCATTCATATTAGAAAGGCGATAATGAACCTGGTATCAAACGCCTCGGAAGCCGCTGGGGCAGGAGGCCATATTACGATATCGACCGTGAACCGCTATGTAGATAAACCTATAAAGGGGTATGATGATGTTGCCATTGATGAATACGTTGTACTGACTGTAGCGGACGATGGTTCAGGAATATCATCGGATGAGATTGAAAGGGTATTCGAGCCGTTTTATACAAAAAAAGTCATGGGCCGAAGCGGAACCGGTTTAGGTTTATCCGTGGTATGGAATGTGGTTCAGGACCATCAAGGCTACATAAATTTATTAAGTGACATGACCGGCACTACATTTGAGCTGTACTTTCCGATAACCAGAGATAAAATACCGGATAAAGCTTTGCCCATTCCTATCCAGGATATCAGAGGCAAAGGCGAGACGATTCTGGTTGTTGATGATGCAAAAATACAAAGAGATGTGGTCTGCAATATGCTGGATGCGTTAGGTTATAAAGCCGATTCCGTTTGCAGCGGCGAGGAGGCTGTAGAATACCTGATGGAACATACGGCAGATTTATTATTGCTTGATATGATAATGGATCCGGGCATAGATGGTCGTGAAACATACGAAAGGATATTGAAAATTCATCCCATGCAAAAGGCTGTCATAGTCAGTGGGTTCGCTGAAACGGATGCGGTTATAGAAACCCAGCGGCTTGGCGCTGGCCAATATGTAAAAAAACCATTTACGGTAGAACAAATTGGTATAGCAATCAGGGACGAATTGAAAAAATAAGCTGGAATCAAAATTAAAGGTGCCGAGAGTTTGATAGGGACACGATATAAAATTGATTCGCTAATCGGTTCAACTGCATGGTGGCGGATACGAAGCCGTCCGGCAATCACATGAAACCATCCAAACCTGAAAAAGTAGAGCTGCTGGCACCCGCCGGAAACTTTGAAAAGCTGGAAATGGCGCTCCACTATGGTGCCGACGCCGTTTATCTGGCCGGCAAGGAATTCAGCCTGCGTAGCTTTTCGGGCAACTTTTCACTGGATGAGATCAGAGATGCCGTTGCACTTTCCAAAGATTACCGCGCCAAGGTTTATGTCGCCATTAACATTTTCGCCCGCGCGGATGACATTGCTCCCATAAAAGACTATATTTCTCAAATCAGATCCATTGGCCCCGACGGCATAATTGTGGCTGATCCGGCCATATTGTCCCTGGTCCGGCAGATCGCGCCCGCAATCCCCATCCATTTAAGCACTCAGGCCAATACAACCAACACTGAAGCAGTCAAATTCTGGCGGAACCAGGGCATTTCCAGGGTCAACGCAGCCAGGGAACTGTCACTGGAAGAAATTGCTTTCTTGGCCGCCGTCAAAGGTGTCGCCGTTGAAGCGTTTGTGCACGGCGCCATGTGTATCTCCTACTCCGGACGGTGCCTGTTGAGCAATTATATGGCCAACCGCCCCGGCAACCAGGGAAAATGCTGCCAGCCATGCCGGTTTAAATACGCTGTTGTGGAAGAGACACGGCCCGGGCAGTTTTTCCCGATTAGCGAAGATGACCACGGCTCCTACTTGTTTAATTCAAAAGATCTATGCATGCTGGACCATCTGCCGGCCATGATCCGGTCCGGAGTCAACGCTTTGAAAATCGAAGGCCGCATGAAAGGCATCCACTATACCGCAACTGCAGTCAATGTGTATCGCTGCGCACTGAACAGCTATTACGAGAACCCGCAACAATATGCCGTGCAGCCTCATTGGCGGGAGGAGCTCCAAAAGATTACCAGCAGGGGGTACTGCACCGGCTTTTACCTTGGAAATATCGAAAATGCCGGCACCAGCACCCACGCGCCAAAACCGCCAGCCTATGCTTTGGCCGGCAAGGTACTGGCGCCTGCCGGAAATAAGAAGGCCCACATCGAAGTTCGCAATCAAATCCGGACAGGGGACCGTCTGGAAATTCTATCTCCCGGCGCCCCGGCGTTCCGGGACCAAATTGCACGAATCGAAAATGAACAGGGAGAAAAAATCACGGTCGCCAATCCAGGCAGCCGGGTGACCATTCATCTGGCAAACGATTGCCGGCGGTTGGATATTCTTCGCAAGTCAAGCGACCGCATGTTACCCGCAAGCCCGGATCACACAATCAACCCTTTTGATGAATCTGCTCTTTAGCATGGTTCAGGGCCGCATTGATTTGGGCATTCAGCCCGGCGGCGGCTTCAAGATCGTCCGCGGCAGCGCCCATATCATGCTGGCGAAAAGTCGACGCCCAGCGGCGGTATTCTGCAGCGTGATCATCGTTATGCTTCAACCAGTGCTCGATGAGTTTGTGCGCTTTTTCGTCAAATGACAGTTCCTGGTGTTCTTCTTCGTGGTGATGATGGTGTCCCATAAAAACGCTCCTTTTCGCGTGGGCCAATCACTTCCACCGCTTTGCATGCTGCAACGGTCATTTCCGGTGACTGGCAATATTGTCCTAAATCGGGTAATATCTAACGCTATGTCAAAAGATAGTCAATATTCGCAGCGAGGTCATATGCAAAATCCGGATATTCAGCAACTGGACGGATACCCCATACGCCAATGAAAACCAAACGACTTAAAGCAATGATCTGGATAACAGCCGTCACCGGCATTTTATGCGGTATAACGGCGGGTCTGTTCCTGTCCTTGACACGTGATCTGCCGCAAATCCAGACACTGGAAAGCTTTACACCTTCAGCCATCACCCGGATCTATTCATCCGAACACGAATTGCTGTCGGAGCTTTTTTTGGAAAAACGCGACCTGGTTTCCCTGGACCAGATCCCGGCACATTTAAAAACCGCCCTGTTGACCATAGAGGATCGGCATTTTTATGAGCACAGCGGCCTGGCGATAAAGGGCATCCTGCGGGCCATGGCGCAAAATATCCGCAAGAGACGTTTTGCCCAGGGAGCCAGCACCCTGACCCAGCAATTGGCCAAAACCCTGTTCTTGACGCCCCGCAAAACCATCACCCGCAAATTGCGCGAAGCTGTTTTGGCCATTCAGATTGAGCGCCGTTATACCAAGGATGAAATCCTCTGGCTTTACCTGAATCAAATCTACCTGGGCAGCGGCGCATACGGTGTCGCCTCTGCCGCAAAGATCTATTTCGGCAAGAATTTACAGGATCTTACGCTGTCCCAGTGCGCATTGATCGCCGGACTTGCCCAGGCACCGTCCCGCTATTCCCCATTGAACAATCCCGAGCTTGCACTGAAACGCCGTAATATTGTATTGCGCCGGATGCACGCCACCGGCGCTATTGACACGCCAAGCTTCGATCATGCCGTTGCGGAAAAGATCGACCTGGCGGCGTCCCCGCCAAGCGACACCAGGGCACCCTTTTATGTGGCTTATATCAAGGAAAAATTAGAAGAAGCGCTCGGTGCCGACCAGATCTACAAAGGGGGGCTCACCGTTTTTACGACGCTGTCCTATGATTTGCAGCAAGCCGCCGAAGCAGCCATAGAACAGGGGTTGTCCCAAATTGAGGAGCGAATGCCGGCCAGCAAGCGCTCCAAACAAAGCCCCCAGGCAGCCCTGGTCGCTCTGGACATTGAAACAGGCGGTATTCTATCCATGGTTGGCGGCCGCAGCGCAGGTCCAACAAGTTTTAATCGGGCGACAATGGCACAACGGCAGCCGGGATCGGCCTTCAAACCCCTGGTTTTTGCTCTGGCCATCGAACGCGGTTTCGAACAATCCCAAACATTGCTTGATGCGCCGGTCATTTTTCATTCTTCCCCTTCGCATCAAGACTGGCAACCCAGGAATTTTTCCAACGACTATTCCGGTGAAATCAGCTTGCGCTGGGCCCTAATGCATTCTCGAAATATTCCAGCGGTCCGGCTGCTGGAGAAAATCGGCCCCTCGGCAATGGTACAATTCGGCCAGGACCTGGGTCTTGGATCCAATCTGAAGCCGGAGCTCTCCCTGGCCCTGGGAACATCAGAAGTCAGGCTGATCGATCTGACGGCCGCCTATGCGGTGTTTGCAAATGGCGGCAAGCACATTTCGCCCTATGCCATATCGGAAATAAGAGATGCCGCCGGCGCTGCGATCTGGCACGCCAAAACAGAGCAGCATATCGCCATGAGCCGAAGTGGAGCGGCCATTGTAACGGATATGCTCGAGGCTGTAATTAAATCCGGGACCGGCCGAAAAGCCCGCTCCCTCCCCGGACCGCTTGCAGGGAAAACGGGCACCACCAACGATTATAAAGATGCCCTTTTTATCGGCTATTCGCCATCCGTCTGTGCCGGTGTCTGGGTCGGAAACGATGACGGGTCTTCACTGGGCAGGGGCGAAACCGGCGCTCGGGCGGCCTTGCCGATCTGGATGCGGTATATGAAGGAAGCGACAGCCCGTCGAGCCCAAAAATACTTCGACATACCGGATGATGTCATTCGCCTGAGCATCGATCCACGAACCGGCGAATCCGTTGATGATACGGGGGCGAATGCGGTGCGTGTGCTTCTTCGAAAACCGACGTCAGGGTAACCCCTCCAGCCCGGTATTGAGGAACTGGCCCGCAAGGGTGCCGTGGTCAAATGGCGTGTCCCGTTAATTGCCGGTCGCAATATCTTTAAATACAACTTTCGGCTTTCAATACCCGGTGTCTTCAGGGCATGGTGCTTCGTCACACGCACTGTCGTTTAAGTGCCACAAAGGTGCGCTCCGGGCGTTGCGCAAACTCGCTGCGCTCAAACAGTGCGCAACGCTTTCCTGCGCTGCACCCAAGTGGCACTAAAACTCGGTGCTGACGTGACGAAGCACCATGCCCTGAAGACACCTCTGGCCGCACCCTGGATGAAACCTGAAAGTTGGGCACCTATCCTGCTGATATACTCAGCGGTGGCTGTGAGCGCGTCATTGAAACGCTTAAAGAACGATGACCGGGGTATGGCGCTGGTCGTTGCCCGGACGTTACCAAAACAGGCTTCTTCATGCTGCAGTCAAGATTGTGGAAGAACAATATTGCGTTTTTCTGCTTCGGGGTGGGGCCGGTAGAAAATAGCGGTATGGCCAATCATTCCTACCGCGAAGGCACCGGTGGATTGCTCCAGAGATTGCATTGACCTGCGTTTGAATGATTTGTCCTTGTCGTCGTTAAATTTCACCTTTACCAATTCATGTGCGGACAACGCTTCATCCAATGCCCGTTCAACGGCAGGCGTCAGCCCCATCTGGCCGATGAGCACAATAGGCTTGAGCACGTGCGCCATTGCTCTTAAAAATTTTCGCTGATTGGCGGATAGTTCTATTTTCAAAACAGTTTTGGCCCCCTATCGCCGCCTCACCTTTTTGACGATATAAGAAACATTTGAATGAATTGAATCCACCTGTTTGGACATCTCGTTCATGCCGGAATTGGTGCTGATGGCGACACTTTCAACAGAATCAAAGGTGGAAATAATTTTGGCGTTTTGGATTTTTAGGGCATCCAATTGATCATTGATAAATTTAAGATAGACAATGCCGCCAATTAAGCAGATGATCAGTGCAATCGCTTTCCACTCTTTTTTCACAAAATCCATCAATCATGCCTCCTTGTTTAGGTCATAGGGCAAGTCTTCGGTTTCATAAATAGCTGTTTAGGGTTTCATTGACAAGTCATTTCCCATAGTTTATTTGATATCTATCTGATTATATGTTATTTCGTAACAATCAGGCTATTCTGATTTCATCACCCCACATGCAACAGCCAGCAGGGGGCACCATGACCGAAAAACAACCGCACGGCGATACACCTGAAAGAAGAGCGGAAACTCGAGCGACGGCGGAGCGTTATTACAGCGTTCAATTCACCACAAAAGGCCTGGCATCCTTTTACCAGTTCAAACTTTGGAATATCTCATCCAAAGGGATTTGCATACTGGTCAAGGAAGGATCTGACGTTCTCAACCATCTGAATGTCGGCGACACATTGGAGATGACATACTATCTGGCCGACACCCAGGGAATTCATGAAAACCTGAAAACACAAATCAAACACATTACCAAGAACGATGACGGACGATTCCAGGGCCATTTCATGGTGGGGTTATCCATCCTATAGCGTCAACATAAACCCGAATCATTGTCCAAACGGCATCTTGGATAAGATTGGCAGGCTATGAATAAACCATACTGACCGGCAACGGTGGGTACTTGGTGACCCCGGGTTTGGGTAAAATGTGCTCCTGTCCGATAGTCAACCAGTTTACGTCCGGGTTGATTTCACGCAGTTTCCCGTCATCAGGGGGTCTTGCGTGGTTTGTGTAAGCGTAGGTGACCTGAAAGATACAAATCCCTTTCCTTCGGGATTGGGCAACGATATAATTTTTTTTAAATGTTCTCAGCACAAGATTATTGGCATCCGCAATCTGCTGCATTTCATCTTCGCTCAACCGCATTAAGATAGCCTTTGACACTCCTCTTTCAGAAATCCGGATCATCGCGCGAGATTCACTGCTGCCGACATATACCGTTGTAATACAAGGAATACGCTTGAGATATTGGGCTGCGACGATAGCTGCCGTCCGCCGCCCGCCAACCATCACCGGAAGGCCATAATACTCGAAAAATTTTTTCTGGACGACCTCTGCGTAAACATCGCCCTTTTCATAAAGATCCTTTGAAACATAACGCAGGTTCTGCGCCATATTCTCTGCAGCCTCGGTAATGGGCCAATCCACCCGGACATGAAAATGAGACAGGCTGTATCTGTCTTTCGACCGGGTGGCCGGATCCCTCTGAATCAGCAGCGCATAGTCAACCGGCAGCAGCACTTTCAGAAAATTAAAGAAATGGGCCGACTCCACATATTTCTGGTTGCGGTCAAAATTTTCTGGCAAAGGCAGCGCTTTGGATTGCAGCAAGTTGGTCTTGGTGGTTCTGTTGACATTAAAAAAACGTATGTATTTTTTGTAATTGGCCGGAATCGTATCTTCGACGAAAATCACCAGGAATGTGTTTTGCAACTCATGTTCAACGCCGGGTATTCGGGCGCGTGGTTTAAGCTCCCGCTTTTCTACGAAAGGATATGGTGTGCCACTGCTCAAGAACCGCATGTAGGAATTAACCAGGCAATGCTCTAAAATAAACTGATCCAGTTCATCTCTGAGCATCTCGTAATAGCTGCGGCGCAGCCTGTTAACCTGACTTAATTCTTCGCGGACACTCCAAAAGGCCAAGCTTGTCTCCCCTTCCAGCAGTCGATTTTTGGAACAATTATCTTATTTAATATCTATGCCTTACCATTATTATGACTCGTCGTCAATCGCCTGGGCTGATTGTCCGTTGATTTTTTCAACCCATTTATAGAGTGCTTCACGATAGCGATACGCAAAATAGACGGCAATTATATTAGCCGCCAGAACCAGACAAAAGATAATATAATTCTTTTCAAAGACCAAAGCACCCTGCAGGCTGAGCATCATGGTCCCCGGAATCCGGCCCAGCACTGCCATGGGCAGAAATACTCTCATGGGGATGGTGCTCACTCCCAGAAACAGGCATAGATAATCCTTGGGAAAACCTGGAAAGAGGAAAAACAATAACACGATCAGCAGTCCCTGATGGCGAATCAGGTGATCAAATTTCCCGAATTTCTCAATGCCCATCATCCTGCGCACCCAGCGTTTTCCAAGATAACGGCCAATTAGAAAATTGATCCACGAACCGAGACCGAGAGCAACGGTGGAATAAAAGCATCCCGCATAGGCGCCGAATAGATAGCCGCCCACAAAACCGGTTGCCTCTCCGGGTATGGGGGCCAGGATAACCTGAAACACCTGTACCGCCATAAAAGCCAGGGGTGCTGCTGTGCCGAAAGAAGCGACGAATGCCTCGACCCGCCCCCGGTCGGTGAGCAAGTCCAGGGCCATTTGAACACCTTCCATCAGGGGAGCTCGAAACCAGTAAGCAAGGAAAATTATCAGGCCAAAACAACAGAAAACCCATGGCCAGAGGCGAGACCAGTAACTGCGCAGCCCAGGCATTACTTATCACTTAATGCGGCGATTCCCGGCAGGATTTTACCTTCCAAAAACTCAAGGGATGCACCGCCGCCGGTTGAAATGTGGGAAATTCGATCGGCAACCCCGGCCTTTTCCGCCGCAGCTGCCGAGTCGCCTCCGCCGATGATGGTTACAGCGCCCTGATCGGTCAAACGTGCCAAAAGACGTGCGACTTCGAATGTTCCCTTGGCCGTGGCTTCAATTTCAAAAACTCCCATGGGGCCATTCCAAACGATGGTCCGCGCATCTTCGAGCGCACTGCAAAAGATCTCAATGGTTTCAGGGCCGATATCCAGTCCCGCAGCCTCAGCAGAAATAGATGCCGCCTTCACGGCCCTGAGATCACCGGCAACGCCCCGGGCAATATCAAAATCCGTGCTGGCCATGCAATCCACCGGCAAGATTATTTTATCCGGGCTCGTGGCGATCAATTCCCTGGCAAGCTCAACTTTTTCCATCTCCAGCAGGCTGCGTCCAACGGCATGCCCCTGGGCATACAAAAATGTATAGGCCATTCCGCCGCCGATGAGCAGCCGGTCCACCTTGGGCAGCAGGTTCCGGATCACATCGATCTTTCCTGAAATTTTGGCCCCTCCCAGAATGGCGACAAACGGGCTGTCCGGTGATTGCAGCGCGCCACCCAGGTAGTTCATCTCTTTCATTACCAGGAAACCGGCCACTGCGGGCTGGATGTAAAGGGTCACACCCTGGGTGCTGGCATGGGCCCGGTGCGCAGTGCCAAAAGCATCGTTCACATAGATTTGTCCGAGGGACGCCAGCGCTTTGGCGAAATCAGGATCGTTATCGGTTTCCTGGGTGTAAAAACGAAGGTTTTCGAGTAGCAGGACATCGCCGTCATGAAGCTGGGCGACCGCATGGTGCACCGCATCGCCGATGCAGTCATTGACAAATGCCACCGGCTTGCCCAAATGGGCGGACAATACAGCAACGCACGGTTCAAGGCTCAATAGCAGGTCGCGCTTGCCCTTGGGACGGCCCAAATGAGACATCAGTATTACTCTGGCCCCATTCTTCACTAGGTAGTCAATGGTCTCGAGAGCTGCCCGGATGCGATTGTCGTTGGCCACCCGCCCGTCTTTCAGAGGAACATTGAAATCCACCCGCATCAGTACGCGCTGACCCCGGACATGAATATCTTCCACCGTCATTTTTTGCATGCCGCCATACCCCCGCTTTTCTATGTTAAATTTGATGCTCCTGTAAAAAACGCTTTCGGCCCCGGCGTCTACAGAAATTACACAGGAAAACCGTTATATTTTGTTCATCCGCAAAACCGGGTTCCATTGATCTGGTCAACGGCGGGGTCTAAGCCTCAGGATCAGTTTCGATTCGCGAGTCAATGCCATTAACTTAAGGCTTTCTTTGAATTGCAGGAGTGCAAACCCCATTGGAATTGGACACGCACAACTTACAACCCGCAACTATCCTTTCTTCAATCTATGGATGTTTTTCTTCTGTGACCAGCGCTGAAAAAAACCCATTAAACCGCCCCTGTATGCCCGATCGATCATCTCTTCCCGCACCCTGAATCCCCTATTCCCGCTGATGGCCGAACGTAAACATTCAGTTTTGTGAACACACTGCAGACAGGAGATCGGCGTTACGCGCAGACCGTCGGATCGTAAAGGAAAAACAGTTTCCAGATCGCCATAACAGGATGGCTTCTCGCTTTGGCCGTCATTCATCATCCAACTCACTTTTCAGGTCGCGGGTCATCAGTTGGCGGACCGCATCCGCGGGTGACAAGTCTTCATGAAGAATTTTATAAATGGCGTGTGAGATCGGCATGTCCACTCCCAGGCGGCGGGACAAGTTGTACACCGAACGGGCCGTCTTGACCCCCTCGGCCACCATGCGCATATCCGCCAGGACCGCTTTTAATGTCAACCCCTGCCCGATCTTGTATCCAACGGTGTGGTTTCGGCTTAAATCGCCGGTACAGGTCAAAACCAAATCACCAAAACCTGCCAAACCGGTAAATGTCCGGGCCTGGGCCCCCATCGCCAGTCCAAGGCGACGGATTTCGGTCATACCTCGGGTGATCAGGGCGGCGCGTGTGTTCAACCCCAGGCCAAGACCGTCGACCATACCTGCGGCAATAGCGATGACATTTTTAACCGAGCCACCGAGTTCCACACCAATGACGTCCGTATTGGTGTATACACGAAAAGCCGGGGTCGCAAATACATGCTGCACCAGTTGGGCGCATTCCACCTTTCTGGATGCCACCGTAACCACCGAAGGCAGCCCCCGGGCCACCTCCTTTGCAAAGCTTGGCCCGGATAAAACGGCAAACCGGTCTTCTCCAACGCCCTCCAATGTCTCTTTAACCACACCGCTGATGGTCAGCTGGGTGTCATTTTCTATCCCCTTGCTGGCCGACACAAGAATTGTCCGGGCACCGAAATCCGCAGACATTTCCCCGGTGACGGTTCGCATCACGTGGGAGGGTACCACGACAAGCACCAGGTCTTTGCCCTGCACAACCGCTTTCAGATCATTGGTGGGCCTAAGATTCTGCGAAAGGGTCACACCCGGAAGAAACACGCTGTTTTCGCGGGTAGTATGAAGCTGTTCGCAGATATCGCGTTCATAAACCCACCAGTCGACAGTGTAGCCCTTCGTGGCCAGCAAGTTGGCCAGCGCTGTCCCCCAACTGCCGGCGCCCACCACGCCAATGCTCAGGCCCATCACACCTGGATCGCTGTCCATGCGCCCCCCCCTAACTATCGTCATCTTCCGCCAGACAGACGGCGCTTACCACACGCTCTCCCGGCTCCATATCGATCAACTTGACACCCTGGGTATTCCGGCTGATTACGGAGATGTTGCTCACCGGCATGCGGATAATTTTGCCCCTGTCCGTAATCAGCATGATGTCCTGGCCCTCCTGAATTTCCAATACTCCGACCACCATGCCGTTTCGCTCGGATGTCTTTATCGTAATCACCCCTTTGCCGCCGCGCTTATGTACCGGATACTCGTCGATGGAAGTCCTTTTGCCGAAGCCGTTTTCCGTAACGGCAAACAAGGTTTGTCCGAACTGCAATGCCTGCATTCCGACAATCCGCTCACCCGGTGCCAGCCGCATGCCGCGTACCCCTCGTGCAATCCGGCTGCTCGGGCGGATATCCGATTCATGGAAACGAATCGACTTTCCGGTGGCCGATCCCATGAACACGTTCTGGGAGCCATCGGTGATTCGTGCAGCGATCAACTCATCGCCGGGCACCAGGTCCAGGGCGATTATTCCGCCGGCCCGCGGTCGCGAAAAAGCCATGATATCGGTCTTTTTGACTGTACCGTTCTGGGTGGCCATCAGCACGTAGCCGCCCGGCTCAAAGGCCGGAACGGCCAAAACAGTGGTCATCCGCTCGCCTTCCTCAAAATCAAGCAAATTGACAATTGCTTTCCCCCGGCTGGTTCGGCCAGCCTGGGGAATATCATACACCTTGCACCAGTATACCTTGCCGCGATTGGTAAAGAAGAGGAAATAGTGGTGCGTTGAAGCAACGAAAAGATGGGACACAAAATCCTCTTCTTTGGTCCCCATGCCGGTTTTGCCTTTTCCTCCCCGGCGCTGGCTCTGGTATAGCGTTATGGGATTGCGCTTGATGTAGCCGGAATTGGAGATGGTCACCACCATATCTTCTTCGGCAATCATATCTTCAAGGGTCAGCTCCCTGGTTTTGCGCACTATCTGCGTGCGGCGGGCATCACCGAACTGCTCCTTGAGCTCGATCAACTCCTCCTTGATAATGTTGCGCACCAGTTGTTCACTGGCCAGTATTTCCCGAAACCGCGCAATGTCTTTGAGGACGGCTTCATATTCCGTGATGATCTTATCCCGTTCCAGCCCGGTCAGGCGCTGCAGGCGCATGTCAAGGATAGCCTGCGCCTGGATCGCCGTCAGGTCGAAAGCGCCGATCAGTTTTTCCTTGGCCTCTGCGGGAGACGAGGATTCCCGGATCAATTTAACCACAGCATCCAGATTATCCAGTGCAATCTTAAGCCCCTCGAGAATATGGGCTCTTTCTTCAGCTTTTCTCAGATCGTAGCGGGTGCGCCGGATAATCACCTCTTTGCGGTGCTCGATAAAATTTTCAAGAATCTGCTTGAGACTCAACACCTGTGGTCTCTGGCGAACCACGGCAAGAAAAATGATCCCGAAACTGCTTTCCATCTGGGTGTGCTTGTACAATTGATTGATCACCACACCGGAGACAGCATCCCGTTTGAGGCCCAAGGCGATGCGCATGCCGCGACGATCGGACTCGTCACGCACGTACCGGATCCCCTCCAGTTGCTTGTTTTTGATCAGCTCCGCAATTTTTTCGATCAGCCGGGTTTTGTTGATCTGATAGGGAATCTCGGTAACGGCGATTGTCTCATTATCGTTGCGGTCTTTTTCCACCACCGCCTTGCCGCGCATGCGGATAATGCCCCTGCCGGTTTGATACGCCTCTTTGATGCCCTGGGTGCCGTAAATGATACCGGCAGTGGGAAAATCAGGACCGGGCATGTGCTCCATCAACCCTTCCCAGGTGATTTCAGGATGATCGATCAGGGCGCAGGTGGCATCGACCACCTCCGATAAGTTGTGCGGCGGAATATTGGTGGCCATACCCACGGCAATGCCCGACGAGCCATTGATGATCAAAGCCGGAACTTTGGCCGGCAATACGGTAGGCTCCGTCATGGATTCATCATAGTTGGGGGCCAGATCGACGGTCTCTTTGTCCAGGTCTTCCAGCATTTGCTGGGCCAGACGGGTCATTCGCACTTCGGTGTAACGCATGGCCGCGGCGGGGTCCCCGTCGATGGAGCCGAAGTTGCCCTGGCCGTCCACCAGGGTATAACGCATGGAAAAATCCTGGGCCATCCTTACAATGGTGTCATATACAGCCGTATCGCCATGCGGATGGTACTTGCCGATCACATCGCCCACAATGCGGGCGGACTTTTTATAGGGCTTGTTATAGTCGTTCTTCAGCTCGCGCATGGCGTACAGTACACGTCTGTGAACGGGTTTCAGCCCGTCCCTGACATCGGGCAGTGCGCGGCCGATGATCACACTCATGGCATAGTCGAGATAAGAGCGCTTCATCTCTTTCTCGATACTGATCACTGCCGTCAATTCGTTATCCGTCATTCAAGTTACCTTTCACATTTTTTAAACGTCTCGCAAATATCAGTCGCTGTTCCCGGTGATCTCTACGAATTGCTGGTATTTGGTGCGATAAATCTCGGCCAGAGTGAGAAATCCGGTCACCACGAGCGGACCATAAATAATACCCAGAATACCGAACAGCTTCAGACCGCCGACAATAGCCAAAAAAACCAGCAGGGGATGCATCCGCACACGCTGGCCCACCAATTTGGGTTTGAACAGATACTCCGTACCCATGGACAGAACAAGGTAAAACACGATAAAAAAAACCCCGGCGGCCAAGCGGCCCGTCAAGAAAAGATAGATCGCCGTCGGGATAAACACCACTCCGATGCCGATAATGGGCAAGAACGCCAGCAGTCCCATGATCACGCCCCATAAAAATGCCGAAGGAAGTCCGAAAAACCAGAACACCAAACCGCCCAGCCCTCCCTGGATCAATCCGCCGAAACCATTTCCCACCAGGATGGCCCCGGCCATCTCGTTGAATTTATCGATCAGCAGCCATTCCTCATCGCTGGGCAGCGGCGAAAGATTCACGATATAGCCAATCAGTTTCTCTCCGTCCAGAAACAGGAAATATACGACCAGCAACATAAGGAAAAAGTTGACCACAAAAGCAAGTGTATTGGATGCAATGGCCCGGGCCTGTTCGTAAAGGAAGAAGCCGACGAATTTGGCCACTTCCGAAACAGCATTTTTGAGTTGATCGCCGGTGAGTTCATAGTTGAATTTAGCTAAAACGCTATTGGCATTTTCCAAAATTTGGCTGTCCCGCAAAAGGGTGGTGATCTGGTCGTTGATCACGGCCCCCTTGGCCATTTGATAAAGTCCAAAGGCCTGCTGAGTGAGACTTCCCACAAAAAAGACAATGGGAACGAAAAGCAAAAAGAAAATCAGGATACAGGTCACCAGGGAGGCCAACGACGACCTTATATTCGGGCTGCGGTCGATGATCCGGTACAGGGGAAAGAAAATAGCGCTGACTACAGCGCCCAGAATTAAAATCGATAAAAAAGGCAACAAAAGCCAACCCAGCAAAAAAAAGGAAACCAGGAAACAAGCCAGGAAAAACCACAATATGGGATTTCGGGGGATCACGTCACCCATGGCGCCTCCGATATATGGCGGTATATGCTTAAGGAAATGGAAGGCACGTGCACAAACACGCTTGACCTTTACTCATAGCAGTGGTGCTGGGAACTGGGGACGGAGATCAGTGGGGATTGTCTCCGGGCAAACCAGAAAACGTAAGCACTGGCGTAAATATGCAATCGAAAGGGTCACCGCATGTATCGGATGGACGTAAGTCGCCCCCCCAGCGATATAAGTCCCCCTCGTGTCGGTTGCTAACGGCTGACCAGCGCTCCGGCAGTGACCAGCAACAACACTTCATAAATCCACATGAGGGTCAAAGAACCGAAAATGGCCATCATGATGCCGCCGCCAACAATGGCCGGTACGCCACAGAAAACCAGAATTCCCAATCGTCGACTGATATCCATCGTGAATGTCCTGAAATCATTAAAAAGTTCAAAAACGAAGGCTTCCGGCGCAACCCGGCCAGCGCTTTCCGAAAGCATTGTGCAAGTTACCACCGGTTGATGTTTCATCTACCTTAAAACACCATCAATTGTGGCTGGGTTGTACCAGTAACTCTCTTAAATGTAAAGCCAAAAAGCGTTAAACCGACGCGGCGCAGCATAAACTTGAATGACGGATTGGAAATCAATCAAGCCGCCTGTTCGAAAAACGGTCAGAAGCCCCTTGTATTGATATTGGTGAATTCGAAAAAAGAACGAATTGGTCCCCGTTTCAGGTTATGGCAGACGCCAACTTTATTATTAATTCGACCGGATCCTTGCCTAAAACGTAAAACGGAAGCGCCATAAACCTGGGGCCGGAGGGCCGGGCTTTGTGCGGGCCCGCGCGGATTCATTGACCCTTGCAACTAGGGTATGATACGGCTCTTTAGGGAGAACCACGGGGCAACACTTCAGGATTCATATCAGGATGGCTTGTTTACCGATAGGGAATGGATAGGTTATGGTTGTCAAAAACGGGAGCTCTTAGCCCTTCTCATGTGCCTGATTCTCTTTGCATACGACACCCACCCGAGTTACCGGCTGATTCTTGCCGCCAATCGGGATGAATTCTATGAACGGCCTTCCGCACGCCTGGGGTTCTGGAAAGACCACCCCCAAATTCTCGCCGGCCGGGATCTGAAAATGTCGGGCACATGGATGGGCATTACACGACAGGGGAAAATTGCTGCCGTCACCAATTACCGCGAAGCGGCAGTCCAAAACATTGACGCGCCGTCCCGCGGTCATATCGTTTCGGATTATCTTTGCAGCGAAACAAACGCCGAAGGGTACCTTGAAAAAATCGAAGGCGCCGGACATCGTTACAATGGGTTCAACCTTTTGATCGGAGACACCAGCGCGCTCTACTATTACTCCAACAGAGGCGGTGCGCCCATCACACTGGAACCCGGGGTGCATGGCCTGAGCAATCACCTGCTCAACACCCCCTGGCCCAAAGTCACCCGGGGCAAAAAACGGCTGACAGCCATCATCGAATCTTCGCAGCGCCAAATATCGGATCGGCTGTCATTGCTTTTACAAAGCCGGGAACCGGCACCGGACCATCAACTGCCTGAAACAGGTGTCGGTTATGCCAGGGAAAAAATGTTGTCCCCAATCTTCATTGCCAGCCCCGACTACGGCACACGATGCTCCACCATCCTGATGATGGATCACAACAGGAGCGTGCAGATAACGGAACTGACCTGGCAGTCTAACCGGATCCCACCTGAAATTGAGGCCAAACGCGAGTTCAGATTTACGATGGACGATGTCACAAATTATGTTTAGGTGTTTGTCAAAGGACCGGCAATTCCCTGCAAAAGCCTCGAATCAAAGCCAAAATATCAAGTGATGCCTGCGCTCTACTTTTTTAAGATCAGAGGCTCCCGCCAGTTTTGAGCTTTGGATTTTGATATTTGATATGGGAAAGGGCCTTCGGCTGCATCCAGAAATACTGTAACGGGATCAGGATAAATTCCCATGGTATCGAATGAGCCCCTCTTGGGCCACAGTGGCGGCCAACCGGCCATCCTGGGTAAAGAAACGGCCGATATTCAACCCCCTGGCCTGGCTGGCGCTGGGACTGTCGATGGAATAGAGCAGCCACTGGTCGATGCGGAAAGGGCGATGAAACCACATGGCATGGTCCAGGCTGGCCATCTGCATCTCCGGCTCCCAATAAGTGTGGCCGTGAGGATAAAGCGAGGTGGTCACGAGGTTGAAATCCGACGCATAGGCCAGCATGTAGCGGTGGGTGGCGGCGTCATTGGGAATGGGCTTGACCGTCCGAAACCAGACATGTCTGCGGGCGGTTCGTTTATCCGGTTTGAAAGGATTCACGGGATCCACCGGTCGGATTTCGATGGGTTTTTCACAGAGTATTTTCTCCCGGACGCCGGGGGGAATCTGATCCGCATATCGCAGGGCCATGTCCATTTCAGAGGCAATACCGTCCGGGCCGGGAACTTCGGGCATTTCATCCTGGTGCTCGAATCCGGTTTCCTCTCGCTGGAAGGAGGCCGACATAAAGAAAATAGGACGGCCCTTCTGAACGGCTTTAACCCGCCGGGTGGTAAAACTCTTGCCGTCGCGCATGCACTCAACGGTATAGACAATGGGTTTGGTGGCATCTCCGGGGCGCAGGAAATAGCCGTGCAGGCTGTGCGCCGGACGCTCTACCGAAACGGTGTGCGAAGCGGCCGACAGCGCCTGGCCCAGGACCTGCCCGCCGAACACACTTCCAAAACCCAGGTCCTGGCTCTCTCCGCGGAAGATGTTCTCCTCAATTTCCTCGAGCTCCAATAGTCGCAGCAGTTCCGCCAGCACATCCCCCTGGACGCATACGCTCATGGCACATCTCCTTTCCGAAAGCATCAGTTGGAAGCGGGGCCCAAAAGATCCGGCCGTGGGCAGCCCCTGAAAAAGCCCCATAGCCGGATACGAACAAGGGTTATATTCAATACCGGGGAACTGCAAGTCATGCATCGCCCATTGTGGCTCACGCCGCACAGGGGACTGGTTTTATAGGCAGACAGAATCGCGCAACGCGTTACTCATAACTTTCAACACGTCCCTGCCTGCAACCTGGCCCCATGAACCCTGCTTTTCAGGACCTAATAAATGGACAACGTCGATTGGGCATCGAAGATATGCAGATGGTTCAGATTCAGGGCCAGCAAAAGCTTTTCCCCCGGATTGATTCTGCGCCGCCCGTCGCTTCTGGCGACAAATTTAACCCCGCACAGATCCATGTGCATGTTGGTTTCGCTGCCCAGCGGTTCAACGACATCCACCACACCTTCCACCTTCCATGCCTCGGGTATATGGCCGTTGCCATTATCCGGTTTCAGGTCTTCGGTACGCAGCCCCATCATCACTCGCTGGCCGTCTATCAGGCTACTTTCCGGCCGCTCGGGTACGGGAACCTGCATCCGCTCGTTGAAACGAAGGGCAAACCCGCCGGCCGTGGCAACCACCAGCGCCGGAACCAGGTTCATCGGTGGGGAGCCGATGAAACCGGCCACAAAAGTGTTCACCGGTCTTTGAAAGATGTCAATGGGATTGCCAACTTGCTCGATGGTTCCATCCCGCATCACCACAATCCGGTCGGCCAGGGTCATGGCCTCGATCTGGTCGTGGGTGACATAAATGATGGTGGTGGCCACCTTGCGGTGAAGCCGCTTGATCTCCAGGCGCATCTGGGTGCGCAGCTTGGCATCCAGGTTGGAAAGAGGCTCATCGAACAGAAACACGGCGGGGTGGCGCACAATAGCCCTGCCCATGGCCACGCGCTGCCGCTGCCCGCCGGACAACTCGTGCGGTTTTCGCTTGAGCAGGTCGGCCAGTTCGAGCAATTGTGCGGCTTTCAACACCCGCGCTTCAATTTCATCCTTGGGCACCTTTCGCAATTTCAGGCCGAAAGACATGTTCTTATAAACATTCATATGGGGATAGAGGGCGTAATTCTGGAACACCATGGCCGCGTCCCGGTCCTTGGGCGCCATGTCGTTGACCACTTTTTCATCGATCCGAATCTGCCCCGAGGTTATTTTTTCGAGTCCGGCGATCATCCTCAAGGTAGTGGATTTTCCACACCCGGATGGACCGACGAGAACCACAAATTCTTTATGGGCAACATCGAGATCAATGCCATGGACAACCTCGGTCTGACCATAACTTTTAACAACTTCCCTCAACTCAACCCTGGCCATCGCATACTCCTAAAAAAGTTGACGGTCGCCCCAGACCTGCAAATCGCTTGACCGCCTATTCCATCAGGCGCCGCCCTGCTATTGAAAACCATGATTGGATCATTTAAGTCAAGCCCTGATTGGCCATCGGTTCAGGCGACCGGCACCATCCGGCCATACGTGCCCCCTGTCCGCTTTAGACTTGACCTGCTGACGCAATTGCCGGTAATGTGGGTTGCCTTTTGGCTCCTTCCTTATTTTCAGCAGTGCAAAAAAATTAGCGCGTCATCGATTGGGAGCCTGGCTTCAGGTCATTTTTCACCAACAGAGGATCGATAAGGAGGGTTTGTGATGAGAGCGGCTAAACTATTTTTCACAACGACACTACTGTTTGCCATTTTTACAGTTACCCAGGCCATGGCCGGGCCCATTGAAATCCATTGGTGGCACGCCATGCGCAGCGCCAGGGGTGAGACGGTCAAAACCATGGTCCAAAAATTCAATGCCTCCCAGGACAAGTACGTGGTCATCGAAACCAACAAGGGGGACTACGATGAAACAGTGAATGCCGGTATCGCCGCCGTTCGCGCCAAAAAGCATCCCCACCTGCTGCAGTCGTTCGAAGTGGGTACCCAGACCATGATGCTTTCCGGGGTGGTGTACCCGGTTTACCAGTTGATGAAGGATGCCGGCTATAACATCAACTGGAAGGACTACATGCAGCCGGTGCTCTCCTACTATATGGATGCCAACGGCAACCTGATGTCCATGCCTTTCAACTCCTCCACCCCCGTCATGTACTACAACGTGGACCTGTTCAAAAAGGCCGGACTGCCGGCCCTTTCCAGGGAAGAACCCGTAACCTGGGACCAGTTGGGTGAAATGCTAAAGAAAATTGTTGCCTCCGGCGTGCCCGGCGGCATGGTGACCGCCTGGCAGTCCTGGACCCAGATTGAAAATTACAGCGCCATCCACAACATTCCATTTGCCACCCGGGCCAACGGATACAAGGGTTTGGATTGCGAATTGACCATTAACAATGACAAGGTGGTCAATCACATCACCCGACTCAAAAACTGGATGGGTGACAAGCGCTTCTTTTACGGCGGCCAGAAATACCAGGGCCCCAAAGCGGAGTTTATCGCCCAGAATGCGGCGGTCTATATCGACTCGATCAGCGCCATCGCCAAACTGAAAAAAGCGGTCAAGGATTTTACCTGGGATGCGGCCCCGCTGCCTGTGGAGGCCTGGATGACGGCACCCCAGAACAGCATCATCGGCGGCGCCTCCAACTGGGTGCTCAAAGGCCATAAAAAAGGCGACTACGCCGGCGTAGCAGCCTTTCTCGCCTTTTTGGCGACCCCCGAAATGCAGGAATTCTGGCATATGGAGACCGGCTATTTCCCCATCACCCAATCCGCCTATCGCAGCCTCAAAGCCAAAGGCTATTACGACGAACAACCTTACCAGGAAGTCGGTATCAAACAGATGACCCGCCGCGAACCCACCGAAATTTCCCGCGGTTTGCGCCTGGGCTACTTCATCCAGATCCGCAATATCATCAACGAGGAACTCGAGTTGGTCTGGAACGACACCAAATCACCCCAAACGGCAATGGACAGTGCCGTCAAACGCAGCAACGAACAATTGCGGCAGTTTGAAAAAATATATAAATAACCAATGGTTTTGCAGGCCCTTGAGCCCACGTTCGGGGGCCTGTAAAACGGCATGACAAGCCCACGCGTTGATTGCGCCGTAAAAAAGCCGCCACTCCGGTCAAAGCCGTAAACCACTATTTCCGTGGAGTCGCTCATGGTCAAACGCTCCATTTTCTCTAACCGCCTGTTGCCTTATCTGCTGATCATTCCCCAACTCCTGGTGACTTTGACTTTTTTCTATTGGCCGGCCGTGCAGGGGCTCGTTCAGTCGCTGATGCGCAGCGACCCGTTCGGTCTGCACAACCGCTTCATCTGGCTGGAAAACTTCTTCGACCTGTTCAAAGACCCCCTGTACCTCGGTTCCATTGGCATTACCCTGGTGTTCAGCGCTGCAGTGGCCGCTGTTTCCATTGCAACAGGCCTGTTTATCGCCGCCATGGCCAACCGCGCCCTGCACTTCAAAGCGGTGATTCGCACCTTGATCATCTGGCCCTACGCCGTCGCCCCGGCCATATCAGGCATCCTGTGGCTCTTTCTGCTTCACCCGTCCTACGGTATCGTCGCCCTGGCCGTCAACAGGTGGTTTGACGCCAACTGGAACCCGGTGCTCAACGGTTCCGACGCCATGATCATGGTCATCATGGCCAGCGCCTGGAAACAGATCAGCTATAACTTTGTCTTTTTCCTGGCGGGATTGCAGGCCGTTCCCCACTCATTGATCGAAGCGGCAGCCATGGACGGTGCCAATCCATTCAGAAGGTTCTGGAACATCACCCTGCCATTGCTGTCACCCACTCTCTTTTTCGTCACGGTGATGAATATCATTTACTCCTTTTTTGAAACCTTCGGCGTCATCCATACCGTCACCCAGGGCGGGCCGGGCGGGGCCACCAACATCCTGGTCTATAAAGTCTATCAGGACGGTTTTATCGGTCTGAATCTGGGCTCCTCGGCCGCCCAGTCCATCGTCCTGATGAGTCTGATCGTACTGATTACTACCTTGCAGTTCCGATACGTGGAGCGCAAGGTTCACTATACGGTTTAGAGCGATTGAACGCAGCAAATTAGAGGCAAACGCATTATGGTCGAAAAAACGCCGATTCTGGACGCCCTGACCTATATATTCCTGATACTCGGTATCGCCATTGTCGGTTTTCCCATCGTCTATGCCGTTATTGCCGCAACACTGCCCATAGAGGAGGTCTCACGGGTACCCATGCCCCTGATCCCAGGCGATCAATTCTGGACCAACATCCAGGCGGCATGGCAAAAAGGTAACCTGGGCACCAATTTGATGAACTCCTTCATCATGGCCGTGGGTATCACCATGGGCAAAATCATCGTTTCGCTCTTCGGCGCATTCTCCATTGTATACTTCGACTACCGTCTGCGGACCCTGGCCTTCGTTTCCGTCTTCTGTACCTTGATGCTGCCAGTGGAAGTGCGTATTTTACCGACCTACGAGATGGCGGCCAATCTGTTCGGGCCTCTTCAGATCCTTTGGAATTTTCTCCACCTCGACGCCCTGGCCACCTGGATCGCAGGACATACCGTCGAAGTACATCTCGAGTGGAGCTTATTGGACAGTTACACCGGCCTGATCATGCCGCTGATGGCTTCCGCCACATGCACCTTCCTTTTCCGTCAATTCTTCCTGACCATTCCTGAAGAGCTCTGCGAGGCCGCTAAAATGGACGGCGCTTCCACAATGACCTTCTTCTGGCGTATCCTGCTGCCTCTGTCCAAGACCAACATCGCCGCTCTTGTTGTCATCGAATTCGTCTATGGCTGGAACCAGTATCTATGGCCCCTGCTGATCACCACCAATCCCGACATGATGACCGCCGTCATCGGCCTCAAGAACCTGATTCCCCAGGCCGACGATCTGCCTTTCTGGAATACGGCCATGGCCGGCACCCTCATCGTCATGCTACCCCCGGTTATCGTAGTGCTGTTCATGCAGCGCTGGTTTGTCAAAGGGCTGGTGGAAAGGGAAAAATAGCAAATAAAGCCAATCTTGTTGGGATTTTTACAATTCAACTTCCGGCTTTCATAGCCGGCGCGACCAGATCATTGCCTTGCGAATCTGTTTGTAAACGCTATGTCAGGATATCGATCCATGCTCTGCTGGAGGTGTTTGCAAAAGAAAGGGCCCGCAGCAGATGTGCCGCGGGCCCTCCTTTTTTTCCCCGGTTCAGTTTGTTGTTCTACTGAATGGGTTTGATTTCCACTCGCCGGTTGCGTGCCCGGCCTTCCTTGGTTTTGTTGGATTCAATGGGACGATCCGGGCCGAAGCCTGCAGTTGTCATTCGGGATGCGGCAATCCCCTGGGATTCCAGGAATGCCTTCACAGATTGCGCCCGCCGCTTGGAAAGCCCCACATTGTAGTCATGGGTTCCGGATCCGTCCGTATGGCCCTGAATTTCGATGTTCAGATCGGGCTGAGCTTTCAGCGCCGCTGCAATTTCATTGAGTGTGGGATAAGAGCTCTCCTTCAGATCGGACTTGTTGTTTTCGAATTGAATGTCCTTGTACAACCACGTTCCGGCAGCCGTTACTTCGGCGCTTTTGGTGGCCACAGGAATGGGACAACCCACCGCATCCACCTGAGTTCCCCGCGGCGTTCCCGGGCACTGATCCTTGTAATCCAGGACACCATCGCCGTCACTGTCCAGAGGGCAGCCCTTCATATCGACCGTCACGCCACGCGGCGTATTGGGGCATTGATCCTTATAATCGGCAACACCATCGCCGTCGCTATCCAGGGGGCAACCGCTCATATCCACCTTTACCCCGCTTGGCGTATTGGGGCAGCGGTCCTTGTCATCCGTTACACCATCACCGTCGCTGTCGCTCTTTTGAGTTAAAAGGACTTCTTTGACAAAATCGGCCATGGACGCGCCCGATGCCAGAGCATCCGCATTGACCGCTTGACCGCATTTGCCGGCGCTGGCAATTTTTTCCAACAACGCCTTTCCACCAGGATCATTGCCCACCTGGACCGTATAGATGCACAGGTTGTCGTGATCGGCCGCAAGGGCCTGGGCAGCGTCCAGAGGGTTGGAAGACGTCTCTTTGCCGTCGGTGACAATAACCATGGCGATTGGAACTTTGACCCCCTTCAAATCAACGGCAACCTCCTTGAGGGGACGGCCCAGGGGACTGGATCCACCGGCGGCGGATATTTCCTTCAGTGCTCCGTCCAACGCCCCTGACTTATAGGCTTGCGGTTTCAGCATCAGCGCCGTGGGTTGGCTGGAAACCTCGGGGCTGTGCCCAAAACTGCGCAAGCTGACCATCACATCCACATCCGGCATTGTTTGGTTGAAATTGTCCACAACACCCCGGGCAATGTCCAGTTTCTGGTGGCCCTGGTAGACGTCCCCCATGGACCCTGACGCATCCAGGACGAAGACGAGGTGCTCCACTTTTTTGTCGAATTGTCCATTTGGAACGGGCTGTGCATTAAATGCCGGCAACGGACTGTAGGGGGTAGCACAGCCTGCCAAAAACCCTGCACTAATGATCAAGGTAAAAAGGAAACGGCCAACATTCTTCTTCATATTCTCCTCCTGTTTTGATTGCCTGTACTTGTCCATGCCGCATCGGCATCGGGTTTCACAACAAACTATTGAACAAACATGAAAAAAATATGAACACCCAGTGAAAAGTCAATGATTTGGTATGAGAGACCGACGGGCGAAATGCCTGAAAAAGCATAGCTAAACTTTAACAATATAATCACGATCCACTGCGCAGGCAAGCCGATGCGGCAAAAAAAAACATATCTCTCAGCAGACTGAAATCATTTCAACCATTCCCCATAAACACCGGCCTGGCGCAAAAGCCGATATCTTATAAAAGCATTGAGACAGAACATGGCGCGGTCGGCAGTCAGAAAAGTCGGGACACCACCGGCGTCCAGGGTCTTGCCAAGGCGGTTGTATAAAGCATCGGCGCCCGAAATTACATTGACGGAAACAACGGTGGGTTTATTGTGTTGATGGACCAGGCGAATAATGCGGGCGGCGATATTGTCCGGATTATTCCGGATCTCTTCATCGGTGGTGTGCAGCAAAGCGCTCTGGGGAACGATGGAAATCAAAAGGGCGTCCACGGCATTGCTGGCCAGAACAGTCTGGATGCAATTTTCAAATGTAGCGTCATCGGCCATGGGGGTTAAATCCAGCAAAGGGTCGGCCACCACCATGGGAGGTAGAATATCCTGCAGCGTCTGGCGGGTGGCATCATCCAAAGCGGCCAGGCGCAACTGTCCCAGATTGTCAGCGGCAATGGTCTTTTCGTACCCCGCATTGGCAATAACCACCACGCGGTTACCGGAGACCTTGAAATGATGCAGCAAAGCAAACGTCTTGACCAGATCGCCATGGTCGATCATGGTGTCGGCCACAATCAGTCCGGCCTGTTTCATGGCCGCCTTGGCCACTTGGTACTCTCCGGCGATACTGGCGGTGTGGGACTGGGTGGCTTTGCGCCCCTCGGCGGTGCGCCCCGCCTTGTACACGATCACCGGTTTCCCGCCGCTTCCGGCAATATTGAAAAATTTGCGCCCCATGCGCGGTTTGAAGCCTTCGATATAGCAGCCGATCACATCGACAGCAGCGTCCTTCTGGAAATAATTCACCAGGTCGCAGGGATCAACGTCGAGCTGGTTGCCGTAACTGACAATCACCCTGGGTGAAATCGCGTTCTTCAAATTCTCGATTTCAATTAGTCCGAGAGCCCCGCTTTGGCTTAAAATTGCCACATTGGTCTCTTTGCCGAAATTGATGGAAAATTTTTCCTCGGGCACGAAAAAGGTGTTGATCCCGCTGCCGATCGAATTGCCGGCATAGATAATCCCCAGGCAGTTCGGGCCCATCACCCGAAACCCCTTTTCCCGGGACAGCGCCGATATCCTCTTTTCCACATCCCGGTTGCGGTCGATCTCACTGAATCCTCCGGGAATCAGGATCACGGCCTTGATCCCTTTTTGAGCGCAATCTTCGACCACGGAAAGAGCGGCGGCAGCCGGAACGGTGACAATGGCAAGATCCACCTGATCAGGTACCGATTGGATGGATGGATAGACCGGTATGACTTTTCCATTGAATTTAAAGCTGCCGCCTTTAGGGTTGACCGCATAAACGTCTTGCCGTTGCATTTGCAGCAAATTTTTCAAGATGATGTGGCCCGGCTTGGCGGTGTCTGCACGACTGAAACCCACTACGGCAATTCCGCGGGGTTCAAAAAACGGCCGGATGGTATTTTCCGGCTGAAGGGAAAGGGAAGCCGGCGCCGGTTGCCGCAATTCAAACCGTGCCAGGCCGTCCAAAGCAATAAATCGGCCTTTGGGAGTGAAAATAAATGGATTGACTTCAAACTCGGTGAGGACGAATTCACTGGTGCTCTCAAAATAGTTTGAAAAGGCGAGGGCCAGATTGCTGAATGCCATGCCGGCATTGACACAGCGCTCCACATAATGGTCTTTGCCCTGCCCGACATACTTCTGGTAAATGTGGGTGGAAGCCAGCAAAGCCTGGGCCCACCGTCGGTCGATGGGGGCCAGGATCAAATTGGGCGGGGAAAAATGGGTAGCGAAATGCTCGGCATCCACCCCCCCCTTGCTGAAAGAGAGTACCGGCCCGAAGGTCTCGCTTTCACGGAACCCGAGCAGCACCTCGTTGCCGAGTTCCCGGGAGTATTCAATCCACTCAACAAGCAGAACACCCTGAATGTCAATGCCCTGGCCGGCAAAGTCACGCTCCATTCGTCGACAGGCCTGGCGAACGCTGGCCACATCGTTGCCCACAACCCGAACACCTCCGGCACCCGCCTTGTGACTGATTTCTGCAGCCACCACTTTCAGCACAATCTTCTTGCTGCGAAAAGGCGCCAGCAGCTTGTCCGAAACCTGGGGATGGCCGGTCACCAGCAAATGCAACGGAACGTCGATTCCCAGACTGGACAGAATCGTATAGACTTCATGTTCGAAAAGAATGCGCCGCCCCTGGTTGAAGGCAAAACGTATGATCCGATCCACGACTTTGATCGAATGGTCTGCTAATCGTGATACCATAGGATATTCTCTGTTTTTTATAAAAACTGTTTTTTCCAATGAACCAGTTGGCCCAATCTTACACTGGCACCGCCATATACGACAACCACTATATTCCTTTTTTTCTGCAAGGCAATCGAGGGGATCATAAACCGCGGAAAGAGATGCCTCTTCCGCCACCTTCCTGGCGCCAGGAGAAGTGGCAATACTGGGTATTTTTCTCAAGTTCCAGACGCCGTTCCTCCTGAATGGATGCCCATAGGGAATGGGCCTCTCGTGTTTCCATAGCCGGAACGGGGGCAGGCGCCATGCCATTTCTATGTAACCCATCGATAATATTGGATTCGATTAATGGTTTTTTAATATGCCATCTATTTAAAGCCATTGGTCCCATCGAAAAAAAAGAAATAATACGCATCTGCACGTTCGTTCGGTCAACAAACCTGTCTCACAATCGACGTTGGATTTAAAGACGCTGGGCGGCGCCTTCGGATTCTGATTTGACCTCTCCGGTATCTTTGTGCCAAAATCACTGCAGAAAAACAAACTGTCGTCAATTCAACAAGGAGAACAAGACATGGCATGGTTCCTCTACTTCGTTAGTGCGGCATGGATTGCGTTTGGCGCCTGCACAATCCTTTACACCACGGAAACCCGTCGAATGGCAAAGGACCTGCTGTTCAAAACGAATCGCATCATCATGGCCAGCATTCCTGCGATCGCTGGACTTTTATTCATTCTATCGGCGTCCTCCAGCGGCCTGCCCTGGGTCATGCGCCTTTTTGGCATTTTAGGCCTGCTCAAAGGCGGCTTTATATATGTCAATCCACAGGATCTGTACAATAAAGCCATCACCTGGTACCTGGAAACAATTTCCGACCAGGCGCATCGTTTTATTGGCATTATCACCGTCATTCTGGGAACGGCCGTTTTCTCATGGATCCTATGACAACCCGTATTTTACCCTGAAGATGGAAAAAACCGGATCCTAAGAACCCGGCTTCGGACTGGCCCTGGACACCGGATTTTTCGAAACCCGATCAACAGAGCCAGGCGTTTGCTCAGTCGCGGCAACACCAGAAGCCTTGATCCAAACATACTGGTATGCGTCCATCGGCACCGAGCCACCACCACGGCCGCAAGCCGAAAAATGCCTTCAACAGGGTTGGGTAAACCGCCCTGATTATCATAAATAACTTGACTTTAACTTCATATTGGATATTATGGCGGCAATCTTCAAGGGCCTGCTCCCATCTAGCTGGCCGGTTTCTTTCCGAAGGCGCATCCATCCTAGTGGCAACCTGAAGTTTGGGACTAAGAGAATTTTTTGAAAGGAGAAAAGTCACTATGGCAAATGGAACCGTAAAGTGGTTCAATGACAAGAAGGGCTTTGGTTTCATCGAACAAGAAGATGGACCCGATGTGTTCGTTCACTTTTCCGGCATTAGTGGCAACGGCTTTAAAAGCCTTGCCGAAGGCGATCGCGTGACCTTCACCGTAGAGCAAGGCCCCAAGGGCCCTGCGGCTGTTGATGTAACCGTAGTTTAAGTTTGTTATTCCGCAAAACCAAAGGGCGTTCTGTGGTTCTTTGCAGAGCGCCCTTTTTCTTATGCAACTCAACCATTATGACTTTCGGGTATCGGACAGTGCCCAATGGAAAAGGTGGGTTACAGTATTCCACAACTCGTAACGCGTATCTTTTAGCTTCCGGCTGACTATATTTCCCCCTGCTTCTGACCTGGACCTGGTGAACCGGTTTTACAGATAAATAACACCGCCTAACTTTGACACAGGAGATGCAACGCCATGATCGGCATGATCAAACGCTTTTTAGGCCAGAATGAACGCACAAACAGCCCTTCGGCAGAAGCAGCCGGCTCGAATCACGATATCCGCATCGCCGTCTGCGCACTGTGTATCGAAATTGCCCGCATCGACAACCGGTTTACCCGTCAGGAATTGGATGCTCTGATCGCCACGCTAAAAGAAAAATATGATTTGTCGGCCGAGCATGCCCAGGCTCTCATGGATGAAGCGGACCAAGCATTGGAAGACAGCGTGGACCTGTGGCAGTTTGCGCGGTTGATCAATAACAATTATACCATAGCCGAAAAAATCGCCGTCATTGAGATGCTCTGGCAGATCGTCTATGTCGACGGTAAAATGCATGAGCAGGAGCACTACCTGATGGGCAAGCTCTCCACCCTATTGCGCCTTTCCCATGACCAACTCATCGATGCCAAACGCAAGGCGCTGAATGCCAAACCGTGACCCGATTTTAACAATTCGGTTTCATCACCGATCAGCAAATTTCATTTGCCATCCGGCCTGATCTGAACGATCATTGATTCGTGCACGCCAACCGTACGTGCATCCTGTTGAAACCAGTAGCCATCGAGGAGAAGCAATATGGCTGAGGACACGCTCACCACCATGCAAAAAGCCTTTGCCTTCAACCTGGATCGCAACAAATACGGCACCATTGCAGAGATCGGCGCCGGCCAGGAGGTATCGCGCTGTTTTTTCAGAGCCGGCGGAGCGGCCGGAACCATTGCCAAAACCATTTCGGCCTACGACATGGCCTTCAGCGACGCCATTTACGGCGAAGAGGAAAACAAGCGCTATGTCACTGAAAACCGCTTGAAAAAAATGCTCGACAAGGAGTTTGACCTGGTGCTTAAACGGGTCAGCGAGTCCCGGCCGGCATCATCGACCTATTTTGCCTTTGCCGATACCGTAACGGCACGCAGTTACAGTCAGCGGGGGGAATGCCACGGCTGGCTGGGCATTAAGCTTCAACTCGCGCCGAAAGCCGAGCCCAATGATATTTTGCTTCACCTGCGAATGCTGGATGAGAGCCACACCCACCAGCAGGAGGCCGTGGGCATATTGGGGGTCAACTTGATCTATGGTGCCTTCCAGTTTCACGCACACCCCGAAAAACTGATTCAATCCCTGGGGGACAATCTTGAACCCGGGCGCCTGGAAGTCGATCTGATCCGTTTTACGGGCCCTGATTTTAGCCATATCGACAACCGGCTCATGGCATTGAAGCTTGTTGAAATGAACCTGGCCGATGCCGTTGTTTTCGGGGCCGATCGAAAGACTCTGGTGCATCCCTCGGAGTTATTCTACAACCGCAACATCCTGTTCATGCGCAGCATGTTCAGGCCGGTGACCAACGTCAGCGTCGACATGATGACCAGTGGCATGGAAATTTTCTCCCGCATCCCGGAATTCAAACGTGACGCGGCCATCGTCGTGCCCGAAATATCGGTCGCCGAAATGCGCAATCAAGGCACTTTCGATATGCATGATATTCTCGACCGGGTGGACTGCCTCAACATCCTGAACTATCCGGTTATCGTCTCCAGCTACCTGCGATACTTTCGCCTGTCAGACTACCTGGGCCGATATACCAACGGAAAGATGGCCTTCGTGCTGGGCATTCCGAATTTGGAACAGCTGTTTGACGACGCCTACTACGAAGGCCTGAAGGGGGGTATTATCGGCGCATTCGCCGCACTTTTCGACCGCGATACCCTGTTGTTCGTCTACCCCATGCGCCGTAACGACAGCCCGAACGACATCATTACCGCAGATAATTTTCCGGCCCCGCAGAACCTGAAATTTTTTTATAAACACCTGCGAGCCAACAACAAAATACTTCCCGTCGAAAAATACAACAATGCCAATATGCACATCTGGCCCGAAAATGTCCTTCAGGAAATATCAAAGGGCCCCGGCGATTGGCAGCGAACCGTCCCACAGCCGGTATACCAGGAAATTGTCAACCGTTGCATGTTCGGCTTCTGCAGCAGGGCAAATTATGATGCCCCTGTGAAGCCCTAGACCGTCTCAGGCATAGCCGTCCAGCCCTCTATCCAAAAAAGTGCAGCCATCCAGTATAGGTGAACCCGGATAGGATGGTGCCGACGGAGACGGCCGCAACGGCCAGGTCGGCATCCCCATGCATCTCCTTTGCAAACACATAAGCCAGGGTTGCCGGCGGCGCCGCCAACAGAATCAGGGCCGGAAGGTAATCCGTCGGCGAGAGGTCGAAAATAAAAAAGGCCAGAGCCCCTGCCGCCGGCATGACCAGCAGTTTCATCAGACTCGCCAGCAATGCGGGAAAAAACTGCCTTTTGACCAATGACAGGGAGAGTGTGGCGCCGATCAGCAGCAGCGCCATGGGAAGCGCCAATCCACTGATAATTTTCAGGCTGCGATCGACAATCAACGGCATGGGGATGCCCCACCAGGCATACCCGATCCCGGCAAGGGCGCTCAAAATGACGGGATTCATCGCGACTCGACGGATAAAGGGCCCCGACCCGCCGACCAAGACACCTTTATCACCGGAAACTTGAAGGGCAATTACGGCCAGAAAATTTTGCAGGATCATGATCAGGCCGGCAATGATACTGCCCTTGGCCAATCCACCGTCGCCCATGAAATAAAAAATAACAGCCAGCCCGATATATCCCAAATTCCCGTGGAAGCTGCACTGGGTCAGCGTGCCGCCCCTTCCGCCGCCCATCCCCAGGGCATAAGCCGCAGACAAGGCCAGTGTGAATGTCGCTGCCACGCAGGCCAGTGCAATCAGGATGACGGTCAAATTGAATTCCGTGCCGAGGGAGGATCTTGAAATAGCCCTGAAAATCATGGCGGGTATGGCCAGATAGTAGACCAGCCGGTTAGCCGGCTCTAGAAAAGCAGTCGGAATAAACCCGCGGCTGCGGGCCACTGCCCCCAATACGATAACAATGAAGATGGGTATGATGGTGGAAATTGTGGCCACAGGCTGGCAACTCCTGTCTGCATGGCGGCGCAATGCAGTCTTAAAACACGGTTCCCGGCAAAATGCCGAATGACTTTACCGCTGCCTCCATGACATAGTCGGAGGGATTTTTCCAGTATTGATTGATTTGGCCGATTGAATCCACTATACACAGCCCATGCGCCATTTAAAAAAACAAACCCTTATGGGGACCCTTGCAGGTATATTGTATCGTCTTTACAGCGCGACATGGTCTTATCGCGTCAGTTTTCCAGATGGGTCGACACCTGTCGATCTCAGAACCAGACACCCCAAAGCATCTTGTGTGTTCGGCCATTGGCATGGAGATGAACTGGCCCTTATCGGCTATTGCCGCAAATCCAAATTCCTGACGCTTTCAAGCCAGTCAAAAGACGGCTCCATCATGGCGGCAGCTCTAAAGGTCATGGGGTTTGCCGTAGCCCGGGGATCCAGCAGCCGGGGGGGAATGCGCGGTCTCGTGTCCATGATACGAATGGTGCGGGATGAAAATTTTTTGGTCAGCTTCGCAGTGGACGGCCCCACCGGACCACGCCACAAGGCCAAGCCGGGTGCTCATATGTTTGCCTTGAAAACCGGATTGCCGCTCTATCAGTGCGTGGTCCAATGCGACCGAAAATGGACCCTGCACAAAACCTGGAACAAAACATATATCCCTAAGCCGTTCGCCAGAATTCACCTGTACTTCTACGAATTACCGCGTCCCTGCAAAACAAATCGAGATGAAATCCTTTCCATCTTTGACGCCAGAACAAGTGCCCCGGGGCAACGGCAATCGCATTAGACGGATTGACCATCGGCTTTGCCACAGGTAAAAATCCTCAACTCGCAATTGATCTTTTTGCCTCTGTCTGTGACCTGGCCCCAGGACTCGGTTTTACTATTCAATAAACATTCAGTTGAATTTGGGATTTCGATACTGGAGATTCGCGAACCGATTCACCGGTTCGGCCGCCGGAGGTTCTGGATTTTCGGTTCTTTCGGCGAAGTGATCGATCAATTATTCTGCTGCCGGACCAAACGGTTGATTCTGACCTGTTGCGGCAGGGTCAGCAATTCAAAGGCGACACCCACTCGATTAATGGAGAACGGCGTCAGAGCGGCATCCATAACATTCTCTTTTTTAGATATCACACGGCACGGTAGTCCCCGGGCAAAAAAACCATGCCCGCCTTCAAATAGATCTAATTGAAAAGATGCCCCCCGGGCAAGACGACGGGAGACGTCTCCAATATCGACAAAAGTGAAAGCCAATCCGGTGGAACTGATTTCCACCACCTGGCCCAAAGTTTGCGGGGTTGTATCGATAATGGCATACAGGCGATCATCGAGGGAGATGCGTTTGACTTTGCGCCGGTTATCAGATGCAGTAGGCATGATTTCACCACTTTCATAGCAGAAATAGTACAACCGGATGGCCGGAATCCTGATGGTCGGAATTTCACCATCGCGGAATGGGAACAATTTTAGCAAGCATCATGCCACAAATCTTCACCTTAAATGCGGATGGAACCGCCGAAAGTCCGAACGAAAAATCCCGCGTTCCCCCCGGAAAGCAACTAATATTTTAAATTCAGAATCTTACAACCGCTGGCACCCCCCGCCGGGATATCCTCTACATTCTTTTCAAAGCCATCACAAATAAGATAAGCTATATTTTCAGTTGTTTTGGAATCAGATAACCGGCAAGTTTTTGCCCTGCAAAATACCATTTTTGCGCAGCAACCGACGGATCGGATCACCGCTCGAGTATTTCAAAGGATGCCCGACTTGCGGGTTCCTTTGTTTTTTACTGACCACGATGGATACCACCTTCATATTTGCCCCCTGTCGCTTATATTCTTTTTTTACGCCAAATCTGCTTGCGCCTGCATGTCAATTATTTTAGAAGAGCAGTGATTATCGGTCACACGTGCAACCCGACAAAGGCCCGGGCCCGGAGGGTGCGGTATTGGACCGACCCATAAAGGGGCCAATGGAATGGGAAGGAGAATTTCACCAATGATAATACTTGGAATTTGCGGCAGCCTCAGAAAAGACTCGTTCAACCTAAAATTGCTGCGCGCCGCTGAAAACTTCCTGCCGGAGGGAGTCGGCCTCGAGCCATTAAACTGCGGTGAGTTGCCGCTGTACAACGAAGATCTCGACGGGGCAGCCAAACCGGAACCCGTGGAGCGCATGATGGAAGCTTTGCGGACCTGTGATGCGCTTCTGTTCGCTACCCCGGAATACAACCACAGCATCCCCGGTGTGTTGAAAAATGCCATTGACTGGGCCTCCCGCCCTGCCTACGAATCCCTTTTGGCCCGCAAGCCGGCAGGCATACTCAGCGCATCCAAAAGTTTTGTCGGCGGAGCGCGCGTCCAAGCTCACCTGCACCAGGTCCTGGACAGCACATTGACATCGATTTATCCTGAACCGGAATTTCTGGTGCCCCAAGCTGCGGACAAGTTCGATGCCCACGGGAACCTTAAAGATCCCGATACCACCAGGCGCCTGCAGAAATTTCTATATGGATTTGTTATTTGGGCCGGAAGAATGCGATCATCCGCCAGCAACAGGCTGAAAAATATGTAACACATTGCCATCGGACAACGGATCGCTTTTTTGCAAAATGCGCCCGTCGCAGGATACGACCGGGAATTGCACTGCGGGTATCTTCAGATGGTGGATCACGTCACTCACCCGGGCATGGGAAGCCAATTCGATATCGATACCCTTCTCGGGATCATATCCGCTGACGTGGTTCCTCAATATACTGAAAAGTTTGACTTTGATAATCATATCGATTCCGAATGGGCTAAAATTTAAACGTTTTATCCATTTCTTCATCGCTGATTTGCACCACCACATTATGCGGCGGCAACGGCTCTTCATAGAAAAAACGGGGCAGCCGGTCATCTTTATTCGTAAAGCCGGCCCGGCGATTGAAATCGAGTTCGGCCTTGATCACCTTGATTCCCATCTCGGTGATCGCCTCGGGCTTGAGTTCCAACCCAAGCTTCGCATTGATTGCAGCGATAAACGCCTTGCTGCCTTGCTCGGTTGACAGCACCGTGCTGGCCAGCACGCATAAGCCGATACTGTCCACAACGGCCATGGCGATCTGGCTTTTCCGTGATGCGTCCACCTGGCCTTCGGTTTTGAGGGGATCCAATTTTCCGGTCACATATTCGGAAACCAGGTTGCCCGCTGTATGATCCGCCCCCATGGGGCTCGTGGCATAGGTCACCGCGTTGCCCTGCATGGCCCTGGGATCATAACCGGAAATGCTCTGTCCTTTGACCACCGGTACACGGTGGTGATTGAAAAAACGGCCGACTTCCTCCGGCCCGTTGCCCAGCATCTTTCCGAAGGATGTGCCCTTAGCGATTTCCTCAACCATTTCGATGGCCGCCTGACCGTCTCCAAAGGGCTTGTAACCCGCATCCATGGCCACCGAAACCCCCACACCGGTGCTCATGGTATCTACTCCCAAGTCATCGCATAAAAAATCGAGCCGGGCAATGATGTCCAAATCGTCGATCCCGGTCATGCCCCCCATGGACCATATGGTCTCGTACTCCAGTGAACTGGTGACATACTTTCCACCGGCGTCGACAAATTCATTGGAGCATTGGATAATGCACGTCGCGCACCCCTTATGGCCGGTCTTGCCGCCCCGTTTGGCGAGAAGATCGGACATATATTCTCCGCTGATCTTCTCCCAGCCGTCGAAGACGCCGCGAGTGGCATTGTAGGAGGGAAATCCGCCCATGGAATTGACCGGCGCAACAAGGCCGGCCGTACCCAGCTTGGGCATGACATCCCGGCTGAACGGATGGCTGCGCACCGATTGGGCGAATGCCTTGGCCGCCGCTGCAAATCCTTCCGGATCGACAATGGCGTCGGCCTCATCGCCGCGCAGATCCAGAACAATGGCCTTGAGCCCCTTGGAGCCCATCACCGCACCGAGCCCCCCGCGCCCGGCAGCGCGGCAGGGACGACCTTTGGTATCGGTAGATTGGATCGACGCGGCGCGCAGTTTCTGTTCGCCGGCCGGGCCGATGCACATCACGGCATTTTGGGTGCCGTAGCGGCTGAACAGGTGTTCCACGAGGGCATAGGTTCGCATGCCTTTGAGATCTTCTGAATCGATCAACTGCGCAATGCCGTCGACGTCAATTTTAAGGGTGGATAACCCGTTGTTCCGGCTCTGGCCTTCCACGATAATGGCTGTAATCCCCAGTCGCCCGGCAGCGTCACCAAAAGTTCCGCCGGCGTTGCTCTCCTTAATCGTACCGGTCAGGGGGCTTTTGGCACCAACGGCGATTCTGCTGGTATTGACCAGTTTAGTGCCGCCCAGAAGACCGGGGGCAAAGATCAATTTATTTTCCGGGCCCATAGGATCGCATAGAGGCGGCACTTCATCATTGATCAACGTCGATATCAATCCCCTGCCGCCGAGCCCCTGATATCGCTTAGGCACTGGTTCGACAGCGATCTGTTGATGGGTCATGTCAACCCGCAAAAACCTCATGGCAACCCTCTCCGCGCCCCATTAGCAACTGAATCAGCCGCAACGACCTATCTTGTCCGTTCTCAGGGCAGCTTACAATAAACTACAATAAGCATCAATACGGGCATAAAAAGAGGCCATTAAAAAATCGCTCCAAGTATCGTTT
This sequence comes from Desulfosarcinaceae bacterium, assembly GCA_963675565.2. Classification (GTDB taxonomy): domain Bacteria; phylum Desulfobacterota; class Desulfobacteria; order Desulfobacterales; family Desulfosarcinaceae; genus JARRKU01. The sequence continues at coordinate 313,437 of CAXXYD010000002.1, forward strand.
CGAGTTGCAGGTTTCAAATTTCCGGCTTAGACAAAAATCCCATTCTGGGGAAGCGGACCCTGCGAAGCGCCAGGAAAACATTGGTCCCGAATATCAGCACTGCGCCAATCCAGCCGAAAATGCCCAATGCCGGGTCGGCGGCCAGATACGGTCCCAATACAGCCGCCATGAGAATACGTGATGATGAAATCACGCTGCCTTCAACGGCAGTCACGTAGCGGAACCCCAGTGTCAGTAAATATTGGCCGGCCACGCCGCTGGCTCCGCAGAGCAGCAGAAAGAAAGCCTCTTTGGGCGAAGGCCAGAAAATGGACTGGTGGAAAAAAATAAAAATCGCCAGCGCACCCAGGCCAAACATAAATAACAAAATCGTATGGGTATCGTGGTGCTGGCGGCTTAAATTGAGGTAGATGATTGCCCCGGCACCGAATATTCCCGACATCAACCCCCAAGTGTTGTCGATATCAATTCCAACCCCGCCGGGGGACAGCACCAGCCAAACGCCGCCGGTGGCAATCAGCAAGGTCGCCGTTGCCTGGATGTCGCGCCGATCCTTGTAGAATATCCAGGCGAAGACCGCCACGAACAGCGGATACGTCATATTGAGAATATTGGCTTCGGCGACCGTGGTGACAGATACGGCTTTGTAGAAAAAATAGACCGAGATACAATTGGTCATGCTGCGCCCCACAAGCAAGTGCAGGTTGACAATCCTGGGCCGGGTACCCAGCACCAGCATTGCCGCGCAGACAAATACAAAACCGGAAATAAAACGCGAAAAGACAAAATAGGACGCGTCGATGGACACCACTTTTTGAGCCCACCGAATCACTAAGGTGGACAGGTACAAAAAAAAGGTGGAGCCGAATATGGCCAGGCAACCCAGCAGGCGGACATTGGTTGTGGATGTGGTCGTCACCTGGCACTCATCCCAATTCTATTGTTCGGCAATGGAAAGCGCAGCGCATTGCCGCACATACTGTCCGCCGCGAATCATCGTGTCGTGCTGTCTGCGACCCATGCGTCGAAGCGCAGCCCTGCCGCCGGGTCATAGGGGCGCTCGAAAGCCTCAGGATAATCCCGCCGCCATTGGTCCATCATGGCCGCAGTGACCTTGGTCACCTCCACCAGGTAGCCGCTGGTGGCCTGCCCCACACATCTTTTAGAGGTGATCCAGTCACCGGAGATGGTATTGATGGCGCCGCCGCGGTCCAGCTTGCCCGGAATAATGGGGTCATGCCGGGCGCCATGATCCACGTAAGCCACGCCGGGCATGACACGCTCCCATACCCTTGCCCCGCAGAGCACGGCGCCACGTTCATTGGAAACCATGACGATATCGCCCATCCGGATGCCTCTTTTTTCGGCTTCTGCCGGATGAATCCAGCACGGCTCATACATATAACCGTCCCAGCCGCGCACCTTGCAGGTCACCACTTCGCGGCTCCAGGTGATATCGTCGGCCTGGGAATGGACGCGCCACCGGCCGTGATTTGACATTAATAGCAGGGGATAAGCCGCCGCCCGCCAACTGGAGAGGCGTTCGTCGTGCATGGTGCTCTTTTCGATCCATTTGGGAATGGGCGGCCGTTCCTTGTCATCCGGGTAGTGCTCGGCAATCCGGGCTGAATAGAACTCCAGCTTGCCGGTGGGCGTGGGCAAAGGGTTTCGCTCCGGATCGTCATAAAACGGACGCAGGCCCACCACATCTTCTTCCCATCCTTCAGCAGTGGGCAATACCACATATTGGTTCTCTACAAACGCTTCCCAGTTAACCAGCTTGTCCAGGCTCATATTGTCGAATACCTGCCGCTGCAAATCCTGGACGCTTTTGCCTTCGGTAAATTCTTCGGCCTTGCCCAGTTTCTTGGCAATCTCCAGGACCACCTCGTAATCGCTTTTGGACTCTCCCACCGGCTCGATGGCTTTGTTCTGGAGGATGACGCTGTGGTGCTGGGTACCCTGGCGGGTGTTGGTGACGATATCGTCCACTTCCAGATTGGTGTTGGAGGGCAGGATAATGTCGGCGTAAAGGCAGTCATTTTCCAGCCAGGGATGTTGGGCCAGAATGAATTCGATCTTGGGATCCCGTTCGGCAATGATGGTTTCATTGCCGCAGTTCCAGCATGTAATGCGGCACGGGGTGTCGGTCCACATCATGTGGATCTCCGTACCGCCGTCCTTCTCATCGATGGGGTAGTTGTACTCGACGAACTGATCCTCCACAAGTTCTTCAATGCCGCCGTTGCCCCAGAACTTCAGGGGTGGATCAAGTATGGCTTTGTGGATCAATGTTTTGGGAATCAGTTGCTTGCCCCAGGCGCGGATGGTGGTCAACGTGGGCTTGGTAAGGCGCTCCGGCAACTGGGGATTAAAGAAACGCGTGCTTTTGAGGATCTGTGCGCGGGGCATACCGCCATAGGTGATCTGGCTCTGGTGAACACCGGGGCCGCCAAGGCCCTGCATGCCGAGCAGAATGCACTCCAAACGGGCGGGTTCATGGGAATAGGGTCCGCGGAACATGGACCCGCCGAAATAATGCGCAATGGATGTCGTTTTGGCGGCAAACTCCCGCGCCAGTGCCTTGATGGTCCATTCCGGAACACCGCATTTTCCGGAAGCCCATTCCGGCGTTTTGGGCACACCGTCCTCTTTTCCCAGGACATAGGCTTCCACTTTGTCCATTCCCACAACATGGGTTTCCACATATGACTTGTCGTACGTTCCCTCTTTGATCCAGGTATAAATAATGGCCAGTTGCATGGCGGCGTCGGTATTGGGCAAAATCGGGATCCATTTATCGGCATGCACGGCGGCCCCGTAATTCAGGTCCGGGCAGATATAGACCTGCCGGATGCCGCACTGGGTCCAGAAATAGCACAGCCGGCTGGCGAACTGGCCCACAAAGCCCCAGGGTGTGGTCTCAGGATCGCAGCCCCAGAAAAGGACCATGTCGCAGTTTTCGGTCATGTCTTTGATGCAATTGTCCGAAGGGTCCATCATGCCGACGATCCCCTGCCCCCAGACATGTTTCGATCCCCAGTAAAACCCTTCCCAGCTGTCCGGGTTGCGCACCTGCTGGGTAAACCCGCCGAGCATTTCCAGCAGCCTGGCCTGGTGGCCATGGGGCGTATTGATGGTCTTGCACTCGCCGTGGCCGTCTCCCTGGGCCAAAATGGCCAGCGGTCCATACTGATCGATGATGCGCTTGATTTCGCCGGATACAATATCGGTGGCCTCGTCCCAGCTGATTCGCACGTATTTACTTTTGCCCCGGTTCTGGGTGTTCCGATCCCCGTTGGGATCCCAATCCACGCGCTTTAATGGATACTTGATCCGGTTGGGCGAATACGCGCGTTTTTTGTATGACAGCGACCAGGGTGAGGGCATCCCCTTGAAGTTGGATTCGAGCACTTTACCGTTGCGTTCGAACTTCCATGGATTGAAGGTCTCCCGATTGTACTTCCAATCGAAATGTATGGGCCGGATTCGAAGTATTTTGCCATTTTTCACATCCACACAGGAGGGATCACTGCCACCCAGCAACCCCCCAAGGGCAAGGGCCCGCATCACAGTCTTGTCCGCTCTGGTATCGACATCGGCCCTTTTTTTTGAGTTCGCTTTTTTCTGTGCCATGCTATTTCCTCCCCTTGATACTTAAAAGAGTAAGATCATTGATCCCGAAATAATAACCGGTTCCAGTTGGCCCGGCTTTGAGCTACGCCGGCAGGGGCCGCTTTGGTCAAACCTGAATAGCATCGAGCTGCAAATTCAGAGTTTCGAGTTGTGGAATACTGCCTATAGTTAAGATCAGGACCGCGTGCAGCGCGAACCACAACTGGAAATCCGTAACTGATACTGCTTCCAGTCTCTGACCTGGCCGCAAGGACCCGGTTTTTTATCCCCCCATAAAGATCAGCAACCCGCCTGATCGTCGTATTGGCCCAGCCTGAGAAAGTAGATTAAAAACGGGCCGATCACCATGAAGCAACCGGCGAGCACAATGCCGGTGGAAAAGGTGTATGCCTCTCCCAGATAGCCGATCATCGCGGGAAGCAGACCGCCCCCGATCATGAAAGCCGCCGGCGGCCCCAATGCGGCAGATACGCTGCGCATTGCGGGCGGGGCGATTCGGGACAAGGCCCCAAAAGCTGCTGGAAAGAACGATGAAAGCACCGCGGGCTGAATGAACAGCACCACGAGAAGCAAGGGACCTTTGACCAGGCCTATCAAAATAGTCAAGACGGCTGCCAGGGCCAGCGCCGCCGCCATAGATTTCTTTTGGCCGACCTTATCCGTCAGCCAGCCGGCCACAAACACCATGATAATTCCGGATACCTGGGAAAGACCGATCAGCGTATTGGCAAAAGTGAGGTCCATTCCCCGTTCGTTGACCAAAAACAGCGGCAGCATGGCATAAATGCCCGCGTTTCCGCCCATGGCCATGGCGAACAACGCAACCAGGATATAAAAGGACGGTTTGGAAAGAATAATTTTGACGTTTTTGGGACCCGGCAACTGCCCCGGGAACTGCCCGCCTTTGCCGCGCAGCGTGAACAACAGGGCCGACGCCAATGCGACCATGGCCCAAATCAACAACACATGGCGCCAGCTAAACCAGGTAAGCAGCAGCGCTGCAATCAACGGGGCCGTGATAAAGCTCAGCGGGGGGGCAGACTGGTGGATACTCAGGGCCTTGCCCCAGTCGGATTTCTGGACCTCGGCGGTAATCGTGGCAATGGCCGAAGGCAGATGGATACCGGCCGCCAGACCAATCACGATCAGCTGGACCCAGATAATCCACAGCTGCTGGACAAAGGCAAAGGGGATCAAGATCAATCCGACAACCCAGGCCGATACTGTCAAGGTTCCCCTGTGGTTGATTCGTGACGAGATCAGGCCGGAGCACAACGGTGCCAGCATGTAGCCCAGCGACATCATCAAAAAAAGCGTGCCCGCCTGACGGTGACCTATGCCCAGTTCACTCTCGATGGCCGGCATCAGCGGCGCAAACATCACCCGGGTCACAAATCCCAGAAAAAATAGCCAGGCCAAAAATGCCGTAATACCGATCTTGGCGCGAAATGGTTCCGGCATGGGGCAATCATCGTATCCAACATCCTGCACGTTTTATATCTCCCGAATTCTGCCTGTAATGGATTGGATCGGCAACGGCCCCGCCTGGTCCGCCGTGATCTGTCCATGTTGGACCTATGTCCACAAGCCTAAGAACCAAGCAATAGTTATACCAAATAATTAATGGTTAATATTCAATGCGTTAAAAAATGTATCGCCATGAATTACCAAATATGGTCGTACAATACTACCGTATTTGGTAAACACGGCTGATATTACCCTATTCGGAATAGAACCATCGCTCTACCGTCAGGCCGCTATTATCATAAGCAGCAAGAACAAAACGATGCGTCCACCGCCGATCAATTTCAGACGAGATGCCCGGGCAAAAGAACCGGCCGGGTCAATGGTCCACCAGTGCCGGTTTCCGGGCAACTGACCGTGACCTGCCGCTGTCTTGGAAATCCCCATGGATGGAAGCGCCTCAGGAAGCAGCATGCCATACCCGCAACGGTTCGCGTATGCAATGGATACGGCAAAAATGCGGCAACGAGGACACATGCGTTCATTGCGCTTTGCCGGGGGAGAGGTTCGTTTCCCCCGAAACAGGGCGCTTTCATCATAAGCGGTGGCCGATCACATGAATCGGGGTGCTTTCAATACATCAGATTCGGCAGAAAGAGGATCAGTTGCGGAAATACAGCCAAAATGATGGTCCCCGCCAGAACAGCAATCATAAAGGGCGCTATCCCCTTGAATATCGACTCCAGTTGAATGCCGCTTCCCGGCATGCTCCGGGCCACACCGTAAACCACGTAAACGTTGATGCCCACCGGAGGCGTGATCACCCCCATTTCCGTGACCATGACAATGATAATGCCGAACCAGATCGGATCAAAACCCAGGCCCATGACCAGGGGAAAGAAAATGGGAACCGTCAGCATCACCAGGGCCAGCGAATCCATGAAGCAGCCGCCGATGAAGTAGACCAGGACCACCATTGAGAGAATGACCAGAGGCGGCAAATCGAATCCACCGATCCATGATGCGATATTGAAAGGAATGCGGGTCACCGCCAGAAACTTTCCGAAAATGACCGCGCCGCCCACCAGCATCAATACCATACAGGATGTTTTCAGCGTCTCGTACAACGCGTCCACGAAACTGGCCCAGGTTAACTGCCGGCGAAGGGTTGTAACCACCAGAACCCCGCAGACGCCAATGGCGGCGGCTTCCGTCGGTGTAAACCATCCAAAAAAAAGTCCGCCCATCACCAGCGCGAATACCGCCAGGGTTTCACCCATGCCCAGCAGGGATTTGAATTTTTGCTTCCAGGAAAATTTTTCGCCGCGAGGTCCCTGATTGGGTGCAAACGCACACCAGATAACGATGGCGATGATAAATAAAATCGTGACCAGAATAGCCGGAATAATGCCGGCAACGAACAATTTGCCGATGGATTGCTCGGTGAGCACGCCATAGACAATCAGTACCACACTGGGCGGCATGATCATGCCCAGTCCGCCGCCGGAGGCCACCGAACCGGCCGCCAGTTCATCGGCATAACCGAAGCGCTTCATTTCCGGAAGCCCTACCGTGGCCATGGTTGCGGCCGTGGCTGCACTGGAGCCGCATACCGCCCCGAATGCGGTGCACGCCGTAACGGAAGCAATAGCCAGACCGCCGCGGATGCTGCCTAAGAACTTATATCCGGTATCGTACAGCCGGCTGCTGATGCCAGCATTGAAGGCCAACTGCCCCATGAGGATAAACAGCGGAACGGTGGAGAGGCCGTAAGAGGAAAAATTTTCGTAGTAGTCTTTGGCCAGTAGATTGAGGCCCCCTTTCATCGATATCATCAAACTGAAACCGACGAACCCCACCATCGCCATAACATAGGCGACTGGCATTCGGGACATAAATATCAAGACCATTAAAACGATGCCGACAATACCGATTAGTGTAGGGTTCATTTTCCTCTCAACTCTGCAATATTTTCAAGAATGATCTTGAAGATGGACAAACAAAAAATCACGCAGGAAAGGGCGACGATAAAAACAATGGCATACTCGGGAAACTGCAGGTTCATGGAGACCTCGCCGGATTCCTGCAGTTTTCCGGCGTAATCAAACATACGCCAACTGACCAGCCCGAAAAGTAAAAGGCCGGCCGTTCCCGTGATGATATCAATCACGGCGCGGGACTTTTTGGAGAGCTTGAGAACAAAAAGCTCCACCCCGATGTGGCCTCTGTTTTCATGGGTGAAAGGCAATGCCATGGCCACCACGAAGACGGCCAAATAGGTCACCAACTCCACCGACCCGAAAATCGGGTGCTTGAACAGCCGACCGATCACGTCAAACGCCGTCAACAGGGCCATGCCGAAGAGACATGCCGCCCCGACCACTTTCATTTTGTCGGAAATAAACTGATGGATCTTCCAGAACATGGTTATCAATCCATTTATAGTTGTCTAAGGTGGTTCGAAAAAATGCAATGGCCGACAAAATCCATCGGCCATTGCAATGATTCAAATGGTCTGTATACTAATATTTAGCAAGGGTCGCTTTTATGAAATCGATAATTTCTTTGCCGTTGAATCCCTTTTTGTCCAACTCTTGCCGATAACCGTCGATCACCGGGGCAACGGCTGCCACCCAGCGCTGAGACTCTTTGTGATCCAAACCGATGATGGTGTTGCCCTGCTGCAGGAAAAAACGAATGCCTTCAACATCGCTGGTATCCCATGCTTCGCCGTGTTTGACGAACCACTCTTCATTGATAGCGGCGATAATCTTCTGGTCCTGAGCATCCAGCGAATTCCATTTGTCCTTGTTCATCACGACAAAAAAACCGGTGGTGTAGGCGATGTCATAGCAGTAAGTGGCATAGTCGACGACTTCGCCCAGTTTCCAGCCCTTGTTGGTTTCAGCCGGAAAAGCCCCGCCATCGACGACACCCTTCTGCAGGCTCTGGTATGACTCGGGCATGGGCATGGGAACCGGTGTTGCGCCAAGCGCCTTGATGGCCTCGGCACTGTAGCCCGTGCCGCGCAGTTTGAGACCTTTCAGGTCTTCCAATGTCCGAACCGCTTTGCCTTTGGTGTGGATCATCCCCGGGCCATGGGCATGCAGGTACATTACTTCGACGTCGTCCAGTTCTTTGGGCTTGAACTTTTGGTAGGTTGCATTGATAACCGCCGTAGCTGCGATTCCTGACGGATAACCCAGGGGAAGGTCAACGGTTCCGATAACCGGAAAACGCCCGCGCGTATATGCAAACAACGAAAATCCAATATCGGCGATGCCGTCAACCACCGCATCATAAGTTTGTTTGGCCTTGGTCAGTGTCTGGCCGGCATAATACTGGACTTCCACACGCCCGTCGGTGCGCTTTCCGACCTCTTTGCACCAGGATTCGGCCAGCTTGCTCTGGATGTGAGTCGGCGGGAAAAAGTTGCTGTATGTCAGTTTTACTGTTTTTGCGACTGTGACGGCCGGTGTTAGCGCCATAAATGAAAAAACGGCAATGACCAAAGTGCAAGTAAAAACGATCTTCTTCATGTAGCTGCCTCCTCAATTGTGGTTTGCTTTAAAAATCTTTTAAGATTTAGGGGGTATGCTTATCTGAAAACCTCCTTTCGTGTCGAAGGGGTTGGTAGTCCTCATAAGTCATGGCGATGCTTGGGCCCGGAATGTTTGGGCGCATTATACACACGCGATATCCCCTTGGCAACACGATGAATCAATTCAAAATCAAATTCACGGCGGCCAGGCGCGCGTGTATGGGCGGCGGGCCCGGCCGGTTCGACTCAATTGCCTACAAATTCATGGGGATATCTCCCAGGCTCAGGTCCTTGTCGGTATAAATATCGTCGATCACCAGGCGCTTGCCGTCCTTTTCCAGGGTCAGGGTAAAGTTGCGGTCGTCTGCAAGCCCGCGGAACCAGAAATCGCCAAAATTGTCCGTCTGCACATTGTAGGTCTGCGCGCTCTGCGTATCCTTGAGCGTGCAGCTGGCGCCGATGATCACCTCTTTTTCCACAGGGTCGTAAACCGTGCCGGCCACGAACTTTTTGGGCAGGTGCTTGTAGTACACCCGGCCCTTGGTGCCTGCGCCCGGATTGAGCAGCTCGGCTTCCTGGATGAAATCGGCGAACTCTTCCTCTTCACCGAATCGCAGCGCGTCGGTGGGACACTGGTCCACGCAGCGCGGCACCGGCCACTCGTCCGGCTCGCTGTCGCGCAGATGGCTGCAGCCCGTGCACTTTTGGGCGATGTTCAGGTTCTCGTTGAAAAAAATCGCATTGTGCGGACACGTGTCCGCGCACAGCTTGCACCCGGTGCACTTGTCCGGCTCGATGAGCACGATGCCGTCGTCGCGCTTGACAATGGCCCCGGCCTCGCACTGGGCAATGCACGGCGCATCGTCGCAGTGCTGGCACAGGTGCGGAATGTAGCTCACCTTGACCTTGGGCACCTGGCCGCGCACTTTCTCGGTGATGCCGATCCAGAACTGGCCCGTGTCCGGCTGGGGCTTGGCGTATGGGCTCCAGTCGTTGGCCACGTGCTCGTCCTTGCACGCGATCTGGCAGCAGTAGCAGCCGTTGCATACCGATAAATCTATGGCAAATACCTTCATTATTCGTCACCTCCCACCACCCAGGCGTCAAACCGCAATCCGGACGCCGGATCATATTTGCGTTCAAATGCTTCGGGATAATCTCTGCGCCACTGGTCCATCTCGGCACCGGAGAGCCGTTCGACCTGCACCAGGTAACCGCTGGTGGCCTGCCCCACACAGTTTTCGGACGTGATGCCGGCGGGCGATATGGTATTGATGGCCCCGCCGCGCTCGATTTCTCCGATTTTGATGGGATCGTGTCGCGCCCCGTGGTCCACATAGCACACCCCCGGCCGCAGACGCTCAGTCACATAAGCGCCGCAGAGGACGATACCCCGCTCATTGAACACTTTGACGATATCGCCGTTTCGGATACCCCGCTTTTGCGCTTCTGAGGTATGAATCCACAGCGGTTCATATTTATAGCCATCCGGTCCGGTCACCTTCATGGTTGGCGCCTCACGGGTCCAGGTGATATCGTCACACTGGGAGTGCACCCGCCAGCGGCCGTGGTTGGACATGAGCAATATGGGAAACATTCTGGCCCGATGGCTGGAAAGACGCTCGTCGTGCATGGCGCTTTTTTCCACCCACTTGGGGATGGGCGCCCGTTCTTTGTCATCGGGAAAATGTTTCGCCAGCGCTTCGGAATAAAACTCCAGCTTACCACTTTCGGTGGGCAGCGGATTCTTCTCCGGGTCATCATGAAATTTACGGAAACCGGCGGGATCGTCTTTCCAGTTTTCGGCGGTCGGATAAATCCAATATTTCTTTTCTTTCAGCTGCTCCCAGGAGACCAGCTTTTCGCCGCCCATGTATCCCCATACTTTTTTCTGCATGTCGAAGACGGAAAGCCCCTCGGTTAAAGTCTCATCCAGGTCGAACCGCTTGGCGACTTCCACCACGGCTTCGAAGTCGCTCTTGGACTCGCCGATGGGCTCGATGGCCTTGTCGGCAAGCATGATGTTGGGCTGTTGGGTGCCCTGGCGGATGTTGGTGATGATATCATCCACTTCCATATAGGTATTGATGGGCAGAATAATATCGGCATAGATGCAGTCATTTTCCAGCCAGGGATGCTGGGCCACGATAAATTCGATCTTGGGATTGCGCATGGCCAGCTCAGTCTCGTTGCCGCCGTTCCAGCAGGTAATCCGGCAGGGGGTATCGGTCCACATCATGTGAATCTGGCTGCCGCCCTCTTCCTTGGGGATCGGGTAGGTGTACTCGTTGAACTGATCCATGACCAGCGCTTCGATGGCCCCGGTCCCCCGGAAGGTAATGGGTTCGTCAGATTCGATGGCCTTGTGCACCAGGGTCTTGGGAAGCACCTGCTGCTGCCAGGCGGTGACCGAAGACATGACCGGAATAGACAATCGTTCTTCAATTTCAGGGTTCCAGAAGAAAGTTCCCGCCAGTCCCTCTTTGCGGGGCATGCCGAAATAAGTCAGTTGGTGATGGTGCACCCCCGGTGCCCCGAGCCCCTGCATGCCCAGCAGAATGACTTCCAGACGACCGTGCTCATGGGAATAAGGCCCGCGCACAAAACCGCCGCCGAAGTAATGGGCCACGGAGGTCACCTTGGCGGCATATTCACGCGCCAGGGCCTTGATGGTCCACTCGGGCACCCCGCATTTTTGGGATGCCCAGGCCGGTGTCTTGGGTACACCGTCTTCATCTCCCAGCACGTAAGCGGCGAATTGCTCCATGCCCACGACATGGGTGTCCACGTATTTCTTATTGTAGAGATCTTCGGTGATCCAGATATAGGCAATGGCCAGCTGAAGGGCCGCATCGGTATTGGGCAGAACGGGAATCCACTTGTCGGCATGCACCGCCGCGCCATAGTTCAGGTCGGGGCAGATGTAGACCTGGCGAATCCCCACCTCAGCCCAGAAATAACACAACCGGCTGGGAAACTGGCCGGTGAATCCCCAGGGGGTGGTTTCCGGATCGCAGCCCCAGAACAGCACCATCTGGGCGTGCTCAGTGGTGTCGTTGACGATGTTGGCGGCCGGCCACATATTGCCCTGAACGCCCTGGCCCCAGACATGCTTGGCGCCCCAGTACCAACCCTCCCAGCTGTCCGGGTTGCGCACCTGGATGGTGAACCCGCCGAGGCGATCCAGAAGGGTCCCGGAATGGCCATGCGGCGTATTGATGGTTTTACACTCGCCGTGGCCGTCACCCTGCATAAGGATGGCGTGGTACCCATAGGTATCGATAATGCGTTTGATTTCGGAAGCGATGATATCGGTGGCCTCGTCCCAGCTGATTCGCGCGTATTTGCTTTTGCCGCGATTTTGGGTGTTGCGTTCACCTTTCGGATCCCAGTCCACACGTTTGACCGGATATTTGATCCGATTGGGGGAATAGACCCGCTTTTTGTAGGAAAGCGAAAACGGCCCGGGCAAGGATTTCCAGGCCGGTTCGATGGATTTGCCGTTTCTTTCCATTTTCCACTGCCGGATATCCTCCTTTTTGTATTTCCATCCATAGCGCATGGGCCGGATACGAACAATTTTACCATCTTTAACATCCACCATTCCCTCGGCCCCGCCGCCAAAGAAGCCGCCTAGGCCCAGAGATCTTAAAACCGTTTTGTCTTTGGTTTTTAATTTTGCCATGTGTGGTTTACCCCCTTTGCCCGATACAAATGGTATAAGATGACATCCGTGTTAAACGTTTGGTCCTGTTTGCCTGCAACCCATGGCCACCCGCAAAAAAGTATCATCGAAGTGGCATGGCCGTATCCTGTATGACCGAAATTCAAAACAGTGAGGGCGGGGCCCGGCCTTCCTGTCGGTATAAACAAATCGCCAAACAAGTGTAGACGTGTGTCTGAAAGGCCTCTGGCGCCGCTGGTAAAATGTATTACGTTTATAAATGGTACCCAATTGGATTGTCAAGATTTTTTTACATGCAATAAGACCGGAGTGGTCGGGGACTTTCTACGGATCCGGGCAACCTCATCTATCGCGCACGGCCAATCTTGATTTTTTATAGTTTACTGAATTAATTTTAATTTCTTCGATATGAAGGGGAACCCGGAAAATCAGCGGGACATAAAGTTAGAAATACATTTTTACATGTAATTTTTTATTTTTTAATGCAATTTAAGCCTTTTAGATGGATTATCGACAATAAATCAGGCCATACCGTGGACACAGATTAAAAAGATCAGGACCCGGCTTTCGGGTTCGCCAATAGAACCGCTTAAAAAGGCTGAAAAAGCGGCACGCGCCGCGTTAAAGTGTGGACCCGGGTTCGTGGATTGGGGCTGCATGAACGGTTTAAGCTGGCAACCCGTGGTGAATGGCCATCCGCGGCAATCCATTTTTCGCGTTGGGCGCTGTCCGAAACCCGAAAGTAGATTTAAAATACTTTTGATCTCCGAGGCCGGCCAAGCGGTATGCGGCATAAAGATACTGCAATTACTTCGCCGCGCACAGGTGGCGCATCGCGCATGACGGCCCAACCGAAATCGTCAAAGACGATTTCGGCATAGAGACTTTATAAAAATATGCAATTCGTGTAAGTAAATGGCAATCGTTCTTGATTCAAATTATAGCGAAGGCTGACACAGCGTGAAAAAATTCAGCAAAATCAAAAAAGACCGCAACCTGTATGAAGATGTCGTAAAGGAAATAAAAAATGCGATCCTGGCCGGAAATTATCAATCCGGCACTCCCCTGCCAAGTGAAACGGAACTGGCCCGGCAGTTCGGTGTCAGTCGACCGGTAGTCCGCGAAGCGATAAGGTCATTACAGTTCAGCGGGTTCGTGGAGATTAAGAGGGGCACAAAAGGGGGCACTTTTGTTCGGGATGTAATCTGTCGGCCTTTGTTCGACGACTTTCCGAGTTTTATCCTCTACCGGCACTATAAGGTGGACGATCTGGCCCAGGCGAGGCTTTTCATCGAACCCGAAGTATGCCGTCTGGCCGCCCGCAACGCCACACGCCGGGAAATGGATGCCATGAGAGACCTTATCGCGCATTATGGCGACATTGAGGATCCGGACGAAAAAGACCCCCTTTACAGTCTGTTCCACAGGCTCGTGGGCCGTTCCTGCGGCAATCCGATCTATGCGGTGCTGATGGAAAATATCATGGATTTTACTGAAGGTTTTATACGCACCATAAAACCGGTTTCCGAATTTATTCATGAAGACCATGACCACGATGAAATTCTAAACGCACTGGAAAACCGCGACCCTGAACGGGCGGCCGAAGTGGCCACCCAGCATGCCCATAATATTCTGCAGGGCATGAAAAAACTGGAGGCGACATACCTGGAACTGCTTGCAGAGGGCCACACATCACAAAAAAAGATTGTAAATTCGTAGTGTTATAAATTACGTCATGACCTGGCGACCACTTCCGTATCTTTATTGAGTAGTAAAACCGGGTCATGACGGCCAGGTCACAGACGGAGGCAAAAGATCAGTTGTCAGTGACGCGTTGAGGAATTCTGCCATTTACACGATCAGGCCCGCGCGCAGCGCGAACCCCAACTGAAAACGGGCAGCTTGTAACTCGACACTTGGATCTATTTGATTCGCTGTTAAAGCCAAACCGTGCCTACAGAACAGCTTTCCTGAACAACCACTTCAATCTGCTTCCTGCCGCCTGCCCGGTATTCGATCTCGATGCGGTAAGGACCGCTGTTCGGAGGAATCCCGTCGAATTTGAAATCACCGAAATCATCGCTCACCTTTTTATCCAGAAGTGTTTCGTTGCGATACAATTTGACGGTGGCCCCGGCGGCGCAATCCGAACGGCCGGCATCACCGGTAACCAGTGTGCCGGAAATAAAGCATTTTTTAAAGCGATACAGGTTGCGGTAATAAACATTGGGCCGGCCGGCCGTTTTTCCCCCATCGAGAACTTCCAGCCCCTGGCTGACCGCCAGGCGTTCCATTTCCCCGGCTTCAAGGTGCTGGACGGAAAGGGCCCCGGTTGGACAGGCCTGGACACAGCGGGGTTCTGTCCAGCCCGCATCGAGCAAATGGGCGCAGAAGGTGCATTTCTGGGGAATCTGCCGGTCTTCATTCCACCAGATCGCGCCGTATGGACATGACCGGACCAGGGCTTTCTGCCCACGGGATTTTTGAGGATCGATGATGACCATGCCGTCCGGCCGTTTGATCACCGCACCGTTTTTTGCCGCCAGCCGGCAGGGTGCATCATCGCAGTGCATGCACGGGGTTGGCAGATAGGCCACATCGATCGCCGGAAACCGTCCGCGCTCCTTGCGGCGGATATTCATCCAGCGCTGGCCATGGATGGGTTGGGACGCAGCGTATCCCGGCCAGTCGTTGCCGCAGTGTTCATCCTTGCAGGCCAGAAAACAGTTGTTGCAATTTTCGCACTTTTCCACGTCCACGACCAAATACCATCTCTTCATGATATACCCTCCCCTGACCAGGATTCCACCTGCACCAGGCATGAATTGGAAGCAGTGGAATGGGATTTGGAAATGATGTTCCGACTGGATGTCAGGACATTGATACACCCGCCGCGGTCCGGTGAAGTGCCGGGATCGCCGATGGGCTCGTAAACGGCGGACCCCTCGAAAGAGTGCACCGTGCCCGGGGCGATACGCTCGGTGACGTGTGCCGCGCAGATCACCTGTCCGCGATCGTTGAAAACGCGTACAAGGTCGTTGGGCTTTATTCCCCGTTGGGCGGCGTCCCGGGAATTGATCCGGACGATCCAATAGTAATAACCGTCAATGAGCACGCGGTGGTCCTTGACGTCGTTGATAGTCCCGTCCTTGGCATCAAACATGGTGTGGAAACTGTAGCGCGGATGGGGAGATATGAGGTTCAGGGGGTATTTCTCATACAAGTTGCGGGTGTGATGGCCCTCCCACGAGGGAATATAGGTGGGGATGGGCGGCCGTTCAGGATCATCCGGGGCAAACCGCTTGAGGCTGGAAGACTCGAACTCGAGCTTTCCCGATTGGGTCTGCAGCCCCTCGCGCCATGTTTCCGTAAAATCGGAAGGCAGCGGAGACAATTCAGGCACATCTTTTTTCCGTCCTTCGGCAAACCAGCGGTAGGAAACCGGCGCGCGAAGCTCATCGGCAACAGCGGGCACAACATAATAGCCTTTGCGCATAAAGCGGTTCCATGAAATCACCCTGGGCAAATCGCTGGCCTCAAACAACCGGCGGCACCATTGCAGCTCGGTCATTCCCTCGGAATAAGGCGCTCCCAGGCCGAGGCGCTGAGCCAGCTCCAAAAAAATCTGGTAGTCGGATTTGGATTCCCCCAGCGGTTCGATGCACTTGTGCTGCATGGTAATGATGCGATGGTTCCACTGGATAAACTGGTGGTGGCTGTACCCGCCGGAATTGGCGGTCTCGCCAATGTCCCAACGCTCGAAGTTGGTACAGGCCGGAAGGATCACATCGGCAAATTTGGCCTCGCCTTCGAACCAGATGGACTGGTTGACTACGAATTCCAGGTTTTCACTGCGGTAGGCCTTTGCAAAACGGTTGGAATCCGCCATTGTGCCAAAGTGAGATCCGCCGTATTTGTAATACATCCTGGCCGGGGAATGTCCCGGCGCCGGATAGGAAAATTTTTTGAACTGTCCCTCAATGCTTTTGGGGTCAGTGGAATACCCTTCACACGCCTGATCGAGAATTGCTTCCGGGATGCGCAGGCGCGGGATCATCTGGGAAACGGAGTTCATGGTGGGCAGCTGGGGCATGCGTTGATACATGCTCACCCGCATCCCGGTATAGTCCAGGTCGCCGGAAAGCCCCCCTTCGGCATAACCCGGAAAATAAAAGTTGGTATCCAGCGGCGCGCCCTGCTGCAGACACCCCATATTGACGCCCGGTTTCCCCAGTCCCTGCATGGCCATGAGGCAAACCATGGAACGGGCCCATTCAATGCCCGTGGCACAGCGACAGGCGCCGCCGAATCCGGTCAGCCCCCCCGGCGATAGGTAGGTCTTGCGACTTCCCCACAAGCGTGCCAAAGCACGCACCTCCCTGGCCGGCACGTTGGTCTCCTGCTCCTGCCACTCGGGTGTTTTGGGCAGATCATCCTGCCGGCCGAGGATATAGTCACGCCATTTGTCGAACCCAACGGTGCGGTCCCGGACGTAATCCGTATCGTACAACCCTTCGTCGATCCAGACATAGGCAATGGCCAGGGCCATGGCGTTGCCGGTATCGGGCCGCGGGGCGATCCACTTGCCGCCCAAAAGCGCTGCCGTGTGGTTGAAATACGGATCGATATGAACCATCTGGATCCCCAGCTCTTTGGCCCACTGTCGGCGGATCGTACCCTCAAAGGCCCC
The DNA here is from genome assembly GCA_963675565.2 of Desulfosarcinaceae bacterium. Lineage (GTDB taxonomy): Bacteria > Desulfobacterota > Desulfobacteria > Desulfobacterales > Desulfosarcinaceae > JARRKU01. The sequence continues at coordinate 330,453 of CAXXYD010000002.1, forward strand.
GTAAACACCGCTCGTGGATTCCGGATCGCTGGACCAGAAGACAATCAGCTGCGCTTCTTTCAGGCAATCCTCTACCGTACCGTAGGTATCGGTGGCGCCATTGCGAATGCTGTTGCCCCAGTGGTGCATGGCGCCCCAGTACCACCCTTCCCAGCTGTCCGGGTTATGCACCACATGGCTGGAGCCGATAGAGTTCATGAAACGGGTCTTGGCACTGAGCCAGTACCCCAAATTTCCCCAGCTGTGGTGAGAACCACTGCCATTCATGATAGCGCCAGGGCCGTGCTCCCGCTTGACCCGCTTGATTTCTTCAGCCACCATGTCCAGGGCCTGATCCCATGAGATACGTTCGTAGCCGGATATCCCCCGATTGTTGCAGTTGCGCTTGCCATGGGGATCGAAGTCCACCCGTTTCATGGGATACAGCAGCCGGTCTTTGGAATAGATCAAAGATTTGAGGCCGAACACATAAGGATTCACCGTCCCTTTGCGCGGTGGCGTAAAACTTTTTCCCCGGGCGCAGATAGTCCAGGGCCGGGCATCCTGGCCGTCGAAGGTGATGGGCGTGATGCGAACGATACGCCCTTTTTTGACATAGACGAAAACCGGGCCGCCATTGGTATTGTTGACATAGCGAACCTCATTTTTTCCCGCTTGCGTTCCGTATTGCGGTGTCGCGCGCAGGTGCTGCAGCATTTTCAGAGTCTGCATAAACCAGATCGCATATTCGTCCCGGCCCTCGACATCCACCACAAAATTCTTCATGGCGTTGATCTGCTTTAAAAAATCTGTCGATGCCGTCATCAGTTGCACAGCCGACGCCGTGTCCCTGAAAACCATGGTCATGTGGGCGTTTGGGATCGTTTTCCTTTCGGATGAAACGCGGCCGTTGTGAAACCGGTAGGTTCGGCCGAACCCATCTCCGCGAACCTTGATCTGAGCCGTAAAATTTTTCTCTTTGAGCCGGCGCCTGAAAGCGGGCAGGATGATCCGCTTGCTCTGCATCACGACGTAAATGCCGAAAAGCATGAATTCAAACATCCAGTTGGATATGCGCTCGGATTTGGTCAGTATGCAGTCGACAATAAATGAAACCATAAGGGCTGCCCCCGATTTGGGTTTTTATCCATAATATCAAAAACAGCAAAATTTATACCAGTCGAAATTTTACATATAATTGAACACTTAAAATAGTAATTGAACATTTTTACCTTATATGGTAAACAAGTTTTACCGTATACAGTATAAAATAATTCTAATTACCGAATTTGGTAAAACAGAAAAAGGAAACCACGCATGGATGACAACCTTTTTTTCAAACAGGCCACACTATTGATCTGCAGTAGCCTGGACATCGAAATTGCCCTGTGGCGCTGCCGGCAATTCATATCCCAATACCTGCCCGCCGACCAGATGTTCCTCAACATTTACGAGCCGAGCATCGGCAGCCTGCGGTACATTGCCACAGCCGACATCGGCGGCGGGCGGAAAATGGAAAAATCAATCAAACTGCCGGCCGATTTGATCCGGGCTATCGAGAGCGGACAACGGCTGCAGGACTACCTCATCATCAACCGTCCCGCCGAGGACCCCATTGGACGGGTCATCACCTCTGAGCTGCATCTGCCCCGAAGTGCATTTATTGCCCTGCGCCTTTTTATCGAAGGGCAACGGCTGGGTGTAATCGACCTGTTTGCCCGAGGCCAAGATCAATTTACAGCCGAGCATGCACGGCAATTTGCCCTGCTGCGGGAACCGTTTGCCATCGCCATGGCCAATGCCCTGAAACACCAGGAAACGGTCGAGCTCAAGGAGAAGCTGATTTCCGACAACCGCTACCTCAACAGCGAATTGATTTCCCAGTCCGGAGATGAAGTCATCGGTGCCGACTCGGGACTCAAAGACGTTATGCATCAGGTCGGCCAAATCGCCCATCTGAAGAACACCATCCTGCTGCTTGGAGAGACCGGAACCGGAAAAGAAGTCATCGCCAATGCAATCCATCGCCTTTCACAGAGGAAAAACGAACCCTTTATCAAAGTCAACTGCGGCGCCATACCGGAAAATCTTATCGACAGCGAGCTGTTCGGTCATGAAAAAGGCGCCTTCACCGGTGCCGTCAAACAAAAACGGGGACGCTTTGAACGGGCCAACAAAGGTACCCTTTTCCTGGATGAAATCGGCGAACTGCCGCCATGGGCCCAGGTCCGGCTGCTACGGGTGCTGCAAACCCAGGAAATAGAGCGTGTCGGGGGATCGCCACCGGTCAAGCTGGATATCCGCGTCATCGCCGCCACCCATCGGGACCTCAAGGCCATGGTGGTGGCCGGCACCTTCCGTGAGGACCTCTGGTTCCGCATCAACGCCTTTCCCATTGAAATTCCCCCGCTTAAAGAACGCAAAAAGGATATCGGGCTCCTGGCGCAATATTTTTTAACTAAAAAATCAATAGAGTTCGGCATTCACCCCATTCCGACGATAACACGTCAAACGTTGCAGTACCTGAGCAACCGCCCCTGGCCCGGCAACGTCCGGGAACTGGAAAATGCCGTCGAACGTGCCCTGATCCAGCACCGCCACGGTCCCCTGTTGTTTCAACAGACCTTCCGCTCCCCTGAAAAGCCCAGCACCGATATCGCCCTGGACAGTGCCCTGCATACAATGACCCTGGATGAAGCCACACGCCGTCACATTGAAACCGTACTTCAATCCACCCATGGAAAGGTGAACGGGCCCAATGGCGCAGCCGCCATCCTCGGCATCCACCCCAACACCTTGAGAAATCGAATGCGAAAACTCGGCATTCCATTCGGGCGGAGACAAAAACAGCGCGCTTGAATAATCATTCGATTCTTTGATATGAAGAACGAATTTGTATTAGAAATAAGTGCAGATAGGCCATTTACCCGTTTTCATCGAATCCGTACGCTTTCCGCACAAGTCATTGCAGAGGCTTATTATGCTAGAGGCTTTTTCCAGCTTGCACCCTGTATACCAGGCGCTTGTGGCAACCGTGTTTACCTGGGCCATGACCGCTCTGGGGGCTGCTCTGGTTTTTTTCTTCAAGACCATCAACCGTAAAATGCTGGATGCCATGCTCGGCTTTGCGGCCGGTGTGATGATTGCGGCATCCTATTGGTCGCTGCTTGCGCCGGCCATTGAAATGGCTGAAGGATCGGATTTGCCGGCCTGGGTTCCTGCAACCTCGGGATTCCTGGCCGGCGGAGCATTTCTATGGGTCGTCGATAAGCTGCTGCCCCACCTGCACCCGGGTTTTCCAAAGGAAGAAGCGGAGGGCGTCTCGACGAGCTGGCGAAGAAGTGTATTGCTGGTTTTGGCCATCACCATTCATAACATTCCCGAAGGTCTGGCCGTCGGTGTGGCCTTTGGTGCATTGGCAGCGGATTTGCCGGCAGCATCACTTGGCGGTGCCATTGCCCTGGCTCTCGGAATTGGAATCCAAAATTTTCCGGAGGGCACGGCGGTTTCGGTTCCGTTGCGCAGAGAGGGCGTTTCAAGACTTAAATGCTTCTGGTACGGGCAGTTGTCCGGGCTTGTAGAGCCGGTGGCCGGCGTGCTGGGTGCGCTCGCCGTCATCGTTATGCGGCCCATGCTGCCATATGCCCTTGCATTTGCCGCCGGCGCGATGATTTATGTGGTGGTCGAAGAACTCATTCCGGAATCCCAGCTTGAAAAACATACCGATGTGGCCACCATTGGCGCCATGCTGGGATTTGCCGTAATGATGACCCTGGATGTCGCGTTGGGTTAGAAGTGGTTTCGAATTCGCCCAGGACAATTTGCTTCGGGACCTTGGGAGATAACCCGAAGCCGGGCTCTCTGGAGCCGGTTGTTTATTCCAACCGGGTCAGATAAGCATCCCTGGTCAACCAGAGTTCTTCCATTCGGTACATATGCCAGTAGTCATGCATCAGAATGTGCCGGACCAGGATGACGAACGAGTAGCGATCATACTCCGGATGGATCGCTTCCCGTTGCCAGACCCTCTCATCAGCACTATCGAGCAATGAAAGTTGTTTTTCACGCAGCGTTGAAAATTGAATCAAGGCGACGTCTATCTGCATCCTCGGGACAAGCGCCGGCCCCGCCGGGCCATTGCCGGGGATAAAGGGAACAAATTCAGGTTGCACCTCCTTCATGAAACGGTCAAGCCGCTCCAACAGCATGGGCTGGACCTGGGCCAGGTGGCTGACATGTTCGGCAATCGTCCAGAAACCATCGCCGCGCCGCAAATCCAGTTTATCTTCCGGAATGGCATCTACAAATTGGGACAGTACTTTGGGCGCCCGCCTCAAGCCGCTTAGGATGTGCTTCATGATGTCTCTCCAGATACGCATCTAAACCAGCGAAAATGAACCTATGTCCTCCGGCTGTCAAAAAGCAGGCTCATACAAGTCATACCGGCTTCTGCTCTCAGAAACTCGGATATATCGACGGCTTTGGTATCATAGCCGATTCGTTCGAGCCGCTCTCTCGTCTGCGCAAACCCTGAATGTACGCAGAGGGTCTGACCGATCCGCAAAATATTGGCGGCAAAGGGCTCCCGGTCGCTCACGGCAATGGTATGCAAATCGTTAAAAGGCTGCGGGTCGATCCACTCAGGATTGATCAGAACCGTCGTATCATCCAGGGCGGTACATCCCGTTTTAAGATGCAGACAGCCCTGCACCTTTACGCCTATCGTACGGTATCCGAAAGGTTCAACGATACGGGCGAGGGCCTTTTCACCTTCACTGTTCGTTCTTGGAGAACGGCCGACGTACAGGCACCGGCCGACCTGCAGCACATCACCGCCTTCCAAAGTGGCCGGCGGCAGTATACGCTCTATGCGACGGAATTTCGTCAATTCACACGCGACGGCTTCTGTTTCCGCCTGCCGGGAGACGGCACCCATGGCAGTCACAATTCCAATCTCGTCGAGGACCAAAGCGGTATCTTCGACAAACACACTATCGGGAAACGCCGTGTTCCGGTCCAGAGTAACCACCGTGGCACCGCAGCTGCGGAGCATGTCGCAATAGGCGCGATGCTGGAATGCGGCCATATCCAAATTGATCGGCCGGGAAGGCAAAAAAGTCAACTCGCACTGATTCAGCAATGGCGACGGTATATGGGTTATCGCAGTTAACATAGGTGGCTCTTTCCTGATCGTCGCTGCCCGCTTGGTTCAAATTGACCGATAAGCCGCCTCCACCGCGGATTTTCCATAGATTCGTTCCAAACGCCGCACAATAAAATGCCCCCGGGCCATATCCTGAAAATGATCGATGAACACCGTATTGATAAGCGCCCCGCCTGCCGCGCCGATTGCGGGAATAGCTTGCGCGGCCGCCTTTTCAGATACCTGGATGCTGAAACGTTCGGCGATCTGGACCATCATTCGCACCAGCACAGGGGCGGATTCTTCAACCATCCCTTTTCCGGCCATATACTGCGCCGCCCTCTTCAGCGACTGGGCCAGCGCGGCACGAATGGCAAAATATCCGGATTCGGCGGCATCGTCCCCCTTGCTGGTTCCGCCCAGAGCAAAGACCTCGAGACAGGCCATTTGGGACTCCAGTGAATGGACCGGCTCCCCTTCGCTTCGGGCGACATCTGCGATGGATCGCAGCATGATTGTCGTGGATAAGGGAAGTTCTGCAGCCAAAGCCCCCAAACCAAAAAAGCCGCCAATTCCACCGCTGGCCGCAACGGCAATCTTGTGCCAGACATTGGAGGCCCGGCCCCCGGGAGCGTCTTTCATAGTATAAATGGCCGCGTGAATGGCTTTGGATAAGGCCGTTCGGGTCACCGCCACAATTTTCGCATGCCAGTCTTCAGGCAAAAGATCGAAACCTCTTTCAATGGGCGCCCCCAGCAAATGGGTAATTTTTGCAGCTATCCCGGGATTCTCCAACAGCGCCTTGGCTTTTTTCAGGTCATCCAAATCTGCTTGCTTAAAAATCATGGTCACCACCCAATGAGAATCGGCCCCATGTCCCAGCATAAGAACCAACGCCGCTTCATGGCATGTCCCATGAATACAATGTTTTAAGCACCAATTCAACCCTCGGGTGCCTTCAGTGTATCCCTAACAAAAAAACCCCTTGTGCGGACCACAAGGGGTTTTTTTGCGAAGGGCTGTAAAGCCGAACCTATTTGAGCTTCATGGGGATGTCGCCCAGGCTCAGGTCCTTGTCGGTAGAAATATCGTCGATCACCAGGCGCTTGCCGTCCTTTTCCAGGGTCAGGGTAAAGTTGCGGTCGTCTTCAAGGCCGCGGAACCAGAAATCACCGAAATTGTCCGTCTGCACATTGTAGGTCTGTGCGCTCTGCGTATCCTTGAGCGTGCAGCTGGCACCGATGATCACCTCTTTTTCCACAGGGTCGTAAACCGTGCCGGCAACAAACTTCTTGGGCAGGTGCTTGTAGTACACCCGGCCCTTGGTGCCAGCGCCCGGATTGAGCAGCTCGGCTTCCTTGATGAAATCGGCGAACTCTTCCTCCTCACCGAATCGCAGCGCGTCGGTGGGACACTGGTCCACGCAGCGCGGCACCGGCCACTCGTCCGGCTCGCTGTCTCGCAGATGGCTGCAGCCCGTGCACTTTTGGGCGATGTTCAGGTTCTCGTTGAAAAAAATCGCATTGTGCGGACACGTGTCCGCGCACAGCTTGCACCCGGTGCACTTGTCCGGCTCGATGAGCACGATGCCGTCGTCGCGCTTGACAATGGCCCCGGCCTCGCACTGGGCAATGCACGGCGCATCGTCGCAGTGCTGGCACAGGTGCGGAATGTAGCTCACCTTGACCTTGGGCACCTGGCCGCGCACTTTCTCGGTGATGCCGATCCAGAACTGGCCCGTGTCCGGCTGGGGCTTGGCGTATGGGCTCCAGTCGTTGGCCACGTGCTCGTCCTTGCACGCGATCTGGCAGCAGTAGCAGCCGTTGCATACCGATAAATCTATGGCAAATACCTTCATTATTCGTCACCTCCCACCACCCAGGCGTCAAACCGCAATCCGGACGCCGGATCATATTTGCGTTCAAATGCTTCGGGATAATCTCTGCGCCACTGGTCCATCTCTTCGCCTTGCACCCGTTGCACATCCACCAGGTACCCCTGAACCACGTTGCCGACACAGTTTTCGGATGTAACCGGCTCGGGTGTGATGGTGTTGATGGCCCCGCCGCGCTCGATCTCTCCGATTTTGATGGGATCGTGTCGCGCCCCGTGATCCATATAGGCCACACCGGCCATCAAGCGCTCGGTCACATAAGCCCCGCCCAGTACGATGCCGCGTTCGTTGAACACTTTGACGATATCGCCGTTTCGGATGCCGCGTTTTTCCGCTTCAGCGGGATTGAGCCAGCACGGCTCGTACATGTATCCGTCCGGTCCCTTGACCTTGCAGGTCGGCGCTTCGCGGGTCCAGGTGATGTCATCGCATTGGGCATGCACGCGCCAGCGGCCGTGGTTGGATATCATCAGCAAGGGAAACAGCCTGGCCCGTGAACTGGAGAGTCGTTCATCGTGAAAATGGCTCTTTTCGATCCATTTGGGAACCGGCGGCCGTTCCTTGTCGTCCGGAAAGTGCTTGGCCAGATCTTCGGAGTAAAATTCAAGCTTTCCGGTGGGGGTGCCCAGCGGAAACTTTTCCGGGTCATTGTAAAAATTGCGTAATCCCGGAGGATCGTCCCCCCAGTCCTCCGCCGTGCTGTAACACCAATATTTCTTTTCGTTGAGCTGCTCCCAGGAAACCAGTTTTTCGCCGCCCATGTAACCCCATATCTTTTTCTGCAAATCGACGATGGTCATGCCTTCGGTGAGTTCCTGCTCCTTGCCGAATTTTTTACCGATTTCCAGAACGACTTCGGCATCGCTCTTGGACTCGCCGATGGGCTCGATAGCCTTGTCGGCAATCATAATGTTGGGTTGGCAGGTCCCCTGGCGAATGTTGGTCAGGATATCATCGACTTCCATATAGGTGTTGGCCGGCAAGATGATATCGGCATAAATGCAGTCGTTTTCCAGCCAGGGATGCTGGGCCACGATACACTCGATCTTGGGATTGCGCATGGACAGCTCAGTGGAGTTACCGTCATTCCAGCACGTAACGCGGCAAGGCGTGTCGGTCCAGATCATGTGGATCTCACAACCGCCTTTTTCTTTCTCGATGGGATACTGATAAGCGTTGAACTGGTCCTGAACCAAGGCATTTTGGGCACCGGTGGCAAACCATTTGATGGGGGTGTCCGACTCTATGGCCTTCTGGATCAGGGTTTTGGGAATGACCTGCTGTTGCCAGGCGGTCACGGACGAGAGCACCGGCAGGGCGATGCGTTCTTCGATCTCCGGGTTCCAGAAAAAGGTACCACCCAGATTTTCCGCCCGGGGCAAGCCGAAATAGGTCAATTGATGCTGATGGACACCCGGGCCGCCGAGACCCTGCATACCCAGCATAATACACTCCAGCCGGGCCGGTTCGTGGGCCCAGGGACCTCTGATCAGGCCGCCGCCGAAATAGTGGGCGATAGAGGTGGTCTTGGCGCCAAACTCACGCGCCAGGGCCTTGATGGTCCATTCGGGAACCCCGCACTTTTTGGAGGCCCAGGCGGGCGTTTTGGGGATTCCGTCCTCTTCGCCCATGACATAGGCTTCCACCTTGTCCATGCCCACCACATGCGTTTCCACATATTCTTTGTCGTAGGTGCCTTCCTTGATCCACATATAGATGATGGCCAGTTGCATGGCGGCATCGGTACTGGGCAGAATGGGGATCCATTTGTCGGCGTGCACCGCGCACCCGTAGTTCACGTCCGGACAGATGTAGACCTGTTTAATCCCCACCTCGGACCAGAAATAGCACAACCGGCTGGCAAACTGGCCGGTGAACCCCCAGGGGGTGGTTTCCGGATCGCAGCCCCAGAACAGGACCATGTCGGCGTATTCGCTGGTATCTTTGACGATGTTGGCGGCCGGGTACATGATGCCCTGGGCGCCCTGACCCCAGACATGTTTGGCGCCCCAGTACCAACCCTCCCAGCTGTCCGGGTTGCGCACCTGGAGCGTAAAACCGCCCAGGTACTCCAGAAGCACACCGGCATGTCCATGGGGCGTATTGATGGTTTTGCACTCCCCGTGGCCGTCACCCTGCAACAAAATGGCATTCACGCCGTATGTCTTGTGAACCCGGCGAATTTCACTGGCGACGAGCTCAGATGCCTCATCCCAGGAAATCCGTTTGTATTTGCTTTTACCGCGGTTTTGGGGATTGCGGTCTCCGTTGGGATCCCAATCCACGCGCTTTAGGGGATATTTGATCCGGTTGGGCGAATACACCCGTTTCTTGTACGCCAGCGAAAACGGCCCGGGCAAGGATTTCCAGGCGGCTTCAATGGTTTTACCGTCACGTTCGATCTCCCACTGACGGACCTCTTCCTTATTATACTTCCAGCCGTATCGCATTGGCCGCACACGAACGATCTTACCGTCTTTGACATCCACCATGCCCTCGGCGCCACCACCAAAATAGCCGCCCAGGCCCAGGGATCTCAAAACTGTTTTGTCTTTCGTTTTGACGGGTTCCATTGAAAAACGTCTCCTCTCGTTTAAATCGGCACTTGCCAGACATGCCGGGCCGCATGGGTATACCGGGCCCATAATTTTGATCACCATAATATTTTATGCAATATTACATGCAATATCGAAACTGTCAATACTTTTTTCCCTACTGAGCCCGCATACCGCTGCCACCCGTCACAGCCAAACCACAAAATCAATGGGCGGCCGCCAAGGGAAAAGGTACCATCAAAACGGGCTTGTGACCTCAAGATAAAAAATCATATTGCAGGAGTCAAACAATTGATCCATAATTAAGGACTTAATAACTATGGCCGGTGCGATTTTTGCCCTATCCATCGGATCATCATTATGGCATGTAATTTCGATAAAAGATTGCAGCCCATCGAAACCGTCCACACCCCGGCCACCGCCGGAGTGACGTTTAAATGAATACGTGCAAAGTCATTTCCCCTCGCCATGGCCGCTAGCTTGCTATACGCAGCCGTCGTGCTCATATGGGGTTCGACCTGGATCATGGTCAATTTCCAGATCGGAACGGGGCCGCCTGAAGTTAGGGCTCACTGCTCTATTTTTCGGTGGTCGGGTCGGTCGTTGGCCTCGGCTGCGACTTTACAGGGAGAAAACGACAATGCGTTACGTACACACCAATATTGCCGCAAAAGACTGGAGAAAATTGTCGGATTTTTACATCCAGGTGTTCGATTGCGTCGTCAAACCGCCTGAACGCAACCTGTCGGGCCGCTGGCTGGATCAGGCCACCGGATTGACAAATGCCCGACTGCAGGGGGTGCACCTTCTCCTTCCCGGCCACGGAGAAATTGGCCCCACCCTGGAAATCTTTTCCTACGAGCAGACCGAACAATGTGCGCCCCTGATGGCCAACCACACGGGATTTACACACATTGCCTTTGAGGTGGACGACTTTGACGCCACATATGCAAAAGCGCTCTCCGGCGGCGCCAGCGAACTGGGCCGCCCCACCCGAAAACGCATCGAGGGGGTGGGCGTGCTGACATTCGTCTATTTACGGGACCCGGAAGACAATATCATCGAGCTCCAGGCATGGGAGCAGTGAATCGTGCCCCGCTTCCGTCATCCGGCTATCAGGCTTATGAACATGGCATAGATCAGGGGCATAAATATGGCGGGCAGCATATTGCCCATCCGCAGTTTCTGGATATCCAAAATACTGATGCCGATGGCCACGATGAGCAACCCGCCCACGGCAGACATCTGACCGACCACTTCCGGTACCAGGAAGGACTTCACGTAGGCGGCCGACAGGGTGATGATCCCCTGATAGACAAACACGGAAAGGGCCGAAAAAAGGACCCCTATGCCCATGGTGGAGGCAAAAACGATGGAGGTGATGCCATCGATGACGGATTTGGCAAACAACGTCTGATGGTTGCCGGCAAGGCCACTTTCCAGGGCGCCCACAATGGCCATCGCACCGACGCAAAACAGCAGGCTCGTGGCCACGAAACCCTTGGCAAAGCTGCCGCCGGATTTTGAAAATCGCCGCTCCAGCAATTGTCCCAGCTGCTCCAGGCGATCCTCGATTCTCATCAGTTCGCCTAAAAGGGTGCCCACGCCGAGGGAGATAATGACCACAAGAATGGCATCTGTCTTGATTGCGGCCTGCAGTCCGATAAGGATGACCACCAGGCCCATGGCCTGCATGATGGTGCGGCTGTACTTTTCGGGGATACCCCCCCTGAAAATGAGTCCGATAAGACTGCCGGCAATAATGGCCAGCGCATTTACCACAGTACCCAGCATATTCGTCGCCGATCGTATTCAGTATGGATATGATTCGGACCGATAACCCCGCAAATCAGGCAAATCCGCCGACTCCTATTCCAAAAAAGCGGTTTGGTTGTAGTGAAAGTCGCCCCGAATAGCAAGGGCTAATCGGTTCGGACAGGGAATCCCGGCTTTTCCTGAACCCCTTTAAGATTTACCCGGCCCGGGCAATGACAGGGGCAGCAATGCGATAAAAAAGCAGAACCCTCCGAAAATGATGCGGTTCAGTTCCAACCGGCCGGCCAGTATGCCGCCAGGCAGATTTCCGGCGACACCGAATGCGGACATGACGGTCAGGGCAGTGCTCCCCATGGCTGGAGAACCGCCCAACACATGGATCCGGTAAAACGGAATAAAGGTGTTTAAGCCATAGAAGAGAATGGACCACCCCGCGCTTCATATTCTGACGCAATGGATTGAATCTGTTCGACCAGCGCATTCACCATGGCGTCGGGCCTGGCGGCAAGGGTGCCGATAACGGGATTTTCACGGGTCCAACGCAACGCCAGAACAAAGGGCACCAGCTCTGGCCGCCGTTTGACAAGGGCTGCCCACAAATGGGTCAATGCCTCGCTCAAACGCAGCGACAAGGGCACCCTGCGAATGGTTTTGGCGTAAGGATCGCCGCAATTCTGCGGCGGGGAAACCACCATGTATTCCCGGCATATGGACGGGCGCACGGGATAGATGCTGCAGCCTTCATCTTCGAGAAACGGGCAGGCAATCTGCTCGCGGAAATAGGCTTTGGAAATGGCGCGATCCGTTTCGTCGCTCATCTCGGGATCCCCCAATCGCTCCATTTCGGTCAGTAGTCCGGCCTGGTGCAATTGCTGAACCGCTCTATCGAACCGATTGACGATAGTGCTTTTGCGCGGTTCCGGCATGGTTTGGACAAACTCGAACACCATGCCGGTTTCCGGAGGTGAAAGAGGCACCAGCTGGCGGCAACATGCGGCGCAGCCCTTTCGGCAGGACACCTGCATGCCCAGGCGCCCGGCGGCCCTGGCCCCCATGTCGGCAGCCACGCTGCTGAGCCCCAGCATCTTGTACGCCAGCATGACCAGACGTTCTCCACGATCCGGCAGCTCGACCTGGGCTTCAATCCTTCCCTCGGGAAGATCGAGAACAATGGGGTAAAATTGGAAATGATGCACACTGGCTCCCGGCCTTATCAGGCCTCTTGCCACCGGGGCGGTCGTTTTTCAAAAAATGCCGCCACACCTTCCTTGGCGTCATGGGTGGTGCATAGCCTGGCAAATGCCTCGTTCATGTAATCGAATTGTTTCCGGTAATCCATATCTTCGGCGGTGTAATAGGCTTGTTTGGCGATCTGCAGGGCAACCGGGCTGCGCCTGGCCAGATCGGCCGCCCACTCCAGGGCCTCCTGGTCCAGGGATTCCTGCGGAACCACCCGATTGATCAGACCCATGTCCACAGCCGCAGGAGCCTTGATCAGATCGCCGTAAAAGAGCATCTCCAGGGCCTTTTTGCGGCCCACCGATCTGGCGACCGGAATCACCGGTCCCACGCAATTGAGCCCGACATTGATGGCTGTCAGTCCCATACGTGCATTCTCGGCGGCAATGGCCAGGTCGGCAGCAGCCACCAATCCCAGTCCATTGGCCGCAGCAACCCCGTGCAGCTGGGCAATGACCGGCTTTTTCATTTGGGAAATGGCCACCAGGGGTCTTTCCATGCGTTCGATCCACTGGCGGTATTGCATGGCGGTTTTGCCTTCGAGCTCATTGACGTCAATTCCGGCGCAGAAGGCCTTGCCCGCGCCTTTGAGCAACACGACCCGGACCTTGGGGTCGTTATCCATGGATATCAGGGCGTCAAACAGTTCTCCGGCCATTTGGCTGTTAAAGGTATTAAGCTGGTCCGGGCGATTCAGGGTAATAATGCCCACAAAACGATCATCACATTCCACCACCAGGTCACGATATGTCATATGCCCTCCTGATTATTAAAATTCCGGGTTCGTTTTCCACAAAGAGGTTAAACCACTAGCATGGCGCACCGGTCAATAGCCGACTCGATTTTGATCGGGCCGCACGGCGGGCCCACACTGCCTGACACATATAACCGGTTGTCATTCTATTCAGCTTTCTGATATTTGTATTACCATCGGCAGGGGGCTGGGATGTCAGGTCATTCGGGTCCGCATGCATAACAACGTTTCATCGCGTCTCCCCCTTTTCGTTTGGATCACCCATGTCCCATGCCCGATGCTGCCGGAGGTTTCCATCACCTCCTGGCTTGCCAATGCCGATCGAATGAACATAGTATGCGAATCATAATGCCGGGCGTGTAAACTTTCAACTGCCGCTGTGCGTCACTCAAAAAACGAGTCCGCCGCTGCCAATCAACCGAAGCGCCAGGAGGCCTGGAATGAAATTCGTTGGCGAGATACCTGAATACGCATTTATCATCCTTATATTGGCAGGTTATACGTTATATCCCTTTCACAACGCCGGGGCGGGCACCCTTCCCTTTGCCTCCGGCGAAAAACTGACTTATGTCCTGCGATGGGAAAACATCCCTGCCGGCCATGTCAAAATGGAAATCAGGGCCAACACCACCGTTAACGGAATGGACGCCCTCCATTTCGTCATGACCACCCGAACCAACGGGCTCGTAGATATATTCTTCAAACTGCGGGAACGGATCGACGCCTATGCCGATACCCGGCTGGAGAAGTCCCTGCTGTTCAAAAAAGTCCAGACAGAGGGCCAGCACAAACGGGACGAACGAATTGAATTCGACTGGGACAACGGCACGGTGCAACACGCCAACTTCGGGAAAAAAAGTGCCCCCGTCGAACTCAAGCCCGGCAGTCTCGATCCGTTGTCCATATTTTATTATACTCGAGTGGCGCTTTCGAAAAACAATCCAACGGTGGAACGCCAGGTTACGGACGGGAAAAAAAGCTTTCTGGGACGTGCAACAATCATTAAACGGGAAACCATAGCGCTAAGCAATGGCAAATCCTACGACACGCTGTGCATTGTTCCCCACATGGGGGACATCGGCGGGGTTTTCCAGGAGAACAAAGATGCCAAAATACATATCTGGGTAACCGACGACGAAAAACGCATCCCGGTTAAAATCACAAGCAAGCTGGCCATCGGCCGCTTCATCGGTGAACTGACTTTCGCAGAAGGGTTATGATATCAGGCGATTCCCATACGGCATGCTGAAAATCTTGAAATGAAGGTTTGACGCTATGGCGCTGTGCCCCCAACATATGCTATATAAAACGCGACAAAAGTCAGGGCAACAGCCTTGTCAACGTCTCAAGGAAGAAACCGCCAACGACTGTTACAGGAATACACCACCATGTTCCCCCAAGGCCGTCGCAATACATTCGGATTCGGCAGTTCACTGACGCCGGTGGGCAAATTCATGCTGATGGTCTATGCCACAGTGTATATCCTGGAGTTAATCGGGGTGCATTGGTTGGCACTGCCGATTTATGACAACCTGGCCCTGAGCCCCATATTCAGCCCCCATTTCCGTCTCTGGCAGCTGGTCACCCATCCGGTGATCCACAACCCCGGTGCGCCCATCGGATTCTTGATCGATTGTCTGATTTTTTACTTCTTTGCCGGCACCGTGGAATCGGCGCTGGGAACCCGGAAATTTCTTAGGCTCTACTTCATCGCCGCTGCAGGAGGCGCAGCAGCGGGCCTGCTCTTGAACAGCCTGACGTCTTTCGGCGCTCCATATGCCGGTATGATGCCCAGCCTGCTGGCGCTGATTGTGGTTTTCGGCCTTTTGCGGCCCGAAGCCACCATCCTGTTGATGTTCGTGCTGCCCGTCAAGGCCAAATATATCAGTTACGGCACCGTCATCGTCACCGCCCTGACATTCCTGGCCAAAACCAATGCCCACGGCGCCTACCATCTGGGCGGCATCGGCCTGGCCTGGCTTTACTTCCGTTCACCGGCCCAGTGGCTCGATCTCAACTGGTGGCGCTGGAAACATTTCGAACGCGCCCAAAAAAAACGCCGCGCCAAATTCACCGTCATCAACGGCAAAAACATCGACGATGACCACAAGCCCACGATTCATTGACCGAAGGCACCGCAGACCGGTACCCCATGGCCCCTGAGCGTAACGCATTTGGATGGTATTGAGGAGATCCATTGAACCTGACCCCCCAGCAAAAAAAAGCGGTTGAACACATCGGCAGCCCCGCCCTGGTTGTGGCCGGCGCCGGATCCGGCAAAACGCGCACCTTGACCGCCAAGATCGCCCACCTCATCGCCAGGGGGCTTGACCCGGCGCATATCCTGGCCATTACCTTTACCAACAAGGCCGCCGACGAAATGAAAAACCGGCTGGTACAGCTGACCGGCCTGCCCCTGCAGCGTTTCCCCTGGGTGCGCACTTACCATAGTGCCTGCCTGCAAATCCTGAAAGCGCACCACACCCGATTGGGGTTCATTTCCACCCCCCAGATTTACCAGCCCTACCAGAGTGAAAAAATTATCAAAGAAATTCTGCTGCGGCACAACTTCGACAAGAAACACACCCGCTCGGTGCTCTACCAAATATCCCTGGCCAAAAACTCCGCCGATCCGGACCGCTATTTCGACATGCACCCCACAGTCGCCTACAGCATTCCCCTTGCCGAAATCCATACCGAATACGAAACCATTCTCAAACAGCGCTCCGCCGTGGATTTCGACAATATCCTGCTGCTCACCCGCGACCTTTTGCGCGACAACCCGTCGGTTCGCGACCAGTACCGCAGCACCTTTGCCTATGTTCTGGTGGATGAATACCAGGACACCAACAACCTGCAGGAAGAACTTACCGGATTGCTGGCCCCTGAAGACAAACTGTTTTGCGTGGGGGACGACTGGCAGGCCATTTATTCGTTCAGGGGCAGCAACATCAACCATTTCCTGGCATTCAAAAACAACTACCCCGGCGCCAAACTCTTCCGCCTGGAACAAAACTTCCGTTCGGCGGATGAAATCGTGCAGGTTGCCAACCAGGTGATCCGGAACAATGAGAACCGGGTGGACAAGACCTGCTTTTCGGACAAGCATGGCGGGGTGGTGGAAACCTACCATTTTTACGACGAGGGCCAGGAAGCGCGATGGGTGGCCGCCAAGATCCAGGTGCTGCGTCAATCGGGCATTGCCTACGACCAGCTGGCGGTCCTTTATCGCACCAAGTTCTGCTCCCTCTCCTTCGAGCAGACTTTCCGGGCCTATAATATTCCCTACCAGATGATGGGCGGCAAAGGTTTCTTCGACCGCAAGGAGATACTGGACCTGGTAGGCTATTTGAATGTGGCCCAGTTTGAAAAGGACGACGTCTCCTTCGAACGCATCGTCAATACCCCCAAGCGGGGCGTGGGGCCCGGAACCCTGAAAAAAATCGCCGCCCTGCGCCGGGGCGATATGGGGCTGCTGGACGCCACGCGCCGGGCGGTAAGCGAAAAAATCCTCACGCCCAAACTGTACAACGCACTCAAGGATCTGCTGGATCTCATCGACCATATCAAGTCCCTGAGCCCCGGCCAGGCCATCCTGGAAGTCATCTCGCGGGTCAGGTACATGGACTACCTGGAAAGCTACGCCAAAGGCAACCAGCGCGACATTACCAGCCGGCAGGAAAATATCGACCAGCTGGTCTACTCGGCCGCCAAGGCCGACAGCCTGCTCGATTTTCTCGAAGAAGCCTCATTGGTCAAAGAAGACAAGGAAGATGAGAACCCTGATGACCACGGCGGTGTCAAGCTATCCACAATCCATGCGGCCAAGGGGCTGGAGTACCACACCGTGTTTGTCATCGGCTGTGAGGAGCAGTTGTTTCCCCACTGGAAATCCATGGACTCCACCGCCGAACTGGAAGAAGAGCGGCGCCTGATGTATGTCTCCATGACCCGCGCCGAACGCTGCCTTTACCTCACATCCGCCCAAAGCCGGCGCGGACAATACAACGCGGTCAGCCGCTTCCTGTCGGAAATCGAGGCGGCCCTGCCGTAGCGGGGCCTTGGGGAGGACTTCGGGATGGCCCCAAGGGTCCGGGGCATGCATGGACAAGTGGAAAATGGGCACCACAGGAGCTTTCGTATGACCGGTATTCAACGGGAACGCATCAGCCGGCTCAACACAAAGAGCATCCGCAGCGGCCAATGGGTGCTTTACTGGATGCAACAGTCCCAGAGACCCCATGAAAACCCGGCCCTGGAATACGCCATCGCCCAGGCCAACGGCCTGAAGCTGCCGATTCTGGCGGCCTTTGCATTGACGGACCACTATCCCGAAGCCAACCTGCGCCATTACCGTTTTATGCTGGAAGGCCTGGCTGAAACCCAGCGCAAACTGGCCGGACGCCGCATCGCCATGGTGGTGCGCAAAGGGGATCCCGCCGCGGTAATCGGCCCGCTGGCCCGACAGGCCGCCCTGCTGGTCTGCGATGTGGGCTATACCCGGCATCAGCGCGCCTGGCGCCAATCGGTGTCCCGAACGGCCCCCTGTCAAACCGTGGCGGTTGAAGGTGACGTGGTGGTACCCGTCGAAATTGTCTCCTCCAAGGCCGATTATGCGGCCCGAACCGTCCGGCCCAAGATCCACAAGCATTTGAAGCGCTATATGGTGCCATGCCCCCGGTACCGACCCGCGAAGTCTTCGACAGGTATGAGAGTTGAAGGGCTCGACCTTGGCAACATCGGTGCGATCCTGGAAGCACTCGACATTGACAGGAGCGTTCCCGCCGTGCCGCAGTTTTTCAAAGGCGGGCCGGGCGAAGCCAAAAAGCGCTTGCGCCGATTCATCACCACACGCTTGAAAAACTATGGCAGCAACCGCAATCAGCCCCAGACCGACGACATCTCCCACATGAGCCCCTACCTGCACTTCGGACAAATCTCGCCGCTCTTTTTGGCCCTTGAAATCGAAAACGCCGCAACCGGTATGGGCGCCGACCGGGCCGCCTATCTGGAGGAACTGATCGTGCGCCGCGAACTGGCCGTCAATTACGTTTACTACACCCCGGCGTATGACCGCTATGGCAGTCTGCCCGACTGGGCGCAAAAAACGCTGCAGGAACATGCCGCTGACCAGCGGTCCCATCTTTACGACCGGCAAACCCTCGAAGCGGCCGACACCCACGATCCCTATTGGAACGCCGCCATGGCCGAAATGCGCGACACCGGATTCATGCACAATTACATGCGCATGTACTGGGGAAAGAAAATCATCGAATGGTCGCCGTCGCCCGAAAAGGCCTACCAAACCGCCATTGCACTGAACAACAAGTACTTCCTCGACGGCCGAGACCCCAACTCCTACGCCGGGGTTGGATGGGTATTCGGCCTTCACGACCGAGCCTGGTTCGAACGCCCTGTTTTCGGAAAGGTGCGCTACATGGCGGCCTCCGGTCTGGAACGCAAGTGTGATATCAACGCTTATGTTGAAAAAGTGGCACTACTCAGCAAGGGAGCCTTTAAGGATCAGGCTCCCCCCGGCCATTGACCCGCAGCCTTCTTCAGCTGGTTTTTCAGGGCAGCAACAGGGCGCAAGTTTTGCTCTTGGGCGCCGAAATGAGCAGTACGTTGAGAATAACCAGCGGAAGTGCGAAGAACAGTCCGATAATCGGCAAGACGATATTGGCCGCCACCACAAAGAATAGAACAAAGGGTATAAGGATCAATCCCAGACTCTTAAGTGTTGTTTTTTCTGCGGCACATTTATACTTGTCCATAGCAATCTCCTATGTATATTATAAAGTTCATTCAATGCAGTTAAATTAGGCACGAAGCGTTGTTTGGCAAGCCATAACGCTCGGATAGCGTTTTGCAAGGCATACCGATTCTGCTGCCGGAATGCAGTATACCGGATGGTAAGCGCTGCTATGATAGTTTTATGCCCCCACCAACCCCACATCCATCCCATATTGTCATTCTGACCCGGGCACTTAGAATTCCGGACAAAAAGGAGGTGTGAATAGGCGCCGCTTGAACGAATTTTAGCCCAAACAGAAAATTTCAACACGGCTCACCACACCGGGGTTGCTATTTGGCAGAATTGATACAGATCAAAGACACAGGAGGATTGATGCACACGACAAGTCCGGTTAACAGCTTGCGTATTGCTGTGGTTGGCGGCGGTGTAGCGGGTATCGCTGCGGCTTATCTCCTGCAACGGCAACACAGCGTTTCCCTGTATGACAAGAACAGCTATGTCGGTGGCCATACCAACACCGTCACGCTGCCCGTCGGACCGGATGCCGGCATGCCCGTGGATACCGGCTTCATCGTATTGAACGACCGCACCTATCCGGTTCTCAATCGCCTTTTAAAACAGCTGAAGGTCGCCATCCGAAAAAGCGACATGTCCTTCAGCTATTACAGCGAAAAAAGCGGTTTTCAGTACGCCAGCAGCAGCATCGACAGTTTGTTTGCCCAGCGGATCAACTTGCTGGACCCCACGTACTGGGGCATGCTGGCAGAGATACTCCGATTCAACCGGTCGGTACTGCGCCGTTTGAAAGAAGAACGATTAAAGAACACGACCCTCGGACAGTTCCTGCGAAGCAATAGCTACTCGGCACGCTTCAGAAATCAATATCTGTTTCCCATGGTGGCCGCCATATGGTCTGCCCCGGATGCCCAGGTCGAGCAATTTCCCATGTTGACCTTCGCCCGCTTTTTCGACAACCACGGCCTGCTGACCGTCAAGGGGCACCCCCAGTGGTACTATGTGGCCGGCGGCAGCCAGACCTATGTCCGGGCGTTCCTGAAACAGTTCAGCGGCAAGGTCTACACCAGCGCCCCCGTTGTCTCCATACGGCGCGGGCCGAACCATGTCACCGTCACTGAATCCGGCGGCCGGGCGCGGCAGTTTGACCGGGTCGTGGTAGCCACCCATGCAGACGAGGCCTTGCAACTGCTGTCCGACCCGTCAGACGAAGAACGGCGGCTATTGGGCCCCTGGCGCTACAGTACCAACAAAACCTATCTGCACACCGACTTGCGCTGGATGCCCTCCAACCGCAAGGCGTGGGCTTCCTGGAATTTCATTCGCGGCGCCCGGGCCGACGCTCAGGCTCCGGTCACCCTGACCTACTACATGAACCGCCTCCAGCGACTCGACAGCCAAATCCCCTACATGGTGACGCTGAACCCTTTCAGGCCGATCTCCCGGGGCAAGATTATCGCCAGCATGACCTACACCCATCCGACCTACACCTTCGACAGCCTCAAAACCCAGCCGGAGCTTCCCGGCCTCAACGGGGTGAACCATACCTATTTCTGCGGCAGCTACTTCGGTTACGGATTCCATGAAGACGCCGCCCGATCGGGTTTCCAGGCAGCCGCGGCCCTTGGAGTGCATCATGAATTCTAAACTATACACCGGTTTTGTCGAGCACGAACGGTTCCATCCCCGCATCCATCGATTGCGCTACAACCTCTACGTCTACGCATTGGACCTGTCCGAACTGCCGCAGCTGAATCGCCGCCTGCCGTTGTTCGGATACAATCGCCCGAGGCCGGTCTCGCTATATGACGAAGACTATCTCGATCCGGGACCGGGAAGTATTCGCGACAAACTGCTGCAGCACATAGCGTCCCAGACACCGTTGGACGGTATAGACCGGATCATCCTGGTCACCTCGCCGCGATTGGCCGGCCATATCTTCAATCCGGTGAACTTCTATTTCTGTTTTGACCGGCAGGACAGGCTTGCAGTTGCCGTTGCCGAAGTAAACAACACCTTTGGCGAAAAACACATCTATGTACTCGGCAAACCGTTGGAAAACAGCTTTGATTTTCCAGTGCGTTTCCATGCTGAAAAGGCCTTTCATGTCTCGCCATTCAATACTATGGACGGGAATTACACATTCCGCTTTGCCGATATTCGACAAGCACTGGATGTCCAGATCGACCTGCACCGTCAGGGAGTGCCCGTTTTGACTGCCCGGTTGCAGGGACAGCCCCTGCCGTTGACACCCTTAAATCACCTGAAAACCATTCTGCGACACCCTTTCACCCCGCGTCTGACCATGTTCAGAATCCATATAGAGGCGTTCAAGTTGTTTTTTAAGCGCAAGCTGGCCTTTTACACCAAGCCGGTGCCTCGCAGCCCCATGACCATTCGGCGGCTGCCGCCCACCACCCTGCAGCGCCAATGCATGAAATTACTCCTGCACCACCTCTCCCAGGCCCGCAGGGGCCAATTGCATCTCACCCTGCCCGACGGTTCCGGATTGGACTTCGGTCCAGAGGCTGGAAACGGCCCTGCCGAGCTGCGGGTCTATGATTATCGCTTTTTTTCCCGGGTGGTGCTGGGCTCGGACATCGGGCTCGGTGAAGCGTTCATGTTCGATGAGTGGGACACGGACGATATTCCGGCAGTCCTGGCCTTTTTCATCCAAAACCGGGCCAGCCTAAAGGACGGTAATTTTGCCGCATCCTGGCTGCCGCGCCTGCTGGAAAAATTACGTTACATCACCCGGGCAAACACATTGACCGGCAGCCGGCGCAATATCCGGCGGCACTACGATCTGTCCAATGCCTTTTTTCAGACTTTCCTGGACGACAGCATGGCCTATTCGTGTGCCATCTTCCACAGCCCCGACGACACGCTGGAACAAGCCCAGCAGAACAAGTTCCGCGCCATCATCAAAAAGGCACGCCTGGGCCCCGACGATCATCTTCTTGAAATCGGCTGCGGATGGGGTGGATTTGCCATTGAAGCCGTGCGCCAAACCGGGTGCCGCATTACCGGCATCACCATCTCAAAGGATCAATACCGGCTGGCACGGGAGCGTGTTCGCGAAGCCGGTTTGCAGGACCGCATCCTTATTCTGTTTCGCGACTACCGCAAAATGCGCGGGCAGTTTGACAAAATCGTTTCCATCGAGATGCTGGAAGCTGTGGGGCATTCGCATTTCGCCACTTTTTTCAAACAGCTGGACCGCCTGCTGGCCCCCGACGGCATTGCCGTCATCCAGACCATCTCCATTGCGGATCAGCGCTACGAAACCTACCGCAAAAGCCACGACTGGATCCAGAAACATATCTTCCCCGGAGGGCTTCTGCCGTCCTTGACCATATTGACCCGCAACATGACGCGGCATTCCAGCCTCATGATCGAACATGCGGAAAACATCGGCAACCACTACGCCACCACCCTGGCGCGGTGGCACCGCCGCTTCAAGGACCATCAGGAGCGGGTGACCCAACTGGGTTTTGACCGCCTGTTTCAGCGAAAATGGGCCTACTACCTGGGGTGTTGCGAGGCGGGATTTCGGGAACGGGCCATAGGGGATCTGCAACTGGTGCTGACCCGGGAAAACAATAGCACTTTAGCGGGTTGAAGCCCGACCGGTGAGCCCATCCAATGCATCGACCAGCGCCCTGCGGTCCCTGGAAAAGTCCCGCGTTCGGGTAAACACGTGGATGGGGTGAATCCTGCGGTCCAGCCAGAAGTGCCCCGGGGCTCTGGCTGCATCGGGTGCTGCGGCCAGCCAGACAATGGTATCGGCGCCCTGGTCCGGTGTGCGCAGCCAGGCGGAGAGCTGACGGTGAAAGGCCGGCAAGGCTTTTTCAAGGCCGGGGGTATCCACCCAGCCCGGATGCATGGCATGCACGCTGATTCCCAGCGGGGCCAGTTCCCGGCCCCAAATTCCGGTGAGCATGACCAATCCCCGTTTGGCCTGCGCATATGCAGCAGGTCCGTCATAGGCGTCCCGGCACGACGGCAAAGCACCTCCCCGCAAACCCTGGGTGTACATCCCCCCGGAAGCCACATTGATAATCCGCCCTCCCTTGGCGGCCCGCAGCATGGGCAGCAGCAGGCGGGTCAGCAGGTAGGGGCCGGCCAGATTGGTGGCCAAGGTCATTTCCAAACCCTCTGCGGTCAACCGGCAACGATTGAACAGGGCGCCGGCATTGTTGATCAGCACATCGATTTTGCCGAAACGCCGGTCGATTCGCGCCGCCAGAGCGCGGATATCGGCAAGCAGACTTAAATCGGCCATCTCCGTGTCAATGGTTCCGTCGCCTCCCGAGTCGGCCAATTCCCTTCGCAATTGCGCCAGCTTGTCCGCGTTGCGGCCCACGACCACCAGATGCGCACCTTTGGAAAATAAGCGTCGTGCGGCGGCCTTGCCGATGCCCGAAGTGGCCCCGGTGAGCAGCATGGTCCGGCCGGCATACAGGGCCGATGCAACCGGCCTGTGGTTTCTGGCCAGAAAATAACCGGCACGGGTGAAACCGGCGAGTCCGGGAACGATGGCCTGGTCCGCCATGCGGGTCAGGACGGTGAGCCGGGGTGCGTGAGGGTGGCCGGACAGCACTGACTTGAGACGCCTGATGGCCCGACTGGCATTTCTTCGAAAGAGGGTCTTCATTAGCCTGTCGATCAGCTTGCCATGGGGCCGATCAAAAGCGACCTCGGCAATATAGTTCAACCGCGTACCCAGTGGAATCTTTTGTAAACGGATGTGGTCAACGGCTGTAAAATTCAGGGCCCTGCCGGTCAGCACCAGTTCACTGGACGGTTTCATGGCAACAATTTCATAGAAAACGGGAATACGATTCCATCCAAACAGCAGGATCAATTGAAAGCGGCTGCCCGCGACCGGCTTGCCCGAAGATATCCTGCGCGCACTGAGCACGCTGGTATCCCACTCCGGGACATGTTGAAAATGTGACAGATAGCTATAAACAACCTCAGGGGGCTGTTTAATGTCGATGCATTTTTCTATGTGCCACATGGTCACCATCTCCCCCATACCTGTTTCCGCAGCTGGTTGGAAACACCTATCAATCCGATCTTGATCTTTACCCAATCTTTGTCACCTGCCATCGGTTGTCAAATAGAAACGCGGAATTATTCTAAGGGCCGGTTGTTACAGCCCGGGTGTGTACCCGCGGTGGATGCCCGGCCCCAGAAAGCCCGGATATAAAAATCAAAGCCGATTCGAAGACGAACGGAGAACCCTATGTTCAAGAGAATAGGTATAATCGTCCTGGCCCTCTGGCTGGGGGCTGGCCAGCCCATGGCGGCGGCATCTGTGCAAGTGGGGGGGGCTGTTTTTGCGCCTTTCGTTGAAATTCAGAATAAACGGCTGCCACTTCACGGGTATGGGCTGCTCAAGGTGATGGTATTTATTAAGGCTTACGCCGGTGCCCTCTACCTGGGCGATCCGGCAATGGCCGGTGATGTTTTGGGGCCGGTGGCCAAGCGGCTGGAACTGGAATACTTCCATGCCATCAAAAAAGAGGATTTCGCCCAAGCCACACGCAGCAAGATGGCGGACAATACCGATGAAAAGCAGGCTGCGCAGCTTCAATCCCGCATAGACCGGCTGGCGGCCATGTACCGCGATGTAAGCCCTGGCGACCGGTATGCGCTCACCTTCATTCCCGGCACAGGCACCGAGCTGGCCCTCAATGGCCAGCCCCTGGGAGTCATTGCCGGAGAGGACTTTGCCCGGGCCGTCTTTGCCATCTGGCTGGGGCCCAATCCCATTGATCGCGGTTTCAGGGATACCCTGCTGAGGAAATCATGACCCCGCAACAGCCGGTCGGGCATTTATCCTGGGCCCGCAAGCTATCCTACGGCTTGCCCGCATTTTCCCTGGCGGTGGTGGGCATACCCGTTTATGTCTACATTCCCAAATTTTACACCGATGTGGTGGGCGTCGATATCGCCTGGGTGGGCGGCATCCTGTTGTTTGTGCGAATCTTCGACGCCTTCAGCGACCCTTTCCTGGGCCTTGTCTCCGACCGCACCCGAGCGCGCCTTGGACGCCGCAGGCCCTATATGCTCTGGGGTTCTATTTTTCTGGCGGCGGCCATGCTGCTGCTCTTCATTCCTCCGGAACTATCCGGCGCACAAGCGCGTGCGTGGTTCACGGTCTCTCTTTTTATGCTTTTTTTGAGTTGGACGGTGGTGACCGTACCTTATGAAGCCCTGGGACCGGAAATAACGACGGACTATGCGCAACGCACTTCCCTGTTCGCCGTGCGTGACGGGCTTTTGATCGCCGGAACCCTGCTGGCTGCCGCCGCACCGGCGCTCATCGAAACCGTGTTGCACACGGCACCAAACGACCAGGGGCAAAGGCGTCAATTTTTCTGGATTGCCATCCTGTATGCACCCCTGCTCATCGGGTCCTGCCTGTGGTGCGCTTACCGTATCCGGGAGCGCCCATTCAGCGCAGACCGAAACAGCGTTTCGACCCTGAGGGATCTCAAGGGTATCCTTGGCAATCGGCCATTTCTCATCTTGCTGGCATCCTATACCATCAGCGCCATCGGCAGCAATCTGCCGGCCACCTTGATCCTCTACTACGTGGAATACGTGCTGCAATCGACCCGCGCCGATCTTTTCCTGTTGATCTATTTTGCTACCGGAATAGTGCTGCTGCCGGCCTGGATCAAGCTGGCGGGCCGCTACGGTAAAAAAATGGCCTGGCTGACGGCAATGGCCATCAACACCTGCGCGTTCAGCGGGGTCTATTTCCTCGGCGCCGGAGACGAGCGGCTTTATACCGTTCTGGTGGTCATTTCAGGCATGGGTTTCGGCGCTACCCTGGCGCTGCCGTCGGCCATCCAGGCCGACGTTATCGATTATGATGAATTCCTGACCGGCCAACGCCAGGAGGGATGGTATATCGGCATCTGGTCGGTGGTCAAAAAACTTACCGCGGCGGTGGGTGTGGGCGCCGGTCTGACCCTGCTCGGCGCCATGGGTTATGCGCCCGGTCCAAACCAGCCGCCCGAAGTCATACAGACACTTAAAGTACTGTATGCGCTTGTACCCAGTCTGTGCAACGCGCTGGCCTTTGCCATCGCCCTGGCCTTTCCGATATCCAAGCAGGCCCATGAAAAAATTCTGGCGGGCATCGTCAGGGCGAAAAAGGGAGAGCGTGTGCCCGACCCGCTCAACTGATACTCATCAGGACAAAAGGCGCTATCTTGTCATCCCCGCTCATTTTGTTGTATTGTTGATCTATTCGAAAATGGTGTTTCTTAACCACAGAAAATAAGATTTACGCCCTATCCGGAGAGCGCAAAATGACATCGATGCAGCCTGAGGAGATAAGTGGCGACCTGCAACAGAAAATCAAGCAACTGCTCAACGGGCAGGGTCTGGGGGTACTGGCAACCCGGGATCAGGACGGACACCCCTATGCCAGTTTAATTGCCTACGCCGGTAATTCGGACCATTCAGAATTGTATTTCGTCACCCCCCGGGCGACACGCAAGTTCGCCAATCTCAGTTTTGACCCAAGAGTGGCCCTGCTGATCAACAACAGCATCAACCGACCGGCCGACTTTCACCAGGCCATGGCGGTCACCGTTTTGGGCAGTGCCCGTCTGTTGGAAAACCGCGAACGTGCCCGAGTCCTGCCCATCTATCTGGAACGGCACCCCCATTTGAAGCAGTTTGCCCAATCCCCCTCCTGCGCCATGTTGGCCATTGCGGTTACCGGATATACCATGGTTCAACAATTCCAAAACGTATCGGATCTGAAACTCAACGATGAAATGGATACGAACACCGGATAACCTGGCACCGGAGGAGCAGGCACTTGTCGGCGGCAAAGCCTTTCGGTTGGCCCGGTTGCAGCAGCACGGCTTTAAAACCGCCCCCTGGGTGTGTGTCACCACCCGTGCTTACGATGCCTGCCTGGACACCACAGGACTGCGGGAAGGCATCCGGCATATAAACGACAACGCATAAAAAATGGAGAAATGACCCAATGAATCCTATCGGCCCGGTGAATGCCCTGTATCCCATGCCCACCACGCTGGTGGGGATGACCGTAAATGCAAAGCCGAACTTCCTCGCCGTTGCACACGTGGGGATTCTGAATCACGGCACGCCCCAGTTCCTTTCCATTGGCCTGAGCAAAGCGCACTACTCCAATGCCGGCATCAATGAAAACCGGACCTTCAGTATCTGCCTGCCATCGGAAGATCTCATGGTGCAAACCGATTACTGCGGCATCATGACCGGCAGGAAAACCAATAAGGCCGACCTGTTCGACGTGTTTTACGGTGCCCTGCAAACTGCGCCCATGATCCGCCAGTGTCCGGTCAACATGGAACTCAGGCTTCACGATGTACTCGATTACCAAACACACGATATCTTTATCGGGGAGCTGTTTGAAACCTATGCGGATGACAACGTTCTACAGGACGGCAAAATTGATATCGCCAGGCTGCGGCCTTTGCTGTTTGACATGGCCAGCATGAGATACTACCGCCTTGGCCCGATTGCCGGCAGGTGCTGGAATGTGGGCAAATCGCTCAAGAAATAATTCCGGCGCGTAAACCAGAGCATCCGCGTTCAAGGCGCAGCGGATCAATCCGAATTAATCCAGGTAAGCATCCACCAGGGCGTTGGCCTTCGTTGTGTCCACACCGCGAATATGCGGGAAAAGAGTAGAACAGTCGTTCATATCCATCAGGTTCACTTTCTGCAGCACACGCCATTCGTCCCGGGTGTGGGGACAGACATCGGTGGTGTCCACCAGTTCAGTCTTGGCGCTCATTTTATTGAAAATGAGCGCCCTGGCAGCCAACAGGTCAATTTTGGAAGAATTGGCCCGCGGGTTGAAAATATAACGTAAATGGCCAGACGTCCATCGAGCATAGCATCGAAGCCCGCATCAGGCGCCTCCTCGAGAAAAACCACTTCATGATGCCGCATGGCTTCGAGCGTGTATGAAAGCGCTTCCGGGCGGTGATTGGAATAGGCGATGGCAATCGTGTGCACCATGCTTGTTTATCGCAGCGGTTGTGCGTTATAGAATTCAAACTCAAAAATGGAAGGCAAAATAATGTATCTACCCCGCTTCAAAATGAATATCATGCTCGGCATCATGGCCATCGGCTTGGCGGCATGTGCCGCATCCGAACCCAGGCAGCATCAGTCCACCAATCCACAGGCGCTCAAACCCTGTCCCCGATCCCCCAATTGTGTTTCATCCAATGGCCCCCAAGGAAAACGATATATTCTTCCCTTTGCCTATTCGGTTGAACCCCATGTCGCCTACAAGACCCTCATCGACATTCTCGATGCCGAAAAAGAGGCCACCATTGTGACCAGAGAGAAAAACTATATCCATGCCGAGTATGTCTCCAGGATTTTCCGCTTCGTAGACGATCTCGAATTTCTGTTCGCTGCTGGCCAGTCCGTTGTGCATGTCCGCTCGGCGTCGCGCTCGGGCACCTATGATTTCGGCGTCAATCGGCGGCGCATCGAACGCCTGCGGAAGCTGTTCGACGCCGCACTCAAATCATAGAATGCGCGGTGCGCATAATTCGCAACGCTCCCGCCGGAAGGCACCCTCCTTTTGACTGCGAAAGACCCTTGACCAAGGAATGACTTCTATGGGCGCCGGTACCACATATGGGCAAATTGTGGAGGAGGCCTTATGATAGTATTTGCCGACCACAAACCCCGTCAGATGCCCACATTGCCGCTGGGTTCCGGGCGACTATAGTTTATAGAAAGTTTATAATTCATGCGCAAGGAAAACAAATCAAAGAGATGAACATGAAAGCGACTTTTACAATGATTACGATCGCATTGTCGCCTTCATCGCTGACCAGGGTTACGACATTGCCCGACTTCAACTCGCACCGCAGATGGCCCTGGAAGATTAACCATTTAAAATTGGCACAATACCCTCTTTTCACCGCTATGGGCCGGAAGTTCTCCTTGACACCGTCACAGTCGATCACTCATGGCTTTTATCACCGATCCCAGCGGGACGGGAGGTCATGGATTTTAACCGATCCCTTACCTGATGCCAGTCGTGCATCTCCATGACCGTTTTGGTCAGGTGATAGCGCCCGTCTTCAAATACGCCATAGTCTCCGCCTCCGGCCATGGCTGAAACGAAACGTACATTGTTGGCATACAGCAGCCAGGCATCGCTCCAGCGGCGTTCGATATACTCGTCAAAGATACTGCCGCCGGCAGCCAGATCCTGGGCGTATCCCTTGTCCCATATGGACAGCATCATCCGGGTTGCCGTCTGAATCGTCTGGTTGGATGTGGCGATGGTATTGTCCAGTCGATGGAAGTAACCCTGGACCCAGGACGTGTCATGGCAGTTGAGGCAGGTGCGTTTCATGGTGCTGCGCCTTTTTTCGATCTCATCGGCTGAAATCAGATATTCGGTGGCAAAACTGCCGTCGAGATCCGTAGGCAGGGGCAGGCCGCCCTTGTTGCGGATGACGGTTACGTCCGGCGACTTGGGCTGAGGATGCGCATAGACCAGTCCGAAAATGCGCCATCCCAGCCGGTCGCTCATCTGGTGCGTGCGCGGGTTGACCACTTCCCCGTCGGTATTCACCGTCAGGCTGATGTGGCAGGCCGCGCATGTGGGGGCCGTAAAGTCTTCGCCGATGACCCACGGGACTTTGCTAAAATTCCACTGGCCATTCATGGAAGAAAAGATATTGCCGTGTTTGCTGGCCGAATAGACTTTATACGCCGGAACGTCCGGACCCACGTGGCACTCTTTACAGGTATAGGGTTTGCGCGCCATTTCGATGGAAAAGCGGTGCCGTGTATGGCATGCCGAACAAGCGCCGCGGCTGCCGTCCGGATTGACGCGCCCCACCCCCTGGTTGGGCCAGCCGGAGATCACAGGAAATTCGAGTTCGCCGGCATCGGTATCGCGGGTTGCCGTGCCGGTGACCTTTAACTGGGTTCCGTGGCAATAGTAGCATGCATCGGCCCGGGTTAAATCGTTGGCCGGTAAAAAATCGAGACGCTGCGCATTGATTTCGGATCTCCCCAGAATGGAGCGCTGCAAATCGGCATAGAGGCTGTTTTCGGCCAGATTCTTTTCCGCCATGGCCATAATGTTCTTGGCATACTGCGCCCGCTCGACGGCGTGGCAGGTGGCGCAATCGTCGGGGCTGACCACCACATGAATGTCGTATCCGTTGTGTTCGAAGGTGTCTGCATGGGCCTCGCCTCGCAGGGTGTGGCATTCGGCACAGCCCACGCTGGTTTCCTGAAGCTGCTCGGGCACTTGCTGGCTGGAGACGCGGCGCTGCATACCGTCTGCGGCCAGGGCCGTTTTCGGTGAAACCACGAAATGGCGGCTATTTTGCCAGTCCGCAACGATTCCGGGATGAAAGACCACATGGCAGCCCAGACACTCCTGGGTGGCACTGCTCACAGGCGTATCGCCGGCAAAGGCGCTGCCTGTGCCCAAATCGGCCAGGATCAACAGGGTAATCAATAAATATGCGCTTCGCATGATGCCCTCCGTTGCGGGTCAATGTCGCTGTGGATCATCTTTTTCATAGCACCCCTGTCACCTCCGATGCAAGGGGCCGGACTTGCCGCCGGCAGTGAACGTGCTTATCATTGCAAGCAACCAAGTCGCATGGGAATACGCTTGCGGCGTATCTGATGCCGCAGTTGAACGGGTTAACGAAATTCGAGGCGAGGATGGATTGCCTGCGATGATTTGAGAAACGGAGCCACAATGGCGTTATTGGAAGCCCGCCAGATCAGCAAGCACTACACGATAGACCATCGCAGCATATGTGTGCTGGAAGACATTTCGCTGGATGTCGAAAAAGGGGCCTTCATGGTCATCAACGGAAGCAGCGGAAGCGGCAAAACCACCCTGCTGACGCTGCTCTCGGGCCTGGACCAGCCCGACAGCGGAGAAGTGTTTATCGACGGCAAACAGATCAGCGGTGCTTCGGAGCATGAACTGGCGCCCATGCGCCGCAATACCATCGGTTTCGTTTTTCAGTCCTTTCATCTGGTCCCTTCCATGACCGCCATTGAAAACATCATGTTTCCGGCCGAGCTGATCGGCGATTCCCGGGCTGCCGAGCGCGCCCGGCACCTGCTGGATCAAGTGGGCCTGACGGGCCGCAGCGACAATATGCCCAGCCAGTTGTCCGGAGGCGAAAAACAACGCATCGCTTTATGCCGGGCATTGATCAACCGTCCCAAACTGGTATTCGCCGATGAACCCACGGGCAATCTGGATTCCGAAAACGGCAAGATGGTCATGGACCAACTCATCCGGCTGAAAAATGAACACGACGCCACGCTGATCATGGTCACCCATAACCCTGAATTTGCCCGCACGGCCGACAGCGTGCTGACACTCCAGGACGGTCGGCTCAAAGGATAACTTCCCCCATGTTCCACCTTTCGCTGATCATACGCCAGGCCAGACGTTCCTCGAAACAGGCCGTCCTGTTCATATTGTGCGTGGCCCTGTCGCTGACGGCCATGACAGCCTTCAGCGGATTCTCCGGCAGTGTGGGCCGTGCCCTGCTCGCGGATGCGCGCGCCCTGCACGCGGCCGACATCATCATTCGATCGTACGACCCGATTTCCGCGGCGCTTGAACAGGCCCTCCGGACAATGACGCTTGACG
The DNA here is from genome assembly GCA_963675565.2 of Desulfosarcinaceae bacterium. Taxonomy (GTDB): domain Bacteria; phylum Desulfobacterota; class Desulfobacteria; order Desulfobacterales; family Desulfosarcinaceae; genus JARRKU01. The sequence goes on from CAXXYD010000002.1 coordinate 362,254, forward strand.
GGCGCGCCATGCGGGCTGATGTTCACGAATTTTTCAGCGTGGTGCATGCACCCCTTGGAAAGGCTTCCGTACTTGCCGGCATCAAGGTGGTCGGCCCCGGCTATCCATTTTACGGACGGGTTGCAACAGCATCCGGGACCCCGTTCGAGCGCGCACTTTCACCGGGCCGGGTGATTGTGGAGCAAACCCTTCTGGACCGCACCGGACTGAAAATCGGTGACCGGCTGAATGTCGGATACAGCACGCTGACCATTGCCGACGTGGTTCTGTCCGAGCCAGACCGCGCATTCAACTTTTTTTCCTTCGGCCCCAGGGTTTTTGTGCATGCCCGGGATTTGAACGCTCTGGGACTGGTGGAAACCGGCAGCCGCATCAGGCGCACGGTACTGCTCAAGATAACCGACCCCGAGCAGGTCAACGCCATTGCCGCAGCGCTGAAACAGGTTGCCCTGCCCGACCAGGAACAGGTCGATTCCTTCGCCACGGCCAGTTCCAGAGCCAAACGTTTTTTGGATCATTTTTTCTTTTTTCTGAAGCTGGTGGGGCTTTTCATTCTGCTTATGGCCGGTTTGGGCATGCAGGGCACACTGACGGCCCTGCTCAATGAAAAGCAACGGACCATTGCCATCATGAAGACCATTGGTGCATCCAATGGCATTGTCACCTTGCACTTTGCCGGCCTGCTTGCGGTGCTGGGAACCATCGGCACCGCAGCGGGGCTGATGTGCGGCATTGCCCTGCAAAAAGTCCTCGGTTGGATCATGGCACCGTTTTTACCCGACCATCTGATCGTGTCGGTTTCATGGCAGGGTGTTCTTGAAGGCGTTTTGCTGGGATTCGGCGTCGTCATGCTTTTTTCCTTCCTGCCCATGGTGCGCATCCGCGAAATGCGGCCCATGGCCCTGTTCAGAAGGGAAAACAACCGTCTGGCGAAACGCTGGCCAGGCTATTTGAATATCCTGTTGGTATTGTCTTTTTTCTTTGCCCTGGTCATTTGGCACATGCGGGATGTCCGCTTCGGGTTCTACTTTGTCTCCGGCCTCATCGGCTTGATTCTGTTGACCGCGCTGTTGTCCCGGCTCTTATTGGGGCTGATCTCCCGTTGGACAGTGCATCGTCTGGTACTGAGGCAGGCCATCAAAGGCCTCTATCGCCAGGCCGGGGCCACCCGGTCCGTTATCATCACCTTGACAGCCTCGCTGGCCATTATTTTCAGCAACTATCTCATTGAAAAAAACCTGGACGCCACCTTTGTGCAGTCCTACCCCAAGGGTGCACCCAATGCCTTTTTCATCGATATTCAGCCCCGTCAGGCCGAGGCGTTCATCAGCTTGATCGGCCGGAAGACCGAATTGTACCCCATCGTGCGGGCCCGCATTACCGCGGTCAATGGAGAAGCCATCGACCGCGGCAGAGAACGTCAGCGTCGGCGCGACAATCTGTCCCGCGTTTTCAACCTGACCTATCGCGACCATCTGCTGGAGGACGAAAAGTTAATCGGCGGCAATCGGCTGTTTCGAACCGATTGGGGCAACCTGCAGGTTTCCATCCTGGACACAGTGGCCCAAATGCGCAGCATGACCATCGGCGACAGCATTGCATTCAAAGTGCAGGGGGTCCCGCTCAAGGCGCGGATCTCCAGTATTCGCACGCGCACGCACGCTTCCTTCAGCCCGTTTTTCTATTTTGTATTCCCGCCGGAAGCGCTCCGTCAGGCGCCCCAAACCCTTTTCGCCGCAGTGGATGTCCCCCCGCAGGATCTGGGCGCTTTGCAGCGCCGGGTCGTAGAGCGCTTTCCCAACATCAGCGTCATCGATATGTCCCAGGCCATCGGCGTCTTTACCGGCTTGATGAACCAGCTGTCCCGCATCATCGGGACCTTCAGCCTGTTCAGCATGGCCGCCGGTCTCTTTATCCTGCTCAGCGCTGTCTACGCCACCCGCGCCCAACGGGTGCAGGAGACGGTCTATTACAAGGTCATGGGGGCCGAAACCGGGTTTGTCTTCAAAGTGTTTGCACTTGAAAATCTGCTGATCGGCCTGTTGAGCGGTTCACTGGCGCTTCTCATGGCCCAGGCCGGAGCGTTCTGGGTGTGCGCCGTGAAACTCGATATCGGCTATCGACCGTTTGGTTTGGACGCCATGGTCATGATTGCAGCCACCCTGCTGCTAATCATGACGGTAGGATTGACCGCGTCCAGTACGATTATGAAGAAAAAACCAGTGACCTATCTGAGGGAGCAGACCGATGAGTGAGACTGTCCCAAAAATCCAACGCAACGGTAAAAAGGGATCGACGATTAAACACCGCACCTGGTCCCCCATCGCAAACGTTCTCGTGACACTGGCCCTGGCGGCATTGCTGTTACACGGATGCAATACAGAGCCCGAGTTACCGCAGCCGGCCGTGGCACCCGACAACCGGGCCGCCGTGTCCGAAGGCATCATCGTCGCCGTGGGCGACAGCCTGACCGCCGGACTGGGTGTGGATGAGGACCAGGCCTATCCGGCGCAGCTTGCGGCCAAACTGATGGAGGACGGATTTGCGTTCCAGGTGGTCAACGCCGGGGTCAGCGGGGAAACCAGCAGCGGCGCCCGGTCCCGCATCGAGTGGATCATCTCTTCCCTGCAACCGGATATCCTCATTCTCGAAACCGGCGCCAACGACGGGCTGCGGGGCGTCGACCCCGATGTGCTGGCGGCCAACCTCGATCATTTGATCCGTGAGATAAAGAAAAACAATATACAGCTCGTACTGGTCGGCATGCGCATGCCGCCTAACCTGGGCCCCCGTTACGTCCAGGCCTTTGACGCCGTCTACCCGCAGCTGGCCGCGAAATATCAAACCATCTTCATGCCCTTTTTCCTGGATGGTGTCGCAGGCCATCCGGAGCTCAACCAGCCGGACAATATGCATCCAACCGCCCTGGGCTATCAACGCATCGTAAAAAACCTCTACCCCTATGTTTTGCAAGCCATCACGGCCCAGCGCAGATCGGAATAGGACACCCTTAATCCACACCATCCGCCCTTCAACTTCTAAAAACAGCCGTTTTCAGCGGGCTGACGCTTCAGGCGACGCACTGCCCCCGGCCGGTCTGGCCAAAAAACGATGCAGCGCCAGAGGACCCAGGGCACAGCCGGCCCCCATAAGCGCAAAGCCGGCTCCCCAGCCTAAGCCGGGGCGCCCGGTGAACAGATCCAGGACCATGCCGATGCCCAGGGGGCCCAGAAAGGCGGCCCCGAATCCGAGCGTGGAATGAACCGCCAGGGTGGCGCCGCGACTTTCAGGGGACGCGTGCATGACGGCACCGGCCGTCAGTGAAGCCGAATCGCCCAGAACGAAGACGCCGTAAATCAGGCCGAGGATGACGACCAGAGCGTAGGGCAATGCCGTGCTGAAACCCATGATCAGGCTCATGGCAAAGGATGTCATCATAATCCAGGTCAGGATCTTTTTGCGGCCGAAGCGCTGGCACAGCTCGTTGCCGGCGATGCTGGCGGGCAGTCCGATGAGGTTGATCAGGGCAACCACCCGGGTGGGACTCAGCACCACGGCGCTCAGGGGCTGCAACTGTCGGCTGTATTCGAGAAAAGCCACCATCCAGGATCGCAGGCCGAACAGTTCCCACATGTGGGCGGCATATGCCAATATGTAAGCCATGGCCCATCGGTTGCGGAAAACGGCAACGATACCGGCATATCGGCGATGGCCAATCCCGGCCCGGGTTTTTCGTCCCGGCGGCACCCAGAGCCAGACCAGGGCCATGCCGGCCAGATTCAGGAAGCCGGCCAGCAAAAAAGCCCAGCGCCAGCCCATGCGCAGACTTATCTCGCCGGCCAGAAAATAGGAAAGGCTTGTGCCCAGGGAAAAAGAGGCTGTGTAGAACGAAACGAAACGGGACTGACGCGGCCCGCCAACGTGATCACTGAGCAATTTGAGCCCGGGCATATAGATCCCTGCCAGGCTGACCCCGGACAAGAACCGCAGGGCCAGGGCCGACCAGAATCCGGAAGCCCCCCAGCCGAAGCCCGCGCTGGCGAAAAACCCGATGCACAAGCTGAACAACAGAATTTTTTTGGCGTCCAGGCGATCCGTCAGGGCGGTCAAAGTCGGGACGCAAACGACATAGGCGGCATAATATACGGCGCTCAGCCAGCCGGCCTGGGTGTTGCTCAAATGCCAAAAATCGATAAAAAACGGCAGCAGAGAGGCAAATGTGGCGATTCCGCCGAGCCCCAGAACCTCAGCACCGCACAATAGCAAGGTCACACGTAATGGATTCATATCGGCCGACGCATCTTAACCTCATGCAGGGTATTTGCAGAAACGGCGAACACCTGGCGCCGCATCAAAACAGTCACTGGAAGTGTCTTGCCGGCCGGGTCAAGACTCATCCTTGACCGAGCCGGGCCCGGCCAGGGGCCGAAAGCATTTTTTGCTGGCACCGCAAACCGGGCAGCACCAGCCATCGGGTGTTTCCTCGAACTTGGTCCCCTTCGGGATTTTGCCCTTGCGATCGCCTCTGTCGGGATCGAAAATACATCCGCAGTTTACGGTCTGGCACTGGTACATCTCTTCCGGGTTGGCCATTTAATGCCTCCTTGGTCGAATGGTGGCTGCCGCTTTGGGACAGATTCAAAAACAGTAAACACGGCACTATAAAAATCAAGGCACGCATGCCGTCGCATTTGGAAAGCCCCCTTTCAACCTGACTCCGATGCGGTAATGCAAAAAACCGGGGTCTCGACCACCTGGGGCATACCATGCCACGAATTGCCGCAAAACCGGACACGAATGCCATACTGCCCGGGTCCGATATCTGCCGCCAGTTGCCATCGGATTCCGGACATCTCATCGATGTTCCTGAATTCCATACACTGGCCCTTGACCGTTGTGGGAAAAAAAGGTGTGAACCGCGCCGTCACCGGCCCAGCACCTTGTCCGCCCCGCGGCACCAGTTCAAACGCGTGATTCACCCCGACAGGAAATGCAGTCATGCGAATAAATCTCAGGGTCACCAAATCTCCCGGCCGATAAAAATCAAAATCGCAAACCAGGCCGATCAGCCTATTTTCATTGGAAATCCCTGATCCCACACCAGAATTCGTCTCATCCCACCATCGTGCCGGGCCGACATCCACATGGACTGTGCGGCCGTGATAGAAGCCGGCACCGCCGAAACCCAGTTTTTTCACGAAATTCCAGACCGCCCCGGAATCAATACCCGCCAGGACCAGGTCCGCTGCCATGCCGTACTGGTGCAAGCTGGCCTTGGCGGCCAGGCCACCTTTTTTTCTAATGGACGTATTGTATTGGGGGCTTCTGAACCCGGATGTGATGGTGATTTCAGCATCAGGGTTGAAGTGGTCCTGAATGTAATCGATAAATTCGATCAAGCGCAGGCTGAGGACGCGTGTCCCGGCGTTGCTGGGTGCACCAAAAACCCGGCAAATGGCCGCATACGCTTTTGGGTGGTACACGCCGCCGGCCAGGCGATATCGACCTGAAAAAGAAGCGTCGTGCTTTCGGCTGACCAACTGCAGTCGACCATCCCCGCTGTGGAAAAAACGGCCTGAGGACACGACGGCCGTTTCGGCAAAAACGTTACCGCGCCCACTCGTAAACAACATCAAAACCACCGCCAGACACAGGCGACCCGTCAAGGTACCATAAATCTTAGCGGACCTGTTCATGGGGCACCCCATCATTGGCCTGGCTGCGCCATTTGCGGATCATGCCGTCGATAAACCGAATGACATGTTCATGGGCGGCCGCCCCGCGACCCTCAACCCAGAGGGGCTTGTCGAACGCAAAGAAGACTCTGCGGGCCGGGTTGATGCGCCCGAATTCTTTAATCCAGCGGCCGTTCTCCCAGGCATCGGTAATCAGCGCCAGCGGAACCACCGGTACCTTGGCCCGGGCGGCCAGTTTAACGCCAAGGGAATTGAAAACGGCAGGATTGAAAGATCGCGAACGGGTGGTCTGGGGAAACACGATCACGGATACCCCTTTGTCCAGCAGGGATTTTCCCTCCTTCATGACCGTTTTTAAATCCTGACGGGGGTTGATCCGGTTGACCACGATGGGATGGCGCGTCCGCAAAATATGTTTGAATACCGGATAGGTCATCAGGCTGTCTTTGACAATGAAGGTCACTTTTCTAAACGGCCGGATGATAAAGGGCAAAATGACCGTTTCGAGAACGCTCATATGGTTGGCGACAAAGACGCAGGGGGCGTTCAGGCTGCCCAGATGGTCCAGGCCGGTGATGTCAAATACAATGCCGGCCCGCTCCAGCGCATGCATGATGGACAGGCTGCTTCGGCACCATTGCATATCGTCGTATTGACGGCGTTTGGCTTTTGCACTGGCGCTGAACACCACCTGCAGAAAGCGGCCATAAAAACATGCCGCCGGGAAAAGTTTATCCGGCGGCCGGGCCGAGCCGGCTGGCGTTTGATACCTGTCGTCCAGTGGCAAAATCTGAGTCTGGACCTTTGTCATACCGATACCACTCCTGACCTCTTTTCCACTCCAGGCGAAAGGAGTGCGGCTTGAAACGCAACAGTGCCTGTTCTAAACGCACCCCGTGGATTTCACCAGCAATACATCATATTTGAGGGAAGGCATACCCAAATTGCAAAAATGATATATAATATAAGATTATAATTGCATCAAGAAAGACATGGAAACAGGGGGTATGGCCACCATGCCGGACGCCATTTATGAACTGCTCGTTCAATGGGGATTGCCAGCCCTTTTCGGCATCAGCTTTCTGGCGGCGACTATACTGCCCGTTGCATCGGAATGGCTGCTGGTTGCCCTGATTGCCGCAAATGCAAGTTTGCCCATTGCGATAGCAATCGCCACAGCCGGAAACACCCTGGGAGCCATAACCACATGGTCCATAGGTATGTGGGGGGAAACCCGCGCCGTCACAGGCTGGCTGCGTATCAGGGAAAGCGACCGCCTCAGGGCGCAGCGATGGTATCGCCGCTGGGGAAGCTGGTCGCTGCTTCTGGCGTGGGTGCCTGTTGTCGGCGATCCGCTGTGCCTGGCCGGCGGATTGCTCAAAGTTCCTTTCTGGCGGTTCACCCTGCTGACGGCAACCGGCAAGGCGGCGCGTTACAGCGCCGTGGCCTGGGTCGCCCACGGCCTGGTCGGCGGCATTGCCGGCTGATCGGACCAGGTTAAAATTTGTCTTGACAAGTTGACCACAGGATCGAACTCAGGTATAAGAAATGGCGATGCCGAAAATCGACTATCATTGTGAACAGTGCGGCCACGACTTTGAACGCGTGGGGCTGCAGGGAGAACCAAAAACAGGGATGAAGTGCCCGAAATGCAAGGGGGCCCACGTCAAAGCCGTAAAGGGTTCTGACCGTCTGTTTAACGGTATTTCCAATTTTAGCTCCCTCGCCAAGGATACAAACTGAGCCCGATAAGACCTGCGGCAAGTTTGCCGCCAGAACCGGATGTTAAGGAAAGCCGCCCAATGAAAAAAACATATGACCTGAGAGTATTAAAAAGAACGCCGATCATTACCCCGGAGCGGTTGCGCGAAGAGTATCCGGGAAGCGAAAAAGCCATTGAACATGTCCTGACCAGCCGCAGAGAAATCCAAAATATTCTTAAGGGAACCGACCACCGCCTGCTGATCATCACCGGCCCCTGTTCCGTCATCAGCGAGCGCCAGGCCATGAAATACGGAGAGCTACTGGCCGGGCTGCAGGAAAAGGTTCACGACAAGATCAAACTGGTCATGCGCGTCTACTTTGAAAAGCCCAGGACCAATGTGGGTTTTAAAGGTCTGATTTCCGACCCCCATATCGACCAGAAATCCTTTGATATGGACGAGGGACTTCGCAAGGCACGGCGAATTCTGGTCAACCTCAATGAGATGGAAATTGCCACGGGAACCGAAATATTGAGCCAAACGGCAGCCGAGCGCCTCAGCGGCCTGATCTCCTGGGCCTGTATCGGCGCCCGTACCACCGAATCCCAGAACCATCGCGAATGGGCCAGCGCTTTTTCCATGCCCGTGGGCTTCAAGAACGGCACGGATGGTGATTTGGAAACGGCTATCAACGCCCTGCTGGCCGCCTCTGCCCCCCAGGTATTCATCGGCAACGACCCTTACGGCAACACATCACGGGTCTTTTCCAAAGGCAACCCGGACTGTCACATCGTGCTTCGAGGGGGCAAACGACCCAATTATGACCCGGTGAGTGTCGGTGAAGCCTGCGAAAAACTGGCCCAACATCCTGACCTGCTGCAAGCTGTTATTGTGGACTGTTCCCACAGCAACTCGGCCAAAGACTACCGCAAACAGGCCGAGGTCTTTAATCATGTGCTGATCCAGCGGCTGGGCCATACCAATGGGGTCTACATCCGACCCAATCCGGCCATCCGGGGAATGATGATCGAAAGCAACGTGGAAGAAGGCAGCCAGCCCTTCGTTTACGGCACAACCCGGAAGGAAGACCTCAACCCTTATATTTCGATAACAGACGCCTGTATCGGGTGGGAGGAGACCGAAGCGCTGATCCTGTCCGCCCATGGCCAGTTATAGGCCATCATCAAGCCCGGCCAACCGGGCGGCACCAATTTTATCTAAAATTACAGGCATGCCGGCGAGGATGAGATATCATGATGCGTCGTCATGCCTTCGTTTCGGGCCGACAGCGTGTTTGCGCCCAATTTCACCATCGTCGCCGGACCGCGATTCCAATGCCGCTATCCGCCTTTGACGCACCTGTTCGGCACGGTGATTCTTAAGGGCGTTTTCAATATTAAAACGCAATTCCACGCTATCATAAGGCTTTAAAATGTATCCGTAAGAGTCGACGTGAATGGCGCGCTCAAGAATATCCCGGTCGTTGAGACAGCTCAAAAAAATAATTGGAACGGATAGTTGACCGCAAATTTGTTCCGCGGCTTCAATACCGTTCATATCGTCTTCCAGAAGAATATCCATGAGGATTAAATCAGGTTTATGCTCAAGCGCCAGAGCCACCGCTTTGGGCCCGGTATTGGCCACGGCGCAAACCTCATAGCCAAAGGATTCCAGTCGGGCCTTCAACACCGTGGAGACATTGGGAACATCCTCCACGATCAGAATTTTATGCTTTCCCAGTGGTCCCTTTGCTGTCTGCTCCTGTTTCATTATGGGTTCTTTGGATTCCATTATTGTGCACCATTTCCCTTCCACGCCAAGCAATCATCAGCCCGACAGGCGGAATATTGTGACTGCAGCTGGAACGGCGGAAAATAGATAATACTGTAATAACAATTTGTTAATTGGAAAATCGGGAAAAAACCGTTTCCAGCTCCGTTTCCATGCCCCGGCAACAAGACCTTCCACTGTGCCTGCATGTTTCACCTGATGCAATTGTTCTGCCAGTGTGACGCAATGATGCAACGGTCTACAGCGGGAATTATGTCATCCGCCACAGCACTTTTTGTATTTTTTCCCACTGCCGCATGGACAGGGATCATTTCGGCCGATTTTGGGCCCTTTTCGAACCGCCTGTTCCGGTTTGGGAGAATGCCCGTCCTTAAAAAACCAGGCCCCGTTCTCACGAACAAACTCGGCAATCTCATGGTGCTTGACCATTCGTTCTTTTTCGCGGTAGCGGGCCACAAACTCCACTATACCGGAAATGTCCTCCCGGCCCCCGTCTTCAGTCCGGATAATCTCCAGGGAAATCCATTCGGCCTTTTTGGACCACACCGCACTCTCTTCACGGTTGAATTTGTCCCGTTGACTGACATGCGTGGTCTCATATAAATAATCAATTTCCGTTTTGGCATAAGCGCTATAGCGCGATCTCATCAGCGCTTCAGCCGTCTCGGCGGCCTGCCGCCCTTTTATCAAAGGCTCGCAACAATCGGTATATGTTCCGCCGCTCCCGCAGGGGCATGAATCCATTGCTCATCTCCTCGTCATGTCCATCGTTAGGCTGCAAAATAGATGGTTTGCTCAAAGGGGTCCTCACAATAATAGTTTTTTGCTATCATTGAACCGGCAACCCGCTCTCATTGCACCCGCCGTATTAAAACCTATATTATCAATGAAAGAGAAACACAACTGGAACGATAATCAGACAAGGAGGCAATTATGGCCGATAAAAGACAAGACTACTTTGAAAACGACAGGGAACGTGAAGAAGGACATATTGATACCCGGTCCGGAAACTTTGAATGTGAGAACAAGGATCCCCACCTGGGATGCGACCCCGGAATCGATGTGGCCGGATAGCAAGGGCAGAGCTTCGCATTCAACGAGGCAAGAAATAATACAATGAAAAGGCAGGGCCTCTCAGGAGGCTCTGCCTTTTTTATTTCACTTCAGAAGATGTACTGCGGAGCAAACTTGACGGCATCGAAAAAATATGCCGGTGATCAATCTTACATCCTCAAATAAAAAAACTCGAATGCGCCGTCATTAATGTCAATTTTCAGATTGTAACCTCTGGATTCCGCAAAGACAATCCAAGGAGGCCTTCCGCCGCCGCCACACTCGTAACTGGGCCAGAATTCCCCGGTTTTCCCGCTGTGATAGGACAGCATCATGGCATTATGATCCATGGAGCGGGCCTTTTCCTTAGCCAACGCACTGGCTGCCGCCAAGTCAAGATCGGGATCATCCACCTGGAGTTTCACCGCGTCAAAAGGATATTGCTTCAATATCGATGGGATTTGGGCCATGGGTTCTCCGTTCGTCATGGGTTCTTTCCATATCCCAATAGATAAGACACGTCGGCACAGATGACAACAGGAGCGCCTTTCAGTAAGCAAAAAAACGCATCTTCAGTAAAAATCCGGAATAGAGGGCCCGGCTTTGGCCTGCCCCTGAATGGGGCGTGCAAGCTGCTGCCTGCTATGACTCAAGTGGCGAGTTGTAAGTTGCCGGTTCCCAGTTGCGGTTCGCGCTGCGCACGGGCCGGATCGTATAAATGGCAGGATTCCTCAACGCGTCACTCGAAACTCGCAACTGATCTTTTGCCCCTGTCTGTGACCTGGCCGCCAGGACCCGGTTTTACTATTCAATAAACCAAGTATCTATAATCTGCAGGGCAATTCAATCTACAAGGTAATTCGCCAACAGCGATGAATGGTTTTGCGTTTGCTGACGTAATCTTCCGGAATGGTCAGGGCAGTAATTTCCTCAACACTGCCGGCCTTGAGTTTTTCCATGCGGGCGACAAAACTCTGGTGGTTGGTGGAGAAGTAGATCGTGCCCCCACTGCGCATCACTTCGATGACACGGTTTAAAAGCCGGGGGTGTGCTTCGGCGATATCGAAGCGGTCATCGCTCGTACGCACGGTATAAAAAGAGGGCGGATCCACAACGGCAAGGTCGAAGCGCTGGCGGCGCCGGCCCGCCTCGGACAAAAAGTCGAATGCATGGGCCTGGACCAGCCGGTTGCCCGTCTCGGGAATATGATTCAGGGCCATGTTCTTGCGGGCCCAGGCAATGGCCGTTCTGGAGCGGTCCACGGAGACCGTGGAGCGGGCACCACCTTTGGCGGCATAGCAGGAAAAAGAACCCGTGTAGCAGAACAAGTTTAGAAAATCCTTGTCTTTGACTTCCTGACGAATCATTTGGCGTGTATTGCGATGGTCTGCAAAAAGGCCGGTGTCCACGTAATCATAGGGATTGACATAAAACCGCAGGTCCCGTTCGGACATCACGATATGCTTGTCGGTATAGTCAATACGCTCATAGCGCCGGCCGTCGGTTTTCCCATAGTAGCGCGCCTTCAGGTGGATATGATCCGGGGAAACCCCCAGAACCTTGCCCACCGCCTGTCCCATCATGGGCAGCCACTCCGGCGTCGACTGTTTGCGGGTATACTCTCCAACGACCAAATGGCCGCCATACCAGTCCACCACTGCACGGATTTCCGGGATATCCCAATCGTATAATCGGAAAACATCAATTTGCCGGCCGGCAAATCGTTTGCGGAAATGGTTGTAGCGTTTTCTGACCCGATTGGCCAGCATAGTCGCCTGGCGGCTGTATTTTTTTTCCGATTCCCTATCCATCAGTCATAATCGCAGGTGAGCCAAGGTGCCGGCGCAAGCCGTTGCCTGACATTGACCGAATCATCCAATCGTATCGGGGATTGTTTGTGACCGCTTTATCAGGGCCTGACAGCCGCCCGGTATAACGGAACAAGGGCGGAAAATAATTTGGCCATATCCTCTGCAATGGTCTTTTCGCGGGCGATGACCTTCTTTTTATCGACCGTGCAGGATATTTCAAAATAGGTATCCTCAACTGCCATTGCACTAACGGCAGTTCCCTTGGAATCATGCATGGTCAGCTTATGGTCATCCACCAGTGATTTGAGTTGATTTTGGCCCTCTTCCTGGGAAATCCAGTTGTAGAGACGGTCCCAATCCGTCGAACCGGCGGCCTCCTGGTCCGCCTGCCGCGAAACCCAGAGGCCATAAGCCAACCCTGCGTTATCCAGCCGGGCAAAAAATCGTGCCCCGTTCCCGTCTGCATCTTTTTTACGCTTATCGGCATCCTGCCAATGCAATTCGGATTTGGTGGAAAATGCCCATGAGTTGAATTTGAATTCCGACTCGCCTATTTTGGGGGTCACGGCGCCGCCCAACTGCGCACGGCCGCGCCAGTTGGTCCTGGCGGCACTGGATTTGAAATCTCCGGACTTGAATCCGGTAAAATGCCCCCCCGCTTTTCCACTCTTGGTCCCTTTTTTAGCCTCCTCGGCTTTGGTCTCCTCCTGGAGTTGTTCCCATTGCCGACGCGACTGAATGGTCGTCTGAAGTTCAACGGTGGTCTGCAGTTCCTCGCCATTTTCCCACCGAATGACCATGTCGTTCTTTTTGAGGGACAGGACAGTGAAGATCCCTTTTTCATTCTCGTATTGTTCGTCAACCACAAATTTGACTTCTTTTAACTCTTCCATCATACCTCCTGTTAGTCGCCGTGACACGCGGCTGCGAATTGACGCAATAAATGACGCCCACTCTAGATTCAGGGTGATCAGAGATGTCCACATGGAACAACCCGAAGGGGTAACATTCGCCGCTCATTGGTGATCCAACACAGCGGACTGTCTCAAAAAAGGCTGCAACGGTGGGCTCATGTTGAGATCATGTAAAAACTTCATGAATTATAGCACAAAATCGCAATAGATTTCCAGAATGTTTTGACAATTGTTGTTTTACGACGCAAAATCATCATAAACTCACACCAGTAAAGGGTTTGCAGATTATAGATATTTATAGCACAACGGACTCCGCCGCCTATTTTCCGATCGGCGTCGGTTTCGGTGGGATGGCGGATAACAAACGCCATAGGGGTGAATATGGCAATCACCGGATCATTGAAGCTTCGTTTGATCCCATCAAGGCGCCCGGCTTCAGGGCAGCCGGATTTGGACTGCCGGGCATATGTTCTAAAACGATTTTTCCAGCATTATTTTCAATATGGTGCGGTCGGTTTCAATCATTCCCTCGGTTGTGAGAATACCGATATTTCTCATGGTACCCTCCGGGGACCCGTGAATGATGCCGTCGGAGTCACTCACATTGACGCCCTGGAGTGAAAACAATGCCGCCTGCACGGCCGTCCCGGCGGCAGTGGAAAGCTTCAGCGCACATCCGCCCTTGGCCCCGTCGCATATCACACCGGCCAGATCCTCGGTCAGGTTTTTGATGGCACCGGCCAAATGATCTGCATTGCCGCCCAGCAAATAGGTGATTCCCGAGGTGGCCCCGGCGCCTGCAGCCACCGAACATCCACAGATAGCCGAAAGCCTGCCCGTATGGGCTTTGACATAAGCCGTCACCACATGGGACAGGGCAATCGCTTCAAGAAAGCTTTTTTCGTCCACTTCCAGATATTGCTTAACGGCCACAATGGGCAGAATGGCGGTCAATCCGTGATTGCCGCTGCCGGCTGAACTCATGGCCGGCAGCTTAACGCCCGACATTCTCGCATCGGCAGCCGACGAAGTCAGAATACGCGCATCGGCGATCATGTCCCTTTTGAGCAACTTTTGCCGCACCAGGCGCTCCAGAGTTTTTCCCACACCCAAGCCGCTACCGAACTTAAGGCCATGGGCGGCAAGCTGGCAGTTAAACGTGACACCTTTTTGCAGGAATGCGAAATCCTCCTCGTCCAGGTCATCGACCAGGGCAATCAGCTCTGGCAGCCGCAGCGACTTGAGCCACTCCTCGAGGGCCGCAACCTGGGCTTTTCCGTCCGATTGATCCCCAGGGGCATTTCCATCGGCGGCGTCCTCCTGGAACGGCTTGCCGTCCAAGGCACGATAAACGATATTGTCATGCAGCCCTTCGATAATGGTCTCGGCTGTATGGCCTCCGCCCTGCATCACCGTGCGGACAAATATGCCCCGCTTTTCCTTAAGCAGATGAAGTTTAACCTTGCCGGCCGATAAAACGGCCCGGGCATCGGAGATGGCTTTTTCGTCAAGGGTCGCCAAAACCTCAAGCTTCAGTTTTGGATCGCCGCCCATAGCGCCCAGGGCGGCAGCGGTGTCCAGTCCACTGAGCCTATCCGTTCCCGGTATGGATACGGCAATCCCATTTTTATAAATATTGGGGTCAACCCAAATTTCGATTGCATCCACCCGGCGGTCGGGAAGCATGGCGGCGGCAGCGGCGGCGCCAAGCGCAATGGCCACCGGTTCGGTGCACCCGAGAGCGGGCGCCACTTCTAACCGGAGAATATCTTTTACCGAAAAAGGAACTTTGCTTCGACTCATCCATAAATCTCCTTGCGATGGGGGCGCTTTCAGCCGTTTGGTTTCTACCGCCCGGAACCGGTGCGCTAAGACATTAATATTACCACTTTTTCCCGAACTGCCAGTCGCGTACGACAAGTTTATCGTATTTTTTTCATCCCCAAAAAAGTCAACCATCATATTGAGAGTTCTCGATAACTGCGCTATATAGACCTCTGTTTTCACTGCATGCACCCTGGCCTGCAACTCTAATCATCAATGAAACAGGGACATAGCGAATTCAGGCGATGCAAAAACGTCGATTTTACCCGGGATGCCATCTCGGCAATCATGTACCGGAATGTGCTTGATGCCGTATCCTTGCCCAGCGATGGAAACCGGTCCGGCGAGGCGCATTTCGTCTCATTAAAACCACGAATGATTCCGAGGCCAAAAATTGACGTCTTCGAGGGACAGTCTGGAAAAAAAATTCCGCGCAGCGGGAATAAACCTGTTCGGGCAAGATCCGGGCGAAATGGATTGCAGGTCCCGACAGGCGCTTCTGCTCGCAATTATTGAAAGCATGACTGAAGGCATCGGTGTCTGGCACAAAAACGGCAACCTGCTGCTGGCCAACAGCAGGTTCACGCACATTACCGGATATTCGCAAACCGATATCGCAAACATTGAGGACTGGCTCCTCAGCGCTTTTCCGGATGCACGATACCGCCGGGAGGCAATGGCATTTTGGAAAAATCTGGCCCGTGCCCGGGAAGCGGTGCTTGATCTCAAGGTCACCTGCAAGGATGGGACGGTCAAAAATATTGAATTTCGGGGAGCCTTCATGCCCAATGGATGTTCGCTGGTCACCCTGAATGATGCCACCGAGCGCATTGACATTGAAACCGCTATGAAGGTATCGGAAGAACAATACCGGTTACTGGCGGAGAACCAGACGGACCTGGTAGTCAAGGTCGACCCACAGGGGCGTTTTCTTTTCGTCAGCCCCTCTTATTGTAAAACATTCGGCAAGACCGAAAACGAATTGCTCGGCCGGAATTTCATGTCCCTTGTTCATGAGCAGGACCGCAAAAAGACAGCCCGGGCCATGAAGCGTCTATGCGCCCCGCCTTATACCGCTTATATGGAGCAGCGGGCTCGGACGAAAAACGGTTGGCGATGGCTGGCCTGGGTGGACACCGCCATACTGGACCCACAAGGAGAAATCACGGCCATCATCTGCGTCGGCAGGGACATCTCGAGACAAAAGCAGGTCGAAAAGGCCCTCATAAAAAGCGAAAACTTCCTTGAAGACGTCATCGAAAGCGTTCAGGACGGCATCAGCGTTCTCGACAAGGATTTGACTGTGCGCCACACCAACAGCGTCATGCACGCGTGGTACGGCAAGGCAGGCCCGATTATCGGCCGTAAATGTTACCGCTGCTATCATGCCAGAGAAACGGCCTGCATTCCCTGTCCGTCGATCCGGGCCATGCAGACCGGCCATAAAGAACGCGATATCGTACCCGGCTTGCCCGATTCGTCCGCCGAATGGCTCGAAATCTGCAGTCACCCCATCAAAGACCGCAAGACCGGTGAAGTGACCGGTATAGTGGAATTCGTCAGAGATATCACCGCGCTCAAAAGGTTGGAAAAGCAACTGCTGCAATCACAGAAAATGGAAGCCCTGGGGACCCTTGCCGGCGGCATCGCCCATGACTACAACAACATGCTCATGGGCATTCAGGGAAACCTTTCCCTGGTCCTCATGGAATTGAAAAATCAGCCTGAGCTGTATAAACGGCTCCAGAACATTGCGAATTACGTCCAGGGCGGGGTCAATCTGACGCAGCAGCTCCTTTCTCTGGCCAAAGGCGGCAACTTTCAGGTCAAAGCCGCAGACATCAACCGGATCGTTCATGATACCGCCAAAATCTTCGGTCGAACCAAAAAACAGATCAATTTTCATCTTCCCCCGCACGACTTAGTGCGCAGTGTGGAAATCGATGCCGCTCAAATTGAACAAGTTTTTTTGAATCTTTTCATCAATGCCTGGCAGGCCATGCCCGAAGGCGGCGCCATCGACATCGACATCTCGGATGTCTGCCTCAACAGCGATTTTGTAAAAGCCTACCACGTGATGCCGGGCAATTATGTCAAGGTATCGGTGCGCGATACCGGCACGGGAATGGACGCAGCCACCAAAGAACGGGTATTCGACCCTTTTTTCACCACCAAGGCAAGCCGGTCGGGAACAGGCCTCGGCCTCTCTTCGGTATTCAATATTGTCAAAAACCATGGCGGCTTTGTCACCGTTCACAGTGAAATCGGCAAGGGCAGCACGTTTACCGCTTACCTGCCGGCCTCGGAAAAAATTCCCGAATCCAGCCCGGCATGCAACACCGGGGTCATCAAAGGCCAGGGCACGATTCTGATGGTAGACGACGAACCCATGATTCTGGATGTGGGCCGTCAAATGCTTGAACAGCTGGGCTATGATGTCCTTTCAGCCGGCAGTGGTGGTGAGGCCATCGCCCTCTACCGACAACATGGTCCGGATATTCAAATGGTTATCCTCGATATGATCATGCCTGAACTCAGCGGCATTGAAACCTATAGACAACTGAAGCGTCTGAACCCGCAAGTGAACGTGCTGCTGTCCAGCGGCTACAGTGTCAACGGAGAAGCGCAAAGACTGCTTGACATCGGATGCAACGGCTTCATCCAGAAACCGTTCAGCCTGAATGCGCTGTCCCATGTCATCCATGACATTATAAATCGGTCTTGATGCCTTCGGCCATGCGCCAAACGATATGGCCGCTATCCGTCCTATCCTCCAGCGTGGCAAAAAGCCGTCCGACCAGTTCACGGCGGGCCTCATACCCGCGCCCCGGAAAAAGCGAAGCCGATTGGGCCGGTATGGAAAAAAAATCCTGGAGGAATTCAATATCGAGGGCACGGTCCCAGCAATGGTGGACGATATTGCCGCACCGATGCGCCAAGGCGCTGCAGGCTTTGGGATAATCCGTAATCACCCGGAAACGGGGCAGTGGTTCGCCGAGCCGCTCAAAAGCCAGCCGGAACAAATCCAGACCCGTTTCGTCCTGCAGATCGGGAAAAAAGGAAAACGCTATTTTTCCGCCAGGCCGCAGACACGAGAAGGCCCCCTGCAGAGCACGATCCACATCCGGCAAAATAAAAATCGAGGCATTGAACAGCACATAGTCAAATCGTTCATTGCCTACCACTTCGGCCAATCGCTCACCATCGCCCACCTGCATGCGGACATTGCCGCTGCGGCAAACGGATTTGCCGGCGGCCACCATTTTCGCTGACAAATCCACACCCAGCACACGACAATGGAACCGTTCATCCAGGGCGCTGGCGGAGATGCCGCTGCCGCAACCCACGTCCAGCACCTTTGATCCCTGCCGCAGCTCGATCCGCTCAGCCAATTGCAGGGCCAGTGAATAGAAAAAACGGTGCTTATGTTCAAACGCCTGGTAAAGTCGATAGCTTCGGTCAAAGTTGCCGGCAACCGCTTTTTTGACCTTGGCACTGAATGCCTCAGATTCCATTGTCTCCCTCCGTGTCCGGCGCAGCCGGTACTTAACAATCCTGCCCAGCGCGTAAAATGGGTCCCGGTCTTGCATTCGGGGCAATCCAACCTTACAATGGGCGCCGATTAAAAACAACGGCCCACAACCCCATTGAATGGAGCTATCCCTTGAACGACAGCACACTGGACCTTGGCGGCATCACCATTACGTGGCTGGACGGCGGCACATTTGAGCTGGACGGCGGCACCATGTTTGGGGCCGTCCCCAAACTGCTGTGGTCGCGGCAATACCCGGTCGATCAAGACAATTACATCAAAATGCTGGCGGCGCCCCTTCTGGTAAAGACCCCCGAAACCGCTGTAATCATCGACACCGGCCTAGGCAACAAGCTAACTGAAAAACAAAAACAGATTTTTCACGTTAAAAAAATGTGGGATCTTCCGGAAGCGCTTGGCCGGCACGGGATCAGCCGCCGGGATATCGGATACGTCATTCTCACCCATTGCGATTTCGATCATGCCGGCGGCATTGTCATGAACGATCCCTCCGGAAATCCGGAAATCACGTTTCCCGAGGCCATGCACTTCGTTCATGAAACAGAATGGCAGGATGCCCGCCATCCCGGCAGGCGGTCGGCATACACCTATTTCCCTGAAAATTTCAGGGGCCTGGCAGAAAGCGGGAAACTGCAGTTAACCCGGGGGAGTCACACTGTCATTCCGGGGGTGGCGGTTCACCACACCGGCGGTCACACCCGGGGCCACCAGATGGTCAAAATCGAGGGACAGTTCAGCTGCGCTTTTCATCTGGGAGATCTGATGCCGACACATGCCCATGTCAACCCGCTTTGGATCATGGCGTATGACAACTTTCCGTTGGATGTCATCGGCCAAAAGGAGCAAATCATCGCCCGGGCCCGCAACGGCGATTGCTGGTTTACTTTCTATCACGATGCCTTTATAAAGGCCTGTCGATTGGATGAAAACGGGAAAATAGCAGATCAAATTCCTAAAGACCCGATATGGGCTGACCCGCAGGGACCCCATGGCTGTAACAGACAAGAATAGTGGCGAGTGGCGAGTTTCCAGTTGAGGTTAGCGCTTCGCGCGGGCCTGATTTTATATATGGACAGAATGCCGCACGCATCACTCGTAACTCACAACTGTTTTTTCCCCCCGGCCCTGACCGGATCGCGGGGACCTGGTTTTTGCAGATGAAATAAATCGAAAAGGCTCCCCACTATGCAGACAAATATGATCATCCTGGCGGTTTTTGGAATTCTGGTCGGTATCGGCGCTTCTTTTACCGGGTTAGGCGGCGGATTTCTTATGATTCCTGCACTGCTCTTCTTGGGCTATTCCGCTCAAAAGGCGGTGGGCACCTCCTTTCTGGCTATTTTTGTTATCTCCATTTCGGCCCTGGTAGCGCACAACAAACTGGCCAATGTGGATTACCGTGCCGGAATCATGCTGGGCATCGGCGGCATTATCGGTGCCCAGGTGGGCGCAAGGCTCATTGAACATGTATCGACGGCCAGCTTTAGAAAAATTTTTGCGCTTATTCTGATGGCCCTTGCCGCATACGTTTTTTTCAAAAAATAGGGGCCGCAATCTATAAATAAGCCATTGCGGCATTCAACGTTTAAGCACCAAAAGAATCCGAACGACACACAAAGAATTGAAGGCGCCCGTTTATTTTGAAGAGCCGTTCATTTAGAGCTTGCCAAAGCCGATTATCTGTTGTAGATGCCTTTTGACGTCTTGTATGCGTCAAAAGCGAAATTCCAGCGATCCCCCCCAACAGCTGGTTTCGATCCTTTTGCCATCCTAAATTCCGGTTTAAATTTTTAGAACCGACCCTTGGCAGGTAAAAACAAATTGTGCACAATCGCCACGTGGCACGTTGCGCAGGACCTCCGGGAGCGACTGTATTGCCGCCCTGAAAGATAACGATAACACCAAACGACATACGCAAGAAGGATTAATGAAAGAAGACAGAAAAAGAGAACTCGAAGCAAAATTATTTCAATTGATTGCCGAATCCAACAAGCCCAAAAAAATAAAAACCCGCGGCCTCAAAACATCCAGCAATATCAGAGTCATCCGCCGCCGCAAAGGCAATCCGGACCAATTTATTGTATAGCCCCGCAGCCCTGTCGTCAAAGCCGGAACCACAGAATCCGGCTTCGGGCAGGTCCCTGAAAAGAGCCGTGGTCATAACGGCACGCTTCGTTGATGAACGCGCAAGAAATCATTCATCGATCGTTTCCGCACCGGTTTAAGTGACCGGCGACGCCTTTCCCGCCAGGGTTCGCACAGGGCGCGGGCCTGCCCCTGAAAGGGGTTCGCAAACGGCTGCCTGTTATCACTCAAGTGTCGAGTTGTCAGTTGCCCGTTCCCAGTTGGGGCTCGCGCTGCGCGCGGGCCGGATCGTATAAATGGCAGAATTCCTCAACGCGTCACTCATCACTCGCAACTGACAACTGATCTTTTGCCTCTGTCTGTAACCTGGCCGACAGGACCCGGTTTTACTATTCAATAAACCTGTTTCCATTGCATCTACCGCGGCTGGCTTGCCGGAACGACCAGCATGCGGGAGACCAGAACGTTATCAGGCTGCTCGAGAATATAGCCCACCGCTCTGGCAATTGCTTCAGGCTCGATCATCCCCTGGGATGGATCGAACTTCTGATCTTCCCGCCAGTGGTCGAACAATCCCGTTCGTGTCCGTCCCGGCTCTATGGCGGCAACCTTGACGCCCGTGCCGGCCATTTCCATTCGCAGCGCTTCGGTCAGCGCCTCCACTGCAAATTTGGTCCCGCAATAGGAGCCGATCTTGGGAAATGATTTCAAACCGGCCAGGCTGGAGGTGTTGATCAGAAACCCGCTGCCCTGCCTTTTGAAATGCCGCAAGCTGGTATAGCTCATGCGAACCACGGCCTCAAAATTCAGACGTACCATGGCACAAAGCGCTTCCAGATCCGCGTCGTCCACACTGCCGATATGCATGACACCGGCATTGTTGAACACTGCATCCACCCGCCCGAAAGCGTCCAGGGAACTCTCGATCAACTGCCGGGGCATCCCGGGGTCAGTGATATCGCCAACCACTATGGCGGCCCGGGCGAGATCCCCGGCAACCTTTTCCAGGCCGTCCCTGCTCCGGGCTGTCAAGAGGCATTTCATCCCCCGACGGCTGAGCAGTCTGGCCGTTGCGGCGCCAATGCCGCTGCTGGCGCCTGTTATAATGATCACTTTGTCTTCAAGCACCATAAGCACACCTCCCGTATTTCAGGTATTTTAAGAATTCAAACCAGACTATGCCACAATCCGTTGCGTGTAAAGAAAACTGATATTGAACATTGACATTCTCAATGGACTGGGTTAACGATTTTACCAGCTTCTTGTTCAGTTCTCAGGCTATATCCCGATTAAAATGATTAATGTGCTGAATTTCCAGAACCAACGTTTTAATGCTCCGCCGCTTCCGCTGATAGCCTGCTGACGCACTCAGGATGATTTCCGGCGCTGTTTCGATATCCCGCCATACAGGTATGGGCCTGATCAGGGCCGATGCCCGGAGTAAGAGAGAAATATGGCAAATTTCACTCGCTCCATATGGACTGCATGCACTGTCTTTTATTCTACCATTCTCCTGGCTTCGGCACCGGGAATGGCGGCAGCTCCCCCCGGAGAAAAAGCTCCGGTGCAGAGCCAATGCGTGCAATGCCACTCCGATGTCAAGGGGCTCATCCGGCTTTCCTGGAAAGTTGAGAAGCTCCACCCGAAACCCGCCCAAAGCGCCGAAACCTCAGGTGAAGGCTGAGGGGCGCCATTGGCTCCGTTGGAGCTGTATGAAAAGCTGTATGTCAAAAATGCTTTTCTGAACAGTGATCACGGCCAGATTCCCTGCGAACAGTGCCACGGCGGCGACCCGAACGATCCCGACTGGCAGACGGCCCACAATGGGATAACAAAGGACCCGACCTTTCCCGATCCCGAAGCGGTTTGCGGGGACTGCCATGAAGAAATCACGAAGTCCGTTCCCGCCAGTCATCATTATACCCTGGCGCCTATTTTCGGAGCCATTGAAGCCCGCGCTTCCACCGACCGGCCAGAAACCATGGCGGCGGTGCGCAAAGCCCAATCCCGCCACTGCGGATCGTGCCACGCAAGTTGCGGCCAGTGCCATATCAGCCGCCCCGCATACGTGGGCGGCGGATTTCTATCCGGTCACCAGTTTTCCCGGCCACCCATGGAAACGGTTTGCGCTGCCTGTCACGGCGGACGCGTATTCAGCGAATACACCGGCGTCAAAGAAGACTATCCGGCCGACATCCATTTCAGCAAAGCGAAGATGGCTTGTTCAAAATGCCATTGCTCGGCCCAGATACATGCCGACGGCAGTATGGCGGCCAATCGCTTTGATGCTCCGAATCGGCCGTCGTGCCGCAATTGCCATGAACAAGTGCAGGCCAACACCGGGACCAACAAATTTCATGCTCAGCACGCCGACGATCTGGCGTGTCAGGTCTGCCATTCCCAGGCCAACAAGAATTGTTACAGCTGCCACGTGGGCACCGACAAAAAAGGACTGCCCTATTTCAAATGCGATGCAACAGGTGTACTGTTTAAAATCGGCCGCAACCCCATCAAGTCCGATGCGCGTCCCGAGGACTACGTCGTTTTGCGCCATACACCGGTATCGCCGAAACTGTTCGATGCCTATGCGCCGAATGCGCTGTCACACTTCGACAGACAGCCCACCTGGAAAGCAAGTGCACCCCATAATATTCAAAAGCGCACTGCCCGCAACAGCAGCTGCAATGCATGTCACGGCCATGACGCGCTTTTTTTAGATCCACACGATATGACCGACTGGGAACGCAGGGCCAACGCTCAAGTGATCGTTCCCGCGAACCAACGCCCAAAACCATTACTCAAGGAGGACCAATGATGATCCGTAAAGCCATCTTTCTAACACTGGCAATGGTGTTCGTCGTATCCGCGGGACCGGCGGCGGCGGGGTATGCATATAAAGCCAACAAAGATCACCTTGGCGGTGATATTGCTCCTGCCGAAGCGTACGAAATGATAAAAAAGGATCCGGATCATACCTTCCTGGTGGATTGCCGGACCCGGGCCGAGTATCAGTTTGTGGGCCATCCGGTCGGGGCCTACAATATTCCCCTGCGCTTCCTTTCCGACAAAGCGGGCAAGAAAGGTTATCTGGAAGTGGACAACCCCGACTTTGCCAAAGCGCTTCTGGACCGGTTCAACCCCGAGACCGACACCCTGATCATTTTGTGCCGCAGCGGCAATCGCAGTTGCACGGCTTGCAACGAGGCCGTTAAAGCCGGTTTTAAAGAAGAAAAGGTGTTTAACATGATGGGTGGCCTTGAGGGCGGCAAAAACAAAAACAAAGACAGCATCTATTACGGCATGCGCTGGGACGGCGGCTGGAAAAATGAAGGACTGCCCTGGAGCTACAGCATGGATGCCAAATACATGTACCGGCCGGACATTCAAGAATCAAAGGCCGATGCCGGCAGCGACACAAGAAAGCTGCTGCTCTCCAGGCAATAGGGCCCGGCAGTTGACCGTATCGGCCAAAGCGAAGCCGAGTCAACCCCTAATCCCTGGCAGATGCCGGTCAGCCTCCGGGAACGCGGGTTCCGGATAGACGTTCCCCTACGTCATCCCCCAGGCTGATCTTTTCACGTACTTATAAATATTGACATTTTTTCAATTACACCAGTAGAATTCACTATATCAAAAAAACATAGAAGGTCCCAGGATGTATCTCAAACAAGCCGATCTGTTTTGGGGGATGAGCCAGAATGTCATCCAGTCGATTACTGCAAAAGCAGTCAAGCAAGAATATCAACCGGGCGACATCATCTTCAAGGCCGATGATCCGGCGGATCACTTTTATGTTCTGATCAAGGGCAGGATCCGCCTGGAGCTGAACGCTTCCGGCCGCAACGTATACACCGGCGACACCGTTGGCGAAATCTTCGGCTGGTCCGCCCTGATTAATCGGGCCGGGTATTCCGCCACAGTAATCTGCGAGCAACCCACCATGGTACTCAGATTCTACAAAGCGCATCTTCACCGCTTGCTTGCCCAGGATGCCGAGACCGCTGCGCTGTTTTACAGACAACTGGCCGGCATCCTGGGCAACCGGCTGCTGCGGGCATATCATTTGCTTCAGTAGCGCTGCATGGGTCTGATGGCATTCAAGCCGGAAGAAAGGGTGCATGAAATGAAGGGGGAGGAAATCATCCAGGTGCTGCAGAACAGCAAGTTTTTCCGAAACCTGGCCGATGAAAACATTCGCAAGGTGGCATCTTTGTGCCGAACAGTGACCTATTCCACCGGCGAAGCGGTTTTCAAGCAGGGTGATTACGGTGAGCATCTTTACATCATCGTGCAGGGGCAGATCCACCTGGAACGCTCCATGAATATGGGCAACCGCAGGGCGCGCGCGCTCATCGATACGATGGGCAAGGGCCGCACCCTCGGATGCTGGTCGGCCCTGCTGGGCGAGCCCCATATCCTCATGTCCACAGCGAGCTGTCAGAAACCGACTACCTTGCTGGCGCTTACCGGCCGGGATCTTCGCCGCATGATGACGGAAAATAAGAGTTTTGGGTTTGACATAATGGAACGCCTCTGTTTCCTGTTGCGCGATCGCATTCAGGCGGCATACGGGGCTATGGACCGGTTTTGAGACAGCCTTATGGATAGCGAACTCGATGCTGAAGACCAGGCCAGGCTTGAAGAGGTACGCGAGGCGCTGAAAAATGTCAGCCCCAGGCGGCGGCACCTGATCCCTGTATTGCAGACCGCCCAGCGCATCCTCTCCTATCTGCCCGCCCAGGCCATTGAACTGGTAGCACGACACCTGGGTATGAGTCCTTCCGAAGTATACGGTGTGGCGACCTTTTACAACCAATTCCGCTTTAATCCGCCGGGACGCAATCCGGTTCGAATTTGCCTGGGAACCGCCTGCCATGTAAAAGGCGGCGAAATTATTCTGGAGCATTTCGAGCGCAAGCTCGACATCCGCGAAGGTGAAACCACAGCGGATCGCGAATTCAGTATAGATCGCGTGGCCTGCGTAGGGTGCTGCGCGCTGGCACCGGTGGCGCTGATGGGCGAAACCCTGCATGGACACATGATGACCAGCAAGGTGGAGGGGCTCATCCTGCGTGTTCAAATTGAAAAAGACAAAGCGGAAAGAGAGCGATCGGCGCGTGAATCCCAATAGTCAAAAACCACCCCTCGATGTGTGGAAGAGCCTCCAGGCGGATGCCTTGAACGGCTCTCGGGAAAAAATGTCCGAAGGCGGCATCCGGATTACCGTGGGCCTGGCCACCTGCGGCATTGCCGCCGGCGCCCTGGAGACCCGGGATGCCTTTGAAAAAGCGGTGGCCGAACGCGGCATACCGGCACGAATCCGCACCGTGGGCTGTATCGGACATTGTTATGCCGAACCGGTGGTGATCATCGACCATCCCGATTCGGGCTTCCCCGCGCTTTTCTATCACGAAGTCAATCCCGGCAAAGTCAACATGCTGGTGCGCAATTTCCTTGTCGGCGGAGACCCTTGCCTGGAGCACGTCATGGGTGCCATGGAGGCCAACGAACTGTTGCCTTCGGTGAACGATTTTGCCCGTTTTAACCTGGAAAAACGTGTGGTCATGGAAAAATGCGGGCGCATCGACCCGGAATCGATGGACGACTACATTGCCGAAGGCGGATACGAAGCCCTGGCCCGGGCCCTGTCACAGTCCGGACAGCAGATTGTGGACACCATCAAAGAGTCGGGGCTGCGGGGAAGAGGCGGCGCAGGTTTCCCCACGGGCCGCAAATGGGAATTGGCCGGTCTGGCCGAAGCTGCCGAAAAGTATATTATCTGCAATGCAGACGAAGGTGATCCCGGGGCCTATATGGACCGTACCATCATTGAAAGCAACCCCCACCAGTTGATCGAGGGCATGGTCATCGCCGCATACGCCGTAGGCGCAAACCACGCCATCGCCTACGTGCGCGCCGAGTATCCACTGGCCGTCACCACCCTGGCGCATGCCATCGCCCAAGCCGAAGCCGCGGGTATTTTGGGCCGTTCGGTGCTTGGAAGCGATTTTCACCTCGATATCGAGATCTTCCAGGGATCGGGAGCATTTGTCTGCGGTGAAGAGACCGCCCTGATCCGCTCCATTGAAGGCTATCGCGGCATGCCTAGACACCGTCCGCCCTATCCGGTCACCAGCGGCCTGTTCGGCCGGCCCACGGTAATCAACAATGTCAAAACCTTGTCCTGCGTGCCGCCCATCATCAGCAAGGGACCGGACTGGTTCCGGCAGATCGGCACACCGCAAAGCCCCGGAACCGCCATCTTCTCCGTTGTCGGCGATGTCAACCATCCCGGGCTGGTGGAAATTCCCATGGGAGCGACCCTGAGGCACCTCATATTCGACGTCTGCGGCGGAATACCCGGCAAAAAACGTTTCAAGGCCGTTCAGATCGGCGGACCATCCGGCGGTTGCCTTCCCGAAGCATTCCTGGACACGCCCATCGACTTCGACACCCTGGCCGACGCCGGCGCCATGATGGGCTCCGGCGGTCTGGTGGTCATGGACGAAAACAACTGCATGGTGGATATGGCGCGCTTCTTTCTTGACTTCACCCAAAAGGAGTCCTGCGGCAAATGTACCTTTTGCCGCATCGGCACCCGGCATCTGCTCAATATCCTGGAAAGGCTGACCCGGGGTGAAGGCCGGCCGGAAGATATGGACAACCTGCAGCAGATCAGCCGGGACATCAAAGCCGGCTCGTTGTGTGGGCTGGGCAAAACAGCTCCCAACCCCGTATTGACCTCGCTGAAATACTTTCCCGAAGAGTTCCGGGCGCATCTGGAAGAAAAGCGATGCCCGGGACTGACCTGCCGCGCGCTGACCGCATTTTACATCGATCTGGAGAAATGCGCCCGGGGATGCGACGCCTGTGTAGGATGTTGCCCGGTGGAGGCTGTCTTCACCACCAGCACCCGCAAAAAAGGCATCGATCAGACGCTTTGTGTCAAATGCGGCGAATGCGTTGCCGCCTGTCCCCCGCAGTACGACGCCGTAGTCAAAGTATCACCACCTGAGCGGGTGCCCCCTGTGGAGCGGCCGGTGGCATCAGACAAAGGATGAACGGGACTGCAGTTATGGTAGAATTAATCGTCGATCAACGGAAAATCAGCGCACGTGACAATCAAACGCTTTTGTCCGCTTGTCTGGAAAATGGTATCTTCATTCCGAATCTTTGCTTCCTTGAAGACGGGGAGCTCCCTGAAGCCTCATGCCGGTTGTGCTTTGTAGAAGTTGAGGGAATGCCGGGCCCGGTTCCCGCCTGCACCATCGCCGTATCTTCCGGTTTGCAGGTTAGGACCGATACACCCGCAGTGCGGCAGCTGCAGCGTTCCGCATTCAAATTGCTGCTTTCCGTCCATCTGACGGACTGCAAACACTGCCATGCCAACCGCGCCTGCGACCTTCAGAAAATCGCCGGCTTTTTAAAGGTCGGCCTGAAGGCCAAGCCACTGGAAACGATCCCCCGGTCCGGGCAGGTGGACCGCAGCCATCCGTTCATCGATCATTTTCCCCACCGATGTGTTTTGTGCGGCAAATGCGTCCGGGTTTGCCGCCAACACAATGAAGTGCCGGCCTTGACATTTTCCGGGCGCGGATTCGACACAGTGGTCCGGCATTTTCCGGCAAACGCCGAAGCCCTTGAAGCCTGCCGGGACTGCCGCCGCTGTGTCGATATTTGCCCTGTCGGGGCTCTGGCCATGCGGAAAACGCAAAACGGGCGGCCTGCAATACATTGAACCGGTCCACCCATGAAACAGGCTGAAACACCTTCCTTCGGAAAAATATGATCGATGCCAAAAGCAAAAACAGCTCCACGGCGGAAGATATCAGGGAAAAAATCTTCATCACCCACCATGACGTCATCGGATTGAATTTCATCAATGCTGACAGCCCCTATTTTTTCAGGCGCCATTACCGGCAGGGACTGCGGTCTCACGTAATGGAAGTACTGCTTGCCGAAGATGTCGAAATCGAAAAGAACGGCACCGTTATCAATGGGGTCCGGTGGTACCCGAAGGCTATTCCACGCCGCATCTTCAGGATCTTTCGAACACGGCTCAATAATCTCGAACATGCATTGAGCGAAATCCGGCGGGTCAAAATAACGGAACGCTACCTGCTCCCCGGCGGCCTGGCACAATCCAGGGAGATTATCTCGGATTACCTGGGACCACGCGGACGGGGCTTGATCCTGTGCGGACTCCAGCAATACGTTCAGGGCGTCATTCTCGATCCCTGGGCCCCCCTGGCCCGGGGTACGCTACTCACGGCAACGTTTGACAAGCTGCACCCGGATGGTGCCGGGCCGGAGACGCCGCTGGAACACTGGATCCGCCAAGCCCGTCAAAAAAGCGACTGGTTTATCCGTAAAATTAAACAAATGATTACAGAAACGCAGCACGTGCCCGATCTCGCCGGTATCGGCAACCTGATCATAACCCCTTCGGGAGCCATCAAGCTGGTAGACATCAACAATATCAGCCAAATTTCATTCCGGGGAGACATCCCCCTGGATGATCGCGGCTATCCGGTCTGCGACAAATCCATAGAAGCGCTGGCCATGCTCGAAAATGAACTGCTGGCAAGACCGGTCGACCGAGCCGAGAGAATCTACCGCACCTTCCTGAATCCCCGTCGCATGGCGGATGTTCAGGCCCTCATTGCCCTTGACGGCAGTCACCCGGAAAACGATACATGAAAATAGATCCGACAGCGGACCGCTTTGGACAGATCACCCATTCGCTTGTTCATTGTCCTTTGGAAAAGAAACGCGCCGCCATCTCGGCCGGCCATTTCAACGCCATCTCCAACCTCCGGCTAAACGTTCGAAATGATTTCCGAAAACCAGGCGACGTGTTCCCTGAATCCGTGGCGTGTTGCCCGTTTTAAGTGTTGAACCAAAAAAGCCGGATGCAACTGCCGGCAGGCCTAAACACCGCCGCGCTTAAAATTCGCGAACCCGGTTTCGGCAGCCTCCCCTTACTTCCACAAAATCTTCGGCGCCCTGCGTTCCGGAAGCCGGTGGTAGCGCACCTTGGAATAGCCCAGAATCATGGGATAGTAACTGGGATAGTGATCAGGAATGCCCACCGCTGATTTTATACCCGGAACCGACATGATCGCCCCTTGAAGCACTCCCGCCCAGCAAGTTCCCAGGCCATACGCCGGTGCGGCCAATTCCAGGTAGGAAAGCGCCAGGGACAAATTCACCATACCCGTTCTATCCGCTGCGGGGGCCATGGCGACAATCAGACAGGGAGCGTCCCAAAGCACTGTATCGCGTCCCGCGTCCCAGCCTTTGACCAGCCTGGGCAGGTAAGGCCTGGCTGTGGCTCCGGGATCTGCCGCAAGCAGGGCACGCATCCAGGCGACAACCGCTTCGGCCAGTTGGTGCAACTGCTGCCGGTCGTCGATCACCAGCCACTTCACAAGCTGCATGTTGCTTCCGGTGGGTGCATAGCGGGCGATTTCGATCAGCTGCCGGAGCACCTCCCGCTCCACCGGCTTTTTTTTGAAGCGCCGCACCGAGCGCCGCGACCGCAGAAACTGAACGATCTGCGCTTTGGAAATCTGAAGCGTCTTTTCAATGGCTGGACTGGAGGCCAGCGGCACATCGACATGATCCAGGGCCCCATGAGGACAGGCGGCCACGCAATGGCCGCAGCGCAGACAAACCTGCTCACCGCCGGTAACCAGTTCCGGATAGCTCCCCTCGCCGTCAAAACGAATCACCGCCGTGGGACAGTCCGCCGCACACAAACCATCCTGCCGGCATTTCTCTTTATCGATGATCAATAGACCCAAATCCGCCTCCCGTTCACATGCCCTTTTCTCCTGGCCTGCTATCTCGGATTACTTTGCATCGACCCGCACGGATGTAAAAGCGGCTGGTCGCGGCTCCGCTTTTTTAAGTTTCAATCGCCCTGTACAGCCCGCAATACACAGACCCGGACCCCCGCCTTATCACGGCTCAAGCCGCTTTCTCAATCTTTTTTAAATTGTTCGATGGTGAAACCCGAAAGTCGAATTTTAACGTGTATCCCGTTTTAGCTTATAGGCCAAGGATCGGCGCCAACCACAAACTGTGCCTGAAACGGGATGAATTCCCTCTTTTGGCGAATTCATCGAACTTATGGTTCCCCCTTCGCGTTCCGCTTATTTCAACGGCGAAAAAAAATCGAAAATCGATTCAACATGTAGACTTTTATCGCGCTGAATCGTCTGATTCAATATCGATGAAACCGGCTCCGAAAGACCCGGCTTTGGGCCGTCCGTGAGAACCTGGTTTTGTTGATGAATAAAGGCCGGTGTCACAACGCCCATCAACGGTCTCCGGACAAAAGGCGGTTGAAAAATGAAAACACCCTCTCAATCTTTCAAGTCCTTGTTTCTGCTTCTGATCATTACCGTTGCCGCAAGCCTTGCGCATGCCGCAGAAAACGACGCATGGGACGAGCAGGAAACCGTCCTGGTTGGCCGCATCTCCCACATTGAGGGCCAGTTGTCGCGCTACAACCCGGAGACGGATGAATGGATCGCCACCAGCCGGGAGGCGCCATTCGGCACGGATGATCTTTTATTTTCCGAAGCCGATTCCAGAGCCGAATTCATCATGCCGAACAATACCTGGGCAAGAATAGACGGCGACACCCGCATCCAGATGGTCTCCATCGACCAGATGCATACGCAACTGGACATCGCCTTGGGCAATGCCCGATTGTTCAACAAAAGCACGGCAGCGGAAATCGTCGCCAGCACCCCCTTCGGTACTGTATCTGCACCGCCGGGTTCCGCTTTTGATCTCTACGTTGAAGAAAGCGCCGTTACGGTCATCGCCCTCAGCGAGAGCATCTATTTTACCCACAATGCCTCCCGTGAATTGCACGAAGTCCGCTCGGACGGCTCCGCCCTTCTCGCCGACACCCGGGAACTGACCGCAGTACCGGGGCAGGTGCTGTATGCCTGGGACCGCTGGAACCGGAATATGGACGATCTGTGGTCCGCACGCCTGAACGCCAGAGGCCAATCCACCGCCTATCTGCCGCCGGAGCTGTCCAGCGAAGCGTATGCCCTGGACACGCATGGCATGTGGGAAAACGTCTACTACGATGGCGGCACCTATCGTTTCTGGCGCCCGATCCATGTCGGTTTCGGATGGGCGCCCTTTACCTCGGGGGCATGGATGGTGTGGCATGGCGATCATGTCTGGGTTCCAAGTGAACCTTTTGGCTTCGTGACCCACCACTATGGCAACTGGATCTTTACCGCCGGGCTCTGGTATTGGGCCCCGCCGGTAACCCATGTCATGATCCGCGCCCACCTGCCCCTGCTGAAAATCGGTTTCGGATGGTACCCCGGACGGGTGGCATGGATTCATTCCGGTGCCCATATCGGCTGGATCCCACTGGCTCCCCGGGAACCCTATTACTCCCGCCGCCACTGGGGGCGGCGTTCCTTAGTCATCTCCAAGACCAACGGCTTTCACGACAATTTAAGTCGACTCAAACACAAACAGCATGCCGTTGTCATTCACCGCAACCACTTGTACCGCTCCAGCAACTACAGATCCGACCGGCTTGGACGCACCCCCCACGGCGTTTCCGGCAGCGCATTTCGCAGGGACCCGGTGCCGAACCAAAAAATGATCACCAATGCACAGGCCATGGGCCGAAAAGATCGCTTCAAACCCGCCGGGCAGACATCCCGACCCGCGCGTTCAATTGCCCGTTCGCGGAATGATGGACAGAAACTGTATGCCACCAAGCCCCATACGTTCCATCCGCCGGACCGGCCATCCGTTCGCTACCGGACTGAACCGGGGGTTAAGAATACATCCCCGAGGCAGTTTAAACCGGGCCGGATAATCACCCTGCCCAAAATGCGCAAAGAGACCCGACCCGCTGCACGGCCCCTGGCCGGACAAAGAGCCGAAACGTCACCCACTGCGCGGGTCCGGAAAACATTCAAGCCCCAAAAGCCACCTGCACAGATCCCCGGTACAACGATTCGGCACCATTCTGATTTTGAAAAGCGACAGGGTAAAATGATCGTCAACGATCACCGACAGCCACAGCGCTCCTGGAACCAATGGAATGATCCAGCCCGCGGCGTCGGCAATCGTCGCAGTCCTTCTGCGAACCGATTCTCCAGCCCCGGGAGAAGCTATCCGCACAACCATTGACCCCTGAAGCGAGACATCGCCGGATCGCGTATCATTGTACAAACCGGGTCCATACGACCCGGTTCCGGACCGATCGGCGGGGCCCCAGGGTTGAAAAAGCAGATTCTCCGGACCGGTCCAGCGAACCCGTGCGGACGGTTCAGCCGACAAGGCGGCCGTAAAGCCGCTCCGTATTTTCGGAAACGGCCGCCGCCACCAAATCGAGAATATGCACGGCGTGCTGTTTTCCCCCGGCGTGATTGATGCTGTCCTGCAGCTGTAAAATACAACCCGGGCAGTCGGTGGCCACCAGGTCCGCCCCGCTGTCGGCAATAAACCGGGCTTTTTTAGCACCGATTTTTTTACTGGTGTCATAATGGTATGCTGAATAGGTGCCTCCCAGGCCACAGCAGGTTGCCGCCGCTTCCATCTCGACAAAATCGACCTGAGGCAGCGCCTTTAAAATCGCACGGGACGCTTGGCCCGCCTCGCGGCTGCGTAAATGGCAGGGATCGTGGTAGGTTACGCGCACCCGTGGGTCGGCTTTCGGCAGCTCACCCAGCTTTTGGGCAAACCCTTGTTCAACCAGAAGCACCAAAATATCCCTGACCCTATCCCTGACCGCGGCAAAGGCGTCACCCATCGACGGGTAAATCTGCGTCAGGCCCGAATGGCAGGAAGCGCAGGCCGTAACGATATAGTCATATTGCAGCGCACTGAAAACAGCCAGGTTCCTTTCGGCAAGGGATTCCGCCGTTTCCTTGGCCCCTGCGGAAACGGCAGGCATTCCGCAACAGACCTGGTCCCTGGGAATCAGGACCGTCAAACCGATAACCTTCAGCGCTTCGATCAACGCGTCTCCCGCAGCCGGATATAAATAGTTGATACCGCAGCCGGTAAAAAACAGCACCGTCGGTTTGCCGGCTTCGCCGGGAATGATTTCCGGATGCCGCTCACGCAGCGGATTGGCCGTCAAGGGCGGCAAAGTGCGGTCTGAATGGATCATGGGTGCCGGAAAACGCAGCCGCAAACCGCTCTGTTCGGGTATTTTTTTAAACAGCAGACTGGAAAAAACGCCACCGCTTTTGGCCAGCAGGTTCAATGCCCCCTGATTTTTCAAAACAGCGGCAACCCCTTTACCGAAAGTCGACAGGCCCTTTCGTCGCACAATCTCGCGCCGAACGGCGGCAACAATTTCCTCTGTGTGGACTTTGTTCGGGCACTGGGCCGTGCAGCTGCCGCAAAGCAGACATTGCGACATGTCGAGCAGAAAGCGGCCTTCAAGGTCCACATCCCCTTTGAGCAGCGCATCGGCCAGGGCGATCTTGCCCCGGGCTACCCGGCCCTCATATTTTTCGGCACCGAAGGCCGGACAGTGCGCACGACACGCACCACATTTGACGCACTGGGCGATTTCATCACGAAAGTCTTCGAGGTTTTTCAGCTTGGCCATATCTCAACCCTGTCGCCCAAATAGCTTGCTTTCTTAAACCATTTTTCCCGGATTCAAAATATTTTTAGGGTCTAGCGCCCGCTTGATGGTCTTCATGTAGTCAATGGCAATATCGGACAGTTCCATGGAAATAAATGGCGCTTTCACGATGCCCACCCCATGCTCGCCGCTCATGGTGCCGCCGAGCTCCAGGGCGCCGGCGAATACGGCTTTTATGGCGCTGTCGGCTTTTTCCGCTTCACCGGAAATACTTTTGTCGATCATGATATTCACATGGATATTCCCGTCCCCGGCATGCCCGTAATTAACGATGGGAATATTGTACTCATCCGCAATACGATCTATTTTTCTTATCATATCAGGAACTTTCGAACGCGGCACGCAGACATCCTCGTTGAATTTGTCCGGATTGACCCGGCGCAGGGATGCCGAAACCGAGCGGCGGATCTGCCAGATGGCTTCGCTGTCTGCTGCGGTTTCCGCGATCCGGGTTTCAACGACACCCAGCGGATGAATGATTTCCGATATTTTCGCGGCCTGTTTGTCGAGAAATTCCCGATCCCCGTCCACCTCGATGATCAAAACGGCCTGAACGGCCGACGGCACTTCGAGATCCGTCGCCCTGCGCACGCAATCGATCGTGCGGCTATCCATGAACTCCAGGGTGGTCGGAATGATCTTGCCGCGAATGATCGCCGAAACGGAACGTGCCGCACCGTCGATGGAATCGAACATCACCAGCATGGTTTTCTTGGCTTCCGGCAACGGCAGGAGCTTGATGATAATTTTGGTGATGACCGCCAGGGTACCTTCACTGCCACAAATCAGCTTGGTCAGGTCGTAGCCGACTACCCCCTTCATGGTGGAACCGCCGGTCTTGAGAATATCGCCGGTGGGTGTAACGATTTCCAGTCCCAGAATATAATCCTTGGTCACCCCATATTTGACGCAGCGCGGCCCACCGGCGCATTCCGCCACATTGCCGCCCAGTGTCGAAAAACCAAGGGATGCGGGATCGGGCGGATAAAAAAGCCCGACGGCTTCAACGGCCTTCTGAAAATCTCCTGTCACCACACCCGGTTCCACTGTAGCGACGAGATTTTCTTCATCAATATCGATAATCCTGTCCAGCCGGGTAAGGCCCAGGACGATGCCGCCCGACGTGGGCAGGCTGCCGCCGGTGAAACCGCTGCCGGCGCCGCGGGGAAACACCGGAATCGTATGGCGATTGGCTATCCGCATAATCCGGCTGACCGCTTCCGTATCTGCTGGATGGACAACCACATCCGGCAGGAACTGGCGTTGGGTCGCATCGTATGAATAACAAATTCGATCGGCCTTGTCGGTCAAGACATATTGCCTGCCGCAAACCTGCTGAAGTTCCCGAATCACCTGTTCATCTAACATTGACTGTTTTTCCTCTGTTTGAAACCGTCCCAGACAAGTCGTGGCCGGTGATGAGATGCGCCGATAGGCCTCCAGGCCGTCCATCCTCCATGTTAAAGGCCTGGCAATGACCACTCTTCCGGCCAAAACCGGCCAAAGCAAACCCGTAGGCATGGATACCGGATGGACCCGGCATGACGGTACGGATTAATCGCTGCCGTTCAGGGTAATCGGTACGACCGGTTCATGCTTTAATATACTGAAATGGTTGTCAACCCAAATTGAATACGTATATGGGGTTTTGCCGAAAAACAGGTTGCGGACCGCAGCATGGTCCATGGATTGGCATCTTTTTCTAAACATGCTATAAATTGCGATTCAATTTTCGGATTTCGTCCGGCATAGAGCCAAAGGTGCTTTCAGCGCATCGCTGTTAGTCGCGTGGGCACCGGGTGTCGCGCTGCAAATGACACATCCCGCCCGCCATGTCGATAAATAGAAAGGGACGCAATGATCAACCCGATCTACCTGGACTACAACGGAACCACCCCCCATGCACCCGAAGTCATCGAGGCCATGCGGCCATTTCTGGAAACCGAGTTCGGCAATCCGTCCAGCACCCACTGGTACGGCATCCGGCCCAAACAGGCCGTGGAAGAGGCCCGCCGACAGGCTGCCGGCCTTTTGGGCTGCCGGGCCGATGAGCTGATTTTCACCAGCGGCGGTACCGAGTCCAACAACCATGCCATCAAAGCCATTGCCGGTGCCAGGTTCGCCCGGGGCACCCACATCATCACGAGTGCCATCGAACATCCGGCCGTTCTGCAGGTCTGCCGCTTCATGGAAACCCACGGGTTTTCCGTCACCATTCTGCCGGTGGATGCCGATGGGCGGGTCGATCCGGCGGATGTGGCCGCCGCCATCGGCCCGCAAACCATCCTGATATCCATCATGCACGCCAACAACGAAGTGGGAACCATTCAGCCGATTTCCGAAATCGCCGCGCTTGCCCACGGCAAGGAGATCCTGGTTCACACGGATGCAGCCCAATCCGTTGGCAAGATCCCCACCCCGGTGGATAAGCTGGGCGTGGACCTGCTCTCCGTGGCCGGCCACAAGATTTACGCCCCCAAAGGGGTGGGCGCGCTGTATTTTCGTACGGGCCTCAAGCCGGAAACCTTCTGCCATGGCGCCGGGCAGGAGAGGGGTATCCGCGCCGGAACCGAGAACGTGCTGGAAATCGTCGGGCTGGGCAAAGCGTGCGAAATCGCGCAGCGCGACCTGGAAGAAAACACAGCCCGCATGCGGACCATGCGGGACCGCCTGGAACACGGAATAAAAACCACCCTGGACGATGTGCAGTTCAACGGCCACAGGGAAAACCGGCTCCCCAACACCGCCAGCGTGTCGTTTCTCGGGCTGGAAGCCAACCGCATCCTGGAAGAGATCGGGCTGCAGGTCGCCGCCTCGGCGGGCGCGGCCTGCCATTCCGACCAGATACAGATCTCCCACGTGCTGGAGGCCATGCAGATTCCGAAGCAATGGGCCATGGGAACCGTACGGTTCACCACCGGCAGGATGACCACCGCCGATGAAATCGACCGGGCTCTGGAAGTCATCGTGGCGGCAGTCAAAAAACTGCGCCGATAGGCGCTGAAAGGAAAAACCATATGCCTCAGCCGATTGATCTGCGCTCCGACACCATCACCCAACCCACCACGGCCATGCGCCGGGCCATGGCCGAAGCGGTGGTGGGCGACGATGTGCTGGGCGACGACCCCACCGTTCAGAAACTTGAAGCCCTGGCCGCGGAAAAGATGAACAAAGAAGCGGCCCTTTATGTAACCAGCGGCACCATGGGCAATCTGGTCTGCCAGATGGTCCACTGCCGCCGGGGGCACGAAATGCTCCTGGGTAGCGAATCCCATATCTTCTACTATGAGCAGGGCGGGTCGGCGGCCATCGGCAACATTCACCCGCGCACCGTTCCCAACCGGCCCGACGGTACAATGGCCATCGCAGACATCGAGGCCGCCATTCGTCCCGACAATATTCATTTTCCCGTCAGCCGGCTCATCGTGATCGAAAACACGCATAACCGCTGCAATGGGACGCCCATTGATCCGGGTTACATGAACGCGGTCAGAGAACTGGCCGATCGTCACGGGATGAAAATCCATGTGGATGGCGCCCGCATCTTCAATGCCGCACTGGCCCTGGGGTGCACGGCAGCAGATTTGACACGCCATGCGGATTCCGTCACATTCTGCCTGTGCAAAGGCCTGGCCGCACCGGTGGGCTCCGTGGTCTGCGGGAACGCGGAATTCATCCGCCAGGCCCGGCGGACACGGAAAGTGCTGGGCGGCGGCATGCGCCAGGTCGGTGTGCTGGCCGCCGCCGGCATCGTGGCGCTCACCGAAATGGTGGACCGCCTGGCCGACGATCACGCCAACGCCCGCCGCCTGGCCGATGGGCTGGCTCAAATCCAAGACCTGCTCATCGACCCGCACCGGGTGAAAACCAACATCGTGCATGTCGACATCGACCGGCCGGGATTATCCGCAGCGGACCTGGCGGACCGCCTGAACGCCGCGGGCGTCCGGGTACTGCCCTCCGGCCCGCGTCAACTGCGGGCTGTGACCCAGTATCATGTGACCGCAGCGGATATCGAAAACGCCCTGGCCATCTTCGCGAAAACCATGGCATCCATCTAATTGTCCATACCCGCGCAACAGAGGCAGGGGCCACGTCGGAAGGTCTTTTATAATTTGAGGAATTCAGCCGTAACGCAATATAAGATCAGGACCGCGCGCAGCGCGATCCAAAACTGGAAATTCGTCGCCCGCAGGGCGATACTTACCTTACCGGGCATGACCATGGGGCTTTTTCAGGACCAGCTCAAATACGGGTGCCATAAACTCCGGGTTTGACTTTCGGGACCATCAATTCCGGGAAAGGTGAAAATGGACACTTTTGATTTCGCAATAATCGGCGGCGGCATCGTCGGCGTATCCACCGCCTGGCAGATGCAACAACAATATCCGGACGCCCGCATCCTGCTGCTGGAAAAGGAAAGTACACTGGCCCGGCACCAGACCGGACGCAACTCGGGGGTCATTCACGCCGGTGTATACTACCCGCCCGGCAGTTTGAAGGCCGATTTTTGCAAAAAGGGTGCCGTTCAAACCCTGGCGTTTTGCCGGGAGCATGGCCTGCCGTTTCTGCAATGCGGCAAACTGCTGGTGGCCACGAACGAAGTGGAATATGAACGCATGGCGGCGCTGGAACAGCGCTGCGAGCTCAACGGCATCCTGACCCGTCGGCTGTCCCATGTCGAATTGAAAGCCGAGGAACCGCGGATTAACGGCGTGGGGGCATTGCTGGTGCCTGCCACCGGTATCACGGATTACGGGCGGATCACCGCCAAAATGGCCGAACGCTTCACTGCACTGGGCGGGCACATCCGGCTGGGCCGGCCCGTCACGGCGCTGCGCGAGCGTGACGATAGCATTCAAATTCTGGGAGGGGGCGAGCGCTTTCAAGCCAAATTCCTGATTGCCTGCAGCGGCCTGATGGCCGACCGGCTGGCCCAAATGACGGGTATCGATATCGATTTTATGATCGTGCCCTTTCGGGGGGAGTACTACCGGCTCGCTTCCCGACACAATGCCATTGTCAGGCGCCTCATCTACCCCATTCCCGACCCGGACCTGCCCTTTCTGGGCGTACATCTGACCCGCATGATCGACGGCTCTGTGACTGTAGGGCCCAACGCGGTCCTGGGCTGGAAGCGGGAAGGATACGCCCGTTATAACATAGACCCGCAGGACATCTTCCAAATGCTTTGCTTCAAAGGGTTCTGGAAAGTCATGCAGGCCAACTGGACTACGGGCCTGAGCGAGTTCAAGGACTCTCTCTTCAAACATGGCTACCTGCAGCGGGTGCACAAGTATTGCCCGGGTCTGAAAATCAGCGATCTGCGGCCCTACCCTGCCGGCATACGGGCCCAGGCCATAAAAAAAGACGGCACGCTGGTCCATGACTTTCTATTTGCCGAAACGCGGCGCTCGTTGCATGTGTGCAATGCGCCTTCCCCGGCAGCGACTTCGGCCATGCCCATTGGATCTTATCTGTGCCAAAAAGTGAAAGCGCGATTCGAGTCGCAGTGACCAAAGAAATCCGTTATCCCCGGAAAGGGCAGCCTGTATATTCTTTCTCGTCTCCACTAGGAGATCAAACCCCGCTTTCACCGTCTTTGCAACCGGGGACTGCCCCGATTGGCATTACCTGACAAAGCTCGTCGCGACAGCCATGGATGTATCCGGCACACGGACCTTATCCTTGGCCGCCGCGATGGATTTCAGCAGCCATGCCATATTTTTTCCCAGGTTGGCCATGGTCTGCATCCCTTCTCCATCTTGCTGGACTTCCCCCTTGTCACGGCCATACCCCATATTCCAATAGGTGGAGCCCATGACAACCATCTCGGCGATGGTAAAGTACGCATTCAGGGAATGAATTGCGGAAACCGACCCGGCCCTCCGGACAGCCGCCACACCGGCCCCGACTTTCCGTTTGAACATATTGCCGTTTGCCCTGGCCACCATTCCGCTCCGATCCATGAAACACTTGATCTGGCCGCTGATTCCTGCAAAATAAACCGGCGTGCCCAAAAGGATGCCGTCGGCCGCCCGCATCTCGTCCAGCCATTGATTCAGGGAATCTTTCTTCTGCACGCAGTGGCCATCCTTGTTTTCAAAACACTTCATACATGCCAGGCACCCGTTGACCGACTGCGGCCCGAGATTCACGATCTGGGTTTCGATTCCTTCGGCCTCGAGTTCATCGAAAATCTTCTGAAGCAGAATCGACGTATTGCCGTCTTTCCTGGCACTGCCATTAAAACCGATTACTTTCATCCGAAGCGCTCCCCCTCTGATGTTGTTGGTGACAGACCCATCCTCGCCCCGGCCCGCGCGTACGATTTTTCCGGCCATTCGGAACGGTGACCAAAAGCGATGCGGTGCCTGTGATTTCAGGATCGATGGGGTGATTTACCACGGCAAGCTCTGCAAAGTCACCAACAAATCCGGCCCGCCCTCTTTTTCGCGCACCTGACTCCGGGCCAGCCGGCAAGAGATGCCCCAACGACATGAGCGCAGGCCGACATTTAGTCCCATGGCATGCGCCCTGGCCACTTCCTGTTTTTTAGATCCCGCCTGACATCCTGGAAAAATACCGGACACGCGGTTGACGGGCAATGGCCCCAAAAGGTTATTCCGTTTTTAATGATCAAATATTATTTCAGCCTGTTATCCAATATTTCCAAAACATTTCAGATGGCACGAAGATTGATACTTGTTTTTTGCGGAGTCAACCAAGGGCCTTTGCGGTAAACCTTATTGCCTGTTGCAGTGAAAGGAGAGTCCATGGAAACGAATGTGATTGTCGTCGGCGGCGGACCTGCCGGTGTGATTACGGCCTTGACGGCAAAGAGTGTCTATCCTGAAAAATCCGTTTGCGTGATCAAAGAAATCGGTGACGGTGTAATCCCCTGCGCCATCCCCTACATGATGCACACCATGTCCGACAGCAAACAAAACGCCATGGGCAACACGCCCCTGGAAAACGCCGGCATCCAGGTTAAGGTGGGCACGGTCACCGCTCTGGACACCCGGGCGCACAGCATTTCCCTGGAAACCGGAGAACAGTTGTCCTATGAAAAACTGGTCATCGCCACCGGAACCCAGGTATGCATGCCGACGATTCCGGGAGTAGACAAACAGGGTGTGTTCAGCATCAAAAAAAGCATGTCGGCCATGCAGGCCCTGCGCGAAAACGTGCATCGCGCCCGACATATCGTCATCATCGGCGGCGGTTTTATCGGCGCCGAGTTTGCCGATGAGTTGTCCCGGGACGGCAATACGCAAATCCACCTCGTCGAAATTATGCCCAGGCTGCTGTCCACCGCTTTCGATGATGAATTCTGCAACGAAATCGAGAGGCTCCTGGACAGACAGAAAATCATCATCCGCACCGGCAGCCGTGTCGTATCCATCGATGGGGGGCAAAGCGTACAGTCGGTCTCACTGGCCAGCGGAGAAACCCTCCCGGCCGACATGGTATTGCTCAGCGTGGGGGCCAAACCGTCCAGCGACCTGGCCATGCGGGCCGGTTTGCGGATCGTGGAAAACGGGTCGATCTGGGTGGATGACTATATGCGCACCAATGCCGAGGATGTTTTTGCCGTCGGCGACTGCGCACTCAAGCGTGATTTCTTCACTCGCCGGGCCGCGCCGGTCTGGCTGGCATCGACGGCAACGGCCGAAGCGCGCAATGCAGGCACCAATATCTATTGTATCCGCGTACTGCACCAAATTCAGGGAACGATTGCGGCCTTTTCAACCCAAATTGCCGGCAAGGCATTCGCCAGCGCCGGTATGACCTGCAGAACCTGCGAAAAAGAGGGTTTCAGATACGGCACGGCGACGGCCGCAGCCCCGGATCGCCACCCCGGTGTGCTTCCCGGTGCCCGCGAAATGGTGGTCAAACTGGTTTTTGCCGATCGTTCAGGTATCCTGCTCGGCGGCCAGGTATCCGGCGGGGCGTCCGCGGGCGAATTGATCAACATGATCGCGCTGGCCATTCAGAAAAAGGTCACGGTGCGCGAACTGGATATGCTGCAGATTGCCACCCACCCGCTGCTGACAGCGGCCCCCACCGTGCACCCGGTGATTAACGCGGCGCATACCGCGCTGGCAAAGCTGCGGGCTGGAGCCCCATCTATCCCGGATGCCGAACTGAAAGTGGCGTAGCAACAAGCCTTCCCCAGGCTGCCGTCTAAGATGATCCGCCTCCGGAAACGGCATCCAACTGAAGAAGCCATACCGCCAGGAGGGTCAGTCCAATACCCGGCAGCATCACCCACTCTGGAGTGGCGAGCCCCAGGCCCCACTCCAGAGCCGCCACAGCCGACGGGGTCAGAAAAGTATACGCCACCACCCGGCCCGGTCCCAACCGGGGGGCGGTGTGCTGCAGGATCCAGAAGGTCACCGCTGTTGACGGGCCAGCCAGGTAGGCAATGCCCAGCCACACGCCGGCCCCTGGAAAGGGCACCCCGCCGGTACGCCAGACAGCGGCCGCCAGCAGCGCCAGTGTGGCCACCAGCAGACTGTAAAAAGTGAAACAGACCTTGGATTCATCGCGCTGCAGTTTTTTCAGCGACAGCAGATACACCGCCAAACAGCCGGTTCCCAGAAAGAAAATCACGTCTCCGCGGGAAAACTGAAGCCCCAGCATCTGCTGCCAGTCACCGCGGAAAATCACCCACAGGGCGGCCGCCATGGACAACGCCAGCACCCCCAGTTGCCGCCACCGCAGGGGTTCTCCCAGCAATCCCCCCAGCAGCATGGTCAGCAGCGGCAAAGTCGTATAAATGGTGCTGGTATTCAGCGGGGACGTCTCTTTGAGCGCCTGGAACATGAGTATAAAAAAAAGACCATAGCTGCCGCCCACGACGCTGTAACGGCCCAGATCCTTCCACCCCGGAAGCCGAACCCCTTTGACGAAAGGCAGCATCAGCGCAAAAATGGCCGTTGCCGCAAGAAACCGCCAAAAGGTCAGCACCGTCGAATCCATGCCGGGTGTAATCGCCGCCACCACGGGAAACGATCCGGCAATGATCACCGAAAAGACCACCATCCACCCATGGGCCCGCCTGATTTGCCTGGCAGACTCCGGGTCGGCGCGCCACCGGGTATTTGCGTCCAACGACCTGCCCTTCATTCTCCGGGGCCCAATTCATCCGGAAAAATGGCTTGTGGTTTTGTCCCCTTGGATCCGAGGGAACGAATTTTTCCTGTCCGGGCTCCATCGAGAATCAGTTTTCCTGTCAATTTCAATTTTCCCAGGCGGTGTTTCTTTCCTGCCATGATCCTATCGTACAGCGCCTCCCGCGTCGGCGGCGGCTTGACTTCAGTGGGCTTTTTGATCAAGGTGACGGCCTCCACCGCACAGCGGGTCACACAAACACCGCACCCAAGGCATCGGTCCATGTCCACCACCGCCTGCTGATTGCTTCGAGCAACCGCCACCGCCCCCACCTGACAGCTCTTTTCACAGGCACCGCATCCGTTGCACAAATTTGTGTCCACCGCTGCCTGAAAATTAGAAGCCCAGTAATCCAATGGTTTGGGGATTATTTTAGAAACATGTAACATGCCGCAACAGCAGCCGCAGCATGAACAGATAAAATCGGCCTTCTCCGTGTTGGATGGCTGCAAAACCAGTCCGTCTTTCTGATTCTGCTCGACAATCGCCAGCGCCTCATCCCGGGTCACCTGTCGGCCGGAGCCGTTGAGCAGGGCCATTTGGGCCATGCCGCCGGCGCCCAGGCAGGTTTCTTTGCGGCTGGTGACCTTGCACGTCGCGCCCTGCATTGATTTTTTTTTGCGGCAAATGCATTCAAAAATGACAAAAGGCTCATCGGCCTGTTGCAGCAGCGTCCGCACCTCATCAAACGTGCTGACATGATGCTGCGGGTGAATGCTGCGGGATACCGGAATAGTGCGCATCTGGGGAAGGGCCGTGCCCAGAAAGGCGAGCCCGAATCTCGTACCCGAAGTATATTCTTCAAAATCCTCGATAAACTCAGGCGTCAGCCGTTCAAGTTGAAATTCGTACATTCCAACGACAAGCGGCGCACAACAATAATGCTTCACACCATCCTTGATCTTGAATTCAACGCCCCCTTTTTGGCGTATCGCATCCAGGCGGTTTTCCAATTCCGCCACCGAATCGACAAGCTCCCCGACTTTCCCGAAAATGAAATCCAGCGGTTCAAATCGATAGCTTAAAAACAGGACGATCTGCGCCTCTTCAGGAGAAAAGATGTGTTTGAGAATTCTAATTTCAACGCCTGATCGCGTCGCTGGAAACCCGACGGCCTGATTGTCTAAATGTTTTTGCAGCCGAATATACACTCGATCATCCGGTCCCATACCGTATCTCCCTGGATGAATGGATTCGCTCAGATCCTATCCTTTATTGACCCGTGACGTCAAATCTTTGCTGGCCGGACCTTGAGTGTTGCCGCACCTGGTTATCCCGCGTACCTTTGATATTGCATTTTGAGGCACAAATAGTAGACTGCGGACAGCGATATTCATTTTTTATTGTCATTTGCCGGAGGTAAAGCCTATGTCAAAAGGAAGAGATTCCAAGAAAGCGGAAAAGAAAAAACCCCAGAAAACGGTTAAAGAGAAAAAACAGGCCAAAAGGGAAAAAAAGAGCAAATAACCATCGATTCAGCCATGTCCCTAAGGCGACAAGAAAGGAGTTCACTATGAGTGCAAAAAAAATTTTAATGCTCGTGGGTGATTTTGTGGAGGATTATGAGGTCATGGTCCCCTTTCAAGCGCTTTTGATGGTCGGGCATGACGTTTATG
This sequence comes from Desulfosarcinaceae bacterium, assembly GCA_963675565.2. Classification (GTDB taxonomy): domain Bacteria; phylum Desulfobacterota; class Desulfobacteria; order Desulfobacterales; family Desulfosarcinaceae; genus JARRKU01. Next base: position 407,131 of record CAXXYD010000002.1, read on the forward strand.
CGGCTTGCCCTGACAAGAAAGCAGGCGAGCAGGTGCGTACCGCCGTCCATGATTTTGAAGGGGACCAAACTTACAGTGAAAAGCCGGGCCACAACTTTACCCTGAATGCAACCTTTGCAGAAATCAAAGCGGATGACTACGACGCCCTGGTGATCCCCGGTGGACGGGCGCCGGAGTATATTCGACTGAACCCTGCGGTGTTGGATATCGTGCGACATTTTGCCCGTACCGGCAAGCCGATCGCTGCAATTTGCCACGGGGCTCAAGTCCTCGCCGCAGCAGGCGTTGTTGAAGGCAGAAGCTGTTCAGCGTATCCGGCAGTAGGGCCTGACGTGACAATCGCAGGCGGTAAATATGTCGATATCGCAGTAGACAAAGCGCACGTCGACGGGAACCTTGTTACCGCTCCGGCCTGGCCGGCGCATCCCGACTGGCTGGCCAAATTCCTGCAAGTCATTGGAACAAAAATAGAACCGTAATATAGAAACAACAAAATGGTTAATGACCCCATAAATGGCTGTTTGCTGTTGTTCGTCCTTACTTATAACGGCAAGCAGCCATTTTCCATCCCCCCCTTTGGTACTTTATAAATATAATCCATTTGAATATAGAGTCCCTCCTCGTCCCTGATGGAGACAAGACGCCTGAAGCCGATCAGATCGCCCCGGACGACGATGCACGCCCCGATATGGTGGATGGGAGGGCGGCGCCCTTTCCGCCGGCAGGATACCGACCGCGGTGGCGCAGCCGACAGACTGCACCCCGGCGGCACGGACAAGCCGCAGCCGAAATTTCTTGGACATTCGGCCAATTAAGCAACCGCCTGTATACAAAAATACACCTTTCTTAAAACAAAAGATCAAAATCTGCTGCCACAGCCACTGGATGCCCGGTTTGTTATTTTTAAATATATAAAAATAACAATAGGTTAATATTTATAGCAAAGAAAAAACCTGACTGGCATCGTATTTGCCATGAGTAAAACCGCCTTCCCAATAAGTGTGCGTGATTAGCGGCTTATATGGCACAGAAAAATTTATATATGGCTGTTTTTATTTACATATACATACAGGTGGAATGGAACTGGTTGCCAAAACCACTCAAACTGAAACGCATTAATAAGCCAAAGGTCCCTTTTGTATAAACGCATCATCACTGCTGCCTGTAGTGTTCTCACTCTCTTGATCGCCATTGGCACGGCAATGGCGGCGCCATGCGATATCACCGCCGGAGCTCCGCTGGTCCGTCACGACCTGACCGCCAGCCCCGCCACCAGCAACAGTTACTGCGAGCTGTGCGATATCGGCTACATTACCATCGTCGTCTCCAATCCCTTTGACAGGGATACGGACATGACCAACATGACAGTGGAGGAAGACCTCGGCACTTCCCATCTTATCTATGCCGGCTCCACCGAGGCGTGGGTCAACGGCGTTCCGGTGGCAGGGCCGGCCGGGCCGATGGTCACCGGGACCGCCAATGAAATTCTGACCTGGACCGCTGCTCAAATTTCGGACCTGGGCAGGCTGGCCGGCAACAACAATCCGTCGCTTGCCACCACCATCACCATCCGTTTTTCGGTGACACGGGATTCGGTGTTAACCCAGGAAGAACTGATCACGGACAACCGAAATATTTCGGTACGTCTCGATTACACCGCCGAAAACGTCAGAAGCATACCGGCGACCGTTTGTCCGGGAACACCGGCCAGTGCATTTGATTCAGATACACTGCCCCTGCGCGAGCCCAACCCGACGGTCGCCAAGCTGGGACGGAACGTGGATGCCGGCCAGGATGCAGGAGAATATGCCCAGCAGGTCTACGGCAACATCGATGATGACATCATCTGGCGCATAGAAGTGGGCAACGCGGCCGGCACCGCCGACCTGCAGGATTTAAGGCTGGATGACGTCCTGGACGTGGGCAGCCTCGGCATCACCGACCTGCGCTACATCTGCGACTCGGAGGCCGCCGCCACCAACGTGGCGGTCAATAATATCGTCGACCCCACTGCGTGTGCCGCCTTTCCGGCAGTGCCGGGGGACCGGATCACAGACTATGATGTAGATTTTCCCTTTATCGCTCCAACAGCAGTGGATGTGCCTGCCGGGGGCTCTGCTTATCTCTATCTGGTGGGCAAGATTCCCAATGCCCCCAACGGTTCCTGTTCTTCGGACCGGACCAACACGGTATCGGATATCCGCTGGGGCTGCGACACCACGCCGCCGGCCGGTGAAATCGCGGCCACCTCCTTCGGCGCCAGTCCGGGATCGGCCACGGCCACCCTGAACACTCTCTCCGACCGGGATCTGGACATCGCTGTGGACTATGACGGGGTGGGCGCCGGCAACCCGGATGCCGGGACCAAGGGCCGTGTGGTGGTCACCATCACCAACAACAGCGGCGGCACGGTGAGCGACCTTGTGCTGACCAATACGCTGCCCCCGGAATATGTGGTGGATGCCACCTTCACGCCGATCATTGCGGCAACGGGCGCCTATGGCGACTACAATGGATTGACCAACCAGATTTTTTGGGACAACCCCGACGGCGATCCCCTGCTCAACACCGCCCCGCAGTTCACCCTGACCAGCGATGCAGCCACCAACGACGGCCACGCCAACCTGCTGCGCAACGGAGATCAACTGGTGATCACCTTCGGCATCGTCCTGGTGCGCTCAGCGTCCTACGACCGGGAGGCGGATCTTGACATTATCCAGGAAAGCCCGGCTGCCGGCGGCACTGATCCCGACCACAGCGTGCTGGCGAACCTGCCCAACAGCGTCAGTGTGACATTTAACGATTTTTGTACGGGCGGCCCCAATACTGACACCTACAACAGCACCCATACCGCCAGGCCGGAAGACCTGGACATCCAGACCTACGGCCCCAGCGGCCCGGTGCTCGATTACATCCTGACCAACAGCACCAGCACCACCCTTACCGTACGTCTGACCAACAACGGCGGCCACTCGGCGGCGGACTACTATACGTATGTCGCTTTCGGCCAGACCATGGATGTGGACCTGACCAGCCTGCCCGCAGGCTGCACAGCCACCCCGACAGATATGCCGCCGTTGGCCGAGTGGCAGACGCCCCTGGGGTTTCCGGCCGGGGCAACCATCATCGAGTGTAAAGAAGAGGTGCCCGCCGGATTGAGCCTGCCGGAGGTCGCCCGCAACGGCGGATTCATCGACCTTGATTTTATCGTCAACAAAGCCACCGACCCGGCCCGAATCGCCGCCGACGACCTTACCTTCCGCGCCGATGTGATCGGAGAGATCACCCTTGACGACGGCACGCGCCTGACCTTCCCCGCTATTGTGGCCAGGGGCGACGGCATCACCGATCGCGCCAACACCTACAGCGTGGACGCCATCCGTGCCCGGGTGATGGGCTTTAACCTCGACAAGAACCAATCCGGTAACTGTTCGGAGAACAACCCGCCGCCCGGCTCTCCGGACGATCAGGTGCAGATCGGCGAAGAGTGCGCCTACAATATCCGCGCCGGCGGCTGGTTCGGTTTTCTGACGCCGGGCTACACGCCCATCGAGGTACGCAACGTTCGAGTGGACGATATTTTGCCGGACGGACAAGGGTATGTGGACCGCTCCGCCTACATCACCACCGCCCAGATTGCCGACATCGACTTCCAGCGCTCGGTGGTGCCGACGCCGCCGAATCAGTATGACATGGCTGAAGGGACGCTCTTCTGGACCTTCAACGATGCGGGCACCTACATCACCACCATCGAACAGTGGTTCGAACTGAACGTAACGACGCGGCTGCTCAACGATCCCGTCGACACCAGCGCCGCGCCCAACCAGCACGCCGCCGACTCCACCAACACCCTGACCTCCACCTTCGACGTGGTATTTCTGGCCGGCGATCCTGTAAACGAGTTTACCGTGCCCTACGGTCCCAGCATGAGTGTCTACCCGCCGCTGGCCAGCCGCCAGGTTTCGCTTACCGTCACCGAACCCGAAATCACAGTGGTCAAAGAGGTTTGCAACGAGTCGCTTTCGCCCACCGGGAGCGGTCCCGGCTGTACGCCCTTCGTCCCCCTGGCGGATACCGGTGACGCTCTCAACGCTTACATCTACCGCCTGACGGTTTCCAACGAGGCTTCCAGCGGCGGTGTGACCCGGGCACCGGCCTACGATGTCACCGTCACAGACACTCTGGACCCCAGCGACCTGGCCTATGTACTGCCCTTGGGCAACGACGGATTGAACAACGACGGCGACGCGGCCACGGACGGCGCCGATGCCGGCGGTGAAGGCACCATCAGCGACAACACGGTGGATAACGGCGCACCGGCAGTGATCACTTTTTCATACACCCAAAGCGACGCCCTGCTGCGCATCGATCCAGGTGCGTCGGTGCAACTTTACTACCGGGTCGACTTCGACGACGATGCAGCCCCGCTGCAGACCTTCACCAATACAGCCTTCGCCACATATGACTCCCTTGCGGGCGAGTATGGCAGCCAGTCCGATCCTCCGCCGGCGTCGCGGACCTATGGCGATATCGGTGATGCCCGCGACTACACTTCCCCCACGGCGAGCGCCGATGTGCAGATCATTCCCATCGAGACTCAGCCCAAGCGCATCGCGGCGCTCTCGAGCACCCCCATTGCCGGTGCCGGCACTCAGGGCGTCTCCATCGGCGAAGAGATCGAGTACCGGCTCAACACCCTGCTGCCGGTGGCCCTGCTGCGCAACTTCGTGATCCGGGACGAACTGCCCGCCGGGATCACCTGCGAAGAGGCCCCGGTGGTGGACCTCGGCCCCACCGGTCCCTATTCGGCGGCCGGTTTTACCCCCGGCGGCGTCATAACCCCCACCTGTAACGACACGGAGGTGCAGTGGGACTTCGGCCATCAGCGCGTTACCGCCGGCACCGCCGGGCTGGGCAACCGCTTCGACTTCGGAATCGGGTTCATCGCCCGGGTGGTCAACACCGCCGGCAACAACGACGGCGATACCCTCACCAACGGGTCTCCCTCCACCAACGCCTTCGCCCGGTATGTGGATGAACTGGGCGCCACCATCACCCATGACTTCAATGCGGTGGATGTGCAGGTGCGCGAACCCCTCATCGCCGTGACCAAAACCTTCGCCGTGGCCAATGCCGATGCCGCCGACGTGCTCACCATCACGGTGACGGCCACCAACAACGGCACGGCTACCGCCTACAATCTCCAGGTGCTGGACGACCTTGTGGGCACCCATCTGACTTACATCGGCAATGTGGGCGGTGCCGATCCGCCCGACACCGTGGATACGGTGACCTACGGCGCCGACCGGCCGATCTTCAACTGGAGCGCCCCCAACGGCATCGATCCCTCGGATTCGGTCAGTTTCACCTTTGAAGTGCGTGTGGACGACGGGGTCCAGCCCCAGGAGATCCTGGACAACACCATCCATGCGGCGTGGACCTCACTGCAGTCTCAGGCCACAGCGCTGAACAGCGGCGGCAGCATCGGCGTGGACGGCGCTGAGGACGGCATGCGCAACGGGGCCCTGCCCGGCGCGGGCGATCCCGTCAACGATTACGAAGCCACGGCCGGAGACGATGTGCTGGTGCCTGAAGTGGTGATGACCAAGACCGACCTCAGCCCGGCAGCGGTTCCCACCATCGGAGCGCACAGGTCCTTTCAAATCGAGATCACCCTGCCCGAGGGGGTCACCGACAATCTGGTGGTCACCGATACCCTCGACGGCACCGGTTTGAGCTATGTGCTGGAAAACGACGGGGCCTTTGACATCACCTACACCTTCCAGGGCATCGCCAGCATTAATGGTGCGGCACCCGGCGAGGCGGCCATGACGGCCTTTCCGACCGATGAGACCAGCGGCAGCGCCGTGTGGAACATCGGCACGGTAGCCACCCAAACCGAGAACGACACGGCCATCAATGCGGTCAACCCGCTGATCCGCATCACCTATTTGGCCCGCATCAACAACGATGCGGTCACCGATGCCGGCGACACCCTGCAGAACTCGGTGGATATAACCTACGCCCACGGCGAAACCGGCGCCTCCGTGCTCCTGAATGACACCACGCCGGTCCAAACGGTGGTCGAGCCTTCCCTCGGCTTGGCCAAAACCGTGGCCAATGTGACCAACCCGGGCAACCCGCCCCAGGCCGGCGACACCCTGCGCTACACCCTGACGCTCACCGCCGCCGGCGGCGCACCGGCGGACAATTTCTCGGACGCCTTTGACGTTCGCATCGAGGACAGCCTGGGCTTGGGTCTGGTCTACAACGGCAATCCGACGGTGGATGGGTCCGGCAACACCATCGCGGCACCTGTGACCGCCGGCGACGGCGTCACCGTGCCCCAGACCCTGGTCTGGTCCCTGGAGGACGGCAACGCCGACATCGACATCACTGAAGGCTCGGCGGTCACGGTCACCTATGAGGTGCTGGTGGACAACAGCGTGCTCATCGGCCAGAGCCTGAGCAACAGCGTCGTGGCCCGCTGGACCAGCCTCGACGGCGCCAGCGCCCTGGAGCGCAACGGCACGGCCACGCCGGCCTACAACGACTATTTTACCGGCCCGGTCACCGCCACCGTTGTAGTGGGGGACACCACCGCCACAGCCAAAACCCGCCTGCTGGACACCTATGGCCCCGGCGACGATGTGGTACGCATCGGCGATATCGTGGAATACGAAGTGCGCCTCACTCTGCAGGAGGGCTCCTACGACAACATCACGGTCACCGACACCTTGCCCCAGGGGCTGATTTTCGAAGAGATCGCCGGCATCAACGGCGACATGTCGGCGCCCTTTTCGGCAGTGGCGCCTTTTGCCCACGACGACATTACGGCCGCCAGCGTCGTTGTGACCGGCAATGCCGCCGCCGGCCCCACCACCGTGACCATGACCCTGGGCGACGTCACCAACCAGGCCGACGGCAACGCGGCCAACGACGTATTCATCATTGTCTACCGGGCCCGGGTGCTCAACCTCGTGCACCCCCAGGTCAACAATATCGCCCTGAACAACACGGCGGCCATGGGCTATAACACCATCAGCGGGCCGGCCACCACCATCACCGACAACGAGACCATCGATCTGCGCCAACCCGACCTCAGCGTGGCCAAATCCGCTGTTGCGGCCGGCGGTGACACCGTGCTGAATGCCGGTGAACAGGTTACCTACACCATCGACATCACCAACACCGGCACGGCGCCGGCTTACGATACGGTCCTGCGGGACATCATCCCCCTGGGCATGCGCAACGGCGCCGCCACCATCGCCGTGGTAAGCGTTCAACTGCTTTCCGGTCCCGTGCTGGCCAACCTGGCCCCGTCCTATGATGCGGCCAGCGGAACGGCCACATGGGATTTCGACAGCGGCACCGCCGACCAATACACCATCCCGGCCGGCGACACCCTGCGCCTGGTCTACCAGGCCCAGACAGATGCCGGACTGGCACCGGGGATGACCCTGACCAACCAGGCCCAGGTGCAGCTCTACTACTCCTTCGACGACGATGCCGGTCCCACTGTGGGTGCTGCCGTCGGCGTGCGTGAAATTTACGGGCCCAGCAACACGGACAGCGTCACCTTTACCACGGCCGGCGCCGTTGCCCTGGACAAGGCCAACACTGTCGCCTCGGCGGCCATCGGCCAGCCCTTTACGTACCGCATTACCGTTCCGGCCACCGTCCAAACCACGGCCCTGCATGACGTACGCATTCTTGACGATCTGAGCGCCTCGGCCGCCACCCTCGAATTTATCCGCGTCACCAAGGTTCCTGGTCCCGGAGCCTGGACACCGGTCAATACCGGCAGCGGTACCAGCCTGGTGATCGAAGACGCCACCTCAGGCATCGACATCCCGGCCGGTGAGCAGATCGAACTCGCCGTCACTGTGCGTCTGGTGGACACCCAGCCGGCAGTGGACCCGCCGCCGGCGCCCAACAACACCGGCGCGCTGTTTGCCAATACCGCCACCTACACCTACAACCAGGTGGATGGCGATGCCGACACCCGGCAAACCGGCGGGGCGGGCACCACAGCCGACATGACCATCGTCGGTCCGGACATGCTGGTGATGGACAAGAGTGGGCCGGCCGACATGGTGGTGGGTACCCCGGCCGGCTTTACCCTGGACATCCACAACACCTATTCAGGCGCAGCCTGGAACCTTACCGTCGTGGATCGGCTGCCCGACGACCCGGTCAACGGCGGCACCTGCGGCGCCGGCCCCGGCAATATCACCGCCCGGTTTTTCGACAACAGCGGCACACCGACCTCGGACGTGCTGGCCGAAGGCGCCGACTACACGGTGAATTTCGACACTGCCGCCTGCGAGTGGACCCTGCAGCTGCAGTCGGCGGCCGGTCCGCTGCAGCCCGACCATCACCTGGTCATCAACTACGAAACCGAGTTGGATGCGGACACACTCAATGCAGTGGCCCTCACCAATGTGGCGGGCGTCACCCGGTGGTACGGCCATGACCCCGACGCGGCCGATGCGGCTCCCCATCAATACACCCATGCGCTGACCGACGGGACACCCGGCGACAACACCGATCAGCAGGATGCCCACACCATCAACACCCAGGCGCCCGACCTCGATTTCCTGAAGCATGTGCGCAACGTCACCACCGGGCAGGATCCGGGTCTCGATGCCAGCCCCGGCGATACCCTGCACTATACCCTGGAGGTGATCAACAACGGTTCGGGCGGCTTGACCGGCTTCTCCATCGAGGATGAGGTGGACGCCCTCAATACCACGGCCTACTTTGTACCGGGCAGCCTGGTTCTCACCAGCGTCCCCTCCGGCGCGGACACCAGCGGCACCAATGCAACGGGTGGGGTCCACGGAACCGGCCTGGTAGGCGTTGCCAACCTCAACCTCGGCGCCGCCGGCAGCGGCACGGACCGGCTGGTGGTGGCGTTCGAGATCACCCTGGCGCCGGTGATCGCCAGCGGCACGGTGGTGCGCAATCAGGCGGGTCTGACCTCCCTCGTGCCGGCGACGATATTGAGCGACGACCCCAATAGTGCAGGCGACACCGATCCCACCGAAACCCGAATCATTTCGGCGCCCCGGTTCCAGGTACAGAAGATCTCCACCGACTTGACCGACGACCCGGCCGTGCTCATGGCCGGCGACACCCTGCGATATACCCTCACCATCAAGAATATCGGCCATGAAAATGCTGACAACGTCCGCCTGCAGGACTTTACGCCGGCCAACACCACTTATGTGGCCAACAGCACAACCCTGAACGGCGGCGTTGTGCCCGACGGAGGCCCCGGTGTCAATCCCCTGCATGCCGGCATTCTCATCAACGCTCCGGAAAACGCCACCGCCGGCACCATGCGGGCCGATGCGGACCCCGCAGCCGACAATGTGGCCACCGTGACCTTCGATGTGGTTATCGACCCCGCGGCCATGGACGGCCTGATCATCGAGAACCAGGGATTTTTGAGTTTCGACGGCGAGGGCAGCGGATCGCAGCCGGTTCAGCCCTCGGACGATCCGGACACGCCGACACCCGATGATCCGACCCGGGACGTAGTGGGCAACGTGCCCCTGCTCTATGCCCACAAGACCGTAGTGATTTCCGTGGACAATGGCACGGCGGGCATCGTGGACCCGGGGGACACCCTGCGCTACACTATCGATATCCGCAACAGCGGCGCCATCCCGGCCACCGGCGTAGTGCTCACCGACGCCATGCCCACCAACACGGCCTATGTGCCGGCATCGACCCAATTGAACGGTGCGCCGGTGCCGGATGTGGGCGGCGTCTCGCCCCTGGTGGGTGGTTTGACCGTACACTCTTCCGACAATCCGGGCCCCGGTGTCGTTTCGGCCGGCCAAAACGCCACGGTTACCTTCGAAGTGGTGGTCAACGGCGGTCTGCCCGCCGGCACCATCATCAGCAACCAGGGAAATCTGACTTCCAACGAGCTGCCGCCGGGCCTCACCGATGCCGACGGCCTGCCCGCCAACGGCTACCAGCCCACCATCGTTGTGGTGGGCACCGCCCAGCTGCTCACCATCACCAAGTCGGTAATCGTGGCGGGAGGCGGTCCGGCCCTGGCCGGCGGACAACTCGAGTACACCATCCGGACCACCAATGTGGCCGGCCTGCCGGCCACCCATGTAGTGGTCACCGACGATCTGGGGCCGCCGCTGGATGCCCTGGTGACCTACGTGGCCGGTTCGGGCACCATGGACGGGTCCACGGCCGGCGTGACCTATGCCGGATCGGTATTGAGAGCGGATTATGCCACCACATACGGCGACCTGCCGGCCGGCGCCACCTGCGTGGTGCGCTTCCGGGTGCAGATCAACGCCACCGTGGCCATCGGCACCACCATCACCAATACCGGTGCGGTGCGCTGGAGCAGCCCGGACCGGACCGACACGGCCAGCGTCTCCATCGATGTGGGCGGCACCCCGGGCAGCGCCACCCTCAACGGCAATGTGTGGCATGACGCCAATTTGAACACCGTCCATGACAGCGGCGAACAACTGCTCCAGGGATGGTCGGTGGCCCTCTACCGCAACGGCAGCCTGGCCGCCACAGTAACCACCGACACCGGCGGCGCCTATCAGCTCAGCGGTCTGCTGCCCAATGCCGGCACGCCGGATCTCTATGAAATCCGCTTCACCGCCCTGGGCGGCGGACCGACATCGGCCACCCTGGGCAACGCCGACTCTATCTTCACCAACGGCCCCCACCGCATCAGCGACATCGTGACGGCATCCGGCGGCAACCTCCAGAACCTGAACCTGCCCATCCAGCCCAACGGCGCGGTTTACGATTCGGTGCAGCGTATTCCCATCAGCGGGGCCACATTGACCCTGCGCAGCGCCGCCAGCGGCGCGCCGGTCGCCAACACCTGTTTCGACGATCCCAACCAGCAGGGCCAGGTCACGGCGACCGAAGGTTTTTACAAGTTCGACATGAACTTCAGCCATGCCTCCTGCCCGGCCGGCGGCGCTTATCTCATCGATGTAACCGCACCCGGCTCCGGATACACGGCCGCACCGTCGGTAATCATTCCGCCGGCCAGCGACGCCGCCACTCCGCCGTTTTCGGTGCCGGCCTGCCCCGGCAGTCCGGCCGATGCCGTACCGGCCACCCCGGGGCTTTGCGAAGTGGTGGCCAACCCGGCCATACCCCCGGCCAGCGTGCCGCCGCGCACCGCGGGCACCACCTATCATCTGCATCTGCTGCTGAGCGACGGCAGCACGCCCGGCGAGAGTCAGATCTTCAACAACCCCATCCCCATCGATCCGGAAATGCAAGGGGCCACGGCCATCGCCAAGACCGCCTCTGCGCGCAACGTGACCCGCGGCACCATGGTGCCGTACACCATTACCGTGACCAACATCTTCGGGGTGCCCCTCTACGATCTGAACATCGTCGACCGCTTTCCGGCCGGATTCAAATATGTGGCCGATTCGGCGCGTCTGAACGGCACGCCCACCGAGCCCCTGGTCAATGGCCGCGAACTGACCTGGACGGAACTCAGCCTGCAGGCCACCGAGCGGATCGTCATCAAGTTGCTGCTGGTGGTGGGATCCGGCGTCTCCGAGGGCGAGTATATCAACCATGCCTTTGTCTTCGACACCGTAGCCGGGGCCAATGCGTCCGGCGAAGCCACAGCCACCGTGCGGGTCATTCCCGATCCGGATTTCGATTGCAGCGACGTGATCGGCAAAGTCTTCGACGACGCCAACCTCAACGGGGTGCAGGACGACGGTGAAGCCGGCCTGAAGGGCGTGCGCGTGGCCACCGCTCGGGGGCTCGTCGCCACCACCGACCCCCACGGTCGTTTTCACATCACCTGCGCGGCCATACCGGACGAAGACCGCGGCAGCAATTTCATCCTCAAGCTGGACGAGCGCAGCCTTCCGACCGGCTATCGCCTGACCACCGAGAATCCCCGCGTCCAGCGGGCCACCCGCGGCAAGATGCTGCGCTACAGGTTCGGCGCCGCCATCCACCGCGTGGTGCGCATGGACATCGCCGACGGCGTATTCGAGCCCGACACCGCCGAATTGCGGCTGCAATGGGCCGGCAAGATCGATCAGCTCGTCGCCGAACTGAAGAAGTCGCCTTCGCTGCTGCGCCTCGCCTATCTGGGCGATCTGGAGCCCGAGGGACGGGTAAACCGGCGTCTCAAGGCCCTGAAAAAAAGGATCGCCGCACGATGGGAAGAGAGCGGCGGCGGTTATCCGCTGACCATCGAAACCGAAGTCTTCTGGCGGCGCGGAACGCCGTTCAGGAAGTGATGACCGACAGATGAAAAGACGTACCGCCATATATGACCCCCTGCTGATGCGTTGCCTGCCCAAGGGCAGCGTCGTGGTGGCGGTGCTGTGCGCCCTGGTCCTGGCAGCAATCCGTCCGGCCCTTGCCGGAGCCCCGGACATCCGCGAATCCAATGCCGGCGGCGAAGGGGTGGAGACCCACCTGCCGGCCGACGAGCCCCTGACGCCCTGGACCCACGATCCCGAGATCTTCGAAGAAGAAGCGGGCGATCGCGCCGAGGTTATGGAAGTGCCGGCCCGGGAAGTCAGGACTGTAAAGCTGGACAAGCTGGTGCCGCCGGTCCACTTCGGCCTGGGGGAGGCGGAAATTCCGGACGATTACATCGCCCGGCTGCGCAATGTGCTCGAAACCATGCGCCACCGCGTCAACGTGCGCCTGCACTTCATCGGCCACGCCGACGCCCTGCCGCTGTCCGATGAACTGGCCCTGCGTTACGGCGACAACATGGGGCTCTCCCGGGAGCGGGCCGGTACCACCGCCGAATATTGCCAAAAGGCGCTGAACCTGCCCCCCGAGGCAATCTCCTACGAGGGTTTGGGCAGCAGCCAGCCGGTGGCGGACAACGGCACCGAAACAGGGCGCCAGCTCAACCGGCGCGTGGAGGTGCAGGTGTGGTACGACGAAGTCAGCGAAACCACGGTGGAAAAAGAGGTCTATGTGCCCCGGCAGGTTCACCGCGTCAAGGTCTGCCGTACCGAGGAGGTCTGCCAGTTGCGCTACAAGGCCGGACACGCCCGGCGCGCCCGCATTAAAAACTTGATTACCCCCCTGCACTACGATCAGGGCATGGCCGAGGTGCCGGCCACCTTCCTGCAGCAGATCCGCCAGGTCTCGTCTACGCTGGACGGAAAACGAAACATGGTCATCAAGTTCATCGCCTTCACCGACGACCTGCCGCTGCTGGAGCGCGACAAGCGCATCTACGGCGACCACATGGGACTCTCCAAAGCCGTGGCGCGCCGCATCGCCCAGGCAGTGCAGGAAAGCCTGGGCCTGCCCGACGGCGCAGTGATCAGCGAAGGGCGCGGCAATGTGCGGCCCATCGCTTCCAACGACACCCAGCGGGGCAGGTCGCTGAACCGCCGTATCGAAGTGGAGTTCTGGCATGACGATCCCCTCCAGGATCTGCCCGACGAACCCCAGCTCTGCCCGGATGCAGCCGGTGCCGAAACCGTGGCACGCGTCTATGACGCCTCCTCCGGCGGTATCGAACCCATTCTGTTCGCAAACGGCAATCCGGTGATTCCGCCGGGGTATACGGACAAGCTGCATCGGGCCATGGCGCAGATCAGCCACAAGGCCAATGTGCGCCTCCGGTTTACCGGCTATACCCGCAACCAGCGGCTGGACCGCCGGACCGCCGCAGTCTATGGCGATGATATCGGCTGGTCCATGGCCCGCGCCCGTCGGGCGATGGATGCCGTGCGCCGGATGATGGGGCTGACCGAGGCGCAGGTGGAGTGCGACGGCCGTGGCTATGTCCAGGCCCGGGACGTGGTCAATGCCGGCTTCATCGAGTCCGACACCTCACGCGTTCAGGTGCAGGTGGTCTACGATGAATTGCTGGCGGTGGACCAATTGGAGGGGGTGGACGTGACCCCTCTGACCCGCGAAGTGGTGGCCGCCGATCCCTTTGCCCTGAATTTGATGCGCATTACCGTGGACGGCAAGCCCCTGGACGATCCGGGCAAGTGCAGCTCCGACCTGCAGCGCTGTACCGACGTGGCCCTTGAAGCGGCCAGCATCCAGTTCAAGTACGACACTTTGAAGCCGACCCCGCGACTGAACGTTACCGCCTGGCCGCGGTCCGTCCGCTATCGGGACCTGGCCGACACATCGGATGCCGAAAACCTCGTGACCTTCCGCATGTACAGCAACTATCGCAGTTTTATCGATCGCGCGGAGGTGCGGATTTTCGAAGAGGCCCAGTCCACCCGCGACACGCCCCTGGCAGTGCTTCCCGTGGATGCCGATGGCCGGACCCAATGGCGGGCCGGATTCGAGACCCACACCGCACCGGGACGCAAGCTTCACTATGTATTGCGGGTATACGACGCCGAAGGCCGTTTCGACGAAACCCGTCCCCAATCCCTCTGGGTGACCGATCACATCGATCCGGCGACTATGCAGGCCGATGGGGAGGCTGAACTGCTGGCCGGCTACGGCGAAAGCCGCATCGCTTTCCGCAATATCGCTTTACGGGGGGGGGCAGTGCAGGTTTACGGTTCGCAAATTCCGGAAGGGCATCAGGTCTGGATGGCCGGCTATGCCGTGCCCGTGGACGGTGACGGCCGTTTCATGGCCGAAGAGATCCTGCCCGCCGGCATGCACACCGTCGAAGTGGCGGTGTTGGACATTCACGGCAACGGGGAGCTCTTCCTGCGCGACCTGGCGTTGAAAGAGCGCGACTGGTTCACCGTGGGCATCGCCGATCTGACACTTTCCGCCAATGACACCGAAGGACCGGCGGAGCTGCTGGCCGAGGACCGGCAGCAGTACAGCGACGACATGAGCATCAACGGCCGCCTGGCGTTCTACAGCACCGGCCGGCTCAAAAGCGGCTGGTCGATCAAAGCCAGCGCCGATACCCTCGAAGGGCCGTTGGAGGATATCTTTTCCAATTTCATGGACAAAACACCCGATGCCCTCTTCCGGCGTATGGACCCGGATTATCACTATCCCACCTTCGGCGACGACAGCACCGTCACCGAAGAGGCGCCCACGTCGGGCAAGTTCTATGTCAAGGCACAGAAGGACAACACCTACGGCATGTGGGGCAATTTCAAAGTGAATTACACGGACAACACCCTGACCCATGTGGACCGCGGGCTGTACGGCGCCAACCTGCACTTCCAGCCCTCCAGGACCACCAGCTTCGGCGAGCCCCGTTTTGAGGCGGACGGTTTTGCCGCCGATCCGGGAACCGTGGCCGGACGGGACGAGTTTCGCGGCACCGGGGGCAGTCTCTACTTCCTGCACTGGCAGGATATCCTGGAAGGATCTGAGCGCCTGCGCATCGAAACCCGCGACAAAGATTCGGGTGTGGTGCTGGCGGTTCGGAACCTGACAGCCCTTCTGGACTACGATATCGATTACCTTCAAGGCCGCCTGCTGCTCACCGAACCCCTGTCGCCAACGGCGGACGACGGCATGCTGGTGACCTCCGACGGCAGCGGCGGCAACCCGGTTTATCTCGTGGTGCGCTACGAATTCACGCCCGGTTTCGAGGACCCGGACGTCATAGCCACCGGCGGTCGGCTGCACTACTGGTTCAACGACCATATCAAGGTGGGGGTCACCGCCAGCCGGGAGAGCGAAGCAGAGATCGACAGCAGCGTCTCCGGCGCCCAACTGACCCTGCGCAAGTCCGCCGGCACCTGGATCCGGCTGGAGACCGGCAGCACCCAGGGTCCGGGGGTAACCACCACGGCATCGGATGACGGCGGTTTCAATTTCGACACCGACGGCTTCAGCGACACCGAAGTGGACGCGTCGGCCTCCCGCGTCGATGCCAGTATCGCGCTCAACGAGATCTGGGACAAGGGGCGCGGCCGGATCACCGTGTACATGCAAAACGCCGAAGCCGGCTACTCGGCGCCCGGTGTGGTCACCGATAAAGACACCACGCAGTACGGCGGTACGGCCGATCTGCCCATCGCCTCCCGGCTCGGGGTGCGGTTGAAAGTGGACAGCAAGGTCCAGGACCAGGGGCTGGAAACCCAGTCCGCAGAGCTGGACGTTGACTACCGATTGGCCGATCACTGGACGGCCAGCACCGGCGTGCGCCAGGAGAACCGTACGGACAAGTCCCAGGTGGTGCCCGACACCCAGGAAGAAGGCGACCGGACCGACGCCACGGCCAAACTGCACTACGAATCAGGCGGGCGGTGGAACGCTTACGGACTGGTCCAGCAGACCATCGAAACCAGCGGCGACCGGGAAGACAACAACCGTATCGGCCTGGGCGGCGGCATGCGCGTCACCGAGCGGTTCAACGTGGTTGGAGAAGTCTCCGAGGGTGACCTGGGCACCGGCGCAACTTTGGGCACCGAGTATCTTTATTCCGACCGCACAACCATCTACACCAACTACAATCTGGAGAACGAGCGCAGCGACAACGGCGTGCGCGCCCGCCGGGGCAACATGACCTCGGGGTTCCGCACCCGCTATTCGGACAGCGCCAGCGTCTATCTGGAAGAGCGGTACGACCACGGCGATGTGCCCACCGGACTGACCCACACCGCCGGCGTGACCCTTTCTCCCGTCGATCGTCTGAATTTCGGCGCCAATGTGGACATCGGCACCCTGAAGGATCCGGACACCGCAGCCGAAATCGAGCGCAGGGCCCTGGGCTTCAATATTGGATACGGACTGGACAAGTTCTCCATCTCCAGCGCGGTGGAGTACCGGGTGGACAACACGGAACAGTCGGATGAGAGCTTCACCGAACGCACCACCTGGCTCTTTAAAAACAACCTGAAATATCAGTTGTCGGCCAACTGGCGCGTGGTGGGCAAGCTCAACTATGCCAGAAGCGAAAGCTCCCAGGGCGAGGCCTATGATAGTGACTACACCGAAGCGGTTCTGGGCTACGCCTTCCGTCCGGTGCGCAATGACCGGCTCAACGCCCTGTTCAAATACACCTATTTCGACAATATGCCCGTGGCCGATCAATTGACGGGCAGCGGCAGCACCGTGCCGCAGCGCAGCCACATCGGTTCTTTGGACGTGATGTACGACTTGACCGATAGCTGGACCGTCGGCGGCAAATACGCCTACCGACACGGGGAGGTCGCTCAGGATCGGGAGGACCCGGTCTATTTCAGCAGCAACGCACACCTCTATGTGCTCCGGGCTGACTGGCACCTTCTCCACCGCTGGGATGCTTTGTTTGAAGTGCGGCGCCTGGATCTGCCCGATGCCGGGGACAGCCGCAGCGGCACCCTGGTGGGGCTCTACCGCCATATCGGCAACCACCTCAAACTGGGGGTGGGATACAACTTCACTGATTTTTCAGATGATTTGACCCAGCTGGACTACCGGCACCAGGGACTCTTCATCAATTTGGTAGGAAAGTACTAATGAACCCGAAAAAGAAAAACCCATGCAAGGGGGCAACCATGCGTTACGGAGCAATCCTGGCGACTCTTTTGATCGCTGCACTGGTGATGGCTTCACCCCCCGCCGCACTGGCGGGGAGCATCTCCCGTGAACAGCTAAAGGGACTGGATGAACAGGTCCAGGAGATCAAGAGCGACGTACTGGCCATCGCGGCGGAACTCAACCAGCTGGAAGAAAGGCTGCTTTTCCCGTCCAACACCCAGATAGCGCTCTTTGTCTCGGTGCCCGGGGGTGAAAAATTTCGCCTTGATTCGGTGCGGATCCAGCTGGGCGGCAAGCCGGTGGCCTACCACATTTACAGCTTCAAAGAGCTGGAGGCGCTGCAAAAGGGCGGGGTTCAGCGGATCTACACCGGTAATGTACGCGCGGGGGACCACGACCTGCAGGTGGAAGCGGCCGGCAAGTCCGGCGGCAGCGATTTTACCCTCAAGGAGATATTTACGGTCACCAAAAATGTGGGGCCCAAGATCGTGGAGATCTCCCTGACCGACGACCGCATCGCAGTGAAGGATGATTAGAAAATGATCCGGTTTGTTGCCTGCATCATAAGCGTGCTACTGGCCGTCTCCAGCGTGGCGGCGGGCACCACCGCACCCGATGAGGTCAAAGACCTGTACTTTGGCGAGGCACTCTACCTCGCCTTCCAGGAGGAGTGGTTCGATGCCATCTCAAGGCTGGATACCGAGCTGACGCTGCACCACGCGCTGGACGAGCCCGGTCTGGATTCCCTCTACGCGCACATCAACCAAGCCGAGTTTGCCGTGGGAGATTTCGAACTGGCCTATCGTATGCACCAGCGGGCCGGGCGTGCCATCCAAGCAGTGATCGAGGGCAACGTACCGGCAGAGGTACGCAACGAGGCCGTCTATCGCCTGGCCAAAATGTATTTCCAGAAGGACCAGCCGCGTAACGCCCTTTTTGCAGTGGAACGCATCGAGGGTAAGGTGCCCGAAGCGATACGCCATGATCTGTCTTTTTTGCGTGCTCAAATTCTAATGGCCAACGGCCGGTTTGAAGATGCCGTCAAGATTTTGCGCTCGATGCAGGGTGTCGAAAGCCTGGCGGGCTTCAGCACGTATAATCTGGGCATCGCGCTGATCCGCACAGGCAAGGAGCAAGAAGGGCGTCTTTTCCTGGACCACACCGGTCAGATCGACGCCGACCACGCCCTGACCATGGCTGTCAAAGACAAGTCCAACCTGGTGCTCGGGTCTAAATTGATGGAAGAAGAAAATTACGATGCCGCCAAGCTGATCCTGGACCGGGTGCGGCTGGAAGGCCCTTTCTCCAACCGGGCCCTGTTGGGCTCGGGTTGGGCCGACGCATCTCAGGAGCGCTACGAGCGGGCCCTGGTGCCCTGGAGCCTGCTGGCCAAACGGGAAGCCACCGACCCGTCGGTGCAGGAAGGCATGCTGGCGCTGCCCTATGCCTATGGAAAACTCAAAGTCTACAGCCGGGCGGCTGTGTTGTACGGCCGGGCACTTGCGGTGTTCAACGCCCAGGTTGACAAACTGGATGCCTCCATCAAGTGCATCCGCGAAGGCCATTTTCTCAAGGCCCTGGTGCGCGAAGAATTGAAACAGGATGCCAACTGGGTGGTAAAACTGCGTCAACTGCCCCAGACCCCGGAAACCTACTATCTTTTAGAGCTGATGGCCTCCCATGAGTTCCAGGAATCGCTCAAAAACTACCAGGACCTGGAGGCATTGCGCAGACGTCTCTCCGCCTGGGAAGACGACCTTACGGCTTTCGAAGAGATCATTGCCACCCGCCGGGCCTATTACGCGCCGCTGCTGCCGGCCATCGATCAGCGCTTCCGGCAGCTGGATTCGCAGATGCGGCTGCGTCTGGAGCAGCGCGATCACATCGCGCATCGCCTGAACGCCATGCTGACGGCGCCGCGACCCGACTACCTGGCCACCTCCCGGGAGCGGGTCGCCAACGAAACGATGATTCGCATCGAAAGGCAGCTGGAAGGCCGGACCGATGCGGAGGCCGGCAAGATCCGGGAACGAATCCGGCGATTGCGGGGTGTATTGCAGTGGAGCATCCACACCGAATACGACCACCGCTTTACCGAAGCCCATAAACATCTCCGCGATCTGAACGCCGAAGTGGATCTGATGCAAAAACAATACGCCGCCTTCGTACGAACCCGCCAGGCGGCCACCCAGAGCTATGAAGGCTATGACGGTCCCATACGGCGACTGCGCCACGGGATCAAAGAAAGCGGCGACAAGGTCAAAGCACTCATGGCGCGCCAGGGCCATCAAATCGAAGCCATGGCGGTCGATGAGCTGCGGCGCCGGCGCGACCGGCTGTCCGAGTTCCAGATCAAGGCGCGTTTTGCCATGGCGGACAGCTACGACCGTGCCACCACCACCCAGACCGGGGAGGACCCGGGACAATGATACGCGCTTTATTCAACATAGACTTTGGCGAAACCGGTCCGGAACGTGTTCTGCGGCAACCGGAATACCTGCTGCTCGCGGTCGTGCTGTTCGCCCTATCGTTGAGCGGCTGCCAAACCACCAGAGATATGGGCACCATCGGACGGCTGCGCCATCAGAAGATCGATATCCAACAGGTGGATATCGAAGGCGGCATGGACAAGGCCATGGCGAGCTATAAGCGCTTTCTGGAGGAGACCCCGGACTCGGCGCTGGCCCCTGAAGCGATCCGCCGTCTGGCCGATCTGAAGATCGAAAGAGAGTACGGAGCCCTTACCGGGCAGCAGCGACCGGCCGGCCCTGAGGCATCGGGCCTGGAGGCGCCACGGATGAGCGCACCGTCTGAAGCGGCGCCTGTGGAAAGCGCCCGGCCATCCGGGAATCGAAACAGGCGGCCGCCGGCTCCCCTGAGAGACAAGGCGGACTCGGATTTTGAAAAGCGGGCCACCCGCAGCCAACCGGTGCCTGAAACCGCCGACGAGGCAGCAGCGCTGCCCGAGGGCGAGGACGACTTGGCTAAAGCCGGTCCAATGGAGGCCATCGAGCTATACAACCGGCTGCTGGCAAAATATCCGCTTTACAACCGCAACGACCAGGTTCTCTATCAGATGTCGCGCGCCTATGAAGAGCTGGGCCGCATCGACGAGGCCATGACCGTGGCCGAGCGCCTGGTGCGCGAATACCCGGACTCACGTTACATCGACGAAGTCCAGTTCCGGCGCGCCGAATTCTTCTTCACCCGCCGCAAATACCTGGACGCGGAAGAGGCCTACAAAAGTATCGTCGACATCGGCAAGGGCTCCTACTACTACGAACTGGCCCTATACAAGCTGGGGTGGACGTTCTACAAACAGGAGCTGTACGAGGAAGCCCAGCACCGGTTCATCGCACTGCTCGATCACAAAGTGGCCGTCGGCTATGATTTCGACCAGACCGAGGACGAACAGGAACGCAAGCGCACCGAAGACACCTTCCGCGTCATCAGCCTGGGCTTTTCCACCTTGGGCGGCGCCCAATCGGTAGCGGACTACTTCGAGCAAAACGGTTCGCGCAGTTATGAGAACAATGTCTATCAGAACCTGGCGGAGTTTTACTTCGACAAACGGCGCTACGCCGACGCCGCCGCCTCATACGACGCCTTTATCGAGCGCAATCCGTTCCACAAACAGTCGCCCAACTTCCATATGCGGGTCATCGATATCAACACCGCCGGTGGATTTCCAACCCTCGTGCTGAATGCCAAGAAAAAGTTTGCCACCACTTACGGGCTGCGCGCCGAATACTGGCAGCACTTTGACCCCAATGAACGCCAGGATGTGCTCGGTCATCTGAAGACCAACCTGACAGACCTGGCCAACCACTACCACGCGATCTACCAGAAACCACGCAAGCCGGAGGACAAAACGGGCCATTTCAAGGAAGCGCTGCACTGGTATCGTGAGTTCTTGGCCTCGTTTCCAAAGGAGACCGAATCGCCCGGCATCAACTTCCAAATGGCCGATCTGCTGTTGCAAAACAACGCTTATGCCCAGGCGGCCGTTGAATATGAGAAAACCGCCTACCAGTACCCCGACCACGCCAAATCTTCAGAGGCCGGCTATGCGGCGGTGTACTCACATCGCAAACACTTGGAAATCGCATCAGAAGCGACCAAAGAGACGGTCCGCCGGGACGTGGTGCGCAGCTCAATGGCCTTTGTAGAGAAATTCCCCAAGCATGAGAAGGCCGCCATCGTGCTGGGCGCCGCAGCCGAAGATCTCTACGACATGCAGGCGTTCGAGAAAGCCCTGGCGGCCGGCACGCAGCTCATCGATCAATACCCCGGCGCGGAACCGAAAATCGTGCGTACGGCATGGCTGGTGCGGGCCCATTCGGCCTATGAGCTGCGCCGGTACGGTGATGCTGAAACCGCTTATGTGCAGGTGCTGGCCCTCCTGCCGGCCGACGACAAGAGCCGTTCGGGCCTGGTGGACAACTTGGCGGCATCCATCTACAAGCAGGGCGAACTGGCCAATACCGCCCAGGATTATGAGGCGGCCGCCGACCACTTTCTACGCGTGGGCCGCATGGCCCCCACCTCCAAGATTCGGATCAATGCTGAGTACGATGCCGCTGTAGCGCTGATCCAGTTGCAGGACTGGAAACGGGCGGCCACCGTGTTGACCGGGTTTCGCAAGCTGTTCCCCGAGCATGAATTGCAGCCCGAGGTCACCAAAAAGATCGCCTTTGTCTACAAGGAGGACGGCCAACTCTCCATGGCGGCCCGGGAATACGAGCGCATCGAAACCGAGTCCGGCGACGAAGCCATCCGCAAGGACGCCCTGCTCGTGGCGGCGGACCTGTACGAACAGGTCAAAGATCGGGCCGGCGCATTGAAGGTCTACCGGCGCTATGTGGGCTACTTCCCCAAACCGGTGGATGTCCAAGTGGAGACGCGCAACAAGATTGCACTCATCCTCAAAGCCCGGAACGACCGGAAGGCCTACCTGGATGAGCTGCGCCAGATTATCGCCATCGATGCCGCAGCCGGCGCGGATCGTACCCCCGGAACCCGCTACCTGGCCGGCAAGGGCGCTCTGGTGCTGGCTGAAATCGACTACGCCAGATTCGAAGCGGTCCAGTTGGTCAAACCCTTCAAAAGCAATTTGAAAAAGAAGCAGCAACTAATGAAACAGAGCATTAAAGCGTTCAACCAGCTGGTGGATTATGAACTGGGCGAGATAACCGCCGCAGCGACTTATTATCTGGCCGAAATCTACACCCATTTCAACAAAGCTTTAATGAATTCCGAACGGCCTGTGCTGGGCTTTGATTACCACCAGGTAAAACCTGGCGAAACCCTTTCCGGAATTGCCAAACAATACGAGGCTGATATCGACAGGATTGCCGGCGAAAACAATCTAAATAAATCCGGGTTCATCGTTGCCGGCAAAACGCTTAAAATACCTAGAGGTTTGAACCCCCTGGAGCTTGAACAATACGAGCTGGCTCTCGAAGAACAGGCCTATCCCTTTGAAGAGAAAGGCATCGAGGTGCATGAGAGCAACCTCAAGCTCATTGGCCAGGGGGTTTACAACGAGTGGATCGACAAAAGCCTGCAGAAACTGGCGGTCTTCATGCCCGCGCGCTATGCCAAGGCCGAAGCGCACAGCGAGATCGTCGCTTCTCTGGAGTCGTATCTCTACGCCATCGACCGGCCTGAGCAGCCCGAGGCCGTCGCTGAAAAGTCCGATGCGCCGAGCCCGGACGACGCGGCGTCGAGTGATCAGAGCGCTGCAGAGGAGCAGCCGGCGGCAGAGGATGATACGCAGGCCGTGATAGCGCCGGAACCTATGCCCGAAACGACAACCTCCGATGGCGGCAAAGGCAACGAAACCACAAATGCACCGGAAGGAGAAATCCAAAAGGCGGCGGTGCAGTGACACCCCGTGGATGGAGAACTTTGAGATGCCGGAATTGAAAATAAAACATATCGTCGAATGGATGGCCGTGGTCGCGGTCATTTCCATGGCGACGGGTTGCGCCACGCCAGGGCCGGTTCAAGAAGCGCCTCGGCCGACCGCACCTGTGGCGGTCCCCGAGGCGGTCGAGGAGACCCCTCCGGGTCAGCTGCCCGACGGCCGGGACGGATTCATCATCACGGAAACCGCCGAATTGAGTGCTGACGACCGCAGGGCTTTCGCAGAGGCTGTTGCCCTGTTGAACACGCAGGCCTACGACCCGGCCATCGAGATTCTGGAGACGGTCGTGGCCCACTCCCCCGGCGTCACCGCGCCCTACATCAACCTGGGCATCGCATATGCGCACACGGACAAGATCGAAAAGGCGGAGGTCCAATTCCGGAAAGCATTGGAGCTGGTTCCCGGCCACCCGGTGGCCGGCAATGAGTGCGGCTTGCTCCTTCGCAAAAAAGGCCGCTTTGAGGAGGCGCGCGCCATGTATGAACAAGTGCTGGCCGGTTATCCCAACTACTATCCGGTGCACCGCAACCTGGGGATTTTGTGCGACCTCTACCTGGGTGATCTGGATAGCGCCATGACGCACTACCATACCTACAGTCAGGCCATGCCCGAAGATGAGCAGGTCAAGCTGTGGATAGCAGACCTGCAAACACGGTTGGAGACGAAATGATCAGGATGCACTGTTTGCAGCAAGGGCCGAAACGGTAAAGGAGCCAAAATGATTCGAAAGGCAATACTCTGTCTATGTGCATTTTTTCTGTTGTCCGGTGCGGCGCTGGCCAAAGAGGGCGACAAAAAGAAGGCTGGAAAGGCCGCTTCGGATGCCAAGGAACTGTCCGGCATGTCCATTGTGGGAAACGACGAGGCGCCCAAGTCGCTCTACATCGTTCCCTGGAAGAGTTCCGAAATCGGCATGGAGACCACCTTTAACGCCATGCTTAACGAGAAGGACATACCGGTGGATCGGGACGTTTTTAAACGGCAACTGGATTTTTATACAGTCAGCAAGGGAAAACAATAGCTTTTGTCAGGAGGTATATCATGGGTTTCTATTCAATGGTGGCATTTTTTCAAAACGGCGGGATGTTCATGTATCCCATCTTGCTCGTGTTCGCCATAGGCATCGCCATCTCATTCGAACGCCTGGTTCAACTCAACCGCGTCAAGGCAGCCAACAGCAAGATGTGGAGCAAACTGCATCCGTTGTTGGTCAAGGGTGAGTTCGATCAGGCGCGACAGATGGTCAACAAGGATAAATCGAGCATCTCTCAGATGCTGGGCATGGGCCTGGCGCGGCAGGGCGCCGTACGTCGGAGGGAAGATATTGAAATCGCAATGGAAGAAAGCATGATGGAGATTATCCCGCAGCTGGAAAAGCGCACGCCGTATGTGGCCTTGCTTTCCAACATTGCGACCCTGCTCGGCCTGTTGGGCACCATCATGGGCCTGATCGACGCCTTTACTGCAGTGGCCAACGCCAATCCGGCCGAAAAAGCGGACCTGCTTTCGGCCAGTATTTCGGTGGCCATGAACACTACCGCCTTCGGCTTGATGGCGGCCATTCCGCTGCTGCTCTTTCATGCCAAGATCATATCCACCACCGGACAGATTGTGGACAGCCTGGAGATGGCATCGGTAAAAGCGCTCAACAACATCTCCAATTTTGCCAAGCGACAATTTGAAGCGAGCC
Organism: Desulfosarcinaceae bacterium; assembly: GCA_963675565.2. Classification (GTDB taxonomy): domain Bacteria; phylum Desulfobacterota; class Desulfobacteria; order Desulfobacterales; family Desulfosarcinaceae; genus JARRKU01. Next base: position 432,171 of record CAXXYD010000002.1, read on the forward strand.
AATCATGACCAGACGACATCACTTTAAAAGGCGCATGGTGGAAACACCCGAGTTGAATGTCACCACTTTTTTGAACCTGATGGTGGTGCTCATCCCGTTTCTGCTCATCAGCGCCGTGTTTTCCCGGGTCACCATCATGGAGCTGAGTGTGCCCACCAGTTCCGGGGGCGGGGCGGTCACGGCACCCAACTTCGCCATCGAAGTGATCGTACGCCAAACCGGATTTGAGATTGCCAACGGCTCATCGGTGGAGGCGGCCGTCCCCAAAAAGGACGGGGAGTACGACATGGAGATGCTCGCGCAACTGCTGCTGCGTCTCAAGGCACAGTTCCCGAAGAAGGAGGACGCCACCGTCCTGCTGGAACCCGATATCGAGTACGACTATCTGATCCGGATCATGGATGCCGTTCGCGGCACCCAGCAGCCGGTGGAAGGCAGCGATGAGCTGCAGAAGATCGTCCTCTTTCCCGACATTTCGATAGGAGATGCGCCATGAAAAACAGCCGACGCATGAAACGGATGGCCCGCAACAAAAAAAAGGTGCCTAATCTGCCGCTGACGTCGCTGATGGATGTCTTTACCATCCTGGTGTTCTTTTTGCTGTTCCACTCCTCCGGCAGCGAGGTGGTGGAAGCGCCAAAGCAGATCAAACTGCCCGACTCGGTCGTGGAGACCAAGCCTCGAGAAACCGTGGTGATCATGGTAAGCCCGGAGGACGTAGTGGTCCAGGGAGAGGCCGTCATCAAAACCGTGGAACTGCTGGATACCAAGACGGATAACGTGGCCCAGATCACCGACAAGCTGGAGCGTCTGGAGCGCAACATTATCGGTATCAGTACCCGGGCGGCGGTGCAGAGCAGGGAGGTAACCATCCTTGCCGACAAGTCCATTCCGTTCAGGGCACTGAAGAAAATTATGTCTACTTGTACAGGCTCTGGATACGGCAAAATATCGCTTGCCGTTACTCAGAAGGAAACCCAAAGCTAGCGGGAATGCTGTGAATACTTCATTATTAGCCGAAGAATTGGCGCCGTTGAATGCACAGATCGATGAAAACCGCCAGTATCAGGCGGCCCTTCAGGATCAGTTGTGCAAGGTAGAGGCCAAGCTCGATGAGATTTCCGGAATCCGGCAGCGTTACGAGGCCCTGGGAGAGGTATGCACCGCCCTGGACAAGCTGGGTGAACTGGAAGCCGACGAGCTCTTCTGGAAAGGGATCGCGGAAAACGGCGGGGCCGCCCGGCACCTTGACAGTGTCCGGGAGCGCGTGACCCGCTTCAAAAGCAAAATCAGCGGGATCCTGGAAAAACAGGCTTTGCTGCAAGGCAAGATCGAGGCGCGGGAGCAGGAACTGGACGAGCTCTACGAGCTGGTTCGCGACTGCCATGAACGCGATGAACGGCGCATGGAAGAGTTTGTCGTCGAACGGGAGATCTCGGAAGTCCCCTTCCGTGAAATGATCATGCCGTGGACCAAGCATGCGGAAAGCGAACGCCGCTTCCGCAGGGCTGTGTTGGTCGCCCTGCTGGTATCGTTCATTTTCGGCACCGTATTTCAGTGGGTCACCGTGCCCGTTACCGAACGTGAGGTGGCGGAAGTGGAGATCCCCACGCGCCTGGCCAAATTGGTCAAAAAGGAGCCTCCCAAGCCCGTAGCACCGCCCAAGCCGGTGGCCCGGGAAGAAGAACCCAAGAAGCCCAAGGACGAGACAAAACCGGCAAATGAGAAACCCCAAAAAGCCAAAAAAGACCAGGTCACCAAACTGGCCAAAAAGGCCGGCGGCGGTCGCAAAGCGGCCCGCAAGAAGGCCGAGCGCGTGGGTGTGCTGGCCTTCAAGAACTCCTTTTCGGACCTCATGGAAGAAACCCCCATCGCCAAGCTGGGCACCGAAGCGCGCATCCGTAAAGCCAGCCCGCGGGTGGCCGGTCAGGCCGTGGCCCAGCGCAGCCTTGTCGCCATGCAGGCCAAGGGTGGAACTTCCGGCGGCATCGGCCTGGCCAGGGTAAGCCGCAATGTGGGCTCGGGCAGCGGCAACGGACTGGGCGGCAGCGGAATCGGAAAAGGCGGCAGCCGCGGCAACGGTGCCGGTTTCGAGGATGTGGAAAGCTCCCTGGCCGATATCGCCGAATCCGATCGTCCTTTGAGCGACGGCCCCGGTTCCGGCCGCACCGACGAAGAGATACAGATCGTCTTCGACCGTTACAAGGCCGCGCTCTATCGGATATACAACCGCGAGCTGCGCAAGGATCCGACCCTCAAAGGTAAGATCCTGCTGCGCATCAGCATCGAAACCAGCGGTTCGGTTTCCCTGTGCAAGGTGGAGAACACCGATCTGGACTCGCCTGAACTGGTGGCCAAGATCGTAGAGCGCATCAAGCGGTTCAACTTCGGACCCAAAGAGGGGGTGCCGGAGATCACCATCTTATACCCCATTGACTTCCTGCCGGCAGGCTGAGCGTTGCATTAGACGGAGAGCATACACCTGCGGCATTTGCAGCTCAAGGGGGAGACGTGATCGAGCAGAAGATATCGATTGATGAAGAAATGATAGGAGATAAGTAATGCAATTGAGCACCATGTTGGCATTTTTTCAAAAGGGCGGCATGTTCATGTACCCCATTTTGTTAGTGTTTATCATCGGCATTTCCATCGCAGTGGAGCGCTGGTTCCAACTGGCCCACATCCGCAGCGTGAACCGCAAAATGTGGAACAAGCTTTACCCCATGCTGATCAATGGCAAGTTTACAGCCGTCCGCCAGGCCCTGGGCAAGGATCAATCCACCATCTCGCAGATGTTGGGCATGGGCCTGGCCCGCCACAGCGGCGCCCGGCGCCGTGAAGATGTCGAGATCGCCATGGAAGAGGCCATGATGGAGATTATTCCCCGCCTTGAAAAACGCACCCCTTACGTGGCCCTGCTCTCCAATATCGCCACGCTGCTCGGGCTGCTGGGCACCATCATGGGGCTCATCGAAGCCTTTACCGCAGTGGCTGCCGCCAACCCCGCCGAAAAGGCCGACTTGTTGTCCGCCTCCATTTCCGTGGCCATGAACACCACGGCCTTCGGCCTGATGGCTGCCATTCCCATGCTGCTGATGCACGCCAAGCTGATCTCTACCACCGGACAGATCGTCGATAGCCTGGAAATGGCATCCGTCAAGGCATTGAACAGCATTGCCACCTACCAGGAGTCCCACAAAAAAAAGGAAGAACCGGAGCCGGAAGAGGCTGGATCCGAGATTGTTTGAACAAACGGTCAGAACGTCCCGGTGTCGGACTTGCCCCGGGCCATCGATTTCAGGTAGCTGTCAACCACGTGTGCAGGGTCGATGTGCAGAATTTCAGCATAGGATTTCAAAAACTGCTTCAAATAGATTTCAGCCGGTAGGTGTTCGAACTGGTCGGCCTCGATCATTTTCAGGATGCCGCTGCTGATTTTGGTAATGGCATTGATTTCCCGGATTTCGATGCCGTAAGCCTGCCTGAGCTGCTTCAGCGCCTGGCCGGAAAGCAGCTCTGCAGAGGCAATGGCGTCGCTGATTTGCCTGATCTCAGGTGAGCCGGCACGTTTCTGGACCCATTGGTTCAGGCTTTTCTCCTGCGACAGAATCGGCGTGTCTGTTAAAACGGCCGTCTTTCTGTGGACCTGCCCGGAAAACAGGGCCACATCCACCTGGCCGCTGTCGATGAGCATATGGTTGTAGGCGGCTCTCTTGTCCGCATCGACCAGGGTATCGAAAGCTGTTTCAATGGCCTGCAGCAAGGCCTCCCGCTGATCTTCGGAAAAAAGCGAATAGGTGGCGATGCTTTCTTCTTCGTACATGGCCAGCGCCTCCCGGTAGGCATGCTTGATCTCATCGGTACGCGCATCGGGAGGAACCTGCAAAACCTGGTAATAATTTTCATTTTCGAATGTTTTCATAACACCTGCTGCGCTGAAGCCGGAGATAGCTGGCGCTCGGTCAGCAACTCGGCAATTTGTCTGAGTTTCAATGCCGTGGTGGTGTCCGGGTAGTTTTCAATGTACAATTTTCGTGCGTAGATTGAATCAATGACACGCTCGTCGAAATCGACCCGCCCCCAAAATTCGAACGGGGAATAAAAATGGCGGTTACACACGGTGGTTATTTTTTCGCCCAATTCGGCATCCGCACTTTTACGAAACTGATTCAGGATCAATTTGAATTCAAAGCGGCCAATGCGCTCTTTCAAAAAGGACTCTTTGTCAGGATCGTATTTGACGACGGTTTCAAAAATCTCCTGGGCCCTGAGCACACTGGAATCCGAACCCAGAACCGCAGTTTTGACCTGCGCATTGAAATCGTGCTGCTTGATAAGCCGTTTTAATTTTCTCAGATAGGCCGCTTTGATGAACCGGAAAGTATTTTCAATGGAAGTGGGCTCGGGAGTGCACACAAAGACCCCCTTGCTGGAAGTCAGGAAAAAATCAAGGGTGTTGAAATTGGTCCCGGCGCCCAGATCGATGAGCACATAATCAAAGGGCAGCTTCTGGATGGCATTGATCAACTTGATTTTCTGGGCGTAAAACAGGTTGGCAATTTCCATGGAGCAGTTGCAGGAACTGATGATGAAAAGATTGGTGATGCGGGCCGGGACCGCCGCATTTTCCAGATCCGGCGCCGATTTATCCAAAAAACGGTCCAGGCCGACCGTGGGCGCCGGCATCCCCAGAAAAGTGTGCAGGTTGGATGCCCCCAGGTCAAGATCGATCAGGGCGACCGTCTTGCCGCGTTTGGCGATCAAAGCCCCCAGGCTGGCGGAAATAAAGCTTTTGCCGACCCCGCCCTTGCCGCCCCCGATTGGATAAATTATCGGCATAAGCTCCCGTTCCCGGGGGTCGCCGGCACGCCGCTGACTGAGGAATTTCCCATGGTGGTGCCTCTCAAACCGCTGTTCGCCAAGTTCACCCAAAAACCATGTAGAAACCGAAACAGGAAGGGCCCGGCTTCGGGCTGTCCCTAAAAGGGCCCCATGGTCATCCGATGCGAAGGTAGTTTCGAGATGTAAGTGGTGCGTTTCCAGTTGTGGTTCGCGCTGCGCGAGGGCCTGATCATATAAATGGCAGAATTCCTCAACGCGTCACTCGAAACTCGCTACTGACAACTTGACAACTGATCTTTCGCCTCTGTCTGTGACCTGACCGCCAGGACCCGGTTTGACTATTCAATAAACAAATCCAATAAAGCGGAAAATGGCCATAAAGTCAATGCCCTGAAGGAATCCCCGAATTGCCGCCGAAATTCATGATACCGGGCCTTGTAATCTTTCCTTCCATACCGGCACATTGACTTTTTCCTCCGGCGATTCCATATAGTCACGACCATGGTCCGTTTGCAACGCGACAGAAACGAAAATAACAGGAATTCCGGCCGTCCGACATGACTCAATGTTTACCCCCATGTTCCGGTTTTTGCACCCGGTGCCAAACCAGCCATACGCTCCCCGCGGAAAGCGCGAAAACCGCGGCCCTCGGTCTGATCCGGCGGCTGGACCGGGAAAAGCGGCTCGATTTTCATGTGCCGCCCGCGCAAGCCGATCCCCGGTTTTCCACCGAACCGCTGTTTGGCGCGGCCAGAGGCAAAATGTTCGGCATTATGGTGTGCCGGCGGGCCGACAGATCCGTGATGACCGTAAAGGCATTTTCAGGCCAATATAACGGTGAATGGGAAATTGAAGGCTGGGCACCCCCGCTGTTTGATCTGAAGCAGTGGCACAGGGTGAACGACGATACCGAAAAAGCGATCAAAATCATGGGCGAACGCATCGACACCATGGAAAAGACAAACCCGCGGAGAACGGAACTGGTCCGAAAGCGGAAAAAGCGCTCCAGCGATTTGATGAAAGCGCTTCACCGGCTTTATACACTCCACAATTTCCGATCCCAATGCCGTCTGCTTGCGGACGTCTATGCCGGCGGCAACGGCATACCCAACGGCACCGCCGATTGCTGCGGGCCGAAGTTGCTGAATTTCGCGGCGCGCAACGACCTTCGGCCGCTGGGGCTGGCGGAGTTCTATTACGGCCGGCAAAACAGGCAGGGCGACAGGGTTCACGGGAACTTCTATCCGCCCTGCCGGGAAAAATGCGCACCCATACTGGGCTTCATGCTTTGCGGGTTAAACGGCGCATAAAGGAACAGCCACTTGAGCCTTGACATTGTTTATCAGGATACGGATCTGGTCATCGTCGACAAACCCTCCGGATTGCTTTCCGTCCCCGGCCGCGGCGCCGATAAGCAGGATTGCGTGGTCAACCGGGTAAAGCGGCTGATTCCCGGCATCATGGACCAGCCCGCGGTCCACCGCCTCGACATGGCCACCTCCGGCCTGATGGTCCTTGCCAGAAGCGCCGACATCCACAGGAACCTCTCGCAGCAATTTGAAAGAAGGTGGGTGGAGAAAAAATATCTCGCTCTGCTCGAGGGGATCGTTGAAGCGGCTGCCGGAGAAATCCGTCTGGCATTCAGGCTGGATCCCGACAACCGCCCCCATCAGGTGTATGACCCCATCCAGGGCAAACTGGGCATCACCCGATGGAAACGGTTAAGCGTAAACGGGATCACGACACGCATCGAATTTACCCCGCTCACCGGCCGGACCCATCAGCTCAGGCTGCACGCTTCCCACCCCAAGGGTCTCGGCACACCCATCGTGGGCGATCCACTCTACGGCAACGGCAAAAAAGGGGACCGGATGCTCCTGCATGCCGCCCAACTGCAATTCCGTCATCCAGGCAATGGTCAAACAATGCATATCGTGTCAAAGGCACCCTTTTTTTAGGAAAGGACGGTTTGTTAACAATAAGGGAAAAGTTAACGAAGGCTGGCTGACATCCGACTGGTTTCATCTCTGGACGGTGATACTGGTAAAGTATCTGTGATTTGACACGTTTTGTTGGAATGGTATGTAAACACACGCTTTGACAGATACGATTATTATGGGATACTCTCACACTAACTGTATTTAGATCCATTCCGTACTTAAATTAGCTCCAAAAATATTTTGTAGGCTGAAATATGCATTTTTTGTCTTTATTTGGGTTGCTAACAAGACGTCTATTTTACATTCTCATATGGGACAAGAACGAGACGTCTATTTCCGGGTAAAGGCACCGGTTGCCCGGCGCCCTCCCCACAGATCCGGACGTGAAGATTTCCCTCATCCGGTTCCTCGGTTTCAGCCCTTTTTACCAGGCCGTCAACCAATCAGGCGACACCCCGATTGGCGCATAACTTTGCTGCCCTGCAAGTCCTCAGATATTGTGAACTATTCGGGGAAGCGGCAGGGGGTAGTTCTTGAGCATTCTTTTAAATTTCTCGTGACTAATGCGTCCATCCCTGTGGCGCTCTCCGAGCCAGCGTTTCCACGCTTTTGCAGCGTATTCGTACACCACCTCCAGCACCTTATAATTGCCCCGCACCCCAAAATACTGGTAAAACCCCCGAAGTTTGCTGCATAGCATCTCATGCTGCTTTTCCATGGGATCATGCCGATTTTCCTTGCACCAGTTCCACAACATCCGCATAAAGCGATTTCGCCGTTTGCGGGCGGTTTGTTTCTTTATCACCCAGTTGCCCTTGAGACTTTTGCCCCAATAAAAGGTAAACCCCAGATAGTAAAAGGTTCCCCTTGATTTGCCTCCCTGCGACGGCTTGCCAAATGGTATCAATTGGGTTTTTTCCGGATGTAGTTCCAGCTTGTATCGGTTGAACCTCTTGGGCAGCACCTCCATCAGTCGTTCCGCGTCCGATTCTAACTGGAACCCCATGATAAAATCATCGGCAAAACGTATAAGGAAACCCTTGCCCTTCAATCTCGGTAGCACCTCTTTGACATACCAGTCGTCAAGCACATAGTGCAGGAATATGTTACTGAGCGCCGGTGAGATCACCCCGCCCTGGGGAGTTCCCTTCTCAGGATAAATGACTTCTCCGCCTTCAGACACACCGGCATTTAACCACTTGCCGATGAGACGGTGGATGCCGCCATCGCTTACCCTAAGCTTGATTGTCTCCCGCAGCAATTTGTGGTCGATGTTGTCGAATAGTCCCGTGATATCCGCACTCAATATCCAGTTGACGTTCAGTTGGTAACACGTTTCACGTAGCTCGGCCAGCGCCTGGTGCTGGCTGTGGCCGGATCGAAATCCGTGCGAAAATCCATGGAAGATCGGTTCGTAGACTGCACCCAATAGATTTACCACCGCCTTCTGAACAATCTTGTCCTCCAGCGCGGTTATGCCTATGGGGCGCTTCTTGCCGTCCTCCTTGTCAAGCCAGATGCGCTTGACCGGTGATGCAACGTACTGACCTCTACGCAGCCGTTGATATAGATTATAGAGGTTTTCTTCAAGGTCCTTGGCGTACTGCCTTGCCGTCACCTTGTCTACACCGGTGGATTCATTCTTGCGCAGTTGACGAAACGATTTTCTCAGCAAGGACAGATCGATCCTGTGCGCCAGAGACGTAAACACCATGTCCGGCTCTGCCTGTGCCAGTTGCTCAATGCGTACAAGCGAGCACTCGCCCACCAGCAGTGGGGCCCTGTCCTGTGTTCCGCTGTCTGAACATTTGCTGGAATTGCGCGCGACCTGCGCCGCAATTCCCTGGTTGTCCGTTGATATGGTTTGTGATCTCTGAGTATCTCCCATAGTTCCTACCAGAGAAACGTTATGCCCGGCTTCACCTTCCCTGCAGTGGGTCGCTTGGGCCTTGCTTCCCCACCTTTCCGTCCGTACCTACCGGACTTCGGTACTATGATCCGCTAAGACTTCCGAATGCTTGTCCCGGGTTTGTTCGCTTCTGGCTATCCGCCCCCGGTACCCTGCCTGTCCCGGCAGGGCCACATTCGGATCTCCCCAGTTTCCGAGCGACCCCTGTGAGAACATGCCCTGGTCTCAGACCCCGATGGTGACCTGTGCACTTGCCATAACGTATACAGGTCTGCTGCCTTCCGCCAAATTCAGAGCGTCGGCTTTCCCCGCACGTGGCGGATTATCCAGTTGGACCACCATTATACATTTTTCGGGGCTCAATACAGAGCCTGCAATCTTGCTCCATCCAGCTCCGGACTCCCGTTGCCGGTTCTGCCCGTGGATTTCGCTAATGAGCTGTTGGCTAAACTTTGCTCATGTGGGACTTTCGCGGATCAACCGCTCACTGCCGAAGCAAGCTCCGCTGTGAGTCTTACTGTTCAATCCTTTCTCCTCAGTGCCAGGGCAAGCCCTGCAATGAGGTGCATAGCTTCATTGCGCTATGTGCGATCACCCACTGGGTAACAGTATCGAATTTCACCTACCTTTCAGTAGCGTCCCAACGATTCGGACTTTCCTGGGCGCGAGAACAGGTTTGTTATGCGCTTTTTATAGATTTGGTTAATATACTTGAGCACAAATCAATTAATTTCCATTACCAATTTCTTCCTACACGCACTACTGTCGAAACAGTAGGCTGTGATATTGAAACATTCCCAAAATGTATGTATTTCGGAATATGAATTCATTTGGAGACCGATTTAGGGCTTCACCCCACTTTTGCTGTACTGATATATTTTGTATTTTTTTTAGTAATTTGATGGCATTTTCTTTGGTTAGTTCATACATGTCCAGGAGGGCCAAAATAAAGGCTCTATCTTTATCTGGATGGAATGCAAACCTCTTATAGAATAAAGATGTAAATATGTAGCCAATAATATCGGGTTCATTCCATTGTGTTGCAATTACAGAGCACTTACGATTCAATAAAAAGGCTGATGATAATCCAACTTTCTCATTTGTAAAAAAGTTTTTAAAATAGTTTTTATTTCCAGTTGTGCCAGTGTTACATCCATTCAAAAAAACTAGCCTAAAATTTAGTTTATGCGCTTCTCTTTGCACGGACTCTAACCAGATGCTATTTTTGCTTGAATCTGTTGATGTTGAAACAAAAAATGGATCAGTGAAGGAATTTGCTGGAATACTATGAGTTGCTAAATGTAAAATACAGGCCGATTGTACTTGCGTTTCAGAAAAATCAACTTTGTCATGCTGAAGGTCAAATTCAATACATTCTTTTCCACCTAACGAATTTTTAATTATATCTTTTTCTGATTCAGCCAACTCTAAACCCTCTTCGCTGTTATGGACAAAGAGGACACTCTCAAGATTTTTATTTCCTGAAGATTGTTCTTTAATAGTTGGGCATGTTTTAAAAATAAATTCTGACGCCTTTATCCGTGAACGAAGTTCGTCGTTCGCTAAAATTAGTGGTAAAATAGGAATGGTTTCTGTTAGGTAATCTGGAACGAAAATTAATTCAGATATTAAACTGTTTTCTATAGTTTCTATGATTGGATTGAGTGTTGGATTTAAACACTTTTGTAGCTCTATTAGTTCATTGTGAAAGGCACTTCTACTCACATCCCCATGTTGGTATTCATATAATGAAGTTAGAAATTTCATTAAGTTTTCTATTGGCATTTCTTTTTTTATATATTTGTCTTCAGTTATCAGAACGAAGACACAAGCTTCTTTGCATACAAAAGAAAAAAGAAAGCAGGAACCGGACAATATATGCCATTTTACTGTATTAACACCATTTTTAATGGATGCACCTTCAAGTGGCAAAGGATAAGAGTAAGCTTGACATATTTGGGCTGTTAATTCATTGAACTCCCTCCAAGGAAGGCTATAATCAAATTGCTTCACAACTTCTGGATCCAATTTTTCAGAATTTTGTACGTTCCCAAACTCAAAAGGGTCATCATATTTTTCTCGAAAGCCATACATAAATGGCGTACCATAATTGATCAATTTCTCTTTTTGGGTTGACAGGTTGTTCTTCAACGAAACTGGTACTCTTGAATCTTGCTGAATACTTTCCATCCATTCTAAAGCTGAAAACCAATCAAGTAAGGAATTCGAAGTGCAAAATACAAGCGTATGCAGAATATCTTCAGGAGTGCCTGAATTGTTAATATTTATTAGCATGGATTTTATACGAGAAATGTATTGGTCGCGAACTCCTCTGCGATAATGAAGCCTCTGATATTGATCTATCTGATGCTGAATATCGATACATGCTTCTTTTAGGTGGTTAGCACCCTGCCTTGGTTTATCCAAATGGAAGTATGTTTTTGATAGAACAAGCCTTGCCTCAATGCGTGCTTCGATATCATATTGTTCAAGAGACGCTTCTATTTGTCGAGCCAATTTATCAATTTCCGCTGAATCCTTTAATTCTCTGCAACATACAAGAAGGTTGATTCGAATTTGGGCATACTGAGCTGTATCAATAAACTCAGAATAGTCATTTATCAATTTTTGATAACTATCCCTGGCTGCGACATAATCCCCTTTTCGCAGTTGAACTAAGGCAGCGTTTGATATTAATTGAAAAGGAGGAGTTTCCACAATTGATTCATAATAATCCAAACACTTATTAAACTCGGCTTCAGCACAGTCCAAATCGCCTTCAATTAAAGCGACTATACCCTGTGTTTCTAATATTCGAATTTGTGATCTATGCAATTTTTGAGAAATTGCAATGTCCTGGGCATCATTAATGGCTCGATAAGCGGACTGAAAGGCTGAAACATCTGCAAAATGGGATGCTGCAGCGCACAATGCATCTATTGTATCATCATATTGCCCTATGGAATTATAGAAATCCGTTACTATTGTTAAAAAATACGGAGCTTCATCGAGTGGGATTTTATTTGATGTAAAGAGCCTGAAGACGTTTTGAGATAAAGATTTTCCAGCCATGTGCTGTTTTTTTTCTAAGCAAAATGTGATGCCCTCAAAAAATACAGATTTTGATTTAAGGATGTTATTTTGAAATAATGCTGCAAGCATAAGGGTATTATAGTTGTAGGACTGAAGGTAGCCACGCAAATCTCCGGTTTCGAGAGTTGAGAACATAAGAGAATTTATTTCGCAGATGCGCTCAACATCCTTTGGATTTCTCTCTACTATCTTTAACAATTCATCGTCAAGCTCATCTATTAAATGAACGGCATCATCCGCCTTCAACAGACTACTTAAGTATTTTTTATACTCCTCATCGGTCATACCGATAATTTTTTCAATAGAGATTGGGCTATTCATTTGGCTTCCCAAGCGTTCAATTCATATCATCGTTTGCGCATAACGTATTTCTCAGCCGCGAGGGAACCGAGTCGGCTGAAGAAAATGGTGTACGCCCGGCATGGGCGTGAACTTATGGGGTGCAAGTCCCCTATGTGTGAACCCGGTCAAGGTCATCAGGCCTTGATCCAAACATTAGCCGACGGCAAGGGCGGCACCGCGAGGTTCCGTCTGAAGGAAGCCCGAGTGCAAAGCTGTGAGCCGACGAACAGAAACGTCATACAAGGCCCAGTCTCCGGGTAAGTTAGCACCACATAACAAAGCCCCGGGTTCAGGAGATAGGGTAAATGCCGCGGTTGTGCAGCGACAGTTCACGTCCTTATCCGGGGAGATCTGGTCGAATGTGGCGTCTGTGGCGGCCATGGAAGTCGGACTGAGGCCCAGCCTGAAAGGGCTGGAACCGCCACCGAATCCTAAAGCAACCGTAGAAGCGCGATGCGCGGCAACGCGGATCGTTATCGGCCAGAAGTCAGCCGAGGCCATAGTAGCCCAACGCCTGGAGTAATGTCCAGGACATGGCAAAGGGCCAAACACTAACAGCGGCAAGGAGCCTTCCATGAACTCGCACAATGCATCGAAACCGCCCGGTGGAGCAGGTGTGCGGCGTGTCAGGAAACCGCCCGAGCCAAATGATCACCAGCTTGAACAGGTTTTGTCCCAGCCGAACATGAAAGCGGCCTGGAAACGGGTTAAAGCCAACAAAGGCGCTGCCGGCGTCGATAATATGGCTATCGACCGGTTCCCAGGATTTGCCCGCAAAAGCTGGAACAAAATCTATGATGCTCTATTAGCAGGCAACTACCAACCCAAGCCGGTCAAACGCGTGGAGATCCCCAAACCCACAGGCGGTCTGCGCCCTTTGGGCATTCCCACCGTGACCGATCGGCTGATCCAGCAAGCCATTGCCCAGGTGCTGGTGCCGATCTTTGATCCGGACTTTTCCGATTGCAGCTACGGGTTCCGGCCCAACCGGTCGGCCCATGATGCGGTGCGAAAGGTTCAGTCCTACATCAAAGAAGGCTACCGATGGGCCGTGGACATGGACCTTGAAAAGTTCTTTGATACGGTCAACCATGACGTGCTCATGCACCGGGTGGCCCGCAAGGTCCGTGACAAGCGGCTGCTCAAACTCATCGGCAAGTACCTGCGTGCCGGGGCGATGGTCAACGGTCGCCTGGAAAAGACCCGTAAGGGGGTTCCCCAGGCAGGTCCGCTGTCGCCGCTTTTGGCTAACATCGTTCTCGATGACCTGGACAAAGAGCTTGAACGCCGGGGACATCGCTTTGTGCGCTACGCCGATGACTTTCTCATTTTGGTGAAAAGTCAGCGGGCAGGTGAACGGGTGATGACCTCGATCAAGCGCTTTATCGAGCGCAAGCTCAAACTCAAGGTCAACATGGCCAAAAGCAAGGTCGCCAAGATAGATAAAACCAACTTTCTTGGCTTTACCTTCAAAGCCGGTAAAATCCGCTGGTCCGATGCGGCTTTAAAAGAGTTCAAACGCCGCATCCGAAAGCTGACCGGCAGAAGTTGGTTTGTCTCCATGGAGTACCGACTCGGAAAGATTGCCAAATATCTTCGCGGTTGGATGAATTACTTTGGCATATCGCATTACTATCGACCGATACCTGAAATCGATCACTGGCTGCGAAGACGGGTGCGTATGTGCTATTGGAAGCAGTGGCGCTACGCCCGCACCAAGGTGCGTAATCTTCTCAAGCTTGGCACCTTCAAGAGAACTGCCATACTGACGGCTATTAGCCGAAAGGGACCATGGCATCTATCGCGAACACTGGCAACCCAAACCGGCATGACCAACCAGTGGCTTGCAGATCAAGGGTTATTGTCTGTCAAAGAGCTGTGGGTGAACATTCACTACCCGGCTACGGCCCGGTAGGCTTAGTGAAACGCCCAGTGCGGACCCGCATGCTGGGTGTTGTGGGGGCCGGGGGAGAAAAACCTCCGGCTACCCGATTATTTGCTCCTTAGTTCTTCATCCTTAAATTCCACAATTCTATGATAAAATTCCTTAGCTCTTGGCTTATTTATTACCCACTCTGTTTCAATTTTATTATCCACAGGTGGCCATTCTTTCATTCTAAGAAAAGGCACTGATGGTAATAGCTTAATTGGAAAACTGTATTCTGGGTCTGGATGTAAAATACCAACAACGAGTGATTTGTCCGCGAAAATGCTTAATAAAAGGATTGCTGAAATACTTCTTCTACAAGACTCTATTGAGCCGTTTTTATAACGAAAGAATACGGAGTTTTTTAAATCCGTTACTATATTGACTTTGTCAATTGGCTTATCAATAGGAACTTCGATCTGAGTGTCACTTGTTAGAAATGTTTCAGCACCATGAGGGCCTAAAAGAACATCTGAGGTAATGTGTTCAGATGTAATAACAAGAATCCTTGGAAAAGCATGACCTGATAGTTGACCTGCTTTGCTTGATGCTTTAGTCCTCAACATTTGTGTAATTAACCGAAATGAACCGGCTGAACCATTTTCAGGTATTTCATTTTTCCAACCTGATTGAGAGGCAACTGCTTCTGCCCCAAGACAGGTAACCTCAGAAATGAATTCCATTCCATCTATTTTGCATAAAAAGTCAGCTCCACCCTTGCTTATATCTTCAGAAACCAGAACAGTATTAAAAATTGTTCGTAAAATAGAAAATGTAACAGCTTCAGATTTCGCACTTTCTAATTGTTTTTTCAGACGACCGCAGTAGCTTTGAAAGTGGCTGGGGTACTTAACTTCCAAAAATAGTTTATAGCTTTCTATGATTTCTTTCGTTGAAGACATAAAGTATCCATTAAATATATGACAAATAACGCTTCGCATAACCTGAACCCAAAGCATATAAGGCTACCGAAAAACCTACGTTCAATGCTGAAATGGTAAAATGATAAAAACGCCCCGCTTTGGGTTTCAGAGTTTATGCGGTTGTTAGCCAGTTTCTAATGTTTATTCCGGAGCAGAGGTAGCTGCCTTGGGATTCTTTAGCTTTCGAGCCGCGTTCCAGATCATCCCCTGGACCATTGTTTCTGCACGCTCGAGTGTCTTTGCCCGCCGGTTTGGCTCACTGACTGTTGCCCGTTCAAGATAATTGAAGTATGCGAGATGGGAACGATTACAGACATCTTCGGACGACTCCCCATCATCTCGTGTCTTGTCTTTCCAGACAAGTGTAATCCAGAACACCAAGTCTTGGTCTGGATGTGCGGCCTTGACTTCACCGATTGTCTGTTTGAATGACTGCCCCTGTTGATTTACGGTCAACGAAATTGACGGCCCTGTCGAAGTGCCCAGATCAGCAAAATTCGTCCATTTCAGGGAAACACCCAATAGCTCTTGAACTGCGTCGACGCAATTTTCAACTGTAAGTTCAGGCGAGAACGGGATCTCCAGCTCTACTGGAGTCCAATTGTTCTTTAAAGTTATTACGAATTTACCCTTCGATATCGCGTCGGCATACTGTGTCACATATTTATCGAAGTAGCGAGCTTTACGGAAAGCTTCAATAACCTGTTCTTCAGTAACTGTGACGCGAAAATCAAATCGCTCTCGAACACGTTCAAAATATTTTTCGCAGAGATCATTCCAGTATTCTGGGCCAAGGAAATCGATGTTGTCAGCAGGAATGTCAAGGCCCGCAGCCTCCGAAATAATTGTCTTAACTGCGGTTCCAGTGTAGTTTGCATTGGTGGCGAATTTGTAATGCTTCCAATCTATCTCAGGGCGAGCCTTATGGGCTGCCTTTAGTGATTTAACACTTTCTGTAGCGGATAGCGAACCAAACGTGCCTCGTTCGTCACTCTTGCATTGAATCGCCGTTTTCGCGGGGCGCCTTAAAATGTCGATGCCACTATCGGGTGCGTTCAGACGCTGCAATCCCGTGATGCCGTGCTCCGCTGCAAGCAAGTCGTAGCATAGCGCTTCCCATGCTTTACCGAAGCTTGTTTCCGGATGTGTTACTTTCAAGAATTCAGCTGAAAAAGAATAACGCATTGTATCTCCTGGCTAACGCCGCTAATCAGCCGCGCGGTTTTTTTGCGTCGGCTTCCGGGTAAAGGCACCGGTTGCCCGGCGCCCTCCCCACAGATCCGGACGTGAAGATTTCCCTCATCCGGTTCCTCGGTTTCAGCCCTTTTTACCAGGCCGTCAACCAATCAGGCGACACCCCGATTGGCGCATAACTTTGCTGCCCTGCAAGTCCTCAGATATTGTGAACTATTCGGGGAAGCGGCAGGGGGTAGTTCTTGAGCATTCTTTTAAATTTCTCGTGACTAATGCGTCCATCCCTGTGGCGCTCTCCGAGCCAGCGTTTCCACGCTTTTGCAGCGTATTCGTACACCACCTCCAGCACCTTATAATTGCCCCGCACCCCAAAATACTGGTAAAACCCCCGAAGTTTGCTGCATAGCATCTCATGCTGCTTTTCCATGGGATCATGCCGATTTTCCTTGCACCAGTTCCACAACATCCGCATAAAGCGATTTCGCCGTTTGCGGGCGGTTTGTTTCTTTATCACCCAGTTGCCCTTGAGACTTTTGCCCCAATAAAAGGTAAACCCCAGATAGTAAAAGGTTCCCCTTGATTTGCCTCCCTGCGACGGCTTGCCAAATGGTATCAATTGGGTTTTTTCCGGATGTAGTTCCAGCTTGTATCGGTTGAACCTCTTGGGCAGCACCTCCATCAGTCGTTCCGCGTCCGATTCTAACTGGAACCCCATGATAAAATCATCGGCAAAACGTATAAGGAAACCCTTGCCCTTCAATCTCGGTAGCACCTCTTTGACATACCAGTCGTCAAGCACATAGTGCAGGAATATGTTACTGAGCGCCGGTGAGATCACCCCGCCCTGGGGAGTTCCCTTCTCAGGATAAATGACTTCTCCGCCTTCAGACACACCGGCATTTAACCACTTGCCGATGAGACGGTGGATGCCGCCATCGCTTACCCTAAGCTTGATTGTCTCCCGCAGCAATTTGTGGTCGATGTTGTCGAATAGTCCCGTGATATCCGCACTCAATATCCAGTTGACGTTCAGTTGGTAACACGTTTCACGTAGCTCGGCCAGCGCCTGGTGCTGGCTGTGGCCGGATCGAAATCCGTGCGAAAATCCATGGAAGATCGGTTCGTAGACTGCACCCAATAGATTTACCACCGCCTTCTGAACAATCTTGTCCTCCAGCGCGGTTATGCCTATGGGGCGCTTCTTGCCGTCCTCCTTGTCAAGCCAGATGCGCTTGACCGGTGATGCAACGTACTGACCTCTACGCAGCCGTTGATATAGATTATAGAGGTTTTCTTCAAGGTCCTTGGCGTACTGCCTTGCCGTCACCTTGTCTACACCGGTGGATTCATTCTTGCGCAGTTGACGAAACGATTTTCTCAGCAAGGACAGATCGATCCTGTGCGCCAGAGACGTAAACACCATGTCCGGCTCTGCCTGTGCCAGTTGCTCAATGCGTACAAGCGAGCACTCGCCCACCAGCAGTGGGGCCCTGTCCTGTGTTCCGCTGTCTGAACATTTGCTGGAATTGCGCGCGACCTGCGCCGCAATTCCCTGGTTGTCCGTTGATATGGTTTGTGATCTCTGAGTATCTCCCATAGTTCCTACCAGAGAAACGTTATGCCCGGCTTCACCTTCCCTGCAGTGGGTCGCTTGGGCCTTGCTTCCCCACCTTTCCGTCCGTACCTACCGGACTTCGGTACTATGATCCGCTAAGACTTCCGAATGCTTGTCCCGGGTTTGTTCGCTTCTGGCTATCCGCCCCCGGTACCCTGCCTGTCCCGGCAGGGCCACATTCGGATCTCCCCAGTTTCCGAGCGACCCCTGTGAGAACATGCCCTGGTCTCAGACCCCGATGGTGACCTGTGCACTTGCCATAACGTATACAGGTCTGCTGCCTTCCGCCAAATTCAGAGCGTCGGCTTTCCCCGCACGTGGCGGATTATCCAGTTGGACCACCATTATACATTTTTCGGGGCTCAATACAGAGCCTGCAATCTTGCTCCATCCAGCTCCGGACTCCCGTTGCCGGTTCTGCCCGTGGATTTCGCTAATGAGCTGTTGGCTAAACTTTGCTCATGTGGGACTTTCGCGGATCAACCGCTCACTGCCGAAGCAAGCTCCGCTGTGAGTCTTACTGTTCAATCCTTTCTCCTCAGTGCCAGGGCAAGCCCTGCAATGAGGTGCATAGCTTCATTGCGCTATGTGCGATCACCCACTGGGTAACAGTATCGAATTTCACCTACCTTTCAGTAGCGTCCCAACGATTCGGACTTTCCTGGGCGCGAGAATTAGCCCTGTTAGGTGTTAATTAATTACTAATTCTACATTGGCTTCAATGGCTTGCATTAACTTCTTTTCTATATTTTCGACATTCTTACGTACTTCTTGCTTATGCTTTTCAGTCGAATTTGGATCATCAAGAATTCTTTTTTCATATGATTTAGCATCGTCAATAAGTTGATTTAGGTAACCAAAATCTGCATCATGTTTCTTTTTGGCAGCATATGGATCAATATATACTGATTTGATGAAGAACCAGACTCCAGAAATTCCTATGGCAATAAGTGGTGCCGCAATCGTTAGAAATGATTTATACGAAGAATCAGCCGGCAAACTCTCAGCAAACGTGGCAATAAGGGTTCCGATTCCACCACCAGCAGCTCCTGCACCAACAACATTTGTCGTTTGTTTACTTTTGGGAGGCTTTTTATTGGGCATCATTCACCTCCCCAAGAATTTTGTTAATTTCTTTAATCTTTAATTCGTCAAGTTGGATTTCTTTACTCGGATCAGTCTTTAGTACAATTTCCTTTTCAATACCTTTGTCATCTTTAAAAGAAATGGTGATTGTGGCACCTTTTTCTTTAGCTATTTTCCCTTTAAATTTTTGGACAAAAGTCTTTATCAGTGGGTATATTAGATTTGCTATGCTTGCCGCCGCAAATCCTGATGCAATTGTGCTTATAATTTCTAAAGACATTTCATGATCCTTATCTCACCTAACGAATAGCGTTTTATCCGTCATTCCGACAAGGCCGTACCGGTGTAGAGTGCTGATTGGCCAGCCTTTCGCTGGAGCAATGATGGAACAAGACTTTAAGGGATGATGGATAAAACGTTGTTGAACTGAGTCGCGTATAGGTCTGCGGCACCAGCCTCAAAGTTATGGGGATTATATAGATGCCGGTTATGGTTGGCAAGGGCTAAAGACAAGATGAAAGTGACGATCTGACCCGCTAAAAATGGATGGGGATACCCTGTAACGACAGTTTGAGGCATTTAAAAAGCTCCGCAATACATTGTGATCTGCCATGAGTGGGATATATGGGCGCACTTGTCCGATCTTTGTCGCTGCAAATGCATACGTGACAGCCCCGGATGTGCGAACAACCTTATTTTTGCCGGACACGGTCTCTGCTGGTTTGGCATAAAACCGTGCCCCTATCCATTGGCGGCGGTTATCTTTGCAAGCGGCATTGCGGCCACCATTTTTCCTTTTTTGCACTGCGGACAACAGGTAATGTCCACACCGGTCAGGCGCAGCATCATCTCAACCGGTGTTTCACTAAGCGTTTGTATCGGCTGAGCCCGTTGACCGATTAATTTGCGGATCAGGCTAATGCAGCGTGTTTTGTTCCGGTGGGCCAGAAAGCCAAAATATCGGATCTTGACAAACCCATCAGGCAAGACATGGAGCAAAAACCGGCGGATGAACTCCATGGCGCCAAGGCTCATCAGCTTTACGGTGTTTCCATCGGCCCGGTCTCGGTAGCTAAATGTCACAGTACCGTTTTGCAATGATTTAAGTCGGTTATTGGATATGGCCACCCGATGGGTGTATCCGCCAAGATATTCGAGCACCTGTTCGGGACCTGCAAAGGGGCGCTTGGCATACACGATCCATTTGTTTTTGCGCAGACTGCGGATCAAACAACCGAACCTGTCGGCGTTGGCCAAGGCTGCGCTGGCCCCGACAAACTCAAGCTTGCCGGTCTTGTACAGGCTGATGAGCTGTTTGATATAGCGGTTTTTAAATGCTGTGGCCAGTGCCCGGTTGCTGAACAAATACTTACCCCGGGCTTTATTCCAGCGGGTCTGATCAAAAGACAGTACCCCGGCTGGCACTAGACAGTGCAGATGAAAATGATCAACCAGGGTCTGGGACCAGGTGTGCAAAACACCGATAACACCCAATTTGCCGCAAAGGCGCCACTGGGGATCTTTGGCAAAGCAGGCGAGAGTCTCGGCCGCTGTTTTAAACAACTGGGACAACAGCGTGCGTTTGTTGGCCAAGATCAGCGCGTTGGGTCCATGGGGTAAGGTAAAAACGATATGAAAGTAGCCGCAGTCCAGCAGTTCTGCCCTGCGTGCATTGAGCCATTTTTCCTTGGCCAGGCGTTGGCATTTTGGACAGTGTCGGTTGCGGCACGAGTTGTAGGCTGGCCGCTGGTAGCCGCAATTGTCGCACCTTTGCAAATGCCCCCCCAAAGCCGATGTGCGACAGATTTTGATCATATTGAGCACCTTTAACTGCTCAGCCGATATCCGGTGGTTTTGGCAATATTGATCGCCATGGCGGCAAAACACATCCGCCACTTCTATATTGGCAGACATGGCATAGGGCACCTTTCTATAACTTGTCCAGCGGACTTTTGACTCCAGATAAACGATTGGGCGCCACGTGCAGATACACCATGGTGGTCTGGATACACACATGACCCAAAAACCGCTTGATCAGATAAATATCGATGCCTTGTTCAAGCAGATGCGTGGCAAAGCAGTGCCGAAGCGTATGAATGCCTTTGCCTTTAGTGATACCGGCTGCTTTTTTGACGCGATAGTAAATCTTTTGGGCAGTGGCCGTGGGCATCGGCAACTGGTGGTGATAGTGATGGCAAAAAAGCCATTGATCGGTCATGGCGCACGTCCAATAGTTGCGCAGTTGTTCAAGTGCTTTTTGCGAAAGCAGGGTATAGCGGTCTTTGCGCCCCTTGGCCTGTTCAACACGCACCAGCATGCGATCGGTTTCAATATGACTGGGTTTAAGCTTGACCACTTCACTGACCCGCAATCCGGATCCGTAGGTGAGCATCAACAGGGTTCGATCCCGCTGATTGTTGCACGCGTTGATCAGTTTTGATACTTCCGCATGGCTCAAAATCTCGGGAAGTTTTTTGGTTCGCGGCCTCGGGGGAATGCAAAACTGGGTTTTTGGCCGTTTAAGAAATTTAGAATAAAAGCAGTATAGTGCGCAAAACGCTACATTTATTGAGCTCCATTCAAGCTTACGCTCCCGGATTAAATAGAGCAAATATTGCTGAATCTGTTCATTGTTCAGCGTATCCGGGGCTTGCCTATAGTGCCGGGCCAATCCGGCCACAGCGCCGATGTAAGCCTGCCGTGTTTTTAGCGCCCGACGGTTCAAAATCAGATAGTTTTCGAAGTTTTTCCTCAGTTCGCTGCTCATAATTGCCTTCCTTTCTTCTGGGGTTGATTAAAATCACCCGCATTCCGGGGATAAGGCAATTATGAAACAGTGAATGAAAATTGAGTATGGTTTATTTTGAGCCTGGACAGCATGTCCTTAGCTCGGCAGGAAAAGCACAAATAATGGTGCGCAGTACTTCTTTTACTTCTATTCCGCGTAGCGGTTTAGTTCAACATAGATTATCGAGACGTCGCGTTTTTCACGGAACTATGGAATTTGTGTATATTGGCGGCAGATTTGTCCGGTAAACAGGACAATTTGTAATTTTGGCCAACTTGAGGTAACTCCCCACAACCATATTACAAATTCTGCGCTCACGCCCCGGGTTCAATTTCTGGACCCTTTGCCCATTTCTCGTTTATACCGGAATTATCATTATTATCGAGACGTCTCGATAATCCGAAAGTTCTGTTATTTGTGGACGCCACCTCACTGGGATAGGCAGTTCACATTTAGGGTTGTGCTGTATGTTCGGAAATAATTTGTGAAATCGGTAGGACTTGATTTCTGGTTCGCATATTAACACACCTATACGGTAGATCAAATGAGAAAACAACGCAATCAATTGCTAACATCACCTTGATTTACCCCGATTTTGATTCTCCAATTTACAGGATGCCTGGTAGTACCACAACATTGGCCATGGTTGTGATTATAAACGGATACAGCGCGCATTTAAGGTGCCGTGATTATTACAGGTTCTGCACGACCTGAACCAAGCCGACCATATTTGTGGTTACCGCCCAATGCCTGTAGGTTGGATTTGATGTGTCTCACTATGAGACAGTAATTGTGACCTGTCGTATCGAGAGACCGCAATTTGACCAAGGTTTATCTCATTCTTCTATATGTTTTACCACTGATAACCCGCTTAACTTGGGCAATGTTGAGTGCCCCGACTTCCTCTGTTATTTTTTCTGGAGACCATCCGTCGTTATACAGTTCCCTTATTCTTTTGACTTGATTTCTTGTGAGGGTCTTTGGCCGTGCTGAAATTACCTTCAGATAGTGGTCATCATTTTCCCAGAAAGCTTTTATAAATGGATTAGGAATTCCTTGTCTGGGGTTTCATCGGATGTACTCTTCAATTGCCCGCTCCCTTTCATTTAGTGAGAGTCGAGCCTTACTGGTGATCCCAAGTTTATGAAGATACTTCAACCCCTTATATCCACCAGAGATCATATTTAGACCATACTGATCACTTGAAATTCGATCTACCTCCTTTTCCTCCCAATTCATTGCGTCATCGTAGGTCATGTTTATTGCCATTAAAGAGGAGACAATCTGTATATTCTTCATGCCCATGCTCTCCCGCCAGGCCCTATGAAAACTCTTTCGGGAGCCATGATGAATTTCGCTGACATGCTCGCTTAATCTTTTTAACCAATTCCGACCAGTTATGCCGACATAGTAATAACTGTCTTCATCTTTCATTTGCCGTTCATACAACTTATCGAAAGTCTCATTCTTCGGCACATTATGAATTATCGTATGGATATATCCTTGGTGCCCTTGGTTAGCGTCGCCCCATCTCTTTAGAAGAAATTGAAGTGGCACAATTATTTTCCAAGATAAGTCGTTATTCAGGTTTAGTCCGATGTGTAATCTAGAAGGACTGGGATCGGGAAGCTCCGTACTATACAACCACTCAAGGTAGTCCCTAGGGATCTCGCTGAACAGCATACCTTTGTGCTTGCCAAAAGGCATGCGAGCAAGCAGGATGGGGGCGTTGCTGATGCGGACCATCTCGTTATCGATATCGGTGACACCATCGGCCTCGAACCGGGCGTATATCCTGCGAAACAGCGCTTCCAGGACCGTGATGTCGCCCAAGGCATAGTGGGCTTTAGCCTGGACGTTCAGCTCAAGGTAGTAGCGCAGGTACTGCAGGTTGTACTGGGGAATAGCGCCGCTCTTATCCAGGTAGCGGGCCAGTTTGAGGGTGCAGATCACCCGGGCCGGGTGGATGCCTTCGCGTTGGAGCATGCCTGCCTTGTCGTATCGATGAGGCGATACATCCGTTAACCGGAAAAATTCCTCAAAATTCACTTTTTGAGCATCGATTTTCTCTTAACGGTCCACCCTTTTCTTGAGATCGGTGCCAGGTTTAAAAAATGGCAACCGCTTGGGCTTGACCTTCACAGGCTCGCCGCTTCTCGGATTGCGACCAGTGTATCCCGGATACGCCTTGACCTTGAAGGCGCACAGCCCGCGGATCTCCACCCTGCCTCCATTGCAAAGCTCTTTGGTCATGCTGCCGAAAAATATATCGGCAATGCGGGCGGATTCGGCCTTGGAAAGCCCCTGCCTTTCGGCCAACTCAGCTATCAGTTCGAACTTGTTCATAAAACCCTGTTCTTTTAGATCACAATTTGTGATCTAAAGTTTGAAACCACTATCGTCTTGAGGTGCCAATTTGGCACCTCAAGATCATAACCAATTATTATCATTTCTTTTTATCGATAAAACCAATCTTTTTATTCGAAGATTGGTCGTCAGAGACCAAATTGTCCAGAACCGTGAAGACCACCTGAAACCGTTCCTCTGTTTGACTTCGAAGCTCATCCAGTTCGCGTTTGAGTTCGGCATGATCGATGACCAAGTGCCTGAGATTCACAAAGGCCCGCATTATCTGGATGTTTACATTGACAGCCTTTTGACTGTTAATAATGCCAGACAACATCGCCACGCCCTGTTCCGTGAAAGCCATGGGCATATAACGCGTACCTCCCCAACTTGAGGCGCCGAATTGGCTCTTCAAGTTGCGGAACTCGTCGGCAGTCAGCTCAAAGATAAAGTCCTCGGGAAACCGGTCGATGTGCCTTCTTACATTTCGTTTGAGAACCTTGTTTTCAACCTCGTAAAGCTCGGCCAGATCCATGTCCAGCATGACCTTCACACCACGAATGGTATGAACCCTACATTTCAATTTCGCGTCCCCTGCCCTTCTGCTTGGCCGCCTCTAATTGCTTCAGATGCTCCTGGGCCTGCTCGCGGTGCAACTGGTCCACCGAAACCGTCAGCTCCTTTTCAGGCGATTCGATCCGTTCCCGCACGCACACCTTATAGGCGAATTCCTTGGCAGCCTTGTCCAGCTGCTTGAGGGCGTTCTTTTTGGAAACCTGTGGTTCGAGAACCAGGGGCCGGTCATAGGTCCTTCCGCTGAATGCGACCTTGACGCTGATGCGGTACACTTTCCGCTGCAGCAGGTAGTCGGCCGCCAGGTCCTTGTCGGCCGGACGGGATAGGTGGTCTTTGAGCTCCTAGCGGCTGCGGAAGCTGTGATAGATTTTTCCCTCTTTTCGATGGCACTGCAGCGCCGCCATGGTGGCGTGCTTGTTGAAGTGCCGGCCGGCCAGGACATAGGCGTTTTCCGCTTCGATGCCGGCGCTGCGGTAGACGGTCGTTGCGTAGCCGTGGTTCAGGTCGTTGTAAATCCGCGTATCGACGGTGACGGTTCAGCCGACGTCCAGCCGCACGGAAAGCGTATCGCCTTCGATCCCGCGAAGCGTGCCGAAGCTGCCGCTCTGAACGCCGAGTTCGTCGTCTTTGCGCAGAAACATGATCCGGTCTCCGGGAGCCCAGATACTTGCCCTTCTGTGTCTTAAGTTATGCCAGTTCCAGGCAGACTGATGGCCTCGTTGATCCGTGCGCCTGTCTCATATACAAAATATGTCAGCTCAATTCTGGCCTGCTTGCATTTGCTTTTAACCGCAAAAATCAGTTCCTCGCCGGGTATGAATTTGACCTTTTCATCCTCAGGCAGTTTGTCGATATTGTACCCTTGCCCCGATGTCATTGCGTCACGCCTGAACATTGATCCCATTCAGGAAAATCAGAGGTTTTTATTCCCTCTGTTGATGTAGAAAAAAAAGACGCCCCGTCATCCATCCAGCAGTCATCATTTTCGCAGCGGATTCCGCCGCCCCATACCCACTCCACGCGTTGCACCGGGCCCCACTCACTGCCGTCCTTTTCCGGGCAAAACATGGGAAATATTTCGAATGTGTAAGCTTTTTTTAGAACGGTATTGCCGCCCGGAGCGCCAAACGCGGGTTTATCCTGGGTGGCGTATGCTGAAATATTTTTCGGAAAAGGATAGCAAATGTCAAGGTATGTCAAAGCCCCCTGGTATTATCCTTAATATGCGGCCACCTGCACCGGGCGTTCAAAGTGTAAATAGGATTTGCCAGCTAAGAACCTGCTGCATGCCGACGGCCCATCAGGAGGCCTGCCAGGCTGAGCAGCGTAAGAGCGGCAGCCACCGGCCACATTACGCCGAAGCCAAAGTGCTGGCTGACCATACCCAGCAGGATGGATCCTATGGCGAGGCCGACATCGAATCCAAGGTAATAGGTGCTTGTGGCGAGGCCTCGCTGCTCGAGACGAACCCGGTCAATAAGCAATGCCATGGTAGCGGGCTGGGCCGCACCGAAACCAAAACCAAAAAGCGATGCCACGGCTAAAAACATATGGTAACCATGGGCCGCAGGCAAGATCGCCAGGGCGACGGTCATAAGGACTATTCCCGGAATGATTGCTGCAACGCGGCCATACCGGTCGGCAAAACGGCCGGCAAAAGTCCTTGAGATGAGCAAGGCGACTGCCTGTACCGTGAAGTAGAAACCGGGGTTGGTCATGCCGCGAGGTTGAGCGAAGATCGAGATGAATGCATTAATCGACCCAAAGCCCATTCCCATGCACAGCGCCATCCACGCCAGTGGTATGGCGTCGCTATCTATGATGCCGGTGCGCGGCGACCATGGATGGCGTTTTATCGTGCTATTCTGCCGTTTCTCACGCGCGAAAAGCGAGATCAGAAAAGCCGCAAAGGCCAATCCGGCCGTGAAGTAAAACATGTAGTGGAAACCAGCCGCCTCGATTATAAAAAAGCCGATAGCAGGGCCAATGATAATACCCACGGCTTGCGCGGCGGAGAAAACTCCCAGGGCTTCGGCCCGCCGGTTATGGGGAGCAATATCGGCCACGTAAACATTGGCCGCCGTGGTGTAGAAACACACCCCGATGCCGTGCATGACCCGCCCGAGTATGAGGAGCGGGATCGAACCGCTCAGCAGGTAGACAATGCTTGCCGCAACATAACCGGATGTGCCGATCAGAACCAGAGGGCGGCGGCGCCATGCATCAGTCAACCAGCCTGCAAGGGGACGGAAGAGCACGGATGTCAATTGGGCGACACCGGTTACGATACCTGCATCCGCCCTGTTTCCCCCCAAGGCTATGACGTAAATGGGAATCGTGGCAATCAACATCGATATGCCGAGGGCACTTGCAAGGTTGGCTATCGTCGAGGAGACGAAGTCAACGTTGAAAAGGCGCCCATCAGTAGGGCCGCCAGGGCCATCACCCTGCGAACCACTAGAATGAACCGGGTTGCCATCTTCGATCATGCGCTCTTTTTTCGTATTCGTCGTTCCCAACGGTACCACCTGCCGCCTGTCAAGAAGTCGTTGCACGGTACCCGGTGATCATGGATCCGGGCGCAAGGATCCCGCAGTATTATCATCTTATCCGGAAAGTTGCACGGCAAACGTTTCCCTGTCCATGCATCGCCGGCCTGCCGTCAGGGTTTCGCCATATTGTATTTGTCAAATTTAAAAGTCGCTGCTGTGCGGTCCACATCTGTACACGGTTTACCGTGGGCGTGACGGCACCCCGATTTTGTTCCACAATCACCCCCCCAACAGGGTTGGGCCGGCTATAATCAACCAGATGGCTAAAGCGGTCGCAGGCTTTTGGGAAAAAGGTGGTTTCGATGATGCCGGCTTCATTATCAAAAGAAAAAACTGAGTCCAACCAAAGTGTTGTTGTTGACATGGTCAATTTTTGGGAATAAAATCCCATTAAAAGCTCCAGCTTCTCGTATTGGGCTTTCAAGCACCAAACGCATTGGCCGATCTTGAGAAACTCGGTTTTCAGGCAGCCCTTTAAACCATCTGAGCTGCAAAAAACGCTCTCTGATAATTAAATAACCACGCAAAAATAAGGCATAAAAAATCTGCCGGCCAGCTGAGCAGCTTGGCAAGGTCCATACTGCCCCAAGGCATCAGATAGAATATGCCCATCATAGGGGTTGCCGTGTTTGGCCATAGCGCCTACGAACCAACCTCCCTTTGAGATGGCCGCAACGGACACCTTGCAGCATGTTCAAAGTACTGCATGCCGGAAAAATGTTGCCGATAAGGGTTTCCCACCCAATCGGCGGCAGCATCGTCATCGGATGGCTTGTGGGTGTATTTTAGATAATGCAAAGCCACCATCAACCTGGTGCCGATCGCCGGCCTGCCATCATCCGGGCAAAAGGTTAAGCCAAATACTTCTTCCAATCGCTGCCAGTCCACAACCTTGGCAAGTTTTGCCAAGCTGTGGCCGGGGTCAATGATTTTCATCAGCTTAACCCGAAACAGATCTTTTTGCCGATTTTTACGGGCTGATTTGCGTGGTTTCATGTGAAAAAATTTGCATGAAAAGCAGGTGCTTAATGCCAAAATCGTGCAATTTTTATATTATCTTTTGATTGTATTTACCTATAATTATTAATGGTTAAGCGCTTTTTCAACACCGGATCGTATAATCCATTGGGTGGATAGAAGCCATTGTGATCAAAATGTTCACAACGGCATTTTTTTGACCTCACGGGAAAAGCAAGTAGATGAAAATTAGAAGAGGAAATGGTTAAATGAAACTCTTTCTGCCAATTCGAAAAATCCAATACTCGAAAAGCTGTTGGAAAACCAATAAACGGGGATTCACCCTCATCGAGTTGCTTGTGACAATGGCTGTTATGGTCGCCTTGGCGGTTTTTGCAATACCTTCTATAAAAGGCCTGGTTGATAATTTCAGCGGCAATCGGGCTGTCCATGAGCTCATCAGCGAATTGCATGTTGCCCGGAGCCTTGCCGTGCGACACGGCATCAATGCTACGGTGACCTTTGATGACCCTGCAGCCGGTCAATACACGATCACCTGGGGCAGCCCTGCACAGTCAAGGGTGGCCGACCTTGCTGCCTTCAGAGGCGGCATTCAATTCGAAAACAACCCCCCTTTACCCCCATTGCCACCCGCGGCCAGCATTGTCTTCACTCCCACCGGGTTGGCTGAAATCAATCCGCCTGGTTGGGGCAACATTTATATTACCGATAGAGACAATACAGAAGATTTGTGCATCGAGGTAACCCTTGCCGGCGCCATTAGTGAATTGAAGCATATCCCCAACACCAATCAATGGATCTATAAATAGGAGCGGCTCGATGAAACACCCGGAAACAGCCAGTACGCATAGAGCTGCGGAAAACGGTTTTACCCTTGTAGAGTTGCTCATCGCCGCTCTGGTGGCCAGTATTATGGTAGTTGCCGTTTTTACATCTTATGACATTCAGCAGCGGTCCTACACCGTGCAGCGAGAATTGGCCCGGATGGAGGCCAATGTGCGTGCTGCAATGCACCTGATTAAAAGCGATATTCGAAATGCCGGACGATCCGGCGAGATGAGCGGTACCATCGGAGCTTTTGAAATCATCCAGGAAAGTCTTCGATACGACGAAGCCAATCCCAACACCATAGACATGGCCGGCGGCATTCAGGGGATTACCCTCACTACAGCCGTTGACCTCGATAATGATGGCCAGGCGGATTACACTGACCCTCTGGCGCGTCGCACCACGACCTATCGTATCTTTGACCAAAACGGCGATGGACGGCGTGAACTGCGGCGCACCACTGATGGTGGCGCCAATTGGATCCTGGTTGCCAACGGGATTGATGATATGGCGTTCGCCTTCGCCTATGACAATGACGACGACGAAATGCTTGACCGAATGCCGGCACCTGCGGGCGGAGGACAGGGCAATATTATATGGGCAGTGGACGGCGACGCCAATCTCGGACTGGATACCAACCTGGACAATGACAATACCGGAATTATCGACAGAAACGATGCCGGCGCAGACAATATAATCGATCCGGCGGACGGCGGGCTGGGTACCCAGATCAGATACCGAAAAATCCGGGCAGTGCGTATCTGGCTGCTGGCACGATCCAATAGAACGTATCCGAAATTCCACAACAATTCCACGTATCAGGTCGGTTACCGAGTTTTCAGACCATCAGACGTGGCTGCGGCCAATGGGGACAACACCGATCAGTTTCGATTTATCGCCTTGGAAAGTTCGGTCCATTTGCGCAATCGTGAACGTGTGGACGCCAATTGATGGAATGAAGGAGAGATTATGCACATTCAACCCTGGAACAGGATCAGAGAAAAAATAACCGATAAAAGGGGCTTTACCCTTCTGGAAACCATGATCGGCATGATGATATTTGCCGTTGGCATTTCCGCTGTTTTGTTTATGGAAGTTGAGGGGATAAATATGCACAGCCGGTCCAGAGACCACGTGGAAAAAGTTCAGGGCGCAATCTTGCAGAACGAAACCATTGGTCCGGCCCTGCGTTATGATGACGACATGAGTCTGTTGCATGACGATAGTAATGCAACTTATGGAGAGTCAGATCCATACGGGGAGGCGGACATGCCCGTTCGAGGCTATGCCAATGCCAGTTACACGGTTAAGCAGGATGAAATCGTTCGCCAGGTTAAGATGGTGTACTTGACAAACAAGCGTAGCCCGAATGAAAAGGCTTACACGATTACATGGGCCAAACCTTACATGGGCATAGGTTCAAGCGATTAGAAGGAAAAGGTTTATGAAAATGCAGCCAGCCATAGCAGCGAATGAGAAAGGTTCCGTCATACTGATTGTTGTTGTCGTTCTCATTGCGATCACGGCCATGGGCATCACTCTGATGAATCTGGGCAGTTCCGAGCAGGAGATGACCGCCAACGAACAGATGTACGAGCAGAGCTTTTACAATGCAGACAGCTGTGTGACGGTGACTGCCAAATTTCTCCGTCACCTGACAGATTTGGATGACCGCGGCTATTACGGCATCAATGAGGGAGGCCCCATTGCGCCGGGAATTGTCTATCCCGATTCAGTGACAGCCATGGGTTTGCACAACAAAATCATGCGCAGCCCGGACGAATCGTTTTATACGGACGATAACGGTGAAGAGAAGTTTCTGTTCACGGAAGATATTGGTTTTGAAGAGCGTCTATTGCCGGCTATGGCCGATATCCGGCCGCAGGGAGAGACAGCCTCTCCGGGAACGGCTTCAAACCAGCAAATTGCCGGGTACTCGGCCGGCATTGGTCTTGGCGGGGCCAGCAGCGGTGGTTCCAATGAATGGTACATTGTCGCCTGCCAGGGACGCGGGTTGAGCACAGTTGGGGGCGCTGCCCGGGCCACAGGCAGGGCGTTTGGACGCTATCGTAAAGTGGCTGGAATGCCCGGAGGGTTATAAAATGATGCGATATCTCTATCTTTTATTGATTTTTATGTTGGCTGTGGTTCCTCCGGCATTGGCCGCTGAGCCGGACATGATGAATTATACGGCCATGCCTATTTTCAGCGCCCAGGCCGTACCACCCAATATCATGATCATACTGGACAATTCGGGCAGTATGAACCAACTGGCCTACGGCGACAATTACAGCGGAGAACCTTACCATCTTGAAGCTGTAAGCTTCCCGGTTGTTGCGGACTACACCCTTTCGGCATCGTTGGGATATCCGGACGACATGGAAGAGCTGTCCGGAGGCACCCTCGTTGACGGGAGCAGCGGCGCCTATGATTTGGATTTAGGCAGCAGCGGTGGTTATGATTTCATCGGCGTGCGGTTTCAAGATGTTAATATACCACAGGGCGCGGTGATTGAAGAAGCCTATATTGAGTTTACCGCCAACGGTAGCCCCGGTAATATTGACCCTTGCGTCCTCGATATTTACGGCGAGGCCAGCGACGATGCCAATCCCATGGACAATTCTGTCAGCGCCAACTTCGACATTTCCAATAGGACGACCACCTCGGCTACCGTCAGCTGGAGCCCGGGTACTTGGAGTGCCGGCTATAAATACAAGACCGATGATTTATCGGCTATCCTGCAGGAGATTGTTGACCGTAACGAATGGCAAAGGGGTAATGCCATGCTGTTTCGTTTTTCCGGTACCGGTCACCGCCAGGCCGAAGCCAGCGAGGCCGGTGAAACCGTACGCCCAGTGCTGCGGGTCAGTTTCCGCCCCCCACAAGACAATCTTTATTATGGCTATTTCAACCCGAAATACTTTTACAACTACAGCAGCAATGTCTTTTATCCGAAATATGAAAAGGCAAGCTACAATTACGGCACCGGCAGCTGGATCGTTACTGACATCGGCAGCGGCGCTCAAACGACCCTCACAAACAGTCAAATCGCTCCGGCCATCCCGGCCAACGGCTTGTGGGACGGCAACTGGCTCAACTGGCTCTGCATGCGGCGCATAGACGCTCTGAGAAAAGTGCTCATGGGTGGCAAGGCCACATCGCGAACCGGTGGCGGGAACTCTCAGAACCAAGGTGAAAGCGTCGATTACTACCAGAAAAAAACTTTTGACAGCGGTCCTGCTTCGGCAGTGTCGCCCTACCATGGAAGCTACGACTATGTGGTCAATAAGGGCTATGTGACAGTCGGCGGGGTCAATTATACGATAGATATCCAGAAAGACCTTGCCACCGACCCGGACGATTTTTTCGAAGGAAACCTGTCCGGTGTCCTGCAGCGGGTAGGCGACAAAGCCCGCTGGGGTAATATGTGGTTCAATTACGGTACCGGCACCGCTCAAAGCGGCGGTTTTGTGCAGAACACCATCGACAACGATTTCGGCACCAACTTTTTGCCTGACCTGCAAAGCCAGCCCTGCGACACGTGGACGCCCCTGGCCGAAACATTCTATGTTTCCATGCTTTACTTTGCCCAGGAAGACGCTGCATCGGGCTATGACTATGTCAAAGACACGGTCCCGAACAGTAATGAAGTCCAGGACCCCTATTATGACAAGGCTGCAGCAGCGTTGGTCGAATGCGCCAAAAGTTTCGTTATTCTGCTCACCGACGGCGCTTCCACCATGGATGCCAAAATCCCCGGCACTTTTCACGGGGCAGATATCAGGGATTTCGATGGTGACGGAAAGGATTTCACCACTTGCTATGACTGTGGCACCAATTACCTGGACGACCTGGCACTCTATGCCCGGACCAATGACCTGCGAGCGGATCTGGATGGAGACCAGAACATTCTTTTGTACACCATTTACGCCTTTGACGACGATCCGGTTGCACGAAGTCTGTTGCGCGATGCGGCCCGCAATGGCGGATTTGATGACCGCAACGGCAACGGCATCCCGGACGGCGATTACACCAGCCCGGCAGAAGAACGCATGGAGTGGGATGAGGACGGCGACGGGGACCCCGACACCTATTTCGAGGCCAGTGACGGCTATGCCCTGGAAACCCAGCTACTTAAAGCCATTACAGATATCCTGCGGCGCACCTCCTCCGGTACGGCGGCCTCGGTACTTGCCACCAATACCGAAGGTGCAGGCAATTCGGTACAGGCCTATTTTCGTCCCATGGTGACCCAGGGATTGGAAGAGAGCCGCTGGTTGGGCTATCTCGAAACCTTGTGGGTCGATCCCTGGGGCAACCTGCGGGAAGACACCAACGGCAATTTGATGCTTGATCTGAAAAACACATCGAGTTCCAATACCGCTGGAGCCGGTGTGGATCGCATTGTAGAGTTCGTGACCGGTGAAAGTGATACCCGTGCCAGGCGCTATACTTCTCACTATCTGTACAACCCGGATAACGGAAGCGATTATACGTGCATGATTTCGGACTGTACGGTGGATTTCGAGGATATCTCCCTTGAAAATGTAACGCCGCTATTTGAGGCCGGAAAACGGCTGGCGGACCGCGATTTGATGAACAAGCCGCGCAAACTTTTCACCTATATCGGCGCCAGAAACACCAATAACACCGACTTCGCCATCGATAGCAGCGGCGATGTAATCATCTTTGATTCCGGCATGGCTAAAGAGCTTGCACCCTATTTGGCAGTTGACGATATCGGCGCTACAGGCAAATGGAACGACTACGGCAGCACGGCATCCCAGCGTGTGGAGAATTTGATCAACTACATCGGCGGCAAAGATTCAGCCGAGTTGGCGGGGGTGCCAAGCACCCGCAACCGCACCCTCGCCGGCGTCACCTGGAGATTGGGAGATATTGTTCACTCCACACCCATTGTCGTCTCCCAACCGGCGGAGCGATTTCACCAGCTTTATAATGATAACAATTACGCCAAGTTTCTGGAGCTTTACCGGGATCGGGAAACCATGATCTATGTTGGCGCCAACGACGGCATGCTACACGCATTCACCAGCTGGCAGTATCAGGAGGACGCCGACGGCAACCCCTCTTATGTAAGGCCGCCAGGGGCCAGTGCCGAAGAGCTTATCGGCGAGGAATTATGGGCTTATGTCCCCCAGAGCTTGCTGCCGCACTTGAAGTGGTACGGGCTCTCCGATTATACCCACACCTACTTTGTGGACGGCGAACCGAGAGTGTTCGACGCAGAAATTTTAGACAACAACACTTATTACAACAGCACCAGCGGCAAAAATTACGGTACCTTTCTGGTGGTCGGTATGGGAATGGGCGCCAAGCGGATTGACCTCAATGGTGATGTCGACGGGGATGGAAATGCCGATTTCATGTCTCCCACCTATGTGATGTTGGAAATCACCAACCCCCGCGAGCCGCGCCTGATGTGGGAGCGTACCTATGAAAATATGGGAATGAGTTACAGTGTGCCGGCTCCGGTGTTGGTCAATGACCAGTGGTACCTGGTCTTCGGATCAGGCCCCAATGCGTATGATGGCACCAGTGCCCATGGCGGATACATTTATGTGGTCGACATGAAAACAGGTGCGCCCGTGGGTACCGATGACTGGCGCTGGGGAGAGATTAAGAAGAACGGTAATGCTTACTTTGCAGATGCAATGACCATGGACATTTTTCAGAGCGCCAATGCAGACGTCATTTATATGGCCAACAACTACTATAGTGCTGGGTGGGAATCCGATATCCTTAAAATTACCATTCCATGCTCAACGGGTCATTGCCCCTGGGACGGGGTAAGTGATGATGAAATCATATACAACAGTGATCCGGCCAGTTGGGGGCTCTCTACCTTTTTTGAGTCCGACCGGCCGGTTTCGGTAAAACTTGCCGCTACCACGGATCCACTGGATAATGTATTACTTTACTTTGGCACCGGACGGTATATTGAAGATAATGACAAGATAACCGCCGATCAGAACTACCTTTACGGAATTAGGGATCCTTTCTACAATAAAGAAAAATATGATGACCAGAATGGGGATTGGGGATTTACCACAATTTCAATTCAACATTGACCCTTAGCCGAGACGCACTTTTTCAATCGGACAACGTTGTCGTTACTACGGGTGGTTACGTCAGCGGCTTGCCTTCCGGCGGGGATCAGGGGTTTGCTCAGTTTCTCAACGAAGTTCGCTATAATGAAGATGGTTGGTACCTGTCGCTTAACACCAATGACCCCCAGCCCTCAGAACGGATTATTACCCGTTCCGCAATCCTGGGTGGAATTGTTTTAACGCCCACCTATACACCCAGTGCGGATATTTGCGGTATGGGCGGCGACACTGCGCTATTGGGCGTTTACTATGAAACCGGGACTGGCTATACCAGTCAGATTTTCGATATAGATCCGAGTCATATCAGAACCATCACCATCAACGACGGCACAACATCAAGTACCCAGGAAATCGTGGAAATCCGGGATGATAAATTGCTCAAAGGAACCCCCGCCCCAAAAATTGTGTTTCATGTGGGCTTGGAGGGCGGCGCCACCTCAAAATTGCAGATGAGCAATCGAGGCGAGGGCGGCGGTATAACCAACCCCGCATTGTACTTTAGAAGTATTATCACGGAATGGTGGGACAACGAATAAGCATTTTCCAGATATGCATTGACACGATTTTGAAAGGGAAAGGTAACCAATGAAAATTTCAGGCATAATAAAAATTAGCCTAACAATCTTATTGGCGGGAGGCGTTGCAATTGCCGCAAACATGCCGGCTTTGGCAAAAGAGCCCGGCGGACAGTTAGATCAACCAGAATACGGGCACCAGGCGCAAGCAAAGATGCCAGTTGCAGAAGTGACCATCTCTAAAAAGAAGCATCAATGGGTGATTACCAATATTGGCGACCGTTATCTTGTAAAACACGGCACCCTTATTACTGACGCACACGGGCAGCAGGTCGCTTTGCGAGAGTTGCGAATTCCATGCAAAGCGCAGGTTGTTTACCAGAATGATCAAGGCGTACGCAAAGCCCATAGGATTAAAATAGTAAGTGTTTCAGGCAACGCCAATTCAAATTTTACTTCTGACATGCCTGAATAATTTTAAAATTGACAAAATGAAAGATCTGTGCACCACTTACATGTCGGCGCCCATAATTCCACCTTTGCTCTATTGGACCGGGCATTTCAGGATAACGCTCCACCATCGCAGGCGATCCGTGCTTTATGACAAAGTTTGAGTTGTACGAAAAGAGGTGTTACCGACGCATCGCATTACAAGACCATGACGGCGTCTATTGCGTTATAAGCGGCTCAATTTTCAAAAATAAGGCCGTTACAGTATCTGCAGCAGAGTTCAGCCAAAAGGGCTTCAAATTTTCTGTCCCGCCTGGAATGAATATCGATTTCACCCATGATCACAAGCTGACTCTAAAAGCCATTGTTGGATCGAGAAACCGGATATTTTCAAAGCCGATTGAATTTGATGCAAAATGGCAAGACTTTGATGTTGAAAGCAACCGAATCTTCGTTGGCTGCGAGATTTGCAAGATTACTACCGAATCCGAGGAACAGTTTGTTTCGTTCATCAGGCACGAATTGAACTTTGCGGGTCAGTGGATACAAGACCGACAACAGGGGTGCTCCAGCCGCAATGATGCTGAACCCAAGGTCGATCAATCGCTGAAATCGTCCATTGTTAAGGAGGATCGATTTGAATGCCTTTTTAACAACAATCACACCGTGATGCTTCTGATCAATCCCGAGAATGCTGATATAGTAGATGCCAACAAGGCCGCTGTCTCATACTATGGCTGGAGCTATGGAGAACTGAACAGTAAAAAAATATCGGACATCAACACGCTCTCGAAGGAGAAGGTTTTCCAAGAGATGGAAAAAGCGGTAAAAGAACGCCGACAACATTTTTATTTTCAACACCGCGTGGCCAGCGGAGGCACTCGTGACGTCGAAGTGTTCTCTGGTCCAGTCCTGTACTGCGGCAGACAGATCCTGTACTCGATCATCCACGATATAACCGATCGAATCCGGATCGAAGCAGATCGTGAAAAGTTGATTATGGAACAGCAGAAAGCTTTAGATGAGATCAAGACATTAAAGGGCTTTCTGACTACCTGCTCTTTATGTAATAAAATTTGCGAGCCTGATGGACGCTGGGAGAAGATGGATGTTTACATCCTTAAACATTTCAAAGCCGATATCAGTCACGGTATTTGCCCTGAATGTGCCAAGAGGCACTACCCTGACTTTTTTAAAGGGTGATTAACCATACGCGATATATCTGCTGAACGATTCACTATCGATAGCATAGCGGCTTCAGCACCGCCGCGGTACCGACCCCATGGTTGCCGGAGTATTGGGCGCGATAAACAGGGCAAAACCAGCCCCCAATACCGACAGATTGATAATTATGAAGCCCGGGCCGGTTTATGCCCCCAAAAGGGACAGGCCAACCAACCCCAGCATAATGAGCGCCATGCCGACGGTAGCCAGCCGGCGTGCCTCGATGCGGTCCGGCCAGCGACCGGCGAAGGAAGATACGCCGGCCTGTATAACGGGTTGGACCATTAAAACCATACCCGCCATTTCAGGAGACAATCCCTTGATATACTGCAAAAAAAGACTAAGTACGAAAGCCACGGCACAGGTGACGCTGTAACTTATCAGGGCCGCGAGACTGGAGAAGACAAACACACGGTTGCTGCGAAACAAGCTTATCTCAAATACAGGATAAGGGCTCCGGCTTTGCTGAAGGAGGAAAAGGCAAAGATAGCGGCGAGCACTTGTTCAGGGCCGCGGCCACGGTTTGGTAATCCTCGTGCAATTTTTCGGAATAGGCCCTGTGGCCGTAACTCCTGTTGTTAGACCCAGGCATCTCCGTGACGATACCAAACCAGGCGGCAGCCAACCCGCGCATATCAGAGTGATCAACCGTCGTTATTGATGACCCTGCCGCTGTCCAAGTGCTCGCCGAAAAACGGCCCGATATTTCTTGATAAGGACAGGTTTTTTTATTGACCGTCTTTTTGCCATATCAGAATTGCTTTTTGGAGATCTCCTTAACACTGATGAAAACCGGGATTGTAATCATCGGTTTTGCTCTATTGTCGGTCCTGATGCTTATAAGGTCGCGGTAATTACAGGGTTTTTCGCTGCTGCTTTCCACAACCAACTCGTATCCTGCCTTTGTATCCCGCCCCAGAGGTTTCAGCTCATAGCGCAGATTTCCACCTTGTCGTGTCTTGACCTCCGTGATCGTAAACGGATGGCCTTCGGAAGGTGTGATCCGGATGTTTTGCCGCAGTGGCTGATTGACCGTTCCCACGAGTCGTACAGATTTGGGTGCTATGGTCAGATAGGCCCTGACTTCTCCGACAACTTCCAGTCGGACTCTGCTGTTAGTGTGGTCGTTTGTGAAAACGGTAAACCCTTTGCGAAGCATGCCGCCGCCCCTATTTGCAGTGTTGACCGCAACTATGATGGCAGCATGCCCGCCGGCAGGAATCCGGCCCGGGTTCGAGGCCACCGAACACCCACAGTCAGGACGTACCCTTGTGATCACCAGGGGCGCTCTCCCCTGGTTATGAACGACAAAATGGTGCTTTATCTTCTCACCTTCATAAAGTGCGGCAAAGTTGTACCGGGTTTCGGGAAACACCGCTTTGGGGGCTGTTTCCGGAGCTGGATCGGACTGCACCGGCGGACCTGCAAAAGCAATGGAAACTGCCATCAAGGCCCACGCGACAATCAGATAGGACAGCATTTTTGTTGCGCTCATCTTTCTTCCTTTCATACCTCATTCGATGGCCTATTGTTAAATGCGTTCAAGCCGGACGGCGCAGGCCTTGAATTCGGCAGTCTTGGAAACCGGGTCAAAAGCGGGATTGGTCAACCAGTTGGCGCACCCTTGTCTGAAATGGAACGACATCCATACCAGTCCGGGAGGAACCTGGGGAGTGATTTTAGCTGGCACGACTACGGAGCCCCGCCGGGATACCACACGTATTTTTTCTCCCTGAACAATTCCGAGGTCCTCGGCATCCCGGGCGGAGATGTCGGCGGTTTCCTCCCCGAGCAGTTCATTGAGCCCCTGGCAGCGTCCGGTCTGGGTGCGGGTATGGTAGTGATAGAGCCGACGACCGGTGCTCAAAACAAACGGATACTTCTCATCGGGCTGTTCGGCCGGCGGGGTCCACTCAATAGCAGTAAAGTTGCCTTTGCCGCTTGTAAAAAGGCCGTTTTGGTGCATGACGGCAGTTCCGGGATGATCCTCGTCGGGAACCGGCCATTGCAGCCCGTCGTTTTCGATGCGGTGGTATTTTATGCCGGCGAACAGCGGCGCCATCTTTGACACCTCGTTGTCCCAGATCTCCCGACTGCTGGCCGATGACCATTGGTGGCCCATGCGCCTGGCGATCTCCCTGAAGATCCACCAGTCGGGTTTGGCCTCTCCCGGCGGCTCGGCCACCTTGCGCACTCTGCTGACCCGGCGCTCGCTGTTGGTAAAGGTGCCGTCGTCCTCGCTCCAGGCCGCCGCCGGCAAGACCACATGGGCGAAACGGGTGGTCTCCGTGGGGAAGATATCGTTGCACACCAGAAATTCGGCCGAGGCCAGGCACTTTTCCACATGGTGAATATCCGGTTCGGTGTTGGCGAGGTTTTCACCGAAGACATACAATGCCTTGATGGTGCCATCGGCCAGTCCGTCGATCATATCCGGAATCATCAGACCGGGGGATTCAGGCAGCACCGCATCCCAGGCCTGACCGAACTTGGCCCGAGCCTCGGGATCGACGACTTTGTGATAACCGGGAAGATCGCCGGGCAGAGCGCCCATATCGCAGGCGCCCTGAACGTTGTTCTGACCGCGCAGGGGGTTGACTCCGCCGCATTCAAATCCCACGTTGCCAAGAAGCATTTGCAGGTTGGCGCAGCTGAGCACGTTGTTGACACCACAGGTGTGTT
Organism: Desulfosarcinaceae bacterium; assembly: GCA_963675565.2. Lineage (GTDB taxonomy): Bacteria > Desulfobacterota > Desulfobacteria > Desulfobacterales > Desulfosarcinaceae > JARRKU01. The sequence goes on from CAXXYD010000002.1 coordinate 472,112, forward strand.
CGGTGATGCCCAGGGTGTATATCAGCATGGCCGGTTTTACCGAGGCCAGCTGTCGGGCGGTGTCCCGGATGGCGTCGGCCGACACACCGCAGATTTCGGCAGACCGCTCGGGCGGATATTCCATCACCATTTCCTGCATCCCCGCGAAGCCGGTGGTGTTGGCCTGCACATAGTCGCGGTCGTAGAGATCTTCGCTGATCAGGACATGCATCAGGGCGTTGATCAATGCCACATCCGTTCCGACCTTGAACTGCAGAAAGATGTTGGCATGTTCGGCAATGCCGTTTCGGCGTGGATCCGCAACAATCAGGTGGGCTCCGTTGTGCACGGCCTGTTTCACCCAGGTGGCGGCCACCGGGTGGGCTTCGGTCATATTGGACCCGATAACGAAGAATTGTTTGGCCCGGGCAAATTCGGAAAACGAGTTGGTCATGGCGCCCGAGCCGAAGGCGCGCGCCAGGCCGGCCACGGTGGGGGCATGGCAGGTGCGGGCGCAGTGGTCGATGTTGTTGGTGCCGATCACAGCCCGAAAGAGCTTTTGCATATTGTAGGAGTCTTCATTGATGCTGCGGGCGCAACTGATGCCGGCCAGTGCGTTGGGGCCGTACATGTCCCTGATCTGTTTGAATCTGTCGGCCACCAGATCCAGGGCCTCATCCCAGGAAGCCTCGCGAAACGTATTGCCGTCACGAATCAGCGGGCGGGTAAGCCGTTCGGGAGAGTGGATGAAGTCGTAACCGAACCGGCCCTTGACGCACAGACGGCCATGGTTGGGTTCGGCCGCCTCCACCCCGGTCACCTTGACGATGCGGCCCTGCTTGACATGCAGCAACTGCTGGCAACCGACGCCGCAGTATGGACAGGTGGTGCGTACTTTTTCGGACTCATTCCCGGTGATCTGGCCGTAGGCCTTTTTCTCGAAAAGCGCTCCCACCGGGCAGGCTTGCAGGCACTGGCCGCAGTGGGTGCACTGGTCGTAGTCCACCCGGGGATACCAGCCCTGGGGAAGATCTTCCCTGCGGCCGTAGGGAGCCGGAATGGCGGCATTGACCTGAACTTCATTGCAGGCCTGGATGCACCGGCCGCAGCCGATACAGCGGCTGTAGTCGCGCACGATCATGGGGGTGGCGTCGTCCAGGGGATGACCTTCCACAGCCAATTGCATGCCTTTGACGCTGACGCCGTATTCAATGGCCAGGTCCTGAAGCCGGCAGTCGCCGTGGGATGGACAGATCTTGTCGTGCCAGGGTTGCTGCATGACTCTCAATTGACTGTCGCTCCAGGTTTCAGGCGGCAGGTCCATCACCAGGCAATTATGGGCACCGGAAGCGATCAACATCTGCAGTATGGCCTTGCGGGCCTCTTTAACCGGCTGACAGTCAGTGAAAATTCGCATACCCGGACCGGCCGGTGTGGCGCAGGCAGGCAGCAACTGGTCGCTACCCGCCACCTCCACCACGCAGATGCGGCATTGCCCGGTGGCTTGGACTTCGGGCAGATGGCACAGGGTGGGGATCACCACCTGATTCTCCCTGGCCACTTCTAAAATGGTCTGTCCTTGCTGAAAGCAAACTTCCGTATTATTCAAATACAGACTTGGCATTTGTGAACTCCTTTTCCTTATCGGGCGGCTTTCGCTGGTGCAAAAGCTGACGTTTGCATGATCTAAGTTCCTTCATCTATTCGGCCGACAGAAGAATCCGGTAGCATCGCAGGCAGCGGGACGCTTCTGTCCGAGCCTGGGCAGCGGAAAATCCCTTTTCGATTTCGGTAAAATTCTGAACCCGCGTGTGGGGATCGAGGATATCGGGCTCCACCCGGCAAGAAACACCGGGATAGGCAAAGGTTTCATCCGCCTCGAACAATGCGCCGGATGTCACTATGGCCTGCAGCACATCGGAAGTCCGCGGCATGCATCGACCGCGCTGAAGATACTGCTCTATAAAGCGGGCCGCGTTTTTACCGGCGGCCAGAGCGGAAATCAGGGTGTCCGGCCCTGTGACACAATCTCCGCCACCAAAAATATGCTTGCGGTCGGATTGAAAGGTGGTCCTGTCCACCACCAGCGTCTTCCAGGGCGTCAGGGCATCTTCTTCCGGTAGAACGCAGTCCACCACGCAGAGCTGTCCAACCGCCGGTATGATCGTATCGCAGACAATGATAAACTCGGACCCCTCGATGGGAACCGGGCGCCGCCTGCCGCTGGTGTCCGGTTCCCCCAGTTCCATGCGCCGGCATTTCAGTCCGGTGATGTCGTCTCCTTCGGCCATGATTTCAACGGGTGCCACCAGGTGGTGAAAGCGAACGCCTTCTTCCTTGGCTTCTTCGATCTCTTGGGGGTCCGCCGGCATTTCAGCTTCAGTGCGCCGATAGAGCAGGTTGACGTCGTCAAAACCCAACCGTCGGGCAGTGCGCACGCAATCCATGGCCACATTGCCGCCACCGATCACTACAAGGCGTTTGCCCTGCAGGGGCACGTGGCCCCTGGCTGCCTCGGCCAGGAAATTGACGCCGGTCATAAAGCACCGGTAGCCGGCATCTTCGCCTTCACAGCGCATTTTGGACGATTCGGGGGCCCCGACCGCCAGGAAGACGGCCTGGTAGCCCTTGGCGGCAACTTCATCCAGGCGCAGGTCCTCTCCAACCTTGACACCATACCGGATTTCAGCCCCCAGCTGCTCGACCACGGCAACCTCATGGGCCAGTACGTCACGGGGAAGACGGTAGGAGGGAATGCCATAGGCTGCCATGCCTCCGGGGCCTTCCCGTGATTCGAAGAGGGTACAGCGAAACCCCTGCAATCCAAGGTAGTAGGCACACGAAAGGCCGGCTGGGCCTGCACCGACAATGGCTACTTTCTGCGGCTGGCGGGGTGCCGGTGTTAAATCCGCCCGTATTCCGGCAACCATCTCCTGATCCGCCAGAAACCGTTTGACGCCGCGAATGGCAAGGGGTGCGTCCAGATCACCGCGCCGGCATTGAAGTTCGCAGGGACGGACACATACCCGGCCGATGGTGCCCGGCATGGGGCAGTCCCGTCTAACCGTGGCCAGGGCTTGGGGCCAACGGCCCAGGCGGACATTTTCCAGATACGATGGAATGTCCACATTGGAAGGGCAGGCGCTGATGCAGGGTGCCGTGACCAGGAAACTGTAGTTGCCGCGGCGCACCGGCCGTTTGCCTTGGATCACCGCCTGGAACGATGCTTCGCAGTGGTCAAGCAGATCAAGGACGGGTTTTGCCATGGTTCGGCCGATATCGCAGCGGGCTGTGCGACTGATCATTACCGATAGAAAGCGGATACGTTCAAGCTCCTGTGCCTGGGCGCGACCGGCGCAGATTGCATCCATGATATCAACGAGTTGTGCCGTTCCCAGACGACAGGGCGCGCATTGGCCGCACGATTCGGCCGCGACGCGCCTCAAATAGGCGTCGAGCAGATCCACCGGATCGACCGCGTGATCCCGGATCATGATGCCGCCCCACCCCATCAGCGCCTTGACGGTGTTGCCTGGAAAGTGCTGTTTCATCGCTTGTTCCAGGAAATCCATACCCCGGGCGGCGCCCTGCCACGTGTCCATCTCTGAATTTTTCATTATACCACTCCTTTCCCATGCTATTCCGCATCGAAGCCCTGCCGTATACGGAAACTTGGTTTGTCCCTTTGTGAGTGATGTCTGGGGAATCTCAGATCCATTGGGCAACGGGAGTTCACTTAAGGCAAATTCTGCCAATGGAGTAGATGATGTCACCATGGCAACACCACATATCATGCCCGTAGACGGATATAGTCCGAATACACCAAATCTGATTCTATGCGGGATCTGAGTGAAACGCGGGTCCCGTTAACAAAGGTCTATCAGGTCGCCGGCACGGGCAACATTACTCGGGCTGTCAAGTAAAACCTTTGTCACGGTAAATGGGAGACATGAAAAGTCTATCGATCTTTTGCTAAAGATAAAAGCCACAATACAATACATTTCTATCCATATAGATTGAAAATGTCAATGACATGGTATTGATGTATATTTGGAAATGGATTTTTGGCTGGACGGCAAGGGTAATTTTTTTGGCTTTCCGCAGATTCCAATATTTTGGACCTTATACTGTGCGGCGCAAAGAGCATAAAGAGAGCCGGGTTGGCTTCATGCTGGAATGAGAAGCAATTTGAGATTTCAATTGCACGCTCAATGGATTGGATGCGGTAGGGTCCGGCGGACTCGGCGATTTCTTTTTTCTTTCTGGCAATCATAACCTTCACCACATTCTGATATTCACTTGACTCATCTGTTTTATCCAACACAAGGCAACGTGCATAAAAGCCATTTGCCAGATACCTCCGGTGTTTTCATCTTCGACGTCATGCTGAACTGGTGGTCGCGCTATATCGGTATTTCTCCCTACTTCGAGAAACACGATGGCGATTTTTGGCAATGCCAGGCTACCTTCCCAACCACCCCAGCACCCCCTTGAGCAGTGACACACTGTGGCTGATTTGCTGGTAAGCCTCGGCCTTGGTCAGCAAGCGGCCTTCTTTCTCCAGTTGGTACCCAAGATTCAGTGCCTGGTTGGCAATCCTGGCAATCTGCCTTGCCAGGTCCTGCTCCGACCGGATTTCAATGGGATAAATTTTGATTCGATCCAGGTTGTCCAGAATTTCATCGTTGATGGTCGCGTCCGTTCGGGTGTGGTTCCGCCGGTTGTAGGCGTTGTAGCGCGTATTGTGCAAAGGCATACTTAAATCGCCGATATAGTGTGCGCAAAACGCCAGATGATAGTCGGCGTATTTCCGCTTCTCGGTGCTCGTCCTGTAGTCCCTCAACGACGCGATGATGGCACCATACAGGTGCCCCTTGGGATCATCCGGCTGGTTGTAAAGCGCCGCCTGCGCCAGAACCGTCTCGGGGGATACGACCGCGCCCGGTGGGTTGTTCACGTAATGGTTTTTGCCTTCGACATTGCCGGCTTTGACCTTGGCCATGTCGGCGCCGGCTGCGTTGTACCATTTGTGGTATCCGGCGGCTTTGGCTATGGCGATATGGGTCTCGTCGTGCCAGGCCCAGCTGGAAACCGGCAGTGCCAGGATGGTAAGGGCCAGAAGATAAGAGAAGGTCTTTTTCATAGTTACCTTGCCACGGTTCTGTTCTGTTTTAGGCGAAAATGGCGATTAACTCAACTGAATATTCGGAACGCCGTTTTCAATGCAGTTGCAAAACACGGAAAATGGTTGCGCGCAGGTTGTATTTCGCGGCTCGCCCGAATACGGCTCTCCGGCCCGGTTTCACCCCGGGGCTGAGGCACGGCCTAATTGGCCTGCAACGGTGCCCGGGCGCTATTCAGGCGCGCAACCAGCGGCGCCAGCAGCGCCGGCAGGAAGAACATGGGAATCTGGCCGATGGCAAAGAAGACCAGAAGATCCAGCGCCGCCTGGTCTGCCAGGACCAGATACATCAATCCCATATTGCAGTTCCCGCTGACCAGCCCGACGGCCATGGCCGTGTGCGGGCCCAGGCGCCAGAATAAGAGCGTAGCCGCCAGGTACAATCCAAGCACCAGGAATGTTGCCGCGGCAAACGTCTGGAAGACAAACCAGGGTTGGCGAATGGCAAGATCGGTCACGCCGTGCATCAGGCCGATGACGAATACACTGATAAAAATAACCGCGATGCCGTCCAAAAGAGCGGCCTGACGATCAATGCGAGCCTGCCCCATTATCTTTTTCATGATCAACGCCAGCACAAAGGCAGTGAAAATAAACCCGGCCAGGCGCAGGCTCAGCTGCCACATTTGAACATCGACCGCCAATCCAGCCAGGTAAAGCACCACCGGCGGAAAGGTCAGCGGCACTAAAAGCATGGTGACCACCGTAGTAACCACAACAATGGCTCCATCCAGTCGCAGGAAAACGGCAATGGCAGCGCAGGCCGTGATGGGGGGTGCGGCGGCAGTGATCAAAGCCGCCATGGCAATGGGTTCCGGCAGGTTGGCCAAGTGCAGGGCCAGCCAGATCGTCAACGGGGATGCCAGCAGGACCCAAACAGCCGTCACGGCCACCACCTTCCAGCGCTTTACGGAATCCAGCAGCTGATCCAGGGGAATCCGCACCAGCGACACGGTCAGCGGTATGATCAAAGCGGGGACCATCAGCGGCTGCATCCATTCGGCCAGAAAAGGCATCGTCAAACCGATCACGACTCCTGCCGGAAGGGCGGTTGAGGCGAAACGGCCAATGAAGGACAATACGGTTAGGGCGGTATTTTTCAACCAAATTCATCCAAGTTCAAAGGAAAGGGTCAATGCCGGCCGCTGCTTGATGCGGTCCATGGCCGAATGTTCTGCGGATCGTTGTTCCGAATGGCGTTCACCCGTTTTGAGACGGGAACGCTCTTGAGTTCGGTATACACCTGGTTTCGGAAAATGCGTTGAAGGCAAGCGACGTCCTGGTTGTCCGGATCGAGCCAGGCGGCAAATGCCGCCGGCTTCAAAATGACCGGCATCCGATTGTGCAGCGGCCGCACGGAATCACTGGCCTCGCGGGTCAGGATGGTGCAGGATTTATAGGGGGCGGGTGCTTTTCCCATATCGTCCCAGGATTCCCAAAGTCCCGCAATTGCAAACGGGCGGCCATCGGGTAATGTCAGAAACATGGGCTGTTTGGATCCTTTTTCCCCCGTCCATTCATAGAAACCATCGGCAAGAATCAGGCATCTGCGCTTTCGGAAGGCCGTGCGGTAACTGGGTTTGTCGGCTACGGTTTCAGACCGTGCGTTGATCATCCGACTGCCCGTGGTCGTGTCTTTTGCCCAGAAGGGAACGAGTCCCCAATGCAGTTTTTCCAATTGGTTTTGTCCCCCGCGCCGCACGATGGCAACTATGGCCTGGGTAGGGGCGATATTGTAGCTGGCCGCGACATCTGCGGTGCAGATATCAATGGGGAAATATTCGGCCCATTCTTCAACACGCCTGAAGGCGACGAATCTGCCGCACATATGCCCCTCCGTCATTTCTCTGTTTCAGTGAATGCTTCCATCATCATGTCTTAAACCCTAAACCATCTTTCAATGCTGCAAAACGGACGCGACCCGCTTTGGCAAAGGGTTGATTGGCGTCCGGCACAGCGGCCGCCCTAATGAACGGTTCCCAGAATGAGTCGTGCTGAATAAAATCCGACAAGTCTTTTGTTCAAGGCTCGGCTTTGATGATACTGTTGATTTCAGCCGTCAGTTGCGACAATGAAAACGGCTTGTGGATAAAACCGTTGCAGCCGAGATTCAGCATTTTCTGGATTTGCTCGTTTCGATTGTAGCCGCTGGACAAAAGAACTTTGATCTTCGGATCGATCTGCCGGAGCTGCGGATAGAGGTCGCTGCCGCTGATTTCGGGCATGATCATGTCAAGAATCACCAGATCGACCGTCTGATGGTGCGCTTTGAAGATTTCCAACGCCATCTGGCCTGTTGAAGCGGTCATTACAGAATAGCCCAGCTTGTTCAGCAATCGACTGGTGGTGTCCAGAATGTCCTCTTCATCGTCGATAATGAGGATGGTCGCATTGCCGTTGATCAGACGGGCTTCACTCTTTTGGCTGGCGACGATGCGTGCCTCCAGAGAAGGCAGGTAGATGGCGAAGGTGCTCCCCCGCCCCAATTCAGATTTCACATCGATATAGCCATGATGGGCTTTGACAATCCCATAAACAGATGCCAGGCCCAGCCCCGTGCCCTTCCCGTTTTTGGTGCTGAAAAAAGGTTCGAAAATATCGTGCAGATGTTCTTGCGCAATTCCGTCCCCGGTGTCAGAAAAGGACATGCACACATAGTGTCCGGGGACGACAGTGAAATCAAAGGCACTGCTTTCGCTCAATACGACGGCGCTGGATTGAATGACGATTTTGCCGCCGACGGGCATGGCATCGGCCCCGTTGACGTAAAGGTTCCAGAGAATCTGCTCGATCTGGCTCCTGTTGGCTTCGATCACCGGAAGGTCGGGTTCCAGATGCAGTTCTATTGCGATGTCTTTTCGCGTGGTCTTGAAGGTATCGACCGTCCGCTGCACCACTTCATTTACATCAATCAGGTCGACATTGTATTTGCCCCCCCGGGCATAACCCAGCAGTTGCTGCGTCATCAAGGACGCATTTTCGATAATACCTTCGATAATTTCAGCCCGCTGCTGCACTTTTTCGTTGCGCTGCGCCTCCATTTTGATCAACGTAGCGTTGCCCAGGATACCGGCCAGCCAGTTGTTGAAATTATGTGCGATGCCCCCTGCCAGCGCCCCGATGGCCTCCATCTTCTGGGCCTGCAGGAGCCGGTTTTCAAGTCGCTTTTTTTCTTCTTCCAATCGCAGGCGTTCTGTCGCATCGCGGATCAATCCGCGATAGCCGATGGACTGGCCGTGCGTGTCCAGGATCAAAGAGGCCGAAATGTCCACCGCCATGGGCTGGCCATCGCTTTTGGTTATTTTGAAACTGGCAAAATGAATCGGCTGTTCATGCTGGCTGATGGCGATCAGCAGCCGTTGAACCTTGGGCACGTCAGCATCTGTAAAATGGTGATCAAACCGGCTGCCGATGAGAATTTTTTGGTCGTACCCCATAAACTCGCAAAATGTTTTATTGACAAACACCAGGCTGTAGCCGGAATCAATTTCAAAATAGCCCTCAGAGATGTTTTCAAGGGTCTGCCGATACTTGTTTTCGCTCTCCTTGAGTTCTTTGAACGATCTTGCATTATTAATACTGATGGCGATGTGCGAGGCGATCCCCTGAAGCAAATTGATGTCGCTTTTTTTCAAGGGGGCCTTTGTACGATTATTGTCAACGGCGATAATCCCCAGTGATGTGTTGCCGTAAACGATGGGCACACATAGAATCGACCGGACATCAAAATCGGTGACCAGGCTCTGGCTTTTGGACGAAAACGAATCGCTGATTTCGCCGATGTTGTCTAAAATGGCATACGCCTGTTCCTTGAAGACTTTTACAAAAATGCCTTTTGAGTCGGGATTGTTCAAATTGAATTGCATGCGTTCAATACGCCGCCGATCATCTGAGGAGTACCCGTATCCCGCACGATAGGTCAATTTTTCTCCGGTTTCGTCGGCCAGCAGAATCAGGCCGCGGTCAAAACCCAGCCGATTGCTCATCAACCCGGCCAACTCATGCATGATGGTATCGCTGTCAATGATTGCAGCCGTTGCTCTCCCGATCTCCTGCACCAGAAGCGCATTGTTGTAACTGGTATTGGCCGATTGGATCTGTTTGTCGGAATTTTGGTGGTAAGCGTCTATAAGCCTGTCCTGCTCCCTTAATTTCTGGGCCATGTAAGCCATGGAGAGCGCAAAGTTCAAACCCAATATGATGGACACGGACATCCAGAAGCTGTGGGGAGTCAAATTGTACGCCAATACAAGAACGGTCAATATCGTCGCCAGGGCCGCATAGTTGCGAACCAACCTCAGCTTGAAGGATGTCGAGGTATTCCAGCTGACAATGTACTTGCAGCACTTACCGCCATTGTGAATGCACTCCGGATGTTCGATATGTGCGAATTCGCTGGTAAAGGGTTTGGGCAGCGCCTCGAAGGTGCCGATGCGGTTTTCGCACTGGTAGGGCTTTTCATGAACGCCGGGTTTTGGCGTTGAGGTAATTTCCAGTCTTCCAGGGCCGACTTTTTCGATGGTCGTGGTGGCGCCGCGTGCCAGCATGGGCACCAGCTTTGCCATTGAAGCATATACGGTTTCGATGGTGACCATGCCGACCAGATATTGATTCACATCGCTTCTGGCCTTGGCAGAAGCGATATATCGGCCGGCATAGCGTGAGATGTGCGCATCCCCCGTCACCGAAACCAGAACTTCATGAAATCGATCCACCTGGGCCTGGCTGAACCAATGCCCGGTGTCAGCCACCTCTTCGGCAGTCATCCCGGACAGTCGCAGTATTTCGTCAATATTAAGATCGGGATAGACATCTTGAAGATAATTGACGTAGTTTTTTGTAATGCGGCTATTATATGGAGCTAAAATATCGGCGCTTTGCATGTTTTTAAGTTTTCGGGACCCGCCAAAGGCGTTTGTTCAGATCCCATAAAGCGTGCCATTTCAAAATAAACCGATTCCGCTGCGTGTCGAAGCCAAAAGCTGTCCCCTGTTTTTTAACATCACTATTGAATGAATTTGACCAAATTACAATTAATATCTCGCCATTGAACATGCTTATTTTCCAGAACAGCCGCAGCGTCCCGGATCGATCCTTCTACCGGGCATCCCCATCGATGGATGCCTCACGGCCGCGGCTCAGTCCGAATGGGCCTTTTGCGCCGATGCCGCATCACTTCGGGGTAGTTTTGACAGGCCCAGCAGCGCAATCAATCCCGCCGCAAGATACAGCAGCGCAGCAACCCCAAAAACAGCGCGAATGCCGATCCAGACGGAAATCATTACACCGATCATCGGTCCGATCACCCGGGCGCCCGAAGTAATCGAGCTGTCCAGGCCGTAAACGGCCCCTTCATCGCCCGAAGGGGCCTGCTCGGCCAGCAAAGCGCTGATGGCCGGAACAATAGCCCCCAAGGCAACGCCGTAAAATACCTGCAGTGCAAAGAGCTGCCATGCCCCGCTAACGAACGTTTGAAGCGCGAACAATAGAAAACAGACCATAAAAAAAACAATCAGTATGTGACGATGGCCGACCCTGTCTCCCAGGCGCCCGAAATAGACTGAAAAAATAGCGGCCGCAGCGGAAGAAACCCCAATCACAAGCCCAGTAAAGCTGTTGCCCTGACCGGGATTGTCGATCAGCGAAAGAACCACCATCGGCAGTATGGGAATGAAAATGATTCGACCCATTTGATTGATGAATCGAAGGCTGTAGATCAATACAATCCCCGGAGCGGACAGCATACTGCGCCACCGGCCCAAAAAACCAGGTTGTTTGCGGCTTGCCGGCAAGGGGGCCACAAAGTGTTCCTGCACACCGAACATGACCACCAGGCCCGCCACGGCCAACATGGCGCCGGTGATGTAAAACGCGGCACTGTAACCGAATGCGTCCGCAACCGTGCCGCCGATCACCGGCCCCAATCCCAGTCCGAGTCCCATGCCGGTCTGCATAAGCCCCATAGCGTATCCGACTTGCGCGCGGGGTGCCGCTGCCGCAACCAGGGCATTGGCCGCGCTGATCGTTCCGGTGATCAATCCCTGCAGCATGCGCAATGCCACCAGCTCTTCAGCGGAACGCACGAAGGCCATCAGCGTCAGGATAACGGCGCCGCCGAACATGGCCCGCTCGACCATGATTTTGCGCCCCCAGCGGTCGGCCAGGGCACCCCAGATCGGCGATGCGATCATCATGGTGAAAGCCTGACCGGAATAGACCAGCCCGGCGCACAACTCTTCGCTCAGCGAGGTGACGGTGCCCAGCTCATGCACATAAAGCGGGAGAAACGGGAAAATGCTCGAAAACCCGATCATGGAAATCATCTGGGCAAAAAACATAATCCAGACCGTTTGCTTCATGCTGCCGGCGGCACCTATGGGGGGTGTTATCTCCATGGCGACTATCCGGACAACAGGTGACAGGCGGCACCGCGGCCGGGGCCGATGGCGGTCCATGCCGGCTTCCGCACGGTGGGGTCCGGTATGGGCGAGGCCAGCCGCTGGATAAAGCGCACCACAGTGGCCCGGCCGACCCGGGCGCTTTCACTGATGGTGGAAACCGTCTCCAATCCCAGTAGCGGATAAACGTGCTCCATATGCCGGGCAATCCGTACCTCGCTATGCGTTATCCGTTCAAGTTTCCGAATTTTTTCGAAAAATGTACTGGCCGGCATCTTTTATACCTGGTTTAGGGAAATCGGAAGAAAGGCGCTGAATGAATTTTGGGTAGCATTTGCGTGGGCTTGCGTCAATACAAAAAATGGAACGGGATGTCCATTTTAATTTTATTACTGACATTCCGTTCCGACGAGCCTTAATTCGCGCTTGTATTGATGTTGCGTGATCCACCGCAGGGTAGCTTGCAACAACCATTACCGAATCAGTGGTCCTTTACCATGCACAGGAAAAAAAGACGTTGTTGCCGTGGGTGGCGGAAACATCGGCTTCTCGGCGCATGGCTTTCAGCTGGGCCCTATCGTCGGCCGGGTCATGGCGGAACTCATCGAAAATGGAAAAAGCGCCATTCCCATCGACGCTTTTCGAATCGATCGGTTTCAGTAACGCAAGTTCCCGCAATTTACCATCCCGAATCATCAACCCATCAGGCGGCAAAACCAGCGCAATCCTTGACATATCATGCTATTGGGTAATCTCGATCCATCGCCCGACGGTTCAATCCCCACAGAATATAAAATTGACGAGACGATCCAATTTTCCGCCGACGGCGCCCGGGCCACGATGCCTGCCGGCAGCTTTGGCCGCAGCTGCGGCCAAAGCCGTCCGTTGACCCGGAAATTATCACCAGAGGCGCAAAAACTTCCTGCCCTGGCGCAATTCCGCCCGCACCTTTTCCATATGCCGAAGGGTTGAAAAATCCCTTTCCAGATCAGCCGGCCCGATCCGGAGCCGCCGGGCTATTTCGCCCGGCTCCGCCCCGCCGGTCTCGGTGAGTACCTGTAATATCTTCGATTGGGTCTCGGTCAGCGCGACGGGATACTTGTCATTGTCGGAAAAGGTTCTGGCGCTGTAAACCGCCCACGGGTCGCAGGCCTTGGCCGGCGAAAGGGCCTCCATGCAACAATCTTCGCACAGTGTCTGCCCGTGCAGTTCCCTATCCTCTCCTTCGGGAATATTTTCTTTGCAGCCATCGCATTTCATTGAATAACCTCCTGACTTAATATACAATATCGAACACATCAACAAACATATTGTGGCGTTCAACGATTACGGGTCGGGTTCATCATTCATATGAACCATCATGATGTTAAGTTTCAAGTGTTATGTCAATGGCATTGCGTGTTAAGGGGTAATCAGAAAGCAATTCGGTTTCACCTCGCATTTCTCATTCAATAAGCGGCCATGGGGCGGATCGCCAGATTTGACTCCGGGCTCTGTGACTCCCGTGTCCGGTAACCGCAGCCCCGTCCGGGTAAAGGTTGTTTTGAATGGCGATCTAAGGTAAAACCGGGCACGGTTTCGTGGTGCGGCCTTTTGCCGACCTATAAAATGAATACATCCTATTAAACGCTAAGGATAGGGAATGATTACTTTACTGGACTACGGCGCCGGCAATGTGCGCAGTGTAACCAATGCTATTGAACGGCTGGGGGAAACGGTCCGGGTGGCCGCCGGCCCGGAAGAGATCCTGGCTGCCGAAAAGCTGGTTTTCCCCGGCGTCGGGGCTTTTGGCAACATGATGAAAATTCTCAATGCCAAGCAGTACGTTGCACCGCTCATGGCTTATTTGAACTCCGGCCGGCCGTTTTTCGGCATCTGCCTGGGCATGCACGCCCTGTTCGACTTCAGCGAAGAATCCGGCGGTACCCGGGGTCTGGGCATTTTCAAGGGAAACGTCCAGCGGTTCACAACTGACCGGGCGGTTCCCCATATCGGCTGGAACGGGGTGCGCATCCGCCAGCCGTCTTCGATTTTCAGCGGACTCAGGGGCGATGAAAAATTCTATTTCGTCCACTCCTACCACATCGTGCCGGACAATGCCGATCTGATCCTGACCACCACGGACTACGGGTATTCATTTGCCAGCGCGGTCCAGAAAGGGGCTGTGGTGGGAACCCAGTATCATCCTGAAAAAAGCGGTGAGGCAGGACTGGCCCTGTTGAAAAACTTCATCCGGACTGCTGACGGCAGTGCGCCGGTTATCAATATCTCGACGCCAACCCGGTTGGCCAAGCGCATTATTGCCTGTCTGGATGTGCGTACCAATGACAGCGGCGATCTGGTGGTCACCAAGGGCGATCAATATGATGTCCGTGATAAAGGGCAAGTACGCAACCTGGGAAAACCAGTGGAACTGGCGGGGCGCTACTACCGGGAAGGCGCCGATGAAATCACTTTTTTGAACATCACCGGATTCCGGGATTTCCCGCTAAAGGATATGCCGATGATCGAAGTGCTCAAACAGACTTCAAAAAACGTATTCGTGCCCCTGACCATTGGCGGCGGGATCCGGGACTACACTGACAGCGCCGGCCGGCACTATAGCGCGCTGGAAGTGGCCGACGCCTATTTTCGCTCGGGCGCGGACAAGATCTCCATCGGCAGCGACGCGGTGCTGGTGGCGGAGCAATATCTGGAAACGGGCCGTGCAACGGGAAAAAGCGCCATCGAAGAAATATCGCGCGTGTATGGCAGCCAGGCAGTGGTGATCTCCATCGATCCGCGACGGGTCTATGTAGATTCGCCGGAGGGAATTGCCCGGCAGGTCATTCCCACTGCGATCCCGGGACCCAACGGGGAAGGCTACTGCTGGTATGAATGCACCATACGGGGAGGACGCGAGGGCCGGCCGGTGGATGCCATCACTCTGGCCCAGGTATGCGAAAAGCTGGGAGCCGGTGAAATCCTGCTCAACTGCATCGACCGTGACGGCACGAATGCGGGGTTTGATCTTGAGTTGATCAATGCCGTGAAATCGGCTGTGTCCATCCCGGTCATCGCCTCCAGCGGCGCCGGCTGTGCAGCGCACTTCATGGATGTCTTTACGCAGACCGAAGCCGAGGCGGCACTGGCCGCCGGTATCTTCCACCGGCAGGAAGTTCCCATCAGCGAAGTCAAACGGCACCTGAAAGATCATGTGGAGATACGATAGAACCAACGAACCCTTCATAGCAAAAGGAGAACTATGGCCACAGGCGCTTGCGGCATAAACTGCGACGTATGCCGTTTGAACCTCAAGGGAACCTGTTCCACCTGCGGACCGGGTAAAAGTGAGGCCGCACAGCACAAGCTGGCTGCCCAGTATCGCATTCTGGGTAGCCCCTGCCCCATCCTGGCTTGCGCCCGGATGAACCAAATCGATCACTGTATGCGGGACTGCGGCGCATTTCCCTGTGACAATTTCAGCGCCGGGCCCTACCCATACAGCAAGGACTTTCTTTCAATGCAGACACGCCGAAGCCAAGATACAGCCAACGCCTATGCCCCGGACGGATCTCACTTGACAGTCGACGAGATCTACTGGAAAGAAGTAATTGAAAAAGACCGTACGGCTTTGTGCAACTGGACATTTTTCGAACCGATCCCCCCGGACGGCCTGCAGTTCCGGTTCCTTAACCAAGAAGTCCGCATCGACCTGAACCGGCGCATACTGCTGCACCGGGAACAGGGCCAATGGATGCCGTGGCACGACCCGCTGCTGACGCTGGTTACCGTGATGTATCTCAAGAATATCAGCGCCGTTTATCCATTGGGCAGGGATATTGTCGGAAGCAGGGACTTGAAGGAGGGCCATTTTTTTGCCGGCCCCCATGAACTGCGCACCGATGCCCTGCTGACCCGCTATGCCCGGGACTTGGAAGGCTTTAAAAAGGCCGGAGCGGGTTTAGGCGGCAAGGCCACAGACATGGCCGATGCGGCCGTCCAATTGTTTCCCTTTCCCCGTGTGCCGCTCTACTTCCTGCTGTGGCTGGGGGACGAAGAGTTCAAGCCGCGCCTGCAGGTCCTGTTCGACCGCTCCATCGAAGAAACCCTGGCCGCCGACGCTATATGGGCCCTGGTCAATCGGGTCGCCATGGCATTTGCGTCGGTGTGACCATTTTCCCGCACCGCCGCCCCCGGGCGCAATAACTTAATGGAAATGACCCTTTTCCAAAAAGCTGTAGTAAGTCTCCGAATTAAATATGACATGGTCCAGTACGCTTATACCCAGGGTTTGTCCGGCCGCCTTGAGCTGGCGGGTCACCGCCAGGTCGTCCCGGCTGGGAATCAAATTGCCGGAGGGATGATTGTGGGCGACGATGACCGATGCCGCCCGGTCCGTGATTGGGTCGGCAAACACTTCCCTTGGGTGTACGAGGGCCCGGTTGACAAGTCCCATGGAAACCGTACGGATGGCGATCACCTCATGGGCTCCATTGAGGGAGATACACATAAAATGCTCTTGGCGGCGATCCGCCATATGACGGATCAGGGGATAGACATCCGGCGGATGGGCGATTTTGATCCCCCGGGGCCGAATGCGCCGGCGCGAAAACTCAAGGGCGGCCATAATCAGGGATGCTTTGGCCGCCCCCACCCCCGATACGTTACACAGTGAATCCATGTCCGGCGCCGATCCGGCAACGTCCAGCACCTGAAGCAGGCGGTCGGCCAGCACCATCACATTGTGTCCCCTTGAACCACTGCCCAGCAAAACGGCCAGCAATTCGACATCCGACAGCGCCTGGACGCCTTTTTTCCGAAGCTTTTCCCTGGGCCGCTCTGAAGGCGGCAATGCATTGATGCATTTCATAGTGGTGGTCCCTTCTATCAGATTCATTTGCTGCCAACACAGGGCAGAGGCACGTTTAATTTTCGCGAAGGAAGCGGCCGATGTGGATCAAAAATTCAGCCGGCAACTATGCCGATTGGCGGTTACGGCGAGTCTTTGATACGGATGTATCGCCAACACCCCGCAAAGTCAAGGTGTTCAAATCCCGCATACAGCAGCCCCTTTCCGGGGCCCTGGCCGGGCGGTGGGGATACTCGATACACCTTTGTATCGAAACATGCGGCGAGACACCATTCTGTGCTCGTCTGATTTTACGAAAATATAATTTTATATTTTTTCAAATAGTTAAAACTTTTTCTCTGCAGGCCCGGGACATGTGCACAGCTGGCACCGACTTTGCTTTTCAAAATATAAACGATTAACCCATCCAGGAGATCAAAATGGAAAACAAGGTACTGGCTGAAATGAAAAAAGCGGGCAAACCGGTGCGCCCCGGCGACATTGCCAAAACACTGGGAGAAGACAGCAAGGCGGTGTCAAAAGCTATTAAATCGCTGAAAGAAAGCGGGAAAATAATATCCCCGAAACGGTGCTATTACCAGCCTGCCTAATGGGATTATCAGGTGTCCGTCCGTAAAATTTAAGTCCCTGATGGCCGGTCCGGGTTCAAGCCGGAATGTTTTCAGCCGGTAATGTCGATTGGGCGACCCCAACCGTCCGCTGAATGCATCTGCTGATGTGTATCGATCGAAACCCGAAAGCAGGAGACGTATTATGGCTTGCGCACGTCTGAAGACATGCACTATAATTGCGCCCAGTGGGCAGTGAGACTCTTTTCAGGAAAGGACCGATTTATTTTTATGGTTAATAATTCAGGTTTCAATCGCAATTATGAGAGAAAACGGTATAACGTGGAAATCATTTTCTCGCATAAGAACAAAGCCTATAGCGGCAGCATAAAAAACGTCAGCTTAGGCGGAGCGTATATTGCCACCAGCAGTGTCAACCAGTTTTATTCGGGCGATATGATCACCCTGAGCATTCCGTTCACCACAGGAAGAAAAAATGTCAAACGCAAAGGCCGCATTCAGTGGCTCAACAACGAAGGGTTTGCCATAGAATTCGTTTAAGCCGGATCCCTCTGTTTTTTTCCATGACACGCATCACCCCAGTTCGTAGCAGGCCATGATCTCACCAAAATACAGAGTATGGTAATCCTTTTCCGGGTATAGGGCATTAAAGTCCTTTGACAGGGACCCCGGATCCATAGCGCTTTTGTATATCAGTTGGCATTCCAGATGTGTACCGGCTGTGTCGATAATGGGACTGGATACTTTCTGGGCCGGGCGAGTGTTTAAACCGCACTCCTGGAACTTGTTGACGTCACGACCCGATTTTGTCCCGCAGTAAAAAATCTCGTCCCGAAGATTTCCGCTTGGCATGGATAAAGTAAAGTTATCCGTTTTTTCAATGAGTTGAAAGGTATACCGGGAATTCCGTACGGCTACCATAACAACCGGTTTCCGCCAGCACAGCCCCATCATACCCCATCCAATGGTCATGGTGTTCAAGAAAGCTTCGGATTGAACGGTTAAAAATGCGCCCTTTTCAATCAACGGAACAATGATGCCGGCATCGGCAGGAACATGTTTTATGGTCATGACACCTCCAGTGATTAAATTGAATTCGCGGCAATGGGGCATCATTTCTGGCATGACAGTGCTCATGCGCAACGGGTCCGGGAAAGCCCCCCGATTTGGCCCATGAGCACTGTCATGCCAGAAATGAATCGACGGATCAATGGGATTTCACCGATACGCAAAAAATTATTGCCCCACTTGGATTGTTACTTGCAATCCCCTCCTTTTTGATATAATAATTCAGTTACACTCCAAAATCCCATCCATTGCTTTGATGTACATTTGCGTCTGGTATTGTACTGCCAATTACTCCACTATATCTAAACACAGATGCCGCAAAGGAGATGTACGTATGAAGGAACTGATCACTTACATTGCACAGTCACTGGTAGACCGGCCTGAAGATGTGTTGGTATCCGAAGTGGAAGGGAATCAAACAACCGTACTTGAGTTGAAAGTGGCCAAAGAAGATCTTGGAAAAGTGATCGGAAAGCAGGGCCGCACCGCTCAAGCCATGAGAACGATCCTCAGTGCGGTTTCGTCAAAAGTCAAGAAACGGACCGTTCTTGAAATTATTGAATAGCCTGTCTTCCATGCCCCAGGGCTAACACCATCAATGGCGGAAGGATGGGCTGCAGGAATGCCCGGATGTTTCTCCTGCGGTCTGTTCCCGCCACGGCAACGAACACTTAAAAAAAATGATCGCCCGCAAAGGATAGCCGGCAACTGCCAGCTCGCTCAAGCGGCGTTGTCTCTTTCGACCTGATCCAGCATTTCCTCGGCAAAGATCAAATCCAAAAGGCCCATTTCATCCGTATTCTCACGCTCCATAATTTCATCCAGTAGATCACGACACGAATCGGAAAAGGGATGAACCTTGTCACTGTTTTTCATGAAAATGCCCTCCTGTGTGGGTTATGTCTGAAAAAACGCCGGACACAGCCGCATGACGAACGCGCCCCGCGACCATACAGGTTAGCAATTTCAATGCCATATGGGTAATGTAAATTTTAACTATTATTTCAGTATTTTAATATTTTTCTTAAGATACGGAGGAGGCGTCAGGAAACGCCATCTTTTTGTCATCAGGCGCTATCTTGACGCCTGAACCCACCCCGGTCGGGCATCGGTCCCAATCCGCAGGGCTCCGACGTATAAATGCTTTATTCAAAATTAGAACCTGGTCCCGGGATCTGGATCATTGCTGATTGATAACTATTTCGATTCCCGGGAATTGGACAGGGCCGCCCGAATGAATTCACGGAACAATGGATGGGGATCCATGGGCCGCGACTTGAACTCAGGATGGAATTGACATCCCAGGTACCAGGGATGATCTTTCAATTCGACAATCTCCACCAGGTCTCCCTTGGGGGATGTTCCGCTGATCAGCAATCCGGCGGCTTCCAGTTGCTCACGCAGATCGTTATTGAATTCATATCGGTGCCGGTGCCGCTCGGATATGTTTTTCATGCCATAGGCCCTATAAGCGAGGGTGTCTTTGACCAGCCGGCAAGGATAAGCCCCGAGCCGCATGGTGCCGCCCTTGTCGGAAGCTTCATCACGCCTCTGGATACTTTTTGTCTGGTCATCGTACCATTCGGTCATCAGGTAGATAACCGGATAGGGCGTTTTTTCATCGATTTCAGAGCTATGGGCACCCTCCATGCGGGCAACGTTGCGGGCGAATTCCACCACGGCGATTTGCATGCCCAGGCATATGCCGAAATAGGGGATTTTGTTTTCCCGGGCGTATCGTGCTGCGCAGATTTTCCCTTCGATGCCCCGGGAACCGAATCCCCCGGGCACCAGAATACCGTCGGCGGACGTCAATTTGTGGGAACAGCTGTCCGGGTCAATGGTTTCCGAATCGATAAAGACCAGGTTGACCCTGCAATTGTTGGGAATTCCACCATGCACAAGTGCTTCGTTCAGGCTCTTGTAAGACTCGGTAAGATCGACATACTTGCCGACGATGGCGATGGTCACGGCATGTTCCGGGTTCTTGAGGCGATAGCATAATTGCTCCCACTCTTCCAACTGGGGTGTCCGGGTCCAGATGTTGAGCAGTTCCACAATTTTATTGTCCAGCCCCTCTTTGTGGAAACCCAGCGGCACCTCATAAATGCAATCCACATCCTTGCCGGTGATGACCGCATCTGCGCCGACATTGCAGAACATGGCAATTTTGGCTTTAATGTCCGCCGGCAGATAGCGGTCGGTGCGGCAAAGCAGAATATCGGGCTGGATACCGATGCTTCGCAGTTCCTTGACGCTGTGCTGGGTGGGCTTGGTTTTCAATTCCCCGGCAGTGCCGATGTAAGGCACCAGTGTCAGGTGGATATAGATCACGTTCTCCTTGCCGGCATCGGCACGAAACTGCCGAATGGCCTCCAGAAAAGGCAGGCTTTCGATATCTCCGATGGTGCCGCCGATTTCGATAATGGCCACATCCACATTTTTGGAGACCAGCCGGATGCTGTCTTTAATCTCCTCGGTCACATGCGGGATCACCTGGACCGTTCTGCCCAGATAATCTCCACGCCGTTCCTTGGTAATGACGGATTCATAAATTTTACCGGAGGTAAAGTTGTTGTCGCGCCCAAGCCGGGCATGGGTGAATCGCTCATAATGGCCCAGATCGAGGTCTGTCTCGGCGCCATCATCGGTGACGAAAACCTCGCCGTGCTGAAAGGGGTTCATGGTGCCGGGGTCAACGTTCAGGTAAGGGTCAAGCTTCTGGATGGTGACAGTCAGGCCACGGCTTTCCAGCAATGCGCCGATGGCGGCCGATGCAAGGCCTTTTCCCAAAGAAGATAATACGCCTCCCGTCACAAAAATATATTTAGCGCTCTGACCGTTCATATAATCCGTATCTCCCTCCTGGCATCTGCGTTTTTCGATCCCTGGTTATCATAAAGCACGGGCACATAAAAGAGCAATCTGGAGGATAAGTCGCGAGGTTGATCCCCGGTGGTTCAAAGCGGCCGTCAGGGCTCGAATTTCTTTTTGAAATCTTCGATGGTTTGTTCTACTTCGTCCACGGCATCCGCCGGATGCTCAGCCGGCGGCGGATGCTCCTGGGGTGCTGCATACAAAGAAACCAGATGGGCGATATTCATCAGTTCTCCGTCAATGACTTTGTTGGCTTCCACATGGGTGGCATCGATGATGCGGATCGGCCTCTGGTTCAAAAGAGACTCGATCCGCATGGGATACCAGGTACCGTCGACGTTGCGCCAATCCTTGTATAAGAAATCAAGCCGATCGCTCTGGCCGGCCTTGTGGCCGGTTGGAAACACGTTGATCCAGCGCAAAGGCAGCAAACGCACTTTGTCCACCCATAATTGAGACACCGATTCATCGGGATATTGGGCACCGATGACATAGACCAAATGATCCTGCCACCGCCCCAGGCTGACAATACCCACATCCACCCCTCGGGACAGCAGCGCTTTGTGCATCATGTCGCGTGAGGGAAAAAGGAGTAAATCTTTATAACGGTCAAACCGGCCCTCTCCGCCCGGAACAACGCGGTCATCCACGATGGTCAATGATCCTTCCTGCGAAACGACAAGGATACGCCGGCTGTCCTGGTGAAGTATTTCGGACCTGAAGCGACCGGGCAAAAGAAAGCGCAGTTGTTCGCTCAGTTCAACCGGAACATCCGAAACCGCCGGGTCATCAATGGTGACCTGCTGCTCCACGTAAAGGGACTGGGCGCCGGCCAGGTTGCGCGTCATCAGTTCAATCACGAAAGGGCCCGGAATAATGTAAGCCGCTGCCATGGTTGCCCACAGCAGGCAAAACAAAACCACGGCAGTCGACCCGCACAAGCGTTTCAGCGTCCCGCGGTCGCGTCGCCTTTTCGATGAATTTTGCCTGGCACCCAAGCCTTAATCTCCGATAAAGAAATCCTGACCGTAGCGCGCCGATGCGCCAAGTTCTTCTTCGATCCGGATCAGTTGGTTGTACTTGGCGATGCGGTCTGTGCGGGACATGGAACCGGTTTTGATTTGCCCGGCATTGACGGCAACCGCAAGATCGGCAATAAACGTATCCTCGGTCTCTCCGGAACGGTGTGAGATCACCGTCGTATACCCGGCCTGGTCAGCCATCTCGATGGCATCCAGGGTTTCGGTGAGCGTTCCGATCTGGTTCAATTTGATCAAAATGGAGTTGGCCACCCCGTCATTGATTCCCTTAGCCAGAATCTTTGGATTGGTTACGAAAATATCATCCCCCACCAGTTGAATCGCCTCGTCGAGTTGCTCGGTCATCGCCTCCCAGTTTTTCCAATCCTGCTCTGCCAGCCCGTCTTCAATGGAAAGGATGGGGTATTTTTCAACGAGTTCGGCATAGTAATCGATCATCTGCGCAGCGCTCAGATTGCGATTTTCGGACTTGAGCACATATTTGCCCTTGACATAAAATTCGCTTGCGGCGGCATCCAGGGCCAGGCCCATATCCTTTCCAGGTGCATATCCCGCAGATGAAATGGCTTCCATAATGAGCGCCAGCGCTTCTTCATTGGACGCCAGGTCCGGGGCAAACCCGCCTTCGTCGCCGACGGCCGTGTTGAGCCCCTTGGTTTTCAATATTTTTTTGAGCGTATGGAAGGTTTCAGCGCCCATCTGTATGGCCTGGCTGAAGGATTTGGCGCCAAACGGGACAATCATGAACTCCTGGATATCCAGGGTGTTGGCCGCATGGGCGCCGCCGTTGATCACGTTCATCATGGGCACCGGCAGAACCCGGGCATTGATGCCGCCGATGTAGCGGTACAGCGGCAGGCCGAACGCCAAAGCGGCCGCCCTGGCGGCAGCCATGGATACGCCCAGCATGGCGTTGGCCCCCAGCTTGGATTTATTCGGGGTGCCGTCCAACTCGATCATGGCATGATCCAATGCCGTCTGGTTGGCGGCATCCATCCCCATAATACTATTGGCAATGGTGGTATTCACATTCTGGACAGCGGTGGTCACCCCCTTGCCGCCAAATCGTTTGGCGCGCTTGTTACGCAGCTCCAACGCTTCCCGGGTGCCGGTGGAGGCGCCGGACGGCACGGCCGCGCGCCCCTGGGCGCCGCATGCAAGGGTAATATCAACTTCCACGGTGGGATTTCCCCGGGAATCAATAATCTCCCGTCCTTTAACATTGACGATTTCAGTCATCATCTCCCCCTAAATATTAAGGTTGCGTTTCATATCGGTTCAATATTTGCGGAGACACGTCGTCTCCTGTATTGGCGGCCAGATGGGATGGTTGGCGTGTGGTCAAAATGACGGTCGAATTCACGTTTTCAATGGTTGATCAACAGCATCAACGGTCCAAGGTTTGCAACTTGACAATTTTTGCGCGCATGTTACTCTCCTGGCCATTGGATGTCAAGCAGATGGGCAACTTTTTAAGGCAGTTACTCAAGTTGCCGGCCACATCTACCGATAAAATTCACAGGGGTTACAGCAAAAAGGATCACCATGGGCAAGAAAAGCAAAAACCCGTATCGGGATGGTCATTTGTTCGTAGCGGCCATTCGTATCCTGGAACATCGCAACAGCGCACCGCCGGACCTGGACCAAATCGCCGAACTGGTCGGTTTCTCGCCGGAACAAACCGGCTTGATCAGCCGGAGACTCCATGAAGCCGGTATTGTCCACATCGTGCAGGGCGCTTTTGGCAACCGATGGGGCATTGAAGACCACCATAAACTGGAAGAACTGCCCCAATCGGTTGAAGTCAGCCAGTTGGATGAAGCCCTCAAGCAATTCAAACGCGAGAAGGACAAAATTTCCCAAAAAGTGGAATCGATCAAAGAGCAGCAGAACCAAAAGCAAAAGGATTTGTTTTCCGAGATCGAAAAGAAACTCAAAAAAGATCTTGCCAAAAAATAGTTGTATTCGGCTCATGCCGGATACGACGAACACCGGAGGCGCATGAGCATATCCTTTTCATCCCGTGAAAATCGTATCGCCGCGTTGGGTTTTCCAATCGGCCGTCGGGGATTCACGCTCATTGAGATGGCCATCGTGGTGATGATCATTGGGGTCATTATTTCCATTGTCTCCACTGTGTTGCCGTCTCTCGTGCGCACGTCGAAAATCAAGCAGGCCCAGGCAACGCTGGAAAAAGTGGATTATGCGCTGCAGGGGTATATCTTGGCCAACGGGCAATTGCCCTGCCCCGATGCGGACACCCCGCCGGACGGACTTGAAAATCGCGTGACAGGCGCTAACCCGCCCACGGACGATACCTGCACGGCCTATGTCGGCAGCCTCCCGTTTGCCACGCTGGGCCTCAGTTCGGGCACCGACACCTGGCAAAACCCCATCCGTTACGGCATTTATCAGGGCCTGGTACGCACGGCACAATCCAATTTGTGCAACGCATTGCCCTGCACGCTCTGCCTGGCCGATTTTGTCAACAACCCCACCAGCAGCTGGCTCAGCACCAGCGATGGAAGCATCGTCACTAACGCCGCCTTCGTGCTTGCCAGCGGCGGCGGCAAGGATATGGACGGGGACAACGATTTTTTTGATGGACGCAATGCCAGCGCCCCGGCCACAGTGCAATTTGAATCACCCGACAAGATAACCGATCCGAATTACGACGATATCGTGCGCGCCGGCAGCCTCACCTACCTCCAGGGGCGCCTGTGCGCCGGCAGCGGCGGCGGGGGCGGCAGCGGGGGCAATGTGGAAGTATGCGACGACGTGGGCGCCAATGACGAAGACGGAGACGGGCTGGCCAACTGCAATGACCCGGACTGCGCCAGTCACGCCGCCTGCGTGGGCGGTACGCATGTCATTATCATCACCCCGTCCTTTCCCTCGGGAATAGTGAACGATACTTACGCCACCACCGTTCAGGCCAGCGGCGGTGTTACCCCTTACGAATGGAAAATCGCCGATAACGGCGGATTCAGCGGGCTGTTCCTGCACACTTACACCGGCCAGCTGTCCGGAAGCCTGGATCAGTGCCCCGGCACCTATACAGTCACCGTGGACGTCACGGACACCACCCCCACCACGCCCACCACCGACAGCCGGTCCTATACAATTGATATTGCTACAGATTTGACTGTTTCGCGCACCAGCGGGGCCAGCGCCGATATCCAATGGCTCACGGCCACCCAGGAAGAGACCTTCCAGGCCAACGGCGGACATTTGGGAGACATCACATGGAGCCTCGCCACCGGCGGAGCCAATGGATTTACGGTTGTGGAAAACGGCGGCACCGGCTGCACGGTCAAAAAAAGCGGCGAAACCACCACGGGCGTGGGCCCGTACACTTTCGTGCTCACCGCCGAAGATGAATCCTGTCCGTCCAATACCGCCCATTTAACGTTTACCGTCACTGTGCCGGCCAGCGGCACGGGTGCGGCGGCACCTTACACGGTGGGCATGGAGGCATCCTGGCGATTTGACGAATGCACCTTGTGGGACGGTACCAGCTACGATGTAGAGGATGATCTGGGCAATACCCTGCATTTCGGCCGGCGCATCGGCAATGTCACCAGCGTGACCAATGGCAGGATCTGCCGGGCGGCCGCCTTTGACGGCGGCAGCGCACGCATCGTCAGCGATGTGCTCACGGGCAGCGACATCATGGGGTTCAGCGACCAGGTAACCCTGGCCTGCTGGTTTAAATCACCCGGGGGAGGCGGCAAAAACCCGCGGTTGATCGAATTTTCAGACCCGGCGGGAAGCTATTCCCGAAGCACGGCATTGGCCTACGACGCGGACGGTTCCCTGCGTGCCTGGGTCACCAGCGAAACCGGCGTCCGCGGCGGTCAAATCGATTATGCAACCACCCGGTACGATGACAATGAATGGCATCACGCCGTATACACCTACAGCGCCACAAACGGGGGCCGCCTGTACATCGACGGCAGCCTCAAACAAACCCGCAACGACAATCTCACCGCGGACATTCACGATGCCGAAACCTTTGTCATCGGCGGGTACTACCCGGATGCTACCAATGGTTTTGCCGGATTGATCGACGAGGCCGCCGTATTTCAGCGTGAGCTGACGGCGGCCGAAGTGGTCGAGCTCTACCAATCCACCCGCAGCAGCTGCCCGGGCAGCTGCTATCCGGCACCGGTTGCCGACTATCGGATGGAACACTATCCGTGGGATGGAACGGCTGGCGAAGTCTATGATTCCGGGTCCGGCGGCAGCAACGGCGTAGCCGCGTTTGCCGGAAATGCAGCCATCCCATCCCAAACAGATATCGACGGCGGGAAAATATGCCGTTCAGGCGTATTCACCAGAATCAACAATAACCGCGGCTCCTACCTGGACTTGGGCGATCCCGCGGATGGCGACCTGGACCCCAATATCCGTGCATGGACCGTTACCGCATGGGTTTACTGGAACGGACCCACGCCAGGCGGCAACGATAATATAATCTACAACAAAGAAGACCTTTACGAAGCCCGTATTTCACAAAGCGGCTATATCAACTTCGCTTGGCAACCCTACTGGGTCTGGACGGGTGCAAACACCTTTGCGGTAACCGCCAACACATGGACGCATGTGGCGACAACCTATGAGGGCAACGAACAAGTACTGTTCAAGGACGGGCTCCAGGTCTTCCGCAGAGACGAAACCGGCGGAGCTATGGGCGGCAACTCCGGTAAGCTGCTCATCGGCGCCCGCGGCAGCAACAACCCGCACCATTTCTTCGATGGGATGATCGATGAAGTCAGGATCTACGACCGGGCGCTGAGCCACAGCGAAATCCTGGCCATTGTCGGCGAGACCCGAAGCTGTCCTTAATGTGTATGTAAAGGGGACGTATATCAGGTTATAAGTTAATCTACGATTAACTTATAACCTGATATACGTCCCCAAGTCTTCCGGCCCCAAGTCTTCCAGGTCTTCTACCCCGAAACCTGGCTGAGCAGGTCGTAGATGGGCAGCAGCAGGGCAATGATGATCAGGGCGAAAAAGGACCCGGCGACGATCAGCACGACGGGTTCCAGCATTTTACCCAGTGAAGCCACCAGCAGGCTGAGTTTTTTGCGATACTCCTCCGAGACATAATCCAACTGTTCGGTGAGGGAACCGCTCATCTCGCCGACGTTGATCATGCGCACCACGAAGGCCGGAAATATTTGGGCGCCCCTGAAAGCGTCGGCGATCCCTTCTCCTTTTGAAATGGCATCTTTCACGCCGGATAATTTTTCACGATACACTTCGCTGCCCACCGATTCGATGACGATTTGCAGGGATTGCAGGATATCGATGCCCGCATTCAGGAGCATGGCAAAATATTCTGTAATAAAGGCCAGCCCGGAAGCCGTTATGAGTGTACGGGCGATGGGCAGCCTGAGCAGCAGCGTGTCCGTGATATGCTTGAACCGCCGGTTGCCCCGGCGGCCGATGCCGATAAATATGAAAACACCGATAATGGCCAGCAGAACCGTTAAGGCATGGTTGCGCATGAAATCCGATACGGCAATCAAAAAGAGGGTCAGCGGCGGCAGAACCACATCCATCTCGCTGAATAAGGCAATGATTTTGGGCACCACGTAGTAAAACCAGAAGAACACGCCTGCGCCCATGACCAGAAATACAATGGCCGGGTAAAGAAGGGCTTGTTTGGTATCACTGACAATGCCATGAACCCGGTTGAGGTGGCCGGATGCGTCGGCCATCATTTTATCCAGCTGGCCGGTCTCTTCCCCCATTCGGATCAGGTAAATGACGGAAGACGGAAAAATATGCGGATACTTTTCCGCGGCGGCAGAAAAACTCATCCCGCCTTGCACATTGGTGATAATATCGTTGATATCGCCTTGGGCCTCGGGGATTTCAGCGCTGGCAGCAGCTTCCTGCAGCGCAGAAATCAAGGTAAGACCCGAGCGCAGCATGACTGAAATATTGTTCAGCATCTCGGACAATACCGGACGCTTGATATTCCTGCGCAGGCGCAGGGTGGCTATTTTGAAGAAAAAAGAGAATACCGGCCCCAGGTGCTTGACAAATAGAGTGACACTGCCATCGCGTTCGAGGTGCGTGATGGCGGACATGATATCCTGATAGGGCAGTTTGACAACCCCGGAATTCAGCTGCCCTGTCGGAGCGATTAATTTATATCGGTAGTAGTTCATTCGTCATCATCACGGTTTGGCGGCGACTGTGGCCGCTTGATCTACTCCTGGCGGATATGACCCAGTATCCGCAATGCCTCTTCAGTGGTGGTAATTCCCGATAGCACTTTCTGGACGGTGATATCGAAGATGTCCACATAGCCACCTTGTTTTGATTTGGCAGCCAGTTGGTGAACGTCGACCTCCTGTTCGATCATCAGCGCCAGCTCACGGTCCACAGTCAACAGCTCATATACCAGGGTACGCCCGAAATAGCCGGTCTGATTGCACACCTCACATCCTTTGCCCCGGTAAAGCTTCTCCACAGTATCGTTTTTCAAATAGCGCTTCTCCCATGCGCTTGGGCGGTAGGCGGTCTTGCAATGGTTGCATATCTTGCGCACCAGTCGCTGGCTGACCACGCCGATCAATGAATCTGCGATCAGGAAGGGCCGGATACCCAGATCACGCAGCCTGGGAATCGCCCCCAGAGCGCTGTTGGCATGCAGGGTCGATAAGACCAGGTGACCGGTGGTGGAAGCGGTAACGGCCGTCGCAGCCGTTTCGGCATCCCGGATTTCGCCCACCAGGATGACATCCGGATCGTGGCGCAGGAAGTAGCGGATGGCATTTGCAAAATTGTAACCCGCCTTTTCATTGACCTGGGTCTGTCTGAGCAGCGGAATTTCATACTCGATGGGCTCTTCTACAGTCAGCACATTTTTTTCAAGCAGCTTGAGGCGCCGAATGCCGGCATACAGCGTGGTGGATTTCCCCGAACCGGTAGGGCCGGTCAACAGAATGATGCCGAAGGGTTCATTGAATATTTTTTCGACCAGCTGAATGTGTTGCGGCATGAACCCAAGCTGGGCCAGCCCCATGATTGCGCTTTCCATGGGAAGAATGCGCATCACCATGTTCTCACCCTGGGGCAGCACGATGGTCGAAACGCGAAAATCGTAGCTGTTGTTCAGGATGGTGGTTGTAAACCGGCCGTCCTGTGGCAGCCGCTGCTCGGCGATGTCCATGTCGGCGCGCATTTTGATGCTTGCCACCAGACGGTTCAACGACGTCGGCAGCGACAACACCGATGTCATGACACCATCCACCCGAAAGGCGATATTGATCGTTTTGGCGGACGGCCGGATGTGGATATCCGTGGCCCGCATTTTGACGGCCAGATGGAGCAGGTGCTTAAACAGGCTGTCCATGCCCCGGGCCATTTCCTTGTCCTGTGCCAGCACGTTGACTTCGTTGACGATCAGACGTTCAACCGGATTTTCCAGAAAATAGTAGAATTTATTGACGGCATTGATTATTTTCTTCTTCTCGGCAATGAACAATTTGGGAACCAGTCCCGTCTGCCGGCTGATGCGCTGGGTCAAGCTGTCATCGGAAATGTCCGCCGTGGCGACTTCCAGTGTGCGATCAGCCCTGCGCAGCGGAAGAAATACATTGTTGAGGCATAAGTTCTTATTGAACAACTTCAGCACGGCTTCATCCGGGATAATGGCATCCACATCGATATGCGGCACACCGCTTTGGTCGGACAGCGTGGTGGCCACATCGTGTTCCGTAACAAATCCGAGCCGCTCGAAAAGCTCGCCCAATCGTTCACGGGTTATTTTCTGTTCCTGGAGGGCATATTTGATATGGTCCTCGGTGATAAGTCCTTTTTCTTTAAGCAGTTCACCGAGTTGCTTGCGTGGTTGACTATCAGCCATTGGATATATTCTCCCGTTGATGACATACCCAGAACAAGGTCGCCGTATCCGGAAAGCCCGTCACCGGCAGCCCGTTTTGACGCTGGAAATCAATAACCGCATTTATCAACCGCCGCCCGACGATACCGTCCAAATCGTATCGATACAGGTTAAGTTTGCCCATCAGCTGTTGCAGTTTAAAAATTTCTTCTCCCCGGTAGGCGTAAAAAAAACGTTTCAATTCAATCTGCGGACGCCAGAAAAGCATCCAGGTCGGCGTCTGCTGCGGGCCGACGGAAAAGGCCAGAGCGCCATAGCGCTGGCGGATCCAATCCGGCACAGCGTTTAATTGTACGAGCTGGTATCCCGTCTCGCCATAGATACGCTGGGCCAGATTGGCAAGGGCCCCCTGCTTTAACGCATCCATGAAATCGGCGCTATAGCGATTCAACTGATAAACATTCAAAAAGGCGCTCACGGCGGGATCTATCGGGGACAACCCAGGTTCGGCGACCGCCGTCGGCCGGACAAACCCCGGCTCAGGAAAAGTGGACGGCGGCGGCGCCATGGCCACTTGCCGGGGCACCTTAAAACGGCTCTCTGTGTTCTGATCCGCCGACACATCGCGGCTGGTCCGCAAATGGCCGCCCCAGCTAATCAAGACCAGCAACAAAGGCAGCAAAACAGATGCAGCTGCGGCACATATCCGCTTTTGAGTTTTTTTCTTCCCAGGGTATAAATCAATAAAGGCATTGTCCACCAGGCCGCGGGTGATATATTGTATGCCGCTGCGGCAGACGGCGTAGAGACAGCGGTCCATCAGCAGGTTGATACGTCGGAAATTGCCTTTGGTCAGGCCGAAAATCCGCCGATACGCTGATGCCGTCAGCAGTATACGGCTCTGGTTGCCCGCGCTGCTCAGCTTAAAACCGATATAGTCGCGCAACTCATCGCGTGACAGGGATTGCGCTTGTTTGCGAATCACGATACGACTATTGAGCTGCCGCATCTTGCGCATGTTGAGGCTGTCGGCAAGTTCGGTCTGCCCGACGAGAAGAATTTGCACGATTTTTTGCTGATCAACCTCAAGGTTGGAAATCATGCGCACCAGTTCAAGGCTTTCGCGGTCCAGGTTTTGAGCATCATCAATGATGATGGCGCAGTTGCTGCCGTTTCTATATTGCGTCACCAGGAAATTATTGAGTCGTTCAAGCTGATCCCCCAGTAAATCGGCGTCGTGTTGCAGACCGCTGACCGCAATACCGAAATCTCGGTTGATTTCACGCAGCAAATCCACGTCCTTCAACGAGGTATGGAATACCAGGGAAGTGCGCACGTCTTTGGCTGCCAGGATAGCCAGTATGCGTCGGGTTAGGGTTGTCTTGCCGAGTCCCACATCCCCGGTCAGCATAATGAATCCTTTGCGCGAGCAAATACCGTGGACGATCTCTTCAATGATCTCTTCGATGGCAGAAGAAAGATAGAAATTGGCGTCGTCCGGAGCCACGGGAAAAGGATTCTGGTCAAAGCCTAAGAACCTCAAATAGTCCGAATTCTCATGAACCGGTGTCTGTTTTATCATAACCGCCACTTCCCGATAAAAGTGTTCTTATTTTTCCCCGGACGGCCAATCAGGCGACCGCTGTCCAGGCCCGGCCGCCTGTCCACCAGTTTGTCCAGGCGGTCTAATGTTTTTTTGGAGATACCGAAGAGCATGATGCAATCATTCAGGCAAAGGATAAACACATCCTCCCCGGCACTGCCGAATCTTTCAATCCGATACCGGTAGGACGTGCGGGTGTTCGATTCAGGCGGCTGCACACCGGAGCGCCTCATCTGTCTGTCGAGGCTCTCCATATAGGCGACATGATTGTTGCCGCTAAATACCGGCCATTGTCCCTGCTGTGCCTCAAACGCGCTGATTCCGATTTCCCAGCCCCGCAGGTAACGGTTGATAAAACGCATTTCCAGACCGTAGTCGACCATGCGAAAGCCGGCCCAAAGCGTCAACAGGCCCACTGCAACATAAAGTATGCCGAACACAGTCCGATCTGCCGCTTTTGCCGTGAGCACCGTCATGACCGAGTGAACACCGTCTTTTTCAATGGCGCAGTTGACCGAGAAAATAATTGATTCTCCCTTCTTCAGGATACAGGTCCAGCAAGCGTTCCAATCGATGCCGGGCACGATCTTTCCGCCCCTGCCGGATATCGACGACCGCCATATTGAGCCCGGCCTCCATATCGTCCGGCTGAATGGCCAGAATAGCGGTCAGCAATTCACGCGCTTTTTCCAGGTTTCCCTGTTGAATCTGGGAATACGCCGCAAGCTTTTGCACAAAAAGGTTTTTGCTGCCTTTGATCTCGGTTAACTGGCCCAACAGATCCGCCGATCGCGCTACATCCCCGTCCTGAGCCGCACTGACCATCTGGCCGGCCAACCGGGCGACCTTTAAATGCTGCTGTGCCTGCTCAGCCTGTCTTTGGTGAACAGGATCATCGCCCCCCCGATTGAATGACTCACCGGGAGAAATCTGCGGCATAGGTTTGGGACTGCTGCCCCCCGTGTCCCGTGAACGATCGCTGCCCTCCGTAATCGACCCGGCGCCGGGCAGCGCAGATGCTGTCGGCGCCGGATTGGCCGGGCTATTGTCTCCGGCCGGCATGCCGCCGACATGTTCACCGGATGCCGGTAAAAAAAGTGCCGCGGCGCGATCCGTTGTTTTCGCATCGGCTTCCCCGGCTGGCTGCTCCAAAGGCATAGGGCGTGCCGAAGAGGATTCTGCCGGATAGAAGCGAAACGGGCTCTTTACCGGGTCCGGTTGCCGGCCCTTCACCGCCGCACCAGCGGCGGCCGGCACCGGCACGGGCTCCCGGCCGGCCAGGTCAGCCGGGGGTTCTTCAGCCGGTGAAACCCGATGGGTGGCCGAAACAGCCGCCTGCGCATGGGGTGTAAGCGTCGGCGTCCGGGCAGCGGCGAGATTGACGAAGTGCGCCGAAAGCGCACCCAGCAAAAACAGTGATGCCCCGGCAGCCAATACCGCCCGGGGAGATAGAAGAAAATTGCGCCAGGTGATGACATTTTTTCGAACGACGGGCCCCGTTTCTGTACCGGGAAGAAGCGGATTCTGTCGACGAGAGCGCTGCAATGCTTTGTATATCAGGCTCATACTATCCTAACGCGTAAAAGAATGACCAATTCACGGGTCTCATCGCGAACATCTTCGTGCTTGAACAAGTACCCCAGTCCGGGAATTCCCGACAAGAAGGGGACGCCTCGATTATCCGTTACCTGGCGCTTGTCGATCAGGCCACCCAGCACGGCGATATCACCATTATTCAAAGCGATGGTCGAACTGATCTCTTTGATGCTGACGCGGGGAAGGGAAATCGTCAGACCTTCACCGACTTGTTGATCTTCCAGGCTGGTCTGGTCCACATCACTCTTGATGGGGTTGATCAGCAAGGTAATCCGGCCGGTCTCGTCGATAAACGGAACCACACCCAGAATCAATCCGTCAAAAACGGTGGAAACCTCCACATCAGTGGAAATGTCTTCACTGGCGCTGGAGGTGGTCCGTGTGGTCTCCACGCTCTTTTTGTAGGTATACGATGTTCCCACGCTGATAATGGCCGGTTGACCATGTTTAGAGCGAATGGTGGGATTGGAAACCACTCTGGTGTCGCCAAACAAATTCAACGCATCTACAGCCGCATTGATGGAAAAATCTCCGGACGTCCCGGCCATGACCAGCCCTTCGCCGAGGGACCAGGCCATGCCCGTCAACTCCGTAGATGCGCCGGCCTGATCTCTTAAAACCGCCCAATCGATGCCATAGCGGTATTGATCGGACAAACTCACTTCAATGATGCGGGCCTCGATTAAAATCTGTCGCCGCAACATCGCCTTATAATGATGAACCAGACGAGCAACGGAGCGAATGGTTTTCGGGCGTTCTTTGATATACAGGCTGCCGGCCAAACGGTTGAGGCTCAAAGTCCCTTCTTTGGAAATCATGGGGCGGATCATTGATTCAAGAATGTCGTACGCATTGTTCTTCCGCGTGCTTTCCCCCACCAGCTTAAAGCTGCCGCTCAACCCTACGGTGGTATCCGATTCACCTGCCCCCAGCACATCGCCGCCCACTTCGAATTTGCCTTCGATATTGGTATCGAGAAAATCCAGGTGAAAAATTTTCTCCGCAAAAGGCATGACCTTTATAATGTTGCCTTCAATCTCATAAGCCAGGTCATAGGCGGACAGAATCTCGTTCAATACAATAGAGGCCGGTGCGTTTTCAAAATTGAGGGTCAGGCCGCGTTGTTCATCCGAAACCCGCGGATCAATGATAATATTGACGCCCACCGCCTGGGATAACGCATACAGGATCGCCTGCAGCGGCTCGTCGACCACCGAAAAAGAAACCGTCTGATCTTCAAACGGGTCATACGCCGGCTCAACGGGAACGACCATGACTGCCGGCGCAGCTGATGTTTTCTCCAGGCCCTGATGCATCTCCGCCTGAATTTTATCCAGGTGATTCGATTCGTTAAGGATCTGAGCCGGGATGCGCTCCGGATAGTGCCGCTGAGGCTTGTTGACCGGGGAAGGCCCCCAACTGCATCCACTGATAAAGATCAGGACTGTCAACCCCAGAATCGCCAACAGGCTGTAGGCCATCCGCTTATGCATCTTAACTTTCCTCCGGTAATCTCACATCGATTAAGGGCGCAATATCCAGCCATTGCTGCAAACGCTCTTTGGCGATCAGTACCCTTCTGGACTCAATCTTGACAATGGTGGCGCCGTCCGGCAAAACCGATCCTTCCGCGTAAAGACGGTCATCGATCACGCAATAGCGTTTGGCCCGACCATCAAAAGCCAGCGTCAGGCGATAATTCGATTGGGCCGCTGCGGTGGTTTTGCCCCCGGACAAACCAGGGTCAGCCGCGGTCAGGGGTACGTAACCCAATCCGGACAAGTTCGCCCGCTGCCTCCTCTGAGGCAGCGGCGCAGACAACAGATGCAGTCGACGCTCCAGGTAATCCATCTGCTCCAGATCGGTTTTTGGCGGAACCTTGAGTTCTGGCAAGGGCGCAGCCTTTGGCGGGCGGTCCTGGTGAACCCCGGCCGAAAACACATCGGTTTCCAGCCATGCAGCGCCCCCGATCGTGAAGACGGACAGCACGATGATCAACAGGCTGAAATGCTTGGGCCTCATGACATCACCTTGATAAAATGAATCAAAAAACTGGATGCATTAATCTGGGTGTCAAACCGCTGGTCCACAATGGTATACCCTTGTTTGCGCAACCGGTTCTGCAGCGCCTGGTATCCTTTATAAGCTGTTTCAAACGGCGCCTTGACCCGGCCAAAAGCCTTAACGTCAACTTTATCGCCGGTATAGTTCGCGTTGATGTTCTCAATCTTCAAGGCGCCATCCATGTCTTGACTGACATCATTCAGGATCTGGCTGTAGGTGGGCAAATTCCGACACGCCCATAAGCTTTGGACAAACGCCAGCGTCGGCTTGTAAGGCACGGATTCAGCCTGAGCAGGTATCTTTTGCTGAATCTGCATTGCAGCCTGGCGCATGTTTTGAATCTGGCCGGCCAGAGCGGCGGAGCGATAGTTTTGCCACATCCCATAGCTCCCCAGAAGCAGCGCCGCTAGCAAAAGGGCGCAGTTGAAATAGGGCAGCGCACGCCTGGCCATGCAAAAAAGCTTGTCTGATCTCAATGCAACCGCATGGCGCACGGAAGTCTCATGGATCAGCACCGGCAACGAAGCCTTCAGTTGCTTCTGGTCCAGGGTCAGCGGGCATCCTTCCACAGATATCAGTTCAGGCGCATCCGCATCGATCCACCGGGGCAATGGCCCGCTGTCGATCCAATTGGCTGCATATAATGTTTGAATGGGCTGGTGCTGCTGCTTGCCCACGGCATCGATGTCCGACCGTATAGTCTCCCAGAGCGCCTGCATCTGTTCGTCGCTGTTGTCAAAGGCAACGACACGGTTGGCATACCAGATTTTTTTGCGGGTCCCGATCAGGATATCGGCAAACCGGTCATGCTGGATGGCGGCCGCCACCGGCCGCTGTCCGGCGTACTTGCGGATCATGGTGAGCAGCAGGCACTGCAGGGGCAGGATGATCAAATGGTCGCGGTGCTCGGCCACCAACTCCAGATATCGGAAGTATTGTTTGGAAGGCAGTGCGGTAAAAAAAATATCGGTGGTATTTTTGCCCCGCCGCCTTTTCCAATGCGAAATTACGGTAACCGGCTCATCAAACTCCCCCGTCTCCTGAAGTTTCCGGCTGATCATCAGTTCAACATACCGCGCATCGGCTTCCACCGTCATCATTCGCGCAATGGCATTCTGGAAATCGGAAACAACCCGGCAATTGCCCTTGATGTGGCTCAAATCGCTCAACGGATGGAGTTCACCCTTGTCACCTCGAATCAAACCGCCGTCGAGTTCAATGGCATATGGCATGGCATTATTGAACATGTTCAATGTCTAACCAAAAAGGTCCCCTTAAGATCCACGGCAACGTCCGAAGGCTTGCCGTCCGACGAATCCGCATCCAGAACAACCGGTTCGATCTGCTCGGACTGAACCGGTTGAGAATTATTGTCCTGCCCCACGGTGACGTGAAATGCGATGGGCCGGTAATATAAATTTTTATTGTGGACGCATTGCTCGACAATTTGAGCCAGTTCCCTGAAGGTCACCGCATCTTGAACGTTCACTTCGTAGGTCGACCAATCATTGGGAGAAAGGTGCTGCTCTTCGGCATTCTCGACAAACTGTTTGACCCGCTGCAATACCCGCAGCTTTTGTTCGCGTTCGCCGGCCTGATGCCGTATGATGCGGGTTCTGACCGTGAGTGCATCAACCTGCGCTTTTATCTGCCGTGCTTCAAAGTGGGAACGGGCTGCATAGTGCCCGCTCAGCACGAATGCAGCCAATGCACACCCGGCGATGATATGGGGCCTGTACTTCATGACGGCACCTTGCTTCTTTTTAAATCCGGACAGCGGCATCCCGGAACGGCTTATGGCAAAAACGGCAGACAGTCCTCAAAAATCGAGCAAAAAATAGATCTGGCTGTCATTGTCCGCAGCTGCTGTGGCCAGTGGCCAGGCCACACCTGTGGTCGACGGGGTAACATTATTGTCGTAGCGCAGGTCACCGGCTGTTCCATCAGCCGATCCGTCGATAACCCGATCCCAGGCCAGGCCAAGATCCACGGGTACCCCGGCAGGGCCATTGATTTGGATATAGTTGCCAATGTTGACATGATAATTGAATGACAAGGTCAAAGTGTATTGCCGTCCATTGGCATCCGTATAACTTCTGACGTTGGACAGTCCGGTGGGGCCATCGGCCGGCGGCTTCAAGCCAACCCGGGTCAATTGAGCGTCCAGCGCCGCTGCCAGCGCCACAGTGCCGTTGCCGCAATGGCCGTCCCGCGTCGTATTGGATGCATCGACGTCATCACCCAGTATCCAGCCGGTGCGATCGTAGTAATTGTTGTACGCCATCTGCCATTCGCGGACAAAAGTACTGTAAAGACGCTTTTGTTCCGCACTTTTCATGACATCCTTGCCTTTGACCACAGCACCAATAATGATGCCGATAATGATCAGGACGATCGCCATTTCAATCAGGGTAAATCCCCTTTGATCATTCAAATCCACCCGCATTTTTCCGATTGTTCGCATCATGGTCCGTCACCTCATTTTTGTTGTGTTATACAGGGCTTAAACATGCTTTACGGTATTATCGGTCGTTGGACGCCATAATTTTAGCTATTATTTTGATAGACGTAAAACACTCCGCAACGATATCAGCATATTGCGTGCCAGTGTTTATTGATTGACATAATATATTGTATTTATATGTTTTTTATTTTTTTCGAAGAGATTATTGTCAATTTTCTGACATGTACCGGAGGTTGATTCAGGATGCTGCGCCGCAGCGATGGGCGCAGTTGACAGCCACGCATGGTTGACATAGATTCCGCTTTTTTAGGTATTTCGGCAAGGCGCAGATCCAATGCCCTGCCGGCCGGGAATCAGGAGAACTTCGATTTGAAACGCCCCTCGTGGATGCCTTACCTGTTATTGACCCTGACGGTTCTGTTCTGGGCGGGAAATTTTATCCTGGGTCGCGGCATCCGCCAATTGATCCCACCGGTCAGCCTGAATTTCTGGCGATGGGTTGGGGCCTTGGCCATTCTTCTGCCCTTTGGCCTGCCGCGTGTCTGGCATCAGCGCCAGCTGCTGTTTAAGCATTGGAAAATGCTGGCCCTGATGAGTATTCCGGCCATCGTCATTTTCAATACTTTTATCTACAACGCCCTGCAGACGACAACCGCCATCAATACCACCCTGGTCAACGCCATGATCCCCGTCTTTATCGCCTTGAACGCCTGGATTGTGTTTGGAGAAAAGCTGAAATTACGGCAGATCGGAGGCGTTCTGGTCTCGTTTCTGGGCCTGGTTTTTATTGTCACCCGGGGGGAGTTGGCCCTGCTCACAACACTGACCCTTTCACCAGGCGATCTGTGGACGCTGGGCGCCAGTTTCGCATGGGCCGCCTATTCAGTGATGCTGCGCAAACGCCCCAAAGCGATGGATCCCATCGCGTTTCTCACCATGCTCATTGGATTCGGCCTGATTTTCTCTTTTCCCTGGTACCTGTGGGAGTTGCGGCACGTCGGAGGATTTGACCTGACAACGGAAACCATTGCCAGTATGGCCTACGTGGCATTGTTTCCATCGGTGCTGTCCTTTATCTTTTGGAACAGTGGCGTCCAGCAGGTGGGGGCCAACCGTGCCGGCATTTTTATCCATCTAATGCCGGCCTTTTCCATTGTATTGGCTATCGTCTTTCTGGCGGAACGATTGAAATTCTTTCACCTGGCAGGAATCGCGCTAATCTTTTCCGGTATCGTGCTGACCACATGGCCGGCTTCTGCAAAAGATTCAAATGCCCGGCACCGGTAGCGGCAGGGCTGAAGAAGCCCGGCCCGCCCATGGGGCCAATGGTCGCATATGCGCAAGTGGCGCGTTACAATAGTGGCGAGACAATGTCATTAACGTCAGGACTTCTTTGAATTGCAGGAGCCGCTTTTAGCCGCTCCGGTGAATTCCAAACGTTCAGTTAATGACATTGAGTGGCAAGTTTGATAGCTGCGCGTGGCTGCCCCTTTGCGCCTTGCATTCCCTGTTCAGCTGCGTTCCCTCCAGATGGCCGCTCCCAGCCGCTCGAATTTTTCCTCCAACGCTTCATACCCGCGGTCCAGGTGATAGACGCGATTGACTTCGGTTGTGTTGTCGGCCACCAGGCCGGCCAGAATCAGGCAGGCACTGGCCCGCAGGTCGGTGGCCATTACCGGCGCACCGGAAAGCGCCTTGACCCCTTTCACCAGAGCCGAATTTCCCGATATGGTAATATCGGCACCCAACCGCCGCAATTCGCTGACATGAATAAATCGATTTTCGAAAATGGTTTCTGAAATAAGGCTGGCGCCCCGGGCAACGGCCATCAGTACCATGAACTGGGCCTGCATGTCGGTGGGAAATCCGGGATACGGCAGCGTTTTGACATCCACGCTGGTGATGTGATCGGCCCCCTGCACGCGAATATCGCCGGCGGACACATCGATTTGTGCGCCGGTCAGTTTCAATTTATGAATCACTGCCTTGACATGCTCCGGGTCAGCGCCGCTGATGTTCACATCTCCGCCGGTCAGCGCCGCAGCAGCCATGAACGTGCCTGTTTCGATGCGATCCGGTATGATGACGGCTTCAACCGGGACCAGATGATCAACGCCGTGAATGGTCAGCTCCGATGTGCCGATGCCTTCAATTCTGGCCCCCATGCTGTTGAGGATATCGGCAAGCGCCTTGATCTCCGGCTCCCTGGCAGCGTTGCGCAGCACCGTAGTTCCCTCGGCCAGCACGGCGGCCATCAGAATATTTTCGGTTCCCGTAACCGTCACCACATCGAAATAGATATCGGCGCCCTTGAGACGCTCACAGACAGCTTCGACATACCCGTGGGCCAGTTCGATACGCGCCCCCAGACGCTCCAGGCCTTTCAGGTGCAAATTGATCGGGCGTGCCCCGATGGCGCATCCTCCGGGCAGCGAAACCCGGGCCTTTTTCAATCGCGCCACCAGAGGTCCCAGCACCAGAATCGATGCCCGCATTTTGCGCACCAGGTCATAGGGGGCCTCATGGGTGTTAAGGCCGCTGGCATCCACCCGGACCGTGTGGTCTTCAAAGGTGCAACTGGCCCCCAAATGGGTCAGCAAATCAAGGGTGCTGCGAATATCACGCAGGTCGGGAACATTGGTAAAGGTGTTGGGCCCGTCGCAGAGCAGCGATGCGACTAAAATAGGCAGCGCGGCATTTTTGGCGCCGCTGATGCGGACATCTCCCCTGAGTTGTCGTCCGCCTTGAACGAAGATTTTATCCATATTGCGTCGCACTCCTGTTGTTGATCATGGGCTTTTCGTTTTAAGGATTGCCTGCTACCGGCTTTCATCGCCATACCATAGAATATGGCGAAGGAAAATAGGACATCGGGTTTCGGGTTTCGGGTTTCGGGTTTCGGGGACGTCCCCTATGTCTTACGTCCCCGATCGACCTCGATGCACACAAAAACAAAAAGCGTTTTCCCCACAATGTGGTGGAAAACGCTTTTCATTCCGTCGATCGGGAAAACGACGCTAGTGGTGATGTCCGCCGCCTTTGCCCTGCATGGTATCGACTACCGATTTGATGATCACAAAGGTCATTCCCATGCCGAGGATGCTCAACGCATACCACAAACCGCCGTGGAACACCATATGCCCCATATCCCATACCCATTCAAAATTAAATGGAAACATCGATAATCCTCCTTAGGCTTCCGCCGGCTGCAGGTCTTCACTGGTGGACGCTTCTTTTGCTTCAGCCTCGGCGGCTTCAACCGGTTCCGGTTCAATGGGATTCAATTCGCGCTCCTGCGGGAAAATGGGCAGGTAGCGGTAGGAAATCATGACCAGAATCACGCCGTAGGCCACGGGCAGGATGGTGGTGGCAATTTCCTGCCAACTGGGAATGTACATGGCCCAGGTATCGAAGCTCAGTACCGGCACGGCCATGGTCTGCAGTATCATGACCCAGCGGTTGAGGCAAACCCCGATGATGCCCAGTACCAGGGCCGTGACCCGCAGGAAGGAATTTTCCCGGGTAGGCTTGATGATCAGGATCAGACCGGGAACGAAACCGCCCAGAACGATTTCCGTAAACAGGATCCATTTGCCGTAAAGCGGATTGTTCTGATAAAAGAAGCTCCAATCGAAACCCTGTGCCGGTGCCGTTGAATTCATCCAATGGAGGGTGTCGATGGATTTGGCGGCTATATAGGTGATAATCATCCATCCGGATATTTTTGCCAACAGGTAGACCACATTGTCTTTGACCAGTTTTTTGCCGGTAATCTTTTCGGTGAGCCAGGTAATGAACAGGGTGAAGCTCGGGCCGTAGGCCGCTGCCGACCAGGTGAACAGGAAAAAGGTATACGGCCAGATCAGGATATGCTCGCGGAATGCAAAGGGGCGGCCGAAAAGCACCCCGGCCACTCCACCCAGGGAGCCCTGGTGGAAGAACGAAAGAAACGCGCCCGTGGCCGCGAACACCGCCATGGCCCCGTGCATGTTATGGCTCAGATTGTGGAAGAACGGCACCTTGTCGATCTGGCGGTTTTCCAAAATCAGCGGAATATACTCGATGGTCAACACGGCAAAATAGCACGACAGGCAAAAGGCCACCTCGGTGAGCATGGAGTGGATATTGGCGTGCCAGAAGATAAACCAACTGCGCAGCGGCTGACCGACGTCGATGGCCAGAATCAGCAGGGCTGAACTGTAGCAGATAAAGCCGATGAGCACCGCGTAATTGATAATGTGTTTCAGTTCATCTTTGCCGATGATGTACTTGAGTAGTCCTGAGAAAAAGGCCCCGCCGCCCAACGCAATGACTGCCAGGTCAGCCCAGATCCAAAGGGCAAACCCATAGTAGTCGTTCATGTTGGTCTGGTTCAGCCCTTTGATCCAGCACAGCAGCATGGCATAAACGCCCCATGCCAGAACGGCCCCTACGACGACCAGTCCCAACAGGAATTTGGGTAGGGAACACCGTTTGACGCCTTCGGGTATCAATGCAGAATCCATAAGGTTTGTGCTCCTTGCTCGTTACAAATTGATCGAACCGGCCTAATGTCCGGAAGGTTCCTGGACATGCTCACCGGGGTTTTCATCGGCCAGATAATTGTCGCCCGCCTTGCGCACCCACTCCCGGCTGGACATATAATAAACCTTGGTGTTGGTTCCCAGGCGTTCCAAAAGCCGGAAAGCGAGGGGGTTTTTGGCCTTGTACCCGTGGTGGACATCGGGCTGTGCCAACTGGTGCACCTTGTGGTCGGGATTGTTCAAATCGCCGAACGTGATTGCACCGGCCGGGCAGGCCTGGGTACAGGCAGTCTGATATTCGTTCTCCTTCACCTCTCGATGGCCTTCTTTAAACGCCTTGTTCCTGGCCAGTTGATAGCGGTGAAAGCAGAAACTGCATTTTTCCACGATACCGCGCATGCGCGGCGAGACGTTGGGACTCAGATATTGTTCCATGCCTTTTGGCCAGACCGGATCCCACCAGTTGAAATAGCGTGCGTGGTAAGGACAGGCTCCCATGCAGTACCGGCAACCGAAACAGCGGGTGTAGATCTGGCTGACGATACCGGTCTCTTTGCTGTAATCGGTGGCGGTTGCCGGGCAGACCGATACACAGGGGGAATGCCCCTCATGCTGGCCGGCACAATGCTGGCAGGGGCGCGGAAAGTAACAC
The DNA here is from genome assembly GCA_963675565.2 of Desulfosarcinaceae bacterium. GTDB lineage: Bacteria > Desulfobacterota > Desulfobacteria > Desulfobacterales > Desulfosarcinaceae > JARRKU01. The sequence goes on from CAXXYD010000002.1 coordinate 514,846, forward strand.
ACGTCCGCATTGGGAAACGATTCACCATTGGTGACTTTGTAAACCTTCATCCAGGTGATACTCAGCCGTTTATCTGATTCATCCGCTTTGAACGGCACGTTGTTTTCTGAAAAACAGGCCACCATGCAGGCCCCGCATCCTGTGCATTTGTCCAAATCGATAACCATGCCGTAGCGTTTCGGTCGGTGTTGTGTCTGCGCGTGTTTCATCAAAACCTCATTTCAGAAATTTGGCTTAGGCCAGTTTGGCCCGAATCCCCCAAGCCGCGTCCAGTCCTGAAGCGGGATCATCCACAGAGCCCACGAGTTGATTGACGTTAACCCCTTTTCCCGCCAAAAATTCATCATAAGCGGTATGACCAAGTCCGCGTGGCATAGCCACCACGTCGGGCATGATACCATTGTCGAGATTCACTCTGACCCGGGCTTCGCCCACCGGGGTCGTCAGCGTCGCCATCTGGCCATCGGCCAGGCTGAGCTTGGCGGCGGTTTCCGGATTGATCTCCACAAATCCGTCGTGCCCCTTTACGATGCGGTCGGATACGGTTTTCACCATGAACGGCGGGTCGCCGATGTAGCGGCTGGAAAGCCGGATAGAGTCGTACGGCACAAGTACCAATGGATAAGTGGCCGCATCGCCTGGTGCAGGAACCTCGTCAGCCGTGTACACAGCGCCGAGGGTGTCGTCCATCAAAACAATCTTTCCCGATGCGGTTTCAATGCCCGGATTGGCCGATGCATCCACCCACACCCCTTTTTGTTTCAGGATGTCCCATTTGTCCCCCAGGGATTGTTTCAGACAGGTCTTATAGTCCGGCCAGGGAAAGGATGCACCGACGGACCCCTTAAGGGCCTTGGCCACCTGGATGATGGTGTCTCCCAGGTGCTGGGTATGGTAGAGGGGCTCAACCACCGGCCGGCACAAACCGACGGTGGGATAACCGGCACCGAATGTCACGGGAACGTCTTCAAAACGTTCCAGGTAGACATGGTTGGGAAGGATGATATCGGCGTTCATCGCGGTTTCATCCATGAAGCTCGAAAAGCTGACCACGAAAGGAATTTTGTCGAAAGCCGCCTTGATGCCCCGGGTGTCGGGCAGCGCATAGCACGGATTGGATTCCGCCACCAGTAAGGCCTGAATATTGTCGGCCGCATCCGCCAGGTGGTTCAACAGGTATCGTGCGTTGGGGTATTTATCCGAACCCGCGCCGTCGAGCCTGGGCGTCTGCCGTCCCTTGGCGGCCACTTCATCGGTCACCACGTCGGCCCAGTCGATATAGTCGTAGGCGGAAAATGCGGTGACCCCGCCAGTCGCGTTGATATTGCCCACCAGGGCATTCAATGCATGAACCGCAAGGGCTTCTTTGAGGCTTCCGGGAACCTGGCCTTTGCCACGTCCGCAAATCGCCAGCGGCCGCTTGGCGGCGGCGAATTTCATGGCCACTTCTTCGATGACGTTAGCTTTGATGCCTGTCCTGGCGGCAACCGATTGCGGTGTGTATCGCTCCTGCACCATCCGCATGAAGGCCGCAAACCCTTGGGTCTGCCCCTCCAGGAAACCGCGGTCGGCGGCGTTGCGGGCAATGATCACATGGGCCATGGCCAAGGCCAGATCGGCTTCGGTGCCGGGTTTCAAGGGCAGCCACCGGTCCGCTTTGGCAGCTGTATTGGAAAGGCGCGGTTCAATCTGCACCACCGTGCCATGCATCTCTTTCAATCTGCTGTTGGCGCGGAACATACGAACCGGAGAACCGTATCCATCCAGCAGGGCACTGCCGAAACTCAGGATGAAATCGGCATTTTCAACATCGAGCCCGACATGTCCGACAACCCCCTGCGTCAGGTAGAGCACTGCTTCATAGGCATCCTCCACGGAAGGCGTACGGAAAAAATTGGGAGAACCGTAGGCCGCCATCAGGCGATCCATCAAGCGGGCCACCGTACCGGTGTCTTTGGGGGCGATGCAGGCCAGGGCTTCAGGTTTTCCCTGCTGGCGAATGTCGCCGAGTTTGCCGGCAACTTCACCGATGGCCTGCTTCCAGGTAATGGTCTGCCATTGCCCTTGCCCGCGCTCTCCAACGCGCTTCAAGGGGGACTGGATGCGCGTGGGGCTGTACAACAGCTGCAGCCCGGACAGGCCCAACATGCAGACCCCGCCGTCATTCAACGGATGGCCCGCGGCGCCTTCGATTTTTACAGCGCGGTCATCGATTTTGCGCACGCTGATACCACAGCCGCCCGGGCACAAGGTACAGGTGGACGCAACATAGGAGCCGGCCCCATCGGGCGGCACCGGCGTCCAGGGCCAGTTCTGGGACCAGATGGAAAGGTCATCTGTGATTTTCCATGGCAGCGGAGTAAGCGCCGTGCCGGCCGCACCACCGACGACTAAGGATAAAAAGCATCTTCTGGAGAGTTTCATACAATTACCTCAACCTGAGTAGCCCATCATTGGTACACCATTGCAGATGGTATAGTTCATTGCCTGTGCCGCCTTTTTTAAAAGCTGCAACCAACCCGGGTTACTTATGGCAGACAAAACAGGCATCACGGCCGGTCTGAACACTGGAATCGTGAATGCCGGCAGTTTCGTGGCACTCGGCGCAATCGTCCATTTTCATCCGATCCCAGGTATTGCGCTTGAAGCCGCTGATGCTGTGGCCCCAAATATCACGGCTGTATCCGGTAATCCGGTTTTGTTCGTATGGCTTGAGTGTATCGGATGCGCCGATGTTGCCGTGGCAGGTTTCACACGCCAGTTTGGCACCATAGACGTGCGCGGCGTGCGAAAAGAAAACGCAGTCCGGTTGGCGGGCATACACCAGCCACGGCACTTCACGTTCCTTGGCAACATATTGTTCGACGAATACGGCCTCGTTTTCGCTCTCACCCATCACTTCTTCGTGGCATCCGATGCACTGTTCCAGTTTGGGCGCACCGGAAAAGGTGCCGTCTTCCCTGAAAAAGTGGCAACTCTCGCAGCCGTTGTCGACTTGCTCCAGATGCAGCTTGTGGCTGAAATCCACCGGCTGGCTTTTTTTGGAGTACAGCACTTTGGGGAAAACCGCCCAGCCGACAACCATGCTGAGGGCAAGACCGACAATAAATGAAAGGAAAAGGTAGGCGCCGCCCCCCGATTTTTCCGGAGAGGGGGAGTGGGCGGGTGATGCCCCGTGGGCATCTTCGGTTACATCTGTTGTTTTTGGCTCTTCATTGCTGCTCATGGACACTCCGTCTTTCGTCGTTGGAATCCAATTCGCTATACCGATTCAACCACAGGACCGACCGACCTGTCTGACAGGCCGATCCCTCCTCTATATGACAATCGGGTTTTCACCCGAAATAGAGCGTAAATCAAATCAGGGGGCATTGCTTCCGCGATCAGAACCACTTCGCGAAAGATTTTTACCTATCCAGATAGCCAAAATTTGTCAAGTCAAATCATTGGCCCATGGCACCGTAACTGTGCAGTCCCGGAAGCAAATTGACACCGAAATAGGTAAACATGACGGCGGAGAACCCGACCAGGGAAAGAATGGCGATACGTTTGCCGCTCCAGCCGCGCATCAGGCGGGCGTGCAGCAACGTGGCATAAATGAACCACGTGATCAATGACCAGGTTTCTTTGGGGTCCCAACCCCAGTAACGGCCCCAGGCGGAATTGGCCCAGACGGCCCCGGTAATAATCCCGGCCGTCAGGAAGAGGAAGCCGAACATAATGAGCTGGTGGGTCAGTTCATCCAGGAAGGCAGCGGCCGGCAGGCGGCCGATCACCCCGGTGGCGGCAGACTCATCATTGCCACGCTTGAGCAGGTACATAATGCTCACCCCAAAGGCCAGCGCAAAGGCGGCATATCCAACGAAACAGGTCATCACGTGGGCAATCAGCCAGTTGCTCTTCAAGGCGGGAATCAGGGGGCTGATCTTGCTGCTGGTCCCAAAAGACGCGTAGGCCAGGGCAAAGAACGCCAGGGGTATGGCAAAAGCGCCGATAATGCGATTCTGGTAGCGGCGCTCGACAACCAGGTAGATGACGCTGATGGTAAATGCAAAAAAGACGAGGGATTCATAAATGTTAGACAATGGTGCATGTCCATATCCGCTTCCCAGCTGATACGATTCATACCAGCGCATCAGGATGCCGATCAAGTTTCCGACGGCGGCGAACAGGGTCACCCCGGTGGCCCAGCGGCCCGCGCCCTCCCTGTGAAAAACCCATGAAAAAATATACATGGCGCCGGCCAGGCCGAAAATGAATGTCGTAATGGACAGTATGATTGGATTGTATGCCATATGTCGCACCTCGGTTAATTTATCCGCAAAAGCGGTCCTTGCTGCATAATCAGGATAACCTGCCGTCATTCATAGACAACTTTTCCGAAAGCCGATTGACCTTGTGCTGGAATCCGATTTTGTTTTTATTGGCTTTGCCGGCCACCAGGACTGCCGTTCGGGTCCCCTTGGGTTGAATTTCCACCATCAACTGCTGGTGAGACATGAAAAAAGTCACCATGCAGCCGACAATCATCATCGCAAACCCCACATATACCACCCACACGCCCGGATCATTGGTGATCTGCAAACCGGTGTAATAGGCTGTTTTGGGCGCCGCGGTGCTCTGGTCTACAGAAATGACCACATCCCCTTTGCGCATCATATCGAATTTGGGAAAGTTCATCGCCAACACAATGGGCACGGGAGATCCTTCAGCAGGGGTCAACGTCCCTAATAATGCCGGGCCAATGGACATGCCGCGGAATTGACCATCCGGCTCGTATCGCTCCACCACCAGTTTCCCCATGCCCTCGGGAATCTGCACCGGTTGCCCCAAAACTGCTTTGCGATTGTAAATCATCCCGGAGACCGTGCTGCGAAAACTGAGCTCAATGTCCTCGGGAGCACCGGCCATATGCGGATCGAGGTTCGTTTTACCATAGCTCGACTGGAAAATATTGATCCCTTTATACCGTAGCGGGTCGTTGACGATGATCTCTTTCTGGATGCCCGCTTTGCCATCCTCAAGAATGGTCAATTTGGATCTGAACTCTTTGGGTGCACCGGATGCATAGAACTGGACATCGAAATCGTCACAGCGGATGGAAAAGGGCAGCCGATACTCCAGGCCGGTATTGCGCAACTGGATGGTATCGATGCTTTGCCCCTCAGGAATGTTGACAAAACCCTCAAAACCGTAAAGCGATCCAATGAGGCCGCCCACCAGCAGGATAACCACGCTGAGGTGAACGCCATACACCCCAATACGTGTCCATCGGCCTTTTTCTGCGGTAATGGCAAAACCCTGCCCCTGTTCCAACACCCGGCAGTAGCGGAAAGACTTGGACAGGTATCTCCGGTACGCCTCGACAACGGATCCCGCTGAGCCGGTAACGGTGAATTCACGGCGCTGTTTTTGCTGCCGGTAATTGTTCAGGTTAAATTTGGGCGTCTTTGTAAAAATGATTTTGCCGGTCAGGCGCAACCGTTCGACGGAGCATATAATGATATTGACAACCAGCAAAATCATTAAGAACTGAAACCACCATGAATGATACATATCAAAGATGTCCAGGGTCGCAAGGACCTGGAAAAGAAACGGCCCGAAGGCTTTGAAATAATCAGCTGGGCTTTGGTTCTGGGGAATCAGGGTTCCGATGATGGACAGGACCGCCAACGAGAGCAAAACCACCACCGTTAGTTTGACTGAGGCAAAAAACTTCCAGAGACTGTCTAAATAGTTAGCGGTCACCTTGGTTTTGTCGTTCATCATATACACTTTCCTCGGCGCAACCACCGGCGTTGAGCAAAAAAAACCAATGAGATATATCAGATCGCACACATGGTAGCAACAGCAACCATAACCCTGTTTCCCGCCACCGCATCAATTTGCCGATGGCGTAATGAGCACCGCGGCCGCTTTGCGATTATCCAGATATTTTCGGGCGTAGTCAGCCACCTCTTTTAAGGTGATCGCGGCATAGTCCTGTTCAAAAGCCCGGCACCAATCCAGCTGCTGCGGATGACGGAAAACGCCCGTCAAAACGCTGTCCAGCCAGTAGCTGTTGTTCTGCTTGAGATCTTTGATATGAGTCAGGATTGGATCCAGAACGCGTTTAAACTCGTCCTCATTGGAACCGCCGGCGGAAAGCGCATCGGCAATATTGCGCACCTCCTGTTCAATGGCATCCGCCTGGGCAGGGTCCACCTGAACCACGATACGGGTCAGCCCATAACCCTTATAGGCCCGATGTGAAAGATTGTAGGCGTATGGGGAGTATGCCGCCCCAAGATTTTCGCGGATGCGCTCCCGCAGTCTTTCTGAAAAAAGCTCAGCCATGACCGTCAGCCTTCTGGTCCTTTGAATATCCCAGAAGTCGTCAGTGGGATAGGCGACCATAACCACCGCCTTGGGTATTTGTGAATCGACTATAAGCCGCAACATCCGGCCGGCCGGGAATACGGGTCCTGGCCGCTGAATCTCTTTTTGCGGAATACGCACGGGCAGTGTGCCAAAATAGCGTGCCACCATGGCGATGACCGCGTCCGGATCGATGTCGCCGACCACTGCCATTTCCATGGGCGCTTGACTGAGCTGGCGGCCATACCATTGCCTGATATCCTCAATGGTGCAGGACTGCAATTGAGGTAAACTCGGAAAACCGAAGCGACTGTCGCCGCCTGCAAGAAAAGCCTCAACCTGCAACTGCATGATTCCCTCTGTGCGCCTTTCCAGCGATAGGATCTCCTGCTCGAATCGCTTCAGGGCCAGACTGCGCACAGGCTCTCGATAACCCTGGTCGTAAATATGGGCATACAGCAGCTGGAACAGCAGCGGAACCTCTTCACTGGCAGCTTCGCCTTTAAAAACAAACATATCTTCTCGAATGCGCATCCGCATGCCGGCCAGCCGTCCTGCCAGGGCTTCTTGCAGTTCAAGAGGGTCCATTTGACCAAAACCGGATTCGTTGACCACCGTTTCGGTCAACTTGGCAAGGCCCGGTTTGTTTGCCGGTTCCGAAGCGCGCCCTCCGCCAAAAGAAAGCGCCACCATCACCTGGTTTTCTTTGAAAGACGTTTTCTTCAGGCTCAGTGAAAATCCATTTTCAAACACGACCTGCTCTACCCCCACATCCGATGCGGTATGCCGCCAGGCTACGGCCCCGCGGCCTCCTGGTTCCGGCAGGTAGGGAAAAACGACGGCCTGTCTGTTTTCCAGCGGCAGCACGGCCACCTGGCGACTGCCATTGTATGCCGCTAAAATCTGCGCTTCGGGAGATAGCTTCCCCGGCCCGATAGCCGCATTGCCGGTAACCAGGACCATCCGCTGGTCCACAGACCATGTCTTGGCAAAAACCAGATTGATTTCTTCAAGGGTAACGGTATCCAGCACTGGGTTGAGCATATCCCAGAGCTGCTGGGGCGATTGCATCACATGCCAGTCGCTCAGGCTGGAAATGATCTCATTGGCCAAATGTTTGCTTTCCCGGGTGCCGGACTCCTTTACCGATTGAAGTAATTTTGCACGATATTCGCCTTTGGCGCATTCAAACTCCAGCGGGGTGAAACCATGCAAAACGGCACGGCGGATTGCCCTTTCTAATTCGGCGATAGCCAGTTGCCACTGGTCGGGTCTGCAGTCTGCACTGATCTCGGAATACTGAAGCCGGCCAAGAAAAAATCCCGAGGTGACATCGGCTGAGGTCAGGACCGTTTTGGCCCGCCGGATGGCTGCGTCCAATCGCCTTTGCACCATCTCATTGGCCAGCGACTGCAACATGTCATATCGATACACTGCCGCGGAATCTGCCGGTTGTTTTTTCTGCACAAGAGTTTCAATGGCCACCCGTGTCGACCCGGCCTCTTCTTCGAAATGAAAAAAAGTCTTTAGTCCGCTTTGCTGCAAACTGCCGAAATCGGGTTCGCTGCGGGCAACCGCCTGAGGCTCCAAGGTTCCGAATCGTTCCTCGATGCGTTGCTTTGCCTCTGCGGCATTCATATCTCCGACAACGACAATGATCATTCGATCCGGTCGATACCAGGCAGCATAAAAATTTCTGAGCATGCGATGGTCGATTTTGCGGATAATGTCTGCTTCACCGATGGGAAACCGTTTACTGACAAGCAGACCAGGTGTTTCAAATGCCAATAAGGCCTTATAGGTTCTGAAACGCGAAGAATCTCTGGAGCGCATTTCAGCCAAAATAACGTTTCTTTCGCGGTCCGTCTCTTCTGCGGTCAATAAAGCGCCATCGGCGTAATCGCGCAACACCAGCAGGCCTTCCGAAAGGCTTTTGCCGTCGCCTTCGGGCAGAACGACATCATATACGGTCTGCATAAATCCGGTATGGGCATTTGCATCGGGCCCGAACGACATACCAATCCGCTGAAAATATTTTACCATCTCTCCAGGGGGAAAGTGCTTTGATCCATTAAACAGCATATGCTCCAGAAAATGCGCAATACCCTGCTCGCCTTCCCTTTCCTGCAGGGACCCGGCCTGCACATAAAGGTGCATGCTGACACGATCTTTTGGGGTATGGTTTTCCTTGATAATATAGCGCAGTCCATTTTCAAGGCGGCCAAACACGATATCCGGATCGGCGGCCAGATCGCTATGGTCCTGGGGCCATACGCCCCGTGTTATAGGCGTAACGGAAGTCAAAGACGGATTCATGCCACTGCATGAAGACCCAAAAATAACCAGCACAACCAACAGGACAGACTTTAGCAGTCTGTGTTTTGGCAAAGTCAAACCAGCTTCATTGCTCGGACAGTTGTCGGGCATCAACGGCTCCTTTTTTACCACGGTCCCTGCCGGCCACCGGGCATCAAAAATCCGGTTTTCAAGGCAAAACCCACCAGGCACCGCACTCAATTTACATGCTTTGAGCATAATAAGGACCGGATGGTGTTATTTCAAGGGAAAAGGAATTGTAAAAAAACGGGCCAGTAACCCATAGCGAGCTTTGCTGTCTTCAGCGGGAACATAGTTATCAGCAGTTCAGTAATTAAATGATAGGGAAAGAATGGGAATCGAACGATGAGGACCCTATTGGCCGTTGCCCACCGGATCAACCGGTACACATCCATAATCGGCAGAATGCATCCACTTAGCATTAATCTCTGAACACCGGAGCGGTGGTGCGGACATAAAAAACTTTCAGCGCCCCTGGTCGGTCATGGGCGCTGAAAGCTCTCAATGGTTCGCTTGAGTGGTCAGGTCCTGTGGTAGTGCCGTCGGACCTGGATGCCCTTTTGAACCCTTATGGATAAATGTTATGCTTTGACATAAACACCGCGTGATTTGGCAACGATCATTTTCTTTTTACTCAGCTTGTACAACGCATTGCTCAACTGCCGGGACTCCAAACCGGTCTTTGCCTTGAGGTCTGCAATGTTGGCGCCAGTGCGGCTTTTCTTGATTACATCAAATACTGACTCGAGAACCGTAGCGCCGCCCGATGCAGCCTTATTAACCGGTGCCGCTTTTGGGGCGGCCGGCTTCTTCTTTGCCGCTGCTTTTTTCTTGGGAGCGGCCTTTTTCTTGGGAGCGGCCTTTTTCTTGGGAGCGGCCTTTTTCTTGGCCGGCGCTGCCTTCTTGGCGGGGGCCTTTTCTAACAACACCGTGATCTTTTCAATCCGGTCTGCCAAACCGGCAAGAGATTTGGCAACGCTTTTTAATTGGGTCTGAACTTTTTTCATATAAATACCTCCTTAATGATTTAATATTGTTACAAAAATTAACCAATATCTTCAGCCCTAATATAACTTCTCTATGTTGTCAACAACTTCCTTTAAAAAAAAGATAATTTTCTCAAGCATTTTCTTATACGCCCAACCATCACCATCTCTTTAGCCGCGCCAGTAAAGGAAGTAGAAGAATTAAATAGAAATTGACGAATTGCAGCTAAAATTGCATTTTCACCGTTATTTCGTATTTTATCATCAATTACAGGGCTTAAGGGGTCACTAGAAAAGACTTCCCATTTTTCTCTGCCTCCGGTTGGGATTTCACCAATCAAACGAATCCTCTTTTTGCTTGTTTCCGGCAAGCCTTTTGGCCGGCTCACGCAATGCCGAGTCCTGCTGCATTTGGACAACAGCATCACTTGAATAATTCCCCTTCAACCTCAAACCGCAAGATATTGAAGGATAGTCTATTTTACTATCATCATTTTGTATAGCAGTAATATTTCTAATCAGGTAATGGTCAATTGGCGGCCCTGTCCATCGCTGTTCAGCACATGCCGCTCTTCCTATTTTTCAACCCGTTCCGGCATTCCGGCGGTGCCGCCCGGCTCAATATGAAAGGGCGCAGAAGCGTGGTTCAACGGATTCATCGCTGGCTTGTTATCCCTGAAAATCCGCCCCCACGGTCGAGACCTGAAACCGAATCCGGGGTCCCGGATCTTTGCCGGCCGCCCGCATTTGTACGCTTGACAAACCAGATCAAATTCCTTAGGGGTGAGCGTATTTTCGGCCCACTTGGATAAAAGGCGACTTATCATGCCAAAAAAAGGCACCCAACCTGAATCCCGGAAGAATCAATTTCCCAATGCGGCCGCCGCGCTTGGCCGGATTGACTACCACAATGTGCTGAACCCGGCCCAATTGTCTGCTGTAACGCACGGCAACGGGCCGTTGCTGGTGATTGCCGGAGCAGGAAGCGGAAAAACGAGAACGCTCACCTACCGGGTCGCCCGGCTCATTGAAAATGACACCCCACCTGAAACCATCCTGCTGCTTTCATTTACCCGAAAAGCATCTCATGAAATGCTTAAGAGAGCGGCTCAACTTCTCGATCGACGCTGCCAGCGTGTTTCGGGCGGGACATTCCACTCGTTTGCCAATAGTGTTCTCAGGCGCTATGCAGCTGCCATCGGCTTCGAAAACGGCTTTTCCATCATTGACCGATCTGATTCTGAAGACCTCATCGGAATGATCCGCAAAGAACTCGGGACAAGGACAGTAATCCGAAGTTTACCCCGCAAATCGACCCTGGCCACCATTTTCAGTCGCGCCATAAATAAAGAGAATAGTATCGAAGATATTATTTACGAGGACTTCCCTCATTTTGACGACCAATTGGATGTCATCAAAACAATCGAGCAAAATTATCAGCGGCGCAAACGGGAGCACTATTTTTGCGACTACGACGACTTGCTGATTCACCTTCATCGACTGCTTGCTGAAAACGAGACCATACGCGACCGTTTGTCGTCATTTTACCAGCACATTCTCGTGGACGAATACCAGGACACCAATCTTATCCAGGCCAAAATCATTTCTCTGCTCGCGGGCCCCCAAAAAAACGTCATGGTGGTCGGCGACGACTCCCAGAGTATTTATGCCTTCCGGGGGGCCAATTTTAAAAATATCATCTCCTTTCCGGATCGCTTCCCGGGCACCCGCATCATTAAACTCGAGCAGAATTATCGCAGCCTGCAGCCCATTCTGGATTTAACGAATTCAGTAATCGGCGAGGCCGCCGAGAAATATTCCAAAAAATTGTTCACTCAACGCGGGGGGGGCAAACTGCCGAAGTTGGTTGCCACAATGGGTGAAAATGCCCAATCGCAATATGTCGTCCGGCAAATTGTAAAACAGTTGAACAGGGGGATACCCCTGCAACAAATCGCTGTTCTCTTCAGGGCAAGTTTCCTTTCATTCGACCTCGAATTGGAACTCACGCGTGCGGCAATACCCTTTGTCAAATTCGGAGGGTTCAAATTTACGGAATCTGCCCACATCAAGGATGTTCTCGCCCACCTGAAAATTCTTAGCGCACCCAGAGACAGAATCAGTTGGTACCGGATATTGTTGTTGATCGCCAAAATTGGCCCCAAAACCGCAAAGTCCCTGTATGAGGCGATTATTCGACAGGGCACGGGTGCTGCAGGGCTTATGAGCGCCGCCGCGGGTATCAGCGGCAACCCGGGTTTCAATCGATTCAAAGAGCTTATCGCCGATCTTTTCGGCGCCCCGGCGCCCCTCAGGCAGACCGGAGAACGCATCCTCGAATACTACCTGCCGATTCTCAAAGAACGCTACGATGATCATCCCCGGCGCCTGAGCGATGTGCAGCAGCTTCTGACCATCATGGAACGCTATGAAAGTTCTGAGGATTTTCTGTCCGATATGGCGCTGGAACCGCCCACGGCAAGCATCCAGGGGCAATTGGCCACGGATAAGGAAAATGAGGGCAAACTGGTTCTGTCCACTGTCCACTCGGCAAAGGGCCTTGAGTGGCATACGGTTTTTGTCATCTGGGCCCTGGATGGCCGGTTTCCTTCCCGCCATGCCGTCGATAAACCCGAGGCGCTGGAGGAAGAAAGGCGTCTAATGTATGTGGCCACAACACGGGCCAAAGAAGACCTGATCATCACCTACCCCACCCAGATCTACGACCGCATCACCCAAACTGTTCTGTATCGCCCATCGCGCTTCCTGGAAGGAATGGCCGCAGAGATGATGGATAAGCAATACTACGCACCGCATGAGCAGATCTAACCGGCAATGGCCGGTGACTTCGGAGGGACAGCCTTGTCTTGAAGCCCACTCCGCAGCAATACTCGGCGAAAGCCTCAGATCAAATCCAAATAACAAAGCCCGCATATCAAATAATGTCTGTGGTCCATTTTTATTCATGATCAGGCCCCCAACCATTTTTGAGCTTTGGATTTTGATATTTGATATTGACTGGCCCAAGGCCGATATCGCTCAATCAAAGAAATTTCTCACTTCACCCGGAATTGCCGGGGTGACCGGCTATCATTTGCCTTTGACAAGGGGCTGTGCTATCTCTGATGTCAATTGTTAGGATTGTGTTAGGGCCGTAACCTGCCACGGGGTGATTGATCCAGAATTGAAAGAGTCTGAATGCCCAACGAATATATTATCCTGATCATCGGCTATATATTTGGTTTTTACATGGCATGGAATATCGGCGCCAACGATGTCGCCAACTCCATGGCTTCCGCCGTCGGAGCCAAAGCCATAACCATCCGACAAGCCGTTTTTATCGCCGGAACATTGAACGTCCTGGGCGCAACCTTTATCGGGTCGCACGTTACCAATACCATTCGTAAGGGCATCGTCTCCACAGAAGTGCTGACCGACCCCCACCTGGCTCTTATCGGGGCCCTTTCGGCCCTGCTGGCCGCTGCCTTGTGGGTATCGTTCGCCACCTGGAAATCCCTGCCAGTCTCCACAACCCATTCCATCGTGGGGGCCATGATCGGATTCGGCCTTATGGCCGGCGGCACGAAGGTCATCAATTGGTTAAAGCTGGGAGCAGTAGTCATGAGTTGGATTATCTCCCCGGTTTTCAGCACGGTAATCGCCTTTATCCTCTTTAAAATGATTGTAACGCTCATTCTGTCCCGCAGGAAACCGCTTGACGCCGCATTGCGACTCAGCCCGGTATTCATCGGCAGTGCCGCATTTGTGGTGGTGCTTTCTTTTTTGTTTAAAACACCTTTGGGCAAAAAGCTTTCTATTGGAACGCCAACGGCTCTCGTTATAGCGGCGTGTCTGTCCGTGGCTCTTGGATTTATATGCAAAACACTGATCATCAAGTTTGTGATGGGCAAACGATCCGCCGGGGTTGAAGAAATATTCCGCCGAATCCAGATCGGCACATCGTGCTACGTCGCCCTTGCCCAGGGGGCAAACGATGTGGCCAATGCCATTGGCCCCCTGGCCGTCATCTACTTTCTGGTCAAAACCGGCGCAGTCGGTGCCACTGTCCCGGTTCCTGTCTTTTTGCTCCTTTTCGGGGGAGTCGGTATTGCCAGCGGCATCTGGATGGCCGGCCACCGCGTCATGGTCACTATCGGCACCAAAATCACCACACTGACCAACACCAGGGGGTTCTGCGTCGACTTTGCAGCGGCAACGACAGTGCTTCTGGCGTCTAAAATGGGCTTGCCCGTATCCACCACCCATGCGGCTGTGGGCGGTGTCATGGGCGTAGGTCTTGCGCGCGGCATGGAAGCCGTCAACTTCGGGATTATTTTCAAAATCATGATTTACTGGGTGCTAACGGTGCCGGCAGCAGCATTGACCAGCATGCTTCTTTTCGTCATTATCCGGGCTATTATTTAATCAGGAGGAAAAATGCGCCTACCTTTTTTATCCATGTTTATCACGTCACCGTTTCAAGGCCTTCAGGAGCATGCCGAGAAAGTCAAAGAGTGCGCCTGGGCATTTCAACAGGCCATGGAATGCCATGTCTCAAGAAAATGCCAGACGTTCGAGCAACTGCGCCAGGAGGTGATTCGCACCGAGAGCCAGGCCGATGCCATCAAGCGGCGCATCCGCGGCCACCTGCCTATCGGGACGCTGATGCCGGTGAGCAAATTTCAATTATTCAGGTATTTACGGGAACAAGACGGCGTGCTGGATGCTGTTGAAGATGCCCTTGACTGGATTTCCTTTCGCCCCGAGCCCGGCATACCGCCCGAACTGGAAAAGGATTTTTTCCTTCTGGTGGATGCCGTGGCCGAGTCCATCGAACATCTCAGCGAGATGGTCGGCGAAGCGCGCAAGTACTTCCAATCCTACAACGAAAACCAGCGCATCAAGGTCAAAAGCATTATTCGAACACTGCGTCTGCACGAGCACAATGCCGATAAGCTTGAAGACACCCTCAAGGCCAAGGCGTTCAGCATTGAACTGGACGCCGTATCCGTTTTCCACATGGTTCGGCTGACGGAAATTGTCGGATCCATTGCCGACCATGCGGAAAATGCCGGAGATATGATGCGCGCCATGCTGGCAAAGTAGGCTTGCCTGCCGGAACCCGCAACGGCCAAAGCGGATTGTCGCGGGATTAAAAAAAGGCGTATTTGCAGAAAACGAGAAATATCGCAAACGCTATCAGGAACTTGATGTAGGCCTGCCAGTTTGTGACCTTTTCAGCCATGCCATGTTCTCCCACTTTTCCCAGGCGCGCCTTGCACGAAGGGCATATTTCAGCCTCGAGAGGAACATATTCATAGCAGGAATGGCATTTCTTGGAGACGTAGTGCAACCCCCCCTTGCCATCGGGTTTTTGATTGGCCATTGCACCCTCCTGTTTTCATAAGGATTCAACGATGCTTGGTATTATTTCAGATTGAGTATCAAGGCTGAATTAACGACTCATTGATCTGCACTTCGCTTCGCGCCCGCAAATCGGCTATCCAGGATTGCAGTGCAGCCTGCTGTTTCTGCTCCTCCAGCCGCTTGGCAATGGTCGTTTTCTCCTTGTCAAACCCTTCGCCTTCCGGCAATTGCCGGCTTCTGAAGTGGACCACGTACCACCCCTGCTGCCCCTTCAAGGGCGATTCTGGCAGTGGCTTTTCTTTTGACAACTCAAATGCAGTCCGACTGATCTCGGACTCAAATCCAATTTTGGGAATTGATCCGCCGCGGGGAAAAAGGCCCGTTGCTTCCGGTGTTACACCATACTTTGCGCTGATTTCGGCAAAACCGCCCCCCTTTTTGGCATCAGCAAGAAATGCCTGGGCATCCTTACGGGCTTGATCGTCCTGTCTTTCCTTGATCAAATCGTCTTTGACTCTGTTTTTCACCTGTTCGTATTCCGGAACGGCCGCCGCGCTGCGTTCGATTACCTGTATTATATAATAGGCGTCACTGAAGTCCTGAATTTGGCTGATCGCCATCTCATCCAATCCGAACGCCACCTGTGAAAACCTCTGGGCGTCATTGATGCCTTTAAGAGCTGGATTGTCGGCCGTAAAAAAATCGGTGGTTTCCGCCTGCATATCGTGCACCTTGGCGGCATCGGCAAGGTTGTCTCCGTCGAACACCGAATTATAAAGCTCTTCGGCCTTGTCGAGGGCGATTGCCCTGGATTTTTCACGCCTGATTTTTTCGCGGATGGAGGGCGTGGCCGACTCGAGGCTTCTGGTGGCCGATTCCTCAACCTGCTCGACCTTGATAATGTGCCAGCCGAATTGCGTGCGCACCGGCTCGCTGACTTCTCCGGCGGTCATGGCGAACGCTTCGTCCGCAAACGGTTTGACCATCCGGTCCTTGGTGAACCATCCCAACCGGCCGCCCTGATCCTTGGACGGCCCCTGGGAATATTTCCTGGCCAATTCAGCGAAATCCGCGCCGGGTGCCTTGGCTAATTCGTAAATGGCCTGCGCTTCCCGCTTTTTGGCGGCCACGGTTTCATCATCGGCGCCTGCGTCCACCTTGATGAGGATATGGCTTGCCTTGACCCGCTTTGCCGTTTTGAACTCATCAGGGTTGCTGCGGTAATAGTCGGCAATGCTTTCATCGGTAACCTCGACCCGGGATTCAAAAACAGCGGGATCAAATTTGATATACCGGGCTTTGACCTTCGGCTGGGTGAGATAGTTTTTTTGATTGCTTTCAAAATATTCCTTGATCTGCGCTTCTGCCGGGGAAATATCCGTATATCGGGATGGCGGAAAAAACACATAATCCAGATCGACTTTGGCCTTGCTCCAATCGTACCACTGACGCAGCTCATCGTCGGGAACCACCACCCCGGACAATATGACGCTGCGCAGTCTTTCCATGCGCATTTCTTTTGACCGGTCGGATTCGAATTGCTCCACGGTCAGATTGTTCTGCGCCAGCACACGCCGGTACAGCTGGTAGTCAAATACACCGTTGTTCTGAAATGCGGGGATCTGACGAATGACGGATGCCAGTTCCTGCTCCCCCACATCGATGTTCAACCGATCCGCTTCCTGCAGCATCAAAACCTTTTGGATCAGCTGCTCCAAGGCCATTTCGTTGGGCCGCAGCAGTTTAAGCATTTCGTCGTTGAGCTGGTCGCCGTAAATACGGCGGTAATTGTCAAGCAATTGATAATAGGCTTGACGATAGACATCCAGGGTGATGACCTCGCCATTTATTTCAGCCACCTGCGTCGCCTTTCGGGATCGCATGCTTCCAACCCCCCAGAAAACGAACACCACCACAATGGCGAACAAGATGATCTTGATCATCCAACTGCCTGCATGTTTGCGCATTAAATTGAGCATGCTGCGTCCTCTCTTTTAACCATATCTTTGGCAATCTGCATATTCGTACCGTCCATCCAACAGCCGGGAAAGCAAGCATTCCGTAAACTGGTGATTTTAGGCGCTATGGTTTTGATTGTCAATAAATTCCATCAGCGTGCCAGAACCGTCGACCGGCCGGATAATTACCGCCCCTACGCCTCCGGAATTTCATCTCATCCGGGTCAAAACCAGGCTCCAGGAACCCGGCTTCGGCCTGCCCTGCAGGGGACAAGCGAACCACAGCCGTTGACTCAAGTGTCGCATTTCCAGTGGCCCGTTACCCGTTATGGTTGGCACTGCGACCGGGCCTGAACTGATATAATTGCAGAATACCTCAACTCGAAACTCACAACTCACAACTGATCTTGGGCGACCAGGCCGCAAGGACCCGGTTATTGAGGCTCAAATAAAGCGCTCCTTCCAGGATTCGGACCGGCCATGTCATGTCGGACGCAAAAATTAAGATTGACAGCCGCGCACTGTTTTGGTAGCTAACGCCTTTACGTTTGGGGCTGTAGCTCAGCTGGGAGAGCGCATGACTGGCAGTCATGAGGTCAGGGGTTCGATCCCCCTCAGCTCCACCAACACAATAATATTATAAGGTTTCTACCTTAAATCTCTTGCTTGGAACACGGGCAGGAGATTTTTTTTATATTTTTAACCCTTCGAAACGCACACTACTACTTCCGCATCAGGGCACCTGCCAAGCTGATTCCTTTGCTGGGCAAGTCCGAACTCAAAGCATCATTACGATTGGGTGGCAACCGGTCCCTTGCCAAAAAGATTTCATCGAGCTTGGCGTCAGACTGCCGATATGTTACCGACAGACTAACAATTCTACCGGAGGCTATTTTGATGAAGCTGGACTCGGCTACCTTAAACAAGATCATATCCAATCACATTCGTGGGGTGGTGGCACACTATTCCCGCTACCATGCCGTCAGTGGCGTAACACTGCAGAACACCCTGGATCAGATCCAGAACGTAATCAATAATACCAAGTCAGCCCTGAAGCTTGGGCTCCATGAAGACTGGATGAAGGGGTCACTTGAGCAGGCCATCAAGGATATGGATCTTGATATCAATGGCGATCAGCGCAAAGAGCTGGCGTTTAAGTTGGCACAGGCTCATGTGCAAGGGCTCAAAAAGGCCCAGGATGCCGTCTCGGGCGAAGACCCCGCATTGAGCGATGAACCGTCCGGCGAATCTTCACCCGACCCGGGGGAAACAAAGCCGGAAAGCGGCACGTCATCAATTGCATTATCAAGCCTGATAGACCAATACCGCCAGCACCAGATCAGTACCGGCACATGGCGACCGGGATGCAAACGCAAAGCTCAATGCCTTGCAGTCTTAATTTTATGCCAGACACACAAATCAACAGCCTGACGGTGGACCACATGCGGTCATATGTCCGACTCCTTCAGGTATTGCCGCCCAACTACAACAAAATGAAGGTCTACAAGGACAAACCCCTCCACGAGTTAGAACCAAAGGAATTGGTCAAGAACCATTCCAGGCAACTTGACGTGACCACGATCCGGAATACATGACACTGACCCGTTCCCTGTTTGAGTATGCTGCAGGGTTGGGCCTCCTTAAAAAGAACCCCTGCCCTAACCTGCTGATTCCAAAAAAGAAAAAAGGAAGCGCACGGGAGCAAACCAAAGCGTACACCATCGAACAACTCCATGAGATCTTTAAACCGGAAAGATTCCTGCCGTGGGTACGGTACGGAGGCGGGTTCGATCCTGCGAAATTCTGGATACCAGTGCTGGCGTTGTGCTCTGCAGGCCGACTTGAGGAGATCTGCGGACTACGGGCTATTGATATTCAGCGCTTAGGAAAGGGTCAGGTCAACCTGAATATCATGGAGCATGACCGGAGGCTCATCAAAAACGAAAACTCCGATAGGGTGGTCCCGATAGTACCGGTGATTGCCGACAGGCTGCTGGAGTATGCCGAGAGTTTGCCCCAGGATTCTTTATTGTTCCCTGGGCTGAAACCGGCAAACGGAAAGCTCAGCCACATTTTGGCAAGCAGTGGTCCCGCTATGCGCGCAAGAAGGCAGGCGTTGACGATCCAAAGATATCGCCCATGCACTCATTCCGACATTATACCATAGACCTGCTTTACAAAGCGCTGGTGCCGGTTCAGGTGATAAAGGCGATGGATGGACATGCTCCTGGTGGCGGTGAGACTGGTGGCCGGTACGCCAAAGGGCTGGTTGTGAATACCCTGAGAGAGCACTGTTTACCTGTCATTAAGGAAGCCCTTGAGGCCGTTTTGAAACCGTTAATTCAAGGCTGAGGGCTGACTTAGATATCTAACGAATAAGCTGGTGCCGAAGGGGAGTTACGCCTGGCAGGTTTTCTATCCCACTTTAATCATTCTGCTTTTCTGGTTTTTAACCGTACTCATTCCATCAGTCATCAATTCAAACGAATCTCCGTATAGAGACTTATATTTTATTTTAATTATGACCCTGTCAATGGCTTCAGCAACCTCCTCAGGAGTAGGCATATTCGCTCCCTTGAAAATAATCTCAATGAGTTTTAATCTTTCCTTTTCGGCCATGGCATACCCAAATTCCAACCAAGTTTTGTATACGCAATAATTGTAATTCGGAAATAGTAATTTAATCGTGTTTAACACTTTTTCATCTCTATGCCCCTCAACCAGTTTATTATCCACTAAAATCTCATAGCTTTGAATAAGGGCTGGACCTATACCACCATTAATCAGATCAGCCGAATATTTATTATTCTGAACGTCTGAATGTACAAAGGTTGTAAGGTGTGGTGTAATAGAGATTCGATTATGTTTCTGAGCATACTTGCCCTGCAAGATGGAAAATGCCAGAGCGCAAAGAGCAATTAACATACTTGACAACCCAATTATTGTTTCCCATCCCATATGATTCGCCTCCATGAAACCAGTTGATTTCTATATCATTCTGTGTATTATGAGTACTATCTCACCCCCAAGATCCACGTCAACACCTCAATTTAAAAGGATGGAGCAACCATGGATTTTATCGAAAAGATTCAGGACATCGCTCAACGTATCCCCAAACAGATTGACCACATCCATACAGAAGAAGCCACCAAGAGTGCTTTCGTCATGCCCTTCATTAAGGCACTTGGATTCGATGTCTTTAATCCATTAGAAGTGATCCCTGAGTATGTGGCTGATGTTGGCACCAAGAAGGGGGAAAAGGTCGATTATGCAATTAAAATTGATGATAAAATTGCCCTCCTGGTTGAATGTAAGTGGTGTGGGGCCGATTTGGATCAATGCCACGCATCCCAACTCTATAGGTACTTTGCATGCACTGATGCGAGATTTGCCATCCTAACAAATGGAATATATTACAAGTTTTTCTCTGACCTGGATGAAAAGAACAGGATGGACGAAAGACCTTTCTTTGAGTTCAATCTTAGCACCTTTGACGATGAAAAGGTGGTCGAGCTAAAGAAATTCACGAAATCGGCCTTTAACCTGGACAACATCCTGACCACCGCCAGTGACCTCAAGTACACCGGAGCTATCAAACAGTTTTTCGCCGATGAATTAAATAATCCCTCTGTCGAGTTCGTTAAATTCTTTGCGTCCCGAGCCTACTCCGGTCGGCTCACACAGCCGGTAGTTGAGCAGTTTTCCGACATCGTCAAGCGAGCCACAAGCCAAGTGATCAGGGATAAGGTAAATAATAGGCTGAAGTCGGCTCTTGATGCCGATCAGGACGAGGGCGCACCAGCTATAGAGAATCAGAACCCACCAGGAGACGCTTCTCCTGAAGCTGAACCGGAACAGGAAAACGACAGCGGCATAGTAACCACTGATGAGGAAATAGATGCCTTTAACATAGTGCGAGCGATAGGCAGGGAAGTGGTAGACGTCAGCCGGATTAATATGAGGGACCGGGCGAGCTATTGTGGGGTACTGTTGGACGATAACAACAGAAAACCTATATGCCGTTTTCACTTTAATACAAAGCAAAAATACCTTGGGCTGCTGCAGCAGAAGGCAGAGGAAAAAGTTGCCATTGAGGATCTAAACGATATTTTCAAATATACAGAACGGATCAAGGCCACAATTAACGAGTATCTGACTCAAGGCTAACCTGATTGTCAAAATCGAGCCACCGGAGTGAACTGAAGCTCACTCAATAGTGGGCGATCTCAAGAAAGAGGCTGCACCGCGATGATTGATTTAGGGCCTTTCCAGGAGGTCATGAAAGAGAATTATATCAAGCTCATTTTGCTCGGTTGTGTGCTGGTGGTTGGCAACCTGCTTTTCAAGAAGCTGGAAAGGAAGTTAAAGAGCAAGAGGAAAAATCGATAACGGTATTTATTAAATGTGAAGAATGTGGGCGCAAAGGGCGCTTTGTATGCAATTACAAATGCGAAAACTGCAATGGCAAGAAAAATGTCACATGTCCTGAGTGTGATGGTTCTCAGGTATTAATCTGCATTGAGTGCAACGGTAAGGGCGAGTATCTAAATGAGGAACTCGATAGCTGGTCAATTGAGAAACTGAAATTTGAATACGAAAAAAGACAAAACCAAATCACTCCAGTTCAACAAAAAATTGCATCTTTGGAAAGTGAATATCATAGACTATCAGATGCTTACGAGGAAGAATTTGAGCGGAGATCTGACAACGCCTATCGCAACGGCGTATACCACGATCCTGGCCCAAACCAACCTCCCGCCTATATAGGCAATATGTATACAGAAGCTTGCAATTAGTCATCGCAGCTTAATGCTATCAAAAATGAGATGGAAATACTTGATCAAATTCTTCAAAAAAAATGGTAAGACGAATTAACTATATCGCCATATTACCTATGCAAAATCATTTTTGAGGGACTTCCTATGAAAGTTTTCATCAGCTGGTCAGGTGAAAAGAGCAAGGCAGCTGCCACAGCGTTAAGGGAGTGGCTCCCGTGTGTATTCCAGGCAGTGAAACCTTGGATGTCAGAGACTGATATTGATGCTGGAGCCCGCTGGAGTGCAAAAATCAGCGCTGCGTTGGAGGGCACCAACATTGGTATTGTTTGCGTTACCAAGCAGAATCTGACAGCTCCGTGGTTGCTCTTTGAAGCCGGGGCACTAGCTAAAACTGTTGAAGAATCAAAGGTAATCCCCTACCTACTGGATCTGGAGCCGGCCGATATCCCGCAGGGGCCGCTTTCTCAATTCCAGGCAAAACGAGCCAACAAAAAGGAGACCTTTGAGCTTTTATCTGACCTGAATGGCTTGCTTGAGAAAAATGGGTTGGCTAAGGGGCAGCTTGAGAAGACCTTTGACAAGTGGTGGGCTGATCTTGAGTCGGTTTTGAGAAAACTTCCTGAAGAGGGCGATGATGCTGCAAAGATCCAACGAGGGCAGGAAGAAAAAGTTGATGAGATTCTTGGTATCGTTAGAGATTTACAAAGAGGACGCGGTGGCTCACCTGCAAAAGTTTTAGACCTCCAGTCGGCCCTGTTTGATGCCATTGATAACTATTCAGAAGATGAGGGCATGACAAGCACTGTAGGGGCCCCCTCTTTTCCAAAAGCAATGAATCCAGAAAACTACAAGAGCTTGGAAGAAGTTTTAGCTAAAAAACGCCGTGACAAATTAAAAAAATGAAACCTTTTCTCACCACAAAAATGTGAGCCCCTATATATACGTGACGTTCCCGAGTTACCCCCCGTATGGGGCGGGGTCTTTCCTCACAATAGCCTGACCGCCATCCTTTATACCCCTGAGCAGACTCGGCGCTGGCTCCCTCCATACACACCAGGCCACCAGTTCCAACCCCAGGCTGTAGTCCGGACTTCCAGGCGACTCCCCACCTATAGTTCATTCATATACATGTCCCTGATCTCATCCGGCTGCACACACAGGTAGTCCAGA
The DNA here is from genome assembly GCA_963675565.2 of Desulfosarcinaceae bacterium. Lineage (GTDB taxonomy): Bacteria > Desulfobacterota > Desulfobacteria > Desulfobacterales > Desulfosarcinaceae > JARRKU01. The sequence continues at coordinate 537,799 of CAXXYD010000002.1, forward strand.
GTTTGCCTCTGGCTGCTGTGATTGAACGCCACCATAAGTTCAGAAATGCCTCTCTTGAACTTCACCCTCTGGTGGTATCCCCAGGTTTCCGCAAGGTGTGGGCTCCATAGTTCCCACGGAGATTGATCGAAGCACACCAGGACTTGACCAACCTCGTCACGGAAGGGACCGTCAGCGGCCCTCGCTGTCCCATCAAGAGCGGCTCCTTATCCATATGTGAAGATCCTCGATCAGCACTGCGTTTTCGCCTTCCAGAACTTTTTTAATTTGTTTGGAAATGCGGTCATTGTGATTGTAATCCAGCAAAACCCCGCCGGTATCCCGCATCAATCCATACGACCAGCGACTGATGACCACGGCACCCACTATGCCCATCATGGGATCCAGGAAGGACCAGTCCAGTAGCTTCCCGAAAAAAAGGGCCACAATGGCCAGAATGGAGGTCAGTGCATCGGCCAAAACGTGCAAGTATGCCGCTCGCAAGTTATGATCATGGTGGTCATCGCCTTGGTGATGATGGTGATCTTCTTTGAGGATCAAAGCACTGGCAAGGTTGACCAGCAGACCGATGACTGCAACGAGGATGGACTCATTGAAATGAATGGTCACGGGGTTAAAAAAACGCAGGATGGACTCATACGCCATTAAAAGAGCAATCAGGCCCAACAACAACGCACTGCTGTAGCCGGCCAGATCCCCGAATTTCCCCGTGCCGAATGTGAACCTTCTATTTCCCTGATGCTTGCGCCCCCAATAGTATGCTGCCGCTGTGATCCCCATGGCCGAAGCATGGCTGGCCATGTGCCAACCATCGGCCAACAAGGCCATGGAACCGAACACAAGGCCGGAAACGATTTCAACGATCATCATGCTCACGGTCAATCCGATGACCATCCACGTGCGGCGTTCATGAAGATGATGGTGTTCGGAGAGATAATAGTGGTCGTGCGGGACCTGGAACGAGTGGGGGTGTGTCAATTGCGATATCCTTTGTCTGACGTCTTTTGTTTAAGGCCGATATTTTTGAATATTTACGATCAAACCGTTTAACCAATTAAAAAGCCATGAAAACAAGTATCCTCTATCGAGGAATCCGCCTTCATGGCAGTTTCGCATTGTCTCATCAAAATGTTGCGAATCAGGCTTCGTGCCTTGATTAAGGTGTTCATACCCATTGATATTGTGAAGGTCAAAAGAGCAATTATGAAAACAGCAAGGGCCCGGTGGAATTAATCCGTATTTCAAATTATGGCCTGCTGATACCGGACAATAGCATTTCCGTTTTATCAATGCACAAATGTGGCTTTTATGACCCTTCAAAAAGAGTTGACGAACATCATGCCTTAACATAATAACGGATAAAAAATGGTGTTCGAAAACGCCGCATGGAAACAGCGAATGCAGATGGGTCCTACAGCGTAACTCTTTAGCAGCTATTAACCCCCTGTGTTTCACCGGAACCAAAATCCACTATAAACCTATAAGCCACGAAGGCCGTTGTTCAAGAAGGACAGCTTTTGTGGCCTTTTTTGTTTTTTCCCAAGGAATGATTTTGCAATCGTCCACCTCGCTTATCGAAGAGCCGGTGGGGGTCTTAACTTAAAGGAGCAAAGACCGAACCATGACCGATCTGTCTGACAAAGTCCTTATGGAAGAACGTCAACGTTTGCGAGAAATGTCCCAAGGATTCCGCGATGCGCAGGTTCTGCTGACTTGCCTTGAACTGGGCGTATTCGAAGCCCTGAATGAAGGCTCGGCTACAGCCATAGCAGTAGCGCAAAAGATCGGCGCGGATCCTCGCGCTGCAGGATTGCTGCTCAATACCGCGGTTGCCCTGGGATTGCTTCATAAATCCGAAGATCGGTTCAGCAACAAGCCTATAGTTGCAGCTTGCTTGTTATCGGGTTCACCCGGTTCGGTGGCCCACAGCATCCGGCTGCAAACCGCATTTTACCGACGGTGGGGCCGCCTGGCCGAGGCGGTGCGTACCGGCCTTCGACCTGAAGAGGACCGTCGCGACGAAGCCACCGGCGACTGGGTGCGCAATTTCGTCTTCGGTCTCTACGACATGGCGCGTCCCCTCGCGCCGATTATCGCTGAAGCGCTCGATCTGCCCGGCGACCAGCCCCTGCGCGTAATCGACGTGGGTGGCTGTCACGCCGCATACAGCATGGCTCTGGCTCGCCGCCATCCACTCCTCGCGGCGGTTGTGTTCGAACTCCCTGCGGTCGTGCCATTCGCGCGAGAAATTGTTGCCCAAGAGAGGCTGGCCGAAAGGGTCGCCGTGAAGGAGGGGGACTTCCAGCGCGAAGGACTGGGCGTAGGCTACGACGTGGCCCTGGTCTTTGGCGTGCTCAACGGCGAGCCGCCAGAGGGCAGGCCAGCACTGATGCGCAAGGTCTACGACTGCCTCAACCCCGGCGGTCGGATTGTAGTGCGCGACTGTGTGCTGGACGACGACCGCGCCGGTCCGCCCGAATCTGCCATTTTCGCTTTGCAGATGCTTCTGGCGACCGATTCGGGCGGTTTGGATACGCGCAGCGATTGGACAGACTGGCTGGCTACGGCCGGCTTCATGCCGCCTCAAGCCATTGCGCTCCCCGATGGCAACGGCGGACCACTGATAATTGCTTACAAACCAGATTGAAACAGTTGCTATGCATCTATAATTTTGAGACCGGCCTGAAAGCAGGGAATGCGGCTATCATTCACAAATACCATGACGAATTAAAATCAGGTGAGATAATATAGGAAAGCTATCCTTTTAGAAATCACGGGCCACCGATATTTTGTGTTGCCTTTCGTATTGCCGAAAGTTGCGCTTAGGTTGATAAGCCACAGGGTTTTACAGCATTTCCCAATTTGTGGATACAATACCCATTCGGTACGCACCTGTCAGTGCCGCCCATTTTTTGTATCCTTTGATTTTTCAAGTTCCCTGGTTTGGGGTTGAACCCGTCAGAGGATTCACCCCGTAAGTTTGCCCATAAATGATCTCAATCCACCTGATTGCTTCCTGATCACTGACTGTCCCCAGGTATCGCTGTGAGGTGGACAAAATTCCAAAATAATTAAATGGGAATGTTATTGAGACGTCACAATAACTAAATAACTGGCACGCAAACGAGACGGGCCAGAAGACGAAAATACGTACAAGTAAATGAAGAATTAAACTAATTTCAAAATCTTATGAGATAATCAAATTAATGGTAATTTTGTTTGTATTTTACAATATTGTAGAATATTTTTATATCTAAGCCCAATTTGGAACATAAATGCGACGTCACACTAATCTATGTTGGCTTGAGACTATAATTGGATGAAAAAAAAGAGACTACAATTAGTCAAAATTGCAGAGGCCCTTGCACTGAAGCCTTTTCACGGAAGCTTGATGGGGCTGGCCTCTAACATAAAACCGATTACAGATCATTTTCCTGACGGTCCTCGTGAAGAATTTGAAGGAAAGTGGTGTGCAGCATTTGTCTACCACTGCTGTATTAAAGCCGGGTTTGAAATTCCCTACCGATACCCATTAAAAAAATTCGGTACCTTTGCGGGAGTTCAAGCATGGCTTCAATGGGCGAAACTTCGAGAAAATAAATTCTACTACTCTACACGGAATCGTGGTTTTTCACCTCAGGCTGGAGATATTGTCATTTATGATGGCGTTTTCGACCCGGGGCCGCATGACCACATCGGTATCGTTTTGGCAGTAGATTCACAAAATATTCGGGTTGCGGAGGGGAATGTAAACAATTTGTCAATTGTACTTAGCAGAAAGCGAAACAGTTGTGTAAGGGGATATATCAGAATCCCGGATGACTACGAACACGAGCCAACAAATTGATTGAGCGGAGCGCTAACGCGCCCGCTCATCACGGTGTTATAAAAGAAAAATTGATGCTTCTAATTTAATCAAAATAGAAAGGGTATCAAAAATGAAAACAAAGGTTTCATCAATGCGCTTTCTGCTAATGTTTTTGATACTATTCGCTTGCTCGAATTACGAGCCCAGCGATGCACGCATTTTTCAATTGATAAATACTCAAACGATCATTAAGAAATACGATTCATTGGAATTGTTGGCAGTTACTAAGCTATCCTCTCATAAGAAGGATAACAAATATATAGCCCGCTTAAAAATCGATTTTAACTCAAAAGAGAATGTAGACCATTGGGATGATGAGAGTAAAAATAACATCGTACCTTTTGGGGCTAAAATGATAATAGGCAATAACTCCACTGAAGTTACCGTAACTTTTATAATTTCCTATGCCGGAGATGGATCATGGCAAATTGAAAGTATTTCATTATAGTATGGTGGCGTAGCCAGAATTCAACAGAAAATCCTAACATTTGCACTGGACGCCAAACAGTCAGCGTCAGTGAAAATGGCGTTGGCCAGGGCAGGTATTTCATATGGAATCAACATCTTATTGGCTATTGTTCTTTGCTGCAGCATTTGCAATTAATATATCTCCAGGCCCAGATATGATTTACATCTTATCGAAAACTATTGCACAGGGTAAGAAAATCGGTATTGCATCATCATTAGGAGTTTGCAGTGGTGCCTTAGTGCATGTGTTTGCAGCTGCGCTTGGTTTGTCAGCTATACTTGCCACTTCTGCCATAGCCTTCAGTATTGTGAAATTTATCGGTGCAGCTTATCTCGTTTATTTGGGAATACAGGCTTTGAGGTCCAAAGGTATATCCTTCGAGATGCCTGACAAAAAGGGGATTGATGCAAGTGCCTGGCAAGCATTTCGGCAAGGAGCATTAGTTGATATTCTCAATCCCAAAGTGGCTATTTTTTTTATGGCTTTTTTACCCCAATTTATTCGCCCTGAGCTGGGACACAATTCAATCCAAATCATTATTCTTGGCGTTCTCGTTGATTTGGTTGCGATTCCGATTGAGTTTTTCCTCATTTTTACAGCGGCACAAACAACAGGTTTTTTTCGTAAGAACCGTATTTTGTCTATCTGGCTCGATCGTATAATGGGCTCTGCACTCATTGGATTAGGTATCCGCCTTGCTTTTGCCAAGAATAACAATGTATAGCTAATTCAGCCGACGCAAAAAGCCACGCAGCTGATTAGCAGTGTTATGGTAAGGAGAAAGTGTGTAAGAAATGAAACATGTTTATTTGTGCACTGGACACGAATTAAAAATTCCAAATATTGTTAAAAGCGAAGGCCTTAACCTATATGATGATAAAGGCAAAAAATATATTGATTTAGAGTCAGGCGTCTGGTGTACATCTATTGGCCACAATAATGATGAAATAAATAAAATTATTGAGAAACAAATAAACTCTTTGATGCACGCAGGTTTTTGCTACTCAAATGAAGTAGTTGAAAGAGCAGCAAAATCCATCCTTGATATCGCCAATTTACATAATGGAAAAAGTATATTTCTTTGTTAATGTTTAGAATAAATCACATCACCTCCAGCCGACCCGCGGGGGGCTATCGGTTTTTTGAAAGGCCTGGGTTTATGAAAAAATTTGGCTTTTACACCGTGCTCGGATTTAAATGGAAGCCCTATTTTTTGTTTATGGGTTGCCCGGGAAAAACGGAATGATCCCAAACAGGCGAAAGCGGGAGCAATATATTGCTTGGAATTTTGGTACTTATTTGGTACACAGACCCAACTTCAGGCAAGGGAAAGGTGATCGACAGGCTGAAGGCCCGTTTTTTGTGAAAACCTTTTAAATCAAGGGGCTGTAGCTCAGCTGGGAGAGCGCATGACTGGCAGTCATGAGGTCAGGGGTTCGATCCCCCTCAGCTCCACCATCAGGGAATCAAAGGGTTAGCGATCATTCGCTATCCCTTTTTTTATGGCGTTTTCATGACTGGGCGCGGATGGAGTGGGTTTTAAGGGTATAAGGGACGCCCTTAACTGTCCATTCGTGCATTGACTCCAAAAAATCTTTTTGCCATATTCAAGGCTTGACGCATCGGGGATAAGCCGTTCCGGTTTGCGGCAGACACCGGATGGATTCCAGTTTTGGTATTTTACTTGTCGATCAAACCTTCAAGATCATCTTGCTCTATAAAGGACCGAATTTGAGGTATGCACCAGATGCGACTGCGTAGCAAAGAAACGGCCAGCGATGGATTATTTCGAATTCTCAGCGAAGAAATTATCAGTGGTCGGCTCAAGTCTGAAGAAAAAATCAGCGAACCCGAAATTGCGCGGCGATTCGGTACCAGCCGTGCGCCTGTCAGAGAGGCCATCCGCAGACTCGAAGAACGCGGCCTGGTTAACCGCAAGCCACGCTCAGGGCCCAGCGTCGCGTCCTTTTCCATGCGCAATTTTTTGGAAATGTTCGATATCCGGGAGGCCCTGGAAGGGGTCGCCTGCCGTTTGGCCGCCGAAAATATGAGTGATGCTGAACTGGTTCAGCTGCGGCGCGTTCTTGAAAAGCATGAAATTCATTTGCGCCAAAAACCGGATTTGAAGGGCCAGGATGAGGGGCGTGATTTCGATTTTCATTACCTGATTGCCCGTGGAAGCAAAAATGCCGCTCTCATCAAGCTCCTGTGCGAGGATTATTACAATTTAATTAAGCTTTATCGAAGGCGTTTCAGGTGGATCGGCACGGAAAGGGCCGGTGCGCAGACCATTAAAGAGCATTTTCGGATCCTCGAGGTTCTGGAAGAACGCGACGGCGCCTTTGCCGAGATCACCATGCGCCGGCACATCGCTTCCACACGGAGCCGGATCAAAAAAAATTATCAAAAAATGAAAACCGAATAGCACGGCCCGGAAAAAGATGAACGATCGGAACCCCATGTTTTTTCACCGCACGCCGAACAGATGATTTTTTGAATACAGACACAGTCATTACTCGTTGAACGCTGAATCAGTCCTCCATTTTCCTGAGCATATTTTCCGTTCAGCCCGAAAACGAACCCGCTGCTCTCGGTACGGCCCGATTGGCCAAAAGGTCCGAAAGGGCAATGTTTTTGAGGGTTTGGCCGATGGATATATGTCGACATATTTATTTTTAAATTTTTTATGAATAAATTTAAGTTCAATTATAACAACGCATTTAAGGAAAAATAGTAACCATTGACAGAGCGGTGAGCTTGTGTTTAATAAAATCTGTCGACACATTTACATTCAACCTTCCCTGGAGCATGTTTTAACGGCCTCGGCAGGCGGCAATTTTCGACGTCCAGCCGATCACCGGGACCGGTTTTTATACACCCGGGCAACCGAAACCCTCAACTGCGGGCGCAATCGTTTTTTCGTGCCGTTGGCCAGATGGGGGGTTCACTCAAACAGGTGGTGATTCAAGTATGGATAAAACAAACCGGATTAAAGATCTTTTGAACGGAAAACCGACAGCGGGAACACCGTACAGCTTCTGGACGCATTTTCCCCATGCTGATCTTGATGCCAAGGCCTTGGCGGATACGACCTATGCTTTTTACAAGGAGCTGGATCTGGACTTCATCAAAAGTGCCCCCAACGGAATGTTTTCCATTCAGGACTGGGGCTGCGACTGCGACTTCAGCCAGATTGCCAGCGGCGGGATTGCAAAGGTCACCCGTGCGGCGGTTGAAACGGTGCAAGACTGGAATCGGCTCGAAGATCTGGATATTGAAAAAGGAAGCCTGGGACGGGAACTTTTATCGCTAAAGCGGTTGCTTCAGCAGGTCAAAGACGAGGCGCCGGTCATCGCAACGGTATTCTCGCCAATGACCACCGCATACAAATTATCGGCCGGCAGGGTCCTGGATCACTTGAATACCCATCCCGAAAATGTTCAAAGTGGATTGCGGGTGATTTCCGGAACGACATGCCGATTCGCGCAAAAAGCGGTCGAGTTGGGGTGTGCTGGAATCTTCCTGGCGACCCAGCTGTGCACGGAAGAAATGATGAACCAGGCGGACTATGAAATGTACTGTAAGCCCTATGACCTTGAAGTGCTGGCGTCCGTGAAACAGGATGCATGGTTCAATGTGGCCCACATCCATGGAAACCGGATTTTATTCGATGCGGTGGCCAACTATCCCGTAGAAGGAATCAGCTGGCACGTATGGGAGACCCCCCCGTCGGTCACTGAGTTCCTGGAAAAAACCGCCGGAAAAATCATTGTCGGCGGACTTCAGCGGTCCCACATCAGCCAGGGCAATTACAGTGCAGCCATGAAGGACTTAGAAAATATGCTGCACTTGACCGACGGCAGGCGTTTGATCTTGGCACCGGGTTGCACGGTCCGCCATCCGTATAACCGCGATTTGCTGAAAACAGTCGCCGCCAAAATACGAAGTATAGGATAGAGAAATTGGGCTTGATCCATATGGATAGCCAGGTTTGTGAAAAATGAATATCAGTATTTTCGGCGCAGGCCCCGGGGCCATGGCCATGGCCTGCCATGCCAGGGCGGCGGGCCATTTGGTGGGGCTGTGCGAACTGCCTGAATTTCAGTCCAACATCGAAGGCATCCGAAAAACAGGCGTCATTTGTTCAACCGGCATGATTTCCGGAAGGACCCCTCTGGAAATGGCAACCACCGACGCCCGAAGGGCGCTGCAATGGTCGGATATGGTTATGGTGGTCACCCATGCCGGCGCCCATCGGAAAATCGCCCGGCTCTGCGCTGAACACATTGAAGGCCGCAAAACGGTAATCCTTTGCCCGGCATATGTGGGCGGGGGATGGTGTCTGCGACGCGAGATCAAAGCGGTGGATCCTTGCAGTAAAATCAGTATAGCCGAATGTTCCGTGCTGCCTTTTGCCTGCAGAAAGACAGATGCTGTAACGGTGTCCATCCATGGCATCAAACGCCGCTTCATGGTATCCACGATGGGTGAAAATAACCCGGTTTCCGCCACCGGCCTCATCGCGGAATTGTTTAATAATGTGCTTTTCAGCCGGCATGAGATAGAAGCCGGTCTGCACGAAACCAACTTTATCATTCACGCCTGCATTGCACTGCTCAATATCGGGTTCGTGCATGGCAATACGGCATGGAAGTTCTACCGTCAGGGTTTGACTGAAAGCATTGGACGGCTGATTGAAGCAGTTGATGCCGAAAGACTTTCTGTACTGAAAAAACTCAGGCTGCCCCAAATTGCCTTAGTCCGATGGTTCCTGGATTTTTATACGGACCAGGGGATGACGGGCGACAATGTCTATACATTACTATCCGGATTTGCGCCGTTTGCCCAATCTCCGGGACCCCGCTCTGTGACCCATCGGTATTTCAGCGAAGACATTGCCTGCGGCCTTGTGCCCATGAGTAGTCTGGCAGCCAGCATAAATATCCGGACACCGCTGACCGACAGCCTGATCGATCTGGCCAGTGCGATTTGCGATAAAGATTTTCGTTCCATGGGCAGAAATCTGGGAGATTATAAGATCGTATGACGGGAACCGACAAACGGACAGGAAATGATTGCATTAAACCATTGTATATAGCGACTAACCATCAACAAAGGAGTAGGAAAATGGCAAAAAAAACAATCTTAGGCCTGCTGTGTTTATTGATGATACTCACCGGCTCACCCTTGCTTTCCGCAGCCAGCGATTATCCCGAACGCCCCATTCAGATGATCGTTGCCTTCAAGCCGGGGGGCGGCACGGACGTGGCGGCACGTGGAATTTCGCGCTACATTGAAAAGTATCTTGGCTCAGGTGCCAAAATCGCTATTGTCAACAAACCCGGAGCAGGTGGAGAAATCGGTTTCACGACCCTGGCCAAAGCCAAACCCGATGGATACACCATCGGGTTCATCAATGTGCCGGCGATTATCTCCTATGCCATTGAGCGCAAAACCAAATACCGGATGTCCGATTTCGCCCCCCTGGGCAATATCGTTTATGACCCCGGCGTCTGGGCCGTACGTTCGGACAGCGAATTCAAAAATGTGCAGGATGTGCTCAACTTTGCCAAGGCCAATCCGGGAGCTTTGACCATCGGAACAACCGGATCGAGTGGATCAAGCGAGCACGTGACCATTATGCAAATCGAAAGAATGACCAATACCAAATACAATCACGCCCCTTTCGGCAGCACCGCCCCGATGCGCAGCGCCCTTCTTGGCGGGCATATCCCGATGGGGGCTTTTAACCTGAGCGAGGGCATCACACTGGAAGCCGAAGGCAAAATCCGGTTTCTGGGCTGTATGGGGGAAACCCGTTCGCCTCTGGCGCCGCATGTCCCGACATTCAAAGAGCAGGGACTGGACATCGTCATGGGCTCTTCACGCGGCCTGGCAGCGCCCAAAGGCCTGCCTGCCGATATTTTCAAAAAACTTGAAGACGCTGTCCAGAAGGCCGTCAACGATCCGGAATATGTGGCCCAGGCCAAGAAGGCCTCCGTACCGCTGAACTACATGACGGGCAACGAATACACCGCCCTCATAAACCGTTTTGATACCGAATTGAGAAAAATCTGGGCCGTGGCGCCCTGGAAGTAGATCAACACGACGGGCACAGGGCGAGTGCCGTGTGCCCGCCGTTTCAACCGCCCAATAAATTCCAGAACGGAGCGTAGATTATGACAACCAACACCCAGGAACGCGCCATGGCGATGGGAATCATTGCCGCCGCCCTCTTTCTGATTTATGTGAGCATGGACTTCCCAATGGAATCCCGCGTGTTTCCGATTGCCGTACTGGGCCTCATGGCGGTTCTGGCAACGGTGCTGTTCCTGCGTTCCTTCATCGGTTCCCAGCCTGAAAAAAAATCCCAGGAACCGGTCCCCTTCTTCATTCACCGGAATCGGTTTTTCGCCTCACTGGCCTGCATTACGGGATATATCGTATTGCTGCCCCTGCTCGGCTATTTTACAACCAGCGCCATTTTCTTTGTGGCCATGACCTGGGTTCTGGGATTCCGCAAATATAAAACGACATTTCTGACCATCCTTATTTTCCTGGGCTTCGTCTATGTTGTTTTTGTTCTCTTGTTCGAGCGGCCCGTCCCGCCGGAATTTTTTCAGACCTATTGATGGGAGATCCTGAGCAATGTTAGAAATGTTTGAACCCATTGTCCATGCACTGCCGGTGGTCCTGCAATGGCAAAATCTTCTGGCCGTTACGGTGGGAATGGTGGCCGGTCTGATTGTTGGCGCGCTGCCGGGCCTGACGGTTGTGCTGGGTATCTCGGTACTGATTCCGCTGACTTTCGGGCTGGACCCCCTGGTCGCTCTGGGCATGATGGCCGGCATCTACAATGGCGGCAGTTATGGCGGAGCCATTCCGGCCATCCTGCTGCGCATTCCGGGCACGCCCGCCTCAGTGGCAACCGTACTCGACGGCTACCCCATGGCGCAGCGCGGTGAGGCGGCCTATGCCCTGCAGGTGGCCGTTGTATCCGGTTCCATCGGCAGTATTGCCAGTGCTCTGGCGTTGATGCTGTTCGCCCCGCCGCTGGCCAGGATCAGTCTAATGATCGGTCCCGCCGAGTATTTCTGGATTGCCGTCTTTGGATTATCCACCGTTTCCGTACTTCTGGGCGACAGCCCCATAAAGGGCTTGATCGCCGCGTGTATCGGTCTGGTCATCGGCATGGTGGGCACTGACGATACCAGCGGTTGGGACCGCTTCACCTTCAACAGTCTGAACCTCTTGGACGGCCTGAACATGGTGGTGCTGCTGACCGGTTTATACGCCGTGCCCCCGGCGTTGACCATGGCCGAGCAGGCGCTCAAAACCGGCCTGGTCAAAGAACTGGCCAGTTTGAAACGCACCAAATCAGTAGCCAAAGAGTGGACCCGATTTTTCTGGGTATGGGTCAGAACATCCATCGTGGGCATTGTCATCGGCATCCTTCCGGGAGCGGCCGGCAGTATTTCCGCATTTGTCTCATATAACCAGGCCAAACGCGTCGCCAAGGATCCGGAGACCTTCGGAAAGGGAAACCCCCTCGGCGTAGCCGGCTCGGAATGCGGCAATGGGGCGGATAATGCGGCCGCCATGATTCCCGCGCTCACCCTGGGCATACCGGGAAGCGGTGTGGCCGCAGTGATTCTGGGCGGACTTCTGGTGCACGGCCTGCGGCCCGGCGCGCAGCTTTTCAGAGACAACCCCGACGTGGTTTACGGTTTCATGATCCAGATGCTGCTCACCTCTATCATGCTGATATTCTTCGGCGGACTGGTGGCCACGCGTCTCTTCGGGCAGGTCCTGCGACTGCCCAAGGTACTGCTCGCCCCGCTGATCATCGCCATTACCGTGGTTGGCGTATATACCATCAACAACAGCACCTTCGATCTATACGTGATGCTGGCCCTGGGTCTGCTGGGCTACGCCATGGACCGGCTGAAGTATCCGACAGCCCCGGTGGTTCTGGGGCTTGTGCTGGGCCCCATGGCAGAACAGCAGTTCAGGCTGGCGATGATCATTTCCCATGGCGACCCTGTGGCCCTGATCTCGAGCACCGCAGCAAAAATCATCGTTTTCGGCATTGTTGCCGTATTGTCTGTTCCCGCGCTTCAATGGTTCATTAAACGCCGAAAGATCGCATCGGCTTAAATCAAAAATGTTCTGGGAGTTCATTCATGAAAGACCTCATTTATATCGACAATGGCGCCACATCGTTTCCAAAACCGGAAGAAGTCTATGCCTATATGGACAGCTTCTATCGTAACAACGGCGTCAATCCCGGCCGGTCCGGCTACGACTTGTCTATCGAGACGGGCAATGTGCTTCAAGACACGCGGAAAATCCTGACCCGCTACTACAACGGAACGGATTTCAATCGATTGGTATTTTCACTGAACTCGACGGATGCATTGAATATTGCGATTTCGGGGATTCTCTCCCCAGGAGACCATGTGATTACAACGACGCTGGAGCACAATGCGGTCCTGAGACCGCTTTACCACATGTCATCCCGGCATGATATCGAAGTCGACTTCATCCCCTTCGACCCAAATGGTTTTGTCCATCCGGAGGATTTTATCCCGAAGTTCAAAAAGAACACGAAACTCGTCATCGTCAATCACGCTTCCAATGTCATCGGAACCATTCAGCCGGTAGAAGAGATCGGGGCGCTGTGCAGGGAAAGAGGTGTCCTCTTTCTCGTCGACGCATCCCAGACATCGGGCAAGATTCCGGTGGATATCGAACAGATGCATATCGATGTCGTTGCATTCACCGGGCACAAGTCGCTCATGGGACCCACCGGAACCGGCGGGCTGTACGTCCGGGAAGGGGTGGATATCAAGCACACGCGAGGCGGCGGCACCGGTGTGAAATCAGCCGTCCGGCATCACCTTGAAGAGTATCCGTACCGGCTTGAATACGGGACGCTGAACATTGTCGGCATTGCCGGACTGTATGCCGGTGTAAAATGGATTCTGCACCAGGGAATCGAAAAGATCCACCAGCATGAAATGAACCTTGCCCGGATACTGCTCGACGGTTTGCGCCAGATCGATCATGTCACCACCTATTGTCAGGATGATTTGGCCAACCACATCGGCGTCATCAGTTTCAATATTGATGGCTTCGAGGCCGTCGATACGGGCACTATTCTCGACGGGGAATACAATATCGCCTGCCGCACGGGCCTGCATTGCGCCCCGCTGGTGCACGAACAAATGGGTACGGATAAAATTCACGGCACGGTGAGAGTCAGTTTCGGGCCTTTCAATACCGTGGGCCATGTAGAAAAGACAATCGATGCCGTGCGAGACATTGCCGGGACCTATGCAAGGCCCAATCGGAATCGTTGAACCCATCCCACCGCTGGCGGATTGATTGAAGTGGTTTCAGAACCTTCAATCAGGCTCAAGGTCAAGACGGGGCGTCGGATTCAAGCGGATGAACACATCACGTATTTTGAGCATTGAATCCGACGATCCAACACCGGGATCGGGCCTGAGGGGAGGTTTTGAATCCTCTTCTAAGGTTTGATCAGTTCAACGAGGGTAGCCCCCCATCCGCCGGCCTCCAGAGGGGCATCTGAAAACTTCCTGACCTGCGGGTTTTTAGACAGAATGGCGTGAACCCGCTGCCTCAGGATGCCTTTGCCTTTACCATGAATAATCCGCAGGTCGACGATTTGCCGTTCCCTGCACGCCGTTATGTAGGCATCGATCAGCGACGGAATTTCCTTGGGATTGAATGTGTGCAGATCCAAAACACCATCGATGGGCAGGGCAACCGGCTCCATGGTCTTGCTCCTTATTACTTTGCGGATGGATAAATCTTAATGCCGATGGTATGATGGCCACCATGAACGCGCTCATCGTCAAAATGCTTTTGCCGGCCGGGGCCTACCTTATGGGATCCATTCCCTTCGGACTGCTGATCGGCCGTCTGGTTGCTGGCAGGGATATCCGCAAAAGCGGCAGCGGCAACATCGGCGCCACCAACGTGAGCCGCCTGGCGGGTGCCCGCTGGGGCATACTGACCCTGGCGCTGGACGCTGTAAAGGGCGCGGCGCCTGCCTGGGCCGCGGTTTGCATTTCCGGCGACGGGTTTTCCTGGCTGCCGGCGGCGACGATACTGGGCGCTGTTTGCGGCCATATGTTCCCCCTCTATCTCAGATTCAAAGCCAGCGGAAAGGGCGTGGCCACGGCTGCCGGGTGCTTTCTGGTGGCCGCCCCGGCGGCCTGCATGGTTTCCCTGCTGACCTTTATCGCCGCGGTGCGCTGGTCCCGAAGGATATCCGCAGGTTCCCTGGCCGCAACGATTGTGTTGCCGCCGGCAATCTGGTTCAGCACCCGGGATACCTTCCTGGTTCTCAGCGGCATGGCGGTGATGATGCTTGTCATAAGCCGGCACGAGGAAAATATCCGGCGACTGGCAAGCGGCAGAGAACAGCCCTGGCCCGGCCTGTAAAAATAAAGACCCGGGATCAGAGGGTACGCCTTTGGCCTGCGGCGGCGCAGCCACTGTCTGTGGCCTGACCGCCGGGACACCGACTCCGGCCTGCTGGCGTCGCACTATGCATTGCAGAAACGCAACACCGTCCTGCAAATGAACGCCAGAATACCGCTGAGCACAAAAATACTCTCGACCCTGAACTCCATGCGTATGCCGGGAAGCACATTGTCGCCCTCATGCGCGTGGATGACCCCG
Organism: Desulfosarcinaceae bacterium; assembly: GCA_963675565.2. Lineage (GTDB taxonomy): Bacteria > Desulfobacterota > Desulfobacteria > Desulfobacterales > Desulfosarcinaceae > JARRKU01. Next base: position 552,849 of record CAXXYD010000002.1, read on the forward strand.
ATCAGCAGCAATGGCGGAATAACCATAAAAAAGGATAAATAGGTTACCACGCCAAGGGCTCCGAACAACGGCAAAAGGACAATCAGCGCAATGAGAATGGTTTTGAGGAGCAGGAAGGAGCGCCCGGGCCCGATAAAGGTTGGAAGGGTCTCTTTGCCCACGATACGGTCGCCCTGGATGTCAAGGACATCGAAAAAGGCCGTACGGCAAAACACAATGCCCACTGCCCATACAAACGCTGCACCGCCGGCGACCCATTGCCCGTCATCCGCGGCCAGCGCCGGCAGCAGGGCGGTGACCATTCCCCACGCCAACGCGATCAGGATGGTCTTGGAACCGGGTATTTCACGAATGGACCGAAACTTGATATGCCCGTCCATGGGGAAAGGAATCAGGCGCAAATTGTACGACAAGCCAAGCAGGCTCATGGAAAACAGCAGCCAAAATGGAAGCGGCCCCATGCCATAGGCGACCACCAGTCCGAGCGCTCCGGAAACCAGCGCCATGGCGACCAGGGACGGTTTGTATTTGTTGTAGAACCGTTCGCGTTCCGGATCGTTGTATTTGCTCTCCGCCCGGCCGGTGAGGTGATTGAGGATGTGCATGGACATGACATAAAGAACGGCTACGGTTGTTGCCGGATATATGTCGGATAGTCCCTGAAGGGATATGGTGGCATAAGCCAGACAACCGGCCCCCAGGGCCACATAAATATTGGTCAGCAGCAGTATGCGCTGCAAACGAAGCCAGAATGCATGCAGGTTCCGGCGTTTTTTGAGCGGCATGCGTTCAATGGACTGCAGTACGCGCTTGATAATCCAACTGGGTGTGCTGGCACCGGCGGTAATGCCGATGGTGTTGAGTCCTGACAGGGCGTCACTGTCCAAATCGGCCTCGGTTTCCACGTGGTAGGCGGTTTTGCCGACAGCTTCCACGATGGCCGCCAGCCTGCGCGTGTTGCCGCTCTCTTTCCCCCCCACAACGACGACTGCGTCGGCATCCTTTGCCAGCTCACGAACTTCCGCCTGACGTTTTTCAGTGGAATCGCAAATGGTGTCATAAACCTTATAATGAGGGTGGACCTCGGTGACCCAGGCTTTGATTTGTTTATACTCACGAAGATTCTGGGTTGTCTGGGCGACAATAATGGCCTGTTCAAAACACGGCAATGCCTGAAGATCTTCAAGGCCCGCCACGACAAATCCGCGCTCGCCGGCATATCCTTGCAGCCCGACCACCTCCGGGTGGTCTTGATCGCCGATGATGATGATGGAATAGCCTTTTCTGGCGTGGCTCTTAATAATGGATTGGACCTTGATAACCCGCGGGCATGTAGCGTTGATCACGGTAAATCCGGCAGCCTTGAGCTTCTGATGGGTTCCGGGTGGGATACCGTGGGCCCGCACCAGCACCGTGCCGTGGCCCTGCTGCGGAATTTCGCCCAAAACGGTCACGCCCTTTTCGGCAAACAGGGCAAGAACCTGGGGATTGTGTATTAACGGACCGTAAGTATAGATCGGCGGAGAATATTTTGAAGGTGCATCCAGGGCCAGTTCCACCGCCCGGCGCACCCCCATGCAGAAACCGGCCGTTTTGGCCAAGGAAATTTTCATTTTCGCCCGCCGGAGCTATACTTTCAGCAATATTTTGTGGTCCACCAGGGACAAAGCATAAACAGCGGCCTGCACGAATTTCTGCTCGCCGAAAATATTGACCAGACGAAGCCCGTCCTCTTCCGGTTCGACTATATCCACAGACTCCATAACCAGTTTTTCTTCGCTGCCGTTAATCAAATAAGCGTTGGCTTCACACATGATATTTACCTCGAGCATCTACATGTTAAAAATTTCAGGTTTCAACCTTCAGGCTTCTTCCAATACATTGCGGCACTTACCTTCAAACCGGATCACTTCGGCTTAAATATCAGGCACCCTGAAACCGCTCCGTGACGCAGGTTCCACCGCTTCGGCCGCTTCAGTCACATGTAACCTTAATCATTAAAGCGCATCTGCCAATCCGCGCCCCCCCTTTTATGCAATTTCAGGGTCTCGTTCAACGCGCAGCAAGGCGGTGCCTTCAAATCCACGGGGGCATCATCTACCGGCACTCCTCATTCAGGATATCTTTCAGGTGTCCGTCCACCAGCTCGTCCACCAGATGGGGAAGCGGATCCCTGGATCCCCCCACCACGACGGTGTTTTCCTGAGACAATGGCAACAGCAACTTGACCGCACGGCTCGATGCCACGGCGGCCGCAATGTTGGGAGTCACCTCCCCCATCATTGCATTAGCCAGAACGACGCCTAAGGTACCGACAATCACATCCGCATGTTCTACGGTATGGATTATGGCGTTTTCGCCGGTGGCCCCGCGGTTCGCTTTGGCCTTGAGCATCTGGGCAGTGGCGATGGCATTGGTTCCAAGGGCAATAATTTCAATGGATTCGCCATATACCGACTTCAGCTTTTTGATGATGGTGCTACCGATCCCGCCGCCTTGACCGTCAATGACGCATACACACTTTCTGGATGAACTCAACATCGCAGGCTCTCATATTAGAGTTTTGAAATTTTCTTTTGGATCTTTCGTTTTTGTTTGGACAAACGCCTAGAGGGCCCCCTTTTTTTTGTGCCGGGCCGCCTGCCGTCCACAGATTCCGGAGCATCCGCGCCCTTCAAATCGGCATATTGGGCCATCAACAGTCGGTCTTCAAATTCTGCGGCGCTGATCGCCGTAGCCCCCACCGATTGGACATGGGTCACAATATCGAGGTCCGAACTTACGACGAGCAGCCTTTCCTTTTCCCGGGATGCCATCCGTTTGATCACTGTATCAGCCAGTTCCCCCTGCCTGGAAAACCGCACGCGGATGCCCCTCGATTGATTCCGCCGGGGCATTCCGGTTCCGGCGGTATGGCCGTCGAAAACCACGGTAATGGGGTACGGTTTGATCTTTTTGTAGGCGGCCAGCGCAGATATCAGCGCTTCTCTGCCCATCTGCAAATCCACCCGGTCCAGAGCGCTGAACTGCTTGGACTGGCGGATCAGATTGTAGCCGTCGATGACAATATGGAGTCCCATGGTTGAATGTGGTATTTGCGCAGGGTCTTATGAAGATACGTCGAGCAAGCCCAGCAATCGATCCAAATCATCGTTGCTGTAAAATTCGATCTCCAGCTTTCCCTTTTTGCCCCTTCGCTTGATTGCGACCTTTGTTCCAAAACGCCGCGAAAGTGAATCCGCCACGATAGCCAAATGGCGGTCTTCGGACGAACTCTTGACTTGTGGATCCGGTTGGGAGGCATCCCGCAGGCGCTTGATCAGGGCTTCGGCTTGCCGCACCGACAACGACCTTTTCATGATCGTCCGCCATGCGGCATTTTGTTGGGCCGGCGTGTCCGCCCCCAGCAGGGCCCGGGCATGCCCCATACTCAATGCACCGTCGTTGATGCTCTGCTTGATCGGGGCCGGGAGCTGACGCAGTCTCAAAAAATTGGCCACCGCCGAACGGCTTTTCCCCACGCGCACCGAAGCCTGCTCCTGGGTCAGGCCGAATTCACTGATCAGGCAATGGTAGGCTTCCGCCTCTTCCATAGGGTTGAGATTTTCGCGCTGGATATTTTCAACAATGGCCATTTCAAGCATTTCTGCGTTGGAAACATCCTTGACCATCACGGGCACTTTATGCAGCCCGGCCATTTTGGCCGCCCGCAGCCGACGTTCTCCGGCGACAAGTTCATAGCCAAAATCGAGTTTGCGCACCAGAATCGGCTGCAAAACGCCCTGAGACCGGATGGACTCGCTCAGCTGGCTCAACTCCTCAGGCGCAAAATGGGATCGCGGCTGATACCGATTGGGCTCAATCAAATCCACATCGCACTCGATAAGGGCGCTGGAGCCGGCCGCATCCGGGCCGGATTGCGGCGGATCGGCTTTGGGTATCAGCGCGTCGAGCCCTCTGCCCAAAGCCAGTTTTTTGCGTTTTTTTGGGTTTTCTGATTTCGGTACGCTCATATCATATCTCTGTCCTGCTCATCATGGAATGCATACGCCTGCCATGATTGATCTTCCGAAACCCCTGACATCATAACAATTATCGGTTAATTGACACGCTGATGCGCTATCACTTCCCGTGCCAGAGCGAAATAGCTTTTAGACCCGATGGAAGCCGCGTCGTACATCAATATGGGTTTCCCAAAACTGGGAGATTCGCCCAGCCTGACATTGCGGGGGATAATGGTATTGTAAACAAGTTCTTTGAAATGCGCTTCCGCATCTTCGGCCACCTGATGGGACAGGTTGGTCCGTTTATCGAACATGGTCAACAAGATACCGGCTATTTGGAGCTGTGGATTCAGATGTTCCCGAATACGATGAAATGTCTGGATCAATTGGCTCAACCCCTCCAGGGCATAAAATTCGCATTGCAATGGAATCAAGAGGGCATTGGCCGCAGTCATGGCATTGATGGTCAGCAGGCTGAGAGATGGCGGGCAATCAATCAGAATATAATCGAATTCCGCCTCCACTGGCATGATAAGCCGCTTCAAGGCCTTCTCACGGTCGGGCTGGTCCATCATCTCGACATCAAACCCGATCAACTCAACCCGGGATGGCACCACCTTCAATGTTTCAATTTCCGAATCCATGATCAGACGTTGCACATCGACTTCACCGATCAACCCGTGATATAGTGTCTGGTGCATCCGGGTTTTATCCAGTCCGATACCGGTTGTGGCATTGGCCTGGGGATCACAATCGATCAGCAGGGTTTTTTGCTCGTAAATCGCCAGCGCCGCCGCAAGATTTACTGCTGTAGTGGTTTTCCCAACGCCGCCCTTTTGGTTGGCTATGCAAATGATTCGTGCCATTGACCACGGACCCTATCATAAAACATGGGGTTTGAAAAGCTGATAAGAATGTGTAATGATAGTATGATTATGAATAGTTACAAAAGACATAACCTGTTGAAAACCATAGCTCTTACGCTTTGCCTGATCTTTTTTTGGGCCTGGAATACGCCTGCCTGGGCCATCACCATCAAAGAAGAGGAAAAGCTGGCCAGCGAGTTTATGAAGGTCATGGGCAAGCGGTATGAATTGATCACAGACCCCATGATCGTTCGCTACGTCAACAAAGTCGGCAACCGCCTGCTGGCGGCTATGCCCCATCAGCCTTTTAAATATCGCTTTTACGTGATCAATGAAGATGTCTACAACGCGTTTGCCATACCGGCCGGGCACATTTTTATCAACAGCGGCCTGCTCGCCGCAATGGACAGTGAAGATGAACTGGCTGGAATCCTGGGGCATGAAATCGCTCATGTGGTCAATCGCCATATTTCCAAGCGGATCGACCGTTCCAAAAAACTGGATCTGGTAACCATGGCCGGAATGGTTGCCGGAGTGTTTCTGGGAATCGCCAGCGGCGACCCCGCCGCGGCCCAGGTCATGACCATCGGGTCCGCGGCAGCCGGACAGACCGTCTCTCTGGCATACAGCCGGGAGGATGAATCCCAGGCCGACCAGTACGGCCTGCAATATATCATCGAAGCCGGATATGATCCCAGAGGGCTGCTCACCGCGCTGCGGAAAATCCGGAGCAAGCAATGGTTCGGAAGCGAACAGGTGCCCACCTATATGATGACCCATCCAGCCGTTGAAGAACGCATCGCATCCATCGACACCTGGACTACCATGAACCCCCAAAAGGCATCCCCCGGACCGGCATCGAACCGCGGCGACGAAACCGAATTCAAGAAAATCATTATCCGTCTCAAAGCCTTGTATGGCGACACCGCAAACACCCTTCTGGAATTCGAAAAGGAGATACAATTACACCCCGATGATCCGGACCTGGCCTATGGCTATGGTCTGACCCTTGCCCGGGCGGGCCGGCGGGACGAAGCGGTGGTCTTTCTTAAAAAGGCGCTGGCCAGAGATGTTCTCGACCCGGACATCCTGGTGGGACTGGGCAAGGTCTACTTTCAAGATGGCCGCTACCCGGATGCCCTCAATACACTGGAGGGTGCTTTGTCCACTGCCCTTGATCCCAATCCGGAAGGCTTATTCTATCTGGGCCGAACGCAGATGGCCATGGAGCAATACGAAAAAGCCGCCCACAGCTTCGAATCTCTCATCGACGCCTACAAAGACTACCGGCAGGCGTATTATTTTCTTGGGGAAACGTATGGAAAGCTGGACCGCATGCCGGATGCCCATTTCTATCTGGGGCTGTTTTACTGCGCAAAGGGAGAATATCGAACCGCCCGCTTTCACCTGCAGCGTGCAGAAAATACAATAGCCGATCCGGCCAAACGCAAAATCATCGATGAGCGCCTTAAGTCGATTGGAGAAATACCGAAAAACAGATGACGGACCGGCAGCCGGAAGCAATATTCAGCGTTTCAGAATAAGCCGGCACTCTGCCCCAAATGCGGCAACGCCTCAGGCTTTGTCAAAATGGGAGAAGTGCATGCTGAACGTACCGCGCCCCTGCGTGGCGGACCGGAGCCCGGTGGAGTAACCGAACATGCGGGCCAGCGGCACAATGGCACGTATTTCCTGCACCCCAAGTTTGGGTTCGATGGATTCGACCTTACCCTGACGGGCATTCAGGTCGCCGATGACGTCCCCCATGAACTCTTCAGGGACAATGACCTCCACTTTCATAATAGGATCCAGCAGGAAACAATGTCCCGCGGTAAGGGCCTCCTTGCAAGCCATGGCGGCACTCACCTGAAAGGCCAGTTCCGAACTCTGGGAGTCCTTGTAAGTGCCTCCGACGAGAATGGCTTCGACATCCACCACCGGGTAACCCATGGCGGTCCCGCTGGACAGTGCTTCCATGATACCTTTTTCCGCCGCCGGCACCATTGCCGGCGGTATGGTCATCTCATCGGCCCGGTTGACAAATCGGTTGCCCCGCCCTCTTTCCAGCGGCCGCAGTTGGACCCGAACTTCGGCAAAGTGCCGCTGACCGGAAACCTCCTTGTCAAAAACGGCCGATGCATCGGCCTTTTGTTCAATGCTTTCCCGATAAACCACCTGGGGTTTGCCCACGTTGACCTGGGTGTTGAACTCCCGCCGCATTCGGCTGATAATCACTTCCAGGTGGAGTTCCCCCATTCCGGATAGAATCATCTGGCCCGTATCTTCATCCTGATTCACGCGCAAGGTGGGATCCTCGGCGACAAACTTATCGAGAACTTCCAAAAGCTTGTCCTGGTCCGAATGGGTCTTGGGCTCCACAGCCACCGAAATCACCGGTTCGTAAACCTCGATATTTTCCAGCAGCACGGGCCGATCCGGAGTGCACAAGGTTTCCCCGGTGGAGGACGACTTCAACCCCACCACACCCACAATGCTTCCTGAACCGGCGGTATCGATGCGCTCGCGCTTGTTGGCATGCATGCGCAGGATACGCGAAAGCTTTTCTTTGGACTTGCGCATGGGATTGTAAACATCCCTGCCGGCTTCAAGGCGTCCGCTGTACACCCGCACGTAGGAAAGCCGGCGGCCTTCGATCATGGCCACTTTGAATATCAGGGCGGCCAGGGGCTTTTTATCTCCGGGCGGGCAGGCGATGATCTCACCGGTATCCGGATGGATGCCCTGGATGGGTGGCACGTCCGTGGGGCTGGGAAGGTAATTTACGATGGCATCCAGCAATGGCTGGATCCCTTTGTTTTTCAGTGCGCTGCCGCACAGCACCGGAACCAGTTTCAAATCGACGGTGGCCCTGCGCACAGCCGCATTCAGTGTGGCGACATCGATGGGGGCCTCTCCCAGATAGGCTTCCATGATTTCATCGTTCACGTCGGCAACGGTTTCGATCAGGCGCTCGCGGTAGGCCAGAGCCTGCTCCTTTTCGCTTTCCGGAATCTCCCGGATTTCGAAGGTCGCACCCAAAGCCTCGTCATTCCAAACGATGGCTTTCATTTCAACCAGATCGATGACGCCGCGAAGCTGGTCCTGAGTGCCGTAAGGCAACTGTAAAATAAGCGGATTGGCATGCAGGCGCTCTCTCATCATTTCAACGGTACCGAAGAAATCAGCGCCGATTCGATCCAGTTTGTTGACAAACGCCAGCTTGGGCACATGGTACTTATCCGCCTGGCGCCAGACCGTTTCCGATTGCGGCTCAACACCCCCGACAGCGCAAAATACACCTACAGCACCGTCCAGCACGCGCAGCGAACGCTCCACTTCTATGGTAAAATCGACATGCCCGGGGGTATCGATAATATGGATCTCATTGTTCTTCCAGGGACAGGCCGTCACCGCCGAGGTGATAGTGATGCCCCGCTCCTGCTCGTCGGCCATCCAGTCCATAACGGCCTCACCGTCATGGACCTCTCCGATCTTGTGGCTTCGGCCGGTATAATAAAGAATGCGCTCAGTAACCGTCGTTTTGCCTGCATCGATATGGGCAATAATGCCGATATTCCGAATCTGTTCTATTTTGATCGCTTTTGTCATCGTATCCACAGCATGTCCGCCTTGAAAGCGTGGCGCAAATCCACGTGTCCGGCCAGTGTGACGGCTTCCTGCCCGCCGATTAATAGTTTTACCGATCGAATGGTCTCCTGGTTCAATACCAGGGTATTCACCACGGAATAAATAGAGAGCAGCTCAGTTTCCACACCTCCGGGATGCCGGCCCAAGGCCTCCTTTTCAATATCTACGTAGGCCGTGCCGTCCGCAGCAATAAAAAAAGACCGCAAACGGGTATCCTTGGGAAATGTTCGGCTGCCGCCGGTCTTGGGTCCTGAAAACAGGGCTTCAACCAGCAGGCGGCCCCGGCGAACCGGATCTTCGGGCAAGTCCATCACCCGTTGTTCGGCCTTTAGGAAGCGCCCTTGCAGGTCGCCAAAATAGAGGTGGACCAGCTTCTTGTCCGGCACGCCGGGCTCAAGGACGGCATCACGCGTTTCAATTCCGGGCGATTCCGCCGACTGTTTTGCCAGAAACCACCCTGCACCGGCCGCAACGAGCAGCGCACAGCCAAACAGAATCAAATAGAGTGATCTGGACGGAGAATGCTCCATGGTTTCTCCAGAGCAGTTAGCCTGCCCGCAGCAGATTTCGTCTTGGCGGCCTAACCGCGCATTGCTTTCTAAGCCATAGGGCCATGAGATGTCAAGAAAGGCCTGTCGGGTGCCTATCGTTCAGCCGGATCAATCACACAGTAAATCTAGTCGAATGAATTTTCGCCGGTGGGTGGCTTTTCATCTGAAGAGCTCGGTTTCGGTGGAACCGCTTTTTGCGCGTCCACCCACAGTCTGGTCAGCCCATCGCGCTCACGGCTGCCGGTTTTTATTTTAAGGCCCCATCCGAGGATAAGCAGAACAAGGTAGGCCCCCCCCATCAGGAACACAATGGTCAAAACCATTATCACAATATTTTCCAAAATGGGATGCATGGCACACGATACGCTTCCAATGATCATGAAAATAAGGCGCCACTGCCTGAAGCCGCCCTTCCCGATCGACAGCTATAGCGTCAATCAGATCCATTTTCAAGCCCTGCCGATGGCTGCCGGCAGAATAGCAGCCGCCCCATGCGCACTGCTGCAGCGCATGCAAAAAGACCCGCTGTCGAAAAAATTCCCCCCCATCAGGATTTTCAATCCATCGATTGACTGTTATATGTATTATAAATTTGACGAATAGATTAAACATATGTTCTAGGAGGCCCTTTGGCGACCTTGTCTACAGACATTGCAGCATGCAGAAACAACCATATTCGAACTGCAGTTAAAAGACCAATGCCCATGAAATGGATGTATCGGCTGACACGCCTGAGCCTCGGGATGGTTTTCGTTGTTGCCGGAGGTATGAAATTAGTGGCGCCCGAAACCTTTTCCGTCTTGATCGAAGCATATGGAATCGTGCCCGAGAGCCTGCTCATTCCCGTTGCTGTAGCCCTTCCCGCTTTGGAGGTGGCTGCCGGTATCGGGCTCCTTTTTGACATAGAAGGAAGCCTGGCAACCATCGCCGGCCTGACGATTTTGTTTATCGGCATTCTGGGATACGGCATATGGATGGGTCTGGATGTAGACTGCGGATGCTTCGGCCCGCAAGATCCTGAAGCCAAGGCGTTCCATGGCCTTTGGCAATCCCTCTATCGCGACCTGGCGATGCTCGCCGCAATTGCTTTTATTTATGGATGGCGCCACTTGCAGGCCATCCAGCCGATTAAAATAAGTGATTTGTTCAACAAACAGCACAATTAAGGAGAAAAAGAATGTGTACGGGTAAATCAATGCTGAAGCTGATGTGCGTGGTCGTCCTGGTATTTGGGCTTGCCGGCCCTGCCGCTGCGAAAAACAAATTCCAAAAAGAATTGGATAAAGAAGCCGACGCAGTAAAACTTGTAAGAGAAGTTCAAAGGGGCGGTTACGATCTGGTCACCACGGCAGAGCTGAAAAAATGGATCGATTCCGGAAAGGACGTGCTGATCGTGGACACCATGCCGTATAAGGACAGCTATGCGAAAATGCACGTGCCGGGGGCCGTTCAGTTCCTGTTTCCCATTCCGGACATGGAAAAATGGGATACCGCTGAAACCGATGGCAAGACCCAGGAAAATTTTACTGCGCTTCTGGGCGCTGACAAGGACAAGCCCATCGTCATTTACTGCGGATTTGTAAAATGTACCCGCAGCCACAACGGCGCCGCGTGGGCCGTCAAACTGGGCTACAAAAATGTCTACCGGTACTCCGGCGGAATATTTGCGTGGAAAGGGGCGAAATACCCGGTCGCAAAAGTCGATTAGAAAACCCCTGAAAATTAAAGGCGCCCTTCGCCAATGGATCTTTACCCGTTGGGCGGAGGGGCGCCTGCCCGCCTGCATCCGTCCGCCCGGCAGGACGAACCCCTGGCACCCTGGCTGGACCAACTCGCCAGCCGTGTCCGGACGCACCCCAACCTGGTGGTCCATCTCAACACCCAGGTCAAAAAAAGCAGCGGCTCAGTGGGCAACTTTACCACCACCCTGCCCCATGACCCCGGGAAGGACACGCATGTCCTTCCCGGGGTCACCATACTGGCCACCGGCGGCAGGGAACACGAACCCACCGAGTACCTGTACGGCAAACACCCTAACGTGATGACCCACCTGGACTTTGACAGGGCACTCCAGAGCAGAGGCGAAAGAATTCACGGCGCCGCTGACTTTGTCTGACTAATCCTATGAACTGGAAGCTATCAGCCCCATCGATACTTTCAATCGAAAGAAAAGCACCATGCCCGCAGCCTAAGATCCACAAATCATCGTGTTCTGCTGTAAATATTGCGCATACGCCGCAGGAGAGCTTGCCGGCTCCATACGCCTGAGTTATCCGCCAAGCGTCAAAGTGGTCCAGGTGCCGTGCAGCGGGCGGGTGGAAACGGCCAGCCCCTTTACATCGGTTTCTTGCGCCTTATACTTTTTCATTGGAACAGTGACGGGTTGGACACCCAGCAATAACCAGGTCCGGAATGCCCGGCTTCGGGCTGGCTCTGCAAGGGCCCGCTTTTGCGGGTCAAGAAAACATAGGGTGCCTGTAAGGTGCACGCAATCCCTGCCTGGGGCCAAGGCGGCGTCGCGGCAGTGTCTGACCCATGTAAAATCAGCAATCCACAGCGGCCGACGGCCGGCCGATGTGTCATGAAAGGAATAGCAATGAGTGTATTAGTTGCCCAAAAGGCCCCGGATTTTACCGCTCCGGCCGTTATGCCCAATGGTGTCATTGAAGAGAACTTTCAATTATCCAGTCTCGAGGGAAAATATGTCGTACTCTTTTTTTATCCGCTGGATTTTACCTTTGTCTGCCCCACTGAAATTCTCGCCCACCACCGCAGAATTTCCCGGTTTCATGAAAAAAATGTGGCGGTGGTCGGCATCTCCATCGATTCCCAGTATTCCCATTTCGCATGGCGCAACACGCCCGTGAACGACGGCGGCATCGGCCCCATCGATTTTGCCCTGGTGGCGGATGTGAAGCATGAAATTACCCGCGCGTACGGCATCGAACACCCCGACGGCGTTGCCATGCGGGCATCGTTTCTGATCGACAGAAACGGAGTCGTGCAGCACCAGGTGGTGAACAACCTGCCCCTTGGCCGCAATGTGGATGAAATGCTCCGAATGGTCGACGCCCTCCAGTTTCACGAAGAAAATGGTGAGGTATGCCCTGCGGGATGGCAGAAAGGCGACAGCGCGATGAAAGCCGATGCCCAGGGCGTGGCGGATTATCTGTCCCACAACAGGGACAACCTGTAAGAAATACCGATGGGGATCACAGCAATACAGCCGGCCGGGCAGGCTCCCCCCGGCAGTTTGCATTCATCTACCCCGGCACCTCAAAAACCAGCAGGCCATATTCTTTGCCGCTGAATGAAAAATTGCACAGCTTGCACATGCCCAGCTTATGGATATGGGCATGCAGGGATCGTGGGTTTTCCAAAGAGACAAAGAGCGCACCGACGTCATACCGTCCGGCCAGTTGAGCCAGGAATGCGCCAAACAGGCCTTCGATAACGCCCTTTCCCCGGTACGCACGATCGACACAAACCGGTCCGTATATGAAGGCCGTATATTGATCAAGGGGCCTGCCTGAATAAAGGGTTTGGGGGAAAAGGGATATCATGCGGCCCAACAGGGGTACCCTGGCGCCGGATGCCAAGGTGCAGCCACACATGAATCCGCCCAGATGATGGCCGCAATCGGCCACCACCACGGGAATTTCACGGTGCATGGCCACAAACTGCGACGCTGAAAAAGCCACCGAAAGAAAACCATCCGCCCGCTGTTCCTGCGAAAGATTGGATATGCAATTGGCGTCCTGGATTCTCATAATTTCAGGCAGATCGCCTGGACAAAAGACACGAAATTCAATGGGTTCAGATGACATGGTATTTTCTCCGCAATGCGATGACCACGCGGTTGACCGGTGAAAGCATACTGCACTGAATCATCTGCCGCCGGTCGATGCTAAGGAAACCGTAAGGTAGTTTTTTCCCCTCAGTTTATCATCACATCGATGTCATTGCAAAGGGACCCTTCTGCCGTAATTTCGGAACTCAAACCGTCTTAAAGAAAAGAAAGGAAAATACCATGAGCGAGATAAGCATTTTCAGGTATGTAACCGGAGAGGATGACAATGCCTATGTCTGTCCCCTGGAAACCGGGGAGATCAGCGGACGGGCTAAAATGGAACAGTTGGATGACTGTATAGAAGCCGATGTGGTGGGAAGATACAGCGGCAATATTCAAATCGTCAGAGATTACCCGGATCGTCCGGTCGTTCACTGGGTAAATATATAGGAGAAAACATATGGCAAATCATTTGGACGAGACACTGGACGCGATAGGTCGTGATTTCAAACACCAGATTGCCGTAACGTCACGTTTCTTCCTGGAGGTCGATATCGGCCGCCGCGCCAGCCAGTTGGGTTTTACCGACATAGAGCAAAAATATCAATCCGTGCAGGCTGTGGTCCCCCTGAAGCAGGCCTTGGGCGGCATGAAGGTTCGCATCGACGGGCGCACTTTCATCAACTACGGCCAGTTGGAATCGGGAGTAGTGATTCCCGGTCATGTGGCCAGGGAAAGCCGGCTGCCCATTAAACACTATACCCCCCAGGACAGCATGATTCTGAATTTTGTTTAGGGCCCGGCCTCGGCAAAATCGCCTGCATCCCGCACCAAAACGGGTCAAACCGCCAGAAAAGGTGCAATGCGGTCCCGGTATATGGTTTCCTGCTCGTCCAGTATGGACTGAAGGACATCGGGGGTTGTCCGTGGATTCATGATGACTGCGCGGAGCACCACCGTATCGGGCCGGCCGAACCGATGCAGCGTGGTTCGGGAAACGAAACTGTTTCCCGCTTCGCGCTGAAATCGCTGAAGTTTGACGTTCACCCGGTTGACCGCCTGCAGGAGCGTATCATCGTTCGAACCGCAGGCAGGGGCGGGCGGCGCAATGCATGGATCCGGAACCATTCGGTACGTGAGAATATTCAGTTCAGGCGGGGTGACCAATTCAAACATAGGGCGGCGCCGGATCTGCTCTGCAAAAATTCGGGCGGTTTCGATGCCGTGGTCGATGAGCAGCCCATACCCTCCGGTGCCCATGATATCCAGGGCGCTGCCCAGCACCAGCGAGGTGGCACATCGCGAACCCGCCAGTGACCGGATGCCCAGATCCACCGATCCGGGGCGGTTGATGTACGCGGCATGGTAAGCCACTGCATCCATGGCGCAAGGGTCCCTGAAAAAAACCATCCCGTTGCTCATGGGCAAATAGAACTGCTTGTGGCCGTCAATGGTCACCGAATCCGCTTTTTCAATGCCGGCCAGCAAGCCCCGATAGCGTTCGGACAGCAATACCGGCCCGCCCCAGGCCGCATCCACATGAAAATGGATCCCATGCTCACGGCACACATCGGCCATGGTGCCAAGCGGGTCCACGGAACCGGTCTCCGTTGTGCCGGCAATGCCGATAACCGCCAGTACGATGTTTTCCGGGTCCCGGCGCAGTTCCGCCAGGGTACGCCTCAGCGCAGTCATATCCATACGGTTGTCGCGGTCCACGGCGATGGGCACAACGGCTTCACTTCCCAGCCCCAGCACGCCGGCTGCCTTGCGGATGGAGTAATGGCCGAGTTCGGAAACGAGCACCGCCACCCGCCGTATGCCACGATCCCGCATCGCCGCGGCCAACCCGTCCCGTTCAACGCCGGCATATCCGGGCGATGGCGGGAACAGACGGCTCCGGGCCACCCATAGCGCCGTCAGGTTGGCCAGCGTGCCATCCTCGACAAAAGATCCCAGGGTGCTCTCCGGCTGCTGGATGTGGGTGTCGTAAAAGGCCTTGCCGAATCCGAACAACAGCCGATGGATTTTGGCCAGTACCTGGCGTTCGTAAACGCTCACCACCTTAGACGTTTCCAGCTTGACCGGATTCTGGTTGAGTGCAGTTACGACGGTGTTCAGGTGCACCATGAAAAACGGTATGGCGGATGTCATGTGGCCGATAAAGTAGGGCGAAGAGACGTTGACCGCGTGTGGAGCGATGCGTTCGATAATTTCGGAAATGACATCGGCCAGTTTTTTTGTGGGGCGCTGCGCAATATTCGACGCGGTAAACCGCGAGGCAAGCGCCTTGAGGGAAATTTCTTCGGTAATGCCCACATGCTCGCGCAGAAAATCATGAAGACCGAACAGAATCTGTTCCATGTACTTGGTCAGCACCAGCCGCGAATGATCGTTTTCCGGCCGGTGAAAGATGCGCTCCAGTGCCTCGCGATCCGCCACCAGGGGTTGCTGCCGTCCGCCCGTAGCCATTGTTTTCACCTCTTCATCAGATCGTTTTTCCGCTGGCCGGGCAGATTAGCATAAAAAGGCAGTGGCCGCCATACCGGACAGTCTATCGGCCCACAAGGGTGTCGAGAGATTTTTTCAGATCGATCATCCCGCGTCGTATTTCCGCACGCGTGGGCGCCGACCCGGACAACCAGGCATACAAAGACTTGCTTTGCGGCGACCGGCTATCGGCAATCAGCTTGCGAACGACGATCCGGCGACGCCCGGAGTAAATGCGAATGGTGGGAATAAACGGGAAAAAAAACGCCGGTTCAATTTTGGAGATCTCCTCTTTTTTCAAAAAAAACCGGTCGGCAGGTGTTCCCACGGATATCCCCGCCGGAGTGACATCCACGAAATACCCCTCCCGACTTCTTTTGGCCATGAAAAAGATCAGCCCGGCCCAGGTGGGAATCAGAAGAAGAGCCAGGATTCCCGTTGCCTTGAGCACGATGGCGATACAGAAAACGGTCACCTCGATGGACAACTTGAGCATGCTGGGGGCCTGGAAAACAGTCCCGGCGAAGGTGTCCGCAAAGCCCGGCAGCAGTTTTGCCGCGCCGATGGCCAGGACCACCAATTGAACGAGCAGGGCAATGCTGAAACCCAACCGGGCATAACGCCGGCGGGAGAAGAAGAAAGCGATCCCCTCGGGCGCCGCTTTCCACCGGGGTCCCCGAAAAGCGGAAATGATGTAGTAGCGCATTCCTTCGAATATGGAATACATCACCGGAACGACAATCAGGGTCAAAATCGTCGCAAAAACGATGCCGAAAATGATCACCACGCCAAGCCCCTCCCACAGCTTATCCGTAATGGTCAGGGTGAGAATCCCCCCCACAGTGGAAACGGTTGTAGAGATAATCGGCCGCAAACGCTGTTGACCGCCCTCAACAACGGCTTCGAACATGGCGAGCCCGGTTTCCCGCTTGCGGTTGATACAGTCCACCAGGACAATGGAGTCGTTGACCACGATGCCGCTCAACCCCACCAGGCCGATGAAACTCATGATGGAAAAATCGTTGCCCGTGATATAGAGCCCGGCCATGGCCCCCACGATGGACAGCGGCAACGCCGTAAGAATGGCAAACGGCTGGGCCAGGGAATTAAACTGGGAAACGAGCAGGGTAAAAATGAGTATGGCGGCGATAATATACGCCAGCCCCAGGCTTTCGAAGGATTCCGCAGTCTCCTCATATTCACCGGAATAGTCGAATTTATAGCCAATGGGAAGCTCCAGGCGATTGAGTCTGCCAATGAGCTCGGCGGTAATCTCCACAGCCGATCGACCCCGGTTGTTGGCGGATATTCTGACGATACGCCGACGGTCGGAATGCCGTATGCTGTTCAATCCTTTTCCCTGGCTGAAGTCGGCAATGGTGGAAAGCGGCACAAGCGCGCCGTTGTCCGAGCGTATTTTGATATCGTCCAGCATGTTCGGACTGGTCCGTGATTCCGGTGAAAAACGGACCTTGAGATCATACTTCCTGGAGACATCGAGCTCGTCGCGAAATTCTCGGATATCAAGTCCCGCCGTAGCCCCCCGCAGGTTCAAGGCGATGGATTCGAGAGCAATACCCATGGATGCCGCACGGGCGCGGTCCACATTGACGCGAAGCTCCGGGGCGGCATCCGAAAAATCGTCCTGAATATCCACGATCCCGCTGACGCTCTCCATCACCTGTCGCACCCGGGCGGTCAAACTGCGCAACACACGGATTTCGGGGCCGACAATTTTGATCAAGACCGGGGCGGCCGTGGGAGGTCCCCACTGGATGGCCCTGAAACGGATATCGGCTCCGGGTATTTTTTCCAGGAAGGGGCGAATGCGATCCTGAATCTCCTTATGGGAAGGACGCGCATACTCCTTGCTGTCCTTAAGCTCCACGGTAATTTCCGCAAAATGGCTCACCGTCCCCGTCTCGAAGGAGAATTCATAGGCGCTTTGCCCTTTCTGCCCCACCGTGGACACCACCCGCACGGCCTCGGGGACGTGTTCCTGAACGATTTTTTCGACCTCTTTGGCAATGGCGTCGGTAATGTCCACATCAGTGCCGCGGGGCGTATCCACGGTGATATAAATGTAATCGAAATCAGCGTCGGGAAACATCTCCACCTTGACCAGTTTAAATGCCATCAGGCTGAGGGCCCCCGCCAGGCTCAGTGTAATCAGGCAAACCACCCGAAAACGGTGATTCAGAGCCCATGACACCGCCCGGGCATAGACTTTTTTCAGTTGTTTGAGATCTTCTTCGGGTTTTACGATGCGCCCCTTTTTGGTGGTCTGCTTCATGAGCATGCTTAAAATCAGGGGGTTGGCCACCAGGGCGATAACCAGCGAGGCCGAAAGGGCGATGGCTACGGTCTTGGGAAGAAATCCCATGTATTCGCCGGTGACGCCGGTCATCAGCAGCATTGGCAGAAAGGCGGCCATGGTGGTCAGGGTGGCGGAGATGACCGGCATGGCGATTTCCGCCGTACCCTCGATTACGGCGGTGACTCTGTCCTTGCCCAGTTGAAAATGGTGATACACGTTTTCGACCATGATAATGGCGTTGTCCACCAGCATGCCGATACACAGCACCAGCGAAAACCGCACCATGTCGTTGTTTGAGAGGCCGAACACTTTGAGAAACACGAAAGTCAAAAGAAGGGACAGGGGAATGGACAGGGAAGTAATGACGGAATTCCGCAAACCCATGGCGAAATAGAGCACGATAACGACGATAATCAGTCCGATCACCGCCGAATTGTTCATCTGGTCAAATCCCTGTTTGATGAACTTGGATTTTTCCGCCGTGATGACGGTACGCACCCCGGCGGGAAAAGATCGTTCGAGGTCCTTGAGTCTGGCGCGAACTTTTTCGGTAGTCTCGAGAATATTCGCCCCGCTGCGTTTTTTGATGGCAATGGAGGCGGATGCAACGCCGTCGACGCGGGAATAACTGACATCTTCGGAATGGCCGTCCAGTACGGTGCCCACATCCCCCAGAAAGACCACACGATCCTCCTGCCGGATCAAAGGAACCATGGCATAATCGGCCACCCGCTTTATTTCCGTCAATGTCCTGAGAAGCAACCGACGGCCCTCGACATTGACCTGGCCGCCGGGGATGTTGATGTCCGAGCGCTTAACGGCATTGTATACGTCCAGCAGGGTCAGGCCATATTGACTCAGCTTTTCCGGGTGCAGATAGATCTGTATTTCTCGAACGAGCCCGCCGGCCACGTCCGCACCGAGGACCTCGGGCATCACTTCGACCTCGTCGGCGACATCTTCAGCCAGCTTGCGAAGTTTGACCGGGTCGATATCACCAACCACCGATGCAATCATGATGGGAATATCCGAAAAGCTGACCTCATTGACTTCCGGGTCCTCCACATCGTCGGGAAGATCTTTCTTGGCGTCCGTGACCTTCTCGCGCACTTTCTGAAGCGAGCGTTCCAGATCGGCTTCCGCTTCAAAGTCGATCACAACGACAGAAACGCCTTCCGCCGAATTGGAACGCATTTCCTTGACATCTTTCAGATCGCTGAGCGCCTCTTCGATGGGGGTGGTCACCAGGCTCTCGATCTCGCTGGGGGAGGCGCCGGGGTATAGTGTCACCACAATGGCCACCGGAGCCGAAATTTCGGGTTCACCCTCCTTGGGAAGTGATCGATAGGCAAATGTGCCGGCAACAATGGGCAGGACGATGACCAGAAGGCCGAAAATCAGCCACCTTTTTATGATGAAGGAAAAAAAATTCAATATCGATTTCCTGACATGAAGTTAGCGGCAGCCCGCGGCACCTAAGGCGCGATTTTCACCTTGTCTCCCGTTTTGAGGTACGGGGCGCCGGTGATCACCAGATTGTCGCCGGCAACCAGCCCATCGATGATTTGCACACTGGAACCGTCCACCTGGCCCAACTCGACTTTGCGGGCCGTGACCCGATTGTCGGCGTCAACCACAAAAACCTCTTTTCCTTTTTCCCTGAATATGACGCAACTCTGTGCAATCATGATGGAATCCCGGAGCATATCGGTGTTGATGGACACCCTGGCCGTCAACCCGGCTTTGAGAAGGATGCCCGGGTTGTCCAGAAGCAGATCGACTTCAAAAGTGTTGGTCTGTGGATCGGCCTTGATCCCGACTTTGTCGACCCAGCCGTCGAATGTGCTGTCCGGAAAAGCTTCGACCTTTACTGTAACCGGATCATCTTTGTCCAGACGCACGTAATCACGTTCGTTCAAATGAATCCTGACGCGCATGGTCTTTAAATCCGCCATGGCCATCACAGGCTCTCCAACGGCCATGTTTTGACCCAGTTCCACCATTCGCTGGGCCACATAACCGTCAAAAGGCGCCCGGATCACTGTTTTGTCGAGCCGTCGTTGCGCGATGCCCACCGCCGTTTCCAGTTGGGTCACCAGGGCCTGGGATGCTTTGTATTCTGCTTCGGCCTGATCGAACAATTCCGGTGTGATCGCATTGCCCGGCAACAGGTTGCGGGCACGCCGGTAGGAATTTTGCGCCGCGGCCAGCCTGGCCTGTGCGGATAGTAAATTTGCACCAGCCTGTTTCAGAGCGAGCCGATAATCCGCAGGGTCGAGTTCCACAAGGGGATCCCCGGCCTTCACCGCACTGCCGACCACCACATTGTAACGCATCAAAATGCCGGCCACCTGGGATGACAGGACGACTTCCCGATTGGGGATCAAACGGCCAACGACATCCACGTAGATCGGCAAATCGCGGCGTACTATTTTTTCAACACGAACCATGCGGGGTTTTTCTTCAACGACTTGAGCCTCCTGGGCCGGCTCACACCCCGCCAGCGCAAGCAGCGCGGATAACAGGCAGGTTACGATAAGAGAATTCTTCATGAGCATGCAATACCCCTGTGAAAAAAGCGATAGGATAAAAGTAGATGGCTTGTTTCCCCTGAGGATCGGGGTATGTAAGTCGGATACGATATGTAAATTTTCGCCAAAAAACAAGGCTGAAAAAATAGAGGGACGGGGATGAAATGATGCGTTTCCCCCCAGGATCGGGGGAGAAACGCATCATTTCATCCCCGTCCCTCATTCTTGCTATTGCCGACGGTGGCCTTGCGGTTGTATAGGAGACGTCGGTTTGCCCAAATATTTTGACCTAACACTGTTTTTCAGCGCCATAGTTCAGGCGTTCAAAAGGAATTAAATGGAAGCCATCAGTAACTCAACGCCCACCAGTTCACCTGGGGCGACATTGTTTATCGTATCGGCTGTTCAGTTTCTCACACCCTTTATGGCCTCATCCGTGGGCGTCGCCCTGCCGGCCATCGGCCGTGAATTTGCCGCCAGTGCCGTCCAGCTGGGGCTGATTCAGATGGCCTACATTCTGGCCAGTTGCATTCTTTTATTACCGGCCGGCCGTTTTGCCGACATCCACGGCCGCAAACGGGTTTTCACCGCCGGCACGGTGCTGACCATCCTGGCCACACTGGCTCTGTCCCTGTCCACCAGCACCCACCTGTTTATTCTATTCCGTCTCTTTCAGGGATTCGGCGCGGCAATGATTACCTCCACCAGTTTTGCTATCCTGACATCGGTTTTCCCCCCTGAGCGCCGCGGCCAGGCCATGGGAATCATTGTGGCCTTTGTGTATGCCGGGCTGGCGGCCGGGCCCACCGTGTCCGGCATACTGGTGACCCAATTGGGCTGGCGCTGGATTTTCTATCTGATGATACCGGTGGAACTGGCCGCCCTGCTGCTCACCATAACCAAATTAAAAGGAGAATGGGTCGAATCCAGGGGCCAGAAATTCGACTGGCGGGGCAGCCTCCTCTTTGCCGCCGCATTGACGCTATTAATCAGCGGCCTCACCGAAATCACCCAATGGCCAGCGGCCTGGGGGCTTATTGTCGGCGGCCTCAGCGGACTGTTTCTATTCATGCGACTGCAGCAAAAAACAGCCAGCCCCTTACTGGACGTCCATCTGATCACCTCAAACCCGACATTTACCCTGAGCAATATCGCCACCCTGATCAACTACGCGGCATCGTTCGGAGTGGTTTTTCTTTTCAGTCTCTTCCTGCAGTATGCTCTGGGTTTGTCATCTCAGGCCACCGGAGCGGTCCTGGTGGTTCAGCCCGTTACCCAGGCCATACTCTCGCCTTTGGCCGGCCGTCTCTCGGACAAATGGCCCCCGGCCACGGTAGCCACCGCAGGCATGGGAATTTGCGCCCTTGGACTGATGGCTGCAGCACGAATCGGTCAAACCACCCCGATTCATCTGGTTATTGCCGTAATGGTCGTGCTCGGCATCGGTTTCGGATTATTTTCATCACCCAATATGTCGGCCATCATGTCGAGCGTCACGCCCCGATATTACGGTACAGCGTCCAGCCTGATGGCCACCATGCGAACCCAGGGCATGCTGGTCAGCATGGCCGTCGTGACCGTCATTCTGACACACTACCTGAAAGACCAGCCCGTAACCACCGGCAATATCACCCTTTTTGTCAAAAGTATGCAATGGTCGCTGGCCCTCTTCAGCGGCATGAGTCTTGTGGGAATTGTCTTTTCATTGGGCAGAATGAAGACACGGCACTAAATAAATGTTAAATGCCAAAGCCGACGACTGATCATCGAACCGATGGACCAACGAAATTGGAGGAACTGAAAAGATGCGCGGGACCCCGCAGGAAATCATTCTAAATACGCCCTATTGCCGAATCGCAGCAAAAAAATGGGCTCACGACGGCGGAATCCGCACCATCGGCCTGCACGGCTGGCTCGACAACGCCAGCACCTTTGACCCTCTTGCGCCCCTTCTGCCCATGCTGAAGCTGGTCAGTATGGATCTTCCCGGGCACGGCCGGTCCGAACACCGCCCCCCCGGAATGCGTTATCACTATACGGATTACGTGGACGAAGTGATGGCCGTAGCGGATCGGTTGCACTGGGAAAAATTTTCACTGCTGGGTCATTCCATGGGCGCAGGGATCGCCTGCCTGGCGGCCTGCGCTTTTCCAGAACGGGTCGAGCGGCTGCTGCTGATCGAAGGTTTGGGCGCTGTCACCGGAAAAAACGATGATGTTGCCCAGGCCCTGCGCCGATCGGTTTTATCCATGCGCCCCGATCCGGAGAGAAAACCGCCAATTTATCACGATATGGAGGTGCTCATCCGTGCGCGCGCAACAGCAGGCGGTATTTCAAGGGAATCCGCAGCAGCGCTTGTCAAGCGGGCGGTGGGGCACAACGGCAACGGATTGTGCTGGTCCAGCGACCAGCGGCTCAAACTGCCGTTTCCACAATACTTCACCAATGACCTCATGATCGCTTTTCTCGAGGCCATTGAAGCGCCCGTGCTGCTGATCACCGCACAAGAGGGGCTTCTGGCCAAACGGCCCTATTATACAAGTCGTTGTCAGGCCATCGGAAATTTGTCCATCGTCATGCTTCCCGGAAATCACCATCTTCATATGGATACGCCGGTGCCGGTTGCCGCTGCAATTGAGCGCTTCATGCTCGACAATATGGACAAAAGCAACCCGTCACCGGAAAAACCAGGAAAACGCCAAACGTCGCACGTTCGATCAGCGGCATCTTTCAAGAAGGAAAAGACAGATGAAAAATGATTGGGATAAATTAAACCGCAAGGTAATCGCTATGATGCGCAAGGGTCAGTTTCAAGAGGCCCTGGCACCGGCCCGCAAAGCAGTCGATCTGGCAGAGCGGGAAAGCGGCGGAAACACCCTTCACCTGGCCATATCCCTGAACAACCTGAGTGAGCTGCATCACGCCCTGGACCAATTTGATACAGCCGAACCCTATATGCAGCGATCACTGGCCATCTACGAATCGCTTTTCGATAAGGACCACCCAGAGGTAGGCGACGCCCTGGCCAATCTGGCTGAACTCTTCATTTCACAAGAGCGCTATGACGATGCCGAGCCCTTGTTGAAACGGACCCTGGCCATCCGCGAAAAAGACAATTCGGGCTATTCGGCCACCACTGCGGCACTCAACAGCCTTGCGATGGTCTATCAGGCCCGGGGCGACGCCGCAGCCGCCAGGCCGCTGCTGGAAAGATCCCAGGGTATTCTCGAAGCGGCGCTTGGCAATGACCACCCCGACCTGGGTCCGGTCATGACACGGCTGGGGGGGATTGCCCAATTGGAAGGCAAACTCGACGAAGCGGAAAAATACTTCCGCCGGGTCATCGCTGTTTACGAAAAAACCATCGGCCCCATGCATCCGGAATTCGCCCGGGCGCTGAGCCATTTGTCGGAAATCTACCTTTCAAAAGGCTTGTTTGCAGCGGCGGAACCCTTCCTGGCACAGGCACTGGAAATTCGAAAATCGACCCTGCCGGACAGCCATCCTGAAATCGCGGCGTCTATGGACCAGCTGGGGATACTCTTCCAGGCCAAAGGCCAGATGGACAAGGCCGAGCAAATGATGACCGCATCACTGAATATCTATATAAAAGCTTACGGCAAGAGCCATCCGGCAACAGCGCAGGTCCAGAACAATCTGGCCGAACATTACATGAACATGAGGCGCCATGACAAAGCCAGGCCCCTGCTGGAAGCATCCCTCAAGGCCCGGGAAGAAACCCTGGGACCAGACCATCCGGCAGTGGCCCAATCGTTGAACAACCTTGCCGTACTCCATGACAACAGCGGCGAATATGTGCAAGCAGAGCCTCTGCACAAACGCGCCCTGGAAATCCGTCAGCAGGCATTCGGCCGCAAGCACCCGGCCACAACCCAGTCTCTGGACAACCTTGCAGCACTCTACCGTGTGCAGAATCGAATGGAAGAGGCCGAAGCGATGCTGCAGCAGTCGCTGGCCATATGGGAAGAATCCGCCGGCAGGGACCACCCGGCCGCCGCACAATGCCATCATAATCTGGGCACCCTGTATGCCATCTCCGGTCGATACCCCGAAGCGGAAAAAGCTCTGGGTGCAGCGCGCAAAATCCTGGAAAACGCTCTGGGGCCAAAGGCCGTTCAACTGGCGGCTGTCTTTGAAAATCTTTCCCAGATCTATGAAAAAACAGGACGAACCCCCGAAGCGAAAGAGTTTGCCGCCAGGGCCCACAAAATCCGGAAGCCTGAACAAATGCAAAAACCGCAAAACAATTAAAATTCACCCTGTAAATGAATGCTCGCCTTCATACCACGATACGAAAGGGAGGCTCTGCTGTTCATTGAATGCAACCGGGCAAGTGCGCCGATTTCTAAAAAAGTCGCCAACCGTTTGAAAGCGAACTATGTAAACCTTTTCACAATATACCGGGATAGCCCGTTCAAATCAGGCAAACATTTTCCTACCGACTTCAATATATGGGAGTATTTGAAAGGCCACACACTATATATTGAGTTGGTCCCTAATTTGCTTCCCTCATCTCAACATCATCAAACAGCTGCTGCCGGTGTAAGCTCCTGAACCGATGCGGATAAACCTCAACTCAAACTGAATCAAGTGGAAAACAGACGGAAAGGCAAATAATGGAACGATGCAAACAGTGCAAAAAAATATTGTTCAGAAAAAAAAATGGCACTTTGGTATGTCCCAACGGGTGCAACGAAAACCATCAGCGGTCAGCATTTAACACCGTGATCGACCCAATGAAAGAACGCCGGGGCGATAAAAACTTTTTCGATCCCTGGTCCAACGTCAAGTAGCGCTGTCAGGCCCCGGACTCACACCGGGATCCCCATCCCTGACCACCACCTGGGGATTCCGGCGCAACCTAAACTTTCATCGCAGATCCACCTCTTTCCCAGCCCCCCGCAAGGGTCCCTTTATCCCGCATGGTACTATCCAGACCGGACGGTAAAAAAAATGAGCCCATCTTTGAATGATTCTTGACGAATGGATCAATGCTTAAAACGAGGGCTTCTCATTTCATAGAAAATTGCGTTCCGGATTATTGCTGCAACATTTTTTGGAAAACCAACATATTTTTTGTTGCGTTTTATAAACGCTTACTTTATACATATAACCATATGACATAATTTTAATGCAAGGTCTCCGTGTATGGGCAGTTACTTTAACAGTTTTTTTACCCGCGTGACAGAGGCGGTTGGTGTTACCAATCTCACTGAGCTATCGAAAATATTGAACGTAAACAGGTCCGCTGTAACCCAGGCGCGCAAAAAAGATTCCGTTCCGGCGACTTGGCTGCTGGTGCTTTTCAAAGACTATGGTCTTAACCCCGAATGGCTGGAAAATGGAACGGCGCCACGGTTGATCAAACCACCGTTCGGCAGCGACCCCGGATATCATCACGTTCCCAAAGTCCAGGCGCGCCTTTGCGCCGGAGATGGATCATTTGAGGTTGCCGAAGATATCGAAGGGTATTACGCGTTTAAAAAAAGTTGGCTCCAACGCCGTGGTGTGGCCCATCGGATGGTCTTGATGAACGTTTTCGGCAACAGCATGACTCCGGAGATCAAGGACGGGGACGCTGTCCTTATTGACCAGTCCCAAACCGATATCATCGCCGGAGCGATCTTTGCTGTGGGCGTTGATGAAACGATTATGGTCAAGCGGGTTGAAAAACACCCCGGCAAGCTGGTGCTTCTCAGTGACAACAGAGAATATGCTCCCATCTTTCTGACCCCTGCCGAAATCGACAGTATCCGTATCATCGGCAAGGTGCTCTGGATATGCAGAGAGTTGAGGTAAATCGATGCGACAACTGGTCTGTATGATCAACCATACGTTCTATTCACATTTTCCACGCGGCCTGCCGCGGCGCAAAGGCCTCATTTTGAATGCGGTTATGGATTTCATGGTGATGACGGCAATGCTCGTTTTCGCCGTACTGACAACATTAATATTAGGCGTATAGTCGAAATAAAGGAGTACTGTAAATGTCTGAACAATTTCTTGAGTGTCCCAAGGACCCTTCCATGAAATACCTTAAAAATGTCTGTGAAAACATCTTTCGCCGGAACGGTTTTCGCATCTGGTGCCAAAAATGCAGGCATTTCGAATCCTCCGCTGCAAAGCAAAAAATCACAACGAAATAGCCGCCTCTCCCATTAAAGTGCATTGTCCAGAGCCGGCCCCAAAAAGGCTCCTGCGATCGTGCAGGAGCCATGGGCAAATTTGATATGATGTCGCGCTATAAATTTCGGCCTGCCCACCGCCGTTACGCCCGTTGCACTATAGGATTACGAATTCTTCCCATACTGTTTCTATCCATACGGATCAGGGCTCCGCAGTCCCATCGCGTCCAAATTGGATGCATAAATATACAGACGGTGTCATAAAGGTGCCCTTCGCTCACGTTGCTGCCACTGGACAGGCCGTCCATCCCCAGAAGCATAATATATTCTAATTTCAGCATGTAATCAGATCTCTTCATGCTAATTTTCTTAATTATCCAACATGGCAGGTATCTTGCTTACTTCGATAGACGGGGCCACAAGAATGCTCCGAAAAGAAATCCCCGGATTATGGGGCCACATAATCCGGGGAAGAAGAAACACCATCCAGGGGAGTTCACCTGCCAGCCGACAGAGCGTACCGTCTGGAATGGACATCAATTATGTTACGTCCTTCCATACAAGCTGTCAACCATACTCTCCTGTGAAAACGGGAACCTCTCGTTCTTCTTGGACGCAAAAAGCGTCGACTGATTTATCATATCCATGTTTTGAAGGTTTGCGCACCTGCGCGCAATAGGCGGGCCCCGGAATGGATGGATGGGGTGGGGCCCGCCTGCTTCCTTTTAAAGAAAAAGACAAAATCAATCAGATTAATTATTACAGGGTATCCCGGTATGGGAGTCCTGGATGAACCGTGCCAGCCAAAAGCTATTGCTTCTGCTCCTGACCGTCCTGTTCTAAACAGGGGCCTTGACATTCTGGAAGCTTACATGCTTTCTTAGGCAACCGCCAGAATATCGGGCATCCTGAAACTGGACAAAGCGCCGGCTATGCTGCAATACTTCAAATATATCGGACTTCTGACGATCAGCCTTTTCTTCCTCTTTTTCGGCGTTGATCTGCTCATCGCATCCTATCGGCTGACCAACCCGTTCGCCTTCGTCATGACCTTTTTTGCATCCAACCTCATGATTCTAATCAGTGCAGCCCTGGCATTGGGTTTCGCCCTTCGAATCAGGGGTCGCTACCGCACGGCGAAACAGCTTAAAACCGCATCCTCGAACCTACCGCAATAAACCGCCATTTATTCCTTTTTTTAGTTTAATACAGAACATTATTCTTGACATTAAATATTTTTATGAATATACAGCCTGACAAAGGACCCTATAAAGAATGATTGACGAAATTAGTTTAAATATTCTCAAGATCTTGCAGGACAAGGCCCGCATCCCCAATGTCGAGGTCGCCCGGCAAGTGGGCATGGCGCCTTCCGCCGTTCTGGAACGGATCCGCAAACTCGAAAAGCAAGGCTATATCGATGGATATGAAGTCAGGCTCAATCCGTCCCGGTTTCAGCGCAGCCTGGTCGGGTTTATCCGCTTTAGCCTGGACACGCCGAGCACAAACCGACACATCGAAAAAACCCTTGCCGCTATGGACGAAATTCAGGAAGTGCACTATATCACCGGGGAAGACGGATACTTGCTCAAAGTACGGGTGTCCGGCCCCGCGGAGTTGGACAAACTGGTCAGAAAAAAAATTGGCGCCATACAAGGCATCCGTTCGATGAAAACATCCATTGTGCTCTCCACCATCAAGGAGACCGCCCGGATCCCTATTGATGACAAGGATTTGATCTAAATCGCAAACCATATAAGAGGGAATCATGATTCGAATTAACGAACACTACCTGAAACTCCAGGACAGCTACCTGTTTGCCAATATTGCAAAACGGGTCAGCGCTTTCCAAAAAGAACATCCCGAAAGGGAAATCATTCGACTGGGTATCGGTGATGTGACCCGCGCGCTTCCGCCCGCCTGTATAGCCGCTTTTCACCGTGCCATCGATGAAATGGCCCAGGACAGCACATTTCACGGCTACGGACCAGAGCAGGGATATGAATTCCTGAGAGAAAAAATTGCCCGCTCGGATTTCATAGACAATGGCGCTCACGTTGAAGCCGACGAAGTATTCGTCAGTGACGGCGCCAAATGCGATACCGGCAATCTTCAGGAAATATTCGCCACAGACATCAAGGTGGCGATTCCCGACCCGGTCTACCCGGTCTACCTGGATACCAATGTCATGGCGGGTCGCACAGGCACCCACAAAAACGGGCGTTATCAAGGAGTCACCTATCTCAATTGTACCGCAGCCAACAACTATATCCCCCAACTGCCCCCCGAACCGGTGGACCTGATTTACCTGTGCTTTCCCAACAACCCCACGGGAGCAACCATCAGCCGGGAGCAATTGAAGCTGTGGGTTGATTACGCCCATGAACATCATGCCATCATCCTGTTCGATGCGGCCTACGAGGCCTTTATCCGTGATGACCAGTTGCCGCACTCCATTTTCGAGGTGGACGGCGCCCGTGAAGTGGCCATAGAATTTCGCAGTTTTTCCAAAACCGCCGGTTTTACCGGCACGCGCTGTGCCTATACCGTGGTGCCCAAATCATGCCGCGCCTATACGGCTTCCGGGCAGCCCGTTGATGTTCACCCGCTGTGGAATCGGCGCCATACAACCAAGTTCAACAGCGTATCCTATCCAGTGCAAAAAGCTGCGGAAGCGGTTTTCACCCCCGAAGGCCAGGCTCAGATCAGGGAATTGACGGATTACTATCTCACCAATGCCGCCTTTATCAGAAAAGCCGTCAAAGAACTTGGATTCCAATGTGTGGGCGGAAAAAATTCTCCCTACATCTGGATCGACGGCCAGCGGGATTCCTGGGAATTTTTCGACTTATTGCTCAGCAAAGCCGGTGTTGTCTGCACGCCCGGTGGCGGATTCGGTCAAAGCGGCCAAACCCATATTCGCATCAGTGCGTTCAACAGCTTTGAGAATGTACAAAAAGCCATGACCCGCATTCAGACGGCTCTGACGTAAGGAGAACCATGCCATGCCCATGCTATCGGACTACAAAAGAAGATTATCGCCTATACTTGCTGCTATCGTGGAGGAATTCGGTACCCCGTTTCATCTTTACGATGAGCGCGGTATTCGGCAAACCGCCGCACAACTCAAAAAAGTATTTGCCGAACTCGACGGTTTTCAGGAATATTTTGCGGTTAAAGCCCTTCCCAATCCGCGAATCCTCGAAATAATGCGCGACGAGGGATTCGGTTTCGACTGCAGTTCCATTGCGGAACTTATCCTGGCCCGGCAGGCGGGCGGGCATGGCGAGGCGCTGATGTTTACCTCAAACAATACCGATCGGGCAGAGTTTGAAATTGCCGCCCAGGATGACGGGTGTATTCTCAACCTGGATGACATCAGCCTTGTCCCCAAAGTGCCGCACATGCCGGATCTGATCTGCTTCCGCTACAACCCCGGCCCGCGACGCACGGGCAACAGCATTATCGGAAAGCCCGAAGAGGCCAAATACGGCGTCGCCCACAATCAACTGCTTGACGCATACAGCCAGGCCAGGGCCCGGGGGGCGGCACGTTTCGGCCTGCACACCATGCTGGCATCAAACGAATTGAACCATGTTTATATGGTACAGACGGCCCAAATGCTGCTGGAAATCGTTGAGTGGGTATCCCGAAAACTGGGTATCCGTTTTGAGTTTATCAATATGGGAGGCGGATTGGGGATCCCTTACCGGCCGGAAGATGTGGCTTTTGACCTCGAGGCCATGGGACGGGAGGTATGCGCTCTTTTCAAGGATTTCAAAAGGCGAAACGGCTATGTCCCCCGTCTTTACATGGAAAGCGGCCGTTATATGACCGGCCCCCACGGCGTGCTGGTGGTCAGAGCCATCAATCGCAAGGAGATCTATCGGACATATATCGGTGTCGATGCCAGCATGTCGTCCCTGATGCGGCCTGCTATGTACGGCGCCTACCACCATATCGACGTTTTCGGAAAAGACGGACGGCAGGCGCCGGTCACGGTGGATGTGGTTGGATCGCTTTGCGAAAACAATGATAAATTTGCCATTCAACGGCCCCTTCCCCCTATAACGGAGGGGGACTTGCTGATTATCCATGACACCGGCGCCCACGGCCACGCCATGGGGTTCAACTACAACGGCAACCTGCGACCCAAGGAACTCCTGCTGTGCTCGGACGGCAGCGTGGAATTGATTCGACGGGCCGAAACCCTATCCGATTATTTTGCCACGTTGAACTTCACACCCAAGGTCCTCCCGCCTGCGGCCTGATCGACGCCACACCCGGTCCCCCTTTAAGAAAGGGGGACCGGGCGGGTTCCCGCCCCAATCCATGTCTGAAAATGTTGTTACAGGTCATTTCTTTCACAAAACCAGGGAATATGCGTATTGACGTTTATTGAAAAAAGGATTAAACTATTTTTTCACGAATTGTCCGGCTTGCCGGTCGTCAGAATGGGGGGAATTGCGGCTGGCGCAAAGTCAGGGTAAAGGCGAGAGAAAAAATCACGATTCGATAGTCATAGCAGGCCGAAAGATCAACCGGCTCTCTAATTATTTACAATCATTAAAGTATTCCATCGCAATAGCCGATAATACGATTGATTCGTAAAAGACATCAATGCCCGGAGGCTCTCCTTTGCATTGAGCCGGTTTCAAGTGTGCCATTCAATGGCAATTCCCACTTATTTTGAAATACAGTCGATATTGGAATGATAGTTTAGCGGCGATGATGTTTGAATCACCTTATGTTGTACACCCAGCAACCATTACAGGAGACCATTAATGGATGATTTTTTACACAACCTGCGCAGCGGCAAGCTAAAGCAGCATGACCGGTCGAACCGATCGTACAACGACCAGCAGTACAAAGGCAGCCAACGCCGGAATGCCATGGATCGACGGAAAAAAGGCAATGACGCGTCTGAGCAGCTAAGCGCTATTAAAGAGCTTTTGGAATCCGTTTCCGAAACGCAAAAACGGATTGCCGCGGCCCAGGAATCCCGAGCCAAATCTGAAGAGCGCAAAGCCAGGGCAATGGAAATTCTGGCCAACAACATATACCGCATGTTCAATCCGAATGCAGAGAAAATGGACGAACTGCCGGTCCAGGAAGCCAGCCCCGCTCCGGCAGAAGCAGCGGAAGCGATAGATGGCCCGGCCCTACCGGATCCAGAAGAATCGGAAACCGGAGAATCGGAAACCGGTGATACGAGAACCGATGACACGATATCCAGAAAAATGACCGCAGAAACCAGAAAAGAGGTGTTCGATCTCATCGGAAAAATGCGCGAAGAGGGCCTCAACTGGGAAAAAATCGCCCGCAGCATCGCCACCCAAGGTTATCCGACAGTTTCGGGAAAAGGCAGTTGGCGCGGTGTAATGGCTAAAAACCTATACGAAAAAATGGCTGTGGAGTAATCATCTCTCCGGGGTTGAACAACACGCCCTTTTCACAAAATTGCTACTCTGCAACCGACCCTCTGCCTTGGGGAAAGGAATGCCCGTCCTGTCGAAAGGCGCTAGGTGTTCAGATTATACCAGCGGTAGGTCTGTTCGAGACCCTCATCGAAACTAACCGATGGTTTGAAATTCAACTGCTGACGGGCGCGTCCGATATCGGCCAGAGAATGCACGATGTCGCCCTGCCGGGGTTCTTGATATTGGGGAGACCGTCGACACTGAGCCAGGCGGGAAATTTTCTCCCACAGGGCCTTGATCTCAATGGCGGCGCCGGTGCCGACATTGAATGTCAACCCGGCGGCAGCGGTACTCCGTGCGGCGAGCAGATTGGCCTGAACCACATCTCCCACAAAAACAAAATCCCGGGTCTGGCCCCCGTTTCCGTAAATCACAGGGGCGGCATCGGCAGCCGCACTCTTCATAAAGATGGATATTACCCCTGAGTACGGTGACGACGGGTCCTGACGGGGACCGTAAACATTGAAATATCTCAGACAAACTGTCTCCAGTCCATACAGGCGGTGATACAACCGGGCATCGTATTCGTTGGTTAATTTCTGTACCGCATAGGGACTAAGCGGGCCGGCTTTCAGAGATTCGACCTTCGGCAACTGCGGATCGTCTCCGTATACAGCGCTGGAACTGGCCAGCACCATTCGCCCGACCCCATTCAACCGGGCGGCGTCCAGCACTCTCAGCGTACCCAGACTGTTGACCTCCGCCGACCCCACGGGATCCGAAACCGTTTGTGTCACGGAAACCACTGCAGCCTGATGAAAAACCGTGTCGCAGTTTTTAATGGCCGCCGCCACATCTGCCCCACTCCGTATATCCCCCTTGATGAAATTAATTTTATCCTTGAAACCCTGAAGATTTTCCAGATGCCCGCTGGACAGATTGTCCAGCACGGTAACGCGACATCCGGCACGGACCAGGGCTTCGGCAATATGGGACCCAATGAATCCCGCCCCGCCGGTAACCAGCGCCTGTTGAATGCGAAAGGCCATGTTCAATTCTCCTGTAAAATTCAGTCGGGAAATTCATGGTTATGATTAAATTGGCAATCGACTTGTGATTAAACGCCATCGATAGTATGGCAGAAGGGTTGGGTCAATATTTTTCAACGGGAAGCAGGCAAGCCATACGCGCATCGAAATGAAAAGCGACTATCGAATCGATTGCCGCAGGTGTCGGCATTACTTTGTAACCTGGGAACCTGCACGGCCCCACGGGTGTCGAAAAATGGGGTTCAAAAG
Organism: Desulfosarcinaceae bacterium; assembly: GCA_963675565.2. Lineage (GTDB taxonomy): Bacteria > Desulfobacterota > Desulfobacteria > Desulfobacterales > Desulfosarcinaceae > JARRKU01. The sequence continues at coordinate 585,910 of CAXXYD010000002.1, forward strand.
CCTCACCATGCCAAGTGCCGTGGTGTACCAGAACTCAGGTTCCGCATGCCGCGCCTACCACCCAAAGAATCATAAATCCTCATAACCCGGGCCAAAAGATCGCTATCGCACAGGCTCGATAACGCCAAGCCGGCAAAGTCTATCGGTTTGGGTCCAATGAGACCCCATTCGGCCCTTGACTTTGGCTTCAGCCCCCGCTAGTTTTAAGAAGTGTTCAACCTTTGCCCGAAGCAGGTGCACGATGACGGATACCATCGACTTGAGACTTTTCGCCACATTCGCAAAATATATGCCTGAGAATGCGTCGGCGTTTCCAATTGAAAAAGGAATGACCATCGCCCGTCTCATCGAGGGGCTTCCCATTTCACCGGCTGATGCCAAGCTGATTTTTGTCAATGGCACGCGGGCGACGCTGCAATCACGACTGGACGGAGGGGAACGGGTAGGAATTTTCCCTCCTGTGGGAGGGGGATAGCATTGTGTTGAGCGATCTGAAAAACAAAATCAAGGCGGCGGCCCTGCCGAAACAAATGACAGATGGAAGCATAACGCCCGCGCTGACCGTGGCACAGGTTGAAGAACTGGCCATTCGATTTGGCACCGATGGCAAAACCATCGAGACGGCAGCCCTGGAAGAAGGCATCATACCCGAGCGATATGCACGCAATTTCCAGACATTGAGTTGCTCTGAACAAGTCCGGCTGCTCGGTTCGCGGGTCACTGTCGCGGGATTGGGGGGACTCGGGGGGGCGGTCATCGAATGCCTGTCCCGTGCCGGTGTGGGACACTTGAACCTCATTGACGGCGATCGATTTGAAGATCACAATCTGAACCGCCAGTTGCTGTGCACCCAGGATCGCGTGGGACTTTTCAAAGCACGGTCGGCGGCCGAGCGGATTTGCCGGATAAACGGCTCCGCGACGGTCCAGGCCCACAACGAATACCTGACCCCAAAAAATGCAGCCCGTCTGGTGAGGGACTGCGATGCCGTGGTGGACTGTCTTGACGACATCGAAACCCGGTTCACATTGGAAAGCGCCGCCAAAGAAGCCGGTCTGCCAATGATTTCCGCAGCTATCGCCGGTCTGTCGGGGCATGTCACCACCATCTACCCTCAGGACCAGGGACTGAGCCTGATTTACGGAAAGCGTGAAGAGCTGAAAAGCCCCAAGGGCGCGGAAGCTGTTCTGGGGTGTCTTCCCCAGGCCGTAATGCTTATCGGTGCAGCCGAAAGCGCAGAAGTGATCAAGGTATTGCTGGGGCGGGAACAAAATACCTTGCGCAACCGCATGCTGATGGTAGATGTGGAAACCAACGCATATGAGGTTCTGGCCCTGGTTTGAAACCCATTGGAATGAAACGGTTTGCAGCCTTGTTGCGCCTATCCGCATGTGTTTGCGGGTGCGCCGCGCTTCCATTGATCGGTGCGTTGGCTGCAGGCAGAGGCATCGCGCGCTATCTTGAATTCCCGCCAGTGACCCGTTACATCGCACACGCTCCTTTTGACAGCCGCGCATTCGCCCTTCTGGGCGCACTGAATTTGCTGATGGTCGCCGGCATCGTCGCGCTGCTCAAACAGGGACATGCGCCGGGCCGCAGAACAGCGCCGAAATTCCGGCCGGACAACCCATTTCCGTTCTGGGGATGGGCCGCAGCCGCCATAATGCTGGTGGGCTGGCTCCTGGCCTGGACACGATTTCCCTGGTTCCGTTTTTTCCAGGCCCATACCTTCTGCCTGCCGTGGCTGGGCTATATCATCCTGACCAATGCCCTGTGCGTATGGAGAAGCGGCCGCAGCCCGATGACCCACGCCACCGGCCGTTTCCTCATGCTGTTCGGGGCCAGCGCCCTCTTCTGGTGGTTTTTCGAGTACCTGAACCGGTTCGTCCAGAACTGGTACTATGTGGGTGTACAGGGCTATTCCCCCCTGGCCTATGTTTTTCATGCCTCTGTGGCCTTTTCAACGGTGTTGCCGGCCGTGATGAGCACCCATCGCCTTTTAATGACTTATCCGCTGTTTGACCCGGGACTGTCGGCGCTTCGCCCCGTCGCCCTGCCCCGGGGAAAACCACCCGCGATAATCGGCCTGTTGGCGTCCGCCCTGGGCCTCGCCCTGGTCGGCTGGTTCCCCGACATTCTTTACCCCCTGGTATGGGCCGCCCCATTGCTGGTCATCACCTCGCTCCAGGCACTGAACCGCCGGCCAACCATTTTTTCCGGTTTACGCTCCGGCAACTGGGCAGAATTGGTGTCCGCCGCCCTGGCCGCCCTGATTTGTGGATTTTTCTGGGAACTGTGGAATTTTAAAAGCCTGGCGCGCTGGGAATATGGCATCCCTTTCGTAGACTGCTGTCACATATTCGCCATGCCGCTGCTGGGCTACGGCGGGTACCTGCCATTCGGCCTGGAATGTCTGCTGGTAGGAAAAATGGTGATGGGAAGCGACAACAGGAAGGCGTATGCCGGTTGGTAATTCCGCCTCAAAGAAAAAACCGGGTCCGCTGGGCCCGGCATTGGGTTGGCCGTGAAAGGTCCCCGTGGTTGAACAAGGCGGTGATCGTTTCGAGTTGCCGACCCCTTTCCAGTATCCGGTCAGAGCGACCTGGCCGCCTCTTCGCCCTCACTGATGGCGTACATCACATGCCGGGGACGCTTGGCGTCGCCGGTGAACAGAATGGCCGACCGGCTGTTTTTAAACAAGTTTGCCGCCTGGCGAACGGATACGAAAGGATCGGCCAGCACCACGCTGTCAAAACCCGACAGCGACATGGATTGATCGCCCGCACGAAATTTTACGCCATTTTCGGTAAAGTGATCGACAACGACCTGCTTAAAAAGCTGCACGCGGCCTGATTTGAGCCGTTCTCTAAGGTAATAGCGGTCATTGCTGGACATCTCTTCAGCAAAATGTGCCCCGCGGTTGAGCACCACCACTTGTTTTCCTTTTTCAGCCAGATAGTCGGCAGTGACAAGACCGGCCTGGTTGCCGCCCCATACAATGACCTTTTGGCCGATCTCAATCCCGTCCGCATAAATTTCCGTTACCGTGCATACTTCCATGTGCGTCTGGATCAGTCCTCTCAGCATGGGAATATCCACCAGACTGCCGGTGGCCAGAATCACGGCATCCGGGGCAACGGCCTTGGCGAGGTTCTTGTCCACCGGGGTGTTCAGACGTACATCGACGCCCAACAGCTCCAGGGTTTCATTTAGATAATTCGTAATATCGGCAACTTCTCCCCTTCCGGGGGCCATGGCGGCATACCTCAGGGCCCCGCCCGGATATGGGCTCTGTTCACAAATTGTCACCCGGTGACCGTGCATGGCCGCCATGCGGGCGGCGGCGAGACCGGCCGGACCGGCGCCGACCACGAGGACTGTCTTCGGATGTTTTGCAGGAGTCACCTCTTTTAGCAGGTATTCTCGCCCAACGTCCGGATTGACCACGCAGCCACCCGGTTCCAGACTCAAGACAGCGTTGATGCAACCCAGACAGCACCCGATGCAGGGGCGAATTTGGGTGACCCGCCCGCTGCGCACTTTCTCAGGCCATTGCGGATCCGCCAGCAGGGCGCGCCCGAGGGCGATCATGTCGGCTTTTCCCGATTCAATAATCATGCTGGCCAACCGGGGGGTTTTTATGCGTCCCACCGCCACCACGGGTATTGCGACCACTTGCTTTACCGCTGCGGCAAGATGGGCGAAACAACCATGAGGGGTATACATCGAGGGGATGGTCAACTCCCGGCTGCCATAGACGCCGGCGGACACATGCAGGTAATCTGCGCCGCGCGCTTCCAAAATCACGGCCAGCCGCAGCGCATCGTCCAGGCACCACCCGTTTTCGATATAATCCTCACCGTTGATACGCAGACCCACGGGGAAATCGGCCCCGCATTTGGTTTTGATTTCGGCAAGGACCTCAAGGACAAACCGGATCCGGTTATCAAACGAGCCGCCGTATGCGTCGGTGCGTCGGTTGGCATTGGGCGAAAGAAACTGGTTGATCAGATAACCGTGGGCCGCATGGACTTCAATAAAATCAAACCCGGCGTCCCGGCAGCGCCTGGCGGCGTCGCCAAAGGAGGCGGCCAGCATATGGATCTCATCTTGCTCCAGGGCCCTGGGAATGCCCTTCACCACCGCTGGCGCCGCAATTGCGGAGGGGGCCACTTTTCGATCATGATAAGACTGGCGGCCCCCGTGCATCAGTTGCATGCCGCAGCGGGCGCCGCCGGCCTTGACCTGTCGGACCAGCCTGCCCAAGGACACGATACAGTCATCATCCCACAAGGCCGGCAGCTCCGGCAGCTCCAGACCGTCCGGATGCACTCCACCGCCGCCCACCAGCAGCATCCCCACCCCGCCCCTGGCTCGCGCCGCAAGGTACTGAATCAGCTGATCCGTGACATGGCCCTTGCTGTCCACGCCGAAGTTGATGCTCATGGCGGACATGAGCAGGCGGTTATCCACCCTCATTTTTCCGATACGAAGGGGCTCAAAGAGATTGCCGAAATCGGTCATTCAAACCTGCTTTTGATATAAAATTGGACGGTCAAAACCCATTGGCGCCGGACGGTGCATCAACGGCCGGCCCAATTATTAAGGCAGTCCTTTTTAAAAAGCAAGCCACTGGACAAAATCAATAAACCATGGCATTTATCAACCCGGCAAGACAACCGAACAATCCGCTTCAGGCCGGATTTCGCCACGGTACCCGAACAGCGGCGAACGGATGGCCCGGAGGGCGATGGTGCCGGCGGTTTATGTCAACGCCACCTGAGGCCATCGCGGTTCCAATTGACTGGACGCAATTAAAAAAAGGACTGAGCATGCACAAACTGCTAGTGGACCAACCCGGAAACAAAGTGCTCATGCTGGGCAACGAAGCCATTGCCCGGGGTGCCATTGAGGCCGGCGTGGCGTTCGGCACCACTTATCCGGGAACGCCATCATCGGAGCTCTCGCTTAACCTGTTTCAAATATCACGGGAAAGCGATCTCTATTTCGAATACTGTACCAATGAGAAAGTTGCCCTGGAAGTTGCCGCCGGCGCGGCCAATGCGGGGCTGCGTACCATGTGCATGATGAAGCATGTCGGCTTGAACGTGGCTGCCGATCCGCTGATGACCCTTGCCTATGTCGGCGTCAAAGGCGGACTGGTCATTTTGTCGGCCGACGATCCGGCCATGTTTTCCAGCCAGAATGAACAGGACAACCGCTATTACGCCCGCCTGGCCGGCCTGCCCATGCTGGAGCCCTCCACCGTGGCCGAAGCCAAATCAATGGCCATCTATGCCTTTGAATTGTCCGAACAGCTGCAAACGCCGGTAATCCTGCGCACCACCACCCGCATCAACCATTCCAATGCTTTCGTTGCCCTGGGGCCCATCAGAAAGCCAAAGACCCGGGGCGATTTTACCAAGGACCCGTTCCACTATGTCACTGTGCCGGCCGTATCTCGCCAGCTGCATAAAAAACTGCTCGAAACCCTGGACAACGCCACCGGAATCTCTGAAACCAGCCATTACAACCAGGTCACCGGCCAGGGTGCCTGGGGCGTGATCTGCAACGGGGTCAGCTTCAATTACGTGATGGATGCCGCCAAAGAGCTGCGCATTGATCGCAAGGTCAAAATATTGCGGCTGGGGTTTTCCCATCCTATGCCGGGCAGGGCCATCCAGTCCTTTCTCTCCGAATGCCGAAAAGTATTGGTGGTGGAAGAAGGAGAGCCCATCATGGAAGAGGGCGTCAAGGCGCTGGCCCAGGAAGCCGGCCTGACCATGCCCATCCGCGGCAAGGGCAACGGTCTATTATCACGGCTGTATGAATTCGACCCGGCCATGGTTCGCCAGGTCATGGCCTCCTTTTTCGAAGTGGACTACAGCCCACCGGCCAAAATCGACCTTTCAGACACGCCGGAACTGCCGGCGCGTCCGCCCAATCTATGCGCCGGGTGCTCCCATCGGGCCACCTATTATGCCGTCAAACAGGCCGCCCGGGGAATGGAGACCATCTATCCGACAGATATCGGCTGCTACACCCTGGGTTTTCTTCCCCCCCTGGCCATGGGGGACTTTCTGATCTGCATGGGATCTTCGGTCAGCACCAGCTGCGGCTTTTCCAAAGCCACGGACAAAAAAGTAATCTCTTTCATCGGAGATTCCACCTTCTTCCATTCCGGAATGACCGGCCTGGCCAATGCAGTGTACAACAACCACAATTTCACCCTGGTGATACTGGACAACGGCACCACGGCCATGACCGGACATCAGCCCAATCCGGGCGTCAACATGGCGGAGCTGAACATGGACGGTTTCACCCCCATTTCCATAGAGGCTGTCGTAAGGGCCATGGGCGTCCGGCATGTCACCCTCATTAAACCCTACAAGGTCAAGAAAAGCATTGAAGCCATTCGCGAGGCTTTGCAGTTCAACGGCGTTTCCGTGGTTATTTCCCAGGAGACGTGTACCCTCTATGCCAAGAGTCTCAAAAAACTGAAGCCGCGCGCATTTATGGTGAGCGAACGCTGCAAAAACCACCGGGACTGCCTCAACAGCATCGCCTGCCCCGCTTTTTACCTGGACGATGAAAGGGTCAAAATCGATCCGGACGCCTGCGTGGGATGCGCGGTATGCGCTCAGATCTGCCCGGAAAACGCCATTGTTCCATTAAAAGACAAATAACCTTTGGCAGAAGATTAAAGGACCCGAAATGAATACCATTCGACTGATCATTGTAGCGGTAGGCGGCCAGGGCAATCTGCTGGCCTCCAAAGTGCTCGGAGAGGCTTCCCTGCTGGCCGGAATTCCTGTCCGCATGAGCGAAATCCACGGCATGGCCCAACGGGGCGGTGTCGTGGAATCGGCGGTGGTCTTCGGCGATGCCCGGAGCATGCTGATCTCCGATGGGGAAGCGGATATCCTGGTGGGATTCGAACCATCGGAAACCCTCCGGGCGTTGGGCAAGTGCAACGCGCAAACCACGGTCATCACCAATATGGCCCCGGTCCCCCCCTTCACGGTTTCCATCGGCAAGGGTGTTTACCCTGATCTGGACCGGCTCAAAGCGCTGATGAGAGCTAAAACCAAACGCCTGGTCGCATTTGACGCCCTGAAACTGGCCAAAACCGCGGGCAGCCCCATGGCACTGAACATGGTCCTGCTGGGAGCGCTGATTGAAACCGGCATATTGCCCATTTCCGCTGACCATATCAAGGAAGCCATTACCACCAAAACCAAACCGGCATTTGCCCAAATCAACTGCGATGCCTTTAACCTCGGCTTCGATGCCGCCGGGCGGACCGGCTGAGTCCCGCCCCGGGGCAGGGAACCCTATGGCACCATTTCACGAAAAAACCGGACAGGCCGAAAGCCCATATCGAATCAGCACAAAACGAACACTGGGCATCTTGCTTGTCTCCGCTCTTTTTCTTCTATCGGTCGCGCCCGGCTTCGCCAAAATCTACAAGTTCAAAAAAGATGGCGTCTGGTATTATACCGACACGCCACCTAAAGAAAAGATAAATGAAAGTGAAGTCATGGCCGAAAGCGGAGAGTCGCCTCACACACCGGCCCGGGGGTCGCAACTGCTCAAAGGCCACAAAACGCGCAATGCCATCGAGGCGGCCGCAGCGGCAACGGTAGCGGTCAAAACAGCCCTGGGATATGGCAGCGGGTTTTTTATCTCCAGTGCCGGGCACATCGTCACCAACAAGCATGTGGTGAGAACACTGGAGACCCAGGCCAAAATAGCCGACACTTTTTTCGACGGCATGGATAGCCGCATTGAAGATATTGAAAAACGTTTCGCCGAAGAAAAAGAACGGCTGCAAAACTATGCCGCGAAACTCGGGGACCTCAAACGCACTGCTGATGCCGAAAGGGATCGCACGCGCAGACAATCCTATGAGAACGAATACAACTTCCGCAAAAAAGAGTATGACAGCTGGAAAGCCGATTATGAAAAGCGCCGGAAGCAATTCGAGGCCGAAAAGCGAAAATACGATTCCGGACGGGGAAATTACAATTACAGCAGCAGTGTCGCCAATTTATCGAGAAGCTTCACCATCACCCTGGTGGACAACTCTGAACTTTACGTGCATCTGGTCGCCATCAGCCAGAAACACGACCTGGCCCTGCTCAAACTGGATGGTTATCAGACACCGGCGCTGAAACCCGGGGCGCCCCGCCAACTGGCCCAGGGCGATCCGGTGTACGCCATCGGCAATCCCGCCAAGCTCAGAAACACGGTAACTTCTGGTATTTTTTCAGGGTTTGCCGGCAGCTTCATCCAAACCAACGCGCAAATCAACCCCGGCAACAGCGGCGGCCCCTTGATCGACCCTGCAGGCCGGGTCCTCGGCGTCAACACCAAAAAGAAAGTGGGTAGCGCCATAGAAGGGCTGGGATTCGCCATCCCCATCGATACCGTGCTTCAGGAATTCGGCAGCCACCTGCAATAGCCGGCGGCGCGCTGCCGAATCTCGGCCAGCCGGCCGCCCCTGGCCCAAATACCGCCGAACCGCACCCAAATACCAAAATAGGTTTTAAAAGCGCGCCGGTTTAAGGTATACTGCCTGCAATTATCGCCATTGAATTATTTTCCGGCAAACCGGGTTGGCCTGCCTGACATGTCGGTCGACCGCCATTTGCTGGAATTTTCTGCCGGCACCAAAAGGTCTTGATATGAGTTGCCCCTATTGCCAGTCTGAAGCCTTGTCCAAAGCCAAATTTTGCCGACAATGCGGCCGGCGCCTGGGCAACGACTGCCCTGCATGCGGTGCTTCAAACCCGCCGGACAGCAGATTCTGCGGCGACTGCGGCCGTGCGCTGGATAACGAGGCTGCCCGGGTCCGCCCGGCCGCCCCCTGTACGGGAACCGAAAAGACCTCCATTATTTCCCAGGGGCAGCGGCGGCACCTCACCATCCTGTTCACTGATCTTACCGGCTATACCCGGCTCATGGAAAAATACGATCCTGAAGACGTCCAGGCCCTTATGGCCGCCATCACGGCCAGCTGCATTCAAATTATCGAAGCCTACCACGGCCACATCGAACGCGTCATCGGTGACGAGGTACTGGCTCTGTTCGGACTGCCGGTGGCCCACGAAGATGACGCCATCCGAGCGATTAAAGCGGCCCGGGAAATTCACGGCACGGTGGCCGGCCTGCGGCCCGAATCCCTGCCCCCCAAAGAACTTATCGCCATGCACACGGGGATCAACACCGGGCTGGTGGTTACGGCTCGGACGGACCCCACGGACGGCGCCTTCGACCTGTCCGGCGATGCCGTCAACCTGGCTTCACGACTTTCGGACATGGCCCGCCCCAATGAAATCCTGGTGGGGCCGGAGACCTATCGTCAGGCATTCGGCTTCTTTGACTTCGATACCAAACCGTCCATGCAGATCAAAGGCAAGTCGCTACCCATTTCCATATACGCTGTCAAAGATGAAAAAAATCGTCCCATGGCCGGCCGGCGCAAACTGAACCTGTCTTCTGAACTCATCGGCAGAGAAAAGGAGATGGGACAACTGCTCGGCGCCATGGAGAACCTGGAACAGGGACGCGGGGGTATTGTCTCCATTATCGGGGAAGCCGGCACCGGAAAAAGCCGCCTGCTGCACGAATTTGAAAAACGCATGGCCGCCCGGCAGAGCAATTGGATCACCGGTTATGCCTTTGAACACACCCAGCAAGTCCCTTACTTCCCTTTGGTCCATCTGGTGCGCAGATGGCTGGAGCTGGACGGATCGGCCACCGAAGAAGATATGAGCGCCGGCATTGCACGCCGTGTGGGGGGGCTTTTGGGCGCCAATGCCAAAGAAATCCCCATCATTCAGGGACTCATCGGCCAGGATGTGCAGGAAACCGTCGGCATGAGTCCGGAAGAGTGGCGCAAGCGGCTCAAGTCAGCCATGTTAAACCTTCTTCAGGCCATCGCCCGGCAAGCGCCTACAGTATTTTGCATGGAAGATATTCATTGGGGGGATTCATCCTCATTCAAACTGCTCAAGGACATTATCTTCAATTTCGAAGTCCCCTCCCTGGTGATATGCACCACGCGACCCCATGCCAGCCTTTTCACCAGCCACGAACAGGACTTCATTGCGCCCATATATACCGAAGTGCGCCTGGGGGAACTTTCACCGGCGGAAACCGAAGACATGATGGAGTCCATGCTCGATACCCACTCCCTGCCGCAGGACCTGTGCCGGCTGATCCACAAACGGGCCGAGGGCAACCCGTTTTACCTGGAAGAAATTCTCAATGCCCTGGTGGATTCAAAAGCGCTGGCGTTTGAGGACGGAGGCTGGCGTTTGAACCGGGCTTTCAAGGAAGCCGATATCCCATCCACCATCCACGGCATTATCGCCTCCCGCATGGATCAGCTGGGCCCCGAAGACCGGCGTATTTTGCAGGAGGCAGCCGTCATCGGCCGGGCCTTTCTCTACAATATCCTCAAGCGCATTTCCGTTCACAGCGATGCCGTGGATTCCAGCCTCTACAAACTGGAACGGGCAGGCCTGATCAAGCCCCGGGCACTTCACCCGGAAATGGAATTCATGTTCAAGCATGCCCTGATCCAGGAAGTCAGCTACGGCAGCCTGCTGCGCCGGGAACGGCAACGGGTCCACGAGCGCATCGGGCTGACCATTGAACACATTTACCAGGACCGGCTTTCCGAATTCGACGAAACCCTGGCCATCCACTTTCAGAAAAGCACGGCCACAGATAAAGCTACAGACTACCTGATACGATCCGGCACCAAAGCGCTGCGACGATGCGCCCTGGACGAATCGGATCAATATTTCAAAACGGCAAAAGCCATGCTGGAACAGCAGCACCTGGCAAAACCGGGGACCAAAAAACGGCTGCTCGATGTGGTCAATCAATGGGCCTTTGTATTTTACTACAAGGGGCTTAACCGGAAATTGCTTGAGTTGCTGGAGCATCAGCAGCCCCTCGTAGACGGCCTGAAAGACCCTGTCCGGGAGGGATACCACTGGGCCTGGTGCGGCTGCGCCCTGTGGCACCGGCACCGCTTCAGCGAATCTTACGACTGCCTGATGCGAGCCAAAAAGCTGGCGGAAAAAGCCGAACATGCCTACCTGGCCGGGTATGCCTGCACCTGGCTGAGCTGGCCCTGCACCGAGTTGGGCCGGTTCGATGAAGCCATTGAAAACAGCACACAGGCCATTGCATTGTATAATAATGATTTGGTCCAGGATCCTTATATCTATTTCAACGCACTCACCGGAAAAGGCTATGCCTACTGGCACAAAGGCGATATCGGCCAAACAACCGCCATCGGGGAGCAGTTGATCAAATTCGGGAAGCGACACGGCAATGTTCGCAGCCTGGTCTCAGGCCATACCTGCCTTGGCTGGAAGGACTTGATCACGGGTGATGCTCAAAGCGCCAACGAGCAATTCCGGGAAGCGTTTCAGGTCTCAGCCGACCCTTGGTATTCCCAATTTCCCAAACTGGCACTGTGTTACGGAAGCATCAGCAACGGTAAAATTGAAGAGGCCCTGCCTTTTCTGGACCAGCTGATCCGGTTCAGTGACGATAACGGTGCAGAGTTCGTCGGTGAACCGGCCTGCTTTTTTAAAGGCTTCACCGATATTCTCAACGGCCAGGTGGCCAAGGGAATTGAAACCATGGAAACCCTGCTGCGGAAATGGCAAACGGCCGGTTGCCGGCTGCGAGCGCTGACCTGCGGTTTGGTGATGGCCCGGGTCTACGCATTGCTGTTCGAAAGCGCCATACAAACCGCCGGGAGCCTGGAATTACCCAATGTCAGCGGACTGGCTGAAAAATCCATCCGAAAGTTCCAGGCCTGCATCTCGGAGGCCGATGCCATAGGGGCCCTTGGCATCGAGGGCCAGTCCCTGCTTGGGCTGGGCCAGGCCTTCTCCGCGCTGGGCAAAAGCAGCCAGGCCACAGAAGCCCTCACCCGGAGCGTCGCCATCTTTGAGCGAATCAACGCCACCCACCATTTAAATCGAGCACGTACGATACTGGAATCCATCTGAACTTCGATATTTTAGAATAATCGGGACAGGGGATAGCCATGGCCCCGCGTCACATCCAACAGTTACCCGGCGATAATCCATGTCCGGGTTTCAGGTCCTCATTCCGTTGGACATAAATACAACCCGGCCGCTCGAATGCTGACCAAAGCGGTATTGCGGGACACTTAATTTTAAAAAATATTTCCTGTGTGACCCAGGTCACAGACAAAAGAGTGCCGATATGGAAATCTGGCCGCAGTTTACTGAATGTCGGGCGATTTACCCGGCAGTTTTATCGGCCGCCGATCCCTATCCGGTCGATAAACTGCATCGTGTCCACTTGAGAGAAGGACGGTTCTCGTTGTCGTGACCATCCTGTTCCGGAGCTGACCGTGCGATGACATTGACCCTGCACATTAAAAAGCGACAAGAACCGGACTCGGGAGCAAAACCCATGAACAAAGAGCTCAAGCAACTGGATTTGGTGGAACTTTATCACCTGAGCGCACGGATCGAGAATAATCCGGACGAAGTCGCCAGCCTGCTCTTTCCGGACAAACCCGCAATCCGTGTCTCACTGACGGAAGCCATTGGCCAGTGGGCCATTAACCAGACCGTAGTGCTGGAAAGTACCGAAAAAGGCAAAAGGGATGTGGCCATCGCATTCAATAAAGTCGGCCACCGAATCTGGCAGAAGCTGCCGAAGTACGCCCAGCGCGTAAGGGTCGATATCGAATGACACGGCCCAGCGCCGGTTGACCGGCACCCTTTAAAGAACTGCTCGGGCCGTTTCGGCATGTTATACGGCCTTTGGAGTGCGCTTACCGACTTCTATCGGTAACATGTGGCGCCCGCGGTCCCCCCCCTGAACCGGACCCGGGCGCCGTCTCTATTGATCCGCCAATTGGCTATTGATCCCCGAACAAGTTATCTTGTAAGATAATCACAATCTGAAAAACGGTTTCCTGTTCCCATTTGCACGGGGATTCATCCCTGTCAGAGGTTTCACCGGTGCTAAAGCGTGTATCTCTCTTTTCAAATTTGAACGATCGGCAGATTGCCGAGCTCGAGGCCATCTGCACGACCCAGACCCTGCCCAGGAACGCCATTGTCATCAATGAAGGCGATCGAACCGACAACCTCTATATTCTCACCAGTGGTAAGGCGTATGCCATGCGAATCGACGAATCCGGCCGGCAGTTCATCATCAACCGTTTCGGACCTTTCGATTATTTCGGTGAAATGAGCTTCTTCGACGGCAATGCGCGCTGTGCAACGGTAATGACCAAAGAACGCTGCCACTTCATGACCCTTCCGCGACAGGCTTTTCTAAAACTGGCCGCAAAACACCCGGAGATTTTATGGAATGTCAACAAGGCCCTGCTGGACAAACTTCGCATCGCAACCGAACAGATCGATGCGCTGGCCTTCAGGGATGTTTACAGCCGCCTGGCAAGATTCCTGTCCGAGCACCAGGACGAAAACCATCTGATCACCGAAACATTCACCCAACAGGAACTGGCCGATATCGTCGGCGCGTCCCGCGAAACCGTAAACCGGATTTTCAACGAACTGGCTGCCGGGGGATATCTATCCAAAGAGGGCCGAATGATCAGATTAAAAAAGGAACTGCCCTACAAATTCTAAACCCGGACTGCTTTTGCTGGGAAGAATTTTACTTTTATCGTACCACCAATACCGGAATCCCCACCCTGTGACGCACCGGGTCGACTGTTTGCCCCCAAATCAGGTCCCCGATCAGGCGATGCCCGTGTGATCCCATCACCAACATATCGACTCGGTGTGTGACTGCGTAATCGATCAATTCCTTGGAGGGGTCACCATGGGGAAGCGCAATCTCCACCGCAACCCCGGAAGCGCTCACCTCTGCGGCAATTTGCAGCAGGTATTGTTCATCCTCACGCGTATGTTCGTCATACACATCTTTGCTGTATACCTGTGCTGGAGCTGAATCGGCCACATGAATCAAGGTCAGCAGCGCGCCCTCTGATTTTGCCAGGGACAGGGCACGGCTGACAATCGCGGTGTCACCGTCATCCCGTCCCAATGCCGCTGCAATATGCTTTGAATGATAGGTTTCGATCCCCTCGATGACCGCCAAAGCTCCGGAAGGCTTCTCTTCTTTCCAGCTCTTTTGCCCACGAATCAATGGAAGCACAATGATATACAAGAGGAAAAACGATAGCGCTGCAGCAACGCCAATCGTGAGAATCAAAATAAACACAGGAGCGCCGCCTTCTATCCATTCCGTAATCTGGTCATAAACGAGCTTAGCGTTCAAAGCGATGATGATGACGGAAGTGACCCAGGCCAGCGCCTTGACCCATGATTTGCTGGAGAAAGAACCCATTTTCAATTTATCGCTGGTGAAGTGAACCAACGGAATGATGGCAAACGGTAACTGAAGGCTGAGAACCACCTGGCTGAGAATCAGAAGTTTGTAGGTCCCCTTATCCCCCGAGACGGCAATGACCACGACAGCCGGCAGAAGTGCGATTGAACGCGTGATCAGGCGTCGCAGGTAGGGTCTCAACCGAATCTTCACAAAGCCTTCCATCACAATTTGCCCAGCCAGCGTACCTGTCAGGGTCGAACTTTGGCCGGCGGCAAGCAGCGCCAAACCAAAGGCGATGGGGGCCGCATGCGTCCCGAGAAGTTGTTCGAGCAACTTGTAGGCCTGCTGAATCTCAGTTACCACCATCCCGTGACGATGAAAAACCGCCGCTGCAAGAACAAGTATGGCTCCATTGACAAAAAAGGCCGCATTTAGAGCGATCACGGAATCGATGAAATTATACTTGCACGCCCGTGCTTTCGAATCGATTGTCCGTGATACCCGGCGGGTCTGCACCAGGGACGAATGGAGGTAAAGATTGTGGGGCATCACCGTCGCCCCGATGATCCCCAGAATGATGTATAGCGACCCCGCCGGAAGGGTAGGGGTAAGACCGGCGACCGCTGCCCCCCAATCCGGTTTCGCCAGAAACAAATTGATAACGAAGCCCCCAGCAATGACCGTTATCAGCGACAGAATGAACGCCTCCATCTTGCGAATTCCCAATCTCTGGATTGCTAGCAGCAGGAAGGTATCGAACAAAGTGACCAGCGCACCCCAGAGCAGGGGGAGTCCGAAGAGAAGATTCAATCCGAGAATGGTGCCCAGCACTTCAGCCAGGTCGCAAGCCGCTATCGCAATCTCACACAAGATCCAAAGGACAAATGAGGCCGCTTTTGAATATTCCGACCGGCATGCCTGCGCAAGGTCCTTTCCGGTGACAATTCCCAGACGCGCGGACAATGTCTGCAAAAGTACTGCCATCATATTCGACATCAGGATCACCCAGATCAACGCATATCCGAAGCGAGAACCTCCTTCCAGGTCGGTCGCCCAATTGCCCGGGTCCATGTAACCGACACTGACCAGGTATGCCGGGCCCGCAAAAGCGAACATGCGCTTCAATAATTTGGGATGCTGGGTCTCGACGCTGCTGTGAACCTCTTCAAGGGATTTCTCCCGGGATTGAGGCACCGGCTTTGTTTTTTCAGTCTGTTTTGTCTCCATGGATCCGCCTGTGAACCCTTATTCGTTTACTTCATGGCAAACTGGAGTTTAAGAAAACCTCTGTTCTGGGCTTCTTCCCGGCCGAGTACCTTTTTGTCGCCGTAGGACACGCTCTGGAGAACGAAGCCATTGACCCCGCAGTCGATGAAATTGAGTCGCAGGTGTTTCAGGCTGAAAGGGGGGACTGCCGCAATATCCCATGCAGTGGTTCCCTGGTAGTGTTCCCCATGGAAAACCACCACGTTGGTATCCGTGAGCACCGGCAGAACGGGTGCGGGCTGGAAACGGGTCTGAATTCGGGACGCATCGATTTCAATGGGACTGTGGTCCACCTGGACCTCGATTTTTCCCAGGAAGGCATCCAGATCACTTTTACGGCGCAGCAACGGGCCAAGATAACGGTGGTTTGCACTTTTCATCTGGCGGAAAGACGACACGCCGAACAACTCCATCATCCTGGCCTCCTGCAGGTACCACAGGTTCTGAAGGGACCGCTTCCAGTAGAAATTTCCAAAGAACGTACAAGACTTCTCCATTTGCTGCAACTGCTTCCTGGAAATCTCGGCAATGTACAAATCCAGCCCCTGACCATATTGTTCAATTCTCAATTTCATCGCAATACCCGATCGTTGGACGAGCAAATCGTATAGTCCTTATATTCATCCCCCGTCCCCCGAAGAAAAGATATTCGCCGCAAATTCCGGCACGTGCGCGCCGGCGGCGGCAAATGGTTTCATTTCTTCCGCTGATATGGGCCTGCCGTTGCGCCGGCAAACAGGCCGGCATCTAAAATGTCCCTTTCCTGGCAGGGCCCGAACCCGGACAGATTATTTTTCGATGCCTTCACGGGCCTGAACGCCCTTTTCATAATAATGCTTCACCGCCTTCATCTCGGTCACCAGATCGGCTGCCGCGATGACCGCCGGCGGCGCGCCCCGCCCGGTAAGCACCAGCTCCACTTGGGGCGGACGGGCCTCGACAAGGGCCACCAGCTGGGCCTCACTGACAATTTTGCACTGAAAAGCCACATTGGCCTCGTCGGCAATGACCACGTCATATTGCCCCGATTTCAAGGCGGCGCCGATAGCCGCCAGCGCCTCTTGAGCGACATCGATATCTGCCTGGCAGGGGTTGCCCCGGATAAAGCACCCCCTGCCGAACTGACGCAATGTGATCTGGCCCCCGAATCGCTGCAGGGCCTTGATCTCGCTGTATTCCATGCTTTTGATAAACTGGCCGATAAAAACCTTCAAACCGGCGCCGGCCGCCCGAATGGCCAATCCCAGCGCCGCCGTGGTCTTGCCCTTTCCATCGCCGGTATACACCTGAACATATCCTTGCATACTGCTGACTCCCCTCATTGTTGGATTGTTTCATTGCCCATGCCCGATCAGGTCGATCCGTCCGGCCCCTCAAAACATCCATGCCCCGAACTGCAGACGCCACTTCAGCACCGGAATCATCGCTGCGATGCAGAACACCAGCGCCGCCGCCGCGACCCGCAACTGGGATGCGCGCAGGCGATCCTGGGCGGCGTTAGCAAGCACGGCGTTTTTTTCGGCGATGACCGCCGCTACGCCTGCGGCCGTTTGCTCCAGGCAGATCATTGCCAGCGCACCAAACAAGAGGAAACCGACACGGGAATGCTCCGGCAGAAAAAAACACCAGGGGCAGGGATGCTCGAGCACCTGATAGGTGTAGGGCCCGAACCCGAACCGCAGCGCCTGCAGGCAAAAAACCGCCCACCCCAAGGTCAAACCCCAGAAAAATATGCCCAGCCATCCCCCGCCCCACAACGGACGGCGGCGCCGGGCCATGCCCGCAGCGGCAAGCATCAATGTGCCGATTACGCAGATGGTGATCCATGCGTGGCCGCCGATTCCGGAATCCGCGTGCGAAGAAATCGGCCGCGCGGCGGCGGCATAAACCACCGCGCAGCAATCCACCGCCTTTGCCGGATCGACGGCGGCGATCGCCTGGCCCCAGGTAATGGATCCCAGGACCGTCAATGGAAGACCGAGCAAAAAAAGCCGGCCCATCACCGGCCACAGCATGCCTTCGGGGTGGCGGCTGTTGATTTGGGCGGCCGTTCGCCAGGCAAAAAAAACCAGCAATGCGGCCGCCCGGAACAATAGCGTCTGCCGCCCGCCTCCTCCCATGGCCTGCAACACCCCGGTTCCGCACATGGCCCCGGGCACAATCGCCGTCCAGACCGTGCTCAGGCCGAAAATCAGCAGCAAAAAGGATCCGGCTTGAAGCATGAGAACCCATTGCCCCTGAATCGTGGCCAGTTCAAGGGACCGTTCACGCATCAACTGAGGGTGGTCGCCGGCTGCCGGCGCCCACTGCGGCAGAGCGATCATCAGGCGCCGTGCGGCATCCAGACCGATGGCCCAGGCCAGCAAGTCCCCGCACCAGATGGCCAGCGCGAGAGGATGCCAGATCATTCAACCGCCTCAAACACACCATCGTCCAAATGAAAGCGGGCATGGAACCGGTCGCTTTGCCTGAGCCGCGCGTCATGGGAGCTGACCACAACGCATGCGCCTCCGGCGGCACATTGAACGAAGAGATCCATCAAGCGCTCAGCGTGGGCATCGTCCTGAAAAGCAGTGGGTTCGTCCAGCAACAATATCCTCGGTGCATGGACCATGGCACGTGCCACAGCGGCCCTTTGCTGCTGGCCGCCGGACAAAATTTGCACCGGTGCCGCCATGAACGCCGCCAGGTCTAATACCGTGATCATTCGCTGCGCCAAATCAACCATTGCGGACCATTGCATATTTCTGGGAATCAAGGATTGGAGCACATTGTCCAGCAGCGAAAGGCCCGGCATCAGGAACAGGTTCTGGAAGCAGATGCCCACCTGGCGGCGCCACTGGTCGCGATGCCCGGCAGGCCACCGGGAAACGGGTCGGCCCTGGTCCCGCACTTCGCCGCTGGTGGGTCGCAACAGGCCGGCGAGCAGGTGGAGCAAAGTACTTTTCCCTGAACCGGTAGGCCCGGTGACCAGGGTCATTTGCCCGAATTCAAAGCCGACATCGACCGCATTGAACAACGGTTCGGCGTTGTTCCCCGCCTGGGGCCAGGCCATGGTCAGATTATGGCACGCCAGTGTCATTGTCCCCGTCCCTGAATCAATTCCATGGGATCCGCCTGCACCGTCTGCCAGCCGGACCAGAAACTGGCAACCAGATAAGGCAGAAAAACCACTGCTGCCGCAAGCGCGAGTGAGCCGATGGCCCCATGGGGGCTCAGGGCCAGCGTCGGGCCGGACCAGTCGAACAACAGGCGGGGCAGCCATTTGTTTCCAGGGAAAAAGCAAACCGCCCAGGCACCGAGCAATCCGGCGGCAAAGGCCGGCAACCCCACAAGAACCGCCCGGGTCAGATGCAGACGCAGCAAATCACCACTGGTCCAGCCCATGGCCTTCATCAAGCCCATATCCGGCCGGCCCCGGAAACCCCATACGCCCAGCGCGGCAATAAGCAGCACGAGTGCCAGCAGGGCGGGAATAAAACCCAGCAGGCCGGCGGCTCCCCTTGCGGCGAAATGAGTTGCATAGGCCGTCCGCACCGCGTGTCGGGTGGTGATCTGAACCGGCCAGGGAAAAGCCGTCGACAATTCCCGGGCCAGGGAATCGGCTTCCTGGTCATGGAAGACATCCAGAACGAGATCACTGGCCTGTCCCGGCTGCAATCCAAGCAGCCGCCGGGCATCATCGGCATGCAGCACAACCAGGTCGTGAACCGCCATGGCGGCGGATTCCGGCAGCCGCCCGCTGACCGCGAGCGTAACGCGCTGTCGGCCGGTCAAGGCCAGCCCTTGCCCCTTATCCGGCCATCTTACACCCGTTCCCAGCCACGCTTGACCGGGAGTCGGCACCTCAATCCCTCCGGGAAGTCCAAAACCATGCACTTTTTCAACGCCCACGATGGTTACCGGTACATCCCCGGCCGCCACAACGCCCCAAATCCGGGTTCGCGGCCGTACCGCTCCCGGCGCGGACCGCACAGCGGACAATGCCGGGGCCACCGGCATAGGCATCCACCCGCCACCGCCCACCCGCCGAACCACCATGGCCGGAGAATGGTCCAGCAAGCCGTCGAATGTCCTCACCACGGCATGGTGCAGGATCAGCACCGCCGCCACCAGGGCGGTCACCGTGGAGAGCGCCAGAAAGAGCAGCACGGCCAGGGCCGGGCGACGGCCGAGATCCCGCCGCGACCATGCCATCATGGGAACGATATTCATGGCCTGGCCTCCATGCCATGCCCGGCGGCACTGATGACGGTATCTATTTTCAGGGTCAAACGGCGGGGAATGCTCGGTATGAAACGCGTATCCACGGCCGGCACCAAAGCCAGCGGCTGCCGCAGCGGCGTTCCGGACGGCCAAAACGCCGGCAGGCTCAAATCAAGGGATTCCATCCAGCGGCCGGCTTCGCGGCGATTCCCGTCAGCGTGATGCGCCACAGCGGCAAGCAGGCCCACCGTCAGCAAAATTATGGATATGGAAACCCAATATTTGACCCGGCTGCAATCGCCGCCTTCACAATGATCAGAGTTGCGGTTTTTCATATCATTGAATCGAGAAAATCGAATTGAAGCGCGAATCGTCCAGCTGATCCAATCTGAACGCCGCTGAACCGCCATGGCGATCCCTGAACGCCTCAACCTCTTTCGGGGTTCTCAAGGCCACAATGGCGCGCCCCATGGGGCCGACGACATCAGAACCGGCCACCCACCAGACCTTGCGGGCATCTGCCGGTGCGCCGCTGAAATAGTCCAGCACCGTCAATTGCGCAATAGCATCGCTGGAAACGCCCAAATGCACGGCCGCCAGGTGCCAGGCTCTGAGCAGGCAACCGTTGCTGCAAAAGTAGAAAGCGCGGCCGTCATTGAGCACCATGGCAGCGGCATGCTTGGGGCGTCTTAACGGAAACATGCCGCATACCGGGCAACGATCCGTCTTGCCGAGGCGAAACGCACCATCGGCAGCGGGCCCCTGTTTTGCCGGTACAGGTCCTTTGCCCGAATCAGGCCAGGCCGAGCCTGCGAACCACAGAAAAAGCAGCCCGGCAAGAATAAAAATTAACCGCCTATATCTATAATGCTTCATTCATCCCCCAACGCCATGGCATGTAAAACGGCCCGTACGGAAAGTGTGCCCTGGTTAAACGGAACGTAGTGTATCTATTTTAATCTAAGTCTTCAAGGGGTTTGCTCGATGTCGATGACTTAAAGCCCATTGCGGTTTTTTGATCCTCAAGGATCGGGTGCTTGCGGCCATGCAAAGGCCGCAGGCTTTGCCATAGTGTCAGCAACGCGTTTTTCAGGGCTATCCCAAAGCCCGGCCCTGATTTTTTCTTTGCCCGAATCATTCATGGTTTGGCACAATCAACTGGAATTATCCGGCCGATTCGCGCTATATGGAGTCCAGGCAGTCGTTTCTCAAGTTTAGAATGGCGCCGGAGTGCCCTTTGCCGGCATCCGCATCGTTGAAGGACTTTATCGCCGCGGCTGATCATTCCAAAGGGTTCAGGATACTTCTGCAAAGGGAGCATTGATGACCGCTGCTTCAAATGTCGATCTGATTTCCATGTTCATGCTGGGTCTGCTCGGCACCGGCCACTGCATCGGCATGTGCGGACCGCTGGTGGTGGCCCTGCCGGGACAGTTCGGCGGCTGGACCGCCCACCTGATCTACCACCTGGGGCGTATCGGAACATACAGCCTTGTGGGCGGCATATTGGGCATGGTAGGCAGCGTGTTGACCCGCATCGCCGAACAGCAGGCCCTGTCCCCCATGGTCTGGATCGCCCGTATCCAGGTGAGTGTTTCCGTTTTCGCGGCTGTTTTCCTGCTGCTCTTCGGATTGGCCCGGCTGGGGCTGGTCCGCGAACCGGCCTGGATGGCCAGGGCCACCCCGCAAAAGGTACCGGGCTATCGTAGCGCCCTGCAGGGGGTGCTTAAACAAAACGCCCTTTCATGGCTGATGGTGATGGGATTGATGATGGGATTGCTGCCGTGCGGACTCTCTTATGCCGCCTTTGCAAGGACCCTGGCCACGGGGTGCTTTGCTGCAGGAGCGCTGATGGCATTTTCATTCGGACTGGGCACGTTGCCCGGGCTGCTCGCGGTGGGGTCAGGTGCAGCCCCATTTTTCAGACGATACCAGGTTCAAACCGAACTGGTCTCCGGACTCATCATGATCGGCATGGCGGCCAAGCTTTTGGCGGACGCCGCGTCGCAGGTCTAATCCCGGCGACCTGGCGCAAAACACCTAAATTCAGCACCGGTTTAATCCTGCCCTTGAATCCACCGGACAAGATGTGTACAATATGCCGCAAACGATTTGCAGGTCAACGCTCATTTGAGGCCCGTCGATTGAATATTCGCCGCAATACCGGGCGCAAACGCATCTGCCACCGAGGATTGTCGAACTGCATATGGCCGAAACTTTTACCATCACATACCGATTCACCCTCTCCGACGCCAGCGAAGAAATTTTCGATCTGACTTTCGATGCCGAAACCGTGGAGCTGGTGAATCATCCCCGGTCCGACCTGCCTTTCTGGACGGAATTGGGTTACCACCAGTGCCCCCATTGCCCTCTTGCGCTGTCGACCCACAGCCATTGCCCGGTGGCCGTCAATTTAATTGTCGCCATCAGCCGCTTCGACCGGCTGATGTCGTTTGAGCGCGTGCAGGTCAATGTCATCAGCTTCGAACGGCAAGTCGCCCACCCGACCTCGGCCCAGGAAGGGATCAGCTCCCTGATGGGGCTGCTCATCGCGGGCAGCAGCTGCCCCTACACCCATTTTTTCAAACCCATGGCCAGATTCCACCTCCCTTTTGCAAATAAAGAGGAAACCCTGTGGCGTGCAGCCGCCACCTATTTGATGGCCCGCTATTTTACCCGCCAGGGACTCGTCGAGGAAGATATGAACCTGGACGGATTAATTAAAATCTACAATGACGTGGCCCAGCTCAACGATTATATGGTAGAGCGTCTGCGATCCGCGACTTCAAAGGATTCGACCGTCAATGCCCTGGTCCACCTGGATGTCTTTGCCAAGTTCCTGACGCCGCCGCTTGCCGATTCGCTCAACCAGATCAAGCCCATATTCGAACCTTTCCTTTTTGGGGGCAACTTGCCCGCCGGATCCGGAGAAAGACCATGATGGACTGCAAACAGCGCTCAAAAAGAACGGCGGATAGCCGGGTAGGCCGCACCCAATGCCACTGCAACGAATTGTCGTGCCGCATCAAAACGCTCTTGGTGTGCGTGCTGCTGGCCGCATTGAGCGGGTGCGCGACACTGGACCAGATCGTTCAAAAACCGACGGCAACCTTCAGCGGCTTCGGCCTGGCCGATGCGACGCTCTGGCAGGGCACGGCGCTGTTCCATTTTGATGTCCATAACCCAAACCCCATCGGCATACGCGCACACCGCGTCAAATATGATTTAAAAATCAACGGCAAGGACTTTCTAAGCGGCAAACTGGATCAGGGAATATCCCTGGCGGCAGAAACAACCAGCCCCATGAGCATCCCCGTGACGCTGCAGTACATGGATTTTTTCGACTCCATGGAGCAATTGTGGCGGCAGAAAAAGGCAAACTATGACCTCAGCGGCGGGTTTGCCGTGGGTCCGTTCATGATCCCCTTCAGGGCGCAGGGCAGTTTTGATTTGCCCAAAATGCCCAACATCAGCCTGGAGGCCATCCAGATCAAAAGCCTCTCGCTTCTGGGCGCATCACTGAGCTGCAAACTCAAAATGGATAACCCCAACGCCTTCGACATCTTGTTCAAACGCCTGGACTATCACCTGAATCTGGGCGGAACCGCATTTGCCCAGGCCAGCGCCGTTCCGCAGTCCCCCATCCAGAGCGGCACGACAACCCTCGTGGACCTGGGATTCGATGTCTCCTTTGCCCAACTGGGGCAATCGGCCTATCAGCTGCTCATGGGAAATCGCACCCAATACGCCATGGATGGCGGTCTCGTTTTCGATGCGCCGGGTGGGGAACGCAAAATCCCGTTCAATCTGTCCGGCCGGGTGCCCTTCAAGCGGTAGATTGACATAAGCCAATTTCGAATGGCCCGCCGAATCCGGAACTGTCAGACAGGGATTAGACCGCGCGCGGGCACTTTCACGGCAGGCGCTCAACGACAGCCCGCTTTGCAATCCGGTATTGAGGGAATGAATCAATGATCATCGTCATCGGAGAAATATTGCTCGACTGTTTTGCTGATTACGAGCGCGTCGGCGGCGCACCGTTCAACTTTGCCTATCATCTCAAAAAAATGGGATGGCCGGTGCGATTCATTTCTCGCATTGGCGACGATGCCGACGGCCAAAAAATTGGCCGGTTTTTGGAAAAAAAGGGATTCGCCGACAACGCAATTCAAATCGACCCCCGGCACCCGACCGGCCGTGTTGAGGTGTCGCTGGACGCCCGGGGCATCCCGCAATTTACGATCCTGGAAAATGCAGCTTATGATTTCATCGCGCTGCAGTCCGAGAACCATCTTTGGACATCGACCGTCGATTTGGTCTACTTCGGCTCCCTGGCCCAGCGCACAGCCCGGGGGCATGATCAAATCCGCGGATTTCTGGAACGCGCCGAAAAAGCGACCACCATCCGGTTCTGCGACATCAACCTGCGCCCGCCGCACATCAATGCCGCGGCCATTGCAGCATCTCTGAAACACACGGATATCCTGAAGCTGAATACGGATGAACTGGCCCAGGTCAGCGCCCTGTGCAATGGACCAAAAGGGCTGGATGATGCCATCGAATGGCTGGTGACCGATTTTGCCATATCCACCGTCGCCTTGACACGCGGTGACAGGGGCAGCAGTCTTTATACGGCAGACCGGGTCATCGATTCAGCACCTGTCCGGGTGCCGCAGATCGTCGATACCGTCGGCGCCGGAGATGCTTATGCTGCAGTACTTGCAGCCGGGCGGCTGAACCAGCTTGCCGATCCATTGACGCTCGAGATGGCCACAGGTTTTGCCGCCGCGATTTGCGGCCTTGCCGGCGCGACCCCTGAGAATGATCGGCTCTATCAAAATTTGAACCGTCAAATGGAAAGGATGCCCCATGAATAACAACCGGCCATATGTCCAGATGTTCAGCGTCCACGGCCTGCTGCGCTCGGGAAACCTTGAACTGGGCCGCGACGCGGACACCGGCGGCCAGATCCAATATGTGCTGGAGTTGGCACGGCACTTGAGCGAAAAGGAAGAAATCGGCCGGATCGATCTTTTCACCCGCCTGATCAGCGATAAGCGGGTTTCTTCCGACTATGCCCAGGCCGTAGAACGTATCAGTGATAAATTCCAAATCATCCGCATCCAGTGCGGCGGCCGCAAATATATGCGCAAAGAGCTGCTCTGGCCGCATTTGGCCGAGTTCACCGATAAGACCATCAAATTCATCAAACGGCAAAAACGCATACCGGATATCGTCCACGGACATTATCCCGATGCAGGCTTCGTGGCCATGCAGCTGTCCAGTATCTTCGGCCTGCCGCTGGTCTATACCGGCCATTCGCTGGGACGCGCCAAGCTGGGCAAACTCATCGGCGACGGTATGAAGCCCGGAGACATTGACAAGAAATTCAAAATCAATCAACGCATCGAAACCGAAGAAGAAATTCTGGCCTGCGCCGATATGGTAATCACCAGCACCCGCCACGAAATCGATGAGCAGTACGGTCTGTACCGCAACAAGGATGTACCCCGGTACCATGTCATCCCACCGGGAATCGATATCGGCAAATTTTATCCGTTCTACCACGATATGCTCGAAGAAAGCGATAAGTCAGAAGACGCCCGCTACGCCCAGGCCTCAATGCTCAAAGAGTTGAACCGCTTCTTCCTGCACCCGGACAAACCGCTGATCCTGGCGTTGTGCCGACCGGACAAGCGCAAAAACATCTCCGGACTTATTCAGGCTTACGGAGAAGATTTACAGCTCCAGGCCATGGCCAATTTGGCCATTTTCGCCGGCATTCGCCGGGACATCGACACCATGGAGGACAATGAGCGCAATGTGCTGACCCAAATGCTTCTGCTCATGGACAAGTACGACCTTTACGGTAAAATGGCCATCCCCAAAAAGCATAATTACGAACATGAAGTTCCCGCCCTCTACAGGATCGCCGCAGACAAGCTGGGTGTTTTCATCAACCCGGCGCTGACCGAACCGTTCGGACTGACCCTGCTGGAAGCATCGGCCACCGGTTTGCCCATTGTAGCCACCAACGATGGCGGGCCCAATGATATTGTCCGCAATTGCAGCAACGGACTGTTGGTCGATCCGACAGAGCCCAAGGCCATCAGCGCCGCCCTGCGAAAAATCATCACCGACAAAGAGCTTTGGGAGTCCTTTTCCAGAAACGGCATCATGAATGTACGCAGCCACTACACCTGGAAACGGCATGCCCGTGTTTATGCCAAAAATATCGTTCAAATCTCCACCACCAGCCGGAGGCCCGACATGAAGCCCGCCAAGCCCGAAAATGCCATTGGCAGACGGCTTCTGGAACTGGACTACTTTATTATTTCCGATATCGACAACACCCTCATCGGAAAAGACAACACCCGTCTCAATGCCCTGATGAAAATCATCAAGGACAATCGCCAGCGGATCGGGTTCGGGGTGGCCACCGGCCGCACCAGCGAATCGGCCCGGGAGATTTTAAAACAGTATAAAGTCCCCACCCCGGACGTCACTATCAGTTCGGTGGGCAGCGCAATCTTCTATGGATCGGAAAAAACGCCGGGCACCGGCTGGGCTTCCCATATCGTCTACAAATGGCAGCGCGACAAAATAGAGCAACTGCTGCGCCGCTTTTCCTTCCTGAAGCTTCAGGAAGAAAGCGCCCAGCGCAGGTTCAAAATCAGTTACTACATGGCTCCCGGCAAGGATCGGCTGGCGAAGATACACAACTGCCTGCTGGCCAACCATTGCCGTTACACCCTGATTTACTCCCACGATGAATTTCTGGACATTTTGCCGTTCCGGGCCTCCAAGGGTAAGGCGATCCGTTATTTGAGCTACAAATGGGAAATTCCGTTGAAAAATTTCCTGGTGTGCGGCGATTCCGGCAATGACGAAGAGATGCTGCGCGGCGAACCCCGCGCCGTCGTGGTGGGCAACTACAGTCATGAACTTGCCGCCCTCAAGGGCAGTCGGAACGTCTATTTTGCAAAAGGCCGATGCGCGGCAGGGATTATCGAAGGATTGCAGCACTACCAATTTATCGAAAGCAGCAAAAAGGACTGATCCATGAGCATTCAAAACAAAGTCAATCTAATCACCTACCCCGACAGCCTGGGCAGCAACCTGCTGGAACTTCACTATGTGTTGCGGCGTTATTTTTCCCAGGCTCTGGGTGGCGTCCATCTCTTGCCGTTCTATCCCTCATCAGCGGACCGCGGTTTCTCGCCGCTGACCTACGACGAGGTCGACCCGGCTTTCGGCACGTGGGAGGATATCGCAATGATCGGCCGCGATTTCGACCTGACGTACGATTTCATGGTCAACCATATTTCCCGCCAGTCCGTCTATTTCCAGGACTATATCGAAAAGGGCATAGATTCCGAATACGCCGACATGTTTCTCTCGTTTAACAAGCTCAGCGCCAACGGTGAGATCGATGAAGATCTGCTGGCCAAAGTTTACACCCGCAAGCCACGGCCGCCCTATACCATGATTCAACGGGCCGACGGCTCCCGGGAAAAGATCTGGTGCACTTTCGACTACGAACAAATCGACCTTGACCTGCAATCGCCAAAAACCAAGGAGGTCATGCGCAACTTTCTGATCCGCCTGGCGCGAACCAATGCCAAAATGATCCGAATGGACGCCATTGCCTATACCACTCATCAGTTGGGGACCAATTGCTTCTTCCTGGAACCGCAAATCTGGGAGATTCTGGAGTGGCTCAAGGAATACATCGCCCCTTTCGAAACGCTCATGCTGCCGGAGGTGCACGAGCATTACAGCTATCACCAAAAAATCGCCGCCAAAGGTTACTGGACGTACGATTTCGCACTGCCCATGCTGGTGCTGCATACCCTGTATCACCATACCAGCGAGCGGCTGAAGAACTGGTTCCGCATCTGTCCGAGGCACCAGTTGACCACCCTGGACACCCATGACGGCATGGGGGTCGTGGACGTTAAGGACCTGCTGAGCCAGGATGAAATCAGTCGCACATTAGACGGGCTGGACAAAAAAGGGTCCAATACCCGCAGGCTTTATTCCGGCGAGGAGTATCAGAATCTGGATATCTACCAGGTTAATTGCACTTACTACTCGGCTCTGGAGGCCAACGATGATTCCTATATCGCCGCACGAACCATCCAGTTTTTTGCCCCCGGTATTCCGCAAATCTACTATGTCGGTCTGCTGGCCGGAGAAAATGATATCGAATTGGTCGAACGCACCAAAAACGGCAGGGACATCAACCGCCACAATTATTCCCTCGACGAAATTGAAGTCGATTTCCAGAAACCGGTGGTTCAGCGACTGCTCAAACTAATGGAATTCCGCAATACGTATCCGGCTTTTGACGGCCAGTTTGTCATCAAGGAGGCCCCCGACGACCAGCTCGAACTGGCATGGACCCAGTCCCCCTACCATGCCACCGCGCATATCGACCTGAACAGCTATGTTTCGGAAATCACCTATTACGACAATAACCACCGCAAAAATATCTCGTTTATTGTATAAGGGATTCGACCCCTGCCGCCGGTGGTGCGCCATTGTGCGCTGATTGGGCAACATTAACCTTGAGTCATCAGTTTTAATAGTGTAATAAGAATCTGTCACGAATAGGGTACTGAGAAAAATTTGCGCAAGGGTGTCAAGTTTTACTTAACGCCCCACCCCATCCATCCATCCAAATTTGAAATCGACGCCGCCCGGAGGGCAGTTTGAAGCCCAACCGCCCGATAGGCGGATATCTGTTCTGCAGCACACACCTGCACCGTTCCGCTAACCAGGTGAGAAATGGCCGCAATGAAGCGGCGGCCTTTGAGGAAGCTTTGAATTTTCGGGATTTATTCAAGCCCAGGTGGCAACACGGCGACCGCCAAACGCGGCTCAAAGCTTTTGCCCGGATAACCGATTCCAAAACGTTGCGCCGAATTGCCGGCAGAAGCGGTGACGGACAGCTTCGGCTGGCCGCCGCGTGCCGGCTCAACGACAAACTGCTGATTAAATCTATCGCCCGTTCCGCCGCCGAAGAAACCGTTCGGCTGAAAGCCGCCATGGCGATCGGTGATCAATCGTGCCTATCGGCCATCGCCTTAAATGACTGGGCCATCAACCGCGGCCTGAAGGCAGTGGAAATGATTTCCAACAAACTGTTGCTGCGCCGCGTGGCGCGATCCGCCAAACAGGATGCCATCCGGCTGGCCGCCGCCGTCAAGCTGGAAAGCCCCGAAATTCTCAGGCAAGTCGCCAGATCCTCCAATCACATCGAAATCCACTGGCAAGTGGCCAAACGCTTGAACGATCCGAAGTTAATGGCCGAAGTCGCCTTGTTCAAACCCGGCAACCCGAATATGGCGCCCCTGCGCCGCAAAGCCAAGAACGCCCTGTTGGCACACCTCGAGAGATGCCGGCAGGAAAATGACCACCCGGCCCTGCTTAGTTTCATGCAATCCGTGCCGCACCTGACATACAAACTGGAGGCGTTTGTGCGCCTGCCGGCACCCGCCGTCACCTTGGCGGTGCTTCGGTTTTTAACCCGCCAGGATTTCCGATATGTCCCCGAAGCGCTGCTGGAGAAAGTGCTGTCTCAAATCAGGCTGGGGGGCTGGCTGCTTTGGCCTGCATACCAATATCAGTCCTGTGTTCACTGTCACGGCAGCGGTAAATTGTCGCTCAAATGCATCTGCGCAAACAACACCTGGAGCGACCGGGATGTATTTCCATGCCCCGAATGCGACGGAAAGGGCAAAAACCTCTTTAAATGGGTCAGCTGCAAAAACAAAAAGGACGAGCAGGTGGTTTTTCGCTTTCCCCAGTAACCTTATGACATGTAGAAACGCCATTTGCAGAATGTATCCGGTGGATGCGGTCCGGGCGGGGCGAACAGACACTCCACAGACAGCCCCGGGTCTATAACCCGCCCGAAATTCAAGAATTCCTGCCGGTGCATCTCCTTGCAGTCATACTCGCCCAGGCCGCGTTTCAAACGGGCTTCCTGTGTGGGGCAGGACGGAACTGAAATGATCACCTCGTCCCGATCCTGCTCGATATGGTAATCCACCAGGATACACCACGGGAAAAGCCGCAATGCAGCGACAAATCCCGCCAACCCTTTTTGCCGTATTTCGAAACGTTCGACCAGATCCCTGGCCGCCATGCCGGAAACCCTGGCCCACACCGATTCATTGATTCGCTCGGCGGTTTGCTCATCGAAACGTTGGCTGACGTGGATAAACCAGAAAGCGTCCACCACCCTGTAATGCCACAGTAAAAAGGCGATATAGCGCCTCAATTGCGTTTTGGACATACCATTGAAAATCTCCAGGTTCATGCCTGTTCTCCTTGTCGGGTCAACAATGTTGATGAATTTGTTAAAAGAACGCATCAATTGCCGGCAAAACCAGCCTTTGCTTGACATCGCCCCCGTTGAACCATATAAGTGCCTGATATGGTGAAGCTTTAGCAATTTTTAGCGCAAAACTAGACATAAAGATACCAATACCATGCTGTTTAGCAGCCCTCTTTTTCTGTTCATTTTTCTGCCGGCGGCCATTCTGGTCTATTACAGCATCCGGCCGCTGGCCGGCAACCGGGCGGCCAACACCGTGCTGCTGCTGTTCAGCTATTTGTTTTACCTTTGCGGGGCAGGCACCTTCACCCTGATCCTGCTGGGGTCAACAGTGAGCGACTACCTGCTGGGACTGCTGATCCAGCGCCATCGATCCACGGAAAAATTATGGGTGGCCCTCTCGATAGCGCTCAATATCGGTCTGCTGGCCTTTTTCAAATACGCCAATTTCTTCGTCACCGAAGTCAATGCCTGGCTGACAATGACCGGCCACAACAGCGTACAGTGGACCACAGTGGCCCTGCCGGTGGGTATCTCCTTTTTCACCTTCCAGAAAATCAGCTATATCGTGGATGTGTATCGCAAACACACGCGGCCATTGGCCAATTTTATCGATTTCGCGCTGTACGTGGCCATGTTTCCCCAGTTGGTGGCCGGCCCCATCGTACGCTTCAAAGATATCTGGGATCAACTCAGGCTGCGCAGCGAATCATGGAAAAACGTCTATGCCGGCGCCCTGCGGCTCTGCTGGGGCCTGGCCAAAAAGGTGCTCATTGCCGATGCCTGCGGCCAGGTGGCCGATGTGGCTTTCGGAATGGGCACCGCCGTGCTGGACACCAAGACCGCCTGGCTGGGCGCCCTGGCCTATACATTCCAGATCTATTTTGACTTTTCAGCCTACTCGGATATGGCCATCGGCCTGGCCCGCATCTTCGGTTTTCACCTGCTTGAAAACTTCAACCGTCCCTACGCCGCCACATGCATCACGGATTTCTGGCACCGATGGCACATCTCCCTGAGCCGCTGGTTCAGGGATTACCTATACCTCCCTTTGGGCGGCAACCGCAAGGCCCCCTGGCGGACATATCTCAACCTGCTGATCGTTTTTACCCTTTGCGGTCTCTGGCACGGGGCCAACTGGACGTTTATCTGCTGGGGCCTCTATCACGGCTTCTTTCTGATTTTCGAACGCGCCACCGGACTGCGCCAGGCGGCAGCCGGCAGATGGGGCTGGATCGGCCGGCCGGCGGCGTTTCTGGTCGTTGTGTTCGGCTGGGTTTTGTTTAGGGCAGAATCATTGCCCCATGCGGCGGGTTATGCCCGGGCCATGCTCATCCCCCTGGACACTCCCCTTACCGTTGAGCTATATGCCGTTTTACATTATCGCAATATCGCCTTTTTAGCCCTTGCGGCAGTGGCCACCCTGGGTGCGCCGTTCCTGCCGCAATGGGAGCAACTGTTCCTGACCCGGGGCGCATGGCAAACCGCCCTTGGTCTTGTTCTGATCCTGCTGGTCCTGCCCTATTGCGCCGCGTTTGTTATGGCCGGTTCCGGAAACCCTTTTATTTATTACCGTTTTTAACATGAAAAAAGACAACAGCCCCCCACAGTCCATCGCCCACACGCTCATTGCGCTGCTTTTTGTGGCTCTTTTGCTCCTGCCGGTGGTCTATGCCCTGGCCGTACCCCATGCCGGAGCCGCCAAGACCAATGGTGGACTGAAAAGCCCGGGGCTTGCCAAAGAGGCCCTGCTGGAACCGCAATATTACAAAAGCTGGTCCCGCTATGCCCAAAACCTGATCACCTTCAGAAGTCCGCTGACCCGGGCCAAAAGCTGGATCGACTACCACCTGTTCGCCATGACGGATGCCAAGGGTATCCAAGTGGGCCGCCAGGGATGGCTGTTCGATAAAAAGGACATTGCCAGTTACCAGAAAAATGACTGCGGCAAGGCTCAGCATATTGCCCGGCAAGTCATGCATATCCGATCCGCTGCGCGCCTCGCGGAGCTGGCTGGCCGCCGTTTCATTTTCAGCATCATTCCGGCCAAATCCACCATTTACCCCGAATATGTGGGACCGATGCCACAAAATCGGCCCTGCGCAAAAAGCATGTACGACCTTTTTCTCTCCCATCACAAAAAGAGCCCCCTGAAAGCATTCCTGCGGCTCGATGCCGACCTTACGGCTGCCAAAACGGCCCATGGCCTGCTTTACGACAGCCAGGGCCGCTACTGGAATGCCGCCGGAGCGCAAATTGCCGGCCAGGCGCTGACGGAAGCGCTCTTCGGTGCAACATCCGCGGACCAGGGCAACGATGATACCAATAATCTGGGCCCGGCGGTGATGGGGCAGCCGGATGGTTCGCCGGCAAACTCCGGCGACAAACACCACCCGGAAGAACAAAAGCACTATTCGGCCTGCGTACTCTATGGCACAGCGGCGGCAACCCCGCTGCTGCCCGGACTGATGCACCGGTTTGACCGGCTGGACGTCATCAATACAACCACCATTCCGTCCGGCAACCACCATGAAAACCTGGCGGCCTACGAAACCATCCTTATCCTCATCGACGAATCCGATCTGGACGAGCTGAATGTTGATATGGATCGATTCTGCCAAATGCTGGGGGCTGACGCAGCCGCCGGCACCCGGCACGCCATTGATCTGGGCGATATCAAAGCCAGGACCGGCAGCGCCCTTGAGTTGACGCCGGACCGGCTGGTGATCAAATCCATGGGTGCAACGGCGTTCCTCGAAGTTCCCAGTCTGCCCGGTTCCGGTGACCACAGTCTGCGGATCCTGAAACTGGCGCTTACGGCACCCCAGCGAGATGTTCTGACATGGACGGTTGAAGGCGATACGACGATTGGCGGCATGCGGCAGCTGCGCTCCGGCATCAACCAAATTTACCTGCCGCTGCCCGCCCGGCCGTTTGTCCGCTTGCTGGTCAACACAGGACAGACCGCCGGCATCTTTCAGCTTGAAAACGCAGAACTGCTATCCTACGGCGATACGGCCTCTTTGCCGCTGCCGCGCCCGGAACCCGGGCAACTGCCGGACAGCAGCCGCAACGCTCCGGCTGAACACGCCTCTATGCCGCATGAGCAAACGCCTGCCGAACCGGAGGTTCCACCGGCCATCGTCCTGAACGACATCCAGGCCGGGCGCATTTTCCAGCGTCGCGGCACCGCCTGCGATATCTTTATTTCCGGCTCTTACAGGGGCCGGCCCAAGGCCATTGAAGCCGCGGTGCTGGCGTACGACAGCGACAAGTTGATCGTTCCATGGACCCCGGTGGACACCACACCGGCCAACGGCATTTTCATGGGGGTCCTGCCCGGGGTTCCCCAGGGCGGCTGGTACCGCCTGGCAGCCCGCTTTTCCGGTCGCAATGCGGTGGCTGCCCGGGGCGATTCTCCCTGGGGCGTGGGCCTGCTGGTGGCCTGCATTGGCCAATCCAACATGCGGGAATGGTTCCACTCCGGCAAAGATCTTGCCCCGCATCGCCTGATGAGCATCCACCACAACGGCCAATGGAGGGCAACGGAAATCTCGGGCAACGGTGCCGTGGCATTCGCCAACCAGCTCATCACCCGTCTGGGCATCCCGGTGGGGCTGCTGGACTACGCCGTCAACGGATCGGGCCTGCGCCGGGAGGCGGACTGGGGACGGGGGTATTGGACCGACAACTCCCCCCGGAGCATTTACCGCCAGTTTATCCAGGGAGTGACCGCTGCCGGCGGTACCGTGGAATTTGTGGTCTGGATGCAGGGCGAGGCCGATGCCGCCCGAAAGACCATTACCGAAAACCAGTACCGCAAGAGCCTCAACAACTTCATCACCCGACAGGTCAGATCCGACATCGTCAATGGTTCCGGCCGCGGTCACCTGCCCTTTCTGGTCGTCGGCATGGTAAAACGCCCCGTGGGGCTGGACGCGCCCCACCAGGCGATCCGGAATGCCCTTGTGGCCGTGACCCGGGAAACCGCAGACTGCTACCTGGCCGCCACTACCTTGGACCTGAAGAACATGGGACGTCAGCATCTGGCGCCCCAGGCATATACACAGCTCGGGCGGCGCGTGGCCCAGACTGTGCTGCATGTGCTGGGCAAAACAACCTATTATCGCGGCCCCTCAATCGTACAAGCCCGGAGAACGGGCGATACCACCATTGAAATACGCATGGTCCATCGCGGCGGCAGCGATTTCAGTCCGACTTCCGGTATCACGGGGTTCAAGGTTTTCAACGGACAATCATCCGTGGCCATCGACGGGGTTGAACGCATCGCCCCGGATATGATCCGCATCAACCTGAGCCAACCCGCCCGCCCCCCACTCCGACTGACCTATCTTTACGGGGCCATGCCCGACAGCCAGGGTGCCGTACATGACAACTCCGCCCTGCAACTGCCTCTTGAACCCTTTGAAACCCGCCTGGACCGATGGCCCGGGGAAACGACCCGCCAATGACGGCGTGGATTAAAAAATACTGGTTCATGATGGGTCTGGCTGCCGTTGCCGGCATCACCATGGCCGACCGGTACGAGTGGACCGTGACCGCCGGCCGCTGGCTCAAGAGCCACAACGGACCGGGCCTGGTCATCTTTGCCATCTTCTTTTTTTCAGGCCTGGCCATGGATGCCCGCCTGCTCCGGAAAGGCTTGGGGGATAAACAGGCCACCGCCGCCGCACTGGTGGTCATTTTTCTTTTCGCACCCGCAACGGCCCTGGTGCTGCGCCTGCTGCCCCTGGACATACAGGTCATCACCGGGCTGTTCCTGGTGGCCGTCATGCCCTCGACCCTGAGCAGCGGCGTCGTGATGACCGGTGCCGCAGGCGGCAACGCAGCCCATGCGCTGCTGGTCACCATCATAGCCAACGCCCTGGCCGTATTCACCATACCGTTTGTCCTGAGTCTGTTGCTGGCAACCACCGGTGATGCCCGCATTGTGGTCATCGACAAATCCGCCATCATGATCAAAATCGCCCTGCTGGTGCTGGCCCCCCTGGCCGCCGGCATGGCCGTTCAATGGCTTTTTCACCGACAGGTCGCCCTTTTGCAGTCCAAAACCCAAATCGTCAACCAGCTTTTGATTCTGGCCATCGTCTGGATGGCCATGTGCCAGAGCCGGGCCACCATCCTGGACGGCGGCCACGCCATCGTACCCATCGGTGCGCTAACTCTCGGCTTTCACCTCATCCTGGCAGCTCTGGCAGCATCCCTTGCAAAGCTGATGCGCATCGGCCCCGGTCGCAGGGAAAGCATCATCTTCATGGGCGGCCAGAAGACTTTGCCCTTATCGGTCATCCTGCAGGTCACCCTCTTTCCCGAATACGGCCTGGCGCTTGCGGTTTGCGTGGTCCACCACATCCTGCACCTGATCGCCGACGCCTTCATTGTGGAGAAACTCAGGGGCAAGTAAAAACCAGGTCCGAAGAGCCCGTATTCCGTCCAACGCAATCCGCGGACCCGGGTCACCGATACCGCCAGCCATTTTTCAACGGCCCCATGACCCCAAATAAGGTTCGCGGCCATCACCTGGACACCTTGCATCGGACGAACGGATATGGTAGAAAAGTCAAACACATGTCAGGTACTCAGGCCCTCTTGCGCCGCCTCGGCCCGATCGATCCATTTGGCGCATTCAGTTTGGAAAAATCCCAATGTTTCAATGGGTCACCAATCGCCGTCGTAAGAAACTCACCCAGGCACCCTTCCCCTCCTCATGGGAAGAGATCATGCGTCGCAATGTGGCCCACTATTGTATCCTGGAAGATGCCCGGCGTGCCCATTTGCGTGCCCTGGTCCAGGTATTTATCGCTGAAAAAAACTGGGAGGGAGCCGGCGGGCTGGAAATAACCGACGAGGTCCGTGTCACAATCGCCGCCCAGGCTTGTCTGCTTATTCTGGGTCTGCCCCACAACTACTACCGTAATGTCGAATCCATCATCGTCTATCCCTCGGCCGTTGTTCCGCCTCGACGCAATCCGGGTTTTTTTGAAAATACATTGGCGCCGGTGGAACTCCAGCATCCCATTATCGGGCAGGCGTTTCAGCACGGGCCGCTGATTATTATCTGGGATGCCGCCCTGCACGGCGGCCGCCATCCTGAATCCGGCCACAACGTTGTTTACCACGAATTCGCCCACAAACTGGACATGCTCGACGGTGCGGCCGACGGAACACCGCCACTGCGCAACCGGGCTGAATACCGCGACTGGGTCCAGACATGCTCGCGTGAATACCTGCGTCTCAAGAACGATGCCCGGAAAGGCAGGAAAAATTTCCTCGACGCTTACGGTGCGACCAACGAGGCGGAATTTTTCGCTGTCGCCACAGAGCAATTCTTCGATCAACCGCGGTTAATGATGGCACATGCACCGGATCTTTATCGTGTTTTGAAGGAATACTACCGGCAGGATCCCTTCTCCCGTGCATCTCGAAAAAAATGAACGGAGGAAAGTCCCTATCCGGGCGGAACGCTGAAAGCCTGAGCCGCCCACAGAAGCGCGTTTCGAATGCTGACCTCGAACGATTATAAATTCCGGTCCATTGCTTCGACAATACCCTTCGGCAGAAAACTGTGCTAATGGAAACAGGCAGCAGGCTGGACGCAAAATCTACGCGTTTTATGCGTCCGGTGCGTTGAAATCAGGGGCGCCAAATATGGCATTTGTAAAATTGAACCATGGCGAAGAGATCCACTACCGCCTGTTGCCCGGGGCAAAGGACCGGCCTTATCTGGTTTTTCTCCACGAAGGCCTCGGATGTATTCAAATGTGGCGGGATTTTCCCGACCGGCTGTGCCGGGCGGTGGGATGCCCGGGCCTGATTTATGATCGGTCCGGGTTTGGCGAATCATCGGCGCCAACCCGGCCGCGCACCCTGCACTATCTGCACGACGGTGCGCTGGTGGAGCTGTTCGGGGTTATCAGGTGTCTGATACCCGACCGTCCCTATTTTCTTGTGGGGCACTCCGACGGCGCCAGCATCGCACTGATCCATGCCGCGGAAAGACCCGAACAACTCGGCGGCGTCATTGCCGAAGCGCCCCACGTCATGGTGGAACCCGAAACACTGGAAGGCATTCGACAAACGGTCGCGTCATTTGGCGAACGAAAACGGAAGGCGCTTTCCAGGTATCATGGCGAAAGGGCCGAAACTGTTTTCCGCGCCTGGCATGAAATCTGGCTGGACCGGGCATTTTCGCACTGGAATATCGAATACGTCCTGCCATCGGTCCGGTGCCCGTGCCTGATTCTCCACGGCAAGCAGGATCCCTATGGTACCCAGCGACACGCGGCTTTGATTGCGTCGTCGCTGTCCGGTCACGTGCAACTGGAGATGATCGCGCACTGCGGCCACACCCCGCACCTTGAATCGGCGGCCACATCCCTTGAGCTTATGACCGGGTTCATCCAGAGCATTCTGGACCCGACCAATCCTGTCGACAAACTGGATCGAAAACATGTTTAAAGTCGTCACCAGCCTCGATGACCTGTTGAAAACATATATGGTCCGAGGCATCGTCTTCATGGAAGAGCAACACATCAGTTACGCACTGGAAGTGGATGAATATGAGCATGAGTGCCTCCATATTCTCGGAGAAACGGATGGCGAACCGGTTGCCGCCGCGCGCATTCGATTCAGGGGGACATACGCCAAGCTGGAGCGCATTGCCGTCCGACAAAACTGGCGGGGCAAAGGTTACGGCCGCCAATTGACCCAGTTCATGATACGAACCGCAATGGACCGGGGCTATTCAAACCTGAAGCTTCACGCCCAGGTCTACGCCCAAAAACTGTATTCAGACCTTGGTTTTGTGGCTCAGGGGGCGCCGTTCATGGAAGCCGGCATCGAACACTGCCTGATGGTGCGGACGGAAGAATGAACAGCCTGTTAGAAACCGGCACGCGGCCGAAGCAGCAACCCGCAGATAAAACCAGTATCAACCTGTGTCTAGCTCGCCACCCACACGGCCATGTTATCCAGCGTACTGATGATCTTCTCGCTGAAGCGGCCCCTGAAATGTTCATGGGCAAAACTGATGGCATCCCTGCGGCCGACAACCATGGTCCCGAAATCACCGGTCAGCCCGACTTCGATAATTTTGCGGATGATGTTGCCCCGGCATAGAACAAAGTCGCCGGATATCCGCCGCGGATCGACCCCTGCACCGGTCAATCGCTGGCAGGCTTCATCCATGACCGGTTTGAACCGGTTTTTGTGGTATTGAACCCAGTCCAGCTCCCCTTGCGCGGCATGGTGCACCTTTCCACCGGTCTGAGGCATCTCGGACTGGTCCAGGCAGTGGCAAAGGATGATTTCCGGATCGCTGGTTCCGGCCAGCGCCCCCACGGAGTTGACCCCCCGCATGGCTTCAATGGAATCGTCCAGTGCGATGAGTATTTTGCCGGGCCTGGGTTTGCCGCCCACGATCACGATGGGGATGTGCTTCACTTTTTCGGCCAGCTTTTGTGCCATGCTGCCGAAGATCAGGTATTTCAAACGGCTGACGCCCGTGCGCCCTACCACGATGGCGCTGTATCCCTGGTAGGACTCCTGGATGATATCCTTGAGCACGCCTATTTTGCTGGCCTGGGTCTTGACGCTGACTGCATCGCGGCTGAAACCGGCGCTGGTAAGTACTTTCAAGGCTTTTTCCTTGAATTCGCCCATCACCAGCTGGTTCTCCGCAAGCCAGCCCATGACACCGGTTTTCTTCGATTGATACAGCGGGTTGTTGTTCATATCCCAGAACACTTCCGGAAACCCGGTACCCACGTTGAACAGAACAATATCCGTCTGATCGGCGGGTACGATTTGGCTGATGTAGCGCACCGCCTCCAGTGCCTGATCGGAACCGTCGACAGTGACAAGAATACGTTTTCGAATAGCGCTTTTCACGCGGCCTCCATGGTTCATCCCCGCCACTCAGTATCGTCAACGGATGTCTTAAAATCCGGCGCCACCAACTCCGGGGCTTTCAGGTCCCGGGCCTTTTCGAGTTCTTCGGCTGTGGGCTTGCCCACCCAGACGATTCGCTGCCGCTTGCATTTTTCGCAGGCGTCCAGTACTTCCAGGGAACACTCAGAAGTATAGGCATCATAGTCGATGGTGGACAAATTGTCTACCAGGGTAAACAGGCTGGATTTGCGGGCACAGGCACCGCAACCGATGCACCCGACGTTGCAGACCGCCACCACATCCTTGCCTTTATCCTTATTGGAGCAGGTGACGGCCAGTATTTGTTCGGATTTAAACGGGGTGATGGTAATGATATTGCGGGGACACACCTTTGCGCACGCTCCGCATCCCACACATTTTTCATAATCTACAGTGGCCAGTCCGTCAATGACATGCAGGGCATCGTACTGGCACGCCTGCGCGCAATCCCCAAACCCCAGGCAACCGTATGTGCAGCCCTGGACATCGGTAACCAGATTGGCTGCCGCACAGCGCATCTCGCCATGGTATTCATTGCGCCCCAGGCGGTCGGAGTAGCCGGCGCCGCAATGCACCACCGGCCGATAGGGCAGTGTTTCCCCCACCTCTACCCCCATAATTGCAGCCACGGCTTCGGCACATGCCTGGCCGCCGACACTGCATTTGTTCACGACTTCATGCTTGAGGGCCACGGCTTCGGCATACTCCCCGCAGCCGACATATCCGCACCCCCCGCAGTTGGCACCCGGAAGGGCATCGAGAATATCGATCACCCGCTGGTCGACATCCACATGGAATTTCCTGTTGGCCCAGCCCAGCACGGCGCTCAGGACAATGGCCATGGCCACCAGGGTTCCGGCAGAAAGGGCGATGGTCACAATTGTCATTTCGTATCCGTTCTCATTGTACACCCAATCGGCGGCATCGCCCCTGTCTCGGCAACCCGCCGGAAAGCATTACGGCATCCCATTCAGCGCCGCCCGAATGCCGCTGTCAACGCCCGCAAATCCCATGAACGCCATGGCCAGGATGCCGCCCACAATCAGGGTGATGGCAGCCCCTTTGAATGGGCCGGGAATGTCGCACAGGTCCAGTTCCTCGCGAATGCCGGCCATGATGACAATGGCAATGGTAAAGCCAAGCCCGCCGAATATGCCCAGCGCCAGGGCACGGCCCAGATCCCACGCCTCGGACGGATTGTCCACACCGA
Organism: Desulfosarcinaceae bacterium; assembly: GCA_963675565.2. Taxonomy (GTDB): domain Bacteria; phylum Desulfobacterota; class Desulfobacteria; order Desulfobacterales; family Desulfosarcinaceae; genus JARRKU01. The sequence goes on from CAXXYD010000002.1 coordinate 626,262, forward strand.
CAATGTGGCTCATCACCGTCAAGCAGGCGAACAGTATGGCGCAATTGGTGGTGATCAGGGGAAGGAAAACCCCGAACGATTTGTACAGCGGCGGATAAAATTTCCGCACATACATCTCCACGAATTGAACCGAAGAAGCGATGGAGAAAATATAGACGATGTAGGTCAGGATGGTCAGATCGATGGCAGCGGCCTGGTCGGGTGAAACAAAAAACGAAGCCACCCACCGGGATATGGGCGCGCCGGGCATCAACACGAAGGTGGTGATGCTCCAGCTGATCAAAACCGCGATGGTCATCACGAAAGTGACGGCACCGCCCATCCCCAGGGCCATGTCCACTTGCCGGGAGACACCGATGAACGGGCAAATACCTACGAAATAGTACAGCACGAAGTTGTTGATCAGGGCGGCGCTGATGGAAATCAGGAATATATCGAACACATAATCCATGGCTTATCCCTTTTTTCCCTTCCTGGCGGCATCGGCCCAATTCACCAGCGCCAGCAGTAATCCGAAAGTTAAGAAGGCTCCCGGCGGAAGGACCATGATCACCCATTGCGGCCATGCCGGAGGAAGAACCTGGATGCCGGCCAGTGCGCCGGTTCCCAGCAACTCCCTCACGGTGGCGATGCTGACCAGCGCAAAACCGAAACCGAGGGACTGCCCCAGCGCGTCTGCAGAGGCAGTGATAACGGATTGCCGGGAAGCGCAGACCTCGCAGCGGCAGATGATGATGCAATTGACAATGATCAGGGGAATATAAGGCCCCAGCGTCTTGCTCATCGGGTACATGTAGGCGGCCAGCACGCGGTCGACCACGGTGACGAAAGTGGCGATGGTCAATGTAAACACCACAATGCGCAGATGGGGCCTGAGAAGGTTGCGGATCAGGCTCACCATAACATTGGCGCACAGCATGACGGCAGCCACGGCCACCGACATGGTCAGGGCCGGTTTGAGCCCGCTGGTGACCGCCAGGGTGGGGCAAAGTCCCAAAAGCTGCCGGTAAACCGGGTTTTCAGGCAGTACACCCTGAATAAAGCGTTCCGCGGATGTGGGTAGATCGGCCATGGTCTATTGTCTCTCCAGCGGCCGGAAGGCATCCGTCGTTAAATTCGCCCGGGCCGCGCTTACCGCCTGATTGACGATGTGCGTCACACTGCGGGACGAAATGGTGGCCCCGGCAATGGCGTCGATACCGCCGGAGGCGGCGATCCGGCCCTTTTGCACCACCAGGGGCGAATGGGTCTTCTGGCCGCTGAACTGGCGGCGCCAGCCGGCCTCTGTTATTTTATTTCCCAGCCCCGGGGTCTCCTTCTGCTCCAGGACAAAAAGTCCGGTAATGGTGTCCAATGCGGGATCGAGGCCCAGAAGCAGCTCAATTTTGTCGGCATACCCCTGACCGCCGGCTTTGACCACCCACCCGGCCAGGGCGCCATCCAGAGTCACCTGAAAAACAGGGATGACTTTAAGCTTGCTGTCGACGGTAACGTCCAGGGTTCCGGCTGTAATCGCCACGGCACGCCCCGGCTCTGCCATGCGGCCGGTCGCCCCGGCACCCCACACCAGCGCGGGGACGTTGTCCAATGTTTCGTTCATTTTGTTGGCGGCAATGATACGGCTCAAGTTGGTCTGGACCGCAGCGAGAACGGCACCGAACACAAGGGCCAGCAAAAGCACCAGCCAGGCCTGGCCCAGGCTGCTGTTCTTCAGACCGCCGCCGGGCCGCCGGGGCGTCCCGTTTTCCATGGCGTGCTCCAATTATACACCTCCGAACGGACGCGGAATCGTCCAGCGATTGATCAGCGGGGTAACGGCGTTCATCAGCAAAACCGCAAACATGACTCCTTCAGGGTAGCCGCTGAACAGGCGCAACACCATGACCAGCAAACCGATGCCCGCACCGAATATCCATTTGCCTTTGGGTGTCAGCGGGCTGGACACCGGGTCGGTGGCGATGAAAAACGCGCCAAACATCAGGGCACCGCCGAACAGGTGATGAAAAACAGTCCAGGGGCTCTGGAGGTCCATGATATTGACCGCACCGCCGATCACCAGGGCAGTGACCAGGATGGACGCCGGGATCTGCCAGGAAGCCACACGCCGGACGCACAGGAAGAGACCGCCGATGATGCTCGCCAGAGCGCTGACCTCGCCGATGGAACCATTTGTGCCGCCCCAGAACAGTGCGAAAAGGGCGGTGGGCTCACCGGACTGTTTGAACGCCGTCAGAGGGGTGGCCTGGGACATGATGTCGATATCCGTCGGCATGATATAGCCCGAAGCCGCCATACCCCCGGCAAAGGCAATCATGACAAAGGCGCGCCCCACCATGGCGGGGTTGAAAATGTTCATCCCCAGTCCGCCGAAAATCATCTTGCCGATCCCCATGGCCACCAGGCCGGCAATCAATCCCACGTACCAGGGGGCCGTGGCCGGAAGCGACAATCCCAAAATAAGTCCGGTCACCACGGCGGACAAATCCTGCAGGGCCGGGGGGCGGGAGCGCATGCGGGTATACAGTGCTTCAGCCGCCATACAGGCCAGCACACAGATCAGCAACTGTTTGACGGCAAACCAGCGAAAACAGGCGATGGCTGAAAACACCACGGGCACCAGGGCAATGAGGACATCGCGCATCATGCCGCGGGTTGTCATACCCATGTTGAATACGTGGGGAGACGGAGCGACGTGGGTCATTTACCTTTTCCCTTCCGCTGCAAGCGACGCCTTGCCCATACGGATATTCTGCACCAGCGGCAGGCCTGCCGGGCAGATGTAGGCACAGGAACCGCACTCGAAACAGGCGTTGATGTTATACTGCCTGGCCAGGTTGAGCTGATGGTAACGGCTGGCGGTGGCCAGTTTGGTGGGCACCAGGTGCATGGGACAAACATCCACGCATCTGCCGCAGCGCACGCAGACCGTCTGGTCCACTTTGCGGATCTCTTCATGGGTCAAAACGGTAATCCCGCTGGTTCCCTTGGTGACCACCGTATTGGGGTTGGTAAAAGCAAAACCCATCATGGGGCCTCCGGCGACGATGCGGGCTGCTGTCCGGCGCAGCCCGCCGCAATAATCGATCAGGTCGCCCATGGGAACGCCGATGGGAACCAGCAGGTTTTTGGGACGGACGATGCCGCCGCCCGTGACGCTGATCACGCGATGGGTCAGGGGGATATGGCGCATGACGGCTCTGGCCACCGAAGTCACAGTAGCCACATTGGTCATGACCACCCCGATATCGCCAGGCAGACCACCCAGGGGTACTTCCCGGTTCAACACCGCTTTGATTAAATGCTTTTCGCTGCCCTGGGGATACTTGGTCTTGAGTACGGCGATATGGATGCCGGCTCCGACAGCGGCATTTCGCAGGGCCGCCACGGCCTCCAGCTTGTTGTTTTCGATGCCGATATACGCTTTTCGGGCGCCTACGGCCCGGGCCGCTAAAAGCGCCCCGGCCACAAGTGCGTCCGGAGCCTCCACCATCAAACGGTAATCGGTGGTCAGGTAGGGTTCGCATTCGCACCCGTTGACCACCAGTGTGTGAATCGGTTTTTTTTCACTGGGCAATATTTTGACGTGGGTGGGAAATGCCGCCCCGCCCAGTCCGACAATGCCCGCTGCGTGAATGGCCTCCGAAATTTCTTCCGGTGCTATGGCCTGATAGGATTTCTGGGGCCACATTCCGCCATACAATTGATCCCATAACGCCTGACCGGTGAGCTGTTCCCCCTCGCTGCGAATGGCGATGGCCTGCATATGGCGTCCATTGGCCAGGGTGGTAACTTCCATTTTAAGGGCTACGCCGTTGACCGGCGAATGCAGCGATGCAGAAACAAAAGCCTCTCCCTTGCCCACCATCTCTCCGAAAACCACCGCTTGTTTGGGCTTGATCAGCGGTTTACACGGCCCGCCGATATGCTGTTGGAGAGGGAGAATGATTTTTTCCGGTGTCGGTATGATCTCTATGGGCGCATCCGCGGACAGCTGCTTGCACTGGGGCGGATGAACACCATGCGCAAATGTTCCGTTGCCGGGAAAGGTAAAGCGACGTTTGTTGCGGGCTATTTTACTGATAAACCTAAGCATGACCCAATCCTGCATCTGCTCCAGCGATAACGCTTTTTGTACACCATGCAGGATAAACGAGCCAATGGCCTTGACTTAAGTCAATACGCAATGGCCGCGAAACATGCATGGTGTGAATCTTGATCAGCCGAAAAACCTGCCACAGTATGCAGAATGATCGCCTGGAATAAAGTGCGCCCGGATTTTTGGCACCCATACGCTAATGGGATTTCACTCAGGGGGGACTTTGCAAATACAATAGACCGTGGATATTTGCAACGGATATTTTCAGAAGCGCCGGGTCGCCCGGTAAAAGATTAGAGCGGCTAAAACGGTCAAATGGAGGATTTTACCGATCTCATGCATTGAGACGGATTCCATCCCTCATTTGATATTGCGGTGCGCCTACCCCTTGATAATGCGCGGCAGCATCATTTGGTGGTGGGGGCAGAGGGAGTGCGGGTTCTGATATGCGGCTCCCGCAAATGCCTTTAAATAAGCCCGGATTCGGGTCATGTCGGCAATCTCGTCCACAAAGCCTTTTTTGGCGCAATAGATGGGGCGCGAATTGTCGGTGTAGTTCTGGACCATTTCATTCATTTTTTCGATGACCGGGCCCAAAGGACGGCCGGCATCCTTTTCTTTGACCAGCCGGCGTGAAAAGCTCGCAGCGGCCGCCGTTTCGCCGTGCATCACGTTAATTTCGGTTGTGGCCGTTCCCAGGGTAAAGGCGTTGTGGCGATTGGCGGTGGGGCCGCCCATGACATAGTGTGCGGCCGCCGTTCCTTTGCGCAGGACCACCAGCATCATGGGCACGCCGGTCTGCTGAATGGAATAAATCAGGGACTGGCCAAGGCCCAGCAGCTCGGCTTTCTCGGCGATGTCGCCCACATCGATGCCGCTGGTATCCTGAAACCATATGACCGGCACGCGGTCCCGGCCGCAGAGGGTGACAAACTCGTTCATCTTGATCAAACCCTGGCGGTAGAGCTTGCCGCCGATGCCGGGATAATCGGCGTATTCGGGATAGTCTTCGCCCAGATACCCCTGGCGATTGCCGATGATCCCCACCAGGAATCCATCCATTTTCACTAACCCGGTATAGATCTCTGGGCCGTAGCCTGGGCGAAACTCCATATGCTCGCTGCCGTCCACCAGGCGGGACAAAACCTCATCGAAATTATACATCTGGCGCGGGTTGGCAGGCACCAGCCGATACAAATCGTCCGCAGGAAAAAGGGGTTCGGCGGAATCCGCAACCCGAAAAAACTTGGGTTCGTATGCGGGAATGCAGGCCATATAGTCTTTCAGGCCGTCCAGCACGTCGGTTTCGGTTTCGTACTTATAGCGGAAAAAGCCGGTTTGATCATAGTGGATGTCGACACCGCCCGGCGGCTTGGCCTTGAACTGCTTTGCTGCGGAAATCAGTTGTTCGGCACCGGCTTCGTCAAAGCACCCTTTGGGAGACATGCCGCTGAGAATTCCGCCCCCGCCCACGGCCATATTGCAGTCTTTATGGGCGAACAGGACCGTGGGGCTGATGCTCTGGTATCCCCCTCCGGCGGGATTGGTGCCGTAAATACCGGCCAGAATCGGGATGCCCATCTGGTTCAACTCGGCATGCCTGAAAAAAGTAGTCCCGCCGCCACGGCGGTTGGCGTAAAATTTCTCCTGTTCGGTCAGTTTGACACCGGAACAGTTGACCAGCCAGACCAGCGGAATATTGAGCCGGGTGGACAAATCGGTGGCCCGCAAAATATTGTCGGCCTGACCGGGCAGCCATGCGCCGGCCATCACTTTATTGTCGAAACCGATAATGACCGCCCATCTTCCGGATATCTTTCCCAGACCGTCAACCACATTGGTGGTGCCTTCCGCGTTGTCTTCCGGGTTATAAAGCGTGTGCAGCGGGCACCAGGACCCTTCATCCACCAGATAGGACAAACGCTGGTAAACGGTCAACTGGCCGCGCGCATTTATTTTTTCCGTGGGAAAACCGGCCTGTTTCACTGTTTCGGCGGCTTGCGCCACCTCTTGTTCCACCGCCTTGATTTTAGGGATGTTTTCCTCGGTGCTTTTAATTTGCCCCTCGTTGAGCGCTTTTCCGAACACAGCCATCTTTTGAAAATAACGACGCATGGATTCCCCTCTCACGCTATTGATCTGGCAGCATATCGGACGGATCTCTGTCCTGACGGACATCGTGGATCAGATCCGGGACGGACACTGGCCCGGCATCCGTCTGAATACCGGTTCCGGTCGGAAGGATAAAGAAACCCGGTTATCGTGCCAGACGATTGTGGTTAACGATTCGCCCCAATTATTCGGGTGAATTGCGATTTGGTCAAGTAAAAAAAGCTTTATTTTCTCAAGCAGGCAGCTTTGAATCCAGGGCTGTGTTTTCTGCGTTCGTTTTTCATGTCAGCTCCTTTTCATCCTGGCTGACTCATCGCTCAGCACATTGTCCGGTTTTTGGGGCCCATCGCCGTCCTTGCATATCTCCCGGCGACAGGCTCAATTTTACCCTGTACAACATGCTGGATTGGCAATAAGATGGACACACTGGCATCGATTTGATGGACCCAGTGGCACAACAAGCAAATTCCAGTCTTTTCAAAGTCTTTGAAGGGAGATGGTATCATGTATGTCGGTTTGAAGATGATCACGAACGTGGTTTCGGTAACCAAAGGGACCCTCATCACCGAGGCCAATGAATTGATGGAAACGCACCGGCTGTGGATGCTGCCGGTTGTGGAAAAGGGTAAACTGATCGGTTATGTGACCAAGGAAGATGTGCGTGGCGCCCTTCCTTCCTCGGCGACGCTGCTAAGCAAATACGAACTTCCCGAGGTGATGGAGCATATCACCGTTGCGGATTTCGTACGCAACCAAAATATTTTAACCGTGAAACCTGAAACTGAGATCGAAGAGGCCGCCGATATCATGGCCAAGCACGATCTGGCCGGATTGGCGGTGGTCACCGACACCGGCCGACTGATCGGCTATATCAACCGCAGCGTCATGCTCGATGTCCTGGTGGAAGAGATGGGCCTTCACCGGGGCGGGTCACGTTTCGCCATCGAATTCAAGGACCGACCCGGGGTCATGGCCGAGGTGTCCGGCCTGATCAGCCAGATGGGGCTCAATTTCGTGTCGGCCGCCAGCTTTTACCACAACGACGCCTACATCCTTGTCTTCCGGGTACAGACCGCCGACCTGACCCCGATTTTGACCGAACTGGAATCCCGCGGCTACACCCTTGTAGGACCGGAAAAATTCGCCGATCAGTGGCAATGATCTTTTATAGCCAGCGCTTCCGCCGCTTATACGACTTCAAATCACAGTACGATTTATTAAAATCCGCTGCGGCGGTGCCCAGATAGAATTCCTTGACGTCGGGATTCTCCCTGAGTTGGTCGGCTTCGCCCTCCAGCACAATCTTGCCGTTCTCCATTACGTAACCATAATGAGCGATGCTCAGAGCCATGTTGGTGTTCTGCTCCACCAGCAGAATGGTGGTGTTTTGTTCCTCGTTGATTTTGCGCACGATCCTGAAAATCTCACGGACCAGCAGGGGCGCAAGGCCCAGTGAGGGTTCGTCCAGGAGCAGCAGGTCGGGATGGGCCATCAGGGCACGGCCGATAACCATCATTTGAAGCTCACCGCCGCTGCAGAATCCGGCCAGGGTTTTTTTACGTCGGGCCAGGGCCGGAAACAGGTCGTAAACCCTTTTCAGGTCCTTATGATAGGACCGGCCCCAACGGGTGGCGGTGCCAACCTTGAGATTTTCTTCGACGGTCAGGTGTTTGAATTCCTGACGGCCCTCCAGCACTTGAATGATACCCCGGCGGGTGATCTGCTCCGGCGACAAGTTTTCGATGGGCAGGCCCTGGTAGCTGATGACCCCATCGGTGACCCTGCCGTTTTCCGGTTTGAGAAGACCGGAGATGGCCTTCAAGGTGGTGGTCTTGCCGGCACCGTTGCTGCCCACCAGCGCGACGATTTTCCCGGGCTGGATGGAGAGGGATACGCCCTTCAAGACCTGAATAACATCGGAATAGACCACACTGATATTGTTAATCAGCAATTTGTAGGCGTCTGCCATGGTGCCGGCCGTCCTTGTTAATATGAAAAAGGCCACAGGCGGAAATTGGAGCGCACGATACGCCATACTTCCGCCAGGCCTTTGGGTTCGAACATGATAAAGAGCACGATACTCAGCCCGAAAATAAACTCCCGTAACGGTGCAATGGTGATGGAAAAGCCGGACGTGGGACCGTAATTCATGATGAACTCGGTGATGGTGCTCAATGTCTCTCCCAGCAGCACGATAAAGACCGTGCCGAAGACAGCGCCGCTGATATTGCCCAGCCCGCCGATGATGATCATGGCGATGAATTCGATGGAAAGCCACATGTTGAACGGTTCGGGGGTGATGGTGAGCATGTAACCGGCAAACAGGGCGCCGGCGTATCCGGCATAAAAACTCGAGATACCGAAGGAGAGCAGCTTGAACTTGAACAACGCGATGCCCATGCCTTCGGCGGCGCGGTCGTTGTCCCGGATGGCCACAAAGGCCCTGCCGAAGCGGGTCCGCATCAGGTTGGACAGGATCCAGGTCAACAGGATCAGGCTGATGAAGATCAAATAGTAGAAGGCCCGGTCGCTGCCCAGGCTGATGCCGAAGATGGAACTGCTGCCCACCAGAATGCCTTCGGCACCGCCGGTGAGGCCGTCCCATTGGACCAGGATGTATTCAATGATAAACTGGCCGGCCAGAGTGGCGATAGTCAGATACAGGTGTTTGAGCCGGACCGAGGGGACACCGAAAACCATGCCCACCGTTGCAGTGACCAGACCCGCCAGCGGCAGGGCCGCCCAATAGGGGCAACCGACCTTGGTCGTCAACACCGCCGCCGCATAAGCGCCCACCCCGAAAAAGGCCCCGTGGCCCAGCGAGATCTGGCCGGTGAAGCCGATGAGCAGGTTCAGCCCCAACGCCGCGATGGCATAGATGCCGATGGTGTTCAGGATATAAAGGACATAGGGTGACGAGGCCAGGGGTACCAGCCCCAGAAGCATCGCCAGGCCCACCACGGACCAATAGCGGCCGAAATCGGTGCCGAACAGGGTCAGCTCCTCTTCATAGGATTGCTTGAGATTGCCGCATTCAGAGAACCGCCGCCTGCCCATTATACCCTCTCGATCTCTTTAATCCCGAACAACCCGTAGGGCTTAACCATGAGAATCACCACCAGAACGATGTAGGGAATGATTTCCCGCAGCGAGGTGGACAGATAGCCGCCGGTGAAGGTTTCCAGCATGCCGATGATCACCCCGCCCACAATGGCCCCGGCAATGCTGTCCAGCCCGCCCAGGATGACCACGGGGAAGACCTTCAGCCCGATGGCGCTCAATTCGTGGACATTGATGCCATTGAGAACCCCCAGCACGATTCCGCTCATGGCGGCCACCAGGGCGGCGATGGCCCAGGAAAGGGCAAAGACCCGCTGGACGTGAACCCCCAGAGAGAGGGCCGCCGGCTGATTGTCGGCCACCGAGCGCATGTAGATGCCCTGGGTGGAGTATTTGAAAAACAGGCCGAAGACCACCAGGAACAGGATGCCAATGATAAATGTGGCCACATAGACCGACGGAACCTGGATAATGCCGATATGCAGGTTCAGGCTTTCGGGCAGGAATTTGGGGTACTGATGAATGTCACCGCCGAAGATAAACAGCATCAGCCCCTTGAACATGGCGGCCAGCCCCACGGTCAGCATGATGACCTGGATCAGGTCTTCGCCGATCATACGGCGCAGAAACAGGCGCTCCACGATGAATCCAAGGATAAACGACCCTGCCAGGGTGAGCACGAAGGCCAGGGGGATAGGCAGTTTGGCCCAGGTGGACAGCAGCAGAAACAAGAACGCCCCGATGGCCAGCAATTCCCCGTGGGCGAAATTGAGCACACTGCTCGACTTGTAGATCATGACGAATCCCAAGGCCGACAAGGCGTACAAAAACCCCAGGGAAAGGCCGTTGAGCAGCAGGTGAAGGAAGAATTCCATCATGGCTCCTTAGGTCAATGAAAGGATTTGTAAGGTTGTTTCGATGGTGCCGATAGTGCCGTCACGGTAATGGACCTTGCCTTTGACCGCCAGTTCGGTCTTGTCGCCGTACAGGGCGTCGATCAGTTCCTGGTAGCGCTGGGCCACGAACTTGCGCCGCACCTTACCGGTGCGGGTAAGCTCCTCGTCATCGGCGTCGAGCAGCTTGTACAGCAGCAGTATCTTCGCCAGTCGCATGGCTTCGGGCAGGGCCTGGTTGGTGCGTTGCACCCGCTTGCAGATCAGTTCCGCCACGGCCGGCTGCCGGGAAAGATCCAGATAGGTGGTGTAGGGGATCTGGCGTTCCTCAGCCCACAAACCCACGTTTTCAAAATCGATGTTGATAAAGGCCGATACATAGGGCTGGCCCTCACCCCAGATCACGGCCTCTTTGATATAGGGGTCGAATTTGAGCCGGGTTTCGATGAAGTCCGGTGCAAAAGGTTCGCCGTCCCGGGTGCGCATGATGTCCTGCTTGCGTCCCAGGATCACCAGGTGTCCGGCGTCATCAATGTATCCGGCGTCGCCGGTATGCAGCCAGCCGTCTTCCAAAGCCTCGGCAGTAGCCTCGGGATTTTCATAATACCCCTGAAAAATCGATGGCCCCGAGACCAGTACCTCCTGGTCCGGATTGATCTTGACCAGGGCCCCCGGCAGGCTGGTACCCACGGTTTCCGGCTTGACCTGGCCGTCGGGCTGGACCTGGAAAATTCCGCAGGCCTCGGTCATGCCGTAGCATTGCTTCAGATTCAGGCCATTGATACGGAAAAACCGGATCACGTCGGGACTGATGGGATGGCCGCCGGTTAAGGCGGTCCTGAACTGCAGGCACCCGATGCGGTCCAATAGCGGACGCGACACCGTCCAGTAGGCCAGGGATTTGAGTGCTTTCTGAGGCACTGAAAGAGCCAGACCCTTTTCTTCCTTTTTAATCACCGCCTCGCCGATTTTCTGGGCCAGGTTGTAGAATCCGCGTTTGATGGGCCCGGCATCGGAGATCTTCACACGGATTTTGGATGCCAGATCTTCCCAGAAGCGGGAGGAGGTAATGATGATATGGGGGCCGATTTCACGAAAATCTTCAGTTACCGTGGCGGCAGTTTCAGGAAAGTTCATCACCATACCACTAAAGATGGTGATACCCACCCCCCACATCTGGTCCACGATCCAGGCCGGGGGTGAAATGGAGATCCAGTTGTCTCCCGTCTTGATGGGGTTCGAAGCCATCCACTGGGTGGCCATGGCGGCAAAATTGTCATGGCTCAGCATGACCATTTTGGGCAGACCGGTGGTGCCCGAGGTCATGATCATCACCGCCGTATCGCTGCTTTTCCCCTGCCGCAGCAGTTTCTCAAACAGGTCCGGCTCCTCGCGATCCACCACCTCTCCAGCCTGAAGCAACTGGGCAAAGCTGATCAGCCAGGGGGACTGGCTGCAATGGCGCATTCCCGTGGGATCCATGTAGACCACACGCTCCACGCCGGGCAGTTGGTCTTTGTTTTCGAGCAGCTTGTCCGCCTGCTCCTGGTCCTGAACAATAACGTAGCGGGCGTTGATGCGGTCGATGCCGTGGAGGATCTCCTTGGCCACAGCGGAAGTAAACAGATTGACGCTGACGGCACCCAGGCATTGGGCACCCAGTTCGCTGAACAGCCATTCCGGCTCGTTATCCACTACCAGGGCCAGGTTGTCGCCCCGCCGCAGTCCCAGGGACCACAGGCCCAGAGCAGTCTGCCGGACAAATCGCAGGTAGTCCTCCCAGTTCAGGGCCTGCCAAATGCCGTAAGCCTTCTGGCGAATGGCGATATGGTCCCGGCCCAGAGCGGCGGCCTGTTTGAACAGCACCTGGGGCAGGGTCAGCCCGGCAAAGGAATGGGCCGGCTTCCGGCTCCGGGCTCCCGAGAGATAACCCGCGGCCCTTTTGTCTCTGAGCGCTTCGTTCATGCGGCTATGCCCCCGACGCCTGACCAAGGTAAGCCTTGATCACCTCGGGATGGTTGCGAATATCTTCAGGTGCACCCTCGGCGATCTTGACGCCGAAGTCCAGCACGGCGATCTTCTGGGAAATGCCCATGACAATGGACATATCGTGCTCTACCAGGATCATGGTTTGATGCCAGGCGTGATTGAGTTCCACCAGAAAACGGACCATGTCCTCTTTTTCTTCCAGGGTCATGCCGGCCAGGGGCTCGTCCAGGATCAGGATTTTGGGCTCCAGGGCCAGGGCCCGGCCGAGTTCCACCCGCTTGCGCATACCATAGGGCAACGACCCCACGAGTTCTTTACGAATGGCCTGCATCTCCAGAAAATCGATCAACTCCTCCAGGATCCGCCGATGGCGCACCTCTTCTCTGCGTACCGATCTGGAGAACAGACAAGCATGGGCCAGGTTGTAGCGGCAGTGCAGGTTGCGGGCCAGGAGCATGTTGGACAGCACCGACATACCGGCGAACAATTCGATGTTTTGAAACGTCCGCCCGATGCCGATGACGGTAAGCTCATGGGTGGAAAGGCCGGTGACATCCCGGCCGTTGAAAACGATGGACCCTTTCTGCGGCTTGTAGTACCCAGTGATGCAATTGAGCAGGCTGGTCTTTCCGGCACCGTTTGGGCCGATGACCGCCGACAGCTCACCGGTGTCAACCTTCAGGTTGATGCGGTTCAAGGCGGTGATCCCTCCGAACTTGAGGACGATGTCTCTGAGTTCCAGATCAGCGCGTTTATCATCGGGCCGGGCTTCGGCGACAATACTGGGTTCGCCCCGAAAGGATTTCATTGCACCAGTTGAACTTTCTCCTTGCCGGGGCTCCAGAAGCTGGTCACCGGGGTATAGGTGGCATCCTCATGCACCTGGACGATACGCGCCTTGAACGAAGCGCTATGGTCGGTGCTGGTATAGGTAATGTTAGGCACGATCCCGCCCATATCCTCGTCGCGGAAGGTTTCCAGGGCCTGGTTAATGGTCTCGCTGTTGACCTTTCCGAACTGGGCGTGGGCTTTTTCAAAGGCCCGCTCCATGACCATGGCCACGGCCACCCCTTCCCAGTAGGAGGCATCGAACTTGTCCACCGTACCGTAACGCTTGTACATGTCTTCCAGCACCTTCATGGCAGGGCTGTTGTCGCCGGGCAGGCAGCCGGCGAATTGCATGAACATGCGGTCGCGGATCAGCCCTTTGCCCCGTTTGAAGAAATCGGGATCGGTGGAGGTCCAGGTGCCGAAAAATTTACCCTTGTAACCGGCACGGTCGGCGGCCTCAAGGGCCATGATGATGGCCGAGGGCAGGTTCTGAACAAAGATATACTCGGCGCCCTTTTGTTTGAGGCGCAGCAATTCGGTGTTCAAATCCACCGCCTTGGGGGGAAATTCCTCGATGTCGACGATATTCACGTTATTGGCGGCGGCATACTCCTGGCTGGGTTCGTGAATGGATTTACCGTAAGCATTGTTGTATGTCAGCAGGCCCACCTTGGGGGCTTCGCTGCCCGTATGGATGGCTTTGATGTATTCCAGAACGGCGTATGAGTCCAGGACATAGCTGCCGAAGGGCAGGTAGGCATAGTCCACCGGTGGCTTGAGGATGCCCTGGTAAGTCGAATAGTTGATATTGGGGACTTTGTATTGCTGGATAATGGGTTTGGCCATAATACCCGAGCCCGCACTCCAGGTAGCCAGCATATCCATTTTATCCCGGGTACAGAATTTTTTAACGTATTTGACGGCCTCGGCCGTTTTATAAGCACTGTCCACAATGGTCAGATCGATCTTTTGCCCTGCTACGCCGCCCTTAACTTCGTTGACATAGCGAAAATAGTCATGATGGCCTTTGGCATGGTATTGCCCCCAGGAAGAGGCCGGGCCGGTCAGGTTGATGATCGCCCCGACCTTGATGTCTTTGGCCGCAACAGGTCCGGCCAGTGCCAGAAAGAAAAGAAACACAGCAGTGGTTGACCAGATAACCCATTGGATTGACTTGCGCATTTGTCTTCTCCTTAATTTAGCGTTCAGTGCGAAATTGTAATGTCCCCGTAAATAGCCTCATACAATAGGTTAAACATCGATGGCCTGTCAAGGCAAGCTTGCTGAATTGATTGATAAATCAGCATATATATGTTTATTCAGGACGTTAAGAAATGTAAAGTGCTTACTGAGAACTTCTCTGAACTATCCATTTTCCCGCATGCACGACGCCCTGGGTTGTCTTATCATCTTGACCTTTTGTCGGAATCATCTGTTTATCGCAACCCCGGGGGGTAAATCAATATCCAACAGGTATTTCTATGGCTGCCCGAATACCACACGATAAATAACCCCCTTTTCACTGACGATGACATCGTCATGGCCAATAGCCAGTATGGCAAAACCCTCTACCTTGTCTCCTTCGTGGACGATTCGGGTGTTGATTACCGCCATGCGATCATCGATATTGGGGGACCATGCCAGAGCCTGAACCTTCAGGCGCCCGTCCGTCATCAGGATTGCATTGGGATACTCCGGTTCAGCGGGTCGGTTGCCGCGATCCGCGGGAAGCGATGTCTGTTCCGCAACGGGCTGCGGAGACGGCTCAACGGTGCGGCTCTCGTCGACGGGTAGCTGACTGGCAGGCATCGGGCCAACGTCGGAACCAGCAGTTTGGGTCACATTGAAGGTCGGCTGCCGCTGAACAGGCGCTTTTGTTTGCGTGCCTTGAACCGCCGCTTTGGAATTTAGCGGCCGCGGCATGGTTTCTGAACGCTTCGGAACAGAAGGCCGCTTGCCGCCGGAACGACCTGCATCGGCAATGGCACGGGTATGATCCGCCTGGTCTTCGACGGGTTGCATTTGCACTGTTGCCATATCCTTCCGGACATGGCCGGCAGTGGTCGATGGGGCGACCCGGGTATCCCGAGCGGGAGAGAATTCGGGTCCTGCTTTACCGACCGCGTCGGGTCTGCCGGCAGTCAGTGACAGACGGTAAAAATAGAATGCAGCACCCCCAAGGCCCAGGACCAGAATGAGGACAAGTCCGCGGCGAATCCAGGGCGCAGCCAGCCATCGCCCGCCCGGAAAACGATTCGCGGCGGCGGATCCCGGCCAAACAGGGGATTCATGGGTACCGGCGTCCCGCTGCCTCTGCTTTTCCTGTTCCAGCTTTTTAAGCGCCTTTAGGATGGTACTCATAAAACCCTGCTCAAGAACCGACTTTTTTTCAATTGGCGAGATGGGGCCTATCGCTGGCGCCCGCTTCTCGAAGCAGCATGATCTTCGTCAGAGGCCCCACCAGGCCGTCTGCATCCAGGTTGTTTTTTTTCTGGAACGCCACGACAGCCGCTCGCGTCGAACGGTCAAACACCGACGAAATCGGCACCTGGTCATAGCCGATTTGACGCAGCAGGTGTTGAACCCCGAGCACTGCATTTTCATTGGCGCCGTTACCGATGAGCATGTCGAAACCCAGGGTGTTTTTCCAAAAAATGTACATCGGACCGGTAACGTAACCCTCTATGGATTCAATGTCGGTGTCCACCGCAGATGCATCCTGTCCCGCTGACACCCGCAGATGGTCACCGTCCTTGGCAACCAGGGCCAGGTAGACGTCTGCCCCGGACGCTTTTTTTTTCAGTGTCAGAATGGCCGGAAAGCCGATTTTCTCTATCAACCCCCAGTCCAATGGCGAGACATAGGCCCGCAGGCCATATTGGCGTGCGGCAAGATCGATAAAAACAGGATCTTTCAATTGATCGGGCAGCAGGTCCACGTTCGGCCGGGGCTGATCCCACAGGGAAAGCAATTCATGCACGGCATTCTTGCGCGAACTGCGGGTATCCAGACGCTCGATCAATGCCGGCAACGTCATGTGCCCTGCTGCAGAACGGGCCTGGTCCGGGGGGGAATTCAGGGCAGAGTCCATTTCAGCGGCCGTGGTTTGGGTCTCGACAGGCCCCGGCAGCGTTGCCTCTGCCGGCACAATCGTTGATAACGATTGCTGTGACGGTTCGGTTCCAACACTATCGGCGACATTAGCCGCCACCGCTGTTTGATCTTCCGGTGAACGATCAACGGCACCTGCTATGGACTTGTCCGTCTCAGGGGCGGGGACAACATTCAGGGAACTCAGATTCCCGGCATCTTTTCCTGCAATGGGGTTCTGGTAAGAGCCCGCCTGCTGCTGGTGGAGATTGCCCGCAGGCCTGCTGTGCCAGACAAATAAGGCAAGCGCCAACGCCGCTAAAAAAAGAAGGGCCGACCCGCCAATCAAATATGGCCAGTGGCGCATACTTTTCCGGGCCTGCCCCCTGGCCAGCAGTTCGCGGATAGCGGCCTGCATGATTTTTCGGGTCACCCTGGGGCGGTTATGGCTGTAAGCCAGCAAGAGCGCCCGATCACAGACGATATTGATCAGGCGGGGAATACCACCGGAATAATGATAAGCGGAGCGGCACGCATTGGTGGTAAAAAGAGTGGCTCTGCGCTGTGTCGCAATTCCCAGGCGATGCTGGATGTAAGCTTCGGATTCCTTGGCCGTCAGAGGACAAAGATGGTAATGCAGCGATATTCTTTGAGCAAGCTGGCGCAGTTCGTATGAATCCAGTTGATCGGCCAATTCAGGCTGGCCGACGAGGATGATCTGGAGCAGTTTACTGCGGGTCGTCTCAAGATTGGACAACATGCGCACCAATTCCAGGTTCTCGATGGAAAGCCCCTGGGCCTCGTCGATGAGAACCACCACTTTGAAGCCGGCAGCATTTTGCTTGATCAAATAGTTATTCAGTAAATCCAGAAGGACGTTAATGCGGGTCTCTTCGGTTTGGATACCAAATTCACCGCAAATGCTGGCCAGCAATTGGGCCGATTCCAATCTGGGGTTGAATATATAAGCCGAAGCGGTTTTTTCATCGAGACTTTCCAGATAGTTGCGGCAGAGTGTGGTTTTTCCGGTGCCCACCTCTCCGGTAATGACCACGAAGCCGTCACCCTGATCCGTTGCATAGGTCAGATGCGCCAGGGCAATTTCGTGGCTCTGACTTAAAAAAAGGTAGTCAGGATTTGGAACGAGTTTAAACGGCTTTTCTCGAAATCCGAAATAGCTATTGTACATTCGCAACCTGCTCTAGGGTCTGCGGAAAAAATATTCCGCAAAAATTTTCAGGTGGTTAGCGTCTATGCGGATCAATATTACAAATATTGCGACCGGGTTCAAGTCCCAATGCGTGTTTGCCGCAACCGCGGTCTTTTCTCAATCATAAAGGGCGCGAATGAAATCTGATGTCAAATTTTCCAGTGGCTGCGAATTTTATATGCCAAACAAAAAAACCCCAATGCCGCGTTAGGGCAGAGGGGCTTTTGATAGGCGTGATCAAAAATAGCTTATTCTGATTTTTTTTCGGGATCTTCTATTTCAGTGCTTTCATCATGGTCTTCAGGCCCGGCCTCCTGAACAGCCGCAGCATCGGCATCCGGCGCCGCCTCGATTTCTTCCTGCGGTGCAGTTTCTGTCGGCTCAGCGGCTTGGGCAACATCGGCAGATGCTTCCGCATCGGCCTGAACCTGTTCCTCTACGTCGGCTTTCTTTTCAACAGGCGCGGTTTGCGGCGAGGCAACCTTGGTTTTTTTCTTTTTCTTCTTGGCCGCTTGTATATCGGTCACAAATTCAATCACGGAGATAAGGGCGGCATCCCCAGGTCTGTTCCCAAGTTTGACCACTCGCGTATATCCGCCTTCGCGGTTGCCGAATCGCTCTTTAGCCTCTTCAAATAGTTTATGAACGACGTTTTTTTCGCGAACGATGGCCATCGCCTGGCGGCGGGCATGCAAATCGCCTCTTTTGGCCAGGGTGATGATATGGTCCGCCCAACGGCTCACTTCTTTTGCTCGAACATCAGTGGTCTTGATGCGGTCATATTTAAATAAAGAGGTCACCATGTTCCGAAACATGGCTTGTCGATGGCTGCTGTTTTTATTGAGTTTAACTCCGGCTTTTCTATGTCTCATGGAAACAACTACTCCCCTTCTTCTTCACTGTCTTCTGACTGAGGCACGAATCCCTCTATTTTCATTCCGAGCGTTAGCCCCATATCGGTGAGGACCTCTTTGATTTCATTGAGGGATTTACGGCCAAAGTTCTTGGTTTTAAGCATCTCGGCTTCTGTTTTCTGAACCAGCTGAAAAATCTTATTGATCTCTGCGTTCTTCAGGCAGTTGGCGCTGCGAACAGAAAGCTCAAGCTCTTCGACGCTGCGTTGAAGGTTCTCGTTATATTGGGGCTGATCATCATCGCTTGCGCTCTGGGACGGGGTCGGCTCGGCTTCCTCATCAAAATTAATAAAGAGTGACATCTGGTCTTTAAAAATTTTGGCGGCGTAGGCCACGGCATTTTCCGGGGTGACACTGCCGTCCGTCCAGACTTCAAGGGTCAACTTGTCATAATCGGTCCGCTGACCGACGCGGGCATTTCCAACCACATAATTCACGCGACTGACCGGGGTAAAAACAGCGTCAATGGGAATCGTACCAACAGGCGCATCTTCGTCTTTATTGTTTTCCGAAAGTGCATACCCTTTTCCGACCTTCACGGTCATTTCCATTGAAAGCGTACCTTCTGCGGAAAGGGTTGCAATCGGCAGATCTGGATTGAGAATCTCAATAGAGCCGTCCGGGCTGACGAAATCACCGGCGGTAACCGTTTTCGGGCCACTTTCATCACACCGTAATGTGTGTACCTGAATGTCTTTGGTTTTTAACCTGACTTGTTTTAAATTCAGTATAATCTCAGACACGTCTTCGAGTACGCCGGGGATTGCGCTGAACTCATGTTGAACCGATTCGATTTTAACAGCCGTAATGGCGGCTCCATGCAATGAGGAGAGAATAATTCGACGCAGCGAATTTCCCAAAGTAGTCCCATAGCCCCGTTCAAGAGGCTCACAAACAAATTTTCCATATGTTTGCGTGCTGGACACTTGCACCTTTTCCGGCTTGATCATCTCTCGCCAGTTCATGTACATAAGCTCATTTGATGACATATGTTTTCTCCAGCCTTAGGATTTAAATTTTTTACAAACCACTAAAATACGACCAACACCAGGTTGGCCTATTCAGTTATTTGGAGTAAAGTTCAACGATCAATTGTTCCTGCATCGGCATGGTCAAATCATCACGGACCGGAAAGTTTTTGACGACACCTTTCATTTG
Organism: Desulfosarcinaceae bacterium; assembly: GCA_963675565.2. Lineage (GTDB taxonomy): Bacteria > Desulfobacterota > Desulfobacteria > Desulfobacterales > Desulfosarcinaceae > JARRKU01. The sequence goes on from CAXXYD010000002.1 coordinate 645,615, forward strand.
ATCTTTCTCCATCTCAAGCCATTGGGGAACACCTCTGCGAACAACGGCCTCGAGAGCGTCTCCTATGGCCTGCACGGTTTTGCTCTTTTCGCTGACAGTGATCTCATCACCGATCTTGATCTGGTAGGAAGGTATATTTACCTTCTGACCGTTAATCAAAAAATGGTTGTGTCTTACAAAATGGCGGCCCTGGGTGCGGGAGTTGGCAAACCCGAGACGGTAAACGACATTATCCAGTCGGCGTTCCAGCATGACCAGCAGGTTTGTGCCGGTTATGCCTTTTTGGCGGTCCGCTTTCTGAAATACCAGGCGGAACTGCTTTTCAGAAAGCCCGTACATGCGCTTGACCTTCTGTTTTTCACGCAGTTGAATGCCGTAATCGGAAATTTTACCACGGCGGCGCTGTCCGTGCTGTCCGGGAGCGTAACTGCGCCGATCAAAGGCGCACTTATCGCCGTAGCAACGGTCACCTTTCAAAAATAACTTCAAATTTTCTCTTCGGCATATTCTGCAAACCGAACCAGTATAGCGTGCCAAACTTGCCTCCTTTTAGCCATAAAAGCTAAAAAATATAAATAAATGGCGCAAGTGCAAAAAATGCGGCCATTCAACGATTAATCATCTTCACAACATTCAACTAAACGCGACGTCGCTTGGGCGGTCTGCAGCCGTTATGCGGTATTGGCGTTACATCTTTGATCATTGTCACATTGAAGCCCGCCGACTGCAGCGCGCGCAAAGCCGACTCCCGCCCGGCACCAGGGCCTTTGACGTACACTTCAACGTTTTTCATACCATGAACGACTGCCTTTTTGGCCGCATCTTCAGCTGTCAATTGTGCTGCGAATGGAGTACTCTTCCGTGATCCTTTAAATCCCATCACACCTGAACTTGACCAGGAGACAACGTTCCCACCGGGGTCGGTAATGGTCACTATGGTGTTGTTGAAAGTCGACTGAATGTGGACGACTCCGCTGGGAATATTCTTTTTCTCTTTTTTCTTAGTCCGGGTTTTTCGTGGCATCTATGCTTTCCCTTAAAATAAAATAATGTAAATTACTTCTTAGCAGCAGCACCCTTTTTCTTGACGGCGGTACGCTTGGGGCCTTTTCGAGTTCGCGCATTGGTGCTGGTACGCTGACCGTTGACCGGAAGTCCCCTGCGATGGCGCAGGCCCCGATAACAGCCAAGGTCCATGAGGCGTTTGATATTCATGGATATTTCAGTGCGCAATTCACCTTCAACCTTGAATTTGCCGTCAATGACTTTACGGATATTGTTGATCTCTTCATCCGTCAAATCATCCGTCGAGGTACTCGGATCGATATTCAATTGCGCAAGGATTTTTGTCGACGATGATCGACCAATTCCGAAAATATAGGTCAACCCGATTTCAATCCGTTTGCGTCTTGGTAAGTCTACGCCCGCAATACGTGCCAAAGCTTGTCCTCCTGTGAAATACCGGCTTTAACCCTGTTTTTGTTTGTGCCGTTTGTTTTCGCAAATGACCCGCACGACACCCTTACGCCGGACGATGATGCATTTGCTGCAAATTTTCTTTACCGATGCCCTGACTTTCATTCTTTTAACTCCTGTTGTCGAAATGCCCGTGTGAACCTGGTGCCGGGCACCGCAGCATGGGCCGAGCTTCCTATCAAAGCCTTCCCCATGGGTTATTTTGATCGATAGGTGATCCGGCCGCGTGTCAAATCATAAGGAGATAATTCGACAGTAACCGTATCTCCGGGCAATATCTTTATAAAATGCATCCGCATCTTGCCGCTGATATGCGCAAGGACTTGATGCTTGTTCTCCAATTCAACTTTAAACATTGCGTTGGGCAATGTTTCCAGTACCGTTCCCTCGACCCGTATGGGTTCCTCTTTGGCCATTCTCCCCCCTGTACATGCGCTTTTGCCTGGCGACTGGCTAAAAGATAAAAGATCAGTACCCTCATGCGATCGCTATCTGCGCCCTCTCATGCCACCCTTTTTCAAAAAGCCTTCATAATGCCGGCTCAGCATGTGGGATTCCATTTGGGCCATGGTGTCAATCGCCACACCGACTACGATGAGCAGCGCCGTTCCACCAAAGTAGAATGGCACGTTAAACTGCCCGATCAATATGGTCGGCAGCACACAGACCGCCGAAACATAAATGGCGCCCCCCAGTGTAATTCGTGTCAACACGCGGTCGATATAATCCGCAGTGCGTTTTCCCGGGCGGATTCCGGGAATATAGCCACCGTTCTTTTTCATATTGTCGGCGACATCCACGGGATTGAATGTGACTGCCGTATAAAAATAGCAGAAAAAAATGATGAAGCCGACAAAAAACAGATTATAGTAAATACCCCGCGGTGACATGATTGTCGAAAAATTCTGCAGCCATGACACCTGGGTAAACTGTGCGATGGTCGCCGGAAACATCAGGATAGAGGATGCAAAAATCGGCGGAATCACCCCGGACGAGTTAATCTTCAGCGGCAGGTGGGTGCTCTGGCCGCCGTACATTCGGCGTCCCACGACTCTTTTCGCATATTGCACCGGGATACGCCGCTGACCCTGCTCCACGTAAATAATGAAGCCGATAACCGCAAGCATGACAACCGCAAGCATGACAACCGTAAAGATGCTCATTTCATCCTGGCTCATCAAACGAAGCGTGTTGCCGATGGCCGCCGGGAGGCGGGCCACAATGCCGGCAAAAATGATCAGCGAAATGCCGTTGCCAATGCCGCGTTCGGTAATTTGCTCACCCAGCCACATGATAAAGGCCGTGCCGGCTGTCAGGGTGATAACGGTCATCAATCGGAAACCCCAGCCGACATTGAACACCACCGCGGCCCCGGTAGGCGACTGCATGCTTTCCAATCCGACCGCAATACCAAATCCCTGAATGATACTCAAAACGACGGTGCCGTACCGGGTATACTGGGTGATTTTTTTTCGTCCCTGCTCACCCTCTTTTTTAAGTTGCTCCAAATGTGGAATAACAACGGTCAGGAGCTGGATGATAATGGAAGCGCTGATATACGGCATGATGCCGAGGGCGAAAACAGACAACTGCTCCATGGCACCACCGGTGAACATATTGACCACGCCAAAGATGGTGCCCTGCATGGAATCGAAAAAAGACTTCAATGCACCGCCATCGATTCCCGGTGTGGGGACATGCACGCCGACACGGTAGACCGCCAGCAGCGCCGCAGTATAAAATAATCGACGCTTGAGCTCCGGAATTTTAAAGATGTTGCTGAATCCACTGCCAACCATAATCAGATCACCTCTACGGTGCCTCCGGCCGCCTCTATCTTTTCTTTAGCCGTGCGGCTGATGGCGTTGATTTTTACAGTTAGCGCAAAGCCAATATCCCCTTGCCCCAGCAGTTTTATACCGTCACGGGACCCTTTCACAAGTCCGCTGCGGACCAGGGCCACTTCGTCCACGACACTGCCGGATTCAAAACGGGCCAGGTCCTGCACATTGATGACCGCCCATTCCTTCTTGAATATATTGGTAAAACCGCGCTTCGGCAGACGGCGATGCAAAGGCATCTGGCCGCCTTCGTAACCCGGGCGGACACCGCCGCCGGAACGGGCGTTGTGCCCTTTGCTTCCGCGGCCTGCGGTCTTACCCCAGCCGGAACCGACACCACGCCCGATGCGCTTGCGATCCTTGGTGGCGCCTTTGGCGGGTTTCAATTGATGCAATCTCATGACTTGATCTCCTCGGCCTTTACCAGGTGGGACACCTTGAATATCATACCACGAATTGCCGGGGTGTCCTCCAGTCGAACCGTCTTATTCATTTTGGTCAGGCCCATACCGCGCAGGACTTTGCGATGTTTCTCAGGCCTGCCGATCATGCTTTTGACCAAAGTAATATCTAATTTGCCAGCCATTTACTTAATCCTCTAATGTAAATCTTCTGTTTGAATACCGCGGCGGTTGGCCACCTGTTCGGCACTCTGCAATTGCTGCAAACCTTCAATAGTAGCCTTCACGACATTATGCGGGTTGTTGGTGCCCATAATCTTCGTCAGAATATTCTGAATCCCGACCGCTTCAAGAACCGCGCGAACGGCACCGCCGGCGATAACGCCGGTCCCTTTGGATGCCGGTTTCAGCAGCACCCTGCCGGCACCGAATTTGCCGATCACCTGGTAAGGAATCGTTCCTTCCTTCAGCGGAACATTCACCATGGATTTTTTTGCCTTTTCCACGCCCTTGCGGATGGCCTCCGGTACTTCGCCGGCTTTTCCAAGGCCGAATCCTACGGAACCTTCCCCGTCGCCGACCACGACAATGGCACTGAAACTGAACCGTCTGCCGCCTTTGACCACCTTGGCAACACGGCTGATGTGCACCACCTTGTCAATTAATTGGGATTCTTCTGTATCCTGTTTGTACAAGAGTTTGCCTCCTTATAAACTGATCAACCTGACTCGGCAGACTATAGAGTAAGTCCTGCTTCACGGGCACCATCGGACAGCGCTTTGACCCGGCCATGGTACAAAAAGCCGTTGCGGTCAAAAACAACCTTTTTGATCCCCTTATCCAATGCCCGCTGGGCCAGCATTTTCCCCACATAAGTGGCTGCGGCCCGTTTGCTTTCAAATTTATCCTGTTCAACAAACGACTTTTCGACACTGGAAGCCGTTACCAATGTTGTACCGGACGTATCATCTATGATTTGCGCATAGACATGCCTGGAACTTCTGAAAACCGAAAGTCTCGGCTGTTCTGAAGTGCCCCTGATTTTCTTTCGGATACGCGCCTTGCGTTTCATCCTGGCAACGGCTCTCGGATTGGTCAAACTCATGATAATCCCCGCATACATTCTAATATTGAAATATGATCGGCCGGCAGCGTTTGCCGCCGATACATCCGTTTTACCTACTTGGTGCCGGTCTTTCCAGCTTTTCGCTGAATGTGCTCCTCGGCATACTTGACGCCTTTGCCCTTGTATGGCTCGGGCGGCCGCAGCTGGCGGATACGCGCAGCGGTCTGGCCGACCAGTTGCTTGTCGATACCGTTCAATTTGATCGTGTTGTTTTTGTCCACAGTGGCACTGACGCCCTCCGGAAGCGGGAAATCAATGGGATGGGAATAGCCCAGATTGAATATCAGGCTCTTTCCCTTCATTTCGGCGCGATAACCGATACCGTTGATCTCGAGAACACGCTCAAATCCCTGGGTTACGCCCATAACCATATTATTGAGCAGGCTGCGGGTCATCCCCTGAAGCGCGACCGTTTTCCGGCTGCTGTCGGCATGGCCGACGTTAATGGTATCGCTGTCGATATCCAGGGTAACCGCAGGATGAATCTGCTGGGTCAATGTGCCGTTTTTCCCTTGAACCGTGACCACACTGTCTTTATAGGTGACCTTGGTTTTTTCCGGAATAGCAATGGGTTTTTTACCTATTCGTGACATGCTTACTCACCTTTATTATGCGATGGCCTGGGGCAAAGCCGGTGTCGTTTTGCGATACTCATTTCCGCGGAAACCGTCTGGCATACAACAACACCCGGAAACGATGCTTAGAAAATGTTACAAAGGACTTCGCCCCCGACATTCTCCTTGCGTGCCTGTTTATCTGTAATAACGCCTTTCGAGGTGGACAGGACAGCGACACCCAATCCGTTATAAACCGATTTGATATCTTCTGCCCCCACGTACACCCGTCGTGACGGCTTGCTGATGCGTACCAGTTCCTGAATAACGTGGGACTGGTCATCCGCATACTTCAGGTAAACGCGCAATATCCCCTGCTTGTTGTCCTTGATGAATTTGTAATTTCGGATGAAGCCTTCATCCTTCATCACTTTGGCTAGTTCCACTTTAATTTTGGAACCGGGAATATCCACGCTGTTGAATTTGGCTTTGCCGGCATTGCGGACTCGGGTCAGCATATCGGCAATCGGGTCTGTCATCGCCATTATTGTCTCCGTTTATCTCAGGAATCGTTTGCTGCTTGGTTTAGGCGGCATCACTTGCTGTCGCGCTTACCAGCTCGATTTGATCACCCCGGGCAACTTGCCCTGGGATGCCATGTTGCGAAAGCATATGCGGCAGATGCCGAACTTTCTGATATATCCGCGCGGTCGCCCGCATAGGGGGCAACGGTTATAAGCCCTCACACCGAACTTAGGCGGTCGCTGCGCTTTCATGCGTAATGATGTCTTTGCCAAACCTACCTCCTTGTTGAGCCTCTACTTGCGAAAAGGCATTCCCATCAATGTCAGCAATTCCCGGCCTTCGTCGTCCGTTCGTGCCGAGGTGACGATAGTGATGTTCATTCCCTTGATTTTATCGATCTTATCGTAGTCGATCTCAGGAAAGATGATATGCTCCTTGATGCCAAGGGTATAATTGCCGACGCCGTCAAAGGCTTTGGCGGAAATGCCACGAAAGTCGCGTACACGGGGAAGCGCAATATTGACCAGCTTGTTAAAAAAATCGTACATGCGTTCACGCCGCAGGGTCACCATACATCCAATGGGCATGCCTTCGCGCAACTTAAAAGCCGCAATGGATTTTCTGGCGCGCGTCACCACAGGACGCTGCCCGGCAATCACCATCAATTCGTCCACAGCCGAATCGAGTATTTTTATGTTCTGAATGGCCTCACCCAATCCCATGTTCAATACGATTTTTTCAAGTCGTGGAATCTGATGAACATTAGAAAAGTTAAACTTTTCTTTAAGTTTGGGCACTACCTGCTCACTATAGAAGCTCTGAAGCTCTGACATTCCTATCCTCCGCAAAAACGCGCCGTCGTCACCCGTTATCAGGAATCGATCTGCTCATTGCATTTACGGCACACGCGCACTTTTTTACCGTCATCAAGCTGTTGCATTTTGATCCGGACCGGTTTCACGCATTTATTGCACATCAACATGACATTTGAACTGTGCACCGGTGCTTCGCTTTCAATAATCCCCCCCTGCCGGTTGGTGGCCGTGGGACGGGTATGCCGTTTGGCAATATTGATATTCTCGACCAGTATGCGACCCTTTTTACGGTCTACTTTAAGGACCTTGCCGATCTTTCCTCTGTCTTTACCGGCAAGTACCTTGACCTTGTCGTCTTTTTTAATATGGCATTTAGACCTGACCATGATGCATTACTCCATTGCTTCCTACAGAACCTCGGGAGCAAGCGAAACAATTTTCATAAAGCGCTTGGCTCTCAGTTCCCGGGCAATCGGGCCAAAGATACGCGTACCTAAAGGCTCACCCTGGTTGTTGATTAAAACAGCTGAGTTATCATCAAAGCGGATGAAAGAACCGTCCGGACGCCTGATTTCTTTTGCCGTTCGCACCACCACAGCTTTCAGCACGTCACCCTTTTTGACTTTCGCATTGGGGATGGCGTCTTTGACGGAAACAACGATAATATCACCCAGGCTGGCGTAGCGGCGCTTGGAACCGCCGAGTATCTTGATGCAATACAGAACGCGTGCTCCGGAATTGTCTGCGACCGTCAACCTTGTTTCGTTCTGAATCATTTTTTCTTCCCTTTATACTTAAACGGCTTTTTCAATAATCCGGCTTACGCGCCATCTCTTGGTCTTGCTCAATGGGCGAGATTCCGTAATTTCAACGCGATCACCAATTGCGCAGGCATTGCCACTGTCATGCGCCGTAAACTTGTTCCGTCGGCGTATATATTTTTTATACAATGGGTGCTTGACCAGCCGCTCGACCTGAACGACCACAGTCTTGTCCATTTTATTACTGACGATGACTCCGCTAACCTGTCTTTTCATTCCACGTGTTTTCATATGCGCCCTTAATTATCCGTTTCCTTTGGGTTTCGCGCCATTTCCGTCAATACGGTGTTAATCCGTGCGATGTCTTTCTGGGTCTCTTTGATCTTGCTCGGATTCTCAAGTTGGCCGACCTCATGTTGAAAACGCAAATTGAACAGCTCGTGTTTCAGTTCGGTGAGCTTTTGCTGCATCTCTTCCGGGCTGAGCGCTCTGACGTCGCTGGGTTTCATAGCAGATCGCTCCTCTCGATAAATCGGGTTTTAACGGGAAGCTTGTGCATGGCCAGACGCAATGCCTCCTGGGCAATCTCTTTCGGGACACCGGCCATTTCATAAAGAATCCGTCCCGGCTTGATGACGGCGACCCATCCTTCCGGCGCGCCCTTTCCTTTACCCATACGAACCTCGGCGGGCTTTTTGGTGAAGGGTTTGTCCGGAAAAATCCGGATCCAGATCTTTCCCCCCCTTTTGACGTGACGCGTCATGGCGATACGGGCGGCCTCGATCTGTTTGGAACTGATATATCCACAGTCCGTCGCCTGCAGTCCGAACTCACCAAAGTTCAGGTTGCAGCCTCGGCTGGCCATTCCTCTCATCTTGCCCTTTTGCCGTTTACGGAACTTTACCTTTTTTGGGCTTAACATAACAATTTATCTCCTGATCAATTAGCTCACAAGCGCCGGCTGATCTTTTTTCAGAATTTCACCCTTGAAAATATAGACCTTGATACCGATCGTACCGTATGTCGTGCGGGCCTCGGTAATACCATAGTCAATATCCGCCCGCAGCGTATGCAGAGGAACACGACCTTCCCGATACCATTCCGTGCGGGCCATTTCAGCGCCGCCCAGGCGACCGGAGCATATAATTTTGATGCCCAGGGCGCCAAAACGAATGGCTGAAGTGACGCCGCGCTTCATTGCGCGACGGAATGCCACACGGCGTTCGATCTGCATGGCCACATTCTCGGCAACCAGTTGGGCATCAATTTCAGGCTTGCGAACCTCCTGGATATCAATCATTACCGCCTGGGAAACCTTCTGCTCGATTTCGGCCTTCAGTTTCTCGATCTCCGAACCCTTCTTTCCGATAACGATACCGGGGCGGGCCGTATGAATGCGCAGGCGAATGCGTTTGGCTGATCGCTCAATTTCAATCTTGCTGATACCGGCGTGGTGGAGCTTTTTCTTTATGAAATTGCGCAGATGATAATCCACACGAATGTAATCGGCGTATTTCTTGTCTGCATACCACCGCGAGTCCCAGGTTTTGACGATCCCCAGCCTTAATCCAATGGGGTTGACTTTCTGGCCCAAACTGCTACCTCCTTAGTTATACCGTCGCTTCGGTCAAAATAACCGTCACATGGCTGGTGCGTTTTAAAATTCGGGTACCGCGTCCACGCGCCCTGGCGCGAAATCGCTTGAACATCGGGCCGCTATCGACCACCAGATTCCCCACAATCAGGGCATCAATATCGATATCCGGCTGCTGATCTGCATTGGCCACGGCTGAACGAAGAACCTTTTCCACTATTCCGGCCGCCTTTTGAGGCATAAACCGTAGCATGTCCATGGCTTTGTCTACCGGTTTGCCTTTCAGGGCGTCCGCCAGCATGCGAACCTTAAGCGGTGATATTCGCACATATCGGGCGACTGCTTTAACCTCCATTGTTGCCACTCCTTGACCGTTGCCTATTTGCGTTTCGATTTTTTATCGGCGGCATGACCATAATAAGTGCGCGTCGGGGAGAACTCGCCCAACTTGTGGCCTACCATGTTCTCGCTCACAAATACGGGAATAAATTTTCGGCCATTATGCACGGCCAGTGTCAGTCCGACCATCTCGGGAATAATGGTAGAACGCCGGGACCAGGTCTTGATCACCTTGTTGTTCCGCGTCTCTTGAGCAATGGTAACCCTGCTCATCAGCTTGTCTTCGATAAACGGACCTTTTTTCAATGACCGTGGCATAACTTCTCCTGTTCAAATCGCGCCGGGTATCTCCTTTCAATGGCCTATGCCAGTGAAACGCTTGGCGCGTTATTTCCTTCGTTTAACGATATAGCGATCAGTCTGCTTGTTGTTGCGCGTGCGATAGCCTTTGCTGGGCATGCCCCAGGGAGAACAGGGATGCCGCCCACCGGAGCTGCGGCCCTCGCCGCCGCCCATGGGGTGATCCACCGGGTTCATGGCAACGCCCCTGACCTTGGGCCTGCGACCTTTCCAACGGGATCGTCCGGCCTTTCCCAGATCCATGTTCTCGTGGGAAAGATTGCCCAGTTGCCCGATGGTCGCCTTGCAGCGCAGCAGCACCATCCGGACTTCGCCCGATGGCAGCTTGACCAGCGCATAGCGGTCCTCTTTGGCCATCAATTGGGCATAGCCGCCGGCACTGCGCACAATCTGTCCGCCCTTGCCCAGTTTCAACTCGATGTTGTGAATCTGCGTACCCAGCGGAATGTTGGCCAGGGGCAACGCGTTGCCGGGCTTGATGTCCGCCTCGGGACCGGATAGAACCTCATCACCGACATTGAGCTTGAGTGGTGCCAGGATATACCGCTTTTCGCCGTCGACGTAGTTGAGCAAAGCAATCCGCGCACTGCGGTTGGGGTCGTATTCAATGGCCGCAACCTTTGCCGGGATGCCATCCTTATCGCGCTTGAAATCGATGATGCGATAGTAACGCTTGTGCCCGCCGCCGCGCCGTCTGGCGGTAATACGGCCGTTGTTGTTGCGGCCGCCGCTCTTCTTTAAAATTGTGACCAGACTCTTTTCGGGTGTCGATTTTGTAATTTCCTCAAAAGTGGAATACGTCTGAAATCGACGGCCCGGAGACGTTGGTTTTACTTTTTTTACTGCCATTGGGAATAACTCCTAAATTTAGGCCCCTTCAAAAAACTCAATTCGCTGGCCGGGCATCAGGGTTACAATTGCTTTCTTCCAGTCACGACGTTTTCCCAAAATGCGTCCGCGTCGTTTGATCTTTCCCCTGACTTGCATGGTTCGGGTTGTTGCAACCTTTACATTGAAGATCTTTTCTACGGCACGCTTGATTTCAATGCGGTTGGCTCGCGGATCGACCTCAAAAGTCACCTGATTGGATTCATCCTTTTGGATATTGGTCTTCTCCGTAATGATCGGCCGCCGGATAATATCATAGTCGATCATGAGAGCAGTCTCCCTTCTATCCCTTTGATGGCCTCTTCAAGAACGATCAATTTCTCATACTTGAGAATGTCATATACATTGAGACCTTCAGTTGGTATCACTTTTACCCCGGGAACGTTTCGCGAAGACAATACCAGGCTGTTGTCGTTTCCCATGGTCACGATAAGGGCTTTTGCCGCTTCCAGTGTCCCCATGGCCGAAACGAAATCCCTGGTTTTAATCCCGGCAAGTTCGAAGCGATCCAGCACCATCAGTTCATTATCCTGCAATTTGCTGGAAAGCGCCATTTTCAAAGCCAGCTTACGGATCTTCTTGGACACTTTCTGCTCGTAAGAGCGCGGGTGGGGCCCGAAAATAACGCCGCCGCCTCTCAAGACAGGAGACTTGATATTGCCTTTTCGCGCCCGGCCGGTCCCCTTTTGGCGGTACAGCTTTCGCTGGCTGCCGGCAACGTCGGACCGGTTTTTGACACATGCTGTACCCGATCTCTTTTTGGCCAGTTGTGCTTTGACCACCTGGTGTAAAATCGGTGATTTGACAGGCACGCTAAAGATCTCGTCCGAAAGTTCGGCCTGGGATACTTTATCACCTTTTATATTGATCACATCTACTGTCGCCATAACATTCCTCACAGGGGGCTGTCCGTGTTACCGATCCCGGCCCGCTGAATCATGACCGAAACGGCATCCGCCGGTCATCCATTAGTTGCGAATTTCAATTTTTTCAGCATCACCATCCCTTGCTGATGACCGGGAATGGGGCCTTTAACCAGGATCAGGTTATCATCCGGTCGAATATCGACAATTTCCAGATTTCTCACCGTCTGGCGGTCAACACCATAGTGGCCCGGCATTTTCTTGCCTTTGGTGACCTTTGCCGGCCACGCGCTGCAACCAATGGAGCCCGGAATTCGCTTGCATTTGCCGCCGTGGGTCATGCGTCCGCCGCTGAAACCGTGACGTTTGATGACGCCGGCAAAACCGCGACCCTTGGTAGTACCCACGACATCGACGCGCTCACCGACCTGAAACAGGTCCGGCCCGATGGTCTGGCCGAGGCTGTAGTCCGCCGGATTGTCCACTTCGACTTCGCGCAGAAAAGCGAAGTTGCGGCCTCCGCTTTTTTTGAAATGGCCTTTCAGCGGTTTGGTGGTGCGGGTTTCCTTTTTGTCGCCGAAGCCGACCTGCAGGGCATTGTACCCATCGGTCTCCACGGTTTTGATTTGGGTCACCACACAAGGGCCTGCAAGAATTACCGTTACCGGCAAATATTGGCCATCCTGGGTAAACACGCTGGTCATCCCCAGTTTTTTTCCGATCAGTCCTTTACTCATGGCTCATCATCCCTACGCTACAGTTTGATCTCCACGTCAACCCCTGGAGACAGGTCAAGCTTCATCAATGCATCCACCGTCTGCTGGGTGGGCTCCATAATGTCCAGCACGCGCTTATGAGTCCGCATCTCGAATTGCTCGCGCGACTTTTTGTCAACGTGGGGTGAGCGCAGCACGCAGAATTTATTAATCTTGGTCGGCAACGGAATGGGCCCCACCACTTTGGCACCCGTTTTACGGGCGGTGTCCAGAATGTCTGTGGCAGACTGGTCCAACAATTTGTGATCGTAGGCTTTTAGCCGAATCCTAATCTTAGCGTTCATTATCATGGGTAATCTCTCTTACTCGATAATTTCGCTGACCACGCCAGCGCCAACGGTACGTCCGCCTTCGCGAATCGCAAAACGCAGTTCCTTTTCCATGGCAATCGGGGTGATCAACTCACCGGTGATCGCCACATTGTCGCCGGGCATGACCATCTCAACCCCTTCGGGCAGATTCAATATGCCGGTCACATCCGTGGTACGAAAATAAAACTGCGGACGATATCCTGTAAAAAACGGGGTGTGACGCCCGCCCTCTTCTTTGCTCAATATATAACACTCGGCCTTGAACTTGGTGTGCGGCGTGATCGAACCCGGTGCCGACACAACCTGGCCGCGCTCAACCTCATCGCGCTTGGTGCCGCGAAGCAATACACCGATGTTGTCGCCGGCCTGGCCTTCGTCAAGCAGCTTGCGGAACATCTCTACGCCCGTGCACACCGTCTTGGTGGTCTCGCGAATCCCCACGATCTCCACATTGTCGCCCACATGGATGATGCCGCGCTCCACACGACCGGTAACCACCGTGCCGCGTCCGGAAATGGAAAATACATCCTCGATGGGCATCAAAAACGGCTTGTCGATGTCGCGCTTGGGCTCGGGTATATAAGCGTCCACGGCGGCCAGCAAATCAAAAATCGGCTTGGCCTCGGCACTGTCCGGATCATCGCTCTCCAGCGCCTTGAGCGCGCTGCCCTGAATGATCGGCGTATCATCGCCGGGAAACTCATACTTGGACAACAGCTCGCGAAGCTCCAGCTCCACCAGCTCGATCAGCTCTTCGTCATCCACCATGTCGCACTTGTTCATGAACACTAAAATCCGCGGCACGCCCACCTGACGGGCCAGCAATATGTGCTCGCGGGTCTGGGGCATGGGACCGTCGTCGGCGGCCACTACCAGAATCGCCCCGTCCATCTGTGCCGCACCGGTGATCATGTTCTTGATATAGTCCGCATGGCCCGGGCAATCCACGTGCGCATAATGCCGCGTCTCGGTCTCATACTCCACGTGAGCCGTGGCAATGGTAATCCCGCGCTCTTTTTCCTCAGGCGCCTTGTCAATCTGATCAAACGGGATGAACTCGGCCCTGCCCTTCAACCCGCAGTGTTTGGTAATTGCTGCCGTCAACGTCGTTTTGCCATGATCAATGTGACCGATGGTCCCCACGTTGACATGTGGCTTCGTCCTCTCGTACTTAGCTTTGGCCATTTCGTCCTCCCATAATACGGACTATTGTGTAGACAAATGTATAGACAAAAGAATAGGTTTTAAATTTAGGGGCCAGCCGGCGAATTCGAATTTAAAACCTATTGCGTAATCGTCCCTGTTCTATATTTTACCAGCGGTAGTGTGCAAAGGCCTTGTTGGCCTCCGCCATCTTGTGGGTATCTTCTTTTTTCTTCACAGCTCCGCCACGCCTGTTGGCGGCATCCATCAACTCCCCGGCCAGCTTACTGGCAAATCCGCGTTCGGAACGGTTGCGGGCATATCCAATCACCCAGCGCATGGCCAACGCCACCCGTCGTGACGGCCGAATCTCTGTGGGGACCTGATAGGTCGAACCGCCCACACGCCTGGACTTGACTTCAATCATGGGGCGAACATTCTCCAGCGCCTGCTCGAACACCTTCAACGGCTCGCTCTTGGTTTTTTCCTCGATCATATCAAAAGCGCTGTAAAATATGGATTCAGCAACACTCTTTTTTCCGTCACGCATGATGGAGGCAATAAACTTGGCAACCTGCGTACTCTTGTACTTTGCATCTGGGATGATGGTCCTTTTGGGGACCTCTCTTCTTCTCGGCATTTCCTACACCTGACTGTTCAATCGGTTATTGAAAAGCGTTCAATGACTATTTAGGCCTGCGGGCGCCGTACTTGGAGCGCCCCTGCCGGCGGTCTTCCACGCCCAACGTATCCAGGGTGCCACGCACAATGTGGTAACGGACACCGGGAAGGTCCTTGACGCGACCACCACGAACCAGCACCACCGAGTGCTCTTGAAGATTATGGCCGATCCCCGGGATATAGGCCGTCACCTCGATCCCGGTGGTTAAGCGCACACGGGCAACTTTACGCAATGCGGAGTTGGGCTTCTTCGGTGTCGATGTATACACGCGGGTGCAAACCCCCCTTTTTTGCGGCGCCCCTTTCAGGGCCGGGGTGTTGGTCTTCTTGTTGATGCGCTTGCGCCCCTTTTTGACTAACTGGTTGATGGTCGGCATTTCATCCTCATATCGCTTGATTTTAAATCGCGCAAAACTGCGAGTTCGCAAAAATCGTTTTTGTATATAGGTAACCGTTCATTGTCAAGTTATTTTAATTAGGCTGACCCTTTTTTCCCTCTCGCATTTCTGCTGATATTTTAAAAGGTATGGGAAAACCTGCATTTCAGGGAAGCTGTGCCCCCATCGCCACAACTCCCGGACCCGACGCCATTATTCGGCCAAGGCGCTGGAGGCCACTTCAAGCCCCAAATAATCGGGCAGGCCCGTTCCGGCAGGGATCAGGCGCCCCATGATGACGTTTTCCTTCAATCCGCGCAGATAGTCCTCAGCCCCTGCAATGGAAGCGTCGGTCAGCACCTTGGTGGTCTCCTGAAATGAGGCCGCCGATATGAAGCTGTCCGTGCTCAGCGACGCCTTGGTGATGCCAAGAATCAAGGGCTCTGCAGTGGCCGGCTTTCCTCCGCCTTCAATAACGGCTTTGTTGGCATCCTCGAATACGATACGGTCCACCTGCTCCTCGACGATGAAATCGGTATCGCCCACATCCATGACCTTGACGCGCCGCATCATCTGACGAACGATGACCTCGATGTGCTTGTCGTTGATGCGAACGCCCTGGAGTCTATAGACCTCCTGGACTTCGTCCACCAGGTAGCGTGCCAGGGCCACCTCCCCTTTGATCCTGAGGATATCCTGGGGAATGGCCGCACCACCCACCAGGGGCTCACCGGCTTTGACATAATCGCCTTCATACACATTGATGTGCTTGCCGCGCGGAATGAGGTACTCTTTCTTTTCGCCGACATCGATGGGGGTTACCGACAGCCGCTGCTTGCCCTTCTTGGTGGACTTGGCGATACTGACATACCCCTCGATTTCGCTGAGAACGGCGATCTCCTTGGGTTTGCGCACCTCGAAAAGTTCGGCCACACGGGGAAGACCACCGGTGATATCCTTGGTTTTGGTCGTCGCCCGGGGCAGCTTGGCAATCACATCGCCCGCGCGCACATTGTCGCCCTCTTCCACCATCAGGATGGCTTCCACCGGAAGGATGTAGCGTGCCATACCGCTTCCGGTAGGCAATTTGGCCGTCTTTCCGTCGCCGCCCTTGATGGATATACGCGGTCGCTCTTCACCGGTCTTGGACTCGATGACCGTGCGGCTCGACTTGCCGGTTACCGCATCGACCTTTTCCTGCATGGTTTTGCCCGGTACCAGGTCGCCGAATTTCACCGTTCCACCGACCTCCGTGATGATCGGCGTGGTGAACGGGTCCCAGGTGGCCAGCAGGTCGCCCGGCTCGGTGATCTGGCCGTCCTTGACCAGAATGTGAGCGCCGTAAATCACCGGAAAGCGCTCACGTTCGCGCCCGGTATTGCTGACAATGGCAAATTCGCCGCCGCGACGGTTCATGACCACCGTATGGCCATCGGCGTTGGTCACCAGATTCAGGTCCACAAATTTCACCTTGCCGGCGGTACGGGAGCGGATATCGGCCTGCTCGACACGTCGGCTGGCCGTACCACCGATATGGAAGGTGCGCATGGTCAGCTGGGTGCCCGGCTCCCCAATGGACTGGGCTGAAAGAATACCGATCGCCTGGCCGATTTCAACGCGATGCCCGTGGGACAGGTCACGCCCGTAACAGGCCGCGCAGACGCCATGTTTGGTCTGGCAGGTCAGTACGCTGCGGATTTTGGCATGGGTGATGCCGGCTTCCTCGATGATCTTGACGCGGTTTTCATCGATCTCCACACCGGCCGGTATCAGCACCTCGTCGGTAAAGGGATCGAGAATATCTTCAACCGTCAGCCGCCCCAGAACACGTTCGCCCAGGCGCTGGATAATCTCTCCGCCCTCCATCAACGGTTCTACATCGACGCCCATCATGGTGCCGCAATCATGTTCCGAGATGGTGCAATCCTGAGCGACATCGGCCAGGCGGCGGGTGAGGTACCCCGAGTTGGCGGTCTTGAGCGCCGTGTCCGCAAGACCTTTACGGGCACCATGGGTGGAGATAAAATACTGCAGCACGGAAAGGCCCTCACGGAAACAGGCCTGGATGGGCGTTTCAATAATTTCGCCCGAAGGTTTGGCCATCAATCCGCGCATTCCGGCCAACTGACGCATCTGATCCTTGCTGCCGCGGGCGCCCGAGTCGGCCATCATATAGATCGGGTTCAGGCTTTCCGCGATAACATTATTTCCGTCCTCATCCTTCACCGGTTTACCCTGATCGTCATAAACCGGAGCGTTTTTCATGGCCTCCATCATCTCGTTGGCCACATCGTCGGTGGCTTTGGCCCAGATGTCCACCACCTTGTTGTACTTCTCGCCCTGGGTGATCAGCCCCTCGGTATATTGCCGTCCGATCTCGGTGACCTGGTTTTCGGCCTCCTTGAGAAGCCCCCATTTGGCGTCGGGGATAATCATGTCGTCGATGGAAATGGACAGGCCGCCCTTGGTGGAATACTTATAGCCGGTATCCTTCAAACGGTCCGAAAGAATAACCGTGGCTTTGGGTCCCAGGTTACGATAAGCAAAATCGACCAGTTCGCGCAGAGCGCCTTTGTCCAGGACATTGTTGACGGCATCGAACGGCATGGCCGGCCGCTTTTCCACCACCTGGAAAATATGGTGGGTGGTCCCCATGGTGATCACCGGACTGACATCGTTCTCCTCCAGTCTGAATACCGCATCGGCATCTTTGGCGGCTGCGTCAAAAACCCGCTGGAATTCATCCTTGCGCAACAAGCCGATATAACCGCCGTCGGCTTTGTCGGCGCTTAATGAATGCTCGGCCACCATGGCCTCGAAATCGGCCCCGCCACGGATCTGTTTCAGAACCGTCTTGGCCAGATCGGCGTTGTTCACCCTTAAATGGCGCATGGCCATCAGGTTGTCCTTGGGCATGATCTCCCATAGCAGTACCCGCCCCACCGTCGTGTCGAAGCGCTTGTCGTTGATGCGCACCACGATTTTGGCATGCAGGTCCACCTCGCGGGAATCATAGGCGATACGGACCTCTTCGGCATTCGAAAATACCTTGCCTTCACCCCTGCGACCGTCGATGTCCCGGGTCATGTAATAGGTCCCCAGTACGATGTCCTGGCTGGGAACAATAATCGGGCTGCCGTTGGCCGGCGACAGGATGTTGTTGGACGACAGCATCAGCACACGGGCTTCGATCTGGGATTCAACCGAAAGCGGGATGTGCACGGCCATCTGGTCCCCATCGAAGTCGGCGTTGAAAGCGGTACAGACCAGCGGATGCAGCTGGATCGCCTTGCCTTCGATCAGTATGGGCTCAAATGCCTGAATACCCAGCCGGTGAAGGGTGGGGGCGCGGTTGAGCATCACGGGGTACTCCTTAACGACCTCGTCCAGGGTATCCCAGACTTCCGGGACCTCGCGCTCAACCATCTTCTTGGCACTTTTGACCGTTGAAACCAGCCCTTTCTGCTCCAAACGATAATAGACAAAGGGCTTGAACAGCTCCAGGGCCATCTTTTTAGGCAGACCGCATTGATGCAAACGCAAATTGGGCCCAACGGTGATAACGGTACGCCCGGAATAGTCCACCCGTTTTCCCAGCAGGTTCTGGCGGAAGCGGCCCTGTTTGCCCTTGAGTGTGTCGCTCAGGGATTTAAGAGGGCGCTTATTGGTCCCGGTGATCACACGCCCGTGACGGCCATTATCGAACAAGACGTCTACGGATTCCTGGAGCATGCGCTTTTCATTGCGCACAATGATGTCCGGCGCCTTGAGATCCACCAGCCGTTTCAGCCGGTTGTTGCGGTTGATGACACGCCGGTAAAGGTCGTTGAGATCTGAAGTGGCGAACCGTCCACCCTCCAGGGGAACCAGGGGGCGCAAGTCCGGCGGCAGTACAGGGATCACATCCATGATCATCCAGGTCGGATTCAGGCCGCTGCGGCGAAAAGCGTCCACGATACGAAGCCGCTTGGCCAGTTTCTGGCGCTTGGCCACCGACTTGGTAGCGCGCACATCTTCACGCAGCTGATTATACAGCACTTCCAGATCAAGCGCTTCGAGCAGCTTTTTCACCGCCTCGGCACCGATGCCGGCCTC
The DNA here is from genome assembly GCA_963675565.2 of Desulfosarcinaceae bacterium. Classification (GTDB taxonomy): domain Bacteria; phylum Desulfobacterota; class Desulfobacteria; order Desulfobacterales; family Desulfosarcinaceae; genus JARRKU01. The sequence goes on from CAXXYD010000002.1 coordinate 664,541, forward strand.
GAACTGGCCGTCGTATTCCTCCATGGCTTCGCGATATTTTTCTTCACTGAGCAGCTGGCACTTGGCCAGGGGGGTCTCTTTCGGGTCGATGACGATATACGAATCGAAATAGAGCACCTTTTCAACGCCCTTGAGGGTCAGGTCCAGCAGGTTGCCCAGTTTACTCGGCAGACTTTTCAGGAACCAGATATGGGATACGGGGGTTGCCAGCTCGATATGCCCCATGCGTTCCCGGCGCACCTTGGACTGAATGACCTCGACCCCGCACTTTTCACAAATCACCCCGCGGTGTTTCATCCGCTTGTACTTGCCGCAGTTACATTCGTAGTCTTTGGTGGGGCCGAATATTTTTGCACAAAACAACCCTTCGCGCTCTGGCTTGAAGGTTCTATAATTGATGGTTTCCGGCTTTTTGATTTCACCGTGAGACCATTGGCGAATTTGTTCCGGAGACGCCAGCGCCAGTCGGACACCTTTGTAAAGCCGCGGGTCTGTCGGTTTAGCAAAAAAATCGTATAAAGTTTCCATATATATTTCCTTTTTTTTAGGAAATTAACGAAAAAGATCTGTTCCAGCAGCGCTGGCTACGTTGATCTTTCGCTTCAACTAGTTGGATTTCCGCTTGTGTTCCAGAAGCTGGACATCCAGCCCCAGGGCCTGAAGCTCTTTGGTCAGCACCTTGAACGATTCAGGCAAGCCGGGCTCCAGAATATTCTGGCCCTTGACGATCTTTTCGTACATGCGGGTACGGCCCGCCATGTCATCAGACTTCACCGTCAGAAATTCCTGCAATGCGTGGGCGGCACCGTAAGCCTCCATGGCCCACACTTCCATCTCCCCCAGTCGCTGACCGCCGAACTGAGCCTTGCCGCCGAGCGGCTGCTGGGTCACAAGGGAATATGGTCCGATGGAGCGGGCATGAATTTTGTCGTCCACCAGATGATGCAGTTTGAGCATGTACATGGTGCCCACCGTCACCTTCTCTTTGAAGGCTTCGCCGGTGTGCCCATCGTAAAGCGTCGCCTGGCCGGAAGCTTCCAGACCGGCTTCCTTGAGCAGGTTCTTGATCTCATCTTCCTTGGCACCGTCGAAAACCGGCGTTGCCATGAAAACGCCGTTTTTATAGTTTTGGGCCATGGTCATGACAATGTCATCGCCGACGTTGTCAATCTCTTTGGCCGCCGGTGATTTGGCAAATACCGTTTTCAATTTGCTGCGCAGCTCGTCTACCTTGTTTTCTTCGATCATGGCATTGACCTGGTCGCCCAGGCCCTTGGCGGCGCGGCCCAAATGAATTTCCAGGATCTGCCCCACATTCATACGGGACGGGACACCGAGGGGGTTCAGGACCATGTCCACTGCCCGGCCGTCGCTGAAATAGGGCATATCCTCCACGGGCAGAATCCGGGACACAACGCCCTTGTTTCCATGGCGTCCGGCCATCTTGTCGCCCACGGAGAGCTTGCGCTTCATGGCCACATAGACCTTGACCATCTTGATCACCCCGGGAGGCAGTTCGTCACCGCGCTCGAAACGGGTCAAGTGGCGCTCGAATTCTTCCCTGACCCGGTTGCATTGACGGCGGTACTGCTCCAGTATGTCATGAACCGCTTCGGTGAGTTCGGCATCATCGAGCACCAACATCTCCAACTGGGCCATAGGTACTTCGGCCAGATCGCCCTGAGCAACGGCCGCGTCTTTGGCGATATACACCTTTTTCCCTCTTTTCAGAGGTGCAGCCAGCCTCTTTCCGAGAACCATCTTTTCGATGAGTTCCTGCACGATTTTTTCGATAATGCGCAATTCCTCATCACGATTGCGTTCCAGGGTGGCTATTTCTTCCAACTCGATGGCCTGCGTACGGTCATCCTTGTCCGTGCCGCGACGGGCGAACACCTTGGCATCGATGACGGTACCTTCGACACCCGGCGGAACCCGCAGGCTGGTATCTTTGACATCCCCGGCTTTTTCGCCGAAAATGGCACGCAGCAGTTTTTCTTCGGGAGACAGCTGGGTTTCCCCCTTGGGCGTGATCTTGCCCACGAGCACATCTCCCTGGACCACTTCGGCACCCAGCCGAATGATGCCGCTTTCGTCTAAATTCTTGAGGGCCTCTTCACCCACATTGGGTATATCGCGGGTAATTTCCTCCTTGCCCAGTTTGGTATCGCGGGCGACGACTTCAAACTCTTCGATATGCACAGAGGTGTAAACACCGTCGCGCACCAGGCGCTCGGACACGAGGATAGAGTCTTCAAAGTTGTATCCGCCCCAGGGCATAAAAGCCACCGTGACGTTTTTTCCCAGGGCCAGTTCACCGTGGTCGGTGGCCGGCCCATCGGCAATAATATCACCGGCGAACACACGTTCGCCCTTTTTGACAATGGGGCGATGGTTAAAGCAGGTGTTCTGATTGGACCGGATAAATTTGGACAAGTTGTAAATGGTCACCGGTTTTTGCTCGCCATTGGGGTCCGGATCATGCTGGATGACAATGCGCGAGGCATCCACGTCCACGATCACCCCGTCGCGTTTGGCCACAATGGTCACACCGGAATCTTTGGCCACAACGCCTTCGATGCCGGTTCCCACAAGGGGCGCCTCGCTCATCATCAGCGGCACGGCCTGGCGTTGCATATTGGAACCCATCAAGGCCCGGTTGGCATCATCGTTTTCCAGGAAGGGAATCAGCGACGCGGACACACTGACCAGCTGGTTGGGCGAAATATCCATCAATTCGATTTTGTCCTGGTCCACCATCATGAATTCGCCGGCCACACGTGAGGTAACCAGGGGATTGATATATTCATCCTTGGCATTGACCGGGGCGTTGGCCTGGGCGATGGGATGGTCCTTCTCCTCAAAAGCACTGAGAAATTTTACTTTTTTGGAAACCTTGCCTTCATTGACCACCCGGTAGGGCGTTTCGATAAAACCGAAGTCATTGACCCGCGCGTAAGTGCTCAACGAAACAATCAGGCCGATATTGGGGCCTTCAGGGGTTTCAATGGGACAGATACGGCCATAATGCGACGGATGGACGTCACGCACTTCGAAACCGGCGCGCTCACGGGTGAGGCCGCCCGGACCCAGGGCGCTCAAACGCCGCTTGTGGGTGGTCTCGGAAAGGGGGTTGGTCTGATCCATGAACTGGCTCAACTGGCTGGTGCCGAAGAACTCTTTGACGACCGCGGACACCGGCTTCGGGTTGATCAGGTCATGGGGCATGAGCGCGTCGACCTCCTGCAGGCTCATGCGTTCCTTGATAGCCCGCTCCATACGCACCAGGCCGATACGGTATTGATTCTCCAGCAATTCGCCCACAGCGCGGACGCGCCGGTTGCCCAGGTGGTCGATATCGTCCACCACGCCCTGGGTGTCGCGCAGCTCGATCAACGTCTTGGCGGTCAGCAGGATATCTTCCTTGCGAAGGGTCCGCAGGTCAACCGGTGCGTTGATCCCCAGGCGCAGGTTGATTTTCAGGCGCCCTACCCCGGAAAGATCATAGTAAGCCGACTTGAAGAAAAGATGATCCACAAAATCCTGGGCCACTTCAGGTGTAGCCGGATTTCCCGGCCGCATCAGGCGGTAAATTTCGATCAACGCATCTTCCTTGGTGGACACCTTGTCCATCAGCAGGGTTTTTCGAACCGAATCGCTGCTGGAAAGCCCGTCGATGCGAAGAATCTCGAATTCGTTGATTTTGGCCTCTTTGAGCCGCGTCAGGGCCTCTTCATCGATCTCGGCATTGGATGATGCCAGCACTTCGTCCGTTTGGGGATCTTTGATGGTATAGGCGAACACCTTGCTCAGCAGTTCCTCCGGAGCGATGGCGTATTCTTCCATTTTCGCAGCGATCATCTGTTTGATGGCCCGCTGGGTAAACATGCGGCCGCTCTTGACCAGCACATCGCCGGATTCCGGGTGGGTGATATCCTTGGTGGCGCGCTGCCCCTTCAGGTGATCCGGGTTAAAGGCCTTGAATACCTTGCGGCCCTTGACCAGGACTTTTTCGGTTTCATAAAAGTAGGCCAAAAGATCCGCCGTGCTGAATCCCAGTGCCTTGAACAGTGTGGTCACCGGAAACTTGCGCCGGCGGTCGATACGGATATAGACAATATCCTTGGGGTCGATTTCCAGGTCGATCCAGGAGCCGCGGACCGGAATAATACGGGAGCTGTAAATAATTTTCCCGCTGGAATGGCTCTTTCCCTTGTCGTGGTCGAAGAATACGCCTGAAGAGCGGTGCAACTGACTGACCACGACGCGTTCGGTGCCGTTGATGATGAACGTTCCTTTTTCGGTCATCAGCGGGATGGTGCCAAAGTAAATTTCCTGCTCTTTAATATCGCGGATATTGGAGACACCCGTCTCTTTATCGACATCGTAGACCACCAGCCGAACGGTAATGCGGATGGGCAATTCATACGTCATGCCCCTTTGAATGCATTCGTCTTCGCTGTGTTTGACTTCTGAGAAACGGTAGGAAACGAATTCGAGAGAGGCGCTGCCGGTAAAGTCTTTGATGGGAAAAACGGATTTAAAAACCGCTTGCAGTCCGATATCCTCGCGTTTTTCAGTCGGCACGTCAAACTGCAAAAAACGCCGATAAGACTCTTTCTGCATTCCAATAAGATCCGGAATTTCGACAATCTTCTTGATCTTGCCGAAACTCTTTCTAATGCGCTTTTCTAGCGATAACCGTTCAGCCATGTCATCTCCATTTTCTTGGTTTCGATTCAACTGGTATGCAAACACAGTTGAACGCATAAACACTGGTCGACGTGCTATCTATCTAAAGGGCCGTGCACGGAACATCTTTGATTTGCGTACGGTCCATATCTTCCAGTTTATGGTGCTTAAGCCCCGCAGGACGGGCAGTTAAAATCACAGGGGTTTAGGAAACGCGAAAATGGGATAAAAGGTTTTTCGACCTTTCCACCCCATTTTCGCATCAAATCGCATTAATTTCGTCTGTTGGTCGCTTAATGCTGATCCTCCAGGCAGGCTAACTACTTGAGTTCTACTTGAGCGCCAGCTTCTTCCAACTGGGTTTTGATCTGCTCTGCTTCTTCCTTGGCTATGCCTTCTTTTACAGCTTTGGGCGCTGAGTCGACCAGCTCTTTAGCCTCTTTGAGTCCCAGGCCGGTAATCGCACGAACCTCTTTGATCACACCGATTTTCTTGTCGCCGGGGGCAAGCAGCACGACATCGAATTCAGTCTGTTCTTCAGCGGCGGCTCCGCCGGCATCACCCACCGGTCCGGCAGCCATCATGGCCATGGGGGCGGCGGCCGATACGCCGAATTTCTCTTCAAGTTCCTTGACCAGTTCGGACAAATCCAGTACGGTCATGTTGGCAATAAAGTCGATAACATCCTGTTTGCTGATATCAGCCATTGTTTGGTTCCTCCAAAAAATCACTTTTTCGTTACATCCCCGGAATTTATCCTCAGGGGAAGATTTCGGTTAACTTAATTGTCTCAGGTGACTAAGCCGCTTCCTTCTGGTCCTTAATGGCCTGCAACACATTGACCATTCTGCGCGGAACATCACTCAGTGCGGTAACCAGCGACGTGGGTACGGCATTCATTGTGGAAAGCACCATCGCCAGCAACTGCTCCCTGGACGGCAGATCGGCAAGCGCTTTGATGGATGACAAATCCAGCACCTTGCCGTTCATAACGCCGACCTTGATTTCCAGTTTGGCGTTGCTTTTGGCGAAATCCGTCAGGATTTTCGCCGGGGCGACAGGATCATCGTAACTCAAGGCAATGGCGCTCGGCCCGACGAAACTATCCCTGATCGGCGCGATATCCGTTCCGTCGGACGCCAACCGAAGCATGGTGTTTTTGATCACCTGGAACTCGATCCGGGCTTCGCGCAATTTGGCACGCAGCTCCGTAATGGCCTCGACGTCCAACCCTTTGTAGTCCGTCAAGATGGCGATCTTGGCCTTATCCAGGCGCTCTTTCAGCGCCTCAACGAATTGTTTCTTTTCCTCGATATTCAATCTAGACTCACACCTCCCTCCATCACTGCAAATAACCGAACGATGTAACGAATGGGTATTTGTTACGCGCGGTTGAACGGGATCGCAACCGATACGGGCATCCCTTCTGGGTCCAACCACTTGTCTCGGTAGGCCGGCACAGCCGATTATACACGCGCTGTAACCCCCAGCTGCGTGCACCTACGGTCTTTGACAGCGTTATTTACTTAACAATATCCTTTACCAGGGTGGTGTCCACTTTGATCCCCGGTCCCATGGTGGTCGAAATGGCAATACCTTTAAGGTATGTACCCTTGCTGGATGACGGCTTGAGCCGCAGAATGGTTTCCAGAAAGGCGGTCAGGTTCTGCATGATCTTTTCGACACCAAAGGAAACTTTGCCCATGGGAACATGGACAATACCTGTTTTTTCGACGCGAAAATCGATTTTGCCGGCCTTGAGCTCGTTCACGGCTTTGGCCACCTCGAAAGTGACCGTCCCGGTTTTGGCATTGGGCATCAACCCTCTGGGCCCCAACAGCTTGCCAATTTTACCGACCGTGCCCATCATATCCGGCGTTGCAACGGCCTTGTCAAACCCGAACCAGCCGCCCTGTATCTTTTCGATAATTTCATCATTTCCAACAAAATCAGCACCGGCTTCCTTGGCTTCAGCCTCTTTCTCGCCCTTTGCAAAAACGAGGACTTTGACCTCTTTGCCAAGACCATTGGGCAAAACGACGGTGCCCCGAACCATTTGATCGGCATGCCGGGGATCGACCCCCAGGCGCACGGCCACATCAATGGTCTCGTCAAATTTGGCGTACGCTGACTTGATCGCCGTCTCAACAGCCTCGGCCACCTCGTGCCGCTTCTGCGTATCGACATTGCTTTTAGACGCTGTATATTTCTTACCCCGTTTCGGCATTGTACTTCCCACTCCTTGACCTGATTTAATGCACCGGCCTTAAGCGACCTCAATCCCCATGCTGCGGGCCGTCCCGCTGATAATCAAACAGGCGGCATCCAGATCATTGGTATTCAGATCGGGCATTTTAATTTTGGCAATTTCTTCGATTTGGGCACGGGTTACCTTGCCGACACGGTCCCGCTTGGGATCGCCGGCACCCTTGGCCACTTTGGCGGCCTTTTTCAAAAGCACTGCCGCCGGCGGTGTCTTGGTAATAAAGGTGAAGGATCGATCCTGGAAAACCGTAATGACCACCGGAATGATCATACCCGCATCATTGGTTGTGCGCGCATTGAAGGCCTTACAAAAATCCATGATGTTGACGCCGTGCTGCCCGAGCGCAGGACCAATGGGGGGAGAAGGGTTGGCTTTTCCCGCTTCCACCTGCAGTTTGATTTGTGCCAATACCTTTTTTGCCATGACTGCTATCTATCTCCTAAAGATTACATTTTCTAACATAATGTCTATAATTTAGAAACTTGAACAAAATCCAGCTCCACCGGTGTGGAGCGGCCGAATATGCTGACCAGCACTTTTATCTTGCCCTTTTCCTGGTTGACGTCTTCCACTGTTCCATTGAAATTCGTAAACGGCCCGTCGATCACGCGCACATCGTCGCCGGTGCTGAATGAGTACTTGGGCTGAGGCTTCATTTTTCCCGCTTCCATGCGGTTGATGATGCGTTCGGCCTCTTCGTCGGTAAGCGGCGCCGGCTTGTCCATGCCCCCCAAAAATCCGGTTACTTTTGCGGTATCATTGACAATGTGCCAAGTCTCATCGTCAAGGTGCATGCGCACCAGAATGTATCCCGGATAAAATTTACGGGCCGAGGTACGGCGCTTTCCCTTGACCAGTTCGACGACCTCTTCGGTGGGGACCAGCACTTCGTCAAATTTATCCGGATTGGCAGACGCAGCGATGCGCTCTTCCAGGGAAGCCTTAACTTTGTTTTCAAACCCCGAATAAACATGTACGATATACCATCTAAGTGCCACGCGTCACCTTCCCCGGTTTATGGGAGCACCACACGCATCAGGCTTGATAGACCCATATCGACCAAACCCAGAAATAAAGAGATAATCATTACCAGAACAACCACAACCAACGTTGATCCCATGGTCTGTTTGCGTGTGGGCCAAGTCACTTTTTTGAGCTCTATCTTGACCTCGCGCAAAAACTGGGAGCTTTTCTGCACGATGTTCGGATCTTTTGCCACCACTTTGGCTTTATCTGCGCTGGCAGCTTTCTTTACCGCCGCAGCGGGTCGAATCGCCGGCGCATCAGTCCCGCCGCCCTGAACGGCACCATCATCGTCCCTGGTCGCCAGTTGTGCCTTTTTTTTAATGGGGTCTTTTTTCTTCAGTATGCGTCCCATGCCACTCCTAATCGCTCCGTATTGCCTCAGCGCCCCTTGCACATCCTAATTTGTTGCGCAGGTCGGTTCCTGCGCGATGGCAGGCCAGGAGGGATTCGAACCCCCAACACCCGGATTTGGAGTCCGGTGCTCTACCAATTAGAGCTACTGGCCTACATCTCAGGGCGCGTACCTGCAACAGCAGGCATTCAGCGCCGGATCGCAATGCCTACTTGGTTTCCTTATGCGGCGTATGCTTCTGACAAAACGGACAGTATTTACTGAACTCCAGCTTGTCCGGTGTGGTCCGCTTGTTCTTGGTGGTTGTATAGTTGCGGCGTTTGCACGCACTGCATGCCAGCGTTACGATGACTCTCACCGTCAGACTCCTTGTTGATTACTCGATAATTTCGCTGACCACGCCAGCGCCAACGGTACGTCCGCCTTCGCGAATCGCAAAACGCAGTTCCTTTTCCATGGCAATCGGGGTGATCAACTCACCGGTGATCGCCACATTGTCGCCGGGCATGACCATCTCAACCCCTTCGGGCAGATTCAATATGCCGGTCACATCCGTGGTACGAAAATAAAACTGCGGACGATATCCTGTAAAAAACGGGGTGTGACGCCCGCCCTCTTCTTTGCTCAATATATAACACTCGGCCTTGAACTTGGTGTGCGGCGTGATCGAACCCGGTGCCGACACAACCTGGCCACGCTCAACCTCATCGCGCTTGGTGCCCCGAAGCAATACACCGATGTTGTCGCCGGCCTGGCCTTCGTCAAGCAGCTTGCGGAACATCTCTACGCCCGTGCACACCGTCTTGGTGGTCTCGCGAATCCCCACGATCTCCACATTGTCGCCCACATGGATGATGCCGCGCTCCACACGACCGGTAACCACCGTGCCGCGTCCGGAAATGGAAAATACATCCTCGATGGGCATCAAAAACGGCTTGTCGATGTCGCGCTTGGGCTCGGGTATATAAGCGTCCACGGCGGCCAGCAAATCAAAAATCGGCTTGGCCTCGGCACTGTCCGGATCATCGCTCTCCAGCGCCTTGAGCGCGCTGCCCTGAATGATCGGCGTATCATCGCCGGGAAACTCATACTTGGACAACAGCTCGCGAAGCTCCAGCTCCACCAGCTCGATCAGCTCTTCGTCATCCACCATGTCGCACTTGTTCATGAACACTAAAATCCGCGGCACGCCCACCTGACGGGCCAGCAATATGTGCTCACGGGTCTGGGGCATGGGACCGTCGTCGGCGGCCACTACCAGAATCGCCCCGTCCATCTGTGCCGCTCCGGTGATCATGTTCTTGATATAGTCCGCATGGCCCGGGCAATCCACGTGCGCATAATGCCGCGTCTCGGTCTCATACTCCACGTGAGCCGTGGCGATGGTAATCCCGCGCTCTTTTTCCTCAGGCGCCTTGTCAATCTGATCAAACGGGATGAACTCGGCCCTGCCCTTCAACCCGCAGTGTTTGGTAATTGCTGCCGTCAACGTCGTTTTGCCATGATCGATGTGACCGATGGTCCCCACGTTGACATGTGGCTTCGTCCTCTCGTACTTAGCTTTGGCCATTTCGTCCTCCCATGATGAATCAAAATAAAGTATTCTTAAAAATTATAGTTTCGCGTCTCATGCCAGACGAATTCACACGGTCGTCCTAATCGACAAAGTCAGTAAAGATAAATGGAGCCCACGATCGGAATCGAACCGATGAACCTCTTCCTTACCAAGGAAGCGCTCTACCGACTGAGCTACGTGGGCACATTTTGCATTTTCGAAGGATTTCAACTCATGGGTCATACAGAACTCAGAACGAGACATGGAGCGGGAGACGAGGCTCGAACTCGCGACATTCAGCTTGGAAGGCTGAAGCTCTACCAACTGAGCTACTCCCGCATGATCCACCATATCTGATTTCCCGTTCTGATGCCCCGTATTCACACAAATCATTGCCGACCGGCTGAAATACTGACCATGGTGAGCAGTGACTCTGATGGAAGCCATGTAGTACGAAACGACTCCAAAAACGGATATCTCCTACATCGACGTATCTACGCGAATGGTGGTGGGGGGAGGATTCGAACCTCCGAAGGCTTCGCCGACAGATTTACAGTCTGTTCCCTTTGGCCGCTCGGGAACCCCACCAGGGCGTCAATTGGAGCCAGCGGAGGGACTCGAACCCCCGACCCACTGATTACAAATCAGTAGCTCTACCAGCTGAGCTACGCTGGCATCAGCTCCAGAAACGAACTATATAAAAGAACCCATGCCCAAGGCACAGACATATCCCTGGCCGCTTAAAATCGCATTGTTTAACCATCTGGAGCCAAAAATACAACCACTAAATAAGTTTAAAAAATACATTTATCGCATAATAATTGATAAATCAATAAAAATACTGTGATTTGCTTCGTTTTTTGAACTTTTTCGAACGATACGCCTGTGAATTTAAATTCTCAACCCGGTTTTCCGCAGTTGCCCCCTTGGAAGCGGTGCGCACCATACGGGATTATTCGGTAAAAAGCCAGCAGAATACCATCAAAATTGGATTTATACCGCCAACGGGCTAAAGATTGGCGCCATACACCCGATGAAACATCATGGAAACGACAAATAATTATGCTTAATTACTTGACAAAACCAGGGATTGCCGTGTTATCGTCCATAAAAATGATGGCAGCTTGGGTCATACACCTTATTATAGAGCAGAATCCGGCCGCCCCGGCGGTTCCCGATTTGCGTTTTGGATGCTAATTTGAAATCACTCCGTTCTATTCCGCTGATTATCGCCGCAGCCGGCCTCATTTGCAGCTGCAGCCATTTTTATTCCTCCAAACCCGGGTCCCAGAAAGCCGAAAAGGACCCATCGTACCAAGGCGAATCGGCAGCCGGCGCGCCGCAGCCGGCGGAAGACGGCATCACCCGGGATGGCCCACCGGGGATTGTTCCCGCCGCAACGTATCCCCAAACCAGCCAGCAGGGGGAAACTGAAGATCTCGCCGCGGTTGTCGCAACCGACCCGTCCACCGACGGCCCTTTGCCCGAAGGGGCCAAAGAGGTCAACATTCCGGACAAGGAAGAGCAGACCCTGCTGGATGAAGCCCTTGATTTTTGCGAAGTCGCGCAATCCTTCTGGCAAAAGGGAGAGCTGGACAATGCCCTGGATGCACTGGATAAAGCCTATTCCCTGATCCTTGGGGTGGACACCCTGGAAAACGTCAAGCTGATCCAGCAAAAAGAGGATCTGCGGTATTTGATCTCCAAGCGCATTCTGGAAATTTACGCCTCGCGCAACATCGTGGTCAACGGCAACCACGATGAAATCCCGATGGAAATGAATGCCCATGTCCAAAACGAACTCAAGCGGTTCACCGGTTTCGAAAAAAGCTTTTTTGAGGCGTCATATGCACGATCCGGCCAATACCGCCCCTACATACTGGAAGCGCTGCGCAATGCCGGATTGCCGGAAGAGCTGTCCTGGCTGCCCCTTATCGAAAGCGGCTTCAAAGTCAAGGCGCTGTCCAGGGCGCGCGCCCTCGGGCTGTGGCAGTTCATTCCCTCCACCGGATACAAATTCGGCCTGAAGCGCAACAAGTATATCGATGAACGCATTGATTTCGTCAAGGCCACAGAGGCGGCCATCGCCTACCTGAAAGAACTCCACAGTATATTCGGCGATTGGGCCACCGTGCTGGCGGCTTATAACTGCGGCGAAGGACGGGTGTTGAAAGTCATTCGCACCCAGAAAGTCAACTACCTCGATAATTTCTGGGACCTGTACCAGCGTCTTCCCATGGAAACGGCCCGCTATGTCCCCCGGTTTTTTGCCACCCTGCATATCATCAGGAACCCTGAAAAATACGGGTTTACAGATCTTAAAACGGATGAACCGCTACAATTCGATACCCTGGAAATCAGCCGCCAGGTGCACCTTAAAAACGTGGCCAAGGCCATCGGCGGCAGCTATGAAACCCTCAACAGCCTGAATCCCGAGCTGCGCTACCAGATCACCCCCCCGGAAAACTACACCCTGCGCATACCGCCGGAGCAGAAAGCGCCCCTGCAGGCCGCTTTGGACACCATCCCCGTCAGCCAGCTGCCGCAACGCGCATTTATCTATCACCGGGTTCGTTCCGGACAAACCCTGTCCATCATTGCCAGGCGCTACCACACCAGCGTGGGTGCCATCATGCGCGCCAACAACCTGAGAAGCTCCCATCTCATCCGGGCCGGCAAAAAACTTAAAATACCCACCCGCGGATATGTAACAGCGGCGGCAGTGCCTCAAAATCCCCAGGCCCCGCCCTCTTCCGGCATCCACTACGTGCGCAAAGGCGACTCCCTGTGGATCATCGCCAACCGGTACGGCACCACCGTAAAAAAAATCCAGGCCCTGAACAGTCTGGCCTCCAACCGGCTACATATCGGACAGGCCCTCAAGATCCCGGGATTCAAAACCGAACCGCTTCCCGACACCAGCCAGTTGGACACCTATTCTGTGCAAAGCGGCGACAGCCCTTACACCATCGCCCAGAAACACAATATGCAGCTCGAACGCCTCATGCAAATCAACCGGCTGACGCCCAGGAGCAAAATCTTCCCCGGTCAGAAACTGTTCATCGAATAAAAGCGGACGGCCCTGCCGCCGGCTTCAGGCGTACATCCAGCCACCTTTTGAACCCGGCCGGATACGGCCGTTTCATTTCACCGCAGTTGCCCATCAGGCGCACCGGCATTTCCATGAAAACATCAACATAGAGGCTTGATCTTTTATAAGAGGGTTTGATAGAAGGTACCTGACCTTCTCAGTGTCAGCACACCCAAGATGCCCCCGTAGCTCAGGGGATAGAGCATTGGATTCCTAATCCATGTGCCGCATGTTCGAATCATGCCGGGGGCACCATAATTTCAAATAGTTTCAGAGATTAAAATCAAACACAAATGAATGAACAATAATTAATTCGAAAACTGCCAGGATACCGGCTGACGGCTCTTGTTGGGGATTTATGATCAAAGTGACAGCTGCCCTAATCGTTGAACAAGGCAAGGTTTTTATTGCAAAAAGGAAACCTCCGGGAAGAATGCCTGGTATGTGGGAGTTCCCGGGCGGTAAGATCGAGCAGGGTGAAACACCAGAATATTGTTTGAAAAGAGAGTTGCTCGAAGAACTCGAAATCGATGCAGCGGTTGGTGATCACATTGGTACGAGTTTACACAAATACGATTTCTATACGGTTGAGCTAATGGCTTACCGAGCCGAGATTTTAGCCGGTGAGATCAAACTCAATGACCATGCTGATATGGCATGGGTATCGGCTGATGAGATAGAGGCCTTCGAGTTCGCTCCGGCGGATCTACCGTTCGTTGAGATGATCAGGAGGGGTGAAATTGAGCTTTAGCCATGGATTAATTAAAATTAAATCGGCGCCCAGCACTACCGCTATGAATTCCCCCCAAATATGACACTTTTATGATTTCACGTTTGTGAGGAGGGCCAGAATTGAACGCCGGCAACGGGTCAAATTTGGATGCCGATTCACATCCTGCCTGCAGGTAACCTATTTCTCAAGGCCTCAGTATTTGCTCTATATTTTCTTCCTTCTTTAACTATTAAATTCAACCCCACCAATTCCTTTAAATCCCTTTGAACAGTTGGCTTGGATACTTTTGCATAGCTTTGTATCAGAAGGGGGCTCAAGGAGGTTATTTCATCAGCGGTTAAAGCCTTATCCATCGGCATCCTTAAGGCAACCTCCCGTTTTCTTTTAAACGCATCCTTTTTGGTGTACCTTATATCAGTGAAAATTTCGTAGACATAATTATGCCAAAAGATTCTAAATTGTCCTTTTTGAATTATCCTGACATTTTCTACCAAGCCGTCCCGAAACCCCTGAACCGCATAGCCGATGAACGCTGTCAAATCGCTATTTTTCCTGGCACTATCCAACTGGCGATAATACTGTGACCGGGTTGTATTGTAAAAATTTGATAAAATATGCGAAACAATACTTGGAAGGCCGCTCCGGAGCAAAATATAGAATTCAAGCAACCTTCCTGTCCTTCCATTCCCATCAGCAAATGGGTGGATCCACTCAATATAGACATGGGTTACAATCGCTTGTATGACCGCCGTCTTGAAGCTTTGACCATCGGTAAAATGAAATTCTCTGGGCAACCAATCACATAGTTTATCTATTAATTCCGGCACATATTTATAATCCGGCGCCCTGTATGGCCCAACAACACGATTGTCCGTTCTAAATCTGCCGGGAATTGCATCAAATTGTTCCCCCAAATTCTTCCCTATCATGAGGTGGAAATCTCTAATCAAGTCTGGTGAAATTATCCTGATTTTGCCCTCTACAACAATTTCAGCCAGCAATTTATTAAATGCGTCCAGAATGTTTTTCACTTCAATTTCAAGATACTCCTTGCTTGGTGGGAGCTTCCAACCTTCTTGGATCTTTTCAATTTCCTCCTCGCTTAGCGTGTTCCCCTCGATTGCTGTAGTTGCCTGCGCCCCTTTTATGAGCGAGACCTGTAACAGTCGCTGCCTATCCTTTGGCTTTAATGGTATATTGGAGATGGTCTTAACAAGTGCGTCACACTCGCCAATTTGGTAAAGGCATTCGCTCTTAATTTCCCAGTGTTTTCTGAATATTATATGTTTATACTTATCCATTTGCCCACAAGTATGTAATTATAAGTTTACATATAGATATATCTATTTGTTTGTTTTTATGTCAATATATTTTGCATAATGCCCAACAAAAATCAGCCGATATTTGTCCGTCAGCAATATATCTAACTGTTAATTAATCAAATTCATCAATTCCAATCGCTAACCCAATAAAGCGCCTCACAAAAGGGATGCTTACTTTTCAGAATTCGGGATGCAATTTCTTGCCCGGCTACCCAGGCCATTTCGTGTGAAAATTCCCTTTGCGGTCTACCCGCCGATAGGTATGGGCGCCGAAGTAGTCCCGCTGGGCCTGGATCAGGTTGGCCGGCAGTTGACGGCTTCGATATGAATCGAAATAAGCCAGAGAGGCGCTCATCGCCGGCGCGGGAATGCCGAGTTGAACCGCTGTTTGAACCACATGGCGCCAACGATCGGATCGATCCTGGATTTCTTTGTGAAAGAACGGTGCAACGAGAAGGTTCGCAAGGCTGCGGTTTTGTTTATAGACCCGCCGGATATCATCCAGGAATCGGGCCCGGATAATGCAGCCGCCTCGCCAGATACGGGCAATTTCACTGTAATCCAGATTATAGCGGTAAGCGTCGCTGGCTCTGCCGAGCAACGCCATGCCCTGGGCATAGGAACAAATTTTCGAAGCGTAAAGGGCATCTCCCAACGCGTCGACAAATGTATTCTGATCCCCTGCGTAGGACCCGGCGGGTATGGTAAACATGTTGGCGGCCGCCGTTCGTTCAACCTTAGCGCTCGACATCGATCGGGCCTCCACGGCGGCATTGATCGTGGGGATGGGCACGCCCAGGTCCAACGCGGCATGGCTGGCCCATTTCCCGGTGCCCTTTTGCTCGGCCTGATCTGCAATCCTGTCAACCAGGGGGGTTTGGGTCTCCCCGTCGGTATAATTTACTATTTTCGACGTTATCTCGATCAGGTAAGAAGACAGCGGCCCCTTGTTCCATTGACTGAATATGCCTTGGAGCCGGTCTGCGGAATGGCCTAACCCGCGATGAAGGATATCGTAGGCTTCCGCGATCAGCTGCATGTCGCCATATTCGATGGCATTGTGCACCATCTTGACAAAGTGCCCGGCCCCTCTGGGCCCCATATAGCCAACGCACGGCTCCCCGTTCACCTTCGCCGCAATGGCGCTAAGCATCGGTTCGATCAGGCCGTAGACCTCTTTCGGCCCGCCCGGCATGATGCTGGGGCCCATCAGGGCCCCTTCCTCACCCCCCGAGATACCCACACCCATAAAGCGGATGCCCTTTGCCTGCATGGCCTGCGAGCGGCGCTCGGTGTCCTCGAAATGGGCGTTGCCCCCATCGATTACGACGTCACCGGGCTGCAGGCAGGGACTGAGCTGGGCGATTACGTCATCGACCGGCGCCCCGGCCTTGACCATGAGGACAATGACATGGGGGCTTTCCAGCATATCGACCAGGTCTTTCAGCGTGGTTGCCGCGGTGATGTTCCTGCCGGCGGCGGCGCCCTCGATGAACGCGGTGGTCGTCGATTCCGTCCGATTATAGACGGCGGCTGAAAAGCCGTTTCGTTCCATGTTGAGGACCAGGTTGCGGCCCATGACTGCCAGGCCGATCAGTCCGATTTGTTGTTGCGGCATGATCCGTCTCCATCTTTTGCGAGGGCATCAATAATGGTTTTGACGATGGCTTCCGGAGCGTCCTGAATATCCACCTTCAGGCCATACTCGGGTTCTTCGAGAATGTCCAGTTGACTCTTCAGCAGGTCTTTATTCATATAAGGGTGATGCCGCCGGTCAATCCTTTGGCGCAGCAATTGGAATGAGCCCTTTAAGTACACCGTCCTCACGGAGGACTGATCGACACCCAGCATATCGCGATAAGATTGCTTGAGGGCGGAGCAAGCCAAAATGGCGTTCTTGCCTTTTCGCAGGCACCCTTGTATGTGATCGCGCAAATTCTTCAGCCATAGTTGGCGGTCTTCGTCGCTCAGGGCAATCCCCGCCCGCATCTTCTCCACATTCTCTTCAGGGTGAAAATCGTCGCCGTCAAAAAAGGGCCAGCGGAGCTGCTGTGCGAGCAACCGGCCGACGGTGGTCTTGCCGCACCCCATGGCTCCCATGAGGATGACGACCATCGCGCCGCTATGCATTGTCTTCCAGACGGTAAAGGATTTCACCGGCATTTTCGACATACAAAATGCCTTCTTCCTCCTTACCGGTATAGTCTTCGATGTTGATATCGGCCGGATTCATATAGCCTAAATTGACCCGTTCACAGTGTTCTTTGGGAATGGATGTGGCCAGCACCACCTCGACGTCCGGCGTTTCGATGCCGTTTTTGTATTCACCGGTGCCCCGGACGTGGGTGGAATGCGCCATAACCCCCCTGGGGATATCGATGAAGCACTCCATGCGGGATATAAAATAATCCCGGACGTGGTATCCTATTTTATCGATATGGGCCCCCCAGGTTTGCGAAAATCGATGAATGTGGGGCGCGTAGATAATCAACCGGCCACCGTTGGCCACCACCTGCTCCAACTTGTACATCACTTTGCCGGCCGTCCAGATTTCGTCATACATTTCAGGCGCGCGGCCTAGTATCGTCCCATACGGTTTCTTTTTGGTCACGATGTGAATCGTTGAAGAAACATCCGCCGCCTGGGCCCAGGCCGCCTTTACATCGCCGCAAAACAGGCCATGCAGCCCGCTTTCGGGGTGGACCACCATCGACAGGCAATCGATGGGCAGCTTGACCTTCTCCATGGCGCGATGAATCACCCGCCGGACCGGCGTGTCCTTGCGGCCGATGATCTTGCGGGTCGTGATGACCGCCCCCAACCAGTGGAAGAAATGCAGCAGTTCACCGCCCGATATGCCGGGAAACAGGTATTTGGCGCCACCGGAAAACCCGGCGACTTCATGGGGAAACACCGGCCCCAGGATCAGAACCCGGTCATAGTCGTAAATCTTTCGATTGATGTCGATGGACACCGATTCGCTCAAGCGCCCGCCGGAGATGTCGACGACCTCTTTCTCGGACAAACGGCCGATCCGCACCAGCGTACCGGGCAGGTCCCAGCGGTGACAGAAAAAGTCCGACCGCCCGAAGCGTTCACGTCGGCACTGCCCGTTTATGCCGTAAAGGGCAAGGACCTGTTCTTCGGAGAGAACCGGATGCGTGCCCACAGCCACGAGGAAATCCAGCTTGGCGGCCCGCCGGCCGATGGTATCGCCAACGGCACGGACCATCGTCATCAAGGGACAGGTTCGGGTTGCATCAGGCGTCAACACCAGGATGCGTTTGTTCTCAACCCGGCGGGCCGGTATCCCGGCTTCGATGACCGTCCTGATTTTTTCTTCGGAGAACGCCACGTTGCACCCTTTCCCGTCCGGCTTCAGTCTTTTAGAGCACCCATGGTCAGCCCCTGAACAATGCTTTTGCGCACAAAAAAGGCGAACACGGAGACCGGCAGGACGATCAGGGTGGCCGCCGCACCGATACCGGCCCAGTCGATCTTGCCATAGGAGATGAAATTATACACGGCGACCGGTACGGTTTTGGTGTTGGGGCCGGACAGGATCAGCGAAAACAGAAACTGATTCCAGGAGAAAATAAAGGAAATGATGGCCGAGGTGGCGATCCCGTTGCGTACGAGCGGCAGCACGATGATCAGAAAGCTCTGCAAACCCGAGCAGCCGTCAATCTTGGCCGCATCTTCCAGTTCGGCCGGCACGCTCTCGAAAAACGAGATCATCAGCCAGATGACCATGGGCAGGGTGATGATCAGATGGGTGATGGTCAAAGCAGTATAGGTGTCGATGAGATTCAGGTAACGAAAGATGATGTACCAGGGAAGCAGGTAGCTCACAAAGGGCGTCATGCGCGCCACCAGGATGAGGATCCCGATTCGGCCCTGGCGATATTTGGCGATCGAATAGGCCGCCGGCAGGCCCAGCAGGAGTGAAACCCCCGTGGCCAGGCCGGCAACGACCAGGCTGTTCATCAGGTATTTGAAAAAGTTGTATTGCTGGAAAACCGCCCGGTAGTTTTCCAGTGTAGGCGAAAAAATAAACTGGGGCGGATAGGAGATGTTCTGCACACCGGTCTTCAACCCGGTCAGGATCATCCATACAAACACGAAAACCGGCGGCAGGCACAAGGCGACCGCGCCCGTATAGAACAGCGTCGATTTGAAGAGTTTTGTCATCCGCCTGCCGGTTGCCATAAAAATCCTCATCTGCAGGTATGGGACCGCCTGTTGTCAGATATCCTGCGCATTGATTCGCATGCGGTTCATGACCACATTGAACACCAGTACGATTAAAAAGACCACAACCATCAGGGCCGACCCATAGCCGGCCTTGAAGAAGCTGAACCCGACATTGTAAGAATAGAGATACAAGGTTTCGGATGCAATACCCGGCCCGCCCTGGGTGATGGTATATATAATATCGAACTCTTTAAGATTGTCCAGCGATCGGAGCATCAGTGCTGCGATCAACACCGGCCGGATCAGGGGCAGGGTGATATACCAGAAGATCTGCAGCGTGTTGGCCCCGTCGATACGGGCCGCCTCATAGGGGTCGTGGGGCAGCGATTTGAGACCGGCAAGAACGATCAGGGTGATCATGGGGGTCCACTTCCACACGTCCACCAGCACCAGTGCCGGAATCACCGTCCGGGCGCTGCTGACCCAGAGGCTGCCGGGAAGGCCGATACTTTCGAGCAGGTAGTTCATGACCCCGATTTCGGGGTTGAGCATGATTCGCCAGATCAACGCGACGGCCACCGGCGTGGCCGCAAACGGGAAAATGTAAATGGCTTGAACGATTTCACTGCCTTTGAACTGGCGGTGGAAATACAGCGCGATGAGAAGCCCCAGGATCAGCTCGATGGAAAGGCTCAGTCCGCTGAAATAGACCATCACCTTCACCCCGTTTAACACGCGTTCATCACCGAACAGCTCGATAAAGTTATCGACCCCGATGAAGCGGGGATCTCCCAGCCCGATGGTCCATTTGGTAAAGGCCAGATAGAGATTATACCCGATGGGAACCACCACGATCAGAAACAGGGCGATTATTGCCGGTGCCGGGTATACGAGGGCTTGACGGCGATCGATGAACCGGGAGATGGTGCCGAGAAATTGCTTCACAACGCTTTTTTTCACTCCTGGCCGCCAGGCACGGGGCCGTCCGGATTCACGCCGCGGACGGCCCCGGTCCCTTTGGCGGCTATAGTTCCATTTTCTTGTTCATCACTGCGGCTGCTTTCTTGGCGGACTGCACAACGTCCTTGCCTTCGATGGCATCCACGATCACCAGGCCGGTGATATCGCGGATTTCGGGAACGTTCAACACAGGCGGGTTCCACTGCGGCTGACCGATCTCGAAGGATTTCAAAGATCCGGCCGTCCAGTCCGGATGCTCGTCTTTGGATTTGTATTCCGCTGAACTCCATGCAGAGGCACGTCCGGCCGGTACGCCGGCCAGGAGGGCCCCCAGGACGTTTTCCTTGTTGGTGGCCCACTGGACGAACAGCCAGGCCGCTTTCTGGCGGTCAGGCTTGCTGGTACCGCTGATCGCCAGGCTCCAGTTGGAAACGTGGGGCAGCTTGCCGGCCGGGCCGGCCGGGATGGTGGTATAGCCGACCTTGCCGGCAACCTTGGATTCTTTTGGATTCTCGTACAATGATTTAAATACGTTGGCATCGAAGATCATGGCGGCCTTGCCTTCCATGAAGATGGAGGTGCTCTCGGCCCAGTGCAGCATGGTGCCACCCTGGGGTCCGTAGTTTCTCAGCAGGTCGCCATAAAACTTGAAGGCCGCGATGCTTTCGGGAGAATCCAGGTTCGATTTGCCTTGCGCAGTCGTCCAGGATCCGCCGAAACTGTACAGAAAATCAACCCACTGCGACGTGGCTGCCGCCCCCTTGCCCCTGAGGGTGATACCGACCATTTTTATCCCGTCAACCGCTTTGCCGGTGAAAAACTTGACCGCCTGTTCCAGTTCCTGCATGGTTTCGGGGACTTTGACCTTGAACCGGTCGAACAGGTCCCTGCGATAGGACAGGAGGGACGCTTCGGCGTTGATCACGATGCCGATCTGTTTGCCCTCAATGGATGATCCCTTCATGGGGCCTGCGAAGAAGTCTTTGACATCCCAATCGGCCTCGGTCAGGCTCGCATCGGCGATGAAGGCATCCAGTGGCTTGAGCCATCCCGCCTTCCAGTAGTGGAGTTTGGCCTGGCCCGGCATGATCATGTAGCCGTCCACCGTACCACCGGCGTTAAGCTCGATCATGCGCTTGTTGCGAAACTGGTCCTCCGGAAACACTTCGAGGGTCACCTTGATACCGGTCATCCGCTCGAAGTCAGCCACCTTGGGCTCGATGAAGGATGTAAATGGATGCTTGTTCATCAGGAAACGAATCTCTGTGCCCTTGAACTGCATCCAGTCGATATCGCCGGCAATCACCGGTGAGACCAATCCCAGACACAAGAGAACGCCAACTAGAACGACTGTCATTTTTTTTTGCATGCGATTCCTCCTCCTGTTGATTATTTTGGATCGTTGGCTGTTGCCTTTCCTTGCTCACCCAACAGCGGGGCGTTGCCTGTAAATTAAACCTCACACAACCGCCGGACTTGTCTTCCTGCCGGTTCTTCCAATAGAACCCACAACCGCGTCGACCGTGGTCACACAATGGTCCGGGAGGTGTCTTTGTCAAACAGATGGATATTGGACATGTTAATGGCTATCTCCACCTCTTGCCCGACGATGAAAGCGTGTTCCGGCACCGTCACGCGGGCCACCATCGGGTGGGATCCACAGGTCAGGTGGACAAAGGTTTCGGGGCCGAGTGTTTCCACGACCTCGACCCGCGTCGACATCGTGTTGGCCCGGGATTCGGATGCTGCCTGGCGCTGCTCGGCCATATCTTCGGGGCGCACGCCGAAAATAACCGGCCGCCCGGCATACGCCTTTACGTCGGGGCAGAATTCATCGGGCAATTTGACTTTAAAATGAT
Organism: Desulfosarcinaceae bacterium; assembly: GCA_963675565.2. Taxonomy (GTDB): domain Bacteria; phylum Desulfobacterota; class Desulfobacteria; order Desulfobacterales; family Desulfosarcinaceae; genus JARRKU01. The sequence goes on from CAXXYD010000002.1 coordinate 686,591, forward strand.
CGTTACCGGCGAAACAGGCACCCTGTTCCTCGACCAGCCTGGCCGGAAGGAAATTCATGGCCGGCGAGCCGATAAAGCCGGCAACGAAGCGGTTGGCCGGCTGTTTGTAAACGTCCAGGGGAACCCCGGATTGCTGCAATGCGCCGTTTTGCATAATAAAAATACGGCTGGCCATGGTCATGGCCTCCACCTGATCGTGGGTGACATAAATAATGGTGGCCTCCAGGCGCCGGTGGAGCTTGCTGATCTCGGCCCGCATGGCCACCCGCAGTTTGGCGTCCAGGTTGGAAAGGGGTTCGTCGAACAGGAACACCTTGGGCTTGCGCACAATGGCCCTGCCCACGGCCACCCGCTGCCGCTGCCCTCCCGAGAGTTGTTTGGGTTTGCGGTCCAGGAGTTCATGAATGCCTAAAATATCGGCCGCTTCCTTTACGCGCTGGTCGATTTCCGGTTTAGGGAACTGGCGCATTTTCAACCCGAACCCCAGGTTGTCGCGGACGTTCATGTGCGGGTAGAGGGCGTAATTCTGGAAAACCATGGCAATGTCCCGGTCTTTGGGCGGGACGTCGTTTACCAGGCGGTCACCGATGATGATCTCTCCGGATGTCACCTCCTCGAGACCGGCGATCATCCGCAGCGCCGTGGTTTTGCCGCACCCGGAAGGCCCCACCAGGACAGCGAATTCTTTATCCTGTATCTCGATGCACAGGTCGTCGACAGCCGTGACGGATTTGAACCGCTTAACGACGTTTTTCAGGATTACACTGGCCACGTTATCCGCCTCTCTTCTGTTTTCCCGATATCCCGATGCCGCCGCTCAAATCGAATAGGAAGAAAATCCGCCGTCGATCGGGACCACCGCGCCGGTCACAAAGCTGGACGCTTCCGACAACAGCCAGACAAGCGGCCCGATGAGATCATCCGGACGGCCGTAACGGCCCATGGGGGTGTGGGCGATTACTTCCCGGCCGCGCGGCAACAGTTCGCCGGTGTTCGGGTCGATATGCAGGAACTTGAGCTGTTCGGTCATGAAAAAGCCTGGCGCCAGAGCGTTTACACGAACACCCGTGTGTGCAAAATGGACGGCCAGCCATCGCGTGAAGTTGCTTACCGCCGCCTTGGCTGCGGAATAGGCGGCCACTTTGGTCAGCGGTGTAAACCCGCTCATGGATGCAATGTTGACGATCGATCCCTTTCCTTTGGCAACCATTCCTGCGGAAAAGGCCTGCGTGGTCAAAAAGGTTCCCATGAAATTGAGATCGAACACCCGGCGGAAGCCGGTTGCATCCAGGTCGAAAAAAGAGCCGGGGGTCGGTTCCAGCGATCCGGCGGGGCTGTGAAACGATTCCGACGTACTGCCACGGGGATCGTTGCCGCCGGCGCCGTTGATCAACACATCGGGTGGACCCCATAAGTCGCTGACCGCTTTGGCGCAGTCTCTCAGCATGGTGCCATCGACCACATCGCATCGAAACGCGCTGGCGGTTCCACCGGAGTCGGTGATCGACCGGGCCCGGGCTTCGGCTTTTTCGGCGTCGATATCGATAACGGCCACTTTCACGCCTGCCGCACCCAGGGCCTCGGCCATTGCCCCGCACAGTGCACCGCCCGCACCTGTAACCGCGGCCACCTTTCCGGACAAATCGAAAAGCGTTAACAAACCCTTTTGCATTTTATCTCAACCATTCTCCGCCTGATAAGGCGATTTAAAAAGACGATCCCGGAACCCCCCTGGCAACACGGTATCAAAGCCCGCCCTGTCGGTCTGCGAAATCGAGCACCTCGGATAAACCGGGCATGGAGATCGAGCATCCATGCCGGGCCACCACCATCGCCCCGCAGGCGTTTCCCAACCGCACGGCCTTGTGCAGATCCCAACCCTTGACGTAGCCATACAGGAATCCCGCGCCGAATGCGTCACCGGCACCCAGAATATTTTGAACCCGAACCGAAAAACCCGGCACATCTTCGAACGGTTTATCCTGGCAATGGATTCGGGCACCTTGCGTGCCGCGCTTTTCCAACACCAGGCGGGGGCCGCGGTCTAAAAGGGCGCGGGTATGCAAAGCGGTATCCCCAACCACCCTGGCATCGGATACCTGGGAGTGGGTCAATCGGACGGCATTCGGGTCGGTCAGCATGGCTGCGTTTATTTCGTCCTCGGTGCCCAGGACGATATCCACGAACGGAATTATGGATCGGATCGTAACGCCATAGGCCCGTGGGTCGTGCCATTGATCCGGCCTGAAATCGAGATCCAGAACCACATCGGTGCCTGCCTTGCGGGCAATTTCTGCCGCGACCAGTGTGGCGCTGCGGCTTGGCTCCCGGCTCAGGTTGGTGCCGGCAAATTGAAACACGCAGCTGTCGGCGATGGGCGCCGCCAGCACATCGCTGATTTCAAGTGCAATATCTGCGCAGTGATCCCTGTAGAACACCAATGGGAACTTGTCCGGCGGTTCGATGCCTAGTACGACCAGGCTGGTGTGCCGGTCCTTTTTACGGGGACTGAAGCGAATGTCCACGCCTTCGGCAGTTAAAAAATATATGACAAAGTCCCCGACCGGATCTTCTCCGAAAGCGGTCAGCAGCGCCGAGTTCAGTCCCAGCCGGCGGCATCCGACACTCATATTCGTGGGCGATCCGCCGACGTAGGCGGCAAAGCTCTTGATCTGTGGAAATTCAACCCCTACGTCGTTGCTGTACAGGTCCATGCATGACCGGCCCATATGGAACGTGTCATAAGTCTGCCGGGCTGTGTCGGGTGGCTTGGGCTGCATTCAAAATCCCCTGGTATGACAAATGGCGCTGTCTTTGTGTTGATTATCGTTCCATTCAACAGGGCGCTTCGGCTGCCGGCATCCAAGTTAGGCGGAAATGGCAAGCCAACTTGGTTATTTTAGCCTTCTGAATGCAGATGGAAATGCTTTGCAGCGGCTATCGAACGCCTACTTTGCTGCCGCAATCTCTATGCCAGAGGAGTGAAGGGCGATAACATAAAGTAACTCACAAAAATTATAGTCAATTCATTGCAAAAACGCTGTCCGGAGCAACCAACGTATTCGCAGCGACTGTCAGCATATTTGACAATATGTTAATTGGAGGAATTCTGCCATTTATACGATCAGGCCCGCGCGCAGCGTGAACCGCAACCGGGAACGGGCAACTCACAACTCGACACTTGAGTCATAACAGGCGGCAGGTTGCGCGCCCCTTTCAGGGGCAGGCCAAAGCAGGGCCCTCTGGACCCGGATTTTACTTTGGGTTTTTCGATTTTTGGTGACCGGATTGTGACCGGTTACGAAAAAATGGAATTTTCCAGGGTGCATATTGGACCGAACACAGGCAGGGGCGAAAGAGACTGCAGCCTTTTTTTCCCGCGTTGAGCACCCGCTTGGGCTGATATCTCTATATCTTTTCTAAATCTATCGATCGCGGTTGAGGACCGCCATTGTCACCCTTGAAATACAGGTCAGGCGCTCTTTTTCATCACACATGCGAACTTCCCAGACCTGGGTGGTTTTTCCCAGATGAACCGGTTTGCCTAATCCGGTTATCTCGCCGGTGCGAACAGAGCGGATATGGTTTGCATTGATTTCAAGTCCCACACAATAGTGAGAACGCGTATCAAGGCAAAGATAGGCGCCAGTGCTTGCCAGGGTTTCCGATAAAGCGACCGAAGCGCCTCCGTGCAGTATCCCCATAGGTTGGTGTGTGCGATGATCAACCGGCATGGAGGCTTTCAGGAAATCTTCTCCGATTTCAACAAATTTTATACCCAGGTGGGAGGCCAGGGTATTTTGTCCAAATTGATTGATCATATCCAGATCAGGCTTTGTCAACCATATACTCATGGCATGAACTCTCTTTCCTTTGATAGGTTTTGCCAGTCTAAAGCCGGTTAAACGATCAACGCCCCGTAATCCTTGATGATCGGATTATAGGGGCTGTCAAACAGGGCGCTGGAAATAATAAAGTCGGCACTGGCGCGGTTGCAGGCGACGGCCACATTATACAGGACGGACATGCGCAGCAGGGCTTTGACATCCACATCATGGGGCTGGGCGGTCATGGGGTCCCAGAAAAAGATCAGGATGTCCAGCTCATTGTCTGCAATCTTGGCCCCCAGTTGCTGATCGCCGCCCAGGGGGCCGCTCTTGAGCCGGGCCACCTGCAGATCGCTGTTGGCGGCAATCAGTCCGCCGGTGGTTCCGGTGGCGCACAAGCGGTGCTGTTTCAATTTTTCGACGTTGAACAGGACCCAGTCGAGCAGATCGTGTTTGCGCTCGTCATGGGCCACCAGTGCGATACGTTTGCTGGCATGCATGGGTTACCTCCTCCGTTTGCAGGGGAACAGGCACGGTACGTTCTGCCGGTATTCTTCGTAGGCCCGTCCATATTCGGCAACGAGGTCACGCTCTTCCAGTACGGCCCCCACCCAAATCCAGGCGGTCCAGGTCACATTGAACATCAGCCGGTCAGCGGTCAGGACCGGATAGGACCAGATCATGACGATGGTAAAAAAGTAAAAAGGATGCCGAACCCAGCGATACGGACCCCGCATCGTTATCGGCATCGGGCCTGGCGGGGCTTTTCCCAGGCGGGCCATGATGGGGGCGGTACCCAGCGGGTCGAACGCCTGAAGGCTTTTGGCGGTCCACAAAAAACCGGCCAGCGCCGCCATGGCGCACAGCCTGGCTATCCACCGGCCGGGTCCGGCCAGGGAAAGGAGCACATGGCCACCGGGCTGCCAGAGCAGCACAAGGAGCATCAGAATCACGCCGGAAGCAACGCTGTAGAGCGCGCCAAGGTATTCCGCCGATAAGCGCCGGGCCAGATATTGACGAACACCGGTGCGGATCATGACGCTGTGCTGAACGAAAAACAGCATGCTCAGCATCAAGTTCCAGATGGCTTCGGCCGGCAGCGACCAGCCGAAGTCGATCCATCCCGGTGCGCCCAGAAGAATGAACACGCTAATGGCGATCAAACCGCCGCCGCCCAGGAGCATTGAACCGGACAAGGCGCCCAGGACGATCCATTTGTCTTTCAGCTGATTCATCAACCCTGATTCCCGAAATACGGCGTTGGGCACAACCATATACCGGCAGGCGGGCAGACGCAATGGGGGAGATGCGAGCCGGCATGTTGCCGTGGCCACAGAGGTGTGTTAGGAATCGCATACCCGATAAAGATGGATTCGCATTTTGTCCGATGACCTTGCTGCCGAAACGTCAAATCATCCGTTTCGCCTTTGCTTTGGTGTGCGGGTCAACCCTTTTATCTCAACAGGAGGTCCGGTATGATGATCGCAACGCGCAAAACGATTCTTGGCACAGTCCTGATGCTCTCGTTCATTTTCTGTGTTTCCTGCCCGGGGCGCACCTATTTGATGGTGGATTACACTGTGCCCCCGGCAACCCGCCTGCTCAGCGGTCAAACCGTCCGCGTGCTGGTTGTGGACCAGCGTGCAGACAAATCCGTTTTGACACCGGCGGCAGCCGATCAGTTCAGCGCATTCGCCGACCGCTACAGCCTGGCCTGGGTGATGCCCGACAGCGAACGCGTGCTGGCCGGGGAACATGACGTAACGAACATGTTTCGGGAATCCTTTAAAAAACGCCTGACCCAGATGGGAGCGACGGTTTCGCTCAGATCCCAAAGCGATATTGTGGTTTTGACGATCAACCTGACCGATATGAAAATCGATCTGCAAAACCGCAAATGGATGGTTGGATTGAGCTACGACGCCGAATTGGCCAAAAATTCGCGGGTGCTGTCCAGGGAACAGGTGCGAGGAAATGCCGAACGCGTCCGGATCGTGGGAAGAAAAGGCGCGGACATGGCGTTAAGTGAAATATTCACGGATGCCACCAACCGGCTCGATCTGGTTAAAATGTTCACGGCGGCGAAATTAATCCCGTAAAGTCTGGATAGCGCCGGCGCGACCCTTCGATCAAGCGGAAAACCGAACGCTGAATTCACCTATTGACAAAAGGGGGCGATCCCCCTACATTGTTCGCATACGAAGGTTATAGCCATGCCCCGAATACCCAAAAACATACCGGACTGCACCATTTTCCTGTTGGCCAAGGCCTACCAGAAAGCCCACGGCCAGTTCAAGGCCAAGTTGCGCCCCTTCAATTTAACCAATCTCCAGCATTTGGTTCTTGAGGGCTTATGGTATAAAGAGGGTGTCACCGCCGCGGAACTGGGCAAACTTCTCGTTATGGACAAGGCCACCTTGTCCGGGGTCCTGGAACGGATGCTTGATTCGCAGTGGATTCGCAAAGAACGCGATCCTGAGGATGGCCGCGTATTTCGCATTTTTACAACGCAAAAGGCGGATAAAAACAAGAAAAAACTGATCGACCTGCGTGTCAAAGCCAACGAGGAGATGTTGTCCGGTTTCAGCCAGGAAGAACAAGTGTTGTTCAAGCGCCTGCTGAGAGACCTTACCTGATCAAAAATTTTTAGATACTCGTAAATCCGGCCGGATACGGATGTTTCCGGCCGGCAGACAGATCAAACGGTTGCAACGCCGAAAGTTGCGGCGAACGCTTCGGTTCAACCCCAATTAGTTCGCATACTAACATTTAAGCGCCTAACACCTCAACGGAGAAAGCCATGCTTTTCAACCCCAAATCGGAACGCTTCGAGCACCTGGATAAAGCCAGCCGTTCGATGATGAAAAAAACCATCGACTTCTTTGAGACCAAGGGAAAGCAGCGCATCAAAAAAGACTATTTCGAACGTGTCTGGTATGCTGATTTTTTGACCTTTGTTAAAGAAAACCACCTATTCGCCAACCTGCTCACGCCGCCCGAGCAGGCACCGGGCAAACCGGATGTACGCTGGGATACCTACCGCAATTGTGACTTCAACGAAATCCTTGGATTTTACGGCCTGGCCTACTGGTATACCTGGCAGGTCAGTATCCTGGGATTGGGCCCCATCTGGATGAGCACTAACCAAACGGCCAGAAAACGTGCCGCAGAGGCCATCGCCGACGGTGCCATTTTCGCTTTCGGCCTGTCGGAAAAGGCCCATGGCGCCGACTTGTACAACTCGGAAATGGCACTGACGCCCCTTGGCGACGGCCGCTATGTGGCCGACGGCGGAAAATACTATATCGGCAACGCCAATGAAGCCGCCATGGTATCGACTTTCGGCAAGAACTCCGAAACGGACGAATATGTCTTTTTCGCAGTGGACCCCACCCACGAGAACTATGAGCTGGTCCAAAACGTTGTCGACTGGCAAAGCTATGTGGCGGAATATGCCCTGCACAGCTATCCGATTGGTGAAGCGGATATCCTGTCCACGGGCAGCGACGCCTGGGATGCTGCCCTGAACACGATCAATGTGGGCAAATACAATCTGGGGTGGGCCTCCATCGGCATCTGCACCCACGCGTTCTACGAGGCCATCAACCATGCGTCCAACCGCAACCTCTATGGGCGCTTCGTGACCGATTTTCCCCATATCCAGCGGCTCTTTGTCGATGCCTATTGCCGCCTGGCGGCCATGCGCATGTTTGCCCGGCGCGCATCGGATTACATGCGTTCGGCATCAGAAAACGACCGGCGCTATTTGCTTTACAACCCCATCGTCAAAATGAAAGTGACCACCCAGGGCGAAGAAGTGATCAACCTGCTGTGGGATGTGATCGCCGCCAGGGGATTCGAAAAAGATGTCTATTTTGAAAATGCCGCCTCGGATATCCGCGCTTTGCCCAAGCTGGAGGGAACCGTGCATGTCAATATGGCGCTGATTGTCAAGTTCATGGCCAACTACTTTTTCAGCCCCGACACCTTCCCCGATATCCCGGTTTGCGATCAGCCGACCCACGACAGCTTCCTGTTCAACCAGGGTGCCACCCGCGGCCTCGGAAAGATCCGTTTCCATGACTACCACCTGGCCTACAATGCCGTGGATTTGCTCAATATCACGATATTCAAGGAACAGATTGGCGAACTGACCCGTTTGCTGATGAGCGCCCCCCCGGATAAGGAGCAGGCCGGGAGCATGGATTTTCTGCTCAGCCTCGGTGAACTCTTTACCCTCGTGGCCTACGGGCAGCTGCTCATCGAAAAAAGCCTGATGGATAAATGGGATCAAGACTTGCTGGATCAGATCTTCGACTTCATGGTTCGCGACTTTTCAAAATTCGCGCTTGCCCTGTATGAACACCCTGCCAGCAGTGCCAAACAGATGAATCATTGCTTGCAAATGATTCGAAAACCGGCGACAAACGAAGCACGGTTTCAAAAGATATGGCAGCATCAAGTTCTGGTTCTGGCCGGCACCTACGAAATGAACCCCTGACAGGCGCCACGAGCAGCGACAGGATCGCGACCCCGATGGAGGCACCCCAAAATGTATACCTTAGACAAACCGGATAATCTCGTTGAATTGTTTGAAGAGAGCCTTGCACGCCATTCGGATCGTCCGCTGTTCGGCACTGCGGACCAGGATGGGGTCTACTCCTGGGTAACCTATGCCGAGGTGGGCCGGCGCGTCGACAATCTTCGCGCCGGGCTGTCCCAGTTGGGGGTCGACGCCGGCGACGCGGTGGGTATCATTGCCAACAACCGCAGCGAATGGGCCATCGCCGCTTTTGCGACCTTCGGCCTGGGCGGCCGCTTTATTCCCATGTATGAAAAAGAGCTGACCAAAATCTGGAAGTACATCATCCAGAACGGCGGCATCAAAGTCCTCTTCGTTGCCAATGAGACTGTTTTTCTGGCCGTCCAGCAATTCCGCGATGAAACCCCGGATCTGAAGCACATATTCCTGATTGACGGCGACACAGTCACCAATATGGCGGATGTGGAAAAAAACGGGCAAACGGCCCCCGTGGCCGCGGTCCACCCCAAGCCCTCGGACGTCGCGGTTCTGATCTACACCTCAGGCACCACCGGTGAGCCTAAAGGGGTGCTGCTCTCTCACGGTAATCTCACCAGCAATGTCATTGCCGGCGGCGGCATGTTCCCCGAACTGAACCAGGAAAGCCGCAGCCTTTCCATCCTGCCCTGGGCGCATTCCTACGGCCAGACGGCTGAACTCCACAACTTCATCCACTTGGGCGGCTCCATCGGTTTTGTGCGCGACGTCACCACCATCGGCGAAGACATGGCCAATGTGGCCCCGACGTTCCTCATCGCCGTTCCCCGTGTCTTCAACAAAATCTATGACGGGCTCTGGGCCAAGATGAACGAGACCGGGGGCCTGGCGCTCAAGCTCTTCGCCCTGGGACTTGAAAGTGCGGCCCGCTTGCGGGAATCGGCCCGCCAGGGCAAAAGCGCATTGATGTCCAAGCTCAAATACAAGCTGGCCGACCGCATCGTCTTTGCCAAGATTCGCCAGCGTTTCGGCGGCCGTCTCAACGCGGCGCTGACCGCCAGCGCCATGATGAATACCGAGGTGGCCCAGTTCTTCACCGATATCGGCCTGCCGGTGTTCGACGCCTACGGGTTGACTGAGACAAGCCCGGCGGTGACCATGAACAATCGTGAAGCCAACAAGCCGGGCAGTGTCGGCCGCCCCATCGACAAAGTGCGTGTGGTCATCGACACCTCGATGTCTGACGGACAAAACGGCGAAGGAGAAGTGATCGTTTACGGGCCCAATGTCATGCAGGGCTATCACAACAAACCCGAGGCCACCCGGAACGTGATGACCGAGGACGGCGGATTCCGGACCGGCGATCTGGGACGCCTGGACGAAGACGGCTTTCTCTGGATTACCGGGCGAATCAAGGAGCAATACAAGCTGGAAAACGGCAAATATGTATTCCCGGCGACCCTCGAAGAAGAAATACAGCTGTCTCCGTGGGTGGAAAATGTCCTGATCTACGGCGAGGGCCGCAGCCACAATGTCTGCCTGGTGGTACCGGACTTTCTGAAATTATCCGTCTGGGCCCAAAAACAGGGCATTGAAGCCGCCACACCGGATCAGTTGATCGCCCTGCCCCAGGTTGAAGCCATGATCAAGGATTCCATTACCCGCCATTTAAAAAATAAATTCGGCGGATACGAAATCCCTAAAAAAATCGTCCTGGTGGATGAGCCTTTCAGCGTGGACAACGGCATGCTGACCCAGACGATGAAACTCAAGCGGCGAAAAGTGGTGGAGCGCTATGGGGACCAGATAGATTCCGCCTATGCCAAGACCATTGACCGGTCCTGAAAAAACACCGACACTGCACGGACGATGCATATGACCCCTTTGAACAAACCGGTCCTTTTCCGTCGCCTGATGAACCTGTGGCCCCCTTTTCTGGGGGCCGGAATATCGGTGCAGCACATCTCCCGTGACTGGCGATCAGTGCACGTCACGCTGCGACGTTACTGGTTCAACCGGAATTATATGGGAACCCATTTCGGCGGCAGCCTGTATGCCATGACCGATCCTTTTTATATGCTCATGCTGATTCGAAACCTTGGCAAGCGCTACGTGGTATGGGACAAATCGGCAAGCGTGGAATTCATCAAACCCGTACAAGAAAGGGTCAGTGCAATTTTCACCCTGGATGCGCATCGCATAGAACAGATTCAGGCCCGGGCCGCCGACGGCCAGAAGCACTTTGAAGATTTCGCCATCGACGTGACGGACGGCAACGGCAATATCATCGCCAAAGTCACCAAAACAATCTACATCCGAAAAAAATAAAAAACTGCCCAATGCGGGTCACCCCGACATTCGCACTACCAGTCGCCAACTTTGAGTAATCCCGGCTTCGGGCATATTGTTGGGCTGTTAAAATCAAAAGTGCAAAAAACTCTGGATGTTATCATCTTCATAAAGCCTTATGCAGCATGCGTTTACGAAGATTTTGCAATTTTGGTCAAAAAATGAGTTTTTCAAATTTTACATATTGCGTATATTCAGAATGTTACAAACTGTATAGGGCTTAATTCCAAAATCAATTTTGCCTCGCAAATGCACGCGTAGCAATGGTTTAGAGGTGGTCGTAAGAATTTTCGCGGTTTTGGACCAAAAACCCCTTTTTAGCAAAGCTGTTTTGCTCGGAGAGCATTTCTACAATTTGTGCCTTGATTAGCGTCAGAGTTTGTGGGTCAATCAGTTCACACGCCCATAGGGCGAGGTATGAAGAAGGCCCCTTAAAGGGGCCAGGGTTATTGAAAATCTGGTAAGTTCAGTTGAGCTAACTTACTCTGCTCTATTTTCTCCTGGTTCTTTACGTATTGCCGAATCTGGTGCTCGTCGAGTCCAATCGTACTCACACAATAGCCTGGGGCCAAAAAATGAAGCCCGGCAAATTGCTTCTTTCGTCCCATAAATTCACGATGAACCCAAATCGCACTTTTTCCTTTGATGTAGCCGATTGTCATGGAAACACTGAACTTTGGCGGAATACTCAAACACATGTGGACATGATCTGGCATGGCGTGGCCCTCCAGTAGCTCGATGCCCCTATGCCTGCATATTGCTGGAATTTCTCACCGACTCGTTTCCGTAATTTTCCATTCAATACCTTTTTGCGGTACTTGGGGATAAATACCACGTAATACTTGCATTCCCATCTGACATGAGCCATACTTTGCCAATCCTTCAAAGCGTCCTCCTTGGATCTGTGCCCTGGCAGGGGCCTTCCTCGTGAGGACGTTTTATTTGTTATCCACGGATCGGCATAGCCTTTTCGAGTCTCACGGCCATAGGCCGTGGTTTACTTTGTTGAATTATAACAGATTGAAATGTATTATCATATTTTATAAATGGCGGCTGGTGCCATGAAAGTCGGGGTCATCCCATTGGCTCAGTTGTCGACTGCGACGGCCACGGCGACCGCTCCTTGCATTTGCCTGAATCTACCTTATCTTGGGTTTCTGGAGGGCTGGCCCATGAAAACACAGCAGAACTTTATCGACCCGGTTTGCCAAATGACCGTTTCGGCACAAAAAGACACCCCCGCAACCCGATGGGAAGGAGAAACAGTCTATTTTTGCTCTGACTCCTGCAAATCGGAATTTATGCTCAAGCCGAAAAATTTTTTCAAAGCGGCGGAACCCAGGCGTATGGGGTTCTGGCAAAAATATCTCAACAGGCTCAACAAAGCCACTGGGGGCAAGCCGCCGTCCTGCTGCCAATAGCATGCCGGCATTCCGATTCAGCCGGCACAGGCGGAATACAAAGCGCATCAATCCTTTACAGGTGCAACACTGAAGTACCCTTTCTGAACACCCGACCGCGGATCGGCAAAGGAGCCGCTATCCTGGCGGCCCGCTTTGCCACAGCCGGTCAGAACGATTGGGGAACCGATCCCCGACCACTTGATGCCATATCACACCCGTCTCTGACGGCGAACAACGTCTATGCCGCCCTAATTATTGTGTACGCCCACAGCTTATTGACGCCTCTGTTTCAATGGCATACAATCAGTTCACCATTGGCCCATGTGAAATGTCACCCCCTCGGGATCTCACTATGTTGAACCACCAGAATTGGCGAATCCTGCTGATCGACGATGAAGAAGATATTCGCGACGTCATTTCGATGGTGCTCAGCGATACCGGCTACACGGTCGAGACAGCGCCCGACGGGGTGTCGGGGCTGGAAGCATGCGGCCGCTTTTCTCCGCACATTGTCATCACCGACATCCGCATGCCGCGTATGGATGGCCTGGCCGTGCTGAAACAGGTCAAAATCGACCATCCCGATATGGAAGTGATCGTGGCAACGGCATTCGCCGAAATGTCGATTGCCGTGGAAGCCCTTCAACTCGACGCCTCGGACTTTATCACCAAACCCATTAATGACAACGCGCTCATGGTGGCCCTGGACCGTGCGCGCCAACGCTACCAGGACAGAAAAAAGCTTAAAGATTACACCCATTTTCTTGAACAGGGCTGGAACGCGACGACACGGGAACTGATGGAGACCTATGAATACCAGCAAAAACTCATTGAAAGCTCCATGGATGGTATTCTGGGATGCAATGCCGAAGCACAGGTGGCGACCTTCAATCGCAGCATGGAAAGAATCAGCGGATATGCCAGAAGCGACGCCATCGGCACCATGACGTTCTCGGACTTGTTGACGCCCGAAGACACCACATCATTTTACAAAGCCCTCGAGGAAACCGGCCACGGCGGCCCGGGCCGTCTCTTTTTGTACGAAACCCACATTCGCACCAAAGCGGGAGCAACGGTCCCCGTTCAAGTGTCGGCCACCCGGATAGAGGAAAAAAACAGGGTCGAGGGGCTGGTCTGTTTTTTCAGGGATCTGCGCCAGCTCAGACGCCTGGAGCAGGAAATGGCCGACCAGGCGCGAATCCTGCACCAGGACAAAATGATGTCCCTCGGACGCCTGGCGGCCAGCGTGGCCCATGAAATCAACAACCCGCTTTCCGGAATCTTAAACTACATGCGTCTGATGGCCAAAGTCCTGGAGCGCGGCCGGCCGGATGAGGCTGCGCTGGAAAAATTCTCCCGCTACCTGGAAACCGCCACCCGCGAAACGGACCGGTGCTCCCAGATCGTCTCCAACCTGCTGACCTTTTCAAGAAAATCGGCAGACGAAAAATCCCCGGTAGAGGTCAATGAATTGATGCAGCGCTGCATAATGCTCTCGCGACACCGGCTGGAGCTGTCCCGCATTCAACTCAACATGGACATCAGCAGCATGACCATGACCGTCATGGGCGACATGAACCAGCTGCAGCAATGCATCATCAATTTGATATTCAATGCCATCGACGCCATGCCCCATGGCGGACGGCTGACGCTTTCAGCCCGTTTGACCCCCGACGGCGGACACGTCGAAATCCGTGTCAGCGATACCGGCGTCGGCATTGCCCCCCGGGACCGGGACAGGGTTTTCGAGCCTTTTTTCACCACCAAACGTGAAGGTTACGGCGTGGGGCTTGGATTGTCCACCACTTACGGCATTATCCAGCGCCACGGGGGCAGCATTCACGTGGACAGTGAGCCTGGCAAGGGGGCGACGTTTTCCATCCGCCTGACTGCGGCCCCTGAACCTGGAGACAAGCGATGAAAGCGGACGATCCCACCATTCACTGCCATCAATGGCTGACCATCCTGGACGAATTGAACATTGGCGCCTTTACCGTCAACCTGGAACACCAGATCACGGCCATCAACTATTGCGCCCAGGGTTTGATGGGGCTGCACGGCGATGAGGTCAAAGGACGGGACTGCCGGGAAATATTCACCGGGGTGCCCTGTCTGGCCAACTGCATGATCCGCGACCAGACCGCGGCGACGGACAATGAACCCGATGTCCTGGTGACCGACGAAGCCGACGTGGCTCATTTGATCACACGCATGGCCACGCCGATCTACAATGACAGGGGCATCGCCATCGGATGCTTCACCATCCTCCAGGACCATGCCCCCATTCAGGATCTCGTTGACCGGCTGCACTACCAGGAGCAAAGTCTGAAAAATATCCTCGACAGCATTGACATCGGCATCTTTACAGTGAACCGCGGCGGTTTGATCACATTTTTCAATACGGCGGCCGAAAAAATTTCGGGCTATAACCGGCGCCATGTACTGGGCCAGCCGTGCCATATTGTATTCGAAGGCGAAAAGGTTAAAGACGTATGCCTGCTCAAGGATGCCATCGACCAGGGAGCCGCCCACGAAAGCCACAAAGGCCGGATGATCGACAAGGATGGCGTTGCCGTACCCATCCGTGCCAATTATGCGGCCCTGCGCAACGACAAGGATATCATTGTGGGCGGCCTGGCCACGTTCCATGACCTGACCCTGGTCCATCAGCTGGACCAGGTCATCCGCGACCGCTATACCTGCTCGGACATGATCGGAAAAAGCCCGGCTATCCAGAAAGTCTTCGACATGATACCGGTGGTTGCCCGCAGCGATGCCAACGTATTGATCGAAGGCGCCACCGGAACCGGGAAAGATCTGCTCGCCAAGGTCATCCACTCCGCCAGCCATCGGCGGGACAAACCCATGGTCAAAATCAACTGCGCCGCCATTCCCGAAACCCTCATCGAGTCCGAAATTTTCGGCTATGCCAAGGGGGCCTTTACCGGCGCCGAACGCGATAAGCCGGGCCGCTTCGAAGAGGCTGACGGCGGGACCCTGTTCCTGGACGAAATCGGCGATCTTCCCTTGTCTGTGCAGGCCAAACTGCTTCGCGTCCTTGAAGACAAGGAGTTCTATCCGCTGGGAAGCCGAAAGATCAAAAGGGTGGATGTGCGCATTCTCTCAGCCACCAACCGCGGACTGGAACAACTCATCCGGGGCCGCCAGTTCCGGGAAGATCTGTTTTACCGGCTCAATGTGGTGCGCATCGAACTGCCGCCGCTGCGGGAACGCCGCGGCGACCTGCCCCTGATGATTCGACACTTTTTACGGAAACTGTCCGCCGCCCGGGGATTGCCGCTGCCGGTCATATCGCAGCCGGCCATGCAGGTTCTGCTTAACTACAGTTACCCGGGCAATATCCGCGAACTGGAAAACATTCTCGAGCATGCTTTGATTATCTGCCAAAAAGGCCCCATTGGAACTGATCACCTGCCGGAGTATGTCCGGCAGAAACGGCCCGGGGGACAGCTGCAGCCGATCGGCCCCGGAAAAGAGCTCCCGAAAGAGGCCCGGCGCATCTTGCAATGCCTGCAATCCAATGACGGCCATCGCGGCAGGACCGCACAGGAACTGGGCATGAACCGCTCCACCCTGTGGCGCAAGATCAGGCGCTACGGCCTCTAGTCCCGGCCGCCCGCATCTCCACCAGTCCGGCAGCAGCGATTATTGCCAGCAGGACCGTGCCGGCGCCGGTCACGCCGATCCAGCCGAATCGCTGGTAGCCGAAGCCGCCCAGCGTGATACCGGTAAACCCGCCCAGGTAGTAAAAAAGCACATACAGGGAATTGGCCCGCCCCCGGCTGGTCTGCAGTTTCTGATTCAGGCTGCCCGCGGCTGCCGAATGAATAGAAAAAAATCCGATGCACACGCAGCAAAGGCCGGCGACGACGGCCCATATGCTGGGAATATGGGTCATGGCCAAGGCCATTGCGAAAATCACGGCGCCCAAAACCATGGTCACCCCGTTCCCTGCCCTGTTGCTGAGCTTGCCCGACAGCGGACCAACGATGATGCCAAGCACATAGGCCATATAGGTCACCGTAATACGCTCGGTGGAGGCATTGAATGCCGGTCCGGCCAGATAGAAAGGAAGATAATTAAACAACGCCGAAAAAACCCAGAACGAGAAAAACGCCACCGAATAGATGCGCAGCAGGTCCGCACGCCACAACAATGCGAGAAATCCGTCATCGGTCCGCGCTGCAATTTCTCCACGCTTTTCCCCGGGCAGGAAGACAACCGCAGCCAGGGTGGCCATGGCCACCAAAACGGCGACAGTAAAGAAAGCATACCGCCAATGCAGGGGCGGATGGATCCAGCCGCCCAGCAACCGCCCGCCCAGTCCTCCCGCAACGGTGGCGGCCACGTATGATCCCATGACGACATTGAGCCGTTCCAGGGGAAGGTTCTTGGCCAGATATGCGGCCAGGCAGGTGGTCAATGCCGGTATGGACAACCCCTGGATAAAACGTAACAGCACCAGGTGGGACATCTGTTGTACCATGGCGCAGGCCAGACTGCAGATCACCACCACTGCACCCCCACAGGCAATAATGGGCTTGATCGGCCACCGGTCGGCCAGTCGACCAAAGGGCAGGTTGGACAGGGCGATGCCAAAAATCACCGCTGAAATCGCCAGGGAGGCCTGTTTTTCGTCGACGCCGAATTCCTGCTGGAGTACCGGCAGTACCGGCTGAACCAGGTAGATGGTAGTGAAAGCGGCGGATACCAGCGCAAACACCAGGGCCTGAAGCCCCACAGGGGATAGGGAGCCATTTCGCATGGCGACGGATAGTAAACCGACTGGCCGCAGAATGCAATTCAAATACAGCCCGATTCGGAAAAGGCTACGGTTCCATTCTCCGATAGCGGGCCTGGGCCTTTTTCAGCGCATCCGGATCATCGATTCCCATGGTTTCCATCTCATCCACGGCCAGGTGGAATCCCACCGACTTGCCGTCCGCCACCATGAATTCGATCAGGTCGGTGATAAAGAACTCCTCTATGGCGGTCATTTGGCCCTGAATCTCCTTGTGGACCACCTGGGGGCGAGTGGCAAGGATGGGCAGGTATTTCATCAGCACGGAACGGGATACGGAATAGATGCCCGAATTGCAGACCGTCAATGCATTTTGAACGGCCCGGGGGTATTGTTTCCAGTATTTCCATTCCGTAATTTTCTGCACCTTGCCGGATGCGATTTCCAGCACACCGTATTGTTTTTTATCCTCGGGCTGAAAACCGAGAATCACCATGTCGTTGTCATCAAGGGCCAGTACCAGATTTTCATAAGTCGCTTTTTCGACAAAAGGGACATCGCCCATGGTGATAATCACCCGATCACATTGCAGCAAACCGATAAAATCCATGGCCGCCAGGATCGCGCCGCCCGTTCCATTGAGTTGCGGCTGCACACAATGGGCGACCTTCAGCGGGTCGATTAAATCAATGACCGCTTCTTTGCAGTGATTCACGATGACCGTTTTGGGCCCGACCGGCAGGTTCTCCATGAGGTGCAGCAAAAGGGGACGCTCACCATAATAGATGGATTCTCCCGGCACCAGAGGCAGCAAAGTCTTGTTGCCGTCATAGCCTTTCATGCGGCTGCCGCGTCCGGCCGCCATGATAATGGCGGCCACTTCATCTGTTTCGGTATAGTCTTCCGGCATGGCGTCTATCTCTGTTGTCGATTTCAAAAATCGAAAGTATCGGTTTTCATAAACAGTGATCTCAGTGGGATGAAAGGCATGCTTAAACCATACCCGGCCGGTGGTGTCAATATTGCGAAAAATCACCCGTGAATTCCCGGCCAATCCGCCAGGCCGCCGAAAAAAACAGTCCGTGCCAAAACCGGAAATCAAATGGCGGCCGGAATCCGGCCCGTATCCGTACGATGAGCAGAATACCCGCATCAACTTGCCAAATCACCGGTTGGTGCGGTATACATTTTGAGTCCCCCCCTCCTTTTTTACATTTCAAGTAAATGGTCGACCCCAAAAGAAAGGTCCGGCGATGGGTTATTTTTCAGGAAAGCGTATTCTGATCACCGGTGCAGGATCAGGCCTTGGGCGGCGTATGGCGCTGGGCATGGCCAGGGAAGGCGGATTCATTATCGCCTGGGATATCGATGCCCATGCCCTGGAAAAAATACTGGCCGAATTGAAGCTGGCCTCCGGCCGCGATCACCTGGGCATGGCGTGCGACGTATCCGACAGCCAGGCCGTTGGTCAGGCGGCTGAAACAGTCAAAACAGAGGCCGGCAGGCTGGACATTCTCATCAACAACGCCGGCCTGGTGACCGGCAAACGCTTTCTGGAATGCAGCAACGAAGAGATAGAACGCACCATGGCGGTCAACACCCTGGCGTTATTCTGGACCACCCGGGCTTTTCTGCCCGATATGATCGCACGCAACGCGGGACACGTGGTAACCGTGGCGTCGGCCGGCGGTTTGATCGGCACGGCCAGGCTGGCCGATTACTGCGCCAGCAAATTCGCCGCAGTGGGTTTTGACGAATCCATCCGGGCGGAACTCAAACAGTCGGCACCCGGGGTCAAAACCACCGTGATCTGCCCGTTTTACATCAACACCGGCATGTTCGCGGGCGTCAAAACGCGCTTCCCCTGGCTGCTGCCGATCCTCGACGAGCGTTATGCCGCCGACCGTATGATTTCCGCCGTGCGGCACCGGCGCCCGCGGCTGATCATGCCGCCCCTGGTGTATACCGTGCCGCTGCTGCGGCTGATGCCGGTGGCGGTTTTCGACTGGGTGGCCAATTTTTTAGGGGTCAATGTCTCCATGCAGGATTTCAGCGGCCGCAAAGGAAAAGGGGGACAACCGCATGGACGCCAATGACAAAACCGCGTGCCTCAATCCGGCCACAGGCGAATTGCTGGGATATTCGCAGCTGGATGCCTCCGGCAATGTCCGGCAGGCCGTGCTTCACGCGCGCCGTGCGCAGCCGGCATGGTCGGCGCTGCACCTGCCGAAACGGATCGAATGTCTGAAACGGGTGCAGGCCTATATCGTGGACAACGCCGACGAACTGGCGGAGATCATCGCCAGGGACAATGGCAAGACCCGCACCGATGCCCTGGCCGCCGAGGTGCTGCCGGCCGCCATGGCGGTGGATTACTATTGTCGCAAAGCCAAATCGTTTTTGGGAGACAAACGCCTGATGCCGGGCAATCTGCTCATGGCCAACAAAGTCAGCCGCCTGGTTCGCGTGCCATACGGGGTGGTGGGAATCATATCACCCTGGAACTACCCGTTCAGCATACCCTTTTCCGAAGTGGTGATGGGTCTTCTGGCGGGCAATGCCGTCCTGCTCAAGACGGCCACCGAAACCCAGCTGGTGGGACGCGCCGTCGAGCGGTGCATGCAAGCGGCCGGATTGCCCGAGGGGGTCTTCGCCTATTTGAACCTGCCCGGGCGCGAGGCCGGTACCGCGCTGCTGGAATCCGGCGTAAACAAGTTATTTTTTACCGGCAGCGTCTCCACAGGCAAAACCCTGATGGCGCAAGCGGCCAAAACCCTTACGCCGCTGGTGCTCGAACTGGGCGGCAACGATCCCATGCTGGTATGCCCCGACGCCGACATCGAAAGGGCCGCCGCCGGCGCGGTCTGGGCCGGGCTGCAGAATTGCGGCCAGTCCTGCGGCGGAATCGAGCGTATCTATGTCCACCGGTCGATATTTGCCGCATTTTTAGAGGCACTGGGGCAACGGGTCAGCCGGCTGCGGGTGGGGTACGATACCGATTACCAAATGGACCTGGGCGCCATGACCACGCCCGGACAGATGCGCGAAGTACAGCGCCAGGTTCAGCAGGCCCTTGATCATGGCGCCTCTGTTCACGCCCAATCCGCTGTGCCGGACAACGGCGACGGAAATTTCCTGCCGGCCACCGTGCTCACCGGCGTCACCCATGACATGGATATCATGAAGCTGGAAACCTTCGGGCCGGTCCTGGGCGTCATGCCGGTGGACGATATGGCACAGGCGGTAGAACTGGCCAACGACAGCGACCTGGGACTGACGGCCAGCGTCTGGACGCGCAGCACCCGCTACGGGGCAAAGCTGGCCCGTGGAATACAGGCCGGTGTGGTGATGATCAACGACCATCTCATGAGCCACGGGCTCGCCGAAACCCCATGGGGCGGATTCAAACAGTCGGGCATCGGCCGCAGCCACGGCGCAGCGGGCATGGCCGAAATGACGCAGATCCAGTGCCTGGTGCAGGACATCATGCCCGGCGTAAAACAAAATTTCTGGTGGCACCCTCATGGACCGGATGTTTACAACGGTTTGCGCGGCGTCATTGACCTGCTCTACGGAAACGGTTTGGGGCAGCGTTTTCACGGCCTGCTGAAATTGCTGCGGGTATACCCGAGAACCTTCAGAAGGAATTAGAACAATACCTTTTCAGATTTCATTTTGAAGAGACTTTCTCAGCCACGGAGGCTGAATATGCCCGCCGCCATTAGAATCTGCCTCTATCTCATCATCGCATATGGCGTTCTGGTGCTGACGGTCTTTTTGCTGCAGCGCAGCATGATTTACTTCCCCGACCGGCAGCGCCCCGCCAAGGCATACCTTAAGGGACTGAACCTTGATTTCTGGCCACAGAATACCCGGGCGTTCAAAGGATATGCCAGTGCCCGCCCGCCCCGGAATCCGATGGGCACCGTTATCGCCTTTCACGGCAATGCGGGAGCCGCATGGCAGCGCAATTACTTTGTCCATGCTCTGGAACCTTTGGGATTCCGTGTTCTGCTGGCCGAGTACCCCGGATACGGGGGCCGCGCAGGGAAAAGGACCGAAAGCATATTCGTAGCCGATGCGCTCGCCATGGTTCAGCAGGCGCACGACCAGTTCAATGGCCCCATCTACCTGCTGGGCGAATCCATGGGGTGCGGCGTGGTTGCAGCCGTAGCGGCCAGCCCGCCGGTGCCGTTGGCCGGTCTCATACTGATCACGCCATGGGACACACTGCCTGATCTGGCCCAGTCCCTGTACTGGTACCTGCCGGCGCGCTACCTGACCAAAGACCGCTATGACAGTGTGGCCAATTTGAAGGCATTCACCCAACCCGTGGCCATGGCCATCGCCGAAGCCGATGAAGTCGTGCCCAACAAACACTCCATCCGGCTCTATGAATCCATTTCGGCGCCCAAACGGCTGTGGCGGTTCGCGGGGGCCGGCCACAACAGCTGGCCGACCAACCCGACCGAAAAGTGGTGGCAGGAAGCCATGCAGTTTCTGACCACCGGCGACTGAACAAAACCAAACCCGGAAGGCCTGGGCCACAAGATGCCATTTCCGGATGGACACGAGCCGGGCGTTACCCGTTGTGGTTCGCGCTACGCGCGGGCCTGATCGTATAAATGGCAGAATTCCTCAACGCGTCACTCGAAACGCGCAACTGACAACTGATCTTTTGCCACTGCCTGCCAGATGGCCGCCAGAACCCGGTTTTGATTGAACAAAAAAAGCCCGGTCCCACAGGATGTGTCACCGGGCGGTCGTTTTTTTAAACGCAGGCTGCTTTATTTGCTCGCCGCGCGGGCCGTTTCCAACCAGCCGTTCCACTTGGCCTGGTTTTTGGCGATCCACTCATCCACGTGGCGCTCGATATCCTTCTGCGATTTTTCACCTTCGTTCATGCGTGTATTCTGTTCGTTGATGTCGTTCAGGGGAAGGGTGAAGACCTCAAAAAACGCTTTGGCCGCCGGATTCTTCTTGATGAACTTCTTGTTGGCGACAATCCGGATATCGGATACCACAAACCCGAGTTTTATCGGGTCGCTGACGGCGCCTTCGATTCCGGATACCGTCATTCGGTCCACGGCCGGCTTCTGGGATTCTTTGGGTATTATTTTGGGGACATTGATCCACATCACATCTTTACCGGGTTTAAACTTGAAGATGGTCCAGTTCGGCGCCCAGGTATAGAAAAATACCGGCTCACCGCTTTTGTAAGCCCCAAGGGCCGACGCCATGCCGGCTTCATAGGAGGCCTTGACCGGGTTGATATAATCATCCAGGTCGTAGACTTTCATATGGTGGGTGATCACATTTTCACAGCCCCATCCCGGCGGGCAGGCCGTCAGTTCGGCCTTGCCGTCATCGTTGGAATCAAACGCCTTTCTCACTTCGTCGCGTTTAAAATCGTCCAGAGACTGTATGTTGTATTTTTCAACCTCCCGTTTGGATACCAAGTACCCCTGAAGGCCGCCGGCCTTGGCGACGAATCCATATTTGTCCGCTTTGTCGTAAAAGTCCTTGGGCAGCTGGCTGTCGTGATTGGGAAACCAGCCGTTGGTCCAATAGTCCACATCACCGAAGGCAACGGATTTGTAAAATATGGGGTTCTGAAGGTCTTTGGGGGTTTTGACTTTGAAACCCAGAGTCTCCAGACCCCGGCGCACCAATGCCTCCTGGAAAAAACCAGTGTTCCAGGTCGCCCGTGCCGGCTGTACGGTGACACCTTTGCCCGGCATATTTTGCGCCGCCATAACGGGCGGTACAATCATGGTCAGACCGATAGAGATATAAAATACCGACAGCGTTTTAAAAAATGACTTCATGCATCCTCCTTGTATCATTTGGCTTATTATTTTAGTTTTTGCGGGCCATGGACTGTGTAATGCGGTCCAGGACAATGGCAATCAGAACAATACCCAGACCGCCGATTACCGCCCGTCCGATATCCAGGGTGTTGAGCCCCAGTATCACCGGGGAACCCAGACCGCCGGCCCCGATGAGTGCAGCGATGACCACCATGGACAGGGCCATCATGATGGTCTGGTTCAACCCGGCCAGTATCGTCGGCAGAGCCAACGGTATCTGGACCCGGAGCAGCACCTGCCTGCGGGTGGCGCCAAATGCCTCGGCGGCCTCCACCAGTTCGGGATGCACCTGTCGAATGCCCAGGCTGGTCAGGCGGATAATGGGCGGCAGGGCAAAAATGATGGTGGCCAGGACACCGGCCACATTGCCCACGGAAAACAGCATGACGATGGGAACCAGGTAGACAAATGCCGGTGTGGTCTGCATGGCGTCCAGCACCGGGCGCAGGCCTTTTTCAAACCGATCGCTGCGTCCCGACCAGATGCCCAGCGGTACACCCACAATGGTGCAAAAGACCACCGAAGAGAGCACCATAGCCAGGGTGGTCATCGTTTCCGACCACAGCCCGAGCAGCCCCACGAAAGTGAGTGTCACGGCGGAAAAAATGGCCAGCCCCTTACCCGAAAAACGCCACGCCGCCAGGGCGATGACCACAATCACAACAATGGGAGAGAGCCAGTTGAGTCCGGCATCGAATCCATTCAATGTGGTTTCCACCGGCCATTTCAGGGCCTGGAAAAAATCACGGTAGTTGTCTACCAGCCACTCGACGAAATGGGAAACCCATATATCAAGCGGTATAACGGCATCTTCAAACATAATCTATCCTCACTGTTTATAACTTCAAATAGCTGAAAAACCACTGCAAATGGCGCCCGCATTATGCGGCGGCCTCCTCGGCCTGCTCCTCCATCTCCTCTTCCGCCTTGTGCAGGGTTTTTAAAAAACGATTTTTAGACACCACGCCCTTATACACCCCGAGGTCATCCACCACCGGCACCGGCCAACTGTTGGATGCCACCATAGGCAGGATATCCTGCATGGAATCATTGAGGTTTACGGCCCGGGCGCCATTGATGAAGGCCTGGTCGATGGGACTGTCCGACGTGCCTTTTTCCAGCGCTTCACGCAGGGTATCGGAGGAGACAATGCCCAGAAACCGCCGGCGCGCGTCCAGGACATAACCATGGTCGCGTTCATGGGTACTCAGCAGTTCGTGGGCCGCCCGTACACTGCCGACTTTTGTTTTGATAATTGTGGGATGGCTTTGATGGGCGATGTCCCCGGCAGAAATGACATTGGTGGGGTCCACGCCGCGAAAAAATGCCCGGACATAATCGTCCGCCGGGTTCTGTAAAATTTCTTCGGGTGTGCCCACCTGGACCACGCGTCCGCCTTCCATAATGGCGATGCGGTCGCCAATGCGCAGGGCCTCGTCAAGATCATGGGAAATAAAAACGATGGTACGCTGATGCTCCTCCTGGAGCTTGAGCAACTCGTCCTGCATCTCCGTTCGAATCAGCGGGTCGAGAGCGGAAAAGGCCTCATCCATCAACAGGATGTCGGGATCCACAGCAAGGCCGCGGGCCAGCCCCACACGCTGCTGCATGCCGCCGCTGAGCTGATTGGGAAAGGATCCCTCCCAGCCGGACAGCCCAACCTGTTCCAGGGCATCCATGGCGCGCTTGTTGCGCTTTTCTTTTTCCACACCGGCAAGCTCCAGCCCGAAGGCGGCATTGTCCAGAACGGACAAATGCGGCATCAGGGCAAAGGATTGAAACACCATACTCATACTGTGCAGGCGAAACTTGACCAACTCATTCTCAGCCATGGTCACCACATTTTTGTCGTCAACCAATACCTTGCCGGCAGTGGGTTCGATAAGCCGGTTGAGCATGCGCACGATGGTCGATTTTCCGGAGCCGGATAACCCCATGATCACGAAAATCTCTCCCGATTCAATGGTAAAGCTGGCATTGTCCACTCCGACGGTCATGCCGGTCTTTTCCTGAATCGATTCTTTGTTGAATCCTTTTTTTAGCAGCTCCATCGCCTTTTGGGGTTGAGGTCCAAATATCTTGTACAAATTTTCAACGACTATTTTTTCCATTGTTCTCTTTCCAATCGGCTACGATATGAATTTATTAAAAAAGGTCGCCGGTGAAGGCAGCCTCACCGAGATGGCTGCTTTTGCCCGCACACCCCGCCGATAATTCCGCCTGACTGCAGGCGAACGAGAATAAAACCCGCTGGGACAGGATCTGCCCAACCCGTCGCAACGGGTCTACAAAAATACCCTCGATGGATTGTGTGGTTTTTCCGGATTCGATCATGACAAGATAGATGATATCACGGGGATCATGACGATAAGCGCAGGGTCCCATTTTTCCTTCTTGTTCAAATATTTATTTATTTTGTATTAAAATAATTAATCCCCCCCGGAATTTTGTATATTGATTGGCCTTCAACCAAGTTTATCCGTGTATATATAATTTTATGTTTAATTTCAGAATAATAAACAAAGGTCATATTAATACTATATAAGGACGCTTGTTGTCAAGGCTGCCAATTTATTTTGAGTTGTTATGATTTTTATATCTATTACGCTTTTATTACGAGGCATTACCCCCTGGACAGTGCTGTAGAATTGCCGCTGGCTTTTCGGCGCAAATATGTGGTAGACGGCACAGGTTGAGCCATAGCCTGAAAGGGTATCGGGCAATGGATTTTGCGGTGCGCAAGAAAATCGCAGCATGCCGAATCATCCCGGAGGATCTGCGCTTGCAATTAAAAGGATATTTATTCATCACGGCGGCGGCCGCCTTGTGGGGCGTTGTCGGACCGTTTTCACGCCTGGCTTTCTCGGAGGGCATTGGCCCCATGGAGGTGGCTTTCTGGCGCGCGGCGCTGGCCTGGATTTTTTTCGGGACCCATGCGGTGTTGACCCGGCGCATCGGGATCCGGGCCAAAGATATACCGATGGTGCTCCTTTTTGCGTTGGCCGGAATCACTTTGTTTTACAGTGTTTATCAGTTGGCCATCCAGTCCGGCGGCGCGGCCCTGGCCTCCGTGCTGCTCTATACCGCGCCGGCATGGGTGACGCTGATGGCCCGCTTTGCCTTCAAAGAGGCTTTGACGCCAGCCAAACTGACGGCGCTCGGATTGACCCTGTTTGGCGTGGTCTGCGTGGCCAGCGGGGGAGGCAGTATTGAAGTCTCGCCGCGTGCCGTCCTATATGGGCTGACAGCGGGATTTTCCTATTCGCTCTATTATATTTTCGGCAAGTTCTTTTCTTCCAGATATTCATCTCCGAATCTTTTCTTCTATCTGTTGCCCATCGGGGCAGCGACACTGGTGCCGTGGGTTGAATTCTCGCCCAAAGGAGCCACCGCCTGGACAGCACTGATCTGTATCGCCCTGCTGTCGACCTACGGCGCTTATTTTTTCTATTACCAAGGCCTCAAATACCTGGAAGCCTCCCGGGCGGCCATCACGGCCACCCTGGAGCCGGTGGTGGCGGCTGTGGTGGCCTTTTTCTGGTGGCACGAATCCTTCAGCGTGCTGGGCTATGTCGGCAGCGCCGCAATCATTTCGGCAGTCGTTCTTATGGTATGCGACGGAAAGCGCCGGTAATTTGCGGCACTGCTGCTGATTCCAATAGATATCAATTAATATTTTGAAATATACATTAGTTTTTTCATTTTTTGTTGACAGTATCATCATCCAAATATAATTATAGTGTAAATTGCAGTGCTCAGGAAAACTCCCGATGAAAATCGACCGCACCAGCATCGATATACTCAGACATCTGAAAGATGGACGCAAATCTTTCGCTCAAATCGCCAAAGAACTGGACGTCGCCGAAAATACCGTGCGTTCCCGCGTGAACAGGCTGATCGACGAAGGGGTGCTGGATATCAGCGGGGTGATCAATCCCGAGGCCCTTCCCCGCCATCAAGCGGTGATGATCGGCGTCAAGCTGGCCACCATGGATCTGATTAATAAAGGCGCTGAATTCAGCAAACTCAAGGGCGTTGTCTCGGTCTGCGTGGTAACCGGAAGATTCGACCTGCTGCTCACGGTTCTTCTCAAAGAGGGTTTCGGCCTGCTGGAATTCTACACCCAGGAAGTGGCCCGTCTGGAAGGGGTTCAGTCGGTGGAGACTTTCGTGGTCTACAAAAGTTACAATCTCATGATGCCCTATATTCTTTAGCACTGCTGCCGAGGGAAGGCTGGAATGCACCCTGCAACATCCGACCAAGGGGGTATCGATAATGACCATAGCATCCAAAAAAACACGGCTGCATCACTGGCATGTCTCCAACGGCGCCAAAATGGCTGTCTTCGGCGGGTATTCGATGCCGTTGTGGTATTCATCAGCCAAAAATGAACACCTGGCCGTTTTGATCCGCGCAGGCCTGTTTGACACCGGCCACATGGCCGCAATCACGGTTGAAGGGCCGGATGCCCATGATCTGCTGCAGAACTGCTTCACCAAAGATCTGGATGCCTGCCTTGGCAAAATCGCCGCTCCCATCCGTGAGGGCCGCTGTGTTTATGGCGCGTTCCTGACCCCGGACGGCGGGGTTATTGACGACAGCATTGTCTATAAGCGTTCAGAAGGCCGTTACCTGGTGGTGGTCAATGCGGGGATGGGCGCGGACATCAGTGCCCATTTAACCGCTCAGCGCAACAGCCGCAATGTCACCGTAACCGATATGACGGATCAGTTGGGCAAAATCGATATTCAGGGCCCCCTGGCCGCCCGGATACTGGCCCGTATCCTGACCGATGCCCACCGTGTGCTGGACGCCATGCCTTACTTTTCCTTCAAAGGCAGCTTCGATGAAAAATACCCCGTTTCCGTTGCCGTGCGGCTCAAGGAGGGCATCCCCCTTCTGCTGTCGCGTACCGGCTACACCGGAGAATTCGGCTTCGAACTTTTCATGGCGGCCGACCGGACATCGGCCGTGTGGAACGCCCTTTTCAAAGCGGGAGAGCCCCTGGGCCTTGCCGCCTGCGGATTGGCAGCTCGTGATTCGCTTCGCGGCGGGGCGGTGCTGCCCCTGTCCCACCAGGATATCGGCCCCTGGCCGTTCATTAACCACCCATGGCCCTTTGCCTTGCCCTTCAACGCCGGTGGCGACGGTTTCACTAAGTCCTTTATCGGCGACCGTGCCCTGCTGAACGCCGGACCGCCGGCGTACACGCTGGCCTTTGCCGGCCAGGATCTGAGAAAAGTTTCCATCCATGACCCCGCGTTCGCCATGGATGTCAGCGGAACCCGGATCGGCGATGTGCTGACCTGCGTAACCGATATGGGCATCGACCGGGTGAATGGACAAATCGTCAGCGTCGCCTCACCGGACAAACCCCGTGAATTCAAGCCACGGGGCCTGTGCTGCGGATTTATCAAGATTGATCGAATGTTGCCGGCCGGCCAAAAGGTTCGACTGAAAGACAACCGGCGGACTATTGATGTCACCATAGTCGACGACATACGGCCAAACCGCACGGCCCGCTGCAAAATAGAGCAAATGCTGTAGGACGATGTTTTTAATTTGACTCAACCCGCCGGAAACGGGGCCAGCGCCTGCCCGACCCCGGCAACAAGAGGAGGAAACCCGATGACTAAGGAGATCAAGGAACTGAACTTTCCCGAAGACGTGCGCTATACGGATGATCATGAATGGGCCAAAAAGCAAGGCGATGTGATCAAAGTCGGCATAACCGACTACGCCCAGGACCAGCTGGGCGACATTGTATTTGCTGAACTGCCCCAGGTTGGCGACGCATTTGAAAAGGGCGCCGAATTCGGCACCCTGGAATCGGTAAAGGCCGTTTCCGAGTTGTACCTGCCTGTTGGGGGAGAAGTCGTGACCGTCAACGAGGAGATCACCGATGCACCGGAGCTGGTCAATAACGACCCATACGGCGGCGGTTGGATGCTGACCCTTAAACCGAGCAATGCGGGCGAATTCGATACCCTGATGGACCGGGAGGCTTACATTGCCAAGCTGAAAGGATAGAACCGATGAGATATTTACCGCACACCAGCGAAGATATCGCCGCGATGCTTCAGGTGGTGGGTGCGGACAGCCTGGACGGCCTGTTCAGCACCATCCCCGAAGATTGCTGTGCGCTCGTCGATATGAATCTTCCCGAGCCATTGAGCGAGTGGGATCTCAATGCCCATATGGGCGATCTTGCGGACGTCATGGCCGTCTCTCCGGAATACAAAATTTTTCTGGGTGCCGGCAGCTACGACCACTTCATCCCCGAAGCGGTGCGCCAGCTTTTGTTGCGCTCGGAGGTGTTTACCGCATACACCCCGTACCAGCCGGAAATCAGCCAGGGCACCCTGCAGACCATTTATGAATACCAGACCCTGGTAACCCGCCTGCTGGGCATGGACGTGGCCAATGCATCCATGTATGACGGTGCATCCGGTTTGGCCGAGGCCCTGCTCATGGCCATCCGTATCACCAAACGCAAAAAAGTCGCCGTCTCTATGGCCATTCATCCATTATACCGCCGGGTAGTCAGCACCTATTTTTCACCCACAGGTTTCGAAGTGATTGAGCTGCCCTACGGCAAGAACGGGCAAACCGATCTTTCCGGCCTGGGTCCCCTGGACGAACTGGCCGCCGTGGCCGTGCAGTCCCCCAACTTCTTCGGCTGCATCGAAGATCTGCAGGCCGTCGGCAATGCGGCCCACACGGACAGCAAAACCCTTTTCGTCAGCTGCTTTTCCGAACCCCTGGCCTACGGGCTGCTGAAAAACCCGGGCAGCTTCGGTGCCGACATCGTCTGCGGCGAGGGCCAGAGCCTGGGCATCCCCCGCTCTTTCGGCGGTCCCGGCCTGGGCATATTCACCACCAAACAGGCCTATGTCCGCAGCATGCCCGGCCGACTGGTGGGCCAGACAGTGGACAAGGACGGCAAACGCGGATTCGTGCTCACCCTGTCCACCCGCGAGCAGCACATCCGCCGCGAGCGGGCCACCTCCAACATCTGCTCCAATCAGGGCCTGTGCGCCACCGCGGCAACCATGTACATGGCCTTTCTGGGCGGCACCGGTATCCGGGAGCTGGCCGCCCTGAACCGCGACAAAGCCGAATATCTCAAAGGAAAATTGAAACAAGCCGGATGCGCCATACCCTTCGACAGCCCAACATTCAACGAGTTCGTGGTCCAGTTTCCCGGCGGCGCCGAAACAGCCTGCAAGCGGCTGCTGGACAAAAAGATCGTTGCCGGCCTGCCCCTTGGAAAATACTATACCGAACTGGCCGACCACGCCCTGGTATGCGTAACGGAGACCTGCAGCAAAGCCGATATGGATGCCCTGGCCAAGGAGGTGACATCATGAAACACACCATTGGAACCACCGGCCTGATCTTTAATGAACCCCTGTTGTGGGAAAAAGGTGCCCCCGGCCGAACCGGTTTTTCCATGCCCAAACGGGATGTGGATCCCGCCCCCCTGGACAGCGGCCTCAAGGGTGAGGGCCCCGACTTCCCGGATTTGAGCGAACTGGAGGTGGTACGCCATTTCACCCACCTGTCGCAGTGGAACTTCGGCGTGGACAGCGGGTTGTACCCGCTGGGATCGTGCACCATGAAGTACAATCCCAAGACCAATGAACGCCAGGCGTCCCTTCCCGGCTTCGCCGGGTCGCATCCCCTGCTGCCCCCGGAACTGAGCCAGGGGGCGCTCAAACTGATGTTCGACCTGCAGCATGACCTTGCCGAGATTACCGGTCTGCCCGCGGTGACCCTCCAGCCGGCAGCCGGCTCGCACGGCGAATTGACCGGCATGATGGTGATTGCCGCCTACCATAGAAGCAAGGGCAGGCCCAGGGGCAAGGTGCTCATTCCCGACACCGCCCACGGCACCAATCCGGCCAGTGCGGCACTGTGCGGCCTCAAGTCCATACCGATCCAATCCAACGAAAACGGCATTCTCTCCCCGGATACCGTGGCGGGGCTCATGGACGAAGATACCGCCGGTATCATGATCACCAACCCCAACACCCTGGGCCTGTTCGAAGAAAATATCCGTAAAATCGCCGATATCGTCCACGCCAGGGGCGGACTGGTCTACGGCGACGGGGCCAACATGAACGCCATCATGGGCATTGTCAATGTGAACGCCGCCGGGGTGGACGTGCTGCACCTGAACCTGCACAAAACCTTTTCCACACCCCATGGCGGCGGCGGACCCGGCAGCGGCCCCATCTGCGTGACCCGTGAACTGGAACCGTTTCTGCCGGTACCGCGCATCGTGCAGGCCGACGGACAATACCGGCTGTCCGAGGATCACCCGCAGTCGGTGGGCAAAATCCACGCATTCTACGGCAACTTCGGGATTCTGGTACGGGCCTACAGCTATATCCGCAGCATGGGCAACGAGCTGAAAAAAGTCAGCCAACTGGCTGTGCTCAACGCCAACTATATCAAGGAACGCCTGCGCGATGTCTATCATCTGGCCTATGACCGCCCCTGCATGCACGAGTGCGTATTTTCCGATGCGCTCCAGCAGGAAAACGGCGTCGCCACCCTGGACGTCGCCAAACGGTTGATGGAATACGGATTTCACCCACCCACGGTCTACTTCCCGCTGGTGGTGCACGGCGCCATTATGATCGAGCCTACGGAAACGGAGTCCAAAGAGAGCATCGACGCATTCATTGACGCCATGCGGGCCATTGCCCGGGAGGCCAGGGAAAACCCGGAAACCCTGCACGAAGCACCCCGGATTACAAAAGTCAGGCGACTGGATGAAACCGCTGCCGCAAGAAAACCCTGCCTCAAGGACTGAGGATAAGGTGCACCGGTGCCGGTATGCCGAACCGCAGGATTCGGCATACCGAACCGTCTGGCATCTCCAGCAGGAAATGGTGGCCGCACGCCACGACGGCCGGCTCGACAGCGATGTTCTGCTGCTGCTCGAGCATCCCCCGGTGTTTACCCTCGGGCGCCGGGGCGGATTGGACAACCTGACGGTTCCCGAATCATTTCTCAGGCAAAAACAGATCGAGGTGGTGCATATCGAGCGGGGCGGCGATATTACCTACCACGGCCCGGGACAACTGGTGGGATACCCCATTATCGATCTGCGCCGCAGGAGGCTCTCGGTAGTGGCGTATGTCGGCAAGCTGGAAGAGGTCATGATCCGCACGGCGGCTGATTTCGGGGTGAACGCCCAGGTGGATGATCGCAATCGCGGCGCCTGGGTGGGCGACCGCAAACTGGGCAGCATCGGTATTGCCGTCCGCCGGGGTATCAGTTTCCATGGATTCGCCCTGAACGTCAATACCGACCTGACGCCCTTCGGCTGGGTGAACCCCTGTGGCCTTCAGGGGGTGGGCATCACCAGCCTGGCCGAAGAAAAAGGGCGGATTCTACCCATGGCCGAAGTCCGCCTGGCCGCCTGCAAGAATTTTGAAGAAACCTTGCATTTCCAGCTGGAAACGGTATCTATGGCAGATGTGGAGCAGCGTCTGAAAGGGGCCCATGACGCTGTTGAGGGAAAGTGCCCGTATCGTCCCTGGTTCAATGGCAAAGCCGACGGCCTGTGACCGGGCAGCAGGGACAGGCGGCCTCGAAGCCCGTTGAGTCCAGTGGCGCCCTGTCACGTTTCAAACAAAGGATACCCTGATTTTATGAAGAAAAACGCCACCCGCCCGCGAACCCCAAAGCCGCCCTGGCTGCGCCGCAGACTGCCGTCAGGGCCGGAGCACGAGCAAGTGCGCACCCTGATCCGGCAGGGGCGGTTGCACACCGTTTGCCAGGAGGCAAAGTGCCCCAACCAGTTCGAATGTTTTTCAGCCCGCACCGCCACCTTTCTTATTTTAGGCGCCACCTGCACCCGCCACTGCCGATTTTGCAATATCGAAGCCGGCCCCACCAAAACACCCGACCCGCAGGAGCCGGCACGGGTGGCCGCAGCGGCTGCGCGTATGAAACTGCGTTATGTGGTGGTCACCTCGGTCACCCGCGACGACCTGCCGGACGGCGGCGCCGGAATTTTTGCAGACACCATCCGGGCCATTCGCAAGGCCATTGCCGGCGCGTTAGTGGAAGTTTTGATCCCCGATTTCCAGGGGGACCGGGATGCGCTGGAAAAGGTAATCGCCGCCCGGCCCAACGTGTTGAACCACAATATTGAAACGGTACCGCGGCTCTATCCCACGGCCCGCCCGGAAGCCGACTACCGGCGATCTCTGGATCTGCTGCAGGTCGCCAGCCAAAGCGACCCTTCCCTGGCAATCAAATCGGGCATCATGCTGGGACTCGGCGAAACCGCCGACGAAGTCAGCCGAACCCTGGCCGACCTGCGCTCATCCCGTTGTCGAATCGTCACCATCGGCCAATACCTGCAGCCCACTGAAAAGCATCTTGCGGTTGAGCGGTTCATCCCGCCTGAAGAGTTCGAGAAATGGCGCACCAGGGCTCTTGACCTGGGGTTTGCCGAAGTGGCCAGCGGCCCCTTTGTGCGCAGTTCCTACCACGCCAAAGAGCTATACCAAGGCACCAAATTGTAGCAGGTGTGTGCGCCGGCACCGAATGCCGAAGCAAGGTGCATTCAATCTATGGAAGCGGCCTGCCGGCGCCCCGATCCTTGCGAATCGGTTTTTCTTAAACATTTATTTTTGCAGCAAATATAAAGAATTGACAACACCCGCGGCTCATTTTATGATTCAGTATTGATCTTGAATGCATCCAGCATTTAAACTTCGCTTCCGCGGTCCCGCTTTGCGCAGTGCAGGCTGCCGGCATCGATGCCCCGGCCTTTTTCCCATGCGGCATTTTTGATTATCTGATCTTCTGGCACACCGACCATACAATTTTACACACATCGATTTGCAGCGGCATTTCTAACGCTTCTGCGCCTCATTATAAAATCGATGCTTTTGGTCAGATGAGGTAACTGCCCGGGCTGCCGGTGTTGTTGAGTCCATCGGACGCTCCGCAGTCTCACGAAAAACAGAAAGGAGGACATCATGCCAAAGAAAGCAGATGTGTACAAATGCGACTCGTGTGGAATGGTCGTCACCATTCTGAAAGCGAGTACGGGTCCTTTGAGTTGCTGCAATGAAAAAATGAAGGAGGTTACGCCGGATGAAGCCAAGCGTTTGACTTATGGAATGCAGCCGCCGGGCACGCCTTGAACCGGAAGTTCACCACTCTGCAGATCCCGGGTTCATGGGATCTGCAGAGAACACGGCTGTCCACCAAGAGAAAAACGGGCCCGGTTCCGGGCATCGAACCCGGAACACGATTTGAAAAGGGGGCAATCATGATCGGCAACAAGACAAAAGGTCGAACCGTGATTGGCGTGGGCACAGATACCAGTATCATCAAGGCCCGCACGCTTATGATAGAAAACAAAATCCGCCATCTGCCTGTTGTAGACAAAAGAGGGAGGCTGGTGGGTATCGTCAGTGACCGGGACCTGCGCATGGCCCTGCCGGCAGAAATCTACCGACATCCGGAGGTGGAAGAAGAAGACCCAAATTCCACGGGAACCAAAGTATCGGCTGTCATGACCACAAATCCCTATCGCATATCGGCGGCATATACGCTGCAAGACACCTTGCTGCTCTTTAAAAGAACACGGGTCGGCGCTTTTCCGGTCGTTGATGAAAATGATCAAGTCATCGGAATTATCTCGGACAGGGACTTGCTGCACGGATTCATAGATCTGCTGGGCGTCGGCCGGCCCGGTTGCTTTTTGGGTTTGATTATACCTGCTTCCCCACGTGCTGTCAGTCGGATCGTCAGCGCTGTAGCCGAAGAAAATATTGCCATTTCGAGCTTGCTCGTCATAAAGGGCTGGGAAGAAGGAAATGATGCGTTGTTCCTCTACTTGCTGACGCAAAATATCAGTAATGTAAAACACCTGGCAACAGAAATGGGTTATCGTCCCATTGAACCGATACAGTTGTTTTTCTATCAACATGCGTCCGGGGACACAAAATAATGACTTCTCCGGGAAAGGCCACGGTCAATCGGACCACCATCGGTGGCAGGGCACAAGTCCATTGGGAATCATCGGTGGTTACGCCCGAGATTGCGGCCAGCCACCTCAAGCCCGGAATGAGCATCTTCCTCGGCTCCGGTGCCGCCGAACCCGGAACCATGGTCAAGTATTTAATGGATCCCGGCACGCGCCATATCGAAGATCTCGAGTTCATTCAGGTGTTGAGTTTCGGGGATGCCATTTCACTTCAAGCTTTGGGTGCAAAAAACTTCCGCCTGAAAACCTTTTTTTCAGGATGGGCCGCAAAAGCCGCTATTTCCGAAGGCCTCATCGACTTTATCCCCAGTCATTTTTCACGCATTCCGGCCTTAATCAGAAATGAACAAGTGGTTGTCAACGCCGCCATCGTTCAAATCGCCCCCCCCAATGCGGAAGGGTTCTGCAGCTTTGGCGCCGCTGTCGATGAGGCCCGCGAAGCAATGGCAAAAGCATCTCTGAACATCGGGGAAATCAACCCCGATATGCCTTTCACCTTTGGGGACACACTCGTTCATTTGTCAGAATTCGACTACCTTGTGCGTGCATCAGAACCCCCGATCTATTTTGAACCCTGGCCGGTTGATGCTGTTCTGGACAAGGTGGCTTACTGGGCATCCACGCTCATCGAAGACGGGAGCTGCCTGGCGTTCTCCATTGGTCCTTTTTATGAGGCACTGGCGAATAATTTAGCCGGCAAACAGAATTTAGGCATTCATTCCCCTTTCTTCACAGACGCGCTGATGGAATTGGTACGCGCTGGATCCGTCAGCAATCAAATGAAGAATACATTTTGCGGCAAAGCCCTGACTTCCTATGCTGTCGGGTCCAAAAAATTGTTTCAATGGCTGGACCACAACCCGTTCATCGAATTTCAGCGCATCGATACGGTCAGTGATCCGGTGAATATCGGACGAAACGACCGTGTGGTTGCCGTTCTGCGGGCATCCAAAGTTGATCTTTACGGACGAATCAGTCTCGATGTCGGAGACGAAATATTTGCATACCGGCCGGCGCAGGTTATCGACTTCTTTAATGCCGCGGAAATTTCTGATGGCGGATGCGCATTTTTTGCTTTGCCAAGCCGGGATCGTTCCGGCAAGTCGAATATCCTGTTGTCCATCGCCGATCATCCTAACCACTTCAGCCTGTTTGAGTCCGTGCGAACCGTCATCACTGAATACGGCATTGCCAACCTTGAAGGACATACCGTGCGCGAACGTGCCCAACTGCTGATTGAAATTGCCCATCCAGCCGATCGCAGCATCCTTGTCGAACAGGCCAAAACCGGACGGATTCTATACCCTGACCAGATCTTTCTGGCGGAAAGCGGCCGATTATACCCCTGCGATATCGACATTACGCATACATTTAAAGGTGCGCAGGAAGTCAGGCTGCGCCCGATCAAACCGTCGGACGAAGAGGGCATGCGGCGGTTATTTTATCGATTTTCAAGCGAGGCGGTCTATTCACGATATTTTCATTCTGTTCGCACCATGACCCACAGCAAAATGCAGGCCTATGTCAATGTCGACTGGAATAACGTCATGAGCATCGTTGCATTGAAAGGCCGCAAGGATAACGAACGCGTGATTGCCGAAGGGCGCTATATCCGTATCCAGGGTACGCGATCGGCGGAAGTTGTGTTTGTCGTGGATGAGCTCTATCAGAAGTTGGGAATTGCCACCTATCTATACCAATTGCTGGTGCGCCTGGCCAGGGAGAGAGGCATATCCGAATTCGTGGCTGACGTGTTGTTTTCAAATGCGGCCATGATGAAAGTTTTCCGAAAAGGGAACCTGCCCGTAAATGCGT
Source organism: Desulfosarcinaceae bacterium (assembly GCA_963675565.2). Taxonomy (GTDB): domain Bacteria; phylum Desulfobacterota; class Desulfobacteria; order Desulfobacterales; family Desulfosarcinaceae; genus JARRKU01. Next base: position 723,158 of record CAXXYD010000002.1, read on the forward strand.
GCCTGGAAGAAGGCATTTACCATATCCGCATCCGGATAAAATAGGCCTGCCGCCCCCCGCAAACCGGACATCGGCCGAATATGACGGCTGAATTTTTGCCGGTAAACCGTTTTAATACCATTTCAAAGAATGTTATTTGAACGCCGTTCATTGAATAGCCCCGATTATTTTACTTGACAGAAGCTCAAGGTATCAATAGTAATGGTTAAACCATTTAGTCCACTTGAAGCCGAGGCTAATTTGGTGTATCCATAACGGCATATTTCCATCTGAAACCACAGCAGCGAGCTTATGACTGAACTTCAGCTGAATGATATCAGCGTCTCTTTCGGTGGACTCAAAGCCCTCTCCGAAATCAGTTTCTCTCTGAATACCGGGGAAATTGTCGGCCTCATCGGTCCCAACGGCGCCGGCAAAACCACTGTCTTCAATGTCATTACCGGAGTCTACAAAACTTCGGGGGGTGATGTCACCCTGGACGGCCGAAGCATCCTGGGCAAGCGCCCCTACCAGATTCTATCCAGGGGAATCGCCAGAACATTCCAGAACATCCGCTTGTTCTCCAAAATGACCGCTTTGGAAAATGCCATGGTGGCGTTGCACTGTCGATCCAAAAAGGGGGTCGTGGGGGCCGTATTGCGAACGCCGTCCCACCATCGCGAAGAGGTTGAAATCCGGGCCAAGGCATTGAAAGCACTTGAGTTCATGGGGGTCGCCGAAGTTGCCGATGTGGTAGCCCAGAACCTGTCCTACGGCATCCAGCGCCGCCTGGAAATTGCCCGCGCGCTGGCATCGCAACCCGGCATTTTACTGCTGGACGAGCCCGCTGCCGGTATGAACCCCTCCGAAAGCATGAAATTGATGCGTGATATCGCCCGCATCTCCGAACTGGGCATCAACGTGCTGCTCGTGGAGCATGATATGAAGGTGGTCATGGGGGTTTGCCAGCGGATTGTGTGCATCGACCACGGGGTTAAAATCGCCGAGGGCAGACCGGAAGAGATACAGAAAGATCCCAAAGTCATCGAAGCATATTTGGGTCAGCCGGCAAAGGACTGAACCAGGAAACAACCGGACATGACCCCGTTATTTAAATAGTCCGGGGCTTTTTTCCCGGACACTCTGGGTTAAAAAAACAACCAACAGGATAGAGGAGGAAAAAAACCATGAAGAGGAAGATAATTACCCTGACCGTGATCGCCTTGATTCTAGGTCCGTTCATGCTGGGAGCGGCAACGGCCAAAACCCTCAAGATCGGCACCATGAGCCCGCTGACCGGGCCCTATGCGGCAGACGGCAACGACATCGCCAACGGTGCCAAAACGGCGGTTGAAGTTATCGAAGCCGAAGGGGGTATTCCGGGCTACGATAAAATCGAAGTATTCCCCCAGGACACCGCCTGCGATCCACGCCAGGCCGTGGCCGCGGCCAACAAGCTGATCAACGAGGGCGTTGTCGGTGTCGTCGGCGCGTATTGCTCCAGCGCCACCATTCCTGCCTCTGAAACTTTGGCTGAAGAAGATATTCCCATGCTCACCCCGGCGTCCACCAATGAGAAAGTCACCGAGCGCGGCCTGCCCTATATGTTCCGGATGTGCGGCCGGGACGACGACCAGTCCAAGATTGCCGGCGCATTTATCAAGAATTACCTCAAAGCCAAAACCATTTACATTGTGGATGACAAAACCACTTATTCCCAGGGTCTTGCCGACGGCGTTAAAAAACAGTGCGACCAAATGGGGGTCAAGGTGCTTTCCCATGATCACGTCAACCAGGGCGATAAGGATTTTTCCGCCGTCTTGACGAAAATCAAACAGGCCGATCCCGATGTGCTTTATATGAGCCTGCAGAACTCGGCCACGGGCAGCCTGATGGCCATCCAGGCCAAACGGATGGGGCTCAAGTGCCAAGTGCTGGCCCAGGATGCGGTCTATCATCCCCAGTTCATCACCATTGCCAAAGAGGCCGCCGAAGGCACCTACCTGACGTTCGGGTTCACCGACAAAAACACAGATGCCTATAAAAAATACCTCGGTAAATACGAAACCAAGTACGGCAAGCCGGGCGCCTATTCCGGCTATGCCTATGATGCGGCCTATGTGCTGCTCACCGCCATCAAAAAAGCCGGCTCCACCGATCCGGCCAAAATCAAGGCTGAGATCATGAAGATGGATTTCCAGGGCGCCAGCAAGTATATCAAATTCATGCCCAACGGCGACTCCGGTTCCGATTACGTGATCTGGAAGGTGGAAAACGGGGAGTTCAAAAATTACTGGAACCCCACCACCGGCAAACTGTTTTAGTCCGACACCTGAAACAAACTGCGCCGCCCCGTTACGGGGCGGCGCTTTTAGCAAATTCTGACGGAAGCGGGCAGGCACACCATGGAGTTTTTCATACAACAGCTCATCAACGGATTGACCCTGGGCGGCATCTACGCCCTTATCGCCCTGGGCTACACCATGGTGTACGGGATCATCCAGCTTATCAATTTCGCCCATGGCGAATTTTTCGCCGCAGGCGGTTATATGGGGGTCATCCTGCTCAGTTTTCTGGCCGCCCGGGGATACCTGGAAACCCACCCCTGGCTCTGCCTGGGCGGTTCCCTGCTCCTGTCAATGATCTACTGCGCCTTTCTGGCCATGGGCGTTGAAAAGGTGGCCTACTCGCGGCTGCGCTTCTCCTCCAGGCTTTCGGCACTGGTGAGCGCCCTGGGCATGTCCATCTTTCTGTCCAATGGGCTCATGCTGACCCAGGGCGTATATGACAAAGCCTACCCGTCATCCTTTGCCCAGGGCGGATTCAGTTTCGGCATGATCACCATCAGCTACCTGCAGATCGTCATATTTGCCGTCACCGCCGTGCTTCTGGTATTTCTCAACGTCCTGGTCTTCAAGACCCGCATCGGCAAAGCCATGCGGGCCACGGCCCAGGACAAGGTGATGTCCTCCCTGGTGGGCATCAACAGCAGCAAGATCATCAGTTTGACCTTTGCCATCGGCGCCGCCCTGGCCGCCGCCGCCGGCATCATTATGGGGCTCTACTACGGGTCGGTGAACTACACCATGGGATTCGTGCCAGGCATCAAAGCCTTTGCAGCCGCCGTTTTAGGGGGTATCGGCAACATCACCGGCGCCATGCTGGGGGGCTTGATTATCGGTATGGTGGAGATATTCGGCGCGGGGTACATCTCCGGGCAATACAAGGATGTCTTTGCCTTTATTATTCTGATTTCCGTACTCTATTTCATGCCGACAGGCATTATGGGCGAAAACGTCGATGACACCCGTGTATAAAAATTTATTCAAAAATTACGGCATCGGCCTGGTCTGGCTTCTGGGTCTGCTCTGGCCGCTGCTGGGTATCCATGCAGACGGGTCTATTACATTCAGAAACGCCTTTATGGTGTGGGGCTACGTCTTTGCGGCCTCCCTGGTTGTATTGGCAATCGTTCTCCTGCGAAAAACGGGTCTGCTCAGTTTTATCACCGCTCCCTTGAGCAAAGTCGGCGGTGCCGCCGGCCGAACCGCCAAGGCCATGCCCAACTGGGTCCTGCTATCTATGGCCCTGGTATTTGCCTTGCTTTTTCCACTGTTCACAGGACGCTACGGCCAGGATGTGGCAATCAATGTATTGGTCTATATCTGCCTGGGATTGGGGCTGAATATCGTCGTCGGACTGGCCGGCATGCTGGACCTGGGCTATATCGCCTTCTACGGCGTGGGCGCCTACACCTACGGTCTGCTGAGCATTCACTACGACCTGTCTTTCTGGCTGGCCCTGCCGGTGGCCGGCGCAACGGCCTGTGTGGCCGGTTGCATCATCGGCTATCCCACTCTTCGTATGCGGGGTGACTACCTGGCCATCGTCACTCTGGGCTTCGGCGAAATCGTGCGCATCATCCTGAACAACTGGATGAACCTGACCAACGGCCCCAACGGCATTCTTGGTATTCAATCGCCGGGCATCTATCTGCCCGGTTTCGCCCATGGTTTCAGTATTGAACACCTTTACCTCAAAAAACTGCACATGATCTACTACGTCATTCTGGCCCTGGCCGTCGTCACCATCATTGCGGTGCACCGGCTCAATTTTTCACGCATCGGCAGGGCCTGGGAAGCCATCCGCGAAGACGAAACGGCCGCCGAGCTCATGGGAGTCAACACCTTCAATCTCAAACTGCTGGCCTATGGCATGGGGGCCGTTTTCGCCGGTCTGGCCGGCGCGTTCTTTGCCGCGCGCATGCGGTTTGTCAGCCCGGAAAGCTTCACTTTTATCGAATCGGCCACTGTGCTGGCAATGGTGGTTTTAGGCGGCATGGCCTCCATACCGGGTATCATCTTGGGCGCGCTGGCCCTGATTGTTTTACCCGAAGTGTTCAGAGAATTCGAACTGTACCGCATGCTGGCGCTGGGCGGTGCCATGGTGCTGATGATGCAGTTCCGACCCGAAGGCATCATACCGGCCAAACGGATGGGAACGCGATCTGAAGAAAAGGGATAGTCCATGGCAGAACCGATCCTCGAGCTGAAAAATGTTCATACCAGCTACGGCAACATCGATGCCCTGAAAGGCATTGCGCTTAAAGTGTTTGCCGGCGAAATCGTCACCATTATCGGTGCCAACGGTGCCGGAAAATCCACCACGCTGATGTCCATCTGCGGCATCGTGCCGCTAAAAGCCGGAGAAATTTATTACAACGGTGAAGCCATCAACGGTAAGCCCGCCGACAAGCTGCCCGAACGGGGACTGTGCCAGGTACCCGAAGGCCGGCGGATTTTCCCCCGGCTCACCGTTGAAGACAATCTTGAAATGGGCGCCTTTTTCCGCAAAGGCAAACAAGGTATCGCAGCGGACATGGCCCATGTCTACGACCTGTTCCCGGTACTCAAGGATCGATGCAGGCAGCTCGGCGGAACCCTGTCGGGCGGAGAACAGCAAATGCTGGCCATCGGCCGGGCATTGATGAGCCATCCCAAGCTGCTGCTGCTCGACGAACCTTCGCTGGGGCTGGCACCGCTGATTGTACAGCGCATTTTCGATATCGTGCGCGACATCAATGAAAAAGAGGGCACCACCATTCTGCTTGTAGAGCAGAACGCCAACATTGCCCTGCAACTGGCCCAGCGCGGATACGTGCTCGAGACCGGAAAAATCATCATGGAAGACGACGCCGCCAAACTACTGAACAACCCTGAGATCCGTAAAGCTTATTTAGGCGAGAGCTGAAACACTGAAGCGCAAAAGGCGGGCGCAATGGTGTTTTCGGCACGAATGGTCAAACCATTACAATATTATTTCCATGACCATCTCCAGACAGACAAACACCCCGTGAATTGGAAGCATCATGTCAGCACTGTTCAGACAAGCCAGGCAAAACCGAATTTTTCAGGATGTGGTCGACCAAATCCAGGATGCTATCCTCGACGGTAAAATCAGCCCCGGTGACAGATTGCCGGCGGAACGCGAACTGGGCGAAATGCTGGGGACCAGCCGCGGTACACTGCGCGAGGCCCTGCGCGTTCTGGAGCAAAAGGGGCTCATCGAAATCCGTCTCGGGGTTGGCGGAGGCTCTGTGGTCAAGGACCCCGGCGGCGAACAGATGACCGAATCTCTGGCCATGCTGATTCGCAGCCAGAAGGTATCGCTGCACCACCTGGCTGAATTCAGGGAGGACGTGGAAGGGACCGTCACCGGTCTGGCCGCCAAACGGGCTACGGCCGAAGATATCGAACAACTCAAGCGACTTCTGCAGGCGGCGACCGCCTGCTGGAAAGAGGGCGTGCAAAAATGGTCGGAGTTCGTCCGTGTGGACGAAAAGGTTCATATGGCACTGGCCCGCATTGCCGGAAATCCATTATACGCTTTGGTCCTCAAAACAGTGCATGACAACATTCACATTTACTATGACCGTTTCCTGCCCAGCGGCGAAGATGAACTCAATGAAAACCACAGGGACCTGCAGCAGATCGTCGATGCCGTGGCTGAAGGACAAGTCGAGCGGGCCGGCGAGCTCGCCCGGGACCACGTCCGGCGATTCAACCGCTATATGGTCAACAAGAAAAGGCAGATAGGGTAAAAAATGGACAAAAACCAGGAAGCGAATTTGGTCCAAGCGGCCATTAAAACGGCTGAAAAATGGCAAAACCGCGCCAATGAGCTGATTACAGCCGACGAAAAAGGCATTCAGGAGCAAATGGTGCGGTTGCTCACCCACCCTACGGATAAGGTTGTCCTGACCCGGATGATCGACCAGAGCTTTCGCTCCAGCGACAACCGGCGGGTTGCCGACCAGGTCAATGCCATCCTCAAATCCCATGGTGTGCCTGATTTCTTCTCCAAAGTGGAAAAACTGCTGGTACAGATGTTTTTGGGGCTTGGCCGCCACGTGCCGTCATTGTCCGTCCCTAAAATGATCGATAGAATGCGCCAGGACAGCAGCCGTGCCATTATCGCCGGAGAGGCCGAAGCACTTCACGCCCACCTGCGCAAACGCCGCAATGAACAGGTGCGCATGAACATCAATCACCTGGGAGAGGCCGTGCTGGGCGAAGAAGAGGCCAAAAAGCGCCTGGACACCTATCTGAAAGATATGCGCGATCCGGATATCGAAGTCATCTCCGTCAAGATTTCCACCATCTACTCCCAAATCAGCTCGCTGGCCATGGAGCACTCCGTAAACACCCTGGTTGAACGGCTGACCACGCTGTACCGCGAAGCCAAATCCAATTTCTTTACCCGGGCCGACGGTACCCGGGTGCCCAAACTGGTCAACCTGGACATGGAAGAATATCGCGACCTGGAAATCACCTACAGCGCATTTCTGCGGGCCCTCAACCAACCCGAATTGAAGGATTATATGGGTGGCATCGTCCTGCAGGCCTATCTGCCCGATGCCTATCCCATTCAGCAGCAGCTCACCCAATGGGCCCGCGAGCGGGTGGCCGCCGGTGGCAGCCCCATCATGCTGCGCATCGTCAAAGGCGCCAACATGGAAATGGAACAACTGGAATCGGCCCTGTTCAACTGGCCTCTGGCGCCCTACGACAACAAACTCGAAGTGGACGCCAACTACAAGCGCATGGTCCACTTCGGCATGCAGCCCGAAAACGCACGCGCCGTCCACCTGGGCATCGCATCCCACAATTTATTTGAACTGGCGTATGCCTGCCAGCTTGCCGAAGCCAGACAGGTACGCCAGTTTTTTCATTTCGAAATGCTCGAAGGCATGGCCGATCATGTTCGGCGCGCACTCAGCGAGGCTTCCCAAGAGATGCTGCTCTATGCGCCGGTGGCCGGCCGGGACGAATTCATCAATGCCATTGCCTATCTGGTGCGGCGACTGGATGAAAATACAGCCCCGGAGAATTTTCTGCGCTATGCCCCGCACCTGCAGGTCGACTCAAAAGAATGGGCGTTTCTCAAGGCGCAATTCAAATCCGCCTGTGCCTTTCGGGATCAGGCCGGCAGCAAACCCCACCGGGTGCAAAATCGCAGCTCGGAAGCATTCCCCCCGAAAACGGGCACCTATTTCGAGGGTGAGTTCAACAACGAGCCCGACACGGACTGGTGCCTCAAGGCCAACCGTCAGTGGGCCCATACCATTCGCAGCAAATGGCAAAAATCAGCCGGCGACGAACCCATCCATATACCCCTGGTCATCGGCGGCAAAGAAATTACGGCGGACCGCCCGCTGCGGGACTGCAAAGACCCGTCCCAGTTGCCGGCGGCCGTCACCGTAGCCCAATTTCGCCTGGCCACAGACGACGACATCGACGCCGCCGTGGCGGTGGCCAAAGCGGACCCCGACGGTTGGCGCTCTCTTTCAATGGATCAACGGCACCAAGCACTTGCCGGGGTCGCCATGGCTTTGCGCGCGGCCCGGGCTGATCTCATCGGCGCAGCGGCGGCCAATACCGGCAAACTCTTTTCCGAAGCGGACGTCGAAGTCTCCGAAGCTATCGATTTTGCTGAATATTATCCTTTTTCGGCCCGGCCGTTTACCGACAACCCCGCCTTGAAAACCAGCGGCAAGGGCGTTGGGGCCGTGGTTTCGCCCTGGAATTTTCCCATCGCCATTCCCTGCGGCGGAATCGTGGCCGGCCTGGCCGCCGGCAACACGGTGATCTTCAAACCGGCCAGTGACGCCGTTCTGGTGGCCTGGGAACTGTGCCAATGCTTCTGGCGCGCCGGTATCTCCAAAAACACCCTGCAATTCGTACCTTGCCCCGGCGGCAGCGCCGGCGCCAGATTGGTGGGCCATGCCGATGTGGATTTTGTGATCCTCACCGGCGGAACCGAAACGGGTATGGCCATGCTTGCACAGAAACCCGATATGCTGCTGTGCGCCGAAACCGGCGGCAAGAACGCCACGGTGGTAACGGCCATGGCCGACCGGGACCAGGCTATTAAGAATGTCGTCTATTCCGCCTTCGGCAACAGCGGGCAGAAATGCTCCGCCACTTCCCTGCTGGTTTTGGAAGACGAAGTCTACAATGACGACAATTTCAAGCGCCAGTTGGTAGACGCCGCCCAAAGTTTCAAACTGGGGTCCGCATGGGACTTTAGCAGTAAGATGGGCCCCCTGATCCGACCCCCGGCCGGTGACCTCAAAAAAGCGCTGACCGCCCTTGAGCCTGGCGAATCATGGGCCCTGCAACCCAAGATGACACAAGACAACCCGCACATGTGGACACCGGGGATCAAATATGGCGTCAAACCCGGCAGCACGACCCATATGACCGAATTTTTCGGCCCGCTGCTGGGGGTGATGCGGGCCGACGATCTGAATCATGCCATCGAACTGGTCAATCAGACCGGCTTTGGTCTCACATCCGGCATCGAAAGCCTGGACGCCCGGGAACAGAAGCAATGGAAAAAGGCCGTCCGTGCCGGAAACCTCTACCTGAACCGCGGCACCACGGGTGCCATCACCTTGCGCCAGCCGTTCGGTGGCATGGGAAAATCCGCACTGGGTCCGGCAATCAAAGCCGGTGGCCCCAACTATGTGACCCAGTTCATGGACATCGAGGAAACTGCGCCGCCTCGGATCCAGGCCATTCAGGAAGAAGATGCTCTTTTGAGAATGGTGCTGGCATGGCGCCGAAAAATCATGTGGGGCCGTCTGGAGTCCCATGCCGGGGATTTGCGCAAAACCATCCGGGCCATTAAAAGCTATCGCTACCACTGGGAGCAGGAATTCGGTGTGGAGAAAGATTTTTTTCACCTCAGGGGCCAGGACAATATCCACCGCTACCGGCCGCTGGGAGCAGTGGGCATTCGCCTTCACGAATCCGACAGCCTGTTTGAAACCCTGGCCCGCATCGCGGCGGCCCGTATTGCCGGCAACACCGCCGTAATCAGCATTCCCGAAGGCCTGGATAACGCGGTGACCGCGTTCCTCGCACGCAATGACGCCCGTGACCTGTTGGGCAACAGCCCCATACGCCGGCAGTCCGACGACGCTCTGATCGCATCATTCAAGGTATTGCAGCGGGTGCGCTACGCATCGCCGGAACGCGTTCCGCCGCGGGTGATAGCGGCGGCCGCAAAAAAAGGCTACTACATCGCCAGATCTCCGGTTTTAATGGAGGGGCGCCTGGAACTCATCCATTACGTTCAGAACCAGAGCGTTTGCGACAACTACCACCGCTATGGCAATCTTGGAGAACGTTCGGAACTGTGCTGATTCAGTGTCAATCCTCGGTATGAAAGCTGCGAATGATGTAGCCGCCGGATTTTTCATCCGGTTCCAGTTCCATGAGGCCGCGCCCGGCGGCCTCGTCGAGCAGGCGTTTAAAGGAACGAAACCCGTAGTAAGACTCGTTGAACCCCGGCCTGCGGCGCTTTAGGGTCTGTTTGACCATGGATCCCCAGATTTTCTCCTCGGACCCGCGTTCTTCAGCCAGGGCTTCCAAGGTTTCCATCACCAGGTCCAGTGCCTCCTGGATGAGCGTTTCCGCATCCTTGTCCTTCTTTATGGTCGTCTCAGTCGTTTTGGCACCCTTGGCCGGCGGTTTGCGGGCTGATTTTCTGGCCTTCTTCTTCCCGGAGACCAGGTTGTCATAGTAGATAAAATCATCGCAATTGGCCGTCAGCAAATCGGAAGTGGAATTTTTGACCCCGACACCGATGACGTTCTTGTTGTTCTCACGGAGCTTGCTCACCAGGGGGGAAAAATCCGAGTCGCCGCTAACGATCACAAAAGTATCCACATGGGATTTGGTGTAGCAAAGGTCCAAGGCATCCACCACCATTCGGATATCAGCGGAATTTTTTCCCGACTGGCGCACATGGGGAATTTCGATGAGTTCGAAAGCCGCTTCGTGCATGGCCGCCTTGAACTCTTTGTACCGCTCCCAGTCACAATAGGCCTTCTTGACAACGATGCTGCCTTTGAGCAGCAGGCGTTCGAGGACCTTGCTGATATCGAATTGGGCGTAACGTGAATCCCGCACGCCAAGTGCAATATTTTCAAAATCGCAGAATACCGCCAGATTTGCAGTTTCGGGTGATTTACTCATATTGTCCCTTCCTGTTATGTCCGCATAAAAATTTTTTATCGAATTTAATCATAGTCTGAATCGACAAAAAAAGAAATGGTGTCTTATGAATATTGACCCACGATAACCTTTCTGCCATAGTCAGGCGCAAAAACGCGACGCGCCGTTCTTTCATCTGCAGCAAGCGCCTTCAGCGTCCGGCAATGCAGGCCGCTGCTCACTTCATCTTTATGGCGCATATCGGCAGAAAGGTGACCAAGCAAATGGCCCGGCCCTGGCAAACCATTGAAAGTATTTCTACCCAAGAAGGCCTGCTCGAGCTGCGAAGACGTGGAGAAAATGATTTTCTCATTACCGTGGACGGCGGCGTGCTGATGAACAGCATGGCCCATCGCTCCGAGGCGGCATTGGGCCAGCTGGCCTGCGGCCACCTCCAAAACGTGCCCCAGGCCCGGGTTCTTGTCGGGGGGCTGGGCATGGGCTTCACCCTCAAGGCCGCACTCGACATCTTGCCCATAACGGCCAGGGTGGTGGTCGCCGAATTGAATCCAGTGGTGGAGAAATGGTGCCGGGGCCCTTTGGCGGCCCTTACGGACAGCGCCACGGAAGACCCGCGGGTCGAAGTGGAAATCAGCGATGTGGCGCGCGTCATCCACCGCCACGCGCATGCCGACGCACAAGAAAAATTTGACGCCATCATCCTTGACCTATATACCGGTCCCTATCTGCGCAGCCACAAACGCGACGACCCCCTCTACGGAAGCACCGCCATCGCAACCACCCGGGCGGCCCTCAGACCCAACGGCATCTTTGCGGTGTGGGGTGAAGACTACGACGCCGGATTCGCCAAACGCCTGGCAAAGGCCGGATTTGCCTCCACCCATCAGCGCTCGGGACGGGGCGGCCCCCGTCATGTGGTTTACCTGGGACGCAAGGGGTAAGGGACAAAGGTGCGCCATGGCCCAAAAACACCTGTCCAATGTCATCGGGTTTGACGACGCTCCCTTTACGCGGCATTTTCAGGGCAAGGTAAAAGTCGTCGGCGCTGTCTATGCCGGTCTGCGATTCGACGGCGTGCTCATCGGAGAAGTCGAAAAAGACGGGACAGATGCAGCCTCGGCCCTGGCCGCCTTGGTCGGCCAGTCCAAATTTGCGGAACATGCTCAGTTCATCATGCTGCAGGGGATCACCCTGGCTGGATTCAACGTCGTCGACGTCTTTGCCTTGCATGATGCCCTTTCGATGCCGATACTGGTGGTGTCACGCAAGCGCCCCGATCTGACCGCAATCAAAAATGCGCTCACCGCGCACATCCAGGCCGGCGATGCAAAATGGGGCATCATCGAAAAACTGGGCCCCATGGAACCGGCAGGTGCGGTCTATGTCCAGCGCGTAGGGCTCAGCCTTGATCAGGCCATAATGGCTATCCGCCATTTTTCCCGCCACGGTGTCATCCCCGAACCTTTGCGCACGGCACATCTTATCGCAGGGGCGCTATCTTTTGGGCAAAGTCGCGGAAACACTTAAAAATGGATTGGACCATGCACAATACCATTCAAAAAGACGACCCCCGTTTCAAGATTTTTCACGATCTGATGCTCAACAAGATCTGCAATATCCTTTTAATCTCCCGCCAATACGACGCCTGGATTATGGAAGAGGATTGCCGCCTGTCTGAAAAAATTGTAACCGAATACCGGGGATTGAACCTCAGCCACCCTCCCCGTCTGCGGTGGGTGTCCAATGTCGCAGAAGCTTTGCAATGCCTGAATCAACGGCCGTTCGATCTGGTCATTATTATTGCCAGGGGCACGGACGGCGATTCTGAAAAAATAGCAGCCGCCCTCAAGCCCGGCGGTCAAAATATCCCCGTAATCCAGATGGTTCACCAGGTGGCGGCAGAAGCACCGCACACCGCCCTGCCAATCGACGCCCCGGCCATCAGCCGAACCTTTCTCTGGACCGGAAACACGGAAGTGCTCCTCGCCCTGATCAAGAGCACCGAAGACTGGATGAATGTCGCCCAGGACACCGGCCTTGCCGGAATCCGGGTCATCCTTTTTGTCGAAGATTCCCCGGAGTACACCTCGGCGATCCTGCCGATCCTCTACAAGGAGCTGGTGCTGCAGGCCCAGGCGGTCATGGAAGAGGGCTTGAACGAAGAGCATCGCCTGCTGGCCATGCGGGCGCGGCCGAAAATCCTGCTGGTCGAAAACTTCGAAAAGGCCATGGAGGCCTATGAATCCTTCAAGGACAGCATCCTTGGGGTCATTTCCGACGTGCGGTTCCCCCGCCAGGGACAACTGGACGGGGAAGCGGGACTGCGGTTGCTCCAGAAAATCAAAGCCGAACGATTCGACATTCCGCTTTTGCTGATCAGTTCGGAGAGCCACAACAGGTCGTTGGCAGCGGGAATTCCGGCCCGCTTCGTGGATAAAAACTCACCGACGCTGCCGTCGGACATCCGCCGATATTTCAAGGAGGACCTTGGTTTCGGAGATTTTATATTCCGCATGCCGGATGGCCGCCGTATCGGCAAGGCAAAACACCTGCGGGATCTGGAAAAAGAACTGGACCGTATCCCGGAAGCGGCTTTTCTATCTCATTGCCAACGAAACGATTTTTCCCGCTGGCTGTTCGCCCGATCGGAAATCGAACTGGCCGCCAAGGTGCGCCCCATTCGCGACAAGGACTTTGCAGATGCCCGCAGCCACTGCAAGCACCTGGCGGCCGTCATTCACGATCGGCGCATGCAGCGCCAAAGAGGGCTGGTCCTCGATTTCGATGCCAAAAACCTGGATATCGACACTGAGTTCTGCAAAATCGGCAGCGGCTCCCTCGGTGGAAAGGCCAGGGGGCTTGCCTTTATGAACACGCTGATCCATCAACATGCGGATATCCAAGAACAACACCCGAATGTAAAGATCCGCGTCCCTCAGACAATGGTCCTCACCGTTGATCAATTTGAACACTTTGTGGAAATCAACGCCCTTCACGATCTGGCCAAGCAGGATAGCCCCGACGAAGCGGTTGCCGCTGCCTTTGTGGGCGCCCAGTTACCGTCCCGGCTGGTCGAACTACTCAGAGCATACTTGACGCATTTCACCTACCCCCTTGCCGTCCGCTCATCGAGCCTTCTGGAAGACGCCCAATACCGGGCCTACGCAGGGCTCTATAACACATACATGCTGGCAAACGATCATGATGATCCGGACTGCCGCCTCGCCCAGTTGGTCAACGCGGTCAAGATGGTCTTTGCATCGACCTATTTTTCAGGGCCGAAGGCATTTTCCAAAAGGGTCGGCCACCGGATTGAAGAAGAAAAAATGGCGGTCATCATCCAGGAACTGGCCGGCAAGCAATATAATGGCTTCTTTTACCCGGCCATTTCCGGGGTTGCCCAATCCTTCAATTACTACCCGTTCGCGCAGATGAAACCGCAAGATGGTGTGGCGGCCATCGCACTGGGACTCGGTAAATCAGTGATGAGCGGCGAAAGCTCCCTCCGGTTTTCGCCCAAATACCCCAACCTGCTGCCCGACCGTTCACGTCTGGACGATCTCTTGAACAATTCCCAGCGTTTCTTTTATTCGGTTAAAATGGGAACGGATACCTGCCAACTCGGCGTTGATGATTCGGCGACACTGGTTCGCCGTGAGGTTTACGATGCCCTGGACGAATGGCCCGTTCGAACCCTTTCCAGCACCTATATTCTGGAAGAAAACCGCATCCGCGATACATACAATGCCGCCGGCAGCCCGGTGGTCACCTTTCACCCGGTTTTAAAATATGGGTCATTTCCTCTGGCCGGCCTGCTTATGAAACTGCTCCATATCGCCGAGCAGGGGATGGGATCTGCAGTGGAAATGGAGTTCTGTATCAACCTGGGCAGCGGCCCGGCAGATGGAGAATTTGTTATCCTGCAACTGCGGCCCATGGGAGCCCGCGAAGAATTGATGCGGATCGAAATCGGTGCGCATGAAATCGCCAAGTCGTTCGTGCACTCCCGGCAGGCGTTCGGCAATGCGGTAGTCCGGGACATACAGGATATCGTATATGTCAAACCGCAAGAATTCGACCCGGCGCGGACCCTGGACATTGCAAAAGATATCGGCCGGTTCAACGCGCAACTCATATCGCAAAACCGCAAGTTTTTATTGATTGGGCCGGGGCGCTGGGGCAGTGCCGATCCATGGCTCGGGATACCGGTCCGATGGGAAGACATTTGCGGCGTCGGCGCCATCGTGGAGACCGATCATCCCCGCATGCGGCCGGAGCCTTCCCAAGGGTCGCACTTCTTCCACAACATCACCACCCTGGGCATCAATTACCTGACGATTTCAAACAGCACCGGCGGCGACATCGATTGGCATTGGATCGGCGAACAGCCTATAGCGTTAGAGACCGGGCAAATCGCCCTGATCCGAACGCAGCGGCCTTTTGTCCTGAAAGTGGACGGCAAGCAAAGCCTGGCCGTAATTTACACTGAAGACCAGCGGCCGGAATAAGATATCAGGGGTCGCTCAACTTTTTCATCCGGAACTTGACGGACTATACTGGCCGGCGCAATTCGTCGGCTCACAGCAGAACAGGTCAAACCGAAATAATCCCCAATGGCATAATTAAACAAACTTGCGGCTTGCCAGAGCTGTAAAATCAGTAAAAATCCGGGTCCCAGGAAAGGCCCGGCGTTGGCCCGCCCCTGCAAGGGGCTTGAACTGTTTAGCCCAAGTGATCTATAGTTTCCAGTGAGCTAAAGTGATCTACAGTTGCGGTTTGCGCTGCGCGCGGGCCGGATCGTATAAATGGCAGAATTCCTCAACGCGTCACTCGAAACTCACAACTGACAACTGTTCTTTTGCCTCTGTCTGTGACCCGGCCGCCGGGACCCGGTTTTACTATTCAATAAACCGATAGCGGCTCCATTGATAATCAGCAAGACGCTTGACTATTCCGGCCTGCAAAGGATTCCTGTGGATATAGCATGACAGCCGCTACAAGCATGCCGTGTTCTCTACAATAATGCTTTTAAAACGTCCCTGAAAAAGATGCCCGCTGGCGTGGTGCTTCAAATTCAACTTGCGGGTGAAACGGGTTCCGAACCATTGCATGGCCCTGGACAAATTGGGTTCGTTTGTTTTTAGGTTCGACCCCTTTTGAGATCGCGGGGATGGAATTTCAGCGTTTTGTTGATTATCGAGTTGTAAAAATCATTTTAACATTATAGAAAACAATTTTAAGCATATGCCCATAATTAAGCAGGCGCTCTTTCGAGGAATTTTTAATGCATAATGTCGATAACGGATTGTTATTATTTATTATAATTTTATGCGCCGCCATTGGTAAACATTTCACGGCCCTATCGGCATCGGCCGGCAAGTGGGAAATGATCAATACCGCATTGTCGGGTTGTACCCAAAAAGCCTTCGATGCCATCAAAGTCTGTCCATGGGCTGATCAGCCCGTTGTCATGCCGCCCTGGCCGGATCCGACGCACAGCAAAGGATGAAAGATCCATCTAAAATATTGATACATTCAACTTTTCAACGAAAAGGAGGCAACAATGATTGATTCGCAGCAGGTATTGGATGATGTGCAATTTGCCGAGGCCATGCTTGAAAAAGAAACGCTCAGCAAATCGGACCTGGTGTTCAGCCTGAGGAACCTTTTGAAAATGAAGTATTACCCGGTCGCCATCAAGTATTTTTTCTCTGAAGATGAATTGAATGCGTTCAAAAAGAGCGTTGAATACAAAGTAGGCCTTCACCCCTATACTTTCTGTCATTTTGTTGCTGCATCACGGCAACGCGGAGAAATTCTTCTTGGAACCGCAGAAAAGACCGGCTGCACGAACGCCAAATACGTCATGGGATGGAAGGGTATGGACGATGGCGAGATCAAAAGCCATCTTAAGTATACCAAAGACTGGCAACAGGCCGAAAGGTTTCTAAAAACAAAGAAGCGCCTGCCTGACGGGCTGGTGGCTTTTGCGACGGCACCGTTTCACAAGGCCCCATACGAACCGGATGTCATCCATGGAATGTGCGATGTCCTGCAATCCTACCATTTGGGCAATGACTGGTGCGCGGCTTTCGATACGCACCCGCTGCAAATGACCATGACGATGAATTCATCGATCTGCCATGGTTGCGTGGCCTGCTATGTGGATCAGAAACCGAACATCACACCCATGTGCAGCAGCAGTTACACTGCCGGCAAAACTGAACAGGGAGAAATCAACTGGATCCTTCCGGGAGCCCACCTGGAACCAACGGTGCGATGGACGCTGGAGCGTACGGCAAGAGACGGCGGAGCGTCATTTCCCAGAACTGGCGAGACTTACCCCGGTTTCAATATATGTAAATTATGTCCTTACCTTGTCTGGACCAAGGACAAGGACAAAAATGAGTGATGAACACCCATCTTCTTCGGTTTCAGCACAAAATTTCTTGTCCGTTTTTTAGCGGCGAAAGACCTGGACCCATGAAAAAGGGCCTGAAAATAGTGCATTTTTAGGCCCTTCGCAGGACGCAGCTCCCTGGAGACTGAAGGGAGCTGCAAAAAAATACCCGCCATATCCCCCATGGGTCCAGCGTTTTCACCCCTTGAACCTGCCAGGCACCTGCACGCCCTTCTGGTCCGATGTTTGAGCGCCTTTTTCAATAGCGCATGGAGGATGAACCGCCGTTCTTCAGCCAAACGGAAGCAGCCTTCGCCACACGACCTGTGGTCGATTGGCAATCCACTTGTTCAGACGATACGCTTTTCCGGTCTATGCGATTGACACAAAAGCGCTTTATTGCAATAATATTAAGTATGTGATGGCTCTCTTCCTTCGTGTTCCAACCAACCAAAGCTCATGAATTGAGGTTCAGCTATGGCAAAGGCACTTTCAAGCATCATTGAAATCAGGCCGCCATTGGTGCCCGGCGAGGCATTGTGGGATGCTGCCATTTTACAGGCAAGTCGGTCACACGGCCCACGGCGGAAATCAGATGCCGCATCTTCCGGCGAACGAATGAGACGGTTTCGTGAAATGATCGAGCAGGAGCTGGTTTCCTTTCATGACGCGTTGATTGTTTCACCCCATAAGGGAAAATTGAAGCCGCGGCAGGGTACCGAACTCTGGGACATCGGCATTCCCTTGACGCTGTTTCCCAAAAGAGACCGTGGTTTTACGCGGGTCGAATGTCTAATCGAGTTCTGCAATGAAAAAGAAGGCAATGCCGGTATTCGGATCGTTCGCATCTTTCCGCAAGAACGGGATGAAGTGATGGCCCAGGCAGAAATGGGTGCACATCTCGAATTGAAAACCAAGGCCAAACTGGGCTTGCCAAGTCCATTTGACCCGGGCAGTTCGGTGGCCGATGTCAGCAGTATGCTTTACGGTAAGCTGGAAACGGCCCATTTGACGTATAAAGCCATACGCAAGTGTGTGGAGACGGAAATCATAAGGGGTTCGCAGGCACGCTGGCGGCTGGAAGATGCAAGGGAGCCGGAAAGGATCGCCGCTGAAAGCCATCAACTGGCCGTTGTCCTGGAGATCGAGCACGGGTCAGGCCCCGTAGAGGCGGCTGGATATCTGCAGGCCTATAGCGACACACGCTGGCTGACAAGTTCGATGGGGTCCCTCTGGCGGGACTTTGCCGGCAAATTGAAATCTTTGTTTCAAAGGGGAGTACCCGCCGAAGGCTACGGCGAATGGGAAAATATCATAACGCCCTGAAACGGCCGGATTCTCGCCCGCTGTTCCCCGGCTGCCAAGATCAGGGCGCGATTTGAAACAGCACGATAAGTTGTACGGATGGTATCAATCCGGTATCCGTTAAATTGGGAATGGTTAAGGTGTAGTTCAAACCCCAATGACCCGACGGGTCAGGTTCGAGTATTCCTGTCGGTTCATTGATCGGCAATGGCTTCCTGGCATGGGCACTCCGCAGCTTTAATTTTGCTTTGCCTTCATAAATAGCGCTGCCGATCGCATTAATTTCCAGGGTTCCCCCTTCCGTTAACATATACTGAGCCTGCGGAATAAAGACAGTGACCTTGAGGCCTTGTGCCGCCAGTTCGCTTTGTATGCTTCCCTGCCAGACGGTCGGATCCGAGTCCGTCTTCCGGTTCATCCGGCATTCTTTAATATAGTATTTATTTCCGCTTTCAAGGGGCATCGAATCCTCGATATTTTGAACCGGAAATAATGTAAAACGGACTTTCGAATAAATGGGGGTAATCACAGCCTTATAACGTTTTTTCTTCCCGCGATATGAAATTGCAAGGTTATGAAACCAGGGGCAAAGCAGCATTTCAATATTTTTGGAGTAGTTCAATTTGTTGCCATGAATGGACATGGAAACATCATCTCCATCATTAATGACCCGGATCACCTTGTACTGGGTAATAGATGGAATTGCATAATAATCGGTGTCCGGAATACCGGGTCCCAGCTTTGAGGTCAGTAAAATCTCCCGGCCGGGCAACAGGGCTATGGCGTGGGCAAAGGGCCGGAACGGAATGGTATCAAAACCATACATCCAGCCGAACCAGACGGTAACTCCCAGAAAGGACAGAATCGAGATAATGCGGGAAATCCTTTGGGTATTCTTTTTTATCCCGTTGAGACGGCCCATGGGGATTTTTTCTGCACTGACGGCAAGAGACGCACAAATGGTGAACACCAGGAAGCTAAATAGCGGTCCGCCAATCAAGGCAAGATACATAATAAAACCGGACAGGAATTTCAAAAACAGGTTGCCGGTATAATCGGACAGCCAGTAGCCCTGAACGCTCAACATCACAGCGGGTATTAATAGGGGTACCCCCATACTGCTGATAAATGCCCAGATCCAGATGTGGTTTCTATGGACACCGGGCCAGACACAACCCTGTACCGCTCTCAAAAAGCCGGCCAACAATGTATAGATGAACCCCACGAAAGCCGTGCCGGCAATGGCGGCCAGAAAGACCCATAAAAGAATCATCCAGCCGATGTGAAGATTGGCCCCGACGTCTGCATTCACCAAGATTATCATGGCGATGATAAATGATAGCCCCGAAAGAACCCAAAAATAGACCCCGGGCTTTACAAAGACGCTGAACCATTGCCCCCGGGTACCTGTGGCAGCGGCCCTGGCGGCTTTTCTTGCGCTCGAATAGCCGCTCCAGGTCCCGAGTGCCAATGCAACCGGCAGCATCGTACCCATGGTGATCAATAGAATCTCAATCCACTCACGCCCCTCGGCCACTGCCCACATGAAAAGGAGGGTCAACCCGATTCCGACGGTGAAAGCCCAGGCCAGTCCTGCCAGAAGTCCCGCCAGGGCGCCGGTTTTACCTCTTTCATGAATGTCGTTGCGGTGCTTTCTGAGTGCGCGTTTTTTAAAGGTGGACTTTCCGCGCCTGCGCCAGAGCCAGTTAAAGGCGGCCATCGACCGGCCGCTTTGATGCATATCCGCTAGAACGTCAAGGGCGTTGGGCCGGGTCTCTTTCTGGTTCAAGGCCACCGCCAAAGCATTTAGCTGATGATCGTCGGCCAGCCTGACAAAGGAACGGCTTGCAGCGCTCCGAACATTGACGGAGGGATCTTTAAGCGCAAGGTCAAAGCATTTTTCGGATAATTTACCCTCGATATCCGCAACGATAATAGATGAACTGGCCGCCCCCAGCCTTGCCGTTTCGTCATGGTCATCGAAGAAATTCAAGAGCAGGTCGCAACTGGGTTCCGCACCGAATTGTGCGCACCAGAATTCAACCTCCCCGGAAATATCCGCAGCGGGAGATTGGCGATAGATGACACTGCGGGCCATAAATTCGATTTCCAATGGTTTGAGTCTCAAACGATCTCTGTAGGGCCCCACAACACCCCTGATCTGTCCCACGTTCAGGAGCAATTCATGGTTGGCCCGAAAAACTTCACCCTTGGAACAGTTTCGGATGAGATCCCGAGCAAACCTGAATTTAAAAAATTCCTGATCCAGATCAAGCCATTCCACTATCATGGCCACCAAACGTTCATGCAGAAGCTCGTACCAGATGTCACCGCCTCTGCGGTCGCGCCGAACCAGGCTGTGCCGAACAAGCAAATCGAGAATGGTGGTGAGTTCTTTTTCAGAGGCCTCAAACCCCGCCAGACGGAAAAAGTCCAGAGTAACGGCCTGTTTGGTATTCTCCTGGGTAATCAGGGCATCAAGCAGGGTGCGGGCCACCAGATGGCTCTCATCGGGGACTTCTTTGATGAAAGCGTCCAAATAACGGCGGAAAATGCCGTCCAATCCGCCGACTTTTTGCAGATCCGCGTTCCTCAGTTCAAAATGGTCGGCCTTGCGTTGAACGGCCTGGCGAAAAATCTCCGTACAAATGACTTGGAGCAGCGGCGGATCGAACCTGAGCCCGTCAAGCTGGTTGACGATATTGACGATAAGTTTTTGTTCATATTTAATCTGCGCATTAATCAGCGGCTGGGAAACCGCCCTGCGGGTTCCATATGCGGAAAGCGGCATCAAACGATAATCGTTTTCGAAAAGACCGGGCAGATGCCCGTGGAAATCCTCCATTTGTGCCAGATAGTCTTCGCGAAGACTGAACAGGACGCGGACCCTTAATGTATTGTCTTTCAAAATGGTTTCAATAGCCCGGATAAAATCTTGATACTCGGCAAGGTTTTTGCGGAAACGGATAAAAAACTCTTCAAACTGATCAAGGACCAACACCACCGTATCCTCGTTCGGTGCCCCTTTGAGCATAGCTTGAAGTTCTTCCATCGAACTGGCGGGCGGTTTGCGCAACTCCGTGGCAACGGTATTGAAAAGGTCGGATATAGGTGAAATCAAGGTACGAATATATACGGGGCGGTGTTTGCGTTTTCGCAATTCCGGAAAAATACCGGCTTTGAGAAGAGATGTTTTGCCGAGCCCTGAACGCCCATACAATACGAAGGTCGGCCCCCTCAGTATACCGGTGACCACTTCACGGATCTCCCGGTTGCGTCCGGCAAAGTTTGGTTGGTCCGCTTCATCAAAATATTCAAGGAATTTATAAGGATTCTTGACCGAAAACCAATTCGCATCTGCGGCCGGCAAATTCATGACGGGCCCCCGGGCGAGATATTGCTCAAGGCCCATATGAAGTCATTAAGCTCCTCCTTGATCCAATAGACGTCAAACTTTTCCCAGTAGGCCTGGTCGGCGTCCGTATGGTCCCGGCAAACAAAAAAAGTCGGACCCTGGTTTCGCGTCGGGCCGCTGTCAAGAAGTTGGGTGCACAGGCGGCGGATTATAGGGTCCCGCGGGCTCACGCCTATCAGCAGGAGACTGCGACCCGGCGCTTCCCGGGTCAAGCTGATGATGGGTGAACTCATATGCCCTAAATCGTGCCACAATCGGTCATGATCGTCTTCAGTCAGAATCAGTGAATTGATGTATGCAATTGAGCCCCGCAGAAGGACCAGGAGGGGAATGTCCGCATTCGTATCAATTTCTTCCGTTAAGTTGACCAGCGTCCGCATCGACTTGTCTTGCTGACGAAGCGCTTCTTCCATGAGTCCGTCAAAATAAGTATAAATAATGCCCGGCACGTTCCAGGAGGCAATATTCCGGAGTGACTGTGGAATGGCCGTCCTTTCATAGGCTTTTTGAATTGAACGCACGAGTTTAAAGCGTCTGTGAACATATTGATAGTGCTGGCAGACACATTGGAACAGCATGGAATGCAACCATTCGCCCGTTATTTTGACCGCATCAAAATCTTCATTGCGTGGGTAATTCGACTCCTGTGCCAGGCGTCCGGCAAGTTGCCCCGGGTCCAGCCCCGGCATACCCTTGCGGGTTGCACCTGCAGCTAATATGCCCGGACCGATGACGGGGATACACAAGCCTTCCTGAAATACATCGACAATCTCTGCGGGCACATTTTCGGGCAAAGGCGGTGCGAGAATCGGCTGGGCCACCGGGACCGTATGGCGGCTGCGCAATTCAAAGAGATGTTCATGATCCTGGGCAATATAGAGCACCGGGGTAACAAAGCCGCGGATCTTGCTTTCGGTGCTGTTCAAATGAAGGGATCGCCGGGCAAGCTGAACCGCCAAATCAACCCGTCCGGGATTTCTGCCGCTCAGAAGCTGGTGGTAAAACTCGTTGGAAAATTTGATGGCGACATCGTCCGGAATTTCATACCGCATGGCTACCACGCATGACACACCGGCTCTGAGCAGAAGCGGTCCCAACCCGCTGAGCGTCCGTTTAGGATTGGGTGTAGCGCCCAGACAACAGTTCAGGACGACCAGCCGAACCGAGGAGCCACGGAACATCTCGGCAAAGGTCTCGGCCTCGACCCAAAGTTCCTCGCCCCGGCGGTCGTCTTTGTTGAGCCGTATACTGACTCTGTCATTTTCATCGACTTCACCGTGACCGATGAAATGCAGGATATTCCAGGGCCTGCGGCTCAATTCATCCGCTATTCGAACCGGGTTGACGCGGCCCTGAAGGCGGTCAGCCTCAACGCAGGGCCCCATTTTTTCGGCGAAAGCATTTATGGTATTCCACTCGTGTTCGGCCTGAAGCCCCGATCCTTCAGGAACAACGGTCAAGATTCGCAACTTTTCCCTTACCGGTTCTCCATCGGAATGAACTTGCAGACTTGTCGGTGGGGTTCGAACCACTGAAATGTTTGGATTGCTGCACAGAAACCCTTCTTTGGCCTCGTCGTACAGGGTCTCCCAGGGCAGCTTTTCCAGCTCGGGGGGAAGATTCAGACGGAAAATCAAATGCGCCCCGGTATTCTCGGCCGCTGCAAGCCGTTGTTTAAAAAAATCCCCGATCTCATTTTCAACCAGCCCGATCCAAAGATGGCTGCCCACGTCCCTGAGATCGTCTTTGCGACAATTATTGGCCTCGATATCCCTGATGACTTGTGATATCCGGGATGACGATTTCAGGTCGAATTCAAATGTGCCAACGTGTTGATCAGATCTGTCAACACTTAGGTTGACGCGATACAGCGACTCCTCTCTGGCCAATCTGAAATCAAAATGGGCGATCTTCACGCCTGCCTCCTGTTGGATTGGCCAGTGGTGCATCTTCCGTTTGGCCTCAGGATGACGGTTGTGCCAGCCCCCGGGCAGGGATAGCGACAGATCTTCTGATGGAAAAAGAATGGTCGAGGTACAGTGGTTGAGAATCGTGCGTGCAGATCATGGCAATTGGAGCTAACATATTAATAATAAGATCAGAATGCGCCTTGGTGTCAATAATTAAATGGTCGCAACAGATTGGTCGGACCACCGGCAGTTGTCCAAGCACATCTGGATTATCCCTTATGCTCTATCCGCTACGGTGGCAGAACACAGCGATTTCCTGTAAGATGAGCGGTGGGCGTTATACTTGGAACCAGCAACCGCATAAGGCGTCGTCCAGATTAAAAAACAGGCTCGTCGATTATCAGGGATTATGCGCATGGTTCGGGCGCGAGGCTGCGCGCAAGCGCGAAGATGTCAATTAAACCGGTATTTATTGGCAAAGTTGTCGATAGCAAGATGGCGCCCGGCAACAGCGCGTTAGACACTGCGAATTACGAGGGGGCAGACACCGGCAGGGCTTGAACCAGCGGCAACCATGAAAAGGGACGGCCGGGCTGACTGATAACGGATGCACATAACTTTGGATGACCGATGATTTCTAATACAAACCGCCGCTGGATCATTTACCTGCTTTCTTGTCTGCTGTTTACATTTTCCCAGTTTTACCGTTCTTCGATAGCCGTCATTTCACCTAATCTCGTCAAAGATCTTAACTTGGACACAAGGGATCTGGGGGTCATATCCGCCGCCTTTTTTTATGCGTTCGCAGTGATGCAGATTCCTTTGGGGCTTTATTTGGATAGTGTGGGGCCGCGGGTCCTTATGACAGCCCTTTCGCTCATAGCAGCTGCGGGTGCAGCGGTTTTTGCGTGCGGCGAGTCGGTTGAAACACTTGTTCTTGGCCGCATACTCCTCGGTATAGGCATGGCCTGCAACCTTATGGGGCCATTGAAATTGATCACGACTTGGTTCTCTCCGCTATATTTCGCCACCCTTTCCGCCATTTATTTTTCGGTTGGTACCGCTGGAAATATTGCGGCGGCAACTCCGCTGGTATGGCTTACAGAAACATTAGGGTGGCGAAATACATTTTTTCTCTTTGCCGCATGCAATCTGGTTATCACAATTGTGTTTTATGCCATCGCACGAGACCACCCCGAAGATACGCCCTTGAGCAAACCCACCGGGACGGAGCTGGTCAATTCCTCTGTGGCGCTGAGCGGTATTTTACGGCTTTTCACCCAGAAAGATTACTGGTTGATTTCAATGGGCACCTTTTTCCGCTACGGTATATATGCATCGGTCCAAGCGCTTTGGGCAGGCCCATTCTTGATAGTTACCATGGGTCTCTCCCCATTTATGGCGGGAAACCTGCTGTTGGCTATGAGCTTCGGGCTTATCGCCGGCAGTCCAATTAGCGGCTGGTTGTCCGATACAGTTTTTCGCACCAGGAAACGGGTCATTATCACCGGACTGGAAGCAATGGCATGCACCTTGATCACACTCGCCTTGTTACCTGGCGATACCTGGCCGCTGATATTGTTTGCGTTGTT
The DNA here is from genome assembly GCA_963675565.2 of Desulfosarcinaceae bacterium. Classification (GTDB taxonomy): domain Bacteria; phylum Desulfobacterota; class Desulfobacteria; order Desulfobacterales; family Desulfosarcinaceae; genus JARRKU01. The sequence goes on from CAXXYD010000002.1 coordinate 748,282, forward strand.
CTTTGGTTTTGGATTTTCCAGCGGTGCTGGTCAGATCATGTATACGCACATTAAAGAACTCATGCCCCATGAAAATGCAGGAGCCGCCATGACGGGTATCAATTTTTTCACAATGATCGGTGTTGCATTTTTTCTGCATGGCCTCGGTTGGGCGATTAAAGAATTCTATCCGGAAGGAGCACTTGCGCCGGAAGCTTTTCGAATGGCATTTCTCATATTCGGCGGCTGCCTCGTATTTGCAGGACTGCTATATGGGTTGACCGTTGACAACACAAAGGGTTTGTGAGCGAAGGTAACTTTACATATTTATCATCCGGCACTAAAAGGGACTTGACCGCCACCTCCCAAGTGGTGGCGCAAGCATGTGCGCAGGGAACATGCAACACGCTTGGTGGCATACGCCACCAGTTTTCGCGGAGATGGCAATGAACGCTGACAGAAAACAAAATATAAACGAATTCATTCAACGCGATCCATTTGCCCGGATGTTGGGTGCGCACGTTGAAATTACCAAACCGGGGTGCAGTAGAGTAACGCTTACCATCACTGAGGACATGGTCAATTTCCACGGCAACACACATGGCGGCGTAATCTTTGCGCTTGGCGACATGGCCTTTGCCGCTGCCAGCAACTCCCGTGGACAAACGTCAATCGCACTGAACGTTGGGATCACCTTCATGAAAGCCACAGCCACTGGCGACCGGCTCGTCGCTGAAGCCGCAGAGCAATCCGATGCCGGTCCAGTCGCCTTGTATGACATCACCGTCAGGGATGATCGCACGGGCGAGCTGGTTGCCAAGAGCCAGGACCTGGTGTATCGGAAAAAAGAATGGTTTGTGCCCGAGTAAGATCAGCGAGGCCTTGCCGCAAGATCGGGGCGTGCGTGCACGACGAGAAAGGCGATACCGAAAAGATGATCATAAGAGCCAATGGTATGCTTGATGCCGGTCGGGCCATTGGCCGGCTCAGGGCCGGGTTTGGCAAGCTGCAGCCGAAGACTCCAGTGTATGGACGGATCCTGATTCATTCCATCCGAGGCGGATGGCAATAGGAAGGAAAACGTATGGTCGGCGAAACGGACATAGACAAACTGACGGCTTCTTTGTCGCCGAAGCTGATAGATGGCAATTACGTTTTCTGCAGTGTTGAGAATGCGTGCTACGGTGACTTCAGGGATTTGGAGCCTTTAGCCACATTCCGCGAGGCCGAGGGGCTTACCCTCGTTATCCAAAAGTCATATGCTGACCGGTATGGCCTCCGCTGCGGGTCCGAGTTCAGGTGTATCACGCTGACCGTTCATTCCAGCCTCGAGGCCGTGGGTCTGACAGCGGCTGTATCGGCAAAACTGGCCGAACATGGCATAAGTGCAAACTTCGTTGCAGGGTACTACCATGACCATATTTTCGTCCAGGCTGAGCGTGCTGAACAAGCCCTGGCTGCAATAAACGCGTTAGGTCGCTAAAAACTCAACGGGCGTGACCGCCCTGTCTTGTATCGGGAGGTAAGCACTGATTATGGCTAATAAGAAAGCTTCCAAGCTTTGGATTGTCAATGTTGTATCCTTTATGCTGTTTATCATCCTGAGCGGTACCGGTTTGCTCAACGGGTACGTATTACCTAGAGGGTACGAAGCTCGGGGCAGTTTCCTGGTTTCCGTGAGGCATTTTTTCGTTGCGCTGCATGAATGGACTGCGTTGATATTCATGGTTATGGTCGTAATCCATATCGCTTTGCATTGGTCGTACGTGAAATCCAACTTGAAAAGGTATAACAGCACCAAATAATCTATCCCGATGCAAATGCCGTCTCTGCTTTCCACAGAGCTCGGATCAGCATCTGCAATGCGCCGACAATGAGCCTGGCTCTGGGATCATTTTGTTTTCTTCTCCAAGGTCTCCCTGACTTTGGCGGCAAGGCTTTTGGTTGAAAAAGGCTTTTGGATAAACTGTACGTCTTCGCCAAGCACGCCCCGGTGTGCGATGACTTTAGCGGGGTAACCGGACATAAACAAACACTTGATCCCCGGACAAAGTTTTTTCAATCGGTTGGCCAATTCCCGACCATTCATTTCGGGCATGACAACATCGGTAATGAGCAAAGAGATTTCCCCTGAATGCGATTGGGCAACTTCGAGCGCTTCTAAGGGGCTATTTGCCAACAACACTTTGTAGTTGCAATGCGAAAGGATTCGCTCGGCCAATTTCAAGATCGCCATTTCGTCCTCGACCACCAGCACCGTTTCACCGCTGCCGTTGACCATTTCCTCATTAATTGGCCTTTGTTTTTCGGAAATATCGCCCGAATGCCGGGGCAGGTAAATCCTGAACGTCGTGCCCTGGCCCCGTTCACTGTATACATTGATGAATCCATTGTTTTGCTTGATTATGCCGTAAACTGTAGACAATCCAAGGCCGGTTCCCTTTCCCACTCCCTTGGTGGTGAAGAAAGGCTCGAAGATATGATCCACCGTCTCGAGATCCATTCCGCAGCCGTCGTCGCTTACAGCCAAGAGGACGAATTCGCCGGGTATAAATTCCGCATGCTCGGAACAATAATGTTCATCGATAATCGCTGTTCCTGTTTCGATGGTGATCGTGCCGACGTCGGCGATGGCGTCGCGGGCATTGATGCATAGGTTTGCCAGAATCTGATCGAGTTGGGATAGGTCCATCAGCACCGGCCCAGGCACCTTTCCTGGATGCCAGGCTAATTCGATGTCTTCGCCGATGAGTTTTTTCAGAATGTTAATCATGTTTTTCATGGTTGTATTCAGATCCAGGACTTCCGGTGTAATGGTTTCCTTTCTGGCGAAGGCCAACAACTGCCTCGTAATATCCCTGGATCGGATGGCGGCGCTATAAATTTCTTTCAAGTCTTTCCGCAACGGATCTTCCATCCCCACTCGGTCTATGGCCAGTTCGGAGTAACCGATAATGACACTGAGGATATTGTTGAAATCATGCGCCACACCACCAGCCAGGCGGCCGATGGACTCAATTTTCTGGGCCTGGTTCAATTGTGCCTGCAGCTTCTCCCTTTCCGCTTCGGCCCGTTTACGCTCAGTGATGTCCCAAGAGACGCCCAATATGCCGATAATTGTACCATCCTTTTGGCGGATGGGGGTCTTGATCGTCTGCACCAAGCATTCCTGTCCGGCTTGGAGGTATTTCTCCTCAAACTCTTCAGTCAGTCCGGTCTCCATGATGCGCTTGTCGTCGGCCCGATATTTGTCCACCAGCTTGCTTGGGAAAAAGTCGTAGTCGGTTTTCCCGGCGATTTGATCGGGCCTGATCCCCAGGTCGTTCGAATATTTCTCGTTGCACGACACATAAACCAAATCTCTGTTTTTATAGAATATTTTCTGTGGAATGTTCTCAACCAGCGTCCTGTATTTACTCTCGCTTTCGCGTAGCGCCTCTTCCGACCGCTTGCGTTCGGTAATATCTTGATTCGCACCATAAGTTTTAATCGTGCGACCCTGATTGTCTTTGACAATGAATAAACGTACAAAGATGTATCCGATTTCGCCATCGGCATAAATAATGCGATGCTCAAACTGACGGTTGTATTGGGAATCGCTGGCTTCAAGGGCTTTTTTGGTCTCAGCAGCGACTATCGGCGCATCGTCAGGGTGCAAGAAAAGTTCAGCGTAACGAGCCGGCGACAGCTTATAACCCCCGACATGCGCAGCCGACGTGCGAAAAATGGCGTAAAAGTGATCGTTGAAAGTAAACAAATCTTCAGCTACGTCGTACTCCCAATACCCTAACATCGCAATCTTCATCGCATCGGACAGCTGGGCTTCGCTATAACGCAACGCTTCCTGTGCCCGCTTGCGTTCATCCTCCATCTGCTGCTTCTTCATGGCTGCATGTATCGTGTGCGGCAGCCGCAGGATGTGCTTGGCGGTTTTGATCACGTAGTCTGCCGCGCCGCTTTTAATTGCCTCCACCGCTACTTCTTCCGAACCGGTGCCGGTAACAATGATCACCGGTAAATCCGGATTTTTAGAATGGACGGTTTTGAGGACCTGCAAGCCCTCAAAGCCGAGGATGTTGAAGTCGCTCAGCACAAGATCATAGTCGCCTTCAGCGAGCCGCATCTCAAAATCCGCGCGTGAAATTGCTTCGGTGACACGAAAACCGCAGTGTTCTTTTTCTAAAGCGTCACGCACCAACTCGCGATCAAATGGGCAATCGTCAACATAAAGAATGTGAATGGGTTCACTCATACGTTTTCCTCCGGAGGCCCCACATTCAATGATAGCCAGTATCCTTCAATCTGGCGAATGATGCCGATAAAACCTTCAAACGAGACTGGTTTGACCAGGTAGCTGTTCGCTCCGATGTCGTAGGAGAGCGCACGGTCCCCTTCCTCTTTGGACGAAGTAAGAACGATGACCGGCAGACGTTTGAGGATAGGCGTCGCCTTGATCTGGCGTAGTACTTCGAACCCGTCAATGCCTGGCAATTTCAGGTCGAGCAAAATAAGGTTGGGTAGTGGATAAACATTACGGTCGGCGTATTTACCGTGCCCGCAAAGATAGGCGAGCGCGTCCTGACCGTCAGGCGCAACGTGAATGGTGTTGATCAGCCGCGCCTCATGAAAAGCGTCGAGCGTTAATTCCACGTCCATCCGATTATCCTCGACGAGAAGAATATGCGCGATCTTGTTCATCGGTTACTCCCCCTTTGGCAATTTAACAAAGAATTTACTACCTCCTCCTACATCCGACTCGACCCAGACCCTACCGCCCAACAGCCCAACGGATTTGTTTACGGTTGCCAGCCCTATACCGGTACCCGGATATTCATCATCACTGTGCAGACGCTGGAAGACGTTGAAAATTTTTTCATGGTATTCGGCCGAAATACCGATGCCATTGTCACCTACGCAAACGATGATGTCCTTGTTTTCGGTCTGGCAGGAGACCGTCACCTGCACGGGCAAGCCCGGTTGACGATAGGTGATAGCATTTTCCAGCAGGTTAGCGAACACTTGGCTGATCAATGTCTTGTCGCCCATTATCTCCGGCAAGTCGTCCGCGATACACAATGTCCCGTTGATTTCCGCCAGGCTGGCGGCCAGGTCACTGGATAGCGATTCAAACACTTCACCCAAAGGCACCCGCTCGCAGCGCACGCTGCTACGTCCCAGCCGTGCGTATTGCAACAGGTCATCGATCAGTTGGCCCATCCGTTTGCTGGCCAGCACGATGTTGTCTACATAGTGTCGGCCTTCGTCGTTCAGAACGGCGTGGTAGCGGCGTGCGACAATGGAGGCAAAGCCGCTGATGGCGCGTAGCGGGGCACGCAGGTCATGCGATACAGAATAGGAGAAGGATTCGAGGTCCTTGTTTGCTGTCTCCAACTGTGCGGTACGCTGGGCCACCCGTTTTTCCAGTTCAGCGGAATAACGCTCGATCTCTTCCCTCAATCCGGCTTGATAGATGGCAACAGCAAGTTGATCGGTGACTTCCCTGGCAATTTCTATATCTTCCGCAGTGAAGGCCGACGGAGTTTTACTGCCGAGAATTAATGCGCCAACCAGGTTTCCTTCCACGAGCAGAGAGGTCGAAAGGACAGAACGTGTGCCATCAGTGACCACCAGCCGAATAAGCGGTTCATATGGTTCCGGAATTGAACGCGTGTCATCTATAATTTTGTAACGCTGAGCCAACACCCGCTCAGCCCAGCCTGTCGGGGCGGAGAAGCGCATGCCGGGCTTTATCATAGACTCACCGTCAGCCTTGCAGGACAAGACAACAAACTCATCCGTATCCGGCTCGTATAAATTAACACAGGCCCGCCAGCAGGAGATCAATTTGCGGATGTGTTCCAGAACGGTGTCGGCAATGTTCTTTGGGGATCGGGCCATCGCAATATACCGATCAATCTCATGCAGGATCATGAGGCGTTGGGTGTAGCGCTGCAGCGCTTCTTCGGTATGTTTGCGTTCCGATATATCAATGAACATAACAAAGTTGGCATTTTTGCCCTGGTACAAGACGGTTTTGGAGTACACCTCTATCCATTTTAACTCCCCGCTTTTGGAAATCCCTTTGAATTGATATTGAACCAGGGTGCCCGGGTCGCCAGATTGTTTTTTCCTGATCTGTTCCATCACAAACTCGCGATCATCCGGATGGATAGTCCCTGCAAAATCTTTCCAGGTCCAGCTCATTATATCATCGATAGAATAACCACTTATATCACTATAGGCTTTATTGGCATACTTGACCTCGCCATCCTGAATGAATCCCATCGCCAGAAGCGATTGTTCCGACAGCGCCCTGAATTTCTCCTCACTCTCCCGCAGGGCCTTTTCGGTCTGCCTGCGTTCGGTGAGTTCTTTTTGAACCGCCTGATACAGCCGCGCGTTTTGCACTGCATTACCCAGCTGCTGAGCGATAGCCGTCAGTAAATCCAGTTCCTCTGGTGGAAAGGCGTTGGGGCGTTTTGTCCCCAGGGTAAACGCCCCAACTACCTGTCCCGCTGACCATAGTGGAACACTAACCAGTGTCTTGACCTGCTTCTTAATGTATGAAGCGAAATGTTCTGTAGGGTACTCAGAAGAATCGAGAACAACCGGTTGTTTCTGAGCTATTGCCATGCCGGAAATACCCTCACCCGATTTAAGTCGCTTAATAAGCCTGATAGCTCTGTCCGAATATCCGCTATGTGCATGCAGTACCAGTGACTTGCCATCGCCATCCAAAAGATAGATGCCCCCTTTCTCGGCATCCAGCACCTCAAGGGAGGCCATTATCGCGCTGTTGAGTGTTTCTTCCAAATTCAGGGATTGGAAGACCGCACGGCTAACCGCGTAAAGCACGGAGAGGTGGCGATTTTGGCGGCGCGTTTCGGCGTGCAGCCGTGCCTGCTCTACACCAAAGGCAACCTGTTGCGCCAAAGTAATCAGCAACTTCATTCCGGCGGAGTCAAAGCAGTCTGGGGTGGACGCGGCCAGGATCATCACCCCAACCACACCTGCGCGCCCAACCAGCGGTACACTGGCTGTCGATTGGATGCGCTCCTTTTCCAGATGCGCCCTCAGTGCTTCCGGGTACTCCGCCAAACCGTTGATGATAAGCGGCTCGCCCGTCTGCGCTACCATCCCGCATACACCCTCCCCCACCTTGACCCGGCCAAAAACATGGGTGAACTCATCGCTCAGGCCTCGGTGGGCGACCATCACCATTTCGCCAGCCTCTTTATCAAGCAGCAGTGTCGCAGCAACTTCAACGCCAACCAAATGTAGCGCTTCGTTCATAACCCGGTTGAGTATCTCATCTTCGTCCATCGACTCGGTGACGATAGTTGCCATACTGTTTAGAACTGACAAATCGGTCACGCGACGCTGCAGCACCCTCTCTATCCGTTTGCGCTCGGTGATGTCGCGGACGATAGCCATAGCAAGCGTTTCTGGCACAGTTCCGATAAGGCCTATGGAAATCGCAGCAAGGAATTCGATACCGTCTTTACGCCGTGCATACAGTTCCAATCCCTTACCCATCGGTCGCGGGTGAGGCTCGGCAAAAAAGACGGCGCGGAGCCTTGCATGCCCGTCGCGGAGGCGTTCCGGTATGAGCATCTCCATAGGCTTGCCGATCAGCTCAGCGCGGGTATAGCCGAACAATGCTTCCGTCGATGCGTTGACTTGTGTAATCGTGCCGTGATCATTCACGACTAACGCGGCGTCGAGCAGGCCTTCCAGCCAATTAAGGGAGGTGGTTTGAGGTTCATTAGATTTCATCCGCCTATCCAACCTTCTGAGAATAAACGAGAACTATAGGCTTTATTGATTTCATCAGGCGACGCATTGCATCCGCTAAATTGGAGCACCACCTTTTTGCCTTTCAGCTTCTGTTTTAACTTGATAGCAGCCATAATTGTTGAGGCATCTATCAACGAAGACAAGTCATTGTATCGGTTGAGGTGTGTTGGCATAAGGTGATTATAGACCACGCGGCGGGCTTTGAGAACCTCAGTGTAGGAAATAGGGTAATTTTTATGGCCGATCATCATTTCTTTCCACCCTTTCGAAATCCAACGCCCGGCATAAACGGAGGGGAAAAGCTGCAAAGCGAAGCCTATCCACCCTAAAACGACAATCCACCTATGCTTAGATGTACGAGATGAAAAATGCGGCTGCGACAAATGCAAATAGCTATATTATTCCAAATATTAACGCCTTTGCCATTTTAACCCCATATCTTCTTCAGTTGCCCAACGACAAACTCACTTGCCGCTCCTTTCAGCCCAACGCCAAACTCACCTGACCGAGGGCCGCAAGGCCCTTGGGTCAGGTGGAGTGATATGATACTATATGGGCCTTCCTTCAGATTAAGGAATTATAATGGAGTCACCACACTTCATTAAACCCTGCCACCCCAAAAAGGCCAATTATGCGGCTTTACAAGCTACAACACAAATATAACTGCGCTATCGACTTACATGCTCGACATATGCATTTCTGCATTATAGGCACTCAGGACATAGTCAAGGTGCGTCAAAACATCAAAACCGATCCCGAAGTGCTTATCGATCTGATTTTCCCTTATCTGGACGACATTGCTGTCGGTGTCGAAAGTGTATTTTGCCGGTACTGACTGGCCGATATGAGTGCAGAACACTATATCCGCTTTGTCCTTGTTATGCATTATACATGAAAGCCATCCATGGCGGCAAAACAAAAATGATAACATCGGATCGTAAAATTGGCCGCCTTGCTCAAGGGCGGCACCTTTCCCATTGCCTGTTCCTATCCTGCAAAATGGCGTGCAGCCAGAGATCTTTTGCGGCGGCGCATGTCTCTGCCCAGGCGATGTGCTGAAATGGTGGCCCATATCGTAAATACCCACACCCAGCACAACCTGCCGGTATTTTAAAAGAAACTGTCGAGAAAATACAACGATAATTCTTATATTATCATCTATATATGTGATTATCCCAGTCTGGCGTCTTTCATCAATTTTACCAATGGCAAGAAACCTATGTTCATCAGTTGTTTTAGCTGGGATTTTCTATAAATCCATATCGTTCCAAAGCTCCTGGGCCTCAATAAAATCAGTCCCGTGTTTGAGCTTATTCGCGTCAGGTTTTACAGGATCAAATTAAAAATTCATGGCATATTATGTCAACATTCGAGGTATGGTAAAATGGATTCGAACGACTCATTCACCTGGCCCGAGGGCCTTGAGGCCCTCGGGCCAGGTGAGGTTCGCATATTTTTTTGTCAAGGTCGAAGTTTTTCGAGAGCTTTTCCAGCCTCTGGTGCTATTTTGATGAAACCTGAGAGTGTTTCGCAAATATATTCATCACATGAAGAGCAATTATCTATGCTTTTCGAAACACAACACTTGCGAATTTCGCACATATTTTCACAATAAAAAAATTTCGTGCCATCGGACCTGCATCCATTGCAATTAATCTGCTCAGGCCTGATATCAGCATTATACCGATCAGACCATTTTTGTGCGACAATTGATCTTTTTTCGGCATCATCCTCTTGTGTAGCAATATATCCTTCACATTCTGAACAATTTAATCCACAACAAGATATCATCTTTCCTCCTTTATGTGTGCGACCGCTTGGCATGAGAAGCGCGGCGATAGGAGTGTCCTGCTCAATGCCTTTAGGCATTTTCCCTTTTATAGCCATACAGCCCAGTCGCCGTAATCAAATGTCCCGCTGCCATGATGCAATTTGCCCTCATCCCGCAACTGCCGAAAAGCGTCACGCATTCTGCCAAGAATATCAGGCTGAATATTCAATGAGTGGTGTGCAGGGAACACATGCTTCACCGGCAGAGCCGACACCCGCTCCAGTGAGTTGAGGTACGCCTTTGGATCGGTGGACGGGAAGTAGGCAAACAGCGTGTCTTTATAAACCAGATCACCGGTAAAAAGATAACCGCGTTCCTTTTCCCAAAAACACATATGCCCTGGCGAATGGCCGGGAGTATGCACGACTTGAACAAAGCGGTCTCCAATATTGATAATATCATTATCCTTTAGCACTCTTGTCGGCTGACCCTGAAAGAATTCATATTTGTTTAAATCATAGCCTTCCGGCAGGTCACAACGGTCACCGACCATGCTTTTAATCTGCTCCATCGTTAGAGGGAATTCTCCGGCAAGCCAGTTCAGTTCGGCCTTATGGGCGTAAAAATCCGGAAAAAATTTATGGCCGCCGATATGGTCCCAGTGAATGTGCGTAGCTACGGCGGCAATCGGCATGTCAGTCAGCTCTATGACTTTATGATAGATATTACAGATTCCAAGACCAGTATCAATCAGCAGGCTACGTTCAGGGCCATTCAACAGATAACAATGTGTTTCTTCCCAATGGCGGTATTCGCTTAGAATAAAAGTATCCTTGTCAATTTGATCTATTGTAAACCAATTGTCCATTTGCTCTTCTCTTTAAACATCCCTTTCACAAGCCAGGCACGTCCAATCTCAGCGCCGATGGCACACACGCTGTCGCTCACGGGCGCCTATCAGCCGTCGCGTGCAGCGGATGGTTTGACAAAGCCTTGATCTTGAATTCCTTGAGCGGCACCAGACTCTCCCATTGAGGCAGCCTGTCCATAGGTCCTTCAATCTGCACGAGCGGAGGCACACGGTCCGCAAGCCCATTTATCTTGGCCCACAGTGTCGTATCTCCCCAGAATTGTGGCGGCGTGTCAGCGGAAGCCACTGACGCAAAAATCTTGTCCGGTGTTTCGCAACCGGCACAAATCGCTGCGAAGGCAAGGCTTTCGAGCCGCCCTAAACCAGTTTTCTGGTCGGGTAGTTCCTGTAGCCATCGCGTTATCGCTGCGGGAATCCAGGGCAAAGGTGGCTTAGTGGTTTCTGACAGGTCGGTGAGCATAGCGACATTCTGAGCTGCAAATGCCTTGTCCACGATTTCTGCAAATCTAAATTGCTCATCTGTGACGGGACGCCGTTTATTATAGAGGGATGCAAGTTGTTCCGGTTGCAGTTGCCCGAGCCCGTGGAATGGTTCTATTCCGGGGAATGCGTCGACACAAAGGAGTTCCACTTTCCGGATTTCTTTGAAAGATAGGCACATAAGAATATGGGCAAGCATGGACTGATCAAAAAGACATGCATCGAACCACAAAACGATACGCTCATAAGCTGCTGCTTCAGCCAGTCTTTGGTATTGATTATGCAATGTTTTCAGAATGCGGCGCCTATCCAAACCGCCTGCGGTAAACTCCTCCAGAAACAGCGCACGGGCGCTAAGAACATTTTCACTTGGCCAACCTGGCCGCCGGGGACCATCATAGAGAATGTCATGCCAGACAAATATTTCCCCGGGTAGGCCGGCTTTAGCCAAACTTGCTCCTGCGATGTCGCCGCTCGTGATATGAAATGTTCCCATCATCTATTTTCTCCTGCAGAATGATTTGGCTGGCTGTCCTCATTCAAGTGCTGTTTAAGTGATTATTCAAGTTCATCTATTTTTTGTTCCAATTGCTTTTTAAACAGCCCGATATGAACACCATCAACAAACATATGATTTACTTGTATGTTATATGGAAGAATCAGCTGGTTTCGTTCCCATCGATATTTCCCCCAACTAATCCGAGGTACGGCATCATCTCTTTTATGATTTCTTGTATGATCAATACTTGTAAAAGTAATCCATGGAATTGCAGAATAGAACACAAAATCATCTCTGTTAGCGAACTCTTCAACAACAAAATATTTTTGTTGGTTTTTTGCTTTTTCTTTTGCCTTTTTTTCGAACTTTCGAACATCACTTTCAAAAGGTACAGTTACCATTCTAAACAAGTCAGATTCCTTTACAATGTCGGCATATGAAGGAGTAAGTATTTCGTGAAGAACGACCTGGTCTTCTCTAATTCTGTATTTGAAACTTCCATCACGGAGCCATTTGCATTGCGTTTCAACAGGGGCTGAAATATTCTCTTCCTTATCTTCGTTGTATGCTTTTTCGATTTTATTCATCTTTTTTTGCGGTGTTGCGGTGTGAGCGCCGTCTATTGAAGCCTAATGATGTTAAACCTGTTCATATTGTTAATAGTCTTTCTTCGCTTGTTAGAATCTCCGTAAGTGGGACGCCCCAATATTTGACTTCAATTTTAAGTTTTTCTAAGGCTTCAGTTACTCCTAATTGATCCGCACATGCCTTGCAAGCCGTTATGTGAACACCTGCGTCCAAAGCCTCCTTAATCATTTTTTGCATGTTTTGGTCCTCACTCACCAATTTAGCCGGCGCGCCCCAAATAATTAGGGTTACCTTTTCCCACCATCCATTAATTAGTGAATTTATGGTATACATGAATACCATCTTTTCTGCTGTAATCCGGTTATCATTCGTCCATAATACGTATAGGTGTGTTTTCTTGCTCATCAATTTCACCTCCTCAAATTTCTGGTTTAACGCAGCTTTTCAGCGGATATTTCTCTTTACGCTCCCCAGCAAAAACGTTGCTACCCCACTATGTGGAGCGCTGCATCCCGGCTGTTAAAATTCCTGCTCCGACCAATGCCGTTCCACCACAACGATTCAAATATTTGCGAACATTTGTTTTATTAATCATTTCTCGCAGATGACTTGCAAATACGGCATACAGGGTTGCATTGACCAAGGCTAAAAATAGAAAAGTTCCTCCCAAAATGAGTATCTGGCTAAATGCCGGTCTATGAGGACTGATAAACTGTGGCAAAAATGCTACAAAAAAAGCAATTCCCTTTGGGTTGAGTGCTGTTACGATAAATGAGCTTTTAAAAAGGGAGTGTGGCGAAGAATATTCTTTTTCATGTCGAATAGAACTTCTTTGCGGGTTTGTTCTCCACAGCTTGATCCCCAGATAAAACAGGTAAACCGCTCCAATCAACTTGAACAATGTGAACAGTGCTGCCGAAGCGGTCATAATTGCGCCAAGTCCTAAAAGCGATAATGTCATTCCTGTAAAATCTCCCGAGATAACGCCGGCTACGAGTGGAACAACTGATTTTCGGCCATTTGTCACTGCCTGGCTTATTACCAGAATTATTGTTGGCCCCGGTATTATTAAAATTAGGGTCGTTGCAAAGATGTAGGTAATCCACATTTCCAAACTCATTGTCAATCTCCTGGCTTATTGACTATGGAATATTCATCTCATCGAAAATATCCAAACCTGACAGTTGATTATTTTTTTCTTTTTTGAAATGCCTTAAAACTCTATATGGTTATTGAATCGGCAAGTCTTCCTGACAACTCATCACCTTCATCGCCTATGGACTCAGGTGTCGTACAAAATGGAAGGATGTAATCACCCTTTGCATCAAGTTTTAGATAATCGGTAAAGCCTTTAAAAATACTTTTTATTGCGTCACAGTTTCCCTCTATTGGCCCCGCACAGGTAACCAATAAAGCAGCCCGTTTCCCACTGATCAGAGAATCATAATCCGGAGTCCCTTCACCTGATACCAGACAAAAATGCCTGTCGATCAGTGGCTTTATCTGTGATGTGAAACTCCAGCAAAAAAGCGGTGAAGCGTATACAATTGCGTCAGCTTGGATCATTTTCTCGAAAATGGCGAGCGCATCATCTTTTTGAACACAGCCAGGTTCGCCTTTTGTTTCTTTACACTTGTAGCATCCAATACAGCCGCTCACTTCATATTCTGTAATATTTATCCGTTCAAAATTATGCCTTTTATCGATTTTTTCTTCAAACATCGAAAGCAATTTTGCCGTATTTCCTTTCTTTCTAGGGCTCCCCAAAATCGTGATAATCTTCATATTTATTCCCCATAAATGCTGTTGTTAAATGTTTTGATTCTTTAAATCCATTATCATCGCAACTTGCTTCATACGCAAAACGCTGAGGATCGTGCTCAAGTATTACGCGTCGAATGAATCCTCTTTTTTGATTTTCTTAACTTCCTTTCTGTAGCATTCAGGGCAATATCCGTGAGAAAATTCCGCATTGGTATGCTCCTTGACATAGGATTCAATCTTATACCAGCGACCATTATTGTCCCTGATTTTTTTACATCGTGCACAGATGGGTAACAGTCCACTTAACGTCTTAACTTCACGAAGCGCTTTTTCCAGCCTTTGTATGAGTTTTTCCCGTTCTGCCTCTACTCGCTTTAATTCAGTAATATCCTGGACAATTCCCTCAATACCCAACACAGTGCCATTGTCGTCAAACACCGGCACCTCTGTAACCCTCAGACGTACCAGGCTTCCATTCTTATGAAAAAACTCCGCCTCATAAGGATCTTTTTTCTCTCCACGCAACGCCGCATTCGTATATTCCTCAACATTCTCGTTGATACGGCTATCTGTCATGTACTCGGTATAATGCCCTATGAAATCATCCTGGCTATATCCAAGCACATTTACAATAGAGGGGCTGAGGTAGGTGAATTTACCGTTTGTGTCATGGCTGTAAATAATGTAATCACGCTCCAGGGATTCCACCAAACGCCGATATTTCCTCTCGGTGTTTTGCAGTGCTTCCTCAGCATTTCTGAGTTTGATGCCATCCTGAACAATCTCTTCGGGAATTGGTTTTTCCGGCATAACGATCAACTCTCCTTACTATCCATCTTTATTTTTTGAATCGAACGAAACGCTTTATGGACTACACACCGTAACTTGCGAAGGTGTGCAATTTATATTCATTCTAAAATGAATGGTCACTTGGCCGAATAATACCTTCCTCTTCCTTTACAAAACATACAAGCAAGGGGAATACCAAATCAAGTCCTATGCGGAACACCTTAATAAACTTTGTGTTTATTTACCCTTTTAAATTATATGGTTATGTATTCAATTGTAATGTCCACATCATTACTTAAGCTGCGTTTTACAGGGCAAGAGCATGCTGCCTTTTCTAACTTTTTTATCAGATCTTCACGAAAAACCTTTGGGTGAATAACCTTAAGTTTTATTGATTTTATCATCTTTGGAGTTTGTGATAGCTCTTTAATTATCTCTAATCTTAAAAGACTTAGATCATATCCTTCTCTCTCTAATATCTTGCTGAATGAAGTTATTGTGCATGTTCCGAGAGCTGCACTTACTAAATCTGTTGATGAGAAAGAGCGACCTTTGCCACCATATTCTGGTGGTCGGTCTGTTTCGATTTCAGAACCAGCCAATTCATGTTTAATATGGCATCTTTCGGGGGTTTTAAGGGTAATCGTGAATCTGGACATAGTTTTTTTAAAACCAATCGCTAAAGTCGCAAATCAGCCGCGCAGCTTTTTGCGCCGGCCGAATTTGCCTGGTTATGCGATTTCCGCAATCCATTCTTCTGGAGTACGGGCTTCGCCATCTTTGATCGTCCACAACAGCGATTTTAGGGCCGATAAGTTTTCAATCGGATCTTCCCGAACGACGATCAGGTCGGCCCGTTTTCCAACTTCGACAGTGCCAATTAGCCCTCCAAGTCCCATCATTTCAGACGGGATCTTAGTCGCCGATGAAATGACATCAATGGGTGGAATCCCGGCGTTGCCTAAAAGCTCTATTTCCCGAATAGTGCTGGGTCCGTGAAAAAAATTAAGGAACGCCGGCCAGCTTGAAGCATCCGTGCCGACAACAATAGGAATTCCGGATTCGTACATGGCTGCAATTGCATTGGATGCATTTGTCAGGCAGGAACGGATCATTTTTTCAATGTTCATCAGCTTTGTGATCGTCTTTATGATGAATGACGGCATCCATTTGGGAGAAGAATTTTTAAAAAACATATTGTAATATTCGTCCCAGGCTGAAAGATTTCTTGCAGTTTTTAAAAGCTCCTCCGGGACCGTTGTTTTTAAAAATTCATCATCAAGCCTTTCAAGTTCGAAATTAACCAGCATTTGATCAAACGTGCATGACAATGTTGTCGTTAAATATACCCCCTGTTTCTTCATCCGCTCCAAAAAATCATCTTTCGGTTGTTTAAATATAAAACCGGAATGAACAAAATTATGAACACCCATCTCTAATCCGATGGTTTGTTCCTTTTCTTTAAAAGCATGTATATAAATAGGCAAGTTTCTCTTTGAGGCTTCATCCATAATGATTTTGCGGATCTCAGGTGAATGAAGCGGCCAGATATTTGATTTGCCAAAGCCGGTTTCAAGCATCGTTTTTACACCGATAATATTATTGAGTCCTTTGTATTCTTCAAACAAAGATTCAATATCCTTTTTTGTAGCAGCCGGCCTCCATTGCGGCCCCCAATAAGAGGTTAGCATGTCATGATCAAGATAGCCGTCCGGAGGATAAAACGCCGGGGCCAAAGCATATAAACGCGGACCGACCCCTCCGCAAGCTAAATAGTCTTGAAACTCTCGCAGCATTGGCGCTGAAATTGCGTTATCCAATACGGTGGTTATTCCGCAGGCTAAATACGCACGTAACTGGTGATAACGGTATTTTTGAAGGGTTTCATCGCTGTCCTTGCGAAAGACAGATCCCGGGACACTCTGCAAGTGAACATGGGCGTCGATCAATCCAGGCATTACCGTTGCACCTGCTGCATCAAGCGTGCGAACCTTATCGGCGCAGATGTCCTGCCCGATCTTGATTATCTCACCCTCCTCAATATAAATGCTTTGAAGATCATCCTGGACCGTACCTAATCCGTCAATCAACCGGGCATTTTTAATCAGAAGGGAATATGGTTTGCCATAATCTGCGTTTTTATTCATGAATTTACCTTTAGTCATTGTCGAACGCCACGCTCAGCAGAAGTCAAAGTACAACTGACTTTGGAACAATTAATTATTTTCGAGTTATTTCATCATATTAAAATTGCCACGGCCCTGACTGTCTGCTGGGACGACAGATTGGTCCATAAGGTTCAATTTCCAATAGACAACATCTGGCAGCGGATTGTCATAGTAGGGGCCCGTGCGCACAAAACCCAATGATTCATAAAGATGTACGGCGGCATCCAGCCTGTTAAGTGTATCAAGAACCATTGTGGAATATCCAAGACGAACGCCCTCCTGAATAAGCCGTTCGGCGATTTGTTTACCAATGCCCAGGCCTCTGCTTTCAGGGCACACATATAGCCGTTTCATCTCGCAAGCACGATCCTGGATGGCGCCCAATCTGCGCAATGCGCCACAACCAATTGCCTTTTGCCTATCCTTGACGAGGAGCAGTGTTCCAGATGGAGGGGCATATTTTCCCGGAAGAGTTGCCAGCTCAGATACAAACTGCTGAAAACATAGATCGACATTGAGATAAGCTTCGTATTCCCGGAAGAGCCTCCGCACCTCTTCAATCTCGTGTGATGTTTTTGCGTAAATAATGTTCATGATAGTTGAAACCAAAGATTTAATCAGCGGCACGTTTCTTTGGGTCCGCTGGATTTTCAGGTTGAAACAGGCGTTGCATTTTGATTGCTACTGCCTTCCATGCCGACAGGTATAAAGGCATAATCCACATACTGCTGTTTCCACATTTTTCTCTTTCATTTTGGTAAAATATCGATCACATTTTCCGGCGTCAAAACGAACGGCTCTGGGTTCCCCGGCTCGAAATGGTTGTCCTGTGAATGCCTTGACTGGACAGATGTCAATACAATCGTGACAATCCCCGCAACGTTCATCCATTGGTCGGGCTTTCGTTTCTAAAGGTGCATCTGTCAATACAGTGGCCCAACGCACCCGTGGCCCCATGTTCGGCGTAATCAGGAGACAATTTTTTCCAATCCAGCCCAATCCTGCCAAATGAGCGCTCAATTTATGAGAAAAAATGCCACAGATACGATCATCATCCACTCGCTTCGATGCCGCAACAGGGTATGCTTTATGTCCCGCATGCTGCAAAACACTTGCTAATCGAGAAATGATTAAGTCAAGTCGGGTATTGATTATGTCGTAGCAATGGGAACAGTAACTGACAGCTACTGCCCTTTCCTGACGCCGAGGCAACTGGTTTACAATTGTTTGAAATAGAGCGATTCCAATTGAAATTGAGCGCGGATACTCCGCTATTTCTGCTCCACCTTGTTCCAGAATTGTATCATGAGCCGCTGATAAATCTGCAATGCCAAAATAATCCACACCCCACACCATTGCTGAATCATGCAACTGATCTTCTAATTTCATCTGCCTTTTCCCCTATCGGGTGTTTTAGTTTCTTGCAATAGGTCGTTCCAACGCTCCGGCTTTGCGGCATGGGAACCGAGTTCGCCAAAAGCCGGTTAAATGCTATTTGCTCTGTTTTCCAAAAGTCATTAAAAGGATGCCAGCCACCATTATGTTTAATCCAATTAAATGATAACAACTGATTATCCACAATTTCCGTCCAGCCTTTTAACGTTTAAGCTCACAGGATTTCATGGAGTGCAGCGGAGTGAAATTGCCGCGCAGCACCTTTTTCGGCGACATTTTTAACTTTCGTCCGTAACTCAGATTTCGCGAAACTGTACGTCTTTCTCCCTTTTCGGACAAATCTGAATAAGCCCGCGCCAGTCACCCGTGTGAGCACCTCTTCCTTTTTCATATGGTGATCGCTGAAAGACAATGTCCCATCAGCCTTCAGTACCCTGTGTACCTCTCTCAGAACGTCATCTGGGCGAGCAAAATCATGGAATACATCATACAACAGGACCGTATCCATACAATTGTCGGGGAGCCCGGTGCTGCATTCGGACTCGATGGTCAAGATATTCTCAAACCCATTGCGTTTTGCCATCTTCTTGACCGCGTAGATGGCAAGTGGATGTATGTCAAGTGCATAAACCTTGCCGGAAGGACCCACCAATTCGACGAGAGGTATGATGTAACCTCCGGGGCCACAGCCGAAATCAAGTACAGAGAATCCGCATTTTATTTCGGCTTCCTTCAGAACATCCGAACGGGGTCGAAGAAGATCCCGCACTTTGAACATGAGACTCATGAGTTTGAAGCCAATATTCGACATTGGCTTTTCGACTTCTATCATTTCCTTTACGTTCCAGAACTGTCGCTTTATTGCATTTCCCAGTAGCAGAGAACCGAGCCGACTTTAAAAATTGGCTATAGTGCAATTAAAGCATTCATCACTTTTAAACACTTTTGTTTCTCAAACGAAGTATTCCTAAACCAAAGGCTATAAAAATTGTTCCCGAAACGCGGTTTAGCCATATGGCTCTGTTTTTTTCCGCAACCAACCTTTAGCAGAATGCGCACTTAGCGCATAACCTATTAAAGTAATAAATGAAAAAAACATAAAAGTTGTCGTTAAAATAATAAATTGAACCATAATCGGCGACGATAAATCAATAAATTGTGGAAAGAGTGCCGTAAAAAACAAAATGACGGCAATATACTTTCAGCAATTGTCCCGTCATGAAAAGTCAAGTATCTTTCCGTCATTTCTCTTGAATCAATGATGTTAACATTAATCGTATACTTTCCTTTCAATATGCATGATTTAGGATTATTAGCCCCGCGGCTAAGCTTATCGGCGCCGGTGTTTGGAGCGTCCACGCTGAGTGACTGGTTGCGCTATTTGTTTAGTTCTTTTTATAAGGATTAAAATCTGAATACAATTTCTCCGCACATTCCGGGCAAATCCCATGACTAAATTCTGCATCCGATCTTTCACGAACATACGATTCAATTTGATGCCAGTTGTCATTTTCATCTCTAATTCTTTTACATGAGGAACATACAGGCAGTATTCCTTCCAGGTATTTCATTCTTTTAATGATATTAGTTGTAAATCGAATTATTATTCCAGCGAGAGTTAAAATGCATAAACTTTCGAAAAAAGATTCCCTCCAGTTTAATGGTGTTCGCTCCGCACCTAGGAGTACACCAGGAACATCTATTACCTCATCAAGCCAGATTAACAGTATTATAGAAGCAAAAGCCATTTTTTCATAAATTATCACGCGTTTTACGACATCATATTTCCCAGGTATGCTCATAAGATTTCCCCTACATTTTCCAGCACAACGATGAAGCTCAATGGCGCGAGTTGTCGTGCTTCCATTGTATGATCATCGTAAGGATTACAACGGCGGGGCTTTGTGGCGGGTTGTGCGAGTCCGCCAACAGTCCCAGGTTCGCTTTAGCGATAAACATCTTTTTGATGTCCAACTTTGAAAACCCAAACAGTAAGTTCATTATCCTGTATGGAATAGACAATACGGAAATTTCCCTGCCTTATTCGATAAAGCTCTTCACCTGTAAGTTTTTCACAACCCATCGGGCGTGGATCATCCCCTAATTTTTCAATTCTTGATAGGATTCTTTCTATATCGCTTTTTGGGGCTTTTTTTAGATCCTTCCACACAGATTCTTTAAATAGAATCTCATATTCGGCCATCTTTTTTTAGCCTTTTTACCATTTCAGAGTACCTAATCAGTGGTTCATCTGCCCTTTCCTCAACTTCGGCAATAGCCTCTGCATCCTCTGAAAGAGCTTCCTTAACTGCTTTATTTACAAGTTCAGATATCGATTTAGAAGTTTCTATTGATTTTAATTTCAATGCCTTATGTATAATTGGATCAAAATACACAGTGGCACGTTTTGCAGGCATTGCCATAATGTCACCTCCTAATTTTTTGCGACAATATAACGCTATGACGTTATGACGTCAATAGATCATCTTATAAATGCGAACGTGTTGTTTACGTGGCAATTTTACCCCAGAATAGTGTATGTGTAAAAAATGCATAATAGTCTGAAAGATTCAGAATGAAGCTTGGTGAATCTGGTTGACACAAACTCCGGAATTCTTCCAAGTCTTCGAATGATAACTCAAGCTCTGCATCTGGCCAACGCATATAAAAAAGATCCACCAAAGCATTGCGTATTTCCCGACTAAGCGGAGCATAGAAACTATCTGCAAATACTTTTGCATTGGGTTCCTTTAGCCCTATCTCATGAAACCAACTCAATGCACGCAGGAAGTGCGTCTCTGGCTCCTTCCTGTGTGTAAATGGAGCCATGCCACCCGATGTCGCTCTCAGACGGGCTTCCAGCCGAGGATATCCAGGCAGCAAGTTTTCCGAAGACCAGCCAGAGATTGCTACAATACCGCCAGGTTTAACCACCCGTGCCAGTTCTTTTAATAAAGGCAGCGGTTCCCAAGGGCCATATCCAATGCAGTCGGCGCTCCATGCCCAATCAAAAGTTTTATTGTCGAAGGGAAGATTGCCAACATCCCCTTCCTGAAATGTAATCCGCTCAGACAGACCAGCCTCTTTCACAATCTTTTCGCCCCGGTTCAGAAACTCCGATGATACATCGAGCCCAGTGACATGCCCAGTGAACCCTACGGCCTCAGCCAATAACAAGCATTGAAGACCGATTCCACACCCTGCATCCAATCCGCGGCTTCCGGGAGGTAGCCTTAATGTCTCAATCGCAGCACGAAGGGTTGGCTCTCTCAAAGGATTAGCCACTAATAGGCTATGTATATACAAATCGGTGTCCATTGTAACTTCCGCCGCTTCCTTAATTCAAACTGTGGTTCTACGTTACCGGCACACACGGACTCTTCAACGGACGCAAGGTTCTGGCGCTCCGTTGCAAGGGATGGTTGGCAATCATCTTATGTTGCCATCCCGCTTTTTACCTACCGGGCAGATAAACTCACACTTTCTACAGTATCTTATCGCAGGTTTATTACCGTCGATGTCGCGGGAACTTTTGGCCACATCCTTTTCCATTCTCGCATTACAAAGCTCTCTATCATAAGCGCCGTCCCTGCCGGGCAACCGTTCCGAAAATTCAATTGATTGAAAAATAGGTGTTTTTTTGGCCATGGCATTTTCAGGACAGACTCTTCTGCAAAATTCCTTACAGTCAGTACAAGGATCAAAAGCTAACGGCCCGGTAGGAAGTATCTTAGCATCAATAAATAAAGCTCTCAGGCGAATTCTTGGGCCGTTTGAAGGGGTTATAAGCATATTGTTCTTACCAATACATCCAAACCCGGCAAGCACTGCTGCATCTTTGAGAAAGATTCCTCCTTTTTCAACATAATAATGAAGCTTATGGGTTTTTACTCTCAGGTCATTTTCGATCTGTTGGCTCGTTCGATTTATGATATCAATTAAAATTCGGTTGCCAGGAGTACCTCTGCCATCCCAATAATCAAGCTCCGGCACATCCTCTGGATGCGAAAGGCCGATCACGAGAACAGATTTTACAGAATCCGGCCAGGTGAATAATTGAATGTTTCGGTGAGAGCCAGCATCTTTGATAGTGCCGACTCCAACATAATCTCCCATTTTATTATATATTGTATGTGACGCCGACGTCTTAATCGCTTCCATACTTGCTATGCCAGCGAGAGTTGCACCGTTTTCCATGGCGGTCTCAACAATGCGTTTTCCCATGGCCATTGCTACAATCTCCTTTGCGCTATGGAACGACAAGGTAACCAGCCGCGCCAACAACCGACGGGGAAATCGACAAACATTCTCGCGGTCTGGTTAACTGTCTCGTCGGGTTGGGCAGTGACGTATGGTATTATCTCTGTCCTGTGTCAAAACCTGATCTTTTTTCTTTTCGCTAAACGACATCATTTTTTCCTGCTATGTTATTTTGAATAATGCTTCTTACCGCAATACGTCCGGAACTGAGAGCAAAACTGCTTGCAGAACCTTCCGCAAGAAGGTCATATGTACTGTCATAAAGACCGCCTATATCTTGGCCGGTTACATACAAACCCGGAATGATTTTATCCTTGTTGTCAAGAGCTTGCATATTCGTGTTTATCTTGACTCCACCTAGAGTCAGAAAAAAAGCACGTAGGCCTTTCAGGGCGAAGTAAGGACCATTCAGAGTATCAAATTTGACTAGGTGATCTGGTTTTCGGCTGAAATCCGGATCATTTTTCTGGTCAGCATAGCGATTAACCTTTTCAATTGTTTCGCGCAATTTTGTTGGTTCTATGTGTATTTTATTTGCTAAAGCTTCAATTGTATCGGCCTTGAAGGCAAAGCCAGATTCAATACCCTTCTGAATACCTATATCAAGTGCTGTCATTTTTTGTCCCGGAACAACAATGTCGTTAAATGGTGTCAGAGGGCCATTCTCGACCATATATTGTTTCATGTGGCCGTCAAAAATAGACCACATCAAACCACCGTTTGAAGTCATTGCATTGTAGACATCGCTAAAAACCGAACCGAAGGACTCATTGTAGAAACGATCACCATGTCTGTTCACCCATAGAAATGGCTGGCTTAACGCACAACGCATTTGCTTCATATGGTCCGGACCTCTAAATTGTCGAATTGCCGGCTCATTGTCAAGATAAGGGCTATTTCCTGCAAGAGTTCCCATGCCGGCAAGGGCGGCATTGACGCTTAACGCCAAATTAATTCCGTCACCTGCCCTACCATCAATAGCTGGCCCACGATACATGAGTTTTGCCATTCCCGGAGTACTGACATCCGGTACATATTTCTTCAACATCTCCTTGTTGCTGACAAAACCGCCAGTTGCCATAATGACAGCCTTCGCAGTAACGGTTACCGTCTTACCCGAAACGTTCTTAGCTACTATTCCGATAACGACTCCATCATCATTGATCAGTAATTTTTTTACTGGCGTATTGGTTAATATCAGTCCGCCCTTCTTTTTTATGTTCTCAGACATTATCTTCACAACTCGAGCTCCTGAGCCCTTAAAAATATGCCACACCTTCAGGCTTTTTTCAGGCGGAAACATTGTTCTAATTCCCTTAATTTCAACCCCATAATCCGTTAACCAGTCGATTGTTTTGCCAGACTCATTGAGAAGCGTGCGAATGGCCGATGCATTGCAGCGCCAATGGTGAAATTCCATTACTTTGGCAAAAACCTCAGCAGTCGTTGTCTGAATCTCATTTTCCTTCTGGTACCGAGTGCCGATTCCAAGAGAACCTTCCGGGAAAATGCCGGCACCGCCGAGAAAATGCAATTTTTCAAGAACAATTGCCTTTACGCCACTTTCAGCTGCAGTTAGTGCTGCCGAAAGCCCACTTAGCCCGCCACCTGCGATAACAATATCAGTATTATACTTCAGATCTTCTGTTGACGATACCAAAGACTTCTTGATGGATATCATTTGCTGCCTCTAATGATATTTAGGCCAACGGCAAGCATGAGAGGCGCCACATAAGGAGCGTCCAACTCAATGCCCTTGGCTTAAGTCGTTTTTTGGAAAGAATTTAACTCGCTGTAAATTCTCAAAATCATCATCCTGAGTCCATATGATACAATTATGGGAAATAGCGGTTGCATAAATTATACTATCTGCCATTGGTAGATTGTTTTGCATACTTATTTTGGCGGCATTCATGCCAATACTTGCTGTGAGTTCAACAACTGTTCCTTTTTGCATGGCCGCTATGGCTTGCAGGGCTTCATTTTCACCAACTTCACGCAGAACAACTTTGAAGACTTCATATATTGTTATGGCAGGGACTATTAAAGAAGAAGGCTCTTGGAGCGGTGACAAAAAGTGTTCTGAGTTTGATCCACCAGAAAAATATTCAAGCCATCCAGAGGAATCAACAATATTCATAATCTATCATCCTCGCGCACAAACTCTGTATTGATTCCTTTTAGAAATCCTTTGAGTTCAGAAATATCTCGGTCAAGAATCAATTCAATTCGACCCGCATACTCAATGACCTTTAGTTTTTGCCCAGGACGAAGCCGCATCGCTTCTCGGACATCCTTAGGTATAACGACCTGATATTTTGGAGAAACCGTAACTGTCTGCATGACGCCACTCCTATCGATAATGTTTCTGTAATACCATATCATCATCGATAGCAGTTTGTCAATTATTGTGGGCCAACGGTAAGCTCACCAGACAAAAAAAGCGCCTGCGTTCTTTTGTCTGGTAAATCGTCAGGTTATACACAATGATATTAGTAACATTATGTTTTTATATAATATCCGATATGACTCAATCGGCTTTAGAAAACGCCAGATTCAAACCAAGTCCAATAAAAAGAATACCTGAAATTTTGTTTATGGAGCGAATCCATAATGCATTTTTCTGAAAAGTCATAGCTATGGCTGAAGAAAAAACAGCGACAACTAAATACCATATAGCACAGGCAGAAACGTACGTAATACCAAGAAAAATAAACGAGATTACGTTACCATGATTTGGATCTATGAACTGAGGAAGAAATGACAAGAAAAACAGTGCGACTTTTGGATTAAGAACATTTGTTATAACTCCCTGTCTATAAATTTTCCAAAGATTGCTTGAGGCTAAGTTATTCTTGTTTAAAGCATGAGTATCCTTTGACGCAAGGATCAGTGTAATTCCCAGGTAAATCAGATAGGCAGCTCCAATTAATTTAATAATTTTGAATACCAAAGCTGAAGCGGCTAATATTGTGGAAAGACCAACGGCTGCAGCAATGGTGTGAATAAGAACTCCTGTACTTACACCGAGCACAGATGCAATTCCTGAACTAGTTCCCTGAGAAATTGTCCTTCCCAAAATATATAAAGTATCAGGTCCTGGCGTAACGCTTAGAACAATTGCCGAAAGGCAAAACAATTCAAAATTCTGAACTCCATACATTAGAAATACCTCTCTTTGTATCGTGCCGGTCACCGGTTGCCGTGGAGCGCCATCGGAATGGTAATCCGGTGCGCTGACGTTAGGTTTATGATGTTTGGATAATATCAATTCTCCATTTTCTATTATCTTTATCAAAATAATGTAAATGCCAGTCTAATGATTTGTCCTTGTCTTCAATGAAATTGAAACATGAAATTTTTTTGATCCGATAGTTGTTTGCAATTCTGCTAATGGCTTGAAAACTATCTTGAATAGAAAAAGATTTAGAATAAACATGAAAATCGATATCTAAGTTGCTCATTAGCAATTTCGTTTTTATTGAACCAACAAGATTTGCTGTACATTGTGAGTCTGCCCAAACTTTTGTGATATTAAGTTCATCAATTATCTCATATGCGCGGTTTAAGTTTTCATTAGCGATATAAATAAATTCTTCCATAATGCCCCTTCCTTGAACTTTTCACTCAATATTTCCCCTGCGCGAAATGTCAAACCTAACGAAAATCTGTTAGAAGAATTTTTTCACTTTACAAATTTCGAGTCACCATAGAACCTTTTTCCTTCAGGGGCTCAGCCATAAACTTTCCGTGTATATTACAGGCCTTCCCATTAACTTTGTAAAATTCAGATTTTGCGTCTGTTGCGGGCACAGGTACATCTGATTCCCTACAAACACCAGATTTTTGAAGGATTAAAAGGGAAATCTCGGATGGGGCTCCGATCCTTACCGGCAGACCCCAATAACCGGCGCCGTTACTGACATAGATTTGTGTATTTTTATATCGGTACAACCCGGACTGAAACGGCTGGCCCAATCTATTGAGCCAACGCAACGGAGCAAACTGGCCGCCGTGGGTGTGGCCTGAAAGCTGGAGGTCGAAACCGGCCCGGGCCGCTTCGTAGATGCTTCGTGGCTGGTGAGCAAGCAGAATTTTCACAACCGCCGCGGAACCTTCTCCCATGGCTTTGGCAGGGCTGGAGGCGTGGCTGCTGTGGGATGGAGCGCTGTAATCGGTCACCCCGCCCACCAGCATCTGGCCGCTGCCCCGTGAAATGAGGCGATGATCGTTCATCAGAGCGGTGAAGCCCATCTGTTCCCACTCCTCCGCCCCGAGTAAATATTCATGGTTACCAGTGACAAAAAAGATACCGTGCCGCGCGGTGAGCCCGGCCAACGGCGTCACATTGTAACCTCTTTCCGTGAAGGAGCCTTCGACGATGTCACCGGTCAAGGCGATCAGGTCCGCAGACAGGGCATTGGTCCGTTCCACCAGGTTTTGCACATACTTGCGCCGGATACCGACATTAATGTGCAGATCCGTGAGTTGCACGATGCGAAAACCCTCCAGGTCAGCTGGAAGATGGTCTATCTTGATATCCGTTTCTTTGACTCGTGGAAGGCTCAAGCCCTCGGCTACGCCGTGTAAAGCCAGGGAACCCGAAGCCGCAACCAATCCGACATTCAGGGAATGCTGCAAAAATCGCCGGCGCCTATGGTCGAATCCCTCGCCGGATACTGCTCTCAAACGGTGCTTTGCAAACGTTAACTTGTCGAGGATAGCGGGAACAAGGGTTTTCAGGGCCTTGATAATCGCCGATCCCATATTGAAAAAGAACACTGCGGTCATCCCGCACCACCCGGCCCAGCTTGTCCAGCCGCACAACGACTCAATGTCGAAGGCACCGGCGAGGAACCCTGCAAACACTAAAAGGACACTCAGGACTGCCGTAATAAAACCAAAAAGGGCCATTCGAATACACATGCATTTTGTTGTTTACGCCACTGAAAAACCGATTTTGGATAATCTATTTAAAGATATGTTATTCCTTTATTTGACCTCTTCCATTCTCGTCTACTATTGAATGTGAGAACCGCTTTAGCTACGTCATCTATTAAGGGTTGCAATTTAGTACAGTAATACTCATCTAAATTGTTGTTTTCAGCATAATTGAAATCTTCATTGGTAATAAAATTCCGATTCTTTACATAAAGGCCGTGGCCGGCAGGACAAATTAATTTGCCGGTTCGATCATCCAGCTTGAAATCGTTCACATCAAAATAACGCTTTGGGGACTTATACTTTAGATGACGCTTATCTGTTGAGCGTCGATGTCTATCAGCATCTTTGAAACGAACATCTCTTTTACGAAACTGCTGATCCGGCACATAGGCATCGACCTTTTCTTTTTCACAGGCTTTAAGATTCTCTACACTATAGTAACTTGTATCGGCGCTGACTTGTTTGCCTTCCAGAGGCTTATCCCAACCAATGGCTTCAAGATTCTCTTTGGCACCTTCGAGCATCGGTGCCATATTCTTGCTATCTGTACCACTGCCGAACACCTCAGCCTTTGTTACAATCTGTTTTTTTCGTCAACCACTGCATTGGCATTATAGCCTTGTTGGACACCATGGGAAGTTGCCATTATTGCCGATTCATTATCCGTTACGTTGCTTTGAATCTCATCACCCTTAGAGCCTATCTTGGGATCATTGTTAGCTAAAAATTCTTCGATACGATCAGCTTGCCGGGTTATATTCGGGTTTCATACTTTTCAAGCTTTTTCAGCCTTTTAAGTCCGTAAGGGCATACTGCTGAACAAATCCCGCAATTGTGGCCTTTGTGATACTGAAAGTAGTGTTCCTTTTTCCATTGATCACATGCCTGCACATTTAGCATTTCCTCACGGGGCAGTCCTGGATACCATTTATTGCCTTTCAGAGCTTTTGCCGGACAGGCATCCACACAAATTGTACAGCGACCGCAGAAGTTTTTTTCTATTGGAGGTCCGCACGGAAGTGCAGCATCGGTAAAGACAGTTCCCAACCTGACCCACGGTCCGAACCGGCGGGTAATGAGCTGACAATGACGACCTATCCATCCCAGCCCCGCTCTTGTTGCAGCGGTCTTCTGAGGGAAATCACCCTTTATGTTCACCGTATCCGTTCGTACTGATGCGGGCAACGCTTCGGATTGAAAACTCCTGTTTCTGATTTCAGCCGCCAGAGATGCCGATAACTCATTGATACGGTTGTTTACTCCGGCATACTCATCAGCATATTTCCGGTTGGGTCCGCTTCGGATGCTGAGCATTATTTCGGGATTCATTGGGATTGCAAATGAAACAGCGAACGGAAAGTTTTTTCCAGTCTGATCCTGAGGTGTAGAAAAGTTTCTAAGATCTGCCACACCCCATAGAGGAACTTTCAGAGCTTCCATCAACTCGGTAAGCCAGATCGGAAAATCGTTTGAGATATTTGACAATTTTTTTCCTTTTACCTTAATAGTTATCTAAATTTACTGAACACCATG
Organism: Desulfosarcinaceae bacterium; assembly: GCA_963675565.2. Lineage (GTDB taxonomy): Bacteria > Desulfobacterota > Desulfobacteria > Desulfobacterales > Desulfosarcinaceae > JARRKU01. The sequence goes on from CAXXYD010000002.1 coordinate 777,120, forward strand.
CTGTGCGGCGAGAGGACCGAGTCCGACACCAGTGCAATTTTGGTATAGTCGTTAATGGTCAGCCTGCGTCGTTTCTATTAATGAATCCTCGTATCCTCATTCAGTCAAGGCGTCCCACACCGGTACTTCAAGAAACTGTGATAGGCGACGGGCACATTCACGGATATCTCCCGCAACCCCATGATCAACAACATTGATACGCGTACCATCTTTCAAGACAAGATTTAACTCATGACTACGATAGGAACGATCTTCGTTCCTCCAGCAAGTCTCAGATATTAGCTGAAGCGCATGAATATCTTCAAGATGCGCATATTCTTTCAATGTGCGTTTTTTATTTTCCTCCGTTGGAACATTCCTTCCCTTCCAAAAGTATCCCTTTGATTTGTCAAAAACAATAGGTGACGTATATAAATACCAAATAATACCAGCTATTATCAAAAGCAAAAATCCAACTAATATTGGAGGACCTGTCATCAATGTCAAAGAAAATGTGCCATTTATCAGAGGTCTTGCCGCAATAAAGGTAGGCAACCCTATGCCCGCTATTGCTAAAAGCACTGGAATTGCTTTTGCGGATTTTGATGCTCTAAACTCAATACGAGAAGCATCAACGCCTACAAGTATATGTGTCTTAATGTTAGAACCACCTTTTTTTGCTGGTGACCAGCTAATCTTTATGGCAATTGAATCATTATAATTTTTTGGATCAACGTGTCTGCCAAGAACTTTATTAATTACCGTATCAGTTGATTCATCAGGTTTCAATGGCCCGATATCATGGAGTTTTTTATCTATCCGGCGCCTGAATCGTATCATTGTTCGCACAATGGCAAAGACAATACAAGCAGCCATCACGATGATCGTTATCGAAATCCAATACCCCATTTCTACCCTCCTGCAATATGATTCCAGGTACTAAAAGCATCATTCCCATTGTCTTTTTGACTTAATCAATGTTTGGATATTCTGGCCGAATTTACGAAATATAATAGAAAAACCATTTGAGAAGGATGAATTAAACGGGCGCGCGGTTTTTGCGCTCCGCTTAAATGACAGGTTCGATGCCTATCCTTTTTCTCAATAGGTAAGATCTGGCAGGCATGCTTTTGGTTCTTTCTCGATCCATGAAAACCGTGAACGATAAACCCCTCACGGACTCAAAGCCATACCTCGCCGTTAATTTGCTGATTTGTTCTTTGCTATGGAGATACATTGTTATACTTTTATCCGATTTTGTGTGCTCTGCCCCAACTTCAACCGCATGAGCCTCAGTCTCAGAACGATCCATAACCACGAATACAAATAATCCACCCCTGCGAATAATGCGATTGGTTTCTTCAAAAATAAGAGATAGATCACTAAAAAAATTAAAAACGCCAGTACAGACGGCATGATCTATGCTTTCTGAAACGAAGGGGTATGGAGTCTTTTTCAAGTCATGCAGATGCAGAGACGAGAAACCTTTGCTGCGACATGCGTCAAGCATCTGCGGTGAGATATCCATACCATGGATTTTAAGACCTGCTTTAAGAAATAATAAAGATCCCAAACCAGTGCCGATTCCAATATCCAGCATAGACTGACCAGGTTCAACATGAGCGTAAGTCAGGCCGAAGGCAACTTCGGGACCGTACCAACCAGTTGCCTCTGCTTCCTCGTCACAGGCTGTTATCATTTCATCTATCTGGTCCATGATTCTTCATTGCCCTTTCTGAACATCGAACGCTTAAATTAGCGGCGCGGCTTTTTTACGTCCGCTTCCGGGTAAAGGCACCGGTTGCCCGGCGCCCTCCCCACAGATCCGGACGTGAAGATTTCCCTCATCCGGTTCCTCGGTTTCAGCCCTTTTTACCAGGCCGTCAACCAATCAGGCGACACCCCGATTGGCGCATAACTTTGCTGCCCTGCAAGTCCTCAGATATTGTGAACTATTCGGGGAAGCGGCAGGGGGTAGTTCTTGAGCATTCTTTTAAATTTCTCGTGACTAATGCGTCCATCCCTGTGGCGCTCTCCGAGCCAGCGTTTCCACGCTTTTGCAGCGTATTCGTACACCACCTCCAGCACCTTATAATTGCCCCGCACCCCAAAATACTGGTAAAACCCCCGAAGTTTGCTGCATAGCATCTCATGCTGCTTTTCCATGGGATCATGCCGATTTTCCTTGCACCAGTTCCACAACATCCGCATAAAGCGATTTCGCCGTTTGCGGGCGGTTTGTTTCTTTATCACCCAGTTGCCCTTGAGACTTTTGCCCCAATAAAAGGTAAACCCCAGATAGTAAAAGGTTCCCCTTGATTTGCCTCCCTGCGACGGCTTGCCAAATGGTATCAATTGGGTTTTTTCCGGATGTAGTTCCAGCTTGTATCGGTTGAACCTCTTGGGCAGCACCTCCATCAGTCGTTCCGCGTCCGATTCTAACTGGAACCCCATGATAAAATCATCGGCAAAACGTATAAGGAAACCCTTGCCCTTCAATCTCGGTAGCACCTCTTTGACATACCAGTCGTCAAGCACATAGTGCAGGAATATGTTACTGAGCGCCGGTGAGATCACCCCGCCCTGGGGAGTTCCCTTCTCAGGATAAATGACTTCTCCGCCTTCAGACACACCGGCATTTAACCACTTGCCGATGAGACGGTGGATGCCGCCATCGCTTACCCTAAGCTTGATTGTCTCCCGCAGCAATTTGTGGTCGATGTTGTCGAATAGTCCCGTGATATCCGCACTCAATATCCAGTTGACGTTCAGTTGGTAACACGTTTCACGTAGCTCGGCCAGCGCCTGGTGCTGGCTGTGGCCGGATCGAAATCCGTGCGAAAATCCATGGAAGATCGGTTCGTAGACTGCACCCAATAGATTTACCACCGCCTTCTGAACAATCTTGTCCTCCAGCGCGGTTATGCCTATGGGGCGCTTCTTGCCGTCCTCCTTGTCAAGCCAGATGCGCTTGACCGGTGATGCAACGTACTGACCTCTACGCAGCCGTTGATATAGATTATAGAGGTTTTCTTCAAGGTCCTTGGCGTACTGCCTTGCCGTCACCTTGTCTACACCGGTGGATTCATTCTTGCGCAGTTGACGAAACGATTTTCTCAGCAAGGACAGATCGATCCTGTGCGCCAGAGACGTAAACACCATGTCCGGCTCTGCCTGTGCCAGTTGCTCAATGCGTACAAGCGAGCACTCGCCCACCAGCAGTGGGGCCCTGTCCTGTGTTCCGCTGTCTGAACATTTGCTGGAATTGCGCGCGACCTGCGCCGCAATTCCCTGGTTGTCCGTTGATATGGTTTGTGATCTCTGAGTATCTCCCATAGTTCCTACCAGAGAAACGTTATGCCCGGCTTCACCTTCCCTGCAGTGGGTCGCTTGGGCCTTGCTTCCCCACCTTTCCGTCCGTACCTACCGGACTTCGGTACTATGATCCGCTAAGACTTCCGAATGCTTGTCCCGGGTTTGTTCGCTTCTGGCTATCCGCCCCCGGTACCCTGCCTGTCCCGGCAGGGCCACATTCGGATCTCCCCAGTTTCCGAGCGACCCCTGTGAGAACATGCCCTGGTCTCAGACCCCGATGGTGACCTGTGCACTTGCCATAACGTATACAGGTCTGCTGCCTTCCGCCAAATTCAGAGCGTCGGCTTTCCCCGCACGTGGCGGATTATCCAGTTGGACCACCATTATACATTTTTCGGGGCTCAATACAGAGCCTGCAATCTTGCTCCATCCAGCTCCGGACTCCCGTTGCCGGTTCTGCCCGTGGATTTCGCTAATGAGCTGTTGGCTAAACTTTGCTCATGTGGGACTTTCGCGGATCAACCGCTCACTGCCGAAGCAAGCTCCGCTGTGAGTCTTACTGTTCAATCCTTTCTCCTCAGTGCCAGGGCAAGCCCTGCAATGAGGTGCATAGCTTCATTGCGCTATGTGCGATCACCCACTGGGTAACAGTATCGAATTTCACCTACCTTTCAGTAGCGTCCCAACGATTCGGACTTTCCTGGGCGCGAGAATTTTATTTTTATGGGAGCTGACTATTGTTTTCGCCCGATGCACACAAAGTCCTGTCCAATCTTAGGCTCATTCTCAAGAAGCTCGCAAACCCTAATTATTTTTTCATGCATTTCAGCATCAGCTAGTTTCGACTCAATATCAGGAAGCATCCAAACAGGGCTAACTACGCCTTTCGTTGCCTCTATTTTGAAGCCTGACGACGTTATTTCTGCTTCTAATTCTTCAGGCAAATGAAAATGCCAAGTTGGATTACGAGTTCTAAAACCTGTTTCTACTTCTGTTTTAACCATTTCAAAATAGGTGTCATCCAGAATAAGCTCACTATGAATTCCGTAGAAAACACCCGCATAGCGATTAATTGCAAAACCAAACAGAACCCCATTGGACTTTAGAATCCGAAGAGCTTCATTGAGGACTTTCTTTCTCTCAACCAAGTCTGTGATGTGATATAGCGGACCATGCAAGATCACAGCGTCAAATGAGTTATCTTCAAATTCTAAATCCTTAGCGTCACCAACATGGTAACCATCAAGGAGAATTCCTTTATCCAAACCGATTCTTTCAGCCTTTTCTATATGAGCGGGCACTATGTCTAATAGATGCACATTATGACCAGCTTTTGCTAAATCAAACGAATACGCACCAGTTGCTCCACCAATATCAATTATTTTGCGAGGCTTACCCTGAAGGTATTGTTTAAAAATATTAATCGTACGCTGTCGTTGAATTTGACCAAAACCATCTTCATGACGTTCATTTTCACTAAATATTTCCGTGTAATAATCAACGACCTTTTTACTCATAAACAATCCTCTAAATTGATTACTTTTTAAATCCCATAACACGTTGCTAATTAGCCGAGCGGCTTTTTGCGTCGGCTGAATTAGCCTTGGCATGCCGTTTTTTTTGGGTAAGATTGTTTTTTAGTATCGTTATCATTTCCTCAATTTCGTTTTCGTTCACAACGAGCGGCGGCATGAGCCGAATTGACTTTCCTTTCGGTGAGTTAATTAAAAGTTTGTCATTTAGGCATTTATTTACCAAATCCGTTCCTTTTGTATCAATCAAATCAAATGCTATCAATAAACCCTTTCCCCTAATATTCTCAATTGCAAAGGTTTCGGATAATTCCAACAATCTCCTCAGAAGGATGTTGCCCATTTTTTCACAGTGAGCAACCAGATTTTGGCTCAACAATTCCCTGAGAACGGTTATTCCGACTGACATGGCCAGGGGTTGAGCCGTATAAGTGCCACCTTGGTCACCGGGATCAAAGATATTTAAATGTTCCTTGGCAAGCAGGGCAGATAGTGGGAAACCACCCCCGATTCCCTTGCCGAGCGTCATGATGTCCGGCTCTATGCCAAAATGTTCATAGCAAAACAACTTCCCGGTTCTTCCCATTCCAGTCTGAATTTCATCGAATATCAGAAGAATATTTTCCTGGTCGCATAGATCGCGCAATTTTTTTACATAATCGACGGTTGCAACGTTTACACCTCCTTCCCCCTGGATTGGTTCTATTATTATTGCACAAGTTTTTTCATTGACAATTTTTTCAACAGATTCGAAATCATTGAAGATCGTTTTTACAAACCCTTTTGTTTTCGGCTCGAACAGTTTTTCCCAGTGTTCCTTTCCCGTTGCTGACATTGTCGTCAATGTCCTGCCATGAAAGCCATGATGAGTTGTAATTATATCGGAAGCGCCGCTTTTAAATTTGGCGCCAAATTTTCTGGCGAGTTTTATTGCGCCTTCATTAGCTTCCGCACCTGTAGATGTGAAAAATACACGCTCAAAACAACAGTTTCGGATCAACAAGTCCGCATATTCCAGCATTGGTAAATTGTAAAAAGAAGGACTGGCATTGATCAGCAGGCGAGACTGTTCTGCGAGAATATCAGAGATCACTTTGGGGGAGTGCCCCAAGCAGTTTACGGCCCAACCGCCGATGAAATCCAAATATCGGTTTCCTTCCGTATCGATAAGATACAGACCTTCTCCCTTTTGCATTACGATTTCAGGTCTATTTGTTACTTTGAGCAGTGCTGTGTCTGCAATGTGTAATAATTCTTTTTTATTCATTCTGTTCCTTGGTAACATAACGAGTCTGTAGAAAAAGTATATTTTAACAATCAGTTTCTCTACTCGGTAGCAATTTTTCTACCGACATCATTATCATAGGTCCCGGTTTCGGGCCGTTTTATTCGGTCAATTTGTTCGTTTGTGATTAAGCTTTAATCCAACCCAGCTCTTGCTGCAACTATTTTCCCTTATCCAGTATCGAATTCAATGCCATATCGGTGCAATTTTAGCATATTATGCAAAATCGCATATAAGTTAAGCTGGATATTGACCTTTGTTTTACCTCGAAGCGTGAACCGGTCCAACCCGAGTGCGTGCCTTATATTTGCAAAGACTGGTTCCACCGTCGCGATACGCCTACTATAGATGGCCCGGCCTCTGTCCGAGTCTATTTTATCTTTCATCTGTTTAGTGTAATTGGCATCCAGACCTTTTGTTTTGCCCGTAAAAAAGGCAACTTGTCTCGTGCTCTTGGCTTTCGGGTTTCTTAAACATCTTGATCTTAGCGCGCACGGAAGGCAATGGCATTTGGGGCCTCTAAAGCGGACACTGTGATGACCTTCAGTAAAAGTATTACAGCCGTTTCTATATAGCCGCTTACCTGCAGGGCAAATGCAGTAGCTCAGATCATCGGCGAATTTAAAATCCTTCGTGGAAAACGTTCTTTTATAACCATTCTTTTTAGCGACTTCTTTGCGATGGCGTTCTTTGTATTTATTGACATCTGCAAATTTTGGATCACGTTTGCGAAACTGGTTGTCCGCAACATAGGCATCGATTTCGCCTTCAAAGAGCATTTTCATATTCTCTTTGGAGTGAAAGCCAGCATCCGCAGTCCACTGAGCTTCTTTGCGAATGTCACCTTTATATCCTATGGTATTGAGATTGTCCTTCACGCTTTCGATCACCGGTTCAAGCAAATCTTGCTCTTGACCTGTTCCGAAAGCTTCAGCATGTACGATAATCTGGTCCTTATCATCTACGGCAACCACTGAATCATAACCTTGAATCACTCCTTTAGAGGTTTTCATATAGCCGCTCTCGTTATCGGTTATGTTGCTTTTTACCGGTTTGCCTTGTTTGCCAATTTTATCCTTATTCTCTTTTAAAAAAATCTCCACCTTTTCAATCTGCTTGTTCAGTTTATTTATGTATCGCTCTTCTCGCTGGCGCTGGTCCGTTATGGATTCCTTATAATCTGCGTCTCGATGTTTTCTCAGTATATAGTCAATAGCCTTTCTCATTTTTATCAATTTTTTCTCGAAGCTTTCGTGTGTGCCGCTCCACTCCTTCGATGCGTTGGACGAGAGCTTACAGCCATCAATCGCGAACATATTCTTGCCGATCAAACCGGCCTCATTGCAATACATCAAAACATCAGTAAACACGTTTTTGATTTGATTTTGCATTGAACTGATAAAGTAGGCGATGGTGGTAAAGTGTGGCCGTGTATCGCCTGATATTGCCATGAAGATGACGTTCTGTTCACAAAGGCCGGCAATATCTCTACCAGATAAAATACCACGGGAATAGGCTAACAGTACAATCTTGAGCAAAACTGCAGGATTATAAGCAGGTGCACCGGTTTCATCATTGCGATAGACTTTGTCAAATACAGAAAGATCTACCTTGTTGTCTATCAGATAGTCCAAAGTGTATTCAAAAGTACCTGGTTGTATTTGCAAATCGAAGCAAACCGGGATAAACTTTCCTTGATCTCGCTGCGAAATTTTGTATCGGGCCATACTTGTTTCTTCTTCGTAGAGTAAGGGGTCAAACAAGGTTTTATGAACAAAATTTAATATAAAAACGCACTGTTTTCAAGAATTTTCCAGGATATAAAGTACTTTTTCTACAGACTCAACATGGGGCTAAGCCGCCATGCCCGCCGCTTTTGGGCGGGTATGGTCGGTCTTTAGCCTTTTATGTGATGTCTGATCTCTTTTTCATAATGAAATAGTTTAAAATCAGTACTCTCATCCGGTTTAATTTCGCCTACCTTCAGATAGCCGAGCTTTTCATAAAAGTGGTGATTACGAAAATCTTTATATGGCGAAAATAAGGACCATTTTTTTATTTTTTTATGCTTTCCTTCAATTAAAGTCATTACTTGTGTCCCAATTTTTTTGCCATGATAATCAGGGCTTAAAAAAATGAACTCTATTTTCATTTCATGATTCGGGTGTTGCGATAGATAAGCTCCACCAATGATTTTACTATTATATAGTATTTTATAATATATTTCATTCTTGATCTTATCTTGGTGCCATTCAATTGACTCTAATCCAGGAGGATAATGCCCATACTTCTCAAAATTCTCTTTAAAACCACGTACTGAAATATCTTTGAGCAATTCAGCATCAGATATTTCGGCAAAAGAAACTACAACATTTGACATATCAAAACCTCTATAAACAATTTGAAAATAGTCTTTTATTTTACATAACGGCTGCGTTCAGGGGCAGCCAGAGCTTCCACTGTCCGTTTTAAAAAATAATTGATATTTCAAATCATTATGATCCACAGAGCGGCTCAACTCTGGCTGTCCCTTGCACTGCGTGGTTAGCACCCATGAATATGCAGTAAGATCAAAATGAATTTCATTGATTTTCTGTCCACATTTTATGCCACCAAGCTTTTGATAAAAACCATGAGCAGAGCCTTTAGTTGGCATCCAGAGAACCATATGATTGAACCCCATAGCCAGCAATTCTGCTTGCGCATCCTTAAATAATAACGTTCCATGTTTCCTATTATGATATATATCTTTGATAAAAATTGATTCTAAATTACCATTGTTCGAATTATCTGGATCAGCCCCAAATCTGGTAAATCCTACAAGTTCACCGTTATCTGATTGGAGCATGCGAATCCTTATTTTTTTATCAGTTATTTGGTTCATAAGATGTTGTTTTTCGTTTTCATATTTCCACATGGCCAATTCTTCATCTGGAAGCGTTCCTTTAAAATGCGTATGAACGGATTTGATATACAGCTTTGCTATTTTATCAATATCTTCAGCAACAGCATCTCTTATTTTAGTGCTAATCATTTTATCCACAAATTTTCCTCGTTGCTAACGCTTGGCATGAGTGATTTTGGAAAGCGCCAGCTTTTCAAAATCCATCTCAATGCCTTTGTTCGGCGATTCCATTACTCAGACATACCATTTTCAAAGTGGGCAATTATTTCTCTATCACAGGAAAATAGTATCACGTAGTTACCAAAAACTACAGTTTATGCTCCTATAAAAAAGATGTAAAAATAATTTATTACACTATCTTTTTAGTGATTCGGGATTTATGGCACGTATATTGCTTACATATTAAAAATTACCCATTCAAATAGAGGAGGCAATCTATGATTAACAGTATAATGTCTGCCCAAAACGCACAATCTGTGAATTACGCTCGAATATTTTCACGATCAAGTTCATCAACTCCTGAAGATAAAGAGAAAATCACCGATACAGTGAACATTTCCAATGAAGCAAAACATTTGCTCTTAGTCGGCCCATTTTCCTCTACTGGAAGCACTACTATATCCGTAAGAGACATTGAGGAGTCACTTTCGAATACAACTTCTTATGTCGAAAAACATTTGCAAGCTCTTTATTCTAAACATGGACTTTCTCCTGATTCCAAGATGGAATTCAGCGTTGGTCATGATGGGAAAATTTTAATCAATGGCGGAAACTCTGTATCAGAGTCTCTTGCTGAAGAGATTAATGCTGATAATGAATTATCAAATTCAATTAGAAAAATGTCGGCTGACACATCATTATTAGAAGCAATTAACAAGCATGAAGAATTTGCAGCAGCCTACAATAAAGATCCGATAGCCGCTGTTAAACGCTACGGCTATTTACTTGAAGATGGCCATGATTACCATGTTTTATTTTCAATACAGGACGGACATGTTGATACAAAAGTATCATACATTTAGCTTTTGCAAACAATTAATAAATAATACAATCTATCGACGCCGAACCTATTTCTCACCTGGCGGTGTGGAGCGGCAGCGGAACACCGATCAGGTGCAGAAAATTGATACTAGTTGCAAAGATTTGCTTAGGTGATATCAATATTTTCATGCAATTATACTAATTTTGCTTCTTTTGCATATCCATATTTGAAATCATTTTCTTTAAAGTCATTTTTCGATAACCTATTGTTTTAGAAAGCTCCTGTTTAATATCTAATACATAAGGTTTATTGAATTGTCGCTCATAATATAGATATATACGAAGCGTTTTCAGGTCATAAATTGCTGAATACAATGTTTTTATTCCCAAAAGCCGATTTTGATGTGTAGCATTTAGAACTGAGGCCATGAATTCTACTGTCAAATCTCTTTGGTCCTTAATTTTTGAGAGCATTTTATCTGCAGTTTTATATCGAGAACAGGACCAGTTTCCTTTATTTAGTTGTGCAAGATTGAAGTTGGTGGAAACTAAGTAACCATTTCCTTTTGGTTTCCTTGTATAGGTTAACTAACCATCGGCCCCTGGATGGATCACTGCTGCATTTCCTGATTTGTCCGCAAAATGAATTTGATACTCCATTGAATCGCCAAAATTATAGGTGAAAATTTTTGATAAGACCTCTTCCACTGTGGAAGCTTCCTTCATTAGTTTAATTACTACCCATTCAGATTGTGAATTTCTTTCAGGGTGTGGGGTAAGTTCTTCCCGGGGAATCCAATTGCAGTCATAGCTTAATCCCATTTCGTTGATGCCCATTTGCCTGACTAATGGCCATTGTTTCCATGGAGTAGCAAAATAAACAACACCAAAGGTTCCACTAGTATCAACAACAAGAAACGAACTGTTAGAAGTCTGATCTTCGTTTCCTCCAAACAAAACTGTTTCACCATTACTAACGGTAACAATAGTACACGCAATTGTTACAGAAACATCTATTGATGAAATGAGTAATAATCCAATAAAGAAAAATGTAATGATTGTCTTCATTTTATTCCCTGGAAATAATAATGAATTAAAAAACTAACGCCAGCAAAACCATCCGAGTGTAAGGCATGGTTATATCTTTTTCTTCTTTAGATATCGAGCTGACCGGACTAATAAAACAACCTGTAAACCTAAATTAAGGTCATCGTTTGTTGGCAAAAAGGTTGAATCTGGTCTAATATCGATCTCAACACCCGCATACTTATTTGCGATATCATCCGGCAAGTAACCTATGTGTTTTGATACATTCCTTTCATCGATTATCGCACTGACCATCACTTTTTGTGCATTTCAATTTGCTGGATTATCAGGTTCAGATTTTAAATACATTTTGAATGCTGATTCTTGTGCTAAATGCAGAAAGTCTTCTGAGCGATTACCGTGTGGCAATCCAACTACCTTGACTTTTCCTTCGTCGGACCATTTCCAATCCGGGCCTCACGATCCTTTATAATTCACGAAATTTTTATTATTCCAAGAGGACTTTTGGTACCAGATGTTTTGTTCTATTTCCTCGCCATCATCGTAAATTAAGTAATCGAATCTCACTTTTTGAGATTGTTTAGGTTCCTGCTTGGTTCCAAAAAGCCAATCAAGTAAGCCCATCGGGTGATTCTCCAATTACTTTGGTATAACGTTCCAGGTGTGAGGCGCGAGGAACGAGCGTCCTTACCACCTGGTGGTTATGTCATTGTGTTTATTCAGACGGACTGCGCCAGGTGAAGAACCAGTGACACGCTTAAAAGTACGGCTGAACGCGGCTTCGGACTGGTAGCCGAGGCGATGAGCCAGTTCGCCTAAAGACGCATTCTCTTTCTTGAGGCAGGCCAAGGCTAGATTCATTCTCCACCGGGTAATGTACTGCATGGGTGGTTCCCCAACAAGCTCCTTGAAACGGGCTGCAAAGGCTGAACGGGACATGGCAACCTTATTTGCCAATGACGCTACTGTCCACCGCTGTGCAGGATTGCGTTGTATAAGCAGGATAGCGTAACCAATTTGCTTATCCTGTAACGCGGCAAGCCAACCTGTTTTTGCCGGAGGATCCTTTGCCATCCAGGAACGAATGGCCTGGATAACCAGGATGTCAGCCAGACGGGTGATGATGGTTTCTCCGCCAGGGCGCATGACCTTTGCTTCGGCAGCCATTAAGCGTAAGGTGCTTTGAATCCATTCCATTTGAGGTGACTGCCATGCCTCAATGCAAATTAATTTCGGTAAGAGCCGGATCAACTGGTGCGCGGCCGGGTGGTCAAATCGTACCGTGCCACATATAAGGCTTGCAGCTTCACCTCCTTGGCCATGTCGTAGAATTTCATAACGTTCACTGATTTGTTCCCGAGGCAGATCAAAAAGCTTTGCCGCGGGCACATTTGGTTCACTTAATAATTGATGCCCCTCACCGTGGGGTACCAGTGCCAATGCACCGGGTTGCAGCAGGTAAGGGTCAGCATTATCGACTTCAAGCCAGCATCGTCCACTGGTCACTACATGGAACATGAGGCAGTCTGGAAAGGCCGGTATGGCCACCCCCCATGGAGCCGTAAACTCGGAGCGTGTATAAAAGACACCGCTCATATGCAGGTAATGCAATGCCTCGCCAAGTGGATCGATCGGCTTCCATGCATTTTTTGTAGGGTCAGTATCAGGAATTTCGTTGTTCATGTCATATAATATAGCATCGTTATAAACTGCCGTCAAATTTTTATCCATGGACGCATGAGCATTAATTATGGACTTATTGGGATTTACACTCTTATGTTTTGTAAATATATTGGACGAAAAGCAATTAACCGACATTCTTTAGACACAAACGGAGAGGAAAAAATGAAATTGATTATATTTGGTTCAACAGGTGGCACGGGTCGTCAAGTTGTAGCGCAAGCTCTTGAACAGGGATATCATGTAACTGCGTTTGCACGCAGTCCTGAAAAATTGAAAATAGCGCATGAAAACCTGCAAGTGGTTCAGGGAGACGTATTGGATTATCCTTCGGTAGAGCAAGCGCTAATCGGACAAGAGGTCGTGTTATGTACGCTGGGCCTACCGGCCATAATGGATAAAAGTCAATTGCGGGCGAACGGTACAAAAAACATTGTCCGCGCCATGGAAAAAACCGGTGTCAGACGACTCATCTGCCAATCATCCAATGGTGTAGGGGATACTCGTAAAACCTTACCGTTTTTTATGAAGTATTTTATCGCTCCATTCATACTGCGGCGGGTGTTTGCGGATCATGAAATTCAGGAAGGACAGATTAAAGAGAGTCATCTGGACTGGATTATTATTCGTCCAACCACATTAACCGATGGAAAGAAAACAGGGGGTTACCAGCAAGGATTAGCTCTTGATAACAGGACCGCTACGTTCAAAATTTCACGAGCTGATGTTGCAGACTTCATGTTAAAGCAATTGGCTGACAATCACTATTTGCATAAAACACCCAGCATTTCATATTAAAACATAACGCCGAACTGTGCGGCGCGGCCCTTTGCGTCCGCACCAGATGTTATTTTCCGATCCTGGGGAGTGGTTTATCCCTTGACAACTGAAGGCCATATAGATGTTATGCGAATTTCAGTTACTCTTAGTCTTCTGAATAAAAGTGCCTTCGTCAAGCTCTCGGAAAGCCGTCTCAAGTTCCTGTTGGGTATTCATAACAATCGGGCCTCCCCAAGCAATGGATTCATTGAGTTGCTTGCCGGATACAAAAATGTAATGGATATCTTCAATCGCTCTAACGGCAATACTTCCACTTTCCTGAAAGAGGACCAATTGCGCTTTTTCTAGTTTCGCGTTATCAAACTCGCCTGCTCCTGCGATGCAATAACAAAAACTAGTATATTCTTTTTGGGCCGTGTGGTATATGGATATTCCTTTCTTTAGGCGGGTGTCCAAGTATTCGACGGGGACCGTCAATTCCTGAACGGGACCACTTACGTTCATATAGGTGCCAGCGATGACTCGTACTTCTCCACCTGGTACCTCCACGACCGGCACATCACCTTCGAGTATGCCGTTGTAACGCGGCTCAATCATCTTATATTTCGAGGGCAAATTAACCCATAGTTGCAAACCGTGCATCATTCCTTTCGAAGGTTTCGGCATTTCCTGATGAATAACGCCACTGCCTGCGGTCATCCATTGAATATCTCCCGGGCCGATGGCACCCATGTTACCGATACTGTCACCATGTTCTACCGTTCCGCCGAGCATGTAGGTCACTGTTTCAATCCCTCGGTGCGGGTGCCATGGGAATCCCTTGATGTAATCATCCGGATTGTCTGAACCGAAATGATCTAAAAGAAGGAAAGGATCAGTAAGTTTTGTATGATCATGTGCAAAAATGCGCTTCAGCTTAACACCAGCGCCGTCGTACGTTGACTCTCCTTCTATAATTAATTTCTTCATTTTATTCTCCTATTAGCCATACAGGCTGGGCATCCATATTTGTTCAATTGACGCATAACGCTTCGCTTCAGATGGCGTTACCGCCCATGATGACGGGCAAGAACCCCAACAAAGCGAGGGACGCTGCGCGAGAGTACACAGCCAAAACTACAGACAGCGGCAACGCTCATTTGCAAGCGTTTGTTAGGCCACACACACTCATATACGCCTCCAATCCATCCCTTCCCGACCACTCCACCCTTCCAAAGAACATCCTTATCCGTCAAGTTTTCCATGTCGGATGTCATACATGTAGAATTTTGTATCAACAGACATCACGGGAAAGGCAGCGGGTAATTCCGCCTGCTGAATTTCTGAAAAACCGTGTTTCTCATAGAAACGATGGGCAGCTAGAAATTTTTCGGTGGTGCCCAAGTATACTTCGTGAACATCACGGTTCCTGCACCATGCAAACAACTCGTGAAGGAGCCTGGAGGCAATTCCGTGTGATGGCCCACGGAAGGTTTTTTTCACGAACATTTTCCGTAATGCTCCCTGGTGATTGCCAATGTCAAGCAAGGCGATCGTCCCGACAACCTCAGAGGCATAAAGAGCCACCCAGAAATTGCCATTCCCGTGCTGGTAGATGCCGGAAATATCAAGCAGATCCGGCTGCGCATCAAAGGTAATCGGGATCGCAAATTCATCTTGTTGGATCGGCAGAATCACCTCAACGACCCCAGAAATATGACTTTCAGAAAATGGAACAATGGTGATCATATTCGTTCTCCACAGATAAGCTGACGAGAGCAGCGACAACAATCAAGGACTTTTCCTCTGGCATTCCACAGAACACTTACTCACTTGTCAAGTTTTCCTTTCCTTCTTTCAAAGTTGTCCTGGCTTGACGACATGGCAATGATAACATGCGCTGTGTTGTTCATCCTGACTGTACCAATGGTGCCATCTTCCGACATGTTCACAATCGTCACCTTCTCGGGCAATACCAAGATCGATAAGAAACCAGGGTAAATGACTTCGTAGCCATATTCGCCAGCAATATGGATGACCTTTTTCCCGCATTCTGTATCCTCCCGAAATCATCGTTTCCGCTTTCGTACTCAGATTTGTAAGTAGCCCAAAACAAGTGGCCTAACGGCTTGCGTTACCCGCAAGTGGGCGGTCGTGGACTCTGCCGGAGAGCAGAAAAAAACTTGAAACCAGAAAAATACCTGTAAACCGCGCAGGCTCGCACTTGTCGGGTGCATGCTGTGTTGGGCTGCTATACTTCATGTGAATCAATGGAATTGTGCAATCAAATTCCGGCCAATCCGAACGACTTCCTCTGCAAGCACATCAAAATCATCCTGCGTACTGCGATGATTTGCTATGGCGATACGCAAACAATACCGACCGTGTAACGTCGAATAGGATGGAGCAGCAATCCCTCGCTCTTGTAGTTTCATTAGTATCTCTTTGTTTAGTGCATTGAGGATCTTGTCATCCAGCCCACCCGGATTGAAGCGAAAGCAAACAATGTCCATGCCGATCGGGGCTAATAGTTCCATGTCTGGATCATTCTCGACCAACTTACCAAAGTAATGTGCTTGTTCAACATTACGAGCAATCATTCGCCCGAATCGATCGAGACCATGCTCCTTGATTGACATCCACACCTTAAGCGCACGAAACTGACGCGACAACTGCAGACCATAGTCACTGAACCAGATGTGCCCCGCTGCCAGTCCGCGCGATTCATGTTCCAGATATTCTGGAGTCAGGGAAAACGTCCTTCGATGGGCATCTTCATGTCGCACAATTATGCAGCCCGCCTCAAACGGAATATGCATCCATTTATGAAGATCAAGCGCAACCGAATCGGCTCTTTCAATTCCGCGGAGTTGGGGTTTTACATTCTCCGCGAGCACGGCAATGGCTCCGATTGCGCCATCCACATGAAACCAAAGCTCCTCACGTTTGCATAAGTCAGCTATAGTATTCAAATCATCAATTGCCCCGGTATTGACGGTACCTGCGCTTCCGATGATACAGATGGGTCGGTAGCCTGCTGCGCGGTCAGCCGCTATGGTTGCTTCCAGTGCTTTTAGGTCAATCGTAAAATCGTCGTTGACGGGTATTCTTCGAAAACTTTTGTTACCTAACCCTAACAGTTCGACGGCCTTTTGATTACAACTGTGGACCTCAGTTGACGCATATACCGTCAACTGTTGTGGAGCCGCTTGCAGACCAAGCTCTCGAACGTCGAAACCCGCTTTAGTATTTCGGGCGACGGCTAGTCCGACAAAATTGGCCATGGAACCGCCGCTTACCAGCAAGCCGCTTGAATCTGACGGAAAGTCAAGCATCGCATTGATCCAGTTGATTACCTGCCCTTCAACCAGATTGGCAACGTGATTGCCCCCACCAAGATTTGAATTCATGATCGCGGCCATGAAATCAGCAAGGGCGCCAAATATTGTTCCATTACCCATATACCACGCCCAAAAGCGGGGATGAATATTTCCCATTGGATAAGGAAACACGTTCTCCATAAACTCCTGATACACCGCATCTGCACCAGCAGGCTTATTAGGGGCTGGCTCATCGAAGCGAGCTGCTACGTTATCTGGCACTGGTTGCCAGACCGGGCGCTCGCGAATCGTTTCAAGATAGGTGATGGCATCATCGACCATGCGATGTGCCAGCGCACGCATATTTCCCCAGTCATCTGGATCAAGAGTTTCATAGTGTTTTTCAATATTCATTCAATCTCCTTTTTTACCTGCAAAGAATGATTCAGCAGCCTAACGATAGATAAGCTTCACCCGTCGGGCGCGAGGTAGCAATAAATAACTGAATTACCGATTAACACGGTTAATAAAGGCGCCAGTAGTTCGCCGCTGGATAGCCCGGTCGGCTGTGAAAGCGGATGTTATATGCCGCTGTTCATTAAAACTCTTTGGGTTCAAATCTTGGTTTGTGATTATCACTCTTTCAATGTCTTAAAAATCAATAATCAAGGTTTGACCACCGTTTTTTACCCATGCTTGATTTAGACAATATATTTGTCATAAAAATCCCGGAGGAAGTTTATAACCGCCGTTCATCTCTCCCAACAGCTTCGCGAATTGAATGGGAGTATAATCTTCCAGGTAGGGCCCAATTATTTGGACACCCACAGGTAGATTATCTGGTGTAAAACCAATGGGAGCAACTGTCGCAGGTAAGTAAGCGACAAGGCTCAATGAGTTCCAAGGCCCAACGACGTCCCAATAATTCACGGCTTTATTATTGAATTGGATATTACGTTCTGGCATTTTAGTGTGGTCATGCTTATGGGCAGCTATTCTGGCTACTGGGCAAAGCAACACATCCATATCCCGAAAATAGTCATCCCATTTCTGCCTTATGATAGCACGTTCCTCGTTGAGTATGTTCCAATCACGATGATTTCCGGTCATTGCACGTATCCACCTTGCTGTAAAACTTTCGTCCTCGTCTTTAAGGATCTTGGCTTGATCTTCAGCCCATTCGTAATAACCTGGCGGTTGAATATGACTCAAAGTCGATGTTTGCAAGTCCCCCCTCAGCAAATGGCATCGTTTCAAATCGACATCGGGTTTTTTTGTTTTAAGGATAACGCCCTCGTTGGCCAGATCGGATACCAATTTCAGTAAGCAATTTCTTATGTCTTCGTCAGGGGGATAGACTGAATCGTCGAGCCATAACCCAACTCTAAATTCTTTCAGTTTCATTCTGCGCGGACCAGGTAGTTCAATCTTAATCGCCTTCCGTTGATAAGAAGGTGGTCCAATGATAATATCCATCGCAACCTTCAAATCCTCCGCGCTTCGTGCGAGTGGACCATTCACGGCTAAATCAAGGTCAACCTGGTAATTGGTTTGTCCTTTTTTCCAAGGCTTCTTTCCACCATGCATTGAGACAATGTTATAGGATGGTTTATGTCCATAAACTCCACAAAAATGAGCCGGCAGACGAATAGAACCGCCAATATCATTGCCGATTTCAAGCCCAGTCAAACCAGCCGCCAGGGCAGCTGCTGCCCCGCCCGATGAACCGCCTGGCGTCTTGGATATATCCCAAGGATTGTTGGTTTGACCGTAGACATCATTAAAAGTTTGGGTATCCATTGCAAAAGGAGGTATATTGGTCTTGCCAAATATGATTGCCCCGGCATCCAGAAGAGATTGTACTACATCAGCATTTTTATTCGGTTGATGGCTCGCAAAAACTGGAGATCCATAAGTGCAAGGCATCCCAACAACTTCAATGTTATCCTTTATTGTTATGGGCAGACCGTGTAAAGGCCCCCATCTTTTTCCTTTCGCTAAATCATCATCCGCCCTTTGAGCTCTTTGTAATGCTCCTTCAAAGTCTGTTGCCACGATTGCGTTAATTTTTGAATTGAGTCGTTTATGTCTATCCATGAAATATTTCAGCAATTCAGTTGAACTAATTTTTTTATACCTGATCGCATTGATTAAACTTGTTGCGGAAAGGCTTCCAAGATTTTTCGTATTGATTGTATTGGTCAGACCTGATGATTCCACGCTGCAGTTCAGCAACCCACCGGTAGAAGCCAGCATACCTAACATTATAAGTTTGTTAAACTTCCTTCTTGTTATTTGACTATTTGACACGATTATATCCTCCGAATATCGCTTTTTTCATTTTGATTATATACAGACTCATACAAACAAGAAATATTATAGAGAAAACAACAACTGAAATTTGTTTTATAACGTTCCAAATAAACTGTGCAAATGGTCGAGTAGGCCAAAGGAACCGCCCCTTTGGCCTCTCACGGAACCGTACGTGAAACTCTCGCTTCATACGGCTCTTCCTGTCCAACATTTCTTTATCCCTTAGATGCCGCTCCAGTGGGGAAACCAGCTCGGATTCATTTTCCTTGCCCGGTTTATCCTTCTCGCGGCCTGTATCAGCGTCTTCAACAGCTTGTACTTCGCCTTGGCCCAACGACTCAGGCGCTTGTCGAAGTGAAACAGTACATTTCGGATGATACTTTTGCCAAACAGACCATAGTAGATCATCCAGCCTTTCAGCCGATGCTGGCAATATTGCCGTATGTCCGCCAGTTCCTTCTGACGCCAATACCTCCATGGCCAGCGGTTGATTTCCTGGCGAATACGTTTAGCCGACTTCTGGCTGACCGCGGCAAGGAAAAAGAGCCCCTGCTGGCCCCGTCTTGTCTTGATCCAGCGTGGCATGAATGTGTAGCCGAGAAAGTCGAAGGATACCGTTTCATAGTGGCCTTTGTTCCAGCCCCCCTTGCAGTATGCGATCTTTGTCTTTGCGGGATGGAGCGTCAAGCCGCATTGGTTGAACCTGTCATTGAGCAACGCCTTCAGCTCTTCGGCTTCGCGTTCGCTAACACAATGACAGACAATATCGTCGGCATATCGTTCGAACTGAATACTCAGCCAGTTCTTTTCCACCCACACATCAAACACATAGTGCAGAAACAGGTTTGCCAGCAGCGGGCTGATGACACCCCCTTGCGGCGTTCCTTTGCGCTTCTCTTCAAGCCGACCGTCTCCATGCTGCACCGGTGCTGTCAGCCATCTTTGGATGTACATCAGTTGCCAGGACGCCTTGACGTGCTTTCTCAGCGCCTGCATCAGCAGTTCGTGATCAATTTCTTCAAAAAATCCCTTGATGTCCATGTCCAACACCCAGCTACGTCTGGAGCATCGCTCCTTGGCTGTCCTGAGCGCCTGATGCGCCGACCTGCCAGGCCGATATCCGTATGAATCCGGGTGAAAATGACGTTCCAGTTCCGGTTCAATCTGAAGCTTGACAACCATCTGGGCAATACGATCCGCTACCGTTGGAATTCCCAGCGGCCTGACGCCGCCATCCGGCTTTTCGATTTCTACGCGTAAAACCGGCGGTGGATGATAGCTCCCTGAAGACATTCGGTTCCAAAGCTTGTACAGGTTGTTGCCGAGGTCTGTCTCAAAGTCCGACAGACTCTGAGCATCGACCCCATAACCACCTTTGTTTGCCTTGACACGCTTGAAGGCCTCAAAAACAATCCGTTTTGGGATACTAAAAGGTTTCGTCTCAACCCGAGAGTTCCTCCCATCGGCTGGTTGACCCTCGGCTCTTGACTGGACAGGCTGCCCCCTTTGCTCCGCTTCTATTACAGAAACCTCATCGCTCTTACGAGGCAGTCCGCCCCTGTGCCCTGCATTGGTACTCTCGCTTTGTGGGGTTACCACGCTGCTTCTCCCTTAACATCAGGACGACAGGTTCTCATGTTCCATATCAAAGCCTGTCCTGAATTCATGCCACCTCCATGCCGACTGCCGCTTCGCCCGTGACCAGATAGCGTCGAAGCTCCTCCCGGAAATACGCTCGTTCCCCGGTTTTGACAGCATTTATCCATATCGACACCTCGTCAGTGGTTCATTTGCATTCATCTCTTCAGAACGCACCTGACAGATTTTCTCTGCCTTTTCCCTATCGCTCACGACAGGCACTCTTAATACATGCCGCATAGGGCGGTTTGGTCCCGGTCTCTGGTGACCGAAACCGAGGGACCTTCCCTCATCTTTGATACAGCAAGAAAGTCATCATCTTTCGTCATGACACACGAGCGCAGCGGAATTTGCATCCGAGTTAATTTGCCTTGTTAGCCACTGATTGTTGCTCACGGCGCTGCTGTTCCTGCTCACGCATCTGCTCAAGACGTTCTTCTAACGAGTTAAGCCCCAGATCCTCTCTCCGCTGATTGACCGTATCAGGTTCAGAAATAGGTAATGGAACTGGCCAACCATCCTCATCAACATCAAACTGTGTTCCATAAAGTTGATTTTTGCCAGACATTGTCAGCACACGATCTTGAAGGAAGGCGAGTTGCCAGCCTTCTGCGTCCTCATTGAAAACCGCTTGCTTCAATAACTCAATGCATTCGGACATAAAATCCAGGTCAGAAACTGAATGTTGAGCAATCAGCCATGCAGACTTTGCACCTTCAGGGCCTACTAGGGCAACCCCAGGCCAGCCATGCTCACTTATAACCTCTTTAAGAACCGCAACATTACTCTCATGTAGTGCCCGCATCTTGGGATGATATTCTTCAGATGGAAGCTCACCGGATTTGAATAACTGTTGAAGCATATGTTGATCTGCCTCAGCCATGGTTTTGAGCTTTTGTGATAGTTCCGTATTCATAAATATCCTTATGCGGCTAACGCACTGCTTTGGTGCGGCATGGTCCTCGCCATCCCGACCAGCAATTTGATACTAGTTATGGCCTTCCCTCAGATGAAGGGTTAAAATGGAATTGCCCAACTCCGTTACCTTTCACCCAAAGGAGGCCAAGCTATGCGATTTTACAATCAACAGCACAAGCACTACTGCGGGATCGATCTGCATGCACGCAAAATGTATGTGTGCATCCTAACTGCCAAGGGCAAGGTTGTCGTGCATCAAAACATCAAAACCGATCCTGAAGCTTTCTTTGAGCTGATATTTCCATATATTGACGACATCGCTGTGGGTGTCGAGTGTGTTTTTTGCTGGTACTGGCTTGCGGACTTGTGCGCTGAGCACCATATCCGCTTTGTCCTTGGTCATGCATTATACATGAAAGCCATCCATGGCGGCAAAACAAAAAACGTCAAGATCGATTCCTACAAATTGGCCACTTTGCTCAAAGGTGGCAACTTTCCAATAGCCTATGCCTATCCGGCTGCCTGGCGTGCCACAAGGGATCTTTTGAGACGGCGCATGTATATCTCAAGACGATGTGGCGAGTTGGTTGCCCATATCATCAACACCAATACCCGGTACAACCTGCCGGCGTTCAGAAAAAAGCTGTCGAGAAAATACAATCATGACGGCATCGCTGAACGGTTTGATGATCCACAGGTGCGTAAAAGCCTCGAAGTTGATCTCGCCCTGGTCGCTTTCATGGATCAATTGCTCAACAAGCTTGAGTATCATATTGAAAAAACCGCTTGCCAGCACGATTACCACACCTTTTACCTGCTAAGATCCATCCCCGGTGTCGGTCAAATCCTCGCTTTGGTGATTCTTTACGAGGTCCACGACATCAAACGCTTTGCCAGGGTTCAGGATTTTTGTTCCTATGCTCGCCTGATCCGGCCGATAAAGGAGTCCGATGGCAAATGGGCCGGGCATTCAAACAAAAAGATCGGCAACCATAACCTCAAATGGGCCATTAAAGAGGCGGCGGTGATTATGCTCAGAGACAGTGCCCAGGCCAAATACTATGTGGCAAAGCTCACTTACAAATACAACAAGGGCAAAGCATTGGGTATCTTTACCCATAAACTGGGCCGAGCAATATACTACTTACTCAAAAACAAAAAGGCGTTTGATATGAAAAAGTTCTTCGATCTATAGCATTGGAGCTGCAAGACCGTAGCTTGTCGCATAACTGATGATCGCATAGGTTGGATCCAACGCTCTTTATATGATGCATGCAGCATACAGACTGCCACAATGAGTGGACAATAATACCCGGATCTCCAACGGCTTGATTGGCGCGGTCTTGCAGCTCCATTTACTTATACAGATTGGTTGGCAAATAATGATCGTGCTCTGCCCCTTGCCCGAGTGACACCATAACTGGATAGTCGAAACTGCGGCTAAGCCGATACCTTTGATTGCGCCGGGACAAGGGAATCCGAAATATATTCTGATGCTGCCCGATGGTAGCGCGCTGATTGTCAAAGAGCTTTAATGATCAATCCGTTAATCCTGATAGATGTTTGGTGCAGACGCGTCACCCGAACGCGACTGACGCCCACGACCGAAGACACAAGTCGGAGCGAACGAGTTATCTGTCAAGAAATCTGAATCAAAGACGGAAGATGTTTTCATTTATTGTTATTTTCCGATCCTGGGGAGTGGTTTAGTCCTTGACAACTGAAGGCCATATAGATGTTGGGCGAATTCCCTTTTACTTTATGAACCAATTATCCTCTGAACCATTCCATCCATAGTACTTATCGCGGAAGGCCTTCATTGCCGCGACATATTGCGACAACATCAATGTAACGTCGCTTGCCTGGGGAATATCGTCTTCATCAAGAAGATCCAAAAAATCAATAGATTCTTCGTCTTTTAACACGACTCTCACTTTCGAAAGAAGTCTATTGGCAATGCCTATTTTATTTTTGCTGACAGCCGCATCAGGTTTTTTCTTCGCCAAATCTTTAAATTCCGTATACATCGACTCTAATAAAGGCATTGTTGTATCATGAGTTGATGCTTTATCAGCAGTAGTGCTATCTTGGTTTCTTTTCATGCTCAATCCTTGAGTTTTTTTGGTTTGACCGTGCGTATTTTAATCATTCCATTTTCATCAACATTATCGCCTTTATCTCCTTTTACCCTCCAGTACCAAGTTCCATATTCCAAAACCACGTTATCTGATCGTAGCTTCTCAAAGCACTGGAGGTACTGAGACAGAATAAATACAGCATCGCTAGTTTGCGGCACGTCGTCCTCATCAAAACAATCGAAATCATCAAAGGGTTTATATTTATTAGAAAGAAACTCATTGCTTTGATCGAGTAGCTTATTAATAAACTTAAGCTTGAACTTATTTACTGCATCGTTTGGATTCTTTTTCGACAGCAAAGATAGTTCTTCATATACGCTAATGAGCTGACCAGAGAGTTTTTCAAATCGATCAACTTCTGCTTTGTTCATATTTTTCCCCCTTTATGACGGACAACTTCTTCTAAACTCTATGTATTTTTTCTTCAAAACTTCAATTGGTGCCCTTTGTTTGCTGTCATACACCTCAACCATTAGTTTAAGGTCTTCATCAGTTATTGCGATTATACATTTTCTCTGATAAGACCAAAGGTCTACGGTATTCTGATACATTGCTTTTGGCAAATTATTCCGTGTGAGGAATATTCCGAAATTTCCTATTCCATTTTGCAAATACCGGTTTAACTGGTTTATGTGTTCTCGCTCTATTCTTTTCACATTTTTCATTTCTATTACGAGTTGCCTATTTCCATAGTCAGAGAAAATTTCATCTAAGAAATCGATATCTCTATTATTGTAAAAAATAAGATCTCTGATATGCCTTCCTGATTCAGTTCTGCTTTGTGTCTGCGCAAAATCAAGGTGTGGGTAAAATAGGGAAGCCATCAACGTTGCTGAAAGCTTTTCATATCTTATATCTGCACCATCTTCTTTCCCTGTATCAAACTTTAATATTGCGTTTAAGGTCCTTTTTGCTGACAGAACAGGTATTTGACTAAAAAGCGGATCATTTTTACAGTCTTCAGAGCATCTAACCTTATATTTAATATACTCTTCAACTACTCCGTAATTGTCTCTGTTGTAATTTAAAACTTTTATTTGCTCTTCTGGTTCATTCGGGTTGAATATTTCATCTCTGGGGCAATATGTTTTAAAATAATCTTCAAAATTTATCCATGGATTGAAACGTAGCCATCGTTTTGGTGTGAAAATCAATGGTTCCTTGTTTAAAGGGTTAACTGGCAGGTAAACCTTCTGGTTAATATCAAACTTATTGTTTCTGTAACTGTATATTGTGTCAAGAACAACGCCCTCAGTTGGTATGCCCACCAACTCACACTGCTCAATAGTGTAGTCAATTAGAAAGGACTTTATGTAATTACATGCAAAATCGCTTACTCTGTCTTTTGAAATCCCTGAAATATAGAGTTGAATGGCCTCAAAATGCGTAAACCCAAACTGATTGTATTCTGGAATTTCTTTGAAAAGATCCAAAATTCTTTGCGCATGTCCTTGACCGATCCGCAAACCTTTTCTTGTTTTTGACACACCAAGACCAACTTCCTGGCACTCTGAAATATTTATTAATATTGACAATGCTTCATCACTGCGTCCCTTCCTCTGCAGAAAGTTCAAATAGTTGAAGGAATTGGTAATAGCTGTATGTAGTGCCTGATCTTGTTGAGATGGTGATTTCCATAATAAAAACGGATCTACATATAAAGGTATATCCTCAGTAAAAAATTGGATAGCGAAGTCCAAGTCAGCCTGGTTCTTATGAATGCCGTGGAAATCTGTTAATCTTGGTCTAATAATATTCATAATGTCATTGGCGATAATTATTTTGCCGCCTGGGCCACCGGCCGGTGAGAAGTGCAGCGGAAAACCGGTCAGGTGGGCCTCCCTGTTGTTGGGCCGGATTTAATTCGCTCATACAAGGCAATCCACTTCATTATGCCCTCGAAAGCCTTAAGCTCAAGATCCCACTTGTGCGCATTCGCAAACCGGGCTGCTGGTTGTGTAAAATCTGAGGTTGTTGCGATAATAGCTTTGCTAGCGCCTAAATGGTGTTTAACGCCGAAAAGAGACCGGACGAGGGCTACACCGACTTTTCTATGAGGCGCATACCTTTTAAGCTCGATCAGGAACCGAAGAGAAACATCGTCCATACTTTTGACAGCGATGATGTCAACGCCTCCGTCACGTGTCTTCTGCGTCTGTTCTACAAAGTACCCAATGCCATCGAAGAGTTCCGCCATCAAATCTTCGAAATTGTCGCCCGATACACCAAATATAAGCTTTGGATCTTCCGCAATCTTTCGTAGGAGAGCTTCGTTCGCATTTATTATAAGGGGCCGGGCCAGTGCTAATTGCTGTGTCTGCTCAGTAAGAGGGTGCCAATTTTCGTGAAATAATTTCAAAACTGATTCGGAGATCCGCCAGCTCCTTGCATCAAGACGCGAGGATAATTCAGAGAGATATATTGGCAGATCACGTTTGGTAGGACTTAGTCCATCGTATGCTGCACAGGCCACTGAAAACAACCATGCCTCAGCCTCACTAAAGTCAATAATCGTATCCGGGGTAACATCTGGAGGCCTAAGCAAATTTATGTGGAACAGGGAGTGTGCGAGTTCATGGTAGAAGACAAAACGATGCTGCAAGTCCTCAGATAGTCCCTGGACCTGGATGACGATGTCTCCATCAGCCGTTTTCATAGTTAGTCCGGCCGTATGTCGCACTGTTTCATCGTCCGAGACCGCTAAGTGGAAACCAAAGTGCTTACAGATACGTGTTGCGGTCGTACCGAACCTTTCATTGCTGGATTGGCGGACGATATCTGCAACCTCTACGGCGCGCTGGAATACCTCTTCCAAACGTCGAGCATCTGCTCCTACTTCTTCGGCGTAGTTAGAAATGTCAATTTTGTTAGGTTCTGGCATGACTTTGTCGCCCAACGCCAGGGCTGTGCGGCGAGGGAACCGAGTCCGACACAAGCCCTTTGTTGGGTTTTGTTTAAAAATGATCCAACCTGGTTTCCTTGAGCTTAGACTCATATTCGCTTAATATTTTAACTTGTTCCTCTGCGCCAAATGCTTTAGCGACAAGTATATGGGAAAGAAAAGTGCGATACATATAATTCCATAGATCCCAAGCATTTTCGTCCATTCTTGGAGTCCCCAGTAATCCCTTAGTGTGAAAATGGGGAGGATTACCTCCATACATATCCATTATTTGGGGTGAAGCTCCATGCACAAAGCCCGAATAGGTGCTGCTAATAGTCCTTGATAAATTGACACTGCGGCTTGGATCTAACATGTGCCCTTCAACTGTTGAAATATAAGCCCTAATTTTTTTTCTCGGGATCATAGGGCGCTTCTGTTTTGAGTCAATTAGCGTGCCAGAATCATCAATTTCTTCTTCCCAAAAGGCCTCTAAAAATCGCTCATGAAGGTCGGTAATGGCATCATTTATTACCGCATAGACAAGGAAAATTATATCCTCATTAGTTTCATCAATAACTCTATGAAGGATTGCTTGCTCTTGGCAATACCCATTTTCCAGCAGCACATATGCCGCCCTAACAGCACTTTGAACTCTTGCAAGTTTCTGAATAATTGCCATATAAATGTCCTTTTCTTTGTAACGAAATGCCATCCCAAATGACATTTTGGTGAAAACTGGTCTCGTCAGCATCCCGTTTTCGAGATCACGAAAACTGCGATCCATCAAATCAAGCATTAATTCAAAATCTTTACGCATAGTAAAAACCCAACGCATCGCTTTGGGGCGGCATGCTCCTCGCCGTCCCCAACAGCGAAAGGTTCTGAACTATTTTCTTTCAATCATTATACCATAAACTCTATAAGCTTCATCCTTGTCGCCGGCATCTGTATAGTGTGAAAAGTTTAGCGTGACCTTAGCTCTGCCTGTTTCGTAGTATTTTTCATAATTTTCATCTATTAAGGTATCCCCTAATATTTTTTTCACTTTTGCAAGATTTGTTTCTTCTTCAATACCGTTGATAAGCCTCCACTGAATTGTGTCGAAAATTGGATTAGGTAGTAGCTTCTTGGATACCTGCCAATCAAGGATATGATCCGTAATTATGAGACCTGATAGCTTATTGTTAAAAAATAGAAATAAATGCCTTTTGCCGTATATCATTCCAGTTTCTTGAGCATTGAAGCGGATATATCCATTTGGAGCTCCCCAATTCTCAATAAAATCATCTTCGCTTGAATCCCAGGGGATACCATATACGTGCTTGTCTGGATCAATTTTATTTGTCTTTAAACCCGAGATATTTGAATTAGCAACTTTTGTTCTAATGTCGTTTGCACAAGCGATTTGAAATAATAAGAATAAAACCAGCAACCCAAAAGCAATTTTTCTCATTACTCATCCCCATTTGATTCAGAACGCTCCGGCTGTGCGGCGCCGGCGTGAAAATGTTTTGTTTAAAGCGCGGCATAGCTCCCGGCGTCCGACACCAGCCGGTTGTTAGCGAACACTTATCTTTTTATAAAGAATATGATCAATAAAATTATACCAAACAAAAACGAAACCATACTGATGGTTGATATCCAGTTGGGGACAGCACGTGGATCGACTGATCTTTCGTATCTATCAAGACGCTGCATGGTTTCAGAATCAAGCCTTCCCTCAGCCTCCATATTTTCACGAAGTGTATTCGCTTTTAATCGTCTTGCAGAGGATGCGTAGTTGTGCATAACCCCAAACGACCAGAATGATAAAAGACAATTCGCAATAGAAAGCACCATTAAAGCCATGCTGTTTATTCTATAGAAAGAGTAGGCTGCGAAAGCGCTGATAATGATATTGATCCATCCACCCATTTGCTATTCATCCATTTCGCTATCATGGAACTGTTCGGAGTACGGCAAATGCCCCGGCCTGCGGGAAATCTCCGTCTTCACCCCTTCGCATTCGAACCAGTGAATTGTTAGCGGGGCATTTTTGGTTTTTTGCCAATATCCCACCTTGTTCCCGATATAGCTTTTGAATTTGTTGATTTGAATGTACCTGGAGGAAATTCTTTATCCAGAATTTTAAGAATTTCTGGATTTGATGTTCCTTCTTCAATAAACTCTATAATTCTGCCTCTTCGACTTTTCGCCATTTAGAAATTCTCCATATGGGCTGCCGCTAACGGTTGAACTGTGCGGCGCGGCCCTTTGCGTCCGCACCAGTGATTGGTTGGGCATTTTCACGGGTCACGCCTTCCCGAAATTATAGCCATGATATTGATCAAAGAACGCGTCGCCTCAACGCAGAGAGCAGCCTGTCTGAAGTTGGCATTTCTTCTATGCTGCAAAACAACAGATAGTTGGTAAGCGTTTTTGGCATACCTTTTAATTTCCTCATTTGGACTACCGGCCAATTCTGATGTGATATAATTTTCAAGCATTCTTTTAGCATCAGTTTCACTCGGTTTTACACCATCTACAGATTTATGACTGTCAGGGCAGTACACCGCTTGGGCAAGAGAGATTATTGCCTCCCTGCACATCAAACCAACCGTCTGATAATCCTCTTCATTAATGGAAGCCGCTAATAATTGAACAATTTTTTCTATGGTCCTGTCCACTCGTTCCCATCCAGTGGGTTCTACGTGTTCCGTGATTTTCTGTTGATCCAGTCGTGAAAGATTTTCAAGCAAAGGTTGATAAAGTTCAGTTATATAAATCCGACGAGATTGATAGGTTGGCAAACTACCATCACTCCATCTGCCATACCAGTTCCATAAATCACCAAACGGATTCGGGTCTTCGAGGCCTATTTCCGATAGAATTGATAAAATCCCTAATTTGCGTTCTTTATACTCATCATTCACATTTTGGATGCGAGGACCACCAGTGGAGACAGAGATCATTAAAGCCTTTTGTAATTCAATTTCACGTATTGCAGCTTTTATTTTTGTTTTAGAAATAGGCCTATTTTCCTGCATTTTTAAAGGATCAACATTTAAATGTTCAGCAAGGCTCAGTAGAATATCATCATCAGCATTTTCAATCATTGCCATGATGTATCCCGGTTTGTCAGAACCACTCCATTGATCAGTCCATGGGAGTCCAAATTGCTTAAGTGTCAGGTCAATTATTGGCCACTCTTCCACTGAAAACTTATCTGCAATATCTGAAATGATTTTTATTCTCTCTGAAGGAGTCATTTTGACCCACTCTTATGCCCAATCGGGATAGGAAGAGACCTCACGGCCCCTCCCTCCCACACCACCGGGCATACGGATCACGTACCACGGCGGTTCAGTTGATTAAGTTGGTATCCGAGCAGACTTGGTAAACCCAAGTCGGCAAAATAACGTGCTGGCAGTGCAAAGGCCAGCGCCGGGCTGCGGCTCAGTCTCCATGGTCCGTGGGCTGATTTACAAGTATTCCAGGCAAGGTCTCGGCTCACGCCAAGCGCGCACAGCCGCCTGTATCCCGCTCTGCCCCACTGCTTCCACAGATAGCAGCGCAGACGCCTCTTGATCCATGAGTCGTACTGTCTCATCATGGACTTGACTTGCACGATCCCGTAATACGGCAGCCACCCTTTCAGATAGACCCCAAGCTCCGCTATTATCATCTTGATGCTTCTTCCCCGAGTTCGACCTGTTATCTCGCGCACGCGGTTCTTGAGGGCCTTTTCCGCCTTGCGGCTTACCCGCAGGTTCGAGCGACTGGTTATAGTAAATCCCAGAAAGCTTCGATACCATGGGCGGGCCACTGCGCTTTTGGCCTCGTTCACCTTGAGTTTGAGACGGTGGGACAAAAATCGGGTAATGCTGGCCCTGACTCGTTGCGCGGCTTTCCAACTGCGTTTATACACGTTACAGTCGTCTGCGTAGCGAACAAATCGGTGGCCTCGCCTTTCCAGCTCACGATCCAGCTGGTCCAGAAGCAAATTTGCAAACAGCGGTGAAAGAGGGCCTCCTTGCGGGGTTCCGGTCACGGTCTCGTGCAGGGCCTCGTTGATCATCACGCCGGATTGTAGATACCGGCGAATCAATCGAAGCACCCGCGGATCTTTGACCCTTTGGCGTATAATTCCCATCAACTTGTCGTGGTCGACGCGGTCGAAGAACTTCTCCAGATCGATATCGACCAACCAGCGGTAGCCGTCCTGCACGTAATGCTGGGCTTGCCTGACGGCTTGATGGGCGCTGCGGCTGGGCCTAAATCCGTAGCTGAACTGCGAAAATGTCTCATCCCACTGGTCCTGCAGGATCTGCAGCATGGCCTGTTGGATAAAACGGTCCAGCACGGTCGGGATGCCAAGCAACCGCTTGCCGCCGCCCGGCTTGGGGATCTCAACCCGTCTTACCGGCTGAGGCTGATAGGTGCCTTCCAGCAATTGGTGCTTGATCGTCGCCCAGTGCTGCGTCAGATGGTCGGCCAGTTGCTCCGTGCCCATCTGGTCGACACCGGCTGCGCCTTTGTTTTGCTTTACACGTCTTAATGCGCGTTGCAGGTTCTCGCTTCGTAAAATAAGCTCCATGAGCTGCTCTTTGCCAACCGGACTTTCAGTTGTGGTTGTCGAGGCGAATGCATCTCCCTCAATTGTAAGGGGTAGCCCAATCTGGATCGGCTTTACACCCACATGACCTCCATCCTACTCATCCTTTCATACCGTTCGGGCCTTCACCTTGTCTCCCTCTACGATTATCCCGCAGGATCTCTCGCGGCTCGTTTCCAGGCTACTATGCCCTCTGCTGACTTCTCTCATACGGTCGGGATCGATTGCTCTTTCCCCAGCCAATTCGCCTCGCACGCGACGCTCCGGGGCAGCATGAGAGATCTCCCAGGGTAAGACACAGAACTTTATTGCGCGTAAACGCCGGATTTATAAAGCACACCCCAGTCGTAGATGGAGGACTTCATGGTCACGTGCCCACTGGTCCCGAGTGTACCACACCTCATATCCGGTTCCTGTTCGTCGCCCCGCGCTTTTGGATTGGACTTCCTCCAGACCCAGCCTCACGGCTACGCCCTTGTCCTTTTCCTAGCCTTCGGCTCTACGAATACCTGGCGTGGGGACTTGCACCCCACTAGCTCTGTGCCATGCCTGGCACACACGTATTTCTCACCGGGCGCGGCTTTTTGCGCTCCGGTGCAGAAAATTGATACTTGTTATGGCCGCGAACAAAAATCTTGATCGGCCGGGATAATAAACCCGCCCCGGGATTTTCCGGGCTCCGACGAGCAACTCTATGAGCCCATTCTCGCCCTGAAAATCCCGGAGCTGGTTGCCCCCTTACTTTCGATAGTGTAAGTCATTGATACCCCTATCATTAACCCACTTAGCGAAAGAAGGAGGCAAGATCATGCGATTTTACAACCAACGGCACAAATTTTATTGCGGCATCGATCTGCATGCAAGAAAAATGTACGTGTGCATCCTCGACAAAGAAGGCAAAACCAAGGTGCATCAAAACATTGTCACCGATTCCGAAGTGCTGTTCGACATCATCTTTCCTTTTCTGGAAGATGTGGTCATCGGCGTCGAATGCATGTTTTCCTGGTACTGGATCGCCGATTTTTGCGCTGAGCACAAGATCCCATTCGTCCTGGGCCACGCCTTATACATGAAGTCCATCCACGGCGGCAAAACCAAAAACGACAAGATCGATTCTTACAAGATCGCCAAACTGCTGATGGGCGCCAACTTTCCCATCGCTTATCCCTATCCGGCAGGCATGCGCGAAACGCGCGATCTGTTGCGCCGGCGGACCTACATGGTGCGGCAATGCGGGCTACTGCTGGCCCATATCCAGAACACCAACACCCAGTACAACCTGCCGGCCTTCAACAAAAACATCTCTCGCAAATTCAACCACGAGGGCGTTGCCGAGCGCTTTGACGATCCATCGACACGCGCTGCGGTTAAAGCCGATCTTGATATGATCGAAGCCTTCAACCGCTTGCTTAAGCCACTGGAGTGGCAGATCGAAAAGATTGCCTGCCGGCACGACCACAACAGTCTTTATCTGCTCAGGACCATTCCCGGCGTGGGACAGATCCTGGCCCTGGTAATCCTGTATGAGGTGCACGATATCAAACGCTTTGCCACCGTGCAGCGCTTTAGCTCCTACGCCCGGCTTATTCGTTGCGACAAAGAGTCCGACGGCAAGCGGGTGGGAAAGTCCAACAAGAAGATCGGCAACGCTCACCTCAAATGGGCTATCAGGACCGCCGCCATGATCAGTTTGCGCGAATCGGAGCAGGCCAAAAAGTACGTCGAACGTTTGAGCCGCAAGTACAACAAGGGAAAAGCTCTGGGGATATACACCCACAAGCTTGGCCGGGCGATTTACTACATGCTCAAAAACAAGAGGGCCTTTGATATGCATCATTTCTTCAGTCATTAACGCTTTGGGCTGAAAGCTGCCAGCTTGGCACCTAACTGAGATCCAAAGGGCGGATCTGACTTGTCTCGCTGAACTTGCATTTTCCGTGTGACAATCGATCACCCAAAGCGAGAGTGGACCCTGATGCCCGAAGCTCACAGAAAATGATTGGCGGCAGCTTTCAGGCCCATCAAAATAAACACAATGCCTTTGGCAATGGATTTTGCGCGCTTTGCCCCTTTTTCCGAGTGCACCCATAACTGGATGGTCCTTTGAGTCCAAGCCAATCCCTTTTGACTCCGCCGGATTAAGGGAACCCAAATTGTTCTATAGCTGCCCTAAGGCAGCAAGCCGCTTGTCAAAGATCATTTTTACACAATGCGGTCACTCTCGATAGATGTTTGGTGCAGACCGCGTGCCGTGCCGTTTTTACCGGCACGTGTTATTTGTCTGACGCTCACGGTAGAAAGCAAAAGTCAAATCGCCGACCCTGTTGCTCAGGCTTTGTGTCTGTCAGCGAAGAACGGAAGTAAGAAAAACAGGAATCCGATTCTAAGGGGGTAGTTTTTTCTTTTGACTTCCGCGGCCATATAGATGTTGGCATATTAAAAAACTTATTACTGTATTTTTTGATAGAATTGTTTACAACTTATACCCACATTTTGGACAACGTTTTTCTTTAGATTCTGGGGGCAAAAGTATAATGCCCATCCTGTATATTTGCCATATTTCTTCCTTTATTAAATTTTGCGCCTCGCTTGAATAGTCTGCGCTAAATTCTGAACCAATTTTTGACAGAGATTCAAACGTAGTTCGAATGTCGCGCAATCTGTCTAAAAATTCATATTCATTCATAATTTTTCATCTCCTTATATGTGTCTCTTATTCTTCCATCCAAGTGTATTCGTGAAGATTTACCATCTGACATGTCGATATTTTTTGAATCTAGCACGCTGAACCACTGTTTATATGGTGAGAAGCATTCATCTTTAATAAGCCTCTTTTCATCTTTAGAAGCCTCATTCCAATACCAGGCAACAAGATTCAGTGCGTTAAGTGCTTTATGTGCCATATCCAAATCAAGATCGTTAATATCTGGTGCCCTTATTCCTTCCCATGCATTTGTGAGGGTTGGTAAATCTATCTCGTCTACCTTATTAGTTACCAAACTAGCAGGAGAGAAAAAATAAACCACTATGAAAACCCCAAGAGCGCCGCCTGCTTTTACAGCTGTGCTTACCGAAACTTCGAGAAAACCTGGTATGACTGCTGCCACTCCAGCAACCGCAATTGCTAACACTATTCGAAAAACTGTGTATTGAAAAGCCGTAGGGCGTGGAAATTTCACTGCCAATGCTAACATGGCTATTACAAAGGTAAGTCCAAAACACAATGCTACAATTGTTTCTATCATCATGTCATTTCGCCCTTATATTAAAACACGTGTGGATGCCAACATATATTAGGGAGACGTCTCCCTTTTGAGGTTTTTGGTTCTTATATCCAAAGTATCTGTTTAGATGGGATTAAAGGAAAAATTAATGCCTTTTCAGCCAATTTCGATATAATCCCTTATTATCATTAGATCCTTCCGGATATTACATTCTATCTATTTGTTCCAGGTCTTTTGCCGTTTTCTCGTTTATGCCGAAATAATCATGATTATCGGGACGTCACGATAATACGGAGATTTTATTATTCACATGGATAAATTCATCCTGTTTCTATCAACAAAACGCATTGGATCGGAAAAACAGCGCGCCTTTTTTGTTCAGTGGGTAAAGTCCTTTCTGTCTTTTTCGGCATCTGCCCAGGACAGTGATGAGCGTAGAAAATATATCGATCCGTTCTTGGAAAAGATGGCTAAAACCAAGGAAGATTGGCAGGTAAAACAAGCCAAGAGATCGATATTGCTTTATTTCCATTCCATTACTCATGCCAAAATGCAAAACCAGCGAGCAGAATATCAAAACCAATTCCGATTGGTCTCATGCAATTGAGCAAATGGTTCATGCCATGCGATTGCGGCATCTTTCTCATCGGACCGAGAAAACATACATCAACTGGATGCGGCAATTCTATCTTTGCAAATCAGCCGCGCGCTTTTTTGCGTCGGCTTCCGGGTAAAGGCACCGGTTGCCCGGCGCCCTCCCCACAGATCCGGACGTGAAGATTTCCCTCATCCGGTTCCTCGGTTTCAGCCCTTTTTACCAGACCGTCAACCAATCAGGCGACACCCCAATTGGCGCATAACTTTGCTGCCCTGCAAGTCCTCAGATATTGTGAACTATTCGGGGAAGCGGCAGGGGGAAGTTCTTGAGCATTCTTTTAAATTTCTCATGACTAATGCGTCCATCCCTGTGGCGCTCTCCGAGCCAGCGTTTCCACGCTTTTGCAGCGTATTCGTACACCACCTCCAGCACCTTGTAATTGCCCCGCACCCCAAAATACTGGTAAAACCCCCGAAGTTTGCTGCATAGCATCTCATGCTGCTTTTCCATGGGATCATGCCGATTTTCCTTGCACCAGTTCCACAACATCCGCATAAAGCGATTTCGCCGTTTGCGGGCGGTTTGTTTCTTTATCACCCAGTTGCCCTTGAGACTTTTGCCCCAATAAAAGGTAAACCCCAGATAGTAAAAGGTCCCCCTTGATTTGCCTCCCTGCGACGGCTTGCCAAATGGTATCAATTGGGTTTTTTCCGGATGTAGTTCCAGCTTGTATCGGTTGAACCTCTTGGGCAGCACCTCCATCAGTCGTTCCGCGTCCGATTCTAACTGGAACCCCATGATAAAATCATCGGCAAAACGTATAAGGAAACCCTTGCCCTTCAATCTCGGTAGCACCTCTTTGACATACCAGTCGTCAAGCACATAGTGCAGGAATATGTTACTGAGCGCCGGTGAGATCACCCCGCCCTGGGGAGTTCCCTTCTCAGGATAAATGACTTCTCCGCCTTCAGACACACCGGCATTTAACCACTTGCCGATGAGACGGTGGATGCCGCCATCGCTTACCCTAAGCTTGATTGTCTCCCGCAGCAATTTGTGGTCGATGTTGTCGAATAGTCCCGTGATATCCGCACTCAATATCCAGTTGACGTTCAGTTGGTAACACGTTTCACGTAGCTCGGCCAGCGCCTGGTGCTGGCTGTGGCCGGATCGAAATCCGTGCGAAAATCCATGGAAGATCGGTTCGTAGACTGCACCCAATAGATTTACCACCGCCTTCTGAACAATCTTGTCCTCCAGCGCTGTTATGCCTATTGGGCGCTTCTTGCCGTCCTCCTTGTCAAGCCAGATGCGCTTGACCGGTGATGCAACGTACTGACCTCTACGCAGCCGTTGATATAGATTATAGAGGTTTTCTTCAAGGTCCTTGGCGTACTGCCTTGCCGTCACCTTGTCTACACCGGTGGATTCATTCTTGCGCAGTTGACGAAACGATTTTCTCAGCAAGGACAGATCGATCCTGTGCGCCAGAGACGTAAACACCATGTCCGGCTCTGCCTGTGCCAGTTGCTCAATGCGTACAAGCGAGCACTCGCCCACCAGCAGTGGGGCCCTGTCCTGTGTTCCGCTGTCTGAACATTTGCTGGAATTGCGCGCGACCTGCGCCGCAATTCCCTGGTTGTCCGTTGATATGGTTTGTGATCTCTGAGTATCTCCCATAGTTCCTACCAGAGAAACGTTATGCCCGGCTTCACCTTCCCTGCAGTGGGTCGCTTGGGCCTTGCTTCCCCACCTTTCCGTCCGTACCTACCGGACTTCGGTACTATGATCCGCTAAGACTTCCGAATGCTTGTCCCGGGTTTGTTCGCTTCTGGCTATCCGCCCCCGGTACCCTGCCTGTATCGGCAGGGCCACATTCGGATCTCCCCAGTTTCCGAGCGACCCCTGTGAGAACATGCCCTGGTCTCAGACCCCGATGGTGACCTGTGCACTTGCCATAACGCATACAGGTCTGCTGCCTTCCGCCAAATTCAGAGCGTCGGCTTTCCCCGCACGTGGCGGATTATCCAGTTGGACCACCATTATACATTTTTCGGGGCTCAATACAGAGCCTGCAATCTTGCTCCATCCAGCTCCGGACTCCCGTTGCCGGTTCTGCCCGTGGATTTCGCTAATGAGCTGTTGGCTAAACTTTGCTCATGTGGGACTTTCGCGGATCAACCGCTCACTGCCGAAGCAAGCTCCGCTGTGAGTCTTACTGTTCAATCCTTTCTCCTCAGTGCCAGGGCAAGCCCTGCAATGAGGTGCATAGCTTCATTGCGCTATGTGCGATCACCCACTGGGTAACAATATCGAATTTCACCTACCTTTCAGTAGCGTCCCAACGATTCGGACTTTCCTGGGCGCGAGAATTTGCCTTGTTATCTTTTTATTTCAATTGTTGCGACGAGCTACCGCTAATCCAATACCTGCTAAAACCATTAATCCTCCTGATGTTCGAGATACGGTTTTAATTGATCGTTGGCTTTTTAAAAAAACTTTTGCAGAACTAGCAGTTACGGCCCAAACTGACGTTACAGTAAAAGTTATCAATAAAAATGTAGGCACGATTACAATAAATTGTGGTGCGATAGGATGAGTGGCATCTATAAATTGAGGTAGAAAAGCTGCAATAAATACGAGGCTTTTCGGATTAGGGATTGTAATAACAAGTCCCTGAATAAAGAGATTCTTTTTTGACACCTTAGACGCGTTAAAATCTAAGGGTTCGTTTGCGCTTCTCCATTGTTTTATGCCAAGATATACAAGATAGGCGGCTCCTGCCCAACGTATCAACTCAAATGCTCCTGCAACAGCGTTGAGTAAAGACGCAAGCCCAATAGCTGCAACAAGTAACTGAACAGCAATTCCCATTGTCTCACCAGCAACAGTTGCTATTGCAGGTCTCCAGCCAAATGAAATGCTATGGGCAACTGTCAAGATAACACTAGGGCCAGGCAATGCTATCATTATTGACGTTGCTACGACGAATGCAATAAAAACTTGTGATTCCATATTCAATACCTCCTGGTATTTTAAGATAACGGCTGAACTGTGCGGCGCTGCCCTTTGCGTCCGCACCAGTGAATTGGTTAGCTCCTTTTATGGACAACAATAAATTATTGGTATAATATTCATATCCTTGGCCGCGTGAGCAAATGAAGATATAATCCACATAAGTTGAATAGAATGTCCCGTAACATTATTATTATCTTTTATATTTTTGAATGCTTGCGCTATCGCTCCTTTTGAAATGAATGAACAATTTAATATGCATTTCCTGTGCAGCTTATAGTCAGATAAAAGAGTATCAATATAGTTTTCTAATTCGTGCTGACTCCCTTTTCTTGTTCTTTGAATCTGGCTATTAGAGTATTCAGTAATGAATTTACTTTGATTTTTATTTAAGAAATCTTTTTTTGAAAAAATCATATTTCCGAGATTTTTTATTCCTTGTCCAACAACATCGTGAAGTTTACTTGCCGATGTTGTTGTATTCCCGTGTTTCGAATGGATGAAATTAATGCAAGATTCTGCTTTGTTTAAAGTAATGTGATCCGCCCACTCTATTCCAAGATCATCACAAAAAATATAGTCATCATCATTATGAATGTTTTCTACAATCCCAAACAATGAATTTTCGTCAAAACCTGTTGACTCATTTGCGATTTCACCTTTTTCAGACTGTGCTGCGAGTATTTCGTTTTTAGGCAACAATATATCTAAAATACTATCAATTTCTGAAATGCCCGAGGAATCCTCAAAGCAATTATTCATAAAATACATATATTTTGGGTTTTCAAAGCATACGCTATAAAAGCCATTTTTTATTATATACCTTTGTAAAGTTATTGGTTTTCCATTTTCAACTGTTCTTAATTTGCGTAATGGCTGAGAAGTAAAGGTAATAGTATTATTGTTGATTCTTATGCGCGATCTGACCTTGGGGTCAGTAACTTTGCCATCGGCGTCAAGCTCATAAACTTTTTCTAAAAAAAGATATGTTTTTTCTTTTACCCTTTGTGAAACATTAATTGTCTTTTTGTTTGTCATTTTATACTGAAGAGGGAGACCTTCTTTTTCAAGTCGTTCAAAAAGGCTTGAATTTTCAATTAATATTGCTTTAGGTTTCGTAATTTGTAATACATCGGATAATTCAACAAGTTTGGCGAATGAACCCAAAAAAGGCTTGTTCGTATTTGGTTGAGTCAATAGATTTATTTGCTTTTTTAACCAGACTGCAACCCTATCCATTGTTCTCCTGTTAGATGATTCGACCATTCTACCAGTATTTGTTGTAATTGTTTTTATTTTGCTCCCTTCCCTAATTTTTAGATAGAAAGGAATGGATCTTCCTGCAGCATGCGTTGACATTAGTCCCTTTAAATCTGCCGCTTCATATGATTTTGATCTTAGTGCTCGATCAGAAATAGTCATGTTTCTAAGAGATATTTTTTGAAACTCAACTTCATCATCATCAAAAGTTGAAATCATACCTATATGGTTAATTTTGTCAAAATTCTGTTTAAGACATTCGCTGATATTGGCGCAACTTTTTTTTAGTATTGCAA
Organism: Desulfosarcinaceae bacterium; assembly: GCA_963675565.2. GTDB lineage: Bacteria > Desulfobacterota > Desulfobacteria > Desulfobacterales > Desulfosarcinaceae > JARRKU01. Next base: position 816,801 of record CAXXYD010000002.1, read on the forward strand.
CATAACCATCAATTTCGATCACTAAAATAAAAGCATAAATTTTATCCTTAATGTCATCGTTAAAAAAATAAACGGGCCTTTCAGATGGAAAAACTCTTGCAGAAAAAACATAGGAAAATTCTGGTAACTGAATATGCCGTTCTTCTCTAATTATATTTAAAAAAATATTTCCATCATGCTCAATGTTACTAGAGGCTTCATCAAGCAATGATTCGATCATTTCATCACTCAAGACATTTTTAGGAGTGTAGAACTGAGCATTTTGCGTTAATATGAAACGATCAGGCATCTTTCCTTATCTCCGCAAGAGCTAACGCTGCGGCTTTGCGACGAGGGCACCGAGTCCGCCAACAGTCGTTTGATAGCTTCAATCATGTGAATGAGGCGGTAAAATTGCTTTCCCTTTGGTAACATAATCAGCGAGCTTTTTTAGCCGTCGGAACTGAGCGGCAACCAATTTTGCAGTAACCTCAATATTTCCGGTTCTTTCATTTAATTCCTCAAATCGACTAAATCCTATCATTCTCGACAAGTCTTGTGTCAAACCTGTCAATTCGCTAACTTGAGCTCTCGTCAGCTGCATCCTCTGAAGCCTCATTCTTTCCCGATGCAAGCGGATTTCAGAAAGTGTCTTTTGAATCGTTGCGTATGCCTTAGTAGTAGCTGCTAATGAGCCCGCTATTGTGGCAACTGACGTAGCTATTTTTACTGCAGGAGGTAAATTTGTAATTAGATCGATCCAGCCTGGTGAGGCATATCTGATTTCAGAAATTTGAGACCGATGCTCTGGTTTAATTTGGTTTTGCAGTACTCGATAAATATTAACGACGGAGTAACCTCCGCCCCAAGGATAATTTACGAGCGCGAAATTGATGCGGTCAGCGTCAAGTGGCGAAAGTTCAGAATCAAAACAATAAATAAAAGAATACAATTGAATGAAAGCGTGTGGAAATTCATATAAATCCCAAAAATCCCAGCGGCCATCCATTTCAATGCGATATACGCCTATCTCATCATTCATTTTCGCCTCTTAAGCTAACATAGATTAGTGTGCGTCTCATTTTCTGGCCAAGATAGATCGTATCCTGGCAATAATATACATAAATGTAAATTTTGAGCCGGCCCCTTGCAATTTAATCTGACTTGTTGTAACTGACCGATAATCAAATATTCTTTTGACCATACCGCTTTAAGCAATCCGAATCGGGCGATCCTTTGTGTCTCATATTTGTTCCGGTTATGAAGTTATTGTGACGTCTCAATAACATGACAACTTTAGTTATTTTTATGCAAAAATTCGGTCAATACTTGCAAAACAAACGTATTGGTACTGAAAAACAGCGGCAATATTATGTGCGCTGGATGCAGTCCTATATCGAATACTGCAACAGGCTACACAACGATGCCGCCAGCCAGGCGTATGTCGATCCGTTCATTATCAAGTTGTCTGCATCCTGCCCTGATTGGCAGGTTGAACAGGCGAAAGACGCCATTCGCTTGTATTTCTACTATAAAAAGGAATCCAACCCTGTTTTGCCCAGGCCAAAAACCGGAACCGATTCTATTTGGGCCGATTCAATCCATCAAATGGTCAATGCCATGCGACTGCGGCATCTTTCCTACCGAACAGAGCAAACCTACCTCAATTGGATGAGGCAGTTTTATCGATATGTTAAGGGAGCGGTGCCAAAAGAACTAGGCACCAGGCATGTCACTGACTTTTTAACATATCTGGCAGTCGAACGCAAGGTTTCTGCGTCAACGCAAAACCAGGCGTTTTGTTCAATTCTATTTTTTTCAGAAATGTGCTGCACCAGGAAATCGGCGAGATAAACCAGGCTTTGCGTGCAAAAAAGAGCTCACGGCTTCCAGTTGTTTTATCGCCTGATGAGATCCGCCGACTTTTTAGCTGCATGAAAGGTGTTTATCGGCTGATGGTTCAGCTTATTTATGGCGGCGGCTTGCGGGCCAGCGAGTGTCTTCGACTCAGGATAAAGGATCTTGATTTTGACCGTGGATGTCTCTGTGTACGATTTGGGAAGGGAGCCGCAGATGTTGTCAAACATGCCAATGTGCATACCCTCAGACACAGTTTCGCGACCCATTTGCTTGAAGGGGGGGTAAGAAGTCCTCTCGACAGGCTGTGATAATCTGCTTGTGGCCATAAAAAGCCGCCGGAGCGCATGGTTCCGGCGGCTCGGGTCTCGCCTTTATAAAAAAGCTTATCCCTCCTGGATCTTTTCCGTCAGTTCGGGAATGAACTCCAGGATGTCTTCCACGATGCCCACATCGGCCACCTGAAAGATGGGAGCCTTGGGGTTCTTGTTCACGGCAACGATAAAGGGAGAGCCCTTGAGGCCGCCCAGGTGCTGGAAGGAGCCGCTGATGCCCATGGCCAGGTAAACTTTGGGTTTGACGGTCTGTCCGGATGTGCCCACCTGGCGCGACTTTTCCAGCCACTTGGCATCCACGATGGGACGCGAGCACGAAACCACCGCGCCCATGGCCTGGGCCAGCTCTTCGGCGATCTCGATATTCTCCTGGTCTTCGATGCCGCGGCCCACCGAAACCAGTACATCGGACTTGGTGATGTCCACATCGCCGGCCTCGGCTTCCACGACTTCCAGAAAACGGCGATTGGCGGACAGATCGCCGGCCTCGCCGGATTTGTCCTGCACCTGGCCGCCGGCAGCGGGGGTTTCAGTGGCCTGGAAGGAACCGGGGCGAATGGTGAGCACGGCGCCCTTGGAAATATCGCAGCGCATGTGGGCATGGGCCATGCCGGCATACTCCTGGCGCACCAGAACGGCGGCGGTGGCGTCCGCGCTGTCGATGCCGATGACATCGGCGGCATAGGCGCAATCCAGCTTGATGGACAGCCCCGGGCCCAGGTCCATGCCGAAGGTGTCGTGGGCAATGAGCACCAGGCTGCCGGCCGGAACCGCATTGACCAGCAGTTTGCGGATGACCTCGGCATTGGGATAGGCCAGCGCGGCGTTGTCGAATTTCCATACAGCGGGATAGATGGCGGCAGCCGCCGTACAGGCGGTATCCAGTTCCGCTCCGCTGCCGGTGACGATGGCCGTGACCGGATCGGCGGATAGTCTGGCCGCTGCTACGGCCAGTTCTGCGGCACTGTCATCCAGAACCCCTTGCTTGTGTGCGATATAGGCGAAAAGTTGTGCCATTATTTGAGCCCTCCTTTGGCTTTCAACATTTCAATCAGTTTGTCGATCTTCTCTTCCATGCTGCCTTCGAGGATCTCGGCGCCTTCACCCAGCTCGGGCATGAAGTAATCCACCCGTTTGACTTTGGCGCCGGCGGCCCCCACGGTATCGGCGGCCAGGCCAAGATCGGCTGCGCCGTGGGTGGGAATTTCCACCGAGGCCACCTTGCGGATGCCGCGGATACCCACATAGCGCGGTTCGTTGATGCCGGTCTGGATTGAAAGCACGCAGGGCAGCTGGATCTCGTTCATCTCCTGGTTGCCGCCTTCGATTTCGCGACCCACCGTGATGCTGCCGCCGTCACCGGCTTCGATTTTGTTCACCAGCGACGCATAGGGCCAGTCGAGCATGGCCGCGACCATTCCGCCAACCTGGCCGGCGCCGTCGTCGGCCTGGGCGCCGGTGAGCACCAGATCGTACTTTCCCTTTTCGATCTCCGCTTTGAGAATGGCGGCGATACCGCGGCCGTCGGAACCTTCAAAGGCATCGTCGGAACACAAAATGCCGCTGTCGGCCCCCATGGCCATTTCGCGGCGCAGCACCTCCTCGGCCTCATCGTCGCCCACGGTGACGACGGTAACCGCACCGCCCACCTTGTCGCGGATCTGAATGGCTTCTTCCACCGCGTAATTGTCCCACTCATTGACCGAGTAAACCAGATCATCCTGCTCGATGTCCGTGCCGTCAGGCTTGACCTCGATCTCATTTTCCGCGGTGTCGGGCACCCTTTTCACACAAACGAGTATCTCCATTGGTTCCTCCTAATCCGTTAACCTTTTCCTATTGTCCCATCAATAAATCAAATTGTGCCTGTCATCCTATTGCACCACCGGGTGGGCTTTCAAGGGCAAAAGTGGCCGCGGCGGCCGATCACCTATTGCTTTTCAGGCCAGTTGCCGCTGGGCCAGTTCCGCCAGATCGATGGCCTCCATTTGACCTTCCAGACCGGCCACCTTGATGGCGTCCTCCATATTGACCAGGCAGAAGGGGCAGGCTGTGACAATCACATTGGCGCCGGCCTCGGCGGCCATGTTGACCCGCAGGACCCCCATGCGCTGTTCCTCTTCCGGTTCGTAAAAGAGCATCAGGCCGCCGCCGCCGCAGCAAAAGGAGCGGTCCCGGCAGCGGTTCATATCCACCCGCACCAGGCCCGGAACGGCGTCCAGGACATTGCGCGGATCGTCGTAGACCGCATTGTGCCGGCCCAGATAACACGGATCATGATAGGTGTAGACCTTGCCCGTGTCCTCCAGGGGCTTGAATTTCAGGTTGCCTTCGCGCAGCTGGCGCCCGAGAAACTGACTGATGTGTTCCACCGGCGGAATCTCGGTATAGTCGTTTTTCAGGGCATTGAAAGCATGCGGATCGGCGGTTATGATCCGGGTGGCCCCGCTGGCCAGGATCGCCTCGGTATTTTTTTCGCGAAGGTCCTGAAAGAGCATCTCTTCGCCAAAGCGGCGCACTTCGTGGCCACTGTCCTGCTCGGCCTTGCCGAGGATGCCGAAGTCGACGCCGGTGTGGTTCAGCAGTCGGGCCGTGGCCTGGCCGATGGCCTGCATGCGGTCGTCGAAAGAGGTGATGCTGTCCACGAAGAACAGGGTGTCGGCCGTCTCCTTTTTCCCGTCCAGTATCTTGACCGGCGCCTCTTCGGCCAGATCCTTGATCCAGTCCACCCGCTTTTTCTCCAGCTTGCCCCAGGGGTTGCCGCGTTTTTCCAACGCACTAAGGGGCTTTTGCAGGGACTGCGGAACGGTTCCGTCATCCACCATGCCGCGGCGTAAATCGACGATTTTGTCGATGTATTCGATACCCAGGGGGCACTCCTGTTCACAGGCCCCACAGGTGGTGCAGGACCAGATTTCATCTTCTTCGTAGGTGGTGCCGATCAGGGGCTTGCCATTGGATGACGCCTTGCCCCACAGGGGATATTTGCTGAATGCCAGGTCCCTTCCCTTGATGGAAATAAACCGGGGCGACAGCGGACGGCCCACCGCGTTGGCGGGGCAGTTGTCGCTGCAACGTCCACAGTCGGCACAGGAATAGAAATCCAGGATGTGCTTCCAGGTAAAATCTTCCAGTTGCTTTACGCCGAAAGATTCCAGATCATCCAACTGTTCATCGCTGATGCCGTGGCGCACCGGTTTGATATTGCCCCGGCGCAGGCGCATGAACCACACATTGAACAGGGAGGTCACCACATGGAAATGTTTTCCCAGGGGCAAAAAGCAGAGGAAGCTGAAAAAGGTGATTTCGTGAACAAAATAGGAAGCACTGTGCAGCCACTGCAGGGTTGCGTTTGAACTCGAAGCCAGGAAGGACCCGAACATCCAGGCCAGGGTGCCGGGCGCCAAATACTGCGCATGCATGCCCTTTTGAAGTTCGGCGGCCACCAGGCTGCCTTCGAAAAGGCCCTCGGACAAAACCAGGGTGCAGATCATGCCCAGCACAAAAACGGCTTCACCGGTATGGGCCTTGCCGTATTTTGCCGGCACCGCATAGCGCGCCGGCTGAACTAATCCGCGCCGCACCATGGCAATCAGCGCCACGACCAGCACCCAGGTGGCGGCATAGCTGCGCAGCACGGCATAGATGGAACCCAACTGACCATCCATCCCGGGAATGACAAAACCCGGCCAGACGCCGATAAACGCCATTTCCGTTGACCGCAGCCCCAGAATTAGGAATCCGGCGAACAGCGGTATATGCAACAGGCCCGCCGCCATATAGCGGGGATGACGGTATTGCAGCAGCCATATTTTGAGCAGCTGCGGCACCCGGGCCCCCAGTTGCCCCCACCGGTTGTCTGGAGCGGCTTTGAGCAGCGGCTTGAGCCGGCAGTAGATCATATAGCCGAATAACGCTATGCCCAATATCGGAATCAAAGCGTAGACGACAGCCGCCGGTATTGAAAGAAACATCGTCTTTGCTGGGGGAATAAGCGCAGCGTCCATAATTCTCTTTCCTTCTCCATTATAATATGATAGATGCAACCCAAAATGAATGAGTATTCATTCAGTACCAACCCGGCCTGATCCTGTCAAGGAATTTTTATTGCACCTTAACGCTTTCTCTATGGGAAAACAACCCAATGTGTTTCTTGACAAAAACAGCCATAGGGCCGTAAAAACAAGAGAGGGGCCGCACTTGTAACGCAACCGCAATTCCATTCTGCAAGGAGGTGTGTGTGGGGACAACATCGACGAATCCTGAAAAACCGTGGTTAGCCCATTATCAGTCGGGGGTACCCGAACATTTTGATTATGAATCACTGTGCCTGCCGGCTTTTCTGGAACGTTCCGTCCAACGCTTTCCCGACAAGATGGCCCTGAACTTCCAGGGATTTGAAATCACCTTCAGGCAACTGCAGGATATGGTGGACCGGTTCGCCACCTGCCTGCATGCATTCGGTGTGCGCCAGGGCGATGCCGTGGCCCTGCTGCTGCCCAATGTCATTCCCTGTGTGGCGGCCTATTATGCGGTAATGCGCATCGGCGCCGTTACTGTGATGAACAACCCGCTTTACTCTGACCGTGAACTCAAGCATCAATTCAACGATTCAGGCGCCAAAGTGCTCATCACCCTGGACTTGCTGGGCAACCGGATGATCGACCTGCGGCCCGAGACCAAAATCAAACAGATCGTTTACACCAGCATTGGCGATTACCTGCCGTTCCCCAAAAATCTGCTTTTTCCCCTGGTGGCCAAAAAGAAAAAGCTGGCCGCCGCAGTCAAACCGGCCCCGGACGTGTATCGCTGGAAGCCGCTGCTGGCCAAAACCGCGCCCAATCCGCCCGGCGCCGAGCTCTCTTTCGACGACGTGGCCATGTACCAGTATACCGGCGGCACCACCGGCGTCAGCAAGGGGGTCATGCTCACCCATGGCAACCTGAGCCAGCAGGTCCAGCAGACAGCCGCCTGGTTTCCCGGCTTCGGTTCCGATGAAATCATGCTGGGCGCACTGCCCTTCTTCCACGTATTCGGTCTGACCACAGCCATGAATCTGGCCATCTATTTCGGATGGGGCAACATCCTGGTTCCCAAACCCCAGCCACCGCAACTGCTGGAAGCCATCGCGAAATACAAACCCACTTTCGCGCCCCTGGTGCCCACCATGTACATCGGCATCCTGCAGGACCCGGAGGTTGAAAAAGTGGATATGACCTCCATTAAAGGCTGTTTTTCAGGCAGCGCCCCATTGCCGGTGGAGGTCATCAAAGCCTTCGAAAAACGAACGGGGGCCACCATCGTCGAGGGCTACGGTCTGACCGAATCATCGCCGGTGACCCACATCAATCCCTATGGAGAGGGCAGCCAGCGCAAAGTCGGCAGCATCGGAGTGCCCATCAGCGACACCGACTGCCGCATTGTAGACCTCAATGACGGTGTCACCGATATGCCGCCGGGAAAATCCGGAGAACTGCTCGTCAAGGGCCCCCAGGTCATGAAAGGATACTGGAACCGCCCGGAGGCCACCGCCGATACCATCACCGACGGCTGGCTGCACACCGGCGATATCGCCACCATGGACGAAGAGGGTTATTTCTATATCGTCGATCGTAAAAAGGATATGATCATATCCGGCGGTTACAATATTTATCCCCGTGATATTGAAGAGGTCTTTTTCGAACATCCCAAAGTGTCGGAAGCCACCGCCATCGGCATCCCGCATCCCAAACGGGGCGAAGCCGTAAAGGTTTTCGCCGTTCTCAAAGAAGGCCAGACGGCCACCGAAAAGGAAATGATCGACTTTTGCGACGGCAAGCTGGCCAAGTATAAATGGCCCACCGAAATTGAATTCCGGGATGAATTGCCCAAAACCAACGTGGGAAAGATACTCAAGAAGGACCTGCGGGCCGAAGAACTGAAAAAGAGGGGGTAAGGGGCCCGTCTTGACGGATTTTGCATAACGGGGGGGCGGCGCCGGTGCCGCCCCCCCGTTGTGTTTCCGGCCGGGACGTGTTCTTGGGGGACGTATATCAGGTTATAAGTTAATCGCTTGAGCGATTAACTTATAACCTGATATACGTCCCCGATTGCGTCGTCCCCGATTGCGTTGAGTCCCCGGTTAACCCGATTCAGCCGTCCCCGGCATTCGGATTATTTGCCGCCGAAGCTCTTGTCGTCGATCTCCACAGCGGCAGCGCAGTTTGCCATGATGGCGTCCATTTTGCCCATGGTAACCGGCAGGACCGCCAGAGCGAAAAACTCGGCGCTTTTGATTTGCCCTTCGTAGAAACTCTGGTCTTTCTTCTTGGCGCCGCCTTCCAGGGCGGTTTTTGCCACCAGGGCGCGCCAGAGCAACATCCAGGCCGCTACGACGTCCCCTGAAGCTTCCATGAAAGGATGGGCAAACGCGAACGCATTGAGCACCTGGGGCGACATGGCGGTGGCACCCAGCTGCATGGCGACTTCAGCCAGACGGTTCAACGCTTTTTCAAGGGCTTCGGCCAGCACTTTCAAAGATTCGTGCGCTTTGGCCTGGCCTATGATCTTCTGGATTTCGCCCATGAGATCCATGATGGGCTTGCCCTTGTTGAGGCCCAGTTTCCTGCCCAGCAGATCCATGGCCTGAATGCCGTTGGTGCCTTCATAAATCTGGGTAATCCGGCAGTCGCGCACCAGCTGCTCCTGGGGATATTCCTTGATATAGCCATAACCGCCGTACACCTGCATTCCCAGGTTGCAGACGTCCGAAGCCCGGTCGCTCACGTATCCCTTGGCAATGGGAATCAGCAGATCGATCATGCCCTGCAGGCGTAATTTTTCCTCTGCATCCTCCGACACGTGAATTCGGTCTGTCAGCGAGCAGATGTAATACAACAGGCTGCGCATGCCTTCCACATTGGCCTTCATGGAAATCAGCATGCGGCGAACGTCGGGATGCTGGATAATGGGAACGGCAGGCGCATCCGGTTCCATCATCTGCAGCAGGTTGCGGCCCTGAACACGCTCACGGGCATAATTCAATGCATTGAGATAAGAGTTGCTGGCGCAGGTCATGGCCTGCATGCCCACCAGCAGGCGGGCTTCGTTCATCATCAGGAACATGGCCCGCATGCCTTTGTTCTCTTCGCCCAGCAGGTAACCGCGACAGCCGTTTTTGCCGCCGAGGGTCAGGGAACAGGTGGCGTTGCCGTGAATCCCCATTTTTTCTTCGATACCGGTGCAGACCACATCGTTGGATTCACCCAGGCTGCCGTCTTCGTTCACCCATATTTTGGGAACCAGAAAAAGGGAAATGCCCTTGGTGCCTTCCGGGGCGCCCTCGATGCGGGCCAGCACCGGATGAATGATATTCTCGCTGAGGTCGTGCTCCCCTGAGGAGATGAAAATCTTGGAGCCGCTGATGGAGTAAGTACCGTCATCGTTTTTCACCGCCGAAGTGGTCAGCCGGCCCACGTCCGATCCGGCCTCGGGTTCGGTCAGCAGCATGGTCCCTGTCCATTTCCCGGTGAACATTTTTTTGAGGAAGCGTTTTTTGATGGCTTCGGTGCCGAAAGCTTCCACCAGAAGCGCGGCCCCGTGAGTCAACCCGGCATACATGGCAAACGCATAGTTGGCGCCGACCAGATAGTCGCTGCTAGCCATGGCTACGGTCCGCGGCATACCCTGTCCGCCGTATTCGGGATCTTCGGTCAAAGCCAGCCATTCGCCTTCCAGATACATCTCCCAGGCCCGCCTGTAACATTCCGGCACATGCACCTGGCCGTTGTCGAATGTGCAGCCCGAATCGCCCTCCTGCTGGGTGGGATAAATTTCCTTGATCGCCAGGTTGCGCGCCTCCGAAACCACCATGTCGATGGTTTTGCGGTTGAAGTCGGCGTACAGTTCGTGTTGGCTCAATGTTTCTACTTCAAATTGCTCGAAAAGGACAAAGTCGACATCCCTGCGATCTGCAATTACTTGTGCCATGGTTTCCTCCCTATTATAAGAAATTCATCGCCGGTTCCTGAACACCGGCTGAAATAATTCGGTTATCGGCCTTCAGCAACGCCGATGCCGTTGATAAACAATTCAACGAGCGGGTCTGCCATGCTGACCAGGTCATAGCTCGCCCGGGCGTGAATCCAGGCGTTGATGACCTCATCCACCGCGCCGATGATAAAACGCATCACCAGCCCCACATAAAGGTTGCGCCGGATATGCCCCTGTTGTTGGCCGATCTCAACCACATCCGAAATAATCTCACGATACATCTTGGACATCTCTTTGATGACATCCTGGGCCAACCTTCTGTGCTGGTGAATTTCGGCCTGATAGACAATGGCCATGTTTATATCCTTCTGGAACTCGGCCAGGTGGGTATGAACCAGATTGCGAAGCTTTTCTTCGGCAGTATCGGCATCATTGACCGCCTGCCGAAAGCGCTCGAACACCTGCCGGGTCTTATATTCGTAAAACTGAATCAGGATATCGTCTTTGTTTTTGAAATACAGATAGATGGTTCCATCGGCGACACCGGCCTCCTTGGCAATCTGAGCCACAGTGGAATGAAAAAAACCCTGCTCGGCAAAAACTTTTACAGCAGCGTCAAGGATTAGATGGTATTTTTCCGAATTCTGTTTCATAACTGACTGGCCGTATTCTGTTAAGCGTTATCAAAAAAATATGAATGAACACTCATTCATTTATCAAGGGCCCCTCCCCCTGTCAAGGGAAATTACTCGATGGTTCCATAGTGCCTCCTTTTTATCCTTTCCCCTTGCGCCAGACAGGTTTAAAATCGATTTGGCGGCAATGGGAACAATCACCGCACAGCGGGCGGAAACCCATCCACACCCCATAATGAATGCTTGTTCATTTCTTTTAAAAACCCCTGGCGACGGCGCATCCTACCTTTTTATTGACACCTTGATTTTGATCTGATTTAAGTTTCCTCTTTAGCTTTATGCACTATCTCCAGCACTTTTTTATGGTGGAAAGCGTGTGTGAAACAGCATCCTGATTTGTGGTGTCAGCCCAAATAATAACGGAGGATTCCCATGATAGTTGCAGAACGAAAGCCTTTCGATGAAATCAAAACCATGGTGCAGGGTTACCAGAAAGTTCTAACCATTGGCTGCGGCACCTGCGTCGCGGTTTGCCTGGCCGGCGGCGAAAAAGAGGTGGGCGTACTCAACAAAGAGCTTCAACTGGCCCGCAAAATGGCCGGTTCACCCATCACCCTGGGCGCCCACACTGTGGAACGACAGTGCGACATGGAATTCCTGGAAGAACTGGACAGCATCGTGGACGAATACGATGCCCTTCTTTCAATGGCATGCGGTGCCGGCGTTCAGTTTCTGGGCGAACGCTTTCCCAACATCCCGGTCTTTCCGGCCGTGGACACCACGTTCATCGGCGCCAACCGCGACGTGGGCTGGTATGAAGAAAAATGCCGCGCCTGCGGCTCCTGCGTACTGGGCATGACCTCCGGAATCTGCCCGGTGACCATGTGCGCCAAAGGCCTGTTCAACGGCCCTTGCGGGGGCACCAACAAGGGCAGCTGCGAAATCCATGCGGACCAGCCCTGTGCCTGGTATCAAATTCACGAGCGCCTGGCCCTGCAGGGACGTCTGGACAATATCCTGGAAATCTGTCCTCCCAACGACTGGCGTAACCAGACCCCCCGAACCATCGTCCAACCCGGCTATGAAGAACGCAAGAAGGCCATGGGCGGCAAATAACGCCACCAATGTTAACTTAACTTACAAAAGTTGGAGCATATCGCTATGAAATCTGGAAGCAAGTTGCAGAAAATTCTGGAAGCCGGTCATTTTGCCTTTACCGGAGAACTCGGGCCGCCCAGGGGCGCCAACGTCGAACATGTCCGCGAAAAAGCCAAACCACTGGTGGGTAACGTCGATGCGGTCAATATCACCGACAATCAGACCGCCATGGTGCGCATGGCCAGTTGGGCGGCATCACTGCTCGCCATCGAAGAGGGGCTCGAACCCAACTTCCAAATGACCTGCCGTGACCGCAACCGCCTGGCCATGCAGTCCGACATTCTGGGTGCCTACGCCTTGGGGATCCGCAACATCCTTTGCCTGTCCGGCGATCACCAGCAGTTTGGCGACCATCCGCAATCCAAGGGCGTATTCGACATCGACTCCACCCAGCTCATCGGTATGGTCAAAAAAATGCGCGATGAAGGAAAATTCCTGGGCGGAGCGGATATTGACGAGCCACCCCAGCTATTCATCGGCGCCGCAGCCAATCCTTTTGCAGAGCCTGTCGAATGGCGCGTCCATCGCCTGGCCAAAAAAGTGGCCGCCGGCGCCGATTTTGTTCAAACCCAATGTATTTTCAATATGGAACGCATGCGCGAGTGGGTGCGCCAGGCCAACGATATGGGCCTGACCGAAAAGGTCTACATCCTGGCCGGCGTCACGCCCATGAAGAGCATCGGTATGGCCAAATACATGGCTTCCAAGGTTCCGGGCATGGATGTTCCCGATGAAATCATCAAGCGCCTGCAGGGCGTGGAAAAAAAGAAGGTCTCCGACGAGGGCATCAAAATCGCCTGCGAGCAAATCGAAGAGTTCAAAGAGATGAAGGGTGTGGCCGGTGTTCACCTGATGGCCATTGAATGGGAACACAAGGTTCCCGAAATTGCCGAACGCGCCAAAGTGCTGCCCAGACCGGAAGTATAACGCTTTCCGGCGGGCACGCTGCAAAACAAGGAGTGAACAACGTGAGTACGGAAGCGAAAAAAGTCATGATTATCGGCGGCGGCATCGCCGGGCTCACTGCAGCCCGGGAACTGGCCCGCCAGGACATACGGGTGGAATTGGTGGAAAAAGCCGATTTTTTGGGCGGCCATGCCATCCAGTATGCCTGCAAGGCCACTGACGAATGCCAGCAATGCGGCGCCTGCAAGGTGGAAAGCACCTTGAAGGACGTTGTAGAATCTCCCAACATCACGGTCCATTTGGCCACTGAGGTGAAAAGCATCGCCCAAAACGGCCGCATCAGCGCGCAGCTGGCCAAAGGTACGGCGGACAAGGGCGATGCATTGAAACAATGCGTGGCCGGCTATGCCGCATCACCGGTTCAATGTGCAGCGGTGCGCGGCTTCTCCAAGCACAATGCCCGCTTCTATTCCGCTGAGGGTGCGCTCAACACCGAAACGACGGGACAAGCCGCTCAACTCGATGTGGATGCGGTGATCCTGGCCAGCGGATTTACGCCCTTTGATGCCCGCATCAAAAAGAATTATCAGTACGGCGTGCTGCCCAACGTCGTTACCGGACTGGACCTGGAGCGAGGCAAGCGCGCAACGGGAACGCTCCTGCGGCCCTCCGACGGCCAGCCCCCCCAGAAGATTGCATTTATCCAGTGCGTGGGCAGCCGGGACGAAAATCTGGGCAACCTCTGGTGCTCCCAGGTATGCTGCCCCTATGCCCTGCGAACCGCCATGAGTTTGAAAGACAAGAACCCTGATCTGGACATCACCATTTTCTACATGGATATCCAGAATACCGGCAACAGCTTCCCCACATTTTACCAGAAGTGCCGGCAGGACCTGAAGTTTGTGCGCACCATTCCCGTTGACATGTACCAGGCGGACAATGACCGCATCAGGACCCGCTTCATGAGCGAGGCCGATGGAAGCCCGGTCGAGGAAGAGTTCGACCTGCTGGTCCTTTCAGTGGGCATCATGCCGGGCAGCGACAATGCCGCTTTGGCCGGCATGCTCGGAATCGAGCTGGGCAGCGACGGCTTTGCCGCCGGCGCAGGCACGCTGGATACCGTTTCCACCAATCAAGGGGGTATCTTTTTGGCCGGCACTGTTGCCGGACCCAAAACCATCGCCAACACCATGGCCCATGCCGGTCAATCCGCCGGCAAGGTGATCGCGTATCTAAGGAGGGCCTAATGACGGATCAAACGAATACAGAACTGAAAACCATCGAAGTAACCCAGGCCGTGCTGGTGCTCGGCGGAGGACTCGTCGGTCTTGAAACAGCCCGAGTCATTGCCGATAAAGGCTATTCCGTAGTAATCGCAGAGTCCGGGGAAACCCTTGGGTCAGCCGCCGAAACCCTCCCCCTGGTCGGTATGGATCAGGGGCAGTTGGACGCCTCCATGGAGTTGGCCAAAGCCTCGAAGCAGATTGAAGTTTTCAGCAGCACCCAGTTTGCCGGTGCCGCAGGAATGCCGGGAAACTTCAAGGTCTGGCTGGCGACCCAAAAGGAAGTCACCGAAAAACAGGTCGGCGCCATTGTCGTGGCCGGCAAAGTCGACATCCAACCGCTCAACGCGGCCTATGGACTGGCATTGAACGATGGGGTGCTGTCCCAATCGCAGCTTGAGCAGCGGCTGGCGAAGGACGCATCTTCGCTGTCCGGCAAAACCGTGGCCTTCATGGTCGGCCTGGCCCAGCCGGGGAACCCGGTCAACATGGAACGGGTGTTTCGCAGTGCGCTGGCACTGTCCGAACTGGACGATTGCAGCGTCTATGTGTATGTCGGTGATCTGAAGGTCGCATCGGATCAGCTGGAACGGATCTACATGCAGACCCGCGACAAGGGGACTCTCTATTTCAAATTACAGCAGATGCCGGCCATCACCCAGCAAAACGGCAACCTGACGATTACCTACGCGGACCCGGTCATTCGCCAGGATGTGGAGCTGAATCCGGACATGATTGTCGTGGAAGAAGCCATTTCAGCCGGCAACGACAATGAAGAGCTCGCCGAGATGCTGCGTATCGAACTGGGCGCCGGCGGCTTCATGCAGACCGACAATGTCCACCGGTATCCGGTGGCCACCAATCGCGAGGGAATTTTCGTGGTCGGCGGCGGCGCAGAAGCCAAAAAGCTCAGCGGCGCCTGGATGGACGCTGAAAATGCGGCCCTGCGGGTGAGCGAACTGTTGGGAACGGGGTCCCGCCAGGTATCTACGGAGACCACCCTGGATACCGGAAAATGCGTATTCTGTCTGACCTGCTACCGCTGCTGCCCCCACGGGGCGATCTACTGGGAAAACGAAAGCAACACCATCATTGACCCGGTGGCCTGCCAGGGATGCGGCATATGTGCCAGTGAGTGCCCCCAGGAAGCCATTCAAATCGGCGGATTTACCGATGCACAAATGAAAACGCGTATCGAAACCGCCGGCGCCCAAAAGACCAAAGCGCCCGCCATCGTGGCGTTCTGCTGCCAGAATTCAGCGCTGGAAGCCGGGCAGATGGCACAAGAGTTTAAAATGACCCTGCCCGAGGGCCTGAAAATAGTTCAGGTCCCCTGTGCCGGCAAAGTGGACCTGGATTACATCCTGTCCGCTTTTGTGGAAGGCGCCGACGGCGTCCTGGTACTGGCCTGCCACCCGGGCAACTGCAAATCCGAACGCGGCAACACCTATGCCGGATGGCGTGTCCAGGATGCACAGCGCATGCTGGCTGAAATCGGCATGGATCAACGCCAGCTTCGCTTTGCAACCCTGGCGGCCAATATGGGCAGCGACTTTGCGCGCATCGTCAGCGAAATGGAGGCCGACCTGAAGGCAATGCAATAGGTTGAAACGCCCCCGGTAGTCTGAATCGCCGGGCTTCCGGGGGTTTTTCACAGCCGGCCATGAGGCAAATCGCGGTATTCGTTTTTTTTGCTTGTATTTTGAGCCGGGGTTTGCCTTTATATATGTCTATCATTTTAGTAAGGAAAGGTGGGCAATACGTTTACGGAGGAAATTGTATGGCTGAACAGGCAATAAAACTTGGCGGAAAAAAACAGAGCACCTTTATCGACAAGGTCAAAGAGCTTCTACCCGAAGGCGGGAACCTGAATCTCTGTTTGACCTGCGGCGCGTGCTCATCGGGATGTCCGGCAACCGGACTGGAGGGCATGGACCCGCGCAAGTTCCTGCGCATGGCGGCCCTTGGCATGGATGAAGAGATCGCTAAAACCAAATGGGTCTGGATGTGCAGCATGTGTACGCGCTGCATGTATGTCTGCCCCATGAAGATCAACATCCCCCAACTGGTTTACAACGCACGCAAGCTGACTCCCCGCGAGGAGCGCCCCAAAGGCATTCTGGGTTCCTGCGACATGGCCCTGCGCAGCGATACCTGCAGCGCCATGGGCGCCACCGAAGAGGATTTCCAGTTTGTGGTTGAAGACGTACTTGAAGAGTACCAGGAAGCCCAGCCGGAGTTCGCCGAAATGGCCGCGCCGGTCAACAAACAGGGTGCCTATTACTTTCTCAACCAGAATTCTCGCGAGCCGGTGACCGAACCGGATGAAATGGTGCCCCTGTGGAAGATCCTGCACTTGGCCGGCGCCGACTGGACTTACGGCACCAAGGGATGGGCTGCGGAAAACTACTGCATGTTCCTGAGCGACGACGATGCCTGGAAACACATCGTGGAAACCAAGGTCAAGGCGGTGGAGGACCTGGGCTGCAAGGTCTGGCTCAATACAGAGTGAGGGCACGAACTTTTCGCAGTCCGGTTCGGAATGCAAAAATTCGGTATCAAGGCCAACTTTGAAATTAAAAGCATTATCCAGCTGTATGCCCAATGGATCCGGGAAGGTAAACTCAAACCCAGCTCCAAGTGGAACGAAGACCGCAAAATCAAATTCACCGTCCAGGACCCCTGTCAGCTGGTGCGCAAGAGCTTTGGCGACCCGGTGGCCGAAGACCTGCGGTATGTGGTGCGGGCCGTGGTAGGAGACGAAAACTTTGTCGACATGCACCCCAATCGATCCAACAACTTCTGTTGCGGCGGCGGCGGCGGCTACCTGCAATCGGGCTTTGCGGAAGAACGGCGCAAATACGGCGAACTCAAGGCCAACCAGATCCTGGCCACCGGCGCCCAATACGCTATCACCCCATGTCACAACTGTCACGCCCAGGTCCACGACCTGGCCGAACAGCGCCATCATCCGTGGCAGACGGTACATCTGTGGACCCTGCTGTGCCTGTCTCTGGGCATTCTGGGCCCCAACGAGCGCGTCTACCTGGGCGACGACCTCAGGGAAGTGGACGTTTTCCATCCGGAAAGCGAAATGTAGGACAGCGCAGTATTTGAAACCTTAAAAAACCCTGCAGCCCGCCGAACGGCTGCGGGGTTTTTCGTCAGGCGGCCGGATTATGGCAACTTCTAAAAAAGACAGCGCGCTGTTTGAAACCATTAATCAGATTTTCAACGAAAAGATCCCCTTTAACAAAGTCCTCGGTCTGCGGGTGGAATCGTTGCACTATGACCGGGTCACCATTGCATTCGACATGCGCGAGGAGCTGATCGGCAATTACATGCGCGGGGCCCTGCACGGCGGTGTGATCTCCTCTGTGATCGATGTAACCGGCGGGTTGTCGGCCTTCATGGGCATCCAGAAAAAGATGACCGGCAAGACCTTTGAACAAAAAATGGCCCAATTCAGCAAGCTGGGCACCATAGACCTGCGCATCGACTATCTGCGGCCCGGACTGGGCGCCGGGTTTGTCTGTTCAGGATATGCCCTGCGCACGGGAAACAAAGTGGCGGTCACCCGCCTGGAGCTGAAAAACGACTCCGGCGATCTTATCGCCGTGGGCACAGGATCATATGTCGTGGCCTGAAAAGCATTCCCCCGTACCGATTTCCCTCCTGCTCGAGCAGGGCCCGATGGTCAAGACCCTGGCCCGTATCCTTTGCAAATCCGTCCTGCCGGCAACAAGAAAGTCGGCCAATCCAGCCTGCTTCCCGGATGTGCGCAAGCAACTGCCCGCGCCTTCGCAACGGTTGATCCGGCATTATACCGCCTGGTGCAAGGCCCCGCAAAACCGCTACACCAACACCCTTCCTCCCCACCTGTTCACCCAGTTCGCCCTGCCGGTCTGGGCGGTTCAACTTGAAATGACCCGCTACCGCCTGGTCCGAATCATCAACCAGGGCTGCGGCATCACCATCCATGGAAGCATTCCGGCGGGCAGGCCCCTGGATGTCCATTCCAGGATGATCAGCATCGTGGAAAAAGACAACCGGGCCAGAATCCACCTACAACTCACCGTTGGAACCCTGTCCGCGGCCAATGCAATGAAAGTCGATTTTTACGCCACTTTTATACTTGGAAAGCGCAAAAGGGAAAAAACGGTATTTAAAGAAACCGTTCAATTGGCACCGGTAGCCTCCTGGGATGCCATGGCCGATGATGGCTTTCAGTTTGGCATCCTCACCGGCGATCTGAATCCCATCCACTGGAACAGCCGGGTGGCCAAAAAATCGGCTTTTGGCGGAACCGTGATGCAGGGGTTCGGCATGTTTGCACGCAGCTTCGAAGCACTCCAAATGGCCACAAATGAAATGATTCAATCCATTGACGTGCGCTTTGTTCGCCCCGCGCGACTGCCCGGCCACGGGCTTCAAGTCCTGCGCAGCCCTGCTGTAGACCGAAGCGGCAGGCGCAAGCTGGCGTTGTGCAACCGGCAGGACCGGACGCTGATGACGGGAAGCTACATTGCCGGAAAAAAAGCCATAACCATCTAAGATGATCACAGCTCATTGCAGAATCAGTTCTATACAACAAACTTAAGCTAGGGACGGGGATGAAATATTGCGTTTCTCGCTTATGCGCGGGAGAAACGCAATATTTCATCCCCGTCCCTCTTTTCCCTCAGGGTATCAGCCAAATTCCATAAGCGCGCGCCGCATCAGCCTGGCAATGGGCATGCCCTGGGGGCAGCGACCTTCGGCGGCGCTGAAATCCCCGCTGGCCAACTGCTGGCGCACCTTGGCCGGGATTTGGCTGAAATGGGCCCGGGCCCAATCCAGGCGTCCATAGGATTGGCAGTACATATGATAACGCATGATATCGCCGATGGGCACCTTCCCGCCGTTCACGGCGCTTTCACAGATATGGCCACAGCCGGTGCAGTATTGGTCTGCGGTGGCCTGCGCAACCTTCCGGAAGAGATCCATCTGCCTCAGGGAGAGCGGCGCAGGGTCGGTGGCAGCCGCGACATTGGCCTTCAAGATGGTCATGTTGGGCATCTGGGAGCAGATGCTGGCGATATTCGGGTTGGTCCAAACCGCCTTGAGCTTGGCCTGGTGTTCGGTAAGCCCCTTTTCCATAAAGGACGCCATTAATTCGTCCCCGGCCTTGCCGGTTCCCTTCAGGCTGATCCATGAACGCTCAGCCTGGGTTTTCATGGCAGTCAGACCGATACCGGCTTTGACGCAGGCCGCCACGCCGGCCTTCATTTCGGGGGTGTGCATGTTGCGGAAGTTGTAGGTCATCATGATGCCGTCAATGTATCCCAGACCGGCGGCCTGGGATAAGAGGGTTTCCATATTGCGGTGGGTACTGAACCCGAACAGTCTGATCTTCTTTTCGGCTTTGGCCTTTTCGGCCCAGCGGCGGGTGGCGTCGTTGAGTTCATCGATATCGCGGACACCGTGAACGAAATACAGGTCGATGTAAGAGGTGCTCATTCGCTCCAGGGAACGGTTCAGGAGCTGGCTCATCCCGTCGGGGTCGCGGGCATCGGACTTGGACACCAAAAAGACCTTCTCCCGGTCCTGTGGAAACTTGGCGAAGTATTTGCCGATTCCGGATTCGCTGCCCCTCTGGTAGCAATCTGCCGTATCCCAGTAGGTCACCCCCCATCGGATGGCCTGCCTGAGCATCAACTGGTTGGCGGACAGATCGAACATGCCGCCAAGGGCGAGGATGGAAACATCGACGCCGCTTTTGCCGAACGGGCGGGTGGGCACACGGTCCTGCCCGGCGGCCATGAGCCGTTCCATCTTTGGGCCTGCATTGTGAGCATTGGCCGCCAGGGGCGCCATCAGGGCGCCGGCCCCGGCAACGCCGGCGGTTTTGAAGAATTCGCGGCGCGAACAGCCTTCGGATTTATTTTTCATGGCAATTGCCCTCCTCAACTTTACCTTTCAATAATCAGCCGATGCCCGGCATGCCGCGATTCATTCTCCGCGCTGACCCGAATGGCACGCCGCCCCTGAACCGGGCATTCGTGTTCGCAAATGCCGCAGCCGATGCACCGGTGCGGATCGACATATGGCTTTTGCAGCCGCACAGCGACCTGGATTGAATCTCCCGGCTTCGGCCATTGTGCCTTCTCCGGCATTGCCGCCAGGGTGATGGCACGATCTGCGTTGCCGGCGATGGCAACCGGCGGCCGGTCGGCCCATTGTAAAAAATAATCACCGCCGGCCAATGTGTCGAATTTCCATCCGCCGCCGGCAAGCACCATGCGATCGCCACTTATGGATTGCAGCAAATGGCGGCCGTCGCGAATGGTCCGGTACTCGATCCGGGTATAAATCGCCTTCGGGCTCACCGGACAATTCTCCTGGCAGACGATACAGGGCGTGTCCATGGCCCAGGGCAGACAGCGGCCGTGATCCACAAATGCCATACCCATGCGCAGCGCCCCCTTGGCGGCATACTGGTTGCGCCCCATGCGTTCGTCCACACTCAAGGGCCGCAGAGCCGCCGTCGGGCAGATATGGCTGCAGGCCACACAATTGTGCTGACATCCGCTGGTGCCGATGCGATAGTTGAGCACCGGGGTCCAAAACCCTTCCACGCCGGCCTGCCAAGTGGCCGGGTGGATCACGTTGGTCGGGCAAACGCGCATGCACTGGCCGCATTTGATGCAGCGCGACAGGAAAGCGGCTTCGCTCAATGCCCCGGGTGGACGAATCAAGGCGGGGTTCCAATGATTCGACAGGCTGCCGTTGAGCCGCATCACGGGTGCAGCGGCCAGCCCCATGGCGATGGCAGTCACCACATGCCGGCGCTTCAGGTCCGGAGCCGCCTGTTCGCCGGCCGCCGAAGACTGCGCTGCATAAGTCATCAAACCGTGCCTGCAGCGGTCCATGCAGTTGAGACAGAGCACACATTCAGCCGTGCGGATGACCCGCGACGGCGCACATGCGCCCTCGCAATGGGCTTCGCACTGCCGGCACGCCTTGCAGCGATCTTCCGATTTGCCGATTCGAAAAAGCGCCCAGCGGCTCAGCAACCCGAACAAGGCACCCAGCGGGCAAATGAACCGGCAGTAAAACCGCGGGATGCGGACACAAAGGGCCAACACCAGGATAAAGAGCATCCCCATAAGACCTGCGCCCTGATAAAATCTGGGGATTGCCGAGGTGATCCGCAGGGGCGCATCCGCTATCGGCAGCAAAACCAGGTTGGCGGCCCGCTGAATAAACACCAGCGGATCGAGCAGTCCGATTTGCAGAGATGACGTCAGCCAGTGGGTCTGGGGAGACCAGCGGTAAAGCACCATTCCCATGGCGACGATACCGGCAAAAAATGCAGTCGCTTTTACTTTGGAGCGCTCACTGATGATCCAGAGCATGGCCGCCAGGAGGCAGAACACAAACACGAACAGTCCCGGCCTGTGAAAAGGACCGCTGAAGAGGAAATGAAAAAAATCGGCGCTTGCCGCTGCCAAAAGAAACAGCAAAAGCCAGTATTTGATCTGTTGGGCACCGTGATACCGGCTGCGCAATATCTTTGCAGCTACGGGCAGCCCCCTTTGTCCGAGATAGCCGACAAACTGTTGAAGGCTGCCCATGGGGCATATCCAGCCGCAGAAAAATCGCCCCAGGAAAAAGGTCAGGATAATGGTCGCCGCACCCCACAACAACCCCCAGTAGAGCGTATGGGTGGCCAGCAGCACGCCCAGTGCCGCCAGGGGATCGAGTTGAAGGAACCAGTTGACCGGCCAGCCGCGCAGCTGCCAGATTTTTTCTCCTATGCTCGAAACCACGCAAAACCAGACAAACAATACCCAAAAGAATACCTGTGTGATGCGGCGGGCGTTGGTTATTTTCATGACAGTTGCTTCCCTGCCACCGTTTACGTTCTGTTGACTTCGATGGGATTAAGGGATCGGAAATCCGCGGTCCCGGCACCGGCGTTCTGGGCCAGGGCCAGATAGGGCAAATCATCCGATGCTTTTCCCAGCAGCGTTGCGCCGGCAGCGTCCACGGCCACCGGGTCGGTGCCGGCGATGATCGTACGGGTGTCCTTCAAATCGTCCAAAGATCCGCCGGTGGGCCCGTTGGCCATCATGGCCCGGGTGCCGTCCAGGATCACCAGGGAAGGTTTGATCATCATGGCCAATTCGGCGATAATGGCATGGATCCGCTGGTGAAAGAGATTGCGGCGGCCGCCCAGCAGACCGTACCAATTTTTGAGGGTCATCGAGGCACCGCTGCGGTGGTGATCCTTAACCGGTGCCAGGCCGATCAATTTATCCGCCATGACCAGCGGCGATCCGAGAACCGGCCATTGCCGAATCAATTGACCGCCTTCCAGAGAATATGTTTGGAATTGATCCGGACCGGGCAAAATCACCCGGGCTCCGGAATCACGGGCAGCCGGACCGATGCCGGTGAGTTCAAAGCAGCTGGTCGGATCATTGATGGGGTTGTCCGTCACCATGACGCGTCCGGCACCGGCTTCTTTGCACAGCTTGACCACGGCCGAGACCATTTCGGGATGTGTGGTGGCCCCCAAAGCGGGCGGCGAGGCAAAAGCGGCGTTGACTTTCAGCAGCACGCGATCACCGGGCTGGATGAACGCCGTCATCCGCCCCAGCGCATTCAACACCGCTTCGACGCCGGCAGTCCGGTCGAATCCGCGGGCAACAGCAATTTGCGGCGTCCTGCCGGGGGAAGAGAAAACGGGCAAGACGAGATCGCGCCTTTGGGGCCCCCGGACCCGCGGGCCCAGGCGGTCCCAGAAGGTCAACCCCAATGCGCCGGTTGCCGCCGCCATGAAGAATACTCTGGCCACCCGGCGCGCAAAGGCGCGTCGACCTATAGAATCATTGGGTGCCATGGTTTTTTCCCCCGACGGCTTGACGCAACCCGGCGGCCAGCGCCAGCCCGAAATCAAGATGGGTGGCTTCGTGCACGCCGTACAGATAGTCTCCCCGGGCTGCTGCAATTTCGAAGTTGTCCAGGATGGTGACAATGCCGACCGGCTCCGGTGAAGCCACCTTTTCGCCGCCATATTCCGCCCAGTAGCGCAAAAATGCGCCGGCCCGCTCTTTCGCCTGGCCGGGAGACGCACATGGGGCGATAAACGCAATGGCCTGGTGCTCTCCATCGGCATAGGTTGCGGTGAATACCCAGTTCAGGGACTCAATTCCGAAGGCACTGCGCGACACCAGGGCCACGCTGTTGGCAACGCGCCAGTCCGGCGGGAACAGACCCGGCACAACCAGGGGCATCGATTGGACCGGCCGGGATGCAATAAACGCCAGGGCAAGATCTTTCATCGCAGCCTGCATGTCCGGGGCCTTTTCCCCTGAAATGATCTCCACATAATAGGGGCCGTGGACAAAAAAAAGGCCGTTCGAGGCCAAATAGGCATAGGGAGTGATGTCCAGAGAAACGGTATCCTGCCGGCGCTGGCTGCTGAACACGGAAAAGGCATTGCGGTGCCCCTCCATGGCATATACATAGCGCTCCATCCAGCGATCCGCATCTCCGGCCAGGGCAAAACGGCGACTTTCCAGGGTTTGGAATCCGGCATCCAGATAGAGCTCGGCCTTGCCGTCGATTTTATCGGAGAGGGTTTCGGCGGTGTATATTTCAGGCGGTGAAAGACCCGCCAGGCCGATGACCCGATCTTCCGGCTGCGCGGCTTCAACGTCTTCGCCGGCCAGTTGCCGGCCGGGCTGTTCCCTCCAGTCAAGGGGATCGAACCTTGCCTGGAGATAACCCAAAATGATGGCGATAAAAGCCAGCATCCCCATGACACAGACCACGACCCTGTGCTCCCGGCGAGATGGCCGGCTTGGCTGTGACATTGATTTTATCGGCATATCGATGAACCCGGATGCATATTCAACCGCCCATGGCGGGCAAAGCGTGAAGGCCCCGTCATCCATTCCGGGGCTCGGGTAAAAGCAGTTTAAAATATATTTGCCGTATTGTCTACCGTAGGGGTATTACCGCAGTGACCAGCCCGGCAGGGCGCGGCGGCCCGGGATATGGGAACCCCGCTGAGCCCTTCTGCGGCCCGATCGGTGATCCGGATGGGAAAGTCGGGCGGGCGCTCTATTTAGGGTGGCTGGCAAACAGACAGGAGACCCGATTACGGCCGGATTGCTTGGACAAGTACATGGCCTTGTCGGCCCGCTGAACGAAAACGGCCACTTTTTCCTGGGGAACGTACTCGGTAACGCCGATACTGATGGTGATGGTAACCGAGGAATTATGGCCTGCGGGCAGATATTTTCCCTCTTCCACGGCCGAGCGGATACGCTCTGCCACCGTGGCGGCTTCGTCGCCTTCGGTTTCGGGCAAAATCACGGTGAACTCCTCTCCCCCGTAACGGTAGGCCGAATCCATTTTACGCAAGCAGGATTTAATCACCTGCCCAAGGCCCACCAGCACTTTGTCCCCTTCCAGGTGGCCGTAACTGTCGTTATACTCCTTGAATTGATCGATATCCAGCAGCAGCAGGCTCAGCGGCCGCTGGTAGCGTGAAGTGCGGTCAATCTCCGCTCTGATCTGGTTGTAAAAATACCGGGAATTGTAAAGCTTGGTCAGCCCATCGGTAATACTGAGCCGCTTGAGCTTGTCCAGCATGTGGATGCGCTCCTGGGTCAGACGTCGCTCCTTCAGCACACGGCGCAGGCGCAACAACAGCTCCTCGAAACGCACCGGCTTGAAGACGAAATCGCTGGCGCCCTTGCTGATGGCCTCTTCGTAGGAATAGTCGCCGCTGTACCCCGTCATCACGATGACATCGATATCAAAGTTCTTTTTGATGCGGTCCGTCAGTTCCAGACCGTCCATGCCGGGCAGCATGATATCGGTGATGACCACATCGATATTGCCTTCATCGAGCTTTTCCAGCGCCTCTTCGGCACTCATTGCCGTGGAGGCCACATACCCCGACATGTCCACAAACTCATTCATGGACTCACGAATGGCAACATCATCATCGACGATGAGGACATGCGCTTCCAACATCGATTGAGGCTCGCTTTTTTCGGTTAACGCTTTATCGGTTGACACTTTTCAAAACAATCTGATAGTAAAGTAAATTTCTTTAGTTATAGGGGGTTATATCCCCTTGCAGGCGTTAAGTCAACCGGCTTTTGACCGTCGGTATCAAGGCCCCATGCCATTAAAGGTTTTTTTGTGATAGGCTGCTGGCCGGAACATCGTTGAAGCGGCCGTCAATCTTTCGGGCCCAACGAGATGCCCGAATAATCTTCATATTGTGACAACCCATGAAACACATTCGAAATTTCAGTATAATCGCCCATATCGACCACGGCAAATCCACCTTGTCGGATCGCATGATCCAGGCCACCAATATCGTCGCCGAGCGTGATTTTAAAGATCAAATCCTGGACAGCATGGATATTGAACGCGAACGCGGCATCACCATCAAGAGCCAAACCGTGTGCCTGCCCTATACCGCATCCGATGGGATAACCTATCACCTGAACCTCATCGATACACCGGGCCACGTCGACTTCACGTATGAAGTGTCCAGAGCCCTGGCCTCGTGCGAGGGCGCCCTGCTGCTCATCGATGCCAGCCAGGGGGTGGAGGCCCAGACCCTGGCCAATTTCCTTCTGGCCATGGAGCATGACCTTGAAATCATTCCGGTGATCAACAAAATCGACCTGCCCTCGGCCGATGTTGAACGGGTCAAGCAACAAATCGAGGAAGATCTGGGCCTGGACCCCGAAACCGCCATACTGGCCTCGGCCAAGGAAGGCACCGGAATCCATGACGTCATGGAGGCCGTGGTTAAACTGTTGCCGCCGCCCGAAGGCGATCCGGATGCGCCTTTGAGCGCATTGATTTTCGATTCCCATTACGATCCGTTTCGCGGCACCGTGGTCCATTTCCGGGTGGTGGATGGCCGCATAAAAGCCCGCGACCGCATCCGCTTCATGTCCAACAATGCCGTGTACCGTGTCGAAGAAGTGGGCCTTTTCCAGATTGTGCGCCATCCCCGGAAAGAGTTGAGCGCCGGCCAGGTAGGTTACATGATTGCCGGTATCAAGACCGTCAGCGATACCCGTTGCGGCGACACCATCACACTGGATGATCGTCCCTGCGCCAAGGCGGTGCCGGGCTTCAAGGATGCCAAGCCGGTGGTTTTCGCCTCCATCTATCCGGTGGCGGCGGATGACTACGAAGAGCTGGTGGTCGCCCTGGAAAAACTCAAGCTCAACGATGCCTCGCTGATTTACGAAAAGGACACATCGGCGGCCCTGGGTTTTGGCTTTCGCTGCGGGTTTCTGGGCCTGCTGCACCTGGAGGTCGTTCAGGAGCGCCTGGAGCGCGAGTACGACCAGTCGATCATCTTGACGGTGCCGTCGGTCCAGTACAAGCTGATCCTCAATGACGGCGAAGAGATGATCATCGACAACCCGGCGCTATACCCCGACCCCACCGGGATTGCCGAAGCCCTGGAGCCCTTTATCCGCGCCAGCATCATCATACCGGATCGATATATGGGGGCGGTGATGAAGCTTTGCCTGGACCGGCGGGGCATCAATAAAAATTACCAGTACCTGACCAGCAACCGGCTGGAAATGATCTTTGAACTGCCCTTGTCGGAAGTCATCTTCGATTTCTATGACAAACTTAAAAGCGTCACCCAGGGATACGGATCCTTCGACTATGAGATTATCGAATACCGCACCACCCAGCTGGTCAAACTCGATATCCTGATCAATGGCGAGCGGGTGGACGCCTTGTC
Organism: Desulfosarcinaceae bacterium; assembly: GCA_963675565.2. GTDB lineage: Bacteria > Desulfobacterota > Desulfobacteria > Desulfobacterales > Desulfosarcinaceae > JARRKU01. Next base: position 843,712 of record CAXXYD010000002.1, read on the forward strand.
CCAACTGGTCCATGAGGAACGGGCCTACATGCGGGCGCGGGTGGGATGTGACAAACTCAAGGATGAGATCCCCCGGCAGCAGTTCAAAATAGCGATCCAGGGTGCGGTGGGAGGAAAAATCATCTCCCGCTCAACGGTCAATGCCTACCGCAAGGACGTAACCGCAAAATGTTACGGCGGTGACATCAGCCGCAAGCGAAAGCTTCTGGAAAAGCAAAAGAAGGGCAAGAAACGCATGAAAATGGTGGGCAAGGTCATGCTGCCCCAGTCCGCCTTCCTTGCGGTGCTCAAAACGGATTCGGACTAAAAGACGGGGGGACGCGGAGATGCTGGGGACGTATATCAGGTTATAACCTGATATACGTCCCCGAACGACCTACGTCCCCGAACACGGACGCGGATTCCTAATTTACAGGAGACAATATGGGAAAAACCATCGCTGAAAAAATTTTCGACACCCATCTGGCCGACCGCCCCACGCCCGATACCTGCGTGATCCGGCTCGATGCGGTCTTTTGTCATGAAATCACCACGCCGGTGGCCATCAACGATCTGGTGGCCAGGGGAAAAGATCGCGTCTTCGACCCGGACAAAATAAAAGCCGTTATCGATCATGTCTCACCCGCCAAAGACGGTAAAACAGCCGCCCAGGGGAAAATCCTCAGGGAATGGGCCCGGCGGCACAAGATCAAAGACTTTTTCGATATCGGCCGAAATGGTGTCTGTCATGCCATTTTCCCGGAGAAGGGATTTGCGCGCCCAGGCTTCACCATCATCATGGGAGACTCGCACACCTGTACCCACGGCGCTTTCGGCGCATTTGCGGCCGGTGTGGGCACCACGGACCTGGAGGTGGGCATTTTAAAGGGGGTATGCGCCTTTCGATACCCGTCCACCATAAAAATCACCATCCAGGGTACGCTTCGGCCCGGTGTTTACGCCAAAGATGTAATCCTTGCGGTCATCGGACAGATCGGCGTCAACGGCGCAACGGATAAGGTGGTGGAATTTGCCGGCCCGGTGGTAGACGCCATGTCCATGGAATCACGCATGACCTTGTGCAATATGGCCGTGGAGGCCGGTGCCACAAGCGGCATTTGCGCCCCCGACCAAACCACCGTGGACTATCTGTGGCCGTTTATTCAAAACGAATTTGACACGCCCCGGTCCGCACTGGAAAACTACAGCCGATATTGCGCCGACCCGGATGCGCACTATGCCCGGAGCATCACCCTGGATGTCTCCGAACTGTCCCCTCAGGTCACTTTCGGATTCAAACCGGATCAGGTCAAAACCGTACTGGAAATGGAAGGCACCCCCGTGGACCAGATTTATATCGGTTCATGCACCAACGGCCGTATCGAAGACCTGCGCATTGCTGCCAGGGTCCTTGAGGGCCGGAAAATCAGCGACCGGGTCCGCGCCATCGTGTCACCGGCTACATCACAGGTCTACGCCCGGGCGCTGGCGGAAGGCATCATCCAAACCTTCATGGAGGCCGGGTTTTGTGTGACCAATCCAACCTGCGGCGCCTGCCTCGGAATGAGCAACGGCGTTCTGGCAGACGGTGAGGTCTGTGCGTCCACCACCAATCGCAATTTCAACGGCCGTATGGGCAAAGGCGGCATGGTGCACCTGATGAGCCCGGCCACGGCCGCGGAGACATCTATTTCGGGAGCCATTACCAATTCAGTGCTTTATAAAGGATAACACCATGAAGGCATTTAACGGCAAAGTACTTTTTCTGGACCGCGACGATATCAATACCGACGAAATCATTCCCGCCCGATATTTGACGGAAATTTCCAAGGAGGCCCTAAAGCCGCACCTGCTCGAAGATCTCAGCCTCGAAGAGTTTGATCCAAAAACGGATATCTCCGGAAAACGGGCGGTCGTCACCCGGGCCAACTTTGGCTGCGGCTCCAGCCGCGAACACGCCCCCTGGGCGTTGGAGATGAACGGCATTCATGTCGTGATCGCCCAGAGTTTTGCCCGTATCTTTCGCCAGAACATGTTCAATTGCGGCATGATCGCAGTGGAACTGCCGCCTGAGACCATCAACCTCATATTTCAGCAATTCGGCGGCGAGGAGACCGAAGTTCAAACGGACTTTGACAACAATAAAATGACCTTCCGGTCCGGAACCCAGGTGGAGATCATTCCCTTTTCCGTAACCGACTTCGACCGCAAACTGGTCCAGGCCGGCGGGTGGGTGGATTATGCGGACCAGCATTATTAAACAGCCATTCCAGCGCCAACCGGAGCCAATGGATATGTGCAAAAGCGGCGTCTTATGCATTCATTGCGCCTGGTAAAAATCCGCCAATGGTTTTCGGCTTACTGCGCCGGCTTCTGCCGCAGGGACGTTTCAGGCCGCTACCATTTTGAATTAAAAAGACGCCACAGCATCCGGGTTTGCGCCCAGATGCGCGTGCTTGCCGATCAGCTTGGGCTTTCAGCCGCAGAAATTGAAACCGCCCAGGTTATCGGCCTCTTGCACGATATCGGCCGATTTGAACAATATCAGCGATATCGGACATTCAATGACCTGCGCTCGGAGGACCACGCTGTTTTAGGTGTGGCGCTGATCCAAAGGCAGGCTTTGCTCGCCGAATATGAGAGCGCTTTGCAGCGGACCATGGCATGCGCCATCACCCATCACAACAAATCGGCGCTGCCCGCCGGCCTTCAGGATGCCGAACGCTTCTGGTGCCGGTTGATCCGTGACGGAGACAAGCTGGACATCTACCGCGTGGCCCTGAGCCAGCAACGCGCATTGACCGGCGGTGACACCTGTATCGATCTGTACCGGGACCTGCCGAATGATGCCAAAGTAACGGACAGGGTATATGAATGCATTATGGCCGGGGGCATTGCAGATTTCAGGGACCTGGTGTATCTCAACGACCTCAAGCTGATGCAAATGGGATGGGTCTTTGACCTGAATTTCCGGCCTTCATTTGAAAGGGTCCGGCGCCGCAGGTATCTCCAGGGTATTTATGCTTCCATGGCCTACGATCGGCGAATCGAAAGAGCATACCGCCATATTCTGGCCTATCTTGAAAAACAATTGGAAAAAACGGAAGAGGATCAGATGTGATGGTGCAGCCTGAAAAAAAATGGTCTATTGTCTTCTCGGCCTTCGTTTGCCGCCGCCGGAACGGTGGATTTCGATCAGTTGTTGAAAACGGTCGTGGCCGATGATTTTACGAACTTCAATGACAAAGGCGAATCTTTCGTCAGCCAGTTCCGAACGGGCTTTTTCGAGCTTCCGGTTCTGGGCCCGGATGGCCCCTTCATCGATCTTGCGCCGCTCCATGAGATTTTCAAGTTCGAACTGTTCGGCCTCTACGCGGCTTTTTTTCTGGATCAATTTGCGGCGTGAATTCCGATAGGCGTCTTCAAGCCGTTGTTTCTCACCAGATGTCAGATTCAATTCCTGAACCACCCGCGATGAATGCCACCAGCGACCGGAAGGTGCGTCCTGGGCAATGGCTGTCGCCGTCGACAACACCACGCCGAAGAATATCAACGCGCCGCAAACTCTTTTCAGCATAACGTTACCTCTTAAATGACCAGTCAATCTCAGCCTATGGGCTCACTCTCCCCTGCCGTCTCATCTATAGACGGTACGATCCAATCAATCAAGTCTTCGGACAAATCGGTGATATCGGTATCGTTCATCATGGCCAATTCCTGATAGCCGTCGGGAAGCGCATCCATCACCAATTCGTCGATTTGGGCCATCAATTGTTGGTCGGCTTCAATGGATTGCGCCACATCAGGCGACGTTGGCCCCGGGGCATCAAAAAACCTGGGCCACCAAACGGTAAAGAAGAACACCAGCAAGCCCGCCAGGCCCACCGCCATGGCGGATTTGAATTGCCAGCGGGGACCGAATGGGCGCTGTTCAGGCAGGCGGAAAGTTCCGGAAGAAGCCGGCGCCAGAGACTTGGCCATTTGTCCCATCTGCGTGTAACGCCGGGCCAGATGCCGGGCCTGGTTCTGACAACGGGGGCAGGAATCCAGGTGCGCTCTGACCTCAACGCCGAGATCATTAGGATCCACCAGCGTACAGAGCAAATCATCGTACGTCAAATGGATATCTTGGCTCTGGTTCATAGCAACGCCTCCAATACCCCATCCATGCCGGATGCGGCCTCTTTCACTTTGTTCAAAGCACGGTAGAGATGGGTTTTGACCGTGCTTTCATTCTTTTTCAGCGTCGCACCTATCTCTTTTATACTGAGATCGTCAAAAAACCGCAACATAAAGACTTCGCGTTCCATACGGGACAGCACCCCTGTTATTTTGCGAACCTGGCGCCAGAAATCTTTACGCTCCACCTGTATTTCTCCCTGGGGCGCGACCGCCATCTCGGGCGTCTCCTGGAAGGCCTCTTCATCTGTTGAGGCAAACCCGAAGAGGGACTTAAACTGTTTCTGGCGATAATGGTCCTTCACCCGGTTCACCGCTATCCGGTAAAGCCAGCTGCGGAAAACGGCAGGCGATTTCAATCCCCGGATATTTTTGAACGCTTTGAGAAAGACATCCTGGCACAGGTCTTCCGCATCCATTTGAGACCGGGTTCTATAAAATATCATACGAAAAATCTCCGGCTGGAATCGATCCGCCAACTGGTTAAACGCCAGGCGGTCACCGGCCCTTGCCCGTTCAACCAACTCGTGGGTCCAAGAGGCGTCATCCCTGGACCTTTTTCCGGAATCATCTGCGTTTGCCACCATAATGCCGCGATATTATCCGTACGGGCAGATACATGTCCACCTTTTTATAGGTGCGTCCAGGAGGGCAAATGTCCGTGGTATCGGATTTGCCCTCCTGAAGGACCGACTAACGATTCCGGCCGTTGTGTTTGAACCGGTAAATATGCCGACTGGCCGAATTCTGATGTCTCCGGATCACGCCGCGCTCTCGTGGCGACAACCGTCCATCAGACCATGCGTGCGCTTTAAAGCGTTGGATGCGGCGTTGTTCTTGCGCCAGCACACGGGCCTCACCGCGAGTCAGTTCGCCGCTGCGAAGCCCTTGGTGAACCCGCACGCCCTGCCGGTTTTGTCGCTCTCCCACCCTGCCGGCCCATGCGGAACCGGCGCCGATCACACTCACCAATCCGATAATCGCTGCCACTTTGGTCGCTTTACGCATTGTGCGTCTCCTTTTCGGTGCGTTTAACCCTTAAGACGCATGGCGCTGCGGTTTGGACTACAGGTTGAAATATTAATTGCGTGCTATCCAGGGGGTTGAGCGAACAATGCGTTCAGATACCGCTGCCCGACAGTGCGGGGGGCTTCATTTTTAAAGCTGTTGACGCAAAGCAAGTACCCTCAAAGCACGAAGTGCACCCCGGACCGGGGTTGAGAAACAAATTCGGTAGCCGCTGGGGAAGGCCGCTGGGGACGTAGATCATCTACGTCCCCAGTTCATTACAGCCGATAAATGGTCGGCAGCCCCTCCACGTCAATTTCAATGCCAACGGTGTCACCGGTTTTAAATCCCAGCCGTTTGAACTCTTTGACCATGGCCTCATGTTTGTCCACGTGCCAGTAGACCGACCAGAGTGGATTTCTCACCGTGTCGATCCCGTACGCGTCATGGCTGCCCAAATTAATCCGCAGCTTATCCTTGGCGATCATGGTGTCGGCTTCGGCGATAAATATGTCCACCTGGTAAAGATTATTGTTCAATGCCTGGGACAATTGGGCGTGCAGTTCCGGCGTTTCGTCCAGGTAATGGCTGGCAATCTGGAACAGGTCTTCGGCGTCCTGGATGGAAAGGCCCAAAACGGCATAGCGCTGGTGCCGGAGGGCGAAACGCTCCATGTCCATTTCATAGGCTTTGATGGTCCCAATCAGATCTTCGATTTTCGGCCGCTTGCCCTGGCATCCCAGCAGCATATCCTCGCACTGGCTGATCAGGCTGATGTAAAAGGCCCTATTGTTGATGACATACAATGGACGCTCACGATAATTGCGGCGTTTGCGGACCCGTCTGAGGCCATCAAGGCGTATGCAACGCTCGGTCTCTTTTTGCTCCAGTGTCTCCACATGGGAAATATCCTTGGCTTGGACGACGAAAATTTCACCTTGATTGGACACGATATATTCGATCTCGCAGCGGAACCCCAACACCTCCTGGATCTTCTTGGACAACTGCAGCAGTCTGCGGTCATGAGGAATTTGCGTGATATAGGGTTCTTTCTGTAATTTTCGGGACCGGTCCCGGCAGTAACCGAACTCCCACTGACTGCCGATCATTTTGGCCATGACGCCCGTGCCCTCGATAAAGGGCATGACAATGACCCCCATTTGCTCTATGTCGATCTCCGGAGCATGATTGAAGTGCCGCTGCCGCTCGATGGAGAGCCGTTTGGTGGTTTTCGCCATGCGGATCATTTTTTTGCGGGCGTACTGGATGCCCCCCACATCGGCATATGTGCCGAAAGAATCAAAGGTACCGCTTTTGAACCGCTCTTCTTCGGCATGGGCGCTTCGGGCAATCACCTTGTAACCGTCGCAATGCTGTTCTAAAAACGCCTCAAGGGCCTCAAAGCGATTCTGCTTGAAATCCTCCGGCGTTAAATAAATAAAAGGCGGGACATTGAACCCTGCAGCATGCAGTTGTTCCAGGAGCTTGCCTTTTTCCGGTATCTTGTTTTCCATTTTGCTTGACATGGGTCGGATTTCCTCCTAAAAACTGACTGATCAATCAGTCAGTTTTATTAGCACTATTCGGGGAATGATGTCAAAAAAAAAGATCATCCTTAAACATGCCACGTCCCTGTTCGCCCGGCAGGGGTTCAAAGGAACTGCCATGGCGGAAGTATCGAAACTCAGCGATGCCGCCAGCGGCACGATCTTTTATCATTTCACCAGCAAAGAGGCGCTGCTGATTGCAATCCTGGAACATGTCAAAGCCGTCATCATCCGGAAGTTTGAAATCTATCAGCGGGCCCATCAATTCGAAAACGGATTTCAAATGGTCGAAGGTGCGGTCACCTATTACCTGCAACTGGCGGCTGAAATGCCCGACGAGTTCCTGCTGCTGCACCGCCATTTCCCCTATCAGCTGGCCGAAGTCAACCCGGAATGCCGCAGGCACCTCGAAGAGGTCTACAATTGCCTGGTGGACATTTTCGAAAACGCGATCAACACCGGCCAGGCGGACGGGTCCATCGGAATGCTGCCGGCTCGAAAAACCGCCCTCATTCTTTTTTCAACGGTAGACGGGATCGTAAGATTCAACACCTATAAGCTATACGATGCCGGAACGCTGTATAAAGAACTATTGGCCTGCTGCAGCAGGATTCTGCAGTCCGGATAACCAGGAACTTTGCCATGGGCTTTAAAATCAACAACACCGCCGCAGTCCGCCGATGGCTTCCGTTTTTGGAATGGCTGCCAACGCTTCGGGCAGGTACACTGAAAGCGGACGCCATGGCCGGTCTGACGGTTGCCCTGGTGTTGATCCCCCAGTCCATGGCCTATGCCCAACTGGCGGGACTGCCCGCCTATTACGGCTTGTATGCGGCCTTCCTGCCGCCCATGGTTGCCGCACTATTCGGTTCCAGCCGCCAACTGGCCACCGGGCCGGTGGCCGTGGTCTCTTTGCTGACGGCGGTGGCTTTGGAGCCGCTGGCCCAGGCTGGCGGTCAGGCTTATATCGCCTTTGCCGTGCTGCTGGCCATGATGGTGGGACTGCTGCAATTTCTGTTGGGAATTTTCAGGCTTGGGGTGTTGGTCAATTTTATGTCCCATCCGGTGGTCAACGGCTTTTCAAATGCCGCAGCCCTTATCATCGCCTCGTCCCAATTGGCAAAATTGCTCGGGGTTCAGGTGGACAGCGGCAGCTACCACTATGAAACCATGGTCCGGGTGGCGGCAGCGGCCTTCCATCACCTGCATTGGCCCACCCTGCTGATGGGATTGGCCGCCTTTGCCATTATGTATGTCATGCGGGTACTGGCGCCGCACAGCCCCAGCGTCCTGGTTGCTGTGGCCGCCACCACAGTGATCGCCTGGCTGACGGGTTTCGACCGCCGCGTCGAGGTGCCGCTGGAAGCCATAAAGGCACCTGCCCTGCACAGCACCATTTCCGCATATAATGATGTCATGGCCCAAATCCGGCACGACACGGAACAACGCAGCATACTGTCGCACCGCAAGGCCGAAGCGCTCAATGCGCAGGACCCGGAGATGGAAATGGCCGCCCGTCATCAGGTGGAAATTCTCGACCTGAATATCGACCAGCTTGAAAAGACGGCCAACAAGCACAGGACAACCATTCGCCGCACGCTCTTGAGCGGAGTGGCCTATTCACCGGACGGGGCTTCGGGGTTCTATCCGAAGGGCAAGATACCGGCACAGGCCAAGGGGGACGGCCGGACCTGGCGCATCACCGTCACCAGAAGTGCCATCCCTCCGGATGCCGTGACACTGGCCGCCGGGGGGCAAGTGGTCGGCGCTGTCCCCACTGGATTGCCGCACCCCTCACTGCCGGTTTTCAATTTCAACGCCATCCGGCACCTGGTCCCTTTTGCCGCCATTATCTCGCTCCTCGGCTTCATGGAGGCCATTTCAGTGGCCCGGGCGGCAGCCGCCAAAACAGGACAGCGTATCGATGCCAATCAGGAACTCGTGGGCCAGGGACTGGCCAATGTGGCCGGTGCCTTGACCATGGGATACCCGGTATCGGGCTCATTTTCCCGAACCGCCGTCAATTTGAATGCCGGGGCCGTTTCGGGACTTTCCGGTATTTTCACCTCGCTGGTGGTGACCATCACCCTCCTCTTTCTGACGCCGCTGCTTTACCACTTGCCCCAGTCTGTGCTGGCGGCCATCATTATGATGGCGGTCTTGGGACTGATCAATATCAAAGGTTTTTTACACGCCTGGCGTGCCCAGTGGTATGACGGTGCCATTTCAGTGATTACCTTCTTGTGCACTCTGGCGACCGCCCCCCACCTGGACCGGGGCATAATCGTCGGCGTGGGACTGTCTTTGGGGGTTTTTCTCTATAAAAGCATGCGCCCCACCGTAGTGGATCTTTCCCTGGGAGTGGATCGGGCCCTGCACGATACCGTGACGTTCGGTTTGCAAGAGTGCCGTTATATTGATGTCGTCCGTTTCGACGGCCCGCTTTTTTTCGCCAACGCCGGATATCTTGAAGATCAAATCCGTCAGCGGCGCCTGACCAAGCAGCAATTGAGGCATATCATCATTGCAGCCAACGGCATAAACGATATCGACGCATCCGGCCAGGAAGCGCTCTCCTTTGTCGTCGATCGCCTCAGAAGAGCCGGAATCGAAATCTCCCTGAGCGGAATTAATGAATCGGTGATGGCCGCACTTGAACGCACCCATTTGACGGCCAAAATCGGGGAAGATCATTTTTACAGTGACATTTATACCGCCATACGAGCCATTCATGCCCGGACGCACAAGGGCGGCCAGGAACGGGAATGCCCATTGAAGCGTATCGTGACCACCCCGGACCCTCACCCCGTAAAGGAGGTGTAGCATGTCTGCAATCAGCATTTTCAGCAGTTCATTCTGCAATGCCGATCAAGTGGCGCAGCAAGTGTGCACCAGCACCGGCTGCCGGATCATTCACGACAGTGAAATCGTTTCGGACGCCAGTGCGATCTCAGGCATTTCTTCAGATAAGATTGCCAGGGCATTTTCCGCCAAAACATCTGTATTCAATAAATTCACCCGGGAAAAAGAGTGTTCGGTGGCCTATCTTAAACTGGCCACCGCCAAACGGTTGGCCCAGGACAATATCATCATCAGCGGTTTCAGCAGCCAGTTGGTCCCGGGGGGCATATCGCACCTGATGCGGGTAGCCATGATCGGGGATTCGGCCTACCGCCTGGCCCGGGCCGCCGAAACCGGCACGCTTTCAACAAAAGAAGCCCGCAGGCAGCTGCGCAGCGATGACGAGGACTGTGCGGCCTGGGTCGATTTCTTATACCGGACACACATAGATTGCTGGGACCCCGGCCGCTTCGACCTGTTCATACCCATGCATAAAACCTCGGTGGCTCAGGCCAGCTCCTGGATCGAAGAAAATATTTTAAAACCGGTGGTTCAGACCACACCGGCATCCAGGCGGGCGGTGGACGATTTTCACCTGTCCGCTGAAATCGAAGTGGCTTTGGCACGCGAAGGGCATAATGTGGGTGTCGCCGCCAAAAACGGGCAAGTCGTTTTGAGCCTCCACAGACAGGTCCTGCTGCTGGGGCGCCTGGAAGAGGAACTTAAATCCATTGCCGGGCAAGTGGCCGGCGTGGTATCGGTGGCGGTCAAGGCCGGTCAGGGCTACCACCAGGCCAACATCTATCGCAAACATGATTTCGGTCTACCATCCCGGGTTTTGCTGGTCGATGATGAACGCGACCTGGTGCGGACCCTCTCCGAACGGCTGCAATTGCGGGATATGGGGTCGGCCGTTGCATTTGACGGGGCTTCGGCCCTCGATCTGGTGCGCAATGACGCCCCTGAAGTGATGATCATCGACTTGAAGATGCCGGGAATCGACGGTATGGACGTCTTGCGTAAAGTCAAAGAAATCCGCCCCGAAATCGAAGTCATTATCCTTACCGGCAAGGGATCGAAAGCCGATGCGGCACAATGCCGGGAACTGGGCGCCTTCGGATTTCTGCAAAAGCCGGTGGACATCGAACAACTGAGCAATATGCTCAAACAAGCCCATGAAAAGGTACAACACCACCGATCAAAAAAGGAATAAGAATGGACCACCAATTAACCGTACTGGGTGAAAGCGGCTTGCGTTTTTTCGGCAAAATGTCGGCCGCCAATGCACATGAAATTAAAAATGCGCTGGCGGTGATCAATGAAAATGCCGGTTTGCTGGAGGATCTTGCCGGCATGGCCGAAAAGGGCCTGCCGCTGGATCCGCTGCGACTCAAACGTCTGGCGGCCACCATTAAAAAGCAGGTGGCCCGGGCCGATCACATCGCCAAAAGCAGCAACCGTTTCTCCCATAGTGTGGACCATTGTCACGAAGCGGCCGACCTGGACCAGGCATTGGCCCTGGTGACCGACATGTCCACGCGCTTTGCGACTCTGCGCGATGTCCACCTGAAAATGGAATACAGCAAGGCCGCCATCATCTTGCCAGTGCGTCCTTTTATGCTGCTTCACCTGCTATGGCTCTGCCTGCATGCCACCATCCAGGCTTGCGGCGCAGGTCAGGTCCTGACCGTAAGCGCCAACCGAACCGGCGGCATTACAGAAATCCGGTATGGCCCACTACCGCAGTTAAACCAATCATTCCTTTCGGCGTTGGGGGCATCGGATGAAATAGCCGTTTTGCTCCGGGCGCTGGACAGCACGCTGAACATTGACCCGGATATGTCCGCCTTGCGGCTGACATTCAAAAAGAAAACGATGGATTTTTACGAATAGGAGGAGCAACCATGTCTGAAAAAGTACTATTGGTGGACGACGAAGAGGATTTTCTGGAAATCATGGCTGAACGCATGAGGGCCCGCGATATGGTTGTGCGCACCTGTAAGTCGGCCGATGAGGCCCTGCAGATAATTAAGGATGAGAATTTCGACGCCATTATCCTGGACTTTATGATGCCGGGAATGGATGGTATGCGCGCATTAAAAGAAATTAAATCAAAAAGTCCTGAATCGCAGATTATCCTGCTCACCGGCCACGCCACAATCGAAAAGAGTGTTGAAGCAATGAAACTGGGTGCCACCGACTTCCTTGAAAAACCGGCCGACCTGAAAAAACTGGAAAAGAAAATCAAGGATGCCAGCACCAAACGAATGTTGATTGTCGAAAAGCAGGCCGAAGCGCGTATTAAGGATGTCCTTCGCCGATTTGGGGGATGATGCCGCCCCCCCGGCAGCCCTCTGCCGGGGGAGCCGACAACCCAAATCCAGCTCAAAAAGGGGAGGTTTAACATGTACAAAGCCGCAAAATGGATCCTTGCCATTGCAGGCGCGGTTGTGGTGTTGATCGCCATCGCCGTAATCGTGCTGACGATGCTCATCGATGTGGAAAAATACAAACCGCAGATCGAGCAACAGGTCGCCAAAGCCACCGGCCGGACGTTCACACTGGGCGGTGATCTCAAACCCTCCTTTTTCCCCTGGATCGGTATCCGGCTGTCGGATCTGCACCTGGGCAACCCTGCAGGCTACAAGGAAAAAGATTTTATTTCCGTGGCCGCGCTTGAAGTGCGGGTGAAACTCTTGCCCCTGCTGTCGCGTAAGATCGAAGTAAAGCGTTTCGTGGTCAACAGTCCCCGGATTGTTTTGGAAAAGCGCAAGGATGGCAGAGGCGGCTGGGAAGATATCGGCAAGCCTGCGGAAAAAGCGGCGGCCCCGGCCAAAGAACAGCCAGATACAGCCGCAAAGAACGCGCTGCCCATCAAACAGTTGATGGTTGGAGAATTTTCAATCACCGACGGAAAGATCGTCTGGCTGGACCAGACCACAGGCACCCGCAAAGAGATCAACGACATCAGCCTGGCCCTGACGGATGTCTCTTTCGACAAAGCCATTGGAGTGGCGTTTTCGGCACTGGCGGACCAAAAACGGGTTCAGCTCAAAGGCACCGTCGGCCCGATGGGGACCCGGCCCGGTAAAAGCCCCATACCCCTGGACCTTGCAATTCAGCTGCTCGATCAGGTCGATACCCGGGTCGCCGGCCGTATCGACCCGTCCGCTGCGCCCCTCACATTCGATCTGTCCATCAGTATCGCCGAATTTTCTCCCCGCCAGCTGATCACCCGGCTGGGCGGCAAAATACCCCTTGAACCGGCGGACGCAAAAGCGCTCAACGCTGTTGCACTGTCGTTCAAACTCAACGGCACACCGGAACGTGTCGTGGTATCCGGTGGAAAATTCAAACTGGACGACGCTCACGCCGATTTTTCCGCCCAGGCCGGCGAGTTCGATAAACCCAACCTCAAGATTGACCTGCAACTGGACCGCATCGACCTGGATCGCTACCTGCCGCCGCCTGCCGCCGAAAAGACGGGCGCCGGCATGGAGAAGAAACCCGAGGCCAGCGCCCCTGCACCCAAAACCGATTATTCCCCCTTGCGCCGCATGGTGCTGGATGCGCGCGTCAGGGCCGGTGCATTGAAGGTTAAAAATGCGCGAATGCAGGACATAGAGGTCAAAATCAGCGCCCGCAACGGCATGATCCGGTTGGACCCCCTCAGTCTCAAGATGTACACGGGCAATGTCACCGCCACCGGAACGGTCGATGTCCAGAAGGACCAACCCGCAACATCCCTGCGGCTGGCCCTCAACGGCATCCAGGCCGGTCCGCTGGTCCAGGACTTGATGGCCAAAGAACTGATCGAAGGCGCTCTGGCGGCCAAAATCGACCTGAACTTTATCGGGGATGCCCCCGACGCCATCCGCCGGACCATCAACGGCAAGGGCGACCTGAACTTCAACGACGGCGCCATTGTCGGCATCGATCTGGCGTCAATGGTACGCAATGTTCAAACCGCCTTCGGGCTGGGCCAAAAACCCAAGGAAAAACCGCGCACCGATTTTGCGGAACTCCTGTTGCCGTTTACAATCACCGGCGGCGTGTTCAAGACCGATGCATCCAAGCTCAACTCACCCTTGATGCGTGTACTGGCCGCAGGCAGCGCCGACTTGACCAAAGAAACCCTGGATTTTCGGGTGGAGCCTAAATTTGTTGCCACCATCCAGGGCCAGGGGGACACATCCCAGCGTGCGGGACTGATGGTGCCGGTAATCGTTTCAGGCACATTTGAATCTCCCAAATTCAAGCCGGACCTGGCCGCCATTCTGAAACAGCCCCTGCCCGATAAGGAAGCTCTGCAAAAAATGGTGCCGTCCAAGGAAAAGATAGAGGAAGACATTCAGAAATTGATACCGCCAAAGGATCAAACACAGGAAAAGATTCTTGAAGGGGTCAAAGGCCTGTTCAAAGGCTTGCCCCTTGGCAAAGAATAGGTGCCGCCGGGTGCTGCATGGATCGCCTGGAGGCAATCCATGGATGCCCAATAAACCGCATGCACCCGGCTTCGTACCCTGGACATGAAGCGCCCCGGCGGCCACCGATTGAATCATATTTTGAACTGGTCCACCATCTGTTTGAGGCTTTCGGACAATTTGGAAAGCTCCTGGGCACTGAGGTTAACCTGGCTGCTGCTGTTGGACATTTCATTCATGGATACGCTTACACCGGCGACTTCCCTGGAAATTTCAGAAGACACAGATGACCCCTGATTGACGTTCTCGTTGACTTCCTGGATGCCCTGGGAGGCCTGGGCCACATTTGTGGCAATCTCCCGGGTCGCCGCCGACTGCTGCTCGACGGCAGTTGCAATGTTGGCCACAACGCTGTTGACGTCGGTGATCACCTGGGTGATTTCCGAAATCTGGCCGATCGTGCTGGAGGTGGTGCCCTGGATGCCCTCGATTTTGTCTTTGATGTCCTGGGTGGCCTGGGCGGTTTGCTTGGCCAGTTCCTTGATTTCGTTGGCAACCACGGCAAACCCTTTGCCGGCTTCTCCCGCGCGCGCCGCTTCGATGGTGGCATTGAGCGCCAGCAGATTGACCTGCTCGGAGATGTCGGTGATGGTTTCGATCACCTTGCCGATGGAGTTGGCCGCGGCTCCCAGTTGATCCATATTGGTCGAAGCATTGGCCGCTTTCTTGGCTGCCGCGTCGGAGATACCTCTGGCTTTTTCGGCATTTTGGGCGATCTCGCCGATGGTCGAGGACATCTCCTCAGATGCCGTGGCCACCATGTTCGTGTTGGTGGCCGACTGTTCCATGGCGGCGGCCACATTGTGCATATTGGTGCTCATCTCCTCAGCCGCTGCGGAAACGGTATTGGATTTGTCGGAAACATCCTGGATACCCTGAGTCATCTGCTCGGAAATGGCCGATAGCTCTGTTGCCGAGGACGACAACGTATCCACGCCCCCGGATATGTCTCCGATAATGCCCTGGAGCTTTTCAATGAACACATTGAACCAGTTCGCCAGTTCGCCGACTTCGTCTTTGCTGGCAACCTTGAGACGCATGGTCAAATCGCCTTCGCCCTGGGCGATGTCTTTAAGGCCGGCAACGGCGGCATTAATCGGCCTGACGATGGTTCGGGCTGCAAACATAACGACGAGGCCCGTCAGGATACTTGCCAAAACGGCCACGATAATATTTGAATTGCGGATGGAGACCGACGCGGCAAGGAACTCGTCTTGGTTCTGGGTGGCGGCAATCGACCAACCGTTAAAACCAACCGGGGCGAAGCCGGCAATTTTATGCGTCCCTCTGAAGATGTATTCTTCCACCCCGGTTTTACCGGCCACCATTTGCTGAATGATCGCCTCCATTTCCTTAATGCTGGTAAAATCGGTCTTCAGTACATTATCAGAACTCGGGTGGGCGTTGCACAATCCTTTTCCATCGACCATAAAGCCATAACCGGTCGTCCCGATTTTCCGGCCGGAAATCAGGTCAGCGAAATATTCAGCTTTTATGACCATACCCAAAATACCGGCGAAGCCTGCCGGTTCCGTATGGATCACCGCACACGCAATCGCTATCGGTTTTCCGGTGGCTTCGGAAATGGTCATTTCACTGAAAACGGGGTCCATGCCTTTTTTTGCCCGTTTGAAATATTCAGTGGCTGATATATCAATATCTTTGTATACCGCACCACTATCCAGAATTCCTGTATAAACCTGACCCGTTGCATCGGCTATAAATACACCCTGGTACTGCCCGCCCATTTTAATGAATTGATTCTTCAAATCACCCAAAACATCTTCAATCAGAGAATTCGACGCAGCGCGCCCGTTGACCACTACGGATTGCGCAAGTGTCTTGATCTTTTTCTGACTGGCCATGGAAGCGGCTTTCTGCATTTCGGATTCAAGAATGCCGTGGGTCATTCGTGCCAAATCCGAGGCGATGCCTTTTGCCTGATTCATGGACAAATCCAGCAGGGCCGTCTGCGCTTTCGAAAAGGAGAGATAGCCCACAACAATTAAAGGAATCAGTACGGCGGCCAGACCGCCAAAAATTAGTTTTGATGAAATTGATTGTAAATTAATTTTCATTTTTTTGGTCTCCCTGCATTTGGAAAGTGATAGGATTCAATATGTTTTGTGGTAAAAAAGGTTCAAACTTCGGACAATCTGACTCACCTCCTGTTCGGCCTGATAAACCTGCACCAGATCCGAGATGACATATTCAGGCAGATCCGATTTAATGAGCATCATAATCCTGCCGTTGATAACGGCCAGATACCTGTTCATGGCCTGAAGTGCTTCCAATAAGTTATTGCCAATATCACCAGACGCTGCTTTCATCGTAAAGTTGCTCCCCTGATCGAAAATTGGTCCCCGATCATGTTTTGGTGTTTAATGCTTCAACGTTGAGTCGTTCCGTGAGTGATATCGTCGGATCGGCCAGGTACTTAACGATGGATTAAATGGTGTGTATTGGGGGGGGAAAACACCCGATTGGTGTCTGGTCAGCCGGTGTTATTTTTGGGCCAGTGAGTTCAGGTAGGTATGCAGATTGACTTTTTTGTTTGTTATTTTAAGCTTTTCCCGGATGTTTTTGCGGTGCCACTGAACCGAACTGGGAGACAACCCCAGCAGATGGGCAATCTCCTTGGTGTTCTTGCCGTCACGGATAAAATCAGCAATACGGATCTCAGTGGGGGTAAATTCCAAATATTCGGCAAATACGGTTTTGGAAAACGGGGAAATAAGGTCGTTCAGATTGGTATTGATGATGTTGATATACGCCTTCGCCTCAACGCTGATTGTGCACTGCTCCAGTTCTTCGAGATATGGAAAAACGAACCGTTTCAAATTGATGAGGATATTCTCCTCAACTGCGCGCTTTTCAACCTCGCGATGGTCGAGTGAAGCTTTCAGCGCCTGATTGACCCTTTCAAGATAATTCGTTTTTTCATTCAGTTCCTTTTTCCGGCGTTGAAGGATTTGAAGCATTTTGTTGCGTTCAGTTATATCTCGTATAATTGCAATCCCATGGGGATTATCGCCAATCTTGAACGAAGTGAGGCTGACCTCCACATCAAATGGCTTTCCATCCCCATCCAATAATTGCCAGTCGAAAACCTGAGGCACATCCTGAAAGGTCATGGCCATTTTTTGCGCGATCCCATCCTTTGAAGCTTCCCCATTGGGTTGGATTACTGGAGAGAATTCCAGTGCGGTCAGCCCGATAATCTTTCTTTTTGAAATATTGAACAGATTCAATGCCTTTTGGTTACAGTCGACTATGACACCGTTCTTTAGAATGAAAATTGCATCATTGGCCGATTCAAAAAGCTGTCGATAACGAGCTTCACTGGCACGAATTTCATGCTCGGCCAAGCGTTTGTCGGTAACATCCTGAAGGGTCTCTATAGCACCCAAAATATTACCAGCGTCATCTTTGATCGGTGCAGCGGTAAAAAACAGCCATTTTCCGTTTTTGCCAAGTTTCGGGAAGAAATCTTCAGCTTCATACCCGTCGGTTATCAGGCGAGATGCTTGAAATTTGCCGCCATAAAGCATGGCAAGTTCAGCTGGCCCCGAATTTTTAACCACAAGGTCTGCCATAAGCGGCCTGCGCTCAGCATAAAACACATCTCGGTGTTTGTGCGTGCCGATTATCTCTGTTGCAGGGATCGCCGTCAGGGTTTCGCAGGCATGATTCCAGTAAATAATCTTGCCGTGCACGTCGATCACAAAAGTGGGAATTGGACTCCCTTCCAGAATTCTGGCCAACGCGCAGGCCGCTTCTCCTTGATGTCTTATTTCATCCTGGAGCAACGAATTTAATCCGAAATCGGCCTTTCTCCCCTTTTCGTTTTTCATAAGGCTGTATCCTGATTTACCGATCATTGCTGCATACTGACTCAAGAATCGGAGATAAAAGTCTCATCAGAATCCAATTTCCACGCCTGTCTTCTAAATCTTTCCATGAATTCCGCAACGGTGGCCCGAGCGGAAATGGACCAACTTTCCATCAACCGGCATGAATGGATGCCGGAATTTGATTTGCAGAATAAAGCCGGTATTTCCTGCAGTTTTGTCAATGCGCAAACCTCTTATGGTATTTCGGTACGAACCGGTAATTCTTTATTTTAAATGTGGCAATGTCCCTTGGCAACGGGCAATATCATCCAATACTCAGAATCCTCAAGAATTCCCGTTTTTCGCTATCTCCGAAATAGCGGTTGGAAATGGTTCAGACTCAAGGCGATAAAGTATCCGGCAGGACTTCCCCTCAGGCGATTTTTCGTGTTTCGATAATTTGGCCGCGCGTACTGACCACGATCCGGGTAACTGGGATCCGGGCGCCCGATTTTTTCAGGCCCTTTTGGACCATCACCGGCAGGGCGCTGCAGCAGGGCACTTCCATTACGGCGACCGTGATACTCCTGATGCCGGCAGTTTCAAAGATCTCGGCAAACTTGGCGATATATTCCTCGCCATCATCAAACTTGGGGCAGCCGATCATAACCGCTTTTCCCTGCAGCAATTCCTGGTGCAATCCCGGAAAAGCCACCGGTACACAGTCTGCCACCACGAGCAGGTCGGCGCCTTTCAAAAAGGGCGCATGGGGCGGGATCAGCCGGATCTGCACCGGCCAGTGGGAAAGGGCCGAATCCGCGACAGCGGTCTGGGTCGACGGCTTGTTGGCCGTCTGGCACGGGCTGAAACTTTGAATCTGGGTGGAGGGACAACCGCAGGGCATTTTTTCCTCTTCGCCCCGGGCCGGTTTGTCCTTCGCCTCACCGGCCAGATGCGCTTCCACCGCTCCTTCATCGAAGGCTTCCGCCTCGCGCTCGATAATTTTCAGGGCGTCCTGGGGACATTTCCCGATACAGGCCCCCAACCCGTCGCAAAGATTATCGGAAATGACCTTGGCCGTTCCATCCACGATGGCCAGAGCGCCTTCAGCACATCCCAGTATACATTGCCCGCAGCCATCACAGCGTTCTTCATCGATTTGAATTATTTTTCGTTTTATTTTCATGGAGTCACTTTCTTTTCTCGCTTTTTAAACAATGTCATTGGCCTGGGGCCGCTTTCTCTTCTTTGCGGGCCTGCTCATCGGCTTCGCCAACCAAACGGGCTTCAAGGCTGTCGCCGCTGTGACCGGTGCCGCGCCGGGCAATAATGGCGCATACCTGATCGACCAGGGGTGCCGGTGCTTTGAGCTGCTCGAAAATTCCCCGGGCCACCGGCGCTTTGCCGGCGGATTCAAGGTCATCCAGGTCCCACAGGTAGGCAGCGATCAGCACCACGGCCAAATTGGCGCCGGCTTTCCGGCAAAGACTTTCAGCGTGCCTGGCGCGGCGTGAAATATGCCCGATACGCCCGAAATCCCTCTTCAAGTGGCGCTTGACGGCGACCGCCACCCGGTCCTTGAGCAGGTCTTGCTGTTGCGCCACCAGTTCTGGGGGAAGATCACCGATGCACTGTTCCGCGTACTGGCAATAAGCCGCACATCCGAAATCCATTTTGGGATTGACAAACCGGTGGCCACAATGGCCGCACCTGCGCATGGTGTCGTCCTTGAAAAATTCAACTTTGCGATGGCACTTGGGACAATCGACTTCAAAAATGGAACCGGCTGTCCAAAATTGGGTATCCTGACCTGGGCACTTCATTGTCTGACTCCTGTTGGCAGAGTGTTTGATGCGGTCCCCCCGAAAGAGGGCCGCATCTTTTCGGGCCACTATGGCATGGGCACAAAAATTCAGCCCAAAATTGCCTTGAGATCCCCTTCGGCCGTACCGATGGGCATAATGTTGAAATTCTTGACCAGCACATCCAGAACATTGGGACTGATGAATGCCGGCAGGCTGGGCCCCAGCCGAATGTCCTTGATTCCCAGATAAAGCAGGGTCAACAGAATAACGCAGGCCTTTTGCTCATACCAGGACAGGATCATGGACAGGGGCAGGTCGTTGACGCCGCACTCGAAAGCATCGGCCAGAGCCACGGCAATTTTGATGGCCGAGTAGGCGTCGTTGCACTGGCCCACATCCAACAACCGCGGGATGCCGCCGATATCCCCAAGGTCTTTGTCGAAGAAACGAAACTTGCCGCAGGCCAGGGTCAGAATGACACAATCCCGGGGCACTTTTTCCACGAACTCGGTGTAGTAGTCGCGCCCCGGTTTGGCGCCGTCGCAGCCGCCCACCAGAAAGAAATGGCGAATGGCTTTGGATTTGACGGCCTCGATCACCTGGCCGGCGACACCCAGAACGGCGTTGCGGGCAAAGCCCACCATCACCGATTTTCCAGGTTCATCCTTTTCAAAACCCGGCATGGCCAGCGCTTTTTCAATGGCCGGCGTGAAGTCCTTGTCGGCAATGTGGTCGACCCCGGGCCATCCCACCAGGCCGGTAGTGAATATATTGTCCTTGTAGCTGTCTTTGGGTTTCTGAATGCAGTTGGTGGTCATCACGATGGCGCCCGGAAAAGCGGCAAATTCCCTGGCCTGATTCTGCCAGGCAGTGCCGTAATGCCCGTAGAAATGCGGATATTTTTTCAGCTCGGGGTAGCCGTGGGTGGGCAGCATTTCCCCATGGGTGTAGACATTGATGCCCTTGCCTTCGGTTTGCTTGAGAATGATCTCGAGATCCTTGAGGTCATGTCCGGAAACCAGAAGGGCCTTGCCTTTTTTGGGGCCGAGGGGTACCGATGTCGGCACGGGGTGACCGTAGGTGCCGGTGTTGCCGGCATCCAGCAGCTCCATGGCCCGCAGGTTGACCTCGCCACACTTCATGTTCAGGCCCACCAGTTCGTCGACACCCAGACTGTCGTCCAGGGTGGCGGCCATGGCCTCATGGATAAAGGCGTAAACCGCTTCATCCTCCTGGTCCAGGATGCGGGCGTGGTCGGCATAGGCGGCCAGGCCTTTGATCCCGTATGTCAATAATTGACGCAGGCTGCGCACGTCGGCATTTAAATCTTTGTCCGCCATGACCCCAACGGACTCGCCTTGAGCCACCATGCCGTCCTTGTCGCCGGCCGGAGAAAAAACGGCCGGGCCCTGTCCGACATCGGCGGCGCCGGTTTTGGCCTTGAGTTGATCGCGCAGTTCGACCCCTTTTTTGATCAGGGCCACAAAACGGTCCGGATCGAAATCCACGTTGGTGAGCGTGGAAAAGATCGCCTCGCAGGTATATTGGTTCACCACGGGATCACTAACCCCGGCCTTGCGGGCGGCAACGGCCACCTGGGAAAGCCCTTTTACCGTGTATATCAAAAGGTCCTGAAGAACGGCCGTATCGGGTTGTTTGCCGCATACCCCGATTTTGGTACAACCTTCGCCTTTAGCGGTTTGTTCGCACTGATAACAAAACATGGAATGCCTCCTTTGAATGGGTGTATCAATAATGGTTTCAAGCGAAACGTGTCACTGCCCTTATGATTGTCACCTTACCGGGTTGAATCAAAGCCGGCCTTGACCTAAGTCAAAACCGCATTTTTTATTTTCCAACCGGATCCGAAGATAGGCGATTAAAGGCAGCAGCGCCTTGACTTATGTCAAGATTTCAACGAAAAAAGAAAAATTGTGTAAATTGTTGTCCCAGCGGACATCACCGAAAAATGGTGCCACCTATAGGACGCTATGGATAAGGCAATGCACATCATCGAGGCCACCTCCCTGTTCGGCGGCATGCAACATGAGCAGTTGGCCCAGGTCCGCCGCATCGCCCAGGACCGCAGCTTCAAACGGGGAGAAGCCATTTTCTGGGAGGGCGATCCCGGAATCGGCTTTTATGTGGTCGTCCAGGGAAAAGTCAAAATCTACAAGACATCCTTTGACGGCAAAGAGCAGATCCTGCACATATACGGCCCGGGCCACCCTTTTGGGGAAGTGCCCGTATTTTCAGGCAACCGTTTCCCGGCCAATGCCATGGCGCTTGAATCGAGCCGGCTTCTTTTCTTCCCCCGCACCGATTTCATCGACCTGATTGGGGCCAACCCCTCTCTTGCCTTGAATATGCTGGCCGTGCTGAGCATGCGGCTGCGGCAATTTACCGTTCAGGTGGAAAACCTCTCCCTCAAGGAGGTGCCGGCGCGGCTGGCCTCTTACCTGATTTTTCTATCCGATGAACAGAACAGCCCCGATGGGGTGAGCCTGCCGATTTCAAAAGGACAGCTGGCCAGCCTCCTGGGCACCATTCCCGAAACACTGTCGCGTATATTCCAAAAGATGTCAGGCCAGGGGCTGATTAGCGTAAACGGCGGAGAGATCGGGTTCATCAACAGGGCGGGGATTCAGGACCTGTCGGAAAACGGCAGGTTGAGCGACTAATCGCCGGGCGGCACCGCCCGGCGATACACGATAGCGGGACAACTTATTTTCGGGCAACGAGTTCTTTGCTCAAAAGGCGAATATGCCCCATCTCTTCTTTGATAATATCGTCCAGGCGGCTGCGGCCCATACCTTTGGGGACGGCATCGCGCATGCCCAGGTAAAAGACAATGGAATCCTTCTCGGCGGTAATGGCGTCTTTTAAAATCGCCGTCATGGAGGAGGTGTCGATTGTCTTTTCGAAAAAGACGCGTGTATCGGCAAGGGCACGCAGGTAGTGCATGGCATCGCCTTCAGGATCAAATACGGTGGAGGCTTTCTCGCCGGCAGTCAGGTTGGAGCGCATTTGCGCGAAGGTTTTCTCATGGTCGTCCTCCATGGCCGCCAGTTTGAGCAGGAAATCCTTTTCCCCCTGATCACTGACGGACTCAGCTGCAGTACGATAAAATTTGGCCCCATTGCGCTCCAGTTGCTCGGCGATTTCAAAGATGTCATCCGCGTTAAAGTCGTACATGATTTAAACATGCTCCTTTCGAATTTTATTACGTCTAAAATGAATTCGTTATGGGTTCTTTAATTTACACTCTTTATCCCACTCGGGGCAAGCCTCTTCCATGGGAGTGGTATAATGAATCATGCATTCACCGCATTCCATCTCTATGTTGGGCACATCACCGTAACGTTTTTTAAGCTCTTCGGCGCTCAGATGGGTTGCAAAACTGCACCCACACTGGGGGCAGGCGGTTTTCACCTGAAAACGTTTACTGGTCATAATCTCCCTCCTGTTTTGGGGTTGGAATTCACTTTCCATCAGCTGGCGGGGGGCCTAAAAGTTCGAAAATCTGTTCCTCCGGCAGCACTTTGTCCGCAATCGCGATCTCGCGAACCGTTTTGCCTGTGACATAGGCTTTTTTGGCCAGGTCGGCGGATCGGTCGTAACCGATGTGAGGTACGAAAGCCGTCACCAGAGCCAGGCTTTTCTCGATATTTCCTTCGCAGCGGGCTGCATCGGCTGTCAGTTCCTGGACACACTTGTCTGCCAGCAGCTGGGCCGCGCCTGAAAGCAGATGAATCGACTGAAGAATGTTATGCGCCATGAGCGGAAGGGTCACGTTGAGTTCAAAGTTGCCGGATTGGCCGGCCAGGGTGATGGCTGTGTGGTTGCCCATGGTCTGGAATGCCGCCTGGATGACGGCTTCGGGTATCACCGGATTGACCTTGCCCGGCATGATGGAGGACCCGGGCTGCAATGCCGGCAATTGTATCTCGCCGATTCCACAACGTGGACCGGAACTCATCCATCTAATATCATTAGATATTTTTACAAGACTGACGGCAATGACATTCAGAACGCCACTGGCTTCGACAATGGAATCCTGGGCCGCCTGGGCCTCGAAGTGGTTGACGGCTTCCCGGAAGCAGATGCCGGTATGTTCGGATATGCCGAATATCACCTTCTGGGCGAAACCCTCATGGGCGTTCAATCCACTGCCAACCGCAGTGCCGCCCAGGGCAAGCTCGCTCATGTGGGAAATGGCCGGGCCGATTCGATCCCGTCCGAGTTCGATCTGACGCGCAAAGCCGGAAAAAGATTGCCCCAGGGTAATCGGAACCGCATCCTGAAGATGGGTTCGCCCGATCTTGCGAACCGATTCGAAAAGTACCGCTTTTCCCATGAGCTGACTGTACAGGTTCCCCAGGGCCGGGTGCAGCCGATGAACCAGGCTCAGAATCGCCGCAATGTGCAGTGCTGTGGGAATGACATCGTTGCTGGATTGCCCCATATTGACATGATCGTTAGGGTGCACCGGCGACCGGCCGCCTTTTTGGGCGGTCAGAATCTCATTGGCGCGCGAAGAGAGCACCTCATTCATATTCATGTTGGTGGACGTACCCGAACCGGTTTGAAACAGGTCAACGACAAACTGGTCATCCCACTGCCCGTCCATGACCTCCTGGGCGGCTGTGGCAATAGCGCGGGCCAATGGCTGGTCCAGCAGTCCAAGCTCGGCATTGGTCCGCGCGGCATACAGTTTGATCAAAGCCAAAGCATGTATCAATTCAGTCGGCGGCTTCAATCCGCTCTTGAAGAAATTATCCGCCGCACGCTGGGTCTGCGGGCCATAATGGACGCCCGCCGGCACCCGCACGGAACCCATACTGTCCTCTTCCAACCTGAATTCATCATTCATAGTTGATGCCCTGGCGCCTTTCTAACGGGTTTGATGGGGATAGCGTTCCACCGTGTCTTTCAACTGGGCGATCTCTATACCCAGGCTGACGCATTGCCGGCCAGCGAGGCAAAGTTCAGCATCACCGTTTTCCAGAAATGTTTTCATGTGATGATTTTCCTTTTTCAAATCCACCACCCATCGTTTCTGGTCGTCATTAAAGTGGACTGTTACATCGATACCACATTGTCCAATATCTGGATAGATTTCTATTATTTTTTCGCATAATTGAGATTTATCAATCATCAGGACCTCCAATGTGCATTTTTTAATAATTTTGGATTGATCCAAGGGCCATGCATTCGCAAGAAGTCACTCATTGGTCGTTCCTGTCAAAATAAGCACTTATCGCCAATTTCAAAGTCCCCGCAAAAATTCATGGTTTTCATCAGGAATCGGGGTGAATGGTCTATTCATTTTGACAATGGAAACCGATAAATCTATAGTAGGCTTTGCGGGCGGGGTAGCCCGCTGTAAATTCCGGCCCCAATACCGCAGCGGCCGTATTTTTGATTAGCCAAGGTGCTTTTTTGTCAATGGATCTCAGACCTATACCGTTCTTGAAGGGGCTTAGACGGTTTGTCCCCAGCTTTCGGCGCGGAACGCTCACCCGGGATGACCTGTTCATCGGAGAGGTTTTAAAACGCAGCGGGATCATCACCGAGCTGCAGCTCAAAACAGCCTTGGATACCCAGCGCCAGATCCTGATGCAAAACGGAAGGGCGGTCCGTCTGGGGGGATTGATCGTCGACCTGGGCTATGCCGATGAAGCCGACATCATCCGGACAATCAATACCGAATACCAGATCGAGGTCACCTCACTCACCGACGATATCCGGGATCTGCTCTCCAGCAAATACGGCGCCCAGTACGATCGTCTCCCCCGCCCGCGCATCCCCATGTGGATGCAGATGGCGGTGGCCACCACCTTCGTTATCGTTGTGACCATCATCACTTTGAGTCTGGTCCTGCTCAACAAACAAAAAGATCGCCTGTACGAACAGACTGTACGCATGGGCACGGTGAGCCTCAACTACTTTGCCAACAATGCCAAATTTCCCCTTCTGGAAGAAGACATATTACAGCTCAACACCTTGATCAAGGAGGCGGCCCGCGTCGAAGGCCTGCGCTATGCCCTGATCACCGACACCCACGAGCGGATCAAAGCCCACACCGACGTCAATCTCATCGGACTGCCGTTCAGACATTTTGTGGACAACCCCGATCTGATCCGCAAGGGGGACGTGGTTTACTACACCTACCGCCAGGCCGGGGGAGAGCATATTCTCAATCTCTACCGTTCCATCAATATGAAGAACAAAAATCTGGGTTATGTGCATGTGGGGATCTCTCTGGACTTTATCGAAGACCTGATCAAACAGGAACGCGTTTCAGTGGTGGTGGTCATGCTGGCCGTCATCCTGCTCGGACTGGCCGTGGCGGTAGTCAATGGATTCCGTTTTTCAAGACCCGTATCCCGGATTGTCAAGGCCACCGAAGAGATCGCCAGGGGAAATTATCAATATCGCGTCCCCGTCAAGCGCAATGACGAACTGGGCAATCTGGAAATCGCCTTCAACCGCATGGGGCAGGAACTGTGGAAAAATTCCATGACCCAGAAATCTTTCGGCAAATATGTGGGGGCCGAAGTACTGGATATGATTCTGGCCAATCCCGAAACCGACTGGCTCAAGGGAACCCGCAACAATGCCACCATTCTTTTCGGCGATGTGCGCGGCTTTACTGCATATGCTGCGGAGAATGCGCCGGAGCAGGTGGTGGAAGCACTCAACACCTACCTGGAAATCGCCACATCCACCATTATCAAATTCGGCGGCTATATCGACAAATTCATCGGTGATGCGGTCATGGGCGTCTTCGGGGTGCCGGTTTTCCGCCAGGACCATGTGGAACGGGCTGTACGCGCAGCGCTTCACATGCAGGCGACGCTTCACAAGGAAAGCCGCCATGGCAATCCCCTGCTGTCAGCCATCGGCATCAGCATTCACACGGGTATCGTAGTCGCCGGAAACGTGGGCTCCCAGACCAAAATGGAATACACGGTCATCGGAGACAGTGTCAATATCACCGCCCGGCTCAATGCCCTGGCCGCTGCCGGAGAAGTGGTGGTCAGCCAGCAGGTCAATGATGTGATCAAGGCAAATGTGGCCACTGAATCCATCGGACTCCGGGCGATCAAGGGAAAAACCGAACCGGTGCAAGTCTATAAAGTTCTCGAAAAACAACCGATTGATCCTGATGCAACGAACTAGGGTACAAAGCGCATTACCTTTGCTTTTTCTGCTGGGACTCTTCCTGGCGGCCGGCTGCACCGGCCGCCTTCTGCCTTCAGGCCAACCGGAAGGCGGCACAAGAGACGCCCGGTTCGTCATCATCACCACAAAGGGAACGGACACGCTTGAATCCCTGGCCCGGACCTATCTTAAAGATGGTGGCCAGGCATGGCGGATTGCCGCCTACAACCAGATCGATTCCCTCAAGCCCGGACAGCGGGTGGTCATCCCGTTGGTACCGATCCAACACGGGGGACTCAGGCCTGATGGATACCAGACGATTCCCGTCCTGGCCTATCTCGACATGGCATCTTCCCCCAAACAGTCCGACACCGTGTCGGCCCGCGGTTTTGAGCGCCAATTGCAATACCTGCGTCAAAATGGCTTCACCCCGGTCTCCCTGGACCACTTGAGCGCTTTTCTCAATCTGCGCGGGGATCTGCCCCCGGGCGCCCTCGTGATCTCCCTGGACACGACCCGGCCATGGGCATATGAGATCGCCTATCCCCTGCTCAAAAAATACGGTATGAGGGGTACCTTGTTTTTCAGTGTCGACCAGGTCGGTCAAAAAGGTTACCTGGATTGGCGGCAGCTTGCCGAAATGGCTGGCGGCGGAATGGACATGGGCCTGCAGGGCAATCCGCTGCAGATCCCCCCGAAAGAATCCCTGGCGTCCTATTTGAAATCCTATGAAGCCGGATTGAGCCAACCTAAAAAATTATTCCGCAAGCACTTGAATACACCGTGCCGCTATTTTGCCTTTGCATCGGGCCTTAGCGACGACCTGACCGTTTCCCTTTTAAAAAAGCATGGATATCTGGCCGCTTTCACGCGGCAGAGGGGCAGTAACCCTTTTTTCATGGACAACTTTGCGCTTAAGCGATCCGTGATCCACGGACATTACGATATGCAGAAATTTCAGCGCAACCTGGCAACCTTCCGCGCCATGGAGTTGAAATAATGTCACGCCGCCTATTATTTATGCTGCTGTTGCCGATTTATGCGGCGGGGTGCACAACGGCATGGCAGGATATCAAAAAACGCGTGACACCGCTGCCGCTTCAGTATGTTCAACGGGCGCAGCTGCATGAACAAGCCGGCGAACTGCACCAGGCGCTGTTGGCATGGCAGGCCGCGCAACTCCTGGAGCCAAAAAACCCGCGCACGTCCAAGGCCATTGCCGAACTTAAAGAGACCATTTCAAAGCGGAGCCAGGACTATTTTCATCAAGGGCTGGAATGGTATAATGCCGGGAATTTCGCCGCAGCCCAGCGGGCATTTCTAATGGCCATCCATATCAACCCGGCGCACAGCCCCTCGCTGCATTACCTGAAAACGAACCTGCAAAACCCCGCACAGGCCACCTATAAAGTTCAGCGGGGGGACTCCTTTATTCGCATCGCATCCAAATTGTATGATGACCCCAGCAAAGCTTACATGATCGCATACTTCAACGGCATGAACCCCCAGAAGCCCCTGTTTACAGGTACCATCCTGCACCTGCCGGTATTGGACGCCGCTGTCCGGCTGCCCAAGTCAGATATTCAATCTTTGTTAAATCAATCCCGGCAAGCCTATGAAATGGGGTCTTTCGAAAAGGCCGCAGCCTATGCCGAGAAAATTTTGGCGGAAATACCGGGGCATGCCAAAGCCTCGCGCCTTGCCGATGAAGCCTATCTGCGTCACGGGAAGCAGTTGATGGAACAACAGCGGTTCAGGGAAGCGCTGGCCCAGTTCAAACGCATCAGCACCGCTCACGAGAAGCGCCAACCATCCATTCAGAAGGCAAACCTGGAACTGCACCGGCAGGCCCTGGCCAAAAAGCTTGAAATGGCCCGAAATTACCTGGACAAGAGCAATTTTGTCGAAGCCATCAACGCTGCAGAAGAAATTCTGGTGCAGTATCCCAGGAACGACCGGGCCAAAGAAGTGCTGAACTCGGCCGGCTACGCTTACGGCAAAGCCCTGCTGGAGGAAGGACACGAACCCCAGGCCATCGAATGGCTCAAAAAAGTCGATCCGGCCTATTCCGATACGACGCAATTGCTATCCCTGGCACAGGCCCGGACCAAAGCCACCGCAGAAACCCTTTATCGGGATGGCGTCAAGCATTTTATCAACGAGAACCTGGAACAGGCGATCAAGGCCTGGCAGCAAGCGCTCACCCTCAATCCCGACCACCCCAAAGCGCAGCAGGACATGGAAAATGCCATGCGGCTCCTCGAAAAATGGCGTGACCTGGAAAAAACCCCCTGAAACCCATCCGCTGCCACAACCACGGATCAGCATAAGGCATCCGGGCCCAAAAGGGCCGGCACAGATCTGCCCGGGAAAGGGTGATAGCGACTTGACTCCAACTATTGGCTCATATAAAATTTTGAATCTAAACAAAAATTTCTCGAGGACAGAGCGAACCGGGTGAAAACCAACTTCAAACAACTATTCAAGCCCAGAACCATGGCAGTGGTTGGCGTTTCGCTTTCAAACGACCGTCACCCGGCAAATGTGATATACCACAAACTCCTGCTGCGCTATCCGGTAAAAGTATACGCCGTCAACCCCCGGGGGGGAGAACTGCGAAGGGAAACAGTTTATACCAGCGTTTCGGCCATCCCCGATCAAATTGACCACGTTGTCATCGCCGTACGCGCTGAATACGTTCCGGCTGTGCTTTCCGACTGCATTCGCTCCAATGCAGGGGGCGCCACGGTCATTTCCGGTGGATTTGCCGAAAGCGGCCGCA
Organism: Desulfosarcinaceae bacterium; assembly: GCA_963675565.2. GTDB lineage: Bacteria > Desulfobacterota > Desulfobacteria > Desulfobacterales > Desulfosarcinaceae > JARRKU01. The sequence continues at coordinate 873,337 of CAXXYD010000002.1, forward strand.
GGGATCTTCAGGACCAGATCACCGACATGGCCGAAACGGCCGGTCTGCCTTTGATCGGCCCCAACTGTCTTGGAATCTATGCGCCCCGCCATTTCGACACCTTCTTTCTGCCGGGGGAACGTCTCGTGCGCCCGGAAGCCGGCAATGTCGCCCTGATCAGCCAAAGCGGAGGGGTGCTGGTGGATCAGCTGGTCAAGTTCGCCGGTCAGGGAATCGGCGTCTCCGTGGCCGTCAGTATCGGCAATAAGGCCGTGGTCCGCGAAACCCACCTGCTCCGCTACCTGGCCAGAGACCCGCATACCCGGGTCATTGCTTTCTACATCGAAGGTTTCGGGCCCAATGAGGGCCGGGATTTCGTACAGGCCGCCGCCCGGTGCAACAAGCCCGTCGTAGTGCTCAAGGCCGGAAAAAGCGCTTCGGGCAGCAGAGCGGTGGCCAGCCATACGGCGTCACTGGCCGGCGACTATGCCGTTTTTTCACAAATCATGGCCCAGCATGGGGTTGCCGAGGCCAGGAATGAATACGAACTGATTTCATTTTGCGAAGCCCTGAGCTGCTACCAGCATACCATCGAGGGCAATGTGGGCATCATCACCGTCAGCGGGGGACACGGCGCTCTGGCGGTGGATACCTGCCGGCAGCATGGGCTCAACATCCCGTCCATGCCCCAAAGTTTCGAGGATGGTCTGCGAAAGAAACTGAACCCCAGCATTCGATCCATCGCCGCCTTGAGCAACCCCATCGATCTGACCGGCAGTGCCACGGATGAGGATTTCATCGCCTCGGCCAATGCCTTGAGCATGGCGGACGCTATCGACAGTTTGCTGGTCCTTCTGCTGCCTTACTCGCCGGGGCTGTCGTCGGATCTGGGCGCCCGCCTGGGGCATGTCTACCGAAAAAAGGAAAAACCGCTCGTGGCCTATGTTCCCCACGTGGAAAAATACAGAATGCTCATCGAAGGCTTTGAGCTCAATCGTGTTCCGGTTTCCAATGCCATTGAAGGCGCCGTCCTGATGGTGGAGGCCCTGCGCAGGTGGCAGCCATGCTGAAAAAAGCCATACGGGAAACCATCCACCGTTCCAGGTCCCACGGCTGGGTGCTGGAACCGGAAGCCAAGGAAATCCTGTCCGCCGCCGGGATCCGGGTCCCCAGATTCCGCTGGGCACACAGTGCCGAGGAGGCATTGGAATTTGCATCGGCCGTAACTTATCCCGTGGTGGCCAAGCTGGTGTCTCCCGACGTGATTCACAAATCGGAGGCCAATGGCGTTGCCGTGGGGATTGCGTCTGACCGGCAACTCAGATCGACCTATCAGCGATTTTCCAGGCGTAAAGCATTTGCCGGCGTATTGGTCGAAGAGATGGTTCAGGGAATGGAACTCATCGTGGGCGGCAAGGTGGACCGCCAGTTCGGCCCGGTTATCCTGCTGGGAATGGGGGGAACCGGTGTGGAAATATACAAGGATACAACATTGCGAATGGCCCCCATCAAGGAAAAAGATGTACTTTCCATGGTCAACTGCCTCACGGCAGGCCGCTTGCTGCAGGGTTTCCGTGGCGAGGCGGCCATCGACATGGAATCGTTGGTTGATCTGATGGTCGCCTTTTCCAATTTACTGATGAAAATGGCAGGCCTGATTGAATCCGTGGATCTCAACCCCGTCATCTGCTCATCCAGCGGATGCCTGGTTGCCGACGCGCGTATCATACTGGCATAATGTAATATTTGAAGCAATGACACAATTCCGACCACTATCCATAATATTCTTCGGGCTTTTGCTGGCCGCGTTGACCCTCCTGGCAGGCTGTGACGGGCCGATCTTTAAAAACGACCTGGACATTATCAAATCACGGGGCGAATTGATTCTAATTACCCGCAACAATGCCGCCTGCTACTTCGAGGGCCCCGACGGTCCGGCAGGGTTTGAATATGATCTGGCCAAAGCTTTCGCCGATTATCTGGGGGTGCGCCTGCGGCCCCTCATTATTGAAGAAGAAGCCGATATGATTCAGGCGCTTCGCGACGGCCAAGCCGATATGATCGCCGCCGGAATTCCCTTTGGGAAACAGTCCGCACGGCTCATGACGCTGGGGCCGGGGTATCTTGACGTCACCCAGCAGATCGTGGGCCGCAGGGGGGGTATCATGCCGGCTAATATCGAAGACCTTTCCGGCACCACCATCTGGATGTCCGGCAGCAGCTACCGGCTGGAGATCCTTGCCGGTCTGAAGGACAAATACAAAGATCTGAGCTGGAAAATACTGCCCGACCACAGCGCGGAAGAACTTCTGCAACTGGTCTGGAACCGATCTTTGCCGCTGACCATGGTTGAATCCCATACGCTGACCATGAACAGGCGCTTTTACCCGGAGCTGGTGGTTCATTTCAGTTTGGGCGAAACCAAGAAACTGGCCTGGGCCATACATCCCCAAAGCCGTCAGCTGCATAAAGCGCTGATCCGATGGTTCGCTCTGGCCGAAAGCCAGGAACTCGTCGCCGGCCTGACGGACTATTATTTCAGCCATCTCGAAGAATTCGATTATGTCGATCTGGCACGCTACCGCCGCCGAATCTATCAAAGGCTGCCAAAGTACAAAATCCACTTCATGAAGGCTGCTGCAGAAAATGACATGGACTGGCAGCTGGTTGCAGCCCAGGCATACCAGGAATCGCACTGGGACCCGAATGCCAAAAGCTTTACCGGGGTACGCGGCATAATGATGCTCACCCAGAACACGGCCAAGTCCATGGGGCTGGAAAATCGGCTTGCGGCAAAAGATTCCATATTTGCCGGCACCCGCTACTTGGCCCAGCTGCACAAAATGGTTGGAGACGATATTGCCGAGCCGGACCGGACCTTCATGGCCCTGGCGGCATACAACATCGGCTTTGGGCACCTGCAGGATGCCCGGGTTCTGGCTCTGCGACTGGGCAAGCCGGCCGATGCATGGCACGGGGTTCGATCAACGCTGCCGCTGCTGCAGAAAAAAAAATACTACCGAACGGTCGCTCACGGTTACGCGCGGGGCAACGAGGCCGTAGAATATGTAGACCGAATTCGCACCTACCACAAAGTCCTCATCATGGCCATGATGCCCCAGGGGCTTTACGGAATGCAATGATGCATACGGAAAACGTTGAAACCCTGATTATCGGCGGCGGCCTCAGCGGCATCTATGCCGCCTCCCTGCTGGCCCGCAAGAATCGGTCATTTGCCGTTCTCGAAGCCCGTAAGCGTATCGGTGGTAGAATTTTATCTCCGGAACACCGGGGATATTTCCCCGACCTGGGCCCCTCCTGGTACTGGCCGGAGATCCACCCCAAAATAGCTCACCTGATTCGAAGCCTGCACCTCACGGGCTATCGCCAGTTTGAAACAGGCATGGGCCGTTTTCAAAGTTCCGATGGCGCCGTCCGAACCGTCAGCGGCTATGCCATGGAACCCCTTTCATGGCGCCTTTCCGGCGGCATGGTGGCACTGATCACAGCGCTGTGCAAAGCGCTTCCCGAAGGTGCCATCCGGTGTAGTCACCCCGTCTGTCAAATTGAAAAAGAGGCCGATGGTGCCTTGATCAGTGTCGGCGAACTGGAAAAGGTGCCATGGGCCAGGTTCAGAACAAAAAAAGTCATCCTCGCCCTGCCGCCGCGCCTTGCGGCTGCCAGCATCCTCTTCACACCGGAGCTGTCCCATACGTTGACCCAGGCAATGCTTAAAATCGGGACCTGGATGGCGGGACAGGCAAAATTCTGCGCCCTGTACGAAGAACCTTTCTGGCGACTGGCGGGTCTTTCGGGCCAGGCCTACAGTGAGCGTGGTCCGCTGGGCGAAATCCACGATGGATCCGGTAACAACCATGGCCCCTATGGACTGACCGGATTTCTCGGCATCCCGGCGGCGCAACGCAACCAGCAGCCATTCATTCGAGAGGCGATTCTTTCTCAACTGGCGGTCCTTTTTGGCAAACCGGCGGCGCGGCCGATCCGGTTGTTCTACCAGGATTGGGCCCATGAAAGATATACCGCAACGCCGTTTGACCAGCCGCCAATGATCGAGCACCCCATCTATCACCCTCCGGCAGGTCAGACCGCCATTTGGGGGGGCACCATCCATTTTGCCGGCACGGAAACCGCCTTTCAAAGCGGCGGTTATCTCGAAGGCGCACTGGCCAGTGCTGAACGGGCGGTAGCTGACGCAGTAGAGGGGTAAAATTCTGCGGCCCAATAGCCTAAGATCAGGCTTACTGCCTTCATATGATAAATTTCCAGCCGGGGTTTCAAGCGTTAAGTGGAGGATGTGAAAAGATATGTCTTGATTTGGGTTACAGGTCCCCAACGCTAATGAGAAGTATTGGAAGTACCCGGGCCCTGCTTTGCCCAGGCGTATAGCTTCGGATGGGTGCACACTTCATAGTATTTTCGTGAAGTGACCCCTGCGAGCTTGAGGCTGGACGGATCCACGACCGGAATTTGGGCTTCCCGAATAATCAACCGCTGGTACCGGCCGCTAAGCGTCGGAAATCTTCCAACATAAAGATTGGATTTCTGATTGTATGGATCATTGAAGCCACCCTCGAGCATTTTAAGATCGATTTCGTTGGACAGCTTTTCAAAGCCGGCAGGGCTTAACTCGATCCCATTGACATTATAACGCATGAAGAGATCGTCCACAGTGCCGGCGATTTCTTCATCGGACAGGGTTTGAAAAACGTAAAGATTGAAAGGGCCTCTCTTGCCGGAAAACAATTTACGCCCTGTTTTACTGCAACTTGAAAGCCGGTCAGCCTGGTTAATGGCCGAAGAGATCATGATTCTGTTGTTACCATCGAAAAGAAAAGTCGGTGCATTGTCGATAAAGCTGATGCCAATGCCGAGTTCCAATATGGGAAGCTGGTACTTTTGACTTTTTTTATTGTAGCGCTGAATGATGATCAACATATTCAAGGCCAACCCGCAGGCCCTGGCGACGCCGTACCATCCGCTTGGTGTATCCTTTCTTTCAAAAAGGGAAAGGATAATGGCGTCTCCTTCAATAAAAATCTTGTTGGCATTATATTCCGCCAGAATCTCCGATATGGGGTCGAAAAAATTGAGGCTGAAGTAAGAAGCCGGGTTCAGCCCCCGTTCATTCATCTGGTGGGTGATATCCGTCGATCCCCGGACATCGGCTTTGATGACCACATGGTTGATAATGGGCGCCTTTTCGGCCGCCCGTTCATGAGGCAGGAGAAATTCATACAGGGTATTGTTTTCACGCGAAAGGGTGACCACTTTTTCTTCGGCGGCCAGATTGACCCGCTCCATGGCCTCACGAATCAGATTCGCATTGCTTTTGTCCCGGTGATAGCGGGCGAAAGCGTTCAGAAAACGGATGAGGTAGGCTTTGCGCTTGGCCGTGGTCATCTGTTCCATGGACTTTATTTTTCTCGACAAAGGCCTCAGTGAGAATTGTCGATTGTATACTTTCTTCATCCGTCTGAGTCGATTGCGAATAACCTTGCGGGTCTTGGGGGCCGTGAGGTATTGAATAATTTGTTGAGGGATCAGCGGCGGGCAGTACTCCTGATACTCCGGCTGCATTTCATAAGATGCCGCTATTCGGTGGATCAATCCATTTCGGCAAAATTGCCGGTAAAAGTAATTCAATAGTTTCTTTTGAGCTTTTATTTTGCCGCGCAGGATATCCAGCTCTTTTGAGCTTGCCTTATTCTTTTTAAGAACCTGGTATTTCCCTCTGGTCTGCTGCCAGTTCAGAAGCCGGTCCACATTGCCGATGTAACAAAGCCAGCTCTCGATTTTATCGCTATATGCTTTTTTGCCCTCATAGACGTCATCGTTTTCTTCCAGATCCGTCAGGGCCAGCCGCTTTTCCACCGAATGGTTTTCGGAGGACGAACCCAGCCTATCGATATTATTTAACAACTGGCGGACAAAAAACAGAAGGGTTTCGTACTTGTCCGGATCTTCGATGCGCCTTCCCAGCACAACATCATATTCCGTGATCAGCAGGAACTCGCTATCGGGATATTCCGCATGCAATACCGGGTTTGCAAGCAGATCCATGTACAGGGAATGCCGTGGACCGAAAATGGCCTCATGCATCTGCTTGATGACTTTGGCCTCAACCTCGGCTAAAAAACCGAACATCTCTTTGCCGACCTGCTGCAGAATGGTATCGCGCTCCTGAAGAATCCCCTGAAGTTTGCCTTTGAGCTTCGGTGCCTCGGCAATATCGTCATGCACAGCCAGATCGGACTTTCTTACGGCATTCTTCAATCGACCAACGAGGTGGTCATATTGGGTTCGTATTTCTTCCAGCAGCATGCGCAAAACGGCGGTTTGCGCCAGGTATTCAACCTGAATCTCGCTGAGCCCTTTGGCCTTGTTCACCGCGTCACGCATAATTTCACGGTAAAGCTGCTTATAGCCGTCGACTTCTTTGACCCAGCTATCCTGTTTCGGCATGCGCTCTCTTTTTTCAACACCGCAATGGCGGGCCACCAATCGGGCCGCGATTTTGCGCGTGGCGTTGACAAAAGTGGGGCTCAAATAAACATCATAGCGAATATTATCGACTCCCAGAACCAGCCGGTCCAGGGAATAGGAATACTTGTATTGTTTCAGTGAAAAAAGCGATAACGGAGGAAGTTGGCGTCTATTTCGCAGGAAACCAAGCATGAATGGCCAATCTGTATATGGTTAGACCGGTTCAGGTATTCATATTATCATGGAATTTCATACCATTAAGCTGACGGAATGTCCATTTTAGAATTCGCCGGGTAACCGGGCACGTATGCGCTGTCACCATGAACTCACTTTTTCGCAAAGATCCCGCAATCGCGTCTAAAGACCGCGCATGTTCGTCTTAGCGATGCCCGGAATGCCCCCCCGGGAATACCCTGCGGCAACGGCAGGCATATCAACTGGAAAACTGGAACTGATGATTTTCGATCAAATCGAGGCAAACATCCGCCACCTCTCGGTCGTAAAGCGTGCCGCGGTTGTCCCTGATTTCATCCAGAGCGCGCTGCAGTCCCAGAGAGGGTCGATAGGGCCGGTGGGATGCAATGGTTTCAAAAACATCGGCAACAGACAGGATGCGCGCCGGAAGCAATATCTCATCCCCATTCAGGCCGTTTGGGTATCCACTGCCGTCCATGCGCTCGTGATGCTGAAGGACAATGACCGCCAAGGGCCAGGGGAAGTCGACCTGCCGGAGGATGTCGTATCCTGCCTGGACATGATTTTTGATCAGTTCATACTCAAGGGCCGACAGCTGTCCCGGTTTGCTCAGTATCTCCGCCGGAATCGTTATTTTCCCAAGGTCGTGGATCACACTGGCCATATGCAGGGCATAGACATCATCCTCACTGAGCCCCATTGAACGGGCGATGGCACAGGACAATTGCGCCACCCGCTGCTGGTGGCCGGCAGTATATGGGTCGCGCATCTCCACCACCACGGATATTGCTTGAACAATGCCGTCCATGGCCCGACGCAGCTTGTCGAAATTCAATTTGACATCATCCAGGGCGGTATTCAATTCCGCTCTGGCGGAGCGTTCTGACAGCACCCGTTTCAATCGGGCGACAAATTCCAGGATACGCACTGGTTTTTGGATAAAATCGCTGGCCCCCTGCTCAACGATATCTTCATAATTGAAATCCTCCACAAAGCCGGTCATCAGAATCACATCGGCCTTGTAATGCGCTTTGACGATGTGCGTCAGTTCGATTCCTGTCATCTCCGGCATCCGGATATCGGCAACCACAACGTCTATGGGACATTGGTCCAGTATGGCCAGGGCCACTTTGGACGATTGTGCCACGTAGCACTCATACCCGGCCATTCGGATACCGGTTTGCAGCAAGGTGCAGATACTTTCGTCATCATCCACGATAAGAATATTTTCAGGTGTGGAAGAAACCTTCATGGATTTTCAATTCCTTTTTCCGGCCGCCAAATAGGCATTGCCCGAACCTGCCGGCAGGATATCGGGATTCAATGACAGATTGAATCCGATACATTGCCGGATTTGGCCTAAAACGTCTCCATTGCCGGACAGAAGGGATTAGAGCAGGAAAGCAACGAAGTATATCCATACAGAAACAGTTCTGTTTCTATATCGAAAGATTATCTATCATAAGATGGAACATTCCGGATGTCAAAAGCAACCGGCCGATACAGGAGTACATACATGAAACAAGCAAAAAATAACCAACAAAAATGTTCTCATCGGCACCTGCAGATCTGAAACCGCAGCCCGCTAACAATCCTTCCCGGCTTTTTGGGCGGAAAGACGAACAGCCACGGATCGGGCATGTCCGCTTAATCCTTCGATTTGAGCCAGACGAATGATATCGCTGGCCTCTCTGCGGAACGCGGCTTCCGAGTAATGGATCAGGCTTGTTTTCTTGATAAAATGATCCACGGACAATGCCGACGAAAACCGGGCTGTTCCGGCTGTGGGCAGGACATGGTTGGGCCCGGCCACATAATCACCCACAGGCTCCGGAGTATGGGGCCCGACAAAAAGTGCACCGGCATGGCGGATCTGACTGATACGATCAAAAGGATTTCGAACAATCAATTCCAGATGCTCGGGGGCAATGCGGCTGGCCAGATCGATGGCGGCGTCCATATGGGGCACAACAAACAATGCGGAGTAGGATGTGATGGATTTTTGGGCAATCTCTTTTCTGGGCAACTGTTCCAGCTGAACCGCCACGCTTTGTTTCACCGCCTTGGCCAAGTCCATGGAATCGGTGATCAGCATGGCTGAAGCCAGCGGGTCGTGTTCAGCCTGAGAAAGCATATCCGCTGCAACGTACTCCGGTTCCGCACTGTCGTCCGCCACTACCAGTATCTCGCTGGGACCGGCGATCATATCAATTTGCACCATGCCGGCCACCAGTTTTTTGGCCAGGGTGACATATATATTGCCCGGACCGACGATGACGTCGACCTTGGCAACAGTGTCCGTTCCAAAGGCCAGGGCCGCAATCGCCCAGGCACTGCCGACCTTGTAAACGGTATCGACACCGGCCTTGCGGGCCGCCGCCAGCAGGAAAGGGCTCACCGATCCATCTTTGGTTGGCGGCGTTGCCATGACCACTTTGGGCACACCGGCAATTTTAGCCGGTATGGCCCCCATCAGCACGGAAGAAACCAGTGGCGTTGCACCGCCCCTTCCCCCCGGCACGTAAACCCCGGCTGCATCCACGGGATGAACCATCTGCCCCAGAATGGTACCGGCCCGCGGCGTATCAATCCATGAGTTGGACCGCTGGCGAACATGAAAGGCTTCAATTTGGGAAGCCGCCCGGTTCAAAGCGCGTTTGAACGGGGCGTCCACCTGGCGTACGGCGGCGTCCATCTCTACTTTGGTCACGGCAAGCTGGCCGATGTCCAGGCTGGGCGCGTCGAACCGGCGGCTGTATCGAATGACTGCATCGTCGCCCTCTTTTTTGACCGCATCAATAATGCGCTGAACGGCCACAAGGTCCTTACGCCGATAGCCCAGTCCGCGCTGCACGATGCGCTGGAGCCGTTTTTCGGCGGCTTCCGACGGAAAGTTGTAAATTTTCATAGTGGTTGTTTCCTTCAGCGGACTGACGCACGGCGGTGCCGCCGGTGCGAAGTGTTTATGCATACAGGGTTCAATTTCACCACCCCGACAGTATAAAACCGAATTAACCTCTTTCAATAGTGTGGAAACCGGATGGATGTCAACACAACGCACAAAGCCCCAGCGGTTCTAATTGAACAGGGCACATCAGAAAGCCTATCATGATTAGGAGCCAAGAAGGTGGTTTTTCATCAAGTACAACGCCTTTGAGCAATGGTGAGTAGGATACAAGGATACTGATTCAGGATAAAAAGGGCGCTGATTTTGGGCAATGGCAATGCGATGCATGATTCCCGAAGATCAGGGAATTAATCGCTGGATGAAGGTATTTGGCCAAGTTCTATGGGGCTCGGATTTCTGGCGGATCAGCAACATTGCGTAAAAGATGCTCATAGTCGGCAAAAAGCATGATACGAATGGCCGCGCGCAAGTTGTTCCAATACTCTTGGCGGGAGCTGAATTTTGAACGGCAATACTGGTAGCCGGGATCGCAAAGTTCCAGAATCTGATGGATGAAAAAGGCCAACACGTTGAGGATAAAAAAGTTGTTCGACAAGTGTTGCTTGCCGTGGCCGAAGTTATGCTCCAGGTGATAACCTTGGTTTTTTAGGGTATTAAATGTTTCGTTTTCAATTTTCCAGCGACTACGGCCGGCTTTGACGAGTTCAACGACATTTTGCTTGCTCACCTGCTGATCGGTTACCCAACTATTATGGTAGGTGGCCTTTTCATTCACAATGAGCCAGTACTCAAAAAAATTCACATGATCGGCATTGCGACTGTCGTTCAAAAGCGCATGATTCACCCAGCGGTAATGGTGCCGCCTGCCTTTGTCATCGATCAGTTCCATATGTTCGACGCCGTGCAAGGGCTCAAGTTGTTCAATGCATTGGAACAAGGTTTTGTGGTCCGTGGGTTTTGCCACAAGAATATAGGACATGTTCGATGCTTTTAAGGCATCAATAAACGGTTGATTCGAATAAAGGCCATCGCCGGTGATCATGATTTTCAGCTTGGGGTGGGTCGCGCGGATTTTGCTGACCAGCCTTTTGCCTGCATTGCGTTCACAATCATTTTTAACGTTGCCATCGGCATTGATGATGGGTTCTGGGGCCAGCGGGATGACCTGCCGCATGTCCGGATGAAGCATGACGGCTTGCAAGATCTGATGTGAATAGCGCAGTTTGCTTTTTGCGCCCTTATAGGTCAGACAACTTGGACAATTAATTTTTTCGGAAGAAAAATACTGCGAGCCGTCAATTGCGATAAGATAATGATCGCTTTCCAGTTTATAGGCAAACAGCTGTCTTGCCCGCTGCAGGTGCTGGAACAAAATCGCAAAGCACGGATCGATGAGTTTGGTATCGACGGCATCTAAAGTGTTTCGCATTACAGCGTCACTGGGGATGGCCCTTACATCGAACATGGCCTTTAAGTTGCAGCATTGCATATTGTCTTGCATGCGACGCTGAAAAGAAAGCAGTGAAGGGTCTTGAAAAAACATCATAGCCAAAGCGCTCATCAGGCAATCGTGCAGTTCGAAGCCGACCTTGCCCGATTGCCGGTGATCATTAATCTGGAGGAAAAGCGCGGAGATGGCTTTTCGCTGTGCGCTGAAGCTTAGATGTTTTTTGGTATGCAAGTTGCCCCTACATATTGTTAACCTGCTGTTATTAATATCAATATATAGGGGTAAAGTCTAGTTTTATTTTATATAATGAAATCGTTGGGTTATTGACAAAAAGGGCTATGGCCATCGCGAAAAATTAATTTTCAAAAGCCCTTAGTCCCCGACCAGAAAAGCTGAAGAACCTTCAGTTAGAATTGCTGACAAAGCCCCTCCTTTTTTTCGGGTTATCGCTCCCGGCATTCACCGAACCGGAACCCGGGACACGACGCAAAGACACCTTCCTCCGCTCGAAATCGTAATTATTGTGCAAGCGGAGCGGATTGCACAATGACCGGCAGGTGGATGAAAACAGGTGCACCACACCCGCTTTGAATTTGAACAGGCCCTTTTTTTGTCTATCGTCTCATTCAATTATGATTGACATGTGTCCAATATTCTGTAGGTATATCTTTTTTGATAATCCCCCCACAACCACGATCCCTTATCTGCTTATGGAGGCAAAGAGATGAAGCCGAAGCGCATTTTTAATTTCAACGCAGGCCCGGCCGCCCTGCCGCAGGCGGTTCTGGAAGAAATTCAAGCCAATTTTCTCGATTTCGACGGCTCAGGCATGTCCATTACCGAAGTCAGCCATCGCTCCAAATGGTTCGATGATGTCATCAATGATGCGGTGGCCCGTGTCAAGCGTCTGTTCAAACTCGACGACCGGTACCGCGTGCTCTTTTTGCAAGGCGGTGCCAGCATGCAGTTCTGCCTTATCCCGATGAACTTTTTGGCCGATGGCCAGCACGCCGACTATGTCAACACCGGAACATGGTCTACAAAGGCCATTAAGGAGGCCCAGATCCAGGGCAAGCAAATCGCCGTGGTGGCCTCTTCGGAAGATCGCAACTTTGCTTATATCCCCAAAAATATCCCCTTCAACGCCGATGCGGTGTACGCACACATCACCTCCAACAACACCATCAAAGGCACACAATGGGCCGAATTTCCCGATACAGGCGGTGTTCCCCTTATCGCGGACATGTCCTCGGATATCTTATCACGCCCTGTGGACGCCCAAAAATTCGGCCTCATTTATGCCGGGGCGCAAAAAAATATGGGGCCGGCCGGTGTATGTCTGGTGGTGGTGCGGGACGACTTCCTGGAACGCGTCCCTGAAAATATTCCCACCATGCTCAAATACACAACACACGCGGCAAAGAATTCCATGTTCAATACACCGCCGTGCTTCGCCATTTATACCGTGCAACTGGTACTCAAGTGGCTGGAGGAAACCATCGGCGGACTTGATCAGATGGCCGCTCGCAATCAGGAAAAGGCCGACCTGCTCTATGGCACCATAGACAACAGTGATTTCTACAACGGAACGGCCGACCTCGACAGCCGGTCCCTGATGAATGTCACCTTCCGGCTGCCCAGCGAGGAGCTGGAGCAAAAATTTGTCGCCCAGGCGCTCGACCACGATCTGGGCGGTTTGAAAGGCCACCGTTCGGTTGGCGGCTGCCGGGCCTCCATCTATAACCCGACACCGATGGCCGGTGTAAAGGCCCTGGTGGATTTCATGAAACATTTTGAAGCCCAAAACGGATAGGCACAGACAGGTAACAAATCGGAATCAGTACAAAAGGCAGTCGCGCACAAAAGCAGGCTGCCTTTTGTATGGACTGTGTCGGTGTTGGTTATTTTTGGGTAGAGTTTTCCTTGACAAGCACAGTGAATCCAAATAGTTTTTATTGTATCACACACCAACAACGTTCATTATCGCCGTTGGAATAATATAAGGCGGTTGCCGGCCTTTAAATCAGAGGGAGGGGTGTATGGACAAAATTCTTCGCATCAACATGAGCGGCCCGAACGGGCCAGTGATTCAAACCAGTCCGCTGGGTGAATACGCCGGATTGGGGGGCCGAGCCATGACATCGGCCGTAGTCGCCAAGGAAGTGCCTCCGACATGCCATCCGTTGAGCGCAGAAAACAAACTTGTCATCTCACCGGGGATGCTGAGCGGCTCGGCCGCCGCCATGTCAGGCCGTATCTCCGTGGGATGCAAAAGCCCGCTGACCGGCGGTATCAAAGAAGCCAATTCCGGCGGCCAGCCGTCGCAAATGTTGGCCCGCCTGGGCTACGCCGCAGTCATTCTCGAGGGCAAACCCGCTGACGACGTCTTATACAAGGTGGTCATCAACAAGGACGGAGCGACCATCGCACCGGACAACAGCCTAAAAATGCTGGGCAATTACGACCTGGTGGACAAAATGAAATCGGTGTATGGCGACCAAATCTCCTGCGTCTCCATCGGACAGGCCGGGGAAATGAAAATGGCGGCGGCATCGGTGGCCTGCACTGATATGGAATTGCGACCGACGCGACATGCCGGCCGGGGCGGCGTAGGTGCGGTTATGGGCGCCAAGGGGGTAAAAGTCATCGTTATCGACGATTCCGGAACAAGCGTGCGCCAGCCGGCGGACCCGGAAAAATTCAAGGCTGCCAACAAAGCATTTGTGGCCGGACTGCGCAAGCACCCGGTCACCGGCGAGGGCTTGCCGGCTTACGGCACCAATGTGCTCACCAACGTGATCAATGAGGCGGGCGGCTACCCCACCCACAATTTTTCCACAGGCCAGTTTGAGGGGGCTTCCAAGATCAGCGGAGAAACCCAGGCTGAACTGGAAAATGCCCGCGGCGGCAAAGGGGCGGCTACTCACGGGTGTCACCGCGGCTGCGTGATCCGCTGCTCGGGAACTTTTTATGATAAAAACGGCAAATATGTCACCAAGCAGCCCGAATACGAGACGGTCTGGTCCCACGGCGGCAACTGCGGCATTGATGATATCGACGCCATTGCCCAAATGGACCGTATGGATGACGATTTCGGTTTGGACACCATTGAAATGGGCGCTACCATCGGCGTGGCCATGGAAGCGGGGCTGGCCCAATTTGGTGACGCCGATGGCGCCATCAAGTTACTTGAAGAAGTGGGACAGGGCACCCCGTTGGGCCGCATTCTGGGCAACGGGGCGGCGGTGGCCGGAAAAGTTTTCGGCATCGAGCGCGTGCCGGTGGTGAAAAACCAAGCCATGCCGGCCTATGATCCACGCACCGTGCAGGGCATGGGCGTTACCTACGCCACCAGCACCATGGGCGCCGACCACACCGCCGGCTATGCGGTCACCGCCAACATCCTGGGGGTGGGCGGCACAGTGGACCCGCTCAAACCTGAAGGCCAGGTCGAACTCTCCCGAAACCTGCAAATCGCCACTGCGGCCATAGACGCCACGGGCATGTGCCTGTTCATCGCCTTTGCCATTCTGGACCAGCCCGATACCTTTCAGGCGTTGCTGGATGTCATCAGCGGCTTCAGCGGCCAACCCCTGACAGGAGACGATGTCACGAACCTGGGCAAGACCATCCTTCAAAACGAGCGTGCATTTAACGAAAAGGCCGGCTTCTCGAAAAAAGACGATCGACTGCCCGATTACTTCAAGAGCGAAAAGCTGGCACCGCACAATATCGTCTTTGATGTCAGCGACGATGATCTGGACCAGGTATTTAACTTCTGAAATTGATTTTCACCATTTAATAAAGGAGGGGGCGCTGGTATTTGATCCAGCGCCCCTTTTCATCTGATGCACGCCATAAAAACGGCACACTTGGCCTTTTCACGCATTCCCATGGAGATATTCACCCCGATTCTGGGTATGGGCGTCGGCATCCCGGTCAGGATCGGCATCAGTCTGAAAGAAATGCTCTGCGACCAGCTGAAAATGCCTCCGGCATACCTTGAACAGCGTATTCAAACCATCCTGGTCAACGGCCACGCCGTGGACCAGGTGGACACCCTGGTTCTGGCGGACGGGGATATTATTGCCCTGTCAGCCGCCATGCCCGGTCTTGCGGGAGCGATATTGCGCAAGGGCGGTGCCTTGTCCCCCATGCGCGCAGCGATCTCCCAGGCACCGTCGGCGGGAAATGCCGCTGCCGGACAAATGGGAACCGTCCGGCTAAAGCTGTTTAACATGGTGGCCAGAGAGATCGGGCCTCAGATCCTTGCCCAAGGCGTATGGCTGCAGGGAAAAATCTGGGCTCCCATTGCCGCTGCACTTTCGCAATCCCACCCTCAGGTGGCGGATATCGGTCCCGATGAATGGATATCGGTGGTCGTTGCTGTAAAAAAAGAATAACTTGGGACGGGGTCAATCACCAAATAACACGACCGGGACGCGCGATTCATGGATCCGATTCGTCCACCCCCCGGTTTCTGAATCCGTTCGAATCGCAACGCCCGTGTCGTGAAACTTGATGCGCGTTTATTATCCTGCTCAGTCGCAAAGCTCGAACAAAGCGGCTGCACCCATACCACCGCCGATACACATGCTCTCCACACCATACTGGACGCCTTTGGCCTTCATGTTGGCCAGCAGGGTCGCGCAAAGCTTGGCGCCGGTGCATCCCAGGGGATGGCCCAAAGCAATGGCGCCGCCGTTGATGTTGATTCGGTCCATATACTTTTCCAGGCCCAGCTCGCGAATGCAATACAGCGCCTGGGAGGCAAAGGCTTCATTGATCTCCCACAGGCCGATGTCGTCAACGCTCATACCCGCTTTTTGCAGCAAAGCAGGTATGGCGTAACGCGGCCCGACGCCCATCTCATCGGCGCGGCAGCCAACCGTGGTGTAAAGTTTGAATTTGGCAATGGGCTTGATCCCCAGAGCGTCGGCTTTTTCCTTGCTCATAATGACCGTTGCCGCGGCACCGTCGGTGGTCTGGGAGGAATTGCCGGCTGTCACCGATCCATTGACGGCAAATACCGGCCGCAACCCCGCCAGTTTTTCTGCCGTTGTTCCGGCGCGGACGCCATCGTCGAAATCCTGAATAAAGGTTTCTCGTTGGAAGGTTCCGTCGGCCCGGACCACATAACGGCTGGCCGGCGTGGGTACGATTTCCACAAAGCGCTTTTGCGCCTGGGCCTCGGCCGCCTTGTTCTGGCTCAGCGCCGCAAAGACGTCCTGATCCTGCCGGGAAACACCATAGCGGTTGGCCACATTTTCCGCCGTAATGCCCATGGAGGCATAGAGATCGGCGTGTTTTCGAGAATACTCGGGGTGGGGACGAGGGATATTGCCGCCCATGGGTACATAGCTCATAGACTCCACACCGCACCCGATAGTGACGTCGGACCAGCCTGCCATGACCCGCAACGAACTCAAAGCGATAGCCTCAAGCCCCGAAGAACAAAACCGGTTGACCGTCGCACCGGACGTCGCATTGGGAAAGCCGCCGATGACTCCGGCAATACGGCCGATATTGAGGCCCTGCTCGGCTTCGGGAAAAGCGCAACCGGCCATGATGTCTTCGACATCTTTTTTCTCCAGGTTGGGGGTCCGCTCGACAGCCGCTCCCATGATAAAGGTCAGCAGATCTTCGGGCAAAGTATCTTTAAACGCCCCCTTGGCACGCTTGCAGCCGGGAGTCCGGACAGAACTAACGATATAGGCTTCTCTCATGATTTCCTCCGTTTTCCAAAGTTGACGCAATTGCTATCGCCAAACGCCATAAAAGCTTCATCGACTTTAATTGCGCAACGGTTTGCCCGTGTTGAGCATGTTGTCGATACGGGCAAGTGTCTTTTCTTCCTTAAGAAAATCGATAAAGGCCTCGCGCTCCAAGGTCAGTATAACCTCTTCGTCCAGCAGTGAATTGGAACGCGTGTCCCCACCACTGAGCACTTTGGCAATCCGCTGAGCCAGGAAGGCATCGTGCTCGGTGACAAATTTTGCACTGGACATATTGAACAGCTCGGCGTTGATCATCCCCTGGGCCGCCTGACCAAAAACCGGGATGGGGCGTTTGACCGGCGGCGCATAGCCTTCACGGACCATGTTGAGCACTTCCCTTTTTGCCTCGCCGATCAAGTAGTCCCGGTTGAACACGATGCGGTCTTTGGGGCCCAGGAAGCCGTTGGCCCTGGCTTCGGCAGCAGACATGGAAACCTTTGCCATGGCAATGTTCATGAATGCAGGAATGAAAAATTTGGCGCGGTCGGCATCGGTGACGGCTTCCGGCAGGGAAAGGATGAATTTTTTCCACAAGTTCATGCATCCGCCGCCGGCAGGCAGAAGACCGACGCCGATTTCCACCAGTCCCATGTAGAGTTCTGCATGGGCTACGATGCGGTCGACGCCGAGACAAACCTCGCAGCCGCCGCCCAAAGTCAGGCCATAGGGTGCAGCCACTACCGGAAAACTGGAATAGCGGGCTTTTTGTATGCCGGCCTGGGCTTTGGCCAGAAACGCCGCCACCTCATCCAGTTTGTCCTGCTCAACCAGCCCGCGTATAAATTTGAGGTCGGCACCGGCTGAAAAGGCCCCGGGCATGCCGCCGGCCTGGTTTCCAATCACCAGCCCGACACCGTTGGCATCCACGTAATCCAGGGCTTTTCCCATGAAATCGATAATCTCGCCGTTCAAGGCGTTCATCTTGGTATGGAACTCACAGCAGTAGACCCCGTCGCCAAGGTCGATCAGCGACGCCGACGCACATGTCTCCACCACCTTGTCGGCGGCTTTCAGTGCCGCCAGGGAAACGATGGTCTCGCTGACCTTGATTTGCTCGTAGCGGCCGCTTGAAAAATCAAAGTAGTAACGCTTTCCGGCTTCCAGTTTATAAAAGGATGCATGGCCGGCGGACAACATTTGCTTTACACCGGCAGGAACGTCCAGCCCCTCCTTTTCCATGCGCTCCACAGTGCGGGCAACGCCCAGGGCATCCCACGTCTCAAAGGGGCCCATTTCGAAATTGAAGCCCCATTTCATGGCATTGTCGATCTCGACGATGGTGTCTGAAATTTCAGGAATCCGGTTGGCCGCATAAATCAAGTTATCGGCCACCGCCTGCCAGGCAAACCGGGCGCCTTTGTCTTCACCGAAAACAACGGCCTGCATTTTCTCCGGCAGTGTCTTGGCCGCCTTGGCAGCAGCCAGGCACGGCAGATCCGGTTTCTGAAGCTCTGCATATTCCATGGTCTTGGGATCGATGACCTTACGGATTTTTTTCCATTCCGGTGTCAAGTCGGTCTTGTAAAATCCCGCCTGGGTCTTTTTGCCCAGCAGTTTGTTTTCAACCATCTTATGGTAAAAATCCGGCAGCACGAAATGGTCGCGCGCCTCGTCGCCGGGCACCAGGTCAAAGGTATTCTGGGCCACATGGCCCAGCACATCCAGTCCCACCAGATCAGCCGTTTTGAACATGGCTGTCTTGGGGCGGCCCATGGCCGGCCCGAAAAGGGCATCCACCTCGGCAATGCTCAATCCCTCCCGGTCCATGAGCTGCATGGCCCGGGCCATTCCCTGAACGCCGATACGGTTGCCCACGAAGTTGGGCGTATCTTTGGCCCATACGATACCCTTGCCGAGGATACGCTCTCCCAAATCGGCGATAAAGGCCAGCACCTCAGGAAGGGTTGCTTCGCCGGGAATGAGTTCCAGCAGTTTCATATAGCGCACCGGGTTGAAAAAATGGGTCCCCAGAAAATGCTGCTTGAACCCATCGGAAAGTCCTTCGCTCATAGCTTTGAGCGGAATTCCGGATGTATTGCTGGACACGATGGCATCGGACTTGCGGACCGCCTCAATGCGCTTGAACAAATCTTGTTTGACCTTGAGATTTTCCACGACCACTTCCACGATCCAATCACATTGGGACAGCTGTTCGAAATCATCTTCCAGATTGCCGATGGTAATCAAATCGGCATCCTTTGCAGCCATGAGCAGCGCCGGACTGGCCATGCGCAACGTATCCAAGCCATTTTGCACCATGCGATTGCGTGCTTTGGGGTCGTTTTTCTCTTCATCCTTCAAATCAAACGGTACAATGTCCAGCAAAAGTGTTTTTATCCCGGCGCTGGCCAGCAATGCGGCAATGCCGCCGCCCATGACACCGGAACCGATGACCGCCGCCTGTCTGATTTTTCGTATCATATTCCCTCCTAATAAAAACGCTTGGATCGCCATTCAGTCACATTGCCCGCGAATGGCCAGATAAATTAGACGAATGGTCGGTAAAGGACCCAACACATGAATGAATATTCATTCACTTACCAGAGGCCGTCATAGCTTGTCAAGGACAAATAACAGACTCCCGGTAACCCCGTAAATTTTATTAACCAACTTAAATTTATCTATTTATTTAAAATGTAGACCGGCCAAACACAATCCGCATTTTAATTTGCGATTTTAAAATTTAAACCTGTTTGAGTATGAATATGTATTCATGTTTTTCCCACCCCATCCCCCGCCCGGGAAGCCGGAGATGGTCTGCCACTATAGGGGAGGCCGTTGGGGTGCTTTACAACAAACCGGGATTATGCCATCATACCCCATCATCCATGCAGGTGAAAAGCCACAAACCTGGAGAGAGCTGCCATGGCAGTCGAAAACGATATCGTACTGGTTTACCATGAGGGCAAACCGCTGACTTTTGCCCGGATCGAGTCCTTTGAGCCGGATATAAAACGCGGTTGGTACCATGTGAAGCTGTTATTGCTTCAAATTCCCCTTCAAGTCGTTACCTGGATCCTTCGCGATATCTATATCGATGGCGAACCATTTACCATGGGTGGCAAGGAGATGCGCCTTGAAAAAGTAGAATGCCCTCCAGACCCTGAAATAGATGATGAACCGGACGACAGGCCCGAAACAGCGGTCAAAGATGACGCCAAAGTCATCTCCCTGGCAAGCCTCAAAAAAAAATAAATGCCCCGAGCCGTAATATCTGCGTCCCGCCGAACCGATATCCCGGCATTTTACATGCCCTGGTTCATGGCATCGATTGAGAAAGAATACTTCGAAGTTGTCAACCCTTACAACAACCGCATCTCCCGAGTACCTGCAAGGCCGGACCAGGTTCATTCCATCGTCTTCTGGTCCAAGGACTTCGGACCTTTTATAAAAAACGGTTACGGTAAACAATTGCAGCATATGGGGTTCGGGCTATTTTTCAATTTCACCATCAATTCCCCGCAAAAAAAGCTCGAGCCCAATGTCCCTCCACTGGCGCAACGTCTGAAGCAACTGGCAATGCTGAGCCGGATGCATGGACCAAAGTGCATCAACTGGCGTTTTGACCCCATCTGCCTATTTCAAACGGCTTCAGGACAACGGGGCGACAATCTGGACCACTTCGATGAGATCGCCGGCCGTGCCGCCGAGGCGGGCATTAAAACCTGCATCACCAGTTTTGTGGACCACTACCGCAAAGTCCGGCGCAGGTGCCGGCGCCACAGTGACCTGGAATTCATCGATCCGTCCCTGGATCGTAAAATCGCCATCATCGGCCAGTTGGCCAATTGCCTTGAACCAAAGGGTATCCATTTGCAATTGTGCTGCGAGAAAGACCTGCTGGAAGCCTTGCCTGCGGAAGCACAGGTGTCTGCCGCAGCTTGCATTTCCAGCCATCGGTTGGCCGCCCTTTTCGGTTCCGATCTTTCACTAGCGCAGGACAGCGGACAGCGTCGGGCAGCCGGCTGTATGTGCGGCCTATCCAGGGATATCGGCAGCTACCGCCTTCATCCCTGCCATCACAACTGCCTGTTTTGTTACGCCAACCCAGCAATAGACAGCAGTTCGCCGGAAACGGCCGGTCCGGACGGAACACTGGTTTCATGAAACTGAATACGCTGCAAATTGACCCGCCCACGGTTTTCGCCCCCCTGGCCGGTATTTCCAATCTGCCCTTGCGGCTCATGGCCAAAGAAGCCGGCTGCGGCCTGGTCTGTTCGGAAATGATCAGCGCCAATGGACTGGTGTTCGGATCTTCCAAAACCATTCAACTTCTGCAAAGTGCCCCCGAAGAAAAGCCGCTGTCGGTCCAGTTGTTCGGCAGCGACTGGGCCATAGTAGCCGATGCCGCCCAGCGGGTAGAGGCGGCCGGAGCGGATATCGTGGATATCAACTTCGGATGCTCGGTGCCGAAAATTTTGAAAAGCGGTTCCGGATCGGCTTTGATGCGTGAGCCAGAAAAAGCCGCTGATCTGCTCAAGGCTGTACGGGCGGCTGTTTCTATCCCGCTAACCATTAAAATGCGCTCAGGCTGGGATGCGGACGGCAGCCAGGCCATAGCGCTGGCACATCTGGCCCAGACCTGCGGGGTAGATGCCGTCACCGTCCACCCCAGGACGGCAAAACAGGGTTTCGGTGGAACGGCCGACTGGCGCTTGATCGCCCGGATAAAACGCGAACTGAGCATTCCGGTTATCGGAAACGGTGATATCAACTCTGCCGAAGACGCCCTGCGGATGTTTGAACAAACCCATTGCGATGCGGTCATGGTGGGACGGGCAGCATTTGGCAACCCGTTTATTTTTTCCCAGATTATCGACTTGCTCTCCGGCCGGGCCGCCAGGAAAATAGCCCCCCGTGACCGGATCCGGTTGATCAACCGATACGTGGACGCTGCCGCAACGTATCTGGGGGAAAAACGCGCCTGTTTTATGATGCGCAGCAAACTGGGCTGGTTTGTCAAAGGGCTGCCCGGTGCCAGCCACTTCCGGCATTCCATCCGGCACATCGCTTCCCGGCGCCAGGCCCGGGAACTCATTGACGCCTATGGCGCGACATTGGATCTGGAAACGCGCTGAACCGGATCGTCCTAAAACCGCTCGCGGACAATTGATTCTTGCCTCCCCCATGCTAAAGATATGCAACCATCCTCTCTATCATGGCGCCTTGTCGTTTCCGGTTTTTCACTGGTCCGAATGCCAACCCATTGGTTCCAGCGGATCAAGATTTGGCAGCAGCCCTTTATTAAAACATCCGTCGATACTCAGTGACTGGCATAATATCTGCTGAATCCCTGAATTTGGGGTTAACCGCAATTCGCGACTCAATCAAACCTTAATTAAAAATGGATCCCGAAGGTCAGAAGACAGATCCATCATGACGTTTTTCACTTGTGTATAGTCGAGAAGGGCCTCTTCGCCACGCTCCCGGCCATACCCGCTTTGTTTGTACCCGCCAAATGGCGCTTGGGCCGCAGAGGAGCGATATGTGTTTATCCAAACCACCCCGGCTTTAATCGCCCTCGCCATTCTATGGGCCCGATTCAGATCGCTTGTCCAGACTCCCGAAGCTAAGCCATATAGCGTATCATTGGCAATTTGGATGGCTTCATCCTCACTTTTAAACCGAATCACGGACAGAACGGGACCAAAAACCTCGGTTTGAGCAATAATCATATCATTGGTTGCCTCCAACACAGTAGGCGCAATAAAATAGCCTTTGGATAAATCACCGTGTTGCACCCTTTCCCCGCCTGTAAGCACCTTGGCGCCTTCGGCTATGGCTTTATCAATATAATTCAGAATTTCTTCAAATTGTTTTCGATTGGCAACAGGCCCCATTTCCGTTTCTTTTTCGAGAGGATTACCCAGGCGGATTTTTTTGGCTCTCGCCACAATTGTGTTCACGACTTGCTCAAATACGGAGTCCTCAACCAAAAGCCTGGAACCTGCGATGCAAGATTGTCCGGTGGCCGCAAAAATGCCTGCAATGGCGCCAACTATTGCCCGGTCCATATTGGCATCAGCGAAAATAATATTGGGGCTTTTTCCACCAAGTTCCAGCGTCACGCGGGTTATATTGTCACTGGCGTTTCGAAGGATATGCCGGCCGGTACTTGTTCCGCCCGTAAAACTGATCTTGTCGATTTCAGGAGACTTGGTTAGACAGTCACCGACTTCGCTTCCGCCACCGGTTACAACGTTGAAAACGCCTTTTGGGAATCCAGCCGCTTCAACTAATTTCGCAAACTCCAGTGTGGAAGCCGAAGTATAGCTCGATGGTTTCACCACGGCTGTATTTCCCGCTGCAACAGCAGGGGGAAATTTATTGGCTAACAATGTAATCGGCGAATTCCACGCAGTTATTAACAGGACAACCCCCAATGGTTCCCGGATCGTATAATCAAACATGGAAGGATTATCCAAAGGGATCACTTTCCCATACAATTTGTCCGCGCAGCCAGCAAAAAATCGAAAAATCCGCGCAGCATAGTGCATTTGGACCTCCGTTTCACGAATAACCTTCCCGTTATCGGTACTTTCAATTTCAGCCAGGTGAGGAGCGTGGACATCGATGAGATCCGCCAGTTCATTCATCAGCTTGGCGCGCTGGGCGCCATTGACCCGCCCCCATTGATTGTTAAAAGCGTCACGGGCTGAAGAAATCGCTTTCTCTGCATCCTGTTCATCAGCCTTTGGAACCACGGCCCACGCTTCTCTATTATAGGGGTTTTCACTATTAAACATTTCCCCTGAAGAGCTGTTCACCCATTCTCCGTCAATATACATTCGATAAACAGTTTTCATCTTCATCTCCTTTGCCAGTTATACAGTGAGAAAGCATTGAGCAGATTTCATAGGTTATCACCCACGGTATGTTACTGTCCGGGTCATGTAATGCAGGTCGTGGAATATCGTTTACAGATCTTAACCATGGCTGTGAAGGAGAAAATGGTGAGATATATGCAATCTGCGGTTTTGCAGGCTCCAATGTGTTCTAACTGAACGTTCAGACGGAGCATTTCTGAATGCTTCCCTCCGGCCGGAAAGACGACCGGACAATCCCCAGTTCACGAATCGGGGCCTGCAGATGGACATGTTTTTCTGCTCCGTGAAACACCTGAAAAACGGCACAGTGGTCCAGCCCATTTCATTTATTGAGCACGACAATCAGAAAACAGCCTTTTCCTTTCTCAAGTCGGCTATCTGGGAACGGGTCAATTTTAAAAGGCCACTTAAAACCGCATCCGTGTGTTCGCCCAAAAGTGGAGCGGGGGCATTAATTTCGGTTGGTGTTTCAGAAAGATTTATGGGAGATCCGATAACCTTCATTTTCCCCGCTACGGGATGTTCAACTTCGCGGATCATTCGCCTTGCCACGGCTATATGCTCATCTTCCACGACATCCTTGGCCGTGTAAATTGGCGCACAGGGTATCTGTTTCAACATTAAAAAATTAACCACCTCTTTGACGTCCCGATTTGATGTCCAGTCTTCGACGATTCGTTTTATCTCCTCGTGTGCTTTTACACGATCATAATTATCTTTGTAGTTGGCCTTCTCAAGCAGGTCCGATCGCTCGATCGCCCGGCAGAAGACTTCCCACAATTTATTGTTCCCAACGGCAATGACAACCCAGCCGTTTTTTGCCTTGAAGGTGTCATAGGGGTAGATAAATTCATATCGGTTACCGGTCCGTTGAGGTACCCGCTGTTCGACCAGGTAGATCTGAATGATGGTTTCCATGGCCGAGACCACAGAGTCGACCAAGGAAATATCAACTTTCTGCCCCGGCTTTCCGTTTTTGATGGCCAGCAGGCTCGTCAGAATACCGATACAGGCGCTCAGGCCGCCCAAGACATCGGCGATCGCCGTGCCCGTCCGCGTCGGCGGGCCGTCAGGCCAGCCGGTGACGCTCATGATGCCACCCATGGCCTGGCCGACAATATCGTAGCCGGGAAGGTCCTTGTAGGGCCCGAAGTGCCCAAACCCGGAAATGCACGAATACACGATATTCGGGTTGCAGGACTTGAGGGTGTCGTAGCCCAGTCCCATTTTTTCCATCGTGCCCGGCCTGAAATTTTCCAGAACGACGTCCGCGCAGGCAACAAGATCCATAAAAACTTTTTTCGCCTTCAGATTTTTAAGGTTTAAAACAACGCTCTTTTTGTTTCGGTTCAAATTCATAAAATAGGCACTCTCGGCGCCGATAAACGGCGGATAACGCCTCGAGTCATCGCCTTGGCCAGGCATCTCGATCTTGATGATTTCGGCCCCCAAATCCCCCAGTAGCATAGTGCAAAACGGCCCGGCCAGCACCCGCGTCAGATCGATAACCCGGATTCCGGAGAGTGCGCCTTTTTTTTTATCTGACTGTTTCTTCACTTGCTTCCCCTTATGATCCTGTCAGGGCCTGAACCCCAGAAGGCTGGAAATCTCAATGCAGGTCTCTTTGATAATGGGTACGAAATCGGCAAGCGCGTCCTGGATGTGGTGACGCACAAGCGGAAAGGAGATGTTCATTGCGGCGATCGCCTCGCCGCTATGGTCGCGGATGGGACCGGCAATGGCAAACAACCCCTTTTCGAGTTCTTCGTTGTTGATGGCCGTGCCCGTGGTGCGAATACCCGCCAGTTCCTCAATGAACCGTGAACGCGAAGTAATCGTTTTGGCCGTACGCGGTTGAAAAACAAGTTTATCCAAGACCTCAACCAACTTGTTTTCCGGCAGGTAGGCCAGGATAGCCTTGCCCATGCTTGAGCAGTGTACTGGAAGCCTGGAGCCAACATAGAGATTTGAATTGACGATAAAATTTGCCTCAATCCGCTCAACGAAAACGACTTCGGCACCGTCGAGGATCGTCAGGTTGACTGTCTCGTTCGTTTGCGCCCGGATACGCCGCATGTACGGAACGGCGATCGTTCGGACACTCTGACGATCCAGGGCGGCCGTGCCGATGGAGATGTTGCGCGGTCCAAGCTGGTAGCCCTTAGTCTCGGCGGACTGAGTCACGAAATTAAGCCGCCGCATGGTCTGAAGGAGCCGGAAGCAGGTCGTCTTGGAGAACCCCGCTTCTTTGGAAAGCCGCTCCAGGCTAAGCTCTGTATCGTGTCGGCTCAGAAGAATGAGCAGTTCCAGCCCCTTTTCAAGGGCGCGTATGTGGTTTCTGCCTTTCGAGTCACTGTTCATGTTTTCGAATCCGTGGTTATTCGCAAAAGCCGGTCTATTTTTCAAAACAGGTTAAAATAAGGATCGCTGGCAGTCAATTAGATCATGGGCAGGATGCTATCTTTTCGTCCCGGATCCAGGGACAAGATCCGCCTCGCTTCAGCAGGGCTGGCGATATCGCGACCCACTTCGCGGGCAATGGCAACCACTTTTTCCACCAGCGTTGGGTTCGTGGCCGGGGATCCGTCCGGCATGCGAAGGTTATCTTCCAGCCCGACCCGTACATGTCCACCCATCACGATGGCCGCAGCGGCCATGGGTATTTCGGCTTTACCGATTCCGGCCACTGTCCAGGTGGAACCCGAAGGGATGCTTTCTGACAAAAAAACGAGGTTTCTTACGCTGGCTGGCATGGCACCCGGTGCACCCAGTACAAAATCGAAATGCATTGGAGCGTCAATGAAACCCTTTTTATGCAGAAATCGCGCGTTGTTGATCATGCCGGCTTCAAACACTTCGATTTCAGGTTTAACGCCCGTATCCCGGAACACGGTGGCCAGATACTCGATAAATTCCGGCGCGTTGGCGTAAACGATGCCGGGCAGATTGTTGGAGCCGGTAGTGAAGCTGGCCATTTCGGGAAGCAGCCGCACAGGATTGACGCGCGCATTCGGTTCTGTCCCTGCCCGGGCGCCCGTGGAAAGCTGAATAATCACATTTGGCGCCTTCTGCTTGATAGCAGCGACGATCTGCTTATAGACGGTCAAGTCCAAAGTCGGCTTTTGCTCCTGGTCGCGGGCATGTACATGAAACAGGCATGCACCGGCATCCTCACATGCCATGACGTCGGCAGCGATCTCGGCCGGCGTTACGGGAAGGTTGGGATTCATCTTTTTGGTTGGAACATTTCCAGTCAGCGCGACCGTAATAACCAATTTCTCCATAGGTCTTCCTCGAATGCTGATTCGCTATTTGAATTGCGGCTTGCGGAACACAACGCCCAACAGGCCCTCGAACAATTTGATCATGGCCCCCTTATCCTCATCGCCATAGCCCGACCGGAGAGCCCTCTGATACGTAGCGGTTGCAGCCTGGACTACGGGAAGGGGAATCTCTTGTGTGGCGGAAATATTCAACGCACCGGCCATGTCTTTGTATGCATTTTTCATGCTGTAGCCGTGGGTGAACCGACCCTCCAGAATATTTGGAATAAAGGTTTCCGAAGCAAAGCTGCGCCCTGACCCGGTGTTGATGACCTGGGTAATCTTTTCCGCGTCCAACCCCAGTGCGACAGCCATGGGCAGCACTTCAGCCAAAGCCGCCATATGGGTGTTGAACAGCAGCTGGTTGACAAGCTTGGCCAACTGCCCACTGCCCACGTCACCCATGTGGACGATCCGGTTTCCCATGGCGTTCAAGGCCGTGCGGATCTTTTCCAGGATTTGCTGTGGTCCTCCGAACATGATCGTCAACGTCGCGTCCCTTGCACGCTGTTCCATACCCGTCACCGGCGCATCGACAAAGTCGATCCCTTGTGTGGACAGCTTTTTGGCAAAATCGATAGTCCACAAATAGTCCGTCGTGCCGCAGTCCACTACGAGCAAGTTTGGTCGCGCCCCCTGGACGATACCGTCGGCTCCGCAAACCACCTCCTGGACCACCCCCTTGTGCGGGAGGCTGAGAAAGATCTTGTCCACCTTAGCGCTCAGTTCGGCAGGCGTGGGCGCGCTTTCCGCGCCCAGATCCGTAAGGGGTTTCACGGACTGAACGTCGATGTCGCAAACGATGAGCGTGAACCCAGCCTGAAGCAGGTTGGCGGCCATCCACCGGCCCATCTGCCCCAGACCGATAAATCCTAATTTTTCCATGCGCTATCTCCGTATGTATCGGCTAGTTCCCGAGGTTCTGCGCTAATCGCTTTAACAAGCTATTGCCTAAGACCGTCACTCTCCCGGGACAATCCGGAAAATTTGACTTCACATGAAGCAGCATTTTCAATGCCACTGCAACAGGACCCCCGGTGGATGACCGGGGGGCCGGTGAAACTTACATAAGTCCGAGTTCTTTGTAATATTTGGCGGCACCCGGATGCAGGGGAGCCAACACCTTTACCCCCGGATCGAACTTCCAGCGGCCGATGGCCTTGTGGACATTTTCAGTCAGCCATGGCTGGTTTTCGTGGATGGTTTTCATTATCTGATAGATCAGCTCTTCCGGCAGATCGGCGCTGCAAACCCAGGGTCCGGCTTCGGTGAAGGTGTGGATCTCACCCTGGTCCTTATAGGTGCCGGCGGGAATCGTTTCTGGCGGCAAAGAGGGATATTTGGCCTGGATTTTGGCCAGGACATCGTCCGGGAAGCTCAGAATCTTAACCTTGCGAATGGTTGTCAGCTCCATGAAGGTAGAATTGGGCCAACCTACATCACCGAAGACGACGTCGATACGACCGTCCTTGAAGGCGTCGGAGCCTTGGCCTTGTGTAATTCGCTGGGCCTTCATATCCTTGTCCGGGTCAACACCGAACAGTTTCAATACGAGTTCGGAACAGACCAATCCCGCACTTCCCGGCGCATCCAGGGCAACTTTCTTGCCCTTCATGTCGGCAAAAGAGTTAATACCGCTGTCCGCACCCACAGCCCAGTGGACAGTGCTGCCATGGATAAAAAACATAGAACGAACGTTGGGCAGCTTGCCTTCCAGACCTGCGCCGACCACGCCGATCCAACAAATCAGCCCCATGTCCGCCTTGCCACGGTTAACCAGCTGCGCATTTTCAACTGAGCCTGCGGTCACCTCGGCGGTGGCCGCATCGACCATGTCCAATTTGCTGCGCAACAGTTCGCCAACACCGCCGCCGGCAGGATAGTAAGTGCCACCGGTACCGCCGGTGGCGATGGTCAGTTTGAATTTTTCGGCACATTGACCCTGTTCAGGCGGCAGCATTCCCAATGTCGCCATAGCCACTATTAGCAGTATTATCCATTGCTTCTTCATCGCGCCCTCCTCTGTTTAATTCGATCGTTGGATATGCATTGATACGAAGCGTTCGATTATGGTCTCACCTCCCTCCACAGCCAATTTTGTTATAGTGTCGCGTGTCACTCTCCCCATCGGCGAAACGATTCATCGCGCCACTGCCTGCGCGCGAACTTTTGGTAATAGGAAGTGGTATCCAACAAGGGTCAAAGCCATTGCGATACCTGTCAGGTTCAAATAAGAAAAAGGGCAGAAACAGAAAGCGGTGGCGCAAACGAACAGGATCCGGGACAGTATCCCCAAGGGCCGCGCGATAAATCCTTCCAGGGCAAAAGTTAACCCCATCAGCCCAACGACACCCCGCGCGCCTGCAGCCAGCACATCAAGCAGCCCCCCGGAAAGGATATCGCTGTAAACGAAAAGCAGCGGAATTAAGTAGAGCCCCTTAGCCAGAGCCCAACTGCTAAGGCCGGTTTTCATCGGATCCGCTCCGGAAATGCCAGCCGCGGCATAGGCCGCCAGGCAGACCGGCGGTGTGACGTTCGAATCCTGGCTGTACCACATGACGATAAGGTGGGCGGACATGGCACTGATCCCGAGTTCCATTAAACCCGGAACAGCCAGAACGGCCAGAACGACGTAAGCCGCCGTCACCGGGAGACCCATGCCAAGAAACAAGGAAGCGAGCAAAACCAGCAGGATTGCCAAGAATTTATACCCCCCCGCCACGGAGATGACCATGGCCGAAAATTTGAGTCCGAGGCCGGTCAAGCCGACGGTACCCACTACGATACCTGCCGCCGCGCAAGCCGCCGACACCGGAATCGCCTTGAGCGCAGCGCCCTCCAGGGCATTCAGGAATACCGGCCAGGTCATGCGCGATTCCTTGCGAAAGAAGCTTACCACCACCAGAGCCAGAATTCCCACGCACACGGAGTAGGTGGGACTGAAACCGAAGGCGAGCAGCATGATCAGCAAAAAAATGGCAAGCATGTAATGGGCGCCTCGTACCAATTGCTCCCCGATGGCGGGCAGTTCACTGGCAGGAACGCGCTGAATTTGACTTTTCAGTGCACGGATATGGACAAAAAAGGAAACGCTCAAAAAGTACAAAATCGCTGGAACGATGGAGACAAGGATAATCTTTCGGTATGAGATGCCGGTCCATTCAGCCATGATGAAAGCCGCAGCCCCCATAATAGGCGGAACGATCTGGCCACCAGTGGATGCTGCAGCTTCGATGGCACCGGCTACCGTGGGCGAATACCCCACCTTTTTCATCAGCGGGATGGTAAAAGATCCGGTGGCCACCGTGTTGGCTACGGCACTGCCGGAAATCGAGCCCATCAGCCCGCTGGAAAACACGGCGGTCTGGGCCGGGCCGCTGCGAGTACGCCCAGTCAAGGCAAAGGCGAAATCAATGAACCACTTGCCTCCACCGGTGGCCTCAAGAAATCCGGCAAACAATACGAAGAAGTAAACGTATTTGACCATCACCCCTAACGGCAACCCATGGATTCCCTCCAGGGTCATGTAAGTCTGGGTAATGATCCGGTCGTAATCAAAGCCTCGATGACCGAAGATGCCGGGTATATATCCCCCCAGAAAGCAATAGAACAGGAATGCCAGCGCTATCAAGACCAGGGGCAGGCCCATGGTCCTGCGGGTGATCTCCAGTACCATCAAAGTGCTGATGGTTCCCATTACGATATCACGGACCAGCGGGGCGCCCATCCGCATGCTCATGTTGGGATATTCTATAATAATGTAAAACCCGCTGATCACCGTCATCAAGATCAACAAGCCGTCAAGGAGCATCCCCTTTCGGCCCCTTTGCAACGGTCGGCTCAATACGATCAGCACCCCGGCGAATATCAGATGCCCCGCGCGCCAGCTCATTTCCGTCAAAAAACCGATGGTGGCATAATACAGATGATAGGCGGCCATCAAAACCGAAATCCAAAGGATAACCCGTTTTATGATGATAGGCGGTTGTTCCGGCATGAAGATTTTCTTCCTTTCACCCGAAGACTTGCGTTGGCTCCGGAGGTTTCACGGGCGTTGCCCACGATAACCGGGCGGTTACATAATGATTAGGGAATATGAATAGAGACCCCAATCCTATATTTCACGATGCGGAATTTAATTGCGTATAGTGTAATTTACAAAAACAAAATCGTGTTTGTCAACTATAATAAATGAACATGCGCCAGCCATTCGGCGACGAATCAATAGTTTTAACGTGTTAGGGAGTATTCCGTTTGGGTTTCGTTGGCGCAAACCCATTGCGATGCGGTCATGGTGGGACGGGCAGCATTTGGCAACCCGTTTATTTTTTCCCAGATTATCGACTTGCTCTCCGGCCGGGCCGCCAGGAAAATAGCCCCCCGTGACCGGATCCGGTTGATCAACCGATACGTGGACGCTGCCGCAACGTATCTGGGGGAAAAACGCGCCTGTTTTATGATGCGCAGCAAACTGGGCTGGTTTGTCAAAGGGCTGCCCGGTGCCAGCCACTTCCGGCATTCCATCCGGCACATCGCTTCCCGGCGCCAGGCCCGGGAACTCATTGACGCCTATGGCGCGACATTGGATCTGGAAACGCGCTGAACCGGATCGTCCCAAAACCGCTCGCGGGCAATTGATTCTTGCCTCCCGCCATGCTAAAGGATACAACAATCACCATGCGCCGGGTTCCAAATGCCACCGCCGGTGACAAAAAGCACAGATCCATCCTTTCCTGCCAAGTTGGCCTAGCCGCCGAAGCAAAACGAAACTGACGGTCTTGAAATGAAAAAATGCACCATGGCTGCGCACGCCCGTCCGTTCTGGATAAAATCGATCCGGATCGACGTGAACATCTGAATTGCTGAAATCAAAAGGAGGAAAAAATGAATGGCCTGCTCTTTATCGACGATGAAGAAGGGGTTCGGCGCTCTTTGAAACGCGCTTTTAAAAACGAACCGTATGCCACGTTTACTGCCGACAATGGCCGTGAAGGCATCGGCCTTGTGGATGCCCGACGAAATGAAATCACCACGGTGATTTCCGATTATCGAATGCCGGGGCTTGACGGATTGGAAACCCTGGGCACCATCGGGGCCATCAACCCGAACATTACGCGCATCCTTCTTACAGGCTATGCCACGATGGAGGCAGCGATCAGCGCCACCAACTCAGGCATCGACGGCTTTTTGACCAAACCGTTTGACAATGTTGAGTTGCGGGCCAAAATCCATGATATCTGGGTCCGCAAATACCTAAAGCAATTTGTGTCCGAACAAATCTACGCCGAAATCACCAAATCCCCGACCGCCCTCAAACCACGGTTTCACAATGTCACGGTTCTTTTTTCCGACATCCGCAATTTCACCCGGATGGCCCAGTACATCACTCCGGAAGCGCTGGTTGACTTTCTCAACAATCAATACTTCACACCCATGGGAGAAATCGTCTACGAACACAGCGGAACGATGGACAAGCACATCGGCGACAGCATGATGGTGGTGTTCGGAAGCCCGCTCAAAGGCCACGACGATGCCCTGCGGGCCGTGCGCTGCGCAATGAAAATGCAGCAGAAAGCCCGCCAGATCGATGAGACGCTCAAGGACCACCCCCATCTGCGCCTGCAAACCGGCATCGGCATTGCCAGCGGCAAGGTCTTTTCCGGCATTATGGGTTCATTGCGCAAAAAAGAATTTACTTCATTGGGAATGCCCGTCAATATCGCCGCGCGGCTGCAGGCTCTGGCCATGGGCGGCGAAATCCTCGTGAATCGGTCGACCTATGAGGGTTTACAGGACCGGGTGACGGCTGAAATACTGTCCCCCACCAAGGTTAAGGGCGTGGATGCGCCACTGCAAGTGTACCGGATAAAACTGAACTGATGCATCAAATCCCGGCCGCTGCTCTTAAGCAAGTGCGGGCAGGGCTATGGCAGGGATAAACCATTCCGTGCCGCCGATGCAGATCCGTTCGAGGTTTCAGGCACTGCTGGGAAGCACAGTGACCGGCAAGATGATTACCTGACAGGCACCACAATATCACCCACTTGAACGGAATCTGCACCCTGGCCAGCGGCCTCGGCCTCCTGATCATCGATATCCGTAATGTGAATATCCGCGATGTGCCTGCCCGGAACAAAAAACCGTTCACCCTGCTGACCATCCAGTACACGCCGACCCTCAAATACGGCCAGGCGATCATCCCGGTGCAGCCCCGAGCGTAAGCCAGCCGGCAGTATGAAACGATCAGCGCGAATTTCAATGATGGCACTTTGCCATGGCTGATCCTCAAGGGTCTCGGTTACAAGATCGGCCCAATCCTCGGACAGATCCACCACCACATCGTTCACTTTTTCGATATTCGCAGCTTCATCATTCTGAAATGCGTCATAATCCTGTTCACTGATCTTCAGGGTGATCTCTTTCAGCGCACCAACGATTTTGCCGGCCGTAAAAGGATCGTATAAGTCGAGCGTAACCGTCAGTGAAATAAAGTAACGCAATTTGCGGAACCAAAAGATACCGGTTTTTCTGGAGAATACCCGAATGTCGCTGACCGCCAACATCATCAGGCCCTGATAACCGGCTTTGCGCCCTTTCATTGCCAAATCAACGGCATTGGCCCGCAACAATGGATTGGTCGCCAGTTCAGAAAGGAACGGGGGCAATTTTCCATCTACAGCGGTCACCAGT
This sequence comes from Desulfosarcinaceae bacterium, assembly GCA_963675565.2. GTDB lineage: Bacteria > Desulfobacterota > Desulfobacteria > Desulfobacterales > Desulfosarcinaceae > JARRKU01. Next base: position 906,990 of record CAXXYD010000002.1, read on the forward strand.
TCCAGGCTGCGGTCCTCATCGTGCAGGGAATCAATGAGCGTTTTCAAAAAAAGATCCCCCACCTCCCGCCCGATGGCGCTCTGAAACGAAGGGCCCAATACGATACCGATCTTTTTTGAAAGGCCCTTTGCCGGCGCAATAGCGGAAATGGCAAGCGGCAGTTCCTCGGAAAGCGTTTTCGATCCGCCACAACCGGACACCGATATCGAAAAGAAAGCAAGTGCGGTCAATAAAATAGAATATTTTCTGAGCATGTGTCCTTCACCCTGATCGTCAGTGCGCAGCCAATGGTGCCCGGTCGTTGATTTGATATTGCATTGCCACAGGCCGGGAAAAGCCGAATTCGACCCGCCGACCTCCAAATTTAAAACCTTTTGTTAATAAAGGATTTCCGGAGGGGTGTCAATTGAAGGATCATGTGAGCAACTCTGGGGAAAAAACGTCGGCATCGCGCCGGCACGGGCTTGACTACAGCTCAATCAATTGCTAACAATCCAATATTATTATTAATAAAAAAGAGGTTCGCAATGAAGCAGGGTGCAATGGAAGAACACATTCTCAGGGCCAGCAAGGAGATCGCCGTTAAGTTCATTGAAGTCGGCAGGCTCTCACCGGCAGCTTTTGCCGAAACCTTCAAGACCATCTATCAGGCCATCGCTGACACGGTCAGGGGCGCTTCCGGGGATGATCCGGCGGAATGACAGGTTGAGGTTGAAACGATAAACCGCTTTATTCCTCCATGTTATCGGCAGCAACCGTTAGGGTGCTACTCTTATGGGCGGATGTTTTGGTTTCACCCACAGCCGCCCTGAAAAGATCACGGACATGATCCATGATCCCGGCACCCATGGGGCCCAAACGGCGTGCGCGACGCCGGTGGGATCTAAACAGGTGGTCCGTCATCCTTAAAATGGGTTCCCTTGAAGCAGGCGTCGAAACAACCTCACGGGCCATATTTCGAGCTAACGAACGGGCTTCCGCCGCCAGCGGCATTGCCGGTGCTGCCGTCTCGGCGACCTGACCCGATGCGGATTGACCAAACTGATTGTATGTCGCACTGGACTGCGTCTGCTGGGCGACAACCACCTGGCGCTCGTATGACATTTCCAGCTCCAGGCTGTCGATGGTCTCCAGGCCGCCCAACTTTTCCGCTTTGGACAGCATCGGCTCCATTTTACCCTGAACGAAATCGTTCATCATTTGATTGATGGCCTTGATGACCTTGCGGATCTCACGGCGCTCCTGACGATTCAAGTCACCTTCCACAGTCAACGCCATGTCACGCTCGTATTGACCGGCGCTCAACTCCGACCATTGGGCGGAAATTCCGTCTCCATCAACTTGGACTTCGCCATAAGCCGCGTATAGTGCAAAGGCTTTTGCATCTATGGAGAGGGTCACCTTGTCCCCCTCTTCCGTCACCAGATCCAGATCGATTGAACGGCTGCTGGTCACAGCGGCCAGTTGGGTCCGGGCAGCCTGCTGTACAGATTCCTGAATCATCGCATCCTGACAAGTACACGACGGCACAATAGTGTTCATTGTTTCCATAATGGTATCCTTTCATTGGCCCTTTTTCCAAGCCATTCGGTCATGCTTCAAAATACCCCTGCTGCACATGTATGGCCTGCTGCAACGATATGAATAATGGCTGATTCTTTTATCGGCCCCACAGAAGGTAGACTTTAGGCGCCTACGACAAAACGGGAACCGGGAAATTGAGCTAACTCACTCAGATGCCGGCAATTACCCTGGAATAGCCAATGAGAATCGTTCCGTCCGCCAAAAAACGTTGAAAAGCTGACGCCGCTCATGTAGAAAGGTTAACTTGGCCCTTGCCGAAACTTTTCAAAGGCATGAGGCCGAAATTAATTAAAAATTCCAAATATATAGATAAAAAACAATATAAAGGAGGCTGGACGTGAAAACGAAGCTGGTTAAAGACCTGATGGTACCGTTGTCCGAATATGCAACGGTATCTCAAGACGCCACACTGAGTGAAGCGGTTGTGGCGTTGAAACAAGCCCAGGACAATTACGATCAGAGTAAATACCGCCATCGGGCAATCCTCATTTATAACGACAGCAACCGGATTGTCGGCAAAGTCAACTTCCAGTCTGTTCTCAGGGCGCTGGAGCCAAAATACGACGAAATGCTTTCAGATGCAGCGCCGTCCCACCTTGGCTTTACGAGAGGGTTCCAGAAAAGCATCATTGATCAATTCAAACTGTGGCAGGACCCCCTGGGCAGCGTTTGTGAAAAAGCAGCCAAGATGAAAGTCAAAACATTCATGACCACTCCCAAGCCCGAAGAGAAGATCGCGGCCAGTACAACCCTGGATGAGGCCATTCACTACCTGGTCATGGGGCACCACCAGTCACTGCTGGTGACCGAGGGCAAAGCCGTTGTGGGCGTCCTGAGACTGACCGATGTGTATCAATTCGTAGCCGAAGTTATCCTGGCCTGCGAAACTTAAGGCTGCACCATGGCCCGAACCGGCATATTTTAGAAACGATACATGCCATGGAATTCTTTTACCAAGGAGATACTATATGACTAGCGACTCAGCAGCTGTTTTCGCAAACAGCTTCGACTGGAAAAAATATATGTTTATGGGCATCGGCCTGCTTGTGTTCATTCTGGTCTACTACTCACCGCCATGGCCGGATGCCATCGATCCTGAAGGAAAAGGCTTTGCCTTGTCTATGGAAGGCAAGGGTGCGCTGGCGGTATTTTTGCTGGCAGCCACCTGGTGGGTGTTCGAGGTAGTCCCCATCGGCGTGACAAGCCTCACTATCGGCGTGCTCCAAGTGCTATTCTTTATCCGCCCGGCCAAAGACGCCTTCAAGGATTTCATGGACCCCAGCGTGCTTTTTATCTTCGGCTCCATCGTGGTGGGCCTGGTATTTACCAAAACCGGGCTGACCCGTCGCATCGCTTATAAAATGCTGGGCATCGTGGGTGAAAAAACCAGCATGATCTATCTGGGATGCTTTGTCCTCACTGCCGCCTTGACTCACATCATGGCCCATACGGCGGTAGCCGCCACCATCTATCCGCTGCTGGTGGCCATTTACGCCATGTACGGCGAAGGCAACAAACCCACCAAGTTCGGCAAAGGCCTCTTTATCGGCATGGCCTATATCGCCGGTGCCGGCTCCATTGTCACCCTGCTGGGCGCTGCCCGCGGGGCCGTAGCCCTGGGCTTTTTCAACGAAGTCGCCGGGAAAAACATTGGATTTTTTGAGCTTTCCTACTATATGGCACCCATCGGCTGGCTGATGACCTTCATGCTGTGGGCTTTTTTCATGGTAGCCCTGAAACCGGAGAAAAAAACCATTCCCGGCCTGAAGGAAAAAGCCAAAAGACTGAGTGCGGAAATGGGACGCATATCCAAAAATGAAGTGATCGCCGCAGTGATTGTGGTCGCGGCCATTCTGGTGTTGGGCATTTCGGCCGTAATGAAATCTGCCATGCCCGGATTTGTCCCGCCCCACAAAACCGCGGTACTGCTGACCTCCACCATTCTCTTTTTTGCCACCGGACTGCTTGACATCAATGATCTGGAAGAGATCCCCTGGAATATCATCCTGCTCTTCGCCGGTGCCATGAGTATCGGATTTTGCCTCTGGCAAACCGGGGCGGCCAAATGGATGGCCGTAAACTGGCTGACCATGTTCAAAGAATCCACTGGTTTCGTTTTCGTGATGAGCATCGCTTTCTTCGTTATGATAATGACCAACTTCATCATGAATGTGGCCGCCATCGCCATCTCCCTGCCGGTGGCCCTGGTCATCGCTCCCTACCTGGGCGTGGCCGGCGAGGTCATCCTGTTCGCCTCCCTGGTGGTGGCCGGCATGCCCTTCCTCTTGCTGGTGGGCGCCGCCCCCAATGCCATCGCCTATGATTCCAAGCAGTTCACCACAGGCGAATTTTTCATGTATGGTGTTCCGGCCAGCATCATTCTGATGCTGGTCACCGCCTTTGCGATCAAAGTGCTCTGGCCCATCATGGGCATGCCCATTACGACGGGGGGGTGATCGACAGGCAGGAACCCGCGATACCCGGCAGCCCTGACGCGCATCCTGCGACGGGGCTGCCAAAAAAATCACATGCCACTGGCTGGTTTTTTTTGAATACGGAACAAACGCTCGACGCTGCTTATTCAGGGTGGATTGAACCAATTCGGGAGGACGCTCGTGGATAACTATCTGGTGAAAGACTTGATGGTGCCGCTCTCAGAGTACGCCACCGTCCAGGAGGGCAGCACTTTGTACGAAGCGGTGTTGGCGCTGGAAAAAGCCCAGGAAGAATTCGACCACACCAAATACCGGCACCGTGGCGTGTTAATTCTAGACAAAAACAAACGTGTGATCGGCAAGTGGAGCCACCTGGACGCCTTGAAGGCCCTTGAGCCCAAGCCAGATGATGACAACGGGATCAAAGGCCTGTCACAGTTTGGATTCAGTTCCCGCTTTATCAGTGGCCTGCGCAAGCGGCAACGGCTCAAAGCCGCTCCTCTGCAGGATTTATGCTCCACAACCCTTGATATGAAAGTTGAAGACTTCATGCAGGCGACGGTCGAAGAACAGTATATCGACCATGAGGCCTCTCTGGATATTGCCATTCACCAACTGGTCCTAGGAAACTATTTGTCGCTGCTGGTTACCAAAACCGGCAACGTTATCGGCATTCTGCGCCTGGCAGACGTATTTGCAGCCGTATACCATACGATGAAAGAATGCTCAGTGTAGCGAGGATCATTTATGAAAGCCATAGGAAAACTCTTCGACAGAATTGTTCAGCGGGTCAACATCAACTTGAGAGAACTGGCCTATGATGTGAATCCTTTTATCAAGGGCCTCATTCCGTTCAGGCAATTTGTTAAATTTTATGCTTTTTACGGCATTTCACCCAATCATCCCCTGGACCTTCAATTCAGACACTCGAACCTGGCGGGCAGCTATTTTCTGGGGAAGTGTCGCGTAACCAATTCGATCCTTTATAAAAGCGACATTCGCGGCGACGAACTCAAAAAAGAGGGGGATATCTTCCGATACCCGAATTTTGAAATCCCCGTGTCCAAAGATGAGCGCATCGATATTGAAGACAGCATTTTGATTAAGACACTGGTACACAACTTTTCGCACGATCCGGAAACACTGGAAAAATTCTTTATCACCAACACGGTATCCTTCCATTATGCCAATATCCACGGTTCCCCAACCGATGGCAGCTTCCTGGGCCCCCTTGCCACCGTGGACCTGACCACCATGAGCGACTGTGTCATCGGTGCTTTTTCCTACATCCAGGCAGGAGAAATCAGCCATCTGGATATCGCACCGGGTACCGTGTGGGTTCGAAGTCCTGGCAATTTCAACTTTCTTTACCGGTATCCCCAGGACAAACTAAACCAGTATATCTATTTCGCCCAGGGCCATCCCCCCCAGGGTTTTCTCATCGACTTTGTCGAGGACCGAAAGGAGTCCTTTCAGCCTGTCTTTGACGCAGTGAATATCGAACCATCGGTCAGTATCCCCCAAAGCGCCTCCCTGGATCGTTTCGCCGTCATCAAGCCCAAAACGCATATAAGCGATAATGTTCTGGTGGCCCAGCGCGCATTCCTGCAAAACGCGTGGCTCGGAAAAGGCGCCAACGCTCAGGAAAACTGTTACATCATCAACTCACGGCTGGAGGGTTTCAATGTAACGGCCCACGGTGCCAAAATCATCGAGGCTGATCTGGGTCAGAATGTGTTTGTGGGATTCAACAGTTTCCTGAGGGGAAAACCCGATTGCCGGCTGTCCATCGGCAAGGGCAACATCATCATGCCGCATACCATTATCGACATCAAAGAGCCTTTGTCCGTACCGGACGGCCACCTGGTCTGGGGGCTGATCAACAATGCGGATGATCTCAAAGCCAACAGCATCCCGATAGAAGCTTTCGCCAAAATCAAAGGCGCCAAAAAACAGGAAAATATGTTTTTCGAGGGCGACGGCGCGATTTTTACCGCAGCGTTCCAGAACAGAATTCACCACATCCTGGAGACCAACGGCGCCTTTTTCAACGGGAACAATAAAAGGGGACACGCTCAGAAAAACCAGAATATTTCTTTCAACACTATCCAACCCTACCCGGAAGGCGAACAGGTCGGAGTTTACCCTACCATCATCATCCGCCCATAACGCGCTCAAAGCCAGTCCAAATCCATCCACAACAGCCGCTCTACCGCGAACATCCGGCAGAGCGGCTGTTTTTTTAGCCCCAATACCCCATGACATGGCTTCGTCAGGACGGCTTTTGCGTCACATCAGCAAAAAGGCCGTGGCACACCGGATCGGTATGTTCCGGCAACGCATTCAAACGCCTTCGTTGAACAGGGACATATACATCCACCCCATTTCGGGTTATGGCAGCGTCATTTTATTGTTGACATTAATCCGAAAATCGAATCAATTAAACGGTTCGATTTGATAAATGGAATTTTGAGATAAATATCATGCTGACCATTGAAGAAGTGGCCCGCCGGCTCAACATGCCCGTAGAAACGGTTCATCGCTGGATCCGGCAGGGAAAAATCCCCATGCAGGAGAACCGCGGCAAATACGCCATACGGGCGGAAATGCTTGAGCGGTGGGCCAAAATCCACAAACTTGAAATTGGAAACCGGCTTCCTTCCCGCAATGCGAAGCCCACTGGCGAACAGTCTTTTGACGGTATTTTACCGGCCATGCAGCGCGGCGGCCTGTTTTACGATATCGAAGGAAATGACCGCCAAGACGTTTTGCAGGCAGCCGTGGAGGCAATCCCCGGCATCGATCCTTCCGACAGAAGCCGTGTCCTGGAGAGCCTGATCGAAAGAGAACAGCTTGCATCCACGGGAATCGGAAACGGCATCGCCCTGCCCCACCCGCGTTCAAATCCGGGTATTACCCTGGAAATGCCCCAAATCACCACCTGTTTTCTTGCCCGTGCCGTTGATTTTGAAGCTATTGACGCCCGGCCGGTCTCCACATTGATGGTGTTGCTCAGCAACTCCACCAAGCAGCATCTGGCCATGCTCTCCAAGCTTTCCTACTATCTCAGGGATGCCGCTTTTCGACGCTGTCTTGTCGACAAATCGGATCCGACGTCCATCTTCAATCAAATCAAGGCAATGGAATCAAAAGGATAATACCGCAGGGGATACGCCGGTGAACCTATCCGCAACGCTCACAAACGCCAAACTCAAATGGGCCATATTCCGATCGGACGACCGCCTGACGGTGATCGCCCTGGCCGGGTTTGTGGGTGTTTGCAGTGGACTTGCGGCCGTTGCCCTGAACCGCGCCCTTCATTTCATGGGTACCGCCCTTCACGGGCTGTACCACCATTGGTGGGCCTTTCTGCTGCCGGCAGGCGGGGCTATTCTCTCGGCTTTTTTTTTGAACACATTGCTCAAAGAACGCGCCGGCCATGGCGTGCCGGAAGTGGTTTATGCCGTTTCGCGCTATGGCGGCTTGCTGCGTTTTCGCTCCAGCTACTCGAGACTGGTATCCAGTTGCCTGACTATCGGCAGCGGCGGTTCGGCCGGCCCCGAGGCACCGGTGGTCATGAGCGGCGCAGCCCTGGGATCCAACATCGCCAAGTATTTTGCGCTGAAAGAGCGTCAGCGCATTACGCTGGTGGGGTGCGGCGCCGCCGGGGCCATTGGGGCTATATTCAACGCGCCCATTGCCGGTTTGGTGTTCACCCTGGAAGTCATTCTCGGGGAATGGCGCACCCATAATATTATCCCCATCGCCATTGCCGCGGTCACCGGCACCGAATTGAGCCGGCTGCTGCAGGGAAACCAGATCCCCTTCCAGCATCAGCAATTCAGCATCGGCTTGATCGATATCGGTGCCAGTTTTGGCGTGGTGGCACTGGCCACCATTGTATCTGTTTCCCTCGGCCGTTTGCTCAAAGCGATGAATGGTGTCGCCTCCAAAAGCCGCCTGCCCCAGTGGGTGCGACCCGGTGTCGGCGGGGCGGCGGTTGGCATCATCGGCATTTTCCTGCCCCTGGTTCTGGGTGAAGGTTATCTTTCCGTGCAGGATATGATCCAGAGCAGTTTCACACCGGGCTTGTCCCTGGTGGCCTTTGCCGTAGTGGCCAAAATGCTGGCCACCGCCCTGACCCTCGGTTGGGGCGGATCCGGAGGCATCTTCGCCCCCAGCCTGATGATCGGGAGTCTGTCGGGGCTGGTTTATTACCGCTTCATTGACTGGCTGCTGCCCACGGCCGCATTGGCCGGTGAAGGCTGCTTTGCCCTGCTGGGCATGGCCGGTTTGATCAGCGGTATGCTGCAGGCGCCCCTGACAGCCATTTTTCTGATCGTCGAAATTACCGGCAGCTACGAAGTCATTCTTCCTTTAATCATTGTTTCCGCATTGACCTCAACCTTCTGCTACTATATTGAGCCGACATCTTTTTACCTCAGAGACCTCATTGAAAAAGGGCAGTATATGCTTCCCGGAACGGACGCCCGTGTCCTGTCCGACCTGACGGTCCGTGAACTGGTTGAAACCGACTACCTGTCGGTGCCCAATGATATGCTGCTTAAAGAATTTATCGATGTGATCAAACACTCCCATCGCTATCTTTTTCCGGTACAGGACCGCGATACATCCAAATATGTGGGCATGATCTTTATCGACCGAATCCGGCCCTATCTCTTTGATCCGCACATGCACGCGGTTTTAATGACCGAGCAGGTCATGGACCGCGCAGTGCCTGCAGTTAAACCGGACGACGAACTGGCCGATGTTCTCAATCTCATGGAACGCAGCCGGCTCAGCAGCCTGCCGGTCGTTGAAAGCAACCGTTTTGTGGGCATGCTCTCCAAATCGGTGCTGCTGGATCACTATCGCAAGGAGCTCATCGTCCAGACCGGAACGGGGTGAAACGCCATATTGTCATTCGAAAGGAGTCATCCATGGAAGAACGTTTGCTGCATGTATTCAGGAACACCCCCTTGGGCAGGGAAACCCTGCTCCAGAGCCTCTATTTTTGCAATACCCTGGCAGCCAATCTGCATATTTATGTACCCAAAGCCACTCAATTTTTGATGTATTTTGACCATGATGCCGTCCAGGTGGATCTGGATGGCTCCTATCTGATGTCACCCGCCACAGCGGTCGCGCATGTCGAAGCCCTGGCGGAACAAAATCATATCAAACCCACTTTTCTGACACCAAAAAACTATACCGCATCCCAGCTTCCCGATATTCCGACCAATTTCAACTATATGTGCTGTCCACGCAGTATCAGTGACCTCTCCTCCAAAATCGGCCTGGGCTACATAGGACCCAAAGTTCGGCGCATCGTCAAATCGTCCACCTTCCCGGTGCTGATCACCAGTCCGTCCTTCAAAAAATGGAAAAGCATCTGCGTATTCTACGGCGGCTCCAATAACGCCAACAAAGCCCTGAGTTGGGGAATCTCCCTGAGCATCAAATCCGGCTATCCCCTGGACATGTTCACTTATACCGACGGACGCAACGAAGGCTATTTCGATGAACAGATCAAAGCGGCCGAGATGACGGAAAAAGTCAAGCGGCACGTGCGCAACTGGCACAAAATATCAGAGGGAAAATTTGAAGAAAGCCTGTATACGGTGGACGACGATGCCCTGCTGGTGGTCGGCGCATACGGCCACGGTCTGATCAAGGATTTCCTGTTCGGCAGCAAAATGGAAACCATTCAATCCTGGATGCCCAACAACACTATGCTGGTGGGCCCCAACTGCACCTACCGAGGGGCTTAGCAATAACTAGGGACGGGGATGATTTTATTTAAAAAAATTCAAAAAAGCATGCAGGTTGGTCAGCGGATGCGGCGGACAACCTGGAATGAAAAGATCCACGGGCAGTAACCGCTCCAATCCATCCGTGATCTCGGGGCTGCCATGAAAAGGCCCGCCGCTAATGCTGCAACTGCCCACGGCGATTACCACCTTGGGTGCCGGCAAGGCCTCGTAAGTTTGCAGCAAGGCGGTCTTCATATTGCGGGAAATCGGCCCGGTCACCACCACGCCATCGGCGTGGCGCGGCGACGCCACAAAATTGATACCGAATCGTGCAAGGTCGAAAAACGGCGTCGCCAAAACGTTCAAATCGGCTTCGCAGGCATTGCAGCCGGCAGCAGAGACCTGGCGCAGCTGGAGAGAACGCCCGAAAAGCTTTTTGAAGTGCTGCTTGGCATGATCGGCCAGCCCGGGAAGTGATCCAGCGGTGACCAGATGCTCCCGGGCAGCCGTTGAAATTTCAAAATTGCGGGTGAATGAAACAAATTCACCCTCCGAAAGACGCTCACAATGGCCGCAGAACACGCATCGGCCCATGTCGATACGTCTGGCCTGGCCGTCAATGGCATCCTGGGGACAGGCGGCAGCACACCGGGCCGCCATTTCATCCGTGGCGCTTTGAGAAACCACAGGCAGCCCGCGATAATCCCCGGGCAGCTCGATGGGGGTTTTGGGATAGGTGCTGGTACGGTACCCCTGTTCATATCGATTCTTCAGCGTATTGAGCATCTTGATTCCACTTCTTCGATTGGTCCCGGCCCTTACAAATCAAACCCGCAATAGGACAGGTTATAGCTCTTGTTGTTCAAAGGAAAGTCGGATATCCCCGTATCCCGCAGAGACATCGCCAAGCCGTTCCAGTTGTGAAAGGACGGGTCTTTGATTTTGTAGCGCAGCATACCGCCTTTTTCATCGGTAAGCAGGCAGTGGGACACTTCGCCGCGCCAGCCTTCGTTGAGGGTAACCACCAAGCGGTCCGGCGGCAGGGTCATCTCTGCTTCACTTTGCACACAATGGGTTTCAACCGGCGACTTGAGCAGCCCTTGAATCATCTCTATGGATTGCAGGACCTCATCGGCCCGCATTCTGGCCCGGGCGTCTACATCACCGGTCATTCTGGCATGCTCGGGAATATCGAGCCGCGAGTAATGTTCTGTGGGAAAATCGCGCCGCGCATCGTAGGCAATGCCGCAGGCCCTGCCGGCGGGGCCCACCAGCCCCAACTTTTTCGCATCTGCGGGACTCACCGCACCGCACCCCTCGAAACGGGATCGCACGCTTGAGGTTGAAAAAAGCAGGTCGATGGTATGTGCCACCTGGGGCTGAAGTTCGGCGATCCGCCCGGTGAGAACCTTGCGGTCCTCATCGGTCACGGGAAACCGAACTCCGCCGGGCCGCACCAGTCCCTTGCCGAAACGGTTTCCGCATATCCACAGGCTCATATTCAGAAAGTCGCCCCGCATGCGGCCACAGTAATTGGCCGGCGGCAGGAAGGCCACATCCCCGCTCAACGCCCCCAGATCGCCCACATGGTTGGCAATGCGCTCCAGTTCCAGAGCAATCGTGCGAATGATCTTGGCCCCGGCATCCGGCCGGGTTCCGGTAACCGCCTCCACGGCCTGGGCCATGCAGAGGCTGTGGCCGATGACCGTGTCGCCGGCAATCCCCTCGACGATGATGGGCCACCGTTTGGGGGCGGCAGTAAGCAGGAGCTGCTCTATGCCACGGTGCTGGTACCCCAGCTGAATTTCCAGGTGCAGCACACGCTCGCCGATGCAATTGAACCGGAAATGGCCGGGCTCGATCACCCCGGCATGCACCGGGCCCACCGCCACCTCGTGGATCTCTTCGCCTTCAACACAATAGTAGTCGTAGCGTCCCGGAATATCTTCACTGTAATCGTTGCCGAACACGTCCGGCTGTCCCAGGTAATTGGGATGGTAACGCACCATCTTGAGCCAGGGATGCCCCTCGGGCCGCAGGCCGTATTGCTCGGCAATCTCCCGTTCAAACAAATGGAAGGGCTCACATTCGGCGGCCATGGAGACAAATGTTTCGGGCGCGTCACAGCCGGCCACCAGCAATTGATTGTTGCGCAGTACGGCCAGCAGCTTGAGCGATCCTTTTTCCGGGTAGGCGAAATACTGCACCACATTTCCGCCGCGGCCCACGATATCCATGGCCTGACGGCGAAAACCGTCAAATTCCAAATGGGGCACCCGGTCCCGGGCCACTGACTCGCCATTGCCGATCTTGAGAAAACCCGCTTGCATTTAAAGCCCCCCGCCCATGCTGTTTACAGCGTTCATAACGGTCTGGGAGACCGTTTCAGGCATCCAGAAACAGAGCACCACAGAGGTCAACAGCAATGCGTACTGGGGCCAGACCATGGTGGCTTTTTCCTCGAATTTGACGGCTGCAACGGCCTCACCGAAAGAAATTTTCATCATATGGTTGGCAAAACCGGCAAAAATCACACAGATGCTCAGGGCAAAAATGCCGACACCCACAAAGTGCTGGGCGCGGAATGCGCCGAGGACAATGAAAAATTCCCCCAGGAAAATACCGAACGGCGGAAACCCTGAAATACCCGCAAATCCGCCGAAAAAGGCCACGAAGGTTTTAGGCATCAATCTGGCCAGTTTGCCGGTGCCCTTGATCAAACGGCTGGCATAGCCTATTAAAATATTGCCCGAAGAAAGAAAAAGGGAGGACTTGATCAGGCTGTGATGAATCAGGCAAAGCACGGCGCCGTAAGCGCCGATGCCGCCCACGCCGGTGCCGAAGGCGATAATGCCCATGTTCTCGATGCTGGAGTACGCCAGCAGGCGCTTGTACTCAGTTTGCTTGAGAATAAAGGCAGCCGCCGCCAGCATGGATGCCAGGCCGAAGAAAATAAGCACCGTGCCTGAAAAATCCCCCAATCCGGCCGCCTGCATTATTTTGTTGGTTTTAAAAATACCCAGGTAGGCACAGTTCAGCAAGACACCGGAGAGCAGTGCCGATGCCGGGCTGGGCGCCTCGCTGTGGGCATCGGGCAGCCAGGTATGCATGGGGGCCAGCCCCATTTTGGTGCCGTAACCCACCAGGATAAAAACGAAGCCCGTTTTGAGCCAGAAGGGGTCCAACTCGCCGGCCACTTCCGTAAGACTGGAGAAAGAAACCGGCGCGAAAACACCGCCAACATCCATGGCCAGTGTAATCAGCACCGAGCCCAGAAGCGCCAATGCAATACCCACCGAACAGATCAGCACGTACTTCCAGGTGGCCTCCAGAGAGGCCGCCGACCGGTGGGTGTAGATCAGCGGCGCACTGGCCAGGGTGGTGGCCTCGATGGCAATCCACATCACCATGATGTGGTCGGAGAGGGTCACCATGGTCATGGTGGCCAGAAAAAGCAGCATACAGCCGGTAAAAATCGGCTCGGAGTGAATTCTGGCGCCTTTAAGATAGGCTGTGGTGTAAATGGAGATCATGAAAAAAAGCAGGGAGATCACCAGCAGGGACAACAGTCCTTCCGGGGAAATACCGAAGTAGTCCGGAAATGCGGCAGCGGGGCGAAAGCACCAGACCAGAACGGAAATCAGCAGGTGCACGGCGCCGGTGGATACCAGCAGGGGCCGGCCGGACCGACCGCGCAGAAAAAAAGCGACGGCCCCTGCAAGCAGCGGCGCGATGAAAACGATTTCAACCATGGATACCCACCTATCCTATTCCTTTAAAGTTCTGAGCAGGGCCGTATCCACACCATCAAAGGCCTGTTTGATATTCTGCAGGATAATGGCCATGATCATCACTCCGGCCAGCACGTCCAGCAAAATCCCGAACTCAACGATGTGATGGGTGCGCAGGGAAAGGCTGGTGCCCACCAGGTAGATACCGTTTTCCATCATGATATAGCCCAGCACCATGGCGATGGCGTTGCGCCGGGCCATGAGTATGAACATGCCCGCCACCAGCAAGGTGATGGCCGTAGGCAGCAGCAGGACATGACCGCTGGCATGGGGAAGATGGAATTTGGGGGCCACAGAAATGGCCGCCACGATGAGCACCAGACCGGCGAACAGGGAAGCGTGGAAGCCGACGATGGGCTCCACCTCCCGGCGGATGGCGATCTTTTTAATGGCCAGGTAAATGCACAGCGGAATGCCGATCCCCCGAATCAGCAGGGTGACAATGGTAAACGCCGTGCCGCCTGCGGACATGCTGTGCCCCATGAAAAAAGGCACCACCGATACCACCACGCCTTGAAAGGCAATCACCTTGATCAAAGCGGGCAGACGGCTGGAGCCGAAGGAGAACAAGACGGAAAGCAGCACCAGCGCCAATATCGTATCGACCGTTTGAATCATTTGACAAACTCCAGGGTTATGACAGTTGCGAAAAATGCCAGGGCAAAGGACGTCAATACAAACTTGGGGACCTTGTCCATCCGGTAGCGGGCCATCACCGATTCGGTCACCCCGATGGCCGTATAGACCAGCGTCATGATGCTGAAAAAAACAAAAGCGTCCACCATCGGATGCCTAAAGGGGACCGGAGCAATCAGGCGGGTGACCAGCGCAGAGTAGAAAAAAAGTTTGAAAAAGGATCCCAGCTCGATAAAGGCGAAATCCGGGCCGCTGTGATCCAGTACCATGACTTCGTGGATCATCGTCAATTCCAGATGCGTGGCCGGGTCGTCCACCGGTACCCGCGAATTTTCGGCCAGCAGCACGATGAACAGGGCGATCACCACGAACAGCATGGGCACACCGGCCATGTGCCAGAGGCCCAGGGGTTGTGCCCCGGAAAAGAAGGCCGCCAGGTTCAACTCCCCGCTGAGGGTGTAGAACAGGATCAGCGTCATGAAGAGGGTGGCCTCGCAAATGATGGGGAAATAAGCCTCACGGGCTGCACCCATGCCTTCAAAGGGCGAGGCCGTATCCATGGCCGCGGCAATGGTGAAAAAACGTCCCAGCCCCAGCAGGTAGAGCAGGAATATCACATCGCCGTCGAAGGAAAACAGGGGGGCCTGTCCTGCAATGGGCAAAAACATAAGCACCATGGCAGTCGCACTGAACGAGATGACGGGACCCAGTTTAAAAATCACTGTGGTGCTGGTGCTGTAAACCGACCCCTTTTTGAGCAGTTTGATCAGGGTGTAGTAATGGATCAGCAGCGGTGATCCCTTTCTGCCGCCAAAAAACGCTTTGACCTTGAGAATCAGGGCAGCATAAATGGGGGCCAGCAGCATGGCCAGAATCAAAAAAATAAAGGACTTCATCATACGCAACACCCTTTCGCATCACACAAAAAACAGCACCACCACGATGGCCAGCAGAATATAGCCGATATACAGATGAATATCGCCATGCTGCAGCCAGCGCAGCTTGTCAAAAAGCCACAGCACCGGCCGAACGATCAGCGGCCCCATCTGCATTTCGGCCAGGTCATGGACATGGCTGCGATAGTGGGTTCCCGCCGGAAAACACCCTTGGATGGGCCTATAAGATTCACTTAGCGGGGCAGCCGGTTTGAAAAATTCCAATATGGAAGCGGCATAGGATGAACCGGTATACTGCATTTTTACGGTGGGTTGGGTAAAACCACAGCCCCAAGTCCCTGACCGGGCAATGGTTTTACCGCGATACAACAGACTGCGCAGTGCCAGCACCGCCAGCAAAACAGTCAAAAAGAGAAAAGCGCCCCGGGTGATGTTGGCCGTCAGAATGACAAAAGGCTCCATGGGAATTCGGCCATATCCCAATCCCACGGATGCCACCGCCTTGAGTGTCATGGTCATAAAGAAGGTTGGGAAAACCCCGATGACAATGCAGGCGCCTGCCAGCACGATCATGGGCACCATCATCAGCAGCCCTTTTTCTTCGGCATCCCGGGCCGCATCGCTGCGCGGCTCTCCCTGAAACACCACACCCACAACCTTGGTAAAGCAGGCCAGGGCCAATCCGCCGATGGTGGCCAGGCTGACAATGGCCAGCAGACTCAAGGCAAAGCCACGACTGGACAGGGCCACCCCGTTGAACCCGCCCATGTAGACCAGAAACTCACTAACGAACCCATTGAAGGGCGGAAGTCCGGATATGGCCAGGGAGCCGATGAGAAATGTGGTCCCGGTCACCCGCATCTTTTTGATCAGCCCCCCCAAAGCATCTATGGCGCGGGTACCGGTTTGATGCAGGACCATCCCGGCCCCCATGAAAAGCAGCGACTTGAACAGGGCATGATTGAGCACATGCAGCAGCCCGCCGCTGAACCCCAGCACCGCCATGACCGGCTTGCCGGCGGCCACGCCGATCATTCCGATACCGATGCCGATGAGAATAATGCCGATATTCTCTACACTGTGATAGGCCAGCAAGCGTTTGAGGTCATGCTGGCCCAGCGCATAAACTACCCCCAGAACTCCGGAAAGCATGCCGGCAATGAGCACGATATCGCCAAACAGGGCGCAATGCCAGTCCAGCATCACATAGATACGCAGGATGCCGTAAATGCCGGTCTTGATCATAACGCCCGACATGACAGCCGAAATGTGGCTGGGTGCCGCCGGATGAGCGTGGGGCAGCCAGACATGGAATGGAAACACACCGGCCTTGGAACCAAAGCCGATGAATGCCAGCACAAAAACCAGAATTTTGGCCGATTCGGGCAGGGCGGCGGCGGCATCGAACGCGAAGCTGCCGCCGTGCGCGTAAATGATGCCGAAAGCCGCCAGCAGGAACATGGCCCCCACCTGGGAAAAAACAAAATAAAGGTAACCCGCCTTGCGGTTTTCCGCGGCCTCATAATTGTAGGCCACCAGAAAAAAGGAGGAAAGCGACATGATCTCCCAAGCCAGGATAAAAGTGATCAGGTTACTGGCCGTCACCACCAGGGACATTGCCATAACCAGCAGGCTGAAAAACAGATAATGGACCGCCGTACGCAGCGCTTTCTGCGCATTGCGCATGTAGTGGAAGCTGTAGAGTGCCGCTATCAAGGATACGCCGAAAATCACGATTAAAAAATACGCCGACAGCGTGTCCATATGGAAAGACAGGCTGAAATTCCCCAGATAGCTGAATTCAACGGCGCCATTGACCGGGCGGGTGAGTCCGGCCCATGCATTCAACAGCCCCAATAAGCACCCGCTGCCGATGGCCAGAACGCTCACGGCTTTCATCAAGGCAAATTGACGCCATAAAAAAAGGGGTAAAATACCCCCGCACACAATCACCAGCATGGACAAAAAAAATGAATTCATGAACTTCCCTCTGGGCTTAGAACACAGCAAACCACTTGTGGCACTTGCCCACAATCGGCTTATCGCTTTTTACATTTTATCTGTGGAACCGCAGCGGCCGGGCACCTCCCAATGCCCAGAACCGCAAGGGTTAAGGGGCAATTTCTATTGCATAACCGAAAAAAAGTCAACATCGGCGCAAAAGGCCATTGGACAGGAATAAATTCGACGCGGCCGGTGCCGGCAAGATGTTCCGCCCGCCAAAGTATGTGCAAGATGCGCCGCAGTTTCGGGCCTGGGGCTGCCAGCTGCCCGAGGCCCCACCTCCCCCCTCGGGTCCTCGGGGACGTATATCAGGTTATAAGTTAATCTTTGATTAACTTATAACCTGATATACGTCCCCAACGTTTACGTCCCCAACGTTTCGTCCCCGATGTTTGTCCCCAATATTGCACCATAACGATCGGCAAGCGCCTGACAATCCCCGGCCTCCTGATGGCGTCCCCGTTTGACACAGCCGTTGATGTATATGCGGCACTTCTCCTTCAACATGAGAACAGCAGCACGTCTTTGATCGATATCGAGCCTGCCGCTGTCAATGATCTTGGCAAGAGCATCGATACGGTATTTGTCCAGTTCCGCCATGCGCGACAACTGATCGTCGTGACCGCCCCGTTTGACGATCAGCGGTTCGTCGATCAACCCCACCGGCTCCCGGCAGGTGATCCGCAGCCACAAGTCGTAGTCTTCACAAGCCGGCAGCCGTTCGTCGAACAGGCCCACCCGATCCAAAAGCTGCCGCCGCATCATGACGGCGGAAGGGCTGATCAGGCAAAGCGGCAGGCAGTGCTGAAAGATCATGCCGGATTGTTTGCGATGCTTCTTTTTTGGATTGACCCGTTTGCCCCGTCGAACCCAGATCTCTTCCGTCTGGCAAATCATCATCTGCGGGTTGCGGACAAAATAATCCACCTGACGGTCCAGTTTTCCGCTGATCCAGTAATCGTCAGAATCGAGGAAGGCGATGAGTTCACCCGCGGCGGCCCGGATACCGGCATTGCGTGCCGCGCTGACGCCCATGTTGACCTGGCGGATCACCGTCAAACGGCCGCCATATTCATCCAGAATGGCGCGGGTATCGTCTGTCGACCCGTCGTCCACCACGATCAGTTCGACATCGGCATAACTCTGGCCAAGCACCGAATCGATGGCCTCACGAACAATCCATCCGCGGTTGTAAGTCGGCAAAATGACGCTGACCTTCGGTGTGGTGGAAAATGGATTCATCCCTCGGGCTCTTCGATCCTGTACTTCTCCAGGCGATAGCGCATGGTCGGCCGGGAAATCCCCAGCATCCTGGCGGCTTTGGAAACATTGTTGTCCGCCAGTTGCATGGCCCGCCGGACAAAACGAGATTCCAGATCGACGATATCCACCGGTCCCTTGTCGATCATCAGGTTGACCACTTTGTCCAGATCCATCTCGTTGAGACGAAACCCATCACCGGTTTGCAGCACCAGGTGGCGGGTGGTGATCTGATTCTCTTTGGAAAGAATCAGCGCTCTTTCGATAACATTTCTCAATTCACGGATATTGCCCTTCCATGGATGGTCCACCAAAAGGGCAAGGGCTTTCTCCGAAAGTTTCGGTGTTTTGCGTCCGAACTCGGTGCTGAACTGACGGATGAAATAATTGGCCAGCAGCCCGATATCTTCCCGGCGATCCCTCAAGGGGGGAATGTGCAGGGGAAATACATTGATACGATAGTAAAGATCTTCGCGAAAGGTCTTCGCGCTGACCAGCGTCTCCAGTTCCTGATTGGTGGCGGCAATGATGCGAATGTTGGCATCGATGGTCTTGTCGCCGCCCAGACGCTGGAAACTGTGCGACTCAAGCACGCGAAGCAGCTTGGCCTGGACGTCCACGGCAATATCGCCAATCTCGTCCAGGAAAACGGTTCCGCCCGAGGCCTGTTCGAATTTGCCCTTCTGGCGGCGGGTGGCGCCGGTGAAGGCCCCCGATTCATATCCAAACAATTCGGCCTCGAGCAATGCGGACGGGATGGCCGCGCAGTTGACCGGCAAAAACGGCCCTGCGGCCCGTTTGCTGTTGAAGTGCAGCGCCCTGCTGAGCAATTCCTTTCCCGTTCCACTTTCTCCGGTAATCAAAACCGTGGTATCCGTTCCGGCCACATTGCCGGCCTGGCGCAGTACTTCGCATATTCCAGTGGAGTTTCCGATGATGTTGCCGAAATTATACTTGCCCTCGATCTCCTTTCGCAGGTTGCGGACCTCCGACGTCAGCCGGCTGATGCGCAGGGCCTTTTCCACACAGGCCCGCAGCCGATCCTCTTTGAACGGTTTGGTGACGTAGTCGAACGCACCCAGATGAATGGCTTCCACGGCATTTTCAATGGAGCCGTAGGCCGTAATGACGATAACCGGCAGCTCGGAGTCCACCTCCTTGACATGGCGCAGAATTTCCATGCCGCCGACCTTGGGCAGCTTGATGTCGGTAATCACCAGGCTGAACGTGTCATTGTCCAGCAGGTCGATGGCCTCATGGCCGTCTCTGGCTTCAATGAAATGCAGCGCAAAATCGCTCAGCAGCATACTGACCACTTCGCGCATCCTGGATTCATCCTCGGCAATCAACACTTTAAGACGCATTCAGGCCTTCCTTAGCGCATGGGAAATCAATGGTAAAGGTGCTTCCTGCACCCGGCGTGCTTTGGATAGTTATACCGGCATGATGCAGTTTCAGGATCTGATTGACGATGGACAGGCCGAGGCCGGTGCCGTCATCTTTGAAGGTGGCAAAAGGCTCGAATATCTTTTCGAGCCGCTCCGGCGCAATACCTGCACCGGTATCGGAAATGGAAAACACAATACAGCAATCGGCCCCATGGGCGCAGGCAAGCGAATCATTTGCAGCCGTCGCAGGTGCTTCTGCTTTCGAATGCCGCACGGCGCTTTCAACGGTCAGGGTGCCGCCGCCGGGCATAGCCTGGATGGCATTGAACAATATATTTAAAAACACCTGGCGCATCTGATCTGCATCGGCCGGGCATTCGGATATGCCGGCGTCTAACCTTTTTTGGAGCCGAATATTGTTCTGTGTCAGCGTTTCGGCAATGCTGTCAATGGTTTCATCCAGCAGCCGGACAAGATTGATGGCGGTCAGCTGGGGCGGCGCCGGCCGTGCAAATGCCAGAAACGATTTCAACGTATTGTTCAACCGGATCACTTCGTCAATGATAAACTGGGCTGCCCGGTTCCGCATTTCGGATGGTTTCAGAGGATTGGCGACCACCTGGGCCGATCCCAGAATAATCCCCAGCGGGTTCTTGATTTCGTGGGCGATGCCGGCTGTCAGCTGGCCCAGGGCGGCCATTTTTTCTTTTTCAGCCAATTCGAAATAGGTTTTCTTCAATTCCCTGCGGCTCTGTTTTAAAGAGGCGGCCATTTGGTTGAACGCATCGGCCAGGGTGCCGACAATCTGGGGATCCTGCAGTTTGACCTCATGATCCAGATCCCCCGCACTGACCCGCTGAATGCCTTGTTCCAGCAATCTGAGCGGCCGTACGATGGTCCGCGCCACCAGGTAGCTGACCACACAGGAAATACAAACCGCAACCAATACGAGAGTGGCCGTGGCTTTCTTGATGGCATTGATATTTTCCAGGAAATCGGTTACCGGAAGGCTGACTCCCACCGACCAGTTGTTTTCAGGATAATCGCTATAGGCGGCATAATATTTATCTCCTTCGAACACCGCCAGGTCGAAACGTTTGCCATCGATTTTGAGGCGCGTCAGCGCGTCATTTAAAAACCGGATGCGGTCCGGGTTGAAATGCATATCCAGCAGGTCGGGATGGGCGATAACGCGGTCCTGGGTGTTGTCAATAATATAAGCGTATCCATTTTCTCCGATGGTCAGGGTATTCAGAAAATGGGAAAAGGAAGACAGGTCAATGTCGATTGCGCATACTCCGGCGGCTTCCCCTCGGATCGGATCCTGAATCGGAGTCGACACCGTAATGCCGGGATGCTGGGATGAGGCAAAGACATAAACCCCCGTCCAGTAAAGGGCGTTGGTCTGTATGGCACCTTCATACCAGGGACGGATCCTGGGATCGAAAAGCTTGTGAACCTCGGGCCTCTGAGGCGGGACCATGGTAAACCGGCCCGTTTTGTCCCCACAGTTGATGTTGAGAAACTCGGGATAGTCATTCTGCATCACGTGGAAAAAGCGGACCAGTGCCGCCTGGTCCAGAGGATCGATAAAGCCGTTTTCAATGGCCGCCTTGAGCATGTCGACGTTCTTGGCCGGTTGGGACAAGTAGGTGCGTACCCGCTCCGCGATCTGGCCGGCGGTGCTGATGGCATACTGCTCGATCTGTTTTTCCAGGGAACGTCTGCCCAGCAGGTAGGAAAAATAACCGGTCGCGGCAACAAAGACGATGGTCATTCCCGTAATGGCGGCAAACAGCCGGATCTGGAAAGAGTGCCGATAGGCGCTCACGATGAAGGTATTGCGGCGCATAGGTCAGTGCATTTTTCCCAGGGATCTCCAGCGCGCCAGCGCCGACAGCAGATCCCTGTTCAGTTCCGCATTGATGGTATTGGCCTGCACATAGGTGTCCACCCTTGCCGGTAGACTCTCCTGGAACGGGGGCCGGCCCAGGATTTCTTTGAGTGCGTACCCGGTGGTCAGGCTGTTGCGGTGCTCCTGCCACAATTTTTCGAAAGCCCCCTGCCGCTCTCCGTCATCTGTGGCGTTACGCACGATTTCCAGCAGTGCCAGGCCGGCCCATGAATGGGTATGCTCATCATCCGCTGTATACGGTTTGGTCTTGGGATTGGGGAATATCATTTTTAACCAGGGGACCGGTGAGATGCGCGAAAAACGATCTTCAGGATATTTTTCGGCCAGCAATGAGTAGATGGCAAGCCCTCTTTTGTTTTCCTTGAGCAGATCAGTATAGATCCACCCCATGTACCAATAGGCTTTGGCACGCACGGCGGGCAGGTCCGCGAACGCCCCGGCAATGGACTCGTAGGCTGCAAGTGCCTGCCTGCAGGCGGCCGGCGGGGCCAGCCTGAAATCATCCCCCAGGTGCATATAGGCCAGTTCCAGTTTGGCTTCACCAATTCTGGCCCGATCATCCGAAAATCGATCGATGAGTACTTTCAGAGCCGCCCTTTTCTCCGCAGGATTGAAGGACAGGGTCTTGGCATAGTTCAACTGCTCCATGGCCGAGCTGAAGACCGGAATGCTGAATCCACCAGTATCCAAATGCCGGGTGGGTTCCACATCTGCCTGAGTCTTCGATGGGCGTTCGGTGCATCCCAGGCAAACCTGGCACACGAGCAACAGCCCGGCCAGGGAAAAACGCCATACATGGTGAAAACCGGTTTTTTTTATGCCACCCGTCATGGTGAGCACCAAAATGTGTGATGATATCGACAAAAGTTGATCATATGCGCAACTCTAAATTCATAGCCAAATCATCCGTTTCGAGCCGCCCCGGAGCCCTCGGGCAAGGCCGATCTTGCCGTCCGCCGTCCGCCTTAAGACCACCTCGAATTCGTTTTTTCGATATTTTTACAGATAGTTAAACAATTCTCGGGGCGAATAACGGCCCCGTATGAAAGGAGCCCCAAACAGGCGGAGGAACAATGGGTAACCGCCCGGACCAGGTTTCATTGATTATTGAATAAGGGGCCCCACGTAACTTCCCCAAAAAAAATTGATCAAATGATCCATTCTCAATATATCATCCGGACTTTTCATTCAAGTCATGCCGGTGCCGCCGCCCATGGCTGAATATCGTTAACTAATTAGAATCAATTCAATTTACTAATCAAAATACAATAAGCCGTATCCGGAAAAAAGAAGCGACGCCATGGCACAAACATTGCTCAATTGACAGGGAAGCAAGGCACATGCCTAATATAAAATAACAACCGGGTCCAGGGGGCCCGAACCTGGAAGGGCCAAACGCCCCACCATCACCGAGAGCAAAAAGTGAAGACAGTGATGTACAGTTGTGGAACGCGCTGCGCGCAGCCCTGACCTTATACAATGCCAGAATTCCACAACCCGTAACTCATAACTGACCCTTTGCCTCTGTATCTGGCCTGGCCCTGAGGACTATGTTTTCAGTTTAAAATAAAATTACGGCGGTATGCGTCAATACCCAGCCCAATCGACAAACGAAAATTGCAGGTTTACCCGTCACGGAGGGAGCGCCATGGCATTTGAATGTATCATTTTCGAAAAGTCTGAAGGCATTGCAACCATCCGGCTCAATCGGCCCAAGGTGCTCAATGCAATGAACAAACAGTTGTGGATCGAATTTCAGAACGCGCTGGACGATTCCAGGAACGATCCAAAGATCAAGGTGGTTGTGGTGACGGGCGAGGGTCGGGCCTTTTCCACCGGGGCCGACTTGAAAGAGTCCAAGACCCGGAGCCTGGAGGCCTATCGCGACTATCTCGAGGAACTCCAGGAGGCTTCCCGCAAGCTGATTCGATTCGAAAAACCCACCATCGCCGCCATCAACGGCTTCGCTTTGGGGTCGGGGTACGAACTGGCCCTGGCCTGCGACATCCGCATTGCCGCCAACGAAGCCCAAATTGGCTCGCCGGAAGCCAAGGTCACCTCATCGGTCACCGGCGGCGCCATGCGCCTGGTCCAGGATCTCATCGGCCCGGGAAAAGCGTGCGAACTGCTTTTTACCGGTGAGTACATCACAGGTACAGAAGCGCAGCGCATCGGGCTGGTCAACCGCGCTGTCCCTCTCGACGAACTGATGGAAGAAGTCCGCTACATGGCGGCAAAGATTGCCGAAAATTCGTCGTTTTCAATCAAGATGATCAAAAAAGGCTTGCTGATGGCCCGCGGAGAAATCAGTCTCGAAGCCCTCATGGATTATGAAGTGGAAGCCTGCCTGGCCTGTGTCTCCACAAAGGAACGCCAGGAATCGCTGAACCAATTCGCGGACCGCAAAAAACAGGGCTAACGCCTAACACAGCAAACCGGAGGTTTTACATGTCTTTGGATAAGGTATTAAATGCCGAGTCTGTTGCCATTGTGGGCGCATCGAAAAATAAAACCAAACGGGGGTTCCAGGCCATTCGGATTCTGCTCGAAGAAAAATTCAGCGGGAAAATTTACCCCGTCAACCCAAAGGAAAAAAGCATTCTGGGGCTGGCGTGTTATCCGGACATCGCATCCATCGAGCAGAACGTGGATATGGCGCTGATCACCACACCGGCCAGGACCATTCCGGCCATTCTGGATGACTGCGGCCGCAAGGGGGTGCGGGGAGCGGTAATTATCGCCGGTGGTTTCGGTGAACTGGGCCAGGAGGGCCGCAAGCTGGAAAACACCGTTGTGGAAGCCGCCCGCAAAAACAATGTCCGTCTCATCGGCCCCAACACCTCGGGGATGATGAACCTCAAAGAGCGACTGAACCTTGTGGGGCTTAAAGACGCTCCCGTTGGAGACATTGCACTGCTGACCCAAAGCGGCAATATGGCCCTGACCCTGATCACCGAGGCCAAGCTCAAGAGCCGCAAAGGCTTTTCCTATTATGTGGGCGTAGGCAATGAAGCCGACATCAAATTCCACGAATACCTTGAATTCTTTCGCAGCGATCCCGACACCCGGGCCATTCTGATGTATGTGGAAGGCATGCGACAGGGTCGCGAATTTCTCCAGCAGGCTTATAAAACCACCCGCGACAAGCCCGTAATTTTGCTTAAAGGCGGACGATCTGCCACGGGCAAACGATCGGCCGGTTCCCACACCGGTGCGCTGGCCGGGATGTCCGAAGTAGCCAAGGGAGCATTGGAACGGGCCGGCATCATCTGTATTGAAAATTCGGACGAACTCTTTCCGGCGGCCGAGTCCCTGGCCAGCCTGCCGCCCATTGACAACAACCAGGTGGCGGTTCTGGCCGACGGCGGTGGACACGCTACCATTGCAGCGGACCTGCTCACCGACCTGGGGGTGACGATCCCGCGGCTGGCCCCGGAAACCCAGGACAAACTCAAAGCGATACTGCCGGCTGCGGCATCGGTGCCCAACCCCGTGGATGTGGCCGGCGGAACCGATGCCGACCCATCCCTTTTTGCGGACTGTGCCCGAATTATCCTGGACGACCCCGGCGTGGGCGGACTTCTGCTGGTGGGGCTGTTCGGCGGCTACGGCATCCGTTTTGCCGAAAGCCTCTCACTGATGGAAGAAGACGCCGCCCACCAGATGGGCAAAATGGTCCGCAAAGGGAACAAGCCCATCGTTGTTCACAGTCTCTTTGCCTCTGAAAAACCCCACGCCCTCGATCTGCTGCGCTATTACAATATTCCGGTCTATGACTCACTGGATGTGGCCTGTAAAAGCATCGGCGTTCTGGCCCAATATGGCAAATACCTTTCGGCATACCAGGAAAAAGTCAATTTTGTCTTTGACTGGGGCGCCAACGCCTTGCCCGAAGGTCGGCAGATCATTGAGTCCGTCAAAGCAAACGGCCGCACGGCCCTGCTGGAAACCGAAGCCAAAACCCTGCTTGGGTTGCACCAGGCACCGGTTTCAAAGGATCTTTTGGCCACATCGGCCGACGAAGCCGTGCGTATCGCCCAGGGCATCGACGGCGAGGTGGCGCTCAAAATTGTCTCCCCCGACATTTTGCACAAAAGCGATGCCGGCGGCGTAATGGTCGGGCTGAGCACGGAAGAGCAGGTCCGTGACGGGTTTGACACCATCATGGCAAACGCCAAAACCTACAATGCAGATGCCGATATTCGCGGTATTCTGGTATCCGCCATGGCCCGCAAGGGTGTCGAGGTGATCATCGGCACCAAAATCGATGACCAGTTCGGCCCCATCATCATGTATGGGCTGGGCGGCATCATGGTTGAAATCCTCAAGGACGTGGCTTTCCGTGTGCTGCCGATTTCCCGGGACAGTGCCGGGAACATGATCGCGGAAACCAAGTCCTATCCGATCCTGGGCGGGGTCAGGGGAAAACCGGGGTACGACAAGGAGGCCCTGCTTGATCTGCTGGTGCAATGCTCCGAACTGATCGAAGCTTACCCGGAAATTGAGGAGATGGATCTGAATCCGGTCATCGTCCACGAAAAGGGGTTGAGCATTGTAGACGCCAGAATCATTTTGAAAGCCGATTCATGAGATATGAATGGATGCTGTTCAACCACAACGTGTCGCACGAAAAAATAATTGATTGACCAATAGGAATTTTAACGGCAATTTATAAGGAGGGACACCTCGGCACCGAAATTCAGCATCTGACATCCACTGAAAAAACCCAACACGGTTTGCGCACAGGCCACAGGGCGTTTTGATGTGGTTCCGTTTTCCAGCCGGATCACATTTGCGGATAACCGTCTTTCACTCTCGCCAGTCAAAGGAGGTATTAAAGTCAAAATAGACAAAGGCACAACCATCTCTCAATTCAACCCCAATCCATATCATGTAAGGAGGATTAGATGAAAAAGTCATTAACGCTTGTCACTGCATTGTTTTTCGCCCTCACCCTGATTGTTGCCGCCGGCCCGGCACCGGCACAGGCTGAAACGACGTTTGTAACCATCGGCACCGGCGGTGTGACCGGTGTTTACTATCCCACCGGCGGCGCCATTGCCCGTTTGGTCAACAAAGGCCGCAAGGCGCATGGGATCCGCTGTTCCGTTGAGAGCACCGGTGGTTCCGTATACAACTTAAACGCCATTCGAAACGGCGAACTGGATATGGGCGTGGCCCAGTCCGACATGCAGTATTACGCATTCACCGGTACAGGCAAATTCGCGGACGCCGGTCCTGACAAAGAGCTGCGGGCTGTCTTTTCCGTGCACCCCGAACCCTTCACCGTGGTGGCCCGTGCCGACTCTGGCATCAAGGACTTTATGGATCTCAAAGGCAAACGGGTCAACATCGGCAACCCCGGTTCCGGTCAGCGCGGTACCATAGAAGTGCTCATGGAAGCCCTGGGATGGACCAACGATGATTTTAAACTGGCTTCCGAGTTGAAAGCCGCCGAGCAGGCCGGCGCATTATGCGACAACAAGATCGATGCCATGGTCTATACGGTCGGCCATCCCAACGGTTCCATCCAAGAGGCGGCCACCTCCTGCGACGTCGTCATGGTCAGCGTCAAAGGCAAAGTCGTCGATGACCTGGTGGCCAAGCATGATTATTACCGCAAGGCAATTATCCCCGGTGGCATGTATCGCGGAACCGCCACCGATACCCCCACTTTTGGTGTAGGCGCCACATTCGTCTCCTCTACCAAGGTACCGGAAAAGGTCATCTACGAGATCGTCAAGGCGGTTTTCGATAATTTCGATGAGTTCAAACAGCTTCATCCGGCTTTTGCCAATCTGAAAAAAGAGGAAATGATCAAAGATGGTCTTTCCGCACCCCTGCACGCTGGCGCCGTCAAATACTACAAAGAGGCCGGTTTGTTGAAATAGCCACCTGAGCTACACGTGCACAGCATAAAGCTGTGCACGTGCTGTTATCTCCAGTTTTCAATTTTCCAGCGAGGTGATTTTAGCACCTGCTCAATGGGATGGTCGAACCACCTGCTGCGGCAGCAATCGCCCATCCGCAGCAGTTGTCCATTGCGCCACAAGGAGGAATCGTCACCATGGTTAAACTGAAAGATAAAACGGTGCCACCCATCGATCCCAATGCGTTGGTTGCCGAAACCGAATCAGGCGCCCGCAATCCCACCGGCGCAATTCCCAAAAACATTCTCTTTTTCGTGCCCCTGGCCTGGACGCTGTTTCAACTGTGGTACGCTTCGCCCCTGCCTTTCCTGTTTAACTTTTTCGTGCTCAACGACACCGAAGCCAGGGCCATCCACCTGGCCTTTGCCGTTTTTCTGGCCTATACGGCCTATCCGACATTCAAGTCCTCACCGCGGAACTATATCCCTGCCCAGGACTGGATCATGGCCCTGGTGGCCGCCTTCTGTGCGTCCTATTTTTTCTGGTTTTACGCGGAGCTGGCCAACCGTCCCGGACTGCCCACGCGCATGGACCTGATCGTTGCCGTCGTCGGCCTGATCATGCTGCTGGAGGCCACCCGTCGTGCACTGGGTCCGCCCCTGATGGTAGTGGCCGCCGTCTTTATCACCTACACTTTTGCCGGGCCCTATATGCCCGAAGTGATCGCCCACAAGGGCGCCAGCCTGGTCAAGGGCATGACCCACTACTGGTTGACCACCGAAGGTGTTTACGGCGTCGCTTTAGGTGTCTCCACCGGCATGGTTTTTATGTTCGTGCTCTTCGGCGCCCTGCTGGAGTCCGCCGGCGCCGGCAACTACTTTATCCGCACCGCGTTTGCCGCCCTGGGGCATCTGCGCGGTGGACCGGCCAAGGCCGCCGTGGTCGCCTCCGGGTTGACCGGGCTGGTCTCCGGATCGTCCATTGCCAACGTCGTCACCACCGGCACTTTTACCATCCCGCTGATGAAAAAGGTCGGCTTCGCCCCGGAAAAGGCTGGGGCGGTGGAAGTGGCCTGCTCCACCAACGGGCAGTTGATGCCGCCGGTCATGGGGGCGGCCGCTTTTCTGATGGTGGAGTACGTGGGCATCTCCTATGTGGAGGTCATCAAGCACGCCTTCCTGCCGGCCATAATCTCCTATATTGCCCTGTTTTATATCGTTCACCTGGAAGCATGCAAAATGGGCCTCAAGGGCATGGAAAGGACCGTGACCACTTCCTTTAAACATAAGGTGCTCTCGGCGCTGATGGCCTTTCTGTTCATCATTATCATCGGCGGCGCCACCTATTACGGTCTAGGATGGATCAAGACCGTTGCCGGCAAGGCCGCCATCTACATTGTCTGCGTCCTGCTGCTGGCCGCCTACTTGCTCTTGCTCAAATTTGCCTGCCGGGTGCCGGAGTTGGATACCAGCCTTGAAATCGTGGAACTGCCGGAACTGTGGGCCACGGCCCAGGCCGGTTATTACTTTCTGCTGCCTGTGGTGGTTCTCATGTGGTGCCTTGTGGTCGAGCGCCTGTCACCGGCACTGGCCGCTTACTGGGCCACCATGCTGCTGATCTTCATCGTGCTGACCCAGCGACCGCTCAAAGGTGTCTTTCGCAAAGCCAAGGGTGATGATTTCGCCTTCAAGGCGGGCTTTGACGATATGATCAAAGGCTTTATCAACGGGGCCCGCAACATGATCGGCATCGGCGTAGCCACCGCGGCCGCCGGTATCGTCGTCGGCACCGTGACCCTGACCGGCATCGGCCTGGTGATGACCGAGTTCGTCGAATTCATCTCCGGTGGCAACCTGATGCTGATCCTGCTCTTTACCGCCGTGATCAGCCTGGTCCTGGGCATGGGGCTGCCCACCACGGCCAACTACATCGTCGTCTCCACGCTGATGGCACCGGTGATTGTGGAACTGGGCGCCCAGAACGGCCTCATCGTGCCGCTCATCGCCGTACACTTGTTCGTTTTCTATTTCGGCATTCTGGCCGACGACACGCCGCCGGTGGGGCTGGCCGCCTTTGCTGCTGCCGGCATATCCGGGGGTGACCCCATCCGCACGGGCATCCAGGGGTTCATCTATGATATCCGCACCGCAGTGCTGCCCTTTATGTTCATCTTCAACACCCAACTGATCATGGTCGGTTTGACCGGCTGGTTTCACCTGGTCGTGGTTATTGTTGCCGCAATTGCGGCCATGCTGGCCTTTGCCGCGGGCACCCAAGGCTATTTCCTGACAAAATGCCGCATCTGGGAAACCGCTGCCTTGCTGCTGGTGGCCTTTACCTTGTTCCGACCGGGTTTCTTTTGGGATATCGTCTACGCGCCCCTGATCAAGGAATCGCCCGCCAAGATTGAACAAATGGTGGAAACCATGGACAAGAACGCTCGTCTAAGGATCGAAGTCGCCGGCGAGGACATGAACGGCAAAGCCTACACCAAAACCCTGATGCTCAAAGTCGGCGACGGCACCACCGGCAAGGAAAAATTGGCCGGCATCGGCATGGAACTGCGGGAAGAAGCGGGCAAAATCCTGGTAGACAACGTGGTCTTTTCCAGCCGGGCGGAAAAGGCCGGCATCGACTTCGACCAAGAAATTCTGAATGTCCAGATCCCCAGCGACCGGCCAGACAAGGAGTTAATGTTCATTCCGGCGTTATTGCTCTACGGCCTGATCTGGGCAGTTCAACAGAAACGCAGAAAAAAGGAGCAAAAGGGGCTGGCCGCAGCCGCTGCATGAAGCGATGCACATCGCGCCAAAAGCCCCCCATACCGTCCCTGACCGCCGCCCCCGGATCTGCCTGATTCCGGGAGCGGACAGGGGCTGAAACCCTCAGTTTTCCAGCTATGGAGCATATCATGTTCAAAAAAATCCTGGTGCCTGTGGACGTCGACTATCCCGAAACCGCAGCCGCTGTCTACAGAAGAGCCGCAACAATAGCCAAAATGAGCGATGCCAAAGTTAAACTGGTGGGTGTCATGCCCGGATTCGGCATGCCCATCGTGGCCTCCTATATCAGCGAGGATCATCGCAAAGAAGTTGCTGAAAAATATAAAGCAGCGCTGGAAGCATTTATAAAACAATATTGCAGCGGACCCGTCACCTATACAGTCCGCACCGGGAAACACTGGGAAGAAATTCTCAATGCGGCTAAAAAATGGGGGGCCGATTTGATTGTGGTCTACCATAACCATCGCCGCGATGTGAACGAAGCCTTCAGCCGGTCCTGCTCAAGCAGGGTCTGCGAACATGCCAAGTGCTCCGTACTGCGGCTGCGGCAAATTATGGATACGTAAGTCCGGCCCACAACAGCATGGCATGCAATGGAAGGAGAAAAGATGATTACTTGTCGTAAAGTAAAAAGAACTCTTCTCACTGCGGCATTCCAACGGGTGACGATCCTTTGTATCGTTCTGACGGCCGGCCTGATGCCCTCCGGTGCCAATGCATTCGAGATTCTCATCGGAACCGATGAAGCCGGGACATTCTCCCATTTTACCGGCCGCGTCCTTGAGCGGATCATCAGCAGAAATGCCCGGGAGATAACCTGCAGGACCATGCCGGCTTCGGGGGACGTGCACAATCTCACCAACCTGAAAGAGGGCTCGCTGGACATCGCCCTGGTCGATTCCCGTATGCTCAACGATGCTGTCCAGCACAGCGGCTATTTTGAATTCCTCGATATTCGCTACGACGACCTGCGGTGCCTGACGCCGCTTTATGACGTTCCGTTGACACTGGTGGTGCGCGCCGACGCCGACATCACGACTGTCGATCAGTTGACCGGCAAACGGATCAATGCCGGTTTGCCGCGGTCACCCCGCCGCCTGGCCACGGCAACCATCATGAAGCTGAAGAAATGGGCCCCGCTTGATTTCAGCTTGTTTGCCGAAATTTCGCCCTCTTTGTCCCAGGACACCATGGCGTTTTGCCATGGATCGATCCAGGCGACCGTGCATATCGGGGTTCATCCGGATTCGTCGCTGCTGCAGTTGATCCAGCGTTGCGGTGCAAAACTGGTGGCCATCAACGACAGCGATATCCAAAACATGGTCACGGGCAATCCGGCATTTTTGATGACCCGCATTCAGGCCGCTACCTACCCATCCCAGCCTGAAAGTCTGGAGACCTTGGGCACCCGGATCCTGTTGGTCGCTTCGCAAGATCTGGACGAGCAAACAGCCTACACCATTATCAAGGCCCTGTACGTCGACCGGCAGCGCCTGCAAACCGCTCACCCGGCCCTGGCCTTAAGGCCCGTCGCAACGTCGGCAAAGGATATTGCCGGCGTAAAACTGCACCCCGGCGCCCTGCGGTACTTTTCCCAGCAATAGCGGCAACCGATTACATGCCCACGCCATCGATGGGGGCATTGCAGTATCGGCAGCGCCCTTGGTCCAGAAGGTTTTGCCGGATGCTGAATACCCACCGATCGATAACCATGCGCCCGCACTTGTGGCAAAACGTCTTTTCCCCTTCCAGTCCCGGCACATTGCCGGTGTAAACATAGCGCAATCCAGCGGCAATGCCGATATCCCGGGCCATCTCCAGGGTTTCGACGGGGGTGGGGCCCCGATCGGTCAAACGGTAGGTCGGATGGAAACGGCTGACGTGCCAGGGTGTCTCGGGGCCCAGTTCGGCGGCAATAAATTCAGCCATACGCCCCAGTTCCTCAGGGGCGTCATTGAGCCCGGGAATCACCAGGGTGGTCACTTCAAGATGGATCTCCAATTGCCGCATCCGCCGGAGGGTCGACTTCACCGGCTCCAGCCGCGCGCTGCACCGGCCCTTGTAAAAGTCGTCGCTGAATGCTTTCAAATCCACGTTGGCGGCATCCAGATAAGGGGCCATCATGTTCAGGGCCGCCTCACTCATATATCCATTGGTCACAAAAACATTTTTTATCTCTTTGCCGTGGGCGATCCGGGCCGTATCATAGGCGAATTCAAAAAAGACGGTCGGCTCAGTATACGTATAAGCAATACTTTGGCAATCCTGGATTATCGCATCGGCCACCACATCTTCCGGGGAAACGATCCGCCCGGCAATTGCACCGCCCTGGTCATTGGGCATTTGGGCGATATCCGCATTCTGGCAGAAGCGGCATTTGAAATTACAGCCCACTGTAGCGACGGAATAGGAACGGCTGCCCGGATAAAAATGAAAAAGGGGTTTTTTTTCTATGGGGTCCACATTGCGGGCGATGAGCCTCCCATAGACCAGGGTGTTGAGGACCCCCCCCGTATTGCAGCGGACGCCGCAGATTCCCCTGTCGCCATCATGAATCTTGCAGCCGTGAGCGCAAAGATCGCATTGAACACGACCTTCGTCTAACTTTCGGTACAGGTAGGCTTCCATAAGGCTCCCCGCTTTCCGTTTTCAGACAAACACGCATCGCCAATGCACCGCATCATGTTCCACTCAATGCAGTATCGGCGTTTTAGGTCGATACCGCATGGCCAGGGGGCGGGTCCTGAACCGGGGCACCAAAGTGACCACCATGCCGGCAAAAGTCCCGAACGGACAGCGCTGCACCAGTCCGCATGTCTCGAACGCCCGTGCGAATCTGCCCGATGCCCGCGAAAACTGAAGCACGGTCCGCCACGCCACCGGCACAGGGCCGGCCATGTCGCGAACCATCGATTTAAGTTCCCACACTGAAAAAAACCGCGCCCGGTTGTAAATGGTGGCGGAAAAAACACCTTCCACGCGACGCAGGAACCCTTTAAGGGCATAGCGGTTGAGGAATCCGATAAAAACCTTGTCCTTGGCCACGCGACAAGCCTCTTCAATGGCTTTGGCCGGCGCATCGACAAATTCCAGAGCCGTGAAAAAGCAGGCGTAGTTAAACGTATTGTCGTCAAAAGGCAGGTCCTCGGCAAAACCGCGGTACAACTCCACCCGATTCTTCAAGTTGGCGGCCGCCACGTCCAGCATATACGGCGAGGCATCGATGCCGGTTATATCCAGTTCGGATTGCAGCAATGGTTCAATGCTGGCACCGGTACCGCAACCGATATCGAGAATGGAATCCCCTTTGGCGGGACTGAGCATATCGAGCATGAGCTGACTTTCCAGCCCGACGGCACAGCGGTTGCGCTCCTGGATCAGAGATTGCACATATTTTTGTGTGTCATGGAAGTCAAATACGTGTCCCATGGTCGCATACCTTGATTGACGCTGAAAGGAAATACACCGGAAGCGGCTGCGGCGTTAAAAACCAATATTGACCACCCATCTCCGACTTGTCAAACGATGTTTTTATAGCTATCAACAAGCCATCATGCCCGAATACCCGAATGAACCAATCGATCTCGTTGCCCGTGTGGAACATGTCACCTTTTACGACGAGTCCAGCGGATTTACCATTGCGCAGGCCCAAACCGGCGCTGGGGACGCAACGGTCACCATCGTCGGCGACCTTATGTCGCCTGCTCCGGGAACCGTCCTGAAAATCACCGGCCATTGGACGCAGCACCCCCGTTTCGGTCGTCAGTTTCGGGTTACCCGGGCCCATGCCCAGCCCCCCACCACGCTGGAAGGAATAGAAAAATACCTGGGTTCGGGCCTGATCAAGGGGGTCGGCCGCGAAATGGCCGCTCGAATCGTGCGCCATTTTGGTGAGGGTGCCCTTGAGGTGATCGATACGGCCCCCCAAGACCTGCTGGCGGTCGAAGGTATCGGCCCCAAGCGCGTGGCCATGATCCATCAGGCATGGAAAACGCATAAGGCGATTCGCGATGTGATGCTTTTTCTGCAAAGCCACGGGGTCAGCACAGCATACGCATATAAAATTTTTCGCCGCTATGGCCAGAAAACCATTGATATTGTCCAGCAGGATCCCTATCGCCTGGCCAGTGATATTTTCGGGATCGGCTTTATAAAAGCCGATGCTGTTGCGCTTAAACTGGGATTTGCAGCCGACTCTGCCCAGCGGCTCAAGGCGGGAGTGCTATATACCCTTGGGCAGTTGGCCGAAGAGGGCCACCTTTTCTATCCCCGCGGGGAATTAATCGACAAAGCCCGGTCCATTCTCAAAACGGACCGGCCGGCCATCAGCGCGGCCATTGGAGATCTGGCCGCTGAAAACCGGATTGTCATCGAAAATCCCGATGGCGGCATGGATTCGGCCGAACCGGGTGACCAGGCGGTATTTCTGCCCCGCTTCCATCACTACGAAGTTTATATTGCACAAAAATTCCGGCAGCTGCTCTGCGCCCCGGCCGCCGGCCCGGAGATGACCACCGAACAGGCGGTTGAATGGATTCAAAACCGTCTCAACATTCAGTTGGCCGCTGGCCAGCAACGGGCCGTCATCACCGCGTTGACCAGCAAAATCCTGGTCATTACCGGCGGCCCGGGCACCGGAAAGACCACCATTGTTCATGCCATCACCCGCATTTACGAACGCACCCGCGCCGCGGTTTTACTGGCCGCGCCTACGGGCCGAGCAGCCAAACGGCTGGCCGAAGCCACCGGCCGCCCGGCAAAGACCATTCATCGCCTGCTGAAATTCCAGCCCCACCAGGGGGGATTCGCACACAATGCGAACAATCCCCTGGATGTCGACCTGCTGGTTCTTGACGAGGCATCCATGATCGACGTTGAATTGATGGCCCACCTGCTCGAAGCATTGCCGTTGGCCGCAGTCCTGATCCTGGTGGGGGACGTCAATCAACTTCCCTCGGTGGGACCGGGCAACCTGCTCAAAGATATTCTGGCTTCGGGCACTGTGCCCCAGATCACCCTCAAGCAGATCTTCCGGCAGGCCCGCGAAAGCCGGATCGTTATCAATGCCCATCGAATCAACAGGGGGCATCAGCCGCAAACGACCGCCTCCGGTTCCCAATCCATCAGCGATTTTTATTTCATTCAACAGCAAGAGCCCAAAAAAATTTTAGCCACAATTTTAACATTGGTCAGCGAACGCATACCGGCACGGTTCGGTTTCGATCCCCTGGATGATATCCAGGTTCTGACCCCTATGCACCGCGGAATCGTCGGCTCACAGAATCTCAACCGTACGCTCCAGGCGGCCCTTAATCCCCAGGATGCCGTAATTACAAGGGCAGAGCAACGGTATGGGCGCAATGACAAAGTCATGCAAATCCGCAACAACTATGACAAGAATGTTTTCAACGGCGATATCGGCCGTATCGTACACATCGATGCACCCGGAAAAACCGTGCTCATACAGTTCGACGGACGACCGGTCACTTACGAATTTGACGAAATGAATGAATTGGTCCTGGCCTATGCCGTCTCCGTGCATAAATCCCAGGGATCGGAGTACCCGGCGGTGGTCATCCCCATCACCATCCAGCACTACATGCTCCTGCAGCGCAACCTGATCTACACCGCCGTTACCCGGGCCAAACAACTGGTGGTGCTGGTGGGTACAAAACAGGCTCTGGCCATAGCCATCCGAAACGATACCCCCCTGAAAAGGTATACCCGACTGGCAGACCGGCTGGGGCGACAGCAGGGGGCCTGATGACTGCGTATCTTGACACATCCCCGAATCGCGGCCTATATTCTGCTGGTTTCCGGCAACCCTCCCCAAATAACACCGATGAAAGGCAGACCATGAATTTAAGCCCTTTAGAAGCTGTTTCCCCCGTGGATGGGCGCTATCGCGGGACCACCGCTCCACTGTCCGGCTATTTCAGTGAAGGAGCGTTAATCAAATATCGGATACGTGTGGAAATCGAATATTTCATCGCCCTGTGCCGTATCCCCCTTCCCCAACTCGAAGGGTTCGATGACGCCAACTTTGATGCCCTTCGCACGATCTATCGCAAATTTACGTTGGACGATGCCCTGCGGGTGAAAAACATCGAAAAAACGACCAACCACGACGTCAAGGCCGTCGAGTACTTCATAAAAGAAAAATTTGACGGCTTGGGTCTGAATGCCTTCAAAGAGTTCATCCATTTCGGACTCACCTCTCAGGACATCAACAACACCGCCATGCCCCTGGCGCTCAAGGAAGCCTGGTTTGAGGTTATGAAACCGGCTTTTTCCCGTGTGATCGACGCATTGACAGACAGGGCCCGGCAGTGGAAAACCGTTCCCATGCTGGCCCGCACCCATGGCCAGCCGGCATCCCCAACACGCGTGGGCAAAGAACTCTATGTCTTTGTGGAGCGCCTCAACCGCCAGCTCGAATTGTTGGCCGGTGTTGCCTTTGCCGCCAAATTCGGCGGCGCCACCGGCAACTTCAACGCCCACCAGGTGGCCTATTCGCAGATTGATTGGATTGCCTTCGGAAATCATCTGGTCAATGACATCCTGGGACTGTACCGCTCCCGTGTGACCACCCAGATCGAACCTTATGACCACCTGGCGGCATTCTGTGACAATCTCAGGCGCATCAACACCATACTCGTCGATTTGAGCCGCGATATCTGGGCTTATATCTCCATGGACTATTTCAAACAGCAGATTAAAGCCGACGAGGTCGGGTCTTCGGCCATGCCCCACAAAGTCAATCCCATCGATTTTGAAAATGCCGAAGGCAATCTGGGGATGGCCAACGCCCTTTTCGGTCACCTGGCCGAGAAACTGCCCATCTCCCGGCTGCAGCGCGACCTGACCGATTCAACAGTCACCCGCAACCTGGGTGTTCCTCTGGCCCACACCCTGATCGCCTGTAAATCCCTTTTGCGCGGCCTGGACAAATTACTGCTGAACGAAAGCCGCATCGCCAGGGACCTGGATGAAAACTGGGCCGTGGTGGCAGAAGCCTTACAGACCATTTTGCGGCGGGAAGGCTACCCCAGGCCCTTCGAGGCCCTCAAGCAGCTGACACGCATTCATGGCGCTATCGACGCCCAGGCCATTGCCGCATTCATCGCCGGCCTGGACGTCTCCGATGCCATCAAAGCCGAACTTTCGGCGGTAACGCCTCAAAATTATACGGGTATTGTGGACTATTAGCAAAACAGGCCGCGGCAAGACCCCCGCCTTCGGCATTGGAACATTTTCCCGCTCATTGCGCTTCTGGACCAAGTCGCCGCACCACAGGCGTTCGTCCATTTCCACGAACCCAAAGCCATTGCGCCCCGAGGACCTGTTCAACGACGTTGTGACGGGGCATGCAGGCAAAATGAAAAAGATGGGAAGCGCACCGGCAGTCTGAGCAGCCGAAACCTCTAATCGGTTTTGCGGACAGTGGCCTTTTGCCGAGCGCAGCCGCCCATTGATGCTCCAAAGACAGCCGGCCGGCGGCCATCCAGATGAATTCCACACGGGCGTAATCCAGCAGATAGTCGATGTGCCAATGTTTTTTTTTGGACTGGCCCAGATGCCGGTTCAACCGGGCGGACAGCCCGCCAGGGCCGAAAGCGCTGCCAACGTAAGCGTAAGCACCAGGATGAAAATCAAGGCACGCCATCTTGCCGACCTGGATTCTTTTCTCATGTTGCATCGATACGGCCAGCACATAGGTGCCGGGTACCATGGGCAATGGGTAAACTGTAGCCGTCATGGCCCGAATATAGCCAATGTGGCCTCTATAGGCAAATACCCCCGCAATTTGCAGTGATACCATTGATAGACAGAAGGTGCCCCAAGACCCGTTCCGCCCTGAAATCGCCGTCGAAACCCCAGTTAGGCCTCAAGTTTGGCCATGCAGGGACGATCATATGACTATTGCAAAGAGCAAATGACCAGGGCGGCACCTCCCCTGGGACAGGAGAAAATCATGGGATCCAGAGCACTTCAAAGAAGCAACGCATTAAAAAATCAGGCCATTTCCATCGAACGGCTTTTCGATGCGGCCTTTCACGCGCCCTTTGTCGTTTACCAGCGCGAAAGCCTTTACGGCTGGCGGCCATTGCACAATGAAAGCCCCCTTCGGAAAAAATTTCGGGAAACTCCACCACGCCGGCATCGCTCATTTTCACCCGATCCGCCTCCGGGCATTCAAGTTCACGAAACGGCTGAGCGTTTCATCATTGAAGTTGAGTTGCCGCAAATCAAAGCGGACAGCCTCTATATCGAAATCTCAGGAGATCTTCTCATTATCCGCGGTGAGCGGAAAATGAAAGATCAGCCCGACCCTTCGAACCAGAAGAAAATCCGTGGCGGCCCCATGGTCCGTCGCTATATCCAGCTGCCGGTCATAACACGTCCGGGAGAAGTCCACGCGCGTTTGGAGGGCAATACGGTGAGGGTCAAAATACAAAAGCGGCCCAAGGCCGCTTAGCGTCCGACAGGGAAGATTTCCGATCAATGCGAAAAATCAATTTATCCGTGATATTTATCAGCCTCATGGCCGGCCTTATGGCCTGGCCGGCATTTGGGGATGAAATTGTATTGAATACGGGAGAACGCTTCATTTCGGACAGGATTTGGGACGAAGGCCAAAAAATCCGGTTCAATATGCACGGATTGCTCGTCAGCGTCGACAAAAACGATGTCATGGCCGTTATCCGCAGCAATGGCCAAAACGGCCTCGCGGCGCCGCCCCTGACCGATACGGAGCCCAGTGCCCCGGACACCCATTCCGCGCCAACGCCGCCTGCAATGCCAACAGAGCACCCGGAGCCATCCGATATAACCCGGCAGCCCGAGCAGCCGCCCCCAGTGGCCGAAACAACGCCTCCGAATCCAACCTCATCCAGCCCTAAAGTGACCGGGATTGGCCTCGACGGCATCTGGTGGCAAATGAAACCCTCGCAAATACCCGGTATTGTGAAAGGCCAAACCGATCCGGCCTACGGCGGGATTGACCAGTATTGGCGTCCCGACAGCAGACTGAAACTGGGTGATGTCTTGCTGGATGGTCTGGTGTTCGGTTTCTGGCGGAACCGGCTCTATACCATCATGATCTGGGTGGACGGCCGACCGGCATATGATCGATTGCACCAGGCGGTCGTCCATCGCTACGGCACCGGCAAAAAAAGCGCCAAAGAAAAGGACCGGTATATCTGGCTTGAAAAGACCACCGACCGGATGCTGGAATTCGACGACAAGTCCAATACCGGAATCTTCTGGATGCGATCCAGGGAACTCGACGCAAACGTCAAGCAGCGTTACCCGCAATAGGTGCCATTAAAAATATCAAAGCTCAAAAGCCAAAAGCGGCCGGGGACTGATCTTCTGCCCCGGACTCTGTAACGAGTGTGGCCAGGGGCTGAGTGCTGCTCCAGGTACCGTGTGACCGTATTGCGTGGTACATTTTTACATTCCCATCGACACCCGCACTTCAGGACAACACACCTCGCAGCAGGCAAGTGGTGATGCGCCATTATTTCATCACCGGGGTTAAACTATCCGGCACCCTGGTCGATATTAATAATGATACGGAAAATGTATGTTGAATTGTGAAAACACCATAGGGAGTCAACCATGCGCATCAACCACACTGCCCATCGCCCTACAGTACCGTCCACCCTCAACACGCTGAAAAATCACGCCCTGAAATACTGCCTGCTGGCATTGTTGTGCACCCTCTGCATCCCGGTTATGGGGCTGCACGCCGAAAAGCTGCGCCTGCGGACCTATATGGTCCGGGACCGGCAGATGGGCGACATCCCCGCCTTCCGGCTGGTGGGACCGGCCGACGGGAAGCTCCGCGGCGGGCTTACCTGGAACGCCAATCTCGCCAACCTGGTGACCGCCGACGTCGCCATACTGGCACCTGAGGGTTCGGCGGGCTTTTTCGTCCATCCGTCCCCCATGTATATCAGTGGCCAGATCCAGTACCAATGGGCCCAGGGACAACCCTACCTGGGCATGATCGTGGTGCCCATGCCCGACAGCCCGACGGCCTTTCTGCAGCAATTCGTTCTGCCCCAGCGACGGCCCGACGCCCGGAACCTGCGTCTTGTCGACCAGCAGGACATGCCCGATTGGGCCGCTGAAATCGCCGTCATCAACACCCAGTCCGGCGGCACGACCCAGGGCTTCGGCACCCGGTCGCGGTTCGCCTATACCGAAAACGGCCGGTGCTGGGAAGAAGACTTCTACTGCGTGGTGGTGGTCTTCCGCTCCGGCATCAGTCCCCAGAACGCCATCTGGCTGGCCGACCGCAACCTATCTGTCCGCGCCCCTGCCGGCCGGCTCGACGCCCTCAAGCCCATGGCCTCGGCCTTCGTCAGCTCCTTCAAGGTTGAACGCCAATGGTACGGCCGCTTCACCCAGATCCAGCGGCAATGGATCGCCGCCCAGAACCAGGGCATCGCCAACGCCGGCGCCCTGAGCCGCGCAGTCAGCCAGGCCAACGACCATTTCGACCGCACCCTGAACGCCGCCTGGGAATCCCGGCAGAAAGCCGAGGACCGCGCCAGCCGCGAGTTCAGCGAATACATCCGCGGTTCGGAAAACTACCACGACCCGGTCAACGACACCCAGGTGGAACTCCCCGGTGGCTACGACCATGCCTGGACCAATGTTTCGGGCGAATACCTCCTCTCCAACGACGCCGGTTTCGATCCCAACCGGCACTCCAATGTGGATTGGGTGGCTATCGAGGCGGCTCAATAACGAATGCAGCCTGCCCCTGCAAGGGGGCAGAGCTGTCTGGACCAAGTGATCTATAGTTTCCAGTGAGCTAAAGTGATCTACAGTTGCGGTTCGCGCTGCGCGCGGGCCTGATCTTATATCATGGCAGAATTCCTCAACTCGTCACTCACAACTCGCAACTAACAACTGATCTTCTGCCCCTGCAAGGGGGCAGAGCTGTCCGGACCAAGTGATCTATAGTTTCCAGTGAGCTAAAGTGATCTACAATTGCGGTTCGCGCTGCGCGCGGGCCTGATCTTATCAATGGCAGAATTCCTCAACTCGTAACTCGAAACTCGCAACTGACAATTGGTCTTCAGCCCCTTTCCCCGGCCGCCCGCTGGTCATTCAAGGCCCATCTGTATCAATGCATTAGCCACCTTCACAGGCGCATCGATCTGCCCGTTGGCCAGCATGATGGCTTCGGTCTGCTCCCATGCCGGAATATCGATAGTGCCGATGATCGTATCGGCGGCGGGGCGCACCAATGGCCGGGTTGCCTCGAGCTGCGACTGCAGATCTGCAATTGCGGTATCCCGGTCGAATTTGCGCACCACGGCAACGGTCTGCTGACTGTTGGCCGGATCCATGGCATGGCGCCATCCATTTAGCAAAGCCCCGGTAAAACGCTTGACCATTTCCGAGTCCCGAGCCATGATTTGACGGGATGTCACCACTGAATTGGCGACAAAACGGACCCCGTAGCGGGAAGGATCGAAAAATCCGAATGCAATGCCGGCACGTTTCAGCTTTCCGCCGATTTCAATCCCCTGGGTGTTGATATACACCGGCCACAAATCCACCTGCCTTTTGTAAAATGGAGTATAATCCAATCGCACGCTGAACAGCCGCATTGCCGCTTCATCAATATTCGCGCCGGCCAGCAGGGTTCGCATGATGATTTCATCGTTCTTGCCGAAGGTCACCCCGATGGTCTTGTTTTTCAGGTCGCCAGGCCCATTGAGCGCCCCGCTGTCCAGATGGTAAATCCACTGCAGCGGATTGACCTGAAAAAGCTGGGCAATGACGACAATGGGCGCATTTTTGTCAAGCGCGCGGATGACCTGATCGGCCGAAGCCACACCGAAATCGGCATGACCGAGCTCCAGTTCCCTGAGGGCGTCGCGCTCAGGCCCCCCGTCCTTGATCTCCACCGACAGCCCCACCGCTTTAAAAAACCCCTGGGCGTCCGCCACCAGGTCGCCTGCCGTGGACATATTCTTCAACCATTTCAAGCGGTAGGTGACCGAATCATCGGCCCACAGCGAGCCTGCGGCGAGCTGCACCATTGCAACGCCCCCTAAGAGCACCAATAGAAAATGCCGAAAACCATTTGAATTCACCATCGACCTCCTGTGCATCATACGGAATGACCGGTCCAGGCTTGCCTTACCCGCAAACCGCACCATTCCAGAAAACCTTGATAAAGGGACAGCGTGATGCCGATAACGAAAAGCGCCACCAGAATCTTGGCCAGGTCGCTTTGATACAGTGCGATGCGGATACTGTACCCGATACCGTCATTGGCGGCAATGAATTCGGCAACAATGGTTCCGGCCATGGCGAGGGTGGCGCTGCCGGCAATGACAGTGGTCAGTTTGCCCAGATTTTCAAACGCACGGATCTTGACCTCCAATTGCCATCGCATCCTGCCCGTCTGTCGATAAAAGTGCTCAATATCGACAATGGGCTCCGACATGATGCCCAGAATCGAAAGCAAAAGCGGAAAGTAGCATATCATGGCGGCAATCAGCAGGCGCGAAATCCATCCATCTCCCAGCAGAATAAAAATAATCGGTGCCAGCGCCACGATGGGGTATGCTTGTACATTGAATGCCGCTGCTTTGATGAACGTGCCGAACCAGGATGTCTGCCGGCCGATGATGCCCACCAGCAGGGCCATCAATATGGAGAGCAGCTGCCCCACCACCGCCACGGAGAGGGTATCGGCCACATCCGAAGCATAACGCCACAATGAGCTCTGGCTGGTCCCCCAGAGCAACATCGGTCCGGGAATCACGTAATCGGACAGTCCGGCGCTGTATTTGAGGACCATTAAAAGCCCGACGCCTAAACAATAGATCATCAAAAATTGATAAATACGTCTAATCAGCACCCATTATCTCCAACATGGAATGATCCAGCGCCTGACGATTTAGAACCTGATCCGATCGATAGTCCAACCCTTTGCAGCAAACCGCCTGGGGTGATTTATGCCGATCCCGCAAAACCCATATCTGGCTGCAGAATTTGGCCACTTCCACCACGTTGTGGCTGATATAGATAAAAATCAATTGCGGAAAAATCGCTTTAATGGTCAGCAGAATCTGCCCACGGGTTTGTTCATCCACATTGGCCAGGCTCTCGTCCATAATCAGCACCTGGAAATCCTGTACCAGATAGCGCAGCAGATTGATCCGGTTT
This sequence comes from Desulfosarcinaceae bacterium, assembly GCA_963675565.2. GTDB lineage: Bacteria > Desulfobacterota > Desulfobacteria > Desulfobacterales > Desulfosarcinaceae > JARRKU01. Next base: position 950,508 of record CAXXYD010000002.1, read on the forward strand.
TGCTGGCCAAGCGAGAGCTGTGCAAACCGGTGACCGAGGAACGGCTCCAGTCCGAAAGCGGCAATCAACTCCATTTTCAAACGGGAATGGTGTCCGGGGGTCATGCGTTCCAAATGACGGCCAACCGATGACCATCCGGGAAGCCGTTCCAGATTGTGTGAATAAAAAATGGCGTCGATACCCCTATTATCCAACGTTCCGGATTGCAGTGCGATCTGTTTTGCCAACAATTTGGCCAAAGAGGACTTGCCCACTCCGGACGGACCGAAGAGAGCGTGAAACCCGGGTTCCTTAATATCCAGCGAAAGGTTTCTGATCACCGGATCGGACCCGCCGGGGTAGGTATACGTGATATCGCGGCATTCAAGGCGCATTGAATCTGCAATCGCCCTTTCTGTGCATGACAACCAAGGAGTATCAAAGGTTTCAGCGGTGCTGCCGGGCAACCCCATATACCCTCCGCGAAGCCGGCCCACTTTGGACTTTTGTATCACAAACCACAAGGGATGGCCACCCGAACAGAATCGGGACCTGACAATAGAATCAGCGTATCGCACGATTGAGGCTTTTCCCCACCCGTGGTTTGTGGTAAAACCTGTTAACATTACACGTTACACGCATCAATACCATCTTCATCGGGCCCGTCCGCAACGCTTGAAAATGGGTCCATCGGATCGCGACATAATTATCATGACCTCTGGAGAGCACGCTAAAGAACTGGCAGAATTTATTTGCAATATTCCCCTTTTTGTGAGTCTGAGCCGGGAGGAGATTTCGCCCTTGGCCGAGCATATGCACCGCCTGCAGTTAAAATCCGACGAGATCCTTTTTGAGCAATGGGAGCGGGCGGACTGTGTCTATTTCGTGGAGGACGGGGCTCTTGAGGTGTTGACCAAAAACGGCCCGGAAACGTATGCTGTTGTCGCGACCCTGCGCCGTGGCCGATCCATCGGGGAAATGTCGTTGATTGACAATTTCCCCCGATCAGCCACGGTAAAAGCCCGGTCCGCATCAACGGTGGTCTGTTTTTCAAAAGAGAAATTCGACCAACTGATGATGGACTATCCCGCAATCGGCGTGAAAGTCCTCAAAGGGCTCGCCCGACTGATGGCCCAAAATCTTAAAAAAACATCTAGCCGACTGGCAGACCATATGCTGCCGATGGGATAAAGGAAAGGGAGTGGTCAATGGATTTTAAAAAACATCTGGAAACAGCCTGGAACGAAACCCTCAAACATATTGTCAACCTGGTATTGATGACATTGGTCACCCTGGTGGTCAGCTTCCTGACCGTGGGGTTCCTTGCTCCAGTGGTCATGGCCGGCTTCGTGCATTCCATCATCTTGCTGATGCGCGACGGCCGGGAGCCCAGAATGGAGGACCTGTTCTCACAGATGCGGCTCTTTTTACCCCTGCTGGGATTTTCCATTGCGGCTTTTATCGCTATTTTCGTAGGATTTTTGCTGTTCGTTTTGCCCGGCCTGGCAATTCTGCTGGCGATCACATTCGGCTGCCTCTATATGGTTCCGCTGATGACAGACAAGCGCATGGGGCTTGTCGACGCGATTAAAGCCAGCTGGGAGATGGCCTGGAGCAATGGCGTGGCAGACCACATCGTGGTGGTGATTCTATTCGTAGGGCTCATGGCCATAGGCGGCTCGGTGTTTATCGGCACCTTGTTTACCCAGCCCTTTGCAACCCTTTTTCTGGTCTCGGTCTACCTCGAAAAAACAGACACCGTTGGGGCCGCAACCCCGCAGAACCCGCCGCCGCCGCCGGAAACCGGAACAACGGCATAGCTGACCGGGAGAATTTGGTCTGCAGCAGTCACACTGCCGGGACCGCATGCCTATTGGGCTTCTCTTTCCTTCAGTTTGTCGATCCGATCCAGAATTTGGTCCAGCCGTGGCTCGCTGACAAGCCCCCGTTCAAGCATGATGTCTTCAATACCGGCATCCCGCAGGATATCGATTTTTAGCACCTCTTCCGGTCGGGCCTGCTTGAGGCTGAAAAAAGTATATTCCAGAGTCGGCTCCACCTTTTTTAGCACGACGAAATCGTTGTAGCTGAAGATGATGAAGTGATTGTTGAGCAAAAAGTAAAAAGCGACTATGGCGATACCGATCCAGAAATACTGTTTAATGCGACTGATCATGTTTTTGCTCCTTCACACAAGATGGCGCTTTACTTTTCCAAGGCGTCGTCAATGGCCCGCTGAAACCCCGCCAGTGATTTATTGCGCAACTCTTTGCCGTTGACGAAAACGGTAGGCGTGCCGCGCACGCCTGCCTCGGAACCGTTGCGGATATCGGCACTGATTCTGGCACGGGTGCGGTCCGCCGACATCTCCCGGGCAAACTTCCCGGCATCCAGGTCCAGCTTGGCGCGGACTTCCTCGATTTTCTGATCGCTGATCTGATTATAGTTCTTGAACAAAAGGTCGTGGAACGCCCAGAATTTTCCCATGTGGAAAGCCGCCATCGATGCACGGGCGGCCTTGTCGGCGAATGGGTGACTGCGCAATGGAAAATGTTTAAAGACCACCTTGACCTTCCCGGGATATCGCTCGAGCACCTGATCGAGTACCGGCACGAGCCGCGCGCAATACGGGCATTGAAAATCGCTGAATACGGCCAGGGTGACCGGCGCATCGGCGGCCCCCTTAAAAGGAGATCCCTGGATATCGATTTGTTCTGTCAGGGTAATCAAGATGGATTCAACGGTTTTGCTTTTCTGCCGGAGAAGAAAAAGCATATTCTCGGTTGGGCCGGCCTTGATCTGAAGCACATCCGGGCCGACCGTAATTTTGCCCTTCAACCGACCGTTGAATGTGTAGATGGCGATTTCACCCTGGTCGTCCAGAATATACACCCGCTGGTTCTTTGGCTCAACCAGCATGTCCACCGGAACATTTTCCAGATCAAGGGTCTGGTAGACCGTCCAATCTGTCTGGGCGCCCATTACCGGCGCACTGTTGAACAGGAAAACCAATAAAATAACAATGCCTGGAACACCCCGCCTCATATATCACCTCAATGCAAGGATATGAATATTGCGCGCCCCCATCATAAATGGATGATGGAATTGAGGCAAGTCTAATAAGCGCAGCCTGTCGAAACCACCGATTTTATCCGCAACAACGCCCGTAAAAAAAACCTTGAAGCATCGGCCAGTAAAAATCCGCAGGGGGCCCGGCTTTGGCCTGCCCCTGAAAGGGGCGCGCAACCTGCTGCCTGTTATGACGCAAGTGTCGAGTTGTCAGTTGCCGGTTCCCGGTTGCGGTTCGCGCTGCGCGCGGCCCGGATCGTATAAATGGCAGAATTCCTCAACGCGTCACTCGAAACTCGCTACTGACAACTGATCTTTTTCCTCTGTCTGTGACCTGGCCGCCAGGACCCGGTTTGACTATTGAATAAAAGGTGAGTTTGCATCGCCTTACCCGGCGTACAATTATTTGTGAATTGATCCCAATGATGATAGGGTTTGACCCATACCGGACGATGCCCCGAACTTGCAGCCCGTTATCCCATGAACTCTACCAGAATGCAGAAAAATAGCGCTTTGCGGCTCAGGCAGTTTTTCATCTGCCTGCATTCTATTTCCGTTTTCCTGCCACCCTGTTTTTTACCGGAGACATTAAAAGACCCAACAACCTTAAGGGGAAAGATATGATCAAATTGAAAATGTCCGGCCAGTTCCTTGTGATTCTTCTGGCATCCATTATTTGGCTGCCCTTGCCTGCCGCCCCGTCCGGCGATAGTGATATCAGCGCGCATCCCCACTGCCCGATATGTGGAATGGATCGGCAGAAATTCGCCCATTCCAGGATGCTGATCATCTATGAAGACGGCTCCCGGTTCGGGGCCTGCTCCCTGCACTGCGTCGCCCTGGAGCTGGCCTATTACCCGGGCAAAACGCCTGCTGAAATTCAAGTCGCCGATTATTATTCACACCAGCTCGTCAATGCCGAAAAGGCTGTCTGGGTATTGGGCGGCAGAAAGATGGGGGTAATGACCGCCAATGCCAAATGGGCATTTGCCGATGAGAAAGATGCGCAAAGATTTATCGCAGCGTACGGCGGAGAAAAGATTGATTTTGAAACCGCCATATCCGAAACCTATTGCGGCATGTATAAAGACACCAAAATGATCCGCAAAAAGCGTAAGCAAAAGCAGATGAAAAAAGACCCTGCAAAAGGAAAACAATAGCCGACGGCAGCCGGCGTAGCGAAAATCATCGTTCTGCTTAGCTTGTTGTCTGGGAATCCACTGCGTTTGCATCGAAATCACTGGGACTGAAGTCCATGCCCTGCCCGTCCTGGATACAGTCGATATAGTGATCGATGGAGTCGCAGCTGCGCCGCCCGATTTTGAGCCGATTGCCGCAGTTGCCCTCTCCCGTATAGATATGTTTGCCATCCGCGGACACCCCCACGACAAATCCGGTATGGCCTTTACCTCCGGATTTAATCTGGATGAACACATCTCCGGGTTTCGGCTTTTCCGTCGCCAGGTTCTCCCGCTGTGCGGCGCGCCACATGTTCTGAACACCGATGTGATGCACACCATTGATCGGATAGTAGCCTAAAATTTCCCGCAGTGCCCAGGAAACGAATGCACAGCACCAGGGTTGGCCGATAATGCCGGTCTGTCCCCAGTATTGATCGATATTCGGGCTGCGGTTGGAACCGTCCGGCACTTCATAGACAGGAATGGCATGCTCTTCAAAGACCAATTCAAGAATTTGTTTGCGCCTGGCGGTCAAATGATCCGGTACGAACGGTTGGAAATGATTGCGCTGTGCAGTGCCGCTGGGGTTTTGAAGGGCCCACCAGGTATTTTCCCCCACCTCGCCGTCCGGCTCAAGCGCCTGGCCGCTGCGGTCCACGTGCTGCAATTGAAACAGCACCACATTGTCATAGGTGACGTCGTCAAACAGGCCGTTTGCCGGGGTACGATCGGCAAAATAGCCGTGGGACGACAACAGATGCTGAAGCCGGACCACGTCAGGGTCCGGTTTCAGGCGACGGAGCGTTTTCGGCATTTGATCCTCCTTTCAACCCGCATTTTATTCGAAAAACCCTATGAATGGCCACTGCACAACCAGGTTCGGGTGGCGACACGGGCTATCGATCGGCGCCACCAAAAACGAGAGCGTACTCATTCACCAGTGATTGCAGCCGATGGCGCGTGCCACGGAACTTAATCAGGGCGGACACAAGGCCGAAGTAACCGGTCCAGGCGGTTTCAAATGCATTGGCCAGCAGCCGGACAATGGTCGCCAGAACGCGGCACCCGAACGAAAACAATCCGACCTTGTGCGCAATGGCGCTGCAGCATTGCCTGATTTCCTGTGGCCCGGCCGAATCATCCACCAGCATGCACAAGTCAAAATCACCGTCCTTCCAAAGAGACACTTTCCGGTTCTCCGCTCCCGACACGCAGGAATGCACCAGCACATCGATCACGGCCCCGATACTCTTGAACACATTGGCCACCACCGTGAACGACTGCAGTGCAAAATTATAGATCAGCCGTGACAAGTTCAGGCCGATTTTGAGAATCTTGGCTTTTGCGGTCTGCAGCATACGGGTGAACCAGCCCCATATGCGCCGCATACCGTCCCAGATTCGCCCGCCCAGCGTCTTGACGCTGTGCCAGATGGCGGGGATATCCCTTTTATGCTTCTTTGTGGAAATGAAGGCTTCGATCCGGATCTGCTTCTGATCATCCGTCATGGCCTCGTGGGCCAGCAGGCCGCTGTTGACGAATGCAAAAAACCGCGGAAAATCGCCGAGAAAATCAACGCTCAGCGCCTCAGCGGTCTCTTCTTTTTCACCATTGTCTTTCCAGAACAGGCACAGGGCCTTGTAAAGATTAAAGCTTTTCTTGAGAAAATAGTACTGGGTCAGCGTCCTGGACAACTTCAGTAAATCCCATTTTCGCATGCCGTCGGCGTCTGCTCTGCGCACCTTGCGCTGCTCGAGGTCATATCCGTTGGGGACCACCTTGTAGCCCATGAGCCAGAGTTCGATTTTGGCGGCATTGAGGATGAAAGAATGGGTTCGCTCCAGATCCTTTTTTCCCGGAAGCGCTTTCAGCGCACCCAATTGCTCGACAATCCGGTCCTGGTCGAAAAGCATCCAGAGCCAACCCAGGTTGAACCCCGGGGATGCGGCCGGCATTTTGAGGCCCACGCGTTGCCAAATGTCGCCGAAACGCCTCATGGCCTGTTCCCGGTCAAAATCCCCTCCGGCAGGGTTCTCCGGCAGCAGCCCCAGCACGAACAAGCGCAGCCCCACGGCTCTGAGCAGCGCCTTCATCGGCTTGCCCTTGCGGAACCATTTCAAAGGGTCGAGTCTGGTTTCAAAACTGACCAGTTCCTGAAGGGCCGGCCAGGTTTCCTGTTCGCCCACCCATCCGTCAACCTCCAACCCGGCCTCCTGCTGAAAAGCGGCAATCGCCGCTTCCAATGGCCCGTCCAGATTGCCCCGGCCGGAGTCGGCCTCCATATAGCCCAGCATGAACAGTCGATTGCGGATGGTTCTCATTCGCGAGCTGTCGGCCGAACGCTCTGGTTTTTGATCGGGCAGGGGCACAAAAGTGCCGTCGCTTTCCGCCGCCGCCCAGTCTTGCCCGAGGGCATCCAGGCCTTTGCATACTGAAACAATGCTGGCATCCTTACCCGCCCGGCTTTGATGAAATGCGGAATACCGCTTCATGCCGTTCGAAAAATCACGTTCATCCATGGCAGCCGGCTTTACTTCTTCAGGCCCACAACGTCGGAAAAAAGCGCCACCAGGCCCTGGCGAACTTCATGGCCGGCTTTGACCGCTGCATCATGGGCCTCCTGGATATAGCCGGCCGGTGCGCTGGACGGCACCAGAACGACGCCGTCACCGTCAAAATTAATTTTGGTGACCAGTGACAATTTGATCCTGCCCTCCTGTCTGGCGTTCTTTAAAGATGCCTCAAAATCCGTGGCGTCACTGACCCCATCCAAAACCACTTCGATTTCACCAACATAGGTTTGCACCTGAAGCGATGTCAGGTCACATAATTGATTCTTCAATCCCTGCAGCGCCTTTTCCAATGACAACTTCATCATCGCCCTCCTTTGTCGTCAGGCCGGCAGCATAGGCCGGCAAAAATGGTCGTCAAAGTTCATTTGCGTCGCCTTTTTACTTCTCCTCCCTGCTGAATTTCGAAATCAATACATCCACGCCGCCATGCAGATTCGGGGGTGATCTGCCATCGTTGCCCGACGGAACGGATGATTTGCGGGGGCACCTATTGGAAGATCCTCTGGAAAGAACGATATCTTGGCATGGTAATGCCGGACAATGAGAGCGATACCCGAATATCAAGGTCTGCTGGAGCCGGCGGACCGGACCGTTTATTGCGCAACACAAGGCATGTAGTTGATAATATATTCAATAGCCAACACGCCCCCATGCTGTCAAGTCGGAACTCCAGCAGAAACGACACTTTCAGCGGATCCGTCGAATATCACCCCTGTATTAGCGCCCCCAGCCATTTTTCCCTGCGGTTTTGCGGATCATGCATTGGGCCGGCGCCACGGCCCCCAGGGGCGGATTTGCTTTGGGTCAAAGATTTCGGCTGTTGCCCGATCCGGCGGCGGGGGGTTGTTGACAACCCGTGGCCATACTGGCATGTTCCATATGATATTCATTCCTTTCTCAATCAAATCGTTGCGAGAGTAAAACCCTGTTTTTCGAAACCTGGGAATTGACGGAACCGCCGATGAAGCCATACTTGGTCGCCACAGGCCTAGCAATTTTCCTGCTCTTGTCCGGCTACATGCTGTTCAGGCCCATGTCCGGCGCTCTGGTCCGCTATCTGGTCTGGGCCACGACACCTGCCGCCAATGCATTGCGGGGCAGTGTGCGTTCCGGGGGTACAAGCATCCGGTATGTGAGTTGGGGCAGCGGCCCGCCTGTTCTGCTCCTGCATGGCGGATTGAGCAACCGTCTCGCCTGGTTCGCCCAGATTCCCTGGTTGGTGTCCGCGGGTCGGCAAATTGTGCTGCCGGATATGCGGGGGCATGGCGATTCGGGGCTTGGAGACAATGATTTGAGCTATCGTCTGCTGGCATCCGACGCGATCCATATCCTTGACAAGCTCAATATCCGGCAGGCCGACGTGATTGGATGGAGCGACGGTGGAAATACCGCTTTGCTGCTTGGGCGTTACTGGCCGCAACGGGTTCAGCGGATTGTTGCCATCAGCTCAAATTTCAACCCGGCCGGCCTTACCCCCGAAGCGCTGGAGGAAGCGCACAGGCAAAGCGGCGGGCTGCAATACTGGTTCAAACGCTGGTGGACAGGCGCCGGAAAACGCCTGGCTGAACTGGAAAACCGCATCAAGCGCATGTGGCGCACGTTCCCCGTTCTGAAACCGCCTGACCTGCAGGAAATCAGCATCCCTACCCTGGTTATCGTCGGTGAGCACGATGATATCTCCATAGAGCACGCCAGGCAGATGGCAACCCTGCTGCCGCATGGCTTTCTGAAAGTCATCCCGGGCGGCCATTCCACACCCGTTACCCATTGCATACAGGTCAATGCGGCGATTGCAGACTTTCTTGGGATTCCCGTCCAAAAGTGATTTTCGACCGCCGGGAGCGCCGGCGGCGGATCTTTTGCCGCCAAACAGAAAGGGGCCGCCGCAAATGGCCAACCCCTTGATTTCATATGGTGCCGGAGGAGAGAATCGAACTCTCAGGGGCGCAAGGCCCGGCGGATTTTGAGTCCGCTGCGTTTACCAATTTCACCACTCCGGCAGTAAATGCGACTCTATATTCAATTTCGCGCGGCTTGTCAACATACTGCCGCTGGTGTCCATGGATTTCCGCCTGACCCGCCAAGGCCAAACCGGGTTTGGCATTTTACGCGGGGATACGGAGCCGGTGCCTGTTGTTGCGATCCCTACTCGCCATCAAATTCCACCAGGCAGAAAGCGTTGTACCCGTTGAGTTTTTCCTTGCCCTTCAAATCAGGCAGGTCAATGACAAAGGCGCACTCCAGAATGTCCCCCCCCATTTTTTCCACCAGGTTGACTGCGGCGGCGGCGGTACCCCCGGTGGCGATAAGGTCATCCACAATCACGACTTTCTCGCCCCGGCGCACACCGTCCTGGCTGATCTCCACCACATTGGAGCCGTATTCGAGGGAATATTCCTGGCTGATGACCGGCGGCGGCAACTTGCCTTTTTTCCGCACGGGGGTAAACCCAACGTCCAGTTTGTAAGCCAAAACAGCGCCGAACAAGAACCCGCGCGCGTCGATGCCCACAATTTTTTCCACGCCCATATCCTTGTACCGGTCGTAAAACGCATCACACGACCATCTGAAAGCCTCGGGGTCCTGAAGCAACGTGGTAATGTCCCTGAAGGTTACCGGGTCTATGGGCCAGTGGGGAATGGAGCGTATTTTATCCCTTAGATTCATCACATCTCCTGTGCTCTATTTTCGCAATGGTGTGGACTAACAAGTCGACGACATTGGCGGCATTCTGATTGAACACTTCCAGGATTTCATCCCATGTCACCGGCGCTTCATCGTCCTTCCAGCAGTCGTAATCGGTGGACATGGCCACGGCCGCGTATGGCAGCCCGATTTCGTTGGCCAGAATCGCTTCCGGTGCAATAGACATATTAACGACATCCGCCCCCCACAGCCGATACATTTTCGATTCGGCCTTGCTGGAAAACCGCGGTCCTTCAATGGTCACCACCGTACCGCTGGGATGGACCGTCAGGTTCAGATCCCGGGCCGTCTGGAAAAGGGCGCTTCGCAGTGCACGGTCAAAAGGCTCCGCCATGGAGGTATGCCTGGCCCCGTTTTCAAAAGAGTCGAAAAAGGTGGTCTTGCGATGCCGGGTCAAATCGATAAATTGGTCCAGGATAACGAAATCTCCCCGGCCGATCTCTTCACGCAGACTGCCGCACGCCGTTGTCGCCAGAATGTGGGTTGCCCCCCGGGCTTTGAGGGCATGAATATTGGCGCGGTAATTGACCTGGCTCGGACTGAACTGGTGCTGCTGGCCGTGCCTGGCAATCATGACCACCTCGGCGCCGTTCAGGCGGCCGCAGACCAGGGGGGTGGATGGCCTGCCGTAGGGTGTGTCGACCGCCACCGTTTCTGCGTTATTCAAAATGTCCGGATTATCCAGGCCGGACCCTCCGATGATGCCGACTTTGACCATGGATGGCGTCTCTCCCGACAAGGGTTGTGGTTTCTGCGATTCAGCGACCAACCTATTGATTCTTTGGTTCGCTGTCAAGAAAAGTCCGTACAGAGCGGTCTCAGGGACGCCTACTCATAATCGACCTTTTTTCGAAGGGTTTTCAGGCGGCCATGCCGTGTTTTGCGGTCCATCCGTTTTTTCTTCGAACCCAGGGTCGGCCGGGTGGCCCGCCGGCGGCGGCGCAGGACAAAAGCGCCGGCAATGAGGGATTTGAGCCGCTCCAGGGCATCTTCCCTATTCTTTTCCTGGCTGCGATAGCGTTGCGCCTTAATGACGACCACGCCGTCCTTGGTGATACGATGGTCCCGCCGTCCGAGCAGCCGCTCTTTGCATATGGCCGGCAGGGAAGAGGCCTTGACGTCAAAACGCAGGTGAACGGCTGTAGAGACCTTGTTGACGTTCTGGCCGCCGGCGCCCTGGGCACGCATGGCCTGAATATCGATCTCTGAATCGGGTATCGAAATCGTTCGGGTTATGGTCAGCATATTCACCTGCGCCATTCAGCCATATCAGGAGGTTGCCGCGATAACCCGACCCACTTGCCGCGCCCGGGACAAAACATCGGCCAGATCCATGGTCAGCAGTTCGCCATTGCGCACCACCCACTGCCCGCCGATCAGGACATGGCATACGTCAGCTCTGCCGGCGGCGTATACAAGGTGCGAGGGAGCATTATACAACGGCGTCAAATGCGGACGATTCAAATCCACAATGATCAGATCAGCCTGCTTGCCGGCTTCAAGGGAACCGATGGCCCGGTCCATCCCGAGCGCACGGGCCCCCTCTATGGTGGCCATTTTAACCACGGTGACCGCATCCATGACCGTGGGATCAAGCCGCTGGGCTTTGTGCAGCATGGCGGCGGCGCGCATTTCGCCGAACAGGCTGAGGTCATTGTTGCTGGCGCAGCCGTCGGTGCCCAGACCACAAGCGATGCCCGCACGCAGGAAATCGGGAACCGGGGCGATCCCCGAGGCCAGTTTCATATTGCTCTCAGGACAATGGGCGATAGCCACCCCGGTATCCGCCATGATGCGAATGTCATCCGCATCCACCCAAACGGCATGAATCATCAAAGTGTTTTCATCCAGAATGCCCAGCCGAGCCAAATGCTTCACAGGACTGCAACCGTTCGTCCGACGGCACTTCTCGACCTCAGCAGCGGTTTCCGCCACGTGAATTTGGAACATCACCCCAAGGTCCCTGGCAGCCGATTTGGCCTGCCGCAATGTCTCGTCAGAGCAGGTATAGGGGGCATGGCAAAAAATCGACGGCCGGATCTTCGGGGACTGAGACCGCCATTGGTCGACAAATGCCGTTGCATGCGTGACATTCTTTTTGGGATCGGGCACGCCCGGCGCCGGGAAATCGATGACCCCCTGCCCGAGGACAGCCCGGATGCCTGTTTCCTTTACGGACCGGGCGATGTCCGATGCCAGAAAGTAACCGTCACAGCAAGTGGTGGTGCCGCCGAGCAGCATCTCGGCAACGGACAGCCGGGTACCGGTCTCGACGTTCTGCGGCGTAATGTGTTTGGCTTCGGCGGGAAAAATATGTTCATTGAGCCACTGTGCCAGGGAAAGATCATCGGCCAGCCCGCGGAACAGCGACATGGGCAGGTGGGTGTGGATGTTCACCAGGCCGGGCATGACCAGCCCGCCGCCGGTGTCCAGAATCTCTTTGGCATCGGGCAGTGGTTGACCGGGCCCGGGAGACCAGACCCGGTGGATGGTGCCATCTTTTATGCTGACGGCACCGGGGGCCAGGACACGAAATGTTTCGTCCACCGTCACCACGGTCGCGTTGTGAATCACTTTGTCCATCCGGGTCATATCCCACCTCGACCGAATCGTTCCGATTAAGCGTTCAACTTCCGGCTCTCATGAAATGCGAGCCTCGCCGTCCACCGATTCAAGCACTTGCCTTATTGCGCCCCCCAACCGGGGTGCGGTATTTTCCGCAGTGGCGATGATCTCTTCCACACTGGCGGAAATCAACCGGTCCGGAAGGCACATGTTGGTAATAACGGACAAACCCAGCACCTGCATTCCGGCATGAACCCCGGCGATGGTCTCCATGACCGTGGAAAACCCGACGGCATCAGCACCGATGGTTCTGAGAAAGCGCATTTCAGCCGCGGTTTCCAGCGAAGGGCCTTTAAGCCCGGCGTAAATGCCGCCCCGGCATCCGGCACCGGCCCCATTCAGCGCGCACCGGGCAAGATCCTGCAACTTGCCGTTATGGGCTCCCGCAATCTCGGGAAAACGCGGACCCCAGCGCGGGTCGATGACTCCAACAAGGGGGTTTTCACCGGTCAAGTTGATATGGTCCTCGATCACCATGACATCTCCGGCGGAAAACAGCGGATTGAGTCCGCCGGCGGCATTGGTTAAAATCAGGGTCCGCACTCCCAGGCACTGAAGAATGCGGATTGGAAAAGTTACCGCCTGGGGGCTGTATCCTTCATACAAGTGAAACCGCCCCTGAAAAATAGCCACGGCCCTGCCGGCCATCTCACCGGCAACAAGGCGCCCGTGATGGGACTCGACAGTGGGCGCCGGCATGTTGGGAATATCAGCGTAAGCAACGGACCACGACGCCTTTGCCGATGCCGCCACCTGCCCCAGGCCGGTTCCGGTGAAAATTGCGGCGACCGGGACTGTTTTCATTCTGGACCGCAGGAACTCGGCTGCTTGGGCCGCCTGGTTGAAACCGTAATCCGGCAGTTGAGTCATCATCAAGATCCCGCTCGCTTTGGTTTATGGCCCCACTGGGCCGTATTGTTCGATTTTATAGTCCGGACCCATGGATATCGTCAAGACCGCTGTCAATTTCCCGGCCGGCGGCGTCTGCCCCGCTAAAGTGCAACAACCCACGGGTAAAGCGGTATTTGCGATAGATGAAAACCGGAATTTACGTTATACTGTGTCTTTATACAATTTTCACCCGCCGGCCATGTGTATGCAGACGGCAGCCGCAAGACGCCATCGGACTGATTTACAATGTCGTTATGATTGACTTTTATGTGACTATATGAAATGTTTGCAGGTCAAATTTTGTATCGTCGATCCTGCGCGATATTCGGTCGAGAGTCCGCCGCAGGATCTACCGCGCCGATAACAAGGAGATTGCCCATGCCCACAGTCGCTCATCCGGAACATGAGGATATTACTGATGCCATGTGGTCACAAATCGATGAAATTATTCAGACCAACCGCCCTGTGGCGGGATCCATCATCGCAACCCTTCGCCAGTGCCAGAATGTTGTTGGATACCTGCCTGTAGCACTGCTGGACTATATCGGCAAAGGCCTCAACCTGCCCTCCAGCGAGGTATACGGTGTGGCCTCTTTCTATTCCCTTTTTTCAATGACCCCCAAAGGTCGACACACCATCAAGCTGTGCCTGGGCACGGCCTGCTATGTAAAAGGCATCAAAGAAGTGTTAAGCCGCGTGCAAAATGAATATGACCTCAAAGAGGGGGGCACGTCCGATGACCGGCGATTCTCCCTGGAAGGCGTCAGGTGCCTCGGAGCCTGCGGTCTTGCGCCGGTCATGGTTATCGGAGAAGATACCCATGGAGCGGTCTCTTCCGACAAGGTCATCGATATACTCGAAAACTATAAATAAACCAGTCCTATTACGAATAGGGTGAATACCAATCATGAAAATAGCTGAAGTCAGAGATATCCTTAAAGCCAATGTCATTGTAGGAGAAGATCAACTGGAAGAGGTCATCATCGGCGGTGGCGCCGCCGACCTGATGGAAGACGTGCTGGCTGCGGCGGCCAAGGGCTGCGCCCTGCTCACCGGCGTGACCACCGAGTATGTACTGCAGACAGCCAAAATCGCCCAGGTCAGCGTGGTCGTCATCGTGCGTGGCAAAACACCTCCGGAAAAAATGGTGGAGCTGGCCCGGCATTACCAAATCCCATTGCTGCAGACACGTTATTCTCTGTTTGTCGCCTGTGGACGACTCTATATGAATGGCATCAGAGGTCTGGACGGATCGTGGTAATCCTTTAGGAGTGAAACAATGCCGAAATTTACTGTAGACGATCTCAAGAGAATCAAGCTGGAACAAGCCGAACGACTGGGATTTCTGGACAAGACCTATCTGCTCACCTGCGGAGGTACCGGCTGCCATGCCACGGGCAGCATCAAAGTCATGGCCGCCATGCAAAACGCCCTCGAAGAAAAAGGGCTGCAGGACAAGGTGGAGATCGTGGAAACGGGCTGTAACGGGTTCTGTGCCGTGGGGCCGCTGATGGTGGTCCAGCCGGGCGATATTTTTTACCAGAAGATTCAGTTGGATGATATCCCGAAAATCGTTGACGAACACCTGGTCAACGGCAAGCCGGTGGAAAAACTGCTGTACAAGGACCCGGTGGGCAAAGCACGCATCCCCAAACTGCACGACATCCCCTTTTTCGCCAACCAGCACCCCATTGCCCTGCGTAACAAGGGGCTGATCAATCCGGAATCCATCAACGACTATATCGCCAGGGATGGATATCTTGGCGCCGCAAAGGCCCTGCTGGAAATGTCCCCGGAGGATATCATCGAACAAATGAAGATTTCCGGGTTACGTGGTCGGGGTGGCGCCGGATTCCCCACGGGGGTGAAGTGGTACTTCGCCAGCCAGAGCCGGAGTGATGTAAAGTATGTCCTGTGCAACGCCGACGAAGGCGACCCAGGCGCTTTCATGGACCGCAGTATTCTTGAAGCCGACCCCCATGCCGTGGTTGAGGGAATGGTAATTGCCGCAAGGGCCATCAACGCCACCAAAGGGTACGTTTATGCGCGCACCGAATACCCCCTGGCCATCAAACGGCTGCAGATCGCCATCGATGCAGCCAAAGCACGCGGGCTGTTGGGCCAGGACATTTTGGGATCGGGATTTGATTTCGACATCGAGATCTACCAGGGCGCCGGGGCCTTTGTCTGTGGAGAAGAGACCGCCCTGATGCGCTCCATCGAGGGTCGCCGCGGCATGCCGCGTCCCCGCCCCCCGTTCCCGGCCCATAAAGGCCTGTGGGAAAAACCCACTATCCTGAACAATGTGGAAACCTTTTCCAATGTACCCCAGATCATGACCAACGGCGGTGCCTGGTATGCCGGCATCGGCACGGAAACCAGCAAGGGGACCAAAGTATTCGCCCTTTCCGGTGACGTCAACAATATCGGGCTGGTGGAAGTACCCATGGGCTACAGCCTGCGCAAACTGATCTTCGATATCGGCGGTGGTATCCCCAAGAAGCGCAAATTCAAGGCAGTGCAACTGGGCGGTCCATCCGGGGGCTGTATTCCCGATTCACACCTGGACACCCCCGTCGACTATGAAGAGATTGCCAAGGTCGGCGCGATCATGGGATCCGGCGGCGTCATCGTTATGGACGAAAGCACCTGCATGGTGGACATGGCGCGTTTTTTCATGGAGTTTATCCAGGAAGAATCATGCGGCAAATGCACTCCATGCCGCGAGGGCACCCGCCGCCTGCTGCAATTGCTTGAAAAAATCTGCGACGGCCGCGGCGAACCCAGCGATATAGAAACCATGGAAAACCTGTCCCAGGTCATTAAAGAGACCGCCCTTTGCGGCCTTGGCCAGACCGGACCCAACCCGGTGCTTTCGACCCTGCGCTATTTCCGGCATGAGTTCGAGGCCCATATCAACGAGAAACGTTGCCCGGCCAAACGTTGCGTGGCGCTTCTGGAGTTCCGGATTGAAGAAGATTTATGCACCAAATGCGGGATGTGCGCCAGGGCATGCCCGGTGGAAGCCATTGAATGGAAAAAGAAAGAAGTGGCGCGTATTGACCGGGAAAAATGCATCAAATGCCTGACCTGCTACGACAAATGTAAATTCGGGGCCATCATGTAAGCCGTGGCTGGCCTGAAATCGGATACATATTTTTTTTTACACGCTCCACATTCGGCAAGTTCTGAACAGGAGAAATCGTATGATCATAGCGATCGCATTGATGGGTGGACTAGGACTGGTGGTCGGAATCGGCCTGGCCATTGCTTCCAAGGTATTCTATGTTTATGTTGACCCGCTGATCCTGGCGGTGGACGATATCCTGCCGGGTGCCAATTGCGGCGGCTGCGGCATGCCCGGGTGCGCGTCCAATGCCGAAGCCATCGTCGCCGGAAAGTCGTCCCCCAATTCCTGCGTGGCGGCCGGCCCGGAGACGGCCGAAGCCATCGCGGCCCTGTTGGGCGTCAGCGTCGCAGCCACGGAACCCGATATCGCGTTGCCCGGATGCACGTATGGTGTAGCAGACGCCGACACCAAATTCGTCTATAACGGCATGAACGACTGCCGCGCCGCCGCTATGCTCGGCGGCGGCATGAAAGTCTGCTCCATCGGCTGCCTGGGCCTGGGCACCTGCGCCAAGGTCTGCCCGTTCGATGCCATTACCATGGGGCCCAACGGTCTGCCGGTGGTTAACGAAGGCCGCTGCACCGGCTGTGGGACCTGTGAACGGGCATGTCCCAAACATATCATCACCCTCTCTTCGGTCACCCGCCGCATTCTCAAGGAATACACGACCGAAGACTGCACCACGCCATGCCAGCGCGCCTGCCCGGCAGGCATCAATATCAGCGGCTACATTGGTGCCGTCGCCGAAGGCGACCTTGCAAAGGCCGTCCGGATCATCAAGGAACGCAACCCGTTCCCCACGGTGATCGGCCGCATCTGTCCGCGACCCTGTGAAAACGAATGCCGCCGCCAATACGTTGACGAGCCAGTGGCCATCAACTACCTGAAGCGGTATGCCGCCGACGCGGAAAGGGAACAGGGACAGCACATCCAGCCCTTCAAAGCCCCGGCAACGGGCCGCAAAATTGCAGTGATCGGCGGCGGTGTCGAGGGTTTGTCGGCCGCCTTCTTCGCAGCCCGATTGGGCCACGATGCCACCGTTTATGAGGCTGCGGAACAAATGGGCGGGCTGCTCAGAAGCGCCATTGCACGCTATCGGCTGCCCCTGGACATCCTCGATTGGGACATCGAAGGGATTACCGAAATGGGTGTCGCCACCGAAACCGGCAAAACGCTGGGGCAGGATGTATCGGTCGCCGACCTGCTGGCCCAGGGCAACGATGCCGTTTTTCTGGCGGTCGGCGGTTGGGACAGCCGGCTGGCCAGGACCGGAGGCCGTGGCGATACAACGATTGCACCCGGATGCCATCTGCTCATCGATATTATGAAGGCCGGCCAGGGACAAAACCCGCAAATCCGGTTGGACGGCCGGGCCATTGTCATCGGCGGTCCCAACCTGACTGCCGCCATGATTCAACGCTGCAAAGAGCTGGGCGCCCAAAACGTTACCGTATTAATGCACCGGGAATCGTCGGTGCCCCTGGAAGGCGCCGAAGTCCGATTCAGCAAGGGGCTCACCCGTCTCTTCGGTTCCGGCAATACGCTTGAAGCGGCGGAATTGGCGGATTCGGCCGGCGGCGAAACGGAAATCATTGAAGCCAGCCACATCATTTTCGCAGCGGGCCGTATTCCTGAATTGATTTTTACGCCGGCGACCATAGCAGAAGAGGAAAACAGCGAAGAAACGGACACCCAGCCGGCGGATGATTCAACCCTGGCGTGGGAGGCTTATCCACCCTATAAGCAGCCGGCCAACAGCCATGTGCACGGCCTGATGGCTGAAGGCGACGTATTGACCGATTTCAGTGCCGCCATCAAAGCCATCGCAGCCGGGCGACGCGCAGCGGCGTCGATTCACAAATCGATCTACGGCATCGCCCTGGATCTGCCCGATAATGTGATAACGCCTCAAACACCCATTCAGAACGTTGACCGCGTGTTTTGCGTTCCGACCCTTTCACGGCAGATTATGCCGCTGGCCACCGCCGCCCAGGTCAGCCTTGGCGGCGAGTTGGAAAAGGGCTTCGACCCGGCAAAGGCGAAGGCGGAAGCGGACCGCTGCCTGCAGTGCGGATTAATCTGCTACCGGCATGAAAATGTGGACGAGCCCCAAAAAACGGCAGCCAGCGGATAAAGGACACCCCATCGGCATATTCGATGCCTGCGGTCAGAAACGCTCTTTTAGAATTCAAATTTGAATCGCGGGGGCGGCAAAACCTTGCGAAATCAAGTCAAGATCACTATTATAGTGAAAAAGGAGTGAATAAATGGCCACGGAACAAGGCATTGTTATTAGTGTAGGAGCCAAGGAGACTGGAACGGCTCGCGTCAAAACGGTTCAGTCCAGTGCGTGCAAGGCCTGTTCGGCGCGCCACAGCTGCAATCCGGGCAGCGGTGGCAAAGACCATGAAGTTGAAGCCATCAACGCCGTGGGCGCCAAAGCAGGGGACCTGATCCAAATTTCCATGGAAACCGGCGCATTGCTGAAAGCGACATTCCTGCTTTACGTATTTCCCATTATCTGTATGCTCATAGGCGGTACCGCCGGTCATTTTCTGGGGCTTCAACTCTCCGTCAATCCTTCGCTTGTATCTGCCGGAATTGCCATTTCCGCGTTCGTTACGGCCATGGTCTTCGTGCGTATGCGCGCCGGCAAGATGGCATTAAAAATTGAGTACCGGCCAAAAATCACGCGAATCATCAGCCGAGGCGAAATCGATCCATCAACATCATCTCATCCAGAAACTTGCGGTGCCCAAGCCACAAGCCATGTTTAGGAGTCTGCTGCAATGACCCAAAAGGTCTTTATTACCACTAATGACACGGCAACTTTTGTCTGCCCTGAATGCGGAAACACATCTGTTGCAAACGTTGCAAAATACGCGGCCATCAACAAAAGGGTCATGGTCAACTGCAAATGCATTTGTGGCCACAACTTCAAAGTTTCCCTGGAGAAGCGTCGTCAATACCGCAAATCCACGGATTTACCAGGTGTCTACTACTACGATATGGGTCATGGAGACGTCGACAAGGGTATCATGCGCGTGGTCGATATTTCCAGCAATGGACTCAAGCTCAAACTCAATGTCGAACGCCGATTCAAAGGGGGAGAAAAACTTCGGGTTGAATTCCATCTGGATGACAAACGGCGCACATTCATTGAAAGAGAAGTCATTGTCCGCAATGTTTACAACAACCTGGTAGGCACCTCCTTTTCTCAAGCCGATGGAGATGATCCCGCACTGGGATTTTATTTAATGTCTTGAGCCTGAGCGGATGGGATCCATGACCTATTGCGAATATTGTGGCCGCGAACACCATGCGGGCTTTGTTTCCACCCGACTGGCGGGCACTGACGGTGTCTCTCTGGAAACCGAAAAGTGGGCCCGCATATTCGAAAAAGAGGGACTGACCAGCTTCTACTTCGGCGGTGAACTGGATCGTGACCCCAAGCGGTCCTACATTGCCGAGACCGCCCATTTTCAGCACCCCGATATCAGGGAAATCAACCAGAATTGTTTTGGTACGACCCAGAGAGATCGCTCTGTCACCCGCCGGATCCATGCAATCAAAAGCAATCTTAAGGACCACTTGTACCGGTTCATCGAGAAATTCAACATCGACCTTCTCGTTGCCGAAAACTGCCTCACGATACCGATGAACATCCCACTGGGCATTGCACTGACCGAAGTCATCTCCGAAACCGGAATAAACACCATTGCCCATCACCACGATTTCTTCTGGGAACGCCAGCAGTTTATGCTCAACGCCGTATATGAATACCTCAACATGGCCTTCCCCCCCCATCTGGCGTCCATCAGCCATGTAGTGATCAACAGTTCCGGAGACAACCAGCTGAGCCTACGCACCGGCATCTCCGGAACAATCATCCCCAATGTCATGGACTTTGAAAACCCTCCGCCGCCTATTGACGATTACGCAAAGGATGTGCGGGATGCTCTCGGCCTGAAAAATTTCGAACTGCTCATACTGCAGCCCACCCGCGTGGTCAAACGCAAAGGGATCGAGCATGCCATCGAATTTGTCAATCGTCTGGGTGCCAGGGCCAAGCTGGTCATTTCGCACGCCTCGGGAGATGAAGGCTATGATTACGAAAAACGCGTATGGGAGTACTCTCAACTGATGGGAGTAGATACATTGTTCGTCTCGGATATCATCAATGATAAACGCGGCAGAACAGCAGATGGACGCAAGATTTACACCTTGGACGACATTTACCCGCATGCAGACCTGGTCACTTATCCATCCAATTTCGAGGGATTCGGCAACGCTTTTCTGGAAGCGGTTTATTATCGAAAACCGATCCTCGTCAACAATTACTCCATCTATGCCACCGATATCCGCCCCAAAGGATTCTCCGTTATCGAAATAGATGGCTATGTCACTCGATCAGCCGTCAAACTGGCCAAAAAAATTCTGCGCGACGAAGACTTCAGGGACAAGATGGTGAATCACAACTACAGCATCGCTTTGAAAAATTTTTCGTACCGGGTGCTGCGCCACAAAATCAAAGCACTTATCGCCGACCGTTTTCCATGCCGCTGCTAGCCGGCGCCGAGGGCAAGCCCATGCATTCCACTCTGAAATACTGCATGCAGATCCACAGGCCGATAATGGCGGCAGCCATTGCAGCCATTGTGCTGACCTTCATCGCCCCCCCTCTGGAAAGCAACGAAAATGGCGAAACGAAATCAATGCCGTTTTCACCGGGTGAACGGCTGCAGTTTGATCTCAGGTGGACCCTCTTTCCAGCGGGCCAGGCCATTATGCACGTCTTGCCCATGGAGACTATCGACGGTGAGCCCCTCTATCATTTCCGTTTGACCGCCCGGACGAATGCATTTGTGGACATGTTCTACAAAGTGCGGGATCAAATCGACGCCTATGCCGATTCGCGCATGACCCACGCCGTACAGTACGTCCACCAGCAGCACGAAGGAGATCATCATAAAGATGTGGCCATCCGTTTTGACGCGAAAAACGCAATCGCCCATTACCATGACGGCAAGTCCCGAAAAACCACGGACATCCAACAGGGCACATTCGATCCCTTGAGCGTCTTTTATTATGCCC
Organism: Desulfosarcinaceae bacterium; assembly: GCA_963675565.2. Lineage (GTDB taxonomy): Bacteria > Desulfobacterota > Desulfobacteria > Desulfobacterales > Desulfosarcinaceae > JARRKU01. Next base: position 971,756 of record CAXXYD010000002.1, read on the forward strand.
GATTGTCCGCATTTAAAACAGGAACAATGATCTCCAGTCCTGTCAGCGACGGTAAAAAGTGTGTGACCGGTCAGGCGCAGGTTGTTCGCCGGCAAACCATACAGGTTGCCGCCGGACGCTTTGACACTTTTTTAATTGAACCGGATCTTAAACATGTGGGCGGTGTTTTTGAGAAAAAAAAGAACGCTAAAATCCGCTTGTGGATTTCCGCCGATGACAGCCATATCCCTGTAAAAATTGCCAGCAAGGTCGCCATAGGAAGCTTTGTGGGCGAACTGGCGCAAGTCATAAAAGGCCAAACCTGAAAGCTGAGACGATGAACATGCATTTTAAACGTGTCTTTTCGATCCTTGCCATTACCCCTGCCGCAGTCATCCTTTTGCTGGCCGGCGCCCCATTCGCCGGCCCCATGCAGGATGTCATTGCCCTTGTCAATGAAAGCCCTATAACGCACGCTGATCTGATGGTAGAACAAGCGCAACTGGCCGATGAGATGCGCTTGCGCAGTCATCCCGTACCGGAAGAACAACTTTTGCGCCTGCACACTCAGTTGCTGGACAACCTTATTGACCGCGAACTGCTGTATCAGCAGGCCCAGGATAAAAATATTGAAATACGCTCAAGATGGGTCGAGCGCGCATTGGCCGACCTCAAAGACCACCTGGGCGGCGAAGATGACTTTGCTTCCTTTTTGGAACAGTCCCGGATAAGTGAAGAACAGCTCAGGGAAAGACTGCGCAAGGGACTCATCGTCCAGCGCTTTCTGCGGCGGGAGGTGGCCCGTGGGATAAAGGTGAGCGAAGCCGAGATGCAGACCTTCTATCGGAAAAACCCCGAATATTTCATTCGCCGCGAGCAAATCAGAGTCAGACATATCTTAATCAAGGTCAACCCAAAAGCGGAAAACAGCCAGCGCGGCGAGGCCCTTTTAAAAATCCAGGCGATCCAGGCGAAACTTCAAGCCGGTGCCAACTTTGGGGCTTTGGCCATTGATTACTCCGAAGACGGCAGTCGCGAACGCGGGGGCGACCTCGGTGTTGTTGAACGACACCAGCTCACCCCGGCATTTTCAGAAGCCGCCTTTGCCCTGCAGCCAGGACAAATCAGCGACATCGTTGAAACACCGTTTGGCTACCACTTGATTCAAGTCGTGAGCCGTATCCCTTCTTCCACAATGGCCTATCGAAATGCCCGTACGAAAATAGAACGTACATTAAGGCGCGACAAAGAAAAAATCGCCTCAGAAGCATATCTCGAGAAGTTGAGAGCGCGGAGCGCAATCAAACGATTGATTGAGTAGCGTAAATGAGACTGTATGGGCAGGTGCCTCCGGTGCAGCTTGGCACCCCTGCTTTTTTTCTTGACCTTTGTCCGGCCTTTTGCTTTATGTGGGCACAGGTGATAGTCACACAAACGTCGATATTCACTCATAAAATTCAGACACCCAATCCAATCCAACCCAAACCGGCTGTCACCGAAAGGCAGGTGCAATTTATCATAGTAGCGAAATTTCAGTACAGGAGGAAATGTTGTGGCTATAGGTACCGTGAAATGGTTCAACAACAAAAAAGGGTATGGCTTTATTAACGAAGAAAGCGGTCGCGATATTTTCGTCCACTTCTCATCCATTGAAATGGACGGATATAAAAGTCTAGCTGAAGGTGAGCAGGTTAAATTCGAAATCGAAAACAGCGAGCGCGGCCCCGAAGCCAGAAATGTCCGCAAAGCGTAGCCCTCTTTCATCCCGCCACTCAAGGCACCATGTCCAGGGGGGACATGGTGCCTTTTTTGTATCCCGAAATTGCCTGCCCCGCCCCCGGCACTGCCCCTCCGTGCCAATAACACCTAAACCGTTTATAATCCCAACTTGAACCAACCGGCAGGCAATGCCCATAAACCACAAGATGGACTATTTAGCGCACACATTGGCATGTTTGACAACATCTGCGGCCCGAAGCGCTGTCTGCAGCGCCCTTCGCAAGCCGGAAGCGTGCAGATGGTGCCGGCGAATTATTCCCGTACGAGGATCAATTGATGGATTCGGGGCCGGGAAAACCCGGAACCAATTCCATTGTTTACCGGCGTTCGGGTATTTTTTATCAAGTGCTCCGGGCATTTGCACGCCTTGTGCACCAGCTGCCCGATCCTGTTCATAGAGCCTTTTTGCACGCAAAGCCTGGTTTATCTCGCCGATTTCTTGGTGCAGCACATTTCTGAAAAAAAATAGAATTGAACAAAACGCCTGGTTTTGCGTTGACGCAGCAATTCTAACTGAAGGTTCTTCAGCTTTTCTGGTCGGGGACTAAGGGCTTTTGAAAATTAATTTTTCGCGATGGCCATAGCCCTTTTTGTCAATAACCCAACGATTTCATTATATAAAATAAAACTAGACTTTACCCCTATATATTGATATTAATAACAGCAGGTTAACAATATGTAGGGGCAACTTGCATACCAAAAAACATCTAAGCTTCAGCGCACAGCGAAAAGCCATCTCCGCGCTTTTCCTCCAGATTAATGATCACCGGCAATCGGGCAAGGTCGGCTTCGAACTGCACGATTGCCTGATGAGCGCTTTGGCTATGATGTTTTTTCAAGACCCTTCACTGCTTTCTTTTCAGCGTCGCATGCAAGACAATATGCAATGCTGCAACTTAAAGGCCATGTTCGATGTAAGGGCCATCCCCAGTGACGCTGTAATGCGAAACACTTTAGATGCCGTCGATACCAAACTCATCGATCCGTGCTTTGCGATTTTGTTCCAGCACCTGCAGCGGGCAAGACAGCTGTTTGCCTATAAACTGGAAAGCGATCATTATCTTATCGCAATTGACGGCTCGCAGTATTTTTCTTCCGAAAAAATTAATTGTCCAAGTTGTCTGACCTATAAGGGCGCAAAAAGCAAACTGCGCTATTCACATCAGATCTTGCAAGCCGTCATGCTTCATCCGGACATGCGGCAGGTCATCCCGCTGGCCCCAGAACCCATCATCAATGCCGATGGCAACGTTAAAAATGATTGTGAACGCAATGCAGGCAAAAGGCTGGTCAGCAAAATCCGCGCGACCCACCCCAAGCTGAAAATCATGATCACCGGCGATGGCCTTTATTCGAATCAACCGTTTATTGATGCCTTAAAAGCATCGAACATGTCCTATATTCTTGTGGCAAAACCCACGGACCACAAAACCTTGTTCCAATGCATTGAACAACTTGAGCCCTTGCACGGCGTCGAACATATGGAACTGATCGATGACAAAGGCAGGCGGCACCATTACCGCTGGGTGAATCATGCGCTTTTGAACGACAGTCGCAATGCCGATCATGTGAATTTTTTTGAGTACTGGCTCATTGTGAATGAAAAGGCCACCTACCATAATAGTTGGGTAACCGATCAGCAGGTGAGCAAGCAAAATGTCGTTGAACTCGTCAAAGCCGGCCGTAGTCGCTGGAAAATTGAAAACGAAACATTTAATACCCTAAAAAACCAAGGTTATCACCTGGAGCATAACTTCGGCCACGGCAAGCAACACTTGTCGAACAACTTTTTTATCCTCAACGTGTTGGCCTTTTTCATCCATCAGATTCTGGAACTTTGCGATCCCGGCTACCAGTATTGCCGTTCAAAATTCAGCTCCCGCCAAGAGTATTGGAACAACTTGCGCGCGGCCATTCGTATCATGCTTTTTGCCGACTATGAGCATCTTTTACGCAATGTTGCTGATCCGCCAGAAATCCGAGCCCCATAGAACTTGGCCAAATACCTTCATCCAGCGATTAATTCCCTGATCTTCGGGAATCATGCATCGCATTGCCATTGCCCAAAATCAGCGCCCTTTTTATCCTGAATCAGTATCCTTGTATCCTACTCACCATTGCTCAAAGGCGTTGTACTTGATGAAAAACCACCTTCTTGGCTCCTAATCATGATAGGCTTTCTGATGTGCCCTGTTCAATTAGAACCGCTGGCGTTGACGCAGAAACCTTGCGTTCGAGTGCCAGATATGTTAAAAAGTCAGTGACATGCCTGGTGTCTAGTCCTTTTGGCACCGCTCCCTTAACATATCGATAAAACTGTCTCATCCAATTGAGGTAGGTTTGTTCCGTTCGGTAGGATAGATGCCGCAGTCGCATGGCATTGACCATTTGATGGATGGAATCGGCCCAAATAGAATCGGTTCCGGTTTTTGGCCTGGGCAAAACAGGGTTGGATTCCTTTTTATAGTATAAATACAAGCGAATGGCGTCTTTCGTCTGTTCAACCTGCCAATCAGGGCAAGATGCAGACAACTTGATAATAAACGGATCGACATACGCCTGGCTGGCGGAATCGTTGTGTAGCCTGTTGCAGTATTCGATATAGGACTGCATCCAGCGCACATAATATTGCCGCTGTTTTTCAGTACCAATACGTTTGTCTTGCAAGTATTGACCGAATTTTTGCATAAAAATAACTAAAGTGGTCATGTTATTGAGACGTCACAATAACTTCATAACTGGAACAAATATGAGACACAAAAGATCGCCCGATTCGGGTTGCTTAAAGCGGTATGGTCAAAAGAATATTTGATTATCGGTCAGTTACAACAAGTCAGATTAAATTGCAAGGGGGCGTCTCAAAATTTACATTTATGTATATTATTGGCAGGATAAGACCTATCTTGACCAAAAATGAGACGCACACTAATCTATGTTCGGTAACCATCTTATGAAGAGAATATTACCAATAATAAAACGGTTTTTCCTTATCTGGGGTGTATTTTCATTTGCAGCTATGATTACTTTAGGAGCACTATTTGCCTATTGGTACGGACCAGGAAATAAGGACAAAATTGACTATGCAGCTAAAGAAGATGTTCGGTTTGTACTGAATTGGTGTGGGATTGGTGATTCAAATTTTAAGAAGGTTATTCATAGTTTTTCGTCGGAAAGATCATTTACTGGCGACCATTTTGACGCATTTGCAATAGAGATTAAGCACATTTCCATTGATGAACTAACGCATAACCCCAAAAATGGTGACACCGTTTGGCACAGGGGTGATAAACTTGATGGAATTATAGGTGACGCTATAGATTTCCTTGCAGGATCATTAACAGATGATATCGTCAGTTGGTTTCTAGGTGAGAATGAATTAAGGACTGATAGATATTATTGTTCTATCAGCACACTATATTATAGCAAAGAAAGGCCAATAGGCGGATCACTTATAATAATTAGACCTTCAGATAATATGGTATTTTATATAGCTGAAAAAACTTAAATACCGAACCAGGCGCTGGTGTGGGACGGCGAGGACCATGCCGCCCCACAGCTTGGCGTTAGGGTAGCAATTAAATCGAAAAAGGTTGGTATTGAACATGTCTCAAAAGAAATTTTCTACTCCTGTGCTGGTGCTTTCAGTGATCTGTGCATTTTTAGTCGGAATAATAGGCGGCTATTTTGGCGCGAACATCATGTTGTTTTGGAGATTTTCCAGTATTCCAGTGAGAAGCGTAGTGTCCAATGATTCAATCGAATATGAAAACAGCTCAAGGAAAGACATTCTTTTTTACAAACCAGGCAATGATAATTTATGGAACACGAATTACAAACAGATACCAGACGGGAAAGGTGAAATAATTGGTAAAGTATTTATCGATGATAAACCGGCTCAGGATTTAGAATTTTCACTAATTTTAGCCGATGGCCGAAAAACTCAAAAAGCAAAAGTCGATCACACAGGAAAATATAAAATTAGTATACCAATTGGAAAATACTTTTTAAATGGAATATTAATTTACAATCAAAGCCAGAAGGTCAACGATAAATTTCTTATCAATAAAATTTCAAAAGAAGAAGGAATGTCGATTCTGATAGAAAAAACTGATAAAAGATCAATACAAGACGACTATTTAAAACTCGAAAAGGAGTTGGGTCCGGAGGAAGCAGCAAAAAAAATATTGAAAAGCTTCGTAGCTTCATCACCTTTCCGTGACAAATTTCCGTTTGAAATTACTGATAGCCCATTTATATTTCCTGATTTTCAATACAGAAGCCCAATAACTGTTTTATCTCCTGCAAATAATGAAAAGATTTCAATAGACAATCTGAGATTCATTTGGAAGCCAGTCGAGAAGGCATCATACTATAAAGCGACTGTAACAAGAATTGAAAGAAAGGGTACAACGACATCCTATCGAAATGCTCTAAGCCTGAGCAATATTGAGAGCAATCAAATAAAATATACTGATCTATTTGAGAGGTTGAACGAAAATAAAGGCAGAGACGAATGTGATCAAATCGATGATTTAGTAGAAAACGAATTGTACGGTTTTCGAGTTATTGCTTATAATAAGGACAACCAGATAATCACGGCATCAAGCGATAGCTCTACCGAATTAACTATATTTTCAGTGAGCAGAAAGCCCTAACCAATTTGCTTCACCAGATTCGGGCCAAAAAGCGGCCCTCTCTGGTGAGCAATACGTTATCCATATGAATATTATTTATCCGTTATTCGGTTTCGATACAGACATTATAAACCCTATTCAAATGGGGGACGGAATAGTAGTGTCAAAAACTATTGTCGAAGTCGAAAAACTAAACCAAGTGAATTTATCTAAAGAGGATAGGCACCATCTACAACAGGCCAAACATTGTTTGATTATTGATGAAACAAAACATAAGCCAGAACAAGCCTCGCTTTTATTCGTTATCTCCTGTCGGCTATTTAAGCCAACCAAAGTCATCATACGTTACAGAATAGACACAAACAAAAATACGGTGTCAAAAATTCGTGATGACTACCCTTTTGTGCCAACAAAAGATGTAACCACGTATATAGGCATAGATGAATTGAAGAATGTTATAATTCTGTTTGAAGGAATCAACATCTTTAGAAAAATAGATTCAAGAACCTCGAATGCATCTTATTTCATTGGTCTTGCATATAGATCCTGGAAATGGTTAGAAGCACTACTGTTCAACGTTTGTGCTCTTGAGACACTAACCTCCTCAACCGTGTATGAAAAGAGAATTACTAAAAAATTCATTGATAGATTAAATTTTTTCGTTGGCTATGATAAAATCGCGCTTCGCAATATTTATAATATTCGATCTGAATTGGTTCATGGAAGGTATTTGGCTGAATCAAATGATAAGAATTTAGAAAACTTTTTAATATCTGAAGAAGTGTGTCGATCAGTTTTCAGAAAGATTTTAATGAATCAAGATATATTGGATTCGTTCAAAGATGATCAGGAAAGAATGAAAATTTTCGGTGGATAACCTTTTGCTTCACCGGATTCGGGCCAAAAAGCGGCCCTCTCCGGTGAGCAATTCGTTGGGTAAAAGAGAAAATGAATGACTGATTGGATTTTAATATTTGTACTACATAATCTTTCTGTTACTGAGCCAATTGGTAATGAATTTATTTCCATTGTTCCTAAGAGTGACTCTCGCATACAAAGTCTTATTCCTAAATATGAGGCAGTTAAATTTATTTTAAATCGTTTTTCCGATCATTTTAAAAGAAAAGTTGATCCTGCAATACTAATCGTTAGTAAAAAAGCTCCTGAAAGAGTATTGCAGAATGATGCTTTGGCAGCCTTCAGGAATGTTATCGCAATAGTAAATATTACTGAAGCATGGCAAAAATATCTTGCGAGTGGAAGACAATATTTTATTCCGAATTTTTCAAATTATTTTGATTTTTATCCTATTTCGCCATCCAAAGATTATAAACACTTTCTAACTTGGTCACCTGCTCTGCATGGTTTAGATGATCCCAAAGATTTCAGAGGACAAACATCCCCTGAAATATCATCATCAACGAAATCCATCCAATCAAATAATAAGCTTGAAAAAGCACTTTTAAGTTACTGGGAGGATATGTTCGTCAAAGGAAAAGAGAACGAATGGGTTAATATCGTCCTGTTCAGATCTTTAGAAATGGCTTATCAAGCCAGTGCTGTACCATTTAAAAACGGATCTACATTATATGATTATGGATCATGCCTATCGTTGTGGGTTAGTGCATTTGAAATATTAGTACACCCACAAACTGAATCGGCTAACTGCAAACGTGTATTGGAATTATTGGGCAAAGCAAAATTTAATACAAAAAAATTAAAAAATCGTTACTACTCAATTATTCTTTCGGGTAAAAAACAAAAAAGGGAACGTGTGACATTGCCACAAAAATTATATTACCAGATGCATCAGGCACGTAATGATTTTATTCATGGAAATCCTGTGGTACTAAATGATTTGTTCCCCGATAAAAATGAATCAAAATATATTCTTAATCTGTATGCGCCGCTTCTATATAAAGTAGCTTTAAAAGTTTTTTTAGGATTATATAAAGACGAAATTGATTTGAACTCATTAACGACACTCAGTTACTTTGAAGTAAGAGGATTGGAAGAAGGTCTATTATCCTCTCTAAAGAATAGGCATAAATGATTTTACCCAACAAAAAGCTTTACTCGGAAATGTGTTCCGCCTTGCTCCACACATTCCGGTAAGCTTCATCGTTAAGTGCCAAATAGGATGACTATGAAAATAAGTGGAAAAAACAGGAATGGACAAACTCTTTTAATGAAAACTGATAAAAAGAGCACTACCCATCCCTATGCTACTATTTGGCATATGAAATGTGGTCGTTGTGGCCATGAATATGGATGCAATAGCTGCGATGCACATATTCGCAAATGCCCTAAATGCAATAAATCATCAGCAGCAGGTGAACCGCTTAAATAGAACTTAACAGCTTGGATATAAGGATAGGGATCGAAATCAGTGTAAGTATCTTGTTTGGGTTGGAAATGATCATTGGAACCTTGGTCTCTTTTATCAAGGAGGTGTTTATGGAAAACTCATTCGTGCTTTATTCATGCATTTGGTGCGGGGTGGCGTTTCTGCGGGGCCTCGGTCGAACACTTCCAACCCAAATGAGAGATTAGCCCTGTTTAGTAGAGAACTATCTGGTCCAGGAGAAACGTAGAGAGGTTCGATTCCTCTCCCTCGCATCACAACAACACTTAACCTCCGCGTTCACGGGGACGGCGAGGACCGTGCCGCCCGTGACGCAGGCGTTCGGCAAAGGAGATTCACGTGTCGTTAGATGAAGACAGGGATCCATGTGAAGTCTGTCGTGTTGAAACTGCGACGACAATTCCATCTGGTGGTTTCGATGGAATTCACCAAAACTGTCCAAGGTGTGGGGAGTTCAGGGTTTCTGGAACAGCCCTCTCAATTAGGGGGCAAGGCTTAGGAAAAGAGCGCCGCGCAGTGTTGTCAGGATGGGTGAGGAATCAAAACACTCTCGGCTCCATTCCGCTCATTACATCAGATAGTTTAAAAACAATTCTCTCCACACCCGTTCCGCCAGTAATGGAACGAACAGAAATGCTGCTCTTAGAAGCTGAAAAAGGCTTGAAGAATTTAGGAGACACCTTCAACATAAATGAGGCTCGGTTCCTTGCGGCTACGTATTCGTCCAGTTCCCAAGATGTAGATTATCTACTCCGCATACTCAGTGATCAGGGGCTGGCAGAGGCACGAGCGATAGGAGGGGAATGTGAAATCCTCCCAAGTGGGTATATTCATCTTGATGAATTAAGAGGCAAAGGTTCTGGATCATCATCCGGCTTCGTAGCAATGTCCTTTCAAGCTGATTTGAATGAGATCTACTCGGATGGATTTCAAATAGGAATAATGGAGGCAGGATACGAGCCTGTGCGGATGGATCGCGTTGAACATATCAACCGAATAGATGATGAAATCATTCGTCAAATTAATTCGTCAAAGTTTGTTGTGGCTGATTTTACTAGACATCGTGGCGGTGTCTATTTCGAAGCTGGATATGCCATGGGGGTCGGGCTGCCAGTATTTTGGACGTGCAAGAAAAGCGACATGGGCAACCTACACTTCGATATCAGGCAGTTTAACTGTATTGATTGGGGCTCTTCGAGCGAGTTGGCCGATAGGCTTCAGGTAAGATTAGAAGCTGTGCTGGGTAAAGGCCCTAAAGCAAGAAATGCCTAACAAAGCTTTTGCAGCGGAGCGCAAAAAGCGCGCGCCCGCTGAGAAGCAGCGTTCGATGAGGAGAAAAATGAAACATATACAAACGTTGTTTGATCGCATGGACTCATGGCGGCATCTCCCAAATTATCAACTGGAGAGACGCGCTGATGTATTCTTCTCGCTATATCTACCTGCAGTCCTTCAAGCTAAACTTGGCTTTTCAGTAGGTGACAAAATCATTCCCGAATTTCCTGTCCGCATTGGCACTATCTATCCAGATATCCCAATCGATAAATCATATAAAATCGATTACGTATTATTGTCGGCTGACACCGAAAAGGCAGTCCTTGTTGAACTAAAAACTGAGGATTTGTCGCGGCGGGAGAAACAAGACAAATACCTTCTTGCTTCTCGCAAGGCTGGCTTTGCCGCGCTGGTTGCCGGGGTTCTCGACATTTTCCGAGCGACCAATTCCAAACGAAAGTATTATGCCCTACTCGAACTCATGGAATCGATGGGACTTATCCAAATCCCTTCTGAAATGAAGGAAATTATGTCTCGTTCAAGTCTTCAGGGGGCAAACGAAGCATCATACAGTATAAAGATTACCAAGTCAGTCACTGAATCAATTATTGTATATGTTCAACCGAATGGAGTGGGAAACGATATCATAAATTTCGAAGAATTCAGCGCGACAGTAAAAAAAGACGGTGATCCGGTCTCTATAAGATTTGCGCAGTCCATACAACAGTGGGCGACAACTAAAGCAGGATATAAATAATATCGAACCGGGCTGCACTGGATTCGGACCGCTGTGCGGCCCTCACCCGTGAGCCGAAACGTTGTGCTTCATAATGATATCAAAATTAGTAAATATGAAAATACCATCAACAGATAAAACTGATCAGAGTAGGCAGCGGCAGCGTTTGTGGCGTTTCGGAATGGCCATAGCAACTTATGTAGTTGTCATTTTGGCGACATTTCTGGTCACAAGCCTTGGCTTGGATGTGATGAACGGCACACAGTGGGCAATATATATTGGACTCGCAGTGTTTGGCAACGGTATATTTTTTGTCCTGTTTTGCACGGGCACTAATTTGGGCTTTTCAGATCCGTCGTTGACCCGGGAGCAGATTCTCCTTTCTGCCTTATTTCTTATGGTGGCTTTGTATTCTTTGCCAGAAGCACGCTCCATTGTGTTGATGTTTTATCTGCCTGCCTTCAGCTTTGGTATGCTGCGTTTGACGCGACATCAGTATTTGGTAATGGTAGTGTGCGTGATGGGACTTTACGCGGCTCTTCTTACTTTTGAACTCTTCAATGATCGCCAAGGATTTATAATCCAGTATGAATTATTCCTTTTTATCCTTTATGGCATTTTGCTGACGTGGTTTGCATTCTTCGGTGGATTTGTCTCAAATATCAGGCGACGCCTGCGTTTACAAAAAGTGGATATCCAAAAGGCCCATGAAGAGATAAAATGCGAAATGGAAAACCGCAAACGTGCGGAAATTGAAAAAGACAAACTGATTATTAAATTAAAAGATGCATTATACACAGTTAAAACCCTGAGCGGTTTACTACCTATTTGCGCATCATGCAAAAAAATCCGTGATGATACAGGCTATTGGAATCAAATTGAATCATACATTCAGGCACATTCAGAAGCTCAATTCAGCCATTGTATTTGCCCGGATTGTGCAAAAAAACTATATCCGAATTTTTACAAGAAGAATGAAGATGAGTGATTACGAGGCACATTTGGTTGGTGAGGGACCGCTGGGGATCGCGGCCCCACAACCAACCGTGTTAGCCAAACTTCGCAAGGTGGAGGGAGCAACATGAATTTAAGATATATACTTTCTTTTCTCAGCATTATGAAAATTCCAGGATTATATCCTATCATGAAAGACTGGCAGGCATTCATTAGGATGCATTTCATCTTTTCTGCTTATGAATCCGGCTTGCTGAACGCTCTTTCCACGCCGCGTAGCAGGGATATGCTAATCAAAGAACTCGACGTGAAACGCTCGGAAGTTCTAGATGCCCTTTTGGAAGTGGGTTTAGCTTCCAAAGAGCTTGAGTTGAATAATGGCTTATTTAGCATCAAAGGAAAAAGATCTAAGGCCATTATGGGGAACAACGGAGATATGCTCGCAGCCATGATCCAAGGGAATATCACTTATTACAGTGATTCCTACCGCAATGTGGCCAATCGGATTCATGGTGGTGACCTTGGCGACGATCTGGGTAAAATAGGAGATTTGGTGGCAAGGTTTTCAAAAATTGCCGAGCCAATCATTAAGAACTTCATCTCAAGCATTGTTCGCGGTAAAAATCCTATGAGGGTATTAGATGTAGGGTGTGGATCTGGAATATTATTGAATACCGCCTACGATTCTAATGGTAATGCAACGGGTATCGGAATAGACATAGATGAAAAGGTAGTCCGACAGGCAAGAGAAAACATCTCCACATGGGGGCTCTCCGATCGATTTGAAATTCGTCATGGAGACATTCGTCATATATCTGGGGAGCTCATAGGGACTTTCGATGTCATCACATTATACAATCTTCTTTATTATTTCGACAAAGAAGCACGTCTTAGTTTGATAAACAATCTTCGAGATATGCTATCCCCGATGGGTGAGTTGGCTGTGGCAATGAGCTTTCATAGCAAAGGGAAGGACATGGCTACGGCAAATCTGAATATGGTTAACAGCTCTTTGAAAGGACTCACGCCTCTTCCTGAACTGAATGATATTACATCAGTTTTGAAAAAGTGCGGCTTTGGTAAAATTAAAGTCCACAGGTTTATGCCTGGCAGTACATTTTATGGGATAGTTGCAACACAGAATTGACCTTTGTCAACTGCTTGTAACTATTTGATTTGGCTAACCTCAGCTTCGAGAAGGATGCTCATTTCGCCACGCTTCATTCGCACCTTTCAAGCTGGTCGTTATATGTAAAATGGAAATTAGATATGCAAAGTATTAGAAGCAAGATATTCATTTGGCTGATAAAAAATCGGCACTTGTTCAAATTGAAATTGAAAGCCGAAGTGGTCGATTCAAGTTTTTCTATATCCAAATTCAGGGAAGGCGTTGACAAAGCAACGGCTAGAATGAAAATGCCGAAAGGAGTTACAACAAAAGAAGAAACAATCAATCATTTCAAGGCAGAATGGATTATTCCAGAGAAACCTATTGAGGGCAAGGTGCTCTTATACATACACGGTGGTGGTTTCATATCAGGTTCATGTAAAACGCATCGTATGCATGTCGCGAAGTTTGCAAAGGGAAGCCAATTAAAATCACTGCTCTTTAATTATAGGTTGGCCCCAGAACATCCATTCCCGGCTGGACTCGAAGATTGTGTTACAGCATATAAATGGCTTTTGAGAGAAGGATATAAGCCGCAAGATATTGTTGTCGGCGGTGAATCAGCCGGAGGGACATTGACACTGTCATTACTTTTAGCATTAAAGGACCAAAAAATCAGTATGCCAAAAGCTGCATTTTCAATTTCACCAGTAACGGACTTAAGATGTTTGGCTGAGTCTTTCAACTATAATTCCAAGAATGATATAGCTCCAATGGGCTCTTGGGATGTATGGACAAAACTTTATATCGGTAATAATGATCCAACTTTGTCCCCCCTATCACCTCAAATGGGGAATTATGAAGGATTTCCCCCACTCCATATATGTGTCGGAACTCATGAGATTCATCTAGATGATTGCGAAAATGTAGCAAGTAAAGCTAAAGAACAAGGAGTGAATGTAATATTGAGCAAATGGCCTAGAATGGTTCACGCATTTCCAATTTTATCACCGCTGTTTCCAGAAGCAAAAAATGCGATGATAGAGATATGTGAATTTGCGAAAACTCATTTGAATTAAAAGAAAAACATATATCATCGGCTGTTGGCGGACTCGCTTTGCTCGCTGTAAAGCCTCACGTTACGCACCTAAAATCGCTATCACCTACATCAATAAAACGGAGAGCACACCATATAGAAAAAATTAGGTCAAAAAGTCAAATGGATTGGATATCATGAAGCAGACTTTACTTCTGTTTATAGTTATTCCGATTGTTGCCATATATTGGAATATTGGATTGGCCGGGGACGAACAACCGGATTTCTGGCCGACCAAAGGTTGGAGAACTGCATCTCCTGAGAGTCAGGGAGTTGACTCGAAATTATTGGTAGACATGCTGGAGACGATTTGGGAGCATGATTACGCCATTGACAGCGTAATGGTCATCCGCAACGGCTATATCGTGCTGGATGCATACGGTTCTCACTTTAAGGTGGATGACAAACATCATATTCAGTCATGCAGTAAAAGCGTGATCTCCGTGCTGGTCGGAATCGCCATTGATCAAGGCTACATAAAAGACGTTAATCAACCTTTATTACCTTTTTTCCGGAAACATGCCGCCAAGAATCTTGATGGCAATAAACAGGCCATGAGCCTTGAGCATTTATTAACAATGACCCATGGTTGGGAATGTAACGATCTCTATACGATGAGTTGTCTAAGTGATCTGAGTTGTGGTGGAGGATGGGTGCAATTAATGCTGGATTTGCCGGTTGTAGACGTGCCCGGCACTCGTTTTAACTACTGCAATGGTGCCACTTTTCTTCTCTCAGCTATCTTACAAGAGCAAACCGGTATGAATGCGCTCTCATTCGCCAAAATGCATCTTTTTACTCCCCTGGGTATTTCTGATGTCCACTGGTCATCAAGCCCACATGGAATAACTGCTGGATACAATGGTCTTCATATGCAGCCCCGGGATATGGCAAAGATCGGCTACCTTTACTTGAAAAATGGAATGTGGGATGGCAGGCAGATCATCTCGTCCCAATGGGTAAAAGCCTCCACTAAAAAACATATGACCACAAATGCGGGGTTTTGCCCCGGATATGGGTATCAGTGGTGGATAGTCAGTCCCGGTATTTACACTGCGATTGGTGCGCAGGGGCAGTATATCATGGTCGCGCCGGAGAAAAACATGTTAACTGTATTTACCGGCAGCCTGGATCGTAAGGACACTGCCATTCCGTTGGGTCTGTTGGCCGCTTATCTCATTCCGTCGGAGACATCCTCAACCCCTTTGCCGGAAAATCCCGATGCAGCATGTGCACTCACATCAGTAATCACTCGATGGCAAAATACAGGTCCTAAAAGTCGTAAAAAAACACAGAAGAAAGATAGGACATCCGATAAGAGAGGACAACTTAAAGAGTACGTCAACACCGAGTATGGATTTACAGTGACATATGATGCAGAACTTCCGATAAAGGATATTGACTTGAAATCCCCTGTGGTTTTTCAAAGGAGAGGGCTCAGGGGGCTTCCCGTGTTTATCGTTCTGGTGGATGATATTTCAAAGAACATGCCATTGGGATATACCGCAGATTATATGCTTGGCCTCTCCAAAAGGATTCTTCCTCACAATTACCATTCCGCGTATAACAAGATTAAGAAGGAAGAGCTCATGACGCTTTCAGATGGGACAGAGGCCAATTATGTTGAAATAAATTGGAGCATTCCATCACGAGAAAAACTAGCAACAGTAGGGGTTTTTGCCTATAATAATAATAAAGTTATCGGTGTGGTAACAGGCAGCGTAGAAGAATCATCAATTGATTATTTGGCGAAGATTACAAAGTCTCTGAAGTTTACAAAGTAAGGGGGACCTTAATAGGGTCGCATCTTAATTATTATTTGGTGGATATACAAACGAACGGATGAAGGGGATACACACTATAAAGCGATTACTTTTTATCTAACACCCGGGCGAGCGTTCGTACGCCGGATTCAATTTCTGTCGGGCTAACGGCGGCAAACCCGAGCAGCAGGCCCGGCTGCACAGGGTGTGTTCTGGCATAAACCGACAATGGGAGGCTTTCAATTCCTGCCTGGGCCGCCAGATGGGCAACATCCTTGTCATCACTGTCGGAGGGAAGAAAAGCCGGTGTGTCCAGTCCCATGGTGATTTCTGGAATTTCGAGCAGGCCTGCCAGATGCGCATCGGCAGCTTTCTGCAGGGCCTGTGCGCGTTCGGCATAGAGCAGCCGCATCCGTCGCACGTGGCGGCCAAAATGGCCCTCGGCAATGAATTCGTGCAACGTGGTCTGGGCGATGAGGGCGACGTGACGAAAGGTCAGGGACAAAGCCGTGGTGAAAGGGGCAATCAATTGATCGGGCAACACGGCATAGGAAATACGCAGAGAGGGGAAGAGCAGTTTGCTGAAGGTCCCGCAATAGATCACCCGACCCGCTTCATCCAGGCTCTTCATGGCGGCTAGCGGCGCACCCTCGAAACGATATTCGCTGTCGTAGTCATCTTCAATCACAATGGCATTGTGCCGGCGGGCCCAGGCCAGCAGGGCAAGGCGACGATCCAGCGCCAGCACGGAGCCCAGGGGCGATTGTCTTCCGGCCGTGACATATGCCAACCGCGCATTGGGAGCCTGATTGCGGGCGACCTCAACATCTATGCCATTCGCATCCACCGGGATATCCACGATTTTTGCACCGGCGGCGGCGAATATCAGGTGGGCGCCGGGATATCCAGGATCCTCGACCCATACTTCGTCTCCTGGATCGAGCAATAACCGGGCGCTGATATCAAGTATCTGTTGGACGCTGCCCACCAACACCACCTGTTCAGCAGAGCAGGTGATCCCACGGCTGGAACGCAGGTAACCAGCGATCACCTCACATAACGGTTTGTAACCGCGGGCGTCCCCATCCATGAGGAATTTTGGACGCAGCCGACGTGATCTGCTTGAGGCAATGCGCGTCCACAGGTCAAAGGGAAATGCAGTGACATCCGGCTGGTTGGTACGGAATGCTTTAGCCGGAAAAGTGCGCCCTGCGATGCTGAACGGCGTCATTGACAGCTTCTTGCCCCGGGTAGACAGGACCACAGCCGGTGCCTCGTATTTGGTGCCGGTGGCGTTCCTGCGGCCAGGTTCCGCCACCCCACTGCCTGTAGCGACCGGTCTGGGAGGTAGGTCCGGCAACTCCGGGGCAACAAAGCTGCCCCTTCCCGTTGCGCCCTGGATATATCCCTCCGCGCCCAATTGAGCATAAACCGCCAGCACCGTACCACGGGATATTTTCAATCGTATCGCCAGATCACGGGTGGCCGGCAGGCGGGAACCCGGCATAAGCCTGCCTGATAGGATGGCTGTGCGGATCTCATCATACAACCACCGTTGAAGCGGTACCCCGTCCGGCCGTGGCTTCAAGGCGATCTCGATGTCAGCAGCTTGTCGCATATAATGCGCCCCATAATGGCCCAATAGAATATTTATTTATGGATCTATGCATTATACCATATCATCGATATCCTCATCACACAATCGTTGAGCCTGGGAGAATATATGGAATACTTGTATCTTTCTATAGCAATAATTGCAGAAGTTATCGGAACCAGCGCTTTAAAAGCGTCGCAAGAATTTTCAAAATTAGGCCCGAGTATTATAGCAGTTGCAGGTTATGGAGCATCATTATATTTTTTATCTCTCGTGTTAAAAACGGTACCCGTAGGAATTGCGTATGCAATCTGGTCAGGAATCGGGATTACGCTGATTACGATAACAGGTGCCCTTTTGTTTAAACAGATGCCGGATATCCCTGCAATAATAGGCATGACAATGATAATGTCCGGGGTGATAATAATAAATGTATTCTCAAAAATTGTCGGTCATTAATACCAGGAGCTAAACATGGAAAGTGTGATTGTAAGAAATCTTCGGCCGGAGTTCGAGCCGGTGGCAGTCGTTTGGAGCGATACCATTCCCGCAGATGCAATCCAGTACAAAAATGGTAAATTCGGTTGCGTTCTCTATTTATTCGCAGAGGCAAGCACACGCGGCAAAATTGCCGGCGGTAGTCGTGAAAGCATCATTTGCACAGGCGGTCGCGCTGCTTTGGGTTTTGGGACCGATTTCGATATATCTGATGAGCAGTTGGATCTGCATGCCGCCTTGTTCAGTAAAGGGCTCAAATCCACAAACAATCGGGCGGCATATCAAGCCAAAATAGAGGCTGCGCCTAAAAACTGGCGATCCATGTACGAATATGGTGAGCGCAGGCACTGTAGTGCGGAGTTGGCCAGGGAGTGGATTCTCCATGAATTTCCGCGATACGACATTCAGTACAAGTACGTTCTGTTTAAACCCCTGAGCCGCACCTCTTTTGATGAGAATATCCGCGCCGTTATTTTTTCGGTAAATCCGGTTGAGTTTTCTGGCCTTGTAACGCTTGCAGGGTCGGTTATGCAAGGAACGGACCCTCTCCGGGCGCCCCAAGGTACAGATTGTTGCAGTATCACCGCTTTTGCCTATGCCGAGGCGGAATCGGCGGCCCCCAAAGCAGTGTTGGGCATGCTGGGGAGCGATGGACGAGAGGTTATGCGCAGACGTTTTCGAGACGATATCCTGACACTCACCCTACCTGCGCCCCTCTTCCTGCGAATGGAACAAGAGGCAGACGATTGCGTCTTTAAAATCCCGTCATGGGAAAAGTTGGCTGGGCGTTGATATCAACTCAATTATGCACCCCAACCTCTATATGGCCGCGGAAGTCAAGAGAAAATAATACCCCCTTAGAATCGGATTCTTGTTTTCTTTTCTTCCGTTCTTCGCTGACAGACACAATGCCTTAGCAACAGGGTCGGCGATTTGGCTTTTGCTTTCAACCGTGAGCGTCAGACGATAACACGCGCCGGTAATAAATACAGCACGCGGTCTGCACCAAACATCTATCGGGATTGACCGCATTGCCAAAAACGTTCTTTGACAAGCAGCTTGCTGCCTTAGGGCAGCTCCAGAACAAATTGGGTTCCCTTAATCCAGCGAAGTCAAAGGTATTGGCTTGGACTCTTGGTGGTCCATCCAGTTATGGGTGCACTCGGGAAAAGGGGCAAAGCTGACAGCTTTCAGCCCAAATCTTAATGGCTGAAAAAATGATTCATATCAAAAGCTCTTTTTTTTTAAGCATAAAGTAAACGGCCCGGCCCAGCTTATGGGTATAGATTCCCAGAGCCTTACCCTTGTTGTATTTGCGGCTCAGGCGATCCACATATTTTTTGGCCTGGTCCGATTCGCGCAGGCTGACCATAGCCGCTGTCCTGATGGCCCATTTCAGATGGGCGTTTCCGATCTTTTTGTTTGATTTTCCGGCCCACTTGCCGTCGGACTCTTTTTCGGGACGGATCAGCCGGGCATAGGAGCAAAAACGCTGTACCGTGGCAAAGCGCTCGGCGACACCGTCATGATTGAATTTGCGAGACAGCTTCTTATTGAAGGCAGGCAGGTTATTCTGCGTATTGGTGTTCAGGATATGGCCCACCAGAAGGCTGCATTGGCGCTCCATGTAAGTGCGCCGGCGCAAAAGATCCTGTGTCGCTCTCAATTTGGCCGGATAAGGGTATGCGACAGGAAAATTGCCGCTCGTGACACATGCCGTTCACTTCCAAAGTCGATCTCATTATAATGTTGTAATTTGCGACTAAATGTTTTATATTTGCAACAAATAATTGGAGGTGAAAATATGACAACAGCAGTCAGGGTGTCTGAGGATTTGGTCAAACAGGCCAAAATTTATAGCAAAATTGACAAAAGATCAGTTACTGGCCAAATTGAATATTGGGCCATGATTGGAAAATGCGCCGAGCAAAATCCCGACCTTACTTACAGCTTAATCAAGGAAATATTCATAGGTCTTACCGAATTAGAGCAGGGTGAATACTCCGAATATAAATTTGGGTAATGGCAGATGAAAATTATTCAATCTCGATCTTTCGAACAACGGGTTAAAATGTTTAATCAAGCTCAGAAAATGATTCTTGATGAGCAGATAAAGTTAATACTCGAAAATCCAGATATCGGTGATAAAAAAAGAGGTGACCTGAGCGAAGTATATGTGCACAAATTTCAGATTAAGACTATTCAATATCTTTTAGCTTACCGTTTCAATGAAGAAAAACTCGAGCTGATAATGATTGGCCCTCACCAAAATTATTATAGAGATTTAAAGAAATATCTGAAAAAGAGGTGAACGAACAACTGCGTTCAGTCCCCCTCGCTTCGCTCGCTGCTGACGCAGAGCGTTATAGAGTACTCCAAGAAACCTGTAATTTTTCGCACATTGGAAATTTTAAGGTTACAATACCAAGCAAGGGCATGCCTGCCACGTCGGCACCATTGTTGTATCTGTAACCTTTTCAATTAACGTGTCTGGGGTAAACCCGGCAGACACATGTCCCCGCTGGAAACGTTGACTTGTCCGGAGCCTTTGGAGGCAAATGCAAGGCCGGACAACCGACGAAAGACATTCACCACGACGATACCGGCATATCGGTGATGGCATCTCTGAAGGGCTCGTGCTGTGCAATACCAAGCATATTTAGTTTACCCTCGATATTCACCGGACTCAATGCCCCTTCTTTTAATCGGCGGCTATCGTTAAATTATGGGATAATTATGCACTGGAGGCAATGTTAAAAGCTAAGTGGAATGATATGAAGGCAAACCTTTCTGCAGGTAATATTACCGGAGCAATAGGCAACATTCACTCTTCTACGAAAGGCATCTATGAAGATACTTTTACCATTTTGCCAGACAAACTGTTACAAATCACACAGGACATGCAAGACATCGAGATAATCTGCGCCAAAGATGGTGCAGCAAAATTTCGAATCAAACGTGATGAACTCATTCAGGGTCAGGTGTACACCATTACCTATGATATCTATTTTGGCGTCGATGAAGATGGGATTTGGAGGATAATCCGATTTTAATTCGACCGGCCTTTTATTCAACAAGAAAGCACTGTCATGTTAATCGTGAAATATTTCAATCAATTGCTTGATAAAAAATGGGGCCGCTGGACTGTCGGCATTACAGTCCTCGTGGCGCTGTTTACCTTGCCGGTGCGGTGCGAAGGCATTTACAAAGGAAAAGTTGTGGATGAAAACGGGGCACCGATTCCTGGGGTTTTGGCGGTGGGTACCTGGTCCACGGTTGACATCAATCTGGCCGGGGGAAACTCAAGATGCTTGGATGCCAAAGAGACGCTGACCGATGAGAAGGGTGAGTTTAAGATACCCAATCGATGGGTACCGCTTCTTGGATTCAATGGAGATATGAGAATACACATATATAAAGTCGGATACGGACGCGTTGAGTGTTTTTGGGAAAGTACGGATCGTGCAGGTGATTGCTATCTCACAAAAATGGAAAAAGAAGACGGAAGGTGGATATTTCCGTTAATGCGGGTAAAGATGAGTCGGATGAAATATGATGAAGGTCGACCACCGCATGTAAGTTGCGGACGAAAAAATGGTAAACCATTGATCGAATATATTAAGGCTAACAAGGAATATCGTCGTTCGCGTGGATTAAAAGAATAACGCTCTTTTTTATGTGGGATGGACTATATGAAAATGGTAATGAAGTGCCTATGTCTAACAGGCTGTTGAAAAACTACCCAACCAGCGCAGTTTTTACTTGAGTAAGAGAAAATATGGTTCTATAACGTTCTCATCAGTTAACGCATAGCAATTATTGGACAATTTTATGAGAGGCACAGAGAAAAATCAGCAAAGTTTGTTCAGCTACATCTCCCCTGAACAACGGGTTCCCAAAGATCACCCTTTAAGATCGATTCGAACGATGGTCGACAAGGCCCTAGGGCAAATGCACAGCCGGTTTAATGATCAATACTCAAAAACAGGAAGACCTTCAATACCGCCGGAACAATTGCTGAGGGCTCTGCTGCTGCAAATTTTCTATACCATCCGCAGCGAACGGTTGCTGATGGAGCAACTTGATTACAATCTTTTATTTCCCTGGTTTGTCGGTTTGTCGATGGATCTCTGAAGGACTCGTGCTGTGCATACCAAGCATATTTAGTTTACCCTCGATATTCACCTGACTCAATGCCCCTTCTTTTAATCGGCGGCTATCCTAAATAGTATATAAAAACAGTTTATTGACTGCTTACTATATCCTCTGGAAATCCCATATATTCAGCGAATCACCACTCTAAATTTTACCGTTTAACACAACTTGGGTAACTTAGCAGATACTGGAAGGTAACCACCATTCAGGGCTCATTTAGGACGACCACAACATGTTGGGGGTACCTTGCGATTTGCCATTTTCAAGACAGTGGTAATACCTGCAATTGGTAAGTTTGTATGGTATTTGGTGGCTATCAGGATACGAACGCTGGAGCTGAGACGCGCGGAAACGCGCCAGCGTTTTCCGTGTCGATTCTCCAGCGACTTGTTAGATCTACTTATTGTTTCACTGGCTTCACTGATCCAATAATGCAATATTTAACTTGATTAGGCTCAATTTTATCTCCTGGTTCAACATGATACTTCTCGTGGACCCTTGCTATGCCAGCCGTGCAACCTTCATCTATCAGCTTGTTTAAACTATCACCTTCATATCTTGGGGAGGCAATTAGACTTGAAACTAATTCACCGTCCATCTGAAAAGGGGTGCACACACTTAACAGAGAATATGTAAGCGTCTTGTTAAATACACCTATTGCTGAGGGCGGGTAATCAGATCACGATCGATATTTTGAGGAAGCAGTTGGCGATAGCCCTGCTCATCGGTGGTCAGAGGCAGTTGCGCAAACAGATACCGAAGATAGCCATACGGCTCAAAATCATTTGCCTTGGCTGTTTCGATCAGGGTAAAAAAGGTTGCACTGGCCTCAGCGCCTGTGGGGCTGCCGGCGAACATCCAGTTCTTTCGTCCCAAAACAAATGGACGGATGGCATTTTCAGCCACATTGTTATCCGGCTTTAAATTTCCGTCATCTATATACACAATCAGTTTCTTCCAATTTTTCAGTGCATAATTGATCGCTTTACCCAGTAGCCCCTGGGGCGGAGTCAGTGGCTGTTTGGCTTCGAGCCATTTTTCAAATTGATCCAGAACCGGCTTGGCCTGCTGCTGACGCAGCTGATAACGTTGATCAGTCGTCATTTCCTGGACCTTGGCCTGTTTTTCTATGTGGTACAGCTTACCAATGTAATCGATAGCCTCATCGGCAAGGGATTTGTGCTGAGCCTTTTTACCGCGCAGTTTTTTCCTGGCCTTGACCACATCGACAAATTTTCGCCGAACATGGGCCCAGCATCCAAGATGTATAATATTGTTTTTCCGCCCCAGATGATCATAGCCGCTAAAATCATCAGATTGGATATAGCCGCTGTAATCATCTAAAAAGTCCAGCGCCACCTTGCCGCTGCGAGTCGGGTAATACCGGTACAACACCGCGGGTTTGTCCGGCGGACCGCCACAAAATACCCACATGTAGGATTTGCTGGTGTTTTTGCGTCCCGGTTCATTTAGAACCTGAAGTGGTGATTCATCAATGTTGATCAGCGGGCCGGAGCAGATCTGATTTTCAAGCAGCTCAACGACAGGGGCACAACAGACCGCTGTCTTTACCGCCCAGCTGGCCATGGTGGCCCGGGACAGATCCACACCCAGCCGGGCAAAGATCTTTTGCTGGCGGTACAATGGCAGCGCATCTGCAAACTTGGACACGATGATATGGGCCAGCAATCCCTCGCTGGCAATGGATTTGGGGATTAATTGAACCGGTGCGGGTGCGATCTTTACCGTAGGGCCATCATCATCGACACCTTCACAGCTTTTGCAGGCATACTTATAGCGGATATGGCGCAGCACCCGAACCTTTGCCGGGATATAATCCAACTTTTCGCAAGTATCTTCACCGATACGACTTAAGACCGCACCACATGGGCACACTTTTTCATCTTCGTTCAGATCGTGGATGATCTCAACACGGACCAGATCTGCCGGCAAAGGCTTGCGCCCGCGCTTTTTGCGCTGGTGGGCAGCCACCACGACGGTGTTCGCAGGTTCTGGTTCAATGGGCTGTTGATCATCGGCCAGGGCGGCGCTAAAGATCGGCAACTGTAGATCGCCGGCGCCTGGATAGTGTTTTTCGCTTTTTTGGCCAAATAACTCGTTTTGCAGCAGCCGGATGCGTTCTTCTAAATAATGGATCTTTTCCTGGTGTTTTGTTTCCAGTGCCGCGATTAGAAAAACAATATCTTTTTTCGTCAGTACAGTGTCATCGGACAGCTTTGACAGGTCGATATCCATGCCAGCATACATAGCATAACCGACTGTATTTGTATATACTTATTCTTGTTTAAAGAAGTAAAATTATCAAGCCACAGCAGTATAACGCAGCTGCTGATGGGCGCTGGTATAATCCAGACCGGCAAGCAACCAGGTCAATTGCCTGGCACCGATTATGATGATATCTTCACTTGTCTGTGGCCACTTGAACAGGTGCTCTTCCAGCCGTTTGTGCCACAAACAAAACCCGTTGTGATCCCAGTAAAGGACTTTGATGATTGTGCGGGCTCGGTTGCAAAATACGAACAGATCTCCGGTAAATGGATTTAACGCCATGGCCTGCTCGACCAGAATCGATAGCCCGTTAATGGCCTTGCGCATATCGGTACTGCCCACGGCCAGATACACCTTGCCGGAAAAAGGGGCCATCATCATATGGATCTTACCACCGCCATCAGTTGCTTGAGCGCTGACGGGTTAAACCCGGTCTCGACTTCAATCCGGTACCCATTGGGTGTGAACAGATTAAACGAACATTTTTTTACCGGCACAGGCAAATTGCCGGTCAACTGCAACGGCACAAACGATACGCCTGCCTCGGGCTGGGCAAATCTTTTCTTCCAATAGGTAAATTGATGTGGCGCCAGTCCGTTTTCTCGGCAATAGGCCACCTGGGTTTGTCCGCTATTGCGCCAACTTTTGATGTGGGCTTGCCAGAACCGGCGTTTTTTATCCGGAGCATGATCTGGCCGGGTATCGTCTTGGGACATGTGCAACCTCCTTACGAAAATTTGGCTGCATCATGCCATGGCTTTCTCAGCTTGTGAAGATGGGGTTAAATTGACGCTCACGGTTAAACCCGGTCTCGACTTCAATCCGGTACCCATTGGGTGTGAACAGATTAAACGAACATTTTTTTACCGGCACAGGCAAATTGCCGGTCAACTGCAACGGCACAAACGATACGCCTGCCTCGGGCTGGGCAAATCTTTTCTTCCAATAGGTAAATTGATGTGGCGCCAGTCCGTTTTCTCGGCAATAGGCCACCTGGGTTTGTCCGCTATTGCGCCAACTTTTGATGTGGGCTTGCCAGAACCGGCGTTTTTTATCCGGAGCATGATCTGGCCGGGTATCGTCTTGGGACATGTGCAACCTCCTTACGAAAATTTGGCTGCATCATGCCATGGCTTTCTCAGCTTGTGAAGATGGGGTTAAATTGACGCTCACGAGAATATTTTTTAGCCCAATTCACCTGATCTGGCCCAAAAACTAGTCCTTTTCCAGTCACAATTATTTTATTTAGACCATCCGGGCCTTCAAAATCTCAAGGTTCCCCAACTGATATTTCATATGTCTTATTCATTTAATCGAGATCTAACGAGCCTGTCGAAAAACCGGTTTTTAGATCACTTTACTTTTGGCCTTGGGCGGGGCAATCTAATTTCCCCTTTTCATATTAAATCATGATGGTTATTTCGGCCAATCACCTCTATTTTGACCCATTTGTTGGCTCTTTTTGCCTTTCCCTCTTCGCTTTTTATGCTATTGCAAAGCTTTTCCCATAATTTAGGATCTTTTCAATGTTATGCACAAGACAGTAAAGCTTCCATTGAATGTTGGCTTTTGCCTTTCCTCGCAGTGTAAAACGATCCATCTTTTTACAAGCGCGTATATTGCCAAAGACTGGTTCCACAATAGCTATTCGTTTACTGTATATCTTTCGCCCCTCAGGCGTATCTATCTTTTCTTTCATCTTATCGGTGATGGACGGTGGGCGCTTCTCTTGTAATATATGGACTTGTCTGGATTGCGTTTTCGCATTGCGCAGGCATTTTGACCTCAGCTTGCAATTGCGGCAAGCTGTCTTCGGAGCTTCGTACGCGATATATTTATAGCCAGCAGCATCTGCAAAATTACGATTTTTAACATAAAGCTCTTTGTCGCCTGGACAAACAAGTTTACCGGTATCTTCGTTTAACTTGAAATCGTTTACATCAAAAAATCGCTTTTTAGATTTATACCTTTGATGATATTTATCGGTGGATCGTCGATGCCGTCCGGCATCTTTAAAGCGAACATCCCTTTTGCGAAACTGCTGATCCGGCACATAAGCGTCCACCTTTTCATCTTCACAGGCCTCAAGGTTCTCAACGCTATAGTAACCTGTATCCGCGCTAACTGTTTTTCCCTCTAACGGCTCTTCAATGCCAACCGCTTCAAGATTCTTTCTTGCCTCTTCCAGCATAGGTGCCATGGCCTTTGTATCTGTACCACTACCGAACACCTGGGCGCTGGTGATGATTTGGTTTTTATCATCTACCATTGCATTGGCATTATAGCCTTGCAGTACGCCATGAGAAGTTGCCATTTTGGCCGATTCATTGTCTGTGACATTGCTTTGGATCTCTTTGCCTGTCGAGCCGATCTTTGGTTCATTTTCAGATAAAAACTGCTCTATGCGATCAGCTTGCTGTGATAATTTCTTTATTCGTTTTTTAAGACGTTCTTTATCTGTTGGGGACTTGCCGCGCTCTTTTTTGTCTGTCCTTTTATGTTCTTTGACGATTTGTTTGATTTTTCGTCTAAGTGCATCTTGCTTCTTCTTTAAATCGTCAAAATTGCCGCTCCACTCCTTGGATGCATTCGAAGAAAGCTTTAAACCGTCAATGCTAAAATGAGTACCACCCAACAGCCCTTCTTCATGACAAATCATTAAAACCATGATGAACAAATCTTCTATCTCTTCATCAATAGAGGACACAAACGCTGCGATGGTACTATGATCCGGGGTCTTGTTACAAGCCAGCGCCAAAAAAGTTGTTATTTTTTGACATGCGTATTCCAGGCTGCGAGATGATATCATTCCTCGTGAATAACCATAGAGCACAATCTTTAATAACAACTTTGGATCGATCGACTTTCGCCCTGTTGCATCGTTATTATACCGAGCATCGAAAACACTCATGTCTAGACGCTCTTCAACGATGTAGTGAATTGCATACTCTAAGGTACCGGGCAATAATTGATCTTCTAAAAAGATTGGCTCAATGACTGACTGTTTGTAATCGTAGTGTTGATGCTTTGCCATCTATGGCCTCTTTGGTGGGTTTTCCTTGTTATAACTACGCCTTATATATCACAGTCAGTCTATTTTTGCACTAAAAAGTAGTAATATTATACTTTTTCGACAGGCTCAACGCCGCGTGTCACCCAGCCGGAAGGGAAACAAGGCTTACGCAAATGGTTAATAGTTCTGAAAGCACTAAAATAGGTAAATGGCAAAGGCGCACGCCCCTTCCGGTCTAGTGCACACGCATGATGTTGTGTGTTATTTTAATCTTTTCCTTATAAAAATGTAAGAGATGGCAAAAGCCACCACAAATGCCAAAACAATCGTCAATGGTGATGCATTTCGAGTTAATATTTCGGGAGATATTGCAATGCATAATGTGCAAAGCACTATCATTAAGGCTATGGACATACCATATGCTGCAAATACCCTCTTCAGTTGGCTATTAGGTTTAAATACCTTCTCTAAGTCCCCAACAAAATCGCTATGGTTGTCTGAAATAATTTTTGCCTCCACTAAATTATTTTTTTCGATTGAACTATAAATTATCCAAGCAATAAGGAGCAATGCAATTACAAACGGTATAATCACCCAAACAGTCTCGTTGAAAAAGATAAGTGGAGCGCAACTTATCATTAAAATTAAAAGCAATAAGAATGATACGTTCATTCTATTTGCGATTAGAACTTGCTTTAATCTCATGACTTAGAGCCAATTAAATCTGTAATTTATTAAACACACAACGGAAAGCTGTTGGGCGGCACGGTCCTCGCCGTCCCTACCAGCGTTTGGTTAAAGGGCTACTCGTCCATGAGTACCCTTAGCATTCTCTCGTGATTATTAAGAAATTCCTTTGTAACTAAAAAATGTTCAGTTTCTGTATAAATCACTTCATTTATCCCGTTTTCACCTAACTGGTATAATGTCGAATTCGGATATGACATCAGAATAGGTGAGTGCGTAGAAATGATGAATTGTGAATCCTTGAGGACTAAATCATGAATCCTTGTTATGAGTGCCATTTGCCTACTTGGTGACAATGCCGCTTCTGGTTCGTCCAGAATATATATGCCGTTCCCGCCAAAACGTTTCATAACAAGCGACCAGAAGGATTCCCCATGTGACTGTTCATGAAGCGAGACTCCACCATATGAGTTTATGACTGGAGGTCCAAACGAAAACTCTGAATCAAGCCTCTCTATTTCGGTGGCGACATTAAAAAAGCTTTCAGCTCGCAAAAAGAATCCATCTTTGGGTCGTTTATAGCTTCTCGATAGGCGAATATACTTCCATAGATTTGAATGGGATTCTCTGGTTCCAAATTTGAAATTCTTTGTTCCACCTTCCGGATTAAAGCCACACGAAACAGCAATAGCTTCTAACAGCGTTGATTTACCAGTCCCATTTTCTCCGATAAAAAAGGTCACTGCCGGATTCAGCTTTATTGTTTCTAACGATTTAATGCCATTCAAGCAAAATGGAAATGAATCAAACGAGTCAATTTCATCGCGTTTTAATTTAATTTCAATTAGATACCTCTCTTCCATTTTTGCCCTTTAATCGGGATAGGAAGAGACCTCACGGCCCCTCCCTCCCACACCACCGGGCATACGGATCACGTACCACGGCGGTTCAGTTGATTAAGTTGGTATCCGAGCAGACTTGGTAAACCCAAGTCGGCAAAATAACGTGCTGGCAGTGCAAAGGCCAGCGCCGGGCTGCGGCTCAGTCTCCATGGTCCGTGGGCTGATTTACAAGTATTCCAGGCAAGGTCTCGGCTCACGCCAAGCGCGCACAGCCGCCTGTATCCCGCTCTGCCCCACTGCTTCCACAGATAGCAGCGCAGACGCCTCTTGATCCATGAGTCGTACTGTCTCATCATGGACTTGACTTGCACGATCCCGTAATACGGCAGCCACCCTTTCAGATAGACCCCAAGCTCCGCTATTATCATCTTGATGCTTCTTCCCCGAGTTCGACCTGTTATCTCGCGCACGCGGTTCTTGAGGGCCTTTTCCGCCTTGCGGCTTACCCGCAGGTTCGAGCGACTGGTTATAGTAAATCCCAGAAAGCTTCGATACCATGGGCGGGCCACTGCGCTTTTGGCCTCGTTCACCTTGAGTTTGAGACGGTGGGACAAAAATCGGGTAATGCTGGCCCTGACTCGTTGCGCGGCTTTCCAACTGCGTTTATACACGTTACAGTCGTCTGCGTAGCGAACAAATCGGTGGCCTCGCCTTTCCAGCTCACGATCCAGCTGGTCCAGAAGCAAATTTGCAAACAGCGGTGAAAGAGGGCCTCCTTGCGGGGTTCCGGTCACGGTCTCGTGCAGGGCCTCGTTGATCATCACGCCGGATTGTAGATACCGGCGAATCAATCGAAGCACCCGCGGATCTTTGACCCTTTGGCGTATAATTCCCATCAACTTGTCGTGGTCGACGCGGTCGAAGAACTTCTCCAGATCGATATCGACCAACCAGCGGTAGCCGTCCTGCACGTAATGCTGGGCTTGCCTGACGGCTTGATGGGCGCTGCGGCTGGGCCTAAATCCGTAGCTGAACTGCGAAAATGTCTCATCCCACTGGTCCTGCAGGATCTGCAGCATGGCCTGTTGGATAAAACGGTCCAGCACGGTCGGGATGCCAAGCAACCGCTTGCCGCCGCCCGGCTTGGGGATCTCAACCCGTCTTACCGGCTGAGGCTGATAGGTGCCTTCCAGCAATTGGTGCTTGATCGTCGCCCAGTGCTGCGTCAGATGGTCGGCCAGTTGCTCCGTGCCCATCTGGTCGACACCGGCTGCGCCTTTGTTTTGCTTTACACGTCTTAATGCGCGTTGCAGGTTCTCGCTTCGTAAAATAAGCTCCATGAGCTGCTCTTTGCCAACCGGACTTTCAGTTGTGGTTGTCGAGGCGAATGCATCTCCCTCAATTGTAAGGGGTAGCCCAATCTGGATCGGCTTTACACCCACATGACCTCCATCCTACTCATCCTTTCATACCGTTCGGGCCTTCACCTTGTCTCCCTCTACGATTATCCCGCAGGATCTCTCGCGGCTCGTTTCCAGGCTACTATGCCCTCTGCTGACTTCTCTCATACGGTCGGGATCGATTGCTCTTTCCCCAGCCAATTCGCCTCGCACGCGACGCTCCGGGGCAGCATGAGAGATCTCCCAGGGTAAGACACAGAACTTTATTGCGCGTAAACGCCGGATTTATAAAGCACACCCCAGTCGTAGATGGAGGACTTCATGGTCACGTGCCCACTGGTCCCGAGTGTACCACACCTCATATCCGGTTCCTGTTCGTCGCCCCGCGCTTTTGGATTGGACTTCCTCCAGACCCAGCCTCACGGCTACGCCCTTGTCCTTTTCCTAGCCTTCGGCTCTACGAATACCTGGCGTGGGGACTTGCACCCCACTAGCTCTGTGCCATGCCTGGCACACACGACAAGCTAACCGGCGGCTGTAAGCCGTCCGGTTGAGCGCCGGTTAGCCATTTTGTTTAAGTGATTCAGAATCCTCTTTTATGATTTTAAGCATTTTCTTTCGAGTTAGACCGCTAAATGGTTTTATCATTGACCAGTACAACCCAAATGTAAACTTGGTAATTGGTGCAACACACAATACTCTGGTTTCTGTGCTTACTTTTGTTGTATTCTCTTCCATTTCTTCTAATTGAAAATTCCAAACGACTTTTATCCATGGAGAAATGGAATTATTTATGAAATCTTCATAATTTGAAATTTTTGAAATTTTAACCCTTGCCCAAAAACCAATTAAAAATTCATATGGAAAATTCTCTTCAAGGTTTGTAAAATCTATATCGCTTATAAAATTTTGTAAGTTTAGTCTTTTTGTCGGTAATCCCCGAATTTTAAATAAAAATTTAATAATTTTAGATTTTGATAAGTCAACGTCTTTTGCAATATGATACACATTTTGAATGGGGCAGTTTACCACCGTTTCATGGTATTCATTGAATGTGTATTGAGACATATACTTGTCAATCAGTGTTCTTTTTTGCATTTGTTTGACCCCGAATATGTCGTATCGTCTGGTGGCTAACGAGCCTGTCGAAAAACCGGTTTTTAGATCACTTTACTTTTGGCCTTGGGCGGGGCAATCTAATTTCCCCTTTTCATATTAAATCATGATGGTTATTTCGGCCAATCACCTCTATTTTGACCCATTTGTTGGCTCTTTTTGCCTTTCCCTCTTCGCTTTTTATGCTATTGCAAAGCTTTTCCCATAATTTAGGATCTTTTCAATGTTATGCACAAGACAGTAAAGCTTCCATTGAATGTTGGCTTTTGCCTTTCCTCGCAGTGTAAAACGATCCATCTTTTTACAAGCGCGTATATTGCCAAAGACTGGTTCCACAATAGCTATTCGTTTACTGTATATCTTTCGCCCCTCAGGCGTATCTATCTTTTCTTTCATCTTATCGGTGATGGACGGTGGGCGCTTCTCTTGTAATATATGGACTTGTCTGGATTGCGTTTTCGCATTGCGCAGGCATTTTGACCTCAGCTTGCAATTGCGGCAAGCTGTCTTCGGAGCTTCGTACGCGATATATTTATAGCCAGCAGCATCTGCAAAATTACGATTTTTAACATAAAGCTCTTTGTCGCCTGGACAAACAAGTTTACCGGTATCTTCGTTTAACTTGAAATCGTTTACATCAAAAAATCGCTTTTTAGATTTATACCTTTGATGATATTTATCGGTGGATCGTCGATGCCGTCCGGCATCTTTAAAGCGAACATCCCTTTTGCGAAACTGCTGATCCGGCACATAAGCGTCCACCTTTTCATCTTCACAGGCCTCAAGGTTCTCAACGCTATAGTAACCTGTATCCGCGCTAACTGTTTTTCCCTCTAACGGCTCTTCAATGCCAACCGCTTCAAGATTCTTTCTTGCCTCTTCCAGCATAGGTGCCATGGCCTTTGTATCTGTACCACTACCGAACACCTGGGCGCTGGTGATGATTTGGTTTTTATCATCTACCATTGCATTGGCATTATAGCCTTGCAGTACGCCATGAGAAGTTGCCATTTTGGCCGATTCATTGTCTGTGACATTGCTTTGGATCTCTTTGCCTGTCGAGCCGATCTTTGGTTCATTTTCAGATAAAAACTGCTCTATGCGATCAGCTTGCTGTGATAATTTCTTTATTCGTTTTTTAAGACGTTCTTTATCTGTTGGGGACTTGCCGCGCTCTTTTTTGTCTGTCCTTTTATGTTCTTTGACGATTTGTTTGATTTTTCGTCTAAGTGCATCTTGCTT
Source organism: Desulfosarcinaceae bacterium (assembly GCA_963675565.2). Taxonomy (GTDB): domain Bacteria; phylum Desulfobacterota; class Desulfobacteria; order Desulfobacterales; family Desulfosarcinaceae; genus JARRKU01. The sequence goes on from CAXXYD010000002.1 coordinate 1,004,281, forward strand.
CTTCTTTAAATCGTCAAAATTGCCGCTCCACTCCTTGGATGCATTCGAAGAAAGCTTTAAACCGTCAATGCTAAAATGAGTACCACCCAACAGCCCTTCTTCATGACAAATCATTAAAACCATGATGAACAAATCTTCTATCTCTTCATCAATAGAGGACACAAACGCTGCGATGGTACTATGATCCGGGGTCTTGTTACAAGCCAGCGCCAAAAAAGTTGTTATTTTTTGACATGCGTATTCCAGGCTGCGAGATGATATCATTCCTCGTGAATAACCATAGAGCACAATCTTTAATAACAACTTTGGATCGATCGACTTTCGCCCTGTTGCATCGTTATTATACCGAGCATCGAAAACACTCATGTCTAGACGCTCTTCAACGATGTAGTGAATTGCATACTCTAAGGTACCGGGCAATAATTGATCTTCTAAAAAGATTGGCTCAATGACTGACTGTTTGTAATCGTAGTGTTGATGCTTTGCCATCTATGGCCTCTTTGGTGGGTTTTCCTTGTTATAACTACGCCTTATATATCACAGTCAGTCTATTTTTGCACTAAAAAGTAGTAATATTATACTTTTTCGACAGGCTCAACTAAAAATTAAGCGGCGCCGGCTTTTTGGCGTCCGCTTGAATGCCGTGTTGTGCCTCGTCGGTTGTTGAGAAGACTATCCTCAACCAATTGCTCAGGATAGCGAAGAACTCGTCCTTTGCGTATTTCTCGATCTCGGGATCATGCCCGCAGCGCGGAAATTCGTGGTAATGCAAGTGAGGTATGTACCGCTTCAGGGTATCCCGGATCATGGATCCCGGATGGGGATCGTCGGCGCCATGTAGCATGATTGCCGGAACCTTCACGGAAGTGAATGACTGTGGGTAGATGCCCGTTTCTTGGGATCGCAGCATGTCTTGCCAAGTCTCTGTATGGCCTTGCATGTCAAACGGCTCGGGTGCTAGGGCGGCATCGTCAATGGGCAACGGCTCATAGGCGTCGGTCATCCCGTGCCACTTCATCATCTGCGCACCTATGTCAAGTTGCAGGTCAGCCTTATACTCGGGGTGCTTGGATATGTAGTCGACGATCTTCAGCCTTCGTTTCTGGACTATGACCTTACGGGATGCCTTGTCGAATGTCCCGCAGCCAACAAGGGCTATGCCGTTGATCGTTTCAGAGTGTTCAGCCGCGTAGGCCAAGGCAAGCATGGCACCCCACGACGAACCGACAAGGGCAGGTTTCTCGCCTTTGCAGCGCGAAAGGATTAGGTTGCGTAGATCCTGTATGTGAACCGCCACGGTCAGCGGTATTTCGCCGCTTGGGCGTTGCCACGGCTCGATCACCCGAAAATCGCGGGATAGCCCCTGGGCCAATCGCACTGCGCTACCCGTCGCACCCGGCCCCCCATGCAGTGTGATCACAAAGGGACCGTGGTCTCCATGGAAGCGAATACGGCGGTCTCTATTCCAGCCTATCTGGTCTATCATGTTCATCTTTTACTCTTAGGGCACAACGTCGCGGCTCTACAGCCGCGGCGGGCTATCGCGGTCTGCAGAAGCCGCTGGTTATGAAACGATCTTTTGTTTATCAGCATAGATGCTGAGGTCACAGTGCAAGCACTTTTGGTTAAATGATTGAATGAACCAACCATTTTTCCCAAAGGGATTTTTGCACCTTGGGCATTCAATAGATGAAACTTTGAAATTGTATGTAATTGCGATTACAGCAAAAATCAGAACAGCTATTACCAAAAGAACGATAGAATTGGGAAATAGATATTGCGCCATAAGCATTATTAGAACGAAGCCTGGCAGCTCAAGCCATCTCAAACGACGCCTGGACCTTATTAGGTTTAGTCCACCTGAATAATCTATTTCAGTATTTTCCATCATAGCATTTCATAACGCTGAGCTGTGGGGCGGCATGGTCCTCGCCGTCCCACACCAGCAACTTGTTGGGGCTTCACCCTTTCATAATAGCACCAAGAAAATTGCGAAAATACAAAGCGGCCAAATAATAATTTTTACAACCTCTGGTTTGGAAAAAGCCAAAATGGCCCCAGCAGCGAATAATGAAATAAGAAAAGTGAAAATTCTTAACGTAATTAACAAAACATCATTTTCTGGCTTGAAAATAAATTCCATAGTAGTACCAACCACTATCAAGACACAAATAAACAATATAAATTTCGTTATTTTACTATTTTCTTTATTTTTTCTAATGGAATTTTCCATTAAGGTTTGAAACCTTCTATCGCGTTTATTTGCGCCCCAACGGCGGGCGTTAGCGGCGAGGGAACCGAGTCCGCTACACGCCCTGGTCCGGCGCTCACTCTTCTTCCCATAGAGAGTCATCTTGTGCCCATTCAATAAATAAATCAGCCCTTATAACCAGCAATGGCGCCAGATCCTCAAACATTTCTTGCTTACCGATGCTATAATGAGCTGGCTTATTCCCCTTTTTGGTTTCATCCACATACCAGCGCCAACGTTCTGCTATGGCTTTCAATGCCTTTCTTGGGTGTTGAGGTGGTTCAATATCAGAGGCAGAAATATAATCAGTAGGAAGATCGCCACTTATTACCCACCATCCGATCCATTCTGGGTTTTTAAAGCTTTCAATTGCCCAAATTGAAACGTAGGGGGCGACATGCCAAGCAGGCCAATCCCCAACTCGTCCGTGTTTTACACCTTCCGATTTAAGATAGGTAACAACAATATTTCTTTGTTGTTCACACCATCTATCTTCAACTTCAGGATTATCGTAATCTTCTGTACTCATTATAGACGCCGAACGCCAGCTTAACGCGCGGCGGCTTTTTGCCGTCGTCGTTAAAGCAAAGGTTAAGTTTTTTCACCTTTTTTGAAATTCATTGTGTAATTGAACTTTGAACCGAAAAGTCTACTTTCTTCAAAGCCATTTTCAATAACAAGAGATTTAAGTTCCTCTATACTTAATTTATCAGGGTCTCCAGCCAACTCTGAAATCGACAACAACCCATCATTTTTAAGTACCCGATGGATTTCTCTCAAATAGTCTCTTTTATTCTCTATTTCTCCAATAACAGTGACCATAAAAACTCTATCAAATGATTCATTTTTAAAATCAAAATTTGTACCATTACATAAAATGTATTCTACATTTTCAATTTTTCTTTTCTTTAGTCGTTTTTTAGCGATATCCAGCATTTCTTGTTGGATGTCTAAGAGGACAAGTCTGCCATTTGTCAAAGTTTTTGCTGTATTAACGCTGAAATATCCAGGTCCTGGCCTAATTTCTAGAACTTTATGATCATATTTCAAATCGAGTCGTTGAATTAATTTATTTGGAGAAAGAAATATATTTCTAAAAGGTATCAAGAGTGTAAAAGCATATTTAGGGGGAAAAACACCCTTACCTGAAAAACTATTTTTGAATTGTTTCTCTTTAGCGATCATTTTTCCAAACTTAACGGCCAAGCTAAGAGGCCGGGCGGGTTTTACTGGAAACCGTCCAGCGGTTCTATACGTTTGTTAAAAAACAAGATTGTGAAAGTGGCACGGCCCGCCCGGTCCCTCTTAAGCGCCCGGTTGGGCGATAACCGCTTCTGCTGCACCTTTATTGATTTCATCCGCAACTTCTTGGCATTTCTTCATCATTGCGTGCATCCGCTCAAGATTACGCCAGTGTTCATCCCAGATGTTTTGATCAATTATCTTTTCCCAATCCACTATATGAGGACTACGCCATTTTTCATAAGCTTCAAGTCGCTCGATCCTTTGAGACAGGTCAGCGATGCATCGCACATTCGGACACTGCGGCGCAGTACCCATGATCCATGACCTCCACTCTTGACCGCTCTTTGACTGATTGCATTTCCCACAGGCAGGCACAAGGTTCGCAATTTCCGAAATGTAACCGGTAGGTCGTTTGTTCCTGACAATCGGCCTTAGATGATCCCATTCCGTAGCTTTATCTCCGCAATACGAGCACCTTACTTCATCAACGGTCATGCCGAGGATATGCAGCGCTTCCGATATTTCGTCCGCAGATGGGTGAATAACTGGAATAATGCTGTTAACAAATGAATTGGTTATGGTGGACGAACGACCAGTGATTTTTACCGGTCGCGGCATTTTAAACCCATTCTTCATGTGGTCAGCCTGCTTGCTTCGATGTTCTTTTAGCCCAACGTTTCGCATAACCTGAACCCAAAGCTAATAGGCTTTCGAAAAAGCCACGTTCAATAAAGAAAATAGATATTGCCGAAAACGCCCTGCTTTGGGTTTCAGAGTTTATACGCTTGTTGGGCGTAATTCACTTCTGTATTTTATCCTCAAAACCCATTATCGTCTTTATATAATTTGTATTTTCTTTTGTTGTGAGTCTTTCAAGTAATAAAAAAGCCACATCAATTGCAGTTGATGGGTTCCAGCAAGTTATTATGTTGCCATCTATTACAACTGGTTCATTTTTTACAGTTGCACCAAACTCTCTTAACGTATCTTGACGTATTGCTTTTTTATTGTACGTTGTTGCAAATTTTCCTTCTAAAACTCCACTTTTCCCGAGTGATAAAGCACCAACGCAGATTGATACGATCAGCTTATTTTGCTTTTGAAAATCTCGAATTATATTTAAGAAATTTTCATCATATGCATCTTCATAAAATTCGTATTCTTCGAATCCACCAGGGATTGCTAATGCATCATAATCGTCTACATTTATATCCTTTACAAGGTAATCCACGATACATTTTTGATCAAAACTGCTATTGATTTCTTTGGTCAGTCCGCATGAAAATAATTTTGTCGATTTATCGCCATCAATTAAATTCCATCCAATTACATCTATAAAAACGCTTGCTTCATATGTTTCATAACCATTAGCTAATAAAAGTAGTACATTTCTCATTATTTCTCCTTATTCGATCAGCCCAACGCGCCCTTCACCGGCCGGGCGGGGAAATCGAGAAAGCCGCCTAAGAGCGAAAAAGGTTGTTTAAAAACAGCGCTCAATAGTGCGGCGCTGTAGCCCGGTCCGAGTGCAGGGGGCTTGTTAGGAGTTGGTTTTAATCCATTCAATAGCACTCTTTTTATTTCTGAAGGTCATTAATGGTAAATCTGGAAAATCTTCGAGTTCAACAAGTGTTTGCCACATACGCACAAGACCAAACTGAAGATCTTTTGTTGCAACATGAGCGATTTTTCTCGTTTTAAATATGTCGATTGCTTTCGTAAAGTGACCGAAAATTTTTAATATATCATCCTTTGACAGCTGCCTTGCATCTAAATCCGAATGATCAACAATAATATCTGCGGTTTCATTTTGAATACAGAGCTCTATTACTGAATGGAGCATTTCTATTATCCCATTCGTAGTCGCCAACCCATGTGTATTAAATTCTATAATATTGAGTTCAAAATCATAATGACTATTATGTTTCATTTGGACTCCTAACGCTGAGCTGTGGGGCTGGGGAACAATGACGCACGGCTATGGAAAACACCTCTGAATTAGAGCCAGTTACGGAAATTTAAAAACGCCACAGTTTTCCCCGGTCCCTCACCAGCGTGATGTTATGCACTCGCGCCAACAATAATAACTTTTACGAAAACCCTACCCTCCGGAGTTGACCTTTCACCCTCAAGATCGCTTATAATACCTTTAGGGTTTGATATAAACAGTTTTGGGTCATAGATAACGCACCAAAGGTAATTTGCGTGTTTATGTTTTCGATAATGCTCAACATCGATAATTAATTCATCCCCAATTTTTGATGCGTGAGCCTTATCTCTTACTCTCTTTGTCTCGATCACAAGATTGTGTGCCGGTAGTAGAAAATCCATTCTTGTGTTTGACCCAGCATAGCTTGGACAGAACTCTTCTGGACGTATATCTGAAATCCAGGGACGCAGCAACGCATGAAGCAAGTCCTGTATGTCGTATTCAGACGAAAACGTTAATGGCTGAGAACCTTTTCTCCTGTGAATTAAAGGCTGCATTGCTCTCGGCAGCCCCCTAATGACTATCCTAAGAAGCTCGTCCAATGAAGAAGGTTTTTTTCCTTCAACGTCCGTACCTTTAATAGGTTCAACATCGATAGGTTCTGGCTGTCCAATTTGAATTACCCTGCCTCCCCTAAAATAGCGAAAGCCATGCTCTTCAAGAACTTTTACCAAACGTTCTTTTCGATTGTTATATTCCTCCAAGGGATCAGGAATTTCTGTTCCAAGAAAGTAGCCAGACGTCCCTGAAATCGGTAGTGGAGGAAGGTCCATAAATTCCTCTATGAGATTACCTATCACCTTTAAGCTATCTACTTCTGGATCATTGCCAGCTTTTTGCAGCCAAGTTTTCCATTTGGTGTGATGTGCGAGTGGCGGTGGGGGACCAGGCGCGCCTGCATTCTCAAATAATGCATTTAATGTATCATGTGATCCATGCAACACTTCCGCAACTGCTGCACAAACGGCTATTGGTAATCGAACATTTGACATATTGCTAAAATCTCATTTTCTTTTGCATAACGCTCCGCGTGACCGGACGGGAAAACGAGCTCGGTCGTCGCAGATGTAAAGTTTTATGAAAATTCTGTAAAAGCTAAAGATGGCATCGTTTTCCCGGTCCGCTGTCTACGCGGTTGTTATGCCAACATTATCGTTTGATGAAACTAATGATCCAGAACAACGAATAGAGTCCCATTATCCCAACTAAAGCTAAAAAAACAGTGAACAGGATATATCCTTTGCGCTTATTTCCTTTTGAAAGCTCATCTTGGGATTTTTTTCCAAGAATCCATCCGAAATAGTCAATGGCGATCTCAAATAGAAAATTCATTATCAATTCTACTCAGAATTATTGAGATGCGACGGTTTATTGCCAATGCTACAAATAAAAAGCCCAGCCAACCCTCCAATGATTGTCATAATAAATGTGACTATGAACCACCAGTCAAAAGGATTCCAGCCTTTTGTACTGTCCAAACTGAGAAAGACAAAAAATCCTATCACTCCTCCGCAAATCATTCCAAGAAAGACATATATCAAAGGTTTTTTTGTGTTCATAATTCTAAGGGGGCATAACGCCGAATTAAGGGGCCGGGAAACGATAACCGAAAAACTGTGCAAAAGATTAAATGCCTGACCCAAAGTTAATTTTTAAAGTGGCACTGCGTTCCCGGTCCCTCTTAAATGACAGGTTCGGCTATTCCTATTTCCATCGTTTGAGAGTGGGAATGGTTTTCGTTATCATATCTCGCGCCTGATCTTTAGGCATGATTTTTTGTTGTCCCATGATGGATACGCACTTATCAATCATTTCTTTCATGGAGATGTCTGGTTCCGTGAATTTGCCGTTCTGAAAACAATATGTGCAGTAATCATCGGCTGCAGAGCCATCAGTATTGGTGCCAAACATCTCTGGTTTCACCATTGGCATTGCACAACTTTGACAAAATGGGCCTTGTGGTTGCTTCATCTTTTATCATCCTTTCTTGCTGCTGCCGAACGAGTTTGTCGAAAAACAAGTTTTTAACCCACTTTACTTTTTAGATGGGATCAGTTCAACCTGATTTTCTTCTTTCATTAACTTCAATATGGTTGCTTCGGCTAATCTGCCCCCCCTATCTCGTTCCTTTGATCCGTTTTTCTTGCCTTTCCACCTGCACTTTTATGCGACCGCAAAGCTTTCCCCATAATTCAGGATCTTTTCAATGTTATGCACAAGGCAGTATAGCTTCCATTGGATATTCACCTTGGTTCTTCCTCTTAAGGTAAACCGATCCATTCTCTTGCAGGATCGTATATTGCCAAAAACTGGTTCTACAATCCCTATACGTCTTCCATATATCTTGCGACCCTCAGGCGTATCGATCTTTTCTCTCATCTTATCTGTAACACTGGCTGGGCGCTGACCATAAAATATGTGGACCTGTCTTGATACCGTATTGGGATTTCTTAAACATTTAGAACGCAATTTGCAATCGCAGCAAGCTGTTTTGGGCGCTTGATAAGCAATGGCTTTGTAGCCGTCAGCGGTAATAAAATTCCGATTCTTTACATAAAGGCCGTGGCCGGCAGGACAAATTAATTTGCCGGTTCGATCATCCAGCTTGAAATCGTTCACATCAAAATAGCGTTTTTTGGACTTATATTTTAGATGACGTTTATCTGTTGAACGGCGATGTCTATCAGCATATTTGAAACGAATATCTCTTTTACGAAATTGCTGATCCGGTACGTAGGCATCAACCTTTTCTTTTTCACAGGCTTTAAGATTCTCTACACTATAGTAACTTGTATCAGCACTGACTTGTTTGCCTTCCAGAGGTTTATCCCAACCAATGGCTTCAAGATTCTCTTTGGCTCCTTCAAGCATCGGTCCCATATTCTTGCTATCTGTACCACTGCCGAACACCTCAGCGTTTGTTACTATCTGTTTTTTATCGTCAACCACTGCATTGGCATTATAGCCCTGTTGGACACCATGGGAAGTCGCCATTATGGCCGATTCATTATCCGTTACGTTACTTTGAATCTCATCACCCTTAGAGCCTATCTTGGGATCATTGTTTGATAAAAATTCTTCGATACGATCAGCTTGCCGGGTTAACTTTTTAATCCGTTTTTCAAGACGTTTCTTATCAGTTATCGATTTGCCGCGTTCTTTTTTGTCGGTTATTTTGTGTTCTTTGACAATTTGTTTGACTTTACGCCTTAAAGCATCTTGTTTTTTCTTTAAATCATCAAATTTGCCACTCCATTCTTTGGATGCATTCGACGAAAGCTTTAATCCATCAATGCTAAAATGAGTGCCGCCTAAAAGCCCCTCTTCATGGCAAATCATTAATACCATCGTGAACAAGTCCTCTATCTCTTCATCAATAGAGGACACAAACGCTGCGATGGTACTATGGTCCGGGGTCTTGTTACAGGCCAGCGCCATAAAGGTCGTTATTTTTTGACAGGCGTATTCCAGGCTACGAGATGATATCATGCCGCGTGAATAACCATAGAGCACAATCTTTAATAACAACTTTGGATCGATCGACTTTCGCCCTGTTGCATCATTATTATACCGAGCATCGAAAACACTCATATTTAAACGCTCTTCAACGATATAATGAATTGCATACTCTAAGGTACCGGGCACTAATTGATCTTCTAAAAAGATTGGCTCAATGACGGACTGTTTGTAATCGTAGTGTTGATGCTTTGCCATCTCGGGCCTCTTTGGTGGGTATTTCTTATGATTACTACATATTATATATCACAGTCAGTCCGTTTTTTCACTAAAAAAGGAGTAAAACTTTACTTTTTCGACAGGCTCAATCGGGATAGGAAGAGACCTCACGGCCCCTCCCTCCCACACCACCGGGCATACGGATCACGTACCACGGCGGTTCAGTTGATTAAGTTGGTATCCGAGCAGACTTGGTAAACCCAAGTCGGCAAAATAACGTGCTGGCAGTGCAAAGGCCAGCGCCGGGCTGCGGCTCAGTCTCCATGGTCCGTGGGCTGATTTACAAGTATTCCAGGCAAGGTCTCGGCTCACGCCAAGCGCGCACAGCCGCCTGTATCCCGCTCTGCCCCACTGCTTCCACAGATAGCAGCGCAGACGCCTCTTGATCCATGAGTCGTACTGTCTCATCATGGACTTGACTTGCACGATCCCGTAATACGGCAGCCACCCTTTCAGATAGACCCCAAGCTCCGCTATTATCATCTTGATGCTTCTTCCCCGAGTTCGACCTGTTATCTCGCGCACGCGGTTCTTGAGGGCCTTTTCCGCCTTGCGGCTTACCCGCAGGTTCGAGCGACTGGTTATAGTAAATCCCAGAAAGCTTCGATACCATGGGCGGGCCACTGCGCTTTTGGCCTCGTTCACCTTGAGTTTGAGACGGTGGGACAAAAATCGGGTAATGCTGGCCCTGACTCGTTGCGCGGCTTTCCAACTGCGTTTATACACGTTACAGTCGTCTGCGTAGCGAACAAATCGGTGGCCTCGCCTTTCCAGCTCACGATCCAGCTGGTCCAGAAGCAAATTTGCAAACAGCGGTGAAAGAGGGCCTCCTTGCGGGGTTCCGGTCACGGTCTCGTGCAGGGCCTCGTTGATCATCACGCCGGATTGTAGATACCGGCGAATCAATCGAAGCACCCGCGGATCTTTGACCCTTTGGCGTATAATTCCCATCAACTTGTCGTGGTCGACGCGGTCGAAGAACTTCTCCAGATCGATATCGACCAACCAGCGGTAGCCGTCCTGCACGTAATGCTGGGCTTGCCTGACGGCTTGATGGGCGCTGCGGCTGGGCCTAAATCCGTAGCTGAACTGCGAAAATGTCTCATCCCACTGGTCCTGCAGGATCTGCAGCATGGCCTGTTGGATAAAACGGTCCAGCACGGTCGGGATGCCAAGCAACCGCTTGCCGCCGCCCGGCTTGGGGATCTCAACCCGTCTTACCGGCTGAGGCTGATAGGTGCCTTCCAGCAATTGGTGCTTGATCGTCGCCCAGTGCTGCGTCAGATGGTCGGCCAGTTGCTCCGTGCCCATCTGGTCGACACCGGCTGCGCCTTTGTTTTGCTTTACACGTCTTAATGCGCGTTGCAGGTTCTCGCTTCGTAAAATAAGCTCCATGAGCTGCTCTTTGCCAACCGGACTTTCAGTTGTGGTTGTCGAGGCGAATGCATCTCCCTCAATTGTAAGGGGTAGCCCAATCTGGATCGGCTTTACACCCACATGACCTCCATCCTACTCATCCTTTCATACCGTTCGGGCCTTCACCTTGTCTCCCTCTACGATTATCCCGCAGGATCTCTCGCGGCTCGTTTCCAGGCTACTATGCCCTCTGCTGACTTCTCTCATACGGTCGGGATCGATTGCTCTTTCCCCAGCCAATTCGCCTCGCACGCGACGCTCCGGGGCAGCATGAGAGATCTCCCAGGGTAAGACACAGAACTTTATTGCGCGTAAACGCCGGATTTATAAAGCACACCCCAGTCGTAGATGGAGGACTTCATGGTCACGTGCCCACTGGTCCCGAGTGTACCACACCTCATATCCGGTTCCTGTTCGTCGCCCCGCGCTTTTGGATTGGACTTCCTCCAGACCCAGCCTCACGGCTACGCCCTTGTCCTTTTCCTAGCCTTCGGCTCTACGAATACCTGGCGTGGGGACTTGCACCCCACTAGCTCTGTGCCATGCCTGGCACACACGCCGGGCCTCAGTGGCCGCATGCTCCTCGCGGTCCACTGAAGGCCCAGGTTCGAGAAGCTTTTACTATATCAGTTAATCGTAAAGTTACCTTAGAGTCAGTATAGGTTGTCGTAAAACGCGCTTTTCAAAAATATTTTCTTTTCCCTGGCTTACTTTCATTCCAAGCTGCAGGGTAAAATACAGACCTAAGCAACGCTGGAATTTTTCCTGTAAGGGCAACAAACGTTAATACAAGGGAAAAAGTCGATCCTCCTATTATAATGCCTATCATTTCTAAATACGATCCTGATTCTAACATGGCAATCATGAATGTAGCGGGCCAAAATAACAAAGCTAAAAGACCTGCCAATATTCGAAAAGTTTTTCGAGCCTCAAAGGATTTCATCATAACTCTCGAACTATAGTTATTAGTGGGAATTTCCCGCTTTGCACACGAATCTGGGCCATCTCACCCAAATGGTGGGCATATACTCATAATTAAGATTTTTTATCTCATCAATCACTAATATCATAAATATCTGATTAGTCAAACAATCGACCTTATTTCAAAGGATTCTACATCCTATTTTTTCTGTACTTATGGAGAATTCCCCTGAAGTACACTGTTTTACTTATTTGGGCACCCTTAAACGCGAATTTGAAGGCCTCCGCCATCACTGTGACCTGATCTGTCACATCCGACTGCTATGATCCTTACAAGCCTTGATTTCAGTTAGAGACCACATTTTAGATGGAGGTGTGCCATGAATAGATTCGAAAAATATTTATCCCGCCAGAGTATTATCCCGGACAAAAAGATCCCCTTTTTCCTGCACTGGTAAAAAATTGTTACCTGCATTGCAATAAGCCCATATCCGCATCGCTTGGGCAAGATGAAATCGATAGTTTTCTTATGAAGCTTGCCAAGCGGAAAGAGGATTGGCAGGTTGATCAGGCCCGTATGGCCATTAACCTTTATAGATTTCATAAAAGCCGCATCGAACAAAGGCAAATAGATACGAAGCCGGCAGCCAGGCAATGGGCGGTATTGAAAAATGATATGGTCAGGATCATGCGTCTAAAACACCTTTCCCTGAGTTCGGAAAAAACCTATATCAGATGGCTAAGGTCCTTTGGCAGATATCTTGGATTCCGCCATCCGGAGCATATTACTGGCAACCATGTAAAGGACTTTTTGACTTGGTTAGCGGTGGAACGGCGGGTTTCTGTATCCACCCAAAACCAGGCGTTTAATGCCCTTTTATTCTTTTTTCGTCATGTTCTTAACAAAGATATCGGTGATTTGGGTCAGGTTGTCCGAGCCGCGAAAAAACGCCGCATGCCGGTGGTGCTGACCAAACCGGAGGTGGAGCGTTTGTTAGGCCACATGTCGGGCAGGCCTTTGCTTGCCGCCGAAATCATCTATGGCTGCGGCCTGCGATTACGCGAATGCATCAAGCTTCGAGTAAAGGACATCGATTTTGAACGACAACGAGTGATTGTCATGGCGGGCAAAGGCAACAAAGATCGCCAGACGCTATTGCCCGAATGCCTGGTTGAAAAAATCAAGGTTCAGATGGAGCACTCCAGGAAATTGTTTGAACACGATCGGCACAACAATGTGCCTGGTGTGGAACTGCCCTTTGCCCTTGAACGAAAATATCCCAATGCCGGCAAGCAGTGGGGTTGGCATTGGCTGTTTCCTTCCGGCAAGCTGTCCACCGATCCGCGCTCGCAAATCGAGCGGCGCCACCATACACATCCAAGCAGTCTTCAAAAACATATCCGCAAAGCAACCCGCAGTGCAAAAATCATTAAACGGGTGACGGTACACACCTTGCGTCATACGTTCGCTACGCATTTGCTCGAGAACGGATATGATATTCGCACAATTCAAGCACTACTGGGACACAGTTGCGTGCGCACGACAATGATTTATACACATGTTGTTGGGAAAAATCTGATGGGGGTCAAAAGTCCGCTTGATAAAAAGTAAATGATTCGTTGATAAATACCACCATGGGATTTGTTCCGGCTACTACACGAATTTCGAAGGTATAAAAACCTGCTGGTACTGCTATTAAAGCGAACTAAAAAAAAGAAATGGGCGAACCCTGTATGTTGTGGTCGGCCAACTTCGCTTTCGTGGCGCTTTTCTTGGGTGTACGATACGAAAACCTGTAAATTTTCGAGTGGGCATAATCTCCAGGGTACAATACCAAGCAAGTGCATGCCTGCCACGTCGGCACCATTGTTGTATCTGTAGCTTTTTCAATTAACGTGTCTAGGGTAGGCCCGGCAGACACATGTCCCCGATGGAAACGTTGAACTGTCCGGAGCCTTTGGAGGCAAATGCAAGGCCGGACAACCGATGAAATTCCCGGCACCGATACCGGCTTATAATTGATGGCGTCTCTGAGGTTGACAATTTGCCGGCTGTGTCATTTTCTAAGGGATCAGGGCATTGAATACCTGTTTTGAGCGAAATCTTTGCACCACAATTTGATTATTAATGTAATTTAATATTATCAGGAGCCTGCCATGAAAAGCTACCGCAAGGAACTGTGGTTTGAGGTACCCACCCGACGCGCTTTTATCAACATTACGCCGCAGGTTGAGGATTGTATCCGAGAAAGTGGCGTCACTGAAGGGCTCGTGCTGTGCAACGCGATGCACATCACAGCCAGTGTATTCATCAACGATGATGAATCCGGTCTCCATCACGATTACGAGCAATGGCTGGAACGGTTAGCGCCGCATGCCCCGGTTAACCAATACCGGCACAATGTGGGCGAGGACAATGCCGACGCTCATATGAAACGCCAGGTCATGGGCCGTGAAGTTGTCTGTGCCATAACAGATGGCAAGCTCGATTTCGGTACCTGGGAACAGATTTTTTATGGGGAATTTGACGGACGGCGGCGCAAGCGGGTGCTGGTTAAAATTATCGGTGAGTGAGTTCAGGTCACAACAGGTCTGAGGATGGCAACATTATAAAAATCCCTGTGCCTGGATTCCGCCTGGTTCACCTAATAAAATCAAGGTCGGCCCCATGGATCGGAATTTTTCAATCCCGGCGACTGCGGTACGGCCTTCGGAGAATCGGAAACCTTCCATGCTTTCCACTTTCCAGGATCGTTTCCGGATCAATGCGGGTTAAATTTTCTTCAACAGCTGGTTGGCGGCAATCAGCAGCGGATCCCAGACCCCGCCGAAGGGAGGGGCATAGGCCAGATCGCATTGCGCAAACTGTTCAACGGTCATACCGGCATGCAACGCCACGGCGGCGGCATTGATACGGTGGGCGACACTTTCACGCCCCACCATCTGCACCCCCAGCAAACGACCGGAAGAGCGATCGCCCACCATGTTCACCTGTACCCGGGAACCGCCCGGATAGGCATGGGAACGCGAATGGGAATCAATGGTGACTTCCTGCGGCTTGAAACCGGCCTTTTCGGCCTCCGGCGATGTCAATCCGGTGCGCGCCACCTGCAGATCGAACACCTTGAAAACGGCCGTGCCGGCGACACCCGGCAGTTCCACCGCCTTGCCGCAAATATGATCAGCCACCGCCCATCCGGCGCGGTTGGCACGCAATGCCAGAGGCAACCATGTTCTCTGTCCACTGACCACATGGAACGCATCGGCACAGTCTCCGGCGGCGTAAACCTGCTCAGCGGACGTTTGCAGCTGCTTGTCAACGGCAATGGCACCCCCGGGGCCGGTCTGCATCCCGGCATCCATGGCCAGTTCACTGTTGGGCCGCACACCGATGGCCACCAGCACCATGTCGGCGGCAATGGACTGACCCGGGCCGCTTACCGATAAGCGGTCGCCATTTTGCATAATTTGCTCCACGTCAAATCCGGTATGCAGCCTGACCCCGTTCAATTCCAATTCTTCGCGAACCGATGCCGCCAGGCCCCGATCCATCCAGGGCAGCAGATGGGGCCGCGGCTTGACCATTTCGACGGTAATCCCCAGGGCCGTCAATGCCTCGCTCATTTCCAGGGCGATATACCCCATGCCGATGAGAACGGCTTTCTTCACCTCATGGGATTGAAGGTAGGCTTTGATGGCCCGGCCCTGGCCCAGACTTTTCAGGGGCATCACACCAGGCAAATCAAACCCCGGCAGGTCCGGAACGATGGGATCTGCACCGGTGGCGATCAAAAGGCGGTCGTAGGGCAAATCGCGTGTCCTGCCGGCGGAATCAATGGCCGATACCGTGAATTCAGCTGGTGCGATGGCCACCGCGCGGGTTTCCGTCAGGACATCGATCCCCTGCTTTTCAATGAAAACCGACGCCGGTCGGACCACCAGATCATCCATTTTGCGCCGGGGGTCGGCAATATTGTATGGCATATTGCAGGCGCTGTACGAAACATCCCGTGTCTGCTCCAACACCGTAACGGCCAAAGATGGATCCTGGCGTTTGGCCCGACTTGCGGCACTCATCCCCGCCGCATCCCCTCCGATAATGATAAAACGCATACGCTCCTCCGGAACCCCGGCAGCCTGCAGGCGATATGAATGCCGGCCTGCAGTGGTTGGTTCAAAAACCGATACAGGTGTGATATTGAGCATCCGTGAACGGAACGGCGGGTCCTTGGCCTCGCCCATTCTGAATAAACGAATTTATTATCGCAGGTTTCTCAGTGACGTCAATACAAGAACAACTGAACCATATCTGCCGGCTGCTGGGCAAAGCGCTGACCTACGACAGGATACCCGCACAACATGAATTGAAACGCCTGCGCAGGGCCCTGAAGGAAAATGAAAACAGGCCGGACCTCGAACAGCGCTGCCATCGGCTCGAAAGAAAACTGATGGATTCGGCAGCGGTGCGCAGCGCCCGGCTGCAGCACCGCCCTCACCTGGCGTTCGATGAAAACCTGCCCATTGTCAGCCTCAAGGCGGAAATTATTGACGCCATCAAAGCCCATCCGGTTCTCATTGTCGCCGGAGAAACCGGTTCCGGGAAAACCACCCAATTGCCCAAGCTCTGCATGGCCGCCGGCCGGGGAATTGACGGATGGATCGGCGTTACCCAGCCGCGCCGTATCGCGGCCA
This sequence comes from Desulfosarcinaceae bacterium, assembly GCA_963675565.2. GTDB lineage: Bacteria > Desulfobacterota > Desulfobacteria > Desulfobacterales > Desulfosarcinaceae > JARRKU01. The sequence continues at coordinate 1,020,531 of CAXXYD010000002.1, forward strand.
CATCGGTGAGCCGCCGTATCGCCCAGGAGCTGAATGAAGCGCTGGGACAAACCGTCGGGTACAAAATCCGTTTCCAGGATGCCATCAGCGCCGCAACCCGCATCAAAATGATGACCGACGGCATTCTTCTGGCCGAAGCCCATAAAGATCCTTCTCTGAACCAGTACGACACCATTATCGTTGATGAAGCCCATGAGCGCAGCCTCAATATCGATTTTATCCTGGGTATTCTCAAAAAGCTGCTTAAACGCAGACGGGATCTGAAAATCATCATCACCTCGGCCACCATCGACACACAGAAATTTGCCGATGCTTTCGGCCATGCGCCGGTCATCGAAGTTTCCGGACGCATGTATCCCGTTGAAACGCGCTATATGGAGCCGTCTGAAGAAGAGCTCACCCATGTCGAAATGGCCGTTAAAGCCGTGGAGGGGCTGGGCAAAAAACACAGCCGGGGCGATATCCTGATCTTTATGCCGACGGAACAGGATATCCGTGACACATGTGACGCCCTGGAAGGTCGAAAACTGCGCGCCACGAGGGTCATACCACTGTTCGCCCGCCTCTCCGCCGCCGACCAGCAAAACGTATTCGCCACCACGGGCGACCGAAAAATTGTCGTCGCCACCAATGTGGCCGAAACATCCATTACCATTCCCGGCATCCGCTATGTCATCGACACGGGGCTGGCCAGAACCTCCCTGTACACACCTAAATCGCGCACCACCACCCTGCCCGTGCGCCCTGTTTCCAGGAGCAGCGCCGATCAGCGCAAGGGGCGCTGCGGCCGCGTGGCCAACGGCGTCTGCATCCGGCTATACAGTGAAGAAGACTACAGCGGCCGCGCTGAATTTACCCCGCCGGAAATTCTGCGGGCCAATCTGGCCGACGTCATCCTGCGCATGATCGCCCTGCGGCTGGGCGATGTGGAGGGGTTTCCTTTTATCGACCCGCCGGCACCCAGAAGCATTCAGGACGGGTATCAGCTGCTTTTGGAACTCGGCGCCATTGAACCGGCCAATCGCTTGAAAAACGCCTCGGGGCGTTACCGCATTACAGCCAAAGGACGTCTGATGTCCCGGCTGCCGCTGGATCCAAGGCTGTCGTGCATGCTCCTGGAGGCCCACCAGCGCGAATGCCTGGACGATCTTGCGGTGATTTCATCCGCCCTGAGCATCCAGGACCCGCGGGAACGTCCGGCAGAAAAACAGGTCCTGGCGGACCGGGCCCAGGAGCGCTTCGTGGTCCCCGCTTCCGATTTTATCACCCTGCTGCGCATCTGGCACGCCTATGGCCGGGTCGTGCAAAAGCGTACCAGCTGGGCCCAGGTCAAAACCTTCTGCAGCGACCATTTTCTCTCCTTCCGCCGCATGCGTGAATGGCAGGATATCTATCGCCAGATCATTGGCGTGCTGGCCGATCACGATATCCGCATCAAAAAGCCGTCCCGCCCCCCTTCGGAAGATGAATGTACACCGCAAAACAGCTGGTACGCCGCAGTCCATCAATCCATATTGTGCGGCTTTCTTTCCAATATCGCCCTGCGCAAAGAGAAGCAAATGTACCAGGCATCCCACAACCGGCAGGTCATGGTGTTTCCCGGTTCGGGACTGTTCAAAAACCCGCCCCAGTGGATCGTGGCCGCCGAAATGGTGGAAACATCCCGGCTGTTCGCCCGCTGCGCAGGTGCCATCGACCCCGCATGGCTGGAGCCTATCGGCAGCAACCAGTGCAAATACGCTTACTCCGATCCGCACTGGGAGCGCAAACGCGGCCAGGTTGTGGCCACCGAGCAGGTCAGTCTTTTCGGACTGGTTATCGAGAAACGACAGCGGCCCTATGGCCCGGCCGATCCGGACGGAGCCACGGAAATCTTTATCCGCGCTGCGCTCATCGAAGGCGATGTCCGCCAGCCGCTGTCTTTTATGAACCACAACCAGGCCATCATGGCCCGGGTCGAAGAGATGGAAGATCGCCTGCGGCGCAAGGATATCCGCATGGACGATCAGACCCTCATTGATTTTTACCGCGGCCGCCTGGGCCGCATCTACGACTTGCGCACCCTGAAAAGCCGTATTCGTAAACAGGGCGGCGATGACTTTCTAAAACTGAACGAAGACGCCATGCTGCAGTACCGGCCCAGTGACGCCGAACTCTCGCAGTTCCCCGACAGCATTGCCGTCAGCAGCCACAATATCGAATGCCGGTACCGTTTTTCTCCCGGAAAACCCAAAGACGGCGTTACGGCCCGGGTGCCTGCCGCCATTGCCGGCAGCATCAACGCCGACGCTTTTGAGTGGCTGGTCCCCGGACTGTTCAAAGAAAAAATCGGGTACCTGATCAAAGGGTTGCCCAAAAACTTCCGGCGCAAACTGGTACCGGTGGCCCAAACGGTAGACATTATCGCCGCGGAAATTGGGGTCACCCGGGAAACCAGCCTGAAAACCGCCTTGAGCCGGTTCATCCATCGCCGATTCGGCATCGAAATTCCCGCCGGCGCCTGGACCGACGCTGAAATCCCCGATCATCTGCGCATGCGCATCGCCCTGGCTGACGGAACCGGCCGGATCGTCAAAAGCAGCCGGGATCCGGCGATCTTGAACGACCAGCGAGATTCAACGGCATCTTCGGATGGTTTCGAAGCGGCCCGCCGGCGATGGGAACGCAGCCCGGTCGAATCCTGGGATTTCGGCGACTTGCCCGGCACCATCGAACTGACCGGTAAAAACGGCGGCCGCTGGAGCGCCTATCCGGCCCTGGAAGCCCGAGAGGACATAATCGCCCTTACGGCGTTTTTGCAGCCCATCCAGGCCGAGCAGGCACACCCCCGCGGCGTCCGGGCGCTCTACCTGCGGCAGTTTGCCGGCGATCTCAAATTTTTAAAGAAAAACCTGGCGTTGCCGCCCGCTTGTGATGCCCCCGGACAATATTTCGGGGGACGCAAAAAACTGCAACAACAACTCGTCAGCCAGGTCATAGACGACCTGTTTCTCAAAAACCACCGTACCCGGGACGCCTTCCAACTCCATGGACAGGCACTTCAGGATTTGGGCATTGCCGGCCGGGGGCAGACCAAACGCCGGCGAATGATCGACTTGATATTTACGTATGCCGAAGTTCGTCTCAAAATTCACGATATGGGCAGGGCTCACCCGAACAGCGCGCCAATCCATGCGTACCTGGACCAGTTGAAGACCCATCTGGACAAACTTGTGCCGGACAATTTTATCCGTCTTTACGATAACAACCGCATGGGCCGGATCATCAGCTATCTGCAGGCCGTTGCCCTGAGAGCCCAGCGGGGCCTGCTCAACCTGGAAAAAGACCAAGCCAAGGCAGCCCAAATCGCCCCCTTCAGCCAGCACCTCCAGGAGATGGTTGAAGATCTCCAGACAGGCGGCAGCACCCAACGGCGTCAGGCCATCGAAGCATTTTTATGGATGCTGGAAGAGTTTAAAATCTCGATATTTGCCCCGGAGATCAAAACCGCACAACCGGTCTCTGCCAAAAGACTGAATGCCCAGATCAAACATATCGCCTCAATGGCTTGAAATTAGAGGCATTTCCATCTTTTCCAGGCGCCGTGTCAGCCATGCAGAACCCGGGTCGGTCAAGTTGGGGTTCGTGGGCGCCGATTGAGCCAAAAATAGCCCGCAAAGTGCCGGATGCAGAAAAAACGCCGCCGGGTTGAATCCAAACCGGTACAAGCTATGAATCAGAGGATTCTTCCTTGGCTCGCAGCAGCTTGCCCAATCCGGCAAAAGGCTGGTGGGTAAGGGACGCATCGCCCGGTTCTTCCAATGCCCCCGGTTCCAGCCACTGTGCATCCTGGTACCGCGAGTGTTCATTGTCATGGCAGTATACGCACAGCAGCTCCCAATTGCTGCCATCCGGCGGATTGTTGTTGTGGTTGTGATCCTTGTGGTGAACGGTCAGTTCACGAAGGCGCTTGCCTTCAAACTCGCGGCCGCATCGGGCACAGACCGCTTCAAAAAGCTGCAGCGCCCGCTGCCGGTAATCCTTTTCCCGCCTGGCACGGTTTTGCCGCGCCTCGGCAATGATCTTTTCCCGGCGGTCGCTGCCGTCCGATTTGTTTTTTGATACCATAAAGTAACCATCCTTTCAGCGCCGATATAAATACTATTGACGATATCCATTCAACATCAAAATCCCATTCGCTGCAACTGCTGAGAAAATCTTGCGATTTTCCGATGGTGCGCGTGCAAAACGCAAATGCAATCTCGACGGGGCCGCACACGCCACATCCATATTGAATAAACTCTCCCTTGTATTCTTTTAGGCTTGACCGTAAAGAAAAGATGGTCAAACATACTTTTTCGCAGGTTAGGCTGAACGGGGAATTCAAACAGTGACAGGGCCCTGCCCGGATCAGCCGATGCCGGCGGCAAAGATGATAATAAAGGATCGGCGCTTTCGGTCCTCACATCTGCCGAATCCGACACCACAATTGAAACCAACGCACCCGAGTATCTGACATGACGACATCGATAGGCATATGCATCGGCGCTTCCACCGTATCGGTGGTTCGGCTCGCTGTTGAGCATCATAAAACCGGGGCTGGAAACCCAAAGAACGGGCATCGCACCAAGGTGATTCAAGCCGTTCTTTATCCCCATGGGGGTGACCCACGGACGACCTTGTTGAAAGCGTTGGCCGACATCCCCACCGCACCCATGGAGCGGGTGGCCGCCACCGGACGTAAGTTCCGCCACTATCTCAATCTGCCCACCCTGTCCGAGCCGGAGGCGGTGGAACTGGCCTATGCGCAGGTCAAACCGCCGGAGTGCAACTGCCCGGGAATCATCGCTGCCGGCGGCGAAACCTTCATGGTTTACAAACTGGACAAGAGCGGGCAGATCACCAATGTGTTCACCGGCAACAAATGCGCTGCCGGCACCGGTGAGTTTTTCATCCAGCAGTTGGGCCGTTTGGGCGCCACACTTGAAGACGCCGCCCAGTGGGCCGAAGAAACACCCCCATATAAAGTGTCGGGCCGCTGTTCGGTATTCTGCAAATCCGACTGCACCCACGCCACCAATAAGGGGGTCCCCAAGGCGCGGGTGGCTTCCGGGCTGGGAAAAATGATGGCCGATAAGATTCTGGAATTGCTCGGCCAGGTGGAGCGCCGCCATCTCATGCTCACCGGCGGGACATCCCGCAACCGAATGATGACGGCCCATCTGCAAAAGGCCTTGCCCGATTTGATCATCCCCGAGCAGGCGCCCTATTTTGAAGCATTCGGGGCTGCTTTGTGGGCCATTGATCAGCCGCCATGCCCGCTGCTCGACCCAAGCCGGCTTTTTCTGAAACACACAAACCGTTTTGAATCCCTGCCCCCCCTGTCCGACCACAGGCCCCGGGTCCGCTTCAAGACCATGGCCCGCAGCGCCATCCGAACCGGCGATCATTGCATTCTCGGCCTGGACGTGGGCTCCACCACCACCAAGGCCGTTCTGGTCCGACGCGAGGACCAGGCGCTGCTGGCGTCCATCTATCTGCGTACCAATGGCGATCCGGTTGGAGCCGCCCGACAGTGCTACCGCGCCATCGAGGACCAGATTCTTCTCCAGGTCGGTCCTGGGGAAATCACCATCGGCGGATTGGGTGTCTGCGGATCGGGCCGGCAAATTGCCGGGCTGCACGCCATGACCGAGGGGGTATTCAACGAAATCACCGCCCATGCCACCGCCGCGGTCTATTTCGATCCGCAGGTGGATACGATTTTTGAAATCGGCGGCCAGGACGCCAAATACACCCACCTCACCAATGGTGTCCCTTCGGATTACGCCATGAACGAAGCTTGTTCCGCAGGTACGGGATCCTTTTTGGAGGAGTCGGCCCTCGAAACCATGGGAATCCCCATGGCGCAGATCGCCACAGTCGCCATGAAGGGACAGTGTCCGCCCAATTTCAACGACCAGTGCGCTGCCTTTATCGCCTCGGACATCAAAAATGCCATCCATGACGGACTGGAGCCGGAGGATATTGTCGCCGGCCTGGTTTACTCCATTTGCATGAATTACACCAATCGAGTCAAAGGCAACCGCCCTGTGGGCCGCAAAGTATTCATGCAGGGGGGCGTCTGCTACAACCCGGCCGTACCACTGGCCATGGCGGGGCTCACCGACAAAGACATCATCGTTCCCCCCGAGCCCGGTTTGATGGGCGCATTCGGAGCGGCCCTGGAGGTGTGCAAACGCCTGGACAACGGCCTGTTGGCTCCGGGCCGGTTTGTTTTATCCGAGCTGGCACAACGGGAGGCCAGACACGGCCGACCCTTTATTTGCAGGGGCGGCAAATCCAAATGCGACCGCCGCTGCGAAATCGCCCGCATCATCATCGACGGCCGGATCCACCCCTTCGGCGGCGCCTGCAACCGGTACGAAAACCTGCGCCGGGGAAAGCATGTCGCCGCCGCGGACTTCAACCTGGTGCGCGTGCGCCAGGATCTGGTTTTCAAGACCTTCGCCCCCCCACCCATCGATCCGCAAAAAACGGATTGGCGCGGCACAGTGGGATTGAGCCGCAGCTTCCTGGCAAACACCTATTACCCCCTTTACGCCAATTTTTTCCACGCCCTCGGATTCCAGACCATTTTACCCGATCAGGTCGACCCGAAAGGCATCAGCCTGCGCAACGCCCCTTTCTGCTTCCCGGCTGAACTGGCCCACGGCTTCTTTTTCGATCTGATCAACCGCAACGAACGGCTGGACTATATTTTTCTGCCCCACTTCAGGTCCCTCCCGCCGGTCAATGGAGAGCGCATCTCACAGCTTTGCCCCTTGGTCCAGGGAGAAACGTTTTACTTGCGAGCCACTTTCCGGGACCAGCTTAAAGCGCTCGCCCGTCGCGGAACACGACTGCTCGACCCCCGTCTGGACCTTTCCGGAGGCCTGGCCGAAGCCGCCGCTCCATTGGTGGCCATGGCCCGCACAATGGGCGTGTCTCAGCGTGAAGCCACCAAGGCCTTTGACAGCGCCCGGTCCAGAATGGAGGACTGTCTGGCACAAATGGCCGCATCGGGACAAAATGCCATGCAGCGGCTGGATGCAGACCCCCGGCAGTTGGGTATGGTGCTTTTGGCACGGCCCTACAACGGATATGCCACCGAAGCCCACATGGGTATTCCCGACAAACTGGCCTCCAGGGGAATTCTGGTGATTCCCCTGGATTTTCTATCCTGCCAGAACCAACCCGCGACACCCTCCATGTATTGGGCAATGGGCCAGCGAATCATGATGGCGGCGCGTCAGATCAAAGATCACCCCCAGCTTTTCGGCACCTACATCACCAATTTTTCCTGTGGCCCCGATTCTTTTATCATCGGATACTTCCGCCGGCTGATGGGCAGCAAGCCCTCTTTGACCCTGGAACTGGACAGCCACAGCGCCGATGCCGGCATCGAGACCCGCATCGAAGCCTTCCTGGACATCATCGCGGCTTGCCGCCGGACCGCCCCCTCCGCTTCCGTAAACAGATCGGTCATGGATTTTACGCCGGCACGCACCATCAGGGTCAACGGTGCTTTGGCCGTACGCACCTCAGGCGGCCGTGTCGTACCATTCACCGATTCCCGGGTCCGTATGCTCTTTCCTTCAATGGGCAAGCTGGGTTCGGAAGCTCTGGCGGCGGCTTTTCGCAGCACAGGTTTCAACGCCAGCGCCCTGCCGCCCAGCGATGAGACGACCCTTAAAACCGGCCGGGGCCTCACATCGTGCAAAGAATGCCTGCCGCTGATCCTGACCACCGGAGCCCTGATCAATTATATCCGCAAGCATCAATCCGGAAATGAAATCGTGGTTTACTTCATGCCCGACGGTTCCGGCCCCTGCCGCTTCGGCCAGTACCATGTCTTTATGGCCGAGCTGATCAAAAAACTGCAGATCCCTAATGTGGCGTTCTTCTCCCTGTCTTCGGATCTGGGCTATGACGGTGTCGCCGGCCACACGCACCGCCGAGGATGGCAAGCGGTGGTGATATCCGATGTTTTTGAAGATATGCGTTCCATGCTCCTGGCCGACGCCAGAGAGCCGGACGCGGCCATGGAAATTTTCGACATGGCATTCGCCGGAACACTCATCGCCATTGAAACGGGTGGGTTTAAAACGATCGAAAAAGCCCTGCATCGGGCCGCCCGGCAGTTGAGCGGCATTCCTTTGAAGCGACCGATAAAGGAAGTGCCCGTGATTACCCTGGCCGGGGAGATTTTTGTGCGCCGCGACGGACTTTCCCGTCGAAAGATCACTGAATACCTGGCTGAAAAGGGGTTCGCAACGGCCTGTGCGCCGGTGGCCGAATGGATTCGTTATGCCGATACGATGGCCAGCAAAGGATGGTCCGATGTCCGGCACACCGGTTGGCGTGCCAGAACGGGGGCATTGATCAAGCAGCGGGTCATGGTCTGTGACGAACGCCGCATCAAATCCATACTTTCCGGCTCCGGGCTGATACATGCCGAACCTGTCGACATGCGCCGCATTATCAATACGGCCAGCCCGTATATCTCGCCCTATCTTTGCGGGGAAGCCATTTTAACCGTGGGAACCGCATTGAAAGAAGTGGTATCGGAAACCTGCGGCACCATCGCCATCGGCCCTTTTGGATGCATGCCCAATCGGCTGTCGGAAGCTATCCTGACAGAGGTCATGAAACGAGAAGACAAGCTGAGAAGCAGCGGAAAAAACCGGCGCCTGCGGTCCATTCTCAGCACCGTTGACGACCTGCCGTTTCTGGCCATCGAAAGTGACGGCCTGCCGTTTCCACAGCAAACCCATGCCAAGCTGGAGGCATTCTGCCTGCGTGCGGCGCGGCTGCACCAGCGAATGCTGGAAGCGCAATAATATCGCATTCTCCGCCTTGGCATCCATTGACAGCGCTGTGCCCGGACCGGAAATTTACAGCGACGCGGCTACGACCCGGATTTTCTCCGATCGGTCTGCCTGCGGCGTTCTGTGTGCTCGACAAACTGGTGCCCCTCGTCGGAGAGGGTGACCACCACACCGTTGCGGACACTGCGGCGCCGGTCTTCCTTGTTCTTGCGCCGGTTTCGGGCCTTTTTTTTAGGGAGCGCCTGCCGGCGCGGGCTATTGCCATTGCCCGGATTGTTTTGCACCGGCGGTATGGCGCCTATCGTGATATCGACCATGGGACCTCACCTCCTGAGCCTTATATCGGCCCACCGTGGCAAAAACTTGACCCCGGCGGCCCATCAATCATGGTTTTGCTTTAATCCGGCCGACCGCATCCGTAAGTTGCATTCGCCGTCATACTGGCCTATTATACGTTTTTTTTTGACCACTGTTATTTCACTGTACAGGAGACTGGATCATAATGGGCGGAATCAATGTGGCCATTGTCGGCGTCGGCAATTGCGCCAGTGCTTTATTACAAGGAATTCACCACTATAAAAACAAACCGGCGGATGACAACACGGGGCTTATGCACCGGGAAATCGGCGGTTACACCCCCGATGACATCATGATCACGGCTGCGTTTGATATTGACCAGCGAAAGGTGGGGCGGGATGTCAGTGAAGCCATTTTTGCCCCCCCCAACTGTACCACCATTTTCTGCCGCGACGTGCCCTTTGCCGGCACCCCTGTTGTCATGGGGCCGATCCTCGATGGCGTATCGGATCATATGCTCAGCTACGATGCCGCAAGGTCTTATGTCCCTGCGGATGAACCGCAGCCCGGCAAAGATGAGGTCATACGGCATCTGAAAGAGACCGGCACCGAGGTCATGCTCAACTATCTTCCGGTGGGCTCCGAAGAAGCGTCGCGGTTTTATGCCGTCTGCGCCCTGGAGGCCGGTGTGGCCTTTATCAATAACATTCCGGTTTTTATTGCCAGCGACCCGCAGTGGGCCCAGCGTTTCTCCCGCAGGGGTATTCCCATCATCGGCGATGACATCAAATCCCAGATGGGCGCCACCATTACCCACCGGGTATTAACGGATTTGTTTCGAAAACGGGGAGTGGCGCTGGACCGGACCTATCAGCTGAATACCGGCGGAAATACCGACTTTCTCAACATGCGCAATCACAGCCGGCTCTCATCCAAGAAAAAATCCAAAACTGAAGCTGTCCAGTCGGTAACGGCCAGCCGTCTGGAGAATGAAAACATCCACATCGGTCCCAGCGACTATGTCCCCTGGCAAAATGACAACAAGGTCTGTTTCATTCGCATGGAAGGCCGGCTCTTCGGAGATATCCCCATGAACCTCGAAATGCGGCTGTCGGTGGAGGACTCTCCCAACTCGGCGGGTGTGGCCATTGACACCATCCGCTGCGCCAAAGTGGCGCTGGACCGGCATATCGGCGGTGTGCTGGAGGGACCGGCGGCATACTTTTGCAAACACCCGCCCAAACAGTTCACCGATGATGAAGCCTATCAAATGACAGAATCATTTATTAAAGGCCATTGAATCGGCAGGGGGCTTGAGCGGTCAAGACCGAGTGATCTAAAGTTTCCAGTGATCTATAGTGATCTACAGTTGAGGTTCGCGTTGCGCGCGGGCCTGATCTTATAAATGGCAGGATTCCAAAACGTATAACTCACAACTCAAAACTCGCAACTGACCCTGTGCTCCCATCCGCTCCCTATCCCTGCCAGCGGATTTGCCCCTAATTTGGGTTGTCGGCCCGCTCTTTTTCAGGGCAATCGCGCGCCAAGGGTGAAGCTGACTTCGATCTTGCCGTCAAAGCCGTCGGCAAATTTCAGGGAAGCGGGTTCAAGCGCCAGGTTGGCGGTGAGTTTTCCGCTGGAATGCAGGTTCTCCAGTTGGACTTTTTCCGTATAGATCGTATCGATGGGCTTCAAAATTTTGGCGGCGCCGATTACGCTGACATGATCCCGGGAGAGCCGCACCGATTTCAGCAGAACCCCCTCGGGCAGGGCCCCGACCCAGTCCACCTGGATCGGCAGCCCTTTGGTGATGGGAAGATCCAGCAAAACAGTGACTTCCGATGGCTCTATGCGGTTCAGTCGAATCCCCGGCGGCATGGCGATATTGTCGCGCGTGATGGTAAAGTTGTTCTCCCCGTTCACCGCATTGTTCAAATCCAGTTTGATTTTTATCTGCTCCGGCTTCAGGGACTTGATTAAAGCTCCCGATCCGCTCAGGTGCAGGCGAACGGTGTTGTCGGACGTGGATAGAATCTGCATATGGGAATCGCGGTTGATATAATCCAGGGGAACTTCGAGGCTGGTAAGCGTTTCAAATCCGCGGGCAAAACTGAACCAGATTCCGGCCATACAGAGAAGACATATCATCGCGGCTGCACTCAACTCCAGGGAGTCGCGCTTGATGCCGGTATGCGGCTGGTCGGAAATCCCCAGATGATCCTTGATCACCTCTCTTAAAGCCAGATTGTCTTTTATGGAGATAATTTCTTCACGCTTGGCAACAATCACTTCTCCCCGTTCTTCGGAAACGACGATGACCAGAACATCCGATTGCTCCGCCAGCCCCATGGCCGCACGGTGGCGGGTACCGAATTGCCGGGGCAGGTCGTCCCGCTGGCTCAGCGGCAAAATGGCACCAACCCGGGTTACCCGATCGCCCACGATAACGGCCGCACCATCATGGACCGGGTTTCCATTCCAGAATATCGACAGGAGCATTTCCCTGGAGACTCTTCCCTGCCAGTTGACCCCGCCCTGTATGATTTCGTCGATGCCTTCCTTGCCCGGCAAAACGATCAGGGCGCCGGTCTGATTGTGCGCCAGGTCGTAAACCCCTTCGACAATGGAATCGACAGGGGTGCGGACCTTCACCTGGGGAAACCCCCATAAGACAGCCCGCAGGTTTTTGGCCTGCAACACGTTCCGAATCTCATTGCGGAACACAATGATGATGATCAACGCGGCACCGGCGATGATACCCTGCATGGCCCAGCTGGTCACAATGAGCCCCAGACTGCCGGCGAGGCGCTGGAATATCCACAACAGCGCGATACCGGCGATAACGCGGATGACATTGGTTCCCCGGAACAGCACATAGAGCCGGAACAGGATATAGCTGTTTAGAACAATATCCACAACATCCTGCCATCGAATCGTGGTTATAAATGCGATCAGGTCGCCCATGGTCGTCAATCCGTTACGCTGAAGCGCAGGGTTTTCAAAATGCGGTTGTCGGCAGTGGTGATCTCGACACGCCAGGGACCCTTGTCGGCTTCACGAAGCTGAATACTGCTGTAAGTCGACCAACTCGGTGGTTTCAGGATGAGGCGTTTGGCGGTCACAAGGGCATCCCGACGATACCATCGGTGCCATGCGTGGGTGGCTGACTTGAAGCCTTCAAAGCTGGTAAAACAAGATATTTTACCGGTACCTATAGAAAACGCAACCGCCGTATTATGGGGTTCCAGGGCCTCTATGGATTCGCACATGACCGCCCGGGTCAGTTCGGGCCCCGGGTTTTCAGGATTCTTTTTCTCCTGTCCCAAGACGGGATGGGCGACGGCCCAGGCCGCAAAGACCAAAAAGAGAAACAAGATAACGGCACGTCGCTTTTTCATCATGGCCTTATTAGTATAAAGTCCGGCTAATTTTGCAAGGGAAAATGTCGGCAGACCGACAGAAAAGGAGGACACCGCAAAGGAAGACTTCAATTGCGGGGAGACAGAATCATGCACACTGCAGCAAATCGGCCAGGGTTTTTTCGACAATAATCTCATCGTCGCTGGCGTTGTCATGAATCTGCTGCAGAACAAGCTTGTCCACAATCCAGCCAAAGCCCAATTCATCAAAAAAAATGATCTCTTTTCGCCCCATTCCGATTTCCTCCTGATTGACTGAAATAGCCGTCAATGAGAATTGAAGACCCGAATCCACTGACCGCCATACCTGCGAACCGTATTGATGATATCGTACTGCCGCGGCTCCGGCTTTAGTTAATTTTTTCGTTGCAAGGGACACACTCTTGAGTAATTTAATATCAATTTCAATCGTTTATTTAATTTTACGGAAAAAAAACGGAGATAGACGCCTATCAATCTGAGGCAAAAAAAAGGACACCCTCCCATAATGAAGGCAGATCGAAAATTTACCCGCTGTTCCGGATGTCAGCTTCATCGCTGCGGTACGGCAGGATAACCGCTTTCGAACTGCGACCGTCGCATTTGATCATCAGGGGCGTGGATGGACGGGCATGGGCCACAAAGCGGTATTCGTCGATCAGGGGATATTGCAGAATGTCACGCCAACGGATGAAATCGTCGCTGCCTTCGGTAACGGTAAGATAAGGCAATCCGTTGGTGGTGATGTGCTGAAAGAAGTGAGATCCCTGGGAGGGGTCGGCCTTCAGGTCGGAGTTGCGCAGTTCGACGATGGCGCCGGCGCCATTGATGTCTTCCCATTTTACCGGTATGCCGAGCCAGGGGTCGAATGATCCCCAGCGCCCGGGGCCGATCAACAGGTAGGGACAATTCCGGGATTTCAGATTGGCATTGATTTTGGCCACCTCGCGGGCCATGTCGCGGGTGGCGGCGGCATAGAATGCATCCGGCTTCAGATAAACGATATCGCCAATGGGGCCGAATTCGCCATGCCCCATGGCCCGCGATGCATAGCCGACGGCCTGCGCCTGGTCATCGGCCGTCCACTCTACGGCAAAAAAATCGCCGCCGATGGTCATGGGCCGCATTTGCAGGATACAGAAAACCGGGGGCTCCCCATGGTCGCCGCCCAAGTCCAGGGAAAATTCGAATTCCACATGGCACCCCATTTCGCTGCGTCCAAGGGCCAGCAAATCAACGATCAAATCAGCCAGAGGAAGGATTTTATGCTTGAGAATGGGTGCAAAGGTGACCATTTTTATGCCCCTGGGGACAACAGAATCCCGAATGCGTCCGTCTTCGGGGATGTAGGTACTGAAGAGCCCGGTGAGGGCCTTTTGGTCCAGCACGTCCGCCACATCCAGTTTCAGCAGACCGGCGCTCAAATCAATGGCGCTGGCCCCGATGCCCAGGGGCAGCACGTACAAATGACGCTGGGCGTTGTCCAGAATATCTTCGGTTTTCGAAAAATCGGGCAAGATGGCCGGATATTTGGGGCAAAACCGCAGGCCGCCCTCCCGCTTACCGATGATCCTGCCGAATCCCATGGCGATTTTTGACATGCCGTCGTCCGGCTTCATCCGTTCAATGGGATAATAATTCAGCGAACTCGCCATGCCCGATATGGCAGGGAAAAAATGATCCCCAAAACGGCGACCGGCAATCTGCTGGATCATCACGGCCATCTGCTCCTTGCGATGCCGATATGCCGTGCTGCGGGCAAAGCGCCGGGGCTGGTCAAACCAGGTCGAGGCATACACCTGCTTGATGGCGGATATCAGCCGATCAAACCGGATGCTGTCGTCCGGATGATTGTTGGGGAGCATAAATGTTTTATACAAACCGGCCAGGGGCTGGTGATGGGCATCTTCCAAAAGGCTCGAGGAGCGCACCGACAGAGGATAATGCACGGCATCGAGAAAGGCTTTCAGGTCGTTTTCGATTTGCGCCGGCATTTTTGCGGCCGCAAAAGCCTGGGCGATCTGAAGATCGGATTGATCGGTAAAATCCGAAAGGTGCAGGTTGTTGTCGGCCACGAAAGCATCGAAGGCCTCCGTGGTAATCACGAGGCTTGCCGGTATGCGGATATCGATCCCTTTGAATTTATCAAAAAGAAACGGTGATTGACGCAGCAGATTGGCCACAAAAGCCAAACCCCGTGCTTTGCCGCCGAGGGATCCGTGACCGATTTTGACGATATCGGAGATCTGGGAATCAAATTCACGGGCATTGAACTGCCCCACCACGCCCTTTTGCCGCCACTTGCGCAATGCATGGATACTGCCCAATAGATACTGGCGCATGGTTTCAGCATCCATAAAATCCGAAACCTGGACCTGGCGCAACTGCGAGGCCAGCACGATCTCGGATCGCGCCATAATCCAATTGGAGAAGCGATTGCGGGATGCATGGTAACACAACGGCTCTTCAGGAATCGTGGCCAGCACCTTTTCCAGTTCCCTCAAATTGGATGCCCGTGCCACTTCCGTACCGTCCGCAAATCGGAACACGAAATCCCCGAAACCCAGGAAATCCAGGAAATAACGATGCAACTCGTCAAAGAGATGCGGGGAATTTTTATCCAGAAACTGCACCTTCAATGCCTCGGCCTTGCTCCGGTTGGGGGATTCATTGCTGATCAGCAACAAGGGCAGGTCGGGAATTTCGGCCTTGATTTCACTGAGCAGCCTGACCCCCGCATCGGCGCTTAATTTACCGCCGCATGGAAAGCGGGTGTCGGAGACCACACCAAAAAGATAGGGTTTATAGCGTTCATACAATTCAAGAGCCGCTTCGTAGGTGTCCGCTACCAGGATCTTGGGCCGCGCCCTCATCTTGAGCAGGCGATGCTCTTCGTTGAGGCTTTCATCCAGCACCTCCTGGGTCTGATGGACCACCTCCTTGTACATGCGGGGCAAAAAATAGCTGCGGTACAGAGGTGAATCCTCCACCAGGATAATCACCCTGACCTGAGCCATGCGGGTGTCCTTGTCCACGTTCAGGCGGTCTTCGACGCTCTTTACGATGGCCAGCAGCAGGTCGGCATCGCCGGACCAAATAAATATCTGATCGATGCCCGAGCCGTCTTTTCCCGATGGCAGCGGATAAAGCCCCTGAATACTGTGGGCCAGGAGGATCACCGGCAGGGCGGAATTCTGAGCCTTGATGGCCAGCCCCAGTTCAAAAGAGTCCATATCGTCCAGATGGGGCATGGTAATCACGAGATCAAAGGACTGCTCGCCAATCAGCGCAAGGGCCTCCCGGGCACCGTCCACGCGGGTAATCCGCGGCGGGCGGCTCAAGTTGAGCCCGTGGTACTCATTGATGATTTTGGATGCCAGGGAACCGTCCTCTTCCAATATGTAGGCATCATAGGCACTGGCCACCAGCAGGATCTCCAGAACCTTGTTTGACATGAGTTCGTGAAACACCTTAAAGTGGGTGTCAAAGTCCGAGGCCATGTAGCGCAATTTCGGATTGGGCGGTAAGTTTTTCATACCCATTTATAAACTTGGTGTAATCAGCATGTTAAAGCCATTTTTTAAATTTCCGGATTCAGGTATAATCGCCTGGAGCGATCTGGAGCGGCTTTTAGCTGCGATAGATAGCCTTGATGTGAGATTTTATCGCGGCTGAAAGCCGCTCCAGATTAAAATCCGAAGATTGAATACTACCATAAAAATAGTGGGGACCGACCGCATTTGCAAGCTTAAAGGCAATGTTACGCGATGTTTGCTGCTTCGAAATGCGGGAGATGGCCCGCAGGTGAACGCGGGGGGCGGGCACAAAAGCGATACGGAAGGGATAGTGAAAGCGTGGCTGTGTCTATTGTAGAAAAAGAAGCCAACCGAAACCGCCGACGCGCCATATGGGGCTGGGCCCTGTATGACTGGGCCAATTCAGCCTTTGCCACCACAGTCATCGCCGTGTTCTTTCCCATCATGTTCAAGCAATATTGGGGTCAGGATCTGGACGTGAACCTGAGCACTTTTCGGCTGGGCATGGGAAATGCCCTGGCCAGTCTGGTGGTTGCCGCCATGGCCCCGCTCCTGGGTGCCGTGGCCGACAAGTGCGGACAGCGAAAAGGGATGCTCATCGCCTTTACCTATTTGGGGGTATTGATGACCGCCGGCCTGGCCTTGATTCCCCAGAACCAATGGCCGGTCGCCCTGATCTTATATGCCGTCGGCGTCATCGGATTTTCCGGGGCCAACGTATTTTATGATGCCCTGCTTCCCCATGTGGCCCCTCCCGGACGAATCGACCAGGTTTCGAGCCTGGGATACGCCCTGGGCTACCTGGGTGGCGGCTTGCTTCTTGCGGTCAACGTGCTGATGACCACCCAACCGCACCTGTTCGGCCTGGCCGGCCCTATCCAGGCCATCAAAGCCGCCTTGTGCTGCGTGGCGCTCTGGTGGGCGATGTTTACCCTGTTCACCATTGTATGGGTGCCGCCCGATCCCCGAAAGCGGCACCAGCCATTGATCATTCAAATCAAATCCGCAGGGCGGCAAATCATTGCCACCTTCAAGCTGGTTCGGCAGCTGAAAACCCTGTTCACTTTTCTGTTGGCCTACTGGTGCTATATCGACGGGGTGGACACCATCGTTCGCATGGCCGTGGACTTCGGCGTCTCCTTGGGGTTCAACACCGATGACCTGGTCAAAGCGCTGCTGATCACACAGTTCGTCGGTTTTCCTTCCGCACTGCTCTTCGGCCGCCTAGGGAAATACTGGGGTATCCGGCCCTCAATCTACCTGGCCCTATATATATACATGGGTGTCACCCTCTGGGGGGCGTTCATGACCCGGCCGGGGGAGTTTTACCTGCTGGCCGCCGTCATCGGCTTGGTGCAGGGCGGTATCCAGGCCCTGAGCCGCAGCTACTACGCCCGGTTGATTCCCGCCGAACGAAGTGCCGAATTCTATGGTTTTTACAATATGCTGGGCAAATTCGCCGCCATTGTCGGCCCCATGCTGATGGGGCTCACCGGGCTGGCCACCAAACGACTGCTGCTGCCGGTCGCGGCCACCCCTGAACAAATCCGCATCACCGGTCTTGTGGCCACCCGCACCAGCATTATTTCGGTGCTGTTGCTGTTTTTGGCCGGTGCGGTGCTGTTTTACTTCGTGGATGAAGGCAAGGGGAAAATGGAAATGCAGCGGCTTACTGACCAGGCATCTCCAACAGCGCCCTGAGGTCCTCCATCTTCTCCTTCATACCGATATAGCCTTCCCCGATGGCCATTTCCACTTGGTCGAAGTCCATTATTTTCAGCGCCCCCAAACGGGGCTGGACCAGAACGTCCGGTGGCTCCACGGCCAGGTTGATGCGGGTGATGCGCTCCTGCATGATGCCAATTGAGGTGATGACGGTATCGATAATGTCCGGCATATTGACATCGCGGCCCAGAAGATCGTTGACTTTGTGTTTAAAAGACGCCCCGGCAGACGCGTAATAGTCGGAAAGTTTCCTCAGAATTTCACTCCGCGGTTCGGGATCTTCGTGTACGATTTTTTCAGGTTCTTTTCTTCGCGGCTGTTTTATCCGGCGCGACACAATGTTACTGTTCAAGTCCACGGCAATCACCACGTCGGCGCCGGTGGCCCGGGCAACACCCACCGGGACCGGATCCACCATACCGCCGTCCACCAGCCAGCGGTCCTTAAGCCAGGCAGGCGCAAAAAGCCCCGGCACACTCATGGTGGCCCGCAGGGCGTGGAGCAGATTGCCTGATTTCAAAACAACCTTTTCGCCGCGCTGCAGGTCCGTGGCCACCATCATCACCGGAATATTCAGTTCGGAAAATTGTGTCGCCGGCGTGTGCATCGAGAAAAGCTCCCCCACCTTCTTGGTGCCGTTGAGCAGTCCCGAGCGCGGGAAAACCACATCAAAATACGAGAACACTTTCCGGCCATCCATACTCAAAACGAAATTTTTGAGGCTTTCCAGGCTGCCGCTGGCGTAAATGGCGCCGACATAGGCACCCACACTGCACCCGGAGATAAAATCGATGGGAATCCCCTCTTCCAACAGGGCCTCGATGGCGCCGATATGTGCCCAGCCGCGAGATGAGCCGCTGCCCAGCACGAGGGCGATGGTTTTGCGTGACGGCAAAAGCGCCGAATCCGATGTCTTCAAACTGTCACTGTCCATTAAAAACCCCCACCTGCATAAGCCCCCCTTTGCAGACATATGTCCCGGAATGGCATGGCCATCCGAAAAGAACCGCGGGCATTGGGCATAGCGATCCGATGAGCAGGACCGGCGATGATTCAATCGGCCGGATACCTGGAAAAATCCTGTCCCCGGTTATACGCCGGCGTTTTGTAAGGGTCTCTTAAAATATTGGCGATATGCCGGCCTTCCCAACAAGCGTTGATGAGAAAATCATGAACCCGTTCAATTATCTTTTTGGTTGTAGCGCCGCAGGGTTCGGATTGTCAAGCGTGACCCGGGCCCGTTCACCGATACGGGATTCCCGGCGGGCCGCCACAATTGCCGCCCCCGGGGCAAGATCACCCCGACGATCGGAATCCTGGTGCCGGAGGAACAGATACGTTTTTTGTATTCTTCGATGAAATCGATCAATGTTTCGTCGGAACAGGAAATATCGCCGGGAAAGCTGTTTCAGTGCTCGTATCCGCTGCGGCCTTGCCTGACGCAACGACGTAATGGCTGAAATGAAAGCAGTTGCTCAGCCGGTCGATTACGCGCCGATAATAGTGCTGCGCCGTCATCGGATCCTCCCAACGGCATCACTTAGACGGTTGGATCAGGCTCTTGGATGGCATTCATATAGTAGCGCTGGACGTATTCCTTGACCATGCGCCGGGCCGAAAAACGGGCAGCGTTGCTGCGAATGGCCTCTTTCATGACCCGCACCCAGCCTTTGGGAATGCCGTCGTCGCTGACTCCGTAGTACAGGGGAATGATTTCATCTTCGAGAAGCTGGTAGATGGCACAGGCATCAATACCAGTGCGGTCGGCCTCGCCGTAAGTATCTCCAAAAGCCCAACCGTTGCTGCCGTTGTATCCCTCGATCCACCAGCCGTCCAGAATACTCAAATGGGGCACACCATTCAAGGCGGCCTTCATTCCGCTGGTGCCGCAGGCTTCCATGGGCGGCAACGGGTTATTGAGCCACACATCCACACCGTGGAGCAAATACTGGGCAATCTGCTCACCGTAGTCCTCCACAAAGGCGATGCGGCCACCCATCTGGGGGTCCTGGCAGGCGTTGAACACTTTTTGGAGGATATACTTGCCGGGGTCGTCAGCCGGGTGCGCTTTTCCCGCGAAAATGAGCTGGATGGGCCGCCAGCGATCGTTGAGCAACCGTTTGATGCGCGGCAGATCGCTCAGGATCAAATCGGCCCGCTTATATGTGGCAAACCGGCGGGCAAACCCCACGGTGAGAATGGATGGATCCAGCATGGCGCCGCCGGAAAGCATAATGAGCGGACTGGCGTGCTCATCCACCCAGCGTTTGCGGCAGCGTTCACGGATGGCATCGATCAGTTTGATCTTCAGCCAGTAGTGGGTTTGCCAGAGTTCCTCGTCCGGAATTTTTTCCACCAGTTCCCAGGTATACGGATTGTCATGGTTGTCCCGCCACGTGGAGCCGAGGTAACGATCGTAAAGCCGCTTTATCTTCGGTTCCACCCAGGTGGGTATGTGAACACCGTTGGTAATGGCATCGATGGGAACCTCGGTCTCCGGCTTGTCCGGCCAGAGGCAGTGCCACATCTTGCGCGACACCCGGGCATGATTCTGGCTGACGGCATTGCAATAGCGTGAGGCCCTGAGTGCCAGCACGGTCATATTGAACCCCTGCCGTGGATTTTCGGGACTGGTTCCCAACTGCAGAAACTGGTCGCGATTAAGCCCCAGTCCAGACCAGTAGGATCGGAAATACTTCTCGATCATTTGAAAGGGAAAGACATCGTGGCCGGCCGGCACCGGTGTATGGGTGGTAAACACGATACGCCGGCGCACCGTTTCAAAGGCATCGTCAAAAGACATGCCGTTCAGACGGCAGTCGCGGATCTGCTCCAGCAAAGCCAGGGCAGCGTGGCCTTCATTGAGGTGAATCAGGTGGTAGCGCAGCCGCAGCTTTTTCAGCATTTCGGCGCCGCCGATGCCCAGCACGATCTCCTGGCGCAGGCGCTGTTCCAGATCCCCTGAATAGAGCCGGGCGGAAATGGAACGGTTCCATGGATCGTTCTGGGCGATATCCGTATCCATCAGGTAAAGGGTACTGGTGCCCACGGCAACCTTCCAGACCGCCACCAGAATGGGCGGCTGGATCAACGGAACCTCGAATATGAGCTGGTGGTTCTCATCCGCCATAACCCGTGAAATGGGGGCCGCCTCACGGTCAAAACGCTCATCAATGTGGCCCTGCCATCCATCTTCGCGGATTCTCTGGTGCAGGTAGCCCTCCGGATACATGAACCCCACCCCTGCCGCAGGAATATTCAAATCGCTGCACTCCTTGAGAAAATCGCCTGCCAGGAACCCCAAGCCGCCGGCATAAAATGGTAGGGACCGGTGCAGGCCGAACTCGGCCGAAAAATAGGCTACCGCCGCGGTATCGGGCGCCAATCCCATGTCCCCGTTCAAAACGAGGTGATCTTTGCGGGCCATGTAGTTTTGAAAAAGCGACATCACCACATGGTAATGACGGAGGAAATCGGGACTTTGCGCTGCAGCGGACAATATTTCGGGAGACAGCTCCCGGAGCATCTTGTCCGGGTTGTGGCCACTCTCCTTCCAAGCCTGCCGGTTGAGCATCTTGAAAAGCATCCGGGCCCGGGGGCGCCAGCTCCACCACAAATTTTCCGCCAGTTCGGCAAGTCCCGAAATATTCTGAGGCAAGTTAAAAAAATGGGTCTCTCCGTTGGTCATGGACGCCTCCGGCGGCTAAAAGGGATATCAATGGATTGGTGGGGCATAAAAACACCTGGTATGCCGGAATGATCGGCGCGCAAACAAAGCAACCCCCACGTCATGCGGCAACCCGGGAGGCGGCCGCCGACTCGCGCGCGGCTTCCTGATACACCAGGGGCCGGTCCAGGATACGCGCATAAAGATCAACCATACGGCGCACCGTATCGGCGGAATCAAACCGGGACCGGCTCTCGGCCATAATGCGCCGGACCTGTCGGGTCCGGAACGCCCTGGGCTGACAGTAAAAGGCGATGGCTTGATCAACGGCCCAAAGAAAGCCTTGCGCATCCATGTGTCTGAATAAAAACCCCGTTCCGCGGTTGGCTGCCGCGTCCAGATGTTCGACACAATCGTGGATGGCCCCCGCATCGTGGGCGATGGGCAGCGCACCATATCGCTGGCCAATTTTGCACGGCAGCGCACATGGATCGAGGCCGATGGGCATGAGTACGAAATCCGAACCGCCATAGGCCAGCCGGTAGAGACGGGCATCGAAATCGCAGACGGCGATGCGGCCCGCTGCACCTAAGCGTTGGACCAGCGTGCGCATGTAATCGGCAAAGTCGCCGTCGGCGATAAACACCACTTGAAGGCGCTGTTCGTGATAGCGGTTCAGCATGCAGGCCAGGGTCTCTGCCATGAGCCGGCTGCCGGAGCGGGAACCGTCCAGGCGCGTGGGCCAGAAACACACCGGCGCCCTGGAGTCCAGATCCAGGTTCAAGGAGTCCTGCAGGTGGAGTTTATTGTGCAATTTTGCGGTGAAGTGGGTGTCCGGCCCGTAAGGTTGTTTCAGGGCGCGGTCAACGGCCGGGTCAAAAGATGGATCCGGCGCCGGTGCCACGGCAACCAGATGTCCGGTCCGCACTTTGTTCTGCAGCTCGGTTTTCAGCATGGCAGCGGTATGGTGGTTCGATTCGGCCGTTACCGCCCTGAGAAAAGCCGGGCTCAGCATATGGGCCCACTCAGCGGCGAACAGACCGCTGGTCAGCAGATCGAGCGGGTTGGTATCTCTTGTCTCCTGATAATTGACGGGCATGCGACAGTAGTAACCATACTGCCAGAAGGAAGCCGCATCGATCCCCCGCTCTTCGATGGTGGACAGGAGCAGCCGCGGTGATTCCAGGCGATAAAGGGTATACAGACAGGGGATGGCGTTTTTGCGGGCCATGGCCGGAATCAGCCCCGTCATCCAGTCGAAACAGTGGATCAGGTCCGGCTGAACTTCCGGGATGATGCGGTTGATCACCTCCCGCTGAAAAGCCAGGGCAATCCGGATGTTCTCCCAGTTCGCGGTCAGAAACAGCTTGGGATGGTAGTAAAACGATCTGTCCTGGGCCAGATGGACACGACTTTCAGGCAGCGTGCGCCGGCGGCGGTG
Organism: Desulfosarcinaceae bacterium; assembly: GCA_963675565.2. Lineage (GTDB taxonomy): Bacteria > Desulfobacterota > Desulfobacteria > Desulfobacterales > Desulfosarcinaceae > JARRKU01. Next base: position 1,043,444 of record CAXXYD010000002.1, read on the forward strand.
GATATCCACCGCCGGCATGAAACGGGCGTTGATTTTAAAGACATTGCGGTAATTGGGCATGGCCAGGTGGACGTCCACACCGTCCTCGTATAGCCCATGGATCTGGGCGGCACAGATGTCGCCCAGGCCGCCGGCCCGGGCCGACAGGGACCGCGAATCCGTTCCCATTCCTTCGGGTACAAAGGTTATTTCCGGAGTGACCACCAAAATTCGCGGAGTACGGGGTCGCGTTGTCATGGATGCCCCCTATTCATGCGTTCAGGATGGTTTATTGCAGATTTTTCCGCCGGCGATCCGACTGTTGCCCCTTGTCCAACCGGGTGTCAATCAAGGCACCTGAGACCCATGCCGTATCGAATTGTGTCTTTTTCGGGAAGTTCCTGCATCCATTTGACTTCCGCCAGGCATAGGGACCGCGGCCGGTCTTCATCTGAAATGGAGGCGGGCAAAGTGGGATACCGAACCATTCGCACTATCAGAATGTTACCTGGCGCGTATTGATGGGAAGATACGATATAGGAGCCGCCGTCTGAAAAATTCCGCATAACCCCATCCGATGCATCCGTAGGCCCGTTGCAGAAAAATGGACGGCACGAAATGGCCGCTTCGGTGGGGGTGCGGTTACCGGCTCTTTGAAACCTGTGTCGTTGCGTTGTATTCTTCATTTTCCCGCCCTCTCCGGCAGTGCTATTGTTCACAGGATCACGCTTGTGCAGTACGCCCTTTCCGCCTTGGGTCCGGAAAAGCCGGCATCCTGCACAAGCAGTCGTCAAAAGGATCTAAGCCCCTTTAATTTCAATTTTTTTGGTCTTGCTGTCCCCGATCTTTTTGAGCACCAGCTTCAGCACCCCTTTTTTGTAAGTCGCATCGATGGCTTCCGGGCTGACCTCAGCGGGCAGTTCCAATGTGCGGCAGAAACTGCCGTAAGTTCTTTCCAGACGATGAATATTTTCTTCCTTCTCCTCTTTTTCCTGCTTTTTTTCACCGCTGATGGTCAACACCCGACCATCCAGTTTCACATCGATGTCCTTGGCTTCGCACCCCGGGATTTCGGCCTTGACCGTAACTTCGCTTTTGCCTTCGCTCACATCCACCCGGGGCGCCCAGAGCCCCTCTCCGAACAGCCGCCTATCGCCAAAATCCAAGTCGAAAAAGCGGTTGAACAGGCTGTCCATTTCGTCTCTGAAGCTGACCAAATTACTGCCAAATCGTCTTCTGTGGGGCATCAAATCAAACATGGCATTTCCTCCTTCATTTTTGGTCTTTTTTCCCTGATTGTCCCTTGGCCCCATAGCGCCAGCCAAGCCTTGCACATAGATTTCGGCACTGTTGACCATCAATAGGCGTCAGAGGCCGTCCAACGCACCCCGCCATACCCGTGCCGCTGTAGCATGGACTTTCAAACGCTTCGCATAAGGCAGATGATACCCGGGCAGCAACAGAAAAGGCCTCCATCGGAACCGCCACGGAATGCTACAGGTCGATCACCGAATTATGGCTGTCACCGAAAGGCGTGGGAAAATAGTCATCGGCATCGGGATCGTTATCCCAGTGGGTCTGCCCCAGCAAGTAACGGAACTGGTAGGAACGCCCCCTTTGCAACTCCAGGGTGGCGCTGAAGGCACCGTTTTTCAACCGCTTCATGGGCGTTGCCGAAGGCGACCAGTTGTTGAACTCGCCCACCACATGCGCCGTCCTGACGTCATTTGCCAGACTTTCCGGAATTTTGAACGTCACCTTGCATACAGGTCTGCTTTTTAAAAACTGTTTGCGAATGCCCATGGTCCGCCTCCATTTGCTCTATTGTCTTTATCATATCGCCCTGTCACGTTTCGTTGAAGATCTGGCTGAACCTCCCAGTGACTTCGATTTCCGTCCATATGTTTCTCATGCGGGCTATCCGCGGAAGAAAGACATCGAGGCCGAACGCATGAATCGTTCTCAGGCCATCCGTGTCGATGGCCACTTTGCGCTGACCAAGAATCGCCTGGTCCAGTATGTTTATCAACTCGCATGCAGACGACCCATCGAAATCACCGAAAAGCTTCAGTGCCATGGATCGATTGCGGCTCTCTTTTCTGGACACACGGAAATTGCTGGCCACCAATCACCTCCCTGGTTTTTTGGATTGTTGACTGCGTTTTTTCTCTCAACTTCATAGAGCAAATCTCATGCCAGGGTTTTAATATGTATCCCATTGATTTTATGACCTTTAATTATTGCAGCCCGCCCCGGCACCCATTGGAGTGGCAATAATTTTACCAAGCTGTAAAACATAGGCGAAACTGTCGGGACGCTTGCAGCAGGCCGGCCGGAGTCAACTGCTGTTTTGACCACAGCTGCACGGCTCCCTTCAAGGGGGCAATTCGGCAATTCGCACTGTGCTACCGATCGGTCACAGGGGCATCTCGGAAAAGCTCACCCCATCCATGGCATTATCCATGGGACAACTATGCATCAGGTAAATGTCCTGGAAACAGGCTCTGTCGCAATTTCGAATTCGGATAAAGAGAAGTAGTTGAAAATTGTTCTCGAGGATGAATATTTTGTATACTGGTTAAACAAATTATATAGAACACAAATCAGCCATGTCAAATGATTTAATGGAATGGATGGGCGAATTATCTCCGAATCCCGATTGTACCACCCTCGAAAACCCGTGTTAGGAACGTATCGGTTTTTCGATCACAAAACGCTCGTCGAGCGCTTTGAGGATGCGCACGATCCCACCGTAGGACAGGGTTTCATATGGCTGCATGGCGTTGCCGAAAAAGCCTTGACGCCGGATATCCATGGCCTTGTCGGACACGCGGGAACGCACCCGGTCCCAAAAGGGATGATCGAAAGGATCAATGGCCGGTGTCAACCGGCCGTTGCGGACGCAATAAGCGGCACAGGAGACGCTGGGCGGACCGTCGAAAAACGAGACGCCGCTGTTGAGCCGCACCGGCATGAGCGGGCCATGGTGGCTGCCGCGCAGATAGCCGCTGACGTGGGACCCCATGGCAAACGGCGCCAGAATTTCGCCGGCGGCGGGAAATGCATCCTGAACGCGCACGATGGCCACGGGATCATCCTTGCCCAGGGTGATCCCGGCGACATGGTGCAACCGGGTGGTGCTCACAGCCACGGCCTGTTCTCCGGTGGTACGCGAGAATATGGCGCGTATGCCAAACCGCCCTTCGTCTCTGAGCAAAGCGGCCAGGTTATAAAGATCTTCGGGTGCTTCGAGGGAAATGGAACGGTCGTATTCTTTATAGACCACATCCATGATTTCGAAACGAAAGCCCTTGCGCAGGCGGTTGGACAACAGCAGACCGGAACAGTGCATGGGGTCTGCAAAAGCCTGGTAAAAAGGCAGATTGAATGCACCGGGCAGACTTTTGTCGATGGAAAAAACCAGGAAGGCCTCGTTGGCGCGTTCCTCGAAGCTGATCTGGGCCAGGGACGGACCAAATCCTTTGGCTGCGCCGGATATCCCCTTGTCGAAAATATCCTGGCCGGCGCCGTAAAGCCCTTGTTCCACCGCCGCACGCCCCCCCTGGGAGAATGCGTCCCAAATCATATCCTGCACACTGCTCCCAACGGATTCCCCCTGATGGGTGCACAGCACCGTAATGTCATCTCCGGTAAAGTGGAGATCATAATCCAGAATCAACTTCTCTTTATTTTGCGCCAGTGTTTCACGCATCGTTGCGACGACATGCTCACTGGGCTGCAAATGGCCGCCGATACTGCCGATATCTGCCCGCATGGCAGTGATTGTGGTTTTCATGGTCCGATCTCCTTTTCACCAACCGCCGGTCAATAGAGAAACATGGGCTTGCCGTGGGCCGTCCGGACGACGGGCTGATAGGCCTGGGTGTCGTAAAGCGCCTCGACATCCACCTTTTTGGCGCCGCCTTGGAGGCCATCGATATTCAAAGCGGTGTAGCGCCCCTGGACCAGGGCGGCCATTTTTCCGCTGCGTCCCTGCCCGATCAATTCAATGGCCAGATTGGCGAAGTTCATCGCCACCATCAAATCCAGCGCGTCCGGGGAGCCGCTGCGCATCAGGTAAAACAGCGGTTGAAAGATAATGCCGATACCGGTCCGCTTTTTGATGGCCTCGGCGGTCACCGCACCGATCCCGCCCAGTTTGCGGTGACCGAATGCATCGGCATCCCCCCTCAAAGCCCTGTCGCCCCCCTGCATGACCGCCCCCTCGCTGATGGTCATCATGGCGTAGCGGCTCGGGTTGCCACTGCGGTCCGCCTCCAGAAAACCGGCCAGCCGATCGATATCGAAGGGTACTTCGGAAATGACCACCCGGTCTGCACCTGCCAGGTAGCCGGCAATCAGCGATGTTTCTCCACAATAGCGGCCGAACAGTTCAACCACCGCAATGCGCTCGTGGGATCCGGCCGAAGTCCGCAGGGCGTGGATGAAATTGACGCTGCGGGTCACCGCAGTGGAAAAACCGATGCAGTAGTCGGTTCCGATCACATCGTTGTCCATGGTTTTGGGAATGGCGATAACCGGGAACCCCTCCTTGTGCAGCCGCATGGCAAATGACAATGTGTCGTCTCCTCCGATGGGAACCAGCAAATCAATCCCCAAACGGGTCAGGTTCTTCAATATATGCCCGGTAAAATCTTCTTTCTTTGCAGGATCGGAATAGGCATCCCTCAAAAATACAGGCGCGTCATTGAAACTGACCGCGCCGGGATTGGTCCGTGAGGTGTGTAAAATGGTGCCCCCGGAGCGGTCTATGGTCCGCACCCCGGCTAAATCCAGGGGCTGAATATTTTCCGCTTCCGATAGTGGGTCATCCGGCGAATAGTCCAGCAGCCCCGCCCAGCCTTTGCGGATCCCCAGTACCCGGATCCCCATCTGGGAAGCCCTCAGGACCAGTTGTTTGATGCATGGATTGAGACCGGGGACATCGCCGCCGCCCGTCAAAATGCCGATAGTGCGAATTTTGCTGACGCCCATGATTGCTCCCTCCTTCAAACCGCCTGGCGGCGTGTATCGATTCCGGTCGAGGCCGCTTCCAGACATTGTTTCGCTTCCGAAGGCAGCAGCCGGATGAATAAACGATGGAGCGCGTGTGTCGAAAAAGGTTTGTTGATCACGTGGTCGACCACCTTTCTGGGGCCGTCGATAACCACCGGCAAGGAATTGCGGACGGCCAGATCGGACATCAAGATAACGGTGATCCGGCTTTCAGCCGCCTTTAAAACGGCGGCCAAAGCAATTCCGTCCATTTTGGGCATTTGCAGTTCGATCAGTATAATATCGAAAGGATGCACCATGAACTTATCCATTGCAGCAGCACTGGACGTAACGGCCACGCACTCAAAACCGGCCATCCTGAGCATGAACGTTACGTGCTGCAGATGATCCGCATCGTTATCCACCACCAGGATTCGCACCAGCGGATGTCTGGCGCCCTTTATCGGTTTTACGGCGGGCCATTGCACCGCCGCAGTGCTCCGGGATCGGTTTGTGCCGGCGGACGCTCGAATCCGGAAAAAGGACTGCTCCGTTCGACAGGAACGGGTTGTGTGGAATGAACGGCCTTTGCCCCGTACCATCGTCTGCCTCCTTATATATTCCCGTAGTTCAAAATCACCACTGCCTGCCGGAAACACCACACGATAACGGCTCCGCCACGCGGTGATCGATCCGGACGCTGAAACCAACCACGGCTGAACGGCGCATGGTGGAATTTGAAATGGGATGCTTTTCCTGAAGATAGGTTCAGCAATGGCTGTGCCAACCGGCGCGTCGCCTTAAGCAATTGGAATCATGCCATTAATATACTACCCACCACAACCGAAGGGACAATCGCCGGCGCAAATAGCTGACACATTGGAAAGCACCCGGACAGGGGGGACGGCATCAATAGCGGGGGATATCCCCCGAGGGGTTTATCCGTCCCCGGAAGGTTCTACGGCAATACTATGGCCGGAACAGATGAAGCGCATGAAAAATGCCAACCATCGGTTTCATGAGCGAACATCCACTGGCGGTGGTCATTTGAAACACTCGAATGTTTTAAACGCAAGGCTTTCACCGCAGATGAATTGACCGAAAAATATGCGCCCAGTTCACAAATATGTTCAAATCACCGTTTCATCCAGTGCATTTCGGGCCGGAAAGAAAATTATGCAATTTCAACGCCGTAAGTAAAATGATCGGCTTACAAATGGTGGATTTGAAGGGTTCCCTTGCTTTTGAGGCGGTTGGCGGCTTCCACGATCTGCCTGTGGTGGGTAAAAAGAATCACCTGATTTTTCTTCGATAAATCCGCAAGGGCGGTAAGTGTTGCATTGGACCGCTCGTCATCGAAATTGATCAGAATATCGTCCACGATAAAGGGCATGGGCTCACTGCGTTCAAGGCGCCACTCCAGTGTGGCCAGACGCAGGGCAAGAAAAAGCTGATCACGGGTTCCCGAGCTCATTTTCTCCACGGTCAGCCGCAGGTTGTCCGGTCGCGTGCCGACGAGAATCGGTTCGCCCTTGTCATCCACATCGGTGCGCAGCCCGGAAAAGGAGCCCAGGGTCAGATCGTGGAAATATCTGGAGGCGATTTTTAAAACCGGGTCCTGATGTTCTTCACGGTAGCGCTCGATCTCCTGCTGTAAAATCCTGGAAGCCAGTTTTAACCGCACGTACCGGTCCGCCAGCCGCCGTATCCTGGCCAGTTCATGCTCCATCTCTTCCGCTGTCTCAGCAGCCTTTGCATTGCCGTCCATTGCGGCAAGTCTGGTGTTTTGCTCGCCGATCACCTGGGAGATTCTATTGATCTCCGGATTGATCCTTTCCTCGATATCCCGCTTTAATGACGCGATCATGCCGGGCAATTCATCGGCATTCACCTCTGCCGCCTGCCTGGCAAGCGCTTCAATGGATACACCGGCACCGATTTTGGCCAGGGTGGCCTCTGCGTCGGATATCTTTCCCTGAAGCCGCTGGTATTCCGAAAACGTGCCGATGACGGCCGCCAACGCTTCCGGCTTTTCACATTTGGCGATCTGGAGCAGTTCTTCCATCTGCGCATTGGCACTTCGCAGTTTATTTTGCGCTGCGGCCATCTCTTCCTGCAAAGCGTCTATCTCCCTGGACAGTTGATCCTGCAGTGTACCGTCCTTTTGGGCCTGACCGAGCAGGGTCCGCAACTGCAAAATGGTCTGGTCCAGCGGCAGGGCCGACAAGGCGGGCGCCACCTTTTCAACCAGGGCCCTGACCTCCTGCTCGAGCTCAGCCGCATCACGGTCGATGCCGTCAATACGCTTTTTGAGATCATCGGCTTCTTTCAGCTTGTCAAAGCAGTTCTGCAGGGTTTCGATGAGGTCAATGGCCTCTGTCGTGGAGATCTCATCCTTGAGCCCCAGGCCCAGAAGGGCCTTTTGCCACTGTTCGCGCCACTTGGCCAGGGCGTCTTTGGCCGTTTCCAGATCTTCCTGTGCCCGGGAAAATGCGGTTTTCGCTTTTTCATGCCGCTCGGTCAATTTTTCAAAATCCATCTTCTGACCGGCAATCCGCTCCAAGACCGCCTCGGCCGAAATCAGAACAGGCGCAAGTGTTTCGTCGGCAGAAGGGGCCGTCTCTCCTATGGCATCAAGCTCTTTGAGCAACGCCTGCCTCAGATCCTTGCGTCGCTTTTCCTCCAGCCCGATGTCCTGTTCCTTTTTAAAGATATCCCCCACCTTGAAGCGCAGTTTGTCCATCTGGGCCAGCCAACCGTTCATTTCCTTTGGAGACAGCGGTGTAATTCCGACCGGTTGCCACTCACCCGTCCAGGATTCATCCAGTTCTTGCGCATGTTTATCGTACGCCGTTTTTTCCCTGGCATTTTCAGACAAGGCCTCCTGCAGGTCCTCCACCCGGGCCCGCAGGTCGGCGGCCTTGGCCACCCGGTCTGCCTCCCGGCGCAGCCGATCGGCAACAAGATCCGCCTGCCCCACATTTCGGGCATACGCTTCGGCAAGCGGCTGATCAGGATCATAACGCCGGCTTTCTTCGGACACATCCTCCTGTTCAAGCCACTGCCGCCGTATCAGCTGCCATCCCAGATCCCGTTTTTCACGGGACCGGGTCAGCTCCTGCTCCGACGGGACTTGGCCGGTATAGGCCACCTTTTTGATTTCAACCCGGGCGCGATGCAGATCTTTTTCAATATCGACGCGCTCTTTTTCAATCTCCCGCCGTTGACCGGCCATCTCGCTGAAACGGTTCTCGTACTGCTGCACTGTTTCAGGCAATGGCAGCCAGAGTTCCATAAGGGCAGCCAGTTCACCGGCCCAAAGGCCCATTCGCTTGAGCTCCGCAAGGCAGTTTTTTTTATTCAGCTCGACATCACGCGTCCCTTTATCCAGCCGGTCATCGATATTGCCCGCCTTTTGCGCCAGCTTCACAGCCTGGAAAAGGCGCCCAGGCTCCCTGGCCTCGGGCAATGCGGCCAATGCACGGGCGGCCTCCTGACATTCGTGTCCGGCGGCATGGCTCTGTTTACTTGCATGCGAAAGCTGCTGGCTGATGGTTTCATATCGGCCGCTCAAAGTTTGCACCGTTTTTTTCCTGGTGAGCATAGGCCGCAATGTCTCCACCTCATCCAGCGGCAAATCGGGCCGAACCTGCTTCAGCAAACGCGCCGCCTCCGCACGCAGGCTGATGCGCATGCCATTTCTTTCCGGCCGGTCCTTCTGCCCTTTGCGGTATTCACCCAGACGCTGATGAAAATTATCCACCTTCTCGGAATGCGCGACAAGATCCTTATTGAACGAAATGGCCTTACGTTTTTCTTCAAGCTTAGCCTGGCGGTCCGTGTCTTTTTGCAGCTGCAGCCGGGCGTCACGCATTTGCTGGCTGACCTGTTGATGCGTTGCCGAAAAACCTGGATTCAGGGGAACAACCGCGCCCAACGCCAGCAACTGATCCTGCCAGGATTTTAACGCCGCCAGTTCCGGAACCGCCTGCTGCAATCGCTCCAGGCGATACAATTCTGTATTCTTGTGCGCCCGCTCTTTTTCTAACCGCATCCGTTCCGTCTCGGCATTTTTCAGCGCCTCCTGGTGATTTTTCCAGTCCCTGGATGACAGGCTGGCTGCCTTGACCGCTTTCTGCAGATCTTTGAATTTTTTGACGGCCATGTTGATCTGAGGCAGTTGCCCGGCCGATTTAAAAAGGCCGGCCGCCTCATTCTCAAGCTGATCGATGACCTCTCGCAAAGTCGAAATGCCTGCACCGGCGGCAAACAGCGCTTTTCCCACCTCACCTTTCTGGGCAAGAATTTCTTCGCCGCCACGCACCAGAGCGTCATGATCAATGCCGAAGAGAGACTCGAAAATGTCCGGTCCGACCCCTTGGATAAATGGCGCCAATACACCCGAATCAATGGGATTGCCAGCCTCATCGACCACATCGCCGATACGCTTTTTGCGGCGCTGAAAGCAAACCTGCTCTCCGGCACTATTTTCAAGACAGCCGCCGACCAGCAGATGATCATAGTTGTGAAGGAAATTGTCCGGAGTCTGTTGGGGAAACCCGTACAGGAGCGCCTTGAGGGCCCGCAGCGAACTGCTTTTGCCCGCCTCGTTGGGGCCGAAAATGATGTGAAGGCCCGGCTCCGCGGAATCAAAGGATAGCGTCTGGTCCGTGAAAGGGCCGAAAGCCTTCAGATCGAGGCGCTTCAATTTCATCCGGCCGCTCCATGCTGCAGAAGTTTGGCAATCAGAAGCTCCTGTACTTCAGTACTCAGCTCCGCAATTTGGTCGGGAGATGGATCAAGAAGCGGTTCGTCGCCACTATGGATCTCTATGGGTAATTTGGTTTTCAAAGCGGACAGCTCCGGCACCCATTCCAGGAGCATGTCGCCATCCAGTTCCAGCTGCCGAAAAGATCGCAGCAGACCGGCAAGGGGCGTATCCTGGCCCAGGATATCCGCAAGGCGCACCTTGCGGCTCGTCTGAAATTTCACCTTTTCCAGCCATATGTCACCGAATCCGGCAGCAATGGCCCTGAATTCCTCGGTCCACTGGGCTGTACGATCGAGCAATTGGGCATGAACGGGACATTTCCCTGTCAAAACCAGCCGCAACGCCAGGGGCTTGTCCTGCGCCCGGTCAAGTTCCTGCTCAAAGGCCTGGCGTACGGCCTCATATACGCTGTCGACGGTCTCGCACGCCGACAGATCCACCGGGCAAACAGCCCAGCGCAGCACATCGAGCTCGCGCACCTCAACCGAGGCAATGCGCCCATCCGCCACCGTCACCAAGGTGGCGCCCTTGGCGCCGATTTCTCTGATATGGCGCCCCTGTATATTTCCCGGAAATACAATCCAGGGATCTTCGGAGACGATTTCACGATTGTGGACATGTCCCAGAGCCCAATAGTCGTACCCTTTGGACTTCAAATCATCCTGGGTGCAGGGCGCATAATCTTCATGCCCCCGGCGACCCGTCAGGGAGGTATGCAGCATGCCGATATTAAAATAGTCAGAGTCGCGCTGCGGATACTGCAAAGCGAGGTTTTGTGTTTCAGCGCGATGGGCATAGCTCTGGCCATGGATGATAACGCCATATTCATCCAGTATTACGGACTGGGGTTTGCGGGGAGCGAAAAGGATTACATTTTCAGGCAGGGGCATAACCCGGGTAATCTGGCTGGCGGCATCATGATTGCCGGATACAATGAACACTTTGATTCCGGCCCTGGACAAACGGCCCATCCGGGCAGCGAAAAAAATACCGGTATTGTAGTCCTTCCAGTCGCCGTCATACAGATCCCCGGCAATAAGCAGAAAATCGACTGCCTCCGCTATGGCCAAATCGATCAGGTTGTCCAGCGCCCGCCGTGTCGCTCCGCGAATCTCGTCCACAGGCGCATCTGCATGTGTCTCGAGACCTTTCAAAGGGCTGTCGAGGTGTATGTCGGCCGTATGGATAAATTTAACCATCATTGATAACCGTTGCGAAGATTCCTTGCCTGTTAATGCTTTATCGTTCGTCAGGAAAAGGTGAAGCCAGTCTAACATCCTGACATATTTAGGTCAAAATAATTTCTGCCATTTATTTCATTGCCATGGATTGAAACGTCAAGTGATACTTATATGTCTCTTACCCGGGCCGCAACCTGTGGATCGAACTTGGCCGGGTGACCGATTTTGATGTGCCCTATGCGCTGATGAGTTGTTTCAGCCGGGATAATATCTTCCAGGAGAAACCTTCGCTGCGGCAGGGGAAAAGGGCATTGTTGCTGTAAATCGGGTCTTGCTCGAGGTCATAGCGTGAAGCGGCGACTGCCTCCGGCCACAGCCGGGTATGGGGAATGGGGGTAAAATGGGCCAGCACCGGGGTAATGCCGGCTTTCTTGACCACCACGATGGAAGCCTCCACCGCTTCGACTTTCTGCCCCGGCAATCCGACCAGAAGATAGGCGCCGATCTGCTGCGCAGCGAATCCTGCCGATTTCAAATGGCCCACGGCCCGCAAAAATTCAGCCTCGGTCACTTTGCGATCCATGCTCGAACGGCTATCGAAGGCAGTGGTTTCCAACCCCAGTCGCAGGGTGGAAAATCCCGCGCGATGCATCATTTCAGCCGTTTCGGCAGTGATAGCCCGGATGTGAACGGCATTGGGCGTGTGGAAGAAAACCGGCAACTGCCTACGGACGATGCCCTCCAAAATCGGCAGGGCATGATTTTGCGCGTCCAACAGCAAGGCATCGTCATAGAAGGCAAAATCGAGGACGCCATATTTCTGGTGCCAGAACATGATTTCTTCCACCACAAGAGATGGTGATCGTCTGCGCATGCCGGATTCCAGGTAGCCACACGCACAATAAGCACAATCATAGGGACACCCGCGGGTGGTTAACAATGGAATGGAGCTGATCCGTTGCTGCAGGTCGAAAGCGGGATAGGGCCATGCATCCATATCCGCAAAATCGAAACCCGATCCCGTCCTGATTCCGGTATAACGCTCAACCGTCTGGAAAATCGATTCGCCGCCGTCGGTGACCACTTCATCGGCACCGCTGTGCAAACGGGCGTGGTCGGGGCACAGGCGCGCATAGATGCCGCCCAGAACAATAGGCACATCGGCAAAGACCGCTCTGATCGATGCGATGGTTTCAACCACTCCCGGATACCAGTAAGTCATCAAAGAGGTGACCAGAATCAAGTCAGGACGCCGGATGGAAAGAAGATCCTGGCGAAACCACTGCGGGTCGATCCCATAGCGGCTGTAAGTGCGCTCTATGGCGCCGATCCCGGGCGGATGCGCAATAGGCTGTTTGCGGTATGGCCCCCTGCCGTGGCGCGTGGCGCCCGATGCCGGCGATGCCTTGGGGTGGAAGCGGTCCAGGCAGTCGATATAGGATACCGTCAGACCATATGCACGCAACAGGGCCGCCAAGGCCAACAGACCGTATGGTTTGGCCCAAAAATCATAGGCTGCGAAATCATGGATCCAGGGGTTCACCAGGAGAACATGAGGCGTTCCTGAAACGGGTTTCACGCGCCCTCTGCAAAGAAATACTTCATGGAAGTCTTTTTCAGTTCTCTGCGGCTGAAAAGCAGGGCATATGTGCTGACGTCGGCCTTGGCGGCCATCTTTTGCGCTGTTTTGCGGCAGTGATCCTCATCTTTGCCGTGGATCATGGTATACAGATTATACTTCCACTCCGGGGTGGGGTCGCGGCGGTAACAGTGGGAAACCGCTTTGAACGAGGCCATGATTCGGCCGACTTCATCTACACGCTCTTCCGCCACCAGCCAGGCGGTCATGGCGTTGGCGCGGAAACCTGATTTCTGATGACGCAAGGTGGCGCCGAAACGGCGAATGACACCCCGTCGAATCAGATCTTTCAACACTTCAAGCAATTGCTCCTCGGTAATGCTCAGACCGTCGGCAATTTGCTGGTAGGGGCGCTCGACCACAGGCATGTCCCCCTGGATGGATGCTATGACCCGTTTCTCCAGATCGGTTATCGGACGCGGCATTCAACACAACCTTTCCAATTTAAATAATGGCCTGTTTATGCCCCGAGGAGGGGATAAAACGCACTCTGGCCGTATGGTGTCAAATTTTCAAGCCAACTTTCATGCGTTGGTCAAAACCCATTCATTGACCGTTGCCGGCCCGTTTCATTTCCGGGAACATTTCCAGGACCGCATGTTCATTGGCGGCGCAAATTCCCCGTTCGGTAATAAACCCGGTGACCAGGCGCGCCGGTGTCACATCGAAAGCGAAATTGGCGGCCGGGCTATCCTGGGGCGTAATCAGCACCCGGTCGATTCCGGCCCATGTGCGGCCCTGCACATAGCGCACCTCATCCGGATTGCGCTCTTCAATGGGAATATCCCTTAAACCGTCGCGAAGGCACCAGTCGAAGGTGGAGGAGGGCAAGGCGACATAAAAAGGAACGTCGTTATCCTTTGCGGCCAGGGCTTTCAGGTATGTACCGATTTTGTTGGCCACATCACCCGTATAGGTTGAACGGTCCGTTCCCACGATGACCAGGTCGACCTGACCGTGCTGCATGAGGTGGCCGCCGGCGTTGTCGGTGATCACCGTGTGGGCGATACCGCCTTTGCCCAATTCCCATGCCGTCAGCCTGGCACCCTGGTTCAGCGGCCGTGTTTCATCCACCCACACATGAACATCCAGCCCTTGCTCGTGGGCCACGTACACCGGTGCGGTGGCCGTGCCCCATTCGACACAGGCCAGCCAACCGGCATTGCAGTGGGTCAGCACATTCACCGTGCCCTGCTTGGCTTCGCTTAAAGCGGCAATCAAAGCAGCGCCATGTTCGCCGATACGACGGCAGTTTTCCGCTTCGGCCTCGGCAATACGGCCGGCTTCCTCGATGACCAGCGCCAGGCGATTTTCGTAGCCCGGAACCGGATCGATTTTCTGCAGCACACGATCCACCGCCCATGCCAAGTTCACAGCCGTCGGCCGTGCATCCCGGATCTTTTGACAGGCCTGCCGGAACCCGTTCTCGTCCGAGCTGGTGCGAAGGGCGATAAGAACGCCGTAGGCACCGGTAACACCGATCAGGGGCGCTCCGCGAACCACCATTTCCTGGATTGCGTAGACCACCTTGTCCACACTGTCCAGGATCAATATCTCCAGTTCATGGGGCAACCGCCGCTGATCGATCACGCGTACCGTTTGATCCTGGGGTTCAAACCAGATGGGACGCATATCCAGATGATCCACTTTCATTCCACCACCACGTCTTTGTCTCGAGGGTTCAGTAAAAATCCGGGTCCGGAAGGCCCGGCTTTGGCCCGCCCCTGCGGGGGGCTTGGGCGGTTAAGACCAAGTGATCTAAAGTTTCCAGTGATCTATAGTGATCTACAGTTGAGGTTCGCGCTGCGCGCGGGCCTGATCTTATATATAGCCAGAATTCCAGAACGCATAACCCGAAACGCGTCACTCACAACTGCTCTAAACGGCAGAATTCCACAACTCGTCACTCGCAACTGATCCTATGAGTTCCAGGCGATGGCGCCGTTTCGGACGCCACCATATTTCGATCCCGCGCGTTTCGCAAGTCTGTTTGTTTTTGATCCCCCCTGCGGAAGAAAGTTGCCTAGCCGGGCCCGGACAGCAGAACATGAACGATCTGCAGAACGCCCAGCACCTGCAACAACTGGCAGCCATTGCGCCCCAGCCGCCAGGGTGGCAATAAAAAAGCCATGAAGAAGCCGCTGCACACGAAAAACACAGTCATGAAACGAACGTTTTCCGGCTGCCAGGCGACCATCAGGGCAACCAGCAACCAGTAGGCCAGCATTGCCAGGGCGGTAGCCTTCAGCCGCCGGGGGCCCCTCCAAAGGGAAACCGCTACGGAAGGCAGCACCAGCAAAAAGCCAGCCGGCCCGAACCAGCTCAGCGACCCGACATTGCCGGGTGTCCAGTGAAAATCCGGGCGGCCCCCATCCGTTCCCGTGAATGCCCCCACGGACAATCGGTAAACCAGGTCCATCAACGCCGAAAACCGAAGGCCGAACACATACTGACACATGCTATCGGTCCATTGCGGCAAATCGACGGATGAGACGAGATAGCGCAGAATATTCCCTACCGTACCCATCAGCGGGTCAGGGTTGAAAATCACCTCGTGGTGAGGAAGGGCCCCGACCCACGGGCGGCCCCACAAGATATTGGCCCCCACCACCCCCAGCTGGGAAAAAACAGCCACCACGGCCAGCGCAAAGACCAGGTGAACCGCCGACAGGGGGCTTTTCTGCCGCAGCCAGTCCATGCCATGGCGCCGCGCAAACAGAATACCACCGAGTGGCGCCAGCACCGAAACGATGAGGTAGCATAATTTGCCGCCTTCGATGGTAAAGGTTAAAGCGCACAAAAGCATCACCAGGTCAATATTCAGGGGTTGTTCCACCAGGCGGTAGATCGCCAATATAGCCACCAGCGCGGCAGCGGCAGCCAGCAGTTCTCCATCGCCGGCCACGGCCTGGAAAACCAGCCGCGGCATTGCGGTCACCAGGACCGATACGGTCACCGCCATGGGCGGCCAGGCATACCGCCGGGCCAGAGCGTAGGTTCCAAATCCTATGACCATGTAAGCCCCCAACAGGGCCAGTGGAGCGGCTAAATCGGGTTGCCAGGGGGCTGTAAAAACAAGGTGGTTCAATACAGGAATGGATTGATCCGCCGTGATCAGCAGGCTGCCGGGATGATCCGCCACATGCATCCAGAATGCGGCGGCCGGGCCCTTGAACCCGGAAATACCCAATATATCGGCAACGGTGGCATACCCCCACACCATCGCCAGCCCTGTGGCCGCCAACCGGTGCCCGCCGATAAACCGGTAGACGCTTGCCATATGGGGCAACAACCGACGGCGACAGAAAAACAGCCGGGTCCAGGCCAGTGCGGCACCCAACAACAGGATCGGCAGGTAGCCCCCGGTCCACCCGCTCATCAACAGGACCTGGGCGATCCATGCCGTTGCCATAACCATCATCAGGATGCTGTAGGCGGCAGATTCAGCCAATGTCGCCCCCTGTTGCCGAAAATAGTCAAAACCCGCCATAACCACCGGGGCGGCAAACAGCATCAGGATGACATCGGCCAGCAGGTCATTCACAACAAGCATCACGCGTCCCCGGGTGGTTTGTCATCGGGCGTCCGGCCCCCGCCATCTTCAATCGTTTTCAGGTAATCGGCGATCTCCTGCATGTAATCGCGCATATTGACTGCCAGGCGTTCACATTCGGGACATCTGACTTTGCGAATCAGATACCCGTGTTCGTTGTTCTGGTGATGGTACCAGGGGCCATAGGGGGATCCTTTGCAGAATTTTTGGCCGGTATAGGTCGCAATGGGGCAGCCCATGCAAAAAAGCATATAGTAAATACGACAGGGCGGACAATCCCAGACGCCCCCGTCGCTGCCTTTGCCGGCAATGATGCGATTCCACTTACGTACGGCCGCCTCCATTATTTTGATCTTATTCATGCCCTCTCCTCTACTGGTACCGCAAGCAATGCCGGCAAAACATGATTTCCCGGGTTTGGCGCAGACACGGGGTTAGGGTCCGATGCCGTGCCAGAGATGTCCGACAACATGGGCGCACCGCCTGATCACGGGTTCCACCCGCCTGTTTTTGGACTTGGCCATGATTGAGATCAGGTCGGCATGGGTGCTTCCGCTGAGTTCCGACAAAACGGCATGTACGGATGCGGCCATGGCCCTGGGATGGTAGCCGCCTTCCAATACCAGAACCAGGCGATCATGGCAGCACTGCTGCGCCAGGTTCATAACGATCCGTGTAATGGCCGCAAACCCGATTTCACTGACCCGCATGGCGCCCAAAGGGTCTTTTTTGTGAATGTCGAAACCAGCGGAAACCAGAATCAAATCCGGACTGAACGCCAGGGCGACCGGCACCACCAGCTTTTGATACAGGGCGACAAAATCACCATCCCCCCATCTTTTCCCCAAAGGCAAATTGATGGTATACCCCTGTCCCCTTCCCCGGCCGGTTTCCAGATAGTGCCCGGTGCCCGGAAAGCAGGGGTACTGGTGGGTGGAAATGTACAGAACCGACGGATCCTCATCGAAGATATGCTGT
The DNA here is from genome assembly GCA_963675565.2 of Desulfosarcinaceae bacterium. Classification (GTDB taxonomy): domain Bacteria; phylum Desulfobacterota; class Desulfobacteria; order Desulfobacterales; family Desulfosarcinaceae; genus JARRKU01. Next base: position 1,060,540 of record CAXXYD010000002.1, read on the forward strand.
GTGCCGTTGCCATGGTGGAGGTCCCAATCGATGATCAGCACCTTGCGCAGCCCTTTCATCAGTCGGGCGTAGCGTGCCCCCACCGCGATGTTGTTGAACAGACAAAAGCCCGAGGCCCGACTGATCTCGGCATGGTGCCCGGGCGGGCGTTCAAGCACGAAGGCATTGCGGACCTCACCCGACAGCACCGCATCGATGGCGGCAATCACACCGCCGGCAGCCATGGATGCGGCGGCAAATGAATCCGCACAGGCATAAGTATCGGCACTCACCTGGCAGTAGTCCTGCCCGGCCGTCTGCTCGATTTTGCGCACATAGGCCGGTGCATGCACCAAGGCCAGTTCCTCCGCACTCGCAGCCCGCGGCCGAATCAATGCCGGACTATCTGTGCCCATGGAATCGAGCAGGGAATAGATTGCTTCCAATCGGTGATGGTTTTCCTGGTGCCCGTCCGGCGTGCGGTGGGCCAGGAAAAGCGGGTCCCTCACGATACCGGTGCGCGTCGTCAGCGATGGCGCCGTACCCATGGCGGCGGCTTGCGCAACGTCCGCCCACCGGGTATCGTCCGGAACGACCAGGACATGGCAGACGGCGCTGCGTAAAATCGCCTCGGTTGTAGAACCGGTCATCCACTGGCCCAGTGCCCTGCGGCGCCGGACCCCGATCAGCAGCAGATCAAAGGTCAGTTGATCCAGCAACTCCGGCAATTGGTCACGGGCCTGCCCGGTGCAAAGATGCGCCTGTACAGCCACCGTTTTTTGCAGGCCATCGGGCACCATGGCCATCAAATAGGCTTTGATCTTCTCCCGGAGTTCCTGTTGTGCCTGGCCGTAAGGAACTCCGACGGCGTCCATAAAGGCAGGATCCACTGCGGAGACCATGACATGGATAAGATTCAGGTCGGCGCCCAGCAAATTGGCCAGGGCGCTGCCATATTCGGCCAGGCGCTGGCCCGAAAAACTGCGATCGCAGCAAACCGCAATGCTCCCGACCGCCACCGGCTTATGCAGCTCGGGTCGAATCACCAGCAGGGGACAGGACAACATGCGGGCCATGCGTTCGACAACGGTTCCCAGGAAAAGGCGTTTGACCCCCTTGAATCCCTTGCTTCCGGTGACCACCCAGCGCACGGCGTGCCGGTGGCAATAATGGACTGCGGTCTCTGCAGGATCTCCCAAAACAATTTCGGCATCCCAGGGGCAATTGGAATCCAGCATCCAGTCCGCCATGAGCAAACGAATATGCTCGCGTTGACGCTGCAATTCATCCCAGGAATCATTATCAATGTATGAATGCCAGGGATCGGTGGAAACATGAACGGCATGAAACAGAATGAGGCGGCAGCCCTGCAGGCGGGCAAACAGAACGGCCCAGTCCACCACCACTTTGGACGTGGGTGACAAATCTAGCGCGCAAAGGATAGCGTCCATAGTTGTCGTCCTGGATAGGCGTAACATGGGTATTGCCGGGCCGGCGCCGGCGACCGTCTTGGCGCCGGCCCACAGATTTATAGAATAGATGGGGATGGTTGGATGTGTCAACCAATGCCGTTTCTGGCCGGCATCCGCAGCATGCCGGCCAAGTGCCGCGCGCCGGCAGACAACATGGTGTCAACGGGGTTTATCTGCACGCCACGGATCGGGAATCAAAGCCGGCTGCGCCGGTATTGGTCGAAAACGGCCAGAATCGCCGCGGCGCTGACAGCGCCTTCTCTTATTATTTCCGGCACGGCACCGCACAGGTCCACAACGGATGATCCTTTGCCGCCGGTCAAGGGGCCGGCATCCAGGATAGCATCTACCCCGGCCGCCAGGGCCGGGGCCAATTGCTTTATGTCGGAGCAGCCGCCGGCACCGGCCAGGTTGGCGCTGGTGCCGGTAATCGGCCGTCCCAGTGTCTTGACCAGCGCAGCGGCCACAGGATGTCCGGGAATTCTCACACCGATTTTGGGGCTGCCTCCGGTCAGCGCCTGGGGCAGGCCACGGCGTGCGGGAAGGACGAAGGTCACCTTGCCCGGCCAAAAATGGCGCATCAAATGCAGGGCGGCTGCAGAGGGCCGACGGGCGGCTTGTTCAAGGCCGGGCATATCGGCCACCATTACGAGCAGGGGCTTGTTCCGCTGCCGGCCCTTAAGATCGAAAATCCGCTGCACCGCCCGTGGATTCAGGGCGTCGGCACCCAGTCCGTAAAGCCCGAGCGTCGGAAAAACGATCACCCCGCCCCGATCCATGATTCCCGCGGCGCAGTCAATGGTCAACCGGTCCGGACATTCGGCATCCACCGCATATCGTTTACCGGTAGCTTTCAAGTTTACCGGCTTTTATCTCAACCTGCCGGGCCATTTCCGCTTTGAAGCGGTCCAGCAGTGCCGCAACCGCCGGGTCTTCCAACCCGATGATCTGGGCGGCCAGAATACCGGCATTTTTTGCGCCGGGCTTGCCGATTGAAACGGTGGCCACTGGGATCCCCGGCGGCATTTGAACCGTGGACAACAAGGCATCCAGCCCCTGCAGGCAGGATGAATCGATGGGTACGCCGATAACCGGCAGGGACGTCTGGGCCGCCATGGCACCGGCCAGATGAGCGGCGTGGCCCGCAGCGGCAATAATCACCTTGATGCCACGTTCCCGAGCTGTGGCGGCGAAGGCAGCCGCTTTCTGCGGGCTGCGGTGGGCCGAAGCCACGGTCATCTCGAAGGGAATGCCGAATTTTTTCATCATGGCCACGGCCCCTTCCATCACCGGCAGGTCCGAATCACTGCCCATGACGATGCCCACCTGAGGTTTGACCTGAAAACGGTCCAGCGCCTTCTGGCCGATGTCCTTGCGGTACTGGACGTCCTTCCAGTCGATTTTGGCCACGGCCTTGTATGCTTTTTCAATGGCCGCCCCCACGCTGTCGCCCAGAGCGGTGACACCCAGAACACGGCCGCCGGCGGCCACCACCTGCTTGTCCTTGAAAGCCGTGCCGGCATGGAAGACAAATACGTCCTTCATGCGTTTGACTTTATCCAGCCCGCTGATGGGGGCTCCTTTTTTGTATTTTCCGGGGTACCCGCCCGAGGCCATCACCACACAAACCGTTGCGCGCGTGTCGATCTCCAGCTCGCATTGATCCAGCCTTTCGTCAATGATGGCTTCCATGATGGGAACGATGTCGTTTTTAACCCGCATGAGCAGCGGCTGGGCTTCGGGATCTCCAAACCGGCCGTTGAACTCCAGCACTTTAATCTGATCGCGATTGATCATTAAACCGGCATACAGTACGCCCTTATACGGCCGTCCTTCGGCGGCCATACCTTTGACGGTTGGAATCATCACCTCTTTCATGATCCGGTCATGCAAGTGCTTGTCCACTACCGGAGCGGGCGAATAGGCGCCCATGCCGCCTGTGTTGGGGCCTTTGTCACCATCGAAAATGGGCTTGTGGTCCTGGGAAGACGGCAGCGGCAGGACCGTTTTGCCGTCGGTAAAAGCCAGAAAAGAGGCCTCTTCGCCAACCAGGCACTCTTCCACCACCACTTTGGACCCCGCCTCGCCGAACTCTTTTTGGACCAGAATCTGCTTGAGCGCTGCAATGGCCTTGGCAACCGTGTCGCACACAATCACGCCCTTGCCGGCAGCCAGACCGTCGGCTTTGACAACGATTGGCGCGCCCATCTTTCGGATATAGGCTTCAGCTTGTTTGGCACTGCTAAAAGTCTTGCCGGCAGATGTCGGCACACCGTATTTATTCATGATGTACTTGGAAAAAGACTTACTGGCTTCTATGGCGGCCGCCTTGCCGCTGGCGCCGAATATGCGCAGACCTTCCGCCTCGAACCGGTCGACGATACCGACGGACAAGGGGCCTTCAGGTCCGACAACAGTCAGATCGATCTTCTGCTGCTGAGCAAAGGCCAGCAGCTGATCCACATCTTCGGCGCCGATGGGCACGCACTGCGCCATCGCCTCAATGCCGGCGTTTCCCGGAGCGCAATAGATTTTCTTCACGCGCGGGCTCTGGGCAATCTTCCAAACCAGGGCATGTTCACGGCCACCGCCGCCAACCACCAATACTTTCATATTCTACCTCCCTTAGCATTATTAGGCGCGTTCTGATCCGCAGGGTCAGGGATTAAAGCTGCAATTGTTTTCGCCGGCGATGGATGTGCCGGACTTCATTCACCGACCCCTCTGTTGCCGGCCTGTTGGACAAAGGAATCGAGCCGGGCCTGTTTGAGCCGGTCCAGGGTTTGACGGGAAACCTGTGCGCCGTGGATCCCACCGTTGAGCCGAACTTCGGATAAATAGATCGCATTGTCACCGCAAATCATCAAATCGATATGAGCAAACGGCATTTGTGACCGATGGAGAATTTGCCGGCAAAAATCAATCTGCTCAGCCGACAGCGTATAATGAGTACTGCTTCCGCCACCGGACAGGTTCTGCCTGAAATTGGCCGGATTTGTACGGGTATAGGCCTCACAAAATTCTTCCACAAGGATCACCCGCACATCGAGAAATTCGCCCACATAGGGCTGAAGAACAAACGGATACGCGCTTTTATCCAGGCCCAGGCAGCTGTACAGGGTTTCCGGGTCCGCCCACTTGCGCACACCATGGCCGCAGTGAAGCCCTTCCGATTTGGTCACGGCCGTCTCGATACCCAGGCGGTGATAAACACTCAGGGCATCCACCAACTCTTTACGACGGCTCACGGCAATGGTATTGGGCAGCATCCAGGGGCTCAGCACCATGGCCTGCGCGGTTTTGGACCCGTTGAGCAGCTGGGCCACGGGCGGCGGTACCAGCCGAACGCCTCTGGCCGCCAGGTCCGCCAGGATGACCGGTTTAAGATGAGATGAGGGCACCTGCCCCGCAAACACGTCCCCTGGCGCCAGGCTGTGGTAGTTTCGGATCAAATCGCTGAAGCGGTTGTATATCATCTGCGCTCGCTGCCCGGACGTGAGACATCAATACCTTAGTGAAAACCTCTGCGCCGGCAATAGCGACAAGGACCGGCACGCATCAACGGTGGTGATGGGCTTGAATACCGAACTCTATCAGGCGATCAAGCAACTGACCGAAGGAAATGCCGGCTGCCTGTGCGGCCTGCGGAAACAGGCTGGTAGGGGTCATACCAGGGATTGTATTGGTTTCCAATACAAAAATATCGTCACCGCGCACCATCATGTCCGTACGGCTGTATCCTTTGCAAAAAAGCGCCTGGTGGGCCGTCATTGCATAGGACTGTGCTTTCTGAGTCAATGCGGCGCTGATGCGCGCCGGACATATTTCCTCGGTCATGCCGGCAGTATATTTGGCATCGTAATCGAAGAACAGGTGATCCTGATCGGGAATAATTTCGATAAGCGGCAAGGCCTGGCAGGCCTCGTTGCCCAGAACGCCGCCGGTAACCTCAATGCCGTCGATATAGGCTTCCACAATGACGGTGCTGTCCTGAGCAAAGGCCTTATCCAGAGCCGGTCCCAGTTCCCCGGGTTCTTTGACGATACTCATGCCGATACTTGATCCGGCGGCCACCGGCTTGACCACCAGGGGAAGCCCCAGGTTTTTCACAAGATCATCCTTGTCCGCAAGTTGGGAAGCGGTTATTGCAGCATAAGGCGGAACCGGCAGACACCATTTTTCATACATGTGTTTGGCTGCCAGCTTGTTCATGGCCAGGGCGCTGCCCAGCACGCCGGCCCCCTGGTACGGAATGTCCAGAAGTTCCAGCACTCCCTGGACCGTGCCGTCTTCGCCATAAGGGCCGTGCAGGATGATGAGGGCGGCATCGATCTTTCCGGCATCGGCCATGAGCCGGGGCAAGTCCGTTTTGGGGTCATAGCGCCGGATGTCGTATTTCGCTTTGTCCAGCGCATCAAAAACCTGCTGGCCGCTTTTTAACGATACCTCTCTTTCCGAAGAGATCCCTCCCGACAGCAATGCGATGACTTTTTTCATGATGATGTTCCTTTGGGTTGGGTGCAACTGCCTGCAGATTGAAGACGAGTTCCTTATCAAGGCCCCAGCAGCTGCTGCTTGGCCTTTTCGAATTCGTCAGGTGTGATCAGTTGTTTTTCCATCAGTTGCGCCAGGGCGTTGATCTCTCGAATTCTCGTCAAGCGGGAATCCTCCAATTGCAGCGGCGGCCTCAGATTGCCCTCGATGGCCGCGCTTTGCAGCGGCTCCCCGGGGTTCTCCAGCTTCAGCGTGGCCATTCCGCCCAGCAGACTGACTTCCACGGAACGGCCCGCCAGAACCGGGGACCGCAAAATTTCCCCCAATGTTTTACCTTCCTTTCGAAGGCGCCGGTAAAACAGATATCCGGACAACAGTACGACGGCCATACCGCCCAACAGGATCCAGAGCATATGCTGCATCACACCGCTGAGAAAAACCACCAGGATACCCAGTGCGGCGAAAAACAGCAGATGCAGAAACAAAATCAGGTGGGCCAGAAAAATACTTTTAAAAAGTCCGTCACTCTTTTTATTGGTTTTAAGCTGCATGAAATCATATCAACCGTCAACCCCGCGGTCGGGGCTATTGCCGCTATTCATGTTTTGCCGGCGACATCCGCCGGGCAATGGCTGTGATGTAATGCTGGGGCATTTCGAACCGGGCGTCTCCATTGCGCATGGTATTCAATTTCATGATCAGAAAGTTCAGTTTCTGGAGGACGCGGTATTGCGCAGCGGCATCCGGCATATCCGCCAGCAGGTCCTCGGTGCGCTGAATCTCCTTCTTGAGTTCGATTTCGGGCGGAAGGCAGTCGGCATTTTTCAATATCTTGTGCGCCAACCGCAAATCCTCCGGGATATGCTGATCTGCCGTCAGGTCAAGGGGCTTTCCGGCCTCGGGAAGGTCGTCGAAAAATCCCTTGTACTGCGCTTTCTTAATCCGCTCCTCCACAATTTGCTCAAAGCCGGGAATCATATTGCCATCTCATTTTATTAGCCGGCCATCGGCCATTCGAGCAAAAATATATTGAATGCTCGTGAAATTTTGGCTACAGAATATATTCAAGGTTATATAATACAGTCGTTTTTCGGTTATCAAGGACAAATACTGAACCGGTTCGAAATTGAGACGAGGCACATATGCCACCGAACCCATCGAACAACCAGCGCCAGACGCCCCGCAGAACCGCTTTTATCATTGCCGAGTATGCCGTTCGAGAAGGTGTTTTCCGTGATATCATTAAAAATATCGGCACTTCCGGTATGTTTATCGGCACCCAGCGATCCGTGGCCGAAGGTCAAACCATTCAACTGAAATTTCCTTTGTTTGAATTTGACCACCTGGTTCAGATTCAAGGCAAAGTCGTCCGCAACACCCCCAGCGGTTTTGCCGTCACTTTCGACGAACCCATCGCCGGCCTCACCGGCAAGGATGGCCAATTCTTTGAAATCGTGCATGAAATCAATCGGAAGGCATCGGACGAGTAACCCGGATCATGGCATCGTATAGCGGATGGCATTCCGTGCCTTATAACGGCGCACCAGTTCAAGCACCTCCTCGTCCTGCGGCACAATCCGCAGCAGTGTCTCCAGATGGCTGCGGCCCTCTTCCAGCCGGCCCTCGTCGAGAAGGCTGCGGGCCAACTGCATGTGGGCGCCGACATGCCGGGAATCCCTCTCAAGCGCTCTGGTGAAGGCGGCCCGGGCCTGAGCGGTTCTGCCCGCAGATAATGTTGCCATGCCCCAGCCGTAATGGTTTTCGGCACTGCCGGGGTTCAGATCCACGGCACGCTGAAATGCGCCAATGGCGGATTCCGGCTGATTCAGTTCGATATATGCCATTCCCAGGTTAAAAAAGAGTTGATCATCTTTACCATAGCCGCACGCTGCCGCACGTTCATAATCGGCAGCTTCCATCGCGCGGTCGCCCAATCTTCCCCGGATGTACCCAAGGTGGTAATAGGCCAGGCCGTTAGCGGGATTTTTTTCAAGAAACGCAAGGTGCAATTTCAACGCCTGGGGCCAATCTTCACGGTGAACCGCGGCATCGGCCCGAGGGTCGCATGACCATTGCTGTTCGGCAGGCTGCGACACCGGCCCGACAAAAGCGCACCCCCAGCACAGCAGCAGGATACCCCCCAGAGAAAAAAAGCTGCGGGTTCTCAATCGCGATAGACAACTGACAGCACTGCCGAGTGCCATCACCGCCTCCCTCCAGCGAAAACCGTTATCCCGTCACACCGGAACTTTTTCACGACGCCCCGATTGCGCCGGCACGGCAACCGCTTTCCAATGGATTGAATTATGTTTTTACGGACCTCAAGTTCCGAATAAGGTTCAACCCTATTTAGCAGGTTTTTATCTCATATGAAAACATGGTTTCAAGTATCAGGCCATTTCAGCGCACCGGATCCGGCGTCTTTTGCCTGAGCCCTATTGACCCACCCGTTGATCTAATATAGGATTCCGGTCTCATGGGAACCTTCCATCCAACGGAGTGAAAAGTGGATAAAAAACAAATATTTATTATCCGCGCAGTCTTGGGTGCAGTTTTTGGTATCATCTTGTCCCGGTTCTTCTACCCCAAGGCACCCATTGTCTTCATTATCGGCCTGTGCATCGCCCTGGTCGCGCTGGCATACCTGACTGAATATCTGCGCCGGCGCAGCAGGAAACGATCAGAGGGCTCTGCCGGCAAGGAGTAGCGCTGCCTTGCGGGTCGCAAATATCGATAAGGAGTATGCTTGTTTTGACGCAAATTATCTTGGGAACCGCCGGCCATATCGACCACGGCAAAACCAGCCTGATCAAGGCAATCACCGGCACCAATACCGACCGGCTGAAAGAAGAACAGGTGCGGGGCATCACCATCGAATTGGGTTTTGCATCACTTGAACTGCCCAGCGGGCGAAACATCGGCATCGTGGATGTCCCCGGCCATGAAAAATTTGTGAAAAACATGGTGGCCGGCGCCACGGGCATTGACATCGTTGCATTAGTGGTTGCCGCCGACGAAGGCATTATGCCCCAAACCCGGGAACACATGGAGATCTGTTCACTTCTGGCGATCAAACACGGCCTGGTGGCCCTGACAAAAGTCGACCTGGTAGACGATGAGTGGCTTGGCCTGGTCAAAGATGAAATTGCCGATTTTACGCGTGATTCATTTCTCGAGGGCGCACCTGTGGTCCCCATTTCATCTACTACAGGACAGGGGCTGGGGGATTTTATCGCCGCCCTGGATAAAATCAGCGAACAGGTCAGCCCGCGCAGCAATTCCGGCTTGTTCCGCCTGCCGGTGGACCGCGTGTTTACAATGAAAGGCTTCGGCACGGTCATCACCGGGACCCTGATTTCCGGCAAGGTCAGTACGGGAGATCAGATCATGATCTACCCGTCAGGCATCACATCCAAGGTCCGGGGTGTCCAGGTTTACGGCCACAGCGTCGACACAGCCATGGCCGGCATGCGCACCGCAATTAATTTCCAGGGCCTCGACAAGGCATCCATAAACCGGGGAGAGATTGTCGCTGCCCCGGACACCCTGATACCCAGCCACATGGTGGATGTTACACTGAATTACCTGCCGGGCAACAGGAAAAGGCTCAAAAACCGTACACGGGTCAGGTTTCACAGCGGTACCAGTGAAATCATGGGAATTGTCGTTCTTCTCGACACGGAAGTGCTGGAGCCCGGTAAAACGGCATTTGCTCAAATCCGCCTGGAAGCGCCGGTTTCCCTCGTCAAAGACGACCACTACGTCATTCGCAGCTATTCGCCGGTTCGCACCATCGGGGGCGGCCGTATCATCCATCCCATCCCCGTCAAGCACAAACCCAACAGGCCGGACACCCTGGACTACCTGTCCACCATAGCCGGTGACGATCCGGCGCTGATACTTCAGCGGCATGTGGCGGCAGCAGGCCCAACCGGATGCAGGCGCAAACATCTCAAGCTGATGATGAATCAGCCGGAAAAACTTTTAGATCAGGCCCTGCAGGCCATGATGTCGCAGCAAATTATCTACCAGACAGACAAGGAAACCCAAACTTTTGTTCATCAGGCGTCCTTTGATCAGATCCGGCAAAACGCCCTGGACTGCATTGCCGCCTATCATCAAAAATACCCCTTGCGACCCGGCATCCCCAAAGAAGAACTCAAAACGACTTTGCCCCACGGCATTGGCACCAAGACTTTTCTCCTCGTTCTTCAGCACATGTCTAAGTCGAAGCAGGTAGTAATAGAAGAAGATACAGTGCGGCTGGAAACGCACGAGGTGTCTCTGGCGGCCGACCAGGAGACCCTGCGGAGCCAGATACTTGACGCCTACGAAAAAGGCGGATTATCGCCGCCCTATTTTAAAGCGTTATGTCAGGAGCTGAACGCTCCGATGGATCAAGCGTCTCAGGTGCTGTCCGTGCTCAGCAAGGAAGGCCTGGTCGTTAAAATCAAGGAAGACCTTTATTATCACAAAGGGCACATCGAAAAACTGAAGAAGAAACTGACCGATTTCCTGATCGAAAATGAAGAAATCTCAACCCCCCAGTTCAAGGATATGACTGGAGCTTCAAGAAAATTTGTGATACCTTTGATTGAGTATTTTGACAGCATCCAGTTGACCATACGTGTTGGCGATATTCGCAAACTGCGCCGACAACCCGGCTCGTAACCGGCCTTGTGCTGCGGCTCGGGCAAGGATACCAGCTGGCTGAAAAGGATATGCCATGTCAGACCAGGACAATACCCAAAACGATAAAAACCAGGGCTCCGGCTTTGCCCGCTTTGCCGGCAAACGCATTGCCATTGCAGTTGTTTTGATTTCTCTGGCAATCTGGGCGTTTAGTGTTGTGCCTGACATGCTCCGCCCATCAGGCAAACCGCCGCGAATCAAAAAAACAACTGCACCTCATAGCCAGAATGAAGCCATAGAAAGTCATTCCCCCTCATCGAGCCCGGCCACCGAAGGCGCCCTATCTGCGCAGGACGAAACAGTTGCGCTGTCTTCCAGTGCCTCGGACCATGGCATGCCGGCTGATGATAGCGACGTCGTGAAGACCGAAAACACACCCGCTGACGGCATACCGTTGCCACATTCGGCATCCGGGCAATCGGCATCTGCCCAAAATGGCCATCTTGCTGCGTTGACGCCAAGCAGTCGGGATAAGGCGCATGAGTCCGACGCCGTCTCTGTCAGACCGGACAAAACCCAGCCGGCAGATGATAGTGCGGCTCATGTTGCACCGGGAATGCCGGCAGCAAAAAACAGCCCTTCCGAGGCGGCAAAAGCTGCGTCGGATGCTCCTGCAGCAATTCATCCGGCACCCGGCGCCCCGGCGCATGCAGCGCCCGAGGAACCTGAAAAGGTCAATGCCCCGCCAGGCGTCGTGTTCGTGGAAGCTGTCATTAAACCGCTGAATCGAGAATTGAACGAACGATGGTGGGGCTGGAGACCCAATGATCTCATCAACCTGACGGACAATGTAAACAATATGCAGCTGGGAATCCTTGAGGTAACCCGGCGGTCCGCCATTCAGCTTTCGGAGCGCATATCACGCACCGGAACGACGGATGCACTCAATCGACACCTGGAAAACGCAGTGAACTGGCTCATGGTCAGGCCGGACCGCTATTGGTTTCCCTCGCCGGAAAAAAAATATAAAGAGAGTCTGGAAGAGCTCCGGTTCTATATTGAACAATTGATGAAGCACCAAGCCTCGTTTTATATCCGGCCGGATAACATCATTCCACTGCTGTCGTCCTATGAGGAGCTTCTGGGCAGTTGCGACGAAAACCTGGTCAAACGCCAGGATAAGGATGGATCGCCTGTCAGCCTATTTAAAGCAGACGACTATTTTTACTACGCCAAAGGGGTGGCCAGTGCGATGGCCACTATTCTCCAAGCCGTTCAACACGACTTTGCCCCCACCCTGCAGAACCGGCACGGCATCGAATTGCTTCACCATGCGATAATCTCCTGCCAGCAGGCGGCCGAGCTAAACCCGCTGCTGATCACCAATGGTGATCTGGACGGTATCTTTGCCAACCACCGGGCCAATATTGCCGCACCCATCAGCCATGCCCGGTTCTATATCGGCCAACTCATCAAGACCCTGTCCACCTGATTTGGGGAAAAACCAGCAAAAGCGGACGTTGAACGAAAATCTGTACGTATTGGGTCGGTTTATGCAGAGTGGCGTGGTTACCGAGCGCCGTTTTTACGGTGGGGTTCAACAAAAGATCGCCGTTCAAGCTCGTACCGTATGGCTGCACCTAAGGCTTTGAGGCTGTATGGTTTCTTGACAAAAGTGCTCGCCCCCGCGTCCAGGGCCTGCTTTATATACGCGGGCCTGGACAATCCAGTGATGATAATGGCTTCCTGTTCGGGGCATATGCGCTTGATTTGCCGAACCAGGGACAATACGGTGTCCTGCTCCAATGCCGCATCGAGAAGAATGGCATCCGGTCGATAGCCTTTTGCCAGCCTGCCGCTGACATCCTTTCCACTGCCAACGGCCGTAACCTCATACCCCAGACGCGTCAGCATGTGAACGGCGATGTCGCGGTGTTCGGATTTGTCATCCGCCACCAGGATCTTCTCTCCATGGCCCATAAACTCGGCCATTTTGATATCCGGCTGCCGGGATACGGCCTTTTCAGTTGTGGCCGGGAAGTAAAGCGAAACCGTCGTCCCCTTTCCCGGCTGACTTTGGATATCAATAAACCCATTATGATCTTGTACGGCCCCCCAGACGATCGCCATGCCCAGGCCGGTCCCGCTGCGTCCCATGACCTTTTTGGTAAAAAACGGTTCAAAAACCCGCTTGAGATCTTCCGGGGCGATTCCGTGACCGTTGTCTTCAACGCAAAACACGACGTACCGGCCCGGCTCGTATTTGTCTGAAAATTCTCCGGGTCCCACATATCGATTGTACGTGCTCACACGAATCACGCCTTCCGGGGGAAGCGCCTCGGCAGCATTGTGGACAACATTCATGATGGCTTTGGTCAAATGAACGGACGAACCTTTAATCAGGTGCAGGTCAGCCGACAAGTCGACGATCATCTCAAAATTCGGATGGTGCTTGAGAAGATCATCGTATTCCGGGCTGTCAATGTAATCCCGAAATGCGCCATTCAGGTCGATCACATCCGAAATCGCCACACCGCGGCGGGACAATGTCAGTAAATCCTGCACAATAGCCGCGGCACGACTGCCTGCACTGCGAAGCTTGACCAAAGGCTTGTACATCGGATTATCGGGGTCGACATCCATGAGCAAAAGGTCCGGATAACCGACAATAGCGGCCAGAATATTGCTCAAGTCATGGGCAACGCCACCGGCGAGCGTACCGATGACCTCCATCTGCTGTGCTTTGCGCAGTTGTTCCTCCAAATGCCTTTGCTCGGTAGTATCCACCAGTATACAGCGCCCCTCGATCAATCGGCCACCGGCATCTTTATGCGGTTCGAGCGAGACCAGCACCCAAACAGAGCCACTGGTGCGGTGGCGAAGCTCAAGGGCCTCGTTATGGAAAGGTTGTCCGCGTAAAAGCAATTTGAGCATCCGCTTCGCGCGAATCCGGTTGGCCTGGCCATCGCCAATGTAGCTCAATAGAGAGGAGCCGATGAGATGCTCCCGCCGGTAGCCCAATAACCGCTCGGCTGCCGCATTGCATTTAACGATGACCGCATCCTCGATGCTGATCGAAATATAGGCAGTTGGTGCATTCTCGTAGAGACCGCGATAGCGTCCTTCACTGCTTTGCAGTCGTTTAAAGGCATTGGCACTGAATATACTGACGGCCGTCTGGTAGGCCACCGCCATGAGCAGGTTCATATCACTCTTGGTCAACGGACGCTTGGTATGAATGTTGTCAACAGCCAGGATGCCCAGGGATTCATCCTTATGGACGATGGGAAGGCAAATCATGGATTTTGAGCCGATTCGGCGAATCATTTGCCGGCTTCGCACGGAAAATGCACCGCTCAAGGCATTGATATCCTCCACCAGAACCGGGCGCTGGCTATGGAACACTTTTACAAAAACACCTTTGGAGCCGGGATTGTCCAAACGGAATCGCGCCTTGGCAATCAGTTCGGTCGTATTTCGGTCGAATCCGTAACCGGCCGAATAAGCCAGACGAGTGCGGTTGGCGTTGGCCAGCATGATCAAACCACGATCGAAATCAAGATATTGCTCGATGTTCTGGATGACAATTTCCGACAGGCGCTTCTTGTCCAGCACGGCGGAACTGGCCCTGCCGATTTTCTGGACCAGCAACGCGCCCTGATAGCGGTACTCAATTTCCTTGATGTGATCTTCAGCCACACTCCCTTGATTCTGAATGAGCTGCGTCAACTCCTGGTTATGAAACTGTTTGGTGATTAAAAATATCCCCTGGCTCACCAGAGCGCAGGCCATGAGAGCCGGAAGCCAGATCGATGTGGGCCAGAGGATCATGGCACCCACTGACACCGCGAAACCGACAACCAGGGAGGTTGAGAAAAAGCGCTTCCATTTAATGTGGCGCGAGGCCTCCCAGCTGGCCACATAGCGGCAACAGCGCCCCCCCTTATGCAGGCACTCCGGATGATCAATGGTGGCATACTTGCCGGTAAAGGGTAAACTTAATGATTCAAAAATACCGATGCGGTTCTCGCACTGGTGGGGGGATTCGTGGACATGCGGCAACGTGGTCACACAAATCTCGACCCTGTTGGAGGACAGTTTTCGCGTTTTAACCTGGGCGCCGCGGCTGAAATTGGTGTAGAGTTTCGGCAGCAACAAATAAATGGAGGCGATCTGCAGCAAACCCAGGGCGACCTGCTTGACCGGGCCGCTGGTTTCGTTTTTTACAACGTATCGGCCCGCTTCTCTGGCAATCTGGAGGTTGCCGGTTTCCATTACCACGGCATTGAAAAAAGCGTCGATTTCCTTCTGACTGAACCAATGTCCCTGGTCATCCAATTCATGCCTCGACACCCCGGCACGACGGAGAATCCCATCGATATCCACCTCAGGGTGGCGCTTGTTAATGCATTCGGTATATAATTTGAGGATACGGCTGCTGTAAATTTGAAGAAGGTTTGCCATGGGGGGATATTGGCCTTCGCGTCTGATATGGGCAACCGGATTTTCAACCTATCCGACGAGTGGCAGTCATGCTACGTCCGTTTTTCTTTCAATTGTCCTCGATTGCACTCCATAAAATTCTATGATTTCAATACTACCTATATAACTTTATTCTCTCATCGCAAGTATCTTGTCAAGGATAAATACTGGTTTTGGCAATATATTCTTGCGAAAGCATTTTCAATATGCCAACTGCAATGCAGTATTTTAGGCACTTCAAAAATCATTGGATCGCTGCCGGGTGGGGCTGCCTTCGGCCATAGGACGAAACGGCGCCCGACAATTTGACAAGCACGGAAACAATATCATATGCTTTGCCTTGCAAAAAAATAAATAGGCAAAATAGAATAGGATGGCCAATTTTAACAAACCATTAAGCCCGATATCGGTAAGGCCGGCATCATCAAAACATATCCGGAGGATTGCATCGCTTTGAATATGTTGTCTACCGGGAAACCGGAAACAAGGCAATGCGACTCGAGATGACAGTAAAGAGATCGAGGATAAGGTACCCATCCCATTGAAAACATTTCGATGGATCATAGCGGCATTTCTTCTGAGTACATGCGGCGTCATTGCCTGGCAGGCCAAGGCCTTGAACGACTATGCACATCTTTCTACAGGCAGCGATGATACGCCATTGATCTTCTCCGTTGAATCCGGAGAAACATTCGACAGCATTGCCGGGCGGTTACGATCAATGGGATTGATACAGGGAAAATTCCGATTCAAGCTACTGGCCCGCTTAAAAGGTGCGGATAAATCCTTGAAAGCGGGGGAATACCAACTGGCCCCGACCATGACGCCTGTCCGGATCCTGGATGCACTTGTGGGCGGGAAAACTTTCTTGTACCGGCTGACCATTCCGGAAGGCTATAATCTGCAGCAGATTGCCGAAGAGGTCCAGAACCAAGGTATTGGAAATCGGACAGAATTTGCTGATTTTGCAGAAAGCCCTGAAGTATCGCACCTTCTTGGGATTCAAGCCCCAAGCCTTGAAGGCTATCTCTTTCCGGACACCTATTTCTTCCCCCGGGGCGCGAGTGCCCGAACGATTGCTACAAAGATGGTCGAACGCTTCTGGCAGAAATTCCACCCGGCTTGGCGACAGCGCGCCAAAGACCTCGGCATGACGATTCATGAGGTTGTCACCCTGGCCTCTATCATTGAAAAAGAGACCGGCGAGGCGTCTGAACGCCCTCTCATTGCTTCAGTATTTCACAACCGATTGAAAAAAGGCATGCGTCTGGAAAGTGACCCGACGGTCATCTACGGCATTGAAGCCTTTGACGGCAACATTACCAGCAAGCACCTGAGAACACCAACGCCCTACAATACCTATACAATTCGGGGACTGCCGCCAGGACCCATAGCCAGCCCGGGCAGTGAATCCATCGAAGCCGCCCTCTATCCGGCAGAAACCGATTTCCTGTTTTTTGTCTCCAAAAAGGATCGGACCCATCAGTTTTCCACCACCATTGAAGAACACAATGCCGCTGTACGCAAATACCAGTTGAGGCGCCGGCGACGGCCGGCATCGTAATACATGCGGCCGGAAATCGGGAATCAATCGAACCCACTTTAGAATTCTCTTATTGGACGATTTCTGCGGCCCTGAAAAACAATGTCCGCAAAGCCGGCACACGGCAGGGGTTTATTCGTCCTCAGATTTTGATTGATGAGTTGATGTATTATGCCGGGTATATTAAACTGGCCATTATTTTTTCCGGCAAAAGCCGCAATCCCGGTGCGCACCGGAACGCCGGGCACCTCCGGCACAACGGCGATGTAATTTTGGCATGCCGGGTAAGCGACAACCCAACGGATAGCGCCTTTTGGCCTTTTGGGGACGGGCCTTGCCTTTGGGGACGTATATCAGGTTATAAGTTAATCTTTGATTAACTTATAACCTGATATACGTCCCCACTATTTACGTCCCCAATATTTCATTAAAAATAAGGAGGCAACATGCAACTGGAAGGGTTCACCCCCGCCCAGCGGGCCGGCCAGAGGTTGATGATCGGATTCAACGGCACCCGGCTCGACAACAGGCTCCGGTATTGTATTGGACGTCTCAAAATAGGCGGTCTGATCCTTTTTTCAAGGAACCTGGAATCCCCCGAACAAATTTCCGAGCTTTGCCGATCCGCCCAGGCATATGCCCGACAGTGCGGCCAGCCCCCCCTGTTTATCGGCATCGACCAGGAGGGCGGACAAGTCGCCAGACTGAAACCGCCGTTTACCCAGTTCGACGGGGCGCCGCACATCCGGACCGTGGAAGACGCCTCCCGCTTCGCGCGCATCACCGCCAGTGAACTGGGCCGTTCCGGCATCAACATGGATATGGCGCCGGTGCTCGACGTGCTGCCGGCCGCGGGCGAAAGCGTGATGGCGCAACGATCCTTTGGCAAGGACCCCGATCAGGTATCGAAAATGGGCTGCACCATTATCGACCAGATGCAAAACAACGGCATTCTGGCAGTGGCCAAACATTTCCCCGGGATTGGCCGGACAGTGCTTGACTCACATATGGACCTGCCCGATCTGGATACCGACAGCAGCACTTTGATGGCCCACGATTTACTGCCATTCGCTGCGGCTATCCAGAAACAGGTGTCCGGAATCATGTTGTCCCATATCCGCTATCGCGCCATCGATCCCCGGTGGCCCGCCAGCCTGTCGGAAAGCATCGCCCACGACCTGCTGCGCAATCAAATGGGCTTTGACGGCCTGGTGTTAACGGACGATATCGATATGGGCGCCATCGCCAAACACTATGACACAGCGGATATTGTGCAGCAGTGCCTGAACGCTTGCATTGATATCATACTGGTCTGCCATGAAAGTGCCAAAATCGACGCCGTTTTCGATTTGATCCGGGCCCGCTGTGAACAGGATTCTGTATCGGCCGGTCGAATGGAAGCGTCACTACGCCGTATTTTTAAGGCAAAGCAGACCCTTGGCAGGTTCAATAGTTATGAGGCGTGAGTGCGGCCGATAGAGGCTATGCCTGGTCAAACGGCCTGTTGTACCCGATGACGGGAATACACGTCGGCGTCCAACGGCGTTGTTCTGCCGGCGCGAAGATGGTGGTGGGCAACGGCGGCGATCATGGCGGCATTGTCGCCGCACAGGGACAAATCAGGCATACTGACGGAGATCCCTTTTTTTTGGGCTTTTGCTTTTAGTTGTTGCCTCAGCCCCTGGTTGGCGGCTACGCCCCCCACCACCGCCACGCGCGTGCAATGGTGTGTCTCGGCCGCAAACAAGAGCTTGTGAACCAGCACATCCACAACAGCCGCCTGAAAGCCGGCCGCAATTTCGGCCCGCACAGTTTCGCAGGGCCCCCCGGGCTGGTTTTGGATATGCCGTAAAACCGCCGTCTTGATCCCGCTGAAACTGAAATCGAAACGGGTTTTATCCAGGTAGGGACGCTTGAATACGATTTTTCCGGGATCTGCCCGGCAGGCCAGACGGTCGATCACCTCTCCGCCGGGATACCCCAGCCCCAGCATTTTGGCCACCTTGTCATAGGCCTCGCCGACCGCATCATCCCGGGTTTGCCCGAGCAATTGATAGGTGCTCCAACTGGTAACGAGATAAATTCCGGTATGCCCGCCGGATGCCAACAGGGCAACATAGGGAAATTGAATGGCTGGATGGGAAAGCAGCACCGAATACAAGTGCCCCTCCAGGTGATCAATACCCAGAAAGGGCACGCCCCGACCATAGGCGAAAGCCTTGGCAAAAGAAAATCCCACCAGCAGCGCCCCCACCAGGCCGGGGCCCTGGGTGGCGGAGACGGCGTCAATTTGCAGTGGGTCGCACCCGGCCGCTGAAATAGCTTCCTTAACGACAATTGAAATGGCTTCGATATGTTTGCGTGACGCCAACTCCGGGACAACGCCGCCATAAGCATGATGAACATCGACCTGGCTGGCCACCACCGAAGACAGCACCTGCCCGCCGTCCGCCACGACCGCTGCGGCGGTTTCATCGCAGCTGGACTCTATACCCAGAATGTTCATGGATTTTTTCGATCCATTTCCCGCAAAAAGGCCGGCAGCAGGATTCTCTGTCTGCTGTCGGCCGTCAGTGTTGATCTGTACCGCCCGAACCATTGGATTTGCGCCGCACCGAACCGGTGCCCGCCCGCGACACAGCTCATGTTTTACAAGGCGGCTGTTTCTGGGCGCCCTTGGCAATCCAGGCGATCAAACGCTGAAAACAGCCGGATAGCGTTTTAAGGATACGCATTTGCCAGCGAGGTTCCTATACCCATTTTACACGGTCCGCATCATCGGGCCGGCGCTCAACGATTTCGCCGATGACGTAAGCTTTTTCGTCCATGGCACTAAGCCTGGCAAGCACGTCCTGAGCGGCATTTTCAGGAACGACGGCCACCAGCCCGATGCCGTTGTTGAATACCCGCAGCATCTCCGGCTCCTGAACATCGCCCGCTTTCTGCAGAAAAGTAAAAATAGGCGGCACATCCCAGCTGTCGCGCCTGAATTCGATCCCACAGGCCTGGGGAATGATCCGCAAAGTATTATCGCCGATACCGCCGCCTGTGATATGCGCCAGCCCGCGTATGGGCAAACCGCGAATCAAGGACTGAACGGTTTCCGAGTAGATACGTGTCGGTTTGAGCAGTTCTTCGCCCAGCAACTGTCCGAGCTCGGGGATATGGCTATCGATCTTGAGCTTAAGCCGATCGAAACAGATCTTGCGAACCAGGGAGAATCCATTGCTGTGCAATCCACTAGAGGCAACGCCGATGATCTGGTGCCCCACCCGGATTTCCGAGCCGTCAACAATTTTGCCGTTATCCACAATGCCCACGGCAAAGCCGGCCAGGTCATATTCATTGTCGGGATAAAATCCCGGCATTTCCGCAGTTTCTCCACCGATAAGCGCACAGCGGGCCTCCTGGCAGCCGTGCCCCACTCCTTCGACAATTTTTTTGATGGTTGTGCTGTCTATTTTTCCAGTTGCCAGATAATCCAGGAAAAATAGCGGCTTGGCACCCTGCACAATAATATCGTTGACGCACATGGCCACAAGATCGATACCCACCGTATCGTGCTTGTCCATGAGAAAAGCAATTTTAAGCTTCGTGCCCACACCATCGGTGGAACTCACCAGCACCGGCTGCTCCATGCTGGCCACATTGAGGGAAAAAAGCCCGCCAAATCCCCCGATTTCACCCATCACCCCGGGAACCCGCGTCTTTTTGGCGATATCTTTAATGGAATGGACCAGGCGGTCCGCCTTATCAATATCAACGCCGGCATCGGCGTAGGTCAATGGTTTATCCATAGGTACTCCTGAAAATAATCGTTCCTTCCGTTCACCCATAAACTGCCCCCCCAAAAAAGTCAAAACAAAACGGATTGATACCGCCAAACAACATTTTGACTTTTTTTATATCCTTATATACGTTTGGCAGGCATGTCCATTGTCAACTAAACACCCATACTTGTAAAGAGGATCATTATGAGCGAATTTGCCCGTTTGGACCGCCTCCCCCCCTATGTGTTTGCCCAGGTGAACGCCATTAAAATGGAGGCCCGCCGTGCCGGACAGGATATCATTGACCTGGGCATGGGCAATCCGGATATCGGCACACCGGAACATATCGTTGAAAAAATGATTGAAGCCGCCCAAAAACCCCAGAACCATCGTTACTCGGCATCCATGGGCATTACCAAACTGCGTCACGCCATCTCGGGATGGTACAAAAGACGCTTTGATGTGGAAATCGATCCCGATAATGAGGCCATTGTGACCATCGGCGTCAAGGAAGGCATGTCTCACCTGGTGCTGGTTGCCATTCGACCTGGAGACGTAGTGATGACACCCAACCCCACCTATCCCATCCACCCTTATTCGGCCATTATCGCCGGCGGGGATGTGCGCGGCGTTCCGTTAGGACCGGGACAGGATTTTTTTGAAAACCTGATCCAGGCGACCAGACAATCCTGGCCGCGGCCAAAACTGCTGATCCTCAGCTTTCCGCACAACCCCACCACAGAGGTCGTTGACCTCGAATTCTTCCAGAAAATCGTCGACTTTGCCCGTGAGCACAAAATTATGGTCATCCACGACTTTGCCTATGCCGACCTGGTCTTCGACGACTACAAAGCCCCGAGCTTTCTCCAGGCCAAGGGCGCCAAGGATGTTGGCGTGGAGTTTTTCTCAATGTCTAAAAGTTACAGCATGGCCGGTTGGCGGGTGGGCTTTTGCGTCGGCAATCCGGAAACCATCTTTGCCTTGCGCCGCATCAAAAGTTATCTGGATTATGGTATTTTTCAACCCATCCAGATTTCAGCCATCATTGCACTGAACGGCCCGCAGGATTGCGTCGCACAAATCAGGGAAACCTACCAGTCCAGACGGGATACGCTGATTACCGGACTCAATCGCGCCGGCTGGCAGGTGGAAAGTCCCAAAGGGACCATGTTTGTGTGGGCCAGAATCCCGGAGCCCTATCGCCACATGGGTTCCGTTGAATTTTCCACATTTTTGATCAAAGAAGCCCAGGTGGCGGTATCTCCCGGGCTTGGATTCGGCGAATACGGAGATGAGTTTGTGCGTTTCGCACTGATTGAAAACAACATGCGCACCAACCAGGCAGTACGGGGCATCCGCAAGGTGCTGTAAGTTGCCCGCCGGTTGTAAACGGCACTTCATAAGGTCGGAAACAACACATGAAGCGCCTTTTTTATTGACTTTGGCCGGCCACCTATATGATGACAGATTCCCAACTGATCGCACCCCGACCACCCGAGCGGTATTTGTAAAAAGGAGCATGGAATGAAACCAGTGCAACTGGGCCTGATGGGATGCGGCACCGTCGGAACCGGCGTCGCCCGCCTACTGATTGAAAAACAACCGCTGCTTGAAAAGCGTGTGGGCTTCCCACTGACACTTAAAACCGTTGCCGATCTGGACCGGGAAACGGATCGCGGTATTACTTTTGCGCCAAATGTGTTTATTGAAGACGCTTGGCAGATCGTTAAAGATCCGGATATCGATATCGTCATCGAAATGATCGGCGGAGAAAATCTGGCACGCCAACTGATTGTGGAGGCCATCAACAATGGCAAGCATGTCGTCACGGCCAACAAAGCCCTGCTGGCCGCACACGGCAATGCGCTTTTTGAACTGGCCCATGAAAAAGGGGTGGATCTGGCCTATGAAGCCAGCGTCGGGGGCTGTATGCCCATTATCAAGTCACTGCGCGAATCCCTGGTAGCCAACGACATTCACGCCATGACCGGCATTCTGAACGGAACCTGCAACTATATTCTCACACAGATCACGGAAACCGGCATCCCGTTTGACGAGGCCCTGGCCCAGGCCCAGGCCAGCGGGTATGCAGAAGCCGATCCAACCCTGGATGTGGGCGGATTCGATACTGCCCACAAACTGGCCATTCTGACCGCACTGGCCTATGGCATGCATATCAATTACGATGATATTTATATCGAAGGCATATCCAACATCACCCCGATGGATATTCAGTATGCCAGGGAATTCGGCTACCGCATCAAATTACTGGCAATCAGCAAGTTCAGGCACGACACGGTGGAAGCACGGGTGCATCCGGCCATGATTCCGGTCGACAACATCCTTTCAAACGTGTCGGGCTCCTTGAATGCCATTACCGTCAGCGGCGACGCTGTGGGCGATCTTTTTCTGTCGGGTTATGGGGCGGGTAAGATGCCCACCGCCAGCGCCGTGCTGAGCGATATCGTCGACCTGGCCCGAAATTTGAGGTACAATAGTCCGGGGCGCATCCCCATGACCGCCTATTTACCCGACCAGATCAGAACCATCCCGGTCATGCCGGTAACCGATATCGTGGCACACTACTATTTTCGCTTTGCCGTTCTGGATCAGCCGGGTGTCTTGTCCGCCATTGCCGGCATACTGGGAAAATTCGGCATCAGCATCAAAACCGTTCACCAGAAAGGCCGCAAGACCAATGGCGGCGTCACCATTGTCATGCTCACACACCATGCCCGGGAGGCGGATGTCCGCAAAGCGCTGCGGGAGATTTCAACCCTCGATGTGGTCGGCGCACCGCCGGCCCTGATACGCATTGAACAGGATGGCGATGCAGAATAGATGTTAAAAGCATTTTATAGACAGCAATTCCGGTAAAGGTGAAAGGCCCTTGAGTTTTGCGACATTGGTCCTGGGCCAGCCGATATCGTATCCCAAAATCCAAAACGCAAAAGTGGTTGGGGGCCTGACCCAAAATATAAGCAAACGTCGGACATCGCTTGTTATTTGCGCTTTGTATTTGGATTTGATTGGATGCTTGCGCCGAGAACTGCCGATGCATGGAAGTGGGAGGAAAGCTGCATGAAAATAGTATGTACGGATCTTGAGGGCGTACTGGTCCCTGAAATATGGATTAACGTGGCCCTGAAAACCGGTATCGAGGAACTCAAACTGACGACCCGGGACATCTCCGATTACGACGTATTGATGCGCAAGCGGCTGAATGTCCTGGACCGGAGCCAACTCAAGCTGAAAGATATCACCGACGTCATCGCCACCATGGAGCCCATGGCCGGCGCCCTGGAATTTCTCGACTGGCTGCGTTCCCGCACCCAGGTTATTATCGTGTCGGACACTTTCAACGAGTTTGCCAAACCCCTCATGGCCAAGCTGGGTTGGCCCACCCTTTTTTGCAATTCCCTGACCATTGACAGCGCCGGGGCCATTTCAGGTTACAACCTGCGCCAGAAGGACGGCAAACGGCACGTCGTGGCGGCCATGCAGGGCCTGAACTACGAGGTCATCGCCATGGGGGATTCCTACAATGATATCACCATGCTGAAAACTGCCCGGCACGGATTTCTTTTCCGCCCCCCTGAAAATATCGTCGCCGAATACCCGCAATTTCCGGTGGCCACAGAATACGATCAACTCAAAGAAAAAATGGCCCCCCTGCTGTAACAACAGGCCGCATAGCGGCCATGGCCCTTTGAATCAGGACTGGACCAATGCTTTCCCACCAAACCACCTACCGTGTGATTTACGGCGACACCGACAACATGGGGGTTGCCTATTACGCCAATTATCTGCGGTGGTTCGAAATCGGCCGGACAGAACTGCTGCGCCGCTGGGGGCTGCCATATAGTGAAATCGAATCTCGGGGGATTTTTCTGCCCGTTGCCGAAGCCTATTGCAAATACCATTCACCCGCCAGGTACGATGCGCTCCTGACCATCGAAGCCACCCTGGACAGCGAAATCAAGGGCGGCATGAAAATCGATTACCGTGTCATGGGAAGCGACGGGCAGGTTTTGCATGCCACTGGCTTCACGCGCCATGCATTTGTCAATAAAGACGGTCGGGTCATCCGTCCGCCCAAATTTATACGCGATCTGATTCTCAGCCGAACGATCCAAGCGCCATGATTGCCATCAACACCACCGAACAAGCCATTACGTTCAGCGTTTACGTCCTGCCGCGCTCCTCAAAAACGGCCATCGTCGGCACCCATCTCGATGCGATAAAAATAAAGCTGACCGCACCCCCGGTGGGCGGCGCGGCCAACAAACAGTGCATCCAATTGCTCGCCAAGGCTTTGGGTCTGCCCAAATCCGCCCTGTCCATCGACGCCGGCCAAGCCAGTCGCCGGAAGCAGATTCGCATTCAATCCGTTCATGGCCCGTGGCGCCCCTCGCAAAAACGCGCCCTGGAAAAAAAGATCGTCGAGATGGCCGGACGGCAGCATTAAAAACGCCTTGACTGGTTTCGAATTTAAGGCTATAAGACGTGATTCTGATGCGGGGTGGAGCAGTCTGGTAGCTCGTCGGGCTCATAACCCGAAGGTCACAGGTTCGAATCCTGTCCCCGCTACCAACTGAAGAGACGGCTCGAAAAGCATGTTGTCATTGACGGCAACCTTTTCGGGCCTTTTTCTTTGCACGCCTGTTTTAGTCATGATTTTACCGTCCGTGGCAATGTTCAAAATTCCGGCTAAATCGCCGTAAAGATCGATTGAGAGTTCCTTGTGACCGTCCTTCGGGGTTAATACGATTTTTTCGATTAAACCCCTGACATACTCCTTTGCCTGCGCCCCTTGTCCGCCTTTTAAAGATTTTTTCAAGTCCGTGACAGCCTTCCGGTAACGAAGGGCCATAGCCGGATGGATCAAAGGGCGGACCTCATGACTTTCGGCTTCAATTCTTGCTTTCAGCTCCTCCTGTCTCCCGGAAATCGCTTCTAGTTCATCTTTGATAAGCTCTGCAGGCACACCGTCCTTGATGGCCTGGATGATGTTGGCTTTTTCCTTGTCCAGCCGCGCCAGCTCGGCTTTTTGTTTTGAAATGGTGGTCCTTTGATCAGACCTGAGCTGGTTCAGGCTTTTCTGGTATTCCTCACAAAACACCTGAACCAGCTCGTCACGCATAAGATGAGTCTCTAACGCCGATAATACGGCATCTTCCAGGACATCACCCCTGATGGTGATCTTGTTTGAGCAAACGCACGTCCCCTTATTCCTGGAGGTTGAACATCCATACCTGTCAGTATTGATCTTGGAATAGCCACCGGAACACTGGCCGCAAACCAGCAAACCTGAAAGCAGGTATTGAGGGCGTTTTTTTGCGCCAAGAGGACCGCTTTTTTTATCCAGTAATGACCTCTGAATAGGCGTAAAAACAGACAATTCTCACTGTCGGGTCCTTTAAACAACTCTTCAAGGTTTATAGTCTATGGGAAACAAAAAAACTTAGCGTTGGAATACTGTCAAAGCTATAAGTTGAAGAATTGGAATCCCAGCTTCATGATTGATATTTAAGTAAAATCTATTGAGATTATAATTTCAGCATGTTAACTATTTTTGAGATTTGTCCCAGAAATTCTATTTTCGTTTTAAGTTTCAGATCCATTTTATAAGTCATAGTGCTTGTATTCCTATTAACGGAATATATTGTTTCAAAATCCTTTTGAGATAATAATCAATTATAACCTGCATGTATTATCAATATGATATGGTTTAGGTTGATGGAATATTTAGGAGGATTAAAACCAAAAAATGGCACAAACTGTTGATGAAACAGAGACACTCCCAGTTAGCACCCTGGATTTAGCTGATTTTGGGAATAGATTGGAGATGTGCATACGGGATGAAGGAGTATCTCTTAATAATCTTTTTAGAGCGGTAATTTTAGCCAATGACGACAATCGGAGCATACGTCTGCATGTATTGAAGGCAGATGGAAACGGAAGGCCTCAGGTTGGACAATTAGTTCGTTGTCTTTGTGCTAAAATTCTTGATTATTGCTTTCCAAGAAAGCAAATCACTCAGGCATTCGAACATTTTAATGCAACTGGGTCCACTTCGCGGATAGGTGCTCTTCACCTTGAAGCGCAAAAAATGTTTACCGACATCTCTAATACTGGCGAAGGAGGCGAACTTCTATTATTCATTCTTACTGAATCCATATTGGGATATCCTCAAGCCTTATCTAAAATGGCTATCAAAACATCTTCAAAAATGCACTATCATGGATTAGATGGGGTTTACGTTAGTTGCAAAGGTAAACCTCCAAGCCTAAGACTTCACTTTGGAGAGTCTAAATTGCATAAAAGTCCTACAGGGTCTCTTAAGGAAGCCACTAATTCAATTGCAGATATGTTGAAGGATGAAGGTTTTTTAGATAGCGCACGAAGAGATTATTATTTGCTGAACACTCAAGTTGATCTTGGTGATGAGGATCTTGATGATGCACTTAAAGGTTTTTTAGATCCGATGGATTGTCGTTTCTTTTCGCCGGAAATATGTGCTGTCTTACTTTCAGGCCATGAGCTTGAAGATTATCCTGTAGTTACTAATGATGAACCGTTACCTGAACAGGTAACAAAAGAGTCTAAGAGACTAATTTCCGTGTTAGAAAAGAACGCTACTAAAAGAGAAATAGATAACTTCCACATAGATTTGTTCCTTGTACCCTTCCCAAATATTCAATCATTTCGCGATTCACTGCTAATGGAGCTTGGTTTAAAAAATGACTAAGACAGCAACTAAAATCGCTAATCATCTTTCTGAGCAAGAACCTGTATTGAAGGCTTTCCAAGGTTCACACATTAGATTAGCACGTGAAATATTGATGGGCGGAGGAAATGAAACTACCGATGATGAACCTGACTGGCAAAAACTCTTATCTTGGGCTTCAGTTTTTTCCCAAAGTGATTTGGATGAGCATGTAGAACTAGCATTGATTGCCTCCATCTCTGCATTGTTAACTGCAAGCACGGAGCCGGAAATGGCACGTCAAGCCGCTATTTTTATTCTGGAAAGCTGTTCTAACACTCCAACTGTTAAGCTTGCTCAAGATCGAGGTATTGTTAAACCCCTTGCTGGTCCTTCAAGGTTACCAACTCTGATAAGACTATATCAAAGAAGGTTCCAACATTTTATTTTTGATGATTTTGAGGGGTCGGTATTACCAGTAACTCATTTTCAAGAACGCATTTGGGACGCTCTTGGGCGCGAGATGGACGCTGCTCTATCTGCACCGACCTCAGCAGGGAAATCGTTTATCCTAATTCGCTGGTTGGCACAATCGCTACTTTCAAGCGAACCAAATGCTATTTATGCGTATGTCGTTCCTTCAAGAGCCCTAATTGGTCAAATAAGTCGGAATATATCAAAAATGTTGTTAGATCATGGCATTCGGCCACGAATTGTTACCCTACCATCACTTTTTCAAGAGAGCCAAGCACGACAAACGATTTTAGTGATGACCCAAGAAAGAGTTGAAAGGCTTCTGTCCGTCAATTCAAGTATTTCTATGAAAACAATAATAATAGATGAAGCGCACAAGCTTGGTGAAGGACCAAGAGGTGTCATTCTTCAAAGAGTAATTGACGACGTACTCGCTCGCTCTGGAGATTGCCGTGTTGTGTTAGCTGCGCCACATGCCGAAAACGCAGATGTGCTTCTTCCTAGAGAAGTATCACTGGATACTGTTCAGGATTCCTGCATAATTACAGATTCAAGGCCAACCGTATTGCAAAACTTAATCTGGGTAACTCCAATTCCACGTCGGCCTGCAAGGTGGAATATTTCGCTTATTAAAGAGCAAAAAATTGGTGACTTAGGTGAAATTCAGTTGGAGGGAAGACCCACTGGAAAGAAAAAGCGGCTAGCAGCTCTGGCTTATCAATTGGGCGGCGATCATGGAGGAAATATTGTATTCACTAATGGCCCTGCAGAAGCGGAGAATGTTGCACTGTTGATAAGCGGCCATCTGGAATCGAGTTTAAATCCTGAGATGGTTGACGCAGAGGTTGCCGACCTTGTGAAATTAGTTAAGGATTCTGTTCACTCACTCTATCCGTTAGGCAAGACATTACCTTATGGCATTGGAATCCACTACGGTGACATGCCCGAAATCTGTCGTAGAGAACAAGAACGGCTTTTTGATGAAGGGAAATTATCCTTCCTTGTCTGTACATCCACACTATTAGAAGGCGTAAACTTACCGTGTAGAAACCTATTTGTATGGGGGCCTAGGCAGGGTCGTGGCAGGCCTATGACTGAGCATGAATTTTGGAATTTAGCTGGTAGAGCAGGGCGATGGGGTAGAGAGTTTGCAGGAAATATATTCTGTATTGATGTGATGAATGAAAATCAGTGGCCTAATGGGGCTCCATACAGTAGACATGCACGAAAAGTAACTCATTCTGGATCAAAACTATTCGATAACATAAAAGAATTTAGAAACTTTTCAAGATCAGAAGATCCTGCTGGTGCATCCCGTGAAAAGCGCTATTTTGAACAAATTTTAGGTGAATTGATAGGGGCGCATTTAGATGGGCGAAATATATCATCCATAGGTTGGGCTCATTTGGGAACAGAGGAACAGATTAAAGAAATCCAAGATATCGTCGAGTCTACAGTAGGTAAAATTACAGCACCACCCGAATTAGTTAAACGTCATCGTGGTATCAATCCAATACTAATTTCAGAGTTTTTTGACTATCTTCAATCCTTACCGCCTCAACAAGCTGAAGAATATATGCCCATGTCACCAGATATGCCCGACGCTATGCATGTCTTAAGCAATAACCTTCATCTGATTGATGAATACCTTGGGGGAGAGTTTGGGAACGGTGCTCAACGAAACCTTAAAGCTAAAATTACAATTGATTGGATAAGGGGATTACCACTTGGAAGGATTATATCCGAGCGAATAAAATATCTAGAAACTCAGAAAACAATAAGGATACCAAATGAAATCAGGACTGTTATCAAGTTAATAAACGATAATGCAAGATATCTAATACCAAAATATCTGTCATGCTACTCAGATTGTATTTCCCATTGGTTTGCAGATATTGGAAGAGATGACCTCGCTATTGAAGTTGGTGAAATTCAAGATATGCTGGAATCTGGTGTCGCCGAGAGAACAATGATAGCTTTAATTAGTTTGGGATTATCCCGAACGGCTGCTGTAGAAGTTGCCGGTCATATACCGAGTTCAGAATTATCAGTTGATGAAGTCATTGCTTGGCTTAAAGGTCGCCAGCTTGAAACATACAGCATATCTCCAGTGATTATCAGGGAAATTGATACAGCATTAAAAACTGCCGATTTCATATAAAAAGGTTCTACTATATTAGAAAGAATAACGTTAAGCGGCTCGGGCTCCTACAATATCCATTAATTTGCTGAAACTATTAACTACATCGTATTTCACGTTGTCCGGATTTATCTTTCGGTTAATTTCATCAAAAAATTTACGGGCACATTCGATTTTTGTCTTTTCAATCTCACGGAGTTCCATGCTGGACATAGAGCCTTTGGTTTCAGCTACAAAGTAGATATGCTTTACGGAACCCTCTTTGAATGAGATGGCCCAGTCAGGATTGTAGTTTCCAACAGGAGTGGGGATTGAAAAGCCTTTAGGGAGCTTAGCATAAACGACTACTTCAGAGCTGGTGTCGAGTTCCTGGACAAAGGTCCGTTCCGTTTTCGAGTCAGTAATGACGTAATCGTAAACGTGGCGCTTGAGCGGTTCACCGGCTTTGCTGAAATCTTGCTTACTTTGAGCTTCGGTGAAAATGTCAATATCATGCGTCTCGGTAACGGCATCATAGCTTAGGTGCTCAATAATAACCGTAGCTTTTTGCTCCTGAATCAGGCGTGTTGCCTCCGAAATGAAATTTTCCGGGTTGGTTTTGAACTGCGCGAATACAGGTTTTTCAATGCCTTTTAAAATTTCAGTCACGGTTTTTCTGGTTAATTGAGTATTTTCGGCCACTTTACCAATCAAATCGTATTTTACTGTCAATCGGCGTTCAATTTTGACCCAGTTTAGGCATCCAAATTTTAGCCGTCCCTCTTGCTACATACCTGCTATTGCACAGATTGTTGTTGGACGGTGGGTCAATTTTGGACGCCGATTTCATCTTAATGTGGGTAAATATTGCATGCTGATTCACATGCGAAGAGGCCCAGCTTGACGAAATTGACAAAAAGCGCTTGTGGAAACGCCAGTTCCTGAACCCCTTCTCTTTACAAAAATAGCTGTAACTACTCAGCGTAATTTTTAAGCGAGATACCAGGCGATTGAGCGGCCGATTGGAACGGATTTTGAGGTTGGGAAAAGTCAGGGGGCTGATCCGCGACATGTAAGGGAATCAATATAAATACACCGGTCACAGACAGCTTGAATCAGTTCTGCGTCGTGGGATATGAGCAGCACAGCGCATCCATCGGAACGGGAAAAGCCGGCAATCAACCGGATAATGTGGGCCTGTACCGATAAATCAAGGCGGGAGGTGGGCTCGTCCGCCACAATAAAAGAGGGTTTGAGAAGCATTACCCGGATCAGCGCCATTCGCTGCAGCTCTCCGCCGGACAGTTGATGGGGATACCGGTTCAGCATGTCCGGATCCAACCCCAGTCTTTCCAGATGCCTGTCCAAAGGTATATTTCCCAGGCCGTGGTAAAAAACAACATCCCCAAGCGCTTCTCCCAGGGTCTGTTTGGGACAGAAGGAAGCCAAGGGATCCTGAAATATTTTCTGATACTTGCACCGAAGAAGGTGCACTGTTTTTTCCCGGGGAAGGTTTTTCCCCTCTCCTTGGAAAATGGGATCATCTTTCCAGTAAACCTGTCCTTGGGAAGGACACAGAAGCCCCAGAAGAATGTTGCCCAGAGTGGATTTCCCGGAACCGCTGGGGCCGCTCAAGCCAACCATTTCGCCCGGGCTGACGGAAAGATTCACATTCGTGAATAGTGGCGTGGAAGACCGGAACCATCCGCCGGGCCAGCAGAAACCTAAGTTTTCAGCCCGCACAACCGTGGTGGCATCGGATGATATGGGGTAGTTTTTCAGATGGGTTTGGTTGGGGATCATGGGGTTTTCCCAGGTTTTTATTAAGAGAAACGGTCAAGCCACTTTTCATTGTATATTCCGGCGGCTTCAGATGAAAACATTGGTCAAGCGTGCTTTTGCACCTGGGTGAAAACAGGCATCCGCCCTGAAAAGTATGGCCGTTTATCTTCAGGGGAATGGGGTGAAGGCCATTTTCAGGAAGTGCTTTAAGAAGTGCCCGGGTGTACGGATGACGGGGCTGATTCAGCACAATGTCCGCAGGACCGGATTCCATGATGGTGCCGGCGTACATCACGGCCAAGTCTCCGCCGAGTTGCCGGGGGACTTCCAGATCATGGGAGATTACCAGAAGGCCTTTGCCCATGTCCGACATTTTCCGAAGCAGGTCAAGGGTGATCTGCCGTTTGGCCGGGTCCAGCCCTTTTGTGGGCTCGTCCGCGACAACCAGCCGCGCAGGTTCCGCCATGGCCATTACGGCCAGCACACGCTGGTTCATGCCCCCGGAAAGCTGCCATGGAAATTTTTTCCCGTCTCGGACAGAGAGCCCCACCTGGTGAAAAAGTTTTATCCAAAGGTCCCGCGATGTTGCCCGGGATAAGCGGGTGTCGCAGACCCGTTTGAAAATTTCAGAAACCTGAAACCGGGATCGGCAAAGGGGGTTCAGGGCAGTACCCGGTTCCTGGGGAAAAAGAAAAACCTCCCGTCCCCACATGTGTTGAATGGCCCGGGCCGAACAGTTCAAGAGATTTCGACCCAAGTAGCGCAGACAGCCTGAAATTTTCATTTCCGGGGGAAGCAGATTAAAAATGGCATGGGCAATCAGGGATTTGCCGCATCCGGTTTCTCCGATCAATGTAAAGGGGCGATGGGGGGAAACTTGCAGGCTGACCTGGCGAACCATGGGCCGCTGATGGTTCTTGTTTTCTACCAGGGAAATGTGAAGGTTTTTTATTTCCAGCATTAGATTCCCTTATTATCGGACCATTGACCGGCCAAGAGCTGAAAACCGAATACAGTAAGAAATATCATGGCGCCTGGGGCCGCCACTAGCCAGGGAGCTTCGGACAAAAATCCGATCCCCTGGTTCACCATGGAACCCCATTCTGGAAGAGGGGGCTGAAGGCCAATGCCCAAAAAACCCAGTCCCGCAATGTTCAAAATCGTTCTGCCCACGCCCAGGGTCGAAAGGGTGAAAATTTGAGGCAGGATTTCCGGGACAATGTATTTTTTGACCAGAAAAGGTGTCCTGAACCCGAGCAGCTTGCCGGCCTGGACATGTTCCAGGTGTTTCAGCGAACGGGTCATGTTCCGGACAAGCCGGCAGTAATCGCACCACATGGTGGCGGAAAGGGCAAACATCAGCGTCAGCATGGATCCTCCCAGGGTGCCGGCCAGTACAATCGCCAGAAGTGTTCCGGGAAATGCAAGGGCCGCATCCACCAGACGCATGATCAGCAAATCGGTCAACCCTTCCCGAAAACCGGCCAGAATCCCGAGAAAGGATCCGATAAACAGCGAAATGGCGGCACAGGATATGGATATGGCAAGGGAGATCCGTCCCCCGTGGGTCAGACGGCTGAAAACAGAGCGGCCCAGGTGATCGGTTCCCAGAAGATGGTCCCGGCCCGGTTGGGAGAGCGTCAAAGAAAGATTTTGGTCCAGAGGACTTGTCCGGACGAGAATAGGGATCACCAGGACAGCGACCAAAACAAGTGTGATGATCAGAATCCCGCACTTTCTTGGAAGGGTCATATATCCCCCTTCTGGCTGAGCACTCTGGGATCCAGCCATGCACAGATCAGGTCGGCTGTGAGATTGGCCCCGACATAAAAGAGGCCGATGAAAAGACTCACGGCCTGAATCATGGGAATATCCCGGCCTTGTATGGACTCCAGAAGCAAAAAACCGATACCGGGCCAGTTGAACAGATTTTCCAGGACCACGACCCCGTCCAGTACATGGGCCATCTGCAGGGCAAGAAAGGTGATCACCGGAACCGAGGCGTTCCGGATACCGTGGTTTAAGGCCAGATGAATGCCGGACAATCCCTTGATTCTGGCAAAAAGCAGGTAAAAGGAATTTTTCACCTCCACCACGGCGGTCCGGATCACCCGGCTGGATATGGCGCAAAGACCAATCCCGAGGGTTGTGGCCGGAAGAACCAGATGGGCCGATCCTTGAAAACCGGCGGCAGGGAAGACCCTGAACCGGATGGCCAGCAAAAGGATGAAAAAGGCGCCCACCACAAAGCTGGGCATCGAGACCATGAGACTGGAGAAGGCGGATGCCGACAGATCCATCCGGGACCCGGGCCTGAGGCCGGAAATGATTCCCATGGGAAGGGCCAGGATCAGGGAGATGAGCATGGCCGCCGCAGCAAGCTTGAAGGAGAGCCCCATGTGGAAGCGGAGCACATCGCGCACCGGCCTCCCGGAGATCATGGAATATCCCAAATTAAAGGAGAGGGTGTGCCCCAGCCATTTGCCGTAAAGCCACAAGGGAGAGCGGTCCAGACCGGAATCGGTCCGGACCATCTCGATCCGTTCATTGCTCAGGCCATCCTCGCCGTAGCGGGCCATGGTCACTTTCACCGCCAGGTCCCCCGGCATGGCCATTAAAAGAACAAAGGTCAGCGTGGAAACACCAAAGGCCACGAAAAGCCCCTGGAAAAAACGCAGGGCAATGCATCGGGCTATTTTTTCCAACGAATACCCCTGACATAGGATTTGATTTCGTACGGGTCGATATGCACGCCTTCCAACCGGTTGCTGTAGGCGACAATATGTTCGTACCAGGTGACCGGAATCACGGGAAGTTCCTGCTGTAAAATTTCAAGGGTTTGGTTTCTTAAGGCCTGGGCCTTGTTTTGATCAAAGGTTGCCAGGTATTCTGCCAGAACCCGATTGAGCGAATCGGACTGCCATCCAAGGGCTCCCCATGCGCCCGGTTTGGGTCCGTAATCCCCGTAGATGGTTCCCACAGCGTCCGGAATCTGGCCAAAATTTCTGGCCACCAGGGCCGCCTGGAGGGTTCCGTCGTTGTGTTTTTCCGGAATCAGGGAGGATTCTCCTACGGTAATTTTCATCTCAATTCCGACTTTTTTGAGTTGGTCCTGAACGGCCGTGGCCACCGGCGGCAGCATGGGTCTTGCCGCGTAGGTGATGATTTCAAAACTGAACCGTTCTTTGTTTTTAACGAGGATCCCGTCGCTGCCGGGTTTCCACCCGGCCTGAGCCAACAGCGCGGCAGCCTTTTGGGGATCGTAGGTCAGAGGCGCCAAGTCCGGATCGTGCCACATGGCTGCCGTTGGCGGCAAAAGCTGCTCTGCGGCGGATGGGGGATTCCGGAGCAGTGCCGTTGCGATTCCCCGGCGGTCAATGGCGAGGCTGACAGCCTGCCGCACCGTTTTGTCCGAGAAAAAGGGCAGGCTTGTGTTCAGGATTATCAGGCGGGTTCTCGGTATACTCAAGGTGTCCACGGTGAACTCATTATTGTTCTGCAGTTGCTGGGCGTCCATGGGAGACAGGGTAAACGCCATCTCTGCCTGTCCGGCTTTCATCATAAAACCGCGGGTTTCTCCCTTGGGAACGGCATGGTATTCGGTATGGGAAATCTTTGACGGTTCTCCCCAGTAATCCGGGTAGGCGGTAAACCGGAACAAAGAATCCCCCTCGAAAGAGGCCAGTTTGAACTGTCCTGTACCGTAAATGGTCTTGATGTGGTTATTTTCGTCAAAGGATGCCTGGGATACGATGCCGTTGCTGTAATGTCCAAGATAGGCCGGCAAAGCGGAAAACGGTTCGGATGTGACGATTTCCAGGCTCAGCGGGCCGACCGCACGTATGCTTTCGACCCTTGCCTTGCTCAATACATTTTTGTTTTTCAAGGCAACCTTAAGGGAACGGGCAGCTGCCTCACCCGTCAAAGGCGTTTGGTCATGGAAAGTGATCCCGGACTTCAGGATGAACGTCCAGGTTCTACCATCTTCCGCCACTTTCCAGGATTCGGCCAGCAGACCGGAAATATGGCCTGACCGGTCTGCGGTGGTCAGCATTTCAACACATCCCATCCGGGCGAAAATAAATCCGGATTTGTCGATATTGACCCCTTTAGCCTTCCAGGGAGCCACGACCCTCAGGACCTGCGCGTCACCGGCGGCAAAAACAGACGGACAGAATAGAATCCAGCACAACAGGGTCATACAGAACAAGCACCATACTTTTTTCATAGATAATCTCCTCAGATAAAATTAATTGGCCACGGCTTTAGTTTGGAAATGAGACATTCATATTCAGGATCGCCCCTGTTCGATTTTCATTGTTTGACGCCCTGGATGAGGAAAGGCCTGGCAAAGGAACATACAAGCCGTTTCAAGGATCCTGCATACACTATACGGTCAAGGTTCCGGCAAACCTGGATCTGCCGGAACCCGGCCCCCGCCAAAAGGCCCATATCCCAATCCGGACGGAGCAGATGGGTGTGGGGCAGCTTTTGTGCATAATGATGGGCCAGTTCCTGGCCGGAAAGCTTTCGGTTACGTAACCGGTAGTAGCAATGCACGAATTTCATCCAGGCCCGGACGATAAAAGACGAGTAAAAGCCCCGATACCAGTTGCCGTCAATGATCACCAGTTTCCCCCCGGGTTTCAGAAGCCTTTGCCACTCCCTGACGGCTCTTTCCGGGCAGGGAAGCGTCCATACCACATTACGGCTTAGGATAAGGTCGAAGCTTTTGTCGGGTAAAGGAAGATCGGTCACATCCCGGCAGATAAACTCTATCCGATCCGGCCATGGGGACAGGTTCTCCCGAGCAACCTGGATCATTTTTTCCGAAACATCACTGGCTACAATCCGGTGTCCCCCGTGATTCGCCACGATATGGGAAAGGACGCCGGTGCCGCAGCCAGCATCCAGTACGTCCATCGTCTTTGCCGGTTCAAGAAAGGGGACAAGGAGGGTGCACCAGCGCCCATAGGTCAAAGGCGTCATGAAATCCTTCAACATATTGGATTGATAGGTCCGGGCCCGGTTGTTCCAATGCTCTGTTATTTCTCTCTGCAAAGCCTTCCTGTTTTCCAAAATCTTCTCAGACTCAGTAAGGGATGCCGTTTCTTAAGGTCTGGACAACAGAATTCCTGTTTAATCAAACCGGCTTTTGTCTCTCTTCGGCCTTATTTTGTGGCATGGACAATGAAAAACTGTTTGTCATCTTCATAGGGATTGAACCCAAGCCGAGCGGTGTCATAAAACCGGATATCCTTAAAATGGCTTTCCATCAAATTCCGGGCATCCCTGGAAAGGATGCCCTCGTAAAAGGGAAGCTGTTTTTGAAAACGGCAATAATGGGAGAAAAAACGCAGGTTCAGGCCCCAGGCGCAGGAACAAAGGCTTTTCAAAACCTTGGCCGCCAGAACCGACAGCCGTTTCCAGGTATCATTCTGCCAGAACCCATCGGAAAGAATAATTTTCCCTTTTGGTTTCAGTACCCGGTGCCATTCCCGGACTGCTTCTTCCGGATGAACAAGTGTCCACAACAGATTCCTTGAAACGACTAGATCAAAATGGTTGTCCTCAAAATCCAAATGCTCTGCATCCCCGGTTCTGAAGTCAATCTCAAGACCGGATTGAACGGCGTGAACGCCGGCGAGTTCAATCATCTTTTCAGACAGATCAATGCCGGTAACTTTATAACCCTGGCGGGCCAGGTAAAAGGCGAACTGGCCGGTACCCGTTCCGATATCAAGCGCCTGCTTTCCCCGGCCGTCGCCGGCAAGCTCTTTCATCACCGTTTGCCATAAATCTTCCACCTGAAGGGACCGGTCCGCATCAAGTCCGTAGCTGCTGCTCCTCCAGTCCCAGTAATGTTTGATATTGGATTTGATCGCGGAAGTACTTTCCATCGGGATAATTTCTCCTTGCAAAAAAAAAGCCACGAAAATGGGGACAGAGTTATTCTGTCCAGCACCTTCGTGGCTTTGATAATTTGTATTTTGTGCAGCGAAAATCTTAGTATCGTCTTCTTGACGATAGGATGGCCCTTATTATCGCAAATAAGGATACTTGTCAACTTATCCGGTGGCTTCACACAAGGTAAGAGCAATTAAAAATCAGGAATTGGCTTCGATCATGACATCGGCAGAGGAGGTGTCTGCCGGTTATCGGTTGTCCAACAATGGTGGCCACCTCCAGGCCGGGCAAAGATTGAATTGACGGAAATGTGCGCGTGCTTTATAGTTTTGGCCCTGCTCTGACTGCAGGTGGTCCAAATCTTTAAATGCGATTGAATTATGAACGCCCATATCAAGGCTAATATCAAAGTGTTGTTTGCGTTAACCCTGGTGCATTTTACCGGGGACTTTTACAGTTCGTTCATCAATCCACTGTTTCCCCTATTCACGGAAAAGATGGGACTGTCTCTAACTCAAATCGGCATTATTGCAGGGGTCAACCGGCTGCTGGCCTTTATTGTGCAGCCGTCGGTGGGTTATCTGGCCGACAAATATCAAACCCGGGGCTTTATTTTCTGCGGCCTGCTGCTTCCGGTGGTGTTTATTCCCATGTCGGGCCTGGCGCCGGGATTCTGGTCCCTTTTGCTGGCCATTTCATTAGGCTCTATCGGTTCTTCCATGTTTCACCCCTCGGTTACCGGAATGGTACCGGTCTATTCCGGCAACAAAGCCGGTTTTGCCATGTCGATTTTCAATACCGGCGGGACGTTGGCTTTCGGTCTAGGGCCGTTGTTCATTACCTGGTATGCGGTGCGCTATGGGATTAGCGCTGTTCCTTTTACCATGCTATTTGGGTTGTTGGTCGGCATTTACCTTTTCATTGCAGTGCCGGCACCCCAAAGCGAGGGCCTGCGTAGGCTTGGGTTCTTCGGATCCATTAAAGAGAGCTTGGGAGATGTCTGGAAAATTGTGCTTTTCATCTGGCTGGTGATGGTTCTGCGGTCTATCATTGGCCAATCCTTTTTGACCTTTATGCCGCTGTTTTATGTACAAAAAGGTCTTTCTGTGGTCTCGGCTGGCGGCATTTTCGCTACTTTTATCGTTGCAGGAACGGTCAGTGGCCTGATCGCCGGTCACTTGTCCGATCGCATTGGATTTAAACCGGTTTTTATTTTCTTCCACTTGCTTATGACACCGATGTTGCTGCTTCTTTTACGACTGGAAGGCCATTGGGTTTATTTAGGTGCCGTGCTTGCCGGCGGATCGGTTCTGGGCACCTTGCCGCTAGGCGTTGCCATGGCCCAGACCCTGGCACCCAGGGGGCGCTCTATGGTGGCCAGTTTGATGATGGGATTGGCTTTTGGCCTGGGGGGCATCATGTCGCCCATAGTGGGTAAACTTGCCGACCTTTACTCCATTGGTGCCGTGCTGAACCTCGTGGCCTTTGTACCGATACTAACCCTGCCGTTTATTTTTGCTTTTCCGCGCGTCAAGCAGATCTGATAAAAAAATAGGCCTACCGATTTGATTCTGACGACCGGATCTGCTATGAATGAAGCTAACTGACTGTGATTCCATTACAAACAGCGGACAGCAGAATAATAAAACAGTTCACTGTAACGGAGGTCCCCGGAAAGGGGAAGAAATACGCGATGAAATCACCCCGCTTGCCTTTTGGTGAAAGACGGTTGAACTTTCGTAAAAAATGCTCCCGGATGATTCAGATCAATGACCAGAATGGATCTTACAGCGGACACCTCAGGGATTTGGCGGTGGGAGGCGCTTTCATCGAACCCCCCGTCGGCAGCGTGGTCCGTACCGGACAGGAGTTGGTGCTGACGATCCCCTATGGACTTAAAAAAACGTTTTTAACCATCAGGGCCAAAGTCGCCTGGGCCAGACCCCACGGCATGGGTGTTCGTTTCATTGATCCCAACCCGGTTGATTAGCGGCCCGACCGGTCGGGATGATCAAACCTCAGCAA
The DNA here is from genome assembly GCA_963675565.2 of Desulfosarcinaceae bacterium. Classification (GTDB taxonomy): domain Bacteria; phylum Desulfobacterota; class Desulfobacteria; order Desulfobacterales; family Desulfosarcinaceae; genus JARRKU01. Next base: position 1,099,928 of record CAXXYD010000002.1, read on the forward strand.
TGGCGGATCATTCGACATCGCCTTTCAGAGGACGATGCAATCATTCCGACAGGTAGTCGGAAGCCAGTTGGCTGGCGTGCTCCTGGATCCCAATGGTATTTTTTAGCAAATGATTCGTATCCAATTTCATACAATCCCGGCATAGACAAACCTGAACGGCCAGTTCGCCAACCGCATATCTGCATAGATAGACCGCCTTTTGCACCTCACACGCGTAGCAGGAAATATTCAATTCTGCCGGCAATCGCTTAGGGCTCTCTGCTTTCATGGCCATTGTTCCCTTCACTGTGGCGTCCCCGCGATACGGGTCGTCATCACATCGAATCAATATTCGACCTAATCATCAGCAACTGCCATGCCAATCTTCATCAGGCTCATCAATACTTTGAATTGATATTATATTTTGATTCAATGGGATTTAGGGAAAAATCGGCGGCCATCGATATGGTAGGGGTTCAGGCAACCGGCTCTCAAGATGACAGCCGAATACCCCCCATGGCATGAAAGCAAAAACCGCATCCAGGGGGGGCATCGCCCATATTCTCAGCGGGGCATTGGCCGAAGGCGCTACAGCTGCCAGTAATGCATATTCTTTGGGGTGGCGTGATTTTTGTCAAACGCCCCTTTCACGTCCACCACAATGGGGTCGCCATTGGTGCATAATCCGGCAATACCATCAATGCCCATCTCACCGTAGGCTTTGTGCATGACAGCCACCACCACAGCATCCACCCCCGTCAACCGGGCCATGGGAAGGATTTCCAACCCGTAATACCGCTGCGCCTCGGCAGGATCCGCAAGCGGGTCGTTGACCAGAACTTCAACCCCGTATTCTTTCAATTCACGTACAATATCCACCACCCGGGTGTTGCGAAGATCGGGAACATCCTCTTTAAAGGTGAGGCCCAGCACAGCCACCCGGGCGCCCTTGACCGCCTTTCCGAGATGGATCAGCAGTTTCACCGTCCGCTCGGCAATGTATTTGCCCATGCCGTCGTTGATCCGCCGACCCGCCAGTATCATCTCCGGGTGGTAGCCCAGGGACTCGGACTTGAAGGTCAGATAATACGGGTCCACGCCGATACAGTGACCGCCCACCAGTCCGGGGCGGAAAGGCAGGAAATTCCACTTGGTCCCTGCGGCTTCCAGCACCTCCAGAGTATTGATGCCCATGGTATCGAAAATCATGGAGAGTTCATTCATCAGTGCAATATTTAGATCGCGCTGGGTATTTTCAATGACTTTGGCGGCTTCCGCCACTTTGATGGAAGATGCCCGGTGAATGCCGGCATTGACCACCGAACCGTAGACCTGGACCAGCATCCGGGCCGTTGCATCGTCTGATCCGGAAACGATCTTGATGATAGAGTCCAGGGTGTGCACTTTATCGCCGGGGTTGATGCGTTCGGGGGAGTAGCCCACACTGAAATCCCGGCCGAAAGTCAATCCGGACTCTTTTTCCATCAGGGGCACGCACACCTCTTCGGTGGCACCAGGGTAAACCGTGGATTCGAAAACCACGCAGGCGCCCTTTTGCATATGGCGACCAACCGTAATGGCAGCACCCCGCAGCGGGGTGAGATCGGGAATATTGTATTCATCGATGGGGGTCGGTACGGCCACGATGGCCAGCCGGCAATCCGCCAGATCCTCTGCCGCGCTGGTATAGGCAATTCGAGCCCCGGCCAGTTCAGTAGCGCTGACTTCCAGGGTCCGGTCTATGCCATTGCGCAGCTCGTCAATCCGATCTTTTTTCAGGTCGAATCCCACCACATCAAAATGGTGGGCCAGATGAACGGCCAGGGGCAGGCCCACATACCCCAATCCGACAATGGCTATTTTATCTTGGCGGGATTTAAGCGATTCATAGGTAACCACAGGATACTCCCCTTTCAATGGTGTTGATGCAACGCTGGTTCGCCTCCGGCCCCGGGGATTGTGCCGGGGACGATTCTTCTGACAATGAAACCGTTTTGGAATGCGCTAAAGTACAGCCACTCAGCCGTTTAACGGGCTGGGTCCGTACACCACGGATTCAGCCGCTTTTTTGGTGTATATATCGAAAAACAGCTGGAAACAAGGGGGTATTGGCTGCCCGTCGAATTAAGCGCTTCCAATGAAAAAGGGCCGAAAAGAAGCCCTGTCCCGGCCAAGGGCCTGCTGTGCTTGCGCCAGCAGACGCTCACGTGCTTCAGGCAGCCGGCCACGAAGGTCGATATAGTTGGTGTAGTGATCGCTGGTGAGTTGAGAAGAGACCTTCAAATGACGGATCATTTCTGCGGCTTCCCGGATCACGCCAATCGGACCCAGCATTTGAAACCGTCCGGACTGGACATCTTCCAGCAATGGTGTATTGACCTTGGGCACGAAGGTCCGCAGCCGGATAAAATGGGGATCGATGGCATTGAGCACCTTTACGGTCTGGCGAACGTGCTCCTGGGAACGCTCCCGGCCGCCAATGCCCAGGATCACATACAGGCTCAATTCAATCCCGGCGGCCTTGACCCACTGCCCGGCTTCTATTTGCTCCCGGCTGTGGGTGCCTTTGCACAATGCCTTGAGAATACCGTCGTCACCGGACTCCAGCCCCACATGTATGCGGCTCAGCCCGGCACGCGCCAGCTCCTGAAGCCCCTGCAATCCCTTTTGATGGATATACGGGGACGAACCGTAAACCGTAATCCGCTCAAGGGCCGGGAACAGCCTGCGCGCAGTCCGACACACTTCGGCCAGCTGGCGGGTGGGCATGGCTATGGTGTTGCCGGCGGGAAGAAAGAGGGTACGAACCGTTTGGCCGAATTGCCGGCGTGCCTCCCGCATATCCGCCACGATCTCCTTGACCGGTCGAATGGCAAACCGCGGGCCGGATTTGTAGACCATGCAGAAAGTGCACTTATTGTGCGGGCAGCCCACAGTGGCTTGGATCAGCAGGGAGTCCGCCTCGCTGGGCGGCCGGTAAATCGGGCCTTGATAGCGCATTTGGTTTACGATAGCCTTCGAGAGTAAAAACCCGTGAAATAACTCCAACCGGCAATGGACCCGGACAATGCCCGATCGCAATACATCGCCACAGCAGCCCACGGAGACCAACTGGCATGTCATCACCGGTGCCCCGTGCTCAGGAAAGACATCGGTCATCGAATCCCTGGGCAAACTGGGGCACTGGGTCATACCTGAAGCAGCGCGGGCCTATATCGATGCCCAACTGCGGCAGGGGGCAACCCTGGACACCCTCAAGGCCGACCCACTGGCATTCGAGCACCACCTGTTGATGGTCAAACTGGCCATTGAACAGGGGTTGCCGCATCGCCGGAAAATCTACCTGGACCGCGCACTGCCGGACAGCATCGGGTACTATCGACTCGAAGGACTCGATCCACGGGAACCGATCCGCTTGAGCCGAACCGTGCGCTACCGCAGGGTATTTCTCTTTGAACAACTGCCTTTTGAAAAGGATGCCGTGCGTGCCGAGACCCAACAGTTGGCGGCACGCATCGAGTCCCTCATTGAGACCGGTTACATGGACCTGGGATATGATGTGATCCGTGTGCCGGTCATGTCCGTGGCCCTGCGCACGGCCTTTATCCTAAACCATACATAGTGCAGCCGGCTAGGCCCCGTTGACCGTTTTGAGCAGATTCCGCTTCTCCGCCGGGGTTAAAAACCGCCAGGCACCGGGGGGCAGATCCCCCAGACGGATGGTGGCCATTCGAACCCGTTTGAGCCGTGTCACAGTATATCCCATTTTGGCCACCATCCTCCGGATCTGGCGGTTGCGGCCCTCTTTCAGCACCATGCGGAAACGGCGTCCGGACAAACGGGTCACCCGGGCCGCCCGGGTTATGCCCTCTTTCAAAACAATGCCCTCGGCCATGCGTTGCAGAACCCCGTCCGGTATAGGACGCTCCACGGTGACCTCGTACTCCTTCTCATGGTCGAATGAGGGATGGGAAAGATGGTGGTGCAAACGCCCGTCATTGGTCAGCAGCAGCAGTCCGGTGGAATCTCTGTCCAGCCGGCCGATGGGGTAGATCCGCTGGGGAAGGTCCACCAGATCGACCACCAGCGGCTTTCCCGGATGGCTGCAGCTGGTCACAAACCCCTTGGGCTTGTTGAGGGCCACGTAAATTTTTTCATCTTTCACGGCTACGGGTCGACCGTCCACCTCCACCCGGTCTTTGAGGGGGTCGATCTTGGTCCCGAGGGCGGTGACAATCTTTCCGTTGATGCGCACGCGCCCGTCCAGGATATACGTTTCCCCCTTGCGGCGCGAACAGACGCCGGACTGGGATAGAAATTTTTGCAGGCGTACGGGAGCCATATGGCGATGCCTTCTTTTCAGGAACGGTAATCCGCGTTGATCTTCACATAGTCCACTGAAAAATCAGTGGTCAACAATTCTGCACGCCCCTGCCCCCGGTTCAACTGGACGGTGACTGTAAACTCCGGTTGCTGCAAGACCTTTGTGGCCAGTGCCTCGGCATCTGCACCGCAACCCTGGCCGTTGCGGACCATCTGCACATCGTTAAAAAACAGTTCGATGGCTTGCGGATCGAATGGCACACCGGCCCGGCCCGCCGCGGCGATAATTCTGCCCCAGTTGGCATCCTCTCCGAAAAAAGCCGTCTTGACCAGGGGGGAATGGGCCACCGCATCTGCAATCCGCAAAGCGCCTTGATCGGAATCCGCCCCTTCAATCCGGATGTCCACCACTTTGGTCACGCCTTCCCCGTCTTTCAACAGCCGCCGGGCCACATCCATGAGCAGGTCGTCAAGAATCGACTGGAAGTAATCCAGTTGGGCGGCTGTAGCCACCCGGGCGCCGGATCGGCCGTTGGCCAGCACCAGCACCGTATCGTTGGTGCTGGTATCGCCGTCGATGGAAATACGGTTGAGGGTTTTTCGGACCGCAGATTCCAGGCTGCCTTGAAGCGATGCGGCTGCAATAGCCACATCCGTGCAGACAAAGCACAGCATGGTGGCCATGTCCGGCCGTATCATTCCGGCCCCCTTGGCGGCAGCCAGAACGGTGAATGCACTGCCTTCAATTTCGCCAGCCCGCTGAACCAGTTTGGGCACCGTATCCGTTGTCATAATCGCCCTGGAAAAGTCATCAAACCCGTCTGGACGTAATCCGGCAGCCAGGCCGGGCAGCGCCTTCTGGATTTTATCCAGGGGAAGCGGCTCCCCGATCACGCCGGTGGAAGCCACCAGAACGCGCTCCGGAACCATGTTCAGCGCTTTTGCCGCCGCAGCCGCCATGGCCTTCGCATCGGCCACACCCTGGTGTCCGGTGCAACAATTGGCATTGCCCGCATTGGCGATCACCGCCTGCGCCGTTCCACTGGCGGCATGTTTCCGGGTCACCAGCACCGGTGCCGCCTTGACCTGGTTGCGGGTAAAGACGGCCGCTGCCGCAGCCGGCACGTCGGACCAGATCAATCCCAGGTCGGGTGCCGCCTTCTTTTTTATACCAGCCGCTGTTCCCGCAGCCCGGAATCCTTTGCATTGCATCAACTGACTCACACCTGCCTCCCTGTAAGGTTCACGAAAGGTTTACAAGAATCTCATGAGGGAATATGGGTAAAAAGTCAATTAACGATTTTAGTTGCCAAGACAGTCGCTTTTAAATAGAAAGGCGCAGTGTCTGAAACCACCGAGGCTGAATATGATCCAATCACCACCAGCGCTTGTCTGCCCCAAATGCGGCAGCCCGCTATCCATGAAACCCTCCTGACGGCAGATGGAATGGCGCTGCAGGGGCTGCAGCGGCGTATTCTTGCTTTGCGACCTGGTCGATCAACTGGATGACCGAATGGAATCCGTGCTGGCCGGCATGCGCTGCAACAGAATTTGACACAGCATGCCAAGCAGGCCTGTTTGTTCAGTTTTAACCCGGTTTTTGGCTTTGCCGAATGATGGAAACGAATTTTGAATTAACCATTGAGTACGATGGCACCCGATATCACGGATGGCAGAAACAACCCAATGGCCCCACCATTCAACAGGAAATCGAAACAGCCATTAACACCATCACCGGTCAAACGATACGGCTGACCGGTTCCGGCCGAACCGACGCGGGTGTGCATGCGCTGGCCCAGACGGCCAATTTTTCATGCGGCACACTCATGGCACCCGAAGCGATGATGAACGCCCTGAACAGCGTTCTTCCCGATGATATCGCAATTCGCCGATGCCGCCGCGTCCCCCTCTGTTTCCATGCAAGATTCAACGCCATAAGTAAAATCTATTGCTACCACATAGCAAACCAGCCTGTTCGCCCGGCCATCCACCGCCAGTTTTCATGGTGGATCCGTACCCCCCTGGATGTAGCAGCCATGCAAAAAGCCGCCACACATCTTCTGGGCAAGCACGATTTCAAATCATTCGAAGGCGCCGGCAGCCCGCGTGCCCACACGGTAAGGAATGTCATGACGGCCGAAGTCGAACAGGATCCGGACGGGAAAACCCGGGTTACCATTCAGGCGGATGGATTCCTGCGTTACATGGTGCGCAACATCGTCGGCTCTCTGGCAGCGGTTGGCCGCAATAAAATCGATCCGGACGGTTTTCGCGAAATACTCATGGCAAAAGACCGATCCAAAGCAGCGGCCACCGCACCTCCCCATGGCTTGTTTTTAATGGGCGTCCAGTATGAGGATGCCGGGTAGTGATCCGGGCCGGCGGACCCGGCTTCGGGCTGGTTGCGAAAGGGTGTACGCCGGACAAGGCACTTGACTTTAAACCCGATACCGTCCTAGTATTGGAAAATCATACGATCAATGAACAGACGCGGCTGATATCCCATTTCGGCAAATTGGACCCGGCGTCTGTATTGAAGCAGGAGTCACCCCATGAAAGAGTCAACTTTTTTGGACAAAAACGAATCCATGCTGGAAAGCCTTAAAAATATCGATGTTCTGGAGCCGTTTGAAGACCAGGAACTCCACCGCCTGCTGGAGATGAGCAAAATCAGAAAATACAAAGCAGGCGAGTGCATTGTCCAGGAGGGCCGCTCCGACACCTGGCTCTATATCCTCATGTTCGGCCGGGTCAAGATTTCCAAAAACGGGAAAGAGGTCACTGTGCTGTCGCGCAAAGGCGAAATATTCGGCGAGATGGGAGCCCTGGACAGTTCCCGGCGCTCGGCATCAGCCCATGCCCTGACCGATACGGTATGCCTGGCCACAGACATGTTTTATATCGAAAAACTGACCGGCAACGACAAGATTGCATTTGGCTACGTATTATACCGGCTGTTGGCCGAAATCCTGTCCCGGAGGCTGCGCCAGACCACGGAGGCGCTCATTGAGGCCAAGGGCCGCATCAACCTCAAATTCTGGTAGATCATTCCCCTGCGATTCTGGATTCAACGCGAAATTGCGATCAGGCCAGGTTGCCGGACCTGGAAGATTTCATGTCGGTCACCTTCTGATTGTAAAAGGCGATCACCTCGCGCCGATTCAGCATACCCAGCAATATTCCATGATCGGCCTCTTCCACCACCGGCAGGCTGTCCAGATTCTTGGTGGTGAACTTTTTCAATACGGAGTTGAGGTCTTCCGACGGCGTGACCACAATGATCTCAGAAGTTCCGATATCCTTCATCACCACAAGATTTTCGATCTCCGGTGAAAAAAGGACGCCGCGCACATCGTTAATGGAAAAAATACTGACCATGCGCTCATGGCTGTCCATAACCGGAAAGTAATGCTGGGTAGTCCTCGAAAAATAGTGCTTGAATTCAAGAAACGGCATCTCCTGGGGGATCAGACGGACTTTTTTGACCACCGGCAGCACATCCTTGACGGTGAAGGACTGCAGCAGATCGACGAAGAAGTCCCCGGCGTGGGCCGACGAATCGATTTTACTCTTCACCTGCCGATGGAAAATGGTATAGCGCTGGGCTCCGAGATAGGCCACCGAACAGACCAGCAAACTGGGCAACAGCAGATGGTAGGAGTTGGTCATTTCAGAAACGAAGATAATGGTGGAAATCGGCGTATTGGATACCGCCGTGAAGAAGCCGGCCATCCCCACCACCACGAAGGCTCCCGGCTGGCTCACCACATTGGGCAGCCACTGGTGGAAGAGTTTGCCCACAGCCCCCCCGATTGCACCGCCAATTACCACCGATGGTCCAAAAACGCCGCCGCTGCCGCCGGAGCCGATGGAAAAGGAGGTGGTGAGAATTTTACCGAAGGCCAGAATCAGCAAGAATCCCACGGTAATCTTGGGAAAGTCGCCCATATGCAGGGCCATCTGGGCAAAGCCGTAACCAAACGCCAGGCATTGGGGCCAGAAAAAACCGACCATGCCGGTCAGCAAACCGCCTATGGCCGGTTTGATGTGGTTGGGAATATGCTTGAGATGTTCAAAAAAATGAATGGTGCCGTAAAACATTTTGACATAAAACGCACCGGCAGCCACCAGAACCAGGGCCAGAACCAGGTAGGGTCCCAGTTCAACGGGGTTCTGGAAGTTGAACGCCGGTGATTCGAACAGGGAGCCCCAACCGAAGACCAGGCAGTACAGGCAGTAAGCCACAACCGAAGAAATCCCGGCCGGAATGATCACCTCGGATTCAAACTCCGGATCGCGATACAGCACTTCTGCTGCAAAAAGAGCACCGGCCAGAGGCGCCCGGAAGATACTGCCCACTCCGGCGCCAATGCCAGCAGCCATCATGATCCTGCGGTCGCGGTCGGACAGCTTGAGCCGGGTCGCCAGGAAAGAGCCGAAACCGGCACCGATCTGGGCTATGGGGCCTTCACGTCCCCCGGAACCGCCGGTGGTCAGCGTAAGGGCGGAGGCCAGGGTTTTGACAATGGGCACCCTTCCGCGGATAAACCCTCCCTGGTTGTGATAAGCGTTGATGGCGGCGTCGGTGCCATGCCCCTCGGCCTCGGGCGCAAAGGTGTAGACAATCCAGCCGCTGGCAAGTCCGCCCACGGCCGGCAGGAAAAGGAGAATCCAACGGTTGAAGGCACGGGTCGTGGGCGGCAGCAGATGGTGCTCGCCGGCCGGTGGCGGCGGACGGTAGCCGGCCATGAAATCCAAAAAGTAATGAATGCCGATCTGGCACAGGTAGTGAAAGACAATGGACCCCAATCCGGCGATGATGCCAATGGCAATGAAGTAAAACGCCCAGCGGCCGGCAAGCGCAATATGCCCCTTTTTCATGAGAAAAGGCTGCTTTGCAGTCCGTACAGGGGAATCCATGATCTATCCGCCCACCTGCAAATCTTGAATGCCAAGCAAAATGGTATCGAACAACTCCTGCACCTGGTCTTCGTCGATGCAAGAAAATGCAACCCGCAAGTCGTGTTGACCCAGGGCAATCAACCCCACGCCATAGCGCTCCAGCAGATGGACGCGAAGCGGCTCGGCTTCCACCTGCTTGAGTTTCAGGCACATAAAATACCCCGAATTAAACGGGTAAACATCCCAGGCGTCGCTGTACTTCGATTCGGCCAGAACCTCTTTTACCTTCACGGCCCTCGCCTTTAGGATAGCAAATTTGGCTTCTCTCTCGGCTTGATTTCGCGGATCGCGCATGGAACTCAGCAGCAGCCGCTGGCTTAAATGGGATGCATTCGAAATACTGCCCCGCACGGCACCGGCGGTCTTTTTTTCCAGGGCGGCGTAAAAGATTTCACTGTCACCGTCAGCCGTTGCGCCATAGGTAACGAACCCCACACGCAAGCCCCAGATGAAATACTCCTTGGTGCCGCCGTCCAGCTTGACAGCCAGCAAATTGGGATGCTGACCGGCAAGCAATGCAAACAAAGATTCTTTCTGGGTTTGTTCCTCGTAAAAAAGGCCGAAATAGGCATCGTCAAGAGCGGCGATCACCTGTGTCCCTGCCTTGGCGGTTTCTATGAGAATCTGCGCAATGGCCCCGGCTTCCGTTTTGGATATAGTATATCCAGTGGGGTTCTGGGGAAAATTGAGCAGAACGATAATCTTTTTATTCTGGCCGGCCTCTTTGTGGACAGTGGATGCAAATCCCTCCAAATTGAATCCGCCCCGGTCGCTGAATAGCGGATAGTGGCTCATTCGAGCCCCTTTGCGCACCTGCAGGATCATGTTGTAGTTGCCCCACATCAAATCCGGAAGGATAATCACATCTTGCGGGTCGACCCACACATCGGCAAAAACGCTCACCGCATGAGTCACACCGCAAGTCACCACCGGGCAGCTCACGGTCTTGCCCTCAAGGGATGGATTTTTGGCAAACAACGCCGTCCGCCATTGCTCGCGAAGTTCAGGAATACCGAACGAAGGCGCATAGGTCAGTGACTCGCTTGCCCCAATACCGGTTAGCGGGGCCATGATGGTGTCGAAACACATAATGTCCCCGGATTCTTTGGCAATGCCGATGGTGGCATTGATACGATGCGCTTTTTCCTTTGCTTCGGCACTCTGGCTCAAAATCCCTTTTGGGAAAAACAGGTTTTTGCCTGTTTCCGACATCATATTGAAAACATTAATATTCTGATCACCAATAATACGATTGAGTTCTAAGGCGAGTGGATTCATCGGTTTTTCCTCCAGGCTGTCAAGAAACAGATACAAGCGGTTGCTGTGTGGCCTCTCTTACAGGCCGACCATAACCCTGTCAAGTTTAAAGCTACAGTACCGCTTTCCACCAGAATGGCTGAAACATGTATAAAATGCAATAGGATGCAGGAATGCGACAATCCAAGGCGGGACGAATGGGGCGGCGAAACGGATTCAACGGGGATGCAGTGCCCGCTCCTATACGGAGCGGGCGCATTTCGCTCTCAATCGATGTTAACGGCTGCCGCGTTTGGATGCTTTCAGCGGGTTGATTTTCTGCTTGGCGGAAACCACTGTCGAAGATATATGGGTTGCCATGTTGCAGTTGCCGTTCTTCCATTTAATCGCCGGTTCGGGGCAGGTGCTGCAGAACCAGCCGGCTTCGATCTCGGAAGCACGGTTGCAGCCCTTGCAGGCTTCTACGACCTCTCGGCAGACACCGCCATTGTAACCACAGCCTTTGGCGGTCATGAAAGCGCACTCGCTGCCTTTTTTAATGGTTTCACAAATCATGGGTTGCTCCCCTTTCAATCAAGATGATGACGCGAACAATAAAAATGGCCAGATCAATGTCCACATCTGGCCATTTTCTATATTTGTATATCGGCACGCGGTATAGTCAAGCGCCAACCGGTTGTCAAGCAAAAAAGCGCCTGCCGCCTATTGTGCTGCACCATGCTGGTAAATATGCACGTCGCGCTGGGGGTATGGGATGCTGATCCCTTCCGCGTCGAAAGCCTTCTTGATCGCTTCGTGGGTGTCCATGTGCACCCCCCAGTAGTCCGATGCTTTGACCCAGGGCCGCACCACAAAATTCACGCTGCTGTCGCCCAGCTCCACCATGGCGATCTGGGGCGCGGGATCTTTCAACACACGCGGGTCTTTGGCCAGCACATCGGCCATGACCCGCTTGGCCTTGTCGATGTCGTCCTCGTAACCGATGCCCATGACCATATCCACGCGCCGGGTCCCTTTCACCGTCCAGTTGACGATGTTGCCGCCGGTCATGGCCGAATTGGGCACGATCACCGTTTTGTTGTCCGGAGTGGTCAAGGTGGTGGTGAAAATCGAAATCTCTTCCACCGTTCCGGCCGTGCCGCCCCCTTCGATGTAGTCGCCCACGCGGATGGGCCGGAACAAAATCATCAAAAACCCGGCGGCAAAATTGGACAGCGAGCCCTGCAGGGCCAGGCCTACGGCCAGACCGGCAGCACCCAAAATGGCGATGAAGCTCGTGGTCTGGATCCCCAGTTGGCTCAATGCAGCCAGCACGACAAACGCCATCAGGCCAATATAGGTCATGTTGCCGACAAATTTGAGCAAGGTCGCATCCACACTGGCCTTGCCCATCATTTTGCGGATCACGTTGCTGATCGCCCTGGCCACCCAGCGCCCAACCACGAATATCACTGCTGCGGCCAGCACTTTCAGCCCATAGATCGTAACCAGCTCCCATACCTTTGCCATCACTTGGTTGAAATCCATCTGCACCCTCCTTGTGTTTTATTGTTGGGGTTGCCTGTTTTGGCCAGTATTGGTGCAACGGGTTGTCTGCCATACAGCCATGGGGCGATCCGCTCTATCACAAAAACCGGAAAGCCGTCACGATGGGATCGCGCCGGTTTCACAGTTTACAAATTGTTGAGGATTCAATCACCTTATTGTATTTGAGCAAAAAAGTCTGCAGGGCGATGGGAATCCGCCCAGTGGTTGCAAGTGCCATATGATATTGTCTGACGGACCGTTGTCAAGTCAAGGGGAGCAGTAGTGCCCAATCTTTTTTTCGCCACCTGGAAAGGACAGCGGTCAAAGGACTTTTTATTGCCGCTGCCACGAATTCCGAAGCGGAATACCAAACCGGCATTGCAATAAAATCGATGGGTGTGATAAAACGGCGGAGCTGAATCAGCGACATCGGACTGATGAAGATCCTGTGGAGACAACATTGGAAACGTCTGGAACCATTCGAATGGAAGAAAACGAAAAACGGCAGATCATCAATGAAGCCGAGGCCGTGCTCAAACTCGAAGCTGAAAGTATTCTGAACCTGGCCGGCAAAATTGATGACCATTTTGCAGCGATGGTTCACCTGATTTGCCAGTCCAAAGGCCGTGTGATCATCGGCGGCATCGGCAAATCAGGCATTATCGCCAGAAAAATCGTCGCCACCCTCAACAGTACGGGCACCCGATCCCTGTTTTTACACCCTGTTGAAGCCATGCACGGGGATCTGGGCATGGTTTGCCCGGACGATATCTTTATCGCTTTGTCCGCCAGTGGAGAAACGGATGAATTGAACATCCTGTTGCCCAGTATCCGCAAAATCGGATGTTCCGTCATTGCCTTTACCGGCAACAAAACATCCACCCTTGCCCAGAACAGCCAGATCGTTATTGATGTCGGGGTGGATCAGGAGGCGTGTCCGCTGGGTTTGGCACCCACCAGCAGTACAGCGGCAATGCTCGCCATGGGGGATGCTTTAGCGGTTGTATTGATCAACCAGAAACAGTTCAAAAGCGATGATTTCAAAAGATTCCATCCAGGCGGTGCGCTGGGTCAGCGCCTGGCACGCAAAGTTGCCGACATCATGCTGACCGGCAAAGCGGTCCCGGTGATCCGTTTGGGAGCCACGATGGGGGAAGCCATCATTGAAATGGATCGGCACAGCCTGGGGGTCATCCTCATTCAAACCCCGGACGATACCTTGGCCGGAATCATTACGGACGGCGATATTCGCCGCGCCATCGCCAAACGAACCCCCGTATTGGACCTGCCCGTGGATGCCCTGATGACCGAAAGCCCTTACCAATTCCCCCCTGATGCCCCTGCGTATGATGCACTGAATTTGATGGAACGGCATCAAATCATGGTCCTGCCCATAACGGATGCAACAAAAAAAGTTAAGGGAATTCTGCATTTGCACGATATACTGGGCAAGGGCGAATTCAAATTCAACGGCCGATAGCCGAGCATCCGTGCAGTGACCGGAGCAATACGCCGGGCTTTGTGTCAGCCCCAATAAATAGCGAATGTGAATAATAAGGAAGCATATCATGACCACCAAAGTGATTGACACCCGCATTTCAAGTCTGGGAAAAGCCAATATTACGTCACCACTGGCATCGGGCATCAGCGGTCGCTCGACGTTCACCAGCGATGACGAAAGCGTGCTCGTGGACATTCACCCGGATGAGTTGAAAGCCTGCCTGCAGGAGGGCAAGGCCCCGTCAGCCTTCGAGCTGGCCGGCCCCCGGGAAAATATTTACTTCGACCCCAGCAAGCTGCGCTGTGCGCTGGTGACCTGCGGAGGGTTGTGTCCCGGTTTGAACGATATCATCCGCTCCATCGTACTTGAGCTCTACCACCATTACCACGTTCGAAACATCTATGGCATACGCTACGGCCTGGAGGGTTTCATTCCCCAATACGGTCACGAAATCATGGATCTTGAGCCGTCGAAAGTCGCCAGCATTCTGGATATGGGCGGCTCCATCCTGGGATCGTCCCGGGGGCCTCAGGATATCGAGCAGATTGTCGATTGCCTGGAAAGAATGAACATCGGCATCCTGTTCATGATCGGTGGAGATGGCACACTCAATGCAGCCGTTAAAATCACCAACGCCATCTTTTCCCGCGGTCTCAAAATCAGCGTCGTCGGCATTCCCAAAACCATCGACAACGACATCTATCTGGTGTCGCGTTCCTTTGGCTTTGACACCGCCGTAGAGGTATCGCGTCAGGCGATCATCAGTGCACACAACGAAGCGGCCGGGTACCCCAACGGTATTGGACTGATCAAATTGATGGGCCGCCATTCGGGATTTATTGCCGCCACGGCGGCCCTGGCACAGCAGGATGCCAATTTTGTCCTGATTCCCGAAGTTGACTTTGATCTGGATGGCCCCAAGGGATTATTTGCCGCCCTGGAGCAAAGGCTGGTGTCGCGCCGACACGCCGTCATTGTGGTGGCCGAGGGCGCCGGTCAGGCTTATTTTGAAAATATCACCGAGCAACGGGACGAATCCGGCAATATCCGCCTCAACGATATCGGTATTTACCTGAAAAATGCCATTGCCGCCTATTTCAAAGCCAAGCAAATGAGCATCACCGTCAAATATATCGATCCAAGCTATATGATTCGCAGCCTGCCGGCCAACGCCAATGACAGCGTGTTCTGCGGCTTTTTAGGCCGCAACGCGGTCCACGCAGGCATGGCCGGAAAAACCAAGTTGCTCATCGGACGCTGGAACAGCCACTTTGTTCATGTTCCCATGGAATCATCTGCGGGGATTCGTAAAAAGGTCCAGCCGGAAGGTGAGTTGTGGTCGGCGGTGCTGGCCGCCACCGGCCAGGGATCATTGAAAAACACTGAAATAAAACCGTAGAAGTGCTTTTGGACCACTAAGATCACAGCCAAAAAAGAGAAGCGCTTTTATAATATTATATTATCTGGTCCGTCTCTCGCTGTATGCTCTGTGATGAGTCATGATATTTTGCGAATTAAACATATTCGAATCGGGATATCGGAATTTGGTCACATCACCGGATCAATCCGGCAATGACTGCAGCATGCTTGTCTGCGGCCCCCCGATGGGCAAGAATGGCTGCTCTTGCACGGCGGCCCGCAGCCGCGGCTTTTTCAGGGGCGCCGATCCACTGCAGAACAACGGCCGCAATGTCGGCGGCGTTGTTCACCTGAGCGCTTCCTCCGGCGCGTCCAATAATATCGACAGCGTCGGCAAAATCCTCCATTGACGGACCATAAAGCGTCGGTTTGCCCCACATGGCCGGCTCAAGGATATTTTGCCCGCCTTTGGGCACAAGACTTCCACCGCAAAAAACGCAATTCGCGACACTATAGAAACCAGAAAGTTCCCCCATGGTGTCCAGTATCACCACCGACGCCGTTCGCATCCTGTCGATTCCGTCGATCTCCGATCGAAGCTGATAACTGAAGCCCAGGCCTTCCACCCAGCGGGCAATCTGACCCACCCGTTCCACATGGCGCGGTGCAAGGACCAACAGTGTTTCAGGATATGTCTGGCGTACGGTGTTGAACGCGTCCAGAAGAATCGGTTCTTCCCCATAACGGGTGCTGCCGGCCACCAAAACGGCTGTGGCCGAATCAAGATTCAGCAATGTCGTGACGGCAGCCCGCGTGCCGAGGTCATCCATGGAATCCATCCCGTCAAATTTCGCATTGCCATTAACCGTAATTCTGTGTGCTGAAGCACCGATGGATTCGAGTCTTTCGGCATCCTGTGCGCTGATCATGCTGAAAGCGCCCACGCTGGACAGGGTATGGTGCATCAACGCGCCCAACCGTCGATAGCTTCGGACGGTTCGAACCGATATCCTGCCATTGACAATGGCCGTGACCGCCCCGATGCGTCGTGCACCCAGGATCAGATTGGGCCAGATTTCGGTTTCAAGGCAAACCAGCACATCCGGTTGGATGAATTCAAGGGCTCTGCGGGTGGGGCCGAGTATATCCAGTGGTGCAAAAAAACATGGGATATCCCCGTCGAACAATTGAATGGCGCGGGCCAGCCCCTGTTCTTTCATGGTGGAAAGTACGACGGCACATTGGGGAATTCGCCGGACCAGGGCTTTAATAATGGATGCCGCCGCACCCATCTCGCCAACGGACACAGCGTGAATCCAAATCCTCGGCCGGCCATGCAGTCCATGCAACAACTGCGGGGGATAGATCCCCAACCTCTGGTAAAACCGGCTAAAATCATCCCCGCGAAAAACATGGTGCAGCCACACCAGGGGCAGCACCATGGGGGCCGCCGCGCTGGTCAACCATTTGTATGCGGAATAGCCGGGATTGATCATTGCCGAATTTCGATAAACCGATCGCCTTTTACCCTCAAAAGGCTGAGGTTTTTAACCGCTTCACCGTTTTCATCAAAAGCGGTTGGGCCGGTCACCCCATCGGTTTCATACAATTGCAGCAAGCTGTCTCGCAGGGTATGGCGGAATTGCATCTCCGGCTGGGCCATGGCGTTGAGCAGAATCCATGCTGTATCGAAAGCGAAGGCTTCAATAATACCCGGCTCGGAATTGTATATCTTTTGGTACTCACTCACAAATTGGCGCACGATCGGGGAGGCGCCATCTTTGAAAAAACCGTCCGCCATAACCGCATTCTGGGCATATTGGCGCGACATCTCAAGCAACTGCGGCGAATGCCACAAATTGGTCCCGGCCCAGTAAACATCCTTGATGTCGTGGTATGCCAATTGAGGCAGTATCAGCCCGGCTGTTTTGGGCGCATCGGGAATGAACAGCACGTCAAAGTCAACGATGGGGTTAAAGGTTTCCTGCTCCTGCTTTCGTCCAATGGCCGGCCCCCTGGCTCGGTCCTGATCGGGGTCTTGAAAAAAGAGGCCGGTTAAACGCGTCATCGGATCGGGCAATAATTCTTCAAGTGTGCGGGTCGCATCCGCGTGGGTCTCGAAATAGGGTGCGTCCTTCAAACACACCACAGACCGCCGCTCGAGTTCTTTGGGAATCTGTCGATGGATTCCCACCAGTTTGCGGATCGATTCGGCAAAGTCGGTTTGCCGGGTGTCATAACTTTCAATGGCCAGCAGGCGCCCCCCCTGACGGGCAACTTCATCCAGGAAAATCTGCATAAAGGTCTGCCCGTAAGCTTCATCAGGATACAACACGCCAAAATCACGAAGCCCCACGCCATTGATAAAATAACTGACCAATGCTTTCACCTGGCTCTGGGGCGTAATGAAATGGCGGAAAATAAAATCGCCGGTGGCGGTAATATCCGGTTTTTGCGTCAAAGTGATCATAGGGATATTCAGCCGCTGCGCTTCCCGAGCAGCCGCCGGTGCTGAAACAATGGGGCCAACAATGGCCCCGGCCCCCGCATCCACCAGGCGCCTGACCCCTTTTATCGACATGCTGTCATCGGCTGCGGAATCTTCGATGAGCAATCTTGCCGGCAATGGCTGTTCTCCGCTTTGAAAGAGACTCAACGCAAGCTCTATTCCGTTAAGAACCCGCTGACCGTAAAGCTTGTAAGGACCGCTGAGGGGCAGCAGGCACCCCAAGGTTTGAGGAATAAAACGGAGGCGCTGCTCCAGGGATGCAATAATTTGATCCGCTTCTGGAACATAGGCGTGGGTGGGATAGGTCTGCCGGAAGGCAACCAGGATGTCCAGCGCCTCATCGTAATTTTCCGCCACCACTTGTAAAACGGCATATCGGAACATCAGAAGGCTGCGGGCATAGCGATCGTTCATCCGATCCCAGACCGATTCTATCGCTTCGGGTTCCAGGGAGCCCACGATTTCGGTGAGGCGCCGGGTCCACAATTCCTTTTCTTCGTCTTTGGCCGTAGCATACAACATATAGGTGTATACCGCCGCATCAGCCGATGAACCGCTATTTTCAGCAATCCGCTCCAGGCGTTGCCAGAGTTGCCGACGCAGGTCCATATCGGGGTTGGAAGCCAGCAATTGTTCGCATCGCTTGACGGCCGCCTCCGGCTGATGAGTGGCCGTCAGCAAGTCGATAACGGCCAAATGAGCCTCATTTGCGAGGGGGCTGGCTGGAAACTCGGTCAACAGGCGCTGGTAAAAGGCCAGGGCGGCGTCATAGGTCCCCATACCGGCATAAATAGCGCCAATACGGCTCAATGCCTGGTCGGCCCGGGGCCCCGCAGGATATTGTCTAAGGTATTTGCTGAACAGGCTCAGGGCCTCGTCCGTATCGCCGATATCCATGGACTGCTCGGCCTGCTGAATCAGATGGCCGCCCGGAACATTCGGCACAGGCAGGGCTGTTGAATCGGGCGTATGGACAGGCGCTGAGGCACAGGCCACCAGCAAAAATGATACCAGCGCCAGCCGGAATGTGATAAGGATTGGTTTCATGGGCATGACAACCGGGGGCAATACCAATGGTTTCCGTTCGAAGAAAATGCACGCATATTAAAAATGGACACGCACAGGGTCTCGTAATGACCCAATCTACACCAAAATCAAATATTGTCAAACCTTTAATCCTCATCTGAAAAGGATGGGCGCCATTGTTGACACATGCCCCCATAAAACATTATATTAACTATTATTTCTGAGCGCGACACCATATCGTAGATGGAAAGATCGGTTTCCGTATCCGTACATCCGACCAGGGCATAACGGTGCAATTCCCACAAAGAGAGGCGTGTATGAAAACAGCATCGATTTTAGGTCTGTTGGCCATCGCATTGTTCATCCATTCACCTTCGGAAGCCGAATTCTACCGGTATACCGATGCGCACGGCAATACTATCTTTACGGATGATTTGAGCAAAATCCCCGTGGATCAGAGAGCCCGGGCCAAAGCCTACGAGGAGACGGAGCAAAGCGCGGCCCCATCCACACCCCTCGATCAGCCGGCAAAAGCGACGGAAACCGCCCCCGACTCATCGGAAGCGATTCGAAAGGTGGGTGCCCATCTGCAGAGCCTCAGGGACGCATTGGATCAGGAATACAATGCACTCGCCGAGGAAAACAGCAAGCTCAGGGAAGAGCAGAAACAGGCTGTCACGCCGGACCAGGTTAAAGCCGTGAACAAGAAAGTGGTGAGCTTCAATGCCCGATTCAAAGCTTACCAGGAAAAAGCCGAAGCGTTCAAATCGGAACTGGACGCCTATAACCGCCGGGTCGAAGCCGTGGAAGGCAAACAACAATAACTGCCGCCCAGCTGGCGGCCAGAGGAGGAGACAGAATGACGAATTTAAATGACGCCAATTTCAATAAAGCACTTAAAATAGGGCGTCCCCCAAATATTCAAAAGCTTTTCCCAAACTCCAAGGCCTTGCTGGTCAGCGGAAAGTTCATCGATCTGGCCATGCTGGCCAGGGGCAAGTCCATCTGCATGGCCGCCAATGGCCGCAACGGTTTCGTCATTCGGGGCGCCTTGCGCGCCGCCCAGCGCGCCAATTCCGCGCTGATTATCGAGATCGCCAAATCAGAAGGCGGCTCCAGTGCTTACTGCGACACGTCATTCTGGAACATGGCCCGGAAGGTTGATGCCTTTTGCAATGAGATGGGTATTGCTATTCCGGTGGCCATTCACGCCGACCACTATGGCATCAAAAACCAGTCGGATATTGATATCGCCAAAACGGAAATTCCATCCATGATCGATGCCGGCATCACCTCCATTGCCATAGATGCATCCCATATGCCCGACGATCAGAACCTGCTGGCCAATATCGAACTGGCCCCGTTTGTTCCCCAATGGGCGGGGCTTGAAACAGAAGTAGGTGAAATAAAAGGGAAATTAGGGCTTTCCACCCGGGCAGAAGCCCTCTTTTTGATTCAGGGGCTCAATGCCCACGGCATCTTTCCCAACTGGATCGCCCTGAATAACGGCACCACCCATGGCATAGAAGCCAGCGGCCAGGGAATTCAAGTCGACCTGACAGCGCAAATCCATGAAGCCCTGCGCCCTTACCGTGTATCCGGGGCACAGCACGGCACCTCGGGTAACAATTCGGATCGCCTGCGCCAGATTGCCGGCACCACCGCACCACCAAAGCCAATGTTGCCACCGCTCTGCAGATGATATCATGGGGTTTGGAAGTCAACGATTACGGTAATGCCATTCTGGACGACGATGGGCAATTTATCAAGGTGCGCGGCGAAGGGGTCACGGAAGAGATGTGGGCTCAAATGAAAGCATATGCTGAATCGCAGAACTGGAAAGGCGGCAACTATAAAAAACTCAACCAGCCGTTTGAAGGCAAATTGTTGGGGCAGCCCGCAACCGTCCGTGAACGCATGGTCAAGCGCGTGGAAGACTTTGTCTACACCATGATAGTGGATGTATTCAACGCACAGGACACGGCTCCGCTGGTCATTGAGGCCATTGTAAAGGCCGGAAGCCATGACCCGGGCCCCAAAGCCGAGCGCATCGAGTCAGCCGGGGATTGGACCAGGGAAAAGATCATCGAACGCGGCGCTTTCATCGATTCAGATAAGGGGCCGGAAGGTGATTTTGAAGATTGATGCGTCGTTTTTGCTGAAAAAACGTTCATCGCAGACGCCAAAGCCGGGTCCTTTGGGCCCGGCTTTGGCGTCTGCTTCCGAAAAGCTCCTTGGGCCAGGGGGCATAATAATCTGATGTAAAGCGCGATTCGAGGTGCCCCAGGTATTCCCATGGAAAGAAAAAGCCATTGCCCCTATTGCGGTAAACCGCTTGAGAGAAAATTCGTCGAAGGCCGCCAACGGCTTTTTTGCACGGCCTGCAGACCGCCCGATCTACGAAAACCCTATCCCGGCCACATGCGTTGTGGTGGTCGATCCGGGCAATCAGGTTGTCCTGGTCAAACGCAGCGTTCCCCCAAAATACGGCCAGTGGTGTTTGCCGGGCGGCTTTATCGAACTGGGAGAATCCCCCGAGGCGGGAGCCAAAAGAGAACTCCTTGAGGAAACCGGATTATCGGGTAAAATCAAAACGCTTTTAGGTGTTCGACATGCACCGTCCGATCAATATCACTCTATCATGATGGTGGGTTACCTGGTCGATCAATTTTCAGGACAGCTTCGGCCCGGTGACGATGCCTCAGAAGCCAGTTGGTTTGCGATAACCGCACTGCCGCCTGTTGCGTTCGACAGCCATCGTTTTTTCTTAAAAGAATATCAAAAGGTTCACTTAAAATTGGATTTAGACGAAAGGACACTCGAATGAGAACCATACGGATCATCCCCCTTCTTTTGATACTGCCTTTCCTGCTGGCAGGGTGTGCCACCACCAGCGGGAAAAGTCCCCAGGAAAAAAGAGCCGCTATTCTTGAAATGCAGCAGGATGTCCTGGCTGAATTGTACAAACTGCAACCCCAGGCCAAGGCACAGGTTTCCAGTGCACCGGGATTCGGCGTTTTCAGCAATGCCAATGTCAATCTTATTTTTGCCAGTTTCGGCGGTGGATACGGTGTGGTCACCGACAACCAGAGCGGCCGGGAAACTTATATGAACATGGGCGAAGTCGGGATCGGACTTGGGCTGGGACTCAAGGATTTCCGAGCCGTTTTTATTTTTAACGACAGGCCCACCCTGGACAAGTTTATCGAAAGCGGCTGGGAATTCGGAGGCCAGGTCGATGCAGCCGCCAAAGCCACGGATAAAGGCGCCGCCGTGGGTGGGGAGGCCCTGCTGTCGCGAATCACCATTTATCAGTTGACCAAATCCGGCCTAGTCCTTCAGGCCACCGTAAAAGGCACCAAGTACTGGAAAAACAAGGAGTTGAACTGACCGAGTAATAGGGGACGTCGTCCCCTATTATTTCAGATAGTTATAGTATTTTAGAAAAAAAATCAGTTTTTTTTCTAAAGTGTCCTTCGGCACTACCGATAGTGAGACCGGAGGAACTTAAAATGTATATTCACAGCTATCAAATTCATAATGTCTTGAATGTTTACCGCAAGCAGCTGAGCCAGCCGACAAGCCCGGAGAGAACCAAAGCGCCCACTCCGGATGCCTATGAAGACCGTATCAACATTTCTGCAGACGGGCAGCGCCAGTCGATTTTCGATAAAATATCTTCGGAGATTGTCGATCGCATCACCCAGTTTAATTCAACGGCCCAGTTTGAATCCATCATCAATGAGAAACTTTCTCTTCATACGGCCGCGCGGCAGGAATCCAATACCCCGATAAATACTGAATTTTCATATAATGTCATCGATGAACAAAATCGTAAAATCACCAACACGTTGCCACTGCAGCGGCTTAACCCTTTGGCGCAATTTCCGGATTCAGCGAATCAAACCGCTGGAACAGAGCGCCAGCAAAACGAAAAGGAGCAGACTGAAACAATTCGCCGCAGATCAAAAAGCATATAGCACAAAGCCTGTATGAAAATAGTGCAGGTTAAGCAGAAAGGGGGACCAAAATGATAAACAATATCAGTGAAAGTGCTCTGCGGGTCGCTACCAAAATCGATCCCAGCGGAGCCATCCATGACAAAGAGGTCAGTCAG
Source organism: Desulfosarcinaceae bacterium (assembly GCA_963675565.2). Classification (GTDB taxonomy): domain Bacteria; phylum Desulfobacterota; class Desulfobacteria; order Desulfobacterales; family Desulfosarcinaceae; genus JARRKU01. The sequence goes on from CAXXYD010000002.1 coordinate 1,122,488, forward strand.
CAGAAAGCCAAGGAAATCCGCGATGCCAGACCCGTGGAAAAATCGGAATCCGGCAGCCAGGCTGAAAAAAAGGACCCCGGAAAAGAAGAAGGCGATAGCAAGTATCTACTGGAAGAGCGTCATGTTGTGTTTGAAAAGTATGACAAAAACGGTGATCTGGTGCTACGGATTCCGCCTTCTCGGACACCCGTGAACACCGTGGCATAATCAGTACCCTCCCCCGCTCCCCGCTTTACTCCATCGCTGCACACCCCGACCCGGCAAAAGGCCGGCCTGTGGTGTTCACCCGAAGTCCATACATAATTTTAACATTCTGTATTTAAACAATAATTTTACTTTCAACCGGGTCAGTCAGAATTTTTGGCAGCGATCCACAATTGCTCCATTTCATCCCGCGGCAACGTTTCGAGAGATTGTCCCGCTTTCCGGGCCGTGGCTTCCATCGCTTTGAAACGTCGCATAAATTTACGCGTCGAACGCGACAATGCCGTTTCCGGATGAATATGGGCCAACCGGGCCACGTTAACCAAACTGAACAGGACATCGCCAAACTCCATGGCCATGTCGGATCGGTCTGTATCCATATCCCCCGATGTGCCAATCTCTGCCTTGAATTCCGCCCATTCGGACTCAACCTGCGCCATCACCCCATCAAGATCCGCCCAGTCAAAGCCGATCCCGGCGGCCCTTTCGGATATGCGAAACGCCCGCAGAATCGCCGGAAGCCCCGCAGGAACCGAGTCCAGTATGGAAACCTGGTTGTGCCCCTTTTCCTGCTGTTTAATTTCTCGCCAGCGCTCTTTTACCTGGTCGGCATTTTCCACCGTTTCAGTTCCAAAAACATGGGGATGGCGCCGAATCATCTTTTCTATATTGTGTTCCAGAGCCGATTCCAGGGAAAAACGACCGGCCTCTTGATACAGCGCGGCAAGAAAGACCACCTGGAACAATACATCACCGAGTTCCTCCTCAATGGCTTCGGTGTTATCCGCTTCAACCGCCTCAACCAGTTCAAACATCTCTTCAATCAAATAGATGGTCAGGCTCGAGGGTGTCTGCTTGCGATCCCAGGGGCAGCCATTATCGGCCCTCAGGGCGGCAACGAGTTCTCGGAGGCTCTCGATGGTGGGACGATTTTTGAAATTTACTGACGGGACCATGCTGTATTCATATCTTTCATCTTGGCACTGAAACTTTGTTTCATCTCTCTGGGCGTCACCTTGATCAGGAAAGCACTGAATCGCATGGTATGCTGTGCAACATGCGATTTTTGGATGACATTCGCCTTGGAAGGCAAAAAGGTGGTCAGGGCCAGAATCACCACCGCCGTGATTAGACACCCCTTGAGCGAACCGAAAAAAGCTCCCAGCAGCCGGTCCAGCCAACCCAGAAAGGCAATATTCATAAGGTATTTCAATATGGCACCGGCAACGCTGATCAATAGATAGACGAAAATGAACAGCAGCAGAAAACTGACCGTTTTCAAATAGGCCGCATTGGTTATCCAGCGTGACAGCTGACTGGCCACCAGGGGGTAATAGGTGTATGCCGCGTAAAACCCTGCCAGTACACCCACGATGGAGGAAAGCTCCTTGATCAATCCCCGAAAGATACCGCGAATCAAACAATATCCCAGAATAGCCACCAGCACGTAGTCAAGCAGATTCATGGTCCACCTTGAAAGTTGTCAGCATAACCTGATCCGGCACTGGGAGATCGGTATGGGTCCCGCACCTTCAGACCGAAGGACTCAGCGCGATGAATCGTAAGGTATACCCTATCCTGTTGGGCGGTGCCGGTATTGGGAAAGGGCAACGGAAACGATAAGAAGAACGATGGAAGTTAACAAAGCACGGCCTGTAACGTCAAGGAGTTTCCTATCCGTGAAAGAGAATATGCAGGATGGATCAAATTGACAAACCGCAAAGCCGGAGACCGCCTATGATTTGTTATTTGCATTCCGTTGAAAAATTGGATACTTTTCCCAGGCAGCCGAACGGTATCCTGACGGCGGGGAGACCAGAGGGGCGGTTACGCCCAAAAAATTGCGGATCCAATATGGGTTATACAGGCAGACATGCAGGCACAAATATGAATGAAGATCAACATCAGGCCAAGATCACTTTCAAGGATCTTGAGCTTGCCCGCCAGTTGTTCGGCGAGCACAACACCCACTTGCAACAGATTGCCACGGCACTGGCGATTGAAATCAAAGCGCGGGGCAACAGCGTCCACCTCGAGGGCGATCCCATTACCGTCCGGCTGGCCCAAAATCTGATGACCCAGATGTACGGGCTTTTGAAAGACCGCTACCCTCTGTATGCCAGGGATATCGATTACGCCATACGTCTCGTCAGTGCCAACGACCGGGTCCAGCTCAAGGACGTATTTCTGGATACCGTATTCATAACCGCCAAAAAGCAGGCTATCGCACCCAAGAGCATCGCTCAAAAAGCCTATATCGACGCCATGCGGCAGCATGATATTGTTTTTGGCATCGGTCCGGCCGGTACCGGCAAAACTTACCTGGCCATGGCCATGGCTGTTTCGGCGCTCGCCAAAGGTATTGTCAACCGTATTATATTGACACGACCGGCCGTGGAGGCGGGGGAAACGCTGGGGTTTCTGCCTGGAGACCTCACGGACAAAGTCGATCCCTATCTGCGTCCGCTATATGACGCCCTGCACGACATGATGCGATTTGAAAAAGTGTCCAATCTCATGCAACAGGGCGTGATCGAAGTCGCCCCCATTGCATTTATGCGCGGCCGGACGCTCAATGATTCATTTGTCATTCTGGACGAAGCACAGAACACCACGTCGGAACAGATGAAAATGTTCCTCACCCGTATTGGTTTCAACTCTAAAGCGGTGATTACAGGCGACATTACCCAAATCGACTTGCCGCCGCAAAAACATTCGGGATTGGTTGAAGCCAAGGACATCCTCGCCCGCATCAAGGGCATCGCGTTTGTTTTTTTCAGCCAGCAGGATGTGGTGCGGCACAAGCTGGTCCAAAGCATCATCCAGGCCTACGAATCTGCAGCTGCAGAGGCAAAACCGACAGAAAATGGAACCTATCCGGGAAATCCGGGTACAGCTGCTGCGTGACGCCTATGGGATCTGAAAACAAGAAAAAAAAGCAGCAAAAACCCGGCAGTATGGCTCGACAGGCCAGATGGCCCTTGATGGCCTTGGCCATCGGCGTATTCGTGGTCCTGCTCTACCCGAACCTGGTGGTTCAGCGGCATCATTATCGAGCCGGCGACATCGCCGACCGCAGTATCAAAGCACCCCAGGATTTTTTCATCGAGGACCAAGCCGCCACTGAAGCAAGTCGGCGACAGGCGGTGGAACAGACCCTGACCGTATACGACCACGATCCCCGGATTTCCCATCAAGTGGCGGAATCGGTCAGCCGTGCATTCGCTGAAATGCGTAAAATTGAGGAAGATTTCGGTCATCCGGCCGCCGGAACCGGGTCCACTGCGGTCGAGGAGCCGGTTTCCCCGGAAAGTATCGATCAAAAAAGAAACAATGAATGGTGGGCCAAGAAAGAAGCCTTTGAAGCGGCCATGGGAATCAGCGTAAGCGACGGTGCCTTCAAGATCCTGATCAGCCAATCCTTCTCAAAAGTGATCCCGGAGCGAATCACCAAAATCCTCAACGAAATTCATGCCAACGGTGTGGTTTCCAACAAAGAAATCCTGCTCAAGGAATCCGAACGCGGCATTATCATTCGCAATGTGGTCACTCAAACGGAAAAGCCGGTATCCGCCCTGCGACAGTATTATGGTCCGGATCAGGCCAAAACCATGGTTCGCATCGTGGCCGAACCCCTGGTGGAAGATCTAAACTACAACCTGGTGAATCTTATCGTGGATTTCAGCCAGCAGCTGGTTCAGCCCAATATCACCTTGAACCGCCATGAAACTGAAAACAGAAAAGCGCAGGCCCTGGCCAGTGTGAAACCGGTCATGTACCAAATCAAGGCAGGTGAAATGCTGGTCAGAGAAGGCGAGCGCATCACCCCGGATCATCTGATCAAACTAAACGCCATTGACCGGCAAACGGAAAATACGCACATGGCATCGGCCGGGTTGGGTGCCGCCTTGATTTTGGCGGTTTTCATTGCCGTGGTTTACACCCTGTTTTTTAACCACTCGCGCCACAAGCCCCTGGACACCAACAAAAATGCAACCTTTCTTTGTCTTGCACTGATTATGGTGTTCGGCATCGCTAAAATGTCAGATATATTTTCAGCCGTAGCGGCATCCCAGATACCATTTACGATCTCATCGTCCTCGATTGCTTTCGCCGCTCCGGCCGCTGCAGGCAGTATGCTGGTGTGCATCTTTCTGGGATTCGAGGTTGCCCTTCCCTTTGCCCTGGTGAGCGCGGTGGGTGTCGCTATTCTTTTGGGCAATCGCATCGAATTTTTCGTCTTCTTTCTGATCAGCAGCGCCATGGGGGCATTCTGGGTCCAGCACTGCCGCGAGCGCAAAACGTTTTTCACCGCCGGCGCCAGGCTGGGCCTGATCAATATTGTTCTGGCCACATCCGCAAGCATTTTCAGCTCGGATTATGCCGGTTGGAAGTTGCTGACCGATTGGGCAATGGCTTTTTCCGGCGGCATCGCCAGCGCCATTGTCACCGTCGGTGTGGCACCGTTGCTGGAAATGTCGTTTCATTACACCACCGACATCACACTGCTTGAATTGGCCAATCTCGACAGACCGATTCTGCGGCGCCTGATGCTGGAAGCGCCGGGAACGTATCACCATTCCGTAATCGTCGGATCACTGGTGGAGGCGGCCGCTGCCGACATCGGCGCCAACCCGTTGCTGGCGAAAGTATGCGGATATTACCATGATATCGGCAAAGTCAAAAAGCCCTTGTATTTTATCGAAAATCAGAGAAACGGCAAAAACAAACACGACAAGCTGGCACCCTCCATGTCCAGCCTGATCCTCATTGCGCATGTCAAGGACGGCATCGAAATCGCCCGCAAAAACAAGCTGGGCCAGGTCATTGTCGACACCATCCAGCAGCACCACGGAACCAGCCTGATCGTCTATTTCTACGACAAGGCCAGGCAAATGAAGGGACAAGAGGCTGTCAAGGCAGATGATTACCGCTACCCCGGCCCCAAACCGCAAACGCGGGAAGCCGGACTGGTCATGCTGGCCGATGTCGTCGAGGCAGCCTCGCGCACATTGGAAAATCCCACCCCGGCACGTATCCAGGGGCTGGTGCAGAATCTGGTCAATAAAATTTTTTCCGACGGTCAGCTGGACGATTGCGAGCTGACCCTAAAAGACCTTCACAGTATCGCTAAAAGCTTCAACAAAATCCTGACGGGCATCCATCACCACCGCATCGAATATGGCGAAACCGCACGAAAGGAAGGCAGCAGAGGCAAACATGGCAATCCTGATCGACAATCAACAGAAAAATCATCCGATAAGGATCAAAGAAGTTCAAGCCGCAGCCCAGGCCATCTTAAACGCCTTGGCCTGCCCTGAAGGCGAGCTTTCGATCCTCCTGGTCGATGACACGCGCATGGCTGAGCTAAATCAGGCTTATCTTCAACGCACAGGCCCCACCAATGTCATTGCATTCCCCATGAGAGAAGGCGACCATGCCGACATTCATCCGGAGCTGCTTGGAGATGTCGTCATCTCAATGGATACTTGCGCCAGGGAAGCCCAGGTTGCCGGACTGACGACGGACGAGCGGTTCAATCAGCTGCTCATTCATGGCATCCTGCACTTGTTCGGGTATGATCATGTCCACTCAGAAAGCGATGCACGCATCATGGACGCCAAGAGCTGCGAATTGATGGAATTGATGAAATAAGCAGGGAGGATAGCATGCCAAGCCTGACCGTTGTTCTCGATCACGTCGCCGGTTTGCGACAAATGATGCAATCGAATTGCCCTGATCCAGTTGCCGCCGCAGTGATCGCCCAACTGGCCGGGGCCGACGGAATCGCCGTTCACCTGCGGGAGGATCATCAGCCTGTACAGGAAAGGGATTTGCGCCTGCTGCGCAATACCGTACACGGCCGCTTGATTATGCACATGGCACCAACCTCTGAAATGGTGGGCTATGCCCTGGACATTAAACCGCAACGCGTTGTCCTGGTGCCCGGAATCAGCGATGACGCGATAACCGCCAACGGCCTGGACCTTGTCGTGCACAGCAAGACCCTGTTTGAAACGGTGGACACGCTGCAGGCCAATGCCATCGCTGTAAGCGTATGCATTGCCGCGGAACCTGAGCAAGCCAAGCTGGCCCATCAAATACGGGCCGACTGGGTGCAAATCCATGCCGGCAAACTCAAAGCCGCATTATCGCCGAGCGCGCAGAGCCGGGAACTGGATCGCGTGATTGACACCGTAAAAATCGCCCATAAACTCAGATTGCATGTTGCGCTGGGGCATGGCCTTGATTTCGGGTTGATCAAGCTGTTTAAGGGATTGCCGGAAATCGACGAGTTCAGTGTCGGCCAAAGCCTTATTTCCCGGGCACTGTTGAAGGGGCTGGACACGGCGGTAAGGGAAATGATGGAAACAGCCAGAGCGCTTTAAAAGCAGGGAGAGCAAGCCATGCAAATTGTCACGGCCGCCCAGATGCAGCAAATGGACCACCGCACCATTGAAACCTTCGGAATCCCCGGACGGGTGCTGATGGAAAACGCCGCGCGCGGCGCAACCCGCCTGTTCCTGGACCGTGTTTATAAAAACGGCCCGGGCCGCGTGGGTGTTGCAGCGGGCCGCGGAAACAACGGTGGCGACGGCTTTGTCGTGGCCCGCTATCTGGGCCAGAAAGACATCCCGACAACCGTCTACCTGCTGAGTACGGCAGATCGTCTTGAAGGGGACGCCAAGGCAAATTTCAAGCTCCTGGATGCCGCCCGCGTGCCGGTCATAGAAATTGCCGATGCACAGGCGCTGGCGTCCCGGCAGGAAGAAATGCTGTTGGAGGATTTCTGGATCGACGCCATACTGGGGACAGGACTCAAATCCGATGTCCGGGGGGTTTTCCATGATGTAATTGAACTGCTCAACAATTCTCGAAAGCCTATTTTTTCTATAGATATTGCATCCGGTCTCAATTCGGACACCGGCCAACCCTGTGGCATCTGCATTCAGGCCACCGCAACGGCGACTTTTGCCCATGCCAAAATCGGCCATGTGCAATACCCCGGTACAACCCACAGCGGGATCTTGGATGTGGTGGATATCGGAATCCCACCGTCCATTTCTGCAGATTCGGACGGCGGGCAATACCTCGTCACCGCGAAAGATATCGGCGCTATCATCGGAAAACGGCCGCCGGACACACACAAAGGCCGAACGGGACATGTACTGGTGGTAGCCGGTGCTACCGGCAAAACCGGCGCCGCCATTATGGCAACCACTTCGGCGCTGAGAGCCGGTGCCGGATTGGTGACCCTTGGAATCCCCCAATCCTTAAATGCGATCCTGGAAACCCGGGTCATCGAAGCCATGACCCTGCCCTTGCCGGATCAGGGGACCGGGCTGCTGCTGGAAGAGGCTTTTGCCCCCATTGTCGGCGCAGCGGCATCCAAACAGGCCATGGCCCTGGGTCCAGGGCTCGGCACGGCGGCCCATACCCGTAACCTGGTCTCCCGGATCATTAGAGAAACCGATATCCCCCTGGTCATCGATGCAGACGGCCTCAATAATCTGGCCGGCCATCCGAGCTGGCTGGAAGGACGCGACGCGACAACCGTATTGACGCCTCATCCCGGTGAAATGGCCCGCATCACAGGGCTGTCTATCGCCGACATTCAGAAAAACCGTGTCCAGGCGGCGCGCAAACTGGCGTTGCAAGGCAAAGTGCATGTGGTATTGAAGGGCGCCGGGACCGTTATCGCCTCACCGGACGGCCGCATATGGATCAACACCACCGGAAATCCGGGCATGTCCAGCGGCGGTATGGGCGATGTGCTCACCGGGCTTATCGCCGGATTCCTGGCCCAGGGCCTTTCCCCGGAGAAAGCTTGCCAGGCGGGGGTTTACATCCACGGCCTGGCTGCCGACATGCTGTCCGTCGACGCCCCCTGGGGCTATCTGGCCACTGAAGTCATGGATGCCATTCCCCGGGCTATTCATCGCATCATGCATGATCCGCCCGAAGATCCCGTTAAAACCATGTTTTTCTGATTTTACCGTTTGTGAAAGAACGCAATGGGCAGCCTTTTCCAATATGCTCTGACCACCCGAACCGCTGAAGAGACACAACGCTTCGGTTTCTTGCTGGGGCAGCAAATTAAAACGGGTCTCGTCCTTCGCCTGACCGGCAATCTGGGGTGCGGCAAAACATGTTTTGTCCAGGGTCTGGCCAGGGGACTGGATGTACCCGGCGAATACCCGGTTACCAGCCCGACTTACGCCCTGATGCACGACTTTCCCGGGCGCCTGACGCTTTTCCATGTCGACCTTTACCGAATCCATGACGATACGGATGCCGATACCATCGGGCTATGGGAGGTGATCGGTCCCGAAAATGTTGTCGCCGTCGAATGGGCGGACCGATTGGATGACACCTATTGGCCTGAGGCATCCATTCAAATCGATTTTCAAACCAGCGGCAATGATACCCGTAAAATCACTTTAATTGGCTGTGGACTTCAAGTAGTTGATTTGATAAAGGAGATCGGCACATCATGGAAAAAAGGGAAAACAATAGGACGCGGCAAACAGAGACTATCGTCCTGAAGAGGAAAATATGGCTTTAGTGGTTCAGAAATATGGCGGTACGTCGGTGGCCGACATCGAACGCATTCGCAACGTGGCCCGGCGGGTGGCCAAAACCTTCGATCAGGGCAACGATGTGGTTGTCATCTTGTCCGCCATGGCCGGGGTAACCGACAACCTGATCAGACTGGCCGGCGGCGCCTCATCCCATCCGGACAAACGGGAAATGGATGTGCTGCTGGCCACCGGCGAACAAACCACCTCGGCGCTTCTGGCCATGACCTTGATCGATATGGGATACGCCGCCCAGTCCATGCTGGGGCACCAGGCGGAAGTGGTCACAGATTGTGTCTACGGCAATGCACGGATCCTGGAAATCGGCGCCGACAGACTGCACAACCTCCTGAAAAGCAAAAAAATCGTTGTGGTTGCAGGGTTCCAGGGCTACGACATAAAGGGCAACATCACCACCCTCGGGCGCGGCGGTTCGGACACATCGGCCGTGGCTATCGCCGCCGCCTTGAAAGCGGATGTCTGTGAAATTTATACCGATGTGGATGGCATCTACACTGCGGACCCCAATGTCTGCGACAAGGCCCGCAAGCTCAAGACCATTACCTATGACGAAATGCTCAACATGGCCAGCCTGGGTGCAAAAGTACTTCAGATCAGGTCGGTTGGATTTGCCAAAAAATACAACATCCCCGTGCATGTTCGTTCGTCATTCAGCGAGGAGGAAGGCACCATGGTGGTTAGCGAAGATTCCGGTATGGAGCAACTGGTGGTATCCGGCGTCACCCATGACAAAAACCAGGCACGCATCACCATTACCAAAGTCCCCGACCAGCCGGGTGTGGCCGCAAAAATATTCACCCCCATCTCCGAGGGGGGGATCATTGTCGACATGATTATTCAAAATACGGACCAGAGCGGGAAAACCGACATGACCTTCACGGTCCCCACCGCCGACTTTGACCAGACACTCGAAAAGGCCGAACAGATCGCCGCTGAAATCGGCGCCGAAAAAGTCATAGGAGACACCAACATCGCCAAGGTGTCCGTAATCGGGGTGGGAATGAAAAACCATTCCGGTGTGGCATCGGTGATGTTCAATACGTTGGCCAGGGAAAATATCAACATCATCATGATCAGCACATCCGAAATCCGGATTTCATGCGCCGTGGAAGAAAAATACGCGGAATTGGCCGTTCGCGTGCTGCACACCGCCTTTGGCCTGGATGCGGAATATTAAGGGATGAAGCTTCCCGCATTCCGCCCTGACCAATTGATCCTGATACTTATCGCGGGACTCGTGATCATCGGGCTCGCCGTTTGGCGCAGCCTCACCCTTTACCCGTAAAAATTCAGGGTCACGAGGGCCTGGCTTCGGGTTTCCCCATCTCATCGATCTCTTGGGCAATCCGTCTGGCCGCTCCCGCCGGGTCGTCCGCATCCCTTATCGGACGGCCGACCACAAGGTAATCCGCCCCTCTGGCAACCGCCATGGCGGGGGTGACGATGCGCTTCTGGTCATCCTTGGCACCAACACTCCAGTGTGGTCGGATTCCAGGCGTCACGGCCAGAAAGGATGAACCGAACCGGCTTTTGATCAGTTCGACTTCCCGGCCTGAGCAAACAACTCCGCAACAGCCCGCGTCCTTTGCCATGGCCGCTTTGTGCACGACCAAGCGGCTCAAATCGTCGGCCATGGCGTCACCATAGCCCGCCATCCGCAAATCGGAGGCACCCACGCTGGTGAGCACCGTTACCCCCAACACACCGACACGGCCGCCGCTGCCGGCAACGGCGGCCTCCAGCATGGCACGACTATCACCGCAATGCACCGTTGCCAGGGCCACCGAAAGGTCGGCCACCCCACGCATGGCGCGCTCCACGGTAGCCGGGATGTCGTGCAGCTTAAGATCGAGGAAAATACCGCAATTGCTGTGACCGGCAATCCAGCGAACCAGGTCGGGCCCGGTTCGGATGAAGAGCTCCAGGCCGATTTTGAACATGCCGACATGAAGATGCAGAAGCGAAACCAATTCCCGGGCCTGCCCGGGTGTTGAAACGTCCAGTGGAAAAATCAGATAATCTTTGCCCTGCTTCATAAATCGCCTCGATACGGATAAGGTTTGGGTGAATGCCGAGCATATATGCTTTTCCGGTTTGTTTTCAAGCATTTCCTGTCGACACCAGCAACTCCGGCGCTCTCGGCAGGGATATAAACTTTTACGAAATAGAGGGACGGGGATGAAATTATGCGTTTCTTTGAAAGAAACGCATAATTTCATCCCCGTCCCTCTCGATTCAATAACAGACCCCAGGCATCATTTGAATCCGGGCTTTGGCACTGGGATTCAGAGATAATTATCATTGAATACAAAGGGTAAGCCGTGCTATGAAATGGAATTCAATACATCCAACGCGTATCGGTGAAATAATGGCAGCCCCCATATCCAAATATCATGTGCCGGCCGGCGCTTTTCATATCAGTGAAAAAGCGCCGCTGATCCTGCAGGCATACCTGGGAACGTGCGTCGGACTGGCCTTGCACTGCCGGGTCAGCGGCATTGGCGGAGTGATCCATTTGCTTTTGCCGGAGCCGTTGTCCTCCCTCACCTGCGTCCAGCCGGAAAAGTATGCCAGAACAGGCATACCACTGTTCATCCAATCCATGATCGATGCCGGCGCCCACCGGGAAAGCCTTTCAGCCTGCCTGGCCGGCGGGGCGCTTGTGGGGCCGTTGAGCCGCCAGGACCTTGATCTGGATATCGGCGGCCGGACCACGGAGGTGGCCCGTAAAATCCTGGAAGATGAAAACATTGAAATCGTAAAATCCGAAACCGGCGGTTTTTTTACCTGTTGCCTGAGCATGGACATGATTTCAGGCGAATTTACCATCGAACCCGCAGGTCAAAGCAAATTGTCGAACAGCCCCTGCGTAAAAAACCCGGCACCCGATGAAATCAAAAATGCAATCGGCAAACTCAAGCCCATTCCCCAGGTGGCACTCAAGGTCCTGCGGCTTATCGACCTCAACAAATACGATATCGACAATATATCCAACGAGATCCGTAAAGACCAGGTCATAACGGCACGCACCCTGCAGCTGGCGAACTCTGCCATGTTCGCGGCCAAACGAACCATTTCCACACTGGACCACGCCATCGTCTTTCTGGGACAGGATCTTCTGGTCAAGCTGGTTTTGACTGCCGCAGTTCAGGGATATTATGAACAATCGGGCATGGGCTATGCGCTGTGCAAAGGCGGTCTATACCATCATGCCATCGGATGTGCACAAATTGCGGAGGCGCTGGCGCGCAAGACCGGCAATACAGAGCCGGGACGCGCCTATACCGCCGGCTTGCTTCATGATATCGGAAAAGTGGTGCTCGACCAATACGTGACGGGCGCCTTTCCTTTTTTTTACCGCTCCATTACGGAAGATCAGACATCTGTCCAGGATGTTGAAAAACGCGCCTTCGGAATCGATCACACCGAAGTGGGACGGTACCTGGCTCGACAATGGTCTTTCCCAAAGGCGCTTGAATACGCCATTTACCACCACCACCAGCCCTGGAAGGCGACGGAACACAGAGAACTGTCCACCCTGATCTATCTGGCTGATCTGATGATGTCCCGGTTTCATACCGAACTGGAAATCGAACGTCTGGACACCTCTGGACTGGATACGCAATTGACCGCTATGGGATTAACCGATAAGGAATTTTGCGATCTGTTGGATACTATTCCGCCCGCTGTTTTCAAGCCCTTCGACTAAGCCGCAATCAAGATTTTGAAAAACAAGGAGAAGGCCGGATCACAATGAAAGTGAGCAAACAGAAACAGGACCTGCTGCGCCGGCTTCCCGGTGTGGATCGGCTGCTCGAGGAGACCGAGAAATCGCCGGATTGCCATATTTTTTCAAAAAGCGTGTTGCTCAAAGCCATTCGAACCCTGCTGGAAAAGCAGCGCAATGCCATTCTGGCGTCATCGGACACAGAACCGCCGGGCCCTTTGTCGTTTGGCATCAACGCCGCCGACATTGCCCTGCAGGCAGCGCAAATTACGGCATTCAATCTGAAGCCTGTCGTCAATGCCACGGGAATTGTGGTCCATACCAACCTTGGGCGTTCATGTCTTGCACCCGAGGCAGTGGCGCACATGACAGCGGTGGCCGACCGGTATTCCAACCTCGAATTCGACCTTTCCCGGGGACGCCGGGGATCGCGTTACAGCGTCGTGGAAGCGTTGATATGCGAAATCAGCGGTGCTGAATCGGCCATGGTGGTCAACAACAATGCCGGAGCCGTCCTGCTCTGCCTCGACACCCTGGCCCGGAACCGATCGGTCATCTTATCCCGGGGAGAACTCGTGGAAATCGGGGGCAGCTTCCGCATTCCGGATGTCATGGCCAAAAGCGGCGCCACCCTTAAGGAGGTCGGCACCACCAACCGCACCCATTTAGCCGATTACGAGAGGGCCATCGGTACGGACACGGGCCTGCTTCTGAAAGTGCATACCAGCAACTTCAGCATCGTGGGTTTCACATCTTCGGTTCCCCTCGGCGAATTGGTATCCCTGGGAAAGCAATTCAACCTTCCGGTGATGGAGGACCTGGGCAGCGGCAATTTTATCAACATGGAGCGTTTCGGCCTGCAATCGGAACCCACTGTCCAGGCATCGGTGGCCACCGGTGCAGATGTGATTTCATTCAGCGGGGATAAATTGCTGGGTGGCCCCCAGGCAGGCCTTATCGTGGGCAAAAAGCCGATTATCGATGCCATCAAAAGCAATCCGTTAACCCGGGCGTTGCGAATCGACAAGCTCACCCTGGCGGCACTTGAAGCCACATTGAGCCTGTACCGCGATCCGATGCAAGCCGTAGAACGAATCCCCACGCTGAGAATGATTGCCATCCAAAAACCTGAACTCGAAAGACGGGCGCGGCAGCTCTTGGCCAAACTGGATGCCCTGGCCAGACCGGAATTGTCCCTTGGCCTTCACGAACTGCCATCCAAAGCCGGCGGCGGCTCTCTGCCGTTGCTCGAGCTGCCCAGCTGTTGTGTGGGTGTGCAAATCAAGGGCATTTCGGCCAATGCCATCGAAAAATCTCTGCGCCGCCACCAGCCTCCCATTATCGGCAGGATCGAGAGCGACACATTTATCCTGGATCCTCGCACCCTCAGGGATGATGATGACGACTTCATTGTTTCCGCGTTTGCGCAACTGCTGACATGATGAGGTTCGGACGGACTGAAACGTCCTTGATTTTTAACCCACAATCATTATAGTTAACCGTTTTACCCATACTGCGCAGGCGAACCGCAACCACCATGGCGGAATGGATGCATCCCCTGCCGACCGAGGAGTTGTCCATATGCCCATATTCGAATACCATTGTAAAAAATGCGGCCATCAATTCGAAAAACTGGTATTCGGCCAGGAATGCCCGGCATGCCCCGAATGTGAGAGCGCCGATGTGTGCAAGCTCATGTCCACGTGTGGCTTCGTATCCAAAGGTGAGGGCGGGCAGACCGTCCGTGCATCTTCGTCTTCGTCTTCCTGCGGCGGCTGCACGGCCTCGAGCTGTGCCGGTTGCGGCCAATGAAGCCCAAAGCCGTCCGCATTGGCACCCGTGGGAGTAAACTGGCCCTTTGGCAGGCCAACTGGGTCAAAGCGGCCATTGAACGCCATACCCCAGGGGTCACCGCCGAGCTGGTCATCATCAAGACCAAAGGGGATAAGATCCTGGACGTACCGCTGGCCAAAGTGGGCGGAAAAGGATTGTTCGTCAAGGAAATCGAAGAAGCCATTCTGGGCTCCCATATTGACTTGGCCGTTCACAGCATGAAGGATATGCCCGCCGAACTGCCCGAAGGTCTTTATATCAGCGCTGTACCGCAACGGGAAAACCCCCTGGATGCCCTTGTCGCCAACCACCATGCTTCCCTGAAGACACTGCCGGACCGCGCCGTTGTCGGCACCAGCAGTTTGCGCCGCAGCGCACAGCTATTGCACCTGCGCCCGGATCTGAAAATCGAACCGCTGCGCGGCAACCTGGACACCCGGCTCAAAAAGCTGGACACCACAAAACTGGATGCCATCGTACTGGCGGCGGCCGGCCTGATTCGGCTGGGACTGTCGGATCGCATCAATGCCGCGCTGAATTGCGATACCATGCTGCCGGCCGTGGGCCAGGGCGCATTGTGCATAGAAAGCCGAAAAAACGATGCCCTTATCGACCCATTGCTCTCCGCCCTGGAGGACGCCCCCACCCGGATGGCCATAACCGCCGAGCGCGCCTTCCTGCACCGCCTCGAAGGCGGATGCCAAGTGCCCATTGCCGCCCACGCAACGGTTCAAGACGATCAGCTCCATATCACCGGGCTGGTTGCGGAGCTGGATGGACGGACCGTGATCAAAGCGTCCCTCGATGGCCCGTGCGATCAGGCAGCGTCCCTGGGCCGTCGCCTCGCCGGGGATCTTTTGGCAAAAGGGGCCGGTGAAATATTGGACAGATTGGAGAAACATGCCGGATAACACCAAAAAAGGGATTGTCTATCTGGTCGGCGCCGGCCCCGGAGACCCGGACCTGATCACGGTCAAAGGATTGCGCTGCATCCAAACCGCCGACGTGCTGATTTATGACTATCTTGCAGCCAAAGCGTTCCTGAACCGTGTGCAAAACAACTGTGAATGCATTTATGTCGGCAAAAAGGGCGGTGACCACACCCTTTCCCAGGATGGCATCAACGACCTGATTGTTGAAAAAGCGGCTGCCGGAAAGGTCGTCACGCGCCTTAAGGGCGGAGACCCGTTTATTTTCGGCAGGGGCGGTGAAGAGGCCGAAGTGCTGGTTGCAGCCGGCATTCCCTTTGAAATTGTGCCCGGCGTGACCTCCGCCATCGCCGCACCGGCATATGCCGGAATTCCGCTGACCCATCGGGAATTTACCAGCACCCTGGCATTCGTCACCGGCCATGAAGATCCCACCAAGGAGACATCCGGCATTGACTGGCCGTCCCTTGCGCGCGGCATTGGGACTTTGGTCTTTTTTATGGGGGTTAAAAATCTGCCCCATATCGTCGATCGCCTGATCCGCAACGGCCGGGCCGCGGAAACCCCCGTGGCACTGGTTCGCTGGGGCACCACCCCCCGGCACCGGACGGTTACCGGCACCCTGCAAAATATTGTCGCGCGCGCCCAGACAGCCGGAATGAAAGCGCCGGCCATCATTGTGGTGGGAAAAGTGGTGGAGCTGCGAGACACCTTGCAATGGTTTGAAAAGCGGCCCCTGCTGGGAAAGCGCATCGTCATCACCCGTGCCCGCGCCCAGGCCAGCGACCTGGTCCGCAAACTGACTGAAATGGGGGCCGATTGCCTGGAGTGCCCGACCATTGAGGTTGTCGCTCCGGACAGCTGGAAGCCCCTCGACCAATCCATCGACAACATCAAACAATACGACTGGCTTGTATTTACCAGTGTCAATGGCGTGCGGTACTTTTTTGAACGTTTGTTCAAAAAGGGCCTGGATGCCCGCGTACTGGGGAATATGGGCACGGCCGCCATCGGTCCGGCAACCGAACAGGCGCTGCTTCAATATGGTATTACCACCGATATTCTACCCCAGACCTATCAAGCCGAATCCGTAGTTGAAGCCTTTTCCCGTGAAAAGCTCAAAGGCCGCAAAGTACTGCTGCCCAGGGCGAAAGAAGCCCGGGCTGTTCTGCCGGAAGAATTGCGGCGAATGGGTGCGCATGTCGATGAAGTCACCGCATACCGGACCGTTCAGGCAACCGATAACCGGAATACCCTCATTGAAGATTTGAAAAACGGAAAAATTGACATGGTCACCTTCACCAGCTCATCGACTGCCAAAAATTTCAAGGCGCTGCTTCCCGACGGAGATCAGGAATGGCTCAACCACGTCACCGTCGCATCCATCGGCCCCATTACAGCTGAAACGGCGCAGTCACTGGGTTTCGTATCAACCGTCGTCGCCGATACGTTTACCATCGATGGCCTGTGCAACGCCATCCTCTCATTTTACGCCAAAAAATGACCAACCGCCGAGGCCCGATTGTGCGCGCCCTGTCGCTTCGTCGGCCATCCGGCAACCCTTGAACATGAGCGACAGGCTCCGCACGCGCTTTTCCCGGCGCTAAAACCTGTTGACCCCAAAGTCCTTAAAAAGATAGTATTGAATTGACCGTTTGGAGGAAACCTTTTGAACGGCCGAATGAATCATAGCCCATTTCCCATCCAGTACCGGCATCTGAAATCATTTCCCGATCCATCTGCTGAGTCCCATTAAAAATAAAACGGGTTGGGGGGAAAATCCGCATGCAGATAACTTCTATATCCAACAACAGCGAGAAGCTGATAAGCAATGTGGAAACCATCAAATCGATGATGGACCTGATCATCGCCGATATTGTGCTGATTGGACAAACCCCCGCGCCGACGTTCAAAGAGCAAGAACGGGCCAAACTGTTCCTGGATCGGTTGTGCCCATTTCATGTGGATGAATGCACTTCAGACAATTACAATAACCCCATCGGAATTATTCGCGGCAGTGCCCGCAACAAGGCCCCCATTTTTGTAGTGGCCCACCTGGACACGCCCTTCAGTGCCGATGTGGACCACAATTTCACCATTGGCCGGGACACCATTTCGGGCACCGGCCTGCTGGACAATTCCCTGGGTGTCGGCGTTCTGGCATCGCTACCGTCGATACTGCACAGACTGGATATGCAGTTTCAATCGGACATTGTGCTGGCAGGCGTCATTCAATCCATCGGCAAGGGCAACCTGCGCGGTATCCGGCACCTTCTGAAATCATGGTCCACACCGATTCGTGGGGCTGTATGCATCGAAAGCGGAGAAATCGGGCGGTTGAACTACTATTCCAACGGTATGATGCGTTGCGAAATCAGCTGTAATAGCCAGGAAGAAGGCAAACGCATCCCTCGCCGCATGAACAATGCCATCCTGGTGCTCAATGAAGTCATCAATCAAATTCTCGAATTACGCCTGCCTTTGAAGCCTCGAACCGAAATCAATATCGGCACCATTGCCGGCGGATTGAAACATGGCCAGATCCCCAACAAAGCAACCCTGGGCCTGGAGATTCGAAGCGACGCTGATGTCATGGTGGGAAGCCTGTATATGGAGATCAGAGATATCGTCCAGGGCGTGGGACACGAATACGAGGTGGAACTGCAAACCAAAACCATCAGCAACGTACGTGCCGCGCGACTGAAACATAACCATCCGCTGGTCAAAACCGGAGCCGCGATCATCAAGCAGCTGGGTTTTTCCCCCAGCAGAGGGCCCAGCGAGTCGGAACTGTCCATTTTTCTGTCGCGCGACATTCCGGCCATAACCCTGGGCCTCACCCGCGGCCAGGGTTACCAGCAAAAGGAAGCCGCCGTCGAGATTGAACCCATCTTCAAAGGCATCGCCCAGATCATCGGCGTGCTGGAAGCCATTGATTCCGGAGTGTGCGATGAATAAACCGTGGATCAAGACCAATACATTTCACTACGCCCAATTCAGTGATCTCAACCACCTTGTTGCGCTCAAGGAAAAAAAGGGAGTACGAATATCGCTTTGCCTGCCGACGCTGAATGAGGAAAAAACCATCGCCAAGGAAATCGTCATTTTCAAATCGGAACTGGTCACCCGTTTTCCCCTCATCGATGAAATCGTGGTGATCGATTCGGGGTCCTCGGACCACACTTGCGACATTGCACGCGAATTCGGCGCGGATGTATACCTGGCGGCAGATATCCTTCCGTATCTGGAAAACCATAAGGGCAAAGGTGAAAACCTATGGAAAGCGCTTTACATCACTTCAGGCGATATCATCGTCTACCTGGATGCCGACATCAAAAATATTCATCACCGCTTCGCCTACGGGCTCATCGGGCCTTTACTGATGGACGACCGCATCAAATACGCCAAAGGATTTTATGACCGCCCGATCACCACATGGGACAACATCACCCGCCCCACAGGTGGTGGACGGGTCACCGAACTGGTGATACGCCCTCTGTTTTCTCTTTTCTTCCCGGAACTGACCCAGATCCTGCAGCCGCTGTCCGGCGAATACGCCGGATATCGGGAAATCTTCGAAAAAATCCCCTTTCCCATCGGCTACGGTATTGAAACCAGCATGATCCTGGACATCTACCAGAAATGGGGACTGAATGTCATCGCCCAGGTTGACCTGGAAAAACGCGTTCATCGCAACCAGTCCACCAAAGCCCTGGGAAAAATGGCGTTTGCCATTCTGAAAACATTCATCAGCCGCAAAGTGGATTTAGGACTTATCGAATTAAAAGAAACCATGTATGATCAAATGATTCAGTATACCATTTCAGGTGCCGATATCGAACCGGACATTGTGCGCACATTGAAAATTACGAACGTCCGCCCATGGTCGACATTCCAGAATATCAGGAAAAATTCAAACCCAACCCAACATGACCATGGTCCAGGGTGCCTGCGAAATAGTTAACTTTCAATGGGTTGTATGGTCTTCGCACGATATCGTGCTTGCCACACCCCTGATAATATGATAGCTTGCTTCGACAAGTTAGGTAATATTATTTGTGATGAAGCTGCATTTCATTTTGCGCAAGAGGTATTGATGCGCAGTTTACCCCTTTTGCGTTCGACGGATCTGAACTGTAATGACGAGGTCGGGTATGAAACGGGCACCTCAAAGCGATCTGCCTTCCGTTTCAACGGAGGTAGGTCCAAACGAGAAAGATGAAATATCCGCCCGTCCTGAATCCCGCGAAAATGGAGCAGCGGCGAGCGAAAGAAAAATCATTCGCTCACAGCTCATCAACAAGCTGAACCATCTCAACTTCCAGGATCTGTGCGTTACCCTTGTCTTCAAGCATATTAAATACCCCCGCACCCTGAAATTCAAAGCGTCCCCACTCCCATGCCACGACCAGCACCTGACATGTAATTGGATCGGCCCCATTGATATCGATCAGGTCATGGAGTCCTATCAATTCCAATGCCTTTACGTGCCCAGCGGCCAG
This sequence comes from Desulfosarcinaceae bacterium, assembly GCA_963675565.2. Taxonomy (GTDB): domain Bacteria; phylum Desulfobacterota; class Desulfobacteria; order Desulfobacterales; family Desulfosarcinaceae; genus JARRKU01. Next base: position 1,142,283 of record CAXXYD010000002.1, read on the forward strand.
CAACTGCTGCAGGTGGAACCGGAATTGAAAAGTATCAGCAGCAGCCAGGCCATATTGATTCTGCCGGAAATCTGTCGAGAAATCAGCATACGCAAGATCCATCGTTATTCCTGCAGCGGTATTGCAGTCTATATGTTTCAAAACAGCGCCCTTTTCCAGGGCGAGCTGATCGACTACGGGGCATTTCAATTCCGCATTGCCATCCGTACGGTCCCTCCCCAGACGTATCACTGGATCGATGCCCAGTCACCGGTAACCATTGTGTTTGCAAAAGAACAGGAGACGCTCTACTCGGGGGAGTGCCGAATCGTCAAAAAGGAACAAGGGGACAAGGCCCATCAACTGATTCTGGAGCCAACCATTCGCCAGGTCCGCCGTTTCGCGCCCAAAGAGTTCCGCAGTACACGGCAGAAGATCAGCCCGTCACCGGATGTTATTTTCACCCACCCGTTATTCCGGAAAACCATTAACCTGAAAGTTGTCGACATATCCGGCGCCGGCATTTCCGTGGAAGAAGAAGAACATCTGGCTGTTCTTTTGCCGGGATTGATCATACCGTCCCTGGAATTGAGTTTCGGCGACGGTTCCACGATAAGTTGCCTGGCCCAGGTGGTATACAGCATCCCGCATCGCGAGGGACCTTCCGGGACGGTGCTGCGCTGCGGCATGGCCATTCTGGACATGGCCGTGGAGAACCACAAAAAAATGCTGGCCTTATTGCACCAGGCCAGCGATGCCAAGGCCTACCTGTGCAACAAGATCGATATGGACAGTCTGTGGAATTTCTTTTTTGAAACCGGCTTCATTTATCCCCAAAAGTATGAATTCATTCAGGCCAACAAAGCAAAAATCAAAGCCACATATGAAAAGCTGTATCATCAGAGCCCCAATATCGCGAGCCATTTTATCTACCAGGAAAACGGCCGCATTCTGGCCCACATGGCCATGGTCCGCTTTTATGAGTCCAGTTGGCTGATCCATCATCATGCGGCGCTGCGCAGCTCCGGCAACCGCGGTGGATTGATGGTATTGAATCAGGTCGGCCGGTTTCTCAACGATTCCCATCGACTGTACTCCATGAAAATGGATTATGTATTCTGTTATTACCGGCCGAACAACAAATTCCCCAATCATGTTTTCGGCGGGACAGCGCGCAATATAAATGACCGATCCAAATGTGCCATCGATACATTTGCCTATTTTCATTATTCATCGGCAGAGGGAAAATCACCCGAACTGCCGAACAACTGGCAGTTGAAGCCGGCCGACAAGGAAGATCTGACCAATCTGCAAACCTACTATGAAGATCGATTCGGGGGGCTGATGCTGCATTCCCTGCAATTGCTTCCCGGAAGAACCGATATTGATGAGCTTTCAAGTGCCTACGGCGCCATCGGATTGAAACGATCCAGAAAGATTTTTGCGTTGAAGCGCCACGACAAGCTGTGTGCCATTGCTGTTGTCAATATGGCTGATTTGGGATTGAACATGTCGGACCTGACCAATTCGATCAATCTATTGGTCACGTATGGGAAACATCTGACCTTTGAAATCATCGAGGCCGTCATCGCCAGCGTGTCCCCCTTGTTGGAATTGCAGGAAATCCCCGTGCTGATATATCCGCAAACGGCTGCTGAAAAAGCGGGGATCGATTACAACCATTGCTACAGTTTGTGGTCGCTTTCCACCCAGGGCAATGCCGACCTTTATTTCCGGTTTTTGAAGCGGCTGTTGAAATTTATTAAATATTAATATCCCAGGCACGACACCGATTATGTCGAAAAGTACCATATCCCCGGATACGCCGCTGTACAACAGCCGGATTATCGATACCTACATCAAGCTGCTCAAACGCAAGTACAGTTTTGTAGACATCGATGGGATATTGGAATATGCCGGAATGAAAGCCTACCAGGTGGCGGACCAGGGCCACTGGTTTTCACAAACTCAAATCGATCGATTTCACGCCATTATTGCCCAAAAAACCGGCAACAAGAATATCTCCCGGGAGGCCGGCCAGTATACGGCTTCACCGGAAGCGCTGGGAGTGATGCGGCATTATGTGCTCGGTCTGGTCGGCCCGGCCAAAGTCTATGAACGCATCGGCAAGGAGTCCTCGCGATTTACCAAATCCTGCGTTTACGAGACACGCAAAGTATCCCGGAATACCATTGAAATAACGGTCAGGCCTCGCCGCGGAGCCCAGGAAAAGCAATTTCAATGCGAAAACCGCCTGGGCTTCTGGGATGCCATCTCCAAGCTTTTCAACAATCGCCTGCCCAGAGTAGAACATCCCCAATGCATGTTCAAAGGCGATGATGTCTGTCGCTACCTGATTACCTGGGAAGCGCAGGGGGCCAGTGCATGGAAAACAGCACGCAATGTGGCGCTGGTAATCCTCATGCTCGGATGCCTGACATGCAGCCTGATCGATATTCGCCTGGTTTTGACCACCATTTTGCCCATATCGGCGGCCATCTTCTTCTTGCTCACCCTTGTGGCCGAAAACCTGGAAAAGAAGGAAATTAAATCCATCCTGGGCAACTTTCAGGGAACGTCCAATGAATTAATCGAACAAATTGAAGCCAACTACAATAATTCACGATTGACCAATGAAATCGGTGAAGCCATTGCCAGCCAGACCACTATTGAAGGTGTTCTGACAAAGGTGGTCCAGCTATTTGAAAAGCGTTTGAGTTATGACCGCGGGATGATCATGCTGGCCAATGGGGAAAACAGCCGCCTTATTTTCCGTGCCGGATTCGGATATACCCGGGAAAAACTCAGACTGCTCCAAAAATCGGCGTTTCACCTCGACCGTCCCGATGCCAAAGGGGTGTTTGTCGCCTGTTTTAATGAACAAAAACCCTACCTGATCAATGATATATCGGAAATCGGCCATCGGCTGTCCGCCCGAAGCCAGGCGTTTGCCAAAGAGCTTGGCTCCCAATCGTTCATCTGCTGCCCCATTATTTGCGACGGCCGATCCATTGGGGTAATGGCCGTTGACAATATGCGAAGCAAACGCGCGCTGGTGGAATCCGATCTGAGCCTCCTGTTGGGAATCGCCCATGTCCTGGGCATCAGCATCCGCAACGTGGAACTGCTGGACGACCGCAACCGGCAGATGCAATCGATTTTACAAACCCTGGCGGCCAGTATTGACGCCCGCGACCCGTTAACCGCAGGCCATTCGGCCAAAGTCACGGAATACGCCCTGGGCATTTGCAAGGAATTGGACCTTCCGGGCGATTATTGCGAGGTCATCCGGGTTGCGGCCCTGCTGCACGACTACGGCAAAATCGGCGTACCGGATGCCATATTGAAAAAGCCGGGAAGGTTGACCCGACAAGAGTATGACATCGTCAAAACCCACGCCATGAAATCACGGGAAATTCTGGAACGCATCAATTTCGGCGGCGCACTCAGCCAGGTTCCTGAAATCGCCGGCGCCCACCATGAAAAAGCGGACGGCAGCGGTTACCCAATGGGATTAAAAGGCGAAGAAATTCCCCTCGGAGCGCGCATTATCGCCGTAGCGGATTTCTTTGAAGCCATAACCGCAAAACGGCACTACCGCGATCCGCTTCCCGTCGATGTCGCCTTTCACCTGCTGGAAAAAGAGCGCGGCATCCATTTCGATGAAACCGTTGTGGATGCATTCAAAAGTCATTTTAACAAAACCTATCTCTACGGCCGGGACAGCCAAAGCGAACTGAAGAAAGTATCCTAGCCGTACCCGGAACATCTGGAATAAACATCCATAGCGTCTACCGGGTGGAAATGGTCTGCTTCGCAGGAGTGGCTTTCAGCCGCGATGATGCACCATAGGAATGCAGAGGAAATCGCGACTTAAATCCGCTCCTGCGCACTGAATAGGGTTACACAAGGGGCTTGCATCCCCGGCAGGCGATCAGGGGGGTATAGGTAAACCGTCGCGGGTCGGCAAAATGTGTCCTGAAATCGTTATAAAATGCTTCATAGCCTCCCGGGTAGTCATCAAAAAGAAAACCGGAATTTTTAGCCGCCACCTCCACTTTTTTGGTCCAATTGAAATCATCCACCTCGTTGAGTCGGCCATAGATCAAATGGTGGGGCGTCATGGTTGCATCAATGGCGTCATAGCCCAGGTCGTAAAGGAAGGAGTAAAGTTTGATCCCCACAAAAGGGTCAAAATTGGCCCGCTCTTCGAGCAGCCCCATAATCTGCCGGATGGCCGATGCCAGTCGCTCGGGAATGCCGAAATGGTTCAGACAGTTGTAATCCAGGTCAATCAGACAGAGAATGCCGCCCGGACGAATGATTTTTGACAGGTTCTGAACAATCTCGAATGCTTTATCGCGATGGTACTCCAGCAAGAAGCGAACCCACACGAAATCGAACTGTCCCAGGTCATCCAGAGGGTTTAAGGCGTTGCGGTGCTCAAAACGGAGATTTTCGAACGGATATTTTTTTCTGGCATAGGCAATTCGGTGCGGAGAGATATCGATACCGACGACCTCACCATTGGGCTCTACCAGGTCGCAAATCGCTCTGGAGGTCTTGCCCGGACCACAGCCGATATCCGCCACGCGCATGCCTTTTTGAATGCCGGCCCATTTGGCCTGGCGATGAACCGCGGCGATTTCGGTTTTAATCTCAAGTCGACGAATTTCCTCGTCGTTCTCCATTAAATAGTCCAAATGCGATTCCATAAAATCTTGTTTCTCTCAGTGTCGGGTTAAACCGGGTGCCGCATTACGACCGCAAGGTGGCTGTCAACCGCAATGGATGCAGTAAAAGGTCAAGGGCCGCCAATATATCCGTGCAAACCACATCGGCGGCGGCGATTGTACCGCCGAACGCGCCTTCAGCCTGAATGACGGCGATTCCCAGCGCAGACGCTTCGAGCATCAGGGCGTCGTTTCGGCCATTGCCGATGGACACGGTTTGTGGTGCACCCAAATGACGGACGAAATCGCATTTGCCTTGGGCCTGCCGATCCTGGGCAAGGATATGCAGCGTGCAATCGATTCCGCTGGCGGCGCGTTTCACCTGCCCATGGGTATCTGCCGTGACGACATACAACGCCAGATTTTCAGCAAGCGCGGCCAGCCTGCCGGCCACACCGTCTATCAGGATGCCGTCCTGGGCCAGGGTACCATTGTAATCCATCACCAGATGGTTCAGTTTCAGCCGCCCGAAATCAGGAATGGCGATATCGATCAATTGTTGTCTCCATCCAAAAATCCGCCAAGGGCTCCCAGGATGGATCCCTCACCTTTGCTCCCGCCGCGTTGCGGCGCAGCCTGCAGCATACGGCCTGCCAGCCGGGAAAAAGGCAAAGACTGCAGCCACACCTTCCCGGGCCCCTGGAGTGTCGCGAAAAAAAGGCCTTCGCCGCCAAAAAGGGCGGTCTTGATACCGCCGGCCTGCTGGATATCGAATTGTACGCTGGGTGCAAGGGCAACAATACATCCGGTGTCCACGTGCAGCACTTCACCGGCCTTGAGCATCCGTTCGGCCACCGTACCACCGGCATGCATGAACACCAGACCGTCGCCCTCCAGTTTCTCCATGATAAAACCCTCGCCGCCAAAAAGGCCGGTTAAAATCTTGCGCTGGAAAAATATACCTATGGAGACCCCTTTTGCCGCACAAAGAAAACTGTCTTTCTGGCAAATCAGGGTGCCGCCGACCTCTCCCAAGTGCACCGGAATAATATTCCCGGGATACGGCGCCCCGAAAGCGACATGGCCTTTTCCCTGTCCGGAGTGGGTGAAAACCGTCATGAAGAGGCTCTCCCCGGTCAGCAGCCGTTTGCCGGCACCCAGAAGCTTGTCCATGAAACCGCCGCCGGCGCTCGAACTGGATCCATCACCAAAAACAGTTTCCATCACAATGGTGCTGTCCTTATACATCATCGCACCGGCCTCGGCCACCGCACTTTCACCGGGGTCCAACTCGACTTCCACAAACTGCATCTCCGAACCGATGATCTTGTAGTCGATTTCATCCACCTGCGGGCGCGCGGAGACCGGCGGCGGAACGGGAACCGGTGCTGCCATGGTGGACAACTCCGGAATTTGATTGATGGGCTGCCATTGGGAAAAACCGTCACGCCAGGCGTGCCCATTTGGATTTTTTTGCGCCTGAGCCACTGCCTGGGCATGATCAAAGGGCCCCAGTTGATTGCCGTCGTAGCTGATATACCATTGCGTCATGGATGCCTCCTTGTTTTTAATATCCCCCAACACGGCGTATTGAATCTTCTACCGGCCACCCCGCCGATCAAACCCTTGGCACCTGGACCTGTCGATGAATAGCATTGATCGCCGCAGAGTCCAACCCCAGATTTGCCGCCAGGCGTTGCAAATACCCTTTTTCTTCTTCTGTGTCCACCTCAATGGCAAGCAGAGACGCGGCGTAGACCTGTCGGGCCAGATCGTCCGTATTCACCTCGCTGACGATATCCTGCATATCTTTGGGGGCAAGCAGCTCGTGGAGGATAAACTCATGCTCTTGCTGACTGAGTTCCAGCGACTTTAATTTTTCCAGGATACGGGTACGCTCCTGCGTATCGATCACGCCGTCGGCGTTGGCAGCGGCAATCATTGCCCGGATGAGCAGAACAGCTGCATTGCCCGATGCCGGTTCCGCCACGGGACCGGCAGAGCCTGCAGGGGGACGGGGCGGGACTGAAACACGGCTTGATGGCGGCGGTGGCGGTGGTGCCGAACCCGGCAACGGCGGCGGCCCTGGCGGCCGGTTCCGGGATTCTGCCTGGGGCCGGCCCATATAGTGCTCTACGGCCTCCATGGCCACCCCGACCAGACCGAGGGCCGCGCCCCCGGACACCATACGGCCCAAACCGCGGCCCCGCACTCCTGAACGGATCAGCCCCCCCAACAATTTCTCCGGATTGAACATGTTTTCCCCCATTTACTTTTGTGCTGTTTTTATGAATACTTGCTCAGTACAACCGGGTCCAGACGTTCGGCTTCGGGCTGGCCTTGAAAGAGCTCCGCGGTCGCCAAAGCATAGTTGTGCGTTGTGAGTTATGCGTTTTCAGTTGCGGCAAGAACCCGGTATTGCGAATAAATAAATGCAACCCCAACCTTGTCAAGGATAATCTGCATGACCACTTACCCATTCGAACCCATCGGAATCATCCGCTCCTGTTTCAAAGAAAAATTCGGCACCCCCCGTCAGCCCGGCCTGGTCAAAGAAGCGACTGCACAGGTGGAAATTCTACCGCCATTTCAACATGAGGAAGCATTTCGCGAATTGGGCGCTTTTTCTCATATCTGGATTCTGTTTGTCTTCCACCAGTGCATTCAAAGCGGGTGGAAAGCAACTGTCCGGCCGCCACGCCTGGGAGGCAATCGGCGGGTGGGCGTATTTGCCTCCCGCTCCGGGTTCCGGCCCAATCCCATCGGCCAGTCGGCGGTAGCGCTCTCATCCATAGAGTTGGGAAAAAAAAGAGTCTGCCTGCATATCAACGGCACCGACTTGATCGACGGAACGCCGGTTCTGGATATCAAACCCTACCTGTCCTATGCGGACAGCCTGCCCCAGGCAAAATGCGGATATGCCCAGGATCCCCCGGCCGCCGTCAGGCCGGTGGTGTTCCCGGAGGATGCCGCACGGACCTGCCGTGCCCTTGAAAGCCGCTACCCGCATTTGAAGCGTTTAATCACAAAACTTCTCGCCATGGACCCGCGTCCGGGATACAAAAAGCCCGCTGAAAAAAGAAGCTACGGTCTGCGCCTGTGGGATGTCAACATCCGATTCTTGATCCAGGAAAACCAGGTCGTTGTAAAATCCCTGACCATTGAATGATCGGACCGCACCCCGGCCTGTCCCCCTATAGCTTTAACGCGGATTCGCCCCATACGATATCCGATAAATCGCACCGTTCTTGTCATCGGAAACCAGCAGGCTGCCGTCAGCCATCATTTCGACATCCACCGGCCGGCCCCAGGCGGTATTGCCGATCTGCCAACCCTGGGCAAACGGCTCATAATTTAAAGTGCCGTCGCTTTCCATGCTTACGGTGGTGATCCGATATCCGCTTTTGCGGCTGCGGTTCCAGGAGCCGTGCTCTGCGATAAAAATTTGATTGCGATAGTTTTCAGGAAAGCTCCTGCCGGTATAAAACCGCATGCCCAGAGCAGCCACATGAGCATCGAGCCGAACCTCGGGGGGGGTGTACCGGCTGCATGCCTGCCCGCCACCGAATTCGGGATCACCGACGACACCGCCATGGCAGTATGGAAAACCAAAGTGAAGCCCCGGCACACCCGCCCTGTTGAGCTCATCGGGAGGCAGGTCATCTCCAAGCCAGTCACGACCGTTGTCGGTAAACCAGAGTTCGCCGGTCCCGGGATGCCAATCGAAACCCACACTATTACGCACCCCGCTGGCAAACACCTCAAAGCCGCTGCCGTCTCTGCTGATCCGGGTAATGGACGCATAGACCGGATTATCCCGAAGGCAGACATTGCACGGGGCTCCCACAGGCACATACAGGCGGCCGTCAGGACCAAAACGGATAAACTTCCACCCATGGTGCCGATCTTTGGGAAAGCCGTCAAAAAACACCTCAGGCTTTTGTCCGGCGTCCAGCTGCGACTCGATCCGGGGGTAACGCAAAATACGGTGAACCTCCGCCACATAAAGGTCTTCGCCCAGAAAAGCCACTCCGTTAGGCGTATCCAGCCCCTGGGCCAAAGTGACCACTCGCTCGCCCTGCTTGTCCCGGTCCTGATCCAAAACGGCGTATACTTTTCCGGCCTGGCGCGTTCCCACAAAAAGCACCCCCGACGGACTCAGGGCCATGGAGCGGGCTCCGGGAACTTGGTCCGTGTAAACACTGATCCTGAAACCCGGCGGCAGCTGGATTGTGCCCAGAAACAGCTTAACCTTGAACCCTGCCGCTGCATGGACAACCCAAATGCCTGAAACAGACAGACATACCATCAAGATCCATACCACTTTGGATATAATTCGATTCATGGCTTCCCTTTCAAATACCTGCAGCCGGCGCTGTTTGACAGCCGCCCGCTACGGCGATACCAGACTGCTCCTTTTGGCAGAGCCGGGCCATAAAATGCTTGATTCGGTTCTATCTTGACGCTGCCCAGGCAGGAGCATAATAATTGTTCCGCGCATTGTCAAAAAGCGACGCCTGCCAGATTTTTTTTTCGGACTTGCAGCCACAATGGAGACAAATCTTCTGGCAGATGGTATTGGAGCGGCTGCAAGGCTGCAAACCTCAATATGGGCTACAGATCCGTATTTTTTCATAGCAGGAGGATGTATTTTGACACCCCAGGATGAGAAAATGATCCGCGAATGGCCGTTTCCAGGCAGCACTCCATCACCCGCTGTCATGCTGGCATCCGATTCGACGGAAAACAGCCACCGCATGGCTGATTTTTGCGACCGGCTGCAATCTCTCCTCCCTCGCATCAAAATTAAAAAGGAGACGGACCTACCATTTGAAAAACCTGCGATGATCGTTGGGAAACACCGCAACATCGCTTATCAGGCAATCCCGGCAGGAAAAATTTTGAGGCGTTTTCTGGCGGCATTGTCCGATGACGGTTCCGACGGCCGGCCGGGCCTGGATATCCCTGTCGGGGCATTGCTGGAGCAGATCGATCTGCCGGTGCTGCTCAAACTCTATGTGGCCGAGCAATGCCCCCACTGCCCCGGCGTCATGCAGCAACTCCAGGCCGTGGCCATGGCCCATTCCAACATACGATTGATCATCATCCAGGCAGATGCATTCGCCATCAGCGCACAAAAAGATGATGTCCGGTCGGTCCCCACCCTTATTCTTGATGACCAGTTTCGATGGACCGGCCCCGTTGATTTACACGAATTGCTGACCCTATGCATCAAGCGCAACCCGGCTGATCTTTCATCGGCCTCTTTACGCCAAATCATCGAGGACGGCAATGCCGAACGCGTGGCGGAAATGATGGTAAAGAGCGGCCAGGTCTTTTCCGGCCTCGTAAATTTACTCACCCACCCACGCTGGTCCGTCCGCTTGGGGGCCATGGTTACCGTTGAATACCTTGCGGGCCAGGACCCGGCCCTTGCGGTCCGCTTGAGCGATATATTGTGGCGGGAATTCCAGGATCTGCCGGATCAGGTCCAGGGCGATGTCGTCCATGTGCTGGGTGAAATCGCCTCGCCGGTCAATAAAGAAAGATTGCAACGCATTGCCGGCGGTACCTATGATGAGTCCGTCAAGGCAACCGCAGCGGAAGTGCTGGCGGAGATGTGACCGGTCAGGATTCATCAATATTGCCCAGGGCATCATCAGATTCGATTTCGGCCATCTCGATGAACGCTTTGGGCAATTCTTTTCCGGCCTTAACCCCCAGGGTCTTGAGCACCTGGCTTTGCCGAATCAAATTCCCGCGGCCGCTGGCCAGACGTTCGTGGGCCAGTTGATAGGCGCCGCGGGCTTTTTCGAGCTGCTGGCCGACCTCCTCCAGGGCTTCGACAAACCCGACAAATTTGCTGTAGAGCCCGCCCGCCTTTTTTGCGATTTCGAGAGTATAGCGATTCTGATAGTCATTGCGCCAGATATTCTCGATGGTGCGCAGCGTCACCAGCAAGGTAGACGGGCTGACAATCAGAATATTTTTTTCAAACGCTTCATTGAACAGCTTGCGGTCCCCTTCAGCGGCCGCCATGAATGCGGACTCGACGGGAACGAACATGAGCACAAAATCGAGGCAGTGCACCCCGTCCAGATCTTCATAGTTTTTGGAGGCCAGCGACCGGATATGGGTTCGCAATGAATCCATATGCGACTTGAGGAAGGCCTCCTTTTCGCCCGGGTCTTCAGCCGTGTAGTACGCTTCGTAAGCTTTGAGGGAAACCTTGGCATCCACAACCACATCTTTTCCCCGGGGCAACCGGATGATCGCATCGGGTTGATACCGCCGGCCCTCGCGATCCTTCAAACTCACCTGCACATCATACTCGCGGCCCCGATGCAAACCGGAAGCTTCAAGGACGCGCTCCAGAATGACTTCGCCCCAGTTTCCCAGGGTCTTGCTGTCCCCTTTCAGAGCCCGAGTGAGGTTCAGCGCCTCTTTGCTGATGCGCTGATTCAGCTCTTTAAGGTGGTGGATTTCCGATTGCAGGGCCGCCCGGTCCCGCGACTCTTTGTCGTATACGTCCTCAACGCGCTTTTTAAAATCGCCGATCTGGTCGCGCAACGGACTGATCAGGCTTTTGATATTGTTGCAGTTTTGTTCTGCGAAACGCTCACTTTTTTCTTCAAATATCTTCTGGGCCAGATGTTGAAACTCGATTTTAAGAAGGTCGCGTGCATCGTTGAGCAGGGTGATTTTTTCACTATTCTGCCGGCGCTCCTCGTCGAGCAAGGTGGTCAGCTCGGCAATTTGCGCATTCATGCGCGCCACCTGCTTATTCAGCACTTCCAACTGGGTCTGCTTGCGGGCGTTGTCCGCCTCCAGGCGTTCAACCCGCATCCCTTTTTCGGTGGCCCGGGCAAGGGCGGCCGACTCCTTGCGCAATTCATCATGAAGGGCGGCAGTCTGTTTTTTAAGACCGGCCTGTTCCTGCTCGAGGCCCGCCACCCGCCGGACCTCCGCCTCAAGGGATGCCGCCTTGATATCCAACGTGTTGGCGCGGGTCTGATGATGGTCGGCGGTCGCCCGGCACTCGTCCAGACGGCACTGCAAATCCCGCATGGTTGTCCCCAGGGCGTTCAGTTTCTCCTCCAGTCGAATGCGCTCCGACGCCACGGCGGAAAGCCGGCTTTTGACGTGCGTCCTCACCCGCAGCCAGACAATGCACCCAATGATCAGGCCCCCTGCCAGAAATCCGATTCCGGCCACAATCAAATCAAGTTGATCAAACATGGTTCCGTCCGTTAAAAATCATCACGCGCATTGAAATGGGCATGGATATCAAGATTAACCCGGCTCAAGACCGCCGTTCAGCTTATACCTGCCCGTCTGCAGAAAGCAATGGTGTTTACGCCATGACAGTCAAGGCGTAAAACAGGATGGCCGTCGAACCGGAATTTTCGACCCTCCTTCAGAGGCTGCACGACAATTCCCGATTAAAACAATCAACAAGCAACGCCCTGATTCGAAACGCAACCCACGGAAAAAAATGAATATAATTCAGTTTCAAATTCCACTAAATTTGACCCCATATCTATTGACAAAAAAATCGACTCTATATAAGGTGTATCCTTGGTTGCTCGAATGGACCAGGGCTTCATTCAAGTGATTGATTTTAAAGTTAATTTTAAAATAAACCCGTTTATCTTCAGTGTTGTTCGGTCCTGTCCCGGGACTTTGGAGGACGTTGTGGGGGCTATGTTGGTTCGAAATTGCCTGGATATCAGAATCTTTCTATCCACCCTGAACAGATCCCGACATCGTGGGGCTGGCGCCTGCAAGACAAAATCCCCCCTTCCAGAATCATTTACCGTATTCGGTTTGAAAATAAAATCCAATCATGAAAGGAGGGTACAGAACACATCTATTTAGGCAGACGACTCCTTGGTTTTTTTGAAAATCCCTGCGACACAACAACTTTTAACCGGTATCGTACGACATAGTAAGGAGGTAACATTGGCTTTCGAATTCTATAAGGAGAGTTATGCCGGCAGCGTTATGGAAGTCACCTTGGGAAAAGGCGACAAAGCCGTAACCGTTGGCGGTGAGAGCTGCTACCCGTTTTACCAGTTCGAAGGTGAAATGCCCCGTAAACCGCGTATCGCGATGGAAATCTGGGACATGGCACCGGAAGAGTGGTCAGAAAGCGCCATGGCGCCTTTCAAGGACGTGGTGGGCGATGCAGCGGCATGGGCCAAAAAATGTGTGGATGAGTATGGTGCGGAGATGATCGTACTGCAGCTCAAAAGCACCGACCCCAACGGTGCAGACGCCAGCCCGGCCGACGCCTCCGCCACGGTCAAAAAGGTTCTGGAGGCCATCGACGTCCCCCTGGTGATCTGGGGAACGGCCAACATCGAAAAGGATGAAGCGGTCCTTAAGCAGATTTCCGAGGATCACCAAGGCAAAAACCTCATTATGGGCCCGGTGGAAGACAAGAACCACAAAGGGATCGGCGCTTCCGCCATGGCTTACGGCCACACCCTGATCTCCTCTTCCCCCATCGACGTCAACCTGGCCAAGCAAGTCAATATCCTGCTGGAAAACCTGGGCATGCCCATGGAAAAGGTCATCATCGACCCCACCACCGGCGGCCTGGGATACGGCATGGAATACTCCTACTCGGTTATGGAACGCCTGCGTATGGCCGCCCTGGCCCAGGGCGACGACAAGCTTCAGTTGCCGGTAATCAACAATTTGGGCAATGAAGTCTGGAAGTGCAAAGAAGCCAAGCAGAGCGTCGAAGAAGCCCCCACCCTGGGCGACCCTGAAAAACGCGGCATCCTCATGGAAGCTGTGGGCGCCGTCTCCTACCTGCTGGCGGGCAGCGATGTCTTGATCATGCGCCATCCGGAGTCCATTCGCATGGCCAAAGCGTACATCGACCTGCTGATGGATGGTGGCAGTGCGGCCGATGTGGCACCGATTGCCAAACTGCTGGCCGGCGCCGATGTGGACCTGACCGCCCTGGCTCCTGAGCCCGATCTGACCATCGAGGAAGAAAAGAAGGCCGCTCCGGCCAAGGCCGCACCCAAGAAGGAAGCGCCCAAAGCCGCAGCACCCAAGGCCGCACCGGCCGCAGCCGCTCCGGCGCCTGCCCCTGAAGCACCCAAGGCCGCACCGGCCGCAGCCGCTCCGGCGCCTGCCCCTGAAGCACCCAAGGTAGACGCTGCCGCCGAGGCCGCGGCCAAGGCCAAAGCAGAAGCGGAAGCCAAAGCCAAAGCCGAGGCCGAAGTCAAAGCCAAGGCAGAAGCAGAAGCCAAAGCCAAGGCCGAGGCCGAAGCCAAGGCCAAAGCCGAAGCGGATGCCAAAGCCAAAGCCGAGGTAGCCAAACGTGAGGCCGAAGAAGATGCGTTGCGCCAGAAGCGCACAGCCGAGCGTGAAGCCATGCAGGCCCAACGAAGAGCGGAACAAAACGATGAAGCGGTTGCCAAGACGGCCGCCGAGGTTCAGATCGACCCGCTGGAAAAAATGATGGACCTGCTTGACCGCATCCATCGCCGCGTGGCTTAGGCTGTCACTGGACGGTCTGTCGATTACGCTACAACCAGGATTATATAGACAACTATGAGGAGGAACCTCTAATGGCAGAAGATATCAAAGCCAAAGCAAAAGCCAAGGCGCCCAAACTGGCGGATCCTATTGCCGCAACCATTGATCCGGCCAGCCAGGAAATGATCAAACGTGCCCAGGATCTGGGCATCGACACGGTCTTTGACCGGGCGGAACAGATGAAACCCTGTGCCATCGGCATGCAGGGTATCTGCTGTAAAAACTGTGCCATGGGCCCCTGCCGCCTGCCGCTGCCCAAAGGCGGCATCGAAGGCGAAGATACCCGCAAGGGTCTGTGCGGCGCTACCGCCAATACCATCAGCGCGCGTAACTTCATTCGCATGATCGCCGGCGGGGCATCCGCCCACTCGGATCATGGCCGCAGTGTGGCGGAAGTCTTCATGTCCGCCGCCCGTAAAGAGACTGAGGCCTATCGAATCAAGGATATCCCCAAATTGCTGTCCGTGGCACAGGCCTTGAACATCGACACCACCGTTGAAGTGGACGGTGAAGTCAAAGACCGCGACACCGATGAGATCGCCCTGGAAGTGGCCAAAGCCGCCATGAACGAATGGGGCAAGCCCGAAGGCGAGCTGTTGTATCTCAAGCGGGCGCCGGAAGCCCTCTATGAAAAGTGGAGCAAGGCGGGCGTCAAACCGCGCAACATCGACCGCGAAATCGTTGAAATCATGCACCGCACCCACATGGGTGTGGACCAGGATTACAAGAACCTGATCAAGCAGGGCAGCCGCGCGGCCATCGCCGACGGCTGGGGCGGCTCCATGCTGGCCACCGACTTGCAGGACATCCTGTTCGGCACGCCCTATCCCCTGCAGTCCGAGGCCAACCTGGGCGTCATGAAGCAGGATCACGTCAACCTCATCATCCACGGCCACGAACCGGTACTGTCCGAAATCATCGTGGCGGTAGCCCAGCGTCCCGAAATCATCGAATACGCCAAATCCAAGGGCGCCAAAGGCATCCAACTGAGCGGCATCTGCTGCACGGCCAATGAAATCCTTCAACGCCACGGCGTTCCCACGGCAGCCACCTTCCTGCAGCAGGAGCTGGCCATCATCACCGGTGCCTGCGACGCCATGGTGGTTGACATCCAATGCATCATGCAAAACCTGGCCAATGTGGCCAAGTGCTTCCACACCAAACTGATCACCACCCATCCCATTGCCAAGATGGAACAGGACAATGTGATCCACATCGAGTTTGACGAGCACCATGCCATAGAAGATGCAGAAAAAATCATTCGCATAGCCATCGACAACTTTGCAAACCGCGGCGCAGAAGTAATGATCCCGCAGCAAAAAGCCACCCAGATCGCCGGATTCGGTGTTGAGTCGATCCAGTATCACCTGGGCGGCACCTTCCGCGGCACTTACTATACCCTGAACGACAATATCATCAACGGCCGCATCCGCGGCATCGCCGGCGTGGTCGGCTGCAACAACGCCCGCACCCGGCACAACGAGGCGCACATCAAAGTCGTCAAAGAACTGATCAAAAACGACGTCATCGTGCTGACCACGGGCTGCAACGGCATCGCCTGCGCCATGGAAGGCCTGCTGACCCCTGAAAGTGCGGCCGTCTATTGCGGACCGGGCCTCAAGGAAGTCTGCGAGACGGTGGGTATCCCGCCGGTCCTGCACCTGGGTTCCTGCGTGGACAACAGCCGCATCCTGCTGGCGGCCACCGAAGTGGTCAAGGCCGGCGGTCTGGGCAAAGACATCTGCGATCTGCCGGCAGCCGGCAGCGCCCCGGAGTGGATGAGCGAAAAGGCCATCTCCATCGGCCATTATTTTGTCTGTTCCGGTGTATACACGGTATTTGGCGTCACCCTGCCCACGTCCGGCGCACCGGTATTCCATGACTACCTGTCCAAGGATCTGGAGAAACAGTTCGGCGGCATGTGGGATCTGGAAGCCGATCCCATCAAGCATGCGCAATTGATGATCGCGCATATCGACAAGAAACGCAAAGAGCTGGGCATCGACAAGGCCAGAGAGCGTCAGCTCATGTCCATGGAAGATCGCCAGAAACTGGAAGCTTAAAGGATTAACCGTAAATATCCTCAACGAAGGAGGACTCTATGTCTCGACTTGTTGCATTTGCCGCCATCCAGGGTGGTTACAATATCGTTTCAAAAGTAGAAGGAAAATATCAGCGGGCGCTGCAGACGTATAACGCCGACACCAAGGTGGGGTTTCCCAACACGGCCTATTTTCTGCCAGTCATCTATTCGCTGACGGGGATCAAGATTGAAACCCTGGAAGATATGAAAAAACCGTTGGAATTTGCCCGCAAACTGCTGCCGCCGCACGTCAAGGGCAGCAACCATCTGCCGTACCTGGGCCCCCTGCTGGATGCCGGCATGGCCGCCCTGTTCGCCTTTGAGATCGAAGAGGCACTGCGCTACCTGACCGACCCGGATTTCTACCTGCCCACCGAAGAAGTGGACCTGGAAGCCGGCAAGATCTGGCTGGGCGCGGCAGACGACACCGTCATGCGCAAACGCGGTGTCGAGTTCGTCGACGGCTCGGCTCCCGGTTTTGCCGCCATCGTCGGATCGGCCCCCACCATCGAAATCGCCAAGGAGATCGTGGAAGAGTACCAGCGCCGCAGTCTTTACATCTTTTGCGCCGCCAACCAGAACGGCACCACGGTCATCGAACAACTGATCGAAGCCGACGTTCAAGTCGGCTGGAACACCCGTATCGTACCCTTCGGCCCGGATATCTCTTCGGCCATCTTTGCCCTGGGCTTTGCCAACCGCGCCGCCATGGCCTTCGGCGGCGTTCAGCCCGGTGACCACAAAAAAATCCTGATGTACAACAAAGACCGTATCTTCGCCTTCGTCAACGCACTGGGCGACGTCAACGCCGAATGGGCGGCCGCAGCGGCCGGCTGTGTGAACTGGGGCTTCCCCACCATCGCCGACACCGACATTCCGGAAATCCTGCCCACCGGTATTTGTACCTACGAGCATGTGGTGGCCAACGTACCCCACAGCGAGATGGTCCAAAAATCAGTGGAGGTCCGCGGCCTGAAGACCACGGTGAGCACCATCGAAATTCCCTGCGCTTTCGGCCCGGCCTTCGAGGGCGAGCGCGTCCGCGGCGCCGATCTGTACTGTCAGGCCGGCGGCGGCAAAACCCAATGCACCGAATACCTCAAACTGGCTGAGATGAACGAGATCGAAGACGGTAAAGTCACCGTCATCGGCCCCGATATCCCGGACATGAAAGAAGGCGGCACATTTCCGCTGGCAATTTTCATGCGGGTGGCCGGCCGCGAATTCCAGGAAGATTTCGAACCCATTCTGGAACGCCAGACCCATCACCTGATCAACTATATCCAGGGCATCATGCACATGGGCCAGCGCGATATCGCCTGGGTGCGCGTCAGCAAGGCCGCTGTCGAAAAAGGCTTCACCCTGAAAGACATCGGTGTGGTGCTGCACGCCAAGTTCCACCAGGACTTCGGTAAGATTTTGGACAAGGTCGAATTGACCCTGTACACCAAGCAGGAAGACGTGGACAAGATCACTGCCGAAGCCCGCGCAGCTTACAAACACAGGGATGAACGCGTGGAGAACATGACCGACGAGGATGTGGAAATCTTTTACTCCTGCACCCTGTGTCAGTCCTTTGCCCCCACCCATGTGTGCTCTGTCAGCCCCGAGCGCACCGGGTTGTGCGGCGCCTACAACTGGATGGACTGCAAGGCCTCCTACGAAATCAACCCCACCGGTCCCAACCAGCCCATCGAAAAGGGCGAGGTGCTTGACCCGGTCCTGGGACGATTTGCAGGCGTCGACGAGTTTATCAAAAAGGCCTCCCGCGGTGCCATCGAAACCTACAACTTCTACTCCATGGTCAATGCCCCCATGACCACCTGCGGCTGCTGCGAAGCCATCGCGGCCATGCTGCCGGCCTGCAACGGGGTCATGACCGTTAATCGGGAATATGCCGGCGAAACCCCCTGCGGCATGAAGTTCACCACCCTGGCCGGTGTCATGGGCGGCGGCGCTTCATCACCGGGCTTTGTAGGCCATTCCAAGTTCAACATCACCCAGAAAAAGTTCATCGTGGGTGACGGCGGCCTGCTGCGCATGGTCTGGATGCCCAAAATCCTCAAAGAGGAGATCAAGGAGCGCCTGGACAAACGCGGCGAAGAACTGGGCGTGAAGAATTTTTCCGACATGATCGCCGACGAAACGATTGGTGTGACGGAAGAAGACATCCTGCCCTTCCTGCAAGAAAAAGGACATCCGGCGCTGACCATGGATCCGCTGGTTGGCTAAATCCGAACAACATCATCCGGAAGCGGCGTGAGACACCGCTTCCGGATGGAGACCAAATAGAAGGAGAATCAAATGGCATTAACCGGTATTCAGATATTCAAGCTCCTGCCGAAAACCAACTGCAAGGAGTGTGGCGTGCCGACCTGCCTGGCCTTTGCCATGAACTTGGCATCGGGCAAGGCCGAACTGGACGCCTGCCCTTACGTATCGGACGAAGCCCGCGAACAACTGGCCGAAGCCTCCGCACCGCCGATTCGCCCTGTAGTGGTGGGTAAAGGGGTCCGCAAGGCCACCGTCGGCGGCGAGACCGTTCAGTACCGCCATGAAAAAACATTTTTCAACCCCACCTTGCTGGCTGCCCAGGTTTCCTCGGACATTACCGCCGATGCCTTGGCCACCAAGCTCAAAAAGTGGAATGCCCTGCAGTTCGAACGCGTGGGTTTAAATCTGCGCCCCGAACTGGTGGCCGTTAAGGACGCCAACGGCGATGCCGCCGCCTTCGGCGCAGTAGCCAAACAGGTTGCGGAAACGTCCGAGTTCAACGTCATCCTGATGTCGGAAGATGTCGATGTGATGAAGGCAGGCGTCGAAGCGGCCGGATTCAAGCGCCCGCTGGTATACGGCGCCACAGCAGCCAATATCGACGCCATGGGTGAATTGGCCAAGGCAAACGACTTGCCGGTGGGCATCAAGGCGGAATCCATAGAGGCCCTGATCCCATTGACTGACAAACTCACCGGCATGGGACTGAAGGACCTGGTCATCGATCCAGGCAGCCGGGAACCCAAGCAGTGCAATGCAGATCAGATCGCCATCCGCAGGGCGGCCTTGAAAAACAGTAACCGTTCGGTGGGCTTTCCCACCATCACCTTCCCCTGTGAAATGGCATCCAACCTGGATGTGGAAACCATGATCGCCGCCAACCATATCGCCAAATACGGCGGCATTGTGGTCTTGTCCGATTTTGCCGGCGAAAGCATCTTCCCGCTGCTGCTGGAGCGTCTAAACATTTTCACCGATCCTCAGCGGCCCATGACCGTCACCGAAGGCATCTATGAAATCGGCACCCCCGACGAGAACTCACCGGTGCTGGTGACCACTAACTTCGCTTTGACCTACTTCATCGTCTCCGGTGAAATCGAGGGCAGCCGCGTTCCCAGCTGGCTGCTGATCAAAGACTCCGAAGGTCTTTCCGTACTCACCGCCTGGGCCGCCGGCAAGTTCTCCGGCGATGATGTGGGTATGTTCATTAAAAAATCGGGTATCATGGACAAAGTGAAACATCAGGAAGTTATCATTCCCGGTTACGCCGCCTCCATTGTCGGTGACGTCGAAGAAGAACTGCCTGGCTGGACCATCACCGTTGGGCCGCGTGAAGCCGCCCATCTGCCCGGCTTTCTGAAAGAAAAAGTGGCGTAAGCCTGCATACGAGGATGGCAGTCAAGTGCCATCCTCGTGTTGTCTGCCGGCGGTCTTAAGCGGCATTTAAACGGGAAATTGATCCATCGAATGCGACATAAACATTTACGGGAGGTAACATGTTACTTATCGGCGAAAGCTTGAATGTCATTTCAAAAAAAATCGGTGCCGCGTTCAAGGAGCGCGACCCCAAACCGATCCAGGAAGAGGCCCTTTTTCAAAAAGAAAAAGGCATGGATTACATTGACATCAACCTGGGACCGGCCAAAAAAGACGGCCATGAATTGATGCCCTGGGTGGTCCAGGTGGTGCAGGACGTCGTTCCGGACGTTCCCCTGGCTCTGGACACCTCCAACATCGACGCCATTGAAGCGGCCCTGAAGGTCATCAAACAGATCCCCAGCGGCACACCCCATATCGTCAACTCCATCATGGCCCGTCCGGAACGCTACGAACGTATGGTTCCCATGGCTGCCGAGTACAACGCCGACTTCATCGCCCTTATGTGGGGCCCGGAGGGATTGCCCCGGGATGAAAACGAACGCGCCGCGTTGTGTGTAGAGCTGCTCTACTTTGCCAACGAAGCCGGAATCCCCAACGAAAAAATCTGGGTGGACGGCATCGTCACTCCGGTGAACATTCAGCAGCCCCAGGCCATCAGCCTGATGGAATTCCAGAAGATGATCCCCGACATGTCCCCCGGTGCCAAGAGCACCTGCGGCCTGTCCAACATCTCCAATGGACCGCCTGAACACCTGCGCCCCATTTTGAACCAGACTTATATGGTCATGCTGCAAAAATGCGGCATGGTTTCCGTCATCTCCGACCCGCGCGACGACCAGCTCACCGCCATCGCCAAGGGCCAGCGTCAGGATATCGTGGACTTGATCTATGGCATTATGGATGGCTCCCAACCGGATATGGCCGGGCTTTCCAAGGAGATGCAAGACTACGCCAAGACGGTCAATGTCATCCTGGGCAACTCATTGTACTCCGACTCCTGGCTGGAAGTCTAAGCTTCACCTTTTATTGTTGTATTCCAAAGCCTCTTCCCGCCTTCGGGAAGGGGCTTTTTTGACTTTTGGGGGTGATTTTTTGAGTGCAGGATGTCAACCCTGGCTATCCCCCTGAGGTGCAGGGCAGGGTTCAGCGGTCATTTTCCCCCTGCGGGATTGGCTCAGATAGACGCCCGCCATAACCACAAGGGCAGCCACGCACTGCATACCGGAAAACGATTCATCAAGGATCATCCATCCCAGAAACACACTGAAAACCGGAATCAAGTTGACATATGCGGTTGCCTGGCTTGCCGGGGTGTGCTTGAGCCCGAAATTATTCAGGCCGTATGCACCCAGGGTGATTACCGCGCCCAGATAGATCACCGCTGCACCGGAGACCGGATCGAAGGAATGCGGCAAGCGGGTGGAAGGTAAAAGCAGGAATGGAAAGTAAAATATGCTGCCGCTAAATGCCTGTATGGCGGTCAGGAAAAAAGGCGTGTACCGAGCCGAGAGTTGCTTGAGTGCAATGATGTATCCTGTGGCACAGACCATGGCGACAAACTCGTAAAAATTGCCGAGCATTGGATTGGGGGCCGAAATAGAGGGAGCGCTCTGCCAGGTGAGCCAGCACACCCCCGATATCGCCAGCAGGGCACCGATCCAGGTATTGGGCCCCACACGCTCTTTGAGCAGCCAACAGGCCGCAAGAGCGACGAGGATGGGCAACGTGGCGGTAATCATGCCGGCCTGGGATGCGGTGGTATGCTCAATGGCTTTGGCCTCGAAAATAAAATAGAGGCATGGTTCGCAAAAGGCCATGAAAAGGATGGCTTTCCAGTCGGCCCATTCAACCCTGACGGTGCTGCGGAACCATCCGGCCAGCAGCAGAAAACAGACGCTGGCCACCGCCATGCGCCCGAAAATGACCACCATGGGATCATACGCCCGAAAGGCAATTTTCAATGCCACGAACGAGCTGGCCCACAAGACCATGGCCAGCAGAAGGCAAAGCGGCGGCAACCAGCGGCTCATCTTGTTGATCTGCATATCGTAATATCCTTGTCCATTGCGCCCAGCTGCAGCGCAACGACTAAAGGGGCCTATATACGCGGTTTTCAATCATAAGGCAATCACAGGGCCCATTTTATGCCGCCAGCCGGTGGCCGCAACTTCGCCGATCGAAAGCACCCGGATACGACAAATTGGCAATAGTTGGCTATAGATTGACACTTTTGGGGGCAAAAACCGGCCAGTCGTATTCAAATTGCATCTTAACGCATTGTTATCTATATATAATATTTAAATAATCAAATATTTGCATGGAAATTGCATAGATCATTCCTGCCCAATGGTGGCCACGATACGCAGGCCGGAATCATTACTGGCACCGATTCCATGGACAGGGATCAAGCCCGTAATAGACTATTTTTTGGCAAGGTTGAATACCCCGATATGAATCAGAAACCCTTCAAGAACCAAACCGCCCCGATCAAATCTGCCGCCATTCATGTATCCCGGCTCCACAGTATCAAAACCAGGTTGCTGGTTTTTGCCCTTATCGCCACGATCATTCCCTCAGTTGCCCTCGGCAGCTTGGCCTACCTTCAGATTACGCGGTTTTTGAACCAGAAAATATATCAGGGCCTGCAAAGTGTAACCGCCCAGGTCACCCGGGAACTTGATCTTTCGATCAAGGAACGCATGTATGATGTGCGTATTTTTTCAAGCTCCTATATCATTATTGAAAACCTCACCGCCCTTTCCCAAGGCAGAACCGGTGGAGCGGGCCGCCATGCGGCCCTTGGCATGATCAGCGATTATCTGCAATCGGTGCGCAAAAGATTTGCCGATTACGGCGAATTGATCCTTGCCGGCCTGGACGGTGGTATCATCGCCAGCAGCAACGGGGAAAACCACCGTTTTGAAATGCCCCCCAAGTGGTCGCAAAAATTGCGACCCAACCAATCCATGGTCAGTGAAGCCTATTTCGACCAGGGCCTGAAGCAGCGTGTTGTGGTTATTTCCGATCCCATTCAGGATACGGACAACAGGCCGCTGGGCGTATTGGGCGCCAAGCTGTCCATTCAATCCATAGAATCCATCATGGCGCAATATGCAAAGGCCGACACAGATGCCATTTATCTGATCGACGCCACCGGGGACCTCCTGGCCGCCAGTGGCGCACCGTCCAGCGACAACGGTGTTGTCCTCGACCCGCCGGCGCTGCGCCAGTTGGCCGACAGTCCGGAGGAACCGGCCATTTACCGCAATCCTCAGGGCCGCATGGTCATCGGCACAATGTCCCGCCTGCCGGCGCTGAACTGGCGCGTTGTGGTGGAAGCGGACCGGGACAAGGCATTTCGACAGGTCTCCAAGCTTCAACGGCTTACCCTGATTCTGGCCGGAGCCATCCTCCTGGCCATTGGGGCCTGTGCTTACGTGCTGGCTTTAACTATCGTGCAACCGCTGAAACGGCTCAGCCAGGGCGCCGACCAGGTGGCCTCAGGAGATTTGAATGTGGATTTGCCCGTTCGGAATCGCTCCGAAGTGGGTTACCTGACCCAGGTTTTCAATCAGATGGTGGAAAAACTGCGTAACGGTCGTGAGGAGCTCGACCGCGTCAATGCCATTTTGAGGGAGCGGAACCAGGACCTGCATAAGATTTCCATCACCGACCCGCTTACCGGGCTCAGTAATCGCAAACACCTCATGGAAGCACTGTCCACGGAACTGGTTCGATCCGTTAGACATGAACATGCCTTTGGCTTGCTGCTCATCGACATCGACCACTTTAAACAGATCAATGATACCTATGGGCACCAGAAAGGCGATGCCGTACTCTGCCGGCTGGCGGCCATATTCAAGGAAAATATTCGTAAATGCGATTATGCGGCCCGCTATGGCGGGGAAGAGTTTATCCTTCTGCTCACCGAAACCGCCAGCTCTGGGGCCCGGGAAGTCGCCCAGCGCATCTGCAGGGCAGCCAGCCAGGATACCGTTCCGTCAGCCAGCGGTGCAATCTCCTATACGGTCAGCATCGGCGTGGGTATTTTCCCTGCTGACGGCAAAGATGCCAAATCATTGATCGAACACGCCGACAAAGCCTTATATACCGCCAAAAAAGCCGGCCGCAACCAGGTTCGGCATATCAGCGCACAATCCCCCCCCGTCATCGGGCATCCACCAGACTTTGGTGAATCCAACCGGAGTCCCCAAAGTCTGTATTGACCCGGATCCATTCGTCCTTGTGGGAGTAACCCATAACCAATTCGTCTCTATCAAGGATGCGCCGAATGGTTGAGTTGATGTCCGGTGCATTACGCAGGTTGCTGCGCTTGATCAGTTTGAGCGGCAGAGGGGGAAAAAAAGGGATCTCACCGCTGATTTGATCATGGAGCCGATCCTGTTCCAATCCGGCCTTAAGGGCTTTGACCTGAATTTTGGCTTGGCCCGCAAGATAGAGAGCGCCTCCATAGTTTTCGCGCTTAAACTCCTCGGTGCTCATCTTGAGCAGGGCATCGGCTTTGATCAAATGCTCCGATGAACCGATGTTGCCCATGGACGCCCACTGTTTTATTTCTTTAATGGCAATTTCCGTTTCCGCCATGGTCGATGCCGCTTCCGCCCGGCTTTCAATACTGCGCAGCTTGGCCTTGGCCCGGACCACCTCAATCACCGCTTCATCGGCCATTTGCTTTTGAAAAGACAGGCGTACGCCAAGTTGCCGGTTGCGGGCTTCTTTCTCCAGCATGGCAATTCGCATCCGCTGGTTTTCAATGCGCCGGTTCTCATTTTCCTCACTGCAGACAGCAAGCTGTCTCTCGAATTCGTGCAGTTTCCCCTCCAGGCGGCTGTATGCTTTTTCAGAGGAGGGTTCGGCCACACAAGGCACCGGTTGAATCGGGAGGTTCTCACTCCGTGATTTGACACACCCACCGACCATCGGCAGAACAAGGCTCAAAACAAACAAATACTTTAATCCAAGGGTCTTAGGCACAGCTGTATCATCCTTCAGTAATCCGGCCGGTAAGCGTTTACATTAAATAAGCAACTATCAAGCGGTGTGTCAATACAAGACCGCGGGAGCACGACATGGCTATACTTCATCAGCGAACACCCGCTTCTATGGGCATTTGTGCCGCTGTCCAGCGCGACCACCCGTCTTTCAGACAGTAGACATGTTCATAGCCCAGCCATGTGAACTTTTCAGCCAGTTCGACACCCAGCGTGCAGCGCTCACCGTCACAATACGTAATGATGACGGCATTGGCATCAATTTGTGCAATTACCTTTTCGGACCAGAATTCAAACTGCTGGGGGGGCAAATGCACAGCACCCCGGATATGACCGGCCTTGTAAGCGGCCTCAGACCGGGCATCGGCGAAAACAGCCGTCCCTGCGTTGAAATGATCGACGGCATCGGCAAACGTCATGTCCGGTACCCGGTCCCCAGGCAATGCGGCGCCGGCAGTTGACATAGCGACGTCACCCGGAATGATGAGAAGCGAACGAAATGCAAAGGCCGCAGCGGCCAACACCGTGGCCGCAAGTACCACCCATGCCGCTTCTTTAACACACCGTTGAATGGAGGACATCTTGACACCCCTTTAATTCTATCCGCGGTATTCGCCCTGTTTTCTTACGTTCGTGGATAGCGATTTTCAGCCCGTCAATCAATCATTAATTCCCCACAGTATCAAACCAACCCTCGCACTTTTTGCAAAAGTGTGTTAACGGTGGATCAAACTATCAAAATAGAATTCCGTTATTCGTATCCGCAGTCACCTATACAACGTATCATCTATATCGGCAGCAAAGTCCAGGCAGGCAAATTGGCTTGCCAAAAAAGGACACTAAATCGAGATGGCAAACATGGGTGCCATCGCAAATAAGCGTTGCTCAGCCAAAAGCCGGCGTCCGGTCCATTTCTAACCTCCTATATGTATATGGATTGCGGTATCCGGCAAAACCACTGATAATAATTATTGACACGATTAAGGCGTTTAACCCAGTTGGCTTCTGCAGCTGATCCGGAAAAGTACACATCCATACCAAAACTGACACCATCAAGGGGCTGATTCATGAAAACAGAAGAAAAGCGCGCGTATCCAAGACTAAACCTGGGTATAGATGACGGCTATTTTGGCAATTTCACCTGCAACGGGAACGACACGCTGGTGGCCCAAATTGTAAATATCAGTGCCGGCGGGCTCAACATGGCCGTGCCCCTAAAGGAAGCCGCCAAGCTGGAAAACAACAAAATTCTGCTCCTGGTCAACATTGCGGGAGGAGCCAATTTTTCATTTTTAAGCCACATTAAAGCCGAAATCCGCTGGATCAAGAAGCTGGATTTGCCCGGCCATCTGTTCGTTGGATGTCAATTCATCGACTTGTCAGCGGAAGGACGCGAGCAACTGATCAAATTCGTCGATTCAGAGCGCCTGTCCCGGGGGCAATACCGATAACATCCACCAGCGGTCATGCGATCGCATTTTTCGGTTCAAGCCGCAACGCCGTCGCCCGAAGAAGAAATGCCTATCGCAGCTTGAGCGCTTCAAGAAACTGCCGGACCCGGTTGGTGGTTGTGTTGAACATCTTGGCACCGGTCAGGGCAGCGAAGATATCTTCCCTGTTACCGCACAACTCTGCAAAGGCCGGACCGATGACCGCCGTGGGGTCTCCGGCTGACGCGTTATCGGCCATGGCGGCCACATAGCAGTCGAGCCGCGTCTTGAGAATCTCGAAATAATCGATCTGTTGGCCGACCATCAGTCCGGTGGTTTCGGACAGTCCCTTGGAGAATTTATTCACGGCCTCCCAGAATAGTTTTCCAAGCATTTCTTTTTTTCGGGGGGCCCCTTCAAGGAAATACGATATCCCCCATCCCACACTGATGATTTTTAGAATCTGAAGCTCATATTCGACGGTGGCCAATTTAACGGAAGTCTCGGTT
Organism: Desulfosarcinaceae bacterium; assembly: GCA_963675565.2. Classification (GTDB taxonomy): domain Bacteria; phylum Desulfobacterota; class Desulfobacteria; order Desulfobacterales; family Desulfosarcinaceae; genus JARRKU01. Next base: position 1,169,181 of record CAXXYD010000002.1, read on the forward strand.
GGCAGCTGCCCAAGCAGCCATTTAACATCCTCTCTTTCAATGGCAAAATTAAATAAATCTTCTCCGGCCTGATCGAAGTCGGTCTTTATCTGCTTTGCAGTACTCATCAAAATTCACCGTTTTATCTTTTTCGCACCCTACACCCGCAGTTATGCTCCTGGTGATGGCGTTTGAACATTTCGGCGCTTTCGCCCTGGTTTTGGTTGCCCGCACCGGCCGACCGGCACCGGCCCATTGTTTTTTTGTTGCGCACCGGTTATACAGCTCTATATTTGTTTGTCCAACATTTTTTATCCTGATTTCATGGAGGAAACTGTCATGAAAAGCACCATGCGTCTTGCACTGGTTCTCATACTCGCCGTCGGCCTTTCCGGATGCGGCTATAACCGAATGCAGCAATTGGAAGAGACCGTCTTCAAATCATGGGGAGACATTGAATCCAATCTGCAACGAAGGGCCGATCTGATACCCAACCTGGTGGCCACCGTCAAGGGATTCGCCGCCCATGAGAAAGAAACGCTGCAAGCCGTTGTTGAAGCTCGCGCCAAAGCCACCAGCGTTCAGTTGTCCACCAAAGACCTGGGCAATGCACAGGCCATGCAAGAGCTGTTACAGGCCCAGGGGGGCCTCTCGTCGGCCTTGTCCCGCCTCATGGTCGTTGTCGAACGCTATCCCGACATCAAGGCCAATCAAAATTTCCTCGATCTGCAAAACCAGCTGGAGGGAACCGAAAACCGCATCAATGTGGCCCGTCAGCGCTACAATCAGGCTGTGGAACAATTCAACGCCGCCATTCGAAAATTTCCCAACAGCCTGACCAACAGCCTGTTGCTGCATCTGGACCGCAAGGAATATTTCAAAGCGGAAAGCGGTGCACAGCAGGCGCCGAAAATAACGTTTTGAGCGCCCGTTCCAAAAAAACCGGGGAATCGGATATGACCAACATACGATATAACGGCAACCCGCTATGGCTGGGCACCCTGCTGCTGGCCTTGCTATTATGGTCGGCGAACCCTCTTTTTGCGGCCCCGGTCCCCGCGTTGAAGGGCCATGTCAACGACTATGCCGGCCTCATCGATCCCGCAACCGAAAAACAACTGGAGGCCGCACTGGCCCAGTTGGAGCAAACCGACTCCACCCAGTTGCTGGTCCTGACCATTGCATCGCTGGGGGGAGACAACCTGGAGGAATTCGCTCTGCGCGTGGCAGAAAAGTGGCAACCCGGCCAAAGGGGCCTCGATAACGGCGTGCTCTTGCTGATTGCCAAAAACGACCGCAAGGTCCGCATAGAGGTCGGCTATGGCTTGGAAGGCAAATTGACGGACCTGATTGCCGGACGAATCATCCGCAATGTTATCGTCCCCCAGTTTAAAGAAGGGCGCTTTGACCAGGGCATCATTGCCGGAGTCACTGCAATTGTCGGCGTCATCCGGGGGGAATTCACCGCGGCGGCCCCCGAAAAACCGCGCCCCGGGCGACAATCCGCACCACCGGGACTAATCGGCCTGATCGCACTGATCGTATTCACGCATCTGATTGGACGCACAAACCGATTCACCGGCGCCATTGCCGGCGGCGTGCTGGCACCTATCGCGGGCGCCCTGTTCCTCAATCTGGGAATCATCGGCGTTCTGGCACTCATCCCCCTGGGTCTGGCGGGCGGGTTTTTATTGGGATTAATGGGAACGCCGCTTTCTTTCGGCCATACCGTACGGCGCGGCGGCGGCCGCTGGCCGGGCGGTTTCGGCGGCGGGGGATTTTCCGCAGGGGGGGGATTTGGTGGCTTTTCCGGTGGCGGCGGCGGCTTCGGAGGTGGCGGGGCTTCCGGCGGCTGGTAGATTTTCAATGAAAGAAGCGTGCGATGAAAAATCTGGCTCAAAAATGGCTGACTGAAAAGGAACGCGAATCCATCCGGGCGGCCGTCCAAGACGCTGAAAAAACAACCTCGGGTGAAATTGTCTGCATGGTCCAGTCGGCCAGTTATCGCTACCCCATGGCCGATGTCCTCGGCGGAACCGCGATGGCCCTGCCGGCGGCCCTGGTACTCACGGCGTATGCCGGCGGATTCTTCTGGCTTGGCGATCAGAATCTGTGGCTATTCTTAGGCCTTTTTGCCGTCTTGTTCGTGTTTTTCCATGCCTTGACCCGGCACATTCCGCCCGTTAAGCGATGTTTCATTTCCCGGCGTGAAATCGATGAAGAAGTGAATGAAGCCGCAATCAAGGCGTTCTTTGGGCACCGGCTTTATCAGACCAGGGAATCCAATGGTGTTCTGCTGTTTATCTCTGTTTTCGAACGCCGGGCATGGATCCTGGCGGACCAGGGAATCAATCCGAAGGTTGAACAGGAGCAATGGGATCAAATCATCTCCGGGATTACCACCGGCATCAAAAGTAACCGGCCCGCTGGAGCAATCTGCAAAGCCATCCGGGATATCGGAACAATCCTTGAAGCCCATTTCCCTGTAAAGCCCGACGATACCAATGAACTGGACGATGTGATCGTTTCCGGGGGCTAGCGTCGCCAGACGCTGACACCGCGGGCCATCACGTCAGATGCGGTCCCCTTCGGGAACCCCGTAATGCTGCACCGTTTTATACGGTTTGGCATCTTCCCGGTCATCGTCATTTTCCTCGTCCCGGAGGTCGGACTGCGCCTGCACTTCCTCTTTTTCCCGATGACTGGCGCCCTTTATGAACAATGCAATGGGTTCCGATGACGCATCGACATCCGGTTCGTCCTCCTGCGCCTGGAAGTCATCCAGTGACTCGATCCACACTTCCTCAGGCGGCAGGGGAATATTAAACTGGTATGGCGCCTCGAAAGTCACCAGGTCGGACTCGTTGCCCAGTTCGTCCACAGCGGTAACACCAAATTCAACAGGACCGCCTTTGGGACAAAACCCATCGGCATCGTCCGGTAACACCACTTCAGTCACATTGCCCAGAGCCACGAAGGAAGCGTTATAGGTCACCGCTTCGCCTTCCGCCCAGTACAGTCGGTACCCTACCACCTGCTGGGACGCTGACGCTTTCCAGCGCAATTTTCGTTTTTTGATCTTGGCCATGTCGCCCTCCTTCATTCCCGCAGCTACAGCCGGTTCTGGAAACTTCGGAAGAGAATATTATCAGTCTCTTCCTGGTAAAGTGTTGCTATGGCATTGTGGATGGCATCATCTTCTGACATTTCCTCGGATTTTTCGGCGAGAATTTCATCACACAACTGTTCAATTTCATTAGCCGCTTTGCTGCCGGGAGCGAACTGCATGACGGAAACACCGTATTTCATCGCATCGATATAGGCTACCCGTTGGCACAACTCGGTTTCAAAAGCAGGTACCCCAAATTCCGCCAGCGCCTCACGCACCTCACGCCCCACCCGCGTACCGGGGATTTTGCGATTGATCAGCAACCGGATTTTTGAATTGATTTGGCCTTGTTGGTCTTCACCCATCATGTCGAGGGTGTCCTTGCAGGACCATAAGTCAAGGGCGCTCGGGGTCACCGGCATAACAACCAGATCGGACGCCGACAAGACGGATTCGGTTTTCGCGTCGATGGCCGGAGGTGCATCGATAATCACGTAATCATAGGCCACTTCCATGGTTTCGATATCCCCTTGGGTCAGCGTACCCGGATTGTGTAAAATATCGAACGCCTGATTGCCTTCGATGCCGTGCCAAGTATACGCGCTACCCTGAGGGTCTGTGTCGATCAGCACCAGCCGGTTGTTTTTCCTGGCCAGGCTTGAGGAAAGATTAATTGCCGTAGTCGTTTTTCCCACGCCGCCTTTCTGATTCACAAAACTGATAATCATGGTTGGTCATCCTCTCCGCAAAGGTTTATTAAGCGATGAAGCCTGTTCGAAAAATAGGAATACGCATTTGAAGCAGCTGTATGGGATACAGGAAGGCACAGGGCTTCGAATCCGGCGGCCAAAACGATGCACCGTCGGCTCAAAGTCGCGTATCCATATAAGCAGGGCTGTGTCGGTTCAGCACAATTCATTATAAAAAGGGGCAGATTTGCATGGTTGAAGGATATCGTAGGCCTTTCCTACAGGCAGAAGAAAAAAATGTCAACAAGTAACCCCATTATATTGTGGCTATCTGCATTAATGAAACCGACATATAGTGCACTCAAGGTCCGATTCGGCCCGGCCCAACAGCCGGCAGTGTGCCGCTTTCCAGCCGGAAAGCGGCACGGGACAACATCCAACCCGCCAAGCATCTTGAAAACCCGAACGCCCTTTGATAGGTTGGAATCTTGTTTGTGCTGCCCCCCTCTCAAAACCGGTCACCGGCGGAGGAAAGGATGATCAAGTCCAAGGCCCTTGAAATCAATCTTGCCCACACTCAGGTTGAGGTGGCCATCGATCCGCAATACGCCTGCCTTCAGGCAGTTATGTCCCCTTACTATGGACTGCTTGAACGGATGGATATCTTCCTTAAGGAAGTATCGCACCCTTATAAAAACTGGCAATTCATCGTGGACAGCACGCGCAGTTTCGCCCTGGACTATTTTCACTTGTTCAAACCCCATCCGGAGGGGCCGCAGGCGGTGCACCGGTTGATCGACATATTGTGCCAAGCCCTGGAGTCCGACGGCACAAGGGCGGTCAAAGTGGACGCGGCCGACAACCTGATCCTGTTTCTGCACAAAATCATCAAACATTCCGATACGGCTTTGGACCGGTTCAACACCGTGCTGGACAATGCACTGGATGTAATCGGCAAACAGCCCGAAGCAGAATTCCAGCTGTTCGTTCGCAGCTTTTTCAGCATCAAACGCCTGGCCCGAGAAACGCTTCTGGCACGTGACGGCTCGGCCAACCAGGATTTTCAATCCATCAATCGACTGCTGGAGCGCTGCCTGAAAAGCACCTATACTTACTGGCTGCAAGAGGCTGACCCCATGCTCAAGTTCATGGAGAAAGCGGATTTGGCCACTGCGCCGGACCAGCTGGCGTCTATTTTCCACCCCATTGCCCACCAGAATCTCCAATCCCAGAAAGCACGCCTGCAGCAAATCTGCGCCCAGAGCAACCCGGGTGAAAAGGGGATACTGCAACAACTGCTTGAACTGGATGACCACCATGCCATCGCCCAATCATACCGGATGATTCCCCGGCAGCTGCTCGAAGCCGGCGGCAACAGCGACATAGGCAATCAATGGAAGGTCATCTTCCTGTTCCAGGCCATGAACATTCCCGGGCTGGCGGTCAATCACGAAGACACCCTTCGGGATATCAACCGCACATTGAACTGGCTTATCGCCAACCAGAAACCCCGGTATGTCCACAACCTGATCAAAAAAACGTTTTCCATTCTCAAAGCCAACACATCGCGGTTTCCCGCGACATCCATTGCCTGCGTGGATAACATGGGCCGCGAAATTTTCCAGACCGGCAACCGGGAGCTGATTACTTATTTTACGGATACCGTTATTGAACTGGGATTTCAAACACCTATGATCACAGGCGTGGGCAACGACTGGCAGATCCGCGTCAACGGCGCCCATATCCAGAATATCCGGACCTGGATGAAGCTGATCCGGCTGCAACCCAAGGAGTCGATCCGACTGATCTCCAATCTCATCATTCATCTGGCGGTCAGCGGGGTGTTCATCAAAGACACCGACTTGTTCGGCAGGGATATCACCCATTTGCTCAACAGCGATATCGGCCCGGTATACAATCTGGCCAAACAGCTGGCGCGGCTCTTTCCGGTCTATTTCAACGACATCGGCGCCGAGGGAGAACTTCGGGACATTTCCACGCGCATCGATGAAATCTGCCATCGCCGCGACCCCCTGATCCACTTCCTGCGCAAGCAAAGCCATGTTGAAAGCAGCAATCGAATCATCGGTTTCATGGATGCCGCCCTTGCCTTCTGGACAACCACGGACAAGCGGCAGCTGGCGGACTATATGCCGCCCGACATTTATAGGCGCATCAGCCTTCATGGCCCGTATATCGAGGGTGTTCACACCGTCATTGACAGCCTTTCGAAAAGCGGGATCACTCTGCCTGCGGACTTCCTGCGGCTGTCAGCAGAAGAGATTGAAGAAGCTGTCGGCAAAGTGACCGCTGCAACCGCTGTGGATCGTGAACGCGTGATTCTTTTTGCAGCACTTTATAAACAATTGAACAACAAGTACAATCTGGGTTTTCTGAACATCCGGCAATATTTGAAGCAACTTTCCCCGGACGCCTTTCCCAATATTGACGGGCTCAAGGATGCTATGGGGGAAATAGGGCTGAAGGAGAAAATTTTCAAGCTGCTGGACTACCTGGAACAGCTCAAATCCATCATCCTGTCTTCGCGGACATTTGAAATCCGCGAAGACATCTACAAAAAACGGCACTTCACCGTTGATATCCCGTCCATGTACGGCAGCTATCACGAAATGAAATTCGATGCCATGGGGCTGACCCTGCGCCTTGAAGCACTGGCCAATGTACTCCTTGAAGAGCTGGTCGAAAATATCGATCTGAGCCTGATCACCAAGGCCACCTGTTATCAGATTTACGATCGGCTGATGCTGTTGAACAAAGCCCTCAAGATCGACGGTATTTACTCTGCGGAGCTGGAGCATCACCTGGACCTGCTGGTCCACTCAATGGAAATCCAGGGGTTCAGCTTTACCCAGTACCTGGATATCTACAAAGGGCTGTCGCATGCCGTCAAGAATATCATCAACGATTACTTCAACAACATCCACGGTAAAAACCTGACCCAAATCTTAGCCCAACTGCCGCCGGACCAAATCCTGGAAAAATACCATTCGGCAGCATCCCCTCAGGATCCGGAAAAACTGCGCCACCGGGTCTTTGAGATTTTTCTCAGGGATCGACTGGCCATGTCGCTGGGGCTTCAGCAACTGGATGTTTTCCTGGGACGCATTCTCAGCACCCTGTATCGTCAATCCAGGAAACTGCCCAAAGAGAACTTGCGCCGGCTGCTCAACTATGACCCCCAGCGCGCCATCACATCGCTTTCACACCCAAACGACCTGGCCACGGGTATCATTTACCTGGGCAACAAGGGACTGAACCTGCTGCGGCTCTTCAATTTCGGTTTCCCCATCCCGCCCGGGTTCATCATCACCACCGAGGTCTTTCGCTTTCGCCAAATCATTGAATCCTTTGCCCCGGCCCGGGAAAATTTCCGGGAGCAGCTCCGCCGGCACATTGAACGTATCGAGCAGTTTACCGGCAAGCGATTCGGATATGCCCAAAATCCGCTGATATTCTCCGTTCGCAGCGGGTCCTCCATTTCCCAGCCAGGCATGATGGAAACCTTTCTGGATGTCGGTATGAACGAAGAAATCGCCCAAGGCCTTGCGTCGACCAGCGGAAACCCCTGGTTCGCCTGGGACAACTACCGCCGTTTCCTGCAATGCTATGGAATGGCAATCGGCCTTCAGCGCAATGATTTCGATGCCATCATCGGCAACTTTAAAAAGAAAAAAGGGATCCCCCTCAAAAGGGAATTTTCGGGAAGCCAGATGAAACATGTGGCGCTGGCCTATAAACAACGCATTCGCGACGAGGGGTTCCATATCCCGGAAGATCCCATGAGCCAGTTGCATCACGCCATTCAGGCGGTCATCGATTCGTGGGATTCGCCAAAAGCCAAAACCTACCGGCAGATCATGGGTATATCGGATGACTGGGGTACCGCCATCACCGTGCAAGCCATGGTTTTCGGCAACCTTGCGCGGCATTCGGGCTCCGGTGTGGTTTTTTCCCACAATCCGCGCTGGGCCGGCGACAGCCTGAGTTTATGGGGTGACTTTACCCTGGGCAATCAGGGCGAAGACGTGGTTTCCGGGCTGGTCAATACGCTGCCCATCTCCATCAAGCAGCAGGAGATCGAGATGCGCGAAACCGATGTAACCCTTGAAACCCACTTTCCGGAGCTGTACCGGTCCATGCAGCAGATGGCACACACCCTGGTAGACGAGAAAGGCTGGGCTCCCCAGGAGATGGAATTTACCTTCGAAGGTCCCTCCAAGGACCGGCTTTTCCTTCTGCAGACAAGGGATATGGCCATAAGGGAACATCAGCGGGTACTGGCCTTCGACCCTGAAGCACAAGAAAAGCACACCTACCTTGGCCACGGTATCGGTGTCAGCGGCGGGGCCATGTCCGGGCGACTGGTGTTTACTCTGGAAGAAGTCGACCATTGGCATAAAACCGAGCCGCAAACCATGCTCATATTAGCACGCGGAGACACCGTTCCCGATGATATCAAGGAGATCAACGCCACTGACGGTCTGCTCACCGCCCGGGGCGGAGTAACCTCCCATGCCTCTGTCGTCGCCCATCGGCTGGGCAAAACATGCGTGGTGGGATGCGGCGATATGGTTTGCGATGAGCAGGGGCGCAGGATTGAATTTGCCAGCCTGCGGCTGGAGTCCGGTGACCACATCAGTATTGACGGCAGGGAGGGATCGGTCTATCAGGGAAAGATAGAAACAAAAGAGACCTGATCGCGGTTTCAATATAAACCAGAGAAATGCGAGCAGGCCGCCCCCTCGGACGGCCCGCCGGCATTCAAAGGAGACCATCGTGGCTCAAGTCAAAAATTCAGGGGACGAAACAGCTCTCGGTATCAACGGTTTCGGTCGAATTGGCAAACTCACCCTTTGGCACCATATTGCGCGCAAACATTTCCGCCGCGTCGTGATCAATATTGGACGCCAGGCCGGCACTTGCCTGGCAGATATCGCCCACTACATTGAAAGGGATTCATCTTACGGTCTGTTGCACAACTACCTCTACGGCTGCGCGGCCACACCGGTGATCGACAATCTGGACGAAACATCGGGCAGTATGCTGATCGACGGTGTCAGTGTCCAATTTCTGCGCAGCGCCCGGAACCCCAAAGATATCGATTGGCGCGGAAATAATACCCGGCTGGTGGTGGACACCACCGGTCAATTTCTCGATCCGGCGCTGCCGGTGGACGCGACGAAAGGCGCATTGCGCGGCCATCTGGCAGCCGGCGCGGAAAAAGTCATTGTCTCGGCACCCTTTAAGGTCCACGCCGACAGCACTCCCATGCCGGAAGATGCCATCACCACGGTCATGGGCATCAATGAAAGCGATTACGATCCCAGACGTCACAAATTGATCTCGAATGCCTCGTGCACCACCAACTGCCTGGCCCATATGATCAAGCCGCTGCTGGACAACTATGGCGCCCAGCGAATCCTGTCGGCGTCCATGGCCACCGTCCACGCCGCCACCGGTTCCCAGCAGGTTCTGGATCGTCTTCCCAAAAGCGGGAAAATCGATCTGCGAAAAAACCGGAGCATATTAAACAACATCATCCTGACCACCACAGGAGCTGCCAAGGCCCTTGCCCTGGTCATACCGGAAATGAGCGGTATCGGATTCATCGCCGAGTCGGTTCGCATCCCCACCGGCACCGGCTCGCTGATCATTCTCGTGCTCAGCCTGCAGGAAGAAGTGGCCGGGCGTACCATCACCCGCGAGGCCGTCAATGAAATTTACGCCCATACGGCGGCCAACGATCCGAACCACTACTTGCGTTTCACCATGGAGCAGAATGTTTCCGGGGACGTCATCGGCGCTCCCCGGGCGGCCGCCATCGTCGAGGGTCACGAAACCCATACCCGTACTGCCGAACTGACCATCGACCTGAAAAAAGTTCCCGGTATTCCGGCAACCGTTTTGTCCACAATGGAGAGCACCATCATTCGGCCCCAGGTCACACAGGCCGTCATCTATGGCTGGTATGACAATGAAATGGGAAGCTACGTCAACATGCTGGGAGACCGCACGGTCAGCGTGTCGGAAACCATGTAACCCAAGCGATGACAGCGCTGCTATTTGACCTTGCATGGAATCGTTCTTAACATGATTCATTGAACCATTGCGCTCTGCAAATGAATCGTCATACATCTCAAAACCTCATTTTGATTCGCAGAACAGGCAATGGGTAATCAGAGACGCCAACATTGCCCCCACCTGATGGTTTCAGACGGGCAAACAGGCTTTGACAAAAAGGAGGATCCATCCATGGACCACAAGGACAAAAAACGTAAAAAAGAAAAATCAACAGCCGAATCGAGCTGTTACCGTGTTGTGGACAGTTGCGGATGTGTCGTCGGAACCTATCGATGTAACGGCCCGGGCATGTCAAACTGCACATTTGAAGCCTGCTGCTAGCAGAACAACATATGGCTCATGGGCCGACCACCGGCCGGTTCATGAGCCTCAGCAATAGATCGTTAATAGAGAGGGACGGTGATGAAATTATGCGGTTCTCGTTAGGGAAACGCATAATTTCATCACCGTCCCTCTCATTGATATGCGGTTTCATCTTCACCCTCAATGACTGATCCCCGGGTGACACCCGGCTCTGAGCCCGGGCGCGTGGCGGAACCAACACCAAGGTCAGATGGCCGCATGCACAATTCATAGATGGAGTTCCTTGACAATTAACTGCGTACCGACTTACAATTTGTCTCACGCGTGTTCAGGGTTCACGAGCAAACGTTAAACCTGTTTTTTTCTCCCGCTTACTGGGTCTATCGGCCATCTAATGAAGGAGCGTACATGCAGCCTATTTCCGGCACAGGACTGCTCTCTCCATGGCAGCCTGGCATATTCAGCTTATCCATGTACACCCTGGTGGTCGTTGGCCTCACCATCATCCTCCTTTTTCTCTCCCGGTGGTTAGGTGAACGCAAACCCGGCGTCGAAAAGCTGCGGGCCTATGAAAGCGGCATCATACCCACCGGCCAGGCTCGACTGCATTCTCCAGTACCCTTTTACTTGGTGGCTGTTTTCTTTCTGCTTTTCGATGTCGAGGGGGCGTTTATTTTTTCCTGGGCGGTGGCCGCAAAACAGCTTGGATGGGCCGGCTGGCTGCAAATTCAGTTCTTCATTTTCGTTCTGATCGCCGGACTGATCTATATCTGGGTTAGGGGAGGCCTTGAGTGGGGCCCAAGCAAGAGCAAAAAATAGACCCGCTGCTGCGCAGCGCGGATATAGTCCTCAACTGGTCCCGAAAGCATAGCCTGTGGCCCATGTTTTTCGGACTTTCCTGCTGTTTCGTTGAAGAGGCCGCAGTATTCACTTCCCGATACGATATGGCCCGCTTCGGGGCCGAGGTGTTGCGGCCGTCCCCGCGGCAGGCCGACCTGCTGATCATCTCCGGCACCTTGTTTAAAAAAATCGCTCCCGTGGTCTTGCGGCTCTATGAGCAAATGGCGGAGCCCAAGTGGGTCATCTCCATGGGGTCATGTGCCAATACCGGCGGCATGTATGACGCTTACAGCGTCGTACAGGGGGTCAATCAAATTCTCCCGGTGGATATTTATATTCCCGGGTGCCCGCCCCGGCCGGAGGCGGTACTGGCCGGTTTGGTCCAGTTACAGGAAAAAATCGTGCAGGAGCGGCCCACCCGCCGCATCTTTCACCTTGCCGGAGGGTCCCAGGGGACTGAACGCCCGGTGTTGGTGGAGGGCCGGACAAAGCATCGCGATCCCAGAGGACCGGGGATGCAGAACACCGCTTTACGCGGCAGTTCGGCCATCCCGCCGCACTTCAGTGAGAGCCGCAGCGACGTCATGTGGACGCCCTCGCCGGCGTCCATATCCCTGTCCGAAGCAGATCGCGGACTATCCCGCATGCTGTGCGAGCGGTTCGGCGACGCGGTCAAGCCCATCGATCCCACCAGCGATATGGCCGCCTACCAGGTGGCGCCGAACCAGATCAAACCCGTACTGGCATACCTTAAAAATGAAGCCACACCAAAATACCGGCGGCTTGAAGATGTCACCGCAATCGATGAATCCGCTCGCCGGGAGCCGGGGGAATCCGGCGACTACACCCTGGTTTACAATCTGCTGGCCTTCGAACCGGCTGCCCGCATGCGGTTGAAAGTGCCGCTGAACGGCAAGAATCCTGCCGCATCCAGCGTGACCGACCTATGGCCCTCGGCCAACTGGTATGAACGTGAAGTCTATGACATGTTCGGCATTGGTTTTAAGGGGCATCCCGATCTGAAGCGGATTCTCATGCCGGATCACTGGCAGGGACATCCGCTGCGTAAAACCCATCCGGGACGGGCCACCGAAATGGCACCCTACACCCAGGCGGACGCCAGACAGCTGCAGCCCCGCGACGGCGGGGCCATTATCCATGAAGGCAATGGCGGGCAGGAGCTGGTGATCAACGTCGGTCCCCACCACGTCAGCACCCATGGCCTGATTCGCTACGTTCTGACATTGAAGGGCGAAGAGATTTCCGATATGCAGATTGAAATCGGATACCACCATCGGGCCGCGGAAAAAATCGGGGAGCGCCAGACGTGGCACCAGTTTATTCCGTACACCGATCGTGTGGACTACCTTGCCGGTGCCGCCAACAATCTGCCCTATGTCATGGCAGTGGAAAAGATAGCGGGCATTCAAGTCCCGTCCCGCGCCCAATGTATTCGCGTTCTGCTCAGTGAATTGTTCCGCTTGAGCAACCACCTGGTCTGGATGGGCACCTATGCCCACGATGTGGGGGCCATGACACCCACTTTCTATACCTTCCGGGAACGCGAAATGATTCTGGATATCGTCGAGCTGATCACCGGTGGCCGCCTTCACCCGTCCTGGTTCCGCATCGGCGGTGTGGCCGCCGATTTACCGGACGGCTGGAAAACCAAGGTGGATGCGTTCACCGGTATCTTCCGCCAGCGGCTGAAAGAATACGAATCCCTGATCACGGACAATCCCATTTTCCGGGCTCGCACCTTGGGCGTGGGGGCCATTGGCCTGGACGAGGCCATGGATTGGGGCATCAGCGGCCCCAACCTGAGGGCCTGCGGCCTTGCCTGGGATCTGCGCAAGGCTTTTCCCTACAGCGGTTATGACCAGTTCGATTTCGAAATCCCCACAGCACACGGCGGCGACTGCTTCGCAAGATATCTCGTCAGGGTGGAAGAGATGCGCCAGAGCCTGCGCATCATTGAACAGGCGGCCAGGGAAATGCCGCCGGGAAGAACGGTCAGCGACGATTATCGCTTTGTGATTCCGAGCCGCGCTGATATGCTCGAAAACATCGAGAGCCTGATCCATCATTTTGTCAATGTCACCCGCGGCCCCAAAATCCCGAAGGGAGAAGCCTACGCCTCCTGTGAAATACCCCGCGGTGAACAAGGTTACTATGTGGTCAGCGACGGCCTCGGCTACGCGTATCGCATGCGAATCCGGGCGCCCGGATTCGCCAACGTGCAAGCCATGCCGCTGATGGCCAAGGGATGGTCGCTGTCCGACCTGATTACCATTATCGGGTCGGTGGATTATATCTTGCCGGATATCGACCGGTGAAATAGCGTGATTCGGAACGGGGACGTATATCAGTTTATAAGTTAATCTCCGATTAACTTATAAACTGATATACGTCCCCAAAAAGCCGTCCCCAAAAACCACATTTTACTACGGAAAACCATGATACCGGAAAAACTGAAAGCGCAGTTAAAATTGCAGATCGACGCCGTCGAGCACCCCCGCGAGCTGGCCATCGACGTCATCGCCGCGCTTCAGGAGCATTACGGCTATTTCAGTGACGAAGCGATGTCCCAGGCATCTGAATTGCTGGGCATGTCCCCCCTGGAACTGGACGAACTGGCGACCTTCTATACCTTCATCTACCGGGAACCGGTAGGCCGCTATGTCATCCACATCTGCGACAGCCTGATCTGCTGGATGGAGGGCGAAGAAAACCTGGTGGCGCATCTTTGCAGTAAACTGGGCGTTCAAATCGGCGAAACGACATCGGACGGATTGTTCACCCTGCTGCCGGTCTGCTGCATCGGCTATTGCGACCGCGCCCCGGCCATCCTGGTGAACCGCAAAGTCCATGGTCCGTTGACCATTGAGACGCTTGACGCCTTGATCGATAAGCTTCGGGGGGTTATTCATGACCAATGACTATCCCCAGATATTGCTGAAAAACCGCAAACCGGACCGCATCAATACCCTGGAGGAGTACCGCCAGAACGGGGGATACGCGGCATTGCGCGATATTTTGGCACGGCTGACGCCGAAGCAAGTGCAGGAGAAACTTCTCGATGCGGTCCTGTTGGGCCGCGGTGGAGCTGGATTTCCGGCCGGCAAAAAAGTGGTCACCGTTGCCGATGATGCCCCCCATCCGCGTTATGTGGTGTGCAATGCCGATGAAATGGAGCCCGGCACATTCAAAGACCGGGTGTTTCTGCATGCCGAGCCCCATATGCTTCTGGAAGGCATGGTCATCGCGGCCTATTCCATCCAGGCGGACCACGGTATCATCTTTATCCGGCCGGAATATGAAAGCGCTGCACGAATCCTGGAACGGGAAATCAATTTGGCCCGTAAGGCCGGTTTTTTAGGTGAGCATATCCTCGGCAGCGATTACTGTTTTGATATTGTGGTGCACCGCAGCGGCGGCCGGTATATCTGCGGCGAAGTCACCGCCCAGCTGAATGCCTTGATGGGACGGCGCCCCAACCCCAAACAGCCGCCGCCGTATGCAACGGACAAGGGACTGTGGGAATTGCCCACCCTGGCTCAAAACGTCGAAACGTTGGCCTGTATCCCGCAAATCATTCAGCATGGGGCCCAATGGTTCAAGGATCTGGCGCTCACTCCGGAGGCCGCCGGCACGAAACTGTTTTGCGTGTCCGGAAAAGTGGAGCGGCCCGGATGCTACGAACTGCCTTTGGGTATCAAGCTTTCGGAGATTATTGAAACCTGTTGCGGCGGGATAAAAAATGGTGCACGATTCAAGGCCTGTCTGCCGGGCGGCGCCTCCACCGGTTTTCTGACGGCGGAGCACTACCATATCGCCATGGATTTCGATTCCCTGAAAAAGGTGGGCAACCGACTGGGAACCGGTGCCGTCATGGTCTTTGATCACCACACGTGCATGGTGGCGGCCACCTTGAACCTGGCCGAATTTTTTGCCCGTGAGTCCTGCGGATGGTGCACCCCGTGCCGGGAAGGATTCCCCTACCTGCGCGATTTGCTCTGGCGGATCGAAAATGGAACCGGAGAGGCGGACTTCATCCCCATGATGCGGACCATGTGCGCACATATGTGGAAGTCGTATTGTGCGTTCGCCCCCGGCGGGGTCGCGTCCATTGAAAGTCTTCTGCACCATTTCGAAGATGAGGTCATGGCCCATATCCATGACAAACGTTGCCCTTTTAAATAGACCGAGAAAAAATGCCCAAACTGACCATCGACAAACGGGAGATTGAAGTCGCCGCCGGTACAAAAGTCATCGTGGCAGCCGAGCGGCTGGGTATCGTGATCCCCCGATTCTGCTACCACCCTGCACTGGGTTCTGTGGGGGCCTGCCGGGCGTGCGCCGTGGCGTTTCTGGAGGGTCCGGTCAAAGGGATCCAGATGAGCTGCATGGTCAATGCCATGGACGGCATGGTGGTTTCCACCACAGATCCCGAAGCCGTGGATTTTCGGCGACACGTCATTGAATGGCTGATGCTCCATCACCCCCACGACTGCCCGGTCTGTGACGAAGGCGGACATTGCCTGCTGCAGGACACCACCATTGCCGGCGGCCACGGCCTGCGCCGCTATAAGGGCACCAAGCGCACCCACCGCGATCAATACCTTGGCCCCCTGGTGCAGCACGAAATGAACCGCTGCATCCAGTGCTATCGCTGTGCCCGCTATTACCAGGAATATACCGGTTACCGCGACCTGGGGGTGATGGGCATCGGGTCGCGGGTCTATTTCGGCCGCAGCGTGCCGGGACAGCTGGAGAGTCCATTTGCCGGCAACCTGATCGACATCTGTCCCACCGGAGTCTATACCGACAAACCGTCGCGCTATATGGGCCGCCGCTGGGATTTTCAGCGTGCCCCGTCCGTGTGCCTGCACTGTTCCCTGGGGTGCAATGTGACGGTGTCCGCACGCTACCGTCAAGTGGTACGCCTTGAGGCCCGGTACAACAGGGAGGTCAACGGCTATTTTATCTGTGACCGCGGCCGCTACGGCTATGCCTACACCAACGCGCCCGACCGGCCGCGGCAGGCACTGGCGGCCGGGCGGATCACGGCCATGGACGAGGCCGTCGAACATGGCCGATCGCGGCTCCGGGAGACCATGGCACGCAGCGGCTCCCAAAGCGTGGCTGTTATCGCATCTTCGCGCAGCAGCCTGGAAACGCTGGCCACCGTCAAACAGGTGTGCCGCCTGCACCCATGGCGCGGCCCCGCCGTGACCCAGACCCGCCGCGAAGCCGCCAACCTGCAAACGGCGGTGGCCCAGCTGAAACCAGAATTCGCCGTATCCCTGGGCGCCATTACAGCCGCCGACCAGGTAGTGGTATTGGGTGCCGACCCGTTGAACGAATCCCCCATGCTCGCCCTGTCGCTCAGGCAGGCGCAGCGCCAGGGCGGGCAGGTCACCGTCATCGATCCCCGCCCCGTATCGTTGCCCTTGCCCTTTGATCACCAGGCGGTTCACCCGTCACGGCTGCCGGCGGTGATGGACCGGATCATCACCCTGCTGGGCCACCGCTTGAAATCGACAGCGCCCCCTGCAACGGCCATTGCTGAACCGGATATGGCCTGGGCGGAGGCCCTGGTCCGACAGCTGGCGGCCAGCCGGCGGGCGGTGATTGTATGTGGCACGGATATAACGACGCCCGACGAAATCGGGATGGCGGCCGCTATGGCCAAAGCGTTGCGCCAACTGGATACGGAAGCCAAACTGTTCTATACCCTCATGGGCGCCAACGCATTCACCGCTGCGCTGACGGAAAGCCCCGATCCGAGTATCGAATCGATATTGGAGCAGATCGAATCCGGCAGCGTGCGGGCCCTGCTGGTGGTCGAACAGGACCTGTGGCAGTGCTATCCCGACCGCGTCAGACTCCAGGCGGCCCTGGACCGACTGGACCTGCTCATCGTGATGGACCATGTGGCATCGCCGATACTGGACCGGGCCGATTGCGTCATCCCCACGCAAACCCTTTACGAAGCCGGCGGCCACTGGATCAATCAGGAGGGTCGGCTGCAGAACGCCCAGGCGGTTTTGAAGGCTGGAGAACCCATCGCGATCAGCGGGCAGGGCAATCATCCGCCACGCCATCTGAGCCCCCGGATATCCGGAACTGAAGCCATGACGGCGCGGGCCGCCATTACAGCATTGGTCCGCCCGGAGGACCGTCCACAGGCAGAAGAATTTGACCGTGCAATGGAAGCCGCTGTTGACGCTTTTCACCCGGTTATTATATCTTTGGACCCTCGCCATATCGGGCGTCAGGTCGATTCCGATGCCGTCGGCGGTACAAATCCGGTTTCCCAAACATCATCCCGGGCGGCTGCAGCGGACGCCGGCCGGGATACCATTACCCTGCTCATGGTGGACTGGACGCTGGGCACCGAGGCCCTTTCTTCCCAGGCGGTTGCGTTGACCGAATCAGAACAAAACCCTGCAGCCAGAATGCACCCCCGGGAGTTGGAAGCGATGGGGTTGGCACATGGGCAGACCATTGCCATTACCACGGATAAAGGTCGTATTGCGCTGCCGCTGTTGGCCGATGACCGCATGGCCGGGGGCGTTCTGCTCATACCCCGGCACCACCAACTGGATTGGCAGGTTTTGGGAGCAACGCGGCTGGAAATGGATCGAGACCGAATCAGCGCCGGTACATAAAGCGCTGGAAGATTTGGGAAGGCGGCAAGTCAGGGCCGCCTGGCGCGGTATCCCGAACGGGGCCGCTGAATCGTGAGGCCCGATACGGTCATCGGGCGATAAAAAGAAAGCCAACACATGAACGTTGGGCTCGGACTGATTCTTCTATTCGTCAAAATATCCATCATGCTGGGTATCCTGCTGCTGGCCGCAAGCTACCTGGTCTGGCTGGAACGCAAGCTTCTGGCGCGCTTCCAGATCCGTCTGGGACCCAACCGGGCGGGTATTTTCGGGCTGCTGCAACCCATCGCCGATGCCGTCAAGCTACTCACGAAAGAAGATATCGTTCCATCCCAGGCCGATTCGGCCATCTTTAAACTGGCCCCTGCAGTGGTTGCCATCACCGCACTGATGATGTTTGCGGTGGTTCCGGTGGGGCCCGAAATTGAGCTCTTCGGCCGCCCCGTGCCCCTGGTCATCGCCGATCTCAACGTCGGGCTGCTTTATGTTTTCGCCATGTCATCCATGGGGGTTTACGGGGTCGCGCTGGGCGGATGGGCATCCAACTCCAAGTTCGCCCTGCTGGGCGGAATTCGCGGCGCCGCCCAGATGATCAGCTATGAGCTGGCGCTGGGCCTGTCGCTGGTCCCCATCGTTATGCTGGCCGGCTCTTTCAGCCTGATCGAAATTGTGGATGCCCAGGCCAAAATGCCTTTCATCCTGCTGCAGCCGGTTTCTTTCGTCATTTTCGTACTCAGTGCCATGGCCGAAAGCAAACGCATTCCCTTTGACCTGCCGGAAGCCGAAAATGAGCTGGGCGCCGGATTTCATACTGAATACAGCGGGATGCGGTTCGGCCTCTTTTTCCTGGGCGAATATGTCCATATTCAAGTGCTGGGGGCATTGATTGCCGTATTTTTTCTGGGGGGCTGGCGGGGGCCTTTTCTGCCGCCGGCGCTCTGGCTGATACTCAAGATCTTTTTCGTCGCGGTGCTCATGATCTGGATTCGGGGGACCTTGCCGCGCCTGCGCTATGACCAATTGATGGCCCTGGGATGGAAAGTGCTGATTCCGGTCTCGTTGATCAATATTGTATTGACCGGTGCCATCATGCTGATTGCCGGCTGAGGAAAATATCATGCAGGATACGGATGAAAAAGCAAAACAAGCGGCGCTGAAAACGGACAATTCCGGATGGTCGGCAGTCAAGGCCCTTGTGGATGGATTTGCCACCACGCTGCGGCACCTGGGGCGCAAACCCATTACCGAGCAATACCCGGAATACCGACGCCCGCTGCCTGAACGCGCACGCGCCAGGATCGTGCTGACCCGAGATCCGGACGGCAAAGAACGTTGCGTGGCGTGTTATTTGTGCTCGGCCGTTTGCCCGGTGTCCTGTATATCCATGCAAAGTGACGAAGGTGCGGATGGGCGACGATTTGCGCGGTGGTTTCGCATCAACTTCGGCCGCTGCATTTACTGCGGGTTGTGTGAAGAAGCCTGCCCCACTTCAGCCATTCAGCTGACGCCCGATTTTGAAAACGTCCAGCGGGACATCCTGACCATGGTATTTGAAAAAGAGGATCTGCTGGTGGACCATTGCGGCAAAGACCCGGAGTATAACTTTTATCAACACGCCGGCATAAAGACACACACGGCAGACAAGGGCCAACACGCCCATGAGTCGCCGCCGGTAAACGTAAAGAGCAATATGCCATGACGCTGTTCGCCATCCTGTTCTATGCAATGGCCGCCTTGGTCCTGCTATCGACCGCCCTGGCCGCCACCCGGCGCAATATGGTCCATGCCGTACTCTGCCTGGTGGTTTCCTTTTTCGGCACGGCCATGCTTTTCTACCTTCTGGGTGCTCCTTTCCTGGCGGCTTTGGAGATCATTATTTATGCCGGGGCCATCATGGTACTCTTTTTATTTATTATCATGATGATCCGCACAGATCGCCAGCCGGACAAAATTTTTACCACGGGACGTCTGATAGCAGCCGGTTCGATATGCGCCGTTTTCCTTTTCGCCCTTGTCGGATTGACCCTGGAGCACCCCGGTGGCCGGGACCTTTTGATGGCGGCCCAGGCCTCCCCGGCTGAATTCGGGTTCTATGTGTTCAAGTACCAATGGTTGTCCATCGAAATTGTTTCCATGCTGCTGCTGGTGGCGCTGATCGGAGCCCTTTTGCTGGGCTTGAAACTCCGACGACGGTCCACAGACGCATGATATCCATATCGCGCCTGCAACAAAAGGAGAACACGTGATCGTTCCCTACTACCATGTGATCATACTCGCGGCCATGCTGTTTGCCCTGGGGATGTTCTGTACGCTGGCGCGGCGAAACCTGATCATGATTCTGCTGGGTGTTGAGATTATGCTCAACGCCGCCGCCCTGGCTTTTGTGGGCGCGGCTCTCCAATGGCAGCAAATGGAAGGCCAGGCCGTCGTGCTGTTCGTGCTGGCCGTGGCGGCCGCAGAGGTCTCCGTGGGATTGGCTTTGATGGTGAGTATCTATCGCCGGAGCGGATCTCTCGATCCGGATGTCCGTTTGACGCCTGCCGGGAAAGGAGCCGAATAATCACCATGCCGCTGTCTTTTCCCATAGATGTCAGCCTGGCTTCCGCTGCGGCGGCGCTGCTCCTGCCGTTGACGGCTTTCGGCATCATCATGGTGGCCGTACGCCCTTACCGGCGCCTTTGCGCCGGTATCTCCATCGCTGCCGTAGGCCTCTCTCTGATGCTGGCGGTATTTCTGCTGATTCGCCACCTGGGCATGCCGGAGCCGGTGGTCTACCAGAAGAGCTGGCTGGCCATCGGCATGATGCATATCCCTTTCGGCATCCTGCTGGATCCGTCCAGCCTGCTGATGCTGACGGTGGTCTCCTTGATCAGTTTTCTGGTCCAGGTCTACTCCCTGGGCTACATGGCCGGTGATCCCGGGTTTTCGCGCTATTACGGCTGCATGTCCCTTTTTGCCTGGGCCATGATGACCCTGAGCATTTCCAGCAGTCTGATCCAGATCTATATTTTCTGGGAGCTGGTGGGGCTGTCCTCTTACCTGCTGATTGGATTCTGGTTCGAAAAATTCAGTGCCAGCGAAGCGGGCAAGAAAGCATTCGTGATGACACGCTTCGGAGATGTGGCTTTTCTGCTGGGACTGGTCCTGCTCTGGCTGCAAATGGGCGACCTGGACATCGTCCGGTTGAATGACCCTGCTGCGGTCACCCAGAATCTGTCGCCGGCCATGATCACCCTCACGGGCCTGCTCATATTCGGCGGCATCGTGGGCAAAAGCGCCCAGTTCCCCCTGATGACCTGGCTGCCCGACGCCATGGAGGGCCCTACCCCGGTCAGTGCCCTGCTGCACTCGGCCACCATGGTGGCCGCCGGCGTCTACCTGTTCGCCCGGTTGTTCGGCTACTTTTCACTGTCCCCGACGATGATGTCCGTCTGCCTGGCCATTGGCACCATCAGCCTGCTGATGGCCTCCACCATGGCCATGGTCGCCAGGGATATCAAGCAGGTTTGGGCCTATTCCACCATCAGTCAACTGGGATTTATGCTGATGGGCCTGGGGGCGGGCAGCTTTTTCAGCGGCGTTTTTCACCTGATGACCCATGCCGGGTTCAAGGCCCTGCTGTTTCTCAGCGCAGGCGTCTTCATCCATCATTTCAACACCAACGACGCGTTCAGCATCGGCCGGCAGGGAGGCCGAAAATTAAAGAGCGCCACGATCTGCATGATGGTCGCCGCCGGCGCCCTTTCCGGATTACCGCCGCTTTCCGGATTTTTCAGCAAGGAGCTGATTCTGGGCCGACTGCTGGAACTGGGCAATCCCGCCTGGTTTGTGGCCGGCGCACTGGGTGCCTTCCTGACGGCCTACTACGCGTTTCGCCTGGTGTTTTTGATCCTGTTTCCGAAAACCGGTGACGCGGGGGCAGCGCCCGATGACGGCCACCACCATCACCAGCCGGCCGGCGCACTGGCGATGAACGCGGTGCTGTGGATACTCGCCGCCGTCACCATTGTCCTGGGCTTTTGGGAGCATCATGTGACCACCTTTTTGGCGTCGGCTTTGGGTGCCGGCCGATCACAGCCTATCGGCCACCACCCGTGGCTGCCCATTGCCGCCGGCCTGCTGGCCGTTTCGGCCGTCGGGCTCGCCTGGCTGGAGTTCGGCCGCAAAAAAGCCAGGCAAATCGGCTTTATCGAACGGTTGCCGGCGTTGGCCCGGTTTTTTGCCCAGCGCTGGTATCTGGACCGCCTCTACCGGTACTTGCTGGACAAATGGGTCTATCAAGGCATATCGCGACTGTTTACCTGGAACGACAAAAAGGTCATCGACGGTGCCGTGGATGGTTTCGGAGGAACCGCAATTCACATCGGGACACTGATTGGACGCCTGCACACCACCATGATCCAAAACCGCCTGATGGTCATGGCCCTGGCCATTGTGTTGATGGTACTCTACTTCGGATTGAGCGGGTGACGATGGAATTACAGTATGCCACATTTCCCTTTTTGAGCGCCCTGCTGCTGTGCTGCGTCGTCGGTCTGGCGGCCATCCTGTTCACACCGGACAGCCGCCCGGGAACCATCAAAAGGATCAGTGCCGTCTTCAGCGGGGCCACCCTGTGCCTGTCCATTTACCTGTTCATGGCCTACGATCAGCCTCTGGGCGGCTACCAGTTTGTGGAGCGACTGGACTGGGTGCCTTCCCTGGGAATCTCCTATTTCAATGGTGTCGACGGCTTCAGCCTGCCCATGCTGCTGCTCACCGGCATTGTCTTTTTTACCGCCGTTCTCACCATGTGGGAACTCGAAAAGCGCGTCAAAGAATTTTTCGCCTTGATTTTCCTGCTCGTGACCGGTGTGTTCGGCCTGTTCATCAGCCTGGATCTGTTCTTTATTTTCGTATGGTTCGATGTCTCGCTTTTCCCCATGTACCTGCTGATCGCCATCTGGGGAAGTACCCGTAAAGAATACGGGGCCATGAAGCTCACCCTCTATCTGCTGGCCGGTTCGGCCCTGATCCTGCCGGCCATCATCTACCTGGTGGTCCATTCCGGACTGCAGACGTTCGATCTGATCGCCCTGATCAACGCCCATGCCTTTTCGGCCCATCAACAGCGGCTGGCTTTTTTAATGTTTTATATCGGGTTCGGCATCCTGGCCGGCGTATTTCCCTTTCACACCTGGTCGCCGGTGGGCCACGTCGCCGCCCCCACGGCCGTCTCCATGATCCACGCCGGTGTGCTGATGAAGCTGGGCGCTTTTGGAATCCTGCGGGTGGGGATGTTCCTTTGCCCGGAAGGCTGGCAGCACTGGGCCCCGCTCATGGCGTTGCTGGCCACTTGCGGCATCGTCTACGGCGTTTTCGTCGGCCTGAGCCAGACCGACCTGAAGTTCGTGATCGGCTATTCCAGTGTCTCCCACATGGGTATCGTCGGACTGGGTCTCTCCACCATGACCCTCGAAGGGCTCAACGGCGCCGTATTTCAAATGTTTGCCCATGGGATCATGACGGCCCTTTTATTTTCCTCCGTGGGCCATATTTATGACCGCACGCATACCAAAACCATTTCCGAATTGGGCGGCTTAAGCCGGACCATGCCGCGAGCCGCCACATTTTTTATCATGGCTGCCCTGGCCGGCATCGGCGTTCCCTGCCTGGCCAGTTTCTGGGGCGAGTTGGCGGTCTTTTTATCGTGCGTAAAAGTCTACCCGATCTTCGGAGCACTATCCATCGGTGCACTTGTGGTGGGTGCCCTGTTCATGCTGCGGGTGGTACAGAAAATTTGTTATGGCGCGCCGCTGGAGCACTTTTCAGGGCTGTCCGATATGACCGCGGCCATGACTACGCCGCGCATTATCCTGGTTTCGGTAATTTTGCTTTTTGGCTTTTTCCCGGGGTTGCTGTTTAACATGATCAATACGGCGGCCATCCAGTTTTTTTAATGGGCCGCATGGCAACCTTTTTTTACATGCCGCCGGATTTGGCGGCCCCTATGAATTGGGTTCACTGACGACACAAGGGTAGCGATGAACTGGCAACTTCTGATTCCCGAGCTGGGCATGCTTTCCGCAGCCGCGCTATTTCTCGTGCTGGCCTGCCTGCGGCCCGATCCGCGCAAGGCGTATCTCGTGGCCGTCACGGCGGGCGCCGCTTCTGCCGCCATATGCCTCGCCAGTGTTTTTCTTCAAGGGGAGCTGTTCGGCGGCGCCTATCGTGTGGACCTCCTTTCTCAGAGCTTCAAATGTCTTCTGTCCATTGGCTTTTTTCTGGTGGCCTTTTTGTGCGGCGAACTCGAAGGGGTCCCTTCCCAACGGCACGCAGAGTTCTATTTTCTGATGACCCTGTGCACGCTGGCCATGATGTTGATGGCCTCGGGCATGCACTTGCTGATCATCTACCTGGCGCTGGAGCTGTCGAGCTATTCGCTCTACATTATGGTATTGATGCGCAGCGATGAGCCCCAGGGGCTCTCGTCGGGGCTGAACTATTTCCTGGTGGGCATCAGCGCGTCGGCCATCATGCTGTTCGGCATGGCCCTGACCTACGGTGCGACCGGGGCATTGCAGCTGCAGGATATCGCCGCTGCAGCGCCTGAGATCATTGCATCCCCTTTAACCGCAGCCGGTATCTTACTGACTCTGGGCGGTTTCTTCTTCAAACTGGCTGTATTCCCCTTTCACTTCTGGGCCCCGGAAGCCTATCAGGGCGCACCGAACCAAGTGGCGACCTTTATCTCCACCGTATCCAAAGTGGCGGCCGTCGCCATTCTGGTGCGGGTGATCTCGCCCCTTCATGGCATGGAGCTGCTGGTCAAGGCGATGATCGCCATGGCCGTCGTTTCCATGACCGTCGGAAATCTGTGCGCCATCGCCCAGAAGGATTTCAAACGGTTAATGGCCTTTTCCAGCATCGCCCATGCCGGATACTTGATGATCGGGCTGCTGTGCATGAACGCAGCAGGCTATACCGGCGCGATTTTCTATGTGACGGCTGTATTGATCTTGAAATTCACCTGCTTCATGGTCATGATCACCATTGCCGACGATGGACGGAACCTTCAGATCAGCGAACTGGCAGGCCTCCACCGGCGGTCGCCGCTGCTGGCCATGGCCCTGATGATGGCCCTGTTCGGCCTGGCCGGCATACCTCCCACCATCGGCTTCAGCGGCAAACTGCTCCTATTTACCGCCGCAGTGGGGCAAGGGTATCTGCTCCTGGTCCTCATCGCCATGGCCAACGTGGTCATCTCGTTATATTATTATTTAATGGTCCTCAAAT
Organism: Desulfosarcinaceae bacterium; assembly: GCA_963675565.2. Lineage (GTDB taxonomy): Bacteria > Desulfobacterota > Desulfobacteria > Desulfobacterales > Desulfosarcinaceae > JARRKU01. The sequence continues at coordinate 1,194,152 of CAXXYD010000002.1, forward strand.
CGGCCTACCTGGACGAGCCTCCCTCAGAGCTGCCGCCGCTGAAGGTCAGTCTCCCGACACAAATGATGGCCATTGTCATGACCGCGGCTATCGTCATTGCAGGCATTTATCCCAACACACTGCTGATGTGGGTTGCTGAAGCTGTCCGGAGCCTTCCATAGATTGTCTACAACCCTGACGAAGTATCGGTATTTGTGATCGAAAGCGCTCAGACCGAGGCCTTAACGTTAAAAGTTACCCAATAACGGCCCGGCCGAATGGGCTTTTTTCGGTGAAAATGGACGCCGCACTGGAATGGATGCGGCCGTCGGAAAGACTCTACTGAAAAAAATTGACTATTGTGTTGGTCAAGTTGACGAACTCGGCAACAGACAAGGTTTCTGCGCGACGCACGGGATCGATGCCGGATTGTTCCAGCGCTGCGGCGGCAGATGCACTGTCCAGGTTTAAAAGAGCGCCGGAAAGAGCGTTGCGCAACGTTTTGCGGCGCTGGCCGAATGCAGCCTGGACCACCCGGGCCATTTTTTTTTCATCGGCAACCGGATGGGCAATACTCGATTTGAATTGAATTGCCAGCACGGCCGAATCGACCTTGGGCCGGGGATGGAACTGGTCGGCACGCAAATCCTGCAGCAGGTTCAAATCCGCGCAATACTGAAGCATGACCGACAGGCGGCCATAGGTTCGGGAGCCCGGGCCGGCACACAGCCGCCGGGCCAGTTCTTTTTGGAACATCAATACGGCCCGCTCGACCCATTGCCGGCTTTCAATGAGTTTGACCACCACCTGGGAAGAAATATTGTACGGCAGATTTCCCATCACGACCAGCCTGCGGCCCTGAGCGTCCGCCACTGCTTTGATATCCAGGGCAAGTATATCCTGCTCGATCACCTGAACCTGGTCCCATCCGCCGGCCAGCAGTTCCGCCCTCAACAGAGGCACCAGGCTGCGATCCTTTTCAACCGCCACAACCTTGGCCACCCTGCCGGCCGCAGCAGTGGTCAATGCACCCAGTCCCGCACCAATCTCCAGAACGACATCCTTTGGGGTCAGGTGCGCCCTGAGTGCTATCTGCTCGGCCACCGCCGGGTTGATCAGAAAGTTCTGTCCCAGTTCTTTGCGGGCATGAAGATTCCAGGCTTTAAGCAATATGTTCGGTGAAGTCATCTCTTTGCACACACTCCAATATTTAAATGAAGTTTGTATAATCAGCAGGTTAACATGCGCCCTTGCGAAACTCAACATGGAAAAGGACGCAAATCAGGGGTTTCCGGATACTGGTGCGAACGGCGTTTACCGCGGCGACACCATTTGCATAGGTGACCAACCCATCGTATTCGTTCGAACCCAAGCCCGCCATCGCCGCATCCGCAAATCGATCTCCATAGTCTTGACTTTCCGGGCGCAATTCATTAGATAGAAAAAAATATATTCAATAGTTCAAGCATTTTACAACAACCCCCGGCCCAACAGGGAGGCCACAGATGCCGAGGAAAAAGGGAAAATCCGTCAGCTTTGATGCCATGGTGAAATTTTTCCTGCACACCTACAACATCCCGACAAAGCAGGACTTCGAGCGGCTTTCTCTGCGGTTGGACCGTATCGAGCGGCTCATCATCAACAGTAGCCCCTCACGGGCACGCCGCAGCAACACCAAAAACAACACCAAAACCGCTGCGGCCACCGCATCGGATCATGTGCTGGAAATTGTGCGCCGCTACCAGGATGGCATCGGCTTTGCCGAAATCCAGCTTCAAACCGGATATGGCGAAAAGAAATTGCGGAATATCATTTTCCGGCTCAATAAACTGGGCAAAATTAAACGCAAGCAGCGCGGTATCTACATTGAAGCTTGAATCCGGGTTTGCACCGGCGCAAAGCGCAATGAACAAATGTTGACCACGACCCCATTACCCCATTTTACGGGAGTACATCATGAACGCCAATAAAGATCCCAACAATGACGGACTGCAGCCGGGCAGCGAAATATTCGGCTACCGGATTGAAAGCATCCTGGCCCTCGAGGAAATCAGCGCCCATCTTTACCAACTGGTCCATGTGGATACCGGCGCCCGCCATGTGCACGTCAGTTGCCGGGACAAGGAGAACACTTTCGGGGTAACGTTTAAAACAGTTCCGGACGATTCTACCGGAGTTGCCCACATTTTGGAACACACGGTGCTGTGCGGCTCGCAAAAGTACCCCGTGCGGGACCCATTTTTTTCCATGTTGAAAAGAAGTCTGAGCACATTCATGAATGCCTTCACGGCCTCGGACTGGACCATGTATCCCTTTTCCACCCAAAACCCCAAAGATTACTACAACCTGATGGATGTCTACCTGGACGCCGCATTTTTCCCCGAACTGGATGCCTTGAGTTTCAAGCAGGAAGGACATCGGCTGGAATTCGAAGTTCAATCGGACCGGACAGATAGTGCCCAACTGGTCTACAAAGGCGTGGTATACAACGAAATGAAAGGTGCCATGTCTTCCCCGGATCAGGTCATGGGGCGCTCCCTGCTCAATGCCCTTTACCCGGATACGACCTATGGAAACAATTCCGGCGGCGACCCGCGCGACATTCCACGGTTATCCCACAGTCAACTGAAAGCATTTCACCAGCGTCACTACCACCCCAGCAATGCCTATTTTTACACCTACGGCAATCTCCCGCTGGAAAAACATCTGGAATTTATTTCCCAAAAGATCATGGCTAAATTTGATCGCATTGATCCCCAAACAGACGTCCCGCCACAGCCCCGCTGGCCGGATCCCCGTCAGAAGCGTTACACGTACGCCCTTTCGCCGGGGGAAGAACCGCGCAACAAGAGTCAGGTCTGTCTGGCATGGCTGATCGGGGATGTCCGCGACACATTCAATGTCCTGGTCATGACAGTTCTTGAACAAATCCTGCTGGGAAATTCTGCCTCCCCGCTGCGCAAAGCGCTGATGGATTCAAAGCTGGGCAGCGCACTATGCGACTCGGCCGGTTACGATGCGGACAACCGGGACACCTTGTTTGCCTGCGGGCTGAAAGATGCGGATGAAGCCTCCGCCCAACAGATCGAACAGATCATCCTCGATGTCCTTCACCAGCTGGCGCAAAGCGGCATCGAACGCGAACTGATCGATTCGGCCGTTCACCAGATCGAATTCCATCGCAAAGAAATCACCAACACGCCCTACCCCTATGGGCTCAGAATTCTGCTGTCCATTATCAGCAGCTGGCTCCACGGCGGTGACCCCGGACGCATATTGCGACTGGACACCGATCTTGAAACCTTGCGCGAAAAAATCGATGCCGGTCCATTTCTGGAAAACGCCATCCGCTCGTTGTTGATCGAAAACCCCCACCGTGTCCGATTGGTGCTGGCTCCGGACCAACAAAAGGCCGAGCAGGAAGAACGTCGCGTACAGGCGGAACTGGCCGAACGGCAAAGCCGATTGACACCTGATGAACGCAGTAAAATCGATTCGGATACCGCCGCGCTTCAAGCGTTGCAGGAAAGCCAGGAGGATGTTTCCTGCCTGCCCACACTGGCCCTGGACGATATACCACCGGATGTTGTAGTCATCCGACCAAGCCGGGTGGATCACCGGGTGCCGGTATGGTGCTACGAGCAGCCTACTTCCGGAATCTTCTACTTCAGCGCCATCGGCCGTGCCGGCGTTTCACCGGAACTGCTGCCCTGGGTTCCATTTTTCTGTTTCGCCTTCAGCAAAAGCGGCACGCACAAAAGCACTTACACCGAAATCGCCAGAAAGATCGACTCGGTGACCGGCGGCCTGGTGATGACTTCCGCAGCGAGGGTTTTGTACAGCCAGACGGACACCTGTCTGCCCCTTGTCTCATTCAACGCCAAATGCCTGACCCGCAATATCGATCCGACTATCGATCTTATTGAGGAACTCATCGGTGAAAGCTGCTTTTCGGACCACAGCCGGCTGGAACAGTTGATGGGTGAATACCGGGCCGCCCTGGAATCCATGATCGTGCAAAATGGTCATCGTCTGGCGATTTCCCTGTCTTCCAGATCCTTTTCCCCCGCCGCGGCACTATCGGAAATATGGAGCGGCGTTCACCAGATCCGCACCATTCGGCAGTGGGCCAGACAAGAAAGCAAATCCAAGACAGAACAACTGGAGGCCGCATTGACCGCCATTGCCTCCGGCCTTCTGGACCGCAACAATATAGTCATGGCTGCGGTGGGCTCCCCTGAGCAGGTCGACATCGGCATGTCGGCCATCGACAGGGGCAAGGTCCTGTCCAGCTTTGCGGTTCACAGCGGACAGCCCCGATTCGATCCCCTGGCTATCGATCCGACCCGGGAACGGCCCCATGAAGGATGGAGCACTTCCTCGGCGGTGGCGTTTGTCGCGCGAACCATCCCCACCGCGCCGTTGGGACATGCCGATGCTCCGGCGCTGGCGGTATTGGCAAAAATGCTGCGTTCGCTTTACCTGCACAGGGAAATTCGTGAAAAAGGGGGAGCCTACGGCGGGTTTGCGCTGTACAACCCCGAAAACGGGCTGTTCAGCCTGGCGTCCTACCGCGATCCCCATATCGTTCGCACCATGAAGGTATTCAGCGGCGTGCCGGATTTTGCCGATGCCAATGCATTCCAACCGGAAGACATTAAAGAGGCGGTGCTGCAGGTTTGCTCGGAAATCGACAAGCCCGATCCGCCGGGGCCGGCGGCGCGTAAGGCCTTTTCGCGGCTGATCGTCGGATTGACGGATGAAGACCGGCTGGCCTTCAAACAAGCCCTTTTAGAGGTATCGCGCAAACAGGTCCAGGCGGTTGTGGAAAAATATTTTGGAGGTCAGGGCGCCCAGGCCGGCACAGCGGTCATTGCCGGTCCGGAACACCTGAAGGAGGCCAATCGCCACTTGCAGGCGGCCCCTCTGAAGCTGGCCGCCATTTGATCCCGGTCGCCGCGCTATAAAGAATCCGCATACTGCAAAATCATCTTGCGCAAGCGCCGGGAAAAATCCTCCGGCACCCGGTCCGCTTGCATTTGGCGGCAGATGGTCACGGTCTGTTTCAGGGTATTCAGGCATACCTGGCACGGCCTGCACTCCTGCAGGTGTGCCTCTATGGTTTCGCAGACGGCCTGATCAAGCTCGCCATCTAAATATTCCGATAATTTTTCAAAAAGCTCAATGCATTGCTGGTGATCGTGCATGGTATTATCCGTCCTGAAAATACGTTTTAAGCTGATCCTTTAAAAAAAGCCTGGCGCGATGCAAGCGCACCTTGATATTGGCAGCTGTCAAATTGAGAATCTGGGCGCTCTCTTCGGTGGAAAACCCCTCGATGTCTCTGAGAACCAGGACCAGACGGTATTTTTCCGGCAGTTCAAGGATGGCATCCGACAGCTTGCGCCCCAGCTCCTCATTGAGCACCTGATCCAGGGGAAGTGTGGCCCACGAAGGTGTATCCTGTTCCACTTTTGCTTCTTCGGGCGGTAAGAATTCTTCCAGTGACAGCTCGCGGTCGGGAGCAAATTTGGACTTGCGCCGCTTCTTTAAACATGCGCTTGTGGCAATACGATAGAGCCAGTTCTTGAATTTGGTTTCATGCCGGAAACCTTTCAAGTATTTAAATACATTTAATAAAGTGTCCTGAACGAGGTCCTCGGCATCCTGGCGCTTGCCACACATTTTCATGCCGAAGTTGTACAGGGGCCTTTCATAGCGTCGCACCAGCTCCACGAACAGGTCGCTGCGCCCCCCCTGTATGGCTTCAATCAGCTCGGAATCGCGGTCATTTTTCTTTTGGATGCTGTTCGGCCTGGTCATCGGTTCGCTTGCGTGTCACCTGACATGCATCACGCATTCAGGTGGAAACCCCCATCTTTGGAAGAATGACAGCCTGCAGCAGATACCAAAGGCCCAAGATCAGAATAAAAACAAGTATTGAATTCACAGCGCATGCTCCTTATGGGATTTATTCCATCGGCCTGGAGGTCAGATAAATGCACACCGCCACTGTCCTGAAAACCGATTATCTGCTGCATAAAGAGATGGCGCATTCCATTCGGTTACACCCAATTGTCCGCTTGAAGCCGACTGTCGCTTCGACGCCAGGGCCTAAAATCCCGTTTACCCCCGCCTGGCGCGCAGAAGGCTCGAATCGATATCATATTTTTTAATTTTATAATGAATGGCCCGCCGGCTGATTCCCAGCAACTCGGCAGCCTCCTTCTGGATGCCGCCGGTTTGTTTTAGCGCGCGTAAAATGGCATTGCGCTCGGTATCTTCCAGCGTAAACGAGTCCGTCTCGACGTTGGCCGATGCCTCCATGGTGGGCAGACCGGACAAATGCAAATCCTCCGCACACAACTCATTGCCATGACACAGCACGCTGCCGGCCTCAATGGCATTTTTGAGTTCGCGAACATTGCCCGGCCAGGGATATTGGCAAATATAATCCATGGTCGCCTTGGACAATTTCACGGAACGGGTCCCCTGCTGGCCAGCTTGCGCCTGAATAAAAATATCTGCCAGCAAAGGAATATCTTCCCTGCGCTCACGCAAGGGCGGTACGCTGAGGGTCACCACCCTGAGACGATAGTAAAGGTCTTCACGAAAGCGCCCTGCCTTGATATCCTCCATTAAATCCGAGTTGGTTGCTGCAACCACCCGGCAATCCACGGCCTTTTCATTGAGATCGCCAATTCGCCGTATTTTCCGGTCTTCGAGAAAACGCAGCAGGCGCACCTGCATGTCAAGGGAAATATTGCCGATCTCGTCGAGAAACAAGGTTCCCTTATCCGCCGATTCGATGAGCCCCTTTTTGTCATTCACCGCATGGGTAAAGGAACCACGCACATGACCGAAAAGCTCGCTCTCGAGCAAACCGGCCGGTGTACTGCCGCAATCGACAACCACGAAGGGCTTTTTTTTGCGGGGACTCAAATGGTGGATCAAACGGGCGATACGCTCCTTGCCCACACCGCTTTCACCCAATACCAGAACGCTGACATTGCTGTCGGCAACCCGCCTGACCAGCGTGTACAGCTCTTTCATCCTGGGGCTGGCCACATGCTCAACATCCTTTAGAACCGAGTTGTCCCCGTCATTTTCCCCGGCGCCCATCAGCGGTGATTCTTCAAGCACCTTACGCAGCTTGTAAACCAGCTCGCGGCCGTCAAAGGGCTTTGCCAGATAATCTATGGCACCGGCTTTGACGGCTTTGACAGCATCCGGAATGGTTCCGTAGGCCGTCAGAAAAATAATGGGCAACCCGGGATTCAGGCTGCGGGCCTTGCTCAGCACCTCCATCCCGCTCATGCCGGGCATTTTCATGTCCGATATCATCAAATCGATTTTCTTGTTCTGAAGCAGCTGAATGGCATCCCGGCCGTTTTCTGCCTTATGGATCAAAAAGCCGGCCGATTCCAACCGTGCTTCGAGCACTTCCAGCACGTTTTGATCATCGTCGACGATGAGAATCGATGTCGGTTCTGTCAGTTTATTCGCCATTTTGATTTCACTGTGGGGTGGATTTATCCGCCGAAGGAATGGCGGTCTTTTTCTCTTGAATTTTCTGGTCGATCGCCTCGAGGGCGATGATCTGCCGTTTCAGTTTTGAAATTTCTTTTTCCAGGCCCCTGATTTTCTTCAAATGTTTCTGGTCGGCCGCTTGAGCAACCTTCAATTGCTCGCGAAGCCGGTCCATCTCCTGTTTGGTCCGGATGAACAGCCAGTGCGATCCTTCGGAAGGCGATCCCGAATCGTCGACGACCTTATCTGCGGGCGGCAGGTTCGAAAAGAGCATCTTTTCCCTGATCAGTGGATCCATGAACCGGGGATCTTCGGCATTGGAAACGTCCGGGGCGTTGTCATTCCAGTTGTCCCACAATTCAAGCGCCCGGATATGGTCCTCGGGGGTTTCGGCCTGCATGAACCGGGCACAGGCCAGGCCGAACAAAGCCATAAGGGCCAAACGCCGGTCGGTGGTCTTTTCACGAACCGCTGCAAAACGCTCCGCAGCCAGCGCATACGCTCCTTTTTGATAGGCCGTATTGGCCAGCGCAAAGGCCTTTACGGCGTCCGGCGACGGGGCGGATTCCACCGCCCGGGGCTCGGTCGTCAGGGGAAACCGGCACCCGGCCGGAAAAAGCCAGACGCCGATCATCAAACTTAGAATTATATTGCGCCAATTGAGTCGCATTGCAATACGCAAACCACTTTGAATTGATGCTTTATACCACCATTGTCGCTACAGGCAATATCATATCTCATGGAAAAACAACAGCGTCTACCATTTAAACCGTTTTTTGCGTTGCCAGGGGAACGGTGAAACTGAAGGTGCTGCCCTTGCCCACCATACTCTTGACCCAAATCTGTCCGTCGTGGGCGTCAACAATGTTTTTGGTGATGCTCAGCCCCAGGCCGACACCGTCCTGATGATCCCTTACGGAGGGTGACCGGTAAAATTTATTGAATAATTTGGTCTGGTCCTCTTCCAGTATGCCCGGCCCGTTGTCCTCGATGCTGAACGTCAGCAGGCGGTCCTGTTTACCGGAAGCAACTTTCACGCAAACCTTGGTTTGCGGATCGGAAAATTTGATGGCATTGCCGATCAGGTTGAGAAAAACCTGCTGCAGATATTGCGGGTCCGCAAGCACATCCGGCGTATCCGGCGAAATTTGCGAGCTGATGTCAATTTCCTTTTGTTCGGCTGAGGGTTTTAAAATATCAATGCAGGCATTGACCAGGGCATAGCAATCAACCGGTTCGTATTGCAGCTTGAGCGCACCGGGCTCCAGCCGGGAGGCCTGCATCAAATGATTCAACAAATCACATATCCGGCCGATTTCGCCCCCCGCAATTTCAAGAAATCGACGCTGGCGATCGGTAATGGGCCCCATGACCTCCTCCCCCACCATGTTGACCGATTCCCGAATGGATGTAAGCGGAGTGCGAATTTCGTGGCTCAGCATGGAAATAAAATCGGACCGCAAGCGCTCCTCCTGACGCAACCGGTCCGCCATTTCGTTAAAGGCGGTGGCAAGCTCTCCCAATTCGTCTTTGGAATGGATGATAACCGGATCGCTGTAACGATCTTTAGAGACAGATCGGATGCCGCGCATGAGGTCTTTAAGCGGAACAATCATCGAATAGGCCAAATAGACCACCCCGAGCAACCCGACAACACTGGAAACACCTAAACCGATCAAGGCGTTATGAACCGAAGAGCGGCCCTGCCGGTTCAGTTCGCGGGTGGTCGCTTCAAGCTCCAGCTGATTCTCCATGCGAGCTGCGGTAATATGTTCGAGCCACACATTGATCGTCTCTTCCGGAATCCAGACAATGCCATCCACCGGATTTTCAGTCGCCCCATTCGTATTCAGCGGCAGGGCATATTGCTGATACGACCGATTCACTTCGTTCCACCGTGGTGACAAGGTCTGCCCTTGGTCTTCCAGAGCGATAATATTGCGCAAGCTGCCTTCAAATGCCTGCTGCGCTTCCTTAAAATAGGCAGCGTAATCCTTTTTTTTCAGCAACCTGTATTTTTTGCCGTTTTCCTCCATGCTCAGGAGGAGTTCAAACATCTTTTTCGAATTGTCCGAAACCGCGTAGTTCTTGCTGACAATTCGCTCCGACATGTGAACGACTTGCTGAAAATTGAGATAAAGTACCAGAATCGTGCCATAGAAAATGGAAACAATGGCAAAAAACCAGACAAGCAGTTTCCCTGTGATACCGTAACTGGGGTCCATAATGATATAAAGGTGTCAAGGGTAAAAAACGGTTTGCGGTTATGCAACCCAACATGTGATCCGTTGACAAGATTAGCAGAATTTAAAATCCAAGTAAATGACTCCATTCGACCTGATCGTACAAGCCAACACCATACTTGACTTGCCGCAACGAAAAAGATACAAATCAACTCAAAAAATTTCCCTGCGACATATACACTTGATCAGCCAACAGGAAGGGAGACCTGTATGCTTCGACTCGGTTCGCCGCCCTCCAGCAGTCGCGAAATGGATTTGGACGATATTTTTTTGTCGCGCCTTAAACTACTAATTATTATGGGAAAAGCATTCTTGAGCGATGCCCCCCTGGGCAAGCACCGACGCAAGGCCATGCTGGAAAACGCCTATCACGTGGAAAGCGAATCCATTGATCTAGGCGGACTAATCTCGCCGGCGCCGCATGTTCACAACCAGTGCGCCGGAGCGGATTTCGACCATGTCTTCTACCAGCGGGTCAAATTGCTTGCCGTGATGATCAAAGCCATTGCAAACGGGTACCCCATGGGCGAACACCGCAGAAGCGCCATGCAGGAAAACATCGATATAGTCAGTCAAAACCTGGTCGATTTCAACATCGCCGAACTGCCCTTTTTAAAGGTTGCCTGACGTGCCGTCTCCCCAGAACCATGACCATTTCAATATCATTGTCGTCGATGACGACCAACTCGTTCGCGATTTCGCCGTACATACCATAGAGTACGGCACAAACCGAAAGGTCGTGACTTTTGACAGCGGATTCAAGGCATGGCAATACATCGAAAACACCCCCTTGGAAGTGGATATCATCATAGCTGATGCCAACATTCCCGATATGGACGGCATGGAACTGCTGCGCCGCGTAAAACAGGGCCATCCGGATAAAAAATTTATCATCACGACAAGCAACCCGGCGTTTGAAACCGAAGCCGGCCGCTTGGGCGCGGACGCATTTTTATCCAAGCCTTATGATATCAGCGACTTGTTTACCGTTGTAAACCAATTTATTTCATCGGTTGCCGAATCCCGCAAAACCAAAGTGGCGCTATTTCCCAACAATTGCGACCCCACAACCACCGAAAGCGGATAGGGCCCGTACCCAGGGCCGCTATTTGAAGCTTTCTGCGGCTCCGCACAGCATTGCCGGAAAAAAGCGAAAGGCTGTTCAATTGTCAAACCGCGGTTTGATGAATATCATTAAATGTGTCAAACAGCCGGGGAGAAAACCATGAAGTCGACCATCATAGTATTCCTGTCCTTGTGGTTATGCATGATTACCGGTGCCTATGCCGATACCATCTATACGTGGACCGACCACGACGGTACCCAGCATTACAGCAATACGCCACCGCCTGAAGACATCAAACAATTCAAGGCATTGGAATCAAAGGAAACATCTGAAAGCAGCCCTGCACGGCGACCCGGCTATGATCGGATGGTTCAGCAATCGACCACCGAAGCCGACCGGATCGAACAGCAGCGCCGGGATCGCGAAAAGGCATTGGAAAACGAACGAATGCGCGCAGATCGAATCCGTCGCAAAGCTCAGATCGAATCGAAACGCCGGGCACTTGAACAAAAAATAGAAGCCATCCAGAAGCGGGCCGTAAGCCCTTCTTACCCCCAGGGAATGAAAGCGGCCCAAATCCAACAAATACAAAACCAAATCAAACAACTTGAAGAGCACCCTGCCAACGGCCAATGAATGCACATCAACCTAAGCAAAACCACGATCACCATCACCATTTCAACGCCAACCGCGCCTTCGCCATCGGGATAACGCTCAACATCGCCTTTGTGGCAGCCGAAGCCGCGTTTGGCCTGCTGGCGGACTCGCTGTCCCTGCTGGCGGATGCCGGCCACAATTTGAGCGATGTGCTGGGCCTGTTGCTGGCATGGGGCGCCAGCCTGCTGGGCCGGTGTCGGCCGTCGCAGCGCCGCACCTATGGATGGCGCAGTTCCACCATCATGGCGGCCCTGCTCAACGCGCTGATGCTGCTGATCGTCTTCGGCGGCATATCCTGGGAAGCCATTCGCCGATTTTCCGATCCGGAGCCGGTGGCCGGCATGACCGTGATGCTTGTGGCACTCTGCGGTGTGGTCATCAACACCGCCACCGCAATGCTTTTTCTTTCCGGTCGCAAGGACGACCTCAACATTCGCGGGGCCTATTTGCACATGGCAGCCGATGCCGGCGTCTCCGCCGGCGTCGTTTTGGCCGGCCTGGCCATTTGGTATACGGGTTGGCTGTGGCTGGACCCGGTAATGAGCCTGATCATTGCCGCGATCATTTTCGCCGGCACGTGGGGACTGCTGCGGGAGTCACTGGACCTGATCCTGCACGCCGTTCCAGCCGGAATCGATCCCGAATCCATCAAAGAATACCTGTCCGGCCTTCCGGGGGTAACCGCCGTTCACGATCTCCATATCTGGGCCATGAGCACCACCGACAACGCCCTGACCGCCCACCTGGTGAAACCCGATCCCCGGGACGATGACCGGGTCATTCTGATTGCCACAAAAGCATTGCGGGACAAGTACGGCATCGGCCACGCGACCCTGCAATGGGAGCGCAGCGACAGCCTGCCCCATTGCAGCAGCGAATGCCACACAGATTAGACGTGTTTAAAATCCATGGTCTGTCAGTTTCATTATCAATATTAAACATCCCCTTGTAGCCAAGGTCACTGCCCGCCTGAACTGTGAAAATGTGGTGCAACAGTCAAAAGCCATCCAAAAGGACAGGAAACACAAAAAACAACAAGAGCCTGCCGCTGGAAACGGCAGGCTCTTATAAAGCGGGGCCGAAGGACAATTCTACCGGTTAAGCTTTCTCCCGGCTCCGGCCAGTACCAGCAACCCGGTTGCGAGCAGGAGCATTGTACCCGGTTCAGGATTCGGAATCGGGAGGCGACTCGTGACGCGACTGATCTCCAATGATATGCCGCCGAAGTTGTCCCCATAGGGATCATCCATTATAAAGAAGCTGACGGTCCCGTCCGACGTCAACGTGAAGGAGGTGCTGACTGCGTTGAGCAACGCCAATTCCGGAGTATCGTATTGACCATTGGTGACGAGATAGGCATCGAACTCATCGGAGGACAAGCTGTAGCTGTTAAGCCAACTGTGCTGGTCTGTCCAGGCTGTCCAGGCCGAATATGTCCCGTCAAATGCGGTCACCGTATAAGTGCCGGCCGCTAAGCTCACCTCAATGGGATTGTATGTGGTGTTGGTCACCGCATCAATATCTATCATGATTGCCTGTCCCACACCTGTTAATCCAAATAAAAACAATCCAATTGCTAATACGAATGAAGTTATTTTTTTCATTACTAATCCTTCTTTCTGTTCGTACTGACCGCTGGGACAACAACCAAAACGAGGTTGTTGAAACGGAGCCTGCCAGATACTCCCCATGCGCCATGAATTTTTTTGCCACTGCTTCGAAGCAGGCTTGTCTTACCGGCAAAAACCAGCACATTGTAATGCAAGTATGATACCAAGAATAGACAAAATTTTTCATATATAAAACAAGTACTTATAAAATAGAGCAATTTATTGGCACAATTTGGCAAAATTATTGCCCTAAAACTATGTAATTTAATTCATAATTACCCAAGTATTTGGCCCGGAACACACAAAAGATTTCCTGGCCGGCTTATGAGAATGACTTTTATTCATAGAGGCGGCTTGAAAACAGGGTATGCAAATTTTCAGCAGTCTATGTGAACTTGCGAAGCAACAAAACAGCAAAGAGGAGCATTCCCAACAGGGAAAAGTGCAAGGTATTGAGGTTTTTTTGATAGCCTATTTTACGCTTTTGATCCGGTTCATCTTCGATCAGCGCTTTGAACTGCCGATAGTCCCGCAGCCAGCCGGAAAACATCTCGATGGTGCAACCCTTATCTTTGAGGGCCATTTTGATCTGCTGAAAATTATACAGCGCCACAACCGCTGAAAATAAAAATGCGAACTCGATCAGGCCCATGGATTTACCCCCTTATTTATAATGTCGGATTGTCCCATTTTTAGATTGACAGGTTCAAATTATCAACTTATTAAACATTTAAGCAATCGCTTATATGGATAGTATCGTGCCTCTATTTAGAAGACTAAAAGCGCTGGCAGACGAAAATCGCTTGAGAATCCTGCAAATGCTGATTAACGGTGACCTGTGTGTCGGGGCTTTGGCCAATCAGCTTGGCATCTCAAAACCGGCCGTCTCCCAGCACCTCCAGATACTTCGGAAAGCGGGATTGGTTAAAGGAGAAAAACGCGGCTACTGGACCCACTATATGGTAGATCGACAAGCATTAAGCGCCATCGCGATGGAAATAAACGCGATGACGGCAAGCGGCGAACCGCAGGGAACCATTTGTTGGCGGATAGACGATTCACCGGTTACCATTCATCAACCAAAGGAGGGCGCCATGTGTCAAAGTTGTCAGCAACCAATCCAATTAAAGGACAAGCCTGAAAATTGCAGCCCCGAACAGATCAGGGAATGTCACGGAAACGGCAAGGAACATCCCTGCACAAATGAAAAGCCCGCTCCCGAAAAAAATAGATGAAATAGTTTGCATCCTAAAAACCAGTGGCGCAGATCAAAATGACCGAATCCATTTATGTTGAAAAATTAACCAAGCGTTTCGAAAATGTCGAAGCGGTCACTGGCATTTCCTTCAGTGTCCGGCAAGGCGAGCTGTTCGGTTTTCTCGGCCCGAACGGTGCCGGCAAAACGACCACTATCAATATGCTCACGGGGCTGGCGCGCCCGGACGCAGGAGCGATACGGATCGGAGGTATCGACTGCACAGGCAATCCCAGGGCGGCCCAGCATCTCGTCGGCGTGGTCCCGGATGAAAGCAACCTGTATCCGGAGCTCACCGGTTTTGAGAACCTCTGTTTCTGCGCGGCGCTTTACGGAATGGGCAAAGCCGAAAGAAAAGCCAGGGCCCGGGAACTTCTGGACACTTTCGATTTGGCCCAGGCGGCGGAACGCAAGTTTGCCGGTTACTCAAAAGGTATGAAGCGCAAGCTTACCATCGCTGCCGGGATCATTCACAAGCCGCCCATCCTGTTCCTGGATGAACCCACCACTGGAATCGACGTAGCCAGCGCGCGACAACTGCGGCAACTCATCGCCCATCTGCATCGAAGCGGGACGACTATCTTCCTGACTACCCATTACATTGAAGAGGCGCAGCGGCTCTGCGACCGCATCGCCTTTATCGTAAATGGATGCATCGTTCGAATCGACACGGTGGAGCAGTTGCTCCAACCGATGAAAGAAAAGCATGTTTTGCAGATTACCTGTGTCAACATGCCGCCCGGTATCAGGGAAAAACTCAGGGATTCCTTTCCGGATCTTGTGTTCACGATCCCGGGTGGCGACTTCATACGAATTGAAGCTGGACACCCCATTCATGTGGGTCCCCTGGTCCGCTTTCTGGAAGACCATGCCACCGAGGTGTCCGAAGCCCGTCGCATACGACCGTCCCTTGAGGACATCTTTGTAGAAATCACCGGTCTTGAGGCTAACGCCATGCATAAAGAAAAGGAAAAGAAAGGCGGCGGTCAATGAAACTCATAATCGCCTTTTGGAATATTCTGGCAAAAGACATGCGGACCTATTACCTGAAGCCGCCGAATATCAGTTGGGGACTGATTTTCCCCCTGGCATGGACGGGCATGTTCTTCATCAAATCAGGCAGCGGCCTGGGAAGCATACTGTCATTGCTACCAGGAGTGGTGGCGATCTCGATTCTGTTCGGTACCACCTCTATGCTGGCGGTAACGGTTACATTCGAGAAAAAAAACCGCTCATTTGAACGGCTGCTGCTTGCGCCAGTCCCCTTTGAAATTTTGATGCTGGCCAAAACCAGCGGTGCCATCCTGTTCGGCACAGCCAACGCTTTTGTGCCTGTTATCATGGCGGCGTTTCTCATCGATTTGACCGCAGTGATGTGGAGCGTGTTCATTCCCGCTGTCTTCATGATCGCCGTGGCCTCGACCTTCCTGGGCCTTTTTATCGCCGTGGCGGTAAGCGAGGTTTTCGAAGCTCAGACCTTTTCCAACTTCTTCCGCTTCCCCATGATTTTCCTCTGTGGGCTCTTTTTTCCCATTGAAAAGCTGCCCGTGTTTCTCAAGCCATTCTCCTTTGCGTTTCCCCTGACCTATGGGGCCGATGTGCTCCATGGGGCCGTCCACGGTGCACATATATTATCCTTTTCCCTCGATCTGGCCGTTCTCGCTGCATTCTGCGTCTTTTTGTTCGCCGCAAGCCTCTGGAACATCAAACGCAGATGGATTATATGACAAGCACCAGTTTGTCCACCCCACAGCCATACCCGGTAACAATCAGGGCCCGGGTATAGCTGTCCGGCTTGATGGATAAGAATCTGAACAATCGTAATATATCCGCCAGCCACTATTTTCATTGGCACAGGCTGACGAACTTCGAGAGTCCCTGCCCCCTGATGCCCATGGGATAAAGCTTGCCTCTGATTGCATGAAGGCAGCATTCAATAATACCCCTTGACCTGACTACAGCTTCACCGTTTATAGCCTGATCCCGATCACCAATGGACCGTAACCAAACCAACAGATGACTCATCAGGAGGTGCTAACGATGAATGCGTTTTTGCCGCAACGTATCACCAGGGAAATCGAATTGATCATTGACGCCGATCCCCAGCAGGTCTTTCCCCTTCTCTGTCCGGTTCGTGAATACGAGTGGATAGAACCTTGGCGTTGTCGTGTGCTCTATAGCGATAGCGGGGTGGCTGAAAACAACTGCATTTTTGAAACCGATTTTCCCCAAAACGGCGGCCGTGAAACCTGGATTGTAAGCCATTACGAAAAAGACCACGGCATTGAGTTCGTTCGCTTTACAGCCGACGAAAAAATCACTAAGCTCAATATTCATCTGAGTGGCACCCCGGCGGGTGGCACGCGCCTGTTGTGGCAAAAAATCTATACCGGACTGAGCCCGGAAGGTAACCAAGTCATCACGGCCATGTCTGAGGATTTTGAGCCTGAAGCGGAAAGAATCGCCAGCATGCTCAATCATTATTTGAAAACAGGCACAATGTTGCCGCTTGCTGATTTGTAGCGGACCACTGCATCGGCAAACAGGAGTTATTCATGCTCACCATCGGAAAGCTTGCCCGGAAGTTTGATCTGTCCCGCAGTACGCTGCTATATTACGATCGCATCGGCCTATTGAAGCCTTCCGGGCGGACGCCTGCCAATTATCGGGTGTACACCCCAAGCGATGTTCGCCGTTTGGAAAAAATCTGTCTATTTCGCCAGGCAGGGCTGGATCTTAAATCCATTGCCGCGACGCTTTCAACATCCGGAAGTTCGCTGGCTGAAATCCTCGAACTGCAGATAGACCTACTCAATCAAAAAATCCAGGCCCTGCGCCGCCAGCAACACTTGATTGTAGGGTTGTTAAAAAAAATAAAGCGAGAGGACTTGCCGATCAAAGTGATGGACAAGCAAAGTTGGGTGCGCCTGCTCAAATTGGCCGGCATGGATGAAAAAGCCATGGGCGATTGGCACCTGGCCTTTGAGCATCTCTCACCCGATGCCCACCAGCACTTTCTTGAATCTTTGGGTATTTCCGCAGACGAAGTCATGGCCATCCGGCGATGGTCGCAGGCCAAAACGCCGGATTAAAAAAAACTACCCGTCTCGAAATCAGTCGGCGATTATCTCCGGATATTGGGGCTCTTAAAGAGGTAGTGTCGGCAGATTAATTTGAAAGGCAACTACGGAAGCCGTACGTTGACAGGCAACCTGCGCTTTTTACGCTATTAATAATCAGGTGATCACCTAATTAGCCTGCAATCCGACCAGTCTTATGGGGAGTTCGATGGTGCGATAGCTTGTTCAGGAGATCGGAGGTCACACATTATGATCTCCAATATTAAATTCCTTCTGAAAATAGCCAAAAAAATGACAATGGCCATCATAAAATTTGATATAATTAGGGTGTAGGATTCAACAAATATTTTCTATCGAATGCAAGTAGCACCTGTCCCGCTGTCAAGCAGTTTTGAATCGTTTTATTTCCAGTGTCTGCGCTGAAGCTGGTTTAGTATAGAGCCTCCGATCAATCCATTTTTTAGCAACTCCCGACATACGATGGGTTTAATAGATAGCGTTCATTAATTTGCTCACCCTGGCATCCTTCTTGCGTAAACCTTGAATAAAATAGGATTGAAGTGGCCTTGCATTAGCTGTCCGCTCTATCTGCGCGGGCAGTCTGAATGGAAGGGCTCACCGGTAAGAGACGCTTTATCACCGTGCAGATGTAAGGAACGGATATTTCGGAATTCTGTCAAAACCCGCAAAATCCGGTTTTTCTGTTGAAGCGAGGGACCAAATGTTGGAAGTAAAAATAAACGACCTTATTGGCATCCCGATGAATCAAAAATTTTTAGACAGCTTTTGCGATACAGTGGGGATTGCTGCCGCCATTGTTGACCTTGAAGGAAATATTGTCATAAGTTCCAGATGGCAGAAAATGTGTACAGATTTTCATAGAGTAAATGAGCGCTC
This sequence comes from Desulfosarcinaceae bacterium, assembly GCA_963675565.2. Lineage (GTDB taxonomy): Bacteria > Desulfobacterota > Desulfobacteria > Desulfobacterales > Desulfosarcinaceae > JARRKU01. The sequence goes on from CAXXYD010000002.1 coordinate 1,212,469, forward strand.
AAGCCGTAGATGCTTCGAAAGCGATACCTGTCTCGCAAACAATCTCAAAGAGGGTGAAAAGTATTCTCTGTATCGCTGCCGAAACGGTCTTTGTGACGCTGCATCACCGATTATTGTTAATGGCCATCATATCGCTAATGCATTTGTCGGCCAATTTCTACTCAGTCCGCCGGACATAGATATTTTCAAGCGGCAAGCTTTAAAATACGGTTTTGATGAAAAGGCATACCTTCAGGCACTCTCACAGGTACCAATAATCGATCAGGAAAAGGTCCCGCTTGTCGCAAATTTCCTTGTCAGCTATGCAGAAATACTGACCGGAATGGTTTTAGAACATAAGAAACAATTAAGCTCGGAAAAAAAATTGCTTGAGGCCAAGCAGGAAGTGGCCTATCGAAATACTGTAACCCAGATTGTTGAGACTGACCGAAATCGTCTCCTTTCAATCCTGGACGGCATCGATGATGTGATCTATGTGGCTGACCCGGAAACTTACGAACTGCTGCACGTCAATGAGGTATTCAAGTCAAGCTGGGGAGAAGATGTAATCGGCAAAAAGTGTTATAAAATTAATCAGAATCGTGATGATCCCTGTCCTTTTTGCACGAACAGCCTCATATTCGGCGAATACTTAGGCCGCAGCTATGTCTGGGAAATACAAAACAAGGTGAACGGACGCTGGTACCGCTGCTCGGACAAGGCCATACGTTGGATTGACGGGCGTATGGTGAGATTCGAGATTGCTGCGGATATTACCAAGGAAAAGCTTCTGGAAAGCGAACTCAAAGAGTCAAACAAACAATTGGAATGCTCCAACAAAGAACTGGAGCAGTTCGCTTATGTGGCCTCCCATGACCTGCAGGAACCGCTTCGCATGGTTGCCTGCTATACGGAACTCCTTGAAGAACGCTATAGGGAAAAACTCGATCAGAAAGCGGATAAGTACATAGGTTATGCGGTTGAAGGGGCAAAGCGGATGCAGCAACTGATCAACGATCTGCTTATGCTCTCTAGAGTTAATACCGGCGGGAAGCCGTTTGAACCGATCGATTGCAATAAACTTGTAAATAAGGTGCTACACGGTCTTAAAAGCACCATAAACGATAACAAGGCAGAAATTGAAGTGGATCCTTTGCCGACGGTAATGGCTGACGAAATGCAGCTTTACCAGTTGTTTCAGAATCTAATCGTAAATGCCGTTAAATTTCACGGAGCGAAAGACCCCGCGGTGAAAATTTCGGCAAAGAATAAAAATTCGCAATGGATCTTTTCAATACAGGATAACGGGATTGGTATCGATCCGACTTTTTCTGATCGGATATTTGTAATCTTTCAGCGGCTTCATGACCGCGGAACCTATCAGGGGACCGGTATCGGCCTTGCCATATCAAAAAAAATCATCGAACGCCATGGCGGAAAGATTTGGGTTGAATCGGAGCCGGGTTCAGGATCGACATTTTATTTTACAATTAAAGACAGCACAACCCATGGGAAGACAGAGAAATGAATGAGAAAATAAGGATCCTTCTGGTTGAAGATAATCCGGCGGATGCGGATTTAACGTGTGAGAAACTGGAACAAAGTAAAATCCTGAACGAAATAAACACTGTAAAAGACGGTGTGGAGGCAATGGACTTCCTGTTAAGGAGAAGTCCATATGAAAGTGCAATACGACCCGATCTTGTTCTGCTCGACCTCAATCTTCCCCGCAAGGACGGACGGGAAGTTCTGGCTGAAATCAAAGCAACCAGTGATTTAAGGCGGATCCCAGTGGTTATATTAACCTCTTCCCAGGCGGAGGAAGATATTATTAAAACATATGATCTGCAAGCCAGCGCATATGTAACCAAGCCGGTCGATCTGGCCCGCTTTGGAGAGATCGTCAAAGCAATCGAAGGATTCTGGTTCTCGGTCGTTCGCTTTCCTCCGGGGAATTGATACCATGTCAAATTTAAATTCCACAGAATTTGATATCCTGTTGATAGAAGACAACCCCGGGGACCGCGACCTCATCCTGGCATACCTTGAAGAAACCGAAAAAGCCATTCAAATCGAAACGGCCGGAAGTCTGCATGAAGCCTCACAAATCCTGGGCAAAAACCATTTTAACATCGCTCTTCTGGATCTCGCCCTGCCGGACAGCATGGGCCTGAATACTTTGCGACAGTTCAAATGGCTGGCGCCTGAAGTCCCGACAATTGTGCTCACCGGATTAAGTGATGAAAAGATCGGTATCGAGGCAATTCGTACCGGCGCTCAGGACTATCTTGTGAAAGGGCATGTAAGTGCTAATTTGCTCCTGCGGTCGTTGAGGTATGCCATTGAGAGGCATAATCTTGAAGGACATTACAAGGAACTATTTAACAACATGCAGCAAGGCGTGCTCTACCTGAATACCGATGGACAAATCACACAGGTAAATAGCTCTGCTCTGCGTATTCTCGGGATATCCCGAGATGAAATCATGGAACGGAATTTAAGCGATCCGGAATGGAAAACAATTCATGATGATGGCACAGTTTATACCGGTGATGAGCACCCTGCAATGATCGCGCTTCGCTCGGGTAAGCTCGAAAAGGGATTGATGGGTATATTTAATCCTGAAAATAATGCCTATCACTGGGTTAAAATGCATGCTGTTCCCGAATTTAAAGTGCAAGGGGAAAAACCTTGTGGTGTTTTCACGACCTTCGAAGACGTCACTGAATTGCGAAAAACGGAAATAGATCTACGTAAAAGCGAGGAAAAGTACCGATCGATGATGGAGTCGTTTACAGACCCATTATGCATCTGTTCACCTGAATTTAAAGTCGAGTATATGAATCCAGCAATGATTCGGCGCTGCGGCAGGGATGCAACCGGGGAAAAGTGCTATTACGCATTGCATGGGTTATCTTCCAAGTGCGATTGGTGCACATTCAATAAAGTCGAATCCTACGAAACAAGCGAAACCGACATCAAGAGTTCTCTTGATGGCAGGAATTACCACTTTACGTATATGCCGATTTACAATTCTGACGGTACTGTCTCAAAAATGACGATTTTTAGAGATATTACGGAATATCTTAAAGCGATTGCAGAAAAGGACAAAGCGCAAGCACAATTGATACAAGCTCAAAAATTAGAAGCCATTGGAAGTTTAGCAGGTGGCATCGCCCATGATTTCAACAACATTCTTGCCTCCGTCCTAGGATTTACCGAGCTTGCACTTGACGAGGCCCCGAAAGCCTCGTTGCTTGAGGAAAATTTGAAGGAAGTGTATTTGGCCGGTAAACGGGCAAAGGAACTGGTAAGCCAGATTCTTGCCTTTGCCCGGCAATCAGACGAAAAGATCAGTCCTGTTCAGCCAAGCAAAATCGCAAATGAGGTTTTGAAGTTCCTCCGCTCAACCATACCCACAACCGTAGAAATAAGACAGGACATTGACAGCAGGTCCATTATCATGGGCAATGCAACGCAGGTCCATCAACTGCTGATGAATCTTTGCACGAATGCAGCCCAGGCCATGGAGGATTCAGGCGGTGTTCTGGAAATAAAAATGAAAGACGTGGTTCTCGATAAGGCTGCGGAATCAAGCATATCCAACATCTTAAAGAAAGATTATTTACATATCGAAGTATCCGATACCGGTGCCGGGATACCTGCTGATATCATATGTTCCATTTTCGATCCTTATTTCACGACCAAAGGCCCAGGAAAGGGGACCGGCCTGGGGTTGGCCGTAGTGCATGGCATAGTCGAAAAATATAACGGCAACATCTCCGTTGACAGCACTCCTGGAAAAGGGACTGCTTTTAAAATATACCTTCCCATTGCCAAGAAAAGCAACATTCACCGCCCGCATAAAACTGAAAAGTTGCCCCAAGGCACCGAACGAATTTTGATTGTGGACGACGAAGTTTCAATTGCAAAAATGTGCAGCCGGATTCTTGAAAATTTGGGCTATGTGGTGACAGCACGAACCAGCAGTATAGAAGCTTTGGCGCTATTCAAAACAAAGCCGGCCGAATTTGACCTGATCATCTCGGACATGACTATGCCGAATATGACAGGTGATAATCTTGCTGTTGAAATGATGAAAATAAGGCCGGATATTCCTGTGGTCCTTTGCTCTGGATACAGCAATAAAATTTCTGACGAAACAATAGACGGAATCGGCATCAAAGCATTTATCTACAAACCCATCTTGCGTAATGATTTAGCCCATACAGTCCGAAAGGTCCTGGACGAATTGAAAGCTTGACTTGTGCTTTATTATCCGAGCGTAAAGCAAAGCGATAATGAAAGTCAAATTCTCATTCATGCTGTTGCGCTGCTGTATCGGTCGAATATTTAATTAATTGTTGGGACAATCGGCATCGGGAACTACGCTGTGCCTGTCATGGTGGGGCAGCTTTGCAACATAGGCGTCCTGGACTTTGTTGTCGCTCCTGCCGCTTTCATTTTTTGCCAGACAGCGATTATGTGCCCAATATTCAAAGTGTTGCAAACATATTCAGCTTCATATTCTCTGTAGCATATTTCTCAGGGTCAACCACGACACGTTTTAAGAAAAGTGCAATCTCTGACTGCACCGTGCACAACATGCTCGGAAGCCTCACAAATTCATGGGTATGATTTGGATACAGATGCATTTCGACGGAAACACCTTTTTCATGGAGCGCTTTAAACATTCTCTGGCTTGTTGTACAGGGCACCATCCTGTCGGCGGTTCCATGCAACAAAAAGGTTGGCGGGTAGTCTTCCGAAACATAAAATATCGGGCTTGCTTTTTGCGCTTCTTCTATGGTTGCCGACTCTCCAAGAAGATCCGATGCCCGATTGAAATCAGCCGAAGGAGGGTTTAATCTAAATTCGATGGGAGGAAAGAACGCAACGACTGCTGCGACGCTGTCAGATATTTTACCATCATTCCCTTCTTTGCCAATAAAACCTGAAAAATCCGGCGTCCCGCCGGCCATCAAGGCCAAATGCCCGCCAGCTGAAAATCCTTGAACTGCAATCTTGTCTGGATGTATAGCAAGCGACGTTGCGTTTGTCCTTGCCCATCGAATTGATGCCTTAACATCTTCTATCTGGGCAGGCCAGGGCGATTCATCAAGCAAGCGATACTCTGGCGCCAGAGCGACAAAACCATGATTGGCCAATTCCTTCCCGAATATTTCCATCATTGATTTATCACCCATGCGCCATGCACCGCCATGCAGCAGGACAACCGCTGTATGGGTGGGGTCGACATTTTTCGGAAGGAAAATATCCAATTTCAGATCCCTCCCTCCCGCTTTCACATATTTGACTGTCTGTATGTTCGTCATTTATAGCCCATCGCAAGATTAATAAGTTCATCTATTTGGCTTCTCTGCTCTCTGCCACTCATTTTATTACCTCATTATGAAAGGGTTTCCCCAGTATCATTGCCAATACTCATATACATTGAGAGTATTCTCAAAAAAACGTGTTCTGTCAAAGCGTGGATTTACATACCAGTTCATGTTGGTTGGTTCAAGATACCCCATTGTCTGGTCGGAATTAGGCATCACCGGCCGGTGAATCTTGAGCAAACAGATCAATAAGTGAATGTACCGTGAAGATCGACAGATAATATTTCTGGACATATCTCATAATCTTTTTTATATTTCGGGTGATAATTCTCACCCAATAGCATCTACGGCCGGCATCCAGCTCTAACTCATGCCGAACCTCCTTGTTGACCGTAGGGTTGGTGGAGGGGCCTTTATTCAGTAACCCAGCAAACGACACAACTGATTCTTCCAGCTATGAAGCACACAAATTTGCGTTGCCCGTGACTGCACAAGCAACACCATGGATCTCGAAAAAAGGAGAAAATGATGCGCATCCGGCCCTGCGCCCTTGTTTGGAAAATCGTTCCCTTTATTTTGGCCATCGCCCTACCCTGCCAGGCCTCCCAGTTCACCGCCGAACTTACCATCACATCCCCTCAGGGAAATTTTGTTTACAACCTATGCGTCAAAGATGATCTAATGCGGCTTGAAAAAACGGCGGGCCCCATGACGGTTCCGCCTTTTCCCACCATCTGCAACCGACAAACAGGCATTACGTGGGGGCTGATGCCCCGGATGCGCCAATATGTGGAGGAGACCGACCCGGTTAAAACCATGGTGATGAATCCCGTGGTGGGATGGGAATTCATGCGCAAGGACATGACCGGCACGCCGGCGGGGACGGAGACGGTGGAAGGCTATCCCTGCGATGTCGTCGAGTACCGTGAAGCCGGCAAAAATTCAGCCGCATACAGAGTATGGACATCCCGACCCCTGGCTTTCGCCGTCAAGACGGTTTCGTATGCGACGAATGGCAACGCGACCATGTCCCTGAGAAACATCAAGGAGGGCCCCCAGGATGCCGCGCTTTTTAGCATTCCGGCGGGATATGCCAAGATTGGCCCGGAAGCAAAGGGTGCGGACAGCCCTGCCAAGCAAACAGAGAAAGAAAAAACGCCACCGGCCGCCTCCGGCAACATCGTGTTCATTCTGGACGCTTCGGGGTCCATGTGGGGGCAGGTGGAGGGTACGGCCAAAATCGCCATTGCCAAGGACGTCCTCACCGGCTTGGTGAAGGAATTGCCGGAAGATTCCACAGTCGGTCTGGTGGCCTATGGGCACCGCCGCAGGGGCGACTGCGACGATGTGCAAGAACTGATTCCCTTGGGACACCTGGACAAAGAGAAGGTGATCGCAAAAATCCAGGCCCTGAGCCCCAAAGGCAAGACTCCCATAAGCCGGTCGGTGCGCCTGACCGCCGAACGCCTCAAGAATTTGGAGGACGAGACCACCATCATCCTGGTTTCCGACGGCAAGGAGACCTGCGATCCGGACCCCTGCGGGCTGGTCAGAGAGCTGAAGGACGCGGGCATCAAATTCATCATGCACGTCATCGGGTTCGACGTCACCGAGGAGGAGCGGCAACAGCTGGAATGCATGGCCAAGGCCGGAGGCGGGCAGTACTATACCGCCGGCAATGCCGCGGAATTTTTGGCCGCAGCCCGGGAGGTGGTGGAAAAGTCAACGCCGCCCTATGGGATTTTCAAGGTATCCGCGACCAAGAACGGTAAACCGTTTCATACCTTTGTCACCCTGACCCACCCGGAAAGCAGCAAAAAATGGACACCGGCCAGCACATCCGGGGAAACCGGAACGGTAGAGATTCGGCTGGCCCCCGGTACCTATGAGGCCGAACTCAAGGACTCTGGTGTCGGCGGCGGCAAGACCCCGACGGTGCACTTTAGAGACATTGTCATCGTGGCCGGCGAGACGGTGGAACGCGAAACGGATTTTTCGGACGGCAACTTGGTCATTACCACCCTGCTCAATGGCAAACCGTTCAGGGGCAATGTTTTCGTCTACCATCCCGGGGAAAAAAAGCACTTTTACAACGCCATGACCAACCCTTCCGCCGGACAGCTGAAGTTGCCGCTCCTTCCGGGCAGCTACCTTGTTAAAATATGGGGTACCGGAATAGTCGGCCCGCCGGTTGTCGCTCTGGAAGACATAGCGATTCCGCCGGGCGGCACGGTCGAAAAAACCGTCGAATTTACAGCCGGCGAGTTGACTATTGTCGTGACCCTCAATGGGAAACCCATTGCGACCCCGATCAAAATCGAGGACGAGGCAGGAAATAAGGTGTTCGAAAACTGGAGCAACTGGCCCAAGCAAGGTACCCGTGCCGTTACATTACCGGAGGGGGTGTATACCGTGCGGGTCACCAACAAGAAACAGGTGCTCAACGTGGAGGCGGTTACGATAAGCGCGGGAAAGGGCGAGACCATAACTGCGGCTTTTCCCATAAACCAATAAATAACGTTCATCCGGAAATGGCCAATTTGCCCGATATCCATGTTGCGCTGAAAATTTTATCCTCGGGATATCAACCATATGCCTGCAGTAAAATTTTCCGTGCGCCTCGATCTTGAACAAATTTATCTGGTTCTGGATGGACACCGTATAACGTGATTAAAAAGGATGGAAAGAAAATGAACACACCTGCGGCACCTCAGCCAAAGAAGCCCAAAAGCGCGTTTATCGATTTAGCCGGAAGCAGTGGCAAGGCCGACAGGGGGTTGATCTTCCTGATACTGGGTATGTTCGCGGCCGGCGTTGTCCTGATGGCCTGGGGCGGATACGAAATTAAGGGATCCCGGGAGAGCGGCAGTTGGCCCAGCATCCAGGGAACCATCAGCTCTTCCAGCGTCAGTAAACGAACGACCAGGGATTCAGATCGTCGCACCCGGACCACCTACTACCCGAAGGTGGGCTATCGCTATCGGGTCGACGGGCGAAACTATATCAGCTCACGAATCGCATTCGGCACGGGCGAGTCCGGAGGAAGCGCGAAATGGGCCCGGAAGATTGTGAACAAATATCCGGTCGGCAAAAATGTGACAGTTTACTACAATCCCCAGGATCCGCAATACGGCGTTCTCGAGTCCGGTTTTACGTGGCGTTCGATTATGATCTTGCTGGCCGGGATCGCTTTTTTTGCCGCAGGGGTTTTCTGTGTGAAAGCCAAATTAAGGGCAATCAGGAAAGTGGATAACCTTTGATCAAAAGTCCAATTCAAAGCTTTCTATGGATGTTGGAATGGCAATAGGACAAACTCCGGCTAAATACCGCAATGGTTACGAGAGTGAATTTTGCCCAATAATGGAGGCTATCAATTGAAAAAATGCACATTTGTCTATCTATTGATTATTCTTTTTTCGTCGTTGCCGGCCCTGGCGGCGTCCCTTACTGCGGACCTGGTCATGACGAAAAAGGGTAAAACGGAAACCGGAAAATTTTACTTACTGAATCAACGCTACCGGATGGACCTGGTCGAAGAGGGAAAACCCATAGCCGTCATCGCAGACACGCAGAAAAACATCCACCGATTTTTAGACATGAAAGGAAAGGTTTTTTTCGACATTCCTTCGGATGATTTCAATATCCTTTCGAACGATCCTTTCAAAGCCTCGGAGTACATGATTTCTAAATACGACGCGAAAGTCCAAAGGAACGGCAGCGAGAAGATTTCCGGATTCGTTTGCGAAAAACAGGATTTCTTTGCCAATGATGAACATTTTCTGACCAAATGGGTTTCAACGGAATTCGGTTTCCCCCTAAAACTGGTTACCTATTATGAAGGAAAAGAGTATTCTATTACGGAGCTGAAGGCCGTTCGAAATGTCAGGTTGGAGAAGGATCTGTTTGTTCCGCCGGTCGGATTCAAACAGGTAGAGGAACCCGGGGCGGAAGAGAAACGAAAACATGAAAGGCTAAAAAATGCGGAAGAGGCATTTCCGGGCTTGCGGAAAGTAGAAACCACGCAGGCTCCCTGTTATGTCAAAATTACAGATGGCGGTGAACTGCGCATTCAAACCGATACCCACCGAAAAGCGTATCTGGAAATTATTAACCAAGTTCAAGGCGAATCCGAATTTGAAATTCTGCCTTATTTCAACGGAAAACCATCGGAAAATCGTTATGAGACAACATGGAAACTCAAAGGCATAGGGGATCGCGGAAATTTTGATTATAATGGCGATTTTGCACAAAAGGCAGAATCGTATTTAGTTGATGAGGTGCGGATCCGTGTGAACAAAGGGTTGGTTTATGCCATGCTGCGCCAGTTTGGCGAGGATCGCAAGGATAGCTATAATAGCGGTGGACAGACGGATCATGAAAGTGATCCCGAGAGGCCTTTGACCATACGTATTACCGGCGATAACCCATTTGGTGACAAAACCACAGGAAAGATGTTGCTTGTATACGGAAAAGATCGCAAGTCAGAAAAAATTCCGTTCACCATAGCCACTGGCGAAACACAAAAATGGGAATATCCTGCCGACAACGGGATTAAAACGGTGATATTGATTATTTCCAAAGGTGAGGGCCGGGCCAAGATCAGCCTGATTCAGCCGCCAGATCCTGATAAAGTGGCGTCAAAGCAAGCAGCAGTCAAAACAACACCAAAGCCGGAACCCACACCCAAAGCCAAGGTCGTAAACGAATTTACGGTCACCCATCCCACGGGTACGAGCAAGCTGCTGAAGCCGGAAAAAGATTTGCTGATCACCGTCACCGGCCTTTCCGATGGCGCCAGGGGGGATGTTGAGCTGTTCGCGGATCCCGAAAAAACCCGAAAGATCGATCACTTCGGATTTACACTGAAAAAAGGTCAGGAAAAATCGCGCTTTTCGTCCAGGGATGCCCATGCGGTTTGGGCCAGGGTTACGGTTTACAAGGGATCGTTTACGGTCAAGCTGGATCAATCCCCCGGTGTAAAAGCCACTATGAAGCCGAAGCCAAAGACAACTTCGGCGGCGAAAACGAAAACGACGGTGAAACCAAAAAAAAGTTCAGCCCCGGTCGCCAAAGCAGTCAAACCCGCCACCGCCACAGATTCCATTATAGACGGCGAGGTGCCCCTTTACAACGGCGCCCGGGTGTTGAAAAGCAGCTCCGCCGGGCCGTATACCAAGGCCCAACTGCAGGCGGAGGCCAGCCCCCAGGATATCGTCGATTTTTATAAAGACGCCATGGCAGCCAAAGGATGGGTGCCGGGCATGGCCATGGTCCAGGGCAATAAAGGGGTACTTATGTTTAAACAATCCAACCGGCAACTGGTGTTCAGTGTAAAGGGGCAGGGAAACTCATCCAAAATCGACGTGACCCTGATCAACCAACAGTGATGAACGCGTTCAAAGCTGTTCCAGGATAATCCCCACGAAACCCGAATGAGAGAATATGTTTGTTGGCGGCGCACCGCCGCGGTGGCCCTGATCAGCCATCATATACGGAGTTAAAACCGATGCGTACGTTTCTTAAGGTCCTTCCTGTTTTTTGGTTGAGCATGCTCTGGGTTGCCTCAGGGGTAGATGCCCAGCAACAGATCAATCCGGCCGTAGAGTTTTTGAAGCAACTCAACTTGCCGTCAGCAACGGGGCAGGTATGGGAAGGAGAAATCACCTTTAAGCGAGAAGACAGCAAGAAAAAAGACGTGGACGAAGGTGGGCCGGGACACACGGACAGAGTGATCGACATCCATACGATCAATGCGAGTGCCACAGTCAGATTCTGCGGATGCGGCCGCTTCTATATATCGGATGTCAGCCGGAACTGGTCGGAAAAATGGGAACGTGGACACATTGATGTTTATGACGAGACCATGTGCCCAAATAAGGATGCCGACGGAAAATCCAAGCCTGTGCCGGTCTCGCCGGGAAATGAAGATTCAAACATGGAAAGAGGTAGCGCCAGACTTTATACGGTTAAGGACGATAAAGAAAAGGAGGCTTTAAAAAATGCTTACAAAACGAAGCCCGATGGCGTTCTGGTCAGAATGGTGACCATACCCTACCAGGGTAAATATAGGCTTGATGCATTCGTAGAAGTATTTACCGATAAGACGGCAAACGCAGAGTCCCTGAAGACCGAGGTGTGCAGTCAGAAACGAAAACACAGTAGAATATATAGAAAGACCGTTCCATTAACGCAAAAACCGCAGAAATCTGAAACAGGCGGGGAGGATGATACCCTCATTCATTCTGAAAGCCACCCGATACCCGGACTGTTTGGATTCAGCGAAGATATCCTTCTGCCCGAGGGCCAGGAAACGATCGAGGGCAAAAAGACCCTTGTCGACAAAAAAGAGCAGCGACCGGGCGACTGGAATCGCAAGACGGTGGTCACATGGAAATTGCGCATGAAGAATTATTGCAATGATGTCTTCAATGCGTTGTACGAGGATCTTGCCGTGGCCGAGGCCTACAACGATCCCACCTTGCGCGACAGGGCCGCCTGGGATACAATCGCCTATAGACGTATGGTCGGCCAACAGGCGCGACAGACCCATCAAGGCTACAACCCCGATTCCTCAAGCAATACCAGCATTGAAATGTATGCCCATAAATGCGGCGAGAATGACAAAACAACCTGTTGTAAAGAGGCCGCCGAAAAAAAGGAAAAATGTTGTGTAGAGGGGGCCAAAGATGCAAAAGAATCCCTGCGGGAGCGTTGCCTCCCGGATGTGATTTTCGACGCCGTGTACGCTCACGAAAGAAGGCACGTCAGCCAATGCAAGATGGACCCGGACATGTTTCCACCGAACAATGTCGGCAAGCTCGGTGTGTACGAAACCGACGCCTACATGGCCGGCATCCGCAAATATATCTCATGGCTGGAGATAAACTGTCCGAAGGACCATCGCCTGGCCGAGGCCAAAGCCCGGCTGGCCACGTTGAAGGCCAACCGTACCCGGTGACCAATATAGAAAGCAGAGGAATCCGCATGCATAAACGAATACTTGTATCCGCAACCCTGCTTCTCTGGGTCTTGACGGCGGCCGCTGCCGCGATGGCCCAGGATAGCCAGGATGAAATTTTTAAAGCCTGCAAAGACCACCCCCGCGGCCCTTGGTGCTACCAGGAAACCGTGGAGCAGCGCAACCAGCCAGAGTTGTGCGAGAACATCCTCAAGTACTGGCCCAGGGCCGACGGGGTACACGGCTGGTGCTACTTCCAGCTGGCTTTGAAAAATAAGGACTGCAGCCTGTGTGACCGCATCCGCAAGGCGGATATCAAACGGATGTGCCGTCTGGATGTCTGCAAATAATCCTGTCGGCCGAGACTCCAGGTTCCGATTCAACAAATCCTTCGAAGGGACGACCACCGTCTTGCCTACAGCAACATACTCTACTGAAATAATTTCGTGAAAATGGACAGTTACCAGCCGAAATCAATTTTTCTTTTCAGCATCTGCAAAACAAATAGATGATTTCAATGTCATCTAACTGCGATATCGATAATAAATATTGGACATGCCCCCAAATTCCAACGTATTTTCCAATTTTCTTATTCAGGCTCCTATGGTGTTTTTCATGAAATATGATTCTGGCTTTACCTGAGGTTTTATCCATCTAACCGGGTTTTGTTAGACGAAACCGTGTGCCAACATCACATCCAATCTGACATTACCGGATCGTCACTGGGCCATTCTAATAGCGTTGAAAATGCGATAGCCCGACAGAACTCTTCCGGGTCATTACCAATTTAAAAACATAAACCATTTCGCGCCTGCACTGGAGCAGTGTGGCCAAGCGTGTTTGCATGACCAATGACTTGCAGGAAAAACAGGTTGAAAAGTGCTAATCCCCTACGAACCGCAATTTGCCGGCGCGTTTGGGGCAGCGCTTTTACTGCGAGAATCTTTTGAGCAGAACCGGGCAGCGAGGCCTGCCTGAAAATAATCGGAACATAGATGTGGAACAATCACGAACATTTTTCGCATGAAAAAGGGGGGCATTAAATGTTAACACATGGCTTTAGGATCGGAATCGTTCTGGTGATTTCTCTATTCGTGAGCAAACCCTGTCTGGGCGGGGCGATAGATGTTTTTGACGGGCAAAAAGGAACTATTAAGATCGCTGGGGGCACGGCGCATATCCCCGTGATGAAGGAAGCCGCCAAACGGATCATGACGCGCAACAAGGATATCGTGATCACCGTGGCCGGTGGAGGTTCCGGTGTGGGGATCAAGCAGGTGGGTGAAGGACTCGTGGACATCGGTAATTCAGGCCGCAAGGCCAAGCCGGAAGAGGTTGAAAAGTACGGTCTTAAAATGTTCAAGTGGGCTGTCGATGGTGTGGGCGTGGTGGTCAACCCGGCCAATCCCGTAAAATCTCTGACCAAAGATCAGTTGAAGCGGATTTACGCGGGTGAAATTGACAACTGGTCAAAGATCGGCGGCGTTGATCACGGCATTACCATCTACACCCGGGATGAAGCCAGTGGTACCCGCGCTGTTTTCTGGGGAAGGGCCCTGGGTAAAGGCGAAATAACGACAAGCGCGCTTTTTGTCCCTTCCAACGGAGCGATGAAGACAGCCGTGGCCAACGATCCCCATGCCATCGGCTATGTTTCCGTTGGCCATATCGATGAGACGGTAGCTCCCGTGGCTCTGGACGGGGTTACCCCGACGCTGGACACCGTCAAAAGCGGCCAATATTCAATTTCCCGAGGATTGTACAGCAACACCAAAGGCGACCCAACCGGCTTGACGAAGCTGTTCATCGAGTATCTTCTGTCAACTGAAGGACAGCAAATTGCTGCGGAAAAGGGATTTATCCCGGTAAAATGAGACCGTCTAAAGAACTCCTCGCTAAAAGCGTATTTCTGTGCTGCGCCATTGCCAGTGCGGCCATTATCCTGGCAATACTGGGATTTATGGTCGCACTGGGTATACCGCTCTTCAGGGAAAGCACATTCTCCGCTATCTGGTCCGGACCATGGGCGCCTCATCGGGGGGCTTACGGGATATGGGCCATGATCTCCGGAACATTTTGGATCGCCTTTTTAGCGGCGATGATTTGTCTTCCCCTATCTCTTGGCATGTCTTTTGTGATCTCAAGTTTAGCCGGAAGACGTGTTCGCAAGCTGTTGGGGGCATTGGTCCGCTTCATGACCGGCATCCCTACGGTAATCTATGGTTTTATCGGTATCTTCCTCCTGGTCCCATTGATACGCGAAGGCCTCGGTGGACCGGGAATTTGCGTGCTCACCGCAAGCATCATGCTGGCCATTCTGATCAGCCCCACCATGATTCTCTTTTTTACAGACAGCCTGCTGGCCGTAAATGCGGCCTATGTCCAGGCCGCCAAGGCGTTAGGTGCCAATCGTGTTCAACGATTGTTATATGTCATGGTGCCCAGGGCGTTGGGAGGCATGGCGTCTGGATTTATCCTCGCTTTGGGCCGGGCCCTGGGTGATACGCTTATCGCGCTGATGCTGGCCGGAAATGCCATCCGCCCACCCCAAGGATTTTTGGAACCGGCAAGAACCCTGACCGCCCATATTGCACTGGTCAAAGCCGCCGATTTTGACAGTATGGAGTTTCGTTCCATCTTTGCCTGCGGCATCGCCCTCTATCTGTTCACTATCCTGGCAACCATTGCGGTGCGGATGATGGCGCGGGAAAGGGTTGCGGTCTCATGATGCGCGTGTTTATGGAGAAAATGGTTGAATACCTGTCATGGGCATTGGCGCTCCTGCTTTGTCTCAGTGTATCGGTTTTTTTGTCGTATTTGCTGATAAAAGGGCTACCGAGTCTGGGAAGCGAATTGGTTTTTGGCAAGGCGGACCCGCTCAGCGCCTTACTGGGTCGCGAGCGTGTCTTTGACGGTATCTTTCCGGCAATCATCGGAACACTTTGCCTTGTGGTTTTGTCCACCCTTATGGCCTTGCCGCTGGGAATATGTTCCGGCGTATATTTGTCGGAATATGCAACGCCGATAATGAAAAAAGTAGTGGGCGGCCTGTTCGACGTGTTGGCCGGGATACCATCCATCGTTGTTGGTCTTTATGGTTTCAGTGTTGCCATTTTCCTGCATCACCATTTTTCCGACCGATTGGGCCCCTGTTTGTTGATCAGTGCGATATCACTGGGTGTACTCGTACTTCCCTATATTGTTCGCAGTACCCAGACTTCCCTGGAAGAATTGCCGGCACATATCCGTCACACCGCCACGGCACTGGGTGCTACCCGGCTGCAAAATATCGCCTATGTGCTGATCCCCAACGCCCTTTCAGGTATCAGTTCGGGTGTGATCTTGGCCATTGGCCGATGTGCCGAAGACACGGCAGTGATCCTGTTGACCGGGGTGGTGGCCACAGCCGGCGTGCCGTCTTCTCTGCTCTCACAATATGAAGCTTTACCTTTTTATATTTTTTACATATCCAGCCAATACACGAGTCCGGCGGAGCTCTCTAATGGATATGGTGCTTGTCTGGTGCTATTGGGAATCTGTTCCGTGTTGTTCATGGTCGCCCATGGTATGCAAAAGCGGTTGTTCCATTGGGCACTCTACCGACCATAGAAATGTCGAATAAATTGATAGGGAATAGACAAGGTGCCAACGGAAAAGAAAGAAAAAATCATCCTTGACAGCGTCGATTTTTTCTACGGCACAAGACAGGTGCTTTGTGACATCAGCGCAACATTCTACAGCCATACGCTGACGGCGATTACAGGACCTTCCGGCCAGGGAAAATCGACCTTGCTGGGCCTTCTCAACTGTATGTGGAAGGAGATTCCCGATACTCGTTGTTCCGGCGACATCCAAATTTTTCTGGGAGGGCAATGGATTTCACCTTTTAGAAAAGACATTTCCCTTTCGCATTTGCGCCGAAAGGTCGCTATGATCTTTCAGGAACCGAATCCTTTGCCCATGAGTATTGGCAAAAACATGGCGTTTCCACTGAAGCTTGCCGGCGTTCGTGATAAGTATCTCATTGAGGAGAAAGTTCGCAGGGCGCTTGAGCAGGCCTTTTTGTGGAAAGAAGTGAAAGACCGTTTGGAGGAAAGCGCATTGAATCTCTCCGGGGGGCAAAAACAACGGCTCTGCATCGCCCGGGCACTGATTTTGGAGCCTGAAATTCTATTGTGTGATGAACCGACAAGCTCCCTGGATTCGAAAGCCGCCGGGATCATCGAGGAACTATTGGTCAGCCTCAAAGAAAATTGCACCCTTCTCGTGGTCTCGCATTACCTGGATCAAGTGCGAAGAATCGGAGATCTGGTCATGACCCTTGAAAATGAAGGTTTGACCAATTTTAAAGAAGGGCTATCCTGATCTACGATCATCAATATGACGACGGACACCCGTCCTCCAAAAGCGCTGCTTCGCAAACTGCCGGAGGATGTTCTTATTAAAGAGTCCCAAGATCGAGATCGATTTCAAACGATATATTTCCTCAGTACATATGCAGCCAAGAATCATGCACGGGAATATAAGGACATGGCAAGTGTATTCAACAAAACGTTCGATACGGCCTCTTTAATAAAATTTATTAATAATTCAATTTGTTATACGCCGATTGGCCACGGGTGTTAATAGGGATTATTACAATAAATAACTTATATTAACATAAAATTACAGACAATCTTTCATAAATGCGATAAGTGAATGCGAGGTGGCATATGTAATTGATCAAAAGGAGCAAATCGAATGCTTTTCGAGGTTTCGGGCATTGAGGTTAACCCAATCATCCCATTCTGTGTGGCTTTTGTGGTTTCGTTTTTCACATCTATGGGAGGCGTATCCGGGGCATTTTTGCTGTTGCCTTTTCAAGTAAGTGTTTTAGGATATACAGCACCTTCCGTTAGCGGTACAAATCAAGTTTTCAATATCGTAGCGATACCAAGCGGAGTTTACCGGTACATTCGCGAGGGCCGGATGCTGTGGCCTTTGACATGGGCGGTGATTATCGGGACTTTGCCAGGCGTATTTATTGGCGCGTGGGTCCGCATCAGGTTTTTGCCGGATCCAGGACATTTTAAATTATTTGCCGGAGTGGTGCTTCTCTATATTGGGTTACGGTTGCTTTTGGATGTGATTAAAAATAAAGGCCACAAAAAGAAAACAGAGGTGAACCAAAATTCACCAAACCAGCACACCGTGACCCTTGTTAGATCTTCAATTAGAAAGGTTGAATTCGATTATGACCACGAAACACTCAGCTTTTCCCCTTTAATGGTTTATTTGTTATGTTTTTTAGTGGGCATAGTTGGCGGAATATATGGTATCGGCGGCGGGGCAATCGTAGCCCCGTTTTTTGTATCCATCATTGGCCTTCCCGTTTATACGGTTGCCGGCGCTGCATTGATGGGCACATTCATAACGTCCTTTGCCGGAGTGGCCATTTATCAGTGCTTTGCTCTGATTTATACAGACGTCACAGTAGCCCCGGATTGGGCACTGGGGGCCTTGTTCGGCATCGGTGGTTTTTTTGGGATGTATTTAGGGGCTCGAACTCAGAAGTTCATACCGGCAAGAATTATTAAAGGGATACTGTGTTTCTGTGTATTATTTGTATCCGTAAATTACATTGTTGGATTTGGAGCGTGAATATAATCCCAACTTGCCCCAAACGACTGGTACTGGTATGGTATCATTGCTTTTCCGCAAATTTACCTGATCACTTTGTTTCTACCATTTATTGAGACCAAACATTGTGAATGGCCATGGCAAAGGCAAGAAATAACAAGGCTTGGTTTTTTGTAATGCCCGCCATCGTACTGCTTGGGTTTGTTGCGGTTCTGCCATTGATTATGGTGGCGCATTATTCATTCTATGATATTTTTCACATAAAGTCCAAGATCTGGGTCGGCTTAGATTGGTATCGTGACGTATTGGGCTCCCTTCGTTTTTGGGAAACCTTCGGTCGCAGCCTATTATTTTCAACTATCGTTTTGACCATTGAAATCCCGCTGGGCATCGCCATCGCTTTGACTTTACCCAAAAAAAGGGCGTTAAGTGCGGTATGTCTGGTTTGTATGTCTCTGCCATTGTTAGTCCCCTGGAACATGATTGCAATGATTTGGCATGTATTTTTGGCACTGGCGTTCGGCTCTGATTGGACATTAAAGATCTTTCCGACGTGGGTGGCTATTGTACTAATGGATGTCTGGCATTGGACCAGTCTTGTCATTTTGCTTTGCTATTCCAGCCTGACGACCATCCCCTCGGCCTTCTACCAAGCCGCCGTCATTGATGGAGCGTCCCGTTGGAATACCTTTCGCTGCATAGAACTGCCGAAAATGAAGGGGGTATTGATCATGGCGCTGCTGCTGCGTTTTATCGATAGCTTCATGGTCTTTATCGAACCCTTCCGCCTTAATGCCGGTGGCCCCGGCAGTTCGACTACGTTTTTGGGGATGGAGTTAGGCCAGGAGGTTGTTTCACAGGATTATGGCCCGGCATCGGCCAGGGCGGTTATCTATTTTATTATCATATTATCCATATCGTGGGCGTTCAAAAAAGCGCTTGCCACCCATGAATTTCAAAAAATGGAGTGAAAAGATTATAGCGGCAATGAGCAAACCAGAGTAACGATTCATGCGCTCAATTAAGGATATGGCTATGGAGGCCGGTGCAAACCCAAATAGAATTTTTACTATTGATATTGCACGTTTTTACGCCATCGCTTTGGTCTTTTTCGGCCACTTTGTCGAAGAGCTCATGTTGCTGAAAAACCAGACCGGCAGTAGCCTGTATAAATTTATTTACTCCTTTCATATGGTTCTGTTTGTTGTTCTGGCGGGCTATGTAGCCAAAGAGGAGGTTGTTGGCTGGCGTGTCGGCAAATTCATCAAGCAGTGTTTTTCCACCCGTCTTTTGCCGTTCATTTTTTTAACGCTGATAATGATGATTCCGCCTATCTTTATTGAGGGTAAATTCTTCGGCCTGCCCCTACCCACCCTGGCAGGCTATTTTAGAGGAACCGTCTTGACCATATTTGGTCTCCCCACCTTTTGTGTCCCTTCCTGGTTCCTGATGATGATCATCGGCCTGGAGATAGTCCATTACACCACTTTTCGCTTTTTAAAAAAATCCACTGTAAGGATACTCATCGCAGTCTTGATTTTTTATGTAGCAGGGTACTGGCTGAACTTGAAGCTCGATATATTTAATCCGCTGAAGGGCCGCATTATCGGCTGGAACTATTTTTTCATCCATGGGGCGATCACCCTTTACTCTTTTTACCTGTTAGGCATCTTTCTCAGGCGCCGGCGTTTATTGGTTGAAAAGGTGCCGGCTAAAATTTTGGCGCCTGCTGCCATAATCGCCTTTTTAGCCGTCCTTTTTACCTACCAACTAAACAATGGGCCCTTTAATTTCCATGTGTACAATTATGTGGTCGTCATGTTTGCCTCGTATGGCCATTTCCTGCTTTTTCCCTTAACCGCCCTTTGCGGCTGTGCCCTCATTCTATTGATCTCCGGAATGACCCGTGCCCAAAAAACAATTGTCTGGTTGGGGCAAAATACCATGCTCCTCATGTTTCTGAACGGCATTTTTTATCATTACATCAATCCCCCGCTGGCCAAGTGGGTATTAGAAAGTATTTCCAGTTCAGGTCTCATCATTTTCATCCTCAGTTGCACCGTTACCGTGGTGAGCCTGGCGCTATGTATACCGATTGTTTTTTTATTCAATACACTTGTTCCTCAACTCGTGGGCAAACCGAAAGCAGCGGGCTTGCTTTTAAAAAAACAGCTGCATTTTAGATGGTTGCCACAAACTATCTATATTGTTTTCCTATTTCTGCCATTGCTACCCCTTGTGTCTGTCAGTCTCCATTCAACCCTAAGAGGCGGCGCAGTTCCTATCGGAGAATTTACTTTGTCCAATTACATCCGTATTTTTGAAAATCCTGTTTTGACAGGTGCCATGATTAACTCCATAACTTATGTAACATTGAACATCCTCATTACCATTCCCGTTGCATTATTGGCCGCCTATGCTTTTTCACGCTATTCTTTTGCCGGGGATAAACATCTTTTTTTTGGTTTCTTGGCGTTGCGTATGACACCGCCGGTGGTCATGGTCCTACCTGTATTTCTGATATTTTTACAAATAAACCTTGTAAATAAGCCGCTCGGTATCGCACTGGCACATTGTGCATTTAATGTCCCTATTTCTATTTGGGTGCTGGAGAGTTTCTTCTCCGCTATCCCCAAGGAATTAGATGAATCTGCCTTTATTGACGGCTACTCTTTCTTTCGGTTTTTTACCAGAATAATTATTCCGCTTATGGCGCCGGGGATTGCCGTGGCTGCGTTCTTTTGCTTTATGTTCTCGTGGGTGGAGATCGTCTTTGCCCGTGTATTGACGGTGACAAGCGGCAAACCGATTAGTATGGCTATCTCAACTTTATTTTCCTTCAGAACCGATCTGGGCCTGGTGATGGCGATGACAGTCCTTTCAATTATCCCTGGCGCTTTAATGATTTATTTTGTACGCAGTCACATTGCTAAAGGTTTTACAATTAAGGTAGGCAATTAAAATGTCTGTATCTTCTCAATATGTGAAGGTCATTAATTCGACTCCCGCGTCCTAAAATTTTTCGCTATTCAGTATTCAAAACCCAACTCTTTTGCATGTTCAATTTTGCGGCCGCACAAAATATCTGGTGTGCGACCTTCTTGCATGAGAACCAGTGATTAGGTCGGTCAGTTTGCAGCCAATCAAAGACATTCTCACATATGGTATTGCTGCTTCCATTTCATATTTATTTTTCTTTCATGCCTCAAATCTTTACTGCATCTGATTCTATAGCGACCCTGTTCCTTCCACTGTTTTTGGCAAAATATAGGGCGTCATCAGAGCGTTTGATCAAACTTTCCAGGGAATCGCCGGCACGATAGCACGATACACCAACCGAAACAGTAATTTTGCCGAGCTCTTTGTCTCCTGAAGTTGTTTTAAGTTTAGCTTGATCAAAAAATTGTCTGATATTTTCAGCAACAGACTTGGCGCCGGCAAGATGGGTTTCCGGCAATAGTACCGCAAACTCCTCGCCACCATACCGGGCAACAAAATCCCTGCCTCTGACAGTTTCCTTAATTTTCCTTGCAATAAATCTCAAAATCTGGTCACCAATGATGTGTCCATATGTGTCGTTAAAGTCTTTAAAACGGTCGACATCAATGATTAGGAGGCATAAAGCAATTCCTCCATTTTTGGCTTGATCAAATAAAGTTTTTACCTTCTGGTCAAATCCTTTCCGATTAGCGATTCCGGTTAGAAAGTCTGTTAATGCCTCGGCTTGCGTGAGTTTAAACTTTTCCCTTAATGATTTTATCTCCTTTGCCTGTTCTTTTAGGCGGTGCTGCAGCTTTTTACCATACGCACTAATATTTTTTGATTCTGTTATGATTACCTTTGCAATGTCTCTGATATCCTTGATCGTTAAATCCTCTGAAAGCCTGCCAACGCAATCGGAAAGTGTTGACTCAAATTTGTCTGTCTGGCCGCTTAGCTGCAACACCTCTTTTAAAATATTGACCAATACCTGCTTGAGGTTTTCTAAAAGCTCATTTACGCTTTTTCCCTCGCTGTTGAGTCCATAATGCTGATATAGCGCCACATTCGTATCTTCGTTGAAAGAGGCCCCTTTTTCAATGATGTTATTTATAGCTTTACATAACTCGCCGTTCGATTCGGAAACATAGGCAAACCAGACAGCGTAATTTTGCGGCGTAACGGGTATATTGTATCTGGACATAAGCGGCAATACAAGCCTGAGGCAATCATAGATTTCTCCTATTGGTTTTTTTTCGCTCATTTTTCAGCTCCTGATTATCACAGTTACGATCAGATTCCTTGAGTTTTTGGCAAACACTCTCCGGAGGCCCAGAGTACAAGAATTTGCTCTATTTTGACAGCAAATTATCCCAAACCAAGGTACTGGCCGATGTCTTCAAGGTGTGAGATATCCCCCCAGGTTTCGATCACCCAGCGTCGGGTTCCATAATAAGTGCCATGCCTGAATACCGCCAGACTTGCGTTTGTGGTTGTAACACATCGAGGCTGGTCCAGGCCGATTCCAGCCACGTAGCGAAAAAGACAATCCAGCACACCGCCATGAACGACTAAAACCAGCGTAGTGCCGGGTCTGTCTGCAAGCATTTCTTCCAAAAATCCGGTGCAGCGCAGATAGAGCTGGCGATAGCTCTCTCCTTCGGGAATGACAAAATCAGGGTCGTTGTTTTCCAGACGGTTCAGGATATCGGGATAGCGTGAAGCGATTTTCACCAGCCGCAGACCTTCCAGGATGCCATAGTTGCGTTCACGCAGACGTTGATCGGTTTTCAATTGGTGCCCGGTGAACTTCAAGATCAGCTCGGCTGTCTCCCTTGCCCTGGACAGATCGCTGGAAAAGATTGCGTCAAACGGCAGTCCCTGTAAGCGCTGGCCCAACGCCTTTCCCTGTTCCCGCCCTTTCAGGGTCAGGGGGCTGTCGCCGTGCCCCTGAAACCGATTCTGGATGTTCCACTGCGTCTCTCCATGGCGGATGAGCAATAGTGTTGTCGTATCTGGCATCGTGTTTACAACCGACCTTTCATGGTCCCGGCCATTTCTATAAAGTCGACTATCTTATACAAATAACAAAAATTGCCTGCTCAAGCCAGATTCTTGCAGCTGCAGGAAATAGATGCAACTTTATAGAAAAAAATCAAACAAAAAACGGAAAAGATGGGCAGGTATTGACTATTCCGTTGAATAAAATCAGGGGCCAGCAAATTAGCTGTGACCCCTTGATTTTACTGGTGCAGAGGGACAGAATAGAACTGCCGACACGGGGATTTTCAGTGCAATTTCGCTCCTTGGACAAGCCTCATCGTTTCTGTATAGTCACTTTTACCAAAATACCTCTCAGAACGATCGTCCCATGATGCACCTCGGCCGACTTTCCATCTTGGCACATAACGGGTTAACCAGCGACCAATCCTTTTGGACCGAATTTCCCAGGTTTGGTTCCCTGGCAGCGCCGGGCAATATTTAAGCGACGCCGAAGCCGTCGGCTCGGAGTCGTCCAACGGGAAAACAGGCGGGGTGCCGGCACCCTTGCAGGTGCCGGCGTTGAAAAAACCGGATTCCGTTATCTAATAGTCCCAGTTGGTATCCCACCGCCCCCATTCGACGCTGGTATTGGAGGGGCCGTCGCTGAACGATGTCGTGAACAGGGCCAGCTTGCCGTTCCTGGTGATGTGCCCGCCGGCCCCGGCTTTCAGGGATAAACCGGACAAAGCGCCGACGCCATTGCCCATGTCGAGCACGACCTCTTCCAGTGGCTGATTCATCTTGACCCGCGATGTGGATACAATCTTATTGATCCTCAACTCCAGCAGGATGAGACTGCCGCCTGACCATGGCAACAGCCCCTTATGGGCCGTCATAAGCAGGTAGATTCGACCGTCTGTCTGGGCGATGAGCGTGCCGGCGTTCCAGTTCCCCCCGAGGCATGGTTCATCGGTGGCATCGGCCTGCCAGCAACCCTGGGTGGAGTTGAGGTCGATTTCATCGACAAAGGAGAAAGCCGGCATCGAGGCCAGTCCGCCGTCCCCGGAGACGGCTGCTCGGAGCTTGTTGGTAACCGCCCAGTCGGCGCCGTAGTGGGCATCGACCCACACATACTTACCCGTCGCCTCCTTGACGATGGACCCGAACACATTGGCCGTGTGCTGGGCATCTTTGTCTACGGCGCCGATCACATAATGCACCGGCGCTTCGGGACGCACGTCGGCATCGCGGGTCTGATAACTGTCCGCGGCATTCAGCAGATCGTCGAGATCATACACAACCGTATAGGTCGTGGCGGCTGCCGTACTGCCGCCGTTGGAATCCACCGGCACAATGAAATACTTGCCGATGGCCTGGATGCCGCCGCCATGGTCCAGTTCGCCGCTCGGTTCCGGATAGGGCCAGGGACCCGGGAAGAAATTTTCCGTGTCCAATATGTACTCGAATTGATCGGTGGTTTTACTGTTCCAATCCACGAGGCCGAAAATCCTGTCCTCCGGCCCATTCGAATCATAGAAATCAAAATAGACGTTATCGGTGGACCGGGAGTAAACGAACCATTTGTCCCGGGGCGGCAAAAACCATATCGACCCCTGGATATGGCTGCTGTCTGCATCCAGAACGTAATCGTAGTCGTCGGTATCGCTGGTGTAAAAAATCCCCTTTTCGTCGGGATAGGTTATGACGGCATCGCCGTCGTCATCCGTATCGTAGAAAGACAGGTACTGATTTGGAGCCTGATGGACGGCCGGATTGCAATCCTCGTAGGGGTAGGCGCAATCGGTAAAGCCCCTGACCAGGTAACCGTCTTCAAACAACTGCTTGATACCGGGGCGTTCAACCTGAAACGTCTCAAACGATCCACCCGATTCAAGCGCTTTGTTATAAAACCGGAGGTCGTCAATGACACCGCGCCAATGGCCGCCCGGCTGACCGTCATCGCCATATCCGGCGCCGACAAGGATCGGATCATCCCCGGCAACAATCGGATCGGTGCTGGATGCCGTGTCGATCTGCTCGCCGTTGGCGTACAGCACCGCCTCGCCTGAAAAACGATCCCAGGTGGCCACTACATGGATCCAGCCGTCATGCAAGGTATACCAGTCGCTGGTGTCGAAATCGGGATACGCGCACGCGACGGCGCCTTCGTCGGAATAGACGCCGAATTTGATGGCGCCGCCCTCCTGCCAGAGCCGCCACCCCCCTTTGGCGGCAATGATGCCGTCGTTTTGGGCGTCCAGGGGTTTTATCCAGCCGGCGATGCTGAAGGTGTCATCGCTGAGGCCCGTCGAGAATTCCGCGTCGAGTTCAAGGTAACTATCCCCGTTGAACGCGATGGCGCCCTGAGTTTCACGGTAGGGTTCCAGTGTAAACCGTGCAGGCCCGAATTCGGTGACGGTCACACCGCGCAAGGTGCCGTAAAACGGGCCCGCCTCATCACAGGACCTGCCGGTTGCCACCGTCGTGTTATCGGTCGTATGTTCTGCGTCCAGGGAGAAACGGGCGTGCAGCTTGTCCCATAGCGCCTTGATTTTTTCGTGTCCCAGGGATCTGTCATAAATTCGGAAATCGGAAACCGACAGGTCCCTTTCACTGCCGGAAATCCTCAAGGCAGCCAGGTCGAAGGGGGCGGCATCCTCGGCATAGTGCTGCCCGACGGCATTGCCGTTGATATACAGCTTGGTCGTGTGCCTGCTGTAGGTCAGTGCGATATGGTGCCACTGATTGGAATCGAAAAACCGCCTTGTATGGACGTTGGAGGAAACCCCGTCATTGTCCAGATCCAGGGAAAGGTACAGACTATTGCTTAGACGATCGAGGTTGATGTATTCACCGGCGCTTCCCGATGCCGACAATATCGGAAGGGTTGACGTCGAGTAACTGCCCGTGTGCCGGCACACCAGGACAATGGTTATTTCATCGTCCAGCATGGCGTTGACGCCGGCAAGGCCGGCTGCATCCATTTCGACGTAATTGCCGCTGCCCGAAAGGATATAGGCCTCTTGCGCATGCCCCTCTTCGTCATCGGCGGCCGTCACGCTGCCGTTGACGGTGGCCGGTGCCTGCATCAACCCATGGTCGAGGACCGTCGCACCGTCGGCGGCATTGAATTTGTAATGGACCAGGGGGCGGCCGTCGGTGAGATCGTCGTCCCCGGCGTCGCAAATACCGTCGCCGTCAAGATCGGCGCCGTCGTTGGCCGTATCGAAATCGGCCAGCGGCCCGAAGCCGTCCGTTCCAATGCTGCAGTCGTCGCATCCGTCGCCATCTGCGTCGTAGCAGACGGAGGCATCCAGCATAGCCAGGTCCAGGGAATCATCGATGCCGTCGTTATCGTCGTCATCGTCACAGGCATCGCCCAGAGTGTCGCCATCGGTATCGGTCTGTTCGGAATTGGCTATGTCGGGACAATTGTCGGTGTAGTCGATCACACCGTCACTGTCGGTGTCGTTAATGCTGATGGAATCCAAGCCCGACGCATTGTCATCATTGTCCCCGCAGCCGGTGAGCCCGATCGGGATCAGGAAAACCATTACCAGTACAACACAATAAGTCAGTCTGCGCATCTTTGCTCCTTCTTCAGCTCCAAGTGGTATGACAAGTTGAATTCCCGCAGCATTATTACCCGATCGGCCAAGACCTGCCGACCGAAATCCTGAAAAAACCAGAAAGGGAGATTCTCAGTCGAGATTGTTCTCCTAAAACGATAAATCATAACGTGCGCTTAAGGGGCTTTTGCGTAGCGGCAGCGCAGCAAAAATCCCGTTTAAAGCGAAAGTTCAGACCATTCTTTCATTCATCCTAACCCGTTAAGCCAATTCCATCGACCGGATTCCTGCAAAAATCCTCCTTGGGTGAAAAAGGCCGCAGTGCAGGTTTTTGGACGTCAGAGCCATCAAATTTATTGTATTAATACAAGTGATTGCTTATAAAGGCGGTCGATGGCATTCATGTTTGTAAATCGGGCGGCAACGGCAATTTTGAGCACTCGATTTCGGTTTATGTAAAAGTTGGGTACTCATGGAGAAATTCTTCGGCAGAAAAAACGACTTGGGTAAGCTCAGGCAATCGTTTGAACAGGTTCAAAAAGGGGGTTCGGGGGCGGTCCTCATTTGAGGCCAGGCGGGATCGGGAAAGACCGCCCTGGTCAACCGGTTCGGGGTCGACGCCGAAACAGCCGGGGCTCTTTTTTTTCATGGCAAGGGGGACGCGCTTTTTCATAACACGCCTTTCGCGACCGTAACCAAGGCCATGAACCTGCTGGTCAAAAAAGCAATTGCGGAAAACCCCGACGGCAGGGAGAGGTTGAAAAACAAGATCCGCCAAAACCTTGAGAAGGACCTTGGCCCTTTGTTGAACCTTGTACCCGCCCTTGGCTATCTTTTTGAAGATGTACCGGTTCCCGGGATTCAGCATGATATACCGGATGACACGTCTACCAACCTTCGACTGCTGTCTCTGCTGGAGTCCTTTGTTTTCCCGCGCAGGCCCCTGATCCTTTTTCTGGACGACGTCCAGTGGATGGACGCTGCCTCACACGGCTTTCTCCGATACCTGGTGACCAATGGCCTTCCCCAGGGTCTCCTGCTGGTCATGGCCTTTCGCAGCGAAGCGCCGGAACAGAACGCCAGCCTGGATCGGACCGCCGCCCTGTATCAGAAACAGGAAACCAGCCTCTGCCTGTCGCTTTCCGGGCTGACCAAACGGGATACCCGGGGGCTTTTAAAGGCGCGGTTTGAAACCGGCCACGACCTGACCCCTTTGGCGGATATCTGTCACCAGAAGACCGCCGGCAATCCTTTCCATTTGACCCAAATGCTGGATGAACTGCTGGAAAAGGGCGTGATTTCAAGAAATAACGGGGACTGGAGTTACGACATCGCATATATCTCGGGTATGGGTTTTACGAATAATGTGGCTGACCTGATCATCAAGCGGATCAAGACACTGGAACCGGACAGCCTGATCCTGCTAAAGCAGGCCGCCTGCATTCATAGCGACATAACCGTTCCCCTTTTGAAGGCAACTTCAGGGTTTGCCCGGAATAAAATAGATGCCTTGTTGTGGAAACCGATCCAATTGGGCTTTTTGCATAACACACAGGATGGATTGATCTTCGCCCACGACAGGATACTGGAATCCTTCGAGGCCATGCTGGGCGATAGTGAAGCCCTACTGATCCACCAGCGGCTGGTCCATTTTTTCCTGGCGGATGAGCGCCGGGCCGATCTGGAAAAAAACATCTTTAAGGTGTGCTATCATTATGGTTTCTATTCACACACCATTACAGACCCGACGGTCCGAAAAAAGATGGCCGGAATCTATTTCCAGGCGGGTGAGCAGGCCCGAAGCCAATCCGCCTATGCGCTGGCCCTGGCATACTTTCATCAGGGCAAAGCCTGCTTTCCGGGGGATATCTGGGCGGATGACCATGGGTTGGCCATCCGGTTCTGTCGGCAGCTTGCCGAGTGCGCCTATCTGGCGGGTGATTTCAGCACGGCAGACCGGATCTTTGTGGAGGCGGAATCCCGCACAAACTCCTTTTCCGACAGGCTGGAGATCGAGATGGTGAAGATCCTCTCCTATCAGGCCCAGGAAAAAGAGGAGATGGCGCTGGATGCCGGGCTTACGATTTTGGGGCACTTGGACGTAAGGATACCCAAATATCCCTCCAGCCTGACGGTCCTGTGGGCGATCTTGAAAACCTGGGCCCGGTTTATTTTGTGCCGAAAGGAAACCATTAAGCGAAAGCGGATGGCCCCCGGCACGGACGCTTACAAGGCGGTTCAATCGTTGAATGCCCTGGGAGGGATTGCCTATGTCTCGTCCTCTAAAAAACTTCTACCGCTGGTCACAACCACCGCACTGAATCTGAGCCTTAAACACGGCAACATGGAGGAGTCTCCGGCTTGCTATATTGTCTTTGGCCAGATTCTGAATGTCATGACCGACACGGTCAAATGGGGGCGCAGGCTAAGTAAGCTTGCCCGGGAGATCAGCCTCAATATCAATGATGACCGGTACAAGACCAAAGCAATAACCCAGATCAACCTTTTTATGGATCCCTGGGACAAACCGCTGCAGGAAAATATTCAGATAATGGAAAGCACCGAGCGGTTCTGTCTGCGTATGGAAGATCATCAATATTATAGCTACAATGTCCTGTATGGAATGCACCGCATGATCATCGGCTATACACCGTTCAATATGGTCAGACAGAAAATTGACCAAAAAAAGAGGGTGATCGAACGCCTCAACAACCAGTTTGTGATGTCCATGCTGAACTTCATGGAACAGGCGATTGACAACCTAGCGCAGGGGGTGTCAAATCCCTGGATCATCAGGGGGGACTATTTTGATGAAACCGATCCGGATACTCAAACGGTCAACTTTTCAGAGGAGATCTTTTATCTGTACAGATTCTTCATCGCCTTTTACAGCGGCAGATTGGACATTGCCGGTGATATCCAGCAAACCATTATGGATAGCGTTGAAGTGCAGAAAGGCGTTACTTTAACCATCTATTTTCTCTTTTTATGCGCACTGACCGACATCAACCTGAACAGGGATCCCAAAAGGATTAAAGGCCATCTGAAAAGACTGAAGAAATATGCTTCCTATAATGGCGCGATCTATGAAAGCAAGTACCGCCTGGCCTTGGGAGATTCATTGCGGATGAAGGGCAGCCCCAAGGCAGTGGGTGTTTATCAGGACGCCCTGTCGGCAGCCAAAGAAAACGGTTTTCTGTTCGAACAGGCCCTGGCTTGTGAGGGCCTTGGAAAGGTTTTTAAGGAGAGTGGCGATGAAAAGATGGCCGAGGCCCATTTTTCAAAGGCCATCAGGCTTTGCCGGAGATGGGGATTGAAGTGGCGACATGGGCTGTTTGATCTTGGGATGGAAGATCGTCTTGTATCGGAAGAGGCATGTGCCGGGCTGAGGAACCGGGCGGTTATCCCTGTTGAAAGCCGAACCACAACAGGACCACGGACCAGGGGGCCGTCAACCGAAGGGATTATAGACGACCTCTTGAGAACCCTGAAAGACCTGAGCGGCGCTGCGGCCATCCATGCAGCGCACCAGCAGGCACAATTCTGGAAAAGCCTTGTGTATATTGACGAAAGCGGGATACACAGGCCGGCGACATTTGTTCAGCTTCCCGAGAAGATGATTACCTTTGCATCTACCACAGGAGAGGTGATTCAGGCTGACATGGATAGTATTGAGGAACAGGTGCTGGATACGGTCTATTTCTGGAGACGCCGACCGTCATCGGTCATGGTGATCCCGGGTAAAAAGCGAAACGCCGTCTATATAGAAAATTTTGAAACCATAGCGGATAAGGAGACGTTGATTCAACAAGCGAAACAGATCCTGGCCCACCTCGGGCCGAATCCTGCGGCAGTAGCCCCGGCCGAAGGTTCCAGCTCGGCGGAGGAACAAAAACTCAGGGACCATTGCCGAATACTCCAGGCGTATATGATCAATCAGAAGGCCTATCAAAACCCATCGCTGTCTCTGGCGGGACTGGCAAAAGAGGTCAATATGCCCCAACGGACAGTCACGGACGCCCTTAACAGTTGCCTGGGGCAGAACTTTAAATACTTTGTCAACAGCTACCGGATTGAAGCAGTCAAACAGAGGTTGGCCGATCCGGCCCTCAGCCATAAAACCATTTTGGACATCGCTTTTGCACTGGGTTTTAACTCCAAGTCCACCTTCAATGGCGTTTTCAAAAATATGGTGGGCACAACCCCCTCAAACTACAGAGACGCGCTGACGCGGAAGGAAATAAATTGATATTGACAACACCTTCAAGGCGTCCGGTTTAAAAATAGGCTTTGTCATCGCAATTGGATCGTTGGTATTTTAATTATTCATTTGAATTTCATTTTACCACTCTCTGTAAACTCAAACATTGGACCCCAAGCAACCTCCCAGTGATAACCATCAAGGTCCGCAAAGTACCCACTGAAGCCGCCCCAAAAAGTGTCTTGTGGTTCCTTAACCACCTGGGCCCCAGCCGATTCAGCACGCCTTATAATTTCAACGACCTCGTCCTTACTACGCGCATTATGGGCAAGTGTGACACCGCTAAATCCACTACGAGTAGCAGGAATCTCAGGAGAAATGTCTTCTGCAAGTTTTTCGAAAGGATAGAGAGCAATCCACGTTCCGGGTAGCTCTATGAAGGTGATACCATCAGAGGATGTATTTGGAGGCGTACCGAGCACAACTTCATAAAATTCTGTCGCTTTTCCTAAATCGGCTACGCCAAGCGTTAGTATAGTAACTCTTGAAATTTTCATTGTCCCTCACTTAATAGAGCGTAACCGTTTCACATCACCGGCAGGAAAAAGCGGAGCAAGAAACGAGCGGCGCCTTTTCGTGTCCGAGTGCATGTTTTCGGCATCCGTTGATAAATCTTTGATCATTCGTATACACTCAAGCTTTGATCCATTCGGCAAACTGTGGAGCGCTAATTCTTGAACTATATAGCCGTGATTCATATAAAAACTCTTTGCATTAAGTAAGGAGTAAGAACACTAGTCCAAGCGTTCAACTAGCTTGTTGTATTGACCTTTTGTTAAAAATAACCTGTGAAGTTTTGGATTAGTTTGACGCCCCTGATCTAAATTTTGCTTTTGATCGTAACCACTATTAACAACTTTTAATGATTTCAAATCTATATCTATAAAATACCTTGTATCTTTATCTTGGCTTTTCGGCATTTTTCTAACCTCATACTTTTCTGTAACTAAGTTTTATCGGTTATAACGGCCTGCTTGAGGAGTCTTTGCGGAGCGGCAGCGTAGCAAAATTCTCTCTCAAAGCAGAGGTTATACGATTATTCCATAATCAACATCATGGTTTCGTAAGGGCCTGAACAAATATGGTCACCAGTACGGCCAGAACTTCAAAATCTATAAATTGGGTTGAGTTGAGATCGAACAATAAGGTTGCCCTCGCAGGAAACTCATCATCCCGGTCATAGAAAATAAGCTGTAATAAAATGTGCGGGAGCAAATCAAAAATTAAACTCACCGAGCCTAAGCCTGCTTCTCCTCCATTGCGGCCGCCATAAGACGCCGCCACTTCAAATAATTCCGGAACGCGTCCTTTGAACCGCTTTATTATAGGCCTCTCTAATGCGCTGCTGGAATAGCTACTCTGTTTGAACAGGGGACCTGCAAGTTCCGCAAAAGTTATAAATTTGCCAGCCGGTCGACTGCTACTGCCTTTCAAAATGTAGTGAATTAATACACTTCCAATGGCTTCCTTGAACCCCTTGCCATCAGACCGTCGTACGCCCTCATTGGATATCAGGTAAGTCACATCCAAAAACGGGATCTTGGCTTCTCCGGCATCATTCAAGGCAAGACCAAGATGCTTTGCTGAAGTGGCAATATCCGTGTTTTGAAGGTACTCGATAAGATTTTCATAAATCCATCTGTGGCCTCCAATTGCTGCGGTTCTTTTCATTGTATGGTTCTTTCCTTCACATGTTCTATTGAGTTTGTTGAGTTTAACGCTCTTGCTCACAGGTGAGGGCCGCTTTTTGGCCCGAATCTGGTGAAGTAAAATGATGTTAGCAAAGCTTCTGAAATTGTAATTATTTCCTTACTAAAGCTTCAAAGCATGCTTTTGCATCTGGAGATAATTCATGAAATTTGTTTAGCTTATCGCAAGGTGCCTCATCACAAGTCGAACAATTTTCAACCGATTTTTCGATACCGCACTTTCTAACTTCGCAAGTATTACAATATCCAATAAGCCTTGCTCCCGAAGATAGGCAACCGTCACAATTGATTTCTTCTGCCCTGAAATTTAGACCATATTTCTCTGATAAAAACGATGCTGTTTTTTTCCGCGCGACATCATCATCACTTTGAGTTGCCAAGAATGTGGGACATTTTGAACACACAAGACCGCAATATGCTATCATCTCCTGCATCATATTTCCCCCTTTTTGATATTGCTAACGATGAACTAAGCGTGCCGGGAGCAACTCCTCCAAGGGAGACATAGATTCCCAAAAGCATCAGAAAATGACGAAGTTAAAAAATGCCTTGATTCTCCCGGTCCGCTTAAGTGACAGGTTGTGGCCGAGCATAATACATATTTCGTAACTTTTCGCGAAGTGAATGGCCCAGTTTTCGTACGGCCATCGAATTATAATAACTGCATAATTTTGGGATTGCAAATACTACGTAGTCATAATTCCAAAGTACCGCAGTGCGACGTTCTTTTTAAAACCGACGGTCCTGCTTCAATTCAGCCAAAAACCGCTCGACCATTTCCACCTGCCCGCCGGTGTGTATCACGGGCAGACGGTTGACCACCTCCGGACGTTGCAAAGCGGAGGGCAGAACGGGGTATTCGCCAAGCAGGTCCGACAGCTGCACCAGCAGATCATTGTCCAACTCGCCCAGCAGGTCGTCCATTTCCTGGACGAACAACCAGGGCCGGGCTGCCTTGATCTTTTTATCCAGCGAAGAGAGCTTTGCGGCCAAGTCGCGTCGCCGTGGGGTGTCCTGAATGGTGTCCTTCACGCGCCGCATCAGATCGGCAAGGCCCTGAGCGGCGGGCATGGCCACCCTTTCATGTAAAATGCGCCAGCCGAGGTTGAACAGGCGCACCATATCAGTTTCCACCAGCAGCCGGGTGAGGGTTGCCAGATCTCCCTCCCTCGCTTCCCCCAGGGAGAGGCCCGTCAGGTGTTCGGCCCCCAGCTGACAGGTGGCCATGGTAGCTTCGGCCGCCTCCACCGGCCTGAAACGCCGGCCGTGCAGGGAGCAGCTGGCCATCAGCACATTGGCCAGGTAGGTAATCTCGGCCAGACGCCGGCCATAGGCTTCCGCCCCTTCTTCCCGCAATGCTTGCATGGCTCGGGCCAGGAGCATTTGTTCCGGGCTCGATCCGTCGAAGGTCAACTGTTTCTGCGTTCCCGGGGGTTCGATGATCTCGGCCTCCTGAAGCAGCTCCCGAAATCGCTGCCGTTCGGCGCTGACCAAAGGATCGGGGACGGCGGTGTCGGTGGCAGCTGTTTTAGCGTCGTCGGTATTCAGGGATTTGAAGTAGCGTAGGGTGTCGTAGTCCCATTGTTTTTCGGCCATATGCTGCGCCAGAGTGCGGTGCCGTGCCAGTTCGAGAAAGGCGGCTGCGGACGACGATGGCACGTATCCGTCCTGCTGCCGGCGCTCCTGCCGCTCACCGGCCAGATCGGCTGCCAGCATCTCTTCGGAAGTCAAAACGTCGTACAGCCCGCCGTTGTCTTCGATGTGTTCCGTGCTGAGGCGCGCACAGTGCCGCAGCAGACGGTCGAGCATGGCGTCGTCCGCCTGGTTGAGTTCCACCAACAGGGTGCTGACGGCCTCCCATCCGTGATGAGTCCGGGCGATGACCAGGTATCCCTCGAACTCGAGACTCAACGAACCATCGAGGACCTTATCGACCAGATCCGCCTCGTCGCTGCGGTCGCGTTCGGCCATGCGCACGGCCAGTGCGTCCATATCGAGGACCAGGATGTGGCGGGACAGGGCCAGGGTGATGAGGTCCTCGTCTAACCGGACAATCTTCTCCATGGTCGATTCAAGGCCGCTTTCAAAGAGAACGTCCAGCCACAGGATAAAGCGTTCGGCGTTGAACACCTCTTCTTCGCCAGGTAGCGCACCAAACCACAGGTCTTCGTCGAATACGCGGTTCAACTGGTCCACGGTAGCCATGGCGACAATTTCGGCAGCGTCTTCCAGGCCGATATGCCGGACCAGACGGGTCAATATATGCGGTGGCAGGTCCTGCACCAGTTTCACAAGACCGGGTGATTCGAGGATGCGGTTCAACAGATTAGCAGGTCGTTTCGACGCGATGGCGCGTTCAACCATGGCGAACTCCAATCATGAAAGAAGGATAGGTAGGATAGGATATCCCATCCGAACCAGATTATTTTGCAATATCGTTGAACATCCGATATCGGACATGCGGCGTCCAATCTTCCAATTCGAATTCGGTATGCCATGATCGGAAAACAGCCGTACAAAAAAACTTTTGCAGATGGAAGCCCCGGCGGATATCGATTTTCAACACTGGCTCTTATGCCACGGTTCGGAGATCATGTAAATCTTTTTTTCTATTATAACAGCTACTTATATACTTGACAAAGAAGAGCGAAAATCATATTATATCTTATAATCGGTTCAGCTCCCGCCATTGCCCCGGCGGGTTTTAACTTTCAGCAGATAGAGCACCTCATTCTTCTGATCTTATCGGGTTTGAGACACAACGAATAGCGTTTTATCCGTCATTCCGACAAGGCCGTACCGG
This sequence comes from Desulfosarcinaceae bacterium, assembly GCA_963675565.2. Classification (GTDB taxonomy): domain Bacteria; phylum Desulfobacterota; class Desulfobacteria; order Desulfobacterales; family Desulfosarcinaceae; genus JARRKU01. Next base: position 1,247,671 of record CAXXYD010000002.1, read on the forward strand.
TGTAGAGTGCTGATTGGCCAGCCTTTCGCTGGAGCAATGATGGAACAAGACTTTAAGGGATGATGGATAAAACGTTGTTGAACTGAGTCGCGTATAGGTCTGCGGCACCAGCCTCAAAGTTATGGGGATTATATAGATGCCGGTTATGGTTGGCAAGGGCTAAAGACAAGATGAAAGTGACGATCTGACCCGCTAAAAATGGATGGGGATACCCTGTAACGACAGTTTGAGGCATTTAAAAAGCTCCGCAATACATTGTGATCTGCCATGAGTGGGATATATGGGCGCACTTGTCCGATCTTTGTCGCTGCAAATGCATACGTGACAGCCCCGGATGTGCGAACAACCTTATTTTTGCCGGACACGGTCTCTGCTGGTTTGGCATAAAACCGTGCCCCTATCCATTGGCGGCGGTTATCTTTGCAAGCGGCATTGCGGCCACCATTTTTCCTTTTTTGCACTGCGGACAACAGGTAATGTCCACACCGGTCAGGCGCAGCATCATCTCAACCGGTGTTTCACTAAGCGTTTGTATCGGCTGAGCCCGTTGACCGATTAATTTGCGGATCAGGCTAATGCAGCGTGTTTTGTTCCGGTGGGCCAGAAAGCCAAAATATCGGATCTTGACAAACCCATCAGGCAAGACATGGAGCAAAAACCGGCGGATGAACTCCATGGCGCCAAGGCTCATCAGCTTTACGGTGTTTCCATCGGCCCGGTCTCGGTAGCTAAATGTCACAGTACCGTTTTGCAATGATTTAAGTCGGTTATTGGATATGGCCACCCGATGGGTGTATCCGCCAAGATATTCGAGCACCTGTTCGGGACCTGCAAAGGGGCGCTTGGCATACACGATCCATTTGTTTTTGCGCAGACTGCGGATCAAACAACCGAACCTGTCGGCGTTGGCCAAGGCTGCGCTGGCCCCGACAAACTCAAGCTTGCCGGTCTTGTACAGGCTGATGAGCTGTTTGATATAGCGGTTTTTAAATGCTGTGGCCAGTGCCCGGTTGCTGAACAAATACTTACCCCGGGCTTTATTCCAGCGGGTCTGATCAAAAGACAGTACCCCGGCTGGCACTAGACAGTGCAGATGAAAATGATCAACCAGGGTCTGGGACCAGGTGTGCAAAACACCGATAACACCCAATTTGCCGCAAAGGCGCCACTGGGGATCTTTGGCAAAGCAGGCGAGAGTCTCGGCCGCTGTTTTAAACAACTGGGACAACAGCGTGCGTTTGTTGGCCAAGATCAGCGCGTTGGGTCCATGGGGTAAGGTAAAAACGATATGAAAGTAGCCGCAGTCCAGCAGTTCTGCCCTGCGTGCATTGAGCCATTTTTCCTTGGCCAGGCGTTGGCATTTTGGACAGTGTCGGTTGCGGCACGAGTTGTAGGCTGGCCGCTGGTAGCCGCAATTGTCGCACCTTTGCAAATGCCCCCCCAAAGCCGATGTGCGACAGATTTTGATCATATTGAGCACCTTTAACTGCTCAGCCGATATCCGGTGGTTTTGGCAATATTGATCGCCATGGCGGCAAAACACATCCGCCACTTCTATATTGGCAGACATGGCATAGGGCACCTTTCTATAACTTGTCCAGCGGACTTTTGACTCCAGATAAACGATTGGGCGCCACGTGCAGATACACCATGGTGGTCTGGATACACACATGACCCAAAAACCGCTTGATCAGATAAATATCGATGCCTTGTTCAAGCAGATGCGTGGCAAAGCAGTGCCGAAGCGTATGAATGCCTTTGCCTTTAGTGATACCGGCTGCTTTTTTGACGCGATAGTAAATCTTTTGGGCAGTGGCCGTGGGCATCGGCAACTGGTGGTGATAGTGATGGCAAAAAAGCCATTGATCGGTCATGGCGCACGTCCAATAGTTGCGCAGTTGTTCAAGTGCTTTTTGCGAAAGCAGGGTATAGCGGTCTTTGCGCCCCTTGGCCTGTTCAACACGCACCAGCATGCGATCGGTTTCAATATGACTGGGTTTAAGCTTGACCACTTCACTGACCCGCAATCCGGATCCGTAGGTGAGCATCAACAGGGTTCGATCCCGCTGATTGTTGCACGCGTTGATCAGTTTTGATACTTCCGCATGGCTCAAAATCTCGGGAAGTTTTTTGGTTCGCGGCCTCGGGGGAATGCAAAACTGGGTTTTTGGCCGTTTAAGAAATTTAGAATAAAAGCAGTATAGTGCGCAAAACGCTACATTTATTGAGCTCCATTCAAGCTTACGCTCCCGGATTAAATAGAGCAAATATTGCTGAATCTGTTCATTGTTCAGCGTATCCGGGGCTTGCCTATAGTGCCGGGCCAATCCGGCCACAGCGCCGATGTAAGCCTGCCGTGTTTTTAGCGCCCGACGGTTCAAAATCAGATAGTTTTCGAAGTTTTTCCTCAGTTCGCTGCTCATAATTGCCTTCCTTTCTTCTGGGGTTGATTAAAATCACCCGCATTCCGGGGATAAGGCAATTATGAAACAGTGAATGAAAATTGAGTATGGTTTATTTTGAGCCTGGACAGCATGTCCTTAGCTCGGCAGGAAAAGCACAAATAATGGTGCGCAGTACTTCTTTTACTTCTATTCCGCGTAGCGGTTTAGTTCAACATAGGTTAGTGAGAATTCTCAATTTTGTTCCAAATAGGGCTTAAACTTGAAATTATTCTACAAAATTGTAAAATACAATCAGAAAATACCTGATACGCTAATTATGATATAACCCACTATATATTCATAATAATTTATCCTCCTTCGGGGGTTTATCACCTTTTTGGCATTCTCGTTTACGTGCCAGTTATGCAGTTATTGTGTCGACTCAATAACATTCCCCATTTAGTTATTTTGGAACACAACTGGTTTACAGCGGATATTTGCCGTTTTGCCGCTTGTGGAATTTGAACGGCACCTATTAAGGATCAGGGCTCCGATTATTGAACTTTTGAGCGTAAACTGCCAGCCAGGTAGAAGGTATCAGCGGCAAGAGGGAAAACTGCCCGGCAAACGGATCAGGCTCCATATTACAACAAGCAAAATCCTCAGCTTGGCACTAAACAGAGAAGCCCGACACGGGGACTTTAATAATCCCATTGCCAGGCCTCTTTACCCGCCGCAAGGCCAGTAGGAAATTTTTATATTATTACTGGCACTTTGATGGTGCCGAGGGCCAGAATCGAACTGCCGACACAGGGATTTTCAGTACAAGTTCGATATAACTCCTTAGAAATAAATAGAAAACAATCAAACTCATCCTGCCAATTTTTTCAGAAAGTTCGCGTTTTTTATCGTAATTGATAGCAATACATGGAAACAGCTTGAATTATATAGAAATATCCTGTGTTTTGTTGACGAATTGTTGACTAAGCGTCCATTGGGCAGGTTACGGGTATCAAAAACTTGCGTCTGCCGTTGTTGTTGCATATCATCGATATACAATTTTTTTAAAAGGGGATTACAATGATGAAAATTAATCAAATTTCCGACTGGTGTCGCCTTAGTGGTTATTTTTTTATAAGACCGATGCGATCCCGACTCCCATTTATACCTGCGGTAGTATTTTTCTTGTTTAATTTTCAGATCGCTGCATTGGCTGATGGTTTTGATGGATCGCAACCATTGTTTGGTACATCTGATAGAATAATTGAAATAAATCAATTCAAAATAATCGATGGCGTCGATCATAGCACCGCAGGTATCCCGAAAAAATTTCTGATAGATTTCAAAACCAATACCCTTCGACCTTCAAAGGATAGCCTCATTAGAAAGACGATTACATTCAACCGCGTGGATCACATTGAAAACAAAATGGTCATGCAAGGCATTGATAGTGGAATTGAGGGGGTGGAAGATGGTGTGGCCTGGAGTTTGACAATATCCAAAAGGGACGGGAAAGCTGTTCTTGCCGCTTCGGGCGATGGCGTGGCCTATGTGGTTTTCGGAGCCTGTACGATAGCAAATAAAGCACAGTAACCTGGCATTCTTGAAGTTGTGAAAAACCAGCGAGTTTAATCATGGCCAGTATGAAATCCCATGATTTTTGGGTTCGACTGTGGTCGGTACCCCTAAGCCACGAACAAGGCCCCCCACTTGAAATTTACGCAGGGGGCCTCTTTTTGGTTACCCAGCCTTTTGAGCCGCCTTTTCCTTGATACTGATAACACCCTTCTCATCCACACTGACGGTCCACTTTTGCGGTTTTTTTTCAAGCCTGCAAGCGTGTGTGAATCAGCGTGGAATATCGACCCACATTAAGATGAAACAGGCGCCGAAAATCGACCCACCGTCCAACAACAATCTGTGCAATAGCAAGCATGTAGCAAGACGGGCGGCTAAAATTTAGATGCCTAAACTGGGTCAAGCTTGAACGCCGCCTGACGATCTTTGATGTGCAGAGCTTTTACAGTTTTAAGGTGACGACGTACAGCATCATGCAGTCGCTCTGGAAACAATGTCATGCGATCTTTGTTGCCCTTCCCAGAGCGGACAATGATACAGCCGCGATTGAAATCGATATCTTTCACTCTCAATTGCAGGCACTCGTTGGAGCGCAGCCCTGCGCCATACATCAGCTGTGCGATCAGCCTTGTCACCCCATGCATGCAGTTGAATAAACGGTCGAGTTCGCTTCGAGACAACACCACGGGCAGCCTTCTCCCCCTTCTTGCCCTTATGGATTGGCTGAGCTCACCGACCTCCTGGTTGAGAACACGTCTGAAGAAAAACAGGATTGCACTGAAAGCCTGATTCTGGGTTGATGCAGAAACCTTGCGATCAACCGCCAGGTATGTTAAAAAATCAGTTACATGTCGGGTGCCCAGGTCTTTTGGCGCCTGCCCTCTAACATGTCGATAGAATTGCCGCATCCAGTTGATGTATGTTTTCTCGGTCCGATGAGAAAGATGCCGCAATCGCATGGCATGAACCATTTGCTCAATTGCATGAGACCAATCGGAATTGGTTTTGATATTCTGCTCGCTGGTTTTGTATTTAGCATGAGTAATGGAATGGAAATAAAGCAATATCGATCTCTTGGCTTGTTTTACCTGCCAATCTTCCTTGGTTTTAGCCATCTTTTCCAAGAACGGATCGATATATTTTCTACGCTCATCACTGTTCTGGGCAGATGCCGAAAAAGACAGAAAGGACTTTACCCACTGAACAAAAAAGGCGCGCTGTTTTTCCGATCCAATGCGTTTTGTTGATAGAAACAGGATGAATTTATCCATGTGAATAATAAATCTCCGTATTATCGTGACGTCCCGATAATCATGATTATTTCGGCATAAACGAGAAAACGGCAAAAGACCTGGAACAAGTAGATAGAATGTAATATCCGGAAGGATCTAATGATAATAAGGGATTATATCGAAATTGGCTGAAAAGGCAATAATTTTTCCTTTAATCCCATCTAAACAGATACTTTGGATATAAGAACCAAAAACCTCAAAAGGGAGACGTCTCCCTAATATATGTTAAGCTAAAGGAGATAAAAATGGCAATCACTTGTAAACTCGGTATACATAAGTGGAATGGTTGTAAGTGCACTAAGTGCGGTAAAATTAGGGATAAATACCATGATTGGACCAAGGATTGCGAGCAATGTGAAGTGTGCAGAGAAAGAAGAACTGATGCTCACGAGTGGAATGGCTGTAAATGTCCCAAATGCGGTAAAATCAGAGATGAAAATCATGATTGGAGCAAGGATTGCGAACTCTGTGAAATATGCGGTAAAACAAGAAGTAACAAACATGAATGGAAGGATGTAGATGTATTGAGTGCGGAAAGGTCAGAGATGAGGAACATAATTGGGATGGTGCTAATTGCACAAAGTGTGGCTCAGCTTCCTGGCCGATTGCCACCTGGTGTTCGAGTGCCACGAAGCCCGGCACGCCGAGGCCATGGCCCGGGGAGACCGCCCGGCCGGGGTGCTCCCGTTCGGCTACTCCCCCCACTGGGACCAGAACGCGGTCCCCGTGAAGCCCCGGTACGACGTGGCCTTTCTGGGTCGCCTGCTCACCGACCACCGACAGGAGCTCTGGGATGCGGTCCGGGCCCGCTTCAAGACCTACCCCCGGACCGAAGCGTGGGGCCGGCGGCGGGAACGACTGCTCCGATCGGCACGCATCCAGCTGAGCCTCAGCCGGATCGAACGACCGCAGCTCTCGGGACACCGCTTTGCGCTGGCGCTGGCCAACCGTTGTTTTCTGATGAGCGAACCCCTGCCGAAACCGTGTCCATTCCGGGCCGGCGTGCACTACGTGGAAGCGACCACCGCCAGTCTGATCGACACCATCGGCCGCTTCCTGGAGCGCGACGAGGAACGCCTCCAGATCGCCACGGCCGGCCATGATTTTTTTCGCCAGAACTTCCGGCTGGACCATTTCGTGAAGCGGCTCCTGCCCGCACTGGACTTCGCCATGGAGGCCATCGGTGAGGGGCGCGAACCCGGTTTGCCGGAAGGCGAAAGCTTCATGGAGGGCGAAAACGAGGCGAATGGGCAGAATCTCCTGGCGTGATGAGGGTTCGGGTCCGGGTTCGGGTCTTGCTCACGTGTCAGGACGGATCTTTTCGCCCAGGACCGGCAGCCTGATCGCGGGAGGCCCGAAGCCGGGCCACCCGCGGCCTGCCTTTCGCAGATCGGGGCCAAGGAGGTATCTCTGATGCGATCCGTGGCCCCGATCTGCGAACCTGGACGAAAATCTCTCGCCCTGCCACGCGATCCAGACCCGAACCCGGACCCGGAGATGGTGGGCTCAAGTTGACTGGCGTGATTCGTGTACGTGAATCAAGTTGCACGTCGGACGGATCTTTTCGTCCTGCCACGCGATCCAGACCCGAACCCGGACCCGGAGATGATGGGCTCAAGTTGACTGGTGTGATTCGTGTACGTGAATCAAGTTGCACGTCGGACGGATCTTTTCGCCCAGGACCGGCAGCCGGATCGCGGGAGGCCCGAAGACGGGCCACCCGCGGCCTGCCTTTCGTGCCGAGTTCCGGTATGTCGTTGACGTACTCCCCACCCCTGGATACAAACGATCTCATGACGCTGCCGGCTGCGGGGACGGCCCGCTCAGGAACCAGCGCGAGAACAGAAGCAACGTTTTCAACCACGGCATCCCTGACCGCGAATCGGGTGAACCATGAAAGACTGTAAAAAAACCGACATCCAGGGCCAGGTCCTCAGGCCCGAGAGTCTGATGATGAGCTACGGGTACGAGCCGAGCTGGTCTGAAGGCGCCATCAAGAGCCCGATCTTCCAGACCTCGACATTTGTTTTCAAGAACGCCGAGGAGGGCAAGGCGTTCTTCGAGCTGGCGTACGGTCTGAGGGAGCAGGGACCGACCGAGAAGCTGGGCCTGATCTACAGCCGCCTGAACAACCCGGATCTGGAAATCCTGGAGGACCGCCTCACCCTGTGGGACACTGCCGATGACGCGGCCGTGTTCACCAGTGGCATGGCCGCCATCTTCACGGGCATCTTCGAGTTCCTCTCGCCGGGGGATTATCTCCTGCACAGCGAGCCGCTCTACGGGGGCACGGCCCACATGTTCAAGCACATCCTGCCCCGGTACGGCATCCAGACCCGGAGCTTCGTGGCCGGATCCAGCCGCGACGAGATCGAGGCCCGGCTCGACGGGGAGGATTTCCGCGGACGGCTCGCCTTCATCTTCGCCGAGACTCCGGCCAACCCCACCAACCGGCTGGTGGACATCGCCCACTGCGCGGAAATCGCCAAGCGCTACTCCACGCCCGAACGCCGGGTGGTGGTGGGCATCGACAACACCTTCATCGGCCCGGTCTGGCAGCACCCGCTGGAACACGGCGCGGACCTGGTCTTCTACTCGGCCACCAAGTATCTGGGCGGCCACTCTGACCTGATCGCCGGGGTGTGCCTGGGCAAGAAGGAGTTCATGGGGCGGGTCAAGGCCATGCGCACCTTCCTGGGCACCATGGCCGGGCCCTGGACGGGCTGGTTGCTGCTTCGCAGCCTGGAGACCCTGAAGCTGCGCATGACCTGCCAGAACAAGAACGCCCGGTACGTGGCCGACTTCCTGGCCGATCATAACAAGGTGGAGAAGGTCTACTACCTGGGCCACATGACCGAAGGCGACCCACAGTTCGGGCTCTACCGCAAGCAGTGCGCCGGTCCAGGCGGCATGATCGCCTTTGACGTGGTGGGCGGCGAGATCGAGGCGTTTCGTTTCTTGAACGCGCTCCAGCTGATCAAGCTGGCGGTCAGCCTGGGCGGCACCGAATCCCTGGCCGAGCACCCCTTCACCATGACGCATGCGGACGTGGAACCGGACCTGAAACGCAAGGCCGGCGTCAGCGAGCAGCTGGTCCGGCTCTCCATCGGCGTGGAGCATCCCGAGGACCTGGTGGCCGACCTGAAGCAGGCTCTGGAGGCTGTGTAGTAGGCTTGAGGCGTGAGGCTCGAGACTTGAGGTACTGGCGTGCTCCGCCGTCGACATCGGAATCGGGATCCGTATCGGGATCGCAATCGCTATCGAAAGGGCTTGAGGCTCGAGGCGTGAGACTTGAGGGCTGGCGTGCGAGATAGACTTGGGGCTCGAGGCTTGAGGTACTGGCGTGCTCTACCATCGACATCGGCATACCGCCCGGACGCTGGCGAGTGGCAGGACGACTTGAAAACAAGGAGACCCAAGAAATGAAATGCGCCGTGTGTGGTGGAGAACTCAAGACGGCGACGACGGATCTACCCTTCAAGGTCAACGACACGGCCATCGTGATTGTCAAAGGACTTCCCGTCGTTCAGTGCGGGAGGTGCCCCGAGTATCTGATCGAGGACGAGGTCCTTCGGCGGGTCGACGAGATCTTCGCGCGGGTAGAAGGCGGGACCGAGCTTGAAATCGTCCGTTACGCCGCGTGATCGTCTGGCCATACATCGCCGAACGTCCGCGCTGCACCGGACCGGAGTTCGCCTTGCTCGCCCCGACCGGTGACCGCGGATGTTCGGCCTCCGGGACACGTATGGCGCAAGGAGATGCTCGTTGCTGACGTCGCGGTCTTCGAGCGGCTCTGGCACCAAGCCGTCGAGGCCCTGGTCCGGGCGATCGACCTTCTACGCCTCCCTCAGGAGTTTGGCGCCATCTCCTCGCAGTACCTGCCCTACGTTTCGATCCTACCAGCCTTCGCTGCAGTGCAGGCCGCTTCTTCCTTCCGCGGCGAAGCCGCGGCTCTTCGCTTTTGCGTCTTCGCAAAAGCACTGCCTTTCGCTTTTGAGCCCTTGGCTCAAAAGCATGTCTTCACGCTTTTTCGTTCTTACGAAAAAGCGATAGATTCTTCGCAAGGCCGCTTCGCGGCCTTGCGAAGAATTTGAAAGCCCCAGGCCCCGCTGCTATAAGGCCCCTTCGCGGTCCGATTTGCAAGTGCGGGCCGGATTCCAGAACCCGACAGCGGCAGGCGGCGCGGATCCGATACGACGTAGAGACATCGAACGCGCCTGCTCGGATGGTAACAACAATGAACGTCTCAGAAGTTCGCCGGAAATACATCGAGTTCTTCCAGACCAAGGATCACATGCACGTGCCGTCCGCGTCGCTGATCCCGGAGAACGATCCCACGGTGCTCTTCACCACGGCCGGGATGCACCCGCTGGTGCCCTACCTGCTGGGCGAGAAGCACCCGGGCGGAACCCGGCTCTGCAGCTACCAGAAGTGCATCCGGACCGGCGACATCGACGACGTGGGCGACGCCGATCACCTCACCTTCTTCGAGATGCTCGGCAACTGGAGCCTGGGCGACTACTTCAAGCGCGAGGCCATTGACTTCAGCTGGGAATTTCTCACCTCGCCGGACTGGCTGGGCATCGACCCCGAGCGGCTGGCCATCACCGTGTTCGCGGGCGACGAGGCCGTGCCGCCCGACACCGAGGCCGAGACCCTCTGGCTGGAACACGGCATCCCGCGCGAGCGCATCTTTCACCTGGGCCGCGAGCACAACTGGTGGGGTCCGGCCGGAAAGACCGGGCCGTGCGGACCCGACACCGAGATGTTCTACATCCGCGACGTTCCACCGTGCGGCCCGGATTGCGGGCCGGCGTGCAAGTGCAACCGCTACTGCGAGATCTGGAACGACGTGTTCATGCAGTACAACAAGCAGGCCGACGGCAGTTACGCGCCACTGGCCATGAAGTGCGTGGACACGGGCATGGGAACCGTGCGGACCGCAGCCGTGCTCCAGGGCAAGGACAACGTGTACGAGACCGAGGTATACACGCCGCTCATGGAGGCGGTCGCAGACCGGGCCCGGCCCGACCAGCTCACGCTGCGCATCCAGCGCATCCTGGCCGACCACGCCACGGCATCGGCCTTCATCATCGCCGACGGCGTGGCGCCCTCCAACCTGGAGGCCGGGTACGTGCTCCGCCGCCTCATCCGGCGCATGGTGCGATTCGGCCGCAAGGTGGGCATCGAGAGCGGCTTCACCTCGGAGCTGGCCCAGGTGGTGATCGACATCCACCAGGACGCATACCCCGAACTCCACCAGAACCGCGATCGCATCGTGGGCGAGCTCCAGGGCGAGGAGGAACAGTTCACGCACGCCCTGAGCCGCGGTCTTCGCGAGTTCGAGAAGGCCTTTGCCGGCGTACAGAAGGGACTCCAGCACGGCGGCCAGAACGTCTTCCCGGGCCGGGTGGCGTTCGACCTCTACCAGACCTGGGGATTCCCGCCCGAGCTGACCCGGGAGCTGGCCGAGGAAAAGGGGCTCACCTGGGACGAGACCGGGTACGACCGCGCCTTCCAGAAGCACCAGAAGGCGTCCACGGTGGAGGCGGGCAAGTTCAAGAGCGGACTCCAGGACCACTCGGATCAGACCGTGCGGCTCCACACCGCCACCCACATGCTCCAGGCCGCGCTGCGCCAGGTGCTGGGTTCCCACGTGCTGCAGCGAGGCTCCAACATCACACCCGAGCGCCTTCGCTTCGACTTCTCCCACGGCGAGAAGATGACCGCGGAGCAGATCGCCGAGGTGGAGACGGATCGTGAACGAACAGATCGAGGCGGACGTCCAGGTGGAGTGCCGGGAGATGACGCTCGGCGAGGCTCAAGGACATGGGCGCCATCGGCGTGTTCGGCGACAAGTACGGCGACCGGGTCAAGGTCTACCTGATCGGCGGCTACTCCGCGGAACTCTGCGGCGGACCGCACGTCACCCGCACCGGCGAGATCGGACGCTTCAAGATCAAGAAGGAAGAGGCCTCCTCCAAGGGCGTGCGCCGCATCCGCGCGGTGGTGGGGTAGGAACCGCGGCAACCCGTCCCGCCGCTTCGCGGCCGCCCCGGTGAACACCGGCCGGTGGTCGCCGGACCCGACAGGAAAACACCGTCGTTGTTTGTACAACGGCCCCGGAAGCAAGATTCACTCGTAAAAACCCCGCGACCCACAATCGAAGCTGTTTTTGACGACGCGAGTCGTTGGTTCACAACATGCGGTTTCGCACGATGCGGGCACGCTGGACGAAAACGGGGGTTCTTCCGAGGGAATCAAGTAGAGCCCGTACCGCAACCGGAACGATCGCACCCGAGCCCCGGCAAAGCCGGCGACATGTCAGGAAACGGCGGTCGCCGGACACGACCCTCCCCGCCTCCGCGCCGCCGCGATCACGACCCCTCGGGGTCCTCGAGATCGTTGGGTTCGCCCTGCTCGTCCAGGTCGTCCCGGTAGGGCAGGTCGTTTTCTTTCAGCCAGTCGCGGGCGATCTCCGCGTAGCCCTCGGTCTCGAAGCGATTCCAGGCGTCTTCCAGCCGGTGCTTCTGGACCAGCTGGCGAAACCGGCGAAACGCGCCCCGGCCGCGCACCGCGTCCTTGAACGTCCGGCGAAGCGCCTCGTCCTCGATGGACGCGGCGAATCGGTCCAGCAGGCGAACCTGGTTGATTTCCCATTGATCCGGCAGGATCACGTAGCGCTCGTCCTCGTCCGCGTTCTGAACGAACTCGGCGTCGGCACGCTCATGCTCCGGAAGCGCCGCCAGCTCGTCGTCGCTCAGATCCCGGAGCATCTCCATGTCCTCGGTCATGATCTGGAAGTCACCCTGGAACCGATCGTAATAGACCGCCGCTCCGCCGTGCGTTGCGTAGAGCTCCTGCACCAGTTCCTTGAGCGACACGGGACGGGCCAGCCGCACCAGCCGCCCGCCCTCGCCCGGACCCGGTTCCGGTTCCGCCGACGCCAAAAACCGCGGGTTTGGCTTTCCCGGAGAGCCCGGCAGTGAAGCAGGCGACGTCGCCGGGCCTTCTTCGAACGGCCGGCTCCACCGCGCCTCGAGCTGCTCCAGGGTGAGCACGCAGTCGGGCTCCTCCCGTCCGAAGAGCCGGCGGTAGCGGCTCACGATGAATCTGGCCACGGAGGCAGGCGACCCCGACGGCGGCCGGCTGTGACGCGCCACGCGCTCGGGGTCGAGATCCAGCTCCCAGGCCATCTGCAGGTGGACGTCAGAAAGGGCGCACTTCTTCTTCAGGTCGAGCCAGGCCCGGAACATCGAACGCCGTCCAACGCGGCTTTTCATGGTACGGCCCTCCAAAAAAATTTTCCGGCGCACCCTCCGGCCACGACCAAAATGCGCGGGGTGAGGTCGGACGGAGCCTTCTCGGCGTCGGGATCGAGTATCGCAATCGGTATCGAACGAAACGTATGGCTTTCGGGCACGGAAAGCAGGGACGCAACCCCGATTGCGATTGCGATTGCGACCCCGATACCGATACCGATACCGATTGCGATACCGATACCGATACCGAAAAGAAACCCGCCGCCATTTGCGTTTTGTTGCAGGAAACAGAGAAACGGGGAGGTAGTTGCACGAACCTCACGAGACGATCTTCACCTGGACGTCGTTGGACACTTCCTCGACCTGGTCCGGCCGCGTGCGCGACATGGCCACGAACGCCGTGTAGAAGATCGTGCCCACAAGCGCTGCGTCCGCGGGGATGGCCACGCGCAGCAGCGCGTTTGCCCTGGGCATCGAAGACACCGGTGTAGTTCTGGAAGATTGCGGGGCTGAACCGCGACAGCACGAACAGGGGATCCGGGTAGAGGGGGATGGTCTTGCCCTGCCAGGGAAAGCCCGTATTGAACAGGCTGGAAGCCGCAAAATAAACCCGGTCCGGCTGGCTCCGGGCCACCAGTTCCAGGGTCTCGCCGGGCCGGGGATTGGCGTTCCCGGCGTAGAGGCAGGCGTTCCAGTATTTCCATTCGTCCAGCAGGCACTGCGAGAATCCACAGAGCCCCACGGCATCGGTCTCGCCGTAGCGCGCGCTCCCGATCACGGCCAGCCGGAGGTCCCACTCCCCGTCCAGGTTGGTATCCCAGAAGGCCATGACCCGGACCGTGGCCGGCGGTTCGTCCATCACCAGCAGGCGGGTGCGCACCAGGGTGCTTGCCGCAGCGAAACCCCCGTACGTGAGACGGTTCATGACCAGCGGCGATTCGTAGTAGTAGACGTAGCCCGTGTTGAAGGCGCCGGACCCCGATCGGTTGTTGTCCTGCGTCTTGACCATGTAGGCCTTCAGGATGCCGCTCTCGATGGTGGTGCGCGCGATCACGCCCGCAAACTGCAGGTGGACCGGATCGTACCGGACCAGCGCTTCCACCACGCAATCGCGATCCCGGATGCCATCCCGCACCAGGAACTGCCAACCCGTCTGGATATCGCTCCGGGCGGCCGTGCCCGTGGCCGCCCAGTCCCCGCCGAACTCCGTGGACCAGCCCGGGATGGTGGTGGACGCGGGGTAGGTGAACGGATCGATGATGCACTGGGCCGCGGCGCCGGCCGCCGTGCTCAGCACGACCGCCGCCAGCACGACCGTCGCCCGTACAATCGCCCGCCCGTTCACGGTGAGATCAGCCTTCCATGTAACGGAAGGTTTCGTCCCGACCGGCGTCGATGGAGAGCCCGCACGCCGGATCGCGCATGCGCGCCATGTAGGCCTGGACCAGATCCCGGGTCACGGGGCCGGGTTTGCCCTCGCCCACGGACACGCCGTGCAGGTGGGTGATGGGCATGACGCCCGCGCCGGTTCCGGTCATGAACACCTCGCGGTTGGGTCCGACCATCTCGATGGGCATGATCTGGCGATCCACGACCACCTGGTAGCCCTTGTCCCGCGCGAGGTTCATGATGGTGGCACGGGTGATGCCGTTCAGGCAGTAGTCGTCGGACGGCGTGCGGATCACCACCCGGCTCGGATCCTGCTCCCAGCCGTCGGCGCGGTGAATGACAAAGATGTTGTCCACCGTGGCCTCGGCCACGAAACCGGACTTGGTGAGCATGAGGGATTCCATGAGGTCGGTGCCCTGGGTGCCCTCGATCAGCGCCATCACGTTGTTCAGGTAGTTCAGGCTCTTCACTGTGGGATCGATGGTGGTCCGATCCGGCCGCCGGATCGACTTGGTGAGCCCGAGCTGGATGCCGCGCTCGTACGCCTCGGCCGGGTAGAGCTTGATGGTAGAAACAATGCAGTAGATGGTGCTGCCCACGCACTTCTTGGGATTGATGCCCAGGTCGCCCATGCCCCGGGTGACCACCAGCCGGATGTATCCGGTCTGCTTCTCGCCAAAACCGATTTCCTGGATGGTGCGCATCACCTGCCAGGTGAGTTCGGAAAGGCTGTAGGGTAGCTCGATGTACGTGCGCTGGAGCGAACGGCCCAGCCGCTCCATGTGCTCCCGGAAGAGAAAAACCTGACGGCGATAGATGAGGATGCCCTCGAAGATGCCGTCCCCGTACAGGCAGTCGTGATCCAGCGGCGAGATACCCACCTCGTTCAGGCGGAAAATGCCGTGCCGGCGAGGGAACTCCTCGCCTGTCTCCACGGGCTCGCCGCACGGCGACTCCATGAGCCCGATGGGGGTAACCCCGTCGATCACGGGCATGCAGCAGTAGAGCCGCGCGTTCTGGCCGACGGTCTTCAGGGTTTCGATGGCGTCTTTTTTGCTCATGTAGTTTTCCTCCGGGTCCTTCCAGCGGGCTAAGGATAATGGACAGTCGAACGGTTGTTCAACCCATTTGAGCCGGTCGTGCCCGCCGGCCACGAAAACCGGTGCGGACCACCGCCATGGACGGACGTGCGGCCCCCGGCCTGACGCCACCCGACACCGGGTCACGGGCTCCTTGCCCGGGGCCAAACGCCTGCACCGGGCGCCATACTGACCTTCAAGTCCCTCGCCGTCAATCAGTTGGGGCGACCGGAAGACAATTCCGTGGGTCCGGCGGGCCCTTTTCCGATAAAGAAAAGCAGACAAGGTGACATGGCGTACCGCACAGAGCAGGGGAGTGAACCTTGGGTTTCGCTGGGGATCTGGGGGACATCGGGCTCAACGACGTCTTCCACAATATTACCACCAACCGGCTTTCCGGAACATTGCACATCGCCACCGAGCGAAGAAACCTCCACGTCTACTTCGTGGAGGGCAAGGTGAGCATGGCCGCGTCCTTGACCGAAACCGGTCCGGTTTCACCGTCCGACGATCCTGCCCGCCGGACCGGCGGTGGGGCCCGCAAAAAGCCGGGTCGCCGGAGCATCAGAGCCCGGCTCAAGGACGAGGGGCCCGAGGGACAGGCATTTCGCAAGGCCATCCGGGAACAGATCCTGGAACCGGTCTTCGAGGTCTTTGCTTGGACCGAGAGCCGCTTCGAGTTCAACGAGGGCGAACCCCCGGCCGACACGTTTCCTCCGGAGCAGGAGGAAGCCCGCCCTGGGTATCGAGGTCGAGCCGATCCTCATGGAAGCCGCCCGGCGCACGGACGAGTGGGCCCGCATCCACCGCCAGATCCGCTCGCTGGACGAGGTGTTCGTACCCGTGGCCGGGCTCGAGGAAGAGGGCCCCCCGGAGAACGAGCTGACGTGCGAGGTGCTGGCCGCCCTGGACGGCCGGACCGACCTGCAAGCCATCATCGAGACCCGCGCCGAGGGCCGGTTCGCGGTGTGCAAGGCCGTTTCCGATCTGCTCCGCGACCGGTGGATCCGGCCTCTCACCCTGGAAGAACGCATCAAACTGGCTGAACATCTGGGGCAGGCCGGCGAAGACGACCGCGCAGTCCGCGTGCTCACGGCCGCGCTGGAACACGAACGCAACGAGCCCACCCTGCACCTCCACCTGGGCGAATTGCACGAAAAAGCCGGACGTGCCGAGGATGCGGCCCAGGCCTACAACCTGGCGGCCCGCGCCTTCCAGGCCCTGGGTCAGGAAGACGATGCCCGCCACGTTCTGGCCCGGGCCGTGCACGTGGCCCCCACCGATCCCGGCATTCGCGAACGCCTGCTCGAGGTGCTGCTCGAACGTCACGAGACCGAGGAGGCCTTGCGGTGCGGCCTGGATCTGGCCGAGCTCTACACCGGCATCGGCCTGGCGGACAAGGCCCGGTCCACGTACATTCGCCTCACCAGCCTGGCGCCCGACGACACCAGCCTGCTGGTGGCCCTGGCACACTGCGAACGCAACCTGGGCAACGCCCGCGAAGCGGTCAAGATCCTCCGGACCGTGGTCACCGCCGCACTCAAGCACAGCGACCTGGACCAGGCCAAGACCGTGCTCAAGGAAATTCTCAAAATCCAGCCCGACCACGCCGAGGCCAAACGTCTCATCGGACAGATGGAGAGCGGAGAGCACGCCCTGCGTCGGGACCGGCGCAAACGCCAGCGTCAGCTCGTGGCCTGGTGCCTGGGCGCGGGCGTCATCGTCTATGCCCTGGCCTACGAGGTGCTGGCCCATTCCAAGCTGCACACCATCCAGCGTCAGAATACAGGCCTGATCGCCCAGGGTCGGTTCCTGCAGGCCATCCAGAACTACCACTCGCTCAGAAACGCCTACCCGTTCAGCCTGGCCCGCCTGGAGTCGGGTATGCTGATCGAGGAGCTCGCGCGCAGCCAGCTCTCGGACGTGGAAAAACAGGCCGTGGTGGAAAATCCCGACACCACCATCGAACGGCTGGAACGGATCCTCACCCTGGCCGTGGCGCCCGACGTGTACGAACGAGCCCGCCGGCAGATCACCCGTCTG
>CAXXYD010000003.1:0-10495 GCA_963675565.2 Desulfosarcinaceae bacterium
GGGCGCGTATTCGAGTCGCGGTAAGCGAAGCGTATTTGGAATGGTCGCGGCCTGCCACAACGCAAAAAGACGCGTTTTAATTAAGCGCGCGAGGATAACACATTTTTTCCACGGCCCTCTGGCTGGTCATCAATCCTCGTCTTTGGCGATAACGCTTTTCCCATTGTATTCACCACATTCGGGGCAAGCGTGGTGGGGAAGCTTGGCTTCACCGCATTCCGGGCAAACGCTTACCTGGGGGGCATCAATTTTCTTGTGAGTGCGTCGCTTGTCGCGTTTTGACTTGGATGTCTTATGCTTCGGTACAGCCATTAGTGATCTCCTAATATATTGAAACTATTAATAAATGTCCAGAATCAGCAGGGTTTCAAAAACAGTCCGCCTCTAGTAATTAAAATGCCGAGGAATGTCAAGGGTTTTCCTGAAAATCTTTTCCGGTGTCCCCTTGTTCCCCCTGTGGTGATGTGATATTGAGTGGCCGGCAAGCGGCCGGTGATGAGGAAGGTGATAATCATCGTAATGAATTACAATATGTTAACATGAATATCGGTTGATGTCCCTATTGGATTCGCATCTAGTCGGTAATGATTGCAGATGGCGATTCAAGGACACCGATGGATGATATCCCGGAGCCGGTAATACTGACAAATATCTTAGTTTTTTACTAGGTGTGTAGTTTTCAATCCATTTAACTTATCAAGAAGGTGAATCAGCATGAATCCCATTATCACTCGATTTCCACCAAGCCCAACGGGTTACCTGCATGTGGGCGGTGCACGGACGGCGTTGTTTAACTGGTTGTATGCTAGGAATAAAAAAGGTAAGTTTGTCTTACGCATCGAGGACACCGATAGCGTCCGTTCCACCCAGGAATCGGTGGATGCCATTTTCGAGGCGATGCAGTGGCTGGAACTCGATTGGGATGCGGGACCCTTTTTTCAGACTCAACGTTTTGATCTGTACCAGGAGTACCTGCAGAAATTGCTGGACTCGGGCGATGCCTACTACTGCACCTGCACCCCCGAGGACGTGGAGGCCATGCGCCAGAAAGCCAAGGCCGAGGGGGGCAAACCCAAATACGACGGCCACTGCCGGAACCGGGGACTGCCCAAATCGGAAAATGCCGTGATTCGCTTCAAGTCGCCTTTATCCGGCACCACGGTGGTGGCGGATGCGATAAAAGGCAATATCGTCTTCCAAAACAGCGAACAGGATGATTTCGTGATCTGCCGCAGCGACGGGACCCCCACCTATAATTTTGTCGTGGTCGTGGATGATATCACCATGGGCATCAACACGGTTATCCGTGGCGATGATCATGTGATGAACACGCCCAAACAGATTTTGCTTTACAAGGCGCTGAAAGCCCCCCTGCCGGTGTTTGCCCATGTGCCAATGGTATTGGGCAAAGACAAAACCAGGCTTAGCAAACGTCATGGGGCCATGTCGGTGACGGCTTATCGCGATATGGGCTTTCTGCCCGATGCATTTATCAATTACCTGGTTCGGCTGGGGTGGTCCCATGGCGATCAGGAGTTTTTTTCCCGCCAGGAACTCGTGGAGAAATTTAATCTGGAGAATATCGGAAAGTCGGCTAGCGTATTCGATATGGACAAACTGACCGCGCTGAACGCCGATCACATCCGGGCTGCATCCGTGGCCGAGTTGGCCCCGCGGGTCCTGCCTTTCCTGCAGGCCAAGGGATATGATGCGGCCGATGATGCGTACCTGACCGGCGTCATCGAAACCTTGCATCAGCGCAGCAAGACGCTGGTGGAAATGGCCGACAGTGCGCATTTCTATTACCGTGAGGATGTTCGACCGTACGACGAAAAAGCGGCCAAAAAATTTCTCAAACCGGAAATCGTCCCGGTCCTGACCGCTTTGGCGGAACAGCTGGAGGCCCTCGACGATCTATCTGAAAGCCAACAGGAGACGGTTTTTAAACGCATCATGGAGCAAACGGGCCTCGGTTTCGGCAAAATCGCCCAACCGGTGCGCGTGGCCCTGACCGGCACCACCGTCAGCCCCGGCATTTTTGAAATGATCACCGTGCTGGGGAAAAAGCGCATCAAATCGCGCCTTTTGGCAGCCGTTGAATTCATCGAATCGGCGGCAGACTGACGCATGTCCCGTCAATTAAAACTTGACTCCGGTAACGCTTTTGTGTAAACGAGCAGCACTCAGTTGCTGGGGGATCGTCTAATGGTAGGACAGCGGACTCTGACTCCGTCAATCAAGGTTCGAATCCTTGTCCCTCAGCCAATATGAAATCAAGGGGCTGGCCGATACCGGTTAGCCCCTTTTTTAATACTGATATTAATTTCTCCCCTATCTCTCCCCTGTTTATGTGCAAGGAAGAATCCCCAGTTCTTCTCGATTGGATATTATCGAATAGGCTCACCTAATTTTTACCCTGAACCCATACATGAATTGGATGATATTTACGATGATTGGCCTTATTACCATTTGGTGGATGACGAGAGCGCCCTATAATGGTACATATGCCAACAACCTGCCCATCTGCAACCTGAAAACGAACATATTGAATACGAATAGAAAGTGTTGGCATGTCCCCAGAGACCCACTCTCAATTGGCAAACTTCATTTGGAATATCTGTAACCTGCTTCGTGGTCCATACAAACGTAACGAATACCGCAAGGTCATCCTGCCCCTGACCGTGTTGCGCCGGTTTGATGCGCTGCTCGCACCCACAAAAAAGGCGGTGCTGAAAAAATACCAGGGAATCAAGACCAAGCCCGACACCGTGGTCCGGCGCCTGCTGGAAGGGAGCAGCGGCCACCGGTTTTATAATCTGTCCAAAATGCAGTTTATCAAGGAGGGCGAACACTCGCTGCTGGATGATCCGAACAACCTGGCCCCCAACCTCAATAGTTATATCAACGCCTTTTCGCCCAATGTGCGCGCCATCATGGAGCGATTCGCCTTTGATCAGCAGATCAGCCGCATGGCGCAAAAGAATATTCTGTTCGAGGTGATCAAGGCGTTCTGTGATCCCGGGCTGGATCAGATCGGGCAGATCGACAACACCCAGATGGGCTATGTGTTCGAGGAGCTGATCCGGATCGGGGCGGAACAGGCCAACGAGGAAGCCGGAGAGCACTTCACCCCCCGGGAGGTGATCAAGCTGATGGTCAACCTGCTGCTGGCCCCCGAGGAGGACTTGGCCTGCAGCCATGTGGTCAAGACCATTTATGATACGGCATATGGTACCGGCGGCATGCTCTCCGTATCCGAAAATTACATCCGCCAGCTCAATCGCGATGCCCACCCCAAGCTGTTCGGCCAGGACTGGAACGACGAAGCCTGGGCCGTGTGCAAATCCGACATGCTGATCAAAGGCGAGGATGCGGACAATATTGTGCTGGCCGATACCTTTACCCAAGACGGGTTCGATCGTGACACTGAAGAGCACAAATGGACCTTTGATTATATGCTGGCCAATCCGCCTTTTGGCGTGGAATGGAAACAGCAACAACGCCATATCAAGCAGGAAGCCGACACCCTGGGCTATGCCGGCCGGTTCGGCGCCGGTACCCCGCGCATCAACGACGGCGCATTCCTGTTTCTTCAGCACATGATCTCGAAGATGCGTGCCCCCGAGGAGGGCGGCAGCCGCATCGGTATCGTGTTCAACGGCTCCCCGCTGTTCACCGGCGACGCGGGCAGCGGCGAAAGCGAGATTCGGCCGTTGGATCATCGAGAACGACTGGCTGGAGGCCATCGTGGCTCTGCCGGAACAGCTCTTTTACAACACCGGCATCGCCACCTATGTATGGATTGTCACCAACCGCAAGGAGCCCCGCCGCAAAGGTAAAATCCAGCTCATCGACGCCCGCAATTTTTGGGTACAAATGGAAAAATCCCTGGGCAACAAGCGCCGCCGCATCGGCGACCCGGGCGAGAAGGCCAAGGACCCGGACCACATCGCCGAGATCACCCGCATCCATGCCGATTTCACCGATGGCGACACCCGCCGCTTGCAACTCAATGGTAAGCAAAAGGAACTGGTTGTCAGCAAGGTTTTCGACAACGAGGATTTCGGTTACCACAAGATCACCGTGGAGCGCCCCCTGCGCCTCAACTTTCAGGCATCGGCCGAAAGCATCGCCCGCCTGGAGGAGCAGACCGCTTTCAAGAACCTGGCGACCAGCAAAAAGAAAAAGGAAGCCGTCCGTCAAAAGGAGGTCGCGTCCGGCCTGGCCCGCCAGCAAACCATCCGCGACATGCTGGCCGACTTCGTCGAGATCAATGGTGACACGCTATTCACCGACCGTGAGAAATTCCTGAAAGCCCTGCATAAGATAAGCCGCAACTGCGGGGTGCGCCTCTCCGCCCCCGAACGCAAGGCGATCCTGTCCGCCTTAAGCGAACGTGACGAAACCGCTGAAATCTGCCGGGACAGCAAAGGCAATCCGGAACCGGACACCGACCTGCGCGACACCGAGAACGTGCCCCTGAAAGAAAAAATCGAGGCCTATTTCGAACGCGAGGTGCTACCCCACGTGCCCGATGCCTGGATCGACCACGGCAAAACCAAGGTGGGCTATGAGATCCCGTTGAACCGGCATTTTTATCGTTATGAACCGCCGCGTTCGTTGGAGGCCATTGCAGCGGAAATCAAAGTCCTGGAAGGCGAGATTATTGGTCTATTGAAGGCGGTAACGGCATGAAGCGGAAGAGGTATCCCCAATATAAAGACAGTGGAGTGGATTGGTTGGGTGAAGTCCCAAAAAGTTGGAAAGTCCAACGAAGCAGATTCGCAATTATGGTTAACCCTTCCTCGCCCATGTTAAGAGCGCTTGGTAAGGATGATGAAGTTTCTTTCGTTCCAATGGATGCTGTTTGCGAGTATGGGGGATTAAGATTAGATCAGGCTCGTATAAGGGGCGAAATCAGTGGTGGTTATACCGAGTTTCAAGATGGTGATATTGTTGTTGCTAAAATCACACCTTGCTTTGAAAATGGAAAAGGTTCACTTGCTGAAGGGTTGGTTAGTCAGGTTGCATATGGAACGACCGAGCTCCATGTGCTTCGAGTTTTACTACATCTCAATAATAGATTTTTATTCTATTTGACGATTACTCATGGGTTTAGGAAATTGGGTGAATCCGAAATGTACGGAGCTGGTGGGCAAAAACGGATACCTCCAGAATTTTGTAAAAATTTCCTGATTCTAGTACCGCGAATTTCGGAACAAACCACCATTGCCAACTTCCTCGACCACGAAACCAGCCAACTCGACACCCTTATCGCCAAAAAGCAGGCCCTGATCGAACTGCTCAAGGAAAAACGCACCGCCCTCATCTCCCAGACCGTCACCCGCGGTCTGCCGGCCGATGTGGTCCGGGAATTTGGCCTGGAACCACATACGCGGTTTAAGGATTCGGGGATTGAATGGATAGAGGAAATTCCAACCGAATGGGATTACTGGAAATTAAATCACATTTGTTCGAAGATTTGTGATGGTACTCACTTCAGCCCTAAAAGTGAATCATCTGGCGATTATATGTATGTTACAGCAAAAAATATTAAAGAACATGGAATAGATAATACAAATATCACTTTTGTGACTGTGGAAGATCATAAATCTATATATAGTCGATGCCCTGTGAAAAAAGGAGATGTGCTTTACATCAAAGATGGTGCTACTGCAGGAATTGCGACAGTCAACAATCTTGATGAAGAATTTTCAATGTTATCAAGCGTAGCTCTGATTAGACCCAAAACATCCATTCTTGAACCGCGATATTTATCATATTAATTAAATTCTAAAAATTTCAAAGGTTTTGTTTTAAATAGCTTGGTCGGCGGAGCAATGACAAGATTCACTATTGAAATAATATGCCGCTTCAAAATTATAGTGCCTGATTATAGAGAACAACAGGTCATCGCCACCTACCTCGACCGAGAAACCGCTAAGATCGATAGACTCATCAAAAAAATCCAGACCGCCATCGAACGGTTGCAGGAATACCGCACCGCATTGATCACCGCCGCGGTGACGGGCAAAATCGATGTGCGCGATTGGGTTTCCAAAAAGGAGGCCGCATGAGTTGGGAGGCATCCCGATGAATGAGGTACAACCGATCAATCCGCTGGACATCCTTGTTCGTTTGAAATGGGATGAAGGCGACGACCTGGAGTTCAAGTCGGCCCGGGGCGGCTTACCGGGCAGCCTGTGGGAGACTTACAGTGCAATGGCCAATAGCCATGGCGGGGTGATCCTTTTGGGTGTGGAGGACGACGGCAGGGTCACCGGGGTTAGTGACCCGCGCAAGCTTAAAAAAGCCTTCTGGGATACCATCAACAACCGGGGCAAAACCAACATCAATCTGCTGAATGATGCCGATTTGGCTGAGGTGCCGCACGCTTCAGAAACGATTATCGCCATCCGGATTCCCCGGGCCACGCGATATCAGCGGCCGGTGTTTCTCGGCCAAAATCCCCTTACCGGCACTTATCGCCGAAATTATGAGGGCGATTGCCGCTGCACCGAGCAGGAGGTGGGGCGCATGCTTTCGGATCGCTCGGAGTCGCCCGCGGACAGCAGAATCCTTGCCCATTTCGGCCTGGAGGATATAGACCTTCCCAGCCTGCATCAGTATCGTCAGCGTCTTGCCTCCCACAAGCCCACCCATCCCTGGCTAAGCGAGGACGACAAAGGGTTACTGACTAAGTTGGGCGGATGGCGGCGGGACCGCCAAAGCGGTGAAGAGGGCTTGACCGTGGCAGGGCTGCTAATGTTCGGCCGGGATGAAACGCTTCGGGAAGGCATGCCCGGTTATCATGTGGATTACCGTGAAAAGCTATCCCAGGATCCTGCGGTGCGCTGGACCGATCGCTTGACCATGGACGGCACCTGGAACCCCAATTTATTCCAGTTTTATTTGCGTGTGGCCCAACGCGTGGCAGCAGATCTTAAGCTGCCCTTTCAACTGGATGCCGATCTGTTTCGCAAAGGGGAAGCCGATGTCCATGAGGCCATCCGTGAGGCGTTGGTCAATGCCTTAATCCACGCCGACTATAATGGTCAAGGCGGCATTGTGGTTGAAAAATACCAAGACGCGTTCGAGTTTTCCAACCCGGGCACGCTGTTGATCTCTTTTGACCAATTGTTGCGTGGCAATATCAGCGAATGCCGGAATAAATCATTGCAGACCATGTTCATGTTGATTGGTACGGCGGAAAAGGCAGGGTCTGGTGTGGACAAGATACGGCGGGGTTGGGAATCGCAACATTGGCGATCTCCCATGGTGCGTGAGCAGGTGCAACCGGATCGAGTGGTTTGGCGGCTCCCGATGGTCAGTCTGATTCCAGATGAGTCCATTCAGCGCCTGCAGGAATTGTTTGGTAATCGGTACCGTCGATTCGATACCCACGAAGTGCAGGCCCTGGTAACCGCTGATCTGGAAGGTGCCGTGGACAACGCCCGCATGCGTCAGATCTGTGGTGCGCATGCGGCGGATATGACCCATCTGCTGCAAGGTCTGGTATCCAAGGGAGCGCTGATCCAGGAAGGACAAGGGCGCTGGAGCCGTTATCGTTTGCCCGACCTTTCAGGAGGAATCGACTCCATACATAAGGACTTTCACTCCGTACATAAAAAATTTTACTCCGTACATAAGGGGCATGACTCCATACACAGCGACCCTCACTCCATACATAAGGAGGAGGATTCCGATAGCCTGGACGACCTACTAAAATTGGCGGCGCCTGCAAGGGAAAATCGCCGGATGAAGACCAAGGCCATGGAGCAACTGATCTTGACCCTTTGCAAAGGCCGCTGGTTGTCACGTAGACAGCTGGCGGATTTGCTGCAGCGTCATCCGGACAGCCTCCGCTCCCGATTCCTGACGCCCATGGTTACCCATGGCCTGTTGCGATTGAGGTTTCCCGACAAACCCAACCGAACCGATCAGGCCTATACGGCAAACAGCCAAGTTAAAGAAAACGCATTAACCTTAACTTAGATAAAAGCTAAGTAAAGGAAGAGCCATGGCCCAAACCACCGAAAAAGCCTTTGAGACCTATGTCATGCAAATGCTGGCGGCCAAGGGTTGGCAGCTGGGCAGCGCATCGGCATGGGACAAGGAACTGGCCTTGTTTCCGGATCAGGTAACGGCGTTTATCGCCGACACCCAGCCCGAGCTGTGGGCCGACATGCGGACCCTTCACGCCGATCAGCTCGAAACTATGCTGGTCAGGGAGCTGGCCATCAAAGGCTCACTGAATGTGTTTCGGCACGGGTTCAAGTTTTACGGCAAGATTTTTCGGATGGCCTTCTTCAAGCCGGCCCATGGCCTCAATCCCGAAATGCTGGCCCGCTATGGGTGCAATGGACTGAGTGTTACCCGCCAGGTCCCCTGCCATCCCGGTGACCAGAGCACCATGGACCTGGTCTTTTCCCTTAACGGCCTGCCGGTGGCCACCTGTGAGTTGAAAAACCCCGGCACAGGACAGACCTGGCGCAACGCGATCCACCAGTACCAACACGATCGCGATCCCCGCGCACCGTTGTTCGAGTTCAAGAAAAGAGCCCTGGTGCATTTTGCCGTGGACCCGGATCAGGTGTACATGACTACCTGCATCGAGGGCCGGCGCACGCCAGGAGGGACCCGGCAGTAATTTTCTGATCCAGCATTCCGCAGGCAGTGGCAAAACCAACAGCATTTCCTGGCTGTCCCATCGCCTGGCCAGCCTGCATACACAACAGGACCAGAAGGTTTACGACTGCGTGATCGTGATCACCGACCGTCAGGTGCTGGACCGTCACATGCAGGATGCCATCTATCAGATAGAACATGCCCAGGGCGTGGTCAAGGCCATCGACCAGGATTCCAAGCAGCTGGCCGACGCGCTCATGGATGGCACCAAGATCGTGGTGACCACCTTGCAGAAATTTCCTTTTGTGTTGCGCGGGCTACTGCGGGCGGCTGGTGCGGAGAACGTGGATGCGCCAACCAAGGAGGAACGCGCCCAGGCCGGCGCCTGGGAGGCGGAAATTGCCAAACGCCGCTATGCGGTAATCGCCGATGAGGCCCACTCCGGCCAGAGCGGGGAAACCGCCAAGGAACTGAAAGCCATCCTGGGTGCCGGTGCCGCGCCTGAAAATGGTGATGAAGAACCTGACTGGGAAGATAACTTCAACCGGGTCGTGCAGTCCCGCGGCCCCCAGCCCAACATCAGCTTTTTTGCCTTTACCGCGACCCCCAAGGGCAAAACCCTGGAGCTGTTCGGCCGTATCGGCAACAGCGGGAAGCCGGAAGCCTTTCACCTCTACAGCATGCGCCAGGCGATCGAGGAGCGTTATATCCTCGACGTTGTCAAAAACTACACGACCTACAAAACCTATTTCAAACTGGTCAAGAAAATCGAGGACGACCCCGACCTGCCCAAAAAGAAAGCGGCCCGTGCCCTGGCCAAATTTCTGGTCCTGCACCCCACCAATATCGAACAAAAGATTGAAGTCATCGTGGAGCATTTCCGGCGCCATGTGAAACACCACCTGGACGGACGGGCCAAGGCCATGGTGGTGACCGCTTCCCGTCTTCAGGCCGTGAAATACTTCGACGCCTTCAAACCCTATTACGATGCCACCAGCCTGCAGGAGGTTTCAGATCCCTCGCAGCTTGATAAACTGAAATTTGAGCTGGATTCCCTTCAGGTCTATCACTGGAGCGAGGTGGAGGCGTTTGCCCATGTCTTTTATCGGCCCCCGGCAAAACAGACTGCTGCCGATCATGCCCGGATCCATAACCACCTTCAGCCTGCCGTGGACCGTTTCAAAGCGCTCGCATCCGATGAACTGCGAGATGATTTTCGGGACAAGCTGGCCGGCTACGTCAGGGTATATTCATTTTTAAGCCAGATCATGCCATATGCAGATCCGGACCTTGAAATGCTGTACAGCTACGGACGCTCGCTTCTGCCTAATCTTCCGTCCAGCACGGAGCAAAACTCTGTGAACCTGGGCGATGACGTCAGCCTGCATTATTACCGGCTACAGCGGGTTTTTTCAGGCGCCATCGAACTGCTCAACGAAAGGTTTGGAACCAATTTTACGGAAGCGGATCGCCTGTTTTTCGAACAGATCAAAGAGAAAACCACCAGCAACCCCCAAGTGGTCCAACTGCGTCAGGCAAACCCATTCGATAAATTCCAGCTGGGATTACGAAAGCTGCTCGAGGATTTGATGATTCAGCGCATGAGCGAAAACGATAAGATTGTAACCCGTTACATGGACGACAAGGCTTTTGAGAATGTGGCGTTCTCGGTACTTTCGAAGGTAATATATGATTCAATTCCGGATTCAGAATAAACGAAACTGCTATCATTATAGGTCTGTCTGCCAAAAAAATGTCTCAAATAAGAAAGGCGAAATGGCAATGTTTCAATAAAAACAGATCTTACCATTAAATATCCATCATTTTGTTTCTACAATATCAGTTAACCAAAATTGCTGTTCAAGCT
>CAXXYD010000004.1:0-187500 GCA_963675565.2 Desulfosarcinaceae bacterium
TCCACCATCTCGCAGATGTTGGGCATGGGCCTGGCCCGCCACAGCGGCGCCCGGCGCCGTGAAGATGTCGAGATCGCCATGGAAGAGGGCCATGATGGAGATTATTCCCCGCCTTGAAAAAACGCACCCCTTACGTGGCCCTGCTCTCCAATATCGCCACGCTGCTCGGGCTGCTGGGCACCATCATGGGGCTCATCGAAGCCTTTACCGCAGTGGCTGCCGCCAACCCCGCCGAAAAGGCCGACTTGTTGTCCGCCTCCATTTCCGTGGCCATGAACACCACGGCCTTCGGCCTGATGGCTGCCATTCCCATGCTGCTGATGCACGCCAAGCTGATCTCTACCACCGGACAGATCGTCGATAGCCTGGAAATGGCATCCGTCAAGGCATTGAACAGCATTGCCACCTACCAGGAGTCCCACAAAAAAAAGGAAGAACCGGAGCCGGAAGAGGCTGGATCCGAGATTGTTTGAACAAACGGTCAGAACGTCCCGGTGTCGGACTTGCCCCGGGCCATCGATTTCAGGTAGCTGTCAACCACGTGTGCAGGGTCGATGTGCAGAATTTCAGCATAGGATTTCAAAAACTGCTTCAAATAGATTTCAGCCGGTAGGTGTTCGAACTGGTCGGCCTCGATCATTTTCAGGATGCCGCTGCTGATTTTGGTAATGGCATTGATTTCCCGGATTTCGATGCCGTAAGCCTGCCTGAGCTGCTTCAGCGCCTGGCCGGAAAGCAGCTCTGCAGAGGCAATGGCGTCGCTGATTTGCCTGATCTCAGGTGAGCCGGCACGTTTCTGGACCCATTGGTTCAGGCTTTTCTCCTGCGACAGAATCGGCGTGTCTGTTAAAACGGCCGTCTTTCTGTGGACCTGCCCGGAAAACAGGGCCACATCCACCTGGCCGCTGTCGATGAGCATATGGTTGTAGGCGGCTCTCTTGTCCGCATCGACCAGGGTATCGAAAGCTGTTTCAATGGCCTGCAGCAAGGCCTCCCGCTGATCTTCGGAAAAAAGCGAATAGGTGGCGATGCTTTCTTCTTCGTACATGGCCAGCGCCTCCCGGTAGGCATGCTTGATCTCATCGGTACGCGCATCGGGAGGAACCTGCAAAACCTGGTAATAATTTTCATTTTCGAATGTTTTCATAACACCTGCTGCGCTGAAGCCGGAGATAGCTGGCGCTCGGTCAGCAACTCGGCAATTTGTCTGAGTTTCAATGCCGTGGTGGTGTCCGGGTAGTTTTCAATGTACAATTTTCGTGCGTAGATTGAATCAATGACACGCTCGTCGAAATCGACCCGCCCCCAAAATTCGAACGGGGAATAAAAATGGCGGTTACACACGGTGGTTATTTTTTCGCCCAATTCGGCATCCGCACTTTTACGAAACTGATTCAGGATCAATTTGAATTCAAAGCGGCCAATGCGCTCTTTCAAAAAGGACTCTTTGTCAGGATCGTATTTGACGACGGTTTCAAAAATCTCCTGGGCCCTGAGCACACTGGAATCCGAACCCAGAACCGCAGTTTTGACCTGCGCATTGAAATCGTGCTGCTTGATAAGCCGTTTTAATTTTCTCAGATAGGCCGCTTTGATGAACCGGAAAGTATTTTCAATGGAAGTGGGCTCGGGAGTGCACACAAAGACCCCCTTGCTGGAAGTCAGGAAAAAATCAAGGGTGTTGAAATTGGTCCCGGCGCCCAGATCGATGAGCACATAATCAAAGGGCAGCTTCTGGATGGCATTGATCAACTTGATTTTCTGGGCGTAAAACAGGTTGGCAATTTCCATGGAGCAGTTGCAGGAACTGATGATGAAAAGATTGGTGATGCGGGCCGGGACCGCCGCATTTTCCAGATCCGGCGCCGATTTATCCAAAAAACGGTCCAGGCCGACCGTGGGCGCCGGCATCCCCAGAAAAGTGTGCAGGTTGGATGCCCCCAGGTCAAGATCGATCAGGGCGACCGTCTTGCCGCGTTTGGCGATCAAAGCCCCCAGGCTGGCGGAAATAAAGCTTTTGCCGACCCCGCCCTTGCCGCCCCCGATTGGATAAATTATCGGCATAAGCTCCCGTTCCCGGGGGTCGCCGGCACGCCGCTGACTGAGGAATTTCCCATGGTGGTGCCTCTCAAACCGCTGTTCGCCAAGTTCACCCAAAAACCATGTAGAAACCGAAACAGGAAGGGCCCGGCTTCGGGCTGTCCCTAAAAGGGCCCCATGGTCATCCGATGCGAAGGTAGTTTCGAGATGTAAGTGGTGCGTTTCCAGTTGTGGTTCGCGCTGCGCGAGGGCCTGATCATATAAATGGCAGAATTCCTCAACGCGTCACTCGAAACTCGCTACTGACAACTTGACAACTGATCTTTCGCCTCTGTCTGTGACCTGACCGCCAGGACCCGGTTTGACTATTCAATAAACAAATCCAATAAAGCGGAAAATGGCCATAAAGTCAATGCCCTGAAGGAATCCCCGAATTGCCGCCGAAATTCATGATACCGGGCCTTGTAATCTTTCCTTCCATACCGGCACATTGACTTTTTCCTCCGGCGATTCCATATAGTCACGACCATGGTCCGTTTGCAACGCGACAGAAACGAAAATAACAGGAATTCCGGCCGTCCGACATGACTCAATGTTTACCCCCATGTTCCGGTTTTTGCACCCGGTGCCAAACCAGCCATACGCTCCCCGCGGAAAGCGCGAAAACCGCGGCCCTCGGTCTGATCCGGCGGCTGGACCGGGAAAAGCGGCTCGATTTTCATGTGCCGCCCGCGCAAGCCGATCCCCGGTTTTCCACCGAACCGCTGTTTGGCGCGGCCAGAGGCAAAATGTTCGGCATTATGGTGTGCCGGCGGGCCGACAGATCCGTGATGACCGTAAAGGCATTTTCAGGCCAATATAACGGTGAATGGGAAATTGAAGGCTGGGCACCCCCGCTGTTTGATCTGAAGCAGTGGCACAGGGTGAACGACGATACCGAAAAAGCGATCAAAATCATGGGCGAACGCATCGACACCATGGAAAAGACAAACCCGCGGAGAACGGAACTGGTCCGAAAGCGGAAAAAGCGCTCCAGCGATTTGATGAAAGCGCTTCACCGGCTTTATACACTCCACAATTTCCGATCCCAATGCCGTCTGCTTGCGGACGTCTATGCCGGCGGCAACGGCATACCCAACGGCACCGCCGATTGCTGCGGGCCGAAGTTGCTGAATTTCGCGGCGCGCAACGACCTTCGGCCGCTGGGGCTGGCGGAGTTCTATTACGGCCGGCAAAACAGGCAGGGCGACAGGGTTCACGGGAACTTCTATCCGCCCTGCCGGGAAAAATGCGCACCCATACTGGGCTTCATGCTTTGCGGGTTAAACGGCGCATAAAGGAACAGCCACTTGAGCCTTGACATTGTTTATCAGGATACGGATCTGGTCATCGTCGACAAACCCTCCGGATTGCTTTCCGTCCCCGGCCGCGGCGCCGATAAGCAGGATTGCGTGGTCAACCGGGTAAAGCGGCTGATTCCCGGCATCATGGACCAGCCCGCGGTCCACCGCCTCGACATGGCCACCTCCGGCCTGATGGTCCTTGCCAGAAGCGCCGACATCCACAGGAACCTCTCGCAGCAATTTGAAAGAAGGTGGGTGGAGAAAAAATATCTCGCTCTGCTCGAGGGGATCGTTGAAGCGGCTGCCGGAGAAATCCGTCTGGCATTCAGGCTGGATCCCGACAACCGCCCCCATCAGGTGTATGACCCCATCCAGGGCAAACTGGGCATCACCCGATGGAAACGGTTAAGCGTAAACGGGATCACGACACGCATCGAATTTACCCCGCTCACCGGCCGGACCCATCAGCTCAGGCTGCACGCTTCCCACCCCAAGGGTCTCGGCACACCCATCGTGGGCGATCCACTCTACGGCAACGGCAAAAAAGGGGACCGGATGCTCCTGCATGCCGCCCAACTGCAATTCCGTCATCCAGGCAATGGTCAAACAATGCATATCGTGTCAAAGGCACCCTTTTTTTAGGAAAGGACGGTTTGTTAACAATAAGGGAAAAGTTAACGAAGGCTGGCTGACATCCGACTGGTTTCATCTCTGGACGGTGATACTGGTAAAGTATCTGTGATTTGACACGTTTTGTTGGAATGGTATGTAAACACACGCTTTGACAGATACGATTATTATGGGATACTCTCACACTAACTGTATTTAGATCCATTCCGTACTTAAATTAGCTCCAAAAATATTTTGTAGGCTGAAATATGCATTTTTTGTCTTTATTTGGGTTGCTAACAAGACGTCTATTTTACATTCTCATATGGGACAAGAACGAGACGTCTATTTCCGGGTAAAGGCACCGGTTGCCCGGCGCCCTCCCCACAGATCCGGACGTGAAGATTTCCCTCATCCGGTTCCTCGGTTTCAGCCCTTTTTACCAGGCCGTCAACCAATCAGGCGACACCCCGATTGGCGCATAACTTTGCTGCCCTGCAAGTCCTCAGATATTGTGAACTATTCGGGGAAGCGGCAGGGGGTAGTTCTTGAGCATTCTTTTAAATTTCTCGTGACTAATGCGTCCATCCCTGTGGCGCTCTCCGAGCCAGCGTTTCCACGCTTTTGCAGCGTATTCGTACACCACCTCCAGCACCTTATAATTGCCCCGCACCCCAAAATACTGGTAAAACCCCCGAAGTTTGCTGCATAGCATCTCATGCTGCTTTTCCATGGGATCATGCCGATTTTCCTTGCACCAGTTCCACAACATCCGCATAAAGCGATTTCGCCGTTTGCGGGCGGTTTGTTTCTTTATCACCCAGTTGCCCTTGAGACTTTTGCCCCAATAAAAGGTAAACCCCAGATAGTAAAAGGTTCCCCTTGATTTGCCTCCCTGCGACGGCTTGCCAAATGGTATCAATTGGGTTTTTTCCGGATGTAGTTCCAGCTTGTATCGGTTGAACCTCTTGGGCAGCACCTCCATCAGTCGTTCCGCGTCCGATTCTAACTGGAACCCCATGATAAAATCATCGGCAAAACGTATAAGGAAACCCTTGCCCTTCAATCTCGGTAGCACCTCTTTGACATACCAGTCGTCAAGCACATAGTGCAGGAATATGTTACTGAGCGCCGGTGAGATCACCCCGCCCTGGGGAGTTCCCTTCTCAGGATAAATGACTTCTCCGCCTTCAGACACACCGGCATTTAACCACTTGCCGATGAGACGGTGGATGCCGCCATCGCTTACCCTAAGCTTGATTGTCTCCCGCAGCAATTTGTGGTCGATGTTGTCGAATAGTCCCGTGATATCCGCACTCAATATCCAGTTGACGTTCAGTTGGTAACACGTTTCACGTAGCTCGGCCAGCGCCTGGTGCTGGCTGTGGCCGGATCGAAATCCGTGCGAAAATCCATGGAAGATCGGTTCGTAGACTGCACCCAATAGATTTACCACCGCCTTCTGAACAATCTTGTCCTCCAGCGCGGTTATGCCTATGGGGCGCTTCTTGCCGTCCTCCTTGTCAAGCCAGATGCGCTTGACCGGTGATGCAACGTACTGACCTCTACGCAGCCGTTGATATAGATTATAGAGGTTTTCTTCAAGGTCCTTGGCGTACTGCCTTGCCGTCACCTTGTCTACACCGGTGGATTCATTCTTGCGCAGTTGACGAAACGATTTTCTCAGCAAGGACAGATCGATCCTGTGCGCCAGAGACGTAAACACCATGTCCGGCTCTGCCTGTGCCAGTTGCTCAATGCGTACAAGCGAGCACTCGCCCACCAGCAGTGGGGCCCTGTCCTGTGTTCCGCTGTCTGAACATTTGCTGGAATTGCGCGCGACCTGCGCCGCAATTCCCTGGTTGTCCGTTGATATGGTTTGTGATCTCTGAGTATCTCCCATAGTTCCTACCAGAGAAACGTTATGCCCGGCTTCACCTTCCCTGCAGTGGGTCGCTTGGGCCTTGCTTCCCCACCTTTCCGTCCGTACCTACCGGACTTCGGTACTATGATCCGCTAAGACTTCCGAATGCTTGTCCCGGGTTTGTTCGCTTCTGGCTATCCGCCCCCGGTACCCTGCCTGTCCCGGCAGGGCCACATTCGGATCTCCCCAGTTTCCGAGCGACCCCTGTGAGAACATGCCCTGGTCTCAGACCCCGATGGTGACCTGTGCACTTGCCATAACGTATACAGGTCTGCTGCCTTCCGCCAAATTCAGAGCGTCGGCTTTCCCCGCACGTGGCGGATTATCCAGTTGGACCACCATTATACATTTTTCGGGGCTCAATACAGAGCCTGCAATCTTGCTCCATCCAGCTCCGGACTCCCGTTGCCGGTTCTGCCCGTGGATTTCGCTAATGAGCTGTTGGCTAAACTTTGCTCATGTGGGACTTTCGCGGATCAACCGCTCACTGCCGAAGCAAGCTCCGCTGTGAGTCTTACTGTTCAATCCTTTCTCCTCAGTGCCAGGGCAAGCCCTGCAATGAGGTGCATAGCTTCATTGCGCTATGTGCGATCACCCACTGGGTAACAGTATCGAATTTCACCTACCTTTCAGTAGCGTCCCAACGATTCGGACTTTCCTGGGCGCGAGAATAATAATGTTATCCGAATTGAGAAAGATTAATTATGGATTGGAAGCAATTCATAGCAGAAATCATTTCAAGTATTGCTTGGCCAGCGGTTGCCATCGCAATAGTGTTTTTGTTCAAGAATGAACTTGCAAAAATAGTCAGGCGAATAGCACGCTTGAAATACAAGGATCTTGAGCTCGACTTTGCGAAGGTAAAACAACAAGCTGAGGAGCTACAGCTTGATACAAAAGTCGAAATTCCTGCTTTTGAAAGTCCAGTGCTAACCTCGCTCGAGGATCAAATATTAGATGCTGCCGAACGGGCTCCCTCTGCTGCGATTCTATTGGCTTGGTCAGGATTGGAAACCGCAATAGCTGCCGCAGTTTCGCGTTTAGCTATTTCTCCAGATCCACCTTCATACCGTTCACCAATGCATAATATTGATATGTTAGCTAAGAATGGGCGATTGTCAAAGAAACATCAAAGCCTTCTCCAGGAAATGCGAATGCTAAGAAACAAAGTTGCGCATGAGCAAGACGCGATGCTTTCAATTTCTCTCGACCAAGCAATGAACTACGCTGAAACAGCAATAGATTTAATTAAACATTTCGAGAGCTATCAGCGGATCGGATAATTCACTTGTGCGGACCCAAAAACCGGGCCGTTCAGTTCAACCGTTATATGTAAGATGGAAAATTAAATCCAAAACGCAAAGTACTATAAAGATTGAATAAATTTCAGAATTTTAGAGTATAAATCCTACTTTCATTTTTCAATTACGATATTATTAAGTAGTAATAGTAAACGCAAAATAGAGAGAAATTAGATATGCTTAAGCTACAAGATACTATTAAATTCGACAATGAAGAATATGTGATTACTGCTTTTCTGGGGCAAGGTGGGATGGGGCAAGTTTTTTCCATTGAAAATAAAAAGGATAAGTCAAAATTAGCTCTAAAATCGCTTCAATATTTTATTCCGGATGATAACCATCATCGTTCATTAATAAACGAATGGGAGAAAGCTCAATCCATTGATCATCAAAATGTTATTAAATACCTCGGATTCCATGATGGCTTATCAGAGCCAACAACACCATATTTGATTATGGAATTAGCTGATGAAGGATCCTTGAAGGATTTATTAAAATCTCAAACTGATTTTTTGGATGAAGATGTCTGTCTTGGTATCTTTCATCAAATTATTAATGGCATGGAAGCTGTTAATAACGTTTTAGTCCATCGTGACATTAAACCGGATAATATTTTCATTAAACAAGGCATTTTCAAAATTGCCGATTTTGGTTTAGCTAAAATTGCAGCAGACAAAACCCGTACGAAAACGTTCAAAGGCTGGGGTACAGAGCCCTATATCGCACCAGAAGCTTATCGCTCAGAAACGAACACGATTCAAATGGATATGTATTCTATTGGTCATGTTTTTTATCAAATTGCAGGGATGAAACATGCATACGGGCTACCAACAGATTGGGAGCAAGCGCACCTAACAGCTGTGCCAGAACCCGTTAATAAAGTTAATGCCAATATTTCTCCAAAAGTGTCTGCTGTGATTCAGAAGTTAATTGAGAAAAGGCCAGAGAATCGTTATGACACTTGGGATAATGTTAGATTAGAGCTGATTAGTTCTGTTGAGGATGTTGGTAGCCATAAATCTGCAATTGATAAAATTTTAAAGAAAAAGGTTTCAAGAGATGTAGAGGCACAAAAACAATTATCAGTTCAGCAAATAAAAGAAAATGAACTTAAAAGAAAATTGGATTTGTTAAATTATCAATTTGAAAATGAAATCATAAAACCTTTAAATGAATTTGTTGTTAATTTTAATAAGGTTTCAGGTTCAAGCTTGGAAATGAAATTATCAAAAATTAGACGAAGAGTTGATTCTGGCTATAGTATTGTGTTTGATAATAAATCAATTGATATTTGGATTCACAAAATTGACGATACAGATATTTTAAGAAGACAAGGTACAAATATGTGGAGAGAGCCGGCACAACACATTATTAAGCCAGAACTAAATGGTAAAGCTGTGCTGGCTTGGGGAGGAATAGAGAGTCATACTCACAAAGGTCTGAATATTGTTTTAATTGCTGCCGATTCTGGAGAATATGGCGACTGGTTTTTACTAACTAATACACATTCTGCGATAGTTGATTGGCAAAGACGAAATGATAACAGACCTGATCCTTTCGCTTTTACAACTGCTGAGTTGATTGAAGAGATACATAATGTAAATGCAATGCATATATATAACATTAATGTCTCCCCACTCGATATAAATAAAGTCATAGATTTCATTACTGATGAGTTTTAATTAAACAATTAATAGGTGGTAGATCGCATATAACGATGGCTTTCAGCGGTCGCCTACCGGCGCGCGCTGAAATCGAGCGTTATTACAGATATCCCCAATTATTCGCAGGCAAAGCTAAACTACAGATAGGGTTCGATGTGTCTGTAATATTTCAGACCAATAGAAATGACAGATAGTTGCAACTTATCACAACACTCGATTTATTAACTTTAGCGGGTAAGTTAACCAAAGTGATAAAGCTTGCGATAAACTGAAGATGGCGAAAGTTTAAAGGGTGAATAGGATTTTCGTTATATCGAACCTTCTCTATATTTACGCTTTACCTGTGAATAGTTGGGGATATCAGTAAAACGCTTAAATCAGCGGCGCGACTTTTCGTGCACTGGAATTATTTGTTAGCCAATCTTTGGCAGGCCGGCAAGCTCTATAAGGTCCTTGCGGTCCTGTTGATTCAACCATATTAAAAAACCACTATCAACAACTCTTAATCGCAGATTTGTCTGGTCATAATCTAAAACTATCGGTTTCAATTCTTTCTTCACTTGTAATGCAGCACAAGCCTGTAAAGCCTGTGTGATATTTCCAGGGTTTAATTGATCCTTTTGGGGATGATACTCTCGAAGGATCCTCGTTATTTCAGAATATCGAATACCACGGCTAAGTTCTTCTATTGAGCTGACTAAGATTGGGCATAGTAGCCACTTGTACATTTCAAGAGTTGTGGTCTGAAATCCATCGGAGAACTGAGTAATGAAAGAATTAAAGCGGCCTGTTTGTTGGCTAACAACGTCAAGGATCATTTTCTCTGCGTCACGTTTGTTTCCGATTTCGATCAAGTCTGTACTGGTAATGTTTATACCATATTTGACACAACACTTATAGCAGGCCTCTTGTAGTATGTAGACACTTCCTTTGCAATCCTTTATGACCGTGGTAACAAATTCATCCGAGAAATTAATATTTAGAAGTTTTTCACCTGATGCAATTACCTCTTTTAGTTCACCTACTTCCCATCTATCTGCATTGATTGATATAATTCTTCCAGTTAAGTCCCCATTGTACACAGTTAGCCTGTTTTCCTCAAGCCAAACTCCTATTATTATAAAGCAGAACTTCGATTCTTCATGATATGCTTTCAAGGCTACGGAAAAATCTTTTTGAGTTTCGGTATTTAAGTAATGAAAATCTTCTAAAACTATATACTTATTAAAATTGACAGTTTTTAATGCTTGTATTATGTCATTTACATCTCCCGGATCTAGCTCCAGTGGCGCTTTCACAATTTCATCTTTTCTTTCTCTTTCTGCCTCTGATCCGCCCTCTGCCCCACTTGCAAAAATTTTAGCTGTAATTTTGGCGAATATTTTCGATTTTCCAGAAACTGATTTTGACGAAGATTGAGTTAGCTCAAAGCCGGCTTTTTTCAAAATCGCACTGTTAATGTCTGCTATTGTCCATTTGTTTGAACAATGAACAACGATATAATCGTTTTCATTTATAACGTGTTTGCGCAAGCATGTTTTACCTTGTTTTGAACTGCCAAAAATAACCAAATGTTTGTCTCTTGTTAAACTATCTACCAGGACAGGGTCGGCAGAATCACGCATTACATAATTTAAAGGGAGGTCACGAGAGATACCGAAAACATCAGAGGTCTTATTCATAATTTTCTCCTACCGTCTAAGGCTAACAAGTTAGTATGAGGAACTATATATCATCACATTTGGGTTGTTATACAGAAGACACATTGATTAGAGAGGTCCTATGATATATATAAGAATATACCATGTACATCGTGACTGTCAAAGCAGGTGTTAACATACCACCATCTATATTTCAGCTTATGTTTGTACGTCCTGCCAGATTTGCATTCATTAACTATTGATCGAAAGTTAACGAAATGATTTATTTTTTTATTACTGATACAAATTCCAATGCGCACCACTATGTTTTTCAGCTTTAAGCGGAACGACTACTTGGGATGGTATGAGATCAATAATTACGCCGTCGCGTTGAAACCTTTCAACGGTCTCGTCAAACTCATACAACATGTTAGTTCTTGAATTGGACTGAAAACGGTGAAAACGAACAGCTAAAACAGGTTTGTCTATGACAAATGACGAAATTTTTGACATGACCTTATCGGTCCTACGTATTTCAACATCTCGCCCCTCAAGCGTCTCTGCTGCAATATGTACAATTGATGGGTTATCTTTTGGGACTTGTTTCACTGCATTAGAAAGCAATTTGGTGATATCGCGGGCTTTTTTGTTTATCGATTCTTCAGAATCGAATTTACGAGTGATGCCACAAGCCCAATCTATTGACTCTACGTATGTACCTAAAACAGGCGCTTCACAATCAACTACCCTTGATCTTTTACCAAAGTGGATTAGGCTTACCTGAGAATTATATGGAGCCCAATCACTCCCAAGAAGAGCTCCGAGCATAGGGGATGGCTCTTTGACCCTAAAATTATCTAAGTGAGATTTGACAGCTTGACGGTCAATAAGGCGAGCTTTTATTGTAGCATCAGCACTTTCATGAATTAATTGTTCTCTAGTGATTGGGAGAGTGTTTAGCAGGATATTGGCCAAAAAATTTTTTGGCAGTGTGTGAACTTCGGCATGAAATACTGCATTTAGCCATATCCACTGCTTATTTTTTATTAGCATAGGAGTTGCTGCATCCCAAAGGCGTAAAAACTCATTCCGTTCATTTTCTGAATATGCCGTCCTTCTATCAAGACGTTTGCACTCAACAAATAACTCAATAACATCATTTCGAACAACCATATCCGGGCTTTTTTCTGGCGGCTTTTCTTCGATAAGAGTCACATCCCAGCCCTTTTCAGCATATGCCAGTGCAACTAATATTTCAAAAATTAATCCATCAGGAGAGGCTTTGTATCGAGTAAGTAATTCAGTAATTTTCCGCTGT
This sequence comes from Desulfosarcinaceae bacterium, assembly GCA_963675565.2. GTDB lineage: Bacteria > Desulfobacterota > Desulfobacteria > Desulfobacterales > Desulfosarcinaceae > JARRKU01. The sequence goes on from CAXXYD010000004.1 coordinate 11,840, forward strand.
ATGCCGTCAACTTTCGATGCGTGTTCCCATCGTTCACCTATAGCCACAAAAAAGGGAAGAATTCTCTGAGCTTGGGAAATTTCCAAGCATAGTGGGTCCTCTAATGTTTGTTCAACTAAGAATAAATACCAGCCAATTTCATCCTCCCTTATTCGGATAGGCTTTGCTTGCTCCAATAAAGTAGATTCTGGATAAACTTTTAGTGATTCGACTATCAGGTTACGACGTGTACGCCAATCATCATTTGATAAACTGGACAAAAAGGGCTTAAGGCCGGCACTCAACATAGCCATCAGATGTTCGTCCCTTTCTCCCATTTGATCAATCAAGATCTTCTTATCACGCTTAATAGCCGCTCGCTTTCTCTCTTCAAAGGAGCCTCTCCGTCTTGCCTCACCCATATTTATCTCTGCATTTTCTTAATTGAGCAAGTTACAACAAATGGAAATCGATAATTTCAAATCATTAACTTTCGGGTATTAGTTATACCAATAAAATGAATGAGGTACTGAAACGATATTACACAGCCATGATGGCTATGACAACGGCATTTTATAAAAAAACGAACGCCTATTCAAAAATAGTTTTGCTAAGAAAACGTGCGCTTTACCATAGAGATATTCATTCGGTTCGTAGCGGATTCGGTATTTTATAATAAAGCAATGTATAGATCTGGTAGTCCCGGTTCGGTAGCCGGGCACATTAATTTGATGCTCTCAACGGATTCCAATGATGGATTGAAGTTGATTTAAAATTGTTGTCTTGTAAAGCTTGGGTTAGGGGAAAATTGGGCTGTTTTCAAAAAACCAATAAAACTCTGTTCGTTAGTCCAAAACAGGCCTTTGACAGTGAGGTCATGGTCGGCCATCTTTCAACGTAACCCTACGACATCATAAACACCTTTGCCTATTATGATATCACCCATTCCCACCCATTCTCGACAATTCCCGTCCTATTTCAAATTTCTGAGATAGTGTGCAAACGCATCACTTTTATGGACTCCTGTTTTGGACGGGGCACCGCTCTCTTTTCACGCTGATCGGATGAATTGACAGGCACAGGGTCATCTGATAAATTTTTGCTATCGCGCTACTGAACATTCGCTATCCTCTGTTCCTGCACCGAAACGCATCACGGTATACTGTATAGACTCAATCAGGGCTTCGGTCCCCACTACCCGAAAAAATCGGGAAGTGGTACTTGATAAGGACACACCCCATCCGTCCGGGAGGCCGAATGAAACATGTGATCATCGGCAATGGCATCGCCGGAGTCAACGCAGCAGAGGCCATTCGTGAACTGGATCCAGCCGCCGGGATTGTCCTGGTGGGGGATGAAACCTTTCCCCCATACAGCCGCCCCATGATCAGCAACGTACTGGAAGGCAGCCAGCCCCACAGCAAACTGCCCATCCGGTCAACGGATTTCTACGACGAATTGGCCATCGAACCGGTTCTCGGTCAACGGGCCGATCGCCTGGATGTGGACGGCCGGCGCGTCGGGCTGGCCGACGGCCGGTGGATCGATTTCGACAACCTGCTGATTGCTTCCGGCGCAGACCCGAGACCCATCAAGGCCGACGGCCTGCATTTGAACAATATCTTCTATATGCGCACCGAAGCCCACGCTCAGCAGCAAGTCCAAGCGCTGTCCGGCGCCCGCCGGGCCCTGGTGCTGGGAGGCGGGCTGGTGGGGTTCAAAGCCGCCTACGGCCTGCTTAAGCGCGGTCTGCAGGTCACCATGCTGATCACGTCGGGCTATCCGCTCTCCATGCAGGTAGATGAAACGGCCGGCAAGATGATCCTCGATGAAATGCTCCGCCATGGCCTCCAGGTCCGGGTCGGCACCAGCGTTTCCGGTTTTCAGGGAAATGGCGCTGTCACGGACGCAGTCACCGATGACGGCGCGCAATTGCCCTGCGACCTGGTGATCATCGGAAAAGGTGTCCTGCCGGCGCTGGACTTTATCCCCAGGGATCGCATCACAGTGGATCTGGGCATTGTGGTCGATGACCAGATGCACACCAGCGTCCCGGGAATCTATGCCGCCGGAGACGCCGCGCAAACCATGGATATCGCTAGGCAGAAGCCCTGGGTCAATGCCATATGGCCTGAAGCCGCCGTCCAGGGCCGTATTGCCGGCACCAACATGGCCGGCCGGCCGGTGGCCTTCCCCGGCAGCCTGAGCCGCAATGTCATGCGCGTCTTCGATCTGGACGTTATGACCGTGGGGTACGCCCACCCGGACGAACCGGACGCTTATCAGATCTTTCGCTCCGAAAACCGGCTGCAGAAAACCTACCGCAGTCTGGTCTTCCGGCAAGACCGGCTGGTGGGCGCCGTACTGGTCAACCGGATCGAACAAGGCGGCGTTCTCAGGGCGTTGATCGAAAACCGGGTCCCCATCACCGTACCCCCACGGACCCTGTTGTCGCCGGCATTCAATTTCAGCCGTCTTCTGCCTTAAAAGGAACACGAAAAAAAGATAATCGCCACGGAGTCACGTCAACAATAAAGGAGGCATCATGAAACAAGTTGTCGTCCATCCTGAACGGTGCGTGGGGTGCATGCAGTGCATGCTGGCATGCGCCACCGCTCATTCACGCACCCGGCAGCTCTTCAGCGCCGTGCTGGAGACCCCGCAGCCCAAGCCCAGGGTCCATGTGGGCGCCGGCCGGTATGACGAAGGATTCCCCAACCGCTGCCGGCACTGCAACCCGGCTCCCTGCCAGATCGCCTGTCTCACCGGGGCCATTTTCCGCGACCCGGCTACGGCGACTGTACTGGTGAACCCCGACCGATGCATCAACTGCGCCTCGTGCGCCATGGCCTGTCCCTATGGCGTCATCCGATTCCATGAGGACTGCTATGCGCCGCCGGGAAAAACCATCGCGGTAAAATGCGACAATTGTGATGCGCGCGTCTCCCAGGGGGGCATTCCCGCCTGCGTGGAGGTGTGCAAAACCGGCGCGCTGACCTACGAAGAGATGGCTGACGCCATGAAGCGCAAAACCAGGGAGGTGGCCCGCAGCATGGTATCGGCCGATGCCGCCGCGGCGCTTCCCGAAGGCGTCGCCTTGAACCGCGGCATGAAGCAGGCCCGGCACAGGATCGGCGGGTAGCAAAAACCGATAGGTCCTTAAATCAGAGCATCGCATGATCTATAAAGCGTTTGGCAACCTACAGGGAGGTTCTCATGTTTGACCCCAAAGAAACACTTTCCGTAACCCAGGACGGGATTAAATTGCTGGAAAAAGCACACCGCGACAATATTGAAACGGTCTGGCAGCGCCACGAAGCGCAGCAGCCCCAGTGCGGGTACTGCGACATGGGGCTCAGTTGCAGAATCTGCATCATGGGCCCATGCCGGGTGGATCCTTTCGGCGAAGGCCCCCAAACCGGCGTTTGCGGCGCGGATGCCGACATTATCGTGGCCCGCAACCTGTGCCGCATGATCGCCGCCGGGGCGGCGGCCCACTCGGACCATGGCCGCGACCTGGTGGAAGTTCTGGCGGCCGTGGCCCAGGGCGCCGCTCCCGGATACAAAATCCGCGACGAAGCCAAACTCAAGCGCCTGGCTGCCGAATACGGCGTGGAGACAAAGGACAGGCCGACATTGGCCGTTGCCGGCGACCTGGCCCAGGCCATGATGGAAGACTACGGCATGCGCCGCAAGTCCGTCAACCTGATCCGCCGGGCCCCGCAGAAACGCCGCCAACTGTGGGAAAAGGTGGGCATCACCCCGCGGGGCATCGACCGCGAAACCTCCGAGATGATGCACCGCACCCACATGGGCGTGGACAACAACTGGCAGAGCCTCTTGCTGCAGGGGCTGCGCAATGCCCTGTCCGACGGCTGGGGCGGGTCCATGATCGCCACCGAAGTGTCCGATATTCTCTTCGGGGTTCCCACACCGCGCACCACCCTGGTCAATGCCGGCGTGCTCAAAAAAGATGAAGTCAACATCATCGTCCACGGCCACAACCCGGTGGTCTCGGAGATGATCTCCAAAGCCTGCCAGGCCCCTGAAATGCTGGAGATGGCCAAGCTGAGAGGCGCCGCGGGGATCAACCTGGCCGGCGTATGCTGCACCGGCAACGAACTGCTCATGCGCCGCGGCATCGCCATGGCCGGCAACCACCTGATGACCGAACTGATTCTCTCCACCGGGGCCGTGGATATGATGATCGTGGACTACCAGTGCATCATGCCCTCCATCGGCAAAGTGGCCGGCAGCTATCACACCAAGATGATCAGCACCAGCGACAAGGCCAAGTTCCCCGGCATGGAGCACCATGAGTTTCATCCCGACAACGCCGAAAAAAAAGCCGCGGGCATCGTCGCCATGGCCATCGAAAACTTTGTCAACCGCAAGGAGGTCTACATCCCGGTACAACCCCAGGAGGCCATGGGCGGTTTCTCCGTGGAATCCATCATCGCCGCCCTGGGCGGGACCCCCGAACCGCTTCTGGATGCCATCAAGGCCGGCAAGATCCGTGGCGCAGTGGGCATCGTAGGATGCAACAACCCCAAAATCAAACACGACTACGGCCATGTCACCCTGACCCGCCGCCTCATCGAAAATGACATTCTGGTGGTGGACACCGGCTGCGTTTCGGTGGCCACGGCAAAAGCGGGGTTCAAGGTTCCCGCGGCGGCCCAAATGGCCGGTCCGGGTCTGAAGGAAGTATGCACCGGCCTGGGCATCCCGCCGGTTCTGCACCTGGGCAGCTGTGTGGACAACATCCGCATCCTGGACCTGACCGCCGCCCTGGCCAACGCCCTGGGGGTGGACATCAGCGATCTGCCGGTGGCCGGCTCGGCACCGGAATGGTACTCGGAAAAAGCCGTGACCATCGCCGTTTACTGCGTGGCCTCGGGTATCACCACCCACCTGGGCCCCATGCCGCCCATCACCGGCAGCATGAATATTGTCAAACTGCTCACCGAAGGGCTCAACGACGTGGTGGGCGCCGCCTTCACCGTGGAACCCGATCCCGAAAAAGCGGCCATCTTCCTGCGCCGGCACATCGAATCCAAGCGCAAGGCCCTGGGGCTGCCGGCCAACGACGTTTAACTCCCGAAAAAAGCATTTCTCCTCCTCCCGCAACAGCGCGAGGAGGAGAAATCCTTCCCTATGATACACACATACCTTTCTTTAAATGGATCGCTCATAGAAAAGCATTCTTCGCACGAACGGCCTATAGTGGATGAAACCTTGGCGAAACAGGATGTCTCTACTGGAAAACCACATTAACAGAAGTCTGTCATGAAAAACAACACAATGCCCAGGCTTTGATCGTCCGCTTTCTGAAAAACAATGGTAAAAAAATATTGACAGCCCATTTTGTTTGTAATAATGAAACAATTGTTTCAATAAAATAAACTTGATGGCCGAAATGGCAAACTCATACAAAATAAACTCCATTTCACGGGCTGCTGAAATATTAAAGCACCTGTCCAATGGTGTATCCAAGCTCACAGAATTGTCCAGACGGCTGGATGTCAACAAAGCTTCTGTTCACAGAATTATGAAGACGCTGGAGGGCAAGGGGTTGGTGTCTCAGGATCCATCAACCCGGAGGTATTATTTGGGGCCCCTGATCCAATCTCTGGCCGAAAATCCGGTAGCAGTACACCGCATTGTCTCACAATTGGCTTTAGCGGAAATGGAACGCCTGAGAAATATCTGTGATGAAACTGTTATTTTGCAGATTCGATTGGGTGTGCATCGCTTATTGCTTGAAAAAGTTTTAAGCAATCATGCAATCCGTTTCTTCCCAGAAAGCAGGCATACCACAGCTCCTATCCATGTGGGCGCTGGTGGCAAGGTGCTGCTTGCGGGTATGGATAGAATCCAGTTGGAGGGGCTGCTTGATCGCCTTGAATTAACGAAAGCCGGTCCAAACACTATTACAGAAAAAAGCATATTGCTTTCTGAATTGGATAGAATACGAAAGCAGGGATATGCAATTTCATTCGGTGAGACCATTGAGGGCGGAGGTGGTGTAGCTGCGCTCATTTCCAATTATACATGTCCCGTTGCGCTAATCGTGATCGGTCCAGAAGACCGGATTAAAGAAAAATTAAATCTGATAGTCAAAGAAATATCATTCAGTGCTGCGCAAATTTCCAAAAGAATATTGACTTCTACAGGTATCAAGAATGGTCAAATCAGTTCGGATATTTGATTGAAATTTAAAGGATTCTTTGAATGCAGGATTGCACGTCGCAGCACCTTAAATGACAAGCGTAAAGAATCATCGTTTTTTTGCATTTGGCACCTGATAGAAACCTAACACACATCAAAGAGGGGGGGATATTTTATGGAAACAACACAAATGAAAAATAATTCGCTGTTCAAGAAAACGGGCGGCATGATTTGTGTCATTTTCATGGTTCTGACAATCGGTGCATCCAATGTGTGGGCTGCCGACAAACCCGTGGAATTGAAATTTGCAGTATTAGAAGGAACAAAAGCAGCACGAACAATTTATGGGCATCAAAATTGGGCTGATGCGGTTGAAAAAGCCGCCAATGGTAGCATAAAAGTTTCGTTGTTTCCCTCCGGGTCTCTGGTCAGCCCAAAGCAGGCCTACGATGCTACCGTCAATGGCCTGGCCGACATCTCCTATATAAGTATCGGTCACTACCCTGGCCGGTTCCCACTGACTGAATCTTTGGGTTTCCCCGGCAATGGAATCTCCAATCCCCATATGGCCACTGAAATAATCATGGAAATGTACTCCAAATATCCACAAATGCAAAAGGAGTTTTCGGCGGTAAAGGTCCTATTCTTGTTCGGACATGCTCCAATAAGTATAGCAACCGTCAGTAAACCTATTCATTCCTGGAATGACCTAAATGGGTTGCGGCTCAGAATCAACCACAAAGAGTCCGCTAGCTACCTTAAATCCGCAGGTGTAGCTCCGGCATTTATACCGCCTCCGGATATTTTTTTAAATCTTCAGAAAGGTATTATTGATGGCAGTGTTATGGGATGGCTGGGCCATAATGCCTTCGGGACGATCAAACTGGCGAAATATTTTACAATTGTGCCTTCAGTGCCAGGCCCGCTTTTCGCTTACGTCATGAACAAGAAAAAATTCGAAAATCTTTCGCAAGATCAACAAACCGCCATTATGAGCGTGAGCGGCGACGCTGGTGCGCAATTGCTGGCGGACTGTGGGGATAAGGAGATTGAGACCGCCTTGAACGTTGTTAAACAAGATGCCAGCAAACAAATCTTTGAATTGTCAGAGCAGGAACAGGAACTTTGGGCGCAAAAGGCAGTAGGCGTCCAGGAACAGATAATTGAGAAGATGGAAAAAAAGGGCTACCCAATGCGCCAATTCATACAGGACGTAAAAGATTTGGTCAAATCGAAAAGGAAAATGAAATAGACCGCCGAAGCCTATGATGAGTATGGGTGCTGGTTGCCAGAATCTGTCGAACCATCAACCAGCACCCAGCTGGAAATGAAGAAATTGCCGAACAAAGAAAGGAAATTCAGCAGATGAGCACAGGTAGAGCATTCAATAAAGGCGATCGCCTGATTTACCTTGTCACTATCTCTGTTAGCCGAATAGGCGCAGGGCTTTTAGTTGGAATGATGCTGCTCATCACCTGCGATGTATTCTTTCGTTTTCTTTTCAACAAGCCGGTGCCGGGGACATTTGAACTTGTAGAAATGATGATGAGCGCCGTTGTGAGCCTGTCCATTGCCTATTGCGGCTATCGTCGCGGCCATGTGGCTGTGGAACTTTTCACTGATAAATTGCCCCTTAAGACACAAAACTTCATCAATGCGGTGCATTACCTGGTTTGTGTTGCCTTTTTTACGGCTATTGCATTTGAAGTCGCCTGGCAGGCACAGGTCATCAAGGAAAGCGAGACTGTCACGGCATTGCTTGGTATTCCGATCTACCCTTTCATCTGGGTGTTATCAATCGGCGCTGCATTGCTTGCCTTGGTCTATCTATTGCATGTTATAGAAATCTTGAGAAAGGGGGCGTCCCAATGAGTCCTTTAATGGTTGGTTTTATCGGTATTGCAATCCTGATGGCGCTGTTGATGTCCGGTATGCCCATTGGGGTCTCCATGGGGCTGGTCGGCGTCGGCGGTCTATGGTATCTGCTGGGCCCGGATGTTGGGCTCAGTATTCTTAAGACCGCACCATTCGATGCCATTGCCAAATACGGTTTTGCTGTCGTACCGTTATTTATTCTCATGGGCAGTTTTTGTTTTCAATCAGGCGTATCAAAAAACCTATACCATGCCGTCAACGCCTGGATTGGCCATTTCAGGGGTGGGCTGGCGATGGCGACGGTAGGGGCCTGCGCCGGCTTTGCAGCTGTCAGTGGGTCCAGTCTGGCAACAGCTGCCACAATGGGGACCGTGGCCTTGCCGGAGATGAAAAAATACAAGTATGACCCGGCATTGTCAACAGGATGCATTGGTGCCGGCGGCACTCTGGGCATATTGATTCCACCTAGTGTGGTTCTGGTCATCTATGGGATTCTCACAGAAGAATCCATCGCCGAGTTGTTTTTGGCAGGAATCATACCAGGCATTCTGGAAGCGGTTTTTTACATTATCACGATCTCCATTGTATGCCGCATCAACCCCAAAGCCGGCCCGGCAGGTCTGCGCTCTTCCCGTAAAGATAAGTTGATGTCGGTAAAGGAGACCTGGCCGATAATTCTACTGTTCACCATCGTTATTGGCGGCATTTATGCCGGTATATTCAGTCCCAGTGAAGCCGCCGGCATAGGTGCGTTTGCCGCCCTGGTGATCGCGTTGGTTCAACGCAAGCTGAACTGGAAAAACTTTGTGCTGGCCTTGGATGATACGACAAAAGCCACAGGAATGATTTTTACCATTATGATTGGTGCGGTGATTCTAGGCTATTTTATGACGACTACCCGTCTACCCTTTGATTTGGCCAGCGTAGTCAGCGGCTGGGAGGTAAACCGGTACATTGTTTTTGGCGCTATCCTAATCGTGTACGTTATCCTTGGTTGCGTTATGATCCCCATGGCGATGGTGATTTTGACCATTCCTATTGTCTTTCCTCTGATTCAATCCCTGGGTTTCGACGGCGTATGGTTCGGTATCATAACAGTAAGGATTTTCGAGATTGCGCAAATTACGCCACCGGTGGGAATGAATGTCTTTATAGTAAGAGGTGTTGCTCCCGAAATTCCACTTACAACTATATTTCGCGGCATTGTTCCCTTTTTTATTGCTGATGTGATTCATTTGACAATGCTTATTGTGTTTCCGCAAATTGCTCTGTGGTTGCCAAGTTTGCTCAGATAAACCAATTAGCCGACTGGGGCTGTTCATTTAATCGACCATAAAAAAAGGAAAATATCACTATCCATTTTAAAGAAGGAGATTGCAGTGGGTTATCCGACAATATATCCGACAGGTACCACAGTCTACAATTCTGAGAAATGCTGGAACGGGTATACCGTTTTTCAAGCCAAGGACGTTGGTGCAACCATCATTGACATGAACGGCAATGTGGTTCGACAAATTCAAAACTTGCATGGATTCCCCAACAAATTGCTTCCCGGCGGTATTCTGGTGGGCAACACCGGCCGCAGAAACGGCAAGTATGGCTATCAGGACCAGAAGGATCTGATCCAGGTGGACTGGCGGGGCAACGTCACCTGGAAATTCGACCAATGGGAGTATATCGAAGACCCCGGGGAAGAACCGCGATGGATGGCCCGCCAGCACCATGACTTTCAGCGGCAGGGAAATCCCGTGGGATATTATGTTCCCGGTATGGAGCCACTATCCAATAGCGGCAATACATTGATCCTTGTGCACAAGTATACGCGCAACCCTAAAATCACGGACAAATTACTCTGCGATGATGCCATCCTCGAAGTCAACTGGGAGGGCGATATCATCTGGGAATGGGTATGTAGCGAACACTTTGATGAATTCAATTTCAGTGAAGAAGCAAAAAATACAATGTACCGGAATCCAAACTTGCGCGCCCATGTGGCTGATGGGGTAGCTGATTGGATGCACATCAACTCCATGTCAACGCTCGGCCCTAACAAGTGGTATGACGCCGGCGATAAAAGGTTCCATCCGGACAATATTATCTGGGATGGCCGGATCACCAATATTATTGCCATAACGGACAAAAAGACCGGCAAGACCGTCTGGCAGATCGGCCCGGACTACGACACGACACCGGAACTGCGCAAGATGGGCTGGATTATCGGGCAGCACCATGCCCATATGATCCCCCGCGGGCTCCCCGGAGAAGGCAATATTCTGGTTTTTGACAATGGCGGCTGGGCCGGTTATGGGGCGCCGAACCCTGGTGCGCCTACCGGAATGCACTACGCCCAGCGCGACTCTTCCCGTGTGCTGGAAATAGACCCGGTGACCCTTGAGGTCATATGGAAATATACGCCTGCAGAGGCCGGCTTTACGCCGCTGGCTGACAACTACAAGTTTTACAGTGGGTATATCAGCGGCGCCCAGCGGCTGCCCAATGGCAACACTCTGATTACCGAGGGGGCTGATGGCCGATTGTTCGAGATCACACCGGATCATCAACTTGTATGGGAATATGTCAGCCCTTATTTCGACAAAGAATATGATACGAATATGGTGTACCGCAGCTATCGATACCCATACGATTACATTCCCCAAATAGAAAAACCGGAAGAAAAAAACATTCCAAGGCTGGACCGGACGAAGTTCAGGGTTCCAGGTGCGGAGGAAAAAGCCCCGCAAAATGTAATGAAGTTGGAATCCGGAGACGCTTATGAGGGTGGAGCCCAACTGTGCATTGTTCCTGATGATGATTGATTGGCCAATGATCGATTAGGAAGGGGCTTTCTGGACCATGAGCGATTTTGATCCGTACCTGTAGGATAAAGATGCGTTTATTCTAAAGAACACACTTGGGTAAGGATAGAGGGCGGCCACGCGCTGGTTGGTATCAAAGGCACTGTGGCAGCTGCAAACGAGACACTGGAAGAGAGCCCCGGGCAGGTCAACACAGCACCTTTCGCCGAAGGCTGGATGATACGCATCGAACCGGACGACCTGGCGCAAATCGATACGCTTTTATCTGCCGAAGCATACAAGGAGATGCTGTCAGTGTTAAAATGAACAGATGCGGGAGTATGATTCATGGAATCATTTGACATAGTCGTGATCGGCGGCGGTCCCGGAGGTTATGTGGCTGCAGTGCGTGCTTCTCAGCTGGGGTTTAAAACCGCCCTGGTGGAAAGAGAACAGCTGGGTGGCACATGCCTGAACTGGGGCTGTATCCCCACCAAGTCGTTGCTGCGAAATGCTGAAGTGGTCCATTTGCTGTCCAAAGGCCGCACTTTCGGCTTCAGGTTCGACAACCTAACTGTGGACTATTCCGCAGCTCACAAACGCAGCCGCTCAGTGGTATCGCGCCAGAGCAAGCGTGTGGCGATTCTGATGAAGAACAATGATATCGAAGTCTTTGAGGGAACAGCCACACTGAACAACAATCATGAGGTGGCCATAGAGCCGTCAGAAAAAATCCTGTCGGCCAAGTTTATTATTATCGCAACGGGAGCTAATACCCGGGCACTGCCGGGCATCGCCTTTGACGGTGAAACCATCATCAATTTCCGGCGTGCCCTTGATCTGACTCACGTGCCGGCATCGGCTGTGATCATCGGCGCAGGTCCCATCGGAATGGAATTTGCGACCTTGTGGAGTCGGTATGGTTCCAAGGTGACCGTTGTGGAGATGATGAACCACGTGCTTCCACAGGAAGATGAAGCCATCAGCCTCGAGGCTCAGAAGCAGTTCAACCGCAATGGTATTGCCATCAAAACAGGGGCAATGGTTGGCGGTGTAACTAAAACAGCCCACGGTGCCGATGTTATCGTCACCACCGGCGACAAACGCGAAACCATATCAGCCGAAACCGTGCTGGTATCCATCGGATTTGCCGCCAATAGTGACAACCTCGGCTTGGGAGCGGCCGGGGTCAATACCACCAGGGGCGCCATCGATGTGGATAGGCAAATGCGCACCAGCGCTGACAATATTTTTGCTATCGGCGATGTCAACGCCAAGATGGGACTGGCCCACGTGGCCTCAGCTCAGGCCATTATCGCTGCTGAAACCATCGCCGGTCGGGACACAGTACCGCTGAACTATCACAACGTGCCACGCTGCACCTACGCCCAGCCTGAAATTGCCTCGGTGGGACTGACTGAAAAGCAGGCCGCAAGCCAGGGCTATGCGGTGATTACCGCACAGTGCCCGTTTATTGCCAACGGAAAGGCTCTGGCCATGGACGACAACGTCGGCTTTGTCAAAATCGTGGCTGACGAAAAAGAGCGTAAAATCCTGGGGGTTCACATGATCGGTGGCCACGTCACCGAACTGGTGGCCGGTCCCACCGGAATGATCCAGGTTAACGCCACCGTGGAGCAGTTGGGACAGGCCGTGCACCCCCATCCGACCATCAGTGAAGCGATCATGGAGGCCGCCCATAAATTGTGCGGGCATGCCATTCATATTTAGGGGCTGCTGCAGACTGGGAGGGCGTCCAATGGACAAAACGACAACGAGCTGTTCCCTTTGTGGCGAATTGATCATCGCTTCGAAAGGATATTTCATGGATTCAAATCTAAATGTCCATCCAGGAGGCAACGATGCATAATGCCATCTATACGGCGACCGGATGCGCCCGGTGCAAGATTACCAAACGATATATGAAAGAAAACGGCATTGCCTACGATGAGTTCGATTTCAAAGCCGAGGGCAAGGATGCCTTTGCCAAGTTTTACCGGGAAAACCGCAGCGCCATCTTTCGTGACAAGGAAGGGGTGGAATTTCCAGTCTTTACAGACGGCACCACCATCCGCCAGGGCGTCAGCGTGATTATCGGCCATCTGGTGTCGGGTACCAGACTGGATGGATACATTAAACGCAGTGTGCTGCACGGAGAATGGATCGACGGGTTCGATATCTCCGGAGGCGACCCGGCTGATGCCGACGAATTGATAGGTGTGCTCTCTTACCTGCAGAAAAGCGGACTGAAGATACAGATGACCACCAATGGGAAGAATTCGTCGGTTCTGGAAAAATTGCTGGAAAAAAAGATAGGCCACTGCCTTATCATGGATGTCGTCGGACCCGCCCATCTGTATTCACAGATGATCGGGGATGAGATTACGCCGGATGATCTGGCACGGTCAATCAAATTGACCGCTCGCTTTGATGAATACCGGTTCTTCACTACCATATCTCCGGTAGTCCGAGAAGATGAAAGCGTTTCGTATCTGACGCCGGAAGAAATTGGCGAGGCCGCAAAAATGATCGAAGCGGCAACAGGGAGCAAAAAGCACCCTTATTTGCTGCGCACTTGCGACATCGAAAGCCTCAGCGATTTACGCCTCAAATCATTAGAACCACTGCCGCCTGCGGCCCTGTTCAAGTATCGCACCGCTGCACGCAGATATCAGGTAATGACAGAACTGGAAAAATAGAAAATCCAACCAAAAGCATAGCTGCAATACACGAAGCGGCAACCGAGATTCCAGCATTGTGTGGCGTCGATCACTTTTCATGTCAGGACGCGACATAATCCGAGTATGGCTTGGTTCTAACTTGTGAACCAGAATTTTCAATTATTCTGGTTCATCACTTCTTTAAAAGCCGTCAGGTCAAACAACGGAATCCCCCCTAATGACGGGATGAGTCATTGCGGCTCTAATGCACCATCAAGAACGCGTAGCGGTCCATCTTCTGTGCGTAGTCGGTGCGCACGTTGATCCTCTGGGGATCGACCCACTTGTAGTCTGCGTAGCCGTTTGCGCGCCCCTTTCAGGGGCCGGCCAACGCCGGGCCCCCTGGACCCGGATTTTTACTTCGGCTGATGCAAGGTGCCCTGTTTTCCGCTTGATGGCTCTTCTTCAACCGACTTTGATTCAACCACCCCGGCCGTCTGCAACGCCTTGAAGTTGATTTTCCGGCCCCCGCTCAAAGCCCTGTCTTCGGTCAAGCCCCTTGCCGTGGAGTATGCCCAGACATCCAGTACCTGTGACAGGCAGGCCGTCATCCTTGCAGCAAGGGACAGGGTTCTCTGGAGACAGGGAACGATTCCGAAGACAATACACTTTTTAATGACGTTTCCCACTTTCATCTGGCAATTCTCTTTAAACAACGGATGTACGCTTCCGGCAGGGTCGCCGGCGGGTTGCCATCCCGATCCGCCCGCATCCGTGTTGTCGGCGGGATATAAAACCTGTGCCCTGCGATTCAGGGCGATTCAAATCCGCCGGGCATCGAAAGAAACCAAGACGGCATGATTTGCGGATTGTTCACATATGGATCGGCTGGCCCCCGGCGGCCCGCATACACTCCTGGAGTGACTCCGAAAGGGTCGGATGGGCATGTATCATACCGGCGATATCCTGCGGCAGCAGTTCCGCTGTCTTTGCGAGCAGCATTTCATGGATCATCTCAGTAGCGTCAGCACCGACAATATGGGCGCCCAATATTTCATCGGTATCCGCGTCGACCAAGACTTTAACCATGCCGTCGGGTTGCTCCACGGCCACCGCTTTACCTGTCCCGCGATAGGGAAAAACCGCTTTTTTGAATGGGATTCCGCTTGCTTTTGCCTGTGCTTCCCGCAGGCCGAAACTGGCCACCTGAGGTTCGCAGTAAATGGCGGATGGAATCGCATTGACATCCACCCGTCGCGGGGGATTGCAGCCGGCCATGTACTCCACGGCGACCTGCCCTTCCCTGGAGGCCACGTGGGCCAGCAGGGGCGTTGCCACCACATCGCCGACGGCGAATACCCCCGGCACGGATGTTTCATTGTAATCACCCACCGGGATATACCCGCTCTCCGTTTTTAGGCTGATGCTGTCCAGGCCGATACCATCGGTGTTTGGTGTCCGCCCGAAAACGCACAGCGCCTTTTCGGCGATCAACGTTGTTTTTTCACCGCCGGACGCTTCCAGGGCGATGGTGACCTGGCGGTCCGATCTTTCCAGCGAGACCGCCCGGGTGCCGGTCAGCACTGTGATCCCTTTTCTACGGAACGACGCGGCCAGTACGGACACTGTCTCTTCGTCTTCAAAAGGGAGGATATGGTCCGCCATCTCTACCAGGGTCACTTGGACACCGAAGGCGTTCATCACGTAGGCAAATTCACAGCCAATGGCGCCGGCACCCAGTATGGCCAAACTTTTGGGAAGCGTCTTCAGGGAAAGAAGACCTGTGGAAGACAGAACCCGTTCTTCATCAAAAGCGAAACCCGGAAGTGCAAGGGGGCGCGAGCCGGTGGCAATAAGAATTTTTTTGCCTTCGATCCCGGTGCCATCCGAAAGGACCAGCTTGTTCCTGGCGGCGATTCTCGCCGTGTCCTGAATGAGGTCCACCCCGTTTTTCTGCAGCAATCCTTTTACCCCTTTCAGCAGCCGGCCGGCGGCCTGTCGCGATTTTTCGTAAACCTTGCCGTAGTCCAGCATGGAAGTCTCCACCTGCACACCGATATGTGCCAATTGCTTCCCGCTCAGGACCAGGTTTGCCTGGTGAATCAGGTTTTTGGAAGGGATGCATCCCCAGTTGAGGCATACCCCGCCCGGCTTATCCTTTTCTACCACGCAGGCCTTCAGACCAAGCTGCGCGGCCCGGATACCCGCCACGTAACCGCCGGGTCCGGCTCCGATGATCACCAAATCATATGGTCTGGCATCTGCCATGGCCACTCCTTTGTTCTGTTTGTTTTCCACCATCTGCAAAGCCGGGAAAATCCGCCCAACGGCTCACGGCACGCCCATTGTGTCCTTTCCGGACGCGTATCACCCGGCAGCCGCTATTTTTCCGTCCTGCCTTTTGCCGTCCCTGAAATCCGGTTCCAGGCAATCCCGCTTTCGCTGCACCCTGCCAAAGGCCGTCGGACGAAGCAGAAATCTGGCAAGCGCGGGCAGAATCACCATCGCCCCCACCATGTTCCACAGAAACATAAACGCCAGCAAAACGCCCGTGTCTGCCTGGAATTTAATCGGTGAAAACAGCCAGCTGCCCACACCGATGGACAGAGTTATCCCGGTAAAAGAAACGGCTCGCCCGGTGGTATTCAGGGTCTGGTAGTATGCATCCCGCAGCTCGTAGCCCAGTTCCAGATAGTGGCGCAACCTGTTGAAAATATAGATCCCGTAGTCGACACCAATGCCAACGCCCACTACGATAACGGGAAGGGTGGCCACTTTCACACCAATCCCGTACCTGGCCATCAGCGCCTCGCACAGGATCGAGGTGAGAAAAAGGGGGATGACCACACAAAGGGCACCGCGAACCGAATGGTATGCTAGCAGGCACACCAGAAAGATTACGGCGTATACCAGTACGACCATGAGAGTCTGGGCCTTTTCGACCTCGATATTGGTGGCGGCCTCAATACCGGCGTTGCCGGCCGCCAGAAGGAACTGAAACGATTCTGTATTGTTTTCCGCTGCAAAAGCCTCGGCGGCATCAACGACGCGCTGCAGCGTTTCAGCCTTGTGGTCCGTCAGATAAACAAGCAGCGGCGACATCTCTCCCGTGTGAGACGTTAAGTCAGTGGAAATTTTGATCACCATATTGTCCAGGGCGATTTTACTTCGGGGAATGGCCATCCACTTCAAATTCCCCTCGTTGAAGGCGGCGTTGAGAAGCTTCAGCTGGTCGACGTAGGTAATAACCCCCTGTACGCCTTTCAATTGCCCCAGGGCACGCTTGAAGCGCTCCGCGGCAACCACGGCCTGATAACGGCTGTTCCCCGCCTTCGGCGTCTGCAGCATCACCACGAATATATCACTGCTGGTGGCATAGTGCCGGTTCATATAGGCATTGTCACGATTGTAGCGCGAGTCTTTTCGAAGCTCGGGGGCGCCGGGATCAAGATCTCCGATCTGCAGGCCATCCCGCATATACACGCCCCAGCAGAAGGCCAGGGCGGTAGTCACAAGCGCTGCAGCGGCCCATCGGGTTCGAGTCAGGTTCGCCAGCCTTCCCCACAGGGGATGCGAGGTGCCCTTTTCCCGGTTGGCGAGCCGTTCGATGGCCTTTGGGTTGATGCCCGAACAGGACATAAGCACCGGAAGAAACATCAAGTCGGTGAAAGCCACCACGACAACACCCACAGTCGCGCCAACTGCTATATCCTGAATGACGCCGATCCGGATAACAAACAGTAGCGCAAAACCGATCGCATCGGTCAGCAGGGCCGCCATCCCAGGCCGGTAGATCATGCGGAATCCCCGGCGGGCAGCTGTAAACCTGTCGGCGCCGCCGGTCATCTCGTGAGCCATCGCGTTGAACATCTGTATGCCATGGCTCACGCCAAGCGCAAACATCAAAAATGGCACAAGCATCGAATACGGATTCAAGCCGTAGCCCAAGGCCCGCAAAAGGCCCATCTGCCAGATGACCGCAACCAGGGAGGAAAAAGCCCTTACCAGAGTGCTCCTCCAGCATCTGGAATTGTACAGCAGGAGAAGGAGAAGAATAACAAAGGCAATGACAAAAAATAGCAGGACACGGGTCGACCCATCGATCAGATCGCCCACAATTTTGGCAAAGCCCGTGATATGGATCTGGATGGCATCGCTTTGGAACTTGTTCCGAACCCGCTCCAGGTGTGCCGAAAACTTGCGGTAGTCAAGCGCCTGGCCCGTTTCCGGATCAATATCCATGAGCGGCGCGAGGATAATGCTTGACTTGAAGTCGTTTGCGACCAGCGAGCCGATCTCGCCGGACCGCATCACGTTGCGTTGCACCTGTTCCAGGCTTTTGGGGGACCCGTTGTAAGTATCCGGGATGACCGGCCCGCCCTCGAAGCCTTCCGCCGTAACCTCGGTCCAGCGGGTCTGCGGGGTCCACAGCGACTTCAAGCCGGCCCGGTCCACGCCCGGAATAAAAAAGATTTCGTCGTTCATTTCCTGCAGGGTCTGCAAATATGCCGCACTGAAAATGTCCTCGCGGGTGGTTTCCACCGCAATCCGCACGATGTTGCCCAAACCCTTCAGGTCATGCTGATGTTTCAAGTAGTTTTGGATAAAGGGATGATAGGTCGGTATCATGCGCAAAAAACTGGCTTCCGGGCGAAGCTGGATCATCTGGTATCCAAGAACCACCGTAATGACAAGGAAGAGAACCATGACGAGCATTCGGCGACCGAACAGAAAGCGCTCCAAAAAGCCACGCTCTTTTTTCCATAGCGGGTTTATTTGTGCCGATGTATTTGATGTCATCATCAACCTATTTAACGGTTTCGCTCAAAGTGATGCAGGTCAAACCTCCCATGCCGGCAAGGACGAGATCACCCCCGGCCGCCTCGGCAACTGCCACACAACCGGGAAATTGCCGCTTCAGGGGGAAAAAAGTCCTCCCGCCATCGATACTGTGAAGCAACGTACCGGCATTGGCCACCATGACAACCGAACCGTCGGATAGCACGCAGGCTCCCGACAAAGACCCCGATTGGGGTGCCTGGACGGGTTCCCACGACCCGCCCTGATCCGCAGACCGGTAGGCAATGCCCCCCAGCCCGAAGGCGACGACATAGGCCCCTCGCATTTCGCCGACAATGCCAAAAAATGAACCTTCCTGCGGTAATTCAAGCCGTTGCCAGGACATGCCGGCATCGCCCGACCGAAAGAGCAGACCGCCTTCACAGGCAAGAAACAGCGAACCCGCCCGGGCAATGCCATAATAATGGTACCCCTCATGATTATCAACGCGGTCAATCATCGGGCGCCAGGAGGCCCCCCCGTCGACAGTCTGCAGAATCATTCCAAAGGCGCCGGCCACGATGCCTTCACGCTCGTTTTTGAACCACACATCCAGAAAAGGCCGACTGGGGCCCTCTTCTACCGCCGCCTGGATATCTTTTATAAAATACGTCAGGTCCTCCAGCTCCGATGCCAGTTTTTCCCGGTCGTCCCCCGTGCTGTTTTTCAGCCGCGATTTCTTCTCGGTCGTCATTTCCTCGACCTGTTCAAACATCAGTCGATTTACCACCCGGCCGTCAAGCTGTTTGGTCCAAGTTTCACCACCGTCGCAAGAACGCAAAATGACGCCATCGTGTCCCACCGCCCATCCTTTTGCGGCGGTCGGGAAATAGACCGATGTCAGGGTAGTGCTGGTGGGGACACGCGCCTGCGTCCAGGACGTGCCGCCGTCACTGGAGTATGCGATCAGACCGCCCTCGCCCACTGCCACAATCCGGGGGCCGGTGTTCACCACGTCGAGCATGACCGAAACAGGAATCCGGTCGGCGGGCACCGACGGCGCCGGCAGCAATAAAAGATCGTTGGCCGCCATTGCAGACACAACCATCCAGAGACATCCCAGGGATACCCAAGCGCCATAAAAAGCAAACCCAAGGACCCGTCGCAGGGAGTTTGCCCCCTCAGCAGAAAAGAACCGGCGATGGCTCAATACAGTGTCTCCTTGATCGATGTTGCCGGAAAACGGCATTTTTTCAGACACCCGGGGAGCGGCCCGTCAAGCGGCCTTTGCGAAGCGGCCCCGCAAACCGCTATGTCGCGCGTAACCCTTTTCGGCGCCCTCTCCACTACCGCCTTCCCAGTTTGCGAAGGTTTTCGGGCGTGAACAGTTTCTCCTCAAATCCCTTTTCAGGATCGTAAATGACAAATTCATCCATACCGTTCAGAAGCGCGTCCACTCCGTACGTTTCCTTCTGGAAATCATAATGGAACAAGGTAATATCAACAATCGCCGGAATATTGTAAAGGTCCCACGTGGTCTGGAGGTTGGTGCGCCACAGATTTCCACGGCCATCGTAGTTGTCGCTCAAAACAGCGATCCATGTATCCTCGTCTATATAAAAGACGCGCTTTTCATAAGCATGCCGCTTGCCTTCCTTGAGCGTGGCTTCAAGGACCCATACGCGATGCAGCTCCCAGCGCATGACGTCTGGATTGTGATGTCTGGCGGAGAGTACTTCCCGGCGTCCGGCATTATGGAACCGATAACAGTTGTATGGAATATACAACTCCTTTTTACCGGCGATTTTCCAGTCATAGCGGTCAATGGCGCCATTGAATACATAGGCGCCGTCGTACGTTTCAAGACCGCCGGTATCCGAGTCCGGATTGTCGTATGCGATCGTGGGCGCCCGACGGACTCTCCGCTGACCGGGCAGGTACTGCCAGGCTTTGCGCTTGTTCCGGTATGAATCCAGATAATCCAGCGCGAGAAGAAGTTCGCCTTTGCGACGTTCCGGGCTGTTGTATTCGATTAAAAGCTTGACAATCGAACCATCGAAGTCTTCGGGGGATCCACCTTTGTAGGCGATGGGATAATTTTCCTTTGCATAGCCACCACCGCCAACGGAAAAAGTCCCGTCCGGCAATACAATGCCGCTGAGATATTCAAAACTCCTGCTGGCCCCTCGGTAACGCAGAATATGGTTGAATATGACCTCTTCTCCCCTTTTAGGTATCGGAAAAGGGATGGCGCAGTATGCATTGACGACGCCCAGGCCGTTTTCGCTCAGAGACGTTCGCGTAGCGTTCCGGAAAACGTGGTCATACACCCACTGGGGGGCGGCCATGGTTCGCCGGGTTCGATAAACATCGATCCGGTAGGTGTCCGGGTACTTGTCGAAAAGACCCTTTTGGCCGTTGCTGAGTTTGTCCGCATACTGGCCCATGTTCTGCGCCGTAATGGAGAACAGCACCGGGTCGTCCGCGAAGGGATCCGAATAGAAATCTCCGGCCGTATAGGCGATACCCGGCGGGGTATTCGCCAGCCCTCCCTTCCACTGCGGAATGGTGCCATCCGCGTTGCCGGACCGCTCCGCACCCATGGGGGTCAGATCGGTTTTCAGCCGGGCGGCTTCCTGTGGTGTCACTCCGGCAATGGCCAATGAACACAAAAGCAGGACAATGAAAAAAATCCCGACAATGCATTTTCTGTAGTGTTTCATCATTAATGGCCTCCATCCAAGGAAAGATTTTCGGTAATCAGAATGTATACTTGAAATTAAGCGAAATATAGTCCCGATCAGCAAGCGGATTGTCTTCGGCGTCATTCAGGAAAGCGGTGTAGCCGACACCGAACTCGTATACCCCCCGATATTCGAAATTGAAGCCGATCCCGAATTTATTGGCATCTTCGGAAAACGTCCCCAACACCGATGAATCACCACTCGGGTAAATTTCGTAGACCAGCGGAACGGTCAGATTGAGCCCGGGAAGCAGAAAATTGTAATATTCAAGATCCACTTCGATTGTCCCTCCCCAGGCCGACTGATCATTAACCAGCTTCTCTTCGTCGATCCCATCCACCCGGTTCCATCCGATCTCGCCCAAAACGGTCGTGTTGTCCCAGAAGGGGGAAAACAATGGGCTGCAGAGATGGATAAAAGACACCTGGATCTGGAGGACCTCGGCCTCCTCGTAGCTGAACTCCAGGACATTGGTCAAATCGTTCACCATTACAGGGTAGTTTTCGCGATAGCTCACCTCACCGCTTACATTGGTGTCGCCGATCACCCCGCTGAAACTGGCACCGAGCAGCTTCACATCCTCCGCATAACTCAACCAGTAGGATGAACCGTCGACCAGGTTGAGCAGTTCTCCATCGGCTCCCGGAACAAGGGTGGTCCAGTCCATGGAAACCTGGCCGCCGGCAAACGCACCGTTGAGCATCGGCATTTTTTCATGGTAATTGATAAAGTATAAACCGAATTCGGTATCATTAAGCCATTCGGCCTTATGGCGCAATGCAATTCCCCATTGTCCGTCGTCCCTGGCATCGTCGTCGGAAGCATGATCCACGGTGGCAGCAAGGCCAAAATCCAGGGCCACCGGTACCAGATAACGATGTCCGGCTTCGTATAAATAATCGTCCGTGCTGAAATAGGAACCGGCCTCGTCTAAACGGTTCCTTTCCCATTCCCACTGGTAGAAACCGGCCAGTGTGAAGTTTTTCCACAGATCCATCTGCGCGTAGACCTGGCCTGTCGGGAGAAAAATATCGCGCAGTTCCACACCCGGGGCATTGAGCTGTGTGGCATCCACCGCACTTTGGGCAGAAGAGATGCTGTTCAGAATGAAAAGGCTTTCTCCCCAACTGACAACCTGGCGCCCGATTCGCAGGACCAGATCATGTCCGGAAAGATCGAAAGTGCC
Organism: Desulfosarcinaceae bacterium; assembly: GCA_963675565.2. Lineage (GTDB taxonomy): Bacteria > Desulfobacterota > Desulfobacteria > Desulfobacterales > Desulfosarcinaceae > JARRKU01. The sequence goes on from CAXXYD010000004.1 coordinate 34,029, forward strand.
ATAGGCAAAAGCGTCCAGGATCTCGACTTTGTCCCGATGAAGATCCTGGGTATCGTCAAGAAAGTCATTGGTCTCCTCCAGCGGACCGCCATAAAGCGGACCGTTGTTGTTTGTTTGCGGAGAAGCATTGGCATTGCTGTTTTCGTAGGCAAAATCGTAATAAGCCCGTGGCCTGACAAACAGGCCGAGGTTTTTGTATTGGAGATCAGCGTCAATCACGGCACTGAATTGGTTGTTGACCATATCCCCCTGTTCGAAGTTTCGATTGCCGTCATCCATATTGGGGTCACGCAATAGCGCAGGGTCCGGGTCTTCCAAGCGCCAGGAGCCCCCCCAGCGAAGAGAGACGGAACAGTCCAGGACAAGATCTTCCCCCAGTTTGGACTCGAAGGCATGGCCGACCCCGACAGCCGCATGCGACGCCAGCAAGATCAACAAAGACAATGCAACAACACCGGGAAGCCTGCCCTGCCGGTGAAACACTCTTCGTCTTACGGTCATCATCTTCCCCTCCCATGTCCGAGTTGTTGTGGTATGCGAAAGTTGTATGGCGCGTACTGCCGTCCGGCCAAGTCAGGCCCGAATCGGCCGAGGCGGATTTCGGCTCTACTGCAAATGCACCGAACATGGCGCCAACGATCCAAAGGCCGCGGTAAAGGACATCAAAAAATCCGAGGGCGGCGCCCGGGGCGTTTCCGGTTTTTCGGCAGGAAGCCCGAGGGTGCCGTCTGTCGTTTTTAATCGGCGCCGGCAATCAGCCCGACGAGCGGCTCGATGATCCCCAGGCCGATCCCCGCACTCGCTCCGGCATCGAAAGGAATGGCCGCGCCGGTAATGAACGCACTTTCATCGCTGGCCAGATAGTGGTACAGCGCCGCCACTTCTTCCGGCTTTCCGATTCGGCCCAAAGGATGAATGTGCGATGCCAGGGCGAGTTCCACCTGGGCCATCTCCCCCGCGTTAATGGGCGTGTCGATGGTGCTCGGGCACACCGCATTCACCCGAATTCCCCTGGGGGCCAGTTCTATGGCTGCGCTCTTCGTCAAGCTGATGACCGCAGCCTTGGATGCGCCGTATGCCGCGTAGGACGGAAAAGCCATTAAGCCGGCCATGGAAGAAGTGTTGATGATCGACCCGCCGTCGGTCATATGCTCGGCCGCGTGTTTGATTCCGAACAGGACGCCTTTTGCGTTGACGGCCATGATATTGTCGAACGCTTCAGCGGTCAGGTCCCGGATATCGCCTCCCGTGCCGATGCCGGCATTGTTGACGACAATATCCAGACGGCCGAAAATCGCTACGGCGGTTTCCATGAGCTTGCGGACCTGTTCTTCTTTGGAAACATCCGTCCCTACAAAAGCGCTGACATCGCTTCGAACGGCTTTGTCCCCACCCTGGATATCCGCCGATACAACTTTGGCACCCGCTTTGAGAAACCGGTCGGCCGTGCATTTTCCGATACCGGAGGCAGCACCGGTAACAACGGCGACTTTTCCTTCCAATGAAAAAAACATGATGCGTTTCCTCCCGATTCGTATGGCCGTGGCCATTCGCTAAATGATTCCCGCCGCAACGTTATTACAGTTTTTCCATACAGCGGGAAAACGCCGCCAATGTAAAGTCGATATCCGCATCGGTGTGAGCGGTCGTCAGGTAAAAAGTACCGCCGATCCGGGTTATCACGCCCTCATCCTGCAGTTTGGCCCAGATGCTGAAAAGCAGTTCCACATCCAGGGTGGCCACATCCTCGTCGGTATAGGCGACATCGCATTCGACGCCCGGCAATGCCACAAACGCGCCCGTGGTCCCCTGGCAGTGAATGGGAATACCTTTCTTAGCGCCGATCTGTTTGATTCCGGCGGTCAATACCGCCTGCAGCCGGTCCATTTCACGGTATACGGCCCCGTCGTTTTCTTCAAGTATCCCGATCGTCGCCAGACAGGCGGCCACCCCCAACGGGTAGCCCATGAAGGTGCCCGGGCCGAGCACGGTTCGATCCGCCAACAGCCCCATGATGTCCCGTTTCCCGGCGACCAGGGAAACCGGCATGCCGCCGGCTATCGCCTTGCCGTAGGTGGCCATATGGGGTATTGTTTGCAATTTCCCCTGGGCGCCGCCCAGACCACAGCGAAATCCTGTGATGACTTCATCAAAGCTGAGAACCACGTTGTAGCGTTCACAGAGCGCTTTCAGCGCTTCCAGGAAGCCGGGCCGTGGCATGAGCCCGTAATGGTTGAATACGATCGGTTCACAATGGACCATGGCAATCTGGTCGCCGAAACGCTTCAGGCAGTCCTCGACAGCACCGATTTCATTCCACGGCAAAATCAACGTCTGCTTCACGGCGTCGGGATCCTTACCGGCGGTAGCCGCCAGATCTTCTTCACTTTCGATGCCAAAAGGCAGACCATCACAATCCTTGTTCATGACAAGACCGAGAACATTGTCGAACCACCCGTGATAGTGACCTGAAAACCGAATCACGTAACGCTTTCCCGTGTAAGCGCGCGCAAGACGGAACGCCAGTTGAACGGCTTCGCTGCCGGTAACGGCGAATTTGATCTCCTCTGCGCAGGGAATGTGGCGCTTGAGTTTGTCGGCCAGTTCGATCTCCTTTTCCGTGGCCAGCACATAACTTCCGATGGTGGGAGACATGGCGTCGATGGTCTCTTTCAGGGCCCGGATGTAACGCTCGTGACAATGGCCGACAATGATCGGCCCCAGTGCACACATGAAATCCACATACTCATTGTCGTCCAAATCCCATATTCTGGCGCCTTTCATTTTCTTTACGAATATTTTCATGGGCGTAGCCGACATGTCCACCTTAAGATTGGAGTGCCCGCCGACATATGCCTTGGCCAGCTTTTCCGATAACGCCAGGTTGATCTTATTTATCATTTTATCCTCCATGCCGCTGATGATTAGCTATTGGCGATTCCAGACTGGAATGTCCACTGCTTTTAACCGCCCGATATACTGGGTTTACAAATGCAGATACTCCGGATTTTCACATATCTCCTTGAGCTTGCCGAAAAACTGTCCCACCGGACCGCCGTCCAGAATCCGATGATCGAACGTAATGCTCATGGTCATCGCCCATCGGACCATGATTTCTCCATTTTCAACGACCGGTTTCTGAAAAATCGCCCCCGGCTGTACGACAACGGCCTGGGGTTGGTTCAGAATCGGCGTGCTGACCGTCCAACCCAGGCCGAACATGCCCACATTGGAAAACGTTATGGTTCCGCCGGTCAGTTCGTCAGGCATCAGTTTTCCCTTCCGGGCCCTGGTAGACAAATCCTTGACGGCGGAGCTGATTTGCATCAGGTTTTTATCGGCACAATTTTTCAACACGGGTGCCACCAGCCCGCTGTCGGTACTCCCTGTTCCTACATCCACGCCGACACTTATGTTGATGTCTTCCCAAATTTTAATTTCATCGTTTATCAGGCTTGCATTGACCAGGGGGACATGCTCAACGGCCTTGACAAGCGCCCGAATCATCAGGGCCGTGTAGCTGACGCGAACCCCGGTCTCCTTTTCTTTGTGGATCAATGACGTTCGCAACCGGACCATTTTGTCCATTATGAATTCGCCGCTTCCCGAAACCTGGGCGGAGGTGGAAAGGCTGGACATCATATGCTCGGCCACGGCCTTGCGCATTCCCTTAACGGGAAGCGTTGCTTTTACCCGTTTCCCGTCGATAACTTCTCCAGATTCTTTACTTCGTACCGATCCGGAATGGTCGGCCTTTTCCTGCAAGGCCTTTTCGACGTCTTCCTTGAGGATTCGTCCGCCCGGTCCGGTCCCGGTTATGCCGCCGAGATCCAGTTTATGGCGGGCGGCCAGTTTGCGGGCCAAAGGCGAAATCCTGCTTTTCTTTTTCGCGTTCGGGTCAACATCATCTCCTGCCGATGCCCGGGCATCCGACTGATTGGCGGACGGACCGGATTTTTCGGACACTGCGGCGGTTCCGGATCCTTCCTTTTGCTGCAGCGCGGTCAGTTCAATCTCGTTTTCCGCAACAAGCGCCAGTTTTTCATAGACCGCAACCGTCGTCTCCGGTGCCACAAGAATATGAAGAAACCCGTCTGCCGGGGATTCGCATTCGTAGCTGACTTTTTCGGTCTCGATAACCAAAACAATTTGCCCCTGCTCGACGCGCGCGCCCTCCTCAACGGTCCATTCGAGGACAGTACCCTGCTGCATTGCCATTGCCAGTTTCGGCATGACTATTTCAACTGCCATTGATATACTCCCGGTGTTTCAGTAATCCATGTTCAACCCAACGCCCAGTGTCTTATGCCATCACCGCCTTGATCGCGGCCACGATCTTGTTCGGATTGGGAAGAACGTGGGCTTCGAGGCAGCCTCCCGGAATTGGAAAATTCGGGGTGCAAACCCGCTGAATGGGGGCATCCAGCAACTCGTAGGCCTTTTGCATCACCTGGAAGCCCAGTTCGGCGGCGAAGCCGCAGCATTCACGGTCCTCGTCGACGATCACCAGGCGCCCGGTCTTTTCAACCGAAGCAAGAATGGTGTCAAAGTCCAGAGGCTCCAGGGTTCGGGGGTCGATGACCTCGACGTCGATGTCTTTCTCGAGCATGGCGGCAGCGGCGAGTGCATGGTGCGTCATGAGAGAGGCAGCCACTACGGTGACATCGGCGCCTTGCCTTTTAATGTCCGCCACACCAAATGGAATGGTGAATTCCTCGTCGGGGACCTGACCGGTTGCGGACATCAATCCCTTGTGCCAGAAAAAGACTACCGGATTGTTGTCTCGGACAGCGGTTTTCAGAAGCCCCTTGGCGTCACGGGGCGTGGAAGGAAGAACCAGCTTCAATCCCGGTGTATTGAGAATCTTTCCCGTGGGAATCTGGGAGTGTTCATTGGCCAGTTGCATGCCGCCGCCTGCAGCCGCAAAGATCACCACCGGTACATTGACCTTTCCGCCATGCAGAAAATGCCATTGAGGCGCCTTTAAAAAAACCTCGTCGCCGGCAACGAACATAAAATCTGCAAACATGAGGTCTGCCACGGGCCGATACCCCATTATGGCGGACCCGAGTGCTGCGCCGACAATCGCCGTTTCCGCAATGGGTGTATCCATCACCCTTTCCGGGCCGAATTCCTGTACTATTCCGGCTGTCATGCCAAACGCCGCACCTTGTATGCTCTCACCGATCAGGAATACTTTCTCGTCCCGCCGCATTTCTTCGACCAGAGCCTCGCATATGGCCTGTGTATATGTTACCTCGCGCATGGCATTCTCCTTTCGATATTACTCTGCATAAAGCGATGTCTCCAGACAGACCGGGTCGGCGTTTACACCTTCGGCCGCAAACTGTTCAGCTTCTGACGCTTCGGCCCCGGCCGACTGCCGGATATCCAAAACGTCCTGATCCGTTATGATGCCGCTGGCCAGCAATTTTTTCTCAAACAGAAGGATGGGATCTTTTTGTTTCAGATGATCGATTTCTTCCTGGCTTCGGAGTTTTTCACCAACGAAGTCCGGTATTCCAACCGCATGGGAAAAAAACCTTTCACACTTGCACTCGATGAGCGACGGCCCCTGTCCATTTCTTGCGCGCACGACCGCTTCATCGACCGCCTCTGCAATGGCAACCACATCCTGCCCGTCAACAACCAAGCCGGGTATGCCGTAGCCCAGTGCAAGATCGGCGATATCATCCACGGGATGCGCATCTTTAATCGAAACGAACATCCCCAGTTTATTGTTTTCGCAGACATAAACGATGGGCAGTTTCCAGTTGGCGGCCATGATGACCGATTCGTGAAAGGTTCCGCGGCTCGATGTACCGTCACCGAAACAGCACAGGACCACTTGCCCATGGCCATTCTTGCGGGCGCCCAAGCCGTACCCCAACGTCATGGGGAAGCAGGACCCGACGCTTCCGGACATTCCATACAAACCGTTTTCCGGATCACAGGCGTGGAAGGTTGACATCCCGCGGCACATCCCCGAAGATTTCCCGCAATGCTCCGCCAGGTAAGGCTTGACGTCGATCCCTTTGCTGAGCATGTGGGGAATGCCGTGCCCTCGAAGGTGGGGCCAGATGATGTCGTCTTTGCGCAGAAAGGAGCAGGAACCCACGCCTGGCGCTTCACCGCCGGCCGATGGATGGTAAAAACCGAGCAGTTTTCCTTCGGACAGCATCTTGATGAACAGATCGTCGAACGCCCGGGAGCGAACAAGGTTGGTATACAGTGTCTTGAACTCCTTTTCTCCCATTTTCATTTCCTGATTCTCCTTTGGCCATTGTGTTGGAATCCCGGATGAATATGCTGCAACTTCCTTTTCTTTTCGGAAAAAAGAACTGCCGTATACTTACGGAGGGGGATACATGCCGGTGGGCGCCAACGTACACTCGATATCCGGGTTTATCTTGAGCACCTCGAATATGGTGCCCAGATCGCTTTGACTGGCAAAGTATGTAAACGTGATGGCGTTTCCCAGAACGCCGCTCATCTCGATGCCGACCCCTTTTCTTTGCATGGCATCCACAACCATGTCGTGGTCTTGCATGTCTCCGAAACTGACATGATGAATTCCCTGGCCGCGGATTTTCAGAAAATCCATGTGGGAAGAGGTGCCGCTGACGGGTTGCAGCAGTTCGAATTGCATATCGCCAAGTTCTGCCGTTGCGATTTTAATCCGGGTCTCAGGGTCGGCAAACGTTACACCGTACAACAGCCCGTCCCGATCACCCATCGTGCCCTCCATAAATACCCATGGGCCGATACCGAAGAGATGCCAATACGCTTCGACTGATCTTTCTACATCCTCAACCACAATTCCCAGCTGGTTGATTTCTTTGCCCTCAAGGTGGATGGCACCCGGCGTCGAGGCCGCGCAGTGTCCCCACGGCTTGCACTTTTTGTTGTGGCGGCCAACGTCCAGGGCCTGAATTTTGAACCGGGTGCCCAGGGTGCCCTGGCTTGCCAAAAAAAAGAAGGGGGCCTCTCCGGGAACCGTTGCGGACATCTCCAGGCCAATGCCGTTGCGGCCGAGTGCACTGACAACCTGTTCAGGGTTGGCAAAGCCGCCGATACCGACATGGTGAATCCCTTCCCCGCACGTTTCCAGAAAATCCCTTTGGGAGCATGGTCCATACAAAGGCTGCATAAGTTCCACCCTGCGACTGCCCAGTTGGGCGGTTGCATAGCGCAGACAGCACGCGCCTGTGTCCATCGGTTTGCCGCGATAAACGGCATCGGTGGGAAACAGATCGGAAAATACCCATGGCCCCAGGCCGAATAGATCTGCATAGCGTTTGGCTGTTTTCACGGCATCCCGAACGACGATACCGATCTCCTCGATTTTTTTCCCCTTCAGGTCGACAACCGGATCGGATCCACTTTCGGGGCTCATACATGACCTCCTTGCGGCTGGGATAATACCATTTATTCGGTGAATGCTGGCTCCCGCAGGGTATTCCATCAAGATGCGGGCAATACTGATTAAATACGATTGTAAATTTTATCTCTTAATTAAGAGATTTTTTTAACCTTGTCAAGCTATAATTTCAAACAATATATTCCCGCCTGCGGGTCCGGGACCCGAATGGCTGCAGGGCGGCGCCTGCACAGCTCGCACGCGGGGTTTCATCACAGAATCCAAACCGGTACACCCGGGAACCGCATCCCGGATTTCCTTCCTGCGGAAAACCGGGCGGGAAATTGGTCAATTCCGTAAAAAGCGGCGCCTTCGGTGTTCATGGAATAGATTAAGGTTCTTTTGCCCGGGGTGTAATCCCGACACGGGTTTCCATATGGGGCTCCGAAACGGTGAATTTACGAGGATTCGTTTGACAATATTTTGTCTCTCGTATAAGAGAGGAAAGATTGCGGGGTAAGAAGTATCGATTGCCCCGCTTGAAGACAACCGACGTATATCACAGTCGAAATGGGAACCAATGATTCGAAGAAAAATTGATGACTCGCTGTTCAACAATCTGTTCGGCGTTGCGAAATCCCGCAAAGGCGCGCGAACGGTTGCGAAGATATTGGATGCATGTTTGACCGTCATTGAAAAAGAGGGCTGGACCAACCTGACTCAAGAAAAAGTAGCCCAACGCGCTGGAATCAAGGCCGGTTCGCTTCGCTATTACTATTCAACCAAGGAAGAACTCACCACGGCGACCGTCAAGCATATGGCCCAGCAGGTGAGAAATCTGTTGAATGAAAATATCGATCGGTCGCTGGTCGATCCGCTGGATAAGTTTCTGAATATGATCGACGCAATGTTGACGGTAAACGAGCAACTGAATGAAGTCCTCGTATGGGAGCTGTGGGCCTTCACCGCCCATGACAAAATGGCCAACGAACTGCTGGGAAAATACTACAGCTGGATTGTCGGGGAGATCGCCGGCCTGCTGAGGGAAATCAACCCAGAACTGGACACGAGCATGTGCTTCTGCCGGGCGGCAGCCATCATGTCCCTTTCGGACGGCTCCCACATGTTTGTTGGCAAAACCCTCCCCCAAAACCAAGAATTGGACGGGTTTGGGAACATCCTCCGTGAGTCTATGCTGAAAGTTGCCGGCATAAATCCTGCCAAAATGAATAAAACCACACGTAAAAAAAAGTAAAATTCGCTGAAAATGTTGCCGGATTGTGAAAACCGGCCGGCACCGGGGATAATCCGGAAAGCCTCCGGGCCGCCCTGCTCAATGATTGAATCGTCATCCACGATCAGTATTGTACCGTCCCGGCCTGTGATGCCGGAAAGGATCTCCCACGGGTAGCCGCTGTGGTTGATATTGCCGCGAATGATCGCGTCCTGGATGTGAAGGGCGTCGTTGCGATTGTCGCCGACAAAAAAGATCGCCGCACCGTAAGCGTTGACTTCGTTGTGCGTGATCCGCGTGCCGCACACGAAAAGGGTAATGGTTCACCCAAGAGTGCTTATTGGGTCTGAGGATTGAGGTCAAGATCGCCCAACACGAGCGAGCGCATGGAGATGGATCCCAGGGTGACTTTGTCGCAGAAGAAAGAGAGGCGGTCGGATTTGTCCTGCATGGCCAGGATGTAGAGCAGGGGCAGGTAGTGTTCGCTGGTGGGTATGGCCAGGGCGGCGTGTTCTCCCAGGTTCGGGTAGTCAATCAGGGAGGGGTGGTCGCCGGCATTGATCAGGGCGGCCAGCCGGGCGTCGAATGCGGCCGCCCAGTCGTAGGCGGTCTCCTGCCACGTCATGACCCGCAAGTTGTGGACCATGTTGCCGCTGCCGATGACGAGAATGCCCTGGCTGCGCAAGTATTTGAGTTTTCGGCCCAACTGGTAGTGAAACGCGGGGGGCTGGTTGAAATCGAGGCTCAACTGCAGCACCGGAATGTGGGCTTCGGGAAACATGTGACACAGGACCGACCAGGTGCCGTGGTCCAGTCCCCAGCTGAAGTCGAGAAAAATGGCCGGATCGGCCATGGCTTGTTTGATGCTGCGGGCCAGCTCCGGTTCACCGGGTGCGGGATAGTTCATTTCATAAAGCGCCTGGGGAAAACCGTGGAAATCGTAGAGGGTGGCCGGTTGGGACATGGCGGTGATGCAGGTACCGGCGGTTTCCCAGTGGGCCGAGATGGTGACAATGGCCAGCGGGTCGGGGAGCCTCTGGCCTATATCCGCCCATGAACGGCTGAACGCGTTGATTTCCATGGCATTGGCGGGGCTGCCGTGGCCGACGAAAAGTACGGGCATCAATTCGGGCATGGGGTACACCTCAGGATCAGTTGCGAGTAATGAGCTACAAGTTATGAATTGAGGAATTCCACCGTTATATAAGACCAGGCCCGCACGCAGCGCAAACCGCAACTGCCAACTTACATTCATCACTCGTAACTATCCGGATATGGCCTTGATGCCCTTGCGGGCCACGCCACACCCGGGCCTGCTATACTCAGGTCTTTACTGGATCGTATTATCACAGCGTTGGGAATTAGCAACCGGATTTGCTCTGGCCTTCATTTCGGGTTTTTTGCGTTGACGCGGAGCTGGCGGTGAGCTACGGAAATTTTGTACCCTTGCATTCAGGTGCGGCAACCGAAATCGCCGGGCGGTTGCCCGGGAAATATCGGGCATGGGTCCGGCAAAAGGAGGAGATGATGGCACTGAAAATCACATCGACGGCATTTGAGGATGGCGGGGCCATGGCGGCCAAGTATACCTGCGAAGGACGGGACATTGCGCCGCCGCTGAACTGGGACGGCGTTCCGGAGGGCACCCGGAGCCTGGCCCTGATCGTGGACGATCCGGATGCCCCCGATCCTGCCGCGCCCAGAATGGTTTACGTCCACTGGGTGCTGTACAATCTGCCGCCTGACGCCGGCGGACTGCCCGAGGGGGTCACATCGGCCGACCTGCCGGCCGGCACCCGGGAGGGCCGCAACGACTGGCGGCGAACCGGCTACGGCGGACCGTGCCCGCCCATTGGACGCCACCGTTATTTCCACAAGCTGTACGCCCTGGACGTGGTGCTGGGCGATCTGGGTCAGCCCACCAAGGATGAGCTGTTAAAGGCCATGCAAGGCCATATCATCGCCCAGGCCCAGATCGTGGGAACGTATCGCAAGGGGCAGTAACGGGGATTGCCGCACCCGGACGGACCGTTTAAAAAGCCGGTAAAGGAGATTCTCCGACCACCCGGACTTCTCTTTGCAGGCGGATTCCAAATCTCTCGAAGACCGAATTTCTGATCTTTTCGGAAAGCGCGACAATTTCGAGGCCCTCGGCCCCGCCGAGGTTCACCAGGACCAGCGCCTGCTTGGGATACACGCCGGCTCGGCCGACAGTCTTGCCCTTCCACCCGCAGCGCTCCACCAGCCATCCGGCGGGCAGCTTGACCCGTCCGTCGTCCTGGGGAAAGTGGGGCAGATCCGGAAAGAATCGTTTGAGGCGGGCAAACACGGAAGCATCCATCACCGGATTTTTGAAGAAACTGCCGGCATTGCCGGTTTCGGACGGATCCGGCAGTTTTCGCATGCGGATATTGATGATGGCCTGCCTGAGACTGGCCAGGCTGGGACCGCCCAGGGCGGCCACTTCCCGGGCGACGCCCGGATAATGGGTCGTATAGACCGGCTGCTTGCACAGCCGGTAAATGACGGCAGTGATGATATATTGGTCTTTCCACCGGTTTTTGAAATGGCTTTCCCGGTATCCGAATCCGCACTGGGAGGCCAAAAGCGTCGTCTTTTTCCCATCGGCGATACCAACGGCCTCGACACTTTCAATCACATCTTTGACTTCCACGCCATAGGCGCCGATATTCTGCACGGCGCTGGCACCGACATGCCCCGGTATCAGGGACAGGTTTTCCACCCCGGCCCAGCCGTTTTCAACGGCATGGCCCACGAAATCGTCCCACGATTCGCCGGCCATCACCTTGACCCGCACGGTTTGGCGGTTTTCGGCCAACACCTCGATTCCCTTCAGGCAGGGATGCAAAAGGGTACCGTTATAATCCCCGATAAACAGCAGGTTGCTGCCGCCACCCAGCACAAGGCAGGGTTGCCCCGCCATGGGGTGGGCCGCTAAAAACGTGACGATCTGAGCCTCACTCCGAAAACAGACATATTGCCGGGCGCTGGCATCGACACGAAACGTTGTCAGATCTTTCAGACCGTACTGAGTTTTGATTTCCATGACGGTCTATTCGCCCAGTACTTCTTTGAGTTTTTTCTGAATGGTCTTGAACGCGAAAGGTTTCTGCAGGAACCCGCGGGCACCGGAAGCGAGAATTTCCTGCACATGGCTGTCCAGGGAATAGCCGCTGCAGATGATGACCTTCATGTTCGGACGCGCCTGCTGGATCAGCGGATACAGCGCCCCGCCTTCCATGTCGGGCAGTTTGATGTCCAGAAGGGCCAGATCGATGCGTCCCTCATAGTTATTGACTATTTCAACGGCCTTGTGCGCCGTGGCGGCGCCGATCACGTGATGTCCCAGTTTTTCAATCAACGACCGGATGGTAAACAGCACCTGGTCGTCATCGTCGATGACCAGGACAGTACATCCGGAAGGGGCCTTACTTGTGCTATAGGCAGGGGATTTCTCCGCCACCGTATCCGCCGGCGGCAAAAGGATTCTAACCAGAGTTCCTTTTTTCAGCTGCGATTCGACATAGACATACCCGCGATGATTTTTAATGATGCCGTAGACTGCGGCCATGCCAAGGCCCCGTCCCTGGAACTTGGTGGTAAAAAACGGTTCAAAAACCCTTTCGCAGGTCTTGGCATCCATTCCCTTGCCGTCATCCGTGACGGTCAGGCAGACATAGTGGCCCGGGGTCAGCCCCGGATGAGCATCGGCAAAGCTTTCATCGATATGATCACTGCTGGTTTCGATGCAGATACGCCCGCTGCCTTCAGTGGCTTCAACCGCGTTGTTGACGATGGCGGACAGAATCATAGGCAGTTGCTTGATGTCGGCCTGAACCACGGGGAGATTGTCCGCCAGCTCGGTTTCGATCAAAATCCCCGAATTAAATTTGCGCCGGATTTCCGGAAGGGTCTCCTTGACCATGAAGCTCAGGTCGATACGCTGCAATTGCACATCACCCTCGCGAGCATACGCCAGCAACTGCTGGGTGAGGTTGGACATCCGATAAATGGACTCCTGTGTGGATATGGCGAACTTCTGAACAGCCTCGTTGTCCGGCTGGGTCATTTGCAGCAGTTCGATATTCCCGGCAACCACCATGAGGGCATTGTTGAATTCGTGGGCAATGCCGCCGGAAAGGGTGGAAAGGGCCTCTATCTTGCGGACCTGCTGAAGCTCGGCTTCCAGTTTCTGCCGGGCCTCTGCTGCCTGCTTGTGCCGGGTAATGTTGCGCGTGACCACCACCACATGGGATACGGTGTGATTTTCGTCACGATAGGGGTAATAGGTCACTTCGTAGCACTGCAGACCCAGGGCGGGCAGTTCAAACCAAGCCTGGTAACTGATTTCATGGCCGGCAAAGCACCGGTCCAGCTTCTCCTTGATAATTTCGTTGAAAGTCCCCCGGCCCCATATGTTTTCAAGGGACGAACCGACGATATTGTCCCGATCCAGGCCCAGGGCCTCACAATAGGCCTTGTTGGCCGCCTCGTAAATATAATGGCGATTGATCAGGGTATGCCAGTCCCTGGATGTGTTGACGATAAAGTCATACCGGCGCAGCATTTCCTGGGTATTTGCGTGGAATGGATGTCGGGCCATGACAGTCTCTGCCAGTTTGAGTTGTTGCGTTCAGCTTCAATACCAATATTCTAATGCCTGGATGGTAATTCTGCAAGTTTCCGGCCGGAATAGCTGGATTGCATTGTCACAACGCGGCATGCAACGCCCATGAAAGATACGGCCCGGCCGCAGGCGCCACCGGCGAAAGATTACCGATGGCGCACAACACCGGGACCCACGGCACACCGTTGGGGTGCCGGACAGGGCTTACCAGTTTTCGGCCAGCAGTTCGAAATACCCCCGCGGCATCACGCAAGCCGGGCATTTTTGCGGCGCTTCAGCACCGGTATGCAGGTATCCGCAATTGATACAGCGCCATACGGTTTGGGTTTCGCGGGCAAAGACACGCTCGCCGATCAGGTTGGCCGCCAAATCACGATAGCGTTTTTCGTGCTGCTTTTCTGAGACGCTGATAGCGCTCCAGGTATCGGCCGCGCGCTCAAACCCCTCCTCAAGAGCGACCCGGGCAAATCCGGGATAGAGCTCGGAATGCTCGAAACGCTCACCGTCGGCTGCGGCCACCAGGTTCTCATAAGTGGTTTTGATCGCACCGGTGGGAAAACTGCCGCTGATTTCAAGTTCGCCGCCATTGAAGAACTTAAAAAACCGCAGGGCGTGCTCGCATTCCTGGTTTGCAGTTTCATCAAATATTTCAGATATTTGAACAAACCCTTCCTCAAAAGCATGCCGCGCAAAGTAGGTATAGCGGTTGCGGGCCTGGGATTCGCCGGCGAAGGAAAGCAGCAGGTTCTTGGCCGTCCGGCTTTCACGGAATTTTCCCATGGTTTATCCTTTCACCTATTCTTCGATTTCAATGGCATCGGCCCCGCATTCCTCTGCGGCCTGCAGGACGACAGCCTCATATTTTTCCGGAATCACGTCGAACTGGACCACGGAGAGCAGCTGATCTTCGTCATACTGAAATACTTCCGGACACAGCTTGTTACAGTTGCGGTCTCCCATACATTGCTTGGTGATACGTGCTTTCATCTTTTCCTCCCTGATCATGTGAATGGGTTGCGTTTCTGAAAAGCCGACGCAGGCGGAAATTGAACCCGAACCGCGCGAAATAGGTGCTTGCGCAACGTGCGGCTCGTCGGTATAAAATTACCATTTTGTTTTCAAAACGACAGGTTAGGCAATGATTCATAAAACGCCAATTCCCCCAAAAAGTCAAGGCCGTGTCACGTCATCCGGCCATTGTCGATGCGGCCACGGCCGAAAACCGGCCTCAGTTGCCATGGCTGTGGGATATAATCCGTCGTGTTTGATTTGCACATGCAACGCCGGTTGACGACAACGGGGGATTCGAGCCATTTGCCCGGGTCCATCATAAGACTTGATTTTTAAATCGGCGGGTGTATGATCAGCGGCTTTTTCAAAGAAAGGCCGTGTTCGATTCGTCTGGGTGCGGCAAAATGGAACAGGAGACTCACAATGACTGCAAAGCTGCAGAGCAAAATCTACGGCATTCCCTATAATATTTTCCTGATCACTTTGGGGGCCTTTATTTTTGGCGTGGGGCTAAAGGGCATCGCCATGCCCCACGGCCTGATCACCGGCGGCATATCGGGCCTGTGCCTGCTGATTTATTACTGGACCGGCCTGCTCTCGCCGGGTGTGATGTATGTTCTGCTCAACATTCCCATCTTTATCCTGGCCTGGCGTTTTGTCAGCCGGCGTTTCTTTTTCTACAGTCTCTACGGAACGACTGTGCTGACCCTGGCCATCGACCTGGTCAACATTCAGCTGCCGGTACACGATCCCATGATGGCCGCCATGGCCGGCGGATGCCTCATCGGCGCCGGCTCCGGCATCATCCTGCACAGCCTCGGATCGGCGGGCGGCAACGACGTGGTGGCGGTGATTCTCAATCAGCGTTTCAACATTCGCATCGGCACGTTTTTCTTCATCTTCAATATCGCCCTGTTTGTCTTCAGCTTCGGCCGCCTTCCGGTGGACCTGGTGCTGTACTCCGTGGCCATGAGCTTTATTACCAGCCAAGTGCTGGAGTACTTTTTGAACATCTCCAACCAGCGTAAAATGGCCCTGATCATCTCGACCCAATCCAGCATCATTGCAAGCGAAATCATGAAAAGGATGCAGCGCGGGGTGACGTGTCTCGAAGGTCGCGGCGGCTTCACCGGGCAGAAAAAGGATGTTCTCCTGACCGTGGTGCACACCCTGCAGATCAAACGCCTGGAAGAACTGATCTACGGCATCGACCCGGAGGCGTTCGTCATCATGGGCAACACGTTCAACGTCCTGGGCAAGGGGTTCTCCCGTCACAAGACATATTGATTGGACCGGCATCCCGGGCAGGGAGCAGGGTTTCCCTGTGATCTATGACGAGGCGGATTTCACCGTTGCGGGTCAGCAACTGAACTTGGCTTTGCGTGCCGCCGGCAAGGGCGCTGTGTGCGCCGCGTAAAGCTGCAAAGTCCACCTGTTCAAGACAAATCCGTAACGATTCGATGGTCGCTGCAAGAGCATCAACGGGGGTCTTTTTGTTCAAAAGGTCTGAAACCGCACGATTGTACAGCCGGCGAATCTCCGTTTCGATGCAATGCTGAGAAAGGTCCAAATCGATTATCATACGGTATGATACCCCGCACAAGGTGCAATGTCGCCTGAAATATCTCATGGTCCATAGGGTCTGGACAGAGGCTTGCCCGCAAGGACCCCAGGGTCAATCAGGGCAGGCATAGTCTGGATTTTTGGAACGCGGTGCACGCGTGCCTGATCTTATGTAACGGCAGCATTCCACAACCCGTAACTCATAACTTTGAACTCGAAACCGGATATTTGCCCTGCCTCTGACCTGGCCCTGAGGATCCGGGTTTTGCGGACCGTGTCACATCACCGCGTCAGCTGGCGGTACTTGATACGCCTGGGCACCCCGGCGTCCGAGCCCAACCGCCTTTTGCGGTCGGCTTCATATTCGCTCCAGTTGCCGTTAAAAAATACCACCTGGCTGTCACCCTCGAAAGCCAGGATATGGGTGGCAATGCGGTCCAGGAACCAGCGGTCATGGCTGATCACCACGGCACAGCCGCCAAAGTTTTCCAGCCCCTCTTCCAGGGCGCGCAGGGTGTTGACATCCAGATCGTTGGTCGGTTCGTCCAGCAGGATGACATTGGCCCCCTCCTTGAGCATTTTGGCCAGGTGCACCCGGTTGCGCTGCCCGCCGGAAAGCGCACCGACTTTTTTCTGCTGCTCCCCGCCCGAAAAATTGAAACGCGCCACATAGGCCCTCGAATTGACCAGACGGCCCCCCAACTCGATCTGGTCGTTGCCCCCGGAGATCTCTTCCCATATGCTTTTCTGCGAATCCAGCTCACGGCCCTGGTCCACATACGCCACCTGAACCGTCTCACCGATATGGAAGGCTCCGCTGTCGGGGGTTTCCTGCCCGGTAATCATCCGGAACAAGGTGGTCTTTCCGGCGCCGTTGGGGCCGACCACACCCACGATGCCGCCGGGCGGCAGTTGGAAGCTCATATTCTCTACGAGCAGGCGGTCCCCGAAAGCCTTGGAGACCTGATCGGCCTCGATGACGACGTCCCCCAGCCGCGCTCCGGGGGGAATGAAAAGTTCAAGTTCTTTTTCACGCTTCTCGCCTTCCTGGGAAAGCAGTTGTTCATAGGCATTGATTCGGGCCTGGCTCTTGGCATGGCGCCCTTTGGGCGACATGCGAATCCACTCCAACTCCCGTTGCAGGGTCTTTTGACGGGAACTTTCGGATTTCTCCTGTTGCCGCAGGCGCTCCTGTTTCTGTTCCAGCCACGAGGAGTAGTTGCCCTTCCAGGGTATGCCGTGACCGCGGTCCAGTTCCAGGATCCAGCCGGCCACGTTGTCCAGAAAATAACGGTCATGGGTCACGGCAATCACCGTACCGGCATATTGCTGCAGGTGATGCTCCAGCCATGCCACGCTCTCGGCGTCCAGGTGATTGGTGGGTTCGTCCAGCAAAAGAATGTCCGGTTTCTGCAGCAGCAGCCGACACAGGGCCACCCGGCGGCGTTCACCACCGGAAATGACCTTGACCGACATCTGCCCCGGCGGACATCGCAGGGCATCCATGGCCATCTCCAGACGGGAGTCCAGATCCCAGGCATCCAGGGCATCCAGTTTTTCCTGAACTTCCCCCTGGCGCTGGATTAGCTTGTCCATCGCATCGTCGCTCATGGGTTCGGCGAACGCGGCGTTGATGGTTTCGAACTCCTTTAACAGGTCCACGGACGCCTGCACCCCTTCTTCCACCACCTGCCGCACGGTTTTGTCCACATCCACCAGGGGTTCCTGCTCGAGGTAGCCCACGGTGTAGCCCTCGGACAATATGGTCTCGCCGTTGAATTCGGTATCAACGCCTGCCAGGATTTTGAGCAGTGACGATTTTCCGGCGCCGTTGAGGCCCAGTACGCCTATCTTTGCGCCGTGGAAATAGGAAAGGGAAATATCTTTGAGAACGGGTTTTTTATCGTAAAACTTACTGACCCGTACCATGGAGTAAATGATTTTGTTCGGCTCGTTGCTCACTGTCGCTTTTTCTCCTTATTGATCAATGTTTTTGCAGCAGTAAAAATCCGGGTCCAGAGGGCCCGGCTTTGGCCTGCCCCTGAAAGGGGCGTGCAAACGGCTGCCTGTTATGACTCAAGTGTCGAGTTACAAGTTGCCGGTTCCCAATTGCGATTCGCGCTGCGCGCGGGCCGGATCGTATAAATGGCAGAATTCCTCAACTCGCAACTCGCAACTGATCTTTTGCCTCTGTCTGTGACCTGGCCGCCAGGACCCGGTTTTACGATTCAATAAATAGATGTCTGAAAATCGGCCGATTCAATCGAAAAGCCGCCCCAGGAAATAATTCATCTGTTTGAACCACCAAGGCCAGTCGTGGTTGACATCTGGGCCCCAGATATCGATCCATGCGGGAATGGATTTGTCCCGGCAGATAGATTCCAACCGACGGGTATCTTCAAGCGCTTCCTCATCCCACGCCCCCTGGCCGGCGCTGGCAACGATCGTGCGCTGGCGGTAATAATCCAGATACCACGATTCCCCGAGACCCGACAAGTAGTTCAAGGGTGAATTGTAATAGACCGCCTGCATGTCGTCGGGGCCCATACCAAACTCGCTGCGGTCCAGACGGTAGAGGCCGCTGCAGGCAATGGTGCCCTGAAACAGGTCCGGGTGCTTGAAAAAGAAATTGACGGCATGGTATGCCCCCATGCTGCAGCCATTGGTCATGGGCCGTGCTTCAGGCTGATTGCAGTGGCTGCGCACAAACGGCACCACTTCATCGACGATATAGCGGTCGTATTGCTCGTGGCGGGCATTGCGCCGGACCGGCGTCACGTCAAAATTGTACCACGACTCGGCGTCGATGCTGTCCACGCAATACAGTTTGATTCGGCCGTTGTCGATGAATTCCGATATGGCCGAAACCATGCCCATGCCTTCATAGTCGAAATAGCGGCCCCGAGAGCAGGGAAAAACGATGAACGGCGCGCCCCAGTACCCATAGACCTTCATTGCCATATCACGGCCAAGATTCGGGCTGTGCCAGAAATGCTCTTCAATATGCATTCAGTTGTCCTCCGCGTCCTGAATATAGGCGGTTATGGCTTTAATCTCCGCAAGATCTTCAGAACGGAAGATATACCCAACGTCCCCCAGTGCGCTGCTGAAAACGCCGGGTACCTTAGCCACCTGAACAATTTGTCGGCCATAGCGGCCCATGATCTGTTCGTGGCTGTTGCAGTAGCTGTACCGGTTTTTGCGGCTGGCATAGCAGCAATGGTATTTACGCTCAAATACCATTTGCGTGCCGCCGTTGACCATAATTTCCGCCCAGGCCCTGTAGATATCGATATCTCCAGCGTAGTTGAACATGTCGGTGGTATAGCCGCCCGGCGGGCGCATGTTGACTTCCAGGGCCACAAAATTTTCCGGCGCGGTCTGGAAAAATTCGATGTGAAAAAAGCGCTCCTTGACGGCAAAGGCTTCCACGCACCGCCGGCCCAGCTTTTCCAATTGCGGCGGAATATCGCGCAGGGAGTAATAACTGACATGCCGTTGCTGGTTGACGGTCTCCATAATACCCTGGCTATAGGTATGGGCGGTATGGAAAACAATACGGCCATGCCCGTCGGTGAGCCCATCGAATGAATAAATGGGTCCGTCGACAAACGCTTCCATAATGTATTCCACGTTCGGCTTGTTGCGGAAAAATTCATCCAGATCCGCTTCGCGGTCCAGTCGGAATGTATCCAGCGCACCCACCCCTGTGTCCGGTTTGGCCACAACCGGGTAACCGGTCTCGGCGACGAAGGACCGGGCGTCGGCTTCGGACCGGACGACCCGGCCGGCCGCAACGGGAACACCGGCCGCTTTGAATTTGACTTTCATGTGCGACTTGCGCCGGATGGCATCGATGCCGTCCCCGCGCACCCCGGAAATATTGAAATCGTCGCGAAGGGCGGCCTCGACCCCCAGCCAGTGCTCGTTGAGCGAATCCAGGCGGTGGATCTTGCCGTATCGGTGGGTGAAATACCCCATGGCGCGCACCAGTGCATCATAATCACCCATGTTTTCGACACGATAATATGCCGTCAGCGCGCCGCGCACCTCGGAATCGAGCTGTTCATAGGCCGCATCGGCAATCCCCAGCACATTGGCGCCCGCATTCTTGAGCTCGAGGCAAAACCGATGGTAGTGATGCGGAAAATGGGGCGAAATGAAAACGACATTCATGACAAATTCCAATCATTGACTGAAATAGTGAAACCCGGAACCCGGTTCCTGAAAAATATTACCGCTAAACGGTATCTCACCGTGCATTCATGGGCCATCATAAGCATTCAAATAAAAATGGCCAGAGATCATTGAAAAACAAAAAAGAGGGACGGGGATGATTTTATGCGTTTCCTCTAAAAGCAGAAAAGAAACGCATAAAATCATCCCCGTCCCTCTTTTTTGGGGTTGTTTTTTGCAGGAGAATAGAATAATGTACGAACAGAATATTTCGTATATAGTGTATATTCTTCTGTAGAAACATGAGTGCTGGATGTTGATTCAACCAACTGATTATTAAGGCTTTTGATATGCGAAAAATTGCCGTGGCCATGGCCAAGGGGGGAGTTGGAAAAACCACCACCGCCGTCAACCTGGCCCATGTACTGGCCCTTGAGGGTAAGCGCGTCCTGCTGGTGGACTGCGACACCCAGTCCCAGGTGTCCAAATTCCTGGGGGTCCAACCGACCTATGGCATGTATGAATTCGTCACCGGAAAAGACCGTAATCAGAACCCTGTGGCCAAAAAAGACGCCGTCTTTGCCGCACGCGAGAACCTGTGGATCCTGGATGGCGGCATCCGCCTGGTGGAGCTGAAAAACTGGCTGGGGGAACAGCCCCCTGCCCACCGTCATGAATACCTGCGCCGCACCCTGGTGCCCAAAGGCGACAGCCTCGATTTTATTATCTTCGACTGTGCGCCCGGATGGGATGTGCTCAGCGTCAATGTTCTCATGGCCACCGAAGAAGTGCTCTGCCCAGTGGCCCTGCAGGGGCCCTCGCTGGAAGGGTTGAAAACCTTTTTCAGCTACTTGATATCGACCCAGAAACAGAACACCCGGCTGGCGCTAAAATATGTGCTGCCGACCCTGTTCGACCGCCGCACCCGCCAGAGCTTCGACATCCATCGAAAGCTCAAGCGGCTGTTCACCAAACAAATTTGCGAGCCTATTCGCTACAATGTGCGCCTTTCCGAGGCGGCTACAGCAGGCCAATCCATTTTTGAATTTTCCGGCAGCGCTACCGGCGCTGAGGATTATCGCAAACTTTCAGGGAGAGTGATCGATGAAGGCATCCGAGCAGAACAAGTCCCCCGATTTTTTTGAAGACCATGACCTGGACCCTCTGACGACGGCGGTCGGCCAAAAAAACGCCCCCCTGAAATCCCCGGCCAAGAAGAAAGCCGGATTCTATTTGCCCGAACCGCTGCTGGAGCGTTTCAACCGTCGTTTCCATCAAATGAAGCTGGATGGCGTAGCCATTGAAAACAAATCCGCCCTGGTGGAAATTGCCCTCGCATTCGCTCTGGACGACCTTGATCGGGGTGAACAGAGCAAGCTGGCTTCGGCGCTGAAATAAAGATCATGGGCGCTGACTTAACTGATATTCATTTTGTGGAAACGGCGCCATTTCCCGCCGGCGAACGTATACATTAAGTTACATCCATCCGGTTTTAATCTATTAAATTGCACAATGGAAAGCCCCCGCGAAAACCGCAAGCCCTTTTCATCCTATCGCTGAATGCCTGTAGCGCGCAAATTCATCCCCGGCTGGGGTTCTGGGCTTCACGTTGGGAGATTGTTTAATTTTCTATAATTTCAAAAAGTTACTTAACGTGAACCGGGACGCCGCCATTTAGCAGGCGGCATTTTGTCCGTGCATCAATACACATTGGTCTTAAATTTTAGGCGATTTGGCCCTTTTCTTGCTTTTCAACGTGGAAACGCGATTTTTTGACGGTGATGGGCAATGACAAGGGGATGGCATCAAATCGAACGCCTGGCCATGCTGCTGGCCCTGGTGGCGGTGCTTGCGGCCTGCAGCGCCGGATACCGCCTGCAGCGATCCAATGGTGTCGAGACCCTTTACCGTGTGGATAAGAACGGTCGGGCAACCGTGGTCTATGTGGTGAATGAGAACGGGACCGTGACCGTGCTGGACGAAAACGATCCCGTGGCCAAACGGTATCTGGCCAACTATCAGGTGCAACAGCAAGTCGAGACTTATCTGGATAAACTGCAGGCCCAAAAAAAGGATCGCGACAAAAGCAACGAAGCGGCAGACCAGTTGCGCATCCGGCGGATCAAAGCGGCCCCCAAAAGAGGCGATCTCGATCCAATTTTCGTCATGGTGCACGAACCGGCACTGGGGCCGAAAATGGCGGGAAACGCTAAAGATGCAAAACAAACCCGTCAGCGCATGCAGAAATTTATCGCTGAAAAAATCAATGCGGACCAGACCATTCGCGTCACATCACGCATGGCGGATGTGGATATTTTCCCGCAAAGCTATTTTGCGGAAACCAGGGCATTCAACACACAAACCCGCAGGATGGTCAAGGTGAAGGCGTTTCATTTCAAGGTCGATATCCAATCAAAATATCTTCCCGAAGACCATTATATCATCGAGGAGTCCGGGCACTGGTTTGAAAATGAACAGGTCATCCTGCGGGCCACGCTGCGGGCCGGCAAAATTATCAGAACCATGATCGGGCCCAACATCCCTGCCGAGCGGTACAAGTATCTGTAATTGGGATCCTTCTGCGGCAATGCGAAAAGGCAAGCCCCCGCAACGGCACGGCTCCGGGGCGGAGATAAACCCCGCCACCAGATCGGATGCGGCCGATATCGCTTACTGCATCTTGCCCATGGAGTTGGCCAGGCGTTGCTGGGCGGCCTGAACTTCGGGGTCCTGCATGTACTTCATGGCCTTCATGAATGATCCGGCCATCCGCTGGGCCAGGTTTTCAGTCTTTTCGGTCAATGGTTTCAGCTCTTCGGGTATTTTGGCCCGATCTTTCCATTCGGGGTATTTTTGGGCAAGCGCCTTCATTTTGGGTGCCAATTTTTCAATCTTATCGGCGTAGGTATTGATTGCCTTGGCCATGTCAGAGCCGCTTTCCGCTTTGTCGATACCATCAAGGTAAGTTTCCATGGCATCCACAAACGATGTATTCACTTCGATGGCCTCACTGTACTTGCTTCCGCCGCATGCCAACATGGACAATACAGCCACCAAAACCAATCCTGCCAACAGTTTTCTTTGCATTCGGTTCTCCTTATCGGTTTGATATTCATACGCACGGGGCGTGCTGCCGCGCGTGACAGCACGTCCGAGCAAATTCTGCAAGCGATTCTCAATCCAGCAGATCGCCGTTTTTCCATGCTTTGAGTTTCAAAGACTGCTGAAGATAATATGCCAATTTATCCTGAACCTTGCCATAAACGGTGTCGGCCGGAAAGTTATGGTCGGCATCCGCCTTGCCGGCCGGCATGCCGGTGAGGATCTCGATGCCCTCCTCTATGGTCTCCACCGGATAGATATGGAACCGCTTTTCTTCGACGGCGCGAACGACCTCACTGGACAGCATCAGATTGTCGACATTGGACCGGGGAATCATGACCCCCTGGGTACCGGTCAATCCTTTTGTTTTGCACACTTCGAAGAAGCCCTCGATCTTCTGGTTGACCCCGCCGATCGCCTGCACCTGGCCCTTCTGGTTCACCGAACCGGTAACGGCAATGCCCTGGCGTATGGCGACCCCCGAAAGACTGGACAGGATGGCGTACAACTCCGTGGACGAAGCACTGTCACCGTCAACGCCGGAATAACTTTGCTCGAAGGTGATGCTGATGGAGAGACTCAGCGGGTATTTCTGTGCAAAAATCCGGCCCAAACAGCCGGACAAAATCATGACCCCTTTATCATGGGTGTTGCCGCTCATGCGCGCTTCGCGCTCGATGTTGACAATGCCGTGCTTGCCCATGAAAGTTTCGGCGGTGATGCGCGACGGCCGTCCAAAAGAGATTTCTCCCATCTGGTAGACGGCAAGGGCGTTGACCTGGCCCACCACGGCGCCGTCCACATCGATAAAGATGGTATCGTCGACATAGGCCGCATGAATTTTTTCCTCATACAGGTTGTAACGGAAGCGATACTCCTGCAAAGCTTTGGCCACATGGCGTTCTGTCACCAGATTGGCCTCCTCCTCTGCGGCCCAATAGTCAGCCTCCTGAATGAGTCCCACAATGGGACCGAACCGCAGGGACAGTTTGCTCTGGTCGGCAACGGTTTTGGTGCCGTACTCCACTACGGCGGCCACTGCTCCCGCAGAAAATGGATTGAGGTTGTTTTCCCGGCACACGCGCGCAATGAAACGGGCATACATCTGTGCAGTGCGGTCATTGAGCGCCGATTCATAGTCGAAATCAGCCCGCACCTTGAAAATCTTGTTGAACTTGCTGTCGTGGTTCTGGAGCAATTCGAACGTCTGGTAATTGCCTACCAGGATGACTTTGACATCCAGGGCAATGGGCTCCGGCCGCAGGCTGCCGGCAAACATGGACGGACCGTGGGGCATATCCTGAATATAGAGCTGTTTGTTCTGCAGCGACCGCTTCAATGTTTCCCACACATGGATGTCCATGAGCACGGACTCCACCTCAACGATCAAATAGCCCCCGTTGGCATGGAGCATGGAGCCGGCCTGAACCATGGTAAAGTCGGTGGTGGTGGCGCCCATGAACGTCTGTTTGTCGATGTATCCGAACAAATTCTGAAAAGACGGGTTGGGTTCGAACACCACCGGTGCGCCGTCGATGTTCTTGCGATCCACCAGGATATTGACCTTGTAACGGTCAAAAGGCGATGCCTTTGCGGTAAAAGGCGTTTCAGGAGTCGCTTTCTGGTGATTGTCCGGCGTGATAAAGTTTTCCACCTCATCCACAATGTCCTGCTGCACAGCATCCAGGTAGTCCTGGATCTGGCTGCAATCTGCATATTCCGCACGCAAATGGTCGATGCGCTCTTTGACAATGGACAGTGCCATGTCTTGCATGAGCTGTTCCATCAACTTCTGGTGGGCCTGACGGATTTTAAAGATTTCGGCACCACCTTTTTCCAGGGCTTCGCCCACTTTTCCCAGGGCATTGTTAATGGCGGCCTGCTGCTCTTTGGGCAGTTGGTCGAATTGTTCCCGACGCATGGGCTTGCCATCCATAACCGGCACCGGCCGAAGCCCCTCGGAAGTCTTGGCCAGTTGAATATGGTGCTGACCAGCCACCTCGTTCAGGCGGTCCATGATTTCCTGTTCCTGCGCCTGGTATTTCTCATTGTGCTGGGCGACCTTCTCCCTGAAGGATTCTGTGGTCAGTTCCTTGGCCAGCTTGATCTGCAGCCAGCGGATGAGCCGATCCATGGATTTGGCGAACACGGCGGCTTTCCCGGTGGGCACGCGCAGGGCCTTTGGCCTGAATTCGTCGTCAAAATTGTTGACCATGCACCAGTCATCGGGCGCCGTCTGCCGGCCGGCATGGCTGGCGACAATATCCTGGACGATGGTGCGCTTGCCCGAACCTTCCGGGCCGGCGATGAAAATGTTATACCCGGGCTGTTGCATCTTCAGGCCCAGGTTGATGGCTCGAACGGCACGCTCCTGGCCAATGACTTCATCCAGGGGCTCGATGTCCGACGTACTCTCGAAATTAAAGATTGCCGGGTCGCAGGTTTTTCTCAGTTCCAATGAAGACAGCGCTTCGGGTGCAGCCATGTAACGGCCTCCTTTGCTTGACAGATTCGTATCATTCTCGCCTCTTGCGCACAGAAGTAAAAAGCGGTTTGCTACTCGGAAAGCGGCAGTACTTCGGCTGATGTCACCCGAATCAATTCGGATGGCGTCAGCCGCATCATGGCGTCTATGGCGCCGCCGCCGCCATAGACTTCTTCCAGGCTCGGAATAGCTGCATCCACGAGCGTTCTCAGCCGAGTACTGTGGCCAAAAGGCGGCATGCTGCCGACCACAAATCCGGTAATTTGCAAGGCACGCTCCACGGAAGCGAATTTGATCCGGCCGCGCCCCACACCCAGGTATTCGGCGATCTTTCGGCTGTCCACACGTTCCTCTCCGTTGTTAATCACCAGGATGGGCTCTTTTTTGACCATGAACACCAGGGATTTGATGATTTGGTCGGTATGCACATTCAATGCTCTGGCAGCATCGGGCACGGTGGGTGTATGCTCTGCCATGGGCAGAATATCGGCCGCAATGGCGTTTGTATCGATGAAGTCCTGCAGGTCAGCACTGTTCATTTCAGGTATCCGTCTGCGCGTCTATGTAAGTAAAGTTCGAGAATGGGATGCCGGCATCACCGCATCCTGTTCTGGTTCAGTCTCGCACGGGCTCTGATGTATGAGACCGAGACGATCCAGGTGCCCGCGAAGGGCCATTCCGTTTATGCCCGTTCTGAACCCGTCGAAAACAAGACTATCCGTTTCAAGTGATTGGATACACGTTATAATGGAATCAAGCCGGTTTCCGGCGGCGTCAACATTCCAAACTGCCATTCGTAGATACATTGGTGTCCATTTGCGTCATTTAGGGCGAATCCGCCTTCAGCACAGGCATCAGAGCGCTCAAAATTTAAATACGGGGCCCTACATACCATTGTTTTGCCGTTTCATCCAGAAAATCAGGCAGAAAATGCAAATTGCCTTTCGGGCCTGAGCCCATCCTTTGGCTCTGAACCCCTTTCTCGTCCATATGGGCTTTGAACGGACAGCCTTGCGGAAACGGCATTGCATGTGGAACCGGAAAACCTGGATATCGGTTTCAATCCTTGCCCGATTTGTATTTAGCGTGGTAGATATAAAAGAGATAGGCGGTGCCAGCAACTGCGCTCAAGCACCCTCGCCGGCGATGCCGGACGTACGGCGCCTCGATTTGCCGCTGATTTCCCTTTTCCCCGACGCTGTGGCGGTCAACCGGTAAAATGCCCTTTCCATCTGAAAACCTGCAAGCAACCGTAAAAACCGGGTCCAGAAGACCCGTCTTTGGGCTGGCGAAGATGGCCTGTTTAACACTATACGAAAGGAGGATGTCATGCTGCCAACCATTCAAACCATACTGTATGCAACAGACTTATCGGAAAATTCGCGACTTGCATTCGGTTACGCCGCCAGCATGGCGGAACGCTATGGCGCCCGCCTGCTCGTTCTGCATGTCGTCGAACCGGTGCATCCGAACACCCATATACTATTAAGCAGTTCAATGGGTGAAACCGCATGGATTCATTTGCAGATGGATTATGAGAGCCACCTGGCCGACGATCTGGGCGTGAAATTGAGACAGTTTTGCGAAAACCTGCAAACCTCAATGGAACAGGTCCATATCGACAATAAGAACCTGCTGATTGCCAAGGGCACGCCGGTGGAAGAGATCATCGCCACAGCCGGTGAACATAAAGCCGACATCATTGTGATGGGCACCCATGGTTACGGTATGGTCAAAGATGCCCTGATGGGTGGAACAGCCCGCCGTCTGCTGCGGCGTAGCGATATCCCGGTGCTGGTGGTCCGCAGCATCGAAAAAAAAGAGTAGCAACCGTCCAGAGGACCCCGCTTCAGGTTGGTTTTGAAAGGGTTCCATGATCATAATGGACAGGGAAAATTGCGCGTTGCGAGTGACCCGTTTCAAGTTGTTGTTCACGCCGGGCGCGGCCCTGATCTTGCACGATGGCAGAATGCCTCGACTTGAAACGCAAAACTGATCCTGCCGCCTGTCTATGAACTGGCCGCAATGACGCCGTTTCGCGGACAAAAAAATTGACCCGATCCGATGCTGGTTTGTAACCCTTCGGGCCGTCCGGGCTCTATTCTCTGCATACCGGCCGCTGCGGGCCGGTGTTTTTTTTGGCATTCACGATAATGGAGGATTCATGTCGCATCCCATTTCCCGAAGAAAGTTTCTCAAAGTCAGCGTAGGCGCCGCTGCCGGCCTGGCGGCTTCGCAACTGCCCGCCACATCCGCCAAAGCAAGCCCAGATACCACGCCCCTGGCCACCCTGCTCGATATCAGCAAGTGCGTCGCCTGTGGGGCATGTGTGGACGCCTGCAATGAAACCAACGGGCACAAGTACCCCTCACCCAAAAAACCTTACCCCAAGATGGTCCCCAGCCGGGTAAAGGTGGAAGACTGGTCCGACAAACAGGATGTGAATGACCGTCTCACCCCTTACAACTGGCTGTATATTCAGAGCGCCGAGGTTGAGATCGACGGAGAAACCCGGGAAATCAATATGCCGCGCCGCTGCATGCACTGCCAGAACCCGCCATGCGTCAAGCTTTGCCCCTGGGGCGCCGCCCGGCAGTATGACAACGGCATTTCGCAAATTGATTCCGACTTGTGCATGGGCGGGGCCAAATGCCGAACCGTGTGCCCCTGGGAAATACCGCAGCGCCAAACCGGCGTGGGGCTCTATCTCGACCTAATGCCCAGTTATGCCGGCAACGGCGTCATGTACAAATGTGATCGATGTTACGACCGAATTGCCCAAGGTGAACTGCCGGCATGTATCGAGGCCTGTCCGGAAGGGGTTCAATCCATCGGTCCCAGAAATGAAATCATTCGTCAGGCCCACGCATTGGCCCGCGAAATGAAGGGCTATATTTACGGGGAAACGGAAAACGGCGGAACCAACACCCTCTATGTTTCACCGGTACCTTTCGATCGACTCGATAGCGCTATCGAGAAAGGCAAGGGGCGCCCCCACCTGGCCGCAGTGGCGGATGTCATGGCGGACAACAACACACTGGCCCGTGCCATGATGATCGCACCCATAGCGGGCATCGCGGCAGCGGTCGGTAAATTCTATAAATCCACCAAATCATAATGGACAGGGAGTGCAGCACATGCAGGAAAAACAGCCATCGCGCCTGATCCGCTTCGGTTTCGGGTTGACCCTTTTTCTTTCGGCTCTCACCGGCTTTGCCCAGATGCCGATATTCAAACGCTACTATATTGCCGACCTTCCGGGACTCGGTTGGCTGGCCCAGTTTTACGTCACTTACAAACTGCACTATATCAGCGCCATTGTATTCATCGCCCTGGCCGCCTATCTGGTGACCGGCTATCTTCTGGCGCACCGCCGACAGGTGCACATAACGGCTTTCGGTTACGCCCGCAGCGCCATGCTGTTGTTTATCCTGGCCAGCGGCCTGCTGCTGGTGTACCGCAACCTGCCCGGGTATCGCTTTCCGCCGCTGGTGGTGGTTGCGCTGGATTTTTCCCACCTGGGTATGGTGGTCCTGTTTCTGGCGACCTCCCTGGCAGCCGTCATTTTAAGGCGGCCCTGGGTTGCCCCGGTAAACATCGGCGGGCGCCAATAAACCGCCGAGGCTGGCAGCCATCGCACATAACGGTCAGCCGGGGTCCCCACGGTCCAGTTTCGGCGGTGGTGCCGCCGGGTCTTGGAGGCCCCGGATCAATGATTGCGTCCCGGAAATAAAACCAAGGCAAGGCAGGCCTTCTTCAAGGTTCCGTCGTGCCCGCTCGGCCAAACCGGTGGCGGCGCAAAAATTTCCGTGCCGGCGATGTACGTATACGCCCGCCGCCTGAATCAATCCCTTGAGCGCCGTTCGCTCCTGCCCCCGCGTTTCCTGCCAGATAGACTCCAGCAGCTCATGCAGTTCAAAAAACAAACCGGCATTCCAGAGCAATGCGGTTAAAAACCGCGGATCCCGGCATTGAAGCCGCCTGGCTTGGCGGATGACCTGCCCGTAACGGGAGGTGCATTGGCGGATATAGTTCCCATACACCGGCTCCTTGGCCCGATCCAGCCACCGTTTGGCAACAGTGTCGATTGAAGGCCCTTCGGCGCCGGTCAGTTCCACGATAAAGGCGGTGGACAGGGTGTTGCGGATATCGCGGGATGTTCTGTCGTTGAACGGGTCAAAAATCGTGGCCAGCCTCCTTTTAACGTAAATCACACGGGTGGTGCCACCCGCCGGCCTTTGTCATAAACGAATTGAGCACTGATGGTCAATGGCTCCTAATGTATTTGGGCTAAATGTCGATAACCTATATCGGCTGCCGAAAATCAGATGATTTCGGTCCTGCAGTGCAAAGAATAGATGCAAATAGCCTCAAATAGCCCGGCAGGCCATTCCGGACTGCCCATGACGAATGAAAACGCCGGATGGAACGTTCGCCCTATGAAAATCAATCTTCGTGAGCTGGCCCCCTTTTCAACGATTTGCAGTAAAATTTGTTTGAATATCCCACAGATATACAACTGGCAATGGGACAACAAGCGCGATATGGCGGTTATCGTACTGGACGAAGAAGACGCTGAAATGGTCTTTTACCCGCTGTTTAAAGAGTTTTGCAACCACTGGAATTTTTCCTCCATCGACAAGGCGAACCAGGCGGTCAACGACTATATTCACTCATCATTCGGCATGATGCCCGGCCAGGCCTTTTTCACATCGCATATGGTATCGAACCTCGTGCTGGGAGTTGCCTGGTGGCCATGGGGAAGCGATGACAAGGTATCCATGCGCGTCTGCCTGATTCCTGTAAACGTGAAGTTGTCCAAGGATTTCATCCACAAATGCCTGAGCCGCTGGCTGCCCCTTGCACCCTGACCGCGACCCGCGATTTTTCCCGACCCTGTCGATCGATCAGTCGAAAAATCCCCCCAAAAAAGCCCTATCGCCCTTGTCGTTTCACTCGCTTTTCGGCCTGCAACCGGCCGGGCGATGTCGTCAAGCCAGCAATGCCGTAACCGCTCCGGCAATACCGGCGAGGGTGGAAATGGGGAAAAACCGTTTGGGAAGGGGAATAAACGGCATGTACATCAACAAGAAGAAAAAAACCATGCCGACAAAAGCGGCAATGGCGGCGGCATTGGCGGTGCTTATCAACACCAGCATGCACACCAGGGCCAAGACATGGGCCAGGGCCGATACCGCCTGCGCCCCTTGAGCGCCAACCCGTGCGGGGATACTGTGGATACCGTTTCGACGGTCGCTGTCAATATCCATGATGGCATAAATGATATCGGCGCCGCTGAGCCAGAAAAATACGAAACCCGAAAACCAAACCACCTCGGAGGTAAACCGGGGATGGCCGGCGGCGGCCACAAACGCCCCCAGCGGGGCCAGGGCAAGGCACAGGCCGATGCCGAAATGACACAGTGACGTAAATCGCTTGAGCAGGGAATAAGTCAACAGAGGAATCAGCGGCAGCGGAGACAGGACGACACACCAGCGCCCCAGGACGATACATGCCCCCAGGTAAAGGGACAACCCGGCCAAAGCCACGGTCATGGCCGTCATCAGGCCCATGGCACCGCTGGGCAACTCCCGGGCGGCGGTCCGGGGATTCAGGGCATCGATACGACGATCAAATATACGATTAAAAGACATTCCGAAAATCCGCGCGCCAATGGCGGCAAGCACGATGTACGTCAGAATGGAAATGTGGGGCCATTGATGCCCTGCCCCGATCCAGGCACCGGTCAATATCAACGGCAAGCTGAACGCAGTATGTTCGATTTTGGTGAAGTTCAATAGCTTTTTATACATGAGACCATTTTTCACGGTAAAAATTAACACCAACAGGTACTGGCCTTTTTAGAAATAAAAACGGCATTAGGCAAGGGGCATTTTTTAACGGAACCGGCTGTCATCTCTATTGACGCCGGTCTTTTATTGTCATAGAATATTGTTGCTAATGCGATAGCAACAATATGCCGATACAGGAATAGCCATGACCGATTATGAAAAATTAATGGGACTGGGATTTTCCCAATACGAAATCACCTGCTACCTGACCCTGGCGGCCAACCACCCTGCCAACGGCTCCCAGATCAGCCGGGTATCGGGAATGGCCCGCTCGCGGGTTTATGATGTACTGCGCAATATGGTGCGCAAGGGTTTTGTCCTGGATGTGGGCGATGGGCTTTACGTTCCGTTACCGCCCGAGGAACTTTACAAACGGCTGCAGCGGGAGTTCGACGACGGCCTGGAGCAGCTCAAGAGCCAGCTCAACGGTGTCGGGGCCGAAACCGCCTATGAATTCATCTGGATGATCAGGGGATATGAAAACGTTATCGCCAAAGCCAAGGAAATGATCGCCGCTGCGGAAAGCGAAATTTACGTGCGCCTGTTTCCGGTTTCGTCCAAACACCTGGACGGCGATTTGAAAGCCGCTGAATCCCGGGGGGTGGGAATTCGCTGCATTTCCATGGGTCCGGTGGACACCCGCTTCGAAATCCAGGTGGCCCATCCGGAATCAGAAGGACTGATGGAAACCATCGGCGGCCGCTCCTTTGACATCATTACCGACAAAACCGAAGCCCTGGTGGGCATTTTCGAAAAGGGCCGCGAAGACCATTCGCCCATCAACTGGACGCGCAACCGCTGGTTCGTGATTGCCAACCGGGACAGCCTGCGGCACGATTTTTATCACTACTTCCTGGACAAGATCCTGGAACGCGGCGAAATGCTCACCGAAGCGGAGCGACACACCTATGAATTCATTAAAGCGGACATCTAATCCGCCAATCATTTCAGGAGGCAAAGCCATGTTCGATACCATCGTACCCAATCCGGCAGAAGGATACTCCCGGGTATCAGATCCAGTCATTCGCCAGATGGAAAACGACTTCGGTGCCCATCACTATCAGCGACTGGATATGGTGGTGCGCCGGGCCCTGGGATGCTGGCTCACCGATTCCAGGGGGCGCAGATACCTGGACTGTCTTGCGGCTTACTCAGCAGCCAACCCGGGCCATCATCACCCGAAAATCGTCAATGCCGTAATCCAGGCCCTGCAGGGCAACTATGCATCGGTGGTCAGCAATGTGGTCTATACGGACGCCCTGGGCCTCTTTCTGGAAAAAACGGCGCGCTTTATCCCCCAGTTGGCACTCCGATTCGGCGAACACGGCAACAAGGTGCTGCCCAAAAACGGCGGTGTTGAATCCGTGGAGACTGCCATAAAAGCGGCCCGCTACTATGGGTGGAAAGTCAAGGGTATTCCCGACGGAAAGCAGGAGATCATCGTATTCGACCGCAATTTTCACGGGCGGATGGTAACGACGATATCCTTTTCATCAACGGAAAAATACCGCCAGGGGTTCGGCCCCCTTACCCCGGGATTCACCTCCGTGCCCTTTGGCCGGCTCGATGCCGTCGAGCAAGCCGTCACCCCCAATACCTGCGGCATTCTGGTAGAGCCCATGCAGGGAGAAGGCGGTATGAACGTGCCTCCGGCCGGTTTTCTCAAGGGGCTGCGGGAAATCGCCGACCGCCATAACCTTCTGCTGCTTTTCGACGAGATCCAGGTGGGCCTTGGGCGCACCGGCAAACGGTTCTGCTTCCAACATGAAAACATCGTCCCCGACGGGTTGATCCTGGGCAAGGCCCTTTCAGGGGGGCTCGTACCGCTTTCGGTCTTCGCCACCAATGCGTATTTGATGGATCTGATCTTCAAACCCGGTTCGGACGGATCGACTTACGGCGGTTACCCCATGGCGGCAGTGGCCGGAATCGCGGCGCTGGATGTTCTGGTGGAGGAAAAACTGGTAGAGCACTCGGCCAGTCAGGGAAAAAAGCTGAAAGCACGACTGAAAAAAATAGCCTCCAATTCCAAGCACGTCAAAGAGGTCCGCGGCAAGGGGCTGTTTATCGGTATTGAAGTCAAGGCGGGAAACGCCATGCATTTTTGCCGTGAACTGCTCCACCGCGGTGTGCTCACCAACGACAGCCACGGGCATACCATCCGCATCTCGCCGCCGCTGATCATCAGCGATGATGAAATCGACTTTATGTGCCGGCAGTTGGAAGATGTACTGACCGCTGAGTAAAGCAACGAATATCCACGAGCACACGACCAACATGCGGATCGCAAAGTTTTTCAGGCGGTAGAACGTCGATCTCGAGGGATGGACCCGCATGTCCTGTCAGTCCCGATTTACCAATGCGGTCTTCCACTCTCCCATTGGCCCCATTCGGATTCTGCTGCGCTGTGCGCGGCCTCCTGCCCCTCGACCACCGTCCGGCGTCACTCTCAGGCCCAATCCCGGTGTCGGGCCGCCGGATCCAATACTCCAAATACTCAATGTATTCCACCGCTTGAATCCGTCTACCCGTCTTGACCTTGAGCCTGATTGAAGGTTTTGAAGCCCCATCTGAAACATAAACGCAGATTGGCAAAAAAGTCTTTAATTAAGGCCTGAGCTCAAAAAAAACTTGAGCTAAGGTGCCAGCGATATGGTAAACTAACCTAACCCTGGCGTAAAAACTCGTAATGCAAGGAAATTCTGTACGAATATTGTGCTGGAAGCGTTCAATGGTAAATCAATCGGTTTGTAGCCGGACATATTTTCATAATTGATAGCAGGGAAATCGATCCATGAATAGCAAGCCCCCCTACTCAGAATTGGAACAGCGTGTCAAGGAAATGAAAAACGACCTGAGCAGACTCGCCCACTTCAGCGATGCGTCAGATGTGTGCGAGGAGCGGTACAGACTCGTTTTGGATGCGACCAACGAAGGCGTATGGGACTGGAATGCGCAAACCGGAGAAGTGTATTTCAGCCCCCGCTACTGTGCCATGCTCGGGTACCGGACCGATGAATTACCGGCGCAATATGAAACTTGGGTCAATCTTCTCCACCCTGACGACAGGGAAAATTCAACACGTACCGTCATGGAACATCTGCAGGGAAAAAAAGATAATTTTGAGCTTGAATTTCGCTTGAAAACCAAGTCAGGCCACTGGAAATGGATCCTTGGAAGAGGAAAAGTTATTCAGCGGGGCAGCGGCGGAAAGCCATATCGGGTAATCGGAACCCACCTGGATATTTCAAAGCGCAAGAAAATTGAAGAAGAGCTGAAACTGACCCATTCAATCATCGATCAAGCGTCCTTTGCTTGTTTCTGGATCAACAGTGACAGCCGGATTACCTATGCGAACAACCGGGCGTGCCGATTGCTCGGGTATGCACGCGAAGAACTCCTGGGCATGTCGATACAGGACATTGACCCTGGGTTTTCAGAAAAAATATGGTGCGACTACTGGCAGCAACTTCAAAAAAACCAAATTCAGGTTTTTGAATCGGTCCACCAGCGCAGGGACGGAACCCGTTTTCCTGTCGAAATAACCGCCAATTATGTAGAATTTAACAATAAACGCTACAGCTGTGCTTACGTCAACGACCTGACCAAACGCAAGCAGGCAGAGGAAGCGAGAAAGGTGAGCGAACAAAGGCTGCGCCAGGCCGTTCGGGTTTCTAAAATCGGCATTTTCGATCATGACCATCTCAAGAACACGATTTACTTATCGCCGCGCCAACGCGAAATACTTGGCTGGGGACCGAACGGACCCATTTCGCTGCAGGATTATATCGACCTGGTGCATCCGGACGATGTTGATTGGGTCAAAGCTGCAGTCCGAAAATCCCATGATCCGGCAGGCGATGGCTCTTGGAATGTGCAGCACCGGATTATCCGCAGAGACGGCTCCGTACGCTGG
This sequence comes from Desulfosarcinaceae bacterium, assembly GCA_963675565.2. Lineage (GTDB taxonomy): Bacteria > Desulfobacterota > Desulfobacteria > Desulfobacterales > Desulfosarcinaceae > JARRKU01. The sequence continues at coordinate 69,376 of CAXXYD010000004.1, forward strand.
CTGAGTGCCCGGTCGCAAACATTCTTCGAGGGCACTGGCCAGGCGCGCCGCCCCGCCCGCACGGTAGGTGCAGTGACCGATATCACCGAAAGCAAACATGCTGAGAAGGCGCTGCGACTCAGCGAAGAGCGTCACAAGGCCCTTTACGAAACCATGCGGCGCTATGAACACATTATCTCGTCAACGGACGACATGATGTCCTTTGTGGATCGAAACTATATCTATCTGGCTGTAAACAATGCTTACCTGAAAGCGCATAACAAAAAGCGGGGAGATATTGTGGGCCATTCCGTAAAAGAGATCCTGGGCGAGGAGATCTTCAACAGCCAGGCAAAAAAAAATCTGGATCGCGCGTTGGGGGGAGAAGCGGTACAATTTCAAGCCTGGTTCCAGTTTGCCGGAATCGGGAGACGGCACATGGATGTCGTTTATCATCCTTTTGCGGACGACCGCGGCAACATCAGCGGTGCAGTTATCTGCTTGCACGACTTGACCGCACGCAGGCAGGCGGAACAGGCACTGAGCAACAGCGAAAAACGCTTCAGGGAACTCGTGGAGATGCTTCCTGTGGGGGTTTTTGAAACGGGCGCCAATCTGAAACTGAAATTTGCCAATCGTCAAGCTTTGGAGATGTTCGGATATTCCGCACAGGATCTGGCAGAAGGCCTGAACGGTTTTGATTTTATAGCGCCTGAAGATCGTGATCGCGCCGCAACTGAATTTATCCATCGTCAACAGGGCGCCCCTCCCGGAAACATAGAATATCGTGCCTTGAAAAAGGATGGCTCCCAATTTCCAATACTTTTCCATGCCACTACAATCATTAAAGAAGGTCAATTTTCAGGTATCAGAGGCGTCATTGTAGACATCGTTGAACGCAAACGCGTGGAACAGGAAAAATTCAGAATTGAAAAGCAATACCAACAATCCCAGAAAATGGAATCAATCGGCCGCCTGGCGGGCGGTGTGGCCCACGACCTGAACAATTTGCTTTCCCCGATTCTCGGCTACGGCGAAATGCTGCAGGAGGAATTGAGCCCCAATGACAAGCGCAGGGATTCGGTAGAAAAAATATTGTATGCCGGGATTCGGGCACGCGATCTGGTCCGTCAGCTTCTGGCGTTCAGCCGCAAACAAACACTGGAATACATTCCCGTAAACTTGAACAAAGCAGTCACCGATTTTATAAAATTACTGCACCATACTATCCGCGAAGATATTGAAATCAAAAGCATCCTTTCTATGGATATCGGCTTGGTCAAAGCAGATATCGGGCAAATCGAACAGGTAATCATGAATTTGGCGGTAAATGCACAGGACGCCATGCCCCACGGCGGCTGCATGACAATCGAAACCGCGCCGGCGGAACTGGATGAATCTTATGCAGAGACGCACCAGAGTGTAAATCCGGGGGATTACGTCATGCTGGCCATCAGCGATACGGGGAGCGGAATAGATGATGACATCCGCAAACATCTGTTCGAGCCGTTTTTTACCACCAAAGGAAAGCAGGGAACCGGACTTGGACTGGCCACCGTCTACGGTATTGTCAAACAGCACGGGGGCAACATCTATGTTTACAGCGAGCGTGATAAAGGCACCACCTTCAAAATCTATCTGCCGATTTCCGCCAAATTAAAAATTGAAACAGACATCGAAAAAGTGAAAGTCAATGACCTGCGCGGCTCCGAGACCATCCTGATCGTTGAAGACGACCAGATAGTCCGTGACCTGGCGCAAATTATATTAAAACGCCATGGCTATAAAATCATTAGCGCTGAAAGCGGCCCCCAGGCTTTGGAGTGTCTTGCTTCCCATGCGGCTTCAGTGGACATGCTGCTAACCGACGTGGTGATGCCCGATATGAACGGCAGGGAGCTGTTCAAGCGGGTATCGGAAATTTATCCGAATATGAAGGTGCTGTATATGTCCGGATACACGGACAACGTGATCGTCCACCGCGGCATTCTCGAGGAGGGAATCTTTTTTCTTCAAAAGCCATTCTCGGCTCAACTTCTAACCACCAAAGTTCGGGAGGTATTGGAGCGGCAATGATTCGATCATAATAATACAACGCAGCGCAAGTCTTGAGATATTCAATGTTTTCTGATATTTGATACTCAACCTGAGCACTAACCGTATTTGTATCCGGAATAGGCATGCAACGATGAACCCAAATGATTTCATTCATAAACAGCTCGAAAACGAACTGGCTCTATACAAGAAAATGGTCAATGCTTCCCTCGACTCCATCACCCTTATTGACCGCAACTACATCTATCGAATCGTGACCAGCGCCTTTATGCGGGCGCGCAAATTATCCAAGGATGAGATCCTCAATCATAGTGTCGCAGATGTGTGGGGAAAAGAAATATTTGAACAGATCATAAAAGAAAAATTAGACCAATGTTTTAGCGGGAAAAATGTATCACATGTCGCGGCATATGAGTTCAACAAGGATGAAATTAATCATATAGAGACGATCTACACCCCTTGCTTTACTTCCGGACCGGAAGCATCCTATGCCGTGGTCATATCGCATAATATAACTGAACTAAAGAAAAGCCAGGAAAAGATTGAAAGCCTGGCCTATTACGACGCCTTGACCGATCTTCCCAGCAGACCCTTATTCTTAGACCTTCTAAATCGTGAAATCGTTAACGCAAAAAGAATCGGCAAGTCGATAGCGGTATTCTTTTTCGATCTGGATGAATTTAAAAAGACCAACGACTCCTTAGGCCACTCTGCAGGTGATGAACTCCTGGCCAATGTGGGGAAACGTTTGAAAAGATACCTGCGTCAAAGCGACATCATCGGAAGACCGGGCGGGGTTATAAACCTGGATGAGAAAAACAACTCGGATTATCTCGCACGTATCGGCGGAGATGAGTTTACTTTTATAATCCCTGATATTGCCGACAAAAAATTAACCACCGGAATAGCTGAAAGAATCCTGCACCTTTTCCAGGAGCCTTTCCTGATTTTTGGCAGGGAGATCTTTATTTCGACCAGCATAGGGATTTCTTTTTTCCCCGATGACGGAAATGACGTCGAAACGTTGCTTAAAAATGCGGATACGGCGATGTACAAGGCCAAAGAGCAGGGTAAAAACACCTATCGCTATTATTCTGCGGATATGAATCGAAAAGCCAAAGAACGCATTAACCTGGAAACCAAATTACGCTACGCCATCAAAAACCATGAATTTCTGTTATATTACCAGCCACAATATCATATTGATACATCTCAGATAACGGGAATGGAGGCCCTGATCCGCTGGCAGGACAAGGAGTTGGGATTGGTCTCTCCCGATGATTTCATTCCTTTGGCGGAAGAAACGGGAATGATCATCGAAATTGGCAACTGGGCCATTCATTCCGCCTGTCGCCAGGGAAAAATCTGGCATGACCAAGGCTTCGGGAACCTTAACATGGGGGTTAATTTGTCCGTACGTCAGTTTTTTGATTCTCATTTGGTCGGTAAAATTAAATCAGCTATCGATAATACCCGGTTCAATCCCACATGCCTGGAGCTTGAAATTACGGAAACCGCGATGATGCACGATACCGATCGAGCGATTCAAATCATGAACGAACTCAAAGACATGGGGATCAAGATATCCCTGGACGATTTCGGTACGGGATACTCTTCCTTGGTGCATTTAAAATTATTTCATGTCGACACGTTAAAAATCGATCAAGTGTTCATCCGCAACGCGGATTTGAACGGACGGGATGGTGCCATTATCTCATCTATCATCGATATGTGCCATAAACTGGAAATTAAGACGGTTGCCGAAGGCGTGGAAACCATGGAAGGTTTAAGTTTTCTGAAAAAACAAAACTGCCACTCGGCCCAGGGATTTTTTTTCAGCCCCCCATTGCCGGTCGAAAAGTTCGAAGACCTGCTCCAATTTGACAATTAAATGCCAAAATCCAGCACACCGATGACCCGAGTCGAAAGATAAAAAGGCCACCCTGCATCAAAACGGCCTGCCATTGCACAGCCGCAGCCCAAATGCGGTGAACTCAGGCATGACAAATTGTGACCGAGCTTGTCACAGTCCTGTAACAGGCTCCTTCTTAAACAAAGCAGGAGGCCATGAAAATCGATCAATTCAGAAAAAGGTTTGCAGATAAGTCGGCCTGTCGTCATTTTTCCGACTCCGTTTTGTGGCGTCATGGCCGCTATTGTCCCCACTGCTTCTGGTAAGAGCCTTGAATATTTATCGCTTGAAGAATTTAACCACCAATTCCCAGTCACAGATATCAATGTGGCCGAACAAAATTCCCTCCGGGTATATCGGCTTCATGTTTTGGGTTGGCGTATGCGTTAAAATCAAATGAAGTAAATCTGTCGAAAACCCAGCGTTATATGCCAGTATGGCGGTCATAACCCCATGCTGTATTTTGTCCCCCATCTCAGAGATGATAATTTCCCCGTTATCGTCCATTTCATACCCAATCATCTTATCCACATCATGAAGCAATCCCATAGCGATAAGGCGATCCTCGTCGAACACAATACCATGATACTTAGTGATAATCTTGCTTACCGCCAAGGCCGACTCAGTCGTGCAATTCACATGCGACACAAGATTTTTACCGGCTATGCCTTCCTTGAAAGCAGCATCATCGATGCTGTCCCAGGTGCTGCGATGCAGCATTTCTATCCAGACATCGGCTATTTTTTCCGCTGTTTGCTTATTATTTAATTGCAGAATAATAGGCATATACCGGGCAATGAATTCTATTTTTTCATTTGAATCCATAAGGCTTTATATCCTCCTTATTTATGTAGTGAGTTGACTGCATTGGCAGCAGTAAAGAAGCAGAGTCAAAATCCGCGTCCAGAGGACCCGGATTTGGCCTGCCCCTGAAAGAGACGCGCAAGCTGCTGCCTTTTACTTGACCACTACACCCACAACCTTGTCGCAAAATCAAGGCAAAAATATGCTTGACACACATCATCACACTTGGTAAGGATTAATAGAATGCTATTCTGTCAGACAGAACTTTAAAAGGCAATTAATTTTTTATCCCCCAGGAGAAGGAGGTGGCATGATGCAGAAAATGAAGATATGGGTCGCCGTTATTGCGACCCTCCTATTGGTGGTTACGGCCGTCTCAACGTCGTCGGCGCAGGATACCTTGCAGAAGATCAAATCGAGCGGCAAGCTGGACGTCGCTGTGTACGCCAGCGTTAAACCACTGTCGTTCGTCGACCCGCAGACTGGAGATATCACGGGGTTCGCCCCAGACCTGATCCGTTTGTACGCCGAAAAACTGGGCGTCAAAGTAGAACTCCACAACTACGATTGGTCGGGACTCTTCCCCGCCTTGTTGACGGGTAAGGTTGACGTGGTGGCGGCCAACGTGAACACCACGATTCCGCGTACGGTCACGCTGGGCCTGACGGATCCCTGGTTATTCACGGGAGGCTCGATCGCCGTTCGGGCGGGTTCACCCTACCATACGCTCGCGGACCTCAACAAAGAAGGAGTCGTTATTGCCGCGATCAGAGGCAGTTCCTACATCCCCGCGTTGAAACGCGACTGCCCGAAAACGACCATCAAGGAGTATACTGCGATTGCCGACCTGGTACAGGCACTGTTGACCAAGCGGATCGAAGCGCTCGTTATGGACCAGCTCGCTGTGTTATCAGGAATTGAGGGACATAATAAACAGGTGTACGTAATCCCTGACAGGTATGTACCAGTGACGTATTCGTTTGCCGTATCGCCCAATGATTATGCACTCCAAAACAGCCTGAACACCTTCTTCCAGATGATCAAGCTCAACGGAGAGTACAAGGCACTTTACAAAAAGTGGCTCGGGCATGACTGGAATCCGAAGATGGTCGGGTATTAAATAGATAATCGGGTGTTAACCTGGGGGGGCGCTGCCCCCTCTCTTGCAGGAGAGTGGCGCTTGACCTTCGACTGGTACATTGTAGCAACCTATTATCCCTTATTCCTTCAAGGGCTCGCTATTACACTCGGGTTCACGGCCATCTCGATTGTAACGTCCTTCGTACTCGGCGTGCTGGTGGCCAGCCTTATCTCGCTGCGGATCAGGTTCCTTCACCACATCCTCGAGTGGTATGTGGCCTTCTTTCGCGAGACCCCCCTTCTTGTCCAGATCTACTTTGTCTTCTACGCCTTGCCGGAACTTGGAGTGACATTATCCGCTCCCGTGGCCGGCATTCTATCCATCACGCTGTGCGAAGGCGCCTTTTTTGCCGAAATCGTGCGCGGTGGCATTCAATCTTTGCCGCAAGGACAGTACGATGCTGCCCGAGCGTTGGCTCTGCCCCGCTTCCGAGTCCTGAGCCTCATTGTCATTCCCCAAGCTCTCAAGAAGGTCATCCCGTCGCTGGTCGGCCAAAGTTCCATAGTCTTCAAGGACACGTCACTACTCTCTGTCATCGCGATAGAGGAGCTGACCGGCATCACCCAAAAAATTAACGCCGAGTTGATTAACCCTATGACAACGTTTTTGACAGCCGGCGCTTTGTACATTGCTGTCTTCTGGATCCTGAACGCTTTTTGGTTGCTCTTTGAGCGCCGCATGCGGAAAGAGGGGAGCGAAGCGTGGACATAGCAGTCCAAATAAGCATTTTAAAGGTATTGTTCATCAAGGGCCTTCTGCCCATGCTTAAACTAGCGCCCCTGTCACTTGTGTTCTCTTTGGCCATCGGTGTTTTCGGGGGTGTCATTCGGCTTCTGCGTATACCCATTCTGGACCAGCTTATGACGGTATACATCGCCGTCATGCGTGGCCTGCCCATCCTTATCCTTTTGTTCATAGCCTATTTCGTTTTACCGCTAGGCAGCAACCCTTTCGTCGCCGCCACCGTAGCATTGTCTATCTACCACGGGGCCTACATGATTGAAATCTTTCGCGGCGGCCTACAGGCCGTTCCTATCGGTCAATGGGAAGCGGCAAGGGCTATCGGTCTCTCGTTCTGGCGGTCGATACGTCTGGTCATCCTTCCGCAGGCGCTGCTGGTCGTTGCCCCGGCTGTCGTGGGCCAATTGGTCATTCTCATCAAAACCACGGCCGTCACTTCGATCATAGGCTACGTCGAGATCACCCGTATGGGCAGGTCCCTTATGGAGACCCTCCTTATGCCTTTGCCCATCTTCGGTTACATCGCCATCTATTATTTTGTCATCTGCCATCTTCTTAAGATCATGGGAGAAAGCCTGGAGCACGCCTCGCGGCGGCGTCTTCAGGGAAGAAAAGGGAATTGATGCCCTATCGGGTTTCTTGGATTCCTGAAACGGATTAGTTGTGTACTTATCATCTTTAAGCAGACTCTATTACAGTGCGAGCGTTTGCGAGCGTTAAGGCTGCAGGAAGGTAGTCAACCGAGTGGATAACAGTTATATGATCGAGTGTGAAGACATGCATAAGTGGTTCGGGAGCCTCCATGTAATTCGAGGAGTCACCGTTCGTGTCCGGCAGGGGGAAAAAGTGGTTATCTGTGGTCCCTCGGGTTCGGGCAAATCAACCTTCATCCGCACACTTAATTGCCTGGACACTTTTCAGCGGGGACGGGTTCGGGTTAACGGGATCGAACTCGGCAACGGCCGAAAGAGCTCTGCAGCAATCTGCCAATCCGTCGGCATGGTCTTTCAACAGTTCAACCTGTTCCCTCACCTGACGGTTCTCGAGAACACCACGCTTGGTCCTATCTGGGTACGGAAGATGAAGAAGCCTGCAGCCGAAAAGCTTGCTCTTCAGCTCCTCGAGCGGGTTGGCATCCGCGATCAGGCGGACAAATGCCCCGGCCAGTTGTCAGGCGGACAGCAACAGCGTGTTGCGATTGCCCGGGCTCTGGCGATGCAGCCTGAAATCATGCTTTTTGACGAGCCTACGAGCGCACTGGACCCGGAGATGATCAAGGAAGTTCTGGATGTAATGCGTGAACTGGCACAGTCCGGAATGACCATGCTGGTCGTGACACACGAGATGGGCTTTGCCCGGGAAATAGCCGATCGGCTACTGTTTTTCGATAAAGGCCGGATTTTGGAGGAAGCAGCTCCCGACGCCTTCTTCAACAACCCTGCTAATGAGAGGACAAGATTCTTCCTGTCCAAAATTTTCAACCATTGATGTCCGATTTAAAATGATAACCTTTCGAGGAAACTTTGCATGAAAATAAAGATGCGGTCTCAATAGTTTGTTGCTATGCCGTAGAGTTGACCGGAAAGTCTTTCAATAACTTTCATCAATTTTCGACCGGCTTGACGTCGCTTGCTGATTGTGAAGCGTCCTGTGGGACCTGAAACGCTGAGTACACCTAAGAAGCGGCCGTCCGAAGTAATTACCGGCGCTGAACAGGATGCTGTTAAAGGGTCCAATATGCCCTCAGTTAAAACAGGGAATGCGGAAATGGATGGCGGCGGTTCGGCCTCCATCATCCGGAACACCCTACCCGCGGAAGCGTCACCAATTGGCCTTACTTGGCCGGGCAGCACGTGCTCACGAAGCGGCTGTGGGGAGTCTACCAGGAAAAGACACACTCGCTCTTCGCCCTGTCGGATATAAAAAATGGCTGTCTCCTGTGTGCTCTGGGCCAGTTCCGTCAAGGCGGGCATTATAAGCTCATCAAGTCTGAAGGAATCCTGGTAGAGCGAGCCCAGTCGAAGAAGCGCCGCACCGAGGCGGTACCGGCTGTCACTCAAACGGATAAGAAAGCCAAACGCGCACAACGTTTCCGTCAGCCTCAGTATCGTGCTTTTGTAGTACCCCGTTCGCTGGGCAATTTCCGCCAGCGAGAGTGCTTGATCGCTGGGATTGAACACCAACATTATTTTTAGCGCTCGTTCAACCGATGCCACTACTTGCTTTGCCATATGCAGATTTCCTTCACGATGATTTCTCCGCTGATGCTAACTTTACTGTTGACAACAACGCAGGGGAATGTAAAAATTTTATTTAATAGAATATCATTCTGTCTGTCAGAACGCAAGAAAAAAATGCACATTACACCTTAATTCAACGAATAATCCATAAACCGGCGATCCTGCAGCAGCCTCCACGGTTGGAATGCTTGCGGCCTGTCAAATACCAATGTCGATAAACGATCACCTATGCTTCGGATCATTTCGATTCTATTGACAGGCCTGGCTGTTTTCTCAACGGCGTACATTACTTTAAGGAGCAGGGAATCAATATTCTGATGGGCGCGAAGAAAGGGATGGCCGCAATTCAGGGAGATTCGACCACACAATCGAATACCACCGGGCTGGAAAAAAGGGGAGGAGAAAATTGTCCATGGGAGTGTTATCACCGCGTGTAAACCGAATTAAACCGTCACTCAGTTCGATGACCGTCAAAAAAGTGCGAGAGCTCAAAGCTGCGGGCATCGATCTAATCGGCCTCACGATGGGAGAGCCGGATTTCGATACGCCGCCGCTGATCGCAGAAGCAGCTGCCCGCGCCATTGCGGAGTCTCGAACCAAGTACACCAACGTAGAGGGGACTCCGGAGCTAAAACAGGCGATCCAGGGCAAGTTCAAGCGTGAAAATGCTTTGGAATACGAGATGGATGAGATCGTCGTCGGCAACGGTGCCAAGCAGCTCATTTTCAATGCCATCCTTGCAACCGTTTCCGCCGGCGACGAAGTCATCGTGCCAGTCCCCTACTGGGTATCTTACCCGGATATCGTTTTACTTGGCAACGGCACTCCCGTTTATGTCGTTTGCCCGCCCGATGCAGGATTCAAGATGCGCCCCGATGATTTGGAACAGGCCATCACACCACGTACCAAGTGGCTGATTCTGAACTCCCCGTGCAACCCCTCCGGTATCTTTTACACATCAGAGGAATTGGCCGCGATCGCACGCGTACTGCTTAGACATCCGCAGACGTGGGTGCTGACAGACGACATTTATGAGCACCTTCTTTACGACGGCCGTCGCTTCGCCACCATCGCTCAGGTTGAGCCTGAACTCAAACAGCGAACACTTACGGTAAACGGTGTATCAAAGGCTTATGCAATGACTGGCTGGAGGATCGGGTACGCGGGCGGGCCCGCCGAACTCATCAAAGCCATGGTCAAGCTTCAGTCGCAATCCACGTCCTGTGCCTGCTCGATCAGTCAGGCTGCAGCGGTGGAGGCCCTCACCGGCCCTCAAGATTTAGTCCTCGAGCGCGCCAGACGCTTCCAGGAGAGACGCGACTTTGTTGTGGACCAATTGAACCGTATACCGGGCATTGCCTGTCACGTACCAGATGGCGCTTTTTACATATTCGCATCATGCCGTGATCTCATCGGCCGCCAGACTCCAACCGGCAAGGTTATCCAAAGCGACTCGGATTTCGTCATGTATCTTCTCGATTCATTCCATGTGGCTGTATTGCAAGGCGATGCCTACGGCATGTCGCCGTTCTTCCGGTTGTCCTTCGCCACCTCTCTGGATACCCTCAAGGAAGGCTGCAGTCGAATACATGATGCTTGCGAATCTCTGCGATGAGCGGTTTGCACCCCAGGCAGTCAGAATCTTCTTGATAGATTAACTTATCGGAAGAAACGATCATATGAACGCATAAAAAAACAGCCGGAGTGGATGCCAGGATCAAAAACCTGGCTTCCGGCACGAATATTCTGGGGCCGGCCCTCACAGTCCGGATTCCGCCCACGGAAAACCTCATGATCCACTATGCATGGACCACGATCAAGGATACGGCTTGGCTTAGGGCCGCATGATTTATGAAAACGAGTGAGAGGAGCAAAGCACGTGAGAACCAATAAATTGAGAGAAACCTTGCGATCGGGTAAAGTCGCTCTCGGAACTTGTGTGGACAACTTCAGCCCGGCCACGGTGGAAGTGGCCGGCTATAGCGGCCTGGATTTCGTTCGTATTGACACTGAATACGCCTGGCGCAGCGATGATAGCCTTGAGCACATGATAAGGGCCGCAACCATCGCCGACGTTACAGCTCTGGTAAGGGTGCACAAAGGCAACCCTTATCTTATCTCCAAGGCCCTGCAGGCAGGAGCCGGGGCCATATTAGTTTCCGACATAGAAAGCTATGAGGAGGCCCGGGAGGCAGTGCGCGCCGGCAAATTCGCGCCCAAGGGAATTAGAGGCTATAGCGGCTTCTCATTTGCAGGAAAATGGGGAACAGCCGGCGGGAAAAATTGGGTGGAATGGTGTGACTCGGAGTTGATGGTGGGAATCATGGTGGAGAACACCCGCGTGATGAAGGATCTAGACGATATCTTTGCCATGGACGGCCTTGATTTCTGCCTCTTCGGGCCTGCTGATTTCTCCATGTCTTTAGGATACCGCGGACCGGCCAAGAACGATCCGAAGGTTCGAGAGGCCTATGCCAAAACTTGTGAAATTGCAGCCAAATACGATAAGTCAGTAGCCATAGGCATCGGCCAACCCTGGGTCGAAGATGCCCAAAAATACCTCCGCCCCGGCTGCCGAATGCTGGAGTTGGGGCACGATCTGGGCATCTTGAATTCAGTGTGGAGCAAAGCCGTAAAAGACTTCGAGGCTGCAAGAAAATAACGGGCATGCATTAGGTAGTCGATTCTGAAAAACGTGTAACATTCAATAATTATTGGTAAAAACACCGAAAATATGATATAGATACTGCAAGATTTTAACATTAACCTCCTACTTTTCTTGCAAATTTTATCACATGAAACCACGCAGATCAGCCCATAAAAATCGACAAAAGGATCTGTTTCGGGTTGAGCTGATGAAAATTATTGATCCTGGCCACAGTTTGGCAAAGCTTGCCAGGGTAGTGGACTGGGATCGACTAGAATTCGAAATACATGCATTTTTCCGAATTTAGCACGAACCCGGCACAAATGGAACCGTGAACGGAATACCGGAAGGTAATAAGACCTATTTGAAATGAACGTAATCAGGAGGGGATAAGATTTCTTTATTTCTGCCAGGCAAAGCAAATCCCGAGAGGATCAACGGAGCACCAGTGCCGAAGATTCACTCGTTTTAACAAGCCGGCTCATCTTGGCCTTTGAAAAAATCCTGCGCAGCAAAGCCTCCTTTCCCATCCAGAGCGCCATGAGGGCATACCGCGCTTCGCTTGCTACGAAGTCATCGAATTTCCTTGCTTCGACCACTTCTACCCAGGGTTCGATTTTCTTGGTTCCATAATATGAAATCAGCCAGCCGAGTTTCTTTTCGATGTCGCTCTTGAGTTCTCCGCGCTCCAACAACCCGACCATTTGCAGGCGCGCACCATAAAGGGTCACGAACTGACTGACCATCTCGAGGGACTGCTGGCTGATTTCCTCATGGCCCAGGCAGCAAACGACGCGATCCACCGCAGTATCCTTTTTAGCGATATACACGGAACAATATGCTTCGCTGGCAATCTGCCGGGGCACTTCCTGTGCGTTGTTCCAGGTACACCCGTTTGCATCATCGCACCCCAAAACGATGAGGTCGCTCTCCAGTTCACGGGATTCCGACAGGATCTCTTTGGACGCGTTTCCCATGCAAAGGCGGATACCGGGCGCCTCAGGGCCTGATTCGAAGGGCATTTGGACGGAGCGAGCGAAATGACCGACGAACCGGTCCCGGTACTCACCGATGGCCCCTTGCAACGCATCGTCGATTTCCAGGTTCGCCGGCAGGGACGTTTGCCGCTTCGCTCGATTGTGCTTACCTTGCGCGATACCCAGAATGGTGACTTTCGCATTAGTGTTGGCGGCCAAACGGGCCACCTGATCAACGGCAAGATTGCTATAGGGTTCGGTATTCACGGCCACGAGTATCTGCATTTTAGCCTCCTGAAGAATGACCTAGCTTGAACAGCACAGCAAATTGGCAGTGGGAACCTGGTTCAACACCTTAAGCAGAGGGTCCCTGCGGCGAAACTCGCGTGGCAGGTAGGATGCAACCAGGCTGTAATTACGCAGCAACACGGGGGTCTCCGCCAACTCTCCCACCTGCTTGTGATGACGCAGTGTCCACCCCTGATTAATGAATTGGCCGGCAATATCGGCGTCCATTGCGGTATCGGCGAGGGCGGCACTATTTTCATCATGCCGGTGACGTTTGGCCGAAACTGTGGCCAAACCCGGGACGTGTTGCACCTCGATCAGATCGATTTTCATTGCATCCTTCGGGAACAATTTTCTAAAAGCATCAGCCAGCGGACCCGGCCGTTCGCCCGGGGTCAACAGAAATGCAGCCTGGCGAAAGGCCGGCATGTTTTTAACCAGCAAAACAGGACAGGCGCTCTGATAAAATCGCCGGGTCCGGATTCGCTCACAAAAGCTCGTAGGATCGAAATTGTGCAGCATCCCCTCGACGAACAAATCATATCGACCGCTTTCCAGTTCATGGCATATTTCTTCATCAGGATCGCCCATAGCCAGTTTGGGGACTTTTGAAATCGGGCATGCCGAAGGCAGGGCCTCCACCAAATTCACGATTTCATCCCGGGCGGTCTCCATTGTACTGCTTTCCCACGTTTGCCGGACCCATCCTGTACCGGGGGCCGCTGCCCCGTGGGAATTTTTTTCGATGTGGATGCTGCGAATATCCATCGAAACCATTTTCGCCATCTGGCAGCAGTATCTAAGGGCAATTTGTGATGCCAGGGAAGAATCCACAGAGATCAAAGTTGTAATCATGCTTATCCCCCGCCAACTATGAGTGCTTGCCTATTTAATGGCATATCGTAAAGGAACGAACGACGACCTGCCGGAGCCCATCGCAACGGTTCAACCCGCAGCAGGGATGCTTTCCTGCTCAAGTGCCCGGGCGGCATTGTTAATGGTCGTTCGAAGCTCTTTTAGCTTGAACGGCTTGGCGATGAAATCAAAAGCCCCCTTGGCGATGGACTCACGGGCCACTTCGATGGTTGCAAAGCCGGTTATCATGATAACCTTCGTCGACTTGGAGCGTTTCGAAACGTACTCCAGGATCTGGAGTCCATCCATGCTGTCCATTCGGATATCGGTCACCACGATATCAAACGCTTTGTCCGACAGGCGCATCAGCGCCTTTTCGGGTTGAACAAAAATCTCAACGCAAAACCCGTCTTTTTGCAAAGCGGCCTTGAGCCGTTCCCCAACGATGGGTTCATCATCCAGAATCAAAATTTCCAATTGCTTTTCCAAGGCGCATCCTCCGTTCAGGGCAATCTATCCCCATTAAGATTAATGCAGCCCGGCAATGGGCTGATGTTGAATCACGTGGCCGCCGGAATACGGTCTACCTGAAGCGTTTTATGAATCCGGCGTCGCTGGTGATAAGCTCGCATTACGAAAAAGAGAATCACCAGACAACCTGAAATACCGCTTGCAAACAGGAAGAACTTGCTGGCCATGTTGAAGTATACATCCCAAGTGGGATTAAGACTCAATATCTTCAGTTGACGCAGGTAAATGGGAATGGCGATGATTCGGCTAAATACGCAAAGCAGAATGATCAGGCTGGTCACGAGCCGTATCACTTTTTCGTTGACCACCTTGACACCATAGACGCCCAGGTAAATGCCCAACAGGGAGCCTAAATACAGAAGCATCGTTAGCCGAATATCCACAAATCCTTGAAACGCATAACTCAGCGCTCCATATGCGCCCATAAACATAGCCAGGTACAATTCCGTTCCCGCGGCAACGGCGGTCGGCACACCGAAAACATAGATCATGGCCGGCACTCCAATGAAGCCGCCTACACCAATGGTTCCAGCCAGGTAACCGGTGGCAACTCCGACGAGAAGAATGACCCAGAGACTGACCTTGACATCGGCTACCTTGAAGTAGATCACAGGCGGCAGATTGAGCTTCGAAAGAAAATCCGCTATCTTTCGGGAAGGGCCGGACCCGGCTTCATCTTTACCGGAAGACTTGATCAAATCTCGAAGCATGGAAATCGCAACGAATGTTAAAATAGTGGCAAAGACCACACTGATGTACAAATTGGCCCCGGCCCCTTTGGACACGCCGTGGCCTGCACCGCCTTTAAACAACATGCTGGTAATCCATACGGCTATCTGGATGCCGAGGATAGCGGTACCCAATACGAAAGCCGCCAGTTTTTTATCAACATTTCCAGCCTGGCTGTGTTTGTGTGATCCGACCATGGCCTTTCCAAATTTGTGGGTAATGTTGCTGGCAACCGACACCACGCCTTCAATACCTAAATTCATCATACCGGGTGTCATGAAAAATGCTCCGCCGCTGCCGATAAAACCGCTCAACACGCCGCCGATAAACCCCAACAAAATGACCTGAAATGCGGTCGACAGACTAATATGCATAAAGTGGACTATCATTTGACCTCCTGTGATGACGTCTTCACGCCGGGAAATTAATCAATACCAACCAGCTGCAAAAGCAGCCCGGTGACCGTGCCGTAAAGATAAGCCACTAAGGGAACGAACAGAGCCACGCAAATCGCGGAAATTATTTTAGCGTTCTGGTGCATTGGGCCGCCCAGGAAATTGAGAATGACGTCCTGCGACGAAAATACCCATACATAGATGCAAGCGGCCGCCAGCGCGCAGGTCACCAGTTTTACCGCCTGCCGAGGGCCAAAGAAGAATCGCGATTTGATCTCGTCACTGGTAACGACGGGGATCTTGAATCGTTCGCGGATAGCCAGCGCCAGCTCCCGGGCCTGTCGTTTTCGGGCCTCGTGCCCCTTGTCGAGGAAAACATCGCCCAACACCACCAGGGAGCAATTGGTGGCGTCCTTGACCGCATCCATCACCTCCTGAGATCCTCCGTAGACAGTTTTTCCCCCGCCGGAGCGCCCAATGGAGACCAATTCTTCCATAACCGTGCCCAGACTTGTATCGTTTGGGGAAATCTCGGGGCCGTCATCTTCGACGCCCCCTGTATAGACAGCCGGCCCACGGTCGGAAGCCGGGATCTGATCTGCATTCGCAGCGGCAGAAGTGCATTCGTCACACGCCAATTCGGAGGGCGGGGCGATTTGCAGCAATTCTACCGCCGCTCCCCATCGTTGGGCAATCTGGGTAATCCGATGAAAATTGTCGTCAGCGCTGCGAAAACGCTCCTGCACCCAAAGCACATTGGTTTCGGCCATGGTACATTGAACTTTTTTACATTCATCCAATTGTTCGAGCACTTCGATGATGGCGTGGTCGATCCCCTTTTGGCCCGGCATGTAAGTAACAGTGACAGTCCCGTCCACGGCCCTGACCCAGAAATTGCGCCCCCGGGTCCTGTCATCGAACTCTAATTGCAACTTTGCCTTTGCCGTCAGGTAATGATTTCCTAAGGCTTTCCTGGTTTCCAGCGTTGTGCAATAGTCCGGAAGCGATGCAATGTTGACCAGCAAATCGGACGCATGTTCCAATGAAATAGTTTGAAGATTGATGAAAAAATCGAAGAGTCCCGGGTCGCGCCACTCTGCTCTGTGAACATAATGCACCCATTTCTCAAAGTCTTCGTCGATTTGGTCCAGATAAGATGAGACTTTCTCTCGGGGCAGATTCAGATCCGCTATGGCCTTCTCGATGCGCGCCTCTTTAGGGGCCATCAAGCCGACCCGCAAACGGTGTCGAACACCCGGCAGCAGCAGATGGCCAGCCCTGCCCTCGTAGATAAGATTGCCGTCCCTGGCCTTTTCGCATATGGCCGCGGTGATATACGCAAGGTATATACCCTTTTCCCGGGCGAGTTTTTCATTGCTGATCGGCTTTTTTATGATGGAAGTCTCGAGCCGCCCCAGTTTAATGCCTTGGGAATGCGCCTTATCCGCCAACTGCCGACGATTCAACGTCGGCCATCCCGTTTTGCGTCCCAGGTCCTCAGCCAATTCCCCCGCCGAGCAGTGCGATACACTTGAGATCATGATGATCGGCATCCTGTTGATTCCTCCTTCCTAAAGAAAATGAGCGGTTCCTTTTTCTTTAACCTGAATGAGCTGTGCACTGATCTTCGGCCGGAGCCCTTGCAGAGCATCTGCCATCCGCTTATCGCCGGCACCGAATACCAGCAGATCGATGTTTTCTTCGGCGATCAATCCATTGATTTCCTTTTCAAACCCTTCCTGGGCGATGTGGTAGGACACCGGAAGTCCCTGCCGAGAAGCGCCTTGCATTAGATCGCGCAAGGCCTCCTGCACCCAGCTCTCAATTTGTGTATCCACGTGTTCTTTATTCAGATCGATGGTCAGAATAATCACCTTGGCCTGCATGCGTTCCGCTAGCGCCAGGGCGTGATAAACGCCATTGAGATCCTTGCAGCCGATATTGAAGGGAACCAAGATGTTTTGCTTGCAATGCACGTTTAAGCAACCCCCCCGGCTATTGTTCGGTTTGCCTCAACAGAAAAATCAATAATCATGCCATATCTATTTACTGTGCATATTCAAACAGTTATAAATAAAGCGAGATTGAAAAGGGGGTGACGTGGTTTCAATGTGAAACGACATTAGCCAATTAACCAAGCCGTTTCGGCGGGTTATACAAAAAAACGAGGCGAGCACAGAAGTTTCAAAATGAAACGTTCCCAGACCCTTGGGCAGGGCCTCGCGATGATCGAGTGAGGCCGGTCCCGTCGGTCCCTAAACCGATGCGCCGGCCGCCTGTCTAAACCAGCTTATAACGTTTCATTTTTCGCCAGAGCGTTGTTCTGGGGATTTTCAGGATCTCGGCCGCCCGTGCCCTGTGAAAGTCAGACTGCTGCAGGACTTGCCGGATATATTCTTTTTCCTTCTCTTCGAGAGAGACCGGACGGTTCTCCTCGACACTGTCGATATCCAGCCGCTGCAAATCGGGAGGAAGGTCTTTGGGGCGAATAATGCGGCCGTCACAAAGGGCGACGGTTCGTTCGATGATGTTTTGCAATTCCCTGACATTGCCCGGAAACGGATAATGGACGAGGATCTCAGTGGCCTCTTTGTCGACCCCTTTGATCGCTTTGCAAAAGCCTGCGTTGTAGCGTGAAAGAAAATGGTGGATCAACAGGGGAATATCATCTTTGCGGGCACGTAGCGGCGGCAGGTTGATCGAAACCACGTTGAGTCGATAGTATAGGTCCTCCCGGAATTTTTTTCCCGCCACCAGCTCCTTCAGCTTATGGTTGGTGGCTGCAATCAGTCGCGTATCCACAGAAACCGGCTGAATACCGCCGACGCGGATCAACCTGCGTTCCTGTACAAAACGCAGCAGCTTGACCTGCATGGCTGTTGGCATCTCCCCGATCTCATCCAGGAAGATTGTGCCGCCATGGGATGACTCGATGAGACCAATTCTTGTGTCAACCGCCCCGGTAAAAGCGCCCTTTTCATGCCCGAATAGTTCGTTGGCAATCAGATCTTCGGTGAATCCTCCGCAATTGAAAGACACGAACGCCTGATCACTCCGCAGGCTTTCTTCATGCAATACCCGGGCGACGATTTCCTTGCCGGTTCCGCTTTCCCCTTGAATCAGGATGTTACAGTTCAATGGCGCCACTTTGCGGATGAGTTTTTTCACTTCACTGATGGCACTGCTGTTGCCAATCAGATCTGTAAATGCATTGTTGGAAAAAAGAGCTTTCTTGAGGCTTTCTTTTTCTTTGATGAGGCTCACTTTTTCAAGGGCGCGCGCGACGAGCGATTTGAGCTCGGCGGTCTTGAACGGCTTGGTAATATAATGAAAAGCGCCTTTCTGGATAGCGGCAATGGCCGTATCGACGGCACCGTACCCCGTCATGATAATGACCTCGCACTCCGGGGCTGTTTTCTTCACCGTATCCAGGACATCGATACCGCTCATTGCCGGCAGTCGCAGATCGCACAAAACGACGTCGAAAGGTTTGACCCAATTTTTTTTGACAAAGGATTCACCGTCGGGGAAAAGATCGACAAGGTAAGCTCCTTTTGATAAATGGCGCTGGATCTCCCGGCCGGTAATGGCTTCATCTTCCACCACGGCCACACGTGGCCTGGTTTTTTTGTCATGCTTCGTCGACATCTTTTCCCACCGGCAAGAAGATTGAAAAACAGGTGCCCTTTCCAGGCTCGCTCTCGACTTCGATTCGACCGTTGTGCTTGTTGATAATATTGTATGAAACCGACAATCCCAAACCCGTTCCTTCGCCTTCCTTTTTCGTTGAAAAAAAGGGGTCGAACAGCCGGTCCAGATGCTCGGGTGCAACACCTTTCCCGGTATCGCGAACATCGATTCGAACTTCTCTGACAGTCGGGTTCGTGGCCATGACAACATCTATCCGGCCGCCACCTTCCATGGCCTGGATGCTGTTCAGAAAGAGGTTCAAAAACACCTGTTGGATCCCCCCCTTGTCGACTCTCAATCCCGGCAGCGGTCCACCAATGATGGATTGTGAAAATTTGACGTGGTTCAAACGCATTTCATTTTGGACCAGATCGGCCGTTTTTTGAACGATACTTTCGAGTGCCACGATTTCCGTCTTGGCATACCGGTTTCGCGAAAATTCGAGAAGCTTTTTGACAATATCGCTGGTTCTTTCGGCCTGACCAACAAGGTCCTGCAGCAATAGCGCTCTTTCTTCGGCAGAAAGTTCATTGTCTTCTTCCTCGAGTGATTCCACGATCAACGATATATTATTGATGGGGTTGTTTAGCTCATGGGCGATGCCGGAGGTAAAAGTGCCGATTGATGCCATTTTCCGCGATTGCAGCAGTTGATCCTCCCTTTTCTTGAGTTCTTCGACCATTTTATTGAATGCACCGATCAACCGCGATATTTCGTCATGCCGATGGGGTTGGATCGGAACCGGAACGAACTCTTCACTGGCGACCTTCTTCGTCGCTTCTTCGACGACCTTCAATGGCCGCAATATGCTGCTGCCGATAAGCTTAAAAATAAATACGAACAGAAAGAAGAAAAAGAAGAGGAGTACTGCAAAATAGATGAAATAGCGATGCAATCGCACTTTGATCCGCTCACGCTTGATGCTGATGAGATCTTCCGAAAAGTTGACGAGTTTTTTGCCACTTTCCCTGATCTCAGCCAAGCTGGGAAGTTGTTGCCCTTTCCTGACGATGGTCATGTAATGATTAAGCAATTTCTTGTACTCATCCAGATCCGCCTTGAACTGGTTGTTCTTCTGATTGCCGGCAACGGTGATGATATCGGCTGCAATCTGTTGATAAGAGGCATCAACCTGGAGAAGATAATGGCTGCATTCTTCAAGTGAAACGGCATCCTGGTAAAAAATAAGGTTCTTTTCGTAGCGCCTCAACTCCAGGACATCATCCAGAAGGTCATCAAAGCTTTGGATAATCGTGAGTTTTGCCTCCAGATAGCGCGTATTTTGATAGGATAAAATTGCCAGGGCAACAACAAAACATACACAAAAAACAAAAAGAAAAATAATCTTGCCGCGAATGGTTTTCACTGCAGCGACTCCCTTTTTGAATGCGTACCAGGGTTCGGATATTGCGAGATCAAACCGGACCGCAACAGCACCTGAAGAGTATATTGAACATGTCATCCCATGCGCTGTCAATCCCCCATCATTGGTTGCCTGATCCTGAACAGGGTGCGTTTACCGTCCATATCACTGGCTTTATTTTTCCAATTGTCTGAAATTGAGACAAATTTCAATTTCAGACATCCATATTTGGCCGGGTGCACCAGAACCCAAAATTTCGCGGGTTCCGAATGTTTTCGCAAAAGTCCCACGCAAGAAAAAAAGGGTTTACCGCATGGTGCGATAAACCCTTTTTTAACTGGTACGCCGGCCCGATTCGAACGGGCGGCCTACAGGTTCGAAGACAGAACCTTCAAGCTTCCTAAGCTCCTAATTTCATTAAAAGTAACCGAAATCATACAAAATTTAGTTTACACAGTTTTGTAGATTTTACATATTTTACACCATTTTTAACACACAGATTCTCACATAGAAATTCTCAAATCATGATGGGTCAATTTTGGACGCCGCTCGTGGGTCAATATTGAACGCCGATTGACATGAATCTAAGGTTGCCTCGTCGATCAAGTTATCCAGCTCAACCTGTTTAGAAGATGTACCTTGAAGGAGCTATTTGAACCTCCACCCATGGAGAGCAAAAATTACTTTATTAACAGGTAATTAACCTTTGATTTTTGCTAACCGGACTGAATTGGCTGGGTAACAAAATTTCGCTAAAGTTTCGTAAACTTCGTCCGTATATATGGATTGAAACCTTTTTCTTATCACCCTTATTCATACACCGAAAGGTATCTTACTGAAATTTTGCATACATCTGGATTTGCAACAACCGCAATTTTTCTGAACCCAACTGTTTTGTCCGGGATTTTATCAGTATCCTTTGGACAAATCTGAATTAAAGTTCGGCGGGAGGAATGTACCATGCAATTGAAATGGAAAAACATCAGATTAGGAAAAAAATTCGCAGCAGGGTTCGGAGTGGTTCTTGTTCTCTTGGCCATTGTTGCTTTCTGGGCTATCTCTGGCATTAGCGCCATTGTTGCAAATGCAACGGAAGTGATTAGCGGAAATAAGTTGACCGGAATGATTGCTCAAAAGGAAGTAGATCATCTGAATTGGGCCAACAAAATCAATTCTCTGCTAACTGATGAACAATCGACCCAGTTAACAATTGAAACCGACGACCATAAATGTGGTTTCGGCAACTGGCTGTATGGAAATGAACGCAAAGCTGCCGAATCGTTGATACCCAGTTTATCACCGATACTTAAGGAAATTGAGGCTCCACATCACCTCCTTCACAAATCGGCCCTTGACATTGTGAAAGACTTCAAACCTGCCAACCCTCATTTACCTGCCATTTTACTGGAACGGGAAATCGATCATTTAAACTGGGCAGCTAAAATCAGGGACGCTTTTTTAATAGGACAAACCCGTCTTGAGGTGCAGACCAACCCAAAGCTATGTGCGTTAGGCCAATGGCTGCAATCTGACAGTGCAAAACAAGCATACGACAGAGGAGATGATGATTTTAAAAATGCATGGCAGGATATGTTCAAAAACCATGAAAAACTCCACCAATCTGCCATTACTGTGCAAAAAGAGTTGTCCGTATCTTCTGATCAGGCAAAGGCAAGTTTCCAACAAGTAACATTGCCTCTTTTGGATAAAACAATTGAAAGACTAAAATACCTGCACGACCAATCCGAACAGGCTCTTAGGGGCAAACAGAAAGCCAATGCCATTTATGCGACCCAGACTCTGCCTGCGCTGCATCAAGTTCAAAATTTATTAAAAAAAATCAGTGATGAAACTCGAAAAAACAGCATGACTGATGAACAAATGCTTCATTCTGCGGTACGTACCCGAAAAGGGGTTATTGTACTTAGTGTGATTGCTCTGGTTTCAGGGTGTTTACTTTCATTTGTAATGGCCAAAGGCATCATCACGCCACTAAAAAAAGGCGTTGAATTGGCCGAGGCAGTCTCTCATGGGGATTTGACCAGAACGATTGATGTTGATCAAGAGGATGAAATTGGTGTGCTATCGCAATCCATGCGTTCCATGACAGAAAACCTTCGCAGGATTTTTACCGATATCTCAGAAGGTGTGGAAACCCTTTCTTCATCAGCTACCGAGCTTTCTGCAATTTCCCAGCAAATGTCCGCCGGTGCCGAGCAATCTTCCAACAAATCCAGCAATGTTGCAGCGTCAGCCGAAGAGATGAGCACCAGCATGAACTCAGTTTCCGCCGCAGCCGAGCAGGCTTCTCAGAATATTGGTATGGTGGCTGCCGCAGCCGAGGAAATGAGCGCTACAATTGATGAAATTGCCCGCAATACAGAAAAAAGCCGAACAATATCGTTAGATGCCGTGAACCAGGCATCAAATGCATCAAAAAGAATGGAAGAGCTCGGCAGTGCGGCCCAGGAAGTTGGTACGGTGACCGAAACCATAACGGATATTTCCGAACAGACCAATCTTTTGGCATTGAACGCCACTATCGAGGCAGCCCGGGCGGGAGAGGCCGGAAAAGGTTTTGCAGTTGTCGCAAATGAAATCAAGGAGCTGGCCAAACAGACCGCAGAAGCGACTGGATTAATCCGTCAGCGGATCAGCGGTATCCAGAACTCAACGGCCAGTACTGTTTCAGAAATCCAGCAGGTAACCACCGTAATCAATGAACTCAATGAAGGCGTGAGTTCAATCGCTTCAGCCATTGAGGAGCAATCGATAGCGACCAAGGAAATAGCGAACAACGTGGCTCAGGCATCTTTGGGTATTCAGGAAGTTACCCAGAATGTAACCCAAAGCTCTTCCGTAGCAATAACAATTTCCAGTGATATCGTCGAAGTTAAAAGTGCCGCTGAAGACAATGCAAATGCCAGTTCACAAGTTCATCTGAGTGCAGAGCAACTTTCTAATCTTTCTGAACGTTTGAAAGAGATGGTCAGCCAATTCAAGCTAAGCAACGTATAGGTGTAGCTCATACTATTAACAATGTAGGCAGACCGTCTAAAAAGGAGAATAATTGAACCGGCCGCATGTGATAGAACATCCCCCGCAAAAACCGATTCGCCCCTTCCCGATACTGGAACAGGGCATTTTCTGACACAAGGTCGTGCTATACACCCATGTTCTTTTATGGTTGCCAAGTCAAAGGTGGATCTGATATATTTCGCGGTCACCAAATTGCTGGTTGAATCTACCGATTAGGACTTCACACCGTTCGGCTGTATTTTTCTGGAAGATAAGTGCAAAACTTTTAACAGTTGTATGTTATGAAATCTAACCTGCCCCTCCCCTCATAGTAGGGATCTCCGCCACTGAACGATTCCGGGTCCCACCGGCCGGATCATTTCCGATGCTCCGCGGTAAAGATTCTCGAGCGAAGAGGGCGCCGCAGTTCATTCCTTCGTATAAGCATAGAGAGAGAGAGCTTGATGCTTCCAATGGACCCTGGGATCTCGTCGTGCCTCGAAAACTTTTGCACATCCAAATTCGGGACAGCCGGCGCAACCCTCGACAGTCAGCACTGTCACTCCGCTCATAAAGGCGCTTTCAATCCATGAGCACTCGATCCCGCCATTTTTGATTTTTAGGCCTTCACCGTAGTAATCAAGGTGCCTGGCCCACGAGCCTTCGCGGATTAATACGGTCCGCTCGACATCATAGTGCTCCCTGATGAACCCGATTATGCTGATCGGAGGCACGGGAACGCTTTTCAACTCGTACGCCAGCTTCGACGAATGGACTAGCAAAACCAAACACAATGCAACGAACAGACCCGATCTCAATGCCGGTGGCTTCAGGCAGTACACGGCAGCAGCCACCAGAAGCGCCGCCGGCGGAACCAGGATGAGCAGATAACGCGAATTATCCGGTGGTAACAGCAGGTAGATCGAAAACAGGTAGGGCAACAGCGCCACAAGCCAGAAGCGCGTTCTGCTGTCGGAGACACGAACCCGCTTCAGCAGAACGGCCAGCGCTATCACCAAGCCGGTCAGCCTGATCGTAAATGGGATCCGGGAAAGATCAAGCCCCATAAAATAAACGGGCTTCCTGGCATTCGAGCAGGGATCTGAAGAGCAGATAGACCGCGAGCAACGTGAAACACAGCGCCGGCATGTCGGACATCGCCTTGACGCTGTTCAGCCAAAAAAGCGGCGTAAGGGCAGCGAGCGCCATGGCGCCAAGGCCAACCGGTGCACTGAAGCTGGCTTTGCCCAGAGCGTAGATCAGAAAAAGCGCCAGAACCCCCGAAACCGCGCTTAGCAGAGTCAGACTCAGAACTTCATTTCGGATAAGGACATTGAACAGCTTGCCCAAAAAAATGTAAACAGGAAATCCCGGCGGGTGCGGGCGATTTGCAACCAGGTTGTAGTCGCGCAAACCGAGCGCAAAGTTGACAGAGTCCCAGTCGTCGAGCCAACCGCTTAGTGTGGTTACATAGAGTCCCAGAGCAACGATGCCGAATCCCAGAGCAAGAAAATAACAGCTCCAGGATCTGCTCAATACAAAGCCTTTCATCAGCTTCAGCATCCAACACGATTTGCGAAGAACATGCTGCACCTTATTGAAACAGACGGTCCCGCCTTCTGTTAGACTGATGGCCTATGCCGCGTCGAGGCCTCAGACATCGCTTCGAGAATGCCCTGGTCTTAGGGGCGGCCATGCTTTTAAAAAGACAGGGACTTTCTTTTTTGGAAGGCGAGTATGCCAGCACCATGATTGTGTGTCAATGATGATCCCATACCTGGAACACGGAGCGTCAGATCAGGTGTCCAATAACGTTAGCCTTTGGCCTCATCCAGCACTTTTCGTACCGTTTTAGCCAGGTCAGCCTTCAAAATTGGCTTGTAGGCGAATGCCTTGATACCGATTTCTAAAGCTGTTTCAGCTGAAATCTTTTTGCTGTATCCAGTACATAGAATGATCGGAATATCGCGGCGGATTTTCATTAACTCAACTGCCAATTTGTCTCCTGTTAGATTCGGCATCGTCATGTCTGTAACAACCAGATCGAAATCATTGGGCCTAGACCGGAACAGTTCTAAAACTTCGATGCTGCTTGTTCGCGTAGTTACCGAATAGCCTAAGCGATCGAGAATCTGGCTTCCCATTTTGGCAATCGGTGCCTCATCGTCCACAAACAAAATACGTTCCGTTCCAGTCGGCAGTTGCTCGTCCATATAAGCACTAGGGGCTGATCGTTTTTTTGTAATGGGCAGGCAAATCGTGAATGTCGTTCCTTTGCCCACCTCACTGTCGACGGTAATCTTGCCGCCATATTTTTCAATGACTCCTTGCGCCATGGCAAGCCCCATACCGGTTCCCTCGCCTTGGCCTTTAGTCGTGAAATATGGGTCAAAAATCGATTGAATGATTTCAGGTGCAATCCCAACGCCTGTATCTGACACCTTGATTTCAATATAATTGCCCTGCTTCATGCCGATCGACAAACCCTTTGTATCGAGAACCAGGTCTTTAAGGCTCACGCTTAATACACCGCCAGAATCCTCCATTGAATGGGCTGCATTGGTGCAAATATTCATCAACACCTGATGAACCTGGGTTGCATTGCCCATGATCAGGGCTTCGCTTTCGATTGCCAGCTGGATTTCGATTGTGGTGGGTATGGTAGAACGAATTAATTTCAACACTTCCTTTGCAATTGTACTCGGTTGAATTGGATGGATTTTTTCATCTGATTGACGGGCGAAAGCAAGAATCTGTTTCACAAGGTCCCTGGCGCGTTTTCCCGCTAAAAATATTTCTTGCAGGTTGTCCTCGAGGGATATACCTTTTGGCGCATCGTCAAGGGAAAGTTCGGTGAATCCGATTATGGATGAGAGAATGTTGTTAAAATCATGCGCAATACCTCCGGCAAGGATTCCTATAGCTTCCAGCTTCTGAGATTGTTGTAGCTGCGCCTGAAGTTCCTTTTGTTTATTTTCTGCATTTTTTTTATCTGTAATGTCCAGAATTATCCCATTGAAGACAATTTCATTATCACGCACAGACGGAATTGAATGGGCGGAAAAGAAAATCTTTTCTCCTGTAGGCTTCTGTAACATGCCTTCAAAATTCCATGGGCTAATATTCTCAACAGCCTCCTCAATTGATTGTATAAAATCTCTTTTATATTCCGGCAAAACCAACTCGGCAAACTGCTCGAAAAAGCCACCAATATCATTCTTTAATCCAAAAATCTCTTCTGATTTTTCACTTACATAATATAATCCCATTTCCCCGCTCGGTCGTGAATAGAACTGGTAAAGCAAACCGGGAACCTGATTCGTCATTTCAGATAATAGGTTCTGGCTTTTCTTAAGGGTATTTTCTGCTCGTTTGCGCTCAACGACCCGGCCGATTCTTTCAGCCAGTGCAGCTAACAGTTTCAATTCTGCCGTGAGAAATGGACCTTCATCTGCTTCTGGAAGTTCTTTCAAGTAACAGATGGTTAAAATTCCGACTTTGGTTTTATTGACGACAATATCTCTGGCAATCTTCCATTTCGCTTCTGAGTAATTCTCTGTGTTGGTTTCAACCCCATCCAGGAAAATCTGGGCACATGCAGCCTCGGGGTATTGCCATGCTAGGGGAATGATGTTAACAATTTCTTGCAATATGCTCTCAAGAGGTTCATCTTCGGAACTTCTCATTATTTCGGATATATTGAATAGGCAATTCAGCTCTTTATTGTGTGAGGAAAGCTCTAACGTCTGGGCCTTAAGAGACTTTTCAGCTAACATGTGGTCAGTAACGTCCCGTGCAGACCCTTGAACGGCAATAGGCTCACCTTCTGAGTTGTATATTAGCCTATTTTTATATTCCAAGATTAAATCGTCCCCAGAAGCAGACATGACTTGCATGTAGCCTTCATCCTCACCATTTTGAATAACTCGTTCAAGGTATTTATCAAATTCAGGCCTATATCTGTCAGGGAAGAAATCACGAATATTTAAGCCATTGATGTTTTTATTTTGAAATCCATATTCTTTTTTAAATGAAAGGTTTGTTTCTAATAATTTGCCCCTTAAGTCATGAACACACAATAAATCTGATCCATTTTCAAAGAGGTTGCGATATTTCTTTTCGCTTTCAATGAGTTCTTTTTCCAATTTTTTATTCTCGGTTATATCCCTGACTATATGAACCGCGCCCTTATATTCGCCGTTACGGTCCAGGATAGGATCGGCAGTAACTTGAAACCATTTATTATCAATCTGCAATTCCATCATTTCACGCTTTAGACTTTTTGAAGATCGTGCGACTGGACATTCCGGAATTGTTTGGTCTGTGCCGTGTGCTATCTCCCAGCAAAACCTACTTATCATTTCTTTAGATGAGCGATTGAATAATATCTCAGAAGCTATGTTGCAGCGCACAATATGGTGCTTATCGTCCAGAATCCATATGGCATCGCTCACAGAATTAAAAGTTGCCTCCCATTCCATTGATACGCGAGAAAATGCCCTCTGGGTTATTTCTAATTCACGAAAAGGTTCTTTGTTTTCCTCGCCGGTGAGTTCCTCTGGCATGACACTCTCCCGATGCCTGTTTCATTTTTGCCAATATTTTTGCTATCCTAAAAAATAGCCGATTTGATCGAACGGCGTCAAAACATTTCTGTGCGCCATCATTAATTATGACCCTTTTTTCAAAAAAAATAGGGTAACACTCCGGTTAGTAGAAACCATGTACTAAGAAAGGAGTGTTACAAATGGGAACCAGAAAAAAAGACCCTTAAAAAAAGGAAAAAGCCTGGCGCAGTCAGCCCCGCCCTATCCGTTCAAGTTACAGCTCCAGATGGTCCGGATCAAAGCTGTTCGCGGCGGTTAGACGATGAAAACGAACTGGTTTACGATGGAACCAAGGGGGTCGATGATGGGCCGGAAGACAGCCAAAACGTCTCAGACCAGGGCCAGACAACGAGCCCCGCTGATCATTAAGGTGCGTTGCGGGCTGATAAGCGCAAGTCAAGCCGCAGCAGAGCTGGGCGTATCCCGTAAGACGTATTACAAGTGGGAACAGCGCGGGCTTGCCGGACTGCTCGATGGCCTGTCCGAAAAGGATCCGGGCAGGCGGCAAAAACCGGACGATACGGCTGAAAAGATCCTGGAAAAACAGCTTGCCGACCTTAGACAGGAAAACCGGTTGTTGGAACAAAAAGTGATCCTAAAGGATCTGGCCTGGGCGATTGAACACAGCCAAGGCGAGCTAAAGGGCTGGCTGGCCAAATGGAAAGCGGCTGCCAAAACCATACGCGAGCTGGCACTTGCCGTGGAAAATGCCGCCAATGCAACAAATCACAGGTCCCGGCGCTGTTTGTCCGGTAAAAACGCCTGTAGGAGCTATTTTGCATCGTCTCGGTTGCGGTGCAATAAGCGTAAACGGAAGACAGGCTTATGATTGGATCACTGATTTGGCCGTTGACTTATCCGCTGCCTGCGGCAAAAATAAAATTGATTCTGCCGCTTGGAGGATTGCCGGATAGTGTCCAGAATTTCTCGCACTTTAGATTTTAACTACCCAACATCTATATGGCCTTCGGTTGTCAAGGGAAAAACCATCCAATAGATCGGAAAATGATAAATAAATCTTCCGTCTTTGCTTTCGGCTTTTTTGACAAACGACTTGTTGGTTCCGACTTTCGTCTTCGGTCAAGGGCGTCATGACGTTATTACTTTACCGCGTTTGCACCAAACATCTATCAGGATTAACTGATTTGTCAAAATAATGTTCTTTGACAACCAGCGTGCCACCTGATGGTGGCTTCAGAATATATTCCCTGAGCATCAGTACTGCGGCTTCTTTGATGGCCCATTTGAGGGGGTGATTGCCGATTTTTTTGTTTGAGTGCCCGGCCCATTTGCCGTCAGACTCTGTGATATTCAAGTTTGTTGAGCAGTTGGTTCATAAAGGCGATCATGGCAAGGTCAACTTCAACGCTTTTGCGTACTTGAGGCTCTATAAAACGCTCGGCAATGCGGGCATGGTTGTATTTTCGCGAAAGTTTCTTTTTAAATGCCGGCAGGTTATACTGGGTATTGGTGTTGACGATGTGTGCGACCAACCCAGCGCATCTGCTTGAGATGTACATGCGCCGGCGCAGCAGATCTCGGGTGGCGCGCCATTTGGCCGGATAGGCGTATGCGATGGGAAAGGTGCCGCCTTTGAGCAGGCTGGCCAGTTTGTAGGCGCCGATGCGATCGTTTTTTGTTTTGCCGCCATGGATGGCTTTCATGTATAATGCATGACCAAGGACAAAGCGGATGTGGTGCCCGGCACACAGATCGGCCAGCCAGTACCAACAAAAGACACATTCGAGCCCGACGCCCGATGTCGTCTATGTAAGGAAAAATCAGGTCGAAAAGCACTTCGGGGTGGGTTTTTATGTTTTGATGCACCTTGACTTTGTTTTTCGCATCGATGATGCAAACGTACATTTTGCGGGCATGCAGATCGATCCCGCAGTAGTATTTATGCTGTTGTTTGTAAAATCTCATCGTTTGGCCTCCTTTCGCTTTGGTAGGTTTTTGTTAGCGGTAACAATACTTTACCGTTGCGAGTGAAAGGGGGCAACTATCACAATGTTTTCTTGGCGAGAATGGGCCCCAGGCTGCTCGTCGGAGTCCAGAAAACACTGTGCGGGCTTTGTACAGTTGCCCCCAGCCTTTTTTACGAAGGCCGTAACTAGTATCAAATCAATAAATTCTGACCAAAAAAGCTGCGCTTTTTAGCAGGTTAACTCAAGCGTTACCCTGAAAGGAAAAAATGAAAGTTTCAATCTTAAAAAATACCGCATTGCTCATCATTGATGTTCAGCAAGGCCTTGACGATCCTAAGTGGGGACAAAGAAACAATCCTAATGCCGAAGCAAATATATCTCGATTGATTAATTTGTGGCGAAGTGAGAAAAGGCCGGTAATACATATACAGCATTGTTCTGTTGAACCTGATTCACCTTTACGACCTGAGCTGCCCGGATGTCAATTTAAACCTGAAGCTTCACCAATTGAGGGTGAGCCAGTCTTTAAGAAAACAGTACACAGTGCCTTTATCGGTACTGAACTCGAATCACATCTTAGAAATAGTGATATAGAACATATCGTGATTGTAGGCCTAACGACAGATCATTGTGTTTCAACAACTGCTCGGATGGCCGGCGATTTAGGCTTTAAAGTGTTGCTTGTTTCAGATGCAACTGCAACATTTGATAGGAAAGGTCCTGACGGAAAAGAATATATAGCTGAAGACATTCATGCTGTTCACATCGCCAGCCTAAATGAAGAGTTCTGCAATGTAATTACGACTGAAT
Source organism: Desulfosarcinaceae bacterium (assembly GCA_963675565.2). Taxonomy (GTDB): domain Bacteria; phylum Desulfobacterota; class Desulfobacteria; order Desulfobacterales; family Desulfosarcinaceae; genus JARRKU01. The sequence continues at coordinate 100,086 of CAXXYD010000004.1, forward strand.
CACTTATCACAGGATAAAAAACGGATCATTTTTCTTCAGCCGACCCGGTTTCCTCGCGGCTGAGAAATCCGTTGGGGCAAAAGAAAACTGTCTCGAATCTCATGATCACAAATGAAGGATTTAAATAGACACATGAACAAGTTATTTGAAGAAACTTCAATCCGTGAACTGAAACTGAAGAATAGATTTATTCGCGCAGCAACTTGGGAAGGGCTGGCAACTCAAGACGGCTCAGTGACACCACAGTTGGTGAATATGATAGTAAGGCTGGCCAAAGGTGGCGTGGGCCTCATTGTCAGCAGTCATGCCTATGTCTTACCTGAAGCGCAAGGCACACCGTGGCAACTCGGCATATACAGTGACAAACTTGTCCCGCATCTCAAGGAACTTACATCAGCAATCCATGAGCACGACTGCAAAATGATCCTGCAATTGGCCCATGCCGGCGAGTTCGCCGAAACGGAGTTGACAGCTGAGCCAGCTTGGTCAGTATCCGGTTCATCAGGCCTTACGGCTAACCAGCTTAAAGTTGTTACCTTAAATGACATACCTCATATAATCACCTCATACGCACAAGCCGCCAGGCGTGCCAAAGATGCAGGCTTCGACGGCGTACAAGTTCACGCTGCCCATGGCTATTTTCTGAGCCAATTTTTGTCCCCGGCATTTAATCATCGTACTGACGCCTATGGAGGAAACATTCAAAACAGAACGAGGGTTCATTGCGAAATATTGCAGGCAATCAGAGAGATAGTGGGCACTGATTATCCAGTACTCATCAAGATGAATTGTGCGGATTTTATAAAAAACGGTCTTGAGCCCGAAGATTCTTTGCGCGCAGCTAAAATTTTTGAAGATGCTGGCTTTGACGCCCTCGAAGTTAGTGGCGGCATTATCAGAACAGGCAAGCTTTCTCCAAGTAGACCAGGAATTAGCTCCCAAGACAAAGAGGCCTATTTTCGAGATTACGCCAGAAAGTTCAAATCTGCTCTCAACATTCCCTTAATCCTCGTGGGCGGTATAAAGTCCTTTGAGATAGCCACTCAAATCATCGAAGACGGCACCGCTGATTACATATCCATGAGCAGATGCCTGATCAGGGAGCCGGACTTGATTCAGCGTTGGAAAAACGGAGATCTTCGCTCAGCAGAGTGCAAGTCCGACAATTTATGTTTTAATCCCGGGTTTGAGGGAAAGGGCGTGTATTGTGTTACCAAGGAGATTGAAGAGAATAAATCCTCAGCCAATACCCCTACAAGCAAATACAGTTAATTACGAGATAACATAACCGACTTTTTTTGTGTTACGTGTTGAGTTTGGAGTTGTGATATGAAGCAAAACATATATGATAATCCGAATTTTTTTAAAGGTTATATGGGGTTGAGGTCCAATGAAAGCGGTTTTAATGTCGCTATTGAGGAGCCCGCAGTTTACAGCCTGTTACCACCGCTCGAAGGCTTACACATTTTAGATCTCGGCTGCGGTTTTGGCAAGTTTGCCGCCTTTTGTCTCAAACAAGGGGCCGCTCATGTGCTGGGTGCAGATATTTCTCAAAAGATGATATCAGAGGCTGAGAACAGGATAAAGGACCCAAGGGCAAGTTTCTTGGTCACACCTGCCGAGGATTTTAAAGTCGACGAAGGTAGATTTGATCTCGTTGTTTCTTCAATGTGTTTTCACTATGTAAAGGATATCAGACCGGTATTTGAAAAAATTGCCCTTGCTCTTAAAGAAAACGGCCATTTTGTATTTTCTGTTGAACACCCAATTTGCACCTCGTTGTTAAAGGGATGGTGCAGTTCAGATGGCGTTTCCAAAAAGCATTGGCCAGTTGATGATTATAAGCAAGAAACCATACGTGTGTCTAATTGGTTCGTTGATGGTGTCATTAAATATCATCGAACTATTGAAACATATATTAACGAACTTATCGATGCAGGTTTTTTACTAAAAAGGCTTCTTGAACCTGGGCCAACCAGAACTGCCGTATCCGAAAAACCCGAGCTTGCCGAGCATCTGAGACGACCACCAATTCTTGTATTAGCCGGAACAAAAAAAGCCCAACGAAAAAATTCAGCGGACGTAAAAAACCGCGCCGTTGATGAACTTGTTATGGGTACAATACCTAATCGTAAATCCCCCCCTCTCTAACCGCGTACCACCATGTTGGTATGGCTCTTGAGCGCTTTGCTCATGTGATAGCGGCAGAGCGTTTCAAAGACCTATCAAATACATCCAGGGGCTCCATTCAACGCATCCTCAGTCATGAGAATCGGACGACAACTGAAATCTATCTTCACTCTATCGGGCAGACCGAAAAACAGGCAATTGGCGTACTCGATAATTAGTTTAGGAATCAGTTGGCGATTTTAATGGTCCTGCAGATATTTAGTGTCGGGACAGTGAACAATTTAAGCTATATGTGTTTTGAACCCATTTTGTCCGCCTGTTTTGGCTAAACGCTCCGATTTTTTTGGTGAATCGGACGTTGACTTGACATGTCAAGTCGTTTAATAATCATTTTAAGTAAGATCTTGACCGGCCCGGTTTTCTGGGTTCTGTGTGATACAAATAGCTGGACGGCCAGATTCTTTGAAGATCCACATTGATCGCTTTTGATATTGCCGTTATGATTTTATGGCTTGTGGCCCGGTTGTTGAACAACAGGTGAACCGCCTGGCGGGAAACCGACAGCTCATCAGCGATATTCTTTTGGCTCACGTCGGCGCGCATCATTGCGATCTTAAGTTCCGTTGGGTCCATATCGCCGCATCGGTTGGCTGTAGACTGATTCATTGGATGGGATCCGGGCTGGTTGTTCGTTAATTTGTCTAATCAAGGTATGAACCCTATTTTTAAGTATTTTTTGCCTCTTTTCCTCAAACAATTGATAATGTTTAAATTATATGGACGTTCCCACAAAGATTACCGGTTCCAGCTTTAGTTCCAACTTAAACAAAAAAAGTGGGAACTTTTATTTTGGTGATAGGTTAAAAATTAGACGACAAAAATATGGTCTAAGTCAGGTCGAATTAGCCTTAGAAATTAGGTGTAAATAAAAATACGATTCAGAGATATGAATCCGGAGAATTGCCCAAGGAGAATTATTTATTGGCAATCGCTGATACCTTGGAATGCTCCATTGATTGACTCTTAAGAGGTGTTGAAACTCAATCAGCTGGCTCAAATGGGGGTATGGCTGCCCAGGAACAAGAAAACAAACTGCAAGAGGACCTTCTCCGAAGGATCATTAAAGCAGTGGAAGACGAATTACGAAAACGCAAAATTGAATTAGAACCGGGCAAAAAGGCCGAAACCATATCACTGCTCTATGAAATGTATGCGGATACGGAAAAGGAGGTAAGCGGACAGACCGTTGGGCGCTATATAAATCTGGTCGTCTAAAGGAGGTTCCTCATGGGAAGCGACCATCCCGGAAGCCGTGTCAGACCGATATTCAATCAAGCTAAGCCCCCCAAAACAAAAAATCAGATAAGCTACATCTTTCTGATCTTATTGATACTCACACTAACCGCTCCATTGGCAATTTGCCAAGCTCTCCAGGAGCCAGAACAACCCGATGTTTACACATACCCGGTTCCGCCACACCACTTAAAGATCTGCACGGCCGTGATGATGAGGGCAGTCAGGCCGTTTTATACCCAACCCATTAAACAAGCATTTGTTGAGTGCCGTTTCTTAAAAGTAGCTCAACCTGCACTAAATTTATAAGTGATTTAGGAGAAATACTGATGGGAGAGCCTGATGATCTGAGATCTGACAAGACTATCATTATAGGTTTTGCCGGTCCAATTGGTACTGGTTGCTCAACTCTATCCAAATTCATAGCAAATAATGAACATTTTATCCAAATGCTTAAAGATTTAGGGTATACCGACGGGTGCAAGGATTTTAAGCTCGCTACAAATATCCTAGATGATGAAATTAAAGAATTATTTGAAAATATGCGAGAAAGTGAATTAAAAATTCAAGCATTAAAAGGTGAGATTAAAAATGATTTATTAAATATCAAATTGCAGCATGACCTATCAAACTCAAAAATTTTGGCAAAAGCAATACACAAGAAAATAAAGAGAAGTTTAGAGTGGAGGAATCATATTTACTCAATAAAATTCTTATTTGATAAAAACTATTACGAAAAAAAGCTTAGAATATCATGTTCAAGTATTATTGTGTTTGAACTTATCAGGCAGCTACCGAAGGAACTTAACCCCGGATATGATACCCGATCAAAGAAGTTTGTAGAAATTCTCAAGAAAAGCATATCAAAACATAATGTCGACCAAAAAGAGTTCAATACCGTATACCAGAATGTCAGTAAGTTGCAAGAGCATGAATCTATAATAAAAACCATATCAATAGATTCGGTAAATTCTTGCTTTGATAAAATCAAAAAAGTAAAAACGGACTTAAGCAACCATTCTGTATACAGATCATCAATGCAGAATTTTGGTGACAATTTGAGATCGACAGGCGACCCTTATCATTTCCCAACCCCGGAATGGTTTGAACAGAACAGTATTGAGTTCCAGCGTAACAACTATGTCATTGGTCGATATATAGACTTCATTGTTCATTATTATTCTATTGCAAATAAGACTAGGCTCTTTTTGATTGATTCGCTAAGAAATCCTATGACTATAAAATACCTACGCAAGAGATATTCAAAGTTCTTTATGATTTCACTATTCTCACACTCGGATCAAAGGTTTAATAGAGTCAAAAAGGTGTTAGGCAAGGAATTTAAGGATGAGGATTTTATAAAGCAAGATGAGCGGGATCAAGGGCGAAACTTTAAAAATATTTACGACGGATTTTATAAACAAAACGTCAGAGAAGCCGTTTTGATGTCTGATATTTCAATAAACAACGAGGATGAATTTGAGTGCAATTTATCAGGTGTAATTGAACGGCACAAGAGCAAAACATTCTTAAAATTGTTGCGCTATATATCATTAATTATAGATCATGGTTGCACTAAGCCCACAACTGAAGAAATGTTTATGAATATGGCATATACAATGGCTATGAAGTCCAACTGCATAAGTCGAAAAGTTGGAGCTGTAATTGAAGGGGCTAAGGGATATCTGATTGGGGCTGGGTGGAATGATGTGGGAGAAGGACAAATTAGTTGTGGTTTAAGAAATATCAAAGATCTTCGGATGTCTGAATATGCCCCATATATCAATGCCATTAAGTCAAAACAGGAAAAAACAAAGAGTTTAGATGATGAGATTCTGGACACCTTGATCCAACAGTATGGGAATGAAAACTGTTGTTTTTGTATGAAAGACGAATTGTCAAAAGCCGAAATATCGTCCAAATTATCAAAGGCTTCCGAAACAAACATTATAGATGAGATTACTTCAAAAAAATTAACTGATTACATTAAAATTAAACGGCTCGAATTTTGCAAGGCGTTGCATGCCGAAGAGAATGCAATAATTCAGAGTGCAAAAATTGGTGGAATGGGACTCAGGGATTCAAAGATATACGTGACTACCTACCCCTGCGAACTATGTGCAAAAAAAATTCAACAAGCTGGAATAGCAGAAATTATCTATGTAGAACCTTACCCACAGGCCTTATCCAAAGACTTATATTTGTCTGACGGTGTTAGAAAGGTTGATATCAGGCAGTTTGAAGGGGTTAAAGCATGTTCTTATATGACCTTATTTCAACAATACCCTGATAGAAAAGAGCGACAAAAGTTAGGCCTTAAAGGATTTGACGAAAATATTATTTAAATTACCCTTGTGTCAAATTATAAAGGCAGGGATTGGCAAGAAGGAAAGTCCGCTAAAATTTTAGTTACTGTAAAAAAGAATTGAGACAGAAACCAACTTTATTATAAAATGGATTTCCCTTGCACCCCTCAGTCGTCATAAACAAATGACCAAGTTTCTTTTCAGCAGAAAACAGGGGATAAGAAATGGCCACAAATCATTGCTTTGGTGGGGTGTGGACACAGACAAAATTAGATCGTTTATCAAAATACCTTTCAGCATATATGAATATTTTCCGTTCCAACGAGCGTGCAAGGTACTTTTCGACACACTATGTTGATGCCTTTGCTGGTACTGGTCATCGCACCGCTAAGAATCAAAGCCAAGAACAATGTTTATTTGGTGATTCTGAAACTATCGAATTCCAAAAAGGAAGTGCATTCGTAGCTTTAGAAACAAAGCCAGCCTTCGATCATTATCTTTTCATTGATACAAATGATGACTTCATTAAAGAATTGAATAATTTAAGAAATAGATATAAAAATAAAGATATCAGCATTATTAAGGGTGATTGCAATCGATATTTATCACACTGGTGTTCATCGATGGATTGGAATCGCAACCGTGCGGTTGCCTTTTTAGATCCATATGGAGCACAGGTTGAATGGAGCACTATCGAATGCATTGCGACAACTAAGGCAATTGATCTTTGGTTGCTTTTCCCTCTTGGCCAGGCCGTTAACAGAATGTTAGCTCGCAAAGGGCCTGATGCATCATGGTGTAATAGACTTGACTGCCTGTTTGGATCGAAAGATTGGAAGGATGAATTTTATCAGCCTACAAAACAATTGGGTTTATTTAATGATGGTGCACCTCTTGAAAAGACTGCTAATTTCGACACCATTGGAAAATATTTTGTAGAGCGGCTTGATTCAGTTTTTTCAGCAGTTGCTAAAAAACCTTTAGCACTTTGCAATAGTAAAAATAATCCTATTTTCTTGCTATGTTTTGCTGCCGCCAACCCAAAGGGCGCGCAAACTGCAATAAAAATAGCCAACCATATTTTAAGGAGTTAAGCATGGTAACGAGAACCAAAATTGAATGGACAGAGATGTCGTGGAACCCGGTTACAGGTTGCACGAAAATTAGTCCAGGCTGCCTCAATTGTTATGCTGAAAGAATGGCTATACGCCTAAAAGCAATGGGGCAAAAGAGGTATAGAAATGGTTTTTCAGTTACCATGCAAACTGATTTACTCAACCAACCAGACAAGTGGGTTACACCGCGTACAATTTTTGTAAATTCAATGAGTGATCTCTTTCATGAAAAAATTCCGCTATCATTTATAAAAAAGGTATTTGCTACCATCAAGCGTAATCCACATCATACGTTCCAGGTCCTGACCAAGCGCAACGAACGCCTCGCCCAATTATCTTACGATTTGTCCTGGCCCCACAACCTCTGGATTGGTGTAAGCGTAGAAAATTCTGATTATCTTAATAGGATCGATAACCTGAGGCATGTTCCAGCAGCGGTAAGATTCTTATCCTGCGAACCTCTTATCGGCCCTCTTAGAAAAATCAATCTTGGAGGTATTCATTGGGTAATTGTTGGCGGGGAATCAGGCCCCAAGTCAAGGCCAATGGAAAAAGAATGGGTAACCGAAATCAAATCTCAATGCATAGAACAGAATGTTCCTTTTTTTTTCAAACAATGGGGTGGTACAAACAAGAAAAGAACGGGTAGGCTACTGGATGGAAAATTCTGGGACCAAATGCCGAAACTCATCCCAGGTCTGCACCCTCAACCTATGTTAGTTTGATAGCGTCAAATCATTTTTGGAAAATAGACCATATTCCACCAAAGTTCTGAATGCTAATTTTCTGAGATAGTGTGCAAAACTGATACGAAAGTGCACGCTTTTTCGCCAATTTTCTGATTTATAATGCAACGCCAAAATTTTTCTTTGGCAGTCCGACCGTGATCAGCCACCGTTCGACATAACCCTCCGACATCATTAGCGCCTCACGAATAGTGATCCCATGCATTCCCACCCAATCCCGGCAATTCCCGGCCCATTTCAAATTTCTGAGATAGTGTGCAACCGCATAAAGGGGCTAAAACTTTATCAGTTTTAACCCCTTGAAATAACTGGTACGCCCGGCCCGATTCGAACGGGCGGCCTACGGATTCGAAGTCCGGCGCTCTATCCAGCTGAGCTACGGGCGCGCAAGCAGCAAGGCCATTGCGGTGGCTTCACGGCAACGGCCTTTTTTCTAAATGGGGTGAGTGATGGGACTTGAACCCACGGCCACCTGGGCCACAACCAGGTGCTCTACCAACTGAGCTACACCCACCATAAGAAAGCATCCATAGCTATCAAATGGATTCAGGCTTTGCAAGGCAAAAAAATGATCCGCTGAAATTGGGCAAATTCAGGTAGGTGTCCGTGTTCCGTAGCCGCCTTGATTTTTCGGCCTGTCCGGGACATCCCGCACACACCCCGGTAGCTGTTTTATTTCAAAGGTCAGGCGGTCGGATAGCGCATGCGATCCGGGATGACCCCCCGGACGCCTCCGGTGGGGTCCGGCGTATCGCCGTCCCGCCTGGGAATCAGATGGATGTGCGCATGAAATACGGTCTGGCCGGCCGACCCGCCGCAGTTTATCCCGATATTGAAACCGGTTATGGTTTGATCGGATGCAATCAGCTTGTTTTTAAGCTCCATGATCAGGGCCTGCGCATCGCACTTTTCCCGGTCCGTCATGGCGAACCAGTCCCGCACATGCCGCTTGGGTAAAATCAGGTGATGGCCTTCCGATACCGGGTAACGGTCCGCAAGGGCCCAGGCGGTATTGTTCTCGGCAACAATAAAAGGTCGGATGCAATCCGGGCAGAACCGGCAATGGGATGGTTCCATACGATCCTCACAGTCCATGATATTTGCCGGCATAAGCAAAAAAGCCGTAACCCAAGCGGATTACGGCTTTATTCATCAGGTGGTGGCGATGCAGGGAAACTCCACATCGAAGCCACGGTACTAGCATAACACTCAGACTTTACAGAATATTTAAACAATCCACTAAATTGCTACAAAACCGATTTGTGTAAGTACATTGAACCCTTTTTGGTGCAAAATATTTTTTTATTATATCAAATTGTGAAGTGTAATGCAAAGCATCCTTAAAGCCAATAGTTTGCAATGCACATTACAATTTACATTTTTATATCGACAAACAATCAAGACCGAATAATGTACATCTAATCCCCTGCAATTTCATCACCCTCATCATAAGCCTCAATGTACTTGCAGATATTAATGGCTAAGTCTGTAAGCCTGCAATGCTCACCTTGTTCTACTTCACCTTGGGGCCTAACACGTGTGTTCCTATCGGTTAGCAATTTGTGTTCAATTAGATTTCTTTCATATAATTCGACAAGTTCTCTATCTTTTAATCCTGATTCGATCTTTATTTTATCTAACCATGTCCGTAAACTTCTACTACGTTTGTCTTTCCAATCAGTCTTTGAGACAGCATAAGTAGTAAGCAACACAAAAATATCTCCTGAACTAAGCTTCCTACAAAGGTTCATATATTGCTGTGGCAACAGTGACTCCCGGTTTTCAACATTTTCCGTTGCAGCCATAAGAAAGATTTTCTTCATGAACTCGAAACGGGTTTTATCAGGGCCATCTTGATCGAGGAAATCGAGCATCTCTTTTAGACAAGCATGATGCTGCTCGGTGTGCTCGTAATCGTCCTTGATTCTGCCTTTGGACTTTAGATCATCCCATTCGGTCTTAACGGTCTGAATGAAGTTGCCATTTAATAGCCCTTGGAATATTCGGTTAGCTGCAAGGATGTGTTCCTTTCGTTCTGTTACGAATGTACCAGTGATCCCATCGGCTGTGTTCTTAAGAATCTTTCCAAGGAATTTAGATGTAAAGTTCTTATCTTGTATGGCTGGTAGGTTGCCTGTCATTTTTACCCCTTTTCTACAAACCCTTAGACTGTATTAAATAATGCCAATTTATTTTACGTCAAATATACATCTCTATTCAATATTTGTTGCAAGTTCTGCATACTCAACATGACTTTTCAAATCAACACTTCCCTTTGCCATAACTCCCAAAAACCTTTTTATTATCTTTTGATTTTCGTTTATAGGTTGCATCGTTCGATATGACTGTAATATTTCATAAGAGGATTTATTTAGTACTTTTAGATATTCAGGCAATAGAATATTTATAAATGGCTGTCTGTTACTGGTTATTGCTAAGTCGTATATTTTTTCGTAATATACTGGCAGCTTAAATTTTTTTCTTCTTAATTCCTCATGTACTTCTGAAAACTTTATCTGTGCCATCAATAAATAACAGAGAAATAGTAAATCTATTTCTTTATCTAAATTATTTACTAAAACTGCTCTAAGCTTTGTAAAACACTGCTCCTGCTCCCTAAGAGATAAATCAAACAAGTATGCACACTCTGAAAAAACAAGAAAAAAAGGCATGTTTTCTTTAGGATAGTAGATTTTAACCATATGATCAATTATTGACTGAATATTTAATTTATTGTGCAAAAGCTTTGCAAAGCTATCATAGTCTGGCTCAGGCAGATGGAAAGTTTGATCTATAAATTTCCTCAGGTATGAATCACAATTAACACCTTGCCCATAAATCGAACAGATTGCATTTCCCAACTGGTTGGTGTCAGTACCTACGACAAATACGATCCCTTCGATACTGAAAATATGCTTCACATGCTCTAAGAACTCTATTGCATAAGTTGGTCGACATCGATCTAATTCGTCGATAAAGACAAAGAGGGGAAGTCGGTAACCTAATTTCTTTATTTTCAGAGAGTCAACAGATTCATGTAAAAGTTTTTTAAAACTGTCAATTGACTCAGCAGTTGCCAAGTGATTTCTAATAGATCTTTCAGCATAATTTCCTAAACAATTTACAACGTCCTCTTCAGTTGCAGCTTGCAATAAATCTTTTATTTCGTCAGGCCCATTAGTGCCAAATAGCCACCTTGCTGCACCCTTTGCCAGTAATGGGGCACCTCTTACTAAGAATCGTCCACTCGTTTTCACCAACTTATTTATCTTTTTTTTGCACTTGGACTTTTAGATGCAATTTGTAGGAGTTGATTTTTCATTTCTGCAATAAATGCAACAAGTGGGTCATTTGAATAATCTGACTCCCAAACATTAAAAAATAAGCAAGGAAAGTCCTTGCATATTGAAAGCATCCATCGTTTAAGGAAAAAGCTTTTGCCTGTTCCCCATGGTGAATTAAGATTTAGGACAAACGGTGTATTAACTTTGGATAACAGGTTGGTTAAAAAGATTGCAATCGGTTCCCGATTTAGCTCATCATCACCCCATGGATCATCAGGATTGGGGTCTGTTTCGTGGATTTTATAAAGTGCATTTTCAGTTAAGTCCGTCATCACTATACCTCTTATCAACCTTCATTGGTTAAAACGTATAGGCTTTTTTCTAACTTTTAAAGCACTTCAGGATAACAAGGGTTGCTTTGATAGTTCCTATATCATCATATTCATCGTATCTATATCGATATGTATCATCATGGCTGACAATATCCTTAAGGCTTGTTGTGGCAATTAAAATGGTATGAAAAGTATCAAGCATCCCTTGAAAGGATTGATTTAATTTTTAGCATAGCAGAACAATGCATTATTAACAATCTTTAGATACTTCGGATCATCTTTCTTCCCGATATTATTGGACTTATAGGTGTGGTACTTGACAATTAAGATTTAGTGCTTATATTATGAATTAAGAAAGACTAACTTCCTATAAAAACACATCCCCAAGAAAATAACTTCATCCTCTGGAAAGACATCCGTCTATTCCATGTGGCCTGTTATTTGTAGGGCAATTGTGGCTTAAGGTAGCCTTTTTCCCCTGTGGCATTCCAATGCCAATAAATTAGAGCTAAAATTTAGAAAGGAGTGATGGCATCACTAATCACATGAAGTAGGTCGTTTGTCGAAATGTTCATCATAATGGTAAAGCATATCTATGGATAATCTGTGAATGTAATGTTCATTACAATTTCATCAAATGAAATTCGGTTAAGGCATTTAGCCACAGTACTTGCTTTTCTTGAGGTGTTTTAGGTCAACGTTGTATTTCAGCTTTAGTATGCCCTTTTTGTAAAGCACTGGCACTTTATATCTTTTACCATATCTTCCCATGGACTCACCTTGAACAACATGACCGGTCAGCTCGTCAATTACAGTGGCCTCTATTAACTGCTGCTTGAGATTATCCGTGAAATTATGCCGGAATGAATGAAATGTCTTTCTACGGGATGGTGCTACAATACCAGCTTTCCTTTTCCAGTCCCCAAACCACCGGCTTACATAATGGCTAAATTTGCCCTGGTAATAATTCAACTCTGGAAACAACCGAAGTTCTCCCTTTCCCTTCAATCTCTCAACGTATTTAATAAACCTCAAGTCTTTTACAATGAATGGATGCAACGGAACATATCTTTCTGAAGCATTATTTTTTAAACTTTGATCATCACGGCTTTCATTAACGTATATTGCACAAACATTATCCACCTTTTCTATATCATCTATGTACAATTGACATATTTCCTCAAGCCGACACCCTGTGTACAGTCCGAGGATAGGCACCCAAAACCTGGATGGCTTATCATGAGTATCATTTATGTAATCTTCTGCATGAAAAATAATCTTAAGGTCATGATCATCAAAACTATTTTGCTCACTTTGGGGATTCTTTCGTTTAATTGGAATTTTCAAGAATTTTAAATGATTCTCTATAAGGCCATGGTGCCTTTTGGCATATTCACAGACTGCACTTAAATTGGTGATATAACCGTTCACAGTTGTAATTTCTAAAGGTTTAATATTCGGCATCTTCAGAACTTCATCCACAGATTTCCCCTTAGTGGTATTATATCTGAACGTCCCTACTGGCAGCTTCATTAATATTTCTTTAAACTTAACAGAAGTCGGTCTATCCAATATCGATATGGGTTTATCCTTTCCCAAGATTAGCTGATAATATTTCTTTAGTGCATTGTATGCTTTAAACGTCCCTAGCTCCCAATCTTTAGCCTTTGAAGCTTCAGCTATGTATTCTTCAAGAACTTCCTCAAAAGTGATTGATGATGGTTCAGTAGGTTTCTTATCCCCTTTGTTGCTTCCACCATTACTATGAGTTTCCATACCAATAATGAAAGCCTCAAGCTTATCTGAAAAATCCCCTGCCATCTTTCGTTTTTCAACATCAAGCATTTCCATCTGGATTTTAATTAGCTCGATACAGAATGCACAATATTCGGGGGAATCTTTACTTATACCCGTAAGGCTGAACTTATTGATAAGCCGGTCAGCATCGTCATAAACAGCACTGAAGTCACCTTGATTCAATGCAATGGCCATATCAGCCTTAATTGCTGGCAAGTCCCGTATGTATTGTTCAATATTCTTTCGTGAACCCATAGTGATTTCATATTCACGATTATTAGGGGGATCAATGATCCGATCCTCATACCAGTTGAAACATTCTGCAATGTAACTGTTAAGAGCCTTATTCAATTCATCCTGATCCATCGTTTTGAGCCTTTCATTTCCACGGAGATACCTGAACAGCAATTGCATTCGACCAGCATACAAACGGGCTTTGGATTTAGCCAATCCTAAATAACCGGTTTTAAGTGACCTTCTCAACTCTTTTTTGCCGATTAACGATTGAAGGTCATTTGGAATGTACATTCTAAAACAATACGAATAGGCATTTCGGACAAGATAGCTTGGTGATTTAGACAGATGTGATGACATCGAAAACAATCCTTCCTAATCCCCGTTTTGTGTTAGGGATTTGTGTAAGTGTAGGATTGTTTGAATTTTTGGGGTATCTTTTAAAAGAAAACCCCCTGTAAAAACAGAGGGTTATTTATGGCAAGTGGTGGCGATGCAGGGACTTGAACCCCGGACACTGCGGATATGAGCCGCATGCTCTAACCAGCTGAGCTACATCGCCACAAGCGGTTCCTGTCCAAGGTGAACCGCGAACCGGTGCGACAAGCGGCTTTTCTAACAGCTCATCCCTTCCAAGTCAAGCCGAAATCATCTGCCTACTGCACTTTTGTCGAACTGACCAGCTCAATGGCAAATTCATCCAGATCGTCCGGCAGATCCGAAAACACCACCATAAAGGGGGCTGTCTGGCCGGGGGCGACCTGGACCGACTTGGCTTGCGCAAGGGGCGACTTCAGCCGCTGCATGATCTCCGGAAGCTCCTGGTTCACCAGTTCCTGGTCTGTTATCGTAATACCCGCATAGCTCTGGGCGGTTTTGGCAAGCACCTTGCCCTTGGTGAACAGCTTTCCTCTCAAGCGAATCATCGTACAGGGCACCGTATAACCGTTGCGAACCTTGCCGGTAACCACAAAAAGACGCCCGGCCTTCTGGTTTTCGATAAACTTGCTGTTGATTTCCAGCGTGGAAAGCTTCGAGATACCGCTGGGATCCTTGGGTTTGGGATTGATATAGTCACTCAGGTAGGGAATCTGGATATCGTTCTTGATGACATAGTCATATCCGAAATATCCGCCCCCGCCCAGTATGGCAAGGATCAGGAGCACCACCAGGGACTTTCCGGGGCCTTTCTTTGGGGGCGCCTTCACCGGTGTTGCCGGCGGCTTTTCCAGGACCGGCTGGGCTGTCACCGTTTCATCCAGGGAAAAGTCATCGGCATCCAATTCATTTTCGGCCTCGTTGGCAACGGCCGTGGTCGTTTTGGATGCCACCAGCGTATCTTCTCCTGAAAGCATATCAGCTGAGGCGCCATCATCTTCTATTTCAAATTCCAGCTCAATGTCGCCGGCATCGATGGTTTCAGTGGTTTTGGATGGGGACTCATCTTCCAATGAAAAATCCAAATCGGACATATCCAGCACATCGACGTCTTCCTGATCTGCCTGGTCTATCCTGGGGCTGGTCTCCATTTCGAGCTTCAGCTCGAGCTCTTCCGGCTCGGGCGTACTTTCCGCCTCTGCGGGCTCGGATTCCAGATTCAAATCCAGATCCAGGTCTTCTTCCTCTATATCCAGATTATCGTTGTCCTCCAACTCGCTGTCTGCCGCATCGATGGCTTCCTCGATTTCCGTCAGGTCCAGTTCGCCGTCATCCATCCCCAGATCGTCTTCATCGTCGCCGGCCCAGCGCTTGGAGTCGTCGTCATCATCGACACCGGCAGAATCGCCGGCGACATCGGGCACAATGGTGTCGTCTTCAAGCATTTGTTCGATATCCGTGAGGTCCAGCTCTTCCTCTTCCAGAGAAAGATCTTCTTCTTCGGGCGCGCCGGCCGAACCAGCCGTTTGCGATACGGGCTTATCTTCGAACTCGGCATCGAGTTCAAATTCGAGCTCTTCGAGTTCCCCGATCTCCTCATCCGGGCCGCCGTGCGCGATATCTTCGGAATCATCATCCAGGTCGAGGGAAAGCTCCAGCTCATCGGAATCCTGATCCGGCAGGTCTTCGTCTTCAGGTCCTTCATCCAGATCCAGTTCGAGCAGGTCTTCATCGGCAACGGCGCTTTCGTCCGTTGCCGGTGCGCCGGATGCCGAATCGTCATCCAGACTCAGGTCGAGCTCCCCGGCTAACGCCTCCCCGGAGTCGTCCGCCTCGTCCAGCAATGAATCAAAGTCCGACAGGTCAAGATCATCATCCTGCGCCTCGGAAGCAGCGGGCGGCGCAGCAGATGCTTTGTCTTGCTCAAGAGAAAAATCGAGATCATCCGCCAGCGACAGCTCAGTTTCCTCATTTTCGGGTTCCGCCAATGCCGGCTCGTCTTCATCCAGCAGGCCATCCAGATCGCCCAGGTCGTCAAGCGCCAACGCTTCGGCTGCTGCGTCGGCGCCCACTTCTTTTTCCTCTGGTTCCAGGTTCAAATCGCCGGAAAGCGACAGATCGCCATCCTCTATAACTGTCGCAGCATCAGATGTGTCCCTGGCCTCAGCCCCTAAGGAGAGATCCAGGTCGTCATCCAGGGACAATTCAACTTCTTCGCGCTCTTGCTCGACTGTTGTCTCGTCCTCACCGAGCAGGGCATCCAGATCATCAAGCCCCAAATCATCCGTTGCTTCGACAGATTCAGGTGGTGTTGTATCTTTTGCCGCAACGGAAAGCCCGGCGTCATCGTCCAAAGAAAGTTCGACCTCCTGGCGCTCTTGTTCCGGCGCAGCCGGTTCCTCGTCCAGAAATGAGCCCAGGTTATCCAGGTCGTCAAGACCGAGATCCCCGTCTTGAATATCGGAATCGGCTGCTGCAAGATCTCCGTCCCCGGTTTCGACGTCGGTATCGTCTGTCAGAGAAAGCGCGTCTTCGAAGTCATCCAGGGGCAACTCGATATCTTCGGTCAGGTCACCCCCCGCGGCATCGGTGCCTTCCCCTTCCTGCAGTTGCGCTTCAGGCTGGTCGAAAGATCCGGCGGCGGGCTCCAGGGCGCTGTCCTCCGGCATTGCCGCTTCGGATATTTCCTCGACCGCCTGGTCCGTATCGCCGTCCTCCAGATTAAAATCCATGTCCAGATCGAGCTCGTCGTCCGCTGGCTGGGTTTCGGCAGCGGCTTCTTGTGCAACCGGCTCATCCTCGACCTCGAGCGCCGATTCAAAATCAAAATCGAGATCGGCTTCGTTGAATTCTACAAGTTCTTCATCCGAATCCAGGCTCAAACGATCGCCGGTGACATCCGCAGGGCTGTCTTTTTCCAATATTGAGTCAAGTTCGGCCAGATCTATACCCTCGAGTTCGCGGTCCTCGGCAGCCGGGGAAGCAGATGAAGGCTCAACCTGGGCCACCACCTCCTCGTAAACCGGCGGTTGCGCCACCGCTTCTTCGGGCGGCTTGGCAATGAAGAGATTGCCGCACTGAGAACAGCGCACCTTCGAGCCTTGGGGTTTAAGTCGGTTTTCGTCCAGGCGAAACATGGTGCTGCATTGCTGGCAGGTAATAAACATAGCACACCTTTAGTCAATTACATGTTCAAATGAAATATTCCAGGCAAATTTCTGTAAGCTTCGGCATAATCGAGGCCGTAGCCAACCAGAAAGCCTTGCTCAACTTGGAAACACGCATAATCCGGTTCTAAACTGATTTTCCGGCGTTCCCGCTTGTCGATCAGGGTACAAATTTTAATCGACTTCGGGCGCCGTGCCTGCAGTACTTCCATTAAACAGTTCAGGGTCAAACCGGTATCGAGGATATCTTCAATTATGAGCACATCTTTGCCATTTATATCTGTCTCTATGTCCTTTAGGATTCGCACACGCCCCGAAGTTTCAGCGCCGTTTCCATAGCTGGCAACGCGAATAAAATCGATGGTGAAGGAAGAAAGCGTGAGCTGCCGAATCAGATCGGCCATAAAGACAAATGCGCCTTTGAGGACACCTATGATCACCAAATCCGGTCCCTTGTAATCGGAGGATATCTGCGAGGCCACACGCGCAATCTTTTGTGCAATAACGGCTTCATCAAAAACAGGAATTAAATCAGGCATCGTATAATGGGCGGAATGAGTTGTCCTGAATAAGTGTTGTCAGGGCAACAGCGCACGCCATGCAGCCCCCTGTATTTATATTCGACCATAATCCACATCATTATGGCGTTTAAAATACTTCCATTTATAATGGATAGCTACCTTACGTGCGCTCTCTTGTCAATAAATTTAATTCCTTACAGCCCTGTGGCTGCCAATTCGGATACCAGCTTGTGCTGCTCTTTGGTCAGTTTTTTGGGGATGTCGACAAGAATAACCACAAATAGATCACCCTGCCCTGGTCCTTTCATGTGCGGAAGACCATGGCCGGGGAGTCTCATCTTCGTCTTGTGGCGGGTGCCGGGGGGAATTTTCAGGCTCAGCGAGCCACCCTCCAGGGTCGGTACGGTAATCTGGGCACCCAGCAAAGATTGGGTCAAAGTGACAGTCTGGTAAGTGATCAAATCATACTGGTCGTTTTGGAACTGGGAATCTTCTACAACCTTCACTTTGATGAACAGATCACCGGCCGGCCCGCCGTATGGGCTCGGCTCCCCCTTGCCGGCAACGCGCAGTTTCTTTCCGGTCAACATGCCCTTGGGAATCTTGACGGTGATGTTCTCACTCCGGCCCTGGTGCTGGAAAGAGATGGCTTTCTGGGCACCCAGGGCAACTTCACTCAGCGTAACCGGCAGTTCGTACACCAGGTCGGCGCCCTTGGCCGGGGCCTGCTGACGACGGCCCCCGCCAAAAGGAGATCCACCGCCGAAGCTGAATCGAAACCCTCCGTCGCCTGTGGGCGAGCCGCCGCTGCGAAATCCGAATTCTTTAAAAATATCGCTGAAATCGAAATTACGGAAAATATCTTCCTGGCTGAAGCGTTGCTGAAACCCGGCCGAGCCGTAGGTGTCATATTGTTTGCGTTTTTCCGGGTCGCTTAAAACCGCATAAGCTTCGCTTATTTTTTTAAATTTTTCCTCTGCCGATGGATCGCCTTTGGCGTGATCGGGATGGTACTTCATGGCCAGTTTGCGGTAGGCTTTCTTGATATCGGCCGCACTGGCACTTTTTTCAACTCCAAGGGCTTGATAATAATCCGTGTCTGACATGAAATGACAACCTCATATATTTATTGTTTGATCGCTTTGACGCTATAAGCATCCGAAAGCAATTTAAATTTTGATAGAAAATAATATGCGTGCCCCGCCGTGTCAAGGACGGGATGCATGACGGTGCAAGCGGTCCAGTCGCAACCGATGGCGGTCGTCAAAAAGCCTTCGCGATCCGAACCACACGGCGATCATGGTGCCCAGACCCGTTCCGCCGGTAATCAGAAACATGATAAGAATCTGATATTTAACCGCTTCCATGGGCGGGCTGCCGCCAAGGATCTGCCCTGTCATCATCCCCGGCAAGCTTACCAATCCGGCCGCCGCCATGGAATTGATGACGGGAATCATCCCGCTTCGAATGCTGTCGCGGCGGAGGTCCTCGATGGCCTGATCCCGGGTTTGCCCGAGCAGGAGACGGCCTTCGATAACCGTCCGCTGATCCCAGGCTGCCGACGTCAGGCGGTCGATACCGATTGCAATGCCGCTCATGGCATTTCCCAGCATCATACCCAGCAAAGGGATGGCATATTGGGGTGTATACCATGGCTCCACCGAAATGAGCACCTTGAGGGCGAGCACGGTAATGGAAAAGGACGTAACAAACATGGACAATGTGCCCAACCCCATTCCCCACCAGCCGGCAAATCTGCGTTTCTGGCGCCCCATCACCTCATAGCCGGCCGCTACCAGCATCACCAGGGCCATGGCGCTCATCAGCCCGATATGCACATGGGCAAACAGGGCTTTGAGCACCATGCCGATAAGCAACAGCTGTACCGTTGTGCGCAGCCCCGCAACGAGAATCTGACGGGCCAGTCCCAGTTGCATGCGCCATGATAACAGCGCCAGCAGGAGAATCAGGCCGGAAGCGGCCGCCAAATCCTGGGGGGTAAGCGCGATGACCCTCACGGTCGCCCCTGATTCCCGGGCAATCCGGCCTCAAGACGGCCGCCCCGGATGGTCAGGAAGTTGCTGCAGTTGCGCTCAAGCTGGTCCATATCATGGCTGACCCACAGGATGGCCGGCCGGTGGAGGCGGCGGTAGTCCTCCAGCAGGCTTTCAACACTGTCGGTGCTTCGGCGATCCAGATTGGCCGTCGGTTCATCCAGCAGGAGAACATCCGGCGCATTGGCCAGCAGCCGCAGCAATCCCAGGCGCTGCCGCTCCCCGCTGGAGAGCCGGCTGACCTGCCAGGTCATTGCCGAAGCGTCAAATCCCAGATCGGCGAGCCATTTGCCCGGTGTCTGGCTGAAGTGGGGTGATACCGTATCGTACCACCAGGCCGTTTCGGCCGGCAGCATTCCCACGCGACGGCGCCATTCGGGTGCCGGAATATCCGTTGACGGCACTCCGTCCAGCCATTTGGTGCCCGAGTGGCTGTCGAGGTCGCTCAAAGCTCTGAGTAAAAGTGTTTTGCCGGTGCCGGACGGACCGGCCAGCCCGATACACTGCCCGGGCAAGATGTCGAAATGCATCCCGCTGATGGTATGCACGCCGAAGTCGGCGACGCTAAGCCCTTTTTTCACTGGCAGTGCCTTTGCTCATCCCCCGCAGCATGACCATCAATACCGACAGGGCTGCGGGCGTCATTCCGGAAATACGCGACGCCTGCCCCAACGAAACGGGCCGGACGGCGGATAACTTTTCTTTAAGCTCATTGGACAGGCCATGGACGGCGGTATAATCGAAATCATCGGGCAGCATGATCTTTTCCAGATGCCTGAAGCGTTCAATCTCGGCCAGGTGGCGTTTGATATAGCCTTCGTATTTGATTTCGATCTCCACCTGCCGGGTCACGCGCGCATCCAGGGGCTCCGGACAGGGCGCCAGCCGTTCAACGACGTCATATCCCAGTTCGGCCCGCTTGACCAGTTGGTCCAGGTGCGCCCCGTTGGACAGCATATTGGTTCCCCTGTCCGTAAGGAAGGCATTGATTTCCGGAAGCGGTTTGACGACGGTGCGGCGCACGCGCTGGATTTCATCGGCAATCTGCCGCTTGCGTTCCCGGACATCCCTGGCCGTGTCGGCGGAAACCAGTCCCAGGTCATGGCCGATCTCCATGAGGCGAAGATCGGCGTTGTCTTCGCGCAAGATAAGGCGATATTCGGCCCTGGAGGTAAACATGCGATAGGGTTCGCGGGTCCCGCGGGTCACCAGATCGTCCACCAGGACCGCCATATAGGCCTGGGAGCGGTCCAAAATGAAATCGGGCCGCCCCTGGATTCGGGACGCGGCGTTGATGCCGGCCCACATGCCCTGGGCGGCAGCCTCTTCGTAGCCGGAGGTGCCGTTGATCTGCCCGGCCAGGTACAGTCCGGCCACCTTTTTGGTCTCCAGGGTCGATTTGAGCTGGATCGGGTTCACGTAATCGTACTCGATGGCATAGGCCGGACGCATGATTTCGGCCTCCTCGAGGCCCTCCACCATCCGGACTACCTGAATCTGGACCTCCAGAGGCAGGCTGTTGCCGAGGCCGCTGGCATAGATCTCTTCGGTATCCAGCCCCTCGGGTTCCAGGATCACATGATGGCTGTCCTTATCGGCAAAGCGGACAATTTTATCTTCAAAGGAAGGGCAGTAGCGTGCCGGCACGCCCTTGATCACCCCGCCGTGCAGGGCCGACAGGTGCAGGTTGTCACGCACCAGCTGGTGCACCCGTTCGTTGGTGCGGCCGATATAGCTGGTCACCTGGGGCAGGCTGAAGGCGGTGCTGGAAAAAGAAAACGGCCTGGGCACGCCATCGGGTGTCTGGGCGGTGAATTTGGAAAAATCGATGCTGCTGCGGGCCAGTCGGGGCGGGGTTCCCGTTTTCATGCGGCCCAGTTCAAACCCGATGGCATTCAGGCTTTCGGCCAGACCGTAGGAAGCAAACTCGCCGGCCCTGCCGGCCCGAATGGATTTGAAGCCAATGTGAACCAGCCCGCTGAGGAACGTCCCGGTGGCCAGGACCACCGCTTTGGCCTGGTAGCCGTAGCCGGTGTGATCTTCCAGCCCCGCCACCCGGCCGTTTTCCACCACCAGGTTCTCCACCAGAGCTTGTTTCACATCCAGATTGGCCTGGCGCTCCACGACAGCTTTCATGGCCATATGATAGCGCTGCTTGTCGTTCTGGGTCCGTGAGGATTGAACGGCCGGACCCTTCTTGGTGTTGAGCATCTTATACTGAATGGCAGTCTGGTCGGTGATTTTGGCCATCTCGCCGCCCAGGGCATCCACTTCGCGCACCAGCTGGCCTTTGGCCATGCCGCCGATGGACGGGCTGCACGGCATGGCCGCAATCTTGTCCAGATCGATGGCCATCAGCAGGACGCTGCAGCCCATCCGGGCCGCAGCCAGGGCCGCCTCGCATCCGGCATGACCGCCGCCCACGACAATGATGTCGTATGTTTTCAGATAAGATGTCATAATGTCGCTCTTTACATGATCTCAACGGGCCTCTATTATAGGTTTCCGTACTTAAAGGTCAAGACAGATAAAAAATGGATCCTCTGTCGCGGCGGGACGCCGCTGCCACAAACTGAACGAGCCTTAAGTGAATGCATTGACATGAAACTGAAGGTCCAGGGACAAATAAATGGGGCCCGGGGCGTTGAACCATGAGCGTTGACCAAAGCATGACCCGCAAGAAGCGATTCTACGATTTGAACACTTACTTTCGCCGCCTTTATGGTGAAAGGGTCCACAAAATCTCCCTGGATGCGGGGCTCACCTGCCCCAACCGGGACGGAACGCTGGGCAGAGGCGGATGCACCTACTGCAACGCCAAGGGGTCCGGAACCGGCAACCGGAAAAAAGGCTATTCTATCACGCGCCAGCTGGAAGAGAGCAAGGCGCCGGTGATCAAGCGTTTCAAGGCCAGAAAATTTATTGCCTATTTCCAGTCTTTTACAAACACCTATGCGCCCATCGAAACCTTGAAACGGCTGTATGACGAAGCATTGTCGGTGAAGGACGTGGTGGGCATGGCCATCGGCACCCGACCCGACTGCGTGTCCGCCGAGGTGCTGGATCTTTTACAGGATTATGCCCGAAACTACCTGATCTGGGTGGAATACGGCCTGCAGTCCGCCCACGACGAAACGCTGAAGTCGATCAATCGGGGCCATGATGTAAAGGCTTTTGAAACGGCTGTCGCCGCCACAGCCGGCAGGGGCATCCACATCGGCACCCATATCATTCTGGGGCTTCCGGGAGAAACCCGTGAGCAGATGTTGGCCACTGCCGATTATGTGGCCCGCCTGCCCATCGACGGGGTCAAGCTGCACTTGCTTTATGTGGTCAAGGGAACGGTTATGGAGCAGCTATACCGCTCCAACGGGTTCCGATGCCTGGAGCGCAATGAATACGTCGACCTGGTATGCGACGTGCTGGAGCGGCTGCCGGAAAATATGGTCGTCCAGCGACTCACCGGGGACCCCCACCCGCATGAACTGGTGGCCCCCCAGTGGGCTCTTGACAAGAACAACAATGTGGCCTTGATCCGCAAACGACTCGAAGAACGGGACAGCTGGCAGGGAAAACGCGTGTCGTTCTGACAGGCGGGACTTGTGCGGTACTTTCCAAATGGCGCGGCATGCTTACATTATCGCTAATCATTCGCATGATGCAAAGGAGGCCGACATGAAAACCGCTGAAGAAATTTTGAACAACAAAACCAAGGCCAAAATAGTGTGCGTCGCCCCTGACGCCACTATTGCAGAGGCCATAGATGTCATGGTGGACACCAATATCGGCGCCATCCTGGTGGAGAAAAACCAAAAGATCGTGGGCATCTGGTCCGAGCGGGATCTGCTGCGGTCCGTCAACCGGCCGGATTTCGATCACCGCAAGGCCCTTATCCGCGATCACATGAAAACCAACCTGTACTGGGCCGCCCATGACACACCTTTGATCAAACTGGAAGAGATGTTCCTGGGGCTCTATATCCGGCATATCCTGGTCAAGCGGGGTGAGGAAACCATCGGTTTGTTGTCCATCGGGGATATTCTGCGCACCAGCCTGCTGGACAAGGATATCAAAATCAAGGAATTGAACAGCATCGCCAGCTGGCAGTATTATGAAAACTGGGGCTGGGACCAGAAGAAGTAAAGATCCGGGTCCGGAGGGCCCGGATCTGGCCTTCCCCGGCAAAAGGCGCACGACGGCATCCTATCGGCTGAAGTGTCGCGTTTATAGGGGCCGGCCATGTTTGCGTTGCGCGCGGGCCGGATCTGATAGGATGGCAGAATTCATCAACGCGTCACTCATAACTCAAAACTCGTAACTGACCTTGTGCGGCCTTGAACCCGGGCGCCGCTCCAGTTTACTTAAAGACCGCAGACTCCCATATTTTTTCAGAACCACCGGTTGGTGCGGAAGTTAAAAACGACACGGGCCGCACGCCGACGGATGCAGGGGAAGGCGTTGCCGGGCCTGTAAGGGAAATCCGGGGGCTGTCGACGGCCGGCGGTGCCTCCTGCCGGACAAAGGCCCAGGAATGAATACCGGTGGTGTCGAAATAATAGACCAGCGGGCGCCCGTTCGAATCACGGCAATCCCAGATATCCAGAGCCCGGTTGTCCCGTTTCCTGCGGGCCAGCGGCTCTACCCCGAATAGGCGCAAATATTCTTGTTCCTGAGCAATGGCGGTGACGGCAATAGCGGTTTGGGCGTCCCGGCCCATCTGCATGCTGACTTCCCCGGCAGCCACTTTTTGGCGGGCCTCCACCCGGCCCAGAAATTCCCTGGCAGTGTAATTGTGGGGATCGAGTTGCAGGGCCCGGTCCAGATGGGCCCGGGTCTTTTCCATGGGGGCATGGGCATAATACCCGGCGATGCCATAGGCCGCCTGCCAGTCCGGATAATGGTCGCCGCCGAGGGCATGCGCCTTCTGGAGCCGGCCAATGGCCTGGTCCAACCGCCCTTGACGGATCAGGGCGTCCGCCGCTCTGACAAGATCCTGAATTTGGCCCAGGTAGGGATCATCGACGCCGTATACACGCTTTGGGCTGCGCTCCCGGGCATTGACCAGGTAAACTTCCGCCCGGCGGTTGAGGACCTTCCCGTCGGCGTGCCGGTTGTCGGCCACCGGATTCTGCGCGCCTTTGCCGATGGCCGTGACGATGGCGGCATCCACCCCGAAAGCACCAACGATTTCCCGGCGAACAGCTTGCGCCCGTTGACGTGAAAGCACCAAATTATCCTTTTGGCCGCCACTGCTGTCGGTGTAGCCCAGCACAAAAACCCTGGCCCGGGCATCCAGGCTATATTGGGAGAATACTTGGCTGATCTTGTTTTTCTCGTCGTTGGAGACAACGGCGTTCCCTTTGCCGAAATGAACGACAACCGAAGGGCTTTCGGCGGCCTGGGCGACACCCAGAGCGAACAGCATCGCCGTGATCCAGAGCGCCGGGGTCAACCCGAAAAGTTTTCCTGTTTTCAATTCCATGTCTCCCTGCAGATTTATACGCTGACCGATGAAAAGATATCGGCATCAAACGGTGACAACTTTAACTTGCGGCCCCCAACAATCGTCATCCGGCTCATGATGACAACCCGGTCCGGCGGCATTACCATTGAAAAATAGGGAGAGCGCTTATGGCGACAAGCGAAGAACGAATCAACGACCGCTGGACGATCCGATGGCTCGAGGCAATGGCCGATGTCGAACCGGCCCAGTGGGACCGTCTGGCAACCCCCCTGCAGACGCCCTTTCTGGAGTGGCGATGGCTCCACCAGTTGGAGGTGTCGGGAAGCATCAGCGCCGGAACGGGATGGCACCCGCACCACCTGACCCTGTGGCAGGGCGACACATTGGTTGCCGCGGCCCCCCTGTACATCAAAACCCACAGCGAAGGGGAATTCGTGTTCGATCACTGGTGGGCGCAGCTTGCCGAGGGCTACGGCATCACCTATTACCCCAAACTGGTGGGCATGAGCCCCGCGACACCCGCGGTTGGGTATGCATTTCTCCTGGATGAGCGGCTGGAGCGCACCCCCGTTGTGCCCGCGATCTTTTCGGCCATCGATCGTTTCTGCAAGGAAAACGGCATTGTCGGATGCCACTTCAATTTCGTGGCGCCGGAATGGGTCAATGTTTTCACAGACAGCGGATTTTCAGCCTGGCGCCACCAGAGCTACCTTTGGCACAACCCCGGCTTCCGTCACTTTGAAGACTACCTGAAGACCTTCAAATCTTCACAGCGCAGAAACATTCGCCGGGAAGTGCAGCGCATGGACAAGGCAGGAATCCGGATTCAGGCGTATCAGGGGAAAAACATTTCGCCGGAGCTGGCCCCGCTCATGTACCGTTACTACCTGAACACCAACGCGCAGTTCGGCCCGTGGGCCGCCCGCTATCTCAATGCCGATTTTTTCGAGCGCATCTTCCGCCACTGCCGCAGCCGGCTGCTGATCATGGCCGCCCATGACCCGGACATGGGCCGGACACCCATAGCGCTGGCCATGCTCCTGGCCAAGGAAGGGCATCTCATCGGCCGCTACTGGGGCTGCACCCGGCCGGTCAAGGATCTGCACTTCAACCTGTGCTACTATGCCCCCATTCAATGGGCCATCGCCAATGGCATTCGAACCTTCGATCCCGGGGCCGGATCCCCCCATAAAATTTACCGCGGCTTCAAAGCCGTGGCCAACACCAGCCTGCACCGCTTTTACGATCCGCGGATGGCTTTCCTGTTCCAGCGCCTCATCGATGATATCAACCAGATGGAGGATGAAAACATCCTGGCCCTGAACCGCAAGCTGCCGATGGTGCAGACAGCGGATCCGGTTTCTACAAGAAGTTGAACTTGCGCCGGAGGCAGCTTCCGAAAAAAGCCCGTCAGGTTCAGCCTGTCAGCCCTTATTTGTCGGGCTCCATGGCTGTCTTGAGCGGAAAACCGTTTTCCCTCGCAAGGACGGTGACTGCCGAAACCTTCGACTCGGCGATTTCGCGCGGATAGACGCCGGCCACACCCCGCTTGCCGTGGTGAACCCGCCACATCAGTTCCGTGGCCTCGGCCGCACCCTTGTGAAAGACCGTAACGAGAACTTCCACCACAAACGCCCGGGGCGTGAAGTCGTCGTTGTACAACACCACCCGATACATGGCGGGTTCATCGGTCCCCTGCTCGATCTTGTCCCGGGTTTCACCGATCACATTGTCCTGCAAGCGTGTCATTGGGCTATCCTTCACCTGTGGCTTTCTCCGATCAAGTTATGACCGATCCCAAAGGAATCAAGCCTCAAGGCAATTCCCGCTATCGACCATTTTCCGTGCAGCCGCGCCGTACCGGCAGGTTTGGGCCGGCAATTCAGCGGTAAAGCTGAAACCCCTTATGCCATATCGAATCTCAAGATCCGGAACCCAATAGGGGCTGGGAGTCTGATCATTGATATGGATAGATCGCAGACCTCATCTGATATCCGGGTTTTGGTATTTGGATTTGATGCGGGCCGGTGGCCGGGAACTACCGGCGGATTTGTCTCATCTATTGACAAACATGGTCCATTGGCCTAAAACCGGACCATCGCTAGGGGTGCAGTGAACGCTGAGAGGATATCATCCAACCCTTAGAACCTGATCCGGACAATACCGGCGAAGGGAAGCGGCTGTGCAACTCCAGAAATCGGTTTCTTTTTTATTCGTTTCGGCAGCCGCCCGCCTTCACTGGCAGGCGGCTTTTTTTATGGGCGGCTCCGGATTCCACCCGGTCGGAAGGCAAGACAAGATGGAGATCACTATCAATGGCCAAACGGAAACCGTGGCGCCCTGCACGCTGTCCCAACTGGTCCGGCAAAAGGGTTTGGACCCGCATGGCCTGGTCATCGAACACAACCTGAAAATCATCCGACAGGCGCAGTGGGATACGCTGCAGTTGCGGGAAAACGACACGCTGGAACTGCTCAGCTTTGTCGGGGGAGGTTGACGGCATGCAACAAGACGGACTGGACATCGGCGGCAGACGTTTCAGCAACCGGCTGTTTACCGGCACCGGTAAATTCGCATCCAAATCGTTGATCCCCAAAATGCTGGCGGCCAGCGGTTCACAGATGATTACCGTGGCCTTGAGACGTGTGGACACCGGGGCCTCCAAAGACAATATCCTGAACTATATTCCCCCGGAGGTGACCCTTCTGCCCAATACTTCCGGGGCCCGTACGGCCCAGGAGGCCGTTCGCGTTGCGCGAATCGCCAGGGAGGCCGGGTGCGGCCGCTTCATCAAAATCGAAGTGATCGCCGACATGAAGTATTTGATGCCGGACAATTCCGAAACCCTCAAGGCAACTGAAATCCTGGCCAAAGAGGATTTCGTGGTGCTGCCTTACATCCTTCCGGACCTGATTCTGGCCCGCCGGCTCGAATCGGCCGGGGCAGCCGCGGTCATGCCCCTGGGATCGCCCATTGGGTCCAACCGGGGCCTGAAAACCGCCGAACTCATCGCCCTGCTCATTGAAAACTGCACCGTACCGGTCATTGTGGACGCCGGCATCGGACGGCCCTCCCAAGCAGCCGCCGCCATGGAAATGGGTGCCGATGCCGTACTGGTCAACACGGCCATCGCCACAGCCAGGGACCCGGAAACCATGGGCAAAGCCTTCTCATTGGCCGTTCAGTCCGGCAGGATGGCTTATCGTGCCCAACTGGCCCCGGAAAGACTTACGGCACAGGCATCGTCGCCGCTTACGGGTTTCCTGCAATCGTAAAAAAGGATGCGCATCCCATGACATTTTTCAGAACTGTCGAAGCATATGAGGACTTTGATTTCTCCCGCTTTTTCGAAGACACCGGACCACAGGATGTGGAGGCGGCCATCGGCAGGGAGAAGCTGTCGGCCCTTGATTTTCTGACCCTTTTGAGCCCCCGGGCCGCAGACTACCTCGAACCCATGGCGCAAAAGGCCCACCGGCTCACCGTTCAGTATTTCGGACGCACCATTCAGCTGTTCATTCCCCTGTATATCAGCAACCACTGCACCAACGAATGCCTGTACTGCGGATTCAATCGGCGCCACCGCATCAAGCGCCGCACGCTGACCCTGGAAGAAATCGAAGCCGAGGCCCGCGCCATAAGCGCCACCGGTATGCAACATCTGCTTCTGCTCACCGGAGAGGCGCGCCGGTTGACCCCCATGGATTACCTTGAAAGCGCTGTCGAGCTGCTGAAGCAGTATTTTGCGTCGGTGTCCATTGAAATGTTCCCCATGGATGAAGGCGAATATGGCCGCCTCAAATCGGCCGGCGTGGACGCCCTGACCGTATTTCAGGAAGTCTACGACCGGCAGCGCTATCGCCTGCTGCATACGGCCGGCAGAAAAACCGATTACAACTACCGGCTGGAGGCGCCCGAACGGGGCGCCCGTGCCGGTTTCAGAGGGGTCAATATCGGTGCCCTGCTGGGGCTGGGAGACATTCGCCAGGAGGCATTTCTCTGCGGATTGCACGCCGACTACCTGGAAAACAAATTCCTCCAGACGGAAGTCAGCATATCCCTGCCCCGCCTGAATCCGGCGGAGGGCGGCTATAGCACAGACTATTGTGCCGACGACAAAACCTTTGTCCAGCTGTTGACCGCCCTGCGCTGTTTTCTGCCCCGAACCGGCATCACCGTATCCACCCGGGAAAGCGCCGCATTCCGGGACCATCTCATGCCGTTGGGGGTCACCCGCTATTCGGCCGGCTCCTGCACCGGGGTCGGCGGGTATGCCGCAACCGTACCGGGAACAACGCCTCAATTCGAAATCACCGACCAGCGCAACGTCGCACAGGTGGTGCGGGCAATCGAAGACAGGGGCTATCAGCCGATATATAAAGACTGGGACCGGATTCAATGAAAATCGGCATTGCCGGCGTCGGCGGCATCGGCTCCAATGTCGCCGTCTATATGGTCCGCAGCGGGATCGAGCAGCTCAAGCTCGTTGATTTTGACCGGGTGGAGCCGGGCAATCTCAATCGGCAATTTTACTTTCGGGACCAGGTTGGGTCGAACAAAGTAGATATGCTGGCCTGCAATTTAAGACGGATCAATCCCTCAGTGAAAATCGATGCACTGATGCTCAAGCTGGACCGCACCAACATGGCGGCCTGTTTTGCGGATTGCGACACTGTGGTGGAAGGGCTCGATGGCCGCAGGGACAAAAAAAATCTTTTGGAGGCCCTGGCCGGATCAGGCAAACCGGTGATTTCAGCCTGCGGCATCGCCGGCTGCGGCACAGATGAAATCCATTGCCGCCGGATGGGCAACGTCACCATCGTCGGCGATTTCAAAACCGATTGCCATGGACACCGGATCTTCGCTCACAAGGTTGCCGCCGTTGCCGCCATCATGGCCGGCAAGGTAATGGAAATGGCGGCGCGCAATGGCTGAATCATTGCGGCCGTCGCTGCCCGCGGGGATCTACGGCATTACCGCGGAAAGATTCTCCGGGGGACGTTCCAATATCGAGGTGGTCCGCAAAATGATCGAGGGCGGCGTCACGACCATCCAGTATCGAGAAAAACGTCCCTTCAAAAGCCACCGCCAAATGCTCGAAGAGTGCCTCCGGATCAGGGCTGTCACAAAAGATCATGGAGTGCTGTTCATCGTCAACGATCATGTGGACATTGCCCTGCTGGCAGAGGCCGACGGCGTCCATGTCGGCCAGGACGATCTTCCCGTGGATGCGGTCAGACGGCTGGTGGGGCCGGAAAAGATCATCGGTCTTTCCACCCACACCCCGGATCAGGCCCGGACAGCCGAAGCCGCCGGAGCCGATTATATCGGCGTTGGTCCCATATTCCAAACCCATACCAAAGAAGATGTATGCGCCCCGGTCGGCCTGGACTATCTCGACTTTGCCGTCGGGCATTTATCGATCCCCTTTGTGGCCATCGGCGGAATAAAGGCCCGCAACATCCACCAGATTGTCCGGCGGGGTGCGAAAACCATCTGTCTGGTCACTGAAATTGTGGCTGCGGAGGACATCCCGGCAATGGTGCGCCAATTAAGCGCCGCACTGGAATGAATTCATAAGCGCTGAGTAATATTCAGCGTTACTTTTAGGGTTGACTTTATACTCATATGAGCAAATAATAATGCCATTATTCCCTATTCGTCTCCCAGCCCGCATAAAGTCACATGTGGACCGGATTTTATCCACCTGATTGTAAAAAGGAGACAGCTATGCGGTTGACCCAGGCAGAAGCCATTCAGGTACTGCGCCGCCGCGCCAATATGAACCAGGGAGATTTTGGCGCCAAGGCATTCAATACCAGCTATGAGTCCGGTCGGACAAAAATCAAAAATCTTGAACTGGGCAAACAAAAACCAACCCGGGACGATTTGACAAAAATGGCCCGGGTACTCGGTGTCAGTGAAGCCGATATATTCCCATCGGACAACGGCGGGTCCGCAACGGCGCCCGACACCATCGACGGTACCACGATCAGCTCACAAACCCTTGTTCTCTTTCCCGGGCTCGAAGCCTACCTTGACATGCTCGACAAAGCGGTGCGCATCGGCGATACCGAGTTGATTGCCTATATCGCCGAAAAAATGGCCGCTATTTTGAGCGGTTATTGCGTGGATACCACCAACGATTCGAAAGCCCGGGCGGAAGGATAACGGCACGACTTTTGGTAAGGAGAAAACAATCATGCCTACAGTAAATTATCCCTGCGATACGCATCGTGATCTTTACCTGGAGCTGTTAAAAAAGGCCGAAAAAGAGGCCGACAGGACGCTGGTCCAGATCATCTTAAAAAAGATACAGCTTGCGGCACCCCAGCCGGAAGTGACCCATGACGGATGCCGGATATTCCCCTTTCCCGCATCTCCGGTTGCCTCCGTTGGCCCGGATGCCGATGATCTTTTCTGGAAAAACGGCCAGTTCTGGCAAGACTTCCTGCAGTTTATGGCGTTTTTTTCCGTCGGCCTCGGCTGGTTCATATTCAGCTGCAGCCTGATCTGCAATAAACTGGTCCATTGATGCCGTTTTCCCTCTTGCACCAGATTAGCCGTCAAACCCGCCCGCACCTTTAAAAGGCAATCCGGCAGGATCTGCCGCCTGCGCAGAACCTGGACAAGCCCTCCGGCCAATATCACCCCCGCTCACATCCAATGGAAGACTCGCCGGGATGCGGTGGGGCCCGCGCGCCGGGCATAACCAGGTCCCCTGAAACTCAAATGTATTTTGATCTACTCATTTTTACTTGACTTTTTGTCTATTTGTGGTTTTATTGATGTCCAAGCCTTGGGGAAAAGACCTATATAATTAATATTGCAATATTAATAACCCACATAAGGAGCCGGCCATGATATACTCATTTGGTAAACACATCGGTTCATCGGCATCCCCTGCCCTGAAAACAATCGCCCTGTGTGCCCTCCTGTCGGGTATCCTCATCTGCTTCGCCCCCCAACGGGCGCCTGCCCAGCCCGTCTATGGCGGCACTCTTCGCCTGGCCCATGAGATCGACGCCAGCGGGTTCGATGCCCTCAAAGGCCGCTCCTTGATGAGCGCCGGCAGACTGGCCGCCAGCATGATCATGGAAAAACTGTTTGAGCGCGGACAAGACGGCGAACTGATTCCGATCCTGGGTCTGTCGGCCACCGCTTCCCCGGATGGAAAGACATGGACCGTCAAACTGCGCCGGGGAGTCAAATTTCACGACGGTACGGCGTTCAACGCCGATGCCGTCGTCAGCCACTGGCAGCGGATATTGAATCCGGAAAACCGGTACCGGCACCGCATTTTAATTCGTCCCATCCTGTCCGTGGAAAAAACCGGGGAATTCGAAGTCCGATTCAATCTGCAACACCCCTGGCTGCCCTTCACCGACGCCCTGTCCAATCCCGGCAGTTTCACGGCTTATATTCCCTCCCCCGCGGCAGTGGAAAAGGATATCCAGAATCGATCGCCGGTGGGTACCGGCCCCTTTGTTTTCAAAGAGTGGAAACCGGGCGAACGCATTGTGGTCACCAAGAATCCGGAATACTGGCAAACGGGGAAACCCTATCTGGATGAGGTGGTTACGCGCATTATTGCCGACCACGAAACCCGCTATGCCGCCCTGGCTTCCGGGGAGGTGGATGCAATGGTCACCGATCGGCCCATGCATGTAAAAAAACTGTCGGGGGACCCCCGTTTTGACCAGGTCGTTATGAAACTCAAAGGCGCCGGCATCCTGGCGCTCAACAATTCCAAACCACCTCTGGATGATGTCCGTGTGCGCCGCGCGCTGGCGCTTGCCTGGGACCAGAAAAAGTACATTCAGGCCAGTTTCAGGGGTATTATGCCGTTCACGGAAACCTGGCTCGGGGACATTCCGGGTTGCGGCAACGTCAACTACCTGCAACCCGACTTGAAAAAAGCCAGGGCGCTGATCGCTGAATATGGAAAACCGGTGGCGCTGGAATATATCCACACCGCCACCAACCGCGGCCGCGAAGCCGGTATCATTCTGCAGCAGATGATGCAGCCCATCGGTGTGAAGATCACGCCGGTCCCCATGGATTTTGCCGGCATCATGAAGCAATTGTTCAGCAAACAATTCGATATCGCCTCCTGGGTGATCCCGGGAGCGTACGATATGGGCCCCATGACAGTGGCCCAACTGCACTCCAAGAGCCCGTGGAATGTCAGCCGCTACGCCAGCGAAGAGGTCGACAATCTTCTGCTCAAGCTGCAGACAGCCACCGATGAAGCAGCCCGGACGCAGACCTTGTGCGATATTGTCCGCAACGTCAATGCCGATGTACCGTTTCTATACCTTTTCGGCCGGTGGTACTACCGGTTCGCCAATAAGCGTGTCCACAATCTGAAACGGCCCGTACCCTGGGTGGCGGGGATCCTGCTGACCGACGTCTGGATCGAAAAGTAAGTCAATCCGGAGCCGGAGAGTCCGGAGTACTGCAGGGCAAGCAGGGTTTTGGGTTGTGAGTGACAAGTTTCCGGTTGCCGCTCGCGCTGCGCACGGGCCTGATCCTATATAGACAGAATGCCACAACTCATAACTTGCAACTCGCTACTCTCAACCGGCTTTCACCCTGTCCCCGATATCGCCGTATGCATTCGGTTTTGCATATAGCTCAACAACCAAACCCAAGGAGGCATTCATGACAGCGGTCGTCGACACCTCTTTCGGCACCCTGGTCGCACAGCAGTTCGGAGCCCGCCTGCCCGAGCATATGGACGCCGGATTTTCCTGGGGGGCCCTGCATCCCCATGCCCGGCAGTTTATTGTGCGCATGTTCCCGCTCATGAAACGCGCCGGATTCCAGATCACCGATTTCACGCCCCATCTGGTCAGGTCCCTCTCCACCATGGTACCCAGCGTCCTGCCCTTTGCCTGGGGCGGACGCATCCCGCCGCTGACCATTGCCAACCGGCATAAAGAACTGGACGCCTATGTGGCCCACTACTGTTGCCCGGTAAAAGATGAGGTCCCTGTATTTATGGACATCGGATGCGGCTTTCCACCGGTGACGACTGCTGAAACAGCGGCCCGTTTCAAGCACTGGCGCGTTTACGGCATCGATCGATTCTTCGCCGAATATGTACTTTACGACAAAGAGGGACACTATTCCTGCTTCGATGGGCAGGGAAATTTTCAATACTTTCAACCCCAGATGACCCCCAGCGGCAGGACCATGTACCAGAATCCCGCGGCGACGCGTAAACATTTCGAAACCCTGTTCGGTCAAATGTGTCTTCTGCTTGATGACGCCGATGACTTGTCCAGCCAAACGGTCCATGTCGACGGCAGCCGCCTTATCCGCCACCATATTCGCGATTATGAAACCGGCAATCTGCAGTTCATCGAATCGGATGTGGCAAACCTGGAACTGCCGCCCGCCCGGGTCATCCGGTGCATGAACATGCTGCTTTACTTCACCGTCCGGACCCGGAAAAAACTACTGCGCCAGATCGGCCGGATGCTCACCGAAGACGGTATCCTCATTGCCGGCACGAACGGATTTACCATCGACGGCCGGTATACGGTATATCGCAAGAAAGACGGCTGCATCGTGCCGGATGAGTTCGCCTTCGGCATGGACAATCTGCGCACACTGTGGCTGATGCCCTGGTTCACCATACACGCGGACGACCCGGAAGCGATGCTGTTGGCACGGTTGACGGGCGCCATCCGGTCCGACCGGTGGTTCTGGCCGCAGTTTTCGGCTCGTGTGGATGAACTGCTGGAAGCACACCAGATTTGCCGGCGACAAGACGATGGGTTTTTGCATTTTCAAAACATGGAAACACCGGGGGCCGTCCTGCTGCAAAAGCATGTCCGGATATGGGCGCAGATAGCGCAGGAGGGGTATCCGGAGGGTGCCCTGGAAGCCCTTTCGCGTGCCGGTTACACTGCATGGAAAAACCCGGTGGGCGACATTGCCGTTCGCCCGCCGGACAATGTACTGCCGTAAAAAGGGCCCGGCGGCAAAACCCGCGGGTCCTGCACCGCAAAACGGCCATAATGAATTTCACCCAAAGACTGGATGGCGCGAATTCTCGTGAAAACCGCTGAACGCCAAATACCGGGCCCGGCCCGGGGTATCCGTTCACCTTGGCCCGGCCGTCGAAACCGGATGGCCCTGCAGTTGGGCTGGACAGCGCGCAAGCTGGGCCGTCTGGGCATCGTTCTGGTGGCCGTATCGGTGCTCACTTTCGGCATGCTCAACGGGCTCCCGGGTGATGTGGCCTATGTTGTCGGCGGCGTAGAGACAACGCCGGAAAACATCGCGCGCATCCGCCAGGATCTGGGACTCGACCACTCCCCGGTGATTCGGTACCTGATGTGGGCCGGCGACGCCCTCAGCGGGGACCTGGGGCACTCCTACCTGACCGGCGAACCGGTCATGGCGTCCATATTGGCGCGGCTGCCGGTCACCCTGGAACTGCTCGTCATTTCGCAAATCCTGGCGCTGTGCATGGCCATACCCACCGGTGTGGTCTGTGCCTGCCGCTGCAACAGCGCCGCCGACAGGCTGATCAACGGCATCGGGTTCGCCACCTTGTCCATACCCAGCTTTATCATGGCGCTGCTGGCCATCTATCTTTTTTCCATCCGGCTGCATTGGCTGCCGGCCACCGGCTATATGCCGCTTTCTGCGGGGCTCTGGAAAAATTTACGCGCGTTTGTGCTCCCCGGTTTCAGCATTGCCCTCATCGAGTGGGTGGTGCTGATGCGTGTGCTGCGCAGCGACATGATCACCACCCTTCAACAGGATTACATTCTCATGGCCCGGGCAAAGGGACTGCCGCCATGGAAAGTAATTCTCCACCATGCCTTCAGGCCGTCCTCGTTCACCCTGTTGACGATCATCGGCCTTCAGATCGGACGGCACCTGGGAGAAACGGTGATCGTCGAAACGCTATTTGCCCTTCCCGGCATCGGGCGGATGCTGCTCAAAGCAATCTACAACAGGGACTATCTGATGGTTCAGGGAGGGATTTTATTGATCACTTTCGGATATGTCACCATCAATGCAACCATTGATATCGCTTACGCGATCATCGACCCGCGCATCCGATGGAGGGGCGCAAATGTCCGCTGATGCCACAGCCCGCGGTTTGGGACCCGGTTTCTGGCTTCCGGCAGCCTGGATCGTCATCGTCCTTGCAGCCGCGACCACAGCCGGCGGGTTGCCCATCGCCAACCCGGATCGCATCCATTGGGAGGCCATGGCCGCCCCTCCCGGTACTGCCGCAAATAACGTCGACAGTACTGAATCCGGGGGGGACCACAGCAGCCCCGGCACATTCTGGCTGGGCACGGATGCCATGGGCCGTGATATTCTTTCGCGACTGGTTTACGGTGCCCGGGTGTCGCTGGCAGTCGGGCTGGTCGCCCCGCTCATCGGAATTTTCGCCGGCGGGTTCCTGGGCTGTATCGCCGGATACTATCGCGGCCACATCGAGTCGATTGTCGTGGCACTGATGGATATCGTGCTGGCATTTCCCGGATTGATTCTTCTGCTGGCCATAAGCTTTTATGTCGGCGCGAACTTGACGACCCTGATTCTGTCCCTTGGCCTGCTCACCATACCCGCCTTCTGCCGGGTCGCGCGCGGTCATACTCTTGTGCTGGCCGAGCAGGCTTTCATCGACGCGGCACGCCTGGCCGGTGCCGGAGACATGGCCATCCTGTTTCGGGAGATTATTCCTAATATCATCATCCCGATGGCTGTTTACGGCCTGATGGTGGCTGCGTTTCTCATCATGGCCGAAGGCGCCCTCAGCTTTCTCGGGTTAAGCGTACCGGCACCTACGCCAAGCTGGGGCGCAATGATCGCCGAAGGCAAAGAGTTCCTGGAAGCGACGCCGCATATCAGCCTGATTCCCGCCGGCCTGATGTTTGTCACCGTTGTGTCGTTCAACCTGGCCGGCGACAGCATCCGCAGCGTCGTTGAGCGACGGGAAAGCCAGCTGTGAAACACCCTGCGCCGATTCTCACCATTGACCATCTTTTTGTCCGTCTGCCTGCACGGCAGGGAATGGTCCGCGCCGTAGACGGCATCTCGTTAAAACTCATGCCGGGAAAGGCCCTGGGCCTGGTCGGTGAGTCCGGTTGCGGCAAAAGCATGCTCGGCCGCGCCATCATGGGACTGCTCCCCAAGCATGCCCATGTTTCGGAACATTCGGAGATTTTCTTCCGGAACCGCGCCCTGCACCGGATGACCGGAAAACAGGTCCGGAAAATAATTGGCAAGGAGATGGCCATGATATTCCAGAACCCCATGTCCTCTCTGAACCCGGTTATGAAGATAGGACGCCAGATCACCGAAAGCCTGAATCACCACCTGGCCATCAAAAAGAAGGATGCCCGGGATCGTGTCGTCCAGCTGTTGCGGGCGGTGGGAATCGGCGCACCCACGCAACGGCTTGGGCAATACCCGCATCAGCTCTCCGGAGGGCTATGCCAGAGGGTGGCCATCGCCATTGCCCTGTCCTGCGACCCCGCTCTGCTCATTGCCGATGAGCCCACCACCGCACTGGATGTAACCGTTCAGGCGGAAATTCTCGATCTTCTGAACGCGCATCAGAAAAAAACACAGATGGCCATGATTCTTATCTCCCATGACCTGAGCGTCGTTGCCGGCCGCACGGACGAAACCGCCGTAATGTATGCCGGGCAGATCGTGGAGCATGCCCCCACCGCCGTCTTGTTCCAGAACGCGCGAATGCCGTATACCCGGGCATTGCTGGACGCCATACCGCGGTTGTCCGATACGGCGCATGCCGATTTGAAATCCATCGCCGGAAATCCGCCGGATCTGGTCGATACCGCCCCCGGATGCCGGTTCTCACCACGCTGTCCGGCGGCACGCACGAAGTGCAAAACGAAAGCGCCGCCATTTACCCATATCAATGGAACCCGCTATGGATATGCCTGCTGGTACCCCCTCGAAAGCCACGGCGCGTGGCCCATGCCGTCGTGCACCGCTGCTGGAGGTCAATAACCTGGTTGTGGAATATCCCATCGGCCGACGGGCAACCGTCCAGGCGGTATGCGGGGTGTCCTTTGGCATCCAAAAGGGAGAAACATTGGGTCTCGTGGGCGAATCGGGGTGCGGGAAAACGACGCTGGCAAGGGCCATCGTCAATCTGCAGCCTGTCTCTTCCGGATGGATCGATTATAACGGACAGCGCCTGACGGGAGGCCGGCGACAAGGAGGAGGGGCCCCCACGGGCATCCAGATGATCTTCCAGGATGCCACGGCTTCCCTGAACCCCAGCCGCAGCGTCGGAAAAACCATTGCCGAGCCACTTCGGATCGACGGCAAAACGGACCGCCGTACGCGCTATCGGTTGGCTGCCGAAATGATGCGCGATGTGGGCCTTGAGCCGGCGACGATGTTTGGCCGCCGGCCTTTTGAATTTTCCGGCGGCCAATGCCAGCGGATCAGCATCGCCCGCGCGCTGATCACTTCTCCCAGGATGCTGATCTGCGACGAACCGGTCAGTTCCCTGGATGTATCGGTACAGGCGCAGATACTCAACCTGTTGAGAAGAATCAAAAGCCGCTATGGGTTGACCATGCTCTTTATCTCCCACGATCTGTCGGTGGTGAAAAATGTCAGTGACCATGTGGCCGTCATGTACATGGGCGCCCTGTGCGAAATCGCGCCGGCCGCACGGTTTTACCAGTCACCGCTGCATCCTTACGCCGCAGCCCTTCTGGCGGCAGTGCCCGATCCAGACCCGGACGGAAGTATGGATCCGGTCCCCCGAATTTTTTTTGATGACCCCGATCCAACCCCGGGGTCAACCGGTTGCCGCTATCAGCCGCGGTGCCGTCACGCCCGGCCTCGCTGCGCCGCCCGGCGGCCGGCCCTGCGGCAAATGACAGGCGATCGGCAGGTCGCCTGTCATTTTCCCCTGCATTCATCGTCCGCCCCAGACGAATGCGCATAGAAGCAACAGGTCAGAACAGGGGGTCGCATCAAAATTACTCATCAGCGACCGGCTTTTTCTCTTTCTTTGGCTTTTTGGGCGCAGCACCTGAAAGCGATTTCTTGGGCTTGACATGCGGCGTTTTGGCAGCGGCCTCTTTTTGGGCTCTGGCCTCGGCTTTGGCAACGATCAAGGTCTCCATGGCGGCAATACCGGCCATCTGATGTCTGGCTTTGCCGATCTGCGCCCTGATCTGTTTGATTCCGGGGTCTTTTTCTATCTGGCGGTCATCCATTCCCCTGTTTTTAAGCAACTCCAGGCGCGCCGCCAATTGGCCCTCAGCACTTTTTTTGTGGGCTTCGATTTGTGACTTTCTGTTCAACATGGTTCGTTTTCCTTATTCAATGGGATTGGACAACAATTTTACCGGAACGGTTTTCTTCTACTTCGATAATATTTTACAGTAGATCACCTTGCCGTCGTCCGGTGCGTAAAAGTCTTTTAAAACAGTCTCCAGGTGGTAGCCGCAGCTTTCATAAAACGAACGGGTGCTGGCATATTGACCCCTCTGGGAGGTATCCACGTAGATTCGGTTGCCGCCGGCCCCGCGGATCAGGGCTTCGGTTTTCTTGATCAGCCGGCGGCCCAGCCCTTTGCGATGAAAATCCGGATGCACGGCAATCCAGTAAAGGTCATAGCTGTTTACGGTGCAGGCAACGGGGCCGTAGCAAGTATAACCCACCAGGCGGCCGTATTGCTCAGCCAGCAGGAAATGGTAGCCCGAAGCCGGGCCTTTCTCCAGGCGCTCCTGCACCAATTCCGCCGCCACCTGGATTTCCGACGTATTGAAAAAACCGGTCAGCTCGACCAGGCGGCCGATGCGCTCCGGATCACCGGTCCGCAACTCAAGGCGCCAGCCCACACCGTGCAATTGTTCTTTGTCCGCAGCGGGATGTTCAGCGGGCTTGAAGCCCTCGGCGGCCAAACCCCTGAAAAAACCGAGGGCATTGGTCCCCAGGGTGCGCACCCGGTACCCGCCTTCCTGCACCACCAGAGTGGGCAGGCCAAGGGCACCGATCATGCGGCCATTGGCTTCAAAATCCTTGGCCAGCAGCTGCCATGTGCCTGTGGGGTCCCCCTTGGCCGGATCCAGCCCCAGGGCCACGATCAGGAATTGGGGATTGAACTGCTTGATTCGGCGCAAGGCCCTGGCCAAAGCCTTCCGGTATCCCGGACCGTCCATCTGCTCCGCCAAGGGAAGATTCAAATTGAAGCCCTCGCCTTCGCCCTCACCGCGTTCGTCTTCGAAACCGGTAAAGTAAGGATATGCAAACTTCGGATGACCATGCAGGGAAACGGTGAGCACATCCGACCGGCGGTAAAAAATATCCTGCTGGCCATTGCCGTGGTGGTAGTCGATATCCAGGATGGCCACCTTTCCGCTGCGGCTCAGATACTGGGCGGCAACGGCATTGTTGTTCAGGTAGCAGAATCCGCCGAAGGCCCGCCGTTCGGCATGGTGGCCGGGCGGGCGCACCAGTGCGTAGGCCATTCGGCGACCGGCCAGAATTTCGGCGACAGCCGTCAGCGTGCAATCCACGCCGCGCCGCGCCGCAAGGAAGGCATTGCGGTTAATCGGTGTAAACGTATCGATGCAGTAATATCCCGAAAGCACCGAAGGCTCCTTGGGGGGGCGGGTTTTATTGCGCAGGGGAAAGATATAGGGATACAGGGACTTTCCCTCGGGCATCTCGGCACACGCACGACGCAGGTAATTGAACAGGTCGGCGTCGTGGACCGCCGTAATGTGCTTGTCGGCAAAGGTGCGCGGATTGCTTTGGGCAAACAAGCCGGCCGGCAGCAGTTTTTTCAGGATACTGCGCACCCGTACCGGGGATTCGACATATCCGCGGTCGTGCACATGGTGGATCTCATGATCGGCATTGACCACCACGGCGATCTGTTCCAGGGACCGGCTTTCCACGGCCGTTCGGGCCGCTTCGGGCTTGACATAGTGAAAGGGACGCAGTTGGATGGGATCGTCGCGAAAAGAAGCCACCACCTTTTCCACGTACCGCGGCGGGCAATAGTCGGCATACTTGCGCTCCAATACCGCGCGCACCACCTTACGGGCAAACCTGGGCCGCAACGGTTTTCGGCGGTCCAGGCCGTCGTAGACCAGATGGGGCATGCAATCATCCCCCTCTTTGACTGGCATTTCATAGGCGGTGCCGATAATCGGACGGGCGCCGTAGCGCTCGTAGAAGCGCAATCGGGCACGATTCTGTTTTATAATCCCCGGATCCCGGCAAGCCCGGGGATTATCGGGAAGGCATTCGAAAAAAAGCCCTTTGACCTTCAGGGCCACCGCCTCGGCCCGCAGACTGTCGTAGAGTGCGCTGCCCAGGCCTCCTCCGGTGGTCCCTCTGGCGGTGGCGATCCAGTCCAGATAACAAAACCGGATCACCGGTTCATGCAGCAGCATGGCAAAGCCCTGCACCCGATATCTCAAATTTTCCGCCACCAGCAGGATGCTGCGAAAGCGTTGCTTAAAGGGGTTTCGCAGTTTCTCGCTGATCTGGTCGATCTCTGCGGCCGGCGCATCGGAAAACCGGGTCCTGAGAATCTGCTGCACCTGTTTCAGGGTTTCCCGGTTGACGGGCAAGATGTCGTCGTAAATTCTTCTTATTTTAAGCATGTCAAAATAAACCCGCCAACCTTTCTCTTATGCGACGCCGGCGGCCACAATTCGACCAATGGCCTCGGTCATGGTCAAGCCGGCCTGGCGTACCGCCGCCGCAAAGCCGGCATCGGGCGACAGGCAGGGATTGGCGTTGATTTCCAAAATCCAGGGACGCCCCTGGCGGTCCACTCGAAAATCCACCCGGGCGTATCCCCGTAAGCCCAGCAAGGCCCAGCACTCCATGCAAAGCGTCCTGAGCTGCTCCAGCAGCCCGTCGTCGGCCGAATCGAAATCGAAGCGTCGCGGCGTATGGTGATATTGAAAGGAATTGGCGTCCCATTTGGCTTTATAGTCCACAATGTGCGCCTGATCGGAATGGAAATCCTCAAAAATGATTTCAGCCGGGGGCAGTATCTGGGGGCCTTCGGGGCTGTCCAGCATAGAAAGATTGAATTCCCGGCCGTCGATAAAGGCTTCGGCAAAACAGGCACCGCCAAGTCCGGGCGCACGCTCCACCATCAATGAGTCCAACGTGGATCTGGATGATACCGTCACAACGGCTTCGCGATCCAACCCGATGGAGGCATGCTCCCACACGGACTTGATGATCCAACGGTCGGGGTTGGCCCGGGGCCGTCGGAAGAGTCCCGGCCCGCAGCCTTTGTGCGGCGCGGTCCATGCCGGTGTGGGAAGGCCGGCGCCGTCCAGCAGCGTTTTGGCCAACAGCTTGTTGGACGTCAGCAGCATAGCTTCGGCGCATGCGCCGCTATAGGGCAGAGCCATGGCGTCCAGCAGGGACGGGAACAGGTGGATCAGCCGGCCCGTGCCGTCCAGAGCCTCCACCAGGTTGAACACCATATGAGGGCCAAGGGAACGCAGCTCGGTCTGAATGCGCGACAAATTGAGGCCGCAAGTCAGGCGAACCGGCTTATGCCCAAGTTCGCGCAAGGCATCGGTGACGGTATCGGCCTGGGCCAGGACATCCTGCTCATCCGGCGCGTCATTATCCTGCAAGGCATTATGAACGACGGCGATGCGCATGACCCGAGCTCCTTTCCGGTGTTGTGCTTCGGCGAACCCGTTTTTGGGCCGATTGGACAATCCACTCGATGAGCTGGGCATATGAAATGCCCAGGTGAGTGCACAATATGGGCAAATCCGAATGTCCGGGATGCAATCCAGCCAATGGATTGACCTCCATGAACTGGGGGACGCCGCGGGCATCGCAGCGCACATCGGCGCGCCCGCCGTCACGGCAACCCAGCACACGCCAAGCCTCCAGTACAATGGCTTCGGCTTGCTTCACCACCAGGTCGTCGGCTGCGTCCACCCGGCGGTAAACCACCCGCTCCTCGCAACGCTCCTTGTTGGTGTAGGAATACACTTCAGCTTCGGCATTGCCCAGCAGAAGGACCTCCATGGTTCCCAGCACGCGTGCACCAGTGCCCGTGCCCACAACACCGATGGTAAACTCGCGGCCCGACAAAAAGGGCTCGACCAGTACAGGTTGATGGAAAGCGACCATCAGGTTGCGGCAGGCGGCGCCCAGATCCTCACGCAACCGGACGATGGATTCGGGGGTTACGCCCTTTCCCGTGCCCTCGGCCACGGGCTTGATAAAATAGGGGGGGGCAAAAGCGACCTTGTGAAGATCTCCGGGCCCGGAGACCACAACGAAATCAGAGGTGGACACGCCGGCATTGCGCAAGACATGCTTGGTCATGCCTTTGTGCAGGGTCAGCGCCATCACCAGCGGATCGGAAAAGGTGTAGGGAATATCGTAAACATCCAGGATGGCCGGCACCTGCGCCTCCCTGCCGATCCCGTGCAATCCTTCGGCGATATTGAACACCAGTTCCCAGCGATGGCCGGCAGCCAGCCGTTCGATGAGGCTGCGGGCATGGCCGATACGCTCGGTTTGGTGCCCCAGTCCGGCAAGGGTCTTTTCAAGCGCTTCGATGGTATCGTCGCGATCGAATTCGGCCGTTTCCTCTTCACCGTATCCGGCGGCCAGGTATTCGGACCGCAAATCATATGTCAAACCGATTTTCATTGCTTTTGGCCTCCTCAAATAACCGGGTATCGCATCAATAACGCCACCGCCCGAGTCCGCCCCCAAATACCGGATCTCTGTGCTTCAGGCTAAATCCGGATAACGATACGTTTTGCCTTCATAGTTGCGCAGCACCACATCACAGCCTTCTCGAGCCTGGATATAATTGGGCATAAGCGGAATTTTGCCGCCG
Organism: Desulfosarcinaceae bacterium; assembly: GCA_963675565.2. Classification (GTDB taxonomy): domain Bacteria; phylum Desulfobacterota; class Desulfobacteria; order Desulfobacterales; family Desulfosarcinaceae; genus JARRKU01. The sequence continues at coordinate 143,784 of CAXXYD010000004.1, forward strand.
CCTCCGGGGGCATCGATAACATAGGTCGGCAACGCATAGCCGCTGGTGAAACCCCGCAAACCCTGTATGATCTCAAGGCCCTTTTCCACCGATGTCCGAAAATGGGAGGAACCGGATATCGGATCGCACTGATACAGGTAGTAAGGCCGCACCCGCATACGCATCAAACTGTGCATCAGCCGGCCCATGGTCTCCACCGAATCGTTGACCCGCTTGAGCAGTACGGTCTGCGAACCCAGCGGTATCCCGGCATCGGCCAGGCGCTGACAGGCTCGGGAAGCCTCCGGGGTGCACTCATCAGGATGGGTGAAATGCAAACTCATCCACAAAGGATGATGTCGCTTGAGCATGCGGACCAGTTGCGGGGTAATGCGCTGGGGCAAAACAGCCGGAATTTTGGTGCCGATGCGAATAATCTCCACATGCTTGATCTGCCGCAACCGCGTCAGAAGCCAATCCAGGCGCGAATCGCTCAAGGTCAGCGGATCACCACCGGAAAGCAACACGTCGCGCACCGTTGGCGTAAGGCGAATATACTCCAGCGCCTGTTCCAACCGCCGGCGGCTGAAAAACAACCGGCCATGGCCCACCAACCGGGAACGCGTGCAGTAACGGCAATACGTTGAACAGAAATCCAAAGTCAAAAACAGAACCCGGTCCGGATAGCGATGAACCAGCCCCGGCACCGGACTTTGATGCTCCTCGCCCAGCGGATCGTCCGCCTCTTCCGGCATGCGCACCAATTCGTTGATGGTCGGCACCACAGTCAAACGCAGCGGGTAGTCCGTGCTGTGCCCCACCAGCAGGCTCAGGTAATAGGGAGTAATGGCCAGGGGCAGTTTGGTTTTCAATCCCGCCAGGGCAGCCTTTTCATCGGACTCCAGAACCAGGAATCGCTCCAATTGACGCGCCGTGTGTACCCGATTGGCAATCTGCCATTGCCAATCGTTCCACTGTTGATCGGCAACACCTGGAAAATATGTTTGAATAAACTTTTGGCGCAGCGAAACCGGGAAATGCGGCACCGGTCTAATGGCGGAACGGATCTTGAGTGACTTTGGAAGTGTCGTCGGAAGGGCAACCGGACATCTGGCTGCCTGACTCGGAGGCTCCTCATCCACCTCAGCGGTCACATCCGCATCGCGGGTGGATTTACTTATGGGTATAGCATTGGCCTGGCGGCGGGAATGTAGCGGCATCGTTCGGGTTCTCCTTTTTCGGGTGCTGCTGGATGAAATGGAAATCCCATTTCAAAGCCAACGATCTGCAACTCCTTAACCAAAAACCATGCCACTATTATTTTGCTATAATTTCAACGTCTTAATAATATCCGTGCCCGGTATGCGAATTCAGAGTTCCGACCGTTTCGCGCTGATTTTGCGGACCGGATGGCCGGACAGGGCAAGTAAGGTTATAACCTGCAGTTATATTGTGAAATTTTACCGTTCACCGTCTCTTTGCATCCGAATTTTGGTGGATATCTCAGTTCCTTTTCAGCCCGCAATCCGGAGCATCCGCATCCGGTTCGAGCATGCGGCTTTATGCAGGAGGCCGGACACCGTCCGATTCTATTGCCGGCAGGGTAAGTAAATTACCGAATTAATAACAAAGCTTTGAAAAAAAGGCTCAAAATGGTAAGATACCGGAATTTATCGCCGCTGGCATCAACGGGTTGGAGACATTCGTTTTGGACCAGATCACTCCAAAAACTCCGAAAATCTTCTTTGATAAACGCGATTACCAACTGATCCGCATTGTCAACAGCGTGCTGGGAGGCGGCGGTGAAGATAACCATACCCGCCGACACTACTATCCCTACTTCCACGCCCGGGGCATCAAGGAAATGGCTGAATCCAAGGGGCTGCGAACGGCCTACGCCACCATTCACCTGCTGAGTTCCCTGGAGGTCGGCGGTGTGGATGATCGCATCAAGGCACTGCGCGCCCTGCGCAAAGAGGTCATTGACACGGCAGAGGGCATCTTGCCCAAAAATACGGCAAGGGTGCTGCTGCAGATCATGAAAACATTGGTGCGGACGCATGGCGACCCCCACCGCCAACTGGAACTGGCCCATGATTTCCGAACCACCGCTTCAGGAAAACCGCAAATTGTACGAGAACAACTTCGACGCTATCATCTGCTCGAAATGCCTGAAGCGTGGAACCAGATCGCCTTCGATGACCACGTCCACGATGCCAACACCAAAGGCCGCAAGTCTTCCACCCATTTGATCATGGATGCCTGGATCAAAGGCATTCGCCGCCTGAGGGTGATCCACTACCATTTTATCGAACCGCGATTTGCCGCAGAACTGATGGAAGCGGCGGCTATTCTGGAAATCGATGTGCGCATCGGCATCGAATTTTTCGCCCGCTACCGGAACAAGTATATCCAGCTCATCTGGGTTCCCCGCGGTTTTTCGGACGCCCAGGCCTTTCTCTGTTTCCTTGCCGAGCCCAAGGTGGCCCAGGTCATGGAGGCGGGCCGCAATGCTTCCCAATATCTGCAGCAGTATGTGATGGATTTACTGAAACGCTACAATGCGGTCCACCGCCTGGATATCAACCGGCGCCTGGGCCTGAAACTGCCGATCATCGAAAAGAAATCATTTTTGGCCTTTGTGGGGATCGGGCAAACCTCCAAGCTCCATTTGGCCAAATATATCTACGACCAGATCCTGGATGCCATGGGTCAAAAGGTTCGACGGCTACGCAAAGAAATTCCCGGTGCATCCGCCGAACGCCGCAGCAAAATTACCCAATGGATCGAATCGGCCAACCGGCTCGACTTGGAAGCCATGCTGGATGGTTATCTGAAGAAAGAGAAAAATCCCGATGTCACCTATCCCGATATACCCGGCGATGGTGAAGATATTCCGGATCTGCTGCGCCTCAGCCCCCCGGAGGTGCTCAATCGGCTGACCCGGCTATCGTCCGGCTACCGGGTGACCCTGAACCTGAGCAACGTCAAGGTGCATGAAGTGTTGGAACTGCTTTATGACTGCCAGGGCATCATTTCACGGCTCGAAATTTTCAACCTCAAAGACCAGGCGGCGGGACGGACCGGCCATATCGCCGAAATCAGCCGGCTCCAGCAAGTCATCAACCAGAACAATGTGATCAATCTCAAGCGCGCCATCCAGAACATCATCGACCAGTACACATCCTCCGGCAAACCGGACCCGGGACAAGTTGAAAAACTGCGCGACATTCTCCATGACATCGACGCCTTTAAGTCTTTTTACAGCGCCAAGCCGCTCAAGGCGCGTATCGGCAGCGATTCCACAGGTCGCTCACCCAAGGTGCTCGGCATGGGGCTGGTGGTCAAAGACACCCTTCCCCGGCGGGTCAGGCAAAAAATCAGCGGGGATTTGAGTGCCGGGCTGCGCCAGATCATCCCCATCCAGATGACGGCCCTGCGCAGCACCCTCGACGTTCCCAGAACGCTGAACCGGCCCTTGGGGACCCTCATGAGGCGACTGGCCGACCGCTTTGACGGGCTGCGGTGGCTGGGCTATTTCCGCAAGGTCGGCTGGCAGTTGCAGAGCGATACCATCCAGATGGCCCCTCAGGGAAACGTGGTAACCCTGGGCGGCGCCCAAACCACCATCGATAACGGGTTGCATGCGATCACCGATGACAGCAAACCCCGGCGCAGCGTCGGGTGGAGACATATCAACACCCATCTGAAAAACAGCCTCAAAGTCTTGATTGGCTTCATACCGGCCTTTGCAACCTTTGCTCTGACCAAGGATTGGTGGGTGCTGGCCTACCTTGGCGCCTTTATCTGGTTCGGCATCACCGGCCTGCGCAACATCGTTCAATCCATTGTGGGCGGCGGCGGCCTGCGCCGGTCGCCCCTGCTTGACTGGAATGACCTCATTTCATGGACCCGGATCGCCGACTCACTGCTCTATACGGGATTTTCCGTGCCGCTGCTGGATTACCTGGTCAAAACCGTCCTGCTTGACCGCGGGCTGAACATTACCACCGCAACTCACCCGCTGCTGCTTTACAGCTGCATGGCTCTGGCCAACGGAATTTATCTTTCCAGCCACAATCTCTTCCGCGGGTTTCCCAGAGGTGTGGTGTATGGCAACTTTTTTCGCAGTGTCCTGTCCATACCCATTGCCATCGCCCTCAATGCCGCCATAGCGGCCCTGCTCTCCATGGCCGGCGCAACGGCCATTGACAGCATTCTGCAAAAGTGGGCCGCTGTCATATCCAAAACCGCCTCGGACACAGTTGCGGCCGTCATCGAGGGAACCGCCGACCGCTATAACAATATTCAAATGCGCCTGCGGGCCTATAAAAACAAGTTCCGTGACCTCATTGAAATATATGCCCAGCTCGAGCTGTGCTACCCCGACGTCGAGAGCCGGCGGGTATTGGAGTATGCATCCCACGCCCGCGAAAAAGTCAGCTCCGAATCCCATGACCTGGAAAAGATCATTATGATTCACGCCCTGGACCTGCTTTATTTCTGGATGTACCAGCCAAGGGCACAGGTTGCGTTGAAAGAATTTCTCTTGTCTTTGACCGAAGACGAACGCCACATTCTGGTCAGCTCACAGTTTACGCTGCTTCGCAATCGAGAAGTCAGCCAGATGTTCATCGACGGCATGCTGGGTAAGAATTTTCCGAAGGCGCTCGCCTTCTATCTTTCCCGTCATGAAGAGTACCTGGAAGCCGTTAAGAGGATGGTCTGGACGCAGGAAACCCCGACAAAAAAGTAGAAATCCAGGTCCCGAGGGTCCGACGGTGGCCTGCCCGGCAATGGGCTTGAGCGGTTAAGCCCAAGTGATCTATAGTTTCCAGTGAGCAAAAGTGATCTACAGTCGGGATTCACGCCGCGCGCGGGCCTGATCTTAATAAATGGCAGAATTCCACAACTCGTAACTCACCACTCAAAACTCGCAACTGCCCCCTTCCCCTGTCCGCCAGGGCCCGGTTTTAATTTTGAATTAAACCACGCCAAGTCTATCAGGAAAGGTTCATCACGTACCGGATTTTGGCCAGCAAGTCGCGCACAAAGTAGGGTTTGGCTACAAATTCAAGGGCGCCGGCGGCCAGTGCGGATTTAATCAGGTCCTTGGCGGCGTATCCGCTGGAGACAATCATGCGGCAGTCGGGGTGAATGTTTTTGAGATATTCAATACACTTCAATCCCCCCATTCCCGGCATGCTTAGATCGACGATAACCAGATCGATAGGACGTTCCCAGCGCCGGTAAAGCTCTATTGCCTCTTCGCCGCTTTGTGCGACGATTACCTGATAGCCATGCTTTTCCAGTATTTTCTGCCCGAAATCACGAATCCCGCTTTCATCGTCGATCAGAAGAATCGTCTCAGTTCCGCCGGGTATGCTCTCTGCCTCTTCATAGTGGATTGTCTGGTCGTCCCCGGCGTCGATGGACGGAAAATACAAGTTGAACACGGCGCCTTGCCCAGGTTTGCTATGACAGGTAATGAAGCCGTCATGATCTTTGACGATGCCGTAAACCATGGCAAGGCCCAACCCGGTGCCCTGGCCGCTCTTTTTGGTCGTAAAAAAAGGGTCGAAGATTTGTTGGCTAACATCGTCGGTCATGCCGATACCATTATCGGACACCGTTAATTTGACATAGGATCCAGGCCTGGCGCCGGGATGATTGTCACAGAACGCACCATCCAGATCAATATTTCGTGTACTAAAAACGAGACGTCCGCCCTCGGGCATTGCATCGCGCGCATTAACACCCAGATTCATCAAGATTTGCTCCAGCAAATTGCCATCCGCCCGGATCCACCTCAAATCTTCATCCAGGTGGCGCTCAATCTGAATCATGCGGGGGATGATTCTCTCCAGCATATGCACCACATGGCAGATTTGCTGATTGAGATCGATTGGCCGCTGCTGGCTGTCAACCTTGCGGCAAAAAACCAGCAGACGTCGGATCAGCGAGGTGGCCTTCTGGGCAGAAGTTTGGATTTGTTCAATATTCCTTTGGACGATCGGGGGAATCTCGTTTTCAAGCAATGAAAGCTGTGCGTAACCCAAAATGGCCTGCAAGATATTATTGAAATCATGCGCGATTCCGCTGGCAAGAGTACCAACGGCCTCCATCTTCTGGGCATGCTGCAATCTTTCTTTCAGGGCATTCTTTTCTTTCTCGAATTCAGGTTCTTGATCTAACTTCCGGGCGCCGTCATTTTGATCGAGGTGGTGCAACATGCCAAAAAGATTATCCGTCAATATCTCCCAGGAGTCCTTAACGACGCAGGCATGCGCCCCGATGGACTCCAAATCGATGCTGACGCCTCCTTCGGGAGGGGAAACAATAACACGGTAACTGCCTGCCAAATGCGGCTGGCTCCCGAGAACTTTGCATAACCGGTCACCCGTGATGACAGGCATAACCAAATCGATCAAAAAGATATCGGGAACATATTCGGATACGATATGAAGCGCATCCAGACAATTGTAGGCGGATCTCACGTGAAGGCCTTCGCTTTGGAGAATGTCCGTCAAGCGCTCCACGAATCGGGGATCGTCGTCAACGACCATAACGTTTTTAATGTGCTCGAGTCTCAATCTAACCCATCCTTATGTAGCCAGCATGCACCCATAAACTTTCAGTCAAATTCCATTTAACGGACTCTTGAGACGGGCTTGCAGGCCATCGCAGACCGGGTTCCAGCCCCCTGCGCAAAAAAGCCGTGCCCTTTAGCGGATAGCTTTTTTAAATTAGCAATCGCTATGCCATCTGGGTAAATTATTTTTATATTTATTATCAGTATGTTGACAACATACTGACCAGGGAGGAAATGCATATCTGCACAATTTATTGTGCAGATTAAGGGTTGTTTCCTTGACTTTTACACCCTCATTCAATACAGCATTTGGTATCCAAACTGCCGGAATGCGTCATTGCTGAACACCGCTGTCAACACGCGTCACAGGGAGGCCCGCTGTCGCCATCTTCCCATTTGTGTTGAAATAGAAACGGCACCTGATCACCGAAAGACAAATTTGAACCGTATGGTTAAGAAATCGCCCGCCAAAAGAACCCGCATCCTGATCGTTGATGATGATAAGGGTGCACGCGAAGCACTGGAGGAAATTCTCGAAGATGATTACAGCACTGTCTGTCTGGGGAGCGGATTGTCCGCTCTGGAAAGCATCCGGAAAGAATCGTTTGATCTGGTGCTGCTCGATTTGATAATGCCCGACATGGACGGCCTGGAAACACTCAAGCGCATCAAAGCCCATGATCGTCTGATGGATGTGGTGATCATTTCAGCTACGGATCGGGCACGCGAAGCAGCGGCCTGCATTAAAAATGGCGCCTACGATTACATCACCAAACCATTCGATGCGGATTCCATTCTGACGGTCATCGAACGCGTCCTCGAGAAACGCGCTTTAGAGCAGGAGGTTCGCTACCTGCGTTCGGAAGTGGAAGACCGGGCCGGACTGGGCAAAATCATCAGTCGATCCAAAGCGATCGAAGCCATCCTGGCGATCATCGAAAAAGTGGCAAAATCATCGAGCAGCGTTTTGATTACCGGAGAAAGCGGCACCGGCAAAGAGCTCATTGCACGCGCCATTCATTCCCAAAGTGCCAGGGTATCGAAGCCTTTTGTGGCCATCAACTGCGCGGCAATTCCGCCGGATCTAATCGAAAGCGAACTGTTCGGGCATGAAAAAGGCGCTTTTACCGGAGCCTACCAGCAAAACCTGGGCAAGTTTGAATTCGCCCACAAGGGGACCGTCTTTCTGGATGAGGTCTCGTCGCTGAAAATCGAGCTGCAGGCCAAGTTGCTGCGTTTTTTGCAGGAACGCGAGTTTACCCGCGTGGGGGGCAATCGCACCATCAGCGTCGATGTCAGGCTAATCGCCGCTTCCAACACGAACTTGCTTGAATTGTCCCAGGACGGATCATTTAGAGCCGACCTGTACTATCGCCTGAATGTCGTTCCCATCGCCTTGCCGCCCCTGCGGCAGCGCAAAGAGGACATCGGGATGCTGGCCCACCATTTTCTGAAAAAGTTCAACCGGCAGATGAACAAAGCCATAGACGGGTTGAATCATGAAGTCTTGTCGTTGTTCGAGGCCTATCCCTGGCCGGGCAACATCAGGGAGCTTGAAAACCTGATGGAACGGCTCGTGGTGTTGAACTCCGGGGACCGAACGATTCAGCTTAAGGATTTGCCTTACGATCTCATCTTTTACGACCAGAATTTGCCGGCCAATGATCCCAATCCGATTCGCGGCAAAGGCCTGACCCATGCCCGCCAGGAATTTGAACGCCAGTTCATCACGCGGATGCTCCAGAACTGCAACTGGAACCAGACCGAAACCGCCCGCCTGCTTAAAATCCACCGCAATACGTTGATGAATAAAATCAAGGCCTTGAATATTGACGTGGAAGACGAATCAGACCCGCGTTGAGGTGGCCCAGGCCGGCAATTCGGCGAAAAGGATAGTGACAAGCTGCAAGTGCCCAATTTCCAGTTTTGGTTCGCGCTTTGCGCGGGCCTGATCTTAATCACAGGGCTTTCAAGTATATGGTAAACCGGGTTCCTTTGCCGACTTGACTGGACGCTTCGATATGGCCCCCATGCTCAGTGACCACTTTGTGGGTGATCGCCAGCCCCAACCCCGTGCCCTGATCCTTGGAAGTGAAAAAGGGGTTGAAAATTTCACTGATCGTCTCTTCGTCGATGCCGATGCCGGTATCCTCGAAAGTAATGGCTATCCAGTCACCGGTCTTGTTCCGGATGGCCGGTATCGTTTGACCGGCTTTGATCCACCGCGTCTCGATAACCAGCCGCCCGCCCCCGGGCATCGCCTGGAAGGCATTGCGAATCAGGTTCTGGAAAGCTTTGTTCAGATGATGCTTGTCTGCTGAGACCGGGGGCAGCCGGTCCGTTCCCTGCAACTGAGATTGGATCCCGTGAGCGGTAAGCTCCTCTTCGACAAGCTCGATGTTATGGATCAGCAGCTCCCGAATGTCAGTCTGGCTGTAGGTATACCTGGGCTTGCGGGCCAGATCGAGCAGGTCCTCCACCAGCATGTTGATACGATTGATTTCACGCGGAACCGTGCGATTAAATTTGTCCAGAAATCCCGGCTTGGGCAATTTGCGGGGCAGCAATTGGACAAAGGTCTTGATGGCCGACAGCGGGTTGCGGATTTCGTGGGCCATGCCGGCAGCCAGGGTCCCGAGAGCCGCCAAACGCTCTGCCTGCCGTACGCGGGCCTCCATCCTTTTTTGCTCGGTAATATCATGCAGATTTAAAATAACCTCTTCCGGATCGCCTGCCCGATCTTCCAGGATGCTGGAACCGATGATGACAATCTGTTCTCCAGCCGGACCCTCAAGCCGGATTTCATCATGCGGCGCACCGCTTGGATGCGTCATTTTGTTACGCACATACTGTTGAAGGGCGCCCTGGTCACCGACCATGGTCCAGATGGGATCGCCCACGGCAGGTTGTTCAGAAGGCAGGCTCAGCAGTTTACGCGCGGCTGGATTGATCGCGTTCACCCTGCCATCCATGCTGAAAGACAATAGCCCGTCGTTCATCGTGGACAACAGCTTATCCGTGTATTTTTGCATATGCTGGATTATAGCCAGCCGGGCTTCCAGTTGCTCCTTGTGTTTGAAGATTTCACGCATCATCGAAGAAAAGTTGTCGGCCAGTATTTCAATTTCATCGCCGGTGTGAATATCGATATCCTGATGCAAACGCCCCTGGGTGCCCGCAATGGTGGCATCCATCAAGGTTTTCATGGGACGCGTGATATGCCTTGCCGCCCCGAATGCCATCAGCACGCCGAACCCAAGCGCAATGACGCCGACCATCAGAATGATGGCGGTAAGCTGGCGAACCTGCCGATAGATAGCGCCAAATGATAACCCGACCCGGATCGTTCCCCACTTAATCCCGGTTTGGGATGCAACAACCGGCAGGGCAACATCCAGCACCGGATACTTGGATTCTTTCGACACGGCCTTCTGAACCAGTGGCCGGGTACTTTCAATGGCGTTCCGGCTCACCGTGTCCTCCAGGAATTTGTGCTGCAAATCAGGTCGTGCGCTATAGCCGGCAATGCGGCCTTCTTTGTCATGCACGATCACGTAGACGATTTCCGGGTCCTGGGCGGCTTCGTTGGCCAGTTGCTCCAAAACCACGTAATTGTAATTGATCAGAGTCGCCACCGAAGTCGCCGAAAGTCCGGCGGCAATATCCATGCCGCGTTCCTTGAGCCGGTCTTTGATGGTCCGGCTCTGCCAGTATCCCAGCGTGATGGCCAATAGCCCCAGAACAAGAATGAGCAAAGCGGTGGTAAACCCCACGAAACGATAACGCAGGGGAAAGAAACGCTTTTGGTTCGATAGCCGGGGTGACGATGAAAAAGAAGGCATGCCGGAAACATTCCTAGTTCGATGACCGTAGCGTTCCGCCCTACTGAGGGCGGTCCAGCCAGACTTTGTGCAAAGACATGGTATGGGCGCCCAGCGCATTCGGTTGTGCGCCCCTTACGGTCGCCTGGTAGACAATATCGATGCTGAGATGAAACAGGGGAATCAGCGGCGCCGCTTTCAGAATCAGCTCCTCGGCCCGGCGGTAAATCCCGGTCCGCTTGACCGGGTCCAGTGTCCCGCGGGCGGTGATCAGCAAGCGGTCGATGGTTGTATCGTGAAATCGCATGTAATTGTCCGTCGCATCCGACGCGAAAAGCGGATACAGCATGCTGTCCGTATCCGGCATGTCGGCAAACCAGCTGTAGCGATAAAGCTGGACCGCATCGGACCGGATATAGTCATTGAACTCACCCCAGTCCGATATATATCGGGTCGTCAGGCGAATCCCCAGCTTTTGCCAGCTGGACCGCACCAGCTCCATTTCGGCACGGACCCGGGGCGTGTCATAGGCCGATACGATCTCGATGGCCGGCATGGATGCCCATTTGCCGGCTGGCCGGTACCCATCATGCCGAATGGCCTGCCGCAGCAGATCTTCCAGGGGCTGGTCCGGCGGCTTGTAGCCGGGCATACCCGGAGGCAGGATCGTCTGCGCGGTTTCAAAGCGCCCTTTGAAAACTTCGTCCACCATCTGCCTGCGATCAATGGAGGCCGAAAGGATACGTCGCAGGTCAGGGTCGTTCAGCGGCGGCTTCTGGCAATTGATGCCATAGAAAAAGAGGCTCAAAGAGGGGCGATGGAACCATTGAAGCGCTTTGTGGCCGGCTAACGCCGCTTTGACCTCGTCACTGAAAACAGGCATCTCCTCTAATTGGCCGTGACTGAAATCCTCCAGCAGGCGCTGGTCCTGTCGCGTCGAGTAAATCCGAAAATGAATTTCATCCAACAGGCTGTCCCCGCCGTAATAATTCTTGAATCGCTCAAGGCGAATCGATTGGTCCGGGTCCCATGACACAAAGCGAAATGGGCCGCTGCCGATGGGGTTTTTTCCAAAGGCGCCGGGGTCGGACGCCGTTTCTTTCTGCGGAACGATCATTGCCTGATACATGCCTAACGCCGTTAAAAAGGGTACATGAGGCTCTTCCAGGACCACACGCAAAGTTTGATCACCCGCTGGCTGAAGTCCGGAAACGTGATCGACCTGATAATCCCGATAGGCGGCGGCCCCCTTAATTCGCAAAAGATGGGGCAGGATGGCAGGCGCAGGCCGTACGCGCAGCAGACGGCTGAGGGAAAATACAACATCGGCAACGGTGATCGGCCGGCCATTGTGAAATCGAATATTCTTCCGCAGCGTGAAGATATAAACCAAACCGTTTTCTTCGATGCGCCATGTCTCGGCAAGCGCTGGATGTGGGCCTAAATAGGGATCGAATCGGATAAGACCATCGAAAAGCTGATGCACGACGATATTGCCATAATTGTGGTGGACAAACGCCGGGTCCAGGCTGGCGGGATTGTGCGTAAGGGGAAGCCGGTAGATACCACCGGAATGCGTCGCGTCACGTTTTTCGGCAGCCTGCCGCGCTGCCGGCTTCGGCTGGCCATCACAACCCGGCAATAAAACGCATAGTATAATGAAAATCCAACCGTAGCCGGTATTGTTGCAAGTCCTCATCTCAGGGCCTTATGCCGATAGCCGGCATTTGTTCAAAAGGGTTCGCTGCGCAGCTGACAAAAAATAAAATTGTAATCTATCATTAAAGAAATAGACTTTCAATCGCGGCCTGCAAACAATCCTCGGGGTGCTTCAATCTGGGAAAATGACCAGGCGCCGGACAGGTGGGGGCAAGGGCCCGGGCAATTGCGGATGGGTTTATGAAGGGGGGAAAAAAAAGCACGGGCATTAAGCCCGTGCGATTAAAAAAGAAAAGTTGTCAGGCCTACCAGGGCCCGCCACCGCCACTTGCCAAAGCAGGCATCACCATGGTCAGTACTGTCACACCAACTACCATCAACTGCATTGCCAACTTGCGCATAAGCTCCTCCTATCTTAAGTAATTTGCTTTTGGCCGCCACACAGGGCGGCTACACCCATTGATCCAATCCAATCACCTGGCAGAGCAACCCTTGTGCCACGGGAAAGGCTGGCGTCGTAATGTTTTAACGCTCTGTTTTTTCAGTATTTTTTAAATTACCCCATGGTACTTGAAACCCCGGGGCAAGTTTTGGACGCACAGATAATCTGCGGCTGCATTGTGGCCAGACGCCATAAACCCTTGTGGTTTAAGAGCCGACGGTGGTTGCACATGAATATGGGCAATGCCCATATTCATGTGCAACCACCGTCTATCCGCGTTGCCGGATCGGCCATCGGCCTCAAAAAAAAGGGGGAGAAAACGACGTTTATCCCGTAGGAGATCATTTCCAAACGGATGGAGTTCTTTATGCGGCATTCTATTTGCAAGCGTAAAAGGCAATACCAGGGAGGGCTTCGGCGAACGGTCTTTATCCAGGGCACATGCCGAAACCTTTTCACTTTATTGATGTCCTGGTATCGGCATTTAAAAGTGCCCATCCAGAAAGGGCATCTTTCGGCCAGGGCCTGCTTTTTCGGACTTGCGCAATAATGGCGCAACCATTCGATGTTTCCGACGCAGTCATTCTACGCCTGCGGTTTTGGCCTGAACCACAATCCAGCATTTCTGGATGGGCACTAACTAAATAGAGAGGAAAATATGGTGGCGCGCAGTCAAAGCCAACAGACACCCATTGTTGTGGTGGATGATGATCAGGGAATTTTGGATTCTTTCGAGGCCATGCTGGGCGACGATTATACGCTCGTAATGGCCGACAATGGCGCCGATGCCATCCAGTTGCTCAAAAGGCTCACGCCGCGCCTCATGTTTTTGGATTTGAAAATACCCCAACCGAACGGGATTGAAGTGCTCAAATGGGTATTTGAAAACGCGCTGTCTACCAAGGTAGTGATCGTAACGGCATTGCCGCAGAAACATTACGAAGAACTTGCACATCAATTCGGTTCTTTTCGGTACCTGAAAAAACCATTTGACGTAGAAGAAATAGAATCGATTGCAGCGACAATTTATAATTAAAAAAATAGGATAGCCAATCATTTCAGCCCACCGCACCGATCACTGAAGATACCCGTTCCAATGCCAGCCAATGGGCAATGACCGAGCCCCATCATGCACTGAACACTTAAAACGATGTTCCCGTATAAAAACAGCAAACCCTAATAGGGTTATAGGTCCGTTGCCTTTTGACAAACCGCCACGAAAATCATAAATGATACCCCCATGAATACGAATCACACAGAAAAGAACGCACCATGGCCTTGATCACATTGAACAATGTCAGTTGGGGGCTTGGCGGCGCAGACCTTATTGAAAACGCCTCATTCCAAATCGATAAGGGAGAACGCATTTGTCTTTTGGGTCGCAACGGAGCAGGCAAATCCACCCTGCTGAGAATTTTGGGCGGTACCCTGCTCCCGGACAACGGGGAAATCTGGCGACAACAGGGTATAACCATGGCCACCTTGGAACAGGAAGTCCCCCGGCAGACCGGCGGCACTATTTTCGAGGTGATTGCCACAGGCTTGGGCGATATGGGGCGGGCGCTGTTCCAGCACCAGCGCTTGTGCAATGATCCTATGACAGCCGGCAGTCCCGAAAAATCAAGCCTTCTGGACACGCTTCAAACCCAACTGGACGGCAATGACGGCTGGACGCTCCTGCAGCAGATCGAGGCGGCAGTCACCCAGGCCGGCTTAGATCCCATGGTCGACTTTGACACCTTGTCCGCCGGGATGAAGCGCCGGGCACTGTTTTGCCGTGCGGTTGCCGGAAAACCGGATATCTTTCTCCTCGATGAACCCACCAACCATTTGGATATCGACACCATTGTCTGGATGGAAGATTACATTCTGCGCCATATGCACACGGTGCTGTTTGTCTCCCATGACCGCGCTTTTGCCAGCCGCGTCGCCAACCGTGTCATGGAACTCGACCGCGGGCGCCTGACGAGTTACGCCTGTGACTATCGCACCTATATCAAACGCAAAGAGGCGGACTTATTAAGCGAGGCAAACCGTGATCGCCAATTCGACAAAAAGCTTTCCCAGGAAGAAGCCTGGATTCGACAGGGCATCAAAGCCCGCAGAACCCGTAACGAAGGCCGTGTACGCGCCTTGAAAAAAATGCGCGCAGCCTATCGTCAACGGCGCAACAGTTTAGGCAACGTCGCTCTGCAGACCCAGGAGGCCGAACGTTCCGGCAAACTGGTGATGGAGGCCGAAGGCATCCACTATGCCTATGACGGCAAACCTTTGATTCGGAATTTTTCAACGCTCATCATGCGCGGCGACAAAATCGGCCTCATCGGCCCCAATGGAACCGGCAAGACAACGTTGCTGAAAATACTGACTGCTGAAATGCTTCCGGACAGCGGCAGCGTCCGCCATGGAACCCGTCTTCAGGTGGCCTATTTCGACCAGTTGCGCGCCCAGCTGCAAGAGGATAAAAGCGTTATTGAAAATATCGGGGAAGGCAATGACTTCATTATCTTCAACGAGCGCAAACGCCACGTCATCTCTTACCTTAAAGACTTTCTCTTCCTGCCGGACAGATGCCATACACCGGTGCACATTCTGTCCGGCGGTGAAAAGAACCGACTCATGCTGGCTAAACTGTTTGCCAGACCGGCCAATGTACTGGTGATGGATGAACCCACCAATGATCTGGATGCTGAAACCCTCGAACTGCTGGAAGAGCTTTTGCTGGAATTTTCCGGTACCTTGCTGCTGGTCAGCCATGACCGCACTTTCCTGAACAACGTGGTCACCAGCACCCTTGCATTTGAAGGAGACGGAATGGTCAGGGCTTACCCCGGCGGTTACGACGACTGGTTGGATCAACGGCCCCGGCAGACTGCCCCCGAACAACGGGCAGTGCAACCGCCCAAGGCATCTCAACCCGCGCGGACGAACCACAAGTCACGCAAACTGGGCTATATGCAACAACGCGAACTGGACGCCCTGCCACGGCAAATCGACGAACTGGAAAAGGAACAGCAGGAACTCTTCGCCGCCATGTCCGAACCCCAATTTTATAAAACCGACAAGGAGAAAATCGCCGCCATACAGAACCGGCTGCAGGAGGTTGAAGCGCTGATTACATCGGCATACGAAAGATGGGATACGCTGGATTCGCTGTAGCAGCGGCTGGTTCCCCGCTCCGGTTGTAAGTGTCAGGTGGTTAAGTTTTAAATTCCGGCTCCGGGGGTCCCGGCTTTTAACTGCCCCTGCAGGGGGCTTGAGCTGCAAAGCCCAGGCGATCTACAGTTGGGATTCGCGCTGCGAGCGGGCCTGATCTGAAATAATGGCAGAATTCATCAACTCGAGACTTATCACTCATAACTCTCAGCCTTGCCAGCGCCATACTGCAGCGGCGCGGCCACTGCAGTATGGCGCTGGCAAACAGGACCAAGTTTTAATATTGAATAAAAATCCGGTCCGGAGGGCTATGGGGTTTTATGCCACTTGATGATGATATCTTTTAACTCTTCGACTTCCTGTTCTATTCTTTTTTTATCACTTTCATAGCGAATATCAGCGGCGTCGTGGTAAGTCTTCTTATGGGTCTTCCATAGCAGTCGGATATCCTCCTCCAGAGAGGTCTTTTCGTTGACCCTGGGGCGATCGGCGGCGCTCACCCTTTCGATCAGAACGTCCAGGGGCGCCGTTAACAAAATGATCATTCCCGTGCCTTTGAGCACGTCCATATTCCATTGGTATCGAACCGTGCCACCGCCCAGGCAGAAAATTCCCCGGGTCTTACGGGCAAAGCTCTTGCAAATGCGGTATTCCAGTTCCCGGAAAGCCAGCCATCCCTGCTCCCGCACCAGTTGATGGAATGAGAAGCCCAGAATTTTGTCCATCTCATCGTCCAGATCGTAAAACGGCAGCGCCATCTCGGCAGCTAAAGACCTGCCAATGGTTGTCTTGCCCGAGCCGATCATCCCGCAAAAATATACTTTCACTGGTTTGATTTCACCTTTAATTTTTGATGACCAGACGGCAACAGGCATCCCCCTTGCCAATAGTCTGGTCCAGTTCCATCTTTACCCCATGGCCGGCCGCACGCCCACGGTCACCCTCCATGGCAATGTCGCAAAACAGATCGATTTCTTCGGTGCTGCAGCCCATTTCCTTCCAGGCTTCCACCAGCGGACAAAACTTCATCTGCTGCACGGCGTAATCGTCATGGATCTCGATATCCGAATCAAATACTTCAAACGAGCCTTTGTCCACATGTTTTTGGACCCAGGCCTGTGGGCTGAAATTTTCAGGGTCTTTTTTCGCTTTCATCAACCCGAATTCAAAAATGGCTTTGCGGGCCAGTTGCTGTACTTGATCTTCAGGCAAAGCACCTCTGAACGTTTTATACAAAAGTGCGAACCATGTCGCCCGGTCTTTAATGGCCGCACGGACTTTTTCGATCATCTCCTTTTTCGCCTCTTCCATTGTCGCCTCCTGTTTTTAAAAGATGTATCTTCCCGGCATCCCAACTTTCAGCTGCGTGCAGCCCGCTGCAAAAGATGCCTTCGACGATTGACTTCGGCAGCGTTAGTCACCGGGCGCTCTTTACCCTTGTGTCTTTTTCTTTGGGGACGTATATCAGGTTACGTCTTTGGGAACGTATATCAGGTTATAAGTTAATCTTGATTAACTTATAACCTGATATACGTCCCCCCCTTTACGCCCCCCCCTTCTGCTGCTCGCCCCTAAACTATTGCATGTACTTCTCAAACAATTCAGATAGTCGTGCGTACTCCCGCGTCTTTTCCGGATCCGGATCGAATGCCTTTGCCTGGCGAACCCACGATCTGGAAATCTCGGACACCTTGCCGCCCCCCGCCAGGGCGGACATGCAGAACATCGCCGTTCCCAGGCAAGTGGATTCCAGTTGTTTCAATCGCACCATCCGGATACCGGTGACATCGGCTCTGATCTGATTGATTGCATCGATGCCTGCCAATCCTCCGACAACTTTAACTTCTTTCGTTTCCAAGCCCACCTGCGATAATGTTTGCAGCAATCGCCGGATCCTGTAACTGACGCCCTCCACCAATGCTCTGAATACATGTGCATGTTCGTGCATCATGGTCAACCCATCGATGGCACCCGTTACGCTGCTGCGCCAATAAGGCGCCCTTTCTCCGGCCAACCCCGGCAAAACGAACAACCCGTCGGAACCGGGAGGAACCTTTGCCACCGCAGCTTCCAAGGCATCGAATGAACAGTTAAAAAGATATTCAAAACGCTTCAGCGTGGCGCCTGAATAACCGGTGGCACCGCCGACCAGAAACGCCGGTTTTCCCAATCCCGAATTGATGGTCAGCACCATACCCGGATCGACCGGGCAGGCCGGACTGAGCATCATCAAAACGTCGGTGGTCCCCGAGACAAGAACCGCTTTTTTCTCCTGGCAGACCCCGCCGCCATACATGGCGGTCGTGCCGTCCGAGCTGCCCGAGACGACCGGCGTTCCCTCTAAAATCCCCAATGCAGCGGCAGCATTACCGCACAATCCTCCGACCACCTGATCGGAATAGAGAGGCTCTGGAATCAGCCGGGTCTCATCCAGCCCGAACTGCCGGATCAATCCCCGGTCAAGGCGGCCGGTGAACACATTGAAAAGCATTGTGTAATTGGCATGGGTTACATCGGTGGACACGATGCCGGTCAGCCTGCGCACCATCTCGTCTTTCAAGCCGATCACGGTCTGGATACGACCGGCCAGATCCGGCGCATGGGCTTTTAGCCATAACAGCTTGGGCGCCAGGAGTTCCGCAGTGACCCTTCGCCCGGTGATCCGGTGGATTTGCGCACCGGGAACGGCCCGCAGTATTTCTTCAACCTGACGCACGGCCCGGTTGTCGGCATAAAGCATCGCCGGCGCCAGGGGTCGGTTTTCCTTGCCCAAAAAAACGTAACCCAGCATGGAACTGACCCCGATGGCATGAATGGTCTTTCCGGGGACTTTGGCCAGCAGACGGCGCACAACTTCCTGAACAACATTCCATATCCGGCTGCAGTCGACTTCGGCAAAAGGATAGTCCTGGCGGCTCAGGTGAACAGGTTGTCGCGCCAGAAACTGGATTCTGCCGGTAGCCGACACCAACGCCGCCCGGCAACTCGACGTCCCGATATCTATGCTCAAAAAACTCACGGCTGACCTGCCCGCCGGGGATTCGTTTTCATGTCACAGCGCTGCCCTTTGCCCTGCCATCAGGCAATACCGAGATAGGCCTTCTGCATAAGCGGATTGTCCAGCAAGTTGCGGGCCGTATCGGCCAGCACGATCTCGCCAGTCTGGAGCACATATCCCCGGCTGGCAATGGACAGGGCCATGTTGGCATTCTGCTCCACCAGAAGAATGGCCACCCCCGACTGCCGGTTGATTTCCTGAATGATAGAAAAAATTTTATCGACATATAGAGGGGACAGTCCCATTGACGGTTCATCCATGATCAGCAGCCTGGGCCTGGACATCAGAGCCCTTGCCATGGCCACCATCTGCTGTTCGCCGCCGCTGAGGGTCGAGGCCAGTTGTTTATGGCGTTCTTTGGCCACGGGGAAAAGCGCAAACATTTTCTCCAGGTCTTGCTTGATTTCCCGTGTGTCGGAACGGGTGTAGGCCCCCATTAGCAGGTTTTCTTGAACGGTCAGATAGGGAAAAAGCCGACGGGCTTCCAGAACGGGCGAAATCCCGGCCCGCACCACCGCCGAAGGGGGCTTATGGTCGATGCGCTGCCCCATAAACACCACTTGGCCCTGCCGGGGCTTGACCAAACCCAGGATGGTCTTCATAGTGGTGGACTTGCCGCATGCATTGCCGCCCAGAAGAGAGACGATCTCCCCCTCTTCGACCTCCAGGCAGACCCCCTTGAGTGCCTGGATCGATCCATAGTAGGTATCGACATTGGTGAGCTTAAGCACCCCGGCGCCCTCCCATATAGGCCTCGATAACCTCCGGATTGCTGGCGATTGCTTCGGGCGGCCCCTCGGCAATGGTCTTTCCGTGGTCCAGCACGACGATTCGGTCCGAAAGGGTCATCACGACCTTCATCTTGTGCTCGATGATCAGCACGGTGTACCCCTGTTCCCGGATATGCCGGATCAAATCCACAATTCCCTGGGTTTCGTGGGGATTCATTCCGGCCGTGGGCTCGTCCAGCAGCAGGAGCCGGGGACCGATGGCCAACGCCCTGGCAATTTCCAACCGGCGCCTGTTGGCATACGATAACATCTTGGGGGACTGCTCCAGCCGCGGAAGCAGCCGTTCACCGAACAGCGAAAGGATCTCCAGACACTTTTCCCTTGAACGGCTTTCTTCCAACTGCACCCAGGGCGGCCGCAGCAACCCGCTAAGGATTCCGGTGCGCCCCTTGGCGTCCCTGCCCACCATGACATTGTCCAGAACCGTCATTTCATTGAACAGCCGGATATGTTGAAATGTTCTCGCAATCCCTTTCTGAGCCACTTCATGGGGGCTCGATCCCACCAACTCGCAGCCGTCAAACACAATGGAACCCGAAGTGGGGGGCATGGTCCCGGTAATGCAGTTGAACAGCGTGGTTTTACCCGCACCGTTTGGACCGATGAGACTGACGATCTCACCTTCGCCGATATGGGTGGACACTGCATCAAGGGCCTTGAGGCCACCGAATTCCTTGGTCACTTGTTTAAGGTCCAAAAGGGCCATGAATTCCTTTTACTCCTCATCCACCGGCAGAAATTTATCGCCGCGGGAAAAAACCTGCGCTTGCTGGACGTCGAACCTTTTTAGCCGCAGGCTGTATTCCCGGCCGCCCAGCAGTCCCTGCCGGCGAACCAGCATCATGACAACCAGGACCCCGCCGTAAATGAACATGCGGTACTCCTGGAGAAACCGGAAGATTTCTGGAATGAGCAGCAAGACCGCCGCGCCCACCACCGGTCCGACGAGATTGCCCTGGCCGCCGAAAGCCAGCATGGCCAGCAAGGTAAATGATTCGTAGATATAGAAGCTGTCCGGGCTGATGAATTTGATAAAATGGGCATAGTAGCTGCCGGCCAGCCCGGCAAAAAAAGCGGCGATAACAAAAGCCTGAATTTTATACCGGGTGGTGTGGACACCGGTGGCCTCGGCTGCCAGTTCGTCTTCACGAATGGATTTCAGAGCCCGCCCGAATCGGCAGTGAATCAGCCGGTGCATACTGGCCAGGGTCAGCAGGACCAGTCCAAGGATAAGATAATAGTAATCCTGGCGGGAGTCGACCTGCCAGCCAAATATTTCGGGTGCAGGTATGTCCATAATGCCCAGCGGGCCATTGGTGAACCCCATCCAGTTTTGCAGGATCAGAAAAAAGATGATGTTAAACCCCAATGTGGCCAGGGTCATGTAAATACCCGAAAGCCGGAGGGTGGGTTTGGCGATCAGGTAGCCGAACAGGCCGGCGGTCAGGGCAGCAAGGGGCATGGCCAGGATAAACGGCATCTTCAGGTCGATCATCATTTTGGCCGAAGCGTAGGCACCGATGCCGTAAAAAGCGGCATGACCGATGGAAAGCAGGCCCACATAACCATTGAGCAGGTTGAGACTCAGCACCAGAATGGCATATATACCGATAAAAATTAAGACTTGCAGATGGTATTGATTCACGATCAGCAGCGGCGCAACCACCAGCCCGGCCAGAATAGCCAAGCCCGGAGAATGTGCGAGCAGCTTGCGGACGGAACCGGGCATCAGTCCCCCCTCGCATGAATCAGTTCTTTACCGCTGAACAACCCGCCGGGTCTGAAAATCAGAACAATAATCATGAAAATGAAGGATATCATATGGCGCATGCCGGATGCGCCGAACTCGACGGAAAATGTCTCCACGATACCGATCAAAAGACCGGCCACAACAGCCCCCGGCAGGCTGGTCAGTCCGCCCACCACACTGGCCGAAAAGGCCTTGAGTCCATACAACTGCCCCATGGTCGGGTAGAACAGGTTGTAATACACCCCTACCAGGACACCGGCCACGCCACCCAGCATGGAGCCGATGGCAAATGCAGCGGCGAACACCCGGTTGACCTTGACGCCCATGGCGTAGGCGGCTTCATAGTCTTGGGCCGTCGCCCGGATCACCATGCCGAGTTTGGTTTTATTGATCAAAAGAAACAGCAGCAGCATCAACAGCACCGTAACCCCCAGCACGGACATCTGCAGGTAGCTGATATACACACCGCCAACTTCGATCTCTCCGAAATCGATCTTCTCCAGAATGTCGAACGGTATGGCCTGTGTTTCCGGCCCCCAGATGAGCTGGGCCAGATTGACCAGCAGAATGGATAACCCGATGGTCACCAGAAGGGATGTCACATGGGGAGCGTCGCGCAGGAAATGAAACGCCAGGATCTCGATGATTATGCCCAGAATTGCAGTGGCCGCCAGGGCGGCCACCAGGGCCAGGCCCAGGCTGGGATAAAGCAGCCGGACCATTTCAAATCCGATATAGGCTCCGATCATGTATACTTCACCATGGGCAAAGGTCACCATGCGCAGGGTGCCGAATATCATGGTGAACCCCAGGGCAAGCAGAGCATAAACCCCGCCCTGGGTCAGGCCATTTATCAATTGCTCAACCACGATGCGCCTTTCATGTCTGAAAATATGGTCCCCAAGGGCCGTCTATGGACCGGGCCAGGCCGGTACCCATGGCTTTTCAGGGCAGGCAAAGTCTCGTGTTCTGAGTGACAAGTTTCCAGTTATGGTTCGCGCTGCGCGCGGGACTGATCCTAAAATGGCAGTATTTCTCAACTCGAAACTGACGACTCGCCGCTTGTCACTGACCTTGCGGCCCGGCCCCGGGGACCCTTTGGTTCAGAAACCAATAAATCGCCTAGTAGAGCACCCACTGACCATCCTTGATGGTTATCTTGACCAGCTCTTTGACCGGATCATGCCCCTGGGCGTAAGAGATCGAACCCGTAGCCCCCTGGAATTCACCTAAAGATTCCAGGGCGGGAGCCACCTTGGCGCGATCATCGAAACCGACCTTTCCCAGGGCAGCCACCATCAGGTTGGCGGCATCATAGGCCAGGGCGGCAAACTGATTGGGTGTTTTGCCGTAAAGTTTTTCGAATTCCGCAGTGAACTCTTTAGCCGCCGGCCGCGGGTCGGAGCTGAAGTAGTTGGCCGGGATGATCACGCCTTCCACAGCCTTGCCGCCGAGATCGATGGTTTTCTGATTAAACAGCGAAGAGTTGGCCATAACCACCGGGGAAAAGCGCATTCGTTTGGCTTGCGTCAGAATAGCCGCTGCATCGGCATAAAAGGTGGGCAGATAGATCAACTCGGGTTTCAGCCGCTTTATTTTAGAAAGGATGGCGTTAAAATCCTTTTCACCCGGTGTAAAGGCTTCTTGTGCCACCAGTTGCGCACCCAGCTTTTCGGCCTCCCGGACGAAGTATTTGTTGGCGTCCACGCCCCAGTCGTTATTGATATAAATGGTGGCCAATTTTTTCTTTCCCAGCTCTTTGATCGCCCACCTGGCGTTGAACGGGCCCTCGAACCCCTGGGTGGCCACCACGCGAAACATGTTCTTGCCCTTTTGGGTAAAGTCCATATGCGATGCGGTGGGTGACAATTGGGTCATATTGGCTTTTTCGTAAACCGGCGCCGCAGCCATGCAGCTTGAACTGGAAAAATCACCGATTTCGGCAATGACTTCCGGATCAGCCACCAGTTTCTCGGCAATCAGCACGGATTCTTTGGGATCGCCACGGCTGTCCAAAACGACCAGATCGATGATCTGCCCGTTAATGCCGCCTTTTTTGTTGACCTTGTCAAAAACCATGGTCACCGAACGCTTGAAATCATTGCCGTATTCAGCCCAGTCGCCGGTCAACGGCGCCGACAGGCCTACCTTGACCGTCCTGGCCTCGGCCGGCAGGGCGGCAACCCCCAGACACATCAGCAGGGCGAATACGAGCACCAATACCCCAGAACTTTTCATTGTTCCTCTCATGGCGTCCTCCTTTTCGAAATCATGTGATCATTTGTGGCATTAACGAAATTAAATCCAGCAGGGTATCACAACCCGGCGGCGTAATACGCAAATTCCCGTGTTCCAGGGCCCGCCCTCCCGAAGGGTTCCGGCTGGCGTTAGAGCGCCTTTTTTTGCTTGCCCGGTGTTACGTGAAGGTGACAGCACCCGGTCCTGCCCGGCTTCCAGGTATCGGCACGGAAGGTGAAGCCGGCCCCTTCGAAAGTGCCGTAATCCACCTGTGCGGCAATTTCCAGCATGGTAGCGGTTTCATCTTCGCTCAATCCAGCTTCAAGATAAGCCTCTTTCAACGGACAGCGGTGGAACTTGATCTCGAGTTCCTGTGAATTGCAGGAGATGATTTCCGGTGCAAACATGCTGCCGTCATGGGGAACCACCTTTTCCATGAAGGCGGTTTTCAGGCCCTCCAGGTCGTCGGGACCGTATTCGGCCAACATCCGGCCCACCTCCAGGCCGCGTTTGTAAATAGCCCGCTTAAGCAAGCTGGCGGCCTTTTGCGGCCCCAGCTCCTGGCCCACTTCCTTGTAAATGTAATAATACATCATGGCCCGATTTTTCATCTGGCCCACCAAAACCTTCCGAAGTTCTTCCATGGACATGATATTTCCTTTACTTTGCAGTTAAATGGCGGCCAACGGCCACCTGATGCCGCAACACGCCGTTGATTGGCGGGACGCAAAGCAGCCCGGCAAACAATGTTTCACATCATTTCGTTGTCACCGGATCGGCAGCCGGGTCGATTCCTGCACACGTCACGCCCATGACGGTTTACAGCAGCTGCATGCGCGCCTTGTCGATAAAGTACTCCACATGCCCCTCCATCAATTGACGCGCGGAAACCGGATCCTTTTTTTTAAGTGCCTGGTAGATATTCTTCATCTGTTTGATAATTTCAAGGTCCGGGATCGACTGGCTGATGTTCAGGCTCCACAGTCGGGCACAACGCAAGTGGAGATTTTCAAGGTACTCTTTCAATACATGATTGCCCGAGGCTTGACGAATAATGTCGTGAAAATCCCCTTCAATTTCCAAAAGGCGAAACCGGCGGTCCTTGCCCAGTTCTTTGCTCAGCCGGACTCCCTCGTCGATGGCAGTGGCAAGCTGCTCCAGCAGCGCCGCGCTCATCCGTTGGGCCGCCAGTTCGCTGGCCATCCCCTCAAGTTTGACCTTGAGCTCAAAGGCGCACTTCACATCGTCGATGTCGACCGGGGAAATACTGGTGCCGTATCGCGGAATGACCGTGACCAGTTTCATATCCTGCAGCTTCAAGACGGCCTCTCGAAAAGGCGTGCGGCTGGAGTTGAACTCCTCGCAGATCTCTTTTTCGGAAAGCGTATGACCGGGCGTGTAGGCACCGTAAATAATCCTGTCCCTGAGCGCTTTAAAAATTTTTTGCTGCAGGGTGTCGGGTCGCTTGGGCATTTTAAGACCATTGTGGGATTGATATAATTATTAGTATATTTTTGAATATATCAGCGATGGGGCTTTGTCAAGGCGTCTGCTTTGGACCTGCATTCAGGTTGGCTGGATTGACCGGCCGGCGCGGCGGAAACCGATTTGACCATCGGGCGCAGGTCTCTGGAAAGCCGGCTGAAGAAGTGGGTTGCATCAATTCGACGGTCGTTTGATGGGCAATTCAATCGAGAACGTTGTTCCTGCAGCCGGTGAAGAATTGAAATAGACCCTGCCGCCCAGAAATTGCTCGCCGAGAATCTTCATCGCGTAAGTCCCCAGGCCTCTGCCCAATTCATTCTTGGTGCTGAAATTTCGCTGAAACACGCGACAGGCGATTGCCGGCTGAATACCCTCCCGGTTCCACACGCTAAAAACAATATTTCCGTCTGAAGCACGGGCATCGAAACGGATGATGCGAGACGTTTCGGCAGCTTCGAGGGCATTGATCAGCATATTGCCCAGCACCCGGACCAGCGAAGCCATATCCGTGTCTATGAAAAAACCCGGGGCACTGTTCTGAATTTGGCAGGATTTGCCCTGTGCCGCCGGATGGCAGGACACTGCATTCCAGCCCTCTTTCATTAAAAGATCCACAGGCAGGTATTCGAAATTGAGTGAAGCGGGCGACTGCCCGTTGAGCAGCAGGTGCTGCTGAAATTCGATCTCCCTGCCCAGCCGCGAGGAAAGGCTCACCACATGACCGGCAAAGGTCGAGGCATCCTCAGGCGATGCGGAAGCAAGAAGCTCCCCGGCATTGACCAGTCCCATTACAATATTGTTGATATCGTGAAAAAAGACTCGCTCCAAAGCCGCACGGTTCTGTTCCCGGGTGATGTCCTGGAGGAAAAGCAGGATCAGTTTTTGCTGGCCGAAGCGAATGCTGGATGCATTGACCCGAAAATAAAAATCAACGGTCTTGCCGTCTCTTTCCACGGAAATGGCACAGGTGCGTTCGACCGGGCCTTCGCCTTGCATGCTGGTAACAATGGCAACAGCCGCTCCGCAGTTGATGCA
Organism: Desulfosarcinaceae bacterium; assembly: GCA_963675565.2. Lineage (GTDB taxonomy): Bacteria > Desulfobacterota > Desulfobacteria > Desulfobacterales > Desulfosarcinaceae > JARRKU01. The sequence goes on from CAXXYD010000004.1 coordinate 169,790, forward strand.
ATACTCGCTGGTGCCGCAGCCGGCCGGCATTTCATGGGCGTAGCAACAGCCAATCGCTTCGCCCGGACGCAAACCGAACAGCAGCTCCGGATCGTCAATTTCAAACATGTCAAGCATACGCCGATTCAGGGCGATGATCTGGCGATCCGTGTTCAGAACGGCCAGCAGGCCTCCCGTGGTGGACATCACGCCGCCGATAACCGGATTTTCAGCGGCAAACTGGATTTGACGCCGCAATTCCGCACCATGGGTTCTTTGCGGTGGAGCAAAGCAGGTTTCCATGGCACTTCCCTCCGTTTTTGTTGGAAGTCCGATAACATCATGTCCATGGTGAAAGCCGTTGGGGAATCATAGCAGGTGGCGTTGGAAAGCGACGGTGGACCGTCGGCAAGCGGAATATGTGTGCAATGGCGACTACAATATTTTGATTATATCTCAACCCGGCAGGTTGTCAATGGAACTCTCAAAGCGGCAATTCTCGATTAAGATGAAAATCCCTTTGGTGAATCGATATGGATACAGGGCCAGCCAATTCCAAGCATCAAAATTCAAAGCTCAAAAATTGAAGCAGTTGACAATCCTAGTCCGCTCATTGATAATTGGTTTTCATTGCATCGCAACCCGCTCAGCGGCATCTCCGAATTAAGTATCGCTGTTAATTTCAGATTCCTTTGTTTTATCCATGCTGAATCCAGATCCTGCTTTCCAGTTTTCATTAATCTTGATGCTGTAGAAAACTTAAAATTGTGATGAAAATGCCGTTTCTCTGATGCCTTAAGCTGGTCCAGCCAGGAGGCCGATAGTATGACACGCAAAACAACCCCAACCCTTTTTATTGTGTTTGTGCAAGTCGCATTAATCGCCTGCGCTTCACCTGCAGTATTTACGAGTTTAGACACGGATAGAAAAGGCGAGTTCCAAATCCTTAACGGAAGACTGATAAAGCCATCTGGAGATGGACCCTTTCCGGCGGTCGTGCTGTTGCATGGTTGCGCCGGCATATTGGATCGGGATTCAGAATGGATGAACAGGCTTCAACGCTGGGGGTATGTATCCTTGTTGGTAGACAGCTTTAAGCCGCGGGGAGAGGGAAATATTTGTTCTCCGGGAAAGGGCCGCACAATACAGCCCTCGCGCCGCGCCATGGATGCGTTTGGCGCCAAATTATACCTGGAAAGTTTACCCTATGTTGATCCAAATCGAATTGCCGTGATGGGTTGGTCCCACGGCGGGATGGCTACACTGGAGGCTGTGCAGATTCATGTGCCTTCAAGCAGTCCTTTTCAGGCGGCTGTGGCTTTTTATCCCTTATGCACCCGAATGTATATCCTTAATTCGCCGTTATTAGTTATGATTGGAGAAAAAGATGACTGGACGCCCGCGCATAAATGCAAATTCCATATCAAGCCGCAAAATGGCTGGCCTCGGATAGTTTTGAAAATTTATCCTGGTGCCTATCATGCTTTTGATTCTCCCTACGATCTGAGTTATTACCTGGGACATAGAGTTGGTCGGAATCAATCTGCAGCCGTTGATTCTTATGTACGCGTAAGGACATTTCTTGATAAGTACTTAATGAGTAAATGATCTTGAGCTTTTTCGACAAACTCGTTCGTCATTGAATTAGAAGGTTTAAGAATCATGGAAGATATCTTGCATACTTCAAAGCAAATACAAAAAAACGTGGTCTTTTATTGAAGAGACCGATGTAGTCAACCATTGGACTTCTATTGGAGCAACTATCAATTTGGTCCATGGTCCACAAAATGGCTTTGGGCGCCCCGAATCCAATCCGCACCGGCACTGTCCCGGCAAAACATCTGGATGAAAACAAAAATGATCCCTTATCGCTTGAATCCGCGCGATGGGGCCGCCAGCAAGGTTGATGTCCATATCGATGGGACAGTCGGCCGGTTCCGATATCCGAACAGGGGGATCGGCTTTGTCATCGTCATTCAACGCCACCCGCTGGAAGACTACCGTTTCCCCCTAAATTTGGGAAACACCTGATTACCGGTCATTCCGTAGGCTTTCCAACGCAGTATTCAATTCTATGACCGATTGATGCCCCCTGCACGTACCGATTTTCAGGGGTGCCCGCAGCTTGCCGGGTATTGATAATTATTGAAAGACCGGGTAAGAGTTCTTTTGAAACCTCAAAAAAGCAATCAATGGTCAGACGCCCGACAAGGAGTCCAGTGTGTATCATTCAAAAGTCGTACTTTTATGCTTGGCTGCGGTTTACATCGCAGCCACTGTCACCGCTTGCGCAAAACGACGCTGGCATGCCCTGGGCCCCATTCTGGGCGGGGCGGCCACCCTGGCGGTGGGAATAGGGGTGTCTGCCCTGCTGAACAACTCCGCAGGGATGTTTTTACTCTCTGCGATGCTCCTGGTTGCCGCCTATGTCACCTATACCGGTATCATCAAAATTTTTGCAACGCCTTAGGGCGATAAAACCGGATTGAAGCGTTTGGCCAGGGGATAGCGCCGCCCTTCGCCAAAGGCTTTGGCCGTCACCTTCAAACCCGGTGCGGCCTGATGGCGCTTGTATTCGTTCAGATCCACCCGTCGGATGACCTCTTGCACCACTTCGGCATCAAAACCCTGGGCCACTAGCTCCTTTCCGCTTTTGGCCTGTTCCACATAACCTTCTAAAATGGGGTCGATATCCGCATAGGGGGGCAGGTCATCCTGATCCGTCTGATCCGGTGCCAGTTCCGCGGAAGGCGGCTTGTCAATGATGCGCCGGGGAATGATCTCGCCGTCATTGTTGATGAAACGGCAAATATCGTAAACCAGCGTTTTGGGCACATCTGAAATAACGGCCAATCCCCCGTTCATGTCCCCGTAAAGGGTGCAATAGCCCATGGCCAGTTCGGATTTGTTCCCGGTGGTCAGCACCATGCAGCCGTCCCGGTTGGAGATACCCATCAGCAATGTGCCCCGGATCCGGGCCTGGATATTCTGCTCGGTCAGTCCGGGATGGCGCGGATCGGCATCAGGCACAAGATGCTCCAGAAACTTTTCAAACATGTCATCGATGGGAATGATGCGGTATCCCACATTCAGGTTATGCGCCAGAATTCGGGTGTCGTCATAATTATCCCGGGAAGTATACCTGGAGGGCATAAACACCGTATGGACATTCTCGCTGCCCAGGGCTTGATGGGCCACGTATGCGGTAAGCGCCGAATCGATGCCCCCCGACAGACCAATGACCGCCTGCTTGAATCCGCATTTGGTCATATAATCCCGGGTGCCCATGACCAGTGCTTTGAGCACTGATTCCGTAGAATGACCGGATATGGGATGCATATCCCCGATGCCGGACGCCGTATCATAGATCACCAGGTCTTCGCGAAAGTCGGCGGCACGCGAGCAAACCCTGCCGTCCGCACCGAATACCGTGCTGGCACCGTCGAACAGAACCTGATCATTGCCCCCCACCTGGTTGACCAGGACCACCGGCACCTTGTATTTGACGGCAATGGAGGACAGCATGCGATCGCGGAATTGAATTTTGCCCTTGTGAAAAGGCGATGCCGCAATATTGATGAGTATATCCATTCCCTCCCCCGCCATGCGACCCACGGGGTCAGGAGCGTAAAGGCGGTGTTCGAAAACCTCCTTGTCGTTCCAGACATCTTCACAAATGGTCAGCCCAAGCCGAATGCCTTTGTAGGGAAAGGGTGGCACGGGTTGGCCCGGCTCAAAATAGCGATGCTCGTCAAAAACATCGTAGGTCGGCAACAGCTGTTTATTGATTTTGTGCAGCACTTGCCCGTTTTCGAATAACATAGCAGAGTTAAAAAGTTTCTTGCCTGTGTCGCTGTCATTGGGAGAGACCATACCCAACACAACACCGATGCCGTTGATGGTGCGAACCAGATATTCCAGGGCCTCCTGGTTGGCCCGGACAAAAGCATCTCTCTCCAACAGGTCTTTGGGGGGATATCCGCAGACGGCCAATTCCGGAAAAATCACCAGCCCGCAGCCTTTCGTCCGGGCGTCGGCGGCAGAAGCAACAATGGACTGACACTGGCGCACAAAGTCACCAATGACAGGGTTGATTTGAACAAGTGCAATTTTCACTGCTTGGCCCACCTCCTCGATGGAACGGGGAAATTATCCCAGGGACCCCGAAATTGTCAACAAATGCTTGCACCGGCAATCAAACGATACGACGCCGATCTTCAGCGGGAATTGCTGGCACAGGACATAAAGGTAACGGCAAATGGCAGGTGCTCGAAAGTCCGGGTTTCATCTTCAACAAAACCGACCTTCTGATACCAATGTTTCAACTCGGTCTGGCCGGCAATGATGCCGATACTCAGGTACTTGGCGCCGCGCGCTTTTGCGGCTGCAAACACATGGTCCACCAAGCGCAGGCCATAGCCATTGCACCTGAAAGGGGGTAGAACGGCCAAGCGCTCCAGGTAGCCCAGTCCGGGATCGGCCAATTCAAACGCGGCGCAGCCCGCCGGCTGTCCCTCGAGTTCCAGGATATAGTAGGAAACCCCGCGCAAAAAGTCGTTTTTCAGCCACTGGGCCGAACAATTGGAGGGATGTTTTGGGCAATTTTGCAGCGTCAGCCCAAACCGGCGGGCCACATCCTTGAAAGATTGACGGATCAACCGGGACAACATCTCCTCGTCGCCTGGGCAGGCCGTTCGAATGGCAGGCCGTGGTCGGCACATGGGTTCCTCCATGCAATCAGATCAAGATTTTACGGCCACAGCGACACCGGCGGCGACCATCATTGCCCCGGCGGTGCGGTTCATTCTTTTAAGCGCCTTGCGGCTTTGAAAGATTTCTCGCGCTCTGCTGGCAAGATAGGCGTATATCACAAGAACAAGGGCCAAAATAAATGAGATCGCCCCGACAACGGCCATAACGTCACTAGCCCGCAATGCGGACAGATCCGTGAAAGTCGGAAGAAATCCACAATAAAACAGAATCACCTTGGGATTGGATAGCGTGATGAGCAAGCCGCTGAGGACACCGCCGCAATGGCCGCGGCCTCCCCTTTGCAGGCCGGATGGATCTTCCATCGGACGGGACACCCAAATCCTGATCCCCAGCCAAATCAAATAGGCTCCGCCTAAGATCTTGACCACCCCAAACAGGTCGCCAAGCATACGCGCGATGGCAGTCATGCCAAATATGGCCAGCATGAGAAACGTAATGTCGCCAATGACGATTCCAAAAATCACCGGCAGAGAAGATCGAAATCCCGTGGCCATGGAACGAGCGACGGTGGCAAAAACACCGGGGCCCGGACTGACAGCAAGCACCAGCATGGCGGTACAAAGTCCCAAAAAAGAAAATAGACTCATGGATGGTCCCTCATAACAGGTTATTCAATATTAAAACCGGGTCCCGACGGCCGGGTCAGGCAATAACAGTTAGAAGTTTCGAGTTGCGAGTAACGAGTTGTGGAATTCTGTCTATATATAAGATCAGACCCGCACACAGCGCGATCCTCAACTGTAGATCACTATAGATCACTGAAAACTATAGATCACTTGGGTTAGCAGCACAAGCCCCTTGCAGGGCAAGCCAATGCCGGGCCCTCCGGACCCGGATTTTTTACTCGGTATCCGGCCGCTCGGCGTCAATGTCTTCAAAGCGGTTCAATTCGACATTCTTGCGGGCTGCGCGGGGGTCGAAAATCCGTCCGTTCATGGCGATATAGATGCCGGGTGCAAGCACCTGGGCCGCTATAACGGCACATCCCATATTAAATACGGCATCACTGTCATGAAATCGGGCCGGGTACATGGAACCGGTTAAAACGATGGTTTTATCTTTGATCTCCTTCAGGGCGACCGCCGTGAGCAGCATGGTATCCGTCCCGTGGGTGATGACGATATGCTTTTCAGGCGCCGCCGCCACCGTATCACGGATCAAATTCCGGTCCTTCTGGCTGATATTGAGGCTGTCCTGGCGAAGGATGGACTGCACCTCGTAATCAATCACCACGTTGGCTCTTTCAAGCAGTCCCCCCGCCTGGGGATCGCCGACTTCATATTGGCTTTTTTGGTCAAAATAGACTTTATCGATAGTGCCGCCGGTAGTAAAAATTTTCAGGCGCATCGTCAACCTCCACTCAAGTCCCGGAATTATAATTCAACGGACCTGCAACCAAAATCAAGACAAATCCGCTGGCAGGTAATGTCTGGGCGGCGGTTCGCCGCTCCGGGGACAAGCTTTAGATTTCCGGTTTCAGTTTATGGCAAATGCCAATTCTAATATACGTTCGAAATAATCCTTCGCCTAAAACCTTAAACGGGGGAAATATTCATGCCAGTGAATAGACGTAAATCAGCCGAACGATGGTCAGGAAAACGACGGTCAGAAATACGGGACGAATAAATCCGGCGCCCTTGCGTATGGCCAGGCTGGAGCCTGCTCTGGCGCCGATCACCTGTCCGGCGGCCATACACAAGCCGGCACTGTAAAGCACGTTCCCACCGGCAATAAACATGCACAAAGCCACCAGGTTGCTGGTAAAGTTCATGATGCGTGTCGATCCGGCGGCCCGGGTCATATCGTATCCAAGAAAAATCAGCAATGCAGCCGTCCAGAATGACCCTGCCCCCGGCCCGAAGAATCCGTCGTAGAAGCCCAGTCCCATGCCGAAGAGGATGAAGAAAAGGCTCTCAGACATGACGGCGTGACGCGGTGCATAACCCAGCCGCCGGCTGAACAGGGTATAAAGAAAGACAACGGCCAAAAGGAAAGGAATGATCGGTTTTAAAAAAGAAGGTTCGAGCTGCTGGATGACCCAGGCGCCCAGCATAGCGCCGATCAAGGTAAAGATGATACCCACGTAAGATTTCTTGAGATCCGCCTTTCCCTTGCGGATATAGTTGAACGCAGAAGAAAACGTGCCAAAGGAGCCCTGAAGCTTATTGGTTCCCAAGGCCAACTGGGGCGGCAGCCCCGCCGTCAGCAGTACCGGCAGTGATATCAACCCGCCGCCGCCGGCTATGGAGTCGACAAAGCCGGCAAAAAGACCACCTGTAAAAAGAAAGGCCAACAGTACGGGGGTAAGTTCGACGCTCGTCATCCACAAGCCTCACTATGGTCTCAATGGTAAAAAAAACCGGAACATCCCCAGCACCAATCGTCTGATCATTTCTGACGCGTTGGTAATGGTGACCCCAAAAACAACAAAGGCGGCACCCACCAGCAATGAAGCGGTAATGGTTTCATCGAGAATCAAAGCAGCCAGGACAATGGCGCTGATGGGCACAAAATTGATAAACACGCTGGCCTTCATGGGTCCGATCCGTGCAATCCCTTGATAATACCAGTAGAACCCAATAACGGTGCCGAAAAATCCCAGATAAAAAAGGCTTGCCCAGTCGATGGCCGAATAACCGGCGATACTGCCCGCCAGGCCATTGTAAAGTGCCAGCGGAAACAATAATATGGCACCGGCCATGGATGAGTAGGCAACTGAAACCAGAGCGGACATATGGCCCATCACCTGTTTGCCGATCAGGGAATAGGCCACCCAGCTGGCCACACATCCAAAGATCAGCAGTTCTCCCCGGCCAACGGAATAGCCGGTGAATTCGGCAAGGTTTCCATTGGAAATAACCACCATGGCGCCCATGACCGACATGCAGATTCCCACCGCCTTGATCCAGTTCAACTGCTCTTTGAAGAACAATGCCGACAGCAAGCTGATGAGAATCGGATTATTGGCGATGATCAGTGATGCCCGGCCGGCGTGGATGTATTTGAGACCTGTGAAAAACAATATATTGTAGGCAAACACCCCGGTCATCCCAAGAAGGATCACCGGAATGACTTGCGATCTCTGCAGTGCCGGAAGACGTCCCTCATGTTTGATGGTCATGGCAGACAAAAACAACGAAGCGATCAGGAAACGTAGAAATGCAGCGCAAACAGGGTGTACGCTGTGTGCAAGCGTTCTGCCGGCGATAAACGTGCCGCCCCAGAACAAAGCGGTAAGCAATAATTTCAAATAAATCAAAATTGGGAGTCCCGGCGATCCGGCGACCTTCTTTTCTAATGCAATATCTGGCTCAGAAAAAGTTTGGTGCGCTCATTTTGAGGGTTGTCAAAAAATTCATCGGGAGAGTTCTGTTCGACGATCTGGCCTGCATCCATGAAGAGCACGCGGTGGGCCACGCTTTTGGCAAACCCCATTTCATGGGTCACCACCAGCATGGTCATGCCTTCGCGTGCCAGATCGATCATGACATCGAGCACCTCTTTGATCATCTCCGGGTCCAATGCCGAGGTGGGCTCATCGAAAAGCATGACCTTGGGCGCCATGCAAAGGCTGCGGGCAATAGCAACCCGCTGCTGCTGGCCGCCGGACAACTGCCCGGGAAATTTAAGGGCCTGCTCGGCGATCTGCACTTTTTCCAGATAATGCATGGCGGCCGCCTCGGCTTCCTTCTTGGGGGTCTTGCGCACCCAAATGGGACCGAGGGTCAGGTTATCCAGGATGGTCAGATGGGGAAACAAGTTAAAGTGCTGAAACACCATTCCGACTTCGGCGCGAATTTTTTCAATGTTCTTCAGATCATTGGTCAGTTCGATGCCGTCCACAACGATCTGCCCGCGCTGGTGCTCCTCCAGCCGGTTGATGCAACGAATCAGGGTTGACTTGCCGGAGCCCGAGGGGCCGCAGATGACGATACGTTCCTGACGCTTCACATCCAGATTGATATCCTGCAGCACGTGAAATTCACCATACCATTTGTGCATATTCTTTATTTGAATAATCGATTCCGATTGAAGGTCGTTGTTTATGGCTGCAGATTTATCTGTCATCTTATGTCCCTATCCCGCTTTTTGATCTTGAAAAATTGTTCCAATTTTCTATTTGGCTTTGGGGACGCGGCTTTGGGGACGTAGGCTTTGGCCGCCTATCGTCCTGTATCCAGCACCCTTTCCAGCTTGCGGCTGAAATGACTCAAATAAAAACAGCAAACAAAATAAATAATGGAAACAAAAATATACGCCTCTGCTGAAAACCCCATCCAACGCGGGTCCTGCAGGCTGCTCTGGGTCGTTTTCAGCAAATCGTACAGCGCAATGATCACCACCAGAGAAGTGTCCTTGAATGCTGAAATTAAAATACTCACTGATGGCGGAATTACAATCTTCAGGGCCTGGGGAAGAATAATCAATCGCATGGTCTGATAATAGTTCAGTCCCAGCGAATCGGCCGCTTCAAACTGGCCCTTGTTCATGCCCTGCAAACCGCCCCGAACCACTTCGGCGATATATGCGGCGGTAAAAAGGATGATGGCCACCTGGGCCCGCAACAGGCCGTTGATGGAAACCCCCTCGGGCAAAAACAGGGGAAAAACAACTGACGACATAAACAGCAGACTGATCAGCGGTACCCCGCGGATCAGCTCGATATAAATAACGCACAGTGATTTTATGGCCGGCATGTTGGATTGTCGCCCCAATGCCAGAACGATTCCGAGCGGATACGCGGCGGTCAGGCCAAACACCGAGAGCAGCAAGGTCAGCGGCAATCCCCCCCACTGGGTGCTCTCTACGGATGTCAGTCCCAGAATGCCCCCCCTGAGCAAAATCCCCATAACCACCAGCCCGGCGATCCAGTAATAAGCCAGGGATTTTTTCCAAAACCGGCGGTATTGGCTCAAAAGCAGCAGTGTCACAAGCAGGACAATGGCCAGAAACGGACGCCATTGCTCCTCATAGGGATAGAAACCAAAAAGGATGAACCGAAAGTTTGCCGGAATGAAAGACCAGCAGGCACCGTCAATGGCCTGGCACTCCTGACTGGTGGACATCCAAAGGCTGTCGATAAACGCCCAGCGGAAAAAAGGAATCAACGTATTCCACAGTATGATCCCTGTCACGATGGTCAACAGGGAATTGAACCCGGAGTTGAACAGATTGGCGCGGCACCACCCGATGACGCCGACACTGGCCACCGGTGGTTTAACAACGGATTTTGGGGAGACGCCCATTGTTGGTGCTTCTGACATAGCTGTCTATTCCGAATCTCAATGCACTCGCATAAAATTATTCAACCGTCCGCAGGTTCTCCACGGCCCGGCAAACACATGTTGTCAAGCTAACGCTCCACGAGTTTCATCTTTTTGTTGTACCAATTCATAAAGGCTGATGTGGACAGGCTGAAAACCAAATACACCGCCATAATCAGCATGACACCTTCGATGGCCTGGCCGGTCTGATTGATGGTGGTACCGGCCACTGAAACGAAATCGGGGTAACCGATGGCCACCGCCAATGAACTGTTCTTGGTCAAGTTGAGCATCTGGCTGGTTAAGGGGGGAATGATAACCCGCAGGGCCTGGGGCAGAATAACCAGGTTGAGCACCTGTCCCGGTTTCAGACCGATGGCCATGGCAGCTTCGGTCTGGCCCTTGCTCACCGATTGAATGCCGGCCCGCACCACTTCGGCAACAAAGGCGGCGGTGTAAAGCACCAGCCCCAGCAAAAGCGCGGTAAATTCCGGGCTGACGCTCACGCCGCCCTTAAAATTGAACCCTGTAAGAACGGGAACACTCATCTGCGTGGGTGCGCCCCCCAAGGCCCAAGCCAGCAGCGGCAGTCCCAGCGCCATGGCCAGTCCGGATCGCACCAGCGGAAACGGTTGACCGGTTCTGGCTTGGCGCTTTCTGGCCCATCTGCGCAGAATAAAGAAAGCGACAATGGCCACAATGAACGCCATGCCCATGTAAAAATGAGCCGGGTGGGCGGCCGGAACGCCGAAAATAAGGCCTCGGTTGCACAAAAATACTCCCCTGAAAGGATTGAGCGCCTGCCGGGGAGATGGAAGCATTTCGTAGAAAAAAACGTACCAGAAAAACAATTGGAGCAGTACGGGGATATCCTGAAGTACTTCGATGTAAACGGCGGCAATCCGCGAAACCAGCCAGTTGGACGACAGGCGCGCCACTCCGATGATGGTTCCCAGAATAACCGTCAAAATGATGCCGATAAAGGCCACCAGCAGGGTGTTCAACGCCCCCACCACCAGTGCGCGGCCGTAAGTATCTGCAGCCGAATAGGGAATCAGCTTCTCGCCGATTTCAAAGGACGCTTCTCTATCCATAAAGCCGAAACCGGTGGCAATGGACTGCCGTTCCAGGTTGGCCAGGGTGTTGGAGACCAGGTAGTAGCTTAACAGCCCGACCATACAGAGGGTTACCACCTGGTAGATCAGCGATCGCTTCCCGGGGTCGTACCAGAAAGAGACCTTTACGGGTGTATTGTCAGCTGTGGTTCCTTCCTTGGATTGCGGCATTATGACCTTGTCCAGTCCAATCGACAGCGGAAAAACACTTTCTCACGGAAGCCCCGCAAATTAAGCCCCGATTTATGCCAGGCTGCAAATCCCGGGCGGAACGATGCCATGGCAAACGCACCGAACCCGGGATCATCGAAGCCCGGTTGTGTCTATAGAAACAATCCTATTTAAACGGAGGCGTATACATCAAACCGCCGTCGACCCACTGGGCATTGAGCCCCCGGGCCAGCTTGAGGGGCGTATTCAAGCCCACGTTGCGCTCGAATACTTCACCGTAGTTGCCAACCATTTTTACTATATTGTAGGCCCATTTTTCATCCAGCCCCAAAGCCTGGCCGTTTCCGGGGCTGACACCCAGGAAGCGTTGAATCTTGGGATCTTTGCTGTTGAGCATTTTATCAACATTCTTGGAGGTAATGCCCAGATATTCCGCTTCGATCATGGCCATAGTGGCAAAATCGACGATATCATACCATTGGTCATCCCCGTGGCGCACGGCAGGCCCCAACGGCTCACGCGAAATAATTTCCGGCAGGATCATATGATCATCGGGATTGGGTGCAATGGCCCGGGTCCCGGCCAACTGAGACGCGTCCGATGTCAGACAGTCGCAGCGGCCGGCAAAATAGGCTTTGGCCAATTCCGGCGTACTCTCGATCACCACGGGCTTCATGGTCATGCCATTGGCCCTGAAGTAGTCGGCGGCATTCAGTTCGGTGGTGGTGCCGGGCAATACACAGACCGTAGCGCCGTCGAGCTGCTTGGCGCTTTTAACACCCAGCTTTTTGGGAATAAGGAAGCCCTGGCCGTCATAATAGTTGGCATGCACAAAGTTGAGGCCCAGCGAAGTTTCACGGGTCAGGGTGCGTGTGGCGTTACGGGTCAGCACGTCGATTTCACCGGACTGCAGCGCCGTAAAGCGGGTTTTTGCGGTCAGCGGAACCCATTTGATTTTATCCGGAGAACCGAATACAGCAACCGAAACCGCACGTGCCGTATCGACATCCAGGCCTCTCCAAACACCTTTTTCATCCGGCTTGGAAAAACCGAAAAGCCCTTCGTTTACGCCTACAGCGATAAATCCTTTGGCCTTCACATCCTGAAGGGTCCCCGCAGTGGCGGCTGCGACACAAAACAAAGTGACCATCAAAGCTGCAATCACACTCAGTTTTAAAATTTTCATAAATCATCCTCCTCATTGACCGTTATATTGCCTGCGCCGCCGACAGAGTCCATGCCCTTTGCATATAACGGCCGACGGCACAACGTTATAAGGGTATTCATCTATTTTTTAACGGCAATTGAATGACCTGTTCGTGAATCAGCCTTTATTACCATGGAAATTTTATTTTGCGCAAGGCATTTAAATAACCGCCGAATCAGCGGGTTACAGGCGTTGATTTACAGATCGATTTTATAAAGTTTGATTTTGCTGAGCAATGACGGGTGACTGATTTCCAGCAAACGGGACGCCTGGGAGCGGTTGCCCCGGGTTGCCTTGAGCACTTTGGTAATCATTTCCTTTTCCAGTTTTTTTTGGGCTTTCTTCAGCGAGTGGCCCTCGAAAAAGGTCTCAAGAGAAACCGCGGCCACATTCCGGGTATTGGAAAAGGCAAAATTTTCCTTTTTGAGTGTGCTGGCATCCGACAAAACCATGGCCCTTTCGATGGCATTTTCAAGCTCACGAACGTTCCCGGGCCACGGGTAAGACAGCAGCTCGGCCATCCCGTTGGGTGAAATGTCTTTGACCGTGAGCCCAAAAGCCTGGTTGAATTTTTCGATAAAATGCTGACATAATAGTGGGATATCTTCAGTTCGCTCCCTCAGCGGCGGCACTTGTACAGGCAACACATTGAGCCGGTAATAGAGATCTTCACGAAAGGTTTTCTCGCCCACCATGCGGTGCAGATCCCGGGAGGTGGCGGCAATCACGCGCACATCCACGGGACGCGATTGTGAGGCGCCGATGGGGCGGATTTCATTTTCTTGAAGTACACGCAATAATTTGACTTGCAGCGGCAAGGGCATTTCACCGATTTCATCCAGAAACAGAGTCCCCAAATGGGCCTCCTCGAACAACCCGCTTTTATTGGTGTCCGCGCCGGTAAATGCCCCTTTTACATAACCGAACAGTTCGCTTTCCAGAAGATTTTCTGGAATACTGCCGCAATTGACGGGCACAAGCGCCTTTTTTTGCCGCGTTCCGCTGTAATGGATGGCCCTGGCCACCAACTCCTTGCCCGTACCGCTTTCACCGGTAATCATCACGGTTGTCGCATACTGCGCGGCTTTTGCGGCCAGAACGAAAAGGTCCTGCATTATTTTGCTTTTGGCCACCAGGTTGCCGAATTGATGACGATCTTCGATGCGCTGAATTTGCTCCTTGAGCAGACGGTTTTCGCGTTTAAGGCGATCCCGTTCTTCAGCCTTTTTAATGGCCAGACGGACTTCATCACTTTTAAACGGTTTTGAAATAAAGTCATAGGCTCCCATCTGCATGGCCTTTACGGCCAAATCGATGGTGCCGTATGCAGACATCATGATAATCGTCGAGTGGGTCGTCTTCTCGCGGGATGCCGATAAAAATGCCATGCCATCCATGGTCGGCATTTTCACATCGCAGAGAATAAAATCGAAGGTATTTTCATCGATCTTATCCAAGGCCTGTTGGCCGTCTCCTGCGGTTTCCACTGCGTAGCCTGCGCGCGTCAACAATTTCGATAGCATATGCCGCATGTTCTCTTCATCATCAATGATGAGAACCGACAACGGCTGGCTTTCCATTTTTTGGATGTCGACCATTTTGAAAATTTCTCGCTCTCTCCGCGGGCTTGAAAATTATCGCTCTATATTGCTTGCAAGTCGCAGAAGTATGGAAAATTCGGCTCCCTGCCCGGGCAGGCTCTCAGCAGATATACTTCCTCCCATGCCGTCGGCAATCATGTAGCTGACAGCCAAACCGAGTCCTGTTCCCTTGCCGGGTTCTTTCGTCGTATAGAAAGGGTCAAAGATATTTTGCAATTGCCGGGCTGAAATTCCCGGGCCATTGTCTGCTACCGTGATTTTGATGTTCTCGCTTTTTTGGCCATTTTCAGCAGTTACGGCGGTATGTACCCGAATAACCCCTTTTGCTCTGCCTGGACTGCTGTTGATGGCATCAGCCGCATTGAGAAACAGGTTCAAAAAGATCTGCCGAAGTTGATCCTCGTTACCCAGCACTATGTCCGACTCAGCCTTCAAATCGAATTTCATCTGGATATCGGCCATCAGCGGCTGCACACGCATAACCTGGGCGATGTCTTGAATAACGGAATGCAAAGCAACCGGCTGATGCTCGATTTCTTTGGCCCGGGCAAGATCCAGCAGCTGTCGAATGATGGAATTGATGCGCTGCACTTCAGCCTCGGTGCGCTGTAGAAAATCAGTCTTGTCCGCATCGTCCAGATCTTTTTGCTTCAGCAGATCCAGATAACCCAGAACAATACCTATCGGATTCCCGATCTCGTGAGCGATGCCGGCAGCCAGCCGGCCGACGGATGCCAGCTTTTCTGCACGAATGATTTCCTTCTGGGCCACCTGAAGCTCCCGATTGGCCGTTTCAAGAGAAGAAACGGTTTTCTGCAGCTTATTCTTATCGGAAGAAATTCTTGTCAGCATTCGGTTCAGCGACAAGGAAAGGCGGTTAAGCTCATTGTCCTCCTGCCGAAAAGCAAAAAAGGGGTCCTCGTTTTCATTAAAATCATCAGCCTGTTTTACGATTCGGTCGATGGGTTTCAAGTACAATCGGAAAATTCTATACAGACCGACTAGGGTCAGTATGCAGGTATTGATGATGATATATAAAAAAATCGCCTGGTGGTAGCCGCGCAACTGGTCGAAAATAGGATTCAATGGCACAATGGCGGCCACCACCCCCGCCGGTTCCCCGTCAACCAGAACCGGTACGGCGATTGATATGGCGCTGGAATGCCACCAGAAAACCGACCATGTGCGGCCAAGTTCATCCGATACCGGCTTTTTGTTTTCCAGAATATCTCTGATTCGGGCGGGTGCCAGCGACAAAGGGTGCGCCGCTTGAGCATGATAGAGGCTGCTGCCGCTCTTATCCCATATACCGATTGCAGAAAACATCGAAGTGAACTGCCCAAATATGAGTTCCGGGCGAAGTCCGGCGGCCGGCTCGCCCCCATAGTTTGAAATGGCAGAAAAATAGAGCCCCCCCAAACGCTCAAGGGTATCCCGGCTCTGCGCAATTTCATCGCGGGTCATGATATTTTGAATGACAACGACAATGAGGATATCGGTTATTAAAGCCGATAGAAGCAACAATATCGCAACGTTAATTGCGATTTTGGATTTCAGCCCCCTGGCAGTCACTTCAGCCCCTTTTCAATAATCTCATCAAATCATATAACACACTGTAACCATAACACATTCACATTCTTAACGCAATCCGACAGAAAAGGGGACGTATATCAGGTTATAAGTTAATCACAGATTAACTTATAACCTGATATACGTCCCCTTTTGCCCCCCACCAATAAAAAACCCGGAATCGCTATGCGATTCCGGGTTTGAAGATTTTTCGGCGGCGACCTACTCTCCCACACAGCTGCCCGTGCAGTACCATCGGCGCGGAAGGGCTTAACTTCCGTGTTCGGGATGGGAACGGGTGTCTCCCCTTCGCCATTGCCACCGAAAACTTGAGAACTTGTTTCGATTCAATCTGAATCTGATTTACAAACATCTTATAACGGACTTATGTCGATTGTTTTGTGGCCAAGCCTCACGACTTATTAGTACCGGTAAGCTAAACACATTACTGTGCGTACACACCCGGCCTATCAACCTTGTAGTCTTCAAGGAGTCTTCAGGCAACATATGTTGCGGGATATCTAGTCTTGGGGTGGGCTTCCCGCTTAGATGCTTTCAGCGGTTATCCTTTCCGAACTTAGCTACCCAGCAATGCCGCTGGCGCGACAACTGGAACACCATTGGTTCGTCCATCCCGGTCCTCTCGTACTAGGGACAGATCCCCTCAAATATCCTACGCCCACGAAAGATAGGGACCAAACTGTCTCACGACGTTTTAAACCCAGCTCACGTACCACTTTAATTGGCGAACAGCCAAACCCTTGGGACCTGCTTCAGCCCCAGGATGTGATGAGCCGACATCGAGGTGCCAAACCGCCCCGTCGATGTGAACTCTTGGGGGCGATCAGCCTGTTATCCCCGGCGTACCTTTTATCCGATGAGCGACGGCCCTTCCATTCGGGACCGCCGGATCACTAAGACCTACTTTCGTACCTGCTCGAAATGTCTCTCTCGCAGTCAAGCTCCCTTATGCCTTTACACTCCACGGCTGGTTTCCAATCAGCCTGAGGGAACCTTCGCGCGCCTCCGTTACTCTTTGGGAGGCGACCGCCCCAGTCAAACTACCCACCAGACACTGTCCTTCGCCCGGATAACGGGTCGAAGTTAGAACTCAAAAATAGCAAGGGTGGTATTTCAAGGGTGGCTCCACCGAAACTGGCGTTCCGGTTTCAAAGCCTCCCACCTATCCTACACATACTATTCCTAAATTCAATGTCAAGCTGTAGTAAAGGTGCCGGGGTCTTTCCGTCTTTTCGCGGGTAGACGGCATCTTCACCGCCAATACAATTTCACTGAGTCCCTGGTTGAGACAGTGCGGAAGTCGTTACGCCATTCGTGCAGGTCGGAACTTACCCGACAAGGAATTTCGCTACCTTAGGACCGTTATAGTTACGGCCGCCGTTTACTGGGGCTTCGGTTCAATGCTTCGTCCGAAAACTAACATCTCCCCTTAACCTTCCAGCACCGGGCAGGCGTCAGACCCTATACATCGTCTTGCGACTTAGCAGAGTCCTATGTTTTTAGTAAACAGTCGCTACCGCCATTTCTCTGAGACCACCTTCAGCTCCGCATGTAAAACGCTTCACTTAACGGTGGCACACCTTATCCCGAAGTTACGGTGTCATTTTGCCGAGTTCCTTAACCAGGGTTCTCTCAAGCGCCTTGGGATACTCTCCCAGCCTACCTGTGTCGGTTTACGGTACGATCACCATTTCATCTCGCTAGAGGCTTTTCTTGGCAGCATGGGATCAATCACTTTATGAGACAAAGTCTCTCGTCATCACGTCTCAGCCTTAAAAGAAAGAGCGGATTTGCCTGCTCTTTCAGCCTACACGCTTAAACCGCCATCCAACAGGCGGCTGACCTACCCTTCTGCGTCCCCCCATCACTCAAACGATGAACTGGTGGTACAGGAATATTAACCTGTTTGCCATCGCCTACGCCTTTCGGCCTCGGCTTAGGGATCGACTAACCCTGAGCAGATTAACTTTACTCAGGAATCCTTGGGCTTACGGCGAGCGGGTTTTTCACC
>CAXXYD010000004.1:192500-2967747 GCA_963675565.2 Desulfosarcinaceae bacterium
TGATCGATCAGCTCGTCACCATGAGTCATCTGTTCAATAAACCCGCGCTCTTTCAGAATTTCAATTACGTTTGGCATGTCGCAATCAGCCTTTCCTTGCTTTTTTTGCAGAAGGAACTATGGACGGGGATGAAATTATGCGTTTCTTATAAGAAACGCATAATTTCATCCCCGTCCCTAGTTTTCTAGTTTTACCTTTTATTTATTGGCGTACTCCACGGCCCGGGTCTCCCGGATGACCGTCACTTTAATCTGCCCCGGAAAGGTCAGTCCCTCCTCGATCTTTTTAACAATATCCCGACTGACCAGTATGGCCTCCTCATCGGTTACCTTTCCGCTCTCCACGATAACCCGCAACTCCCTTCCGGCCTGGATAGCGTAAGCGCTGTCCACGCCGCGGAATGAATTGGCGATGCTTTCCAGATCCTCAAGCCGCTTGACATAGTTTTCAAGCAGCTCTTTGCGGGCTCCCGGCCGGGCACCCGAAAGTCCGTCGGCGGCCTGCACCAGCACATCGTATACCGTAACCGGCGGCGTATCCTCATGATGTGCGGCAATGGCATTGACCACCTGGGGGGATTCTCCGAATTTCTTGGCCAGCTTGGAGCCGATCAGTGCATGCGGCCCCTCGACCTCATGATCGATCGCCTTGCCGATATCGTGCAGGAGCCCCATACGTCGCGCCAGTTTCTCTTTCAGTCCCAACTCGGCCGCCATGACACCCGCCAAAAAACCCACCTCAATGGAATGTTGAAGAACATTCTGCGTGTAACTTGTGCGGTACTTCAGGCGCCCGATGGTTTTGATCAATTCAGCGTGAATGCCATGAACCCCGAGATCGAAAGCCGCTTGCTCGCCGGCTTCTTTGATGACGGTATCCACCTCCTGGGTGACTTTCTGAACCACATCTTCGATCCGGGCTGGATGGATCCTGCCGTCGGCGATGAGTTTCATCAGGGAAAGGCGGGCAATTTCCCGTCTCACCGGATTGAAACCGGAAAGAATAACGGCTTCCGGCGTATCATCGATAATCAGGTCAATCCCGGTGGCGGATTCCAAGGCCCGGATGTTACGCCCCTCCCGCCCGATGATACGCCCCTTCATCTCATCGCTGGGCAATTGGACAACCGATACGGTTCTTTCAGCGACATAGTCGGCGGCATAGCGCTGGATAGCGGTCGCCAGAATTTTCTTGGCTTTTTTGTCGGCCTCCTCTTTAGCCTCGTTTTCGATCCGCTTGATCAGTTTTGCGCCGTCATAACGGGCCTCATTTTCCATGGCACGCAAAAGCAGCTCTTTGGCCTGTTCGGCCGTCAGGGTGGAAATCCGCTCAAGTTGTTGTTTCTGCTCACTGACCAGGGCTTCATATTCACTCTCTTGCAGGGCAATTTTTTCCGAACGTTGCTGCAGTTCTTTTTCCTGTTGACCCAGCTCAATTTCCCGCTGTTCCTGCTGCTCTATCTTGCGATCAATATTTTCTTCCTTTTTGAAAATCCGGCTTTCCTGACGTTTCAGCTCTGAACGGGTCTCTTTGGTCTCTGCGTCAAATTCGCCTTTCATTTTGATCAGCCGATCCTTGGCCTCAAGGCTTGCCTCCTTGACCAGTGCATCGGCCCGGATTCTCGCATCATTAATGATCTGCTCTGCTTTAAAATTGGCCGCATTGTGTTTCTGTCGATCCAATATCCCCTTCAATATGAATGTCAGTCCAAAACCGATTGCTAAACCTATTAGACCGAACATATATTCATTCATCGTGCCTCCCTATGAACAATTCCAATTAATATATAAAATACAGACTATTGCCCGGCCATACCGAACACTTCGCCTGATTGTGCACACGTTCGAAGCCCTAAAAACCAGCTGTTTCTATAACGATTTTTACCAGTTGTTCCCTGAATACCAACGGAACGCGATTACCGGGATTTCCATTTCGGCGGACAGGATGAGATATGAAATTGCAGAATCAACTGCAAAGGTTGGCTGGGTATGTAACGGAGTTAGGTGAACCCCCACCAAATTGCCGTGTCGGCAGGTCTTTGATCCATAAACATAGGTGGGCGCCTTGTGGTCTCTTTAGGCTTTTCTGTACATGCAGAACCTGCTCACCGAAACCAGGACCGGCCCCCTTTCTAAAAGTGTTGGGTCAAAGCACTTCTTCCAATCACGAGCATGGCAGGGGTAGCACCATTTTATTCGACACCAGTGCCGTTCGGCACATCATCTGGCATCACCAATATTCAATTCGCCTCAGGCGCCGGCACTACCGCCAATGGGCGCACCATTGGTTGGCCTGGCGTCTTTCATTTGAACTTGCGCTTCAAGGGCATTCAGTAAATTTGCACTGCGTTGGTTAATATTTTCCAACAATACCTGGTGCTTGTTCTTCAGGTCAAAAAGCTCACTGGCTATATTTAGAGCGGCCAGAATCAATATGGCACGCTTGTCCGGGGTGGGCATCTGACCGCCGCATTGTGTCTGAACATTAACAACACTTCTGGCCACAAAATCGGCAACGGCCTTGGCTTCCAAAACATCAGAATCGGTTTTAAATGTAAATGGCTGTCCAAGCACATCAATGGTTACTGTTTGGTCCAATGAAACAATATATCCCTTTTACGCTTAAGTTGGCGAATCCCCGGCTACTCCTCCGATATCTCATCAAGTCTGCCCATCAGACTGTCAATTCTTGATTTAACCAAGTCCTTCAACTCGTTGTGCTGCCTCTCGGCCACAGTTTTTTCCTGGAGCTGATCGGACAGGATCTGTTTCTCCTGAACCAGTCGGGCATTTTCAGCCTCAAGACGCTTGCAGGTCTCGATCAAATAGTCTAAACGTTTTTCAAGCTCATTAAATTGATTGAGTACAGTTTCTGTGTCCACCATAGACCTCATTATCGCATGACTATATAATCTTTGGCAACCGGCCAAGTCAAGATTTTTCGCCAGCTAATATTTTAATTGTATTTATAGAGAGTTAATGGCCGAGGTCACTTGCTCAAGACAAGGACCCGGGCCGAAAAAGAAAGGGCAGCCCATTCGAGCCGCCCCTTCATCACCTGTATAAGATAGATTTGATGATGAACTAAATGTGCTTGGTCTCCGCCAGTCGAACACGGTTAATGGCCCGAATAAGGGCCGCATGGGCACGGACAAAATCAACATCTTCGACACCCGATTTGGCCAAACGATCCTCGGCACGCGCCAGTGCCTTTTTGGCACGTTCAATATCGATGTCTTTTCGCCGTTCGGCGGAATCGGCCAGCACGGTTACCCGATCCGGAAGGGCCTCTGCAAATCCGCCGCTGATAAAAACAAACCGTTCTTTTCCGCTGGCATCCTCGTAGCGCAGTGTTCCGACCTTCAGGCTGGTCATGAACGGGGTGTGTCCGGCCAAGACACCGAATTCACCAAGTTCTCCAGGCGCCATAACAATGGCTGCCTCGTCACTGACCACAGAGCTTTCCGGTGTAACGACTTCTAAACGAATATTTTCAGCCATTTCCCTTCCTCATTCTGTTATGCGTCTGCAGCCGCCATTGCTTTCGCAGCCTCGACCACCTCCTCAATGCCGCCCTTCATATAAAAGGCCTGCTCGGGGATATCGTCGTGTTTACCTTCACAAATTTCTTTAAAGGCGCGGACCGTATCTTCGATTTTAACATATTTCCCCGGAAATCCGGTGAACACCTCAGCCACATGAAACGGCTGGGAGAGGAAACGCTGGATTTTACGGGCGCGGGAAACGGTGATCTTGTCTTCATCGGAGAGTTCTTCAACACCCAAAATGGCGATAATATCCTGTAATTCCTTGTACTTCTGCAGCATCACCTGAACCTGGCGAGACGTCGAATAGTGCTCCTCGCCAATGTATGCCGCATCGAGGATACGCGAGGTGGAGTCCAGGGGGTCCACAGCAGGATAGATGCCCAACTCGGCAATCTGACGGGACAGCACCACAGTACCGTCCAGATGGGCAAAGGTGGTGGCCGGGGCCGGGTCGGTCAAGTCGTCCGCAGGTACGTAAACGCATTGAACGGCGGTAATGGATCCTTTGTCGGTGGAGGTGATACGTTCCTGCAGGCCACCCAGGTCAACAGCCAGGGTCGGTTGGTAACCAACGGCGGAAGGCATGCGTCCCAGCAAGGCGGATACTTCAGAACCGGCCTGGGTGAAACGGAAAATATTGTCGATGAAGATCAACACGTCCTGGCCCTCAATATCACGGAAATATTCGGCGCAGGTCAACGCGGACAGGGCAACGCGGGCACGGGCCCCCGGCGGCTCGGTCATCTGACCGTAAATCAGGGCAGCCTTGGGCAAAACGCCGGACTCTTTCATTTCATGGTACAGGTCGTTGCCCTCACGGGTTCGTTCACCCACCCCGGCGAAAACGGAGATACCACCATGCTGCATGGCGATATTATGCACCATTTCCATCATGATAACGGTTTTACCCACGCCGGCGCCGCCGAACATGCCCATCTTGCCACCGCGGGGAAAGGGCACCAGCAAATCGATGACTTTTACACCGGTTTCCAGTACGTTCACTTCAACGTCCTGTTCGGTAAATTTGGGCGCCAGGCGGTGAATCGGCATCATCTTGTCATGGCTGACAGGGCCAAGGCCATCCACCGGGCGACCCACAACATTGAGCACGCGTCCCAGACTGGCTTCACCAACGGGCATCATGATCGGGCTTCCCGTATCCTTGACCGGCATACCGCGAACGAGACCGTCGGTAACGTCCATGGCAATGGTACGCACCACATTGTCACCCAGATGCTGGGCGACTTCCACGACAAGGTTGCCCTCGTCGTCGTTGATGGCCGGGTTGGAAATGGTCAGCGCCGTAAGAATGGTCGGCAGTTTGCCCTGCTCGAACTCAACGTCTACGACAGGCCCCAAAACCTGCGTGATTTTACCAATGTTCTCTCCCATCTAAAGACCTCCTGTAAATTTTAAACCGATCGGTTTTACTTATCCTTTGAGGGCTTCGGCGCCGCCCACAATATCCATTAAGTCAGCGGTAATGGCTGCCTGCCGGGCTTTGTTGTATAGCAGCTGCAGACTTTCCAGCATATCGTTGCAGGCCTTGGTGGCATTGTCCATGGCCAGCATTCGGGCAGCGTGCTCACTGGTGGATGTTTCCAACAAAGCGCTGAAAATCTTGACATCGATGCTCTTGGGCAACAAAACGCCCAGCAACTCGTCGGTCGAAGGCTCGCAGATGTGTTCCGCCAGGTAAGGCGCATTGGCATCGGATTCCTCTTCGACCTTTTCGATGGGCGGAATGGGCAGGAGCTGTTTGGCTACGGGCACCTGCCTGGCCATCCCGATGAATTCAGAGTAGACGACATAAACCTCGTCGTACTCCTGATCCAGGTAGCCGCTCACCAGGTCCCGTCCGGCCTTCACCGCAACGTTGAATCCGAAGGATGAACCCACCACACCAATGTGCTCGGCGACAATGGTTCGTCCTCCCTTGCGGGCCCAGTCCCGGCCCTTTTTTCCGAAACAGGTGAAGCTCACTTCCATACCCTGATCAGCCTTCTCCTGGGCCAGTTTTTTGGCTTTGTCAATCAAGTTGATGTTAAAGCCGCCGCACAGACCGCGATCGGATGTGGTCATCACGATATTGACCTTCTTGGGCGTCTCCCGCGGAACCAGCAGGGGACTCGCCTCATCGCCGGCGTTTTCCGCCAGGCTGCCCAGCACTTCGGCAAATTTGGCCGCATACGGCCGGAAAGCCTCCATTCCGGATTGGGCGCCACGCAGACGGGAAGCCGCCACCATGTTCATTGCCTTGGTGATCTGCTTGGTCTTTTTGATACCGTGTATTTTCAGAAGTACTTCTTTTAGCTGTGGCATACAGATAGCCCTTATCTTCTAGTGGTTTATACTGGATTGCGCACTAAATGGTATCTTTGAACTCCTCGCCATAAGCGGTCAGCGCTTCTTTCATCAAATTGTCAAGATCGTCGTCAATGGCTTCCTTTTCGATCAGTGATTCGAAAACCTTGGGATAACGTTCTTCGACAAAGGGAAAGAGGCCGGCTTCATATTTGGCAACCACGTCAGTGGGCAGCTCATCCAGAAAACCACGGGTTCCGGCATACAGAATCGTCACCTGCTGGGCCATGGAAAGCGGCTTGTACTGGGGCTGTTTGAGGATCTCCACCAGTCGCTGGCCGCGGGTCAGCTGCCGCTGGGTCGACTTGTCCAGATCGCTGCCGAAGGCCGCGAACGCCTCCAACTCGCGGAACTGGGCCATGTCCAGGCGCAGGGTACCGGCCACTTGTTTCATGGCCTTGACCTGGGCGGCGCCGCCCACACGGGAAACCGAAAGACCAACGTTGATGGCCGGGCGGACACCGGCGAAAAACATGCCCGGCTCCAGGTAGATCTGGCCGTCGGTAATGGAAATCACGTTGGTGGGGATGTAAGCGGAGACGTCGCCGGCCTGGGTTTCGATAATGGGCAGAGCGGTCAGAGAACCGGCACCCAGTTCATCGGACACTTTGGCCGAGCGTTCCAACAGGCGGCTGTGGTTGTAAAAAATGTCGCCCGGGTATGCCTCACGTCCCGGCGGACGTCTGAGCAGCAGGGAGACCTGACGGTAAGCGGCGGCCTGCTTGGACAAATCGTCGTAAATGATCAGGGCATGCTGGCCCTTGTCGCGGAAGTACTCACCCATGGCACACCCGGCGTACGGGGCGACAAACTGCTGGGTGGCCGGATCGCTGGCACAAGCGGCGACGATGGTGGTATATTCCATGGCACCGTGTTTTTCCAGAACGGCATGAACCTGGGCAACGGTGGATTTTTTCTGGCCGCAGGCGACGTAGATGCAGAAAATGTCGGTGTCCTTCTGGGCCAGAATGGCGTCGATGGCAACGGCCGTTTTACCGATCTGGCGGTCGCCGATAATCAGTTCGCGCTGACCGCGGCCGACAGGCGTCATGGCGTCAACGGCCTTGAGACCGGTGTAGCACGGCTCGTGCACGCTCTTGCGGGCGATAACGCCCGGCGCCACCATTTCCACGCGGCGGGTGTTGGTCTGGTCGATGGGGCCTTTGCCGTCCAGGGGAGCGCCGGTGGCGTCGACGACACGGCCAAGTACGGCCTCGCCCACAGGAACCTCCGCAATACGGCCGGTCCGTTTGACGATGTCCCCCTCTTTGATGGTAGTATCTTCGCCCATCAAGGCCACACCCACATTGTCCTCTTCGAGGTTAAGCACAAGCCCCAGAATTCCGCCGGGGAACTCAACCAACTCCATGGCCATGGCTTTTTCCAACCCGTAAATGCGGGCAATGCCATCACCAACGGACAGGACAACGCCGGTTTCACTCAGTTCGACCTTTTTGTCATAATCGGTAATCTGCTCTTTGATAATCTGACTGATTTCTTCGGCTCTAAGTTCCATTATGCACTCTCACCCCTTTTTAAAGTTTCTCTCATATTGAGTAATTGTGTTTTAATGCTTCCATCCAAGATGAGGTCGCCGATTCTGGTGACGATCCCCCCGATCAGCCCAGGGTCCTGCCGGACGTCCAGGACGATCTCCTTGCCCGTCTTTTTCGACAGGGCGGAACGGATTTTCTCCAGCGCGTCAGCAGAAAGCTCACTTGCTGAAATCACACTTGCCGTGGCCACTCCCTTGAGTTCGTCGGCCAGCATCTGGAAAAAATCGTTTATGCTGATGATAAAGGAAACGCGCCCCTTATCGAACAGCAGCATCAAAAAAGAGGACATCACTTTGGACAGCTTCAATCTTTCAATGACCGTTTGAAAAATTTTTTGCCGCTCTTCCAAATTGTACAGAGGATTGGCGATGGTGTCGGCCAACTGCTTCTGTTCAGCCATTATCGTGGCCACCCCCTGCAACTCCTCGCGGTACTGCTCGGTCTGTCCGTCCTCTTTGGCAATGAGTAAAAGTGCCTTGGCATAACGCCGCGCAATTGCAAAATTTTTCACTATGCCACCACCTTCGCTAAATATTCATCCACAAGACGATTCTGGTCATCTTCAGAGATTTTGTCCTTGATTAACTGCTCCGCTTTAACCAGCGCCTTTTCAACGATTTCAGCTTGCAGATCCTGTTTGGCTTGCTTGAATTCGTGGTCAATATTTTTGTGGGCTTGTTCTTTCAGCTTTTCAGCTGAAGCCTCAGCTTCCTGCAAGATCCGCGCTTTGGCCTCTTCGCCCTGGCGAATGTATTCGGCGATGACTGTTTCGGCCTCCTTGTCGAGCGTGGCCAGCTTGGCATCGTACTCGGCCAGCTGCTTTTCGACCGTCGCTTTGCGCCCCTCCAGGTCTTCCAACTCTTCCTTGATCCCCTTGATGCGATTGTTCAGTGCCTGGGAAACCGGTTTACGCAGAATAAGAAAAAGACCGATCGCCAGGACCGAAAAATTCAGCACTTTGGCTGTGTCGGTGACCTGCCAGGGTTTGCTCATGGCACCGTGCGCGGCGCCACCATGCTCATCTCCGCCGCCATGCTCATCCCCGCCGCCGGAGCCATATGCCGGCACCAGGCCGATCAGCAGCACAAATGCCACAACCGCAATCATGGCCCACTTGGATTTCATTTTGTGCTTCCCGCAAAGTCCAGGAATTTTCATTAAGCCGCCCTCCCCAATATTTTCTGCGAAATAGCATCGGCAAAAGCATCCACGTCCTTTTCCAATGCTGCTTTAACAACAGCGGTATCCTTCACGATTTTGGCTTTGACCGCGGCCAGATCCTCTCTGGCCTTGTCATTGATCCGGCTTAAAATCTGCTTCTCCTCATCGCTGGCGGCCTGCATGAGGGCGTCCTTTTCCTGTTTGCCCTTGACCCGGGCCTCGCGAAGGCCGGCGCTGAACGATTTATCCTTGTCCTGGGCCTGCTGGTCGGCGGACTCAATGCCTTCTGTCAGACCCTGAATCTTGGATTTGCGCTCCAACAAAATTTTACGAATGGGTTTGTAAACGATGATATTAAGGATAAAAATGAGGATGAGAAAATTGGCGATCTGCGGTAGTACGGTCCAGTTAATGTCAACCATAAAGGCGCCTCCGTCACGGCTTCGAGCTTGATGTTGAAATATCAAAAATATCTTTAAAATTATATTGCTTGGGGAAAAGCCAAGGTGCCGGTATATCACCAGGAGACGCTGGATGTCAAAGGTTTTTTAAAACTTTTTCGGTATGGAATCATCCTTTTGGGCTGTGGCCGCCGATGGCCCCGATGGCCCATTGGAACGGTCCGGAATCGGCTGCATCTGGCAATTCCCGTTGAATACGACACCGGTGTCGATGGTAACGATTGGGGCGCAAATATCACCGCTCACTTTTGCCGGGGCATAAATCTCGATACGGTCCGAAGCTTCCACGCGCCCATTGACCGTTCCGCGAATGATGGCGATGCCAACACGGACATCGGCATCGATGGTCGCATTTTCGCCGATGATAACCGTTCCTTTTTCGCTGACCAGATGCCCCTTGATCCTGCCGTCGACACGAATGGTCTCGTTAAATGAAAAGGTGCCCTCGATCTTTGTGTCCAATCCGAGCAATGTCGAAATAGTCCCGGGATCCGCCGCAAGTTTTATTTTATTTTTTTTGCTCATGTTTCCTCCCGCCAGGTTGGTGCGCTTTGGCTTCCATCTCATCCGTTTAAGTCCGACCGCCGATGGGGTTTCCGACATAGGCCGGCTCGATTGCCGGCTTTCATGGCCGGTAGTTTCAATGGCAATGGTTCCTCGGCAGCTTATTTTTCGAAAAGAAAGCGTCTCATGCTCACATTGAGCAGAAGCCCCATTCCGGCCATCATGGTGATAATCGATGAGCCGCCGTAACTGATAAACGGCAGGGTGACGCCGACCACCGGCATCAATCCCATCACCATGCCGATATTGATGACGACCTGCCAGGCGATCATGGCGGTAACCCCCATCGCCAGAATCGTCCCGAAAGCATCCCTGCTGCGCAGGGCAATCTGGAGCCCCCAGGTGGTCAGCAGCAGGAACCCCACCAGGACAGCCATGGAACCCAACAGGCCCCACTCTTCGGCCAATACCGAGAAAATAAAATCAGTATGCTGCTCAGGCAGAAAATCCAGGGCGTTCTGGGTGCCCTTTAGAAACCCTTTACCGGCAAGCATGCCCGAACCGATGGCAATTTTGGATTGAATAATATGGTAACCTGCGCCAAGAGGGTCGCGATCCGGGTCGAGAAATGTCAATATCCGCTGTTTCTGATATCCCTTGAGCCCCAGCCAGACCACGGGCACGGCAAGTGCACAACTGGCTATCAGGCAAATCAGCGTTTTGCGCTCTATCTTGACATAAAGGGTGATAGACCCGGCAATCAGCGCTACAACCATGGCCGTTCCCAGGTCGGGCTGACGCACAATCAGGATAAACGGGATCGCCGTCAATACAAAGGGGGTGACCAGCTCTTTGAAATTAACGCCCTTTGTCGTGGACACACGTGCATAGTACTTGGCCAGCACGATGATAACCGCCAGTTTGACCATCTCTGAAGGCTGAATCGAAAAAGGACCTACGGCCAGCCAGCGTCTGGAGCCGCCGACATACTTGCCAAAAAACAGAACCGCGACCAGCATGGCAATGCAACCAAAATAGATCAAATAGGCCCAGCGCTCGTAGCTCTTGTAATTAAACAAGAATGCCATGATCATAATGGAAAAACCGATGCCATACCAGACCAGTTGTTTGGTGAATATCGCCGACTGGCTCACTTCCCCCCCGGCGTGCACCGCGCTATAAAGGGCCACAAGGCCCAATGACCCAACGATAACCGTCAAACACAGCATCCACCAGTCAAAATATTCAATTAATCGCCGGTCGATCATTGAGGTCCCGTCTCCTTTCCGATGGGAACCGTGGATTCGGATGGTGTGAGCATGGACAGGTCGTCACCAGCCCCCGTGCCGAGATATGCCTCGATTATTTTGCTGGCCACCGGTGCAGCAGCACTGGAGCCATGTTCGCCATGCTCGATGAGTACAGCCACGGCAATCCGGGGGGCTTCCGATGGTGCATAGGCCACGAACCAGGCGTGATCTTTATGCATCTGTTTGATCTGATCATCGTCGAGGCCTTCCACGGCGCTGCGGCCCACCACCTGGGCGGTACCGGTTTTGCCGGAAAACTCGAGCTGTGGCAGACGTGCTCGATACGCTGTTCCCCGGGGGTGGTTGACCACTTGCCACAAGCCTTTTTTCAACAGTGCGAGGGTTTGCGCACTCACGGGGATTTTTTGCGGTTCATTCGCCGGGAGTTCCGGCGTGTCCTCGCCCTCCCGGTTTTGCGCAGGCTGGATCTGCTTGATCAGCCGGGGCCGGAAGAGCCGACCGCCATTGCCCACAGTAGCCGCCAGAACCGCCATCTGCATTGGTGTAACCAGGTTGAAGCCCTGCCCGATGGCCACGGAAAGGGTTTCCCCTCCCTGCCAGGATGTACCCATGCGCGTTCGCTTCCACGCTTTGGTCGGTACCAGGCCCTTGGCCTCGCGGTCCAGATTGATGCCGGCCAATCGTCCCAGCCCCCACGCACTGGCGTAGCGGGCAAGCACGTCAACACCCAGGGCTTCACCAACCTGGTAAAAAAAGACGTCGCATGATTCGGCCAGCGCCTTGACCACATCAACGTCACCGTGACCACTATGCTTCCAGCACCGATAGACCCGATTTCCATAGGCGTAATACCCTGGACAAAACATATGGGTGTTGGCATCGATAACCCCTTCTTCGAGTCCCGCAATGGCCGTGATGATTTTGTAGGTGGACGCCGGCGGATATTCAGCCTGAATGGCCTTGTTTTCCAAAGGTCGAAAGGGATTTTCGATCAAGGATTGCCACTGCTCACGACTCATCCCGGAAACGAACCAGTTGGGATCGAATGTCGGGCTGCTGACCATGGCAAGGACCTCCCCATTGCCGGGATCAACGGCCACTGCCGCCCCGACCTGGCCTGCCAGCAATTGCTCCGCGGTTAGCTGCAACGTCCGATCGATGGTCAAGGTAATATTGCGCCCGGCAACTGCCGGCACGGTATTGAGCACGCTGACCACCTGCCCCGTGGCATTGACTTCCACCTGCTGGCCGCCGCGTGTTCCCCTCAAAACATCTTCATAGGCCTTTTCAATGCCGACCTTGCCGATAAAATCCCCCCCCTTGAGACCGGCGTACACCTCGCGACCGAGTTCCTCGGCGCTGATCTCGCCGACATAGCCCAGCAGGTGGGCGGCATTCGTTTCGAAAAGGTAGTGCCGCCGAGGTGAAACACTGACCGCCACACCGGGCAAGTCGAACTTGTGCACCTCGATCGTCGCCAGCAAATCCCGGCCGATATCCTCACGCAGCAATATGGGCGTATACGCACCGCGCTTTCTGTCTTTATCAATGCGCTGCTTCAATTCTGCGGCTGTTTCTTTCATCAACCCGCTGAGCTTTTCCAGCGTTTCATCCAGGGGTTTGGCATCTTTCAGAATAATATACAGGTTAAAGGCCGGACGATTGTCCACCAGCATTTGATTGTGCCGGTCAAAAACAAGTCCTCTGGGTGCATCGATATCATGCAATCGAATGCTGTTGATTTCCGACAGGCGCCGGTACTCCTCTCCTTCGACGACCTGAAGATACAGCAGGCGGATCATCAAAACCGCAAAAGCGAGGAACACAACCAGCATCACACCGGCAATGCGCTGATTGAACCATTCGCTGTCTGCATTTTCGAAAAATGTCTTCATGATCCGTATTTTACCAAAGGCCCGGCCGGCCTTGTCAAAGCCTCCGGTCCATTTCCGCGGGCCCGGTGCTTTGGGGCTGCTGTGCCCCCGGCTACTGCCGATTCATGTCCAGCCAGTCCGGGAATATCCTCTCTTTCCAGACATCCAGCTGCTTTTGCGACCCGCTGATAATGATCAATATCACCGGTCCGGTTAACAGCGCCCAAACAATCTGAAGGACTACCGTTCGAGCCGTGTCTTCAGGTGGAATGGCCGAGGGCGCCAGCAAGAGCATATAAATCAGCAGAACCAGGCACTCAAATGAAACGCCGATGGCAACGGCAAGGGTCAGCAAAACCATATTGCCGGTGCGCAAAAACTGGCTGGCCCACCGCATACCGGCAAAAATCCAGATATATGTCGCCAGATACAGCCCCACGGGCCCGCCGCAAAGGCTGTCCATCATCAGTCCGAAAAAAAGGACCAGGGGAATACCCTCACGCAGGGGACGAAACAGACTTAAGTAAATGACAATGGGAATGAGCAAATCATAAAATTTCTCAAACAGGGGCAAACCGGGAATCAGCGTCGTTTTGATAATGACCAGGCAAAGGGAAACCAACACATAAAAAAGAACGGTCATGGCATTTCAGCCTTTCTTTGCAGGGGAATGATCAAAACCTCTTCCAGCCGCTCGAAATCCACCGACGGTGTCATGGTGACATCCTGGAAAATACCGGCCTCCTGCCGGACGATGGTCGCCACCCGGCCTATTGGTATTCCTTTGGGAAAGACTTGATCCATCCCGGACGACACCACCACATCGCCAACGGCCACATGGTGTTTGCGCAACACGAAATCGAGGACGCAATAGCCGGCTGCCCCGCCTTTTACGATCCCGCGTGCACGGCTGTGCTGGACCACTGCGTCCACAGCACTGTTGGGATCGGTAATCAGCATCACCTTGGCATAGTGGGCGGTAACGTCCACCACAATACCCACGATCCCCTGGGCGTTGATCACGGGATCGCCTTTGGCCACCCCGTCATCAATGCCTTTATCAGCCATAACGGTCTGGAACCAGGGTGACGGATCCTTGCCCACCACCTGGGCGGCAACCGCCGGACGCTTGATTTTCTGCACGAGCCCGAGCAATTCCCGCATACGGTCATTCATCAGGGACGCTTCACGGTATTCCTGCTGCATGGCCCTGAGCTGGCGGTTTTCTGCGGCCAGGCGATCATTGTCTTCCCGCACGGCCACCAGAAAAAAATAGTGCTCCCAGATGCCGCGGAAAAAGCGGGTGGTGCCGACGATCGCTTTCTGAAAAGGCGCAACCAGAGCGATGGCAACACGGCCGGGACCATATGCAGGATAGGGTTGGCGGCTGCTGAGGGAAAGGCTGAGGATGCTGATGGTGATCAGGATGATGAGCCCGATCACCATCGCCATTTTTTTTGAGAACATGGGATCAGTAAATCACCACTTGCTTGAGGATTTCGATACTGTCGAGCGCCTTACCGGATCCCAAAGCAACTGTTGACAGCGGATCGTCCGTAACGGTAATGGGCAGCCCGCTCTCTTCCCTCAACAGTTTATCCAGGTTTTTCAGCAACCCGCCGCCACCGGTCAGCACAATACCCCGATCGACAATGTCCGCAGCCAACTCCGGCGGGGTCTGTTCCAAGGCAATCTTGACGGTTTCGACGATGGCATCGATTTGCTCTGAAATGGCCACCCGCACCTCTTCCGAATCGATGGCCAGTATCTTGGGGATCCCGGAAACCAGATCGCGCCCCTTGACCTCGATGGTCTCGACTTTGTCCGGATCGGGATAGGCATTGCCCACAGTAGTTTTGATGATCTCGGCGGTCCGTTCACCGATGAGCAGATTGTATTTGCGCTTGATGTACTGGATGATGGCCTCATCCATTTTATCGCCCGCCACCCGCAGCGAACGGCTGTAAACGATGCCGGCCAGCGAAATGACCGCAACCTCAGTGGTTCCGCCGCCGATATCCACCACCATGTTGCAGGTGGGTTCGGTAATGGGCAGATTGGCACCGATGGCCGCCGCCATGGGCTCTTCGATCAGAAAAACCTCCCTGGCGCCGGCGGATTCAGCCGATTCCTTCACGGCACGCTTTTCCACCTGGGTGATCCCCGACGGCACGGCGATGATGACCCTCGGGCGGACCAGGGATCGCCGATTGTGGACCTTTTGTATAAAATGTCGCAACATGGCCTCGGTCACTTCAAAATCCGCGATCACGCCGTCACGCATGGGCCGGATGGCCACAATGTTTCCGGGCGTGCGGCCCAGCATGTTCTTGGCTTCGGATCCCACGGCCAGCACCCGGTTGCGGGCGCGGTTGTCCGTACGGACGGCGACAACCGACGGCTCACTGAGCACAATCCCCTTCCCCTTGACATAAACCAGGGTATTGGCGGTACCTAAATCAATGGCCAGGTCACTTGAAAAAATACCCAAAATTTTATCCATGAAAAAATTCATCGCGACGCTTTCTCTTCATTTGTAAGATGAACGGAGGCTCTGTGCAGCGGGCAGTACGCCGTCATTTGTAGCGCATTATAGACGCGCGCCGACCTGCACGCAACTTATTTCTGCTATCAAAAACAGGTGGACTATTCAATAGTAAATTATGGAAATTGCGTCAAAAATCAACCTGCAGGCACCCCGTGCAGCAACCACTGCCTTCCGGGCTACAACGCCTCCATAATGGCATCATGCAATCGCGGCCGAAAATTTTGTATCCCCGGATTGAACCGCCAGGGGTGAACGCGATTGGTCAACAATACAACGATAATCTGCTTTTGGCGGTGCACCCAGAACGAGGTGCCGGTAAACCCAAGGTGTCCCACACTGTCCCCGGGAAAATACCTTCCGGCACTGGACCCGCACAGCGACGGCGTATCAAAACCGAGGGTCCAGCGTTCATTCCGATCTGCATGAAGAAATGTTTTGACCAGCGACGGATCAAAACAGCCCCCTGCCTTTCCATCCTGGTCTGCGGCCAGCAATGCGTGCAGCAGGCTGGCCACCGCCCGGGCCGTGCCGAAAAGTCCGGCATGACCGCCGACCCCGCCCATCACGAATGCATTGTCGTCATCCACGCTGCCCACAAGCAGCCTGCTGCGCCAGGGACAAAGCTGGGTGGCTGCATATGCCTCGGTTCCGCCGGTCACCCGCCCCTGCGGATTGAAAAAAAGCCCTGCGATCCCCAGGGGGCCATATACCGTTTCGGCGACAAAGGCATCCAGTGTCATGCCGGAGGCTTCTTCCACGATCCATTGAAGAAGCATATAGCCCAGATCACTGTACTCGGACCGGCTTCCGGGGGGCCACATCAGGGGCTCCCGGGCCAACCTTTCCCTCAGCGCCCTTTTGCGCCCGCTGAACGACAGCTGCCGCAGATCCATAAAGAACGGCCGCCAGGGGGCAAGTCCCGAGCTGTGATTGAGCAACTGCCGCACGGTTATCGCGGCCTTGTCCGAACCGGACAGCCGGGGGCACAAATCACCGCAGGCCTGTTCCAGATGGAGCCGCCCGCGGCCAATCAGGGCCATGACCGCCAAAACCGTGGCCAGAGGCTTGGTCAGCGAGGCCAGATCAAAGAACACACCCGGGGACATCGGCAGTCGGCTGAATAAATTTGCAATCCCATAGGATTCATCGAACAGCGTCTGGTCCCCACGGTCAACCCTGAGCACCCCTCCGGGGAAAATCCTCTCCCTGATCCCCTGGCGCATCAGATGATCGACATGACGCATGGAAGGCGGCAAACCTTACTCCTCGAAAGCGGAAGTTAAAAATTCAAGGGAACCGCTGCCGCTGTCCAGCCGGGCGTCAACCCCCATGGGAATTGTTCTGTTGCAATTGCCGTGCCCAATTTCCAGTCCAGCTGCAACGGGGATATCCCGATCGATGAAGACCTCCGCGACCAGGGCATACAGGTCTGACGCGGGGCCGCAGTGCGCAAACTCTCCCAGCAACAACCCGGCAATTCCGTCAAAAAAACCGGCCATTTTCATCTGGGACAGCATTCGATCGATGCGGTACAGCGCTTCGCCCGTATCTTCGATCAGCAGCAACGCCCCCTTGAAGCTATCGAGATAGGGGGTGCCCAGCATGTGGCACAGGGTGGCCAGATTGCCCCCCCTTACGGGCCCCTGTGCCGTTCCCGGCTTTAAAAAAACGGCGCCGGACAAATCCATGGTCAACGGATCGGGGTTCGTCAGCGCATCGCGCCAGGCCCGGACGGTGGCTGCATCCGAGCGGGCCAGTGTGGTCACAGTGGGTCCATGGAAGGACACCAGTCCGGAGGCGAAAAAAACGGCCTGGTGCAGGGCGGTGATATCGCTGAAGCCGACAATGGGCTTTGCATTGCTGCGGATAGCGTCAAAATCCAGACGATCCAGAATTCTCAACGCCCCGAACCCCCCCCGGGCACACATCACCGCCTGCACCCGCGGGTCCGCCACCATGGCATTGAATTGTTCGGCACGCTGTTGGTCCGTCCCGGCCAGATAACCGCTGCTCCGAAATAAATCATCAGCGGCAAGGGTTGCGAACCCCGATTCATGAATCCGGCGGATACCTTGTTCAAAAAGCGCTTTCTCAAACGGGCTCGAGGGTGCGACAATGCCAATGGCATCTCCCCGGCTCAGCCGCCTGGGCCGGATCACCTTTCGGGAAAATAACTGCATTCGGACATATCTCCTGCCTTGACACGGCGTATCCATGGTGCTATCAGACGTTGTTTGTGTCGGAGCGTAGCGCAGTCTGGTAGCGCACTTGAATGGGGTTCAAGGGGTCGGAGGTTCAAATCCTCTCGCTCCGACCAATTAAATCAAAAGGTTGCGAATCATTTCGCGGCCTTTTTTTGTTCTATTCTATCGCAGGGGGCCCGTTTTTACCTGCTTGTATGAGATAAAAAATTGTCCCTTTTCACAATTCCGCCGCCTGCCTGATTGATAGCAAGCATACATTATAAAACGGAAATTTAGCAATACATGCCAATATTATGATATTGGTGTTTTGTGCCAATGTATGGGTGTGATCAGCGCAAGTTGCGTTTTTCTATCACGATTTATTCGTTGTTTTTGTAAACAGGAATTGTTTCCAGTCTCTCACGCGGTAACGGGGGTTCGAATCCCCCTGGGATCACCATAAATAAAATCAGGGTCTTAGATGAAAATCTGGGACCCTTTTTATTTTTGCAATTTTATTATACCCACTGCCATACCCACCAATGACAAAATATTTCACGACAATGCAGCTCGAGGACAGGTCACAATCAGATACTCCCGAATGCCATTTTTGCTATCATACCTTGAGTGGTTTGGCAGGTGAGAACTCTTCCAACAGCTCATCAATACGATGTTGGTATTTCGCAGCGTGCCTCCGTATTGCCGGCGTTCGAAGTAAATGTTCAATAGAATCGCGACTAAAACTGCCGTATTTTGACATGATCCACACAAGTGTCAGTTGCGAGTGATGAGTGACGCATTGAGGAATTCTGCCATTTATACGATCAGGCCCGCGCGCAGCGCGAACCGCAAAATATTGTGGCAGTGCTCACTGACAGAAGTAAAATTTAGGCCCCTTATGAGTGTGTTATTACAGGTTATCAGAAGTTCAATGCGACATTGATGTGTTGGAGTTATTCAGGTTTTTAATTGATCTCTGGTTTTATCCTTATATGGCCTTAAATTTGGAATCCATCCGGGCACAGATTTTCGATAATGATTATATGCTTCACCAAATTCGCTTTCTAAATGTGTTTCCTCCATAAGCGCTTGAAAGTAAAAAACTCCAAACATAATAATGAAATAAATCAGGAGACCAAAAGACTGAAACAGTATGGTCTCTCCTATCAGAACAGATGAACCGGCTATATAGAGCGGATTTCTAACATACCTGTATATTCCTGTCACAACCAGCTCTTTGGTTGGTGAAAATGGTATCGGTGATCCTTTACCTTGAACGACAAAACCAATTGAACATAAGATATCAATAATAATCCCAAAAACAATAAAGCATATTCCCAAATATCTCAGCACGCCTATGTCAAACGAATACAAATACCTTGATGAAATAATCTCATATGGAATCCAGAAGTAAAATACCGGGAGCAATACAAACAAGAAAAACAATGTACTGATTAAGGGGGACAGGGTTTCAGAAGGCATCCTTCTCATTTGGCAAAGTCCTTGAATATAAGATTTCTAACGCTCCATTTGCTTGTTTCAGGTAAGCATCAGCTTTGCATTGTTTAAAAGCCCGCAGAGCACTGGAGAAACATTCCCTTGCTTGCTTTATTCTGCCTTTTTTCTGATGCAGGTAACCCAAACCGAGATAGGCTTGGCCCAAATAACTTTATCTATCTGGTTACGATACATTGGGATAACTATATAGACAACCGGATTTGCAATTATTATCAGATACACTGGAACCCACAGTTGCCAAACTGCTTCAAAGATACTCTGCTTCGGGCCCGTGCATTTGAAAAAGCTTTTTTTATCGTGTTAAAGATTCGGACACATATTTCACCTTCCAGTTTTCAACACTCCCTGTCAAGATCGAAAATCTTCAGTATATACAGCGTATTAAAATAACTTTACGGTTCGGCACATTTGATGCTGAGATTATTTCCAGCTGAACATACCTTCTTATACTTAAGGGTCAACGACGGCTATGAAAATTTTACCCGTTATCTTGATATTTCTTCCCTTTTTAGCTGCTGCGGCCTGTTACCTTATCCGAAACCACATCATCCGCCATGCCATCATCCTGATTTCCAGCGGTATTCTCATGATATGCGCTCTGCTGCTAACTACGCAGGTACCGTTTGTTTTTTCACTGGGATCAATTTTCGGGATCAATTTTCGTGAAATTTTGAAAATCGCTGATTTTCTGCTGCTGTTCATTATCCTGTATTTTGGTGTCCGGACCAGGAATGTGGCCATCCTGGTGCTGGCTGCATTTCAGATCGTTTTGCTGGGATATCTCGAATTTTTCATGCCCCAGCCCGTGGTGCCCAGCCCTGATTTCTACTGCGATTTTCTCAGCCTGGTCATGGTTCTCATTATCTGCATTGTTGGATCCATTATCTGCGGATATGCAATCCCTTACATGAAGAGGCATGAAGAAGAACAAAACACCCTCGTTTCTCGGCAGCCGGTGTTTTTCTTTGTTATGCTGTTATTTTTGGGCGCCATGAACGGTGCAGTCCTTTCAAACAATATGGTTTTCTTTTATTTCTTCTTTGAGCTGACCACATTGTGTTCTTTTCTGCTCATCCGTCACGACAAAACCGAAAAAGCTGTCAAAAATGCGGCCCGGGCCCTTTGGATGAACAGCCTCGGAGGGGCATTTTTTATCATCTCCACCGCTGCCCTTCTTTCCCGTACCGGAACCCTCGATTTGCAGGTTATTATTCATTCCAGCGGTGAAACAAATCTGATCCTGATGCCCATCGCGCTGCTCTTCATCGCCGCTTTTATAAAATCGGCCCAGTTTCCCTTTCAGAGTTGGCTGCTCGGCGCCATGGTCGCTCCGGCTCCGGTGTCTGCACTCCTGCATTCGAGCACTATGGTGAAAGTGGGCGTCTATCTGGCGTTGCGCATTGCCCCTGCTATCAAAGGCGTCTTTCTGACGCAGTGTGTAACCATTTTCGGTGGATTTACTTTTCTGGCGGCGGCCGCACTGGCGGTGGGACAGACCAACGGAAAAAAAGTGCTGGCCTATTCCACCATCAGCAATCTGGGGTTGATTTTTGCCTGCACCGGATTAAACACGCCGGAAGCCCTGACTGCAGCCATAATTCTGATTATATTTCATGCGGTTTCCAAGGCGCTGCTGTTTCTCTGCGTGGGCACCATTGAACAGCGTATTGAAAGCCGGAATATCGAAGACATGCGGGGGCTGTATACGCAAATGCCCATGACCGCGCTGATCACCGTTGTGGGAGTGATTGCGATGATCATGCCGCCCTTTGGCATGCTTTTGGGAAAATGGATGGCCATGGAAGCGGCCGCCGGCTTTTTGATCGGGATCATCATGATTGCCCTGGGCAGCGCCCTGACCGTTATGTACTGGGCCCGATGGGCCGGAATTCTGATGAGTGACCCGTTTGCCGGAAAATTTAAAATGGAACGGCAGCCTTTGCTGACCTGGGCATCGTTGCTGTCACTTTGCGCCGGCATCGGCATGTTTAGCATTCTTTCTCCCTGGATCTACCGGTGGTTGATTGTCCCGGCGCTGGCAACCGACTACACGGCCACATACACAGCAGATTATGGTATTTTGAGAAATGCATTTGGCGTCTTTGCCGTTCTCCCGTTAGCCATCCTCGCGGGGGTGGGGTTTGTCATTTCCATTCTAGCAGTTAACAGCGCCCGAAAAAGCCGGATCGTCATGCCGTATTTGAGCGGCCTTCAAACAGGAGAACCCAGGGTGTTCAAAGGCCCAATGGAACAGATGGTCACTGCCGAGGCTCGAAATTACTACCTGGCTTCCATATTCGGGGAAGACAAACTGACCGCATGGATCAATCTCGGCGCGCTGGTATTGATCACCCTGCTTGTCGGAGGTACTCTGTGAGCCAGATCATCACACCGGTTATTGTCGGCTTGTTTGTGGCCCCCCTTGTGGGCGGCTTTATAAACGGCATGGACAGGATTATCACTGCACGCATGCAGGGACGTATCGGTCCACCGGTCTTGCAGCCGTTTTTCGACGTTATCAAACTCTTCGGCAAGGAATCCATGGCGGTCAATGTGTGGCAGGCGTTTTGCGCCTATTCCTATCTTGTGGCATCTGCTATTGCCGTAGTGCTCTTTTTCCTCCAGTCCGATCTGCTTCTGATTATTTTCATCCAGGCCGCAGGCGCCGTGTTTGTGGTAATGGGTGCCCTTTCCTCCACCTCTCCGTTCAGCCAGGTGGGTGCACACCGGGAACTTTTGCAGATGCTGTCCTTCGAACCGCTTTTGATCCTGGTGATTGCCGGAATCTACCTTGAAACCGGCAGTTTTAAAATCCATTCCGTGTATACATGGGGCCAGCCCCTGATCATCAAACTCCCCTTTCTGTTCGTCGTCCTGGTGTATGCCCTGACCATCAAACTCCGCAAGTCACCCTTTGATCTGTCCACCTCACATCACGGACATCAGGAAATCGTCAAAGGCGTGCTCACTGATTATTCAGGGCCGTTTCTTGCGCTGATTGAAATCGGCCACTGGTTTGACGTGATACTGATTCTCGGATTCTGCTCTCTTTTTTGGAGCACCAGCTGGATCGGTGTTATCTGCCTGATTATCATCACCTACTTTATTGAATTGCTTATTGACAATACCACCGCACGTATGAACTGGCGATGGATGCTCAGTTACGTCTGGGCCATGGGGCTTTCCTTGTCTTCCATCAATCTACTCTGGCTGATACTGGGATGAAAAATGATCACCAAGCGTATCCATCATTTAAGGGCTAAAATTATGACCCACTGCCGTAAAAACTCGCCGTGGCTGCTTCATTATGACTGTGGCTCCTGCAACGGGTGCGACATTGAGGTGCTGGCCTGCTTGACGCCGGTATATGATATTGAACGATTCGGCATTATCAATGTCGGCAACCCCATGCACGCCGATATTCTTCTGGCAACCGGTACCGTGAACCTGCGGAACAAAAAAGTGTTGGAAAATCTATACGAACAAATGCCGTTTCCCAAGGTGGTTGTGGCCATCGGCGCATGCGGGCTCACCGGCGGCATTTTCCGGGAAGCTTACAACGTGATCGGGGGCATTGACAAGGTCATCCCCGTGGATGTTTATGTTCCAGGCTGTCCGGCAAAACCCGAAGCCATCATTGACGGTGTAGTCATGGCCCTGGAAAAATTCGACAAAATAAGCCGAATGCCGAATGCCGGCATGCCCGAGGCATCAGGAGAGCAACGCCATGATTGAAAATGTTCTATCCGTGCCACTGGAAGCTGTACTGGACGAGACTGCAAAAATGAAAATTGCAGGCTACAAGTTCGTTACCCTATCATGCGTGGAACTGGATACGGACACTGTCTACATTCTCTACCATTTTGACTGCGACTACCGTCTGGCCCATCTGCGACTGACCGCATCCAAAGATGCCAGGGTGCCGAGCATTTCCCACATATACCCGTCTGCTTTTTTAGCAGAAAATGAAATTCAGGATCTGTTTAATATCGCTTTTACCAACCTGCCCATTGATTTTAAACACACCTTGTTTCTAGACAAAAGGATAAAAAAAGAGCCTCTTTGCCGGTATACTATGACAGACAAATCAGCCCCGTCAGCCGGTGATGGCGTGTTGGCTCAGAAACCAAATGGATGAAGAGGCATTTTATGCGCCAAACCATCATCCCCTTCGGTCCTCAACACCCGGTACTAACTGAGCCAATCCACCTGACCCTCACGGTGGAAGACGAGGTGATCACCGGCGCAATTCCAGCCTTGGGGTTTGTCCACCGGGGATTGGAGAAACTGGTTGAGATAAAGGATTTTCACCAGATGGTCCAGGTGGTGGAGCGGGTCTGCGGCATCTGCTCTATGCTGCACGCCATGTGCTTTGCCCAGGGGATTGAAGAACTGATGGAAGTCGAAGTCCCCCTGCGGGCGAAATATCTCCGGGTGATCTGGTCCGAGCTCCACCGCA
Source organism: Desulfosarcinaceae bacterium (assembly GCA_963675565.2). Classification (GTDB taxonomy): domain Bacteria; phylum Desulfobacterota; class Desulfobacteria; order Desulfobacterales; family Desulfosarcinaceae; genus JARRKU01. The sequence goes on from CAXXYD010000004.1 coordinate 215,947, forward strand.
TGCACAGCCATCTGCTGTGGCTTGGACTCTTTGCGGACAGTTTCGGTTTTGAAAGTTTGTTCATGCAGTTCTGGCGAATCCGGGAAAAAATTATGAATATCAACGAAGCCACCACCGGCAACCGAGTCATTGTCTCCGTGAATATCATTGGTGGGCTGCGCCGGGATCTTACACCGGAACAGGTGCGCTGGATGCTTTCCGAACTGACAGATGTGGGAAAAATGATCCGCAGCCTGGAATCCACCCTGTTTGACGACTATACAGTTAAAAAGCGGACTCGGGGTAAAGGCGTAATGTCCGCAGAAAAAGCCATAGAGATGGGCACCGTGGGGCCGGCATTAAGGGGTAGCGGTGTGCCCCAGGACATGCGTACACTCGGGTATGCAGCGTTTAAAGACTTGGACTTTGCTCCGGTAACGGAACCCGATGGTGACTGCTGGTCCCGCTGCCGGGTTCGTTTCAGGGAAACCCTGCAAAGCATCGACCTGATCCGCCAAGCGGCGGGCCGTCTCCCGAAGGGTGACATCAACATAAAAGTGAAGGGCAGACCGGAAGGCGAAGTCATTTCACGGGTGGAACAACCCCGGGGAGAAGTCTTCTATTATATTAAGGCCAGCGGGGATAAATATCTGGACCGGGTGCGTATCCGCACCCCGACCTTTGCAAATTTCCCCGCGCTGCTGACCTTGCTTCCGGGAATGTATCTATCCGATGTTCCGGTGATTGTGATGTCCATTGACCCGTGCATCAGCTGCACGGAAAGGTAACGGTTTAAGGCCATGTTTAAACTGACCCCCAGCATTCTCAAAAATCTGGTAACAAAGAAAGCAACCCGACTTTACCCTTTCGAAGTGCGGGAATCCTATGAAAATAACCGTGGAGAGCTGGTCAACGACGTCGAAAAATGCAATTTTTGCGGCATTTGTGCGGCAAAATGCCCGTCGGCCTGCATCACGGTGGACAAGAAAAACGCAATATGGCAATGCGCCCTGTTTTCCTGCCTTTTCTGCGGCATCTGTGTGGAGGCATGCCCCAAAAAAAGCCTTACACAGAAAACCGAATACAGAAAACCGCTCCAAGAGAAAGAAGTGGTGTCCATTCAGATGAAAACGGCAAATGAGGGATAGAATAGTTGCTGACTGGCCATTGATCCACTCCAACCATTGCGTAAACGTTGGCCGCACCGGCAAAGAGTGGAATTTCCGGTTTTACGAAGATGACCATTTGATCATTTTGGGGTCATCTTGGTGTAAGGTTGGCCTGGTATTATCCGACCCGTGTATGGGACCTTTGTCGACCCGTTCCCGGGGACCGAAAAGCCCATAGAGACGTCATTTGTCTCACGCATCCTCATTCTCCTCCGCTATACCGGGCCGCCTCGATGGCGGCCCGGTTCCTTTCAAGAACAAGGATCGCCAGGCCCAGTCATCCAGCCAAAGGATATTGCCGGAATTCCGGAGGAGGTCCGGCCAGGGCTCGTGCGGTCCTGAACGCCATCAAGGCCGTGTTAAGCGCGGACCATTTCACCTGAACAGGCCGATCCCGGATTAACTTGCTTTCAAATGGACACAATGTATGCCATATTTTTTGCTTTCATCCCCTGCCGCAAAAGAAAGATTATGAGATATGTGCCCTGAAGCCGAAAAAATGCATTCCCCCTTTGAATTGCGCAATGTCAGGCTGTTCATCGCTTTCCGTATTTTTTTCAACGCCCGTTTTTACTATCCGGTCTTTACCATTCTATTTCTCGATTTCGGATTGACCATCAGTCAGTTTGCCTTGCTCAATGCTGTCTGGGCCGCCACCATCGTCATTCTGGAAGTCCCGTCAGGCGCTTTGGCAGATATCATCGGCCGTCGCCGGCTGCTGGTGGCCACGGGGGTTATCATGGTGGTGGAAATCGGCCTGTTATGCGTCGCGCCCAGAGGCGGATCTCCGCTTCTCTTCGGGCTCTTTCTGCTTAACCGCATCCTTTCGGGGACAGCGGAAGCGGCCGCCAGCGGAGCAGACGAGGCGCTGGCCTACGACAGCCTCAAACAACATGGACTGGAAACGGCCTGGGGCCGGGTCCTGTCCCTTCAGATGCGGCTCCAGTCGGCGGCTTTTGTCATCGCCATGGCGCTGGGGGCAGCCGTCTACGATCCGCGGTTCATGCAGGCTGTGGCCGATGCCCTGGATCTGGCCATCACCTTTGACCGCCGGATCACCCTGCGGATCCCGCTCTTTCTGACCTGGGCCATGTCCCTGATCACCCTGGCGATCACCTTGCGCTTCCAGGAGCGCGAAACTGTGGAAGCCGATCAGCCGCCGGCATTGAAATCCGCCTTCAAACTGACATGGCGTGCCGGCCGCTGGATCGCGGCCACACCCTTTGCGCTGCTGGTTATTTCAGCCGGACTGATGTTTGACAGCATCGCCCGGATGGTCATCACCCTGGCCAGCCAGTATTACCGGCTGATTCAGCTGCCGGAAGCCACCTTCGGGCTCATCGGCGCCGGCACGGCCCTGATGGGCCTGTTTATGCCTTCCCTGGCCCAGCGGCTGGCGGATAAGCGGCCTCCGGGATTCAACCTCGGGGTTCTGGCGGCCATCAGCTTGTGCGGCCTTTTCGGCATGAGCGCCTTTATGCCGGTGGCGGGGCTTGTGCCCGCCCTCATTTTGTTTGCCGGCATGTATTTAACCAGCTTTCTGTCCAGTTATTATCTCAACAATATGACCGACTCCGAACAGCGGGCCACCGTACTCAGCTTCAAGGGGCTATGCTACAACCTGGCCTACGGCGGTATCGGACTGCTTTATTCTTTTGTGGTGGCCTTGATGCGCGACACGGTGCCCGCGCCGCCGGCCGGGTATTCGGTGGAAGACATGGTGTTCCGGGCCACCTTCATCGGATTTCCCGTGGGGTTCAGTGTGGCCCTGGGGCTTTGGTTGATATGGGCGCGCCGGCATGCGGGCAAAGTCAAAATCCGATAGAAGGCCCCCACGGCCCCTCTTAAGGCCGGCCGAGGCGGAAAACAGGAATTTTGCAGACAGGGTTTTTATGATTATCATAACCTTTATATCACAGCATGAAAGGACCAGCGATGAAAGACAAACTCAGAGCGATGGTGATGGGGGCTTTTATCGGCGACGCCCTGGCACTGGGAGCCCACTGGGTCTACAATACCCATGTGATCGTTAAAAAGTTCGGCGTATTGGACCATTACGCGGCACCTCTGGCATCCTATCATACCGGGAAAATAGCCGGGGATTTTACCCATTACGGCGACCAGACCATGGTGCTGCTGGAGTCCGTCGCAGCCAATGACGGCTTTACGGGCGAGCATTTTGCAAAGCAGTGGCGGGCATTGTTCCAGAGTTACGGGGGCTATTTCGACAAGGCCACCAAAACCACCCTTGAAAAAATGGCCGACCAGAATGACTTGCTGAACAGTGGGTCCTCATCCGACGACTTGGCCGGGGCGGCACGGATCGCCCCCGTGGTTTTTGCGCTTCACGCCAACGTCGGCGCATTGGATCGTGCCGTACGTGAACAGACCGCCATCACGCATAACCAGGCGCTGGTCATTGAAAGCGCCGCTTTTTTTGCCCAGGCGGCCGTTGCGGTGCTCAGCGGCCGATCCCCGGTGGCATCCATTGAAAGTATCCTGGCCACCGGCAAGGGATCTCCCGAACTGACCGATCTTGTCCGACGGGGAATCGACAGCCGCCATCAGGGTACCGCTGAGGTTATTTCAGCATTCGGACAGCACTGCAGCGTACAAGCCGCCCTGCCCGGAACCATCCACCTGATCTGCGCCTATGAGAATGATTTTAAAAAAGCGCTGGTTGAGAACGTCATGGCCGGCGGTGATTCATCGGCCCGGGGGATGCTTGCGGGCATGGTGCTCGGCGCCCACTGCGGCATGAGGGCTATTCCAGCCCGGTGGATCGACGAATTGCAGGAAGGCCGGCGCATCGAACAGTTATTGGATAACCTGGGCGCCAGCTCAAACCCTATGGAAATGTAAGTATTCGTATTCATATGGCATCGTTTCGGAATCAAGCCCCCTCCGAGTTGCTTTGATGCCATGAATATGCTAAGGAAACGGATCACACGCGGCTCCGATGGCGCCTCAATGGCTCAAACATGGCGGCCCCGATTGAGTCCCCAGTTGACTTTCATCATTCATCCGGCGCTCAGGATGGCCAGATTAGGCAATGCCGATTCTACCGTTGACATTTTCTTCTTTCATACCCCCTAAAAACGCCCGAAAAATAATGGTGGACTGGCTCCAGTTCGCCCTTGTGCTGAGCGTCGTGGGTTGGCTGCTGGTGCGCGGCACCGCAGAACTGGGCTACCAGTGGCAATGGTACCGCATTCCGCGCTACCTGTTCTCCTGGGCGGATGGCAAACTCATAGCGGGGCCGCTGGTACTGGGCGTCGGTGTAACCCTGAAAATAACCGCCATCAGTCTTGTACTGGCTTTATTCTTCGGACTGGTCACGGCCCTGGGGCGCCTGTCATCTTCAATCGCCGCCAATCTGTTGTCCAGGACCTATCTGGAAACGGTGCGCAATACGCCCCTGTTGGTCCAACTTTTTTTCATCTATTTTGTGTTGGCGCCGGTTCTGGGTATTTCCGGGTTTACCGCTGCCATACTCAGCTTGAGCCTGTTCGAAGGCGCCTATATATCCGAGATTCTGCGTGCCGGCATCCTTTCCATTGACCACAGCCAATGGGAAGCGGCATACAGCATGGGGCTGAACAATCGCCAGACATACCGGCTGATCGTCATCCCTCAGGCCCTGCGCAATATCCTTCCGCCGCTGACCAGCCAGGCGATATCCCTGGTTAAAGATTCAGCGCTGGTGAGCACCATCGCCATTTACGATCTGACCATGCAGGGCCAGATCATTATCGCCCAGACCTATCTGGTTTTCGAACTATGGTTTACCATCGCGGCAGTCTACCTGCTGATCACCACGGCCCTGTCCATGGTGGTTCGCATGATGGAAATGCGGCTGACGATTCATGCATCATCTTGATAATAAAAATCAATGAAGGACTTTTACAGGTTCATCTATCTTAATTCGGAAAAGCTAAGGAAAGGAGAACACCCATGAAAATTCGCAACATCCTGTGCATCGCGGTCAGTCTGGTACTGGCCACGGGGACCCTGTCGCTGGCGGGAAAACTTCAGCAGCAACTGACCGAAGAGAGCACCATCGACCAAATTCAGAAACGGGGAAAAATCCGCGTGGGCATGTCCACGTTCAAACCCTGGGCGATGAAGGACAAAACCGGCCGATTGATCGGATTCGAGATCGATGTGGCCACCCGGCTGGCCAAGGACATGGAGGTGGATATTGAATTCGTCCCCACCAAGTGGGCCGGCATCATTCCCGCTCTGCTCACCGGCAAATTCGATGTCATCATCGGCGGCATGGGAATTCTGCCCAAGCGCAATTTGAAGGTCAACTTCACGGTGCCCTATGACTACAGCGGTATGTCTCTGGCGGCCCATAAAACCAAAGCGGCCGGCATGCACCGCCTGGATGATTTCAACAAGCCGGACGTCATCATCTCCGCCCGCCTGGGATCCACGGCGGAACTGGCCGCCCGCAAATACATGCCCAAAGCCCAGTTGCGGCTGTTCGACGATGAATCCCAGGTGGTCCAGGAAGTGCTCAGCGGTCGGGTGCACGCCATAGTGGCCTCGGCACCGCTGCCGGCGTTTCAGGCCCTCAAATACCCCGATGTCCTGTTCATGCCGCAGGATGAAAACTTCACCAAAGAGCCCATCGGTTTCGCCCTGCGCCGAGGGGATGTGGACACCCTGAACTTCTTCAATAACTGGATCCGGGTGGTGGATGCCGAAGGCTGGTTGAAGGAGCGCAAGCACTACTGGTTCAGCACCACGGATTGGGAAAGTATGATCCAATAGCGGGAAAGAGGACCTGAACTTCCGCCCCTTTTGTGGGAGCGGCGGGACGCCGCTCCCACAATGCAGAAATGGCAACTGGACCACCATGGCGGGCCGGAACGCCGACCGGCAGAAATAAGAGAATGATTCACGCCAAGAAAAAATGGGGCCCCCTGGACAACGGCATCGCAATCTTCGTGGTTATGGCCGCAGTCTATCTTTTCTATCGCATACAGACCACACTCCACTACCAGTGGAACTGGGGTGCCATACCCCAGTATCTGTTCCGCTTTGATGCAGAATCCGGACGCTGGATCCCCAACCTGCTGGTGGAAGGACTCCTCACCACCGTCAGGCTGAGCGTCTGGTCCACCGTGCTGGCCACATTCATCGGAACAATCATGGCGTTGCAACGGATCAGCAAACGCCTTTTTTTCCGCCTCACGGGCAGTGCCTATGTAAGCCTGGTACGCAACATGCCCCCCCTGGTGCTGGTCTTTATCTTCTATTATTTTCTGGGGGACCAGCTTCTGCCCAGAATGGGCATTGATCAATGGATCCAGGGCCTCTCTCCCGGCGCCAAAGGAACGCTGGTATGGCTTTTAGGTCCCCTCAACCTGCTGGTGCCGCTGCTTTCGGCACTGCTCACCCTGGCCCTGTTCGAGGGAGCCTATATTACCGAAATTATACGCGCCGGCATTCTGTCCATCGAAGCGGGCCAGTGGGAGGCCGCCAGCGCCCTGGGCATGACTCCCGCCCAGCGCATGCGTTACATCATCCTGCCCCAGGCCGTGCCCCGCATGTTGCCGCCCCTGGCCGGCCAGTTCATCTCCACCATCAAGGATTCGGCCATTGTCTCGGTCATCTCCATCCAGGAACTCACCTTCCAGGGCATGGAACTGATGGCCGCCACCTACTTCACTTTCGAAATCTGGATCACCATCACCGGGCTCTACCTGCTGCTGACGCTGTCCTGCTCGCTGGTCGTGTCCCGGATTGAAAACCACATCAGGAAAAAATATATCACCGGCTGACGCTGTTAGCCCCGACGAACTTCATCCCACGCTCCCCGGCTTATCGCAAACCAGTCCGTTTTTCAGGGAATCGTTTTAATATGGGCGTAATAGTCTCGATATTCTTCGCGTACAAGGGCGAAGGCACCGTAGGCCTCCAGGAAAAATTTGAAGGAGGCCATCTTGAGATAGGAGTACACAGGCGTTGCTGAAATGGTGGCCACCAGCATGCGCAGCAAAAAGTTGTCGATCAACAGAATCGCACCTGCCGGTATGGCGGCGACGAAAACCAATTCCAAAACAATACGGGCGCTGAAAAAAAGCCAGGAGGTCCAGATCAACCGCCAATCGGTGAGCAGTTTTAAAAATAGCCGGAACCGTCCGCCGAAAGAGCCCCCGGAGATGACCGCCAGCTTGGACGAAAAGCTGAATCCAGCCATGAGCATTGGAAATACCGGCATGGCCAGAGCGCCAAACACCAGGAGCGATAGGGCGGACCCGCTCTGATTCCACATTGCCCGACCGATTCCGAACGCCGCCGCCACCCAGGCGCCGCCGGCCACACATGCCGTTGCCACGGCCAGCGCGTCCCAGACCACCTGGTGCCAGCGTAAAATCGTCAATGCCTCCACCAGGCCGAAGCGCCCCCGCTCACGGCGATGCATGCGCCGCATGTCCGAGGAAGGCCAAAGGGAAATAACCTGTTTTAATAAGAACAAGCCAGCGACAACCAGCGCAACCTGGGGGGAAAATACCCGGGAGGCCAGTTCTGCCGGCAACTGCGTGAAGACATAGCGGACCGCCTCTAAGCTCAGCCGGGCTCCGTCCGGAAGGACGAATCCGCCGTCAGGCGTTTTGACCACACGATGAATCACTCGATCGGCGAACAATAAAAGAAAGATCAGCAGAAAAAAGGACTTGTACCGCAAAAGGTCCTTGAGTGAATCAATGGTGAGAATATGGAGCAGTTTTTTCATTCCGTTTATCCGTCCGGCCAGAAAATACGCAACAAGCGCGTCAACATCAGCGGCGGCCCATTCGTATCACACCGCCGGTCAAATGGAAACTGGGTGCAAGCAGGCGCATCGGCACAACCAAAGAGGATCCAGCCCCGAAAAGCACATTGGAAGACACACTCGTGCACTAAAAGTTACGGTCTGCCGGCCCGGGGTGCACTTCGCATTCACCGCATATTCTTTATTTTCCGGCGCAAAGGTGCGATGGCAGAGCCAAACAAGCGTCCGGAAAAGTTCAGTGGCGCAATGACAAAAGGCTGGTATACGATTTGCACTTCTGCAGTCTGACTTTTCGAAGGTATACCCCCGTGATGACCACCGGAAAGGAAATAGCGCACGAGGAGGAACAGCCCCATGAGTCAATCAATGGCAATGACCATGAACCCGCCCCGCAGTATGAATATTTTCGGACGGCCGCTTTCAATTTTTGGAGTTCCCGTAGAACGCGAAACGATTTTTTCCAACCACAAGGGGATCTATAAGAATCGCATCGAAAAACGACAGCGCAAACTCATAATCAAAACCACTTCCATTAAATTTTTCCTCCATGCAGATGAACGGATTCTTTGCCTGACAACCGGTTACGCCCCTGTCAGTATAAAGGAACAGGTGTTGACAGGCCCGGCCTTTCTTTTTTTTAAACGCGCCATTCTGGTCTTCACGGACAAACGTATTCTGCATGTTCCGGCACGCTTCAATCACGGCTCCGGGCGCGCCATCTCGCAGATCATGTATAATGACTGCACGCAACTGAGTATCAGGGGAAGGTCCCTGGTGGTCAGTTACAGAAACGGCACCCAGGAAACCTTTCCTTACATCGGGCGCAAGGAAAAAAGAAAAATCGCAGCCCTGCTCGACAGCATTCCATCAACCGAAGGGGTATCGGACGGCTATCACCGCAGGGTCTTTCTTTGCCCGAGCTGCACCAGTGCCCTGGAAAACAACACCGAACGCTGCCCGGCATGCCAGCTTGAATTCAAATTGCTGCACCGGGCGCAGCTGCGGGCTATCTTCCTTCCCGGCGGCGGATATTTCTACAACCATTATACCATACTGGGTTTTATACTGGGTTTGATCGAAATCGCGATTTTCACCCACCTGCTGTTTAATTTTATGGCTTTCAAAGAAGGTATGACCGTCAATTTTGGAATAATGGCGCTTATGCTCTGTCTGCTGGTGTGCGAAAAATACATCGCCACTTTCCACTCCGGACAATTGACCCGGGATTTTATTCCAGAGTCAAAAGATTATACCATGCGGAAGGTGTAATCCCGGCAGCCCGATACCATCGATTAAAAGCGCATTACTTAGTAAAAATCCGGGTCCAGAGGGCCCGGATTTTGCCTGCCCCTGAAAGGGGCTCGCAAACGGCTGCCTGTTATGGCTCAAGTGTCGAGTTGTCAGTTGCCCGTTTCCAGTTGCAGTTCGCACTGCGCGCGGGCCTGATCGTATAAATGGCAGAATTCCTCAACGCGTCACTCGAAACGCGCAACTGACAACTGATCTTTTGCCTCTGTCTGTGACCTGGCCGCCAGAACCCGGTTTGACTTATTCAACAAACCGCGTTTCCCGTCCAGGATGTTGCCAGAGGCGTCTTCAGGGCATGGGTTTTCGGTCACGTCAGCACCGGGTTTTAGTGGCACTTGGGTGCAGCGCAGGAAAGCGTTGCGCACGGTTTGAGCGCAGCGAGTTTGCACACCACGCCCGGAGCGCGCCTCAGTGGCACTTGAACGACAGGGCGTGTGACGAAAAAATCCATACCCAGAAGACCCCGGGTATGGAAAGCCAAATTTGAGTTAATAATATTCACCCGGCTTGACCACATACATACCGGATCCGACAAAATAGTCTGTGCCGGGAACCCTGTAGATGAAAGTCGACTTCCGGATGGGCGTTTCATGCCCGGGGATGGGCCACATATAATTCACCCAGCCCATTCCTGCCTCTGTCATGGCGACGTTGACAAATTCAACAATGAATTTTTTACCCTTGATGTCTTTGTAATCAAGCAGCGTCGCATGATCCTTCAATGCCGGCGTGAACGGATGGGCAAGCATCTTTCCGGATAAATCCATCAGAAAAACGTAATTGACCTTGTTGTTCCAGACAAACATTCCCTCCGGGTCGTCAATGGCCTTGGCAGCGCTTTTGAAGCCATTGGACTTGATCATGCCTGCGGCCATCTTGCACTTGTCGATAATATCGTCTCTCCTGACACCGTACGCCGGTGCGGTAAATAAAACCGCGGCCACCAAAATCATAATACCAAATTGCATCTTTCTTCTCATGTGACAACCTCCTCAAATGGATTTTGGCACAGGATTATGCAATTATCCTGCCTACTTAATTTTCAGTACATACAATTTTAACTTGTTGATTTTATAATATCAATTTAAGCACCCCCCCTGCTTTGCCGTACTGCGGCAGCCGAATTCCACGATCCGTGTCAATGTTTGTCATCGTCCCCGTCAAATTTTGTTACCCCGGCGAACAGAAAAAGCATCCGCCCCTGCACTTTTTTCTAAAGAAAGGCAAGAAGGCTGCCGATATTTACAACGCAAGAAATAAATCGATCATTATGAAAGGCAAGGGTATGGATTTTTTCACAGCCGGGGTATCCGACAATCTGTTCAGCGCAACTTCCAATCAATACGCCGGCATGGAGACCTTGGCCAATCAGGCCCTCTCCAGCGGGATCAACAGGTATATGGCCAAAGACTACGAAGGCGCAGCCCGGGATTTCTCCAGAGCATTCGGCCTGTCGCCTTACTCCGATTTCGCCTACGACGCCACCAAATACACCGCCATGGCATACAAAGCCCTTGGCAAACCTGAAAAAGCCATCAAAGCCTACGAACGGGCCATCAATGTCAATCCCACGGACGACCGGCTGCAATTGGAAAAGGGCAATCTCCTGTTTGGCCAGGAACGCTATGGGGAGGCTATCGAAGCCTATGAAGAAGCGGTTCGCCTGTACGACGACAGCAACAATCGTTTTTCGCTGGGCCAGGCGTATTTAAAAACCGAGCGTTTCAGTGATGCCGAAAACCAGTTTTCCAAAATCATCCGGAGCGGAGGAGAAGGGGCCCGAAACGGCTATTTCGGCATGGGGCAAGCGTATAAAGCGCAGGGGCGGACCAATGAAGCCATCGGCCAGTTTGAACGGGCGCTGAGCGTGGACAGCGATTTTTATGAGGCCTACGCAGAAATGGGCTACACATACGCCGATGCCGGCATGATGGACAAAGCCGAGGCCGTCAAAAACGACTTGGAGCATAAAGATTCGAGCAATGCTTTTTTATTAAATAGCTATATCGGCAAGATGACGCCGCCAAAAATCATGTTCGCCTATGCCGACAGCACCTTCCGATATTTTATGGCACCCAGAAGCCCTGTCTCTGCGCTGGATGATTATCTGGTCAATGCGGGTGCCGAAAAGACCCTTTCCATCTCTTTTCAATTCAACAAGGAAATGGACCGCGAATCCGTTGAAGACATCTTCAACTGGAATATCCAGCGGTCCACCCAATCGGCTCCGGGGCAGCGCTACAATTACGGGCTCGGGGTCCCCGACACAGAGATCAATTTTCCCCAGCGCCCCATAAGTATTTATTACGACGAAAAACAGTTCACGGCGACATTGCGCTTCACCATACGCCAGAATGATTCAGCCACCGGCACCATCGATCCATCCCATATCGTGTTCGCCTTCAATGGCCAAGATGCCGATGGAAACGCCATGGACGCCAATTATGATCAATTCATGGGATTTTCCGGCTCGTTCTAATCGATCGGCCGGCATCTGCCGGGCGGCTACTTCGGTTCCAATCGCTTAATCAGGGAATCGGTCAGCGCGTCATCGTCGGCCTTGAAAAAGGGGATCAGTTCAGCAGCCACCTCCCCCAGGGATTTTATATTTTTAGACCGCATGACCCCTTGAATCTTCATTACACCCGCTTCAATCAATTGCAGGCCCTCAGCGATATCCATCAAGTCATGTTTTTCCATATTCGCTCCTTTATCGATGTTCGGTTGTAACCAATGGGTGTCTATTCAATTAGCACATTTTTACATCGGGGCGCAAAATCAAAACTTTCACCTTAACGCAAACTGCGGCTATTGCCCTCCGGGCGATGCGGCCGCCGCGCCATCGTAATTGGCCACGTAGAAATCGTCGATCAACCCCTTTGATTTCAGATCCCGGCCATATGCCCGTGCGGACTCCTTCGAGGCAAAGTGCGACACTTTGACCTGGTACCAGGTGCGGTCGGCACTGGCGGCTTTGGTCCAAAATGCATCCAATCCTTTGGCAACCAGTTGATTAACAAAATGCTGGGCGTCATTGGGTTTTAAATAGGCCGCCACCTGGATGGTAAAGGGATCGGGACTCACCGTCGGTTGCGGCACCTGCACCGGCGACGGCGTCTCAACGGGCTGTGGAGGGAAAAACGACCGGCCCGCGAACCAAAAAAGGAAAGCCGCCACCGGCACCAGCACAATGCCCCATACAAAAGGCTTCGTCAACCAGTGCCCCGGAACGGCCGCCCCGCCGCCTGCCACCGTCGACACCTTCTGCAGCACGGATTTGAAAGCAGCGACAACAACCGGCCGATAAGGCCCTCTGGATGGTCTGCGCCTTCTGACGGGCCTGTCTTGAGCCTCAGCGGGTCTGAACCGCAGAATCTGTTCGGCAACCGTGTTTTGATCCTGGTCGCCAACGAGACTTGCGGCAACGGCCATGTCTTCTTTATTGTCGTCATCAGGGGGCAGCCAGTGCAACGCGGCGAAAATACCCGCCAGCGCGGTAGATTCACCGGCCCGGTAGGCCTTGATATAAACCTGTAAGGCCCACTGGCTCAATTGTGCCGCTTCGATCAGCAGGCGGCAGAGGCGGCGCACCATCGCCTCAGACAGCGCCGGGTCACCCTTCCAGACCGAACGATATATCTGCAGGGCATCAAAATCAGTCCGGCCGCAGCCGAGAAAAAATTTCATCAGGAGCTTCTGGATGCGCCTGTTCCGGCATAGGGTGCGGCCGACCCGGGCAGCGGCCGCATGTTCTTCGGGGGTATGGGCCACGTAAAGCGGCAGCTGTTCCAGCCAGAGTTCCGCCAAAGGTTCATCCTGGGGAAACCGGTTCAAATAATCGGCCACCCATGCACGTGCTTCCGGGATCTGCGTTGAACGGCCCAGAAAAAAACGGGCCAGCTTGCCCGCCAGCCATGGCGCCTGGCGTTTGCGCTGAACAGGAGAAAGCCAGAAGCTGTCAAACTGGCCCAATGCGCGGTTGTAAGCCGTTTCTGCCTCGGCGATCATGCCGGCTTGCTCGTAAACGGCAGCCTCCTGGACTTGGCGCCGCAAAAACCGCAGCCCGGCAAAATTCATCAATCGCCCGGCGGCAACAAAGCATCCTACTAAAACAAGCAGAACCGTCAGGGAAAGCCACAGCGGATCCAAAGCCCCCTGAAACACGGGCAGTACAAGCAGCGCCAGCAATCCGCCGGTAAGGGCCGAACACCATAACCGAAAGGCCAGATGCCGGGAAAACGCGTTCATGGCTCACCCCGAACAGGGGAAAAGGACCTGTCCCCCGGATACCGGCGCAAGGCCACACGGACGGCATTGGCGCTGCCCGGGTAGGCCATCTCGCCGGTGACGGCATTGCGGGTCTCAAACACAATTCCCGCGGGTTGGATAAAGGGCCGGGGCGGGTCGCCCTCCACGGCCCGCAGCATGAAACGGGCCCAGACCGGGGCGGCCCCGCGCCCGCCGGTAATGCCCCCCCGGTAAGCATCCTTTAGACCCTGCCCCCGGTCGTATCCCACCCACACCGATGTGCTCAGCGTGGTGGTGAAGCCCGTAAACCACGCGTCTTTGTAACCGTTGGTGGTCCCCGTTTTTCCTGCAGCGGGCTTTTGGAAGCCCATCTTTCGAATCACCCGGCCGGTTCCATCGTCGATGACGTCCTGCATCATGTCCACTACCTGGTAGACCAGCAGGGGGTCCAGAACGCGCTCACCGCTGACGATGTGCTCTTCCAGCACCCGCCCCAGGGCATCTTCCACCCGCCAGATGGCGAACGGCGGATAGTATACACCGCCGGAAGCAAAAGTGCCGTAGGCTGAAGCCATCTCAAGAGGGCTGGTGCCCGATGTCCCCAAGGCCACCGAATAAACCGGCGCCAGCGGACTTTGGATGCCGCAGCGCCGCGCCGTTTCAATAACGGCCCGGGGACCCATCTGCGCCACCAGCTGGGCCGCCACCGTGTTGATGGACTGGGTAAAGGCCTTCTTGAGGATCACGGGCCCCAGATACTCGCGTTCAAAATTTTTGGGTTTCCAATCCGGCGCCCCGGCCACGGGGATGTTCACCGGCTGGTCGATCACCACAGAGGCCGGTGTCAGTGATAATTGTTCAAAAGCGGTATAATAGAGAAACGGCTTGAATCCCGACCCGGGAAGCCGGTTGTTGGCAACGGCACGGTTAAATTCCGTTTCGGCATAATCGCGGCCGCCCACGAGGGCTTTGACCGCGCCTGAGTTCACCTGTACCGTCACCAGTGCCCCCTGGGGACGCTCGCCCACATCCCCTTCACCAGGCTGCGCCGGGCTGATTCCCATAAGCGTATCCAGGTCGTCGAGACCCTTGCGGAGGCTCTCTTGCGCAATTTGTTGAAGCTGTAAATCAATGGTGGTGGTCACTTTCAGCCCGCCGTGATAGACTACCTGGGCACCGTAGCGCTCTTCAAGGCTCTTGAGCACCCAGTCCACGAAATAGCCCCCGCTGCCGCCACCTCCCTCCGGGTTTCGAAAGGCAAGGACTTCGGTTCCGGCAGCGGCCGCCTCATCAGGGGTAATGTATCCGGCGATCTGCATCCGGCGCAGCACCACCTGCTGGCGTTCCCTGGCCAGATCCAGATGCCGCAATGGATTGTAGCGGGTGGGCGATTTGGGAAGACCGGCCAGCAGGGAAGCCTCCGCCAGGTTTAGCTGGCCGGCCGTCTTTCCAAAAAAACGCCGGGCCGCCGCACCAACGCCCTGGGCACCCGGACCGAAATAGATCTGATTGAGATAGGCCTCCAAAATCTCCTGTTTGCTGAACTGGGATTCGATCTGCAGGGCAACCAGCAACTCCTTGAATTTGCGCGTGAACGTCTGCTCGAAACTGAAAAAGAGATTTTTGGCCAGTTGCTGGGTGATGGTGGAAGCCCCCTGTACCCTGCCGGATGAAAAGAGGGTGATCCACAGGGCTTTGATCGTTCTGAGCTTGTTGACGCCCCGGTGTTCCCAGAAACGATGGTCCTCCACGGCCAATATGGCTTCGACCAGGTAAGGTGAAGTCTGATTCAGTGTCACATAATCACGCCCGCCGATCTGGAATACGCGCTCCCCATTGGCCGCAAAAATCTCCGTGGGCGGCGTCTCGATAATTCTGCGCAACGGCTCCGGAACACGGGGCAGGCTGCCCACGGAAGCAAAAAACAACAATGTCGCCAAAACCGCCAGGAGGCCGGAAATTGCCAGCGCAGCGGCCCAGAGGGCCGTGGTCCAGCGCAGCAGGGAGAGCAGGGGTTTCATGGATGCGGCTCCCCGCCAATGCCCGGGCCTGAAAATGCCCGGCGATCCAGTGCTTCCCTGAGACGCAGCACCGCAGTGGTGGCGCCCTGGGTAAGAATCACCCGGACCCCATTGGCATCCTCGACTTCGAATCCCAGATCAACGGCCCCGGCCAGGGATTCACTGGATATGCCGACGCGCCTGATTTTTTCGGAGATCCGCAGCAGGTCTTCAGGCTGCGCCACCGCATTTTTCCGGATGTTTACCGGCAAGGTATTGAGAACAGAAAAGAAATGACCGGCGGAATAGATGTGGGCGCTGAAATCGCTGAGCTGATCCAGGCTGGCTTGAATGGCCACTTCCCCCCGTCGTATGTGCTCCACCAGATCGGGACCCAAATCGAGACGTAAAAGAACCTGGCTGTGCGCATCCAGCAAATAGATGGCCAACCCGGCGTTTTGGAATTCAAAAAAAGTACGCTGCCACTTTTCCCCGCTCCACTGGGCCAGCAGCAAGTAGGGTGAAGCGATCTCTTCGGAAAGCACCGGGGGCAGTTTGCGGTACAATTCCAAAAAGTGGGCGGCCGAAATCATGGCGCCGCGCCCCGCTTCGATTCCGGCAAGTACCTGCCCCATGGAAGACGCCAGGCGCACCTCGCGCTGCACACCCTGGCGACGATCCATATGCAGGTTCAGGGCATTTCGTGCCGATTCACTCTGATGCCCCTGCTCCCAGATCGCCCCCGACTCCGGTCGCAAATCGTTGGTCGAAATAAGGTAGGCCCCCACGGCGCTTTCCAGCCAGCTGAAATGCATTTCCGTTCCGGCCAAAAGCACCAAAACCAGCAAGACACACGCCGATCGACCGGTCAGTATGCGCTGTCTGTATGTTTTAAAGCTGAAGGGTGCGGCGGAAAAAGTCATGGTTTCGATCTAATGGGCATCGGTGCGCCCGCGCATTACCGGTTTCAGGTTTCAGTATACCCCTATTTACGGTGTAATGCGCTTTTGTGCAAGTGATCAGATTCCGCCACCATTTAGATACTTGAATCTCGGGTGCCCAATGGCATGGCGCTCAGCGCCATCTGCCCTTTCAGGCGTTGATGAGGCCTTCAAACAGAGGGAGGTCGAATGGGACGCCGGCCCGGCTGCCGGCAAAAGCCCGCCGCCGTTCCTTATTCAGTATCGACAGTTACTTTGGAGACCTCGCCGGACTCGTAAAGCAGGCGAAAGATGTCGATCACATCCGGATCGAATTGGGTTCCCCGGCCGCCGTACATGATTTCCAGGATTTTGGACTCATCCATCCGCTGGCGGTAGGCACGGTCCGAAGCGATGGCGTCGTAAACATCGGCGACGCTCAGAATCCGCGCGAGCAACGGAATTTCCTGCCCCTTGAGATGATCCGGATAGCCGTTGCCGTCATAACGTTCATGGTGCCCGCGCACGATTTGTTTCTCGCGATGCCAGAGACCCAGATTATCCATGATCTCGGCACCGATAATCGGGTGCTGTTTAATAATGCCGAATTCTTCCTCGCTGAGCCGGCCCGGTTTAAGAAGGATTTCATCGCGGATGCCGATTTTGCCGATATCGTGCATCAGCCCGGCCACATTCAATATTTCCTGTTCCTCGCCGGTGCAGGCCATGCTCTTGGCCAGCGCGAGGGCCAGGCGCGTGACACGACTGGAGTGCTGCTTGGTGTATGGATCCCGGGCTTCAATGGCTTTTACAAATGCGTAGAGCGTGGACAGCAGATTGTTGTAGATGTTTTCATACAAAGCCAGGCTCTCCATGGATGATGCGGCTTTGTTGGACATAAAAGACAGGTAGTAGAGGTCTTTTTCATCAAATCGCGTATCCCGCTCGAAAATCATGGCACCCAGAACGCCCAGTAGTTTTGAACGAATTTTCAACGGTGTCAGCATAAAAGAGCGCAGCCCGCCGCTCAGGCACCCGTCCGGATTGTCCTGGGCGACCAGCAGTGGCCGGTCGTCTTTGACCACATCGAAAATGAGCTTCTGAACCTTTGGATCTTTGGACAATGGGAATTGTTCGGTGGCGTTCAATTCATTGCCGATGCCGGGATGGGAATGGGCCATCCAGTCATCGGCCCTTGCTGAAGCGATGGGAATGGCCTGACTCACCGATTCATTCACCAGGTAGAAACAGGCCACATCCGCGTGCACAATCTTGACGGCCATTTCCACCAGTTGTTTAAATACATCCGCACTTTCCCGCAGGGCGGCAAAGTCTGTCATAATCCGGTTGACGGCGTTGAGCTCTTCATTCTTGCGGATCAATTCACGATTGAGCTTTTCGATCTTGTTTTTGCCTTGGACCTCTTCGCTCAGCAGGATGTTCTCGATAAACAGCCTGCGCTCCCGCAGCACACGCTGGACGCTGATTTCCATCTGACGCAGATTAATGGGTTTGACCAGAAAGTCCACCACTCCGTTTTTCAGCGTATGGATGGTGTTGTCCAATGACGGGTAGCCGGTCATCACAACCACAGGAACGGTGTTGTCGTGTATTCGGATATACTCCGCCAGTTCCAGCCCGTCCATCTGCGGCATGTTGATATCGGTAAAACAGCAATCGATGCGGCTGCTGCCCAACAAATTCACCGCCTCACGACCATTGCGGGCGGTCAATACAGTATATCCCCGGCTCTTGAAATAGGTTCGGGCAATATCCAGGATGCTCTCTTCGTCATCCACAAAAAGAATTGTCTCTTTTGAAGCAACTTCCATTTCGTTTCCAGGATCGTGCGAGCGGTATGGTATATCCTGCCCGCGGTTAAGGTCTGCAACGGTTCAATTTTCTGGGTTCCATAGCTGTATCGGCCCTGCACGGAAAAACTTAATGCATTTTTGGCACCTGCCCGAACTGCAGCCGGCATCCTGGCATGGAGTGGTAAAATCTCTATCAAATAAAGATGTCAACCGCCGTATATCTCTCATTCTGATACCGCCCCCCGGCTCTTGAGCAGCGGCTGCCGACTATGAAACATCCAACATCCATCCCTTTCAACAAATTGCCTGCCCGACCGCCGTTTGATGTCGTGCCAGAAAAGACTTGACCCCCCGGACGCCTGCCGATATCAGAGGCACTTTGATCCATTGACGGAAAGAAATGTTTTGGATTCCACGTACCCCGGACACAGCCCTTTACGGATCGCACTGTTGAGCTATCGCAGCCACCCATTCTGCGGCGGCCAGGGTGTATACGTCCGCAATCTGAGCCATGCCCTGTGTAAACTCGGTCACCGGGTGGATGTCATTTCAGGTCCGCCCTACCCCCAACTGGACAATGGTGCACGGCTGTGCCGGTTGCCCAGCCTGGACCTGTACAACCCCGACGACCTATTCCGTACGCCCGCCGTCAGGGAACTTTTGGATCCGGTTAATTTAATCGAATGGCTGGGGGTTTCCACCATGGGTTTCCCCGAACCGCTGACCTTCGGGCTGCGCGCCAATCGATTCATCCGATCCCTGGCCAGCCGCTACGACATTGTTCACGACAACCAGAGCCTGTCTTACGGCGTCTGGTCGCTGGCGCGTCACATCCCCACGGTGGCGACCATTCACCACGCCATTACAGTGGACCGCAAATTGGCCATACGCGCCGAACGAACGATCCTGAACAAATTCAAACAGTGGCGCTGGTACTCGTTTATCCATATGCAAAAACGGGTCGCCCCGGCCCTCAAACGGTTGATCACCGTCTCCAAGTGCGCTTTGGACGACATCGTCGAAGAATTCGGGCTGGCGCCGCATAAATTCAGCGTGATTCCCAACGGAATCGATACGGATCAATTCCACCCCCTGGAAGGTGTAACGCGCCAACCCTATCGCCTGATTGTCACCACCAGCGCCGATGTACCCCTGAAAGGCCTGCGCTATTTGCTGCATGCCGTAGCGTCAATAGCCCCGCGCATGCCGCAGCTGCATCTGGTCGTTGTGGGACAACCCAAGAAAAACAGCCCCATACTTCAGCTGGTCAGGGATTTAGGCATCGGTCGACGGGTTCGATTCACCGGCGCCATCAGCCACGCGGAATTTGTGCGCCAGTATGCGCGGGCCTGGGCCGCAGTCGTTCCGTCGCTTTATGAAGGGTTCGGCCTTCCGGCCGGAGAGGCCATGGCCTGTGGCGTTCCGGTCATCAGCACCACCGGCGGAGCACTGCCTGAAGTCGTCGCAGATAGCGGAATTCTGGTGCCGCCCGGGGATCACCGGGCACTGGCGCATGCCATTGAAACCGTCTGCATCGATTCCCGGGTGGCGCAATCCCTGGGTGCTGCAGGATATCAGCGGGTGTTGAAGCATTTCACATGGGAAGCCGCCGCGCAGAAGACCGTAGCCGTCTATCGCCGGGTGATCCGTGATTACCGTTGACTGGAATTGTCTGCCGGTCCCGCAGAACTGCCGGACCCTGGACATCGGCTGCGGCAGCGGACGGCATGCGGCTGCGGTACTGGACCGGAACAATGGTCATGTGGTGGGGGCTGACCCAAATTACAGCGACTTGCAGGATGCCCATGCCAGACTTTGTTTCCATGAATCCCTGGGCCGCAAAGGCACCTGGTCACTGACCGGCGCAGATATCACTCACCTGCCCTTTGCCGATCGATGTTTTGATGTGGTAATTTGTTCGGAAGTACTCGAACATATTGATGATCACATTTCGGGTCTGCGTGAAATCGTACGTGTACTGAAAAATGGGGGGCAGCTGGTGGTCAGCGTACCGCGATCCTGGCCCGAAACCCTGTGCTGGGCGCTTTCACGACAATATCGCCAAACCGAGGGCGGTCACATTCGCATTTATGCCCGACAGCAACTGATCAACCATGTTCAATCCTGCGGCATGATGCATTGGCGCACCCATTTTGCCCACAGCCTTCATACACCATTCTGGTGGCTAAAATGCCTGCTCGGCCCGACCCGGGATAACCTCTGGCCGGTCCGGCAGTATCACCGCCTGCTCACCTGGGACATGATGCAGCGGCCGGCGCTCACCCGCCTGGTGGACCGCTTACTGAATCCCGTCATGGGAAAAAGCGTCGTCCTCTATTTTCACAAGCCGCAATAGGATTCCTTTGCGGCAGGACCGCCGAAATCGATCAGAGCCCGCAACGCCGGCTCAAGTTATTCCATTATCCTGCCGATACCCTGTCCGGGGCTAACTTCGGGTCCAAAGATCCGGTTCCTTGTTTACCCAACGGCATTTCAAAAGGAATTGAAACATGCAACTGCTGGTCTACATCTCCCCGCTCAATCCTTTGGCCCGGGATCTGCTGACTGCCGTGGGCCCTATCGGCACGTTTGTCCACAGCAGCCATTTTACATCCCTGGAATCTCTGGCCGGTCACCTGCGCCTTCCACCGGGTGGGCAATCCATATGCATTTTAGCCCCTTCCAATATCAGGGAACTGAAGGCACTGATCAACCTCGGCCACCTCATGCGCGACCTGCGCATTGTCCTGGTGCTGCCCGATGAAAGTACCCGGATGACCCGGGAAGGGCACCTGTTGAGACCCCGCTTCATCAGCCATGGAAAATACGGCCTTGCCCATGTGGCCGCCGTGGTGAGCCGAATGGCACACCGGCATATGGCAAAATCGGTCCACCCGGTTATTCCCCGCCATACCGGCTTGAACATTCAACCATAAATCGCCGCGTTGTGTCCGGGAAAGTGACATGAAACCAGTAATGGGCCCTTTGTCCACCGGATGCGCAGGCAACAACCGCCCGCGGATCTTTCCGAATTCTGAAAGCCGGAAGTTGATGGATATGGTGCTATAGAGTCTTGCGTACCTTTTTTAGAACGCCCAGGGTTCCGGTGGTGGGCCGGGCCTCGAAATATCCCGATCGCACGGCAGCCTGATAAACTTGATAAGGGGCCTGGCCGCCGTCGGCCGGATTCGGAAAAATATCGTGAATCATCAAGTAGCCCCCTGCTAATATGTGTGGGCTCCAGCTTTGAAAATCTTTAAGAACGGTTTCGAAAGCGTGGCCGCCGTCAATAAAAACAAGGCTCAGGGGCGTTTGCCAGGCGCGTGCGGCGACTGCCGATTCTGCCACCACGGGAACCACGGTATCTTCCAGGCCGGCCATGTGAAGGGTCCGCCTGAAATGGGGGAATGTATCCACAGCGTACAAGCCGGGGCTAAACAACTCCGGGTCAAAGTATTGCTCTCCGGGCTGCTGCTCCTCAGAGCCGTTATGATGATCGATTGAAAACAGCGTGCCCTGCCGCGCCTTGCAGGCCCAACCCAAAAAAAGCGCCGATTTACCGCAGTAGCTGCCGATTTCCAGGCACGGCCCCAGCGGAGATGCCTGGTATGCCACATCATACAGCCGCTGTCCTTCCTCAGGGTCGAGAAATCCCTTGACCTGTTCTGCCATCCTAAAAATCGCATCCATAGAAACAGAAATCATCGTGATTACAGACCTTGGACCTTGGCAGCGGTGCATTGAACATACGGGGACGCCGACGGGGACGTGATCCAACGGGGACGTATATCAGGATATAAGTTAATCTATTGATTAACTTATATCCTGATATACGTCCCCAATTCTATATCCTGATATACGTCCCCAATTCCCCCTGTAACGTCCTGATTGAATCGGTTTTAAAGGGGCCTCTCGCGCCCAAGATCAAGGCGGGCAAACGGGTTCAACCGGAGGCGTAGCAGCGCTACGTCGAGGATTGGACCCGTTTGGCCAACACGGATATTGGGTGCGAGAGGCCCCTTTAAAACCGATTCTAAGGCAGATCGTTGTAATTGCCCACCAACACCTCTCTGGGCTTGGCCCCGTCCGCCGGGCCGACAATACCCTCCTGCTCCATCACATCGACGATGCGGGCGGCCCGGTTGTAGCCGATGCGCAGATGCCGCTGAATCATTGAAATAGAGGCCTGGCCGGTCTTGGTCACCAGGGCAACCGCTGTATCGTAATGTTCATCATATTCCCGTTCGCCGCCGGCCTGTTCTTCCTTTTGCGGCGCCTCCACCACGGCGGGGTCGTATTCAGGCGCCTTCTGCTGCTTGATAAAGTCAATAATGCGGGTCAGCTCCGTCTCCGAAATGTAGGCGCCGTGAATACGCTGCAGGCGCCCCGTACCGGGGGGCAGAAACAGCATGTCCCCCATGCCGAGCAAATTCTCTGCACCGTTGGTGTCGATAATGGTCCGCGAGTCGGTCTTGGAAGAAACCTGGAACGTCAGCCGTGTGGGAAAATTGGCTTTGATGATGCCCGTTAAAACATCCACGGAGGGACGCTGGGTAGCCAGGATCAGGTGGATGCCCGCTGCCCGGGCCATCTGGGCCAGACGGGTCAAGGCCACTTCAACATCCCTCGAGGCCACCATCATCAAATCGGCCAATTCGTCGATGATGATCACGATATAAGGCAGGGGCTTCAGCGGTTCTTCGGCAGGCTCCTGTTCAGAGGGTTTCTTCTTTGCGCTTTCACGCAATATCTTCTGGTTATACTGGCTGATATTGCGCGCTTTCTTTTCTGAAAGCAGTTCATAGCGATGTTCCATCTCCCGCACCGCCCAAAACAGGGCATTGGTGGCCTTTTTAGCATCTTTGACAACCGAAGTGATCAAGTGGGGAATGCCGTCATAGGCCGACAACTCGATCCGCTTGGGGTCCACCATGATCAATTTGACTTCATCCGGGGCGGCTTTGTACAGCAGGCTGCAGATCATCGTATTCAAGGCCACGCTTTTGCCGGCCCCGGTAGCGCCGGCAATGAGCAGATGCGGCATTTTATCCAGGGTGGCGGCCACGGGGTTCCCGACAATGTCTTTTCCCAGACATATGGTGAGTTTGGACTTGGCATTCTCATACGCATCCGAAGAAACGATCTCTTTAAAGCGAACCGTCTCCCGATCTGTATTGGGGACCTCAATGCCAATGACTGCCTTGCCCGGAATGGGTGCAACGATGCGAATGCTGATGGCCCGAAGCGCAAGTGCCAGATCGTCCGACAGGTTGACAATCTTATTGATTTTTACACCGGGAGCCGGTGCATACTCGAATGTGGTAATCACGGGGCCCGGCGTCACGGCCACGACCTCTCCGTTGACCCCGAAGTCTTCCAGCTTCTTTTCCAGCAGCTTGGATTGCATCCGCAGGCTTTCATCATTGACCGAAACCGGACGCTGCTGGGGGTCCTCCAGCAAGTCCACGCCGGGTTTTTTAAATGTCCCGTCGCCACTCATAAAATCAAACATCTTCTGCTGCGGCTGGGGTTGGCGTTTGGTCACGACGGGTGCCGGCGCCTGGATCTTAATCTGCCGAGCCGGTTTGCCGGCATTGACCTTCAACTGCCTGCGGCGCTTTTTGGCCTTCTGGCGGCGCTCTCTGGATTTGATCAGCACCGTCCTGAAACGTTCCGCGGCCACCCCCCAGAATGCGCGGCAGCGGGCGTAAAACCCCAGCAGGGAAAAGCGGGTCGCCAGGATGAACCCGATAAGCCAGACAATTCCCAGTATGATCAGACACCCGGCACGATTGGCATAGGTGACCAAAAAGACTTTTAGCGGAATACCGATAATACCGCCTGCCGAAAATTTACTCCCGAAAATAAAGTAGTAATTCTGTTTTACGGCAAGCAGGCCGCCGGTGGTAATCATCAGCAGCAGGCCGCCGGCCAGAATGGTGGTCAGGGCGTGTTTGGACTGACTGCTGAACGAGTGGATGCTGGCCAGCAGAAGCAGGATGGGCACCCATAGCGCACCCAGGCCCCAAAGCCCGACGAGGATTCCGGCCGCCTGGGAGCCTATGGTACCGAAAAGATTATGGACGGGGCCGCTTGCACCGGCATTGTTGATGGACGGGTCGGTATGATTATAGGATATCAGGCTGATCAAAGTGAATATGACCAGGAAGAAAAGCAGTATGCCGAGAATTTCTTTGCGCATGATCGTTTCGTTTTTCGGTTTCGTATCCCGACGGATCTCCGCCGTTTAAACTTCGACAATAAACGGCATAATGACAGGCCGGCGCCCGATGGTAAAAAAGAAGTATTGCCTAAGGGCGGCCTGGACGCGGGATCTGATAATTTCTGTTCGATGCGGTACTTCCGGCGCTACGTCCTCGACGATCTCCAGGATTACGCATTGAGCATCAAGAAGAAGATGACCCGTTTCGGTCTCAAAGACGAACCCTTTGGAAACCACATCCGGACCGTATACGATAACACCGGTTTCTTCGTCGAAAGCCATGTTGACCACCACCATGCCCTCTTCCGACAACATACGGCGCTCTTTTAAAACACTGCGCCCGACATCCCCGACGCCCTTGCCGTCAATCAGCAATCGGCCTGTGGGCACGCAATCCTTAATCGAGCCGCCATTGGCATCTATGGCGACAACCTGCCCGTTTTGCACCAGCAGAATATTGTCGTGATCGATCCCTTGTTCTTCCGCCAGCCGGGCATGCAGCACCAAGTGCCGGTACTCACCATGCACGGGGATGAAATATTCGGGTTTGGTGAGCCGCAGCATAAGCTTCAGTTCTTCCTGGAAGGCATGACCCGAGACATGGACATTGGCAATTTTTTCATAGATCACGTTGGCGCCGCGCCGGTACAGGTCATTGATAATTTTGGTGATGGCCTTTTCGTTTCCGGGAATGAACTTGGACGACAGAATAATGGTGTCATCGGGCTTGATTTTGATCTGCTTGTGGGTGCCGGCCGCCATGCGGGCCAGGGCCGACATGGGTTCGCCCTGGCTTCCGGTGGTGACCATGACGATTTCATCATCGGAATACTGGTTCATCTGGTCGATATCGATTTCCATGCCGGATTTCAGGTTGAGATAACCCAGTTGCCTTGAAATGGAGACCGAGTTTTCGATACTGCGGCCGTTGAACAAAATTTTCCGATTGCGGGTGTCGGCGATGTCGGCGATTTGCTGGATGCGGCCGATATTGGACGCAAACAAGGCCACAATGATCCGCCCTGGACACCCTTTGCAGATCCGGCCCAGCGTGTCGCCGATTTCGGCATCGGAAACAGTGTATCCACGATTTTCGACATTGGTGGAATCAGAAAGCAGGGCCAGTACCCCCTCCTCCCCGTACCGGGCGAACTTGTTGACATCGGTGGTCATGCCATCGATGGATGCCTGGCTCAATTTAAAATCGCCGGTGTGCACGATGGTTCCATAGGGGGTGCGGATCGCAATCCCCACACCATCCACCACACTGTGGTTGACCCGGATGAAATCCAGCTCGAAGGGGCCGATTTTGAGGGTCTCATTGGGGTGGATCGCATGCAGCGAAGCAATCTCGAGCAAATCGTGCTCTTCGAGTTTGTGACGGACGACACCCAGAGTGAAGGGCGTGCCGAAAACCGGCACCGTCACATCCCTGAGCAGGTAAGGCAGCCCACCGATATGGTCTTCATGGGCGTGGGTGAGAACAATGCCGGCAATCTTGTTCTGGTTCTGCTTCAGGTAGGTCATATCCGGGATAACATAATCGACCCCCAGCATGTCGTCTTCCGGGAACATCAGCCCCACGTCGATAACAAACATGGTATCCCCGTATTCGACGACCATCATATTGAGGCCGATTTCCCCCAGCCCGCCCAAAGGAATCAGTTTGAGCATTCCTGCCCTCCTGACGTTGCGCCGGATTGACACGCCGACATCGACTGGTACACGCGCGCCATCAACGCATCTTTGGTGTCACGGGTATATTCCGAAGTCGCAATGGGCGGCAGAACACGCACATGGACCGATTGCCGCCGCACGAGCAGCCGGTCTTTGGGCATAATTTCGTATGTACCTGAAATGACGATGGGCACGATGGGAACCCCGGCATCCACAGCCAGCACAAATCCGCCTTTTTTGAAAGGCTTAAGCTTACCGTCCGCACTGCGTGTTCCTTCGGGAAAAATCATCACCGATGTGCCCCGCTTGATCGTGGCGGCCGCCTTGTCCAGGCTCTTGAAAGCGGAATTGCGATCACGACGATCAATACTGATATAGCCGGCACCGCGCATACCGCGTCCGAAAATGGGGATTTTGAACAACTCCGCTTTGGCCAGCCACCTGAACTGGACGGGCAACCGTCCCAGCAGAACCGGTATATCATAGTTGCTCTGGTGGTTGCACATGTAAATACAGGACCCGTATTGGCTGGATGGTTCCAACCCGCTGAGATGGACACGAACCCCGCTCACCAACAAGATGCTCCTTCCCCAAACTTGCGCCACATGATGAACCGCATTCCCGGTTTTTGAAAAAAATGAGACCGCAATAGCCAGAGACCCGAAAAAGGCGCTTCCCAGGATCACATAACAATGGATGATAATCGAATGCAGAATCGCCAGGGGCCGTTCAGCGCACAGCAAGGGCATATGGGAACCTTGAGCCTTGGTAGTAATGGCACCCGTTCAGGGCTGCCATTGGTTAATTTTTGACGAATTCATAAAAAACGAATTGATCAAGTCACGATCTCCAGCCGATCAAAAATGGCATCAACTGCTTGAATGAGCCAATCGCGCTGCCTCCGGCTGGCATAGTGAATACAATCACATTTAATCCGCTTATTGGTCCGCACCAGCAGTTCGCAGGCAAGGCGATCCGGCGACAGCTCAAGGGCAAAATAGTGGGGGCGGCACTGTTCATGAAGCCGCTGGGCATCTTCAAAAACGTCTGCATCCAGTGGAATCCAGTATAGGCGCTCCATCCCGGCAACAGCAAAATTTTCGTCCAGATAAGCCTTTAGCTTCTCATAATCATCCGGTCGAAGTTCGTCTATGGTATACTGCTTCATAATGCGGCCTAACTAGCACAATCGGCCACAATACGCAACATCTATGTGTTTATTTACCCTTGGACAACAACAGGTTGGGGTAGCTGAACGATTTTCTCGCCTTTTGATGTGCGGTTCTCGCCCTTGGCATTGAAACCGCCGGAAAGCCTCTCCTTATCGGAGCATTTTCCGGGGCACCCTGCCCTGCGGGTCAAGAGTAACACCTTCTAATTCCAACATCTTTTTCTTAAGATCGAGACCGCCGCCGAAGCCGGCAAGCCGGCCGTCGCCGGCAATGACCCGGTGGCAGGGCACCCGCACGGGAAAGGGATTGCGGGCCATGCAGTTGCCCACAAAGCGCGCGGCACGAGGGCTTCCGACCTCCCGCGCAATGGCCCCGTATGAGCGGACTGCACCATATGGAATCTGTGCCACAGCCGCATAAACCTGGGCCTGGGCCGAAGTCCAGTGCCGCGTGTCCAGCAAGTGCCATTCAATGGTGCACGGTTGGCCGTTAAAATAGGCTTGAATCTGTTCCGCCGCTCGTTCTGCATCCGGATGGGAAAACAGGGCGCCCTGACGATACCTTTTCATGTGGGCGATGACGTCCGCTTTGGTGGGGCGGGGCAGGCAGATCTCTGTCAGCCGGAACGGCGATGGTGAATAGCTGATTCCGGCTTGTCCCAGGGATGTTTTAAAAAAGAAATGATAAATTGCACTCATAAATGCAAATTCCCCCGGCATGCGCCGGGGGAAATCTTAATAGGCAATCGATTAGTTTTCTTCCACCGTAATTGCGCCTTCTTCACAAACCTCTACGCAGCTTTCGCAACCCAGGCACTCTTCGGCATTTACCGGTTTCGACTTACCGTCTTCCATTTCAAAAACTTCCACAGGACAAACATCGACACACTCTTCACAGCCCACGCATTTCTCTTCATCCACGATCGGATTAAAAGCCATTGTTGCATCTCCTTTCAAATTATTGTTTCCATAAGCTGATCGTATCAACTAAAATTAGCAACACCAAGAAAAACGCCATACCCCAATTGATAAGGGCAGTCAAGCATTGTTATGGGAATATTTTAAGCGCCCATTTCAAGGTTGTCCGGCCATCGGTGAATTGCTTTATTGACAGTCAATCTCGGCAGGTATCCACCAGTCCGATCAGGGTATTTCCGGCCTCAGGGTCACCATCGGCGCCGGGCACCCGGCTATTGTTCTTGGATAACAGCCGTCTCATTGCCGCTTGGGGTGGACAGCCGGCCAGTGTGATCAGGGTCAGGCGGAAAAAACACTTTATATCGGCAGGCTTCATACACCTGGAAAGAGAGCCGGCATCGGGACGGGCTGCCGATGCGATGGCAGCTAAAACATCCCTTCGGTTGCGGGCAGCATCAACGGCATCTGATTCTCCACCCAAGTCCCAGCTTCCCATGGGGACTGCATCCGCGAACAAGTCTGTCAGATGGTCCCAGACCGCAGGGCTGGTGGTCAGCAACAATTGCGGCGGCTGGTCGTCTTTTATGGCCAGCTCCGCCCATGCCCTGATCCGCGAATCGGTCATATACAGGCCCGGTTCATGCGTATTGCCAACTGGCCGCAGATTGCGGGCCCTGGCCAGCCCCCCGGACGGTTCGGCCGTCTTTCCCGATAATTGTGCCAGCATTTCTTTTTCCATGACGTCCAGGGCACCAAAGTCCCGAGCCAATTCATCCTGGTGGCGATCATATTCCTGGGCAATGGCCAGAAACAGTGCCGCCCGGAACAGGGAGGCCGGGCCCCGTCCATTCTCGGCCTCATCGAAATGGCGGATTTGATGGGTAATCTGAGTCGGGCTGAATGGATCAACCAGCGGTGCACGTCCTGCTGAAGACTTGAAAAAAGCGGCCATATCGGCAATGCCGCCATTATGGATATCGGCCCACTGCTTGAATTGCTCCAGTGCGCCGGCCAGTTGATCCGCATCCAATTGCCCGGGGACCCTCAGGTCCAGCAGTCCGCGGTCCGAAAACCGGCGCATATGATCGGGCGCCGGGGCGGAACCCGGCATATAAACCGTCAGGGGCCCCAGCACGGCGGTGATCCATTCCAGATGGGCCGCTGAAATATGGGTAAAAGGCATGTAGGCGATCATCAATGGCAACCTTTCTGTTCCGAAGTGTAAATGAACCGGCCGCAATGTTGCCGGATAATGGGCTCAGATGACTTTACCGTCGCGCACCATGACGCCCAGGTCCGCCAGTTCCTGTCGGAGGGCATCGGCAAGATCCCAGTCCCGCGCTTTACGGGCCGCCTCACGCCGGCGCTGCAATTCCACGATCACCGGATCCTGAGCGGCCGGCTCAAAATCAAGGACCTGCAAAACGGCATCGATGTTGCGAAACCCCTCGATGACCCTGGGCACCTGCGCACTGGCAATGCGCCGCTTTGAAATCAGCCGGTTCAACTGCTTGACCACCTTGAAAATGGCTGCCAGTGCTGCGGAAATATTCAGGTCGTCATCCATGGCCGCACCGAATCCGTTCTTCAGATCGTAAAGCAGCTGGTCGAGCTCCGGATAAGGCTGCCCGCCGTCAAGCTGCTGCAGGGCCGCAATACAACCATCCAGGCGCTGCAGTGTGCGGCGGGCATCCTTCAGACGTGCATCAGAATAGATCACCGGCTTGCGATAATAGCTTGAAATCAGCCAGAAACGAATCTCACGCCCGCTCCAGCCGGCATCGCTGAGCATTTGAACCGTCAATCCGCTGCCGGCTTCATCGACCTTTTTGCCGTCCACCAGGACACGGTCGCAATGCAACCAGAATCTAGCCAGGGGCTTTTTGTTGAGGGCTCCGGCTATGGCGATTTCGTTTTCATGCAGCGGAAACATCAATTCCCGGCCGGCAATATGGATATCGCAGGTCTCACCCAAATGTCTCATGGCAAGGGTGGCGCACTGCAACGGCCATGAGGGGCGGACGTTGCCCCACTGGGTTTTGGTGTAGAGCCCCTTCTTCAGGTCAGCCAGCTTAACCCGCTTGAGGAGTGTGAAATCCCGCGGGTTGTCTTTTTCGTAATCGTCCAGGTCCACCGTGGCCCCCAGCCTGATTTTGTTCAGGTCGACCCCCGACAATTGGCCGTAGTCTCCATATCTGGAAATGTCAAAATAGAGGGACTGCAACTTTTCATAGGCAAAGCCTTTGGAAACCAACTTTTCGGCCACACCGATCATGTCCGCCACATGATCGCTGGCCCGGGGATATTCCGTATCCATGGAAATACGCAACGTCTGCAGGTCTTTGCGAAATGAAGCGATGTTGGCATCTGCAAAGGCCCGGGGGTCCTGGCCGGCGGCATCGGCCCCATGGTAGGTTTTGTCATCCAGGTCGGTGATATTCATCACATGCCGGACCGTGAAACCGCGATAGGCCAGGTAGCGGTTCACGAGATCGGCCACAACCATCCGGCGTACTTCGCCGATATGAATGGGCGCATGGGCGGTAGGACCATTGGTGTAAACCGAAACCTTGCCTGCTTCAGCAGATTCAAACACCTGTTTGGCATGAATCCTGGTATTAAAGAGCGAAAAGCCACCCTTTTCCGGCTCGGCAAACAGAGTAGTGGACAGATAGCGTTCGCCGCTGTCCGGCAAAATGACGACAATCGTGCCACTATTCATGGCAGCCGCCTGCTGCAATGCCACAGCCATTGCCGCACCGCTGCTCATCCCCACAAAAAGCCCCTCCTGCCTGGCCAGCCGGCGGGCGGTCTCGAAGGCCTCTTCATCATCCACGTTGATTTTGCGGTCCAGGCGGTCCTTTTCGAAAATCCCGGGCGTGTAAGATTCCTTCATGTTTTTGAGCCCCTGGATCTTATGCCCCAGGTAAGGTTCCACGCCCAGTATGGCGATGTCGGGGTTCAACTCCTTGAGGCGCCGCGAAAGGCCCATCAAGGTGCCCGATGTGCCTAGCGTCGCAACGAGGGTGGTGATTTCTCCGCGGGTCTGGTCCCAGATTTCATTGGCCGTTCCGCTGTAATGGGCTTTCCAATTGGCCTCGTTGTTGTATTGGTCCGTCACATAATACTGGTCGGGATGCTCCCTAATGAGACGGTAGGCCTCTTCAATGGCCCCATCGGTTCCCAGATGCCCCGGTGTCAGCCGGATTTGCGCTCCCCGGGCCCGCAGTATCACCTGACGTTCCATACTGGCCGACTCGGACATGGTCAGCAGCAGTTTATATCCTTTTAATGCGCACACCATGGCCAATCCGATGCCGGTGTTCCCGCTGGTGGCCTCCACCACGGTCTTTTGGGGGGTCAACTCGCCGGATTTTTCCGCGGCCTCGATCATGAAAAGTGCTGCGCGGTCTTTGATGGATCCGCCGGGGTTGAGGTACTCGAGCTTGGCGTAAACGGAAACATCCGGATTGCTGTTCATCCGCCGGATTTTTACCAGGGGCGTATTGCCGATAAGGTCGAGAATGGATGTCATGTTACCGGCCGTCCAAAAAGTCTGTCATTATCGATTCGATGGCCTCGCACACCTGTTCCCGGCGCTGCTCGGCATCCACAATCCGGAACCGCTGCGGCTCGAGACGGGCAAGATCCAGATAGCCGCTGCGTACCTTGCGGTGGAATTCGATTTTCTCCTGCTCAAACCGCGATTCCGTTCCGGTTCGTCCACCATTGTCGATCTGGCGCCAGGCCCGTGCAAGCCCTGTTTCCGGTTTCAGGTCGAAAAGAAGCGTAAGATCGGGTTTAAGATTATCGCATACCAGCCGGTGCAGCTCATTGATCAACCGCTTGTCCAATCCACGGGCGTATCCCTGATAAACCAGCGTGGCATCAAAATAACGATCGCAGAGCACCACCTGCCCGGCCGCCAACCGGGGTTTGATCAAAGTGCGGATGTGCTGGACCCGATCGGCCATATAGAGCAGCAATTCAGCGGCCGCATCGAGATCATTGTTGGCCGGATCCAGCAATACCCCTCGAATCTGGCTGCCGATGGCGGTTCCGCCGGGCTCCCGGGTGGTCAGGCAGGCATAGCCTCTGGCTTCCAGAAATGCAACGATGTTTTCGATCTGGGTCGTCTTGCCGGCGCCCTCGATACCTTCCAGCGTAATGAACATATCAAGCTCCGGGGGCGTTGGCGCCCTTGAAAAACTGTCGCTCCAACAATCGATGATAGGCCGTCCAGGGTTCGTCGGCATCGTCTGCAGCCATGAATTCCCGAATGGCATTGACCCGCGAGTCGATTTCGTCGATGTAGTTGAGTAAAACCGCCTCGATGGTCTTGGGCGGCTCCGGGGATCCAAAGGCGCGTGTCCCGTGATGGCTGACAATCATGTGTTTGACCAGGTCGGCCGTCTCTTTTGGAAACCCCTCAATGGCGGTGATTTTGGTATTGACCATCTCAATTCCGATGGTGATGTGGCTCAAAAGCCGTCCTTCATCGGTATAATCGATGCTGTTCTGATAGCTTAATTCCCGCAGTTTGCCGATATCGTGCAAAACAGCGCCCGCAATCAGCAGGTCGCGATCCACACCGCTGTAATGCCCGGCGATCTTATCCGCCAGCAACGTCATGGACAGGGTATGCTCCAGCAACCCGCCAATGTAAGCATGGTGCATTTTCTTGGCTGCAGGGGCGCGTTTAAACCGATCGACAATTTGCTCATCACCCCAAAAGGCACGTAACAATGCATGCAGGAAATGATCGGACAAGGTTTCGGTAACCGCTTTGAGACGATCGAACATTTGATCCACATCACGTCCGGTAGCCGGCAGGAAATCTTCGGGCGCAACCTGATCGGCATCAACGGATGAAACCGATTTGATGACCAGTTGGAGGGCGCCGCGGTACTCGCCGGCGGTTGCCTTCACGCGCACATAGTCACCTGCGCCGGCCGCTGCCGCGATGCGGGGGACATTGTCCCATGCCACGCCCTTGATGCGTCCGCTCTTATCGGCAATCGTCAAATTCAAAAAGGGATTCCCGTCCCGCTTGTGGGCCATATTTTTTTCAGCCAGCACAAAAACATCATCGATTTTGTCGCCGGCTGCGATTTGCGCTACAAAAACCGCTTTCGATTCTGCCATACCGCTTTCTCTTTCTTCCATCGGCCGCTTGCCTCAGGAGCCCATTCAGTTTTCTGCAGCGGCGTTCCGCCCGCACTCAATCTTCCTCGGCCCCGGCCGACTTATCAATGTCCAGGATCAGCGCCCCGCCGGCATGCCGCCGGGTGCGATAACGGGTAATCTCAGCCAATTTCCGCGTTATGTCACCCATTTGTTCAATTTTCTCCCGAATGGCGTCCAGTCGGGCATAGTTCGGATCTTCACGGGAAAGTTCCATCATCAAAATCTGGATCGCCCCAAGCACATATTGAAGCGGCTGATTAAGCTTGTGGCAAACGCCGCCCGCAGTTTCCAGCACTCCTTTGAGCTTCTCACCCTCTGTTCGTTTTTCCTCCACTTTTTGCAGCTCGAGCAATCGGCCGATACGGGTCAGCAACTCGACACGGCGGACAGGCTTACACACAAAATCGTGCCCACCGGCTTTAAATGCCTCCTCCAGCACCGCGTCCTGGGTGCTGGAGGTAACAAAAATCACCGGTATACGGCCGACATCCGGGTCATTGCGCAACTCACGACAAATATCGATCCCACTGGTGCCGGGCATTTGCACATCCATAAGAATAATCGTCGGCCGGTATTTTCTGGCCTTTTCCAGACCGCTGCGCCCATCGGCGGCGGTAATAACACCGTAGCCGGCTTTGCCCAGCACACAAGCAATGACCTCCACGGTAACCGGGTCATCATCCACGATCAAAATGGTGACCTTTTCAGGGATCGGTTTTATCATGATTCGGCATACCAATTCTATGGCCGAAAGCCATTTTCAAAATCCCATTTCCTGAGCGCTTCCAGTGCATCGTAATCGGTCATGTCACAACGAACCGGTGTAACGGAAATGTAGTTGCTATTCAGCAGGGCCCCATCCGAGTCCCTGTGATTGTGCCGGGGTGACACATCGCTTCCCTGCCAGTAGTAAACGCGATTGCGGGGGTCCTGCCGCCGGTCGAAATATTCGCCGTACAAGGCACGCCCCTGCCGGCTGACGCGCACCCCGGCCGTCCGGCCCGATAATACATTGGGTACATTGATATTGAGAAAAACGCCGGGCGGCATCCCTTTGGCATCGACCAGGGGAACCACGTGTGCAATAAATTTCGCCGCCAGATCATAGACAGGATCTTCATCGACCTGCACCGAAACAGCCATGGCCGCGATGCCGTACAAAGCGGCCTCTTTGGCAGCCGCTACCGTACCGGAGTAATTGAGATTGACGCCTACATTGGCCCCTGGATTGATCCCCGATATGACCAGGTCGGGCCTCTTTTGAAGCAGTTCAACCACGGCCAACTTGATACAGTCTGCAGGTGTACCGGAAACCGACCATCCCCGGAAACCGCCATTGACCGTAATTTGTGTTGCCCGTATCGGATGGTGCAGGGTAATGCCATGGCCCACCGCGCTGCGTTCTCTGTCCGGCGCCACCACCGCGACATTGTGGCGCGGACTTAATACACGGTGCAACGCCCAGAGCCCTTCGGCATGGATACCGTCATCGTTGGTCAATAAAATGTTCAGCCGCTTATCTTCAGTCATAAAACGCTATTTCTACTTTACGCTGTTGTCGCCGGTGGCCCGGCAACTGTCGCACAGATAACGCTGTCGACCTGGCGCCAGCCCTGTTTCGGCTTTGCTGCGCCTTGAGGTTGATATTGATTTTTTAGTAATTCTAGCTCTATAGTGAAAAATTTACTTTGAGGCAAGAGTGGATTGGTTTTCAACGGCATGCTTCACAAGATCACAGGATATCCTCCGAACCCACGTTTTAAGATGGATTTGAGAGCGCACCCTTTCCGCATGCGGCCATTGATCGGCAAACTCATATTCAGCATGATCATCTTATTCGCCGTCCTGGTGCATGTTTCGGCTGACGCGGACGAAGTGCCTGACCCGGAGCTATCGGCGCCCTGGCAGATCAGTGCGGATCAAATTGAATACGACCAGGGAAAAAGCGAATATCTGGCCAGAGGCAACGTCAGCATCATGAGGAAAGGCCGCACACTTACGGCCGACACGGTGCGTCTCAACCAGGGCTCCCAGAAAGCGTTTGCCCAGGGAAATGTCCGCCTGGTTTACGATGACAGCGTGCTGTCCGGCCGGCAGCTGGATCTCGATCTGGAATCCGAAACAGGCACCCTGATTGACGGCTCGGTATTTATTTCACCCAACCATTTGTATTTGTCCGGCAAACGTATTCGTAAAACAGGCGCCCAGACATTTGCCGCGGAGCAGGCCCGAATCACCTCCTGCGAGGGTTCCGACCCGGATTGGATGGTGACGGGCGATGATTTGAAAGTCACCGTCGAGGGATACGGGTTTGCCAAGCACACCACCTTGTGGGCCGGCAAAATACCGGTTTTCTATAGCCCCTATCTGATTTTCCCGGTCAAATTAAAGCGGCAATCCGGGTTGCTGATGCCCGAAATAGGTTACTCCGATCGCAGGGGATCCGAATATCAACAGCCGTTTTTCTGGGCGATCGACGAAAGCAGCGACGCCACGATTTACGCCCATTACATGTCCCAGCGGGGTGTGCGAACCGGGCTGGAGTACCGCTACGTCATCGATCAGGATGCCAAAGGAGCCCTTTTTATGGAAGGTTTTTCCGACCAGCGCACCGACGACGGCCATGGCGATGCCAGCGCGCTATGGGGCTATGAAGGCGACAGCCAACTCAGAACCAATGACGACCGCTGGTGGTTCAGGATGAAACACGACCAGCAGGTGGGGTTCGGACTCAAGGCCAAGCTGGATCTCGATATTGTCAGCGACCAGGATTACCTCACCGAGTTCAAATCAAGCTACAATGGATTTGATGACACCCGGGGCTATTTTGAAACAACCTTCGGACGACAAATTGACGATTACAACGATGCCGTGCGGCTCAATCGGCTGAATCTGAATCGCACCTGGGATCTGTACAACTTTAACGCCGACTTGCGCTGGTACGACGACATCATCAAACGCAACGAGGACGAAGAGGACGACACCCTCCAGCAATTGCCGGTAATCGCTGTGGACGGCGTCAAGCAAGCTCTGGGAAACTCCCCGCTCTATTACGATATGACGGCCAGTTATTCCCATTTTTACCGCATTTACGGCACCCAGGGGCAACGGGTCGATCTGTATCCCCGGCTTTACTATCCATTCAACTGGCTTGAATCCGTTTCCGTGGAACCTTCGGTAGGATTACGCCAGACCGCATGGCACATCGATCGCTACGATACTGAACCGGAACACGGCCGGGACAATCTGTATCGCGCCATCTATGATGTGAAGGTGGATGCCTCCACCGAATTTTATCGGGTCTTCGACATCGACATGGCCGGCAGCGACCGGCTCAAGCATGCGGTCAAACCCGAAATCGTTTATGAATTTACCCCCGACCAGGGCCAAAACGATTTCCCCATTTTCGACGAGTTGGATCGCATCGCTCCAAAAAACCTGATCACCTACAGCATAACCAACTCCCTTATCGCCCGTAGCCCGGCACCCTCCGCGGCAGATGCCGCAGTTAACGCATACAACCCATTTTTACGGTTCAAATTAAGCCAGAGCTTTGATATCGATGCGCACAATGCACAAGACCCGGAACCGTTCTCAAACATTGCCGCAGAACTGGAAATAAACCCGGGCCGATATATCAGCATGGACGCCGATGCCCAGTGGTCGGTCTATGACCAGCGGCTCGAGTCTTTCAACAACGACCTGGCCTTCTGGAACTCGCACGGTGACCGGCTCTCCATGGATTACCGCTACACCCGGGAATCCGGCGATACAACCGATGACGGCATTCATTCGGTCAATCTGGGCGCCATTTATGCCGTTGCGGAACAATGGAAGCTGCGCGCCGACCATGAGCACAACATCTATGCAGACAAGGCCATCGAGTCGAGCCTCGGCATCAGTTACCGCTCCCAGTGCTGGGGGGTGGATTTTAACTACGCGGTGGAGTACAATGACGATAACGACAATCACAAGTTCACCATCCAGTTCAACCTGCTCGGATTGGGCAATGTCGGCAATTAAGGTCATGCCCGGTGACGATGCGGCCCCGCGGCGGAAAGGAAAAACCCCATGATCATCGTCAGAACGCCGTTGCGCATCAGTTTTGTGGGCGGCGGTTCAGACCTCAGGGCGTTCTACGCCCACAGCAACGGCCAGGTGGTATGCACGGCTATCGATAAGTTTATATACGCCATCGTTAAAGAGCGTTTCGATGAAATGATCTATATCAACTACTCCAAAAAAGAAACCGTTGCCCGGGTGGATGACATCCAGCACGACCTGGTCCGTGAGGCCATGAAAATCACCGGAGTTGAAAAAGGCATCGAAATCACCACACTGGCCGACATCCCGTCCAGCGGATCCGGGCTGGGCAGTTCAAGTTCCGTCACCGTGGCCTTGCTGCACGCGCTGTATGCCTATCAAAACACCCTGGTCACTGCAGAACGGCTGGCCCGGGAGGCATGTCAAATCGAAATCGATATCCTGGGCAAGCCCATCGGGCGGCAGGATCAGTACGCCGCCGCCTACGGTGGCGTCAACCGGTTCATCTTTAGACCCGATGACACCACAGAACGTCTTGCGGTCAAAATGGACCACGGCGTCCGGCGCAAATTCTCCTCCTGCCTGCTGCTTTATTATACCGGTATAACCCGCAGCGCCAATGATATCCTCAGTCGTCAGAAGTCGAATATGGATGCCGAAGAAAAACGCAGGACAATGCTTGAAATGGTTCAACTGGTCGCTCCTTTCACCCAGGCCATGGAAAACGGTGATATTGAAACATGCGGCCGTCTGCTGGATCAAAACTGGCTCCTGAAACAACAAATGGCGTCGGGCATCTCCAATGAGAAAATCGCCCGGATGCATGATCTGGCCAAAAAGGCCGGAGCATTGGCCGGAAAAGTCTGCGGGGCCGGGGGCGGCGGTTTCCTGCTCCTGATGGTGCCGCGGGAAAACCAGAACAAAGTGTTCGAGGCCATGCGGTCCTACCGGGAACTGCCTTTCATGATTGAAGAGTGCGGCAGCAAGGTCATTTTTGACGACCGCTCCTATTCCAGCAAGTAGGGAAAGCCCAAAGATCAAAATCCGAATCACAAAAACGCTGTAAATTTTAAATCAGGCCGTCATCCATCATTTAATATTTGGATTTTTTGCACTTTAAAATAATATACGGGTCATGAACTGTCACCCACACAAAACGACAAAGATGGTCTCAAAATGAAAATACTGATTACCGGCGGGGCCGGATTTATCGGTTCACATACCGCCGATGCCTTGATTGAGCAGGGGCACGACGTTCGCCTGCTGGACAATTTGCAGAAAACGGTTCATCCCAGGGGCATTCCGGCTTACCTCAAC
Source organism: Desulfosarcinaceae bacterium (assembly GCA_963675565.2). Classification (GTDB taxonomy): domain Bacteria; phylum Desulfobacterota; class Desulfobacteria; order Desulfobacterales; family Desulfosarcinaceae; genus JARRKU01. Next base: position 254,709 of record CAXXYD010000004.1, read on the forward strand.
CCCAAAGCCGAATTCATCCTGGGCGATGTGTGCCACGCCGACACACTGAAAAATGCGCTGAAGGATGTGGAGGCCGTGTATCATCTGGCGGCATACCAGGATTATCTAACCGATTTTTCAACCTTTTTTTCTGTAAATGCTGTATCGACGGCGCTTTTGTACGAGATCCTGGTGGGTGAACCCGGACTGCACAGGGTGCAAAAGGTGGTTGTGGCCGCCAGTCAGGCCGTAATGGGTGAAGGCCGGTACCGATGTGAACCCTGTGCCCGTGACGGCAGGGGAGACCAATATCCGGATATTCGGGTCGAAGCCCAGTTGTCCAAAGGCCGGTGGGAACACCGATGCCCCCATTGCGGCCAGGTCCTGCAATGGCAGCCTTCCGATGAGCGGGTCATCAATCCGTGCAATCAATATGCCTTGTCCAAACACGCCCAGGAACAAATTGCCATCCAGTTGGGCAGGCGCTATGACATTCCCTCGGCGGTGATGCGCTATTCAATCGTGCAGGGGCCGCGGCAATCTTTTTACAATGCCTATTCCGGCGCCATGCGAATATTCGCTTTGTCGCTGTTTTTTGACAAAGCCCCGCTGATCTACGAAGACGGGCAGCAAATCCGCGATTTTGTCAACATCAAAGATGTGGTGGCGGCCAACCTGCTGGTGCTGAACAAAGACGAAGCAAATTTCAAGGTTTTCAATGTCGGCGGCGGCAAGGCATGGACCGTATCCCGGTTTTATGCGGCCATGCAGGATATCGTTGGAAAACAAATCGCCCCCAAGCTCGACGGCTATTACCGCTATGGCGATACGCGCCATATCTTTTCAGACACCCGGCGGCTCCGGGAACTGGGATGGTTGCCCCGCCATACGGTAACCGACAGCATTCGGGACTACTGGGGCTATCTGGCGACGCACCAGGACAAGACGGATATCCTGGCCTATGCTGAAAAACATATGCGCCAGTTGAATGTTATCCGAAAAAGCACCTGTTCCTGATGAAAGCCATTCTTTTAGCCGCAGGAAAAGGCACGCGTTTAAAACCCTATACGGACCGGCACCCCAAATGCCTGATTCCGATCTACGGGGTCCCGTTGCTGAAGATCTGGATCGACCTGTTGGCGCAATATGGCGTATCGGATGTCCTGATCAACACCCACCACCATGCCGGCCAGGTTGAAAACTTTATCCGCACCGTTCAGCCCCGGGTCCCCATCCGCCTTCAAACGGTTCACGAACCCAATTTGAGGGGCAGTGCCGGCACCCTGTGGCATAACCGCGCTTTTGTGCAAGACCAGCCGGACTTTATCATTGCCTATGCCGACAACCTGACCAACGTCAACCTGGGAAAAATGATTGACATTCATCGGGGTTTTAGATCTATGGGGGGAGTTTTGACCATGGGCCTGATCCATGCCCCGAATCCGGAAGCCTGTGGCATTGTCACTCTTGATAAAGAAAACAGAATCATTACGTTTGTAGAAAAACCATCGAATCCGGAAAGCAACCTCGCCAATGGGGGGGTGTATATTGCCACCGCGGAAATTTTCGACCACTTTGACGAACATATGGACAATGCCAGGGGTGTGGTCGATATCGGCCACCACCTCCTGCCGCGGTTAACGGGCAAAATGTTCGGATATCGGATTGCCCCGGCGTTCCTGAAGGACATCGGAACGCCCCAGGCCTACCAGGAAGCCCTGGCGCAATGGCCGCAGCAGTAAACTTATGCGCAAACAGGACAAATACCCTATGAACTTCAAGCGTTTTGCACTCGCATATACCGACCGGCTGAAAAACGTCATCGATGCGTTTGACATCGAAGCCCTGGAAAAAATGGTGCATGCCATCTTGGACGCCCATGCCCGCAAGGCCAATATCTTTACCATGGGAAACGGCGGCAGCGGCTCTACGGCCGCTCATCTGGCATGTGATATCAACAAGGGCTGCTGCGCCGACCTGGACCGTAAATTCAGGATGATCTGCCTTAACGACAATATTCCCACCATGCTGGCTTTGGCCAATGACATCTCCTACGAAGCCGTGTTTGTGGAGCAAATGAAGAATTTCTTTGGCGAAGGGGACCTGGTTCTGGGCATATCGGGAAGCGGGAACTCGGAAAATGTGCTTCAGGCGGTTCAGTATGCAGCCGCCAACGGCGGTAAAACCATGGGATGGAGCGGATTCGGGGGCGGCAAACTGGCCGCGATGGCGGACTTGGCATTTGTCGTTGAAAGCCATGATATGCAACAGGTGGAGGATGCGCACATGATCCTCACCCATATGGTGATGCAGTCTGTTTATGCCGCACTGCACGATGGCAAATTGCCTGAATGCTGAAACGATATAGCCGCAAAAAGTAAAATACCGGGCCCCTGCGGGCCCGGCTTTGCGGATGAATAAAAAGAAAGCCCACAGTCCATGCCTTTACAGGAACTGAAAATCGCCTGGTACGTTCTGCATACTAAAAGCCGCTTTGAAAACGTGGTGAGCGATGGACTGTGCAAAAAAGCCATCGACGTCTTTCTGCCCAAAATCACCGTCGCCAGCCGGAGAAAAGACCGCCGGAAAATGATACGCGTACCCCTTTTCCCGGGATATGTGTTTGTCAAATCCGATCTGAGCGCCTACCACCACCTGGAAATTGTTAAAACCGTCGGCGCGGTCAAGTTGGTGGGCAGCAAACAGGGACCGATATCGGTCCCTGACGAGACGGTTGACTCCCTCAAAATCATGGTGGCATCGAATCAACCGGTGGCTACCGGCTGTCAATTCAGCCAGGGGGACCGGGTCATGGTCATTGAAGGCCCCTTTGCCGGTGTTGTTGGAATCTTTGAACGGTACGGCGCTCAGGGCCGCATCGTGGTCCACATCGAAGCCCTGGGCCAGTATGCTGCTGTTGAGGTGAATGTGACAGACGTGGAAAAGGTGCCTGCCATATCATCATAACTACTTGACTTTTTATAGAGTTCTATTTTATAGCATAACTTTGAGGCGGATCGCACGACTGACTGGCAGAAGGAGGCTTTATGAACAAGTTGGAACTCATTTCTGCGTTGAAAAATGATGCAGGAATATCAAAAACAGAAGCCGCCAAAGTGGTTCAGATTTTTTTCGACAGCATGGCCAGCGCCATGGCTCGCGGTGAGCGGGTTGAGATTCGAGGATTGTGCAGCTTTTATGTCAAAACCTATAAGAGCTATGTGGGCAGAAACCCGAAAACAGGTGAAAAAGTAACCATCCAGCCCAAGCGGCTCCCGTTTTTCAAATCCGGGAAAGAGCTTAAGGAACGGGTCGATCTTTAAGCCACGGAATGGACAGATACGGACTGTCCTTCCGGCCCTCACCGCGAACAGGCCCGCCATCAATGAAAACTGAAACCCCTAGGGCCCTGTTAACGGAAATGTAACGTGCCTGGATTTGCTGATATCATAGGGCAAAAGCTTCCCGTCCGGCTTTTGCAGACATTCCTTCGCAAGGCCACCCTTCCGCATGCGCTTTTATTCACCGGCATCGCCGGGTCAGGAAAACGTTCTGTCGCCAAAGCGGTCGCCATGGCGCTCAATTGCCGGCAATCCAGCGACGATTCACCTTCGGAGGAAGGGTGCGGCAAGTGTCCGCCCTGCCGGCAGATTCTGTCCGGCAACCACCCCGATATCCTGACAATAGCGCCCCGGGGCAGCACATTACAAATCGACCAGATTCGTCGGCTTCTCAGTGTTGTGGCAATGAAACCACACAGCGCCACACACCGCGTGATCATTGTGGCCGACAGCCAGACGTTGAATCCGGAAGCCGGCAACGCGCTGCTGAAAGTGCTTGAAGAACCGCCGTCCAACACAACCCTTATTCTCACGGCGATACAAAAATCCGACTTGTTGCCCACTATTTTGTCCCGTTGCCGCCATATCCGCTTTCAACCAATCGACGAGGCGGACCTGGCCGCCCATTTGATATCCACCCGGCATGTCGAACCGGCCGTCGCTGAAAAAGCGGCTGCAATGGCCGCCGGAAGTCTGGTCCATGCAACGTTGATTGCCGACACCGGCTGGCAGCGGCAGAGACGGTGGGTGATCCGGGCCTCGGGACTCGAAACACCCCAACAGGCCAAGGGGCACCCGCTATCCGTGGCACTGGCCTTCTCGGCACAGCTTGCCCTGAAAAAGGATCGGGTTCAGGAATTGTTGGACTTTTTAAAAATATGGATTCGTGATTTAATCATTTGGCCCTATGCGCCGTCTCTGATAATGAATACGGACAGCGGGCTCCGTTTGGCCCCGGCAAGAGCTAGGCTGAACGATGAATGTCTGCTGTCGCTTTGGACCGCGGTGGAAAAAGCGCAAAAAGATATTGCAGCCAAAGCAAACTTACGATTAACTTTAGATGTAATGGCAACCCGCATGGCCAAATCGATGGCCGGCTGCCTTTAAATAGGGGTAACAGGGAAAATGACAAAAAAAGTCGGCATACGATTTAAATCCGGCGGCAAGATATATGACTTTGACTGCGGCGCCTTCGTCCTGGTCACCGGAGACCCGGTCATCGTCGAAACCGAAAAGGGGCTGGGCTTCGGAACAGTCGCCGTACCGCCGCAGCCCCTGGACGATCCGCCGCCCAAAAAACCGCTCAAAAAAGTATTCAGAAAAGCCACCGATAAGGATTTCTCAAGGCGCCAGAAGAATAAATTACTTGAAAAAAACGCCCACGAATATTGCCTGAGTTGTATCGGCGAGTTGAACCTGGAGATGAATCTTTTCAGCGTGGAGTCCACTTTCGATGCCAGTCGGCTGACCTTCTTCTTTACTGCCGACGGCCGCGTCGATTTCCGCCAGCTGGTTAAAATGCTGGTCAAGCAGTTCCGGGTGCGCATTGAAATGCGACAGGTGGGCATACGCAATCAAGCCAAAATGTGCGGAGGCATCGGCCGCTGCGGGCGGGAATTTTGTTGTTCCACCTTTATGGACAAATTTGATCCGGTCTCCATTCGTATGGCCAAAGATCAGGGGCTGTCGCTCAACCCCACAAAGATTTCCGGCCAGTGCGGACGGCTGATGTGCTGCCTGACATTTGAGAACAAAGTCTACCAGGAATTGCGGTCCCAATTCCCCACCATGGGTAAAATCGTCAACACGAAAGAGCATACCGGCAAGGTCATCCGCTTCAATTTTCTCAAAAAAAGGATTGCCTTGCGGATCGAGGGCAACCAGGAGGTCGAAATCGGGCTGGATGAAATTATCAAACGATAACTTGCTGTTTTGAACAGGAGAAAACCATGTCCGTTCCTTTTTACGTGACAACCCCGATATACTACGTAAACGCCCGCCCCCACCTGGGTCATGCGTATACGACCATTTGTGCGGACGTCATCAATCGCTACCACCAGATGGTGACCGACGAAACTTTTTTCCTGACCGGAACGGATGAACACGGCGACAAGATCATGCGCGCGGCACGCAAAGAAAATATTTCACCGCGGGCTTATGTCGACAAGATCAGTTCCCTTTTCCGGGCACTGTGGCCTCAACTCAACATTTCCAACGATTTTTTCATTCGAACCACAGACCCGGCTCATATGGCCGTGGTCAAGTCGATTCTGCAAAAGATTTACGATCAGGGCGATATTTATTTCAGTGAGTACGAAGGCAAGTACTGCTTCGGCTGCGAAAGGTTCTACACCGAGCGCGAACTGGTGGACGGCAAGTGCCCGGACCATGAGACGGCGCCAGAAACGGTCAAGGAATCCAATTATTTCTTCAAAATGAGCAAATATCAACAATGGCTCATCGACCACATCGACCAAAACCCTGATTTCATCCGGCCGGAGCGCTACCGGAACGAAGTCCTGGCATTTTTGAGAGAGCCCCTTGACGATCTGTGCATTTCGCGCCCCAAATCACGCATCAAATGGGGAATCAACCTGCCTTTTGATAAAGATTACGTCACTTATGTCTGGTTTGACGCCCTGATCAATTATGTCTCGGCGCTCGGCTACCCGGATGGTGCAAACTTTAAAAAATTCTGGCCGGTGGCCCAGCACATTGTCGCCAAAGATATTCTCAAACCCCACGGCATCTACTGGCCCATTATGCTCAAAGCGGCCGGGCTGCCGATCTATCGGCATTTGAACGTCCACGGTTATTGGAATGTCGAACAGAGCAAAATGTCCAAAAGCCTGGGCAATGTCATCGAACCCCTTGAATTGAAGAACGTCTACGGACTGGATGCCTTCCGCTTCTTTTTGATGCGCGACATGGTTTTCGGCCTGGATTCCAGCTTCAACGAAGAAGCGCTGGTTCAGCGCATCAATGCGGACCTGGCCAACGACCTGGGCAACCTTTTTTCCCGGGTGGTCACCATGGTCCATAAGTATTTCAAGGGCGTGGTGCCGGTGGTGGACCCGGCCATCGAGAACGACCCGGCCCTGGCGCTTTCCGGCGACGCTGGGCGGGCTATTGCCGACTACCGCAAGGCCATGGAGAAATTCGCTTTCCATAAAGCCCTTGGGGCCATATGGGAATTCATCAGCCGCATGAATAAATATGTCGATGTCACGGCGCCATGGGTTCTGGCCAAAAACAAAGCCAGCCGTCCGCAGCTGGAACTGACCCTTTACAACCTGTTGGAGGGGCTTCGCGTAGTGGCTGGCCTGATCTATCCCGTGATGCCGGAAACCGCCGCCACCATGACCCGACATCTGGGCCTCGACGCAGATCAGCCGTTTTTCAAAATGCCGCTGGTCAGTGCATGGAAAACACTGACGCCGGGCATTGAAATCCCCAAATCGATTACACTCTTCCCAAGGGTTGAACTGAAAACCGAAGCGACAGGCGAAACCATGAATGAAATGAGCCATGGCCTAAACCCGGCTCTGAAGCCCGAAATTGCCATTGAAGAATTTGGCACCATGGACCTGCGGGTGGCAACCATTGTCAAAGCCGAAATTATTCCCCGTGCCAAAAAGCTGCTCAAACTGGACGTGGATATCGGGGAACCGCAATTGCGCACCGTGGTTGCCGGTATTGCCAAAGCCTACAGCCCGGAAGAACTGCTGAACAAGCAGGTCATTATCGTCGCCAACCTGAAACCGGCCAAGCTGATGGGGGTGCGTTCCCAGGGCATGGTTCTGGCCGCCAGCGGGGAAGAAGACACCGTTGTACTGACGTTGGACAAACTTATGCCGCCGGGAACTCCGGTGCGATAGCCGCTTTTAAATATATGCAGACGGAACGCCTCAGAACAGACAACCGCCCCAACTGGCGGGAATATCAGAACAGCCTCAACACGCCCGACAGGATCCATATTATTAAACGATGGGCCATCCCCGGAATTCTGACTTGCGTGGCCCTTCTGGGACTTTTTAAAGGCATCGCTGCGCTGACCGCGCCGGCTACCCCCTCCCGGGAAAACCGCTCCGCCCGGTTGTCACAGCCACTTCAATCGTCCGAACAAACGGGCAAAGAAACGCTGATTGCCAAAAAAGATGTGCAATTGCTGGTGGGACAAGTAGAACCGGGAACGCTGCTGGCCAAACAGGTCCGCTTGCCGTTCCATTCCCAGGAGATACAACTCGTCACCAGTCTGGACCCGGATCTGCAAACCTATCTGCTCAACGCCATGGACCGCAAGAATTCCCGCTATATCGGCATTGTGGCCATGGATGCCAAAAACGGGCGCATACTGGCTCTGGCCGGATACAACAAGATTGATCCAGCCATCAACCCCTGTCTGATCAGCACCTACCCGGCCGCCAGCATTTTCAAAATCGTCACTGCAGCAGCGGCGGTCGATCGTTGCGGATACAATGCCGATACCGTCATGCAGTTTAATGGCTACAAACACACCCTGTATAAAAAGCAACTGACCGAAAAAACCAACCGCTATACCAACAAGGTCTCTTTCAAGGACTCCTTTGCGCAGTCGGTCAACCCGGTATTCGGCAAAATCGGGACGTTGTACTTAAAGAAAACGGCGCTGGATCAATATGCCCAGGCATTCGGATTCAACCGGCCGATCGATTTCGAGCTGCCGGTGGCCGGCAGCCACATTAATATAACCCCCAAACCGTATCATTGGGCCGAAATTGCCAGCGGCTTTAACAATGACACCACCATTTCACCCCTGCATGGCGCCCTCATCGCATCGACGGTATTGAATCAGGGCCGCATGATCTCCCCAACCATTGTGGATCACATTACCGATGCGCAGGGCAAGCTGCTTTACCGCTCCCACGTATCCTGGGAAGGCAGGGCAATGAGCGCCAAAGCATCGGGTGTACTGGAACGACTGATGGAGACTACCATTCGATCAGGAACGGGGCGCAAATCCTTTCGGGACCGTCGGCGCCACCGCATCTTGTCAAAGCTGTCCATCGGAGGAAAAACAGGCTCCATATTCAACCGTTCCCATGATGCGCGCTTCGACTGGTTTGTGGGATACGCCAGGGATAAGAACGGCGACGACCCTTTGGCTGTGGCCGTTCTTGTGGCCCATGAGGAGTACATCGGAATTCGGGCTACCCAGTATGCCCGCATGGTGATGACCCAATACTTCAAAAACCAGATGGCGCGGCACGAAAACATTGATCACCCCGGAAAAGAAAGTTGAACCATTGGGGCTTAAACCGCCACAGCGGTTCATCGATACATGAAATACCCTTTGCATGAGGGCTGCACCGTCAGAAAAGGAGATCTCGATGCCAGGCTTTGAAATATTTGGAGAGGAAGAACGCCGGGAAGTCCAGGACGTGCTGGACACCGGCGTGCTGTTTCGGTATGGATTCGACAGTGCCCGGAACGGGCACTGGAAAGCCAGAACTTTTGAAACCGAATTGGCCGGGCGCATCGGCGTGGCCCACTGCCACTTGTGCTCCAGCGGCACTGCGGCGTTGAGCATTGCCCTGGCGGCCTGCGGAATCGGCGCCGGTGACGAGGTCATTGTTCCCCCTTTTACCTTTGTGGCCACTTTCGAAGCGATACTGGCCGCTGGCGCGGTACCTGTATTCGCCGAAATCGATTCGACCCTGTGCCTGGATCCGACCGCCATCGAAGAAAAGCTGAGCCCGCGGACCAAAGCGGTTATGGCGGTGCACATGTGCGGCGCCATGGCCCGCATCGATGCCATTCAGACCCTGTGCGCCAGCAGAAACCTGGTGCTCATCGAAGATGCATGCCAATCCGTGGGGGCTTCCTTTATGGGCAAACCGCTCGGCGCCTTTGGCCACATGGGCTGTTTTTCATTCGACCCGGTCAAAACCATCACCTGCGGCGAAGGCGGCGCCATCGTCACGGATGATCAAAAGCGATACGATCTGGCCCATGCCTACGCAGACCATGGACACGACCATATCGGCAACGACCGGGGTGCCGAAAAACACCCGATCCTGGGATACAACCACCGCATCAGCGAACTGAATGCGGCCGTGGGTCTTGCCCAACTGCGAAAACTGGATGCCATTGTGTCCACCCAGCGCCGGAACAAATCCGCCATCAAAGCGGCCATGGGGCAGTTTCCCCAGATCCGCTTCCGACACCTGCCCGATGAAAGCGGTGATTCGGCCACTTTCCTGGCGTTTATGCTTCCAGAAGAACCCCAGGCGCGCGAAACCGCTCAAAAACTGGCCGCAGCCGGTGTGGACGGTTGTTTTTACTGGTACGACAACAACTGGCACTACCTGCGCCAATGGCACCACCTTAAAAACATGATGGCCGCAGCCCGTCTGCCGGCCCAGCTCTATGACCATTGCCCGGACTACGGTCGTGTCGCCCTGCCCCAATCCGACCGCATCATGGGACGGACCATCTGCATGCAGATCAAACTGGGCTGGAGTGCCGAGGAACTGCAACAGCGAATTGAAAAAATAGAGCAAGTGCTGGGGCAATAAGACCCGTCGACCATGGGCGGACGGCAGGTTCGATGGCGACATGATACCACCGTAAATTTAAAGCGCATTCGTTTTTCGGGAGCGGTGTTCCGCCGCGGCTGCAGAACCATTTATCGAAATGTCGCGGCGGACCGCCGCTCCCGAAAATGCCTGCAGGTCAAATGGCCCTTGCATTTACACCATTAACGCCGAATTGGGTATTTTAAAGGCAAGACCTTATCATTGTAAAAGGAGTAAAAATGTTTCGCAACTTCAAGACTGTCGATCGCATCGTCTTCGGCCGTGGGTGCTTTAACCAGCTGGATGAAATTCTGGCCCGGCAACGCACCGCCAAATGTCCGGCAGTGGTATTTCTGGTTGACGACGTATTTGCCGGCCAACCCCTCGAAAACCGGCTGCCGCTGCACGACAAGGACCTGCTGATCCGGGTCAATGTGGACGATGAGCCCAAAACCCGATACGTGGATCAACTCACCGCCCAAGTCCGCCGTGACACCGCCCCGGAGGGCGGGCAATTGCCGGCAGGCGTTGTCGGCATCGGTGGCGGCAGCACCATGGACCTGGCCAAAGCCGTATCGCTCATGTTGACGAATCCGGGGTCCTCGGCCGATTACCAGGGATGGGATTTAATCCGGAACCCTGCCGTATACCATGCGGCGGTGCCCACACTGTCGGGGACCGGTTCGGAAGTTTCGCGAACCACGGTCCTCACCGGGCCGGAAAAAAAGCTGGGGATCAATTCGGACTTCACCGTTTTTGATCAGGTTGTGCTCGACCCCGAGCTGATTGCCGACGCCCCTAAAGAACAGCGCTTTTACACCGGCATGGACTGCTACATTCATTGTATTGAATCCCTCACCGGGACCTATCTCAATACATTCAGTCAGGCATACGGTGAAAAATCGCTTGCCCTGTGCCGGCAGGTGTTTCTTCAGGATGACCCGCAAAGCGACGACAAGCTGATGATGGCCTCCTTCTTCGGCGGTATGAGCATCGCTTATTCCCAGGTCGGCATTGCCCACGCCATGTCTTACGGCCTCGCCTACGTGCTGGGCACGCATCATGGCATTGGCAACAGCATCGTTTTTGACTACCTGGAAGAATTCTACCCTGAAGGCGTTTCAGAATTCCGCCGGATGCTGGCCAAAGATAAAATTGAGCTGCCCCGGGGCCTGACGAGCCAGGCAACCGAAGCGCAAATCGAAAAAATGGTCGATGTGGCGCTGATCCTGACGCCGCTGTGGGAAAACGCTTTAGGGAAGAACTGGGCGGACATCATGACCCGGGATCGTATCCGCGACCTTTATCTGAAAATGTGATCCATGCATGCAGCACAAACATCCGATTCATGCTAATATCGGCAATGGCGATAAGATTCCGGCTCTGCAAATAGTCTGTGGCTTTGCCATGCCAAAGGCAGGGGGATTCGGAGACAGGCACGAACCGATGTCAATAACTTAATGCCCTCTTTGGATTGGAGGAGCGGCTTTAGCCGCTCTCGCCTTGTTACGACCGTGGGGTGCTTTACGGAGTTTGTTCAACGCAGAGCCTTCGGACCCGATTTGCACTGCATTAAACAGATCGACAGGAGTCCTTGATGAATTCTTTTTTAAAAAAGATCCTGCAACACTGCAGCCACCGAATTCATTTGCCGTCCTTGCGCAAACCGGAATGCATGCCCCTTAAAAACCGGTTCTCCTTCCACTTCGGAAGATGCCCCGCGGACCATACCGGAACAGCCGTCATCTTTTTCCCCTGGTCGCCGGCCACATTGAATTGCGGCCTGGCCGGCCTGATTGCGGTGCACCGGCAAAAGCCCCCCGCACCATTGGACAGCCTGGATAAATTGGCCGGCCTGATACAGAGCATTGAGGCAAAACCCCTGTTTGCCGAGTCGCGAAAAGAAACCGCTGCACAGGAAGACCGGAACAATAACGCCGAAACCATCGAACAATTATACCGGGCTACTCGTGAGCTGCAGCGCCAGGACCATTTTGTGGCGCTATATCAAAAGCAATCCTATCAAGACCGGTTAGCTCAACTTTTCCGGCAGCTGGAAGCGGTCATCGCCCGGGACGCCCATATTTTGCAGGACCAGATGGGCCAACTGCCGACCGCTGCCGTGGAGGCTGCAGACCGGAAGATCGTCAAACTCAAGGATGCGGCCTGGTGCCTGAAAACCGAAATACTGGACAATATCGATAAGACACGGGGCCTTATCCCTTTGACCACCGATCAACCGGAGCGCACTGAAATCAAAATCTACCGAAACCTCAATGCCGTGTTAAACAGCATTGACCGGTTGGAAGTGCGCGGAAGGGACTCGGCCGGTATCTCTCTGCTGTTTATTCTCGATCATTCCGCATGGGAGCAGTTCGAATCCGGTCTGGCGTCACAGGATTTGACCCGCGAATTTGACCAACGCAAACAACAGCCGGTATTGGGCAACGGCAGCATCAGCATGGAGCCTGGTGCGGACAGCGATTGGACCGGCATCACCCTGACCTATAAGGTGGCCGCCGAGATCGGCAGCCTGGGGGACAATGTCCGCCAATTGCGCGCACAAATTTGCGCGGACGCCATTTTACATCTGATCAGCCGGCTGCCGCATCGGTTCCAGACCATATCGGCCCACACCCGATGGGCTTCCGTGGGAGCAATCAGCATTGCCAATTGCCATCCGGTGGATAATGCGACATCGGGACCGGCGAAAAACCGCCGGGGCATCATCCACGCTTGTCTCAACGGCGACATCGACAACTATCTGGAGCTCAAGGCCGAGTGGGAATCCAATGGAGAGCGCATACCCGAAGACATTACTACCGACACCAAAATCATCCCCCTTCAAGTCGAAAAGTACCTGCGCCTGGGCCACCCGGTAGAAGACGCCTTTCGACTGGCCGTCAATGATTTTGAAGGCTCCCATGCCATTGCCATGCACACCGATCTGGCCCCGGGCAAATTTTTCCTGGCCCAGCGGGGCAGCGGTCAGGCGGTATTTGTGGGTATCGCCGACGATCATTATATGCCCACATCCGAAGTCTACGGTTTCATTGAAGAGACTTCCCGGTATTTAAAGATGGATGGCGAGAAAATCGTCAACGGACCCGACGGACCCACCCAGGGCCAGTTGTTTGTGCTGGACCAGGACAGCGCCGGCGGGCTGGACGGCATCGTGGCCTGTCACTATGACGGAACGCCGGTTCAATTCGATGAGAACAGTATCCAGCGCACCGAAATCACCTCACGGGATATCGATCGCCAAGACTTTTCCCACTACTTTTTAAAGGAGATCTCCGAAGCGCCCCTGTCCGTATCCAAAACCATCCAGAACCGCTGGAAAGTCGACAAAAGCGACCCGGGCCGTTACACCATCGCCCTGGATGAAAAATCTTTCCCGAAGAAAATCGCCGATGCACTGACGGGCAATCAGATTCAGCGCATCTATTTCATCGGCCAGGGAACCGCAGGAGTGGCCGCACTGGCCAATGCCGATATCCTTAATTACTATCTGAATGAACCATTGCTGCAAATCAGCGCCCTCAAGGCCTCGGAGCTCAGCGGATTTCGACTCGGCGACCATGAAGGCCCTTCCACTATGAGCGACACGCTGGTCATTGCCATCAGCCAGTCGGGAACCACCACCGACACCAACAGAACCGTCGACATGGTCCGCGCCCGGGGAGCGTACACCATGGCCATCGTCAACCGCAGGGATTCGGATATCACCTTTAAAGTCGATGGTGTGGTGTATACCAGCAGCGGCCGGGACATCGAAATGTCCGTGGCCTCAACCAAAGCCTTTTATTCCCAGATCGTCGCCGGAGCGCTGGTCAGCCTGAAAATCGCCCAGATCAAGGGCCGCCGATCGGGCCAATTCATCACCGATGAAATCAAAGCCCTGCTGCGGTTGCCCGGACAGATGAAAACCGTACTCGATCTTGGCGATCAAATCAGCCGGTCGGCACGGCGGCTGGCACCATTGAAAACCTACTGGGCTGCCGTCGGCAGCGGCCCAAATAAGGCTGCCGCGGATGAAATCCGGATTAAGCTCAGCGAATTATGTTATAAAACCATCTCTTCGGACTATGTGGAGGACAAAAAGCACATTGACCTGTCCTCGGAACCCCTGATCATTATTTGCGCTGCCGGCACCCCGGAGACCGTTATCGGCGATATCATCAAAGACACCGCCATCTTCAAGGCCCACAAAGCGACCCCGGTGGTTATTGCCGATGCAGGTGAAACACGCTTTGCCCCTTACGCCGAGGACATCTTTTACGTGCCGGCCGCGGCATCCCATCTGGCGCCCATTCTCAACACGCTGGCCGGCCACCTGTGGGGTTACCATGCCGCACTGGGAATCAACAACGGGTCCCAGTTCCTCTATGAGTTCCGGGAAGAGATCAACAAAACCATAAACCGGTTTGCCGATGACGGACTCGACGTTTACGAAGTCGTGCTGGAAAAAACATTCCGTGAAAAAATCGCCCAGTTCTATCAGCAATTCCGCCAGAGGCAAACCTCCGGCGACCTGCCCACCACCATCAGCCATACGGCCGATCTGCTGCTGTTGCTCAAATATCTTTCGGGACGCCTGCCGGTGTCGGATTTTGAGCTGGACTTCGGCAAAAAGGGAACCGCTCTGAATATGCTCAACAGCCTGTTTGAATTTCTCGGCCGATCCATCAACGGCATGTCGAGACCGGTGGATGCCATCAAGCACCAGGCCAAGACGGTCACCGTGGGCACCAGCCGGATCAGTGAAAAGACCGAGGGCATCCTTTTCGAATCCCTCGCCCACCACGACATCCTCAACGCCCAGCTGATCAACCGCAATATCATCGTGCTGAAAAATCTTCAGGGCGTCGTGGAGACCATCCACGGCTCTATCCTGTATCGAATCGGCGGACTGGACGTACTGGGCGAACCCACGGATGAAACCACCATCGAGGTGGTACGCAAAGAAGGCATACTAAAAGAACTGCCCTCACGGGTGGAAACCGATCATGGCTTAAAGGGGACCAAACGAATCATTGTCCGCCAGGGCAATGTCTATATCGGCAAGGGGCGCAAAGATGACCGCTCGATCATCGTCATTCCGGCCATATCCACAGCCGCCCAGGCCTCCAACCGCATCGACCACCTGCTGCTGCTCAATATCGGATTCAAGACAGACATCCCACTGGAAGTAAAGATCAAAGCATTGGGTGGGAAATATGAACACATTAAAAATATCGTTCAGGAAAACAGCATCGCCTGGAACGATGCACTGCTGGAAACGGTTCCCATGGATGAACTCTTCGGCCGCAGCGCAGAAAAAATTGGCGAGTTCATTGCCAGCAAACAGTAATTGATCCGGCTCCGCGGTTACCGATTTCGGGTCGACGGCAGGGGGCCCGGCAGAAAACATAGCAAAACGAGAAGGATAAATGCCATGCTCACCCGGACAAGAGAACAACTGGTGCTATACGGGCGCAGGATGGTCGAACACCGCCTGACCACCGGCTCCGGCGGAAATCTCAGCGCCATCGACCGCAGCAACGGGCTGATCGCCATCACCCCCAGCGGACTCGACTATTTCGACACGACACCCCGGGACATCGTGGTCTGCAATACGCGGGGCGAAGTAAAAGCAGGAAACCGCAAACCGTCCAGTGAAATCAATTTTCATCTGGCGCTTTACGACCACCGGCCTGATATCGGTGCCGTGGTGCACACCCATTCGGTCTACGCCACCACACTGGCCTGCCTGCACCGCGAAATACCGGCAGTCCATTACCTCGTCGGATTCGCCGGGGCAAAAGTCCCACTGGCGCCTTACGCCACCTTCGGCACCGCCGAGCTGGCCCGGTCCATTACCGGTGCCATCGGAAGCAGCAACGCCGTACTCATGGCCAATCATGGCCTGGCGGCCGTGGGAGCGGATATCGCAGCCGCCTTTGCCGTTGCTGAAGAAATAGAGCTGGTGGCCCGAATCTACTACCAGACACTGACGGTCGGCGATCCAAAAATTCTCTCCGAAGAACAGATGGACGCCGCCCTGGAGAAGTTCAAAACCTACGGGCAACCCCTGGATGGATGATTCAGCGAAATTGATTATTAAAACTGTCAAAGGACGAAATGTTTTCGCGCAGGTAGTTTTGCATGGCCGAAAGGCCCACCAGGGGTGCACCGGCGAAAGGCAAAACGGTCAACTTTTGCGTGATGAATATTTTCGAGATGGGCGAGACATCATCTTCCGGCCGGGCTTTATTGACCACGACACGGTCAATGCAGATGCCGATGTCGGTTAATCCGCGCTGAATCCGAACAGCCTCCGACAATGACAACGGGTCGGTATTCATCACCAGATTAACCGCCGTCGCGTTGCTCAGAAAGCTGTCGCGCAGCCGGCTGTGCCGGTCAATCAGAACTTCGATTTTATCTTTGACACGGTCCTTTCCCATGTCGCAGCGGCCGTTGCGAATGTTGGCTACAATTTCCTTCTTTTTCAAAATCAGGTTGCGGATTTTGAGCAGCTCGCGGAGCCATATATCGGTATTGCCGGGAAGTGAAAAAAAACGCATCGCCATGGCCGTGGGCGCCATATCGAAAATAAGCACATCTTCATTGGACACGTGCTGCAGTGTATCTTCAAAAGCGGTGAGCAGCGCGTATTCTTCGAGTCCCGGAGAAAACTTCAGGACCTTGAAGTGATCCTGCAGGCAAAAGGCACTTTCATACAAATAGGTTTTGCAGATCTGCCGGTGGGTTTGTTTCAGATACCGGTCGATCCAGTATTGGCTGTCAATCTCACGGACGGCCAGGGCCTTTTGGATGGTTTTCGGTTTTTCAGAAAATTCGGTTTCAAAAAGATCGCGCTGATTGTGGGCCGGGTCCATGGACACCAGCAGCGTATTACGGCCGGAAGCCGCAGAAAAAAGGGCCGCCAGGGCCGAAACGGTGGATTTGCCGACACCGCCCTTGCCCACAAAAAAAAAGATTTCGGGTCTCACTGACGCCCCTGCCATTATTCGATACCCAGCACAGAAAACAACTCACCCAGCGGATCACGGGCCGTGGCCACCTTTGAAAGCATAAGACGAAATTCATGTTCCATGTCGGTCATCAGCTCCAGCGTAATCTGAATGGGCGGCGCAGGCAGGCCGACGAAGGCACCCAGAACCAGGATGGCAAAAATATGCTCCAGTTCCTCTACTTCATGGGATGCCGTATCGACGGCTTTGCTGCGCATCGCCGCATCGGCCGACCGCCAGAAACCAGCCAGTTTATCGATAAACTTTTCGATCATCGGCAGCTCTCCTGACCCTGAAGATACGCGCATCAACGCTGATTCGCCGATTTGACGGATAATAGTAATAGACGGCATACAGCGAAGCCAGTATGACCCCGGCATGATAAAGGCGGGGCAGGTCCGTCAAACCGGCCGCCAGCGCCATATAAGGGGACAGGAGCGCTGTGATGATCAAGCGCTTCTGGAAACGGTAAAAATCCGGGGCCGGTGTATATTTCCGGCCCCGCATCCGGTGGGCGAAAAAGGTCCGTTGCATAACCGGTGCGGCAACAGCAAAAATAATGCAGGAAATGAAACACCCCCGCGCCAGATGTTGCGGCTCAGTCCATTTGGCCCAAACCGGCCCGCCCATCGCCCGGGCCGCATACGACCCGGCGCCGGCCAGAACGGCCGGCAGCAGCAGGGAAAAATAAAGCCATTTCAGCTTTGCCGTCATTGTGCTTCCTTCGGCAGCCTTTAGTGCCCCCCGGCAAATGCCGGGGGGCTTGCCGGGAGGGGCCATGATGTCAAATTTTATTTGACGTCATCCGACAGTCACCGTTCTGCCGCCCTCCACGGATTTTTCTTCATGCGTCGTGAAAAACCGGATCACGCCCTCCACAAGAATCCAGGCGGCAATAACGATAATGGCGATATTGATCACCTGGAGCAGCATATTGTGGGCGCTGCCGTACTGAAATTGATTCAATACCGCGGCCCAGAGCGTCATGACCGCCATGAAAATCGCGGGAATTCCAGCCACCAGCCACTTGAAACCGCCTTTGGCCTTGAGATAGACCGTAATGACGATCAGCGCCAGGGCCGCCAAAGTCTGATTCACGGCACCGAAAAGCGGCCACAGCCTCAGCGCACCGTTGCCGCTGGCACCTGTGGCAAACGCCAGGATCAGGGCGCTGCCTACGGCGATGGCGGTTGCCGTGTATTTGCCGGTCAAAAAATCCATCTTGAAGCTGGAAAACAATTCGCTGAGTACATAACGTTGAATGCGGGTGGCGGTGTCCAGTGTGGTGCCGGCAAAAGAGGCCACAAAGACGGCCATGATGGCCAATGTAAACTGCTTAGGTATGCCAAGGGCCATGATCATGTTGGCTGCACCATCCACAAAGGCCGAAATTTTGGAGCCCAACCCGGCGGCCGCCGCCCATGAAGAATAATGAGTAGTCCAGGCGGCCACCCCCGTAATGGTTTCACCACTTTTTGTCGTATAACCCATACCAATGCCGGCAGCCACTGCAACAATCACCAGTGTGGCCAAAGCGCCCTCCATCAGCATGGACCCGTAGCCGATAAAGAGCGAATCGTCTTCGCTGCGCACCTGTTTGGCGGAAGTGCCCGATGACACCAGGGCATGAAACCCCGAGATGGCGCCGCAGGCAATGGTGATAAATAAAAACGGCCACATGGAAGGCGCCTTTTCAGGCGCGAGCTGCAGGGCCGGTGCCACGATCTCCAGCCGCCCGCTGAAGGCGGCGGCAAACACACCCAGCACCAGCAGTGCCATGGCGATAACCAACTGGTGAGAATTGATAAAATCCCTGGGCTGGAGCAGTGCGGTGACCGGCAATACCGAGGCGATGAAACCATAGGCCAACAAAATGATGGTCCAGATGCCGGTGGCCGGTATGCCGGCGATGGCCGGCATTTTGATGGGGATATAAGGCCCGAGAAAGACCACGACGTACATCAGCAAAACAGCATATATGGATAGTGCCATGACATTGCGGTTTTTGTTGTAAATCAAATATCCCAATACCATGGCGATGGGAACTTCGACCCAGACCGCGGCCACGGATTGGGGATACATGGCAAAAATGATGGCGATCACCAGCCCGAAGACGGCAATCACAATCCACAGTTCCAGGAAAACGATCAGGAAAAAAAGAAGCCGGGTGCGGTTGTTCACATATTTGGCCGTATAGTCCGAAATCGACTTTCCCTGATTGCGCATGGATATGATCAGCGCCCCGAAATCATGCACCGCCCCCATCACCACACTGCCCACGAAGACCCATAGCAGAGCGGGAACCCATCCCCAGATCACGGCGATGGCGGGGCCGACTATCGGACCGGTTCCGGCGATGGATGTGAAATGGTGTCCGAAAATAATCTCTTTCCTGGTGGGCACATAGTCGACGCCGTCCTCCAAAGCCACGGACGGGGTCTGCGCGGCAGGCGAAAGGGAAAATATCTTCCTGCCGATATATCGGCCGTAAAACCGGTACATCACGATATAGCCCAAAAAAACAGCTACCATAATGAATAAAATGTCCATGCGCTGCCCTCCTCTTGCCGTGTTGTAAAGATCGGAGCCCATCCGCGGTCGGACCGTCGATGGAAAAAGGGAACTATTCTTTGCTCAAGCAACGGATGTGCCACGGGAATCATAAACTTGAACCGACAAAATCTTCCAAGAAAACAGGCACCCACCTAAAAATCGGATGCCACGCCGGCCGGCCGGCGGTATCCCGGAAATGACCGTTTCTTTTACATGCTGTAAACCAGCGCCTGCCACAGGGCCGCAAAAACAAATGGATATCGTCAACCGATTCGCCGCCGCGAACGTCGGGAGCGCGGGCTGCGATCATAACAATAAGAGCCGCATTGAAGGCAGCGTGCGGCTTCGGTCTGTGCCTGCCGTTGGGTGATCGTTGCCACGACTTCCTCGGTAAACGAACGGCAGCGGGCCTCCACCGGCAATTCCTTCAGGGCAACCCGCGGCGGCCCCGGCTCGACCTGGATTTTTTTCAAAATACTGCTGGGATTGATTTTGCGCTGGAGGTTTTCGGGCACCGCGATATGACCGGTGGTGATCAGTTCATGGATGGAGCGTGCCGCTTTTCGCCCGCCAGCCACCGCACTGATCACCGTCGCTCTTCCGGTGCTCATATCACCGGTGGCGAATATATTGGGGGCCACAGCCAGCATGGTCGTCGTGTCGGCCGCCAGGTTTTCTTCCCGGGTCACCGTGAAACCGAAGCGCCCCCCCTGTGCTTCCAGCAAATAGCCCAAATCCGGTTTGCGCTCATAGGCGATAATCACCAGGTCCGCTTTGATGCGCGCTGTGCAATTCGGATCGTCCATACTGCCGGCACATGGCGCCGATTCGTTTGCGCTGTGTGTTGCCTGCCGGTACACCACGTGCCGGACATGTCCGGTGGTGCCGGAGACAATACGCAGCGGACATATCGAAAACTGAATGCGGACACCTTCCTCCAAAGCCCGCGTGACATCACGCTTGCGCGCCGATACCCCCTTCTCATCGCAGGGGCACAGGACGGACACCGCCTCGGCCCCAAGCCGAATGCTGGAACGGGCACAGTCCATGGCCGTATTGGATTCCCCGATCACAACCACGTGCCGGCCTTTTAATTCACGAAACCGCGTTCCCACACCGGACAGATAGTCCAGGCTGGCATGGACCCCTTTAGCGTATTCTCCGGGGACGCAAAGGTGGGGGATGGTCCAGGCGCCTAAGGCCAGCAAAATGGCGGCATAGCCCTCTTTTTTCAAATCGTTCAACCCGAAGTCGCGGCCCAGTGCCATTTCGGTTTTGAGCACCATTCCCAGGCGCAGGATCCCTTCGATTTCCCAGTCGACGATATGGGTCGGCAGCCGGTATTCGGGAATGCCATAGCGCAGCAGGCCACCCGGCTTGGGCCTGGCGTCAAAAAGGGTCGGCCGGTGTCCCAGGCGCCTTAAAAAATAGGCACATGCCAGCCCCGCCGGCCCACACCCCACAATGGCCACCCGCCGACCGGTATCCGGAAGGCAGTCAAGCGGGACCCGTTTCCCTGATTGTCTTTCCCACTCCCCCAGATACCGCTGTAGGTGGCCGATGGCCACTCCTTCCTGGGCAATGTTCCGACGGCATATATTTTCACAGGGATGGGGACAGACTCGGCCGACGATCAGGGGAAAAGGATTGCGCGCCTTGATAACCCGCAATGCCTCCGCATGACGCCCCTCCAAAAAGTGACGGATGAAAAGCGGCACATTGATCTGCGCCGGGCATTTCTGGCGGCAGGGAGCCAGGCATTCCGTCTTGTCGTTCAAGTGAAGCAAATGGCCTGAAAGGGTTTCCAGTCGGATGACGCCTTTGGGGCATGCTTCGACACAGCGACCGCACCCGCGGCATTTGTCCGGGTCGATCCGGGGCAACCGATCCTCAGTCATGACGATGGCATGAAAAGAACAGACCGCTTCGCAGGTGCCCCCACCCAGGCACCCGTTTTCACAGGGATTGGCCCCGCCATAGAGCAGCGCTTCCGCGCGGCAGTCCCGGGCCCCGCTGTAAGAATAAAGCGGTGCCAACCGCTGGGAGCCGAAGCATTGAACCGTGGCCTTGGGCGGTTCATAAACCCCTTTGGCACGGCCGGTCAGGACCATCAGTTGCTGGACGATGTCCACACCACCGACGACACAGACACTGACCGGCGCCTTTCCGCTGAGGATCGCCTTTGCTGCACCTTCGCAGCCGGCATACCCGCACCCGCCGCAGTTCAAGCCCGGCAGTACGGATTTGACGGCGGCCAGGCGCGGATCCTCATCCACGTGAAAAATTTTCGACGCCAGAGCCAGGAGAATAGAACAACAAAAGGCCAGAGCCCCCATGAAAAGGCCCGCCTCCAGAACCATGGCCGCCCCCTTTTCCCGATCACCCTATGGATCGCCGTTGATTGTCCGGAGGTATTTTGAGCATGAAATATGCCAGGGTGCCATATGGATGAAATGACGGTTCAGCAGGTGCTTTCCTGAATTGAGGACGGCCTCGGACCGACACCGCCGGTGTCTGTTCTGTTTCTGTAGTGTAAAGTATCTTGACGGCGGGAAATGGCTTTTATCGGCGCTCAAATCCGGTCAGCGGCTGTTATCCGACGCCGCCGCAAAACAGCCTGCAGGTGTATGGGCGCGTTGACGCGATCATGGTGCATAACCGGCTTTACAGGGTATCGTATGGGAAAAACCCTCTGGGAGGGCGCTCGTTCAAAGCACCCCGGGGATGGTGGAACACACAGCTGTCATAAATGGTTTTCAGCAGGCGCTCCCTGTTCTTGGGCGATGCCAGGTGGGCGATACCCGTGGCCCTTTCGGAAATGCTCAGTCCGCGGGGGTCGAACGCCCCGTTTTCAGTGACGATAACCACCTGGTCCGCGGCAATGGCCGTGGTGGTAATCCCCTCCGGGCACATGTCCACAATTTTTGACACGCCTTTGGCCGTGACGGATTTCAGGGCGATAATGGGCACGCCGCTGCGGGAAAGGTTGGCGCCGCGGATAAAGTCACACTGACCGCCAACGCCACTGTATATCTGCCGGGCTTTCATCGAATCGGCCCAGATATTGCCGTGAAGATCGACGCCGATTGCGCTGTTGATGGAGACCATCCGGGGTTGCTCGGCGATCTTTAGCACACTGTTGGTGAAATCCGACGGACGGCTCTGCACGGCGGAGTTATAGTTCAGCCAGTCGTAACCCTCCCGGCTGCCGGCAAGGAAGATGGAGGCAATGCTGAACTTGTTGCGGGTGCTGGTAAAACGGTTGGTTACCACGCCTCCATCCACCAACCGGCGCATGGCATCGGCAAACAGCTCCGTATGGATGCCCAGGTCTTTGACCCCTTTGTCGAGAATGGCGTCCGTTACCGCTTCGGGGACCTGGCCGATACCGTATTGAAGGGTACAGCGGTCACTGACAAACAAACCGGCAATAATCCGGCCGATCCGGCGCGCTGGCTCATCGGGCGGCTGAACCGGACTGACGGGCAGCGGGTAGTCTGTGTCCAGCAGGTAGTCGATCCAGGATCCCGGAACGGTGTCCCCTAAAACGAAGGGCATCCGTGCATTGCGTTCGGCAATCACCAGCCCGTTGTTGGCCCGGGCGGTTTCGACGGCCGCCATGACCCCTTCAGCGGTGGTGCCCAGGCTGAAATTGCCCCCGTTGTCCGGTCCGGCCACCGAAATCATGGCCACGTCGGGCTTGAGATACTCGCGCACCTGCATGGGGATGTCGCCCAGATGAATAAGCTGGTACTTGGCCCATCCCTTGTTGACGGCTTCCCGGGTATGGATGCTGTTGAATATGACGCGGTGGGTAATGCGCCGGCAGGCGGCTTCGGAAAACAGTTGGGCCACATCGCCAAGATACAGTACGCCGATCAGGTCCACCTCATGGATGGATTCATCGGCCGCCAGTTGCCTGAACAGCATCTGGGGCGTGGCCGCATTTCCCGATGCGTAAATTTTGCTTCCCGGCGGCAGATGCCCGGCATTGATAATATCAGCGACATGATGGACTATTTTCATTTACACCTCGGGCCCTATGGCATGGCATACCGGTATGCGCATCAGCAGCATCCAGCGCCGCCGCAGGATGCTTTTTCCCTGCCCTTGATCCAGGTCTGGATGATATAGGCCGCACACCCCACCCCCGGCGTAACGGACAAAGCACCGGTAGGGCAATTGCCGGCACAGGCACCACATTCCATGCATCCGTCGCGGTCCCCGATCCGGACCTTGCACTGATCCATTGCAAAAACGGCGTGGGGACAGACCAGGATGCACATGCCGCAGCCCACACAGGCGTCGGCATCCAGGGCGAGAGTGGTAACATTTCCCAGGTAGCGAATTTTTTTCATGTGTCTCTTCTCTAAAAAGCGGCCCCAACCCAGATGCCCGCCGCGGCAACCACAGCCGAAAGCTGAATGGGAATGGCGACCCGCATTTCTTTCTCCACACCGGATGGAGAAGTGAACGGTGTGGTGCCGGTAAAATTCATGGCAATGTAAGAACTTACGGCTGTGGCAAACAGTACCAGGGCCACAGCCGGCCACAATCGCATGTGAGTGCCGGAACTCATGGCAATAACTACGCCCGCACTTGCGACAAGTCCCAGCAAACCGCCTTTCAGGGCAAACGCACGGCCCGGAATCCAGGGAAGCAGCAACGGTACGGCGGCACAGCCGACCACAATGCCAACGGCGGAAACCACCCCTGCAATCCAGCCGCGCTCAACTGCGGCGGAAATCGAAAACAGATGGCGCCCCAGTCCGGAAAGGATGAAAATAGCCGCACACATCCACAATATCGGCTTGCCCACCAGGTAAAATTCCACCGGCACCAGCACCATGCGTTCTTTCATCGAGAAGGTCACACACCGCATGGCACCGTCGGCTTTGTACCCCGCCTGCAGAAACAGCGGCAGGTCCTGAGCCCGCACGGGCCCCCAGATCACTTCAAAACCGGAGGCACGCCTGACCATGGAGGCAGAGACACCGGGGGCGCCCAACTGGGGCAAAATGAGCCTGCGGTGATTGACCACCTTGTCCAGACGTACGGCCTGCACACGATCGACGACCTCTCCGGTGCCGAAGGTTCCTTTTCCTGCAGCGCACCATACATTGATGCCGCACGTATCCAGGACCAGAATCCAGGTATTCATGCCGAACAGATGCCGACGCAGGTGATCAAAGCTGAGCTTGTAGTTGGCCGTCACCAGCACAGGGGAATCACCATCGGGATCTCCCACGGCGTATAGGCCGGGAGCGACTTTATAGTCTTTGCGGGCAAAGCCCATGCGAGCCCCGAGCGTTCCCAGATGATCTGGTCTTGCAAGGGCCGTTTTGATTCGAGGGACCTTGCCTGCCGGCGTGGAAATAAATCCGTCCACAAATCGGCAGATCGCGTAGCCTGGACGCTCGTCCATCCCCGCCGGCGGCCCTGCCGGCGCCCCGCAGCAGGGTTGGTCTGTATCGGTCGCTTTATACAACGGCATCATTTGAAGACGGCCGGGATCACATTGTCCTTCCGGACATGCGGCACCGCAATCACAATCTGGTTTTTTAACCGCTCCCATTCTAATCCGGTCCTTTGCATGGGACTTCATCCCTGTGGCACACAAGAAAAGCGCCCATCAAGGTATTGAATTCCTCCATCACGCCGAAATCCAGGCAGTAGCATGTTCGGGGCCCTTCGATTTCGCCACGCACCACACCGGCTGCTTTCAATATCTTCAAGTGCTGGCTGACGGTGGATTGGGCCAGGGGCAGAGCATCCACCAGGCGACCGCAGACACACCCGTCGATTTGTCTCAGGTAGGCGACAATACGAACTCGTGCCGGATGTCCCAGGGCCTTGCATAGGGCGGCCAGGCGCTCGGTATGCTGCGGGACGGGCCATTCGGAAAGGGTTGCGGACGAGGATGGTCTGATCTTTCTCAAAGCTGACTCCGTATTATAATCGTTAATCGACGATAAACGATCAGTCTGTCAAAGTCAACAAAGATAGGTCAGGTGTCATACGTAACTTTTGGGTTGATGGTTGCGGGCGGCTCAGCGGGCGGATTTTTTTCCGGTCACAGACTGAATCGTAATTTTCCAGACCCTCGCTTTTTTGATTTCTTTTGCCTTGAAAGTCCACTCCTTGCCGGAGTAATGGTGCATCACCTGGTTGAATCCGAATTCCTTTTCCACGGGATCGACCAGTTCGGCGATGGTGCCGAATCCGATGACCGATTCATATTTGAAAGACCACTTGCAGGCCATATCCTCTGCCGGCAGGACACGAACACCGGATTCGAACTCGAAACAGACCTGGGGATTGGCTTCGAAAAAATCGATTTTTTTCCCCACAGGCGCCGTGTGCAGATAGATCGCCTCACCGTCGTATCCAAAGCTCAGGGGAACCATATAAGGTGAATTGTCTTGCGCCATGGCCAGGCGGCATACCTCGCTGCGGTAAATGATGGCATCGATCTCCTGGGGGTTGGTGACCTGTTTCTCTTTTCTTCGCATTGAAATGAGCCCTCGACTGTCTTTGTCAATGTTCGGGTTGCCGGAAGGAAAACGGTTCCTTGATACCGTTTGTTATAGCCATCTGTCAATCGTTGCGCCGACAAACCGGTCGCGCGGCGGATATGTTAAGGGCCGACAACGGCAATGCGGACACTGGCGAGGCCGTCGGCCAGCATGCCGATGGTTTTGGCCGCCGCAAAAGAAAGATCGATGATGCGGCCGCGAATAAAGGGGCCCCGGTCATTGATGCGCACGGTCACCGACCGGCCGTTTTTCAAATGCGTCACGCGGACCACGGTACCAAAGGCAAGACTGGGATGAGCGGCCGTCATGGCGTGCATGTCGTATCGTTCGCCGCTGGCGGTACGCCGCCCGTGAAATTTGCGCCCATAGTAACTCGCGGTTCCCGTGGCCTCGTATGCCGGCGGTTTTTTGATCTCCCGCGAGGCACCGCATCCGGAAAATGCAGCTGCAAGGTAGAGGCCCAACAGGACAATTCCGACAATTTTACAATGCCACCTGACGATCATTTCAGCTTTCCTGCGCTTGACCACACTTAAAACCGCTCCAATATTTCGCGCACCGACTGTTGGTCGAATTTCAGCCGGAATTTTACAAATGGCCCCGCTGCCGTGTATTCGGCCGCTGAAAAGTCTTCATCCGAGAACCCGGTCAGATTGTAGCCCAGGCTTAGCCACATATTTTTGGCCAGGGCGTGGCCTACGGAAACACCGGTGCGGTAGTCCAGTTGCCCGGCGTTCCAGGAGTGCAGCACACTGGCGTGCAGCCCGATGTCCCAGCGCCGGTTCAGATCGTAGCGCACTTCCACACCCGTCAGGTCCGTGTAGCCAGTGTAACTGGAATGATCGATGGTGTCGAGTACGAGCTTGGCACCATATTGAAAGGCCATCTGCAACTGATCGTGGGGCTTGAAGTTGGCGTTCAGATTATTGACAATACGCCGGGATTCCAGGGTGCCGCCGTCGTCCCGGCTGTCTTCGAATTTATAATCCAGCCGGTTCCAGACGATCCACAGGCTATTTTTGGGCCGCAGGGCGAGACTCAGCCGCACATCGCCTTCCAGAGTGTCCACACCGGCGGCCGTTTCGGTATTGAGCAATTGCACCCCGGCTGAAAGCCCCAGGCCTTTGCGCACTTCGCCGGCAATGCTGGTAGTCAGTCCCCATTTATCCTGGCTGTCGGATACCCGGCTTTCCAGGCGGCCATTCCACGACCATTGCGGTGCAGTGAAGCCGGCCCCCAGAGAAATGGCGGTAAAATCTTCTTCAGCCCCCGCGGCTGTGGCCACATTGGTATTGAACGGCGCCTGGCCGGCATCATGCTGCACGGTCTGGGAACGGTCAAAACCGCCATCCACGCTCCAGCGCTCATTGATGCGCCAGGTCTGGGTCAAACCCAGATTAGCGAAAACCCGTTGCCCGTTTTCAGCCCAATCCCTCCCGACTGAAGAGCCCACCTGTCCGCCACTCCATGGGGTCGCCTTCACGCCGGCCCGGCTGCTCTGACTGTCGGCCTGCTCGCCGCAGGTCATCTCGTGCTCGGCAAACAGGGCCGCAGCGTCAGTGATCTTGTAATCCGCCCCCAACGTCGTACGGGTGGGGAAATCGGTGCTGTCGTCATTTCCCCCGATGGATTGTTCGTGATCCAGGCGGGTTTGCAAGCGATTGCCCCAAAAGCGTCGCGAACCGCCAAGCAGCAGTTGGGTCGAACGGCCGGCCCCCGCATTGATGATGCGGTCTTCAGCCAAACGCAAACCAGAGTAGACATCATATACCGGACGATGGTATTCCACCCGCGCCTCCCCCAGGTCTCGCTCAGCATTGGTAGCCAGATTATAATTACGGTAAAGTTCTCCTGAAACCTTCCACGGGTCGCCAACCTGCACAGTGGCTTCAGCACCAATCTTGCGGGTGGCGGTTTCACTGCCGTTTTGCTGCCCGAGGCCAAAGTCTTCGCTCTGTTCACGATAGTAGGCGCGGGCATCCAGGCCTGAAGACTGTTTGCGGATTTCTGCCAGGACAGCCTGGCCGCTGCGCTCGTTTCCGGCTTCCTCTTTACTGCTGGCGGCCACTTCCGCCTTGGCTTCAAGCCCGCCGCCCAGGTTAATGCTGGCGTCCACGCCTCCCAGATCGGCTTCGGCATTGTGGGGTCCTTCGTGGATGTAACTGGCGCCGACTTCGACCTTCCCATCGACCAGCCGGGCAAAACCGCGTCCGCCAAAGGTATAGGCATCTTCGGAACTGTCGTCGGATTCGTATTCCACCACGATGAAGATGGGGTTGAACTGCTCGTCGCGACTGTAGACCGGCGCCTTGAAAAACAGGGTGCCGGTATCGTAATCAATGGTGTAATCCACATGCCGCGAAAGCGTCCGGGTTGCCACGATAACTTCGGAATGGAAGCGGTCACGGGTTTCTACGGTGATGGTTTCCGAGTTAACAGCAATATTTTTGCGGGACAAATGATACAACCCGGAGGTGCCGTCGCCACGGATCTCGTCTTTGACGTACGCCTGGTCGGTATCGGCGGCGAAAGCCGTAAAACCGAATCGCCGGCCGTCGTAGGCTGTCTTGAGCCCGTTGAATTTGCGGCTGTAACGCGACAACTCGGTCACCGTCAGGCCGGTGTCGAAATCCCCGAAAAGGGCATAGAACTGGTTGCGTTCGATCTTCAGGTAGAGTTTGCGGATACTGGAAGCTTCGTAGCGCTGCGCCGTGGCATCGCCGTAAAGTGTATAATAGGTGTCCGGATCGATGGTCTGGAACAGCGCGTTGCCCCGGTCGTCCATCTCACGGCCGGAGTCATAGGCCGCCGTGAGGAGCCACTCTCCCTTGACCTTGCCCTTGGCAAAGAAAGCAACGCGGCCATCCTGGTAAAAATCCTCTTCCTGGTCGGCGGCTTTAAGATTCTCCATATTGCCGGACACGGCGGAATAGCCGACCGTACCTTCGGCAAGGCCCACCAGAATCCAATCGCGGGCTTCGGGCTTCAGCCAGGCCCTGATTTCATGGGTCTTATTGGCCAATGGAATCTGCACGACTACATTTCCCGACGTGGTGGTGGGTGCCAGCTTGATTTGGGCGATGCCGTCCGGGCCGACCCTGTAACGCGGCCTGTCGTCTTTGATCTGGGTCAACGGATCCGCATCCACACGCTTTTTATCTTCATAGGCCTGGTATGGCGGCAGCACGGCGTACTCACCGAAAATACCGAATCGCGCCGGCTGGCCGTCTTTGTCCGTCAACCGGACGGCTATGACCGGGGCGTCCTTGCCGTTGGCCGACAGCCGGGAGGCCGATTGGACCCATTCAACATGAACAGGGGAGCCCGCGTAGTGGACCTGTTTTTCGAGGCGCCCGGTTTCCCGGCCGGCGGCATCCTTGAAGATAGCGACAAACCGGTTGCCACCGTCTTCGATATCCACCCCGCGCCAAAGGCTGACCGCCACGGTGCCGGCCTTGTTTTTCAGTTGGCCGTCATAGTTGAGCGGACTGACCGGTCGACCGTTGAGTTGCAGATCGACCTTCTCTTGCGGGCTGTGCTGAACGGCCAGCTTAACGCTGGGAATGTGGGGGTGGAAATCCTCTGCGGGCATGATCCAGGCCCGACCGGGAGACAAAGCGTCGACCCCGATATCGTCAAATCGCTGGACGGGGGGATCCTGCGCCTCAACCGCTGCGACAGGACTGGACAAGACCTGGACCGCACCTTCGGTGGGGCTGATCGCTTGACCTTCACATTTAATGGTCGATATGTCGTGGATCCATTCCACTTTCACTGCCATGACCTTGACTTCCACCCGGCGATTCAGTGCCCGGCCGGCGGCGGTGTCATTACCTGCCGCGGGCACTGTGGCACCTTTGCCGATGACCGTCATCTGCGCCGGAACGAGCCCCAGTCGATCGGCCAGATAGCGGGCCACGTTCTGCGCCCGGGCCAGAGACAGGGCCTGGTTGTCAGGGAACCGATGCCGCCGGCCGGGCCGGACACGACGGTTGTCGGTATGCCCCGTCAACACCACATGCTCGACTTCCAGAGCGGCCAGTTTTTCAGCCAACCGGTCGAGCATACCGCGATCCGATTCGTTTAAATCGGCGCTGAACACATCGAAGTGCGGCCGAACGACGATGGGCGCCAGAACCTCACGCGTGGTGCGCCGTTCCAGGGCCAGCACCGTATCAATCATTTCAGAACGCTGGTTCCGGCGCGAGGGGGTATTGAACGTCAGCAATGCCTTGGTATGCAGCTGCCCGGGTTGCGCCGCATCGCCCAACTGCATGGTAAAGTCCAGGAACAGCGCCGCATCGCCAGGCAGGTCGCCCAAGCGATAAATCAACACATTGCCCGTCTGCTGCGGATCGGACAAAGGGCCGCCGTTCCTGCGGCTGGAATCTTTCAGGTAATTGCCGCCCTCGGGAAGAATCACCGACAGGCGGACATTTTCAAGGGGCACTGTGCTGGCGGCGATGGTGGCTCCATAGTGCACGGTCCGCCCCGCAAGTTCGCAGTGCATCTGCAGCCCGGCTTCCCCGGTGGGGGGCGCTTTGGTCTGCACATGAAAATCTTCGCGCCAGAGGGTGCCGCCATGAAGATCCACAAAGCGCGAAAAAGGCGTCCCCGCCTGGCGTGAGTTTTCACCGCAGGCGCTGATCTCGTAAATATCCGGGATGCTTTCTACATCCATCTGCACCACGTGGCTGCCCGAGGCGATGCCTTCGAAATGGAACATGCCCTGGTCGTCGGTGACCACATAGGTGCCGTTTTCCAGATAAATGCGGACACCGGCCACCCCGTCGGCGGCGTCCGTGGGTGCATCGGTGCAATTGTCGGCAATGACCCGGCCGGCAATAAAATTGTCGCTGCGGAAAAGATCTTCCTTGATGGTCACAGTCGCTTGCCCATAATTGGACGCCAACCCGCCGTCGGCGGTTGCCCGGGCGCTGTTGACGGCCTTGCCCGGTTTTGCGCCGGCGGTAACCTCGGCAACATAGCGCACCTCCAGATTGCCGCCATCGGCAAGATCCCCTAAAGCAATGGACATGCTGCGGCCATCGGCGGCAATGGACGGATCCGCCGCAGTCCGGCCGTCCCGGTGCAATGAGCCGTTCTGGTAGCGCAGCCCTGCGGGCAGCCGATCGGCAATAATGGTATGGGTTACTCCACTCCCGGATGTATTTTCTATGTTGATGGTGTACTGCACAAAATCGCCAACCGCTGCAAATTCTTTATTGACGGTCTTTCGCAGCCACAATCCTGAACCGGTGGGGTCTACGGGAATATCGATACGAACCGCCGGCCCGGGGTTCAGATCAAAGGCTTCGCCCCGCGATCCGGGCACGGCAAGGGAAAAGGGCGCCCCCGGCAGAGCTTGAAGGACCGCATCGGAGACCGCAGACGGCGCCGCATAACCAGCCGGCGGTGTTGCGATCAGCCGGTATCTTCCCGGAAGCACAAAGGGAAAGCGGTAGGCGCCCGATTCAAAGGCATAGACTTTGCCCACACTGTCAATGAAGGTGCCGCCGGAAGCAATCACGGACGGAAAAGTGCTCGCCCCATCGTCACCATACACAGTGGCCGGCGCCCCGGTGATGGCGTCTACCAGCTCAATCCGGACGTTGTCCACCGGCTGCCCGGTGGCGCTGTCAAACACCCTGCCCAAAGGGTCCACCAGAGCAGTGTCGGCCGCAGTGTCCGTTATGTCGGCAGCATCGCTGTATTGCACGGAGAGCTGCCCGCCGGCCGCGACATCCAGTTGTCCGTTAAAGATTTGCACCGGCCCGAAACCGTTGGATTGGATATAGCCGATAAAAACCCCGCTGTCGGGGCCGGTCTCGGAAAGCAGCAGCAATTCGGCATCGCCTGTATCCGGTGAGGCCACCAGTGCATATACCGTCTGGACAGCGGCCGGATCGACATTCTGATCCGGATCGGTGATCCTGAAGAAGAGCGGTTCGCCCTGGTGATAAATCGACCCGTCAACCAATGGGACCGGTTGGGTCAGGTCGATGGCCGTTGTGCTTCCTGCCGGGTAGATCGAAGCAATCTGTTGGGCGCTGCCGCCACTGGCCCCATCGGGATCGAATTCCGTGTTCGGCACATCGAGCATCTGCGCACCGGCGACCATCGGCGCATATTGCAATAGTTCAACCCGGGCCGGCGTGCGCAGCCATTCGGTGGTCAGGGTCGCCGGATTTGAAGGCACCACCGTATCGGTCCCCCACACGCTGAACGAAGCTTGAGCCGTGTTGTCGATGACGGTGCCCGGCGGCACCGCATGGGCCGTCGCAGTTAGAAACAGTAGAAGAAAAAACAGAGTATACGCCAGGCCAAAGACCCGGCGTATACTCTGCCCAGGGGAGGAGGAATATGTAGTTATATTAGAAATACTTCGCCCAATCCACGAACCATTGCAGCATGGCACGGAACAAATCGGCCTGGCATGCCATGCAGCGGGGTTTGTGTATCGGTATAGCGAAGTCGCCATAGTAAAAATCCACTTCACTGAATGCTGTTAGTCAATCTCCACCTGGAACACCAGGGTGGCACTGCCGTCCGCGTCTCTGACATGGGAGTTAGTGGCACGGATATTGGTCACGAGCGCAGGGTCTGCCGGTTGCGTCGTGCTCCATGAGCCGCCGCCGTCGGTGGAGTACTCAACGACAGGAACAACACCATCATTATTGCTTACAGAAACCGAGTTAAAGACGAAAGTGGTGTTGGCCTGGACTTGATCCGATATTACCAGATCGTTGGCATCGCTGGCGCCGGTGTTGTCTACAGTAATTTCATATTCAACAACCGCGCCCGGGATGTGGTGCGGAGTGCCGCTGCCAGTGGGGTCACTGATCAATGTTGAATTCTTTGTAACTTCAAGTGCTGCAGTTTCTACACGAAAAGCACTGCGACTGGAGTGATAGCCATCCGGATTGACTTGATCCGGGTCATCGATGCCAATACCATCACGGAAAACAATTTGAACGGTGGCAGCATCGTCTGCTGTGCCGCTGTCATCGCTATTGATTGCAGCACCGGGGCTTCCGGCCCCGCCGCCTTGGGCCACCTGAGCGCTTAGTCCATACACAGCGATATCGCCATTGACCTGAGCAATGGGGATATCAATTACGATGTAAACAGTTATGGATTCATCCCGTTCGAGTTCGTCAATATAGTTCACCTGGCTTTCAACACCAGCGCCGTCCCAAGTAGATGGTGTGTATCCAGCGGTAGCCGATGGCCCATCAGCATCAACGTAGATCCGCACAAATGAATTTGAGTTGAAATTGTCAGTTAAAGTGTCGTCCGGAGCCGCGAACGGAAGGGTGTAGGACCCGTCGGATTGCTCAATTGCAGTGAGCAGAAAATCCTGCAAATAGTTGCCTTCGTTATTGACTTGAAACCGAATAACGCTTTCAGTACTGCCCGGAAAAACATTGGTGGAAACTGGCGCTGCATCCAGTGTTTGGACAGACAGGTCGACCATGTTATCGACAACAAAGGTTGTGTCTGCACCATTTGTTGCGCCCGGCGTGCTATTTCCACCCGGCGAGCTTTCAATCAGTGTCTGTGGTACTGTGCCAACCGTATAGTTGATCACCGCCCGGTTATCTATCGAGGTGGTTGCCTCAGTTCCTATAGCCCATGCCCCGGACGGGAATCCAATAAGTAAGACCACACCGAACAACACAAGTGTGCTCAGCCAACGTACCGTTCTTTTTTTTTGTGTTCGTTGCGTTTTCATTTTTTTCTCCTTTAGCCGTTAATGAATATAGGGTTTGGTCAGTTCACGCCGTTATTCCAAAATCGCCCGAAAACTCACGGTGCCCTTGGCGCCGGACGGCAGGGGATGTTCAAACGTCCAGCGTATATGGGTGTAGTCTTTTGGACGGGCCGGAAATTTGCGGCCCGCCGCATCGAAGACAAAGAGCTTGGCGGGGATGTTATAGCTTTTGCCGTTGTCCACTGAAAACGTGATCTTGGTATCCATCCCATGGGCCGATGCCGGTTGGTAGACCATGTGCTCGGGGATGGGGTTGGTGATCACCGCGTTTTCAGCGCTTTCGCCGCTGATGTTTTCATAGTGCTGGGAAAAGATCACTTCGGTACCGGGAACGACCTTGGTTGCAGGTAACCGCTTGAGTTCGATCTTGCCCTCTTCGTTCATCACTTTTTTTTCCACTTCAGCCACCGACTGCAGGCGAATGTGCCCCTGGGCCAGTGCCGCCGTCTGCATGGCAAGCAGCAGTACGAAAGTGATCATGGTGTTTTTGATATTCATTGGTTGTCTCCTTCTCCCTTCTGGTTAATCGATGGTTGTTTCAAACGCTATGATCCAGGTGGCCGGAGCCACGGTATCGTTAAAGACGACGGTCACCGTGTTGAGCGCCGTGTTGTCGAAATCGCCCATGTCCCCATCGGCGGCATCGGTCAGTGCTACGCCGTCCAGCAGCAGGCTGCCGGGCACATAGGTCATATTCGCCGGAATCGGATCGCTGACCACCAGCGCCTGGGCGGTTCCGCCGCCGGATACATCCACTTGGATGCGGTACGTCACCCGAGCGCCTGTGGAGGGCCGGTCGCCGCCGGCAAGATCGACAATTTGACCGATAGATTTGGTCAGACTCACGGAAACGGTGGCCACAGCATAAGCGGCGGTGGCCCGACTTTCGGCCCGGGAAGTCCCCACCACGGCATCCAGGCCGCCGGGTCCCGACCCCGTCAGGAGGGTGCCCGGCGGCTGGTCGGCTGCGCTCGGAGTAAGCGACTGTGCGGTCACCTGCACATCCCCGCGGTCTCCATCGCCATATCCGGAGGGGATATCGCTCAGCACATAAACTGTGGCGGCTTCATCGGCAGCCATGGTGATGCCGGTCGCTGGATACGGCGTGTCGTCCGACTGGAAACCCGCGTTGCCGTTGCTTTCGATCCACAGACTCTGCACGGCAGGGTCAAACTGGTCGCCGCCCAGGACATCATCGGCAGTGAGGCTGAAGGCTTCCGACCCGTTGCCGGTATTGGTCAACAAAAAGGTGAGTACACGGTCGCTGTGCGGCGAATTGACCGGAACGCTGGCGGCATCCTGCCAGGTCAAAGCGACATCGATAACTTCCAAAACGTCGAAGCTGTTGGACGCTGTCACCGTCAATGGCGTGGGATCGCTGCCCAGCGTGTAGTAAACGGTGGCGGTATTGGCTATGGTGGTGCCGGCAGCCGTTCCCACAGCATAAGCCGGCAGGGGCTGCATGGCTGCCAGTACGGCAGCCAGTGCCCACCACACCAACAGGGTGCAAAAATAGTTGTTCTTTTCTTCCTTCAGCCGTTTCATTGTTTTTCCCTGGGCGTTCAACCCCTGGTCGCGATGCGGGGGAGCGGCGACCGATGAATCATGTTTCAGGTTGTTTTCCCGTTAAACTTCTCCTTTTGGGTTTACTGCACCCGCACCCGGAACTTCAGGGTGAATGCGGGGACAGCTGTGCCGCTGGTGCCCTTGAAAACGCCTTTTGGGTTCACCTGGATATGGGTGATGCGGGAGTCGCACCCATATCCGTCGTCAATCAAATTTGCCGCCGTCAGGTTGAAATGACTGCCGCCGTCCATTGAAAAAGCGAGATCGCCGGCCGGGTTGAAGGTCAGCCCGCTCAGGGGCGCAGTATCGATAAAGGCCACCGGCCCCCACGGTTCACCCAGATCACCGATGCAAAAAACCGTGTTTGGCGGGATTGGATCGGTGACGAAAACAGAATCCGCATCGGCACCGCTTTCGCCTTGGTTTTGGGCGGTGATGGTGAAAGCCATAATGGCCCCGGGTATGGCTTTCGGGTTCGTTGTGGCGTTGACGGGGTCGGAATAAGTCTGGACGCTCTTGAGCAACAGGATATCGGGCGGCGAAAGAACGTGTAGGGTTCCTCTGTTGGTGTGGCGCACCAGGCCTTCCGTGCCTTCTTCCGCTGTCACCGTTGCTGTCCAGAAGCCGGATTCCAGCGGGGCCGGCCAGATAGCCGGAAAGTTGGGATATGCCAATTCATAGGTTTTATATGGACCGTTGGCATCGACCGCCACCTGGGTCATGGCGGCATTGCTGAGCACATCGACACCGGTGGGTGTGGTCAGGGTCAGTGTGGCGGAGCTGATGTCGAAACTGCCGAATGGATCGCTCACCCGTGCACGGATGTAAATCGCCCCCGTGGCCGTGGTGGAGGAAATGACTGCCCCGGCAGGGAATGGCGCGTCGAAAAACTGAACGGAATCGACGTCAATGACAGTCAGGGATTCGAGATCGACACGTGACGGGAGCCCATTTCTGTATGGATCGATATAAACCGTGCGGTTGCTCCGTGTGGAAACATTATCGACATTCAAGTCAATCGAAGTAATGTTCACCAGGGCGGCCGGATTGGCAATGGGAATATCGAACCGGATCGGGAACGTTCCATACCCGTTTGAGCTGATTGGAATATTCTCAAGGGCCCCGATCTGTCCAGCGGTTGAAGAAAGCGTCAATGTCACATAGCGCCGGTTGCCGCCGCTGATCCATAAAGTCACCGGCATGGTGCCGGCACTGCCGTCGATGGTCAGGGGAAGATAGGCCGAGGGCGCCAGCGACCAGGTCGCATCGTCTCCGCCGTTCAACCGCACTTCACCCTGAGGTCCTGCCGGTAACCGCGATAAATCCCGGTTGGTATAAAGGTAGAGCGGTTTGGTACCAGCTGCCGGTGGTGTCGTATTGGTCACCAGCACGGTTGGAGCGCTGGGTGCGGCGCCGACACCCAAAGGGTTGATGATGGTTGCCGTATTATCAATGGAAGTTCCGTGGGGAGTCCCGTTGGCGATGGTCACATCAAAAACCACATCAAGGCTTCCGTTGGCGGGAACGGTAATATTGGAAATGTTGATCTGGCCGGCGGTGGAGTTGTCGATTGACCCGGGTGGAAGCGGCAAATGGACATTGAGGCTGGTCATCTCCGGGGCAAGCACATCGGTCAATGCGATGCCGGTCGCATCAAGCCCGGCGGTTTCCGTCAGGGTGATGGTGTATTGCAGAATGTCATTGGGCCAGGCATCGCCGCCGTTAAGATCCACCACGCTCTTGGTGGAGGCGGAAAGATTCGATCCAACATTGACCCGGGCCGTGTTTCCTGTGGAGATGGCGGTAAAGTTAGATCCCCGCAAGGTTGCATTGTTGAAATAAACACCTGGAATCATAGTCGCCTGTGCTTGAAAGGTCAGCAGGGTGGTGGACAATCCATCAGGCTGTATCAACCAGTTTCCGCCCCAGGTGAGTGTCTGGCCAACGATGATGGGATCCGCTGTGGTCAATCCCGCCGAGGAGCCGGGCACATAGGTAAAGCCGGCAGGCAGTTGATCGACGATACCGGTAAGGAAAGCTGTGGCGTCACCGTCGTTTCTCAGGGTTACAGCGTAGGTCACCGTATCGCCGGGATCAACGGAAGACGGCACTGCGGACTTGGCCAGTGCCAACTCGCTTCCGGTGACGATGGCTTTGAATGTCTGGGTGTTGTAAGCGCCACCGGTGGAACCCACCACGCCGAACCAGGGGGTGGTTCCCACAATGGCGGCCACGTCCACCTTGTGACCGGGGTTGTCCGAGTCCAATATCTCAATGCCATCGAAAAAGACGGTCAAGGTGGTGGTTGAGCTGTTCCAGAGCAGGCGAACCGAATGATCGGCGTTGTCCTCGATATTCAGTGGGGTCCCGAAAGCGTCGGTGGCGGCGCAAACCGGACCCGCGCCGGCGTGGTTGGGAAGCGAGGCCGCATTGACCATTTCAT
Organism: Desulfosarcinaceae bacterium; assembly: GCA_963675565.2. Lineage (GTDB taxonomy): Bacteria > Desulfobacterota > Desulfobacteria > Desulfobacterales > Desulfosarcinaceae > JARRKU01. The sequence goes on from CAXXYD010000004.1 coordinate 292,477, forward strand.
TGATGCCCACATGGTCGCATGCCGGATCTCCGCGGGATCCATTCTCGTAGGTATCAATCTCTACGGATACGGCCGGATAGATGGTATGCATACCCACCCACTCGCCCCCGGCGTCTGTATCGCCGACAGCATTCAACCCACGGGGATCGTTATGAAATACGATAGACAGTCCGTCGGCGCCATTGCCGTCCCGGCTGCCGAGATTCACCAGCAAGGTGATATCGAAACTGTTGGAGAGGTCCACGGGTGCATCCAGCCAGGCCGCCCCGGCCCGGTTGGCGGCCGCCGGCGTGATCTGGATATAACCGCTGGCGCCGGGTGCTGAAGCACTGCCAACATCAACCCAGTCGCCACGCGCATCGGCAACCGTTGAAAAGGCACCCAAAGCCGCTGCGAGTATCCATATAAAGAGGACCTGGCACGGCCCGCTGTAACTATGTCGCAATCGCCCGGGCATATTTATGATCCAACTTCAACGGGAGCGGGTTGACGACGGGTGGCTTGCATCAATTTCTCCAGCACAGCGCCTACCTGGTCGTAGCCATTGTCTGCATAGGCGATAAAGCGCGGTCCGAAAGTATGTGCCCAGGCGATAGTCTCTTCATCGCGACAGGGCAGCACCACAATCAGGCGCATATCTCTGAGCAGGTTCCGGATAGTGCTGAATTGGGACATCTCATCTCTTCCTGACACAACCACAAGGGCCACCTCCAGGCCATGGCGTGGCTTGCGCAGCCGTCTCGTCAGAGTTTCAAAGGTACGGCATCGCACGACTTTGAAATCCGCCGTCTGCTGTTCAAGTGTTTCAACCACACGATTTTGGTCTGCGGCATAAAACAAGATCATCGAGACATTCTCCTTTCATGGGCCTGGTGGCGTTTCATCCGCTTTCAGAGCAAACAGCGTGCCCAAGTGGAATATTCGTTCGTATTGCCCATCGATGGCATCCCCAAAAAAGTTGTCACCGCGGCCGGAGCCGGATTCCAGAAATATTTTAACCTGCTGTTAATAAATAGTTTTTAGTTAACCAGGAATGACGTTAAAGGATTATATGCGGGTTTTTACAGAGGGGCATCGCAATGGGATGAATACGATTTTAAGGCAGATAGGGTAATGCGATGGCACGGCTGAGAGCCAAAAATAATCCGTGATCCCGGACAGTGTCCCGAATCACGGACATCTAAAGATGGCTATACGTTTAGCTCCGGGTATTCAACTGATACTTGGCCAGCATTTCGTAGAGCCGTGAGCGGGAAATGCCGGATATCTTGCAGGCTTTGGGGATATTGCGGCCGGTCTGCTGCATCAGTTGCTCGAGGTATTTGATTTCAAGTGAATCACGGTAGGTTTTAAAATCGGGCAGGTCTTGATGGCCCTGCGTGGCATCAGTACCGCTGCCGGCAGGGTCCTGGAGGCTTTCGCAGACCACTTGCATGCGGATTTGCAATGGCAAATGCTTGGTGTAAAGAATAGCGTCGCTGCCGGCCGCCGCCAGCATGCTGTCGATGGTGTTGATCAGTTCCCTGACATTGCCCGGCCAACGGTAAGCCGTCAGGGTGTCCATCAGATCCAGGGAAAACCCCTTTGGACTGAAACCATAAGAATCACATAACCGGGCGGTGTGGTAACGCACCAGTTCCTCGATATCTTCACAGCGGCGGCGCAACGGGGGCAGTTCGATGGTCAGTGTGCGCAGCCGGAAGAGAAGGTCGCTGCGGAACCCCCCCTCACTAACCATTTTATCAAGATTTCGGTTAGTTGCGGCAACCAGGCGGAAATCACTTTCCCTTTCGGCCCGACCGCCCACGGGGCGGTAACGCCGCTCCTGGAGCACGCGCAGGAACGCTTTCTGGAGATCCTGCGACAATTCCCCGACTTCATCCAGGAAAAGGGTGCCGCCGTGTGCCTGGGCAATAAGACCGTCATGGTCTCGGTCCGCACCGGTGAAGGAACCCCGGGCATGGCCGAAAAGAACGCTTTCCACCAGGGTTTCGGGCAGGGCGGCACAATCCACCACCACAAAATTTTTATCCGCCCGGGGATTGCTGCTGCGAACAGCCCCTCTGAGTGTCCGCGATCGCGGACTATTGGAGTGGATGGCCCGGGCAAACAATTCTTTGCCGGTTCCTGTTTCCCCGGTAATCAGCACGTTGGCATCGCTGGCGGCCGATTGTCCCAGCAGTTTGAAACAATGCTTCATTTCAGCACTGTTGCCGATTATCTTTTCGCGTTTAACGGCCACTGCAGGCGTTTTGGAGCGCTGATCCTCACGATATTGCAGGGCCTGGTCCATGGCGGCGGCCACGGACTCGAAGCCGGAGCCGGAACTGATCGGCAGGTAGTCCCAGGCGCCATTTCGGAGAGCGAACTCGGCGGTTTTGGCATCCGGCAGCGTTGCCAACACCACCACCTCGGGGCCCCCGGGAAGTTGCTTCAGCCTTGGAAGCAGGGCAAGGCCATCGCCGCCTCCGCATCGGACACACAATGCCACGGCATCCACCTGATGCTTTGCAGCCAGAGCCCAGCCCCGGGTCACATCGGCCGCAACCATTAACTCATGGCCGACGGAGCGCAATACGGTTTGAACGGATTCAGCCACTTCACCGTCTGCGATGATTAACGCTTTTCCCATTCCGCCTCACGAGCAACCCAAAATCAAAATTATCCGTAGAAGAGCATGCGCAGCGTACTGATTAAACCAAATAGTATATAGGAACCCGATTGTGTGTCAAGTAATTAGGCAGCTCTATATATTGTGGCCGGATACCGGACACCGCCGCAGGCATCGACTTCAGCGGCCAACCAGGCACCGCCCATTTCATATCATCTTTCAGGATTTGCACTCAAGATTTCAGCGCCGGCGTCGATACCCTGTTCAGTAAGTTCTCTCGAAATTTTTCAAGTTATCTATCAAAGGGAAACGCGCATGCTTTCCAACCGACTCGCAATCGTGATTATCCTGGCTACCGGGCTCCTTGTGCTGGAAACCCAATTCGCCGCTGCCGGCCAGCACCTCTATGTGGACGGCGAACTGCTGGTCCAATATAAAAAATCGGCTGACACGCAATCACGCGGCATGCTGCAGCAAGCTGCCGGGGTCCGCCACGACCGGGCGATCGACGGCAGCCGGATCCATCGGGTATTTCTCCATCCCGGCACCACGGTTGAGCAGGCCATGGCGGTTTATGCCACCGATCCCAATGTGGAATTTGCAGAGCCCAACTATATCCTCAACGCCCAGGCCCTGCCTGATGACACCCACTTTTTGCTGCAATGGGGTTTGCACAATACCGGCCAGGTGGTCAGCGGCTATGTGGGAACCGCCGGCTCGGATATCGATGCGCAAAACGCGTGGGACATTTCCACGGGCGCGGGCACGGTCCTGGTAGCGGTGGTGGACACCGGCTGCGACCTCAACCATCCCGATCTGGCGGACAATATCTGGACCAATTCCCGGGAAATCGCCGACAACGGTATCGATGATGACGGCAACGGCTTCATTGACGATGTCCACGGTTGGGATTTTATGGACGAGGACAGCAATCCTCAGGACGCCTCGGGACACGGGTCCCACGTGGCCGGAATCATCGCAGCCGCCGGTGACAATGAGCGGGGGATTGCCGGTGTGGCGTGGAACGTGCGCATCCTTCCCCTGCGATTCATGAATGCATTCAACCAGGGCAGCACCTCGGACGCCATCAGCGCCATCAATTATGCAGTAGCCATGGGCGCCCGGGTCATCAATTGCAGCTGGGGGGGAAGCGGTTACAGCGCCAGCTTGTACAACACCATGGCCAGCACCGACGCCCTTTTTGTCTGCGCAGCCGGCAACAGCGGAATCAACCTCGATGACAGTCCATTCTACCCGGCCAGTTTCAATGCAGACAATGTTATCTCCGTCGCGGCCAGCGACCAGATGGACGGGCTATGCGGGTTCTCCAACTTCAGTACCATCAGCGTGGATGTCGCCGCCCCGGGCGTGCGCATCTACAGCACCGGCGCGGGCCGCAGGACAATTTGGTCCGAAAGTTTCGAGGGCGGCAGCCTGCCGGAAATGGCGGGCTGGTCCACCGGTGGCAGTGGCGACACATGGGGCATTGCCGGCCCGCCGGGGTACAGCACTTTGAAAATGCTGGCCCTCAGCCCTGATGGGGACTATGAAAACAGCGCGGACACATGGGTGCAGGCACCGGCGCTCGATCTCAGTAACGTCGCAGGCAGCATCGTGACCTTTAGCCTCATCGGCAGCTCCCAGTCCGGCGTCGACCTGCTTTACCTCGATGTCTCAACGGATGCCCAGACATGGTATAATCGGCCTTTGATGGTGGGCGACACCATCGAAGACAGCGGCATTTCAGGAACCCTGTATTATTTTTCAACCGTAACGGCCGATTTGGGCCCATGGGATCGATTCCCCCAGCTCTATCTGCGCTTTCGCTTTCACAGCGACCCGGACACCGCTGCCGATGGATTCTATATCGACGATATCGCCCTGAAAGCAGGCGCTGGACAGGACATTTATCAATATATGCAGGGCACATCCATGGCCGCCGGGTATGTCTCCGGCATTGCCGCGTTGATCCAGTCTGAAAACGATTCGCTTTCCCCCCTGGAAATCCGTTCCTTGATCGAAGACAGCGTCGACCCCATCGATGACCTTGTTGCGTCCACAGCCGCCGGTGGCCGGGTCAATGCCAGAAGCGCCCTATCCCTGCAAAACGGCATCTCCCTGCCGGACAGCTCTCTGGAGCGTTCCGACTCCGGCGGCGGCGGTGGCGGCGGCGGCTGTTTTATCGACAGTATCTGGACTGGCCGATAGCCCGCAGCAGACCCGCAAAAGCTCCGGGGACGAAAAAAGCTCCGGGGACGTATATCAGGTTATAAGTTAATCGAGGATTAACTTATAACCTGATATACGTCCCCGGTTTACGTCCCCAGTTTAACCCCAGGCCCGAAAAATTATTGGACATTGAGCCATTGCAAACCATAGAATGGATATGGGTCTTAAAACACCGTGCATCATCTGGGGTCCCCAACGGCACACCACCCTTTTTTTGACAGCCACCTGCATTCCATTTACCTGTAAAGGAGGTCCGTTATGAGCCAAAAAATTTTGATCGCCATGGACGATTCGAGCAACGCCGTAAGGGCGGTGGAACTGGTTGCCCGAAGCTTCTCCCGGGACAACCGCATTGTTCTGTTCAATGTCATGATCGATAGTCAGGCGTTGTGCCAAATGGAAAGTCCCGAATTAACGCCCTTGTTCAAATCCCAGCAAACCAGCTTCTGCGCTCTGGAGGATAAAAAACGGGAGCTCGTCAATGCGGCGATGAAACGCGCCCGGCAGATTCTGGTCTCGTCAGGTTTCTCAGAAAGCGCCATCGAGATAAAAATCGAGACCAAAAAAAAGGGAGTCGCCAGAGACATCCTGGCCGAAGCGGACCAGGGATACGATCTGCTGGTCATCGGCAGGCGGGGCATATCCGGCATCCGGGAATTCTTTCTGGGCAGCACGTCGCAAAAAGTCTTTTCCGGTGCCAAAGAGATCTCGGTTTTGGTGGTCAATTAGTATGACCTGGGTTTCGTTCATCGAAAATGGCCTCATGGAAGCAGCCGACGCCATTGTCGGTCATGTTCGCCAGCCGCGCCCTTCCAGGGGCCGGCTGGCACAGTGTAAAATCATCTCCCACCGGGGAGAGCGCTTGGGCACATCGATTACTGAAAATACCATTGCCGCTTTCTCCAGGGCGGCGGCGGCAGGCGTGTGGGGCATCGAAATGGACCTGCACTGGACCGGCAATGGTGAACCGGTGGTGTTTCACGATGCCGATCTGTATCGACTGTACGGTATTCGCCGAAAAATCAGCGCATACTCTTTTGCGGCGCTGCGCAATCAATTTCCGGCCATTCCGACGCTGGCCGAAGTGGTGGCGCAATACGGCGGCAAAGTGCATTTAATGATCGAAATCAAAACCGCACCCAAACCCGCCTTTGCCGGCAGGCCATACCGGCTCCAGGAGATCCTCGAACACCTGGCCCCGGCAGCGGACTATCACCTTCTGAGCCTGCGGCCCGAAAGGCTCTGCGCCCTCACCGGCATACCCGAATCCGCATTTGTGGCCGTGGCCGGCCGGCTGCCGCACGGCCTGAGCCGGTGGGTGCTGGATCGCCGTTGGGGCGGTCTGTGCGGCCATTATGCCCTGATTGGCAACAGCCTGATACGCCGACACCACGCGCGCGGGCAAAAGATCGGCATCGGCTACGCCCGGTCACGCAACAGCCTGTTCCGCGAACTGAACCGGGGTGTCGACTGGGTGTTTACCAATCATGCCAACGCGCTCCAGAGCATCCTGGAGCGAGCGCTTCACAAAACTGCGGATAGCGACGGATCCTGACGCAAAACGGTCAACGCCTTGTGAACGACCCCGTGCAGGGGAAAATGGTGGATTTTAGACCATGGGATCCACCGATATGCCTGCGGTCCCCGCAGATACACACGCCCGGACTGCCAGCGACATCTGAAAACGTCCATATGAAGTTTGAAGTGGGTATAGGCATGGCGAACGCCAACCAGACGTTTCTCCACCGATACGGTCAGATTGACCGTCTCCTTGATCCCCCGCACACAGGCTTCAGCAGGGTTATCACCCTGTTCCAGCGGACCCCCCGGAAGTTCCCACAACCCGCCAAGCAATCCGTTGTCCGGACGCTGGACAAGCAGAATCTTTCCATTCTTTTCAACAGCCCCAACGGACCACCAGCGTTGCGGCAGTCGGGGCCGTGTTGCACGCCGGGGAAAAGCCGCAACCTGATCCGCCCCTAAGGCGCAGCACGCATCGGCAACCGGACAAAGACCACACCGCGGCTGCCGGGGCGTGCAGACCAGGGCACCCAACTCCATTACCGCCTGGTTGTGATCACCCGGATTGCGGCGATCCAAGAGGCGGGAGGCCAGATCCTGGAATACATTGTGGGTGGCTGTCTGATTTACCGGCAGATCAAGGCAAAACAACCGCGCCAGCACCCGCTTGACATTGCCGTCCACAACCGCATGGCAGTGCCCGAGGGAAATGCTCGCCACTGCCGAAGCAATGTACGGCCCGACGCCCGGCAACGCAAGCCAGTCTGATCTCGATTCCGGAAATCGGCCGCGCATCTGACCTGAAACAATCCCGGCGCATCGGTGCATATTGCGGGCGCGGGAGTAATACCCCAAACCTTCCCACAGCTTGAGAACCGTCTGCAGCCGTGCGCGGGCCAATGCATGTACATCGGGAAAGCGTTGCAGGAAGCGGTGATAATACGGCACTACGGTTTTCACCTGGGTCTGCTGCAGCATCACTTCGGAGGCCCATATACAGTAAGGGTCGGTGGTTCTGCGCCAGGGAAGATCCCGGCGATGAACGGCATACCAGTTCCCCAGGGAACGCCGGACCGCGTCAAAGGTGCCCGGTTCAACTGGCCGTGTTGCAGCGACTGTTTTGGATGGATCATTTTCCGGCATAAACAGGAGCTACCACACTCCCGCCATGTTGGCCACCATAAGATTGACGACAGCTGACACCACCCCTCGGTCTTCTCCCATTGCGCAATGGTGAATAAAATCATTTCCGCTGCGTTAAAAGCTAAGGGCTGACAAAAAATGGTCGATAATGGATACTATCAACATATAAAACCGAAAGGACATTTATGGCCCCCGTCAATCCCCTGCATTTCATTGAAGAATTGCGTTTTGATATCCAAACCCGAGACAAGATAAAAGCAGGCCTCGTTCTGGCTCACTTTGAAGAGGTGGATGCCGCAACACAGAAAATGGCCCTGTATGAGCTGAACAAGGCGGCCGACGACTTTGTCTTCCCGCTGCTGGTGGCCCTGCTGGCCGGCAAACCCCATTTGTCCGGCAGCCATCCCGACCTGAAAGAGATCCTCTTTTCCAAGACGCTGGACCACCCCAAGGCCTTGACCAATCTTCTGATGCGCGAAACCAAGCCCAATCACCGTGCTTTGCTCGCCGAGATCGCGGGGGAGATCCGATTGGAGTCGGCCACCCCGATTCTGCTGGGTATTCTGAACGAAGAGCAGGATGAAAAAGTGCTGCGCGGCGCCATCAACGCGCTGGGCATGATCGGAGAAGCCTCGGCCACCACCCCTGTTTCTGAATATCTATACTCGGGAAGCGTCGAGCTGATCATTGCCGCCATTCAGGCCTTGGGACTGCTGGGCACACCCACGGCAATCCAGCGACTGGCCGAAAAGCTGGGTGCGGACAATGATCTGGACGACATGATTCTGAACGTATTTGCCGGCTCCCAGGAACCTGAAGCCCTGGAGCGGCTCAATGCCCTGTTTTCCGCCCAGCATGCTCACCTGCGCAATGCCGCCAAGCAGTACATGGCGGGTATCGGCCCCAAGGCGGTGCCTGTCCTGGTCCGCAATCTGCGCTATGACGACCCGGACCTGATCATCCATACCCTCAATGTACTGGGCGCCATCGGTGATGAATCCGCCATCCCGCCGATCCGCAAACTGCTCCATAACGAACCTAAAGACGCCAATGTCCGGTTTGCGGCCTATGAAGCCCTGGGAATGCTTCCCATGGCCAAAGGAGCCTTCGTTCTGGCCCAGGGGCTTCATGACCCGGTGGACAATGTGCGCTCCGCTGCGGCGGGGGCCATCAATCACAGCTACAATACCGTACTGGCCGCCGGCATCAAGAACATGATCCGCGACGAAGGCGGCACGGACCGCCCCATCAGCCGCACCATCATCGACACGGTGTGCGATACCATCTTTCTCGACCTCATGGAAGAAGAACTGTTCAGCGATTTTGCCACAGGCTACCTGAGTCTCCAGGTGCATGCCGATACGCGCAACCATTTCCTTGGCCTGTTACGCGCCAATGGCTTCCATGAAGCGGCGGCTCGCATCGAAAAAGGGGTTTGCGAAAAAACAAGCAAGGCGCTCACCGTGTTTGCCGTGGATGACTCCAAGATGATTCTGAGCATCTACCGCAGTGTGCTGCACAAACTGGGATGCGACCCGGTGCTGTTCGAATTTCCCGCCCAGGCCATGGATCAGGTCGGTGTACAAAAACCCGATTTTGTTTTTACCGATCTCAACATGCCGGACATCAACGGGGTGGAATTGACGCGGGCCATCCGCCGGAAGTATGATAAAGAGCGGCTTCCCATTGTGATGGTAACGACCCAGAACGAATGCCAGGACAACGAGGCGGCCTACGCCGCCGGCGTCAACGACATCCTGCAAAAACCCTTCAACGAAGAGACGCTGCGCACGGCCATTGAGAAGCATCTGACGAACAAGCTGAAGAATTAGAGATACGTTGCAACTCCAGGAAAATTGCACTTGCCGCCAGCCCGCATTAGACCATGGACCCTTCCCCGAGTCGGCGCCATCATCTACTCATGCCTCAGGGCTTCGATGGGATCGAGGCGCGCGGCCATGCGCGCGGGAAAGTAGCCGAACACGATACCGACGGCTGCGGAGAAAAGGAAGGCCGCCGCCACGATTCCGGGATTCAGCACAAAGGGCACATCAAGCAGGCGGGCGCCCAGCCCTGCGGCGGCCAGGCCCAGAGCGATGCCGCCCAGGCCGCCGAAAGCGGCCAGCACCACCGCCTCGACCAAGAACTGCAACAGTACGTCTTTTTCCAGGGCTCCGATCGCCAGGCGCGTTCCGATTTCGCGCGTGCGTTCGGTGACTGACACCAGCATGATGTTCATAATGCCGATGCCGCCCACCAGCAGACTCACCGCCGCCACGGCGCCAAGCAGCGCGGTCAGCACGCGCGTGGTGCCGGTTAAAGTGCTGATGATCTCTTTCATGTCCCGCACGTTGAAGTCGTCTTCCCTGCCGCCGGAGATACGGCGCCGTTGCCGCAGCAACCGCTCGATGTCGGCCTGGACCTTTTCGGTGGCCACACCGTCGCGGGCCGAAACGAAAATGCGGCTGACATCCGTGTTGCCCGCAATGCGGCGCTGAAAGGTCCGGAGTGGAACCAGCACAAAATCGTCCTGGTCGGTGCCGAAGCTGGAATGCCCCTTGCCGGCGAGCACGCCCACCACTTTAAAGGTGATCCGGCCCAACCGGATGCTGGCTCCGAGGGCATTCGCGCCGCCGAAAAGCTCTCGGCGCACGGTCGCCCCCAACAGGCAGACCGCCTGGCCGGCGCGCATTTCGCTGTTGCTGAAAAGGCGGCCTTCGTCCAAAGACCAGTCACGAACCACAACGAAATCATTGGTGCTGCCGGTCACCTGCGTAGACCAGTTGGTGTTGCCGGAAATGGCCTGAACGGACTGCGACGCGGATGGGGCTGCGGCTCGCACACCGGCAACTTCGGCTGCAATGGCCGCTGCGTCGGCCGCCGTAAAAGGCGGTGCGCTGGAGCGCACCCCCCCGGGTCCATGAAATCCCTGGCCGGTGTGCACCTGCAGCATGTTACTGCCCAGTTTGGCAATATCACCGGTGACCTTTGCCGTGGCGCCGCCGCCCAAGGTAACCATGGTGATCACTGCCGCCACCCCGATGACAATACCCAGTACGGTCAGCGACGAACGCAGTACGTTGCGCCGGATTGCGCGTTGCGCCAGCAGATAGGTCTCCCAGAGCATTACGACAACCTCCCTTCGAGGCCACTGTCTTCGATGCGGCCGTCCAGAAAGTGGATCCGTCGGCCGGCATAAGCGGCCATCTCGCTCTCATGGGTGACCATGACAATGGTGAGGCCCTGTTCGCGGTTGAACCGGGTGAGCAGTTCCATGATTTCAGCACTGCGAGCCGAATCGAGGTTGCCTGTCGGTTCGTCGGCCAGCAACACCTGGGGAGTACTGACGATGGCCCGGGCGATGGCCACCCGCTGCTGCTGTCCCCCGGAAAGTTCCCCCGGCGTGCGGTGCTCCCAACCGGTCAGCCCCACCGCAGCCAGGGCCGCTGCTGCACTGCGACGCCGCAGGCCAACAGGGACACCGCGGTAAATCAGAGGCAATTCAACATTTTCAAGCGCCGAGGTTCGGTTGAGCAGGTTGAACCCCTGGAAAACAAACCCGAGATAGTGTCGTCGCAGCAGCGCACGCTGGTCGCGATTCAAAAGCCCCACATCGACGCTCCCGAACATATAGCGGCCGCCGGTGGGAACATCCAGGCAGCCCAGAATGTTCATACAGGTGGATTTGCCCGAACCGCTGGGGCCCATCACTGCCACAAACTCACCCCTGGCGATGGTCAAATCGATTCCATCCAGGGCACGCATGGCGGCCCGGCCCTCGCCGTATATCCGGGTCACCCCCCTGAGGGAGATGAAGGCACCCGGCTCAGTTTTCTTGCCCGTGGAATCGGTCATCGCTTCACGCTGACGGCATCAACCACTACAGCCGCGCCGACGTCTAAATCGCCGCCGGTTATCGCTGTGCGGACACCATCGCTGACGCCCGTGGTGACGCGCACGGGTACCGGCCGCTCTTCTTTGAGGACCCATACGCGCCGGTTTTTTTCATCGGCCGCACCGGCAGGGGCCTTGCGACTGCCATTTCTGGGCCGGCGTGGCATCAGCATTCCCACCAGTCCCCGCCGCTGCGTGGCCGGCTCTTGCAGGGACGGAACAAAACGCAGTGCGGCATTGGGCACCAGCAGCGCATCGTGAACGGCATCCACCGTAATTTCGGCAGTTGCCGTCATGCCGGGCCGCAGGAGCAAGTCCGGATTGTCCAGCGCCAGCACGGTCTTATAGGTAACCACACCGTTGGTGGTCTGAGAACCGTAGCGGACCTGTTTAATGCGGGCATAAAAGGTGTCGTCCGGGTAGGCATCGACCCTGAAAACGGCCGGCTGTCCGGCGTTGACCCGCCCCACATCGGCCTCGTCCACATCCACTACCAGATCCATCTGGGTCAGGTCCTCGGCCAGGGTGAACAGGACCGGCGCCTGCAGCGAAGCCGCCACAGTCTGACCCGGATCCACATTCCGGGACAAGACAATGCCCTTGACCGGTGAAATGATCACCGTTTTGGCCAAATCGGTCTCATCAGCCGTTAATCCGGCCTGCGCCTCCTCAATTGAGGCCTTCGCGCTGAGTTCGTCGGCCACAGCCCGTTCCAGGGCGGCTTCAGCGGCCTCTAAATCGGTGGCGGATACCAGCCGCCCTCCGGAGCTCTGGCTGGCCTGCCGCAGTCGGGATAAATTCTGACGCTGCTCTCTTACTGTGGCTCGGGCTTGCTGCAGTCGGGCATGGGCCGCTTCCAAGGCGGCCCTGGAGCTGCGCACGGCGGCCTCGAACTTAGTGTCGTCCAGGCGGGCCAGGGGCTGACCCACCCGAACCTGATCGTTGAAGTCTACCAGGACGGTCCGGACGATACCGGAAAGCTCGCTGCCGACCTCCACTTCGTTGGTGGGGGCCAGGTTGCCCGTGGCCGTCACGGTCACCGTCAAATCGCCTCGAACCGTTTCCGTCGTCCTGTATTCAAGTGCGCTGCCTTGAGGCCGTAAAACCCACCATAGCCCGGCAGAAAACATCGCCAGCAGCAACAGGACAACGCTGAACCAGCGCTTGAAACGACGTTTTCCCCGATCTGCACCGTCAATGCCGATGGTCTGTTCGATGGATGGATCGCTTTGATTGAATGGCATCAGAATTCCCCCTTGTCTTGCCCGATGGGTGCAACGCTGGACGTCTGAAATCCCAGCGGAGCCCAGCCGCCCCCGAGGGCCTTGTACAGCCGGACCAGGTTAGTGGTCACGGTTCCTTCGCTTTGGGCCACCTGGTCCTGGAAGGATAAGAGCGAACGCTGGGCCTCCAGCACGTTGTCGAAGCTCACCAGGCCCGCCTTAAACTGATCTTGAGCCAGCAGTGCCGCCCGGTCGGCCGCATCCATACCGATCTGCAGCGCCCGCCGGCGAACCTGCTCGCCGGCGTAAGCCACCAGCGCGTTTTCCACCTCTTCCAGGGCACTGAGCACGGCCGCTTCATACTGGGCCAGCATCTGTTCCTGCAGGGCGGTCTGGACATCAATGTTGCGGCGAATAGCGCCCGCATCGAAAAGGTTCCAGCTGACGCCGGGACCGATACGCCACGTCCGGCTGGCGCTTTCAAACAGCTCGCCGGCCTTGGAGGCCTCGAGTCCGATGGAACCGCTGAGGCGAAACTTGGGGTAAAGTTCGGCGGTGGCCACCCCAATCCGGGCGGTCTGGGCCGCCAGCCGGTATTCGGCCGCGCGCACGTCGGGGCGCTGCCGCAGCGCATCGGCCGGTACACCGACGGCCACGGTCAACGGCGTTCGCGGGATCGGCCGCGGACCCGATAGTTGAAGGTGCAACGCACCGGGGGCCTCACCCACCAGCACGGCCAGCCGGTTTGCGGCTTCCGCCAGGCCGGTTTCCAAATCCGGAATCTGTGAACGGATGCTGGCCAGGTTATATTGCGCCTGCTGCACCGCCAGCTCATCGCTGAGCCCGGACGCGAAGCGCGTGCGGGCTAGCTGGAAGGTTTCTTCGCGGCTTTTGAGGTTGGATTCGGCCACTTGCAAGCGCCTCTGGTAGGTGCGCATCTCCACGTAATTGAGGGCCAACTCCGCCGTCAGACTCACCAAAACGTCGCGCAGGTCTTGTCGGCTGGCCGCCAATTCGGCGTCGGCGGCTTCCACCGCCCGGCGGGTGCCCCCGAAAACGTCCAATTCCCACGCGGCATCAAAGCCGGCGGCGAAGATCTCGCTAACCCGGCCGCTGCCGTTGTTCTCGCTGCTGCGGCTCTTGCTGGCGGAGCCCGTAGCATCGACGGTCGGGAACCGATCGGCCTGCGCCCCCCCACGTCGGGCGCGGGCCTCGCGCAGCCGCGCACGCGCTTCCTTGAGATCGCTATTGCCGGCAACCGCACGGGCCATGAGATCAGAAAGCTGTGCATCGCCGAGCACCCGCCACCATTCGGCCAGCAGCCGGGAATCGGCTGGCTCGGCGGTCACGCCGTTCGGCATGGCGGCATGCCAGCGGGCCGGAGAATCGGACGGCGGCGGTACAAAATCCGGGCCCACCGGTGCACAAGCACTGAACACCAGCACACTGAACAGCACCTGGGCAATGGGAACAATCGCGCCGGAGACACGCAACAAGGCCGTTATTGTGGGCCTTTGCCGACCCGCATCGACTACAAAACGTCCGCCCGGCATTGGTCCGTGGACCGGTGGCTTTTTGGATGGGTTGAACCGGCAAAATCCCATAGGCTATCCCCTGGAAACGTTAGATCGGCATACAGACCGTGCAATGAAAATATAGACGCCTTGGGTAGCATATTGGTTGACAATACTAAATAGAAATTTTAAATAACCGATTAAATTATAAGAGGAGCGCTCCATAATGCCCCTTAGAGAAGACGGCCATAAATCACGGAAGCGGCTGCTGGAGGCCGCCTGTATACTTTTTTCCGAAAAAGGGTATCGGGCCACACGGGTAAGAGACATATGCCGCCGGGCAGGCACCAATGCCGCGTCGGTCAATTATTACTTCGGTGACAAAGCCTCGCTTTACGTGGCTGCCTGGCGCCGGTCCTTCGAAAAAGGTGCCCCGGCAGATACCGGGCACAGTGCTGCCGACGAAACAAAATCCCCTGAAAATCACCTGCGTGAGCACATCCACCATCTGGTAATGGAATTCAGCAACCGCGGCAAAATCGGGCAGCTCAACCGGCTATACTTGATGGAAATGATCAATCCCACCGGCCTGATCGATGCGATCTGGCAGGAAATGGTCACGCCAAGGCGGCAGCGGATGTTGACCATCATCCGCGCTATCATTGGCCCGCAAGCCAGCCAGGAAACGCTTTTCTTTTGCGAAATGAGCGTGATCAACCAATGCCGTATTTTCTTGACCCTCACTCCCAACGCACTGGGGTTTCTTTTCGGTCAGCCATTATCTGTCGAACTCACCGAGCGCATTGCCGACCATATCACCCGTTTTTCCCTCAACGGGATGAACGCCATGGCCATGGGGGCTGAAAAACTTCCGGGCAGCACTCCTGCGGTTTGAACCGGCACACCGGCCGCCGGAAGGACAAAATCTGTGCTTTTACCGCACCCCTCCGACAGATCACGGCGAAAGCTTAAATAATCTCCGCGGTCTATTTTAACAGTTCCCGTCCAACCACTTGTAAGTTTTAGATTTTCATACTTTATATGAGCTGGCCCAAAGCCGGTGTCGTACAATCAAAGAAAATTTCAACTCCACCCTGAACTGACGGCACCCCCCTATCCGCAGCCGCCGATTGCCTTGATCAGCACCTGCATATGGGCTTTTTCAGCCTGGGCGATGGTCAAAAAAGCCTCTCGTGCGTCCGGCGCCGGACTGCGCTCGGCCATGGTCCGGTAAAGGTCGAAAGCGGCATATTCGATTCGCAGGGCCAGTTCGATCAGCGGGATACAGGCCGCGCCCTGAACGGCCGCTGCCTGGTCCACCGCTTTTTCAAACGGCAGGCCGCCTTCAAGTACGTCCCCGCCAAGACCGGCGAATACCGTATCAAAATCCGGCGCATGACGGGTCATCTGCTTCCAGAAGTGGTAAACGGTTCTGGCGTGGCCGATCTCGGCCCTGGACAGGCGACCGAAGACATCCGACCAATCCTCTCCGGCATATATTTTCTGAACATGCATATAGAAATTCAGTGCACCTTTTTCCAGGTTCATGGCCCTTTTGAGCATATCCGCCGGAGGAGCCTGCACGTCAAACAGGTCAACCCGCGGATAGTCTTGGGCCAATCCACCGTCCCAGGCCAGGATTCCACCGGCCAGATTATAGATCCGGCCTCCGGCGATGGCTTCATCCTCCACCATTGAAGCGGCCGCCATGGATCGGGCCCCGCTGCGGCAGTAAAAGACCAGATCCTGGTCACGCGGCAGGGCGGACATGGATTGCACCAGCTCCGGCAGGGGCATCAAACGCGCTCCCGGAATGTGGGACGCCTCATACTCCCCCGGCTGGCGGACATCCACCAGTCGGTAGGACGTTTCCCGTTGGGATTGGATGAACCGCCGCAGGGCCTCGGGGGTCAAGTCTTGAATTGTCATGGCAGGTTCCTTTTTCCAATGGGTGGTGTAATGACTTTAGGTATAAGTATCGATCGATTGTTTGGCAAACGATTCAATTCATCGTTTCAGGTGATGGTACGCCGGCAGGGTGGTCAGACGGGTGTCTTCCACAGGGTGACCGACGGTGAAATGATAAAGGCTCTGGTCGGCATCATCCTCGATCCCCAGAAGATCGTGCACAGGATCGTCGAAGAAACAGCCGATCCCGGTACCGCGGATTCCCCGGGCTTCGGCTTCAAGATAGAGCACCTGGCCGATCATGCCGCATTCCCAGAAAAGGCGCCGGTAGTGGTCGGGGGATTGTCGGATGCGGTCCTGGAAACGGGCAATCATGGCCACGGCAAAAGCGCTGCTGCCGGCAATCTCCTGATGGCAGCTCAATTCCATGGCCTCAAATGCAACGTCCGCCTCTTGAAGCAGCCACAGGGGCATTTGGCTATGGGCGGGCGCCCAATGATATTGATTCTGCCACGCTTTCCGGCAGCGATCCCCGGCCGTCGCATCACGGCCCAGCAAATAGAGCCCCGGCGCCAGGCCCTCCACCCGGTGTACAAAAAACAGCAGGTTGACATCGGGTGCGGACAAACCCACGCTGAACGGCGGTGTATCCAGCCGGAAAAGGGTGCGGCTGATCATGGCAAAAAAAGTCGATGCGGTGATGGACCTGCCGGGATTGTAACGGACTGCGCTGCGGCGCCGGAAAAGGATCGCCGCTGCGGATTCATCAACGCGCGCTGTGGTCAACGGCGCTGCCGCCGCAGGGTCGGTGCCGGATGGGTTCGGCCGTGTCACCGGTTTGCGGGCGGCCTCGGTGACCGTATCGATAATGGGCCAGCTCACGACCTTCCGGCTCAAGCGATTAGGATGTCCGGCGAACGAGAGTCCGGCAAAAAAGGTTTCCCAGTTTTCAGGCAGCTGGGGCGAAACAGGGCGCCCGGAAGGTGCCGTGGAAACCCAGCAGATCAAATCAGGGTGTTCGACCCCACCGGAAGGCCATGTCATTTGGGTAAAACCCAACAGGGTTTCAATTTGATGGTCCCCTGCCCCGGCCAGGCAATTGGCCTGCCATCCCTGCAGACGAGCGGCAAAGGAAAGGGCCGCCAAAGCGTGACCGGCATCCAGATTACAGTACCGGAAGGCGCGCTCTCCGTACTTCCATGATTCGCGCCAGAAGATCGTGGTCAGTGCCACAAGAAAGCCGGGGCCGCCGAAATGGTCCTCCAAAGGGCGCCAGCAGCCTTGCGGCAACGCGGCACGCCGTTCCAGGCAATGCAGCAATGGTGAATAATGAAAAACACCACCGCCGGCTTCAGGGAAAACAGGTAGAATCAAATGCCCCTCTGTAGGATGCAAGTTCCCGGATGACGGGTTGATACGCAGCGACCAGCGACTGGCCCCGGCCGCTTTCCACGCTGAAAGTCCGAGGGAAAGTGATAAAAATGTACCCACTGTATCGAGGTTCAGGGGAATTTGCGGGCGGGCTGCCGCAGAAAAAAGATCATCGTATGGGCCATCCGGATAATGGTCGCCCAGCGGCAGCGGCACCTGCTGCGCGCCGTCATAAAAACGAAACGGGTCGGGCTGGTTATCCCAATCCATCTCCCCTGCCGATCGCGCATAGCGATGGAAGTGGTGCTTGGTGGCCCGATGGTAGGCCAGGATGGTATCACAAGCCGTTGAACTCATGGATCGGAACTTGTTTTTTTTCGGCAGTCGCAATGCATTTCATTGCAATGGGGACAAATGTAGGTCTCATCCGGTCCGGGGTGTGCCGCAATCTGCCGGGCAACGATGCGCCAGGCAAGGAAAGCAAAAACGATCACAAAGAGAAGAATTAATACAGAAAGAAACATCGCCGAAATCCTTGAATGAATGCGCCGGCAATCGAAAATCCCACCGCCGGTCGTGCCGGGCCAATGGGACAGCGTCGCCATGCGGCCCTACCGGCATGTTAAACCGCCGGGTCAATGGAGTGAACGCACAATATCCTCCAAAGCGCCATCGATGCCGGGAAACTCAAATTGGAACCCCGCCTCCAGGAGACTGGCCGGTATGGCGCGCTGGCTGCCGAGCAATACGCCGGCCAATTCTCCCATCATCGTTCTCAGTACAAATGCCGGAACAGCCAGTTTTGCCGGCCGGTCGAGTGCCGCACCCAATGCCCTGGCCATATCGCCGTTGCGCACCGGGTTTGGGGCGCACAGATTGAAAGGCCCCTTCAAATCGCCGCGGCTGGCAAGGAAAGCCAATGCACGAATCACATCACGAAGGTGGATCCAGGGGAACCACTGGTGCCCACCGCCCAATGGTCCGCCGACAAAAGATCGGAACGACGGGATCATCTTGGAAAGCGCACCGCCGTCGGCGCCCAGCACGATGCCGAAACGGGCCAGAACCACACGCACTCCTTTTTTTTCAGCCGCCAGCGCAGCCGCCTCCCAGGCCTTTCCCAACCCGGCAAGAAAATCATTGCCGGCGGCGGCATCTTCAGCCAACTCCCGGTCACCGCAGTCGCCGTAATACCCCACAGCCGAAGTGCTGATCAGCACGGCGCTGCCGGAAGACGGCAGCGCTTCCACCACATGGCGTGTGGTTCGAATTCGGCTGTCGTAAATCTGGGCTTTGTATTTTCGGGACCAGCGACGGAATATGGTTCGCCCGGCCAGATTGAAAACCAGATCCGCACGGGCGACATGCTCCTGCCAGTCGCCGGCCGCCGTCGTATCCCCGCGGATATAGTGAAAACGGGAGTTCGCGCCGGGGTCGAAATGGGCACGGGTTCCCAGCGCAGTCACTTCGTGACCGGCATCAATGAGAAACCGGCCCAGGTGGCTGCCGACAAATCCCGTGCCGCCGGTAATGACTGCCTTCACCAATTACCTCCGGGCAGGCACTTCGCCGGCCTCCCGCAAAACCCGAACCCGGGCAAGCTGGCCCAAATCCCGTTGTAATGATTAATTCTCATGGAATTTTCCCGACTCGATATATGCAACATCTTCAACATCGATGGCGTGCACAATGGCTGCATTCAAACGTGCCTTGAGTTCCTTGACGATGGGGCGTTTTTTATTGACCTGACGGGCAAAATCAAGCGCCGCGTCAAGCAGCTGATCTCCGGGAAAGAACGCCTCGACGATATGGTACTCCTTGCACATCTGTGCAGTAAGGCGGGATCCGGTCAGCTGCATCCGCCTCAGGATCTGCTCGGGAATGGCGCTGCGCAATATGGCATTCATTCCCGGCAGGAAAGGGATGCTCAGGTCCACTTCGGGAAGACAGAAATAGCCCCGGTCCGAACGCATCAACCGGAAATCGAAGGCGCTGCTGAAAATGGCGCCGCCGGCAAATGCGTGCCCGGAAATGGCTGCTACGGTCATCAGCGGATAGGTCACCAGGCGCCTGAAAACATCGTTCAAATGGTAAAAAAAACGTTTGGAGGTGGCCAGATCATTGTTCTGAAGTGCCTCCATCAGCCACTCCAGGTCGATACCGTTGGAAAAAATCTTTTCGTGGCTGCTGTGCACCACCATGGTGGTGGCTTCTGAATTGTTTTCAATCTCGTCCAGCACGCCTAAAAGTGCGTCCAGGAAAGTCGGGTTGAAACGGTTCTCTCCGTCATTGAGTGTCACCAGGGCAATATGCTCCTGAATGGAAAACTCGACCAGCGCCATTGGAAATCCTCCTCTATATTTATTGGGAGCGGAGTGTATCTTATTTCACAACAAATGAGACCCGTCAACCGGCCGAACCACAAAAAAAAGCGGTATCTGCCATAGGCAGATACCGCTTTTGAAATCCATCGGCACGCTATATCAACAGCCGCATTGGCTTTTCTGGTCACTGCTGCAGCTGCATCCTCCGCCGGACCCGAACTCCATACCGCATTCCAATTTAAATCCGTACATGTGAAAATCCACTTTAATGGGTTGCGCGCGTTTAAAAAAGTCCTTGTTGACGATATACTGGTATCCGTCCACATCGAAGGTCTGATCTGCATCGTTGGGCTCATCCAGAGCCATGGCCAGGCCAGGGCCTCCTCAACCGCCTTCGTTCAAAAATATACGAACCGGGCGGACCTCTTTGTCACTGAAATAGGCCGCAATTTGCTCAGTGGCCGCAGGTGTTACTTCAAACATAATATCCTCCTTAAAATTAATTCAACTGCAGATCACCTCGGCCGCACAGGCGTTGGATGGGTGATGTCAGCAGTCCCCGACACGCCTATTGGCACATCCTCACCGTATCAGGCCTCAATGCTAACCACATGCAGCCCGATTGTCAATTCAAGCCTGCTGGAATTGAATGCCAAATTTGATTTGATACCTGGAACACCGGAAAAAGCCAACCATCGGGGACCATCCACAGCCCGATGAAAGGCCTGCATTACGATGTGTGAGCTTTGCGAGCTTTGGGGGACGAGCTTCGGGGGACGAGCTTCGGGGGACGAGCTTCGGGGACGTATATCAGGTTATAATTCAACTTTCGGCTTTCACAACAGAGCAGCCCAAAAATGGCTGGGGAAGCGTTTTGGGCCGTGATAAGGTGTGGATCCGGGTTTGTTGATTGCGCCCGTCAGGGGCGCCCCTGCCGCCGGCAAACCGTGGCGAATGCCCAACGGGTGGGCGTAAAGCCCACCCCTACGAAGGCTTACAGCGGTCATTGTTCCGGGCGGGGATAAACCCCGCCCCTGCTTTGGTGGCGTAGGGGCGGGGTTTATCCCCGCCCGCGGTTTCAGAGCCAAGGCGTCCAGGGCCAAAGCCGAAAGTAGAGTTATAAGTTAATCTTCGATTAACTTATAACCTGATATACGTCCCCAAAGCTACGTCCGCAATGCTACGACGCCATGGAGAAGAGCTGTTCGTAGATGCGAAAATCGGCATTTGAAAAAAGCACGAAAACGACCCTCCTCGGATTTTCGTGTGCCTTCAGGCAATCAGAGACCGTAGCCACGGCGATTCGGGCCGCATCCGCGATGGGATAGCCGTATACCCCACAGCTGATGGCCGGAAAAGCGATGCTCTGGATGTGATGCGCCACGGCCAGTTGAAGGCTGTTGCGGTAGCACGCCGCCAGCAGTCGGGCATCTGCCGGCAGCCCGCGATAGACCGGGCCGACGGTATGAATCACATGCTTGGCCGGCAGATTGTAGCCCCCGGTAATTCGGGCTTCGCCTGTGGGACACCCGCCCAGGGTGCGGCACTGTGCAAGCAGGCCGGGCCCGGCCGCCCGATGAATGGCCCCGTCAACGCCCCCGCCGCCCAAAAGGGTGGTGTTGGCCGCGTTGACAATGGCGTCCACCGCCAATCGGGTGATATCCCCCTGCAGAAGCTCCATTCGGCTCAACTGAAGGTCATGCATCTGGTCCTCCCATCCACCGGCGGCACCCACGGTCGTCTAAAGATCATACAATGTCTCATCCCTGGCCGGGGTCGACCGTTTTTGCAGCCCGGCGGCTTTTGTAGACCCCAGGATGAAGGGGTCTTCATTTTCCAGGATGTCGCCCATGTCCGCCTCGATTTGCTCCGGGTCCTCTCCATTCTCCATGCGCTGCAAGGCCTCCTGCATACCGTCGCCCAGCTCCATGCCGGCCATATGTGACAGCTTGCGCATCAGATCGGCGGCCTGCTTAGGATCATCCTCATTGATTTTGTCCGCCTCTCCGGCCAGCATCTGCATCGCCTGTTCCATCCTGCTTTCGTCAAAAGGCAGGTCATCGGGGCCATCCTCCCCCTTGGCCCGGCCGGTCACTGCAAAAGAGGACATCTGGCGGCTCAATTTGGGCGCCTTGCATTTAGGGCACGCCGGGCATTTTCGTGTATTGATGGTCCGCGAAAAAAAACTGAAAATCGTATTGCAATGGTCACAATAGAATTCGTAAATGGGCATCCAAGCACCTCAAATTGTCTATCGATAAAACACTGTTTTTTCTTAATCGCCCTTATATTACAGGTAAATAGGTCTACTCCGCGAATTTGTCAACCACGCAGCAAATCTCCCCATCGCAAGCCGCATGCCGTCTCTGCCGGACCCGGCCTGCCCAGGCCCCTGACCTTTGTCCCGGCCCTTGGAGCAAAGTTTTTCAGGGTCAAAAGACGATGTTTGACTTCCCCCCCCGCCTTCTGTTACACCAGCGGCCACATTAAATTCCTCTTTACATGCATTATCGAAAGGAACACCGTACCATGCAAAAAACATTAGCGATTGTAAAACCGGATGGCGTAAGCCGTGGTATAATCGGTGAAGTGGTCAAACGCATCGAAGACAACGGCCTGAAGATCAAAGCCATGAAACTGATCCATATGACGCGTTCCCAGGCACAAGGGTTTTACGCCGTGCACAGGGAGCGTCCTTTTTTCGAAAGCCTGACAGACTTCATGACCTCCGGCCCCGCAGTGGTGATGATCCTTGAAGGTGAAAACGCCATCAGCCGCTGGAGAGAGATGATGGGCGCCACCAATTTCAAGGAGGCGGCCGAGGGAACCATCCGGCGCGACTTTGCCACCGACATTGAAAAAAACGTCGTTCACGGATCCGATGCCCCTGAAACCGCAGCATTTGAAACCAGTTATTTTTTCAATGCCTTTGAGCAGGTCTGATGATCCAAAAGATCGACCTGAATCATATCGCCATCGTGTTGAACCGCCCCCGGTATCCGGAAAATATCGGGTCGGTTGCCCGGGCGGCGTGCAACATGGGTATCCAGCGACTGGCGGTGGTCCATCCGGAAAATTTCGATCTTGACCGGATTTCAACCCTCGCCACCCATGCCGCCTCGGAAGTGGTTGGCAATATTTCGGTTTACGAAGATCTTCAAACGGCGCTGGCCGGTTTCCAGTACGTGGTGGGCACCACCGCAAGGTTGGGGGGGGAACGCCGGACGGTCACCTCCCCGTCCCAGATGGCCCGGGCCCTGGTTCCCATTTCCGGTAAAAATGAGATCGCCCTGCTTTTTGGCCCCGAAGACCGTGGCTTGACCAACGAGGAGATTCGATTGTGCCATCTGCTGGTCAACATCCCCACGGCTGAATTCTCATCTCTAAACCTGGCCCAGGCGGTCATGGTCTTGTGCTACGAGCTTTTTAAGGTGCATCTTCCCGAACCCAAGCCGTTCACACCACGAATGGCCAGCCGAATCGAACTGGACGGCATGTACGACCAGCTTAAGGATATCCTGGTCAGAATCAATTACATCCAGGCGGAAAATCCCGACTACTGGATGAATAAACTGCGCCACTTTTTTTCCCGGATGCAACTGCGCGCCACGGAAGTGAGCATTATCCGCGGTGTCTGCAGACAAATCAACTGGTATGCCGGCAAATGCCACGCCGACGGATCCAGAGGTGCCGCGCCGCCCTCTGCGCCGCACAAAGAGCCGTAAGCGGATGACGGATCACTCCCCGCCTGCAATCGGGTTCCCTTGTCTGCGGCTCTTTTGTCAGACCAACCTTGCCATACCGGCATGAACATATTATCTTAGTGTTCGATGAATTTTGATGAACCCGTAAAAAGCCGTTCATCGATCCTTTCTGTGCCGCTTCAGGTTTCAGGCCGTTGCATTAAAACCTAAAACAGCGGGAAATGCGGCCTTTTTGCGAATTCATCGATTCGGGGGCCATTACAGGGCCCATGCACCACGTCAACCCAATGGGAGGACACCATTATGCGCGGTATAGCGCTTCGCTGGCTGACACTGACCGGCGCCATCTTGCTTGCCTCTTATATGCTCAGCGGTATCCGCGTCGACGGGTTCGTCTCGGCGCTCGGCGCAGCGGCCATTCTCGGTATTCTAAACGCGTTTTTCCGGCCCATTGCCCTGATTTTGACCCTGCCCATCAACGTTCTCACCCTGGGCCTCTTCACCTTTGTCATCAATGCGGTCATGCTCAAAATGGCATCCGGGGTTATCGGCGGTTTTCATGTCGATGGTTTCTGGCCCGCGGTTTTCGGCGCCCTGATCATCAGTGCGGTCAGCTGGGGCCTCAATACCTTCATCAATGAACGCGGCCACGTGGATGTCATCGATCTGAAACACAAAGGCGGCAATCGCTGGGAATAATGAAGTGGATCTGGATCATACTGGCCCTGGTCTACCTGCTTTCGCCCTATGACCTCATTCCGGGCCTGCACCCCGTGAGCTGGATCGATGATCTGGTGATCCTGGGTTTGCTCTACCGGTATCTTTCGAGGCTGAATCGCATGCGGCCTCCCGGCGGGCAGCCCCCCGGCGGCGAATCGCGGCAGGAAGCCGACCGCCAGGAGAAAACCGCCCACAGACCACAGTCCCCGTATGATATCCTGGGCATATCGCCGGGAGCCGGCCGGGATGAGATCAAAACCGCCTATCGCAAACTGGCCAGTCAGTACCACCCGGACAAAGTGGCCCACCTGGGGGCCGAATTCCAGGCACTGGCCGAACAGCGGTTCAAGGAAATCCAGGAAGCCTATCACCAGTTGATCCGGTGATCGGCTGACCGGCCGGGGCGTCGTCCGGAAATCCGCCTAAGCCATCAAACGATCCGTTTTCCCGGGCTCGCTCCGGCGCGCCTGCAGCCTATACCACGCCCTGGTCAATCATGGCATCCACCACTTTTACAAAACCGGCGATATTGGCACCGGCCACGTAATTGCCGGCCATGCCATATTGCGCCGAAGCATCGATGCAGGTCTGGTGAATGTTTTTCATGATCATTTTCAAGCGCTGGTCCACCTCTTCGCGGCTCCAGGCCAGGCGCATGCTGTTCTGTGTCATCTCCAGACCGGAAACGGACACCCCCCCTGCGTTGGCCGCTTTTCCGGGTCCATAGAGTATCTTGTTGTCGAGAAAGATATCCACTCCACCCGGAACTGTGGGCATATTGGCCCCTTCGCAGACCAGAAATACGCCGTTGCTGACCAGGTTCTGGGCATCCTTGGCGCTGATTTCGTTTTGGGTGGCGCTGGGAAAGGCACAGTCGGCCTTGTGGTTCCACAGCGGATTGGAATCCGCCTGGGGATTCAATTCGGTAAACACGGCATCGGGGTACTGGTCAATATACTCTTTCACCCGGCCGCGCCGAATATTCTTCAACGCTTTGATATAAGCCAGTTTTTCACGATCGATGCCGGCAGCGTCGTAAATGTATCCGCTGGAATCGGAAAAACTGACCGGTTTTCCTCCCAGATCCAGAATCTTCTCCAAGGTATACTGGGCCACATTACCGGCGCCGGACACCAGACAGGTCAGACCATCCATTTGCTTGTTGCGGGTGGCCAGCATCTCAGCGGCAAAATAGACCGAACCGTAGCCCGTGGCCTCCGGCCGTATCAGGCTGCCGCCCCAATTCAGGCTTTTTCCGGTGAGAACGCCGGTAAACTCATTGCGCAGCTTCTTGTACATGCCAAAAAGATACCCGATCTCCCGTGCCCCCACACCGATATCGCCTGCCGGAACATCAGTGTTGGAGCCAATATGGCGAAACAACTCAGCCATAAAACTCTGGCAAAAGCGCATCACTTCCATGTCGGATTTGCCTTTGGGATCGAAATCGGAACCGCCCTTTCCACCGCCCATGGGCAGGGTCGTCAGCGCATTTTTAAAAACCTGTTCAAAGGCCAGGAATTTAAGGATGCCCAGGTTCACCGACGGGTGGAAACGCAAGCCGCCTTTGTACGGACCGATGGCGCTGTTCATCTCGATGCGAAATCCGCGGTTGACGTGGATATCGCCCTGGTCATCGGTCCAGGGTACCCGGAAAAGGATGACCCGCTCCGGTTCCACCAGCCGCTCGAGGATCTTGGCACTGCGGTACTCCGGATTCTGGTCGATAACCGGCTTGATGGTTTCAACCACCTCGGTTACAGCCTGGTGAAATTCCTTCTCGCCGGGATCTTTGTCTTTGACGCGATCAATGATGTCGTTCATGCGCTCTCCTTCTCTGTGTTATTTAACGGCCTTTTGCCATGTTGTCGGCAGCTGAAACTCAAAAACACGGCACACCGGATGTATTTCTCAGAGTTTCCATTGCGGCGGGCCACGTTGATTGCCTACCCGGCGGCATCGGGAAAAATCACTCCGCGCGAACTGCGCCCGTCCACCTTGAGCACCACCGGATGCGTCAATCGCACGTGGGCGACAAACTCCATCTCAACATGGGGCTTTTGGTCCGTCAACCAATTCCAGTCGATATGGTCCGGCAATCTTGACGATACGCTCAAATAACTGATATCCAGTGACGTCAGATTATGAAAAAAGTGCGCCCCCTGGGACGGTTCGGCATTGAGATTGGCGGATGCGGTCTCCACGATAGCGGCGACATTTGAAATGTCCGCCCAGCGCACCGGTATTCCCAGCCAGTTGTCCGCCGACCCCCAACGGCCGGGGCCGATCAGCAGATACTGCCGCTGCTGTGAATCCAGCATGGCGTTCATGGACGCCACCTGGGTCGCGATTTCGCGCATTCTGGATGGTTCGAAACTGCCGGGTTTAACATATACGACATCTTCAATGGAACGTCGCTCCGTATTGCCTACGGCATTTCCCGAGTGGCAGAAGGCCCCGGAAATTTCTTCGGGTTGAATCTCCACCGACAGGGAAGAATTGCGCGCCGTCATGGGCCGCATTTGAAGAATGGTAAATTGCACCGCGGCATGGTCGTCGGAGGGCAGATTTACGGCGAACTCCAATTCAACCGGCACCCCCATGGTTTCTTCACCCATGCGAAGCAATGTCGACACAATTTCCGCCAATGGAAAGAGGTTGTACTTCAATGGGCCGGCGAAGGTCAGCACCCGCGGCCCTTCCATTTGCACGGTATCGCGTATGCGGTGTTCGGCAAGAACATAGGTCCCCATCAGCATGTAGCGCGTGAACTGATCGGAAACATCTGCGACCTGAAGACGCACCACATGGTCGGCGCCGTCCTTGCCAAGCATATTCCGGGCATTCAATTCAAGTGCATAAAAATGTCTCTGGGCGTACGCCAACACATCTTTCACGCTGCTGCGCTGGGGCAGACGTTTGGGATACTTGGGGCAAAAGCGCAGGGCGCATTCCCCGGAAACCACCTGCTGCCCGAGTCCCAGGGCTATGGTGGCCAAACCGTCTTCCGTTTTCATGCCGGCAAAGGGGTAGTAGTTGCGCGATTGCGCCACACCGGAAATGGCTGGATAATAATGCTGCCCGTAAGCACGACCTGCCACCTTCTGGATAATGACCGCCATTCGGCCAGACTCCAGGGGCTGCCCGATTCGCCGCGCATAAGCCTTTGGCTCATTGAAAAAAGTCGATGCATAGACCAGTTTGACGGCGCGCAACAGATGGGCAAGGCGTTTATCAATGCCCGGCTGGTCATTGGAAATCATATAGGTCCGGTACAAGCCGGCATAGGCATGATACCGGGCGTCTTCCAGCATCCCGGAGGAACGAACAGCCAGAGGATAGTCGTTGGTGGACAGGTAAGACCGCAGGGCTTTGTCCATACCCTCCGGCATCCGGCCATCGAGAAAACAATCGGCCACCGAGGCATCGGGCATGTCTGTCCGGGCCAGATATTCCAATCGATTTTTTTGGACAAAGGCATCAAAACCAGGGCTGCCGATCACCAGGGTTTCCGGCAGTATGATATCGACGTCAGGAAACAGGGCCTGCAATTGAGTATTGTTCAACAGCAATTCACTCAGGAAAACCAGGCCTCGGGCCTTTCCGCCCAGGGGCCCATTGCCGATCATTGAAAACCCGGTCTGGGGATCGATATGGAGCGTGAATTCAACCGTCATCTGTTTGGTTTCCGAAATGCAAAAGAATGATTTCTCCGGTGCAGCGATATCGGACATATGTAAATCGGGCTTGCGCTGCGCGCGGTCCTGGCCTTATATAACGGTGCAATTTCACAACACATAACTGGAACCCATCACCGGCCCTTGCCCCTGCTGCTGACCTGGCCGCAGGAACCCGGTTTATCGGATAAATTAACGGTTCCGACAAAAATGATCCGTGCCGAACAGTTCAGAGGGCGAATATCGGGATTATAGCACCGCCTTATCCGGGAGAAAAGGTAAAAACCTTTTGCCCTTAGCATCATTGGATTCTATTGCTTGACGATGAATACGGGCCATGACTATTCTATCCGGCAGGTATTTATGGCCGGAGGCCCGGCTTTTGGGTTGCTCCACGGGGGGCTTGCGGGTATACGTAGCAAAGTGCCCCTGCCGGGCAGCGGTCGCCGGCCCCCGGGGGCACCCCTTACGGAACGTGGCGGCAGCGGACCAACGATGTGAATGTCCGATTTCTGCCACATCAAGAAGGAGATCAGATCTCATGCCCATCGGATTCATCGGTGCCGGAAAAGTCGCCACGGCTTTTGGACGCTACCTTTATGCCGGGGGAATAGCCATCAGCGGCTATTTTGACCGCCATTCCGAAAAAGCCGGGCACGCGGCCCGTGTCACCGGCAGCGCAGCATGCAAAAATGCATCGGAGGTGGCATCGCGCAGCGATATTATTCTGCTCACCACACGAGATGACCAGATCGCCGGGGCGTGTGAAGCACTTTGCCGCAACGGCGATATTGATGCCCGCCACTGCGTCGGGCATATGAGCGGCGCCCATGCTTCTGACATTCTGGCCATGGCGCAACGCTATGGCGCCACCGTTTTCAGCCTGCACCCCCTTCAAGCATTTGCCGACGAGGAAAAGGCCCTGAAGGAACTTGCCCACACTTTTTTCAGTCTCGAAGGCAACAGGGAGCAGCTGGCCCCGGTGGAACAGATTCTGGTCAGTATGGGCAACCCTTATTTTACCATTACGGCCGAAAATAAATGCCTGTACCATCTATCGGCCTGTATACTGTCCAACTATCTTGTAACCCTGATGGACTGCGGGCTGGCTGCCCTGGAACAAAGCGGCATCGATCCGGGCCGGGGCTATAGAGCCATGCGTCCGTTGATCGAGGGCACTTTGGCCAATATCGACAAGGTGGGAACCGCGGCCGCACTGACCGGCCCCATTGCCCGTGGCGACAGCGGTACTATTGCACAGCACCTCCAGGCGCTTGATCGCCATGGACTCAGTGAAATCAAATCGCTGTATACTTTTATGGGGAGAAAAACCCTCGACCTGGCCACCAGGAAAATTCTTCAATCCGACGAAAAAACGGATGCTGTCCGTGCCCTACTGGATTGACATCAGAAAGGAATCGATCATGGCCGAAAAAAAATTCACTGTTCAATCGTTTAAATCTGCCAAACAAAAAGGCGAACGCATCAGTATGCTGACCGCCTATGACTACACCACGGCATCTTTGCTCGACGAGGCCGGCGTCGACTGTCTTCTGGTGGGTGACTCTCTCGGCATGGTGATGCTGGGGTACGACAATACCTTGCGGGTGACCATGGACGACATGATCCACCACACCCGGGCTGTCGCCAGAGGTACCCGCCGTGCCCTGCTGATCGGCGACATGCCTTTTCTCTCCTATCATGTCAGCGTTGCCGATGCCGTGCGTAATGCCGGCCGCTTTATCCAGGAGGGCGGCGCCCAGGCAGTCAAGCTTGAAGGCGGCCCCGGGGTCATCGACAAAATTCGCGCTATCATTAAAGCCCAAATCCCTGTTTTAGGTCACTTGGGGCTTACCCCTCAGTCCGTGAATGCCTTCGGCGGCTTCAAACTTCAGGGCAAAGACATTGAGGCCGCCCGTCAGATCATCGACGACGCCCAGTTGCTCCAGGATGCCGGGGTGTTCGGTATCGTTCTGGAATGCATTCCCGACGGGGTGGCCCGGCTGATCTCGGAACGGTTGGAGATTCCCACCATCGGCATCGG
The DNA here is from genome assembly GCA_963675565.2 of Desulfosarcinaceae bacterium. Classification (GTDB taxonomy): domain Bacteria; phylum Desulfobacterota; class Desulfobacteria; order Desulfobacterales; family Desulfosarcinaceae; genus JARRKU01. The sequence continues at coordinate 322,360 of CAXXYD010000004.1, forward strand.
GGCAGGGGCCCAATGCGACGGCCAGGTCCTGGTCATTCAGGATTTGATGGGAATGTTCCGCAAAATGCGCCCTAAATTTGTAAAAACCTTTGCGGATGGCGGTGATATTACGGTTGCAGCCGTAAAATCCTATATCGAAGAGCTGCGCAGCGGCGCCTTCCCGGCACCGGAACATAGTTTTTCCATTGATGAAAACGTTCTGGCCAAACTTTAACGACAAGATGCGATCACACCATCGGAGTGTCCGCCAAAAGCGTTCAGGATCCCGGCATGCAGACCATCACAACCAAAAAAGAACTTAAAACCGCAATCAATGCCGCTCGTATGGCCGGCAAAACCATCGGCTTCGTACCCACCATGGGTTTCCTGCATCAGGGACACCTCTCGCTCATACGCCGGGCCAGGCAGGAAAACGATCTGGTGGTAGCCAGCATATTTGTCAATCCCATCCAGTTCGCCCCCAATGAGGACCTGGATGCATATCCCCGCAATGCCCGCCGGGATAGTGAAATGATGGCCGCTGCCGCCGTGGACATCGCCTTTTTCCCGACGGTTGAAGAACTCTACCCCAATGGCTATATGACCTACGTGGAGATAAAAGGGCCCATGACCCAGGTATTGTGCGGTCAATCCCGCCCCACGCACTTTCGCGGTGTCACCACCATCGTGACCAAGCTGTTTAACATCGTCACCCCGCACCATGCCTACTTTGGCCAGAAAGATGCGCAACAGGCGGCGGTAATCCGGAAAATGGCGACTGACCTGGATTTTGACCTGGAGATTGTGGTATGCCCTACCGTCCGTGAACCCGACGGCCTGGCGATGAGTTCCCGCAACAGTTACCTGACGGCCCAACAAAGGATGCAGGCACCGGTACTGAACCGGGCACTGCGTGACGCCCGGAAGATGATCGAAAAGGGAGAACGCAACGCAACCTCCGTCAGCAATAGGATAAAAGCGATGATCGGCGGTGCCGAGGGTGCTGTTATCGACTATGTTTCCGTCGTGGACGCCGGCACTCTGGCCCCGGCGCAAACCATCAGCGGTGAAGTCCTCATCGCACTGGCCGTCAAATTCGGGAAGACACGGCTCATCGACAACATCCAGATCAAAGTATAATTCATCGACAGTTACTTGCGCGTCAATGCCATAAACGCAACGTTTGGATTGCACTGTATTTCAGGAGACCAATGAACGGCTATGAATCGGCAGACATGCCCCGGCAGCGAATTTCCTTGATAAAAAGCCTGACCAGTTCCGAATCCAGGCGGCTGCCTGAAATCTCTTCCAACATGGCGATGGCCAAGTCACAGCTTTTACGCTTCTGGTAGGGGCGATCGGTGGTAATGGCATCGAAACAATCCGCGATGCCGACAATCCTGGCACTTAACGGGATTGCCTTGCCGCTGAGTCCGAATGGGTAGCCGCTGCCGTCCATGCGTTCGTGATGGAAGAGAACGGCATCGAAAACGATCCTGGGGCAAGAGACCTGACGCAGCATTGTGGCGCCGATAAGGGGATGGTTGTATACTTCGCGGAGCATTTTCCTGGAAAGGGCCGCCTTGCGGTTGCTGAATATGGTATCACTCAAGGCCAGTTTGCCGGCATCATGCAGCATCCCCCCCATAGCGGTCTGCATGACCTCGCCCATGGGCAGGCCGGCGCAAATGGCCAATCGTTTTGCATAATAGGCCACACGATAGGCATGGGCGTGGGTGTATTCGTCTTTCTGGCCCAATGCGGAAGCAATCAACAGAAGGGAACGCATGTCATTTCGGTCCATGCCAACGGCAGTTGTCAGCAACTCAGCAGCCTGCGCCATTCAGATAGCCCTCTCAGAAGAAAAAAGCCGAACAAAATATACGAAGCCAGATATAGATTCAAGCGGAGTTGAACTTCTGAAGCTTATAGATAAAAGAGTATAAGTTGTCAAATTATTATTCGATCCCCGGAAGGCGCGGTACAGATTGCCGTTGAATGCGCCGCTGAATAATGGGTGTTGGAAAGATGTATTTCAGGTATCGCCCAGAGCCCTGGCGGAAAAGCGGTCATAGATACGGGCAACCTGTTTTCGTGTGGCGTCCCGGCTCCCGCTGTTGTCGATAACGATGGTCGCCCTGCGTCGCTTCTCTTCCAGGGGCATCTGGGCTTCGATTCTCAACCGGGCATCTGCTTCGGACAACCCCTCTCTGCGGATCAGCCGTGCCAGTTGAACAGGATGGGGCACATGGACCACTATTATTTCAGCGAGTCCTTCCGTCATGCCGGCTTCGAACAGCAGAGGAATATCCTGGATGACCACGGCGCGGGGGGTTGTCTTCCTCATGTCGTCAAGCTGAGATCGGATCCGGGCCCGCACCTCCGGATGAATGATCTTTTCCAGTTGCCGCCGCCGGCCATGATCGTTGAAAACAATATCCCCCAAGCGGTTGCGATCAATGTCACCGCCCTGCAGAATCACCCCTTTGCCGAAGAGATCGACAATAGCATTCCAGGCCGGCATACCCGGAGCAACAATCTGCCGGGCAATCAGATCGGCATCGATAATGACGGCGCCGGCCTTTTGAAACATGGCGGATACGATGGATTTGCCTGATGCGATGCCACCGGTTAAACCTGCAATGAACACGGGCATCATCCTGTGCATGGGTTTGATTAACGTCAATTTCCGGCTTTCAGGACCCGCCACCGCCAGTGGATGATTTTTGCCGGAATCCACCGCGCAGCGGCGAGTTACTCAAACTAATACCGAACATGCCGGATACAAGCAAATAAATATCGACCAAAAGTTAAGGAACCCCGAGTGCGTGCCGATATAGACTATGAAGCACCAATGCCACATCATAGCCCATAGGAAGCAGAATGACCCAAAGCATCTTATTTGTCGATGAAGAACACTTCGTTCACAAAGCCCTTAAGCGAAGTTTTCGGAAAATGCGCGATGCCTGGGATATGCGCTTTGTCGGCAGTCCGCAAGAGGCCATTCAATCGCTAAAGAAAGAATCGGCTGATGTCATCGTCACGGAAACGGTTTTTTCCTCTCAAGACGGAATCGATTTCCTGCAGGACATCCGCAACGAACATCCCGGAAGCGTTCGCATTATCCTGTCCGGTTATTCCGACCAGGATGTGATATTGAAATCCGTGGACCTTGCACACCAATATCTGGCCAAACCATGTGAAGACGATACCCTCAAGGCAACCATCAGCAGGGCTTTTATCATCAAGACCCTTTTGGAAAATACGGCGCTCAAACAGGTGGTATCGAAAATTGACGCTTTACCTTGCATGCCGGCACTGTATATCGAATTGGTGGAAGAATTAAAATCGGAAGACGCCTCCATCGCCAGGATCGGTGACATTATTTCCAAAGATATCGGACTTACCACAAAAGTCTTGAAGCTGGTCAACTCCGCTTTTTTCGGTTTGCCGCAGCATATCTCCAGCCCGGCAAAAGCAACCAGCCTGCTGGGTGTCGACCTCATCAAAGCCATCGTTTTGACATCCGGAACATTTGATAAGTTCGAGCGGCTGAAAGTCCCCGGATTCTCCCTGGACGACATGTGGCAACATGCCATGGGCAGTGCGGCATGTGCCAAAATTATTGCACAACAGTCCGGGTTAGGCCGTAAAGATACCGACATGGCGTTCATGTCCGCCCTGCTTCACGATATCGGCAAGTTGCTCATCGCAGCCCACTTGCCCGAAAAATTCGCCCTGGTGCAAAGCCATATCAACCGGCACGAAAGTACTGTGGCAGCGGCCGAGATGGCCGTCATCGGCACCACCCATGCCTCAATGGGCGCGTATTTGCTGGGTTTATGGGGTTTACCGGACCCCATCATCGAGGCGGCGGCATTTCACCACGAACCCGGACGCATGCCATCATCGAGCCTGAACGCCACCGTCATCGCCCATGCGGCCGATGCTCTGGCCCACGCAGGACCGAACCCTCCGGAAACAATTGGTGGTATCGATTATGATTTTCTCGACCAGGCCCATCTTCTGCCGGAATTTAAACTCTGGCAGAAAGCGTGCTGCGACTATTTTCAAAATAATTCAGGCCAATAGCAGCGCATCCACATTTTGCACACACACAGCGGTAAAATCCCGAAAGTCAATAAACGACAAATTTGTCTTTACAACCCGCCCTACTGTCCATTATAAGCCATTCCTTATTCAGCGGTTTTGGTCACATCCATTCAAACGCCCCCCGATAACAGGACGGAATCATGATCCGCATAACATAGAGATCGATCAGAATTGACATCTGGCCATTAAATTGATTGTATACGAAACAGATCCAACTCATACACGTCGAGGAAAGCATGCCGTCTCAAATCATACTGGTTCTGGCCACCCGCAACCCAGGCAAGACTGCCGAAATCAGGGGACTTTTAAGGGATTACCCTGTTGACATCCGCAATCTGGATGATTTCGGGCCCATTCCGGCCATTGAAGAAGACGGCCGCACATTTGATGAAAATGCTTATAAAAAGGCCAGCTTAACAGCCCGTTACCTCGGATTGCCGGCAATGGCCGATGACTCGGGACTGGTGGTCGACGCCCTGGGGGGAGCGCCCGGCGTGCTGTCCGCCCGCTATGCAGGTCCGGCGGCAACGGATGAACAGCGCTGCCGCAAACTGCTGGAAGAGCTGGCCGGTCACTCCAACCGCAACGCCCATTTTGAGTGTGTCATTTCCATTGCCGTTCCCGCCGGAGCGGCCCTGACCTATGAAGCATCCTGCCACGGCCTCATTGCCACTGATCCATCCGGGACCAATGGATTCGGCTATGACCCCGTTTTTTTCTATCCCGATCTGGGCCGGACATTTGCCGAACTTACCATGGAGGAGAAAAGCCGGATCAGCCACCGGGGGAAAGCTTTGCGCGAATTGCGCACCGAATTTGATAAGGTAACCGCCTGGCTTGAACAGCACATGCCCTCCAGATTGGCTGTTGGGTGTGTGGGCCACGGCAATAATCGCTGAACGCACCATGGACCGTTGGTCCCTGGAATAAACTTCGATTATAAGCTTCGATTTTTGAAAGACGGATCAAAGGAGTCGTAAATGTTAAAATTCAATCAGGGTATCGACATCGTTGAAGAGATCGGCCGGCTGGCCTCCGCTGAAGAAGCGTTGGAACTATTCGAAGACAAACTGGACAGCACCCAGTTGGAACGTATACGCGCTTTCAACAATCCGGCTGTTCTGATAAAAATCGCCAACGCCATCAACTTGTGCGATCCAGAACGGGTTTTTATCAATACCGGCTCCGAGCAGGACCTTGAGTTTATCTGTCAGCTGGCACTGAACAAGGGGGAAGAAGCCCCCCTGCCCATGGAAGGCCATACGATTCACTATGATCTCAAGGAAGAACAGGGCCGCATTATCGATCGGACTTATTATATTTCCAACGACGATGAACTGGTCAGTTCCCTGGGGCTGCGCATGTCGCGCGAGGAAGCCCTGGAAACGGTCCGCAGCGGCATGGGCGGCGTAATGAACGGAATGACCATGATCGTGGGGTTCTACTCCCGGGGGCCGGTGGGCGCCCAGGTGGCCAACCCGGCCATTGAAATCACCAGTTCGTCTTATGTTTCCCACAGTGCGGAATTGCTTTACCGCAACAACTACGCCACCTTTGAAAAAGAGGTGGAACGTGCCGGGCACTTCTACACCAATATTCACAGCGAGGGACTCAATCGGGCCATCGACCTGCCGGACGCCCGGGTCATGATGGACCGCAGCCACCGCACCACATACAGCTTCAAATGCACCTATGCCGGAAACACGCTTCTGCTGAAAAAAGGCAACCACCGCTTCTCCGTGGATCGTTCGGTTTATGAAAAACGCGGCTTAGAGCTCTCCGAACATATGTTCATCACCGGCATCGATGGTCCCGAAGGCCGAATCACCTGGATTACGGGGGCCGCCCCCAGCGGCTGCGGAAAAACCACCACGGCAATGGCCGGCAACCATTTTGTGGGTGACGACCTGGCCCAGATGTGGATCGCCGAAGACGGCACCATCCGCTCGATCAATCCCGAATCGGGCATATTCGGCATCGTTGAAGATGTGAACCGGGATGGCGACCCCCTGCTGATCAAATGCCTCCGCCATCCGGGAACCGAAGTGATCTGGTCCAACGTCCTGATCGATGAAAACGGCATTCCGCACTGGGTGGGCAATGGAGAGACCCATCCCACCAGGGGACGCAATTTCCAGGGACCCTGGAAAAAAGGCCTTACGGATAAAAACGGCAAGGAGATTCCCATTTCCCATCCCAATGCCCGCTGCACCCTCAGATCATCGGCATTGGGAAACTACTCCGCGGAGACGGAAAACCCCGCTGGCGTGGAAACCCGCGTCATCACTTACAGCGGCCGGGACAGTGACACCATGCCACCGGTTTGGGCGGCCAAAAATCCGAACCAGGGGGTGGTCATCGGCGCATGCATCGTATCGGCCGCGACCGCTACGGAAGTCGGCGCCAGCGGCGTCAAGCGCGCCCCATGGGCCAATGCGCCTTTTATCCCGGGTGCCTTGGGCGACTACATGGATGCCCAGTTCAGATTTTTCGGCAGCGATAAAATCGCTGCAAATAAAAAACCGGTCATGGCCGGCCTGAACTATTTTCTCACCCACGGGGCCCGCGGCGGAGAAGGCAAAGCCCTGCTGGGCGAAAAACGCGACGTGAAAGCCTGGCTTTCCTGGCTGGAATTGCGCGCGCACAATGATGTGGAAGCCATAGATACCCCCATCGGCTACCTGCCAAAGTATGCGGATCTTAAGCGCCTGTTTAAAACCCTCATCGACAAAGATTACCCCAGGGATCTTTACGACAAGCAATTCTCTCTCTATATCGACAATATCATCGCCCGCATCGATCTGCAGTTGGAGGCATACGGAAAAGAAAAAAACCTGCCCGGCATGCTTTTCGAGGTGTTGAAAGAACAGCGCAGCGGGCTCGAGGCCCTCAAGAGCAAATTCGGGTCAATCGTCACACCGGATCAGCTGGAAGAAGCGGCCGCCCAATAGGAACAAGCTCCACACCGTATTCATATGGGCGCCGAAGGTCGGCGCCCTTTTTTTCACATCGGATATACTTAGCCCATGCCCGTATCATCGATCCTCGCATCGATTATCAACACCCGCATGCTCTTGGCCCTGATGATGGGTTTTGCTTCCGGGCTGCCCTTGCTGTTGACCATCGGGGTTCTGCAGGCCTGGATGAAGGAATCCGGGGTCACCTTGGGTGTCATCGGCCTGGTCACCCTGGTGCAGATTCCCTACACATGGAAATTCATCTGGGCACCCCTCATCGATCGTTTCACCCTGCCGCTGATGGGGCGCCGCCGCGGATGGCTACTCTGCGCCCAGGTGGCGTTGATCCTCTCCATTGTCCTGCTGGGATTCTCCGATCCGGTGCATCGTTTTGGGATGATGATTCTGGCGGCCGTGCTGGTGGCTTTCTTCAGCGCCACCCAGGACATCGTGGTGGACGCCTATCGTCGGGAAACCCTGAGCGATGAGGAGTTGGGGCTGGGGTCATCGCTCTACGTGTACGGCTATCGCATGGGCATGCTGTTGTCGTCCGGCGGCGGGCTCATCCTGGCCGATTATTTGCCCTGGTCCATGGTTTATTTGATCTTAGCCGCCTGTATGCTGCCGTGCCTGGCGGCCACCCTGCTGGCCCCCGAACCGCCGACCCCCGAAGGAATCCCCAAATCCCTGAGGGAAGCCGTGGTCAGGCCGCTTGCGGAATATTTCAGCCGCAAAGAGGCGATCTGGATGCTGGCCTTTATACTGCTTTACAAAATCGGGGATACCATGGCCAGCGCCATCACCACACCATTTTATCTGGATGTGGGATTTACCAAGACCCAGATCGGCACCGTGGCCAAGATCTTTGGCACCGGGGCCACCATCGGTGGGGCGCTGGCCGGCGGCATCCTCATGCTGCGCCTGGGCATCAACCGCTGCCTATGGCTGTATGGCATCCTGCAGGCCGCTTCCACCGCCTGCTTTGCACTGCTCCTGCGCACCGGACCCCAGACCGCTTTTCTGGCAGGCGTCATCGGATTCGAAAACATCAGCGGCGGCATGGGCACGGCCGCCTTCATGGCGTTCATGGCCAGCATCACCGACAAGCGCTTTACCGCCACCCAGTATGCGCTGCTCACCAGCCTGATGGCTTTTCCCCGGGTCCTGGCCGCCGCACCCACCGGTTACCTGGCCGAATACCTCGGCTGGGGGCCGTTTTTCATCGCCTGCGCCCTTATCGCCATTCCCGGCATGCTGCTGCTGCTGAAATTCGCCCCCTGGAACGGCAAAGCCGCCGCTATTTCCCATTGATTCCCGCCAAAAGGCGCGTATAATTGCGGCTCAATACTTGGAAGCCAGGTGAAATGATGAACGACAAGAACAAAACCCTGCAGGACAGCAAGACCGACCGCGAAAAAGCACTGGGACTGGAGCGCCGGGAGATCATGGCGGCCACACCGGAAAAGGCATTGGATCTGATCGCCGATCACCCTTACCCGGTTACCCTGGTCCAATCCATGGCCGATGAGGACCTGTACCATCTGGTCCACGCCATCGGCCCCGACGATGCGTTGCCGGTGCTCGCCCTGGCCTCTAACCGTCAGTGGGAATATCTGCTGGATATGGAAACCTGGGTCGGAGACGTCGTCGACATCCATGCCATGACCACCTGGCTGGATCGCCTGCTCAAAGCCGACCCGGACCGCTTCACCCACTGGATCACCAGGGAAAAGCAAGATGATTTTGCATTCTACCTGTTCAAAAACATCCAACTGCATATTCGCGAATACGACCAGGACCCCGGAGAAGTGGGGGATGATTTTTTTTCAGAAGACCAGACCTACTATATCCGCTTGAGACCCTATGCCCCGGAACACGAAAAGCAGCAGGAGACCCGTGATCTGTTCCTCAAGGACATGCTCAGGCGCTTGTCGGTTTTCGATTTCCTTCAATACCGTGACTTTCTGCTGGAATCGAACGTTCTGATCCCCGCCGAAGCAGAAGAGGAACTTTACCGGCTGCGCAATGGCCGTCTGGCGGAAAAAGGTTTTCTGCCCTTTGAAGAAGCCGTGGGCGTATACCAGCCCCTCACGGTGGCCGGACTTGTCGCACGCAAGCATAAAACCCCGGTCGCCGCTGCAAGAAGCGTGGAATCCTACCCGCTGCCGGTGGGCCCGTTTACGGCACCGGACAATGCCAATCTGTTCGCCCGAACCCTGGCCCGGTTCCGGGAGCCGGCCATACTGCAAAAGCTGCAGTCCGAATTTGCAGGGTTGTGCAACCAGATCGTTGCTGCGGACCAGCAGCAGGTGCGTGAAAAATCCGCGTTGAAGCAGGTGGTCCGGAAGGCCGGCGATTTTATCTCCATCGGTCTGGAGAAAGTCGCTTCGGAATCCAGCAGTCCGGCAGCCTATGACAACGCCAGGCTCCTCCAGACCCATCTGCTGTCCGATATATTCAGAGTGGGCTACGGCTGTGCACTGGCATTGAAATGGAAAGCGGACAAATGGCACCGGACCAGCTGGTTCAACAATGAAGGACTGCCATTGAGCTTCTGGGGGGAAGCATGGACGGGGGTTCTCGGCGGACTGCTGCTCAAGAAACCACTGTTTTACAATCAATACGCCAGCGGAAAGCTCTACCGGGAATTCGCCGGCCTTTCGGAAATCCAGAACAGCGAGGCCGCCCTGAACGACATGATCGCTTTCGATGACCTGTTTTCCCTGATGGGCATCCAAACCCAGCCGGTCCGGGGTTTCGGATTTCTGAACTACCAGAATCTGATCCTGACCCTCTGGGCCAACCACTATCTGGGCGAAGCCGCGCAGGACAGCGGGCCGATTCCCATAACACGGCCTCAACTGCAACAGTTTTGCCGGGAACTGTTCAGGGGGGATGTCTTGCCGCACCACATCGACAACCGCATGCGGGAGCTCTTCCTCGCGTGGCTCGCCGACAGAAGCGGGCTTAAGGGATACGAAATTGCCGATCGAATGGCCTCGGCACTGGAAACGTTATTTGGTGAAATCGAAAAAGAACTGGGCAGCATTGCGATAAACGATCTCGATCCACGCTATGTCCAATTGTTTCTGTTCGAGCCCTGACGGCGCCGCCCTGCCTGCAATGACGGCAAACAATCATCCGGGCGGCTGCACTGCGGGTGGGGATAAACCCCACACCTACAGAGTGGCGTAGGGGCGGGGTTTATCCCCGCCCGCGGCTTCAAAGCCAAGCCGTCCAGAACCGAAGCCGTAGGTTGAATCAGTGACATCGAGTGGGGCTGCGTAATCAGGGACGCAGGCCGAGCGATTTCACGAAACCGATAATCTGCCAGCGCTCGCCGACATCAATGGTGGTCGCCAGCGCCGGCTGGCGCCCCCCGGGGATACCGTAACTGATTTCATGGAAAATCTGCCCCACGGCAAGGGACTGCACTTTCGCACTACGCAGGTCACGCGGCAGGGGGGCAAAGCTCTGACCCACGGTTCCCAGGCCGTCGAAGTGCCTGCCATGGCACTGGATGCAGTAACGCCCATATCCTGTCCCGCCGGCCTTGATCAAATCAGCGGCACCCAGGTCGACAGGGGACTGCAACAGCGCCGGATCGGTTAAACGATACACCCGTTCGCCGCCATCGACAGGAATACTGGCGGCATCCATAACCGGTATGGGGTTTTCATAAGGCTTTATCGCCGGTGTTTCCCACATGCGACCCACCTGCAAATTCTCGTCGTAGAGGGTGATCACCCCCCAGGCGGCAAGCCCTGCAACGGCAACGATGGAAAGGACGCATAGAATCCGTATCATTTACTCCCCCTTGGCCCCGCGAACATGCTGGGGATTCGGCAGCAACCGGTATGTGGCATAAGCGGAAGCAGCCGGCAGGTCATTGACCGGGCGGTAGGCCCAGGTGGGCTGACCCATATCGGACACCACAAAAAAGGAAAAGAACCCCTTGAATAAAATGATGAACAGCATAATGGCGATCCACACACCGGTTCTCACCAGGGACTCATGGGATTGGCTGTCGTTCATCTCAGATTTTCACCCCCAGTACACCATGCATGAGAATATAAAAAAAACCCCAGATCAAAGCACCCGCGATGATCAGCATCATAACCAGCGGAAATGGCGCATTGCGCTCCTCAAGTCCATCGGCGTATCGGCCGGTAATGGTTTCCTTGCGCGTCTGTGCGTCTCTGGTGTGCAGGTGCGCAAAGGCCAGGGCCGCCCCGAATACCACCATAAATAAAAGGGTGGAAAACAGATAGGCCATCACATGCTGGAAATTGAGCAATTCGAAAAACCGCATGGGTCACCTCACTTGCTGTAATACAGCGCAACCAGAAGAATGGCCGCACTGGCGGACAACCCGGCCACGGCAAGGGCAAACAGCCCGTAAATTTCCCAACGCCCCGCGCGGGATACCCGAATCGGTCCTTCATCGTCGACATCCCGCAGGGGGATGAACCTGGCGCGCTGCTGATTCCTGAACTGGCCGGTTTTCAGCGCCCAGAAAAAAACCAGCAGACTGATACTAATGCCGATAGCGATGTAAGCAATAAAATAAGGAAAATACATAATATTAAAACCCAAATATCAAAATCCGAATACCAAATTCATATGGCGCCTCACACTTAGCCATTCTTTGACATGAAAATCGATGAAAATATCAAAGTTAATTCATGGACCTCCTGCCATAATTCTCGTCCGACACCTAGAGTATCCGGATTTGCTTTTACAATCATCCTTAACCAATGCTTTGTTTCTTTTGCTTCTTTTCTGCATAGGTTAATTTTGTATTTGAAATCCTTTTCTGAACACGCGCAGTCAGCCTCCATATAATTGGCGCCGACACTTGTCGCTGAACGAACAATTTGTCTGACCAATACATCAAGCACTCGATTTTGCGGCAAGCTTTGGCTAAATTCGATAACCGCTTCGCCAAAACTGGCGGTTCTTTCTTCAAGGTCAAAATGATGGGACGTCATCGATTGCCCCCTCACCATATACAATTTTTCCCTCTCACGTCGATCTTCATGTATATTAGGCCAGAAATCCATTATTTGATATTTGGATTTTGACATTTGTCATTTTCCAACCGGCTCATAGGCCGCATCTATCCCCCTCGGTTCAGTGTTCGCATCGCTCTGGTTGATAAAGTAAACCGCCACGTAATTGCCCACATCCCAGATTTTTTCGGACTCCAGTTCACGCTTGAAGTAGGGCATGGCAGTGCCCGTGATGCCGTTCATGATCTGGTAGTACAATATTCCGCCGCTGATCTCGCGGTTTTTTAAGATGGTGAAGTTCAGGGGCGGCGGGTAAATCCAGGGCTGAGCCTGCCCCATGCCGTCGCCCACCGGGCCGTGGCAGCCCAGGCAAAAGTCCTGGTAAATTTTGTGCCCCCGGGCCAGTCCGGCTTCAGTGGTGGGGTACGGATTGGGGACATCCCGCCATCCCTGGGGGATATGCGTATTGAGCCAGGCCACATTGGCGTCGGGACCGTCTTCGAATGCTTTCACCGCCTGGTCTTTCCAGAACCACTGGCGGGCCATGCGCGCATCGGCATGTTTGAGTCCCAGGCTCTGGACATAACGAATCAACGGATCGATCTTGTCTGCGCCCAGAAACTCAAACGGCGGCATGATGGACAACGGCCGCGTGTATCGCGGATTGATAAAATGCGCCATATGCCAGTCGTCGGGATGCTCCCCGCCGTCCTGAGAAAGGTCCGGGCCGGTACGTTGGGACCCCAGCAAGATGGGGTAATCGGCCACATAATCTCCGGCCTGGGCGATGCGTTCGGCGCCCAGCCCCCAGTCGATGGTGCGGATGGACTGGCTGTGGCAATAGACGCATCCATTGGCGATATAAGTTTTGCGCCCGACGGCCTCCACATCCGTACGCTGGCGAAACATCTGCGATGGTGCCGTCTTGCCGGTGTGCACAAAGGGCAAGACCACCACTATAAAAACAATGGTTGCCAGTATCAGCAGGCTGCCGACCACAACAGCCAGGGGGGTCATTTTCATGACAGTACTCCGGTCTTGGTAAACAGGGAACGCACCACATTATAGAAACCCAGCAGGGCGGATGTAAAAATCATCAACCCCAGGCCTGCGCGCACCACATAGTAAACATGGATTTCCGGCAATACACGGTATACGGTTTCTCCATTGAGCCAGGCATTGCCCTGAATCAGCCCGGCAATGGTAAGCACGATGGTAAAGCCCACCATGCCGATCAGCACCATCCAATATTGGAAATCGGCCAGAAAACGGCTGAACAGGGGACGGCCCGTCAGTTTGGGAACGGTGAAGTAAATGCCGCCAAGGGCGATCATTCCGGCGAAACCCAGTACTCCGATGTGGGCATGGGCCACCACCCAGTTGTTGAAGTGGGTCACGCGCTGCACATCGGGAAGGGCCATGAGCGAACCCTGGATGCTGACAAAAAAGTACATGATCGTACCGGTGAAAACGAATTTGGCTCCCACATCGGCATGGATTTCGCCCAGGCGGCCTTTGGCCGTGTACCAGATATTGATCAGGAATGCCATGACGGGAATCACCATGGCCACGCTGTCCACAATGGCCACCACTTTAAGCCATGTGGGCACCGGCACCTGCAACAGGTGATGGGTGCCGATGTGGGTGTAGACCACAATCAGGGACCAGAATCCCAGCAGGGACAGGGTATGGCTGTACAGCGGATTGCGGGTTGCCCGGGGAATGATGTAGTAGGCCACGGCAGCCGAAAACGGCGTCAGCAGCAGCCCGAACACATTGTGGCCATAGAACCACAGCAGGATTGCATCAGGGATGCCCACCAGGGCGCCGCTGTCGGGTCGCCAAATCACATTGCCCAGGGCAAACGTGCAGGCGGTGAGAATCGTCCCGGCCAGCATGTACCACACCGAAACGTATAAGATGGGTTCCCGCCGGTGCTTCACCGTCATGATCAAATTGAAGAAAACCAGACCGAAGGCGGCCACCACGGCAATGTCGATAGGCCAGATCAGTTCGGCGTATTCCCGGCCCTGGGTCATGCCCATGGCCAGCGTGGCCACCAGCGCCACCAGCGCCAGGTTCCAGGCCCCGACGGTGAACAAGCCCAGCTTTTCACTGTACAGCCGGGTGCGCAACAGCCGCGGAAAGAAGTAAAACGCCGCCCCCAGCAGACCGGGGGTGACAAATCCGAACAGCACCAGGTTGACGTGGGTCGGACGCACCCGTCCGAAGACAATGCCCCCCATGTTGGCAAACAAATTGGGGGCGATCAGCTCGGTGGCTCCGAGTAAGCCATAAAAAGTCGCCACCATCATCCAAAAGGCCGAGGTCAGGCAAAACGCCTTGGATGTTGCATTCGTGGCCTGGATATCTTTCGTTTCAGCGTTCAATAGTAGTTATTCTCCTCTAACTGTGGCACGCCAGCCAGCAATCCAGGTTGGCCCCCTTTTCCCGGTGACACTGCACGCAAAACCCCATCTTGAAGCGGTGGTCCTTGAGCCGGTCCATCTGCTTGACATTGCCATGGCATGTTTCACAGGCGATCTCCCGCTTGATGTGGCGCTGATGTTTGAACAATACGTGCTCGGGAACATAGTATACCTTGCGCCAGGGGGTCGGTGTCCGGGTATTGAAATAGTTGTGTTCCTTTCGGATCTCGAAATGATTGGCAATAATATAATTGTGGCAATAAAGGCACTTTTCCACCGGCGGCAGCCCCGGGTCGATGGACCGCTCCACATAGGGATGGCAAAACCGGCAGTCGATGGCCTTGATCCCGGCATGCAGCCGGTGGCTGAACGCAATGGGTTGCTGCAGCCCGATGCGGGTGGCCGGCGAAATATAGAAAAAGTAAAGGAATCCGAGCACCAGCAAAACAGAGAGGGCAATCAACGCAAAGGGGCCGCGGTTGGCCCAGATGGCGCCTGCTGTTTCTCCAAAAGCGGTGAAAAACCGCATGGGCCGGCCGCGCGTTCCGATGAGAATCGATACCACCAGCAGGGTGAACAGGGAGACGGCTGCGATCAGTATTTCCATCAATGCCCCTCCCCTGCGGGCCTGAGCAGTTCAGGGAACTGCTTCAGGTAAGCGGCAAGCGACCACACCAGCAGGCCGAAAAAGCCCATGGCGACCCCCAGGTCGATCCAGCTCAGCGGCAGGGCAACGGCGCCGGGATAAAACGCGGGTGCCAGCAGGAGAAAATGCTCCAGCCACATGCCGATAATGATGGTGGTGCAGATGATGATCATGCCCGCCGGAAGGGTCTTCATCCTCTTGTTGATCAGAATCAGGAAGGGGCCGATGAAACAGACGGCGAATACGGTCCAGGCCAGTGCACGCCAGGGGTCGGTCATGGTGCGTTCGATCACATAG
This sequence comes from Desulfosarcinaceae bacterium, assembly GCA_963675565.2. GTDB lineage: Bacteria > Desulfobacterota > Desulfobacteria > Desulfobacterales > Desulfosarcinaceae > JARRKU01. The sequence continues at coordinate 337,793 of CAXXYD010000004.1, forward strand.
GCGGTCTCTTCTGAGATGTTGCCGTACCAGATCACCACGAACTGGGCATAGAAAAAGTCAGCCCATACCAGGCAGAACGCGAAGAAAAGCTTGCCGATATCATGAAACTGATCGGGCCTGAGCCGAAAAGCGGTGTGTGGACTCAAGTGCAATACGGCGGACAGGATGATCAGCGCCCCGAACCCCACATAAATGGCTTTGACAAAGGAATAGGCCCCGAAAAGGGTTGAATACCAATGCGGATCGGCGCTCATCACCAGGTCGTATCCCAGAAGCGAGAGCACAACGGCAAAGGCCAGCATATAAAGCAGGCCGCAGGCCATCATTCTTTTCTTGAATTGCGGTTCATCCGGCGGATTTTTCAGCCAGCGCTGCCGGAGCATCTCTCCGAGCTTTCCCCGAGTGCCGCCGGTGCTCAGTTTAAAGTACAGGGCGTGGTACAGATAGGCGAAGCCAAGCCCATAGAGCACCAGCAGGCCGGCCACATCCCGGGAAAACATGAAAGGCAGATTGAGCCACACTTCCTTGCCGTGCAGATCGTGGTGCAGCCACGGGAAGACATGGTCCCGACCCAGGAATAAAAGCATGAAAAGAATGAGGGAAAGCGGAAAAAAGGCGGTGAACGCCTCCGCCAGGCCGGCCAGGGGGCTGCTCCAGCGGGCCCCCACCGCATTCATCAGCGTGGAAAAAAGAACCGCCCCGTGGGCCATGGCAGCAAACAGCAGAAGATTGATTAGATAAGCCTGCCATGCTTTTTCCACAAGACCGGAGGTCACGTGAACCAGGAAAATGATCAAGCCGGCCGCTGCAAAAAGCAGGGGGATCACCGTGGTCCAGACGGTGATGGTCTTAGCGGATTGTTTTTGATTTTGCTTCATATTCCTCGACCTGGCGCTCATGATCCGGAGGCTCGGCCATCAGCCCCGTTGGCATCGGAGGGCTTGATTTGAGCCCCTTCGGTTTTAAAAAAATCAGACAGCCCGATCTTCTCATCGGGCAGGCAGCTGGCCAGTACGCCGAATCGGTTGCCGCTGAAGGTGGATTGGTAATCCTGGGAAACCTTGAACCGCGGAAGGCGCGCCTGGGAAATGATGCCCAGTACGTTGCCGAAAACGGCAAACAGAATGGTAAACTCGAATCCCACAATAAAAAAAGGCACAAGGGCCACCACCGGTTTGCCGCTGACGATCAAGCTCCAGCGGGTTGCCGTAAAGGCCGCAAATAGAAAACCGGTGAGAAATCCGGTGATACCGCCGGCCAGGGTAAACCAGCCCACCTTGCTTTTGGGCAATTGCAGGGCATCGGCAATGATATGGCTGGGAATGGGGCTGTGGACCCGCTCCAGTTGATACGGCGACTGGCGCAGCCCCCGAATGGCCGAAGCCACCTGCTCCTCTGAACTGAAGATACCCATCAGGGATATGCGATCAGTGGTCATGAGCCCCTCCCGCATGCACGGTTTCTTTCATTTCCGTCATGGAGACCGATGGCATATGTTTCACAAAGAGCAGGAACAGGAAGAAAAAGAGGCAGAAACTGCCGATCATGATACCGAACTCCACCAGCGTGGGCCGATAGAGGCCCCAGGCGTATGGTAGAAAATCGTGGGCCACACTGCCGATGATGATCACGAAACGCTCATACCACATGCCCACATTGACCAGAATGCAAATGACCATCAACCAGAGGATGCGGGTGCGCACCTTTTTGAAGAGAAAAAACAGCGGAAAGACGGTGTTGCAAACCACCATGATCCAGTATTCCAGGGCGTAGTCGCCAAAGGCCCGCCAGCGGAAGGTCTCCATTTCCACGCTGTTATGGCTGTACCAGGCGATAAAAACCTCGGTGCTGTATGCAAACCCGACGATCAGCCCGGTAAACACGATGGTCTTGGCCACCTGTTCAAGGACCTTCATGGTGATGATCTCCTGCAGGTTGAAAATCTTGCGCAGGGGAATCATCAGGGTCACCACCATGGCCAGTCCGCTGTGGATGGCGCCGGCCACAAAATAGGGTGCGAAGATGGTGGTGTGCCAGCCGGGCACCACCCCGAGGGCAAAGTCCCAGGATACCACGCTGTGCACGGATATCACCAGGGGAGTGGCCAGGGCGGCAAAAAACAGATAGCCGCGGGCATAGTGGCGCCACTGTTCGAACTCCCCGGTCCATCCCATGGCCAGAACCGAAAAAATCCGCCGCCGGACGCCCTGTGCGCGATCTCTGATAATGGCCAGATCGGGCAGCATGCCGGTGTACCAGAACAGGGAACTCACCGTGAGATAGGTGCTGATGGCCACCACGTCAAACATCAGCGGCGACTGGAAATTGGGCCACAGGAACCGCTGGTTCGGAAAAGGCAGCATATAAAAAACCATCCATACGCGGCCCAGGTGAATGAAGGGGTACAGCCCGGCGGTACAGACGGCGAAAACCGTCATGGTCTCGGCCGCCCGGGCAATGGGGTTGCGCCAGCCGGCCCGGAACAGGTGCAAAATGGCGGATATCAGGGTCCCTGAATGGGCGATCCCCACCCAGAAGACAAAATTGATCAGGTAGGTGCCCCAATGAACCGGGTTGTTCTGCCCGGCCACGCCAATGCCCAGAAGGATCTGGTAAAGCCAGCAACCGGCACCCATCAGGATCCCCAGAAAAAGCAGCCCAATGGTGACCCAATACCCTTTTCCCGGCGGGCTCAAGGTATTGATAACAGCGTCGTCTATTTTTTCGTAGGTTAAAGCGGTCATGGTTTCCTTTTGCCCATTGCGCATTGCATCTGCCGTGCAAACCCGTTGCGGGCAACCGCCGGCACGATCCTTACAAACCATTTACAACGTCTGAACGACCTTCTTCAGATAAATCACCGCCGGCTTGGTGTTCAGATAGCCCATCACCTGGTAGGCCCTGGGACCGTTCATCAGCTTTCTCACCGCGCTGTCCGGGTCCATGAGATTGCCGAAATACAGGGCGTTGGTAGGGCAGGTCTGGACACATGCCGGAATCACCTCTCCGTCCCGGATGGACCGCTTTTCATTCTTGGCCTCATCGTGGGCGGCCTTGATGCGCTGCACGCAGAAAGAGCATTTTTCCATCACCCCCTTGCTGCGCACCGTCACATTGGGATTGAGCTGCATCTGCAGCGGCTCGGGCCACTTCCAATCGTACCAGTTGAATCGACGCACCTTGTACGGGCAGTTCTGAGCGCAGAAACGGGTGCCGATGCAGCGGTTGTAAATTTGATTGTTGAGTCCCTCTTTGGAATGGTGGGGGGCATAGACCGGGCAGACCGACTCGCAGGGGGCATTGTCGCAGTGCTGGCACATCATGGGCAGGAAAATGGACTTGGCCGGATCGTCCTGGTCATGATAGCGCTCGATGCGAATCCAGGCCATTTCACGCCCTTTGGCAATCTGTTTCTCACCGGCGATACCGACGTTGTTCTCGGCATAGCAGGCCGCCACGCAGGCACTGCAGCCGATACAGCGATCCAGGTCCACCACCATCCCCCACCGGTAGGTGTCATGTTCATGGGCCGGGTAGATATCCCGGTGATGATCATACCCCTGGGGAAGTGGCAACGTGAACGGAAAATCGTTCATGGCGAGCCCGTTGCCCGCCTCCTCCGGTTCCGAAATCGATTTCAGGGAAGCGGTCAAAGCGATCTTGCGATGGTGCTGGTCCAGGCTGCCCGAAACGGAGGCCAGAATTTGCCGCTTGCCGGCCCCTGAAATGGATCGGACTGCCACGCGGCATACCGGGGCGCCGGACCGGGGTTCGGTTTCCGCTCCCGCCAGTTTTACGGGGTTGGCCCCCCGGCCCCGGGCATAGCGGCCGAAGCGGGCATGTCCCTGCCCCATGGGAATGACAATGGCTTTTGCATCCAGTCCGCCATAGGCCACAACCGGCAGTTGGATCTCGCCGTGGTCGGTTTTTATATCGACCCGGTCGCCGTCCACCCAATGATTGGCAGCCATGACATCAGGGTGGACCCAGGCCAATGTCTGCCAGGAAACCAGGGATACAGGATCCGGAATCTCGGAAAGCCAGGGACGGTTGGCGCCGCGCCCATCCAGATGGCGCAGGGAAGGTGCCAGGTATATATTGAGGGTTTCCGGATCAGGGGCGGCAACCGCCTGGACACGGCGGGTCAGTTCGGCGGCCAGCTTGCGGTCCAGTTTCAAAACAGGTTTGGAAACCTGCCGGTCGGCGACAAACCGGCCGCCGTCCTGCATCATTTTGGTCCAGTCGTCTTCGGTACCGATCAGGCCCTGATCGACCAGTTGCCGGATCATGTACTTGCGGTAGTCCCCGGAGGGCCGCTGCCCCTCAGGCATCAGTTTCAGGAAGAAATCGCCGATGGCCGCAACCGGCGTGAATTTTCCCATGACCGGTTGCACGATGGCCTTGGTGGCCTGTTTGCTCTCATATACATCCCAGGATTCCAACGGATGTTGAATGGGGATTATCAGGTCCGCGGCGGCTGCAGTTTCATCCATATAGCAACTGAATGCCACCACAAACGTCTCTTTTGCGCCCAGAGCCCCGGCCACCTTGCTTTGCGGGGAAGCACTGTAAAGAGGATTGACATTGTGCAGCATCAAAAGCCCCGGAGGGCTGTCCATGCAACGGCCCCAGAACGTCTCCATCGCCAAGCGGGAGTCGGCGATCTCCACACGATGCCGCTGGTCGAAGTCAATCAGGGACAATGTCGGATCATCAAGGGTATTGAGTATGACCACAGCCAGATCGAGGGCGGCATCCATCGTCCCCTGGCAGGCGGAACCCGAACCCAGCAACAGCGGCCGGCTGGCGCTTCTGACGCGCTGGACCAGTCTTTCCAGGTCCCCGGCGGCAATGCCCGTTTCCACAGAGACGGATTCGAATGTATACGCCGATGTAAGGGCTTCGATCCCCGATTTGAAACCCGCGGACAACCGCCGCGCCTTGCCGCTCTGAATCATCTGGTTCAGCAGCAGGAGGGCGACGGATAATTCGCTGCCCGGCCGGCAGGCCAGCCACTGGTCGGCATTGAGCCCGGTGAGCGACTGGTACGGACTCACATGGGCAAAGAAGCCTTTTTTGCCTCTGTCCACGGCGTGCATGGTTTTAAACTGGCGCGCGTATTCAACGGGCGAGAGCCATGTTTCCAAAAAATCGGCCCCGAAGCCGATCAGCAGGTCGGAGCGGTCCAGCCGGAAGCCGGGCAGGCAAGCCTTGCCGTAAACTTGCTGGTGGGCATATTTCAGGGACTCGAAAGCAAAGGGTTCATAAATGCGCAGTTTGCCGGAGCCGTATTGGGATAAAACGGATCTGAACAGATCCAGCAGGGTGTCTCCCGAAACCTCGGTGACCATGGCGATGCCGTCGGGCCCTCTGGCGGCCGAGCGCTCCAGATGTTGGCGAACAAGTTTTTCGGCATCGGGAAAAGAAATAGGTTCCAATCCGTTATCCGTTTTGCGCAGGCAGGTGGTCAGGCGGTCCGGATTATAGAGCCCCTGCAGGGCGGCCTGGCCCCGGACGCAAAGTTTACCCCGGTTGATCGGATTCAGGGAGTTGCCTTCCAGCTTGATCACCCGGCCCTCGCGGTTTTTCGCCAATACACCGCAGCCGGCCGGACACTCGCGGCATGTGGAGGCATACCAGGTGGCCTGTCCGGAAACCATGTCATCCGGCGCATGCACCAGGGTGAAAAGGTTCTTTTCAGGATTGGAAGTGCATCCGGCGGCCACTGCCGCGCTTCCCAGGCCGGTGATCTTAAGAAACGTTCTCCGATCCATCTGCCCTGCCTAACGGTAATCTAAAGCGTTTGATCGTATCCTGTCCGTGTTCGCTGTGCATTGCCGGCTGCCCGGGAACATGCGCTTAACTGCGCCCGGCTCTCAGAATAAAAGGGGCTGCAACGAACGGAAAGTGAAGGGTTAGATTACAATTACAATAGCTTTGGCCCTATGTCAATCAGGACAACCCGGCATTGGCGAGCATGGGCAGCAGTTTTTCAAGGCTGCTCTGCCCGGCCTCGACAGGCGCATTTACATAGGGGTATAGCTCAAGGCTGATGTCACATGAATATTGCAGCCGCCGCATGGCTTCGAAGATAGGGACGAAATCGATGGCACCCGCTCCGATAATCAAATGGTTGTGCGAACGGTCGGCTGCAATATCTTCAATATGCATATGGCCGACCCACTGGAAAAGTTCTTCGAAGGCGGCGGCCGGGTCCTCGCCGGCACAGAAGAAATGGCCGATATCGAAGTTGATACCGATGGAAGCGCATGCAATTTCCTGAACGAAGGGCTTGATTTCCGAGGTTCGCTCCATGAGCAGGTCGGGCTCAGGCTCGATGAGCAGCTGAATGCCCAGTTCTTCGGCCCTTGGAAGCACTTGATCGATTCCCTGATGAAACAGCGCCAGCGACTCCTGGCGGGTCAACCCTTTCTCCAGGGGGCCGCCGGGAGGAATGGAAATATTGGCGCAGCCAAGAAATTTGGCAATGTCCAGGCAGGCCAACGTATGGTCCACCCGGATTTTGCGCCGATCCGGATCCGGCTCGATCCATGACGGCAGGTAGGTGTCTCCCACGGCAAAAAGGGTAAAGCTGTTCAAGTTGGTCGGTTTCAAACCGAACTGCTGCAGGGCCGCCTTGACCTCGGCCAATTCCCGATGCCCGTATTCGGGCGGATAGAGATGGGGTTGGTCGCACATGATCTCCACCCCTTTGAATCCGATAGCGGCAATCTTTTCAAATGATTCCAGCAGTGAAAATTTAACGAAAGCGTTGGTGCTGTATCCTAAAACCATGTCATGGGTCCTCTCATTCCAATCCATTCAAAACGGAAAACGCTGCCTTCAGGCTTGACTGGAAGCACCTTGGACGCCCAGCGCGTGATTAATTTTCTGCTCCAGCCGATCCAATGCCGACAACTGGTCCTGGAACGTCAGCGCAGGATTGGGGCCAACCGGTTTTTTAAAGAAAAAACCGAGATCCACAGCGGGTCCGCCCATGCCGGCGGTATGCAGGGCCGACACCCAGCGGGCCAAATCGATGACCATGGGCGCCGCCAGAATGGAATCGCGTCCCTGCAGGTTGAGCCGCAGGCTCATGGGAAGCCCGAATAGACCGCTGAAATCAATGACGTCCCATGCTTCCTTGGCGTCACCCCGGGGTGCATAATAATCGATGTGGACCTTGTGGGCCGGTTCTCCGAATTTTTTTTGGCCGACGCCATATCCAAGGATGTCGTCCAGAAGGCGGGTTTTATTCTGCAGCTTGCCGCAGGCTCTATCCGGGTCCATCAAATTTCGGCCGTCTTCGTTGCCCAGGATATTGAGACTGTACCATCCGTCCACCTCCAAAGCGCGGGCCTTGAAGGCCGATGCCAGAACCACCTTAAAATAGGTCTGCCCGGTTTTTCCGTCCCGGCCGGCCATGGGGATGCCATGGGCCTCTGCCCGGTCGACAACGGATCTAATTTCAACGGTATTGGGCGTAAAGTTGACCACCGGAACATTGCTCAGGACCGCGGCGATGGTGTACGCCAGATCGGGCGGCCCCTGGGGCGACTCGGCCATCAGTTCATCCAGTGTGCGCATCCGGTGAGACTGGCTGATATCCCAACTGGCGGGCAGCAGGTTGACCAGCACGGCACGGAACCCCGGATATCGTTTTTGGAAATCCCGGATATCGGCCTGAATGGATTCGACCTGACGACCCAAAGATATTTTCTGATCCGGCGCCGGCCGGACTTCCACATCCGGAAAAAATCCGGCGTAGGGCCGCCATACGTCATCGGGTATCACGCCGTGATAGGCCAATGCTTCGACCATGCCGCGGCCCTGGGTATCCCAGCCCGCCATCCGGAGCTGATCCGCCGGTCCCAGAAACGCGAACTTGTCGGTCGTGGTCAGTCCGCCGATGCCCTGCCCCCCATCGTGTCGCAGAATGGTGGAGGAAACGGCAATGGTGGAAGCAATGGCGCCTTTTGCGCCGGCAATCATCAGCAGCAGGCCAGTCTTCGTTTCATGCATTGGTTGTGTCATGGCAGTAATTTCGGGAAATGACTCCTCCGTGTAAGTGACAAGCGCCCGGCAGAACGAACCAGGGAGCGCCCTGCGGGCTCGGCATCGACGCGCAAAACGGTCCGTAGCATAGAAGGATGCCCACGCTTTGTCAAGAAATGGTGCCAGGAATCGGCGCCGATGATTGGACCTTGACTTGGCGGTCAAAACAGGTATGAATTCGGCATTCCGACGCCGGAGGAAATTTTCCGGCCGGCTGTCTGTTTGCGCGTCGAAAGGACATTTTTTGAATCGGCCCCAATTTGATCCCCACCCGCAGGAGAAACCCTATGCCAACCCTTTTGGAACCCGTTAACATAAACAACATGCCGCTTAAAAACCGAATGATCCGCTCCGCCACCTGGGAAGGCATGTGCGCCCCGGACGGCCGCCCCACCCCCAAGCTGGCCGATTTTTATGCCGAACTGGCCCGGGGCGGTGTCGGGCTGATCATCACGGGCTACGCCTTTGTCAGTCCCGAGGGTAAGCAGCTGCCCGGTAAAATGGGAATCCACGACGACCATTTTGCCGCAGATTTCCTGCGGCTGACTGACGCCGTCCATGCCGCCGGCGGCGCCATTGCCGTGCAACTGGTCCACGCCGGCGGTCAGGCCAGTATCGAGGCCGCCGGTCAGCAACCCGTGGCGCCGTCCGCCGTTGAAGTCCCCCAGTACCCTCAACTTCCGGCCGCCCTGACCCCGGCGCAAATTGCGGCAATCGTCGATAGCTTTGGCGCCGCCGCGGCCAGAGCCAGGCAATGGGGATTCGACGCTGTTCAACTGCATGGCGCCCACGGGTATCTCATCAACCAGTTTCTCTCACCGCTTACCAACCGCCGGACGGACAGTTACGGCGGCGACATCGACCACCGTTGCCGATTCTTGATGCAGGTTTACGACGCTGTGCGCAAGTCCGTGGGAAATGGCTTCCCGGTAATGATCAAGCTCAATGCCGATGATTTCCTGGATGGCGGACTGAACAGGCAGGACGCTTTGTCTGCCGCCCGCATGCTGGATGCCGCCGGAATAGATGCCATTGAGGTTTCTGCCGGCACCGCGGCATCCGGCAAAAAGGGCCCGGCGCGCGACAGAATCAACACCCCCGAAAAAGAGGCCTACAACCTCGATCTGGCCCGGCGCATCAAATCTGAGGTACACTGCCCGGTAGTGGTGGTCGGTGGTTTTCGTTCCTATGATGTCGCCGAAGCGGCCATCCGCGACCACGGTATGGATGCCATCGCCATGTCCCGGCCACTGATCCGCGAGCCCCGGCTGCCCAATCGCTGGCAACAGGGCGACCGCAGCCCGGCCAAATGCATTTCCTGCAACAAATGCTTCGTTCCCGGCTATAAATACGGCGGCATCTACTGCATGGTGGAGAAAAAGCGCTCCTCTTCACACCTCGGCGCCCACGGCAGCGATCACTGAGGACAGCATGGAGTTGAATTGTTTCCTGACCGCCTCGTCTTTGTGGGTAGTAATCCAGCGGGCCATTTCGATGGACTCCAGCGCGGCTCTTTTCTTCAGTGGAACTTTTTCGGCATCCTTCTGTTTGACGATCTCCGAAACCAGCGCTTTCAAGGCCATACGCCCCAGTCCCATCTTGCGCAGATGGTCCTGCACACGAAAGTAGTCGATTTCCACTTTGTTGCCGGCCTCGATCAGCAACGCAAAGCCGAAGCAAAACGCTTTTGCGCATTCCTGGGTCAAAGGACTCTGGACAATCAGGTGGAATGCATAACACTGATCGGGACTCCGCAGGTGCCTGGACAGGTGCTTTTCGATTTCTTTGACCTCGAACAAATTGAGATGCTTTGCGGCACAATCCAGAAACGGTTGCGCGTCATCTGCGGGCCAGATGCGGTGCAGTACAATATCGCCCATGATATCGAGTTCCAGGCGTGCGGCGCAGAATTTCTGAAATTTGGCACCGAAGGTGCACGCCGAAATTGCCCATGAAACCTGGAAAATGCCGGACCACGCCCAGTGCATGAACAGGTTCATCCAACCGCGGTTGTCGGGATGATCATAATCGCTCTCAAGGTTCAGGTCCAGATAGACATTCTCCATGAGCTGAATCATGAGGTTGCATACGTAAAACCCGGCGCGCAGCTCCTTTTCATTTTGAGGCAGCCACAAGTTGACCGCTTGTTTTTTGGACGCCTCGCTCATGAATGTTCTCCACTCGGGAAAAATCTGGTCATCCATAAACGCCAGGTTTTCATCATTTTTGATGATTTCCAGAATGCGGCTCAGTTCACGTGCATGCTGGGTAAAACGATTTTTGCTGACCAGGGTGCGCGGCTGCCAGAATTCTTTGATGCGGATAAAAAGATCTTCCATACCGGCTTTTGTCTTGATCTGGAAAGCCGGCTTGAAGGTGGTGTTGCCCACATGGAATCCCAGCTCCCGGTAAACTTCGAACTGCTGCTCGTCAAACCATTGGTCCGCAGTGGTCTGGTGGGGAAAGGAGGGATGCTTGACCCGGTACTCGTGCAAGTGCTCGGGTTCGTCTCCGGTCAGGGAAGACTTGCAATAAAGCAGATATCCCTCTTCGGCGTCCCCTTCCGGGCACTGGGGGTATTTGATAATCCCCACGGTACAGTGCTGGTGGGACAGGCCGTTTTCACGATCTCGTTTGAGGCTCGAGGTGTCGATCTCGATATCCACACCGAAATCGATGCGCGCCAGCCGGATAATGTAAGCCAGGGCCTGAAATTGCATCTGGGGATCGGCTTCGGCGTCCCCTACGATGATGTACTTGCAGCGTCGCCGGAGCAGCTCGTAAACGCCCAGATTGTCAAAATGCCCCCCATCGGACAGGTTGATGAAGTCGCCGTTGAGCGAATAACTGGCAATCCACTCCCGCATGGCCTGCAGTCCGCCCGGGGATTTACCCAGCAGCCATCGGCTGACCCAACCGTAGGATCGGCCGGGATGCGGCGCCCAGTACCCCAGCCGAATATTCAGCAACCCCATCAGCAGACGCATGGCCGGCATATTCCCCTGGCCCATGCCGATATTGGCGGCCGCACCGGATATGGCCATAGCGGTGGCCAGATCGATATGCTTGTCCGCTTTTTCATAGGCAGCGGTCCCGACATAGCCTGTCTTTCTGGAGCCGCACCAGTATTTGCTGAAAATGAAGCTTTCGCAATTCCGGAAGACTCCACGCTTATGTTCATCTTCATTTTCACGACCGGTGCGTTTGTGATCTTCGGGCATCTTCTTGGAAAGATTTAAATTGGCATTGATAATGGGGTAAGGCCCCACATTGTAACCTCCCCCATAGAGGCCGGAGAGGGGAATGTGGTCGGTTTCGTTCAAACGGTCGAAGGGACTGCCGGGGTCTGCCGGTTCGCTGTCGGATTGAATGATATAAGCCCGGCTGAGCCGGTCGCGATAGAAATTGTGCAGCGAAATCCTGTTGATGTTGATCCAACGGTTGGTGACATAAAGCAAGGCGATGGCGCCGACACCCCAAAGAACCATTGCCGGCCATCCCAACGGTGTCGGCGTCAGCAGATAATGGACAAACCAGCCGGTAAAATAGAGCAGTATCAGCGGCGTCAGGGACATCAGCAGAATGGACAGCCCCATCTTGATCCACGGCTTTTTCTTTTGGCCGGAGTTCGCACCGGCTTTTGCAAGCTTAGGGCCCAAAAAAGTCAACACAGATATCAGCGCCAGCATGTTGGGCACTTTCCAATGGTTCCAGTAGACAATCGCCGCGCCAAAGACCTGAATGGCGAAAAGAACCAGGCTGGCGAACAGAATACAGCTGAAGACAAAGCTGAAGGTAAAACGCCTTCTGGCCGTGCCGTAAAACTGCATGACGAAAAATGCACACCCCATCATGACAAACAGGGCCGCCAGTGGAATGGTCAACATGGCCTTCCATTGCGCCATGACCTTGGCGTGCGCCAGGCGCCTGACATTTAGCAGTTGTTTTTCCCTGTAGGAAATATCGGGGTTGGCCCTGATGATGGGAATACGCTGGGATATCCCGGCAGTGCCCAAGCCCGGCGTGCGAAAATAAACGAACTCCTTATATCGCAATTCCGCATTTCGCTGGTCGACCAGGGCTGATTTCAGGTCCTGCATGCTGAAATTCAGGGCGACGCCTTTAATGTTCACCGATGGCACCCGGTAGAGTGACGCCAACACGATAGCGGCCATTAAAACCAGGGGCACAATGGAAAGAAAATTAAACAGGAGCCCCCGGGTGATGGCCAGTACCGGCCCTAAATACTTTCGCACAAAATTGCCTTCGGCCGTCAGATAGTTGGAAAAATAACGCAGGTGGCGCGCCGGTTCTTTTTCCGCCGACTCGCGTTCCGGCCGGACAAAACAGGCGCCGTCTTCCTTGCCGCTGATAGGATCTTTGCAATCGACAGGCTGCGTGGGGCTGGCAAAGGGGAAGTGCTTTGCGTCCCAGAGGAATCCGGTGGAGCTTTGCCCATCCCGGTGGCGGTCCGCTTCCTGCTGCACCGCGGCCGGATTTTTGAATTCCGAATTCAACAAGGCGGTAAGGCAGCTGCCGATATAGCCGCCGCCGGAGACCGTGGACAGGTAATCCACACGCTGCAGAATGCCGTGTTTGTATAAGGCCTGCAGAAGTCCCAGATTGAACGTCGCGCTGCGAATACCGCCACCGGAGAAGCAAAGCCCCACAAGGCCGTTTTCCGCCGTCGGATAGTCCTCGAGATGCGCCGCCCGATTCGCCGCACACATCATTTCCCTGCGCACACGGATAAATTCAATCTCCGAACGAAAAACCGGATAAGGGTCTTCACGGGTTCCGCAAAACGGTGTGGCGTTGTCTTCCTTCCATTTACTGTCAGCCATTTCCCCCCCCTCCTCTGTTACCCGCTTTTCAAAACAGAATACCGCCAGCAGTTCGTGAGGTGATCGTTGACAACCCCCGCGGCCTGCAGCAGGGCATAGCAGATGGTGCTGCCCACAAATGAAAAACCTTCCGCTTTCAGCGCCTTGCTCACGGTGTCGGACAACGGGGTGGCCGCCGGTACCTCGGTGGCGGTCTGCCACGCATTGCAAATCACCTTTCCCTGGGTAAACGACCAGATGAAAGCGTCGAAAGAGCCGGCTTTGGCCTGCAGATCAAGAAATGCGCGCGCATTTCTTACAGTGGCTTCTATCTTGAGCCGGTTGCGGATGATGGCTTTGTTGCCGCAGGCGTTTTGCATTGCAGCGGCCGACATACGGGCCACTTTTTCGGGGATGAAGTTATAAAAGACCTGCCTGAAAGCCTCCCTTTTGTGCAGCACCGTGCGCCACGACAAACCGGCCTGGAAAGCATCCAAAACCAGGAATTCGAACCATTTACGGTCGTCGTGCAGCGGTACGCCCCATTCCCGGTCGTGGTAAGGCTGCATCAGCGGGTCGTGCCCCGGCCACCCACAGCGGATGAGATCCCGGCTTGTCATAAACATCACCCTAAAAACGCAATTCGATGAATATCCCTTTGGCTTCAGGATATTCGGGATTTGACATTCGGATTTAATTCTCGGCTTTCGCCGGGTATTGCTATACCAAAAAGGTTATCCGTTCTATATTATTCGTCACTTAGTGCGTTTTGGCCGAAAAATATGGGTGGCCGTACCGTGAAAAATCTCCGCGGCCTCCTTAATGGTTTCCGACAATGTGGGATGGGGATGAATGCAGAGGCCCAGGTCGGTGACATTGGCACCCATCTCGATGGCCACCACGGCTTCGGCAATCATTTCACCGGCACCGGGCCCCGCGATGCCGGCGCCCAGAATGCGCTCGCTATCGGAATCGATCACCAGCTTGGTCATCCCGTCACTGCGCCCCAGTGTGGCGGCCCGCCCGGACGCCGCCCAGGGAAAACGGGTAACCTGGACGGCCATACCCCCGGCTTTGGCCTGCGCCTCGGTTAAACCGGCCCAGGCGATTTCCGGATCGGTGAACACCACTGCCGGAATGGCCGCCGGTTCATAGCGCACATTCAGTCCGGCAATCACCTCCACGGCAATACGCGCTTCGTATGAGGCCTTATGGGCCAGCATGGGTTCGCCGGCCACGTCTCCGATGGCAAAAATCCGCTGCGCAGCGGTTTTACGCTGTTCGTCGGTTTGAATAAAACCACGGTCGTCGCATTTCACGTCGGTGTTTTCGAGCCCCAGCCCGTCGCTGACGGGGCGTCGCCCCACAGCGACCAGAACCTTGTCGAACAGCTGGGGTGCAGGTGCGCCCTTCTCGGCTTCAAAAGTGATTTTAATCCCATTCTTCTGAACCTTGGGGTTCACTGCGCGGGTCTGTAAAAGGATATCCTTGAATGTATCCCCCAAACGCTTCGACAAGAAGCGCACCAGTTCGCGATCCACTCCCGGCAGGAGGGTGGGCATCATCTCGGCCACCGTAACTTCCGATCCCAGCGTGGCATAGACCGATCCCAGTTCCAGTCCGATGTAACCGCCGCCGATAACCAGCAGCCGTTTGGGAATCTCGTTAAGGTCCAAGGCCTGACGCGAATACCAGATATGTCCGGCACCCGGCGCAAAACCGGGAATCGTCACCGGCCGGGAGCCCGTGGCGATAATGGCATGGTCATAAGTCAGGATGCTTTCAGATCCCTTTTCGTCCGTGAGAACAAGGGTCGTGTCGTCCCTGAAAGCGGCCCGGGCATGCACATGATTGACTTTGCGCTGTTTGACCAGCTGTCCCAATCCGCCGGTAAGTTGCCCCACCACCTGCTCTTTCCAGGCGCGCAGCCGGTCCAGTTCAATGGTTGGCCTTGCGAAATGAACCCCCCACGATTCGGCCTCCCGGGTTTCGTTGATCACCCGGGAAACGTGAAGCAGCGCCTTGGACGGGATGCACCCTCTATACAGGCAGGTACCGCCGGGGTTGGCCTCCGGGTCCACCAGGGTAACGCTCATCCCCATATCGGCGGCCAGAAAAGCGGCGGCATACCCGCCGGGACCGCCCCCGATCACCACCAGTTGTGCGTGTTGCTCTGTCATATATTCACTCCTCGGCTCAAATTTTCAATTTTAACGATCCGGCCCATTCAACCGCGGCTGGCTTCAATCCAGATGCAGGGTCAGCGGCTGTTCCAGACACTGGCAGATCCAGCGCAGAAACCTTGCGGCATCGGCACCGTCGATGGCCCGGTGGTCATAAGAGAGCGACAGCGGCAGCATCCGGCGCGCAACGAACTGTCCGTCCTCGGCCACAGCCTCCACCGACGACCGGCTCACGCCGAGGATGGCCACCTGGGGCCAGAGTACAATGGGTGTAAATCCCACCCCACCGATACCGCCCTGGTTGGAAATGCTGAACGTGCCGCCCTCCAACTCGGCAGGCTTGATCTGCTTGTTGCGCGCCCGCCGGGCCAGATCCACGATCTGTGCGGACAGGGCCGAAATGCTCTTGGTATCCGCGTCGGTGATCACCGGCATGAAGAGCCCCCGCGGCGTATCCACGGCAATACCGATATGAATATAGCGTTTAAAAATCATCTGGCGGCGCTGCATATCGATGCTGGCATTAAACCGCGGATATCGCTTCAGGGCCTCGGCACATAACTTGGTCAGAATGGCTGTGACGGTCAACTTGCCGCCGGCTTTGGCCACATGATCCGCATTCTTTTTGATAAAGGAATCCAGCTCCGTAATATCGGCCTTGTCGAACTGGGTGACGTGGGGCACTGCATGCCAGGACGCAGCAGTGCTCTCCGCCGTCAACCGACGCACGGTTTCCAATTCAACGATCTCGGTTTCGCCCCAGCGGCTGAAATCCGGCAACTCCGGTTCCCCTGACATGCCTGCCGTTGTGTTGCGGGCAAATGCGGCCGACTGCAATCTGGTCTTTACGAAGGCTTTGATGTCCGCCTCGGCAATACGGCCGCCGGGACCGCTTCCCTTCAGGTCGTGGATATCGACGCCCAATTCACGGGCCATTCTGCGAATGGAAGGTGACGCTGCAACAAGGCGTCCCCGCGCCCCGTGCTGCGCCTCCGTCCGGTCTGTTTTCGGCGGGGCGGGGAAGTCATCTTCTCTCCTGACCGCATTCCCAGACCGGGGCCGGGGCCGCCCCATTGCTCTATCTTCACCCGCCGCCTTTTCTGAAACCGCCGCAGCCTGGGTGTCTCCGGCCGGTTGTTCTTGTGCATCATCTGCCTTTAAAGGGGAATCTATCGCAGTTTCACCGGATTCCATCCTGGCAATGACGGCACCGATCTTGATTTCATCCCCCTCCCGGACCAGGACCTCGGTGACCTTGCCCCCCACCGGCGAGGGAATCTCTACAACAGCCTTGTCGGTTTCCAACTCCAGGACAGTATCATCCGCTTTGATGGTATCGTTTATTTTGATATGGAGGGCCACCACTTTGCCTGCAGCCACGCCTTCTCCGATATCCGGGACAACAATCTCGACAATCATCGTCTCTCCTTGCGCTATCGAAATAGCGGATTGGCACGGTCTGCATCGATGCCGAGTTGACTGCGGGCTTTTCGAACCACTGCCGATTCAATCTTTTGCCGGGCAGCCAGGCCGCTCAATGCAGCGTATGCGATATGGCGGGCGTCCACCTCAAAAAAGTCCCGCAAAGCCTCGCGCGTGTCACTGCGCCCGTAACCGTCCGTGCCCAACAGTTCGACGGGACCCGGCAGCCACTTGGCGATAGCAGCGGGCAGGGCCTTGAGATAATCCGAAGCCGCGACAAACACCCCGGCTTCATTTGCCGTCTGTTGCTGAATGTAATTCTGCCTGGGCTTTTTGTCCGGGTTGAGGCGATTCCAGCGCTCGGTCTCGATGGCATCCCAGTAAAGATTTTTGTAACTGGTGACGCTCCAGACATCCGCGGCAACGCCAAAGTTTTCCTGCAGCAGTTCCTGTGCGTGCATGGCCTCCTTCAAAATGGCGCCGCTGCCCATCAAGTGGACGTTGACCTTGGAATTTTTCCCGGCCGGCCCGCGGAATTTATACATGCCTTTGACAATACCGGTTTCCACTCCGGCAGGCATGGCCGGCATCGAGTAAAACGCGTTCATGATGGTCAGGTAGTAGACGAGGTTCTCTCCGTTTTCCAGCATGCGGTGCAGGCCCTCGCGCACAATGACAGCCACCTCGTAGGCAAATGCCGGATCGTAGGCCAAAACGGAAGGGCTGGCAAAAGCCAGGATGTGGCTGTGTCCGTCCTGGTGCTGCAATCCCTCACCGGCCAGGGTCGTCCTGCCGGCGGTGGCGCCGAGCAGAAAACCCCGGGCCTGTATATCGCCAGCCGCCCAGATCAGATCGCCGATGCGCTGAAAACCGAACATGGAGTAGAAGAAGAAAAATGGAATCATGTTGATATCCGAAGTGGAGTAGGAGGTGCCTGCGGCTATGAATGACGACATGGCCCCGGCCTCGGTGATCCCCTCTTCGAGAATCTGCCCGTCCGTAGCCTCCTTATAGTAAAGCAGGCTGTTTTTATCTACGGGCTCATAAAGCTGGCCCACGTGCGAGTAGATACCGTACTTGCGGAACAGGGCCTCCATGCCGAAGGTGCGGGCTTCATCGGGCACGATGGGCACGATATAGGGTCCGATCTTCCTGTCGGCCAGCAACTTGCTCAAAAGGTGGACCATGGCCATGGTGGTGGCCATTTCACGCTCACCGGTGCCCTTGAAAAATTCACTGTAGAGGGTCTTTGCCGGAGGCCGGAAAATGGGTACGGAAACACTGCGGGCCGGCAGGTAACCGCCCAGCGCCCGGCGCCGCGCCTTCAGGTAGCGAATTTCTTCGCTATCTTCCGCCGGCCGATAAAACGGCGTTTCGTTGATCTTGTTGTCCGGAATGGGGATACCGAACCGGCTGCGGAAGTGACGCAGCTCGGCCTCGTTGAGTTTTTTCTGCTGGTGGGTGACATTGCGGCCCTCGCCGGCTTCACCCAGGCCATACCCTTTGATGGTCTTGGCCAATATCACCGTGGGAGACCCTTTGTGGTTTACCGCAGCACTGTAGGCGGCGTAAACTTTGAGCGGGTCGTGGCCGCCCCGTCGCAGCTTCCGGAGCTGCTCGTCGCTGTAACTGTCGACCATTTGAGCCAGTTCGGGGTACTTGCCGAAGAAATCTTTTCGAATGTAGCCGCCGCCGGCCACCGAGTACATCTGGTATTGGCCATCGGGCACTTCCTCCATGCGCTTGACCAGCAGACCGTTCTCATCCTGGGCCAACAGGGGGTCCCAGTCGTCCCCCCAGATCACTTTGATGGCATTCCAGCCGGCCCCGCGAAAAGCCGCCTCCAACTCCTGGATGATCTTGCCGTTGCCGCGCACCGGTCCGTCCAGGCGCTGAAGGTTGCAGTTTATCACGAAGATCAGATTATCCAGGCGCTCCCGGGCGGCCAGTGTAATTGCCCCCAGGGATTCGGGCTCATCGGTCTCCCCGTCGCCGATAAACGCCCACACCTTGCGGTCATTGGGGGGCTTTATGCCGCGATCTTCCAGGTAGCGGTTAAAACGGGCCTGGTATATGGCCATAATGGGAGACAGTCCCATGGAAACCGTTGGGAATTGCCAGAACTGGGGCATGAGACAGGGATGCGGATAGGACGACAGACCCTTGCCGGGGGCCAGTTCCCTTCGGAAGCGGGACAATTGTCCCTCGTCTAATCGTCCCTCCAGAAAAGCCCGCGCATAGATTCCCGGAGCGGCATGCCCCTGGAAGAAAATGATATCTCCGGGATGCTCTGCGGATTTGGCGCGGAAAAAATGATTGAACCCCACCTCATAGAGGGTAGCGCTGGAAGCAAAAGTGGAGATATGCCCCCCGATACCGGCATTTTCGCGATTGGCGCGCACCACCATGGCCATAGCGTTCCACCGGATAATGCTTTTAATCCGCCGTTCAATCTCCCGGCTTCCCGGAAAGACCGGTTGCCGGCTCGCCGGGATGGTGTTGATGTAAGGCGTGTTGGCGGAAAAATGAAAATGGACCCCATGCGCCTGAGCGCGCACCTGCAGATACCGCAGCAGTTCCACAACCCGCTGCGGCCCCTGGTTGGCATAGACGTAATCCAGGGATTCAATCCACTCCCTGTTTTCATATGCAATCGCATTATCCGGCGAAGATGACCGATCCCGTGTCATAAGCGCTGTGCCTTTCATGGCCGCCCCGGCCGCGCAACATGCCATCCACGGCCTGGGCCCCGGTGTTTTGGATTTCAACCGTTTTGGAACACAGACCATCCGGAAAGCGTTGATACAGGCCGTCGGTCGTCACAACCGGACCCTGATCCGTAACCCGTATTGTCGGCTGTAGATTGGCAAACGGTGGTACGGACTATTGTGAGGCCTTATCAAGGCGCTGTCAATACCGGGCAATTGTCGTTTGACATTATTTTTCCGGCAACTTATTAGAATCTATTCGCGATGCCGGACTGCGGATCGGTATCCGTATAACGCTCAGGGCCGGTGCTGAAGCCCCCGCATACGAAAAGCGTTCGAAGCTGCCGCGCACTCCAGACAAACCTGGATCACCCGGGTCACTGTGAAGGGCGGTTTGGCCTTTTTTTGAGGTCCGATAAAACGCATCACATGTAAACACTATGCCCATTCCCACATCATTATTGGCACAGCGAAACAATGCTCTGCGGTTTTCCAAAGATGCGCCGCTCAATATCATCTGGCCGGTTCTGACGGCCCTGACCCTGTTTGTAACGACCTATTTCTGGCTGCTGCTTCCCATGGTGGAAGGTCATCTGATGGACCGCAAAAGGGAAATGATCCGGGCGCTCACCGACGCCGCCTGGAGCACGGTGCAGTATTATGCTGAATTGTCCGACAAGGGCGCCATATCCATCGAAACGGCCCAGCGGCAGGCCATCGAAAACTTGCGCCATTTGCGTTTCGGACCGGAGGGAAAGGACTATTTCTGGATCAATGATATGCAGCCGCGCATCATCATGCACCCCTATCGACCCGATCTGGAAGGTCTGGACACCAGCGACCTGACCGATCCGTCCGGCAAACATTTGTTTGTGGCCTTCGCCGATAAGGTCCGCAGCGACGGCGCAGGGTACGTCGATTACCAATGGCAGTGGCAGGACGATCCCAACCGGGTCGTGGAAAAGATATCTTACGTCAAGGGGTTTCCCCCTTGGGGCTGGGTAATCGGATCGGGTGTTTACGTGGAGGACGTTCGTGGTCAGATCTCCGCCATCACCCGGCACATCTCCATGATTTGCCTGGGTATCACCGCGGTAATGGTTTTGCTCTCCTTTTATATCGTCTGGCAGGGATCGCTGACGGAGAACAAACGGCGCCGTATGGAAACCTCTTTGCGCGAAAGCGAAGCCAAATACCGCCTGTTGGCGGAAACCGCCCGCGAAATCATTATTACCTTTGATTCGAATTTCCGCATCACCTACGCCAACCAGGCATGGATGCAAGCAGCGGCAGATGGCAGCCAGCCTATCGTGGGCCGCTCGATCCTCGATATTATCGCCCCCGGAGCCCAAGCGCCATTCAAAGCCAAAGTCGATCAGGCGGCACAAGGCCAGACCGAGGACTATTTTCTGGAAACAGCCTTTCGGATGGGAGGCCACGGCGCCGCAGTCCCTATCGAAGCCACACTGGCCATGATGCAAGCGCCCGATGGCAACAACAGCTATCTTCTGGCAGCGCGCGATGTCAGCGAAAAGATCAAAGCCGCGGAAAGCGCCAGAAGACAAAGAGAGCAACTCTTCCAGACCGCCAAGCTGGCTTCTCTGGGCACCCTCGTGTCAGGGGTTGCGCATGAAATCAACAATCCCATTTCAACCGTGATGCTCAACGTTCAGATGTTGCAAAAATTCTGGCAGATTGCCGATCCCGTTCTGTCGCAACACCATGAAAAGGTCAGCCGACTGTCGGTGGGAGGATTGGACTATGACGATTTTTCCCGGCGAATGCCCCAGTTGATGGGCTACACCTTAGAAGGGGTGGAGCGCGTCAAACGCATCGTCGGGGACTTGAAGGAATTTTCCGGTCAGAAACCAGGTGACATCAGCGATGCTGTGGATTTAAACGACATCGTTGAAAAGGCGGTGGGATTGGTGTCGAGCTTGATCAAAAAAGCGACGTCCGATTTCCAGGCGCATTATGCGCCGGGGCTCCCGCCATTCAGGGGCAACGGACATCGCATCGAACAAGTGGTCATCAACCTGCTGGTCAATGCCTGCCAGGCCATGGAAGACAAGCACAAGCCACTGCGCATTGCCACGGGATATGACGAAAAAACCAAGTCGCTCTTTATCGAAGTCAAAGATACCGGTATCGGCATGCCCCGGGAAGTACTGCAACGCATCACCGACCCATTCTTTACCACCAAACGCGATGCCGGCGGCACCGGTCTGGGGCTTTCCATTTCCGATACCATTATGCGCGACCACGGGGGCCGGCTTGAATTCGAAACAGCGCCCGGTCTTGGCACAACAGCCACAGCCTGGATTCCGCGCAAAGCTGCCGCAGCCTCCGGGGAGAATACGACATGACCGAAACGGCCGACCTTGAAAAACCCATTGTGGTTATCGATGATGAAGCGCCTATACTGCTTGCCGTGGACACCACCCTGCGAATGGCGGGCCTGAAACCCGTGGTCACCTGCGCCGACAGCCGGCAGGCCTTGGAACTGCTCGATCGGCACGGCGCCAGCGTTGTTCTGCTGGACCTGAACATGCCCTTCGTGGATGGAGAAACCCTGATGCCCGGAATCATGGCACACTTCCCTGACCTGCCGATTATCGTCATTACCGGGAGCATCGATGTGGAAACGGCTGTCAGGGCAATGAAAACGGGGGCATTTGACTATATTGTCAAACCGGTGGACGAAAGCCGCCTGATTACCGCGGTCCACCAGGCGCTCAAATTCGGGGAGTTGCGCCAGGAGAACCAGGCCCTTCGAAATCACCTGCGCAATGGCGGTTTGCAGCATCCGCAGGCATTCGACGCCATCGTGACCCACAGTCCTAAGATGACGGCCCTGTTTCACTACATCGAATCCATCGCGGCAACGGAAGAACCTGTATTGATCCGAGGTGAAACCGGTGTGGGCAAGGAGCTTGCCGCCCGTGCGATCCACACTCTGAGCGGCCGCAAGGGTTCTTTTGTGGCCATAAATGTCGCCGGCCTGGACGACAACATTTTTTCAGACACCCTGTTCGGCCATGTCAAGGGCGCTTTCACCGGTGCTGAAGCCCACCGCAAGGGTCTCATCGAAAAAGCGTCCGGCGGAACCCTGTTTCTCGACGAAATCGGCGATCTGAATCAGGGCGCCCAGGTCAAACTGTTGCGACTGCTGCAAGAGCACGAATACATGCCCCTGGGGAAAGATTCCAGCCACAGGAGCAACGCACGCATCATCGCCTCCACCCATGCAGACTTATGGGCCATGCAGGAAAAAAAGCAGTTCCGAACGGATCTTCATTACCGGCTTCGAACCCACCGGGTATGGATCCCCCCGTTGCGGGAACGAAATGACGACCTGCCCCTGCTGTGCGATCATTTTCTCCACCAGGCGGCCCAAACCTTAGGAAAACCCAAACCCGATATTTCTCCAGACCTGCTTCCGCTGCTGGGCACATATCCTTTCCCGGGCAACATCCGGGAGCTGAAAGCCATGATATTCGATGCCATGGCCCAGCATAAGAGCGGACCACTGCCCGTCAGCGTTTTCAGGGACCACATGGCCCGGTCGCAGGCATCGGGTCACAAAACCATCAGGCACAGCGATGCCGGCGACGCACCCGTTGCCTTCGGCAGCTCCCTGCCCACGATCAAAGCGGCCACCCGGCGCCTGGTACAGGAAGCGATGCAGCGATGCGCCAACAACCAGACCCAGGCAGCGGCGCTTCTGGGCATATCCCAGCAGGCGCTGAGCAAAAGGCTGAAAAATATGCCGCATGACGATTCATAGCCGGCCGATTGCAGGGCGCCACACCCCTGCCGCTTATCCCTGGCGCAGGGTGCCGGGAACAGGTTGTTTCAGGATAATGGCGCCCGTTCTTACCCTTCGGGCACAGGTTGTTTCGGGTTGGGTTTCCAAGCCATGCCGGCCTTTTTTCCCGGCGCCCTCACACCGCGGGGGTGAATCAGTCAATGATGACTCTACCGTCATCCGGTTGACGATTGGTAGTTGGAAAAGCGGTCACCGGGTTTGAGATGGTGAATTCTTTTTCACCTGTAAAGTGCAGCACCGGCAAGCGCCAGACCGAATACCACAGGCCAATGGTTTCACCGCTATTGTTGTAGATATAGGCACCATTGGGATCGATGTTATACTCGGCTCCGGATTGATTGAGCATCCTTCCAACCATAGTCTTGAGTGCCTGTTCGTCTAAGTCGATGGGGCTCCACTTGGGAGAAACCAATCGATACCCCTCCTTGACAGCTACCATCGCCAAAGGGGCATTCGGGCGACCGAAATAGTAATACTGATGGCCGGGCAATATTCGAAATTGCTCGAAGCTATCGGATGCACTGACCATGCGTTTGAAGTGGACGGGACCCGAACTGCATCCGCCGATCATCATCATCACAGAAAAAATCAGTACGCCTGCACCTGCAAAAAACGTTTTGGTTCCTGTTTTCATCTTTCACCTTCTTATGTAATATATTAACACCTGCCACGGCACAATTGCCGCCATCAAGGTCTGCTGAATGCAACCACTGCCTATTGATCCAGGACAGATCCAACGGTTACATCTTCCGCGTCTTATGCAGGATCAAAATTAAAATAAACATACCCATAGCCCCTGCAACTGGCAATGATCACGGCCGTCTGAACTGATTTTACGGCGCTTGCCCGTTTCAAGCCGGCTTTTATAAAAAATACGCCCAATCTTGCGTTTTCGCGGCAGTATCATTTAAGATGACATTGGGCCTTTTGAATAACCGGCAGGCAAGAGCACACCGAAACGGCATCTCTGTATTCTGTGGCTTGAAGGGGACCACATGATGAAAAAAATCGCCAAAGATTTGATGGACACAGGATTTCACACACTATCGCCAACAATGCCGGTCAATGATGCGGTAAAGGCGTTCAAACAGGCCGGCCGGGAAGAGGGCCGCAAGATCTTCGGCATGATGGTCACGGACGATGCCGGTGGCCTGGCCGGCATGATTTCCATGTATGACATCCTTCTTTTCATGCGGCCCAAACACACCCATATTTGGGGGATGATGGACGACATCGACATCACGGGTCTCGTCGATGCGGCCTGTGAAAATACAAAATCCGTTCTGGTGGGAGATATCATGACCCCCGAAGTCATTACCATCACCCCGCAAACGCACATTATGATGATCATGGACATCATGATCAAAAAGCACGTCCGCCGACTGCCCGTACTGGAAAACAGAAAGATCCTGGGCATTGTTTATATGTCGGACCTTTTCTATAATATCCTTGACCGCTTTTCAGAGGACCGGTAGCCCATGGCAGCCCCGGACAAGAGTACGTTAAGTGGTATTGCCGTCAGCCAGGCCATGCGTCGTCAAATCATCCGGTTGAAGAGCGACACCGTCATCGGAAACAGCATCAACACCTTGATCAAGTATAAAATCAGCGCCTTGTTGGTCGATGACCCGGACGGCAGGCCCATTGGCGTCTTGTCAAAAACAGATGTCATGGGTGCCTACTATGCCGGTCTGCCCATTGACTCGCCCCTGGAGGACATCATGAGCAGACCGCCTCTTTTTTGCCATCCTCAGGATGCCCTTGAAGAGGCCCTCAGGATTATGCGGGCCAAAGGCGTCTACCGCCTGTATGTCATGGAGCCGGACGGCAACCGCATCATCGGCGTTCTGGCCTATCCGGATATTGTGGGCCTGCTCTACCAATACTGCCATGAATGTGAATACAGCCATCTTCGGCAAAAGAAGAAAGTGGACGCCGATCCCTTCAAACGCTTTTTCGTCCATGAAATCATGACCACGGCAATCAAGGCAGTATTCAAAGGCGATACACTGCACCGCGCGATGGAAGAACTTTCAATGCACAGGTTCGGCGCTCTTCTGGTCAGGGACAGGGATGAAAATCCCTGCGGGGTGATTTCCAAAACCGATCTAACCCTGGCTTACAAACACGGGATCGATCCGCAGTCACCGGCAGCAGGCATTATGTCTTCACCGGTTCAAAGCTGCGATGCCGAGGATCTTTTGGAAAATGCCATCAGGAAAATGATCTTTTCAAATGTGCACCGCCTCTTCGTGCATCAATCCGAACCCGATGCGCTGATCGGGGTCTTCTCCCTTTCAGATGCCGCCCGGATCCGTTCAGGGTCCTGCCAGGCCTGTATCAGCAGCCGTATTAAAATCGACACATAGCCCGGATTGTCGGAATCGCTGTCCACCGTCAGGGCTTCGGCAAGGGTTGCTTCGCCCCGGCCTTTTTAATGGGCTGATCCGGTTTGCTTTTTCCGCGGGCAAGAGACGCTCCGGCAGCCCTGGAACGGGATGCTCCGGATTTTCTTTTTTTTGCGCGGGTGGCCGGGGCCCCCCGGTCTCCGGCTTTATCGAGGGCCATGTCCAGGTCCATGTGAAAGCGCACCGGGCCGCGGTAATCGCCATCCCCAAACCGGGTGTGCAAGGCACAGTCGGAATGCGGAAACGACCAGGAGGTGGCGATGGCCACATGACCTTTGGGGAAAGGCGTCACCTCGACGTTCAAATGGTCGAGGGGGGCCAATGCGGTTTCCTTTTCCACCAGATCATCGTGGATACCGTAGCAGATCAACCAGGGAATCTTTTTTTCTTTGATGCGTTTCAAGTTCAGTTCACCGCCAAACAGGCGCACCGGCAATGTGCCATCTGCAGTGATCGGCGTATTATAGGAGGCAAAGCTGATGCGCGAGATCTCCAGGGGCAGGTCGCTGCGCTCGTTCTGAAGCCAATAATTCAATGCCGCAGCGGTCTTGCTGATCTGTCGGGCGCCGTCTTCCTGCCGGGCGAACATCATCAAATCCCGGTAAAAGGCCGCTGCGGGAATCTCCTGCTCAATGCTTTTAAGCTTATAGACCCATCCCATAAGATTGCCGTCGGCCACCTGATTGCCATTGGGCAATGTTTTGGTGCCATAAGCCAAATCATTGAACCGCCGGGGCAGGCGCTTTAAAAAACGGGCCAACCCTTTGCTGCGGGTGCCGTCCATGGGAGACACACAGGTGATGAAAGCGTCCACCAGACCGTCCAGTCGCCCGCTCAGCAGATCGCACAGCGCATTAAATCCCCCCTGGCAGTAACCGTTCAGGGTGACCTGTTTGCCATGGGTTTTGACAATAGTCTCACAAAAACGCCGGGTGTCGATGGCGTCATCCTCGCCGGTCATGGCCTGCAGTGCCGGAGTGGTGTCGATGGCCTTGAGAATGCGAATATAGGTGGGAAACCCCTGATTGGCAAAACAGTGGACATAACTGCGTTGTTCGCCCGGCAAAAAGCTCAATATATTGGCACCCAGCACATAAGGGGGAATAATCAGGAGCGGTTTGGCCGCGTTGCGCGTCCGAACCTTTGAGCTTGACGGGGCCACCCGGTAAAGAAAAAAACGATCGGTTTCATCCGTCAACACATGCTCGCCGCGCTCGAAGTGAAAACCGAACTCCGGTGCGATGGCCTTGATGGCGCGGGGATAGATATTAACGACCAGATCCAGCAAATCCGCCTGCCGTGCGGTGAATTGCGCCAGCTTGGCGGGATTCAGGTCAAAGAGACTCTGCTGCAGGGCTTCGCTGAAACCGTCGGCCTCATTACGGGCATAGCGCTCCATCATCCGGCCGCTGCCCGTCAAGCAGCGCGCCATCAATTCAATGTTGTTCTCCAGCAGGCCCAGATAGGCGTCCATACTTTCCTCTGGCGGCGTTTCCAGCAACCGCAGCGATTCGACCTTCTGAAAATACTGGGTTGCCAGCAGATAGGGGAGGTAAAAACTAGTACTGTATTGGGAAATCCCACTCAAATAGCTCTGGGAAGCTGAAATCAGATTCTGTAAAATGGAAAGCCCGCCACTGAACATGTCATCCATCGCCGCGGCCCCATTGCGGGTTCGTTTCGAGTTCGGCATACCGTCCTCCCTGCGGATTCAATTTCCCGGCAATCCTTATGAGCGTTGTAATAAATGCCCCCATTTAAGAATCAGAGATACGGCGGTTCTGCAGAAATTCTCTCATTTCAGGCGTTTGAAATCAGCGCCATTTTCGCAGAAAAGCGACAAGAACGGAAAGCGCAGCGAAATGGTTGGCATATACCTTATTGCTTTAGCGCCCTGTGGTTCAGGAGGCAAGCGGAAAATGCCGGACAGACCCCGAAGCGATCATTGGCGCAGCCGAACGCAACCCATGGGGTTCGCTGCCTGAAAAACGGGGGGCCATCAAAGCGCGGCGTTTTCAGTCGAATAGAGTTCGGCCAGCATCTCTTTCAGTGCGTCTTCCCAGGGCCTGCGGGCAATATCGAATACCTTGTCGAAGCTGCTGCAATCCAAAACGGAGTAATGCGGCCGGGGGGCCGGCGTGGGATAGTGGGCGGTCAGGATGGGTACCACATTCCTGACGGCCAGTTGTTCGTGGTATTTTGCCAAGGCAAAGATCTTGCGGGCAAATGCAAACCAGGTGACCGCGCCCGCATTGCAGAAATGATACGTGCCCCAGTTCGCTGCACCCTGAGCGATTTTGCGGCCCACCGAAAGAAAGGCTTCTGCGGCATCGCCGGAATAGGTCGGCGATCCCACCTGATCATCGACAATCTTCAGGCTGGTCCTCGTTTTTCCCAGACGAAGCATCGTCTTGACAAAATTGGAACCACAGACGCCAAACAGCCAGGAAATCCGTATGATCAGGTGCCGGTCCCATTCATCGCGAACGGCCTGCTCGCCTTCGGCCTTGCTGCAGGCATAGACTCCCCGTGGGCCCAGGGGATCGAATGGACGATAGGGCCGCGTCTGCAGGCCGGCAAAAACATAGTCCGTGGAAATATGGATCAGGGGAATGTCAAATCGTCGGCAAATCCGTGCCAGATTCCCTGCACCGTCACGGTTTACGGCATAAGCCGCGTTGATGTCCGTTTCCGCCTGGTCTACGGCAGTATAAGCGGCCGTATTGATCATCAGGTCCGCGGCACCGGCCTGGGCGACGGCCTTGCCGACGCTCCGGGCATCGGCGATATTGCATTGCGGCAGATCGATGCCGATCACATCGATGTGACGATTCCGGGCCCGGGCAACCAAATCCCTGCCCAGCTGCCCCTTATGGCCGACAACAATTAACCTCACGCACACCTCTCAAAAAAGCGGCAGACGATCGGCATCAATGTCGCCCAATGCCGGAAGGTCTAAATCGCGCCTGGATAAAACAGGATTCGTCACGGGCCATTGGATATTCAATTGCGGATCGTTCCATTTCAGGCCCCTTTCATCTTCAGGTGAATAGATTTCGCTGCATTTGTACATAAACAGGGCGGATTCGCTCATCACGCAAAATCCATGGGCAAATCCATCCGGAATGAAGAGTTGGCGATGATCCCGGGCGCAGAGTTGGATACCGACCCATTTTCCGAATGTCGGCGAACCGCGGCGAATGTCAACCACCACATCAAAAATCGTCCCTTCCAGCGCCTGTACAAGTTTGGCCTGCCCGCGAGGGCATTGATAATGCAGGCCTCGCAAGGTGTCCTTGTTGGAACGGGAGATATTGTCCTGGACGAAAGTCACGTCGATTCCGGCGTCCCGGTAACGTTCATATTGGTAAGTCTCAAGAAAAAAACCGCGTCGGTCCGCAAACACTTCGGGTTCAATAATGACCACCCCGTCCAGCGCTGTGGTATCGATGTTCATGGCAGATTCCCCGCGAAATGGATCATATCCATCAAATACCGGCCGTACCCATTATTGCGCAAAGGGTGCGCCAGCCGCAGCACCTGTTCGGCATCGATATAGCCTTTGTTAAAAGCAATTTCTTCGATGCAGGCCACCTTCAGGCCCTGGCGCTGTTCGATGACCTCGATGAATGCGCCGGCCTTCATCATGCTTTCATGGGTGCCGGTGTCCAGCCAGGCGATTCCGCGGCCGAGCTTCTTGACATAGAGCTGCCCCAAATGGAGATAGGCCAGGTTAAGATCTGTAATCTCCAGTTCTCCGCGGCCGGACGGTTTAAGTCCTGCGGCAATATCGGTCACTTTATGATCATAGAAATAAAGTCCGGTTACGGCCCAGTTAGAGGACGGGTTTTCCGGTTTTTCCTGTACATCCACAGCCTTGCCGCTGCCATCAAAAGAGACCACGCCATAACGCTGCGGATTTTTCACCCAATATCCAAATACCGTGGCCCCCGTTGTACGATCCGCGGCGGCGCTCAGACTTTCCGGCAAACCGTGGCCGTAAAAAATATTATCGCCCAGGATCAGGCATACCGGCTTCTTGTCCACAAAGGATTTCCCCAGAATAAACGCCTGGGCGATCCCCTCGGGCCTGGGCTGGGCGATGTAGGTAAACGACAAGCCCCATTGACCACCGTCGCCCAGCAAAGCTTCAAAACTGGGCAAATCATGGGGTGTTGAAATAATCAATATATCACGGATTCCGGCGAGCATCAGCACCGACAACGGATAATAAATCATCGGTTTATCGTAAACCGGAAGGAGCTGTTTGCTGACGGCAAGGGTAATGGGGTAGAGCCGCGTTCCGCTGCCACCGGCAAGAATAATGCCTTTCATATCAGTCCGTTTCCTTTTTTCTAACCCTTTCCACGGTGGTCTCGATCAGGGCCGGTTGCTGCCATCCCCTGATCCGGGTCGCCGTGCCGGAGCACCTCTGTAATGGGTGGCGATCCAATTCCGATAGGCCCCGCTGCGCACCGATTCGATCCACTCCGGGTTCGCCAGGTACCAGTCCACCGTTTCGGCCAGGGCCGCCTCAAACGAAAATCGCGGCCGCCAGCCCAGTTCCCGGTGAATCTTGCCCGCGTCGATGGCGTAGCGCCAGTCGTGGCCGGGACGGTCAGTGACAAACCGGATCAGTTGCCGGCTGCTTTGCAGCCCGGAGCGGCCCAATCGCCGGTCCATCAGGTCACACAATCGCTCAACCACATCCAGGTTTTGGCGTTCTGCGCCACCGCCGATGTTATACGTTTCACCGCAACGGCCTTCTTCAAAAACGGCCAGCAGGGCCTCGCAATGATCGATCACATAAAGCCAGTCGCGGATGTTACTCCCGTCGCCGTAAACCGGCAATTCCCGGTTTTCCAGAATATTGAGAATCATCAGGGGGATTAACTTCTCGGGAAACTGAAAGGGCCCGAAATTGTTGGAGCAATTGGTCACCAGAACGGGCAGGCCATAGGTGCGGTGCCAGGCCCGCACGAAATGATCCGAAGCCGCCTTGGACGCCGAGTAGGGGCTTGAGGGGTCATAGGCCGTGGTCTCCGTGAAATGCCCTTTTTCTCCCAGGCTGCCATAGACCTCGTCCGTGGAGACATGCAGCAGACGAAAATCCGCGGGCCGTCCCCATTGGGTCCACATCTTTTCACAGGCGGCCAGAAGACGGCAGGTGCCCACCACGTTGGTCCGGACAAAATCCAGGGGGCCCTCAATGGACCGGTCCACATGGGACTCGGCCGCAAAATGGAAGATGCCGGCAGGCTTTTCTTTTTCAAGAATCGTCTCCAATAACCGGCTGTCACCGATATCACCGTAAGCGAAATGGTAGCGTTGCGGAAATTGTTCGGCCACATCCGCCAAGCTGGCGCCGTTTCCGGCATATGTCAGCGCATCCAGGTTGACGACGCGCCACGATGGCCGCAGGTGCAGGGTATGGCGGATAAAGTTGGACCCGATAAACCCGGACCCTCCGGTGACGATCACTGTTTTCATTGGACTCTTCTATAAACCGTTATGCCGGCCGTAAACATCATCCAGACGCAAAATGTCATCTTCCTCCAGGTAGCTGCCCGACTGAATCTCCACCAGTTCCAGGGGGATTTTTCCCGGATTCTCAAGTCTGTGGACCATGCCCAGGGGAATATAGGTGGACTGATCTTCCTTCAGTATAAACTGCTCATCCCCTTTGGTCACCAGGGCGGTGCCCCGCACCACGACCCAGTGCTCGGCGCGATGGAAATGCTTTTGCAGCGAAAGCTTGGCCTTGGGCTTCACGGTCAGGCGTTTGACGGCAAATCGATGGGACGTTTCCATCTCCTCGCAGCTTCCCCAGGGACGGTAGGCCTTTAAATGCGACTCGGTCTCCACCCGCTTGCCCTGTTTGAGTTTGTCCACCAGGGCCTTAACCTGCTGGGCGCGGTGGCGCGGTGCAATGAATACGGCATCTTTGGTTTCCACCACAACGTGATGGTCCAATCCCACGGCAGCGACAAGCCGGTTGGAGGCGTACACGAAGGAATGCGAAACTTCATGCAGGCAGACATCTCCATGGGTCACATTGCCGTTACCATCCTTGGTTCCTGTCTGCCACAACGCTTCCCAGGACCCCAGGTCGTTCCATGCGCTGTCCAGGGCCACCATGACGCCGGTGTTGGTTTTTTCCATCACGGCGTAATCAATGGAATCGGACGGGCAGGCTTCAAAAGCAGATGGGTCCAGCCTGAAAAAATCCAGATCGGCCCTTCCCTTTTCAACGGCCAGTCTGCACGCGGCGGCAATCTCCGGCGACCAGGTCTGGATCTCTTCGATCAGACGGCCGGCCTTGAAAACGAACATGCCGCTGTTCCAGCAAAAGTCTCCGGAAGCCAGGTAGGCCCGGGCGGTCTCCAGATCCGGTTTTTCAACAAACTGATCCACCTTCCATGCATCCGGGGTTCCGTCGGCCGTTTGCCGCCCCAATGGCGCCCCCTTGCGGATATAACCATAACCGGTCTCCGGCGCATCGGGAACAACACCGAAGGTCACCAGGTTGCCCTGTTCGGCAAAACGGGCGCCGTAAGCCAGGGTGTCGACAAATTTCCGGGAATCGCCGATGTAGTGATCTGCAGGAAGCGCCAGTAAAAGCGTGTCCGGCTGCTGCCGCGCAACCATCAGGGCCGCTGCCAAAAGGGCGGGCGCGGTATTTCGGCCCACCGGCTCCAGAACGATATTCTGGGGCGTGATGCCGGCTTCACGCAATTGTTCGGCCACAATAAAACGATGGGCCTCGTTGCACAAGACAATGGGCGCGGCGATGCCGCCCAGAGTCTCCAGGCGGTTCAGCGTACTCTGGAGCAGGGTGGCCGGTTCCACCAACTGCATGAATTGCTTGGGATACAGTTTCCTGGACAACGGCCACAACCGTGTCCCGGAACCGCCGGCCAGAATAACGGGGGTAATCTTCACGAAATCTCCTGTGTATAGAATGCATTTGTTCGCCAGAGACCTTGTCGGAACGGATTTTGGACGAAAGTGCAGAAAGCGAGTGCTTTATACCACAGTTGGTGTGACGGATCAATCACTGCAGGCACCCGCCGGTTGGGTCCTTAGAATGCGATTTTGCAACAAATATTCAAAAATCACGGGGCAGGGCCCCGGCTCCGTTTGCCCAACGGGTACAGACACCTTTTGACGGCAGATGGCCAATGGGCTATAGCTGTTGCACTGCAATCATTTTGAACCCATTTTGATGGCATCACAACAAATCGTCACTCTGTCGAAGGCCGAAATCCAGTCGAATACCAATTCACTGTAAATACTGGATAACGCAAACGATTCACCGAGTATCCGGTGTTCAGCGGAGTGAATGGAAACGATTATAGGCGGCTTTTCCAGGGCCTTTCCCGGGAAAGCCGGAGGAACGCATGAATTCTTTCCGCCCACACGTCAAAGCGCCATCTGCGATCGGGTTTTTTATTCCCGTTGTCACCGGCATACTCATTGCCCAGGCCCTCGCCACCGTGTTTGTATACCATTCCAACCTGGGGTTGCAGGCTGCGGTGGCCGCCATCGGCAAGTCCGGTTATTTTCCTGTGCCGAACGGGACCGTTGCATCCACCCTGAACCGCACCGGACCGGCGATCTGGGGCGGCCTTTTTTTTACCCTGAGCATCGGCACGGGGCTGACCCTTGCCACCTGGGCCGGCGTCCTGGTGTGGGATCGTGCGCTGAAACGGGACAAAAAGGTTTTGGCGGTCATGCTCCTGGGATGGGCGGGACTCATCCTGGCGGTCAATCTGAATGGTGCAGTCTTGTACCCCAGTTTGTTCTGTGCTTTGGTCCCGCTGGCCACAGCGGGGGCCTCCGTCGCGATCCGCAGGGCCGGCAGGCAGGAAAAGTCACGTTTGGAGATGATGCCGGTGATTGCACTGGTGCTGCTAACGGCCCTCTGGGCCACCCAACTCAACCAACAGCTTTTTGTCAGCATCCGCGATCATGTCCTTCTCTCCAATGCAATGGGACGCACAGTCAATGACTTCTATTACAAATATACCCTCTACGCAGCGCAGGCCTTTAAATCCTTCGGCCAGAAAACCCTGCGGACCGCGCGGATCGAAGGCATCGACAATGCCGTCCGCCTGAACAGGATGGAACGGCAGCTGGCCCGCAACGATGTCATTCCTGTCGCCGGCATTGCCGCGCCGGACATCACCATGATCTTTTCCGGAAATAATCTGCGCTTCGAACACAGGGGCAAAACCATCATTCATACGACCGCGGATCAATTCTTGGAATTGCCGAAAGATGTCCTTCAATCCTTTTCCAGGGCAACAGACCGGTTCGGACCATTCCGGAAGCTGACATTGATCGGACTGCTGGCCGGCTTTCCGGTTTTATTGTTTATGGTGGTTTACGGAATCACCCTGGCCGGATTGACGCTGCTCATGGGAAGAAAACGTGCCATTGCCGGAGCATCCGGCCTGTGCATGGCCATTGGCATCCTTCTTTTTCTGCCCATGCTTAAAGCCCGTCCCCTGCCCAGTGCGGTTGAAAACCTCGGCGAGCAGCTGTCCGCCCCGCAATGGCCCCAACGGGTGGCCGCACTGCGATACATCGACAGCCGGAAAATCGACATTGCACGCTATCCCCAGTATCTCAAGCTCCTGCAGAGCCCCCTTGTGGTGGAACGCTATTGGCTGGCACGCGCCCTGGGCGGCAGCCGCTCCTCCGCTGCCTATGAACAGCTATTACAGTTAATGAAAGATCCGCACCCCAACGTGGTTTGTCAGGCTTATTACGCATTGGGCCAAAGCGGACGCCGGGCGGCGGTTGCCCCTATACAGGAACAAATGGCGCATTCCAGCCACTGGTACGCCCAATGGTACGGTTATCGCGCCCTGAGAAAGCTCGGATGGCATCAAGACCGATCAACGTAAATACGGTTCTGGCCACAGTGGTTCTGGCACTCGGCATCGAGTGGCTGGCCTGGCTGGTCGTGCGCCATTTTCCGATTCAACCCTTGGCCGCCATGGGTATTTTCCGACTGGTCCAGATTTTCGCCATTGCCGGCGCTGTCATCTATTTTGAAAAAGGATTGGCGTCTATTGGATGGTCGCCCTCCACCTGGGCAAGGGGCCTGCGCACAGGCGCCATCTGGTCCATGGCTTTTGGGTTGACCGCCGCGGCGGCCATGCTGGTGGTTTACTGTCTCGGAAGAAATCCTTTTCAAATGATTCAGGCGCCATTGCCGGCGGCGCCGGCAGACCTGGGACTGTTTTTCATCGTCGGCGGACTGATCGCGCCGG
The DNA here is from genome assembly GCA_963675565.2 of Desulfosarcinaceae bacterium. Taxonomy (GTDB): domain Bacteria; phylum Desulfobacterota; class Desulfobacteria; order Desulfobacterales; family Desulfosarcinaceae; genus JARRKU01. The sequence continues at coordinate 372,502 of CAXXYD010000004.1, forward strand.
TTGCCGAAGAACTATGTTTCCGCGGAATTATCTACTCGTTCTTCAGACGATGGGGAATCATCGTTGCCCTGGTGGCCAGCACCACCGTCTTTGTTCTCCTGCATTCATTCAACGCAATTCCCGTCACCCAGGCCGTCGGGGGTGTTGTGTTCGCCCTGGCCTATGAAACAAGCCACAATTTAATGGCGCCCATAACCATCCATATCACGGGGAATCTGGCCATTTTCTGTTTGTCCCTGCCGGGGATATTGGGCTGAGCAGCCCTCGCGCAGTGCGAACCAAAACTGGAAACGCGTAACTTACAACCGCCCTATTGTAACCTTGGGGACCCTTGCCGGCCGGCCCAAAATCGAGCCCTCCGGGCCCGGGTTTTGACTTTGGTCTTGGCACCACTGACAATGCATGCTATGAAGCCGGTTTAACGATTAACTTGAGCTGTCACAAGGAGAATGCACTATGGGTAAAGGTGATCGACGGACCAAACGTGGAAAAATCTGGCGCGGTTCAACCGGCAACAGCCGTCCCAAAAAACAAAACAAAGCCAAAGAGAAAAAGTAGGCTTTTCCGTGGGCGGTATTTTTTAATCCGGTCCGCGCACGACATCTCATCCTCACCTCAAAGGTTGCTCCCTCCAGAACGGATCGTCCATCCCCCGCCATCACGTATGGCATGAAGATGCCATCCGGGAGGTGCGTCCCTGTTTTCATCGATGCGTGTATTGCGCTCCAAGGTGATCTGCCTTAGACTATGTTCACGTAACGCCAAACCTGTGGGCAATAGAAAAGGAAGCATTTATGCAAAAACCGCCGTTCCGATACAAGGCCTGGGTGGCCTTATTCACTGTTGTGCTGGCCGGCATGCTTTTTCCGTGGGACGTTCAGGCGGGTGAAAACATCAAGGCGATTCAGCGCAGTGTGGTGCGTATTTTCACCGTGGCCCAGAACCCCGATTACCGTACACCGTGGGACCCGGGAGAATCCGGCTCCGGTGTCGGATCAGGTTTTATCATTGACGGAAACCGCATTTTGACCAACGCTCACATGGCAAGCAACGCCAGGTTCATCGCCGTTGAAAAAGAAGGCGACGCCAGGCGCTACGAAGCCAAGGTCAAATTCATCGCCCACGATTGCGATCTGGCCATGCTTGAAATCCAGGACCCGGCTTTTTTTAAAACCACTGCGGCGCTTCATCTGGGCGGTGTGCCCAGTCTGGACTCCATCGTCACCGTTCTGGGCTACCCCATCGGTGGTGACCGTCTTTCCGTTACCCGGGGCGTGGTGTCCCGGATCGACTACCAGGTCTATTCCCACTCCGGCGTGGACAGCCATCTGGCCATCCAGATCGATGCCGCCATTAACCCGGGCAACAGCGGCGGTCCGGTGATCCAGGACGGAGTGGTCGTGGGTGTGGCGTTTCAGGGATTCAGCGGAATGGTGGCCCAGAATGTGGGCTACATGATTCCCGTTCCGGTGCTCACCCGGTTCCTTCAGGATGTAAAGGACGGCCACTACGACCGTTACGTGGATGCCGGCATCCAGTTTTTCCCCCTGATCAATCCGACCCACCGTCGCGCGCTCGGACTGGCGCCGGGAGATTTCGGCGTCATGGTCAGTGATGTCATGCAGGCCGGGGCGGCTTTCGGCCAGGTCCATGTGGGAGACGTTCTGCTGGCCATCGATGGCCGGCCCATTTCAAGCGACGGTCGGGTGAACATGGACGAGGACCGCCTGATGCTCAATGAGGTGGTTGAACGGAAATTCAAGGGCGATACGGTTGGGCTGTCGATTCTTCGGCAGGGAAAAAAAATTGATGCTTCCATTACCCTGAGCACCCCCTGGCCCTACCTGACCCAGGCCCGTCAGTATGACGTCAAGCCCCGTTATGTCATTTACGGGGGTCTGGTTTTCCAGCCCCTTTCGAGTTCCTTTTACGGCTCCCTCAGCGAAAAAACGGACACCCTGCGTTACTACTATTCGCAATTTCTCGGCAAAGAGCTCTACCTCAAGCACCCCGAGGTGGTGGTCATCAGCAAGGTTCTGCCGGATCCCATCAACACCTACCAGGGCCGATTTGTGAATACCATCGTGGACCAGATCAACGGATCCACAATCAAAACCCTTGAGGATGTTGCCGCCGCATTCAAAAAACCTTCGGATTTTTACGTCGTGCGGGTCGTTGGCGATCCGCAACCCCTGGTTCTTGAAGCCAGCGCCGTGTCCAAAGCCCAGCAACGCATACTGGCACGCTATAAAATCGATGCGGATGCCTACCTTGGTGACAGCATTGTTCCGGCCGAATGGCTGGCAAAACATGAAACTGATCAGGCGACGCCTGATTTGACCATGGAGAAATGAATCGACGCATGAAAATCAATTTACGCCTTTTGATTACAGTTTTGTCCGGCCTTGTGCTCATTGGCTGCAGTTCGCGAACCATGGTACCCGAAAGGTGGAACAGGACCGCCGATTCAGCGCAATCCATCGTCCGCGTAACCGTCGTCAGCCAGGGGTATCACTTTCACCAGCCCTGGCAGCAGCGCCAGCCCAGCCGGCAAACCGCCATCGGAGCAATTGTTCCGGGCGGCCGCGTTCTGGTTACGGCACTTCTGGTGGCCAATCACCGGTATATCGAGCTCGAGACCGTCGACACCCGCCGCAAGCAGCGCGCAGAGGTGGAAGTGGTCGACTACGAAGCCAACCTGGCCCTGCTCAAGCCCACCGACGATACTTTCCTGATGCACCGCAAACCGCTGGCCTTGGCAAATCCGTCTTCCCCGGGAGACCGATTGACCCTCCTGCAAATCAAGCCGGATGGCGATGCCGTCCCCAGTTCCGGAGAGATCACCTCCATTGAATTGAGCGCCTATACCCAGGGCAATCATTTCCTGGCGTACCGTCTCAACGGCGCTCTGCAATATCGATTCGGCAACTTGACCATCCCCGTACTCAAGGGGAAAAAACTGGCCGGCCTGATGTTGCGCAGCGACAGCAGTGGGCAAACCATCGATATTATTTCGACACCGGTGATCGAACATTTTTTGAAAGACGCCGACCACCCCCCTTACCTGGGTTTTCCCCGGGCCGGATTTCATTACGGCCCCGCCCTCGACCCGCAATTGCGACGGTATATCGGACTGCCGGAAACCATGAGCGGTATCTACGTGCAAAAGGTGCTGAAAGGGAGCCCGGCCGACCTGGCGGGGCTGCGGGCCGGTGATGTCATCACCCGCATGGATCAGCACACGGTGTCCAACACGGGTCAGTTCAACCACCCGCTTTATGGAAAAACGTCCTTGATCCACCTGATCCGCACCGCTTATCAGGTGGGGGATACCATACCGATCACCGTTTTCCGCGATAACGCCACGCTGACCCTCAATGCCGTATTGGGCCACCGAAGCCCGGACGAGTACCGCGTCCCGCCGTTTGTCATCGATCGCCAGCCCGAGTACCGAATCATCGGCGGATTGGTGTTCCAGGAACTCTCCCTGTCCTATTTGCGGGAATACGGAAATGACTGGGCCCATTCAGCACCGATCCATCTGATCTATTTCAATCAGAACCAGGATTACCTCAATGGGGATGAGCGGGAAAAAATCATCATTATCTCCCAGGTCATCCCCACACCCTATTCCGTGGGGTACGAAAGCCTCGCCAATCTGGTGGTGTCAAAGGTCAATGGACATCCCATCGGCAAGCTGTCCGATCTCGAAGCGGCCTTAAAAGACCCTGTGAACGGCTTTCACAGAATTGAAGTGGATCAAACCCCGGGAATTATTTTCCTGGACCCTGAAGAGATTCCACAGATTCACAAAATCATCGAATCGCGCTATCGTATTCCCATTTCATCCGCAAGCGCCCCTCTTTGACATTCCGGGATTCGTGATTTAGTTTCTTAAATATAACGCGAAATTTCAAATATCAGGTGATGCCATGGCAGAAAAAAATGGCCGCCTTGAGACAGCCACCTTTGCGGGGGGCTGCTTTTGGTGCATTGAGTCAGACTTCAAAAAGCAGACCGGTGTTCAAAATGCCGTTTCGGGATATATCGGCGGGCACAAAGAGAACCCGACTTATGAAGAGGTCTGTTCAGGCCTCAGCGGGCACCTTGAAGCCGTTCAGATCGATTTCGATCCCAAACAGATATCCTATGAAGCATTGCTGGATATATACTGGAAGCATGTCGATCCGACAGACCCCGACGGTCAGTTTATCGACCGGGGAGCCCAATACCGGACAGCCATATTTGTGCACAGTGACCGCCAGCGAAAAATGGCCGAATCATCCAGGCAAAAATTGGCCCGCTCAGGTCTGTTTGACAAACCCATCGCAACCGAAATTCTATCCGCACAGAAGTTTTACCCGGCGGAACCCTATCATCAGGACTATTACAAAACCAATCCCATTCGCTATAAATATTACCGGCAAAATTCCGGCAGGGATCAGTTCCTGGAAAAAGTCTGGAATCGAAGGCAAAAGGCATCTTCGTTCCAGAAGCCCGGTGATGACGAAATCCGCCGGAAATTGACGCCCCTTCAGTATCGCGTAACGCAGCAGCAAGGCACGGAACCCCCGTTCGACAATACGTACTGGGACAACAAGGCTCCGGGTATTTACGTGGATGTCGTTTCGGGCGAACCGCTGTTCAGTTCCCTGGACAAATTCGACTCCGGCAGCGGATGGCCCAGTTTCACCCGGCCCCTGGAACCCGACAATATCGAGGAAATCAATGACCGCAGCCTGCTCATGGACCGCATCGAAGTACGCAGCCGGCACGCCGACTCTCACCTGGGTCACGTATTCAACGACGGCCCTCTCCCCACCGGCCTGCGCTATTGCATCAACTCCAGTGCGTTACGGTTTGTCCCCAGGGAATCTCTAACCCCGGAAGGTTACGGCGACTACGAGGATCTGTTCGCCGATGAGAAATGAATACATCCGGGCAATACCCAGGTTCCGGCTTCCGGAAGTTGATAGCCGCTCTTTATTCACTGTCAGAACCGGGTTCTTGCGGACAGGTAGCGATAGATCAGTTACGAGTTGCGAGTTGTGAGTGACGAGTTGTGGAATCCTGCCATTGATAAGATCAGGCCCGCGCGCAGCGCGAACCTCAACTATAGATCACTTTAGCTCACTGGAAACTATAGATCACTTGGGCCCGACAGCTCTACCTCTTGCAGGGGCAGAAGACCAGTTGTCAGTTGCGAGTTTCGAGTGACGAGTTGTGGAATTCTGCCATTATATAAGATCAGGCCCGCGCGCAGCGCGAACCCCAACTGTAGATCACTTTAGCTCACTGGAAACTCTAGATCACTTGGTCCTGACAGCTCTACCCCTATCAGGAACAGGCCCACGCCGGGCCCTCCGGACCCCCAAATTTTTACTTCATTTTGCGCAGGATATCATCCAGGGTCTGACGGTAGAGATCGATGAAGGGGCCGCCTGTGGATATGGCCCGCCGGGCCATTGCTTCGGCGGTGTCCAGCTGCCCCATCTCCCCTAAAATATGCGCCAGATTGTTCATGGCAGGTCCATTGGAAGGATCCAATTCCAGGGCGCGTTGAAAGGATTCAACGGCAGCCGGCAAACGGTCAAGGGCATATTGTGCATTGCCCAGGGCCATGCGGGCTTCTACGCTTTGGGGCCATTGCACAGCGGCCTTGCCGAATGCAGTGACCGCATCCGCCACGTATCCGGCCTGCTGTAAGCCCAGCACCGATTTGAGATAGGCGGAGGTTTCACTACAGATCGGCATATCCGCCACCGGAAGCGTAAGAAGCCCCCACTGATCACCCCTGCGCCACGTGTGCATGAAAGTTCTCAAACCAACCGGCCGCATGGCCGACCGTCCGGTGTGCAGAACAATCTGGCGCGCATCCAAATCGTATCCGATCACAACGGCATAGTGCCATTTTGGCAGCCATTTGAGCCCCAGGTTCTGCAAAACAATGGCCGGCCGTCCGGCGGCGACCTCGCGCAAAAGGCAGTCCAGCCCGTGAAATGGATAGGCCAGACGGCCATGGCGGCGGGCGCCCGTGATCAACCCGTTCTGAAGACTCCCTTTGCGTTCGGGGGTATACACGAACGGCACGAGTTCATCCGGTTGGATGGGCACCCCACTCCAGGTCAACGTCATGGCCAGTGCCGCAGGGCCGCACTGATACGCCTCTTGCGCAAAAAAGGGCACACCTGAAACTTGGGCGGAGGCCGGAATGCCTAAAGATGGGTCAATGGAATAGCCGGGTGTCATCAATGCACACCCGGAAAAAAAGAGAACGACAGCGATAAGGGGGAAAATCTGCGTGCCGTAACGACAGATTTTCCCCCCCGTCCCGCTAACGTTTTTTGATAAAGGTAAAAACGTCGGTAACACCGATAATGTCCGTAATCACCAGAACCACAAAAACCACAATAAAAACCGCCAGCACAAAGCCCAGGCCATCCCCGCCGGCGGGCATCTGATCAATTTTATTGACCAGCATGCGCACTTCTTCATTGGTCATGGTATCTACCCGCGCCTGGGCTTCCTGCTTGTCCACCCCCATGGCCTGGAGATAATTGCCGACATCCTGGCGCTGCAAAAACAGGCGGACTTTTTCGCGTGCCAGACCATTGTCCTGGACCTGAAAAATATCCGGGGTGGTCACCATAGCCGCCTGGACCGGCGCCACGACAATACTGAAAAAGCAGAAGCTAACGGCCACCAGACTCGCCACCAATCGTTGTAGATTTCTGGAACGTCTCATAATGTTGTCCTCCATTATCAATCTCATATAGGTTAACATGGTGAATGGGGTCGATGGAATTGGGTTGTTCTCTGACAAATAATCTGATTTTTGTCAACTTTATACCAGAAGAGGGTTGTTTGCAATCTCAATATTACATGCTAAAGAAGGGCATTCAGCGAAAATGGGTGATTGAGCAATGCTTTTTGTCTTCAAAAAGATGGTTTCCGCGTTTGTTCTGCCGCCCGGCCTGTTTGTCGTCCTGCTGGTCGTTTCCGGCTGTTGGGCCCTGGCCCGGAAACGGCAGGCCTGCGGGGTGTCGGCCATTGCAGTGGGCGCCCTAATCTGGCTGATTTCCATGGCCCCTGTCGCCGATTTTCTCAAAGGCGGTCTGGAGCACGACCAATTTCCGCCTGAACCCATCGACGCGGATGTCATCCTGATGCTCAGCGCAGGATTGTATGACCGATCGCCGGACCTATCCGGTGCCGGTGCGCCGGGGCCCGAAACCATGGAGCGACTGGTCACCGCAGCACGCCTCCACCTCAAGTATCACATCCCCATTGTGGTATCCGGCGGAAAACTGCCCGCCGACGCCAGCCAATCCATTGCCGCGGTGGCCAAAAGGTTCCTCATCGACCTTGGAATCCCCTCACATGCCGTTATCGCCGAAGAACGCAGCCGGGATACCTATGAAAATGCGCTTTACTGTAAAAGTATTTGCCAGACGCACGGCTACTCCCGACCGTTGATGGTGACCTCGGGTTATCACATCAAACGGGCGCGCTGGAGTTTCGCCAAGGTCGGATTGACCGTCACCCCTTTCCCCTGCGCCTTGACCACCTGGCCGGGAAAAACCTATCGCATGAGCAGTTACCTGCCCTCATGCAACGCTCTGAAAACAACCGCCCAGGCCCTCCATGAATGGATCGGATTGTTTTATTATCGGCTGGTCTATTGATAAAATCCGGATCCGGAGGGCCCGGCGGTGGCCCGTTCCTGACAGGGGTAGAGCTGTCAGGACCAAGTGATCTACAGTTTCCAGTGAGCTAAAGTGATCTACAGTTGAGGTTCGCGCTACGCGCGGGCCTGATCTTATCAATGGCAGAATTCCACAACTCGTCACTCACAACTCGCAACTGACAACTGGTCTTCTGCCCCTGCAAGGGGTAGAGCTGTCGGGCCCAAGTGATCTACAGTTTCCAGTGAGCTAAAGTGATCTACAGTTATGGTTCGCGCTACGCGCGGGCCGGATCTTATCAATGGCAGAATTTCACAACTCGTCACTCGAAACTCGCAACTGACAACTGGTCTTCTGCCCCTGCAAGAGGGTAGAGCTATTACGTCCAAGTGATCTAAAGTTTCCAGTGAGCTAAAGTGATCTACAGTTGAGGTTCGCGCTGCGCGCGGGCCGGATCTTATCAATGGCAGGATTCCACAACTCGTCACTCGAAACTCGCAACTGACAACTGGTCTTCTGCCCCTGCAAGGGGTAGAGCTGTCGGGCCCAAGTGATCTACAGTTTCCAGTGAGCTAAAGTGATCTACAGTTGAGGTTCGCGCTACGCGCGGGCCGGATCTTATCAATGGCAGAATTCCACAACTCGTCACTCGAAACTCGTAACTCGAAACTGATCTATTGTGGCCTTCCCGCCAGGACCCGGTCTGAATATTGACTAATTTGGATATAGGACGCGGCAACTTACTCGGTGATCACCAGGTTATCGCGATGAATCACTTCGTCGTAGGGCTTTGCGCCCAGCCGGTCCTTGATCTGGGCGGTTTTCAGCCCCTGAATGGCTCGAATCTCCGACGATGTATAATTGACCAGCCCGATGCCCAGGGGCTGGCTCTTGTGGGTTTTGAAATGAACCGCCGCACCCTGCCCGAACTCCCCTTCCACATTGACAATGCCGCTGGGCAGGAGGCTTTTGCCGTTTTGCAGCAGGGCCCGGGCCGCACCGTCGTCGATCGTGATACTGCCTTTGGGTTTGAGGGTGTAGGCAATCCAGCATTTTCGGCGCGGCAATTTTTTCTCTTTGGGAACGAAATAGGTGCCGTGCCGCCGGCCCTCGAATAACTGGACCAATATATCGGGCTTGCTGCCTTTGGCAATGATCATGGGGACCCCGGCGGCCGTGACTTTTCTGGCCGCCCGGATCTTGCTGAGCATCCCTCCGGTTCCCAGAGCGCCGGGAATTTCCCCGGCATAAGCTTCAATCTCTTTTTTATACGTTGTCACTTCCGGAATCAGCTGCGCATCCTTCCAGGTCCGCGGGTCCTTGGTGTAGAGACCGTCGATATCGGTCAGGTTGATCAAGAAATCCGCATCCATCAGCAGCGTGATCATGGCGGAAAGGTTGTCGTTGTCACCCAGCTTGATCTCCTCTACCTTGACCGTATCGTTCTCGTTGATAATGGGCACCACCTTCCAGGCCAACAGCGCATACAGCGCATTGCGGGCATTGAGGTAGCGTTCACGGTTATTGAGATCCTCGCTGGTCAGCAGAATCTGGGCCACCTTTTTATCGCAACGGCCGAAGGCTTCTTCATAGGCGTACATCAGCCCGCTCTGGCCGATGGCTGAAATGGCCTGGCGCTGGGGAATCTCGTCCGGACGTTTGTCAAGCCGCATCCTTCGCAGGCCGGCCGCCATGGCACCGGAAGATACCAGCAGCACCTCCACCCCCCTGTCTATCAGAATGCAAATCTGGCGGGATATGGATTCAATGACACTGGTATTGAGCGTATTGCGGGCAGTCAGAATATTGCTGCCCACTTTCACTACGATGCGCTTGGCATTTTGTAATCGTACGGTCGGCATTACATTTTTCCAGTATTGGTAAGACCGGGTTCAGAGGGTCCCGCAGATTCGGTTTCCAGTTGCAAGTGACGCGTTTCCAGTTATGGTTCGCGCTGCGCGCGGGCAACGCACTATTTCATAAACGGTTTGTCCAATTTGCGATGGGTAAACGCCTTGCCTTCGGGCCCACTGTAGTCGGCAACCACATGCCCGTTGCCCACCAGGCGCCACTGGTAGATCAGCAGCCCCTCGAGCCCCACCGGGCCGCGCGCATGGATCTTTTGGGTACTGATGCCCACTTCGGCGCCCAAACCAAACCGGAAACCGTCGGAAAAACGGCTGGAGCAGTTCCAGAATGCATCCGCGGTATCCACCCGGTTCATGAATTCCAGGGCCCTTTCCCGATCACCCGTGACAATCACATCGGTATGGCCTGAGCCGTAGGTGTTGATATGGTCGATGGCAACGTCCAGGGAGGGCACCACCTTGATGGAAACAATCAGATCCAGATATTCGGTCCGCCAGTCCGATTCATCCGCCGGCACCCCATCGACAATTCGCAGGGTTTTATCGCAGCCCCGCAATTCCACTCCCCTGGCTATCAGCGCGGCCTGAAGGCTGGGCAGCACAGACCCGGCAACGGCTTCATGGACCAGGATGGTTTCGGCGGCATTGCAGACGGCCACATATTGGGTTTTGCTGTCAACAGTGATTTTAACGGCCATCTCCAGATCCGCAGCCTTGTCGATGTAAACATGGCAAATGCCGTCGGCATGCCCCAGCACCGGAATATGCGTGTTATCCATGATATGCCGGACAAAGGCATTGCTGCCCCGCGGAATGATTAAATCGACATACGTATCCAAATCCAGCATCTCGGCCACATCGGAGCGGGTCTCCAGCAGCCCCAGCCATCCGTCGGGTATCCCCGCATCAACGGCTGCCCGGTCGATGAGATCGGCCAGAATCCGATTGGTCCTGGCCGCCTCGCTGCCGCCTTTGAGCAACACGCCGTTTCCGCTTTTCAGGCACAGGGAGGATATCTGAACCAGCGCATCGGGGCGGGACTCGAAAATTACCCCCACAACGCCGATGGGGCTGCTCACTTTAAACAATTCGAGCCCCTGATCCAATTCCAGGGCACTCAGGGTTCGGCCCACCGGATCATCAAGCTGGATCAGACTTTCCAGGCCGGCGCACGCCGCATCGATCTTGGACAGGTCAAACCGCAGCCGCTTCAATAGCGGGACAGCCAGTTTCTCTTGCTCGGCCTGCCGAAGGTCTTCCCGGTTGGCCGCAACAATATCATCCGCATGGGCCTTCAATGTCCGTGATATTCGGGCCAGCGCCGAGTTCTTGACTTCGCTGGGCACAGCCGCCAGTCGGGGGGCGGCCTGTTTTGCTCTTGCCGCAGTTTTTTCAATATCCATTGCCATGGGCTCCATCTGTTCAAGAATAAAAAAGCGTCTTTTACATACACCAACGCGGTGAAAAATCAAATGGATAACCGGCGCGGGAACCGACAACCCGCCGTGCCCCCAACAGTCTCCGGTCGACCCGGCGCCTGCCGCCGACTACCTCCGTAATTTTGCCCGGAGCAATTCAGTCCTGCTTTCTTTTTATAATTCCCAATTATCGGTGAATTCTCAAACAGCCATTCATCAAACGTTTCCGTCTCGATTTGGGTTTTAGGCCTGATGCAAATTATATTACCGAATTCATGATAAAATCGAAGCCAACCAGAGCGCAGGTCAGACAACCTGAAACCTGAAACGGGGATGAAGGCGTTCTTTATTCGAAATCATCAATATTGTAAATCAGACCGGGGCGTGGTAACAGGGTGGGATCTTTAGACTCAGGAATGAGCCCGGCGGCCTTTGCAGGTCTTGCCCCCCGCCGGAGTAAGGCTAAAAAACAATCAATATAGAGGAGGGAGAGATGCGTAGACTTACCACATGTTTGGCTATCGTAATTGCTCTGACGTTGGCTTTTACCACCAGTTCCTGGAGCCGCAGCCGCGAGGCAGTGATCAAGGTCGGTTTGAATGCCCCCATCACCGGAGATATCCCCAAAGTGGGTGAAGGCTCCAAGTATGCCGCCCAAATGTGGCTCGAGGACATCGAAAAAGCCGGCGGCCTCGATGTCGGCGGTAAGAAATACAAAGTCGAAGTCATCATCGAAGACAACGAATCCAAGGCTGAATCGGCCGTCAAGGCCAATACCAAGATGATTACCGAAGACGAAGTCATCGCCATCGTGGGGCCCCAGGCATCCAGTCAGGCCATACCGGCCGGCGGCGTGGCCAATAACTATGAAACCCCCATGATCAGCCCCTGGTCCACCAACCCCAACACCACCAAGGATCGCCCCTACGTGTTCCGCGGCTGTTTCCTCGACCCGTTCCAGGGACCGGTGGTGGCCAACTTCGTCAAGGAACAATTTGGCTTCACCAAAGCGGCCGTTCTGTTCGACGTGGCCAGCGATTACCCCAAAGGGTTGGCCGAAGTTTTTAAAAGTGCCTGGGAAAAGATCAATGGCCCCGGATCCGTGGTGGCCTATGAAAGTTTTACCACCAAAGATGCGGACTTCAGCTCCCAGCTGACCAAGATCATCAACTCGGGCGCCGAATTCTTCTTTACCCCGCAGTACTACAATGAAGTGGCCCTCATCGTAAAGCAGGCCCACGAACTGGGATGGAAAAAACCCATCGTGGGCAGTGACAGCTGGGGTTCCGCCGAAACCGTGGCCCTGTGCGGCAAGGACTGCTACGGCCTCTTTTTCAGCACCCATTATGCGGCCGCCGGCGCCAAGGGTGCCACCAAGGTTTTCATTGATCGCTATAAAGCCAAATACGGCTATGTGCCCGATGATGTCGCCGCTCTGACCTGGGATTCTCTAAGGCTGGTACAGCAGGCCATCCAGGATGCGGGAAAAATCACCGGCAAAATCAAAACGGACCGCAAAGCCGTCCGTGACGCCCTTGCCAAGATCAAAAACTTTGACGGCATCACCGGTAAAATGACCTTCACGGAAGACGGCGACCCCATCAAATGCGCGGTCATCGTGCGCATCAACGATCAGGGCGAGTACGAATTCTTCAAATCCGTTTGCCCGTAAACGACGGGAAATGCGCCGGCGCCTGCTGACAGGCGACCGGTCATGATAGACCCATAAAATCAGGGGCAGGGCGGTCGAAGCCGAGCGCCCTGCCCCTGCTCTATTGCAACCGGGAGCACATCCATGGACTTTTTTCTGCAAAACGTCGTCAACGCCCTGCAATGGGGCAGCTTCTACGCCCTCATCGCACTGGGGTACTCCATGGTTTACAGCATCATGATGCTGTTCAACTTCGCCCACGGCGATATATTCATGACGGGTTCATATATCGGATACGGCATTGCCACCCTTTTGCTTGTCCTGGCAGCATCCGTAGGCCTGGCCCTGCCTGGTTGGGTGATGCTTGCCCTGACCATCGTCATCTCCATGATCCTGACCTCCTTTCTGGGTATTTTGATCGAACGCATCGGATACCGGCCCCTGCGCGATGCACCCCGGGCGTCGGCCGCCATTACCGGTTTGATGATCGGTATCATCCTGGAAACCGGCAACCTGGCCGTTCTGGGTGCCCGCCGTCTGAGTTTTCCCGAATTGATCCAGTCTGCCACCTACGATCTGGGCGGCGTTTTCGTCACCAACAAAAAAATCCTCATCGTGGTGGTCTCCCTGCTGCTCATGTTCGCCCTGCACCAATTCATTCAGAAAACACGTTACGGCATGGCCATGCGCGCCATGTCGTTCGATTTCCAGGTGGTTCCCCTGATGGGGGTTTCGCTGAACATGATCGCGCCGCTGACCTTTGCCCTGGGATCGGCGCTGGCGGCGGCAGCCGGTATCCTGTACGGACTGGCCTACCCGGTGCTCGACCCCTACATGGGGGTCCTTCTGGGATGGAAAGCCTTCGTTGCGGCCATTTTGGGGGGCCGCGGCTCGATCCTTGGCGCGGCGCTGGCCGGGTTCCTGCTGGGATTCATCGAAATCTTCGTACCCATGATTTTTCCGTCCACCCTGCGCGACCTGATTGCCTACTCGATCATTTTGCTGATTTTGACCTTCCGGCCGCATGGATTTTTCGGTACAGCGCACAGCACCCAGTTGAGACTGTAATGAAGCGAATCGCCCCCATGAAAAATGACCATCAAAATACCAACAAGAAGGATGACCATGGAAGCCATTGATCTGCAGGCCGACGCCCTGCCTTCCAGAATATCCCGTATCCGCGCCGCTTTCTCCCAGGTGCCTGCCCTGGGCTGGCTGGCGGGTATATTATGTACGGTTCTCATCGAAACCATGTGGGGAGATCCATTGTCATACCAGCTGTATCTGCCCAAACTGCCCGTACTCTTCGGCTGCCTGATCATGTTCAAACAGCCGACCCTGATTCCCAGCGCCCTGGCATACGATATCCTGGTCTACCTGCTTCCCATCGCCGCGGTGACCCTTGCCACCCGGAAAATAACCAATGCATTGGCCGCCCAGCTCAGCCGCCTGCCCTTGTGGCTCTCCGGCTTGATTCATCTGGGGCTGCTCTACCTGGCCCTGCACTTTTGGGCCGACCTGAGCGATTACCGCGAACTGGTGATCAAGCTCACCATGATCGCCGTTATGCTGACCCTCAGCATCAACCTGATCAACGGCTATATGGGAGAATTTTCCTGCTCGCACCCGGGGTTCATGGCCCTGGGCGCCTATGCGGCATCCACCATCACCCTGCTCTTTTTCACCAATGACCGTATGTTCGGCGAAGCCCTGATGCCGCCGGCGCTGGGGCCCTGGTTTTTCCCCCTGGCCCTGATTATCGGCGGTTTCGTGGCTTCAGCCGGCGCCCTCATCGTGGCCATTCCCTCGTTTCGCACCCGGGGGGATTACCTGGCCATCATCTCCCTGGCGTTCATGTTCATCGTCAAGAGCTTCGTTGAAAACATGGAGTGGATCGGCGGGCCGAGGGGCATGGGCAGCCAGCCCAACTGGTCCACCCTGCCGGTGGTTTTCGTCTGGATGGTGATCTGCGTGTGGGTGATCAACAATTTCGTGCGTTCGATTTACGGCAAGGCCCTCAATGCCGTAAGAGACAACGAAATCGCTGCCGATGCCATGACTGTCAACACCCGCAAAACCAAGATGGTGGCCTTTCTGCTGGGAGCCTTCTGGGCCGGTGTGGCCGGCGGCCTCTTTGCCCATGTGATGCGTTTTATCAATCCCGGCACCTTCGGCATCCAGCGCCTGGCGGAAATTCTGGCCATGGTCTACTTCGGCGGGCTCAACTCGGTGGTGGGCTCCATCTTCGGTGCCGTGAGCATCAACCTGATCAGCGAAATGCTGCGACCCCTGGAAATCTACAAGTGGATCGTAATTCCCCTGATCCTGATCCTGGTCATGATCTACCGGCCCACCGGCCTGATCGCCTTTCGGGAGTTCGATATCAAGAAAATTCTGCAGCCCAAGCTGGATAAGGATTAAGGAGACGACACCATGCCCCTACTCCGGGTAGCCGACATGACCCACTATTTTGGCGGACTCAGGGCCGTGCACAATTTCAACCTGTCCATAGAACCAGGGGAGATCCGCGGCCTGATCGGCCCCAACGGCGCCGGCAAAACCACCATCTTCAATTTGATTACCGGCATCCATACCCCCACCGAGGGTACGGTGGAACTGGAGGGCCGCAGTCTTCTCGGACGCCAGCCCCATGAAATCGCCGCCAGCGGTCTGGGACGCACATTTCAGAACTTGCTGCTCTGGCGCCACATGACGGTCATGGAGCATGTCAAGATGGCGCACTACTCCCAATTGACCTATGGACTGGTGGGCGCCCTGTTCGGCACACCGCGCCGCAATGCCGAAGAGCGTCAAGTGGAAGAAAACACCCTGCGTCTGATGGAGATGTTCGATGTGGCCAAATACGGCGACTGGATCGTCGGCAATTTACCCTATGGCGCCCAGCGCCGGGTGGAGATGGCCCGCGCCATGGCCACCCATCCCAAAGTGTTGTTCCTGGACGAGCCCACGGCCGGTATGACCCCCGAGGAGCTGGTCCAGATGATCGCCATCATCCGCCAGGTGCACCGCGATTTCGGCGTCGCCATCTTCCTCATCGAGCACCGCCTCAAATTCGTCATGGAGTTGTGTCAGCGCATTCAAACCCTGGTTTTCGGCGAGGTCATCGCCGAGGGCACCCCCGATGAGATTCAGAACAACCCCAAGGTCATCGAAGCATACCTGGGCAAGGAGGATATCCACTGATGCAATTGTCCGTTGAAAATCTGCAGGTCTCCTATGGCAAGATCAAGGCGTTGCACGGCCTCAATTTCCATATCGATCAAGGCGAAATCGTCTGCATTATCGGCGCCAACGGCGCCGGAAAAAGCACCACCCTGCGCGCCATCTCCCGCCTGCTGGACGCCGATCCCGGTTCCAAAATGACCTTCATGGACCAGAACCTGCTCCAATACCCGCCGGACAAAGTGGTGAGCCAGTTGGGCATCTCGCATGTACCCGAAGGCCGGCGGCTGTTCGGCAACCTGACGGTGACCGAAAATATGGAACTGGCCACTTTTGCCCGCAAGGACAAAGAAAATTTCAAGCGCGACAAGGATGTGGTCTTCGACATTTTCCCCCGCCTCAAAGAACGCGAATATCAGATGGCGGGGACCTTGAGCGGCGGCGAGCAGCAGATGCTGGCCGTGGGCCGTGCTTACATGAGCGGCCGCAAGATGATGCTGCTGGACGAACCCTCCATGGGGCTGGCTCCCTTGCTGATGCTCTCCATGTTCGACGCCTTGAAGGAGATCAACGCGGCCGGCACCACCATCTTGCTGGTGGAACAAAATGCCCGCCTGGCCCTTAAGTTCGCAACCCGCGGCTATGTCATCGAAAACGGCGAAATCGTCATTGAAGGCCAGTCCGGGGCGCTGCTCAGCGACCCCGAGGTTAAAAAAGCCTACCTGGGCGGATAATGATCCTCAAAACAGATCAATTGGGTCCGGCCTACCAGGCTTTTGCATCCCGCAGCGCCCCATTCCGGGAAAGCGCCGCATGTCAAAAAGGATGTGCCTTCTGCTGCAGCGACGCCGGCAGCATCCATATCACCACCCTTGAAGGCCTGGCTATCCGGGACGCCGTGAACCACCTGCCGGCGCCCCAGCGCAAAAGCGTTCAAAAAAACCTGGCCAGGGATATGAAGCGCCGGGAAAATGGGCAATCGTCACGCTGTCCCTTTCTGATGAAAAACAATGCCTGCATGATTTACGTCCACCGTCCGTTTGTCTGCCGGCGGATCTACTCCCTTGAAACCTGCGGCAAAACCCGGCCGCCATTGCTGAGCCGTCAGGTCATGGAAATGGCCGATCAAACGATCTGTGAGCTTCAGCGGCTCGATGACACCGGTTACTCCGGACACCTCTCCTACATTCTGCATATGCTGGATACCCCCGTATTCCTTGAATCCTACCTGGCCGGTGAATTCAGGCCCGAAGCGATCATGGATTTCGGCAAAACCCACAAGATCCTGATCAACCGGATGGCTGCGAAGCCGCCATCGATCAAGTAACCGGCAGGCTGCCGTTTCCAACTGACGACATGCGCAAACCCATGCGATGACGGACATTTATCCATTCATGGGCAGTCTATTAAGAAAGTTGACCATACAGGTCAAAAAGAGCTATAGTGGATTTTACCTACTTTTAATTGCCGCATCCGTGTGTCAAATCCATATCACTGTATGGATTTGTCCTAAAGCACAGGAGAACGTCGGATGATATACCGTTATGGGTCGCACAAAAGGAACACCTTGGCGTTAATGGCTGCCATTTCGGCAGCCGTATTTTTGATATTGGCCGCATGCAGCGGAAACGGCAGCAGCAGCACAGACGAAAACGGGGACGGAGACGACGGGGGCGGTACACCCGGCGGCGACTATGTGGTGCTGGCCTGGAACGATCTGGGCATGCATTGCCTCAACCCCACCTATGACCAGTTGATCATCCTGCCGCCCTACAACACCTTGTGGGCCCAGGTGATCGAGCGCGGCGACCCGCCCCGGGTGGTGACCAGCGGCATCACGGTCTCCTACGCCATTTTGGACAACACCACTTCGCTGAACAAATTGCTTTATGACCAATTCTGGACGCCGGCTGTCCTGGCACTGTTTCCCCTGGACGCACCGGTCCCCGATTATGGCTTGAATCTGCAGGATGAATTTATTCATAACGGTTTGTCCGGCAGCATGCAGCCGGCCGGCGACCATTTCCAGGCCGACGGTATTCCGGTGACGCCCGTTAAAGACGGCACCACCACCAAAGATCCCTACCAGGTAGCCCAGATCACCGTAAAAAACACCGCCGGCACCACCCTGGTGCAGACCCGGGCCATGGTCCCCACATCGGACGAAATCAACTGCGGCCGCTGTCATGCGCCGGGCGGGTCGATCTCCGAGGCCTTTGCCGATATCCTGCAGGCCCATGACGACGAACACGGAACCGACCTGGAAAACGACGCACCGATCCTATGTGCCGGCTGCCACGGCAGTCCCGCGCTAGGCACCTCTGGTCGGGGCAGTGCCGGCCTATATCTGTCCGAAGCCATCCACGGGTCGCATGCCGATCGAACCGCACCGGGCTCCCAACCCATCGCCTGCTACGACTGTCATCCCGGAAATACCACCCGGTGCAACCGCTCCCTGGCCCATACGGCGTCCGACGGCAACTGCGTCACCTGCCACGACACCATGGCCAATATGGCCGCTGAAATTTCAAACGATACAAAAATCCCCTGGGTAAACGAGCCCCGATGCATCACCTGCCACAGCGGTGTTGCGGAAGTTGATACCGGCGCCACGCTTTACCGCAATGCCACCGGCCACGGCAGCCTTTACTGCGCCGGCTGCCACCAGAGCCCGCATGCCATGGTGCCCTCCCGGGAAGCCGCCGACAACGACCAGGCGCAGCAATATCAGGACGCCGATGTAACCATCGGCAGTTGCCGGGCCTGCCACGGCACATCACGGCCCGAAGGCGGCGATCTGGGGGAATTCAGGGAAAAACATGCCGGCGCCGATCCCGAGGAATACTCGGCCTGCGCCGTGTGCCACACGGCCCTGCCGGCCAATGTGGGGGCCAGCGATTTTCCCCATCAATTCCAATGGAATAGTAGAAATTAACCCCGGTATCTGCCGCTATACAATAAGAGGGACGGGGATGAAATGATGCGTTTCTAGTCGGAGAAACGCATCATTTCATCCCCGTCCCTCTTAATTGATAGAACCCGGCTTTCGCGGCAATCTAAACCATATTTAGAGACAATAATCTATTGACATAAATAATCTTATTTTAGATAATGAATTTAATTCATTTCAATGAATCGGCGTTGCCGACAAGGGGACGGCACCATGACCAGCCTGCTACTCATGGGGGTTGCTTTGGCCTATGCCCTGTTGATGCTCTATATTGATCGATATCTGACCTCCCGGCACGAAAACGGCGATGAAGAGGCATTGAGTCTTCTGGCCTTTCAGCGCGAGTGCAGTGTTTTCGACCTGTTTGTCGAAGCCGGTGCGCAATGGTCGTTTTCCCGGGCAAAAATCGATTCGGACTTCAACAGTTACATTCGCCGGGGCGATATTCCGCACTACCTGCGCACCTATGTGAGCGGCCACGCCCCTGCCCGGCGCTCCTACCAGGATGCCCTTTTCACCGGAAACAAACTTCCCCCCAATGCCAATCCGTGACAAACGCTATTGAGATACCCATTCGGGCGTGCTAATCAACCCGAAACCCTTAATTGTCAAAGGAGGTAGCCCCCTGATGGGACTGATCGATACCCTTGAACACTTGCTGATCCCCTCCAGGCGGCCGAAAAGCGAACGCGTCGACCTGAAGGAGATTGTCTGCAAGCCCAGAAAGAAAAACCTCGTACAGACATTCAAAACACCGGCTGTGGGGTGCGAATACAGCAACAAGGACGGCAGTGAGCGACAAACTGCGCTGGAAAAACTCAAAGACGGGGAACGGGTCCGGCTGCTGTGGGATTCCGGAACGGACGGCAACAAAAAGACCCTCTACCTGGTGCGGGGGCGCCAGAACCAGTCCCTGAATATTTCAAACTGTTTCGGGCGATTGAACGATAAAGTGGCAGCGGATGTCATCCGATGGCTGACCCAGGACCATATCACCACCGCGGCCCACGTGGACAAAATCGTTGGCGGCACACGAAAGCGGCCGAAACTGGGCTGCATTATCGCCCTGTCCACCTATAAAACCCCTGAAAGCAAATAGCCCCATTGCCGTCTATGGCCCAGATCTCCATAGCCCTGCTTCACCCGCCAGTGGCCAAACCGTCTGAAGCGCCGGCCGGGGTCGCGCGATTGGCGGGGGCACTGAAAGCCCACGGTGTCCGATGCAAGGTAATTGACGCCAACATCCGGGGCCTGCACCATCTGCTTCATTGTCTGGCCGAGCCCCGGGACACATGGGGAAAACGCGCCCGACGACACCTTGACAGCCATATCGCCAATCTTCGGTCGGCACGAATCCTCGACAATTTTGATCGCTATAAAAGAGCCATTGCCGACATCAACCATCTGCTGTCCGCAGCCGGCAGAGACGATAATATACGCGTTGGATTGGCGGATTACCATGACCGCAACCTGTCTCCCGTACGCAGCGCAGACCTTCTGGCTTCCGCGCAGGCGCCGGAACGAAACCCTTTTTTCGGCTATTATCAAAACTGCCTTCTACCCGAGATCCGCGCCTTTGCCCCTGATGTAGTTGGGCTTTCCATCAATTACCTGGCCCAGGCATTGAGTGCCTTTGCGCTGATCGGTTTAATCCGGCGGCAGCTGCCGGAAGCCAAAATCGTCATCGGGGGCGGGTTGGTGACATCATGGCATCATCATGGAAATGCGGCCGTCGATTTCGGCAGTCTGGTGCACCGGATGGTCGCCGGCCCCGGCGAACAGGCCCTTCTTGAAATCGCCGGTATCGGGACGGATGGCGGCCCATACCGACCCGACTACGCATCATTTGCACACGAGGCCTACCTGGCACCCGGCACAATTCTGCCATTCAGCGCCTCCCATGGCTGCTGGTGGCGCAGATGTGCATTCTGCCCCGAACGCGCCGAAGGGCATCGGTTTAAGCCGTTGGCCCATTCCATCGCCGTAGAGCAGTTGAAAGACTTGACGCGGGCCGTGCAGCCGGGCCTGATTCATCTGCTGGACAACGCCCTCTCCCCGGCGCTGCTTAAGTCATTGGCGGCCCACCCCCCCGGCGCACCATGGTATGGGTTCGCACGTTTCGCTGCGCCGCTGGACGCGCCTGAATTTTGCCGGAACCTGGCCGCAGCCGGCTGTGTGATGCTCAAACTCGGCCTGGAGTCAGGGGACCAGAAAGTGCTCGACGCTCTGCACAAAGGCATACGGTTGGAGACTGCCTCCAGGGTTTTGAACAATTTGTATGAAGCGGGAATTGCCGCCTATGTGTATCTGCTGTTCGGCACCCCGGCTGAAGATGAAGCCGCCGCACAAAAAACCCTGCGCTTTGTCTCCACGCACAGCCCGCTGATCGACTTTTTGAATACGGCCGTCTTCAACCTTCCACAGCACAGCCCGGATTCGGCAGGCCTGAAAACCCGGGACTTTTACCCTGGCGATATGGCCCTGTACAAGGATTTCGAACACCCTCAAACCTGGTCCCGCGCCAGCGTCCGGAGATTCCTCGAGAAGGAATTCAAACGGCACCCGTCTATTCGCCCCATCCTCCTTCGGGATCCCCCCGTGTTCACATCAAACCACGCCCCCTTTTTTTTAAAGCGCTGCCGCTTTTTTGACGCAAATAGTCACATTGGTGAATAATTATTGTCAACACCGGTGCCCTCGAACGGCGACGGATTTCATATCAATCTGATATTAAAGACGTTTATGCCGGGGAATACGAATGGGCATAAAATTTGCTTTTTGATTGCCGCTATGCACCACAAAGAGAAGCTGCCCTGCAAGTAATCTGACGCAGACCCAGTTTTGAACAGTTATATGGGCGCCGCAATGCATTACCTCCTGCTTTTTCCTGTCAAGGTGCAGCTATGATGATTTGTATTTTAAGAACGTATCGAAGACTCAAACAAACAATAAGGATTTGAAATTATGAAAATTTTAAAGAACGGAATGATCGCATGCACATTGATTTTATCGCTGTTGTGGGGAATTCAGCCGGCAGTGGCAGAACCAACAGTCGTCATTGGTGTCCTGGCAAAACGCGGCGCCGAAAAGGCCATTGAACAATGGGGGCCAACTGCCGAGTATCTGTCCGATCGCCTTAAAACAAAAGTCCAGATTCTTCCAATGAAGTTCACTGAAATTGAGCCGGCGCTTAAAAACCGCAAGATTGATTTCCTATTGGCCAACTCGGCTTTTTATGCCCGATTCGAAGAAAAATACGCCCTCAAAGCGATCGTCACCATGTCCAACCGGAAAAGCATCGCCGCCCTGGATCGGTTCGGAGGCGTCATTTTTGCCCGCAGCAACAGTAATATCAATGACCTGGATAGTATCCGGGGCAAAAAATTCATGTGTGTAAAATACAGCTCCTTCGGCGGAGCGCAAATGGCCTGGCGACTGCTTTTGGAAAGCGGCATCGATCCCAAAAAAGACTGCAAGGCATTTATAGAGGGTGGAACCCATGACAATGTTGTCATGGCAGTGAAAAACGGCAGCGTTGACGTCGGCACGGTGAGATCGGACACCCTCGAGCGAATGGCTGCCGAAGGCAAAATCAGCATGAGCGATTTCAAGGTCATCGGTTCAGTAGACGACGGGTTCCCCTTCGTCCACAGCACCCGACTCTATCCGGAATGGCCTTTAGCCGCCTGTGCCAAAGCAGATCCGGCACTCAGGAAAAACGTCGCCAAAGCACTGTACCTTCTCAAGAACAACCACCCGGCGATGAAAGCGTCCAAGGTTTACAGTTGGACGCGCCCGGCCAAATACAGCGATGTCACCGCCTGTCTGAGAATCATCGGCATGTTATAAATGTTTCATATCCGGGGGCGTATATCCGGCGACCCGGTGCCCGTCCGGGCGATGAATCGCCGGATACACGCCCCCAAGATCCTTTCAGGAATTGCCGTCCTCAGTGCCTAGCAGTTCCTCCGTTTCCATCCACATCACATTGATGATGCCGAAGGCGGCCGCCAGCAGCACGCCCAGAATCCAGGCAAAATACCACATTGATTATTTCCTTTCAGACCACGACGGTTTTATCAGTACGCCGAATGGGTTTCCCGGCGAATCTTCTCTTCGGTGATTTTGCCCCGCATGACCCGGTATACCCATGAAGTGTAGACCAGGACGATGGGCAGCAATACCACTACGGCAATAAACATGACATTGAGGGTCTTGTGGCTGGATACCGCGTCATAGGCCGTCAGGCTCACATCGGGCACTGTGCTGGACGGCATGACAAAGGGAAACATGGCGATGGCGGCAGTCATGATCACACCCGCCAGGCAAACCCCGCTGAAGATGAATGCAGAACCGGGCCTTCCGGCAGACGACAGGATCAACGCCAGCATCGCGCCGATGAAAGCCGCCGCCGGAGCGGCGATGGTCAGCGGCCAGCGGCCGAAATTGTCCTGCCATGCACCGGCGGCCACCTCGACGGTCTTGCCCAGCGGCGTCAACAGCATGCCGGGATCCGGCATGGAGACAATGCGGTAGCCATCAATGAATTTGAACTGCCAGATGCCCGCCACGACAAACGCCGCAATAAAAACCAGACCGAAAATCCGCACCGCTTTTGCGGCCCGTTCATTGAGCCCCCCTTCCGTACGCAACTGCATGAACACCGCGCCATGCATGGTCAACATGGAAAGGCTCACCACACCGGCCAGCAGGGCAAAGGGGTTGAGCAACTGCCAGAAGCTGCCCGAATAGGTCGAACGCATGAAGTCATCCATTTCAAAAGGCACACCTTGAAGCAGGTTGCCAAAGGCCACGCCGAACACCAGCGCCGGCACGGCGCCCCCGATGAAAAGTCCCCAATCCCATGCATTGCGCCAGCGCGGATCGTCCACCTTGCTGCGGTAGTCAAAACCCACCGGCCTTAAAAAGAGGGCAAAGAGCACCAGCAGCAGCGCCCAGTAGAGCCCGGAAAAAGCGACGGCATACACCACGGGCCAGGCGGCAAAGAGAGCACCACCGGCAGTGATGAACCAGACCTGGTTGCCTTCCCAGGTGGGTCCGATGGCGTTGATCAGCACCCGGCGCTCCTCGTCTTTACGGGCGATAAACGGCAGCAAGGCGCCGACTCCCATATCAAAACCGTCCATTACGGCAAATCCGATGAGCAGGACACAAACGAACGCCCACCAAATGATTTTCAAGGTGAAATAATCAAAGAGCATGGTGTGGTTTCTCCTTCCTAAGCCGCCGCGTCTTCGAAATGGTACCGTCCCGTATGCAGGCTGCTGGGGCCGATGCGGATAAATTTGACCATCAGGAAAACCTCCACGGCCAAAAGGACCGTATAGATAAGGGTTATACCGATGATACTGCCGATAATGTCGCCCATGCTCAACGTGGAGGAAGACAGAAATGTGGGCAGCACCTCGCCGATGGTCCATGGCTGGCGGCCATACTCGGACACGAACCAGCCCAGTTCAGCCGCGATCCACGGCACCGGCAGATTAAACACCAGCAGCCAGAGCAGCCAGCGCTTTTTATGAAACAGCCTCCGGGCGCAGTAATAAAAACTCAAGGCGATCAGGCCGAGCATCCAGAACCCGAGCCCCACCATGATTCGGAAGCTCCAGAACATGGCCCCCACGTTGGGGATGGTGTCCCTGGCGGCACGGTCGATCTGTTCGTCGGTGGCATCCACCACCTTCGGGGTATAGCGTTTGAGCAGGAGCCCATACCCAAGATCATCCTTCACGGCGTTGAACTGCGCTATGGTGGACGCAGACCGGTCCCCGCTGCGAATTTTCTCAAGAAAACCGTAGGCCGTCACGCCGTTTTCAATGCGGGCCCGGCTGTGGGCGATCAGATCCTTGACACCGGTCACCTGCCGATTCAGAGAGCGCGTGATGATGATGCCGCCCACCCACGGGATGCTGATTTTTCCTATGGTGCGTTGCTGCTCCTGGTCGGGAATGCCGAAGAGGGTGAAGCTGCTGGGCGCAGGGTGGGTTTCCCATTCGGCCTCCATGGCGGCCAGCTTGACCTTCTGCACCTGACCGGTGATGAACCCGCTTTCATCTCCCAGCACAATAACCGAAAGAATGGATGCCAGGCCGAACCCGACAGCCACGGCAAATGAGCGGCGCGCAAAGGCCAGGTCCCTTCCGCGCAGGATGTAGTAGGAACTGACGGCCAGCACGAACATGGTGGCGGTGACGTATCCGGCCCCGACAGTGTGGACGAACTTGACCTGGGCCACCGGGTTGAAAAACAGATCGTAAAAGCTGGTCAGTTCCATTCGCATGGTTTCAAAGTTAAACGCCGCCCCCACAGGAAAAGACATCCATCCGTTGGCCACCAGAATCCAGAGGGCCGACAGGTTGGAGCCCAGGGCGACAAGAAAGGTCACCAGCAGGTGGGTCTGCTTTTTCATGCGGTCCCAGCCGAAGAAAAACAGCCCCACAAAAGTGGATTCAAGGAAAAACGCCATCAATCCCTCGATGGCCAGGGGAGCGCCGAAAATGTCCCCCACGTAATGGGAGTAGTACGACCAGTTCAGGCCGAACTGGAACTCCTGGGTCAATCCGGTGGTGACCCCCAAAGCGAAGTTGATGCCGAACAGTTTGCCCCAGAAGCGGGTCATGTCCTTGTAAATCGCCTTGCCGGTCATCACGTAGACGGATTCCATAATAAACAGGATCCAGGAGAGCCCCAGGGTCAGGGGGACGAAAATAAAATGGTACATGGTGGTCAGTGCGAACTGCCAACGCGACAGTTCCACGAATCCTTCGGTGGGCAGCATAAACAGTGCTCCTTGCGATGGGGGTCAATGGCGCGGGTTCCCGCTGCCCGACAGGGCGGCTTGACTTTGGCCACACATGGTTCTTTAAAACCCGATAATATGGTATCTGAATATCAGGAACCGCCAAAAATGCTCGAGCATGGGCAAAGGTGGCGGCGGACATGCCGATTCAGTATGCCGGGCATTGACGATGACGGTTTCCTTCACGTCAATTGTGAATCTAATATGGGAACTTCGGCATGTCAAATGACAATAAATCGCCAATCACGAAACGAATCCTTTGATGCGGACACCCGAAGTAAAAACAAACCAACCCGCCCGACGCTGGCTCTGGGCGCAAAGCCGGCCGGCCTGGAACTGGATCATACTGACGCTGGCGGCAGGACTTTTCAGCGGCCTCCTGCTGGTGGCCCAGGCCCGCCTGCTGGCGCGTGTGGTTCATGAGGCCTTCATGCAGACCGTTCCGGTGGGACGCATGATGCCCGTCTATGCCATGCTGTTGGGATTGGTGCTTGTCCGGGCCGGGCTCGTCTGGTGCCGCCAACAGGCCGGATTCCGGGCCGGGGCGGCCGTACGCGGGCAAATCAGAAAAGATATGATGGCGCACCTGGTGGCCTGCGGTCCTGTGGCCATCAGCCGCCTGCAGGCCGGCAGCCTGGTGAGCACGGTATTGGATCAGGTGGAGGCAATTCACGATTTCGTGGCCCACTACCTTCCCCAAATGGCCCTGGCCGCGCTTCTTCCCCTGGTCATTTTGGCCTTTGTCTTTCCCATCAGCTGGGCCGCCGGAGGGATTCTGCTGGTAACCGCCCCGCTGATCCCCCTCTTCATGATCCTGGTCGGCATGGGAGCCGAAAGCATCAGCCAGCGCCACTTTCAAGCCCTTGCCCGTATGAGCGCCCATTTTCTCGACGTAATCCGGGGATTGAGCACGCTGAAGCTCTTTGGGCGCAGCAAAGATCAGGCGCAACAGGTCGAACACGTTTCCAGACAATACCGCAGGCAAACCATGGCGGTGCTGCGGGTTGCGTTCCTATCTTCGGCGGTGCTCGAGTTTTTTTCCGCCATCGCCATTGCTTTGGCGGCGGTTTATTTAGGCATGTACTTCCTTGGCTATATCGAATTCGGCGCCTACGGCAAACCCATCAGTTTTGCTTCGGGTTTTTTTATTCTTTTGCTTGCACCCGACTTTTTTCTGCCCTTGAGGGAGTTGGGAAGCCACTACCACGCCAGGGCCGACGCTGTGGGCGCGGCGGAAGAAATTCTCAAAACGCTCCGGCAAATCCAAAAGGATGCGTCGCCAGCGCAAAACGTCGCCATCAAAGCGCCTCGGCTCATCCGCTTTGAAAACGTATCGCTGCGCTATGACCAGAGCCGCAAAAGGGCCTTGTGCGACCTTAATTTACAAATCCGTCGCGGCGAGCGAATTGCCGTGGTGGGCCAGAGCGGGTCAGGCAAAAGCAGCCTGATTCATTTACTGCTCGGGTTTACTTCGCCTGCAAACGGACAGATTCTCATCGACCACATCCCCATGGACCCTTCGTCCGCGCTTGCACTCCGCCACCACTGCGCCTGGGTGGGTCAGACGCCTATGCTGTTTACCGGCACCATAAGAGAAAACATTCATATGGCGTGTCCCGGGGCCAGCCATTCGCGGGTCGAGGCGGCGGCGCGTATGGCCGGCGTTGCCGCTTTTGCGGATCAGCGGCCCGACGGCCTCGACTCCCTTGTGGGAGAACAGGGCCTGGGTCTCTCCGCCGGCCAGGCCCAGCGCGTGGCTATCGCCAGGGCCCTGGTCCGGCAGGCGCCCATCCTGTTGCTCGACGAGCCCACGGCCAGCCTGGACAAGGGCACCGAGGCGGCTATTATCGCCGACTTGCAATCCTGGCATATTGACTGCATCATGATCATCGCCACCCATCGTGCCGCGGCGCTCTCACTGGCCGAGCGCATCCTGGTACTCCGGGAGGGAGAACTGGTGGCCCAGGGGACACTGGACGAATTGCAGCAGACCCGGCCGGACCTGCTTCCCCGAAATTGAGCTGGATGGAGGAAACCGATGAACTCCGCAATGGACCATTCAAACAAGCCGAAAACGCTTTTACTGCCGTTTATCGCCATGCTCCGCCACCACTGGGTGGCAATGGCCCTGGGATCGGCCCTGGCCCTGCTGGCCACTCTGGCCGCCGTGGGGCTGCTGTCGCTTTCCGGATGGTTTTTGGCAGCGGCGGCTTTCGCAGGCCTGGATATTTCCACCGCCAAGGCATTCAACTTTTTTCTGCCCAGCATCGGTGTGCGCCTTTTTGCCATGACACGCACAGCGGCACGCTATGGGGAAAGAATCATCTGCCACGACGCCACCTTTCGCATTCTCGAAACCCTGCGCACCTGGTGCTACCGCCGCATAGAGCCGTTATCGCCGGCACGGTTGGGCGGCCGACACTCGGGCGACCTGCTCAGCCGGATCACCACCGATATCGACACCCTGGACAATCTTTACCTGCGCGTGCTGTCGCCCACCGTCGTCGCGGCAGCCGCCACGGCACTGCTGGTGGGGTTTATGGCCTGCTTTCATCCGCTCATCGCCGCGACCAGTGCCGGTATGCTGGTCATCGCCGGCGCAGGGGTCCCCATACTGGCCCATACGCTGGCCCGGACCGATGCCCGGCGGCTCACTACGCAAACGGCCCGGCTGCGCACAGCTCTGGTGGACGGCATTCACGGCCTGGCCGCCCTGCTGACCTGCGAGGCGGAGCCGCGATACCTGGAGCGCATTCAACGATTGCACCAGGAACTGGTGCACAGCCAGGATAAAATCAGCAGCGTCGCCGGTTTGACCTCCGCATTGACCAGTTTCACCGCGGGAACAGCCGTCATTGCCACCCTGGCCATCGGTGTCGAAGCCTCACGGGCTGGCCGCCTTTCCGGTCCTTTGCTGGCCCTTCTCGTTCTGACGGTCATGGCCAGCTTCGAGGTCGTGGCCGCGCTTCCCACGGCTTACCAGTTCCTGGGCCGAACCCGGAAAGCGGCGGCACGGCTTCTCAACGTTACCCGTGTCCAGCCGGCCGTATCCTTTCCCGACCGGTCCCCAACCCGCCGCAGCGATGGCAGCATCACATTCCATGGGGTCCATTTCCAATACGCCGGTACCGATCGGCCGGCCCTGATCAATATCAACTGGACTGTCCCGCAGGCAAGCCGCGTCGCCGTCATGGGGCCCACCGGGGCCGGCAAATCGACTTTGCTCTACTTGCTGGCCCGTTTTGAAGATCCGGACAGGGGGATCATTCGAGTCGGCAATCACCCCCTGGCGGACCTGGCCGAAGCAGATCTTCGGATGGGCATCTGCATCATCGATCAGCACGCCCATATTTTCAACGGCACCCTGCGGGACAACCTGGCCATTGCCAATCCCCGGGCCGGAACAGATGAAATGGCCCGGGTGATGGAAACGGTCATGCTCGGCCCCTTTCTCGATGACTTGCCCGAAGGGCTGGACACCTGGGTAGGAGAAGCCGGCCGGCTTCTCTCGGGTGGACAGGCCAAACGGCTGGCCATTGCCAGGGCGCTGTTAAGTGATGCACCGGTATGGGTCTTTGACGAACCCACGGAGGGCCTGGACAGTCAGACGGCCGTTTCCATGATGGACGCAATACTGGAATGTGCCGCCGGCAGGACGGTGGTCATGATCACCCACCGCTCCGAAGCCCTGCAAAAAATGGATCAGGTCGTCCTGATGCGCGAAGGCACGATTGTGGCTTCCGGAAAGCCCCTCACCCTGTATCGCCAAAACGAACTATACCGGGAACTTGTCAAACCCCATCCCGGCGCGTATGGTTGATTTCAAGGGCCATGGCCGCCGATGCCCGGGGAGATGTACAAAAAGCTGCGGGCGATCAGTTTTGAGAAACAAATCGCGGTTTAAGATGCGCGCGGGCCTGATCTTATATATAGACAGAATTCCACAACTCATCACTCACAACGCGAAACTCACAACTGATCTTGTGGGTCCGGCCGCCAGGACCCGGTTTTAATATTGAATCATTGAATAAAGGAAGAACCCATGACCTTGAATGACAACCCGGCCCGATGGATCGAAACGCACATCAAAACCTTCGTGGCACAATCGGCGCTGAACCGGTTGGGTCCGGAAATGGACGAACCGGCCTTCGACGCCCCGATGGTGGGATTCAGCTCGGGCGCTGATCCGCTCTATGATGAATATGTCGCCCATATCGGACCATTTTACCTCACACCGGCAGAAATCCACAGACGGACTTTTCCGGATTCTCCCCCGGCAGCAGCCGAGGACCTGACCGTAATCAGCTGGATTCTGCCCTCCACAGCAGCAACGCGGAATGAGCAGGCCGGGCAGAAGTCAAAACCGTCCCAACGCTGGGCGCGGGTGAAGCTCCACGGCGAAGGCTTCAACATCGCCCTTCGGCAACACGTGGTGTCCGTCCTGGCCGAAGCCGGCATCCAGGCGGTGGCCCCCTTGCTGGCAGACTTCTGGAAGCGTTCAGACCAGGGCCCCTATGCTCCCTGTTCCAACTGGTCGGAACGACACGCCGCCCATGCCTGCGGACTGGGGACCTTCGGCCTTTGCGACGGCCTCATTACACCGCTTGGCAAAGCCATGCGCACCGGGTCCGTCGTGGCCCGCATCCGCATTGCCCCGCCCCCCAGGCCCTACGACAACCACCGGGCCTACTGCCTGCACTTTTCCCACGGCACGTGTGGCAAATGCATCCCGCGGTGCCCGGCCAACGCCATAAGCACGGCAGGCCACGACAAGCAGCGCTGCATGCAGTACACCGAAAAGAAAATGCCGGATTATTTGAAGACGGCTTACGGCATCGATATCGCGGCCTGCGGGCTGTGCCAGGTGAACGTACCCTGCATGGCCGGAATCCCCAAGCCCGAAGATGGCCTCTAAATGGCATGTCCGGGATGAACCGCCAAATAATGCGCCCCGGCCTTGCCTTTATTGACTCAAATACGAGAAGATGGCATATTACTGGTAGTGATTATCATTCCCATCACAAACAGATAACTCTAATGCGGAGAGAATGGTTCCATGGAGACATTCGGATCGTATGACCCAGGAGATTTTTTCGACGAGCTGATCGAGGCAAACGGACAGCCCCGGCCGGGCGCCCGGTTGCTGGTGGACAAAATCGAATCACTGCCCGACGGAGACCTTGCCATGCGCCAGAAGGCGGCCGAGGCGATGCTGTTGAAGATGGGCATCACCTTCAATGTCTACGGCCGTGATGAAGGCACGGAAAAGATATTCCCCTTCGACATCATCCCCCGGATCGTCGAGAAAGACAGCTGGCAGCAAATCGAAAACGGATTGAAACAGCGCATTCACGCCCTCAACGAATTTGTTCAGGACATTTACAATGACAAAAAAATCCTGAAGGATAAAGTGGTCCCGCAGGACCTGATCCTGAGCAGCCGAACCTACCGCAAAGAATGTGAGGGATTCACGCCGCCAAAACGCATCTGGTGCCATGTAACCGGCACTGATCTGGTGCGCGACAGGGACGGGCGTTTTTTTGTACTCGAAGACAACCTGCGCTGCCCGTCCGGTGTCTCCTACGTCCTGGAGAATCGCCAGGTCCTCAAGCGCACCTTTCCCCAGGTGTTCGAAGCCTCCAGGGTGCGGCCGGTAGATGACTACCCCAGCAAACTTCTGGAAACCCTCGAATTTCTTGCCCCGCAACACTCCCAGACGCCCACCATCGGTGTACTGACGCCGGGAATCTACAACAGCGCCTATTTCGAGCACTCCTTTCTCTCCCAGCAAATGGGTGTGGAACTGGTGGAGGGCCGGGATCTGGTCGTATCGGACGGATTCGTCCATATGCTGACCACCAAGGGGCTCAAGCGGGTGGACGTGCTCTACCGGCGCATCGACGATGATTTCATCGATCCGGAAGTCTTCCGACCCGACTCGCTGCTGGGAGTCAAGGGACTCATCGGCGTCTACAAGGCGGGCCGGATTGCCATGGCCAATGCACCGGGCACCGGCATTGCCGACGACAAGGTGATTTACGCCTACGTGCCCAAAATCATCAAATACTACACTGGAGAAGACGCCATTTTGCCCAACGTACCCACCTACATCTGCCGCGATGACAAAGACCGCGCCTATGTGCTGGACCATTTGGACCAGCTGGTGGTCAAGGCGGCAAACGAATCCGGAGGATACGGCATGCTGGTGGGACCCCACGCCACCGATGCGCAGCGGGCGGCTTTTGCCGATAAAATCAAGGCCGAACCCCGTAATTATATGGCCCAGCCCACCATTTCCCTGTCCCGGGTCCCCACCATTGTCAACAATCGTATCGAGGGACGTCACGTGGACCTGCGGCCCTACATCCTTTTTGGCCGTGATATCTACGTACAGCCCGGCGGGCTGACCCGGGTGGCCCTGACCAAAGGGTCCCTGGTCGTCAATTCATCCCAGGGCGGCGGAAGCAAAGACACCTGGGTGTTGCATGCCAATTGAAACAGAGGAGAAATACCGATGCTCAGCCGAGTGGCCAACTCAATTTACTGGATGTGCCGATATATTGAACGGGCGGAAAACGTGGCCCGCTTCATCAGCGTCAATCTGAACCTGCTGCTGGACATGCCCTCGGAAAAGGGCAAGCACTGGGAGCCGGTGGTCATGACCACCGGCGATCAGGCGTTGTTCGAAAAAGCCTATCCGGACTATACCCGGGAAGCGGTCATCCGCTTTCTGACCTTTGACCGCGAATACCCCAACGCCATTATCACCTGCCTGGCCGCGGCCCGCGAAAACGGACGTTCCATCCGGGAAATCATCTCTTCGGAAATGTGGGAGCATCTGAACAATTTCTACCTGGAGCTGGCCAATGGCAACAGCACTGATTTTGCCCTGGAAGAGCCGCACCGCTTTTTCAAAATCATTCAGATGCGCAGCCACTTGTTCACCGGATTACTCGATTCCACCATGAGCCACGGCGAGGCCTGGAACTTTGCACGCATCGGCATGATGATGGAGCGGGCAGATAAAACCTCGCGCATGCTGGATGTAAAGTACTTCATGCTGCTGCCGCAGGCGGACTACGTAAACTCACCCATCGACAATATCCAGTGGTCGGCCGTGCTGAAATCGGCCAGTGCATTTGAAATGTTCCGCAAGCAGCACCACCAGATCACCCCCCGCCAGGTTGCCAGCTTTCTGATTTTCGATGCGGATTTCCCGCGCTCTATCCGGCACTGCATAAACAAATCCCTGATCTCCCTGCACCGCATCACCGGATCCGCCCCGGACACCGTCAACACCGATGCGGAAAAGCGGCTGGGCCGCCTTAAAGCCGACCTGGACTACAGTGACATCCAGGATGTGATGCACCAGGGCATGCACGAATACCTGGACCGGCTGCAGACCCGCTTCAATCAGGTGGACGAAGCCATGGGCGTGACATTCTTCAACCTGAAACCCATGATCGCCGCCAGTTCCAACGAACAGTAGATTGGCTTTCACAACACTTTCAAGCGTGAACCGGGGTCCATGCACGCCGGCTGCCGGAAGAAAGGAACACCCATGGGAATCCATGTCGCCCTGAACCATAAAACCTCGTACCGCTATGACCGACGCATCTCCCTGTCCCCGCAGGTCGTCCGGCTGCGGCCGGCACCCCATTGCCGTACGCCCATATTGAGCTACTCCATGACGGTGACGCCAAAGACCCACTTCCTCAACTGGCATCAGGACCCTTTCAGCAACTACCTGGGACGGCTGGTGTTTCCGGAAAAAACCACCGAGTTCCTCGTGGAGGTGGACCTGGTGGCGGACATGATCATCATCAACCCCTTCGATTTTTTCCTGGAGCCCGATGCCAGATCCTTCCCCTTCACCTATGAGCCGGATCTCAAGGCGGACCTGGGGCCCTATCAAGCCAGGCAGCCCGCCGGTGAAAAACTCAAGGCCTTCCTGGCCGGGATCGACTGCAGTCCGAAACAGACCATCGACTTTCTGGTGGACCTGAACCTGAAACTGAGCCGGGACATCCACTACATCATCCGCATGGAACCCAACGTGCAAAGCTGCGAACAGACCCTGACCCGGGGCAAAGGCTCCTGTCGCGACACGGCCTGGCTGCTGGTGAACATCCTGCGCCACCTGGGTCTGGCGGCACGGTTTGTTTCAGGATACCTGATCCAGCTGACCACGGACGTCAAATCCCTGGACGGGCCATCGGGCCCGGAAGCCGACTTCACCGACCTGCATGCCTGGGCGGAGGTCTTTATCCCCGGCGCAGGGTGGGTGGGCATGGACCCCACCTCCGGCCTGTTTGCCGGCGAAGGCCACATCCCCCTGGCCTGTTCACCGGCACCCCAGAGCGCAGCGCCAATCACCGGCGCCCTGGATCCATGCGAAGTGGATTTCAGCCACACCATGAGCGTGCGCCGAATCCTCGAAGCCCCGCGCTCCACAAAGCCCTACCCGGAGCCGGTGTGGGAATCCATCGTCACAGCCGGCCGGCAGGTGGACCAGGCACTCGAAGCAGGTGACGTTCGCCTGACCATGGGCGGCGAACCCACATTTGTCTCCATCGACGACATGGAAGGCGCCCAGTGGAATACCGAGGCGTTGGGACAGGAGAAACAGGATCTGGCCGAAACCCTGATCAAGCGGCTGCGCGACAAATGGGCGCCCGGCGGACTGCTGCACTACGGCCAGGGCAAGTGGTATCCGGGCGAATCCCTGCCGCGCTGGGCGCTGGGCTGTTACTGGCGAAAGGACGGAACGCCCGTCTGGCGTGACGACCGCTGGATTGCCAACGTCTCGAAAGATTACGGTATGGGCGCCGCCGAAGCCAAAACCTTTATCGAAACGCTGGCCGATGCCCTCCGGGTCAGCCGGCGCTATATCCACGAAAGCTACGAGGACATTTATTACTATCTCTACAAGGAGCAGCAGCTGCCGGTCAACGTGGACCCCACGGACCCCAAACTGGACGACGCGGAAGCCAGGGCGCGCATGGTGTCCACCTACCAGCGGGGGCTGGGGGCAGTGGTGGGATATGTCCTGCCCCTGCAGCACGGCTCATGGAAAAGCGGGCCCTGGCCGTTTCGGCGCGAGCATATGTTTCTGCTGCCCGGCGACTCCCCGGCCGGGCTGCGTCTGCCCCTGGAATCACTGCCATGGGTCTCCGAAAAAGACTTCCGCCACGATCCCCCGCTGGATCCGATGGCTGAACGGGACCCGCTGCCGGACCCGCACAGTTCCCAGCAGGCCATCAAAGGCGAACCCGATGAAATCGTCAGCGCAGGTTTGCGCACCCAGCCGGAACCGTTCGACGACCCGGCACCGGTGGCCGGAGAGTCGGCCGCCTGGGTGGTCCGCACGGCCTTGTGCGTGCAGCCCCGGCAAGGGCGGCTTTACGTCTTCATGCCGCCCGTCTCTTCCCTGGAAGGGTATCTCGAGCTGGTGGCCGCCATCGAGCAAACCGCCGGCAAACTGCAATGGCCGGTGCTCATCGAAGGCTATACCCCGCCCGATGATTCCAGGCTGGACAGCCTCAAAATCACACCCGACCCCGGCGTGATCGAAGTGAACATTCAACCCATGCACAATTGGGAAGAATTGGTGGACCGCACCACCGAACTGTACGAAGAAGCCCGCCAGACGCGCCTGGGAACGGAAAAATTCATGGTTGACGGCCGCCACACGGGCACCGGCGGCGGCAACCATATCGTCATCGGCGGCGCCACCCCGGCGGACAGCCCGTTCCTGCGCCGGCCCGACCTGCTGCGCAGCTTTGTCAGCTTCTGGAACAACCATCCTTCTCTCTCCTTTCTTTTTTCCGGCCTGTTCATCGGCCCCACCAGCCAGCAGCCGCGCATCGACGAGGCGCGGCACGACAGTCTCTACGAGCTGGAGATCGCCTTTGCCGAACTGGACCGCCAAAGCGCAACAGGCAATCCCTGCCCGCCGTGGCTGGTGGACCGCCTCTTTCGCCATCTGCTGGTGGATGTGACCGGCAACACCCATCGGGCGGAATTTTGCATCGACAAGCTCTACTCGCCGGACAGCGCCGCCGGGCGCCTGGGTCTGCTGGAATTTCGCGCCTTTGAAATGCCGCCTCACGCCCGCATGAGCCTGGCGCAGCAACTGCTGCTGCGCGCCTGTGTGGCCTGGTTCTGGAAAATGCCCTACCGCCGGAACCTGGTCCGCTGGGGAACCCGGCTGCATGACCGCTTCATGCTGCCCCACCCGGTCAAACAGGATTTCAACGATGTCTTGAACGTCCTGCAGCAGGCCGGTTTCCCCGTTCGCATGGATTTTTTCCATCCGCATTTCGAATTCCGCTTTCCCATCTTCGGCAAAGTGAACTGCGGGGAAATCGAAATCGAGCTGCGCCAGGCCCTCGAGCCATGGCATGTGCTGGGGGAGGAGCCCGGCGGCGGCGGAACCGTACGCTACGTCGATTCGTCGGTGGAGCGGCTTCAGGTGAAAGTCAGCGGCATGACCGGAAAGCGGCACATCGTCACCTGCAACGGCCGGCGCGTGCCCCTGCAGCCCACGGAAACCGATGGCGTTTTCGTTGCCGGCATCCGCTACCGGGCCTGGCAGCCGCCGTCCTGCCTGCATCCCACCATCGGCGTTCACGCGCCGCTGGCCATCGACCTGTTCGACACCTGGTCCGGCCGCGCCGCAGGCGGCTGCACCTACCACGTGGGACATCCGGGCGGGCGCAACTACGATGTGTTTCCGGTCAACGCCTACGAGGCCGAAGGCCGGCGAAACGCCCGGTTCACGACCACCGGCCACACCCCCGGCGGAGACAGGACGATACCCCCGACGGAAATCAATCCCTATTTCCCGTACACCCTTGATTTGCGGCGATGAACGGGTTAAAGCAGCACCACAGCGCGGCAGGCAGGCGCTGTTGAACGAAACCGCGAGGCGTCCGCTGTATGACCCAAAAGATACTTCGAGCACCGCAATCCCTGTTCGACCCGGCCGGCATATGCCCGCCGGACGCCTACTGTGAGGCCTTTGAATCACCCGGTATGGCCCGCGCCCACTGGCAGGCGGTGATCGACAGCTTCAACGCGGCCGGCATGGAAGCATTGAACCAGCGCCAGCGCAGGGTCAAGCGCATACGCCATGAAGACGGCGCCACTTACAACCCCTTTGACGATCCCGGTGGACGGGGTACGCCCTGGGCCCTGGATATGATCCCCATGGCCCTGCCCCCCGACGCATGGGCCGGGCTGGAGGCCGGCCTGATTCAGCGCGCCCGGCTTCTGGACCGCGTTCTGGCAGACGTCTATGGACCGCAGGACACCCTCAAAAAACGGCTGCTGCCCCCGGCCCTGGTCTATGCCAACCCCGCTTTTTTGCGCACCTGTCACGGCATCGATCCTGGCGGCAACCGGTTTTTGACCTTCTACGGCGTCGATGTCTACCGTACAGCGGATGGCCGGTTCCGCGTGTTGCGCGATTACGGCGCCAACCCGGCCGGGTTGGGATATGCCCTGGAGAACCGAATCGTCATCTCGCGGGTGCTGCCCGACTTGTACCACCAGAACCGGACCTGCCGGCTGGCGCCGTTTTTCAATGCCTTTCAACGTTATCTGGCCCGGCAGGCGGGCGGCAGGCACCCGGAACCGGGCATCGTCCTTCTTACACCGGGCCCGGACAGCCGGATTTATTTCGAACACGCCTTCCTCTCCCGCTACCTGGGCTACCCGCTGGTGGAGGGCCAGGACCTGACCGTTCGCAACGGCCGGGTGTTCCTCAAAAAACTGGCCGGGCTGGAGCCGGTGGACGCCATTTTCAGACAGACCGCCGATACGGGCAGCGACCCCTTTGCCTTGAGACGGGGAACGGCCACCGGTGTCGCCGGACTCATCCAGGCCGCCCGGGAGCACACCGTCGACACCGTGAACCCCATCGGCAGCGGTTTTGTCGACACGCCGGCCCTTGCGGTGTTTCTGGCACCGCTGTGCCGCCACCTGCTGGGCGAAGACCTTATTCTGGACAGCCACCCGGCCTGGTGGTGCGGCGACGCCGAAGGTCTGGCCCGCACCCTTGCCAGTGCCGGGCAATTGGACATCGGCCCCGCCCTGGACCCGAATTCGTCCATCTGCGGCGCCGACCCGCAGATTCCGCCGATGGACGCCATCCAGGCCCGGCCCCATGCCTTCATGGCCCGGGAATTCGTTTCGCCTGCCGTCGTTCCGGTGTGGAATGGCGGCGGTGTAGCGGCCCAACCCACCTTGATGCGGTTTTTCGTATGTGCGGATCAACAGGGATTCACCGTCATGCGCGGCGGGCTGGCCATTACCGCCCCGGACATACCTGCCCTTATGGGCGGCTGTCTGGAGCGCCAGCAGAGCAAGGACATCTGGATCCTGTCCGATGCGCCGGTGGCCCCCTTCAGCCTGATGAGCGGACTGGAACGGGTGGCGGCCTTCAACCGCGGCAGCGACCTGCCCAGCCGGGTGGCGGATCACCTGATGTGGCTGGGACGCTACCTGGAACGGGCGGAAGGTCTCATCCGTCTGCTGCGCTGTATTTTTCGGCGAATTTCCAGCGAGGCGCGCATAGTGGAAATTCCGGAGCTGCATTTCCTGCTGGAGGTCCTGCGGAAGGCAAACACCATTGCCCAGGCACCCGGCGAAAGTGGCGATGTCCCCATGGTCCGGCAATTGGCCGCCACCCTGGACGCGGTCTTGTATGAACCGGACCGGCCGGGGAGCGTGGTCGCCATTCTCAAGCGGGTCCAGGAAACCGCACGCAACGTGCGGGACCGGCTCTCACTGGATTGCTGGCGGGTCATCGACCGCCTGGACCGGTTCGCGGAAGCAAAGGCAAACGATACGCTGGAACTGATGGACGACACCCTGTTTGCGCTGAGCGCCTTCAGCGGACTGGCCATGGAGAGCATGACCCGCGGCCATGGATGGCGGTTCATGGACATGGGCCGAAGAGTGGAGCGGGCCCTGAACCAGATCAGCCTGATACGAACCGGCCTTGCCGATGTCAGTACAGAAACGCGAGCCGTGCTGGAGGCTCTGCTGGAGGTGTGCGACAGCATCATGACCTATCGGGCCCGCTACCGTTCAGCTTTTCAGACGGCCCCGGTGCTGGACCTGCTGCTCATGGACGCAAGCAACCCCAAGTCACTGGCGTTTCAATTCAACCAGCTGGCAGATCACGCGGCGCACCTGCCCCGCCCGGACGGGCAGCGGCAAATCAGCACCCTGGAGGAGGATATCGCCGCTGAAATGCTGGCCGCCGTCCGCCGGATGGACCTGGCCGGACTGAGTTCCCACCCGGATAATGCAAAACGGCGCGAGCTGGTCGCATTTCTTGATTCCATGGCTGCCCTGCTCAATCGGTTCGCCCGGCAGATCGCGGCCCACTATTTGAGCCGGGTGCAGACAACGCCCCATTTTTCAGCGTCCAATGGACGGCAGCCATGAGATACCGCGTCACCCATAAAACAGCCTACCGCTATTCGGAACCGGCATCGCTGTCCCAGAACGAGCTGTTGCTTTTCCCACGGCAGACCCCCTGCCAGCAGGCGGAAAACAGCAGCCTGAAGATCGTGCCGCAGCCCGAATACCTGCACCAGCGCACCGATTATTTCGGCAACACCGTACAGGTATTTATGGTCCAGCAGCCCCATGACGAACTGACCATCACGGCGCAAAGCTTAATCCGGACCGCTCCCACCATTGCCATCGCCCCGGCCAACACCTTGCCCTGGGAAAAAGCGGCCGGGCGACTGGCCAGCGGTCAAACCCCATTGGAAACGGAGGCGGTCCAGTATGTGTTCGAAAGCCCGCTGGCCGCTGTCAGCCCGGCAGTTTTGGACTACACGCGCC
The DNA here is from genome assembly GCA_963675565.2 of Desulfosarcinaceae bacterium. Lineage (GTDB taxonomy): Bacteria > Desulfobacterota > Desulfobacteria > Desulfobacterales > Desulfosarcinaceae > JARRKU01. The sequence goes on from CAXXYD010000004.1 coordinate 411,940, forward strand.
CTTCATTTGCGCCGGGGGTTCCCGTTCTGGCCGGCGCAATGGACTTGATGCACCGGATTTTTACGGATTTCACCTATGACAAAACAGCGACCACCGTCGACACCCCGGTCAACGAAATTCTGAAAAACCGCAAGGGCGTTTGCCAGGATTTCGCCCACCTTCAAATCAGCTGCCTGCGCGCTGTGGGGCTGGCGGCACGCTATGTAAGCGGTTACCTGGAAACGTCACCGCCGCCGGGAAAACCCAAGCTCGTCGGCGCCGACGCTTCCCACGCATGGCTCTCTTTGTTCGTGCCGGAAATCGGGTGGGTGGACATGGATCCCACCAACAATCTGATCCCCGGCGAAAAGCACATCACCATCGCCTGGGGCCGGGACTACGGCGATGTCACCCCGGTCAAAGGGGTCGTCATGGGAGGCGGGACCCACACCTTGTCGGTGGTGGTGGATGTGGAGCGAACGGGTTAACGTTCCGTTATTTAAGACCGGAAACAGATTACCTGCCCCGCACCATGGCCGTCATCCCCAAAGGAAACACATATAAGGAAACCGCAGGGGAAGACGGCATGTTGATCATGGCGACATTTCTTCCCGGCCTGTTAAGAGGCATTGTCCCATCCGGGCCCCGGAGCCCGGTTTGGGGCGGCCCCTACCCTTTCAGTTTGGCTGCGATCCCGGCCACATGACGGCCCTGGAATCGTGCCCCTTCCAATTCGTTTTCACTGGGCATCCGCTCCCCCGAACCGCCGGCAATGGTGGATGCGCCATAGGGCGAACCGCCGGTAATCTCGTCGATGCGCATCTGGCCCTGAAAGGCGTACGGCAGGCCTACCACGACAAACCCGTGGTGCAGCAATGTCGTATGGAAGGACAAAATGGTCGATTCCTGGCCGCCGTGCTGGGTGGCCGAACTGGCGAAAACACTGCCCACCTTGCCAACGAGGGCGCCCTGGGCCCACAATTGTCCGGTGGCATCCAGGAACTGGCGCATCTGGCCGCACATATTCCCGAACCGGGTGGGCGTGCCAAAAATGACGGCATCGGCCTCGGCCAGTTCCTCCACGGTACATTCGGGAATATGGCTGAGCGCTTTCTGGGCATCCACCGCCCCCATTTTCTCAAGTACTGCGGCAGGAAGGGTTTCCGGCACCCGGCGCAAAACGGCTTCGGCCCCGTCCACCTGTCTGACCCCCTCGGCGATGGCTTCCGCCATTTTATGCACATGACCATATGTCGAATAATAAACTATCAATACCTTCATTGCGGTTCTCCTTTTTTTATGTTGAACGGGCAGACGGATGGTCCCGCCATTCGCGCCCTTTCCTGTTTTTACGTCAGCGCTGACCAGACAGCGCTATAATCTGTAAACGTATTGCATCACATCGTCTCCGGCGCCATAGCACCCGAACGGAGCTTGGATTGCACCGGACTTCACCGCGCATTGATGGTCTCCGCATGACGGCCAAGCTTTTTGAGCAGCCGCAGCAGCTCCATGCGTTCGGCGTCAGTCAAAACGCCGGCGACCCGTTCCAGGTTCTTTTCGTGTTTTGCAAAGGCCGCCTTGATGGCGCATCGTCCCGGCACGGTCAGATGGACATTGAAACAGCGTTTATCCGAGGGGTCCTGAAACCGCCGGACCAATCCCTTGCCTTCCAGCCGGTTGACGGCGGCCGTCATCGAACCGCTGGTCAACAGGACTTTTTCGCCGATACTGTTGATGGGCAGCGGCCCCTTGTGCAGCAGAACTTCAAGGATGGCAAACTCGCTGATCTGCAGACCTGTGTCACCGATGCTGGCGATGTCGACCTTTTCAATGGCCTTGGCCGCCTTCCATAAAACCAGTCGTATGTGCGGTGCCGTTTTCATGTCGAAAAGCTAAGGCTGTTTGTCTTGATGTCAAGATATCCAAACCGGCTTTCAATAGCCAATGTTTTTAGACCGTACAAGGACAAGGCCCGAAATTCGATAAGTTAAAAATTTCCTCAACAGCTTCATTGCGTGTTGAATCGCAAATTCCGGTTGCAATAAGTCTGCTCGGTGCGGTACTTGTAGTGGTAATATCCCATGACCAATTGCACTTGCTCCATCAAACGTAAATTCGGCCCGGGCGAAAATTGCTCCGAGATGCCATGTGCCCCTTGCGTGGCATTAAATTTGTTCCAACCCGCCTGAAAACAGGTGTGTTTCGTTTTTTGCTGACCAGATATTGAAATGGTGGTTCGCTGGATCGTATGTCCGGAAAGGATACGATTGGATATATGGAAAAATCCCAACGGAATTTTCCATGTTTTATCAATAATATCCTGATATGTGGAAAATTTTCCATATAACCATACTGTTATCCCTTTACATCTTACATCATGAAGATTTTAAAATTACTATATCCCGAATGGCAAAGCTTCGGTGTCGACAACCGTGCAAGAGTAGGCGCCTATACAGTTCACAAGGCTTTCTCCCAAGGTAACAGGTTCGTAGAAATCGACATTCTACAAAAAGAGAATCTATTGATCGAGGGAGGTATTCTAGGGCGTTCATCTATTGCAAATAACTCAAAACAAGTATTTGATCAGTTGCATGCAGAACAGCCTGAAAAAATATTTATGATCGGCGGAACATGCGGATCGGAGATTGTTCCAGTCGCCTACTTGAACCAGCACTATCACCGAGACATGGCTGTTCTATGGTTCGACGCACATGGTGATTTAAATACACCTGAGAGCTCTCCTTCAGGTCACTTCCATGGAATGGTTTTAAGATTATTGCTCGGTGATGGTGACCAGAGACTGTCAAAATTTGTGCCGTTTCCATTGTCAGCAACCCAGGTCACTTTGGCTGGTGTACGCGACTTGGATACACCCGAAGCCGAGTATGTGTCTAAAGAAGATATTACGATCGTTTCTCCAGACGATTTAACGGATTCAAGGTTAGTGATTGCAGCGGTGGAACGTTATGGATCTTCCAATGTTTATATCCACCTGGATTTGGATTTTTTCAATCCTGGAGATTTTAAGGGTTCACAGTGTCCAACATCTGGTGGAATAACGCTAAATCAATTTGTACCAATTTTATCCGATTTGAATTCACGTTACAACGTTGTTGGGCTCAGCGTTGTTGAGTTTGCTTCCACTAACCCAGACATGGCAGCGAAAATACCGACCTTATTTGAAAAAAGTGGGATAACCGGTCAGTTCAGGTGACAGCCGGGGCCAAGCCGTTTTGGCGAAGTACCGTAAACTTGAAAAGCTATTAAATTTATTGAAGTACTTGTAAGCCCTGGCTGCTCCGGGCTTCATCGTTAGCTGGTACTTGAAAGGACTAGGTAGTTGCCAACTTTATTCTGGTCAGGGAAACTAACATTTCCTATGAAGCTTCTAATCGAAGCAAACAATATCTTGTCCCTCATCACAGGAAGTTCAAGAGATTTGACAGGAATGAAAGATAGAGTAAAGCGGGGATATGAAGGTGAATATACAGACCATGTTCATGCTTACGATGAACATGGATTCCAACTCCAGGACAGATCGGCTCGTATCCAACTTGAACATCTATCATTTGATAATATGAATGTGCTTGATGTTGGCTGTGGAACGGGTGCGCTGGGTTATGTGGCAATTGAACAAGGGGCTAACTCTGTGGTATGTGGGGATATTTCATATTTAATGCTGCAGGCTGTTATGGCCAAGGAAAAGGTCTCTAAGGTCAAACTTATGAATTGCCAACTTGATGCAGAAACCTTGCCTTTCAGTAATGATTCATTTGATTCTGTGATCTCGGGAATGACCTTCGGGACCCTTCCGGATCAAAAACTCGTTGTGGAAGAGATGATACGTGTGACTAAACCAGGGGGCCTTGTTTGCGTAGGTGCCCATGGCCCTGAACACTATTGGGAAGCGATTGACGCAACACTCCGCTGCATCAACAAACGGTACGTTCTGGGCTATCGTTTCGAATGGTGGCCAAGAACTGAAGCCTATATCAAACGGCTTATTGAAGATGCAAAGCTTCAGGATGTCAAGAGTAAGAGATCGATTTGGCGAAATAAGTTTGATGATGGCGCCGCAGCATATGACTTTTTTGCGTCAATTTCATCATCATGGTGGTATGCGAAATTCCCGCCCAAAGAACGGCAGAGAGATTCCAAGCGAACCAGAGATTATTTCAAGCGAAACGACATTGATGTAGTCACCGATGATATCATCATCGTGCATGGCTATAAAGCTTTGGATAACAAAATGATATGATGAAAGGGGTTGCTGTTCCAGCTAACCTCTATATGGCCTTCGGTTGTCAAGGAAAAACCACCCCATAGATCGGAAAATAACAAATAATGCATAAGTCTTCCGTCTTTACTTCAGATTTCTTGACAAACGATTCGCTATCTCCGACTTTAGTCTTCGGTCCAGGGCATCAGATACGTTCATTTTAAACGTGTCTGCACCAAACATCTATCAGGATTAACTGATTAGCCAAAAGTGTTCTTTGACAATCAGCGTGCTACCATCGGGCAGCATCAGAATATATTTCGGTTACCCTTATCCCGGCGCAGTCAAGGTAGGGTAATCGTGATGGTGGGCCGTTTTTTCGATATGATACTCGAGCTTATTAAGCAGTTGATTCATGGCAGCGATCAGCTCAAGGTCTACCTCAACGCTTTTGCGCACTTGAGGCTCTATAAAACGCTCGGCCACACCGTCATGGTTGTATTTTCGTGACAGCTTCTTTTTGAAAGCCGGCAGATTGTACTGGGTGTTGGTGTTGATGATGTGAGCCACCAGTTCGCCACATCGCTTTGAGATATACATGCGCCGGCGCAAAAGATCTCTGGTGGCCCGCCATTTGGCCCGATAGGCATAGGCAATGGGAAAGGCGCCGCCTTTGAGCAGGCAGGCCAGCTTGTACGAATCGATCTTATCGTTTTTTGTTTTGCCACCATGGATGGCTTTCATGTATAATGCATGACCAAGGACAAGGCGGATATGGTGCTCGGCGCACAAATCCGCCAGCCAGTACCAGCAAAAGACACATTCGACACCGACAGCGATGTCGTCAAGATAAGGGAAAATCAGCTCGAAAAACACTTCAGGGTCGGTTTTGATGTTTTTATGCAATTTGACTTTACCCTTGCTGTTGAGGGTGCACACATTCATTTTACGTGCATGCAGATCGATCCCGCAGTAGTACTTGTGCTGCTGATTGTAAAATCTCAAAACTTGGCCTCCTTTGGGTGAAAATGACTTTAAAACCGCAATTTTGGCTTAAAAATGATACGTGAAGAGAAATCTAATGACACCTTTGGTTGTGGCTTCAATAAGCGCAAATATGCCGGTGATGCGAAGCGCTGTAGAGAACTCGGCCTGGACTTCAACATCCACTGCATGGGGCCTGAACGCATCAAGCGCTATCTAAAAAGGAAACACGACTTCGAGATAGACATCGAAGGAAAGGACCGTTTTGACATTACCCGGGAAGCCCAGGCCATCATCTACGGCTAAGAAGGAGGCAACAATTTCATTTAACTACTAGAAGCCAACAGATTTAATGAGACTGCAAATTTATTATGACCAAATCGATGGCACCCAAAAATCTGTTACACATGGATTGCAATTTCGCTGCGCTTCATTGCAACCGGTGAGAATACGTTTATATGAGAGACCACCTATGATTCGCATTTTACCATTGGTAGTAATCTTACCCACCTCATACTATTTTTATATTGGATGGTTTTTGCCCACATTCCAGTAGGTGAAATCTCTTGGATTAGCAACTTATTATCTATTTTAAGTTCTTTTGGAATAGACATAGTCTTTTGGAAGAATACAAAGTCAGAGTCCATAACTACAATGTCATACTTTTTTAATGGTTCGATATTATTTGGGTCGATCGGTTTTATAGCTGGTTTCTTTGGCCCTATAATTTTGTCATCCGGTGGAAATCCAGGACCACTATTGGGAATTTTTATTACTGGGCCATTGAGTTTCATCTTGGGTAGCATTGGTGGACTAGTTTATGCACACAAGTGTAATGGTCAACAAAAAACGGACGCCAACTTAAGCCGCCTTTAAGTACTGCTCTTTCTCATATTGCATCGGAGATAAATAGCATAGGGTCGAATGAAGCCGGATACTGTTGTAGTAAGTGATGCAGTCCAGGATTTCATTTTCCCGCAACTACTATCAACGGCATTAAGAGCAACGACAAAAAACCGCAGCGCCTTATGCCGGGCGTTATTAGAATTTGAGCTATGTGAATCATGAAGGAGGTTAACATGAGAGCAACGTTATTTTTGATGATGGCTGTGTTAATGCTCTCAACGTCCAGTTGTGAAAAAGTAAGTGAAAACGCCGTCAAATTATCCGTTGATTTCACATGGGAAAACATGAATCCGTGTGGATGGGGCAATCCCCAAATTACCTTTAGTGGTGTACCTGATAAAACCAAGTTAATAAGAATCCATATGTACGACCATGCATATAAATATGATCATGGAAAAGTAGAATTTCCCTACAAAGGTAATAATACAATTCAAAAAGACAGATTCATGGATATCCTGGGTCCATGCCCGGCTTGGAGTCCGGGAGAGTATGAAATTACAATTAAAGCAATAGATGAAAATAACATTATCATTGGGATCGGTTCGAAGACCCGTTTCTTCCCGGAAAAATAAAATTACATAGTTAGTTCCGACTTTGGTCTTCTATCACCGGCGTCAGGCTCTTGTATTAAGCGAGCCTGCACCAAACATCTATCAGGATTAACCAGTTTGCCAAAGTAATGCTCTTTGACAATCAGCGTGCCACCTGAAGTGGCTTCAGAATATATTTCGAATACCCTTGTCCCGGCGCAGTCAAGATATTCGGCTCAATCGCATGATGCGACTGTCCAGTTAGGGTGCCACTCGGGCAAGGGGGCAGAACACAATCATCATCTGACAAAAAAACCTGTATTTTGGTCAGGAGCTGAAAAACAACGCCAATCCAGCGGCCTGAGCTTCGGGTGTCAATGTCCCCTCTTTTTGGGCAGTCATGGCTGCATGCGGTCAATAAAGAGGTTTAGAGCGCCCGGCCCAGCTTGTGTGTAAAGATCCCTAACGCTTTGCCTTTATTGTATTTTCGCGTGAGTTTAGACACATGGTATTTGGCCTGTGCTGAGTCTCGGAGCATCAAAATGGCCGCTTCTTTTATGGCCCATTTAAGGTAATGGTTGCGGATTTTGCCAATAAAAAATGGTCTCCAGAGATTGACCCGTCTATGGGTTCACAGTTTATAGGATGCATTGTCATGGCCATGGCAAAAATATTAACCTACATTTTAAGGAGGCTGATAATGCAAAGCAACGTTAACAAAGAAGACTGGATTGCCATGTTCCGGGAGGTCGGATTGTCTGATGAGGCAATGAAAAAGTGGCACCACCTGTTCGAAACTCGCCACCCTGAAGGACATAAGGACTTTTTGGCTTGGCTGGGAATTCCCTCTGATGAAATCAACAAGATCCGCGAGGACAGCCGGTAGTTAAGCTGAGACGGTGGCCGAAATATGGCCACCGTTTTACATTTCAGGGAACACAAGTGATCATTATGAAATAGCATTTCATGAGTTGCTTCATATGTTCAGGAAGGAGGTGGACGATGGAAAAGGGAAGGCTATTATATAATGAATACATGACCATTGTTGAACAGGCCCCTATTATGATCTGGCGAGCCAATACCTCCACCGAGTGTGATTATTTTAATCAACAGTGGTTGAATTTTACGGGGCGAAGGATTGAACAGGAGCTTGGTAATGGGTGGGCGGAAGGTGTCTTTTCAGAAGATTTTGATATGTGTCTTGAAATATACCTGTCGTCTTTCAAAAAACGTGAAATTTTTGAAATGGAATATCGCCTCCTGAGGTATGACGGTGAGTATCGCTGGATATTTGATCGAGGAGTCCCATTCGAGGACGAACAAGGGCGCTTTGGCGGTTATATTGGCAGTTGTATCGACATTACAGATAGTGTTGAGGCCAGAAGGTTGGTTTTGAGAGAACACGAATCTGAAATAAAGCGACTGCGCGGCATGCTCCCGATATGCTCTTCGTGCAAAAAAATTAGAGACGATAAAGGATATTGGAACCAGATCGAAATTTATATAGAAGACCATTCCGATGCAGAATTTAGTCATGGTATTTGTCCTGAATGCATGAAAAAATTGTACCCTGATTTCAAGAGTGATTAAAAGGATAGCACAACCTCTTCACTTCACTTGTGCCGGCCCAAAAATCCGGGCGGCACAGTTCAAACGTTGTGATCAAAATTATTTCAAAGATATAATATGCTGATAATACGGTTTTTTAAATTGGCTTTTTTCACAATATGTCTTATTTTTCTATCTCAAGACACATTTTGTGATGAAACTTATTATATAGATGACAGCCCCTTATTTTTATACAAGACTATCAATTGGTGGTACGATTGCCTTCCAAAAGAATCCAAAAAACTTTGTGGAAAGCCTATTAAATGTTCTAACATCGGCAATGCTCAGGTTGAATACGAGGAACCAAAGAAAAAATTGGAAATTAAAATAAAGGACGGCTTTGCAGCCATGCTTTTAGCATTCAAAAAATGCACGCAGTGTTATGGCCCTTCATATTTGAATTGCAGATGGCTCGAACAAAGATATTTTAACGGCACAACTACAAAAGTTATTATAAACGGTTCATCGACAATCAGTGGTTTCACTTTTAGCAATATAGAAAAAGAGCAAGCTCAACATATTCAAAGTATAGCCTATGATTTGCAATTCATACTAGAGGGAGTAATTTGTGGCTTGTCCAATAGCCAGATAGCTCTTCATGAGTCATGTAATTTGCTTAAAAGATGCAATGAAGCGTTTACAGGCCCGAATAAAAAATATCCGATAACTCTTTCAATTATAAAAACAAGTACCAATGAAAAAATTGCAATATTTGATATGATTTGGGAGAATTAAATCGTAACTATCTGCTGCTCCTGACACGGCTCCGCCGCGCAGGAGAGGGCTCCCGGTTTGCCTTGTTGCAGTAATTTGAGCAGCGATCTAAGGATTTTTACAGGCATGGTTTTAACTAAAAAAAGGGATATCGCCCCTCTGATAATGTGGTTCATTTTATTTGCAGGAATAATCGTTCTCTCTTTCATAAGGCTTGATCGACTTTCCTACAATTCGAACGAATACCCAACCTATTTGGATATCATATTCATCGGTTTTTATCTTATATGGATGATGATCGAATTACGAGTTACAAAAAAGGATGTGAATACCGAGGGGAAAAGGACGTATGATTTAATGACATGCCAATTATACGGGGCTGGACAGGCGCTAACGATTCTTACAGCCCTTTGGTTTTCATCTGTCTGGCGATTTCAGATTACGGCTCATTTTGTTGGCATAAGTATTTTTCTACTTGGTGTCTGTTATCGGTTGTGGGCGATTCGAACCTTGGGGCGGTTTTATTCTCACAAAGTTCGCATTGTATCCCAACATAAGATTGTGGCTTCCGGTCCATACAGCGTTACAAGGCATCCTGCTTATGCTGGAATGATCATCGCTAATGCCGGAATATCCATATATTTTTTTAATTGGGTGACCGAATGTGTGTTTATATTCATTTTAATACCAGCGATCATTCTGCGGATTATGATAGAAGAAAAGACGCTTTTTAAAATAGACGGCTATTCTGAATTTGCCAAGAATCGGAAGAGATTGTTGCCATCAATATGGTAATAAATTGAATATGTTTGTTGGCTAACAACAAATCGCTTCACTGAATTTTCACTCCGCTGCGCTCCTTGAAAACCAGGGCGTAAGTGGGGGATGAATGGGGCCAAACCTTGATCTGTGATTAACCGTTGGTTTTAAATCAATAATCGAGGTTTGTCCCCCGATATTCCCCTCAAACAGGGCGACATAATTTTGCAGGAGCTATACAGAAGCTTGCCAAAGCTGCTATAATAATGGCATTTATAACCTTTGTAGGATCGTGGATATTTGTTCACCATCTATAGATAAAGTATAGTAACCAAACGGCAGCTGCAGACCGCGAAAATCTGCTGCGGCTGTAGAGCCTTAGCGTCAGACTCACTTAAAGGTGCAAAAACATGAAATTCAGAAAGCTCATCTTTTTATCTGTTTTTGTGTTGATTTGCCCTTGCGCCGTATTGCAGGCTTCGGATTCGGATCTTACTCCACTCCCTGGGAGCCCTTTACGAAAGCTGGTTCTCGATGCCCTACGCAACGAGGTAAAACGTATCCACGGATCGGATGTGGTTTTCGTTGTCAAGCATCTGAGGGTTAAAGATGGTTGGGCGTGGGTTCACACACTACCCCAGTCACCCGATGGATTGAATCGATATGAAGATATTTCGGCTTTTTTACGGTTTCGCAACGACTCGTGGAGGGTTGTAGAAATCCCATGTAGTGAGGAGGAAAACCCAGGTTGCCTCAATGGGCCAGAGTACTTCAAAAGACTCGAAACGCGGTACCCAACTGTTGCTGTTGAGATATTTCCGGATTGGGCTCATGACGCAAGAGAATGATATAGGTTACTGATAAATACTATACTACCAGGAGGGATGAAGGATGGGTAAGAAACTGATTTTCATATCGCTTATGATTCTTTTTCAATTTTACAACTTCGGATTTCATTCTGATGCAAACGCAGCGGATACTTCTCTGGTCTCTTTCTCCTCCGGAGCATTACTTGTGGAGAAACCCCCAGGATACGACTTTGCGTGGGATATTATTTGGATTATGGATGAAAATCCAAAAACCGGCTGGTGTTGTCCCAAAGGAAAGATCTCGAATAATGTTTGCGTTATTGAACTTGCCGAAAAAAGCGTATTTGAACGTGTTGAATTTGACACGGGATTTATAGACGGCATAAAGCGTGGTGCACAAGACATCGATATTGAACTTTCTAATGATGGCCCCTCAAAAGGGTTTACAAAAATCCTGAGCACGTCACTGGTTGACAAAAAGGACAATCAAAGTTTTTCCGTGACAGTTGAGACATCCGGCAAATGGCTTCGATTGACCATTAAAAACAATCACGGCTCAAACGATTATACGGAACTCATGGATTTTCGCGCTTTCGGAAAACAATTGACAAAGACACAGCTGCCCGATGTCTCCGGAACGTACAAAACCAATTTTAATGATTTTCATCTCCGACAACAAGGGGCCTCAGTTACCGGTTGTTATGAATATAAACAAGGCCTATTAAACGGAGGTCTAGAAAATAATATCATGAGATTGACCTGGAAACAAACAAAAGGGCAAGGTCCGGCCGTCATGATATTCAATTCAAAGGGGGACAATTTTTTTGGTCTTTGGTGGTACGAAGGGAAGGAAAATGAAAGGGGAAGTATATGGAACGGACAGAAAAAATCCCAAGATGTCGGTGGCTGCCCGCATTGGGCAGGCGGGGTTCAGGGGCAAATAACCAAAGAGCTTTTAGAAACCGGAAGGGTAAGGCTTTACGGGATTAATTTTGATGTTGATTCAGATATTATTCGGGATGAATCCAAGCCGACACTGGACAAAATCGTTGCCATGCTCCAGTCTGAAAAGGCCATGCAGTTGATTATTGAAGGACACACCGATTCAGACGGTCAGCCCCAACACAATCAAATACTTTCGGAGCAACGGGCGGAATCAGTGAAGGCATATCTGGTTTCCGCAGCCATCTCTTCCTCTCGACTTTTTACAAAAGGCTATGGCGAATCAAAACCAGTCGCTCCGAATACAAACGCCACAGGAAAAGCCCAGAATCGGCGTGTGGAATTGGTGGTTAAAGAGTAGCAAAGTGACAGGAGAGATGGATTTTCTGATTTGTGCAGCGGCCAATAGAATCGACATCCCCATCTTTACCAATGATAAAGATTTTGCATATTACCAAAATATAATATCATCAACCTTTTTAATATTGAAGGCTGGCAAATCATTGATGCTTCCTATACCCTGCCGCCTTGATCCTGATCCAGTACGATCAATCAACGGCCGTTGGGTCTGACCCCGTCGACTTGTGATAGAGGAAACAGCCATGCAGATATCTCTCCCCGATGGCCAGAGCATCACCGTGGAAAAATTCATCGACGTTTTCGACCCGCGCCGCATCGGCCGGTTGATCGATGCATTGGCCGCATACGGCCGGCGCAACAGGGGCGGCGGTGTAAGCCGCGTAGCCTTCTCCGACGAAGATCGGCGGGCCAGAAACCATTATCTTCAGCATCTGAAAAATGAACTGGATGTCGACATCCATATCGATGCCCTGGGCAACCTGCTGGCCAGGCGCCGGGGCAGCCGGCCGCACTGGCCGGCGCTTCTGACCGGGTCCCATCTGGACACCGTGCCCAACGGCGGCGCTTTTGACGGAACGGCCGGCGTCGCTACCGGCGTCGAGGCTTTCCGCGTACTGGACAGCATGGGAATCCGCACCCGGCATCCTCTGGAGTTGATTGTCTTTACCGCCGAAGAACCCAATCCTTCCGGCATCTCCACCTTCGGCAGCAGGGGACTGACCGGCAAGCTGAACCCGGCCGACCTGGACGGTTCAAGGCATCCGTCCGGCTTTCCGTTGGAACAGGCCTTGAAGAAGATCGGCGGGGATATGGATAAAATCGCCGCGGCTGTGCGCAGCCCAAGCAGCGTCGCCGCGTTTGTCGAACTGCACATTGAGCAGATGCCCACACTGGAAAAGGAGGCCAAACAGATCGGCATCGTGTCGGGCATCACCGGATTGCACCGCTATCGGATCACGCTCCGGGGCATCCCGGCTCACGCAGGAACCACGCCCATGGACAGCCGCCGGGATGCTTTATGCGGAGCAGCGGAAATGGTGCTGGCCGTGGAAGCCGCTGCAAGAGCGGAAACCGCGCCTGCGGTGGCCACCATCGGCCGCCTGCACCTCACCCCCGACGCCACCAATGTCGTTCCGGAAAATGTCTGTATGGATGCCGAAATTCGAAGTTTCGACCCGGCCGGCATTGAGCACATTCGACAGGCCATTGAAACCTGCGGAGCGCAATTGGAGCGCCGCCGCGGATTGCACGTCGGCATTGAACCGGCGTATGCCGCAGCGCCGCAGGTTTTTTCCCAAACCGTTCCCCAGGCCATCGGCAAGGCCGCCGAAACGCTGGGCTTTTCAAACCGGCCCATCATCAGCATGGCCGGACATGACGCCGCCCACATGGGCGTACTGGCCGACAGCGGCATGATATTTATTCCCTGCAGGGCCGGATTGAGCCACTGCCCCGAAGAGTGGGCCAGCCCCCGGGACCTTCTCCGCGGCGCACAATGTCTGCTCCTGACGCTTCTGAATCTAGATCTGCAGGAGCCCGGGCAGTGAAAAAGCCGGGTTTGGAGGGCCAGGCGGTGGTCTGTTCCTGCAAGGGGGTAGAGCTGTCAGGCCCAAGTGATCTATAGTTTCCAGTGAGCTAAAGTAATCTACAGTTGGGGTTCGCGCTGCGCGCGGGCCTGGTCTTATAAATGGCAGGATTCCTTAACTCGTAACTCGAAACTCAAAACTGATCCTCAGCGCCCGCTACAACTCCCATTCCTTGAGCACCAGCATCTCCTCGATGTGGCCGCGCACCAGCCGTTCCACCTGGCCGGGCGCCTCCTGCGGGTTGCACAACGCCGATAAAATGCGCTGGTGGATGTCGAGGCTCTGCTGGCAATAGGCAGGCGTGTGGGGATAGAAATAGCGCAGCATGGTGCCGCGCAGGCGCAAATCCATAATCATGTCGATGAGCAGTTGATTCCCGCTGGCCTGGATGTAGACGCCGTGAAACCGTCCGTGGTGTTCCAGGAAAAGCTCGACATCACTGGTCCGGGCGGCCGCTTCCATGGCCCGCAACTCGGCGGCCAGCGCTTTTCCCGAATCCCTGCGCATGTGGCCGTGGGCCTGCCGGGCGGCCAGCCCCTCCAGCACCGCCAGAACCGGATAGTGCTCATTGATGTCTTTGCGGGTGATCTTCTTGACGAACGTCCCCCGGCGGGCCCTGATTTCCACCAGTCCTCTTTTTTCCAGATCACGGAAAGCCTCTCGCACAGGCGATCGACTGACGCCGAAATGCTTCTGCAGTTCCGTTTCCACCAACCGGTCGCCGCCCCGCAAGGTGCGATCCAGAATGGCCTTGATCAGGGTTTGGGATATTCGATGGGGCAGCCCGGCCCCATCGAGGTCTATGGTATCCATTGTTTCCTCTCCGCCCGTCGTACGCCGAAGGTTCAAATCCGCTGCAGCGGCTTCCGGTTGTCCCACCTGTTAATCAAAAACGATTTGAATTGACAAGCGTTGTCTTAAAATGGTAGCCGTCGACTGTCGATTGTCGACAATTTATCTCGATCCTTTGACCCTGTCAAACAACCCGTTGCGGCATCGCCGACAGATTGAGCGGCCGTGCGCCCAACTGTTGACGATAGCGCACTGCTGCTATATAGGAGTGCTGGAGAGACTATGAACGACCCTGATCGCAGTATTTCCGACATCAAAAACGCCATTGTCCGCCAAGTCGACGCCATGTCACCCGAGCTGATCGATTTGGCCCGGACGCTCTACGACCATCCGGAAACAGCCTATGAAGAACACAACGCGTGCCTGTGGCTGTCTGATTTTTTAAAGGAAAAAGGGTTTGCGGTGAAAACCGCCGTCGGCGGTGTCGAAACGGCCTTTTCGGCCAAAGCACCGCAAAAGGACGCCCTCAAACCCAGCATCGCCTTTCTGGCGGAATACGACGCCCTGCCCAAGATCGGCCATGGCTGCGGGCACAATCTGATCGCCGCCGCTTCCATCGGGGCGTTCATCGCTCTGGACCGGGCATGGCCCGATCGGCCCGGCACGGTTCAGCTTATCGGCACACCGGCCGAAGAGGGCGGCGGCGGCAAGGCCCGGCTGGCCGAAGGCGGTGTATTCGACGGTGTGGACTTCTCCCTGATGTTTCACCCCGGCAACGCCAACCGCATGGGAGGCAACTCTCTGGGCCGCATCAAGGCCAAAGTCGAGTTTTACGGCCAGACGGCCCACGCCGCATCAGCACCTGAAAAAGGTGTCAATGCCCTGGATGCCATCATCAGCGCATACAACAACATCAGCTTTCTGCGCCAGCAGATGCCGGCCATCGGGCGTATCCACGGGGTCATCACCTCCGGCGGGGACGCCCCCAACGTCATACCGGACTATACCGCCGGCCTGTTTTACATTCGCTCGCTGGATCGCGATTACCTCAAAATCCTCTACCAGCGTTTTGAGCAATGCTGCACCGGTGCCGCCCAGGCCACCGGATGCACGGTTAAAATCACCGTGCTGCCCCCCTCTCTGGAGCCCATGAAGCGCAACCGCCCGATGGAGCGCGTCTGGCAGGCCAATCTGGCCGGTCTGGGTCTTGAGCCCTGTCTGACCGACGGCCCCACAGGCTCCACCGACCTGGGCAACATCAGTCAGATCATGCCGGTGATCCAGCCTTACCTCAAGCTGGTCAGCGAAGAAATTTCGGCCCATACCATCGAATTCGCCGAGGCCACCCAGAGCCCCACCGGCCATAGTGTCCTGGTCAATGCCGCCAAGCTTCTGGCGATGACGGCCGTTGACTATCTGGCTTCCGAAGAGATCCGGGCGGAAGCCGCACGGGTGTTCGCCGAGACCCCATAACCCGGCCGACCGGCCGGCGGAAGCGCACCGCACGGAAACGGGGATGTTGTCCTCCACGAGGAGGCCCGAAAACGTAAATTTGACCCACAGATAAGAGGAGGCGTGCAATGAAATTAGGCAAACTCGGTTTTCTGAGTCTCATTACCATCCTGGCCCTGGCACTATGGGGCCCCACTGCGGTCTTTGCGGCCAAAACCCTTGTCCACGGCTCGGCTTCTGAACCCAGGGCGCTGGATCCGTACTTTCACAGCGAAACCCCCACCAACTCCATGAACAAGAACATCTACGACGCCTTGACGCACTTCGACAGCGAACTCAACGTGCATCCCGGCCTGGCCGTCAAATGGGAAAATCCCGACAGCGTCACCTGGATCTTCCACCTGCGCAAGGGTGTCAAATTCCACGACGGCGCGCCGTTCACCGCCGAAGACGTCAAATTCTCCATCGAGCGGGCCAAAAACTGGGCCAAATCGGGATTCAAATCCACCGTGAACAAGGTAAAATCCGTCGAGGTGATCGACCCCTACACGGTGAAAATCATCACCCCCAAACCCTTCGGCATCCTGCACCGCAAAATGGCCCAGATCGGCATCATGAACAAAGCCTATGTGGAAAAGCACGGCGACGAGTATCAGACCGATCACCCCAACGGCACCGGCCCCTATAAACTGGTGGAGTGGGTCAAGGGCGATCACCTCACCCTGACGGCCAACGAGGACCATTTCAACGGCGCACCCAGAATCAAGACCGTCACCGTCCGTCCGCTGACCAATGACGCCACCCGCACGGCCGCCCTGCTCTCCGGTGAAATCAATATCGCCGACGACATTCCCGTTCTCGACGTGGCCCGCATCAAGGGCAACAAGAAGGTGGAACTGGCCCAGCGCCCCGGCCTGCGCCTGATTTACCTGCAGATGGACCACGACCGATCGGAAAGCCCCAAAGCCAAGGGCCCCGACGGCAGGAATCCCCTGCGCATCAAAAAAGTGCGCCAGGCCATCTATCTGGGCATCGATGAAGACGCCATCGTCAAGCACGTCATGAACGGGTTTGCCTTCCCGGCCAGCCAGTTCTACCCCAAGGAGGTCTTCGGCTACGACGAAAGCATTACCCGGCCGGCCTTCGATCCCAAAAAAGCCAAGGCGCTGCTCAAGGAAGCCGGTTATCCCAACGGATTCGAGCTGACCATCGACTCGCCCAACGACCGCTACGTCAACGACGACAAGATCGCCCAGGCCGTTGCCGCCTCGTTGTCGCGCATCGGCATCAAAATCAAGGTCAATGCCCTGCCCAAGAAAACCTTTTTCCCCATGACCGACCGGCGTGAAGCCAGCTTCTTCCTCATCGGCTGGTCCTGTGCCGACGGCGACGGCAGCGCCTTTCTGGACGGCATCGCCCACACCTATGACAAGGAACGGGGATTCGGGCGCTACAACCGCGGCCGCTACTCCAACCCCCAAGTGGACGCCCTCATCGAGGCCGCCGGCGGCACGGTGGATCAGGCCGAACGGCTGAAGAACATGCAGGCTGCGCAGAAAATCGCTCTGGTTCAGGACCAGGCATTTATTCCCCTGCACTACCAGGTGGACCTGTACGCCAAGACCAAAAACCTGAAGTGGACCCCGCGCGCGGACCACTATTTTGTCTACAGCGAAATGGATATTTCCGAGTAGGAACCACTGACGCCCCGCTTCGGGCGGCCGACCGCCGCCCGAAACAGGGTTGAGAATGCACTGCCCGGACCCGGAGGCCCGGTATCCGGGGTCAAGTAAAAAGCCGGGTCCAGAGGGCCCGGCGTTGTCCTGCCCCGGCAAGGGGGCAGGGCTGTTAAGACCAAGTGAACTAGAGTTTCCAGTGAGCTAAAGTGATCTACAGTTGGGGTTCGCGCTGCGCGCGGGCCTGATCTAAATAAATGGCAGAATTCCCCAACTCGAAACTCACAACTCGCAACTCATAACTGATCTTAAGTGCCTGGCCGCTATACCAGGTTTTAACATTGAATAAACCGACAACTGGATCGACCCTATGTTCGGCTACCTGATCAGACGCGTACTGCAAAGCATCGTGGTGCTGCTGTGCGTCAGCTTCGTGGTTTTCCTGATTCTCTACATGTCCGGAGATCCGGTGGAAATGATGCTGCCGCCGGAAGCCACCCAGATCGAAATCGACCAGTTGCGGCACCACATGGGGCTGGACCGCCCGTTTCACGTGCAGTACGGCACCTTCATGAAAAACGCTTTGCGGGGGGACCTGGGCCGCTCCTTCGTGTTCAACAAGCCCTCCATCGGCCTGATCATCGAGCGCACGCCGGCCACCCTCGAGCTGGCGATTTTCGCCATGGTTCTGGCCGTGGCAATCGGCATTCCGGCCGGCCTTTACGCGGCCATTCGCCCGGACACCCGCCTGTCCAAATCCATCATGTCGGCCTCCCTTCTGGGCATCAGCCTGCCGGTCTTCTGGCTGGGCATTATTCTGGTGCTGGTATTCTCGGTGATTCTGGACTGGCTGCCCAGCTCGGGCCGCGGTGAAACCGCGGTAGTCATGGGCATCCGCCTGGGTATTGTGACCTGGGACGGATTCAAACACCTGATCATGCCGGCGCTGACCATCGCCGTTTTTCAACTGGCCCTGGTAATCCGCCTGGTGCGGGCGGGCATGATGGAAGTGCTGCTGCAGGATTTCGTCAAGTACCTCAAGGCCAAAGGGTTGTCGGAGCAGCGGGTGGTCTTCATTCACGCGTTGAAGAATATCCTGATTCCGGTGGTCACCATCATGGGCCTGCAACTGGGGCACATCATCGCTTTCGCCGTGGTCACTGAATCCATCTTCGCCTGGCCCGGCATGGGCAAACTGGTCATCGAGTCCATCCATGCCCTGGACCGGCCGGTGGTGCTGGCCTACCTGCTGGTGGTCTCACTGATGTTCGTGGGACTCAATTTCATCGTGGATGTGGTCTATACCTTTCTGGACCCCCGCATCCGGTTAAAGTGAGCGGATACTGTATATGAGCAACTGGCGCGAACATTGGGAGGAGTTCAGTGAAAGCAAGCGCGGCATCTTCGGCGCCCTGCTGACGCTGCTGCTGATCCTTGCCGCCCTGCTGGCGCCGGCCATCAGCCCCCAGAACCCCTACGATCTGACCCAGCTCTTTCTGGACAAAAGCAATTTGCCCCCCACCCTGTTCCAGTCCTGGTCCTATTCCGACTTCATGCTGGGCTCCGACAGCCAGGGCCGGGACATGTACAGCGCCATTCTTTACGGTCTCAGAATATCGCTGTACGTGGGCTTTGCCAGCACCGTGCTCTCGGCGGCCTTCGGCACCATGATGGGACTGCTGGCCGGATACGCCGGCGGGCGCACGGACGCCTTCATCATGCGCCTGGCCGACATCCAGCTCTCCTTTCCGGCCATTCTCATCGCCCTGGTGATCATGTCCCTCTGGGGCCAGGGGCTGTTCAACATCATCATGGCCATCAGCATCGTCAACTGGGTGTTTTACGCCCGCACCGCCCGGGGCAGCACCCTGTCCGAACGTGAAAAGGATTACGTGGATGCCGCCCGGGCCTCGGGCGTCTCCCCGGCGGCCATCATGTTCCGGGAAATCCTGCCCAACATCGTGGCCCCCATCATCGTCATCGGCACGGTGCGGGTGGCCAACGCCATCATCCTGGAATCCACCCTGAGCTTCCTGGGACTGGGCGTGCCCATTACCGAGCCCTCCCTGGGATCGCTGATCAACGAAGGCTACCAGGTGCTGTTCAGCGGCTTCTGGTGGATATCCGTACTGCCGGGGCTGGCCTTGATGAGCATCGTTCTGGGCATCAACCTGTTCGGCGATCGCCTGCGCGACGTCCTCAACCCGAGGCTGAAACGATGAACGATTCCGCGGACCGCGTTCTGGAGGTCGAAAACCTCAAGACCCATTTCTTTACCCGCAAGGGCGTGGTGGAAGCCGTGGCCGGGGTGAGCTTCTCCCTGGACAGGGGCCGCATCCTGGGCCTGGTGGGCGAATCCGGCGCCGGCAAATCCATCACCGGATTTTCCATCCTGGGACTCATCGATCCGCCCGGACGCATCGTCGACGGGCAAATCCGCTTCATGGGGGAAAACCTGCTGGACAAATCCGAGGCCCAGCTCGAAAAAATCCGCGGCAACCGCATCAGCATGGTTTTTCAGGACCCCCAGACCTCCCTGGACCCGGTATTCACCGTGGGCTACCAGATCATTGAAACCCTGCGGATCCACCGCAGCATGAGCACCGCCGAAGGCCGCCAAAGGGCCGTGGCCCTGCTGCGCATGGTGGGCATACCGTCCCCGGAAAACCGTCTCGACGAATACCCGCACCAGTTCTCCGGCGGCATGCGCCAGCGGGTCATCATCGCCATCGCCATGGCCACCGATCCGGAGCTGATCATCGCCGACGAGCCCACCACGGCGCTGGACGTCACCATCCAGGCCCAGGTGCTCACCCTGATGCGCCGCCTGGTCCTGGACAAGGGAACCGCCATGATCCTGATCACCCACGACATCGCCCTGGTGGGCCAATTCTGCGACACCATCTGCGTGATGTACGCCGGCCGGCTGGTGGAGCGCGGCAGCAAGACCCAGGTGATCCGCACGCCCAGCCACCCGTACACCCAGGGGCTGATCGGCTCCATTCCCGGCAGCCAGTCCCGCCGCAAGCGGTTGCAGCAGATCCCCGGCATGATGCCCAACCTGGTGGACATGCCCGAAGGGTGCCCGTTCTTGGACCGCTGCAGCCTCAAGGATGCGGAATGCACCACCCGGCCGCACCTTGCCGAAATTGCCCCAGGCCACTTTGTCGCCTGCCATCGGAGGCGCGTGCCATGAACCCGACGACTCCCCTGCTGCGCATCGAAAACCTCGAAAAGCATTTCCCCGTGCAGAAAAATTTCTTCGAGCAGCTCCAGTTGCACAACGGCCGCATTCGCCGCATCCGGCAACTGGTCCACGCGGTCAACGGCGTGAGCCTGACCATCGACCGCGGAGAAACCCTCGCCCTGGTGGGCGAATCCGGCTGCGGCAAGTCCACCCTGGCCAAAACCATCATCGGGCTGCACGCCCCCACATCCGGCACCATATGGTACGGCGACGAAGAGATCGGCGGCCTGAACCGCAGCCAGCGCCGGCGCTTTCAACAGCGCATCCAGATCGTGTTCCAGGACCCCTTTTCTTCCCTCAACCCCCGCAAAAAAGTCATGGAGATCGTGGGTCGCCCCATGATCGTGCACGGCATCGCCAGGGGCAAAGCGGTGGAGCAGAAAGTCCTGGACCTGCTGGCCAAGGTGGGGCTGGACCCGGCCTATGCCACCCGCTATCCGCACCAGTTCTCCGGGGGACAGCGCCAGCGCATCGGCATCGCGCGGGCCCTGGCCTGCGGGCCCGATCTGGTCATCGCCGACGAGCCCATCAGCGCGCTGGATGTCTCCATCCAGGCCCAGATCCTGAACCTGATGATGGACCTGCAGGATGAATTTTCCCTGACCTACCTCTTTGTCTCCCACGATCTGAGCGTGGTCAAACACATCAGCACCCGGGTAGCGGTCATGTATCTGGGCTATATCGTGGAAACGGCCGACACCGACAAAATATTCGCCGGGCCCAACCACCCCTACACCCAGCTCCTCTTTTCCGCCATCCCCACCCTGGATGATCTGGAGTTCAAGGAAACCAGCGCCATGGAGGGCGAAGTGCCCACCCCCATCGACCTGCCGCCGGGATGCCCTTTTCACCCCCGCTGCCCCCATGTCATGGCGCGCTGCAAAACGCACCGGCCCGCACTGAGGCAAATCCGCAGCGGCTGGAAATCAGCCTGCCACCTCAACGACACGGCACCGGCAACCGCCCCGTAACGCCCGGGGTATCCCGATGACCCGCCGCATTGCCTTGACCTGAAGCGCAAACTTGCGCTATAAGAAAGTTTCATTCCACAAAACGCTACAGATCCAACGCAAGCTGAACAGAAACATGCCCGGCACAACCGGACGCATGCGCACTTGCGCCATCCGAAACAGCACGCATGCCCCGCTTGTTGCCGTGTCACGACGGGGAAACCACGTAGCCGCCATTGCGCTGAATTCTGAAATACAGGCAGTTCCAAGCACAATGGGTGCAACCGGGATCGATATTCCATTTGTTTAAATCATTATGCTCGCCAGGGCCGACTGTTGGGGGGGCACCTCATAGACAATATTTCAAGCACGGGGGAACTTTTTTATTTCAAGTCACTTATCGGATGCTTATGAAACACATTCACACGAAAAGATGGATATATGGAAAATATCGACGGTATTTTCCACGTTTTTTCAATAATATCCTGATACGTGGAAAATTTTCCATATATATAGCTCTCATACATGGAAAATTTTCCTCATAACCATGCTATTCGACAATAATTGGAGCATGTAATGCCAGCTAATTTGTTTTCAATAATTGGCGATGAAATAGACTCTTATGAAGATTTCAAATCATCTATAAGAAACAATAATATTTCAAACGCATTATTTATGCCCGATGTGTTTTCTTCAGCCCATCGATTTGATAAATATACTAAAACAGCTTTTCGAGCCATTTCCTTTAAAAATACTAAGTTTGAACGGATAAAATTTGTTGATTGCTCTTTTACAGATTGTCTTTTCTTGAATGCAGAGTTTAATCAGTGTGAATTTAGCAATTGTGATTTTAATGGATGCAATTTTCTTGGAAGTTCTTGGACAAAGACAAGGATTGACCCAAAAACACTAAAAGGCAACTTCGATTATAAGAACGACGCGAATATTGCCGCCCATCTTTTTCATGCATTATATGAGCAATACAAAAATGATCACCAGCCGAATTATGCTCGGTTATCTAAATACCTTCTAATGAAATCTCGTTACGGTCTTGATTATTTCTACCGAAAAAAGGGGACATTAACCACTGTTTCATTTTTTCTGCGTAGAGTTCAGGCAGTTTTTCATAGATTTGTTTCGGGATATGGTGTTTACAGATTAAGGGTACTTGCCGCTTTTTTTTCATTTTTTGTTTTAGCTTCAGCCTTGAATCACCTTCTTCAATCATATATATTTTCCTCCGATGTGCCACCGACATCACCAAACTATTCAATTATCCAGAGCGCATACTATACCTTCATTTCAATAACTACAATTGGTTTTGGAGATATGGTTCCAAAATCTGAGATCGGGCGTATTTTAATAATGGGAGAATCTTCAGTTGGCATTTTTTTGATTGCTTATCTACTAAACTTTTTCTCGGAAAGTGAGTAATGGATATTGTTCTAAAATACGGGTCTAAAGCTCGAGGAGATTCAGATTCATATTCTGATAACGATTTTCTGGTTGTTGGTAACATCTCCAGAGATGTAAAATTTAATGGATTTGATGTAGTTAGATATACCAAAAACCGTCTTGAAAAAATAAAAGAAAAGGAAAGCCTTTTCTTGATTCATCTAAGAGAAGAAGGGGTAATAATCAAAGATCAGAATAATTGGATGGCTAAGTTTCTGAAAGGCATCCCAGATTACACCCCAAGTGACTCAGTCATTGATCTATCGTACCAAAACCTTTCATCAATATTATCAATTATTCCCTCTAAATCTGGAATTCCATGTTGGTTCGATATGGTATTTGTTTTTTTGCGAGATTTGCTAGTTAAGCTAAACGCTACAAAAAAACATTATGTGTTTGCCCCTGAAGTTCTGCTTGAGAATATAGATATAAAAAACAAAAATAAGCTAAAAAAAGTATTTGCCATAAGCAGAAAAATAAAAAGCAACTATAGGAATGGACTTAATCAGAATATTTTCATCAATCCACTTGAAGTGTCTGAATTACTATCCGAATCATTTGGGCTCGAAAGGCTAAGCATTGAATTTAATGACCTGATTAAAGATGCACGAGGATATGATCCATATCTCGTATTGAGACTCATAGAATATGGAATCCGCACAGAAATTTTCCGTCCGACTAATAAAACAATAGAAACGTATATTAAAAATCCTCATAGATATTCATGGCACATAAAGCGAGTAAAATGGATTGACAACCTTGAATTGGTCGAACCTGTCGCTCCACCTGACACCAAGGGCCATGCGGCCCTTGGTGTCAGGTGAGGTTTTCGTTCGGCAACAAAAACCGCTTGGTGCGACATAGTCTGCTCATATAAAAAGTCTCGTATAAAAAAACTCATGTTATTCTATCGGATGGGAGGCATGAAATGGATGATAAACGAGATCTAAAATTCAATTTAAGAAACAATAATGAGTCCGAACAAGAAATCGATCCCTCAGGAGATCCTTCCTCGATTTCCTCCATTAAGGTGCTCAATTCTATATCAGGTTTTTTTAAATACTTGGCAGATAAGGCCCTTAGCATCACAAATTTCAAACAAGCGGTTATATTTTTTTCAATCATTTCTGCTTTTACTTTTCTCGTTGCTCTTGGGTCTGTCGGCGTTTTTGAATATCTAAGCCAAGATACTCAACGAGAGGCACTAAAAGAAGCAGCGATAGAATCTATTTTAGGTATTATGCATGATCCCCAGAAAGAGCAAGGAAAGTATCATTACAGATACAGTCAAAGTGGTCGTGCGCCAAATGGCCTATATCCTGACGTAGAACATAAAAATGTTTTTCAAAAGTTTGATACTGATTTCAGTATATTGCGCCTATGGGCAGACCCACGCAATCAGCATACAAAAATCTCAGCAAACCTTATAAAATCAACCGAAAGCGAACTAACCACTGACAATGTTTTAAATGTCAAATTTGTTCGAGCTGGTTGGGGGGTTGATGTTGCGATAAAGCAGCAAGACAACAAGACAGCATATACTGGAAATTTCGATTGCCTGGTTGTTAAAGCACATGGTGATGTAAACTCAATCGGCAAAGAGGAGAAAAAAAAATATGATGGTCTCGCTTTTAGGCTTCGAGTTATAGACGGTCGTGGGACACATTGGGTATGGGGTGAATTTAATAAAACAGCTGGCCAACCAAAGATTCTATATAACACAGAGGATTTTATGTATAAGCCTTTAATGTTGACTAAAAGTCCTTTAAATTATCAGTTTGATATTTCTACTAGGAAGAGCTGGGTACGTTTTCGCGATGATGGGGGAATTGCTCCACCAAAAGCAATCGAAGAAAAATTTGAATTTATACAAGCCGTAATAATAGAACCAGGCTGGACGCTTCGCAAAGGGGATGAGGTTAGTATTGATAAAGATGAACTAATTGATCATGATCGAAGGCTTGGTAAACACATAACAAATATTGAAGGTATAGTTCCGCAGCCTGCAAGCATAGTAATACATAAAATATATTTTACAGAAGCCTGTGAATAAAAAGTAGTCGGTGTCGCCGGAGGGTTAAAATATGAATATTTTTCACAAACAGTGGCTAATTAATATTTATAGAGCTTTATCTATTACGTTGCTTGTCTCAATGATTAATAGCGCATATGCAAAAGAGGCAACTAATGCCATTATTGATATTAATTCAAATTATTGGGTAAATCACGTTACAAATGATTTGTTGCCCTACTGGAATAATGCAAATAGAGAATTAGCAAATGATTCACCATTCCCTAGTTATGTGTTTGACGATGGTACAAGAGTAACAATCGAAAGATCTGGTGAGTACAAACGCGATGCCGAATTAAATGACGGGGGATGGATGGCTGAAGCAATCGGAAAAAATTTCAATCGAATGCATGCCAGACAAACCTACGCATATGGCATTGCATTTCACCTTACAGGAAAACAAGAATATTTAATCATGATGGAAAAAGGCGTTAAATATTCCATAGGTAGTGGTTTTGACAATAACGGAGCGCTAACGGTCTTGGGTGATAGGAATGCTCAAGAAAACGATCCAGAAAAAAGAACAAGCCAAGATCAAGCATATAGTTTGATCGGGCTGTCTTTATACTACTACCTGACTCGAGATGAAATAGTTCTTTTAAAAATAATTGAACAGCATGATTATATTTTAAATACATACGGTGTTTACAATGAAGATGGGAAACTTACTGACTTCCTTTGGATTCCAACTGATACTGAATCTGTAGAATTAGTCTCCATTTTAGATCAACTCAATGCATACATGGTATTACTATATCCTGTATTACCAGCAAAGTATCAAGAGAAGTGGGCACGTACAATGTATGATTTGTGCGTAATTATGCTCGATAAGTTCTTTGTAGAAAAAGTGCAATTTGGGCAGAGCCAATTTCTTGTCAATAGCTTTTGGGGCTCTTTAAATGAAAAAGAAATTGGAGGAAAGCACTTTGATTTCGGACATACAGTAAAAGCTTGGTGGATGATTAACTTGGTTGGAGTGTTGCTGGGCAACGACGACTTGGGGAAAAAGGGGGAGGCAGGAGTCAAGTTTATTTTAGACAATGGTTACTTGTCTGGTGATGTTTTAAAAGATGCAGCAAAAGAGAGAGGTATTTTAAACTACCCTGAATCGCTTACTCAAGAAAAAATGTGGGGAGAAAAGTTTTTTCCAACAAACGTCGATGACTGGTGGGTTGAAAAGGGTATTTCACTAGGTCAGCACTGGTGGATCCATTGTGAAATGGACCAAGCAGCGGCGATGACCTTTAAAAACCGAAATGATATCGAAAGGTGGGTGTCCACAAGCAAGTATTTCGTGAAGAGATTTGTAGACGGTAGCGCCGGTGAGGTATGGCATTCTATTGATCCAACAACATTAAAGCCTCAATTAATGAAAACACACTTATGGAAGAATGCATATCATTCGTTTGAGCATGCGCTCATCATGGCCATAGCAACACAAAAAGCAAACAAAATGAACATCGATTTGTATTTTGCCATAAAAAATGGTTCATTTGCACAATCTGTTATAAAGCCATATTATTTTACAGGAGAGGTTTACGACATTCAGCATGCTTCTATGCAAGGCGCGCCTATAAAGTCATGCAAAGTCACATTCTCGCTTGGCCAGTAAAAAATGCCGAACAAGGCTAATTCAGCCGACGCAAAAACCGCGCGGCTGACTAGCAGCGTTAAGTTTTAGCCAATGGAGGAACAATGAAAGCTATAGATTGGGTGGCAATTTTGGGTGCCCTAGCATGGGCGCCCCATGTATTTGCAGTAATCAAACGGGCAATTACAAAACCTACAGTTCGTGTCATTACTAATCGAACAGTCGAAATTGGCTTTACTGTATATGGTGCCATTTTCAATATTAGGGTGGCATTTGCAGTAGAAAATCGTGATATTGTTGTTTCTGGGCTAAAAATTAGATTGGTTCACGAAAGTGGAGAAGAGAAACTATTTGAATGGCAAGGTATTCGTCAACAAGTTCTAAAGATGACAACACCAGACGGGAGCGTGTTGCCGTACGAAAAAGAACAATCGGTATTAGCAATAAAACTGATTCAGAAAGAAATTGAAGAGCGTTTTATTCAGTGTCAAGATTCCGTTTACCTAAATACTAAGTACGAGTACGAGTCTAAGGCAGTTAAGCGTCTATCATATTTAAAACAACAAGAAAAATACGATCCTCTCGAGTTTATTAAATGTCAGGAAATGACAGACCTTTATAGTTACATAAAACATTCTTTCTCTTGGAAATCTGGGCGATACATTGCGACCATTGAAATTAACTCACCTGAAAAATTTAAAATAATTGATAATCAATACGAATTTATACTCACACCAATAGATATTGAGGAGCTCGACAGAAATAAAGATAATATTGAGCTTGACTATAAAAATACTATGACAGAGCAAGAACAAGAAGAGATTAAGAAAGTAGTATGGAATTGGCGAAACCCCACATTAAAAAAACTTTATTAAATCAAGCGGAGGCAAAATACGCGCCGCTTATTATTACGTTGGGGCTAAAATAACCATGAGTCGCTATACTATTTATATGGATGTCTCAGGGCGTGTAGCCAGATCAATTGAAGGTCATCGTTCGCTACTGTCGGAGGGTTTTCTTTAGAAACGGAGAAGTTGGAGGCTGCATTAAATAATCTCCCGAAAGATTTGCCCAAATGGGAAGCGGCCACAATCGTTGATGTTAAAAAGTAATAGAGTATATTAGTGAAAATGCAATTTATGTCGTGGCTGTGTGCTTGGATAAGAAAACCGAACAATGGCAATTGTTTTGGGATGATGCAGATTCTTATCATCAAAAGATTGCCTCAGCTTCAAAAATGCGTACTGGATTTGTCAAAGCAGCTAACGTCATACGGTATTGGCTATTTGGACAATGCGCGGCACCTCTACTTGCTGAAACAATAAAAAGAGTCGGAATGCCAATGGTTCTCGATTCGAAAACACCCACATGTAGGATTTGGTGGTGTTTTTCCGGCCCGGCTCATGGAGAGTGGTGTCTGCATTATTCTCCCTTCATCTATTGGAAGGCCAAAACTGGTATCAAACGGCTTTACAAGGATTCGGGGCAAAAAGCGGCCCTCGCCTGTGAGTCCTGACATTGTGCGGTTGAAGATTAGAAAATGGGTGAGTTATGCTTTTAGAAACAATAACAATCTCAAATCGGTTTTGTGGGCCCTCAAATTCCGGAAACGGCGGTTATGTCTGCGGTCTTATTGCACGTCATATTTCAGGTTCCGCTACCGTTTGTTTAATTTCACCACCACCACTTGAAACCGAGCTTCGAATTGAAGCCTTTGAAGACGTTATTACACTTTTTCACGGCGCTGAAATTATAGGTGAAGGGCGCAGTGCAACGCTTGATTTGACAATGCCATTATCGCTTACACTCTCCGAAGCAAAGGAGGCCTCAAAATCGTACTTGGGGTTCTCTGACCACCGTTTTCCAAGATGTTTCGTCTGTGGTCCCTCCAGGGAGGAAGGTGATGGAATGAGAATTTTCGCCGGCCCATTAAAAGAAAGTTCTGTTGTTGCAGCCGGCCGTTCAACCTGGATCGAAATCCCCGAAAGTGACTTTCCTGCGGAGGAGTCCACATGAGAAACCACGGCCCCGTCAGAGAGGTGCTCAAAAAGCTTGAAACGTGCCCTATCGCCCGACATACTGCGATTCGCGTCCTGTACTTGAACTCGGCTAAGGTCGATTCACTATTCGATACCACCTTCAGAGGGGTCTCCCGGATCGTCGATGCTACGACCAGGACGGACGAGGCTGAACTTGAGGCTGCCGGCGAGGGAGGCGTGAGCAGTGGCATCATCGGTTTTTTCCTTAACCTGAAGGCCAGTTTGGCGACGCGATTGAGAAAGGGTGAAGCGCGGGAGGCGATCATCAAATCTGAGGTCACGGGCGTCTGGCGAATGGCGCTCGCCGAAATAGTTTTACAGGAGCAGGGCCTGGTCAGTGATCAGCCAACCGATTGCAGCAAACCCTACCTGAGGCTGACCAACGTCCTTCGCCCTTTTTCCCCGCAAGTGGAATTGGCCGATCTTACCAACTTCCTGAGGAATGAAACTGCCGAGGTTGTCATGAAACGCCTGAAAAACGACGACAAAATCCATCCCGGGGTCACCCAGTTCGTCTATGCTGCCGATACCCCGGTCCCGATTGCATGCGTCCTTGTGGCACCGCCCAATCCTGATTACGGCGTCCAGGGCACCTCGGATGCGTGCTATCCTGGCGGCGGTGCGTGGAATCGGGTGCTATTCGGAACCCCGAGCGAATGGAATGGGGTCACGTTTGTCGATCCATACTATGTAATCGACATGCACTTGGGAGGAAACGAGGCCGCCTGACCATTTAGCCCGGACGGCAGCAAACGATGCGGCGCTGCTTGCCCACTTCGCGGGTGAGCGCTATGGTTATCACTCAATTTAAAACCGAAAAATTTACAGGAGGGATAGATCATGACGTATCCATTCAGAAATTTGGTATTCGAAGGCGGTGGCGTCAAAGGCATTGCTTATGTCGGGGCAATGAAAGTTCTGGAAAAAGAAGAAATACTGAAAAATATAAAGCGAGTGGGCGGGACATCCGCCGGCTCAATCAACGCCGTCTTGTTTGCGGCCGGATTCAGCAACCAGAAAACCCTTAGCATACTCAATGATTTGGATTTTAATAACTTCAAGGATGACGATTGGGGCGTTCTGCGCGATATGAAGCGGCTGAAGGATGAGTATGGATGGTATAAGGGAGATTTTTTCAGGGACTGGATCGGTGATCTTTTAAAGAAAAAGACCGGCAGTTCGAATATTACCTTTAAAGCGCTAAAGGAGCACAGCGGCAAAGAGCTGTATGTGTATGCATCCAATTTGTCGACCCACTTCGGAGAGGTTTATTCCCCGGAACACTCCCCCCGCATGAGAGTCGTGGATGCTGTCCGCCGATCGATGTCCATACCCCTGTTTTTCCGCGCCGTGAGAGATGATCGAAAAGATGTTTTTGTCGATGGCGGCGCCATCAACAACTATCCCGTCAAACTATTCGACCGTGAAAAATATCTTGAAGATGGAAGCCTGGTAAGAATTCCGAAATACTATGAAAAAGAGAATAAAATACTGTCCGTAAAGTCCCCTAAAAGCAGTTCGTATATATACAACAAGGAGACATTGGGTTTCCGCCTCGATTCTGCAAAGGAAATAGGGGTATTCCGTGACGGGCAGGAGCCACAGCATACTGAAATCGACAATTTCCTCGATTATACGATGCAGTTGATCAAGACGGTACTGTCCGTACAGGACAGCCAGCATCTTCATGATGATGACTGGCATCGGACGGTCTATATCGACACGCTGGGCGTCGGCACCACCGATTTTGATTTGAGCGACAGCAAAAAAAAAGAACTGGTCGCTTCAGGAAAGAAAGCGGCCGAAGATTATTTGAAATGGTGGTCGGATGAAAGCCGGGATCTGGCCATAAATCATCCGACATCGACAGTTTAATTAATATTGGCCAATCAAATAGAAATCGCGTTCGCCGGGGTCTGCGATATCAGTCACCAGATCCAACGGCTGCCCGCGGTTTGGATCAGGCAGCCACCGCCGCCGCCCGAGCCTGAGCCGGACTGGTTTTCGTCGTATACCCGGATGTCCACCGTGAGCGCCGAATAGTAGCCGTTGAGGCCGTCGCTGATGGTGACGGTAAAAGCGTCCTGGCCCACATAGTCCGGCGCAGGGGTATAGCGCAAATGGTACTGCGCATCATCGGCATCGATAATCTCGAGCCCGCCGTTTTGCGCGGCGCCGATGGTCCAGTACAGCGGGTCGCCGTCGTCGTCGACGGCTTCGATGGTCATTTCACCGCTGCCGTTGACAGCGATATCCAGCGTCGCAGCCGACGTCGTGAAGCGGGGCGGCTGGTTGCCTGTGCGCAGCGCCACCTGATCGGCGAACAGCGATTCGGGCTGTAAGGTTTCACCGAGCCCGACTCCCTCCTGATGATCTTCGGGGGAGGTGCCATTGCCGGTGGGTGTGCTGACCGCACTGCTCGGGCCACGGGTGCCGATGATGTAACCGTATCGGCCTTGCTGGCTTTTGACCACACTGCCGCCTGTGGCGTTTTCGCCATAGGTGTTCCAATAGACGGTGTGCGCGGCGGTCAGGGCGTGGGCGATGGTTCCCCAAAAGGTGCGATGCAGGGCTTCATAGCCCGAATTGACGGCCCGGCAGTTGTCGTACAGGTTGGAGTGGCTGAAGTGCATGTGATTGTCGGAGCAATTGCCGTTGGTCAAGTCAGAGCCGTCCAGGCCGCACTGCCGGCCCGTGTCTTTGTCGGTGCAGCGCAGGAAAACGTTGCCGTTGGTGCCGGACTGGCTCACGACAATACCATGGCGGCTGAAATCGGCTACGCAGTCGGCAACAAGGCATTCACCGGCGTTTTGCAGGCGGTACATATAGCCGTTGCCGCCGCCACCGCCGTACTGGGGCTTGCTGAATATGCACTCTCTGACTGTGATAAAGCGGCTACTGACCAGATTGAGCCCGTTGGAGGGAATGTGGCTGCCATTTTCATTGCCCGGCGAGAAAGTGCGTACACGGGCCGCCCAGCAATTTTCGCCGTATTTGAAGCGCAGGGCGTAGGAATCATGGGTATAATAGGCGCCTTTGCTTGAATCGGTGTAATCGTTTTCTGCCCAGCCGGCCATTGTATTCATGACGCTGCCGATGGCCAGGTCTTCGACCCCGCATTCCCGCAGTTGGCCGCTGATGCGCGAAACCCTGGCCGAATCGCGGGTCTTCATGCTGTAGCGGGCCGGGGCATCGATCTGGATCCACTTCTCGCTTTGATCGACGGCGGTAATGATGCGGCGCATGTTTCCGGCGGCGGGGACGCCTAAACTGGTGTTCGGATTCCAGTAGCTCAATTGACCGTGTTCGGCGATCCAGTCGTAAGTAAAATCCCACTCAAGCAGCACCCGGTCACCGACGGAAAAGCTGTCCGCATTTTCCAGATAGAGGCGGGTGGCGGGACCATCGATGTCCTGGCTCAGCGCGACGCTGCCGCTTTTGCTTTCTGCGGAGGCCGGCTCAAAGCGGATGATCACGGATTGGCGCATATTGGGGTCGGTGCAGTAAAGGAAGGTCCGGGTCGGGCCGTCACCGCGCAGCACCACGCCGTCTTTGGAGATTCGCAGGCAATTGGAGCCGCTCTTGCTCAGCCGGTAGGTGCCGGCCGGCAGATAGACCACGCCGCCGCCAGCGCTGCCGGCGGCATCGATGGCCGCCTGTATCGCCGCGCGGCTGTCGCCGCTGTCGTCCTTTCGGGCGCCGTAGTCGGTGACGTCGAAAACCGGCCCGCTTACAGCAGGCAGGGGTTCTTCGCTGCGCGCATAACCCGCATAGCTGAAGTCCTGGATGATTTTGTCGCTGTAGAAACGCACGCTCGCCGCCGGCGGGGTCCATTCGACGGGATAGAGCGCGCTGCGCCAGGCGCCGGCGGTGCCGGGCATGGCTACAGGCAGGAGCACAACAATTACGAAAAGGATGATTTTTTTCATTTTCCCTGTTTCTTTACGTTCATTTGGATCGATCGTGACCGGGCTTTCCACCCGATATCCGAAATCGCGCAACCCTGCACATCATCGGAAAACACACGGGCTGCCTGGTGAGTTAGCAAAAAATACGCCAACAGATTGATTGAATGACAAATGCCGGTATAATGCGGTGATGCAGGCAACCCTGTCTATTGCGCATCCAATATAGCGTCAAAAATTTGTACCGGAAAAATCGCGAATATGGAGCGCTGCAACCCACGCTATTGCCTTGACCCGGAGTGCCGGATTGTCCTATAAAACGGCTTCACGCCACAATACGCTTACAGTTGCACCGCAGGCTGAAGACGAACATGGCCGGCACAACCGGCCGCATGCGCATTTGCCTTGTCAAAAACAGCATGCATGCCCCGCTTGCTGCCGTGCCACGACGGGCAAAAGCACACAGCCGACAAATTGATTGAGAACCGATGCGCAAAACCGGCGCAGGTCTCAGGGCAGCGTTTTGGGTTAAATTTTGAAGAGGTCTTGCCATGAATGATAAGAAATTCGACCCCAGCAAATTGCAGAAATTGAATGACCCACAAAGATTGATGGATATCCCTCCCGATTATATTTGGGAAAAACTGAATATTGAAAATCCGGGGGTTCTTGTGGATATAGGTGCCGGAACCGGATTTTTCAGTGTTGCATTTCTGCAAAAGTCAAAGCTTTCGCGAATCTATGCCTGTGATGCATCAGAAGTCATGGTCAACTGGGTAAAGGCACATGTTACTCCTAAATATCCCAATATTATTCCTATAAAAACTGAAGAACATGATGTGCCCCTCGATGACGAGATCGCAGACCTGGTGTTCATGATAAACCTCCATCATGAATTAGACAATCCATCTTTGACGCTCAAAGAATCGAACAGGATCCTGAAACCGGGCGGAAAAATCTTTATCGTTGATTGGATAAAAAAAGATTCACCGGAAGGACCTCCTGCCAAAAGAAGGTGTTTGCCTGAACAGGTTAAGGAGCAATTGGCCGATGCCGGATTTGTACAAGTAGAAATTTACAATGAATTGCCGAAGCATTTTTTGGTTGTCGCTAAAAAGGACGCTCTTTGCACATAACTGCCCGTAAAACCCGTGGCCGATAACAGGTATCGCTGCAATAGATCATAGCCCGATTGCCGGCCTGCAAATGAAACCCGTCTGCCTAAAGGTTCATTGTACCTGAAAGCGCAAACCTGGTTATATTTTCAAAAATCAAGAGCGACCCTGCGCGTGCGGAAATAATGGCGCAGCCATCCACCGTTTTCGATGCAGTCCTGCTGCGCGACCGGTTTCGAAAACCCCGAGACTCCGGCCTGAACCACAATCGGCCCATTCCGGATGGGCCCGGCCGATATGAATTGTCTTCAGTCCTTGACGCGCTTGACGGTGCCGTTTGCCAGCAGCGACTGCAGCTGATTGAGCAGGCTTTGTTCCTGAGGATCGATATGTTGGTCTTCATTGGCAATTTTCATGATGGCATCGTATTCGGAAAAGGTGACTTCGCAATCCGCAATCGCCTTTTTAATCATTTCTGCCAACCTTACAGCGGATTCACTGGGTTTTTTTTGCATCAATCTGTCCTCTTGTATGGGGGTGTGGTGAATCGTTCATTTTTTATGAAGAATTGTCTGATACCAATCTTTGGGTCGATTGTCAATATATCTGAAACAATAATGGGGGCTTAATGCCGTATAGGCCTGCCGGCGCCACCAGAATGGCCGCGCTTCCGGAATCAGCGCCCGTGAGCCGGTTGCCCTGGCTGATTTTTGGCGCCTCAGGGCCGGACCGTGGTTGCCAACCGTCCGTCGACAATCGTTACGACACCCCGGGAAGTCAATGTTTCCATCACATTCTGGTAGGTAACCTTGTATTCACCGTCGAAATACAAGTCCAGGGTCTCTTTGAACCAGGGTGTTGCCATCAGGTCGTCGAAGAACCGCTCCCGGCCGACGGTGCCTCGCATCATCAGCGTATAGACGATAATTTTTTTGAGCACGTCGCGGCCCATCCGCTGCGGCTTGGCCAGAAACCACAACAGCCGTTTACGGGCCCGGTCGATGGCCGCCGCCATGTCATGAAACGGGGCGCCATGGCCGGGATAGACGACGCGCACATCCAAACCGGCTATTTTGTCCAGCGACGCCAGCATGCGGAACAGGGCGCTGCTGCCCTCTATGCGAATGGTCATGACCGCCATGTCGTTTTCCCACAAGGTATCGGAGGAAATCAGGATCTTCTCCTTCGGCAGATACAGCACGATCCCGTCGGCCGCATGGCCGGGAGTGTAGAGCACATGCATCTCGTAAGGGCCAACGGATAGAACATCGCCATCCTCCAGTGCCTGTGTGACGTTGAAAAATGCCGCTTGCTGGCCGTAGTACTTCCACCAGGTGGACCAGTCGTCGCGGGTATCGACAAAATGCTTGCCGATGGTATGCAGGGCGATATCACAGCCGGACATCTTCTGGATCAGGTGGTTTCCGCCGATGTGGTCGCAGTGGGTATGGGTGGATATGATGCGTTCAACGGCACACGGGTCGATACCCGCGTTACGCAGCAGCCGTTCGGTTTGTTCAAAATCTGCGAGGTAAGCCGTGTCGATCAGCACCGGATGGCTGCTGCGCAAGGCAAAGTGATTGGCATTCAAATACCCCCGCTGAAAAAAGAGCAGGTCTTTGAGGATCTCCACAGGCTGCATCGTCGCTCACTTTCTCCAGTCGGTCCCGCGCCGAGGCCAGGGACCTTAATCCTTGTTCCGGGTCAGCGTTCAGTTTCTCATATTAGCCTTGACAAGTCACCGAGATTTAAATAGAAATGTTGGTATTGTGCAAAATTCACACTGAACTTGGGCCATACAAAGAAAGTCGATCCGGTTTATTTTCATGCCCCGCTTCCTACAACACCTGCTGCCCGTGGCAATCGTACTGGCGTCCCTGCTGATCATGTTCCAGGTGTTGACTGCCCCGCCTGCCGCCTTTGGCCTGACGGAGCAAGCCGCAGTCCATGAAGCAGTTCAACCGTCCGAACCGCTGATCGCCCTGGCGCCGCTTTCCGGAGAAATCCCCCCCCCGGCACCCATGCCCGATCCGCCCTTGAAAGTCATCAACGGCAAAATAGGCAGACTGCCCGTGTATAGCGAGCTGGTATCCTGCGGGGTAGCCCCTTCGGAAGTTCTTTGCTTGACGCGTGCCTTCAAAGGGGTATTCGATTTTCGCAATGCCCGGCCGCAGGACGAGTACCAGCTCTGCCTGACCCCCGGAAATGCGCTGCAAAAGATGACATACAAAACCAGCCTGCTGGATCATTACGTCGCCGTTCGAACCGATGACGGCGCTTTCCGCACCTATCGCGAAGAAATTGCGGTGGAAAAAAAGATCGTTTCCAGAACCTTCACCATTGACAGCTCGCTATACCAGGCGGTTACCGCCCAGGGAGAGGGCTGCCGCCTGGTATCGGCTTTTGCCGATATCTTCTCATGGGATATCGATTTTTATCTGGACACCCGCAGGGGAGACACCATCCAGATGCTTTTTGAAAAAAATTATCTCCGGGGCCGGTTCGTCTCATACGGTCAAATCCTTGCAGCCCGGTATATCAGCCGCGACAAGACCTATTCGGCATTCTACTTTGACAGCAAAACGCAGTCCGGTTATTATGATGAGAACGGCACCCCGCTGCGCAAGATGTTCATCCGCGTGCCGGTCAAATTCGGCATGCGCACCTCGTCCTTTTCCACACGGCGCTTCCATCCCGTCACCAAAAAATACAAGCGCCACACCGGCATCGATTACGGCGCCCCCCACGGCACGCCGATTTTCGCAACCGCCGGCGGCATAGTGGAGTTTTCCGGATGGCGGGGCGGCTACGGCAAACTGGTCATCGTCAGACATCCCAACGGCTACAAAACCTACTACGGGCACTGCAGCCGCCTGCTGGTCAAAAACGGCACCCGGGTCGACCAGGGACAGACCATCGCCAGGGTCGGCAGCACCGGCCAGGCCACCGGCCCGCACGTGCACTATGAAACACGCATCAACAATCGGCCGGTGGACCCCAACAGCATCAAAACCACCAAGGGCAAACCATTGCCGGCCGGACAGGCGGTCCAGTTTGCACAGATGGTCCAAACCCGCATGGCCGCGATGCAGGAAAAGCTCTTTTCGGAAATTCGCCTGCCCGCCGAGCAGTAATCATGGCCCGGAGGGCCCTGCTTCGGCCTGCCCCGGCAGGGGGCTGACCAAGTGATCTAAAGTTTCCAGTGATCTATAGTGATCTACAGTTGAGGTTCGCGCTGCGCGCGGGCCTGATCTGATATATAGACAGGATTCCACAACTCGTCACTCGAAACTCGCAACTTATCCTGTGTACCATGGCCGCCCGGCATTCGTTCTATGGATTTCGGCGCGGCAGCGACCACAGCTTGTATGGCCCGCAATGCAGCACATACATATACTCAACGGAATAAAGCAGGGCGGCCGAAGAGTAAAACACCCAAAGCAGGACAATGCACACCGACCCCAGAGAGCCGAACAGCACATTGATTCGGGCCACGTTTTGAATATACAGGCCGAACACCTCCCGGGCGATGATCCACAGCAGCCCGAACAGCGCAGCAGCGACAAATCGATGGCGCAGCTTGATCTGGGCCGGCAAAAACAGTTTGGCGGTGGCCAGGAAAAACAGCACCAGAATCAACCATGACACCCCGTTGATCTGGGGCATCGAAAAATAATTCAGTGCAACGGCGTACATTTCGTTGATATTCAACGCCTGCATCAGGAACTGGTGCAACTGCCGGGTCGCGTCGAAGGCCAGGGTCCAGATAAAATTGAACATGAAAAAGAACAGAATGGCAAATATACTCATGGCCGCATAGACGGCCTGTCCCCTGATCAGGCTGCGCTTGGGCAGCTTGAATATCTTGCGAAAGGATTCATCCAGGGCCTTGAACAACAAGCCGCTGATAATCGGAAGCATCAGCAGGTTGATGGTGGTGAAAGACCCCAGGCCCACGGCGTCCACCATGTGAGTCTGCACCCACTGCTGGGTCACGAAGGGAATCAGGCGGTTGATATCCTCGACCAGCACCCTCACCAGATCATCCGGCAGCAGCCCGGGAAAAAAGAGATCCTGGAACAGATTGAGTAAAAACAGGAATAGGGCTGAAAAAGGGATGATGGCCATCAGAAATACAAACGATATGGACGAAGAAACCGTGGTGCATTCGTCCTGCACGAAATTGCGGCCGGCGATGGCAAAGGCCCTGAGGAGAAAAAATTGGGTTCGTTTCGGCATTCTTGCGAATCACCTGTTTCCTGAATCTGCGCAGCAAGTGACCGGTTCGACAGTTGCCCGGGGCAAGTCAATGGCTTCAACGCAAAACCCACTCCGCTGGTGGCATGGGCGGCACGGTCACCTGCCGCCAACCCCACCCCGGGGACCCGCTGTTGCGATGTCCAAACGACATATTACCGGACCGGGGTGGCCAGGCCAAGTATTTTCCGCGCTTCATCCGGTGTGGCAATTTCGCGGCCCAGCGTCCGCGCCAGCCGGACCGTCCGTTCAATCAGTTGTTCATTGGTGGCCAATTCTCCCCGTCTGAAATAGATATTGTCTTCCAGGCCCAGGCGGACATGTCCGCCCATCAGGATGGCGCAGGTGGTCATGGGCAGCTGGGCTTGTCCGATACCGGCCACCGTCCAGGTGGCGTCTGCAGGGATCGTGTTTTTCAAATGGATCAAATTTTCAACCGTTGCCGGAATGGCGCCGCCCAGGCCCAGAACGAAATCGAAATGCAGGGGCGGGGCGGCCAGCCCTTTTTCCGCCAGTACCACGGCATTGCGGATCATGCTGAGATCGAAAATTTCCATTTCCGGTTTGATGCCCAGCCGCTGCATGTCAGCGGCCAGCGCATCAATCAACTGAGGACTGTTTGCATAGACAGCATTCGGGAAATTGACCGAACCGGTGGTGAGGCTGGCCATCTCCGGCATCAGCTTGAGCCTTTCGCTGCGCTGCTCATATTCCATCCCGGCACGCCCGCCGGTAGATATCTGGACGATGAGGTTTGTTTGAGTCCTGATGCCGTGGCAAATCTCGGCAAACAGGCCGTAATCGGTGGAGGGGGACTCATCCTTCGGGTTGCGGACATGGATATGGACAATCGACGCACCGGCAGCCTCGCAGGCAATGGCGCTGCGAATGATTTCCGCCGGTGTAACAGGCACATTGGGCGTCATTCGTTTGGTCGGCAATGATCCTGTGGGCGCCACGGTGACGATCAGTTTTTCCATTTACAATGGTCTCCTTTTGCCGAAGCAAGGCCTGCCTTGCCGGCCGGTTCGGCAGCGACGCCTCACGATTCGCTGCAAAGGGTTTCTTGGACAGCTTCGCGAAGGGCGCACACGGCCGTATGAAAGTCATCCTTTTCAATGATAAAGGGCGGCGCCAGAATGATCGCATCCCCGTCAATACCGGCAAGCCCCGTGCTGCTATAAGCGATGACGCCCTTGCTGAAAAGCGCCTGCCAGACCTTCTCGGTGATACGCTGTTTCCGGGGAAACGGTTCGCAGCTCCTGCGGTCCCTGACCAGTTCGACCCCCCATAGAAAACCAATCCCGCGGATATCTCCCACCCAGTCCAGATCGCCCAACTGCGCCCGGAGCATTTCCCCGAACCGGCTTCCCAGCCGGGCCACCCGTTCCACCAGTTTTTCCTGCTCCAGAATGCGCACAACAGCCATTGACGCGGCGGCGGCCACGGGATGATGGGTAAACGTCCCGCCGTGGGTAAACCTCCCGCCGGCACGGCATACGATGTCGAAGTACTCCCCTTTCACGCCCACTGCGGAAATGGCAATGGTTCCGCCGCCTAGCCCTTTGCCCAGGGTGACCAGATCCGGCACCACGTCATCGTGCTGGCAGGCGAACCATTTTCCCGTGCGCCCCATGCCGCAGAGCACCTCATCCAGGATCAGGAGCACATCATACTTGTTGCAGATGTCGCGGATGACGGATAGATACCCCCTGGGCGGCGGGTATGCGGCCAGCGTCCCGCCGATGACGGTTTCGGCCAGAAAAGCCGAGACCGTTTCAGGTCCCATGTTGAGAATCGTCTCTTCCAGAGCCAGCGCACAGCGCAATCCGCACCCGGGAAAAGTCAGCCCGTAGGAGCATCTCAGGCAATAGGGCGGCGGTATGTGGACAGCGTCAGCCAGCATGGGGGCAAAGGGAGTGCGGAATGTGGTCCTTCCCATGGCGGATAAGGCACCCATACTCATTCCATGATAAGATTTCCAGCGCGATATCAGCCGGAATTTTTCCGGGCGGCCGGCGGCCAGATGAATTTGGCGGGCCAACTTGATGGCGGCTTCCACCGCTTCTCCGCCGCCGGACAGAAAATAGAAGCGGTCTATGCCCTCGGGTGCATGGACGGCCAGGGCCGCAGCCAGTTCCTCGACCACGGGCGTGGTGAGCATGGTGGGATGAATATAATCGTGCGAAAGAATCTGATCGTAAACCGCCCGGGCTATGGATTCCCGCCCGTGGCCGACATTGACCACGACGGCGCCGCCGCTGGCATCCAGATACTTGCGGCCCTGCTGATCTTCGATCCAGACGCCCTGCGCTTTTGCCGCTACGGGCAGCACGGGTTCAAGCCTTCGGGGAAACACATTCCCACGGCTTCGGTCACTTGCTGTCGTGGTCATTTTCGATCCTTTCTCCAATCGATGTTAAAATACTTCCAGAATACCCACTGCCCAAGGTGAACGTATTCCACGTCCAGATGAATGACGCTGCCCGGCGCAAGGGCCGCAACGGGAACGGCGGCGCCGTCGACCGTCACCTGGGTTTTGTTGATTGCAGAGAGAAAAAAATCAAACCCGGGAATCGGCTGCAGCCCCTCGTCCACCACGATCCATTCTCCCTCGCGGCGGGTCCGTGCCGATTGCGTGTTGGGAAGACCGGTCCCCACAGATGCCATCCAGGTTTCTACGGCCTGCAGGACGGGCCCCGGGGCAATCGTAAATCGTCCCTCCACCATGGTTTTCTCCACGGAATGGCGATAGCGCAGGCGAATGTCCGCCCCCGCCGCTGTCCTCACCGCGCCGAACAGACGGTTATTCTCTCTGGGAAGCCTTACCGTCGCTGCATTCACGGGCCAAAAGCACAGCCCGGCAAACAGTGCCAGCACCACGGCCGACGGCAGCCCCCATTTCAACGTCTTTGCCACGGGTTCACCGCTCAGGCCGCCGCCGGCGAAGCGGCCTGACGCGACCGTGCGCTTTGCCAAAAATAAATCAGCACAAAACCCAGAATGGCCAGGCCGTTGACCAAATGCCTGTTGATGGAAAATTCGCCGATGCTCAGGTGGTTCGGGTTCACTAAAAGAAACGCCAGCACCAGGAAGAGAAATCGTTCATAAATCGGCGTTCTGACCTTCCAGTGGCCCTGAATAAAGACCGACCAGCAAAACATGCCCAGGATGCAAAGTGGAACGATATATAAAAACTCCATAAGCGTCGTGTCGATCATCAGCAGTTTGGTATTATAGATAAACATGAACGGCAGGGTAAAGGCGGCAAGATCCAGCCGGAAGCTTTTCCAGCCTGTCTTGATGGGGTCGGAGCCGGCAATTCCGGCGGCGGCATAGGCGCACAGACCAACCGGCGGCGTATCATCGGCGACGATGCCATAGTAAAAGACAAACAGATGAACGGCCACAATCGGCAGCCCCAGCCCAAGATCCGAGCTGATGGTCATGATGGCCGGCGCCGTCATGGCCGCCATGATGATGTAGGTCGCCGTGGTGGGCAGCCCCATGCCGAGAATGATGGAGGCAAATACCGAAAAGACCAGGGTCAGGAACAAATTGCCGCCGGCCGCCTCGGTAATCAGGGTGGCCATTTTCAGGCCCAGCCCGGTGAGGGTCACCACACCGATGATGATGCCGCAGCAGGCGCAGGCCGCTGCGATACCGGCCATGTTGCGCGCGCCGGTTTCAAGGGCGTCCAGGATCTCTTCCCGGCTTCTTCGAAATGCAAAATTCCGGCTGTCGCTCTGGTAGTCCAGATAGGCAGGATCCCGGCTATCGACGCCCATGCGGACATAACCGGGGAAAAGCCGCCGGCTCCTGTACCAGTTGTTGCCCACGGCAACCACGCCGCCCACGAGAATGGACCACGAGGCCGCAGTGGTCGGTGTCCACATGGTCACCAGCAGCAGCCAGATCAACAGGATCAGCGGGATCAGGAAGTGAAGGCCCGATGTCAGCGTCTTGACCATGGGAGGGCATTCTTCTTTGGTCAGTCCGCGGATATTTTCTTTGACCGCCTCCAGATGCACAATTGAAAAAATGGCGGCATACGAAAGCACGGCCGGCAGAAAGGCCGCTTTTACAATCTGGATGTAGGGCACACCGATGATTTCGGCCATGATGAATGCCGCAGCGCCCATGATGGGCGGCATCAATTGCCCGTTGGTGGATGCGGCCACCTCCACGGCG
The DNA here is from genome assembly GCA_963675565.2 of Desulfosarcinaceae bacterium. Lineage (GTDB taxonomy): Bacteria > Desulfobacterota > Desulfobacteria > Desulfobacterales > Desulfosarcinaceae > JARRKU01. The sequence goes on from CAXXYD010000004.1 coordinate 454,080, forward strand.
CCGGCCACATGGTTCTTAAAACCCACTTTTTTCATCAGGGGGATGGTCATGGCGCCGGTGGTCACCGTGTTGGCGATGGAGGAGCCTGAAATGGATCCCATGGCGCAGGAGGCCACAACAGCCGCCTTGGCCGGCCCTCCCCGAAAGCGTCCCATCAGGGCGAAAGAAAGATTGATGAGGTATTCGCCGGCGCCGATCTTGTCCAGAAAAGCGCCGAAAAGCACAAACAGGAAAACAAAAGTTGCCGACACCCGCAACGGCACCCCCCACAACCCTTCGCCGGTCATGAAAATATGGTCGATAATCCGTTTGACACGGAACCCGCGGTGTCCGAAGTCTCCTGGAAGATAAGGGCCCAGGAAAGCGTATAGTAAAAAAATGATGGTAATGATGGGCAGCATGGGCGAAACGCTGCGTCGCGTGGCCTCGAGCACCAGCACGATCACCGCGCCGCCGATGATCAGATCGTACAGGGCGGCGTCCCCCACCGAGGTGACCACGTGGTCGTAGTTGACAAACAGGTAAAGGGCGCTGGCGCCCCCCAACACAGCCAGGATGATATCCAGTGTCGCCAGCCGGTTTCGCGCAGACTTCTTTGAGATAGGGTTGCACAGGTAGCAAAGCACGATGGCGAATGTGAGGTGAATGGACAGCTGTCTGGAGCCGGCCAGTTCTCCGAAAAAACCCGTATAGATTTGGAACAGGGACATACAGATGGCAATTATAAAAACAATTTTCCCGGCGGTACCCGTCAAAACCCGAGACCCGCTCTCTGCCGCCTGCGCTATCTGTTTACCGGCCTGGGTGTTTGCTGCCTCCTGTTTCGCCAAAATCCAACCTCCTTGTCCGATTGCCGATTCGATCATTTAGCGGCCGCGCTTCCGGTTCCCAGCCGCAGAACAAACACTGCCTGAAGGTCAGCCGCGGGATGGCCGGTGCCACCCCACGGCAAAGACCCGTCTATTTACTATGGATGCATTTTATTTCAGGATACCCTTTTCCTTGAAATACTTCTGCGCACCCGGATGCAGCGGAATACCCATTCCGATCAGTCCTTTTTTCATTTCGATATCCTTGAACTTGTCATGGGCTTTTTTCAGCTGATCGAGGTCGGAATACATGGCGCTCAGGATTTTATAGACGATATCGTTTTCCAGGTCCGCCCGGGCACCCAGCATGGCCATGACCGAGACGGTGGGGATATCCTTGTCATTGCCCTTATAGGTGCCTGCGGCAACGACTTGCTTGGCGTAAAAAGGGTACATTTTGATCAGTTTGTCTGCGTTCGCACCGGCAATGGGAACGATATCGACATCCACGATCAAAGAGGTATCCATAATGACGGCGGCCCCGACGGCGACCGTGAAAAAGGCGGCATCCAGCCGGCCGTCCTTGATATAGTCCGCCGACTGCGAGGCCGTCAGCTGCTCGGCTTTGGCCAGGTCTTCAACGGTCAGCCCCCAGGCTTCCAGGATCTGCTTGGCGTTTTCAGTGGTCCCCGAGCCCACTGGGCCGATAGCCACTTTCTTGCCTTTGAGATCGCCGGGAGACTTGATGTTGGAATCCTTGCGCGCCACCAACTGGACATGTTCGGGAAAAAGCGTGCAGACGCCCAGCAGGTTCTTTATGGGTTCGTCGAACATGCCCTTTTTTCCATAATGCGCATAGGAGGCGATATCATTCTGCAGTATGGCGAAATCCGTGTCGCCGGCACCGATGAGCTTGGCGTTGGCCACCGACGCGCCCGATGATTCGGCGGTGACTTTTATTCCATCCTCTTTGAGATGTTTCCAGGCAATTCGTGAAATTGCTCCGGCCATGGGGAAATAGGCGCCGGTGACCCATCCGGCGGCAATCGAAACATATCTCCGTTTTGCGGCATTAAGCGCACCCGCCGGAAAGGCAAGGGCAAATGCTACTGCAACGACGACGCTCCAGACCATCAGCTTTTTTCTTTTCATCACTTATCCTCCTGTTATCGTGGACATTGAAAAACATCTACCAACTGCTGTAAAAACCGGACTCCTGCAGGTTTCTCATCACCTCCTTCTTTCGATTTCAGCGGCTACGGCCGCATCCATCAGCGGGTATTTTTCCGCGCCTGCGTTTCATCATCGATAAAAAATCCCATGGCTTTCGAAATGCGTCCGGCGCATTCCATGACAGCCGGGACCATTACCTTGTAAAGATAATCTTTTTCATGCTGAGCGGCATTGGCCGCCATGTTCACTGCAGCCACCGCGTTTCCCTGACGATCCAGAACCGGCGCTGCAGCCGAATACAGTTCGGTGGCAAGTTCTCCATCATTGACGGCAAAACCCTGTTTTTTGACTTGGGATAGAATTAGCTCAAGTTTTTTTAGGTCCGTAACCGTTCGCCTGGTGTAGTTATTCCGATGGCTGCACTTGAGACGCTTTCGCGCCTCTTTCATGGGCAGCCAGGCCAACAGCACCCGACCCATGGATGTGCAATACGCCGGCAGTCTGGACCCAATTTCCAGATTGATCGTCAAAATGGACTGGGTTTTGATTCGGTCAATGTACAGGATCTGGTCTTTTTCGAGAACCGCGAGGTTGAATGTTTCTCCATACGCTTTACTCGCTCTGAGCAGGTGGGGGTGTGCCGTATTCCATAGTTCCGAAGATTTGAAGAGGCCATAGCCAAGCTTGAGTACTTTTGGTGTAATGCGGTAGGCTTTGCGATCGGGCTCCTTTTCGATCAAATCAATGGCTTGGAGGGTATACAGGAACCGATAAGCCGTTGGCAGCGTCATCGCCATGGACTCGGCCACCTGGCTCAGCGTGAGCGGCTCGCCGGCTTCGGCCATTTTTTCCAGAAGCGCGAACCCGCGGGCCAGCGAATTAATAAAATAGCGTTGGTTTGTTGGATTTTGCATAGCGAAATAGTATTTTGCAATAAAAAAGCATATCCGGACCTTTATTGCAACCGGTTATTTTTGCCGCAACCGTCCACTCAGGTCGCCGAGGGCAGCCGATCCCGGTGAACGCCTCGCATCAAGTCCAAAGGTCAAAGCCCAAATATCAAATCATGTCTTCGATCTTTTTTTATCAGTGTCCACCCGACCTTCTCTGCGCTTTGAATTTTGGTATTGAATATCGGCCACCCGAGGAATTTTCTTATTCACCGGGAATTGCTGTGCGGAGGGCCGTGGCAAAGGCGACTGGAAATGAATCTATCGCGATTTCAGGGCCGGGAAAAAGAGGGTCGGTCCGATGGTCACTGCTGGGGGCCGGACAGGTAATCGGACATCAGGTTGTCATAAACCTCGTCGGACTCCTGGTGCACGATGAGTTGAAGCCGTCGGAACTGTTTCATGAGGCTCTGGGCAAATGCCGTCAGCCTTGATCCCCGCCCTTTGCGGACGACAAGGGATTTCCCGATTCGTTCTTCCGAAGCCCGGATACGCAGCCACAGTGCCTTGTAGCTCATCTTCATTTCTGCGGCGGCGGCTTGCAAAGATCCGGTTCGTTCAACCGCATCGAGCATGCGATAGCGACCCAGGCCGAAAACCACATTTCCATGAGCATCTTCAATCCAGATCTTGTTGCGAATCACAAACTTGGGCTGGTCTGAGTCCATTGTTTTCCGAATCGGTTGTTGATATAGCCGGCCTGCACCACCGCCCGCCCGGGACGCAACGCCTGCAACAGGCTTTTGTGACGATAGAAGAACCGTTTGCAGACAGGTTATTTCAAGATATCATTTTCTTCAAGGGTTTTTCATACCCGCCCCGTTTACTTCAACCGGGCACCGGTTCTGCCGTTGGGCGCGGCGGCCACCACCGATCGAAGGGTAATGGCCGTCAGGATGATACAGCCGCCGACCATGGCCCAGAAACCGGGACGTTCACCAAGAAACAAAAAGGCCCAGGTGGGATTCAGCAACGGTTCCAAAACCGGAATCAGGGTGGCTTCAAGGGCGGTGACATGGCGGATGGCCGTGGCATACAACAGGTAGGGCAATGCCGTCTGGACCGATCCCAGGAGCAACAGCCACACCCAGTCCTCGCCGGCGGGAAGCTGCCGGACCATCATGGGCAGGGCCACCAGCGCCGTCAGGGCATTTCCCAGAATGACCGATTCAATGGGTGAACCATCTTTCTGTTTGCGCAGGAACAAAATGAGCCACGCGAATGTAATGCCTGCGATTACACCGGAGATATTGCCCCACATTCCAACGAAACTCAGACTGTCCATAAAGAAAAGCACCATACCCCCGAGGGTCAGTCCGACCACCAGCCAATCGAGCAGGTGCGGATATTCCTTGAGGTACCAGATGCCGAACAGCGCCACATAAGCCGGTGCCGCGTACTGCAGGAGGATGGCATTGGCGGCGGTGGTTAACTTGGTGGCGGTGATAAAGCTGTGCATGTTGCCGGCATAAGCCAGGGCGCAACCCACTTGGGCCAGAGACCCGTTGAACCTGGGTTTACGTGTCCAAAGCAACAGCAGGCCGGCGGCAATGGCGCTGCGCCAGCCGGCTATGGCCATGGGGTGAAGATTCACTTTCTTGATCATCAGGCCGCCGAGGCTCCAGCAGATGGCCGTAAGTACCAGAAGAATCAACGCGCGTTTGCGGTTCATCATGTCTCCAGTTTGGGAATCTGAACGCATCGGTATTGCACCTTCTCAAAAAGCTGTCAAATAGTCATGGCGGTTTGCGGTGATTTTCGGTCTATCCGGCCCGGACGGGAAAACCGGAATTTTTTTGGATGCACCGTTGCGCAACATTATTGCAATATATATGCAACAGTTTTGTTTCGCCGATGTTTCTTCATTAAACCATATCCTATTGTAAAAATTATTATTTTTAACATTTCCGCAACATCCGGCCTGCAACAGTATGGCCTGTCAGGTTCGTCCCACGCCATCCGAATAGGAATTTATTTCATTAAAACCCAACAACATAGCAACAGTCTTACCATCTGGCACAACATATGCTTGTCACTGGTTCAACCATTCATTGTCACCTTCCATCCCAGACCTGTTGCACGCTTCCCGCCCCGTGCCGGGATGGAGCAGAGAGGAATATGTGGAATCGGCAAAAGGCAAAATGCCCAAAGTGCTGGTCATAGAGGATGACCTGAATATGTGCATCTACCTGTGCAACCTTCTCAGGGCCGACGGGTTCCAGCCGGTGGACGCTGCCGATCGTGCTGCGGGACTGAAAAAAGCCAGGAAAATCCGGCCGGCCCTCATTGTGCTGGACGGCATGCTGCCGGATGAGGAGAGCATCGACATTTACTACCGCCTCAAATCAGATCCCGAGCTGCGGCACATCCCGGTAGTCATGCTGGCCACCGTCAACCAGCGCACCTTTTGCTACTACCGCAAGTGCCAGCGTATGCAACATCCCCAAAAAGTGCCCGACCCCGAGGCATTTATGATTGTTCCGCCGGAAGCCGAGGATTTTTTAGGCGTTGTCCGGCGACTGGCCGGCCATGAAGGGGTCGGCCCGGAATCGAAGGGAGCATCATGACAAGACGCATCGGATTTTACATCTGCCACTGCGGCATCAATATCGCTCATCGGGTTCGCGTCGCGGAAGTGGCCGCTTTTGCACGGACCCTGCCCAATGTCCATGTGGCCAGGGATTACAAATTCATGTGTTCCGACCCCGGCCAGGCCATGATTGAAAAGGACATTAAGGAATTGTCCCTGAACCGTGTGGTGGTGGCCTCGTGCTCGCCCCGGCTGCACGGCAAAACCTTCATGGGGGCCTGCCAGCGGGCCGGTTTGAACCCCTACTATTTCCAGATGGCCTCCGTTCGCGAACAAGTCTCCTGGGTCACCCTGGATGAAACCATGGCCACGGACAAGGCCAAAACCCTGGTTGCCGGAGCCATTAACCGGGTCAACTACCATGAAAGTCTGGAGACGCGTCATGCGCCGGTCCACCCCGACATTATGGTCGTTGGCGGCGGCATCGCCGGCATGCAGGCCGCTCTGGACATTGCGGATGCCGGCAACCACGTCTACCTGGTGGAAAAAGACACCACCATCGGGGGGCACATGCTGCAGTTCGACAAAACATTTCCCACCCTGGACTGCGCCGCCTGCATCGGCACCCCCAAAATGGTGGAAGTGGCCCAGCAGTCCAATATCGAGCTGCTTTCCTGCAGCGAAGTCACCGAAATTTCCGGATTCGTCGGCAACTATACGGTCACCGTCAACCAAAAACCGCGCTTTGTCCGTGAGGGAATCTGCACCGGCTGCGGCGAATGCGCCAAAGTCTGCCCGGTCTCTATTCCCAGCGGCTGGGACCAGGGCCTCGGCGACCGCAAAGCCATCGGTCGTGCCTTTCCCCAGGCCATCCCGATCACCTTCAATATCGAAAAAAAGGATCGCGCGCCCTGCACCACGGCCTGCCCGGCGGGTGTCAACATACAGGGCTACGTCCAGCTCATCGGCCAGGGCAAGTACACGGAAGCCGTCCAGCTGATTCTGGAACGGCTGCCCCTGCCGGGGGTATTGGGGCGGGTCTGCCCCCACCCCTGCGAATCCCAATGCCGCCGGACGCAGGTCGATGAAGCCGTCTCCATACGCGCATTGAAGCGGTTTGCCGCGGATCAGGTGGACCTGTCATCGCTGCCCCTGCCCTCCATCGAGGAGCGCCCGGAAAAAATTGCGGTTATCGGCTCCGGCCCGGCCGGCCTGACCGCCGCATACGATCTCAGGCGCAAAGGCTATCAAGTGACCCTTATTGAAGCACTGGACCAGCTGGGCGGCATGCTGCGCGTGGGCATCCCCGACTACCGTCTGCCCGCCGCCATTCTGGACAACGAGATCGACCATATCCTGAGACTGGGCATGGAAGTGCGCACCGGTATGCGCCTGGGCCGCGATTTCAGCCTGGATGATTTGACGGCACAGGGCTTTGCCGCAATCTTTCTGGGTATCGGCGCCCACGGCTCTCTGGCGCTGGGCATCCCCGGCGAAAAAGAATCCACCGGGGTCATCGATGCGGTTCAGTTCCTCAGAGAAGTCAACCTGGGTGCGCGCCGCAAACCGGGAGACCGGGTGACCGTTATCGGCGGCGGCAATGTGGCCATCGACGCGGCCCGGACGGCCAGGCGCCTGGGCGCACAACAGGTCACCGTCGTTTACCGCCGCAGCAATGCCGAAATGCCGGCCTACGGGGAAGAGATAGAGGGTGCACGGCAGGAGGGCATTGCGTTTGAATATCTGACCGCACCCGTTCAAATCAAACGCGACAACGGCAGCGTATGCGGCCTGGACTGCATCCGCACCGAACTGGGGCCGCCCGATGCCAGCGGACGCCGGCGGCCGGTGCCTGTCGCGGATTCCCAATTTACCATTGCCTGTGACGCCGTCATTCCCGCCATCGGCCAGAAGACCGATTCCCAATGGGCGGCCGACACTCCGGAGCTGGCATGGACGCCGCGCAACACCCTGCAGGCCGACCCGCACAGCGGCCAAACCAGCCTGCCGCATCTGTTTGCCGGCGGCGACGCCGTCACCGGCCCGGCCACGGTCATCGAAGCCGTGGGCGCCGCACATAAGGCCGCAGCCGCCATCGACCGCTTCGTTCGCGACGGTACCCTGGAAGTTGACGACGAAATGCCGGACACCAGCCAGTCGGGCAATGACTGGGCCCGCATTCCGGAAACACTCCCGCCCGTCCCACGGGCCTCCGTCGCCCATCTTGCGGCGGAAAGCCGCACGGGAAACTTTGACGAGGTCGAACTCGGTTTGGCCGAAAGCGATGCCCGTCAGGAAGCCGCCAAATGCCTGAACTGCGGTATTTGCAGCGAGTGCATGGCCTGCGTCGGCGCCTGTGAAGCCAACGCCATCGACCACAGCATGCAGCCCCAACAAAAAAAAGTCACCGTGGGCAGCATCATTCTGGCCACCGGGTATGATATCCTGGACCCGACGCCCATGAAGCCATACGGATACGGCCGGTATGCCAATGTCTTTACGGCGCTGGAATTCGAGCGCCTGAGCAATGCCACCGGACCCACCGGGGGCAAAATTCTGATGCGCGACGAACATGGCCGGTTTGAGCGCCCGCCGCAGAGCGTGGCCCTGCTGCACTGCATCGGCAGCCGTGATGTCAACTACCACGAGTACTGCTCCCGGGTCTGCTGCATGTATGCGCTCAAATACACCCACCTGATCAAGGAGAAAGTGGGCCACGATACCGCCGTTTACGATTTTTACATCGATATGCGCTGCTTCGGCGAGGGCTACGAAGAGTTCTACCGGCGCTGCCAGGAGGAAGGCACCACCTTCATCCGGGGCAAGGTGGCCGAAATCACCGACCGAACACAGGGCTCCCTTGAAGAGGGAAAACTGGTGGCCATCGCCGAAGATACCTTGCTGGGCAAGCGCATTCGCGTGCCTGTGGACATGGTGATTCTGTGCACCGCCATCCAGGCCCGGCACAATGCACCGGAGGTGGGACGCATATTCGGCGTCAATATCGGCGCGGACGGATTCTTTCTGGAAGAACACCCCAAGCTTGCCCCTCTGAATACCGCTACGGACGGTGTCTTCCTGGCCGGCTGCTGCCAGAAGCCCATGGATATTCCCGACACGGTCTCCCAGGCATCGGGCGCTGCCGCCAAGGCGCTGGCGCTGGCCACCCGGGGCCAGGTGGAAGTGCCGCCCACCATCTCCTGGATCGACCCCGATATTTGCGCGGGCTGCCAGGTGTGTATCGACCTGTGCCCCTACGGTGCCATCACGTTCAATCCGCGGCTGGGTATTTCCGAAGTCAACCCGGCGGTATGCAAGGGCTGCGGCAGCTGTTCAGGTTTTTGTCCCAGCGGGGCGGCCGGCAGCCGGCATTTTAAAAGCAAACAGGTATTCGCCGAAATCGACGGTATTTTTGTCGAGCCGTCCGTGGGTTGAATCGACCCACCGGAATAAATGAAAGGACACACAGTGACTCAATTCGAACCGACCATCATCGCATTCGTCTGCAACTGGTGCACCTACACGGCATCTGATTTAGCCGGCACATCGCGGTTGACCGTCCCTCCCAATGTTCGCCTGATCCGCGTCATGTGCACCGGCATGGTGGACCCCCAATACGTGATCAAAGCATTTCTGGAAGGCGCCGACGGCGTGCTGATCAGCGGATGTCACCCCGGGGATTGCCATTACATCAACGGCAACTTCAAGGCGCGGCGGCGGATCAAGCTGCTCAAGGAAATACTGCCCCAGTTTGGATTCGCCCCTGAACGGCTGCGACTGACCTGGATCGGCGCCAGCGACGGCATCCAGTTCTCAGAGGTGACGCGCACGCTGGTGGAGCAGGTCAAAGCGCTGGGGCCCACTGAAGCCAGGCTGCAAATGGTCATTTAATATTCAACAGAACGCGCCCTCTCTTTTGCCGAAGCGTTGGGGAGGGGAAAGCAGTGCCGGAGGACATTATGGCAGAAACAGTCAAAATCGAAGTGGCGGATGGTGACCCCCTGGCCGGTTTCGAAGCATTCGCCCGTTCGATCGTATCGTTGGACACTATCGGCGCCATCCTTATTCCCCAGCATTTGCCCGTTAAAAATGCGGTGATGCCGGTACTGGTGAGCCATCCGGACAAAATCAGGGGTATTGATCCACTGGCCCCCGCCTTTGCCCTGAATGCGGCCAAAATAGTATCCAGACTAACCCGTAAACCGGCCGGAGAAACAATTGCGGTTATGCTGCGCCCCTGCGAAATCCGGGCGTTTGTGGAACTGGTCAAGCTGAAGCAGGGGCACCGGGAAAACGTGCTCATCATCAGCAATGACTGCCTGGGCGCTTACGCCAACAAAGATTACCTTTCGTTTGCCGAAACAGCCGGTGACAGCCCAGGTTCCGAATTCTACCGCCAATTCCGGCCGGACGCGGCCGCTGAAGCGGGAGACACCCCACTGGCACCGGCATGCCGGGTGTGTGAAAAGCCGCTGCCCGACGGGGCGGATGTGGCCGTTGCTCTGGTGGGGACGGAATCCAGCGACCATCTGCTGGTCCAGGCCCTTACAGAAGCCGGCCAAACCCTGCTGGACCGCCTGGACTATCCTCAAGCGGAAATCCCCGAAAAGCGCGCGGCGACAGTTGCCGCATGGATCGCGGGGCGTGAAGCCGCCCGGGACCGGATGATGGCCGACACCGCCGCGGCCACCGACTCACTGGCAAAACTGACCGCCTATCTGGCCCATTGCGTTAATTGCTACAATTGCCGGGTAGCCTGTCCGGTCTGCTATTGCCGCGAATGTGTCTTTGTCACGGATGTCTTCGACCATGAACCGATCCAGTACCTGGAATGGGCCAAACGCAAGGGCGCCGTCAAAATGCCCACGGACACCACTTTCTATCACCTGACCCGATTGGCCCACATGAGCACGGCCTGTGTGGGCTGCGGCCAGTGCTCCAACGCCTGCCCCAATGATGTGGCGGTGATGGAGCTGTTTCGCACCGTGGCCTCGAAAACACAAGCCGCCTTCGGTTATGAGGCAGGCAGCGACATCAATGCCAAGCCCCCGCTGACGCAATTCAGGGAAGATGAGTTTCAGGAGATCGTGGGTATCGGTTAAGAGGGAAAACCATGAATAAGAAAATCGGCAAGGCATTGGTCGTAGGTGCGGGGATCAGCGGCATTCGTTCGGCACTGGACCTGGCGGAAATCGGCTACGGGGTCACCCTGATCGATCGCGCACCCCATCCGGGAGGTATCCTCGGCAAGCTGGATCAACAGTTCCCCTCCAACCACTGCGGCATGTGCAAAATGCTGCCGCTGGTGGAACGGGACGCCGGCTCGCAGTTCTGCCTGCGCAAAGGTCTGTACCATGACAACATCGACATCCTCACCGGTACCGAACTGACCGGCGTCGAAGGAGAGCCCGGCCGTCTGAACGTCCGGCTGCGCAGTGCCCCCACCGGGGTGGATCCCGGCAAATGCGTCGGCTGTGGCCAATGTGCGGATGTCTGCCCGGTTGAGGTTCCGGACGCCTTTAACGAAGGCTTCACTAAACGCAAGGCCATATACCTGCCGGTACCCCATAGTGTTCCCAACCCGTTTGTCATCGACATGGCGGCCTGCAATCGCTGCGGTGAATGTGCGGCCATATGCCCCACCGGCGCCATCGATCTGTCGCTGGACCTGCGAAAACAGTTTCGCATCCTGGTGGTGGATGACGAACTGGTGGTCCGTGATTCGCTCTCGGAGTGGCTGCTGGACGAAGGGTTCCATGTGGACATGGCCGAATCGGGCGCCAGGGCCCTTGAAATGCTCCACGCCGAGCCCTACCACCTCATGCTCACCGACATCAAAATGCCCGAAATGGACGGCGTGGAACTGCTCCAGCAGGCCAAGACCCTATCCCCGGAATTGACCGTTGTGATGATGACCGCCTATGCCACAGTGGAGACCGCCGTGGACGCCATGAAAATCGGCGCCCTGGATTACCTGATGAAGCCCTTTGACCCCGCCCGAATGCTTCCCATGATCATGGGGATTTACCATCAGATGGTGGCCGGCCGGGATATGGAAATGGAAGTCGGGGCGCTGATCCTGGCCTGCGGGACAGACTATTTCGACCCGTCGCAAGGTAAAAACCCATATGCATACGGTCAAATTCCCCATGTGCTGACCCATTTGGAGTTCGAACGCCTGCTCAGCGGCTGCGGCCCGTCTGAGGGGCGGCTGCTGAGACCTGCGGACCGGCGGCCCGTTAAAAAAATCGCCTTTTTGCAATGCGTGGGCTCCAGGGATCTTGAAGGCGGATCGGATTTTTGTTCCACGGCATGCTGCATGATTGCCGTCAAAGAGGCCCTTCTGGCCAAGGATAAAGGCGGCGACGATGTTGAAACGGCGATCTTCTATATGGACATGCGCGCCTACGGCCTGCCCTACCAGAGATTCTGCGACCAGGCGCGCCTGGACCGCCAGGTGCGGTTCGAGCGCGGGCGGGTGCACTCCATCATACCCGACCGGACCAGCGGTGACCCCGTTCTGCGACACGCCAGCCTTGACGGGAAAATTGCCGACGAAACTTTCGACCTCGTGGTGCTGGCTTCCGGACAACGTCCGGCCGGCGGCACCGGCCACCTGGCGCAATTGGCCGATCTGTCCCTGAACCCCTGGGGGTTTATCGCCAGCACACCCATGTCGCTTGTCCGTACGGATCATCCCGGTGTTCTGGTGGCCGGCGCGTGTACGGGACTCAAAGATATCAGTGAATCGGTGATCCAGGCATCGGCCGCCGCCGTCGAGGCGGGAAAAATACTGCATGCCGCCGGCGGCAGCCTCGCAGTGGAAACTGCGTCCGGGGCGGCACAGCGGGATATCTCCCGGGAACCGCCGCGGACCCTGGTCGCCGTATGCACTTGCGGCAGCGGGTTGGCCGACAGCATAGCCCCGGCAACCATCGAAGACAGGCTGCGCCGCGATCCATCGGTTTCGGCGGTGGTCTTCTGCGACCGGTTGTGCACCGCCGAGGGCTGGCAGGGGTTGGTGGGCGAAATGGGCCAACACCAGCCCAACCGTCTTCTGGTCAGCGCTTGCCGCCCATACGCGTTTATCCCCAAACTCAAAGCGCTGGCGCTGGAATCGGGACTTTCGCCGCGCCTCATGGAGGCCGTTGACCTTCGCATCCATCGACGTGCACCGGATCATGCATACGGCGAGCGGGACCGCCTGGCCATTCTGACGACCGCCCTGGCCCGCTTGAAACACGTCGACCCCCTTGCGGCCGAAGGCGTGCAGGTCACTCAGAAGGCACTGGTCGTCGGCGGGGGCATCGCCGGCATGCAGGCCGCCCTGTCCATCGCCGATCACGGATTTCCCGTTGCCCTGGTGGAAAAGCAGGATCGGCTGGGCGGCAACCTCCATTGGCTGAAAAACACCATCGAAGGAACGGACCTTCAGGCGCTGCTTGCCGATACGGTGGCGCAGGTGGAAAAACACCCAAAAATAGAAGTCCACCTGGAAACCCGCGTCAAGGACGCTTTCGGGCAGGTCGGCCGCTTCATATCAACGCTTAAAACAGAAGGAAAAGATCCTTTCACGGCCTCCCATGGAGCGGTGGTGCTGGCAACCGGCGGTACGCAGGCCGCCACAACCAGCTTCGGCTATGGCAGCCATCCGGCCATTGTGACCCAGAAAGAACTGGAGATCGGCCTGGCCGAAGCCGGCATCGACCCGCAAAAAATGTCCGCCGTGGCCATGGTGCTGTGCGTGGATTCACGGCAGGAGCCGCGCAACTACTGCAGCCGGGTGTGCTGTCCCACCGCGTTGAAACAGGCGCTGGCCATCAAGCAGACAAGCCCGCAGACAGCGGTTTACGTGCTGTACCGGGACATGATGACCTGCGGATTCATGGAAACCTACTATACCCGCGCTCGCCAGGCCGGTATCATCTTCATTCCCTGCACGGTAGAAGACAAACCGGAAATCAACAATGCCGGTGACACGCTTCAAATCCGCGTAAAGGACCCCATTATCGGCGCCCCGCTGGAAATTGATGTCGACCTGGTTGTGCTGGCCACCGGCATTGAACCGCAGCTGCCCGCAGAACTGGCCGCTTTCTATGGCGCACACACCGATTCCAACGGTTTTTTCGAGCCGGCGGACTTCAAGTGGCGCCCGGTGGACGCCCTGGCGGAAGGGGTGTTCGGTTGCGGTATTGCCCTTTCGCCCCGCAGCGTAATCGAGGCCATCGCCACAGCGCAAGCCGCCGCACAGCGGGCGCTGCGAATCCTGGCGCGCCCGCAAATCGCTTCGGACCGGGTGGTGGCCGGTGTCCGCCACAGCTTGTGCAGCTTATGTGAACGCTGTATCGAGGCATGCCCCTATGCGGCGCGGACCCTGTCCCCGGAAGCCGACCGGATTCTGGTCAACCCGGCAATGTGCCAGGGATGCGGTGCCTGCGCAGCAGCGTGCCCGAACAGCGCGGCAGTAATCAGCGGATTTTCCGAAAAGCAGATATTCGAAACCATCGATGCGGCATTGGCGAATTAGCTATGGGTACTTTCAATAAGAGAGCTCAGAGTTCGAATCGGAAAGAAAATGTTTCACGGTGAGCCTTTGTGCGCGCTGTGGTCAGGAAGCAGTGTTACGATTTTCTAAAATTGGGGACCGAACGCAGCAAGGAGATTCGTCATGCAAGAGACCATTACGGTATCCGGTGCAGAGCCCTCGCCGGCACTCAGGCGGGTGAAGGAATGGATTCAGCCGTGCATCCAGTGCGGCACCTGCAGCGGCTCCTGTCCCAATGAATTTGCCATGGACCTGACCCCGCGCCGGTTATGGCGCATGGTGCTGATGGGTCAGGAGAACGACATTTTTAAGTCGCGCACGTTCACCCTCTGTTCATCCTGCTACTACTGCACCCTGCGCTGCCCCCGTGGATTGCCGCTCACCGAAGCCATGGCAGCGCTGAAGCAGGCATCCGCCGGAAGAGGACTGCGCACCCATCGCCAGAGCAATCTGTTTTATGGAAGCTTTATGCAAAGCGTACGGCGCCACGGCCGGGTGCGCGAAATGGAATTCATGGCCCTCTATTTTATGGGCCTCGGAAACCCGCTGCTACCCCTGCGTTTTGCACCACTGGGCTTGAAGCTGATGGTCAAGGGGAAAGTCTCCCTGCAGGTGCCCTCAAGGGGCAGCGGAAAACTGGATGCCCTGTTCAACAAGGTCAAAGAGATGGAAACACCCGCTGCGGGCAGCAACCCTAACGGAGAATGAAGATGACCTATATTTACTACCCGGGCTGTTCGCTGGAGGGATCGGCCAAAGAGTACGACCATGCCACACGGGCATTTCTGGATATCATGGAGGTCGAACGGGTTGAACTGGACGACTGGACCTGCTGCGGCGCCACGGCTGCCGACGCGCAAAGCCGCCTGCTGTCGCTGGCCCTGCCGGCCCGCAATTTGGCCCTCGCCGAAAAGGCGGCTCCGGGATGCGACATTCTGGTGCCCTGCAGCGCCTGCTATCTCAATTTAAAAAAAGTGGCTCACAAATCAGCCGCCGAACCGGAAACATTGCGTGAAATCAATGCCGTGCTGGCTGCCGAAGGCATGGTGTACCACGGTAACTCCAGCGTACGGCACCTGCTGGATGTACTGGTCCGGGATCTGGGGGCCGACCGCCTGGCCCCGAAGATCACCCGTCAGCTGCACGGATTGGCCATTGCCCCCTATTACGGATGCCAGTGCCTGAGGCCTTTTGCCGTTTTTGACGACCCGGAAGCGCCCGTGTCCATGGACGCACTGATCACGGCCTGCGGCGCGAATGTCTTTCAATGGTCCATGGGACCAAAATGCTGCGGCGCTTCCCACATGAACACCAAAATGGAAGTGGGGCTCACCCTCGCCGGCGCCATTTTGAAGGCCGCCGAAGGTGCGGATGCCATTGTGACGGTCTGCCCCATGTGCCAGATGAACCTGGAGGCATTTCAGAAAAAGATATCCCGGCGACAGGGCAGCCCGGTGGATATCACCATAATGTACTTGCCGCAGCTCCTCGGTCTGGCGACAGGACTCAGCCAGAAAGCCGTAGGCTTGGACCTTAACCTGGCCGTCACACAGGAGTTCAGGTCCAAACTCGAGCAGAACCCCGCAAGCAAGGCGGTAACAGTTGAATCAGCATGCGAAAGGGCGACAGGATGAACCGTCCGGACATCAAGATTCGCCACCGCCTGGTCACCAAATTGATTGTGACCACCGGTATGGTGTTTCTTGTGGCCATGCTGATCTGGGCCTATTTCAACATCGATTACCAGAAGAACAAGCAGATGGAAAACATCCTGGCCGGCACGGACCGTCTCACCAACACCATCCGGCTCGGCACCCAGTACAGCATGATGCTCAATTCCCGGGACGATATTACCCAGATCATCTCCAACATCGGCAAGCAAAGGGAAATCGAGTATATCCGCATCTACAACAAGGCCGGTGAAATCAAATTCTCCAACCGCCCCAGTGAAATCGATCAGATCACCAACATCGAAGCCGAGGCCTGCTATGTCTGTCACCGCACCGATCCGCCCCTGACCAACCTGAACCGGGCGCAGCGCACGCGTATCTTCCGTTCGGACAACGGCTACCGTTTGCTGGGAATCATCACCCCGATCTGCAACGACGCGGGCTGCAGCACCGGTGATTGCCATTTTCACCCCAACGACAAAAAAATCCTCGGGGCTCTGGACGTCGTCGTGTCACTGGAGACTGTGGACAAGGATATCCGCACGGCAGAGCAGTGGATCGTGGCTCTGTCGATTTGCGTGTTCGCCCTGACATCGGGCATTATATTCATTTTTGTACTGCGCTTCGTCAACCAGCCCATCAAAAAACTGATATCCGGCACCCGGCGCATTGCCAAGGGAGACTACGGGGCTGCCGTTGACCTTCAACGCAAAGATGAAATGGGGCACCTGGCCAAAGCCATCAACCTGATGGGCGGCGAAATCAGCAAAAACCAGGCCGAACTGAACCGGCAGCGGGATGAATACCAGAATCTGTTCGAAAGGGTGCCGTGTCTGATTACGGTTCAGGACCGCAGCTATCGGCTGCTCAATTATAATCATGAGTTTTCCCAGCAGTTTGCACCCAGTCCCGGCGACTTCTGTTATGCGGCCTATAAAGGGCTCAAACAGAAATGCGTGTCCTGTCCTGTTGAAAAGACTTTTCTGGACGGCCAGCCCCACTATGCGGAAGAATCCGGCGTGGACAAAGACGGGGCCGAGACCCACTGGATGGTTCGCACATCCCCCATTCGCAGCGATTCAGGTGAAATCGTGGCCTGCATGGAGATTTCCCTGGATATCACCGAACGAAAACTGCTGGAAGTGGAACTTGAAAAATCGGAGAAGAAATATCACGCCATTTTCAACAACATCCCCAATCCGGTATTTGTGCTCAACCCCGAGGATTTGACCATCCTGGACTGCAACCAGAATGCCGGCGTCATTTACGGTTACGATACGGACGAATTGATCGGCACCTCTTTCCTGGACCGCTTTGCCCAGAACGAACGCGAACAGTATGCTTTCAGAATCGCCACCACCGCCACGCTGAACCAGGTTCGCCACATCCATCAATCGGGGAGGCCCCTCTTTGTCGATATTCGCATTTCACCTTCGGAATACTCCGGTGAAAAGGTGTTGCTGGTGACCTCCAGCGACATTACCAAGCGCCTGGAAGCCGAGCAACAGCTCATTCAGGCCAGCAAGATGGCCACCCTCGGTGAAATGGCCACAGGCGTGGCCCACGAGTTGAACCAGCCGCTTTCGGTGATCAAGACAACGTCCAGTTTTTTCCTGCGCAAGATCGAAAAGGCCGAACCCATCGATCAGGAAATCCTGTCCACCATGCTGACCAAAGTGGACAGCAATGTGGACCGGGCCACCCGCATCATCCATCACATGCGCATGTTTGCCCGAAAGTCGGATATGACGCTGGAACGCGTTCAGATCAACGATGTATTGCGCAGCGCCTTTGAAATTTTCAGCCAGCAACTCAAGGTCCGCGGTATCGAAGTCCATTGGGATCTGGCCCAAAAACTGCCAAAAATCAATGCCGACGCCCAGCGGCTGGAACAGGTCTTTATCAACCTGCTGCTCAATGCACGGGATGCTATCGAAGATAAATGGCATAAGCAGGGGCGAAGCACTATGACGGACAATATCTCCATCCGCACGGCATATCAGGGCGGACGGGTGTCTTGTTGGATCTGCGATTCCGGAATCGGCATTCCGCCGGGACTGGCCGATAAAATTTTCGAACCGTTTTTTACCACCAAGGAGGTGGGCAAAGGGACCGGCTTGGGGTTGTCCATCAGTTATGGTATTGTACAGGAATGCGACGGCCGGATATCGGCGGTGCCACGAAAAGACGGCGGCGCATGTTTCACCTTGTCTTTCAACAAGGCACAGACCACGAAGAACGGAGGTCTGAAATGACGCGGGAAGCGGCAGGCAGCACAATATTGCTGGTGGATGACGAAGAGGACATCCGTGCCGTGCTGCAAATGGCCCTGGAAGATAGCGGCTACCGGGTGCTGATGGCTGAAAACGGGCAGGAAGCCTTTGATGTCTTTGCCGAGCAGCATCCGCCCATTGTCATCACGGATATTAAAATGCCCCTGATGGACGGCATCGAACTGCTGCGCCGCATCAAACAGCATGATTCCGAAACCGAGGTCATCATGATTACCGGACATGGCGACATGGACCTTGCCGTCAAAAGCCTGAAACATGAGGCCACTGATTTCATAACCAAACCAATCAACGTGGATGCACTTGAAATTTCCCTTCAGCGGGTACAGGAAAAAATACTGATGCGCAACAAGCTGAAGGAATACACCACCCATCTGGAGGCCCTGATTCGAGAAAAAACCGAATTGCAGGATCACCTGTCTTCCCTGGGCCTGATGATTGGATCTATATCCCACGGCATTAAGGGCCTGCTGACCGGACTGGACGGAGGAATGTACCTGCTCGAAGGCGGTCTTCGCCATCATGACCCGGACAGAATCGATGAAGGTTGGAATATCGTCAAACAGATGGTGGAACGCATCCGTAAAATGGTCATGGACATCCTCTTCCATGCAAAAAAGCGTGACCTTCAATGGGAGAGTCTGGATGTCAGTGTATTTGCCAGGGAAGCCGCCCGCATGATGGAAACCAAACTCGCCGGTCTGCCCATCGCCTTCACATGCAGTCTGCCGCAAACCGCTGTCAATTGTCGCATCGATCCCGGATATATCAATGCCGCCCTGATGAATATTTTTGAAAACGCCATCGATGCATGCCAAAGGGACAAGATCAAGGCGTCGCATCGCATTGAGTTTTGCCTTCACTGCGACAAGGATCACATCACCCTGTCCCTCACGGACAACGGCGTGGGCATGGATGAAGAGACCCAATCCAAATTATTCACCGAATTTTTCTCTTCAAAGGGCCGCAAAGGCACAGGGCTTGGATTGTTCATCGCCAATAAGATTGTCGAGCAGCACGGCGGTTCCATCGCCGTATCCTCGGCGTACCGCCGAGGCAGCAAATTCACCATCACACTGCCCACCCATCGTCCTGCGCAAGGCCAGTGAAACCGTAAAAACGGCATCTGCAAAAGGGGTCCCCCCGTTCAAATCAATTTCAGCGGGTAAAAATCCGGGTCCAGAGGTCCCGGCTTTGATTGCCCCCGGAAGGGGCCCACTCCCGGATAGAACCAAGTGCATAGAGTTTCCAGTAAGCTAAAGTGAGCTAAAGTTGTGGAACGCGCTGCGCGCGGGCCTGATCGTATAAATGGCAGGATTCCTCAACTCATAACTCACCACTCAAAACTCGCAACTGATCTATCGTTACCTGGCCGCCAGGACCCGGTTGTACTATTCAATTAACAGGCGGCGCAACGCCGCACAGGGTGCCTTCGCGCGTTGCCTGCCAATTGGATTGACGAAAAGGATATTTTACGGGTAGGATCAGGCAACACTTTCACAGCGAATCAACTGGAAAAGGACATCGTCCCCGTAATGGCACTTGGTTCTGAAATGGCTGCCCCGCATCAAGGCGTGCCCAAAATCGTCATCGTCGATGACGATCCGTTCCAGGTTCAGCTTCTGGTCGGCATCCTGGAACAGGAAAATTACCACACCATCGGCACCTATGACAATTCTAATGCCCTTGAAGATATTTTCCGTATTCAGCCCGATCTCATTCTTCTTGACCTGATCATGCCGAAAATCGATGGTTTTCAAATCTGCCAACGGCTCAAGGCCGATCCGCGCACCGAATCTATCCCCGTGGTTTTTGTCACGGCAAAGAAAGACCAGGCAACGGAATCCCGGGGATTCGAATTAGGCGCTGTCGACTACATCACCAAACCATTCAACCCCATCATCATCAAAGCCAGAATCCGGACCCACCTTGAACTGAAACGGCATCGCGACCGGCTGGAGCATCTGCTCCAGAAACGCACCGCCGAGCGGGATAAAAGCGAGGCCCAGTTTCAGGACCTGGTGGAAAAATCGCTGGTGGGCATTGCCATCGTGCAGGACCGCCAGGTAGTCTACCAGAACCCCGAACTCAGGCGAACCATTAATAATTTTGCCGAAAAAATTCAACAGCAGGATTTTTCCTTTGTCTACCCGGAAGACTTGGCAAAGCTGAAATTGATATACCAGCAACTGCTCGACCGGACCACCAACAGCGTCGAGGCCGATATTCGAATTTGCTCTAAGGATAATTGCGACGGTGGCAATGCATTCAAATGGGTCAATTGCCGTGGCAGCAATTTCAACTACCAGGGCAATGACGCCCTGCTGATCAACCTGGTGAACATCACCCATACCAAGGAACTGGAAAAACTGTTGCTCAATCGCAACAAAATGGCTTCCCTGGGACGGATTGCATCCGGCATGGCCCACGAAATCAGGAATCCGCTGACCGGAATCACCTCATACCTCTACACCCTGGAACAATTATGCGAACTTGAAACATTACTGCCCAAAGATGTCGACCTGATGAAACAAATCGTCGCCCAGCTCAAACTGGCGTCTCACAAAGTCGACGCCGTCATCAAACGGGTCCTTGATTTTTCACGGCCGGCGGCACCGAAAATGGCCCCCATCAATATCAACCAGTGCCTGAACAATGTCCTTGATTTGACGGCCGTGACCATGCGTAAGTCGGGCATCAAAGTTGTTTCAGATCTTTCTGTCGAATTGCCGCAGTGTTTTGGAGATATGGCCTTGATCGAACAAGTTTTTTTAAACCTGCTCCAGAATGCCGGCCGTGCGCTGCAGGTGCAAAAGAAAGACAAAATGATCAGGGTGGTCACCCGTACCCTTGCCAACAGCATCATTGTTACGATTTCCGACTCCGGCCCGGGCGTGCCGGATGATAT
This sequence comes from Desulfosarcinaceae bacterium, assembly GCA_963675565.2. Classification (GTDB taxonomy): domain Bacteria; phylum Desulfobacterota; class Desulfobacteria; order Desulfobacterales; family Desulfosarcinaceae; genus JARRKU01. The sequence continues at coordinate 474,956 of CAXXYD010000004.1, forward strand.
CAAAGAAAAAATATTTGACCCATTTTTCACCACCAATTCGGATGGGTCCGGTATCGGCCTGAGCATTGCCGGGCGCATTGTCGCCGATCACAACGGCACACTGACCCAGAACACCGGCTCGCTGGGCGGTGCGCAATTCGAGGTGACACTTCCCATAGAAAAAAGAAAGTTTTCCAGATGATGTCCTTTTCACTTTTTGTTGTTGATGATGAAGAAATCGCAAGGGAAGGTATCAGCCTTGCCTTGCGGAAGCAATATCAGGTCCGCGGGTTCGGCACGGCGGAGAGGGCCATCGATGAGTTGGCCGTAAACCCGCCGGACCTCATCCTGCTTGATATTGGCCTGCCCGGTATCAGCGGCATTGAAGCCCTTGAAAAGATAAAGACAAATTACCCGGACATCCTGGTAATCATGATTACGGCTTACGAGGATGTCCAGACCGTCGTGTCCGCCATGAAACTCGGCGCCTACGATTATATTGTCAAACCGCTGGACATGAACGGTCTGCTGATCACAGTGCGAAATGCATTGGAGACCATCGCCCTTAAAAAAGAAATCAAGCTGCTCCAGGATAAATTTATCGATCAGAACCTGCCCCTTATCGTCGGAGAAAGCCAGCCCATCCGGGAAATTTTGGAAATCGTGGCAATGGTGGCGCAAAGCACTGATACACCGGTTCTTATTTTAGGCGAAACCGGCAGTGGAAAAGAACTGATAGCCCAGACCATTCACTATCGAAGCCCCAATTTCAAGGGGCCCCTGGTCACCGTCAACTGCGCCGCCATCCCCAAAGAACTGATCGAAAGTGAATTGTTCGGATACGAAAAGGGTGCATTCAGCGGCGCTCATACGTCCGGCAAGGCAGGTCTGGTGGAAGAAGCGGCCAACGGCACCCTGTTCCTTGATGAAGTCGGCGACTTGAACTCCGAAGCTCAAGCCAAATTATTGCGCTTTCTGGAGTCCGGTGAATACTTCAGGGTTGGGGGTACCAAAAGACACAAAGTCCGGACAAGAATGGTATCCGCAACCAATAAAGACCTTTTCTCGATGGCCCAGGCCGGCGATTTTCGCCTTGATCTTTACTACCGTCTGGCGGTAGTCAAACTGGAAGTCCCCTCACTGAACCGGCGCAAAGAAGATATTGAGCCCATAGCCAGATACTTTCTGGACCATTTCCGGAAAAAATTCAATAAGTCCTTTACCGGCATCGCACCGGAAGCCATCCAGGCACTTGAAACCTTTCCCTGGGCCGGCAATGTTCGGGAACTGCGCAACGTGATCGAGCGTGCCGTGCTGCTCAACAACGGAACAGTGCTGAATGTCGAACAACTGGGGATTGAAATGGCAGACAACGCCCCAAGCCGCGATCGGATGCCCCAAGGCGGTCCGGCCCTGCCCCCATTAACCGCGGAAGGCTTCGATTTTCCAGCGGCTATTCGATCTCTGGAAAAATCCTACTTGGAGAAAGCGCTCGCCATGACCTCCGGCAATGCCTCCAAGGCCGCCAAACTGCTGAATCTCAGCCGCGACAAATTCCGATACCGGCTTCAAAAAACCAAATAGCGGCCAATAGAACCGTGCGTGATTTTCCCCAAATTATTTGGGTTTTTTTCCCCAATCTCGCTTGTCAACTTTAGCCAGCATGTCGCCAGTTCAACGATAACACCCTGTATTTTTATTCAAAACATTTTTTTCAACATGATGGCATATTTCATGCATCTAGATCTATTGAGGACTTAACCTGCAACCGCGCAATCGGTTGCCAAACAAGAGGCCAAGCCTATGCCGGAACAGGTCTATCCGTTAAAAGGCCAGCGCGTTCTTCTGATTGAAAAAAGCGCATTTATCAGTGAAGCGCTGCAGGACGCATTACGCCCGCACGGAATCGATCTGCATTGTGTGGAAACCGGCGAGGAAGGCATTCGAATAGCCGGACGGTATCGCTTCATGGCGGTTATATGCAATTGCCGGCTGCCGGGCATCAACGGACTGGAGTTTTTCTGGAAAATGAAAGAACGATTTGAACGCGCAGTCACCATCCTGACCGCATCCAGCGCAGATGATTATATCGCCAATGCGGCCCGTGAATCAGGGGTGGATTTCTTTATGGAGATGCCCTTTACCATTGAAGATCTGCTTATCCGTCTCAGCGGCCGAAAAACTGTCCTGGACAGATCCAGCGAGGAGTTTGGTTTTTTATCCAGTGTTCAAAACTATTCAATCGCTATTCAAATGAGACAGCAAAATACGACCCGTTCAAGTGCCCACCTGCTCTCTGCCAATGCCCGGCTTCGAATTAGCCAGGTGACCGGAAAATCAGGTCGAACGTTCAAAGTATTTCACAACGGCAGCAATTTTCGCAGAAGCATTTCCTTTCGCCCTGAATTGAAACTCATAACGCCGCAGAACCGCAAACCGGCTTAAATCGAAATCGCAATGAGAAAAAGTAAACGTATACTCGTTGTTGACGATGAAGCGCGATTTCGCAGGATGTTATCGAAAATCCTTGAATCATGCGGCTATGAAGTAACCATGGCCGCTGATGGCGTTGAAGCATTATCGCACTTCGACAAAAAGCCGTTCCCATTGGTATTCACCGCTATCGAATTGCCGGATATGTCCGGCATTGAACTGCTCGAGGTATTGAAAAAGCAGCATTTCGAATGTGAAATCATTGTCATGAACAGCTACGCTTGCCTCGACAGGGCCATTGCGGCCATGCGCGCCGGTGCATACGACTGCCTGATCAAGCCCTTTAAAGACACAGAAGTCATTTGCAACACCGCCCACCAGGCCATAGAAAAAGTTCGGCTGCAAGTCCAGAACCAGAACCTGATAGAAGCGTTGAAACAGCACAACAAAGCCCTGGAAGCGGCCAACACCCGTTTAAAAAGTATGGCCACCCACGACAGTCTGACCGGCCTTTACAACCATCGCCATTTTCAGGATAGCTTAAACGCCGAAATCAATCGCGCCCGGCGCTACCTCAAGGCCTTTTCCCTTCTGTTTATCGACCTGGACGATTTTAAAATTTACAATGATTCCAATGGCCATTTGGATGGCGATATGCTTTTGAAGCAGCTTTCGGCCTTGTTCACCACAAGCTTTCGCAAGACCGATATCGTGGCCCGCTATGGGGGGGACGAGTTTGTCGTCATTCTGCCGGAAACGAATAAAGACCAGGCGACAAAAATTTCTGAAAAATTCCAACAGCAGGTTATGGATTATCCTTTTGCCAAATGCGACACCATGCCGAATCATTGTATATCCGTGAGCATCGGATCGGCCACCTATCCCGAAAACGGCGCCACAGCCAATGAGCTGCTGCACTATGCCGATCAGTTTTTGTATAAATGCAAACAAAATAAAAATGCGGGCCGCCAGGGCCCGGTTCGGTCTGCCCGGAAAAGGGCCCGTGGTCTTGCCGGAACGAACGGTTGACCGGGCCAATCGTTGAACAGGTCGCAGGCGATTCAATTCACTTTATCGATGCCGCGCTTTTCAAGACCGGGACGTGCGTCCCGCACGCTTTGCGCCCGGCTGGCACACCCCGATGTATTGGCCTTGGGGTAGGAAAAGACAAAATACCGGTGACCCGGAAAATCAGCTGATCGCACCATTTTGCCATCCTGGTCCGGCAATGCGAACCCCGGTGCCCGGTCACCCGGCTGAAGTGTGGCCATGCCTTGACCCTCCTTTTAAAAAACGGGTTATGCGTTCAACGGCCATGTCGATTTTTTGAGGGGTGAGCCATTGCACCTGCGGGTCGGCACCGAACCATGTCAACTGCCGCTTGGCATACCGTCGATGATCCCGTTTCATGCGCTGAACCGCCTCCTGTCGATCCAGGCGGCCCTGAATGAAATCCACCATGTGCCGGTACCCAAGGGATTGCATCGACTTAAGCGTCGGCGAATACCCTTTGGCCAGGAGGGATCGAACTTCATCGATGAAGCCTTGCTCAAGCATCATATCGACCCGCTGGTCGATACGCCGGTAGAGTTGATCCCGTTCAACGGTGAGCCCGATTTGCAGCGTATGGTATGGCGATTTTTTAAACCCGTGGCCCGCATGATGGTGTGAAATGGGCTGTCCGGTAATGGCGTGGACTTCCAGCGCCCGGACGATGCGGTAGCCGTCGTTGGGATGAATACGCTGCGCCGAAGCGGCATCCACTTCGCGGAGCCGCTGATGCAGGCAGGCGGGCCCCAACCGCTCCAATTCCTGATTGAGTTCATGCCGGACGTCCGGGTCGGAAGGCGCTGCACGGGTCAATCCATAAAGCAGCGATTTGATATAAAGCCCTGTGCCCCCGGTGACGAACGGCAGTTTTCCTTTTTTCCACAATTGTGCCAGGCAGGCCCTGGCTTGGCGAGCATACTCAGCAGCATCAAAATGATCCCGGGGATCGACAATATCCACCATATGGTGAACGACAGCTGCTTTTTCATCTGCTGAAGGCTTGGCCGTACCGATATCCATGAACCGGTAAATCTGCATGGAATCGGCGCCTACGATCTCACCGTCAAAGCGGCGGGCCAGTTTTATGGCAAACCCCGTTTTGCCGACCCCGGTGGGTCCGCAAATGACAACAACTTTGGCTTTTTGCTGTTCTTCAGACACGACATAGGGCCCGGTAGAAGCGTGCAGTGGCTTTAATCGCCCATCTCGGCCATAAAATCGTCCAGCATGGTCTCCAGGGCAAGCTTGTGTTTGGCTTCCTCCTGGCAGAGCATCTTGAAAACCTTTTTGGCATCATCGTTGTCGGCGTTGTCCAGGCACTCATTGTACAATTTCAATGCCGCTTCTTCACGCTTGCATGCCAGCATCAGGATTTCGTTGTAGGCCATCCCCGGTTGATATTCGATTTCGTCCACATAATCGCTGCGCTTGATATCCGTTATCCATTTAAATTTATACCCGTCGAGCTTGGGGCCGGCTTTGCCGCTTTTAAGGTCTTTGAGCAATGCCTCATGCTTATCCTCTTCGGCGGCAAACTCCAGAAACATCTCCTTTTTGCCGCTGAAGTGCTCCTGCTCACTCACCGAACGATAGAAATCAGCGGCTTCCCGCTCCTTGGATATCGCAAAATCAATAATGTCCTCCAGGTTCTTGAATTGCATACAGGCCCTCTCTTTTCTCTGGGTTACAGAAACGATCGATGACTTTTTAGGGTTTACCCCGGTTAAGTCTTCAATATTAACGCTGAACATGGGCAAGTCAATAGAATTTTAGGATAATTGAATTTGTCGCCAATCAGATGTATAGTCGTTGGACACAATCAACGGGGTTGTTCTTATCAGGAGTCATTTGCATACCAAGGAGCGTTCGCATGGATATCGCCATCGTCGGTGCCGGTCGGCAGGGTTTAAGGCTCATAGAGCTGCTTCAACAGCATACGTTTTATGAAATCGAGCCCCGCATCAAGGCGGTAGTCGACGTCAACCCCGATGCCCCCGGCATGGTCCATGCCCGTCAAAACGGTATTTTCACCACAAACGACTATCATGACCTGTTTGCCATGCCGGGACTCGACCTGATCGTCGAACTGACCGGCGATCAGGAGGTTCTCTATGATATTTTAAAACATAAGGACATCGCCGTTCGGGCCATTTCCTCAAAGGTCGTCAGGGTATTTTGGGAAATATCCAGGGTCTCTTCACTGGAAAAAAAAACACGGCAGGAGCTTCATGAAGCCAGCGCCATGTATAAAATGGTTATCAACGACCTGATCCAGGAAGACGTCATGGTCATCAACTTTGACTACCGTATCGTCGACATCAATAAAAGCATGCTGCAAAAATTGGGAATGGACCGCCAGGACGTGATCGGGCGCCATTGTTATGAAATCACCCACCGGCAAAACACCCCCTGTTCGGGAGAAAAGCACCCGTGCCCGCTGATCAAGACCCTGGCCACCCGAAAGCCCTACCAGACCACACACCAGCATCTGGACAAGAACAATCGCGAACGATACTATTCCATTTCGACCTATCCTTTGTTCGAAGACGGCGATGTCGTCGGCGCCATTGAAATTTCGAGAGATATCACCAAGGAAATCAATGTCCAGAAAACCCTGATGCACCAGGAGCGTCTAGCCGCCATTGGGCGGCTGTCCGCCGGTGTCGCCCATGAAATCAACAATCCCATGACCACTATATTGACATCGTCCATGCTGCTTCAGGAAGATCTTGACGAGGATGATCCCATGCGGCAGGAATTGGAGCTTATCAGCCGCGAGACCATGCGGTGTCGTAAAATCGTCACCAGCCTTCTGGACTTTGCACGCCAGTCCCAGCCCAACAAGAAACTGAACAACCTCAATCAAATGGTTACCGAATGTGTCCTGCTGACCCAGAAACAGGCGGCCTTCAAGGATATCACCGTCAAGGCCGAACTCTCCCCGCACCTGCCGCCGATTCTGTTTGATAAAGGGCAGATCGAACAAGGCATCATCAATCTGATCCTGAATGCGGTGGAGGCCACCCCGGCCGGCGGATGTATTACCGTGACCACGACCTGCTGTGATGAAAAACAGTACGCCGGAATCGCCGTTCAGGATACCGGCGAAGGCATTTCCGAGCAAGACCTTGAAAAGATTTTCGATCCCTTTTTCACCACCAAGGAGACCGGCACCGGACTTGGCTTGGCCATTACGCATGGCATTGTCGAGCAGCACAACGGTCGCATCAAAACAAAGAGCGAGATCGGCAAGGGAACCTGTTTTACCATTTATTTACCTATGTTGAAGGATGATCCCAATGGCCCACCCATCAGCCAGGATACTGGTGGTGGATGACGAACCTGCCATTTGCCAGAACTGTGTAAAGATTCTCGGCAAAACCGGCTATGATGTCCGTTTTGCGCTCAACGGCATCGATGCTCTGGCCAGAATGGCCGATAACCCTTTCGACGTCGTCATCACCGATCTGAAAATGAGCCGCATGGGCGGCATGGAGCTGTTGCGCCGCATCAAAGAGACGCTGCCCGGAACCATGGTCATTGTGATCACCGGATACTCTACGGTATCGTCGGCCGTTGAAGTCATGAAGCTCGGTGCATTCGATTACCTGCCCAAGCCCTTTACGCCGGCTGAATTGCGTTCTGTCGTGGCCCAGGCCGTTGACGCCCTGGCGATACGGCAACAGCAAAGCGCATTGGAGAGCCATCCACCGGAAAGGGCACCGGTTATTCACAAACTGATCGGCAGTAGCGCCAAAATCAAAAAAGTCATTGAAATGATCTCCAAGGTGGCACCGACGGATGCCACAGTATTGATCAGCGGTGAAAGCGGCACGGGCAAAGAGCTGGTCGCCCGTGCCGTTCACGCCAACAGCAACAGGGCAGGGCAGGTATTTTTCGCCGTAGACTGCGGCACGTTGTCCGGAAATATCCTGGAAAGCGAGTTGTTCGGCCATGTCAAAGGCGCCTTTACCGGCGCCCACCGGGACAAAGCGGGCATATTTCAACGGGCGGACGGCGGCACCGTCTTTCTGGATGAGATCGGCAATATCGATATCGAGGTCCAGGGCAAGCTGCTGCGCTTCCTGGAGGCCAGAGAATGCCTGCCCGTTGGCGGTGACAAAATACCCAGAAAGGTTGATGTCAGATTAATCCTGGCCACAAACCAGAATCTGGAACAGATGGTTGCCGATGGTCGTTTCCGTGAAGATTTCTACTACCGCATCTACGTCTATCCGATCCTGCTGCCCGCCCTGCGCCAGCGCAGGGAAGATATTCTGCCCATCGCATACCACTTTATCGATCAGTACAGCAGGGCAATGGGCAAAAGAATCAAGGGAATGGAACCAGACGCCGCACAGCGCCTGGTCAGCTATGACTGGCCCGGGAACGTGCGCCAGCTGCGCAATATTTTAGAGCGCGCCGTCATCATGTGCGAGGCGGAACGAATCAGTATCGAATCCCTTTCCCTGGACGGCGCGGCGACCGAACTGGGACAGCTCATTTCCAATGTGCCTGAAACCAACGAAGCCCTCAAACAGGCGAAAAAAGAGATCCGCCGGAAAGCCGTTTGCCAGGTGGAAAAGAATTTCCTGCTCAAAGCCCTCACTGAAAGTGACTGGAATGTAACCCGGGCGGCCCAGAAAGTGGGCCTGCAGCGGTCCAACTTCCAGAACATGATGAAAAAATACCGGATACGCCGCAAAACCGAATAATTCTCGGACAATAGGCGGCCTATACGATTTTTCGGGAAAACGGCGGCGATAATATACAGCGTATAAATTAAATATACACTCCCCCGCCGACAAGCCCACGGATCTGAATACCGGGCCCAAAGGGCCACGAACCGTTGATTGAACGCCACGCCGAAAATGCCCCTGATCGCGAAAACCAGCGATACGAAGCGCCTAAAATAAATATACATATATTATGCCCATCTCCGCCATTTATTATTTTTTTCACATTATATCAATGTATTATAAAAATATAGGAAGGTGGCACACTGCCTGCAATGGGGTCTGTATACCCTAAATGCAGGCCAGGGTTGCTGGCCGGACAAAACCGTTTACAGGAGGATGATATGGCACAGGTAATCAAAATCATTGTGGTCGACGACGAAGCCAGCATTTGCCGCAACGTTGAAAAAATTCTCACGAAAAACAATTACCAGGTCACCTGCGCCAACAGCGCCCGGGAAGCCCTCGAAAAAATGCAGGACGGCCCCTTCAACCTGATGATTACCGACATCGTCATGCCCCAAATGAATGGTCTGGAGCTGCTGAAAAAGGTCAAATCCCGATGGCCTGAAACCAAAGCGCTGACCATGACCGCCTTTGCCTCCACGGATACGGCACACCGGGCCATTCGCCTGGGCGCCCTGGACTACCTGCCCAAGCCCTTTACCCCGGTTGAGTTGCGCGAAATGGTCGACCAGGCCCTTTCCGGCAGGCTCATTGAAGCCAAGGTTTCACAGGAGGAAATGGCCGGGATCGATGTGATCGACGTGGATGTCCCTTTTGATGCGGATGAAGTCTCCGGTGAAATCGGCCAAGAATATGCCCAAATGTTGGGACGCTCCGATATGCCGGTGGTGGAAGTGAAAGCCCGCGAACCCATTGAAGGGTTTTGTGAAGTCGGCACAATGGTATGTGACATCTTTAAAAAGCTGGGGGCCACCTGCAAAGCGGGAGTCAAGACCAGTGTATGCCCTCAACTCAAGAAAAAGAAAAAAGCCAGGGCAAAGGGACCGGACCCCAAAACGCTGGTGGGCATCGATCAGCCGTTTGACTATGACGATGTTCGTGCCGCCACAGGGCCGCAATACCTGAACTACCTGCAAAAAGACGGGGTGGTGGTGCCCACTTACGAAGAGCTCAAGGCCAATGTGGCCCGCATGGACGCCCGTGCCCGGATAGATGTGGATGCACCCTTCGACCGGCACGAAGTGGAAAAAGTCACCGGTAAAGCCTATGCGCGGCAGCTGACCCGCGGCGACATGCCGCTGGTTGAAATTTCCGCCAATGAAGATCTGGAAGGTTTCTGCCAAACCGGCGCCATGGTATGCGATATCTTCAAGAAACTGGGCGCCACCTGCAAGGCCGGCACCAAAAGCGGTGCCTGCCCCCAGTTGAAGAAGAAAGCCAAAGCGACAGCCAAAGCCGGAGGCGGGTTCGATCCCAAACGGATGATCAGCGTGGAAATGCCTTTTGATATCAAAGAAGTGGCTGCGGTCACCGGACCGGATTACATTCAATACGCCGTCAGTGACGGCCTGACTCAAATCCCCTATGCGCAACTCAAGGCCAGTTATGAAAAGCAACTGGCAGACGAGGCCAAACGGTCCGCAGCCGATACGAACTTGATCCTGGTGATCGATGATGAAGTTGCGGTCAATAATAACATTAGAAAAATATTGGCAAAATCGGGATATGGTGTTGACCAGGCCACCACAAAAGACGAGGCCCTGGATAAAATCGGGCGTACCGCCTATGCCGCAATTTTACTTGACCTTAAGATTCCCGGGGTCCGGGGGCTGGAACTGCTTCAGCACATCAGCCGGCAACAGCCCGGGGCCAGAGTGATTATGATCACCGGATATGCCAGCATCGAAACGGCCAAGGAGGCGGCGCGGCTGGGAGCGGTGGAATACCTGCCCAAGCCCTTCACGCCGGATGAAATCCGGGGCGCCACGGAACGGGCCTTCAGATTAGCAGCGTAAGGCACTCCGGTTCGCGCAACATAGGGGACGTATATCAGGTTATAAGTTAATCTACGATTAACTTATAACCTGATATACGTCCCCAAAGCCCAGGCGTCTGAGGGCTCCATAGCCAAGGCGCCAAGGGTAAAGCCGTAGTAGAATCTACTGCGAACCCTTGGCAACACAGGCTATGGAAAAGTCCCGGTTGGTTCCTCCAGAAAATTTCAGGCGCCTGAGGGCTCCATAGCCAAGACGCCAAGGGTGAAGCCGTAGTAGAATCTACTGCGAACCCTTGGCAACACAGGCTATGGAGCCCTCAGACGCCTGAAATGGTCGGCCTGCCCGAGCCAAGGATGGGCAGGCCGACCGGAACGGGAGGTGGAGGTATATTATATGTCTCCGGTTAACTGGCGCAAACGGTCCACCAATCCACCGGCCTCGGCCGAAGTCGGAAGGGGCGACAATTGCATCAGCAGCCCCAGGCCTTCCGTATCTTCATGAAAGTTCTCAGGCGGCAGGTCGCTGGCTAAAGCGACATTGATCATGGCATTAACGGAAAGCAGCCGCGTGACCAGTTCTACTCCGGCCATTTCGCCCAGATCCGAATCAACGACCATGGCCACGGGGCTATCGTCCCTGGCTGCCGCTAAAGCCTCCTCGGCACTGCGGACGCTAACCGCTGCGAATCGGCCGCCGGCCTCAAGGGCCGCGGCAAATTCCTGCCACTGTTCCACGCGGGGAGAAACCAAAACAACCGTATGCATCTCAATCTCCTGCACTTATCGGGGTCCATCCCCCGCTCTATGTTTACCTTTAACGACGGCCGCAGCAACTCCCGGGCCCGGCACAACCCTGGGCCTCTCCCGGTCGGCTGCCGCAACAGGCCGTATCCTGGGGGCCGGGAATGGTCTTTGCCTCACGGCCGGTCAAACTGCTGGTGGCCGACATCTGTTTTACCGTGCGATCACTCCCGCACGAAGGACATTGCACCGGCGCACTGCTGGTCAGTTTCAATACTTCCCCGGCATAACCGCACGCCTCACACAAAATTTCAAAAATCGGCATGACCCCCCTCCTCTCTCTTTTTTTCTGAGGCTGAAATATTGGTGCCAACGGCCGATGCCTCACGTCGATAATAATCGGCAATCGCCTCACCCAGGGTATTGATGGCCAGGCGGGCACAGTGCAGATGGTCATCAGGCAGCCCTTCCAACTCCAGTACCACGTCATCCGGCTGAATTTGCAGGGCATCGTCCACCGAGCATCCGGTGGCCAGAACACTCATCGCACTGGCGCAGGCAACAGTAAAAACGCACCCCCGGGGCAAACATTTCACCTCCTGCAGCGTTTCATTGCGGACCCGCAGGCCGACGGTGATGCTGTCTCCGCAACTGCCCACACCTGTAGCGGCAGCGTTGGAATCATGGCAGCTCCCGAGGTTGCTGGGCGTATTGGCATGCCGCCAAAAACGCCGTGATGGCGGGATTGCAGAAAATGCCTCGTCTAAATGCTCCTGATGATGGTCTTCCACAGCTTTGTCTACCTCATCTGGCGCCGCCGCCGCCGCATGTGTGCTCTTGTTTGAATTGAGGCAATTCACCGGCCAGCATTGCCTTCACTGCATCGCCCACATTCTGGGCGCCGCCGCCGTAATAAACTTCAATTCCCACTTGGTTGAATCCCATCAGTGGGCGCAGCCCCATACCGCCGGCGATCAGCTGATTGACGCCGTTTTGGGCCAGATGCTGAACCGGCGCCATGCAGCCGCCCTGTTGGTGAGGCACATTGGGAATGACCTTCACTTCGGCAACCTGGCCGTTTTCAACACTGACCAGCGTATAAAGATCGCAGTGGCCGAAATGGGCGCCCAGATTGGCTTCCATGCCGCCTGGATTCTCCGAGGGAATGGCGATTACTTGACTCATGGTGTTTTTCTCCTTTCAAGATGGAACAAAAATAGTCTTATTTTTGAAAAACTTATGCTGCACCAATGCATGCACACGTTATGTAATCTTTTGTTCGATGTTGGGTTCTGCATGGATCCTGACAGCGCCGGTATCGACATGGGCCAATTCCGCAATACGTCTCCAGGCCCTCCCGATTTCCCGGGAAATCGCACCATCTGAAAACTCGGTGACGGCTTTTCCCTGAACCATTGCGTGAACAAAAACAGGGTCATGGGACAACTCGGCGACGACAGAATACCCCCGCTGACGGCATACCGAGCGGATCTGCGCCGATATCTGTCCGTTCAGATCCGATTTATTGATAATCACTGCAACGGGTATCGTAAAATGATCGCACAACGAAACGATGCGTTCCATGTCGTGCAACCCCGATGGGGTTGGCTCGGTAACAATCACCGCGAGGTGAACCCCCGACAGCGCGCTGATCACCGGGCAGCCGATTCCCGGAGGCCCGTCGGAAAGAATTAGCGGCATTCCCTGGGCTTTGGCGATTTCCCTGGCTTTCTGGCGCAGCAATGCAACCAGGCGCCCGGAATTCTCTTCGGCAGGAAAGAGCTGGGCGTGCAGCATCGTTCCAAACCGGGTATCGGACTGATACCAGGTGCCGCAATGTTTGGAGGTAAAGGCGATGGCATCGTCCGGGCAAAACTGGACACAGACCTTGCAGCCTTCACACTTCAGAGGGTTGATCGACGGATGTGGTTCACCCGCATCAACCGCATCGTAACGGCACATCTCCTGGCAAATCCCGCACGATCCGCAACGGTCCGGGAGAATGCGGGCCTCATACCCGGAATAGAAATCATGGGTCTGCTGCGGATCCGGTTGCAACAGCAGATGCAGGTCGGGCGCATCGACGTCCAGGTCGCAAATAATGGGATTGGCGGCCAAATGGGCAAAGGCGGATGTCAAGGAGGTTTTTCCGGTGCCTCCCTTTCCGCTGATGATCAGGATTTCATGCATGGCACACCTGCCCTGCCGCATGAAACGCGTCTCGTATTTTTGCACCCAGCGCAGTCAGGGCCGCATGCAGATCCTGTGATACATCGGCGATAATTCTGCCATTGGCATAGGCTGTCGCAATATCCCTGCTGTAGGGAATCTCTCCCCATATGGGCAGCCCGCTGGTCTTGGAAAAAGCATAGACCGCATCCTCGCCCAATCCGGCGCGGTTGACAACGATACCCATCGGTTTGCCCAGGGGAGCGAATGCTTTATGGGCCAACTGCAGATCATAAAGGCCGAAGGGCGTCGGTTCGGTGACCAGAACGATGACATCGGCATCCATGACGGCATTCACCGCGGGACAACTGACACCCGGGGGCGCATCGATGATGACATCGTCTGCCGATTCCCGCAGCATCTGATCCAATTTGATCTTCACCTCGCGCATCAACGGCGGGCTCATGGCTTCACCCACCCGGGATCGTCCCATAAGAAATCTTGCCGCACCGGCGCTGCCCCATTCCACATCTCCGAGTTCGCGCCGTGACGGTGACAACGCATTTTCCGGACAAATGGCCAGGCATCCGCCGCATCCATGGCACATATCGCTGAATGTCAACAGCACGTTGCCCAATACGCTGATCGCTTTAAACTGGCACAGATCAGCGCAGGCGCGGCAATAATTGCACTTGCTTTCATCAGCCTGGGGCACTTCTATATAGGCCTTCTGACTGCCGAGAATTTGGGGGTTCAAAAACAGGTGCAAATTGGGTTCTTCCACATCCAGATCCACTGCAACCGCAGGCCGGGGCCAGACCGAAACCAGAGAGGCCGATACGGTGGTCTTTCCCGTACCGCCTTTTCCGCTGGCGATGGCAATTTTCATTTTCCATGTCCCCGGCGGTTGGGTTGTTCCGCCCATTCCACGTCCCCGCTCAGATAACGCTCAATGGCCTGGCGAACCGTAAGGTTCTCCATATTCTGTCCGATGCGGACCCCGGCAGCGTCGAGGGCCGTAAACGCTTTGGGGCCGACATAACCGGTCAGCACGGCAGTCGCTCCCGAATTGGCAATATTTTCGGCCGCCTGGATACCCGCCCCCTGTGCCATGGCTTGGCTGGCGCCGTTGTCCACATATTCAAATTCCAGGGTCTCTGGATCGACGATGATGAAACCGCCGGCACGCCCGAAACGGGAGTCGAGCATGTCGTCCAGATGGGGCCCCTCGCTGGTGATGGCTATTTTTGCCATGATTGTCTCCTTTTTTCGTTTTCTTTTCCGATCCTTCGGCGTCATGTTCTGCAGTTCATCGCTCCGCCGGAAACTATCGGTTTCCTGGCAGGTCGCTATTTTTCGGGCTGCAGCCACATCGCCGGCCAGGGTATAATTGCCGCCACGGATTCGCAGGGCATGCCCGCCGACAAGGGCCTTGGCCACAGTCTGACGCGCCTGGGCCAGAATCCGGCCGAAAGTCTGCCGGGATACCTGCATCTGCCCGGCGGCCAGATCATGGGTCATGTTCTGGTGATCGGCCAGGCGCAAGGCTTCATATCCTTCAATGGGCAGATAAATTTCATTAAGGTCGCTCAACGGCACACCGCGGGGCTTGAAATAGGTGATATCGGGTGGCGCATCCACCATTCTGCATTTTCGTGGCCTGACCAAGGCAGCCTCCTTAATGAGCATTTGCCCATAAACTAATCCCCCCTGAACGCCATGTCAAACACAAAATGGGCAAATGCTCAAAATCAGTTATGGCGCCCCGTTGCCCTGCGACGATACCGGCGGCTGCAATGAATAATCGCCGCCCTCGATATGAATGGCCCAGCCATTGGACAGGGCCCGGGCCACGACTTGGCGTGCTTCGGCCAGAATACGAGAAAAGGTCGGCCTGGAAACCCCCATGGAGGAGGCCGCGCGAGCCTGGTCCAGTCCCTCTGCATCCGCAAGTCTCAAAGCTTCCATGGCTTCTACCGGCAAATTGATCCCGGTCAGTTCATGCAATGGAACACCATGCGGCCTGTAGAAGGAATAGACCGGCATGCGGCCGACACAACGGCATTTTCGGGGTCTTGGCATCTCATCTCCTTAACACTGGTTTGAATATCCCCGTCCATCTCAGGGGTATCCCTACGGTCATCTTGTTTTGAATATATGTTCATTATTATTTCCGCGCAAGCGGTATTTTTGGCAATAAATCTCAGGCACTCCAGCCCCTGCCCGCTTTGCGCCAAGCCCCTTCAGAATTAATTTATAAGAACTTTTTTCCCCGGCATAACCGTGGTGATTAATTGGACTTTATCGCTGACTGCTTTCCCGATAAAAATAGTCAGATAGCATAGTTTTATTTTCTCAAAATTTTTACCGCTGATTTTTTCCAACACTTTATTTTAATTATAATATTTTTAGGTAATAGCGTTACATATAATTTATAGCGGCCTGCCTGAAATTCAGTTAAATGTTACTCATTAATAATTCAACCCGTTGTATTAATTGTTTTTTTCTAAACATACCAGTTGGCCGCGGTGCGCTGGCCGCAATCGAAATCTATTGACAAGTCCGCTTTTTATCCGATAGAGAAAAAATCTTGGCCTCCCGGCCATGTCAGCCGCTGATGTCAGGATACAGCGACTTTTTTACTAAACGAGGGGAGTTTACCATGCCAAATGATGTAATCGGCTCCGTGTTGGTGGTCGGTGGCGGTATTGCCGGTATGCAATCCGCACTGGACCTGGCCAATTCCGGCTACTATGTTTACCTGCTTGAAAAATCACCGGCCATTGGCGGGGTAATGTCGCAGCTCGACAAGACGTTTCCCACCAATGACTGCGCAATGTGAATTATCTCACCTGTACTGGTCGAGGTCGGCCGGCACTTAAATATCGAGCTAATTACTTATGCAGATTTGGAATCCATTGAAGGCAAACCCGGGAAATTCAAAGTCAAAGTGCGCAAACGGGCCCGCAGCATCAATCTCGATCTTTGCACGGGCTGTGGTGCATGTGTAGAAAATTGCCCGGTGGTTCAAACGGCGGTGGTTTAAAAAATTGCGGGTAAAGCCGACAATCGGCAGCATCCCGCCTGGGCATCGGGCGATACATCACCTCTATCAAGACGGGGAGTTATGCGGATGAACACAGCAATTGCGAATAAGTCCAGCCACGTTTCGGACATCGATTATCGTGAACTGGACGATATCATTAAAAAAGATTTCGGCAGTGACAAAGAAAACCTGATCATGATCCTGCAGGCGATCCAAAGCAAATACAGCTACCTTCCTGAGCCTGCCCTGAACTACCTTGCCATCAAAATCGGTGTCCCCGTAAGCCAGATTTACGGTGTTGCAACTTTTTACAGTACATTCAGCCTGAAACCCAGAGGCCGGAACATTATAGCCACCTGCCGTGGCACCGCCTGCCATGTGAGAGGTGCGGAAAAGGTACGGGAAAAAATCGAAAATGTCCTGGGCATTTCTGAAGGGGAAACGACATCGGATAACTGCTATTCCCTTGAAACGGTAAGATGTGTCGGTGGCTGCAGCCTCGGGCCCATGGTTAAAATCAACGATGACATGTATGGTCGTTTATCCTCTGATCAGATCAAAAAGATCTTAGCCACATATAAGTGAAACCAAGTAGAGGTGGGTTAATGAAAATTCGGTCTACAAAAGATCTTGAAGATATCAGGCAGGCCTATCGCAAAAACCTGTACCGCCCTGATTTTATCAAAGTGAATGTAGGGATGGCCATGTGCGGCATCGCCAATGGTGCACAGGCGTCATTTCAAAAAGCGAAAGAAGCATTTTCCGGAAATAACGGCATCCGCATCCACCAAACCGGTTGTATCGGGTTCTGTGAAGTCGAACCGCTGGTTGAAATATTTGAAGGCGGCAAACCGCGCGTTGTTTATCAACATATGACCCAGGATAAAATTCTGGAAGCCATTCGCGGGTATCGTGACGGCGACTTCAAAGAAGAGTGGATTCTGGGACAAATACGTGATCCGCGTTCATTGCTGGATGACGACATGGACAACCCCATGGCGGATGTAACGCCCCTGGTGGGTGTTCCATTTCTGGAAGATCTACCATTTTACAACAAACAACTGAAGATCGTTACCCGCAATTCCGGCTATATCGATCCGGACAGCATAGAAGAGTATATTGCCAAAAAGGGCTATTCTGCCTTTTTTTATGCACTCAATGAACTGAGCCCGCCGGAAATAGTCAAAATAGTCAAAGAGTCCGGACTAAGAGGCCGCGGCGGCGGCGGTTTCCCCACCGGCATCAAATGGGCAACCTGCGCCAAACAAGACGGAGAAAGATATATCATCTGCAATGCGGATGAAGGCAATCCGGGAGCCTATGTCGACAGAAGCATTATTGAAAACGATCCCCATAGCGTCCTTGAAGGAATGTTGATAGCCGCTCTGGCCATTGGATCTTCAAAAGGTTTTGTTTATGTCCGCCATGAGTACCCACTGTCGATAAAACGGCTGAAAACGGCCATCGCGGCCGCTGAAAAATATGGATTGCTCGGCGACCATATCGCCGGGTCTGATTTCAGCTTCCATGTTAAAATATCCACGGGTGCCGGGGCTTATGTTTGCGGTGAATCGACCGCTTTAATGTCATCTCTGGAAGGCAAGGTCGGACGCCCCAGAGCCAAATATGTCCACACGGTTGAAAAAGGGTATGCCAACAGCCCGTCAAACCTGAACAATGTGGAAACCTATGCGAATATTCCGGTCATCCTCTTAAAGGGCGCCAAATGGTACGCTGGCATGGGCACGCAGTACAGCAAGGGGACCAAGCTGTTCAGCATGGTGGGCAATATCAAAAATTCCGGATTGATAGAAATCCCCATGGGATTTTCTCTCCGGGATATTATTTATGAAATTGGGGATGGCATTTCCGGTGACAAACAATTTAAAGCCATTCAAACCGGCGGCCCCTCCGGCGGCTGTATTCCCGAAAGCCTGCTGGATCTGCCTGTCGATTATCAGAGATTGACGGATGTCGGGTCCATGATGGGAGCCGGCGGGATGATTGTCATGGATGAAAATGTCTGCATGGTGGATATCGCGCGGCATTTTCTGGATTTCAGCAAAGATGAGTCCTGCGGCCAATGCAACCCCTGCCGGGAAGGCATCAAGCAGATGTTGAACATCCTCACCGAAATTTGTGCCGGAAATGGCAAGGAGGGCGACATCGAGCTGCTGGAAGAACTGGGCAGCATGATGCAAAAATTCTCCCTTTGCGGTTTAGGGACGTCGGCGGCCAACCCCGTGCTGACCACCATCTTGTATTTCCGCGATGAGTACGAGGCGCACATCCGTGACAAAAAGTGCATAGCCGGCGTCTGCAAAGGGCTCTGACATGCAGAAGTCGATGGGGCGTCTGTTATAAAAGCTGCAAGTTTAACGCAATCGCTATTCGATAATGTAAGGAATGCCATCCATGATCACCTTTAAGCTAAACGGCAAGACAGTCCAGGGAGAAGAAGGACAGTACGTTCTTCAGGTTGCCCAAAAGTACGGTGTTGAAATTCCCACCTTGTGCCATCACAAGGCGCTGGAACCGGCCGGCATGTGCCGCCTGTGCACAGTGGAGATGTTTGACGGCCGCCGTTCCCGATTCGTGACGGCCTGCAATTATCCCATATGGGAAGGCATGGAAATCAACACTGACAGCGAAGCCGTGCATGAGGGACGCAAGCTCATTGTCGAGCTCTTGCTGGCGCGCTGCCCCAGCGTTCCTGTGCTGCAAAAACTGGCCAAGTCCTACGGCATCGAGAAGCCGCGCTTCAAAACCGAAGACGACACATGCATTCTGTGCGGCTTGTGCGTACGCATGTGCGAAAAAATGGGCAACAGCGCCATCGCACTCACCGGCCGCGGCGTGGAAATGAAAGTGGATACGCCCTTTCACCTGCAGACCGATGTCTGCATGGCCTGCGGCGCGTGTGCCTCGGTTTGCCCCACCGGCCACATCACCCTGGACAAAATCCGCGGTGAGATCACTAAGAAAAAGAACCTCCGTCTGATCCCGTCCGAATATGACATGGGACTCAAGAGCCGCAAACCGGTTTACGTTCCCTACGCCCAGGCGGTGCCCAACACCCCGGCCATCGACCGCGATGTCTGCGTTCACTTTAAAACCGGCGGATGCCAGGTTTGCACCGCATTCTGCGGCGTCGATGCCATCGACCATAAAATGGAAGACGAAATTGTCGAACTTGAAGTGGGCTCGGTGATTCTGGCGCCGGGTTTCGAACCTTTCGACCCGTCGAAATTCGACAACTATAACTATGCCAGCCATCCCAACGTGATCACTTCCATGGAGATGGAGCGCCTGCTCTCGGCCTCGGGACCCACCGAAGGCCACCTGGTGCGTCTGTCCGACCACAAGGAGCCTAAAAAGATCGCCTGGTTCCAGTGCATCGGTTCCCGCGACCTTAACCGCTGCGACAACAGTTACTGTTCTTCGGTGTGCTGCATGTACGCCATCAAGGAATCCGTGATCGCCAAAGAGCATTCCGGCGACGACCTGGACTGCGCCATTTTCTACATGGACATGCGCACCCACGGCAAAGATTTCGAACGCTTTTACAACAGCGCCCGGGACAAAGGGGTGCGTTTCGTACGCAGCCGGGTGCACACCATCGACCCGGTTCGCGGCAGCGACGACCTGTCCGTGCGCTATGTTGACGACAGCGGCACCACAATCGAAGAAACGTTCGACATGATCGTTCTCTCCGTCGGTCTGCAGACCTCACCGGAAGTGGTCCAGATGGCCAAGAAGCTCAACATCGAGCTGACCGAAGGCAACTTCTGTGCGACCAGCACTTTTGAGCCGGTGGAAACCTCCCGGCCCGGCATCTTTGTATGCGGCGCCTTTCAAAACCCCAAAGATATTCCCCAGTCGGTGGTGGATTCCAGCGCCGCGGCCGCAGCCGCAGGAGAGATTCTGGCACAGGGGCGATACACCTGCACCAGACAAGCCGAAGTCGTACCGGAAGTCAACGTTGTCGGTGAACGGCCGCGCATCGGCGTATTCGTCTGCCGCTGCGGCATCAACATCGCGGGCGTAGTAGATGTCCCGGGGGTCGCCGAATACGCCGCCACCCTGCCCTATGTGGAGTATGCCACCGACAATATGTACACCTGTTCCCAGGACACCCAGGACACCATGGCCCAGATCATCAAGCAAAAGAAGCTCAACCGCGTGGTGGTGGCGGCCTGTACTCCGAAAACCCACCAGCCCCTGTTCCAGGAGACCATGCTCAATGCCGGTCTGAACAAGTACTTGTTCGAAATGGCCAATATCCGCAACCACGATTCCTGGGTCCACAAAAACAACCCCGACCTGGCCACGGAAAAAGCCAGAGACCTGGTCCGCATGGCAGTCACCAAAGTGGCCATGATGCAGCCCCTGAAAGAAGCCGAACTGCAAATCGATCAGACCGCCCTGGTTATCGGTGGCGGCATTTCCGGCATGGCTGCGGCCCGCAGCCTGGCACTGCAGGGATATGAAACCCACATCGTCGAGCGCGACGATCGGCTGGGCGGCCAGGCCCACAACCTTTACAAAACCATCGACGGCCACCGGGTGAAAGAAAAGCTGGCCGCCCTGGTGGCCGAGCTGGAGAGCAACGACAAGATCCGGATTCATCTGAGTACTGAATTGTCCGGCGTTGAGGGTTTTGTGGGAAGCTTCAAATCCACCCTGACCACAGCCGGGGCTCAGCAGGAAATCAAGCACGGCGTCTCGGTGATCGCCACCGGCGGCGCACCCTTTCAGACCACCGAATATGAGTACGGCAAGGACCCGCGCATCATGACCAGCCTGGAACTGGACAAACGGTTCATGGACGACGATCCCGACCTTGCCAAAGCCAAGACCGCCGTCTTCATTCAATGCGTGGGATCTCGAGAACCGGATCGGCCCTACTGTTCACGGGTCTGCTGCACCCACTCCATCGACAACGCCCTGGAGCTCAAAAAGCGAAACCCCGACATGGGCGTCTTTGTGCTCTACCGGGATATCCGCACCTATGGCGAACGGGAATACATCTATCGCGAAGCCCGCGAAAAGGGCGTCATCTTCATACGCTACGACCTGGAAGACAAACCGCGGGTTGCCCTGGCCGACGGCAAGATCCAAATCACCGTCACCGACCACGTGCTGGGGATGCCTGTCCAGATCGATGCCGACCTGCTCACCCTGGCAACGGCCATCGTGCCCTACAATGATGAAAAGCTGGCCAATTTTTTCAAGGTGCCGTTGAACGCCGACGGCTTTTTCGTGGAAAAACATGCCAAATTGGGGCCTTCGGAATTTGCCACCGACGGTGTGTTTCTCTGCGGCCTGGCCCACTATCCCAAACCCATCGATGAAGCCATCGTCCAGGGGCGCGCTGCCGCCAGCCGTGCCGTGACCCTGCTGGCCCGTAAAACAATCAACACCAGCGGCGAAGTGGCCGAAATTGACCCCATGGTGTGCAGCAGCTGCGGGGTGTGCGTTTCCATATGCCCCTATTCAGCGCCCTCGTTTATCGATGCCGACGCCCGCATGCATGCCGGCAAGGCCCAGATCAACCCGGTCCTGTGCAAGGGATGCGGGCTCTGCGTGGCCTCCTGCCGTTCCGGGGCCATTCACCTTCACGGATACGACAACAACCAGATTTTTGCACAAATTTTTGCAATCAACGAAGCAAGTTAACAGCTTAGTGCTAAGCGCCAAAAATAAGGAGATTGTTCATGTCAGAGTGGGAACCGAAAATCGTCAGCTTCCTGTGCACTTGGTGCAGCTACGGTGCCGCCGACCTGGCCGGGGTCAGCCGCATGGAATATCCGCCCAACATTCGTGTGGTGCGTATTCCCTGCACCGGACGCATGAGTCCCAAATTTGCATTGGCCGCCCTGCGGGAAGGGGCCGACGCCGTATGGGTGTCCGGCTGACATCCCGGCGAATGTCATTACCTGGAAGGTAATTACTACGCGCGTCGCAAGTTCGCGTTGATGAAAAACTTGCTGGAGCACATGGGCGTCGAGGCGGATCGCCTCCATTTTTCCTGGATTTCATCGGCCGAATCGACCAAGTTTGTCAAAGTGGTCACTGAAATCACCGAAAAAGTCAAAGCGATCGGACCCAACCAACACTTTGTTAAGCAAGCGGCGAAGGTGGCTTAAAGATGACAGCTTATACGGAAAAAATCAGGGAAATCGCACAGCGGCTGCTCAAAGAGTGCAAGGTGGAGATGGTCATCGGATTTCGTGCCGGAACCATGCCCATGATGAACGAGCCGTGTTTCATCCGCAAACCCGATCAGGCCGATCAACTGGTATGGGACAGCAACTGCGGCATCAACCTGGCCAACTACCTGACCAACCGCAAGGAAGGCAAAATCGGTATCGTCGCCAAAGGATGCGATTCCCGGAATATCGTCAACCACATTCTGGAAAACAAGATCCAGCGCGACCAGGTGGTCGTCATCGGCGTGCCCTGCCTGGGGATGATCGACAAACGCAAGATCACCCGGGAAACAGAAGGTGAAATCTTGGCGGTCACCGAAACGGACGGAAAGGTCAGCGTTCAAACCGCCGGCGGTGAAACCACCTTCGACAAAGCCGATGTATTGCAATCCAATTGCCGGGTCTGCACCCACCGCAATCCGGTCATCCATGACGAGATGGCTGGCGATCCGGTTGCAGAGCAGACCGATGTCGACCCCTACGCCGATGTCAAAGCCATCGAGGCCATGAGCACTGAGGACAAGTGGAACTTTTTCGATGAACTGCTCTCACCCTGCATACGCTGCTATGCCTGCCGCAACGCCTGCCCGCTGTGTTACTGCCCCACATGCTTTGTGGATGAATCCAAGCCCCAGTGGGTCGGCAAAAGCCAGGATCCGCTGGATATCCGCACCTTTCATTTTCTGCGGGCCTACCACTGCGCCGGCCGCTGCACCGACTGCGGCGCCTGCGAAAGAGCCTGTCCGGTGGGTATCAACATGCGGGTCCTGACCAAAAAACTGAACAAGGATTGTCTGGAACAATACGGCTGGGAAGCCGGCCTGTCGCTGGACAGCCGCCCGGCGCTGGATATCTACAATCCCAATGATCCGGATGAATTTATTAAATAAGCATGCATAAGGGCAAACACCTATGAAGGTCATCAAAATCGATAAAGCACAGTGGACCAAGGGACTGGATGCGCTGCGGGAGGGCTATCGCCTCTACGGGCCGGTCAAGGAGAAGGAAATCGCCTGTTTCAGGGAACTGGCCGACGGCCAGACGCCTGATTCGGAGATCAAAAACACCCGGCTCTCACCCAAAAGCCTGGTCTTTCCTCAGTCCGAGGCCATGATGGCCTATTCCCTGGACAAAAATGACGACGAACAAGGCATTTGCAAAGAAGTCCCCAAGGATTATTCTCCCCGGGCGGTGCTGGGCATACGCCCCTGTGATGCCAAAGCCATGGTTCTGGTGCGCATGAATTTTGACAACGGCGACTACCGGGACCCCTACTGGCTCAACCTGTATGAGGCCACAACCTTCGTGGGCATGGCCTGCGACAACCCCTGCAGCACCTGTTTCTGCACCACCGCCGGATGCGGGCCCTATCACGAAGAGGGATTGGATTTACTCCTGAGCGACCAGGGGGATCACTATTTAGCCAAAGTGCTCAGCGACAAAGGGCAGGCATTGGCCCAAAAAGCCGGCTGGACCACCGAGGCTGACGGGCAGCCAATGGAAAGCGGCAAAGCCACCGCCGAGGGAAAAATCACCGCCGCAGTTGAAACCGACCGGCTCCGGGCCCTGGACACCCTGGCCCTGCATGGCGCCGATTTCTGGGAGGATATCTCATTTTCCTGCATCAACTGCGGCACCTGCACCTTCGTGTGCCCCACCTGCTGGTGTTTTGACATTCAGGATGAGGTCTACGGGAAAAAAGGTGTGCGCATGCGCAATTGGGACAGTTGCATGTTTCCCATCTTCACGGTGCATACCACCGGCCACAACCCCCGGGACACCAAGCTGCAGCGGTTGCGCCAGCGCTTTATGCACAAACTGAAATATTTTGTGGACAAGTACGACAAGGGCATCATGTGTGTGGGCTGCGGCCGCTGCGTGCAGCAATGCCCGGTCAATATCGACATTCGCAAGGTAAGCCATGCCATGAACAGCCTGGATGCTGAAAACTTCTGCGCCGTGCAGGGTAAATAAGGGAGGAACCCGTGGAAAATCCGTATCTGCCGTACCCGGTGCGCATCGACGACATTATCGTGGAAAGCGAAGACCGCAGTCTCAAAACCTTCAAGTTCGTCTTTCTGAACCCTGAAGACGAGAAGAAATTTGCCTACAGCGCCGGCCAGTTTGCCGAACTGTCCATTGCCGGAAAAGGCGAAATCCCCATCGGGATCGCCTCATCTCCGGTGGAAAAAGGATTTATCAAATTCACGGTCAACAAGGCCGGCCTGGTCACCAGCCACCTGCACAACATGACGGTGGGCGACATCATGGGGGTACGGGGCCCGCTGGGTAATTCGTACCCCTGGAAGCAGCTCGAGGGCAAAAATGTCCTCATTGTCGGCGGCGGTTTTGCCTTTACCACCCTGCGCAGCTCCATCATTTACATGCTGGACCCGGCCAATAGGTCTAAATTCGGCGATATAACAGTTGTTTATGGCGCAAGAAGCCCGGGCATGCTGCTGTACAAGGACGAGCTCGTGGAGTGGGAAAAGCGTGACGACATCAACATGCACATCACGGTGGACGGTACCGATGACCCTGACTGGAAATACAATGTGGGTTTCGTACCGCCGATAACCGAGCAAAAGGCGCCCCAGGGGGATGCAGACAGCTACGCCATTGTCTGCGGACCGCCCATAATGATCAAGTTCACCCAGCCGGTGCTCGAAAAACTGGGCTACGATCACGACCACATTATTCTGTCTCTGGAAAACCGGATGAAGTGCGGAATCGGCATGTGCGGCCGTTGCGGTATCGGACGGGAGCTGGTATGCAAAGATGGTCCGGTTTTTACCTTGAACCAGATCAATCAAACACCGCGTGAATATTGATTCATAAACGGTAAAAAAGCGCTCCGGACGTTGGTTTATGGACCATACCGGGCTCTTTTTTTCGTGTTGACATTCAACAGTCGATCCGCTATTAGTCATAACTTCATAATTCAGGAAATTGTAAAGGGCTGACCAGCCAAAAATAAATAATTTCAAAGGAGGAGTTTAAATGCCGACAGTAGAATTTGGTGGAGAAAGCTTCAATGTAGACGAAGATGGGTTTATTGATGATTACAGAAACTGGAATGAGCAGTGGGTCCAGTACGTCAAAAAAGAAGAAGGTATTGACGAGCTGAACGAAGAGCACAAAAAAGTCATCGAAGTACTGCGCGAATACTATGAGAAGAATGGTATCGCCCCTATGGTCCGCGTTCTGTCCAAGGTAACCGGTTTCAAACTGAAACACATTTATGAGCTGTTCCCCTCAGGCCCGGGCAAGGGAGCCTGTAAGATGGCAGGACTGCCGAAACCCACCGGTTGCGTCTAATCTAACGTTTTCGTTTTGATTATTAAAGGCTCTGCTCTCTGCCAGCAGAGCCTTTTTTCGTTCAGCGGCATGGAATCGGCGGCACAACATTTCGCGGGTATGCACAAGGGCAGCGTTCCGCAGTCTTCTGCAAGGCAACGCTGCTGAAGTTTAAAGTTAAGGTATTCGGCTGAATTCCGGAAAGGGCATGGCATCGATGCGTGCCATGTTGAAACGGCTGCATTTTCATACGCTTAACTTTTCGCTTTAGCATCTGACACTTTCCTGCCATATCAAGGGAGGGCGGAAGAAATGCACCAACTGACAGTCAAAACCCATTCCCGAACCGAGATGATCGACGTTACCGGCGAGGTCCAGGCCCTTCTGGCGGCCCAGGAGTTTAAAAACGGGCTCTGCATGCTGTACGTGCCTCACACCACCGCCGGCATCACCATTAACGAAAGCGCCGACCCCAGCGTTAAACGCGACATCCTGATGGTCCTCAATCAGATGGTGCCTTGGGAAGCCGACTACCGGCATATGGAAGGCAATTCCCCGGCCCACGTCAAATCATCGCTGATGGGGCCCTCCCAACTGGTAGCGGTCGAAAACGGCCGGATGCTCCTGGGAACCTGGCAGGGGATTTTTTTCTGCGAATTCGATGGCCCGCGGACGCGCAAACTGCAAATTCACTTTGTCGAAAAAACGGAATAAAATTCCAGTTTACAACATCATTGGATTATTGGAAACAAGACCCATTAAGGAGCTGCACTTTGGAACTTGACGCCATCGATAGAGCCATAATCAACCGAATTCAGGCGAATTTTCCCGTCGATGCGAGACCCTACCGCATTATCGCCAAGGAACTCGAGCTTAGTGAAAGCCATGTCATTGAACGGGTGAAAGCGCTCAAGGAAGCGGGTATCATCCGCCGTATCGGGGGCAATTTCGTACCGCACAAAGTCGGCTTTGTGAGCACTTTATGCGCAGCAAAGGTTCCCGAAAATCGGATCGATGCGTTTGCCAGGGTTGTAAACCAGTACACGGGGGTTACCCACAACTACCGACGCGAAAATGAATTCAACGTCTGGTTCACCTTCATCGCCCAGTCCAGGGAGGAGATACAGCGAAATTTGGATGAAATCTCCAGGAAAACCGGCGTGGAGGCCATTTTGAACCTGCCGGCAACGAAAGTGTTTAAAATAAGGGCGCAATTTGACCTGTAGACGCCGCTGGCCAGGGCCATAGCGCAAAACGAATATAGAGCCGCCATCCATGCGAGATATCAGAATCGCCGCCATAACCTGCAAGGCACCGGTAGGGAAGATTGAAGACAACCTGACCCGAACCATCCGCTGGACCCTGAAGGCCAAAGAAGCCGGCGCCGATCTGGTCTGCTTTCCCGAACTGAATATTACCGGCTATTGCAACCGGCCGCAGATGGCCGCCATCGCCCAGTCCATCCCGGACATGTCAGCGAAAGATTATCCGAACTGGCTGCGTCGGAAAGCATGGCGATCCTTGCCGGGATGGCCGAGAAGCGGCCCCAGGGCAAACCCTATGCAACCCACTGCTTTTTTTCACCGGACGGGCAACTGGAGGTCTACCGCAAAGTTCATATCGCACCGCCTGAAAAAAAAACCTACTCACCCGGTAACGCAACACCTGTATTTACTTTTGGCGGCGTGACTTTCGGGATTCAGCTTTGTTTCGATGCCCACTTTCCGGAGCTATCCACGGCAATGACCGCCAGGGGTGCTGAAGTAATCTTTTTTCCCCACGCATCCCCCCGCGGAAACCCTGAAGAAAAGCACATTTCGTGGCTGCGGCATCTGACCGCCAGAGCCTTTGACAACAGCATCTTCGTCATTGCCTGCAATCAGATCGGAGAAAACTGCAACGGTCTGGAATTCCCGGGAAATGCCATGGCCATCGACCCGTCCGGCGAAGTCATCGCAAAGGACACCGCCTCCAGGCCGTCCATGCTGCTGGTCGATTTGAAGTCGGATGTGTTGAACGGCGTCCGCAGTCATCCCATGCGCCATTTCTTCCCCCATCGCCGACCGGAACTGTATTGAAATGCAACCGGGAAAGTAAAGATCATTTTAGCGCATGCCAAACGGCTCCCGTTCCTGTTGCCATGTCAAAGCCAATGGTGTTTGACCGGAAACCTCAGCATCGATCGAACAGGCGGAATCAATGCCGGTTTGTCGAGTCGATACCCAGTACGCGGCAATCCGGGCACATCATCCAAAAAGGGCTTTCACCCGGATGAAAGCCCTGACATGTTCCTATGCCCCGAAGCGCTACTGGATGAAAAAAATAATGCTCTCCAGTGGTGCCCCGTCCGCCGAAAGGATCTCCACCATCCATTCACCGTCCCATTCCGGCGCCATTGTCTTGGAACTCCAGGTGCGCCAGTCAGACGAGCGCACATTCAACTTTACCGAGGCCTTGAGGCTCCCCTTATAGTACCAGTTGTGCGTTATCTGGGTGTCCTCCCGGGCGCCTACGACACGGCAGAAACAATACACCCGGGGTGTTTCTTTGGCGAACTTATCCCCGCTGCCTACAGGCTGGCGGTCCACGACATCCTGGCACACTACCGCGGATTCGATTTGGACAGCGGGCTGATCCGCCGAATACGCCGGCAGCGGCGCAACCGCGGCACATAAAGCAACAACCAGCCACAAGACAAAGCTTCGGCCTGACGATTTGACTTTCATATCATCCTCCTAATGAAATAATTGGGGTTTCAACCAACGTGATAGATGGGCAGGGTCACCAAAATGTATACTGTTCTTATAACAGCTATTGGGTGAATTTGCCATAATGTTTTATTTCAGATGGTTATAACTCACCGGGGTATTTGGTGAATACCCCGCTGGTTCCGTTTGTCAGGAGGTTTGACCGGCGATTTCGTTTGGGGGGTGCGATTTGCCTTCGAGTGTGGGCATTTCAAGCGGTTTGTGCGGTGCGAACGATATGCGCCGGGCAATGGGGCCTGCCTGCAGCCACGGCCATTGACCCGGCATGGCCCCAAAAGTCAAGGTGCTGTCAATTCATTCGTGCCGTCTAAAAAAACTTTTCCTCAAACCGAATACCGGCTTCCCGCAACCGGGCATAATCCATCCGCAGGCGCTCATTGGCAATGTGATGCGTTGTTTTCTCGTCGATTTCGTTCTCGTTGACCGGACAGATCATATAAGCCTTGGTAACTTTTTCCGGCATTCCCTGTTGGATTTCGTCGGGGGTAAAATCCGCCATGAGCATAGACTTGTCAACTTCGGTGTCGATGTCATCGGTGGCGTTCGATTGGCTGACTTGTTTGAACCAATTTTTGTACAATCTGGTTTTAAGGCGAACCGTTTTTCCTGATTTGGCGAAGCTGATGTAGTCTTCGAGCCTCCCCTTCAGGTTGCTGTCGACCGCTTCACGAGCCATGTTCAAACCTCCTTTCCGGTTGCAGGACACTGTAATGGATTTTGCCAAAAAATGATGGCGCCTTCAGCACGGAGTTCTTTATTGCAAACAATAAGCCAATCCGAAAATGACTTATTTTATTGGATATTTAAATTTTTTGGACAGAATTCGATGGAAGGATCGTCAAGCACGTTGACACGATGTAAAGCAATGTTCCGGGCGGGAGTGTCCCGGGCGCCGGTAATATTTTGCCTTGAGGGGTCTAAACGATATATAGTATCTGGAAAGAAACCAATAATCAGGGGACATTTATCCTGGTTTCACCCGGCAAAGGGCCTGCATAGGAATTAAAAGGCGGGCAACCGTGTGCTTAAAAAACGGACAAACGTCTCCAACGCCCCCTGGATAAAACCCATGATCAATGCATCCGTCAAACAAAACGCAATCAAATCATCCTTCGGCTTATTAGCGGCCTTGCTGCTGTTCTTTTCCGCCGGACGGACGCTTCCGGTCATGGACGCCAAAGCGGACCAGTATTTTCGCGAAGCGATAACCAAAGCCGGTACGGCTTACGCCACGTGCAGAGTGGTCAATGCCTCGGTATCCTTTATTCAGGAGTCGAACATTCAACTGGAGCCCGCAGGAATCGGCATATCCCTGGCAGCGGGACAATTATTGGACCCCATTGACGACATGACGGAGCGCTTGTCGGATGTGCTCGTGACAGCCATTACCGCATTGGGCGTTCAAAAACTTTCCTATGAAATTTGTGTATCACTGGCCCCTCCCCTGCTCGCCGCGCTCGTCCTGGCCCTGTCGTTCCTGTTGTGGTTCAAAAATAGCCGGGCGGAGCAGGTCAAGTCACTCACCGTGAGAGTTCTTCTGATCATAGTAGCAGCCCGCCTGTGCCTTCCACTTTCATCCGCGGCAAATGCTTACATCCACACCCATTTTTTCGACAATAAAATTTCAGCGGCAAGCGCGCAGTTATCCCTCGTATCTTCAAGTGTCGAAAAACTAAAGGACTTCTCCCTTCCGGAGGTTGACGGCATTTTTGGAACCATTGAAAACAGCGCATCGTTTCTCAAGCAAAAGACAATTGCGTTTAATCATGCCATTGAAACCATTGTCAGCCACATGGGGGACATTGTCGAAAACCTGTTGACGCTGGCATTTGTTTTTGTGGCTGTTTTTCTGATCCAGGTAATCATCCTGCCCCTGCTGAGCTTCTGGTTCCTTGCACGGGTTGCCAATTCTCTTTTTGAAACCAATATCCCCGCTGTGTTGAACCGAACCCCGAAGCGCAAACCTTTGGAAGGCCGGCCCAATGCGGCCTAGCGCAGGTGTTGCCTGCTGCGCCTTCCCGGAAAACCAGCCCGGCAATACTCACTGGCGCCGGTAGCAGACTTGTTCGTGGCAACTTGCCATGGGTTCAATGGTAACGCCGGAGGATGTTCCGGCAAGCTTCAGGCGGAACATTTCAATGGTAAACGAGAGCGGCCGGCCAAAGAGAAATGGAAGCATTTCCGGATCCAACCCGGAGCGTTCGACAGTGACCTGGCGAAGACTGCCATCATACCGGATAAGCGACAGCAGGTCCTTTATTGACTGATCACCGGCTTGTGGACGCTTCAGGCGGTCCGCCAGTTCGGCGACATAAGCGTAATCACACCGCTGCTGGTGGTCCTGAACAAGAGACCACAGACCGTCCACCTTGGATAGCAGGTGCCGCCGGGTCAGTCTTCGGAGGCTATAGATTCGTTCGATCTGTTCGGTATCCCAGCACTTGAGCACCCGGCACTCCAGAGGGCGGCTGATATAGATCCGGCACCCCTTATTGGCATAATCATAGTGGCGGCAGTGCGGGCGA
The DNA here is from genome assembly GCA_963675565.2 of Desulfosarcinaceae bacterium. Classification (GTDB taxonomy): domain Bacteria; phylum Desulfobacterota; class Desulfobacteria; order Desulfobacterales; family Desulfosarcinaceae; genus JARRKU01. The sequence goes on from CAXXYD010000004.1 coordinate 505,875, forward strand.
TTGTCCTGCAATCCCTTGACCATTATGATATCGGTGACCGCCGGTGCAATGGTGTTTTTAATATTGTCCAGAGCCGGCTCTCCCTGGCGGATGGTGAACAAATCGCTCAAGGAGATCTTTCCGGACTCGACCAGTTCCTGATCCTCGAGGTGTAAAGCCGGCCCGCCCTTGCGGCAGCAAGTGCCGCAACGCGTGCAATGTGCAGCGGGTGAACTGATGCGTTCTGTTTTTTTCTCGGACATGGCACAGGCCTGTTGGCAAACGAAAGCAAAGGCTGCCTCATTTTGCGACGAGGCAGCCTTTTGGTGTTTTCTATGCGATCAGGGGAACCTACTCTCCCGCACGGCCGTCATCACAGGCTTCATCGCCACCATGTTCGGCGGTGCTGGACAGGGTGCAGGTGTCACTGTCTCCCCCTGTACCGATGGCAGCCCCTTCGGTGGTCTCAACGACCGGCAGTTCCTGCTCCGCTTTTTGCTTCAGCATGACATACCGTTCAGCAAACTCCTTTTCCAACTGCGTATGCAAGCGTGCGGCCTCTTCCGGGAAGAGTTTCTGCAGCGCCGCATAACGTACCTCACCGCCCAAAAATTCCTTCAGGCTTCCCTTGGGTTCTTTTGAATCGAGAACAAAGGGATTTTTACCCTCGTTTTTAAGTTCCGGATTGTAACGGTACAATGGCCAGTAACCGCATTCCACGGCCAACCGGGTCTCTTCCTGAGTCTTGCCCATGCCTTTCTTGATGCCGTGGTTGATGCACGGCGCATAAGCCATGATCAAAGAGGGCCCCGCATAGGCTTCGGCCTCCAGAAGGGCTTTAAGCGCATGGTTCTTGTTGGCACCCATGCCGATATTGGCCACGTAGACATAGCCGTAGGTCATGGCCATGGAGCCCATGTCCTTCTTGGCGGTCTTCTTGCCTGAAGCGGCAAACTTGGCTATGGAGCCGGTGGGCGTGGCTTTGGAGCTTTGGCCGCCCGTGTTGGAGTAAACTTCGGTGTCGTAGACCATGACATTGATATCTTCACCGGAAGCCAGGATGTGATCGATGCCACCGTAGGCAATATCATAGGCTGCACCGTCTCCCAGAAACACCCAATAGGACTTCTTGGTAAAAAAGCCGCTCATGGCGTTGATCTTGCGCAACAGATCGTTGTCGCTGTATTTGGGCAGCAGCGCCTTGAGCTGGTCGCCGTATTGCTTTGAGCCTTGGGCATCCCTCATATTGGCCAGCCAGTTGGAAAGCGCTTCTTTGACTTCGGCATCGATGCCGGAGGCAATGGCCGCTTCGGCCATCTGGGCCAGCTTGTTGCGTTGCTGCAATTGCCCCAGAAGCATGCCGTAGGTAAACTCGCCCGGATCCTCGAACAGGGAGTTGCCCCAGCTCGGCCCGTGGCCGTCCTTGTTGACGCAATATGGGATGGCCGGTGCACTGCCGCCCCAGATGGAGGAACAGCCGGTGGCATTGCCGACGATCATTCGCTCACCGAACAATTGGGTGACCAGCTTGGCATAAGGCGTTTCGCCACATCCGGCACAGGCACCGGAGAACTCGAGCAGCGGCTGGTAGAACTGGCTGCCCTTGACGGTCTGACGATTGACCATGTCCTCCCGCAAAGGCAGGGACTGGGCATATTTGAGATTGGTCACCTGGGTCCCGATCTGGGTGGACAGGGGTTTCATCACCAGGGCCTTTTTCTTGGCCGGGCAGATGTCGGCGCAGTTGCCGCAACCCATGCAGTCTTCGGTGAAGACCTGCATGCGGAAATTCAGGTCTTTGTCCTTGAACTCTTTGCCGATGGCCTTTTTGGCTTCAAAACCGGCCGGTGCCTTGGCCATCTCATCATCGGAGATGAGGAACGGGCGGATGGCCGCGTGGGGGCAAACCATGGCGCACTGGTTGCACTGGATGCAGTTGTCCATGATCCATTCGGGGACGTTGATGGCCACACCGCGCTTTTCGTACTGGGAGGTGGCTACGGGGAAAATCCCGTCGATCCTGAATTTGGAAACCGGCAGGTCGTCGCCCTTCTGAGCCAGGATCGGCTGCATGACGTCCGAGACCCATTCGGGGACCTCGGCTTTTTCGCCGGCTTCTTCAGTGGCTCCGGCCCAGGAGGCCGGCACATCGATCTGAATGAGATTGTCCAGAGTGCCGTCCACGGCGGCCCAGTTCATTTGAACGATCTTGTCGCCTTTCTTGCTGAACAGCTTCTTGATCTGGCCTTTGAGATATTCAATGGCCTGATCGACGGGAATCACATTGGCGGCTTTGAAAAAGGCCGTCTGCATGATCATGTTGATGCGGCCGCCAAGACCCACTTCAGCAGCAATCTTGACCGCGTCGATGGTATAAAATTTAAGCTTTTTCTCGGCAATGGTCCTGCGCATGGCGGCCGGCAGCTTGGTCTCCATATCCTCGGCCGTCCAGGGACTGTTGAGCATGAAAGTGCCGCCCTTTTTTATCCCGTCCAGTATATCGTAGATCGCGACATAGGCCGGGTTATGGCAGGCGATGTAGTCGGCGGCATCGATCAGGTAGGTGGATTGAATCGGGCTGGTTCCAAAACGCAGGTGAGAGATGGTGATACCACCGCTTTTCTTTGAATCATAGGCGAAATAGGCCTGGGCGTACATATCGGTGTTGTCGCCGATAATCTTGATGGCGCTCTTGTTGGCTCCCACGGTACCGTCGGCGCCGAGTCCCCAGAATTTACAGGCTACGGTGCCGGCCGGGGATACATCAAAACCCTCTTCAACGGGCAGAGAAGTATGCGTGACATCATCGATAATGCCTACGTTGAAATGATTTTTGGGCGATGATTGGGCCATATTGTCGCATACGGCCTTGACCATGGAGGGGTTGAACTCCTTGGATCCCAACCCGTAGCGGCCACCGATAATTTTGGCGCTGCGGCCCTGCTCGACGAAAGCGGTACACACGTCCATGTAAAGCGGATCTCCCAGTGCGCCGGGCTCTTTGGTACGGTCGAGAACCGTAATTATTTTGGCGCTGGCCGGAATGGCCGCCACAAGATGTTCGGCCGAAAACGGGCGAAACAGGCGAACTTTGACCAGGCCCAGTTTTTCACCTTTGGCATTGAGATAATTGACTACCTCTTCAATGGTCTCGCAGGATGAACCCATGGAAATGATGACTTTTTCGGCATCGGGAGCGCCGACGTAATCGAAGAGATTGTAAGTACGCCCGGTCAATGCGCTGACTTTGGCCATGTAGTCGGCCACAATGCCCGGCAGTTTCAGATACAGGGCGTTGGTTGTTTCACGGCCCTGGTAGTAAATATCCGGATTCTGGGCCGTGCCGCGCAATTCGGGTCGCTCGGGGTTGACGCCGCGGGCGCGGAATTCGGCCAGCGCGTCCTGGTTGACCAGTTTGGCCATGTCATCGTAATCGATGGCTTCTATCTTTTGAATTTCATGGCTGGTGCGGAAACCATCGAAAAAATGCACAAAGGGCAGGCTGCCTTCGATGGCCGACAGATGGGCCACCAAGGCGACGTCCTGGGCCTCCTGGACGGAATTGGATGCCAGCATTGCAAAACCGGTTTGGCGAACAGCCATAACGTCCTGATGGTCGCCGAAAATCGACAGCGCATGGGCGGCAATGGCCCGTGCCGTCACGTGCAGGACGCCGGGCAGGCACTCGCCGCTCATCTTGTACATGTTCGGAATCATCAGCAGCAGACCCTGGGAGGCCGTAAAGGAGCTGGTCAGGGCACCGGCTGCAAGGGAACCATGCACGGCGGCGGCGGCGCCGGCCTCGCTTTGCAACTGGCGAATCAGTACCTGCTGATCGAAAATATTTTTGCGCCCGCCGGCCGCCCATTCATCACAAATCTCGCCAATGGGTGAAGAGGGCGTGATGGGGTAAATGGCCGCCGCATCACTCATGGCATAGGCCACATGTGCCGCCGCCGTATTGCCGTCTACTGTCATCATTGTCTTTGCCATACGTCTGCTCCTTTATTGATATATAATTACCGCCACGCGAATGCAGGATATGGCGGCTTGTATCGCGCCGATGGAATCACGCCCGTCCTTTAAAGGTGTAAGGTCTAAAAGATTTTTACTAAATCACATTCAGTGAACCTTGACAAGAAAAAAATAACATATTAAATACAGTCGTTTAGAGCTCAAACCCCAAAAAACGACAGAAACGGCAGGCACGCATTGGGCATTGGTATAACCAAGTAACCATGCAGATGGTGTTTTTGGCTGCAGAGCGGCTGACCCGAAAACGTTTCGGCCGCAAACCGGGTATTCTGATGCAATACAACACCCAGGTCCCGGCGGCCAGGTCAGAAACAAAGGCAAAGGGTCGGTTATGCGTTATGGCCCCTCCGCCTATTTGTCTTTGAGCTGGTCGAATTTACAGCTCAACGATAGTGCTTCCCCATCAAAAGAGGTTTTAATTTTGTAGGGAAGGGTTTTAAACAATCGAATCATGGCCTGATTGTGGGGCGCAGTGTAAGCCACAAGGCCGGCAATCCCGTTCTCTCTGGCGGCCTCCGCCAGTTTGCGCAAGAATATTTTTCCCAGCCCTTTGCCTTGAAAATCTTTCGCCACGGTAAATGCGACTTCACCCATATTGCTATCCATCAACAGGAGATATTCGCCGACCCCGACAACCCGGTCGAAACCCGACTCCCCCACCACGGCGATCAGTGTCAGATCCTTGATGTAGTCAACCTGGGATTTGCCCTCTACATCGGAGGCGCTGAAACTGGTTTTTTCGTGGAAAAACCTGAGGAAGATATCGCGTTTGTCCAGATTGTAGTAATGTTCCCGGATACGGCGTTCATCAACGGGCTTGGCCGGCCGGATGGTGATGGTCTGCCCGTCCACCTCCATAACGTCTTCGAGGTTGACCGGGTAAATAGCCCGGGCCGCTTCGCCAAGATTGCGTTCGCGAACCACCAGGCCTTGCTCCTTGGCTTCATCGAACAATTCATCGCGAAAATCGGGATGGGCAATGCTGATCATGGCCATGACCCGTTCCTGCAGGCTTTTCCCGAAAAGGTTGACCACGCCGAATTCAGTGGCAACATAATGAACACTTCCGCGGGGGACCACCACTGCATCATTGCCCATCCAGGGAACGATATTGCTCCGTTTACCATCCTGGGAAGTGGAGGCGAGCATAATAATGGATTTTCCGCCGGGCGATCTTTTGGCGCCGTGCACAAAGTCCATGATGCCGCTCACGCCGGCAAAATGGGTTTGAGCCACTGCTTCAGCGGTCACCTGACCGGTCAGATCCACGGCCTTGGCCACATTCATGGAAATCATGCGATTGTGGCGGGATATGATGTAAGGATTGTTGACGTAATCCGAAGGGTGAAATTCAATACCCGGATTGTCATTGAGAAACTCGTAAAGGTCGCTGTTGCCCAGCGCGGCGGAGGCGACCAGTTTGCCTTCGTTGAAGCCTTTTTTACGATTATTGATCGCCCCTTTGGCATACAGATGCATAATATCGGTGGTAAGGTACTGGGAATGGAATCCCAGATCGTTTTTCTCGGACAGGGTCTTCACTGTGGCTTGGGAGGCCGCATCCAATCCCACCTGCAAGGTTGCGCCGTCAGGAATCAGCCGCGAAATCTGCTTGCCGATCAGCGTGGCCACTTGGGATGGTTTCGCCTCTTGAATGGTCAGCAGTTCCTCTTCATGCTCCACGATAATGTCCACATCGTTGACATGGATAAAACTCTGGCCCATGACCCGGGGCATGCGTTCATTCACCTGGGCGATCACGAAATCGGCTGAATAGGCCGCCGCCTGGGTGACATCCACCGAAACACCCAAGCTCATCCAACCGAAATCATCGGGCGGCGAGACCTGGATCAGGGCCACATTGATGGGAAGCTTCCGGCTTTTGAACAGCGTGGGAACTTCCGACATATTCATGGGCGTAACGAAGCGCTGATTCTTTGAAAAGTGCTTTGATCTTGCCGAACCCAGATAGATATTGCGAATACTCAGCGTATCTTCGGTTTTGTTTGCAATTTCACTTAACGGACTGGACTCCTGACTCATCATACGCACGACATCCAGGCCGGTGAACAGCTGTGCGTGATCTGCCAGAGCGCGCATCAGCGCCTGGGGCTCGCCGCAGGCCGAACCGACAAAAACCCGCTGACCCGCTCTTATCTTTCGGATAGCAGACTCGGCATCTCTCAGTTTTTCAACATATCCATCGGCCCAATAAAGTGATTCAGCCATTTTTTCTTCTCCTAATAGCAAATTGTTAGATGCGATTATTACAGGCGCGACAGTATTGTTCCGGGATATCCATCGGCTTCAGATTGAGCAATACAGACAATTCCTGCAAAACAACATGCTCCAGCCGAGAAAGAAATGCCGCCGGTCGCGCGGCAATGCCGAGCGACCGGCGGCGAACCGGCGGACCCTGCGGGCAACCATGCAGGATAGGAGGGTATTATCGGGCACTATGATACGGTCCCGCCGGTGCATCTATGAACGCTGCGGCCGGAGCCACAGCATGTTGTCTGTGTCGCTTTTCATTCGCATCTGTCATTCCGGTCCATTTTCCGGGTCCAGGATGAAACGGCAGTCCGCCACTGTTGCTCCATTCTTAACGGAATGAACCAGTAACGGATTAATATCCAACTCTTTTATTTCGGGATTGTCAACCACTAGATCCGACAGGCAGACGAGCAGTTTTTCCACCATCTCGATATCGGTCCGCTCAGCGCCGCGATATCCGGTAAGTAGTTGAAAACCCTTGATTCCTCGAACCATGAACCGCGCGCTGCTTCGATTAATGGGTGCCAGCCGGAAGGTGACATCCTTGAAGACCTCAACAAGAATACCGCCCGAGCCGAACATCAGCAGATGGCCGAACTTGGGATAACGCGTGGCGCCCAGAATCACCTCAAGCCCTTTGGGGGCCATCTTCTGGACCAGAACGCCGTCAATCCGGGCCTCGGCGCTGTATGCCCTTGCATTGGCGGTAATGGTATCGAAAGCCCGCTCCACCGCGTCGGCATCCCCCAGGTTGATCTGAACGCCCCCGGCGTCGGATTTATGAATAATCTGGGGAGAAACAATTTTCATAACCACCGGATAGCCGATCTGGCCGGCAATCTTTACGGCCTCAGGGCCGCTGGCAGCCAGATGCGTCGGCAGCACATTGAACCCGTAACACGCCAGCAGTCGGGTGCCTTCCAACTCGCCAAGATAGGTCTTTCCGGCCGCCAGGCTGGACTCAATAATACCACGGGCGCATTGCTTGTCATGTTTGAAGCCGTAGGGGACCAAATCCTGGCGGTTGAGCCATCTGGAGTACCGATAGATCGCCCCGAACGCCTTGGCGGCGTTTTCGGGGAACCGGTAGACGGGCACGCCGCTTTCCTGGAGATATTTGACCCCGGCCGACACGTCGATAAGCCCCATGAAACAGCACAATATGGGCTTGTGGGACCGCCTGGCGATTCGCACGACGGCTTCGGCGGTTCCCATGGCGTTGGTCATGGACTGAGGGGTGAGAATAACCAGCGCGCCGTCCACGCCTTCATCCCGGATCACTGCTGACAGGGCGTTTTCATACCGGTCCTGGGCAGCGTCACCGATAACGTCGACGGGATTATGGACATTGGCGGTCACCGGCAAATGACTTTTGAGTGCATCGATGGTTTTCGGGCTGAATTTGGCCAGCTCGAGTCCGGAAACCACGGTCATGTCCGTTGCCACGATCCCGGGACCACCGGCATTGGTCACGATGGCCACCCGGTTGCCCAAAGGCACCTTGCGGCGCATTTTACCTAAAGCGTTCTCATTTTTATAGGCAAAGGCAATGGCGAAATCGAACAACTCATCGATACTGTCCACCCGGATGATCCCCGACTGGGCAAATATGGCGTCGTAAACCGCTTCGGATCCGGCCAGGGAGCCCGTATGGGAGGCCGCCGCAAGGGCCCCCGCACTGGTGCGCCCGGATTTTATGACCAGAATGGGTTTGGGATGGTCGCCGCCGGTGATCTCCCTGGCGGTCCGGATAAATGCCTGCCCGCGCTGCAGCTCCTCCACATAGATCAAAATCACTTCCGTATCGGGATCGTCATGAAAATAGCGCAGCAGATCCACTTCATCCACGTCGGCTTTGTTGCCGATGGAGATGAATTTGGAAAACCCGAATTCCCGATCTGAGGCAAAATCGAGGACGGCGGTACACAACGCACCACTCTGGGACATGAAGGAAACGTTTCCCGGTTTGGGCATGCGCGTCGAAAAGCTGGCGTTGAGGCTGACGTCACTCAGGGGATTGATGACCCCCAGGCAGTTGGGGCCCACGAGCCGAACGCCGGCAGCCCGGCATACAGCCACGATCTGGTTCTCGATCTCAAGGCCCTCGCCGCCGATTTCCTTAAAGCCGGCGGAAACGACCACGATACCCTTTACACCTTTGGCGATGGCTTCATGAACGGCTCCCAGCGCGATTTGGGGGGGCAGAATGATCATGGCCAGATCGGGCGCTTCGGGAATCTCGGCGATACTGGCGTAGGCCCGTACGCTGGCAATGGACTTGGCTGTAGGATTGACCGGGTAAAGTGTCCCCTGGTACCCGCCCTTAAGTATGTTGACGAAAATATCGTGCCCCACCTTTCCATGGGTGGTGGACGCACCGATGACGGCTACGGATTCTGGAGAAAAAATCGGGTCTAAATCGCTCATGGATCCTCTTGTTCCTGCTGTGCCCTTAATATGAACAGCGTCCCCCTAATGCACAGGCGCCTTGAAGCGCTGTCTGGGTCTAACTATAAAAGATCTTTAAAAAAATCGTTCCCTTTGTCGTCCACCAGAATAATGGCGGGAAAATCTTTCACCGTAATTTTGTAGATGGCCTCCATCCCCAGTTCCGGATATTCCAATAGCTCCTTGTGGGTGATGCACTCTTTGGCCAGGCGGGCCGCAGGTCCGCCAATGGAACCGAGGTAAAAGCCGCCGTACGTTTTACACGCCTCGGTGACAACGGCCGAGCGGTTGCCTTTGGCCAGCATCACCAGGGAGGCCCCTTGGGCCTGAAAGAGGGGAACATAGGAATCCATCCGGCCCGCAGTGGTGGGACCGAAGGAACCGGATGCATATCCGGGCGGGGTTTTGGCCGGACCGGCGTAGTAAATGATGTGATCCTTGATATATTGCGGCAGCCCCTGCCCGCTGTCCAGGCGCTCTTTAAGCTTGGCATGGGCAATATCGCGGCCCACGATAATATCCCCGTTGAGCAGCAGGCGCGTGGCCACCGGATATTGGGTCAGGATGGCACGTATCTGATCCATGGGCTGATTGAGGTCGATGCTGATTTCTTTGCCTCCGGCGCCGGACGACTCAGGCAGATATTTGGCCGGATCGGTTTCCAGCTGCTCAAGAAAGATTCCCTTGCGGGTGATCTTTGCCTTGATATTGCGATCCGCGCTGCAACTCACACCAATTCCGATGGGGCACGAAGCGCCGTGCCGCGGCAGGCGGATGACCCGCACATCATGGCAGAAATATTTTCCGCCGAACTGGGCGCCGATGCCCAGTTGTCTGGACCGTTCCAGCAAAGCCGCTTCCAATTCAAGATCCCTGAATGCGTGACCGCCGTCGCCCCCATGGACGGGCAAAGCATCCAGGTATTTGGCTGAGGCCAGCTTAACCGTTTTCAGATTCATCTCGGCAGAGGTCCCCCCGACGCAAAACGCCAGGTGGTACGGCGGACATGCCGCAGTGCCCAGAGTTTTCATTTTGGCCACCATGAAATCCACCAGGGTGCCGGGGTTCAGAACGGCTTTGGTCTCCTGATACAAATAGGTCTTGTTGGCAGATCCACCGCCCTTTGCCATCATCAGAAATGTGTACGCATCACCTTCAGTGGCATACAACTCGATCTGGGCCGGCAGATTGCATGCTGTGTTTTTCTCTTCGTACATGGTCAGCGGCGCATTTTGAGAGTATCTCAGGTTGGTCCTGGTATAGGCGTTGAACACGCCCCTGGAAAGGGCTTCTTCATCTCCGCCGCCGGTCCAGACCAACTGACCTTTTTTGCCCATGATAATGGCCGTGCCGGTATCCTGGCACATGGGAAATTCCATTTGTGCTGATATCACGGCATTTTTCAACATCTCCAGCGCAACAAAACGGTCGTTTTCCGAGCTTTCGGGATCATCTAATATTTTGGCCAGGGAGGCCAGATGGTCCGGCCGGTACAAGTGGGACACATCCCTGAATGCCGATTCCGCCAGCAATTCCAAACCGGCCGGATCAATCTTCAAGATCTCCTGGCCGTCCATGGAAGTGGTGGACACGAACTGGTCACTCAATTGGCGGTATGGTGTTTCATCTTTGCCCAGGGGAAACATGGGTTGATAGGAAAATTCGGTCATGGCAGGCTCCCTGATATCCAAAAACGTTTAAATACAGGCGGCTGGCAGATATACCCAACCGCAGTGCAACAGCCACAATGAAAAAAGTTGGATAGAATAGAAGCTGCGGTTTTCCAAGTCAAGAAAATTAAAGCCGGCCGGCTTCGTTCTTTATTCCGGCACCCGCCGGGCCGGCTCCGATCAGGCGCAAAAAATTGTCTACCAGCCGGGGATTGAAGGTTGTGCCGCTTTCCGCTTTCATGATTTTGATAATCACATGATCGGGCTTGGGCTCTTTGTAGGCCCGACGGCTGCGCATGGCATCGAAAAAATCGGCGATGGTAATCATTTGACTGATAATGTTCGGGCGCCAGTCCCGTCCCATATCCGGGTAACCGGACCCGTCAAACCGGATGTGATGCTCCAGGGCGGCCAGAAAGGCCAGCCTGGGGATTCCCTCCAGCTTCAGAATATAGTGGGCACCATGCATGGCATGGCTGCGCATATGAACCCACTCTTCATCGGTCAGCTTATCCGGCTTGTTTAAAATCTCATCGGGTACGAACATCTTGCCGGCATCATGCATGGAGGCCGCGATGCCTATCTCGTAGAGCATCTTGCCCTTAATCCCCAATGCTTCCGCTTGGGCCATGGTGAGAAGGCATACGTTGATGGCATGCGTAAACGTATACTCGTCCGAATGTTTGAGCGAGGCCAGCATTTGAAGCGGATTGACATTACGCATCATCCCCTGGAGAAATCCCTGGACCATTTCACCAAGGCCGTGCGGTGAAACCTGTTTCACCGCTTTGATCTGATGATAAAGCGTTTTGAGATCGTCCAGCGACTGCCCGCGAAATGCCCCGAAAGCATTGAGTCTTTGCTCAATCTCCGCTTCGGACATCTGCCCGGAAGAGGTCGATTTCGACGGGTCCCTGACCAGCACCTTGCCGAGCCGTATCCCTTTGGAGCTGCGCACCACCTCCTGGTTCTGCCCCGCAAGCTCAGCCGCCAGGCGGGTCAATTCCCTGATGGTGACATCGCATGAAAATGTAATCCGTTCAATTCCACGTTGTTTGAATACTTGAACAAACTGCTCCAGTTGAGGTGTCTTGGGTGTCAGGGCACGGTTGTCCACGATCACATCGCTGTCGACAAGTATGAAGGTGAGCTCCTTCCGGGCGCTGAGCAGGGTTTCCAGTGCCGCATGGGCACGCTCCAGGTTCAGGGCAACCTGGGGATGGCCGGTGGCGTATAGCCGACTATTGGACACGGCGCCGTTCAGGTAGGCCATCATCTGCAGCAATTCATTGGGCTTCTTCATGCGGTTCTCATCCACCAACGGTCTTTTCTGATATCCGGCTGTCCATGGATGCCCGGCAAATCAGGCCAAAACCTAACTGTTATCATCCCTGCTGCTGTTTCGGAGGCCGGACCGACCGGGTCATCTTGCGCAGAGTGGTCTCGCAGATGAATCGGATGCGTTCATTGTCCTGTTGCATACCAAAGTGCAGCAGATCTTTTACTTTTTCATAGGGGTAGCCGCCAAGGGTTTCAAAAGCCACCTCCTTCAGATGATCGCTTTGCCTTGAAAAGACCCCCCAGCGTCGACGAACCAGCTTTGCCAGAACCGGAATGGCCTGGCTGTCGCCGATTTCGCCAAGCGCCCGCAACGCGGCCGCCCTGCGCTCGAGTTCCCCGCGGCTCTGGGCAAATTCCACCATGCGGGGGACCGCTTGCCGGACCTTGTATTTCCCGGCCAGTCCAAAAGCCCGGCTCACTTCGGAACACCACGGCGCTTCCAGCAATTCCCGCAGTCGCATGACACCCCACTTGTTGTTAAACTTAAGCAAGGTGGACAACGCCTCGATCCGCACGTCGGGCGATTCGTGGGTCAGCAGCGACCGGATCGCTTCGGCGCTTTGACTGTCCCCCAGCCGGCGGATAATGCGGACCATTCTGCGCACGTACTCCGGCCGGGAATCCTTTAGCCGCGCCAGTGCCTCTTTGGCTGTCAGCGAGGCCAGGTTCTCAAGAATCTGGCTCTGAACCCCCTGGTCGTAAAAAGTATGGTCAGGGTCCAGGCCGTCAAATATTTCGACAACCACCGGCTCCCCGAGCTCCATCAGGAAAACCAATGCTTCGGGTGCAACCTCCTGCATGGAGCGCTTCACGGTATCTATGGCAGCGGCGACAAAATGGGGGTCATTGAACCGGTCCATCACCAGGCCGGAAATTTTAGCCCGCTCCGGATCGCTTCCGGCCTGCTCCTTTCGAATAAAGCCCATGAGTTCGGCAAGGCAGGCAAAAGCGCCGCTCTCTAATAAATCATCCAGCAGATAGGTCAACTGGCGCGCCCAGTCCCGGTAGCCTTCGTGATCGGCGCTGAGGATCATCAAGCGTTCAAAAGTCCTGCCGATATGGGTGTTGACGCCCGCATCGGTGAGAGTGCGCTTGACCTCCTCTTCAAAATCCGATGCACGGTCTCCGCCGGTCCGGCCCTGGCGGGTCAGTGTATGCAGCAGCCTGACATAGCCCTCATCCACATAATCTTCATACTCTTCACGGGACAGCAATGAATCCATATGCGCTGCGGAAAGCTTGGCATCCCCGGAATGGCCGCCGGATGACCTCCCGGCGACCTGGGTTGGTCCCATTTTATTAATGAATGCCATAAGGGACGGCGAAATCTCCTTGCCGTCCGAATTGGCCTGCCTGAGCATCCGAACAATGAGATCCCCGCCTAGACCGTCCACCAGGTTGGCGGCTTCGGATACGGAAGCCGATTGCCCGCACCCGTCGAAGGTGGCCGCCAGAAATTGCTCCTGGAGCTCTGGATTGAGCTCTTTAATCAGGTGCTGGAACTGAACGACAGCTTCTGAAAAAGGCAGCTCGCCAACCCCGTCTCCGATGGTTTGCGCAAGCATTTTTCCGTATTGCTCTGCCGTTGCGTGAACATCCAGTTGGCGCTCATTGAGCAGGGCGGCCAGCCTTGCCGGCCCTGGATTGGAAGCGCCGGAAGAGGATTGCCGGGATTCGGAATGGTCGGCGAGAATATGCATTACAAACTGGTGCCAAATGGAATCGGTAGGTCCGGGGCCCGAGGATCGCCTGATTTCGCGCTCCTCGGTCAATTCAAGGCGGCTGTAGTCCACGGCCTGGATGTCAATATGGGGAAGTCTGGCCTCCTGGGCAACGGATTCAATCCCTCCTTTGGCGGTAATCTTGGCGCTGTCGACAGTCATCAGTTGCAGAAAACGCCCCAGTTCATTGATTTCGATTCCACTTCGCAAGCTGACAACGGCAATGCCATAGCGTTTGAAATCATGGGCAAGCTCCTTGAAAACCCTGTTCTTGCGCTCCAGCGGCCGGGAATCGACGCCAAGGCCGCCATCCATCACCGAAAGCACCAGGACCGCCTGCCGGTCCAATACCGCCGAAAGCTGCTTAAAGGCTTTGATCACAGCACGTTTGACCTGGTCATGGTTAGACGGATAAATCAGCAGCGTCCTGCGCGCGATGTGCAGATCAACGATGGTCTGGGCAACCTGCCGGTGGTCGTGCGGCGGTTCTCCGGAGGCGGTGCCGGATGGGGTTTTAGAAAAATTGGCCATAGGTTTATGCATTCATGAAAAACCGCTCATCACTGCCTGGCGCCGCTGCCGGATTACCTCCATTGGCGTTGGGGTAAACGCATTCAGCGGGCGGCCGACACTGCCGGCACCGTGCACGCAGCGCCTGATACCGGCTGCAGGCACGGTTTTTCAGCGATCGCACCACAGTCGTTGAACCGGGGCCCCGGCCGGGGTGTGCCCGGGACCGCCCTCAAGGCGCGGCGAGATCGGCATAAGCGTATAAAGTAGCACACATCGGACGCAAGCTGCAAGAAAAGTCAAATAGTTAAGGCTTGCGCTGAGTTGCAAACGGAAGACGGCCCCGGGGCGCCTGCGGGAACCCAAAGCGCACGATGCAGAGCCGTGCCGCCGAAACCGCCGGCGATGAAATCTTGATGCGGAATTTGAATTAAAGTCACTGCAGCGATTTGACATGAACCCCCTTCTCATCAAAACCGACCTGCACAGCGCCGCGATGGGCGGTAATCCAGATATGGCTATGGGCTGCATGCAGCCGTTGGATCACCTTGGGATGCGGAAAACCGAATCGATTCTTCCAGCCGCAGGAAATGATGGTATGTTTGGGCGCCACGGCCTGGACAAACCGGTTGGAACTCGAACTGCCGCTGCCATGATGGGGTGCCACCAGTACCGTGCTCTTCAACCTGTCGCGGCCGCAGATTCGAACCATTTCAGACTCACACCGTGCCCCGATATCCCCGGCGAACATAATGGATGCCGCGCCGCATCGGGCCCTGACCACCAATGAATTGTTGTTCTCGTCCCGCCATGCTTCAACCCTGCGTCTCTCCAGGAAATCTGCAGGGGGAGAAAGAATGTCCAATTGCACCCCGTTGCGGATTTGCTGCCGGACGAGCGCGTTGAAATCAGGATGGGAAATCCCTTTTTCGGCAATCAGCCGATGCCATTGTCTGCACCCTGCCGTGGGAACAATCTCGCCGTTGTCCCACACCTCTCGCACCCTGAAATGCTCCAGAATGTACAACAGCCCATTGAGGTGATCACTGTTGGGATGGCTCAGAACGACCAGATCCACCGTTTGGATCTTATTGCGCCACAGCACAGGCGCAACGATATACCGCCCGACGTCGAATGAGCGATTGTCGCTGAATCCCCCGCCATCCAGCAGTACCGTGAAACCGCCGGGAAATTGCAGCAGAATCGAATTTCCTTAAAAAATACCGGCCCCGGATCTAAAAAGAGGGTTTTTCATAAATTCCATGAATATGGAACTACCCAAAAAACCAAAATCGGAAACCCCTTAACTATTCCGGTCCGTATCGCCGCCAAAATCATCAAACAAGCAGCATGATAATGGACAGGATTATGGAACAATTACAATGGGGTATAATATCGAGTGTAGAGCCTATCGGGGTGGGCTTTGCATACAGTGGGCGCCAACCGAGTTCAAGCGGTTGGTTAAGATGGCTGCCGCGAGGGGTCGCATGGTGCGACGGTCCGGGCGACGCAAGCCGGGTTTCCAACTATAAAAATGGTCCGTGTTTACCGGCGAGCGATGCTGTAGGGCCAACCCCGCAGCGGTCAAGGGTGCGCAGGGCTCTTAGCGGTTTAGGCTCCGCGACCGTAAGCCATCAGCCCCACTGATCTTTAACAAGAGGTAACGAGTTTGGGAGTGCCGCCAGGCCAGGCGGTCAAGGCAGGGAGCAGGCCCGTAACCGCTCCCTACCAACTCCCAGTTTTCAACCGTACGGGAGGTTGTAACAATGTCAGCACAGCCAGCAAACATTAAGCGTTGGTCCAGGAAGCGCCCGGACTACGGGTGCGCATACCGAAAATCAGAATACCAAAAGGAGATAGCTCTCATCCAAGAGCAGGTCCACTACTTCTCCAAGCACCCAACCATAATGCCGGTCCGGGCCGGGATACACCGCATTGCCTGCTCCTCATCCGAGTATAGCAAGGACGACATCACGCAAGCCCTCGGCCAGTTCACCCCGGCCTTTTGGGACAAGAAAAAGCCCAAGACCTACCAGTACAAGGCGCAGCGCTTCTGGCCGGATGGTGAGGCGCTGCTGAACATCAACCTTTTGTATGGCCCAACCACGCCCCAGATAGCCAGCACCGCCAAGATCTATCTGGACATAATCCCGAACAAGGCCCTCTCCCCGGCCCAATACCGCGACGCCCTGGCAGACCTCCACTCCCGCCTTCCCCGGCTAAAGGTCTCTGAGGTCGAGTACCATCTGGACCTGATGTGCCGGGACCGGGAAAGCGCCGAGTCCGCGCACCGCTTCATCCATCGGCATCTCTTTATCCCATACAACTCCGAGGTCCGCATTGTCACCGACAAGGCGGATGAGTCCTTGTACTCAGTCCACTACGACCGCGACACGAAGACATACACCGATCACATCAGCGAGGGCTTCCGCAAGTCCAACAAGGCCACCCCCGAAGATGCCCTGTGGTACGTGCGCTTTGAGTTCACTGCGGCCCGGTCATCCGACAAAAGGAACAGGGTACTCCGCGCCATCGGCATCGACACGTTGCCGGGCCTTCTGCGCAACCCCCAGGTATACCCAGCGTTGAAAAACCGCTTCGCCTTCAAGCGCTTCAAGTCCGACAAGCACCCCGCCCCTTGGGACGTGGCCGACCGGGACACCTTCCAGCGTCTCTATAACCGCACCAAGGTCCAGGCTTCCAATCCCCGTGCTCTCAAGGCGAACATTAACCAGGGGCCATTCCCATGGCTGTTCGACATGTACATCGCTGCCGCGAAGAAGTTCACATGGAAGTAAACAACATCCCCGTATTTAGTAGGGGAAAGCGTAATTCGGCGAGCATAACCCACTGATAATATAAGCCCCAACTCATAGGACAGTACTCTATAGGGGAAAGCGTCGCTGTCAGCCCATGATCGACTATGATAATGATGGGTTACAAGTTCTTGAGATATATCTGGCATCATTGCCCTGCTGATCCCTGTGTATTGTACAAAACGATCAACCGGCTATTCGCCTGTTGAAGATCGCTCCGGGAAAACTAATAGACTTACTTTTTTCTAAAATTCTCGGCCCCTGGACACCTTCCCGGTTCCCGCCTACCGGACCCGGAAAAGGGGTCCGGGATATCCCCCTTTACATCTAAAATTCACCACACGAGGGCTCGAATTTCAGCTGATCTCCCCTAAGTCCAGGGGAAGGGGTGGGTCCCAGCCCTCGAAGGTGGACTTTTGTGTTGAAAAACCGGACCGATTCTGATTGATTGATGATACTCACGTTCAGATTCCCTCCATATCGCTTTGGCAAACATTTACATAAGGATCTGGCGATGGCTAAAAAGAAAATCAATTGGGTCGCAATTGCTGGGAAGGCAGATTTTAAGGGCTCTAACATAATCTTCAAGCCGATAGTTGCTGACACCGGCCCGAGTCCAGGAACTCCCCAAATTTGTCTGCTTAAATGCGACCAGTTTTTCGAGGCCGGGAAGGTTAGCTTCAAAGCTGAGATTAAGCACTCAGACAACCTCGCTCAAATCGCCTTTAACCATGATACACCAACCCCTCAGATTTTTGCAGGAATCGGCGCTGGCGGGCATTATGGTATAGTGAAATGGGAGAACAATAGATGGGATACCCTAATCAGTGTGAATCCAGGAGGCAAACCGGAACCAGGGGTCTATAAAGTCGACATCGAGACGCTGGGATCCAATATAAGCTTGTCGATCAATGGTGTCAGAGTGTGTACCATTAATGCGATTTTACGCAAGTCCCAGATAGCCCTATTCTTTGCTGGACCGGGCGAGATAGAGGTAAGTGAATTCTCCATTGAGACACGCGGAAGCAAGGTGTTTGTGGTAATGCAATACACCCCCGAGTTTGATGAACTTTATGCTGAGGTGATAAAGCCGACCGTCGAATCTTTCAAAATGGAAAGTGTTCGGGCTGACGACTTCTATACCAGTGGGTTAATCCTTAACGATATCACACAATCCATCATAGAATCTCAGATCATAATAGCCGACATCACACCAGACAACCCCAATGTGTTTTATGAAGTCGGATACGCTCATGGTATCGGAAAACCAGTGATACTGCTATCTGAGAGGAAGCGAGAGAAGCTACCTTTTGATGTAAGCGGATTTAGGACTTTGTATTATGACAACTCAATCGGTGGCAAATCCAAGGTCGAGGAGAGATTAAACAAGTTCATAAAGAGCATTCTTGGAGCTTAGGTGACTATGGCATAACCTACCCACCCGGACCCACCCCACCCCAACTGCCTATATTCGTTAACTTTTAGGGAAAAATTAAGCCATTCCCCTCGGGCCTGATCCTGGGTCCCGACGATGGGGATTTTGTGCCCCTGGAAACACCATTTTCATGTTGTGTCGGCTGCCAGCTTGACGGCAAATACCCAGAATATTCCTGTAAGATATTGACTATCAGCCATCAGATGCTTAACGTCACAGACAAGACTATATCTGGTTCTATTTATTACTGTCTTCCTCACTCGATGCATGTTTCCTAATATTATCTTGAGCTTGAAATAGAATATTCTCCAGCGGCCACTTATGCTTGCCAAAGATTTCATGATTTTGGGAGGTTCAAAAAGGGAAATATAGAGGACCATGTCGTATCAGAATATGAAAGGACAGCAGGGTATCGTCGTTGTTCCTGGTGTATGGGTTGTTATTACTGCGAAGATGAATATGGCGTTGGCATCTTATATATTACCCACAAAAAGGATAGTAAAAACAAACGTTTTAATGTTGTTTCCAGAATTGTTGATTATTTGTGAGTTAAGAGTTTAATTAAAAGGAGGACTCATCATGGAAACTGAAATGAATTGGGAAGAATTCGTGTCAGCAGCAGAAAGTGACAGCAAAGGAAACCCCATTTTCCTATCGCCATATGGTTGGAAAATTAAGGAAATTGATGGAAAGAAGTATATAGTTGCGATGACATGGGATGAATGCTCATCTGTTTTAAAAAGTCTAGGACGGGAACCTCATCCAGAGAGCGTATGTCTGGGAGGTGGGCATGGCCGATGCTATCCTGGGGCTTGTAAAGATAGTTGCCACAAGGTCTACGATGCTGGTGGGTGGCTTTGCTTGTGTGGCTGAGAACTTCTTAAAGGGCAACTTTGTTAGATTTGGGTTGGGTGGTCCAGAGCATCGTACTTTATCCAGTATTGGGGACCACCTATCCTTTTGCCCAAAGTGCTTTGCGAAACTGGAGCCCCCAGTGGATAAGAAACTGAAGACGGCCACAAGACGAATCTACCGCAATGACGCTGATAAGAGTTGGCAAGATTTGTACAAATGGTATAAAAAGGCGCTGGATTTCCTAAACCAACGCTACCCGGTGTAAATGGGATGGATGGCCCCGGCCCTTAGAGGCGGAGCCGGGGCTTCCCATTTTGGAGGCCTGTTTTTATAAAAAGACAGTATCCAGCCCGGAATAGCCACTATCGCTATTAAAAAAATAGGCGTTTTCGTAGTGAATGTTGTTTGTTGGATTTATGTTCGTTTTAATAGTATGTTGTAGAACTGTATTTAATCCCAACTAAATTGTAGAGCAGTACAAATCAAAACTCTTATGCATGAGTTGTGCTATTGATAATCCTTTTATCCAATCTTGGTTATTACCAATAGAAAGATATGATTGAGGGGGTTTCAATTCTTTTTGAATCATATTGTTGATAGGTTGGAGGTCCATCGGGCACATATATGGTTTGAAGTCAGATAAAGTTACCGCGTATACATCTGTAGCACCATTAGTGTAATTGTCATAATCTTCTTTTTTAGCACCGATTTGATCTTCATATTCTTCCCAAATAGTCTGTGGATCAGCTTTGCGAATGTTTGAAATTGTAGCTTGTCCGATTAATGCTTGAACAGGTTTGGATGAATACAAAGTCGCCACACAGCCATTCCACTTTGAATTAAAACGTCTCCGTATTTCAACTATTTTTTCACCGCTAGCAATTTTGTCGATATATTTTGGTTTAATACTAATTAGTATACCCGTAAAGATATCTCTATTAGAGGGTGTTAGTGAGCTAATGATTTTAGGTAATTTTTGTAGTACCCGCTCCCATAATTCACTGTAGCTAGTTCTGGTGTAAAACTCGTCTAACCCTGGTCTGTACTGTGTATTTGCTTTTTCAAAATCAACAAAACCAAACGAATTGAAAAACGGCGTCTTTTCATCCCATAAATCAGCTGGAAGCGTAAAGTATACACTTTGAGCATACCCTCGCACATCTGTCGCCATCATTGAAAAGAAAAGATCCCCTAAATTGTATCCCTGTGCATCACTATTAATATGTAGATGACAAAACTTTGCATTTTTACCTTTTTTTACCACAGCTGAAACGATTGGAGTGTTATTTTCATAACCAACATAAGCAATTCGTTGCCTACTTTTTAACCCCGGTAGAACTTTATTTTTATACCATCTATCGATTCCTGGATATAGATCTTCATGTTTAAGAAGAACATTTTCAAGTTGTTTCAATCTATCCGTCTTGAAATCCGCATCATCTTTCGAAATGCGTTTGATTGATATATTAATATTTTTAGAAAACATATCTAACTGTTTACAATCTCTCATTTCTTTTATTCCTTTAAGTAGCTAATGTATCCATCCTGATCAATTTCAAGATTCTTTTCTGGCCATGATTGAAAGTGGTTTGATAACTGTAACGCTTGTTTGTTATATGTATTTTGCTTTTTAAAAATTGCATCTTCTGACATTCTGTAGAAAATGAGTCTAGCTAATTTTTCTCCATGTGCCAATGTGACATTTACACTGTGAGCTCGTACTTCAAAAATAAGCGGTGTGCCGAATTCTCCATCGTCTCTTCTATCTCCAAAAAATGGATGTACGAAACCGGCATAATGAATTCTCATCTCCCCTAAAGTTTCATCCATTGCCTTTGCATAAACTGCAATACCTGCAGGTAAATTAATACGTTCCTTCGATTTTAGCAAATAAAAACTATTATGATTTAATACTAAGTGTTCATCTTCTGATTGAACCATTTTCCAATAAAGCCACGGTTCATATTTATTCTTTTTGCTTAGATCTATGTATAGATCTTCAGATTTAAACTTATCGGTTGCACAAAACGCAGAGGTTTCGATATTTCCAACAAGTGAATTCTGTACATCCACAGACAAATAACCTTTACCATCATCGCTACCAAGCAGAATACTTTTTATAAAATCTTCATTTTGGATAATGCAATTATTGGGGTTACCATAAAAAAATCTCAACTGGTTAAGAGAGCATCCGTCTTTAACCTTAACTGAAAAACTAATTGGGATAATCTCTACGAACATGTTACCCGATTCTCTTTTAACATTATCAGGCGTAAAGCCTTCATAGCTAGACATGCCGTCAACAATTAATCTAGCTATAATGTCCAGCCGTCCAATTGAACTTTTAGCTGTAGCTTGGCCATATATATTTTTATCACCTAATTTGGGTAGTAATTTTTCCTTTAAAACAAAGACGTAACAAGTATTTTTTTCAAGATAAAAATATCCCGAATCTGCCTCTAATGGCTCAGCGAAATTAGGATCTTCTAAATATTTGTAGTATGAATGATTTTTGCTTGGCTTTAATGATCCCCGTAGCATTTTATAGCCTCGATCTTGTATGTGCAGATCTATAGAGGAATAGTCCCTGGACTTTGGGTCATCATCAACATCACCAATACAGGTTTCGGCTATTAGCTTTTCAACCTGTTTTTTGGATAATACACCAGGAATCCACCTTTCTTTTTTAGCTACAAACATAGGCGATCCTTAGGTAAGCCTTAAAAACGTTATATGTCGAATAATATTAATAACTTAATACTTATCATATGGCTGTAAATATGTCAATTGAATTATTAATTACAACCTCGTTTAAATCGGGTGTCGATGGCTATATTTATTGCGACAAATAACCTAATATGATCTGAAATTCTTGTGAAATTCGTTGCGCGTGAACTTAATCATTGTTATGACCATCGTATAATATCCCAACACATAAAAATTTAAAGCGGAGGGGCAAAATGAGCGTACTCACTGATACGGACATTTCTGAGAGGCTTTCCCGTGATGAGGCGTGGGATGATAAAAGTACATTAAACATTTACCCATACTCCGAAAAATGCCTGACACCTGTTGGCTATGACCTCCGTGCCGGAGGTCGATTTGCGACAAGCGATGAAGGACGGCTGATTGTCTTGAAGGAGGGCATGAAAATCACCATCTTTCCAAAACAAACTGCACTAATTTCAACACTTGAAAAAATAAGTATGCCTCAAGATAGATCTATTTCGGGCTTGATTGTATCGAAAGTATCTAAGGTGTCACGAGGACTATCTCATGTCGCTACAACTATCGACGCTGATTGGAGCGGTAACCTTTTAATCGCACTAACAAATCATTCATACCGTAAAATTGAAATTGGTTTTGAAGAAGCCTTTTGTACAGTTCTTTTTCTTACAAATCATCATCCTTCAACGGAACCATGCGGCAAACAAGATGGCAGACCAGATATTATGATAGACGATTGGTTGGAGATATCCAAAGAAGCCATTGAAGCGGAAAAGAAGCTAAAAAGAGCAAAGAAAAGGCGTTTCCTTTTATCACCCTTAATAATATTATTGGGAGGAATTATTGGCTATTCTTTTTTCGGCCCAAGTCAACCAGCAATTATTGCTACAGTCGCTCTCAGTGTTGGGTTATCACAAGTAATTAATTCTTATCTTACATTAACAGATTAATAGTGTAGAGGTAACAAAGGTGTCTATTACTAATGAATTTGTAATGGTTATAAAAAAAGAAATCTTATATGCAGTGGGTGATTTCCAAGGTGCAATCTTCGAGTTCCAAAAATACCTGCAAGCCTTCACAAGACATTACAAATTTAAACTTAGAAGCGAAGTTGAAAACGATCATAATTACAAACAAATTATCCCATATGTAATTATTCACCACAATGATAGAATATTAAGCTATCAACGCGGTAAATTAGCTACAGAAAAACGTTTAAAAGGAAATTATTCGATTGGAATTGGAGGACATGTTAATCCTGAAGATCAAAATCTTTTTGAAACTTCTATTTACCAAGCAATGCATAGAGAGGTAGATGAAGAAGTATTAGTAAAATCAGACTATAAAGAAAGACCCGTTGCTCTCATAAACGATGATTCGAATGATGTTGGCAAAGTACATATTGGAGTTGTATACCTTTTCAGCCTCAACGAACCAAATGTTAAAAAGAAAGAAAAGTCAATTAACCAGATAGAGTTTCTTTCAGCCGATTCTTTGGCTAACCGAATTAGTTATTATGAGAATTGGTCTAAGATATGTATCCAAAATATATCTACAATACTTACTATACCCATATAGACTTCTGTATATTCAGCTTTTACATATTTATTTTCTTACAGAATATATATTCGGAAGTAATCAGAGCAAGCCTATATTAACTCCCCACTTTCAAACTAACTATTGATCATCCACCGGGAATATTCCTTTCTAAATTAACGGTCGTTTTTACAGGTGTGCACTTTTTTATAATTTCGCTCGACTTTCTACTGAATATAGTTTGTATAATAAACACTATCCAGTATTACATAGCGAAGGGGGCGAAATCATGGCAAAAACGGCAGCAAAAAAGAGGCAAGGGAAGGTCGTCGGATACCTCCGGGTCAGCACCGAAGAACAAGACACTGCGAATCAAGAGCTGGCCCTTCGTCAGTACGCCGACCGAAAAAAATTCAAGATCAATCACTTCATCGATATCACCATTTCCAGCCGCAAGACTCCGCAGCAACGCCGCATCAATGAACTTTTGGAGTCGCTGAACCGGGGGGATACCCTTCTGGTGTCGGAACTATCTCGGCTGGGCCGGTCTGTGGGCCAAGTCATCGGCATTATCGATTCTCTCAACAACGCTGGTATCCGCTTCATATCGGTCAAGGAAAACATCAAGCTTAACGGCTCTCACGATATCCAATCCAAGATGATGGTCACGATGTTTTCCCTTCTGGCCGAGCTGGAGCGGGATCTCATTTCCCTCCGCACAAAGGAAGGTCTCGCCAAGGCCCGCGCGGCCGGAAAGCTGTTAGGCCGTCCAAAGGGTTCCACTGGCAAGTCCAAACTCGACGGCAAGGAAGAGGAAATCCAGCGGCTCATGTCTTTGGGCGTCACAAAGGCTAACATCGCCAAAATCGCCGGGTGTAGCTGGTGCGCCCTGGACAACTTCATTAAAACCCGGAACATAAAGCCCAAGGCTACTGACCGGGAGAAGAGAAAATGACTAAAACATACAGAAATCCGCAAGTCCAGAAGCTGGTTGAGAGCTACCGAAAGGCGGTGGCTGACGGAAATATCTTTCTGGCCATCAGCATCAAGCACGCTCTTTGGATCTCACACAAGATTCATGTCGGTCCGGATAACGGCATCATTTTGGACGCGCTGCGTATGGCAACCCCCGGCCAGCGCATCACCAAACCACAATAGGAGAAGGGACAATGGAAAAAGGCAGCATCAAAGGCAGGACAGCGAGCGGAGCCCGCATAGAGGTCGGTTGGCTTAAGGAGAAGCCCCGGCCCCCGCTTCCGCTCAGAACCAAGGCCGCAACGATGGAGGTCTTGGCGGACTACATCATCAGCCGCTTAGGAAATGAACTCGAACTCCGTTCAGCCGAGGAGACAGCCCACGAGGCATACCGCGCCAAGTTCCCGAACCGGACGCCCGACCCGAGGGAGATGGCGCTGATGATATGCGCGCTTTAAATCGTTCTACGACCAACGAAAGGAGACAAGATGGAAGGCAAGACCGACCGCGAAGAGGGAATGGCCCAGCTCCGGTAACTGATCAGGCCACGGCCTCACGCAAAATCCAGAGAATCCGTGGCCTCACCAACATCGAACACAGAAAGGAATAACCATGGCAACGAAGAAAGATGAACTCAGCGCCTACGATGCTTTGATACAGCTGCAGGCTTCCACATGGAAGCAGGCCGACAATATCCAGGCCGAGATGGAGAAAATCGACGCCACCATTGTCGGTCTCGGCGAACAGGCCGAAGAGGCGCTGCTGATGAGCCGTGATCCGTCCGGGATGGAAGATGAAATCCAGGCTCTAAAGGTCAAGCGCGCCAACATAGCAAAGCGCATCGAGGTCCTGGCAGCCGCCTCCGGGAGCGACATCTTTGTGGACACCGCTAAACGCGCAATCCAGGAAAACGGCGAGGCTTTGAAGGCTGTGAGCTCTGAATGGCTGGCGGCAGTCAAGAAGCTGGACGCAGCATGGGCCAAGTATTTGGAAGCTGTGCGGCTATTTAAGCCCCTGGAAGCCCGGAGCAGCACCCTTCAGTCTCAGCGGGAAGAGTGCCACAAGTGCCTTCCAAAGGGCACGCCTTACCTGTGGGCAGAAGGTGTCCCCGAACCAACCCGAATCGACACAGCCACCGGCCCCGTATTCCGGTGTATGGATCCTGCGGCCATCAAGGCAGCGTACAATAACAACTAACAAGGCGTATGTTAACGACAACAACAGCAAAGGAGTTCGAACAATGTCAGGAACATTTTACGAGTCGATCAAGGACGAGGATGTAAGAAGCACAGCCGACAATATCGCTGAGATGAAGAAGTGGGACAAGGATTTGGCCGCCGTGGCCATCGCTGCCGGATATGGTAGAGTTTCCTCGATGAAGCAGGCTATGGAGGAAACGAGCGCCGAGGATCAGAAAAAGCGTATTCAAAATTATTGCGACAAGGAAGGCTGGCAACTGTATGAATTTTAAAACGATGATGGCATCAGCGGGAAGACTATGGAACACCGACCAGGTATTCAAAAGCTAATAAGGGACGCGAAAGCCAGAAAATTCAACACTCTGGTATTTACTAAATTGGATCGAATCGGACGCAACAATACAGTTGCAGAAAACGCCCCAGTTCCCTGATTTCGATTCCACTTCGGAAGCTGACAACGGCAATGCCATAGCGTTTGAAATCATGGGCCAGCTCCTTGAAAACCCTGTTCCTGCTCACCAGCGGCCGGGAATCGACACCAAGGCGCGGCGAGATCGGCATAAGCGTATAAAGTAGCACACATCGGACGTAAGCTGCAAGAAAAGTCAAATAGTTAAGGCTTGCGCTGAGTTGCAAACGGAAGACGGCCCCGGGGCGCCTGCGGGAACCCAAAGCGCACGATGCAGAGCCGTGCCGCCGAAACCGCCGGCGATGAAATCTAGACGCGGAATTTGAATTAAAGTCACTGCAGCGATTTGACATGAACCCCCTTCTCATCAAAACCGACCTGCACAGCGCCGCGATGGGCGGTAACCCAGATATGGCTATGGGCTGCATGCAGCCGTTGGATCACCTTGGGATGCGGAAAACCGAATCGATTCTTCCAGCCGCAGGAAATGATGGTATGTTTGGGCGCCACGGCCTGGACAAACCGGTTGGAACTCGAACTGCCGCTGCCATGATGGGGTGCCACCAGTACCGTGCTCTTCAACCTGTCGCGGCCGCAGATTCGAACCATTTCAGACTCACACCGTGCCCCGATATCCCCGGCGAACATAATGGATGCCGCGCCGCATCGGGCCCTGACCACCAATGAATTGTTGTTCTCGTCCCGCCATGCTTCAACCCTGCGTCTCTCCAGGAAATCTGCAGGGGGAGAAAGAATGTCCAATTGCACCCCGTTGCGGATTTGCTGCCGGACGAGCGCGTTGAAATCAGGATGGGAAATCCCTTTTTCGGCAATCAGCCGATGCCATTGTCTGCACCCTGCCGTGGGAACAATCTCGCCGTTGTCCCACACCTCCCGCACCCTGAAATGCTCCAGAATGTACAACAGCCCATTGAGGTGATCACTGTTGGGATGGCTCAGAACGACCAGATCCACCGTTTGGATCTTATTGCGCCACAGCACAGGCGCAACGATATACCGCCCGACGTCGAATGAGCGATTGTCGCTGAATCCCCCGCCATCCAGCAGTACCGTGAAACCGCCGGGAAATTGCAGCAGGTTGGCACTTCCCTGTCCCACATCCAGAACCGTTACCCTCAAATCCGTTCTTCCGAAACGTTGATAGCCCCAGTACCCCCCATCGAGAAGCCATAAAAACAGGACTGCCGCCAGCAAATGGGACCGCCACGGAAGCCGCCGCCAGAATATCAGTACGGCCCCCAGCAGGTAGTAAAGCCCGATTTCAAATGCGGTGGGCGTCACGCTGTGTACGGCCGACCATGGCCAGTCGGCAAGGAACTCCACCATAACCCGGACCATGTCCATGGCCAGGGCCCCGGCATACCAGCAACCGGCCGAAAGGCCCGGAAGTCCGATACCAACGCCCAGCAGGCCGGCCAACCCCATGGGCAGAATGACCATGCCCGCCAGGGGGACGGCAACGAGGTTGGCGGCAAGCCCCACAAGGGAAACCTGATTGAAATAGTAAAGCACAAGGGGCAATGTCCCCAATATCGCCAGGGTCGATATCCAGACAAAGGCCGACACGCGAGCGCTCATTCGCCTCAACAGGGAATTGTTTTGGCCGGCAGAGGGAACGGCAGCGACGAATGAACCGGCGATCAGGGCCAAAACGGCCGCAAATGAAAGCTGGAAGGAAACACCCAGCACGGCAGGCGGATGAATCACCATGATGGCCAATGCGGCGGTTGCCAGTGCGTTGAACCAGTCGTATCGCCGGCCGATCCAGAATCGCACCAGGAATACGGCGGCCATGATCATGGCCCTCTGGGTGGAGGGAGACAGGCCCGCCAGCACACCGTAGCCGATGACCGCCAGCAGGGCGACGAAGGCGGCCCCTTTGTTGGTCCATGCACGTTTGAGCAGGGCGGGAACCCATGCCAGAATCCAGCGGGCGCCGAAAAAAGCAAAGGCGGCCACCATACCGACATGCAGGCCGGATATGGCCAGGATATGCCCCAGTCCGGCCCGGTTGAAATCCCTGCGCAGCTCAGGTGTCAGCCGGGTCTGATCTCCGAGAAGAATCAATCCGAACAGGCTCACCGTATCCTCTGAAAAAGCAGGCAGCGCAGCCGCCATTTTACCGGCCAGGAATTGTCTGATCCGATCGACGGTATCCGCACAACCGTTGGGCTGAGCCCTGGACCTGCATTGCAGACTGCCAAACCGTGCATATACCCTTGCATGAATACCTTTCAGGGCCATGTGTCGTTTGTAGTCGAATCCACCCGGATTGACAAAATTTCGAATGGACCGGATACGGCCCACCAGGGACACGCCGTCTCCGGCAGAAACGTTGAGGGGATCATCCCGGCCGGTAACCTTGACCAAACCGCAGACATGATGAACCTGACCGGTGTTTTCCAGGCGCTGGGCGGAAAGGATGAATTGCCAGCGGTTTTGCCGCTGCACAGGCCGGGTGGCAACCACACCGGTAATCGTCCATGGGCGCGCGTCGGAAAAGCGACTGACATGGCCGGCAGGCAGGGCAATACCCAACCAGGGTTGAATGGATAAATAGCCGCTGACGAAACAAAACAGCAGGGGTGAAGCCGCCGCGCTTTTTTTGCGCATGATCACTGTCCCCAAAAACAAAGCCAGGATTGCGGCGCAACCCAAGGCCTCCGGGGAATACCCCGGCAGCCGGGCCCCGCAGGCGATGCCCGCAGCGATAGCGGCGGCCACCGGAATGAATGGACGGTATACGGTTTTATGGGACGCCACAGGATTCGTCTTCATCCGAATTATCCCTTGCCGCATAAGCCTCTGGAAAGAAATAACCGATCGGCCTTAAACCCGCTCAGCCATGCAGCCTGCCGGGCAGGCCATTGTATCGGGTCAGAAAAAAGGTAGGAAAAATAATGTATTGATTTAGATCTATCTGGGATACTACAAGATATTTTCTAATATCAGGGCTTACAGCCTTTTTCAAGGCCATGGACCAAAGAAAGGGTTAATATGGACACCCAGGATAAACCTGACCGCAAAAGACCCGGCTGTCTTGCTATCGGCCTGATTGTTATTTGTGCGGCCTGCCTGACCACCGCGCTTACCATTGGAGCGGCCCGGTTTCTGCTCTTTCCAAAGGATTTCAAGCCGGTCCGTCTCAATGCCCAGGAAGAAGAAGTGCTGCGCGGGAAAATGCGTGTATTGACAGGAACAAAAGCGGGAGCAGCCACTCGAGGGGCGGAGAAATCCGGCAGCACCCTTGAACCGGAACCTTACAGTGAAGCCGGTGCACGCCGCGAAGTCAGTCTGACTGAGCGTGAGTTGAACGGTTTGCTGGCCAAAAACACCCAGATGGCAAATCGCCTGGCCATCGACCTGTCCGACGATCTGGCCAGTGCCAAGCTGCTGCTGCCCCTGGATCCCGAATTTCCCGTCCTCGGCGGGAAAACCCTCAAAGTCACCGCCGGGTTGGAATTGCGCTATGCCGGCAATAAGCCGGTGGTTATATTAAGGGGCATCAGTGTCTGGGGCGTGCCCCTGCCCAACGCATGGATCGGCGGTTTGAAAAATATCAATCTGGTGGATGAATTCGGCATGAACCGCGGCTTCTGGCAGACGTTCGCCGCAGGCGTGGAAAATATCCGCATCGAAGACGGCCGCCTTTCCCTCAAGCTGAAACCTTAGGCTGAAGATCCCAACAGCTGTTCGGTTCACGATTCAGCACGCCGGTGCTGGTTCACCAAAAGGACCCTTTCCCCGGTCATTGCATAAAAGTAAATTCCCCGGCGGCGGGCCTTCACATCCCGGAGTGGGGATGATAAAAATACGTGTGGCCCGACCTTGGCCATATCGAAAGGTGCCGAAGCGGCCCCGGATAGCGCCGCTAAAAAGATACAAAAATGTCTTTATTATCCCCTTGAAATGACATTTTTGTATAAACAATACCCCTCGGTTTCCACCCCAGATTAAATTTATCTGTAAATTCTATTAGTTAAACATACCCCCCCCTCTTGCGGCACGTCGCGTGCAGTCCATTAGAAAGTTTTAATTGGCCTTAACGATAAGGAGGTGTTGATGAAGTCCAGGTTGAAAGTTGCACTTTTGTTATTGTTCCCGTTTATGCTGGTCTCCTCCATTGCATGCGCTGCGGAACCTAACCCTGTGGACACCGGCACCACCGCATGGATGCTCGTATCCACCGCCCTGGTGCTGCTGATGGTCCCGGGCCTGGCCATGTTCTATGGCGGGCTGGTGCGCACCAAAAACGTGCTGGGCACCATGATGCACAGTTTTGTCTCCATTGCCATCATCGGCGTCCTCTGGGTGGTTTGCGGCTATGCCCTGGCATTTGGCGGAAACATTCTGGGCGGTTTCACCGGCTGGAACAGCGACTATTTCCTTTTAAACGGTATTGACAACACGATAACCAACGGCGTCCCGGAGTACGTCCTGGCCATGTTTCAGGGCAAATTCGCCATTATTACCCCGGCACTCATCAGCGGCGCCATGGCTGAGCGGGTGTATTTCAAAGGGTATTGTCTTTTTATCGTTCTGTGGTTTTTATTGATCTACTGCCCCTTGTGTCACTGGGTCTGGGCCGAAGACGGCTGGTTGTTCAACGCCGGCGCCGCGGGTGTCATCGATCTGGCCGGTGGTCTGGTCATCCATGTCTCGGCCGGCATCAGCGCCTTGATGGTGGCCCTTTACCTCGGACGCCGCAAAGGGTACCCGAAAACCGCCATGGCCCCCAACAACCTGGTGATGACCATGATGGGGGCCGGTCTGTTGTGGGTGGGATGGTTCGGGTTCAATGCCGGGTCAACGGTCCAAAGCGGCCTGGCCACCGCCCGCGCCTTGACCATGACCCAGGTGTCGGCCGCCAGCGGTGCCCTGACCTGGATGATTATCGAAGCGTTTGTTTTCAGAAAAGTCACCTCCCTGGGCTTTGTCTCGGGCATTCTGGCCGGCCTGGTGGTCATTACACCGGCAGCCGGGGTGGTCCAGCCTTCCGGCGCCTTGATACTGGGCGCCTTGTCGGCCATTGTCTGTTACGGGGCGTTGAATGCGAAGCTCAAGCTGGGATACGACGACAGCCTGGACTGCTTCGGCATTCACGGCATCGGCAGCGGTCTGGGTGTTCTGCTGCTCAGCTTTTTTATTCGCGACAGCTGGATGGCGGCAGCCCGTGAAAGCATCGCCGGCTGGAGCCCATGGCATCAACTGCTGGTCCAGGCAAAGGGCATGGGTGCCACCGTCGCCCTGGCCCTCGCGGGGACCTTGATCATCTGCGTGGTTGTCGAAAAGACTGTGGGATTTAGAATCGACGAACAGGGTGAATTTGAAGGGCTTGACCAATCTCTTCACAGCGAGAACGGATATGGTCTTATTTTTCCCGAGTCGCGGTAGGGTATTTGGAAAGCAAAGATCCGGGCCTGGAAGCCCTGGCTTCAGGCCGGCCCTGAAAAAGCCCCATGGCCACAGGAGAACAGTTACGAGTGGCAAGTTACCCGTTGAGGATCGCACTGCACGCGGGCCTGATTTTATATAATGACAGAATTCCACAACTCATAATGCGTCACTCACAACGCATCACTGAATCTTTGTCCCTGACGCTGAACCGACCGTAGGGACATGGTTTTTCAGATGAACAAACGGAACCCGGGGAGAGCGGCGGCCGCCGCTCTCCCCGGGTTCCGTTCAATGTCCTTTTTGCGGCTACTTGAGCCCGATATTCCAGTTCCACAGCCCGGGCCGCTTCTTGATCTTCACATCCCGGGGCACCGGTTCATCCAGGTGCACGAAAAGGCGGAAACCGAATTTCTGCAAATGCCCCTGGTTCGTGCGCAAATCGATCTGCCAGTTGGGATAAACCCAATACAGCGAGCCATAGTGCCGCACCCACCCCTCTTCATCTTTCGGGCTGGTGAACAATTGATCGGTCTTGAAATCCCCCGCCACGGTGCGTGACACGCAAAAAGGCCAGAACCCCGAAAGCACAATCCCCAGCGGCAGAACACTTTTGGCTCCCAGAACATCCAGGTCGGTGCTGCCCAGCTCCGGGCTGACAATCACCCCTTGCCCCCCCATCATTTTGAACGCCCGCACCGCCAGCGGATTGGCGATATTGCAAAACGGGCCGGCCCACAGGTTCAACTCGCCGGAGCGCTTGAAAAGCGAAATCTGCCAAGGTGCGTTGAGCACAAAGCGGCGGGCCCCGGCGCGCAGCAGGCTGGAAACATGCTCCCGCCAGCGCATCTCCTCCTCCGGCCAGATCACCGGGGGCAGCCACCACCAGGTGTGGGCCGGCTCGTTGACATTGGGCTGGATGGGGCGGTCCAGGTCCAGCCAGATGGCCAGGCTGGTCTGGCGCATGCGCTGGCCCGGCTGTCTCAGAACATGCATAAAACGCACGTGGGGCTTTCGCGGGCTTCCGGGAGGCAGGCGCAGGGAAAATGAACTGGATGGATCCAACGGAAGGTTGGCAGGCTCAAGCTGATTTTCCAGCTGTTTCATCGCTTGCGCCACTGCCGGCTCCCTGCGATCGATCAAAAAAACCGGAGTGCCGTTGGCCGGTTTGCGCCCCCTGAACAGTTTAAAATAAAATTTTCCCCGTTTGGGTACCGCTTTGGATAAATCGACAGTGTGATGCCAGGCGTCGTCTTCATAGCCGATACGCAGCTTGTCATGGGGCAACAGATCAAATCGGGGTTCGATATATGGCTTGTCGCTTCCACCGCGTACGGTCCCTGCAGGCAGACCCGATCCGGAGGGAGCCTGGGTATCCACCGGAATCTGAGGCCGCTGGGGCAGGAAATTATAGTGGGTGGCCGGTCGGCCCAGAGCCTGTTCGAGCAATTGCATAGCCGCTTTTTTGATCTGGGGGTCATGGCCCTCGTCCCGCAGCATCTGATAGGCGGTCACAGTATAGTAGACATAATGGGGGCCCTTTTTGCGCCCCTCTATTTTCCATGCCCGAATCTGGGGCAATGCTGCCAGCACCTTGACCAGCATATCCAAACCCAAATCCTGGCAGGCGAAAAAGCGCTCTTTTTGTCTCTGCTGCTTATAGCGCCTCCGGCAAGGCTGTACACAGCGTCCCCGTAAACCGCTTTTGCCGCCCAGGTAGCTGCTCCAGTAGCAGCGACCCGAGACCCCGTAACACAAGGCACCATGGATGAAAATTTCCAGGCCCAGATCTTTTGGGCACCCTTGGGCGGCCAGCTTGATCTCTTCGATGCTCAGCTCCCGGGGCAGCACCACCCGCTGAACGCCAAAGGTTTTGGGCAACTGCTTGAGAGCCCCCACCATGGACACATTGGCCAGGGTGGACAGGTGCAATTCGCCTCCATAGCCCGCCTGTTTCGCCAGATCGGCCACCGCCAGGTCCTGAAAAATGAGCGCGTCGGGATTGATGTGCCGGCGGACCAGGTCCAGTTGCTGACCCAAAGGCATCAAATCTTCCGGTTTCAAAAGCGTATTGATGGTCAGATAAAGCCGGGTGCCCTGTTTTCGGGCCAGCCGGGCCAGCGGCGCCAGCTCCTCCAAAGAAAAATTCTGGGCGGCCATGCGGGCTGAAAATGATTTCAGTCCGCAATAGATTGCGTCGGCACCGGCGGCCAGAGCGGCCAGAAAGGCGTCCCGATTGCCCGCAGGGGCCAGGATCTCGGGTTTTGGACCGATAAAATCACCGGCCTTGCGTCGAACGACTTGATTCATGATTCAGCTTTCTATCCCCGCCGGAACGGCCGGCTGTTGTTATTTTCAGGCCTCCTTACTAACCATAGCCGGGAATCCAGTCAAGGTATAGATGGGATAAAGAGGGACGGGGATGAAATTATGCGTTTCTTTTAAATAGAAACGCATAATTTCATCCCCGTCCCTCTAACTGGTCGGAAATCGCAGATCTTCCCGGCTTTGCCTTGCCGAACCGGCAAAGGTTGTTATATTAGATAGGTTTTGGCAATTCAGAACGCAATTGAATTTTGGATATATGCGCCGAAACAAATCCGAACACGTGAAAGGATACGATATGAAGTTAGCCATCAGCGGAAAAGGTGGGGTGGGCAAAACCACGTTTGCATCGTTGTTGATCCACACGCTGAATGATATGGGGAAAAAAGTTTTGGCCATCGATGCCGACCCGGATGCCAACTTGGCCGCCGCCCTGGGCATTGCCGATGCTGACAAGGTCGTTCCCATTGCCGATATGAAAGAGATGATTTTCGAACGCACTGGAGCCAAACCCGGCACCATCGGCGGTTTTTTCAAACTCAACCCCAAGGTGGACGATCTGCCCGATGCCGTATCGGTCCGCAAGGACAATATCAAACTGATGCGTCTGGGAAGCGTCAAGAAAGGCGGCGGCGGATGCCTTTGCCCGGAAAGTACCCTGCTCAAAGCCCTGGTGATGCATATCGTCCTGGCCCGGGATGAAGTGGTGGTCATGGACATGGAAGCCGGCATCGAACATCTGGGTCGTGCAACGGCAACCGCGGTGGATAAACTGATCGTGGTGGTGGAACCCGGCCGGCGCAGCATCGATACCGCAGAACACATCCGGCAACTGGCCGCTGAAATCAAACTCGACCAGATCTTCATCGTCGGCAATAAGGTTCGCGGCCCCAATGACGAAGCATTTCTCAAAAAACATTTGTCGGATTTCGATATCCTCGGGTTCCTGCCGTATGCCGACACACTCATTGAAGCCGACCTGAACGGCGCTTCTCCTTATGACGTTGAATCCGAGGCCAAAGCCCGGGTCAAAGCCATGATCGGCAATCTTTAATCCATGCGAGCCCGGCGCCCCTATCCTAAACGCCCGGGGCACCGTCCCGGACGGTACCGCGAAAACAGGCAGCGCCATGCGGCACTTAGACCCGGTGCAGACGCCGCCCTGAAGAAAATATTCACCCGCATCGGCACCCCTGCGCCGGCGCCTTTTGTTGCCGATCCCTTTCAGCTCGATGCCCTGGAAGCCGTGGGCACATCGGACTGTCTGGTTACCGCCCCCACCGGCGCCGGCAAGACATGGATCGCGCTGAAAGCCATTGAAAAAATTCTCAACAATGGCGGCCACGCCTGGTATGCCTCTCCCCTCAAAGCACTGACCAATGCCAAAATGGCAGAATTCGGCGAGTACTTCGGCACCGACAAAGTCGGCATCCTTACCGGGGACCGTAAAGAAAATGCCGGCGCCCCCATTATCGTCGGAACCACCGAGATTCTGCGCAACCAGCTTTATGACGCCATGCACCGGGGCCAGGAACTGGCTACCGACTTTGTGGTGCTGGACGAGGCACATTACCTCGGTGATACGGAACGCGGCGTGGTTTGGGAAGAAATCATGATCTATCTGCCCCGGCGCATTCACCTGTTGATGCTGTCGGCCACCATCGGCAACGCCAGTGAAATTGCCGGCTGGCTGACCGCCATCCGCAGCAAATCATGCCGGATCGTGGAAGAACACCAGAGGCCTGTACCGCTGTACCCCATGTTCCTGCACCCTTCCGGCAGCCTGTTGCCGCTGATGGCCAAGTCAGGCTCAAAAAAAAGGAACCGCCTGTTCAAACGCGTCAATGAATGCCTGACTGCCCGTCCGAAAACGGGCCTGGCGCCCCCCGGAAAATTGCCGCCGTTTGGCGATATACTGCAAATCCTGCGCAAGTATAATCTGCTGCCGGCGCTTTTTTTCCTGAAATCACGGGCGGACTGCGATCAAGCCGCCCAATTGTGCATGCAGAATCGAATCAACGACCCCCATCGGGCACAGGAGCTGAGCCGACGAATTGAAGAACTGCTGTCCAATCAGCCGCACATCCGACACCACCGCCAACGCTGGCTGCTGGAACATCTGGCGGTGGGGTCCCATCACAGCGGACAGCTGCCGGCCTGGAAGCTGGTCCTGGAAACGTTGATGAGCGAAGGATTGCTGGATGCCATCTTCGCCACCTCAACAGTGGCCGCCGGCGTGGATTTCCCTGCGCGGACCGTCGGCTTTCTCAACTCCGACCGGTTCAACGGGGTGGAGTTTCTTCCTCTGGACGCCACCGAACTGCAGCAAATGACCGGCCGGGCCGGCCGGCGCGGAAAGGACAATATCGGATTTGCCCTGGTGGTTCCCGGAAAATATATGGATGTCCGCCAGGTGGCCCGGCAGCTCACTGCGCCTCCGGCTGCCGTGCACAGCCAGATTCGGATCAATTTTTCCATGACCCTGAATCTGCTGCTCTCTCACCATCCAGCCGAAGTCAAAGAACTGTTGCGACAGTCCCTGGCAGCCTACCAGCAACAGGGGAAGCCACTGGGCGGAACAGATGCGGCCCAGACCCATCTGTGGGAGGATTTCCAGCGGCACCTGAGCTTTCTCAAGGAAACCGGCTATGTCGACAAAGACAACCGGTTGACCCGGGATGGCCAGTGGGCGGCCCAATTGCGCATCGATCAGCCCCTGCAGGTTGCCGAGGGGCTGCGCCGCGAACTCTTCCCTCAGGATGACCCGGCGCTGCTCGCCGCCGTTATGGCGGCTTTTGTCAACGAAAAGGAAACCGACGAACACCTGGACAGCAAAACCCTGCCCAAAACCATGACTGCAGCCGTAAAACGAATCAACCGGGAGTTGAAAGGATTCAGCAAACACATGCAATCCCGCGGATTCGACACCCGGCAGCTGTTCTACCGCCCGGCACTGCATCTGTGGGCATGGGCCTCGGATCGCGCCTGGGACAAAATCATCAAATCGGGCCAGATCGCTGAAGGCGACCTGGCCATGCTGGTATTACGCACGGCCGATCATCTGCGCCACATCAAGGCCCTGAGCAGGGTCTTCGCGCCCATGGCGGCCACTGCCAGGCAGGCCATTGATCTGATTCTGCGCGATCCGGTTATGCCCGACCGGCAGGGGACCGCTCCTGAGAAAGAATAACATTTGTGCCGGCTGACCAGCCGACATTTATACCCCTCATGAACCGCCATAGCCGACCGTCACATCCGCACCTGTGCAAATCACCGGCACCTCGCGTTTCCCGCCGGACAATTCGAGCATTTTTTCCATATACTTCTTGTCCTGTTTGACGTCGAAATAGTCATGGGTCGGATAAGCCTCCCTGGCCCTGCTGGTATAAGGTCACCCGGCTTTCCCGTAAATAATGACTTTGCCCATTTTCAGTGCTCCTTTCTTTGACCGCTGTTTGTGCCCTGGCCCTTTGCGCCTGTGGGGCCCCTTATGGCTTATTACGTTTGCTTTTGGTCCAATTCAAGACAACAACACTGCTGAATATCAAAATGCCGCCGATCCAGAAACGGGGTGTCGTGGGATCGCCCAGAAACAGGATCCCGACGACCGCCGTGAAGACGACTTCACTGGACATGAGCACCCCGCCTTCCCACCCCCGGCAGTAGAAAAATCCCTGGTTCATCAATAGCTGGGCCGCCAGAGAAGCGAAAATAATGCCCAGAATCATGACCACAACCAAGGGCGTTTCAGGCCAGACGGGATGCAGCACGAATTTTGGCAAGGTCACCAGCGCGCCCATGGTGCAAAAATAGAAGTATATCACCACAGGACCGTTCTTTTGACGCAGCGTTTTGATCAGCGTCACCGTCAGACCCGCGAATGCCGCTCCGACGAGGGCCATAATCTGGCCCCAAAGCCCTCCGGCCAGTTGAAAATCAAAAAGGATCCCAACTCCCACCAAAACGGCTGCAATGCAGACGATCTCGAATTTTCCGATCCGCTCGCCATAGAGCAGAAAAGAAAAAACAGCTGCAAAGGCCGGAAAAGAATAAAAAATAACCAGCGCCGCAGAAAGGGGTATAAGGCGAATGGCCGTGATGATGGCGATGAATGCCATCGATCCGATACAGCCCCTGATGATCAGCAAGCGAATATTGTTGCCCCGGTAAGGGTTTTGATGACGCCCGAAAAGGGCCCAGATAACCGCCAGCCCGCCGAAAAACCGATAGAACCCGATATGCCAGACCGAAAACTCAGGGCCCAGAAGCTTGACCAGCAAATTCATAACAGTAAACAGCAACGCCGCGGACAGCATGAACAGCGGTCCTGCCACAGCCGCATCCAGCGGCATCTGGCGGATGGGTTTTTCTGGCCCCGGCGTGTGGGTGGCCGGCTTTTCCTGCATCGGATTAACGACCTCGCGTCCGCTTATAATCTCCGGCAGCGCGGCTCATTGTGGTTGGTGCTCATGCCGGTGGTGATCCGGCGCGGATAAACCCCGGACACCGATTGAACCTGCCTGACGTTCCACAGGAACCTACTGCGCCGGATAAATAAAGTAAAGGCCAACCTTTCCCGTATCCATAAGCGCTGTTAAAATATACCATCTTTTCCGGTTCGGCGGCAATCTGCTGCCTGCAATCCGATGCAGACAGGAAAGTGAGATCGGCAGCCCGGCGGCATTGGGGCGTTTCGGGTTTAAGGCGATCCGGTCCTGAATAGCAAGGGGGGGCACCCATTCTCAGGTGCATTTGACCATCGCGATGGCTGATTTAACAGGACCGCACTGCGGCCCCTTGAACAGGTGCCGGCATATGGATCCGGGGTCCTTCTATTTAATAATGTCCGACAGGAACTGCCGGGTTCTCGCCGCCTTGGGATTCGAAAAGATCTTCTGCGGTGAATCGTCTTCCACAACCACCCCATCGGCCATAAAAATCACCCGGTCTCCGACCTTTTCGGCAAAACCCATTTCATGGGTCACCACCAGCATGGTCATGCCGTCTTTGGCCAGGTCTTCCATGACACGCAGTACGTCTCCGACCAGTTCGGGATCGAGGGCGGAGGTCACTTCGTCAAAAAGCATGGCCTTGGGTTCCATGGCAAGGGCACGGGCGATTGCCACCCGTTGCTGCTGCCCCCCGGAAAGCATGGCCGGATAAGTATCGGCCTTGTCCAGCAGACCCACCTTGTCCAGCAGCTCCTCGGCCCTTGAGCGGACTGTTTGCTTGTCTTGCTTGAGCACGTAAACCGGCGCCTCCATGACATTTTCGATGACGGTCATGTGCGGAAACAGGTTAAACTGCTGAAACACCATGCCAAGCTTGCAGCGCACGCGGTTGAGATGTTTTTCAAAGGCCTTGCGCCCGCGGGTATTATCGTTGACCAACTCGCCGTCCAGGAAAATTTTCCCGGAAGTGGGAGACTCCAGGTGGTTGACGCATCGCAGCAAAGTGCTTTTTCCCGAGCCGCTGGGGCCGATGATCACCAACACCTGTTGGCGGGGCACTTCGATGTCCACGCCTCGCAAGACGGACAATTCTCCGAAACTCTTGTGCAATGCCTCGATCCGGATCATGGGGACACTATCGCGTCGATGTTTTTCCAGTTGCATGGTTAACGACTTCCTTTTTGGGTTCGTTTTTCCAATTTCCCCAGAAGAAAGCTGGCTGAAGTTGTCAGTACCGCATATAGAAAAGCGGCCATGACATACATCTCAAAGGGCTTGTAGGTCGACCCGATAAACCGCTGGGCGGTCAGGGTCAATTCGACCAGGGTAATGGTGGAAACCAGTGATGTATCCTTGATCAGAATGATAAAATTGTTTCCCAGGGGGGGAACGATAATGCGTAGCGCCTGGGGCAGAATGATCCTGCGCATGGCCAGTGCGCTGCTCATGCCCAGAGAACGCGCGGCTTCCTTTTGCCCCTTGCGCACGGACTGAATTCCGCCACGGATCGTTTCCGCATTGTACGCCCCCACATTGAGCCCGAGCCCGAGGACTCCGGAAATATACGGGCCCAGATCAATACCCAGCTGTGGAAGACCAAAATAAATGATAAACAGCTGAACCAGCAAGGGCGTCGAGCGAATGAGCCAGATGTAGAAAACGGCGATGCTGCGCAATACAGGATTACGGCTCAATTTGCCCAGTGCGGCGGACAACCCGAAAATCAAGCCCAGGATGAGCGAAAGGATAGAAATCTCCAGGGTGAGCAGCGCCCCTTTTGCCAAAAACGGGAAATAGTGAACGATGATATTCCAGTCCAGCATGTTCGGCATCCTTTTCACGGCCGGCGGCCGCAATTGCATTATCAGGGATCAGGCCCCGCCTTCATGAAGATGGAGCCCCCCCCGTGCCGCACTGCGGCAAACCGGGGGGTGAGCCGCTGGCGGGCATTTGCCAAGCGCTGTTCAGCGCACGTCGATCCCCAGCCACTTCATGGAAATCTCATGGTAGCTGCCGTCTTTTTTCATTTCTTTCAGCGCATCGTTGATAGCGGCTTTCAGACCCGGGTTGTTCTGCCGCAGGGCGATGCCCATTTTCTCCTCGTAAAGAAGATCACCGGTCAAAGAGATGGGTGACCCATTCTTTTTGATTGCCAGAGCGCCCACGATCTTGTCGGTGATAAAACCGTCTATTCGGCCGTAGCTCACCTCCAGAATCATATCCGGTACGCCCTTGTACGTTCGTACGTCGGCACCGGTGATGTTCTCACGCACCCACTTTTCATAAGTCGTGCCCAATGTTACGCCGACTTTTTTCCCCTTGAGATCCGCCACCGATTTCACGGCGGAACCTGTTCCCACGAAGAGCTGGGCACCGGACCGGTAATAGGGGTCCGAAAAATCGATCGATTTGAGCCGTTCCGGAGTGATTGCCATGCTGCCGCAGATCAGTTCATACTTGTTGGCCAGCAAACCGGCGATAATACCGTCCCAGGCGGTGGACAAGGGGATGGCTTTGATGCCGATCCGTTTTGCAACGGCCTGTCCTATTTCCACGTCGAAACCGGTCAGTTGGTTTTTATCGTTCACAAAGTTGAATGGGGGGTACTGGCCGCTCATCGCCATTTTGATTTCGCCCCTTTCCTTCACCTTTGCCAAGTCTTCCGCCAAGACCGCACCTGCGGCAAAACTGCACAGAAGCACCACCAGGGTAAAAACGACAGCCTTTTTCATCTTGTTTCTCCTTTCAATGGTCTTTAACGCTCGGTCCGTGCCCGCGATTCGAGCATGCCACCTGCGGCCCGTCATCGTTGTCAAGGGCTATGAACCATGACGGTCCGGCGGCAGCAACCCGGAAAGCGCCTTGGCCGTTTCAACGATTACGGCCGCATATTTTGTCCGAATGTCTTCCGCCGTATTTTGGACAACCGAAAAATCGAATGAAACGGCGCCCACTCCCTGCCCGGTCAACGGGTCCACCAAAGGAGCGCCGATGGCGATCAGCCCGGGCAGATATTCTTCCACGGACATGGTGTATCCCTGCGCTTTGGCGGCAACCAGTTCGGCGATCAGTGCTTTCTTGCTGAGAATGGTTCGGGGTGTCTTGGGAAAAAGAGTCATACCGTCGATTTTGGCCCTCATCTGCGCGTCGGCAAGGCTCGAAAGATACGCCTTGCCCAGGGCCGTGTTGTGAAGACAGTTTTTCGACGAATCCGGCAGGCTGTATGTCAGGGTTTCGGCCGCCTCTTTATTGTAAAATCGCACCAGGGTGTCGTCCACCGCAAATACGACCTCGACGCTGATGTTGTATTGCTTGTGCAATGGATCGATGACGCTTTTGATCAAGTGCAGATGATCGGTGGCCCGCAGCAAATTGGTGCAAAAAACCAGGCATTGCACGGACGGCCGGATGGCCTTGGTTTTGACATCCTTTTCCAGGTAACCCATTTCCACGAGGGTATTGATATAGCGGTAGGTCGACGTCATATTCAAAGACAAGGCCTTGGCGATCCGGCTTTGGGTCAGCGAGGGCGTCTCGCGGTCGAACAGGGAGAGAATTTTCAGCCCTTTTTCCAGCGATTTTGAGAAATAGTATTTTCCCTTTGACATAATCGGTCCATGCGGCTATCTGTCTACTATATTAGTTTGTTATTTACTATTATAGTTAATAGGCCAACTGAAAAATGTTTGTCAAACACTATTTTTTATTCATTTCGGAGGCGTGCTGAAATGGCACAGGATGAAATATATTTAAAAATTTCCTTCCGGCAGGAGGAAGAGGCCCGTAAGGTGGCGCTTTCGGACCTGGTGGCCGGCGTGACGGCCTTTCTAAACGATTTCGGCGAAATATCGCTGACGGGCGCTGCGTTTTATGAGATTATTCAAACCGGTGACGGCGTGGCGAAACTGGCACGGCTGATTGAGGCTGCCGGCTTCCCGGGTGACCCCGCGGGCTTCTTTGACGCGCTGCTCGCAAAACTTTCCGAAGCCCAAG
This sequence comes from Desulfosarcinaceae bacterium, assembly GCA_963675565.2. Lineage (GTDB taxonomy): Bacteria > Desulfobacterota > Desulfobacteria > Desulfobacterales > Desulfosarcinaceae > JARRKU01. Next base: position 547,989 of record CAXXYD010000004.1, read on the forward strand.
GAGATGCACCGATTGCCGTCGGCAAGATCACCATGCCATACCAGCTGCTCGTAGCCATTCTCGAAATTGTCCTGCCGGGGGATCAGTTCGTATCGGTCAAAACCGTCGATCAGCTCCAGACACTGACCAACATCCATGTGCCGGACGCCGAACGGGCCGACATGCAGGAGGTTATCGACACCTATCCGGTCAGACTGAGCATGCACACCATCCGCCAGATGCGGATATCCGCCAACGTCGCCTACCAGTACCTGCCCTTCGTCCAGGAACTGGACTCCACGGGTCACACCAACACCTGGATCGGCCAGTTCCACCAGGGACTGCTGGAACAAATGTACGAAAACCGGGTCATTTTTCTGCTCAATATGAGCTGCCCCGTTTACTGCCGCTTCTGTTTCCGCAAGCACAAGGAAACCCGAAACGAAGCCAACCCCGCGGTGGAAGACGTCAAAAAGGCTGTCGAGCATGTCCGCAACTCGCCGGGCATCAAGGAGGTTGTCATCACCGGCGGCGACCCGTTCATGAACCGCGTCAATATGGCGGCGGCCATCGACGGCCTGATGGAAATCGAGCATGTGCAGACGCTGCGCCTGGCCACCCGCTCCATCGCCTATTACCCGCCCCTGTTTCTGGCCCGGGAGGAAGCCTACCTCACTTATCTTAAAATCAAAAACCTGGAACTCCAGAAACGGGGCAAACGCATGGAGGTGGCCACCCACTTCATTCACCCCGACGAAATATCGCCTCAGAGCCTGTATATCATCACTGAACTGGTGAAAAACGGCATCGCCGTGTATGTCCAGACCCCGTTTTTAAACAATTGCAACGACAACGGCCCCGAGTTGGCACAGCTTTTCAGCCTTTTGCGGGGGGCTGGCGCCGAACTTCACTACATCTATATTCCCTGCAGCCCCATCCACGGCAACAATGTTTACTGGTCACCCATATCCAAGGGGCTGGCCGCGGGCCGTTATCTTCGCGCCCACCTTTCCGACCGCGTGATTCCCAGAATCTGCACCGCCACTCCCATCGGCAAAATGGACTGGCACACCAGCGGCTGGGCTGTGGAGCCCGTTAACGCAAACCCGGACTTCGTTTGGATCCGGAGCCCGTATACGCCGGATTACTTCAAGTCATTTGCCCCCCTGACCAGCAAGCTCACCAATATTCGGGTCAATGCCGAAGGCACCATCGATATCCAGTACATGGCCCGGATCGGCGATGACGGCCTCTTTCTAGGCTCCCGGCCAGCCCGGTCCGGAAGTAATTTGGCGCGGCAGACAGCAAGTACCGATGACGTCCGGTACAGCCTGCCGGCCGGCGATAAGCTGTCGCCTTCGGTGGTGGAAACGGGGTCCCCCATCATTTCACGCGTTCACGAGACCCGTGTGGAGATGGATGCCACCGGCAAAGCGAGGGATCTCGATTATATTCGAAGTGACACGAGGATAACGGACATAGTCATCCTCTGTGAAAAAAGCGTCCCGGCGTCGTTGCGCCAGATCCGCGGAATCATCCGGGCCCTGGAAAAGATGCCGCATGTGAATGCCGTGCGCCTGCGCAGTCCGGAATTCAATACTTCGCCGGAACTATTCTCGACAGCGGTCATCGATCAACTGGCCAGTTTGAACAAACTGACCCTGGTCAACCCGCTGCGGCTTGAAATTGAAACGCAATTCATTTCGGCGAACGAGTTTCAAGCGGCCCACACCCGGCTCACCCGCCGTCTGAACAACAGGGGCATCACCGTCTACAACAACACCCCCCTGTTGGGCCGGATCAATGACACCCCGGACGCCATTCACCGTCTCGCATACAGCTGTCGCAAGGCAGGCATCGAATTTCACCACCTGTACGTGGCCGGACTTCCCGTCCAGTCCCACTGGAACGATCGGAATCCCGTGTCGCTTTACGACGTGGTGGATATCGCCACCCGGGTGCGCCGGGAAGGCAGCGGAAGAGAAATACCCCGCTACATCATCCGGACCACCCTGGGTGAAGTCGATTTCGGCCTGTCGTCTTCCTTTGTCGGAGAAGGTGAAAATCTGGCGGTTGTATTGCTTCCTTATGACCTTGCCTACTTCAAGGCCCTATCCCCGAATTTCGCCTGGCCCGACGGTATCAAAGAAGATGAAAACGGCAACCCGGTTGTACCTGTTGCCGGCCTGAAGAAAACCACGGATTTCGCGTTGTCCTGACCAGGAGGCCACATGTATTATCCCTTTTTGCTTTACAGCCGGAAAGTCAAACACCGGCCGGTTTTCCCTGGACTCGAGGGGGACCCCTTTATCGCAGATCTCTCAAGAAACAGCGCGCTGCTCAAGTCCATAGATGTGACAGACCAGGCCCAATTGCAGCAGGCCCTGGATGATTCGATGCGCCGAAAATACCACTGGGGAGTTGCCCCCTATTTAGAGCGCCGCGACACGCTGCTCGGAGACTGCCCCCAGATGGTGGCGCAAAAACGATTTTTCCACTTGGGGCTGGATGTAATCGTCCCCTTGGGCACGGCCCTGCATGCACCCCTGGATGCCAGGGTTGCCCAGAACGGCTACGAGACAGGCAGGGGCAACTATGGCGGGTACGTTCTGCTGAAACATGAGAGCCCCTGTTTTGAAACCTTTTATAGTTTCTACGGGCACCTGCGCAAGGACCGATTGCCGGAGACCGGACAAAAAATTTTGGCGGGTGCCGCTTTTGCGGAAATCGGGGACTTCCATGAAAACGGCAATTGGTTCCACCACACCCATATACAAGTAATCACCCCCAAAGGTTTGGATATGGGATATATTTCAAAGGGATACTGCAGTGAGCCGGATCTGGCCACAATCAACGATCTGTGCCCTTCACCGATACCCCTTTTCAGGGTTGGCGGGATGACGCTTCAGCATCATTGCGCAAAAAGATGAAAATGCCCGAATCATGCGTGCGCCGCTATCCGTCAAGGGGTATTTTCTACTTCTCATGCACTGTCTATTTTTTCAGTTCCTGCCAAACTAATTTGCTGATGGACGAAAGCGTGTAAGGCTTTTTGATATACCGGCCGGCGCCCAGCGCCAAGGTCTTTCGAACACGTTCGGTTTCCGAAAAGCCGCTGGCGATAATGGTTTTCTGGCCGGGACATATTTCGACCATGCGGCAGTATGTTTCATACCCATCAATTCCGGGATCCATGATCATATCAAGAATCACCAAGTCAACCCGGTGCTTCTGAATATAAGCGATCGCTTCTTCTCCGCTGGCAACCGAGACCGGGCGGTACTCCAGGCGTTTGAGTATGCTGGTCGCAATTTCCCGCTGAACCGGCATGTCATCGACCACCAAAATGCGCTCTCCGTTTCCAATATAATCCAGTGTTTCTTCCTGATCCCTGCCCCAACTCACCTCATCCCGGGTGGCGGGAAAAAACAAGTCGAACCGGGCGCCCTCGCCTTCCTTGCTGTTGAGGTCAATATAGCCATTGTGATCTTTTACGGTTCCCCAGACAACCGCCATGCCGAGTCCCGATCCGCTTCGCCCCATTATCTTCCTGGTATAAAACGGCTCGAATATCCTGGATTGATCAATATCCGAAATCCCGATCCCTGAATCTGCAATGGAGAGCACGGCATACTCGCCTTCGCTGGGAGGATCGAATCCGGAAACGCGTTTGTCTTTATATTGATTTTCGGTGGAAATCTGAATACTTCCGCCGTCGGGCATAGCTTCAATCGCATTGACGATCAGGTTGGAAATGGATTTGTAGATATGTATGGAAGAACCATAGATATTGAATAAACCGGGTTGCAGGCGAGTTGTAATCGCAATATTGTCGTGGATGTCGATTAATGACTGAATTTCCGGCGCATCGATACATTTTTTTACAACATGGTTCAAATTCAGCAATTCTATGATGGGCATCCCCCTTCGTGCCAATGTCAAAAGATCCTGCACGATTGCCGCTGCGTTTTCGCCTGATTCTTTTATGGTGACCAGCGGCCTCCACAGCGGGCTGTCCTTGGGAAGGTCCAATAACAGCAATTCCGGATAGCTCACGATGCCGCTTAGGATGTTATTTAAATCGTGTGCCACTCCCCCGGCCAGAATGCCCAGGGCCTCCATTTTCTGAGCGCGCTGCAATTGCTCTTCCAACCGTTTTGACCAGGTGATATCGACCAACACGCCTTGAATACCGACGTTATTTTGGCCTTCCGATATGGCGCGTGAACTCACACGGCACCATTTTGTATCGCCATTCATGTCTACGAATCTGTATTCTCCCTGGCGGCCATCGGTTTCAAGCCCCCTTGCGAAGTCTTTCTTGAAACGGGCTTGATCTTGATGGCTGATAAAATCGGAAAAGCAATTCCCAATCAACATCTCAGGGCGATAGCCAAGCACGGACTCAATAACCGGGCTGATATAGGCAATTACGCCTTCCTTGTCGACGGCGTACAGGACATCATTGATATTTTCCACCAGCTCGCGATATTTTTCCTCGCTTTTGTGCAATGCCTCCTTTGCGGCTGTTTGTTCAGTCACATCAATGGCGACACCGATGGCCCCGACCAACCGATCGTCGGTATTCATGATAGGTTGATAACGGACTGCAAACGCATCATCACCATGATGGATCGTAACGGAAATAAACTCCCCGGCAATCACCCGTTGCGATATATCGATAAATGATTTGTTTTTGGCAAACAATTCAAAGGCTGATTTTCCCACTGCATCTTCAGGCGCCAGCCCCATTTTTTCCAGCCCCTGGCCGTCATAAAAGGTCACAATCCCTTCGCGGTCCAAGGCCCAGATAATAAGGGGGGCATGGTTGAGAATGGCTCTCAAGCGTTGGTTTACCGCAGACAATTGCACCGTGCGCTGGGCCACGATCTCTTCGACACGCTCTTTTTGCCGGCGCAGATCCTGCTGGGCCGACTTGCGCTGGCCGACCTCTTGCCACAAATTTGTAATCAGTGTACTTCTTTCGTATTTCAAGTCCAGCAGGTGGACAATGTCTTGATGCATCCTGTTGGCGGTCAAGCTGATCAGCATCAAGAAAAAAAGCGTCATCGTGCCCATTGCGATATGGATCTCGTCCCCGAGCAGGAAAAAAAAGGAAATGATTGGAAGCAGGGCCGGAAGGCTGAAAATATAAAACGCGGCCAGCACCGATGTGAACGCGCCGGCTGCTCCGGCAACCATCCCGCCGATAACAAACGCTAAAAAGGCCTGATGTCCGATGGAATTGGAAGGAACCATGAAAAGCGCGGTCGATCCCCATAAAACGCCTGATAGAAAAAGGCTGGCATTAAACCAGGCATTCCATAAGTCCGGATTTGAACCCCGGCCGGCAGACTTTTGGTAGCACCAGTAAACCATCAGGCGGCAAAGAGACACAAAGCACACGCCGGCCAGCCAGACCAGCAAGTTTGAATGCGGCACATGGGCCCTGAGAACAAAGTAATCGTAAATTTAACCCCATCTTCACAAGCTAAAAAGATGATGGCATGATGCACCACAATTTTAAATGGAGGTGCAGACATGACAGAAAGCCAGTCAAATGAGTTTAGTCCCGAACAACGTCGTCATTTTTGGAAAGAACATATTGAGCGTTGGCAACAAGACTCCATTAGCCAGTTAGCTTATTGTCGTCAATTCAATCTCAAACCGCATCAATTCACCTATTGGAAAAAGCGCTTTGCCCAGAATGGGACGTCAATGAACTTTGTCCCGTTGCAACTGTCTGCGCCTAATGCAAAAATCCCACGAACGAGATTCAGTCTTTTCACCCCCAATGGCTATAAGATTGAAGTTGCTGCAGGATTTGACCCGTCGGCCCTCAAGCAGCTGATCAATGTGGTTCAATTGTTATGATGTCAGATCATTTTACCGGTAACGTGTATCTGGCCGTGGGCAACACCGACATGCGCAAAGCCATTAACGGGTTGTCTATTTTGGTAGAACAGGCCATGGATTTGAATCCGTTTTCCGGAGATCTGTTTGTGTTTTGCAATCGACAGCGTACCATCATCAAAATCCTATATTGGGACCGAAATGGTTTCGCTTTGTGGTTAAAGCGGCTTGAAAAGCACCGCTTCAAGTGGCCCCAGTCAGCTGATGATATTATTACTATAGAAGCAAAACAGTTGAGCTGGCTTCTTGCTGGTCTGGATTATTCAACGGCTCATCAGCAGCTGCAATATACTTCCGCAGCCTGATTTTTTACCTTCATTACCGAAGAAAAGTATATACAAAATCAAGGTGTTGTGCTATGTGACAGTCCATGAATGCAGACCTGTCAACCCTTCCCGATGATGCCTTGATATCCAAGAAGGATGTTATCGACCTGGAGAATAAATACCAGGAAAAGATCCACTATTTGGAAGAACGCATCCGACTGCTGCAAAACGAAATTTTCGGTCGTAAAAGTGAAAAGCATCGTCCTGAAGATCACCGGCAACTGCCCATTTTTGAGAGCGATTCTCAACAGGATCAGAATCAAGAGCCTTCAGTTGGTGCCATTGTCATTGCCGAACACAAGCGTAAAAAACGCGGACGCAAGCCGCTGCCGGCAGATCTGCCAAGGGTAGAGGTCATCCACGATTTACCGGAAGAAGAAAAGGTATGCGCCTGTGGTGCTCAGTTAAGCCGTATCGGTGAAGAAACCTGTGAAAAGCTTGATTATATCCCTGCCAAAGTGCGGGTGCTGCGCCATATACGGTACAAGTATGCCTGCAAATGCTGCGAGGGTGTTGAAGACGACGGTCCCACGGTTCGGATTGCACCGGCGCCTGTTCAGTTAATCCCCAAATCCAATGTAACCGATGGGCTGTTAGCTCATATTGTGATATCCAAATTTGCCGATGGCCTGCCACTGTATCGTCAGGAAAAGATCTTTTCCCGTATTGGTGTTGAATTGCCCCGGGCAACCATGGCCAATTGGATCGTTAAAGCATCCCAAATTTGTTTGCCTTTGTACGAGTTGCTGCAATATGAAATCCGCGGCGGTCCTTTGATCAATATAGATGAGACAACATTACAGGTGCTTCAAGAACCTAATCGGGCCAACACCAGCAAATCCTATATGTGGGTATTTTGCGGTGGTGATCCAAAGCACCCCACGGTGCTGTATCAATATCATCCGACTCGTAGTGGTGAAATAGCCTTGAATTTTTTGGACGACTACCAAGGCTACATCCAGAGCGACGACTTCAATGGCTACGATTACCTGGCCCGGAAAAAGGGCATCGTTCACCTTGGCTGTTGGGCTCACACACGCCGCAAATTTTTTGATGTGGTTAAAGTCAGAAAGAAGCACCGTGGCAAACTCAACAATCCCAAAGGGTTAGCTGATCAGGCCATAGATTATATTGCCCGGTTGTATCAGATTGAAAAACAGATTCGCCAGGAGCAGCTGTCATCCGAGCAAATCTATCAACGCCGCCAGGAGCAATCCAAGCCTATTTTGAATGAGTTCAAAACCTGGCTGGATACCACTGAGCCGCTGACGCCACCAAAAGGCCTCTTGGGCAAGGCGATCAATTATGCCCTGAAAAATTGGGACAAACTGACTGTTTACACAGAAAACGGCCTGCTCAAGCCGGATAACAATGTCGCTGAAAATGCCATTCGCCCCTTTGTGGTGGGACGAAAAAACTACTTATTCGCAGGTCATCCCAACGGGGCCAATGCCGCTGCGACTTTTTATTCTCTAATCGAAACTGCTAAAGCCAATGGTATAGAACCCTTCGCCTATCTTCGTTACCTGTTTAAACAGCTGCCATTTGTCAAAGAACAATCTGGTTACCGAAATCTGTTGCCGCAGTTCGTTACTCAGGAAAGCATCAGCTTCTCTGCTGAAAATTAAAATAAGTGTGGTTTATTAAACGCTTACAGAACAAACGTCAGAATGATGCTGTTGATGAGGGTTGCAGCAACGCCGAAATAAGTATGTTCATACTGTCTATCGACTTGATCCGCAAACAGCTGGCTCTTGTTCATCGGCGCTTCGTGAATGTCGGGATCTTCTTTCATTCATCAATCCGTGTCTGGCAATTTGGCATGCAACGGCTGCGCGCAATGCAGAATGCAATGAAAAGCTCTCAACAGGGATCGAATGGGCATTCAAATGAATATGCTTCGCCAATAACAGTCAGTATATCATCATATCATCTTATGAGACAATGCAAAGGCGCCCCTGGCCCGCGGCTTTGTGGAAATGCCATCGGCACAGGGGCTGTTTTACTGATGGCCGCGGTTTTCGGAACCCGTCCAAGGGACGGTAAAAGCCAAACACAGCAGATTCTGAAAGCTCTGAGGTAAACTATAGACCACTTTCCCAGCGATGAAGACGGGTAATTGTTAGCGTCACTTTGGGGTATGTAATTTCAATAGCTTACGAAACAATAAAGGCAATTGTTATTGTCACTTTGAACTGACTTCATCGATAGTGACAACAACAATTGCCACAAACGTATAAGCCATTGTATATTTTCTATAATTTGACATTACCATCTGTTTGAATGAACACCCTGTCTACTGAGATTTCTTAATTACCCCAACTGCAACGCCCAAGACATTTACCTGGTCATCGTCCAACATAATTGGATCGTATTTGGGATTCTCAGATAACAAAATGATATTGCTTCCCATTCTGCTGAAGCGTTTTAATGTGCCCTCCTCATCTAAACCAACAACCGCAATATCGAGATTATCTGCAGAGGGCTGCGACCTTACCAACACCAAGTCATTGTTGTTAATTTTTGCCCCATTCATACTGTCGCCGGTAATTTTCAAAATAAAGTAACTTCCCCCCCGTACCCATTTTTTAGGAAGGTAAATATCTTGATCCAATTCAGTGTTCATTGCAATGGGCTGGCCAGCAGCGATTTTACCGTAGACGGGTATTTTTTCAAGTTGGTCATTTTCAATATATTCACAATCGCCATCCAAATCTATTTCAATCGAATCAGGCTGATTTGGATCACAACAAAAGTTTGTAACAATATTTGTTCTTAAATTGAGATATTCAAATCGGATAGCGTTGGATAATCCCCAGCTGTTTTTGAAAACCGGCAAATCCTCACGCACCTTGAAATTCTTATCGATTACAACAAATTCTTGGCCATCTGTAGCTGCACCATATTCACAAACACGGCAATTGGACATATAGCTCTTCACTTGGTCCAAAGCATCTCTTATGTCGTGCCCCCGTCTTTTCGTTTCAATGAAAATTAATGGTATGGTTGTCTCCTCTTTTTTAATCTGGATAGCAATATCAACATAGCCCTTTTTGGAAAAATATTTTACTGGAAATTCTACTAATATACAATCCAGAGGATACCCGTAAGTATCTAACAATTCTGCGATCATCCACTGTCGAATTTTCTCTTCCGCCACATGCATGTCCATCAACTTGTCTTTATAGCGGTATTTCTCGATCGAGATGTTATAGAATCTGCTTAGCCGACTGCTTCGGTTTGTTCTTAAATATTTTGAGGAGATATCTGAAATAAAGCGCGATGGCCGAGAGCTGCTCAGCAGGTATAGCGTTTCTGTGGCCCTGGTCATCCCGACATATAAAAGTTTACGTTCCTTAATCTCTTCCTCATATTTCGCCCCAGAATCATGTTCTGTAAAAAAGGGCATTACGTCGTCATTTAGACCGATTATAAACACGAGGGGGAATTCAAGGCCCTTTATGGAGTGCATTGTTACCAGCTTGATGGATTTGGATTCAAATTCATCCTCTTTGTCCGAAAAATATGCACAAGCGATTCCGTTATTTTTTAGTTTCTCCTGGATAAAATTCAATTGGCGCTTGAATCGTCCAATAATAGCAATGTCACCCATTGAATATTTGTCTTTGAGCTTTAGTATTTCCTGAACAAGAAATTCAGCCTGTTTCGATTCGCCATCAAATTCTTTGCAAATTGGATACTTACCTTGCTTATCGATAAGAGATGGTTTGACGAAATTGTCATCCTCAACAATATCCGTGCAATCCTCGATAAGACTGTAAGCGGCCTGAGATATTTGAGTGGTAGTCCTGAAATTTTTGCTCAGAGAGTAACTACGCCCCTGCATACTGAATCCAATGCTTGCAAAACTTTGACCGCTGCCAATCCAAGATTGCGGGTATATATTCTGGGCTGTATCTGCAATAAAACAGATACTTGAATAATCTTTTTCATTATAAATATACTTTAAAAATAATAGCTGGCTGCGTGTCAGATCTTGGCTTTCATCAATTATTGCATGGGTATATTTTTGCATTTGTGCTTTACGGGCTTGCTTTAAGGCCATCAAGCGCATATCGCCGAATGAGATATGACCTTTTTGATGAACCTCCCGGTCGTAAAACCGTTTCAATTCGAATATGGCTTTGCGAGTATCTGAATTTTTGGGCAATCGCTGTGGTTGAGAGTCTGCTTGAGATCGGCTCATCCCTTTTCGGTCTGCGCTCTGATATGCCTCTTCATCCAGATATAGACAATCTTTTATCCATGAAATCTCTTGGTTCAAAAACGCCATGTTCTTTTGATTGAGGATGGCAACCTTCGGGTATTGTTTCTTGAGTTTAGATATGCCCTCATTGATAATTTCATAGCCCAATGCTTGAGGTACGCTTAATTTATAATTGAGCTTTTTCTGGGCCGCAAATGCCTGATAGTACTTGAACATAAGACTATCAACAGTTTGGATATCAACTTTTCGATCCGGTGCCTCAAAAAGAGATGAAAATTCGGCATTCTTAATCTTATCCATCTTTTCGTACAAATAGGACATGTAATGAATTAGGGTACGATTGTAAGTAGCCAGTAGAATAGCATCGTCTTTCCCAAAGCAGTAATTTAGATGTAGAAACGAAACCCGATATATCCCAACCGAGGTTTTTCCTGAGCCTGCAACGCCCCTTAATAACATGTGGCCTTTTGGTTCCTGCGTGGCGATTCTTTTTTGCTCAGCGTTTAAATCCATAATGGTACCTCTTTGAATTATGCATGAATTCAATAGCTACTAAATTTAGTTTATGAAACGCAATACCCTGCTGGTTGAACTTCAATTAGACACACTTTTCCTCAATCCATCTTTGAACTTCCTTGAAATGATAATTTTCGAGTGACCCGAAATACTTCAATTCTTTATTTTTAAATCCGTAAAACAGTGGCATTAAAATGCCGCATAAGTATTTTGTCATGTTTAGCGCGGAAAAATCTCCGTCTACATTGGCTCTAAATTCATTCAAGACTTTATGATAATCCACAACATCTAATGGTTTAAGCGCAACAGATCGTTCTATTTCAACTCCTCCTTTGTTACATGAAGAACAGTGTCCACATCTTTCAAAGGATAAATTTTCATTAAAATATCCTGAAAGCCTCTTCGACAAACAGGTTGTACTTTCAAAGAAATCAATCATTTCATTTATTCTTTCAATGTCAGACGTCTCTTTATTGATGAATAAATTGTAAATTTTATTGGCAACCAATTCTGTGTCTATATTTCTTTTATTTACTCTAAATACATCTATTACTGTTTTCGATTTAAGTTCGATCCAGCCCCGTTCAGAAAAATATTCCAGCGCGGAAATCACTCTATTTCTATCTGTATTGTAGGACTTAATAATGGTCGAAATAGAAATATGCGTCCATATTTTTTTAGTTTGGCATGAATCAAATAAGCATTTTAAAAACTGCTGTCTTTCTCCACGAAATTGATTGATAATAAAATCTTGATCTTTTACAAATTTAAAAGAATACCTTTCAAAGTATGCATATTGTGGTGTTAGAATCCCTTCCATCTCCAAATATACAAGCAGTGTTTTTAGAGGCAACAATCTGATATTCAGTTCTTTGGACAAGCGCAACATTTTAAATTCTATTATTTCATTCTCGGTTTTACTTATTTTATCAACCAATTGCCTTATTGAACTTTTCCCGGGTGTATCTCCATAGACAAAATTTTCTAGAACATTGAGGCTATCTCTATTGGCAAGAACTTCACAGAATGATCTTTCCCCATCTCTTCCTGAGCGACCAATTTCCTGGCTATAGTTTTCAATTGATTTTGGCAAATCAAAATGAATTATTCGGTGGATATCTGCCTTATCTATCCCCATGCCAAAGGCGATTGTTGCAACAACACAATCAACGTCATTATTCATGAATTCATTTTGAATAGCCTCTCTTTGATCATTCTTCATTCCAGCATGGTAACTTTTGGCATTTATATCATTAATAAGTAGAAAATTAGCGATTTCATCAGCAGTTTTTTGCAGCGTCACATAAACGATTGTCGAATTTTTTGGATCTGACTTTATTCGTTCGAGCAGCAAATGTTTTTTTTGATGTTCAGCTGCGGCTGTCACATTGATATGTAAATTTTTACGATAAAATCCTGTAATTACGAAATCATCAAGCTGGACATCCAATTTTCGACTCATATCAACAATTACATTTTTTGTTGCAGTAGCTGTCAAAAGTAAAATTTGCGGAATGGCAAATTCGTTTTTGTATATTGGAATTTTAAGATATTCAGGTCGAAAGTTATGTCCCCACTCTGAAATACAGTGAGCTTCATCTACAACCATTAATGAGGTCTGCATTTGTTTGAATTGATTTCTAAATCGTTCATTTTTAAAGCGTTCCACAGATATCATTAAGATCTTTAGCTGTTCATTCTTTGCCTGGTATAGAATTTGGTAATATTCATCCCTGTCTAAAGTAGAATCCAGGCGTTCAGCAGGAATATTTTTACTTTTTAAAAAAGAAAGCTGATCTTTCATTAATGACAAAAGTGGTGAAACAACTATAGTTAGATGTGGCAACAACATTGCTGGGAGTTGGTAACAAATTGATTTACCACTCCCTGTTGGGAATATAGCCGCAGCTGATCTCCCATTAAGTATTTTTGTTATAACTTCCTTTTGACCATTTAAAAATTTATTATGCCCAAAGAACTGTTCCAGTTTCTTTTCGAGCACTATAAAGCTCCTATCCTTATTGGGCCTTCAAGTTTGATAAAATTATTACCAACATTATTTGATACAGGTATCAGGCCTCATTGCTTTACTCCCACTTTGATTGATACTTGCCTTCTATGTTTCTATTTTTATTGAAGCCAGCCAAGATCCTCGATTTCCCTCATGACCCTAGTTTCATAATCCGTGGATAGCTTAACACATTGTCCAATTTTTGGGGTCCATCGCCAATGACAATTACAAGTGTCGCTTACAATTACAGTTCCGCAGATGAACAAAGACATTTTGCCTAGTCTGGAAGTAGATCGTAAAAATAGCGCATGGTGTCCGTGCGGGTGATAATTCCGATGATGCGGCCCTTTTCCACCACCGGAAGGCGGCCGATGTCGTAGCGCACCATAATGTGGGCCGCACGCAGGGGGCTTTCGCCCGGACCAATGGTTTTGATCCGTGTGCTCATGAAGGCTTTGACCGGTGAATCGAGCTGACGCTCCTTGCGCAGCCGCTTGAAGTCCCGTCTGGATAAAATGCCGACAAGACGATCCCCTTTTACCACCGGAAGACCCGTGCAGCCCTTGTTGCGCAGCAGCATACCGGCTTCGCGCATGGATGTACCGGCTTCCACTGTGTGTACCGGAAAAGACATCAGGTCGCTGACCTGTACCGAGGTCTGCTGGTTGCCGGCAATCAGATCGGTGATCATCTCTTCCACCACCTGGGGATTGACGCCCTTGAGTACGGCACTTCCGGCCGCCGGGTGACCGCCGCCACCGAGACAGCGCATGATACCGCCGATATCCAGCCCTTCGTTAGCGGCCCGACCGATCACCATGCATTTGTTTTGATCCCGGCTTTCGAACAGGCCGAAGGCCGCATCGACGTTGGCGATATTCATGTACATGGACACCACCATGGCCAAATTTTCCACATGCCCCTCTACAGGCAACGCCCCCATTGCAATTCGGTAACCGTTGACCTTTCTGCGATCTGCGGATTTGAGCAATTCAAAAAGCACCTCCTTTTGCCTCTGGCCGTAAGCCGGAGTCAAAAAATGGCCCGCCAGGGTCAAATCGGCTTTGCGGTCCAGCAGGTACCCGGCACAATGGGCATCCTCGGCACAGGTCGAGGAAAAAGTCAGGCTGCCGGTGTCTTCGTAAAGCCCGATAAGGAAAAGGGTGGCCTGGATGGGTGTGAGCAGGGTTCGCCGCTCCTTGAGAACCCGAAGCATCAGTGTAATATTGGCCCCGACGGGCTCGCTGCACGACCAGCCGGGCATCAGATCACCATCGTCGGGATGATGATCCCACATGACAATGTCCAAATCTTTCTTTTGCCTGAGCGTGTCCAATCGGTCCAGGCGCCGCCATGCGTTGGCATCCACCACCACAAGACGCTCGACGTCTTCAAGATCGACCTGGTCCGCCCGCGGAAACTCGAAGACATCCTTGTGAATCGAAAGAAAGGATTTGACATTGGGATTGATCTGCCGGGGCAGCACAATCCGGGCGTCCGGGTAAATCAGGCCCGCGGCCACCACAGAGGCCAGAGCGTCGAAATCGGTATTCTTATGGGTGGTGATGATTTCCTTCATAAGGTTTTCATCGTCGGGGGATGTCGATCCGCTTGGTCATTCAGAACCCACGGCCCGGAATCGCAGTGTGAGCCGGGCACCTTATCCAAATATCGTATAACACCATTATCGCACCTGAGGCTGCCAACTTTAGCTATCTGGCGATGTATACCCAGGAAACCCCAGCACGGCCAGACAAAACTCGGGCCCTTTGGACCCGATTGCCGGTGCACCGGACGAATCCCGGTCTCCAGAGCTTGACCCGGTCCTACGGGCAATCTATATAACAATAGCATTCAGGCCAAAACCCGTCAAAGGAGAAGGTATGGGAAAAAAACCCTCCGGGGGCTTGCAGCGCATCATCCATGCCACCGTCTATTCTATCCAGGGGCTTAACGCCGCATGGCGCAACGAAGCCGCCTTCCGCCAGGAGCTCGCGCTTCTGGCCATACTGGGACCCGGAGCCTTGTGGCTGGGAGCCGACATGACCCAACGGGCGCTGCTGATTTTTTCAGTCCTGCTGGTGGTCATCGTGGAGCTGGTCAACTCCGCCATCGAAGCGGCCATCGACCGCATCGGGCCGGAAAGGCACGATCTTTCCGGACGGGCCAAAAATCTCGGTTCCGCCGCCGTAATGATCAGCCTGATGGCCGCAGCACTGGTGTGGGTGATGATCGCCTGGCAAAGATTCTGCTGAAACCATGTCGCCACGACTCAAATTCCTTTTCCTTGAACCGTACTATGGGGGCTCTCACCGCGATTTCGCCGATGGGCTGGTGGCCAACAGCCGTCACGCCATTGACCTGGTCACTTTGCCGGATCGCTTCTGGAAATGGCGCATGCGCGGCGCAGCATTGCACCTGGCCGACAAAATCGACAACCCCGGCCGCTATGACGGCCTGGTGCTTTCGGGGCTGATGAACCTGGCGGACCTGAAAGCGCTGTGGGGAAATCAATGTCCGCCGGCACTGGTCTATTTTCACGAAAACCAGCTCACCTACCCGTCCCGGGACGGGGGGCAGCCTGACTTGCAGCCCGCATTTACCAATATCGTCACCGCCCTGACGGCCCGTCGGAATCTGTTCAACAGCCGGATGCAGATGGATGCCTTTCTGGCGGCATCCGCTGCGCTGATTCGTACCATGCCCGATTGCCGGCCCAAATGGGCCGTCGAGCAGATCGCCCGAAAATCGGATGTGGTTTATCCCGGATGCCATTTTCCGCCCGGCCCGTCCGCCTCACCAGAAAACCACAGCCAGCCGCCGCTGGTGATCTGGAACCACCGCTGGGAGCACGATAAGAATCCCGGGGCCTTTTTCCAGGCGCTGGACCAGATGGTCAAGCGCGGCATCGCGTTTGAGGTGGCCCTATTGGGCGAAACCTTTCCGAAAAAACCCGGCGCATTTGACCGCGCGCGACAGCAGCTTGGCCGGCGCATCATCCACTTCGGCCGGGCCAAATCCCGAAAAGACTACTATGCCTGGCTGTCCAGGGGAACACTGGTCATCAGCACGGCGCAGCAGGAGAATTTCGGCATTGCCGTGGTCGAAGCCATTCGGCACGGGTGCCTGCCGCTGCTGCCGCACCGTCTCTCCTACCCCGAAATTCTGCCCCCCGAATTCCACGATGACTTCCTCTACACCAGCCAGGCTGATCTTGAAGAAAAACTGGCCGGCCTGCTGACCCGGACCCAGGCGTATCGCGTCAAAAGCCCTGCCCTGGTATCCGCCATGGGACGATTTGCTTGGCAAAGCGCCATCCGGCGGTTTGACCGGGAACTGGAGGCCATTGCCCGCACAAACTGATCTTTCCATTGACAGTCCCTGTCCCCTTTCTTACAGTTAGGACTTGCCCCATCCACCTCAAAAGGAGCTCACGACAATGATTAAGCCAACGACCTTGCCATTGTCACAAGCCACAGTGCACCTGCTTGCCCTGCCGGTCTGTGAAAATGCGGACATTCATATCGACCCCCTGCTGAAAACAATGGTTGCCGCCGCCAAAACCCTGGAGGAGTTTTCCGGTGAAACAAAACAGCAACTGATGTTGTTCAGCCCGGAGGGCACAAAAATAACGCGCTGCCTCTGTTCCGGCATCGGTTCCATGGAGAAAATCGATGCCGAAGTTTTGCGCGCCTTTGCGGGAAGGGCCGTTAAGGCCGCCATGGATGCCCGCCAGAAACAGATGGTCATTGCCGTTCCTGACGCTCAATCCCTGGGTATGCCTGCGGAGCGAATCGTCCGGGCCATCGCTGAAGGCGCCTGCCTGGCCAATCACATATTCGATAAATACAAAGCCGAATCCAAGCACCGGCCGCTCAAGGAAATCCTTTTACGGGTCGGGGAAAAACCTTCGGCCGCCATGAAAGCCCTTGTGAAAAAAACCGAACTTGTCTGCGGCGCGACCCATCAGGTCCGCGAATGGGTCAGCACCCCGTCCAATGACAAAGTGCCGGCACAGTTCGCCCGCATGATCGCCAAAGCGGCCGACCGGTCCGGCCTCAAAATCACGGTGATGGATGAAAGCCAGCTTAAAAAAAAGAAGTTCGGCGCCCTGCTGGCGGTCTCCGCGGGCAGCGCCCATCCCCCAAAGCTGGTGGAATTGAGCTATTCCCCCGCCAATGCCAAAAAAACCATCGTGCTGGTGGGCAAGGGCGTCACCTTTGACACCGGCGGGATTAATCTGAAGCCGTCAGCCGGCCTGGACCTGATGAAGATCGATATGTCCGGTGCCGCGGTGGTTGCCGCCACCATGCTCGCCCTGTCGCGGATCAAACCCAGGCATCGCGTGGTGGGGGTTATGCCCCTGGTCGAAAATATGCCCTCCGGCAGCGCCACGCGTCCCGGCGATATCGTCCGAAGTTTTTCCGGCAAGACGGTTGAAATCGGCAACACCGACGCCGAAGGCCGTCTGATTCTCATCGATGCCATGGCGTATGCCATCAAAAAATATAAACCGCACACCCTCATCGATCTGGCCACCCTCACCGGCGCCTGCATCGTTGGCCTGGGCGAAAAAATCGCCGGCGTTTTTTCTACGGACAGCACCTTGTCGGACGCCATCGTCGCATCGGGCCAGCGCACCCATGAACGCTGCTGGCCCATGCCATTGCCGCAGGACTACAAAGAACTGCTGAAAAGCGATCTGGCCGACATCAGCAATATGCCCAGTTCGCGCTATGGCGGTGCCATCACGGCGGCCCTGTTTCTTTCCGAGTTTGTCGATAATACGCGCTGGGCGCATATCGACATCGCAGGCCCGGTTTTCGACAAAAAAGCCTCCGATTACTGCGGCCCCGGCGGAACGGGATTCGGGGTGCGGCTGTTGTGCGATTTGATCAGCAACATGTAAGGAAAAAAACGATGTCATCAGCTTAGACGTGACGATCCCCGGCGGCTTTTTGTGGAAGCGGCGTCTCGCCGCGCTTACAAATGCAGCGCGATTTAAGTAAATGCCATTGGGGGACAAAATTGAAATCGTTTTGTACCGGCAACACTTGATTCAGTGCCTGCATGCGGGCCGCCAAATGCTTCTGGAGAAAACCATGAAACGCCTTGTTCTGCTGCCAAGTCTTCTGTTGCTGCTGTTTTACGGCTGCTGCCCGATCACCTCCGTGCACCCCCTGAAACCGGATACGGATGAGTCCCTGGCTGATCTGGTGGGGATATGGCAGCTGGAATCCGACCAAGACACCGTTTTACTGCACATCGGCCGATCCAGGCAGAACCAATGGCAGGTGTTGCTTGCAGAGCATAAAGAGGACGGCATTTTAGAACATGCGGCCTTTGGCGTAACCACCACGTCCATTAACCACACCCATTATATGAACCTTGATCTGGCGGCGCTGGATCCCTCCCTGCGCGAGGGCAACGAAGGCAACATCATCCTGAAAATCATCCTGCCCGACCGCTATACCCTGCATCTGAGCCGGTTGAATCTGGACGCCGTGGTGGCGGCCATCGGCAACAACACATTGGCCGGCGAAATCATCTATGACGATACCGCTGTTTTATCTTCACCGCAAAAGGGAGCGGACCGCCGCAAAATCCAGTGCGCCCGCATTACGGCCGACACGCAGAGCATTCACCGTTTTTTGGACCGCCACACGGGGCCTGAACTGTTCAAGCCGTACCTGAAATTCAAACGCGTGACATGCATTCCCTGATCGACGGTCGGCCTTAAAGGCAGGACACCACATGACGCTGTCGGGTGTCAATGTTCCGGAATAGCGTTTTTGGCAGTTGCTGGTCCCATCATATCCCTTGACAATAACCTTTGTGGACCGTAAAAATTTAAGTCATACATGTCACAGGGATTTTGATTTTCCTTTTGCATAGGGCTTCCGTCCGGCGCTGCAGCATCGGGAGTCGGTGGACCGCTTCACCACCGAATTCACGCCGGTGACCATCGTGCAGTAAACTTTGCAGGCGGCCATTGTCATGAACTTAGGGGGATAATCGCAAATCCGGCTTTCCGCTCTTTTGGCGCGGTTCCTCCTAAAAGCGCTTGCCTGCCCCAAGCCACACCAGCGGGTAGAATGCACTATTTTTCAATGCATTCCGCCGGCACATGATGTTTTTGGCCCGCCTCTGTTGAACGCTACGCTCCAGCCGGCGAGCCATACCCGGCATGCAACCGGCCGGGGAATGCCATTCACCGTCGTTCTTAAATCGCAACGAGAAGGAGGATGTTATGCATTTGAAGAATCCTGTAAGCCAAATCTGCATGATGATGGCCGTGCTCGGCCTGATGCTGGTCTGGAGCGGCTGTGCTACGGCCCCGCCGCCGGCCAATGTCAAAGCCGTACACTGCGACACGGCCAAAATCACCTGGGAGGTGGCCCCCGAAGCCGAACTCACCGAACTGGCCTGCAGCATGGGCAAGCAGGGCACGGACCCGGCGCTTATCTTCACGGCCAGTCTGAAAAACATCAGCGACCGGCCGCTGCGTTTTAAAATGCTTGTCTTCCTGCTGGACATGGATAAGGCCAACGGCCACCTGGTGCCGCGTACGGGAAAACCACCGGTTGTCGCACCGGGTGCCTCGGAAACGGTCAAAATCCCCTTTATCAAAACCACGACCATGCCCGGGAAAATGCTGGTTCGGGTCACAACCATGAGTGAGTAGCAAACCCCATCGATGATCCAATGGAGGAGGAAATATGAGACACCCCAGAAAATATCGCTGGCTTTTGATTATTGCTGTACTGACCTTTACGCTGCTCACTGCCGGTGCAGCCGCCGCTAAAACCCAGTTCATCTCCATCGGTACCGGCGGTACCGGCGGAATATACTATCCCTACGGCGGCGGCGTGGCCGAAATCTGGTCCAAGTATGTGCCCGGTATCAAGGCAGTCGCCGAAGTCACCGGCGCCAGCGTGGAGAATGTCAAGTTGGCCCACAAGGGCGAAACCGTGGTGGGCGAGGTCATGGGCGACGTTGCCGTGGCCGGCTTTCAGGGACTTTCCAAGTTCCAGGGTAAAAAGCACGATATTCTGAGCATGGCCGTCATGTACCCCAATCTGCTGCAGGTGGTCGCGCTGAAATCCAGCGGCATCACCAACCTCGAACAGGTCAAGGGACGCAATATCAGCACGGGCAGTCCGGGCAGCGGCACCAACTTCATGGCCGAAGCGGTGTTGAAGGCCCTTGGCATCGAAAAGAGCGACTACAAGGACAGCCGGCTTTCATTCACCGAAAGTGCGAACGCCCTGCGCGACGGCACCATCGAGGTAGGTTTCTGGTCAGTGGGACCGGGCACCAGTTCCATCCTGGATCTGGCCACCACCCACGATATTCATATCATCGGCATCACCCCGCAACAAACGGAAAAAATCCTCTCGGCCAACGACACCTATTCATCCGTCGATCTTGGCGGAGGCGTATACCGCGGGGTCGACCAGCCGGTGCCCACCATCGGCGTATGGAACGTAATGATCTGTCAGGCCAGCCTCGACACCGGCATGGTGTACAATCTGGCCAAGGCCCTTTACGAACACAACGACTACCTGGTCAAGATTCATCCGTCGGCGGCCTATACCACACCACAAAACGCGATCAAATATTCACCCATACCGCTGCATCCGGGCACCATCAAATACCTCAAGGAAAAAGGAGTTGCCGTACCCGCCAAGCTCATGCCCTGAGCGGGACAATGGCCACCATATGGAAAAACGCTGGATTTGGGCAGCGCTCGGCGTCATGGCGGGCGCTGCCGTTTTCATGGGAACTTTTCTTCCCGGCGGATTGCTGCTTCGTGTCGCACCGGTTCGGGGAGGACCGCCCCTGGCTGAAATTGCACTTGCGCCCGCGGAGCGCTTCACCATCCGCTACAACCATTCCGTGGAAAATGCACCAATATGGGAAACCCACAGCGTGGATTCAAAGGGGCGCATATATATCGAAGAGGAGCGCTATCTCAAGTTTGGCGCCGGTATGGGCAAAATGCCGGGTGTGGGGCGCATGGTCCGGCGCGGGCCCTATGAAGTGATCGAGGCCATGCATATGCCCACCGGCGACTTCGTGCTGCGTATCGGCTCGCCCGGGGTGGATCACACCCTGATTGCCGGCGGCCGTATGCTCAATCTTTCCGCCATCGCACCACACACGGCGGTTCAGTTTTCGGCACGCCCCATCAGTTGGCTGAGCCAGATGAGACGCCGCTGGCATAATCGATCCACCCCCTGGGACAAGGCCGGGAGACAATAGGACGTACTTCACGTGGGAAAACAACCCAACCAAGCCACCACAAGCATTGCCATGCTGACGGCAAAAGTCGTCACCGTGGTGGCCATATCGCTGAGCATTTACCAGCTCTATACCGCCGGCATCACCGCGCTTACGGCCCTGGTCCAGCGCTCCATTCACCTGGCCGCCATCCTGGCCCTGACGTTTTTGCTCAAACCGGCATTCAAATCCGTATCCAAGGACCGCCTCAACCTGTGGACCGTACTGGACTGGCTGCTGGTGGCAGCGTCCATTGTGTGTACCGTTTACATATGCGTTAACCTAACAGCGATTTTCGAACGCCAGGGCGACTGGCTGCCGATGGATCGCGTGGTGAGCATCGTGGGCACGCTGCTGGTGATGGAAGCGTGCCGTCGGGTCATCGGCCTGACCATGACCGGCATCTGCCTGGCCGCCATTTTATACGCCCACTTCGGCCCCTACATGCCCGAACTGATTATCCACAAGGGGTACAGCATCGAACGCATCACCACCACCTTGTGGCTCACCACGGAGGGCATCTTCGGCCTGCCCATCGGCGTTGCGGCCACATTCGTCTATGTTTTCGTTCTGTTCGGCGCTTTTCTCGAATCCACAGGCGGCGGAAATTTTTTTATCGAACTGGCCCATGCCCTTACCGGGCGATTCTCCGGCGGGCCGGCCAAAACATCGGTGGTGGCCTCCGGGTTCATGGGATCGGTGTCCGGCTCTGCGGTGGGCAACGTGGTGGCCACCGGCTCGTTTACCATCCCCATGATGAAAAAGGTGGGCTACCGGCCCCACGTGGCCGGGGCCATCGAAGCGGCCGCCTCCACCGGCGGCCAGCTCATGCCGCCCATCATGGGCGCCGGCGCCTTTCTCATGGCCGAATTTACCAACACCTCGTACCTGACCATTATCAAAGTCGCCCTGGTACCGGCCATCATGTACTACATCACCGTACTGTGTTTTGTGCATTTTGAAGCCAAGAAACAAGGGCTGCACGGCCAGCCCAAAGAGAGCCTGCCCAGATTCTGGCACGTGATCCGCGAAGGGCTGCATTTCATCATTCCGGTGATCATCCTGATCTATGTACTGGTATCCAACTACTCGCCCATGATGGCCGGATTCGTAGCCGTGGTGAGCACCGTGGCCACCAGCCTGGCCGCCGAAAGCTGGCGCTGGTTTTTCAGCCGCTCACACGGCGGCAGCCGAACCGAACGCGCCAACCAGTTTATCGGCCGGCAGACACGGCTCAATCTCGGTGCCATGGAAAAGGGCGCCCGCAACGCCGTCATGGTATCCGTGGCCTGCGCGGCAGCCGGTATCATCGTGGGCATGGTAACCCTTACCGGGATGGGGCTTAAATTTTCTTCCCTGGTCCTGGAGCTCAGCTTCGGCATTAAGGCCCTGGCCATCCTGCTGATCGGCGCCGCGTCGCTGGTCCTGGGCATGGGGCTGCCGGTAACGGCCAGCTATATCGTTCTGGCCACTTTGGCCGGCCCGGCCCTGCTGGACATGGGTGTTCCCCTGCTGGTCTCCCACATGATCGTATTCTGGTACTCCCAGGACGCCAACGTCACTCCCCCGGTGAGCCTGGCCAGCTTTGCCGGCGCGGGCGTGGCCAATGCCAACCCCATGCAGACTGCTTTCACTTCATGGAAGCTGGCCAAGGGGCTTTACATCATTCCGCTGGTCATGGCCTACCGTCCCCTTCTGGGGGTGGGCAAAACCTACTCGCTGATGCACTGGAGCGTGGTTTCAACCATGATCACCACCACCCTCGGACTGGTGGCCTTTGCCGCGGCCATCGAACGGTATTTCATTCGCAAGGCGACATGGCTGGAAACCGGACTGTTTCTTTGCGCCGCAGCCGGTCTGCTATGGCCCACGGTCTGGCCGGACCTGGCGGGCCTGGCCGCCTTTGCAGCCGCGATAGTGCTCCAGAAATTGCGTAAAGCAGAAAACGACCCTTCCGCCTTGACCCCGCAAACCGGGGGAGGATAAAAAACATATCCAAAAATAGGCCCGATTGCCCCATAGACCATTGCCGGCAATGCTGACGGAACCACCCGTGCGGCAATGACCGGCGATCTGTACCCTATTTTCCAAAAGCTGCATCTTGAATCATCATGCTTGAATTGCTGAACGCTTTAGATCTGACCCCCTGGCAATGGTTTCTGGCGGCCCTGTGCGGCCTTGTCATCGGTGCCTCCAAAGCAGGATTGGCCGGCATGGGGTTTTTGGCCCTTTACATGCTGGCGGATATCTTCTGAACCCGTGTCTCCACCGGCGTGGCCCTGCCCATGCTGCTGACGGCGGACTTTTTCGCGGTCACTTACTACAGCCGACAGGCCGACTGGAAGTATCTGCTCAAATTGATTCCCTGGGTTACCGCCGGTCTGCTCATCGCCCTGGCGACAGGCAACCGCGTTTCCGACCGGACCTTTGGAGTGATTTTTGCCGTTACTCTTTTGGCTGGCATAATGATCATGCTCTGGCGGGACTTGCGCAGGAAAAATATCAGTATCCCCAGCCAGGGCTGGTTTCCAGGTATCATGGGCCTTTTGGCCGGCTTTGCCACCATGATCGGCAATGCGGCAGGCCCCATGATGTCCCTGTACCTTCTTTCCATGCGCCTGCCCAAGACCGTCTTCATCGGGACAGGGGCCTGGTTCTATCTGACCGTGAATATTGCCAAGGTCCCCCTGCACCTGTTTGTATGGCACACGATCACACCGCAAACACTGGTCTTTAACCTGGTCACGGCGCCCTTTATCGTCCTTGGGATCATGGGCGGCATATACTCCGTAAAACGCATCCCGGAAAAGGCCTACCGCATCCTGGTCATGGCCGGCGTCACCCTTGCCGCTGCCATGCTTGTGGCCAAATTTCTGCTTTAATGGTCCATCCCGGCAGAAAGCCGGCCATTTGGCCTTGTATATTGCACGTGTATGTCTATATTGGCCAACACGCGTGCAATATTTCTTTTTGCACCACAGGGGCCTTTTTTACGGATTCCGACTTGATTAAGGGATCAAACCCGTATAAAGGCGGTTGCTCCGCCAAAATGGCGGCATGTTATGACAAAACGAATACGAGCCAGAGCTCACAGGAGAAACATCATGACCCATCCAGATCAGTTTACATTTTACGGTGGCGGACATCGCGGCACGGAAGCCGAATTCGGCCGGCAGGCGGAACAATTCGGCATTGGCGAAGTCAACTACTCATTCGAAGGGCACCAGCCGGACCGCAAAAAAGGTTTGGTCATTCTCTCACCCGAAGAATTGAAAAAGGGGGATATCAGCATGGAGATCGTCTCCATGCGAATGAACCGAAAATATTCCCAGGCCTCAAAAATCCGCAAAGTCTTTCAATCGATTTTCCATATGGTCAACAGCGGACTGCAGGTTTTCACCGTGGGTTGGATTCAGCCGGATGATACGGTTAAAGGCGGTACAGGCTGGGCTGTGGAACTGGGCAAGCTGTTCAACCGCCCACTGAGCGTTTTCGACCAGGATCGCAACCAATGGTACACCTGGAAAGATAACAATTGGGTGCAAGACCTGCCTAAGGTGGAGCATTCGACATTCGTGGGCACGGGCACCCGCAATCTCACCGACACGGGCAAGCAGGCGATCAAAGATCTGTTCACCCGTTCTTTCAAGCCATAGCGGTTTTGAAGCAGGGGGGCCGGATTGATCCCGGTTATCGGGCGGCATGCATCATGCCGTTGCGGCAGTCGGGATATTCACACCGTCTCGGCGGCTGCACCGCTAAGCAGTTCCGCGGTACTTTTTTTGGATCCCTTTAAGAAAATATCGCAAAACCTGATCTTTACAGGCCCGGTAATGTTTATGCGCCGGTTTGCGGAAAAATGCGCTTAATTCGTGTTTGCTCAGGCTGAAATCGGCCAAGGCCAGAATTTTTAGAACATCTTCAGCTTTGAGGTTCAATGCGATCTTTAATTTCCTGAAAATAATATTGTTCGTTAAACGTTTTTCCGGTTCAGGTTGCGGCCCTTCTTTTTTACCCCGTTGGTCAATGATCAAACCATCCAAAAAAATCGCCAGGAAAGTGTCGGGGCATTCCGCATATCCGGGATCGCCGTCCTTTTTGAGCCAGCTGCTGATCTGGCCCCGTGTTAACGGTTGAGGCGCCCGTTCGAATAACGCGTTCATTTTAGCATCGCTGAAATCGAAAATATACCGGATGCGGCGCATGATGTCGTTATTGGTCATTAATGTCCCCTATTGTCGTAAGCGTTTCATTAAATATCCTTTATTTTCAAGTTCCGGCTTGATCGCAAGCCGTCAGGCGCCCGCCGCGGCGTGATATGCCGCATCTTTATCGACAAGCCAACCAGCGGGCGGGAAAAAAGCCCTGAAAATATCCAATACACCGTTAGATACCCGTAATTCAAAAAAATTATACGCCCCGACCGAGGTATTTACCCAAACTAAAAAAACATATGGGCGACAATATAACCAAACGGTCTTTTATGAAACCGTATTCCGGGCAATTACCTTTTGGTGTGATCGATAAAAAGCGCCTCCATCCCCGGTGTATCCGACGGCTTTCCCGGTTGATACACATATCCCGACAATCGTGCATAGTTGTCCAGGTCGCCCCGCCAGATGTATGTAATTTCATATTTAATTCCCGCTCGGACAAACCTGACCCGAAGCACGTCGGCATCATCGGGGCCGAGGGCCTGTTCAATTTTTCCCTCACCTTTCACCATTTCACCTTGGATGTCGCGTGCAACAGTGAGGCACCCCTTTTCATAAGAAAGAACGACTTTGCCATAATAGGTCTTTTCGCTATCCAATTCTTTGCCGATAACGATGTAATGACCGGCCAGGAATCCATACAAAGATTCATCGTCCCCGACGCTCTCCGCTGTCGCGGTATGGGCTGCAAGAACCGACAATAGCCCGGATAATAACATGACTTTAATGATACAATTCATGACCCATCTTTCGAATGCAGATTAAATTCTACTGTCATTTATACGCCCGTCACATTTACCTGCCGCGGAGGAACCGGGCCGGCTGAAAATACGGTGGATAATGACGCCGTCTTGACTGAGCACCCCCATGTCTTCCAAAATACAAAAAAATTTGTTACCCAATTATTTTTCACTTTTCCCCCATATTTTGAATCGCGAACGGATTCCACAACTCCGATGAAGCCAGAGTCGGTACTCATTCCAAAAAAGGCCAACTTTCAAGAGACTCTTGGCTACTGCCCTCAATCCCTCCTTCCTTTATGGTGATTGGCTATGCCTTTGCTTTAAGTTCACGAATTGCCTTCAGCAGCGCTTCTCGATTTTTTCCTGACTTCATCCATTTTGGAAGCCTGCTGGCTAGAGATGAATTATGCCACCCCCGCTTTTCGTCCATTTCCCGCTCCCTGTGTTTAGCGGAAACATAGGACTCAAGGAATTCAAGGTGCCTGATATTAAACGCCCATAAGGGGTGACCACCGCAATTTGTCTTCAACCAAAGATCGAAACCGAAATATCCATCTGTTGGATTTTCGTTGTACCAATAAAATGAACGGCCATTTGTAGGATTCTCCGCAGTATAGCCACACTCAAAGCATGAGCATCTCACCCGATCATCATCGTAGGGAACGACAAAAGCTTTTTGGGCACAGTTTGGACAAAGAACCAATACCGGGTCATCCAGAGTTGGCTTGCTTATAGTGAAACGGTGCTCTCTATTTTCTTTGAATCGGTGTTCTTTCATTATTCTGATGGGCGCACACGTTAAATAAGCCGGCCGGTGATCTCGCCGGTCCGGAGAAACATAGCGAACGTTCTTAGACGACTTGATGTTGAATGTGTATTTTGGTGGTACTGGCACGCTGGTCTGTGTGCACAGCACCATATCAAATTTGTCCCTGGTCACGCATTATACATGAAAGCCCTCCATGACGGCAAAACAAAAAACGACCGGATCGATTCATATAAACTGGCAACACGTCAACCAAGGAAGTACTCTACGGTCACCCGTATGGATATTTCCAACTGCCGCCCATCGATAATTGGACCCAATAAGAAGGTCTTGTTAATGGCTAAACCTTATCCGGAGACTATAGCCGTATTGCTGCGTCCGAAATTGGCCTGTTTGGAGTCTTCGGCAGGGCGGGAATGCGGATTCCAGGGCCGGACTGCAATAAGCGCACAACGGTCAGCCGAACAATTTCACATCGCACAACATGCTGTATTGATAGCGGTATTGACACACGAGCTGAGGACGGGTATACTCGGCGAAGTAGAAATCAATTTCCTATCAATTATACCTATGAACTGGCGCCCGTGCAGTGGCAACCGACAGCCAATGCGCCATCACCTCTGGCCAAACGTCAATTACTAGACCTGCGCAAAGGACCGTCACCTCATGAATGAACTCTTGGAAATCGCTTGCGGACTGTTGGAACGCGGTCAGGATTTTGTATTGGCACGCATCACCAACCGCCGGGGATCTGCACCGCGCACGGCGGGCGCCCGTATGATCGTCGCCCGCGACGGCACCAGCCATGGCACCATCGGCGGCGGGTTGCTGGAAGCCCGTGCCATGGAAAACAGCCAGGGCGTATTCAACGACGGCATCAGCCGTATGCTGGCCTTCGATCTGAGCGAAGACGATATTTCGGCCATGGACATGATCTGCGGCGGCAGCGTGGAAGTGCTGCTGGACTATTTCCGCGCCACGGACCGCAACCGGGAACTGTTCGCTTGCTGGCGAAAAATCTGCGCCGAGCGCCGGCAAGCCCTGTTTGTAACCGCCGTTCGGGAAAACGCCGGCGCCATCGAACGGATCGACCACTGCCTGCTGGGCGCCGGGGACATGGTTTGCGGCCACATCCCCCTGTCCGACCGCTCTTTGAAAGTGGTCATGCAGGCCTGGGCGAATCAAACCGCTAAAGAAAACGCCATGATGACCATGGTCGTGGAAGAAACCGCCGTGATCGTCGAACCGGTCCTGAAATTTAAAACCGTTTACATATTCGGCGCCGGCCACGTTGCCCGGCCGACGGCGCAAATGGCCGCCATGGTGGCCTTTCGTGTGGCGGTCCTGGACGATCGAAAGGCGTTTGCCAATGCCCGGCGCTTTCCCGGGGCGGATGAAATTCATGTCCTGGCCGATTTTGACCATGCACTGGACGGACTGTCCATTGATGCCGACAGCTATATTGTAATCCTGACACGCGGCCATCTTCATGATAAAACAGTCCTGGCGCAGGCCCTGCAAAGCAAAGCGGGATACATCGGCATGATCGGCAGCCGCCGCAAGCGCGATGCCATATACGACGCCTTGTCCCGGGAGGGTTTTGGCGATGATGATCTGGAGCGCGTTTATTCCCCCATTGGGCTGTCCATCGGCGCCGATACACCGGAAGAAATCGCTTTGAGCATTGTGGCCGAACTGGTCCGGCACAGGGCCAATGCACCATTTCGATCGTTTTAAGACAACCCTTGGTTTGCGGACAAAAGCGATGCTGGAACAAACGATCCAAACATCCGCCATTATCCTGGCGGCTGGTTTCTCTTCCCGCATGGGACAGATGAAGGCGCTGCTGCGTTTGAACCATCGAACGGTACTCGAACAGGCCATCCTGCTTTTCCAGAATGCCGGGGTAAACGACATCCTGGTGGTCACAGGACATGGCTGCAAAGCCCTGTCGCCAGTTATCCAAGCATCCGGAGCCCGGCAGGTTCACAATGCAGAATATCGCAGCGG
This sequence comes from Desulfosarcinaceae bacterium, assembly GCA_963675565.2. Classification (GTDB taxonomy): domain Bacteria; phylum Desulfobacterota; class Desulfobacteria; order Desulfobacterales; family Desulfosarcinaceae; genus JARRKU01. The sequence goes on from CAXXYD010000004.1 coordinate 576,978, forward strand.
AATGTTTTCGTCGGTCCTTGCCGGCGTCCGCAATGTGGCTCAACACTCCCGAGCTGTCTTTTTGCTTCCGGTCGATATTCCGCTGATCCGTCCCTGGAGCATCCGTGAATTGCGCCGGGTTTTCACGCAGCACCCCGAAGCCGTCATCCACCCCGGTTTCAACGGCAAGCGAGGCCATCCGCCATTGATTCCTTCCGGATTGATACCGGATATCCTGTCCTGGAATCAACCCGGCGGCCTGGCGGGCTTTTTGGCATTGCACGACAGCACGTCCATCACGGTCGATCTACCCGATCGGCATATTCTAATGGATATGGATACGCCGGAGGACTACCGGCTGCTCAAGGCGGCCAATCAGCGCCGGGACATCCCCACCGCAGCCGAATGCGACCATCTGCTGAACCACCGCTTTCCCGTTTCGCAGGATATTATACAGCACAGCCGTACAGTTGCCAATGTCGCCGTTGCCATCGGCAATGCACTGAATGCCGCTGGGGGGCACATCCATCTGGAGACGCTTTACGCAGCGGCCATGCTTCATGATATCGCCAAAGGGCATCGGGACCATGCACGACTGGGCGGCCGCTGGCTGTCGGACATGGGGTTTGAATACATCGGTGCCATCGTGGCAGCCCATACGGATCCCGAACCGGAACCCGAAGCGGTTTTGACTGAAAAAACCGTCGTTTTTCTCTCAGACAAACTGGTCCAAAAAGACAAAATCGTTTCAATCTCGCAACGCTTCGAAACAGCCCTCAAGCGGTATCGAGACAATGCCCGGGCACAACGGAATATCGACCTGAGAAGGAAAACGGCCCTGGCGGCGATCCAGCGGATCGAGTTGCAAACCGGAAGATCGCTGGATACAATTTTAGGCGCGCTGCAAAGCGATAACCGCATGGGGAATCGCCAATGATGCAGTGCGGGCTGTTCCACAAACCCAATGCGGGGATTCTTTTCCTGCTGCGCCACGGCGTCACCGACAACGATGGCGTTAAACGCTACATCGGACAAACGGACGTACCGCTGGGCGCATCGGGATATCGGCAGGCGGATCGATGGGCGCAGTATTTTGCGCAGATCGCTGTTCAGCGCATCTTGTGCAGCGATTTGCAGCGATCTACCGAAACCGCCGATATTATCGGACGCCGCTGCCGAATTACGCCCGAGGCCCATTCCAAACTACGGGAGATCGATCTGGGTTCGTGGGAAGGTATGTCCTTTGACCATATCAGGGATCAATATCCGGAAGAATATGCCCTGCGCGGGCGCGATATCGCCCGATACCGGCCACTGCAGGGCGAAAGTTTTCAGGATCTTCGGCGGCGCGTCGTCCCTTTCTGGGACCACCAGTTCAAACAGTCCCGGGAAAACGTCCTTTTCGTGGGCCATGCCGGAGTAAACCGCATACTGCTGTGTCACCTGCTGGGGATGCCTCTGTCCCATCTGTTCAGACTGGAACAGGATCCTGCCGCTTTGAGCGTTATTGTGCGCAAAAATGAATACCACCGGGTTGTTTTGCTGAACATGGGATTGTAGTCAGTTCGACTCACCTTTGTTCACTATTCGACGATGCGGGTTTTGGCCTGACAGTCCCAAATGAGTATGTCGTATACAACCCTCTTCACATCTGTCAATCATGGGGTGTCTTTGCATGATCCGCATGTTCACGATCGTGGGGCCCGTGGTTTTCAGGATGGTCGAGGTCGTTATAACGACTGGGTATATGATCGTGTTTTTGATTATCTCCCGGATGGCTGTGAGTGAAACAGTGGGGGTGATTATGTGAATGACGGTGTTCATGTTCTTGCTGCAATGAGCGGATAACGTGACTGCTCTGCCGCCGAAAAGAAAAGGCCAGACCGTTGAGGCCACTCAGGCTTTCATCACGCATAAAATCACGGGTGGTCAAATCATGAATAATCTGCCCCTGATCCATAATCAGCGTTCGATTCGTCAGTTCATTCACCAGGAAAATATCGTGACTTACCAGCAGAATTGTTGTTTTGAGATTTTTTAAAATTTCCAAAAACAGCGCCTGCCCTTGCGGATCGCGTCCCGCCGTTGGTTCATCCAATATTAGTATTTCGGGTTCCATGGCGAGCACACATGCCAACGCCAGACGCTTGCGCTCCCCTCCGGACAAATGCAGGGGACACGGCTTTCGAAGCCTTCCAGTCGAACCATCGAAAGGACTTCGTCGATTCGTCCTTGTATTGCAGACCGGGAGCAACCGAACCGGCGCAGTCCAAATGCGATTTCATCTTGTACACTCGAATTGAAAAGCTGGTCGGCGCTGTCCCGGAAGACCATTCCAACTTGATGCCAAAGCCGTTTTTAGATTAAATATATACTTCTCTAACGATTTTTTTGTCCTTTCGGATGCTTTTCTTTCCAAATTAAAAGGCCACGAAGGTGCCTCCCATTTTCAGGGTGCATGGACCTTCATGGCCTTTTGGATTTATAATTATATGTTGCCCCCGCTTTCAATAGCGGGGGCTCAATGCCCGTGAGTCTTTATCTATAATTCAGTAATGACACCAGCAACTTCAGCCGCGGTTATGAAGATAACTTACTTATCTGATATTATTTTTATTTGCCAAACTTTTCCACGCCGCTTTCTCCCTTCTATGTAATTCTTCAAAAACGGCGAGAAAAGAAGAGAAATAATTGTCGCTGTGCATCATTCCGTTTGCAGTTCGAACAAAATCTTATGATCGACCAGATTCATCCCCTTGATCTTGCCTTTCACGGTCTTCTGGTCGCCAAAGATACCAACCAGACGCCATGTGCCGTCTTCCTCGGGTTCCACGACATCAACGGATTCCATCAGAAGCTGTTCTTGCCCGTCTTTTAGCAGATATGCATTGGCTTCACACATTATTTATCACCTCCTTCATCTGTTCCACGACCTCCTGCACAAGGTGCGGCAACGGTTCATTGGCCACGCCCACGACCTTCGCATTCTCCTGGGATAGGGGTAGAAAAAATTTCAGAGCCGGACTGGATGTGACGGCTTCTGCCATTTTCGGCGTCACCTCCCCGAGCATAGCGTTGGCCCAACTTGCCGAAATGGGCGAGGCAATGTAGTCCGTATCCATGACTGTCCGGCAAATGGCGTTTTCTCCACTTGCGCCCTTGTTGGCCCCGGCTTTGAGCATCTGCGCCGTGGCAATTGTGTTGGTGCCCAGGGCGATCAACTCAACATTCTCGCCGAATGCCCCCCGCAGGTATTTGATCAGGGTGGCTCCGATACCGCCCCCCTGACCGTCAATCACACAAATTCGTTTAAGCACTACAAATCCCTGCACAACCGGCAATATTGGCACGTACTTTTTCCACTCCAATATGGATCATTTTGCAAATATTCCAATTTTTAAAAGTAGTTACATCACATGCAATAAAAAAGGTCACAAACACCGGGCGATTATTGTAAGCCCCGGCCTTCGTGGCCTGATCTAACCAAAGAAAACAAAATAAAAAACTTGCAGCACCTTCATAGTGCATTGGTTAAGCAAATTATACAAACACACACCGGTCAAAATGTCAAGTTTGATATTTCTTTTAAAAAACCGCCGGCAGCGACTCCGCAGCGCCGGATATTGACTGCCACAAAGACACCCCTCATCCTCACATACTGCCAGGTGTCAGCAGTAAAGTGGCTGCAATCCGATCGATCTCAGCAGCAGCCACCGGCGGACAGGGCCGCCCATCCAGTCCGGCTGTCTGAATTTCGTCCAAATGGTCGACGGCCCCGATTACCGGAACGGATAAATCCTGCAACCGGGAGCGGATCGACTCGCACTGGGCGGCCGTGGAGATCTTATTAAGTACCGCACCCGAAAAAACAGCCCCGGCCTCCTGGGTCAAGGTCATTATCTTTTGGGCCAAAAGCGCCGATTCAAGACTAGGCTCAACCACGGTGATCACCGCGTCGACGTTGGCCTCCACCCCCCGGCCGAAATGCTCGATGCCTGCCTCCATGTCCACCAGGGCAACTTCCTCCGGGCCAAGCTGCAGGATCCTGAGAAACTCGCGGGTCACCGCTCCCATGGGGCAGGCGCATCCCTCCAGGGACTGGTGGATTTTGCCGGTCGTTACCAGGTTACAGATCTCGCCGGCGGCAATGAATGCGGCCGGAATCTGCTCAGTCGTCAAATGAGCATTGGCCCAGATGGACATCGCCGGTTCGTCCTCGCCCTTGGAAAAGCGTGCCAGCATTTTCTGTTGGACCCCCTTTTTGCCACCTACCATGTCCATCAGGGGCCGCGGTGGGCCATCGAGGCCCAGCAGCCAGTAGAGGCTGGTGTTCGATTCGTCCGAGTCGAGCACCAACACTTCCTTGCCGCTCCGTTTGAAGGCGCCGGACAGCAGCGCCACCAGAGTGCTTTTGCCGCTGCCGCCCTTGCCGCATACGCAAATCTTCATTACCGTCTCCTTTTCGAAAAGGTGCGCATGGGTTGCGCACCGGTTTCCTGACAGCGGTCAGCCGTCACAACAGGTCCTGATCCGTCTCCCATGGCGGTGGGATTTCGCCATGTCTTGCCAGCCAGCGGGCAAGCACCATTGCCTGCACCGGTCCTACACCGGCCCGAAAACCTGGTGCAGGTATTGCGCGGCAGGGTATTGTCGTGCTTCCCGGAAACCGGGCATAAACAAAACCCCACCGTCACATTTAGAAAATCTGTCTATACAGGGTCAATTCAACCTGAGATAGGGATTATCCGTTGCAAGGTAATTCATAATATAATCCTTTACTGCTTCTTCCAATGAATGAAAAGCCGAGGGACAACCTGCGTCTTGTAGTCGATCCATATGAGCCTGAGTAAAATACTGATAGCCGTTGCGCAGGTTTTCCGGCATTTCAATGTAATCGATGAGCGGCACACGTTCAATTGCAGCAAAAAGCGCATTGGCAAGGTCATTCCAGGTGCGTGCCATGCCTGTTCCCAGATTGTAAAGCCCGTGTACCGATTCGTGCGTCAGCAGCCACCATAAGACCTCCACACAATCCTTTACATAAACAAAATCCCGAATTTGTTCACCGTCCTTGTAGTCTTCACGATGGGATTTGAACAGCTTCATGCGGCCGGTCTTTTTGATTTGATGAAAAGCCTTGAATACGACGCTTGTCATGTCTCCTTTATGGTACTCGTTGGGACCGAAAACATTGAAGAACTTCAAACCGGTAATTTTTTTAAAAAAGCCGCGGCGTTCGGCATGCAAATCAAAAAGGTGTTTTGAGTAGCCATAACAATTCAGCGGACGTAGCAAACGCAAATCCACCTCATCTGAAAATCCCATCTTGCCGCTCCCATAAGTTGCGGCGCTGCTGGCATAAATGAAGCGAATCCCCCGGGTCACGGCCCAGTCAGCCAGAACCCGCGTGTATCGGTAGTTGTTCTCCATCAAATAGTCGGCATCCTGCATGGTCGTCTGTGAGCACGCACCCATATGCACGATCGCCTGTGGCGCGAAATTAAAAGTGTCGGTGGATATTTTGGCGATAAAATCATTTTTGTGAAGGTAGTCTCTAAAGCGCAATCCAACCAAGTTTCTCCACTTTTCACTTTTAGACAAGGCATCGACGATTATTATATCGTCGATGCCTTCAGTGTTGAGTTTGTGGACCAGTGCACTTCCAATAAACCCGGCACCGCCAGTAACAACCAGTTTTTGCATGATAGATATCCCCACCGGCTTATGAAATGTGTTTTCCAGAATGCCTCCGGCAACAGCCCTATAACTCTTTTCATGATCGACCAGGTTAATCTCATTGCAGGCTGTAATGGCTGCAGCAATGGCTGCTCCGTTGAAAACAAGGAATACAATAGATTTTACCATGATAATCAATCTTCCGACTTTTCAGAACCTGATGACCGCACTTTTCGCATGTCAGGTACACGCTTGCTGTTTCAACGGGTTGTCGCCCTTTTTCAATGCGCTTAACTTCAAAAAGCACATCAGGGGGCATGGCGAGTATCTTCTGCACGCGCCCGTCCAATAGTTTTTGAAATTGAACGACATCTTCCAGCAGCACTTGATCGTTCATGATTTTTTGCTCAAGTTCGTTGTAAAGTTCCTCATCGCCGTAATATCGCCGCTTTAACCAGAAGTAAAAATTGGTCTCGGTGTTTTTGGTCAATAGTGTATAATTGTGTTTTCCGAAGTCCACGACCTGTAAGCGTTGATTTCCCACGGTGGCTCCGAGCAGAATCTGAATCGAATCCAGCGCTGAGGTGCAGTTCTCGGCAATGATCGACAACCCGCCAACCAATTCTCCACTTTCGGTAATGAGTTTTTGAACGTATTCGCAAAGCTTTCCACCGATAACCAAATCCGGGCAAAGGTGCCCGTGGAAATCGGCGACCCGTTTGAAGGTCAAATTCAAAATCATCTTTCGATCCTCCCGGTAAAAGGCCATCAACTCATGATCGCCAAGGATTCGAAAGCACAGAACCCAGTAGCCCTCATGAATAGCCCTTTGTTGATTCAGGTCGCAAAAATGAAAATAAAAAAAATAGACCTCGCCGCTTCCAACATGGACCAGAAATGCGTTTAAAGGGTGCTCTTTCCGTGTCCTGAAGCGCCCCAAAACCTTGCCGATTGAATGCGCCTTCCCGGCAAAAGAGAAAGATACTGGAGCCTGTCTGAGATTGTCGAAATCCACTCTGATTTTTTTCTGGATATATTCAACCAGATCATATCTGATGGAGCGCAGTGCTTCCGCTTTGTCCATAGTCTATCTCCCAGATGATCGAGACCTTGTTATGCCTGCCGCTCATATTTTTTCCTGCCTCTGGCCAGATACTTCCCGGCCAGTTCGGAATTTTCGGAGGGTAAAGGTTGCTCCCCAAAAGCAGCCCAAATAAAAAGGCCACGAAAACGGGGCGATTATTGTAAGCCCCGGCCTTCGTGGCCTGATCTAACCAAAAAAAATAATTTACAAACCTTGACGCATTTTCATGATGCTTTTTTTAACTAATTGCAAAACCATACATCGGTCAAAATGTCAAGATGAGTTTCATTTTTCTGTAATTTCAAAATATTAACATGCTCATGGTCATCATGCTCAATAAATTCACAACCCGAAATTAGAACACATTGCTCAATTCATAACAGCAGCGCTATCGATCCGATTGGGTTCCATAAAGCTCACGCGGTATTGCGCCCTCAGGTCTGACAGGCCACTTCAATATATGATAATTATTTTTATTTCAAATAGTTATAACGTTTCAACAAACCCTTACCGGGCATTGATTTTAAATCTATCTCAAAATTTCAAGGATAACCGATTTAATCTTTTCAACACAGAAATCTAATTGCTCTTCGGTGATTATGAAGGGCGGGCCGAGCATCAAGGCATCACCCTGACCGCCGGCAAATCCCACGCAGGGATATGTGATCAGACCGACATCAAGAAGCTTTTTAAATAGGTTTTCGGCAATTTTCATTGACCTATCATAAGGTTTAAGTCGATCTTTATCTTCAACCAGCTCAATGGCCCTCATCAGGCCAATGCCACGCACGTCCGCGACATGTTCAAGTTCACAAAGAGGCTGTAGAATTTCCTCCATGGATAAAATTTCCGGAACATTGACGAATTGACTCTACATGCGAAGCCCTGCATCCTACCGCTGCTAGGGGGAGATAACCACTGCTTAGCCCTTTTGCCGATTCAACTGAAAGGTGGGTCATTATTGGATGCCGATCCCCAGTCGGACAGCAGCGAGCGCCCAATGGCCAGTCGAACAATTTTACCTTGAACAACATGCGTATTGGTCACGGTCTTGGCATACAAGCTTCGGATAGGTATACCCGGGGGCGTAAAAAAATAGTTACGATCAATTATTGTCTGAGTTTACGGTAAAGGGTAGCTCGGCTTATTCCCAGCTTTTGGGCGGCCAATGTTTTATTTCCGTTGTAATTGTCAAGCGTCCTGAGGATGACCTGTTTTTCGATTGAATACAGATCGTTGTCCTTCATCTCCACACCCTTTAACCCGTTTTCGTCATTTGATGGAGGAAAAAAGCCATTCAAGTGGTCTGCCGTTAACTCGTCTTTATCATAAAGTCTAGCCAGGGAATACTGCACGGCATTTTTCAATTCACGTACATTTCCAGGCCAATCAAACTTCTGAAGAGCTTTGAGATATGACTTGCTAACCTTTGGTACGGGAATTTTGAATACCGGAACAAATTTATATAAAAACGTTTCAATAAGCAACGGAATGTCGTCCTTTCTTTCCCGTAACGGCGGCAGGCAGATACGAAAAACATTTAGGCGATAAAAAAGATCTGCTCGGAATTGATTGTTTCGGATGAGTTTGTAAAGATCTCTGTTCGTCGCAGCAATGATCCGAACATCGACAGGAAAGGGCTTTTTTCCGCCCACACGCTCGATTGTGCCTGTTTCAATTGCCCGGAGCATCTTTGCCTGCATTGCTGGAGACATTTCACCGATTTCATCAAGAAACAAGGTGCCTTGGTCGGCGATTTCAAATTTACCAAGATGTGTTGTATCGGCTCCGGTAAAGGCCCCTTTTTCGTGTCCGAAAAGAGTCGATTCCAATAGCTCGTGCGGTATAGCGGCGCAGTTGATCACCACAAATGGCTTGTTTTGCCTGGAGCTTTCGTTATGAATGCATTGTGCCGCCACCTCCTTGCCTGATCCGCTTTCCCCTTCGATTATCACGCAGGCATCCGTCTTGGATGCAACCTGGATAACTTGCAGTATATCTGCCATCACTTTGCTGGAGGCTACGATATTGCCAAGGTTATAGTGTGGTGTTTCGCCGGCAATATTTTGAAATATTTGGGTGATTTTTTTAACATTCTTCAAATGCACGACAAGGCCCTGAACCTCCTGCTTGTTATTCTGAAGTAGTTTAATACTTGCAAGATACATCCGCCTGTCGATTTGACAATTAATTTCCTTGGGAGCTTGACTTTTTGACTCAAGGCACTGCACGGCAACTTGATAGATATCTTCAAATTCCATAAGATCTGAGATATGGAGATCGGTGAAATCCGTCAATCTAAATATTCTTTTTGCAATACTGTTAATTTCGACAATGCGATTATCCTTATTGAAAACAATTACCCCATCTTCGAGTGCGTCAATGGCAATCTGGAGAGATTTTGCCAAAACAAAATGATCTTGTCTCGATTTGTCGAGTCGAAGCAAGTTTTCAATAGCAGTCGCCGCAGCGATTACTATCGCCTGGGTATGATCGTTTGGCGGCGTTTTTGCACCGGTGACCCCCACAACTCCGATCATTTCACGCTTGTTTGGGTTTAAAATTGGTGCGTATGAACCAGTTACATAATGTAACAGGGAGGAGTAGTGCTCGCATCCGATTATCTGAATGGCTTTTTGCAGATGCTTTGCAAGAGAAAACCCGGAGGTGCCCACGCACCGTTCTTCAAAACAAAGCCCCTCCCAAATTTTGAATTGCAAAGATCTCCGGAAATCCTTTCTTTTTCCGATTCGCAGCAGATGATACCCTTCGGTATCGTACAGCACAACCAGATACCGTGTTTTTTCAAGAGAGTTGTAAATGCTTTCTAAGATAGGGCGTGCAATCTCAATTAGGTGGATTTGTCTCTTGACCCTCCGTTGGAGCTCTTCAGGCCTCAGATATGAATTTGTATGAAAATCGAATGGATCGACACCAGCTTGTCTGCTTCTTTTCCATGAGGCAGCGATTTCCATTGGAACTACGCTGGAATTAATTTTGCCTGTCTTGACAAAATACTTCCACGCCCTGAGCAACTCCGGCTGATCTACTGCTGGGTCAAAGGAAAGAAACTTTTTTTGCATGATTTTTGCCTCTTTGGCTGGCTGCGAGGGTATCCAATAGTTTGTTGAAAAGCGAAGCGAAATGATTTCAAATCAAGGGCACCTTCAACGCATATATTGCCAGCTTCATTCCGGATTAATTTACATCCCCGGATAAAGGTGAAACCGGTTTAGGATTACATTCCCCATATCTTGTGTTCCGGTTTTGCCAAACAATCGTGAAGGGATAAGGCAAACCAATCAAAACACCTCCAAAAGCAAAATAAGCAACGAGGCACCTAATATTGTTTAATATACTCTGTTTTTTCCAAACTCGCAACTTAATCGAGGTTTCAGATAGATGGCCACCGTTACGACCGATGGGCCGGGGACAGGATAGCGCACTCAGAACCATTGCCATCTAATGGTGCGGGGCCATTGGTTGGAAATAATTCATACATGGATATCATTGGAGCCTATCAATTCATAGAACGGCAAGTATTATGGGAGGGTTGCAGCATCTTTCAGCCGATGCTGCCCAATTCGTCATAATATATCTTCAAATTGGAATGCTGAACGCTTTTTTGGCTGCGTCAAACAACCTCATTTCGAGATCGTCGATAAACCATATAGAATAATTGCCGGCAGAGAGAGAATCGCGGTACGCACATAAATCGATATTTCAAGAATTCCAGCGCAGTTCGAGAAAATGCCGAACTCTCAGTGGCCACCGTTATAAAAACCTGGCCGATTATTAAGCGGATTGCAGTTATGCTGTCGAGAACTTCAGAAAAAATTCGTTTAATCCCTGCGGTTGCGAAATGAAAAAACAGCACGTTCCAGATAAAACAGGGCCATGAACACAGCACCCATTAATATGGCCATATAGATTGCCCACAGGGGTAATTGCAATGGTGATTCGCTGATGATCTGCATCCGATAAAGATGGCGAATGAATCCATATGCAGAGATAAATATGACGGCGCAGTAAATAGCGCTTAGCAGAGCTGTAATAGCATTGACAATTCTTTTTAACTTTTTATTTGCTTTATTAATAAACAGGTCAACGTAAATATGGAATTCAGCCCGTCCCGAGTCCGGAAATATCAGAAATATTGCCCATAGCAGACTGAAAACAATCAATTCTTCTGATACAGCAAATGAGCGCTCAAAAATTTGGCGACTCAATGCTTCAACGAGCATCCAGGTGACCGAAAATCCAAAAAAACAAACTGCGATACCGGGAATCAGTTTTCTTTCGATGAACCTGAGGGTTCTCATGATTACGTTTTGCATAAATAGGCCTTTAACATTAATCTGGTTTCAGTTGGAACCTGTAAATTTGGGGATAGACGCCCGGCCCTTGTGGCAGAAGCGCTGGCATCAGCAAAGAGGGCAAGACGCCTATCCTCAATATTCATACGTCTATTTTTTGGGTGGCCATATTCTGTCTGAATTCTTGTTTAGGTCAACATATTTCTTGTATACTTCCGGAAATTTTTCTGCAAACCGTTCATACGTTACCTGAACTTTTTCTGACCACACGGGCACTTGGTCTTGCGGAACCCGGAAGACTTTTGACTTGAATTGCCCTGTAATTTTTTCATAATCTTTCTCGCTTTGCTCAATGGAATATTGCCACTGTTTAGACGCGATATCGTCTACGGAATCAACTACCACCTTCTGTAGATCCTCTGGAATACTTCTAAACCAGTTACTGTCCAGCAGAATGGAATAAGTCAGTACCAGAAGGTCCGGAACCACAATCCCATATTCCCCAAGCTCTCCTATCATCCGAGCCCATCCACCACTGGTGGTTTGGATGCCATCGATGACGCCCTGACTAAGAGCGGTAGTAAATTCGGATGCCGGCATAGAAATGGGCGTCACACCTAATTCGCCGACCCAATCCAAAAGCACTTGTCCACCAATAACCCTGACTTTTAAGCCTCGCATGTCAGCGACTGTTTTGGGGCGATAGTCTTTGAAGACAAACGCCAGCTCGTCGGCCCTCAAAAGGCCCATGACATTAATGCCTTCCTTGTTGAGAATGTTGCTGAGTAAGCTGAGTAGTTCTTTGCGAAACTGAGGCTTGTTGAGAACCAGTTCATCGTTGATGGCAAAAGGCAAATTGACCACGCCGTATTCCAATCGAAGTGGTTCGAGATTGACGCTGGCTGGCCAAACCATGTGGACTGCGCCGGTACCGATTGATTTGATCGCCGCCTTGTCGGTGAAAAGTTGCCCGCCGCTGTATAACTTGACGTCGATCCGTCCTTCGGACCGTTTTTCAATAAGTTTAGCCAGGTCCTTCATAAGACCGGTTTTCCAATGAGTAACAGCCACTTCATTTGTAATAACCATTCTATAATCTTTTGCTGCAAATACGCTTGGAGCCAACATAGTAGAAACCAAAAATGTCCAAAACAATAATGATAGACCTTTTCTCATAATACCTCCTTAGTCGATTGTTATTCTGAATGATATTGGTGTTTCATACATTTTATTTGTAAAAGAATACCTTTAAATCCATTGCAGGAGAAATAGACTGAGCCACGGTACATAGGTTGCGGTAAGCAGCACCAATATTTGTACAACATAGAACGGCCCGATGCCTCGTGCCACTTCGGCCACCGGCAGACCTGTTACTCCGCTCATAACATAGAGGTTCAGTCCAACGGGGGGTGTAAGGGTTGCCACTTCAACATTTGCCGTGAGGATCACGGCGAAATGAATCGGATTGATACCCAAAGATACGGCAACCGGAAAAAGTATCGGGACTGTTAGGACAATTACCGAAATACCGTCCAGAACTGCTCCCATCATTAAAAGAATGGTGTTGATGATCAGCAGAAACTGCCACTTGGAGATTCCGGAAACAGCTACCATTTCATTTATGGTGTCGGTAATGCCCAGACTGATCAGCATGAAACCAACAAGGTTGCCGCCGATCACCACAAAGTATATCATCGCGGACTGACGGAGCGCCCGTCTTAATACTGGTATAATTTTCTTGACGGCCATGGTTCGGTAGACAACAGTAGCCAGCAGCAGTGCATACCCGAATGCAACGCCGGCAACTTCGGTCGGCGTGAAAAATCCAAGGTAAATACCGCCGAGAATCAAAGGCGGCATTAACAATACCCCGGCAGATGAAAGGAAAAGGGAGAAAATATTCTGCTTGTTTTCCGATGGATCGGGATTCGCGGAACTCCCCCTCGCCAAGTTAACGACATGATTATTGGTTTTGCGCAAAAGAGTAATCGACTGGATTCCCTTTTTAGGCTTGCCCCAACCGTGCTTTTTGCACAAATAATAGCAGGCAGCAATGGTCAACACCCCTTCGAATAGACCCGGTAAGATTCCAGCAGTAAAAAGATCGACGATGGGAATTCCCTGCATGCTGCCGATCAGAATAAATGTTAAGCTGGGAGGAATTAAAAGTCCCATGGTACTGCCAGCTGCCACAAGGCCTGCAATAAAGCGTTGGGGATAGTCTTCGTCTTTCAGCAGTTCGATCACACTTCGACCCAAGGCAGCGGCCGAAGCCACGCTGGAACCGGAAACCGCTGCAAAAAATACGCTCGAAACAACCACCGCCATTGCCAGTCCGGCCTGTACCCGCCGCAAGAATAGCCCGGCAAAATCAAGGAGCCGGTCCGCAAGTTTTCCTTCCAGCACTACATCACCGGCTAAAATAAAAAAAGGAATCGCCGCCAGGGCGTAGCTGTTTACCGAAACAAAGGCGTTTTGGGAGATTACGGATATGGGCATCCCTTCGAAAATGAAGAGCAGCACCGTTGCCGTCAGGCCTAATGCAACTGCGATGTGAATACCACTGAATAACAACAGAAACAGAATGATTAAAAAGATACCAATGACCATAACTATTCTCCTAACAGGTGTTTCGGATTTAACCCCTGTGTTATGTAGCCAAATCCGACATTGCTGTGCCGGTAATTGTCCCGTCTTTTGTTTATTGTGTCAGTAAACCACTTCAATTTCTGTCTCTAGCGTTTTACCCTTTCAGTTGTTGACGTTCCCAGCCGAAAATAGTCAGTCCTGAAAAAGTTCTAACAATCTTTAATTATTGGTAAATACAATCAAAATAGGATATAAAATTTGCATGATTTTGGCATTAATGACCCACTTATCCTTCAAATTTTATCACATGAAACCACGCAAATCAGCCCTAAAAAATAGGCAAAAGGAACTGTTCTGGACAGAGCTGATCGAAATTATCGATCCTGGCCATTACCTGGCAAAGCCTGCAAAGGTAGTGCACTGGTATCGATCAGAATAAGTATTTGGCTCAACTTTCTGCCCAGGCAATGAACGATCAGCAATCAGCACCAGATTTATGGTGGCGCTGCACTATCTCAAATACACCCATAACCTCAGTGATGACGATGTTGTTACAGCTTGGGTAGAAAATCTTTATTGGCAGCATTTTTCCGGTATGAAGTACTTTGAGCATAAAGTACCGATCCATCCTTTGAGCATGTCTCGATGGCGAAAGCGAATCGGTGATGCCGATGCACAACAGCTTTTGCATGAAACCATTGAAGCCGGATTGAAGTTAAAAGCAGTCAGAGTTTTTATGCTCAAACGGATCAACGCGGATACCACCGTTCAAGAAAAAGAGGTTCGCTTTCCTACCGATTCAAGGTTGTATGATCGAGCCAGACATCGACTGATGGATTAAGCCAAAAAGCAGGATATCGGCATCCGGCAAAACTACAATCGGAAGTCGCAGTAACTTTTTTCCCAGCAAAGTCGCTATGCTCATGCCGGCCAAATGAAACGGGCAAAAAAATTCACTCGCAAGTTAAAAACTTAATTGGGAAGAGTTATTCGCGATATTGAAAGAAAGTGCCCTGAGCCAGATCAAAAGCTGGATCGATTGTCGGATATCAGCACCAAGATCAACGAACAGCAACATCACGATAAGAACGAAGTGAACAGTGTTCATGCTCCAGAGGTTGAATGCATCAGCAAAGCCCACAAACGTTATGCGTTTGGCAGCAGGGTCTGTGGGCCACATCAAAAGGTGGTTCGCTCGTTGGCGCCACGGCCAAACACGGCAACCCATATGATGGCCATAATTGACCGATGTTTTAAAACAAGTGGAACGAATCACCCAAAAACCGGATCATGTCTTTGTGGATATGGGGTATCGCAGTCACGGCTGCCAAGGTGGCATACTGGTCCATATGGATAAAAGGAGCCGGGGTCGAACAGTCAAGAGCATGTGCACTGGATGAAACGGTGAGCTACCCCATTGAGGCAGAAATCGGCCGTTTGAAGCGAGAACATCGTATGGATCGCAACCAATTAAATGGCAAAGATAGCGATTGCGTCAATGCCATCCTCAGTGCAGCCGGAATGAACTTTGCCAAGCTGCTCAACGGGCTGGCCGAGTTTTTACGCTTTATTTTTGCGTGGTCATTTAATTGTCAGAGAGCGTTTCTGGCAGCACAGAAAATTTAAATGGCCGCCTGAATATCGGGTTTTTCAAAATCGACTAAATACCCAGTAAAACTGCCGATACATCGGCAAATATCTATACATTGTATTATATTCCTGCTGCGCCGAACCTGTTTTTGATTTTTTCTGCTGCGGTTTCGCAAATACCTAATCATCATAAGTAATTAAATTTGTTGTGAATTCGTTTTATAAAACTCTGTCATGTAGCGTTATTGTTTTAACAAGTTGTTATCTTAAATTAAACATGTTTCGAATATTCGATTCGGTTATTTCCTGGCAATCAACCGAGCTTTCATCTCCTCATCGCTGCCAAATTCCAGCCCTTTTAGTCGGGCGTAGTAGGAATTGGCGGTATAAACAGCCGCCAGAGGATTGTGCCCGGTTACCCGGTCCTTGACAGCTAATATAGTTGAAGGGGCTTGGGCGTATTTTAAAAACAGTGAATCGTGTCCAACGCATAATCCCAGCAAGACATTAAATTCGGTTTCGGCCCGGTTTAGCACCATGGCCTGGCCGACTGGGTTACACATGGATTCATGGCTCCCGATATTTATTTTTTCTTTGTCCTTGACTCCGATTTTTTCCTTTGCAATACCTCCGATCTTGCAACTCACGTTTGTAACCTGAAAATCATACTTCTCAAAAATGTCGACAACGATTCCAGCTTCATGCGTCAGGCCCCCGCAAAATGCCAATCCAAGTTTCTTGAAATTCATTTTCTGCGCAAATTCACAGATTTCTAAAATTCTGGGTTTTACAGGATGGAGTATATAGGGCTTTTTATCTCTGTTGGCATAACATTCGCCCTCCTGCACAGATGCCATTCTGGCGAATTTCTGAATTTCAGGTTTGCCATATTCGTTCATGGCTTGTTCAATGATGGCCTGTTCATTCACGGTGGGACAGTTTAAAGGCCCTTTTCCTTCGGGAGACCGACATATTTTCCGAACCACTTTGCATTTGGTACAGCTAAAGGTCATTATTGTCTCCTACATGCGGAATGTAATATTTCCGATATATCGGACACTTCCGGTTTGCCCGATTCGGATATGGTTTTAATACCGTCTCGTAACATCATCATGCAAAAAGGACATGCCGTTGCTAAAACCTCAGTTCCGGTCGCTGCTACCTGATGAGCTCTTTGAATGTTTACCCGATTTTCAACCGGAACATTTTCATCGCCCAGCCAAGCACCCCCGCCACCTCCGCCACAACAGAAACTTCTCTTTTTTGATCGTTTCATTTCAAATGGAGGTATGGTGTTAGCCTTTGTGATGATTCCCCTGGGCTTGTCGTAAATACCGTTGTAGCGTCCCAAATAACAGGGGTCCTGGTAGGTAATGGTTTTATGCAGCGGCTGTTCGATTTTCAACTTGCCGCTGCTTATCAGGTACCATAAATATTCAGAATGGTGATAAACAGTGTAAACACTCTGGAAATCCTGGTATTCATTTCGCAGCATATTAAAGCAATGAGGACATGCTGTGATGATGGCCCTGAATCGGTATTGATCTAAAATGGCGATGTTTTCGCGAGCGACGGTTTCAAAGAGATATTCGTTACCGATCCTGCGGGCCGGTTCACCACAGCAGATTTCTTCATCGCCGAGAACGGCAAATGAAATCCCCGCCCGGGCGAGTAAACTTGACACGCTCCTGGCGATCGACCAGTTATCCTCATTCAGGGCTGTGGTACAGCCGACCCAGTAGAGCAATTCAACATCTGTCGTCTTATCGATCACCGGAATATTCAAAGACTTAAACCAATCAGAGCGTGATAAAGGGGTCCCCCTATAAGCGTGTCGCCGTGACTCAAGACTCTCGATGGGATCATGCAGGGATTTTGGGAAATTCGCATTTTCCATGACTTCATACCGCCGCGGTTCGATAAATTTCGGAATGTGTTCGATGAACACGGGGCATTCTTCCATGCAGGCGCGGCACGTTCGGCAAAGCCAAATTGTCTCGCTACCAATGGTTTCCAGTACCAACGGTGTTTTAGCTTCCTGGTTTTTCACTGTTCTATTTTTTATAAAACTGCGATCAAAACTGTTTCGCAGTTCCACAATAACATTCCTTGGAGAAAACGGCTGCCGGGACAAGCTTACCGGACAGAAATCCGTACATCTTCCGCACTCTGTGCAGGCATCCAGATCAAGAAGTTGCTTCCATGAAAAATCCGCTATTGATTCAGTGCCCAGCTTTTCGGCATTTTCTATGTCTATTGGGTCGACAGTTATTCCTTTGGGCCCTAACCGCTGTAAATATATATTCAACGGCCCCAAAATAATGTGCTTTAGCTTTGAAAAAGGTAAGTATGCTATGAGGCCAAAAGCAACGCCCAGATGAAACCACCAGAAAAATTGATGTAGCCCTTTTAGTGTCGCTATATCGATACCGGTCATCGGCAGGCTAACAGCGTATCCCAAAAAAGACCATCTCCCCCAAGGATCTGCTGTTGCCGATATTCTCAACCCTTCCACCAAAAAACCAGATAACAGGAGAACAAACAGGCCGATTAGTGTCGTTACGCCAGCGGACATATTTTGGTAACGCTTTGGTTTTAGGACAAACCGCTGAAAAACGGCTGATCCAATTCCGATCAGCGCAACGAACCCGGCTGTATCTAGCGCCAGGGATTGAAAATAAAGGTAAAATTTTCCTGAAAGTATTTGAATCCCGAAATCAGCCTCGAAAAATACCGCCGTTGTTCCTAAGAATAGAACAAAAAAGGCCATGACCAGGGAATAGTGGAAAATACCGGTGAAGGGATAACCGAATATACGACTATGCGATATCATCTGCTTCGCAACGGTTACAATCCGTTTCTTAACAGCTCCTGATCGATTTGATGGCGTGCCGGCCCGCCATTTTCGATAACGTCTCCAAAAACCATATGTACAAATAGCCAGCGAGCATCCTAAAAACAGATACTGAAAAAGATAACCTGAAATATTCCAGTAAATTTCTCTACCGGGAACCATTGATTTTACCTTACCCTTATTCCATGGTTAGACGAGCATCGCTTTGATACGTTCTTTAAGAATCGGCAATATTTTTTGATACTCTTCAACGATGCCGTATTGGGCGGACCGGAATATCGGTGCATCCGGATCCTTGTTGATCGCGACAATGCATTTGCTGCCGGAAATGCCGGCAAGATGCTGACTAGCTCCTGAAATCCCAATCGCCAAGTAAAGATTAGGCGCTATAATTTTACCTGTTTGCCCAACCTGGTATGACACCGGTGCCCATCCGGCATCTACAGCAGCCCTACTTGCAGCAGGTGCCCCCTTGAAAATTTTAGAAAGTTCCTCTATTTTCTGGAATTGGTTTTTACCGCCTACACCCCGTCCGCCGGAAACGACAATATCAGCCTCTTCAAGTTTAATTCCGGCATGCTCTTCCTCAATAAAGTCAATCTGGCGTATGTTTTGTGCTTCAGGACGCAACCCGACATCGATTTTTTTAACCTCTCCTTTTCGGCCCGTGTCTTTTTCCAAGGCCTCGAAAGCGTGCTCTCTCAATGTAAAAACCTGGATTTTCCTGGCCGCAATCCTGGCAAGGGCTTTACCACCGTAGACAGGTTTAAGGCCATAGACGCCATTGTCTGTGCCATCTACTTCCAGATCGATGCATTCAGACACAATTCCGGCACCGAGTCTATATGCCAAACGCGGTCCTACGTCCTTTCCATCTGTGTCGGCCACCAATAGAACCAAGCGGGGTTTAACCTCGTGACATACTTTTTCGGCGGCATATAGACCAGTTTCTGAGTAGAGGCTGTCTTCTTCAACAACTTGAACCGCGTATACGGTTTCAGCTCCATGCGCAATCAGCTCCTCAAAAGCCCCCTCGTCACCTGGCTTGAAGGTTACCATCGCTCCCACAGAGATTCCCAACGCGCCAGCCACCTTGAACCCTGCCCCGATTCCTTCGAGGCTGTTCCGGGTCGGCTTGCCGTTCTTGATTCTGCAAAAGACCACTATCTCAGACATCAGATTACCTCCGTCTGCCTTTTATTAGAATAATTTCTGCTGCTTAAGACCCACAAGAAGTTTTTCAACCTTTTCCCCAGGATCCTCTCCTTCGATGATCTCGCAATTGCTGACTTGCTCGGGAATAAAAAGGTCTTGTATTCCTGCAGACGCCTTTACAAGAGCAATATCCGCTTCAGGAATATCCAATTGATTCGGTTCCAACCGAAGAATGGGTTTCCGGTGTGCTTTCATGACATCTTTGACTTTTGCGATGCGAATGACATTGGTTTCATCATTGGTGACCGTCACCAGAACCGGCATATCTGAAGCAAGTACCTGTGTTCCGCCATCAACATAACGTTCGATCATGATGCCGTGATCGCTGAAATCAAGTTTTGAAACGAAACATACCGACGGCATTGACAGCATTTCTCCAAGCAACGAGCCTATCAACCCGGCGTCCCAATCGCCAGCTTGCCTTCCGCATAGGATCAAATCGTACGGGCCGGTTCGCTCTATCGCAGCCGCCAAAACCATTGCGGTAGCATAGCTGTCTGGAACAAGCATCCGCTCATAAAGAACATGAATGGCTTCATCGACCAGGACACCGAGGCATTTGCGCAGGACGTCTTCGGCCTTGCTGTTTCCAAAAGTCAATGCCGTTACTTTCACATCAGGTCGTTTGTCTTTGAGTTGCAGCGCTAACTCCAGGGCATTACCGCTGTATGGGTCCAAGACCTGCGCCTTATTTCCGGTTTTGGCCTGCTGAAGGGTTTTGTCAATTTCAAATGCACTCGGCGGAAGCTCAGGATCGAGAATTTGCTTTACACAGACTGCAATTTTCATATAGCCATCCTCTTTTATCGATATAATTAATCATACGGCGCCGAGAGATTTCAACAGCTCGATCTTATCATCCGCGTAGCCGAGATATTCTTTCAGGATTTCTTCAGTATTGGCCCCATAAAACGCCGCCGGTTCTGATTTTTGTCCTTCCCCAAGTACCCTTATAGGACAGGCCAATTCTTTGATCTTGCCGAATTTCGGATGATCCACATCTAAGATCAAATTTCTGGCGGATAGATGCGGTTCTTTGAAGACGTCTTCGAAGGTGTTGACCGGACCACAGGGCACATTATTTTCGGTCAACAACGCGATCCATGCAGCGGTTGTTTTTTTAACAAATATTTCTTTAAGCAGCGGCAATAGGACACTCTTGTTTTCATATCGCCCCTTCAGTGTTTTGAATCGATCATCTTCGGCCAAATCCTTTCGTTCCAATGCCTTACAGAGATTAAACCAGAAATTATCCTTCTGGCACATCAACACCATGTACCCATCCTTTGTTTTAAAATTCTGTGAAGGCACGATAGTCGGATGCGCAGAGTCCTCCATACGCTGTGGTTTATAGCCACCGTTTAGATGCCAAACAGCCGGATAGGTCAGCATGGATACAGCCGTATCAAACAGGCTGGTGTCCATATCGCAGCCATGACCTGTTCGTTGAGCTGAATAAACGCCGATCATTATTGCAAGGGCTGCAACTATACCCGTTGAGTAATCTACCATTGAAAGGCCGGATTTGGTTGGTGGACCTTCCGGATCTCCGGTGAGATCCATCCAGCCGGTAAGACCTTGGATAATATAGTCGTAACCCGGCTCCTTCATCCTTGGTCCACTCATGCCAAATCCAGAAAGCGATACACATACGATTTTAGGATTGATCTCTTTGAGGGCATCGTAAGTCAATCCTCTTTTTTGGGGTTGGTCACCACGCATGTTGCTAAAGACCACATCAGATATCTTGACGAGTTCCCGAAAAAGATCCTGTGCTTCAGGTATACGAAGATTAAGCGTAAGGCTTTTTTTGTTCCGGTTAAAAGTTTGATAAAAAAGGCTATCCTTCTCAATTGCATGTGGAACCACATATCTCGAAATGTCACCTGTGGTAATAGGATCTTCAATTTTGATAACCTCTGCTCCTAAATCGGCCAAATGCAGTGTGCCAAATGGCCCAGCTCCGTATGTAGAAAGGGCCAATACCCTTAGTCCGTGCAATGGTAGCATGGTAGCCTCCTTCCCATTTCTGCATTAGATTTGATAATCTTTGAGAAGTTGTTTGGCAATTATCAGTCGCTGCAGTTCGTTGGTACCTTCGCCAAGTATCATCAAGGGGGCATCCCGGTAATACCGTTCAACATCGAATTCATTGATATAACCGTACCCACCATGTATTCGCATTGCTTCGGTGCTGCAATATAGACCTGTTTCAGTAGCAAAAAGCTTTGCCATGCCGGCTTCCAGATCTGCTCGTTCTCCTTGGTCCTTTTTGGCAGCAGCGTTGATGACCAGCAATTTGGATGCTTCAATCCTGGTTGCCATGTCGGCCAGCTTCAATTGAATGGCTTGGTGTTTACAAATCGGTTTGCCGAACTGGACTCGTTGCTGGCTATAGGCAATGGCATCTTCGAAGGCGGCTCGGGCTATCCCCAAACCTCTGGCTGCAACGTTGATACGTCCAACCTCCATGGCACTGAGAAGGTGGTAAAATCCTTTGCCTTCCTCACCCCCGACCAGATTTGCAGCCGGAACACGATAGTCTTCGAAACTCAACTCACAGGTTTTCAGGCCTTTATATCCCAGCTTATCCAAATCCCGGACAACATTGAATCCCGGGCCTTTTTCGGCAATAAACAAACTGATGCCTTTATGTCGGGGCTGGATATTTTTATCGGTTTTTACAAGCAGCGCGAAGGTGTTTCCATGACGAGCGTTGGTGATGAACATTTTTGACCCGTTGACGATGTAGTGATCGCCATCTCTGACCGCAGTTGTTTCGATGCTTTGCAAATCCGTGCCGGCGTTGGGTTCTGTCAAAGCAACACCGCCCCTTTTTTCTCCGGTAGCAAAATCGGGTAAAAAATATTCTTTCTGCTCCTGTGTCCCATAGTTGGCTACAATGTATGCCATGATCAAATGGCTATTCATGATGCCGGCAATACTCATCCAAACACGTGTAATCTCCTCAACGACAAGCGCATAGGTGGTCAAATCGACACCTGCGCCACCATATTCTTCGGGAATCAATAGACCGAAGAGACCGAGTTCTTTCATGCGCTCAACGATCTCAAAGGGGTATTCATCCTTGTGCTCGAGTTCACGAGCAACCGGTTTGATATCTCTTTTGGTGAACTCACGGATCATCGACAGTAAATGTTCTTGTTCCGGGGATAATTCAAATATACCCATTTAATTTCTCCTCTTTGAATTTTAGCATGATGCAAATCAGCTTAAACAGTTTTGATTCTAAAACTATTCGGTTAAAAAGCATTTCTTGTTTGCATGAATGATCGGTGATTATTGTAATGAAGCAAGCGTGATGCCAAGTGTGAAGCAAAACGGAAAATTACAAATAATGTTATAATTACATTATGTTAGATAACCTTAATAAAAACTCTTTTTTAATTTCGCATCAATTGTCGTATCATATTTATACATTTGTAATATTTTGATACAATCAATATCTAAACCAAAAATTGAAGAAGTGGGACAGCTAATCGCCCTGCCATCTGGATTTCATAAAAAGCCGCATACTGAAACCCTTATAACTATCGGCAATAATAGTTCAATAAGATCGCTGATTAATCATGGGCATACTCTGCAATAGGCCTATTTTCCGGTATTACAAATAGCTGGCAAAATTATTGCATATTTGCCAGCATGACATTTATTCTGATCCAATGCCGAACGCTTTGCCCTGACTGCTTGTTAAGGGTTGGTCTTTTAACCAGCCATTTAAATCTTTCTGCTAAACCGACTGCCGATCTGTACCAGGGCCGCTGGCTGATTAACGGAAAAATACGTCAATACGCTTAAAACCAAGGAGGGTTAAAAATGACAGTCCATCAACCTTATGTCGGAAAATATTTTGATGAATTTTCCATAGGAGATATATATAAACACTGGCCCGGAAGAACAATCAGCGAGTCTGATTGTACTTGGTTTACCCTGTTGACCATGAACAAACATCCTGTTCATTTCGATCACAATTATGCGGCAGATCAGATGTTCGGTAAACCTATTGTAAACAGCACATTAACACTATCTATCGTTGTCGGAATGAGTGTATGGGACACTAGTCAGGCTGCAATTGCCAATCTTGGTTGGGAAGATATAAGGCTGCCAAAACCTGTGTTCATTGGTGATACACTTTATGCGGAATCTGAAATACTTGAAACGCGCAAATCCAAATCCAAACCGGATGCAGGTATCCTTAAGTTCGAAACGCGCGGTTACAACCAAAACAATATTTTGGTGATATCATTCCGGCGAACAATTCTAATTAAACGCCTCGGTTATGATGATGGCAAACTACCGGCATACGGGACATTGGAAACATAATAGCATTCTTATATACCTATATCTATTTGATGAAAGGATAAAATTAAGATGGGCCGAAACCGTATTTGTGACCTTTTAGGAATCAGGTATCCCATCATTCAGGCGCCTATGAACTGGGTTAGCGGTGCCGATCTCGCAGCTGCCGTATCGAATGCCGGTGGACTTGGGACCCTTGGACCTAATACTGGTGCTGACTCTATTTCGTTGGACGTTGAACTGACCGGTGAAAGGATGCGAAATGAAATAAAAAAAGTTCGCGCCCTCACTCAGTCGCCTTTTGCCGTCAATATTGTTATCGGTGTTGGCGAAGCAATGCGGTTTTCAAAAAAGATAGTGGAGATACTGATCGAAGAGGCTGTGCCTGTAGCGATCGTGTCGGTTGGCAGGCCCGATACTTATACCGATGCGCTTAAAGCTGCCGGTATTAAAGTTCTTCACGCTATTTCTACTCCAAGACACGGACAGAAAGCTGAGGCAGCTGGCGTGGATGCCGTGATTTGCGAAGGATTTGAAGCAGGAGGACACAAAGGGCACACGGAGTTGACCACCATGACGTTGACGCCGATGGTTGCCGATGTTGTCCGTGTGCCTGTCATTGCCGGCGGTGGCATTGGCGACGCACGCAGCGTTTTGGCGGTTATGGCATTGGGTGCAGATGGTATTTACATGGGAACACGTTTTATGGCTACCAGAGAGTCGCAAAGCCACAACAACGTCAAAAAGGCCATTGTTGATAAAAAAGAAGTATGCACTGTATCGGTGCCAAAAAACCATATGCTCGCCAGGGATCTTATAAATGATTTCACTACAGCATATTTAAAATTGAAGCAAAACGGCGCAAGCAGCGAAGAATTGTCTGATTTCCATAAAGGCTGTTCCCAGTATCATTCTCAATACCTTGGCAGGGCAGATGACTCAGAAATATGCTGCGGGCAGGTTGCCGGACTTATCAATGAAATAAAAAGTGCCGGCAACGTGGTTGATGAAATTGTAGGAAATATCGGAAATCTTTTAGCGACTCTCAAGCATAAAGTAGAAAATTTTATAAAAGATTAACAGTGCCGTTTTTTTATCATATATTGTCCGAAGTGTGAACCAGACCTCATGGTTTTCACCGATCAAACCCTTTGAAAACCGCCCGCCACTGGCGCAAATAATACCGAAGGCGGGCAGATGGCTCAGGGCCGTGAAGCGAAAACGTAATAGCCCGTCACGATTTTTAATTCCGGAAAGATCCCTCGCAAGGCCAACCATCCTATAGCAGGAGCCTTCGTGCTCAAAAACGATCTTTGGCGTAAATATCGATCATATTTTGCTCCGTTATATTCAACCATCAGCTCTTTATGCAGATGCGGTCAAAAGCATTTCAGGTATCTTCGGGTTCTTTATGAACATCAGTACCCGGGAGTCCACATTGGACGTTTTCCTTTTTTTTTGCTGAGGCCAATTTTTTTATTCAGTTTTTTCGCTTTATTAAGAACATCTATTGCCATTCGGTACATCGCAACATCTATCATTCTACCGTCCAGCACCGCTGCACCTCGGCCTTCAGCTTCAGCGGACCTATAAGCCTCAACCATTCTGTTGCTGAATGCCACTTCATCTTCAGATGGCGAAAAAACCATGTTGACACTTTTAATCTGTCGTGGGTGTGTTACCATTTTGCCCTTAAATCCAAGCCTTTTAACCTTGGAAGCCTCTTGTTCCAAACCTGCGGTGTCGGTCAAAACACCCAAGAAAGGCGTATCAATGGCAGGTATCCCTGCAGCGCAGGCAACCGTGGCAACGGTGGATCTTGCATACAGAAGGACAGAAAAATATTCCTCCGGACTCATCGTGGTAATGGTAAAACCTTCTCCCATTTCTCTCATAAAATCTCCAGCTCCGAAGCCAAGAGCAGATACTCTATCGCTGGCCATACTAATCTCTTTTAAATTAATGATCCCTTTGGGAGATTCTATCAGGGGAAGTATTTCAATTTTATTTTTAATATTTTTTTGCATTTCCTCCTTTTTTATCATATTTTTTAATTGAATAATATCTTCGGCTGTTTCAGTCTTTGGCAACATGATGCCGTCAATATGTTTACTAATCACAACGGACAGGTCCTGTTCCGCAACCCCTGTTGACAGTGCATTAACACGGACCAGCACATCAGTTCCACTGTCTTTCAATATCGGTGCGATATCCCTGGCAAACACGCGCCCGGTTTCCAGTTCTGCGAATGGGCAGGCATCTTCGAGATCGATTAAAACACCATCCTGGTCTTCGGTAGTGGCTTTATTAAGCATTTTCCAGTTATTGGCCGGGGTAAACAGCAAAGATCTCCAAATACGAAATTCACGCATGACGTTTTTTCCTCTATTTTTATTCAGGTTTATTGCTCAAAGAGTCGTTTAACGAATTTTTGAAGACGCATTTCAATGCCAGACTGAGATCTTCCGGCCTCTCTAGAACATGAGCACCAGCTTTTTTTAGCACCTTTGTTTTTTTCTCCGCTGTTCTGTTTTCTCCTTCCACAATAGCGCTGGCATGAGAGAATCGTATACCTTTCGGCAAACCTTTTCCTGCAATGTATACAATCAAAGGCTTCGTATACATGCCGTCTTCAATAAGCTGCGCGGCCTCCTCCTCCAGTATGCTGCCGATTTCTCCGTAATAGACAACCCCGTCGGTTTCATCATCTTTCTCAAACAGCTGCAGCAATTCTGAAAACGTGGTGCCTAAAATCTGCTCAGAGCCAAGGTGGATGGCTGTGCTTATCCCGTAGCCCGCTTTGCAGACATTGTAAGCAAGCGTTGTTGTCTGTCCTCTGCTCCTTGAAATCACACCAATCCTTCCGGGTTGAAAGGTCAGCTTCGAAAGCTCTTCAGGAGCCCCAAACGTCCCCAAGGAGCCCCTTTGCGGGGATACCAATCCGGCAGATCCTGGTCCCAGCAGCCGGACTTCAGCTTTTTTGCATCGGGCCACGCATTCTATGGCATCGTGGAGAGGCATTTTTTCAACTTGCATTAAGATGGTTTTTAGATCGACTGTCAGCGCCTCAATTAGCGCCTTTTTGGCTTCGGACGCAGGCGCTAATATGACTGTCGAATCTATAGGACCTTGCTTTCTCCACGCCTCAGCCACGGTGTTGTAGACAGGGATGTCCAAAAATCTTTGTCCCGGTTGCCCTGGCGTGACTGCGGCAACGATATTCGCTTTCGTTTCGATCATGTTTTTTGCCATGCGCTCGCCGCTTGGCCCTATAATTCCCTGTATCATCACTTTCGTTCCGCGTTGGATGAGAATAGACAAGTTTAATTCCTATTTGAATTTCCTATCTTATTTTTTTGCGAAATTCTTTTATGCCGGGAAAATCTACCGTTGTCTTGATTGCATCTCTGCCTGCAACCCTGCAGGCGTATTCCCAAGAGAGGGATTCATTTGATTTTTTTTCGGTGTCTGCCGGTGTGTTTGCCAACATTGGACGATGTGCTTCAATTTTAAGAATATTGCGATCGTACATTCGATCCGCTTTGACGCAGGCAAAACCACATATAGGGTTGAGCGTTTTTGCCTGTGCCGGCTCACACTTTCCGTAATCGATAGTAGTGATTGCGCATCGCGTTCTAAAGATGAGTCTGTTTTCGCTCACTGATTGCAAATTCTCTGTTTTTGGCCGTGTTTATTCGAGATCTCTTTCAAGTATTCAGTCATAAGGACTTCAAGCCGTTCGCCGATATAGTCCGAGTTATAAATGAAATCACGACCATATAGTTCTATTCTCAGATTAAGGTCCTCCAAGCCATCCCGGATGATCCGCATTGCCTCAGCTTCTTTGTTGCCGGCCAAAAGAATCACTACCGGGAAACCTGGTCGGTTTTTAAGCTCTTCACGCAACGCTTTGACGATGGCAAAAGCATGATACCATTGCTCTTGGTTTGCCAGGCAGGCGCCAATCACTATATATGCTGAGATTGGTTGGGAGAATATAGACTTGATGATTTTGTAAATTTTGGTTGCATGCGGGTCGCCGCTGGTGTCGGCATAATTGGCAAGCTTGATCCCCCGGTTGATCAGTGCCGCTGCACCCAACATGGCGCCACCGCCGCCAATACCGTGAAAACCGACAAAAATTTCCCCCGGTTCGAATGTTGTCGTTATTTGTGCAAAATAGCCGTTGCCGCGGCAGTCGCTTTTTTTGATTTGATCCCATACTAGTTTTTCGAGTTCAGTAGCCTGTCGAAGCATGTCTATTGGAATTTTGATTTCAAATTCCGGATGCCTAAAGACAGCGTTGTCATCTATTGTTACACGACAGTCTGCAGCGTAGAGATGTCCGGTTTTAGACATTACAAGCGGATCTATTTCCGCATTGGATGCATCGGTCTGTTTGAAAAACTGGTATAGTCTGCAAAGCATATCACAGATTTTCTGTTGCGCCTGGGCAGTGATCCCGGTTTTTTCCAGTATCGAATAGACAGCTTGGGCTTCAAGTCCGACAAGCGGGTCGACAGTGTGTTTAAAAAATTGTTCCGGGCCATGAACCGCGATCTGCTCTATTCCGTTGCCGCCTTTGTTACTGAAAACCAGTACTGGGGCTTTGACGTCGACCGAACTGTCGATGATAACACCTGCATAATATTCGTGAATCACATCGATCATTTCTTCGATCAATACCAATTCGACATATAAGTCTTTTATGTTTTTACCTATCATTGCTTCGGTGACTGCAGCCGCTTCCTCTGGTGTATTGGCAAAGCGAATGCCACCCGCCTGTAACCTGCCGGATGCCAGCACCTGCGCTTTAACAACTACAGGGTTTCCGATTTTTTCAGCGATGCCTTTTGCCTCGCGAGGAGTCGATGCAATTCCTCCTGTTGGAACCCGAATGCCGGCTTTTTCAAGAAGCTGTTTTCCCTGATATTCTAGTATTTTCGCCATCTTTCCCTTGATAAAATCATTACCCAAATGTTGAAATATAGCTTCAACGAGAACATGAATGGAACGTAATCTTATTAAGTGTTCTAATGCGACTTTCGATTGATCGCCAGCTATGGCTTTACGTTGTTTGTCTTACTCCCTGTCGATTTAAAATGATTACGAAAGTCATGAAAATTCTTAATAGTTAGATTTCAAATGTTGCAGATCAAGTCTATCTCTTCATAGAAGCAAAGACGGTACCACAATTACGACTTTAAAATCATACGTCCAAATTGATACGTATATACAGTCTGTTGTTCCAATATTTTTTTGGGAAGGGTTTATATTTAAATGTGGCAGGGTGTTTTGATACGATACAATTGTATTATATCAAAACGTTTCGATAGCTCTATGGCGGCGCAACTGTGAATCGGCATCCAAATTTGACCCGCTACCGGCGTTCAATTTTGGCCCTCCTCACAGATATGGAATCATATAAGTGTTATATTAGGGAGAATTTATAGAGGTTGTGTTGGACGCCGATTCATCTGAAAGGCGGGTCATTATTGCATGCCGATCCCCACTTTGATAAAACTTGTGACATCCATCTCATTCTTTCTATTTTTACAGCACGATAGATCGGATAAACATTGGAAATGAAAACTCGTCTGCTCAGAAAATAGTCTTATCACAAATTTTTGACCTCTATTTGCCGCAGCAGCCGTAAAGCGACAAGTGGCCATCATTGGCTATTTTGATGGTAAATTTTTGGCTTGGAGAACAACCATGAGGTGTGTAGTCTACCGAATAAATGGTTCTGTCGGCGACAGTAGAGATCATAGTCGCCTCTTCAAGTGCGTTCCAGTCGACCTCTGTACTGCCTAATTTCTTAAAGCTATCGAACTTTAGCCATTGTCTGATTTCATGATCTCTGACATAGCTTTCTATGTTGCGAAGGATCTCAATAAACTTAGCCTTTGAAGATACGATGATGTCTAACCTAAGGCGTTTCTCAGGCCCACAGTTAGGAGAGGTCCCCTTCGGAGGAGAACCAAATGGATCTCCAGACTCGAGTGCCTGGGATGTGGCAATTGTCATTGATAGTACTATAAAAAGCATTAGTGTCAGGCCTACACTATGTAAAATGTACTTCTGTAGAAGAATATTCAACAGCTCAACCTCCAAGAAGAACGCTTGGCATGAGAGGCGCGACGTAAGGAGCGTCCTACTCAATCCCGTTGTCTTGGCTAAGCAAGCCACATATTTCTGTAATGATAATGTCCAGCCTCTTATTTGATAACGACTTCAATGGATCGTATATTTCTTTTCCTGCCCGGCGGCATAAAAATATCAAAACTACTTTATTGATAAGTATGCTTTCTCGATCGTTTTGACCATCCGGAAGACGGTTTCATTGACGGGCAATTGCAAACCAAGTTTATCGGCTTCCCGAATCACGGCACCGTTTATCGAGTCGATTTCGGTCTTTTTCTTCGCAAGGACATCCTGGAACATGGATGGTCGGTGTTCCCGATGCTGTTCAAAAGCCATGGAAATCATGGACATGATCCGAACTTTGTCTACGGATATGTTCTCCCAGTGGGCAACGCTGATTACTTCGTCGACAATTTGTTCGGCCAGTTTCCTGCCCTCGTTTGCCTCTCCCACCTGGCCAACCGTCAGCCCCATAACGGCGGTGAGGGCATTCATTACCGAATTGAAAGCCAGCTTTTCCCATATCGCCACCAACACATCCGGGTCAATTTCACAGCAAATGCCGGCCCTGTTGAACGTCTCGTCAATGGCCTGGACCATCGGCCCTCGCTCACCGCTGACCGACATCAATTTAACTGTACCCTCTCCCTCGCTTCTGATATGGCCGGGTCCGGCCAGGTCGCTCGGGTAGGTCGTGACGCCGTATACAATACGGTCGCATGGTATGAATTGCTGGATGACATCGACATGCCCGATGCCGTTCTGCAGAGTCAATACCCAGGTCTTTTCGGCAATTACACCTTTGATTGCGGAAACGGCCGCCTTCGTGCTGAAAGACTTTGTAAATACAATCACCAATTCGGCTGCCCCATCAGCGTCTTCGGGAAGCATAGCGGGAATCGGCACGGTCAACCGCTGTCTGTCTCTTTCCAAAAGCAGGCCGTTGTGGTTGATGGCATCCACATGCGCTTTCCAAGAATCGACCAGAACGACATCATTTCCAGCCCTTTTCAGCAAACCGCCGAACAGGCCACCCATAGCACCTGCGCCAACAATTATTATTCTCATCGTTTTCACCTTTTCCGGGCCGACTCCCCCGGCGTGCCACGTTCACCCTGACGTTGCAAAAGCCGGAGGGTAAACAACATGACGCACAGCCGACCCGAATATACAATCAATTTTGGCTCAATCCATTGAAAGTATATATTTTTTCCATACGTTCAGCGAGCCACTCCTTGCCTGCAGTCCCGTGTCTCAAAAAAAGCTTTGACAAGATCGATATTAAGATATATTGGATGATATATCATCGAGTATATTATAATACAACCCAAATTGTTTCCCCAAATGTGGCGGTAAGCTGAAATGAGAAGATTCAAAGGCGACAGCTTAAAAATCAAGGCTTACAAGAAAATTAAAAACATGATCCTTTTGCGGGATCTGGTTCAAGGCGAAAAAATATTCGAGAAAGATCTCGCCGAAACCATGCAAATGAGCCGCACGCCAGTTCGTGAAGCGCTGCTGATTCTTGAACAGGAAAACCTGGTTGAAAACCAAAACCGACTGGGGTTTGTTGTCAGACGGCTACAATCGGATGAAGTTACAGATTATTATAATATGCGTGAAGTGCTGGATGCCTATGCCGCCCCGCTGATTGCAGCCAATATCACCGACGATGAAATCCAAGCGCTGGAAAACAATGTGGCTGAAGCCACAGCATATTCAGACTCAGACGATCATCGAAATCTCGTTTTATATGATACCCATTTTCATGAATTGCTCTACAAGGCCGCCCATTCCAAAAATTTTTTCCGGGCAATGTCCAGCTTGAACGATATTGCCTGCCTGCTTCGAGCCACGGCATCAAGAAAACCGGACGGAATGCAAGAAGCCCTGACAGGCCACAAAAAAATTGTCGACACTTTGAAAACCCGTGATGCCGGCAAGTTGAAAGAAATCATGATCGACCACTTGAGGGGAGCGGCCAAACGCAATGAGGCATATTTAGAACTGCTCGGATAGCACACGTTATAGTAATTCAACCACAACCATCGACCTGAAAAGGTTTATCAATGATCACTCTTGCAGAAGTTAATCAAATGGGTGCGCAGCTCGAATCCTGGTTGCGGATGCGCGTACATCCCATCGCCTTTAAACTAGTGGAAAAGGAAAGCGACACTCCCTCTGGTATGATCCGGCCCTTAAGGGACCTGGGCAAAAAAATCAACCTTTGCCAGGCATTTTCCATGGTTCAACGCCAGGGAGACACTGTTGCCATGTTTCTCGAAGACCACTGGTGCTTCGAACCGGTGATCGGGCTCGGTTTTGGGGAGCGTTCACCCAAATTTTTATCGGGCTACCATCGTTATCCGGACAGTGTCCGTGATGAGCAGGCCGCTGCCCGCTGGTGCCGCAACATGCCCCACCTTGAACAGGGGCGCCAGCAAGGCCTGGTCATGTCGCCGATCCATGACTGCTCCTTTATGCCCGATGTTATCGTCATGCACATCAATGGCATGATGACCAGCCAGATGATGATTGTAAAAAACTGGATCGATGGCCGGGATATCAATTGCCAGTTATCCGGGCATGCAGGGTGCGTCTACGCGATCGTACCGGCCATTCAGAACCAGAGCTGTCACATCGCCGTCCCCTGCCGGGGTGACCGACAGGTGGGCATGGCCCAGGACGATGAACTGTTCTTCAGCCTTGTGCCCGATATGCTTCCCGATTTTATGGCCGGCATCAAGGTGTTGGAGAAAAACAACTGGGGTATTCCCATGCGCCATTTCCTTAAAGAAGAAGTGGAAATGCGGCCCAAATATATGGATATGTCTCGATTGCTGGGCATGGTCGATAAATGATGGTGAAGTGATCTATCCATGCCGGGCAAAGGTTTGAACAAATTAAATATAGGCTCTAAGGAGGCAGGAAATGAAAAAGTCGTCACTCGTTTTCTTGATTTGCACCATGTCGGTTCTATGTACATTTACCCTTCCGATGGTTGCCCAGTCAGGACAAAAAACCTACACGCTGAAATTTCATTATGAGCAGGCTACTACGGCACCACTGTCGGTTTACGGTCATATTCCATGGGCCAAAGCCGTTGAAAAAGCAACCAACGGCCGTGTTAAAATACAGATGTTCCCCGCCGACACCCTTTTTAAAACAAAAACCGATGCCGTCGAGGCAGTAAAAGCGGGCCTGACCGACATCGCGTTTATGTTCGCATGGTCCTTCGCCCCCCAATTCGATCTGATCGATGCGGTTTCCGTTCCCTTTATGGCCCCGAACGCCGAGGTGGCCAGCCGAACGACCTGGAAGCTGTTCACCATGTTTCCTGAAATTCAGGAACAGTGGAAAGATGTCAAACTGCTGTCGACCTGGACCACCGATCCGTATATCTTCATTACCACAAAAAAACAGATCAAGACGCTGGAAGATTTCAAGGGAATGAAAATCCGTATGACCGGTGGCATGGCCACCGAGATGATGAAATTGCTCGGCGGCACCCCGGTGACGATACCCATGCCCCAGAATTATGAAAACCTTCAAAAAGGCGTCATCGACGGTATGGCCGCGCCTTGTGAGGCCATTCTCGGATTCCGTTTTTACGAAGTGGCCACCAATTACACGCTGGTACCCACCACATGCGTCTCCCAGCAGCTGATCATGAATAAAAGAAGCTGGGAAAGACTGCCTGCCGATATTCAGGAGCAGATCATGAGCGTCAGCGGCGAGAACGCCTCAATCCGGTACGGCGGCAGCGGTTTCGACCGGGCCTGGGATCAACTTCCCCCTCAGGTGAAAAAGAACGGCTATCCCGTAAACGTGTATACCCCCGATCAGAAAGAGATCGACCGCTGGATCAAGGTGGCCGGAAAACCGCTCTGGGATCAGTGGGTCAAGCAAATGGAAAGCAGGGGCCACACTTCGGCCTCGAAGATCCAGAAGGCCGCCATCCAGATCATTGAAGAGTACAAAAAAGGAAAAACCGACACCTGGAAAGACCTGTTCAACTAACGGCGGTCCGCGGCGATGCCCGATACGTATCGCACTGCAGAAACCACGATCTTCCCCAACCATCTGTTTGCCTTCCGCCCGTCAGACGGCGGGGGGCAAACAGATGCCTGTCTATCCATGACGATCGGATAACAAAGGAAAGACAATGAGTCTGGTACAGATTGAACGCGTCATAGAAAAAGTGTCCGAACCCATTGCCCGCTGGTTGAATTACGTTGCCGGTTTCTTTCTGGCGGCCATGATGATCCTTACCGGCGTCGATGTCGGTATGCGCTATTTCTTTAATTCACCAATTTCGGGATCTTTCGAAATCATTGAGTTCATGATGCCGATGGTGGTGGCCTTGGGACTGGCATCCTGCGCCTACAAAGAAGGACATGTACGGGTGGACCTGATCACGTCCATGTTACCCGGACGAATTCAGGAGTATCTGAAAAGTGCCGCTTACCTGATCATGGTTGCCGTATTCGTTTTGGTGACCTGGCAGTCCATTGTCCGCGCCAAAGGCATGATGGCCTCCGGCCAGTACACCGAAGTGCTCTACCTGCCCATCTATCCGTTTGTATTTGTGGTGACCCTGGGAAGTGCCGCACTTTGTCTGATTGCCCTGAAACTATGTCTCCATTACCTGAATAAGGCGGTAGAACCATGACACCTTTCGAAGTGGGTTGTATCGGAATTTTTCTATTGATCGTTTTTCTGCTGACCGGCGTTCATATCGGCATTGTCATGGCGGCCGTGGGATTTCTGGGCATCTCCTACCTGAATGGCTGGTTTGCCGGCCTGATGGTGCTTAAAACCGTCCCGTTTACCACTTTTGCCAACTACAGCATGAGCGTCGTGCCGCTGTTTATTCTGATGGGTTCAATCTGTTTTTATACGGGCATCAGCCAGGAACTGTACCAGGCCGTCAACAAGTGGATCGGCCATCTCCGGGGCGGTTTGGCCATGGCAACCATCGGCGCCTGCGCCGCCTTCGCGGCACTGAGCGGGTCATCCCTTGCCACTGCGGCCACTATGGGAACGGTTGCCCTGCCTGAAATGGAACGCTACAAATACAGCCAGAAGCTGGCCACCGGCTGCATTGCCGCCGGCGGGAGCATCGGTATCCTGATCCCGCCAAGCGTCCCGCTGATCCTTTATGGTATTCTGTCCAACCAGTCCATCGGCAAACTGTTCATGGCCGGGATTATACCCGGCATCCTGGAAGCCGTGTTTTACATCGGAACCATCTGGATTCTGTGCAAGCGCAGGCCAGAGATCGGACCGAAAGGCCCCAAGGCCGACTTCACGGAAAAGTGCAAGGCTTTCAAATCGGCATGGGTTGTCGTCCTGTTGTTCACACTGGTTATCGGAGGTATCTACCTGGGCATTTTCAGCCCCACCGAAGCGGCGGGTATCGGGGCCTGTGGAGCGGTCATATTCGGACTGCTTCGCAAAAGGCTGACATGGAAAGTTTTCGGTAAAAGTCTCGGGAGCACGGTTGAAAGCACCGCTATGATCTTCATCATCTTTCTCGGCGCCATGATTCTAGGCTATTTTCTTGCAGTGACGCGGCTTCCCTTTGAACTGGCGGAGTACGTGGGCAGCCTTCCGGTGCATCGGTACGTGATCCTGTTTATCGTTCTGGGAATTTACATGCTGCTCGGGGCCGTCATGGATTCCCTGGCGATGATTCTGCTCACGGTACCGATTTTCTACCCGTTGATCACAACGCTGGGTTTCGACCCCATCTGGTTCGGCATCATCATCGTACGGGTAACCGAAATCGGATTGATCACCCCACCGGTGGGATTGAATGTCTTCATTATCAAAGGCATCGCCAAAAACGTTTCCATGGCCAACATTTTCGGCGGCATTGTTCCGTTCCTTATTGCGGATGTGGTCCACGTCATGCTGCTGCTGGCAGTTCCCCAATTGACCCTGTTTCTCCCGAATCTGATGAAATAAGCCTCAGGAAGCGGAAACCCCGGGCAAAATACACGGACGACCAACAATGCCATGAAAATCGAAAATCAACTCATCGACTATTTTGCACATGCCGCTTTTGAGGATATTCCTCGCGACGCAATAGCCATCGCAAAAAGGGTGGTAATGACCATTATCGGCACGGCGGTCGCAGGCTCCCACGAACAGGGAGTTGAGCCACTGGTGACCCACCATTGCCAGGCCGGGGGAAAACCAGAAGCCACGATTTTCGTGCACGGCGGCGGCATCCCAGCCGACCGCGCCGCGTTTATCAACGCCTACATGGCAAGGTCAGTGGACTATTGTGATGCCATGTCTCCCGGCATGCATATCGGTGCCTCCACTATTTCCGCGGCTTTAGCAGCAGCCGAACTCAAGAAAGGGTGCAATGGCCGGGTTTTTCTTGCCGCTGTTGCCCTGGGTGCTGAACTGGCCCGCCGGCTCAACCTGACGGAAGCCACCTATAACGGGTTCGACCCCACGGGTGTCTGTTCCGTTTTCTCCGCAACCCTGGCCGCAGGAAAGATTCTCGGGCTTGACCACGAACAGTTATGGAATGCCCTGGCCTTGGCATTCAACACAAGCGGCGGAAGTTTTCAGAGCAATATTGATGCGTCCCTGGCCGTACGCTGCATTCAAGGCTGGACAGCACAAACGGGAATCACCTGCTGTCGCTATGCGCAGCTCGGGATAACCGGTCCAAAAAATTTCCTCGAAGGCGTTTACGGATACTTCCATCTCTTTGGCAAGGACAGTATTGACCCGGCTTCAGCGGTGGACCGGTTGGGCGAACGGTTTGGGCTCGATCAGATTGTTTTCAAGAAGTACCCCAGTTGTGGTCTCACCCAGGCATGCACGGAGGTCGCACTGTATTTGATCAACAAAGACCCGTTCGATGTTTCCGACATTGTAAAAGTCACGGTCAAGGTACCGGAATATGCCTATAAGCTGGTCGGGCAGCCGTTTGAAATGGGCGCCTCTCCAAGAGTAAACGCCCAATTCAGCATTCAGTATTGTATGGCCAATGCACTAATTCGCAAATCTTCCAAGCTGGAGCATTTCGATCCGGCCCAGATAGAAAATGAAGCCGTCACGGACCTTATTTCAAAAATATCCGTGCTCCCCGATGCTGCAGTGGAATTGCGGGGACACACCGCCATCGATGTCGAAATCACTGTTGGGTCGGAGAAAGTGCATCAGCATAAAATGGACATCGCGCCGGGTTTTCCAGGCAATGCGCTTACAGAAGAAGAGCACCTGCAACATTTCGAAAACTGCCTGGATTATGCGCCACTACGCATATCCAACGATAAGCGGGCTGTCATATTGAATTCTATCACTAATTTGGAAACGTCGGATAACGTTGCGGACTTGATCACATGGACAACGACCTTGCAACAGGCTTGAAGATAACGGTACATTTCAAGGAGAAATAGATACTATGGAAACAAACGAAGCACCGGTCAAAGGATTATTTTTACTCGTAGACCGCAAAAGCGACGAAGGCCTGTCACGATGGACGACAGAGTTGGAAAAAAGGCAGATGCCCGCATTGATCGTGGCCGACGGACACACGATCAACAACAACCCCGAATTAATCAAACGTGTCGCAGACGGTGGTTTTGATATGGGCTGCGTCTATAACGAAGGCCCTTTCTGGACGGACACCCACGATGATATGGTTACCTGGATGCCTCCATGGATTCACATCGAAACCCCTCATCTGAAAACGCCCTATGAAGTCCAACTCGAGATCATGACCCAGATCGACGAGAAACTCACCCCCTTGATCGGCGGGACCATGCGTGCATTTGCAGGCAAATATTTCTCGTATAATGAAGATACCCAAAAAATAGCCGATCAGTTTAAAATCCCTTATATCCTTGCACGTGGCACCGTAGGCGCCCGGGCGGTTTTCTACCAGCCCGAAGAATATGCAGCCACGATCATCTCTGTGAGCAACGTGCCCTCCAAGCAACTCGGCACAGGATCCCTGTGCGACGAATCCCTTAAAGCCCGCACTGAAACCCCTGCCGACTTCCGGGAACTCCTGTTCGGCCTCGACGTCGACCGGGTGGTCCTGGTTGCCCAGTCGCACATCAGCGGATTGATGCCGGACTGGTGGGAGGTCTATATGGACTATTTCGATCGTGCCAATGTGCAATGGCACGACCTGGATAATTTCGTAGAGGTACCGCCCGCCATTCCCAATGCGAAGATCCCGAAAAACTATAGAGTAGACTATATGCGGCTCAACCTGGAAGAAGCGGCCAAAGCGGGTGAAATGGTGTAAACTGCCGGAACATGGTTTTATTTCCAAAGTGATCGACAACCATATGATCGATCACTGAGTTTTGAAATCATTGTGGCAGAAAAAGCGCATCATCAATCTGCGTTCCGGAGAGAAGGATGGCTAATAAGAAGTTTAGGCGACTGATAGAACCGATCCATATCGGCAGTGTAAAACTCAAAAACCGAATAATGAAAACCGGCGCCGGAACCTCCTTCATCGACGAAGATGGACAGGTTGGGGACAGGATGATCGGTTTTTACGAGTCGCTTGCCGAGGGAGGGGTTGGGCTTGTAACCGTTGAGTCAACGGGTATTGACTACCCGACGGGTATCCACCATCCTTCGGTCCAGCTCCATCTGGAAAATGACTCTTATCTTCCCGGATACAAAAAACTTACGGAAGCCGTGCATAAGCACGACTGCCCGGTATTTATCCAATTGTTCCATTCCGGGCCCTGGCATCCGAAAAGCTGGTCGGGCATCCAACCGATCTCTTCATCCGCCCTGCCAAAAGAAGAGCTCCCGAATCCGCATCTGGATGAACCGAGAGCGGTGACCAAAACGGATATCGAAACGTTGGTCGTCAAGTTTACCGATGCCGCCGAACGGGCCAAAAAGGCCGGTTTCGACGGTGTCGAAGTGAACGCGTCGTCCACTCACCTGATCAACAGCTTTCTCTCTCCGGCCTGGAACAGGCGGCAGGATGAGTATGGTCCTCAGAACCTGGAAAACCGATCCCGGTTTCTTGTGGAAATCCTTACCAGCATCAAGACCAGGCTGGGGAAAAATTTTCCAGTGAGTGTTCTGCTTACAGGTGTTGAGTATGGACTTCCCAGGGGAATCAAACTTCAAGATGCCTGCGGGTTCGCTCAAATTATTGAAAAAGCGGGTGCGGATGCGATTCAGGTTCGGGGATACGGGTATAGGAAATATGAATCCATCCACCCGGGCCCGGAGCAGCTTCTTTCGCCGGAGCCTGTGGATCCGCTGCCCGCCGGGCTTGATTGGAGCAATGGCGGGGCGGGCGCTTTCGCTCCCCTTTCTTTTGAAGTCAAGCAGGTCGTTTCCATCCCGGTGATCGCCGTCGGCAGGCTCGATCCTGAAGTCGGGGAAAACCTCCTGGAACAGGGCAAAGCGGATATCATCGCCATGAATAGGGGCCTGATTGCCGATCCGCAACTCCCGAACAAGGTGGCCTGTGGACGGGCCGACGAGATCGCCGCCTGCAAAGGGTGCCTGTATTGCTGGTCACGCCGCAGGAAAAATCTCACCATTAAATGCCGAATCAATTCCAGACTGGGAAGAGAGCGGGTTCTGATTGCCAATCCGGCAAAACAACTTGATCCTGATGCATAAGGGAGCTGAGGACGAGGTGATATGAAAATAACCGTCATCGGAGCGGCAGGCAGCGTCGGAGCGCCGGCCGTATTCTACCTCGCAGCTAAAAAGCTGGCCGATGAGATAGTGATGGTCGGGGGCAAGAAGCAGAATGTGCTCAAGCAGCACGCCATGGATATCAGTACGGCGGTCTCTGCAAAAGACATTGTGATACGGGCAGGCGACTACAGCGACATGGCCGGCACGGACATCGTGATCAACGCAGCGGGCGCCCCCCAGGGGCTGATCGCCGACCGCATGGAGATGCTGCCCAAGAACATCGCCCTGATCAAGATGATCTCGGAACAGGTCAATCAGCATTGTCCCGATGCTTTCATCATCACCGCCACCAACCCGGTGGACCCGCTGAATTACGCCACCTGGCTGGCCGGTGGTTTCAACCGAAAGAAGCTGATAGGCTACTCCATCAACGATTCGTTCCGCTTTCGGGAAATGCTGGCCGCCGCATACGGGGCCAATGTGAGCCAGGTTGACGGCACGGTGATCGGCGAACACGGCTCCACCCAAGTGCTGCTGTTTTCCACCGCGCGCATCAACGGTAAGCCCGTCAGCGTGGATGAAACCGTCAAACAGAACATCCGTGCCGAAGCGCACAACATCCTCAAGCGCTACGAGGAACTGGAGGCCGGACGCACTGCCGGATGGACCTGTGCCATCGGTCTGGAACTCATTGTTCGTGCCGTCGTCGAAAACAGCGGCGCCGTGATTCCATGCTCGGCGGTGCTCGACGGCGAGTATGGCCTCGAGGGGCTGAGCATGTCGGTGCCGGTCAAGCTGGGCAAAGACGGCGTACAGGAGATCCTGGAATACGGCCTGGCCGGCGATGAGCAGCAAGGGCTGGAAAAAACGGTCGCCGTCTTGAAATCCGCAGCCCGGATCGTCGAGCAAAATCTCTAATTTATCCCTTTCGGTCCATTGAAAAAAGCACCGTTTAGATTGCAGGAGACCCTAATGAGCAATCACTTTAAAAAACTGTTTGAGCCGGGCATGATTGGCCCGGTGAAGGTCAAAAACCGGATCATCAAAACCGCCAACGGCACGTCGTTCATGGACGAAGACCAGACCTGCGGCGATCGCATGATCGCCTACTATGAACGCTTGGCCAAAGGCGGGGTGGGCTTTTTGGTGGTGGAGTCCTGCGGTGTGGAGTACCCGCTGGGCATCCAGCATATTCACTATCACGAAGACGGCACCTATGAGGGGGTGCAACTGCACTTCGACGACGACCGGCTGATCCCCGGATTCCGTCAGCTCACCGATGCGGTGCACCAACACGGCTGCAAGGTGTCGATCCAGTTCCAACATGCCGGGCCGTGGAACCCTACCGGTCTGCTGCCGAGGGACCCCCAAATCCGCGAAATCATCTGTGCGTCGGACATGACCGAAGACGAATTGCCGGGACCCGATTTCCTGCCCTGCCGTGCGATGACAATGGAAGAGATTGATAAGCAGGTCGATATCTGGGCCAGTGCCGCCGAACGGGCCTACCGTGCCGGCTTCAATGCCTGCGAAATCAACCATGCGACCGCCCACCAGGGCAATACTTTCCTGTCGCGCATCTGGAACAAACGCACTGACGAATATGGTCCACAAAGCTATGAAAACCGCACCCGTTTCCTTCGCCGGTGCATAGAAGAGGCCAAAAAACGGACCGGACCGAACTTCGCGGTGCACGTCATCATGAACGCTGTTGAGTACAATCATCCCCTGGCGACAACCCTCGAAGAGGGGGCCGAAATGGCCAAATGCGTTGCCGAAGTGGCCGATGGACTCAATTTGCGCGGGGAACGTTACGGTCACCGAGGTGGCCTGATCCAGCCCGACCGCATCCTCTATCCGGAACCGCCCGACGATTTGCCCAAGGACTACGACTGGAGCCGCGGCGGCAAGGGCGCTTCGGTTCCCCTGGTCGAGGCAGTCAAGGCCAAGGGCGTTAAAATTCCCATGTGGACCGCCTGTCGACTAGATCCGGAAATCGGCGAAGAGTACCTGCAAAAGGGCAGCCTCGATTTCGTAGGCATGACCCGGCGCCTGCTGGCCGACCCGGAACTGCCCAACAAGGCCAGGGAGGGACGGCTGGAAGATATCCGCTGGTGCAATGGCTGCCTGCACTGTTTCGACATGCGCAACCGCAACAAGCGGCTGGAGTGCCGGACCAACCCCACCTTGGGACGAGAGCTGGAACCCGAATTTCAATTGAAACCGGCGTCCAGGAAAAAGAAGGTGCTGGTGATCGGCGGCGGCCCTTCGGGCATGGAGGCCGCCCGCGTGGCAGCCAAGCGCGGCCACGACGTTGTGCTTTACGAGATGGGCAGCTACCTGGGCGGCCTGATCCCGGTAGCTGCCATCGTCAAGGACCTGGAGACCGAGGACCTGACCCTGTTCGTCAAGTACCTGGCCACCCAATTGAAAAAAGAGGGCGTCACCGTCCACCTGAAGACCGAAGTGACCCCCGAAATCGTTAAACGCGAAGCACCGGACGCCCTGGTGATTGCAGCCGGTGCCGCCCACACCAAGTTCGACCTGCCGGGAGCCGACAGACCCAATCTGATCCAGACCGAAAAACTGCACGGTATGCTCAAGTTCTTCCTGAAGTTCTTCACTTCGGCGCAGATGG
This sequence comes from Desulfosarcinaceae bacterium, assembly GCA_963675565.2. Taxonomy (GTDB): domain Bacteria; phylum Desulfobacterota; class Desulfobacteria; order Desulfobacterales; family Desulfosarcinaceae; genus JARRKU01. Next base: position 619,040 of record CAXXYD010000004.1, read on the forward strand.
AAAAGCTGTCCAAGCTCTGGATGCCCGTATCCAAGAGCGTGGTGGTGATGGGCGGCACCCTGCACGGCTGCGAACTGGCCGAGTTTTTGGCCAAGCGCAGCCGCAGGGTGGTCATGGTGCACGACGGTCCCGAGGAGGAACTCGGCGACAAGATGACCATCGACGACCTGGACAATTTGTGGCCATGGCTCAAACAGAAACACGTGCCGATCTGGGCCGGAGTGGAGTATCGACGGATTACTGACGAAGGGCTGGAAGTCTCCCTAAAAGACAAGCGCAAGTACATCATGAAGGGAAAAAATATCATCACCACCCAGGACTGGGGCCCCAACGATGCGGTGGCCGAACAGTTCAAGGGGCTGGTGGCCGAAACCCACGTGATCGGCAGTTGCAAGGAGCCCGGGCTTATCGTCGACGCCATGCGCGACGGGGCCAGGATCGGGTGTGCCATCTAATCGGCGCGGGCTGGCCGGCGTTCGGTGATCGTAGCCCTGCTCAGAGACCAGTATGCCGGCCGTGCAATGGCCCGCATGATGTCAGCAGTGATGGCGATGTTCATTATCGTCGCGGCAGTCGCTCCGGCCCTCGGCCAGGCGGTTCTCCTGGTAGCAGACTGGCGGGCCATCTTCGTTGCCTTGATGCTCCTGGCAGTGATCGTTTTGACCTGGTTCACGATTCGCCGGCCGGAGACACTTGCCAGAGAACTCAGAATTGCCTTCAGCACCAAAAAAGTCATTTACCTCCGGCAGAGCCGAAGGCTTGAAAATGTGAACCGCTCAAAGCGGCTGGATCATTGGCCGCCTCAAAGGCGGCGGCGCTTTACTTAAACATGGCCAGTTTTCTAATCGACGGTCTTCTTGCTCTTGAGCTCTGATGTACTCTCGAACCGCCTGTTCATCATGGCCGACGGTTGAAACATGATACCCACGAGCCCAAAATTGCTGACCGGTAAAGTTGCCACGACGTCCAAGATAGTTTCGCGCCACGTGAATTGCACTTTTGCTCTTGATAAATCCTATGACCTGCGACACGGCGTATTTTGGAGGTATTAAAATCAGCATGTGCACATTCTCTGCCATCATATGGCCTTCAAATACCTCACATTGTCGGCTACCGGCCAGATCCTTGAATATTTGGCCAAGGTATTTTCGCAATTGGCCATACAGGGTCCTTTTTCGGTACTTGGGTATCCAGACCACATGGCCTTTGCATTCCCAGCGACTGTGGTTTAAACTTGATGCATCGTTCATGAAAGCCTCTCCTTTGTGAATTTCGAGCGGTTCACATATTAGGAGGGGCTTTCATTCGTCCACGTAAATGTCAAACTCTGATGAGTCGCCCGGCATAGCCGGGTGTTTACCTGATGTTTGGGGTCAACAACCATAATTGTTCCGGCGTGGAACTGCGTGTACCACCAGAATCCTAAAGCCATGATACGCACCAAAATAATACATATTGCCCAGCTGCTTTAGACGGATGCTACCCAAATCTAAACCTTATCTAAAGTGATTTTTTCAGTATCGACTAAGCTACCGCACGCATACAGTCAAGCAACTCCTTGACTCCAACGGTTGCTATTCCGGAATTGATATCAGACATGGCGTAGGGAATGATCAATTCGCCATTGTGAATAATCGCACCACAGGAATAAACGACATTAGGAACATACCCCTCGCGCTCTTTCTCATGAGGGGCAAGTAATGGTTCATCCAGGCGGGCGATAATTTTTGAAGGGTTTGCCAGATCAAGCAGCATGGCGCCAATGCAATATTGACGCATGGGCCCGACACCGTGGGTAAGTACAATCCAGCCCTCATTGGTCTCCACGGGGGACCCGCAGTTGCCGATCTGGATAAATTCCCAGGGGTATTTAGGCTCCTGGATGATTTGGGACTTCTGCCAGAAATGGATATTGTCCGAGAACATGATATGATTGTTTTCGCCATCCTGGCGCGAGAGCATAACATAGCGGCCGCCAATTTTACGTGGGAAAAGCGCCATGCCTTTGTTTTGTATGGCTTTCCCGTTGAGCGTTAAGATGTTGAATTTGATGAAATCCTTTGTTTCAATCAACTGCGGCAAAATCGTAATGCCGTTATAGGCGGTATAGGTTGCATAATAAGTAACGCCTTGCTTATCATCAAAAAATTGGACAAAGCGGGCATCTTCAATACCTCTGCTTTCGTTTTTTGAAACGGGAAAGATCACCCGTTCTGATACGCGGTGATCGGGGTGGAAGCTGACCTCATAGTTGGAATTTGCAAGCCAACTCATGACCTGGAAGGTTCTGTTTTGGTTCCCTTCCGGAAATTGAGGTTTTGCGCGAAGGTATCCAATTTTTTCTATCAACTGATTATACGTAAAATCTTCCGGCAGCTGGTTAAGAATATGGGCGCTTATCTCATCGCCTGCTCCCATCTCGTTTAGCTTGAGCTGGAAAGGATTGCGCTTGTATAACGGATCCAATTGGAGATCCGGTGTCTCAACAAAATTGCTGACCGGGTCGAAGAGAAACCTGTTTGTTTGGTCAAGAACACCGCTGCGAAAGACAATTGACGAGATATGGCCTTCACCGGTTGCCCTCAGGCTCATGATAAAGCGCAGGCTGCCTTTTTTCAGATGGCTCTGATCCGGATGAGGAACGATGGAGGGGTTAAAAAGGGCGGCCGATTCAATTGAGTACTCCTTAGTAAAGTATGCGCCGATGAGTGACTTTTGAACATCGCTGAGCATGGTATCCGTTGGCAGATATTTCTTCACCGCATTCAGGTGCCCCTTGAAAATGTGCTCGATGTCTTCGTGACGTCCGGAAAAATCAGTCATTATTTGCGCCAGTAAATTTTGGGCCGCCTTGTCCGGCATGCTGATAATGCGCTGGATTATTTTATTGATGCGATATCGCTTATCGGGAAGATGAAGCCGGGTGATTACCCGTGACGTATCCCCTACGATCTTAATCGCTTTTCTTTTAACTTTTAACTTTTGACGCTTTTTTGGACGCATATCTTTGTGCCCTTCGTGTGGTGTGTTAAATCTTCAATATCAGCCTATCCCCCAAGCTGATTTTGCAGTCTGCAATCATCCGGCAATGATCATCTAAAGCGCAGGTCTTGAAACCGTTAGGCACAGTGCCACCAATTCATCAATCACAGCCGTGCCGGCGCACATGACCGTATCCGCTCCGCCCCAGTATATTTTTACCGTACCGTCTGCTTCCGGAACGGCGCCGCAGGTAAATACCACGTTGGGCACATAGCCGGTTACCTCCCACGGATCCTCAGGCTGCAGTATCCACTGATCGGAAACACCGATGATCGTGGCCGGATCATCAAGGTCATGCAGGGCCGCGCCGAGTCGATACACCGTTCCGGACATGGTCTTGAAAACGCCATGGTAAATATGCAGCCAGCCCTTGTCGGTTTTAAAGGGGGGTGCACCGGGACCGATTTTCATTTCATCCCAGTGATAGGCCACCGGCTTCATAATGACCCGGGAATCGCCCCAGTGCACGAGGTCGGGAGAATAGGAGATCCAGATTGACCAGGGAGAAATTTCGGAATGCGGCCGATCCAAACGAACATACCTGCCGCCAAACCTTTCAGGAAAAATAACCACGTTGCGCAGATCGGCCTGGGTGATCAGGGCAATCCGTTCCACTTTTTCAAAATCCTTGGTGCGCGCCAGGGCAATTCGCACGCCATGACGGGAATAGGCGCTATAGGTTAGCAGGTACGCTCCCTCTACGGGGCAAATTCTGAGGTCCTCGACGCCGAAAGCTTCATATTCGGCAAAAACCGTATCCGTTAAAGGAATCAGAAAGGGTTTGGGATGAACCGTAAATGAAAAGCCATCATCGCTGTCGGCCCTGCCGATGATGGAACGCCCGTTGCGCAGATGCGACCGGAAGAGCATAAGGTAGCGATTGTTGTGTTTGACGACGCCGGCATTGTGAACGGTAGCTACCGGATACGGCACATCCTCGTTTGTCAGGATGGGGTTTTTCTTATAGCGGGTAATTATTTGTTTGTCTGTTTTCATACGGAACTGTCCTGTAAAATCATTTCGTATACGTCGATATACGCATCGACCATGCGGTCAACGGTGAAATGCTGTTCAACATGGAGACGACATGTTGCGCGGTCAATCTCTTTAATCCGTGCAACCATCTCAACGGCCTCGTCCACGTTGCCCACTAAAAAGCCATTTTTACCGTTTTCGATAAGTTCAGGCATGCTACCTCTGTTAAAAGCTATCACGGGTGTACCACAGGCCATGGATTCGATAACGGACAGGCCGAAAGGCTCATCAAATTGTATGGGATGCAGCAGTGCGCAGGCCCTGCCGAGCAATCGGTTGCGCTCACCCGGGCCGGCGCTGCCGATATAGACCACCTTGTCATCAAGCAGAGGGGCGACATATTGATCGTAGTAGGCCTGGTCCTGGATGATCCCCGCCAATATCAACTTTTTACTGCAGGCACGGGCGATGTTCAGGGCTTCGCGGGTTCCTTTGTCTGGATGAATGCGCCCGAAGAAAAGTAAGGCGTCATCCGCAACAGGCTGAAAATCAAACTGCCGGATATCGATGCCGTGATGGATGGTTTTGATATAATCCAGTTCCGGTGATCGATCGGCATCGCTGATGGAAACATAATACACGTTATTGTTGTATTTCTTGTAAACCGGCAGAATTCCAGGCGATGAAAAGCCATGAAGGGTTGTTACTACCGGGGTGTTGGTCAAGCCGGTGTAGGTCAGTGGCAGATAGTCAAAGTGGTTATGGATGATATCGTATTCATCGCCACGCTCAAAGAGCTCTGAAATGTGCAAACATTCCCAGACCTTGGGTATCAACTCGCGGTTTTCTTCATAACCCTGCGGGCAAACAGCATGCAGCCTGGCGCCGGTCTGTGAATCCGCAGTTGCAAACAAAGTGACATCATTACCACGCAACACCAATCCCTCAGTTAAAAGTGACGCTACGTTTTCCCAGGGCCCATAATGCCGTGGTGGCGTACGCCATGCAATCGGCGATAGCATTGCAATGTGCATGACTGATCCTTTTATTAATTCAGTAACGTTAGCCTGGTTCCTGTGACGACGGCTGGTTTAAAATCTCGTCGGCATAGAGCTTCTGCAAGGTCATTAACGCAAGCAGCCAGGCCAGGGAGGATTCGGAACCTTCATTCTGATTGATGCCGTTTGCCATCAACCCATCCCGGCAGCCACCGGTCTTGGCATCATAGAGCGACAGATTAAGGTCGTTGTGCCCGAGAAACCAATTGAAACACATGACCGCTTTGTCGAACCATGATTGATCCCGGGTGATCTCAAAGGCTTTCACACACGCTTCGACCATGGTACTGGCCTCAATGGGCTGCTGGTCGAAACGGGCTCTGGGGCCACCTTGTCCATACCATCCGTTGCTGCCGATGGGTACAAAATGACCGTCTTCGGTTTGGATGGCAAGCAGCCACTTCAGTGAGACAAGTCCCATATCCAGTATGTCACTGCGTTGCATCCGCTGGCCGGACAGCAGCAGGGCATGGGGCAGTTTGCCGTTGGCATAATTCAGGGCGTTCTCAAGCCATGGCCAACTGTCGGTTGCGTGGTTTTTAAACTGATCGAAAAGCCTGTTGGCCAGGATTTCCCGGACCCTGCGTACATCGCTGTCACCGGAGAATTTTTCCAGATAGGCATGCACACCCACGAGGCAAAATGCGATGGCCCGGGGCGAATGAAAATTCTCAGCCGCTCGCAGGGCCTTCTTGAAAAGGGTTGTGCTCATTGCCAAATGCCCTGGGTTTTGAAGAAAAGCCACCGCAATGCCAAGGCTCCAGATCGCCCGGCCATGGGCATCCTCGGACCCGATTTCATCCGTCCATTGCCGCGAATAGGTCATGAAATTGCGAAAGCGCTCGTTTTTCTCATTGAACGCATACAGAAGAAATCCGAGATAATGACCGCTGAGTGAATCGAGCCCCCAGCCGTTTGTCGGCAGGTATCGTTGACCCATTGCGGCAACCAGCAGCGCTCTGGCATTGTCGTCGGTGCAGTAGCCATGGGTGCGATCGGGGATGGTATAGTTGGCATGCTGCAAGATGCCGGTATCATCGGTCAAAGCTTTGAAGTGATCGAGCTTGATCTCCGGAAGTTCGAAACTTGTAATGGCCTTGATATTTTCAACGTAGGAATGACGTGGGCGGGGGTTCCGGGTGCGGTTTCGTCGAACTTCACTGAACACCTGGAGGTAATTCCGGGCAACCTCTTTCCACACTGCCTCACGGGTGAATGTATAGGCCTTTTTACGCATGGCGTGCCGTTCGGCATCCTTGTCCAGAAGGGCAATGATCTGCTCCGCCATGGCTTCCGGATTGCTGAAAGGCACAATTCGACCCCGGCCTTCGGCAAGCATCTCGGTGGCATACCAGTATGGTGTCGAAATGATGGCTTTGCCGGTGCCCATGGCATAGGCAAGGGTTCCGGAGGTAATCTGGGCTTCTTCAAGATAGGGCGTTATGTATATATCGGCGATGCCGAGAAACTCACACAATTCTTTGAGTTCAACAAAACGATTTTGAAAAATGATATGCGCGCCGATACCGAGTTTGCGCACGAGCTGCTGTAGCGTGATACGGTAAGCATCACCGTGCAATTTCAAGATATGCGGATGGGTTGCCCCTAAAATTACATAGACCACATCAGAATGTTTCTTGACGACCGCCGGAAGCGCCTGCAATACATTTTCGATGCCCTTATTGGGGGAAAGCAAACCGAATGTGAGCAGGACTTTTTTGCCCTCCACACCGAACTTGTCTTTGTTGAAGCTGGGATCAATAAAGGGGGTATCCGGAATGCCGTGATGAATAAAGACAATTTTCTCATCGGGCACCGCGTATATCTCTTTAAGGAAGTCAAATGCTTTATGGCTCATCACGACCAGTTTGTCGGACAGTTCGGACAGCTTGCCCATGACGGCACGATATTCCGGTGCAGGGTCTTTCAACACCGTGTGTAACGTGGTTACCACAGGCATGCGCAGGTCACCCAATAGTTTTAAGAGGTGGCTGCCGGCCGGCCCCCCGAAAAGACCGTATTCATGCTGCACACAGACAATATCGGTCTGATTGATATTGAGAAATTGAGACGCCATGCTGTAGTCGCTCAATTTGTTCTGATTGATCTCAAAGCGCACTTTATCCGGATAAGGATATCCCTCGGGTGTGTCATTCATTGCCGCCACCCAGCAGTTAATGTCGGGTGCTTCCGCCGACAGTCCTTCAACCAGATCCGTGGTAAAGGTGGCGATACCACATTGGCGGGGCAGATAGTTGCCGATTACGGCAACCGAGTTTATTCCCTCGTAATATTTAATAACAGATGTCATGACCCTACCTTCCTGTGGCTACGCGTCGCCCGGCGATCAGCCCATTGTTGAAACTCAGGAGGCTTGCATCGAATATTCTTCCACCGCTACACATTCATGCATCGTATCGCTGACGAACTCGAAAATATCCGCGAGTCTGAGCACACCGACGATTTCACGCGCGTCACGGTCTGCGGTCACCAGCAGGAAGTGGTGACGTCCGATGATCGGCTTCATCCATGCAAACCCCCACCTACGCTTTTTTAAACACGCGTACGCCATATAGGAATACAATCGCACCTGTGGTGGCCACGATCAGACTGCCGATCAGGCCGCTTCCGTCGAAAATGCCGGCCTTTTCAAAAAGAATCCCGCCGATTAACGCGCCGAGTACACCGATAATAATGTCTCCAATTATGCCGAATCCCTTACCGGTCATAAACTGCCCGGCAAGCCAGCCGGCAATCATGCCAATTAAGATCATCCATAAAAATTCCATGTCATTTTCGCTTCAATTAGGGTAAATGCCTGCCTGCAGAAGAACTTTTCCATTTCCCGTGCCTTTTTCGATGTGCTCATTTTTCATCTATTCCAAACGGAGTTGTTTTACCGTTTTTTTGCATGCGTTTCTCTTTCAACGTGTGCTTACTCTTCTTCTGGTCTTCACGCTTGCCTTTATCTTTTTTCCCCTTGTCTCCCATTTTTACCTCTTCTCGTTAGTGGGCTCCTCGAAAGCTAATCATCGGTTCCCATAGTAATCGTTCAGAAGCGCTATTTTCTTTCGACTTCCAGGTTTATCATTTTCATCTGTATCAAGTGTTTAATCATCTTTTGTTCGAACTGGCTGCGCGCTTCAGAGATTTCTTTCTGAAAACCCAGTGCAGTAACGATATCAGGCTCCTTTTTGACAAGCTCTGCTTTCAGATATAGCTCCTTCTCATATATTGTTTGTCTGAGCACTTCAGTGGATTTGATAAATGACTCTTGTTCGGCGTTGAGTTTTTTGATGGTTATATCGCTTAAATGCCCCTCATACCCCGGATACTTGCTGGATCCGCCCGGCATCCCGGATTCACGAAAGCCGTATCGCATCATACCCCGGCCATATGCCAAAATGTCTTCCGGGTTCTGGCCCATCGTCGCATAGGCACCATATCCCTCCTTGTGGCCGCCGAACCTCATCATATCCTGGCCGAAGGCATTTGAGGCCGACAACAAGAAGATCACAGCCATTGCCGGCACGAGCGTTACGCCACGGATCAATTTATCTCGCATTATATAACCTCCTGGATAAATATCATGAGCATCATTGTTTCTACCGGCCCTGCCAAAGTTGGTTGTAAGGATGCGCCAATACGATTCATCCACCCGGTATTCACAAATTATACTTCAATCTTCATGCCAGCTTTTTAACGCTCACCATCATGGCTTCATTATTCTGATTTATCAGGATTAATCGGCAGAACGAAACGTACGGGGGACCCATTGGCAACCCTTTAAAAAGGTCATATGAAACCAGTGGTCATATATGGCCTTTTTTGCGGTTTTCTACGCGTTGGGGGTGGTGAAGATAAATGCGGTTTGAAATTGGAACGAGGATTTAGGGTTTGCGAATATTGAGTTTGCGCATACGGGCGCGCAACGTGCTGCGGTCGAGGTCCAGGATCTCAGCCGCACTGTTTTTGCCGCTTACTTTCCAACCGGTCTCTTCAAGCACTCGCGTGATATAGTCTCGTTCGACATTTTCCAGGGTTTGGCCAGGTTTTGCGACATCCTTGTGCGGCTTTTCCAGTTCATCCACCAGCCTCAGCTTGGGACCCGAGGAGTTGATCACCGCACGTTCGAGAACATTTTCCAGTTCGCGAACATTGCCGGGCCAATGGTATTTTTGCAGTGCGTCCATCACGCCCGCCGGGACCATCTTGACGTCTTTACCCAGTCTTCTTGAAATCCGGTCAATATAAAAATTGACCAGCAGCGGGATGTCGTCCAGACGTTCTCGCAGGGGCGGCATAGTGATCGGAAAAATATTCAGCCGGTACCACAGATCCTCCCGGAAAGCGCCCTTTTGGACTTCCACTTGCAGATCTCGATTGGTGGCGGCAATGATGCGCACATCCACTTTTCTGGTTTCCGAGCTGCCCAGGCGCTCGAACTCTCCGTCTTCGATCACCCGCAGCAGCTTGGGCTGCAGTTCCAGCGGCAGTTCGCCGATCTCGTCCAAAAACAGGGTCGCGCCGTCGGCAACCTCAAAGCGCCCCAACCGTCTGGATTGCGCACCGGTGAAGGCGCCTTTTTCATGGCCGAAGAGTTCGCTTTCGATCAGATTCGAAGGCAGGGCTGCGCAATTCATTTTGACCAGGGTGCGTTTATTGCGTAAGCTTGTGCCGTGAACGGCGCGCGCCACCAATTCCTTGCCGGTTCCGGTTTCTCCAAGAATCAACACGTTTGTATCGGTGCCGGCGATTTGTTCCACCTTGAAAAACACGTAATTGATGGCATCGCTCTTACCGACAATGTCCTCATGGTTGTATACCAGTTTTATTTCTTCCTGAAGATAGGCCCTCTCGGCTTCGAGCTGCTCCTTGAGTTTTCTTATTTCGGCCGTTCGTTCTTCAACCAACTCCTCAAGGTGTTGTTTGTAATATTCGCGTTCGGTCACATCCTCAATGGCCAGTAGAATCAACTGAGTCTGGTTGCCTTGGTTGTAAATCCGCCGGGCATTCAGGAGCATGATCTTACGCCCGATGGTTTCAAAGTCATGTTCCACTTCAAAATCATGAAAATTGGTATTTTGAGGAAGAATATCTTCCAGCAATTTCCTTAAGTTGGGGATGTCCCATTGACGGTTGCCCAGATCATATATCTTCACACCCTCTGTCTCTTCGGGCTTGACATTAAATGTCCGGTAAAAAGAAGGATTGGCCGTTACGACTTTCAGCCCCGGATCTAAAAGAATCAAGGGTTCGCGAATCGACCCCAGGATGCTGCTATGAATTTCCAGAAAACTTTTTTCCATTTGATGATCTCATGATTATCGGCACTAATGTAAACGTTTTGGAATAATATCAAAAAATTCGAATGGCTTCAATTATTTTTCAAGGTCCGGCTCGGTGTTACAGCTTGCACCGGCCTTTAGCGCTGCAAACCCCGACATCCCGTGCTCGGTTAAGTGTATAACCGTTTTCACTTTTTGAAAGGTCAATTCTCGCGAACGCGTTCGTAGAGACCGGCAGCCTTCAAGGCACGATTCAACAACCGGTGGGTATCGGCTTCACCAGTAGAACTCGTTAAACATTGGTCGGCATATTGCCGGATGAAGTGAACCGGGTCGACGTTTTCAACAGATTCGGCCACTATCGCATGTCCGGATTCATGGAAGGCGACAATTTCCTTCTCCTTGGGACTCATCACCCGGTTTTTTTTCTGCAGACCCGCCACCACCCGGTCTACGGCCTCGTCAAAATCCGCCAGCTCAACCGTTTCCTTATCGTTGCGAGCAGCCAGCAAGGCGGCTTCATTGATGATATTGGCCAAGTCTGCACCCACAAATCCCGGGGTGCGGCCGGCGATCATGTGCAGATCGACTTCGGGACCCAAGACCGCATTATTGGTGTGAATTTTCGAGATGGCTTCCCAGCCATTGATATCCGGACGGTCTACCAGCACCTGCCGATCAAACCGGCCCGGCCGCAGCAAGGCCGAATCTAAAATTTCCGGCCGGTTCGACCACATCCTGAAGCTCTTCTTTGGCTTCGTCGATTCCGGTGGCATCAGCAAACGTGACCTTGATCTCGCTCTCGGCGAAAATCTTGGCTTTGCTCTTGCTGAAAGACATCACCCCCATCCCCGGCCCCATCTTTTTCATGGCAATTACAAAATACCAGATGCTGAAGCGCGTCTTGCCTGGCAATGCAGCCGATGCGCTTCTTCCATCTCGTTGAGGACATCGGAGTTGATTCGCTGGACGAGTTCATCGGCCTCCACCAGTAATCGTTCCATATCCCTTGCTGATAGGGGCGATTCCCGTTGATTCCAACCGGGAATCACCCGAGGCGGACCGCCTCTGGAAGGGTTATCGGCAAAAACCTATTTGCCGACGGATACGATGGCTGCATCTTCTTTTCACAGCCGGACTCATTTTTTCATCAGCAGTTCAATCCCCTCGGCACAGGCTCGAGCGACGCCATAACCCGCCTCTTCCTGTCCGGGCATTTTGTTCCAGCCGCCCTTTTCAACCAATTTATACCTTTTCCAGCTGTCGGTCTTCTCAAATTCCGCAAGATTGTCCGCATTGCCGGAATCCGTCATGAATTGGGCCACACAAATCGCCGTCTGGCTGTCCAGAACGGCGTTTTCGGTCATCTCCTGGGTAGCCGATGCGGTGGACCAGCCACCCCACCCGAAACCGATGATCATCGCGATGGCGGCTCCAATCACAAGCCCCCAGCTTCCATATTTCATTTTGCTTTGAGTTTCCTGCTTCATGAACAATTCCCTCCTTATCTAATTGTTGGATTTTCTCCGGCAACATGCCATCTCTCCGAGAGCGGATAAAGTCAACGCATCGGCATTCATCGGCCCCGTCTTTCCCCGGGGCTCGCCTGCTTGATATATTGATAGAAGTCGCTGTCCGTAGTGAGGATCAGTACGGAATTCTTATTCGTTTTCTCCTTGTAGCTTTCAAGGGTGCGCAAAAAGGCATAAAATTCTGGATTTTTATTGTACGCTTGACCGTAAATTTGCGTCGCTTCTGCGTCGGCTTTGCCCTGGACCTCCTGCACCTGGCGATAGGCCGTCGAGCGGATCTGGCGCAGCTCTTTTTCCATTGTGCCAAGGATCTCGGCGCTGCGTCCCTCACCTTCGGAGCGGAACTGCGCGGCAATGCGCTTGCGCTCGGAAATCATGCGCTCATAGACCTTTTCACGAACACTTTCAACGTAGTCGAGGCGCTTGATGCGCACATCCACCAGTTCGATGCCGTATTGCGGGATGATCTTCTGTGCTTCAGTCAGTATTGTTCGGGTGATCTCCTCTCTGCCGCGGGCAATCTCCCTCTTAAGCTCCTCTTCACGCTCCTTTGGGATCTCCTTCAAGGCCTCGCCCTCTGGCACTTCCCACGATGCGCTGCGCACGAGCTCCACGAGTTCGCTGCTCGACACCTGGTCGCGCACCACCGAATCGAGAATATCGTTCAAGCGCGACTGGGCCCCCTCTTCGCTGGCCACATTCTCCAGAAATTTTTTCGCATCGGCAATCCGCCATCGGGCGGTGGTATCCACCCAGATGAACTCGCGCCCCTTGGTGGGAACCTGGTTCGGGTCACCGTCCCAGACCAGCAGACGCTTTTCAAATCGCCGGACCTCCTGCACAAAGGGCAGTTTCATGTGCAGCCCCGCCTCGGTTACCGTTTCCCCAACAGGCCGGCCAAACTGCACGACAATGGCCTGCAACCCCTCTTCCAATGTATAAAAACCGCCATAGACTACGATAACGATCACCACCGCTATGGCGATGATTACTGCTTTCAAGGTAAACTTCATGGCTATCTCCCCTGTGCTGATGGTTGCACGCCGGACTCCAGTGGGAGCCAAGGCACCATGGCCTTCTGGTCTTTATCCACGATATAGAGACCTTTCATGTCTGACAGAAAACCGGTCATAGCCTCCAGATAAAGCCGCCGGCGCGTGACCTGCGGCGCCTGTTGGTATTGTCCTAAAATGGCATTAAAACGGGTGGCCTCTCCCTGGGCCCGGTTTACGCGTTCCAATGCGTAACCTTCGGCCTCGCTGATGCTTTGCGTAGCCACCCCTCGCGCTTTTGGAATTTCCCGGTTGGCCTGTTCCTGGGCTTTATTGATCGTTCGCTCTTTGTCCTGACGCGACTCGTTGACTTCATTGAAGGCCGGTTTAACCGAATCCGGCGGGGTTACGTCCTGCAACTCCACGGTAACCAGACGCACGCCGGCCTCGTAGGACGACAGGATTTTCTGAATTTCGGTTTTAGCCTCACTGGCCACCGCCACCCGTCCGGTGGTCAGCACGTCGCTGCCCAGACGGTTGCCGACCGCCCGGCGCATGACCGCCTCGGTGGTATCGCGGATTGTCTTCGATGTGTCGCGGACCTGAAACAGGTATAGGATCGGGTCTTCGATGCGGTATTGGATGATCCACTGGACATCGATGACGTTTAAGTCGCCGGTCAGCATCAACGACTCGTCCTTGTACTCCCCGCGTGTATCATAGCGGGTTTTTTCACCGGGAACGGCGGACACCGTTCGAAAGCCGAACTCCTCTTTGAGCACGCGGGCCGTGGGCAGCAGGTGGACATTTTCGATACCATAAGGCAATTTGAAATGCAGTCCCGGGCCGGCCGTGCGCATGACCTTGCCGAAGCGCTGTACAATCCCCGTCTCCTCCGGTTGCACGGTAAACCATGCGGTCCATAAGACCACCACCACCACACCGGCGACAAGAGCGAGGACCGGGCCGCCTTTGAATTTTTTAAACTGCTGTCGAATCTTCTCCAGCACGTCTTCCAACGTCGGTGTGGATCCCCCGGGGGGTTGATTCCACTCATTCATAACTTACCTCCTAATTAATGAACCGATCAGCTTCATTGATGCTTGTTTGTTCAGGGTGAATACCAATAAGTCTATGCCGAAAAAGAGAAAAACGTATCGGGAAACTTGGGGCAAATAAGGGGAATGTTCATTTGATACGGCTCCCATGCACGTCTGCGGGGATTATATTTGATCTTTTATTATTTCTGACCTTGTGAATGGCATCCATTCCCTCTGAATGAGATACCGTGAAAATCTGAGTTTCCAACGGTTCGCACAAAAGCGCTTTTGTTCCCAGCAAAACGCTGAACTGATGAGACGCTATATGATGATCCAGATATTCACGGGTCTCCCACTCCCCCAGCAGGCTGAAACGGTTTTTGTCTTCGATATCGGAAAAAACGCCGAAACTTAAACAACCCGCCTTCTTAGCAGTCGGTTCGATCATGGACAGAAGGGTTTGCATCATTTCCAGCTGCTTTTCCGGTATGATGTTCATAGTGATTCTAATGACAATCATTGGGGTAACCTCCCTGAAAAACCGATTCGTTCCACTAATCCGCGATTTCGAGCAAAGTTCGTTTTTTTGCCTTAGCCGAAACGGTGCTCAGTAGGGTTGGCTGTAAGGCCCTGCATACCGATGACCTTGCCGATATCTGCTTTTCTATACCGAAGCCGGCTCGGCATCCGATGGCACATTTTGGTCAAAATGAATACGTGCCGATTCCATAAACGAATCCATGATTTCCTTCTTTGGCACCACGGCATTCACAATGTTTTGGACTTGAGATATTGAATATCCTTTGTCATGTAGTGCGTGTCATAAGCCGACATATACTGCTGGCCTGCTTCTGCAGATAATTTACTCTCTCTCATGTCTAATTCTCCTATTTTACTGCGAACGAGCGGTCTCATTGCTTGTGTGAAAGCCCTCACCTAGAAAAAAATTGGGGTCTTTATATGTTATTGTTAAGATCAAACTTCGTGCCAAGTCTTAACTATAGGATTTTAATGTCGTATCGTGCTGATTTATAATGAGAACTGGCTAAAAAACATCCACAGGGCTGCTATAACTAGTCGTGGATTTCGGGGTTACATATAACCAATGGCCATATATAACCACTCTCAAGGAATTTCGGGGTGGGGTTGACAGGCGAAAAGGTAAATGGGGCATACTTTCACAAATGGGGTTATTCTCGCATTGGTTGATAATCGTAAAAACAGGCACCCATGATAATTTAATTGAAATTTTTGTAACATTTTATTCGCAAGACAAGATATGATAGGTGAATGAATTTTTTGCATCACTAAAATGATTATTTTAAATATTAAGGAACTATCTGATGCCGTTCCAAGTCCTGACTGCCGAAATGTCCCATGAAACCAATTCCTTTAGTCTCCAGGAAACGGATGAACAGGCATTTAGAAACCGTTATGTTCTCATGGGCGCCGAAGCCATCACCGAGCGTGGCCAGGCAAATACTGAACTTGCCGGCTTCCTTGATGCCGGTCAAGCGCATGACTGGCATGTCAATCACGTGCTCAGCGCAGCCGCAGGCCCAAGCGGAAAAGTTAGGCGAACAGCGTTTAACTGGCTCTGCGAACCAATCATTTCCGTTATCAAGCAACACTCCTTCGACGGACTTCTTTTCGGGTTACATGGCGCTATGGACCTTGATTTCTGTGAAGATGGAGAAGGAGAGTTTCTGTCGCGTATCCGCAACGTGGTGGGCGATAAGATGCCAATTGCCATCACGCTTGATCCACATGCAAATGTCAGCAATAAGATGTGCGCGCTTGCTGACATTATTGTGTCATTCAAAACCTATCCACATATTGATATGCGCGACACCGGTCGCCATGCCGGCGAAATTTTGCATAGGACGATGGCCGGGGAGATTCAACCGCACACGATCCTCGTGAGTCGACCCATGCTGGAAGAAGTCAATGGTGGGCGCACCGACATCGGCCCGATGATCGAACGCATAGCATCAGCGCGGGCGTACGAGGAGAAGGCGGACGTATTCGCCGTGAGCATTAATGCTGGCTTTGCAAGTGCAGATGTTGCAAGGATTGGCCCGACGGTGTTGGTCACAGGCCAGGGCGATTTTTCCGCACACACTGCTTTCGCCGAAACGATTGCTGATGACATTTGGAACAGACGCTTTGAAGTGTTGAACGACTACCTAAGCGTTGAAGAGGCTGCGGCAATTGCAGCTACTTACATACCTGACGAAGGACCGCTGGTAATTGCTGACTATGCGGATAATCCCGGGGCCGGTGGCTATGGTGACTCAACTGAGCTATTGCGCGCATTGCTTGAGGCGGGTGTAACGAATGCCTGTTTTGGTCCTATGGTGGATGGCACGGTAGCGAAGGCGTTGCATAATGCTGATGTTGGTGAACGGGTTCACATTGCACTGGGCGGCAAAACCGACCCCCGCTTTGGCGGTGGGCCACTCGCCATAGAGGGCGGACTCGTTTCTACCAGCGACGGGCGTTTCACCGGCGACGGCTCAATGATCCATGGGCTTAGCGGCTCGTTCGGGCCCAGTGCGGTGATACGCGTCGGCGGCATTGAGATATTGGTTGTCACCATTGCCCGCCAGATACTTGATTTACAGCAATTTAAGGCATTTGGTATTGACCCCCAAAAAAAGCATATTGTGGCGCTAAAATCGATGCAGCACTTCCGTGCTGCGTTCGAGCCGATTGCAGGACAAGTGATTGTTTGTGACAGCGGGGCTCTTTGCACCCCGCAATACAACCGACTGCCCTATCGCAATGTACCAAGACCGATTTTTCCTTTAGATCAGATACAAATTGGAAATTCCCCCAATATGGCTTGAGAGCCGAATATCCACAGCTCAGTGTCATTTGAGACATCACAGGCTGGCCGGATCGCATGCTCGAGTTGGTCCCGCGTCATACTGCTCAGCTGCCAGCTTCGACCGCTCGTCAGCGTTTAAAATGGCAAAAAAGGGATTGCTCTGGCGCAACCGCTTGGCGCGTTCACTGGAAGACATGACAAAGTGTACCAGCCGTTGAATGGAATAGGTATCAAGAATTTTGCGCCATTCTATCAAGTCCGCGGCCGCCGTTCCCTGGTCTTCCTTGAGCAAACTATCAATATGATCCTTGGCACGCCGCACGATAGAAGTATCCTGTTGGATGATATCCGCCAGCTTCCGGCACATCAGTTTCAATTGATCGTCCTTTTGCCGGTGCGTGATTGTTTTTGTTGCCCGCTGCCGAGTATGGCGGGTCGGTGGTGACGATTTGACCAATTCCGATGAAACGGCTTCCCTCTTACGATATGCATCCAATATAGCGCGTTGGACTTTACCGGCGGACTGCACGGTTCCGGCTTCGAGGCCGCATTCCGGGCAAACAAATACATCGGCCACATACTCAATGTCGACGCCTCGAAACGTCATCTGTTTTTTGAGTTGTTTTTGCTCCATAGGGCCGTGCCCTTTGGGGCAATGAATTGTTTCCATGATGTTTTTTCCAATGGTCGATCATGATTCAGGACGCAAACCGTCGTTTCACTTTTTACTTCAGCTTGGCGGCGAGCCATTCCAATGCTCCCGCCGTCGACTGCCATGCCGCTTTATTTCCATAAGCATATGCCACAGCCTCTGCATCATCCCCAAATCCGTAATGGTCGGGCAGATTCCGCGGCATCTTTTTGCGGCCGATAAGATATGATGGCACGAACTTGTTTTCGGCCAGAGCTGCTTTGAGCGATACATCAGCCTTGGGAGAATCACCGAGCTTTCTGAAATCCAGCAGCGCACGCGAGTACATCCAGGTGGCCATGCCATCATCGAACTGCTTGAAGAGCCTTTCGGCATCCTTGTCACGGCCGAGCTCGATGAGCCGTGGCATCAGCAGGTCACGGATACCCTGGTTATCGTTAGGATTGAGCCGCAGCAAATCCTGGAAATGGGCGACTGCCTCTTCTTGTCGGCCAATGGCCCACAAACACTCCGCCAGGCCTGCCCGCGCCCGCATGTAAGGCCGTGTTTCCAGCAGGCCCCAGAAATGGCCGACATCCTCTACAAAGGCTTGCTTTCCGATGGCGCGCTCGCCTGCCTCGACGCCCTTGGTGTACAGGCCGATGGCTTCTTCCACCGATTTTGCCGTTTGCTCGGCTAAAAAAGTGTATGCGTCCGCACAATCCGGCGAGATTGAAAGCGCTTTTTTGGCCAGCGCCACAGCCCGCTGGCGTGTCGGTGCCTCCCAGGCATCATACATGAGCTGCTGGGCCTTGGCCACTGCATCACTTTGCCCACCCCCGAGGCCGACGCCTGCAAAAATGCCCTCCATCGACTGCATGGAAGGAAATTCAAAAGTCGCCGAACCAGCAGTGTTCTGCTTTGGCTTTTTTTTGGCCGTTGTCTTCCTCTTTTTTGGCTTTTTCGTACTCATTGTATGCCTTTCTCATGAACCAAAAATCCTTAATTCCGGCTGTTGATCAGATTGACGATCAGTTTGACCATCGTCTCCTTATCCGCTGGTTTGCTTTCGGCGATCATCAGCGTGATGGCCACCAGCGCATTGTCGGCGATCCGCTTGGCGCCGTCTTGACGGTAAAGGGCCTTGTTGCCGGCCAGAAAAGTGATGAACAGGGCGGCGGCAATGCGTTTGTTGCCGTCGCTGAAGGCGTGGTTCTTGACCACGAAGTAGAGCAGATTGGCGGCCTTTTCCTCGATGCTTGCATAGAGCTCTTCACCGCCGAATGTCTGGTAGACCGCACCCAACGCGCTTTTGAATCCCTGGTCCTTTTCCAGCCCGAACAAGCCGCCGAATCCGGGTTGCATGGCCTCAACGATCTCAATGGCCGCTTCATATGTCATAACGTAAGGTGCCGGACGCGTGACCGCCTCGATGACCAACGTCCCGTGATCGAAACGGTCCAGTGTTGTCAAGGCATAGGCGTAATCGGTGATGACGTTCAGAAGGCCCTTGGCTTCATCCAGGCCGATGGCTTGGTGAGTCAACGTCTTTTCCAACAGACCGACGGTGCGGCGCAAATCAGTCAGCTTTTGTTCCTGCTCCTGCAGCCGCTTTTCGTTGAGGGTAAATCCCCGCACCAAGTGTTCCTTCAGCACATTAGTGGCCCAGATGCGGAACTGGGTGCCGCGCTTGGAGTTGACCCGGTAGCCTACGGAGATAATGGCGTCGAGATTGAAATACTCGATACGGCGTTCGACCTGCCGGCCACCTTCATTTTGAACCGTTGCAAAAAATGCAACAGTTGCCTCCCTGTTTAATTCACCGGTTTTATAAACATTTCTTAGATGTCGGGAGATGACGGACTTGTCCCTTTCGAACAGTCCGGCAATTTGGTTAAGGCTCAGCCAAAGTGTTTCGCCCTCCAGGCGTACATCCAACGCCGCCTTGCCGTCCGGGGATCGATACAGGATAATCTCGCCTTTATTAAAACTGGTCGTTTTCTCGTTGCCTTTCGCCATCAAATTCCTTCTCGGTGTTTTATTTCAATAAAAACGAATACAATGGATGTAATGCCCCAATGGCCTTTCAAGCCGTGATCAGGAATTTCTCATTATCGATATCGGGCGTCTCGTCCAAGTTTACAAAACCGCATGCGTAATATCAATACTAACACACAAAACTTATTGAATTATAAGCCTATTTCAATGTCCAAGCAAGTCGCACCTGTTATTCTTGTGCATAATTGCTCAATTGGTTACATGGTCGGTACTTAGTCGGTTACCTGGTCGGTGGTGACGATTTGACCAATTCCGATGAAACGGCTTCCCTCTTACGATATGCATCCAATATAGCGCGTTGGACTTTACCGGCGGACTGCACGGTTCCGGCTTCGAGGCCGCATTCCGGGCAGATAATTGCATCGGCCACATACTCAATGTCAACGCCCCGAAACGTCATCTGTTTTTTAGCAGTTTTTTGCTCCATCGGACCGTGCCCTTTAGGGCAATTAATTGTTTTCATAATTTTGACATTGGGGTTTGAGCATCATTAAAAATTCTCCTTTCGCAATTCGCGAATAAACAACAATCCTATGTATGCCAATACTGAAATGAGATTGGAGCTATGCATGATTACTGCTACAGCTTTATCGGCGATTCAACCTAAACAATGGCGTCAAGATTGTAATGCTTTGTGGTTTGCGATTTGCCATCTGCCGCAGTTATTCGGAATTTCCTAATAACTGAATCCGGATCCAATAATGCTGCCCTTCTTTATGCTGCAGTAATAAATTTTTCCCAGCGCCTTTCTAAAAGTTCCGGTGCCGGCCGCTGCCTTTTTGATTTAGGAATGACAATTCGCGTGTTGTGCAGCCCCTGAAGGCCATGTTTTAGCATGGGACCGTCTGTCTCATCACAAATGTCCGACCTGATTTTGACAATATAGTCAGGGCGGATGCCTAAAATGGATTGGTCAAAGGCCGCGTGGTGCAGTTTGCAGAGGGCTGAACCGTTTGTTACCACCGGCAGGACGTCTTTTTCGTGGTCCGGAATGATGTGATCGGCATCGAGCAATTTCACCTGCCCACAATACTAAAATCGAAAGATAGGGTTTTGGATGCAATTTCCGGAAACGGTATTCGTTGGGCCAGTTTTTCCGTTGTTTTTGCGTCAACTTTGTACTTTTCTCCCATGACCACTTGAAACCATCGCTCGCGGTCCATGACAACACGATACATTTTTTCGTCTTGCGTCATCGCGATATACGGCAGATAGATTTTGATGGGCTGGCCACAACGTTCAACCTTGGCGCCGATGCGGTCAATTCTGCCAGTGCGTTGCTCAAGGGTGCTGGGATTCCAACAAAGATCATGATGGATGATATGTCTGCAATTCAAGTGCAGATCGACGCCTTCGGCCATGATCATACTGGCAACCAGTATCTCGGGATAAAAAGGCGTGTTAAAAGCCAACATGAGCCTTTGACGAGTTTCTTGTTTTGTATTGCCATTGGCCAAACGAACCATTTGCCCCGGCTGAATGACCTCCAAGGCACTAATATATCGATATCGCTCATTTTTCCCGCAGTGCTCGACGAGAAAGGTAAAGAAATCTGTTAACAATTGTTTAAAGCTCATCCCGGAAGCATCTTTGCGCTGCATGGCCAAATAAACATCGTCCTCATGCATCCTGCTTTTCTCGATGGGAAAGAAGCGCATTAAAAACGAAGGCGTTCGTAGATAGCGTCGAACAATTTTCTTCAATGAATCCGTATGTTCGGCAAGGTCAGAGAATTGAAAGAGCAATTTTTCAGTTGCTTGATCAGTTCCTCTTCTTACTGGTGAATCTTGAGATTGAAACCTATTGCCGAGTTTTTCCAATTCTGACTCAGCATCTGCCTTGGTGCAGCGTAGTTTGCGATAAGCCACCTCAAGCATTTCTCCATGGAGGGCATCCCTTATCCTATCGCGCAGGATCTGACCGGTTTTCAGATAGTGGCAAAATACAAGGACCTTTTCCCCTCGCTTCCAGAGCGCAAGTGCCCGCTGGACTGTGGCCGACACTTTTGGGTGCATTTCTTTGGAATATTGCTGGACCTTGGAGGTAATACTTTTATGCAGATGACCAAGGTACCAGCGAGTCACCTGATCTGCCTCAAACGTTTCGACGATGTCGTCATCGATATCCGTGGTCCTATCATCGCCGTGGTCATTCTTGTGATCCTCAAGGTTCCGCTGGCGGGTATGCAAAAAAGCTTCATAGCTCGAAGCCAGGCCTTCAGCAAATACCGGCCGCGCTTCCGGTTTTAGGGCCGTTACCCGTGCCGCCAATAAAAATGGAAGCAAAGCATCGCCCTGGACATCCAATCCAGCAGGCTCATCTGTCTGTGCGTCGTCCAAAATCGTTCGCCCGGCGAACTTGAGCCTTCTAAAAATCTCTTCGTCACCCACACATAAGGTTCTTTGGCGTGAATGCCGGATGAGATAAGGCATCAGATGCGTTTCCGCTTCCTTCATTCTTCGTTTGGCAGATTGAAAACGTTCGATAATATGCTGGGCGGCGGAAGTCGTTGCATCACCTGGTTTGAGGCTTTTCCACCACGCATCTACTGATGAATACACATTTCCATTTATTACTAGATCATCGACGTTCAATTTCCCCCAGGCATGATCTAAGCGCAAGGTTGCTTCTTGGGCCGAATCAAGCTTTTCTTGGATCGTTCTGAGGTTTTGTATAAATTCAACTTTGCCCTTGCTTGGGCTACGTGGCTTGCGCCACGAAATACCACTAAAACGCTCGAGCACGGAGCAGAGCTCATAATGACCAAGCTGAAAGGGTGTCGCAGTAAGAAAGAGCATGCGTTCAAAAACTTCTGCTAACGGTCCCTTGTCCAACTCTTTTGCGTCGTGAGCTGCTTCTTGGGTCTGGAATAGTGATGCGAATTGGGTTTTGGGATTTTTTAAATGGTGGGCCTCGTCTAAAACTAACAACGGCAAACGAATATCCAAGGACCGAAGGCAATGATCCCACAAGTTGACGATCGTTTTATTGATCTCCTCACGTGCATTTATTAAGCGTTGTTGAATTTTGGCTGATTCTCTCCGAGGCAGCTCCTTGTTGAGCACTTGATAAAGTTTTTCGAAATCCATTCCATCCATGGCGCTGATAACCGAGGCTGGAACCGGATCGTCATCATCAGCAGGTTTCATATCGTGGGCTCTGAGTATATTCAGCCATTTTTCAGGAGGAGATTCCAATAGCGAGACCCACACGTCACCATTTTTTTGGGTCAGGTTTT
The DNA here is from genome assembly GCA_963675565.2 of Desulfosarcinaceae bacterium. Classification (GTDB taxonomy): domain Bacteria; phylum Desulfobacterota; class Desulfobacteria; order Desulfobacterales; family Desulfosarcinaceae; genus JARRKU01. The sequence continues at coordinate 641,724 of CAXXYD010000004.1, forward strand.
TCATTCTCAATAGGTCACCCAAATATCGGCATAAGCTCTGGCGAAGGTGCCTGGCACCTTTTCGACGATAAATCGCCCGCTGCAAAATGGCCAGTTTGACGAATTTGTCCTGTAACTTACGATACGGATTCATGGCACCATGAGTCAGGAAAATGATGGCAGCACGCTCATAGACAGCATCATCCAGCTTTTTCAAAAACTCAATGGCGTTGTCGGCAATGGCATAGCGCAGGTATTTCTTGGCGCTTTCGGAGGTAATGCATCGTTCTCTGAACAATTGGAAATCTTTGGGCCATTTTTCTTTAAGGGAAGGCGGAACCATAACCACCACAGGCAAATGACGCCGATCCCTCAGGGCAACAGAGGCAGCTACCGCGAGGGCTACAAATGTTTTGCCCATGCCTACTTCATCGGCCAAGATGATGCCTGGTAGCTCCTCCAAACGCTGCAAAATAACACCAGCAGTCCTTTTCTGTCTTTTGGCATCGGCTTCAGTAATGCGCCCCTTTACATGAAGATTGATCGTATTATCGAAGCCATAGGTGTAGCTCATGCCATCACCTCGCTGAAGGCCGATCGAACATAGTCTTTTAGTGCTTGCGGAGAATCCTTTATCTTTTCAATAACTTGTACCTTCAGATCGGTTAGCACACCTTGAATTTGAGCGTTTGTAGCTTCAAGACTCAAGCAGCCCGGTGCGGTTTTAGGCTTTGCCCTTGAAAGTTCTAATGACAGTTCGGTCAACAAAAAAACCTGTTCATCTGCGGAACGGGCTTCCTTCAAAATGGCATTTTGCACAGCGGTGACCCCCACAGGTCCTTTCAATCGCCACTCCATGGCGTCAACTGACATAGCCGGCCTCTCCAAGCGTTGCCTAAGTCCGCTTAACGCAGCAGTAACACGATAGGTTTTTTGAAGTAGGAAGGCTGACGTATCAACACGTTTATGCGGATCAATGACTTCATTTCCCCTGGCAGGATTCTCTCTGCTGCCCTTTTTCATGATCCACTTTTTCAAAACTTGATGCAAAGGCCGGGCAGATGTCAGCACATTGATCAACAGGTCCAAGGGCAGGTCCTTCAGTTCATCGGGTGGTGGCAGACTCCCTGAACGATCCACATTGACCGGCCACCATGCACGCCCCTTTCCTTCGTGCCAGGCCACCTCAAAGCCGGATGGCGCCATGTCATCAGACCATTCCAACAAGACCTTTGTAGGTTTCTGTTGCGTCTGCCACAGTCGTTCATCAAAAATCAATTTCTCTTCCTTAGACATCCAGAGGACTTGCCACCCAACCAGTGGCTGCCCGATAAATTCAAGCTGAATGTAATTTTGATTTGCCTCGTTGAGAAAAACAGCTGCGCCGAAAGCTGCAGGCAGGGGAATCGAATCCGGGTCCGCGTCATCTTCACCCTTACCCTCTATCGGTTCCCACTGAATATCCAGATACCTATCGATGCAGTCTCCTTCCGGGCAGCTGCGTTCAAGCGCCGCAGCTGCCTGAGGATTACCGTTTCGATTCACCAGGTAGAGCATATTGGCTTCCAGATTGGGAGATTTGGAAAGCCCCAAGCCATTGCTGGTAAAATTTCCGGACCCAATGAGATAGGCGTCCCACTCATTCCCTTCAAACCAAATGCTTTTCAGGTGCAATGGTCGAAATACGGCGTCCTTCTCTTCGCCTTGCTCCTCCAGTCGACATAAATGGGTGGTTGCGGTTTCTCGAACCGGCTCGGCGTCCAACAACTCTTTAGGTGCGCGCAGAACCATACGGCTCTCATTTGGATCTTGATCGGCAATCAGATTAAATGTCACCGAAGCTTCACCCCGTTGACGAAGGCTGCCCCACAGGGCCTGAGCCGGTTTATTAACCACCCCAGCAGGATCGAAAAAGGGACTGGTCACATAGGCATTGAAAGGCCCGGCACCTTCGGGCCAAAACCTCATGACCTGTTCCAAGGCATCCGGACGATCCGGGCCAGTTAAAATAGCGTGAATTCGAATCGCTTTTTTACCTTTTGCCTCATTGGGATCTCCCCAGCCGCGAGACATTTCGGATACACCATCTAAAAACCCAGTCCACCGATAAATGGCCGGCGAAATTGCATCAGCGCCGGCACTTGCATATGTCGCCGCATGTCCAAGAAATGAAATGATGTCATCCAGGAATTGAACAGGCGCCTGACTCCCCTCATGAAAATCGACAACGCCATATATCTCCTGATTACGCCGATACCCATCATTGGTCAGATTGGCGGAAGCGATGATCACCCGGATGCAGTTTGACCAGCAAAGCAAGGAAATTTTGGCATGCAATATCGCCCCGGGAACTTTGGCCGTTAACAGATCCCAACGCAGACTGCGGCTGCCCTTGGCATGGCAGGCATCCACCAACACTGAGGCGCAACGCACATCGGCAAGTTTTTCCTCGCGTTCGATGATGTATATCGGGCCGTCCTCAATCGCGTCACTTTGCATTTGCAGGAAACGGCTCAAGCACTCTTCTTCGAAAAAGACAGGCGAGAAGGTAAAGGTAGTGGCGACGCAACCTACCGGCGTCCCCGCACCTTCAGGAGGCTCCCAGGCAGTCAGCAGGCGTCTGCCGACGCTCTCTTTTTTCTTTTTCGCCGCCATGTCTATTTCACCAATTCCAGGTCCTGAGCAAACGTCCACAAAGAGTTTGTTCGATACATATGCACGTAGGAATCATCGTGTCGTCCTCTTTCGGATCTACGATAGGCGGGGCGAATAACCACCGAACCGTCGTCAAAACGTTCGAACCAGGGGTTCTTGCCATTGGGAGGCTTGCTGCGCTGCACCTTGATGTGGTGGTCCAATAATAGGTTCACCCATTCTGCGGCATCGCACGTATCGCTGAATGTGTTGAAGCTATCTAAAAAGCGGTCCAATTGCCCATGGGATTCGAGGTGATCAGCCACCTCATTAAACATCGATGGAATTTTCTGGATGGCGCTGACACATCCTTGTAAACCAGACAACTCACCAGGAGAGATACGACCGCGTTTATCCGTCATGGCAACCCGGCAATCATCAAAGGCATCTTGAAGCAACCGACAGAATATCTCATAGGACTCAATGGCCTTCAGCAGTCTTTTTGTCTCTTTTGTTGCCTCAGCATACAGCGCTTGATGAAAGGCCTTCTCAGACATGCTTTCAGTGAATGCCGCTTGACCATTGTCGGATACAAGGAACCGGAGCACCTCATTCCTGCTGGTCTCTTTGCCGGAAATGAGCATGCGCGTCATGATCGTACGCTCTTTGTCGGGTATTTTATTTGGAAAAAGGTGCTCTCCGAAAAAGGTCCAGCCCTGCCAAGTCGGGCTTCGATCCACATGGCCTTTCTGGATGGCATCTTTGATCGCACCTTGGATCTGGCTTCGAACAGCGCAACCGTTGCCATTATTGCCGCTTAAAAAGCCAGCCAATTGCTGTTCTTTCTCCCAAACGGAAAGCAGCTCATAACCATTGTCACCAAGAAGACCATCACGGACAATATCCAGGTTGTTGGCCAGCAATCGATAGACACCGTGGAAACCGAAAACTGATGCGGTTTTTAAATAGCGTGCTGCTGAAAGCTTTAATCCCTGCGAGACACAATCTCTGGTTTTGAGAATGCCTGGCAGCCCGTGCAGGCCATTGTCACCCCATTTACGATAAAGGCCTTCAACGGCATGCCACTCGTACACCATATACGGCTCACTTTGACCATCGGCCGCCAATAGGTCTTCCTCAAAATCACGGTTAATAGCCGCACCAACCGCAATGGCAGTTAGAAAGCGCGGGTGGGACATCCGCTCCCGAATGCCAGGAACCAGCTTGATGGCTAAGTTGTCAGCAATGGCATATAAGCCCAACGGATCAAGCGCGCCTTCAGCACTTTTGACAGGATCGTAGTCGGTAAGGTTGGGAAGTTGGATGCCTATCATTTGATGTCCGTTTGGCTACGACAGGAAGTAGTCAGTGTCGATCTTTTTAATTTGGTATATAGTTACGGGATCTACCCCCACATTGTATTCAACCATCAGTTCAGCCAATCGCTCGCCGTCGATCAGAATGATTTTGGCGTCCAGGCCCTTTACGTAATCTTCGGCTTCGCGCGAGAACCTTGACGTTGTGATGAAAATGCCTTTCTTGGCGGCTTGGCCAAGCAACGCCCCTGCAAATCTCTGGATCTCCGGGCGTCCTACAGTCGTTTTATCCCAGCGTTTGGCCTGAATATAGATGATATCCAACCCGAGTTTGTCCTCCTTTATGATGCCATCGATGCCCTCGTCACCTGACCTGCCAAGTGCGGCGCCCGCTTCCCTGCGAGATCCACCGTAACCCATCTTAATGAGGACATCGATTACCAGACGTTCAAAAAACTCGGGCGAACAATTCCTAATTGCATCGAGAAGCTCGGCAGTCAGCGTCTCCTGCAAGTCTTTGTATGCGGATTCAAATAATTCTTCAGGGTTAATGTCACCATTTTCCTTGGGAGGTGTAGTACCGCCGTTTGGTGTTGTTTTGCGTGCCCTAAATTTCCTAAATTCTGGATACTGCTCGAGGAATTTGTTGTCGATCCGTTGCGGGTTCTTGCTTAGCACACCCTGTCCACGCTCGGTGATACGATATATGGCGCGGTTGGGTGTTTCAACCACTCCTGCTTTTTTCAGGTAGGTTGTTGCCCAGCCAACGCGATTATCAAAAATTGGTTGTATGCCGCTTGGTAATAGTTCTCTTCGTTCATCATCATTCAAATTGAATATATCGGCAAGACCTTCGATAATTTCCCTCAGGGTGTGCTCCTTGCCGTCGGCGACAGACTTCAATAGAGGCAGCATAATGGTTTGATAATCCGGAATGGCCATAATTGTCCTTCCTCAATTGCAGGATTAAGTGTTTGACGGGTAGATCAATCACCGTTCAAGTCTCCTGCAATTTCTTTAAATTGCACCAAAGCGGCTTCAAGATCTTCGACGATCTCCTGGGCCAGGACATCAGGGTCGGGTAGGTTTTCCGAGTCTTCGAGGCTGTCGTCTTTCAGCCAGAACAGATCCAGGCTGGCCTTGTCGCGATTGATAAGGGTTTCATAATCGTAGTCGCGCCAGCGGCCTTCTGGATTGTTTTCCGACCATGTGGGCAAACGCTCATGGCGGTTTTTGGGGTGATAGCATTTCACGAACTCGTCCAGGTCGGCCCGCTTCAGGGGATTGGTCTTCAGGGTGAAATGCTTGTTGGTGCGAAGGTCATAAACCCACAATCGTTCCGTCCAAGTTTTTTCGGCTCCCGGCTTTTTATCGAAGAACAGGACGTTGGCTTTGACCCCTTGGGCATAGAAAAGGCCTGTCGGCAAGCGCAACAGCGTGTGAACGTCACACTCCTTTAAGAGATTGCGGCGGATGGTTTCGCCGGCGCCGCCTTCAAAGAGGACGTTGTCAGGCACCACGATGGCGGCCCGACCGTTGACAGCCAGGATGGATTTGACATGCTGGACAAAATTAAGCTGCTTATTGGAGGTCGTAAAAAATCCGTCCCGCTCGTAGGTCTCTTTTTCCTTGCTGGCCTTGCCATTCTCGCCGACGATGGTAGTGCTGCTTTTTTTCCCGAACGGCGGATTAGTCATAATGATATTGAATCGCGTGCCTGGGTCTGAGGCCAAGGCATCGGCAACGGTGAGGGGAACATCCTTGTCACTGCCGATGCCATGCAGCATCAGGTTCATGGCGCATAATCGGGCGGTGTTGTGAACCAGCTCCCAGCCTTTAAAGGTTTCTTCCTTTAGTTTACGCTTCTGGGCTGCACTCATGTTTTTATTCTTATCGATTATGTAATCATGGGCGGCCAAAATGAAGCCACCGGTACCACAGGCCGGGTCACAAATGGTTTCACCGGGCTTGGGGCTGACCACATCCACCATGGCCTTGATGAGCTCGCGGGGCGTGAAATATTGGCCGGCACCGGTTTTGGTGTCCTGAGCATTCTTTTCAAGCAGCCCCTCGTAGGCATCGCCTTTAACATCAGATCCCATCGAGGACCAGTTTTCCTTGTCGATCAGATCCACGATGACTCGCCTGAGCTTGGCCGGGTCCTGAAATTTGTTCTGGGATTTGCCGAAAATCAAACCCAACAGGTTCTGTTTTTTGGCCAGCTCCTCCAAGAGATGGCGGTAGTGCTCGAATAGCTTTTCCCCATCCTTTGCCAGGAGGCTTTGCCAGTTGTATTGTTTTGGAATGGAGCTTTTAAGGTTATACGGTGGTTTTGAGCGCTCATCGGCCATCTTTAGAAATAGCAAATAGGTGAGCTGCTCGACGTAGTCGCCATAGCTCATGCCATCGTCACGCAGGACGTTGCAGTAGTTCCATAGTTTTTGAACAATATCCGATGGGCTCATCGATGCTCCTAATACTTTGTGCCTACATGGTATCCGCTTCGCCCCGAACAGGGATATCCCTTTTTGTCTTTGTGGGGACTCAATTTGGAGTTGTTGGTTTTACGGTTGAACTTTTTGCCGCAGATCGGACATTCGATCACATAAACAGGACCGAAGCTTTGTCTCCTCAACGATGGGCTCCGATTTACCGTCCTGAAAGCAGAAATGCTGCCAGAGCTTCTTGTTAATCGAGGTGCAATGACAGGACCTGTAGGCGTCAGCTCAATGGCATGCTGAGGAATAAAAGGTGTTTGGGTAATCTCCGCGCCCTGGATTCGATCCACTCTGTAGGATCGCCACTCTTTTGATTCATGGCGCAAAGCATACAACAGGATATTGCCGGCCTGGGTACGGCGCAGAGAATAAGGTTCAATCACCCGGTATCGGTCCTTATAGCGAAGGTTGACGCAGAGGCGATTCGCGGCCGCAAAACGGATTCTCTCCAGCGGGGCGGCCAGGTGCCAAGCGTCGGCCATGGCCGGTGGCCGCCAGGTCTCATCCACCGCTATCCTGCCGGTGGGTATGGCGGTTTGTACAGATTTTACTGTTTCGCCACGCAGCCATGCCAGCACTTCGGGAAGGGCCTTCCAGAACCCATCGAATGGAGGAAGCGCCGGGAGCTGGTGGGCCAGCATATGTTCCCACTCCGCTTCCAGCTCGGCAAGGGCCGTCCGGTCCTGAAAGGTCTCCATCGTGGGCGTCGGTATCTCCTTAAAGGCGCATTTTCGTTCCAGGGTGCTCAGGATGAGCGCTTGATTCGGTGCAAGATCGTCATGGCGATACAAATGCACCACATCGTAAAGGTCTCTCGGGCGTTGCCGCTCCACCAGTGCCCTGATCTTTTCGGCAAATACCTCCTCAAAGCAATAGCTGGTGATGTGGATGCCTCCTTCCGGGCCGTCGGAATAGGGATGATGCACCTCCCGGACAACCGGATCAAGGGCCAGGATCTCATCCGTCGTCAAGTCAAGCTTGATGCGGGGCAGATCTCCCCGGGGCTGTAAAGGGCCACGATAGCCGATCCGGCCTTGGGCCGAAACCCCGCCGCGATGGTTCTGATAGACATCAAAACGGATTAACTCCAGGGGGATCTCGATGCCCGTGGCATCATACACCCACCCGGCAATCTCCTTGAAAGCGGCGATCAAGGCGGACTGGTCCAACCCGTCATTGGCAGGAACCGTAAAATCCAGATCTTCGGAAAACCGATAGGTTTCAAAGAAACACTTTTTCAAGCAGGTGCCGCCCTTGAACGCCCATCTCTTACCGATGGTCGGATGTTGAAAAATCCCGGCCAATACCCAACCCAGCACATAATCCTTCTCCACCACATGGGCGGCAAGGCCGAACTCCCTGGAAAAATCCATTATTTCCAATCGGTCGATCACCTGCTAACCTACCCTTCCCCTTTCCGCCATTGCCTCAGGCACCCACAAACGCCAACGGGTGACCAACTTGTCATTCTTTAACTTGGGATCAAGCTTGGCATTGCCGGTCGTCAGATTCTTCCGGCATTGTTCCATGGCCACGTTTTCATCCGGTGCCAAAGTTTCCAATAGATACCCTAACCGTTTGAAAACCGCACCATTGCCCAAGCGCTCGGCGTAGTCGATGAGCTGATCGAGCTCCCTGTTCTCCGAACGCAAATAAGTGGCCAGCATATCGCAGACCGGCCGGATGCCGCCGCCCAGGGCCGGATCATTGAGCAAATCCACTAAGGTCCGTGCGGCATCGGACACCTGAACCTTGGCCTGGCCGCGCCACACCGGTTTGAGGCCGAACAGGGCCTTTTCCGACACGGTTTTCAGCCAAAAGGGCGTTCCTTTTATGGCAGGCCGCCGATCCCGCGGCTTCTGAGTGGTCATGACCACAACGGTATTGAAAATCTGCTCGGTGAGGTCCAGATACTCGGCCGCGCTCCAACCGCCGATATAGCAGGGGGCGAATAACCGCCCGGCCACCAGCCAGGGATCTTCCAGGGGCATATCCGCTGTCCTGGATTCCAGGGGCACCGGTACATAAAATCCTCGCCGCACGCGCGCCATCCATCCGTTTTTGGCCCACCGGGCCAGCATCTTGGCCGCATCGGTGGTGTCCATCCCCAAAACCGCAGCCGCCTCGGATACTGAAATGGTGCCCTTGGCAGCCCGCAGTATGGCGGCCATGCGTTCACGATCTGTTTTTCCAAGTCCGGCGAGGCTGCTCATAGTATATTCAATACGCGATTGTTCATCTTATGGGTGAATAACTGTACCTACAATATAGTAGGTGTCGTGTCAAAGTATAAAATGTATGCAGATATTCAACGTATCGGCGAATGATATCGCCCAAACTATAGTTTCAACGAAAATTTAGCGCTTGGCACCGTAATCGGATGTCGTTTCGGCGGCCATGGGAAGCTCGTCCACGCTGTTACTGTCGTACGCCGGGAGTGGTGGGATCAGTCTGCCGGAAAAGGCTTTTTTCAGGATGGATTGGCGGAGGCGGTCGGCACGACTCATTTCTGTCTCGAGGATGCTTTCAACCTTCTTAATGACAGAAAAAATACTTTCCAAAGTATGCACAATTATCTTTTGCTCATTCTTGGAGCAAATTGGCATTATCAATGACTGCAATTCAAAAGCATTGATATTATTGACGCCACTTGTCGATTTTGCCTTAAATTCTATTTGTTTGCGAACAAGTAGCGATTCAAAGCAATACAACAGATATTTGCTACAGATTATTTTCTCAAAAGGTCTCAATCTTATCAAATACCCAGCATACAGGTAGCTTTCTTCCTTTTTTGTTACTAAGGCGCATCTTCCAACTATAGAGATACTGCCGTTAGAACGAATAGTCAGAAGATCTCCTTCTTTTAACTCATAATCTTTGTATTCCTTTTGATTAAAATCAGAAAATTTTAGATCAGACACATCAATAGCACCATCAATAATATTCGGTATCCTTAAAACACCAATACCGTCATCTTCATAGGTGCATTTTTTAGAGGTTCCATATTTTGGATCTTCGATTAAGGCTCCTAACCGCACGTAAGTCCAAGAATGAGATAGTGCTGGTAATGAAACAAGCTCATCTGTTGTAATTTTTGGGAGCTCTTTATATTTTTTCTTCCATTTATCATCCTTCGGCACCTTACCCTTAGCCTTCATTTTGGCAAGCTCATTCTCTTCCCATTTCTTACGACGCTCTCTGAGGATGCGTTCGAGGAGCTGGCTTGCGGGTTCCACATCGGGATGCTCGGCACGCCATTGTTCGGTCAGTTTGCCTTCCACGGCGGATTTGAGGACCGAGGCTTTATAGCGTTTCAGATTGGCCTTGACGCGTTGGAGGTTTTCCACCGCCTCATCCAGACGGGAAAATTGTTTTTCGATTTCTGCGACTATTCGTATTTGTTGTTTTTTAGATGCTAACGGTAAATAGAATTTCTTTAAAAACTGATAGTGACGAGAGTAGCCACGACTTGGAATCTGAAGAGATTTCAGCAAATAGAAAAAGAACTTCGGGACATAGGCCTGCTGCGGTTTAAGTATCTTTATCCCTTCTGCCCCTACGGCGAAAGATTTATCCACGAATTTTATGGAGCGTGTGTGATCGCCGAAAAGAATTACAGGTAACTCGCCATCAAACACCATATCTTCATCATCTGTGTAGCCGCCAATAAGATCCTGTCCTTGGTCGATTACCGGGAATTTCCCATCTGTTAGGTAATCGCGTTGTTTGATTCGTTTACCTTGATCCGAGATTACACTTGCTGCTTTGCTAAATGACAAAATTTCCCAGCCTTCTGGGACACTCGGCATTTCAGGCTCAAAAATTGTTTTAATGCTTTTTTTAATCATGCAAAAAAACGCTCATTCAAATAATCAACAATTAAATTCAAATTGTACTCAAATAATATTTATCCCCACAACAACCGCGCAGACTGCCCCAACAAATAACACAGAATATACGCCGGAATCTTCAAAAACGTCGTATCCATCCCATCCAATCGGGTAACTGCAAAATCCACCTCCCGCTGGGTCACCAGATACCCCTGCTTCGGGTTCTCGGAAGCGCAATAAATCCCAAGACCGCTTTTGGCATCCAACTGCGGGTTGGCCCGGTACTTGACTTCAAAGGGCAACACATAAGCCGGGCTGCGCACGATGATGTCCACCTCCTTTTGGGTGGCGGCATCGCGCCAGTAAACGATCTCCGGCGTGTCCCGATAATAGTAGGCGAACAGGTGGCGCAGCACGGTGGTCTCCACGATAGTGCCCATCTCCTCGGGGTTGGTGTAGATCTCCTCGCCTTTGAGGAGCACGGCGTTGCGCAGGGCCGCATCCACCAGGTAGTATTTATTGCGGGCCTTGAGCACGCGCTTGCCGCTCAGGCCCGATGGCGGCAGGCGATAGATGAGATTGGCCTGTTCCAGCAGGGCCAGGTGATTAGCCACCGTGGTGGTCGTGGTGCCCAGGTCCCGGGCGCAGGTTTGGTGCGCCAGGATGCCGCCGGTATGCAGGCACAGGTAGATGAAGAGCTTTTCCAGCTCATTGATGTTTCTGACCCCGAAAAGGGCCGTCATGTCCCGCTTGAGCACCCTCTCCACCACGTCCTCGCGCAGCAGCCGCTGGCACAGGTCGATGTTTTCCTGGTTGGCGGTTTCGGGAAAGCCGCCCACCAGCAGATAGCGTTGGAAAAGGGGCTGCAGGGGTCGCATTTGACCGGCCAGGGCGGATTGATCGCCGGGTGAAAAGGAGAAAATCCTGCTGACCCGCAGGTCCGGGGCAATCCCTTCGGGTTGCTGGTTGCGCATGCTGACGAATTCAAAAAAAGAGAGGGTAGGAATGGGCACGGTGATCCAGCGGCCCACGCCGCTTTCGGCCAGGCGGTCTCGATGGACCACGGAGGCGGAACCGGTGGCCAGAATGCGATACTGGGGCTTGTGGTCGATGAGCAGCTTGATTTCGGTTTCCCACTGGGGGGCATACTGGATCTCATCGAGCAGCAGGGTGGCCGGCCGGCCGTCGGGATGGGCGCTCTCATGAAAGAGCGACAGGATCTCCCTGAGGGACAACAATTTAAGAAGGGGATGATCCAGGCTCAGGTAAAGGATGCTTTTGGGATCGTCTCCCTTTGACACCAGCGCTTGGGCCATCTGCTGCAGCACGGTGGTTTTGCCCACCCGACGCGGCCCGGACAGAAGCACGGCCCTGCGCAGGCTGGTGTCTTCCAGGTAGCGGCGGCAGGCGTCAAAGGCCAGGCGCCGATACGGCGGGAGGGAACACGTGCGCTCGCCCCACCAGGGGTTGAACCCGGTGAGCACGTTGATGATCTCGCTGCGATCTAAAAAATCCTTCAAAGAAAGCCTCAAAAGCTATTTTTTATAAATTTATGCATACCATACTATATATTTATAGATAGCGAAATCATATTTTGATGATTAATGTGCTTTTTCCGAGAAACCGGAAACTGGCTTGCCTCGGCTACCTATCTCAGGCCACCAGGTGGTTGTTCAAGGCGTCGAGGATTTCAGCATACTGGTCGCCAAAGGTATTATAAAAACGGCCCAAACCACCGTTTTGAATAAAGGGCGGGTATTCGAAATCCTGGGTTCCCATGCTGTGGTTGCCGGCAATATGATCCCGGATCATTTCCAGCCATTTGAGCTGCTCGGGGGTGAATTGTCTACCGGCATTGGCCTGTTGGGCCAACCAGGCCTTGAAATTGGTGTTCACGCGCTCGGCAAAGGGTACCAACTCGTTATCCTGGTCCAGGGCGAAGCGAACCAGTGAGACCAGATCCGTTAAAATATGCTTGGCGCCGGCACCGCGAACCTTGTCTTTGTCTATGGCGGCATAGGCTTGCCACAGGCGATCTTCAGACAGATGGTGGGGCGGTTTACGGATGGCATCGGCCAGGGCCTGGAGCTGCTCCGCGCCCAGAGGGGCCTTGTACGGCCGATTGTACAGGATTTGAAGGGCGGTGATTTCATCTTTATTGGCTTCGATGAAATCCTTGAAGGAATCCACCATGCCCTTGGCTTTTTCCAGGGCATCGGCATCGAAACCGGCTGAGATCACCTGGTCCTGACTGATGTGATCGATGGTCTGTTCCGTCTTTTTTTGCAGTTCTACCAGAAGATCGCGAAGCTCGGGTGCGTAAAGCGGTTTGACGGCCTCCTGAATCAGTTGAACCCTGGCATCCTTGATCTGCTGGTCGGTGGGAGGATCGGTTTGGGGCGGAATGGACCCGGCGATCTCCAGGTGACGATCCGGGTCCAAAGATTCGACGAGGTCGGCGGCCAGTGCTTTAAGGGATTTGCCTTTGGTGGCCTGAACGATTCTGGTGTGATCCGCATCGGACAAGCGTTTGTTCAAACGGGCGAGACGGACGGCCACGGAGGAGATGACGTCGGTTTCCGTGTTGCCCAGGCTGACGGCCTGCAGCAGCTTTTCAAAGGAGACATATTTTTTGCGATCCATGGGGCGGGAATCGGTTTTGTCCTGCTCGCATACGCCGACCGCATCCACGATCACAAAGTGGTCCTTGGTCCGGGCATCGGAGGTAACGGCCTTGAGATCATCATCTCCGATCACCCGCACGCCACGGCCTTTCATCTGCTCGAAGAATCCTCTGGATTTGACGGACCGCATGAACATGACCACCTCCAGGGGTTTGATGTCGGTGCCTGTGGCGATCATGTCGACGGTTACGGCGATGCGGGGATAGTAGCTGGTGCGGAACTCAGTGATCAAATCCTCCGGCTTTTTCCCGGTGGTTTTGTACGTGATTTTCTGGGCAAAATCATTGCCTTTGCAAAATTCTTCCCGGGCGATGCGCACAATGTCCTCGGCGTGGCTGTCATCTTTGGCAAATATCAACGTCTTGGGCACCTCGGTGCGGCCGGGGAAGATTTCGGTATGCAATTTATCTCGAAAGGTTTGAATGACGGTGCGGATCTGATCGACGGCAACCACATCCCGATCCAGTTGCCGGCCTTCATAAGCAAGGTCATCGTCAAGCTGTTCCCAGCGAACCGCGCGCGTCTCCTTGTCCCGTTTGTCGATGTAGTAGCCGGCATCGACCGTTGAGCCGGTTTCGGTAATCTCGGTCTTTATCCGAAACACATCATAATTGACGTTCACGCCATCGACCACGGCTGCCTCGTGGGGATATTCCATGACCAGGTTCTGGTTGAAAAAGCCAAAGGTCTGTTTGCTCGGTGTTGCCGTAAGGCCGATGATAAAGCCATCAAAATAATCGAGCACCTGACGCCACAGGTTGTAGATGGAGCGATGGCACTCGTCGGTGATGATGAAGTCAAAGGTCTCGATGGGAAAGACGGGGTTGTATTCGATGGGAGGCACTTCCTTGTATACCTGTTCAAGCCCCTGAACCGAACGCTCATCGTCCTCTTCGGCGAGGTCCTGGCCTTTTAGCATGGAATAGAGCCGCTGGATGGTGCTGATGCAGACCCTGGCGGTGGTATCGAGGGTGTTGCTGGTCAGGCGCTGAACGATATACTCTTCGGTAAATTTAAAATTGTTGTATGGGGATACGAATTGCTGAAATTCCTTGAAAGTCTGGCGTCCCAAATTACCCCGGTCAACCAGGAACAGGATCCGTTTTGCGTCGGCGAATTTGATCAGGCGATAAATAAAATTAATGGCTGTGAAGGTTTTACCGGAACCTGTGGCCATCTGAATCAAGGCGCGGGGGCGATTATCTGCCAGTGACGATTCCAGATTATGGATCGCCCTGATTTGCGCCGGCCAGAGGCCGTCTTCAACCAGGGGCGGCATCGCCTTCAGCCTGGCCCGTAATGTCGACGGGTGGCCATAAGACTCGGTTTTCTCGGACACTTGGAAAGGTTCGCCCGATGGTTTTTCTTGCAGCCATTGACAGAGCGTATCCGGTCGATGGAAATGAAAGACATCTCTCGAACGTGGGGTGGGATCGAAATCATTGGTAAAGCAGGTTTCTATGCCCGTAGACTGGTAACAAAACGGCAGCGGACGAAACCAGGCTGGAAGCTGTGCGGGAAGTCCACGTTTGTATTTATTGGACTGGATTTCAACACCGGATAAGGTGGCGCCTTCCCTTTTTGCTTCGATAATGCCAGTGGCTTTGCCATCCACATAGAGAAGATAATCAGCAACACCGTGTCCGCTTTCCAACTGAAATTCCCGGATTGCCACACCCTGTTTGGCCTGGATATTGGCTTTTCTATAATCCTGGACATCCCAGCCGGCTTGATCGAGCATGGTATCGATTTTAGCGCGGGCTTCTTGCTCTGGTGCAGGTGACATGCCGCTTTCCCATCGAGTCTCAACAATCAACAATTCATATCAAAAAGCAATTGCTTCGAAAACCACGAGTCATTGGTTTTGGATCAGCTCAGCTGATGCATACCTTAAACTCCAGTATCAATAGGTCAAAATTTCCAGGCCATTCCCAGCTATATGTTTTTACAACTGTTTGATTAGAGATAAAAAATGCCTTATTGAAGTTTTTTAGGGAATCATAGAGTTTATGTCAATGTTTAAGCAAGTTATATCTTTCAACCGCTTCATGCGCTAATCATCCACCCCATAGGCAATCGCTTTTTGAAAAATCGATTTGGTGTTCGAGCGAACCCAGGCGTTAACCAAAAAGGCATGTTAAACGGAGAACGGGAGAATTCCGAGTGCATTTCGGGGTCCAAAACCTGTTTTCGAACCCAAAATGCCGGGATGTACACAAAGCAGCGGGTTTTCAGGAGAATGGAGAGCGCGGGAAGGGATTTCTATGGCGCCATAACCAACTGGAATTTATCAACCTTATTAAGAACACGCCGTTTTCTCCTGGAGAAACGGATTTAAGGGTAATTTCCAGCCCTACAAGTGATCGGTATAACCGTTTCAACATCTGGTCAATTATAGTCTGCTTGCTTTAATCCACAATTATTCTACAAATTCCTGCTTCCGTTTCTGGCGCTGTCGGATAGCTGGCCCTCAGTTGCACGATAGGTCAATTTTCAGTAGCCTTTAGAGGTGTTTCATTCGTTTTGGAGGTCATTGAGCATGGTTTCGATCACCATCATCAGTGGTTTAATTTTTGTTCGGCATACGTCAAAAATGGCCTCGGCATTGATATCGAAATAATGATGGCTAATGATGTCCCTTAGCCCCATGGCCTTCTTCCAATCAATTTGAGGATATTTGGACAATAGCGATTGGGAAGTGATAGCATCTAATTTTTTAAGACTTTCGCCAATGGCAATGAGCTGCATGCAAATAGCGTCCAGCTTTTCCTTTCCTGAATCTGAATGGGTAAAGTCTTCTACGCTGCTGATAGGTTGAAAACGTGCAAGAATCGTTTTCGCCGCCCCGTTGATTTGTTGCAGAATATCTATTGCAAATCCCGGGTCATGCATAAACGGCCTCTTCGTCGATCCGGCGTTTCAGAAATGGATTCATTGCCGCTCTGTAGCTCACTATATCCACCTTGGATCCAAGCTGTTCTTCCAGGTCCTGCTTAATGCCGATCATGAAAAAAAGATCCTGCTTTTCCAGTTCAACAACAATATCGATATCGCTTTGATCAGTGGTTGTGCCGCGTGCAGTCGATCCAAAGAGGCCAAGGCGCTTAATCCCGTATATGGCCTGGTGGCTCACTTTATATTGACTTAACACTGATATCAACTCGGCGTTACGCATGTAGCAACCTCCTGTACCGACATTCTCCTTTTCGAAAACCGTATGGGTAACATCAATGATATTACACAAAAAGTGACTGAATTATAAGTCTATTTCAATATTTGAGCAAGTCGTATCTTTCATTCTTGTACTCTCAGTTGATCCTCCACCCTTACCCGCTCCTCAGAGTTTAAAACGGCAAAAAAGGGATTGCTCTGGCGAAGCCGTCTTGCGCGTTCGCTGGAGGACGTGACAAAGCGCACCAGCCGTTGGATGGGATAAGCATCAAGAATATTGCGCCACGCCATTATATCCCCGGTCGCCGCCCTCTGGTCTTCCTTGAGCAAACGATCGATATGATCCTTGGCTCGTCGCACGATGGAAGCATCCTGCTGGATGATATGCGCCAGTCTTCGGGACATCAGTTTCAATTGACCGTCCTTTTGCCTGTGCGTCATGGCGTTTTTTGCCCGCTGCCGAGTTGAGCCGGTCGTTATATTTGGAACAACACCGAATAAAATGGTAATACTGTCAAGCTCAAGATCCGGAATATCCGCTTTTGTATAGCCCTCGAGTTCAATCGTCAGATCGAAGTCTTTCTCGACCCCATCCAGTCCGGTCCGCAGGTAATTGGCGCATTCGGTCAGGTAAAGGGTTTCATGGAGCAATCCTAATATCAAGGGCTCGTCGATTTCTTGTGGAATAGCTTGGATCCATGCTGTATGCGGCGGTGGGGTCAAGTTCTTGATTTCTTTTTTAATAGAAGAAAGCAGACGCTCGTAGCGCTTTTTTTCCGACTGAAACAACTCTATCGCGATCTGCATGAGCCGGTCCGAGCGCCGAATTTCATACTGGTGCTTACGACCGCCACCCACCCGGCATATAAAACCCGATCGCAACAGCTTTCCAAGCGATTTTTGAGCTCCGGGTACCGTCAGCCCTGCGCGCTTGGCTATATCAGAGGTTGCAAGCGGCCCTTCAACCTCAACGGCCATGACCCTGAGCACCCTGACATGGGCTTGCGTGCCAAAAATCTCATTCAGAGGATGGCGCAGAGGGTCCTGTTCGGAAGCAATCGGCCGCCTTGTGTGTCTCCTTCGAAATGGTACTATCTGAATCTGGACAATAAAACTTTAGTTTTCTATTGTTAACTATAGTTTAGTTTTTATAACTATTATTGTTGTTATGATCGACTTGGCCCATCTTAATATCAGCTTGCTTGCGGTCGTCTTGCCAGAACCTGCTGGACCCTAAAGCCGGGTCATCGGCCGCGTGCCGGCAGAATCGATTAGCAAAAAGCAGGAAAGCCACGAGAGGATCAATGACCTTTCCCCGGAAGCGCAGGTCATATTATCCAGGACAAGCTCTACAAGAAGTTGATCGGCTCTTTCGGGATCCGCATCTGGCAAAAATCGGATAGGAGCCATTTTGCGAGAGCCGTCCAGGATGATCCCGTCCTCGTTACCCCCCGTTTTTCATAATCTGAATATCGTCCGGGGTGATCCTAACAATTTCGTGATCGGCAATCTGGATTGACTGGCTTTATCCGGAGGCAGGTGACCAGGCAAAGCGTCGGTAAAATGCCTGTTGTTCAATAGTTCTGAGAGTGCATCGGACAGGTATGATCTTAAATCGTCAGCTACCTGCTGAATTTCATCGACGATCTCCGGTCTTCCATCCAAAATGGTCTCACCGCACCGCCACCGGCATATGAGTGCGTCTGGACTCAGGTCTTCAGAAAAATTATGCCTTCTGAGTTTTTCAGCCAACCTGTGATAATCCAACAAAGATGCTGCTTCTACGATGACGTCAACATCATAGGTTACACGGGGCGGCGGTGTGGCCGGATCGGTAAGAAGCAAGCAGGTAGCGCAGCCTCCCAAAAAAACCATTTCATCGGCCAGCGGGCCAAGTTTTTGAATGGCTGATTCAAGGATTTTGATATTGGGGTGGTTTTTTTTATAACCATTGCCTGAATCGCATCTTCAATTCTTTTATCGCCATTTCCCGTTCCCGGGCTCTACCGCCTCGAATAGCATCGACGATCACCAGGTATTCATAAAGGATCGCATCTTTCCGTGCTGCTTTGGGTACGGATTTATACAGTGGCGAGAATGCCTGACCACGTTCAGAGCCTTCCGGGTCCGGCCAAACAGGCACGGGCTCATCCGGCATAACTATTTTTCCGAGCAAGGGCTTAGCCGCAAAAGCGGTGGGCATTCCGCGCGTCAGCTCGCCTCTGTCCGGAACGAATACGTACTGGATACCATGAACAAGAAATTCTTCAAGCTTGCTGATATTGGGTTTGATTTGGGACTCACCCTGGTTTGCCAATCCAGCTTTGATAGAGCGCTGTACAGCGGCATGCACTTCGGATGGACTCATGCCCAAATCAACAGCCAAGGTATTGTAAGCCCACTCATGTGGATAAATTGAAACCAGTTTAAGTAACACAAGAACATCTTGGGGCTTGAGAATCATCGACCATTCTCCTTTCGCGATTCGCGAATAGAGAATAAGCTAAAAACCAATGTTTGTCAATACGGCCCCATCACATCACGCCGAGAATCCACCCTTCAACCCGGGCTACAGGATACTCTCCGGGGACATCGAAGGCTTGAGGAATTTACCGAGACTGCCATCTATGTCGCCCTGCTACGGCCAGGAAGCGGTAAACTATCTTTTTATCTAAATTCGAATCTTCTGAACGCAATTACAAGCCTCACTCCAGTTGATGCGTTCTTGTTCAAGACGGACATTTAAACCCCATTTGTGGTTTTTTAGCCCGCAGTAAACAGATTGTTCCTCATCTGTTAAATTGGGAAGGACGGCGGCAGAATGCTGCTGTTTCTCCTCAACCCACAAATTTTTATGGTTAAGCAGGGTTTGTTCATTCATTAGCAACGATTTTAAATGAGGCAAATATGATCGGGCACGATTCAGTATGGCAAAGCCGTGGGTGTCGATATCACCCCAGTAAATACAGCGGATATCATTCAGCCATTTAAATTGAACCAGTTGATCTACCCCATAACCCAAGCCCATAAAAACCACTGCACTTGGCAATTCATCAAATGCCAGGCCGGTCTGTAGGTTCTCGACTATGAACGCGTATTGAGCCGGAAGTGTAAGCTTTGCGATGTCGTCGGCAGGCGCTGTGATGTCGCCAAGACCACCGACGTGGTCTCGCAACACCGGATCGAGGATTCGCATCCGAATCAAACGTGGCAATGGATGCAGACCACAAATTTGGTAGAAGTCCGTTCCTGCCAAGTCCATTCCCCGAAGGGCGGCCACCAGCTCAGCAACCAATCCCTGCCGATTTTCCAGCCATTTGCTGTCTAATCCGTCGATGGGCAATTGCCGA
Source organism: Desulfosarcinaceae bacterium (assembly GCA_963675565.2). Classification (GTDB taxonomy): domain Bacteria; phylum Desulfobacterota; class Desulfobacteria; order Desulfobacterales; family Desulfosarcinaceae; genus JARRKU01. Next base: position 661,186 of record CAXXYD010000004.1, read on the forward strand.
GGATAAAGATTCGAACCCGGATGCGCATAAAGCCAGACCAGCAAGGATTCCAGTCGCTCGAAATCTACTTCGGGATACCCGGCAAGCATGTCGAAATGGCGGGGAAGGCAGTCGACCAGCAGAGGCCAGCGAGTGCTCAGGCGACTATACCGCTCACGTGCCGAACGCCAGCTGTTAGTCTCGCCGAGCCAGGCGGCCACATCGTCAGGGGAATCGATCTGCAAGCGGTAAGGCAAACGCTGGGTCCCTAAATTGCGCCAGCAACGCTCCTGCCATGCCAACGTGCCGTTCCCATGCCATTGCTGCCATGCATCGATCCAGGTCCGAACATACTTGATCTGGCGCGCTGCCTCACTCTCGTTGAGATGTCCCAGAGTGATCTCGAGCGGCCATTCGCCGTCGCCGGCAAGCCATTGGCGTTTCCGTCTGGCATAGCGCCTGCGCAGCGTCTCACGAACAGAATCAGGAAACTGCAGCGATCTCGTCGTCACGGGCTTGCTCCGGTAAATTCAGGCGTTGTCGATCATTATCGTATTCGATCAGCAGCACCCCGGATCGCTGCCGATCATTTATGTCCACAAAGCATGCCCCGCCGATGAACGGCTCCAGTGTCATCACCGATTTCAACGGCGTTGCAATGATCATCTGAAAACCAAAGCTGTTGAATATGTTCATGGCCAGAGCCGTAAATTCATTATCGGCCTTGTCAAACGCTTCATCCAGGATCACAGGTGCATAGCTCGGCGCCTCCTGGTCTCTGCCGCCCAGTTGGTAACGCAGGGCTGCGGCCAGGCATGTAGTGGCCAGTTTCTGGCGCTGGCCGCCAGACTTGCCTGCCCCACTGCGGTATATCTCAATTTCACCACCATTTGCATCCAATTCGCGTGCAATAAACTCGACATGCTGCCGCACATCCAATACTTTTTCTCGCCAGCGCCGCTGCTGATGGTCCTGATCTGCCAAACGCTCGACCAGACGGCTCAGGATCGCGAACCTGCGCTCCGCCATCTCGCGGTCTTCGGTCCAGGCATGACTCAATGCATCGTGTATTTCGTGTTTGAATTCTTGGACCTCCGGCAAATGACGGTCACTCACATCAATTCGTAAGTAAGTACCGCGGTTAAATTCGGCCTGGTGCAGTCCCTCGTTGACCAGTTCCATGCGCTCGCGGATTTCATTGCGCGCTTGACGCAGATGAGTGTTCAGGGAGGCAAGGTTCTGGTGGCTCTGGTCTTTTAATAAATCAAAGAACCGTCTTTCATGCCGCGGCAGGCCGTCCATCTCCAGGCGCTGCAATTTGGCCATAAAATCTTCGGTGCTCGCCAGTTTTGAATCCAAGCCCTCCGATTCGGCCGGCCACATCGATATAAACCTGGCAAAACGGTTCTCGATCTCTTTCTCAAGCTGATTGAGTTCACTGCTCAAAACCTTGAGATCTTCATTGAGTCCGCGCTCGACATGGTGGGTCTGGGCATCCAGGTTTTCCAGGGATGTCTGCCGTCTGAGCGCCTCGAAGCGAAGCGCAAGCCCATCTCGTTGGTCATTGGAAAGCGTCCGGACAGCAGAGGTTTCAACCAAGGCGACCAACTCTTTTTTTCTCGATTGAATCTCTTTTTCCGCTTCTCTGATATCGACCCTGATCTCCTGCACGGCAGCTTCCGCTTTTTCGAGACGATGCCGCGCTTCATCGATTTGCCCTTTAATTTCCTGGAGGGCCCGATTGCCCCTTCGGATTTCATCCAACTGCGAGTCGATGGTGGCAATGCGTTCAATCAGCGGCGCGATATCAATCTCCTCCCATTGCAGGTTGACCAAGGTCTGGCAGAGCAAGGCGCGTTCAGCCCGCCGATCTTCCTGTGCCTGCAACGCTTCAAGTTCCTGGCGATATGCTTCGATACGGCCGGCCAGTTTCTGGGCCTGCTGTTTGTATAGCGCCAGCTTTTCGCGATTGTCGAAGCCAAGCACCCAAAAGCGCCGATCCTCGATGGGGTGCCGGTCGTCCTTCTCATGTCGTGTTGTACCATGTCTCACCAAACCTTCACGGGTCAGTGAGCGCTCGTGCTTTTTCAGGCCGTTCACCGAATCCACGCAGATGTAATTGAAACGGTGATAGAGTTCGTGATTGAGCCATTTCTGATAAGGTCCCTCCTTCAACTTCAGTTTGCCGATAAGGGAATCGATGGGGACGGACGTTGAGGCCGTCGGGTTGGTCACCGCAATACGGTAGTAGACCAGACGCTGGCCCAGATGCAGGCTGTTGACACAACTGGAAACCGCTGCATAGTGACGGTCATCGACCAATATTGAAAGGGCGAACCCGTGAAGCACGCGCTCGATAGCCCCGCGCCACTCGGACTCCTCCGGCAAAACTTCGATCAGTTCGCCAACAAACGGAAGCGCTTCTTCGCCAAGCCCCAATTGTGCCGCAATCCTATGGCGAAGGTCGAGCATGTGTTCTGGAATGTTGGAGGGTTGGCGCTCGAGCGACTTCACCTCCCGAACCGTCTCCTGAAACTCTTTCTCCGCTCCGGTTCGCGCCACGGTCAGTCGATCGTGATGCGCCCGGACATCCCGCGATTGTTCCTGACGCGCTTCGAGTTCACGGCGTGCTTTATCACGCAATTCGGAAAAAGCCATGGGTGCATCAATCGGCTTCCATTCGAGTTGCTTACATGCATCCCAGGCCTGTTCCCGTTTAGCCACTCGTCGCGCCCGCTCTGTTTCGCGTTCTTTTTTTTCGTCCTCCAGGCGATCAATCTTGTCTCCGCCCAATTGTCGGTGCCGGTCTTCCAGGTCCTGCAATGCCCGTTTATGATTAGCCGCCAACGTTTCGCGCCGCGTCATTTCGGCAGACAATCCATCGACCTGTACATCAAGGGAACTGATACGCTGCTCCAGCAATGTGATGCGCAACTGGTCCCGGTAAGCATCAATGCCCAGGCGCAACGCATCCAATGCTTCGTGTTCCTTCCGGACGTGCTGCAATCGTTGATATTTCTCTCTTGCCGGTGCCAGTGTCTGTACCTGCTGCCGTGCGGTCACCACGGCCTGGTGAGCCTCGTTCAATTCTGCGAACTCGCCGACCAGTGTGTCCGCCACTTCAAAGGTCTTGGGAATATCCAACATGAAATCGCGTAGAAAGACATTCAAATCCCCCAGGCTTTTGGCCGATTGGGTTTTATGGAGCAGGCGCAGGGCCAATTCGCTCTCGATGTGCAGCAGACGGCGAAATCGTTCGCAATAGGGATTGAAATTGTCGAAAAAGACCCCGTCAGCCAGCCCATGTTTCAACCGTCGCAAGTCAAGGTTGAAATCTTGCAACTCCTCCAAATCAAAAGGGCGTTCAAAAATAATGAAGTGGCGTCGCACATCGCGAACGTTGGTGGCCTTGCCGCGTAACCAGAATAACCCCACCAGGGCCACCGAGTGGCCATCCGTGCCCCGGAATGTCAGGGTCAGCGCCGACCAGGTGGAACCGGTACGCAGGAAACGGGCGGCGATCTCACCGGTGGCCTCATCCTTTTGCTCGGACCAGGCGCCGCGTATGTAAGTAGCCCAGTTGCGATCCCGGCCTTTGTGGGTAGCATCCCGCGCGGCGGCGTTGAAATCGATCCAGCTCGGCTTAATGAGCAGCGCCGCAATGGCATCCAGGAGCGTGGTCTTGCCCGACCCCGAACGCCCCACGAAAAGAAAGCCCTGTTCTGATATCGGTATATCGTGCAAACCGTCGAAGGTGCCCCAGTTGAAAACCTGCAGTCGGATCATTCGAAAACGCTCATGGGTCGGGAACATTTCAATTTGTTCAGTCGCCGTATTCATTCTTCCGGCTCCTCTTCATCCTCCTGGTCGGTTGCGACACGCGGCGTTATTCCCGTTGCCAGAGCCAGGTATTGCTCGGTAAGGGCCACAATCTGCTCGGCCGAAAAGAGCAGTTTCAAGGTCGGTGAAATTTCATAGCGGTCTTCACTGCCCCTGACCTTTTGCAGAATACTGTTCTTCTTCATTTTCTCGATGGAGGCCTGGATCTTCTTGGCAAAGCCGGCATGATCGGTGCTGACGGCCCTTTCATAGGGAGCTGCGTGTTCGACGATTTCAAATGCAGCCAGAACGGCCCGCTCACCCCGCACATCGGATTGGGTCAAACGGTGGCGCAAAAAGAGAAGGACCACGGAATCAATAAAAGTCAGCGGTGAACGACGCAGCAAAATCGGTGCTTCGAGTTCACCCACATCTGCCTGACGCGTGAAGGCCACCTGCTGATCCACGTCGATCACCAGTTCCAGAAACAGATCTGCAAGACGACCGCGTATGATGGCCTCATCACGAATCAGCACGGGCCAGAGCCTTGAATGACGCCGGCCGTCCAGTGACGGACCTGACAACAATTGGACCAGGACTCTGCGGGTATCCATCGCCAATTCACCCTTGTCGCCAAAATAAAGCGTTCCCGTGGCTTCATCTTCTGTAGATAAAGACTCTGCCATATCCGTAGCGGGCGTCTCGAATGGTTCAGACGAGTTCATCGACCTGCTCCTTCAGAAAATAGATCAAAGGGATACGCGCACAGCGGTACTGTCTGTCCTCACCATGCCAACTAACCAGTTCACTTTGATTTTCGATCATTTGCCCGTGACGGCTGCCCAAGGCCACGTACCCCACTATGCTGCCGAGTCCTTGTGCGGCTGGAAAAGATTTCAAAACCTCCCCGATGCAAACCTGGGATCCTTGCACCAGACAAGCGTGGATATTGTCTGCAAGGCCACGGAAGTCAATTTCAGACTGCATGACCAAAGCAGCAACCGAATCCAGACCAATTTGCGCCGCGTCACCTGCAGCCATGCCTTTTTCGATGGTGCTTTCGGAAGGATCCAGCAGGACCCATTGGGAAAGCGACCCAATCCGGCTGCTGGTCAACTGCAGATGAAAATCCAGTTTTCCCGTGGCCTTGATTTCATTCTTGAGGGCCAAGGCACTGCGCTGGGCCTCTGCAATCAAGCGATTGATACGCCGCTGTTCCAGGTATTCACGGCTCTGCACAAACTGCTTCAGGCTGCGGGCGAATTGATGCAGAACCTCATGCACCGAGCCGCCCTGCTCAAGCAGCGTCTGGATCAGGCGCATCAAAAAGCGACGTTCCTGCCCATGCAGCCGCTTGCTGAAAGCTCTCCCGAAGATCTCTTCGATTGCCTCTTCCAGGACGGCATTTTGTTCGGGATCGGTCAACAGGCGCCAAAAGGCATGAAAAGTTCTTCCCGACTCGCTCTCCGCGATCACATCGATGCCGGTAAAAAGCTTTTCCAACACATCCCCGCGACTGCCGCTGTCCTCCATGATCCTTTCGCGCAAATCGCGGTTCAGATAATCGAAGTTGTCGCGCACGCTATGGAAATCCGCGATCAATTCGCCGGCCAGTGAAATGATTTCCCTGGCCCGCTCCAGGGCCTGCTCCTCATCCAGGGTCTTGAAATGCCCCTGGCGCAATTCATCCATCAAGCGATCCACTCGCTTGCGCTCGGCCAACAGGCTGGCCATACGGCTTTCGGGGTCGGTATCCGTTTCTTCGACGAGGCGCTCCAACTGCTGGATGACGGTTGAGAGCCGGCTTCCCGTTACCGCTGTCCGAGGCTCCAGCAAGCTGCCGACAAGATGGATGGCTTTTGCTGCATTCGCCGAAAGCTCGTATTCCTCTTCGGCAGCACCTGTCGGAAAACGTCGGATCAACCATCCTCTCGTCAGCCAGTCGGCCACATATCCCTGGGCCGTCTGGGGCAACGCTTCGCCAAGTGCGCGTAGCTGTTCGATATCTCTTTCCAGACGTTCATAAAGAATCGATGCCGGAAGCTTCTGATTCCCCTCCATCAGGTTATTTTGCAAAAGCGCAATAATAATCGGACCATTATCTGCAGCCAACAGGCGCCACAAAGGCTCATCACGCAATCGGCGATAGGCGGCAGCAGTCTGATTGAGTTTCATGGCAGAACCATTTCCCCCGCTTTAATAACCTTCACTTGATTGTCTCTGTCACAGTTTTTGCCATAATCCCACGCAGTTCTAATTCCGACTGTTGATCAAATTGACGATCAGTTTGACCATCGTCTCCTTATCCGCTGGTTTGCTTTCGGCGATCATCAGCGTGATAGCCACCAGCGCATTGTCGGCGATCCGCTTGGCGCCGTCTTGACGGTAAAGGGCCTTGTTGCCGGCCAGAAAAGTGATGAACAGGGCGGCGGCGATGCGTTTGTTGCCGTCGCTGAAAGCGTGGTTCTTGACCACGAAGTAGAGCAGATTGGCGGCCTTTTCCTCGATGCTTGCATAGAGCTCTTCACCGCCGAATGTCTGGTAGACCGCGCCCAGCGCGCTTTTGAACCCCTGGTCCTTTTCCAGCCCGAACAAGCCGCCGAATCCGGACTGCATGGCCCTTACGATTTCCATGGCCGCTTCATATGTCATAACGTAAGGTGCCGGACGCGTGACCTCCTCGATGACCAACTTTCCGTAATCGAAACGGTCGAGTGTCGTCAGGGCATAGGCGTAATCGGTGATGACGTTCAGAAGGCCCTTGGCTTCATCCAGGCCGATGGCCTGGTGAGTCAGCGTCTTTTCCAACAGACCGACGGTGCGGCGCAGATCAGTCAGCTTTTGTTCCTGCTCCTGCAGCCGCTTTTCATTGAGGGTGAATCCCCGTACAAGATGCTCCCTCAATACATTGGTGGCCCAGATGCGGAACTGGGTTCCGCGCTTGGAATTGACCCGATAACCCACTGATATGATGGCGTCGAGGTTGAAATACTCGATTTGGCGTTCGACCTGCCGGCCGCCTTCATTTTGAACCGTTGCAAAAAATGCAACAGTTGCCCCCCTGTTCAGCTCAGCGGTTTTATAAACATTGCTAAGATGCCGGGAAATGACGGACTTGTCCCTTTCGAACAGTCCGGCAATTTGGTTAAGGCTCAGCCAAAGTGTTTCCCCCTCCAAGCGAACATCCAACGCCGCCTTGCCGTCCTGGGATTGATACAGGATAATTTCGCCTTTATTAATACTGGTCGTTTTCTCGTTGCCTTTCGCCATCAAATGCCTTCTCGGTATCTTATTTCAAAAATAAGAATACAATGGATGTAATGTCTCATTGGTCTTTCGAGCTGTGATCAGGAATTTCTCATTATCGATATTCGGCGTCTCATCCAAATAGAATCTGACTTTAAACATGGTTTGCGAATTGATCATGCGTTTATGGGGTTCGTCTTAAGGAGATTTTGGACATGTTAATTGAAATAGAAAATAGAACAATTTTGAACGTTTGTGCAAGGAATAAATCAAAGGGCAGATGATAAGGCATAGGGAACCACAAATTAAATTTCTCTTTGGCCCATGTCCGGAAGTTGGACTCTAATGAGACAGGTATTAGAACATCGTCTGGTGCCAGGAAATAACCAAGCTGTTAACCAAAGAGGCATGTTAAACGGAGAACGGGAGAATTCTGAGTCTATTTCGGGGTGCAAAACCAATTCTCGAACTCAAAATGCTGGGATATACACAAAGCAGCGGGTTTTTAGGAGAATGGAGAGCGTGGGAAGGGATGTTTGTGATGCCGTATTGTAACTCTTAGAAAGACGAAGCCCCGCATCACTGATGCAGGGCTTTATCTGTTAAGCAACCGTTTATGAAAAGGGTTGCATTCGGTACTGGCTCCCCGTGTGCAACCCTCTTCATAACCGTTCTCCACTCGGATGTCAATCCGAAAGCGCTTATCATTCAACGAGTTATCAAAGAGCACGCCGTTCCGGCAGGCCGGAAGCGGTGTTGACCTGGATTTCATCCCTCTGCCTGACAACCACCAGATTTCATGGCTTGTTCCCGGACTTCTTGACTTCATAGATCATAACATGGTGAAGCCGCTGAAGATCGCGCTGCGTCAGTTCCTTCAGGGATTGGATCGGCTTCTTGAGGGCCAATCGCTCTTGCGCCAGCAGATAGAGGTCGTCTTTGGAAATCCCAAGCTCGCCCGCGCGTGCGTAGATCGGCTTGTATAGACTCTCCTTCCATTTATCAGGGGCTTTCCTGCGGATTTTGGGTCTTGCCATCGCGACCTGAGCCTGAAGCCATTGAATCGCGCGGTCGGAATCCTGGGCGGGAATCTCCTTGTAGCTGGTCACGTTGAATTCGTTTTTCAAGCTGCTCCAAATCCGTTGCGCGGCTCGCTGTGTGTCTTTGCCCGCCGTCGTGTGGATATCGATATAATCCTTCACCAGTTCCTGGATTTTGCGAGCCGCCGTGTTTGAAATGTGCTTGCCGCCCGGATCGGTCTGGACGACCGCCTTGCGAACCACCCGTTCGGTGCGAATGTTCAAGTCCCGTCCGGCAACCATGTTCCCCTTTCCTGAAACCGTCTGAATGACCTGGGGTGCATCGTGGGGAAGCGGCGTGAGCGTATTCATCTCTTCGACTTTCGAGAACCATGTGTCGCGATGCTTTCGGAGTTCGCTCTCTGAAAACTTTCGTCCTCTTGGATGCTGATCGTTGTAGTGCTCAACTTCCGCGTGGCAATCAAAGCAAAGGGGAATGCAGTTCTCGAAGCTATCGTCTCCCCCCTTGGAAACAGGCCGAATGTGATGCGTCTCGATCCTGACACCACAGAACTTGTGGCAGATGCAACAGCAGCGTCCTGCAGCGACAAGGGCTAAATCGACGACATCCTTTGGGAAGCTCATCGCGCCTCTCCCGATTTGAGAAGTCGCTCCGCCAGTTCCAATGCGTCCACAGGCCAGAAACACTTGAGCCAGGGACGGCGCACCTTCGTTTACCTGGCGGTCGCGGTTGTAATACTCACTAATAACGGGGTTCGTTCAAAATACCTATCAACTGACCTTTCATATGGCAACACCTATTCCAATCTGGAAAGCAGGAACATCTCGGACCGTGACCCCATGGTCGCTACAATCAAACGATGTCTGTTCTTAGCGTCCGCTTCCTCGTTGGGCATACTTACATGAACGTTTAATAGCCTCAGCCGTTGACCTGGATGCAGATCAAATGCGAGATTTTCTGTTCGCAATAGAATTGCTTCTCCTACTTGCATAGCCGGACCGTATTCAACTGCACCATCCCAACTGCTGGGTCCGTGTTGAGAGGAGAGCTTGATCTGTATGTCTATATATCTTCCCGTGGTCTCTTCATTCTTTGGATAACCTCGCGCGAGCCAATGCCAATATTCCTCGCATAACTGTCGCACTGCACAGTACGTGCAGTTTTCCAGACTGGTACGCGCCCGTGGATTACTCGGTTGGAGATCAGCAAGTGCTGCAGTGGATCGTTTCTTGATTTCATCTTCGAGCGAGCACAGTTTGCTGGCCTCTGGGGATGGCACTTCAACGTCACGCTCGTCGTATGAGAGCACGAGTTTGTCTGCAAGTCGGCCTGCGGGATTTAAACCGACATCCCGAGCCCAGAGTAATGCATATGTCCACAGTTGGACTTGGTGCTCCTCCTTTGGGGCACCAGTCTTGAAGTCCCTGATCTCACATTGAGTGGTCGAAAGCGTGACCATGTCGGCAACACCCCGCCACCCTAATTTGGATGACTGCAGAAGCACTTCTGTGTAAGTGCCATGCTGTAAGGCATGGCGAAGTTCCCCCTCTGGGTGAATAACGGTTTCTCCGTGCACAATAGCACGAGGCTCGGGGCGAATGCGAGACAGGTATCTCTGGACCCTCGTCCGGATCTCTGGAATCTTGGCGGCAAGCCGAGTGCGGATAACGCCCAGGACAGCGGACGCCCGTGGATTCTCCTTGTATGGAAGCAGGACTCGTTCCAAGCTATCCATAATGATGGCTGTATACCCACCCAATTGTCGCAGCGTTAGAATCGCACTCTCATCAGCCAACGAAGGGCAACTGTTTTCTATAAGGGCCCCTGTGATTTTCTGGAGGCTCAGATGAACGATTGTTCCTTCAAGCGCCGAAGATTGCGGTACAGAAGGGTAACCGCGCTTATTCCATATATCCGAGTACTCCGCGTTAATCATCGCCCAACAGCGCGGACAAATTTCCAATTCTATGAGTGTGGAAAAGGACATCCATGACGGGGCTTCAGGCCATTTCGCTGGTCGCAATACGCGCCAGAAATCCGTATTTTTGCCTCCAGACATTTTTCCCTATCCTATCTGCGAGATGAGATGGCTCGTTGCAGCAGGTAAGTTCCGCCGTACAACCATTTCATCATAAAGATACACTGGGATTGAAGGACAAAACTCCTTGATTTCTCTCAACACTTGGTCAGGGGGATCATCAGGTGTTAGAGGTCCATGGAGGCCAATGATATATTCGGAACCATCCGAACGTCTCACGTATATGGGGATTGTTACTGTACCAAAACCGGGAAGCGATATTTGATAATTTCGTTCGATGGTTAGCCCTTCAAGGTCTTGTCGCCGGAGATCTTCAAAGAGCAAGTCCGTAGACGTTGCAAGCCTGTTGGAATCCAAGGTCGGATAATTGCCGAGAATCAGGAATCGCATAAGACTCGCTCCAAGCTGACGATCAAGAAGATCGTGCTCAAACTTATTCTTGTAACTTCTCAAGCAACGGTAGCACGACCGATCACAGTTCTCAGGACACTCTTCTAAAACTCGCAAGGCATCTTCAAACACAGCCAGCCCGAGTTGGCCAACTCTTTGCGCAAAGCCAGCGCCTCCAGGCAAGGTGTCATAGAGGTAAATTTCGGCCTCGCGGCCTTCGCGCCCTGCAGCAGTGAGCGCTGGTCGGTATTCGGCCTGCAATTCATTGGCCGATAGTTCTAATCTAGCGCACGCAGCTTTTGTAAGCGCCTCGCTAATGGTGCGTAGCACAACGTCGGTCGCCAAGATCCCAGGAGTGAGCGTGAGTGGTGAGTTTACGCCGATGGAGATGAGAAGTACGTCACTAATGAAGTCCGTTCCAAGTACGAGCCCTTTGGTCGCACCGCCACCTGAACAATTTTCGTCCCTATGATCGGGGTATGGCTTTCTATGTGCCGCTCCAACTACTCCTTTAGGTAAGGCTGTCGGCTCGATAAGGCCGCATTTGGTGCAGTAAGTGTAACCCTCTTCCCGAGGACCACGGTTCGTGACAAGGAGGTGCTGCCTGGTGTAATAAATACGAATGCGATCATTGAGTCTTGTCCACGTGGCCCCATCTGGAGGCGTGTGCATTGTCAATTTGGCGCGGGTAGCGTAACTCCTCGCGGGTTGATCGTCGGGAGAAGTTCCTTCTTCCTTGCTCACGGGGTGTGCAAACCCTGGTGGACGCAACCAGTACCTAGCAGGGCCGAAAGTGCCTACTCCGCCGCACGCTTCACAATCTTTCGCCTCACCCCGCGATCCTTCCTCAAGCGATGTGGTTCGGGCATAGTGGCAATACCTGCATTCGAAGTACAATCGCCGGGCAAGCCATGCACGAAAGCGATCGTTGCGCATAGGCGAGTAGATAGCCCCTGACGTCCAAAGCTTGCTACCAATCCACACCTCCTTTCCTGGTGCGTATTCTGAAAGCGCGATGGGAAGCCCTTGGGATGGCGTGAAACGAAAAGCGGCTCGATAGTTTGTCGAGCGGTCAGGGTCGAAGACGTGAAACGTGGCGACGTCTGTCGGAAATGCATACCTTGGAAGTACCCCTTTATAAAGCAGACGGTCAAGAAGATTTTCAGAGGCTGGATCACGGCCAGGTTTCTCCTCACCCTCTTCATCCGGCGCTTCGAGATTCGTCGTACCCTCATCATTCTCTTTCGCCGCCGATACCTTACCTGTCGAACCAGCATTAGCCGAAGCGCTGGATTCGTATTCTATTGCATCGTCGATCGGCGCAAGAGTTCCTTCAATGAGCGCGTTAAGAAGTTTTTGACGGTCTGCTGTGTCCATCTCGTTAGGGAGCCACGCGGCTACGTCTTTCTTTAACTCTGTCTCCTGCGAGCGTAACCATTGCTCCAGGTCGACCCGGTTCAGAACCTTCTTAGAGTCCTTGAAATCGGATACTGTCCCGAGAACGGCGAACAGATGCGGCTGATCTTCCGGCTTAATCGCCGGGAGTTTGGCCTGATGGTAGCGCTGCAGCAGATAAGCCGTTACGTGGCGGCGTGCGATCTCCGGGTTGTCAAGCGTCAGAATCGGATCATCGACCGCTCCCCTGATCATCTGATCAGGATGAGTGAAGTAGTGTTCATCGTGACTATCAGCACTGCCGAATGCTGTTACTGTGGCCACGGCGTTTCCACGTCTACCTGCACGACCGGCGCGCTGCTGGTAGTTAGCACGGGCAGGCGGCATATTACGGAGTGAGACGCCGGAGAGGGAACCGATATCGATGCCTACCTCCATCGTTGTTGTGCAAGAGAGCACATCGATCGCAGGCCGCTCGCGCCCTGTATCATCTGGCCCGAGATTCACGTCTTGAAAGAGGAGTTCATGTTCCTCAGCCTTGGAAAACACTTCTTCGGCCTGCGCAGTGTTGAGTTGAGCTGTGTGCTCGGCTGCAATTAACGCCATAGGTACCGTAGGCGGTGTTCTCATGGCATCGATTGTGCTTGCTCTATAGTAGCCCTTTCGAGCGGTGAAGACGGGATCGGTGTCTGGATCGATAGGCACAGCGGTATCCTGGCCGCAGTTGACGCAAGTCGTTCCCCCTGGAAATGGACGCTGAGCCGTTCGACACGACTGGCAATAAGACCAGGAACCACCGATTTCAAGCGAAAGTTCTCCTCCTTTCAAACGAAACTTGTTCGGTGCGGTCTGTTCTGCAAAGAGCCCCAGTAATCGCGGCACCCACTCCTTCTCGAATAACGACCGCGCTGGCTTATCGCGAAGAAGCCGATGCATTTCTGTAAATTTTCCTGATCTTGGCTGGACATCTCGTAACCACCAAGCTGGTGGCATGCGACTCAACCAAAAACCAGGGCGACTCCAACAACGGAGCCACGCGCGAGTAAGTGCAATCTTTCCTTCTTGAGACTCGGCGTACCCAGGTATATCTGGCCAGGTGCTGACTTTTAAAGAGTGTTCAGGCCGCTCTATGATAGAGGCGAGAGATAGCGACTCTAGTCCATAATAGCGATCGGTGAGCGATTTTGTGATCGCCCTAAGCAAAGACTCCGGTGGCGCTGAACCTCTTAGCCGCACGAGCAACTGCAGCAGGTCTGTGTCTCTGGTAAGCGCCCCAGTTCTAACCGCTTCCTCAACAAGGTTCTCATCCTGGAAACTCTCGCCAACCTTCAACTCGGGGCGAAGCCTCACACCCATATCCTTTGCGGCAATCAGCACACCAAGGTAGAGGTCTTCGAGCGATAACAAATTAGCGATGATCGGCACGCCAGCGAGCCTGGCGTATCCAGAGACGATCAAAGGACGAAGCGCGTCCTGAGTTGAATACGTCTGCAGGTTAGGAGCGAGTCGTGCCGCCGTCTGACGGGAATCTGAGAATATTAGGACTTTCCTACCCCGCAAAGGAGCCAATTTCGTGGCCTGAACCGGATTGGGAGGTTGGACCTGGATTTGCTTTGCAATCAGCGCTTGAAAAGGTTGATCTCCCTTCGTCTGATGATCCTGAACAGATGAGCGTCCAAATGAAGCGCTCTCACCGCAGACAGCGCACGGTCGAAACTCACCTGGCTTGGCATTGCGCGGTTCATCCTCGGTATCCGGTGGACCAGAACGGCCCGCTCTAAGGTAAACCTGACGATTCCTGTGCCCCAGTTTCGGTGGGTTCAGACGCCCGGTTATTAAGTCGTATTCCGCCGGCTCCACCGCTTCAGTGAAAACAGGCATCTCAAGTAGCAAGTCGATGGGAGCAAGTTCGTCGAACTGGCCAGTAAGCGTGCGAAACGCCCCGCCAGGCTCCGGCCATAAGAAGTCCGGATCGTCTACATTATCCGTGTAAGCGCGGCCATAAGCTGTACCACAGTTACGGCACGTAAAGAGTTCGAGTACTCGTGCACCACAATCACACGTGTCTCGTGGCTGGCTAAAGAGCTTCCCAGTTGGCCCTCCGCGCTCGGCAGCAGGAAGGCTCGAACAGAGCGGGTCCATGCAGACCCAAAGGCCAGCAAGCCCCCTGTAAAAGGAGTGCACCCTGCATGGCAGCAGACTCGGCTCGGTCGATTCCCGTCTAGCTACGCTGCCAATAGCGATGAGATTTGTGACGGCCCGAGCCGCCACGTTTGGAGAAACGCCATCGAACAATTCTTGACCAAGTTCGGTGACCGGATGGGCTTCGGTCATCGTGAGGTTGATGAGCCTCGCCATCGGCGCAAAAGAGACCAGAGCATCGTATAGCGCCCGCTGCAGTTGCCATGGAGGTTCGATGTTCCGGTACTCCAAGAACGGTGAGATATGGACGAGCCGATGTTCATCAGTGTCCGATTCGTAAAAAGCTCCCAGATTAATCGCATCCAGAGCATTCGCATCCTGGGGTGCCCCTTTCGCCGCGCCAGAGCGGAGTAGAAGGTCTCCTTGCACGTTTCTGAAATCGGCCTGATCTTTTCCCGTGAGTTGCGAACCAAACTGCACAGCGTAGTCGGGGTCTCTGAAGCTTGCGCTCGTACAGATGACCTGAAGACGCTCCGCCGGGATACCAAGCCGCATACGGAGACGACGGATGAGCAACGCTACTTCTGCCCCGGCAGCTCCTCGATAGAGGTGTGCTTCGTCAATGACGAGCAAAAAAGTCTCTTCGGGGTTAGCGAGCAGCCAGTCCCGAGTCTGATCGAAGATCGGTCGTTCGAGGGGACGCATCAACATGTATTCGAGCATCGAATAGTTAGTGATGAGGACATCGGGGGGGCCCTCCTGCACCTCATGTCGCGTGACGAGTTCAGGGTCTCCTGGTAACGTCACACATCTCTTAAACTCGCCGCTTTTCTTGTCACGCCATCGCGCGCCCTTTTTCCCGTACCAGCCAATTAAGTCCGGCTTTGCTGGCCACTTTCCTCGCTTTTTCAATTCGCTCACCAGCGCCTCGGCGGCAGGCTGCTGGGGCGACGCCGGTTCCTGAGAGAGTTCTAAGTTTCGTACATAGTACTTCCTGATTGGGACAAGCCGGTCCTTATCTTTATCCTCATTGCGAACACCGGGATACAAGGTTCGGCTTGTGTACCGGGCGAATCGCGCTGGCCTCCCGGACCATTCCATAAACTTCTTGACGATCCGAGGATCGCCGAAGAGGAGACGGAGCCGTCCGAGTTGATCATTTACGAGTGCGTTCATCGGGTAAAGCACCATCGCCCGCACAGCGGGCGTCAAGCCGAACTGCGAGCTTTTGGTCCGCGCCTCGCGCGCGAGTTTGCCGAGAATAGGCAGCAAGAAACACTCGGTCTTGCCGGACCCCGTACCAGTCATGACTACTATGCTCCGTCCGTCGACGAGCGAAAGTTTCGTTGAGATCGCCTGGTGTTCATAAGGAGGGTCATGTATAAGTAGATCGAGATCGCCTTCAGCCTTCGAGACGGCCGAGAAGACGTCGAATACCGCAGGGTCGAGGCCGAGTTCTATAAACGCTAAGCCCGTTTTATAACGAGGTGTGCTCTCCAGGTAGGGTCTTTGGTGAATCACGCCGAATTCTTCAAGAAGCCGGCGACGCTGCGCCACAAGCGTTGGGTGGCTCACGTGATAGGTAGCCTCAATGTAGTCCCTCAGCGCGCGATGGAGTTGCTGAATGGTTTCTCCGATAGTCAGGGACATCTCACCATCCTCTTTATGGTTGTTTTACACTTCCCGTCAATTCGTCAAGCCACAGTACCTCGCGCGCGAATCTAAGTTCCTCTGCGAGTTCAGTTTCAGCCAGCCGATAGGCAAACAAGCATCCTGAGTTTGGCACTGGCTCGCCGACCGCATCCCACCTTCGCCGTGCCCACATTGGTACAGGCGATAAGAATTCCATTACTCTCGTGTTTTCGGGACCTGGACGGACCCTGAAACGCTGGGGCTCCCCTCGTTTCGCGTCTATCGCTATCTGAAGGCGCCAGGCCTCATCGCAACCGCGCCATCGGCTCTTAGCGATCGGAAGATCGATAAGGCGCTCAGGGTTGCCATTGAGCATTTGGACATAACACCATAATTGCGCGCCATAAGCCTGGTTTCGGCGTGCCACGAAGCGTCCACATTGAGAGCGTGGCTCAACCCAACGGCCACGGTAGTAACGGACGGGGCGCTCGGGATCTAGCAGTAAGAGCCCAGGGACATCGCGCGATGGTTGCACAGCATCTAAAAGATGATCGAGGTGCAACAGGTGCTGTTCTGCCGTTTCGACTGGAGGCATTCTCAACCAATCGGCGTAGGACAGTTCTATGAGGCCGAGTTGGACTAGGTCGCCACACAGATTCTCCCCTGGAGTTGGGCTTAACCGCCGCAAGTGGTTAACATACTCAATGCGCGCATCGAGATCATCGGGCAAGGCTGAGAGTTGATCTGACGCGATACCGAGCAAAATCACCGTGCCACTCTTGCGGGTAACGAATGCAGCGGGCGCAGCATATAGCGTCGCCGAGTTCTTATGCCCCGAACTCTCTTCCACGTCGCGGTGCTCAAGGATGTCGCCATGGGCGATCATAGCGTCGAGCGTATCCTCGACGATAGCCTTCACCGCTTCGAGATCGTCCACCAAACCTCGCAGCGGACGAACCACACCGCGTACCAGCGTCGGGGCCGCACAAGGGCAAAGAAAGCTCGCCGTCCTACGAATCGCTCCTGCGATCGCTTCGATCGATGTGAGATCAAGGGCGCTCGGATCGAGCCCCAACTCGACGATCTTCTGCTCATGGACCTCCGCTACAGATAGCCTTCTCATGTCCACCCCCAACCTGCGTAAAGCTCACCAGTCACAGATCGCGACTCGAGGTGATGGTCGGTCGCGAGGACAAGAAACCGCGAGGCTCTCGCCAACGTCGGTGCATCCATGAGCCGCGTCAACCCAGCGCGGAATCTTTCTCGAGCCCAGACATCGACTCCCACAGGATCACTCGCCAACCTGAGCGCGAGTTCGGAAAGCCACTCCGCATTAAACTCGCTAACAGGCGAAGCTGGCTGCAACAGATGGAAACTCGTTGCGAGTGACGCGATCCGCTTAACTCTCTCCTCACATGTGGTGATTGCGAGGTCACCGTAGTCACGGGCGAGAACTGCACCAACAGCTATTTCTTCACGTCGTTTTGAAATAGCATCCTTCAATACGGCCATCCCGGCATCTTTATTACAAGCGGCAATCTCCGCCTTTGCCCAGTTATCACCACCAAGCAACTGGGCGACATGACGCACGAGCGCGAGCAAGACCCCACGCCGCCGCGTCGCCGAAATGAAATCGCCGGGTAACCTTGCTTGGCCCCATAGTCTCGAGATCTCAAGGGCGCGGATTATCGATTCTGTTGAACGCGTTCCTCCATCAACACGTGAGACACATCCAAGGTCAGCAAACCCGCGAATCACGGGAGGTACGATGACCGCGGCCGCGAACGCAGACATTCGTACAACATACATCCCGCCGGATTCAGGAACATCGTATTCTGAGGCAAGTCCAATCTTCTCCTCAACGCAGGGTGTCTCGAAGGCCACGCGCTTAACTTCAGGCTGCGAATCGGCCCCACTATCATCAAGCAATCGGACAAAGTAACCCTGACCTCGCCGTCGCACAGCCCAGCGGAGTGGCGTGAAGTCACGCTCACATCGTACCGTGAACGCACCCAGTTCATCGGCTGCGAACTCAAGCTCACAGATCCGTGCGGTGTCGTAGAAGCTCTCCGCCTCTCTTGTCTTGCGAAAGTGCCTTTCAAAGTGGGCTCGCCAGGCATCTGTGGTGACTGGTAAACGCATCGGGGGGAGTTGTTTGGTAACGGTCGAAACATCGCCATCTCTTTCAAAGAGAGAAACTCGGCATTTGACGTTGCGATCGGCCGGTCCCCGAAGCGTAATCTCGACGCGTCCTTCCCAGAATTGCTCGAGTGTCGGCGCTGAAGGTTCCATCTGCACCATTAGAGGGCCGTGCGGACTCACGCCCGGTGACCAGGGTCGCGCCTCCCGAATACGCATCACGACATCGAGATCACCGAGTAACTCCGTCTGTCCTGCCAGACTACTCTGGGCAGAGACGTGGACGGTATGAAGCCCAACCGGAAGATTCGGAAGCGCGACGAAAATCGGCTCACCTGGCTCAACTGGTGTCAGTTCGAGGGGTAGAATCGCATTGCTACCCATCGAGATGAGCAGGGAAGCTAAGGGGTGATCTGTGCGAATGCCAAGACACGGTCGCTCGGACGCAAGCCACTCTCCGTGGCCTTCTCCATCCCAGACAACTGCCGATAGCCCAGCGGGCCAAACCTCGATCGTCTTCGCTTGTCCAAGCCCAAGGTGCCGGAGCGCTTCCTCCCAGTCCTTGGTGAGCGCCTGGGGCAAGTCTAAGATTGCGCCATGGACTCCCTGGCAGGAGAGGTCAATCGGACTGGTGTGACCATTCGACCTGACAGGACCGGCCGTGCTGACCATGATATACCGCGCTCCCGGTCGGACCCGTAGGCTACGGCACTCGTAGGCAAGCCCGTCGGATGCGATCCTAAAAAGCCAAGTGGGGCCAGGGCGGAGGAGACACTCCGCACGGAGGAGGTACTCGAGTTGGGAGTCTGTCTGCTCAAAGCGCAATAATACCTCATCCGCGAGCGGCCACTGGGCGAGCGTAACACGCTGTGCGCCGTGCAAACACCGTCCCCGTGCAAGGGGTCGGCCTGCAGCACCTGCGACCACACAACGAGAGCCCGTGAGTATCTCTCTCGTTTGGGGGAACCGGATGAGCAGGTGAGACAGGTTTGGGATCTCGAGCGAAACCTCCCATGAAACATTTATCGAGTCTGTCGGTCGAAGGACGAGTCGTGGTTCGATCCCGAGTTCGGCCACCTCTGCTCGTGCGTCGTCCGGGTGACCAACGCTGGAGGGCTTCGTGCCTCGACCCAGCAAACCGAGACCACGAATTTGCGCACGTTCTCTAGCGAAACGACGTGCCCCACGGAGCCACTCACGCGCCCGGCGCTCGCGGTCTAAATCCTCACCGATTCTCCTAAGCGTTGCTGGGTGAATAAGGCTGTCCGTGCCGAATTCTCCTTGAAGGAGCAACGCGGCAGCAATCTGTCCCAGCAGTTGTGGCTCCTGGGCAAGGTTTTGGAAGCGCGATGTGGCGTTCCAACTTCGTGCTGCAATGAGATCACCAAGTATTAAGGGTGACTCGAAAAGCTCTGCGGAGAACGAGTGCCGCAACTCGTAAAGAACGTGTGCAAGCTGTCTTTGCAGATCTGTGGGGAGGATGGCATGTGTGATCGGCCAGCAGATGATGGAAAAATGCCTGGCCCATATGCCGCATGGTTCCACGCCACGAAATTCTCTCTGGAACCAGAGGAAGCAACGCCGAATCCAATAGCGATCCCCGTTGATAGTCCAACCCGGAGTTTCCTCCTCAAAGGTCTGCCAGTACTCATCACCCGAATAGCGATACCCGATCTCAGAAGCATAGACCATCCAAGCAAGTGCGTGGTCCCATGCTGGCGGACCGTCAGCAATGTGTGCTCGCACTGCAGTTGTCAAAGCCTGAGTCTCAGATATATCAAGACCATGCTCAAGGCCGAAAATTCGCCTGTCAGGGAACTTTCTTCTTCTATGAGCAGAAAGTTCTCTGAAGTGGTTTTCAAGGCGCTTTTGCCAATGTGCAAGGTCCATAGCCATTACCATGAAGGTCCCGGACCACCGTTAAGCAGGCACTCCATTATCCTGCAACGTGCAAAACTCTTATAACGCTTATCGCGAGAAGCTCTTGGTACTATCCATCGGTTCAAACAGAATTCCATAATTTCGGAAGCTGTAAGAACACAAGAGCGTACGTTCTTCTGTGTACCCAGTAGGATTTCCTGCCAATTATGGGCCAAGGGTACTGCATATACTTCCCGCGCAATGCCGTGATTAAGAATGTCGTCGGCATCAAGTCCAATCTTCTCTAACGCAGTTCGGGCCACACGGATTTTCCAGTTTGGCCCCATACCAAACCGATTCCCAGTAGCGTAGGGATGACCGATTGCTTCCAGATAGCTCCGCATTTGTTCAAATATCTCGCCGGAAAGATGAAAGTGGCCAAAACCGCGTGTTTCTCCGATTCTAATGAACTGAGGTCCGTTAGGTATAGCAAGACGGTTGTAAAGGGAAGACCGTCCCATTGCAGATGTAGTTGTAAGCAGCACAAGCCTTGCCCTGTTTTCTTTCCCGCTGATTACGGCTTGCCGCCCCAAATACTTGCGATCATATACCTCTTTAACCTCTTTGCTCCCCATCAATGCCGCAACCAGCTTTCCGCCAATGAGCTGAGAATACGGAGGTACAGAACCAACAACATAGGCATCCATTATGTGTATTAAGCGATCTTTGCGATCTTCAAATGTCCAACCAATCCATTTGTCACGAGCCGAAAGATTGAACACAGGATCACCGAGAGCAAAAAGACCTATCAGTTGGCCGTTTTGCTTATCTCTAACAAGAAAGCGTATTCTCCGGCCGAATCCTTGAGAAACTGGCACCGACCACAAAAGACATGCAAACCTGAAGAGCCGCGACTCTTCAGAGTCTGGTCTTACTTCAATGAGTTCAGGGGTTATCGCTTCAGGATCAACTTGTCTCCCAGTCGCAAAGTTCATAACCAAATCAGGACCGTATTGCTCAATAAATGCCTTATTACTCTGCAACACTTCGATCCGTTTTTTTGAATGGAAGTCGCGTATTCTTTGTTTTGTTAGTTGTCCCTCAATTACGTATCCTTTCCCGTTCTTGGAGAATCCGAGCTTTTTGAGTTGTTCATGGATTGCTTCTTGAAGTTCAGTATTGCTCAAGGAGCAAGGATGTGAATCAGATCTTTCATCCTCCATCGGGCGCTGAAAGTCGCTTGGATGAGATTGTTGAATTTCGTTTGGAGACGAGATTTTGGGCTTCTTCATCCCGCGTCCTCCTTCACAATCGAAGCATATCCACTCTTGAAGAGACAGTGACAAAACGTCTCGCGGGATTGGTCATCGTTCATGAGGGTGGCTCTGGTTTCCGTGCTCAGGCCGATGCGGTCAGTGAGGATTTTCGGGGCACAGGAAAAGACGTAGCCAAGGTTCTTCACCGTGCTTATTCGTCCCACTTCACGAAGTTTCTTGTCGGTAAATTTCACTTCGTTTCGTGCGGTGATTTCTTGTGAATGTCCGTTCCTGAACATGCGATTAAAGCTCCCCTTTGAATGCCTTGTCCAGGATCGAGGGAAGCAGGGCATCGAGTTCGGATTTGGCGTCTTTTTGTGCCGCGAGCATTGCAGCGACTTTGGCTTGCAGGCGGTTGAACCAGACCTGCTTGCCGAACTCCGGCACGGGAACCTCAATCTCGGTCAACTTGGTGAGGCCCAATGTGCGGTTTCTTCCTGCTCCGCCTGGCGAAGCTTCGCCGATCTTCCGGAGCCCCTCCTCGGTCAGGAAGTAGAAGCACAGGAATTCGGGCGTGGAGACGCCCGCCTTCGGAACACATGTTATGAACCGGTGAGACCCGTATCGGCCACCATCCTCTGGTTGGGCAACTGCAATTGCTCCTTCCCAAGCAAACACGTTGCTAAAAAGGAGGTCTCCAGGCTCTATGCTGTAAAGTCGCTTGGTGCCCACGCTCAGGTAATCGAGGGCGGGTTTGTGGAATGTTCCCTTGCCGAATGACCGGATGCCGAGTTCGGGGTATTCATCTCCCATTTTTGGTTCGACGGGACGGCGTACAAGCGGAGCCACATCGTTCATCGTCCGCGAGGGCACACCATCAATTACTTGTGCAAAGGCGCTACGGAGCATTGCCTCCGCTTCCCGTTCAATCTCTGCCTTGTTACTCCGTGCCTCCATGATTTTCGTGGCAAAAGCGTCGATCTTGGCCGCGATCCGCTCCTGTTCTTTCCTGTTAGGCAACGGGATGGTGATTGCGGCAAACGCCTCTGGGCGGATTCGGCTTTTACCGGTTGTTCCTCGTGAAGCTTCTTCGCAAGAGTTCCAAAACCAACGAGTCTTAGTAATCCAGAAAAACCATCGTGGATATAGTTCTGCTATGTTTGGCCTGTATAGAGGGAACTCTCCGGAGCAATAGCAACCTGCAAGGTCGGCCTGTACAACACTTACGCTTCCGTGGCGAGCCCATATTTTGTTAACGATAATATCATTGACTTCAACGCGATATAGCGTCGAATACTGCGTTGCTGATCCATTTAGGACTTCACGTTCATACGCACCTTCACCCCAAAGCCTGACTCCTATCTGTCGGTATTCTTTGCCTGGAATAGGTGCTTCGGGGCGCTGAATATGAGGAGCGACCTCGCCGATGGGGGTCATAGCCCATTTGCTTCCACTCATGCCTTCTCTCCTCGGGAGCGCACTGGTTCAGCCAATGTAGCTTTGATCTCTCCTATGATCTCCCCGATTCGAAGGTTCTTTTCAGCGATACTCTCCGCAATCTGTTCGGGGGGAAGGTGCGCAAGCGCTTCAGCCCCACGTGGATTCTTTAAATCAAGGTTACAGCCGTTAGATAATACGCCCTTTGCCTTGACCTTCCATGCGTGCGTGTTCTCCTGGCGCTTAGCCGATTTGAACCATTTAAGCAGGTCAGCGAGTTCATCGTATTGAAGCGGACTGGTCTTGGTGTATTTTTTTCGGCCATCAGGCAATGGTTGCTCGTAGTACCAAATCATTTCCGTCGGTCCGGAGCGGTCGAAGAAGAGAAGATTCGTCTGGATCGGTGTGTATGGTTCAAAAACGCCCTGTGGCAACCGCACGATGGTGTGCACGTTGAAGCTCGCAAGCAATTCCTGCTTGATACGCGCACAGAGACCATCGCCGAACAGCGCACCATTGGGAACAACAACCGCTGCGCGGCCGGGTTTTGGATTGCGCTTGAGTTTCCGCATGATCAGTTGAAGGAATAGAAGCGCAGTTTCCGTAGTTTGCTTGTCCTCCGGAAAGTTGTTCAGAATTCCGCGCTCCTCCTCACCCCCGAACGGTGGATTGGTGAGAATCACGTCGACCCGGTCGCGGTCGCCAATCTCGTTAAGCGGAAAACGAAGGCTATTCTCTGGGTCGATCTGGGGCGCTTCGAGACCATGGAGGAGCAGGTTCATCTGGCAGAGGAGATACGGGAGCGGTTTGGCCTCGCCGCCATATATCGACTGTTCCTGAAGCACCCTCCTATCCTCGACAGTCTTGACCTGTTTGCCCAGGTGATTGAATGTCTCGACGAGGAAGCCGCCGGTTCCACAGGCCGGGTCGAGGATCGTCTCCCCGAGGCGTGGATTCAGCGCCTCGACCATAAAGCGGACGACTGGGCGCGGCGTATAGAATTCGCCCGAGTCACCAGCGGCGTCACGCATCTCGCGCAGCATTGATTCATAAAGGTGACCGAGGGTGAAGAGTTCGTCCTGAGCGTCGAAGTGTATCGAGGTGACTTGGTTGATTACGTCACGGAGTATGTAGCCGGACTGAATTCTATTGGTCAGGCGGCTAAAGACGCTGGCGATCACGCGTTTTCGGCTCGTGGGGCCGTTGTGCAGGCCGCTCAGGTAGGCAAACAGCCCCGGCCCTTTTGTCCCATCGGGCCGAGTAGCCTCCTCCTGGTTAATGAAGGCAATAAGCTCCGGGCCGGTGACGCCATTCTCTTGGGCCGCCCAGTCACGCCAGCGATATGGCGATTCTATTGTCGGTCGGTATTTTGATCCCCTCATTTTGGCGCGTGATTCTTCGATCTGCTCCAGGTCATCAAGGAACTTAAGAAACATAACCCACGTCAGGAGTGGGAGCCGGTCAAGGTCTCCAGACAATCCCTTATCCTTCCGCATGATCTGTCGGCAGGACTTGATGACACTGCCGAGGCGCTCGGCTGTGGTTTTCGGTTCGTTCAATTTCTTGGTTCGTTTTGCCATCGTGTTTCCTTAAGCCGCATAGAGCAACGTTTGCAGTTCTCGAATCGCTTCCACCAACCGGTCTTCACCGCCGAAGTAACGGGCAATCTGGATCACATTGCCGTGCTTGCTGATCGGCGGGACCTCCAACACTTCGGGGATTACAAATTGTGCGGTTCCATGATCGGTGTACTTATCGAGAAGTTCACCGAGGATTTCCCGCGCCTCCGGGCCATATTGTTCGAAAAAATCCTTCTTATCGGCGCGGAGGCGCTGCGCGCGTTCACGCCGCGTGCGCAGGGGTGCATTAAAGGCAATGTGGCAAAGAAGGTCGAGGGGATCGGCATCAGGTTGATTCGCCACCGAGGCCAACTCGTCAAAATCGATGCCCCGCTCACCCAACCTGTCGATGATATTCTTTCGATGATCGGGGTCAGCCCAGTCATCACGGAGTTCTGCAGCGTTTCTATAAAGAGTCCGGACTTTCTCTGCGGTGTAGTCGGTAAAGCGGACGACCCGGAGTTGATTGCCGTCGGAGTCAAGTTCATAGACGAGGTGAGCGGCAATCTCGACTCGGCCGCCATCAAAGTAGAACTTACGCCTCTCGACAGGTGTACCACCATCCGGAGGGAGCGGGTCGACAATAACCTCGTCGCTCGGTTCAGGTGCTTCCTCCGGGGTAACGACCACCTCCGTATCGATCGGCTGGCCGTCCTCACCAATGTGCTGCTCCGTCTCAATGGAAGGGTCACCATCAAAGTCCGGGTCCGCGAACATCCGGGTTGCTGATCCTGTATAATCAAGGATGCTGAAAAAGAACTTGCCGTAGTCATCCCGGACCCGCGTTCCCCGTCCGATGATCTGTTTGAAATCGGTCATCGAATTGATGACCCGAACGAGCACCACATTCTGTACTGTTGGTGCGTCTATGCCCGTGGTCAGCATCTGTGACGTAGTGAGAATAACAGGAGTGCGCCGTTCAACATCCTGGAAATTGCTCAAGTGCCCACGGCCAATGCCGCCTTCATCGGACGTAACACGGCAAACGTAGTCAGAGTGCTGGCGGGTTAGGTCGGAGTTTAGATTGTTCAGCACACGACGCATCTCGTCGGCGTGCTCCTGATCGACACAAAAAATGATAGTCTTATCGAAGCGTCCTGTCTTACTCAGAAACTCGGTTAAATGCCTTGCGACAGCTTCGGTCCTGGCCTTCAGGGACACTACTCGCTCGAAATCGTTCGTGCTGTATTCCTCGTCCGGAATTTCTCGCCCGTAGCGGTCAAGCTCTCCCTGGCTGGGACGCCAACCTGCAGCATCCCAAGTGGTGATGACACGGTGAACCCGGTATGGCGCAAGAAATCCATCGTCTATTCCCTGGCGTAGGCTATATTGGTAGATAGGGTCGCCGAAGTATCGGTACGTGTCCGCATTATCCTGGCGGCGTGGTGTGGCTGTCATCCCAACCTGGAATGCCTGCTCGAAATACTCAAGAATAGCCCGCCAGTTGCTGTCGTCTTTCGCACTACCTCGGTGGCACTCATCCACGATGATAAGGTCAAAAAAATCTGGGGAATACTCACGGTAGAGTCCGGGTCTGCGTTCGTCACGGGCAATTGCCTGGTAGATCGCAAAATACATTTCCCGGCCCTTGTTGGCCACCCCTCCTTCAATTTTCCAGCGTGCATCGCCGAAAGGCGCGTATATCTTTGCCATTGGATCATCGACAAGGACATTGCGATCAGCAAGATAGAGAATTCGGGGTCGTCGGTAATCCCCCGCTCGATTCCACCGCGATGACCAAAGCTTCCAACAGATTTGGAATGCAACGACAGTTTTTCCAGTCCCTGTTGCCATTGTGAGAAGGATGCGCCTGCGTCCTTGAAGAACCGCTTGAACTGTTCTGTTGATGGCGATTTCCTGGTAATAGCGCGGCGATTTGCCGCTTAAATGATACACGGGGGCGAGGAGTCGTTCCGCCAACTGGGGGCTGAGGGACTCTGAATTGATCAGGCGCGCCCACAGTTCTTCCGGCGTTGGGAAGTTTTCTATCTCGCGTTCGAGTCCCGTTGCATAATCGAACTCGACAATCCCTTGGCCATTGGTGGCGTAGGCAAATTTAAGCCCGAGGATTTCTGCATACTCCTTAGCCTGTTGAAGTCCCTGTCCAGGGGTAGCGTATGAGGGTTTTGCCTCGACCACGGCCATGGGCATGTCAGGGCGGTAGCGCAGAATGTAGTCGGCACGCTTCCCGGGCCTCCGCCGTCCCTGCCGGCCAGACACGATGATGCGACCGTCGGTAAAAGTAACCTGCTCGTTAATACGATGCGGCTCGTCATCCCAACCCACAGCTTGGAGTTTGGGAACTATATAACGGCGGCAGGTATCGGCTTCGTTCAAGGCCATTGCTACCCCCGCCTCCCGTACTCATTTTGCCGCTTCATCCATTCGTCGATGGACTCCCGAAGGAAGCGCAGGTGTCGTCCCACTTTTTGGGCAGGGATTTTGCCCTCTCGGACGAGCTTGTAGAGCGTCGACTTCGGGATTTTCAGATAAACGGATAACTCCTCAATGGTCAGGACGTTGTCCGACTTGTTCTCCATCAGAAGCACCTCTGCAGTGTCCAGTAAAAATTATCCTTATTATACCTCATCACAGAGATGTAGTTTACAGTTCGTGTCAGTTGATGTCAATAGATTTCTCAAAACTAGCCCCGAGACAAGCGAAGGATGGCTCAGCGCCAGTTGCCGTTCGGCAACGCTTTGAAACGGCCATTCAGACGATTGCCAGCCACATAGGCCCAAGCAATCAGCCTCCTTTCTCGGTTCATACATACCGGCACGAGGACCCGTCTGTAGAGGCAGGGACCGCCGGGATGGAACCCCTCCAGCCGGTCAATGGCCGGAAGCCGGGTCTCGGGGTCGTCGAAGGTCAGAAGCTCCCCGTACACATGGGCCCAGGGCGCGCAAGTGGCGTTCTTCAGGAGCCGGTCGGGGGTTGGCTCGGGATCGCGCATGCGGGCCGCGACGTGCGCCTGTGTGGCCACGTCGGCGAGCGGATCGGTGCTACCGACGGCGAGGATGTCCTCCTCCGGAACCATCAGGACCGGGATGCCGGATGGCGTTTCGAAGAGGCGGCCGCGGACCATGGCGTCCTCCACCGCCAGGACGCCCCGGCAAAAGCGGTCGTGGTTCCAGAAACCACGCTTCAGGGTGCCGTAGACGAAGAGTCTCAGCATTCCGCTTGTGTTCGCGTTCGAGGATTCTGTTGGATTCATTGCCTGGTTCACTGGGTTCATTGGGGTGTCTGTCATGCTTCCGCCCCCTTTCTTTCCTGGGCGACGAATTCGAATGGCTCCACCGAGTACATGGCCAGGTCCTCGCGCCGGAACACCACCAGGCTCATGGGCGGGACCGGAAGCTCCCTCCAGCCCTTTTCCTCCGCCAGCACGGCGTCGAGGTACGCGGGGTCCGATGCGTAGAGGACGGCCTTGCGGCGGGGATGCCAGCGCAGTTCCAACGGCCTGTTCCCCTTGAGCACAAAGACGGTGCCCGGATCGGTCCGGCAGGCGATGACGGCGGTAATCTGCCCGCGGCAGCGCCGGAGCCGGGTCTTGAACCGCTCGATGTCCATGGCCCCTTCCCGGGCGGCGTTCGCTGCCAGACGGAACAGAATCTCGCTGTCCACCTCAGCGAAGCGCCGCAGCTTCCAACGGCGGAAGAGATAATCGGCGTTGTAGATGGTGCCGTTGTGTGTGCCGATCACCTCCCCGGCGCGGATCGGGTGGTTGTTGCTGTTGACCCGCTCGTCCCCGCGGGTGCGCCAACGGGTATGCCCGAGCAGGAGCGAGGCGCGGTTGTCCAATCCGGCAAGGAGTTCGGCAAAGGCCTTGTCCGTCACGAACAGCTCGGCCGTCACCGGTCGTTTGAAGAGCCGATGTCCGCCGTCAGCGTCGAGCCAAGCTGCGCCCGTGGCGTGGGGACCACGCTCCTCGCTCAGAACGAGCAGGCGGGTGAAGAGCCAAGCGAGATGTTCCCGCTCTTCGGCGCGCCGCCGTTTTTTTCCGAAGATGACGCCTGCGAGCCCGCACATCAGGGTTTCCCTCCCTGCGGGTCGACGACGAAGCCGCGGAAGACGCCCTCGGCGTACTCCTTGGGATGCTCTTCGATCCAGCGCGCGGCGTCCGGATAGCCGAGTTCTCCGGCCAGCCTGGCGACGGCGGGCCGATCGAGCATGTTGGTCAGCCCAGAGAGCCGGACGGCCTCGATGCCCTGCCATACACCAGCAGGAAGCGGTATCCGCCCGGGCTTGTCGTCGAGCACCTCCGCCAGGCCGTGTTTGAACAGCGCGTCGAGGAACGAGGCTGCCTTCTCCTCGGGGGTGTCGCCCCGAACCGCCAGCTCAACCCCGGACAGCATCTTGGCGTTGCGCAGGACCATGTCGATGTAGTCTTCCATGTCCCGCTGATCGGAGAAGAGCGTGGCCCCTTTCATGGCGTGGATCACGTCGGTCACCGTCTCCCCGGTGAAGACTTCGCCGTCGCCTTCCAGCGGCCGCCCGTCAAGGGCGGTGTTTCGGATCAGCACTCTCATGACGCACCTCCTTGGGCCCCGCCGGTTTCGTCCCCCGAAAACGCCGGAGGTCGGGTTTCGGGCCCGGCCTCCGTGAGGGGTTCCGCCTTGAGGGTGGGTTGTTCGTCTGGTTTCACTCTGCCGCGTTTGAAGGCCGAATCCCCCGGCAAGGCGGCGATCAGATGCTTGCGCGCGGTCTTGAACTCGTCGCCGATGAGTCCCAGGTGGAGCAGGAAAACCCGGAAGTCGTACCGGGCGCTCTGCGGGTCGAAGGACCGCTTCCGGCTCGAGGCGGCCCGGCCGTTGAGCGCCTTGGCGGCCACAGCCAGGACCAGTTGGACGTAGGCTTTCACCTTGCCCGCGTGGAGCGTTCCTTCAAACCAACGGAACTCGACCGTGCCCCGATACCAGACGTTGTGCAGGTTCACCCCGTGGTAGCGGGTGCTGTCGTAGTGCTGGGGCTGTCGGTTGTGGTAGCCGTACCAGATGTGGTTGAGTTGGTCCCTGGTCCTGGGACGGCGGCGCTCGATCTGCGCGATGAGGTCGTCGCTCACCGGCTTGCTGTAGCTCCGGCGGCGGGTCTCGTTTACGCCCAGGGCGGTGAGGATGAGCGCTTCCTGCTTGTAGACGATCTTGGCGAGGTTCGCGAGGGTCCGGCCGTCAAAGGCCGTGGCGTCAACGTGGACGTGGATGCCGCAGCGTTCGTCCACCTTAGCCCCGCAGGCCCGCACCACCCGGATGGCTTCCTGGAGGATGGGGATGTCCTCGTAGGAAAGGACGGGACTCACCACCTCGGCCCGCAGGTGGACCGGCACATTGATGAGCGAGCCGTCGGATACCACCTTCCAAACCCGGCCGCGGTCGTCGGTGATCTCCCAGGGGTCGAAACTCCCCGGGCTGCCGATGTGGCGGACCTGGCCGCCCACTACCGACTGGATCGCTTGAGCGACCCGCTCGCGCGTCCGTTTGACCGTCTCGATCTCAATTCCGAAGTTGATCAGGCGTAAATCCATGGTCTCTCCTTGCGTTCTGTAAGCCCTTTCCCGGCAAGGGATTGGCTCTTGTGTTCACACACATACAGGCTTCTTTCCGAACAGAAAGCAAGGCGATTTCGACGTACAACACCATTGATTTCAATGAGTTATGTACATAGCGCGATAACCAGCGGAAACACGTGGGGTTGCGGGGTTTCCTGGCGTCCGAAGAAAAGAGAGGTGTTCCGGGGATCAGGTCTACTTCCAGATTGTCCCGGTGTGTTTCTCCCACTTGCCGCCGCCCGCGAGGTCGGTGTTGAACCACTCGTCGCCCAGAGCCGGGTTGGGGATGGCGGCGTCGCGTTCGACTTGGGTGCCGACGCCACGGTGGATGGCTTCCCGGGCTGTGAGTCCCTGGTCGAGCCGATCCGGTCCGAGCAGGTCCCCCAAGCCGAGGGCCGGTGCCCGCAGACGGGAAACGAAGGTCCGGTAAGCGGTCGCGTCCTTTGCCGCGCGGTAAAGGAGCAGTGAGCCGTCGGCGTCCCGGACCAGGCTCGGCGTGTAGCAGCGCTCGAGGAATGGCCCGCTGCCGTTCTTGAACACGGGGTTGATCTCGGACTTGCGCCAGTGGACGCGATCCCAGGACCATGCGTAGCCGATACCGGCGTTGCCCGCGGCACCTCCGGAGTAGAGCATCCACCATCGCCCGTCGCCGAGCCGCTCGACGTGGGCGGCGGAGATATAGCCGTTCGCGCCTTCCCAAGGCTGCGGATTGATCAGACCGGAGAGGATCGGGCCGTTCCCGAACAGTTTCCACTCGACCGCATCGTCGGAGCAGGCCAGACCGAGGCTGTCGTTGCCGCCGGTCGAAGCGATGAAATACATGGCGTAGCGCCAGGTGAAGGGTCTCCCTTCGACCGATGTGGGCAGCGGGTTGTACCAGAGAAACGACGGGCCGTAATGGCCGCGGTTCCAGACCTGAACGCTTCCCTCGGTAACAAGGTCGCCGGAACACGGGGTATCGCCCGTGAACGCGGCGGGGTCGACCGACGGATCGCAGACCGCGGTTCGCAGCCCGGCCATGGCGTAGGGTTGATTCTGGACATCCGGGTTCCAGTAGAGAATGCGCGACCGGTCAGCGGTCTCCAGCGCACAGACCAAGTGATAGCCGTTGGGCCCGATGCCGGCGACTTTTTTCTCCGTGTCCCAGGCGAATCCATCGTCGGAGAAGGCGCAAGTCATACCAGCGCCGTCGCCGTAATAGGCGATGAAGTTTCGGGCCCGGGTTCCGTCATGGAAACCGCTCGCGGCCCGAAGGACGCGGACGTAGTAAGCGCGCCCGGCGGCAAGAGGCAGAACGTGCGGGTAGCGGTGGTCGAAGACGACCGGCGGCAGACCTTCGGGCGGTTCCGCTCCGGAGAGGACCAGCAGCAGCCCGAGATCCACGGCGCGCAGCAGGTCCTGGGTCATCGCCGGAACGACCGCGCTCTTACCCGGTCCGAGGGTCCCGGTGAACCCCGGCAGTTCCAGAATCGTATCCGTGTTGCTTTTTATGGTGATGCTCATAGTTGGTTCCTCCCGGCCTGCGCCGCAAGCGCCGTGGCGGACAGGTCTTCATGTAGATATCCGGCGTCCATCAGTTCCCGATTGATCCGCCCGGCTTCGATCTCCTCCCGCCGGATGCGGGCCATGAGTCCGGCGAACGCCTCGGCGGCGTCCGTGGAGATGCCGTGTCGCTCCTCGATGCGCCGCATGCGGGCGTCGAGGTTGGCGAGCAGTTCGAGGGTGTGATCCCGCAGGACGCCCTCGCGTTTTTCCTGTGGTGATGGAATGAACTCGGTCAATCCGCCTTGTCTGCGAACAATCATGTCCATCCTCCCGTCAGCTCAGCGTCGCGCCGAGGGTGTGAATCCTCGGGTACACCAGGTTGTTGCCGGTCATCTCTGCCTTGTAGCGGACCTTGTTTCCGTTCGGGTCGGAGAAGGTTCTGGTGAGCGTGTACTCGGTCCACTCCTGATCGATCTCCCGCGTCGTCTGGATCGACATGGGTTCCCACGTCGCTCCGCCGTTGTTGGAGGCGAACCAGTTGATGGTGGTCCCGCTGGGGATGTTCATCTGGGTGTAGAGCTTGGTGGAGGAAACGCCCTGGGTGAGCTCGTTCTCGCGGTTCAGGTATGCACCCGTCGTGTTGTTGAGATACCCGATGAGGTTCACATCCTTGTAAATCAACGCCGGAGAGTTGTTGACGGCGTTGCTGGAGAAAGTGGCACGGACGAGTACCTGGCTCGCCAGGTTGGGCAGCCGCTCCTCCTCCGCGGGTACGATGGCGTCCCAGATGACACCGCCGTCGGTGGAATACTCCCAAGCGATGCCGGTGCCTTCAGGGGCAGAGGAATACTCGTCCAGGTTCAGATCGCTGAACTGCACCCCGGTGATGGGTTGGAAGCGTACCTCTCCGCTGGACTGGAAGTCGTAGCCGTAGATTCTCATGGTGAGATCGGAGCTGTTGAGCGGTGTCCAGGTCTCGGCGTTGGAGCTTTCCAGCAGCACGCCGGCGACATAGGTCTGCCGGGTGATCACGCCGTTCTGTCCCAGTTGGCCCAGGGTTGCGATGCGCACGCGGTAGTTGGTGCTGTTGGTAAGCAACACCACCGCATAGCTGGTTCCTGCCTGAGCGTAGAAGGGATTGGCGAAGACGACCTTGGTCTCGGCGTTCAGGCTCACGTCGCCTGGGGCCAGGACCTTTTCCGTGAAAATCACGCCGTTGGGCAGACCCGTGGTGACGCCGCGAATCTGGACCGTGACGGGGATGGACGGGTCCTTGGCGGTGACGTACAGCCCTACACTGGAGACCACCTTGTCTTGGGTGAAGCTGAAGGTCTGGGCCAGAGGATCGCTGCGCACGGTGACAATCTGAGTGCGCCAGACCACCTGCACCACGGGCACACGGATGATACGCTCCTCGACGATGCGCTCGATTCGGGTGATGACCATCGGGTCGTTGATCTGCAGGCTGGTCCGGGCTGAGTAGAGCCCGTCGTTCATTTCCACGATACGGTTGCCGTTGCGAGCGGTTTCCGGGATGACGAACGAGGCGGTCACGCGGCCCACCGTATCCGCATGGACTCCTGACGCCACCACCTGGCCGTCGCAGCGGATGGTCACGTTGTTCGCGTTGGATTGAAAGTTGGACCCGACCACGGCGATTCCGGTCTGACCGCGCCTGCCGATGTTCGGGGTGATCTCCACCGACGCATCCGGTTTCTCGAACACCGCATAGGGGTTGATGTTCTTGACCTCGGACCAGTCGGTCTGCTCGATGAGCACACGTTCCGTGGCCGGGAGCAACGCGAGGCTGCCCTTGAACAATGCGTTGCTCGCGGAGGGGTTTACTGCGAGCACGGCGGCCGAGGCGGCTCTGGCCGGTGCGGCGAAGCGGCGGACACGGTCGATGCGGGCGCTCCACTGGCTGTGGTAGATGTCGGACTGGGCGTCGTTGGAGAAGTCGTCGGAATAGACGCCCTTCTTGGTCTGGGCGTCCCGGTTTTGCAGATCGTTGTTCATTTGGAACTGGGCGTCGTTGTACTTCAGGTCCTCGACGTCCTTGATGATCTCGTGGATCTGGTCCATGGTGATGCGGGTCAGCCCGAAATTGAAGACCGTCAATTCCACCGAGTTCGGCGGACAATCGACGCTGCAAAGTCCGAGCGTCCCCTCCGGGACGATGGGCAGCTTCGGCCAGTCCGCCGGAGCGCCTTCCAGCCGTTTGATCTCGCGGGTGGTGGCGTAGATGATGTCCTTGCGTCCAATGTAGTAGTCGTAGTCGATGCTGCAGTTGGAGCCGGCCACCGGCTCGTTGCCGATGTTGGTGCGGCCGAAGTTGATAATGGAGAGGTTGCCGGGTTCGACCTGCACCGGGGACATGGTCAGGCCGCTCGTGTTGGAAGCTGGCGGGTTGCCGCCCACGATCTCGTCCACGCCGTCGTCGGTGTAGGATGTAACCCCGGCGGCCACATCCTTGAGCCGCTGGAAATCCGCGCGGACCGTGTTCTGCGTGCCGCGGTAGATACGGTACCCGGTCGCTCCGCTGACCGGCAGCCAGGAGAGTCGGTTGATTTCCCCGGTCAGCGTATCGCGGGAAACGACTTTGGCGGAATCATACTGAGTCTCGCCGGTGGCGCTCTGAACGGTGATCAGGTAGAAGTACTCGTCCGCCGCCGGATGGCCCGACCGTCCGAACCAGCCTCCATCCACGTAGTCCGTCCCCTCGATCATCTGCTTGGTGTAGGTCCAGCGGACGGTGTAGGTGGTGCCGATGGCGGGTTCGTTGCCCGAACCCAGCCAGTCCACATAGTTGCCGGACTGCTGCCAGTCCGCACCTTCCTGGAAGACCGTCGCTCCCTGGCTCACCTCGATGATATCCACCACCGGGTTGGGGACGAGCAGGTCCTCGCCGCCGCCCACCGACCCGCGGGTGATGTTGGAGACGATCTCGACGATGCCCTCGACCTGGGTGGTTTCCTTGAGGGGCGTGTTGTTGAGCGCATAGCGCCGGGTGCCGACCACGTAGGTCTTCTGTTCGCCGCGGACCGACTTGACGGCCGTGGACTTGGGCACCAGGGTCGTGGTGGGCATGTCTTTCTGCAGGCGGAAGCCTTGGATGTAAGCGCGGCCCGCGTTGGTGATCACCTCGACGTTCTCGCCGTCGTTATCGCCGATGAAGCTGTCGAGTCCCTTGACCAGATAACTGCCGGCCTGGTCGTAAGTCCGCTCTGCCAGGTTCTGGAGAAGCGAGTTCAGCCCCTCGGCTGCAGCGAAGGCGAGCTGGTCCTCGGTGATCGACGCCACGGTGATGCGGCTTCCCGGCAGCGTCCCGAGCAGGTCCTGGAGGTAGAGATTCGACTTCTCGCGGACGGTCGCCGTCACATCGCCGGTCTCGCGGTCGAACTTGTGGACCGCGACTACCTTGCGCTGGGTCACATTGTTGGGCAAGGCCTCGCCGCTCGTGTCATGATTCTTGAGCGACAGAATCCACTTCTCCCGCTCGGCGGTGGGTTCGCCGGTGGCGGGGTTGATGAGCACGGCGTCCTGGTTGTAGCCGTAGTTGTACTTGAGCAGCTCGACATAGACGTAATCCGCACCGCTCGTCTTGGCCGGGTCGTAGGTAAGCACCGCGCCGGGCACGCGCTCCAGGCAGCCGTCGATGTAGACCAGCCCCTCGGCTACGGTGAGCACGTTTGCCGCGACCGTCACGCCGAAGCCGCTGACGATGGCCCCCTCCTTGAAGAGGATGTCCGCGAGCTTCCTGCGCTCCTGGTTGATAATGTCCTGCTGCTCGTTGAGCTCCGAGTCGAGCAGATCCCGGTCCTGGTGGTAACGGACCCGCTTGTAGTTTTTTGTCGGGTCGAACGTATCGCGCGAAATGGACATGGTCTTTCCTCCTAAATCTTGATGACCCCGACCAGCTCCACCCGCGTATCGGAGGTCTTGTTGAAGTCGGGGATGTTCTTCACTTCGTACAGGTAGCCGGGATCGAGCACCTCGCCGGTCGGGTTGGTGTCGGGGTGGTAAGCCCCGTTCGCCGCATAATCGGACTGCAGTCCGGCGATGTAGGCCACGTCACCGCCGAAGAAGCCGTATTCCCGGATGGTGATGCCGTTGGCCTCGTTCTCCTCGAAGCGGAAGAATACGCCGATGGTCTGGGTCTCCTCGGCGGTTTCGATGTAATGGATGCCGTTGACGATGAGCGTTCCTTCCGGGTCTTCTTTAAGAAAGGTCCGTTTGTAGTGCTTTTTGCGGGCCCGCTCATTCTTGAGCGTCGTTTGGTCGATGTCCGGCGCGGGCGGATTGATGGGATCGGTGAACGTGGCGTCACCGTCTCCGATGGCGCAATGGGTGATGCCTTCAATGGGGTCTCCCATGAGCAGCCGAGCGGTGAGGATGCGGCCCGTTTTGACGATGAGTCCAAGTGACATTCGTATTCCTCCTTCAGGTCTGTATCGTGTGGCCTTCGCGGATCAGCACGGCGAAGACGGTCTGGCGCACTTCCGCATGACGGGCTGTCTCGCGCACCACAAGTTGTTGCGAATCCACCGCCCGCTCCATCTCAGCGAATACCGCCGCCCGGGTATCGCTCCGTCGTTCGATCGGCCGGTGAACCCGAACGGCCGCGTCGGAGAGGACAACCGGGAAACGAACCACCCATCCGCGCAGGTCGAAGCTCCGCAGGATAAATCTCGCGACCACGGCCTGGATGTCGGCGTAGGCGTTCATCTCCGCCGTGATCCGCACGGCCGCATCCACTTCGCGCTGAATGGTCCGCGTCATCGATGCCGCTCCGACGGCTTCGAAAATGACCGCCGGTAAAGCCGGCATCTGGGCGCGGTTCATCGGAACTACGGAGCCCGGGAAGGGCCGGACGGTGAGTATGTTTCCGCTACGGATTGCCACGTCTCAGCCTCCCAGTGATTTTGTTCGCTTTGCCGGCATTCCGGATCACCCGGAACATCTGGTTCAGACGTCCGGGGTTCGCCGCAATCTCCTTCTTATTTCCAGGTTTCACCGCCATGGGATCACTCCTTCACCGCGCACCAGCCCGGACCGGACAGGTTGAAAATCTTGAAGGAGGCACCGTTTAACGTGAGCACGTCCTCCGAGTCGGCCGCACCGCTGCCGATGGCATAGACTTCGATCAACTCACCGCGCACTTCCTTGTATGCCGCAGTCGTGTGCGCGACGAGCCAGGGGAACATGGTGATCAGGCCGTAACGTTGGTCAGGATTGGCGGCGGTCTGGAAGTTGCCGTGGGCCGCGGCGCACGAACCGGCCTGTCCGGCCGCGCTCGCCCAGCCGTCGAACTTATTGATGGCGTAAAAACTGCCCGGAGACTGGTAGTGGCCGACCACGACCGGCTGCGGGTCTTCGCCGATCTTTGCTCCCACCGCGTAGGCGCTCACGAGGCTCGCCAGAGTGACCGTATCGGGGGTGGAAACCGTATCGACGGCGGATACCTGGACGCGCTCGATCCCGGCGTCGTCTTTGATGATGTAGTTCGAGCCCACCGTGAAAAGGGAGGCATCGTTGACCTGCACCGTGATGTCCGTGCCGGGTCCGGCCGCCGCCTGGGTGACCGCCACCGCCCCCGACCAGAAACGTTTGATCAGGCCGCTGTACTGCCCGTAGTAGGTGGCGACGATCTTGGTGACGATGAAGACGTGATCCTTGTCGGCGTAAATCCAATACAGGAAAGCAGAAGCGTCCACGGTCTTGATGTATGTGTAACTGGTTTGAAACGCCTCCTTAACGCCCGCGTGCGTCACCGCGTCCCAGTACAGGTAGGCTCGGACCGCAATGCGGTCGGCCGCGGTGTCGTTGACGAAACGGATGAAAACGTCTTCGGAACCGCTCTCTCCCGTGGAGGTCAGCACGTAGCTGGGCTCGGCGTCTCCGGACCTGTCGTCATGGAGAGACCATCCGACCGTTCCCACCAGAAAGTCCTTAAGCCGGACGAGGAAGTCGGCCGTGTTCGAAGCGGTCCCGGATATGTTGTGATAGGCCATACGTTCCTCCTACAGGATCGGGTTTTCCGTGCCGGTGAGCCGGAGCTTGAGATCCGTCTTGTTCTGCACCGGCGTTCCGGGCGGCACAGTGCACCGACGCCAGAACGAAAAGGTCACATCGTGCGCCTTGTCGCCCAGGTTGAGCGGCGCGCCTTCGACGGCGGTATTGAGACCCGCCTGTGTCAAGGCCAATGCGTACCAGTCGGACTCGTCGCCATCTGCAATGTCCACCGACTCCACCACAAGCCCGGTGTAGTCATATCCGGAAAAGATCACGGTATCCGCATCGTGGGACGCCGGCGCAGTGCCGCCGTAGCCGCGCTCCACGGCGAGGACGGTTGTTCCACCTCCGCTCAGGATGCGCATCTGCTCATCGTCGACGATGATGATTTCGCCGTCGGAAAATCGAGGCTCGCTGAGTTCCAAGGACGTTTCCCCCGAGGCCAAGGCCGCGGCCAGGGTGGTCTGTTCATTGGCGAGGAACAGCTCCTTGTCCTTCGTTTCCCCGTCCGTTCCGTTGTAGCTGTCGTCGTCAGGGTTCGCGAGGTCGCCCTCCGAAAGCGGGAGGGTCAGTGCGTTATCTTCGTAAATATGTATCGCCATCGATCTCTCCTATGCCGCCGGCCATTGCGTGACCGTGTACTGGTTCGCCGCCGCCTCGAAACCGGCCGTCGCCTCGGCGTGATCGTCCCGCTGACGGAAACGCCAGCGAAGGCACGGCTTCGACATTCGGAAGCCCGAGGCGTTGAGTGGCATGGAGCCGAGCCGCATGGGCCGTGTCCGGTCCACGGACAGGAGCAGCCCCGTGTGATTCAGTCTGCGGCGGTTCAGCAAGAGCGTCTCCACGCGTCTGCGGCGCGGTATGCCCGTGT
Source organism: Desulfosarcinaceae bacterium (assembly GCA_963675565.2). GTDB lineage: Bacteria > Desulfobacterota > Desulfobacteria > Desulfobacterales > Desulfosarcinaceae > JARRKU01. The sequence continues at coordinate 699,092 of CAXXYD010000004.1, forward strand.
CCACGTCCATCTCGAAGGATGCACGGGCCTCGGTTACATAGGCGTCGGTCAATTCAGCGAGGTTGAGCGCCTTGTTGTTCAGGGAGAAGCCGGGCCTACGGGCGCGCCAGCGGTCGACGACGTCCCATGCCCCGGATACCTCCGACCATTGGGAGTCAGCGTAGGCGGTGATGAACAGATGACGGCCCACGGTCGCGCCGGAGACCTTGTCGTCCCGTCCGAGCCTCGAATGCCCCACGCGGAACCAATGGGAGAGCCGTGACCGCTTCCCGTACCGGTGCGTGCGGCGGTCTCCCGCGAGGTCGGGCGCATCCTGGACGGCTTCCGAGAGCATGTCTTTCTGACGGAACTTGATCCGGCAAGGCTGAGCGGAACGATTCAGGCGCGAACGATTCAGGTCCTGGCCAGCCAGCCGGATGAACGAAACGCCCGGTTCCACTGCGGGCTTGGTTTCGATCTCGCAGCAGAACGATGCCCGCCGTTCGCTGACCCACAGGTTCGGTAGACGTTCGATGTTGAGGTTGCCGGTGTTGAGGCGGAACCGGGGCGAGCGGCCGTGCCAGCGTGAGACGCACACCGCGGCGCGCTCGATGTCCTGCATGAGCGTGGTGCTGTCGGTGATCCGCCACCATCCCCAGGTCTTGTTCTTGCGGGTCAGGTGGTAATCCGTGTTCAGTGCGTTGTGGCTGACCACGAAAGTCTCGTGCAGATGCCCGAGACAGACGCGCTCGACAACCTTCTTGATGACTGCCTCGAAATCCGATTCCATCGACAAGAGCGTGTAGAGCCACTGCAGGAAGAACACCCGTGTACCGGAGGGATGATGAAAGGGCAGCGCATTCCGGACTCCCTGAACGAGGTTGTCGCTGTCGATACGGTAGACGCCCAGGCTGTAGATCAGCCCCGGCAGCTTCGCCCGTCCGACGACGGAGCGGCGGTTCAGGCGCAGCGCCTTGCGGAAAGTCTCCTCGATTCGTCCTTCCCATGCTATGTCGGCGAGCGAGCGGCCGATGGCGGGGATGGTGCTTTTGCGCCGGTAGATTTCGATGGCCTCGCGGATAAGCCTGCGCTGCAGTGCAGCGTCGACGGTGGGATCGAAGCGGTGGCCGACGATCTCGCCGAGATATGGCAGGAACCGCGCCTCGCAACGATCAATGTCGAAGACCTCCGGAAAACGCTCGGCCAATACCTTGAGTTCGTCCAGACTCGCGGCCGGCACCTTGAGAATTGTTTCCAGATCGCCGGACTCGTCCCGTTCCCGGTAGAGCGGTGGAAGGAGGTCGATGAGTTTTCTCTCGAAGTAAGAGGACATCAGGACGCCCTCCTCACGTCGAGGTTGACCTGACCGAGCGCCGCGATCTGGCCGGCGCGGATGTCAACGTCCTGGATGGGTGTGTACATGCGCACGTGGCTCACGCCCCGCACGCCGTCCAGGAGCGCAACCAGGTCCGAGTAGTGGACCGGCGCTCCGAAAGTCATGTGCTCGAAAGCGAAGAAATCCGCCAATGCCTGTTCGACGCGGCTTCGGATAAGGTCGAGGTCCTCGCCTGCATAGACATACACCTCGGCGTCAATTGAAACCGGCCGGTAGACGGGATCGAACAGGTTGATCTCGACGGTGATTACCTTGCGTGATTCCAGGTACTCCGCAAGGTCTCGTTTGAGGATCGTCGACGGTAAATCTCCGCCGTCCGGAGCCACGGCCATGTTGACCTGGTAGTAACGGATGTTTTTGCAGTCGTTGACGTCGAGGACCTGGGCTTTGGCCACACCGGGAAACCCTTCGGCCAGGGCCAGGTAATCCTCCTTGGTGACCGCCTTCCAGAGCGAGCGGACCTCGGCCGGGGCCTGTCGGCGGGCGTGTTCCAGCGTCTCGCGGTCCGCTCCGCCGGTCGCCGGGACCGGGTTGGTGACCGAGAGGGGAACAAGACTCCCTTCGAGGTAGATGGGCGAGAGAAGCTCCGTGACGAGATAGGGACCGAGGTTGCCCTCGGCCCCAAGTGTTTCAAGGTATTCGACGCGGATTTCCGCGCCGGTGTCGGGAACCGCTCCGCGCAATCCGTCGCCGAAGACGATCCGGGTGATGTCCAGCGAATCGGTCTCGGTTATGAAGTGGCGGGAAGCTGAGCCGCTTTCCTGGAAATGGGATACCTCAGTCCATTCCTGGTCCTGCACCCACATACGGATCGAGCCGTAGGCGATATCCTTCCCGGCGAGGATGATCGGACCATCCGTCTCCCCGTCGGCTGTGAAGGTCTCGGTCTTGCGTTTCCCCTGGCGCGCGCCCACATCGACGCTCGTCCGGGTCCTCGGGATCGTCGCGTCTTCGGCCGTCTCGAACACGATGTCGTTTTCTTCCAGACGGGCTCTGCACGTCGTTCCTACGGGGATCGCCAGGTCCGCGTCGAGCGGCGCGGCCAGAGAGAAACGCAAAGCGGTCGTCGCAGCCACCGGTCCGTCGAGCCGGTAGCTGATGAGTTTGCAGAGGTTGATGACGTTCTGCCGCTGGCGGGCGGTAGGCAGAAAGGCCTCCGCCGCCTGGGCGTCGAGGTAATAGGCCAGCATGTCGCCGATGCCGCAGAAGAGCTCCAGCAACACCACGCCGAGGTCGGACGCGTTGAAGTCCGTCCAGCGGTCGGTGAGCTGCGGCACCCGCGCCAGCAGTTCCCTGCGCAGGGAGTCGTAGTCCTTATTCGTGTAAGCGATGCTCGCTCTGCCCATTTCCGTTCATCCGTAGAGGTTCGGTCACAATTGGTCCCCCCGGACGAGCCGGACGAGGACCCGCTTGTTACTTACCGGCAACGGCGCGGAACTGTCGGGGCGGAGCGGATTGACGCGGCTCGCGGTAGAAGGGATAAACCAGGTTGCCTTCCATCTGGCTCCGGATGACACGGTATGCGATGCGGACCGGGAGAAGATTGCTGTCCTTGTTCAACGGAGAATCGTCGAAAGAGACGCCGGTGATGGCGACGCGTTTCTCCCAGCGTTTCACGGCGTCGATCACGTAATGGCGGATCAGGCCCTTCAGCACCTCGTCGTTCGGCTCGAACACCAAGTCCTTGAGTTTCGAGCCGAATTCCGGGCGCATGAAGCGTTCGCCCGGCCGGGTGCCGAGAATCTGGATGATGCTCTCGTGGATGTGTTCGTGTTCGGTGGAGGTGGCCGAGGAAACCTGCGCGCCACCGGACCGCCGCTGAAAGCGGAAGGGGAACTTCAGCCCGCGTCCGAGAAAATCCAAGGCCATCAGTCACGCTCCTCGCAGATGCAGGCGGGCGGGTCACCCGAACCCGTGTCTCCATTGGAGACATCGTCGTCCGGGAAATGTATGACCAAGTCCAACCCGTTCGCCATGGCAACATGGATCGTGCCGTCGGCCTCGATGACGCCCTTGTGACCGCTTTCCATGGCCGTAAAGCCCTTGGCCCCGCCGGGTACCAGACGAACCTCGACATCCTCACCCACGCCTTCGATCCGGGAAATGCCGAGCACCACCGAGGTGCCCGCGGGGTTGCCGATCATGGCCGTGCGCTCTGGCTGGAATACATCCAGCCGGTAAACGCCCGGCAGCTCCACGCGGCAGCGCCCCTGCGCGGTCTGTATCGGATCGATGTCCAGGGGAAGCCCTTCGATCCCGGCCGCTTCGTGGGTCACACGCACCGCCTCGGGCTTGAGCATCAGCTCCCGTCCGTCGGGAAGCGTCACCACGCCGCCGCGCGCGGGTTCGAGAGGGGTCACAGAGCCATCCATACCGATGGCCGTCAGTCTTCCATCCGGTCCCACCCGAACCATGACGCCGTCGGCGAGGGTGAAAATGCGTCCTCCGTCGGGAAGATCTCTCACGGCGGTACCCGCCGGCATGGCGACGAAGGGGTCAAAGTCCTGTGGCATCGGTTGATCCACGACCTGCATGTATTCCTGCGCGCTCTCGGCGTGCGCCTCCAGGACTGTTTGAGCTTCCGCCCTAAGGACTTCGGATGCGTCGTGACTCTGCTGCAGAATGCCTTTGATCTCGGCCAGGCTGTCTCGAATCTGTCGGAGATAGGGCTCATCACCCTCGCCGTCCGTCACGCCGAGACCGGCCGCAAGCAGACGCACCAGCGCCATGATCTCGTAATGGGACGGCGACGAACTCGTTTGCTCGATGATCGGCCCGCCACCTTCCTCTCCGTACCCGTAACCGTATCCGTTTCCGACCACCATATTCCGTCAGCCTCCGATGGGTATGAGTTCGATGTTCTGGATGAACCAGCCGTCGAACTTCTGGTATTGGCCGTCGCCCGTGTCCCAAACAAACCGCAACGTGACCGTGCTTCCCGCAAACTGGGAAAGGTCGATGGTCTCGGTCCTGCGTGGGATAGGGTATGGCTGGAGCGGTGCGCCGTTCACGTCGTAGGTGGGGTTGAAGCTCCTTACGAACCATCCGTTTACATAGAGTTCCAGCGTATCGAAGTAAGGCCCGTCCACGCTCTCGATCTCGCCCCAGACATCGAAGCGGAGAAGGTAGCCCCGGTCCAGGGTCACCTCCGATGCAAGCTCTCCGGTCACGCGGATATTGCTGCCGGAAGCGTCGTACCAGCCGGAGAAATAGTAAAAATGCCAGGTTCCGGCCGGCAGAAGCTCCACATAGCCGGATGATTTCCAGTCGAGCACCGCCGCGGCTTTGGGCTTCTCCACGTCGACCTGGATGTATCTGCGGGATGACACCACCTCGTCCTGGACCGCCTCGGCCACGATGATGGTCGCGCCGGGTGTCGCGCCGAAGCGCAGCACACCGTTCTCGACCCTGGCGATTTCCGGATGGACCGACTCGAACCGCACCTCACCGCCCGGAGATCCGATCACCGCCACCGGGACCGCTTGTTCCATCTCTCGATACGGTTCCCGGATCAGAGAGGGAGCAACTTCCCAGAAAGAAGCTGGAAGGTTATGCGGGGTATTCATAGCCATACCCGTCGTATCCTCCGCCCCCGCCTTGTCCGTAATCGACGACTTCCACCTGGATGTAGCGGACGCTGTCCCTATTCTCCGAGTCGTAAGCCATGAGGACCGTTGCACCCGCTTGCCAGCCGAGGTTTAGCCTCCCGTCTTCGTCCACCCAGGCGATGTTGGAATCGGCGGATTCGAACTCGATCTGTCCGGTGGGAGCGCCGCGCACGGAGAGCGGGATCGTGACCGGCCAGCCTGTGAGCGACACCTTCACCGTCTTGGGGAAGACGTCCCAGTAGTGAAACTGCGGTTCCTCAAAATCCATCTTCGGTCCTCAGTCGTCGTTCGTGTTCAGGCTGCCGGTCACGATGATCGCGCCGCAGGCCGTGATGTCGCCGATGCGGGCGTTCGGCAGCCCTTCGGTCGCCGTGTCGAGACTTCCCGTGACGATGGGCGTCACGCCGTGACCCGGAATCGGGCAGACATGCAGGTCGCCAAGGCGCGCCGCGGGTCTTCCGTTGACCACGGTGCGAAGCGCTCCTGTGACGATCACGCCGCCGTGACTGGAGATGTCGCCGAGTCTCGCATGAGGTCGCGCCATGGTCATTTCCCCGTCAGGAGGTGGATCAGGAAGCCGACAATGCCGCCCACGACCCCGCCGACGGTCAGCACAAGCCCAACCACCTTCCACATCGTCTCGACGCCCATCTTCTCGTTCATGCCCGACTGCAGGTTCTTGATGTCATCGGTATGGCGGCGCAGGTCGTCCTGGATGCTGCGTACCAGAAGGTCCACGTTCTCCTTGTCCGACTTTTTCTCGATCTCGCGTTCAATCTTCTCGAGGCGCGCCTGGATTTCCCGGCGGTGGTCTTCGAGGATGCTCCGGAATTCGGCCCGCCAAGATTCGAAGGTCCGGGCCAGCATCCGCTCGCTCTGGTTCCAGTCGCAAGGGGCGCTGTCATGTCGGGTTTCATCCATTCGGCTTTCTCCTTCGCAGCGAAAAGCGACCGCGTATCTGCAGATCGATCTCGAACCGGTCGGACAGACCTCGCCGTTCCAGTGCGTGGCTCACGGCGTCCCTGGCGCAATGGATCTGGTCAATGCGCATGCGCTGGGACACCGAGTCCGCATGGATGCGGTAGAAATAGAGCGGTTTGGGGATGCGGCGGACCTCGGTCAGCTCCGCAAGGCGCAGGCAGAGATCATAGTCTTCGGCGCAGAGGAAGCTCTCATCGATCCCGCCGGCCTGCTCGAAAACCGAACGGCGGATGAGACGAAAATGGAAGGTCATAAAGTCGAGGAGCATCCGGTCTTTTGAATAGGGAATCCGACAGCGCTTGCCGTAACCCGTGACTCGGTCGGAGGCGTCGATGACCTGGTAGTCCGTATAAACCATTCCGACGGTCGGATTTCCTTCTAAGACCGCGACCGTCTCCTCCAAAGCCGTGGGTGCGAGCATGTCATCACTGTCTACCCAGCACAGATATGGCCCGAATGTGTCGGCCAAGGCGGATTTCAAGGACTTGACGGCTCCTCTGTGGTCATAAGCTGCGATGCGGACCCGACGGTCCTTCTTGGCGTACTCGATGGCCACCTTCGCGGTCTTGTCGGTCGAACCGTCATCCCAAACGAGCAGATCGAAATCTTGGTAGGTCTGGGCAAGAACGCTTTCGATGGCTCTGCCGATGTAGCCATCCCGGTTGTATCCCCGGATAACTATTGAAACGGATGGATGCATCGCTTCTTCCTCTATGGGTTGATCAACACCTTGTTCGTCGAGCGGATGACGATGTTCCCCATGACGGCGTCCATGAGGATCACGCTTCCGGCTTTATCAGTGGCTTGAATGCGTTCCCGGCCGGCAGCCGCGTTCATCACGACGACCTGGCCGGCTTTGTCCGTGAGGCGGATCATCTCGGTCCCGGCGGTGGAATCGATGAGGATTTCCTGCGTGCCGCAGAGACCCCAGATGTGGACCTTCTCTTTGCCCTTGGTGGTATCGATGAGAATCTTCTGCCAGCGGGCGCGGGACTTGTCGCAGGACTGGATATGGATTTTCTCCTTGTCCTTCCACGCCTCCCAGCGCACGAACTGGCGGCACAGATCGGTGATCTCGATCCGGGCCTTCTGGTCCTTGATGTCCGAGCCGATGTCGAGCTGGTCGCCCTGCTCGGCGTCCTTGGTTCCTCGGCGGCGTGCGTTGCCGGTCTGAACGTCGCGCTTCACGCGGCATTCCATGTGCAGAATCTGGCCGGCCCGGTCGATGACCTTGAGGAACTCCTCCTCGTCCCGGTCGTCGAGAACGATGGTGTGGCCGGTCTCGGTCTTGAGCAGAACCTTGCGGCGCGGGCAGTAGTACGGCGGGTGACCGTGGTGCTTCTTGTGCTCCAGGTCGTCCCGCCGGTCGGGCTTGTGCTCGACTTTGTCCTCGCAGTCATGGCAGGTCGGATCGGAGCACAGGCGCTTGGATTCCTCCGGCTGTTCGCCGGGGTTGCTCTTGGCCAGCCAGACACCGGACCAGATCGGGTATTGGACGTTTCCGCCCTCGAACTCGGCCCAGACGGACGCGCCTTCTTCGGGGACGAGAAACAGGCCGATGTCCTCGTTGCCGCCGTAGGGAAAGCATGGCCACGCCCACTCGGACCAGTTTTCCTTGCCGGTGCCGAGCACGGCCGGGATTTCCAGCCGGCAGCGGCCGAGCCGCTCCGGATCGTTGTTGTCTCGCAAGAACGCGCGGTACTTTCCGTACCAGCGGTTCTTGTAGCGTTCCTCGTGCTGGCGGTCCTGGGTCTCGATCACGGTTAGTCCTCCGGGTTACTTCAGTGGCAGAACGCCCCGCAGGACCTCGCGCACGATGCGGGTGACCGTTCCGTCAGGCGTCTTCTTCGGATCGGCTTTGGCCACGGCATGACGCAAGGCGTCCTGCGCCGCGGTGTCGAGCTTGAGTTCCTGGCCGGCGACGCCGGTCTTGACCTCTTTCGCGCCGACCCGCTCGATGACGCCGATCACCGCTTCCAGTGCGGCGGCTTTGGCCTGGCCCCAGGCGGTGAGCTTGATGACGGTGAGCAGGGTCACGATCAGGGTCGCGATGAGTTCCTTGTGGTTCAGGATGAAGGTCAGAATCTGTTCAAACTGCTGCATTGCGGTCACCTCCGTTGGTTTTCATGGCTTCTTCGAACGACACGTATTTCCCGCCGAGATGGCCCCAACGGGTCCGTCCCTCGCGGATGTCGACGTGGACGAATCCCTGCTCCGGGTAGACGCCGATCCCGCCCTCGCGGAAAGCCGCCACCCGCTCGGCGAGTTCGTACATCCCGGCGATGGACAAGCCTTTGATCACGATGTCTGCGGCGTGTCCGAGCAGGTGCCGACTCTGTTTCGCGCCGCCAACGGCACGGTTGTGGTCGGGGCAGCGGTAGCCGCTGGTGACGCGGACGGGCGTGTCCGCAAGATCGCGGAGTTGCTGGAGCGCCTCCACCAGGCGGGGATCGATCTCGACTCTGCCGCAACACCGGCAGACAAACTCGCTTTTTGAAAAATTCCTGCTCAGATCTCCCATGTATCTTTCCTCCTCACAGCCTCCGCCCGCTGTCCGCGTCGATGGTCACCATCGGCGGCGGTTCTTCCTTCGGCGTGGGCGGCGCTTCCTGGTCGTTCTGCTTGCCCTTGGCCTCGTCCGACTTGTCGCCGGCCCCTTTGCCCAGGGCGTTCTTCTTGAGTTTCAGTTCGCAGTGATATCCGCCTTCGCCGATGACGTGGCGGACCGAATGGCAGTAGTAGACGCCAGAGAACTTGCGGCCCACGCTCTTGACCTCCACGTTTTGCTTGGCGCGCAACGCAGGGATGCCGATGGTCACCGCGTCGGCTTCAACCTGGCGGAGTTCGGCCTCGCGGAATTTCCCCTCGGAGAGGTCCTGGGCCGGCTCCTGCCGGGGTTCCTCGTGGAAGCCCTCGGAGCGGTCAAAGGTGGCAACCACCTGCCCGGACTCCTGCTCCTTGTAAGCCCCTTCGCCGGTGTTTCCGTCCACCAGATAGGTCCGCTTGCCGAGCGATGTCCGCTCCGGCGTGGTCTCGTTGTTGGCCTTGTGTTCGACCGGCTCCTTTTTGCGCGGGTCGACGCCGGCGGCCTTGGTCTCCACGCCCGCTCCCTTGGCCCCCTGTGACTGGGTCGAGGGACGGAATGAACGCAGGACGCCCTTGCGGTCGGTGAAGTACTCGAGGATCGCGGCGGGCTTTTTATCCAGGTCGCGGGGATGGAAATGCAGTTCATCGTCCTGGATATAGAAGACGTACCCCGTGACGCCGTCGCCGTCCTTGTCGCGCGCCTTTCCGGCCAGGTCCTTGAGGAGCTGAGCGTCGGAGACGTTGCTCTGCGTCACACGCAGATGGCGAACCTTTGTGGGCGTGACCACCGGCGTGAGGCTGTTGGCCCCCGCGATCTCCTCGGCGATTTCGGAGTAGAGGATGCCGGGTGCGGGTTTCTGCCAGACCTTCTGATTTTCCTTCCCGGCCAGCTTGAAGCCTTTGTCGTAGGCCTTGATGCGGATGGTCGGGTCGCCGTCCTCCGGGAAGTCGTAGTCGATGTCCTTGATGACCGCCTTCTTGCGCGGCGAGAGGTTGCCGACGTATCCGAAGCGGGCGACGATCTCGTTGCCTTCCTGGAACAGGGGATCGTCGACGAACTGGAGGTTTCGGTCGGTGACCGCCAGCTCCAACACGTCGAGTTCCTCTTCGTTGTCTTCGAAGACGAACGCAGTGATCTCCTGGGTGATGTCCGCCGAGAGGGTCTGCCCCTCGATCTGGATCACAAAAGTCGGTTTGAATGTGTCGATGTCCATGCGTCGATCTCCAGTGGGACCGCCTGAAAGACGGACTCCACCGGATACTTACCGGCGCGGGGCGATAGTTGTCGGGATGGACGGATGAGCCGGGGGACTTAATCCAGGAGCCGCATGCTGACGTGTTCGGCCGAGGGAATGCGCAGGATGGTCCCCGGCGTCAGTTCCAGGGGGAAGAAGATGTCGTTGTAGTCGCAGATGATCCACCACAGATCGGCCTGTCCCAGATAGCGTTGCGCCAACAGATCGACCCGGTCCCCTTCGACCACCGTGTGAAACCGGTCGTCGGGGCGAGGCTTGCTCTCGAGAGGCGGACGCGTGCCCAGAAAATCTCCGTCACCCGACGCATAGAGAATGGCTGCCGCGTATCTGGATCGCCGTCCGATCATCCGCGCACCTCCGAATAGTCCACGGACTGGTCGATATACTCCTCGAGCATCACGTCCACCTCGGCGTGCTGGGGCAACAGGTTGTCCCGGTCGAACATGTGGAAGAACCGGGCCTTCACCTGGCGGACCACGCAGAGCACGCCCGGGTAAAGGTCTCCGAACATGAAAAGCACCCGATGCGGGGCGTTCTTGAGCATGGTTCCCGCGTGTTCGGGATAGAGCAGAGAGCGCAGCCAGTCCACCGACTCCTTTACGGACCCCTTGAAGAAGACCAGCTTGAATCCGATCTTGCGTGGCTCGCCGGCCACGTACTGATAGCGGGGATGGCTCATACCCGGAATCTTGATGGCCGCGTAGGCCGTGCTTTTCTCGTCGATGATGTCGTTCGGGTTGTACTGGAAATCGAGGTAGTCGCCCGTGTCCACGTCAACAAGATATGCGGTAATCTCTTTCTGATCCCAGGCCACGGTTACAGCACCCCCACATCGATCACGGGTTTGCCCAGACGTCGGGCATGATCGACTTCCCGGCGCATGCCGTCGGAAAGGCCTTCGCCGGTGAACACCCAGACCTCGTCGCAGATCTCCATGAACGTCAGGCCGCAGGCGATGCCTGCCTCGCGTTCGGAGGTCTTTGCGTCATCGAGAAAGCGCGTGTAGAGAAGATGCGGCGCGAAGGGCGCGCAACCGCGCTCCACCGCCTTCCGGCAAAGCCGCTCGGCAGTCGCCTTGTTCCGAGAGACATCCCCGGCGTACCGGCTGCAAATGAATACCCGCTTCATACGTTCCTCACAGCGTCTCGTAGTTCTTGATCTTGCGCTCGCGCAGGTCCCGGTATACGGAACGGGCCACCTGACGTCCGTCGAGCATCGTGGTCACCGACACCTCGATGGGCCGCTCTCCAAGCTGGTCCAATTTCGCCAGCAAGGATTCGAGCACGGGGCGCAGCGTTTCCCCCGGAGGTAATGCGGGCATGCCGGACTCTGGACCGAGCACGCCCCTGGTCTCGCCGAGAAGACGGGCCTGTCCGGTGGCGAGATGAGCGGCCGGTCTCTCCATCGGCGCAGTCGCTATGGTGCTTTCCATCTTGGAGGCGACCGTTGGAGCTTCTCCCGCCATGACCGGTGTGAGCGCCAGGGTTCCCGCCAACAGGGCCGGAGCGGCAATCTTGCCCGTCAGTCCGGTCATGAATCCGAACGCGCGCGTCATGGCCTCGGCTGGTGCGGACGCCGCCTTGGTGATGCCGCCGGCCAGGGTCTGAATCAGCGCAGCACCGCTTCGGGTCAGGTCCGCGAGCGGGCCTTCCTTGGCATCGGAGAACGGCAGCAGATTCCGCACGAACGAAAGGGCCGACTTTGCCGCCTGGTACGGTGCGCTCACGGCGGACTTGATGCCGTCGCCCACCGCGGTCATGAACGCCCTGCCGCTCTCGAACGCCGATCCCGCCAACGAGGACACGCTGGACGCCAGAGACCCGAAGGCGCTCGATGCGGCGGTCTTGATTTGTTCCCATGCGGACGACGCGACCGATGCCAAACCCTCGAACGGGGCCTTGATCCACTCCCAGGCGCTCTGCGCCATAGTCTTGAGGGAGTCCCATGCGGTCGATGCCGCTCCGGTGATCCGGCTCCAGGCGGAGGCAGCGCTCCCGGCGATCCAATCGAAGGGTGCGGAAAGCAGCGACCAGGACGACTGGAACAGCGAACCGATCCGGCTCCATCCACCTTGCAGAAGGTTGCCGATTCCATCCCATGCTGCGCCGACGGAGGTTTTGATCCGGTCCCAGGCCAATCCCGCGGAATCGGTTATCCACGAAAAGGGCGTGCTGACGAGCGACCAGGCCGTGCGTCCGATGTTGCCGATGCCGGTCCAGAGTCTTGACGCCGCGTGCTCGATACCGTCCCAGGCAGACCCGGCCGCGGACAACATCCACCTAAAGGGCGCGGCCAACATGCCCGCAGCTCCAAGACCAAGCGCCGTGAGCCCGTCCCAAGCATTCGATGCCGCTGAGGTCACGGTGCGCCAGACCGTTGCCGCAAATTGCGCTCCCTTTCTGAACGGCCAAGTAACCGCGGTGAGGATGCCGCCTCCCATGCTTTTCAAGCCGTCCCATACCCAACGGACCGCGTCCACCATTCCTCGCAGCGCCAGACCCAGCACCTTGCCCGGCAGGGAGAAAACGCCGAGCATTCCCTTGGCCAGGGTTTTGAGGATGGCCGCTCCCGAGCCGGTGAGGTCCGACAACGGACCGGTTTCCGCGTCGGAAAACGGCAGAAGACTGCGGAGCCACCCGAGAGCCTTCTTGAGCATCTCGAACGGATAGGTGACCGCCGACCAAATGCCCTTGCCGATGGCCACGAGGATCGCTTTGCCCGCCTCGTAGAAAGTCGTGTCGCCGGAAAGGAATCCCCGGACCGCGCCGAAGATATCGACCAGCGTTCGGACCAGAGGCAGGTTCATGAAGGCTGCAGCCAAGGCCGATGCCGCTGAAACGAAAAAACTTCCGACGGCGGAGAAGAGTCCCTTGGTGAAATCCCAGACACCGACGATCACGTCCCGGGCCCAGCGGAACGGCGTTGCCAGGAAATCGAAGACCGCTCCACCGATGGCCTTGAGTCCGTCGAGCACAGAGAGGTCGCCGGTGAGCACCCGCCAGACCGTGTAAACCACCCGGGCCGCGGCGCGGAGTGCCTCGACCAAAAGCCGGACCGGCAGAAAGAACTTGAAGATGAACTTCCCCGCCTCGATGAAAGCGGTGACAATGGTCTTGCCGAGCCAAACGACCGCGCGCACCACCCAAGCGACCACCGTGATGACGGCCACCATGTTGTAGATGACGAACTTTAGGAGATACGCTCCGACCTTGGCGATCACACCGAGTACCGTGCCGAGGGTCTCGCCGAGACTCCGGTAGGAGGAGGCATCGGCGGAAGATGCCGCCAAGCCGAAGATTTCAAGGACCGAGAAGATCGCTTTGTACAGTGTGCCGTAAGCCTGCATGAGCGCACGGACCGCGGGTTCGAGAATCGCCCTGATCTTTCCGAACGCATCGGAGAATGCCTCCCACAAGCCGGTCAGAAACTGGCGCACCCGGTAGTAGATGCGGAAGACCGTGACCACCAGTCCCATCAGCCCGGCCTGTTCGAGCTTCTGCGCCAGGTCGGCCGACATGGTCCCGGCACCGCCGGAAAGCGAGGTGACCAGCGCCCGAATCCCCTGGAATACGAGTTGCACCTTTTCCCACGCGCCGAGGATGGTGTCCCGGATGCCGGCGAAGTTGGTCTCCCAAGCCCGTTTGAGGAGATAGACGGCGAGCACCACACCGCCGATGATCGCGACCACCGGAAGGAAATATGCGGCGAACGTGCTTCCCACACCGGCGATTGTCGCGCCCATAGCGGCAAGCCCCGCCTTGATGGCGGGGAGCATCAGGCCGATGGTCCCGGCCGCGGCGATCACTCCACCGACGACGACCAGCACGGCACCCAGGGCCATGGACAAGGTCAGGAGGACTCTGGTCAACCCCGGCATCGAACGTGCGAGCTTCTGGAAAAACAGGACGGCCTTCGATATCCCCTGGATGATCGGCGTGACCACCGGCAGGAGCGTGCGGCCGAGGATTTCAGCGAGGTTTCCGACCTGCTGGCGTAGGAGCTGGAACTGACTCCCGATATCCATATTCATGGCCCGCGCCATTTCTTCAGTGACGGCGGTGCCGGTCTTCATCGCGTGTTCGATTGAGCTGATGTTGCCCTCCAGGGACTCCATCCCCTGGGACATCTGGAGCAGGAACTTCACCGCTTCGTCGGAGCCGAACGCTTTCTTGATCTGCACCTGCGCGGCGGCTTGGGACAGGTCCGGAAAGCGCGACTTGATCTCCTGGAGAATGGGGATGACCCCCTTGAGTCTCCCCGTGGAATCCACGAAGGACAGCCCCAACTGCTCACCTGCTTCCGCCGCCTTCATGATGAAAGCCTTGTAAAGCGTTCCGGCTTCCGAACCGGGCATGGTGGTCTGCAGTTGTCCGAGAATGGCGAGCTGTTCCTGCAGCGGAATGTTGGAGGAGGCGGCCACCGCACCGATGTTTTTGACGGCTTCCGCCATCTGCGCCCCTGTGGTCTTGAACGACGCCACGGTCTGGGCCATGGCTCCGGAGAAGGCCTTGGCCCACTCCATGTCGGTCATATCCGCCATGATCGGTTTGAAGATGCCGTACCCACTGGTGAAGGTGCCGACCATCTCCTGGATGCTGGCTTTCGTGGCTTTCGCGGTCAGGGCTGCCATGGCGGAGAATGTGCCCACGGCTTCGTCGCTCAAGGCGGATAGCGCCGACTTGACGTCGTAGGCCGCGCTGATGAACTCGGCCTTGCTGTAACCGGCCCAGGTATTGGTGAAGCTCTCGGAGGCGTCCTCGAGAGCGCGAAGGTCCTTGATTCCGAGCGATGCCATCTCGCCCAGGGCTTTCTGGGTCGCGGCGGTGGAGGCCACGAGTCCGACGGGCACAGCCATAAGCGCCATGCCCGCACCGATCATCATGGTGCCTTTCTGGATTCGGTCGAGATTGCGCGTCATGCGCTCGCTGGAGGCGGCCACCGTCGCGTCCAGCGACTGCATGGACGACTGGACCCGGCCCGCGTTCTGCGAGAACGCGTCCTTCATCGAAACGATGATGCCGAGTCCAAGATCTCCGTTCATGTGCGCCTGCGCTCCAGTTCTTCACGCTCAAAAGCAAGCTGCCGCTCCAGGGCCTCCACAAATTCGCGGCGGACCGAGAGCGGCAGCGCCTGTGTTTCCGAGAAACTCCAGTGGAGCCCGCCGTAGGCGAGAAAAAACGCGTCCCTTACAAGCGAACTCCGGGGAACAAAAAACCCGGTTCCGCCTCCAGCCGGGTGCGGATACGCATCCCGCAGGATTCGCAGTCGGTCTCCACAGTTGTGTCGACACCCGCGTCCACCCTCAGCATTTCTTGCCGGAGGGCGCTGCGGTCACGCATCGACATATCGTTCATGAGCTTCTTGGTCGGCTGCGCGCCGTCCACGTCGATGATCCGGATCAGCATGGCCGAGGAGATGGAAGGCTCCTTGAGAGCGGCCAGGCGTTTTTCCTTGTTGCCGTCCAGATAGCCGAACCGGACCTTGCGCCCGGAGCCGGGGAGCATGAAAGCGAATTCCCTTTCCTCTCCGTAAAGCGTGACATCCAGCTCTTCCAGGTTGACCGTGACGGCGTTCGACGCCCGGCAGGCGGTGTTCGGGCAGGTCAGTTCCAGCTCGACCTCGTCGCCGAGAGAAACCTGACGCAGGCGGACCAGAATGAACAGCCGGTCCCCGGAGAGGAGATCGAGAACGTCCTTCACCGTCGGTTCGTCGTTGTCCCCCAGCCGCACGATACAGTTTTTAAGCGCCTGGTTGACGGCGTCTCCCGTCCGGATGAGGCGCTGATTGGTGAGCAGTTCCTCTTCGGCCCCGGTCATCTCCCGGAGTTCGATCTCGAGGCCGCTCGGCAATTCAAAGGTGTGCATGGTCTACCTCCTCGGATCAGGTCCAGTACTGGAAACAAATGGTGAGTTTCTCGATGGTGTTGTCCGTGTTCGCGCCCTCGAGTTCGTCGTACTCCAGTACCTTGGTCCACGCGCCGTGCAGGGTCCACCGTCGCGTCTCGTTGCCGGTTCGGTCGTAGCGGACGAGGTCGATGTCGCGCATGTAGTCGTTGGGCAGACCGCCGACCACGGCGTTGACGTCCACCTGTTTCTTGATCCACTCCCTGGCGGCTTCGTCGGAACCGTCCTGGAGAATCCCTTTCTCCAGGGTGATATCCTCGAACTTGACCCGTCCGGCCACCTTCTGGTCGAACATGGAACCGGCGGGCGCGAAGGCCACTTCCTCGAACTCGGTCTTGGGTTCCTGGCCCTTCCTGAAGAGCGCCACGTCGAAGCCGTTCACCTCGACGGCGAATTGCCAGTTCTGATACAAACTCTTGGGCATATTGCCGCTGCGCATGACTTACCTCCTTACCCGGTCTTGAAAATCTCTTTGAAATCGGCCCCAGTGGCGGTGAGCACGAAGTTGAGCTCGATGAATTCCGCCGTTTTGGTCGGCTTGACGAAGACGCGCGCCATGAGTTCGTTGCGGTCGATCACGGCCGGGGTGTTGGTCTCCTCGTCGCACTGGACGGCGAAGTCGTAGAGGCCGCCCTTGTCCTTGATGTCCTGCATGAACGGGTTGATCAGCCGGATCAGCGCGCGCCAGGTCTGCGGGTTGTTGGGCTCGAAGACCACGAAACGCGAGGACTCGGCGATGGCCTCCTCGATGAACATCATCAGCCGCCGCACGTTCACTCGGTCGAGGGCTGATGGCTGGCTCTGCAGCGTCTTTTGCCCCCAGATGTTGATACCGCTGTCGGGGAAGGAGGCGATCACGTTGACGCCCTCGGGATAGAGGACATCCCGTTCGCCCCGGCTGGTCTTGTAGCCCAGCGACAGGGCGTTGAAGATTCGGCCGCGGTCGATGCCGGCGGGCGCGTACCAGACGTGGGCCTTCTTGTCGCTGCGGGCATAACACCCGGCCACCGCACCGCTCGGGGGGATCAGTTTGCGCTTGCCGGTCACCGGGTCGTTGATCTCGATCCAGGGATAGTAGAGCGCGGCATAGGACGAGTTGAAGGCACCGTGGGAATACATCCCCTGGCCCTTGCGGAAATCGACCGCTTCCAATGGTTCGAGGTGAATGGGCGTTTCGGCGAGGAGCATGAGGTCCTGGCGGTTTTCCGCATAGGTGACACCGGCGTGGATCACCTCGGCGGTCGTCACGCCGGGAACCATGATCAGGTTCAGCGCATCGATCTCGTCGAAGGCGTAGAAACCGGTGTGCTGGGAGGGATCTCCGGAGTAGTCCGCGTCGTCCAATCCTGTAACTCCGTCGTCTCCTCCCGACAGATCGAACACTCCGATGACGGGCCGATCCGCAGGCAGGCCGGATGCGGTTCCGAGGTCCTCGAGGGTGATGTAGTCCGACCGCTCGTTGACAGCGATTTCGACGTGATTCGGAGCGGTTTCGTCCATGGAGAGGTCCTTGAAGACCTCCACCACCTCACCTTTGTGGCGAACCACCAGGTTGAACGCGCCGGTCGGATCGAGAGAACCGTCTTCGACCTGGACGGAGAGCCGGTCGCCCCAGGTTCCTTCGTCGGCCGCACGCACCTTGAGTGTGTCCAGCGCGTCCATGCCTCCGGACAGGTTGGCCGCAGCCGCGGCTTGGACGACTCCCGTGTCCTGTGTTTCCGCCGTGACCAGCGCAGCCGCCTCTGGAGTCCCGGTGACGGCGGCGACCACTTGGTCAGCGGTGGAGACCGGATCGCCCGCTCCGTCGGTTGCCAGATTGACGGTGACCGCTTCTCCCAAGACCTCGACGGACAGCGGCGTATCGTTTCCCGCAACGACGAGTTCGACGGAGACGGCGTTTCCCGCAGCCCCCGGCTGAATCGCCCGCCACGCAATGCGATCCGATCCGATAGTGCCGGATGCGAGCGTTGCCGTGGCGACACGCCGGTCCTTGAGGATGGCCTGGGCCTTCACGGCGGTCAGTGTGTTCCGGTTTGTGGTGTCCGTCAGATGAGCGATGCGGTTTACGAAAAGTACGGAGCCACCGTTGTCGAAGAACGCCCTTGCGGCGTAGGCGAGGTAGCCGACCTGTATATAGGAGCCAAACTTGTTGATGAACTGTTCCCAGCTCGTGACCAGCACGGGCTTGTTGACGGGCCCGCGTTCGGCCACGCCCACCATGCCGCAGGAGGAAGTGGAGATCTGCTTGACGTAGAAGCTGAAGTCGACTTCGCGGGTATAGATGCCGGGTGAAAGATAGGTGCCCATGGTTTACCTCCGTTTCCGGCGTTTGCCGCCGTTTTCGCCGCCGATGTCCACTCCGATCTCGACCGGTTCATCCCGCGGATGCTCGGGTTCGGGAGGGATCGGCGTCACCGGCGTCAGCGACACGAAACCACGCTTCGCGGCAACGTCGATCTCGGGGGAGATGTCGGCCTCGTTCAGCGTTCTGCGTTCACGAGGGTTCAGATGCAGCCCCCGGCCGCCTTCCGCGAGGTGGAAAGTGAGCGGCTGGAAAAGAAGATTCTTAATTTCGATCACAGTGGTTCCTCCTTGTGTCATGGGGTGTGGAGCCGATCCTCATCGACGCCGTCCCGGAACTCGAACCGACGGTCCTTGATGAGCGGCCCCGTTTCGACGAGGCCGTCGTAGACTGGGCAGTCCTCGATCCGGCAGCGGCCGCTGCTCTGGCGCAGGTTGGAGAGGTTGACCCGGCGCAGTCCACCCAAGGGGACGATCTCCGTCAGGTTGAGGGAGCCTCGGTCTTCCACGGCCAGGACTGCATGAAGCTGATAGAAACGCGCGACCCGTTCCTGGAGGTCCAGCAGATCGCCTTCATGGCCGGCGGTGACGATGACGTCGAACTCGAGGTGGTAAAGCCGGGGGTGACGGCACTGCTCATAAACGAGGTTCGGGATGTCCCTTTCCACCATACGGGCCATGGTGCGGCGGTCGCCGTTTTCGACCAGCGTCGGTCCCTGCAGGATCAGGCTCGGCACGTTCGGCACCTCGAAGACGTCGTCCGCGGCGACCAGCACCGCGTCCGGGTCGATCTCCGCCTTGACCAGGCGGATCAGGTTTTCAACGACTGTGCGAACGGTTTCCAAGTCGGGTTCCTCCGGTTCGAGCGACTGTTTCCGCTGGATACCTACCGGAGGCGGACGGGAAGTGTCGGCGGAGGATCAGAGCGCCGAGCGGATCGCTTGGCGGTAGTTCTCGATGATCCGCTCGCGATACTTCTCCATGGTGGGATGCAGGAAGGGACGGGGCGGGATGACGATCACCGCGCCGTTGGGATGTTGGATGGTGGCTCCGTACTCCATCACCGCGCCGATGTTCACGAGGTCGTCGCCGTCCTTGTTGACCGTGCCGCGCAGAAGTCCCACGAAAGCCCGATCCGAGAGGATGCGCTGCGTGATGGAATTGATCAGAAAACCGGTGTCGATCAGGGCCTTGCTGGAACCCTTGCGCGCGATAGTGCTCTCGGCCAGCTTGACGAACGCCTTGCCGCCCGGTGCCTGGGAGCGGATGCCGCGTTTGATCTCGCGCACCAGGAGAACGGCGTTCTTGATGGTCGCCTGCCTGATCGCCAGCGCGAGTCGGGCTCCGGGATTGGCGGCCAGCTTCGCTTTCGCTTTGTCCCAGTCGCCGAAACGCTTAACTCCCATGGATGCGCACCAGCTTCAGTACCTTGTGGGTTGCGACGCCGAAAAGACGCTCCTCCACTACGGTCTGAACCCGAAACACGTCCGCTCCGCTTTGCACCCGGTCTTCCGGTCTTACGTCCAGTCCGGGCAGCACGCAGGCCGTGGCGTCGATCTTGTTGGCGAGGTCTTCCGGCGGCGTTTCGATAAACTCGAGCGGAAAGGTCTCCACCTCGGCGAAAGATGCGTCGTCCGATCCGTACAATCGCTCGCCCGGAACGACGCGCAGCAACGCGGCTTCCTGTGAGCTTGCCAGGATCAGCTCTCTCACGTCCCCGGCGGCGGCCGCTTTCTCTGGATCGCTCAGCAGGTTCAAAGGTCGCTTCCTTGATCGTAGATGACCGGTGCGAGTCCGCCGGGCGTAATGATGTAATCCTCCGGCGACGCGGCGGCTCCCGGTTTGATTTCACCCAGCCGCTGTTTGTAGACGGCCTTGAGGTCCTCTTCGAGTCCAGCCCAATGCTCGGGCTGCTTGGTCTTGTCCACCCGCTTGTCGCCGCTGGAAAAGGCGAACGCATTGGCGGTCTGGGCCCGCATGACCTGGCACGCATGAATCTGGCCCAGCAGGAGCAGCAACTCGCGCGGCTCGCCTTCCGGCTCCGGAACGACCTCTCCGTTTACGACGGAAAGTGAGAGTTCCAGGTCGCGCGCCAGCCGATGCACGCCCTTCAGGATGCAGCGGGAAAGGACGTCCTCGCTGAACAGCTCGCCCTGGGGATCGGACAGGTCGGTCCGGAGAACGGCGACAAGATCAGTCAGCGCCACCTTCCACCTCCGTCAACCGCTTCTTGAGGGCCTCGATCACCGTCCTTCGTTTCTCGCCCGCCAAGTGAGCTTTGAGCCTATCGGGGTCGCCCTCGGTGCCGATCCGGGAGATGGCCTCGGCTGCGGTGAGCCCTGAGAAGTCTTCGTCTTGAGTACCGGTCGGAGGGCTTTCGTCCTGTTTCCGGTGATCATCCTTGCCATCCATCCGCACGAGCCTTCCCGCGGACAATGCCGACTCCATCTGAGGAGAGATGGAATCCGTTTCAAAGGCCTGGCCCGGGTCGAGGCGCAGTTTGGCGTCGGCGATGATCAAGACTCCCGGGCGGATGTTCTTCAGTTTCACCGTCACAACTCACCTCCATCAGCCGAGAATCTTGATCTTGGCCAGGATATCCGGCCGAGTGATGCCTTGCCCCAGTTCCGACCAGACGAGCCAGCCGGTCTTGAAGCGGGTTTTTTGCTCGATGGCCTCGGTCTTGAGGTTCTCGCGTACCGGCATCTTGCCCACCTCCTCATCGGGGATGAGCAGCACCTCGTCGATGGCCTGTGCGGCGGTCAACAGAATGCCGCCGGTCCCGTAGTTCTTGATCAGACCTTTGGCACGCAACTCGGACTTGGTCTCCGGGTCCAGGTTCCAACCCCGCAGGTCATTGAAGCGGCGGCCCCGCATGACGATGTACTTCACCGTCAACTCGAGGTCCTCGATGATGGAGATCGCCTCGTTGAGTGCCTCCTCGGTGAGGGTCGCGCCGGTTACTTCAACGGTGTTGGCCGCGGGCACCGCAGCCGAAAGCACCGTAATGGTCCGCTTGTCGATCTCCTTGCGGATTTCGTCCGCGGCTGCGGTCTGGATGTCCATCAGTGTTCCGATGTTGCCGTTCTTGAGCACCGAAACGTCGACCATGGGCGCGGAGTGGATACGGTTGGTGGGAAACTCCACTTCGTCCTTGCCAACCTCCTGCTCCTGAGCCTCGCCCTCGGTGGAAATCCAGTAGGCCTTTACTTTGGGCTTCTTCTGGTAGAGAGGACGCTCGCCCTTGGGCAGGGTGTGCTTCGTGAGCAGCAGCGAAGAGATCTCCTTGCGTTTGATCTCCTGTTCGATGGGCTCGGAGATGGCGGCGGCCAGCGCCCGCATCCCCTCCGGGGACTCGAGCGCCTCGGACATCAGGCGCGCCATCGTCTCCATGTATTCTTGGCTGTGCACGTTCATGCGGATCGTCTCCATTTCGTTTTCCTCCTTTAATCAGATGAACAGCCGGAACTTGATCGTTCCGCCGGAGACGGAGACGGCCCGAGCGATGACTTCTTCGCCCGCCTGCACGCCCGCGGTGAGTTTGCCGCTGCCCGAGACCTTCAGGTCGTCGCCGGGATTCACGGTCCCCTCGAAGACATCGGTTTCATAAACGCCGCCCATGCAGTAGATGCCGGGCATCTCTCCGTTCTTGTAGTCCTTGATCAGAATGCCGAAGGACTTGGCCGTCGGCGTGGTGTTCACGGCGAAGAGGTCGTTGCCGACGATCCTCACCACCTGGCCGAGTTGGCCGTCGCCCTGCAGGTAGCCGTCGCCGTAAGCGAGGCCCCGGTGATTGGGATTGATGAAAGCCATGGTCATTCCTCCTTTGTCAGTTGGTCGAAACCGGTTCGCCGGTCGCGGACGCCACTCGTTGCCGGTAGGCGGCCATGAAGCCGCTCTTCAGCCGGTCCTCGAGACTCGTCTTCTTGTCTTCGATGTCCTTCGGACGTACGCCCGCATCGCTGCGTAAGGGCGGATCGTCGCATGCGCGTGAACCCTTCGCGGTTTCCGCGGGAGCACTGCGGTCATTGGCGTCCTTGTCGTCGGCGTGGGCACGAGGACCGCCCTTGAGCATTCGCTCGAAAGCGGCTTCGCTGGCGGCAAAGGCGTCGTCGGAAAGTCCGGCCAGACGGGTGAGTTCCTGCTCGCGCTCCTCGTCGGACTCGAAGGCCAGACCGTTTTTCTCGATCTTGCGCAGAAGCTTCTGGGCCCGGCTCCGGTTCGCGGCGGCCTTCCTTTCAGCTTCCAGTTCCTCAAGCTGCTTCTGCAGGCCGAGCACCTGCTGCTTGAGTTCCTTGTTCTCTCGCTCCAGTTCCTTGATGCGGGTCTTGTCATCGGGCGCGGTCCCGCCGCCGCCGTCGTCCTTCTTCTTGGCGGCTTCCAGCGCTCGTTCCTCGGTTTCCTTGTGTTTCTCGTCCATTGTCGGACCTCCTTCAGAGTGGGTTGTCGAACCATCGTTTTCCGCCGCGGCAACCTTCAGGATGCGGGCGTTCTCGTCCGCGCCTTTGCGGTCGAGTAACCCGAGCCCTGTGAAGGTGACTCCGTGGAGAATTTCGTAGACGGGCTGCCCCTGGAGCTCGCCGCCCTTGTTCTTGCGCAGGTGGACGCAGTAGTCGCTCTTCGAGGCGACCCTTTTACCGCAGACCGAACACTCACCTTCTTCGTAATCGCACTCCATGGAGACCTGCGAGATGATCCCTTTGCGGATGAGCTTGTAAGCCAACTGAGCATGCGGGCTGTCGGAGACATAGAGTTCCCCCGCGCACTCGATCCGGCCGCCGCTTTCGTCCTCGACGTAATCCGCCCCCACGATGCCGCCGACGATGTCGGTGAAATCCTGGGAATGCTTCAGGTCGATCTTCTTGTTGATCGCCGTCATGTAACGGGCGGCCAGTTCGTCGGGGGTGAAGTGGTCGCCGTTCTTGTTCGTGCCGGCCCGGCAGAGAATGAAGGTAAACTGCGGATCGCCCGCAGCCTGGTCCAATGCCGCCGCTTCGGTCTGAAGTCGTGTGAACGCATCGAACGACAGATCTACCGGAAACGAGGTGTGACATGCCGCCGGCGTCTGTGTGTCGGCCTTGGAGCGCGCCGCGCCTCGGGACTTGGAGGCGACGAAGAGCAGTTCTCGGGCGTGTTTGCCTTCCCGGCCGATGTCCTTGGCGATGTTGTAGTCCACTTCCATGCCGCGGACTCGGACAAGGCCGTAGTGCTCGGCGAAGATTTCTTTGATTTCCTCCTCCCGCGGAAAAGCCCGGTCGCGGTATGACAGGAGCACCGTGCCGTACTTGCCGCGGGCGTCGGCCGCCAATGTTTCCATGAGGGAACGGATCGATTCCTTGGTGTAGCGCGTCCGCGACGGATAACTGCGGCGGGGATTGTCTTGGAGTTCCTTGTCCGCCCAGCGGGTCATGAGACCCTCGATGAAATGCAGGGAGTCCTCGTAGTCGTTGCTGCCGAACTCGGTGACGTAAGGCGGGTCCAGATACAGAACGTCCGCGCCGAATCGCCGGACCGCTTCCGCCGCGTCCAGGTTGAACGCCTTGCACTCTTTGCCGTTGTCGAACACCAGCCGGTTGAGCTGGCTCACCGAGCGTCGGAACGACTCGATGAACTTGGACAGCGGCGGGTTGGAGAGCTGGGATTGCTCCAAGCTGGCATCCGTGTCGAGATCGGCTTTGCGGTGCATCTTGGACCGCGAGAACTGACCGAAGGCACTCTTGGCCTTGACGGTGGTGCCGAGCGCCGCCAGCGCCAGGTCTTTCTTGTAGCCGTGAAGCTTCTGAATGTTCGCCCAGACTTGGTCCAGCCACCGGAGCACCGGTTTGGTGTAGTAGTACCCGTAGAAGTGATCCACGATGAACGTGCCTGCGTCCGGGTTGGGGGCAAGGATTCGGTCCACATCCTCGTCGCTCAGAGTCTCGCTGGAGTTTTCCACCACGGCCCGCGCCAGATGGTGGGGATAGCGCAGGAGGTCGTTGGTGATGACCTTCAATCCTTTGCGCTTGAAGTGGTAGGCGACGTTGGCCCCGCCAGAAAAGGCATCGAGGATGCTTTCCGCGTCCTTCGGGACATGGCTTTCGATCCAGCCGAGCATCAGGTACTTGCTGCCCATGAAACCGGTGACGCGGACCGATTCCGTTTTCCCGGCCTGGCAGCTCAATAGGTCCAGCGATTCGCCCAGCGGAGCGTCCGCCAGCGCGATCAGATTTTCCTCCACGCGCAGGGCTGAATCGACGGCCCGTCCGGCTTCGTGTTTGTCGATCCACTCCTTGGCCTTCTCCTTGGTCCAGCCGTCCGGGTTCTTTTCCGTCTTGCGAACGAACCGGTATGCCTGCAGCACCATGGAGCGCGGGTTACCGCCCTCGGGCACGAACTCCTTCTTCAAGCGTCCGATGATGATCGCCACGCCGTCGACACCCTCCAGGGGCTTGCGGCGGAAACTGTCGGGTTCGAACTCGTCCGGGTCCCGGACGCGGAAGCGAACCTCGTTCTCGGTTTCCTCCCAGATGGCTTCTGCCCGTAGGCTGTCCTCTTCGGACGCCTTGGCGGACCGCTCCGCGCCCTCGGCTCTGCGGCAGATGAACAGGCGTTCCTTGGCGTGGGACGCCTCGCCGTGCCGCGATGTGATGGCGTAATGGTGATCGTGGGAGCGCATCGACGAATCCCGTCCCATGGAGGCGATGATCCGTCGCATCTCCGATTCGTTCGGATAGGCGTGGTCCCGGTAGGAAATGAGCCAGTGCGGGAAGTGCTTGGAGTTGCCGAGGAAGGACTCGAAGAACTCCGCGGCGTTGGTGCGGGTCACGGTCTTGTGGTCGGTCTCGTAGTGTTTGGTCTTGGAGTCTTTGACAAGGCTCAGCCCCTCCCAATAGGTCATCAGCCCTTCCACGAAGTGGTAGGATTTTTCGTAGTTGGTGGTCGAGAACTCCGTGGCGTAGGGCGGATCGAAATAGGCCAGGTCGGCCTTGGCGGCCGGCAGGAAATCGTTGATGTCCTTGCGGGACGCCTTGCACTCCTTGCCGTTGTCGAAAACGAGGGCGTTGATGCGGGCCACGTTCTTGCGCAGCCGCTCCTTGAATTCCTCCGGGGTGTCCTCGCGCTTGCCGTAGCGGGTCGACGACGAGAAATGCCCGAAGCCGCCCTTGCCGGACATGCAAGTCTTGCCCAGAGCGAACAGGGCGATGTCTTTCTTGAAGCCCGAGAGCTTGTCGACGTTGGCCCGGATCGTGTCAATCAGACCGTGGACGCCCTTGGCGAAGAAGATGCCCTTGAAGTTGTCTCGGACGAAGGTGCCCGCCTTCGGGTTGTCGGCGAGCAGCGCTTCAATATCCTCGTCACCGAGCCGGACGTTGTCGTTCTCGATGATCGCCCGGGCCGCATGATGGCAGTAGCGCAGCCGGTCGTTGGCCAGGACCTGCAGGCCCTTGGTCTTGTACATGTAGGCCACGACAGCCGAACCCGAGAAGGCGTCGGCCGCGGATTCCACCCCCTCCGGAGTGTGTTTCCATATCCAGTCGACCAGCTTCTGCTTCGAGCCGATGTAGTTGGTGATGTATTTCGGCCGTTGTTCCGGCGACGGCTCTTCGGCAGCCGCCTCGGCCTGGGCCTCGAGCGCCTCGAAGTCCAGGTCAAGGGCGGCGTCCGTTTCGAGGAGGAACGCCAGCCGTTCACGGTCGGTTGAGAAAAGCTCCATTCGGTTCTCCGGTCATGTCGCGACCAAATCCGGTTAATGCCGGTGGGCGGTCGGCCCGCGCTCGGGGCGAAGCCCGAAATCAGGCCGATAGCCCTGTCGCTTGGATACCTACCGGAGGCCGTTGAAAAGTGTCGGAGGGGGAATCAGGAGATGCGGCCCGACTTGATCCGGTCGATGACCGACCGGGCGCAGGCCTCTGCTGACGGGTGTTCGTCAGTTTCGTGTACGGGACCGCGCATGCCCCGATATTGGGAAAGGGTGCCCTGGTGGTAAGCCAGAAAATCGTCAGGCAAGCTGCGGACGCCTTGCTCCACCAGCCGGTTGACCACCCACCGCGTGTCTTCCTCAGCGTCGGCGTTTCCGGGCAGGAACTCGATCACCAGGTCCAAACCCGGTCCGGGGCCCTGGACCCAGACGCCGACGGGTTCGTAGCGCGGTTCGCGGATACTGTCGCGGAGCGTGTACTCGATCATGTACTTGAGCTTCATTCCCATTCCTCCGCGATGCGGGTGTGCTCGGTCAGAAGCTCGGCGTCGATCCGCTCGAAACGTTCCCGGTTCTTTGCTTTGTAGCCGCTCCAGTGCTTCCAGTCCGCGGCCTGGTCGGGTTCCTGATCCGGGAAGATGAGCTCGATGTGGAACCTGCGGTCCCGGTCATCGATCAGATCGAGCAGGTAGGAGTCCTCCTGTGACCAGGAGACGACCTTGACGGTATGGGCGTACTGGAAGCCCTCGTCGTAGCCGAGCAATCTCAAGAGCAGCCAGAAATCGACGCGTGTCACCTCGCCCCCGGCGTCGAAGTGCGGGGCCACACGGGTCACGGTGAACCCGTCCACGATGCCGATCCGAATCGGTGCCCGGCCTTTCTCCGCCAGCGTCATCCAGGAGCCGTCCGTATTGAACGACTCGAAGAGCGCCTGCAGACGGGCCTTCTCCTTTTCGATGAACTCTTTCATGCTCACCTCACCAGCACGATGTCCTCGACCTTACGGCCGTCGGGCAGCTTCATGATTTTGCGGTTGCGAAACACCTCCAGCAGTCGTTGCTTCTCCCGCTCGCTTCCGACCACGATCACGTCGATGTTGTCCAGCAAGGTCACCGAATATTTGAAAATAGTCTCGTTGCCGCTGCGACGGGCGAACTGCTTCCATTCCTCGGGTTTGCTCCCCCGGTGGTTCGAGACGTACTCGTCCCGCACCCGTCCGAAGGCGTCGTGGTCGTAGCTGATGGCGTCCATGCGCCGGAGCATCCGTTTCTTGAAATAGAGCCCTGTGTCGGACGATCCTCCGGCCGTCGGGAGCTTCTTGATCCGGGTGAAGAAGTAGCTCGCTCCGCCGGTGTCCATGTCGGCTTCCGGAGACATCCCGCCCACCGGCACCCCGGCGCGTAGCTTCTCGACCGTACTTACCATGGCTCCGTTGTTTCCCAGCGCCGCGTCGATGAACGACACCGCGTCCTCGCCGTTGGTCAGTCGGTGGTGGAGGCCGTACCCCTTCATCTGTTTCTCGATATCCGCGTCGGATATATCAAAGCGGTATTGATGCCGGTAGCCGGCGCGCTTGGCGGGGTCCTTGAATGCAGCCTGGTATTCGCCCATGGGGTCGTAGCCCGGCATGCGGGTGATATCCTTCACCCCGAGCCGTTTCTCCCAGAAGCCGCGTATTTCCTGGACGCGTTCTTCCTTTCCCTCGGCCCGGCGGTCCAGGTCCTCGACCAGCCGCTTGTAGTCCGGTTCGCGATCCACCTTGGCGAGGTATGCTTGCTTGTGAAGATAGAGAAGCTCGGCATCCTGTGGTGTGGCCGCACCGGCCTTGATGCCCAGCGATTCCATCCGTTCCATGGCCCGCTCGAGACTCTTGGCGTCCGGTCTGTCCGGAAGGACCAGTTCGAATTCGCCCTGTTGGGCATAGAGGTTTTTGTCCGACCAGGGGCGATACACGGCGCGTGTGCCGTCGCCGAAATCGATCTCGTACTGCTCGCCGGCCTTCATGGCGCGGCCGCGGAAGAGTGCCGAGTTGTCCGCCGCTTCGTCCACGACGACGAGTTCGCCGTTCTTGAGCTCCCGTTTGGCCTGAAGCACCTTTGTCCGCCGCACGGTGAAGGGAGCGTCCTTGGATTTCTTTTCCGGCGCGGCGTGTTTCTTGAGATAGGCATCGAAGCGCCCGCCTACCGGTTTGTGTTCACGGGCGGCTTCCTGAACCTTCTCGATCCAGTCGATGTAGCTTCGGGCCATGGCCCGCTCGTCCGGGTCGGCCGAGTCGGCCAACCGCTTCAAGGCCTTCAGATGTTCCGTAGCCTTCTTGAGCGACCCCTGGTTGTACTGCTGGTCCGTGGCGTGGTGGTTGACCGTCTTCACCGCGGACAATATATCCTGCGCGAAGACGTCCTGCGGCAGCGACTCGCCCACCCGCGCGGCCGCAGTATCGACTCCCGCCTTGCGCAATGTCTCCAGGAGCTTGCCTTCCGCCTCGGGCCGAACCTTCATCTTGACCACGGTCCGTTGCTTTCCCTTCAAGGTCTCGACGAATATCAGGGCGTTTTGGTCCTCGATATCATCCTCGTCGAAAGGCAGGACCTTCCCCTGCCAGCCGAGCGAACGGACCTCCTCAAGAAGCGCCTCTTCGGTCGGACCCAGGCGCGTTTTCGGCAGCGCCTCCAGCACATCCTCGAAGCGGAAATCCCGACGGCCCAGCGCGTCCGCATAAAAATTCTCGAAATCGCGGCGCAGGTTCCGTTTCCGCGCCAGGACGGTGTCGTAGAATGCCTGCTTGCGGGACTCGTCCCGACCGAACCGTCCCTCGGCATAGGGGCGCAGGATAGCCAGGTAGTCCTCATCAGCGATCTTTTCCACTTCGTGGATGTAGCGAAGGGTCACCGCGGGGTCGACCTTGACCTTGCCTTCCTTGGCGGCGCGGAAAACCATATTGTAAAAAGGTTCTTGTTCGCCGTACTTGGCGTTCGGGTGATAGTCGATGGCCAGACGGTCCTCGCCCAGGTATTTGAAGATCTGCCCTTTGTCGATGCCGTAGACCTTCCCGTCACGACCCCGCAGGAATTGCTTGGCATGGCCGTCATGGTTGGAGATCAGCCAGTCGACGACGTGCTCCCGCTGAATCTGCTCGATGTCGAGGGTGGTGAGGTCCGAGAGGTCCAAGCCTGCGAAGTCGAAGCTGTCCTTGAGATCGGCCCGCCACTTCTGGATGGAGCCGAGGCGTCCGTTCATACGGATGGTTCGGACCTCCACGGCGTCCGGATCGATGAGCCGCCCGATCTTGTAGGCAGCCTCCTCTCCGTAGGCGATGAACTCATCACCGGCCCGTTCCACCGGCTTGAAGAGCCAGCGGTCACCCGCTTCATCGGTCCAGAACTCCTTGCTGTGCGCGCCGCCGACCTGCGCCTTGCCCGCGGACGTGAAGTTCCCCGGCTTTCCCTTGGCGATCCAGGCCGCGTCCGCCTCCTCGAACTGCGTGCCTTTCTTAGTGAAAGTCGGTGGAGACGGTGGTGTCGGTTTCGGAGTCGGCGCGGGCTTCGCCGATTCGGGCGCGGCGACCTTCTTTTTGCCTCCGTGCTTTTCCAACCAGGCGGCGTGTTTCGTTTCGATGCCGGTCTTGACAGCCTCGATCTTGGCCGGGTCGGTCTCCGTAAGCAGAGTGACAAGCTCGTCCTTGTTCGCCCACTGCCAGTGCTTGAGCTTGGTGTCCTTGGCCAGGGTCTTGAGGTCGCCGACCTTCATGGACGCGACCTGGTCCTGGAAAAGCTTTTTCTTGAGGGCGAGCTCCTTGGCGTGCCCTTCGAGCATTTCCTTTGGCAGACTTGGTGATGCAGAGATCGCCGCCTCCGCCTCTTTCACCGCTGAAAGGAAGTCGGCGTATCCTGCGGGGGAGTCCGGCACGATCACCTTCGCAGCGGTCTGTTCGACTGCCTGCTTCGCTTTGTTGATTGCGGCCTTCTCGGCTGCTTCGAGAGCTTCCTTTTTGACCTTTTCCGCCAGCTCCTCACCGGCCGTTTTTTCCAGCGCCTTGACGAGCTGCTGCTTGTTCTTGAGCGGACCGATGTGGTGTTTTTTCTTGGCGTCGATCAGGGACGCACCCTTGAGCCCCGCGTGATCCACGCCCGGCTCCAATTCGTCAAGCAGGTCGATCACGTCCTGTTTGGTCATGTTGAGGGAGACGCCCTTGGTTTTGGCCATCCCCTGGAGTTCGACCACGGTGAGGTCATGCAGTCCGCCGCTCGGCGGAATTTTCTTGAGCTGTTCTGCGAGTTGCTGCGCCTGCTTGAGCGACGCCTGTTTCTGCGCCAGGAGTTGGATCAAGTCGTTTTTGGTGCGGAGCAGGCCGATTTTATGTTCCTTGAGCTTGGCATCGAGCGCGGCTCCGGCAAGGGTGGAGTGGTCCACGCCCGGCTCCGCCGCGTCGAGCAGATGGATGAAGTCGGCTTTGGTCCGGGCGATTGAGACGCCGTTCTGCTTTGCCAGTGTCTGGAGTTGCTTCACGCTCAAAGTGTTCAGGTCGGCGATCTGTCCGCCCTCGAAGGCTGCTTTGAGCTTCGCTTCCTCGGCGGCCTTGGCCTTCGCCTGCTCTTCGATGGTCTGGGGCGGGATGATGCACGCGGCGGGTTCGTCCGCCGCCTTCGCCCCCAGCTCTCCTCCGCAGATCACCAGCGGCCACGCGACCACGCTCGTGCAGCGGCAGTTGGGATGGGCCGGCTGCTGCGGAAAGCGGTTTGTGTCGAACACCTTGCCGTCCAGCGGCCCGCAGATCGGGCATACCCGCTCGTCCTCCATGGTCATCCATTCGAGTTTCCGGACTCCGACCTGGTCGTGGAACTTTATGCGCCCCTGGTTGTGGGCGCGCAGGACCTCTGTGCGGGCGATCACCTCCATGCGGTACTGAGCCTTGGTGAACACTTTGGAACCGGCATAGCGGAAGGATTCCGGGTCTTTCACCACGCGCCCGAGGTCTCGGACGATGTCCTCCACTCCCTTGCCGGTGGCGATGCCGCCCATCACGACCCGCTTGATGCCGTCGGCCAGCTCGCGGTTGACGTCGCCGGCCAGGACCAGGTTGTAGTTGGTCATGAAATCGAGGGCATCGGTATCCACCAGGGTGAAAACTCGAGTGGCGAGCTTGTCGATGCCCTCCGGGGTCAAGTCGCGGTAAAAGGGAAGCTGGGCCGCGGCGAACTCGTCGATGCCTCGGTAGATGCCCTGGCGGAAGGATGTTTTGGCCGTCTTCCGGAAAAGCAGCGTCTGCTCCCGATGCAGGCGGCTCGTGGTCTCCTGGATGTCGGCCTGGAGTTTTTTGAGACCTTCGAGGGCGGCCAGTTTGTTGTCGGGGAGGGAGCCGAGGCTCTTGTAGCGGAGAATGGCGCGGCGCACCTCCTCTTCGGCCCCGGCAAGCATCCCGGTCAGCTCGGCGACGTTTTGCTCTGTGTAGAGATTTCGGGCGCGGACGCTCTTTTCCGTGGCCAGGCGGATAGCCTCGGCTTGAGAGAGGGGACGTTTGGCCGCGAGCGCACCGATCATCCCCCGCACTCCCGGCACGCCGCCTGCCGAGACGCCGGTTCTTCCTTCCGGTCAGGGCCGTGTTCCATCGCGGGGGACTTCGGGTCGAAGAAGCGGCAGACCGGGGTGTCGAAGGTGGTTTCGCTGCGCTGGACCCGGCAGTGGTTGTGCTCGCTGTCGAAATGCGCGCAGTCGTCACAGACGGCGGCGGTAATGCCTGCACGGGCGAATGGTCCCGCCCACGATGCCTCGGCGCGGCTTCCCGTCGGGTTCTTCGCAGGATCGAGACCGAGCATTTCCTGCGCCGTTTCGACGCCCATGATCCCGGCGGTCACCATGTCGACGATGGGCTTGATCTGCTTTTCGTCGAGCATATCCACCGAGCGCTTTTCGGTTTCCCGATTGGCGGACTCGATGTCCGGGTCGAGGTCCATCTTTAGTTGCAGGCTCGACCGGCTGATGAGCTTGCGGTCGTAGAGTTCGATGAGCAGCCGCTTGAAATCGACCGCGTCCGACGGGTCGAGGTCGTTGAACAAAAACTGGAGTGTCTTGTCCTCCCAGCCCTTGAGCTCCAGCCAGTCGTTGAATATCCAGTTCAGAATGATCCGGGCGGCCTGTTTGATCTCCCTGATCATCACCAGCATCTTCTGCAGGCTCACCGATGCCGTGGCGAAGTTCGGGCCGTCGCCGGTCACCAGCGACCGCGAGAGCCCCATCGCCACGACGATGTCCTCTTTCACTTCCTTGACCTTATCCTCGACGTTGAGGACCTGCCCCTCGGTGCCGTGGGTCTCGACCGTGACGTAGAAGGGCACGACCAGGCCGCTCTTGAGGTCCATCTTGTTGACCATGTCTCGGACCTGTTCGAGCATCTTCTGGTCGGGCATGACCATCTTTTGGCCGAACGCGCCGCCGACCTTGAGTAGTCTGAAAGGCGTGGCCCAGCGTTTGGCGATGGCCTGCTCGGCCCGGCGGTAGTCACGCAGGAGTTCGATGGACTGGAAAGCGGGAAGGACGAGCGAGTTGCCCCGTGGAGAGAAGGCCGGTGCGTCCCACTTGAGATGGAGAACCTGCTCCACGGGCAGGTCCAGCCCCTCGTCGGCGGCGGGATTGTCTTCCGGCGTCTGCCGGGCTTCGACGAGCCGCCCTTGAGCGTACTTGACCTTGACCGAAACAGGGTTGACGCAGACCAATTCCTCCAGGTCCTTGCCATCCTTGGTGTAGCGTTTGAAGCCGACGGCGTCGCCCTTGACCAGGAGCTGGAGGACCATATCCTTGACGAACTCGGAGATGCTCAGCCGGTCGACGAGGTCGACGGCCTCCCACTTTACCTTCTCCTCGTCGCCCGCGATCTTGATCTCGTCGCCCACGGCGAAAGTGCGCCAGGAGTTGACGCAGTTCTTCACCAGCGGCTCTTCGAGGTAATACTCCCAGGCCTTGCGCGCCCGGTCCTCCCAGGAAGCCGGGATCGCTTCGGAGGCGTTGACCTTGCTGAACACGGACGGGTCCAAGGCCGCGGCGGCGGCAAGCGGGACGAGCACCAGACCGTCCGCCTGCAACGGCGGCGTCTCAGCGCCCGATACGGAGGTCGGGCTGTCGGGTGTCGGATTGGATCGTGCTTCCACCAGGGTCCTCTCGATTTCTTGCCCTTATGGGCGCGACATTCGCGCCGTGTGGCGGGAAAAGCCCGCCCCTGGGGTTATCTACCGGAGGCGTGGAAGGAACGTCGGTGGGCGGGACACGCACGGCGGTACATGGACACTTCCAGGGTATGGAGGAGGCGCGTCTTCCCGGATCAGATAAACACCGGCTCGGTCGTCAGCGGCACCAGGGAGACCGTCTCCTCACCGACCTGGTTGAGGACGGACTGCTCACGGGCCAACATGGCGCAGCGCACGGCGTCAACGACGTGGTCGTTGCCCTTGGAATAAACGATGCGCCCGTCGTGCAGCGTATAGGTGTGGGTGGTGAACTGATCCTCGATCTCCAGGTCCTCGATTGGGAACACGAGCTGACGTCGTTGCATGGCTCCAGCAATCAAGGTGGTCATGAATTCTTTGGTCCGCTTCCTGACCTCGTGGCCGTCTCGCACGGCCAGGGTGGTCATGCCCCCGAAGTCGTAACCTCGCAGCCGCCCTTGGAGAGCCAAGTCCTTGTACTTGTCCAGTGTCAGCAGCTCCTGCACGACAGCCATCCCGTTGCCGCCGTTGTCCACGCCGATGCCCGCGGCGGTGTAATACCGGTCCAGAAGGGCGATGGACTGGGCGATGTGGGGATAAGCCACGTGCTCCATGCGGACCCGCAGGACCAGCTTGATGATTTTGCGCTCGGGCAGTTCGATCTCCTGGAACACGACGAGCTCCGTCGGGTCGTTGGTGTAGCCCAGGTCTCCGCCGATCCAGAAGACGCCGGTCCGCGGCATGAGATTGAGCAGCATCTCCAGGCGGTCGTGGGATTCCTCCTCGGTGGCGCAGCCGCGCAGTTCTTCGCCGGTGACGACGACCTTCTGGTACTCGACCACGTCCTGTCGGCAGAGATTGAGGTGCTCGATATTGAAAGCGCCGTAGGAAGGCTTGCCGTGTTCGCCGGCCACCTCATGCTGCCAGCCCGCGCTGTCCCGCCCGCCGTAGAACTCCAGCAGCTCGGCCTCGCGCTCCTGGGTCCACGATGGGTGCAGCCAGGAAGGCCAACGGAACACCCGAAACTGGGTCGATCCGGTGAGGCGGTAATAGGTGGTGTCCCGCAGACCGTTGGGCGTTGAGTAGATGCGTAGTCTGCCACCCGCCTTCAGGCACTGGCGCAGGGCCTTCCATGCCCGTTCGGTGAGCCACGCCCCTTCGTCCACCCAGACCCGGTCCACATGCAGCGAGCGAAACGCGTCGCCGTATGCACCGGCTGGACGGAAGTAGAGGATCGCGCCGTTGGTGAATTCGAGCCTGAAGTATGGTTTGCGGTGAATCTTGGGCTTGCCGTATTTGGTGAGAGCCACGCTGACCATGAGGTCCGGGTTGGTGTCGAGTTGGAATTCGATCTCCTCGATCAGGGTGTCGAGATGTCCCTGGTGAGGCGCGCCGACGAGTCCCTGGCAGCCCCGGTTGGTGAAGGCGAAATGCAGGGCGTCGGTGGTGATGCAGACGCTCTTGCCCACGTCGCGCCCGTCCAGGTGGATGATGTTCCTGTCCGGACAGAGCAGGTCCTCGGCTTGGTGAGGCCAGTAGATGCGTTGCCCACCGTCGCGGTTGCGCAGGTATCCCTGCCCCCAGAGGACAGGGTCCGCCAGGGTCTCCGCCAGCCTGCGCTCCTCGGCGGATATCCGGGCCATCAGGACGGCCTCACCATAAACAATGTCCACGGGACCATTTCAAACAAAATAGCCAGCGATGCCGCCAGGATCGCAACCACAATTGCCCGCAATATAAGCTCCAATTCCTCTTTCACGAATGCCATCCTTTCACTGCGAATGCTTGTACATTCTTGCAAAAACCAATGGAACGCCTTGACTTCCGGCGCACACGAAGCCTGTATGTGAATGTGCGTAGAGCCCTGAAATACAAGGACTTGAACCGTTTGAAAGGAGGTGCCGAATGAGCTTTTTCGACCCCGAGACCTTCCGGATCGGGAAACCTGAACTCAACGAACGAAAGGAGAACGAGTCATGAACGAGACCTTGCATCAGGCTGCCCAGGCCTATCTGGAACACCTGCGGACCCAGGGGAAGAAGGAGCGGACGCTCTACACCTACGGTAAAGACTTCGAGCAGATCGAGGCCTTCTTCGGTGCCGAGCGCAAGCTGTCCGCAGTCCTCGTCCCGCACGTGGGAAAGTTTTTCAAGTCCGATGCGCTGCTCAAACTGCCCAACGGGCTGGAGCGGTCCACACCGACGGTTGAGAAGACCAAGCGGGTGCTCCGCATGTTTCTGATCTGGGCCAAGGAGACGGGCCGTATCGACAAGCTGCCCCTGCCCAAGGACACGCCCATGGGCCGGAGCGCCAAGAAGGGAGGACAGCGCGATGATGAACACGATGCCATCGAGGCTCCGGTTGCTGAGCAGTCCTGAGCCTTCAGACGCGCAGTCCTGTTTCACCGACGCCTTGGAAGCCTTCGGCAGAAGGCTCACCGCCGAGGGACGTTCGGAGAACACCATCAGCGCATACCTGCGCGATCTCTCATACTTGTCCGACACTCTCCTCCGAAACCATCCGGGAACCGCCCCGGACGAGGTGACCAGCGCCATGATCGACGAGGCGTTGACCTCGCCGCTGGTGGCGATCTCGGCCAGGGGCAGCGTCCGGTCGCCGGCGTCCATGCACCGGTTAAAGGCGGCTGTCCGGTCTTTTTTCACCTGGGCCGAGCAAAACGGGATTGTCCGGGAGAATCCGGCCGGGTCGTTGACCCTTCGCAGGCTTCCCCGGACTCCGCCCAAGTTCCTGACCGAGGCCGAGAAGCGCCGTCTGCTCAAGGAACTTCGCGGCAGGGCATCCTCGCTGGCGGTCCGGGATCGCGTCATCATCGAACTCTTCCTCGGGACCGGCATCCGACTGCAGGAACTCGTCGACCTGGACATCGAGGACGTAGACCTCGACGCCAAGCATCTCCGCGTACTCGCCAAGGGCTCCGTCCCGCAAGTGAAGTTCCTAAAGTCCACCCTGCGCTCCCTCCTGCGGAGTTACCTGGTCGAGCGCCGACGCCGGGGCGACGGCGAATGCCGGGCCATGTTCCTCTCCAACCGCGGAGAGCGGCTCTGCGAGCGGCAAGTGGCCAGGCGGCTCGAGTATTGGCTCAAGGCCGCGGGCATCGACAAGAAGCTCAGCCCGCATGCGCTCCGGCACACCTTCGCCACCCACCTTTACAGCCGGACCGGGGACATCCTGGTGGTCCAGCGCGCCCTCGGTCACCGGGACCTGTCGACCACCCAGGTCTACACCCACCTCGTGGACGGCGCTCTGGAGAACGCCCTCGAGCGCCTCTGAACCGCAACCGACCATGGAAACCAAGCGGTCCATCCGGGCCGCTTTTCCATTCCCGCCTTCGGACAGGCAATGACAGAGGCAAGAGACAGTCAGCCCACAGTCGCGTCCCCGAACACATCCGCAGACAATGATGCGGGCAGCATCGAAGCCTTGAGATGCCGGGCGGAAGCATTGATTGACAGAACCTTCCGCCGACCGGCGGCTTCGGAATGTCAGAGAACACGTCTTATCCGACATTCCCGGCGGGCGAAGCGCCGCAAGTCCGCGTGTTTCGCGGGTCGCTGCATGGCGGGCGATGGTGTTATCCGACCTCATTTACGCGTTTTCCCTCCCGCGGTCGTTTTCCTGGCCGGTTTTTTCTGCGACTCCGCCAGCTTCTCAATGAGAGCCGTGGCCCACTCCGCCGGCGTCGTCTCCGGTCCCTGGGACGCTTCGCCCTCACGGGCGATCTTGGTGGCCTTGAGGTCCTTGAGGTGGCAGCGGATCATTCGGTCCAGCCGTTCGGCTGCGTCCCAGTCGCCGGACTCCTGGGCCCGGCCCAGTTTGAGGAAGTAGACCGCCACCAGCTCGACCTGCATGAAGTCAGAGCTCTTGTTGAACACGAAGTCCTGGTAGAGCTGGCCGATGATTGCCTCGAAGAGGGGACGCTCCTCTGCAGAGAGGAAGCGGTCGGCGTAGATGCCGTGGCGCAAACTGTTCTGGTTGCCCGGGACTGCGCCGCTGCCGGTCCGCGCCTTGGCGGCCTTCCGTACTTCCTGCGCGGGCGCGGCGTTGCGGTGCCAGCGTTTGAGCTGACCCGCGTCGTGTTTTCCGATCCTGTCTTGGGCCTTGTCGTCTGCCATGGTCACCGCGTTTTTCGTTTCGGCATCTCAGGGTTCGGGGCGGAAGGCGGATTTCGCCCTCTTTCAGGGAAAACCCCCTTCGATACCTACCGGAGCGGATCGCGATGCGTCGGTGTGGATTCGGCCCGGCTTTGAGCCACGATCTGGCGCACCCGGCGCGACGTGACGCCGGAAAGCCGGGCGATCTCGCGGGTGGGAACGCCTTGTCCTTTGAGCGCCAGCACGAGCTTGCGGCGTTCCTCGTAGAAGCCCACATCGCTCGGCACCCAGAGAAGACCGGTGAAATGCCGCCGGACGGCGTCGAGCACATCGGGCGGCAGGACGTCCCTGGCGTTGCCGTAGGGCCGTTTCATGTTTTGGGGTTCGTTCTCTTGAGCCATGGCTGATCCACGTCCGGGTTGTGGAAACGAAGACGGTTCTCCCGCGGTGGCGGGCCGATGATCTCGATGTACTGCCGGGTCACTTCGCCGATGCGTTCGTTGGCATCGACGAAACAGACGAGTCCGAAATCCTCGCCGCAGGGGAAGCGGAACCGTCCCCGGTTCTGGTAAAGCCGCGCCTCGCTCCAATCGAGGGAAAGTGCCTGGTCCCGGATGGCATCGACTTTGTCGACGGCCGACGGCGGGACCTTCTCCGTGAAGCGCCACTCCCCGTCCTTGGGGTACAGGTATCGCTCGACCGGCGGCGTCGAAGGGTTTGGGACCGGACGGGAAAGTGAAACGGACGACGGCTGGTCCTGCTGAACCGTGCCGAGCGTCGGCGGAGGATAGGTCTTGGGGTCAAGGCTCCGAACGGCGGCGAGAAGGTCGTCCTCGCCGAAACGCGCGACGGCCCAGGCATGAATGTCGTTGAAGCGGGTTCGCAATCCGTCGAAGGCGGCGGGATCGAGTCGTCCTGATTCCAGCGCCTTCTTGGCCATCGCCATCTTGTGCCGGAGCCATGCGTAGTATTCCGGGTCCAGACGGCGATAGCAGACGCCGTTGATGCCCACGTCCCGCGCGAAGTGTCGAGGCTTGTCGGTTTCCCAAGAATCCAGGTTCGTGGCCGCATAGAGCGCGGTCTCTCCGGAGGGCTCGACTGTGGGAGGATCGTCCCTGCGCTGCTCTTCCGTTGTCTCTTGCCCGGAGACAATCGGGACTTGGCCGTTCGAATCGACCGGGGTCGATCCTCCAGCGGTCTGTTGCATCATGAGTTTGAGAAGGCTCACTTTCCCTGCTCCAATCGGGTGATTTCCGGTTCATGGGATACCTACCGGAGCGGAGCCTGTACCGCCGGGATGCGAAGGTGCGAAGGTCGATGAATGCGGTTCGAACCTTCGCAGGAGCCTTCGCAATGCTGTAGCTGATTGATATTGCTGTTAGATATGAAGAAGGAAGAAGAAGGTGCGAAGGTTACCGGGGGAATTACTCACGTATGAGCGGAAAAAAGCAGGTGGTCCGAGGAGAGACCCGCGGTCACGGCATGCGATGTTTTTTTTCTGAGTAAGGGGGGTGGACCCCTGAAACCCTTCGCACCTTCGCAGTCCCGTCACAACAGGTTGATTTAACAATGTTTACAGGCGCGAAGGTCCTTCGCGGTTTGCGAAGGGTACCCTTCGCACAAGGAGGAGTCGGCGGGAAAATGGATCAGACGAGGTAGGTGACGTCGTAGGTGGCGGTGCGTCGGACGGAATGCTCCGACCGGTTGACGGCGATCTCGAAACCGGCCTGGCGGATGGTGTCCAGATCGTTCGAGAAGCGTTGGGCGAACTGCTGCACCGAGTTCATGCTGAAGGACAAACCGAAATCCTTGGACAGCCGTTTGATGGCCACGAAAAGGTCGCGGGCCAGAGCGCCCTCGATGATCGTCTCGTTCCGAAAATCGATCTGGTAGCGCTCGAGGAAGGCCGCCTTGTTGGTCTTGGCGACGTTCATGGCGGTGCTCTCCCGGTCCGCTTCGAGCGCGTGCCGGTAGGCCTTGAAGAGCGCCGCCAGACAGGTGGCGATGGGATTGGACTCGCGGGCGGTCTCGAGGCTGACGCTGTTGAGCGTGGCTATCCGGCCCTCGAACTGCGGATGGAGTTCTTCCAGCGCCCGGTCGATCTCTTCCTGCCGCTCACCGGCGAGCATCATCAGGTACATGAGGCTCAGGTAGTCGTTGCATCGCCGCTTGCTGTGGTTGCCGAGGCTTCTGTGTAACAGCCGCATAACCTTTTCCTGAGCGCCGGCCTGGAGCATGGCCAGCAGGTGGCTCGTACGCTTTATCAGGGAAGAGACGATCAGATCGCGGTGCTCCCGGAGAGCGGCCAGGATTTTCGCCTCGAGGAAACAGTCGCTCGCCTGCTCGTCCATGTCGAAGCGGATGATGAACGAGCGGGACAGGATTTCCGCGAGTTCGCCGCCCAGAGGTTCGATGCCTGTGGTGTTGAGCAGGCACTTGGTCCGCTCGATGACCGTCTCGGTGTCCGTGCCGCTCTTGCGTTTTTCCTTGGCGATGCCGGTGATGCTGGTCAGGATGAAGGTCGTCAGGTCCTCGGTCATCTGTTTGACCTCGATGTTGTCGAGGACGATGAGCGGGTTCTGCGAGCCGTCGGTATAGTTGGCTGCGTCGGTGCTCTTTTTCTGCTGAGGCTCACCGTAGAGCAGCGCCGAGATCAATTTGCTCGCGGTGGTCTTGCCCGAGCCCGCGGGACCCTCGAACCGGGTCATGGGCCTTGTGCCGGCGAAATCGATCAAGAGGAAACAGGATAGCCACGAGAGGATCAATACCCGATCCCCCGGCGCGCAGGTGAGATTGTTGAGAAGCAGTTCCACCAGAAGCCGGTCGGCTTCCGCAGGATCGGCGTCGGGAAGGAACCGGATCGGGGCCAGCTTCCGCGAGCCGTCCAGGATGACGCCGTCCGCGTTGCCGCCGTTCTTGAGGATTTCGACCCCCTCAGGGGTGATCTTGGCGATCTCGTGGTCGATGTTGTTCAGGTTGAAGTAGACGGTCTCCCTGGCCACGTCCGTGTGAAGCCAGGAGAAATGCTCCCGCACCTGCCCGCGCTCCACCGCCAGGTTCGCCAGTACCTCGAAAAATGTGCGGCCGCCGCCGGTGGTCTGCACCATCCCGGTATGCTTGTACATGAGGGATG
Source organism: Desulfosarcinaceae bacterium (assembly GCA_963675565.2). Taxonomy (GTDB): domain Bacteria; phylum Desulfobacterota; class Desulfobacteria; order Desulfobacterales; family Desulfosarcinaceae; genus JARRKU01. The sequence goes on from CAXXYD010000004.1 coordinate 739,221, forward strand.
CATAGAGCCGCCTGCGGCCGCGGTCCGGCGTATCCATCCACAAGATCGCGTCTTCGAAGAACATGAACGGCTCGCCCTGGGGCGTGCGGAAGAACCGTGCCCCGTGGGCCGCGAACCAATCGTAGGCGGCTTCGGCGGCCAGCGTGAAATCGGGCGCGCCGCGCTCCTCTTCGGTTCCAAGCAGAACTTCCTCGATGCGCGCCCGGCACGATCCGGGAGATGCATCCGAAGAGCGCTTTTCCCGCTTCCGTTCCTGCCTCGCCTGGGACCTCTGTTCTTTCTGCACCGTCCGCACTTGCTCGCGCAGCGTGGCCAGCGAGAGTCCCGTCTTGCCGAACCGCTCCTGAACGAGTTTCAGATGGCGGTTTTGCTCCAGCGGGGAGAGGTATGCCGCTTCGCGCAGGATCGGTTCGAGCAGCCGGTTGCGCTCTTCTTCGGAGACATCCGTCGGTAGATGGGAGATGCCGAACTCCAGGGGCGTCTCGGCCTTCGCCAGCAACTCTTCGAAGTCCTGGACCGAGTGACCCGCCACGAAGTAGTCGTTGACGTCGATCTTGGCTTCCGAGAGCAGACGCTCGGCCTCGCGGATTTCATCCGGGGTCCGACCATCGAGGCGTTTAGCCAGTTCGCGGACACCCACGGCGGCGTCGAGACCGAACCGCTCCCGCAATTCGCGGCGGGCGTTCTCGCGTCTTTCGTCCAGGGGAAGAACGGCAAGCCGGGTCTGTATCCGATGCTCGGAAAGGACCGCTGCGGTCTTGAGCGCACCGTTCATCCCGGCCTGAGAGATCTCGTTGTCCTGACAGACGTAGACCGTCTTCACGTTGCGAAGACGCGGCAGCAGCCGCTCCCAATCCGCCTCGCGGATACGGACGGTCACCGGCGAGACCGCCGGGAAGCCATGCTCCATGAGCGAGATGCAGTCGGTTACGCCCTCGGTGATGATCAACCGCTCCGGGTCGGCGAGCAGGCAGTCCTCGTTGTAGAGGTGACTGTTGTCGATGCACGGGGCGATGTGTTTGCGGGTGTTTTCGTCGTGGACCGGGAGCTTCTTGTACTTGCCTTGTTCCCATGGCTTGTCAGGCGTCCACGGTGTCTTGCGGCCGATCATGAAAACGACGCGGCCGCGGCTCCAGTAGGGAAACACGATCCGCCGGTCGAAGAACGGATCGAGTCCGTCCTGGTTGGTCGGACGGAACGCGCCAGACGCGGCCAAATCCCGCGGGGAAAAACCGCGTTCCTTGCAGGTCAACTTCCGGACAATTCCTTCATCGCCGTCGTTGTCCGCATAGCCGATGAGGAGTTTGTCGACGGTCTCTGCGGAAAGGCCGTACTTGGAACGGAGCCATTCAATCGCCTCGGGATTGTCCTTGAGCCGCCCGTGGTAGTGTTCCGCCAGGGCCGTCAGTACATCGTGGACGCGCAGCTCGACCAGTCGCTCCGCCTCAGCTTCAGCCAATTCCTCGGGCGAGAGTCCATGCTTGGCCAAAGACGGCAGCCCGGCCTTGGCTGCGAGGAAATCGCGGGCATGTTGATGGCTCTCCGGCATGGGGCCGGACTGGCCCCGTGTCACCTGGCCCGACTGGATGAACTCCACGAGCTGGAGCACGTCGCCGCCGAGGCCGCAGCCGAAGCAATACCAACCCTGCTTGTCGAGCATCACATGAAGGGACCGGTGCGATTGGCTTTTGTGGTTCGGGCAGTCGCATTGGAGCAGGCGGTCGGATTCATGCAGGACGTGAGTGCCGAGCAGCTCCCGCGCGACCGTACCGATATCGACCTCGGTGATCCGCCGGTAATACTCCCTCACGTTGTTCTGACGTTCGAATGCCATGTGCGCTCCACTCCAAGAATGTCCATTCGCTAATGACCGGTCGTCGCGGGAACACAGGATTCCTCAAGGCGACCTGCATCCAGAAGGAGGGAGAGGAACGTTCGGCGGTCGTCCTGTTTCCGCTTTCTGGCGCAGTTCGAGATGCCCCAGCGGTCCCCGACGAGGACCGTCGTCTGTCTGGCCCGCGTGACGCCGGTGTAGAGAAGGTTCCGGTGGTGCATGAAGGAGTGGGCCTTGTGGACCACCACCACGGCGCACGGAAACTCGGAGCCCTGGGCCTTGTGGATCGTCAGGGCATAGGCGAGCTGGATGTCCTGCAGGTTGGGCGAGCCGGCCTCGATCTCCACCGGAATGCCGTCGAAGTCCACGCTCAGGGAACCGTCGCGGCCGACGTGGATAATCACGCCCATCGCGCCGTTCATGACGCCGATCTCGTAGTTGTTCCGGGTCTGGATGACCTTGTCACGCGCGAGAAACTTGGGCCGTCGACCGGGTATCGTCGGGGGCGCTTCGACATTCCATAGTCTCCGCTGCACCAGACGTTGGAGCTCACAGTTGAGATCGCGGGTACCCAGCGGGCCCTTGTGGGTCGGGGTCAGGAGCTGCACATCGGTCAGCAGGTCGAACCCAAGGCGCTCCACGAGCACATTCTCGAAGAGGTCCAGCACGAACCGCTGCGCATCCCATTGATCGGTGAACTGATCCACTACGTACCAGGCCCGTCGGCCGGAGGATTCGGCGTCGCTCGTCTTGCGGACCTCGCCGTTCAAGACGGCGATGCTGTTCTCCTTCAGGATGCCGGCCTGCCGTACCACCTGGTCGAGGAGCACCGTGGGAACCATCTGCGACAGGACCAAGTCCCGCAACAGATTGCCCGGTCCGACGGGAGGCAGTTGGTTGTGGTCTCCAACCAGCACCACGGCGGTCCGCTCGAGATCGATGCTTTGAAAGAGGTGCCAAGCCAGGGGCACATCGACCATCGAGACCTCGTCGACGATGATCACGTCTGCGTCGATGGGATCGTCCGGTCCCCGGGCATAGTCTTTGCCGTTGAAACCCAGCAGCCGGTGGATCGTGCCCGCCGGATGGCCGACGACTTGTTCGAGACGCTTGGCGGCCTTGCCCGTGGGCGCGGCCAGGACGACGCGCAGTCCCTGTTCTTCGTAGACGCCGGTGATAGCGGATACGGTGAAGGTCTTGCCGCTGCCGGCTCCCCCGGAGATGAGCGATATCGAGTGACGAAGCGCGGTGATGGCGGCCTGCCGCTGACCCGCGTTGAGCTGCGGCGCGGTTTCCGCGACCATGTCGGACAACCGGTCTTGGTCGGGGAAATGCGGATTGGGCGCTCCGCCGTTCCGAAAGACCTTTGCCAGAGCCTCCTCCATCGCGCGGATTTCGGGTTTGGCGACGAGGAACCTCCCGCCGTGGGAGATGCAGACCAAGGCCTTCTCGTCGATGAGCCCGTCAAGCTCCTGCTCGATGCGATCCCGGCTGTCGAGGATGTCCATAACCAGCAGCACGTTGGCCTGATCGACCAGTTCCTCGAACTCGATCCAGCAATGGCCTTGGTCCAGCGATTCGTTCACGCAGTGGAGGATGCCGGCCCGGATGCGCGCGGGAGCGTCTTTGGCGGTGCCGATCTTGCGGGCGATCTTGTCCACGCGTTTGAAGCCGAAGCCGCGGACCTCGCGCACGATGATGTACGGATCGGCCTTGAGCAAACCCAGCACGTTGTTGCCGAACTTCTTCACCAGGCTTGTCACCTGGTGATGGGTGAGCCCGAAGGCTGCCAGCCAGGTGATCGCCTTGTTGGTCTCCCTCGTCTTGAGCCACTCCGCGCGGAGCTTTTGTACGGCATCCAGCGACAGCCTTGCCGCCTCGGCGATCTGTCCGGGCTCGTCGGTGATGATCCGGTCGAAATCGTGACCGAAGCGTTCGGCGATCAGACGGGCCTTGACCGGGCCGATGCCCTTCATCTCCGGGTGGTTGGCCAGGTAGTTGGCGAGACCGTCGGCGTCCAGGTCGAGGTCGTATTCCATGCACTCGACCTCGAACTGCCGGCCGTATTTCGGGTGGGTCACCCAGCGGCCGTTCAGTACGACCGGTTCGTTCTCACGGGCGAAGAGCTGTCCGGCGAATTGCACCTCGTCGCCGTCGGTCGTCACGAGACGGCCGGCGGAAAACCGTGGCCCGGCGTAGAAGACCGTCTCGACGCGGCCGCGGACGGTTACGGATTGGTTGTTTGATCTTGTTCGCATCGTCTCGATACCTTCCGGTGATACCTGTGTAGAAATCCCTCCACAAACCGGCAGGCAGCCTGCCGGTCGGAGCAGAAGAACACCGGGATGCCGAAGTCGACGACGATGGAAAGCAGAGTTCCCAGGACGGCGTTGGGATGCGCTCCAGAGCGGTAGCGGCCGCCGAGGATGTCCCGGAGATCCGCCTCCACCACGACGCACGCGGCGTCGTACTCGGAGAGACGGCGCAGCTCCCTGATGAACCGCTTGCGGGAGCGGATGACGGTGGAGACGAAATCCTCGAGAGTCTTTCGCTCCACCGCCACGGCATCCTCATGCCCCTCGACGGAGTAATCCCCGGCGGGGAGGGCGCGGCGGACGACCTCCGTGCAGCCGGAGTCGAAGGTGTAGGGTTCCTGCTCCCGCGTGTCGACGACGACGGTGACCCGGTCCACGTCAGAACGGGGCCAGGGCGCTCTGCGCCGCCGCGTCGTATTCGTCTCCGCCGTCTTCGAGCACGATGCGCCGATTGATGTAGACGTTCTCGTTCTCGCCGCGCGTGCGCTTGGTGACCTCGAGCTTGATGTTGATGAGTTTCTCCAGGTTGGCCGGAAGCTCGGAGAGCTTGTCCAGATTCAACCCGCAGGTGTGCAGGTCCGTCTTGAGCCACTTGATGTTCTCGCGGGTGGCCATGACGTTGTTGCGCCACAGCAGCCTTCCCCGGAACTTCGGGGCGAGGATGCGCAGCGTCCACTTGAGCATGGGGTTGCCCGAGGTCTGGGCCCGGGTCAGCTCCGCCCTCTCCACGTTCACCTGGTACTTGCCGTCCGGGATGGTCTCGAACTCACGCTCCTCGACTTCGGCATGCGCGAAGTCGTCGTCGAACTGTGCGAGGTCGATGTCCTCAGAGCCGCGGGGCTGGTCGAAATGTCCGTAGTCTTCGTTCTGCATGGTCTGTTCCTCCATCTATGGGGTTTATTTACCGGCGGGCGCGGGCTTCTTGTCCTGCCCATCCCCCGGTGCCGGCACCGACCGCGGGGCACTCGCCCTCGGCGCGGCCGCCGGCCTGTTGAACGCTTCAATGAAAGCCTGAAAATTGAGGTCGATGGTTTCGGGAAGCCGTCCCGTACGGTCGCCCGCTTCGTAGTGGGGACTGGGCTTGGTGCGCATGACGCGGCGGTAGACCGGTTTGCCGCTCTCGTCGTTCGTCACTTCCAGGTCGCAGAAGAGGATCAGGTCGACCATCCCCAACACGATCTTGCGGGCTTTGTCGGGGAGCGTCGGGATGATGCGGATGTACTTGCCGGTCCGCGTCTCGATTTCCTTCTCCTGGGAGTGAGAGACCAGGAAGAGTCCGTAGGGCAGGAAGGCCAGTTTGGTCAGGACGCGCTGGAACTCGTTGTTGATCAGCGCCCAGCCCTTGCCGTAGCCGAGGTCGGACTCGTGCTCGATCTTGAATTTCGTGCAGATGTAATCGCTGCACATCCGATAGGCGTTGTCGACCGTGTCGAGAATGATGGTCTTGTAGGGATGCTTGCCCTCGGCGATCTCGCCGCAGGCGGCGAGCAACTCCTCCCAGCTCCTTATGGGGAGCTGAAAGACATCCAGTGAATTCAGCCCGGGTTCGGTGGCGAGAAACAGCGCGCCTTCGGACCGGGAACACCAGGTTGATTTGCCGATCTTGCTCGGGCCGTATACCAGCACCGTGAGATCGGCGTGATCTTGCTTGGGGGGACTTTTCTTCGTAGGCAACATGTCGTTTCTCCTTTTCTATGGGGTCCTCAAAAAGCCGAAGCCTCTTCGAACGAGGCCTCGTCCCGCAGCTCTTCGTGCGGGGGGACTTTGCTGTAAAAGTTCTCGATGATGTTGGTGCTGCCGTCGGCGCGGCAGAGCGGGAAATAGGCGCAGGACCGGCGGTAGTGGAAACAGAAGGCGGTGTTCTGGTAGAAGACGCCACGCCGCCGCGCGTCGAGAAAGGCCTGGGTCAGTTCCCAGAGTTCGGACTGCAGGGTCTCGAACCGGTCGCGGGAGAGGTAAAGCATCTCCCGGTGGAACATGCCCGGCTCGGTGTACTTGGCGGCCAGCCGTGCCTGGAATTCGTCGTCGTTTTCCGGCAGTCTCCGTTTGGCGCTGCTCTTGCCGGTCTTGGATTTGGCGATCAGATCGGCCCGCCGCGCCTCGAACTCGGCCTCGGTTTCACCGCGTCCCTGTTGCAGACGGGCCTTCACCAGAATGTTGTAGAGGACGCCCGCGATGCGGATGCGAAGCGTCTGTTCCACGTAGCGGGAGTACAGAACGATCTGGAAGTCGGTCCAGAGTCGCTCCAGGTAGTCCGCGTCCACCTGAGAGGCGGTCTTGTGTTCGAGCAGAAAATGCTCGTGACCGATCCGGACGACGCCGTCCACCTTTCCTGCGAGCACGAAGCTTCTGGATGAAGCGCCGGTGGCCGGGTTGACGATGCTTCCCTCGAAGGTCTTTTCGAGGGTGACGACATCGAACTCCTCGTTCGCATAGCAGGCCGCGTAGCCCTTCATCATTGCCGAAGCCAGATGCCAGTCCCGCTTCTGGTCCTCCTCTTGTGCGCGGTTGGCGTAGGTCCGGTCGATGAAATCGAGGACGGGCCCCAGGTCCCTGCCGCCGTGCCAGATTTCCAGGCACTTGTGGATCACCGTGCCGAAGGCCAGGTTGTGGTCCCGTTCCAGGGGAACCAGCTCCTGGATGTAGCGCCACTCGCATGCCTTGCGGCAGTTGCGGAACAGGCTCCACATCGAATAGGTGGTGGTCGTTTTCGCTTCCATCATGCGGCCCCCGTGGCTTTGAGCTCGGGGCCGATCGCCGGGCCGTCACCCACGCGTTCGACTTTGAAAGCCTCTTCGCCGAACTCTCGGGTGAGAAAGCCGGTGAAGATGCGGGCGATGGCACGACCGACCTCGGTCGCCGCATCCACGACGCAGGAGCGCTTGTGCGAATCCAGGCAGAAGGACGCGTCCAGCCGAACCAGCGACCGGCCGTGAAGGCTCTCGGCGGCGAGCACCGCCAGGAGCAGAGACTCCTCGATGTCCCGGATCGGGACCTTGGAGTCGAAGTTGTATCGGTAAAGTTCTCGGTTCATGATCTTGCCTCCATTCCGTTCAGTAAGGTCTGTTGGAGGGCGCGCCCGGGCCGGATGCTTTCGGCGACCTCTCGGACGCCTTCCATGCATCCGACCCGGTCAATACCTACCGGAGGCGGACCCGGACCGTCGGACGATCAGAGGTAGTCTCTCAGTCCGGCGTCTTCGAAGATCGCGCGCAGCTTGTTGATGGACTCGTAGATCGTCCCCCGCGGAATCCCGGTGTCGCGGGAGATCTCCGTGACGGTGTCGGTATCGAGACGCTTGCACAGTTCACGCAGCTCGGGCGGAAGCTTCTCGATTGCTTTGCGAACGTCGAGGGAGAGATCGCGCAACTCGGCCGCCGGGCGTGAAAGTCTGCCCGTGCGGCGCATGTAATCCTCCTGGTCGATGGTCTCCATGCGCTCGACGGAGCCGCCTTGTTCGTCTTCAAAGCGGTCGTTGAGCGAACAATTGCAGAGACGGTAATCCCGCAGGCCAGCCTTCCGCGCCTCGATGATGGTGGCGATCTTATGTTCCACCACGCGGGCGATGAAGGTGTTGCGCTGGGCACGGTCGGGGTTGTACTTGGGCAGGCGTTGGAGCAGGTCCATCAGCATCTCCTGCTCCAGGTCCTCGCGGTCGGACTCGGTGAAGCCCACCCGTCCGACCAGTTGTCTCGCCTTGTACTTGATGATCTGAACGGCATACTCGTCGATTCCTTCGTAGCGTTTGAAACCCATCTGAGCCTCCTCGGGGCCGAGGAGGAGCTCGTGTGGGTGTCGACCTACGCCGGGACGACCGCTCTAAATGAAGCGAGCGGAGGTGTTGCGAGTACGCCGGTATCGGCGACACCCACAACGACCTCCGCTCTGCGGCCAGTCTGTTGTCTGGTGATGGACCGTGCTCTATGGCCGGGTCTGAATCAGACCCGGACCGCGTCCGCCACGGTCATGCGGACGGGCAATCCGTTGTCGATCATGAGTTCCTGGATCGAGAGCGAACGCTCCCGGTCGAAGACCTCGAACAGCTCCGCCACCTTCTTTTTCAGGGCGAAGCCATCGTTGCCGCGGGATTCGTTCGGCCCATTGTCCTTGCCGAACAGGAAAAGCCGCAGCACGGTGGGCGGGGGATCGAAGACGGGCTCGCCGTCCCGGACATGAAGTCCCTCGATCCGTCCGTAGTTGACCTCCTGCATCAGCTCGACCAGGCGTTTCCTGGCAGGAGTCAGGGCCGCCTTTGTCACGACATCCGTCATACCGGACCTCCTTTCGCGCCCTCGGGCGCATCAACGAAAAGCCCCCTGGGAGGCGGGTCCGGCGAATGGACCTCCCAGGGGGCGTTCACCCGGATCATCCGGGCTTTTCTTCCAGGGGTGAGGGTCTCGCCGGACCGTCACCCCTCTTTGGCGAAATTTCGATGAGAGGGGCGGGACGGCCTGGCGCGTCGATGGTGAAGGACAGGAAAATGCGGAGATTTCAGGCAGATGCCTGAGTTACGGAGGGGAAACTTTTTTTAACTTTTTTTCCGGAGGTCCAGCGAAATTTCGCTGGGCCGGAAGATTGGCTATTCGTCGGGGGAGATGAGGAAGAGCGCCTGCCAACCTTTTCCGTCATCCGTCAGGCGGAAGGGATCGCCTTCGATGCGGAAGAAGTCGCGCAGGTTGGCGGCGAGGAGTTCGCGGCGCTTCTGATTGTGCCTGTGGGCCTTGTTGCTGCTCCAGTCCAGAATTCCTCGCTCATCGGCGAAGGTCTTGAGCAGTTCCCATTGAACGGTGGGGTTCCCATTCTTCTTATTGGCCATGCCCATCTGCGTGTAATTGAATACGCCTCCAACCGATTTCGCCTTGATGGAGACGGTATGCCCGTCCTTGAAGCGGATCGACACTTCGCCCCACGACGCGTCTGGAGGTGTGGGGAAAAAGGCTGTGGCACCGTCTTCCTTCGGCGGCGGAAGATTGAAACCGCGAAATTGGGCCAGAATGTCATCCATGGGATGAAAAAGCTGGAACTGTCGTTTGGCCTCGATGCCCACATTTTCAGACAAGGACACCATGCCCGACCGTTTGTCCGTCAATCGCTTTTCCGCTTTCGCGGTGCAAAGCCCGCGCGTGGGGGCCAAGAGAAGGAACGGCGCTTCGTTTCGGCCGAGGAGTCCGTCGAGTACCTCGCTGAAATCGTCGGGCTCGATCTGGATGGTCAGGTAGACCGGAAAGCGATATCCGGCGTATGGAGAGTAAACGCCGATGCGCGTCGTTCCGGGAAGGTCGGTTCCCGCGTCGGTTTCTTCGATCAGGCCGAAGACCTTGGCGAGCGCCGTGTCGAGGGCCGGACGATCCAGCTCATAGACCACGATGTCGGATCGCTGTAGGGCAAAGGTCTCGCATCCACGCTCGCACCTGCAGACAGCGACGATGTCCTCCGGATCGTGCACGACCACTTCGTGCTCACAGCCGCAGCCGCGTTGAACCGTACAGGGATGTGAAGATGCCAGCTTACCGTTCGGACGGAGGAAGGCCTTCGCCGTCCCATAATCGTTCCCGAACCGGGCCTTCCACTCGGCATCCACGGCCGCCGAGCCTGGAACGGCTTCAAGCGCCTGCCAGAATCCGGTCGGGCTATTCGTCATCGTCTTCCTGCTCGGAAAGGATGAATCCGCGCCTCGTGAGCCAGTCCTCGACCACGGCGGCATCGCTGTCCCTGGTATACTGCGCGATATTCGAGGGTCGGATGGTCACGGTCCGGGCCGTCTTGGAGTCGGTGAATTTCACTTGAAAGCTCGCCCGGATGATCCGCGCTTTCTGGGGCATGGCGCGGCCGCGTCCGGCGTAGGCGGCGAACACGTCGTTAGCCTTGCGTATCTCGATCTCCTTTTCGGAGCCGCCCCAGAAGAACTGAATCTCCTTGAGCCGCACCCATTCCATCCCATCCACGTCGGTGCAGACGATGGATGTGTCTCCGCCGTTTCGAAGCGGCTCGAGCGTGTACTTGCCGGTCTCAGGAAAGAAATCCTCATTGTTGAACACATGGCGGCCGAACTGTCGGCGGAAGAGGTCCTTTTCCCCTTTTCCGCACGCGTGCATCCGAATCTCGCCGATGGTTGGTTCATACACCAGGACGTCATACTTTTCTGGACGATAGAAGACGCTCGATGTTTGACCACCGTCGAGGCTGCCCTCGCGCCTCAATGGATCGCCGTGGCGCACCAAAAACCACACGGCGTCCTTCTTAGGGTAGACGAAAACCCGTGATTCCCGTCCGCGCTTCTTCTTCTCGAACCAGTCGTCGAGGTCCTTTTCGAGGGCGGACAGCGTCTTAGCGGTCGGCGGTTTGAACTTGGGGATCGGATGCGTATCGGTCTGGAAGTATTCGAAGGACCGGGGCTTCATGAGGTACTGCTCGGCGTGTTTGCGCTCCAGGAGTTCCTTGTCCTGGAGATAGACTTGGACGGCTACATCCGCTGCGGTAGGGTCCGGGTTCCCGTCGAGGGAGATGCCGTTGTTCTCCGCCTCCTGGAGGAGGACATCCATGGCTTCAGGCGTCGCCATCTCATGCACGAAGTAAAGTGCATCGAGCAGTCCCTTCGGCGTGTCCGTATCCGGGTTCATGAGTACGTTGACGAGTTGGTCGTAGTCGATACCGTCGGATGCGGATGGCGGCGGCAACGTCAACCCTCGGCCGTCGAAGTAGGACTTGTGAGGCTTAAGCAATGCCAGTAGATGCTCACGCGCGATGGCCTTGAGGCCGTCGGCATGAGCAAAACGCCTGAGGTTATACGTCGCCATTCGTTCTTTCCTCCTTGGTTTTTATAGTGGGGCTGTCCCCGACGTCTGCGTTTTCAAGCCGGTCCGTCTAATGACGACTCTACGTCGTCGTATCTGGCGCGTTTTACTCAAAGCCGCTATCGGGCCGCAACCAACTCAAATCGTGAAATTTGTACCTCCCGCATTATTGAAGGAGGAATTAAGTGGGCGCGGCTTTTTGCGATCAGTTTAAAGGAACCGGTGCGACCGGTCATTTATTCTCAGGCTGTGGTGTACTCTTGCTACCATACCAACTCACTACAAGTACCGTAGCCAGTGCCGTGATCGCGAGGACAACCCTGAGAGCAACGGCCATGGCGTCAGTAAAGGCAACCTGCGCCGCGTGGACAAGAGCGGGATTGACGCTGCCGGCGTGCTTAATAATCGCCAGTGTGGCTTCGAGAGACTTGTGCGCCGCTGCATTTTGTCCGGTAGTAAGTTCAATCACTTCCTGCGGGAGTCGGGCGGCGTACGCGCCATTGAGGATCGTTCCGAACAAGGCAACGCCCAACGCACCGCCGATCTCGCGCGTGAAGCTGTTGATACCGGAGCCGACACCTGTTTGATGAGAGGGTAGAGACGAGATGATAGCTGTGGACAGCAACGGATTGGAGAGGCCCGACCCGATCCCGATTACAACGATAGCCAAGGCATAATAAAGATAGGCCGTATCGGGCGTGCAGAAAGACAAAAGCGCAAGACCGGTGCCCAGAATGGCCATTCCCCACCCCAAGGTCCGGCGGGAACCATATCTCTCCCCCAGCCTGACGCTTTGGCGTGATGCATAAAAGAGCGCCAGAGGCATCGGCAGAATACTGAAGCCTGCCAGCACCGGCGAATAGCCGTGGGCGTTCATAAGATATTGGCCGTTCAAATAAAACAGGGAATACATGGCGATGAATGACAGAACGATGCCCAGTGCGCCGGCACAAAGAGTTCGAGAGCGGAAGATGCGGGGGTCAAGCAAGGGATATTTCTGACGGAGCTGATGCAGCACAAAGGCCAGGAAGACCAGAGCTGCTGTTACGAAGGCGCCCAGAACAGTGGATGACGTCCAGCCAAGCTCCGGCCCCTCGATGATGCCAAAGAGAAGAGCAAAAATCCCCACCACAAGAATGAAGGCGCCGCCAATATTCAAGGGATTGTCATGGGTCGAGAGTTTTGGCGTCGCCCATGCGGTGAGCATGAGCCCGATAACCGCAAGGGGAACTGCAATCGTGAACAACGCCTGCCAATCAAAGAATTGCAGGATAAGCCCGCCCAAAAGATTGCCGACGGCTCCACCGATTCCCGCCATGGCCGTCCATACAGCGATGGCGTACCCATGCCTACTCACAGGAAAGCTGCCGACGAGCAGCGCCAAGCTGTTAGGCAGGATAAGCGCGGCGCCGGCTCCCGCGGCAGCCCGGCCCAAGAGCAGGATCAGAACGCTCGGTGCGACTGCCGACAGGGCGGAACCGACAGCAAGGACAGCGAGCCCAAGAAGCATCATGGCCTTCCGGCCATATCGATCCCCCAATGCTCCCGAAGGAATGAGGAGGCAGCCGAACGCCACGAGGTAACTGTCGATAATCCACAGTACCTCAGTCGCCGATGGATGCAGCACACTCGTGGAAATCCGGCCGACCGCAAGGTTGATGCTGGCGCCCAGCCCAAAGACCAGGGCCGCGCAGCCGGACATGGTAGCAAGAACCGCACGCTGGCGTGCGGCGGACGGTTTCGATGGTGGTGATTGCGGTTTTTCCTCCGCCTCCGCAACGTTTATCCCGGCACTCATGAGCGGCCTACCCAGCAGGATTGCTCAAAGCCCTGGTAATCTGTAAAGGCTGTTGATGTGTAACCATTGATCGGATCACGGACATAATCGAGATAGGCCTTGGCGCCTGAAATAGCACCAAATTTCCCAAGGTCATCGGCCTGGATAAAGGCCCCCTGCCTGAAGTTGGGCTCTACCGCCTTCAGCACGTCGAGATAATGAGCTACCCAACCGTCGAGATAGAGCAGGTCGACGTTCGACTTGGTCGCGAGTACCTCGATGGCGTCGCCTTCGAGCACTTCCGCCCATTTTTCCAGGCCAGCTTCCGCCAGGTTTGCTCTTGCCGCCGCCACCTTACCGGTGTGCATCTCGGACCCGAAAAGTCGGCCATCACCGTTGTCGTGCAGGGCGGCGGCAATATGCAGCGTCGAGAAACCGTGGCCCGTGCCGAATTCCAGCACGATTGAGGGTCGGATGGCCCGCACCAGGTTATAGAGCATCCGCCCCACCTCCGGCGGGCATGCAAAGGACCCGGGGCCGCTCTTTTCCACGATTTCCTGACGGCTGTAGGGAGTGGAGCGCTGAACCATTTCCTCCCGGAGCGCCGCCTCGACGGAAGGATTGAGTTCGGCCTGCAATGCCCAGACGCGGTCGATGACGGATTGGACTGCCGGGTCGAAAAGACTGCATGACTTGTCTGAATGGATTGTCATAATTGCCTCATAATTGTTGTCATGTTAGTTTTTACCTAATTGAGCGATTTTCATTGGCTAACCTGCTCTATAGGTTCTGCAATTCAGAGAAAAGATACCACCGTTACCAAATGCATTCAAATTACTTATCTTCATTATATAAATGCGTTTCATGCAATAATTCTTAGGAAAGGATGGGCGCCCCGTAAAAAAACCTTTTACCGGTTAATAGCCAAAGTGAGAAAATCAAGAGTAGGCGAGCATGAGCATAATATATTAGTTATTTCATGTTGTTACAAAGAATAACCTATGGGTACTCTCTGCGGCGTTAGGATTTCGGCCGTAAGATTTTGCTTCTTAATAAAAAAATCACGATCCCGTTGAAATTGTGAGATCCTGCAGGTACTAAGACCGTCGTTGATTTCCGAACACGCAGGGAAATATGGGGGCGAGTCAACCTCCGGGGGAGAACTCGAACGCATGCTTTTTTAGCTATGGGCCTCACTTTTCACCCCTTCTCCAGCCCGGTTTGTCGGTTCGGAGCATGGGGTGGATGTCCGGTAATCAACGCATTTCTTAAGTAGGAATTATCTTCAATTTTCCTATACTATAAGGTTGTTGACTTTCTGGTCGAGATTAATTACCTTAACGCACTATATAGTCATTAATAAATGATCGAGGTGCACTATTGGACTTGAACCTTCTGAGGCATCTGGATGTTCTGTTGAGCGAAGGCAGTGTAGCCGCTGCCGCTGAACGGATGAACCTGAGTCCGTCGGCGATGAGTCGGACTTTGGGACGTATTCGGGAAGCTTTTAGCGATCCGATTTTAGTCAGGGCCGGGCAGAAGCTTGTGCCGACGCCACGCGCCGAAGCTTTGCGCGACCCGGTACATCACGCAGTCGAATTGGCAATGGCTCTGTTAGGGTCTGATGAAACCCTGGACCTTTCCACTCTGGACCGCACATTCATCATTCGTGCGAACGAAACCTTCGTTTCTTCGTTCGGGGCACGCCTCATCGGTATTACAAGTACCAGTGCGCCGTGCGTCCGTCTCTGCTTTACGGGGGAAGGCAGAGAAGATGTGGCGGCCATGCGTGAAGCTACCGTCGATCTGGACATCGGCGTCCTTGGAAATACTGGACCGGAAGTCCGCCTTCAGGCCCTTTTTCATGACACCTTCGTTGGCGTTGTGCGCAAGGATCACCCCCTGACGAAGGGAACAATTACGCCAGAGCGTTTCGCCGCCGAGTTTCATATCAGCGCTTCTCGGCGTGGTCTCATGCGCGGTCCGATCGATCGGGAATTGGAGGCACGGGGCTTGAAACGACGTGTCTTGGCTGTTGTCCCGAGCCCCAGCGAAGCTCTTATGATAGCTCGAACTTCCGACTTGGTGGCTGCTGTACCTAACCGTTTGACATCTTTCAGCCGAGAAGGGATGTTCACTTTTCCCCTGCCGATTACAACAGAAACAATCACAGTCTCACAAATGTGGCATCCGCGACTAGATGCCGACCCTGCCCATCGCTGGCTGCGTGGCTGCATCCATCAGGCTTGCGTAAAGGAATGATAGGAAGGTTGGGAATGAAATCAGGCCGCATTTTCAGAATCCAATCCAAATTATGCGCCTGACAATCATCATGTGAGGACTCAGCAGAGCCAACGGATGCTCACATGCGATACCCTCGAAGCCGTCAGCATAGCAAGACGCCTGAGGTTGTGCGTCGCCATTCGTTCTCTTCTCCTTTTTTCCTATAGCCCGGGCATCTCCGGCGTTTGCGTTTTCGAGCCGGGTCGCCTGTCACTCCAAGAGCGAAACACCGCCCAGACCCACCAGTGCTGCCTTCAACCAATACCTCGCCGACGATGTTCTCCTCTGCCAATAGTGGTTTTTGACTCATGTGTATCCTTAACCACCCAAAGAGCTTAGCGTGAACACCAACAGCCGCAGGGTCCTGTCAGGGCGAACTACCGCCACGTTACAGGCTGATATTAAACGACCTGATAGGCGTTAGATCAATAGGAAAAATGTACATGAATCAGGGAATTGAGAGACCATCGGCGGCGGGAGGAGCAGGAAAAGGCAGGCTGCCCGATGGACCTTGTCAGCTCATCCGCTCGGCGGTCAGTTTCGCCCACATCTTTCGTTGACGCGACCAGTGAGAAACGGCGGCAATGGGACGGACCTCTTTCTCTCGAAGCCGGTCACGCCCTTTGACCGTTCGGGGCAGGAAGAGAATCGCCTCCTGGATGTCCGGAGCCAGGTTGAGCAGGTTCATGATCTGCGTGATTCTGGCCCGCGTCACGTAACCGAGTCGCGCCAGATCTGCATAATCACGCACTTCACCGCGGCCCACCAGCCTGTCGTAGCGGATCGCCAAGGCCATCAGCTTCGATACGCGGGGGATATTCCCCGGCTCGATGCAACGATCCTCGTCCCGGAGATCGTTGCCGTTCTTCCGGCCGTGTTTTGGTTTGAAGCTGAAGGATATCTCCAACCGGCTCAGACCGGTTCCGTCGAAGGCAGGGTTATTCATGCAGACACCTCCCGACTGCGCATGTCGGCCTCGCTGCACAGCGCCTTGACTCCCGGCGAGCGGAAGGTCACGGTCACTCTGCCGTCCCGCCCGTCATACCCGACACGCTCGATGAGGAGTCGGACGATCCGTGATTGTTCTCGGGGAGACAGCGACTCCCAGACCGGGTCGAAGACCGCCAGCGCCCGGGCCATGTCCCCTTCGTCAACGGTTTCTCTCTGGATGACGATGACCTCTTCGCGTATGGCTGTCATCCGCTGTTCTATGGTTCGAATCTGATCCTGAAGGTCGGCGAGTTGGTCCATGGCCGCCCCTCCGTTCGAGGCGGCGGTGAAGGACTCGCTCACCAGCTTCTGAACTCTGGTGTGCAGCCGTTTGAGTTCACGCTCGTGGCCGCGTTGTTCGGTTTCCAGCTCCGCCATGCGCTTGCCGCTCTCTTCCCGAACCTTTGCAGCCGTCGCCGCGATGATTTCCTCATCCCTGCCTATGCTTCGGATGTGTTCAACCACCGCGGTCTCGATCTCGTGCGCGTTGAGCGACTTGGTTGGGCAGGACGCCCATCCTCGTTGCTGGGCGTTCAGGCAGACGTAGTAGCGATAGCGTTTGCCGTTGTCCTTGGCGGTGTAGGTATGCACCATGCCGGTGCCGCAGGGAGCGCAGTAGAGTAGTCCCTTCAAGAGCGCTCCGTACTTATTGCGCACCTCTTTTCCTCCGGTGCTGCCGTTCCGCCGGAGCGCATCCTGCACCTGCTGCCAAAGGTCGATGTCCACGATCCCGCTGTGTTCGCCGTTGTAGATGGTTCCCTGGTAGTCGACCTTGCCGGTGTAGATCACGTTGGTCAGGAGCCGAAAGAGACTGTTCTTGGTGAAGGGCTTTCCGCCGCGCTCTTGGCCCTTCTTGGTGGTCCACCGTTTGGTCTGCCAACCGCGGCGGTCGATCTCCTGGACGACAGGGATCATGGCCTTGTGCTCCAGGTAAAGCTGATATATCGCCCGGACCTGCGCGGCTTCGTCCTCGCTGACGATCAGCTTTCCACCTTTAGGGTCCACGTCATACCCGAGAACCGGCATCCCGCCGACCCACTTGCCCTTGCGGCGCGCAGCGGACATCTTGTCGCGTGTGCGCTCGGATATGATCTCCCGCTCGAATTGGGCGAAGGAAAGTAGGATGTTCAAGGTGAGCCGCCCCATGGAGCTGGTCGTGTTGAACTGCTGGGTAACCGAGACGAAACTCACGGAGTGCTTGTCGAAGATTTCCATCATACGGGCGAAGTCCAGGAGGGATCTGCTGAGTCGGTCTACTTTGTAAACCACCACGCAGTCGATGTCGCCCGACTCGATGCCGGCAAAAAGCCGCTTAAGGGCGGGCCGCTCCATGTTACCGCCGGTGAAACCGCCGTCATCGAACCGATCCGGAATGCACACCCATCCCTCGTGACGTTGGCTCGCGATATAGGCCTCCGCGGATTCCCGCTGGGCGTCGAGCGAGTTGAACTCCTGCTCCAGCCCTTCCTCGGTGGACTTGCGCGTGTAGATCGCGCAGCGGATTGTCCCGTTGATCCTTGATACCGACTCCCGGGCTTCTCCCCGGCCACGGTTGTTGTTTCTGCTCATTCGTTCCTCCTCTCGTGTTTTCGGCTTCCGCCCTTGGCCGCGCCATCGGCGATACCGAAGAAGAGGAACCCGTTCCACTTGCTCCCGGTGACCTCCTGGGCGATTGCGGAGAGGGACTTGAAGCGGTGGCCGTCGAACTCGAATCCGTTGTCGAGGACCTTAACCACGACATCGCGCCCTTGAAACTCGCGGGCGAGCAAAGTGCCGGGCAGAGGCAGCCTCGGATCGCGCAACGGTGACATGCGGCCGGTCGCAGTTCTCGCTTTGACCTCGGCCGAACCAGAAGCGACCGGATCACGCGGAGCCCGCGTTCTCAAGTCGGCGTCATTGGCAAGTTCCTCGGCCCTGCGCCGGGCTCGCTCGGAAAGGCCGCCCTCGGCCAGGGATTGGATACGCCAAGCGATGCGCTTGCGAAGGAACTCCTTGTGGTAGGAGCGGGTCTCCTCCCCGAAGACCTCGAGGTATTTTCCCCGCAGCTCTCCGACTGTCATCCTGGAGAGTCCCTGGACCTCTTGATACGTCGTTGCTTCCATCCGAAACCTCCTTGGTTCATGGGCTTCGCCCTGGCGGGCGGTCCGTCCGCACCGCAATCTCAGGGCGTTAACTCGTGAATGAATGAAGGCTTCGGTGGCCCGAAACATCAAGGCGTTTCTCTGTAAACGCCTCAGATTCTTCGACTTGCGCCATATGCGCCGCCCCGCCATCCAAATCAAAGGCGAGTCGGCGGCCTTTTCGATGGCGCATGTAGCCCCGGGCCAGGATCGTTGCGATCTCCGATGTCACCTCTTCAAGCGAGGCTGGAACGTGTTCGTTGGCCTGCATCCGGTCCTCCTTTGCGGGAGGCCGCGGAAGGGACCGCAGTGGATGCCGCATGGGCGGGATAAGACCAGCCGTCCAGAGGGGCCGTTGGAGCCCGCCCGACACCGCATGAGGGCGATGTCGTCGGCACCCACAACGGTCTCCGTCCTCACGGCCGATTCCGCTGTCTGGTAATCCGCTTTCGCCGGACCACTTGATCCGGCTTTCGTCGGATACCTACCGGAGGGGAGTTCGAAACGTCGAAGCGGGTGCCCGGATGCAACCGGGCTGTTAAACAAGGCGACTCGAAAAACGGAGAACGGGAGAATTCGGAGAGGACATTTTCGGTGAGCGCACGCAAACCCCACGGTTGCACCCGAACCCCGAGCGGTGAGCTTCGAAATGGAGAATCAAGAAGGACGTGAGAGGTGGCGTAAGTCGGCGTGGACACGCCTGAAACGACGAGACCCCGAGGGGATCACCCCACGGGGTCTTGCGTTAAACAAGAACCGCTGAAATCAGCGGATTGAATTTTGGCTCCCCAGCGCGGACTCGAACCACGGACACGGTGGTTAACAGACAGTAAAAGGGCACTTTTCTCACCTTACCCATGATTACCGGAATATACCTCAACACCTTTTATTTATTCTATATTTTCATGTACTACCCTACCACATTTTACCTTGACGTTCTTCGGGCGTGGTGGGTATAGTGGTGGGTATAGAGAAAATTCAAACCCAGTGGCAACCATTTCGGAGGGAAGATGCCAGCCCAGAAAAGACACCCGGCCGGGTATCCAGGATATCTTCTACATAATTTCAAAACCAGGCACCCCGAAAGAGGACAAAATCTATTACATCGACTATCGCAAAGATGGAAAACGCGTCCAGGAAAAGGCCGGTTTTCATTCAAGGGGTATGACGCCGGCCAGAGCGAACAATATGCGGTCAGACCGTATCAGGGGAAAGGCGCCGACCAACAAGGAAAAGAGAACTCGGGAGATTGAAAAGAAAAGGGCTGCTGATGGAAAATGGACCATTGAAAAACTATGGGATCAATATTGCACAACGTATACTGCCAACAAGGGCCTGAAAAACGAAAAACGCAGATTTGACCTTCACCTGAGGAACGCCATAGGAAAGAAAGAGCCCTCCAAGCTGTTGCCGCTCGATGTGGACCGTATACGCCTCGGACTCCAAAAAAAGGGAAAACGCACCCAGGCGGCAAGAGTGTTAGAATTGCTTCGCCGCACCATTAATTTTGGCGTCAAAAGAGGGATTGTCGCCCCCCTGCCCTTCAAGATCGAAATCCCTAAATTAAATAACCTGACCACAGAGGATTTAACACCCGGTCAGTTAAAAAAACTTATGAAAGCACTGGATGAAGACCAAGACCAGATGGTTGCGTCCATCATGCGGCTGGCGTTGTATACGGGTATGAGACGGGGGGAGATCCTCAAGCTCAAGTGGTCGCACATTGACGCACAGCGCGGGTTTATTACCCTGCGCGACCCCAAGGGAGGACCGGACCAGAAAATACCGCTCAGCAGCTCGGCAAGCGCTGTATTCAATCGTATCATACCACTGAGCAGCAACCCGTATGTCTTTCCTGGCCGATTCCAAGGGAGCCACTTAACCATCGTTCCCCGCAAGAGCCTTGAACGAATCCGGAAAGCTGCGGGTCTGCCAGAAGGATTCCGCCCTTTGCACGGACTTCGCCATGTATACGCCAGTATGTTGGCCAGCAGCGGCAAGGTCGATATGTATACCCTGCAAAAGCTGATGACGCATAAAAGCCCGCTCATGACACAACGCTATGCCCATTTAAGAGATGAAACCCTTAAAAAGGCCGCTGACGTTGCAGGGGATATCCTGGCAACAATTGCAGCCCGGAATGACGATGCCGAAAAGACCGCCTGAGTATCTGGATTTATGGGACAAGAAGGCGAGAAAGTACCAAAAATACCAAACCCATCTCGCAACTCGGTCAAAAAAATAAAATATCACTTAACATGTTGTCGAGTTAGTGCTAATTTTATTGCTACTATGTAGAATGAATGTCAAAAGGTAAATGGATGAAGCTGAATCAATTCCTGTCACAGCACGCTGTTTTCACAGTCGATGAGCTGGATCGTTTCCTGACCGCCAGAGGAACCGGCAACCCAAGCACCCGCAAGTCGCTCCTGACCTACTACCGCAACCAGGGACGACTAGTACCGGTACGCAGGGGCCTGTGGGCAACGGTGCCTGTGGGAGGCGACCCCATGTCAAATCCGGTTGAACCCTATCTCATAGCAGCCAAAATGAGCAGCGATGCAGTCCTTGCATACCATACGGCTTTGGAGTTTCACGGAAAAGCCTACTCAGTCCACACGAGCCTGCATTACTTATCTGCACAAAAATCACTACCATTGAAGTTTCAATCCCATGAATACAGGCGCGCGTCCATCCCCCACCGCCTCAGGGAAAAAGGCAATGAATTGTTTGGGGTCCACACCCACAATCGCTCCGGTGTGGAGCTACGGGTAACAAACCTCGAACGAACCTTTGTCGACGTCTTGGACCGGCCGGACCTTACGGGAAGTTGGGAAGAGATATGGCGATCCTTGGAATCTGTAGAATTTTTCGACCTGGATCAGGTCCTCGAATACGTTTTTTTATTGAAAAACTCTACCACCGCCGCAAAGGTGGGATTCTTTCTCGAACAGCACAGGGACACTCTGATGATAGACGATACACATCTTAATTCGCTGCGAAATCTACGTCCACGCCAGCCCCATTATCTTGCACGCGGCAAACGCAACGACTGCCGATGGGTGAAAGACTGGAACCTGCTGATCCCTCATGAAATCCTAAACAAGTCCTGGGGGGAAGTGCTGTGAAATTGTCGTCGTCGGAAATCATTTCAACCGCGGAGTCTACCGGTTTCAGACCTGATATGGTTGAGAAGGTGCTCCACCTGCTGAACGCTATGAACGCACACCCTTTCCTCAAAGGCAAATGGGCCTTGAAGGGCGGAACCGCATTGAACATGTTTGTTTTCGACATTCCCAGGCTATCTGTGGATATCGACATCAACTATATTGGAATGATGGATCGTGAGGCAATGCTGGCCGAAAGGCCTGAAATCGAACAGGCGGCCAATGCGGTATTCTCCCGTGAGGGCTTTGTTACCAAAAGAGTCCCTGGCGAACACGCGGGCGGGAAATGGCGGCTGGGCTACCAAAGCTACACCGGACAACCCGGCAACCTCGAAGTCGATTTCAATTTCATGTTCAGACAGCCACTCTGGGATGTTCAAAATATCGATTCTCATCGGCTCGGCAATTTCCAGGCTAAAGGCATACCCGTTCTTGATATTCACTAAATAGCCGCCGGCAAACTATCTGCACTGTTTGCACGCGGTCAGACAAGAGATCTGTTCGACTGCCATAGGATTCTCAATTTGAATGGTCTCGAACACCACAGACTCCGGGTGGCGTTCTTGGTCTACGGAGGAATGAACCGCAAAGACTGGAGGACTGTTTCAATCGAAAATGTTAAATTCAATGCATCTGAATTGAACAAGCTGCTCATTCCTACCTTACGCGTCAGCATAGAGAAGGCGTACGCATCTCCCGACGAGTACGGCGAGCACCTTGTAAAAGTATGCCAGAAAGGTCTGTCATCAGTGTTGCCATTTTCTGACGCTGAACGTAAATTCCTGGATCTGCTGCTCGATTGGGGAAAGATCAATCCAACGTTTTTGACTTCTGATGCAAACCTACAGAAACGAATTCAGGCCCAGCCGCTTCTCAAGTGGAAGGCTATCAATGTGCGAAGGTACAGGGGATTGCCTTGACAAGACCTTTCCAGTGCCCGCTCGGATAAAACAATTCAAAATTTGTGAATGCCTTTTTTCAATGCTTGGACAACGATGTGAACCGTATCATCACTGTCATCATCGGCGAGCTCGGACAACTCATCGATGGCGTCCCTGACATCCTGTACCCTATTGACCTGTATAAACAGGATGATGATGAACAAAAACAACGGCACTAATGCTTCCAATTCGGTCTCAATCATTTTCTACTCCTTTCTTTTTGATCTTAAAATCATCATTTTTCCGGTCTCTTTGAGAAAAGTGATCCTCGCCCTGTCATATCTTCGCTTAAGAATATAAATGACTATGATTCCGGCATATACCAATAATATCTCCATATTCATTCCCTTTCCCGGTCTTAGGACAATAAACGAGAGGATTGAACAACTGTCCTGTTAAAAGATAAGACCTGCAATTTTGGAGCTTTAATGGAACAAGCGGATTGATAAAATTCTCAGGTGAGATTTATATATATTAAATTATTTCAGTTTTTTATGCAAGACAAAGGTGACTTATCCAAAGAAAAATTATGGAGAGAATTGCACACGGGCAGCCATACCATACCAAGGGCTTAGACGGTTATCACCGCTAAGCCCTTTTTTTTACACCCCACACTATACCCCACATACAGCTAAGATTTTTCATGGCCATAAATCACCACGAGTCTCCAAAATAGCGTGGTTTCTGCTGATGTGTCAACGAAGATGTAATTGACTCAAAGGGGACAGTTTTGTTGAAACCATCCCCTTGGTCGTATTAGGAAGCCTCGCCTTCCAGTTCATTGATGCGGCTTTGGATTGTCGATAGTGACTGTTGTAAATAATCGGCCTGCGATTTGAGCATCTCCAATTCATTGGCCGGCGTTGGAACGATGTCCGGAACCGCAACAGGCGGATACCCGCCATATCCCCGGCCGAAGCCCCGGCCGTGCGCCATTCCCATACCGAACCCACCGCCGCCATAACCACGTCGGAAGGCCATTCCCCGGCCGTAGCCGATAGCCCCGGGGATTCGGCCGGCACCGGCGGGATTGCACAAACCTCGAGCACCGCCGGTCATCGGGCCGGCACCCATTGGTCCTGTTCTGTTGAATCCTGGCATAATAATTTCTCCTTGATTTAAATTGATTACAGATGATGAATCACTATCATCAGGTGTTCGATGATGCCGCCTCTCATGGAGGCGGAACCATCTAACCGGTTGGTTAACGGTTGTTGCCGCCACGGCCGGTTCCCTGGCCTTTACGGGCACCCTGCCCGCGGCCGCGTCCTGGGCCGGTACTGCCACGGCCGACCCGCGACGGTCGTTGCACACCGTTGCTTCGGGGAATACATCCTCCCTGGCCTCGTCCACTTCCAGGACCCTGGCCCTGCGGGCCGGTTCGATCTCCTCTGGGCATAACACTCACCTCCTTTGTACCCCTTGGGGTGGATTTTTTAACATCATTCCCCTGACCATCGGGCCGGGGAAGGGCAGCATTCATTTGAAAGGCGGGCCACCGCCTCTTCGCCGTCGATGACGCCCCCTCCCGCGGTATTCATAATCACCGCCCTCGATTTTGAGTGCCTTTCCGGTAATCAAGGCATCGGCGATTGTTGTGCGGGCCCCGGCCAGAATACGCCCGAATGTATGACGGGAAACCGACATCATGCCGGCCGCCGTTTCCTGGTCAAGGTGTTCGAAATCGCTGAGCCGCACCGCTTCAAGTTCTTCCATAGTCATAGTGACCTCTCCGGTAACGGGCATGCCGTAGGGAAGGAACTTAGCAATGGTCGGATATGCGGAAACGAATCTCGGCTTTTTGGGTCGCGGCATGCGGCAGGCTCCTTTTCGCTCATTTGAGCATAATTTAACAAAGCGGTTTGGTTTTGTAAAGTATAATTATGCTCAAACGAGCAATATTTTTTTGGGAGGGTAGTGTCCATACACGGAATGAACTACCAGTAATACATAAATCTGGTTGTCCACAAAGCTGAGGATTAAAAATTCCTGCCCGCATTCCGTGCCCAAGAATCTGCTGGTTTGGAACTGATAGAGAACCGGGGGGCCATAAAGTCCTCGGGGCTTGTTGCTTATGCGATCCATCGTGATTTTTTTATTCCGGTTCCTGTCAGGCTTTTCGTTTTTAATGATCGGTTAAAAATTATCCGCCCAGGCCATCTCCCGAACAATTTGACCGTTGAATACATAAGACGGGTAATTCGAATATTAGGAATCCGATTTTAGCATCCTATGCAAGTAAAATACTTCCCTATCGTGGATTAGGGCGTAGCACCATTCAAGCCTTTGAAGGCGCAAGTTGATATAGATCTCGCACTTTTTTCGTACCTGGGCACCAAAAGCGCGTCCAATCTACCGGCTTCACGACGATGGGCGATGGAATCGTGGGATGAGATAAAAGAAAGCCCGCCCCGATAGGGGGCGGGCCGGAGGAGCCACTCATTTCGCAATCGGGTATTGTGATTTGCAGCCAATGCAAAATGAACGGATTAGAATTCTATGGCAAGCTGGGCGGTGATGACCGTCTCTTCGTCATCGTTTTCATAGTCCGACTTCAGGTATTCCAGCGCGAGGGTCGTGCTGTCGAATAGGCCGTAGGCGGCGGTGATGCCGTACTGGGTTTCGGGCAGGGACTCATCATCGATGCCGCCCTTGATATCATCGGTTGTTCCATAGCGCACGGCCAGTTCCAGGTTCTCCAGGAGGGCGACGGCCAGCTCGACGTTCATGGCACTGGGCTTTGATTCGTCACCCTCGTCAAACGCATCTCCGATGTCACCATCCTCGAAATCGTCCAGGGCGCCGATGTATTCGGCCTCGATAAAGATCATATCCATGAAGGAAAGGCTGACAAAGGCGCCCACGCCGGCCACATGGTCTTCGACCTGATCGGAGGCTTCGAGAAATCCCTCGAATCCGTCCGTGTCGGCGATGTTGGAGATGTAGGAGACCCCGGCGGAAAGCCCTACGTTGGGGATGCTGCCATCGGGCAGACTAAAGGTAATCCCGGCGGCATAGCTGGCGATGGTGTCATCGTCTTCATCGGACTCGTCGATATCGCCGTTGAAAACGACGACACTGGCATCGATAATATCGTTGGCAAAGCCCACCTGAACCGCCGAATCGCTGGTTTCACCCAGGTCGAGGGTCAACGGGTCGGTGATCATGTGGCTTTCGAATTGTCCAAAGGGCAGGTAAATTTGACCGGCATTCAGGTACAGCGGCACCACATCCTTGCCGTCGATGGTGATGAACCCTTCATCAACGACGATGTCTTCGCCCTCTTCATACAGGAACAGGATGTGACCGCTGACGTGCTTGTGAATTTCGGCATCCACACCCAGTTCCACCGTCGACAGCACGATATCGCTGCTGTCTACGTCGTCACTGCCCGGATCGTCGTAATCCGTGTTGACAAAACCGGCTTCGGCTTCGATGGCGCCGCTGATGGTGATGCGGTCGGTCCACTCCGCACCGCCCCCGGCGCCCATTTTTTCTTCCAGTTTCTTGACCCGTTCGTTCAGTTCGTAGTTCGACATATCTTCAGCAGCAGCAGGGCCGCTGATGAACAAACCACAGATCATGCAACTTCCAACCATTACCAAAAATTTCTTCATCAATTTCTACTCCTTTGCATTTCTATACGTTAATTAATCGATTATATATCAAAAGATATCCCCCTATCGCTCCAGCATCACACCTCCTTCCGCTGCTGAAACCGTTCTATCAACAACGCCAAACCGGCTGTAAAAAGCCCTTCGGGACATCCTGCGCTTGACTCACACGATCTCGGTTTCATCGAGATCGACGCGATGCGCTTATTACCGTTTTTCGTTCATTTGGAATCTGAAACACCCGCGTGGCTGTTCGCTTCGGTTGGAAGTACGCCTGCCGCTGCTTGCCTACGGCGTCGACTTTGACAGCGTAACGGACAAACCATCGTCCCGAGATGGGGAATGGGGATGTGTTTATAAACATTTTAACCGCAACCTGCCTCCTTTGCATTACCAGAAGTCAAGTGAATCGACGACTTCTTCATAGGTTTGCGCCATGAACTGCCGCATGCGGTCGACCACCTTTTCTCCCAGGGCATATCCAATGCGCTCTACCGATGCCTCCGCCTCACGGTGGGAGAGGTGCAGCACGGTCGTCATGAAAAGCATCAGGATGCTGTCCCGCCACCGGTTGTATTCGGCCAACCGTCGGCCCTCGTCGGTCAGGTTGACCGGCCGGTAGGACGGGTAGACGATCAGGCCCATGGCGCTCAATTTTTTCAAGGCGCCGGCAACGGACCCTTTTTTTACACCCAGCACGTTGGCAATGTCTTTGACGCGGGCCACAGAAGCATTTTTTTCGATTTGCAGTATGGCGCCCAAGTACTGATCGAGGCTCCGGGACAAAGCATACTTGCCCGCCGCCATTCGATAACCTGTGCAGGATAACGGCGGCATTAAAAAGTCCATAGTGTCATCCCTTTCTCCGGGTGAAGCTATGGCGCCCGGCACGGCACCGTGACAGTAAATCAGTGAAAATAACGCGCTGGAAGCGCTCATCGCAATCTCTCATGCGGACTGCCGGTAATAGGGGCTCAGTTCTTCGAACGGGTCTTCATTGCGAAACACCAGCCCCCCCCTGTGGGCATCGCCGGCGATCATTTCCGATGAAAATAAGGTGATGACCCGCTGCTGGGCGCACAGCACATAGTAATTGTCTTTGAACAGTTCAACCCGATAGAGGGTTTTGGGTTTGGGGTTTCCCATGTATGTGTCTGCAGAAAGGTAAACCATGCGCCCATCGTTCCTGACCCGGTTGAGGGCCTGGGCGATGACGCGGCAGATATCCTTGCTCTTGCGGCGCCTGCGCTTCACTGCCGGATCGGAGACCCGGTTCTTATCGGAATTCACCGGATGGGCGCCGATCATCCAATTGCTCTTGGTTCGCTTTCCGATTTTGGCCATAATTGTTTCCCTTTCGTATCGCTGAGCGGAAGTGATAAAAAAAGGCGCAGCCGGAATCACATATCCGGTTGCGCCTTCACTTCTTTGTGCACCAATGAATGGTCAAAAGCCGTAAGGGTATCCAAATTAAATTAGATTATACTAAAATCGTGAGAACCTTCTTACGCAGAATTTAGGGGCCTGTCAATGCTTTTTTGGGGCCACCATATGGTTTTCTGTTACTATGAGTAAAAGACAACCGGCGTTAAAAGACGCACCGGGCAAGTTTGCGATTTTTTGCATTCATGTCCTTAATTTCGTTTCGTGTGTTTACCGGGACAGGGCCGCTGACCACTTTCCAAGGATAGCCGGATATTCCAGAACGCTGGAATCAACATAGGCGGGCAGAACATAGACGGCCATATTTCGGATGGCTCTGACTCGGCCAAGCTCCGGGTTCGACGATCGGTAATCGGACAATGCCTTTTGCACGGCAAACGCGTCGCCGGTAATGACAATCACGTCCGGATCGGCTTGAATCAGTGGTTCAAGCACCAGGCCGCCCTTTTTTTTGCGAACCTGAAAATGGCCTTTGCTCGCTTTTCCACCGGTTGGTCTGAAGCTGTTCCCCGCATTGACGCACCCTAGCTTGTCCAGTAGGAACCGGTCGGCGTATCCGCCGGGGGCCTCAACTCTCAGCATCACTTTGCCGCTAGATGGCTGGTACGTTCCATTCATAATAATCACTTTTTTTCCAGATTTCTTTTTTGGCAGGGAGGCGGAGACCGCAATGAGTTGCTTGCGATAACCTTCGAGAACCGAGCTGATTTTGTCTTCACAATGCAGCAGTTCGGCGGTCCGTCGCACCGCATGCTCGAGCCCGCTGGCGAAGTCGACATATTCGATGGTGACGTCTTTTCCTTCCATTAAGGGAACGATATCCTCAGGCTTAACCTGTGGTTTATAGATGCAGTAGGGGTAGCTTCTCTCTATGATTAGCCTCTTCACCCCCAACTTTGCGCATGCATCTGGAACGATGTGCTTTTTGGCTGCGATGCATTTTGGACATCCCAATATCTGGCTGACAGTTTTGAGCTTCTTGGCCATGGGCCACAGAGAGCCGCGTACTGACATGGCTTTGGGCATGACGCCCAGGTTGAAAGCGATATCCACCACTCGGTCACCGATGATGATGACATCGATTTTCTTTGGTGGCGGCGATTTCATTGCCGCTTCGGCCCCTTTCGGCTGAAGTGTTGCGGCTAAAAAGAAAATAATGGCTGCGGCCAGAAGCGCCGCATGCCAAAGTTCGGCTGTTGTTATCTTTCGAGTTTGGGTCATGATTCTCTCCGCTGGTTAAAAGGTTTTTTAAAATTTCAACGCCAGTTTGGCGACGATACGATAATCTTCAGAAAGCTGGGTGCCGTTCAAGTCACGATAGACCGGCATGGGCACGCCGATATCAAAGTGCATTCCCCGGTGAAATTTGATATGTACGCCCGGGGAAAGATAAATGATGTGGCCGCCGGTGTTCTCTTGGGTCTCGCCGTCCAGTTCAGCCTTCCCTTTAATTTCACCGTTGAGTTCGAGTTGCAGGTCGACCAGTTTGGATAGTGCGTAGGCGTAGGCAAGATTGTATTTAAAGGTGTTTGGTTTTTTAAATTCCAGGTCCCCGAGTTCGCCTTCCGTGGTCATCTGGTACATCAAATAGCTCGAAACCCAGTGGCGTCCCGATACCTTGTGGGCCCCCAGTTCGACAACGGGATCCCAGGATCCTGATCCGGTTTGCAAATACCCCGGAAGGCATTGACCGGTTGCGTCTTCTTCATCCGTCTGGCCGGTAGGCATTTTCAGGCCTACGCCAAACGCCAGGTTAAACGGATCCTTCTTTTTCTGGGACCATATGCGGTATCGGGCCATGAGTTTGATATCTCCGATGCCTGCATTGTCATCTAAAAAGTTACTGCTGAAGGATTGTCGCTCCATCTCTTTGTCGACGTAAGGAATGATCAGACGAGCATCGATTCTGTCAGTGATGCCGGCGCGAAGCGTCATTTGAAGTTTCCGGAGGGACCGCAGGCTGCACTTTTTCCCTGGCTGTTGACCCTTTATGGGCCGCTCGAAATCCACCGAATCATTGCCATCGTAAAGTTGGTCCTGTTCGTAGTAGGTATACTTGAATATGATGCCGTACTGGCCTTTTTCGTAAACTCCGCCATTGCTGGAATTCAGGGCCCCCACAGGCCTGGGCTCCGATCCCGATCTCTTCTCATGGTCGGCCCCGGCAGGCATGGCCAGTGCAACGCAAATAACCTGGATAAGAAGCATACGCTGCAGCATTTTCCATGGCCGTTTTCGTTCATTGCATGTTTCTTCCTGCATTTGAAAAATCCTCCTTTTCGGTTAACCAAAAAAAAAGACGCAACTGGTTTTGCATGAAAGCAAAACCAGTGCAAAATGCGCTTTTTTTATGTATTACGGGTAGTTATTCCCGTGGACGGACACTGGACTGGTTTGGCCGGGCATCATCTCAGTGCTGAGCTTCATTGATTGGAACCGCTTTTCCATTAGCAACCTGCTCAATCGTTACAGTATGGAGTAAACCAACGTTGCATGATGAAAAAAAGTTTATGAAGCCAAACAGAAGTCTGCTGCCGGCCGCGGAATCAACCCATGTCGGCTGCCACCGAGCGCGTCCACTGGCTGATTTCATCCTCGGCATCACCCGGATCTCCGTCGATTTTAAGGCCGTCGTTCACCAGCTTTCCGCCCAGTTCGGTCATCCTGTCTTCCAGCATATCAACGGAGCCGCAAAAATGTTCGTAGGAGCTGTCGCCGGGGGCAAAGACGGCGAACGGTTTTCCGCCGAGTTGGACGCCGTCAAGTTCATCATAGAAATCGGCGAAATCCTCCTGAAGCTCGATTTCGTCGTCGCCATAGGCCGGGCAACCCAGCAGCAGCAGGTCGTGATCACCAGCCAGATCAGAGACTGCCGCCTGGGTGACATTTTTAATTTCCACCTCGAAATAGGATTGCTCCAATTCCTTTTTCACCATTTCCGCCATGTCCTCGGTGTTGCCGGTGGTCGATCCAAAAACGATCAATGCTTTTTTCATCAGCTTGTCCTTTCACATTTTCCATCTGTCTATAAACGGTTACGATTTTTAGCGATTAAGAGCGGCCGCTTCGTCGGTCGCGGTTTGTCTTTCAGTGATTTGTCTCTTTTGGAGCAGATCAGCACCCGGCTGCCGTCGGGGGCGATGTCAAACCCTTTCTTCCCCTTGAAATAGAGCCAGTCCGTCGGTATCGGCCTGCGGGTCATATGCGACCGGAACAGCGCCACCCCTTCGCCGGCAATGCACTTCAAGCCGCAGGTGCTGATAAATATCCGTCCAGGGCCGGAATTTCGTATGAGGATTTTAAACAATTCCCAAGCGCACAAACCGTTGAATTCTCCCCACAATCGGAGGTGAAGGTTCCCGGCGCTGTGACGGCAATCGATGTGATATCCTGGATTCACTGTGGTTCTCCTTTGTTGGGTTTGCTTTATCATTGTCCGCTTCATCGCTGGCGGGATACCTTCATAATGCTGATCCGCTTTTCCCTGTGACGAAACGACATAAAAAAAAGGCGCATCGGATAACCGTCCATAAACGGTTCCAGAGCGCCTTCACTGCTGATCGCGGGAAATATCACCCGATAGTCGTAAGACTATACAATTAAAATTCTATATATAAACTATTATTATACTCTTCTAACTTTAAGATTGGTATTTGTCAATAACTTTTTCTTCAAGCACTAAATTTTAGCAGGAGATCCGTTGATCGGCAAGTAACGTCATAACCCATACCGCCTTAGTAATTTTTTTCCTCCTGTTATGCAGTTAGGGGAAGAGGGTGCTTAGGCTTCGATTCCGTGCAGTTGAGAGACCGAATGGGCGCTGGCGTTCCCGATGACTGCACCCAGGCGTAGTGCCGAAAACCATTCGCAAAAAGCTCAAGGTGTATTGCCGGGATACACAGCAATTGGATTTCATCGATTACACGTCAACTCCCATGATGCAGCAGTCGGGCAGAATTGAACACCACCAGCACGGAGCTGACATGGTGCAGCAAAGCCGCCAGCCAGGAGCTCAACACACCGGCGGTGGCCAATGCGATGCCGTTCAGGTTGAACACCACGGCCCAGGCGTAATTCTGGCGGATGATGCGCACGAGGTGTTTTCCCGTGCCGATAACGGTGCCGATGCCGGCCGCCTCTTCCTTCAGCACAACGATATCGGAGGCCCGGATGGCCAGATCGGCCTTGGTGCGCCCGATGGAAATGCCCACATCCGCTATGGCCAGCGACGTTGCGTCGTTGACCCCGTCGCCGACCATGGCCGTGGGGCCCTGCGCCCGGAGTTCCTTTATCCACGCAATCTTGTCTTCCGAAGTCAACCCATGGCGCCATCCGTCCGCCTTGATAAGACCGGCCACGCGCTGTGCCTCGGCCGCTTCGTTGTCTCCGGTGGCCAGCAGCACCCTCTGGACGCCCAGATCGCGGAGGGTGTCGCCTATTCCGTGGGCATCTTCCCGCAAAATGTCCTGGATGACGAACGCCCCGGCGGTTTCGCCGTCGATTCCGATCCAGGTCGGACGGCCGTCGCAACGGATGCCCGGCGGAACGCGCATGCCCAACGCCGTAACGGTTTCGGTGGATCCCAGCACCACCTCGCGTCCCGACACGCAGGACTTGATCCCCAGACCGGGAAGATAGGTGGAGCCTTCCGTGGTCAGGGGCTGCACCCCTTCGGCCGCCGCGTAGGCAATGATGGCATTGGCGATGGGATGGTTGAACCCGGATTCCACCGAGGCGGCAATGCGGAGCAGTTCATCGGACGCCGTGACACCATAGGATTCGATGCCGACCACCTTCGGGGTGGCCAGGGTGACGGTGCCTGTTTTGTCGAGAACCACGGTGGATACCTGTCCGGCACGCTCCAGGGGGCTGCTGCCGCGAACAAGAATGCCCCGTCCGCTCAGGCCGCCGATGGCCGCGGCGAAGGCGGTGGGTACAGACAGGGCCCGGGAATACATGGCCAGGCAGATGAGAAAAAACAGCAGGCCGAGCTGAAACGGCGCACACGGCGATGGCGATCAGGTAGACCAGGGTCGACTGTTTTCCCAGCGTCCGGACCAGCACGGCCAGGGCGGCCCCCGGGCTGACCCCTTTAAGAATCAGGACGGCGGCGATTGGGGTGGAGGCAGTGGCGCAGATGTATAGCGGGATTCCGGAAACCAGCATGATCAGCATGGTGGCCAGCCCGCCGTGGAGATAACGGCCGAAAAAATCTTCCGGAACCAGGGCGGCGATGCAGCCGGCCAGGTCTGCCCAGAAGTCGGTGAACGCATGGCGCAGTCCGCCGGCCAACTTCTCGGCGAAGGTGTGGTGCCGTCGGTGCCGGTCCGGCGGGCAGTCGATGCCGTCGCAGCACCCGTCCACCGGGCAGGAGCGATCCGGCGTCCCGATGACGGCGGATTCTTTTTCACCGGTGGCGTTTTCCAGCATGCCGGCGGTCAGTGCGGTGAAAAAGGCGGCCACCTCGCTTCAGAAAAATGATTTCGTCGACGAATTGTGCCATGTCCTGGATCACGTGGGAGGTGAGGAACACGGTGCGCTGCCCCCTTTCGAGATACTCGCGCATGTAGTCCAGGAACAGTCGCCGGTAGCCGGCGTCCAGCCCCATGGAGTAGTCGTCGAGCAGCAGCAGGTCCGGCTGCTGGGCCATGATCAGCCCCAGCACTACCTGGGAGCGCTGTCCGCAGGACATGTTCTTAACGAGGTGATGGTGGGGCAGTCCCATGCGGTCCACCAGGCCGTAGTAGTCGTCGCGGTTCCATTTGGGATAATGGGGGGCGTAGAACCGCTCGATCTGGGCGAGACTCATGAATTCATAGGCCAGGTGCCCTTCGAACAGCAGGCCGATACGGGCCCGGGTGGCCGGCGACAGGTTGTGGGAGTCTTCGCCGAATACTTTGCAGCTGCCCGATGTGGGGCGTAAAAATCCCATGAAGATCTGGATCAGGGTAGTTTTGCCGACGCCGTTTTTTCCCAGCAGCCCGAAAAATTTACCCGGCGGGACGCTGAAATTCAGTCCCGTGTAGCACACGTGCCGGCCGTAGCAGTGGGAGAGATTCTCTACCTGGATAACGTATTGCATATCGGTTTCCGAGCGTGTCCATCTCCCCAGAAAGAAATCACCAGATGGCCGACGAGGGGAGGAAGGGGGGCCGGCCGCCCGGTGATTGGCCTTGCGATGAGGGGAGTCGTTTATTTCATGTCAACGGCTTTGATCCAGATCACGGCGTCCCTAGAGCACTTCTTGCCCTTGAAGGTGTAGTCCGGATCGAGATCCAGGGCGGCGAAGCCCCACCAGCCCGCCTTGGGGATGCCGAAGGTGAACACCCCGTTGACATCGGCGAAAATGGTCTGCAGGACGAATGCGTCCTGGGGTGCTTCCGCTGCCGCTGCCTTGGCGAAAGCCTTCTTGTCCAGCAGGGGCTTGTGGTTCATGTACTCGATTTCGATTTCGGCGCCGGCCACCGGTTTACCGTTGAACAGCACCTGGCCCTGGAAGACATTGCCGGTCCAGCGATCATAGGGCTTGGCCAGCGGCACGATTTCCGTGGGCAGGCCCACCGGTTCCATCCAGGCGCCCGGTTCGCCACCGACATTGATGATTACCTTGGTGTTCTGCTTGATGTAGAACCCGTCGCCTTCTTCCCAATAGGGTTCCGGAATCAGGCAGAAGATATGGTCGCCGCCCCTGGCGGAATAGGTGGTTTCCCAGGCCGCGCCGCTGTTGGTCAAGCTGGTCCAGGTGATGGGCTTGAGAGTTCCCAGCAGATCCATCTTCTTGGGTTTGTTTTCGCCGCGGGTACAGATGACGAAGAACTGCTCCGGCTTGCCCATGTCCATGGTATGGCCAGCTTCAAAGGGGTGGGTGAAAACCAGAGCCAACGGTATTTTTCCCCCTTTGACTAAGGCCGCTTCGGGAGTGTAGATCGTCTGGAAATGGGCCATGGCCGGCACACTGAATGCCAGGGCCATCAAAAATCCGGCTGCTGCAACAACTGCTTTTTTCATGAATTCTACTCCTTTCATATTCTTGTTTCGATCCGTCTAAAAAGGTTATTCTGTTATTTCCTTGCCGTCGACTTCCACCACGTGTCCTTCTCCGGCATCGAAAACGACCTTGTAGGCACTGGACGGCTTGTCGAAGGTGAATTCGCTGTCTTCGTCCATTTTGCCTTTGATGAGCACACCGCTGCTGTCTTCCACGCGCATCTGGACGCCGGAAGCGGAGGAGCCGTCGGAAAATCCGCCTTCGCAAGTGACGGTGCCGTCACCATTGTCGTAGCACGAGCACAGCGGCGTGTGCGCCAGGGCCGGACCCGCCAGGGCAAGCCCAATGATGAGAACTGCAAAAACCAGCATACTTCGGTTGAACATGACACAGACCTCCTGTTAATGATGTGTAGTATTATTGGTACCAAAAAATCCCATAAAGACCGTAAACGCCAGCGCTAGGCCGTAGAAGCCGGCCATGGCCTGCAGGCCCGAAAGATTCAGGGCCCGGCCCGTTGAAAAGACCAGGGTGGCCACGGCGATCCCCAGGAGCATGGGGTAGCCGATGGAAAAGAGCATCCATTTCACGGAGCCGGCCTGGATTTTGACCGCAATGGCCGTGGCCAGGCACGGGGGGTAGAGCACCATGAAAAGCATCAGCGCCAGGGCGTGCAGGGGGGTGAAGCCGGCTTCGCCCTTGGCCATGCGCTGCTCTAATGCTTCGCCCTCTTCCTCCTGTTCGTATAAGGCGCCCAGTGTCGCCACGCTGCTTTCCTTAGCGGCCAGGGCGCTGAGCAGAGCCACGTTGACCCGCCAGTTGAATCCGGCAAAACGGGTGACAGGCTCGAGCCACTTGCCCATGGTGCCCAGAAAACTGGTGTCGATGCGTTCCTTGCGCATTTCCCGCAGGATGCCCTTGCGTGCCTTGAACAGTTTCTGGAACGCCCGGTTGACTTTCTTGGCGACTTTATCTTTGCCCGGTTTAACAATGGAAAAAAACAGCGGGTTGCGCTGCTCGAAGTCGGCATTCAGAGCCGCCATGGCCGTCTTTCCCTTGGTGAGCATCTTTTTGCTCTTGTACGTGTTCCAGTAGCGAATCAGCGGCATGAGGGCCTCGTTTCCAAGCTTTTCAGCAAAAGACGTCCCCTTGATTTTTTTATCAAATGCGGCCACGGCCTGGTCCTGCCGTTCTTTATAGTGGGCCATACGCTCTTCGGACAGTCCCGGAAACTGCAGTAGGACGAAAATCACCACGGCCACGGCCACCACGATGGTGGTAATCTTGCGTACGAACAGCCAGACCCGCTCAACGGCCCGGCCCAAAACCCCCCGTAGGGTGGGGATGTGGTAGGGCGGCATTTCCATCACGAAGGGGGCGGTTTCCTTTTTTTTGAGCACCGTCATGGTGAGGATCTTGGAAACCGGCAGCACCATCAGCAGGCTGATGGTGGAGATGAAAAACATGGCCCAGGCCTTGTGGGCGGCAAAATAGATGTTGACCAGCAGGACATAGAGCGGCACCTTAGCCAGGCAATTAAGCATGGGAATGATTAAAATAGTGGCCAGGCGCGAGCGTTCGTCCGGGATGCCCTTGCAGGACATCACGCCGGGCACCGCACAGCCGCCCACATAGATGCCGCCCAGCACCATGGGCAGGGTGGACTGGCCGTGCAGGCCGAAGCGGCTGAAGAGCCGATCCATGATAAACGCCATGCGCGGCATGTAGCCGCTGTCCTCCAGGATGGCGATCAACCCGAAGAGGATGAAAAAGATGGGGATATAGTTCAGCAGGGCGTTGACGCTGTCCACGATCCAGAGGGTGAAGGAGCGGATCAGCGGAATTTCGATGAACCCCGGAACGGGGGTCACGGCTTCCGCCAAGGTGCGCAGCTGGGCCAGCAGGGGCCAGGTATAATTGGTCAGGTTGTATCCCTGGACGATGGCCAGGTAGTAGAGCAGCCAGATGATGCCCACCATAATGGCGGGTCCCATGAACCGGTGGCAGGCGATGCCGTCGATCCTGTCGGAAAACGGGCGCCGGCTGCCTTTGGGCAGTTTGAGGCAGGTTCGGGCGATGTCGTCTGCGGTCAGATAACGGCGGTTGGCGATATACATTTCTGGCAATTCATCCTGAGCCTTCTCGAATTTCCCGCGTTCTTCCTCAATAAATTGAAGCAGTGCGTCGCCATCCGCAGCATGATCCCGGATGAACTGCTGCATCGCACTGTCGCCTTCCATGAGTTTGATGGCCAGCCATCGAGCGGGGTACCTGTTCCCGGTAGTTTCCTCTGACGGCAATTGTGCGATAATATCGCGCAGGACCGGCTCCATTTCACCGTAATCGATGTTTGCCGCTGTTTTAGGGAGGCCCAATGCGGCTGTCCGATGAATGGCTTCGATGAGTTCTTTTTTGCCTTCGCCGCTACGCATGGTGGTGGGCACGACCAGTATCCCCAGGCGGTCGGACAAATTGTCGACATCGATGCGGATGCCCCGGTTTTTCACCACATCCATCATGTTCAGGTTCAGCACCACCGGGATTTCCATCTCTATCAACTGGAAGGTCAGGTAGAGGCAACGCTTGAGATTGGAAGCGTCCATGACGTTCACCGTCACCGACGGCTTCTCGTGGAAAATGAAGTCCCGGGAGACGCGTTCCTCCGGAGAATAGGAGGTTAGGCTATAGGTGCCTGGCAGGTCTACCACCTCCGTTTTGGTGCCATTGTACTTGTACCACCCGGTCATCTTGTCTACGGTGACACCGGGATAGTTGGCCACGTGCTGGCTGGCGCCGGTCAGGGCGTTGAACACCGTGGATTTACCGCAGTTGGGTTGACCGGCCAGGGCAACGAGAAGCTTGTCGCTGTTCACCTATTCCACCTCCACAAAACGGGCTTCTTCGTGCCGCAAGCTAACGAAATAGCCGTCCAACTCAACCTCCATGGGGTCCTCCAGTGGCGCATTTCGGAGCACTTTAAGCTGCTGGCCGGGGTAGATCCCCATATCCATCAGCCGCTGCGCCAATTTGTCCCGCACCGACAGCCGCCTGATGCGCCCCCCGCTGCCTGGTTTCATCTGGTCCAATGTCATGGCTCCTTCTCCTTTTTGCTGCAAAAAAAAAGGCGCATCAGCGTGCACCACATGTGCTCGCATTGCGCCTTCACTTCTTTCGCGCCCAAAAGCGGCCGAAAGCCGTAAGGGTATACTTTCTTAATTAGACATATCTATCTAAGAAAGAAATTGCTTAATTTCACATCCAGTCGGGTATGTCAATCCTTTTTTTAATTCAGTTTACACAAACCTCGTTCGGTAGGGTGGGCGGTTAAGCGCAAGAGCAAACACTTCTTCCCACCGGTCTACCTGAAACAGGCCCATTTCTGAAGAGCAAGGCTGACACCCATGTTTCCGTCTCCGGAGTCAGGATTTGTGCGAGCGATTGGAGATGCGAAGATTGCGGTCCAGTTTGTTTGTTTTCTGCCCATTGGAAGAGCAGGGGCAGTGGGCGCAGTTGCCGCTGCAACGGCACCGGTGTTTTTGGGGGGGGCCTGGACTTTGCTGCCTGCGGGGGCCAGTTCATCCCCCTGCCGGCCGAGGAAAACAAGGTTGCCGGCCGGTATGCGGCTCAGGTGAAGCTGACCCTGGAAGGTACTGCGGCCAAAGGGCAGAATGGTGCGCAGGCGACTGGTGTCGATGACGACATTGCCTTTGCCGTCGTACTTTTTTTTCAGCAGTCGAATCAATTGCCATGCGGTGCTGCCGTCCAGATCCCCCCTGGGATGGACGTGCAGATTCCCGTTGTGTCGGGTAAACCGTACTTGAAATTTTGTACCCATGTGATTTTCCTTTTCTCTTTCATTGTTCATCGTTGCCGCATCGGACCATCCTTCCGGAGCGCCGCGATGCGGTCATCGCCTCCCGGGATTGAAAAGCGGCGGAGGGCTCAGGTCGCGCTGCCGAAGGGTGTCGTGTATCGCTTCACTGACCGGATGGCTTCGCCGCAACCGCGAGCCGCAGTTGATCCGGCCCGTGCGGCGGCGATCCAATCGATGGTCGGTCTGTCGTGCCCAGAAATGTGCCAGTGGATCCGTCGAGGTGTGCATGGTCGTCCTCCCGATGCTTGGGTGTCGGTTCAGTTCACGGTAAATCGGTTGCCCGGAGAGCCCAATATGACCCGGGAGACCGCCTGCAGGCTTGAACTGGCCAGCATGTGAACGGTTACGTTGTGTTTTTTGGCCATGTTTTTCACCACCGAACAGGCGGCGTGGCTGTTGCAGCTGACCGGGCAAATCACCACATCGGCGCGTTTCAGGCGGTGTTTGAGGGTGCGGGCCCCTTTTTTCATCACTCCGTCATGGTAATCGAAGATGCCGCCGTGCCCCTCGATCAGGTCGCGGTATAGAGACTCCATGCGGGTAATGCCGCCCACGATGAGGATACGCTTCTTGCACAGGTCGAAGGCGGGACAGCTGGTATCGCAGCGGTTGAGCGATATCATCTCGGCCAACAGGGCCCGAGCCTCTTTTGTGAATCGTTGGTGTCCCGCTTTCTGCTCCTCCAGCCGTGCTGTATACAGGCGGTTTTTTTCCTCGAGCACGGTGTTTCGGCGGCCCGATTTGTCCAGGCGGCGCTGCAGCCGGGTCAGCGCCGCTTTCAATTCCCGGTTTTCCTGTTCAGCCTTATCGGTGTGCAGCCTGTCGGAGCTTGAGGCCACATTGTTTTCCAGCTTAGCAATTGTTTTTTGCGCCCGGGCCAGTTGCGCTGTCACTTTGTTGAGGCTTGTGGCCAGGCGGCTGTTTTCTTTTCGGAGGTCGCGAACCTGCCGAATGGCCTGATCCGTTTGCAGGCGGCGTTTTTCCAGTTCGGTCTCCCGGCGGGCAAGCAATTGGTTCATTTTCGTGCGTTCTTCGCCGCTGTAATGCATGGTCATGTGAAGAAGGCCGAAGATTTCCCGCTTCACCTCGATGCTCAGGTTGGGGTGGATCGCGGTTGCCCAGAGTGCACCGGTGTGGTCGCCGGACGCATGCGCGCGCTTGAACCGCTTCAGGACGGTGTTACCATCCAGGGTAACCCAGTCCGTGGCAAGTTTGCCGAACTTGCGATGCAGCAGGGCGTCGATGCGCCTCGAGAGCCGGTTTTCAGTTTCAGCGCTGGATACCAGAAGTTCATGCAGTTCGAATGCACCGCGGCCCTTGGCCGACACTCCGGTCTTTTTCAACATTCGCCGCTGTTCGGCGCGGGTCAGACACATGCCGACGACTGGGCATTTAAAGAAATCCTGTATCTGCCAATAGCGCAACTGGTTTTCCCGCGCCGCATCCCGGCCGTTTCGGCTGAGGGAACAGCAGTCGACGGTTTCGCTTGTTTG
Organism: Desulfosarcinaceae bacterium; assembly: GCA_963675565.2. Taxonomy (GTDB): domain Bacteria; phylum Desulfobacterota; class Desulfobacteria; order Desulfobacterales; family Desulfosarcinaceae; genus JARRKU01. The sequence continues at coordinate 778,854 of CAXXYD010000004.1, forward strand.
TTGGCCTGTCATCCCAATGGAACCTCCTGTGCTTGCATGAGTTCGCTGCGACGTTTCTTTCCGGCCTATCGGGTAGGAGGAGGGCTCACACCCTCCGTCCTCCCACACCACCGTACGTACGGTTCCGTATACGGCGGTTCATGCGTTACATTGAAACCTGAGAACCAGGTCCAGCAGTGACACGAGTCCAAGCCGGTCAAAGAACTTCTTGGCAAACGTCTGATTCATGTGCGAGGCTCCAGAATTCCACCAGGGGCCTCTGCCATTGGTCGCCGATTGCCAGGCTCGGCTTTCACCAAGTCCGCCTCTCTCCACCAGGGCATTGCGCATCTCAGCCCGATTGGTCAGCATCTCAATGGTCATCGAAAGTAAAGCTCCTGTCCGTAACACATGGTCAGGCCTTCGGCTGGGTCGAGTAAGCCTACTATGCCGTCGGCTGACTTCTGCCAATCCCTCCCGGCACCTTACGATGCCGGTAGCACAAGGCAGATTGGCAGATCTCCCCGGATAATGCGCACCCACCTTCACGCCTATGCCCGCCGCATATACGGCCATGCTTTCCGCACAGGTATCGGACTTTGGAGATATTTGCCTTCTCATCCAGCATGGACGCCTCGTATGCGATTTCTGTTCGTCGGGCCAGCGCTTTGCCTGCGGCTTCCTTCAGATCCCACCTCACGATGGGCACCCTTGCCGTCCGGCTAACACTTCCCCCTGTTGGGTGTGCAGAGGACTTGCACCTCCAAGTGAGTGCGCTCTGCAGGGCGCACAAAAGAAAAGGCGTAACTCGATCCGATTATTCGAGTTGCGCCTTCACTTGTCCCATGCCTGCCCTGGCATGAAACCCGTAAGACATCCCGGCAGCCTAGTTTTCTTCAATCAACACCTGGGTGAGTTTTTTTCGCAGGTGTTCCAGCCGTTTCGATTTGAACGCTTTTCTGCTTTCTTCGATAACATCGATGGCCTCCTTGATGGCGGCTTTGAATTTAATCTCCCGCCGGTGTTCTGGACAAAACGCCATCAACTGCCTGATGTCGTTTTCGTCCGCGTCTTCGTCCACGAGAGAGGCGACCAGGTTGCAATGCGTGCTGAGACCCAACTGTAGTTCGTTGATGCTGGCGTTGAGCGCGCTGATGATCTGCTGTTTTTTATCCGCCGAGTGATTAGAATATCCTGTCATAATTAGTAATCTCTAACTATAAGGGTTAAAAAAAACCACCCGCAATTTTCAATCGGCGGGTGGATATGCCCGGATTATTTTGATTTTTCTCGAGATCTTGTGCCGGTTTCATCCCCTGGACACGATAGAGTCTCGATTTTTTTGTTCCTGAGCTCAGTGAAAAAGGCTTCGCTGAGCAGCTCGCATTCATCCGATACGCAACCTTTGCGGCGATACTCTTCGAAACGACTCAGCCAGCTGTCTCCCGCCCGCGGGCAGTCCTGGATAAATGCGATGAAATCGGTCAAGCTTTCCAGCGTTTCCGGGCTGAGCGCATGCTCCATTTTGCAGGCGTCTTCGTCGGCTGTCGCGGCGTCTACATTGAGAATTTCGATCAAGAATTTCTGTAGTATGGTGTGCCGGCGCCGCATCTCTTTGCCTACGTTTTTTCCCGCTATTGTCAGTTCGACATACTCGTATTTTTCATAGTGTACCAAGCCTCGGCCGCCCAATGTTTTGAGCATGCTGGTCACCGTAGGCATCTTGACGCTCATGCGTTTTGCGATATCCTTGACCCTCACCACCCGTTTTTCTTTGCTCAGGTCGTATATTGCCTCCAGGTAGTCCTCCATGACGGATGTCAGTGTTTTTAGTACCTTTTTCTTATTTTTTATAGTTGCTATCATGTGACCTCAAGCTAGGCACTTCAAATATTTTTAGATACCAATAATATTTTAGAATACTCCGTGTCAAGTCTTTTTGCAAATATCATCCCTATGAAATGCCAAGTGAACCGCCATAGCAGCTTCAGGTCCTCCTAAATCCTTGTTTTTAAGACATTCAAGAATATTTTTGCGGCCTGCGAGGGTGATTTGGACGTAGGCGCGGTCTTGATGTTAGGTTCAGTTGGCCTGATTACTTTTTCCTATTATCTGCTTGGATACCTGAACTTGAGACTTTTTTTACCCAAAAATTAGCCTAATTTAAAAATAACAAAGCCTCGTTCACCGCCGGGACTAATCAAGAAATGAAGGTTATCACAGGTCTTCGCCCCATCTGGTCTTTAAAAGAGACCGACCTTTTGTATTTTCTCTGACATACCTGCCAAAATCCAGTGATGTTCGAAATGCAGGCACCAATACCTGTCTCGCATTGAGACACATTCAATCCAACCTACATGTACTGGGTGGTATGTGCGACATGAAGTCGCTTAAATAGCTGTTATGGCTGATAAAACATCAACTCATAACCCGACATTCTGCTGTCGGTACCTTACTGGGGCATGCGTTGGAAGCAATTCCGGGGTATGGAGCTCTCAGGACAATGTAGCCTGTGGACCAAGTCCAGAAGAAGCGACTGTGAGGAAGCTTCAACTCTGCCAGCACCAAGGCGGTAAGGCGCTAAGGTTGGATCGTATGGTGAACATAGGTAAATCGCTGCAAGCATCGTCACAGTAGACAAGCCAAAGGTGCTGATTGGGCTTGGACCAAAAGGTGTATGGACAGGCACAGGGGCTATACCATTCTCTGTCGCAGACGTTGTGCCATCGGTGTAAAGGCGGCACCTAACCGATCCAGGTATTTAAGCGGAACATGGCAACCCCGTACCTTCCCCTGGCCAGTCAGGGAAAGCGAACCGTAAGGTGAGCCGATGGGGGTGCGGGCAAAGGAGGATGGAAAAAGCCAATGCCAGCCTGTAATGGACTGGATACGGGCTCCGGCCCCACAGCGGTCCCAGCGCGAAAGCGAGCTGACATCCATCTGGTGTTTCATTGCGAGATAGTCTGGTGAATCTTTGCAGGTGGAAAAGCAAATGACGGTCAAATCAACCGATGCGTCCCCCCGCGCTTAAAAGACGTGAGAAGACTCCAGTTGCGTATCGCAAAGGCTGTATCGGATATGAGCAGCCGGGTCCTGCCAAAAGCAAGGGCCTTTTGAAATGCTTGAGCCGTGTGCGGTGAAAGTCGCATGCACGGTTCTTAGGGGGCTTGGGGCTGGCAACATCCCCCGGCTACCCGACATGCAAGGTTGGCCACCAAAATCCAGGCCGTGCAAAACATGTAATAATCTGTGTGCTCTATTACCTGCTTGAGCCGTTTAGTAACACAACAACAGCCAATAAGCAGGTACCGGTTGGCTATCCAAGCATTGCATCAATTTAAAGAGCCGATAAATTTGACAATTATGCCTTGATATGGAATCGTATAATAATCTGAATCATTTACCCATCTAAAATCCGAAGAGGCACTCCATGGATCGAAAACTGTCAAGGCGGGAATTCGTTAAATTAACCAGCGTAGCAGCGGTAATGTTTTAGCTGGTGGCTTCTTAAATGCATGTGCAACAAGCCCGGCTGAATTACCCACTATTGAAGGGAAGGTTCATTACCCAAAACTTCCAGGGCACAAGATCCAGCCCCCTGAGCATTACGGCCTTGAAGGGTGCTATACTGGAATTTTTATGGGCCACTATGCTCGAGTGGGACAGGATAAACAAATTGACAGTTATGAAGAAATGGTTGGGAAAAGACCATCGTTCTTTATGATACCTTACAGAGCTCACGTTGTTTTCACTGGCACTCAGATTGATGCTCTAATCTGCCCACGAAATAGGAATTACCAAATGTTGGAAGAAGTTGCAAAAAAAAGGGTAATTCCTTTTATCTCATACAACATGCGAATTGGAAAAAGTCCAAAATCTGGAAGAAACAAACTGATAAAAGGAGAATTTGATGAGGAAATCACTGCTTCCGCCCAATGGTTGAAGCGATATGGTGAGTCTTACGGAGGATTCTTCATTAGAACTATGAGAGAGATGAATCTTTCTAATTGGCCGTGGTCTGGCGATCCAAACATTTTTAAAAAGGCATGGCAACATATTTGGAACATATTTGAAGCTGAGGGTGCAAATCAATATGCAACTTGGGTCTTTAACCCATCAGTGCCCTACTGACTGTCATGCCGCTCGCGGAAAGATATTTACGATGGATTGGCGCGTGTTACATTCTATGGCTCGCGATAGGCACATTGCGTTCCAGTTATTCTTTTTTAGAATCCGACCAAGCGGCGAAGGCATTCACAAAAGGCTTTATTCTTCAATTATTCAACCCCAAGGTTGCAGTGTATGGATTGACGCTATACTCGACATTCCTTGCCCCGATCTCCACTCGCCCTGGTTATCTTTCATTATCAGCGCTGTCATTTGCATTTACTGCATTTATCGCCACGTCAGTATGGGCTTTGTTTGGTGCGGTTATTAAAAACAAGCTTATGAATAATTTATTTAAGAAAGTTGTAAATGCCTCTTTATCCATACTCCTGATTTATACGGCAATCGAGTTGATAGGGATCTGGTAATAGTGAAACAAATATCAACGCACAACTGCAAACTGTGCAGCGCGGTCCCGTGCCTCCGCACCAGTGAAATTGAAGGCCTTTTCATTTCCTTGCTGTTGTAATCGCAAAATTATACAGACGCCATTGACAAGCAACATGCGTAAAACCCGCACTTTTTAACCAGGAAAACTGGTTAGAAAGCGTCATTGGATGATCTTTCTCAATGTGCTTTGAATACCAAAAATCAGGGTCCTCTCCTTGAGACCGCATAAATTTCTTCCAATATGAATATTGTTCCTGCGCTATCGTCTGGTTTTCGTCAATAATTATGTCCCTGGCAATAAAGAGCCCTTTGTGGCTCAGAGCCGAGTACAATCTATAATAGAATTTTTCTCTTTCTTCCCACGTGAGATGATGCAGGGTAAGGCCCGCTAAAATGATGTCGTATCCTTCACCAATTGAGTCTTTTCGAAAATCCCCCTGTACCAGTTCAAACTTTCCGGTATGGCCTGATACTTTTTTCTCGAATGCAGCGAGCATGTTTTCGGTAAGGTCAAAGCCAACCACATGAGAGTTTGGGAGTTTACGAAAAACAAGATCTGATAAAATTCCATTTCCACAGCCTAAATCAAGAACGCGATATTCTTTTGCCTCTTCCGGGAGAAGATTAAATATAATCTGATTTTGTTCCAAATAGTGGGGGACAATCCTCACCATTAATTTTTCATATTCATCGGCTTGCCTGGCGAAATGTTCCTTCACTTGTTCTTGCTTCATTTATCTTGCCTTTAACGATTGTGTCAGCGACGAGTTTTGTGAGTCCACTGAACACAAAGGTTCGCTTCAGCGATATACATCTATTCTATGGCCAACTTTGATTACCCAAACGGTAAGTTTATTATCCTGAATTGAATATATGATTCGGTAATTTCCCTGTCGGACACGGTAGAGCTCCTCGCCCGTGAGCTTTTCAGATCCCAATGGGCGTGGGTCACCCGCAAGCTTTTCAATCCAGGCCATGATTTTTTTAAGATCGCCTTTAGGAACTTTTTTATATCTTTCCAGACTGATTCTTTAAAAAAGATCTCATATTCGGCCATCTTTTTTTAACCTTTTATCCATCTCTGAGAAGCTAATCAGCAATTCATTGGCCTTTTCCTCATATGCGCTGATGTCCTCGGCGTCCTCTGCAAGGGATTCTTTGACAGCCATATTTACAAGATCGGAAATCGATTTCGATGTTTCTATAGATCTTAATTTCAATGCCTTATGTATGTCGGAGTCAAAATAAACAGTAGCACGCTTTGCGAGTGTTGCCATAATGTCACCTTCAATTTTTCGTGACATTGTAACGTCATAACGTTATAATATCAAATGCCTGTTTATTGAAAGCGAACGGAAAGCTGTCGAGCGGCGTGGTCCTCGCATGTCGGTGCTGCCCAGAGCCAGATAGACATTGCCGGAAAAAGAAGCGGGGATCATAGTGATCGAACGGTATTTAAAAGTTGTCTGACAACGATCTGATCCCCCCCCCGCTGAGTTCAAGCGTGTACCCGTTGGGGGTGTTCAGGCAAATCTTTGATGGATTGACCAGCGCCGGCAGGTTCTGGGAGCATCTTAAAGGAACGAACGCGATGTCATGATCTTTTTTATGGGTCCTTTTCTTCCAGTAGGTAAATTGATGCTGTTTGAGTCCATGTTCCCGGCAATAGGCAACTTGGCTTAGGCCGCTACGCTGCCAGCTTTCGATGTGGGCTTGCCAATGCCGGCGTTTTTGTTCAGAAGTTGGTTTTATCGGATGTTCTTCTGTCATGATGCACCTCCAAAAAACCTTGGGGCATCACGACAGGGAAGCCCTGGCTTGGGAAGATGGGGTTAAATTGACGCATACGTTTGCAAACGCTACGATTAGAAAAGTCCTTCCAATAGTAATCCTCGAACTATTCCAGTTGGATCAGTGCAGCCAGCTTTACCGATTTGTTGTCGGTCGATAGTTGCCCGCTAAATAGCAAGAAAACTCTACAAACTCAAATTGCTTGATATTGTGTCTATAAATGGTTTTGGTAATCGGCAGGCGAAAAGTTTTTTGAGAAAATTGATCATTTTTCGTTTTGCCTGTGGGCCCACCTAATATTTTATTATTATTTTTCAACGCGTTATCTCATGTTCAGCAAGACCTATTTCGCGCTTGCTGACAAATTTATTAGAGCGCCATATTAAAACATGTTGACAATGATGTTTTATGGGGCTTATATGTTCATTAATCTGTAAAAAAATTATTGCGGTTCTCTATGAAGCTAAAATTGTTGTTAATTTGACAATCGAAGCTCCGTTTAGAGATAGCATTTTCTGTCCAAATTCAGAACATTAACCGCGACGCGTGCGATATTTTATACCGAAATGCTTGGCTATTTGAGTTTAATAGAGAGCCGCATTTTCTTATAAAAGAAATGGTGCAGGTTTTGGTGTTCACTCCATATTTCTTGCTTTAAAGGAGGTGTTTGTATGTATGGTTGGCGCGCTAGATTAGGTGTAGTTATTCCTGCGATTATCTTACCAATAGAACCAGAGTTTGAGCTAATGAGACCGAACGGAGTATCTTGCCATTTTCAAAGGTTTCATTTTGATGGAGGTGGACTTGAAGGATTGAAGGCCATAGAAACCGTAGTTGCTGATGCTGCCGGCATGGTTTCGTTGGTTCGCCCAACTGCTGTCGCCATGTGCTGCACGGGAGGCAGTTTTGCAGGAGGATATGGTTACGATCGTAAACTGATAAAGAAAATGCAGGAGAAAAATGGTAATTTGCCGACTACGACTGCTTCCACCTCCGTAATTGACGCTCTAAAGGTTATGAATGTTAAAAATATATCAATGGCTGTTCCATACATCCAAGAGATCGCCGATGTGGAAAGGAAATTTATAGAAGACCACGGCATCCACGTTAACAATATGAATAACTTAGGGATAGATGGCTTCGATATGAACGAAGTGCCCTACGAAACAGTATATGATCTCGCAAAAGAATCTAATCATCCCGAAAGCGAGGCCATTTTTATAAGTTGCGTAGGTTTGCATACTGTTGAAATTATTGAAGCTCTGGAGACGGATTTGCAGAAGCCCATTGTTACCAGTAACCAAGCATGTATGTGGAATTTGTTAAGGATGGCAAATATAAGAGAAAAGATCCTCGGATTCGGCAAGTTGCTTTCTGAATATTAGAGGTGCGATATGGAACTTGAAAGGATCTTAGCAGAATATGTTGTTGAAGGTAAATATCAGGAATTGCCCACTAATACAATAGAGCATGCAAAGAACGTGCTGTTGACAATCTTTGCCGATATCATAGCAGGGTCTAACGCTGATGGTTGTCAAGCGGCTTTGGATCAGGCTGTTGAATGGGGAGGAAAAAAAGAAGCAACCATCTTAATCCATGGAATAAAATTGCCGGCCTTGAATGCTGCATTTGTGAATGCGGTCATGGCTCGTGCTTTGGATTTTGATGATTCGATGGAGCCGGGGATGCACATCGGAGCGTCAACAGTGCCAACAGCTCTGGCCATTGCCGAGCTAACCGAAGGATGTAGTGGAGAGGAATTTTTAGCGAGTCTTGTTTTTGGCACTGAACTATCCGCTAAATTAAATCTTAGCGAGCATCAGTATGATGGTTTTGATCCGACAGGTGTTTGCACTATTTATGCTTGCACCGCTATAGCGGGCAGGCTGATGCATTTGAACTCCAATCAAATGTTGAACGCCTTGTCCTTGGCATTTAATAAAGCCGCAGGAAGCTTGCAAAGTAATATCGACGGCTCATTGGCGGTGCGGCTAATTCAGGGTTTTGTTGCTCAAAATGGAGTGATGTGCGCTCAGTTGGCCAAAAGAGGTCTGACAGGTCCTCGGAATTTCCTTGAAGGGGCCTGGGGTTACTTTCACCTATATGGAAAGGATAAATCCGAGCCCAAATCGGTGATAGATAAAGTAGGCAAAGAATTCAAGCTTACTGAGGCTCTCTTTAAAAAGTATCCTAGTTGTGGCGGCACACTATCCAGCACCGATGCAATTCTGGAACTAATACACCAACATGACCTCACCCCAAAAAATGTTGCTCGCATTGATATTGAAGTCACCCCCTACATTTATAACCTGGTGGGAAAGAAGTTTGAAATAGGCAGCAATCCCAAGGTCAATGCCCAATTCAACATCCAGTATTGTGTGGCTAATGCCCTTCTAAGAATGAGCTCCAAGCTTCAGCATTTTGATGAGGAAGCTATTAAAGATCACAGAATTAGAGATATCTCCCAAATGATTTTTGTTTCTTCCAACCCAGACTTGGAGCGAAGGGGGCATACGGCTTTGAACATGCAGGTGGAAACCCAAAATGGCGAGATCTTCTGTAAGAGCGTTGATATTGCGCGGGGTTTTCCTGGAAACCCCTTGACAAAAGAAGAGCATCTTCAAAGATTTCGAGATTGTATCGCCTATGAGCCAGAGGCTTTACCACCCCATAAGATAAGTCGTCTTATTTCTATAGTGGACAGAATAGAAACATTAACTGATGTTCGTGTTTTGATTCCTTTATTATTGAAGGAAGCAGAAAACGGTTAAAGGATGACACCTTAAACATACAGCTTAACATTCAGGAGGCACAATCATGAAAAGTTTTCTGTTTATGCTATCAGCGTTAACAATAGCCAGCATCATAGTATATCAGGCAGTGACGATTGAATGTGCTGCGGCATCACAGCGTAGTAAGCCAATTGAATTATCATTAGCTGGATTTATGCCGCTTTCCGATGTAAACATGGTCTATGCTGATAAATGGGCAAGCCAGGTAGAAGCGAAATGCAACGGCAGGGTTAAAATTAACCGGTTTTGGGCTCAGACTTTGTGCAAGGCACAAGATACATACAATGCTGTCAGGACAGGAGTGGTGGATATCGGGCTAAGCGCTCAATCATACCAAGACCAAGCAATCGACCAGTTTCGCTTATCTGTAGGTATGGGCCTTCCGTTTGGATTTAAATCCAATGAGGCAATTGGGCGGTGTTTTAGAGATTTATATGATAAGATCCCTGCGTTTAGAGATGAGTATAAGGCCGTCAAAAATCTGTTTATTTGGGTACCGGGGCTATTTCAAATTCATACTATAAAAAAAGAAGTACGATTGCCAGATGACATGAAGGGCCTGCAGATAAGAAGCCCGGGTGGAGTGGTAACTGAAGTCATTAAGGCTTGGGGAGGAACTCCTGTATCCATGCCTATGTCGGAAGCCTATATGGCCCTGCAGAAGGGAATAGTAGGTGGCATTGTCGCCCCGTACCAAGTCATTAAGGATATTAAAATGGGAGAATTAATCAAATATACCAATGAGGGGAATTATTGTACAAACCCTTTCCTTTTTATCATGAATAAATCCAAGTACCAATCCCTTCCCCAAGATATCCAGAAAATTATTGATGAAACCAGCTACGAATGGTGGGTCACGGCCGGGAAGCTCAACGATGAATTGGATCCGAGCCGCAAGAAATGGCTTGTCGAGCAGGGGGCCAAGATTTACACTCCCCAGGGACACGAGGCGGAACAGTGGAAACAGAAAAACAAGAGCATCATTGACGCTTGGGCAAAAAATTTGGAAGCCAAAGGAGTACCTAGCGCTGTAACGTTCGCGGAGGAGGCTTTCAAAACAGCGCACCAGTGATTCTGGTTGTTTATGAGGTGAGGCATATGACTCGATTGCCAAAATACGAGCGCGTAGTTAGTACTCTAACCTGGGTCGGATTGTGCGGCCTGATCATCATGGTGACAATTACAGTCGCTAATGTTGTTGGGCGCATTTTCGGTTTCCCGGTGCCTGGCACATTAGAAATGATAGAATTTCTGGGTGCAATAACAATTTCTGCCGTGTTGGCATATACCACTGTTATGGAAGGTCACGTTGCCGTCGATCTTGTAGTAGGTCGATTCCCTGTAAAGGCCCAAAGAGCAGTCGGTTTCCTTTCCGGTATTATAGGTTCGCTAATGATGCTGCTTATTGGTTACAAAACGGTAATTATCGGTATGCGTGCTTGGGCCGATGGCGGAAAAAGCGATATACTTAAAATACCCTCAACCCCAATATTGTTCTTCGTGGCATTGTGTTTTCTAATAACCGCTATGGGTTTCTTTGTAACTGGCGTCAGGTCACTACTTGGAGATGATCGGAAATGAGCAATCTCGCAGTTGGCACCATAGGTGTAATTTTGATGGTATTGCTATTAGTTTCAAAAATACCTATTGGCCTTGTGATGGCTCTTGTAGGATTCGCGGGATTTGCCTATTTGGTTTCGCCCAATGCCGCACTTGAAATGATGGCAAGTACTTGCTACGGCACTATGGCCGATTACGGCTTGACAGTAATTCCTTTATTCATATTAATGGGTGAATTTGCTTCTAACTCAGGAATCACTAAAGAGCTATATGCTACCAGTAATAAATGGATGGGGCATATCCCCGGTGGGTTAGCAATTGCGACAATATGGGCATGTGCTGGTTTTGCCGCAGTGTGTGGGTCAAGCGTTGCGTCTGCGGCTACGATGGGAACAGTAACTATTCCAGAAATGAAGAAATATTGCTATGCTCCGCCGCTTCGAACTGCCTGTGTGGTAGCAGGGGGTACCTTGGGAATATTGGTCCCTCCCAGCGTCGGTTTTATTATTTACGGTATCATTACAAACACTTCGATTGGCAAACTATTTGTTGCGGGCATAATACCTGGTATTTTATTAGCCAGCATGTTCACTATTATCATTTATGCTCAGGTGCGAATCAACCCGTCTTTAGCCCCTGAGGCTACTGCAAAAGTAAGTTTTATAAAGAAGCTCTCCTCATTAAAAGGCAGCATAGATATGCTCATCGTATTCATTTTTGTTATGGGGGGACTCTTTGTCGGATTTTTCACACCTACAGAAGCAGGAGCAATGGGGGCATTCTTTACATTAGCCCTTTCGTTAGTTAGACGTCGAATCAATTTTAAAGGCATTACTAAATCTCTCTTTAGTACAGCTTCGACCACGGGGATGATTTTTCTAATTACCATTGGTGCGATGGTCTTTAGTCGATTTTTAGCTCTGAGTACACTACCCACAGAAGTGGCTAAGTGGGTGGGCAATCTATCCCTGAGTCCGGTCATTATTCTGATCATAATGCTGTTAATGTATTTGATCTTAGGTTGCATTCTTGACACATTAGCTATGATTTTATTGACAATTCCCATATTTTTCCCGGTGATTACCACCCTGGGTTTTGATCAACTGTGGTTCGGTGTATTGGTCGTAATAATGGCCGAAGTGGGACTGATTACACCTCCCATTGGAATGAATGTCTATGTAATTGCCGGGGTAGCCAAAGATGTTCCTCTGGGCACTATATTTAAAGGAAGTTACCCTTTTGCTCTTATTATGCTTGGATTTGTAGGTTTAATTATTGTTTTTCCAAGTATAGCCACATTTTTGCCCGCCTTTATGAAGTAACAAGCCCTGTGCTGCGGTAATAGTTTTAGTGACAGCAATAGGAGTGGTGACACCACCCTTAGTAATCAATGTATATGTAGTGCATGGTGTCTCGAGTGATATCAAATTAGTAACATATTTCGGGGAGTAATCCTCTTTCTTTTTGCATTGATTTTTCTAGATTTATTGCTTATAGTTTTCCAAAAAATGTAACGTTTCTACCAGATTTAATTTGATCGATATTTTATTGATTTCGTCTTTACTTTGACTTCCTGATTATTCTTATATGGGATGCTTTATATCTATAGGCTTATGAAAAAATTATTCGGGCAATTTATTGCATAGTTAATAACATGGAAAGTTAATCGTGAAAAGTAATATGACCGCTCAAGCAGCAAAGAGTTTAAATACACAAACAAAGGTATTAGAAGCAACAATTGAATGTCTATGTGAGTATGGACTAAAAGGCACTACTCTTGCTCGGATTTCCAGGAGCGCAGGGTTATCTTGGGGAGCGGTGCAACATCACTTTCCTAATAAAGAATCCGTTATATCCGCTGCTATTAAGAAGGAGTTTAATAGTATGAAAAAACGGCTCTCCAAAGTTTGCCTTGATAATAATTCAATGAGTAATCGTATCTCTGAATATATAGATGCCTTATGGGATACATACAAGAGACCTTCCTTTAAGGCAATTTTAGAATTACGACTTTCCACTAGACCTGGTGATGAATACCACAAAATAATTTCTGAACTTACAAATGATTTTGTTCGTTTTATGCATGATATTTGGCATAAAAACATAAAACAAACCGAAGATCAGAATAAAAACATTTTGATGTTACTTGAGCTTATCCACTCAACTTTGCGCGGCCTTTCAATTCTACATTCACATGGTAGCGATACAAAAAAAATAAATGAAACAATAATAATGCTAAAAAAAGTATCTCAATTATTTTTTTCGGTTCTCTGAAAGGCTCCAGTCTTCGTCAGGTGTGACCGTATCTGTCACATGTGCGACATCATTAATTATGGTCGCGGTAGAGACCGCCCTTTCAGGCGGCCCCCCCGCACAGATCCCGACGTGCGGAACTACCGCACCGGGCTCCTATCTTGGGTAAAATTTGCGGACAAATGGATTGTTTAAGCCCGGAGAGTATAGTTATTGACACCGAACCTTTGTGGAAAACATATCCCGGCCGAATTGATAAAATAGAAATCCGTATTGACGGGATCTGCAAAAATTGCGAAAAACGTAGAACGAAATGAAAAGCGCTGTAAAGGGTAATCGATCGTCAAAGAATAACAACCAAAGGAGGTTTCTCCATGGCAAATTGTTGTGACATGAAAGAAGGTGATCTGTTTTATTGCGATACCTGCGGTTTGGAATTAATGGTAAAAAAAGCTTGTGCCTGTAGTTCTGGATCAGAGGACGCCTGCAACGTTCCCCTGATGTGCTGTGGCAAGGAGATGGGAATTAAAAGACAATAAATTGATAGGACGTGGGAACCATGGCGCGGCAATGCATCAGACGCCTGATAGTAACGATGAATCGGTTGCTGCTGCCATGGGCAGCATATTTTGGGCTGTTCACCAGCACCTCAATTTGTCCGTGCTGCGGTCAGCCCGCTTGCCCGGCGGGAGCCGCAGGAATGGGAATTGTAGCTGGGTTTTTAGCCGCCGAAACAGGTTTTTTTCGGAGGCGGCGGCGCTCCCGACTTGAGACAGATTCAATTCCGAACGCCACCCATCCCGAGCAGAGGAAAACTAAGTCTATCGTAAAATCAGGCATGCTTTTGCTATTTTTTGCGCTGCCCTTGTATGCTTGCGCCCACACTGCACAGCATCAAGCAGAACCGAATACAACCGATGTTTCTTTCTATGAAGGGATTATAAGCTTCTACAGGGGACCGTTGAATCACCTTCGAGCAATCCGGCGCGGTGAGTGTCCCATGTATCCCTCATGTTCAGAATACAGTCGACAGGCCATTGCCCGCTTTGGTTTTGCGAAAGGATGGGTGATGAGCATGGACAGATTGATGCGTTGTGGAAGGGATGAGATCCGCATGGCTCCTAAGATTTTGGTAAACGGGAAATTGAAATATTATGACCCGATTGAAAGAAATGACCTTTGGCTTAATCAATCAGAAAGCAATCAAAAAAGACTCCACGAAAGTAAAACTTAATAATTCTTGCATCTCTCAAAACAATTAGTGCCGGCCTGCTTTATTGTGAATTGTATCGATAGCCGCCATTTGTTTAGAATGGCCTTTAATAGAACAAAGGAGTGTGGTGAAACCTTGGGATTATCAGCACATACCTTGATTCACGCAATTGTTGGGAATGGCTGATTTTCAGAAAAAATATAGGCATTCCTAATGTTGTGGTTACAATACCCGTACGCAAAATCGGCTTCAGTAAAGGTTACTTTAGGACTTCCCAATAAGCCGATAATGGCCATACGAGCATCCTGTAAATAACAACAGTTTGGCCGTCCATAAAACACATGATTTATGGACCTTTCGCCACTGGCTCAAAAATATGTGGCAAAATCGTCAATTTTGGTCTATAAATCCATCCATAATTCAAATTCTACAAATTGCCCCCTAAAGGCAGGTTGGTGTACCATGAAAATTGGCTACGCTCGTGTGTCGACGACCAATCAGAGCTTGAATCCCCAGACAGATGCCCTGTCAGAAGCGGGCTGCGAAAAACTATTTACCGATATCGCTAGCGGCGCTCGGACCCAACGACCAGGCCTGGACAAAGCGATTTCGTTTAGCCGCAAGGGTGATATACTTGTGGTCTGGAAACTTGATCGTATGGGGCGCTCGATGTCCCATCTAATCGAGATGATCCAAAAGCTTGAAGAAAAAGGAGTAGGGTTTCAATCCTTGACGGAAAAAATTAACACCACCACAGCTGGCGGCCGCTTGATTTTTCATCTATTTGGTGCGCTTGCTGAATTTGAGCGGGATTTAATTCGGGAACGGGTTCAGGCTGGCCTTAAATCAGCTAGGGCCCGGGGCCGCAAAGGCGGACGGCCACCAGTTCCAGAAGAAACCAAATTGATGGCGCGAGCCTTGATGGCTGATAAAACCTTGTCGATAAAACAGATTTGCGATCGGCTTGGGATAGCTAAAAGCACACTTTATAAACACGCAGGACCTTTGATCAAAGATTCTTAGCGAATCTATAAAAAAAGAGAAAATACCACTCTATGAGTCAAGAGTATTCGAGCGGGTTTGGTGCCAATTGTTGGCAACACCAAGTTCGCTTGGTTGCAGCACAATTACCACCACCTTGCGAGGCATAGTTAGAAGTATCTGGAATTTTGAGGAAATAGCAGGAGGCAAACATGGAAATAGCTTCTCTGTGGTATGATGTAGATGCATCGGCTATTGCGCCTCCAACGATAACCCGCGAACAAACGCTGCCTTTGGGCAGTCTTACTTGGGAAAACTTTGAGCGGCTCTGCTTTCGACTCGCGCATCGCAGTGGTAACGTCGAGGACGCTAGGCTCTATGGTGAACGCGGTCAAGCCCAAGAAGGGATCGACCTGTATGTCCGGCGCGCAACTGGAGACTATGCGACGTGGCAGTGCAAACGGTACCAGGAGTTAAAAAGTTCCGATATCAAGAAGGCAGTTACGAAGTTCTTGGAGGGTGATTGGGCAGGTCGAACCAAGTTATTTCGGCTAGCCGTTGCACCTAGTTTGAACGCTACAGGACTGGCTGAAGAAATCGAAAGGCAGCGAATACGATGCGATGCCGTAAACATCACTTTTGAGCCTTTGGATCGGGATGGACTCTCGCTAATGCTGAAAGAGCATCCCGATTTAGTCGACGACTTCTTCGGCCGTTCTTGGGTAGAGGCCTTTAACGGACCTGCGGCAAGGGTGAGGCTGTCTGGACGCAAACTCAATCGAGAACAAAAACTCAATGCTCGTCGTTTCGTCCAGACCCTATATGCGACTCATTTCCGGACAGTCGATGGTGGCATCCCGGCGGCAGCCCCGGTATTCCGCGGCGCTGTACCTCCAGTGCAGGTCTTTGAGCGCTATGTGGAACCAGTCATTGAACTCGTCGAATCCATTATTGAGCAAGGACAAGTTCCAACCGCTCAGCCAGAGAGCGGCGCGCAGGATGCCGTCCAAGGGGTGTCGGGTGCTGGATTTCGCAAACGCGAAATTCGGACGAAGCTTACATTATCGGCAGGACTGGCGACGAGTGGTCGCTTAGTCTTGCTCGGCGGCGCTGGCTTTGGTAAAAGTGCAGCTCTGCGCGTTGTCATCCACTCCCTTCTGGCAGATAGTGGCCGATTCCCAGCACTTGCCGAATCCTGGGGGCAGCGGCTGCCTTTGCTTCTTCCGTTCGGATTCTTAACCAGTCATTTCGCAGAAAATGGGACCCCCACAGTTGAGGGCGCTCTCAAGGCGTGGCTGTTGGTGATAGGGGCTAGGAATGATGTATTGACACTGCTTGAGGAAATGATAGAGGATGAACGTCTGCTCTTGCTCGTGGACGGCCTCGATGAGTGGCAGAATCGCGAGGCGGCCGTGACAGCCCTTACGGCGTTGACTACCTATGTCCAGACTCGACGGTTGCCTCTGGTTGCGACGGGTCGCCCGCTGGGTTTTGAGCGAATCAGCGACTTTGGCCCCGATTGGAAATGCGCGAATCTTCTTCCACTTACCATCGATCAGCAGCGTGAGTTCGCGAGCTACTGGTTCAGGCACTTTCATAAAGCTGAGGCGACATTAGATCCCATCGCATTGGAGCAAGCGATCACGCGCGACGCCACAGAGTTCACAGACGATCTTTCTGAAGAAACGACTTTGTTCGAATTGGGCGGCATTCCGTTGCTGCTTTCAGTCATGATTTATCTGCGACTTACTGGGCGTGTGCTACCGCGTAGTAGGCTTTCCGCGCTTGAGGAACTCATAAAGGCTTTGTTGGAAGACCAGCCCCGCCGGCGCGCTCAAGCAGCAATGCAGCGCGTCGATCAATCGATGGCGCGTTCACGACGTATCCGGCACGGAATTGAGTATCTCGCCTATTGCATTCACCAGGAACCCAACTCCATCGTCCTTTCAAATGAGCGTGCGGCGCAACTTTTGAACGAATACTTTCGCACCTATTTTCAACTACCCGCAAGTGAGGCCGATGATTGGGCCGCTCGCGTTCTTGAACTGGGCCAACACGAGTTCGGGGTTTTGGTGGCTCCACAGGAAAATCACGTCGGGCTGTTGCACCGGATCTTCCAAGAGTATCTAGCGGCAAAGCACCTCTCACGACTTTCACTCGAACAGGTAAAGAGTTACTGCGAGGACACTGGACGTAAGGCTCCTTGGCATGAAGTAACCTTGACTCTGCTGCAACTTCTCGAGCGGCAAGACGACGTCGACGGGTTGATAGATGAACTTCGCAAACCCGTGGCAGATTATCTTGAAGAACCTTTACAACAAATCCTTCTCACTCGCGTTGCTGTAGCCGGGATCAACTGCTCACGAGCGAAGGTCTGCGAATTGCTATCGCAGGTTTTTTCGTGGATCGAATGCGGGCGATGGATGCCTCTGCGCCGCTCGTTGGTCCAAAAAGTAGCAGCAGGATTTGAGTCCGAACAGGTGGCTGCCTTGATAGCAGCCCGCGCGGCACGGTGGTTCCCCGGCCGGGTTGAGTGGCTACATGACGTTCCCACAGCTGCGGCAAAGCAACCTACAGCCGAGACGCTTTCTGACCTACGCCTCGCCCTGCATAATTGCGACAGCAGCTATGACTACCGAAGCATTGCCGAGGCCTTAGCGTCCTTCGCGGAAAAGTCCCCGGAATTAGCCGACGAGTTGCTCGGAATCTTAAGGGGTCCAGCGGAGCCTGAACTGATGGGAGCGGTGTTACACGCGTTTGCGACAGGATGGCCGACACACACGGCCCTTTCTTCGCTCCTACAAGCTGCGAGCTCAGCGCCAGCGAAGGAGCTCCGACACGTGGCAATCTTGGCCCGTTTCAACCAAGGTGAACGCTCACATGAAGTCCGAGATGCGCTCGTGGATTTCTGCCGTGAGGGTGGGGGGTTGTGGCCTTGGGATAAAGATATTGTGACGGCATTGGCGACAGGCTGGCCGTATAATCCTCAGCTCATGCGTAGCGCATTAGAGCGCATCCGTGGTATCGGATATCCCAAATCTTGGGCATTCAAACCCGCAATTGAGTATCTGCTTCATGGATGCCCCGGAGATGATGCTGTGGCTCGAATACTGGCCGACCTCCTGGCGAAGGAGGATCGTCACAATCTAGAGGTAAGTATTTCCGATGTTCACGAAGCTCTCATAGACGGATTCAGCAAGCACCCATTGCTGGTCCCAGCAGCCGAAGCCTGGTTGGACAAGAATGCAAAGACCCACCATTCGCCTTTAGATATTGCTATCATCGCTCAATTGGGGGGAACGCCAAAGTGCCAACAGGCTTTGCTCGACTGGTTGAGGTTGCGACGTGGTGAATGGCATCCCTCATGGATTATTTCTACGCTTTTTGAGATGTCTGGAGGGGACGATACCGAAGTCTATGCGGCCCTTGCTGACTATATAAGTGACGAGCAGCAACGTTCGTGGGCGGTACGCTGGTTACCGGACATCGTCTCTGACCCAAAAGAGCTTAGCACGATGCTCCGAAACATTTTGCGCGACGCCCACGTTTTCGAGTCGTGTTCAGCTTTGGAGATTCTTGTGATAAAGGAAGGGCGAGACTCACCAGACCTATGGCCGCTGGTTGAAGCGAGGCTCGCCAACGATAAGGGTGGCCACTATTGGCGGCTGGGCCACCACGTTATTGTGAATATCTGGCCAGAGCATCCGCTGATACGCCAGTTGGTGAAATCGACCATCTACAGCGAGCATACGTCGATTTCACCGCTATACCAGGTTTATGGAAGCGATCCTGAAATACGTCCCCTCCTCGATAGCACCATGCGTGTGCTGCATAAGGATTTACGGGTTGAATTCGCTCGCGCCCTCGAGCCTTTGGTTCGGAGAGGTGTGCCGGCTGCTGTTGCCATCACCGCGGAATTCAGAAATGAGCCGGAAGGCGAAGCGCGTATAGTTGCTGCGCGTGCGTATGCACGCGCCCGAGTACGGGATGGCAGTAAGGTTCAGGATCTGGTGCAAGTCCTCATTGAGGACCTCACCGGGTCTTTGCTGGAAAGACACCAACAGCAAGCAGCTGCCGCTGCTTTACTGGAATTGGGCAGAGTTGACCTACTGACTATGCAGCAAGAGGATGGCCGCCCACTCCAGTTTAGCATATACTCAAAAACAAGGAAAAATTGGGAGTTCGTTGCGACTGTGGTGGAATATTGGGAAGTTTTGGCCGAGGCTGTACCTGACATATGGGAACTATTCGATCATTCACCGATTATCGCCAACGAACTTGCGAAGGCGGGGAAAGGTGCTCACGCATTCAGCCAAACACATTTGTTTGAAAGTGCGGTACGCACTGGGAAACAATTGCAGGTCGAGCAAGTCCAGGCTTTGATCGCACTGCATGGTCGTAGCGCTCTCTTGCGCGACTTGTTCTTGGGTCGGCTACAGTTCATTTCGCAGCAGAAGTCATTTATGGTTTTGGAAAGAGCTGCTTACGCTGCAATGGCTTCTTACCTCACAGAACATTTCTGCAGCGATGAAGCTGTCAGCCAGGAAATGCTCTCACTATCTATGTCATCCTTGATTCGTGACGTTGCCTTAGTTGCACTTTGTCAAGGATGGCCAGATGCACCACCGATCGCTGAGGCCACTGGGAATTTGCCTACACTTATCGAGGGTGCTGAGCCCTTTGCAGCTTGGTTGTTCGCATTCAATGCAGATGCTTCCCTTATGGCAAGGTATCTTTTGAGCTATCCAGATAAGCTCATGCGGAGCCATTTCGGAGAGGCGCGGGATGGAATAACTGCGGTGCGCAATCGACTTCAAACGGATCAGGAGTGTCGGAACCTGGTGTTTGCTAACCTTCAAAATGTCACAGAGCTTAATCTCCGAATAGCGATAGCTAAGCTGCTCGCGCCATCGATGCGCAAAGATCCGGCGTTCCATATTTGGATGTTGGATCAGTTGCGTGGCGCACGCGAAAACAGTCGCGTCATTTGTGAGCTCGCGTTTGACATAATTGCGAATGCGTGTAAGCCCGTTGAGTTCGCATTGTTTGAGGCGGCTTTGACCCGGTATTAGAATATTTCTCTGTGAACCGCGCTACCCTGATCTATCGTCGGACAAACCATGGCAGATTAAGATAGCAGAGTCAGGGTAGTGTTAGAATAATATGAAAATTCAATCGAAATTCCTATATCTAACTAAACCCCTATTTTTGTGTAACTATTTGGGTGGCACCCTATGATTCAAAGTTGCGACGTAAAAAATCAGAATGCGCTTAGAAATGTGCTTCAGAAAGAAAAAGACGCTTCAAAACTCGAATGCTTAGCAGCTGCACTAATCGGCCGTTTGATAGGTGTCAGGGTGGCCGTATCAAAATCTGGCTTTCAACATGGCGCCGATGCTGGCTCGGCTGGCCGACAAGGTCGTCATCTGCGAATAGAATGCAAAAAATATGCAGACACTACAAATCTCAGCGATCGTGAACTCCAAGGAGAAATAGATGACGCTTTGAGGTTTGACCCAACACTAGAGGGTTGGATTCTGGTTACCACTCGGGAGGTTCCCGAGCAAACAGAGCAAGTTTTGATGTCAAAAGGTGCAAACTCTGGACTGCCCATTGTTATCCTTGATTGGAAACCTGGCCCCTTGAGTGATCTTGCAGCTCTTTGTGCTTTTGCACCGGATCTTGTTGCGGACATTTTCTCACCAAAAGCCGGGGAACTTGCTCGTGTGTTAAATCCGATTTGCGGTGAAACCGTTGATCGTATCAGGAGAGACTTACAAGCATGGTGCTTAGGATTTCACGAGCTTCGAGCAGCATCCCTAAAAAGGTTGCAAGACATATGGGATTTGCCTCGTGTATCAAATGCAGTCCTTGGACAGAATGCTGCGGGCGGTGCACGTGAAAAAAGGATTAGGCGGCGAAGTGTTTATGATGCATTTGAGCGTTGGTGGGATGGTGATGCGAAAGAGGACGCTCCAATTGCAATTGTCGGAAAGGAAGGTGCTGGCAAAACATGGGCTGCTTTAGATTGGTTGGTTGATCAGCAAGAGAAAATGCCAATCGTATTGTTAGTCCCATCATCAGCGGTACCAGGGATTAGAGGTACATCCGAAGCTTCACTTAAACAGTTTTTTGCTGACAGGTTATACGAACTTACCAGGGTGCGTGATCGTAACCACTGGTTACATCGACTGGACAACTTGCTGAAACGGCCAGAAAATGAAGGACTGGTTTTGACTGTGTTTTTTGATGGCCTAAATCAGGAACCGTCGATCTCTTGGCTCGCTGTTCTTAAGGTACTCCAGGGACCAGCCTTCGCAGGGCGAATTCGCACAATTATCAGCACCCGCTCCTTTTTTTATGAATATAAGCTTAGCAAACTGCGAGGTTTAATAAAAACTGCTACCGAAGCGCAGGTCGACGCCTTCGATTTAGCACCCAGCGGCGAATTCGACCAAATGTTGGCTTTTGAGGGCTTGACCAGATCCGATCTTCACCCTGATCTTATTCAGCTTGCGCAGACGCCAAGACTATTCGGATTGGTAATCAGCCTTCGAGACAGGCTAATTGATGCGGGTAAAGTAACAGTTCATCGTCTGCTTTGGGAATATGGACGCGACAGTTTCGGCAACCGCGCAGAACGCTCGTTTAGCGAAAGTGACTGGCGAGAGTGGTTGGCAGAAATCGCAATTAGGCTTCAAGCTGGGATTCAGAAGTATTCTTTGAAGGATCTTAGCGAAACTGCAAATCGACCCGATCTTACAGAGTCAGAGGTGTATGCCCGGTTGAGCGATATTGTTGATAGCCATTTCGTGACACGAATTCCCAGCACAGACTACCAACTTACGCCAACTATAGTGGCACATGCACTCGGAGCGGCGCTGCTAAATCAGCTTGAGCAGACTGTCCCAGCCACATTCGATGCAATTTACGCTGAGCTCACCCGTTGGCTTGATCCGATCGATGGGCTTGATGAACGCGCGGAAGTCCTGCGTGCTGCTGTATCAATTTTTATCGAATGCAGCCCAGCAATGGGTTCGAATACTGGTGGAGCTCTCGTGACAGCTTGGTTGCAATCCCAAAATATACCAGATGCCCATCGTCAAGAGGTGCTGGCCCTGGCTTCGAATTTGACCGAAGCACTTTTAGATACTATTGAGCATTCGAATCAACGCGCACATGCTTCCGCACGCAATTGTGCGATCAATGCGCTGGGGGTAATTGATCGTCAAGATGAACAAGCACTCACCACTATTCTGGATAGAATGCGTCTTTGGTATTGCGTTGTCTCGCGACAACTTGATTCTTGGCGACGCACAAGTGAAGAACAAGAAAAAAAGCGATCGCAGCGTTTTATTGAGCGAGTTGGTATCGATGCTTCTGTGCCAATCCAGGTGATGGGGGTTCAGTTGGAGTTCGTCGACAAGGATTACGGAGATCCGGCTTCGGCTGTAGCCCCGATTTTAAGAGGATTCCCCTTGGCTGGTGCTATGCCTGTCTTCGAAGCTGCAGCTGTTTCCATGGCCATAGTTGGTCACATTGAAAGTTGGCAAAGTCTAAAATGGTTATGCCTGCTAAACGAGGTTGATCCGGAGGACACGGCTGTTGCGCTACGTGATGCTGCAAACGCAGTTCGCAGTAGAATCCCTGAACCTGGCATTAATCCAGCTTTAGCAGATCGCACAGCATCACTGTTGCTTTGGCTGACAGGTCAAGAAAGGGACGAAATTCGAGCTAGGGAAACCGACCCAGGGCTGGATCGCTGGCTAACTTACGAAAAAGATTACTTATCTCATCCAGCGCGGAGCCTTTTCGCTTTGGAACGCCGTCATGCACAGCAGACGCTAAGTGATAAAACTCTTTCGGTATTATATAGGGGCGAGAGATGCAGGGAATTGTGGCTCGATCCAAGCTTTGAATGTTCATCCGAGTTCATCTCTGAAGTTCGCAAGTTGGCGGCAGGTATTGATGTCGAAAAGCTTTACCGCAATCGTGGTTTGACGATTGAGGAACATAACTTTGAGGAATTGGAACCGATTCTTGCTAGGTGTGCGCCAGATATTTTAGCAAGTCTTGCACGCTGTATAATAAAAGGTTTTCATACATGTCCGTCAAACGCCCGGTATTGGAGCGCAATTCATGCCACCGACCATTTAATTTTAACGGATGACGATGAGGCCGAGGCCGCTCGGTCTTTGAGGCTGAGGAATAGCGAAGACGCAAATGATAATGAGTCATTTTCCGCGAGCAGATTGCTTTTTCTTGAGCTTTTAAACTGCGATGGTTTCAACCAAGCGGAAATCATCATCACTTCGGGATTGAAGGATATCTATATAGATTTTATCAATATTTTGAAACCAATAACACCTCAAGAATCAGACATACTGGTCACCAGATTCAGTTCAGGAACAGTAGAGCAACAGCGTGTGCTATTAATTTTATTATCGCAATACAAAATCCTCTTCGACGATGTAACTCGAAAGTGGCTGATTGATATGGCTTTTAGCGCGGCGGAGGAATTTCAAGGGTTTGCCTTTCGGGCCTTAACAAGGTCTGATGCATCAAGGTTTGGGCGAGAACTTATTGAACAGAACTGGTCATGGTCGTCGGATAAGGATTATTGGGTCAACCACTATGGAAGTGGAGCGCTTATCGAGGGATCAATTGCAGCTCCATTCCGAGATTTAGCGCCGCGGCTGGCACCTTGGCGATTACTTGAAGCTGTAAGGAAAAGGGGCTCTAAACCTGCCGAAGTTAGAATGGCAGCTACTGTCTTCGGACATATTTTATTTGCAAACACACTTGAAGTTCCAGATCCAGGATCACAAATTTCGGTGGACCGTTCCGGGGGAGAGCCAGATGGCCGCTTTTGCATTTCTGTAGCGTTAGAATCATCAGATGTACATACCGACGATCCTGTCGCTGCGATCAGGGCAGTGATGGACTCAGAGGCTAGGCTTGAAGCGTATAAGCGAGCGGTGACCATCGCCAAGCAACGAATCGATACAGCGAGGCAGAGTGGAGCAAGCCTCTATCTTACCAATGTGGATGCCAAAGACCTAAAGCCTGTTTTGACCAACTTGCCTGAATTTATAGACAGTTGGATCGAGGAGTTTGAACAATTAAATGACGATTTTACTCGCCGAGTTGGACTTTCTGAAGCGGCCTATCTAGCTATTTGTGAGGCATTGCTGGACTATGACCCACCTCGCGGCGTAAGGCTATGGCGAAGCATACACCGATCATTAAGAACGGAGTTTATTGGATCGGCTAGCGTCAATGAGGCAGTCCATATCGTCTTTAGAGCGCCGGATTCGCCAGAGATAGCCGAGCTACGTGATGAACTTGTAGGACTTGATCGGTGCCACACAGACCAAGAATTGCTGAATATCGCTATAGCTGCAAACTGCAATGGAAAGTCCGATTGGCTGTTGGGTATCATTGAGGGGGATAAAGCGTCTTCACTTGCATGGCGACGTAAACGGGGTTTGGTACTTGAAGGTTTCCAATCTCATAATAATTTGCCCATTCGTGGGGCATGGCCAGATCACGAGATTAAAACTACCTATGAAGAGCTTCGATACTGGGCTGCACGATTTAGATATCGAGAAGCCTGCGCACACCATTGGTGGTGTAACTACTTGAAGGCAGATGATCCAGATGCCGCTTATGCCTCATGGATACTATTTATGCATTCGGCAGACCGCCGTGCTTGGATATGGATGGCGGACAATAATGATGCCACAGACGGTGGAGCTCTATTCTCGCAAAAGATGGCTCATGTCCAACTCAACAAGCACAAACTCCAGAGAGCCATGGATAAGAATGAAAAAGATTTAAATAGAAACTACCTCAAAAAAAAGATCGTTACGGGTTTAACCCCTTGGAAAAACTAAGATGATAAGAATGAATATAGGGATTGCAAGAAAGTCTAAAATGGCACCTTATGAATTCAATGGGTTAAATATTACTGCTGGTGCTTTCAGTATCTTTCCACGCGAAGGTTCGTGGTACCCCACGTCCGGCATATGAAAGTTTTACAAAGGGCGACTACATGAAAAAAGAGCTGCTCCAAAAATATATCATTGAATACAATAAAAAAATCGATGCCGATGAAACAGTCTTCGATCAAGACAAATCAGAACGATCTGAGCGGGCGGCCTATTATAAAAGCTGGACTTCCGAAAAGATAGCCGCCATGACAGAGGAACAGTTTTACGAGTTTATGGCCAAACTCTGGGCTATGTTGATTTGGGGGAATAAAAAGTATGTCGTGGACAAGTTGATCGCCAATAACACCTTTCAAAAGATTAAGATTGAACTCTCCAGACTATTGTGGGGTGAAGAGCCCATAGAAAAGCGCTGGGATCGATTCAGATCCAACATCAAGGGGATAGGCCCTGCCATGATGAGTGAAATATTATGTCATGTCCATCCCGATAAATGTGCACTCTGGAACCGCCGGGCCTATGTCGGCTTCCAGTATCTTGGTGTTCAGAATCTGCCAAGGTATGACTACCAATTGAATGGGGAAAAATATACAGAAATCTGCCGGGAAGCTCAGGTCATCGCTGATGCGATGATCGCCAATGGCATGGCTGACACCACGCTCCTATCAGTGGACTATTTTATCTGGCACGAACTTCAGTTCGAAGAAAATTTGAGCCAAATCCATAAAAAGAGCGGGATTATCGATAAACCAGATGCCATCGAACAGAAGGACAACAAAACCTCCGAATTCATCCATAATGAAATCCGAGACAAGCTGGAAGCCATTGGTCGTTGGCTTGGTTTTAATAGCAAGACTGAAGTGAAAGTGTCGGAAGGTTCCAAGGTGGACGCCATTTGGGAAGCCACTATCGGCAATATGGGCCGGGTTATTTACGTGTTCGAAGTTCAAACTAAAGGTTCCATCGACAGCCTTCTAATGAACTTGCTGAAAGCTCGAAATAACCCCGCTGTTCAAGGTATTGTCGCAGTCACCGATGTAATTCAAATTGAAACTATTAAGCGGCACGCCACAGGAGTCTCCGATCTAAAAGAAAAGCTGAAATACTGGGACTATCGCGAAGTCCTCCAGGTCCATGAAGCACTGGAGTCGGTTTACGAGTCCATTAACAGCCTCGGTTTGGTCCCCCAAGGGTTTTGGGAGTAAACGGCAATGATATGCTGACTACGGCAAAGATCAGAGTGAATATTTGTTTATCAGACCGGAAAAGTTGGCTTGAGAGCAACACGAGGAGGATTTTTGAGCAAAGCATTAGGGATTAGAGAGGACAACAGACTGGTTTATGAAGGTTATTCGGGGTATGGTTATGGCTTATGGCCGTCTCCAATACTTTCTCCTGCAACCTTTATCTCATTTTTTGAAAAAAATTACGATTTGCCAATTAGGTCTGATCGGTTCTCCATTAAATATTTATTTAGGGAAGAAGGTTTTGATCCAGTAAGCAGAACTCGTAGAGGTCGTTTTTATAAGAGAGATGGTCAGCAACCAAATCAATGGTTTGTGCAACCTCATCCCATTTTAATTCAGGAAAGAAGATATGATGGACTAAACGAACTAAAAAAAATGCTATATACTTATTCTACTTTTCAATTTTTTAGTGTAGTAAAAAGATCTGAGATTAAAGAAAAATTGGTGTTTCTTGGCCATGATGACGCACATTCTATCTGCTCTATAATAAATGTCGAAACAATTGCAACAAATGAGGATCTTGTCACTCTAAAATCCCGACCAACTTTCGGCATCATACCTAATCTCAACGAAGGAGATATACCAGATAAACGAAGGACTGCTGTGACGAATTCCTTAATTTTATTTTCAAACGAAGTTCATAAGGCAAGTCCGATTTCAATTATTGATCGTGCTCGGGACGCTGCAGCTGCTATGTTAGGGGCCTATGTTGAAAAAGAAAACATTGGGCGTTTTGATTTAGATTTAAATGATTTAATAAAAAAAGTCCGAAATTCTGGCAAAGACAAGAGAAAGCTAATCGCTGAAAATGCTGCCGATATTGTTAGAATTTTTCATGCTCGAGCGAAACCGTCTGAGATGGAAAGACGAAATTTGCGGCCTATTACTGAACAGGATGCAGAATTAGCGATTAATTGTGTTGGAACAATTTTGTGTGAATTGGGATGGGCTCAATGGTAATAGGCACAAAAGTAGCGTAGCTGCCATTTGGTGCAATTTTATCTAATCATAGGTCGGAATCAGCACTTTACTTGAAATTATTTTTTATTTTATTGCAACACTTGACGTTCAATCTCGGCCAGCGAAGCGATATTAAACGGTTTTTTCAGAAGGGATTTTATTGAGTCTAATCAGCCAAGCAAAGAAAGATGTTATTGTATCCTCTCGTGCAAAAAGTAGATGTGGCAAGAAAAAGTAAAAGCTTATCGTAGAACCGCTATATTTGAGATAATGGGGCGGTCCAATTTATAGCATTTTCGGTGCATTTCGCATTGGTGACGTCAAACTGCACGATTGGAGCGAGCCAACTGGGTAAATTACCCCGCTATATGTAATAAATAAAATAAAGAACTGGAGAAAATCTGGTTTCAAAATTATCGCCCTTGTATCTTGTTTGCAATAATTTTTACATTCATATTGGTCAGTTACAACTGGATAAGACTTTCTGAATTATCCGGTTTGCAGGCATACAAAGTGGATAAAACAAAGGGGCCGATATCGGAGCATTTTTTCGCATAAGATTCTGTTATATAATGTATTTTTATTCTGCAACGCGTATAAATACAGGGGGCCGACAACCGACTTTTCTGCGCATCCCAAGCCGATTCGCTATAGGTCTTGCGTTTTGATGCAAGATAATTCGATGGCATTTTAAAAAGGGCGTTTGGTGCCCAGGTACCTGAAAAAAGAGAGTTTTAGATCAGTTTATCCTCTTTTTTCAGACTATCTGGTCTATGGCTGCCCCTTTTGGGAGAGCACCAAGACCTTTTGGCCATTCCGTGTCCTATTGATCCAACCCAATCAATGAAACTTCGATTATAAGTCAGGGGGTGTGGAAATTTTTGCCTCGAAACGTTGTTGTACAACACTAATTCCTTCCAGGGACCATCATAGCGTTGGGTGGGTATCCAGAAATTCTAATTTCACTTAGAATATGTTGGCGATTCGAAAAGTCTTATGAGGTCACCCCCCTCCTCAAGAGGTACCTTAACCCTGGAATTGCGATACATTTGTAAAATCAGACGCCGAAACTCAATATTTGATAGTTGGTTTGCACATAAAAATTGTCTCGGCCGTGGTGGGTATAGTGGTGGGTATTAAAAAAGGGCTTAGCGTCGAAGATCGCTAAGCCCTTGATTTTGTTGGCTCCCCAGCGCGGACTCGAACCACGGACACGGTGGTTAACAGCCACCTGCTCTGCCGACTGAGCTACTGGGGATCGGGTTTCGCGATGCATTTCCGTACCGCGAAAATTGGCTATTTAGTAGAGCCCCCCTGAAAAGTCAAGCAAAAATGAGGCCCCTTTCCGATTTGCATTGCCGGTCCGGACCCTAACTCTCGGCGAGCTGGGCGGCTGCCTTGATTCGCAGGGAGAGCTCGTCCAACTGGGCCTTGGCCGCTTCCGATGGTGCGCTGGTAAGCAGGCAGGCGGCTTTCTGGGTCTTGGGAAAGGCGATGACGTCGCGGATGGAGCTTTCACCGCACAGGAGCATCACCAGACGATCGAACCCGAAGGCGATGCCGCCATGGGGCGGGGCGCCGGTTCTCAGGGCCTCGAGCAGGAACCCGAATTTGTTTTGGTAGGTTTCGGGGGTCATGCTGAGCAGTTCAAAAATTTTGGCCTGCAGGTCGTTGTCGTGGATACGGATGCTGCCGCCGCCGATTTCGAATCCGTTGAGCACCAGGTCGTAGGCCCTTGACCGTACGGCCGCCGGGTCACTGGACAGCAGGTCGTAATCTTGCTCCAAGGGGGCGGTAAACGGGTGGTGCAGGGCCTCATAGCGCTTTTCGTCCGCGTCGTATTCGAACATGGGAAAATGGGTGACCCAGACGAAGTTGAACGCCTTTTTATCAATCATTCCAAGCTTTTCGCCCAACTGGTTGCGCAGATGACCCAGGGCGTCGTTGGTCACTCCGGGTTCATCGGCCACGAAAAAGACCAGATCGCCCGGCGCCATATCGATGCGCCGGGCCAGGGCGGCTTTTTCATCGTCGGTAAAAAATTTGGCGATGGGCGACTGCCAGCCGTCCTCGCGCACCTTGATCCAGGCCAACCCTTTGGCCTTGTAAATGGCCACGAATTCGGTGAGGTCGTCGATCTCCTTGCGGGAAAAATCGATGCAGCCTTTGGCATTGAGGGCCTTGACCAGGCCGCCCTTCCGGGCCACGGAGGCAAAGACCTTGAATCCGGAGCCTTTGACGATATCGGTGACATTGCTCAGTTCCAGGCCGAATCGCGTGTCGGGCTTGTCCAGGCCGAAGCGGTCCATGGCCTCGGCATAGGTCAACCGGGCAAAGGGCAGGCTCAGTTCACGCCCCAGCACCGACTGGAACACGTGGGCCATGAGCCCCTCGGCCACGGCCATGATATCTTCTTCGCCCACGAAAGAGAGTTCCATATCCACCTGGGTGAATTCGGGCTGGCGGTCGGCGCGCAGATCCTCGTCCCGGAAACAGCGCACGATCTGGTAATAGCGATCGAAACCGGAAACCATGAGCATTTGCTTGAACAGCTGGGGCGACTGCGGCAGGGCGTAAAACTGTCCGGGATTGACCCGGCTGGGCACCAGGTAGTCGCGGGCGCCTTCCGGGGTGCTGCGGGTCAGAAAAGGAGTTTCGATATCCAGGAACCCGTTGGTGTTGAGATAGTCGCGGACGGCCGCCGAGGCCTGGTGGCGCAGGATGATGTTGCGCTGCAGATGGGGCCGGCGCAGGTCCAGGTGGCGGTTTTTCAGCCGGATGGTCTCGGACACTTCCACATTGTCCTCGATCATGAACGGCGGCGTTTCCGACGGATTGAATATCCGTAGTTCACTGACCATGACCTCGATGGCGCCGGTGGCCAGGCCGGGGTTGACCATGCCTTCGGGCCGCGGCTCCACCTTGCCGCGGACGCCGATGACGTATTCGTTGCGCAGGGTGTGGGCCTTGGTGTGCACTTCGCCGTGGATCTCGGGGTTGAACACCACCTGGGTGATCCCCTCCCGGTCCCGAAGGTCTATGAATATGACGCCGCCATGATCGCGGCGACGCAGCACCCATCCCATCAACACAACTTCCCGGCCGACATCGTCGGCGCCCAGCGCTTTGCAATGATGGGTCCTGCGCATATCTCCCAATATATCAGCCACCGGCCTTTCTCCTTTCACATGGGACCGCCCGGAATTGCGCGCGGTCGGCATTCTTGTATTCTAGGCAATCATTTCAATTGCTGCCGGAGGTTCTCCGGCAGATTCGCCAGGGCAATGGCTTTCTGCTCTTTGGTGGCCATGTCCCGCAATACGGCGGTTCCGCTTTCCAGTTCGGCGTCGCCGACAATCAGCACCCGTGCGGCGCACAGGCGGTCGGCACGCTTCATTTGTGATTTCAGGCTGCGCCCGGCATAGTCCATCTCCACGGAAACCCCGGCGCTGCCAAGGGCCGAAAGCCAGCCAAACGCACGCTGCCGGGCACTTTCACCAATGGCCGCGATAAAAAGATCCAGTCCGGGCTGGTCGGCCTGTTGCACCTGGCTGACGATTTCCACCAGGCGGTCGAAGCCGATGGCGAAGCCGATGGCCGGGGTGGCCGGGCCGCCCAGGGCTTCCACCAGGCCGTCATACCGGCCGCCGCCGGCAACCGCGCTCTGGGCGCCCAGGGCATCGGTCTGCAGTTCAAAGGTGGTGCGCGTGTAGTAATCCAGCCCGCGGACCAGGCGCTTGTCATGGACAAAGGGTACATGGAGTTCCGTCAGGCTGCGGCTCACGGTATCGAAATGGTCGGTACAGGTATCGCAAAGATAATCCATGAGTCCGGGCGCCTCGGAGACGGCCTGGCGGCAGGTGGGTACCTTGCAGTCCAGGACCCGGAGCGGATTGCGTTCCTTGCGCCGCAGGCAATCCGCGCACAACTGGTCTTCCACGCCCTTGAGAAACGCCAGCAGGGCCTCCCGGTATGGCGGCCGGCACTGGGGACAGCCCAGGGTATTGATATGGGCGCGGGTGTTGCCGACCCCCAGCCGGTGCAGCAGGGTGTGCAGCATGAAAATCATCTGCACATCGACGTAGGGCGATTCAATGCCGAAGGCCTCCACATTGATCTGGTAGAATTGACGATAGCGCCCTTTCTGGGGGCGCTCCCGACGGAACATGGGGCCCACGAGATAGAATTTGCGAACCGGGTCCGCGGCATACAGCTTGTGTTGGATATAGGCGCGCACCACCGAAGCGGTGGCCTCGGGACGCAGAGTCAGCAATTCGCCCTTACGATCGGCGAAGGTATACATCTCCTTTTCCACGATATCGGTATCTTCACCGATACTGCGGGCGAACAATTCGGTTTTCTCCATGATGGGAATGCGAATCTCGTGGTAGCCGAATGTCTGGAACAATTCGGCGGCCGTTTTCTCGATGCGCTGCCACAGGGTGACTTCATCGGGCAGAATGTCCTTGAAACCGCGAATCAGGTTGATCATATCCTCATTCCTTGCCGGTGCACGTCGATCACTCAAACCGTGCCGATTGCTGCCGGAGCTTTGCTGATGTAAACCTCGTTACATAGCTTAACTCGTGCAAAAGAGTCAACCTCGGATATGATGATCGGGCAGTTCCCGGCGTACGCCTGCCATCAAAACCCAAATATCAAATCATGTCTGCGGTCTATTTTATCAAAATCAGGTCCCCCGCCCCTTTTAAGCCTTGGATTTTGGTATTTGACAAGGGTTATCCCTTTACACATATCGATCTGCCCGCAAGGTTTTCACTTGCACCGAAATTTGCCGTCAGGCATCAGCAATTCTAACTGAAGGTTCTTCAGCTTTTCTGGTCGGGGACTAAGGGCTTTTGAAAATTAATTTTTCGCGATGGCCATAGCCCTTTTTGTCAATAACCCAACGATTTCATTATATAAAATAAAACTAGACTTTACCCCTATATATTGATATTAATAACAGCAGGTTAACAATATGTAGGGGCAACTTGCATACCAAAAAACATCTAAGCTTCAGCGCACAGCGAAAAGCCATCTCCGCGCTTTTCCTCCAGATTAATGATCACCGGCAATCGGGCAAGGTCGGCTTCGAACTGCACGATTGCCTGATGAGCGCTTTGGCTATGATGTTTTTTCAAGACCCTTCACTGCTTTCTTTTCAGCGTCGCATGCAAGACAATATGCAATGCTGCAACTTAAAGGCCATGTTCGATGTAAGGGCCATCCCCAGTGACGCTGTAATGCGAAACACTTTAGATGCCGTCGATACCAAACTCATCGATCCGTGCTTTGCGATTTTGTTCCAGCACCTGCAGCGGGCAAGACAGCTGTTTGCCTATAAACTGGAAAGCGATCATTATCTTATCGCAATTGACGGCTCGCAGTATTTTTCTTCCGAAAAAATTAATTGTCCAAGTTGTCTGACCTATAAGGGCGCAAAAAGCAAACTGCGCTATTCACATCAGATCTTGCAAGCCGTCATGCTTCATCCGGACATGCGGCAGGTCATCCCGCTGGCCCCAGAACCCATCATCAATGCCGATGGCAACGTTAAAAATGATTGTGAACGCAATGCAGGCAAAAGGCTGGTCAGCAAAATCCGCGCGACCCACCCCAAGCTGAAAATCATGATCACCGGCGATGGCCTTTATTCGAATCAACCGTTTATTGATGCCTTAAAAGCATCGAACATGTCCTATATTCTTGTGGCAAAACCCACGGACCACAAAACCTTGTTCCAATGCATTGAACAACTTGAGCCCTTGCACGGCGTCGAACATATGGAACTGATCGATGACAAAGGCAGGCGGCACCATTACCGCTGGGTGAATCATGCGCTTTTGAACGACAGTCGCAATGCCGATCATGTGAATTTTTTTGAGTACTGGCTCATTGTGAATGAAAAGGCCACCTACCATAATAGTTGGGTAACCGATCAGCAGGTGAGCAAGCAAAATGTCGTTGAACTCGTCAAAGCCGGCCGTAGTCGCTGGAAAATTGAAAACGAAACATTTAATACCCTAAAAAACCAAGGTTATCACCTGGAGCATAACTTCGGCCACGGCAAGCAACACTTGTCGAACAACTTTTTTATCCTCAACGTGTTGGCCTTTTTCATCCATCAGATTCTGGAACTTTGCGATCCCGGCTACCAGTATTGCCGTTCAAAATTCAGCTCCCGCCAAGAGTATTGGAACAACTTGCGCGCGGCCATTCGTATCATGCTTTTTGCCGACTATGAGCATCTTTTACGCAATGTTGCTGATCCGCCAGAAATCCGAGCCCCATAGAACTTGGCCAAATACCTTCATCCAGCGATTAATTCCCTGATCTTCGGGAATCATGCATCGCATTGCCATTGCCCAAAATCAGCGCCCTTTTTATCCTGAATCAGTATCCTTGTATCCTACTCACCATTGCTCAAAGGCGTTGTACTTGATGAAAAACCACCTTCTTGGCTCCTAATCATGATAGGCTTTCTGATGTGCCCTGTTCAATTAGAACCGCTGGTCAGGCATCAGCGCGATTGACAAGACTGCCCGTTTTTCGTATTTTAGGCCCTTGTTTGCCAATAGCCACAACACGCAAGGATTCGGGATGCTCATAGGACTCGATGCAGGCGGAACGCATACCGATGTCGTCTTACTAGACAAAGACGGCCCCGTAAACAAGGCCAAGGTTGCCACCAACCACGAAGACTTGTTCCAGACCATCATCGAAGGACTTGAAACCATTATCCGGGGCGTCGATCCCCATCACATTCAACGGATGGTGCTCAGCACCACACTGGCGACCAATCTGGTGGTTCAGCAAAAACTTCCGCCGGTGGGCATGGTGGTGGCCGCCGGGCCGGGGATCGACCCGCAAAATTTTGCCACCAATGGCGACTTTTATGTCACTACCGGGGCCATGGACCACCGCGGCAGGGAAATCGAACCCCTGGACACCAGCAGGATCAAAGCCATCGGCGAAGAACTGAAGGCCAAAGGTATTGCTTATGCCGGTGTGGTTTCCAAGTTCTCCGCTCGCAACCCCGAGCATGAAAAAAACATGGCCAAGCTGCTGGCCCCTTATGTCGAACAGGTTTTTATGGGGCACCTGTATTCCGGCAACCTCAACTTCCCCCGCCGCATCGCCACCACATACCTCAATGCGGCGGTTTCCCCGGTTCACAAAGCCTTTTTCAAGGCGGTACGGGAATCCCTGGCCCAAATGGGACTCTCCATGCCCATCCGCGTCCTGAAACCCGATGGCGGAAATATGAGCCTGGATTCCAGCCTGGGATACCCTGCACAAACCATCCTGTCGGGGCCGTCGGCCAGCGTCATGGGCGCCATTGCCTATGCCCCCAAAGAAGCGACCAGCCTGGTCCTGGACATCGGCGGCACCACCACGGACATGGCGGTATTGATCGACGGCGTTCCCCTGCTGGCGCCCCTGGGCATTGAAATCGGCAGCTATAAAACGCTGATCCGCGCCCTGCAGACCCAATCCATCGGTATTGGCGGAGACAGCGCCGTCCGGTGGGTGGATGGCGGCCTGACCATCGGACCGGATCGTTTGGGACGTGCCATGGCCTATGGCGGCCCTGCGCCGACGCCCACGGATGCCTTCTGCGTTTTGGGCCTGGCGGACGGCGGTGATCGCGACCGGGCGGGAAAAGGCCTTGCCCCGATTGCCGCGAAACTGGGCGGTTCCGTTGAAGATGCCGCCGAAGCCATTTTTACCCTGGCGTGCCGGAAAATCCTGGATGCGGCCGATGAAATGGTGGCGGCCATCAACAGCAAGCCGGTCTATACCGTGCATGAATTGTGGGAGGGCAGCCGTATCCGGCCCAACCATCTGCTGATTCTGGGGGGACCGGCCAGCCAGTTCGCCACGAAGCTCAAAACCCTGTATCCGGGAGATGTCGAGGTGGTCCCGCACTGGCAGGTGGCCAATGCCATCGGCTGCGCCCTGGCCCGCACCACCTGCGAGGTGATCCTGTTTGCCGACACCGCACAAAGGCTGGCCACAGCTCCCGGCGAACATTTTTCGCACGGCATCTCCTCCTCTTTTGAATTGGAAGATGCAACGGAACTCGCATTGAAACTGCTGCGCGAAAAGGCACTGCGCCGCGGTGCGAACAAAGACCACCTGGAAATGGAAATCGTTGAATCATCGTCTTTCAACATGGTTCGGGGATTCAATACCATTGGAAAAAATATCCGCGTCCGGGCGCAGATCAAACCCGGGTTGATCCGAATGGACTAAACCGTATGCTTCAGGCAAAACACAAAACAGGGCTTGTTTTCTTTCCGGCCTTCGACTGGGCCATCAGCCCGACCCACCCCGAACGCGAGGAGCGCCTGCTCTATACCCAGGACCAGGTGTTTGAAGAAGGGCTGCTGGATATCGACGGCATCTTCGAGTACAAACCGGACCTGGTCAACATCAAGGACATTCAGCGGGTTCATTTCTGCGTACCCGATCCGTGGTCGGTGATGACCGAATCGCACTTCATCAGTGCCGGCGGGGCCAAAACCATCGGGATGGCCGTCATGGACGGCATCGTGGAGCGCGGTTTCGCACTGGTGCGGCCGCCCGGGCATCATGCCAATCGGGTGGTCCACGGGGCACGGGGGTTTTGCAACGTCAATATCGAGGCCATCATGATCGAGTACCTGCGCCGGGCCTATGGTATCGACCGCGTCGCCATCGTGGACACCGACTGTCACCACGGCGACGGGACCCAGGACATTTACTGGCACGATCCGGACACCCTGTTCATCTCCATTCATCAGGACGGCCGGACCCTTTATCCGGGGACCGGATTCCTGAACGACCTGGGCGGGCCCAATGCCGCGGGCACCACACTGAACATCCCCCTGCCGCCCCACACATCGGACGAGGGATTCCTGCATATCATCAAAACGGTGGTTTTGCCCATTTTAGAGGAGTTCCAACCCCAGCTGATCGTCAACTCCGCAGGCCAGGACAACCACTATTCCGATCCCATCACCAACATGAATTTTTCGGCCCACGGGTACGCCGAACTCACCCGGCTGCTCAAAGCCGATATCGCCGTTCTGGAAGGCGGTTACGCCATAGAGGGCGCCCTGCCCTATGTCAACACGGGCATCATCCTGGCCATGGCCGGCCTGGACTACTCGCACCTGAGGGAGCCGGACTACGACCCGTCGCGCTTTCGTCAGAGTGCCGAGGTCACCCAGTACATCGAGCGCGTCGGCGAACGGGTATTGGAAACCTGGCACAACCGACACAATATCGGCAGCCACATCCGGGCCCAGGAAGGCAGCCACCACCGGCACCGGCGTATCTATTACGATACCGACAACATCCAGGAGATCCAAGACGAGGAAATCACACGCTGCCGCCAGTGTCCCGGGGCGGTAAGGATCGAATCCAGCGCAAAGGGCCACCCGAGCGCACTGGCCATCCATGTGCCGGCAAAGGCATGCGGCCGGTGCCGGGAGACGGCCCGGCAGTGGTATGATACAGCCAGCAAGGATCATTTCAACCATATTTTCCTGCAAAATCGAATCGATGACAGCTACCTTCAGCGCAAATAGCATGATAAAAACATACCGCCAAAGCGCCCTGAAGCAGAACCTGGAAATCCGCGCCCGCATAATGTCAGCCATCCGACGCTTCTTCACGGACAACGGCTACCTGGAAATTGAAACCCCCGTGCGGATTCCGGCGCCCGCCCCCGAAGCCCATATCGATGCACAGCCAAGCGGCCCCTGGTATCTGCACGCTTCTCCGGAATTGTGCATGAAACGAATGCTGGCGGCCGGCTACCCCCGCATTTACCAGATATGCAAATGCTTTCGGCAGAAAGAACGCGGCAACCGGCACCTGCCCGAAATGACCATGCTGGAGTGGTACACCGCCGATGCCGACTACACCCACATGATGGCCCAATGCCGGCAGTTGGTGCTCTGGCTGGTCCGCCAGCTGAAAATAATTCCGCCATTCCTTTATCAGGGACACCCCATCGATCTGGACGCCCAATGGGAAAAATTGAGCGTGGCCCGGGCTTTTGAACGCTATGGCTCGCTGTCCATGACGGCGGCGCTGGAACGCCGGCAGTTCGACGAAATCATGGGCCTGGAAATCGAACCCCGGCTGGGATGGGACAGGCCGGTCCTTTTGCTGGACTACCCCGCCGCCTGCGGCTCCCTGGCACGGTCAAAACCCGGGCAAAACACCCTTGTGGAACGGTTTGAGCTGTATATCGCCGGCATAGAGCTGTGCAACGGATTCAGCGAGTTGACCGACGCACCCGAACAGCGTCGGCGATTCGAGGCGGAGATGGCCCAACGGTCATCTGCCGGAAAAACAAGATACCCCATGCCGGAGCCGTTTCTGGAAGCCCTCGAATCCATGCCGCCGGCCACCGGCAATGCCATGGGGGTCGACCGGCTGGTCATGCTTTTGACCGACCGCGCGTGTATCGATGACGTGGTTGCCTTTATTCCCGAAGAGCTATAACGCACAACCGGATCTCGATGACTTGGCCCTGAAGGGGTCCCATGGTCATAATAGATTGGTTTCGAGCTGCAAGTGATCAGTCACAGGTTGTGGTTCGCGCGGCGTGCGGGCCGGATCTGATATAACGACAGAATTTTTCAACTTGTCACTCGCGGCCCGCAACTTATAACAGCTTCTTTCCCCCTATCTCCGGCCAGGCCACAGTTATTCGATTTCGTCGATAAATTAATTTGTTATCCGACCTGAATACGGGTGAACCCCTGAGCTTCGATACCATCTGCAGCAGCAGAGATCCGCCGCGGCTAAAGTAATGACGCTTCAATCCCGATAACCATCAAAGAATTGGGTTCCCCACCAAAGCGCATACTGCAAGGGGTGCAGGCGCCAAAGTGCCGACCGCACTCGCCGGATGCGTTTGGATGCCGGGTCGCCCCTGCACCGTTGATTCGGCAAGGCCAAGAGTCAAAAGCTGCAGTCCGGAGATGCTGAAATTGCGTGATAGAAAGCCGCACGGCCATTTAACCATCGAACCCAGAAGGGTTCATTGCTGCAAGGAACTCGAAGAGACCGTTTCCGGACGATCCGCCGAGCTCTTGGCCATCAATGATCGCCTTGCCGAAGAAATCAACGCGCGCAAAAAGGTGGAAGCCGCCCTGCTGGCCAGTGAAGAACGCTATCGACGCGTGTTCGAAAATACGGGCAACGCCACCATCCTCATCGAGTCGGACATGACCATATCCATGGCCAATGCCCGTGCCGAAAAGCTTGTCGGAATACCGCGCGAAAAGTTCCTGGGGAAAACCAGGTGCATCGATTTTGTCACACCGGCCCACAAAGAGCGGTTGCAGCAATACCATGAGCGCCGGCGCCAGGGGCAGCAGGATGTGCCAGGCCGGTTCGAATTTCAGATGACGGACGGCAACGGCCGGATTCTGGATATTCTGGCCAATGTGCAGTGGATCCCCGAAAGTGGTCAATCCGTGGCATCGCTGATGGATATTACCCGCAGCAACGCCCTGCAGCGTGAGCGCGCGCAGCTGGCGACCGTCATCGACCAGTCCGCGGAAGCCGTTATTATTTCCGGCGGCCTGGGCCAGGTGGAATATGTCAACCAGGCTTTTGAACGCCTGTCCGGTTTCAGCCGCGATGAAAGCATCGGCCAGGGCATGGATGCCGCATTCTTTTCCGATGAAGACCGCAACATTTTCAGAAAAATGACCTCCATGATGTGCGGGAAAGACACCTGGAGCGGACGGGTGGAAAACAACCGCAAGGATGGAACCGTGTATATTGCCGACACCCGTATCTTTCCGGTCTGCGACGAAAGGGGCAAAATCCTCAACCTGGTTTGCGTCAAAACGGATGTCACCGATGAAATTCAGCTTCGCAAACAGTTGCAGCATGGGCAGAAAATGGAGGCCCTCGGAACGTTGGCCGGAGGTATTGCCCACGATTTCAACAACATATTAGGGGGAATCCTGGGATATACGGAGATCAGCCTCCTTAAATCGAAAGGCAACCCGGATCTCGAACGGAGTTTGGGGCGGATCATGGACGGGTGCCAGCGTGCCAGGGAACTGGTGCAGAACATTCTGACCTTCAGCCGCGATAAAGAAGAAGAGATGCAGCCCATAGAGATTCAGGGTATTGTCAAGGAAGCCCTCAAGTTGCTCAGGGCCTCGATTCCGTCAACCGTCGAATTCCGGCAGCACATCTGCGCAGAGGCCTGCATGGTCAACGCCTCCCCCACTCAAATCCATCAAGTGGTCATGAATCTGTGCACCAATGCGTCCCATGCCATGGAACACGGCGGCGGCATTCTTGACGTCGGATTGGAAAATATCGCGATCACCCGCCACAACAAAAACGTGCCCCCCCAAACGATTCCCGGTCCCTATGCCTTGCTGACCGTAAAGGATACCGGTGACGGCATAGATCCCGGAACCCGTGAACGGATCTTCGAACCCTATTTCACCACCAAAGAACAAACCGGCGGAACCGGGCTGGGGTTGTCCGTAGTCCATGGTATTGTCAAAGCGTGGGGCGGCAGCATCCGTGTAACCAGTAAAAAGGGGGTGGGCACTCTGTTTCAAATTTATCTGCCGCGAATCGAAAATTGCACCGAAGCGGATCGGCCCGTCGATATCGAACGGCCAACAGGCAGGGAATGCGTGCTGGTGGCCGATGACGAATTGTTCATTATAGAAATTATGGCGGATATGCTCGGATCCCTGGGTTACGCGGTGCAAACCGCCAGCAGTGGACTCGAAGCGCTGCAGTGCTTCAGCCAGAACCCGAACCGCTTCGATCTGGTCATTGCCGACTTGACCATGCCCAAAATTACGGGAAAACAACTCGCCCGGAAGATAAAGCAATTGCGCAAAGATATCCCCATCGTATTGGCCACGGGAATGGCCTTCGACCTGCAGGCGGAAAAAGACGAATACAAGGAATTTGCCGCAGTACTCAAGAAACCGATTCTATACAATGAATTAGCCAAAACCCTGCGCCAGGTTCTGGACGGCCCCGGACACGAAGCCCGACCACCTGTCCATTGAAAAGCGGCGGGTCAAGGCTCTATCTTCCGCCATCGCATGAAAAAATAGACCAGCAATCCGGCACAAAAAGACACGGCCAGGTTGATACTCAGGGTGACCCCAAGCATGATCATGGGAATGAACAGCTCGATCCGGGATTCAAGATCCGCCACCGTCAGCGCCAGTTGACCGCCGGCAAAAAAAAGCAGCACGCCGAGAACGGAAAACGGTATCAGATGAAAGAGCGAAAGCAGCCGATCGCCCATGAAAAGCACCGCCAGGATCATAAACAAGCCGATGATCAGATTGGACCCTACGGTTCGCGCTCCGAACCGATAATGGGCGGCCAGGCCGCCGGCGCCATGGCACATGGGCATGCCCCCTAACGCGAAGGACAGGATATTGGC
This sequence comes from Desulfosarcinaceae bacterium, assembly GCA_963675565.2. Lineage (GTDB taxonomy): Bacteria > Desulfobacterota > Desulfobacteria > Desulfobacterales > Desulfosarcinaceae > JARRKU01. The sequence continues at coordinate 819,584 of CAXXYD010000004.1, forward strand.
CAAAGCCATGCTCACGCAAAGCGATCGTCCGTTGATCTTGCGGGCCGCGCCGCCGAAGTATTGAATGGAAAGATCGGCATTGGCCAGGACCGCATTGCCGAGGGTCATGGGCACCTGAGGTATAACCAGGGCGAAAAACGCGAAAGTAAAATCCAGCCGGGCCGGCAGTTGAAACGGCAAAAATTCGGGCATTTTTACCGATATCCCCAACTGTCCGATACGCGTGTGGTCGCCGAAACAGATACCCGCCAAAAGCCCCATGCCAACCACTGCCAGGCCTGCCGGAAATTTCCGGTTATCCATGAGCAGCAAAGTCAGCAGAGCACCGCCGATACCCAGCAACAAACCAACGGGCATGCCACCGATGGATTGCCATTTGAGATAGGGCTCTGCCAAACGCGTCATCAGCTGCAGGGCGCTGGTGCCCACCATGAACTTGACCGCCTGGCTCATCAGAAGAATACCCGTGGAAAGCTGCACGCCCCGCACCACCGGTTTGGGCGTATGCCTGCTCAGCCAGGGCATGGTGCCGCTGACGGCAATCACGCTCAGAACGACCGCCATGGTCAGCGTTGCCGCCATCAACTGCTGGGTGCTTATGGCGGCAGCCACGGCATAGGCGCCGATGACCTTCATCGGCTGGACGGCGGTGGGAATGCCAAAATAAAGACCGGACAAAACATAGAAAATGCCCACCGAAAAAAAAATGCCGCTGGGGCTCAGTCCATTGACCAGGATCATACCCATGGCCAGGGGCAACAGCGTTCCAAGGTCCCCCAGGGAACCGGCCACTTCCAGTCGATTGAAACGAATAGGCGGGCGCATTATTTAAACCGTTCGTCTGAACGCATTTGCCGGGATCTCGCCGCCCGGCCTTCCAGCCAGCCTGTGGACGTGACCACCGGCGCATCGAAATCCGGCACATAGGGTTTGATGTCAATCAGCGGGGTGCGGTCGACAACATCGATATTGCCCACCACCAGAATGTTCTTCTCACGGCGTAAAAGCGAAACGATTGAAATGCCGACGGGATTGGGCCGTCGCGGCGCCCGTGTGGAAAAAACCCCTCTGGCCTGGTTGTCCAGAAACGGTATGAGCGTCAGACGATAGCCTTTGGCCAGATGGAACTGGTAGATGAGTATCAGGTGCGAAAACCCGTCGATATCATTCAGTCCGGCTTCGAAAGCGGGATCGACGATCACCCGCCCTTCAGCGGTTTCGGCGCCGGCGGGTTGAATGGGCATCCCCTCCAGTTCCTTGAAACCGGTCCTTATCAAGCCGATAGGCTCCAGAACGATACGCGGCATAGCGCTCCTCCATTGGCTGTGATTTGGGTTTCACTCCACTATGGGTGTCGGCAACGGGGGATGTTTTCGGGCATCCACCGAGGCACCGGCCAGACAAACGCAGAAAAAAACCACGCCGATACCGGTTAAGGCACCTCCAATAGTGAAAGCGACGCGCAGGTGAAACCAGTCCATCATGGCACCCGCAAGCACCGCCCCGGCCAGCATGCCCGCGCTATGGGCCAGGGTCAGGAGTCCCATGACCGAGCCCATGGATTCGGTCTGCTGCCCTTTCTGCACGGCCACGGCCATGACCGCCGGCATGGCGATGCCGCCCCCCAGGCCAAATGCAATGCCGGAGGCCAGCAGTGCATTAAAACTGCCGGCCCATTGATAAGATAAAAGGGCCAGGCCCGCCACAATGCCTCCGAAAACGGCCATGACCTTGCGGCTGGAACGGTCGGCCATGAATCCCATGGGGGTTTGCACCAGTCCACTGAACAACACGGCCACCATGACCAGGGCCCCGATGCGGGAACTGCTGAGTCCCAGGTCCTGATCGGCCAGCACCGGGACAAACCCCCATATGATGCCGATCCCGACCGTATAGACAAAACGGTAGACACAAAGACCGATGATAACCCGGTCGCCGATGATGGCCCGCCAATTCAAAGGGGGCCGTTTTCTTCGCACAACGGTCTCTTGCCCTGTACTGGGCAACAACCAGTAACTGAGCCCGGCCCCCACCACTGCCAGCAGCCCCATGCAAGAAAAGGCGGTCTGCATATTGAACCGGTCATTGATCACCCCGCCGATCACCGGCCCCAGGCTCAACCCGAAAAACAGGGACATATTGAACAATCCCATGACGAATCCTTCGCGGCCTTCCGGCGTGATGTCCCCCACGTAGGCCTGGATCACCGGCATGATCATGGCCGAGGCAATGCCCTGAACAAAGCGGGCGATGATCAAATGGGGGACGCTGTTGTACAAAATGAATGCCACAGACACCAGGGCGTAACAGATAAGCCCGGCAACGATAAACGGCTTGCGCCCCTTTCGATCGGAAACTCTTCCGAAAAACGGCAGCAGCAGCGTCCGCGAGAGGGAAAAAGCACCGAAGATCAGGCCGATGTAAAACCCACTGGCCCCGGAATGGCTGGCATACACCGGCAACAGGGGGACTACGATACCAACACCGGTGATGGTTGCCAGAAGTGAAAAAAAGAGAGCGCCGAAAATCTTTCTGTCCAGTGTCGCTGCCAAATCAGAAGTCCTGTTTTATTTTTTCGAGAGCAGATTCCACGGTTTTCCGAATCTGGGCCAGCCGCTGCTCGGACAGGGCCTCGAAGCGCAGCACCAGGGCGGGCTGGGTATTGGATGCCCGCACCAGCCCCCAGCCGTCGCCAAAAAGCACCCGGACGCCATCGATGTCGATGACCTCTTCCCGGGAACGGAAGTACGCCGTAACCGCTTCGACCACTTTAAACTTGACATTGTCCGGGCATTCCATGCGGATTTCCGGTGTATTGAAGGTTTTGGGCACATCGGCCAGGAGCGCCCCGATACTTTTCCCCGTAGAGGCCAGAATTTCCAGCAACCGGCAGGTGGCGTAAATGGCATCGTCATATCCGAAATAGCGATCGGAAAAGAAAATATGCCCGCTCATCTCCCCGGCCAGCTCGGCGTTGACTTCCTTCATCTTCTGCTTGATCATGGAGTGGCCGGTCTTCCACATGATGGCCCGGCCGCCGTTTTTGGCAATGTCGTCATACATGGTTTGCGAGCACTTGACCTCCGAAACAAAGGTGGCGCCCGGCTTGCGGGAAAGTATTTCGCGGCTGAAAAGGATCATCAGCTGATCGCCGTAAATCAGCGTGCCGTCGGAGTCCACCACCCCGATACGGTCCGCGTCTCCATCGTAGCCGATGCCCACATCCAGTTTTTTTTCGCGCACCAGGGCGACGAGGTCCGCCATGTTCCCGGCCACCGTGGGGTCGGCCGGGTGGTTGGGAAAGGTGCCGTCCGGTTCGGTATACAGTTCGTGCAGTTCACACCCCAGGTTCTTCAGGATGGGCACGGCCGTGAGTCCTCCGGTGCCGTTGCCCCCGTCCACCCCGACCCGCAGCGGGCGGGCCAGTGCGATATTGTCCAGCACGTAGTCGATATACGGCGGCAGGATCTCGCAGCTTTCAATGCTGCCCTTGCCGGCCTGGAAATCCCGGGCGTCGATGATTTTCCGGATTTTCTGAATTTCCTCGCCGTAGACCGAATCGACGCCGCTGCAGATTTTGAACCCGTTGTACTCGGGTGGATTGTGGCTGGCGGTGACCATGACACTGCCCTGGGTATCCAGGTGCCGGATGGCAAAATAGGAGACCGGCGTGGGACACATGCCGATATCCACCACCCGCGCGCCGGTGGCGGTGAGCCCCGCAATCAGGTGTTCGGTGTAACTGTCTGACGTCTGGCGGCAATCCCGCCCCACGGCGATAAAAGTGTTGCCCTGACGGGCCAGGTAGGTGCCGATGCCCCGGCCCAGCAACGCCACATCCCCGGGTTCCATGTCCTTGCCGGCAATGCCGCGAATATCATACTGACGAAAAATCTCGGGATTCAACATAGCGGACTCCTTTGTCGGGTAGTCGATTTTCGGACGGTTACAGCAGCGATACGGCCAATGCCCCCATCCCCACCAGCCAGCAATAGGGCGCGAAACGGTACAACTGACCTTTCTTTACCAGTTTGAGCAGGACCACCAGCGCGACATAGCCCACCAGACCGGCGGCGATGCTGCCCATCAGAATGGTTCCCACCGGCAACGTGGTCTGGAAGGCATCACCATCGAGTCCCAACACCAGCGCCCCGACAATGGCCGGAATGGCCAGCAGAAAGGAGAAGCGGCCGGCCAGTTCCCGGTCCAGACCCAGATAAAGGGCGGCCGAAATGGTGGACCCGGAGCGTGAAATGCCCGGAATAATCGCCAGTCCCTGCACCACGCCGATAATCAACGCATCCGTCAGACCCATTTCTTTGATGGACCGGCCGGCCGCCGCTTGGCTTCGGGTGAACCATAAAAAAGTGCCGGTGATCAAGAGGGCTGCGCCGACCAGCCAGATGGTGCCGAACAGTTCCTCGGCCATTTTGGCAAAGAACACGCCGATCACAGCTGTCGGAATGCTGCCCACAATGATCATGGCCATCAGCCGGACCTCTTTGTGCGCGGCTGTCAGGGAAGCCCAGCCGCCCGCCTGGCGGGCCAATCCGGGCAACCGGAACAGGCACCCGAGCATGTCGGCAAGATCATAGCGGAATACGATCAAAACCGCCACAAGGGTTCCCCCGTGGACACAAATATCAAAAAGCAGTTCAGGATTCTGCAGGCCGAAAAGATGCTGGAACAGAACCAGATGGCCTGAACTGCTCACCGGTAAGAACTCGGTCAACCCCTGCACGATGCCCAGAACAATGGCTTCTATTCGACTCAACGATATAATCCTCTCCCGTTTATTCAATATTAAAACCCAGCCCCCAGGGCCAGGTCACAGAAAGTGGTTGCGCCGCTGCAGTTCGCGTGCCCCCTTCAGGAGCAGGCCAAAGCCGGACCCCTTGGACCCGAATTTTTGCTGAACTACCCCTTGACGACGGCCATGGGCCGCAGTCGGGCCACTTTCTTCGATATCCCGGCGCCGTGGACCACGGCCACCACTTCGGAGACATCCTTATAGGCTTCGGGCATCTCCTCTGCCATGGTAAAGCGGCCGGTCCAGCGCACGAGAATTCCCTTGTCTTCCAGTTCACGCCCGATGGAACGCCCCCGGCTCTTTTTCTTTGCCGCCGTACGGCTGAGCACACGTCCCGCGCCGTGGCAGGTTGACCCGAAGGTCTCTTCCATGGCTTTTTGGGTGCCCGCCAGCACATAAGAGGCCGTACCCATATCGCCGGGAATCAAAATGGGTTGCCCCACGGCTTTGTAGTCGTCGCTCAGCGCCGGATGGCCGGGACCGAAGGCGCGCGTCGCCCCTTTGCGGTGCACGCATACCCAGCGCGGTTGCCCGTCGACCACATGCTTTTCCTTTTTGGCGATATTGTGACACACATCAACCACCAGCCGCATGTTCAGCGCGCCGGGGCTGATATGCAGCACCTGTTCAAATATGTCCCGGCAGTGGTGCAGCATGAGCTGCCGGTTGGCATAGGCATAATTGGCAGCGCAGGCCATGGCGCTGAGATAGCGCCGCCCTTCGTCGGACTGGATACGGGCGCAGGCCAGCTGCCGGTCGGGCAGATCGATGCCCAGTGATTTCACATGCCGGGTCATGAATGCCAGAAAATCGTCACACACCTGGTAGCCCAGACCGCGGGAACCACTGTGGATCATCACGGTGATCTGACCTTCGAACAGGCCGAAGGCATGTGCGGCCTGCTCGTGGTAAATCTTGTCCACCACCCCCACTTCCAGGAAATGGTTGCCCGAACCCAGTGTGCCCAGCTGATTTATTCCGCGACCCATGGCGCGTTCGCTCAGCACGCCGGGGTCGGCGCCGGACAGACAACCTGAATCTTCGGTGCGATTGATATCATCCTCCCGGCCAAACCCTCTTTCCAGCGCCCACCGGCTGCCACGGGTCAGCACCTTTTTAAGTTCCTGCTTCGAGAGTTTCAGCGCCCCGGTCGATCCCACGCCGCACGGTATGCCGCCATAAAGGCCGTCCACCAGGTCCCTGGCGCGATGGCCCGCATCGTCACGGTGCAGATCGGTGGCCGCCAGGCGCACCCCGCAATTGATGTCGTACCCGACGCCGCCGGGCGAAACCACGCCATTTTGCCAGTCAAAAGCGGCCACACCGCCAATGGGGAAGCCGTAGCCCCAGTGCATGTCGGGCATGGCCAGGGCGGCTTTGACGATACCGGGCAAAGTGGCCACGTTGGCCACCTGCTGCAAGGCTTCCCCCTGGCCCGAGGGATCAAGCATGCCGGCGCCGCCATAGACGATACCCGGCACGCGCATGGCGCCGAAAGGCCCTACCTGCCAACGATAATCATCCAAACGTTTTAGCTCCATCTCACCCTGCCATTGTTGATGGACGCGTAAAAATCATTCCTTAATCATTTCCGTCCCGTTTACGGTTGGTGCAGTGCTAAACGTCCAGGACAACCCGGGCCAGCCAGCCGCCCGGGGCACAAACAACGTCCGCCTGATGATAGGTCACTGCCTTGATTTCATTGCTTATTTCATGGCGCCGGGGATCATAGTCCACGGTGGTGACGGTGGCCTGAAGACGGGTGGGGCCGATGGCATCAATGGCAACGTTGCATATCAACTGCTGTTGCCCGCCCCAAAAGTAGAGCAGCTCTCTGAGCCAGTTGACCAGAAGATCGCTCCAGTCGGTACCCGCAATCTCGACACGGTGCCGACGGCCCCCGTCTGCCGAAAGCGGGCCGCAAATCAGATCAAAAAGCGCCCGGGCCGCCTGGGAAAAAAGTGCCGCCGGATTTTCAGCGGTGATTTCCAGGCCGAAATCGGCGGTATGGTCCAGCAGGCGGTAGCCACTGGTCACATCAGCACCTCGCCGGTGCGCTCGGTGTGATAGCCGCCCAACGCCATCACCCGTTTTTTAAATGCATCGCTTCGAATCGACTGCTTGAGCGATTCTATGGGGCCGCTGTTAAAGTACTCAGCGGGAATAATCAAGTCGTACTGTTCCGTAACCACGGGGATAAAATCAAGCCCCAGCGCCTTTGCGGCAGCCCAGATGCCCAACCCCACATCGGCGGCTCCGCTGAGCACGGCCGCAGCCACCGCCATATGGGTATACTCTTCGCTATGGTAACCGTCAATCCGGGCGGATGCAAGGCCCAACTGCTTCAGTCGATAGTCCAGCAGAATACGGGTGCCGGAACCTGCCTGGCGATTGATCATGCAGACGTCATCCCGCACCAGATCTCCGATATCTTTAATATTTTTTGGATTTCCCGGCAGGACAATGAGTCCCTGGTCGCGCATGACCAGATGCAGCAATCGAACGTCCAGGCCTTTCAAATGCTGGTGGATATAAGAAATATTGTAGGTGCCGTCCTTTTCATCAAGCAAATGGGATCCGGCCACGTGGCAACCGCCCCGTTTGATGGCCATCAGGCCGCCCATACTGCCGACATGGCTCGAAGACAGGCTCAGCCGGGGATCCCAGGATTTCAACTCGTCGGCCAGCACATCCAGGGTATTGTCGTGGCTGCCCACCACCACCACGGTATGCTCTACCGCATGCGCCGGACGCAGCAGTTCGGCCGCAACCGGGCTGTCGGGATTGATGCCCTCCAGGGAGGCCGGAATGCGGATAATGCCATCGGCTTCGGTAATGCTGGTAATCTGCCCGGCGCCCCTGGGCAGGGCGGCGGCCACCAGGCGCCGGCCCACCCGGCCGATCTTGACGCGCACAAACTCTTCGACCCCCAGTTTCGAGGCGATCTTGCGCGTTGGAATCACTTCGACCTGGGTGCGCGTTGGCGCAGGCTGTCCAAGCCAGGCCGCGATAAGGGGATGAACCAGCTGTTCAAACGCCATAATCGCGGATACCGGATATCCGGGTATCCCGAACACCGGCTTTGCCGATGCACGGCCCACAATCACCGGCTTGCCGGGCATCATGGTGACCCCATGCACCAGCACCTCGCCCAGTGTGGCGATGGCACTGCGGGCATAGTCTTCCGATCCGGCGGACGACCCTCCGGTGACCAGCACGGCCATGACATCCGTCCTCGAAATTGCGGTCTCGATGGCCTGCGCAATGGCCTCCGGGTCGTCACCGACCTGTTCCCGGCGTTCGCACTGTCCGCCTGCGGCGTCGACCATGGCGGCCAGCATGTATGCATTGGACTCGATCACCTGGCCCGGCCGGATATCCCCGGCGCCCACAGACGGCCAGTCCACCAGTTCGGAGCCGGTGGGAATGACCACCATTTTCGGCCGCCGGAGCACCTCCACCGCAAACCGGCCCGCGGAAAGCAGCGCCCCCACACAATACGGGGTCACCTGATGGTGACGTGCGAACAGCAGCTCGGTGGCCACAATGTCTTCACCCATTTTGCGCACATGCTGCCAGGGAAAAGCCGGGGCTTCGATCTGCACGGCCTGGCCGCCCAGGTCCTGGACCTGTTCGATCATGATCACCGCATCGGTGCCTTCCGGCATGACATGACCGGTGTTGACGGGAAAGGCATCCTGGCCCAGATGCAGAACGATGGGCCGGGCCTCGTGGGCACCAAAGGTGGACTTGGCCCTGACGGCAATGCCGTCCATGGCCGCAGCATGAAAATTGGGAGACGACAGTCTGGCCGTCACCGGTCCGGCCAGGATACGCCCCACAGCCAGGGGGGCGGACAGGGTTTCGGAACCGGGGGCCAGGCCCGCGGCAAAAGCATCCATGACGACCGATCGTGCCGCATCCAGGGATTTCATCTGTAAATAGACGTTACGTTTATGGCTCAAGGCAATCTCCTGCTACTTTATTTGACGATGGAAGATCCGACCCTAAAAATTACCGCTTCAAGTTGGAATCGACCAGCGACGCGCAAAGCGCGAACCCCAGCGGGTCGCTTATCACTGACGACGCATAACGGTTATCATTGCCACTTTTGCGTGGAAGGCCATGGCCCCTTTCAGGGGTATCCCAAGGCCGGTTTTCCGATACCCGGATCTACGCTGCCGGGCTTTATTGGTCTGCCCCGTTATACGGTGTATCTACCGGAAGATCAATAATGGGATAGCGGCAACATTCGAGGTGGAAAATCAGGGCGCCGGCATACTTTTCATTTGCTTTTCACCTGAGATTCAAAATTCTTTCACAGCATCCAGTCAAATTAGGCGCCCAGTAGATCTTCATTGTCCACCGTCAACCGGAAGGAAATCACTATGGGGCAGCTATTCAGGATCGGTTTGTTCATTTCGGCGCTATTGATCATCAGCACAGCATCGGCATCCGCAGCGCAATCAAAAACCCTTTCACCATATTTTTGGGTCGAGAACGGTGAGACCGGCGAAGAAAATTTTCCGCTGAAACACACAACAGTCAATGCCGTGATCAACGGCGTCATCGCCGATGTCACGGTCACACAGGCCTATGCTAATACCGGCTCTCGGCCTGTCAATGCGCGCTATGTATTTCCGGCGTCCACACGGGCGGCTGTGCACGGCATGCGTATGACCGTGGGCGAACAGATCGTAACGGCCCGGATCGAGGAGCGCAAAGCCGCCCAAAAAACGTTCAGCCAGGCCAAAGCGGCAGGCCAGGCAGCCTCACTTCTGGAGCAGCAGCGGCCCAATGTGTTTACCATGCAGGTGGCCAACATCATGCCGGGCGAATCGGTATCCATCGAACTGCACTACAGCGAATTACTCGTGCCCGAAGCCGGGCAATATACATTCGTCTATCCCACGGTGGTGGGCCCGCGCTACAGCACCATCGCCGAAGCCGGTGCCGATGACCACCACCAATGGGTTCAAAATCCTTACCTGGCCTCCGGCACCGGGTCCACGAGCCGCTTGGGGGTGCAAATCATCCTGGCGGCTGGTCTGCCGTTGCAGCAAGTGGCCTGCCAAACCCATGATGTCAACGTGGACTGGGAAAGCGAGGCATCGGCCAAAATCACACTCTCGGAGGCCGAAACCAACGGCGGCAATCGCGATTTCATCCTGAATTACCGCCTCAGCGGCGATCAAATCCATTCCGGCTTGATGCTTCACCGCGGAGAAAAGGAAAACTTCTTCATGCTCATGGTTCAGCCGCCGGAGCAAATGGCTCCCGACACCATCCCCCCGAGAGAATATATCTTTGTCGTGGATGTATCGGGGTCCATGCACGGATTTCCCCTGGACACGGCCAAGATATTGATGCGGCAGTTGATCACCAGCCTGGAGCCAGGCGATCGCTTCAATGTCATTTTATTTGCCGGGGCGTCCCAAATCCTGTCCCCCCGCTCCCTGCCGGCTGAGAGTGCCCATATCCGGGAAGCCATGAATTTTCTCGATGACTGCAAGGGCGGCGGCGGAACCGAATTGGCACGCGCCTTGAAAAAAGGCTTGAGTCTACCCGGCCATGAGGAGACCTCCCGCACCATAGTAGTGGTGACAGACGGGTTCATCGCCGCTGAACGCGAGGTTTTCGCCCTGATTGCCGAAAACCTGAACCAGGCCAATGTCTTTGCATTCGGCATCGGCAGCAGCGTCAACCGCTATCTCATCGAAGGCATTGCCCGCGTCGGGCAGGGCGAGCCGTTCGTGGTCACTGAGCCTGAGGCCGCTGCCGCAGCGGCCAGCCGCTTCAAAACCTACGTTGAGTCCCCCGTGCTGACCCATATTAAAATCGATTTCGGCTCCTTCGATGCATATGCCGTTGAACCCCAAACGGTGGCAGATCTGTTCGCTCAGCGGCCGTTGATTCTGTGCGGGAAATGGAGGGGGCAGCCCAGTGGCAGGATCGGCGTCAGCGGGACCACGGGAAAGGGACCCTATGCCCGGCAATTCAGCCTGTCGCCCCTTTCGGCCCAGGACAACGGTCGCGCCCTGCCCTATCTATGGGCCAGAAGCCGGCTCAGCCGCATTTCCGACTTTTCTGCCCGGGCGGCCGATGACGATACGCGCAAAGAGATTACCCGGTTGGGGTTGGACTACAATTTGCTCACGGCCTATACATCTTTTGTGGCCGTCCATAAATGGAACCGCAGCCCATCCGCCCCGGCCCGGGACGTGAACCAGCCCCTTGGTTTGCCCCGGGGAGTGTCCAACCTGGCCGTTGGCGGCCGTAACGTGCCTGAACCCGAATTGGCCCTGCTGCTGATGCTCGCGGCAGTCGCAGGAGCCGTATTGTCGCGTCGCAAAAAACGGTCAATGCCCGCATGATTTGCTTCCGACGCTATGAACGCAGCCTGTCCGACGCTGAATCACGGCCAACGTCACCCCTGCAAAAGAAACCCGACCATTTGAGTTGAACCCAATGATGGAAACCGGACAACGAGGTACCACCCATCTGCCAGGCGCGGCCATGGCCGCACTGCTCATGCTGACCCTCAAGTATCATTACAGCATGGCAAGTGCAGCCCAGCTCAAATGGATTCTGGCCCCCGTGGCCCGGCTGGTCGCCTGGTTCACGGACGCCCGGCCCGTTTTTGAAGCCGGTGTAGGCTTTGTAGATTTTACTTGCGGCATCATCATTGCGCCGGCCTGCGCCGGCATCAATTTCATGATCATGGCTTTCGGATTGGCCGCTTTATGTGGCTTTTTCCACATTCGCCGGCCAACCGTACAGTTGTTATGGCTGATCCCGGCATGGATCGGCGCCTATGGTGTGACCCTATCGGTCAATGCATTGCGTATCGCCGTGTCCATGAAGCTTTACGGTGCAAGCATCTATGGCGGCTGGATCACTGCCGAGCGCCTCCACCGGGTAGTTGGTGTGGCGATCTATTTTGGCGCTTTATGGTTGTTTTATCGATTGGCCGAAGCCATAATAGTTTGTTATTGCAAGCGCATGGAACAACGGCGACCGGACCGCAGCCGAAGCCTGCCGAACTGGCTGCCCTATGGCGGGTACCTGGCCATAACCGCAGGCGTACCCATGGCAAACGGAATGTTTCGGCAACGGCCGATACATTTTGGAGAGCATGTGGCCACTGTCATTGCCGCCATGGTCTGCATCCGGCTTGGGGCCTGTCTGGTCAAACGGATAGGGACAACATTGTTGCGCCAACCACAGGAAAAGGGGAACTTGGGGTCATGCAAGCAACCGTTCTGATCGTGGAGGACGAATCGGCCATCACCGACACCATTCAGTATGCCCTGGAAACGGAAGGGTTCACCGCCCTGGTTGCCGTCACAGGCCGGGAGGCCCTGGATCTGCTGGCCGGAACCCCTGTCGACTTGATTATCCTGGATGTCGGGCTGCCGGATATCAACGGATTTGAATTGTGCAAACAAATCCGCAGGGAAAGTACCCTGCCCATTGTTTTTTTGACCGCGCGTGACCAGGAAGTGGACCGCGTGGTGGGACTGGAGATCGGCGGAGACGACTATGTGGTCAAACCATTCAGCCCCCGGGAATTGACGGCCCGGGTCAAAGCCGTCCTGCGCCGGACCCGGCCGGACAGCCGGGACGGGACGCCGCCCGATGGCACCTGGCAAGTCGATACCGCCAAGCGTCGGATTGTGTACTTCGGCGAACCGCTGGAACTTTCGCGCACCGAATTCGATCTGCTGCACACCCTGATACGACGGCCGGGCCGGGTCTTTACCCGGGACCAGCTTATGGATGCGGTCTGGGACGAACCTGAAACCAGCATGGACCGCACCGTAGATGCGCACATCAAGAACCTGCGCGCCAAGCTCCGGGCGATTGCCCCCGGCGTTGACCCCATCGTAACCCACCGGGGTACGGGCTACGCGCTGAAAGAGGGATTATGAGACTGGGGCTGAAGATTTTCGCCTGCTATCTGGTCATTTTCTGCGTCTGTTTTGCCTATCCTGTCGGTTGGGTGCTGGATTCGCTGCGCGCCCGCTATCTGGAGGGGGTGGAAGATCCTCTGGTGGACCAGGCCAACATACTGGCCGGCATTCTGGGCCCCATGTTGGAAGCCGGGGCGTTCAGCCCCGAAAAACTGCAGGACCTCTTCGAATCCATATACCGCCGCCGTGTGGATGCCCGCATCTACCACTTGACCAAATCGTCCGTGGATCTGGCGGTTTACATCACGGATGCCCATGGAAAAGTCATTTTCCATTCCCGGGATCCCGGCCAGGTGGGCGCAGACTACTCCCACTGGCGGGACGTGAGCCTCACCCTGGAGGGCGGCTATGGCGCCCGGACCACGCTGGGCGACCCGGCGGATAAAAAATCGTCGGTCCTTTTTGTGGCGGCACCCATCATCACTGCAGGCAAGGTGACCGGCGTGGTGAGCGTGGCCAAACCCACCACCAATATCAACTGCTTCCTGAAACAGGCCAAGCCGCAACTGATCAGGGCGGTGAGCCTGTCTGTCGCCGCCGCCATCGTGCTGGGATATCTGGTGGCCCGCTGGATCACCCGCCCCATTGAACGCATGACCGAATACGCACGGGCCGTTCATGCCGGAGAAAAGGCCCGTTTTCCGCGCCTGGACAGCACCGAAATCGGCGCCATGGGCCGGGCGCTGAAAAAGATGCAAGCCGCCCTGGAGGGAAAGGCTTATGTGGAGCGCTATATTCAACAGTTGACCCATGAAGTCAAAAGTCCGCTGTCGGCCATCAGAGGCGCCGCCGAACTGCTGGAGGAAGCGGTCCCGGCCCCGAAACGAAAAACCTTTCTGAACAACATCCGGACGGAGGCCAACCGCATCCAGGTCATCGTGGACCGCATGCTCACCCTGGCGGCACTGGAAACCAAACAGCATTTGCCGGGCACGGAAGCCGTCACACTGGAAAAACTGGTCAACGATGTGATTCAGAGCAAACAGCCCATGCTGCTGTCCAAGAAGATCACCGTCAACCGGGACGTCCAGGGCCACCTCAACGTTGGCGGAGACCGATTCTGGCTCCATCAGGCCGTTTCCAACCTGGTCCAGAATGCCATTGATTTCAGCCCGAAGGGTGGAACGCTGACCATACTGGCCCATAGGGTTCATCAGGATATCCGACTTTGCATCGAAAACAGCGGCAGCACCATCCCCGATTATGCCCAGGACAAAGTGTTCGAAAAATTCTACTCCCTGAAACGCCCCGACAGCGGCCGCAAAAGCACCGGCCTGGGACTGAACCTGGTCAGACAGGTCGCCCTGCTGCACGGCGGCCGGATCGAGCTGAAAAACTGCAACCCGAACGGCGTGCGGGCCATCCTCACGCTTCCGCGGTTCGAATCCGTATCAAAATCCGCCAGAAAACGGACCCTTCCGGAAGCCGGGGCCCGACCGTAAAATCCGGGACCAGCAGGCCCGGCTTTGGCCTGCCCCTGCACGAGGCACGCGAACTGCCGCCGGTTGGCTCAAGTTTCGCGTTTCCAATTGGGGTTTGCGCTACGCACGGGCCTGATCGCATAAATAGCAGAATTCCTCAACGCGTCACTCGAAACGCGCAACTGACAACGGATCTTTTGCCTCTGTCCGAGACCTGGCCCCGGGGACCAGGTTTTAATATTGAATGAACACCCCTTGCCAAACCAATCTTTTCATCGCATATTCCCGGCACCTCACAATGGGACTTGAAGAAAGGGCGTGTTTTGGGATATTTAGTATGGTTCACCACACCATCAGCGAGGAAGACGGCTTGACCATATCATCACATAAAAACAAACAAAACGGCAACGCCTACAATGCCGCATCCATCGAGGTGCTCAGAGGCCTTGAGCCGGTCAAACGCCGGCCGGGAATGTATACCGACACCAGCCGCCCCAACCACCTGGCCCAGGAGGTCATCGACAACAGCGTGGATGAGGCCATCGCCGGATTCGCCAAACGGATCGATGTCACCCTTTACAAAGACGGGTCCCTGGAGGTATCCGACGACGGCCGCGGCATGCCCATTGATGAACACCCCGAAGTCAAGGGCGCCAGCGGCGTGGAAGTGATTCTGCTCAAACTGCATGCCGGAGCCAAGTTTTCCAGCAAGGATTACCACTTTTCCGGCGGTCTGCATGGCGTCGGGGTTTCGGTGGTCAACGCCCTGTCCCGGCGCATTGAAGTCGAAATCAAGCGGGAGGGCCAAAAATACGCCATCGCTTTTGAAAACGGCCAACTGGCCCGCAAACTGTCCGTCGTCGGCAGCGTGGGACAGCGCAACACCGGCACCACCATTCGTTTCTGGCCCGATCCCAAATATTTCGACAGCCCGCGGTATTCGGTGCGCCGGCTCAAGCACAGCCTGCGGGCCAAAGCGGTTCTGTGCCCCAGGCTGCAGGTCAATTTCCATGACGAAAACAGCGGGGAAAAAATCTCCTGGTATTTCGAGGACGGTCTGAAGGATTACCTCCTGGAAAGTCTGGAGGGGGCGGCGCTTCTACCCGAGGAGCCCTTCATGGGAGAGTCGCAGGGCAATGACGAAATGGTCTCCTGGGCCGTGGTATGGTTGCCGGAAGGCGGGGAAACCGTCACCGAAAGCTATGTGAACCTGATTCCCACCCCCCAGGGAGGAACCCATGTCAACGGCTTGCGGTCGGGGCTTCTGGCATCCATGCGCGAGTTCTGCGAGTTCAGAAACCTGGTACCACGGGGAATCAAACTGGCACCGGACGACATCTGGGACCGATGCAGCTATATTCTATCGCTGAAAATGTCCGAACCCCAGTTTTCGGGACAGACCAAAGAACGCCTGGGATCCCGACAGTCGGCCTCTTTTGTGGCCGGCGGCATCAAGGACAGCTTCAGTCTCTGGCTGAACCATAACACCGATGTGGGCGAAAAGCTGGCCGAAATGGCCATCGAAAGCGCCCGCAGGCGTTTGAAGGCCGCCAAAAAAGTCACCCGCAAACGGATCACCAGCGGGCCGGCGCTGCCCGGCAAGCTGTCGGACTGTATCAGCCAGGATTTGAACGAGACCGAACTTTTCCTGGTGGAGGGCGACTCCGCCGGCGGCAGCGCCAAACAGGCCCGTGACCGCCAGACCCAGGCCATCCTGCCCCTGCGCGGAAAGATCCTGAACACCTGGGAAGTGGAATCGGGAGCGATTCTCGGCTCCAAGGAAGTCCACGACATTGCCGTGGCCATCGGTGTGGATCCCGGCGTTGAGGATGTCAGCGGCCTGCGTTACGGCAAAATCTGCATCCTGGCCGATGCGGATTCCGACGGGGCCCACATTGCCACATTGCTGTGCGCCCTGTTCCTGCGCCATTTCAAACCTCTGGTGGAACAGGGCCGGATCTGCGTGGCCATGCCCCCGCTGTATCGCATCGATGCGGGCAAGGCTGTGCATTATGCATTGGATGAAGCCGAAAAAGAGGCTGTCCTGAAACGCATCGCCAAAACACAAAAAAACATCAAAACCAGCGTCCAGCGCTTTAAGGGCCTGGGAGAAATGAACCCCATGCAGCTGCGCGAAACCACCATGGCGGCCGACACCCGGCGGCTGATCCAGTTGCAGGTGGATTCTGAGGAAGAGACCATGGAATCCATGGACATGATGCTGGCCAAAAAACGCAGCGCCGACCGCAAGGCGTGGCTGGAAGTGGAAGGAGATCTGGCCGAAATTTAGCCGGAAAAAACCAAGATGCGCTCAAATCAAACCCGAACGATACCCAACGGCACCGAAATTGTTCCGTTGCGCCAGTTTACCCGCAAGGCCTACCTGGATTACTCCATGTATGTGGTCATGGACCGCGCCCTGCCGTTTATCGGCGACGGGCTCAAGCCGGTTCAGCGGCGGATCATCTACGCCATGTCCGAGCTTGGCCTCAAGGCCACGGCAAAACACAAGAAGTCGGCCCGCACCGTGGGCGACGTGCTGGGCAAGTACCATCCCCACGGCGACAGCGCCTGCTACGAGGCCATGGTGCTCATGGCCCAGCCCTTTTCCTACCGTTATCCGTTCATCGACGGCCAGGGCAACTGGGGTGCGCCCGACGATCCCAAGAGTTTTGCCGCCATGCGCTACACCGAAGCACGGCTGTCGGCCTACGCCGATGTGCTTTTGTCCGAACTGGCCATGGGTACCGTGGACTGGGGGCCCAACTTCGACGGCACGTTAAAGGAGCCTCTGGCGCTTCCCGCGCGGCTGCCCAACATCCTGCTCAACGGCACCACCGGCATCGCCGTGGGCATGGCGACGGATATCCCGCCCCACAACCTGAAAGAGGTCGTGGATGCCTGCATGCATTTGCTGGATCATCCAGGGGCGACTCTGGAGGACATCGGCCGGTTCATCCAGGGCCCGGATTATCCCGGCGGCGCGGAAATCATCACACCGCCCACAGACATCCTGGAGGCCTACCGGACCGGCCGCGGCATGATCCGCATGCGGGCCAGGTTTGAACTCGAAAATGGTGATATTGTGATTACGGCCCTGCCGCACCAGGTCTCTCCGGCCAAAGTGCTGGAACAGATCGCCGCCCAGATGAACAAGAAACAGCTGCCCATGGTGGCCGACTTGCGGGATGAGTCCGACCATGAAGCCCCCATCCGCCTGGTGGTGGTCCCGCG
Organism: Desulfosarcinaceae bacterium; assembly: GCA_963675565.2. Classification (GTDB taxonomy): domain Bacteria; phylum Desulfobacterota; class Desulfobacteria; order Desulfobacterales; family Desulfosarcinaceae; genus JARRKU01. Next base: position 837,022 of record CAXXYD010000004.1, read on the forward strand.
CTCCAATCGGGTGGACAAAGACGCCCTCATGGCCCACCTGTTTGCCACCACGGATCTGGAGCAAAGCTATAAAATCAACATGAACGTGATCGGCCTGGACCGCAAACCGCGGGTCAAGGACTTGGTGACGCTGCTGACGGAATGGCTGACCTATCGCACCGAAACGGTTCGCAGGCGTCTGGAATTCCGTCTGAACAAGGTCAGGGAGCGCCTGCATATCCTGGAAGGCCTGCTCATCGCCCACCTGAATATCGATGAAGTCATCCGGATCATCCGCACCCACGATGACCCCAAACCGGTGCTGATGGCCACCTTCACGCTCAGCGATATCCAGGCGGAAGCCATTTTACAGTTGCGGCTGCGCCATCTGGCGCGTTTGGAACAGATCAAAATCGAGACGGAGCAAGGCGCGCTGGTTAAAGAAAAGCAATCGCTCGAAAAGATCCTGGCCTCCACGGTCCGCCTCAAAAACCTGGTCAAAAAAGAGCTCCAGGCCACAGCCGCACAGTTTGAGGACCACCGGCGCACCGCTATCGTAGAACGGCAGGAGGCCAAGGCCATTTCCAAAGCCGATCTGACCCCATCGGAGCCGATCACCATCATTCTTTCCAAAAACGGCTGGGTACGCTCGGCCAAGGGCCACGAGGTGGATGCTGAAGGGCTCAGCTACAAGGAAGGCGACGGCTTTATGAGCGCCGTCCGGGGCAAAAGCAGCCAACTGGCCGCCTTTCTGGACTCCACCGGGCGCAGCTATTCGATTCAGGCCCTGGGCCTGCCCTCGGCCCGTGGATTCGGCCAGCCGTTGACCAGTCTGTTTTCTGCCCAACCGCAAGCCATGTTCATGGCGGTACTGATCGGCAATCCCGAGCAGCTGGTGCTTGCGGCCAGCGATGCCGGGTACGGATTTGTCACCCAACTGAAAAACCTGTACGCCAAAAACCAGAAGGGCAAAGCATTTCTCTCCCTGCCCAAAGGGGCTCTGCCCCTGCCCCCCCTGGCGGTTGAACGCATCGACAACACCCTGTTGGCAGCCATCACCAACGAGGGCCGCATGCTGGTGTTCCCGTTGAGTGCACTGCCCATACTGCCCAAGGGAAAAGGCAACAAAATCATCCAGATTGCCCCCAAGCGGGTGGCCGCAAGACAGGAATTCGTCGTCACCCTGACCATGGCACCGGGGGATGCGACCCTGGTGGTCTACGCCGGCAAGCGCACTTTCAGTATTACCCCGAACAACCTGTCGGACTTTATGGGGGAACGGGGCCGCCGGGGGCGAAAACTGCCCAGAGGGTTTCGCAACGTGGACGCGGTGGCCGTGGAACGGCCCGATCAACGCAGCCTTGAATTCCCGCCCGAATAGAACGGCAGCCGGCCATCCCCGGCGTTGACGCCGTCGGAATCATGGAACGGGTCCGCCAGCTGCTGCAAAAACGGAACCCCATTTGCCTTGTGGTTTAGCTTTGTCTGGCCGGCAGCGGAACCTTTGAAGCCAATGGGGCACCGCCATCCGGTTTCAGCGTGGCGCCTTATCGCCAAGAATCAGCTTTTTGAGCATCCGGGCAATGCCCCGGCCCGGACCGCGGGCCGCGGCATATCCGATGGTGGCCACCATGATATACAGGACCGCTGCGGCCACCGGCTTCATGCCCGGCGAAGCGATAACGGGGGTCAGCAACCAGGACGCCAGCACCCCGATGAGGATCTGCCAGGTATCCGGTAAAAAGAGGATAAAAAAAAGAATATAGCCGGGTGTCAGTGGCCTTTTACCCAATGGTTCACGTGCTCCTGACGGGGTGACCGCGGATGCCGCCGAAAACGGGGCGTCGGGTCAAATCAGTCGGACTTCGACCAATTCCCCTTTTTCCAGTCCTTCGCAGTTCATATCGATGGCTACCAGGCCATCCGCCTCTACCATGGTATGAATCAGGCCGGATTGCCCGAGAATGGGTTCCGCCCAATATTCTCCGTCCTGGTGCACCAGCCGGACCCTTACGAACCCGACCCGGCCCTGAACGGAAACCAGGTTGCGGGTCAGGCGCGCAGAGACCCTCAGCGGCGGGATTGCGGTTTGCCCGCAGAGATGTTCCAGAAAAGGCCGCACCACCACCATAAAAACCACCATGGCAGATGCGACATGGCCGGGCAACCCCCAGAAGGCCTTCGACCCGCATTGGGCCAGTATGGTGGGTTTTCCCGGTCGAATGGAGATCCCGTGTACCAGGATGCGGCTTTGTTCCAGGGCCTGCAGGGCATCCAGCGTCAAATCCCGCATGCCCACGGAGCTGCCGCCTGAAATCAGCACCATATCACTTTCCACCAGGGCCTTGCGGCAGTGCGCGAAAAGATCCCGGTAGCTGTCGCCGACAATCCCGTAAAAAACGGGTTCGGCGCCGTTATCCCGCAGCAGGGCCGCCAGGGCGTGAGAATTGATATCGCGGATCCGGCCCGGTTCGGGTACGGTATCAATGGGCACAACCTCGTCGCCGGTGGAAATGATCCCCACTCTGGGTCGACGATACACCATCAGCTCGCCATACCCGCAGGCTGCCAGAATGCCGATTTCCTGCGGGCGCAGCCGGCGCCCCTTGGCAAGGACCCTTTGGCCTTTGGATACGTCCTCGTTGCCCGCCACCATATTTTGTCCGGGGGCCTGGCTGCGATGGATCTCAACGGTGGAGTCATCGATGGTGTCGGTGTGCTCCACCATGACCACACAATCGGCTCCAGGCGGCAGCATACCGCCTGTGGCGATCCGCGCCGCCTGGCCCGGTCCGATTGAAAATCCAGGCGCCTGGCCCATGTTAACGGAACCCGCAATGGTCAGGTAGGCCGGATTTTGCTCTGAGGCACCAAACGTGGATGCCGCCTGCACGGCAAAACCATCCATGGTGGCGCGGTTGAAGCCGGGGATGTCCCCGCCGGCCACAATGTTGTCAGCCAGGACCCTGCCCAGTGCCTGGTCCAGTTGAACCACTTCGCTTTCAACTTTCGGGAATCGTGTTTTAAAAGCCAGAACCGTATCGATATCCAGCACCTGGAAAAACTCTTTCATCGAACAACTTTCGTCAGCAACAATCATTTAAACTGTAAGCCAGTCGCAGTTCACACAGTTGGGCGGCAGACGCCCCTCCAGACCGGCGATCAGGTTCTTGACGGCGATGGCCCCCATGGCCCGGCGCGTTTCCTCGGTGGCACTGCCCACATGGGGAAGCAGCACCACATTGTCCAGCGCCGACAAACCCGGCGTCAGCAAAGGTTCGTTTTCGTATACATCCAGGCCGGCGCCCCCAATTTTGCCGGCCTGCAACACTTTTAACAGCGCCTTTTCATCCACTACCTCGCCCCGGGCGGTATTGATCAAAAAGGCCCCCGGTTTCATCAGCGCCAGTTGCTCAGCCCCGATGAGGTGTCGGGTTTCCGCGGTCAGGGGGACATGCAGGCTGACAAAATCGGATTGGGCAAGCAACGCCTCAAGCGTGCAATACCGGACACCCAGGGCCCGCTCTGTTTCCCGGTCCAGGCGGTGCCGGTTATGGTATAATACGGGCATGCCGAAGCCTGCCGCCCTTTTGGCCACGGCAGCGCCGATGCGCCCCATGCCGACGATCCCGAGGGTCTTTCCGCTGACCCCACTGCCCAGAAAATAAAAGGGCGCCCAAAACCGGAACTTCCCCTGCCGGGTGTGGCGATCCCCCTGAACCAGACGCCGCCCCAGCGCCAGGATCAGTGCAAATGCCAAATCGGCCGTTGCATCCGTCAATACCCCCGGGGTATTGGTGACCGGAATACGCCGCTTGGCGGCCGCAGCCGCATCGATGTTGTTGTACCCGACGCCGAAATTGGCCACCACTTTCAATTGCGGCGCACGATCCAACAGGGCCTGGTCCACCCGGTCGGTGATCATGCACAGCAATCCATGCTTGTCATGGATGGCGGATGCAATATCATCGTAGGCCATGGGCCGATGGTGCCGGTGCACGGTCACCGCGTGGGCCTGGGCAACCGGGGCCAGCAAATCCTCGGGTAAATTCACCGTCACCAACACATTCATCCCAAAGCCCCCCCTTTTCCCATGAACCCGTCATGCCGGAATATCGTTTTCTGCCATTCAATAAAGGAAATTCATTAAGGCTTCAATGCTTTATTTCAGCCGCGCAGCAATTCTGAGGGATGCTCCGGATGCATATCCCTGTGGACCGGGCAGTTTTCATTCCTGTTATTCCATGGTATGGTACGCAGGCAATGCAACCGGAAAATATTTCGCAAAGGAAACTGTAATGGATACCCAAGCGCCCGAAGCCAAGCGTTTTCTACAGCAACTGTATCAAAGCACCGCCGGAAAATCCGCTGAACAGGCATCCATGTTCGATATCGGTGCCGCCATCGGCCTGGAAAGAACCGCTGCCGGTAAAATTGCGGAAGAACTGATCGGCAATGGGCTGGTGGAAGTAAAAACACTGTCTGGAGGTATCGGCATTACCCCCCAAGGCATCGAGGCGGTGCAGGCGCTAGGCGGCACGCCCGGCGCGTCCGGTGATTTGGCACTGAATGATGGCCCCCTGCTGGATGACGCCGGCAGGCAAGCGGTGGAAGCCGTTCTGGCGGACCTGCGCGGTCATATCGCCCAGACCCGCACCGGTTATTCTCAGCTGGAAGAAATGGTGGTGGACATCAAAACCATAGAGGTTCAGTTGCTCTCGCCTAAACCCAAAACGGCAATTTTGCGCGAGGCCCTCTTTTCTCTGCAGTCTGCCTTGAAAGCGGCAGGGGCTGCGGACACGGCGCTCCGCCTGAGTCGGATGACGGGCCGCTAGCGCCGATGAAAGGCCGTTGATGCACAGCAACTATTTACAGATTATCCAACAGAACCTGCAGGCCCTGTATGCCCTTGACCTGAAGGCCCGCGCCCATGCCATGGGGGCGCAATTGGCGGGAGAACAAATATCTTTCAATGCCTTCGGATCCAGGTGCGACATTACTTCCACGGTACTGCGCCTGGACGGCATCGAGCAAACCGGGCCGCTGGGCATCGTCGTGTCCTTATACGCCCTTCATGCCGACATCCAGCCCCTCGAACTGGAACCGCTGAAAGCGTTCAAGGAGTTCCCCGACAGTATGCCCTATGTAGGGGCTTTTGCCAGCCATACCGAAAACATACTCACCGGCGCTGTGGATGGCATCAACACCCATCGGCAGCGGATTCTGGACGCCATGGACGGCTGCAACGCCCCGGCCCATGTGGGCGGCGACAGCGCCATGGTCCTTTGTCCCCTGCCTAAAATTTCGCTTTGCTACATCTTCTATGAAGCCGACGAAGATTTTCCCGCGGCGGCCACCTGCCTGTTTTCTGCCAATGCCTACCGCCACATGCCCATGGACGGCCTGGCGGACGTGGGTGAGTACACATCACGAAAAATCCTGGAATTGATAGAAGCGGCATCCCCATGAACAAGCGGCACACGGCTGTCAACCCCTTTGAAGATACCAGTTGTAAAGCCTGCCAATACCCTGCGGCAATTCGACCCGGTAATGCCAGCCCGTGCGGGTGAGCCTGGCGATATCCAACAGCTTGCGGGGTGTGCCGTCGGGTCTGGCCGTATCCCAAACGACTTCTCCTTGGTAGTTGACAACATCCTTAATTATTTCGGATAATTGATGGATGGTGACCTCTTTTCCGCAGCCGACATTGAGATGGGAGACGCCATGGATGCCCGGGTTCTGAACTTCGGGTGCTGTTTTACAGGCCTGCCGGTAGCGCTGATCGGACAGGCTCATGACATGGACACACGCATCGGCCATGTCGTCCACATGCAGAAATTCCCGCCGGGCTGCGCCGGTGCCCCACAGCCTGACTGCCGGCGCGGCCCCCTTCAGTGCCGCCCAAATATCCTCAGGAATGGGACCGAATACTTCTTCATCCTTTTTGATGGCCGCAAAATCACGTTTCATCGCCAGTTTGGCCAGGTGGAATTTGCGTATCATGGCCGGCAATACGTGGGCGTTTTGCAGATCGAAGTTGTCATTGGGGCCGTATAGATTGGTGGGCATGACGGCCCTGTACCGGGTGCCGTACTGGCGATTGTAAGATTCGCACATATTGATACCGGCGATTTTGGCGATGGCGTAAGGCGCATTGGTGGGCTCCAGATAACCGCTGAGCAGCGCTTCTTCCGCCATGGGCTGGGGACACAGCTTGGGGTAGATGCATGAGGAACCCAGAAAGAGCAGGCTTCGAATGCCGGCCTTGTATGCGGCGTGAATGACATTGGCCTGGATAATAATGTTTTGATATATAAAATCGGCAGGATAAGTTAGGTTGGCATGAATGCCACCAACCTTTGCGGCGGCCAGGAAAACAATGTCGATGGTTTCGTCGCCAAAAAAACGATCGACGGCCTTTTGACTGCTGAGATCCAGTTGGGCGCGGGTGCGCGTCACCAGGTTGGTGTACCCCCTGGATTCAAGGCATCGAACCAGTGCCGAACCAACCAGGCCACCATGGCCGGCAATAAATATTCTATCCTCTTTGTTCATATCGTTTTCACTTGTCCCAAAATGTCGCCCCCGGTTCGAAACGGCCATTGGCCGCAAAACCGGAACGGAAGGAAGTAAAACCCGGGTCCGGCGGACACACAATTCCACAACGCGTCACTCTCAACCCGCAACTGCCCCTTTGCCCCTGTCTCCAAGCTGACCGCAAAAATTCCGGTTTTACATATCATTAAAGTGTCCCGTCGGCCTCAATCCCTGTGCTGGTCCACCCGATACCCCTCACGCCGGCACAGATCGTCGCGCAGGGCTTCTTCCAAGTCCTGCTGGACCATTTCAGCGATCATTTCTTCGAAACTGATCTTCGGCTGCCAGCCGAGCTTCTGTTTCGCTTTGGTAGGGTCGCCAAGCAAGGAGTCGACTTCAGTGGGTCGGAAGTAACGGGGGTCGATTTCAACGATAGTTATGCCGGTATGGGCATCGACCCCCTTTTCGTCGCACCCGCTGCCCTGCCATCGAAGCTGGATGCCCAACTTGTCGGCGGCCAGCTCGATACACTGGCGCACCGAGTATTGCCGGCCGGTGGCGATCACATAGTCATCCGGCTCGTCCTGCTGGAGCATGAGCCACTGCATATACACATAATCTTTGGCATGGCCCCAGTCGCGTCTGGCATCGAGGTTTCCCATGTAGAGTTTGTCCTGCAGCCCGATCTTAATGCGGGCCATGGCCCGGGTGATCTTGCGGGAGACAAAGGTTTCACCGCGACTGGGGGACTCGTGGTTGAACAAAATGCCATTGCAGGCAAAGATACCATATGCTTCCCGGTAATTGACACATATCCAGTAGGCGTAAAGCTTGGCCACGGCATAGGGGGAACGGGGATAAAACGGCGTCGTCTCCTTTTGGGGCGACTCCTGAACTTTACCAAACAGTTCCGATGTGGAAGCCTGGTAAAATTTGGTCTTCTTTTCAAGCCCTGAAATTCGAATTGCTTCCAGCAATCTCAATGTCCCCAAAGCATCCGTGTCCGCAGTGTATTCCGGGGTCTCGAAGGAGACTTGAACGTGGCTTTGGGCCGCCAGGTTGTAGACTTCATCGGGCTGAACCTGCTGGAAGATGCGGATCAGGTTCGTGGCGTCGGTCAAATCGCCGTAATGCAGAACGAACCGGACCTTCTCCTCGTGGCGGTCCTGGTAGAGATGGTCTATGCGTGCGGTGTTGAATGAGGAGGCGCGCCGTTTGATGCCGTGGACTTCATACCCTTTTTCAAGCAGCAATTCGGCCAGGTAGGACCCATCCTGGCCGGTGATGCCGGTGATCAGTGCTTTTTTCACTGTTGATTCATCTCCATACGGGCTGCGCAAATGCAAACGCCCGAAAAGTACAATTTTGCGGACCGCAGCGATAATCCTTGCGGATCCGCCTGCAATGGTCGGCAACCTGATGCCGACCATTCACTTCTATTTCAACTTTATACTTTCTGAATCCGGTGGCTTCAGCGGATCCTGAAGGTACAGAACCCTGCAAAAGCATCTTGTTTGCCCGTCCATGAATACGAAACTACTTTATGCGGCTGCACTTCTCCAGCAGGTAAAAGATCGACTTGTAATAAATTCCGCTGTGCCGGGACAAACCGATCTCGCATGTGCGGCTGTTGGAATATCCTGCCGCACAGCGGCCCTGCAGGGCCGGCTTCAATCCTGCCAGCGCGGAGGCGGTCAACTCCGGGAAGTTGAACCCGCGGTCACCTGCCCAGCCGCAGCAGGTAACCTCTTCAGGGAAAATCGACTCGGCGGCCAGTTCCCGGGCCACATTGCGAAATGCGGCCTCCAGTCCCATTTTGCGGCTGCTGCAGGTGACATGGATGGCAACGGTCTCGGGCGCAGGAACGATGGCCAGATTCTCCAGCATAAATTCCTGGATGAATTCCACGGGCTCGTAAATGGCCAGCCTCGGGTCCAACGACTGGCGCATGCGGTGCACGCAGGGCGCCGTATCGCACAGAATCGGGTAGCGGCCGTATTCGGACGCATGCAGCAGGACGTCGTCCAGTTCCCTGGCTTTGTAATCCGCCTGGCGCATGAACCCTTTGCTCTCAAACGGCGTTCCGCAGCAAAAGGCACCGGGGTGCGGCGGGACGATGACGCTGAAACCGGCACGGGACAAAACTTGATGAACCACCCTATAAAGCGGCGCACCGTCCGGGTCGCCATGCGCCGGGCCCATGACGGTGTTGATGCAGGATGGGAAGTAAACCGCTTTGCGCGGCAGCACCGGGTCAGTCCGCGGAAAGCGCGGCGCGGCGATGCCGGCGGGCATAAATGGGTTCCAGGCCGGCAGGCGATTGCCCGATGCCCGGCGTGCGCTGCCTGCAATGGCCCCCATGACCTCGGTACCCAGCAGTCGATGCACGGCATCAGCCGTCTTCAAGCCGGCCCGCATGGCGGATGTCACCACAGCGTAATGTTTCGCCACCCAGTCGGCCAGTTGCTGTTTGCGGGGCAAATCGACCCGGCGGCGGCGCAATTCCCTGGTGTATTCGCCGGTGTTGATGTCAACCGGGCAGCTGCCGGCGCACAGTCCGTCCACCGCGCAGGTCTGCTCGCCGAAATAACCGTAACTTTCCTCCAGGGCCTGCAACCGGTCCGGCTGTTCGCAGGCCTTTTTGAGCCTCGCAATCTCCCGCTGAATCACGATACGCTGTCGCGGGGTAAGGCTCAGGTTTTTGGAAGGACACACGGACTCGCAGAAACCGCATTCGATGCACTTGTCCAAAATACTGTGGGCCGCCGGCATGGGCTTGAGGTTCTGGATGTGGGTTTGGGCGTTATCCGACAGAATCACGCCGGGGTTGAGCAATCCGCGGGGGTCGAAAATCGCCTTGATCTTCTCCATCAGGCCATAGGCCTCGGCCCCCCATTCCAATTCGACGTAGGGTGCCATGTTGCGGCCGGTGCCGTGCTCGGCTTTGAGCGAACCGTCATAGCGGTCCACCACCATGTGGCAGACGTCGTCCATGAACTGCCGGTAGCGTTCAATTTGGGAGGGGTCACTGAAATCCGGCGTAAAAACAAAATGCAGGTTGCCCTCGAGGGCGTGGCCGAAAATAATGGCTTCATCGTATCCGTATTTGGCAAAAAGCCCCTGCAGTTCCAGGGTAGCCGCAGCCAAGTGCTTGAGGGGAAAAGCCACATCCTCGATGATGACGGTGGTACCGGCTTGGCGCACCGCGCCCACTGCCGGGAAGAGGCCCTTGCGAATATCCCAGAGCATGGAATATTCTTCCACGACATCCGTAAACTGCACCGGCAGCAGGGTGGCTGCACATTTGGCGGGTGCAAAGTTCGATCGCCGGCTGAAAGCCTGCTCCCCGGCCGTGGATGTCAGCGGCACGCCGTCCAGGGTTTGTATTATGGCGGCCACATTGAGTTGGAGATCATCTTCGCCCGCTGCCCGGGTCTCCACCAGCAGAGCCGTGGCCTCGGACGGCAGCGTTTTAAGAAAGCCGGGAAGCCCGTCTTTGTTTTCAACAGAGCGCAGTGCCGCACGATCCATCAATTCCACAGCGTCCACAGGAGACTGCTTCAAGAAGAATACCGCACGACAGGCGTCTTCGATATTGGCGAAAATCATCAGGGCCGACGCCTTGTGGGGATGTTCCACGACGGTACGGTAAACGATTTCGGATATGAAGCCCAGGGTCCCTTCAGAACCGATCATCAGGTGAATGAGAATGTCAAAGGGATCACCGTAATCCACCAGGGCGTTGAGGCTGTATCCATTGGTGTTCTTAATCTTGAATTTATGGTGGATACGCGCTGTCAGGGTATCATTGGAACATACGGTATTGGCCAAGTTGGACAGTTGCTCAAGCAGGTGGTCATGGCTGGCTACAAAATCGCGCCGGCTCTGATCATCGGAAGTATCGAGCAAAGTTCCGTCGGCAAAAATAATGCGCATGCTGTCCACGGTTTGATAGCTGTTCTGGGCTGTACCGCAGCACATGCCGCTGGCGTTGTTGGCCGCGATGCCGCCAATCATGGCCGCATTGATGGAGGCCGGATCGGGGCCGATCTTTTTTCCATAAGGGGCCAGGAGACGATTGGCATGGCCTCCGATGATCCCCGGCTGGAGGCGGATTTTAGCGCCGTTATCCAGGATGCGGTAACCGGTCCATTTATTTCCGGCCATCAATAGAATGGAGTCGGTGACCGCCTGGCCGGAAAGGCTGGTGCCCGCGGCACGAAAGGTAACCGGCAGACCGAGGCCGTGGGCCGCCTTCAGGACCACGATCACCTCTTTTTCGGTTTCCGCCCTGACCACCACTTTCGGGATCAGGCGATAGAAACTGGCGTCGGTACCGTAGGCCAGCGTGCGCAAAGGATCGCTGATGATTCGGTTTTCAGGGATAGTGGTGCTGACCGCACGCGCAAAAGCCTGGTAAGCCCCATTGGCATTTTCGGTCATCGGTCCCCCTTGTCAATGATCCCGGCCAAACAAAGAGAGCTAAACATGATGCCAGGAGTGGATGGCACTGTTCTGTCTGGCCTTCTTAACACATTAACGAATCTGAGGAAACAAGTTGATCTTTTCGGTTCCGGAGGCCTGTCCCAAACGAAGGAATGATGGCAGCCCCATATTGATCATACCATTTATTATATATGGTCTGATTTCCCGGTTTCCTCATGATATGGTCAAGAATAGGTTCGCGGAAATATTTAGATCAATTTATCCTGTTGCTTTAATTTTTAATACTCGAAAAATAAAAATATATAAAAAATCTCCGATATTGGTTATACCATTATCGATTGCTTTCGCTTGAACGCCTTTGCAGTAAGAACATCTCTTGGACAAACCTTGCCACTTCAAGGGGATGGTATTGATATTTTAACGCGTCTTCCGGCTTCCATGGCCGGTGGCTTTAGAGGGATAGCGAATATGACCCAAAAACTGAAACCCATTAAACCCAAACGTATTGCCGATCAGGTGTTCGACCAGTTGCATGAGTTGATCCTGCGCGGTGAGTTTAAACCCGGGGACAAAATCATGACAGAGCGGGAATTGTCCGATGCGTTCCAAGTCAGCCGCACTTCAGTCCGGGATGCCATCAACAAATTGGTGGTCATGGGCCAACTGGAGCAGCGGCAGGGCCAGGGAACCTTTGTCAGTCGACCCGGCGGAAAAACCCATTCCTATATGGCCAAAGTCATGGAGTCTCAAAATGCCACCATGAAGGATCTGCTTGAAGTACGTATGGGCCTTGAATGCAACGCCGCCGCGCTGGCGGCCAAACGCGCACAGGATTCCGATATCGCATTTCTTGAAAAAAGCCTGTCCCAGATTGAAGATGAAGTCCGTTCGGGGCGCCTGGGTTCGGGTGCCGACACCCAATTCCACATGGCCATCGCCTATGCCACCCACAACCCGCTGCAAGTTTTTCTCATGAAACAATTTTATGATTTTCTCTCTTACGGAATAAGAGAGAATCTTTTCCGGCTCTATCAAGAGAGCCGGAAAATCGAAACGATTCAGCAGCATCATGCTAAAATCATGGCGGCAATCAAAGGCCATGACGCCATGAGCGCCTACATGGCAGCCAAACAGCATATCGAATACGTGATTCAGACCATTGCCGAAAGCGAGGAGGCCGAGCCCGTCGGTTGAATTGGCAACCGGTGCCGAACGGGCCGAAGGGCCAAACTCCGGGTACGTTGCCGGTTGCAGGGGCATCATAATGCGGGAGTTTCGCCATGCAGATTCGATATCACAATACCCAGGACCACCTGGTCGCGCTGCGCGCGGGCCTGATCTTTATATATGGATACAATTCCACAACTCGGAACTCGCTACTCACAACTCAAAACTGATCTCCCCCCTGTCTGTGACATGACCGCAGGGCCAGATTTTTTATTGAATAAAAGGGCTGCAGTATGGAATCCGGCTGCCGGGTATGGTACCGTCAAAAAAGGACAGCGGTCCAATCACCGCTGTCCGGGAATCAGCCGGCGGTAAACTGGAGTCAAACATGGCCCCTGCCATACCATTGCACAGGATAGCGGACCAGTCGATTTCTCTGGGTGCATCGCTTGTCGGTGTGGCTCGTGTTAAAGATCTTCTGGCGTCCCCGTCTCATCGGCTGAATCCGGTGGGACAACGCGTGCGCGAAGCCGCTTCCGTCGTTGTCCTTGCGCTGGCGCACCCCGACAAGCAACCGGACATGGACTTGTGGGACAACCGCAAGGGCCGGACGCCAGGCAATCGACAGCTCATAAGTATCGCCCGCAAACTCACAAACTGGCTCAGGAGGTCATATTCGACCGAAGCTGTCCCGCTTCCGTACAATGCCAACCGGGGAGGGGCCTTTCTCAAGGATGCCGCCGTCCTGGCCGGACTGGGGGTGATGGGCCGAAACAACCTGTTAATTACTCCCCGGTTCGGTCCCAGGGTTCGACTTGGCGCCTTGCTGCTCGAGCGGCCTTTGCCGAAAACCGGCCCCCTTGAAGGTTTTGCGCCTTGTCGGGATTGCCACCGGCCATGCATGCAAGCTTGCCCGCAAAAAGCCTTTCACGGTGGATCTTACCAGGTCCAGCGCTGTTTGCTTCAAATGAAAAAGGACGAAGCCCGCAAAATCGTGTTGAAGCAGCCGGTCATCGGAATGCCTCACCGCCTGCAAATTGCCTATTGCCGTCGATGTGAGCTGTCCTGTCCGGTGGGCAGTAATTCCGGGCACTCCGGCGGCTCCCCAAGGACATAGAGGTCTGTTTGGGTGGAATTTCCGGTATAAGCCGACATGCGGGACAAATCCACCCCCCAATGGGTCGCTGCCGCCCGCATAAACTGAAAGCCGCTACCCATGATAAAACCCAGTCCTCTAGACCAATCGGGGTCGTGCTCAAACCCGCTGCCGCCACAGGCCATCACACCCATCTCTCTGGAATAGGGCAAGATGGCAATCTGAACCGGACCTTTTTTGATTTTCGAAATCAATGATTCGACGCGCAGCAGATCGAGAAAAGATTTGCCCGCCTGGGGCTCGGGGTTGATCAAAAAAACGGTGTCGAATGTGCGCTCCGGCAGGTGACGGAGCATGCCCGCTTCAGCCCTGAGAATAACCAGATTGGGGGGCATATCCATCTGTGCCGGCAGCCGGCGTTCGCGCCACACCCGCGCGATCTGCCCATAGCCCGAGCCGTCGGTCGGTTGGTCCGTATGGTCGTACAGATCGGTCGCGATAACCCCCATGCCCGGGTTCATCAGGGCGATTTGGTGGGCCGTTTCTGCGTTGCCGCAGCCGATCTCCAGAACAACCCGGGGCATTTGCAAAAGGTCATTCAGCTTTTTGATATCCTCCGGACAGTTCTCCCGCTCGGCGAGATAACGCAGCAAGCCAGACAGATCGCAACGCAGCGCACTGCCGGAATCGGCGGCTTCCGGAAGATGCAAAATTGAATCGGAAAAAACGGGCACCATACCGGCAACATCACCGGCTCTTTGGCAATTTAATGTTTTTTTGAAGGATTGGGCTGTATCGGCGGTGTCGCAAACAGGGGCCGCAGCTGGGCGGCCGTCCCTGAAACGTACAGAGAAATGAAAGGGATGACTGATCCGGTGCCAGATCTTCCGGCCGATGGCAGGGACCCATTTTTTCAACTCGGCAGCACTCCTGGTAAGAAAACCGTTGCCTGTTGCGTACCATAAAGCGCATCGGCAACCCGGGGGGATTCTGGTCCCTGTTATTTGGATGATAAGATACGCAAGGACCCTGATTTGTCAACAGGATTTGTCATTTTAATTGTCATGCGTAGTTAGGGGATGGATTCACGGCAACCCGGGCTGTCGCCGGCGACATTTACCTTAATACTGGCACCCGGCCTAATAAACTGCACGCATTGGATTTTATAATTGACGGGAGCGCTTCGATCACCCGCAGGCCTTGTCTTCCACTTTGAACCCGCTAATGAGTCCCTGCAACGTTCCCGCCATCTTGAAAAGCTCTGCGGCGCTTTTGTTCACTTTACCGCTGCTGGTGGCCATCTGGCCCGCCTCCTGATTGACGACAGCGATATCTTTGGCCATATCGCCGGCGACGGCAGTCCCCTGGGTAATGCTCTCATTGACCATTTGTATGCCTTGAGAAGCCTGTCCCACATTCTGGGCGATTTCACGGGTCGTCGCGGATTGTTCGTCCACTGCTGCAGCAATGGCCTCCACCGTGGCACTGACGTCTTCGATGACACTGTTGATATGCCCGATGTCATTGACCGTATCACCGGTCGACTGCTGTATGCTGATTATTTTCTGGCGAATGTCCTGGGTAGCATCCGCCGTCTGGCGAGCCAGCTCTTTGATTTCGTTGGCCACCACGGCAAAGCCTTTTCCGGCTTCTCCCGCGCGGGCCGCTTCAATGGTGGCATTGAGCGCCAGCAAATTGGTCTGTTCGGAGATATCCGTGATCACTTCCGTTACCTTGCCGATGGCGGTTGCCGCCTGGCCGAGGGTGTTTACTTTGGATGAGGTCTGGCTGACCTGGGAAACCGCCCGGTCTGAAATGTCTTTGGCCTTATTGGAATTGCGGGCAATATCGGCAATGCTGGTGCTCATCTCTTCGGCTGCCGCAGCAACCATATTCATATTGGTTGCGGCCTCCTCGCTGGCGGTGGCCACGGTTATCATGTTGGCGCTCATCTGCTCGGCTGCCGCTGAAACTGTGTTCGACCGGTCGGACATGGCTTTGGCACCGGTGGACATATGGTCGGATATCGTCGTCAATTCATCGGATGATGAAGTAACGGTTCCGATATTGTTGGCGACTTCCCGGATAATCGTCTGTAGCTTGTCCATAAAGACATTGAACCACGTGGCCAGCTGGCCCACCTCGTCCTTGCTTCTCACCTCCAGGCGGATGCACAGGTCGCCGTCCCCCTGGGCGATATCTTCTAGCCGTCGGGCAACCTTTTCCACCGGCTTGATCAGCAGTTTAACTGCCAGCAACATAACGCTGCCCAGTAAAATCAGTCCGCAAACCAGTCCGGCAGTCAAAACCGTCGACCGTGTCTTTTGCCCCACCTCCGTTTTGGTAATGGATATTTTATCCCGGGTGTCACTGATCAACACCTTGTTTTTGGCGGCGATTCTATTTACGGCCGCCCCGATTCCATCGACCACTTTACTGGATTCTTGCGTCAATGTTTCAGAAATGGATGCAGCGCTGTTTTCCGCGATTGCACTAAATTGCCGGGTCATCTGATCGAGTGTCCGGTTCATTGCCGATTTGTCGATGCACACAACCACTTTTCCCAGCGGCGTGCCTTCGGCGACGATGGCCTTTTCGATGACAAAAACGAAAGGGTCACCAGATGCGGCAGACAGCACCTTATCCAGTTTTTTGCTCCCTGCCCCGGTTTGGAGGTACGCTTTGATTTTCGGATTGTTCTTGTCCAGATAACGGGTGTAGGGTCTTCCATCCGGCCGCATGAAAAGGACGAATACGACATTTTCCGTAGCTTCCGCCGACTTGGCGTAGGTTACCAGATCCGTAAAGTTATTGGTTAAAATCGCTTTGGGCGCCACCTGAGCGAGCAGAGTGACCATGCCATTGGCGTCCCGGCGCAGTTGGACCTCCCATTGCTTGGCAATTTCAGTGTTCTCTGCATCGAGCTTTTGGCGGATAAGCGAAGCCAGATTCCCGCTGGCGGATTCGGCCATACTCGACATAATCTGATGCACCTGAGCGCCGATCTGACGGAAGTCCTTCTGCATCGCTTCATCGGAAGCCTCAAGGCCGGTACTGAGTTGCTCCCCCATTGACTGCAGGAGTTTCCCCTGCATACCGGAAACCGTGAAGGCGAGCAGCAGAAAAGAGGTCACCAGGATAACGGTCAGCGGCGCCAATATTTTCAGTCGAAGACTCTGGTTTTTATACAAGCGCAACAATACATTTCCTCCATTTTCGGGCTTCGCTTTTTGTATTTTTCTGTTTGCGATTCGCCGGGCGGCTAAGGTAAATCGCTGCAGCCCATCAACGTTGGCCATTAGTTGGCCATGGCATAAGCACCAATTTTCAGAGCGGTCTGCAAGGCTTCAATGGGGCTGTAGTCCAGGGCATCCTCCCATCCGACGACTTTGGCATTTTTTGCGGCAGTGTCTTCCGGTTTCAATTTTTTAAGTGCCGTTACGACCGCTTTGGCAATACCATCCGGTGTGTGCCCGACTTTGGCAAGGGGCCATTCCGGGTAAAGCGCAGTACTGCAGACAAAGGGAAAACCGGCATGGGTTTTCTTTGCGATAATTTTAAAGTCTTCCATATCGATTTCCCCTGCAGCGGCCATCCGTTCCATGGTGTCTGTCCTGACCGTACCGGCATCCACAGCCCCGTTCATGACAGCATAGACCACATTGTCGTGTTTGCCGCCGAACTCAAGCTTGGCAAAATCATGCTGCGGATCGATGCCGGCATCCAGAATCTCCTTATAGGCCATCTGCCAGCCGCCGAAAGACGATTTTTTGACCGCCATGAAGGTTTTCCCTTTTAAGTCGTCCACACTGTTGATGGCCTCGTTTTCAGCGGCGGTCAAAATAACGCCGCCAAATGATTTCAGTGGCTGCCCCTGACGGGAATTGATCATGGTAGCGATGGCGGACGCACCGAATTTAACCTTGGCAGTGACGAACATGGAGGAGTTGACCAGGAAAAAGTCCACCGTGGCGCCTTCAATGGCCGGATTGACTTCGTCAAAACCCAGGGGCACGACTTCAAAGGTATGGCCGGGAACTGTCTGGGACAGATAGTCGCCGGTGGCCTTCCACATTTGCAGCGCTTTGACCGGGCCATTCTTGGCCAACACGCCGATTTTATAGTGGTCGCCAAAAGCGACCGTAGTCCCTGTCAAAATAAGGAACAGTGCCATAACAATGCCCAGCAATCGGGCCCTTCTACAGATTCTCATATTTGCCTCCAGAGTGAAAAAATATAAACGCATCAATCAAACGCCGCCATTTCCCTTTATGGCCGGCCTGTTAGAAATCACCTTGTAACAGGGTGTATCGTCCTCCAGCAGTGGGTTCTTTAGAAAAAAGAAAAAATAGTTGCATGCGGGCAAGCCAGGCGACCATTGCGGCGGCGGGTTGACCGGCAGAGAATGGCTCTTTTTTTGTGGGGGAGGGAACAGTGCATCAAATAGAAAGGCAGGATCGATTGATCCTGCCTGTGTTGGAGATTGGAGACGAGCAGATTGGGGACGTAACCTGATATACGTCCCCTTTTTTTCTACGTCCCCTTTTTTTCGAGCCGGTTTACTTTGCCAACAGGTCAAGGGCCCTTTGCGCGACGTTTTCAGCAGTAAAGCCGAACCTGGACAATACTTCGCCGCCCGGTGCGGATGCGCCGAAGCCGCTCATGCCGATGACGATGCCGTCCGGGCCCACGTAACGGTCCCATCCCATGGTGATACCGGCTTCCACCGCCACCCGTGCTTTGACTTCCGACGGAAGAATTTGTCGCTTATAATCTTCGGACTGTTTTTCAAACAACTCCCAGGAAGGCATATTGACCACCCGCGCGGCGGTCCCTTTTTGCTGCAGCAGTTTCTGCGCGTCCATGGCCTGGTGCACCTCCGCACCGCTGGCCAGCAGGAGGACATCCGGCGTTCCCTGGCAATCGGAGACGACATAGGCACCTCGGGAAAGCCGACCGCCGGTCTGCGACTTGGGCAGGATGGGCAATTTCTGACGGCTGAACAGCATGGCCACCGGCTGGTCGTTGGTCTTGACGGCCTGGCACCATGCATCGACGGTTTCGTTGGCATCGCAGGCCCGCAGCACAAGCAGATTGGGTATGGTCCGCAGGGCCGCCAGGTGTTCCACCGGCTGATGGGTGGGGCCGTCTTCGCCAACGGCAATGGAGTCGTGGGTGAACACGTAGATCACCGGCAGTTTCATCAAAGCGGCCATGCGAATGGCCGGTCGCATATAATCGGCAAAAACCAGAAAGGTGCCCCCATAGGGCCGAATGCCGCCGTGCAGAAACATGCCCGATATGACGGCCCCCATGGCATGCTCCCGCACGCCGAAACGGATGTTGCGGCCGCCATAAGCATCTTTCTGGTAAACGGATTCGCCATCCAGAAAAGTCTTGTTGGACGGCGCCAGGTCGGCGGACCCGCCCATCAGCGTGGGAATCCGACGGGCAAGCGCGTTGAGCGCCTTTCCCGATGCGGCGCGGGTTGCCAGGGGGCCGTCAGACGGCGCCATCTCCACCAAATCCTTGTCCCAGCCCCGCGACAGAAAGCCGGTCAGCGCATTCACCCATTCATCCGCAAGCTCGGGGTGGGACCGGGTATAAGCCTGGTACATCTCCTGCCAGGCCGCTTCGGCGGCCCGTCCGTTGTCGACCACTTTCCGGCAGTTGGCTATGACGGCGTCCGGAACGCAAAACTGCGCATTCTCATCGCACCCCAGGCACGCTTTGGTCAACCGGATCTCGTCTTCCCCCAGAGGCGCCCCATGGGCGTCGTGGGAATCCTGCTTGTTGGGGCTGCCGTATGCAATGTGGGTTTTCAAAATGATCAGAGAGGGCCGGGCGACGTGATTGCGGGCCTCGCAGAGAGCGTTTTCGATGGCCGTCAGGTCGTTGCCGTCGTCCACTTTGAGGATCTGCCAGTTATAGGCTTCGAACCGTTTGGCCACATCTTCTGTAAAGGTGATGTCGGTATTGCCTTCTATGGAAATTTCGTTGTCATCATACAGGCAAATTAATCGGCCAAGGCCCAGGTGCCCGGCGAGTGAGGCCGCTTCGGCCGCCACACCCTCCATCATGTCGCCGTCCCCGCAGACCACGTAGGTATGGTGATCCACGATGTCCTGGCCGGGTTGATTGAACCGGGCGGCCAGGTGACGTTCGGCCATGGCCATGCCCACGGCATTGGCAATGCCCTGGCCCAGCGGGCCGGTGGTGGTTTCCACTCCGGGAGTATGACCGTACTCGGGATGCCCCGGCGTCTTGCTGCCCATCTGGCGAAAATTTTTGATGTCCTCCAGGCTCACCTCATAGCCGGTCAGGTGCAGCAGGCTGTACAGCAGCATCGAGGCATGCCCGCCGGACAGTACAAAACGATCCCGGTTGGGCCAGCCCGGATTTTCCGGGTTGTGCTTCATCACGCGGGTCCAGAGCACATAGCCGGCGGCCGCCAGCCCCATGGGGGCGCCAGGGTGGCCCGAATTGGCCTTCTGGATGGCATCCATGGAAAGGGTGCGAATGGTGTTGACGCTTTGCTGGTCGACATCAAGGGATTTACAGGTGGTCATTTTCAAGCTCTCCTTTTTTCGTACCATTTGGCCCCAACCAATGGGCAATTGGCTGGTTTGATACAATGGATCGGTAGCAGATGCAAGGGGTTCGTCCCTGTAAAATGGAAAGCGGCATTAATGTCCCATTGTAATCAAGCCCGGCGCCCTGTCAGGGTCCCCGCCTTTTTGAGCTGTTCTATCGGGAATCTCGAGAGTTGAGTCACTAAGTCGGGTTGGCCGTGGCAACGGCAGCGTGCGGTTCGAGCTAAAATGAAGAATGGATTCTTAACACCAGGGACTATATTTAAGCGGAAATATTCATTACCTATGAACGTAGTTATTGCCATAAAATAGTTGGGCAGTCCATAGAGAATAGAAGGCCTGAAATGGATGCGGCAGGTGCCGGGTTACGGCCTTATCTCGACGGGTGTGCCGTTGGGAACGAGTCGGGCGATTTCTTCCATCTCCTTGTTGGTGACTGCAATGCAGCCCTCGGTCCAGTCAATCCCGGTGTGAAAGCCGCCAACCCAGGCGAGACCATTTTTAATGCCATGGATCATGATATCGCCACCCGGAGAAACACCCAGTGCTTCGGCACGCCTTTTGTCTTTCTCATTGGGGTAGGAAAGGCGAAGAGAAAGATGGTATTCGCTGTGCCTGTTTCTGGACTCGATGGTGTAGATCCCCTCCGGGGTTTTGTTGTCGCCCCGGCTTTCTTTCGGGCCGACCGGATTTCCTCCCAGGGCGATTTTGTAAGTCTTGATCGCCTCGCCCTTTGAGAACAACGTTAGCCGCCGCTCTTTTTTTTCGATCAGAACTTTGTCCGCCGGCTCTGTCCGGTATTCGAAAACCTTCTGCTCGAGGGTTGCGATCTTTTTTTGCAGGATGACGATCTCATCTTCCCGGGCGTTGACCCTCTGACGGCAGGCGTCAATTTGTTTCTGCTGCTCTGCTATCAGGTTATCCTTGATAATGACATTTCGGATCTGAAGCATCATCATCTGGCTGTCGCGCCGGTATTCACTATCCGGATAATCACCAATGATTTTCCGGAAGCATTCCAACGCTCTCTGATAGTTTTTCCGGCCATTTTTGGGATGGGCATAAATAATCCCCATCTCGAAAAGCACGCGGTCTGCGGTCTCGGGCTCGTTTTCGATAAGTTTCTCGTACTGGTCAAGGCAAGCCTCATAGTTACCCTGTACGAAATAAGCATTGGCCTCCTTGGCGATCGATGCGGCCTTAGAACCTTCGCCACTATGGCTGCATCCGGAAACAAGAAAAGCGGTCAGCAGGATGCTAAAAAGGATAGGGCGCAGATACCCGCCGGCCCTGTTCAGCCGTTTACCCGGATACGTCTTCGAACCTGTTGACAATTTGCCAGGTGATTTCAAAACCAGTCCTTTTCCGTATGTGTCCGCAGTCCGCTCCATACAGGAAACGGAGGAAAAGGAGGTGGCCGGTTTTGCCGCCCGGCCACCTCCTTTTGGTTTACTTCTTCATAGATTTCTGGAAAATCGCCTCGGCCTGTCTTGCTTTTTCCTCGGCGATGCGCTCCTTTTCAGCTGCAATGCGCTCTCTTTCCTCTGCCCTTCTTTCAGCAGCCTCGGCGCGCGCCGCCGCTTCATTGGCCTTCAACAGGGCCTCGTCGGCCGCCGCCTTGGCGGCCTCCGCATCCTGGGCCGCCTGGTCCGCTTTCGCACTGATCGCCATTTCCCGGGCCTGCACCTCATTGAGATCACCTTTTGTAGCGCAACCCCCAATGGCAAAGGCCAGAGTAAGCATCACCGAAACCATCAATAGACTTTTTTTCATCATCTGCTATCTCCTTTCTGTCGGTTTATCTTTCCATAACAGCGACTGTGAAACGCTGTGCACCATCACTTTAAATACCCCTGTCGGTCATTTCCCGGTTTCAGTTTTTCTCTGCTCCACCGGTGCAACCAGAATGCCTTCAATATCCAGATCAATTCTCATGCGTTTTGCTGCGTCCCCGGCCTCGCCATTGCTATGGAACGGGCCGGCGAGGACGCGATGCCTGCCGCTCATTGACAGCACCCGTGCCGGTATTTGCGGTCCCTGGTGATTTATAATGGCGGCAAGCCGGCGTGCGTCGACTTTGTCGCGGAAATTGGCGGCCAACACATACCATGCATCGGTCCTGAACTCCGGCACCTGCGGTTGGCCGTACAGCTTGTCCGGGTGCCTGACTCTCGTTGTTTGGGCTTCGACGGTTTTGCCTCCGGAACCAATGGCGGATACCGGTACAGGGATCCCGCGGGCCTCGTCCACGACCTTTTTGACCTTGTGCCAGTCAAGCGCAAGGCCGGTACTGTTTTGAATTCTTTTCAATTTTGCATAGGCCTTCTTCAACGCGGTGCTGTCTGATACCTCAAAAGGCGCATGGGCTTCCAGGTAAACCACACCATCACGCCGGCCTACGAGGTAAGGCTGGTTCACTATTTTTACCGGTGTTTTCACCAGGGTGGTGTCAAAAAGCCGCTTGATGTCTTCCGGGTAGAGTCTTATGCAGCCGTTGGTGGCCCTGAGGCCGACGCTGGCCGGCTTGTTGGTCCCGTGGACCAGATACCCTGGCTTACTCAGATAGAGCGCATATTCGCCCAATGGGTTCAGGGGACCCGGCGGCACCGTGGCTGGCAGCGGATCGCCCCTTTTCCGGTGATCCGCTGCAATTGATGCGGGCACATACCAAGTCGGCCGCAATTTCTTGCGCGTGATATACATACGGCCCATTGGGGTGGGCCGCTCTTCGGTGCCGATACCAACCGGAAAGGTGGACACGGCCAGCAGGTTGCCATCTTTCTTGAAGTAAAAAAGCCGCATTGCGGCCAGGTTGATCACAATACCTTTTCTGGGCGCCTCCGGCAGGATGAAACTCAGCGGCAGCACAATATGCTCTCCAGCCCTGGGCACCCATACATCTATCCCCGGGTTGGCGGCATGGATCGTATTGATCCCCAGGCTGAAGTGGCGGGCAATATCAGGCAGCGTATCCCCTTTTTTAAGTTTGATGCCCCCCAGCTGGCCGAGGACATCATCTCCTTGATGCACCAGAAAGTAATTCGTTTCGATACGGTCCGAGGCCAGGCCCGGAAATGGCAGTCTCTCCAGGATATCTCGGGTAGCGGCGCAGCCATTAAAGAGCAGGATGCACATCGACAGCATTAGAAAACGACAGGCAATGGAACCGGTTGGCCGGTCCGGAAATCGGCCCGAGACCCTGGACCCAATTATATTATGTGGGGAAAAAAGGTGTGGGCCCGGTCCAATCCATGTTTCCATCTTCCGGTTCCGGCTGCCGATCATAATAATTGCGCCATCTGTACGATTTTTTCACACATTTGTGCCCGGTGTAAATGCGGCCCGACAATGGGGCCGGCCACGGCAACTGCTCTATCCCATTCATATAACTCATATTACACAACAAAAGCCGACATCTCCGGCCAGTGAATCAAAGCAGGCGTCTTTATGGCCCCTGTAAAATATGCAAATTTGCCGCCAGAATTATAGGTCCTACAGCGCCCGCATCCACTCGGGCTTCAACCCGATTTCGCCGGACAAGGCCTTGTCGATGAGGGCCAGCACCGCCTCGCGGTCTCTGGGCAGCCGCGCTTTGATGGGCAGGTAGTTGGAGGCGTGATTGGCATGGAACAGCCCCCTGGAAAGGTGGGTATTGGCAAATATGGTGCGTAACTCGGCCAGCATCTCGCCAGCCTCCAACAGGGGGAATTCGCCTGACCGGTGGTCTTCAAACAGTGGGGTGCCGGGAACCAGCATGAGGCTCAAGGCACCGACATAGTCGGGATCGATGGCCGAAAGGACCCTGCCCGTTTCCTGCGCATGGACCTGGGAGCGCTCCCGTCCGGCGATGCCCAGCAGCACGGTGATGGAGATTTTGAAGCCGGCGGCCTTGGCCTTGCGCCCCATTTCGATCATGGTTTCCGCGTTGCCCCATTTATTAATGGCCTTCAGCGTCACATCGTCGCCGGTTTCCAGCCCCATGTAAAGAATGCCGAGCCCGTTTTCATAAAGCGCTTTAAGGTCATCCATGCTTTTCATTTTGAGGCTCTTGGCATTGGCGTAGGCACCCACCCGGGTCACCCAGGGAAGCCGTGCTTTAATGGCCTGCAATATTTTCAGAAGCCGGCGCTGGGGAATGATCAGGGCGTCGCCGTCGCACAGGAACAGGCGCCTCTGGCGCCGGCAGTATTGGGCGGCGAATTCAATGTCGGCCGCAATGATGTCATCCGGTTTGATCTTGAAGCGCTCGCCCCGGTAGGTGCCGCAGAATGCGCATTTGTTGTGGGAACAACCCACGGTAACCTGCAGCAGAATGGAATTGGCCTCGCTGGGGGGTCGGATGATATTGCCTTCATAGTGCATGGTCCGGGTAACCTCGCTTTGGGTTTTACTCATAGGGTTGGACTAATATGGTTCAGGTCCATCGGAAAATCAACCATTACAGCTCAAATTGCCGCCCATGGGCATGCCATCATGTTTTTTCCCATGGCTTCCCGGTGAAGATTGAAATCCCTTTGGTTGTGCGATTAAAGCGGCGGGGAGTCTAATTGACGATAAATATAGGCAACGGATATTATTTTATATTTTGGCTATGGACGTTGGATTTATGTCCAGCCTCCGGCCGAGAGCGGCGGCAGGCCTGCCATCAGACTTGACAATCCGGTGCATTCGCAGTCAAAATGCAAAACAATATCGAATCGATTACCTCATAACCATCCTGCAACCGAGAAAGGTGCCGTATGAGTAAATTGCTTTGGACCCCGTCCCCGGAACGCATCCAATCATCCAATATGTACCGGTTCATGCAGTGGGTCAATGACCGATTCGCCATGGATTTAGACGATTACAGCGGGTTGTACCAATGGTCCGTGGACCGTATCGCCGATTTCTGGGCATCCTGGTGGGAATATGCCGGAATCATGTCATCCCGTCCCTATGATCAGGTCATCGATGATGTCACTAAAATGCCGGGTGCCAAGTGGTTTACCGGTGCGCGTCTCAATTTTGCAGAGCATCTGCTGCGCTTCCGGGACGACCGGACCGCCCTCGTATTTTATGGCGAAGACCAGGTCCGGCGAAAACTGACCTTCGCCCAGCTATACGCGGAAGTGGCCGGGGTGGCCGCCGCCCTGAAAAAATCCGGCGTGGGGCCTGCAGACCGGGTGGTGGGATTCATGCCCAACTTGCCCGAATCCATCATCGTCATGCTGGCTGCGGCCAGCCTGGGCGCAACCTGGTCGAGTTGCTCCCCCGATTTTGGCATCAAGGGGGTCCTGGATCGATTCGGCCAGATTCAACCCAAGGTCCTGTTCACCGCCGACGGCTATTTTTTCAAGGGCAAACGCATTGGCTCGCTGGAGCGTATCGCCAAGATCAGCCAGGCCATTCCCAGTATCCAGCGCATTGTGGTGGTCCCCTACACCACGGCGTCACCGGATATCGGCGCCCTGGACAAGGCGGTGTCCTACGATGGTTTCAAGCAGACCTCCGAAGAAAAAGAGATCACATTCGCGCAGATGCCGTTCGACCATCCGCTGTATATCATGTATTCGTCCGGCACCACAGGCCTGCCCAAATGCATGATGCAAAGCGCCGGCGGCATCCTTATCCACCATCTCAAGGAACTGATCCTGCACACCAATCTGAAACGCGAAGACAATTTGTTTTACTTCACCACCTGCGGCTGGATGATGTGGAACTGGATGGCCAGTTCCCTGGCGTTGGGCGCCACAGTGGTGCTTTACGACGGCAACCCCTTCCATCCATCCTCCGAGGCGCTGTGGCAGATGGCCCAGGATGAAAAGATCACCGTTTTCGGCACCAGCGCCGGATACCTGGCGGCACTGGAAAGCTCTGGACTGAAACCCGCCGAAACGTTCGACCTGTCACCGCTGAAGACCCTTCTCTCCACCGGATCCCCGCTCTCTATGGAAGGGTTCGAATTTGTCTACCGGCACATCAAGACAGACCTGCAACTGTCCAGTATTTCCGGCGGCACCGATCTGAACGGTTGTTTCGCCCTGGGCAATCCCATGGGGCCGGTCTATACCGGTGAACTGCAATGCCGTGGCCTGGCCATGAAAGTGGAGGCTTATGACGAAGCGGGCCGGCCTGTAGTGGGCCGTCAGGGTGAGCTGGTATGCACGGCGCCGTTTCCGTCCATGCCCATCTATTTCTGGGACGACCCGGACGGTGCCAAATACCATTCCGCTTACTTTGACGTCTTTCCAAACGTCTGGCGCCATGGGGATTTTATCGAGGTCACCGAACGGGGCGGGATCATTATCTACGGCCGCTCGGACGCAACCCTGAACCCGGGGGGCGTCCGCATCGGCACCGCCGAAATTTACCGGCAGATCGATACCCTGGAGGAAATCGCCGATTCGGTGGTGGTGGGCCAGAGCTGGAAGAACGATGTGCGGGTAATTCTGTTTGTCGTTTTGGCCGATGGATATGAACTGACGGAGGATCTGAAAGCCAAAATCAAACAAACCATCCGAACCCACGCCTCTCCCCGCCATGTTCCGGCCAAAATTATTGCGGTCGCCGATATTCCCTACACCCTGAACATGAAAAAGGTCGAAGTGGCGGTGCGCAAGGTGATTCACGGACAGGACGTCAAAAACAAGGACGCCCTGCGGAACCCGGAATGCCTGGACGCTTTTGCGGCCATCAAGGAACTCCAGGAATAGCCCCTCCGGCGGCTGCCGGGGGGGCATGCCCTCAGCTCCCCGGCAGCCGCAACGAGCCCCCGGATTTTTCCGAAACCGAATAAAATGCCGCCAGTTCGCTGCTGTCACGAACCATGTCGGCCTGCTCGCCAGCCCGCAGACGCTTTTCTTTTAAAGCAAACGCCTGATCGACGATATGCTTCAACTTGCCGATATAGGGTTTGAGGGAAAGGTGCTTGCGAATGGCTTGTGCATTATGCTTGGCAACCGCATTCATGGTTTTTCTATCGAAGATACACTCCACAAACCCTTGCATCCTTGCGGCCAGCTTCCGGTAATCGATGCAGTCCATCAGCAGAACCTGCTCCCCGGCGCCATAGGAACAAAAGTCCCGTCCCAGCTTGATACCATACCCGGGCGGCAGCGACGCGCTTTGTTTCCCCCGGGCGAACGGCCGCAGCGTATTGCTTTTTTCGTCGAAACCGGACAGATTGTCCCGCAGTATCGATTGGTCCACGGGGATGGCATCATAATAGGCCCTTTCCGGCATGATCATGCCCGCCGCTTCAAAATCCGGGAATACATCGTAAAGCCTGCGTCCCACTGTAGGAAGCGCGTACGGCCCGGCGGCCGAGGCGATGGCGGGGCAGATAAAGTTCAAACCGAAACCCTCCTTGACGGCGGTCGACAGCTCAACAAAGGCCCGGGGGTGGTTCCATAAATCGGCAAGGGTAAACTTGCCGGCCTCCCGCTCGTTTCCGCGGGAGACGATCTGCGGACCGAACCCCATGACGACCGGCAAACGATGACTACGAATATACATTCTGAATGTTTCGATGCGTCGGCGGTCATGACCTGTTTCGGGGAGCATGGTCACGAGCAACTGAAAATGCCGGCCTGTTTCTTTGCGCATTGCATTGAGCATATTGAGCAGAAGTATTTGCTCGCCCGTATTTTTTCTTTCGCGGGCCATCTCGGCGGCAATCAAAAGCTCGGCATCCGGATCGAACGAATACCCCTGCGCCCTGTGGGAGAAGCAAAAACGGTTCAATAGAGCATCAACTGCATCGGCCGGCGCCGGGCTTCCGTTCAATTGATAAGAGACCGCATCGATGGCGTCCGGAAAATAAAAAACGGCCTCCCGCTGTTTCGGCAGGATAAAATGCTGAATGGCCCAATGCGCCTTTTTATTGATCACGGCATAAAAAATATTTGGGGCGGTATGCCATCCGATCCCCGCGCCGTTAAAGCCAAAAAACCGCTCCGTTTCAGATCCGGCCAATTTTTTAATACGCGCGCGAAGTTCGTGACGTGACGCATCATCCTCCAGCAGGTCGTGAATGTGCCAGATCTGAATATAGTTTTGATCCGAAAGGGCCTGCGCCAGAATCGCATTGGCCTTGGTCTCAACCGGGTTTTTCAACAGTGTCGGGTTCTGAATGATATGAATGACGTTATGGTGCTTTTCCAAGAGCGCGGCCAAAATTTTGATCTTGGTATTTTTCCTTCTTTCGGCCTGGTCCATGAACTGCCCAACCGAGTCAAAAGCGCTGGATAAATAGGCCAGTTCACGATCCTCCAGCAAATGCACGTGTCGATCCGGAAAAAACTCGCAGGGCGTTTTGCGGTGCCTGTACTTTTGGGGGGAATACCACAAGTATTGGGCGACACCATCGAAATGCCTGCTGATTCCGGTGGTCAACGATTCGAGAACGGCGCGCATGCCGGCATCCGTAACATGGTGGTGTTCGTGGACAATGGCTGTTTTTAGATCTGTCATGGCGACCCACCATTCGGCAAACCACGATGCGTCCGGCCCCAGGCCGGATCACGGCAAGCCGATGCAAGTGATCTCCCTTTCAGAAGCGATAAAAAACCGTCGGGCCCGCACCGGAACGTCTAATTGCCCTTGAGCCGCTCCATCAGCACCTCGGACAAATGTTGGACACGCAGCTTCATCCCGCGCCGCACGGCCCCACCCCGGAGCTGCAGAATACAGCCGGGACATTCGGTGACCAGACACTGGGCATCGACGGATTCGACATCATCCAGCTTTTTTTTGAGAATTTCGCCGGATATCGTCGGAAATTTGCTGGAGTAGGTCCCCCCGAAACCGCAGCAAGTCTCTTCCTCCGGTGCCGGCACAAAGTCCAGGCCGGCCGTCCTGAACAGGCTGTGGGGCGCCTCCCTGACCTCCAGTCCCCGGCATAAATGGCAGGGGGCGTGGTATGTCACCCGGGGCCCGCCGGGCGCGAAGATACCTGCTTGCAACTGAAGCACATCGTGGCAGAAGCTGCTGAACGGGACCACTTTCCCGGCCAGCCGTCCAGCTTTCGGGGCCAGGGAGGGTCTCCGGGCCAACAGCGCGGGATAGCTTTTCTTCAAATGTGAGGCACATGACGCACACAGGGTGACAATGTAATCGAACCGGTCCGCATCCAGCGCCAACACATTCTGGGCGGCCACCTGTGCGGCGGCCTCGTGCTCGCCCATCATCTGGACGGGCAGTCCGCAGCAGGACTGTTCCATGGGAAACTCGACGGCTACCTGCTGTCCGGCAAAAAGGGACACCGCAGCCTCCAAATGCTCAGGGTAAACGAAATCCTGGACGCAGCCGCTGAAAAGGGCAATCCGGAATCGGGGCCTGGGTATCTGGGGGCGTAAAGCCGGCCAGCGATCACGGAACGGCCGGGCTGCGATGGCCGGTATCTGCCTGAAGTTGTGCTCCTTGGCAAAGATATGAGGCAGGTGGCGTAAATACCCCCGGTCATCGGTAATAGGTTTCTGGGCCAGCTGGGCCGAGCGCAACAGCCGGTGAAACAGCTTGCGGTTGCGCAGTACTTTTGACAGCAGGGTAGATTTGAGCGGGTGCCCCTCTTCGTTCAAAATCAGGGCGTGCACCTTCTTGATCAATTCCGGAAGATCGATTCCGGCGGCGCAAACCTCCTTGCAGGCCCCACAGTTGATGCAGTTCTGGACCAGGTTGCGGGCCTCGTTGCGGCCGTGGAAAAAATAGGTCAGGATCAACCCGATGGCGCCGATATAAATGTGCCCCATCTGATGACCGCCCACCATGCGATAAACGGGACATACGTTGGCACAGGCCCCGCAGCGTACACAGCGCAGCACCTGGTTGAATGTGGGGTCTTTTGCGATGTCACGGCGCCCATTGTCCAAAAATACGATATGGAATTCTTTCCTTCGCCCCGGTTCTCCGTGCCAGGGGGGCGGGCCGGAAATCCAGGTCACATAGGAGGTTATATTCTGGCCGGTGGCGTTGCGCGGCAACACCCGATTGATGGCAAGGGCGTCTTCCAGGCTCGGCAGCAATTTCTCCAGCCCGACGAGCGCGACATGCACCCGCGGCAGGGTGGTGACCAGACGGGCATTGCCCTCGTTGGTGGTCAGGCCGATGGTGGCCGTATCGGCGAGAGCGAAATTGGCGCCTGTGATGCCCATATCGGCCTCGATAAATTTCTGGCGCAACTCCCGACGGGCCACCTTGACCAGTTTTTCAATATTTTCATTCTGGGGTTTTCCAGTGACATCGGCAAAAAGATCGGCCACTTGAAACCTGGACAAATGGATCGCCGGCATCACCATGTGGGATGGTCCCTCTCCCCGGAGTTGGATGATCCACTCCCCCAAATCGGTTTCTGTGACCTGATAGCCTTTCGACTCCAGATAATGGTTGAGCAGCGTCTCTTCTGCCGTCATGGATTTTGCCTTGATGATCTTTCTGGACTGGGACATTTCTGCAATGGTGGCAATAATTTCATTGGCATGCTGGGCGGTGTCCGCCAGATGCACGAAAATGCCCTTCTTTTCCGCAACCGCTTTGAATCGGGCCAACAGTAAATCGATATTGGAAATGGCCGCGTCCTTGCGATGGGCCACATCTTCAATAAGCCCGGCCGGATCAAGCCCGGCAAAAGCGTTCTGCCTGGCCGTACGATATGCCACGGCGAAGTTATCCATGGCGGTGCGCAAAAAAGCGTTGCCCAGAGCGACCCCCACCTCTTGGTGGTAATCTTTCATTTTATTTCGTTCGGCCATTTTCACCCTCGATCAGCAAAATGTATAATTCCAAAGGACCGTGTACCCCCAGTGCCAAAACCCGCTCAATATCGGCGGTGCGGCTGGCACCGGTTATCATGGCCGTGAAATTGCCGTTGGACTGCATCATGGCGCTCAGTTCCATCACCAGATCGCCGGCGCTTTCCCGAATCTGATCCGCCGGCAGCAAAACCATGTGGATCTCACTGATCATGGTGGCCAGCCGGATGTCTTCATCCGTGGAATCGATCACCAAGGTACCGGTTTCGGCTATACCGAACTGGGCCCGGGTAATGGCCACATCGATACCGCCCAAATGGCGGCGCAAATCTTTATAGACCGTTTGGATGCCGGTGTCCTGACACAGCGCGTGCAGCAACTCACGGTCATTGTCGCACAGGTCGGGGGCCGTGATTGTTTTGGCGGATTTCGTCTCGCACAGGGCTTCGGCCGCTTCAGATAAATCCGCCTGGCAGCCGGCCGGAAGCAGCGTGCAAGCCTCTTTATGACGGCATACATCCACGGCAAAAGCCAATGCCGCATCGACATTGGCAACCCTCTGGATCTTTGCCGCGACTTGCTCCGCTTTTGCACGGAACAATTTGATGACTTCAGAATTCACCGGCACGATAAGCCCCTTTCTTGCTTGGGTCATCACCCAGAAAATGGTTTAAATCGTTATTATCACTTTCGGCGTTCATTCAATGCATGAATAGAAGTGGCTTAAGCAGGATGTTTGAAATGTAGCACATTGCCAAAAACCAATTCAAGGATATTGATCGGGCCGTCGAGGACGGAAAAGCGCAATTTTTGAAACCTGAAGGTCCAAAACTGTAATTGCAGCAGGTGTCAAATATCGCTTAAAAAATTGGAACACCTTGCCATTTAAGTATTTATCCATATGGCATGTGGTTTGCAGCCCTTTGTGGCAGAGACACCCCAGGCCTCCTTCGGCAGTTCGTTGACAGAACGGGCAACATCCCTTCAAACGACCAGCCGCAGGTCACAGTTTCCGGTCAGCCCCCAGCGCCGTGAAATTTGTGGTGTTTGGGTGCCTCCATTCCTGCCGGGGATTGGTCGCAAATCTACTTCTAAGATTGACGACCGCCCTGCGATCGCTTTTCAACCCCTTCGTGACGGCCGGCGCAGTATCAGCAATAGCTGACGCTGCGCCGGTTTTTTTTACTGCAATCCAAAAGTGCAGATATGGTAATCGAAAACACAATTTGTGCCCCTTACGCAATCTGATTCTGGCCCAGGTTTTTGAACGGCCCCCGCAATATGGGGGAAATTCGGCCTTGGCACATGGTTTGCTTTTTTCTGTGATGACAACGGCCGGTGATATCCAGACCATGGGGGGAGGAAAGCCGGCCGGACTTCACAACTATTGAGCAATCAGAAGAGAGGAAGGTATATCATGAAAAAAGCAATGAAATGTATCGCAGTATTGTTGGTGTTCGGTCTGTTGACGGCCACTGGTGTAATCGCCGGCGAAAACAGCATTACCGGCACAGTTGAAAAGACCGACCAGGGAATCGTGATTTCCGCCGCCGACGGGGGCACCTATATTGTAAAAGGCAAAGACCTGTCCGAAATGGTGGGGCAAACCGTCAAAGCCATCGGCACGCTGGACGAGGGGCAGTCTGGAAAGACGCTCACCGTAATCAGTGTCGAGCCGGTTCAAAAGTAGATCATTTAGCCAGCTATCTGCTCCAGCGCTCCCCCAGTGCTGGAGCAGAAAAACATTCTCCCGCCGGATGGGCAATGCTTCGACCCCTTAAAACGCCCAACCGCCTGCCCCGCCTTTTTACTTCGTACTGCAAGGCCGGTGCGGACCGGCTCCATTTGGGGAGCTCCGCACCGGCCCTACAAACCGCCTGAATTCGTGCGGAAAGCAAAACACAGAAGTAATCCAGAAGAGTCAATAGCGCCCATCACTTGAAACCAAAATCAATGCATCTCTTCGAAGTACTGCACCTGATAGATTTCGACGGCCAACTCGCCATCGCGCCATGTATCGGCCGGCAACCCGGCCTTCATGCATAAATGGGAGAGAAATTCTTCGGTTTCCGGAAGCTGTTCCCATACCTGGGGCAAAAAGGTGGCTCCGCTGAAATTTTTGCGAATGGTTACACCGTCCACACCGGGTCTGATCTTGGCGAGCAGATCATCGACATCCCGATAGTCCAGGGAGTGCGGTTCAGTCAGAACGCTGACCTCCACGGAAATACGGTCCAGTTCGCGGCTGTCCAGGGGGCTGAAACGGGGGTCATGGAAAGCGGCATTCAACGCATTGCTGCGCACGCCCTCCACCAAGGGCTGGCGCCCTTCCAGGCTGCCGATACATCCTCTCAGGCGCCCGTTTTTCTTAAGGGTCACAAAGGTGCCACAGAGTTGATTCAAGACAGGGTCTTTGATCTGACGCTCCAGGGCCGCCGCCTGATCTTCCGGCAATGACCGATTAAAATGGGCCAGCAAGGTTTGTCGCGCCAATGCCACCAGGGCATGCCCCTGAGCCTCGCTCAATGTCTGCCGCGATGCACGCAGTGATACCATGGAGATACCTCCTTAAAGTCTCCGTTTCAAGGCGGTCGAATTACTCGTCTTCTTTCTTGCTCGGGCCAAACGGACCGGGCAACGGGCTGAATGGGTTCATTCCGGCAAGGCTTTTCCGGGCTGTTTCCGTCATCTGCTGCCCGATTTCCAACCATTGTTGAAACTGACCGTCTACCGCCTGTTTATGGGCAATAAAATTTTGAAAGACGTGTTGAAGGTATTTGTTAAAAAACTCATCCAACAGATTATCCCCGTAACGTATGATCAAATGCAACAGGGGAATCGGCAGCAAGGTATTTTTGTTTCTGGCTGCCTCCAGGATGATTTGGGTCAAAATAAACGCCGTCACATCCTCCTTTGTCTTGGCATCCGTGATCACCACATCACGTCCGTTTTGGATATATTGTGCGACCTGTTCAAGGGTGACATACGCACTTTTCTCGGTGTCGTAGAGACGCCGGTTGGCATATTTTTTCAGCGTCACAGCCTTACCCATGATTGTTTCCTTTCAGCGGTTCCCTGATGCTGCGAGACAACCCGCCAGAAAAACTTGTGTAATGCAGCATTTAGCCAAAACATACGCTGAACTTTAAATTAAGTAAATATATTAATTTGATAAAGATCCCCACCGCAAATAAAAATCAAAAAATTATAATTATTTTTGTGCAACGCACCATTTTTTATTGACATGTATTCAATCAGCCCTATAGTTATTGGGAAATAAAATACGCAGAAAATTGCTGCAATGCAATATCATTCCCAACCAAGGAGCACGACAATGAATATGGATTATTCGCAGTTCGCCAAGCAACTCGTCGATTTTCAGAAAATGTCATTTGCCAACTGGTACAACGCTTTTGACCTGGTCCAGGACCAGGCCGAATCGGCCATGAAAACGGTCCTGGGTCAGAATGCCTATGTCCCTGCCCAACTCCGGGACACCATGAACGAATGGTTCGCTGCCTGCCGTCAGGAGCAGGTGCGGTTCAGAGATTTCGTCGATCAGGGTTTCAGCAACATGAAACCATTCACCGGCCGGACCTCGAAAACGGCTTCGACCGGTTCAAAAAAATAACCGTACCCAAAAGCCGAAAGAAAGGCATGAACATGGACCAAAAGCAAATCCTCAAACAAATGATTGAGTTCAACCAGGCAGCCTTCAACAACACCTTTCAAGCGATGAGCCTGCTGCAGGATCAATTTGAGCGTGTGGCCCAAACGGCGGTCGACCAGGCCAACTGGTTGCCTGAAGAAGGCCGCAAGGCAATCGAAAACTGGGTCGAAGCATTTAAAACCGGCAGAGCCGATTTTAAAAAGTATGTGGATGACAGCTACAAGAAAGTTGAATCTTTCCTCGCCGAGTAAAAAACGCCAAACCCCGACCAGCAGGGCCTGGCGCTCTATCAGGCAAAACGTTTGAGGCGGCGGCCGGCAGGTTCGAAAATCGGGCCTGCCGGGTCGCTTCAGGTTTCCACCTTGAGATAGCGCAGGATAAAATCTGCTACGGCCTGGACGTTTCCGGTACCGAAAACGGGCACCCCGCATTTTATCGGCGCGTCACTGATGATGGCCAGCAACAGGGGATCATCACCGCACAGGGGGGCTCGATCGCCGGTGGCATCGGGACGGAAGACTTCGATCTTGGGGTGCGGCCCTCGCTTGTACCCCTCGGTCAGCAACACGTCGGCAAATGAAAATAGCGGCGCCAATTCCGCCGGTTGGTGGTCATAGTCGACATCCATGACAATACCAATGCGGTTGCGGCAGGAGACGGCGGTCGCCACGGCGCCCGCTCTTTTATGCCGCCAGCTGTCTTTTCCCGGCTGATCCATCTCAAACCCGTGGACATCGTGCTTGATAATAGCAACTTTCAATCCGGCGGCGGCCAATCGGGCGATCACTTTCTCTACGATCGTGGTTTTGCCGCAGCCCGAGTGCCCGACGAATGAAACAATGGGCACAGACGGTTGATCGGCACAACCCGTTTCAGACAATTTGGATTCGAAGGGTTCAAAAACGGCTTCAAAAGCCGCATCGTCGACAGCCAGGCAATGTTCCTTGACCTGTTTGTATTTTTCCAGCAGTTCTTTACCGGCTTTGGTCAATTGCGTACCGGTGGCCTTGTCGCTGGAGACGATCTTTACCTTGAAGTGCTTCTCCGTGGAGCGAATTTTGCTCCATGCCGATTTATAGGACATTTTCATTTGCTTGGCCGCCTGGTTGATGGAACCCGTCCGGACAATGTGTTCAAGCAGGGCCATACGGCCTTCGGCCATGATGATCCGGTTTTTCTCATCGACAACACGCTGGCATGATTGAAGTT
The DNA here is from genome assembly GCA_963675565.2 of Desulfosarcinaceae bacterium. Classification (GTDB taxonomy): domain Bacteria; phylum Desulfobacterota; class Desulfobacteria; order Desulfobacterales; family Desulfosarcinaceae; genus JARRKU01. The sequence goes on from CAXXYD010000004.1 coordinate 872,446, forward strand.
TAAGTCGCATTTTTTTCTCTAATATATCATCCTGTTAACAAGCTATTAACAGTATTCGCAGCTTTCTTTTCCGCTTTGTAACACCATCCAATATACCATGGCCGGCCGTTCTGCAATCCGGAAGCGGGATTTGGCCATCAAGCCAGTATCCTGTGCCATGAATATGGCCGATGGGTCAACCAGCGAACAGGGCCATGGCCGCCGGCTATAGGGGGTTCATTTCATAGGAGAGGCTTTAGCGGGCGGAAATATTACGGTCCGCTGAAACCGGTTTCTATGGAATCACGGATTGGGCGTTGATTTACGATACGCTTTGCCGGTCGGCGACCACACAGTCAAATCCCATGCTTTTAGCCTTGTACAACGCCAAATCAGCCGCCTGAATCAGGGCATCGGCGCTTTGGCCGCTGGCGGGAAATGCCGCGGCACCGATGCTGATCGTGAAAAAGGCAGATCGGCCATGGTCCAGAGGCACCGCGTCAGCGGCGATGGCTTCACGCAGACGGTGGGCAAGTATCAGGGCGTTTTCCAATTCGGTTTCGGGCAGCACGGCCATAAAAGCCTCACCGCCGAAGCGCCCCACGATATCGCTGGCACGCATCATACCGGTCATGGTATCACAAGCCGCGCGCAAAACCGTATTGCCGTTGTGCGGTCCGTAAGTGTCGTTAATCCGCTTGAAATGGTCGATGTTCACCATAAAAACCGACAACGCCCGCTTATGACGCCGCGCACGCGCCACTTCAATGGATAATTGCCGTTCCGTCTCCCAGCGGTTCCTGACCCCGGTGACCGCATCGCGGGTGGCCATCATTTTCAATTTGTTCTCTAGTTCTTTTTTTTCGGACAATCCCTGGAAAGTGATCACCGCTCCAGCCATTGCCCCTTTTTCCTCAATGGGCGCCAGTGAAAGGAGCACCGGAATTTCCAGCCCGCTTCGGGAAAGCAGAGGCAGCTCTTGTGCCTGCACGCCGACGCCTTGCATCAAACATCTTTGAACCATGCCGGTCAAGGAAGCCTCATGCGTACGCGCAAAGGTGGTCGGCACAATCACTTCCACGAGCTGGCGGGTCAATTCACCGGTTTCGTATTCAAGCAAATTTTCGGCAAACGGATTGACGGCATCCAGATACCCCTGACCGTCAAGGACCATGACGCCCTCCGCCAAAGCGCCCAGAATGCATCCCAGCCTTTTTTCACAGTCATTGCGTTGATTTATAAATGCCCTGCGGCACACGCGCTCGCGGCCGTACAGCCAAAGCACGGGAACACAGAAGAGCAAAACCAGGCCCAGTTGTGGAAGAGTCAGGAACAGCGCCCCGGTCAGGACCAAAATCCCGAGCCAGGGCAGACATGCACAAGCGACATCGATCAAGGTGTGCCGCCGGTCCATGTCAGTTGCTTCGATACGCAGGGTTTGACGCTTCATGTCACTTTCCGCAAAATGATGAGCCTGAACGGCCCGCTTCTTTTTCCGCCCCTGCGCAAAGGCAATGGCTGCGGCGGCTCCGGCTGACGCAGATGGCGGCAAAGGGGGCGCATATCGCCAAAAATGTCCTATTCGTGCACCGCACTATCGTTTACACTATCGGTTACGACTAGGGCAACTTTAAATTTTTCGGCATAAATACGAGGCGATATAAGACGAACGGCCATTCCGGAACCTAAACGGATATCCAGGCCGTCTCTCGGTGTCTATACACCCGCACAGCTGATCCGTCGGCCGCCATAAAGCAATAACGGTGACGACGCCGATAAGCGTCCGATTCTCCGCAGGGGCGCAGAAGACATCGAAATTATTGCCTGAAACCCATGGTGCTTCTCCGGAAAGCGCTGTGATCTCTGTGGATGGGAAAAAGCGTTATGCGCGTTCATCAAAATTGACTATCGAATTTTGATGAAATGTGATAGCCATTTCCCAGCATGTCGAATCGGCATGCCTTTTTTGGCGGCTTGTTATGTTAAGATTGTCATAAGAAAACAGAGGGGGATCGCGCTGTGGATGATTTTGAGACCCTGCTCAGGGGATCTGCCCAGGCCCACGGCCATTTATGCGCCGGTCAGGTGGTAGGCGTGCGTATGGCCATGCTGGGATGCCGCTTGATCGGCCTGGATGAACCCAGCCGCATGCCCCAGATTAAAAAAATCATTGTTTATGTGGAGATCGACCGCTGCGCCACCGATGCCATCGGCTATGTGACCGGCGTCAAGCTGGGACGCCGCTCCCTGAAGTTTGTGGACAACGGCATCATGGCCGCCACCTTTGTCAATCTTGAAACGGCAGCGGCCGTCAGAATCGTCTCAACGGAAGAGGCCAGAGATCATGCGGCCCGTTTCGCGCCCCAGGAGGACGACAAACGCCTGCAGCAGATCGAAGCCTACAAGGTGATGCCCGATGACCTGCTTTTTGATGTGGAGCCGGTAACCGTGGATATACCCGTTCAAGACATGCCCGGGCCTTCGCGATTCAAAGCACGCTGCCAGAACTGCGGCCAGGTGGTCAGAGATAAAAAGGAGGTGCTGATGGGCGAGCGGACATTGTGCCGGCCCTGTGCCTACGGCACCTATTACCGCCCCCGGGTCAAAGCAGGTGATGGCTGATCATGAGCCGGGGATCTGCGTAAAGTACCTTTTATAAGCAGAAAATTGGAAGCTTATGGGATTAACCTGGAATCTTGTGCCATTTTGCCGGACAATGTCGAAATGATAGCCGATCTCACCCGCCGCTACCTTGGCAAGGACACCGATATGATCATCACCACCGGTGGCATGTCGGTGGATCCCGATGACGTCACCCGCATCGGCATCCGCCAGGCCGGGGTGGGCACGTTGCATTACGGTGCGGCTGTGCTTTCCGGTGCCATGGGCATGCTGGCGTACAAGGGCGAAATCCCCATCGTGGGCATACCCGCCTGCGGTTTTTACCATAAGACCACGGTGTTCGATCTGCTGCTGCCGCGGCTGCTGGCCGGGGAGAACCCCGACAATACCGACATGGCCCGTTTGTGTGTGGGCGGATTATGTCTTGACTGCAACGTCTGCAGCTATCCGGACTGCAGTTTCGGAAAAACTTGTTAACGGGAATAAATACACCATGAATTTAAACCGCAGACTGTTTGATGTAATGGCCCATCGGGCCGCGCAGGTCCAAGTTGAAATGATCTGTATGGGCTTGGGATACACGGCCGTAACCACCTCCGACGGCGGCGTAGGGCTGTCCTACACCTATTTCGAAAATAAAACCGGATGCACCCTGGTCGGTGAATACGAAGATTTTGAAGGCCGGCCGGCCATCGATCTGCTGGCCCTGATCCAAACGGGCGACGCCCTGGCACGCAGCCAGGCCCTGGCCTTGATCAATGCACTCAACCATCGGCATCTGATGCAACTGCCGGCCGACACAGCCAATGATGTTCTATTTGATATTCTGGGCATCGGACCCGGCAGCCGTGTAGCCATGGTGGGCTTCTTCAAACCCCTTATGGGTGCGCTCAAGTCCCTGGGGGCAACCGTCGAAGTGATCGACGAATTTCGTGGTATGGGGGAAAAAGAGACTTTTTACCGACGCTTGTCCAGTTGGTCCGACGCGGCCCTGATCACCTCCACAGCGCTACTGAACAATACGGCCGAAGAAATACTCGATCAGCTGGGCCCAAATGTGCATGCCGCCATCCTGGGGCCCAGCACTCCCTTGATTCCGGACGCCTTTTGCCCATGGCCCGCCGTCAAGGCCCTGGCCGGCACCGTTCCCGTAGAGACCGAACCGGTGCTCAAGGCCGTGCGCCACGGGCTGGGGACACCCTTTCTGCATCGCTACAGCCGCAAGGCAACCATCAGGACCCAGGTGAAATAAATGAGCCAACTCACGGACCGATACGAACGCACCATCGACTACCTGCGGATCTCCATCACCGATCACTGCAATCTTCAATGCGGATACTGTGTCCCTTTTGGCGGACGTGACAAGCTGCCCATGGACGATATTCTGACCTATGAAGAGATATTCACCATCACCCGTGCGGCTGTGGATGCCGGTGTCACCAAAATCCGTCTCACCGGCGGCGAACCCCTGATGCGTAAGAACATGCTCCAATTTTGCCGAATGATGGCCGGTGTAGAGGAAATCAAGGACCTCTCCCTGACCACCAATGGCGTTCTGTTGGAAAATATGGCCGCAGCACTGAAAGCCGCCGGCGTCAACCGGGTCAACGTCAGCCTCGATACCTTGAAACCGGAACGCTACACTGAAATTACCGGCAGAGACTGTCTGGAGCAGGTCCTGCGGGGCATCGAGAAAGCAGCCCAGGTCGGCCTGCAGCCCATTAAAATAAACATGGTGCCCATGCGCGGCGTCAACGACGATGAAATCGTCGATCTGGCCCGCTTGAGCCTGACAGCCCCTTATGATGTGCGTTTCATCGAACTGATGCCCACCAGCGGATGGGCAAGACAGCAGCATCACAAACTGCTCGTGCCGGTGGACGAAATACGGCGCAAAGTCGAATCCATCGGCCCTTTGACAGAGCTTCCCAAATTGCAGACCCGCGGACCGGCGACCTATGCCCGGCTGAACGGGGCCAAAGGCCGTATCGGGTTCATCGCCGCCCTCAGCCATCACTTCTGTGCAACCTGCAACCGCTTGCGACTGACCGCCGACGGCAAGCTGCGCACCTGCCTTTTTGCCGAAGAAGAGGTCGATATTATTACTTCGCTGAGAAGCGGGGCATCGGTTTCAGACTTAAAAAAGATTATTCAGTCCGCAGTTGCCAACAAACCCGAAAGACACCACCTGAACGACACAAATGCCAAGCCCCTCAATGGGCGAGGAATGCGAGCCATCGGCGGATAGTGATCCGATTGTCGTCCCCCGCTCATGCCGAATCGTTGAATCCGGTTCAAAAAGCCGTCCGCCGGTTTCATTCAAATTCGTGTGTCCGATACGGGGCGGGGCATACCGTCCGATTCCCTCGGAGTCATATTCGAGCCGTATTTCACCACCAAAGGGCCTGGCGAAGGCACCGGCATGGGCTTGGCCGTGGTGCACGGCATCGTGGAAAGCTACGGCGGAACAATCCGCGTTGAAAGTCGTGAGAACCGGGGTGCGGTATTTACAATAATCTTGCCCGTCACCCCGGCAAGCGTTGAAACCCATCCGGAGGAGGATACCCCTGAAGTGCCCAAAGGCAATGAAACGATCCTGGTCATCGATGATGAATTGGCCATCGCGGACATGACCGGGCGGCTGCTTGAACAACTGGGGTATCGGACGACGGTGATGACCAGCAGCGTGGGCGCCCTGGACCTGTTTCGTGCGGCGCCGCAGCGCTTCGATTTGGTCGTCACGGATATGACCATGCCGGTTTTGACCGTTAAAAAATTAACGGCCGAACTGCTGCAGATCCGAAGCGATCTTCCGGTTATCCTAAACACCGGCTACAGTCGTCAAATCGACAAACAGAAGGCTGAAAGGATCGGCGCACGCGCCTTGTTGCACAAACCGGTTTCCCGCCAACACCTTGCTAAAGCCGTACGCACGGAACTTGATGGAAGCGGCGCGGTTGGGGCTTAGCGCCCGGCCAGGACTGCCGGCCACATGTAATAGAATCCTGTTTCCTGGGCGCCCATCAATGCGGTGAGTGCAGGTGCTATGGATACGGCAGAACCGGCCTGGGCCTGCATCTCCGGGTTGTAGATATTATCTTCCTCGGATTCATATCGTCTGTAAGTAACAACGCGCGCACCATCGCCGATGCCCGCAAGGGACTTGGCCTTGGCAATGGCATCGTTCAAATAACCCACCTGGTCCACCAGACCCAGTGATTTGGCCTCCGGTGCCAAATATACACGCGCCGAAGCGACAAGGTCCATCTGTTCGGCGGTGATGTTGCGGTGGGTTTTCACGAGATGGTGAAAACGGCTGGCCATCTGATCGGTCAAACTCTGAAAAATGGCCTCATCACCCGGGTTAGCGGGACGGAAAGGTGATCCCATATCTTTGTGTACGCCGGATTTGCTGACGTTCATGGCAAATCCGTACTTTTCCATAAAGCCGCTGACCTGCGGGCGGGCAAAAATCACACCGATGGAACCGGTCACCGTTGTGGGATGCGCAACGATCCAATCCGCCGGCAATGAAATATAATACCCCCCCGAAGCGGCCAGGTCCATCATCGCCACAACCATTTTGACACCGCTGCGCGCCTTAAATGCGCTGATTTCATGAAAGAGAATATCACTGGCGGTTACACCGCCGCCGGGAGAATTGACTTTCAACAAAAGAGCCTTGATCTTCGGGTCCTTTTCGGCCCGCTTCAAATGGGCCACCACCTCCTGGACCATGCTGGGTTGACTGCGCAGCATTTTCTCCTTGGGCTGGTCCGAGATCACCCCGTTAACAGAAATCACCAGCACTTTTTCCTCCCCGGTTCCCTCTAAAGTCACTTCTTTGAGGGGACCGGCCTGCGGAAAAAGATTGATTTTGGGCAAAGAACACCCCATGATTACAACAATCAGCAATATCATGCAGGTCAAGTCACGTGCTCTCATTGAATTTTCCTCCTGATGGCTAAAAATTCCCCGCCCCTGGCCGCAGGGGTTCAATTGCTTCCATGGATGATTTCCCGGGCATTCGGCTAGTGCGCCTCGGCCCAATTTTTTCCCCAGTCCAAATTGACCTTCAACGGCACTTTCAGTTGCCACACATTTTCCATGATTTGAGGCGCCAGGGCCCTGATGACCTCCAATTCGGCTTCCGGCACTTCGAAAACGATTTCATCGTGCACCGAAAGAAGCATCACCGTCTGGAGATTCCGGGCCCGAAGCGCTTCAGCCATTCGGATCATCGCCAGCTTGATCAGATCCGCAGCCGTTCCCTGAATGGGGGTATTTATGGCTGTCCGCTCGGCAAACTGGCGTACGTTGGGATTTGAGCTGGCGATATCGGGCAGCAGGCGCAATCGCCCCAGCAGGGTGCTGGTTCTATGGGTCTGCCTGGCCAGCTCAATGGTTTGCTCCATGTAACTTTTAATGCCGCTGTACCGTTCAAAATAGGAATCGATATAGATTTTGGCCATTTTCGGACTGATCCCCAGTTCCCTGGACAAACCAAAGGCGCTCATGCCGTACATGATACCGAAATTGATCGCCTTGGCCTGCCGCCGCAATTCATCGGAAACGGCTTCCCGGGGGGCGTGAAAGACTTCGCTTGCCGTGCGACTGTGGATGTCTTCATTTTTTTCAAATGACTCAATAAGTATGGGATCGTCGGCATAATGCGCCAGTATACGCAACTCGATCTGAGAGTAGTCCGCCGACAGCAATGTCCAACCGGGGCGCGGAACAAATGCTTTGCGGATCTCGCGCCCCTCTTCGGTCCGAATGGGGATGTTCTGCAGGTTGGGATCAGAGCTGCTCAGCCTGCCGGTTGCTGCCACCGTTTGGTTAAAAGAGGTGTGAATACGCGAGGTCGCCGGGTCGACCTGGTCCAGCAAAGCGTCGACATAAGTCGACTTGAGTTTGGCTAGGGTGCGATGGCGCAATATGTAAGCCGGAAGCTCGTGTTCTTCAGCCAGTCTGGTAAGTACTTCGACATCGGTGGAATATCCCGTTTTCTTTTTTGTCTTTTTGACTACCGGCAACTGCAGTTTCTCAAACAATATGCGGCCCAGCTGCTGCGAAGAATTGATATTGAAAGATTCTCCCGCCAGAGCAATTATTTCTGTCTTCAATTGCTGCAACTGGTCGTCGAAGGATTTGGACAGGTCATGCAGTTTATCCGTGTCCAGGCGGATGCCTGTCATTTCCATCTCCATGAGAACCGCTAACAGAGGCATCTCGACGTTGTCCATCAACGGCATCAATTCCAACGCTTCCAGTTTGGGCCGCAATACGTCGCAGGCCCGCAACGTAATATCGGCATCCTCGCAGGCATAAGGCACAGCCTGATCCAGAGTGACCTGATCGAAGGTCACCTGATTGCGGCCTTTTCCGGCCACTTCGCTGAAGGTAATATTCTTGTGACCCAGATAATCAAGCGCGATCTGGTCCAGACCATGCGCCCGCTTGGAAGGATTGAGCAGATAAGAGGCCAGCATGGTGTCAAATGCGACGCCGCAAAGATCAGCCCCGTGACGCCGCAGAACCGTCCAATCATACTTGATGTTCTGGCCGACCTTTTGGATTTTTTCATCCAGCAGCACTGGTTTCAAGCGATCCAGCACATGAGACCGCTTGAGTTGATCCGGCGCCCCCAGGTAACGATGCCCGCAAGGGATGTAGAACGCCTCGTAGGGTTCCAGCGCCACCGATAGGCCCACAAGAATTGCCTCGGTAGGGCTCTTCGAGGTGGTTTCCGTATCGATGGCAAACCGCGAACAGCTTTTCAGACGCTCGATCAGCACCGTCAGGGCCTCATCTGTCAGGATGACCTTGTAGTCGGTGGGCTTTTCCGGCCGACTCTGCTGGAATTCCTGCTGCAGTTGCCGAAATTCCAGTTCCTGAAACAAAGCGCCCAAGACCCGATCATCCGGCGCTTCAACCTGAAGGCTGTCCGGCACAAATTGCACCGGAGCCGCGGTGTCAATGGTCACCAGGTCGCGACTCAAAAAGGCCTGCGCTTTATGAGCGATCAGGCTTTCGCGCTGTTTTTTGCGGGCAAGTCCGTCGACGTTGGCATACAGAGCATCCATGGAACCGAATTCCCGGATAAGGCGCAATGCGGTCTTGGGGCCGATCCCCGGAACACCCGGCACATTGTCGGCGCTGTCGCCGGACAACCCCATCATGTCGATCACCTGCGACGGCGCGATGCTGAATTCGGACAGCACGGAAGCCTTGTCGATGATCTTATCTTTCATGGGGTCCCATATAATGGTTCGGTCCGTCACCAGTTGGATGAAGTCTTTATCTCCGGTGACCATGGTGACCTCAAATCCTGCGGCCTCGGCAAGACGGGCATACGTGCCGATCAGGTCATCGGCCTCATAGCCGCTGATCTCGATAACCGGAATGTTGAATCCTGTGGTCACTTTTTTGATAAACGGCAGTTGCACCACCAGTTCCTCCGGCATGGGCGGTCGGTTGGCTTTATAGTCGGCGAACATCCGGTGCCGGAAAGTGGGCCCTTTGGCGTCGAAGAACATGCCGACAAATTGGGGTTTGCGCTCCTGCATCAGTTTCATCAGCATGCGGGTAAACCCGAAAACCGCATTGGTGGGCATGCCCGACGAGTTGGCCAGGCCGCGCACGGCGTGAAATGCCCGGTAGACATAGGCACTCCCGTCGATGAGATAGATCATCGGGGCATCACTTGATTCTTTGGTCGATACCGTCATCTGTTTTTTCCCTGTGGGTTATCTTGCAGACTGCAAGGGCCCGGGACCGTGCGGGCTCCTGCGCGCCCTTGACACGAACGATGCGCTGAATTAGATTCCGGGCGCTTCTTTGGAACGCCGTCTGTTGCCTAAGGTTGCTTCAGTACCATGGAAATCGGGAAACGACAAGAGAACCCGGTTGCAGGGAATTGCCATGCCGCAAAAGAAGAATCCAACCCCTCGCAGGCGCAAGCGCCGGTCCGGGGACCAGCAGTGCCACTGCTGCGGCCAGCGCTATATGTTCTGCTGGTCCTGCCGCTGCGGGTTTCAAATCTGCCAGATCTGTATGCATGAAAATGTGTGGGGTATGTCGTGCAACGGCATCACCTGGCAATGCCCGGATTGTGGAGGTCAAAATGGTTTCGGAAACCAGTAGGCCCCATCATGCCCCGGGCCCTTTCCAGCTATCCAAAAAAGCCCTGAACCAGGGCGGATTGAATAGAATCACATAGGCCAGAAAAATGGCTGAAAGCGGCAGAAAAAAAACCAGCAGATCCACCGCAACGATCCCTGCGGCAAGACAAATTCGTCGGGTTGTTCCCATGGTCGGCCCCTTTCGCCTCCAACATCGGCTTAAAATGCGCGCATCGGATGCATCCCATGCACCCCGATAGGAATCATTGAAAACCGTCCGGCGGATCAAGAGGATTGACAGGCGCAAGGGTCTCGGCTATTTTACACCAATGCTGCATAGCCGACACGGTCGGCAGTTCTGATCTTTCAATACCCCGGCAACACGCAGGCCAACGGTTTTCATTCACCCTAACCTTTTTCCTTAACCCATCCATAAATCAATTGCCGTGCAATTGAAAGGAGATGCACCAAATGACCGAAAAACCCGTGGATTTCAATGGGGTCGCCAAACGGGCAAGGCCGCCTTTTAAAATACCGAAAATCAATTTCAAACTGTCCCGCAGCATCAAAATAGCCGCATTGGCACTGGCCCTGATCGTCATCGCCTACAATGTTCTTTTTGTCTATGTGCACCCCAACGAGTACGGCATCAAGGTGGTTCGCATCGGATTAAACCGCGGCGTTCAAAAAGAAGTCTATACAGCCGGGCTAAACCTCGTCGTTCCGGGCCTTCATCAACTGCACCGTATGCCGCGCGATATTCAGGTGCTGGAATTGACCAATTATCCCAGAACCGCCGCCAATTTAGCCCGAAAAGACCGTGCCGCCCATATTCAGACATCGGATGGATTCTTCGTCGATGTGGATGTCTCCATTCTCTACCGTATTGAAAATCCCTATCTGGTTTTTACCACAATCGGCCCGGGCACGCTCTTTGAAGACAACGGCATTATTCCAAAAGCCGAGCCGGCCCTGAAGGAAACGTTGGGAAAGCTCACAACCGAGGATTTCTACAACAGCCCCATGCGGGTCAAGAAAACCCTCGAAGCACGTGTCCGGCTCAATGAAGAGCTCAATCCCAAGGGCATTCGGGTAGAACAGGTACTGGTGCGCTATTTCAGATACAGCCAGGAAATTCAAAAAAATATCGAAGAGAAAAAACTTAAGGACCAGCTTGTCTTCACCAACCAGGCGGCTGCGCGTGCAGCTACCGAGGAAGCGCAGCTCAAAAAAATAATCCAGGAGGGACGGGTATTCGTGGAGGTTGAAATGGAACAGGGCCGCGCCTACGTGACGCGCAAACTGGCTGAAAAAGATCTCTACGTCCGCACGAAAAAGGCCGAAGCCAACTTGCTGGTCAAACTGGCGGACGCCGAGAAAGTACGGTTGAAAAACGAGGCCCTCAAAGGCGTAGGGTCCGAACGCATGGTGGGACTGAAGATGGCCGATGTATATAAAGGCCTGGATCTGATTGTGCTGCCCAGTGACGGTTCGGCGGGGGTCAACCCGCTGGATCTGAACAATGCCCTCAAGCTGTTCGACGTCCGCAAAGGGGGTGCAAAATGAAGAAGCCGGCACTGCTCATTATCGTACTGACCTTCCTTTGCGGTTTTTCGGGCTGCGTTCTTTACAGCACCGACTCCACAGAGGTGGGCGTGCGAACCCGCAAATTCACTTTTTGGGGTGAAAAAGGGGTGGAAGACAAGGCCTATGCGCCCGGATCAACCTATATTTTCCTGCCCTTCATCAATGACTGGCATACTTTTGACACCAAACTGCAGAACCTGGAAATGGTTTCCGAAAAAGGCCGCGGGGACCGTATGATTCAGGACGATCTGCTGCTCAAAACCATAGACGGCAACGATATCAGCCTGGATGTGATCATTGCCTACCGCATTAACGCGGAGAAAGCCCCCTATATCCTGCAAAATGTGGCGGACAGCAACGCCACCCTGCGCGAAAAAATAGTGCGGACTGTGGCGCGAAGTAAACCGCGTGATATTTTCGGTGAATTGACCACCGAAGAGTTCTATGTGGCCGACAAGCGCGAACTGCAATCCCAGCGTGCAAAGGATATACTGCAGGAGATACTGGGGCCCCTGGGCATAACGGTAGAAAAGGTACTCACCAAGGACTACCGGTTCAACCCGGAGTACCAAAAGGCTATCGAGGATAAGAAGGTCGCCGACCAGCAGGTGCAAAAAAACAAGTCAGCCCAGCATGCCGCCCTCGAAGAGTATAAGCGAAGGCTGGAAGAGGCCAAGGGAGAGGTCAACAAGCTGATTGCCGATGCCGACGGCACCTACCGCAAAGCCAAAATCGAAGCCGATGTCTACTATGAAAAACAAAAGTTGCTGGCCGAGGCCATCAAAGCCGAAGGTATTGCTGAAGCAAAAGGCATTCAGGAAATGAATCAGGCCCTGGCTGGTGCGGGTGGGGAGGCCTTTGTGAAGCTGCGCATCGCCGAGGCCCTGCAGGGCAAAAGCATTATGCTCCTGCCGGTCTCTGAAGGCGGCATGAACCTCAAAACGACCGACATCAACCAATTGATCAACACCCTGGGAATCAAGGCCATGGCCGGTAAAAAATAGGTGCGGCGAACATCCGGCCCCGGACGGCAGGTGTTGTCCCGGGCCGGTTATCGGATTGCAGAACTCCATCGTTTTTCGCTCTTTAGCACAACGGTGCCCGGCAGGCAGAGTGGAAGCCCGCCGCTGCGATATTAAAAAATCGCCATAATGGGGCTGTATATGCCCCCGCCACGATCTGTTTCAACAATATTTGGCGATCTGACGCCATCCATCTTGACGGCTCGAGGCCTTCGAAATAAAATAAGTGGCAGCGCGTGATATAAATCATGTATAATAGCACGACACTGCCGATCCGAACGCAGAAAGTGATAAAGGCGATATATTATATGAAAAATAAGAAACAAGAGACTTCTCAAGAGCGAATTACCCTGGAGATTCCAAAACAATTATTCGAGCGTGTTGCAACGCACTGCAACACATCCGGCATTGCGCCGCATGAATTCGTCATTGAGGCAGTCAGCGAAAAATTAGCCTCCATCCATAGGGAAAAGCGTAAAAAGCAAAGGCTTTAACCTTGCCATTCCCTCCCCCGCGGTGCCCCGGAGACCTTCCAAGTCAATTTTTTCACCGCCAAGCGCCCAAAAATACAGCGGAGCGGAAACAAAGCGAAACCAGACTAAGGCTGGATGCCGATTGAGTGCCTGCGCTGAATAGATACAGAACCCGCCACGGCCAATTCGGACCGTCTGCTCATTCGTTATATGCAACGCGATTTTCGGGCACCGTTCATATGGACTCATGCGACGGTCTCAGTGGCCATGAACGCCGAAAGCAACAGTTTCAATGAAAAGCCGGGCGGCCTTTGGCCGCCCCCGATTCAATGGCAACACTTCCGCAGGCGAATGATCGTTACGGTCAGCCGCCGTTTCGTCGATGATGGACTTCAAGGATTGCAATTTGATACAGGTAAAATAAAGAATGTATAAAAAAAGGCATGGGTGTTTTTGTTTCTGAATCGGACCTGTCTGTGATAGAATGGGGGCTGATATTTAACACCGTGGCTTATTCACGAACCCCCTCTACAAGGAGAAAGCATGTATCTTCCCAAATTGTATGAAAAATTTTCCAATCAATTTCCCGAACTGTTCGAGCAGTACAATCAACTGGGTGCCGCCTGCCGCAAGGCCGGGCCCCTGGATGAAAAATCCCAGAACCTGGTCAAGCTGGGCATCTCACTGGGCACCAATTCACGTGGTGGTGTAATGTCCAGTACGCGCAAAGCGATTGAATCCGGCGCGAGTCCGGAAGAAATTCTGCACGCCGTTGTTCTGGGCATGACCACCACCGGTTTTCCCAATATGATCGCCGCACTGGGATGGGTGGATGAGGTGATTTCCAAGAAGTAAAAATCGTTCCAGAATGCACGTGGCGGCCATGGCCGCCGCGGCTTCGATCAGCTCCGGGATGGAAATACCCCGGTTGAAGGCACCCAGGTGGGGACCGGTCTGAATGGCAAGGTCCTGGGCCCCCCTGCGAATGGATGAAACGGCCTCACGGGTATAGCCTCTTTCTGTCAGAAAAGATTCGAAGGCCGCCCGGGTCATCCGGCGCTGATCGGCAACCCGCAGGTATTCTTCCATGTGGCGGTCGACCCCCATCTCCTCGATGATCCGCACCGCCAGCGCATCAACATCCACGGCTTCGATATTCCGGCATGGCCGCCCCACGAAACCCGCATGGTATTGTCCGAAAATGGCCAGAATGGCCTCACCCAAAAGCTGCCGGTCAAAAAATTTGCGCGCATCCACGGGTCTGCCGTCTGCGTTCCACCCCCTGCAGCGGGGATCTTTGGCGCGAAAATAGCTGCCCCCCACCAGCAGCAGGCTGAGCAGGTGGTTTCCCAACAGGCGGTAAAGCTCGCTGGAACTGCCGGCAAACGATTGAAAGTGTTCAAAATCACGCAAACCGGAGAACCCGAAGTTGGGATAGGCACAAGAGTCCAGCCAGCGATCCAGGCGCCCGGCGCGAAACCACTCGTACACACCGCCATCCCGCCGGCGAACCTGCTGCACACGATTGTGAAACAACGGTATGGGCGATTCATGGACGATGCCTTTTGCAGCCAGACTCCCCAGCAGGAACGCACTCCGGGCCATGACTTCGACATATGAACGGGGCGCAGGCAATTTTGACGGATCGCAGGGGTTGGGATAGGAAAAGTAGTTTCTGGATACCGTAAAACCGATAGCCAGGGGCCTTTGGCCGATGCGGTTTCCGGCAGGCCGGCTTGCGGGAAACCGCATCAGCCTGAACAGGGGTGATCCTTTCACCGGCAATACCACCGGCACATCAAACCGAACACCGGGTGTCAGCGACAGATTCGCCAGATACTGCATCCACCGGACTTCACTTAAAAGGGCATGCCGATCGGATTCGCAGCGTGCCATTTTGACCACCAGCACCCTGTCCCGGCTCAAATCCAGCACCATGCTGCGGCCGATCCATCGGACGGAGTTGCCGATTCTGTCAGATACCAACGCCGTCAGGTCCCTCCAGCCAGCCTGCGGCGGATCATCCGAATGCAGCGGGGGCAATACCGGCCCCTTGACCTGCAAGGGAAGGCTTCCCAAAGCCTCGGCTGCAGCCCGGTGGGCCTGGCCGCCACCGTGGCGCAGCGTTTCGTTCAGCGCCCGGCAAGCGACTTTGGCGATTGGATGGTTACGGCCGAATTGAATGATGGTGGACAGCACGCCGGCGGCTTCACGATAGAGAAAAAGGCGCTGACGCTGGCCGTGAAACGCGTTGCCCAGCAGCAGTCCTTTCAAGGCCGCCACCGTGCGAACCGAGATAGTCGTCACATCCCTGCGGGCCATGGTATGAAGATCGTGGGCCGCATAAAACGTGGCAGTGAAATCAAAGGATGCATGTTCAATGGCCTCACATGCATGATGCTGTCGGCTGTTCACGCCAATCCCAGTAAATCCGCAATTTGTCCGAGGGAGTCGATATGGACCGCTGCCGCCAGACCGGTATTGCCGAATGCGATGAACGGCACACCAGCGGCCGATGCCGCTTCGGCATCGACTTGGGAATCGCCGATATAGATCATCTGATCCGGCACAAGTCCAAAATGGTCCAGTATCACCTGCAACTGCTCCGGATGGGGTTTGGGATTTTCCACATCTAAAGCCGTAACCACCTGATCGAACCGGTCCTCTATGCCGTGTTGGGCGAGCACGCATTCCATGGTGTCGGTTCGGTTGGTGGCAATAGCGATCTTATAAAACGGACGCAGTCGATCCAGCAGGTCAACCAAGTTGGGTTCTATTACCATATGGCCGATAAAGGCATGGTAGCGCATCTTTTGCCGGTGACGGCGCGCCTCATGCCTCAGGCCGGCATCGGCAATCAGGTGGTCGATGGTTTCGTCCACCGTGTGCATATGGGCAAAATCAAATTGCGCCGGTGTCATCGCCGGCAGGCCAACGTGCGCCAGCAGCTGATTGTAGTAGGCACGATTGGCATCGGACGAGTCGAACATCACCCCGTCGCAGTCGAAGGTCACCACAGCGATCTTGCGAGGGTCAATCATCGGCCGGCAGCTTACCAACAGGTTTTTTTCCGCGGATACGGGCGGATACCGGAATCCGCAGGGACGGCTTGCGGATATTATCCGTTTCGATGATGATCAGATCCTGGTAAAAGCCCGCCGACTGCATCGTATTTTGCACGACCAGAGTATAACCGTTTTTTGCGGGGTCTTTGCCCACGGGCTTAAGATCGTAGTGCAGGTGTTCCCCTCTTTGCATTTTAATACTTTTAATGGCAAACGAATGGCCGTCCAGCGGCTTGATGTGAATCGACTCGGACAGGGGCTGTCCCTCCAGACCGACGAGTCGTACATAGGTCGGGGAGAGGGAAATGATACCTTTGACTTTGCCGCTTACCTGGAGACGGACCCGCGGGGTCCGGGGGTCGTTTGTATAAACCGTAAATCCCTTGTGCAGGCTACTGCCGCCGTAATGGGTGGTGTTGACTTCAACACTGATGGCTTCCCTGCCGCCGGCAGGAATATGCCCCGGGTTCGAGGCAACCGAGCAGCCTCAATCCGGCCGGATATTTTTAATGACCAGAGAAGCGCTACCATGGTTCTCGACAATGAAGTCATGCTCGATTTTCTTCCCCTCGAGTACGGGCTCGAAGGTATAGCTGAGCTCCGAAAAAACGGCCCTGGGGGCTGCCTTGACGGTATCGTCACCGGCGGCTTTTTGGCCCGATTCGGACGCGGGTTGGACTGTGGCGGAAAAAGCCGGGTCCATCGCCAATGATGGAATCAGCAAAATGCACAGGCAGGCTATGGTCAGTTTTCGATGCATGGGCTATCCTCTGAGTCTGTTTTTGGCCGCAAACGGCCCACCATGGACCGGCTGCAACAACGGCAACTCTATAATATCGGCAGGGGATTGGTCAATCTTTATCAAAATGCCGGCCATGCAACCGTCGGTGAAGGGGAAAACTACATGAGAAAAAGCGGGTCCACATCGATACCCACAATGACTCCCGCGGTTCTTTTCGGAGATTGCGGGCTGAACAGCAGATCCCGCGAAAATTGATGAAGCGCGCCGGTATCCGCGCTTTTCAGCAGCAGCTGCCAGCGAAAATGATCGGCGATCCGGGACAGCGGCGCTTCGATGGGCCCCATGGCATCCACGCCGGCAAAAGCCCCCCCGGTTTTGCGCAGCCGATGGCAGCAAACGGCCAATTGCTGCACATAGGCCGCAGTCTTTTTGGAATCCTTGCCCTGTATTCGAATTTGGACCATGCGGGTGAACGGCGGGTAGCCCAGGGTTTTCCGGAATTCGATTTCCTGCCGGTAAAAAGCATCGTAATCCTGGTTGCAGGCAGCGGCAATGCTGAAATGATGGGGATTATACGTCTGCAATATCACCCTGCCGGGGGATTCGCCCCGCCCGGCTCGGCCGGCCACCTGGGCCAGTAGCTGAAAGGTCCGTTCGCCGGCCCGGAAGTCCGGCATGCTTAACGACAGGTCCGCACAAACGATTCCAACCAACGTGATATGGGGATAGTCGTGACCTTTGGCCACCATCTGAGTGCCGATGAGAATATCGATTTTCCGCTCCCGCAACCGGCGCAGAATTTGAACGAGGGCTCCTTTGCGCCGCGTCGTATCCCGATCCATTCGCGCCACACAGGCTTGGGGAAACCGCTTTTGGATCTCCGATTCCAGTTTTTCCGTTCCCAGCCCCAATCGCTTGATTTCTGACGACCCGCAATGGCTGCAACGACTTTGGGCCGCCCGGCTGAAACCGCAGTGGTGGCACTTGTAGGCGTTGATTTTACGATGGTATGTCAGGGAAACAGCGCAGCGGTCGCAGCGCAGGGGTTTCCCGCAGGCCGAGCATACCAGGATATTGGCAAACCCCCGCCGATTGAGAAAAAGCAGCACTTGTTCCCGGCGTTCCAGGGTGACCTTCATGGCATCGATCAGTTCCGGCGTCAGGAAACGCCGGACGCCGCGCTCCTCACGAACCGGGGTCAAATCCTGCACTGTCACGGATGGCAGACTCCTCCGATCGATACGCTGGTGCAACGCCACCGGCCGGTATTTTCCGATATTGACATTATAAGTGGACTGCAGGGAGGGCGTTGCCGACCCCAGGACGGCAATGGCGCCGTCTTTGCGGGCCCGCACCACGGCAAGGTCACGGGCATTGTACCGCAGCGCACCCTCCTGTTTATAAGAGTCGTCGTGTTCTTCGTCCACAATGACCACGCCAAGCCGTTCAAAGGGGGCAAATATGGCAGACCGGGCGCCTATGGCAATGTGACTGTCGCCCCTGGCGATACCGCGCCACTGGTCGTAGCGTTCGCCCGAAGACAAGCCGCTGTGCAAAAAGGCCAGTCGGTCGCCGAACCGGGCCCTGAAGGCGCGTTCCATCTGGGAAACCAATGCGATCTCGGGCACGAGCACCAGCACCGGCAACTTTTTTTTCAAGGCTTCCGCCGCCAGGTGAAGATACACCTCCGTTTTACCGCTGCCGGTTACACCGGCAAGCAAAAACGTGTGGAAACCCCGACCGAAGGCGGCACGTATGCCGTGAACCGCATCGGACTGTTCTAAGGTCAGCTCCGGAGCCTGGTCCGGCGCAATGGCCTCCCCGATCAAATTACGAAACACCGCGCGATCCTGGATATGGACCTGGCCGTCGCGGGCCATGGCCCGCACCAGGCTGGCCGCAGTGGGCACGTGCTGCTTCAAATCCGCCAGGGGAACAACGTTCCGGGCTGCAAGCAGGGTCAGGATTTGCTGTCGTTGAGCAGACAGGCGCCGATGGGGGCCGGGTGCCCCGGCCGAGACGACCCGTTGGGTTTTGGACCGCGCGCGCTGAGGGGCCATCGCCGTTTCTTTGGCCACCCAACCGCGCTCAATCCAACTGTTGAGCCGTGAATGCAGCGCAATTCCCCCGGCAGCCCGCACCAATTGATCATAACGGCACGGTTTCCCGTTCATGGCCCTCAGCAGCGGCTCCGGCGACACTTCCGGTTGGGCCTCACCCAGGAATCGACGGCCGCTATCGGTCAGTCGATAGACCGTCTTTTCGGTCACCGTCAGTCCCGCCGGCAAAGCGGTCTGGATGACATCTCCAATGGGATGAATGTAGTAATCGGCCACCCATTGAAAAAAATCGGCCATGGCCGCAGGAAACAAGGGATGTTCGTCAAGCACACCGATAATGGCCTTGATCCGGGTACCCTCGGGCGCTGAATCGGGCGCACCCATCACATAACCGGTCAACTTACGCGCCCCGAAAGGAATCAAGACACGCTTGCCCACAGCAACGGCGGGTTGGAGTTGCTCAGGTACGCGGTAGGTATAGCACTGGTAGACCGGCCGGGGAACGGCAACGGAAATGAAGGGCATCAATGGTTGTTCGGCAATGGCCAACGCAACACCACCACCTATCGTTTTTCCATGGGAAGGTAATGGGTGACCGTGGACCCGGTATAAATCTGGCGCGGCCGTGAAATGCGCCACTGGGGATCCTCCACACTCTCTTTCCACTGGGCGATCCAGCCCGGCAAGCGGCCTATGGCAAACATTACGGTGAACATGTTGGTGGGGATGCCGATGGCCCGCAAAACCACGCCGCTGTAAAAATCCACATTGGGATAGAGATTGTGGTCCACAAAATAGGGGTCCTTAAGAGCAACCTCTTCCAGTTCCTTGGCAATGTCCAGCAACGGGTCGTGTATTTTCAGCGTTCCAAGCAGTAGGTCGCACATCTTTTTCATGATAATGGCGCGGGGGTCGAATGTCTTGTAAACGCGATGACCGAACCCCATGAGGCGAAAGGGGTCATTGCGGTCCTTGGCCCGTGAGATGGCCTTGCGGTAGTCTCCGTGGTTTTCATGGATCTCGGTCAACATCTCCACTACGGCCTGATTGGCGCCGCCGTGGAGCGGTCCCCACAGGGCGGCAATGCCTGCTGATATGGAAGCATATAAATTGGTCTTGGCGCTGCCCACGACACGCACGGCGGATGTAGAGCAATTTTGTTCGTGATCGGCATGCAGAATCCAGAACACCTCCAGGGCACGCACCACTTCGCGTTTAAGACGATAGGGCTTTACCGGTGTATCGAACATCATGTTGAGAAAATTTTCGCAATACGCCAAATCGGGGCGCGGATAGACCGTGGTATGGCCACGGGAAATTTTATAGGACATGGCCGCCATCGTTCGGATTTTGGCCAGCAGGCGGGTGACCGTAATATTGATTTCCTCCTCCTGGGTCTGAAGCTCAGGGTAAAAGCTGCGTAATGCGTTGACCATGGCCGACAGAATACCCATGGGATGGGATGCGCGTGGGAAATTCTGGTAAAACGCCTTCATATCCTCATGAACCAGGGAGTGATCGTTCAGCAGAACGGAAAAGGTCCTCAATTCTTCAGCGCTGGGCAGTCGACCGTTTATTAAAAGGTAGGAAGTCTCTTTAAAAGTCGAATGTTCCGCCAGTTCATCCACAGGAATACCGCGATAGCGCAGGATACCTTTTTCACCATCCATATAGGTAATGCCGCTCTTGCAGGCGCCGGTATTGGCAAACCCCGGATCCAGAGTAATCAAACCGGTTTCGGCCCTCAGGCGCGTAATATCGATAGCGCTTTCCCCTTCGCTGCCAATGACAACCGGTAATTCGTAAGTTTTCCCATTGTATATCAGTTTCACGGTATCTTGCATTTATCGCTCCTAACTCGATCAAATCATATGCCCCGGTCCATGTGAATCGGATGAAGATAGTGCGGGGATGGGGTGGACAGGCAAAAACGGATTGCCGAAATGAATAGGATCATATACAAAATTAGGTGGTATCGGTCAAGGCTGCCCCCCCCCCCCCCGGGAAACAGCCGCCCTCCGGTTTTTTAATAACCCGTCGAACAGACTGTACTGACACAGTGGGAGGCACAATGGGATTTCGCGAAAACTGGTTAAAAAAAATCGAGATCAATACGTTGGCCCAGTCGGTTCTGCAAACCATGGGGCCACCGGAAAGCGGCCGGCGGATCGACTTGAACGATATGCGCCGTCTGATTGAAATGGGGCCTTACGAGCTTCACCGGGAACGGGACTTGGAACTGTATTTCATGAATACGCCCGATCCGCCCCCCCATATCCTGGTGCTGGACAACGAATTGAAAATTTACCGGACCACGGTTGCAGATGTCGCCCTGCGGAAAAGCCCCACGGTCAAGGAAATGATCAGTATTCGAAACGCTGTAAAAATTTTAAACGACAAAGACGTCGTCATATGCCGCAAAGCAGACACGGTGGAACGCATCCGCAGGGAACTGATTGACAATCTGGATCTTTCTTATGGACCGGACGACATCCAGGCGCTGGTAAATGACGCGATGGCGGCCATTAAGAATAATTATACGGACGGGTTGGCTGAAGCCGCCATGCTTTTTGCCGAATTGTTGGGTTATCAAGCCGCCCCCAAGCCATTTCGGGCGAACCACTACCGGATCTGGGGCATGGTCAAAGAGCAACCCGGTGACATTAAATTCGGACCGGCAATCCTTCTCGACCTCATGCACAACGAACTGAAAATGATCCGGGGCGTCACCAGCAGCGCAGATAAAGCCGCCATGGCCGCATACCAGAATATCATAAAAGGGGCGGTCCCCGGCGATTTAGACGGCAAAGCGGCGCTGGCCGCCCTGCAGCAAACCGTGCTGAATAAATCAGAGTAGCACGATGCCAATAAAAGAAGAGGAACTCATTCATATCGATGCCCGCGGAATCCGTCTCGAAGCCAGGATGACACCGGCAATAGGATCCCGGGCGGCCATTATCACCCATCCGCATCCACTCTATGGCGGCGACATGAACAACCCGGTTGTCGCCACCATTTCCAAGGCATATGCCGAAAGAAAATGGGGCGTGCTGCGCTTCAATTTCAGGGGAACCGGCGGCAGTCAGGGCCGTTTTGACAATGGCGGCGGGGAACAGGATGATGTCCAGGCCGCCATTGACCGGCTCAAGCGAGATGGTTTCCACACCATCGAATTGGCTGGATATTCCTTTGGCGCCTGGGTGTTGGCCCATTGGGCTCAAAAAGACACCACTCATGGCCACCGCATTCGCTTCATTGCCCCGCCGGTGGCGTTTATGAATTTTGACGGAATCGACCGCATTGCCGGGCTGGAGCAAGTCATTGTCGGCGGCCAGGACGATATCGCCCCCCCGCATCAAGTTGCGGCCAGACTCAAAACATGGGCACCAGAGGCGGATTTCCAGATCATTGAGCGCGCCGACCATTTTTTCGGGTACTACCTGAACCAGCTCCGAACGGCATTGGTGCAAAAAATCGCTAAAATGGAGCCTCTGGCGCCGGACCCACCCCAGGAAGCAACCGCACGGTGACAGCACACATCTCGACCCGGGACCCAGGCCCGATGGCAAAAAATGGAATTGAAAACGCCCGGCGCCCATTGCCGGGGAAAAGTCGAAGCCCCTGGGAAAATGGGCGCAGAAGAGGCAGACAACGGCCTGGACAACCACTCCTAATCCATTGACAAACAAGCGAATATGTGATTTTTTGCCATTATACCGCAATCATGACAGGTAAACGTTAAAAAAAACTGTTTATCGATTTCATGCGGAAAACAGACGACCAATCCGTTAGGTGCGGGTGTGTTCCGAATTCATTTCATCGGCATCCTCCCACCATGCAGATATTTAGGAGAACGATTATGGCCCGACTCATCCTGACCTTTGGCAACAAAGTGCTAAGCAACCATCTGGTTGCCCCCGAATCCGAAGTCTCCATTGGAAGGGATCCCGGCAGCGATATCGTCATCGAACACCCCCTGGTGTCTTCCCGGCACGCAAAAATACGCCAGAATGCCGGCGGCGTCTTCATCGCGGACTTAGGCAGTACCAATGGCACCTATGTCAATGAAGACAAAATTGTCGATTGCCAGTTGGCCCATCAGGACTGGATCAGTATCGGCAAACACATCCTTATTGTCGATTTGTATGAAACCCTCTCCCTGGATGCCACTGTTCAAATGCTGATGGCCGGTTCGTCCGGGGCCTCCGATGCCGAGGGCACCCTGATGCTCGACATGGAAACCAGCGGGGGCAAAACCCGTCGCGTCCAATTAGACTATCTGAATTTCATTTCCAGTGATCAACCCGACCTCGAATTGACCAATAAACAGGTCACCATCGGTAAAAACAAGGACGCCGATATTGTGATCAAGGGATTTTGGTCCATTTTTGCCGGTCAGCCTTCCGCCACCATCAACAAGCGATCCGGCAGCTATGTCCTTGATTATGTAGCTGGGGTGCTCAAGCCCAAAATCAACGGAATGGCCGTCCGGCAGCCCATCCGCTTGAACCATCATGACGTTATCAGCGTAGGCCCGCTTAAAATGCAGCTCTATCTGATGCAGTAACCCATGGGGGAGACCCAAATTGAATCCTGCGATCGGCCATCGGATAAATCCGGTGGCCTTTTTCTTTTTTCCGGCACGAAACCGCTGGCTTCCCGGTTTTCGTCGCCAGGCCCCCAGACCTGCGCCAAATCGCCGCCTGTATCCAGAAAGTTTTTTAAACACCGAAAATAATAGGCCAAAGTGCGAATAGGAATTGACAAATACGGTTGATATCGGTTTCACTAAGTCAACGGGAAGACCAATCGGGTATCCGGAGATATTGTGGCTATTTTAAAAAATCTAAACTTGGACCACCTCATCGGCCAGCAAGTCGGTACATCTGTCCTCCTTCGAAAACTGGATCAGGGTTCCATGTCGGTGGTATTTGTGGCCTTTCAAAAAACGCTCAAGCGCCAGATCGCGGTTAAAATACTGCCCAAAGCATTTCTGACCCCTAAAATTGCCGAACTTTTCCAGCAGGAGGCCCAAGCGGCGGCATTTTTGTCCCACCCCTGCATCATTCCCGTATATGAAGTGGGCGAAACGGATGAGTTCCTGTTTTTCACCATGCAACTGGTACGGGGCAAATCCCTGGCGCACGATATTCGCAAAGCCCGAAAGAACGTTTTGCCCTCCAAGCGCATGTTTCCTGTTGAAAAAGCCCTTAACATAATCGTCAAAATATTGGACGGATTGGATTACGCCAATGGCATGGGAATCATTCATCGCGATATCAAACCCGGCAATATCTTGATCGAGGAACACTCCCAGCGCCCCTTGATCACTGATTTCGGCGTTGCGCGATCCTATGAGGGCTCAGGCCAGGAATCGCGGGTTATGGTGGGCACGCCAACCTATATGGCCCCGGAACAAATTATATCCGGAATGGTGGACAGTGCTGCGGATGTCTATGCTACCGGTGTCATGCTGTTCGAGATGCTTGTCGGCCGCCTGCCTTACCCGCCATACGAATCAGCCTTGAAATTGTTGAAAATCAAACTGCGGCTGCAGGACAGGCTATTTTTAAAAAAACCGTCCCAGATCAACCCGGCGATCCATGACATACTGGATCACATCATCTTGAAGGCCACAGCCTATAATAAAAACAATCGATATGCCACATGCCGGGAATTTGCCCAGGACATCGAACAGTTTATGCGCAACAACAAGGGATGAAATAACGGAGAATCAAAAGCATGGATACAACGACGCAAAAAGACAAACTGGCCCGATTCGGGCGTGCCGTGGCGCTCATGCTGAATCGAAGCCTGATGTACCAGAAAAGCCACCCCATGGTGCAGGACTCCATAAAAGAAGTCGTCAGTATCGCCGATATTCTTTTTTACGCCACTTCCCCCATTGTTTTTATCCTCAATCGGGAACAATTCTATGTGGACGAAGAACCTCTGGATCCGAGAATCAACATCAAGCGAATTGCAGCCATTTTTAAAAAGCATGGAATTCAGTCGGTTTCATTTGAAACCGGAATGACCACCAGTGAGTTGGATATTTTTATCGACCTTTTTTCCAATCTGGACATTTCCACCAATGCGGAGGAAGTCAAAAAAAGCCTCTTCAGCAGAGGTGCGTACAACATCAAGGTGAATCATGTCCTCTACAAAAAGGTAACCGAAGACGATCAGGTCGTATCACGGGATGCACTGAAAAATGTGACCCCATCCATGGAAGCGGAAGACAGCAGGAGCCGCAAAAAATTCATGGACACCCTGCTGGAAAGTATTCTGACGGAAGAATTTGCCAACACCTTGAATATCAAAAGCCTTCTGGCCAACCCGTCCATGGTTTCCAAGAATATGGTTCAAGCGGACATCGCCAGTGCGCAAAAAGCTCGTGGAACCGGCACCGGCGACGGTGCAGGACCGGGCACCGGACACGGCGGAACCGGCACCGGCGACGGTGCAGGACCAGGCACCGGATACGGCGGAACCGGCACCGGCGGCGGTGCAGGACCGGGCACCGGACACGGCGGAACCGGCACCGGCGGCGGTGCAGGACCGGGCACCGGATACGGCGGAACCGGCACCGGCGGCGGTGCAGGACCGGGCACCGGACACGGCGGAACCGGCACCGGCGGCGGTGCAGGACCGGGCACCGGATACGGCGGAACCGGCACCGGCGGCGGTGCAGGACCGGGCACCGGACACGGCGGAACCGGCACCGGCGGCGGTGCAGGACCGGGCACCGGATACAGCGGAACCGGCACCGGCGGCGGTGCAGGACCGGGCACCGGATACAGCGGAACCGGCACCGGCGGCGGTGCAGGACCGGGCACCGGACACGGCGGAACCGGCACCGGTCAGGCCGCTGGAGATGGAACCGGGCGATTGGCCGATATGGGCCCAGGCCATGGCCCAATGCTGCTGCATCAGTTGGAACTGATGCAGCAGGAAGTCGAGAAGCAACTCCAAGGGCAGGGAGACGCCTCACTTGCAGAACTCGCCGATGCCGTTTTTGAAATGAAAAAGCAGCTTTTTGAAGAAATCCAGACGCAAAAAGCCTTGGGTGTGGCGTACTCCAATGAATCCGACATCCTGCAGCATGTCAACGAGCTCACCGACCAGGTCCTGATTAAACTCATCCAGGAAGAATACCAGGATGGCAAAATTTCCACCAAACGACTGGCTCAGATTATTCTGCGTCTTATACCGGACGCCCAGGAACTGAAGCGCCTGCTTCCCCAAATCAAGGCAGCATTGGCACAATGCGGCATGCAACCGGCTGCTTACCTGGAAGTCATTAACGAACTCAAGGGCGAATTGCAAAACGAAGAGCTTTCCAGAATCATCGAGGAAAGCGCCGAGGCTATCGGTGTCGACAGCGAAGAGCTGGTTGAGGAGTTAAAGGAAAGCTCCGGCCAAGCCGCCAAGTTGATTTATCTGGCTTCGGAAATCCGGAAGGGAACCGGTGACGAGTCTGCGCTGGCCGACATCCTGGTCGATTATGTCGAGCAAATGGGCCGTGAAGCCGCCAGGGAAAACAGTGAAACCAGCGGCAAAGATGGGGATGACCATCTTAAAAAAGTGGTCAGCAATGTAGAGTCCAACATCCTGCAGCAGTTGAGCAAGCTCAATGTCGGCGATGACGTCCTGATTCGAATGGAAGACCGCATCAACAACCGCATGGATTCCATTCTTGACAAGATGCGCGTGGAATGGCTCAACACACAGGCAGGTAGCGCCAAAAAAGGAAAGCAGCAAAGGCTGACCGTTTTGCAGACCCTTGAGCACAGCACCGGGGGCGACGAAGAGCTTGAAGAAATTTTGAAGAGCGTTCGCGCCAAAGTTGAATCCGGAGACATCGAGGAGAACAACTTCAGCCAAATCAATGCTGAAATTGAACGCCAGAAAAAGCGACTGGAAGCTGAAGGGGAAGGCCAGGAAATCCCCGAGGGGGTACTCAGTCCAAACGAGCTGATGTTTATCCTGGAAAAAGAGATTGCGCGGGCCAACCGATACAACGCCCCCTTCTCCGCGCTGGCTTTTTCATTTGTCAACGCCAAACCGACGATGAAGGCACTGGACAACATAGTCAACACCAAGGCCGTGATGACGGCCGCCCTGGAAAAACTGGTGAATACCATTCGCGAAGTGGACTATATCGGTCAAATCGGTAAAAACAAGATGGTCGCGCTTCTGCCGATGATTGCCTATCCGGAAGCCAAACTGGCCCTGACCCGGGTCATGAACCTGCTTCATTCCGAGCCCATCCTCGTTCGCGAAGTGCCGGTTCAACTGCGGGTGGCCGGCGTGGTGGCCGAGTTCGATACCGAGCAAAACCCCAGCGCCCAGCTATTTGCCAAGCAGCTCTCCAACAAGCTCATGGACATGGTATCGCGGATAAAGAATATCCGCGTTCTGTTCTAACTCGGAAAATGCAAAATTTGAAATGGCATACAGAAAGTTTCGTCCGTTTTGAAAAAAAGCGTCCGGCAATCCATTGGGCAGTTGTCGAAAGGATGATTTTGGCTTCAAAAGGCCGTTTGCATGGCCGGCAGACCCTATCGCTGCAGCGCCATGTATCAGGGTGCCGCATACACCTCATCGATTGAGGCATTATCCAGGCGCCGCTTGATGGCGTTTAATGTAAAGGGTTACAACTCCTGATCCCCCTACCTCCTTAGCAATAACTGAATCAACGCCTTTTGGTCGATCCGAAAATGCTGCAATAAACATCAAACAAGTATATTACCCCAATCGGCTTGTTTTGCTCAAGTACTGGAAGTCGGCGGTACCTGTTTTTTATCATCAGGTCCAATATCACCATAATATGGTCATCACGGGAGGCGCTCGTCACATTCATGCTCATGATCTGCTTGACTTTTTTCCCCTTAAGCTTTTCCACAAACTGCTTCAACTGCCCCGACCACAAAAGGGATTTGGCATCCACACTTAAATTCAGAAAATCCGGGCGAAGATGATAGAGGATATCATACATGCTGATTACACCGGCCAATTGTCCAAAATCATCTACCACTATCAGGCTGATTGTCTTGTGGCCTGTCTTTCTAACCTTGCCGTTAAGGATCAAATTAATGGCTTCTTCAAGGGGTGCCTCATAATGAATTTTATCAAATGACGCAACCATTACGTCTTTTGCATAAATGGTCATGGAACTACTCCCAATAAAATTGAGATCCGAATTCGAATTGATTGTCCAGTAATTGGAACGCCGCTAAAATAAACGTTTTCGATTGAGCACCATGATTGCATGCGCTTTCGTGGTGTTAATCATAGGAATAAACCCTGTATTCCGTCTGTCCACCCAAAACAGCATCTATCTTGCCCTCGATGGATACCCGTTCTTCGTTAGCAAACCATCGCTCCCAATCTTCTACCGATTTCCATGTGCTGATCACTAGATACTCATATGGGTCAGCCACGTTTCGCATGGTCTCGCCCGAAATATAGCCGGGTTGCCGGAAGGCCAGCGTTCTGGCTTCGGATAGGAGCGCAGACAGCTGGGGTAATAGATCGGCTTCCATTCCACCAAACAGACGGGGCATTTTTCGAATCATAAGCACACGAATAGACATGGTTCCCTCCTTGCATATTGCCATTCATCTCAGTCTAAAGATGATCTCATTCAGTGTCTTCGGCTACGCAGTTTTCACTTGTGGTGGCCGGTTCAAGAAACATAAAGTATCCTTATCCGGCGAGCATTGGCCTTGATGGCTGGCAAGGGATGCTTGTATGATACCCTCCTGGCGATTTCGGACCCTGTTTCTGTTTGGCGAGTATCAGTTTTATGGCAATGGGGCCGGTCAAATCACAAGGCTCTTCAATGTGAGCAAAACACCGGCAGCCACTGCCGATCCTATTACGCCGGCAACATTTGGACCCATCGCATACATCAGAAGCATGTTTTCCGGGTCTTCCTCCATCCCCAGCCTTTGGCTGACACGAGCAGCCATGGGTACGGCTGATACGCCGGCAGAGCCGATCAACGGATTGATTTTATTATTTGAAAACTGATTCATTAATTTTGCCATCAGTATACCGGATGCCGTACCGATACTGAAGGCGATCACACCGAGCAGGAGAATTCCCAACGTTTCCAACCGTAGAAAGTTGCTTGCCGACAATCGTGAACCGACACCCAGGCCGAGAAAAATGGTAACGATGTTGATCAGGGTGTTTTGCGTTGTTTTGGACAGCCGCTCCACCACGCCACATTCTCTCATGAGGTTGCCAAACATGAAAAACCCGATCAATGGGGCAGCGGAGGGCAGGAAAAACATGCACAGACCGAGGGCAATGAGAGGGAATATGATCTTTTCCACTTTACCGACGTAACGCATTTGCTCCATGCGTATCTTTCGTTCAGCGGAACTGGTTAAGGCACGCATGATCGGCGGTTGAATGATGGGTACCAGTGCCATATAGGAATAGGCAGCCACTGCAATGGCGCCGAGAAGATCAGGAGAAAGCTGGCTGGCTAGGAAGATGGCCGTGGGACCGTCCGCACCGCCGATGATGCCAATGGATGCCGCATCGAAAAGGTCGAAATTGATCCCGGGAATGAACTCCGACAGCATCAGCGCGCCGATGAGCGTGCTGAAAATGCCGAACTGGGCGGCGGCACCCAAAAGAGCGGTCTTGGGGTTGGCGATCATGGGGCCGAAATCGGTCATTGCACCAACGCCCATAAACACCACCAGGGGAAAGACACCTGTTTTGATGCCAATTTGATAAATATAGTAGATGATCCCCCCGGGATCGGTGATTCCGGCCATGGGTATGTTGGCCAACAGGCATCCAAAACCCATTGGGACCAGAAGCAACGGCTCGAACTTTTTATTGATGGCCAGGAAAAGCATGAGCAAGCCGATGACGGCCATGAGCAAGCTGCCGACCCCTTCGGTCCAGTTCCCGGAGGCGGGGTTCAGGTAACCGGACAGCCCCGTTGATTTGGCGAATTCGACGAACATGTCCCCCATGGGGGCCAATTGTTGCCGCGCGGGCGCCTCACTCGCCGACGGGGCGGCAGCCAGCGTGTGAATGGGAATGACCAGTAAAAAAACAACCAGCATAAAACCGGCGGCCCCAATTTTCTTGTACATGCTCAAATCTCCAGGCCTAAGCAATTGTTACGACCAGTTGGTTGGGTTTTACGACCTGGTCTTTTTCCACATCAACGGATACCACCTTGCCGTCGCAGGGTGCTGCCACCGGCGTCTCCATCTTCATGGCCTCTAGTATCATCAGTGTGTCGCCACGGTTGACCCGGTCGCCGACGGCAATAAAAATTTCGGACACAATTCCTTGAAGCTTGGCCTTGACTTCCACCGCATCGGCAGGTTTGCCAGATGCCACCGGTTCTACAGTCTTGACCTCGCCGGTAACCGCTTCAACCGTTACTTGGTAGGCTTTACCGTCCACGGTCACCGTGTAATCCGCCGAAGCCATATCGGTCGGTATCGATGCGGATGTAGCAACCGGCGCTGGCTCAGTCTCTTCGGTTTCATCCTTGACCTTGCGAACATTGATTGGTTTTTTACCTTTTAAAAAATCCAGCCCTTTGTTCCCGCCTGGTGTCGCCAATGCGCCCACGATAAAGATGTTTTCATCGGTAGCAGGAAGATTTTCTTTTTCAAGGATCTTTTTGGCGATGGGAATCCCGGGCTCAATGACGTCCACCGGGTCTCCATTGAACACCGGTTTGCCGAGTTGCTCTTCGGCAAGCCGGACAATTTCCGGATCCGGCGCAACGGGTGTTCGTCCGAAGTACCCCAATACCATTTTCCCATAGCCGTCGGTTATCTTTTTCCATGGCCCCTGGGTCACATTGGCGTAAGCCTGTTGGAAATAAAATTGCGATACGGGGGTAACCGAGGTACCGAATCCACCGCGTGCCACACATTCGGACATGGCTTCGATAACCTTGGGATAAAGATCAAGCGTCCCGGTATCCCGCATCATCATAGTGTTCGCCGTCAACGCGCCGCCGGGCATCGGGGAAAGAATGACTTCAGACGAAACTCTCTGAGCCTCAGGAGGGAAAAAATAGTCCTTCAGGCAATCCTGAAGGACCAGGTTGGCCTCCATTATCTTGATGACATCGATATCCAGGAAATAGTCCGTATCTTTCAGTGCGTGCCACAACGAAAGCATGTCCGGCTGGCAAGTGCCACCCGATAAAGGGGAACGGGCCAGATCCACCCCGTCGCAACCGGCTTCGATGGCTGCTTTATACTGGGTGATCCCAACTCCGGCGGTTTCGTGGGTATGCGCCCATATGACCGCGTCTTCCCCTACGAGTGCGCGCGCGGCCTTGATGGTATCATAAAATTTTTTGGGGTTGCTCGTCCCTGAGGCGTCCTTGAAGCAGATGGAATCATACGGTAGTCCAGAGTCCAGTATTTCCCGGAGTGTTTTGATATAAAATGGTGCATCGTGGGCCCCCGAGCATCCCGGAGGAAGCTCCATCATACTGATGACGACCTGGTGGTGAAGCCCGGCATCGGCAATACATTGCCCGGAATAGATGAGATTGCGAACATCATTCAGGGCGTCGAAATTACGAATATGCGTCATACCATGTTTTTTAAACATTTTGGCATGCAGCTCGATCATATCTTTCGGCTGGGCGGAAAGGGCCACCACGTTAATACCCCGGGCCAGGGTTTGGAGATGAGTGGAAGGTCCGGCCGCTGCACGGAATCTGTCCATCATATCAAAAGCCGATTCCCCACAATACATAAACAATGCTTGAAAACGTGCCCCACCGCCCGCTTCCATGTGCTCTATTCCTGCATGAACCCCTGATTCAACGGCAGGGATGAAATCATCGGTCAATGTGCGAGCGCCAAATACCGATTGAAATCCGTCACGCAGGGAGGTGTCCATAAAACGAATTTTTTTCATGATATCTCACTACCTCCCAAAAATTATAAGATAATTATTTGAACGCGGTTATCAGGCCAGCCTTTTCCGGGAACGGTGCGCGGCAAGTGCCGCACTAATCACAGCCACCAGCACCGTGTTGTCCGACTTAGCCAATAAACGCTTCTTTTTATTCAATTCAGCGGCTTCAATCTCGGCAAGTTCCCTGGTGCTCGCTGCGGACAGAAAACGGTAGGAAAGTTTAATGGACAGGACCAGAACGAAGAGAAAAAGAAACACTACCGCCATTCCCAAAAACGTGAGTTTGACTCCAGCTAAAATCATTTTACAACCTTTTACGACCTTAAGTAACACCGCCCCGTTGCAACCGACTTTAGGGTACCGGACCGATTGAAAGTGGAATGAAATTGAGCTCCCATCGTCTAATTTTATGTGGCTTAGAATTATCAAGGTAAATTCTATAAGTCAATTCATGAAATTCTTATTCCTTTGTACAAATTTTACCTACAAATCCCCGCACAATGAAGTCGGTGGAAAGAGCGGCTTTATGGACCCCATCGTCCTTCAAACCAGGCTTTTCCACGGTTCCGTGCTGTAGCCACCATGTTCCAGGGGGACTGGAATTCAACACGCAGCCGCCTAAAATAGCAACTTGAACCGAACAGCCGGCACGAGTATGGTTGAACAGATAATTTTTTATCCTGGTAGACAGGCGACGTGATCTATTTTGTGAACAAAAGGAGGAAGTTATGGCATTATTTCTGGTCCAGCACGGAAAAAGTCTTGCTAAAGAAATGGACCCCGAAAAAGGGCTTTCCGAAGAAGGCGTCTCCGAAGTTCGGCGGATTTCCGAAGTGGCGGCCGGGTACGGCTGCAAGGTTGATAAAATATCACATAGCGGCAAAAAACGCGCCCGTCAGACAGCGGAAATCTTTGAATCAAACCTGAAACCCGAAAAGGGTGTGGAAAAAATAAGCGGTATCAACCCCCTGGATGATGTGGCCGCCTTTTCAAAAACCCTGTCGGCTGATGACAATGTAATGCTGGTCGGCCATCTGCCGTTTATGGAAAGGCTGACATCCTACCTGATTATCGGCTTGACCGAACCACCTGTTTTTAAGTTTCAAAACGGCGGCATGGTTTGCCTGGACAAGCTTCCGGATACACAAAATTGGACAATCAAATGGGCGCTGATGCCCAATATCAGTTAGCGGTTATTTCAAAACCGCTTTGCCGAATATCTCAATACCGGCCGTTCAAAGCATTCTTGCGTTCAAAGAGGATAAAATGCCTTGTCTGAAAAACTAAAGCCAAACAGCGTGGATGTCGTTTGCCCACCAGGATAAAAATCCCGGCCTTTACCAAGCGGTTGGGTTTTATGCCCGGAATTTGATCAGTTTGATGGCTTCTTCGGCCCATTCCGTAACCAGTTTGGCCTGGGTGCGGAACTGGCGGTCATTCTTAAGGCGCTGGAAACTTTCGTTGTGCTGCTGCACACTCTCCAGCATGGCGATATCCGCAAAGCTGCCCACCGTGCCCACCCCCCTGAGGGCCACGCGCAGATTCTGCAGCAGCCCCCCCATCATCTCATCGCTCAATTTCTTATGGTAGATTTCGGATTGCGGGTCGCCGTACTCGCAGACGCCCGAGCGCAGGATGGCCTTTCCGGTATCGCAGACCACCAGTGATAAAAAAATGTAGAGTTCACGTTCCAGGTTGAGCAGCACCGGTGCCGGGATTTGCTTTTCGCTGGTTTTTCCGAGCTGCAATGCTTCAGCCAGCTTATTGTGGATGGTCTGTGCCTTGGTGAAGAAATTCTCCCGGTCGCGATCGATTCGCCAGGCTGCATACTGGGCCACCATTTTATCGATGTTGTGCTGGCTGAGTACGATATCTTCGGGAGTGATTTCGTAGTCAGCCAAAGCCTTGTCCGGCCGGTGGACGATCAAGTTGGTCAGCATGACGGCCTTGTTGTCCGAAAACTGAACTTTCTCGGGGTCGCGGCAAATATCTTCCAGCAAAACCTTGAAGGCGCGCTTGGGCTGATCCATCCGGGCTGTCAGAGACTGCAGGGCGTTGAGGAAAGCAACCCGGTCATCGGGCAGAATGGCATCTTTCATATGGTGCCACAAAAATCCGAAAATCTTCTGCTCATATTTCTGGAAATGCTCCATGGCGGACTGAAAACCGCTCTTTTTGAATCGCCCTTGTTCTGTAAAGCATCCTTTGAGCTTATCCACCAAAACTTTGGCGTCTTCCACGCTGATGCGAAAATCCTTGGCCAGTATTTCGTAGTCGTCGGCTTTGAAGGTGGTGGTGCGATGAACCATGCCAACCATCTTTTTGCGGGTGGTCGCACGGCCCTTGTAAAAATTGACCAACTCGGCAACCTGGCTGTGGACCCTGCCGGATGCCGCCGGTCCTCCGCCGGCCGCCAGGCCGGAATCCCCGCCGACCTGAACGTCGCTGATCACATGGTCCTCGACCTGATCCAGGCGGCGGTTGAGATTGCCCAATACTTCATTTTCCAGATCTTTTTTCCGGGCGGTATGCTTTTCAGCCGCCAGCAGCAAATCGGAAGAGAGATTGAGCCGCTCGCCCAACATTGCGGGGTTGATTTTGGCGAAGTCGTCACCGTATACGCTTTTGATCATCTTGACCACTTTCTGGGGTGTTGCTGCAGCCTGCTCCATAGCCAGCCGAGCGATAAACACCTTTTCCAGGGAAACCGACTCATCTTCGGTCTCCTTGAGCAGCCACTTGACGTTATTCATCTCCAAAGGCGGCTTCTTCAACTGGTCCTTGAGCTTGGGCAAATCCAGGGCGGCGTTGTAAACGCCGGCATATTTTTTAATGGCTGAAGTGCTCTCCTGCCGGCGCAGCCAATGGTCCACCTTATCCACCAGGCCTGCCATGGTTTTGGAGGCCAAACCGTTGACCCCGGCCAGCAGGGTAAGATTGGGCTCGGGAAACATGTTCTCGTCGTTGACCATCGCAATGGTCCGGGAGCCCCCGCCGGCGGCAATCTGAATCGCCGCACCGGTTTGGCGGGCGGTCCTGAAACCCGACAGGATTTTCAGGGATACGCGCAGGGCCGCCAGCCGGCGCTGCAGATCATCGGGTATTTCGATGTAGATATTGTTCACCCCGTAATCGGCAAAGACCGTAAAGGCCGACAGGAGCTGATCCGGCAGGGCCGCCATTTTATCTCCACAGCGCCGTGCCACCCGCGGTGCCATGGAAATGTCCACCAGGGTGTTGCCCACCAGGAGTTCGTAATCATACTTTTCGGGAATGGACGGATCGGCGGGAGTACCGCGAAAACGGATGAAGGCACACCCCAGATGACCGGATATGCGGGACAATTCAGTGATCGTTGACGCCAGATGTCTAAAGACGCCGGGTTCGGCAGGCACCTGGCCGGCGAAAGTGTCATCCATGAGGTAGCGGCTGATGGTATGGGCCATCTGGATGAGCAATATGCGCACTTTGTCCAGCCGCCGTTGCTCTTCCAGCAGGCTGCGGGCCAGGTTGTCCCTGTTCTGGCCGGCTGCCGCAGATTCCTTCCATGACTCCATGCCGCCAAATTGTTCGAACAGTCTTGCCGCTTCCGGATCCAGAGAAATACCATCGCCGCTCATTGCGCTATCCGTCCCCCTGACTAATTGTAAAGCCGGGTCCAGACGATCCGGCCCTGGGCTGGCCCTGAAAAATCCCCATGGTTATCCTGGTAATCAATATTGCCTTAAAGTCCATTATCGGCAGTTCGCTCAACGGCATTAGCCATGCCGACATGTTCCCGCAGAAGCATCTCATTTTTAAAATACAGGGACTTGACTATATTTTCAATAAGTTATTACACGACTTTCGGGTTGTGTGGAAATCAACAAGGAAAAGGCTTCAACCCTTTTGGGGATGAAGGCATCTTTGGGGGCGTCAATCCGGTTTTTCTTCCCCACTGTTTTACGGCGTCAAGTTCTTTTCCGGCGCAGTTCGGCCAGCACTGTCCTGCGGGCGTCCAGGCGCGCGGTCAGTTTGGGAAACCGTTTCAAATCTGTGTGGGGCAGGAAAAGGGCCGCCACATAATTGTCCATATAGGATGGCGTCTCGGACAATTCAAAATTGGTCATCATGTTGGTCACCCCCACCACTTCCTGGCGAATGCGGTTGGTCAAAGCGCTCATGCGGGCGCCCAGCAGGGAAGCGTTGCCCACGTAGACCACCTTGTCGGCCTCGACTTCGGGCAGCAGACCGATCACCATGGCTTTTTCCAGGTCCACGTAACTTCCGAAGCCGCCGGCAAGAATGATCTGTTCAATATCGTCGGGCCCCATGCCCACTTCCGTCAGCAGGGTCATGCAGCCGCTGTAGATGGCGCCTTTGGCACGGATGAGGTTCTCGATATCGATCTCGTTGATCACGATATCACGGTCAACCTGGCTCTCTGCCGCATAGGCCAGTACGTATTCCCATACACCGTTGCTCTGACGGATGCGCTGAGTCCCCAGATCCCTTTCGAATTTGCCCTGGTTGTTGATCACCCCCGTCTCAAGCAAGGTGGCGACCATAGTGATGAGACCCGAACCGCAGATACCCTTGGGGCGGACATTGCCGATGGTCATGATCATGGGTTCGAAGGTTTCCGGATCAATGGAAAAATCCTCGATGGCCCCTTTGGCGGCCCGCATGCCGAATTCGATGCCGCCGCCTTCAAAGGCGGGACCGGCGCTGCAGGCAGCACAGGCCATCCAGTCCTTATTGCCGATCACCACCTCAGCATTGGTACCGATGTCCATGAACAGGGTCATTTTTTCGGTTCGAAACATGCCCGAGCCCATCACTCCGGCCACGATATCACCGCCCACATAGCTGGAAACCTGCGGATAGACCAGGGCGGTGACATGGTCATCCAGATCGATGCCCACGTCGCAGGCCCGGATATGGGGATATATCCGGGCCGCCGGCACATAGGGCGACCGCCGGATATAGCGCGGCTCCACCTTAAGCAGCAGCTGAGTCATGGTGGTGTTGCCCGCCAGGGTCAACACGGAGATGCTCTCCCGGGCAACCCCCGATTTTTTGATAATTTTGGCCAGAACCGCATTGACGGTATCGATGACCACCTGGTTGATTCTTTTCAGCCCGTCCCCCTTCTCGGCAAACATAATGCGGGTGATAACGTCCTCGCCGTAGCTGATCTGCCCGTTGAACTGTCCGGCCTCGGCCAGCACCTCCCCGCTGGCCAGGTTCACCACCTGGCCGTAAATGGTGGTCGTGCCGATATCCATGGCTACACCGAAATTGTGTTCCGTGGTATCGCCAGGCTCCACATTGATGATGCGGTTCTTTCCAGAGGGGCGCACCGGCCGTTCCACGGTCACGGTGACCTTGAAATCCTGCTCCCGGAAAACCGAGGGGATCTTCCGGATCACCGGCAGGGAAATTTCAAGCCCGCGCTCATTGTGCTGAATGCGCAGGTAATTGACCAGACGGCTGATATCGGGCAGGTTGTCGGCCGCATCCGGCGGCGGCAGCTCCAAATAGAGTTTCTCCATAGGGGGCACAAAAAGCCCCTGATGTTTGATATCCTCCAAATCCATCTGCTGGATGCCGGCGGTCCGGCGCGGCGTCTTGCGCATCAAGGCCGAAATGTCGACGGCCGACTCCACCGGAATGCGAATCACCACGTCCTGGCTCACTTCGGCCCTGCAGGCCAGCCGGTATCCTTTATCGCGGTCGGCCTGGGTCAGGTGCTCTGAAATACCGCCCTGCACCTCGCCCTTCTCGATCATCACCCGGCACTTGCCGCACACCCCTTCACCGCCGCAGGAGGCATTGATATGCACCCCGGCGTCCATGGCGGCCCGGATCACGCTTTGTCCGGCATCCACGTCTATGCTGATATCATATGGCAGAAAAGTGACCTTGAACTGGTTCATTGCCGCTCCTTGTGGTAATTTGGAACCATTCATTAACAAAAAGCCCGAATTTTGATAAATAGGTAGATTACCCGCACCTGTCAACATGCAATTCGGACGTTGGTGCCGCCCGGTTTATTGATAAATAGGGTCAAGATAGCCCTGGAAGGAATCGAATATGCAGTGGTCGCAAGGTGCTGAGGAGGCGATCAAAAAGGTCCCCTTCCTTGTTCGCGGCAAGGTCCGCGCCCGAGTGGAGAAAGAGGCCCGCAGCCACAATAAACGGCAGGTAACCCTGGCTGAGGTTGAAACCACCCGGAAGCGCTATCTCTCCGGCATGGCCGCCGAAGTCAGGGGCTATCAGCTGGATGCCTGCTTCGGGCCTGCGGGGTGTCCCAATGCCATCGCCCCTGAGACCGATTTGCTGGAAAGCATCGCACAAATTCTGAAATCAGCCGATCTGCTGGGGTTTCTCAAATCCACCGGGGTCGCCGAGCTTAAATTCCACCACGAATTCAGGGTGACGGTGGCGCAATGCCCAAACGCCTGCTCCCAGCCGCAAATCAAGGACATCGGTATCATCGCCGCCAAATATCCGTTCATCGGGGCATCGGAGTGCACCGCCTGCGGCGCCTGTGTGCCGGCGTGCAGAGAGAATGCCGTCGTCCTGGACCCGGATACTGCCCTGCCGGCAATCGACAGGCAGCGCTGCGTGGCCTGCGGACAGTGCATTGCGGCATGCCCCGCCGGCACCCTCGCCGATGGTATCTCGGGTTACCGTATTCAACTGGGCGGCAAGCTGGGCCGTCATCCCCGGCTGGCCAGGGAACTGCCCGGCATATATTCGGCCGCAGACACCCTGAAGATTATTTCCGCCTGTATCGAAATCCATAAAGCCGGGAGTCGCAAGGGGGAACGATTCGGCAATGTGCTCACCGATGCTGATTTCAATAAGCTGATCGACCGTTTCGGTCTCCGGGCGGTTGGCAATCTATAAAGGAGCTTGTTATGACTGCAATTTTCAGGGGTGCCTATCAACGATTCTTCCGGCGGATTGTAGGTGGCAGTACCTTTCTGTTTGCTGCCACGGCAGCCGCCCTGATCTGGGCCAACGTGTCCCAACCGTCATACCATCACGTGTGGCATGCCGATTTGACGCTTCAGATCGGAAACTTCGCCGTCACCAAATCGCTGGTCCATTGGATCGACGAGGCCCTGATGACGCTCTTTTTCTTTGTCGTCGGACTGGAAATCAAACGCGAAGTTCTGGTTGGCGAGCTGGCCACCCTGAAGAAATCCCTGGTGCCGGTCGCCGGCGCCGTGGGCGGCATGGTTGTGCCCGCCCTTTTGTATTCAATCATCAACCTCGGTGGAGAAACCGCCCATGGGTGGGGCATTCCCATGGCCACGGACATCGCATTCGCCCTGGCCGTTCTGGCCATTCTTGGCAAGCGCGTTCCCCTCGGACTGAAGGTATTCCTTTCGGCCCTGGCCATTGCCGACGATCTGGGCGCCGTGCTGGTCATTGCCCTGTTCTATACCCAGACCATCGTCTGGAGCTATCTGGCCGCCGCCGCCTTTTTCCTGCTCCTGCTGCTCCTTGCCAACCGCCTGTGGGTCCGCCAGACATTGATCTATGCCCTTCTGGGCATCGGGGTATGGGTGGCCATTCTGGGCTCCGGCGTCCACGCCACTGTAGCCGGTGTATTGGTGGCCATGTTCATTCCAGCACGCAGCAAATATGAAACCGATACCTTCCTGACCCGGGTCCGGGGCCATCTGGAAGATTTCGACTGTGAACCGGGGGCCTGTGGCTACACCATTTTGCTGAACCGGCAGCATCTCGATTCCGTCCGGGCCATCGAAGAGAGTTGCCAGGATGTGGAAACCCCGCTGCAGCGGCTTGAATACGGCCTGCACGCCTGGATCGCCTACCTGGTGATCCCGCTCTTCGCCCTGGCCAACGCCGGCCTCTCCATGGCGGGCATAAATCCGTCAGAAGCTTCAGGGCACCCGGTCACTTTGGGCATAGGCATCGGCCTGGCTCTGGGGAAACCCTTGGGGATCAGCCTCTTTGCCCTGTTGACCGCAAAATGGATGAGAGTCGATCTGCCGGCCGGCGTAACCCCTCGGCACATCATCGGCGCCGGCTGCCTGGGCGGTATCGGTTTTACCATGGCCCTTTTCATTTCGGGCCTCTCTTTCAACAATCCCCATTATATTGAATTTTCAAAACTGGCAATCATCGCTGCATCGCTGATTTCGGCCATAGCGGGCGTCGCGGTACTGCTGTCGGCTAAAAGGCCCAACGTTGATTCCACCCGTTATTAGTATTTGAATTCCGATGCAGCGAGTGCCCCGCCCGCGGCAATCCAGTTTTCCCGCCGGGCACTGTCCGATACCCGTTGATTTAACGGCTTGCTGGTTATGGGTGCCGGGTGGTGATTCGCGCTGCATGCTTGTTACGGTTTGTGCCAGTCCCCGTCGCATCCCGCGGCTTTCAACACCGCCATGCCTTCGGCAATGAAGGTGCCCGCCATTTCGGCGCTGTGGGCGTCGTCGCCGGGAACCACTGCAATGTTCAACTCCAGGGCCTGCTTCAGCAGCGGTGCCGACAGATAGGGCTCCGCCGCCCCTTTGCGCAATGCGGCCACATTGAAATCGAGAATCATGTCCAGCTGGGCGATGCGTTCGAGGTTCCGGCGGATGCGGCGGGCGATGGACGGCCGGGACCAGCGCTGCAGGTAATCCGGATCGAAAAGACGAATCAAATCGAAGTGGGCCAGAACCCGGGGGGCCAGGGTGTCGATCAGCTCGTACTGCTGATCGAAATAACGGCAATAGAGGGCCTCGATGCCACCGGCGGCATCGATGGCGCGTTCGTATTCCACGACACTGTAATCAAAAGGGATGCCGTCCACATGGTGCAGACCGCCGAGCACATAGTCCGGCCGATAGGTTTCGATCAATTGGCGGGCCCGGGCAACCGCGCCCGCGTAAGCCTCGGTTTCAAAACCGATAAATAACTCGATCTGGTCGGCGTATTGCTTTTGCAGCCGGCGTCCCTCGGTGATGTAAAGCCCGAAGCGGCAGGCCATGGCGGCCGCATCCAGTCCGGAGGCCTTCTCCTCGGGGTAAAGAAAACGGTCATCCACCGGGGGCATATGCTCGCTGATGCCCACCCAGGTAAAACCTTTGGCGACATAGGCCTGGACAATGGCCTCGAGGGAGTCCCGGGCATGGCTGCAGAACTGCCCGCTGTGCCCGCCGTGGATGGATACCGCTTCGAATGTCATATTCGTCCTTTCAGGTAGGCCTGCCGCCGGGGCTCGGGCAGCTTCTCGATGGCATAGCGCAGCATGGTGCGCGGCATGAAACCATAGCGCGGCACCAGGAACCCCTCCATGAGGGCCGGATCGCGTTTGCCCACCTCACGCAGCATCCAACCCGTGGCTTTATGAATGAGATCTTCGCCGTCACGCAGCAACCGATCGGCAATGTTCAGGGTATCGGCAAACTGGTTGCACCGGATAAAGTAAATAGTGGCCACTATGGCGATGCGCCGCTCCCACAAGCTGTTGGACTGCGCCAGATGATAAAGGGGTGCTCTGCT
The DNA here is from genome assembly GCA_963675565.2 of Desulfosarcinaceae bacterium. Taxonomy (GTDB): domain Bacteria; phylum Desulfobacterota; class Desulfobacteria; order Desulfobacterales; family Desulfosarcinaceae; genus JARRKU01. The sequence continues at coordinate 913,560 of CAXXYD010000004.1, forward strand.
TCGCTTCCACAGGTGAGCCCCCACAATATGGGCAACGGTTACATCCACCAGGTCCCAATTGTTGATCCAGCGGGTATTGTCCAGATAGCACCGGTAGATGTCGGCACGCTCTTTTTCCCCGGCCTTGCCATACCGGCCGGTTAAAATGAGCAGTGCGGCCATACGCTGTTCGTGAAATCTCGAATGCAGCAGCCGGGTGACCTGGGCCAGGGGCATGTCCGGATAATCGCGCACCAGTCGGCGAATCCGGGGCATGCGAATCCCGAGGAACAAATCCCCCTCTGCGTACTCCCCCGGACCGGTCTTGAAAAAGCGCTGCAGATGGGCCGCGTTTTCGGCATTGGCCATCCGGGCCAGGGCCTGTTCGAGTTTTTGGTACTGCATCATGGAGGACCCCTTTCTGCGGGAAAAAGACTATTTTGAATCGGCCGGCTTGTCAATCGCAAGGCTTGCACCGCCGATGCGCTGCTGGTATACTGGGCAAAACCCCGACAGCGATCACAGAAAGCAAAACTTGGTTTAGGATTCAAGGAGTTATTGCTGTATGTCCTCCCAAGCCAACCCCTCCGGGTATCATCAGCTCACCGTGCGCCTGAACAAATTTCCCCAGGGCGCACCGCCGTCCAAAGCGCTTTATGACATCCTGGCCATCCTGTTCAGTGAACGCGAGGCACAACTGGTGTCCCGGCTGCCCATCAAGGTGTTCAATGCCCGGAAGGCGGCCAGGGTATGGGACCTGCCCCTGGCCGAAACGCAACGCATGTTAAACGGCCTGTGCCGCAAAGCGCTGCTCATCGATATCCTGCAGAATGGGGAAACCGTTTACTGCCTGCCGCCCCCCATGGCCGGTTTCTTTGAATTTTCCATGATGCGCATGCGCCGGGACATTGATCAGCGCACCCTGGCCAGGCTCTTCTATCGTTATATCAACGTCGAAGAAGATTTTGCCGCGGCCCTTTTTGCCCAGGGGAAAACCCCGCTGGGTCGTGTCTATGTGAACGAAGCGCAGGTACCGGATCGATACCAACTTGAAGTCATGGACCATGAACGCGCCACCCACGTAATCCATAGCGCCCGGGCCATCGGTGTGAGCCAATGCTACTGTCGCCATAAAATGGCCCACGTGGGCAAAGGCTGCGATGCGCCGCAGCAGATCTGCCTGACCTTCAACACCTCGGCCGCCGCGCTGATCCGGCACGGCCACGCAATGCACGTCGATGCCAACCAGGCCCTGGATCTTTTGCAACAGGCTAAAGATCACCACCTGGTGCAATTCGGCGAAAACGTGCGCCAAAAAGTCAACTTCATCTGCAACTGCTGCAAATGCTGCTGCGAAGGCATGATCGCCGCACGCCGGTTCGCCATGTTCCATCCCGTGGCCACCACCCATTTCCTGCCCGTTATCGAAGCCGAAACTTGCACCGGCTGCGGAAAATGCGCCCGGCACTGCCCGGTGGAGGCAATCCGCCTCTCGGGTTCCGGCCCCGGACATCGCATTGCGCAAATCGACACCGACCTGTGCCTGGGCTGCGGGGTCTGCGCCGATGACTGCCCCACCGGCGCCATCGCCCTGCACACCCGGCCCCAGCGGGTGGTCACCCCGCTGAACACCGCCCACCGGGTGGTATTGATGGCCATCGAACGCAACAAGCTGCAAAATATTATCTTCGACAACCAGGTGCTGTTCAGCCACCGGGCCCTGGCCACCCTGCTGGGTGTTCTCTTCCGGCTGCCCCCGGCAAAGCAGATTCTGGCCAGTCGCCAACTTCAATCGCGATACCTCGAGGCCATCGTGCAGCGCTTCGACTATGCACCCGATGACACGTTCACCGAACTGCCGCCCAATTAAAAAAGGAGACATCGATGCTTGACTTCACCCTGACGCCGCAACAAATCGAACTTCGCGAAAAAGCGAGACAATTTGCCATTAATGAAGTGCTGCCGGTGGCCTGGTATTATGACCGCAAAGATGAAATCCCCATGCCGGTGATCCGCAAAGCGTTCGATGCCCGCATTATGAACGGCGATATCCCCAAGGCTTTCGGCGGGCCCGGCCTTGGCCTGGTGGAAGCCGCTCTGGTCACCGAAGAGATCGCCGCGGCCTGCCCCGGCCTGGCCACCTCCATTTTCGACAGCGCCCTGGGAATGGAACCCATCCTGTTGTCCGAAAATGAAACGGCCAAAAAGAAGTATCTGCCCCGCATCGCCCAAGATTTCAAGCTGACCTGTTTCGCTACATCCGAGCCCACCATGGGGTCGGACGTGGCCGGGTTGCGCTGCAGGGCGACCCCGGACGGCGACGACTATATTCTCAACGGCACCAAGTACTGGATCACCAACGGCGGCGTGGCGGACTATATATCCGTCTTTGCCACGGTGGATCCCAAGTCCCAGCACGCCGGCATCTGCGCATTTCTAGTGGAGGCCGAATGGGACGGGGTGACCATCGGCCGTACCATCCCCAAAATGGGCCAGCGCTGCTCCAACACCGTGGGGATCAATTTCAAAAACGTACGCGTGCCCAAAGAAAATATCCTGGCACCGCCGGGCAAGGGATTCATTCTGGCCATGCAGACATTCGCCCGCACCCGGCCTATCATCGGCTCATTCGGTGTGGGCGCCGCCCGGGCCGCAATGGAATATGCCCTGGACTACGCCAAAAAGCGCAAGGCATTCGGCATGGCTTTGAACAACTACCAGGCCATTCAATTCAAGCTGGCCGAAATGTATCAGAAAGTGGAAACCGCCCGGTTGCTCACCTGGAAGTCGGCGTGGGAATCGGACCAGGGCCGGGACGCCACCATCAGCGCCTCTATCGCCAAATTCTACGCCACCGAAACTGCCCTGGAAGTGGCCAACGAGGCCCTTCAAATCTTCGGCGGCTTCGGCTACACCAAAATGTTCCCCATTGAAAAACTCCTGCGCGATGTGCGCCTGCTGCGGATTTACGAAGGAACCAGCGAAGTTCAGCGCATCATTGTCGCCGGCTATCTGATGAGCAATTACAAGCCCAGCATGCCGCCGCTGGAAGATCTGCCCCTGCACCGCGATGTCGACCCCCTGGATGACAGCCAGGCGGCGGCAGGAAAGAAAGCCTGGCGCTGCCGCATGTGCGGGTATGTGCACTACGGCGATGAAGCACCGCAAGAATGCCCCTACTGTTTTTTCCCGAATTCAGCATTCAAGAAAATCGAATAAATCGGCAGTTAAAGTAATGCAAAATTACATCCGCTGCCTATTAAGGATCTAAGAGTTCTTTTACAGAAATATGGTAGACAATTGTTATTACATTAAAAAAAGGAGGGTAAAAAAATGGCAAAAGTATTGGTGATGAGATATAATAAAGGCAAACTTCCTCCATCTGCCTTGACAGACGAGTTCAAGCAACTCCTTGGCGGGGCACTGCAGAAGTATTTGAATGAAAACCCGCAGGTCAAGTTCAATGGACTCTGGGTAAATGAAGAGGGCACGGGAATCTGCGATTGGGAGGCACCTGACGCAGATTTGGTTAAAAAGTTCATCGATAGTGCCGGTGGATCCTACGACGAAATAGTAGCAGTAGAAAAAATGTTATAATCAGCTGGAATACGCGTTAATTGTATAAATTGAAGTAATCAGGACGGGCAAAAGCCGTGCCGCACAGCGGCATGGCTTTTGCGTCTGGTTTTTTGCAACGTTCAAGTTAGAGTTCTGAAACACGACATAATGAAGGTACAAATGATCTGCGTCTGCCCCAGACACCGATCACCGCTATTCCATGTCAAACTCTTTGAAATCAAACCAATAGCCTGTTTTCATGAAATAATCGAGCTCAATTTGAACGGCCTCGATATGGTTGTTCTCCATTTTCAAAAACCGTTTGAATAACTTTTGTGCGTCATTTGATAACGAATTGACCAATTTTTCATAAAAGCCGGATGTATCTTTTTCAACCTTTAAAGCCTTGCTCAATGTTTGCGTATGCAACTTCCGATCATCTTCAGCCATAACTTGCCTGGCCCGATTCATCAAACGATCAGTCTCTTCAAATTGAAATTCAACCTCTTCTAGATCCAGCGTACTGAATTTACCGCTCGTTTGCCATTCATCGAGCCTGCTATTGAGAAAATCGTAATGATACTGCTCGTCATCTCTCAGTGTTGCAAAAAATTGCTTGCCTATGGGATCATCACAATTATTATAGGCGTCGACATATAGATCGCGTATCCTGGCTTCCAAATGCATGGCTTCGCGAATTGCCGTCTCAATGTTCATTTTGACCTCCTGGTTCGATCCTTTGCCTTGCGGCCTTGGCCGTGCCTTGTCTTGCCGGCAGCAGCGGCCCTCTCTTTTTCTCACCGGTACAAACCTGCCGGCCATGAAAACCTCGCGGAGTTTGATTTTATCACATATACACCACACAGTGTCCATATTTAAAGACTCCGCACGTTAAAGGGCACGACGCGCGGGTTTTGATAGGTCACCCTTTCGCCTGCAACAGCTGCTGCTGCATATCTTGCCTTGACAGCCGTCAAAGACATCTATATATTCTATTTTAACGATATGGAGGCATTATGCGGGAATTCATTAAAGTCATGAAGGCACTGTCCGACCCCAACCGGGTCAAGATGGTCAAGCTGTTGCAGCGCAGGGTGCTGTGCGTTTGCGAAATCAAGGCGGCGCTGGGGCTGGCCCAGTCCACCGCCAGCAAACATCTGAAGATACTGGAAGAGGCTGGACTGATTGCCTATTCCAAGGAGGGGCTGTGGGTCAACTACCGATTGGCCGACGGTGCCGACAGCCCTTATGTGGCCAGTCTGCTGGGAAATTTGCGGCACTGGCTGGAAACGGATGCCGAAGTTGCCGCACTGGTCCGGCGATTGCCGGAAATCCGCCGCGAAACCATTTGCGGAACATAGTTGTTTCAACTTAAATATCGCTATATGCCGAATTATAACTCATACAACGGCCACGGCAATACCACCGATGCCGCTGCCAGGGAGCCATCACAATGAAAGAGCGCACCAAGCTGCTGCTGATCGTCGGTGTTTTTTGCGCCGCCTATTATATCCCCTTCGGACACCCGGTAATTCGCCAATCCGGGCTGGAAGCGTTTATGATGTTGCAGGAATACGCGCGCGAGCATGTATTGACCTGTTTGATTCCGGCCTTTTTTATCGCCGGCGCCATTGCCGTATTCGTCTCCCAGGCCTCGGTACTCAAATACTTCGGCGCCCAGGCCGGAAAATTGCTGTCCTATTCGGTGGCCTCGATCTCGGGCACCATCCTGGCGGTGTGTTCCTGCACGATCCTGCCGCTTTTCGCCGGCATCTACACCCGCGGCGCCGGCATCGGACCGGCCACCGCATTTCTCTATTCCGGTCCGGCCATCAATGTGCTGGCCATCACGCTGACCGCCAAAATTTTGGGCTGGCAGCTGGGATTGGCCCGGGCCATCGGCGCCATTGTCTTTTCCATCGTCACCGGCCTGCTGATGGCCCTGATCTTCCGCAAAGACGACGCCGCTCGCACCGCCGGTCAGATTTACGTCCCGGATGCCGACGCCAAAAAGCGCACCCTTTTCCAGGACGCCCTCTATATCCTGACCATGGTCCTGATTCTGGTATTTGCCGCCTTTGCCCGGCCGTCCGCCGGGTCCACGGGCCTGTGGCCGGCCATTTTCGCTGCCAAATGGTATATCACCATTGCCCTGCTCGTTGCTCTGGGCCTCATGCTCGCCTTCTGGTTCACCCGCGATGAATGCAGCGAGTGGACAGCGGCCACCTGGGGCTTCATGAAACAGATCTTTCCCCTTCTGGCCGGCGGCGTGCTGGTGGCCGGCTTCATGCTGGGCCGGCCCGGCCATCAGGCCCTGATCCCCGGTCAGTGGGTTCAATCGCTTCTGGGGGGCAACTCTGTCTGGGCCAACCTGTTCGCCTCGGTCGCCGGCGCGCTGATGTACTTTGCCACCCTCACCGAGGTCCCCATCCTGCAAGGACTTCTGGGGGCCGGCATGGGCAAGGGGCCGGCCCTTGCACTGCTGCTGGCGGGCCCTGCACTCTCTTTGCCCAACATGCTGGTCATCGGAAGTGTCATGGGCGTTAAGAAAACGGCCACTTTTTCTAGCATCATCGTCATCCTGTCCACCATCGCCGGAATGCTCTATGGTACAATGGCCGGCTGATGGGCAGACAACAGCAAAGGACAAGCGCCATTGCAGCTTGCCCCAAGGAAATCATAAACAAGGAGCAATACTATGGAAATCAAAGTACTGGGCCCGGGCTGCCCAAGATGCAAGCAGGCGGAGAAAATCGTCAGGGAAGCCGTAGCCGAGGCTGGTGTAGCCGCCGAGATCACAAAAGTCACTGACGTGATGGAGATCGCCGGCTATGGTGTATTGGGCACTCCCGCAGTCGTAGTGGACGGCGAAGTCAAATCCGTCGGGAAAATCCCCATGAAAGAAGATATCAAAACCTGGCTGAAAAAGTAAGAACCGGTTCAGAGAGACTGGCTTTGGGCCGGCCTTTAAAAGCGCCATGGCCATACTATGCAATGGTGGTTGCGAGTTATGAGTGACAAGTTTCCAGTTATGGTTCGCGCTGCGCGCGGGCCGATCTTATAACACGACAGAATTCTTCAACTCGTTACTCGCAACCCGTAACTCGCAACTGATCTTTTGTCCCTGAACTGGCCGCAAGAACCCGGTTTGGCGGAAAAACCAACACCAGCAAGGATGTTCTATGCTGCTCAATGGATACACCAAAAAAATATTCAGAGCGGAGTGCAATCCCAGCTTCGCTTCGGTGCACTGCATCGCCTGCCTGAACGAAGATGTTGGCGCAGTGCTTCCTTATCTGAACAGCGTTCTCGGAGGCACCCAGTTTTTGAACGATCCGCCGGAGGTGATGTTTCATCATCTTGGCCGCATCATCAAAGTGGGCGCCCGCGAGATTGCCGTCAACGCCCTTAAAGACGAACAGGAGGCGGATCGCATCCTGGAATGGATGAAATCCGAAATCAATCAGGCCTGGGCGAACCGCGACACCATCACGCCCTGCTTTACCAGCAGGACCAAACCGAAGCTGATGGAAATTTTAAAGCTGCTGCCCAGAACCAATTGCCAAAAATGCGGCCAGCCCACCTGCATGGTTTTTGCCGCCCAGGCAGCGGAAGGCGGCCGGGGTGCGGAGCAATGTCCCCAACTGGATGATGCCGGCCGGGCCAAACTGGCTCAGTACCTGAACGGCTTTGATTTTGACTAGCGCCGCCGAGCGGAAGTTCGCGACGCGGGACGGGTGGTCGTTGAATGGCTGAAAGAAAATTGGGTCTACATCCGTTCCTGTGCCCCGGTATCCGCCAGGGCACGATCCACCAGCCGATCGTAAATGCCGGATAGCGATTCGACGAGCCGGCCCCAGCTCAGGGGGCGCATGGCTTCGGCAATCCGCATGCGTTCCGGCTCACCGATGGCTCTGCCCAGAATGTCGGCCATACCGTCGGCCAGGCTGTGGGCAAAGATGTTTCGGTCTTCGGGCCGTGGTTCACCTCCGGCGGACAGGGTGATGGGATCCACCAGTCTGGCCAGCCCGGCCTGAACGAGCGCTTCGGGGACAAAGTGGGGCGGGCCGCCGGTATTGGCGGCAACGGCCGGCGTTCCGCAGGCCAGTGCCTCCATGAGCACCATGCCGTATGGCTCGACGTGGGACGGCAGCACGTAGACGTCACCGCATCGGTAGATATCGGGCAATACGTCACGGGCGACCTTCCCGGGCAGCAGCACCCGATCAGAAAGCCCTTTGCCGGCAATGAAGGACTCGAGGTCTTTGCGACTGGCAGGGTCCCCCTCTCCCACGATGACCGCGGCGATATTGAATCCGCGCTCGGCGAGCAGCCCCACGGCCACGGTCAACTCCTTGAAACCTTTCCAGTCCACGAACTTACCCACGGAAACGGCCACAAAATCCCTCTGGCCCGGATCGTATCCCAATGTCTCCCGGAGCACCTTTTTTCGGTCCACGGTCTGCCAGTTGAACAGCTCGGGCTCGTATCCGTAACCTTCGATGGTGATTTTTTCCGACGGAATCGCAAACATCCGCTCACACTCAGCCACCGATTCCGGCGAGATGGCGCAGACGTGGTCGGCACTGGAAACACAGGGCACCACCAACTCGCGAAACCGGGGGGCATCGACGATGAGTTTGTGGGCCGTGCCGTGGGCCGAAGCCACCAGGGGAATCCAGGGGGCGGCCAGTCGGGCCAATCCGTTCAGAAACCACAAATGGTCCACATGAATGACGTCGGGCTGCAGCCTGTGGACCAGCGCTGCGATCCGGCTGCCGAAAACAGATAGAAAATCAATCAACTGCGCCTCGCTGCGATCGCGGTAAGCCAACACGGGGTATGGCATGACCACGGACATGCCGGATATGGGGGTTTTGACGGCCCCCGGCCGGGGAGCTTCGCCGGCAGGGGTAAACAGGCAGGTCGAAATCCGGTCCTGCGGAACGCCGGGGATATCGGAAGGGTCCAACAGTTTATACCCGGCGGACAACAAATGCAGGTCGACGCCCCTGCGGATGGATTCTGCGGCGATTTGCTGCATATATACCCCGGAGCCGGTCTCCCCGGGAAGCTGACCGTGGACAAACAGCACCCGCCTGGCGGCACCGGCAAGGCGACGCTTTCGCACGGCGCCGATCCACCGGCTGTATTCGGGATACCGCTGCTGCCGGTTCATCTCATAGGCGGGCCAATGGCAAAGCCGCTGGAGCAGTGTAATGGATTGATTTAGAAATCTGCGGGAAACTGGCGGCAAAACATTTTCAGCGGCGCTCATTTTTCCTCTCGTTCCATGGTTATACAAAACAGGTGCAATTGCGAGTCGTGTGTCAATATCATTAATTCAATTTTCGGGTTTTGGACAGTGCCCAACGAAAAAGATCGATTGCCGCGGGCGGGGATAAACCCCGCCCCTGCATTCAAGCGTATGGGGTGGGCTTTACGTCCACCCGGTTTGCGCAACGGATGCTAAAGTTAACGGACCCGGTTTTTCAGGTCCAGCAGACAGCCGACTAACAGCCCGGTGTTTGGCATCCATCGGGTATATTATTTTGACAAGGTCTCGGAAAGATATTCCGTAAACCGTTTCCACGATTTTCGATCGGCATCCGCCCTGTACCGATCGGTACCGAACACGGTAAAAGCGTGGGGCGCACCGCTGTAAGTGGTCATCTCATGGACAATGCCCCTTTCCTCCAATTGGCGGGCCAGACTGGCGAATTGATCCATGGTGACGGAGGTGTCGGCGGAACCGTGCAAGATCAGGAAGCTGCCCTTGGCATTGGCGTAACTTTGACCTTCAGGGGTTTCCAGTCCTCCATGGAAAGTGACGAACCCTTTCATGCCGGCGCCCGATCGGGCGAATTCAAGCACTGCCGCCCCTCCGAAGCAATACCCCATGACCACGGTATTGCCGGTGTTGGCGCCTTTGGATTTGGCCGCATCCAAAGCGCCCTGGATCAAGGTGCGCATCTTGTGGCGGTCTTTGTACAAAGCGCCGGTGAGCTGGCGCTTGTCCTTCGTTTCCGTGGGCCTGACACCGGCACCGAACAAATCGGCCGCAAATACGGCATATCCCAAATCGGACAGCATATTGGCACGTTTGATCTCATAATCGGTAAGGCCGTCCCAGTCGTGAATGAGCAGGACCAGAGGGGCGTTGGCCGCCGGGGAAATATAGTAGCCCTCAAACGACATTCCATCGACCGTATAAGGCACGGCCATTCCGGATGCGGCGGCGCCGGATGCAAATAAAAGGATAATGATGATGATGATTGTATTCAGATGTTTCATATGTATTCTCCTTGGGGCTCTTTCGAGCCGGGGGGCATGACGGTTCAAGCTGTTGGCCGGTGATGGTTTTCCGCTGAAGCTCCGGCAATAGCAAAATAATAGTCACCCAAGCCGCGATGTAAACATCTGCATTATCCACCTCAAAGCGCATCGGTTACCGCCTCAGCGAATCGGCGGTCGTTCAATCACCCATGGACTGAAAATACCCCAACTGTTCAGAAATTGTCAAAACCAGCGATTGTCCGCCTGTTTTGGAGGTTGTCTGTTCAACCACCAAATGTCATCCGGAAGATTCCGGACGGATCACAAACCGGACAATGGGCTATTGGCATGCCAGGAAAATCAATCCGTGCGCTGTCATGTGCTCAGCAATAATCCGACCCGTTGTGGCGCCTTTTTTCGCTGCTTCGGGGCTATGGCCGGCAGACACCGCAAAGTTTGCAGTTGGCCGGCTCCATGGGGCAGGCTTTGGTGGGTTTTCCCTGCATAGCCCTCTGGTGCTCGTTCCAGAGAAATGACTTGTCAATGCCGTGATCGATGAAGTCCCAGGGAAAACATTCCCCTTCCTCCCGTTCGCGCAAAACAAAAAAACCCGGATCGAGCACCGTCGCCTTGAGCGTCTGCGGCCAGTTGCCGTTGTTGCGGTGGGCCATTCGCAGCAGGTCGGCGACCCGCCGGTCACCCCGGGAAAACAGGGCCTGCAGATGGGCCCGGCGGGGCATATCGGCATTGAGCCGTACATTGGGTATTTTTTTCAATCCGGTTCTAACGGTTTTTATTTTGCGTTTCAATTCGCCCGGGCTGTCCATGGCGGCCCATTGAAAAGGCGTAAACGGCTTGGGCACGAAACAATTCAAGCTCACGGTAATGGCCCCCATGCGCCCCCGGACCTGACTGGCGCCCAGAAACCGATCTTTGATCTGTTTCACCAGGGCGACGATGGCATGGATATCCTCATCGCGCTCCGTGGGAAGGCCCACCATGAAATACAATTTAAGGTTGGGGATACCGCCGGCCACGAGGTTTTCTGCAGCCGATAAAATGGCATCCTCGGACAACCCCTTGTTGATTACCGTGCGCATGCGAATGGAGCCCACTTCCGGAGCGATGGTGGCGGTTTTCAGCCGGCCCGCTTTCAAGGCTGCGATGAGCTCGCTGTCCAGCGCATCGGCGCGCAGGGAACTGAAGGAAAGCTGCAGGTCTTTTTCCAGCCCCTGGGCGCAGAGGGCTTTGAGTGCAGGCAGATCGGAAACGGCGGTGCCCACCAGGCCGATCTTGCGGGTCACAGCGGCACCGGTTTCCATGGAGTGCAGCAGCTCCGGCAGGCTCCGGATACGCGGAGGACGGTAAATAAAACCGGCGGCGCAAAACCGGCACCCATGGGGACAGCCCCGGCTGACCTCGATCAGGTAGGCATCTTCGAAACTGGTTTGGCGTGTAACCACCACGGTGTCTGTGGCGAAGGTATCCATCCGGTCGGCATACACCCGCCGGACTTTCCGGGGCACGGCCTCTATTGGAGAAAACCTGAGCAGGGTACCGTCCGGATTGTATTGCGGCCGGAAGAACCGGGGCACATAGACCCCCGGTACCTCGCGGGCCAATTCCAAAAGAGTGGCGCGGCGATCACGGCCCGGCTGAAAACGATCGAAGAACGGAACCAGGGCGGCCTCGGCTTCGCCCACCAGAAAACAGTCGAAAAATGGCGCTAATGGTTCGGGATTCAAAAAGACGGCAACTCCCCCTGCTATGATCAGGGGGAGGGAGAAGCCACGATTGGCCGACCGCAGGGGGAGTGCCGCTTTTTGCAGTATAGTCAGTACATTGAGATAGTCATTTTCAAACGAGAGCGAAAAGGCCACGCAGTCGAAATCATGCAACGGCCGGCCCGATTCCAAGGAACGCACGGCATTGTCGCCGTCTTCCGGGTCAGGCAGGAAAACACGCTCGCACACCACATGGGCCATGGCATTGAGCCGCTGGTAGACGGTCTGAAACCCCAGATTGGCCATGGCCACCGTGTAGAGGTTGGGATAGACCAGGGCCACCCGCACGCGGTTGTTCCAGCCCTTGAAAATCGTGCCCTGTTCCGCTTCAAGCCGGACTCTCCGTTGTTTGTCCTCAACTGATGCCATCAGCCGCTCCGATCATGCAGGCAAATACGCAACGCGCCGTTGCGCCGGTGGTCAGATGGCATATGATAAGCCCGCCTGTTCAAACGGGCAATACCTCGTCCATGGTTCAGTCCGCCTTGCGGCGCAGGAACGTGGGCACATCCAGGTCATTGTTGTCAATGATCATGCCCTTGTATCCTTTATATAGTGAACCCGAAGACTCGTTGGCGACCTGCTGTTTGCGGATGCGCTGGAAGGTGGGCTGGTCCAGATCATGCTCGCCCACCAGGGCAAGATCGGCCGGCGTAATATCGCGCACCTTTCCGCCATAGGTCGGATCTGCGGCTTCCGCGGGCGCCGCGGTTTCGGTCTTGCCGCCGATACCGGTGGCGATAACGGTAACGCGCATCTCGTCGCCCATATCGTCATCGATCACCGCACCCCAGATGATGTCGGCCTCCTCGCCCACCTCGTTGTAGATGCGTTCCGATGCCTCGGTCATCTCTTCCATGGTGATATCGCTGCTGCTGGTGATGTTCATCAGCACACCTTTGGCGCCGTCGATGTTGATGTCTTCCAGCAGAGGATGCGAGATGGCCCGTTCAGCCGCATCCATGGCCCGGTTTTCGCCGCTGGCCGAACCAATACCCATGATGGCCATGCCGGCTTTGCTCATGGTGGTCTTGACATCGGCAAAGTCAAGGTTGACCAGACCGGGCCGCATGATCAGATCGGTGATTCCCTTGACCGAATGCAGCAGGATTTCGTCGGCACGCCGGAACATATCCACCATCTTGGCGTTTTTAGACGCCAGCCCCCGCAGCCGGTCGTTGGGGATGGTGATGACCGTATCGGCCAGTTCCTTGAGCTGGCTGATGCCTTCTTCGGCCTGCCGTGCCCGTTTTTTACCCTCGAAGGAGAAGGGGCGGGTCACCACGGCCACCGTCAGGATTCCAAGCTCTTTGCAGAGCCCTGCAATCACCGGGGCAGCGCCCGTGCCGGTGCCGCCGCCGAAGCCGGCAGTAATGAAAACCATGTGGCTTTCACCCAGGGCGGCCTTGATGACATCGCCGCTTTCTATAGCGGCATCCCGGCCGATCTGAGGGTTGGCCCCGGCCCCCAGCCCCTCGGTGAGTTGCTCACCGATTTGAATTTTGATTTCCGCTCTGGAGACCTCCAGGGCCTGCATGTCGGTGTTGGCGGCAATAAACTTGACCCCCTGCAGATTGCTGGAAATCATGTTGTTGATGGCATTGCCACCCGCACCACCGACCCCAATCACTTTGATCTTGGCCGTTTTTTCCGAGTCTACATAACTGAACATATTTCTCCCCCTTTACGATGTTATTGGGTTCTCCCTGATATTAAATTTCTTCGAAATTTCCGGTTTTAAGTTTTAGGTGTTAAGTTTTAAGCTGTCGGTATTCTGCCTAATTATAGTTCCAACGCAGCAATAATCCAGAAGTACTTTCAATCACTATCGCCCCAATATATCTTCTGCCCATAAATCTGTCCCCATCCACCACTTAAAACTTAACACTTAAAACTTAAAACTTCTTATTTAAAAACCGCGCCCCCGTTTGAAGGCAGCAAACAACAATTAAATAACCTCCTTGAACCATTTTTTCATCCTCTGGATGATGCTGTTGAAAATATTCTTGTCGCGAATACGAAATTTCTTTTCGGGTGCCTTCCTGGCGCCGTAGAGTACCAGGCCGACACCGGTTGCGTACATGGGGTTGTTGACCACGTCGGTAAGCCCGACAATATTGCGCGGCTTGCCCAATCGGGTGGGCAGGCCCAGCACCGCTTCAGCGATTTCGGTAACCCCTTCGAGCAGTGAAGTTCCGCCGGTGACCACAACCCCCGAAGAAATACTGTTCTCCATTTCGGCCCGGAAGATTTCACGCTTGATCAGTGTGAATATCTCTTCCATTCGCGGTTCCAGAATCTCGCCCAGGATTTGCCGGGATAGTTTGCGCGGCTTACGGCCGCCCATTCCAGGAACCTCGATCACTTCGTCACTGCTGATGGCGGCGGACAAACAACTGCCGTATTTCTTTTTGATCTTTTCGGCCTCTGCCAAAGGCGCACGCAAACCCACGGCGATATCGTTGGTCAGGTTGTCTCCACCCAGAGCCAGGACGAAAGTGTGTTTGATGTTCTGTCCCGAAAAAATGGCCAGGTCCGAGGTGCCGCCGCCCAGGTCCAGCAGCGCCGTCCCCAGCTGTTTTTCCTCTTCGGCCAGTACCGCCTCTCCCGATGCCAGCGACTCCAGTACGATGTCACACACATCCAGACCGGCACGATTGGCGCATTTGACGATGTTATGGGCCGAAGTGACGGCCCCGGTAACGATATGAATTTTGGCTTCAAGACGAACGCCGGCCATGCCCACCGGATTCTGGATGCCCGTCTGGTCATCGACAATATACTCCTGGGGCAGCACATGGATCACTTCACGGTCCATGGGAATGGCCACCGCCCGTGCGGCATCGATGACACGCTCCACATCGCCCGGCGTAATCTCAGGCCCTTTGATGGCCACGATGCCGCGGCTGTTGAAGCCGGTGATATGGCCGCCCGCGATGCCCGCATATACGGAAGAAATCTCACAGCCGGCCATCAACTCGGCCTCTTCCACAGCCTTTTTGATGGATTCCACCGTCGATTCTATATTGACCACAACGCCCTTGCGCAGTCCCACGGATGGATGGGTGCCAATGCCGATAATGTTGACATCCCGGCCGGTGACCTCTCCAACCACGCAGCATATTTTCGTCGTACCAATATCCAGTCCGACAATAATGTTTTCCTGCGACTGTGCCATACGCCTCCTTTTGTGCGCCCGCGGGCGATTCTTACAGCTGTACCACGATCCGGTCTGGATCGTTTGCATCGATGACGGTAAATGCACGCCACGTTTTGTCTCGCCTCAAATGGGGCAGCAATTGCTTGAGCCGGCGATACTTGGCTTCATATCCGTCAAACCCCAGTTTTATCTTGCGCCTGTTTTCCCAGGCAACCAGCGTAATACCCATCTCCGTATCCACATGGATCTCTTTGATGTCGCCATAGGCCAGGGGGCTCTCCTTTGCCCGGCTGCTTTGCAGCACTTGCATCACCGCAGCCATATTGGTACTCAGGGCATCATCACCCAAGCTGATATCCCCGTAAACGATTCCGGTCACCAGGGGCAGATTTCCCGGATCCTGAGGACCGTACTCCTTGAAGATACGGCCATGCATATTCAACACAAACTTGCGGCCCAGATCCAACACCGCCAACGGTGAATGCTCGACCACCTCTATAACGATGGTTCCGGGAATTTCCCGCGCCACCCGTGCCGCGGCAATCCAGGGATGCGCCAAAAGCCGTTTGCGCACCAGTTGCAGATTCACCGCAATCAGGTTATCGCCCGCTGCAATTCCGGCCTGTTCCAAAACGGCCTGCCGGGACAGACGTGATTGACCCTGAACGCGAATCGCCTGGGTACGAAAGTAATCTGTCTGGGTTACCGCCGCATATCCGGCCATAAAAAGCGCACTCACCGCCAAAATAATGCCCATCAGCGCCAGAAGCTTCAAACCGGTGAGCACGCGGTGCATGATGCGCGTCCGTTTTTTCTGGACACTTTTTTTAAGGCGGTTCCTGCGCGCTGTTTTCTTCTTTCCCAACAATGGGGCCTCCGAAGCTAAGCCGTCGCCATGGCGCTGCATGGCTGTTTTCCTATGTAAGCGTCCGCACCGAATCAACCTTCGATGCCGACAAGCAATCGCTCTCCGACCTGATATACGTTTCCGGCGCCCAGGGTAAGCACCACGTCCCCGGGCACGATCAATTCAGCCAGGGCACTGACGGCCGCATCCATATCTTCGTAAAATCGCACATCCTTATGGCCATGGGCCTGAATGCTCTGGCACAAATTGCGGCTGTCCACCCCTTCGATGGGGTTTTCGCTGGCCGCATAGATCGGCAGCACCAGCAAAACATCCGCCTGGTAGAAACTGCGGGCAAAATCGTCGAAAAGCGCTTTTGTGCGGGAATAGCGGTGGGGTTGGAAGACCACCACCTTGCGCCTGCCGGGCCACCCCTGGGTCAATGCATCCAGTGTGGTTTTGATTTCGGTGGGATGGTGGCCGTAATCGTCCAGCACCGCCACATCCTTGGCCTCTCCTTTTATTTCAAGCCGGCGTTGTACCCCTTCGACTTTTTCCAGGGCGGCTTTGATCTTCCTGAACCCGATGCCCAGCTCCAGCCCTACAGCAATGCTGGCCAAGGCGTTTGAAACATTGTGCATTCCAGGCAGGTTCAATGTAATCTGGCCCAGGGGTTCTCCCTGCCAAATGACGCCAAAGCGGCTGGAAAGCCCTTTGCTTTTAATATCCACGGCCTGCAGATCGGCCTGCGGACTCATGCCGTAAGTGGTAAATCGTTTGCGAATTCGGGGGATCAAATCCTGCACCGATTCGTTGTCCAGGCACAGAACAGCAAGCCCGTAAAAAGGGATACGGTCCAGAAAACTCAGAAACACCGATTTGATGTCGTCCAGGTCCTTGTAAAAATCGAGATGCTCCCGGTCAATATTGGTCACCACGGCAATGGCCGGAGAATACTTCAAGAAGGACCCGTCGCTCTCGTCGGCTTCGGCCACGATATAGTCTCCCTGGCCCAGAAGCGCATTGGATTGAATGCTTTTCAGTTTTCCGCCGATAACCACCGTGGGGTCCAGCCCGCCAGCAGCAAGCACCGAGGCCACCAGTGAAGTCGTCGATGTTTTCCCATGGGCTCCGGCAATGGCAATGCTGTACTTCAGGCGCATCAGTTCGGCCAGCATTTCCGCCCTTGGAATCACAGGTATTGAAAGCTGCAATGCGGCCTTGACTTCCGGATTGGCATCATTGATGGCCGATGACACCACCACCACATCCGCGCCATCGATCTGGGCCGCATTGTGGCCTTCAAACACGACTCCGCCAAGCGCCTGCAGGCGATCGGTGATATCGGTGCAGCGCAAATCCGACCCGGATACCGTGTATCCCAGATTGATCAGCAGCTCTGCGATGCCGCTCATGCCGATGCCGCCGATGCCTACGAAATGGATGTGGTATTTTTTCTGATACATATCGTTTTCTTTGGATCGCTTCTGTGTTTTGCCTTCAGATTTTCAGTCAACCAATCCGTATAAGCCGTCAACAATAGTCTGGGCGGCCTGCGGCCGGCCGAGGACCTTTGCCTTGGCGGCCATTTCTTTGAGCAAAATCCGGCTCTCCTTATATCCCTTGATCAGCCGGGACAGGACCGCACCGGACAAATCATCCTGCTTGATCATCTCTGCGGCCCCCAAATCCACCAGCGTCTGGGCATTCCGGGTTTGATGATCGTCCGTTGCATAGGGAAACGGTACGAAAACAGCTGCTTTGCCCACTGCCGTAATTTCGGCCACCGTTGTTGCACCCGCCCGGCAGACGATCAGGTCGGCCCTCCGGTACTGTTCGGCCATATCCGTAAAAAAGGCCCTCGCGTCACCTTGGATGCCGGTTTGCGCATAGGCGCGTAGCACTTTCTCTTCATCACCAGCGCCGGTCTGATGGACAAACCGGATGTCTCCGATGTCTTTGAGATCCGGCAACGCCTCGACGATTGCCGAATTGATGGCCTGCGCGCCCTGGCTGCCGCCCACCACCAGCACCGTAAAGGGCTTGTCCTGGTCCGGGGCGTCCGGCTGCAGCGCCAGGGAGAGAATCTCGTCGCGCACCGGATTGCCGCTCACCTTGACCTTGGCCGGGTTGAACAGTTCACGGCTCTCTTCAAATGTGAGGTAAACCTGGTCCACCAGGCGGCCCAGAATACGATTGGTCAAACCCGGAATACGATTCTGCTCGTGCAACGCCGTCGGTATGCCACGAAGGACGGCGGCCGTCACCACCGGCCCCGCCGAATAGCCCCCGACGCCGAAAACCAGGTCGGCCTGGAATGCTTTAATGATGCCGCCGGCTTTCCAAACAGCCCCGGGAACCATGAACGCGGCGGCAACCTGTCGCCAACGGCTGCGCCCCTTGATCCCTTCAATGGAAATGGCCTTCTGGTCCCACCCCAGTTCGGAAAGCACGCGGGTCTCCAATTCGCGGCCGGCATTGACAAACAAAACGCGGTTTCGCGGGTCTCTGGACTTGAAAGCCTGGGCAATGGCAATGCCGGGAAACAGATGTCCGCCGGTACCGCCACCGGCCATCACCAGCCGGTATCCGCCTGCATCCTGCTCAGGATCTGGTTTTCTTTGCATGACCGGCTCCAATGTTCATCAAAATCCCCACACATGCCATATTGAGCAGTAATGAGGTCCCGCCATAACTGAGAAACGGCAGGGTCAGCCCCTTGGTAGGCAGCAGACCGAGTGAAACGCCCATATTGATGGATACCTGCAGACCGATGGCGGTGGTGATCCCCGCGGCCATCAACATTCCGAAATAATCATTGCAGTGGCAGGCGATATGTATTCCACGCCACAAAATAACCCCGTAAAGCACAAGTATGGATACAACGCCCCAATAGCCGAGCTCTTCTCCAATCACCGCAAAAATAAAGTCAGTGTGGGGCTCCGGAAGATAAAACAGTTTCTGGTATCCTTTGCCGATTCCCGTTCCCCACAAACCGCCGGTGCCGAATGCCATCAGGGAGTGAATAATCTGATATCCTTCCCCGGCCGGGTATTGCCATGGATCCAGAAAACTGACCAGGCGCTTGATGCGGTAAGCCGCATCCACCATCAGAAAATAGGCGGCCGGAATCAACAGAATAAGGGCCGAAAGCAGGTGCCTGACGGGCACCCCCCCCATAAACATCATCACCCATACCAGGGCGGCGAAAATCACCACCGACCCAAAATCAGGCTGCATCATCAGAGGAACGGCAAATATCGTTAGAACAATCACGTGGGGGACAAACCCAAGGCTGAACTTGCCCAGCACCTCCTGTTTTTTACTCAGCGAATATGCCATAAAGACAATCAGCGCCAAACGCGCAACTTCCACCGGCTGAAAGGTCAACGGGCCAAGCCTCAGCCAGCGCAGCGAGCCCCCGGCTTCCAGTCCCAGGCCGGTCACCTGCACGGCAATGAGCAGGCCAATTGCCAGAATCAGCAGCGGATAAGTGAGTACCCGGTACAAGCCAAAGGGAATGTGCCGGCAAATGACCAGAGCCAGAATACCCAGCAAGGAAAAGAGCCCCTGCTTTTTCAAAAAATAAAAATCGCTGCCGTACTTCTTCAGTGCCAAAGCCGAGCTGGCGCTGTACACCATGACGATGCCGATACCCACCAGGAACAGAACGGCGAACAGCAATTGCACATCGTAGGCCTGCGCCGGCGCGCCTGCTGTGGCGGTTCGGGTCATTGCAGCGCCCCCACGAGGGAGCGAAATGTCTCGCCCCTTTCAGCATAACTGCCAAACATATCGAAACTGGCGCATGCCGGGGAAAGCAACACGGTATCTCCCGGTTGGGCAGCCCCATACGCCAGCCTCACCGCCTCGGCCAGATCGGCGGCCGCCTGGGCACCCATAGCCGGGGCCGGCCCCAGAGCGTCCATGATTTCCCCGCCGGCTTCGCCAAGGGTGATTAACTTTCTGACATGCTTTTGCACATGGCCGAACAGTGCAGAAAAATCATAGCCTTTGTTGCGGCCGCCCATGATCAGCACAACGGGCTGAGAAAAACACTCCAATGCACGCATCACCGCGTCCACATTGGTCGCCTTGGAATCATTGACGAAACTGACATTTTCAATCACCCGCACCCGCTCCAGGCGGTGGGCCAGGGCCTGGAACCCGTCCAGCGCTTTCTGAATGCCGTCCAGGGTTCCCCCGGAAACCAGCGTCGCCAGGGCTGCAGCGGCAATATTTTCCCGGTTGTGCGGTCCTATCAGGGTGGTCTTTCCCAGATTGATAAACCCCTGCACCATATCGGGAATCACCACCGCGATCTGCCGCGGCGTAATAATGGCGCCCTGACCGGGCTGCCCATTGTCCGGCGGCCGGGAAAAAAAATTCAACACCCGGCTTTCGATGGCCCTGCATTGCTCCTGCACCAGGGGGTCGTTGCCGTTGCAGATGGCAAAATCAGATGCTTTCTGATTCAAAAATACCCGCCGCTTCGACGCGGCATAGCCCTGAAAATTACGGTAACGGTCCAGGTGATCCGGGGATATATTGAGCAATACCGCCACATGGGGCCGAAACTGATCAATGGTATCCAGTTGAAAGCTGCTGATTTCAGCCACAATGACGTCAAGGTCAGCGCCTCGATCGGCAATCTCGATCAGGGGATTACCGATATTGCCGCCTACGAATACATTTTTGCCCGATGCGGCCAGCATGCATCCCAACAGCTCGGTGGTCGTGGTCTTGCCGTTGGTTCCCGTCACTGCGACAATGGGGGTTTCGATAAAGCGCGCCGCCAGCTCCACTTCGCCCATAACCGGAATACCTTTTTTGCGGGCATCGGCCAGCGGAGCGATGGTATGCGGGACCCCAGGGCTGATCACAATCATATCCGCCGCCTCGAAGGTCGGGGACCGGTGTCCCCCCAGTTCAAGGGCCACCCCCAGTTGCCGCGCTTCATTGACAAAAGATCCAAGCCCCTCCCGGGCCACTTGATCGGTAACCGTAACATGGGCGCCATGGGCATTGAGAAAACGCGCCACTGCAATTCCGGATCGGGCCATGCCCACAACGACGACATTTTTTCCGTCTACTTGCATCGCGATGATTCCTTGCCTATCTGAGCTTCAGCGTACTCATCGAGATCAGCGCCAGGGCAATGGCGATGATCCAAAACCGCACGATCACCTTAGGCTCCGGCCATCCCTTCAATTCGAAGTGGTGGTGCAGCGGCGCCATGCGAAAAATGCGTCGGCCTTTGGTCACTTTAAAAAAACTGACCTGGAAAATCACCGACAGCGCCTCCATGACAAAAAGACCGCCAACCAGAGCCAGCAGAATTTCCTGCTTTGTGATAACGGCCACCGCCCCGAGACTGCCTCCCAGGGACAGAGACCCCACGTCGCCCATAAACACCTGAGCCGGGTATGCATTGAACCACAGGAACCCCAGGCCCGCACCCGCCAGGGCACCGCAAAATACGGCGATTTCACCGCTGCGGGCCACATAGTTGATCTGCAGGTATTCCGCTATTTTGACGTGACCGGCCACATAGGCGAAAATCATGTACGTCACCGAGGCGATAATCACCGGTCCGATGGCCAGCCCGTCCAACCCGTCCGTAAGGTTCACGGCATTGGAAGCCCCGACAATGACAAAAGCGGAAAAAACGATGTACCACCAGCCCAGATCAGGAGAAAACTGCTTGAAAAACGGCACGGTGACCTGGGTGGTGAAATTGGGGCTGATCACCACCAGGGCGCCTGTGGCCAGCGCCAGCACGGTCTGCAACCCCAGTTTGCCTCTGGCCGTAAGCCCCTTGTTTTTCTTTTTAACCTGCATCAGATAGTCATCAATAAATCCGACGGTCCCGAAACCGATCAGCACACTAAGTACGATCCATATGAAATAATTGGTCAAATCGGCCCACAAGAGGGTAGCCAGGGTAACGGACAATATGATCAACGTGCCCCCCATGGTTGGGGTGCCGGCTTTTTGCTGGTGACTCTCGGGACCTTCTTCGCGGATGTACTGCCCCACCTGCATGCGACCCAGCTTGCGAATCATCCAGGGCCCCAGCAGGAAGCAAATCAGGAATGCGGTCAAACTGGCATAGATGGTCCTGAACGTAATATAGCGAAATACGTTAAACGCCGATATGGAAGTATGCAATGGGTAGAGCAGATGGTAGATCATGCGCCGCGGTCTTTCATTGGCCGTCCGTTATTGTCGAATATGCCCATCTGGAATCATGCCGCCGCCTGCAGGAAAGGGAAGTCAAAATCACAGGCATCATGAACACGCCGGTTGATGCTCCCGTCTCCCTCATCCAGACTGGCCATGGTCAAATAATATTTGGTGCCGTTATGGGTTTTAAAAACGATCCATTCCTGTAACCGTCCCGCCGGACCGTCCCCCTGGTTGAAAAACCGATGGACCCGGTTGTCGTTTTCGAGGCATTGAACCTCCCGGGCCATCAGGTGAACACGGCGGTCGTTCTGCAGCTTCATTTGCAGCAACTGCGCCAGGAACAAGGTACTCATCCGCCGCAGCGATGTCTTTTGGAAATCCCAGTTCCGGACTGCAAATTCCTCCAACTCTTTTCTTGTCATCGTTATTTTTTTCACGCCAACCCTCCTGCAGCGTTGTTCTGTGGGCAATTCAACGGGTTTCGCCATCACCCCATTGCCGAACGGCATCCACCACCGTTTCCATGGCCATGCCGCGCGAGCCTTTTACCAGCAGCCAGTCTCCAGGTTCGAGTCGCCGAATGAGATCAGCGGTAATATCCGCCTTGGAACCGGCAAACATATCGTTTTGCGCCATACCGCCGGAGCTGGCCCCGGAAAGCACCGCTGTGGAAAAATTCCCGTGGGCATAAAGCCTGGCAATATGGGCCCCGGCGGCAAGCCGCCCGACCCGGGCATGCAGATCCTGAGCCTGATCGCCCAGTTCCAGCATGTCCCCCAGCACGATATACCCGGCATGGTTGCGGCACAGGGTCTCGAATGTCTCGATGGCTGCGGCCATTGAGGCCGGATTGGCGTTGTATGTATCATCGATGATGGTCACGCCATTGACTGTCTTGACCAGGTTGAGGCGTCCGCCTTCCGGGCGGAACTGTTCCAGGCCGGCTTTAATGTCGGCAGCAGTAAGGCCGGCGGCATAACCTGCGGCCGCGGCCGCCAGTGCATTGGAAATCATAAACCGCCCCGTTGCGCTAAGGGTGATGGCAGCGCGATCATTGGGCAAAATCAAGTCAAAGGAAATGCCGCTGGAACTCGCTTCGACGGCCCCGGCACGAACCTGGGCCCCGGAACCGGTGCCGAAGAACAAAACCTTGCAGGCGCACTGTTGCGCCATTGCGGCAACACGCGCATCATCCTTGTTCAAAACGGCCCAGCCGGCAGCATCGATATGAGCCAGCAATTCACCTTTTGCACGGGCGACACCGTCCAGACTCCCTAAAAATTCAAGGTGTGCGGGTCCGACATTGGTCACCACGCCGATGGTCGGCCGGGCAATGCGTCCCAGACGGTCGATTTCCCCGGGATGGTTCATTCCCAATTCCAGGACCGCCGCTTCATGGGCCTCCGTTAAGCCGAACAACGTCAGGGGCAGCCCGATCTCATTGTTAAAGTTGCCCGCCGTGGCCAGCGTAAGGTACCGCTGACCCATCACATGAGCGGCCATCCGGCGCGTGGACGTTTTTCCATTGGACCCGGTAATGGCCACCACCGGTATCCTTTTCAGGCGGCGCTGAAATGATGCCAGAGCCCCCAGGGCTAGGGTTGTGTCAGGGACCACGACACAAACGACGCCCATTTTTTCCCATAGGCCGTGCTGCAAAGCAGCCTTGGCATCCTCCCGGACCACCACGCCGCGAACCCCACTTTCCACCACCTGCTGCACGAAACTGTGGCCGTCATGGGTCCCGCCGACGATGGCCACGAAAAGTGCCGTTTCATCGATATTGCGGGAATCAATGCCCACGGCCGAAAACTGCTGATTCAAGGGGCCGTATAATAAACGCCCCCCCGTGGCCTCGAGGATTTGATCGACGGACCAGTTCATGCCAGACCTGCCAGTGCGTTTGCGGCTTCGAGCCGGTCATCGAAGGGCCGCTTCTGCCGGCCGACCACCTGGTAAGGCTCGTGGCCCTTGCCGGCGATCAGCACCGTGTCGCCCGGACGAGAGGCCCGGATACCGACGCCGATCGCTTCACGCCGGTCCACGACAACGCAGAACCCCTTTTCGCGAAAGCCCGGGGAAAGGCCCGCAGCGTCATACTGTCGACGGCATACCGGAATGACCCCCCCCACAATTTCCGCAACAATGGCATCGGGAGATTCGGTGCGCGGATTATCGGAGGTCACGATGGTCAGGTCGCTCAAACGCGCAGCGATGGCCCCCATTTTGGAGCGCTTGTCCCGGTCGCGGTCGCCGCCACAGCCAAAAACGCAGATAATACGCTCAACGGTAAGCGCGCGGATGGCCAGCAGAACATTTTCCAGGGCGTCCGGCGTATGCGCATAATCCACATAGATATGCCGACGGCTTGTGTTGGGGACCGATTCCAATCGGCCGGGAACACTTCCAAGTCCGCCAATCCCCTTGGCGATGGTCTCCGGCGATAGCCCCAGCGCAACACCCACCCCCGCCGCGCTGAGGATATTTTCCAGGTTGTGCCGCCCGACCAGGGGCGAATGGATCGCCACATCGCCAAGCGGCGTATGAAGCCGTGCGGTGATACCGTCGAGCCCGAAATGCATCCCGGACGCGTACAGATCATCCGCATCGGTCTGCCCGCAGGAAAGTACTGAAAGCTCCATGCCGGCGGCCAGTTCGCGTCCTTTGGGATCGGCCACGTTGATAACGGCACGTTTGTCGACGCTGCTGGACGCCGACGGCAGTATTTCGTCGAACAGTTTCCGTTTGCACGCCCAGTAGGCGTCCATATCGAGGTGGTAGTCGAGATGGTCCTGGGTCAAGTTGGTAAAAACCCCGATATCGACAGCGCATCCATGAACCCGGAAAAGGTCCAGGGCGTGGGAGGAAATTTCCATAATCACATGCGTAATCCCGCCGGATCGCATTTGCGCCAATATCCTTTGCAGGTCCAAGGATTCCGGGGTTGTCACCGGATTGTCAAACGACTGGCCGCCGTATCGGTAATTGATCGTGCCGATGACGCCCACGGCATAACCGGCAGCTTCCAGTATGCTCTCGATCAGGTAGGAGGTGGTGGTTTTGCCATTGGTGCCGGTAATGCCAACAATCACCATCGCCCTGGAAGGGTGGTCATAAAATGCACCGGCCAGTTCCGCCAGGGCTTTTCGGGAATTTTTCACCGGCACGCAGGCGACCGGCAGCGACAGAGCCTTTTCGCACACCACCGCAACGGCGCCGTTGACAACGGCCTGGTCGATAAAATCATGGCCGTCGGCGGCAAACCCCTTGACGGCCACGAAAAGACCGCCGGGCAAAACCTCCTGCGCACGACAGAAAACACCTGAGATTTCAGGATCGCCGGCCGCCCCGTCATACTGCGGATCTACCCCGGAATAGGCGCTCAAGCCGGCCATGATAAGCGAAGACAGTTTCATCCGTTGACCTTAATGTCCCGGGACACCCTGAGCCGTTGCAGGCCGTCGTCCGGCGCTATGTTAAGATAGCTCAGGGTCTCTTTGATTATCTGTTTGAACGCCGGAGCGGCCACGCTTCCGCCGTAGTGCCCGTTCTGCGGCTCGTCCACCACCACCAGGACAGCCAGGGCGGGCCGCTCCGTGGGCGCAAAACCGACAAACGAAGCCACATAGGCATTTGGGGAATAGGTCCCGTCTTTGCCGATTTTCTGCGCGGTTCCCGTTTTGCCGCACACCGAATAACCGTCCAGGTCCGCTTCGACGCCGGTACCGCCGGGTGTGATCACGGTCCGCATGATGCGGCGCACAGACCGTGCCGTGTTCACCGACACCACCTGCGCCACGGCCTCCGGCTCAACCTTGCGGATCGGACGCCCGTTAAAATCCGTGACGGCCTGAACAATGTGGGGACGCATCATCAATCCGTCATTGGCCAAAGCTGCCACAGCGGTGATCAGCTGCAACCCGGTTACCGATATGCCCTGCCCGAAGGCGATAGCACCGGCATCGACGGCAGTCCAGCGCTTGTAGTGGGCCAGGGCCCCCGGGGATTCGCCGGGACAGTCGATACGGGTCCGCTGGCCGAAGCCGAAACCCCTCAGGTTTTCGTGAAGGGTTTGAACACCGATCCTCTCTACAATCTTCACGGCGCCGATATTGCTGGAATACTTGACAATCTGCTGCAAAGACAGCCAACCGTGGGATTTGGTGTCGTGAACAGTATGCCCGCTGATGATGTAGTCGCCGTTTTCACAGAAGTAGATGGTGCTGGGGGTGCTGCTGCCGCTTTCCAAAGCGGCGGCTGCACTGAAAATTTTCAGGGTGGACCCCGGCTCGAACGGATCGGTGATCGCCCTATTGCGCCAATTATCGCGACTGTATTTGCGGAAATTGTTGGGGTTGAAAAACGGATAGTGGGCCATGGCCAGGATCGCCCCGCTGTCCGGCGCCATAACAATGGCCAGACCGGATTGGGCCTTGTGGTCGGTCACCGCAAGGGCAAGGGCCTTTTCAGCAATATACTGAATATGACGATCGAGGGTAAGTACCAGATTGTGACCGGTCTTGTGGCGCCCGGCCAGCCGGTCAGCCTCGAAGCCACGGCCCAGCGCGTCTTTCAGGATGGTAACCCTTTCGGTACCGCCCTTGAGCTCTTGGTCGTAGTAAAACTCCAGCCCCTCAAGCCCATGTCCGTCAATACCGGTAAACCCCAGGACCTGGGCGGCCAGGGAGGTGTTGGGATAAAACCGGCTGTGCTCAGGCAGGAAATCCACCCCGGCGATTTTGAGAGATTTTACCGCCTCTGCCTCATTGGGCGTGGCCTGGCGCTTGAGCCAGACGAAATGCCGCTTTTCAGCCAGCTTGCGTGCAACGGCAGCGGCGCTCAGGTTGAGGGCCCCGGCCAGCTTACGCGCCACCGATGCCTTGTTCTCAATCATACCCGGATTGGCCGCCACCGAGGATGTCTCGATACTCACCGCCACCGGCTGGTGCCGGGTGTCGTATATGGTGCCGCGTTTGCCGTGCAGGGTCAGGGTTTCCTCCACCTGCCCCACCGCTTTGCTGGACAGCCATTCTCCGCGGAAAAGCTGCAAATAAGCCGCCCGAGCGCCGATCGCAGCCAGCCAGATCATAAACAGGGCGCCCACAAAGGCTACCCTCAAATTTCTGCGTTTTTGACTGTCCATATTACGGCACCATTATGGTCCGGCTTGGATCCGGCATGTCCAATCCAAGGTTGTGTTTGGCGATATAGGATATGCGTTCCGGCGCCTTTAACCGCGCCAGTTCAATCTTTAGACTATTGGCCACAGTCGCAAGTTCCTGCTGCTTGCGCTGCTCGGCCGAAATGGCAATACCCGCCTGGATGCACTTGACGCGGCACCATGTGTAAAACAACAGTTCCCCGAAAAACACGGCCAGAATCAGCATCCAGACCCATGTCCGGTGCCGGGTCACATTCCTTTGGGCTTTTCGTCTGGCGGCCATTGCACAGATATCCTGTCAACTTGCTGGTTGTTGTCGCGCTGCACGAACCGGCAACTTTTCGATAGCCCTTAATCGCGTGCTGCGCGCCATGGGGTTGCGTGCAATCTCTTCGGGTCCGGGCCGGACCACCTTGCGGGTGACCAGCCGCACCTTGGGCCGCTTGCCACAAGCGCACACGGGCAAATCCGGCGGGCAGGTGCATCCGGTTGCCAATGCTTTAAACCGCTGTTTGACCATGCGATCCTCCAGAGAATGAAAGGACAGAATGCACAGCCGCCCGCCAGGCAGCAGCAAGTCCACGGCATGGGACAAAAATGTATCCAATCGTTCCAGTTCCTCGTTCACGGCAATACGCAGGGCCATGAATACACGGGTGGCCGGGTGAATCTTCTGCCTGGCGGCAGCCTGTCGCGGCACCGCTGAACAAACCAGCTCGGCCAGTTGCCGCGAGGTGACAATGGGACCGCGGCGTCGTTGGTCGACCACCGCCCGTGCAATCCGCTTGGACCAGCGCTCCTCGCCGTATTGCTTGAAAATGCGGATCAAACGGTCCTCGGGCAGCTGGTTCACCAAATCGGCCGCCCGTTTACCGGAACGCACATCCATTCGCATGTCCAGCGGTTCGTCTCTCTGAAAACTGAACCCTCTGCCACCGGCCTCCAACTGATGCTGGGAAAGCCCAAGGTCTAGCAAAATGCCATTGACCGCGGGAATCGTGAGCTGATTCAGATAATCGGGCAGGGAAGTAAAATTGCCATGGAAAATGCGAACACCGGGAAGAAAGGGCCTCAAGATACGCCGGGCGTTGGCGATGGCATCAATGTCCTGGTCGATGCCGATCAATAGACCGTCGGGCATGATTTTACGGCAAACGGCCCGGGCATGACCACAACCGCCCAATGTGCCGTCCACATAAATCCCTCCGGGTTGGCAGCACAGACACGCAACAGCCTCATCCAGCATGGCGCTGACGTGCCGAAAGGTCATAAGATCAAAGCCCTAGCCTGGAGATCTCGTTTCGCACCTCCTCATTTTGCATGTCAATTTCCATCCGCTGTTTTTCCTTCTCCCACTTATCCTGGGCCCATATTTCAAAATGGTCCAGCACGCCCACCAGAACAATCTCTTTTTCCAGCCTGGCTTGTTCGCGCAGACTTGGCGGCACAAGCACCCGCCCCTGTTTATCATAGGTACATTCAAAGGCGCCGCCGACGAACACCCTCCGAAATCGCCGCATAGCTTCGCTTTTTTCAGCCAGCGCCATGATGCGATTCTCGATATTGCGCCATTCGCCCAGGGGATAGGCCACCAGCGCCCCATCCATGCTGGTCATCATCAGCGCCTCTTCGCCATCGGCCTGGATCACATCGCGAAATCGCGACGGAATGATCATGCGCCCCTTGGCGTCAAGGGTATGTGCGGAGCTTCCTCTGAACATTTATCACCATAATTATCCACTTTGAACCACATTAAAACCATGACAGCTTTTTTGTCAAGCATAAAGTGAGCACAATCACCTAGTTTTCATAATGATTTATTTTAGTTAAAGCATAATTTATTTGTGGAGTAAAGTGGGTATTAAAATTTATCCGCACTAAACCTCTGCTCATTTTTCCCGCTGTGACGCATCCGCCCCGCAACAAGGAATAAGTGTTTAAATTCAAATCGTATTATGATAATGCTAATGAATCCTGAATCTAAATAAAAACGATATGATAAGAAAGGGTTAGGTAACTTTCACATCTCCCGGGGCAAGTAATATGCAAAACATTCGACCGGTACCCAAAATACCCCCCAAAAAACCGATCTCCCTGCGGGTTGGCGAGTTGCTGGTCAAAGAGGGCTTCATTCAGCTGGACCATCTCGACCAGGCCCTGGAATCGCAGAAAAGAGGCACCCAGGAGGCCCTGATGCCCCTGGGCACCCTCATGGTCAAAAAAGAATTGATCAGCGAGGAGCAACTCGAGAGACTGCTCAACCATCCGGATTTACGAAAAAATCTGGGTACGCTGCTCATCGAAAAAAATATCATCACCAAGGAAAATCTGGAAACATGCCTGAGGCTCAAGCAAACCAATGAGCATCTGGGCCAGGTCCTGATCCGCAAAGGATTTCTTAAGGCCAATCAGCTGGAATCGTTGCTTGAACAGCAGGCGACCAGTGTAAAAATAGGAGAATTGGCCTACAACCTGGAAATGATCAGCGAGTCCGACCTGGATCGGGTGGTGCGAATCAAAAGCGGCCACCGGACCATCGGAGAAATATTGTGCGACCTCAAATTGGTTACCATTGAGGATCTGAACTACATTTTGCGCAAATACGGCAAGCAGCTTAAGCTGGGAGATATCCTCATCAAACAGGGGTTGATCAACGAAGAGCAATACCAGACGGCCCTGCAGGAGCAGAATCAAACCCGCAACAAGCTGGGGAAAATCCTGGTCCAGCACAAGTACATCACCCCCGACCAGCTATACAACGCCCTGTCCCGGCAGTTCAATATCCCCTATCGCAGCCTTGGCGGGTTTGAGTTCGACTCCCGGCAACGGCGTGTTCTGACCGGTATCGTCGGAGAAAAATACGCACTGAAGCATAATATTCTTCCCATCTCGCTGCGCGACAACAGGTTGCAGGTGGGCATCGCCGACCCGGCCGACAAAAAGTCTTCCCTCAATCTGGCGCCCCTGTATCCGGATCTGAAAATCGAGCCTGTCCTGATCAATCGGCAAAAGTATGACCAGCTTTTCCAGGCCCTGTACCGCTCCTCTGGCGCTGACCGGGTCAACCGGGTCGTTGACGGTATCCAGGACATGGAACTGATCGAACTCAGCCTGCAGGAGGACAAACTCGAAGAAGAGGCCGCCCGGGCCAACGACATGATGGCCGAACAGGTCGTGGATTTTATTATACGCTATGGTATCAGCAAAGGCGCCAGCGACATCCATGTGGAACAGGACCGACAGGGCGCCCGGCTGCGCTATCGCACGGACGGCATCTGCAAAGAAGTCGAAATCGACTGGCTCAATGAAAAGCTGCAGGAGATGCCCAATGCCGTCATCTCCCGTATCAAAGTGCTTTCCAATCTTGACATCTCCGAGCGCCGACTTCCCCAGGACGGCGTTTTCCGGGTCAACTACTATGACCCGGAACAGGACCGGCGCTTCGACCTGGACTTTCGCGTGGCCACCTGCCCGGCCATTGTCGGTGAAAACGTGACCATCCGCATACTGGATTCCCGTCAGGCCAATGTCGGTCTTGAAAACCTGAACCATTCGCCCCATGTACTGGGCCCCCTTAAGCGGCTGTTCAAAAGCGCCGCCGGCATGATCCTGGTAACCGGCCCCACCGGCAGCGGCAAATCATCCACCTTGTATGCCGCCCTGCGCTATGTGTATCACCCCGGCATTAAAATCATCACCGCCGAGGACCCCATCGAATTCAGCTTTCCGGGCATTATGCAAACCCAGATCAAGCCTAAAATCGGTCTTAATTTCGTCCGCCTGCTGCGCTCTTTTTTACGGCTGGACCCCGATGTGATTCTGGTAGGGGAAATCCGTGACAACGAAACGGCCGGCATTGCCTTTGACGCGGCGCAAACCGGCCACCTGCTGCTCAGCACCCTGCACACCAATGATGCCGTCAGCGCCGTATCGCGCCTGCTGGACCTGGATATCGAACACAACCAGGTGGCTTCCAGTCTCATCGGAATACTGGCCCAGCGCCTGGTCCGAAAAACGTGCGAAAAATGCAAACAGCCCTATCACCCGCCGGTGGAGGAGTGGAGCCTCTTTTTCAAAGCGTATCCTGACCACTTGACCTTTTCCAGAGGCATGGGGTGCAGGGCCTGCGGCTACACCGGATACAAGGGGCGCACCTTGATTTCGGAATTGTTTGAAATCGACCGCGAGATTGCGCTGGCCTTGAGCCGGGGCATCAACGAAACGGAACTCAAACGCATGGCCCTTGCCAGCGGCATGAAAACCATGATCGATGACGGGCTGCTCAAACTGGATCAAACCACACTGACGGAGATCATCCGCGTGGTCCCCATCGAAATGATCAAGGAGTTCGCTTCGCGCAGCGGAAGTGGCAGAAACTGCCAAACCTCGCCATCCAGCGTCATGCCGGAAAACTATAGCGAACGGATTCATTTTTCCCTCAGCGATCCCCTGGGTGAAAAAATGGCCATTGCGTGCCTTTTCGAACGGTATCAGGCCCTGCGGAAAAGTATAGGCCTGAAGCCGTCCATTGGAGAAACCGAACAATTTTTTCAGTTCATGAAAAATACTTACGATGACATCACCCACAAGCACCGCTGCAACAAAATCGGGATGGAATTCGTCGCCCGGGAAAATGGCGTCACCGTAACCGCCGCCCCTGTCAGGGAAACGCCATGACCGCCGTGATCGCCATTGCCAGCGGCACTGCCAAAGTCGGCAAGACCGTTCTCAGCACCAACCTGGCCCATTACCTGTCCGAAAAAGGCAACCGGACCGCCCTGCTGGTGGCAGGAAGCGCCACACCGGTTTTCGAAGTGCACCCAGACCGCACATGGCCCAATATTCTCAATGGCCGCATCCCCATCGACCAGGTCATTCAATCCAACATATATGGCATTGACATGGTGGTCACCCGGGGGCACGGAAACGCCCTTGACAGCCTTTCCGCACAGGCAGCGGCCCGGTTGACCGGATCTATTCAAAGCCGCCAGGAATATGCCTATCTCGTTGTGGACATGGCGGCAGGGCTTACGCCGCCGTCGGTGGCGTGCTGCATGGCGGCCACCGAGTCCCTTCTGGTGATTACGCCGGACACCCCCACCCTCAGTGCGGCCTATGAATGGCTTTCACGACTATCGCGATATGGTTTCAGGGGGCCCGTCAACATGGTTCTGAACCAAGTCGGCAAACCGGCCCTGGCGCAATCCGTTTTCATTCGTTTCCGGGATCTGGCCCAGAAAAAACTCAATGTCCAGGTTAATCTCTGGGGATCCTTGTCCTTTGACGAAAGCACCGGACGGCCGGAGGCCCTAGTCCGCCCCTTTTCCGTGTCGCAACCCCATTCAAAACTGCTGAAGGAGATCCAGACCATCGGTGACCGGCTGCTCGCCGAGCAACCGCCGGAGAACCAGACCCAGCCGCTGAGCATGTTCTGGCAGACATTTGTCCAAAAATTGCATGCCTTGCCGATGATGCCGGTGACACCGCCGGCCCGCCAGATCCCGACGGCAAAAGAAGTCACCGCAAATGCTGCCCCCCGGAGGGCAGCAGCGGGCGCCGGCGGCGCAGAGCAGGCCCCGGCAAACGTTTCAGATGCCCTGCTGCAGGTAACGGACCGGCTTTCGACCATCGCCGCAGAGCTTGGCGCCATTCGCCGTCTCATGGAAAATGGCGCCTGCCGGAACAATGATGTCGGCCCGGACCATGCGGCGACATCCGAAAACCAGACTATTCTGGACTTCGAGACCTTTGTTTCACAACTCGAGAAGGCCAGGTAGCCCCGGTGCAGCCGCCCAGAATAATCAAGCGCGCATGCATGCGAAAACGAAATGGTTGGCAAGCGAAAACCAAATATGCAAAATAATGCCTACACAACTTTGAACCCGGAACCGTCATTGGAATGTCTTGCCGACATTCGCCGGATCGCTAAACGGCACTTTGATTGTGCTCCCGGCAGCCATGACTGGGAGCATACCCTGCGCGTCCATCGGCTCTGCGGTCATATCGGCCCCAAAGAGAATGCGGACCCGCTCGTTCTGGAAGCGGCGGCCTATCTTCACGACATCGGCCGCCCGGACCAGCAACGCGCCAAAGGAGCCCTCTGCCATGCCGAATCCGGCGCCCGGATGACAGAGCGGATCATTGCGCAGCTGCCCATTGACACCGGTCGCAAAGACAATATCGTCCATTGCGTCAGATCCCATCGCTTTCGCGATGACTACAAACCGCGCACCATTGAAGCCAAATGTCTCTTTGACGCCGACAAACTGGATGCCATCGGTGCCATCGGCATCGCCCGGGCTTACCAGTTTGCCGGTGAACTGGGCGCCTGTCTCCACAACCCGGAGTTGCGGCCTGAGAAATGTGCACCGTACTCTCGAAACGACACGGGCTATCGTGAATTTGTAATCAAATTATCGAAGGTCAAAGACCGCATGATGACCATTGAAGGAAAGCGCATGGCTGAAATACGGCACGCCTTTATGGTGTCGTTTTTCGACCGGTTCTTAAATGAATACGAGGGAACCTGTTAATGGCCTGTCCTGCAGAAAAACGGCAAATGATCTGCCTTATCGTCATAAACCATCAACCCCAGCACAAGAGGTGATCGGCATGAGTATGAATATCGTCGACCAGATTGACAACCGAGTCAAGATTCGCAATATTCTGGTCAGTGTCTCGGACAAAACCGGCTTGGAACAACTGATGCCGGGTCTGATCAAAACCAATCCGCAAATTCACATTTTCTCTACCGGCGGGACCTTCAAACGCATTCACGATATTCTGGGCCAGGACGCAGATGGCCACCTGACCCAGGTGTCAGATTATACCGGGCAACCTGAAACCCAGGGCGGGCTGGTCAAAACCCTGGATTTTAAAATTTACCTGGGCCTGCTTACAGAAACATACAATCCGGCTCATCAGGCTGACCTGGAGCGCACCCGGGGGGTTGCCATCGATATGGTTGTGGTCAATTTATATCCATTCAAGGAGACCATCGCCAAATCCGATGTGACGGTTGAAATGGCCCGCGGCAATATCGATATCGGCGGTCCCTGCATGATTCGCGCATCCGCCAAGAATTTCATCCGGGTGGCCAGCGTGGTAGACCCGGATGACTACCCCCGCATTCTTGACGAGCTGTCGGCGCAGAATGGATGCACCCGTCTGGCCCTTCGCTACCGGCTGGCCTGCAAAGCTTTTGCGCACACCGCCGAGTACGATGGCGCCATTGCCGGTTTTCTGGCCGGTCAAACGGAACCGTCCGTACAGGCCTGCTATTCTTTTATGGACACAAAGTAAAAGGAGCCAACCATGGCCGAAGATCTCAAGAAAATGTACCGTACCATTGTGGAAGACCACTTCCCGCCGCAAATGGAAATCAGCTTTGTCGACGACGCCGGCCGGCAAACGCTGTTCTACGAAAAAGTCCTCTGGACGATCGACCAGGTGCAAAAGGGGTTGCGCTACGGCGAAAACCCCGGCCAGGAAGCCGCTCTTTATAAGCTGGTCAACGGCAATCTATCCCTGGGGGAAACCCAGACCATCCAACCCGGCCGGCACCTGGTCTCCGATATCGACCTTCTGCAGTCGGGAAAACATCCGGGAAAAACCAATCTGACCGACGCAGACAACGCCCTGAACATCCTGCGCTATTTTACCGAAAAACCCACCGCCGTTATTGTCAAACATAACAACCCGTGCGGTGTCGCCCAGGCAGAGTCCCTGCAGCAGGCATACAGCAAAGCCAATCTGGCCGACCGGGTGGCCGCCTTCGGCGGCTGTATCGCACTGAACCAGCCGGTGGACAAAGCCACGGCCCAGGCCGTTGTCCGGCAGTACGCCGAGGTGGTTGTGGCGCCGGAGTTCGAGGACGGCGTCATGGATATTTTCTCCGCAAAACCGAACCTGCGCGTCATTCGTATCAAGAATATGGCGCGGCTGCAGCAGTTTGTGGGACAGCGTTGCGTGGAATTCAAAAGTTTGATCGACGGCGGCATTATCGCCCAGTGGTCATTTGTACCCACCAGCCGCACACAGGCGGATTTGTCGCTTGCACAATGTGAATTCAAAGGCCGGACCTACAAAATCGAACGGCAACCCACCGGACGGGAGTATGCCGATATGCTGTTCGGCTGGCTGGTGGAGTCCGGCATCACGTCCAATTCGGTGATCTATGTCAAGGATCTGGTTACCGTGGGTATTGGTACCGGAGAGCAGGACCGTGTCGGTGTCGCCCAGATCGCCCGGGACAAGGCTTACCGCAAGCTGGCGGATCGCACCTGTTTCGAAGCCTATGGTGTGCCCTACAACGATCTGACGGATTCGGACAAGCAGGCCGACATCGATGCCAGGGTGGCCCGGGAAAAAGGCGGACTGAAAGGCGCTGCCATGGTC
This sequence comes from Desulfosarcinaceae bacterium, assembly GCA_963675565.2. GTDB lineage: Bacteria > Desulfobacterota > Desulfobacteria > Desulfobacterales > Desulfosarcinaceae > JARRKU01. Next base: position 948,911 of record CAXXYD010000004.1, read on the forward strand.
AGCGACGCCTTTTTTCCTTTTCGGGACGGTGTGGACGTAGGATTGCGCGAGGGGGTGACGGCCGTGATACAGCCCGGCGGTTCCAACAATGACTATCAGTCTATTGAAGCTTGCAACGAACACGATGCCACCATGGTCTATACGGGTCAGCGCAGTTTCAAGCACTAAAAGCAAGGCCCCGGTTTTCCGAGGGCCCCATAACAAGGGTGAAAGGATGCGGCAGCGGTTTGCCGCCGCACCTAAACCTTGCATCCCCCAGGTCCTTGTGTTAATTAGACGATTACACCCATTTCCAATTTCCACCCCATACAGCGTTCTTATTAGCGGTCCATCGTGCAGGCAACGGATACAATTGCGTGCAAAGGTAAAACCACGCCATTCGTATTGGTTGACCCGATCCTGCCGCACCCAACCGGACCGCCGCAACGCCTTAAGGCCTATGTGTGTCGCAGGGGCCACCGGACAGTGCCACTGTTGCCTGTCGGCTAAGTCAGGGACTCATGCCGCCTGTCAATCCTGCCGATAAGGCAATACAGGCCAACATGACAGACTGATTCAGGACTCAATCACATGCAATCGAAACCATCCTACCAGGAACTGCAGGCCCGTATTGAATACCTGGAAAAACAGGTCGCAACGGGCTGCAAGAATCGAAACGCCACTCGTCAAAACCGGGCGGAAAAAGAATTGAAGGCCGCATCCAAACGATGGCAGGACACCTTCAATGCCATGAGCGAACCCCTTGCCCTGCTTGACACACAGGGCATTATCCTGCAATGCAACAGCGCCCTGCTCAGACTGGTCGATATGCCTGAGCAGGGCGTCATTGGACGGCATTGCTGGCAAGTTATCCACGGATCCTCTATTTGTGCTATACCGGATTGTCCATCCAAGCGTGCCCAAATGAGCCGCAGCCGCGAGACGACGGTCATCGACCGGGATAACCGTCGGTATGAGATAGCTGTGGACCCTCAATTGGGCGATCACGACCAGCTTATCGGATTCGTTCATATCATGTCGGATATTACCCCCCGTGAAAGGGCCGCACAGGCCCTTCAATCATCCCATCAAACATTTCTGACCGTCCTGGACAGCATTGACGCCACCATTTATGTCGCCGATATGGCCACCCATGAAATTCTTTTCATGAACCGGCACATGAAAGAGACCTTAAACGGCGATTTTACCGGCCAGGCATGCTGGCGCGCCTTTAAAGGCAGGTCAGGTCCTTGCTCCCGTTGCAGCAACAGTCAGCTGATAGACAAAAACGGGAACCCCACCGGGGTGCTCATGTATGAAGGCTTCAACAAACGTACCGGACGATGGTACCTCAACTATGACCGCGCCATCAAATGGATCGACGATCGAATGGTACGGCTGCAGGTGGCCACCGATATCACCCAGCTCAAAGACATGGAACAGCAACGACGCCATACTGAGCAGCAACTGCGTCAGGCCCAGAAAATGGAGGCCATCGGAACCCTGGCCGGTGGCATCGCTCACGATTTCAACAATATTCTCTCAGCGATTATGGGATACAGTGAACTGGCCCTGGATGACGCACTGCACAACCGCACCTCAGCCAACTATATCCGTGAAGTCGTCAAAGCAGGTGGACGGGCCCGGGACCTGGTCCATCAGATCCTCACGTTTAGCCGCCAAACGGAAGCGGAATCCAAGCCGATTCAGGTAAAACCCATTGTCAAGGAAGCCCTTAAGCTGTTGCGTGCCTCCCTGCCGTCGACCATAGAGATTCGCCCGGCCCTTGACAGTGATGCCATTGTCCAGGCAGACCCTATCCAGATTCACCAGGTCATCATGAACCTGTGCACCAATGCCGGGCATGCCATGCGCGACCAGGGCGGAATCTTGACCGTGGAATTGACCGAAGAAACCCTCACACCAGAGTTTACTAATCATTACAATGAGATGACATCAGGTGAACACCTCAAAATAGTAATCGCCGACAACGGCCCGGGGATCCCGCCCTCGATCATGGAAAAGATCTTCGACCCTTATTTTACCACCAAACATAAGGAGGAAGGTACCGGCATGGGCCTGGCGGTGGTCCAGGGAATCGTACAGAACTGTCGGGGCGCCATAACAGTTTGTAATTCTGCAGAAAAGGGTGCCAAATTCAGCGTCTATCTGCCCATCATTCACACGGCCCAGCCGGTTTCCGTTCAATTGGAGGCCGTCGTTCCCGGTGGCAATGAGCGGATCCTTGTCGTGGACGACGAGCCTCCCCTGGCCGACTTGAGCAAAAAAATCATGGAGCGATTCGGGTACCGTGTTTCCACCCGCACAAGCAGCATCGAAGCACTCGAGCTTTTTAAACGTCAGCCCGGGGAATACGACCTGGTCGTCACCGACATGACCATGCCCCATATGACCGGAGATGTTCTGGCCCGCAAGCTAATGGCCATTCGCCCTGATATTCCCGTGGTCATCTGCACGGGCTATAGCGAAAAAATCAACCCAGAGCTGCTGGAACACCTGAATATCAAAGCCCTAGTGCTCAAACCCATCATTCGCAACGAACTGATGTTGACCATTCGCCAGGTGCTCGACGATGCCAAAGACGGTTGACCGCCCCCCCGCCATAGGCTAAATAGGTCCCGGCATTTGCCTCGAATCACTGAAGCAGGATCCCTTTCAATTCGACGCAGAGAGGAACGTTATTGCCCATGGCCGATCCCATATCCGGTATTTTATTCGGATTATCCGCCGGCGTCGCTCCCGGCCCACTGCTGACGCTGGTGATCACCCAGGCGCTTTCCTATGGTATCACAGAGGGAATCAAAGTGGCGGTAGCCCCCCTGGTGACCGACCTGCCTATCATTATTGCCACAGCTATTCTCGGCGTCAGATGGTCAGCGTCACCGATGCCCCTCGGCCTGCTTTCGCTGGCAGGATCAGTGTATATCTGCTTCCTGGCCTGGGAAAGCCTGAAGGTCAAACCGACGCGGCAGAAAGCGCGGACCCGTGCGCCAAAGTCCATTCGAAAGGGGATTTTGACCAATTTTCTCAACCCCCATCCCTATCTATTCTGGATAACCATTGGAACGCCGCTGCTGCACAGCTCGTGGGCAAACGCCCCGCACCTTGCCATCCTCTGGCTGGCGGGATTTTACAGTATGCTTGTGGGTTCGAAAATCGTATTGTCCATCCTGGTCGGTCACTGGCAAGAACTGCTGCAGGGCAGCACCTATCTCTGGATCAACCGGTGCCTGGGCATGATATTGCTATTTTTTGCAGGGGTCCTGGCCAGAGACGGTCTGCGCCTGCTGGGCTGGGTTGAGATAAGTACAGCCGCAGGGTAAGGCAAATGGCCCTCCGCAGACGCCCCGACCAACTGCCGACCCGGAATTTTGCAGGTCAGGTCAGCTTGCCGCTTCTACGAAATTCGTCCACGCTGCTTTTTTCGATCAATACGGCGCCACGCGTCCGTGCTGCCTTCAACTCACCGAATTCAATGAGTTGGTAAATAATGTTTTTCCCGACACCCATATATTTGGCCGCCTCGCTGACGGTCATCAACGACGGTGCAATGGAATCATCATCTCTGAACATATTCCTAATCCTCCATTACAGGTTTCATCCGGGGACAATCTGAAACGATCGCCTGCCACCGAATCACCACAGTGCAACAACCATCCAGGCCTCAAAATGACGGCATCTGAATGGCCGTGGGAACCTGGCAATGGGATACAATTTAGCCGCTGGCGGCTTTCGTCAAGGCCAGAGATAGAAAATTCCACCAACCAATTCCCCCCGGTTGGCCTAAATCGGGCCGGGTCGCGGTCGCTTAGGCACAGAAAACCGCAACCTACAAAAATAGTTGTATGTACAATAAAAGTTGTTACCCCTAAAAGAGGCCTTTTTCAGGGGCTTTTCGATAACCCCCGAACACAGCCCACAATTAAAGTTGTTAATCCCCGCCTCCCGCATTTCCCAATAATCTATCTAACCATTTGTAATTCTATATATAAATAAAAAATTGCCATCTGGCATATCAATTGCTGTAGTGAATACATTAATTTTACGTAAGTATTTTGTTTGGATTTAAATCAACTTAATGAATTGTATTCATCGATGACGAAAGGAACTGCCTGATGACCAACCCCTATGTTCAGGCGTATGAACATTCCCTGAAAGACCCTGCATCTTTCTGGGGTAAAATCGCGGAAGAGTGCCACTGGTTCAGGAAATGGGATGCGGTTTTGGAAAATGGCAAACCGCCTTTTTACCGCTGGTTCATGGGAGGCATGCTCAATACCTGCTACAATGCGCTTGACTTCCATGTCGACCGTGGCCGCGGAGGAAAAACGGCACTGATCTATGACAGCCCGGTTACCGGGACTATCAGGAAATTCACTTATCAACAGCTGCTCGATCTGGTTTCCAGGTTCGCCGGTGTCCTGATCAGCCAGGGCGTGCGCAAGGGCGACCGGGTGGTCATCTATATGCCCATGATCCCTGAAGCCGCCATCGCCATGTTGGCCTGCGCCCGCATCGGCGCCATCCATTCCGTGGTCTTCGGCGGTTTTGCGGCCAAAGAGCTGGCAACGCGCATCGATGATGCCCAACCCAAAGTCGTCGTTTCAGCTTCCTGCGGCATCGAAGGCAAACGCATTATTGCCTACAAGCCGCTGCTCGACAAAGCCATAGAGATTGCCGGGCATAAACCCGACCATTGTATTATCTATCAGCGCGATATGGAAAAAGCGGCCATGATTCACGGCCGCGACCTGGATTGGAACGCCGCCATGCAGAAAGCCAGCCCGGTTGGCTGCGTGCCCGTGCCGGCCACATTCCCCCTGTACATTTTGTATACCTCCGGAACCACCGGTCAGCCCAAAGGGGTTGTGCGGGACAATGGCGGCCATATGGTGGCATTGAAGTGGTCCATGAAAGCCATCTACGACATCGATGAGGACGATGTGTGGTGGGCTGCGTCGGATGTCGGCTGGGTGGTGGGCCACTCCTACATTGTCTACGCACCGTTGCTGAAAGGCTGTACCACCGTCCTCTTTGAAGGCAAACCGGTGGGGACGCCGGATGCGGGTACTTTCTGGCGCGTGATTTCGGACCACAAAGTGTCCGCCATGTTCACCGCACCGACTGCCTACCGCGCCATCAAACGGGAAGACCCCAAAGGCGAACTGTTGAAAAAATACGACCTTTCAAGCCTGAGAACACTGTTCTTGGCCGGGGAGCGATCGGACCCCGACACCATCCAGTGGTCCGAGCAGCACTTGAACGTTCCGGTGATCGATCACTGGTGGCAAACCGAAACCGGGTGGGCCATTGCCGCCAACTGCATGGGGCTGCACCCTTACCCGGTCAAATACGGCTCCCCCACCAAGGCGGTTCCGGGATGGAACCTGCAGGTCGTGGGAGACGACGGCCAACCGGTTTCGCCGGGCCAGATCGGTGCCCTGGTGGTCAAATTGCCGCTACCCCCGGGAACCTTGCCCACCTTGTGGCAAAACGACGATCGCTTCGTGGAATCCTACATGAGCGAATATCCCGGGTATTATAAAACCGCAGACGCCGGGTTTATCGATGAACAAGGGTACGTGTATGTCATGGCCCGAACGGACGACATCATTAATGTGGCCGGCCATCGCCTGTCCACCGGTGCCATGGAAGAAGTCCTGGCGGACCATCCCGAAGTGGCCGAGGCCGCAGTGCTTGGAGTTGCCGACAATCTCAAGGGGCAGGTCCCCGTGGGCTTTCTGGTTCTCAATGCCGGGGTGAAGCGAAGCCAGAGCAAGATCATCAAAGAAGCCATCCAGATGGTCCGCGATCGCATCGGGCCGGTAGCGGCATTCAAGACCGCCACGGTGGTCCAACGCCTGCCCAAGACCCGGTCCGGAAAAATTTTACGCGGCACCATTCAAAAGATCGCCGACGCCGAGGACTACAATGTTCCGGCCACCATCGATGACCCCTCGATTTTGCCGGAAATCGAGAACGCGCTGAAGAAAATGGGCTATGCCCAACCGCGGGCGGAGATGAGAAAGGCCAGCTGACACGGTCCGTCACGATAATGAAAGTTTGCGGTCACCCGAACCGCAGCCGATTTTAACCATAGCGGCAACCAACAGGAGGTAATTCATGGCAAATCAGCAAACAGCACCCACTTTGGGCAATCCGGCCGTTGTCGGCCTGGCCGGCTTTGGACTCACCACCTTGATTCTTCAATTTCACAACCTGGGATGGTGCGGCATGGGACCGATCATCGCACTGGGCCTCGTTTTCGGAGGTATCGCACAGATGATCGCCGGTTTCCAGGAATTCAAGAGCGGCAATAATTTCGGTTATTCCGCCTTTGTCTCCTACGGGGCATTCTGGGTTGCCCTGAGTGTCATCCTGCTGCTCAACCATTTCGGAATTTACAAATCCAGCGGCAAAGACATCGGGTGTTTTCTGGTGGTATGGACCTTATATACGGCCATTCTCTGGATTGCAGCCATGCGGATTCACGCTGCCATGGCATCCACTTTCACCTTGCTGCTTATCGGTTTCATACTGCTGGACCTGGCCCATTTCGGATACCCGGCAATGACCCGGCCGGCGGCTTATTCACTGATTCTCTGTGCCCTGAATGCCTGGTACATGATGGCGCACGTCATCTTCCTGCAAGTGTTCGGCATGGATATCCTGCCGGTGGGCAAACCTTGGATTGAACCCAAACCCAAACAACAAGATCAGCTCGGAGAACTGGCGGAAGCCATCTCCTGAACCATCTCCGGCAGCAAAAGGCATGCCCCGGCCGCCCTGATCCAGCGGCCGGGGCAAACCTGTACGGCGTCATTTCTCTTTTTGGGCCGGCAGGCAAAGCATCACTTGACGATCCCGTATATCTGCTCCAGCCCTTCACGTCCTTTGGTGGGAATACGGCCCAGGTCACGCAGCGCAATTTCCGAGCCGACCAGGTCGGCGGTCTGCCGGTCCATGATAATGCTGGCATCGATCTCTTTGTTGGCGGTGGCTGAAAACCTGAAGGCAAGGTTGATACAATCGCCCACCACGGCCAGGGCCGCCGGGCGGGTGCCGTAGTTGGACAGCGTGGCCGGCCCGGTGGTGATGCCCCATCCCAGGCGCAGTTCGCCGAAAACAGCATGATCTTTGCTCAGCAGCCTGCGGATATCCGCAAGCTGGGCCTCCTGGGCCAGGGCCGCCTTGCAGGCCATCAGCGCCTGGGCCGGTGCCTTGCCGCGGCTATGCTCCCAGAAAGCAAATACGGCATCTCCGGCATAATCTTTGACTGTTCCGCTGCAGGTAGTGACAATTTCGCTGAAACGCGTGAAGACTTCCTTCATCAGGCCATAGGTCGACCCGGAATCAATGGATTGGCACATGGTCGAAAAACCCCTGACGTCCGCCACCAGGCTGGTGATCCAAACGATTGAGGGACTGATTTCCGTTTGGTCGCCCCATCCCCCTTCGGGGCACTTGGAAACCAGATCCCGACAAACCAGACGCAAGACCGTCTTGCCCAGTTCGATGGTGTCGTCATCGACCAGATGGCGCAATGCCCCCGGTGCCATGCGCACACCGTTAATCCAGGTTCCATTAGTACTCAAGTCATTGATTTCGATGCCGAACTGAGAAATTTGAATAACGGCGTGGTCACGGGAAACGGCCGGATGGTTGATTCGAATGCATTTTTCCTCGTCCACCCCCCGGCAGGTACGCCCGATAAAAATTTTGTCCAGCAGAAAGCGGCGATGGGTCACACCGTTTTCATCGCTCCATTCGATATGGGGATGCACCATCTTGCCGGATCCTTTTCACCCAAATGCAGTGCATGGCTGTGGCCTGTGACTGCCATGGAAATGGTATCGCTATGAATAAATGTAAAAAGGAAGCGCCCAATACGCGGTCTTGCGTCCAAATGAAACGATCTTATCGATATGGGCTTCTTAATGTCAACATCATTGATCATTTATCGGCACGGCAAAAGCAATTCGGAACTTCGTCCATAGAGACAGCAATCTGCATGCCGACGAGAGCCCCTGCATTGCCACAGGCGAAACCGCCCTTTGGGGCGGCTGTTCGAATCAACTTACGGAAACGGGTTTACCCTGATCCGGGTGTCAGGGACCTTAACACCGTGTCAACCCAGCCTGCAGCCAAAGAATGGAAAACCATTTTCCCAACCGGCGTTCAGGTGTTTCGCAAAGACCGCAGCCGGAGTCGCATACCTATCCAGAATAAGAATAACCAATCGATATTACGCGTATTTATATCTTTCCAGGCATCACGGGGAGTCTCGCGGACAACAGCGTCACGGCGCAGGGGAACAGTTTAGGACCATGGCATAATTCATGCTCTATTGGCCGTTAGACGCAAACCGCAAAAGGAGCATGCCATGCAAAAGAAAATCTTAATCGCCGTTGATGGTTCAATTCATACCAAATATGCTTTGAAATATGCCGCAAGCATGTTTGTGCCGGAAGCAAAGGTAAAATTCACGCTTTTCAATGTTCAGCCCTTCGTCTCCCGCTATCTGGTCGATGAGGCGCGCAAAGATCCCACGACCTATTCACAGTTACAGGCCGTAAACCAACTCAACGCCGATCGATCCCTTGAATTGCTCGAAACGAATAAAGCCCGGCTCGTACGTTTCGGCGTTGACGAAAAGAAAATCGCCATCGTCAGCTGGCCCCGGGCGCTGGGCCAGGCCAAGGACATCCTCGAATATGCGCGCCGGTACCGCTTCGATGCTGTGGTGGTCGGCCGCCGGGGGCTTTCCAAAGCACAAAAAATCTTCATGGGCAGCACCAGTGCAAAAATTTTGGAACATGCCGAGTCCATGCCGGTGTGGATCGTCGATGGAGACGTTCAATCCAGGAACATTCTGGCGGCCGTGGATGTATCGGATTCATCTTCCCGCCTCGTGGACTATCTGGCCATGATGCTGGGCCAGAACCCCGATGCGCACATCACCTTTTTTCATGTATACGAAGACCCCGGCGCATTGATCTCTCTGGACGGCAGCGGCATCAATGCCGAACTGTCGGACCGCATCACGCAATTTCAAAAAAGCTGGATCGAACAATTCCAGGCGACCGCCCGAGAGCGTTTTAAAGTCGCCGGCATCGACAGCAGCCAGGTCAAGTGGGTCACCCTGGCGCGCAACCAGCGCATTGCAAAAATGATCACGGAATACGCCAGAGCCAATCAATTCGGCACGGTGGCACTGGGCCGCCAGGGCAGCGACGATGCGTTTTTCACAGGCCGCACGGCCCACTATGTGGCCGAAAGATTGACCAACTGTACGCTGTGGATCATCGGCTGATAAACGGGCGGACCATTGCATCAACCATCGGTCGCGGCCACAACGCCCATCTCCTAGCCGGCTTTCAGGTAATCAATGTGATGGCAGGCGCCGCCCAGCCAGTCGACCGGCGGTGTTGCGCCTTGGCCGGCAGAGCCAGGGGGGCGGCGCCTGTGGCCGCCTTCATGCGGACAAACGTCCCCTGCCCCATGGAATCCGAGGCATCCACTGCAAAACGACAAGGCTTTTGCCGGGGGAAGCCAAAATTTGGGTTACATCTCCTCCTATCTTTGGTCAACCCGCAGCATGCTTCAGGATAAGCGCCTGCCACTGTCTGCATTGCCGTGCGTAATCATATCTTCGACGCGCCTGCAGGGCCGCGGATCGGCCCATTTCAGCTTTAAGGGACGGGTTTTTAAGCAAGGTCCCGATTGCGCGGGCAAGGGCCGGCGCGTCGTTGACCGGCACCAGCAGGCCCGTGTGGCCGTCCCGGACAATTTCTTCAGGGCCGAACCGGCAGCGCGTGGCCACGGCGCACAGTCCCATGCCCTGGGCTTCGATAAGGGCGTTGGGCGATCCCTCGGATTCACTGCTGAAAACAAAAAGATCGGCCTGAGCCAATATGGGAAATGGATTGGGGCAATGCCCCAAAAAATGGACACAGCTCTGCACGTTCAGTTGCCGCACCTGTTGTTTATGCCTGCTCAGCAAAGGACCGTCGCCACAGATCACCAGTTGCGCCGGGATCGTTCTGACAAGGCGGCTGAAAGCTCCGATCAGAATGTCCCAGCGTTTGGCTGGAGTGGCATGCCCCACGGTGACCAGAAGCGGGGCGTTCCCCGCCATCTTCCAACATGCCGCTTCCCCGGCCAACTCCTCGATCCGCTCAAAATCGACGGGATTGAATATGGAACTGATCTTCCCCTTCAGGCCGGGGTAGTCATCGATCAAGGCCTGCTGCATCCCCCTGGAGTTGGCGACTATGGCGTCGGCCATGGGATACATCGACTTCAATAGCCACCTTCTGAACCGCAGGTCTCTTCGGTGGGTGTCCACCCGGGCAATCCAGGCGGGACGGCCGCCCGGCACCCTGAACGCACATCCGGCCACGACATTGACCGAAGTGCCCACCCCCAGTACCACATGAGGCCGCAGCGTCCTGAGTATCCTGCGCAGTCGCCATACCGTCCGGGGCAAATCCTTCGGGCCGTGGTAATCCAGGACATGGACGGCGACATCCCGGGGCAGGGGCCAGTCCCCGGGACCCCGAAGAAGCGCCACATGGGGCTGAATGCGGCTCTCGTCCAGGCCGGCGACCAGCCGTGCGGCAAAGCGCTCCGCGCCGCCCCCGTCGAGGCTGTTGCTCAACAGCAGAATTTTCAGCAGCCGCGTCACCTTCATGATCCTTTCGCAGGCCTTTTGGCGACCGATTCGAAACGCGCCAGATAACGCTGCGCAATATAGGACCAGTCCATTTCACGAGCCGTTTGACGGGCGGAGGCCTCCAGAGTGCCCCCTTTCCGGTAGATTGCCAGGGCAAGCTTGCGGGCCAGATCGACCGGATCACCCGGCCGGGTCAGCAGCCCGTTGACCCCATCCGAAATAACGGCCGGAATGGCCCCCACGCGGCTCGCCACCACGCGGCAGCCGGCTGCAAGGGCCTCGGCCACCACCGTGGGCATTCCTTCGGTCTCCCCCCGGCGGTTCTCCAGGGACGGAACCGCCAGCACCCTGCATGCCCGCAGGAAAGCGGGAATGGCCGCATGCCCCAAAATACCCATAAATTTGACGCGTCCATCGAGCCCCAGCCGTTGCGCCTGGTCTTTGAGTTTGCCCTCCAGGGGTCCTGCGCCGATAAGCACCAGCCCGAGACCGGGGTCCGCAGCGCTGAGCCGTGACATGGCCTCCAGCAGGCAGGCTGCGCCTTTGATCTGGATCATCCGGCCCACAAAGAGGATAAAATGGCCGTCAAAAGGCATGGCGCCAGCGGCCGGCGGGTCGGGCCGCGAAAACCGGGTGCAGTCCACGCCCATAGGCACCACCGCCCGGGGTATGGATCTGCCGGCCAAACATTCCAGCCTGCGGGCCAGGTGCTCCCCGACCGGCAGAAAAAGATCGGTGTGGCGGCACAGATAGCGGGCCAGGGCTTTTGCCCCGGGCAGCTTCTCCAGCAGGAATATATCCCCGCCGTGAACGGTCGCCACATGCGCGCAGCACGGCCGGTGCCCTATAACTGCTGAAACGGCCAGCGCCTGGGGGACCAACCAGTGCGAATTGACCACGTCAAAGCGCTGTCTGCGCAACCGCCGTCCCACCGCCAGCCCCAATGCCGTGATATAGGGAAGAATCTGGAAGCCCGCCAGGCGGGACAAGCGGATATTGTCACGCATGCCCGCACCATAGGCCAGCTTTTGGGCGCTGGTCGGCAGAAAATAACGAAAACGTTCGATCTTCAGCCGCCCGACGCGCTCAATGCCGGCTGCCCCGGAGTGGTGGGGCGCCAGGACGGTGACTTCGCAGATGGCAGAAAGGGCCATGGCCAGGTCGAAGACAAATCGCGGCATGCCGTCGTCGGGGTTCAGCGGAAAGGTGCTTGTAGTAATTAATACGCGCATATTATTTTTGGACCGATAAACCCGGTCAAAGCGGGTCAACCGTATCCTTCTTCAACAAAACGCTTTGTCGGCGGCGCGGGAACAAGCGTTAAATCGACTCTCGATTGTCGCCGCCGGCGGTTTCGGAAGCAGTGGCGAAGGCCGCCAGGATCGCTTCGATCTGGTGATCCTTTTCTCGCCACAAAGTGTTGACCCATCGCTGAATTTTTTCCCGATAGGCCGTATCTTCGGCATAATTTTTCCCGGCCACCGCGTCAGGTACAGGCAATTGCTTCACCCGTACGATGATATGCGGGATTTTTCCCGAAAGCAGATCCCAGAAGCGAACCGAGCGCGGGTTGCGGGGGTAGACAATGGTGACATCCAGTATATGGGACAGATAATCGCCCATATGGGACAAAACCATGGCCACACCGCCGGCCTTGGGAAGCAACAGATGGCGGTAGGGCGATTGCTGGCGCTGCTGTTTTTGAGGGGTAAATCGCGTGCCCTCCAGAAAGTTCATCACCGATACCGGCGAATGTTTGAATTTGGCGCAGTGCCTTCGGGTGGTCTCCATGTCCTTGCCGCGCAGTTCAGGGTGTTTTTCGAGAAACCGGCGTGAATAGCGCTTCAGAAAGGGGAAATCCAGTGCCCACCAAGCGGCGCCCAGCAGGGGCACCCAAATAAGCTCCTGTTTCAGAAAAAATTTGAGAAAAGGAATGCGGTGCTTGAGACTGTGCTGCAAAACGGGGATGTCGGTCCAGGCCCGGTGGTTGCTGATCACAAGGTAGGAGGATTTTGGCGAAAGGCCTGCCGTGCCCTGGATGTCCCAGTCAACCTTCTGGGTCAACCGTAGGATCAGGCTGTTGCCCTCGATCCAGATGGTGGCAATGCCGGTCAACAGCCATGACAATCCCCGCCGCACCTTCCGGATCGGTACGGCAAGCTTGACGGCTGCAAAAAAAAGCAGCACAAGGCACCATAAAACAGTATTGAAGCAAAAAAGCAGGAATGCAATCCCACCCACCAGCGGCGACGGCAAAAAACTGAGCATGAACGATATTCCTTGGCGCCCTCAATTTCGGGGCGCATCACAGCGACCGTCACCGGCCGAATCAGCCCGCATAAATACTGCATTTACGAACGCTCATGGCCGCCTCCTGAAGCGCTTCGGCAAAGGTGGGATGACCATGAATGGTGCGTGCGATGTCTTCCGAACTGGCACCGAATTCCATCGCCAGAACGCACTCGGCAATCATGTCGGCCGCCCGCGCTCCGATGATGTGAACCCCCAGGATACGATCGGTTTTGGAATGGGCGATGAGTTTGACGAATCCGTCGGTCTCGCCCATGCATCGGGCCCTGCCGGCGCCGGTGAATGGATAACTGCCCACACAATAGGGGATTTTACGTTCCTTGACCTGCTCTTCGGTAAGCCCCACGCTGGCCACCTCCGGAGCGGTATAGACAACGGCCGGGATAGTGTCGTAGTTCACCTCCCCGGCCTTTCCGGCCATGGACTCTACAGCGGCGATGCCTTCGGCCGAGGCTTTGTGGGCCAGCATGGGTCCGGGAATCAGATCACCGATGGCATAAATGCCGGGCACGTTGGTGCGGCAGGCGGGGTCCACCGGTATCTGGCCGGTTTTCGGATCGACCCGCACACCGGCCGCCTCGAGGCCCAGTTCCCGGGAGCGCGGACGGCGCCCCACCGAGACCAGCAGCCGGTCGAAAGAAAGGGTTTCCGGCACATCTTTTTGCGCCACGGTTACCACCACCTTTTGGCCTTTGACCTTGGCTTCCAGAACCCGTGTGTGAAGACGGAAATCGAAACCCTGCTTGCGCAAAATTCTATCCAGGGTGCGCCCCACCTGGCCGTCCAGGGTCGTTCCGATTTTAGGCAGCATTTCGATGACGGTGACCTTGGCGCCCAAACGCAGCCACACGGATCCCAGCTCCAGGCCGATATAGCCGCCGCCGACAATCCCCAGGTGCTTGGGCACGCGGTCAAAAGCCAACGCTTCCGTAGAACTGACAATGCGTTTGCCGTCGAATGCCATGGCAGGCACCTCAATGGGAGCCGATCCCGTGGCCAGAAGGATATTTTTGGCGCTCAGCGCAACGGATTCCCCCTTGCCGCCCGCTACCGAAACCTTTCCCGGTGCGGTCAGCCGTGCCGTGCCGTGGACAATATCGATCTTGTTATTTTCCAGCAGCTGACGCACATTGCCCGTCAGATCGGCCACCACTTTTTCCTTGCGGGCCATCATGGCTGCCAGGTCGAGATCGATTTTCCCAATTTTGACACCGTGTTCGGCAAAATGATTGGCCGCCTGGTGATAGTATTCGCTGGAATCCAGAAGGGCCTTGCTGGGGATACAGCCCACATTCAGACAAACCCCCCCCAGGCGGTCTTCTTTTTCGATGCAGGCGGTCTTGAGCCCCAGTTGGGACGCGCGTACGGCAGCCACATAGCCTCCGGGGCCCGAACCGATGATGATCAGATCGTAATCGGCCATTTTATACCTCCAGTAAAAGCCGTTCCGGGTTTTCGATCAATTCCTTGACCCGTTTGAGGAAAGTGACCGCTTCGCGGCCGTCCACGATACGGTGGTCGTAGGACAGAGCCAGATACATCATGGGCCGGATCACAATTTCGTCATCCACCGCCACGGGTCTTTTCTCGATGCGGTGCATGCCCAGAATACCGCTCTGGGGCATGTTCAAAATAGGGGTGCTGAGCATGGAACCGTAGACTCCGCCGTTGGAAATCGTGAAGGTTCCCCCCTCCAGGTCAGCCAGTTCAAGCCGGTTGTCATTGATCTTTTGAACATAATCGATGATGGCTTTTTCGATGCCGGCAAAACTCAAATGCTCTGCATGCCGGATCACCGGCACCACCAGCCCCCTGCGCGAACCGATGGCCACGCCGATGTGCTGGTAGTTGTGATAGACAATATCTTCGCCCTCAACAAATGCGTTGATCTCGGGAATCTCCTGCAGGGCCGCAACACAGGCTTTGATAAAAAAAGACATGAATCCCAGAGCCACGTCATGTTTCTCTTTGAAACGCACCTTGTATTGGGCCCGCTGTTCCATGACCCTGCTCATGTCCACGTCATTGAATGTGGTCAGCATGGCCGTATTCTGTTTGGCCGCTACCAGACGCGCTGCAATGCGCTTGCGGATGGGAGTCATGGGCTTGCGCACCTCGGCGGCCGCGGCCGTCAACTCCACCGGCGGCTGGCACGCTTCAGGCATTCCCGCGGGGGCCTGTTCCAGATGCAACAGCACGTCTCCCTTGGTGATGCGCCCGCCCGGGCCAGTGCCCTGAACCCGCTGGATATCCACTTGCTTTTCGGCCACCAGCCGGCGCACCGAAGGCGACAGAGCAACCGCCGTTGGGGATGTCCCGCCATCCGGTGTCGGCACCCGGGTGGTCTCAACAGACGGTTTCCCGGCCTGCGGCGCGGGGGACGGCTCAACCGGAGGCACCGGAACTTCTTCGGGAGGCGCCTTTTCCGGTGCCGCCGCAACATCCTGGGCCTCGGTATCGATGGTGGCGACCACCGCGCCTATGGACACGGTTTCACCTTCGGCCACCATAATTTTCAAAACACCGGCCGCTTCGGCCACCACCTCAAGGGTAACCTTATCCGTTTCAATGACAAACAGGGGGTCATCCTTGGCCACCCTGTCTCCGTCCGCCTTGAACCATTCCGCCAGAATGGCTTCCTGGACCGATTCGCCCACATGGGGAATGACGACATCAACAGCCATATATTCTCCTTGAACTGAAAGAGTGAAAAAAGTCGGTATATATCATGGGCAGGCTGACCCGATTCCAAATTTTGCGGCTACCCGCCAATATCTTTGCCGCCCCCCAGGGGCCCGACAGCTTCGTCGGAAATGGCGTTCTGCTGTTGTTTGTAAATATTGGGGAATCCGGTAGCCGGGCTGGCTGCGGCTTTCCGGCCCACATAGACCAGAGGGCCGCCAACGAGATCTTCCAGCCGGTGGCGCACGAATTGCCAGGCGCCCATGTTCTCCGGCTCCTCCTGGACCCAGATCCATGATTGCGCCTTGCTGTACGTATCCAGGACCGCCTTTAATGCATCGGCGGGAAATGGATGCAGCTGCTCCAGCCGAATGATGGCGATATCCTTGCAGTTGGCTTCCACACAGCGCTGCACCAACTGGTAGTAAATTTTGCCGCTGCACAACAGCACCTTGGTTGCCGATTGCGGTTCGGCCGGATCATCGATGACCGGTTTGAATACGGCATCGCTGAAATCGCTTAATGCGGATACCGCCTGGGGATGGCGCAGAAGGCTCTTGGGGGTCATCAGCACCAGTGGCTTGCGATAATCGGCCAGGACCTGGCGTCGCAACAGATGAAAGTACTGGGCCGGCGTGGTGAGATTGCACACCAGCATATTGTCTCCGGCGCACAATTGCAGAAACCGCTCCAGCCGGGCACTGGAATGTTCCGGACCCAAACCCTCCCAGCCGTGGGGAAGCAGCAGGCCAAGGCCGCAACTGCACTGCCATTTGGTTTCGCCGCTGGCGATAAACAAGTCGATGATGCCCTGGGCATTGTTGGCGAAATCGCCAAACTGCGCCTCCCAAAGGGTCAGTCCGCCGGGCCGCGAAATGGCATAGCCATATTCGAAACCCAGCACGCCGGCTTCGGCCAGCAGGCTGTTATAAACGTGATAAGGCGCTTTCTGGTCCTGGAGATGGTTCAGGGGCACATACTGTTCCCCGGTCCGACGATCGAACAATATACTGTGGCGCTGGCTGAAGGTCCCCCTGCCGCAGTCCTGACCGCTCAATCGAATGGGCCTGCCCTGAATCAGCAGGCTGCCGAAGGCCAGGGCCTCGGCATTGGCCCAATCAATGCCTTCGCCTTTTTCTACGCTTTTAAGACGCCGTTTAAGCAGCATTTTAATTTTGTTGTGGGGCGTAAATCCCGCAGGCAGGGCATTGAGCTGACCGGCCACAGAGAGCAGTGTCTCACCGTCCACCGCGGTATCCACCGCAGCATGGCTGTAACGGCTGTCGTAGCCTTCCATCTCCTTGAAAAACCGCGGCTGGGGAAACATGCAGGAACTGCCGTGCACCTCCTGGTAGGCGGTCTCCAACCGCTGGTTCATTTCAGCTTCCAACCGGGGGGCCACCCGGTCGTCAATGACGCCGGCGGCCTCCAACTGCCGGGCATAAAGGATATGCGGCGACGGTCGCTCCTTGATACGGTCATACATCTGGGGCTGGGTGAAATAGGGCTCATCGCCTTCATTGTGGCCGTAACGCCGGTAACAGACCAGATCGATGACCACGTCCTTGCCGAATGTGCAGCGGTACTCGGCGGCCAGACGCGCCACATGCACCAGCGCTTCCGGGTCTTCGCCGTGGACGTGAAATATCGGAACCATGAGCATTTTGGCCACATCGGTGGAATAACGGGTCGATCGGGCATCTTCGGGAAGCGTGGTGTAGCCGATCTGGTTGTTGATCACCACATGGATGGTTCCCCCGGTGGCGTAACCCGCCAGCTGGCTCATGTTAAGGGTTTCAGCCACCACCCCCTGGCCGGCAAATGCGGCATCGCCGTGCAGCAGCAGGGGAACCACCTGACGGCGCGCCTCATCACCCCGGATTTGCTGACGCGCCCGGACAATTCCCTCCACCACCGGGTCAACCGCCTCGAGATGGCTCGGGTTGCTGACCAGATAGGCGTCGATGCCTGCCCCCCCGGGAAGCTCGATATGGGCCAGATAGCCATTGTGGTATTTGACATCTCCGTCGCCGGTGAGCTGATCCGGGTCGTAACAGGTTTCGAATTCGGCGAAAAGATGCTCAAGGGGCTTGTGCAGGATATTGGCCTGCACATTCAGCCGGCCGCGGTGGGCCATACCCAGAACCAGTTCCTGCATGCCCAGGCCGGACAGGTGCTGCAACATCACGTCAAGCATGGCGATGAGCGCATCTCCGCCCTCCAGGGAAAACCGTGTCACCGCCTGGTACTTTTTATTCAGGAAGCCCTCCAGCATGGCGGCCTGCACCAGCATTTGCAAGATGCGCTGCCGGGCATCCGCATCCAGATCGGCCCGGTTGCGCACCAGTTCCATGCGATCCTGAAGCCAGCGGCGCTCGTCGGGGTCCTGCAGGTGCATATACTCCACCCCCACCGAATGGCAATAAGTCTCTTTCAGGACGCCGATAATATCCTTCAATGACGCACGCTCCATGAAAGAAAACTCAGGTGTGGCAAAAACCGTCTGGAAATCATCGCTGCTCAACCCGAACTCAGAGAGTTCCAACAGAGGGTGGGCCGTGGGGCAGGCACTCAGCGGGTCCATGCAGGCCAACAAATGTCCGAGATCCCGGTAGCGGTTGATCAGGGCCGCCACCTGGGCAGGTGCGTCGCCTTGGGCGCCCTCCGGAGCCGGGCCGCTGCGCTGCAAGCCGATATCAAAGCCCTTGAAGAAAACCTGCCATTCACGGCTGACCGCATCCGGGTTGTCAAGATATTGCTGATACTGGGAATCTAAAAATTCGAGGTTTAATGCTTCAGGAATCTTCATGGCCTCCCTTCGATCCGCACCCGACCGCGAACCGCCGTTGGCGGCTCAACCCGGTGACAGCATTCCATCGCGCACGGTTTTGAATGTAAGGATCAATCGTTTGGTTGCCGAATCGTGTGACAAGCACCCACTCATATGAAATGATGATAGGTAAAAGCCCGAATGGTGTCAATTGCAAATACCCCTTGTAGAGCAGGCGATGCCCCGGTATAAACAATATATCCCCTGACAGAAGATTTGAGGTGAGGAATGCAGATCCCCCCCCGAAAAGAATGTCTGGAACTGTTGGTCTCCATTGAAATGCCGGCGCACATACGCGATCATTCGCAGATGGTCTGCCGGGTGGCCCTGGCCCTGGCCGACGGATTGATCCATGCAGGTGTCGACATCAATCGCCCCCTGGTGAGAGCGGCGGCCCTGCTCCATGACATCACCAAGCCGCGCAGCTTCGAAACCGGTGAAAATCATGCCCAAACCGGTGGTGAGTATCTTTTATCCCTCGGTTTCCCGGAGGTTGGTCATATCGTGCGCCAACATGTCATCCTGGACCATTACGATGCCGATACAGCCCCCGGCGAGGCCGAAGTGGTCAATTACGCAGACAAACGTGTCCTTCATGACCGTGTCGTCTCCCTGGACGAGCGTATGTCCTATATCCTGCACCGCTATGCCCGCACCGCGGAGCACAAAAAGCTGTTCCAACAGCTGTGGCAGCAGACCCGCGAGCTGGAACAGCGCCTGTTTTTCTACCTGAACTTCACTCCTGAAACCATCACTGAAAAGTTCCTGGCAGCGGGCTCGCGATGCGCAGCGCATTGAACCCGGCCTGTCCGCCAAATCCAATTATCCAAGCTCGAATATCAAAACGGACCGACACCCCAAATTAGGGCGAATCCACTGGCAGGGGGTGTGGAGCGGCGTCCCGCCGCTCCGGTGTTAAGTGTTAAGTGATTAAGTTTTAAGTTAACGCAGTCACCCGCAAGGGGCGGCAAAAACAGGAGACCGACCATAAACGATACCTTCACAATTGGAATGGATTTGGGGAGACAAGCACCGTATCGCGGTTGCTTTGGATGGCAAAGGCAATGCGTTGGGAGCCGCAAACGGGCCACGGCTTCGACCTTGGACGCCTCGGCGCTGAATCCGCGGGCGGGGATAAACCCCGCCCCTACGCCACTGATCTTATAAATGGCAGGATTCCACAACTCATAACTCGAAACTCAAAACTGATCCAAATGGCAATGCAGCCGCCCGGGCTTGGTAGGGGTGGGGGTTACCCCCACCCGATGTGCACCCGCCATGAACCGCACCCGTCAGCTTGTTACGCCGCGCAAGGCAATTTGGTCAATGCCCCGGATAAACCGGCGGATCAGGGACAAATCAGTCTGGTGCCGGTAAACCCGGCCATCTGCATCCACCCCGTAAATGGTACTGTCGCGCAAAAATGCACCCAGCAGCAGCCTGCCCACAACCCATCGGCCTTCATCGCCGGAGATGACTGCGGGAAGCCTGGCCGGCGGGGGCAGCGCCTCGCCGGCATCCAGCAACTGTTTCATAAAATTGAGAATACGCCCAAGTCGAAGCAGGGTGACCGCCTGGGTGCGGTCCGTCCGGTGCGTCAGGGGAATCGCTGTGGCGCGCATGAGCGAATGGCGCGAAGGCAGCAGGCCCTTGCGCCGGCACCATGAAAAATCGCTGCTTCCCGGGGCCGGATAAAACACGGAAACACCGGCAAGCACCCGACGCTGTGCCAGGTGAAGCAGATCATCTACAGACAGCGAAGGGTCCTGCTCGGGACCGGCAACGATGAGATAGGCCACCGCGTGCATACCAAGCTGTTCCGTCCAGGACAGCACCCGGTCCAGCGCAGCATTGATATTACATCGGGCAAAACGTCTGAGCTGGCGGGTATCGGTGGTGATCAGGGCCATGTTAACCGCTTTAAACCCCGCCTTGTGCATCTGCCGAAGCATATCCGCATCCATGGCCGGCGCGTACAATCCATTCATGGCCCGGATTTCGGGCCGCCATCGGGAATGCCGCTGCTGAAGCCCGTCCAGGAGCTCCATAAACCAGGGCTTGTCCGCACTCAGGTGCTCGTCCTCAAAATCGATAAATCCCATGGGACCCAGCGAGAAGGCCGCGTCCAGCTCCGCCAGCACCGATTCCACACGGCGCTGCCGATAGCCGTGGAAAGTGGCCGCATTGACCGCACAGTAAGTGCACCGTTGGGGGCATCCGCGGGTGGCGGACAAGGCCAGGCTGCCCCTTCCGTATCGCTGATAGTATTTCCAGGAGATCAAATCGAACGCCGGCAGCGGCAATGCATCCAGGGCATCATTGACCGCCGGGGGCCTGATTTCCAGAGTGCCGTCCGGCTTGCGCCGAACCAGCCCGGGAATATGGTCCATGCCTGAGCGGTCCCGCAGCGCCCGGGCCAGCAGGGGCAGCGACACTTCTCCATCGCCCCGGATCAGATAATCCACTTGCGGATGCGCCATAACCGCTTCGGGCAGGGCCGTGGGATGGTGCCCGCCAATCACCAGGGCGGCCCGGGGACAAGTTTTCCTGACGGCTGCGGCGGTCCTTATGGCCATGTCGCTGTATGCCGTAAACAGCGAAGAGATCCCGATAAGGAAGGCGCCCGAGATTTTGGCCTGCCGGGCAATATGCTCCAGGCTGTATCCGAAATGATGATAATGGTGAAACAGTGCGAAAGGAGACCGGTCCGGCCGGCCAAAGAAGGGGGAAAGATAGCCCATTTCGGCGGGCCAGGAAACCACACGATTTTTCCCGGTGGCCAGCGCGTCGAGAATCTCAACCGTAAAGCCGGCCTGCCTCAGGCAAGCGGCAATCACGGCCAGACCGTACGGCTGGGTGCGTTTGGCCGTCAGATAGAAATCTTCAATGGGTGGCTGTATAAGTAAAATATCCGGCATGGCACGTTATGATCGGGTGAAAAAGAGGGACGGGGATGAAATTATGCGTTTCTCTGACGAGAAACGCATAATTTCATCCCCGTCCCTCTTTTGGTGGCCCACAGGCTAGCTGATTTTAGATATCTCACTGAATGTCTGAATCTCGGCAGGCAGATCGTCCGGTCCGATCACGTCTTCCACCCCCAGTGCCAGGGCCCTGTCGATAACGTTCTGTAATTGGATGAGGTTGCCCGGCCAATGGTACTGCATCAAAATATCCAGGGCTTCGGGTGATATGCTGATGACCCGTTTCTTCTGCATTTTGCATGCCTTATAAATAAAATGATGCATCAACAGGCAGATGTCCTCACGACGTTCTCTCAGGGCAGGCATCTTGATCACCACGGCGTTCAACAAATCGAAAAGATCCTTTTTCAATGCCCCGCTGTCAATGACATCCTTGAGTTCTTTTGCAGTGGCCGCCATAACGCAGGCGCTCAACCCCCTGGATTTTTTCTCGGCCTCGATGGCCTGGAGAATGGTCAACCGCAAGTTGGCGGACAACTCCGCAATCTCGTCAAGATAGATGCTGCCGCCATCCACCTTTTTCATCAGAGCAGTGACATGGCTGACGATCTCCTCTTCAGGGACGCCTTCGGCAATGCTCCCGCAATTGACCGGCACAAAAGGCATATCGCTGCGGTCACTTTTGGCATGGATGGTTCGCGCCACCAACTCCTTGCCCGTGCCGCTTTCGCCTTGAATCAGCACCATGGGCTTTTGCAGAATGACCGTTTCAATCAGCTCGTACACCTGCTGCATGGGTGCGCTGATGCCGATCAATGCCCCGTATTTATAGCGGCCGCGTGCACGCTTGCGGATGAGGGCCGCCTTGTCCTCAACTTTTTTTTCCTCGATGATCCGATCGACGATCAATTTGAGGTGGTCGAGTTTAAAGGGTTTTTGCAGGTAGTCGTAACAGCCGAATTTCATGGCCTGAACAGCAGATTCCATTGAACCGTAGCCGGTGACAATGATCACCTCGATAGCAGGATTGTATTGCTTGACGGCGGCCAGCAACTCCAATCCGTTGAATTCGGGCATCTTGTAATCGGTAAAAATGATGTGAATATCCCGGTCCCGAATCAAATCCAGAGCCTTGAGGCCGCTGTTCACCGTAGTGATATCATAGCCCTGCATTTGAAGATATTGTTCCACCATCATCAGTATATCTTTGTCATCGTCTACAAACAGGATTCGATAATTGTCCATAGGAGCACTCCGCAAAGAAAAGATTGATGGGTTGTTCCGGAACTTTGGCAAGCTGCAAATGCTATGGCTATGGCGGTTATAGTGGAGACCGGCTAAAAGATCAAGCGCCTTATGGGAGCGGTTCCTGAGAGTGGCACAACCGCCGAGCCGGCATGGAGATTGCATTGCCATGGTGGGCCCACAACCTTGTCTACATGGTGCTCTGTGGCCGCATTGGCCGTAAAAGTTTGAAATCATGATATGCCTGGAGGAGCTGCAGTTGCGGCAGGTTTGTGAAAAGATAGAACAAAAACATTCGACTGTATATTTTACAAGACACTTTCCAGTGATGATCAACATTGGCTCAGGTGACCTCCAATGGTAAAATCGGCGTCCTGCGGTGTACCCCTCCCTGACACCGCGGGACGCCCCCATCCCCGAAACAGCATTGACAGCAACCCGGACCGGCGTTAGGGTTTCAGCAGTTTTGAATCACATGGTTCAATCGGCCGATATAGCGGTCCGAGGAAGGCAACCCCATGTATAACGTCCTCACGGTCTGTACCGGCAATATCTGTCGCAGCCCAATAGCGGCAGGCTTGCTGCAACACTATCTGCCTGCAGATTTGAAAGAACGCGTCACCGTGTCGTCTGCAGGCACCAGCGCTTTGCACGGGCACCTGGCAGAGAGCCATGCCATAACGGCTATGGCGCAATTGGGCATCGATATCCGAGGGCACCGGGCACGGCAAATTACGCGCGAGATCGCCAGGAAAGCGGATCTGGTACTGACTATGGAAACGGCTCACAGCGTCGTTCTCCAGCGCCTGCGGGGCTGGGGTCAGGCAAAACCCCGCAGAATCAGCGAATTTAACACCAACACCCCCACTCACGATATTGAAGACCCCTACGGCGGGCCTCTCGAGGCTTATGAAAAATGCATTCTGACACTGCGTCCCTGCATCAAGGAAGTCATCCTGTATCTGGGAAATTCGATTTAGCGAATCCATTATACCGGCATATCATTGAGCGGCTGCATGCCCCACCCCATGGACCACCCGGACATTCACAGTCCCCGGCCACGAATCAGGCACCTGTTGACACCTGACATTATCTGAATTAAATAGGGCAAGCCATTCAGGGCGGCCCTAGCTGCTGTCAGGGAAAGACCAGATTTGATTGTTCGGTAGACCTTTCAAACCAAACCCCTTTTTTGCTTTTACGGCACGACGGGTATCCGGCGGCAGCAGGGTAATGCGGAATGCAAGTCGCCAGCACATAGCGAAAGGAAAGAATACCATGATCCATGTCGACCATTTAACCAAATACTATGATGATTTCTGCGCGGTGGATCAAATCAGCCTCAATATTGAAAAGGGAGAAATCATTGGCCTGCTGGGACCCAACGGCGCGGGTAAAACCACCACCCTGAGAATGCTGACCGGTTACTTCGCCCCTTCGGCCGGTGATATTCACGTCAAAGATTTCTCGGTACATGATGATCCATTGGCCGTAAAAAAGCTCATCGGCTACCTTCCCGAATCGGCACCGCTGTACAAAGGCATGCTGGTCTATGATTACCTGAGCCACCTGGCCGATATCCGGGGGCTGAGTTCCTCGGCCAAGGAAAAACGGCTGCAGGAACTGGCCGATATGTGCGGCCTTCGCGGTATCATGCACAAAACCATCGAGACACTCTCCAAAGGCCTCAAGCAACGGGTCGGACTGGCCCATGCCATGATGAGTGATCCGGAAATTCTGGTCCTGGACGAACCCACTTCGGGGCTGGACCCCAACCAGATTGTCGAAATTCGTGAAATAATAAAAAAAATAGGCGAAGAAAAAACGGTCATCCTCTCCACACACATTCTAAGTGAAGCAGAGGCCACCTGCGACCGCATCGTCATCATCAACAAGGGCAAAATCATTGCCGACGGCAGCACCCGCGATATCAAAGCCAGCAACGGCGAGGCCGACACCATCCGGATCGAAGTGCGCGGGGCCAACGCGGATGAGCTGCGTGAAAAACTCAAGGCGGTGGTTGGGGTTGAAGAGGTCGATCTGGCGGACGGCGACGAGCCCCCATCCCTCCGCGCCGATGTCCGATGTCAAGCACTCCGGGATCCACGCGCCGATCTGTATGAAGCCATAAAAACCACGGACTGGGTACTCACCGACTTTCACCGTGAAGCCAAGACCCTCGAAACCATTTTCCGCGAGCTGACCAGGGAGAATTAATATGCGCCAGGCAATGCTCATTTTCAAAAAAGAGTTTAAAGATTACTTCATCTCACCCATCGCCTATATCGTCATTGCCGTCTTTCTGCTGATTACCGGCTGGCTGTTTTTTTCAACCTTTTTCATTATCGGCCAGGTCGATCTCAGGCGCTTTTTCAACCTGATGCCCTTTCTGTTCGCCCTTGTGGTGCCGGTGATTACCATGCGGCTCTTTTCCGAAGAGTTCAATGTCGGTTCCTATGAGATCCTGCTTACCATGCCGGTGACCTTCCGGGATGTCATCCTTGGTAAATTTTTTGCCGGCGTCGCCTTCGTCGGGGCGATCCTGCTGCCCACCGTCTCGTATGCCCTGTTCATCAGCTTTCTGGGTGAGCTGGACTGGGGAGTGGTAACGGGGTCATACCTCGGCGCCCTGCTGCTGGGGTCCGCCTATGCCGCCATCGGCTTGTTTGCCTCGTCTCTGACCCGCAACCAGATTATCGCCTGTATCCTGGGTATGGTGATTTGCGGCGTCCTGGCCATCATCGATAAAATGCTTTTTTTCTTTCCGCAATCGGTCCTGCCGGTCGTGACTTATCTCAGCGCGGCCGTTCATTTTGAAAATATCGCCAAGGGTATCATCGACAGCCGTGACATAATCTATTTTCTCAGCATAATGTTCATCGGCCTGTATGCCACCCATCTGGTTTTGCAGGAAAAAAAGTAGAAGAGAGGAACCGACATGAAAACCACCCCCAACCGGTATGCCAAATACATCAAACTACTCCTGTATGCTCTGGTCGTTGTGTTGGTAAACATCGCCGGCCTGACGTTGTTTTTCAGGGCCGATCTGACCAACAACAAAATCTATTCGCTCTCCAAAGTCAGCAAGGAAGTGGTCTCGACCCTGTCCGAGCCGCTCACTATAAAGGTTTTTTTCACCAAAGACCTGCCGGCGCCCCACAATACCACCGAGCGCTATCTGCAGGACATGCTCAAAGAGTATGCCCTTAACGGCAACAACTACTTCAACTACCGCTTCTACAATGTCAGCCCGGAAACGGAGGGCATCAGCGGCCAGGATAGCGGCGAGAACCGCGAAATGGCGCGGGATTATGGCATAAATCCGGTTCAGATCCAAATCGTCGAAGAGGACGAAGTCAAATTCAAGCAGGCCTACATGGGGCTGGTTCTGATTCACGGGGACATCATCGAGCGCATTCCCACCATCACCTCCACCGACGGACTGGAATACAAACTGACCACCGCTATCCAGAAGCTCAACAACAAGGTGAGCGCCCTTCTCAATCTGAAAGAAAAGGTACAGGTCAAACTGGTGCTCTCTTCGTCGATTTACGGCGTGGCGCCCTACATGGGAATCAAACAACTCGACAGCTACCCCGACAAGATCCGCGACATTGTCAAACAATTGAACCCAAAAACCTACAATCGTCTGGAATTCAGCTATATCGATCCCAGCAGTGACCCCGGTGCCGCCAAAGCTTTGGCCGACATCGATGTTATGGAGCTGTCCTGGCCGGCCATCGAAAATGCCAATGTCGCCCCAGGCAGGGGTCTCATCGGCCTGCTGCTCCAATACAAGGAAAAGATACGCGTCATTCCCCTTTTGCAGGTCCTGCGCCTGCCCATTTTCGGTACCCAGTATCAACTGGCCGAAGTGTCCGCCGTGGAAGAACAAATCAACGCAAACCTGGAACGGCTGGTGAATATTAACGAAGATGTGGGTTACCTGGCCGATTTCGGTACCCTGGAAACGATACCCATGGGACCCCGCAGCCAGGAAACCCTGGGTGTATTCAGCGCACTGGTCAACAAAACCTACTCGCTCAAACCCATTAATATAAAGGACGAGCGAATACCCGAGCAGCTTAAGTGCCTGGTCATTGCACGCCCCACCGAAAAACTGTCGGACTATGCCCTTTACCAGATCGACCAGGCCCTGATGCACGGCACCAGCCTGGCCGTCTTTGCCGACGCCTTTAAGGAAATCCGGCCGGCAGGACAGCAGCCCTTTATGGCCAACCAGATGCCCAGCTATATCCCCATGGATACCGGCCTTGAGCAATTGCTCAGCCATTATGGGGTCCGCATTAAACAATCCCTGGTACTGGACGAAAACTGCTACCGTCAGAGAAGGCCGCCGCAACAGGGCGGCGGCGATCAGCCGATTTACTTTGCCCCCATTATCCAGAACGAACACATAAACAAAGATCTGGATTACATGCGCAACATCAAAGGCCTCATTACCGTTAAAATATCTCCGCTGGAACTGGACCAGCAGCGCATCGACGACCAGAAGATCACTGCCTATCAACTGTTTGCATCCTCCAACCGATCCTGGGAAATGCGAGACCGGATCACCCTCAACCCCATGTTCCTGCAACCGCCGGCCTCAGACAAAGAGATGCACAGCCTGCCCCTGGCCTATCTGCTGGAAGGCTCTTTTTCCAGTTATTTCAAGGGAAAACCCATGCCTGAAAAACCGGCCGAACCCAAGGATGGCAAGGAAGGGGACAATGCGCAGGAAGATGCAAAACCGGCCGAAGAGGCAAAGCCGGATCTGTCCAAGATCAGCGGCAAAGGCATTTTCCGCGAGCAGAGTCCGCAAACCAGGATTCTGGTGGTGGCTTCCTCCGAAATGATCAAAGACCAACTGCTGGATGAGCAGGGTAACAGCACCAACAGCATGTTTATCCTCAATATGATCGACGCCCTTAACGGGCGGGCCGACATCGCAGCCATGCGAAGCAAGGAGCAATCCTTTAATCCACTTAAAGAAACCGGCGCAGCCGCCAAAACGATCATCAAAACGGTTAATATCGCGGGTCTGCCGGTTCTGGTTGTGATATTGGGCCTGATTGTCTGGGGCCGGCGTCATAGCCGCAGGAAAAAAATCCAGGCCATGTTCCAGGGTTGAATTACACACAGACGATTTTGAGGTTCGCTATGAAATTTAAAAAAGAATACATTGTCCTTCTGCTCATCATCATCGGCTTGTCCCTGTATCTGGCCATGCGGTCCAGGGATCGCACCCATTTCGAGCTGCCGCAGGTCGCCACGGTAGACAGCAAGGCCATCGACCGCATTGTCCTGAAAAAAGGCGATTCAACCATCGAGCTCACCAAAAAGGACGACAGCTGGTTTGTGGGCCCAAAGGCCTATCCCGCCGACGGCATCAAGGCCAGAAATCTTGTCAATGCCGCGGCGGACCTGAAAATCAGCGCCCTGGTTTCCGAATCGGGCAATTATGACCGCTATGACCTCACCGATGACAAAAAGGTCAACGTGCGTGCATTTGCCGGAAACGATGAACAGCGCAATTTCGATGTAGGCCGTGGCGCCCCCACCAACCAGCACAGCTTTGTGCGGCTGGGCCAGGACCCCAGAGTGTACCATGCCCGCGGCCGAATTCACGACACCTTCGATGTCACCGTGGATGAGCTGCGCGATGAAACCGTCCTGGCATTTGAAAAAGACGATATCGTATCGGTTCACATTGAAAAGGGCGCGCAGCAGATTACCCTGGTCAAAATCGAAACCCCGGCCGGCCAGAATCCGGACAATCAGCAACCGGCCCAGGCGAGCCCCCAAACTCAGTGGCAGGACTCGCAGGGAAACGCAGTGGATCAATCGGCGGTCACCCGCCTGCTGCGGGACTTTGCCCTGCTCAAATGCAGTGACTACATGCAAGACGACGCCAAGCCAGCCCTGAAAGACGCCCTCTGGACGGTGGAATTCAAAACCGCCGATAAAACTCATCGTGTATCGGTTTTTGCCAGGCAAAGCGATGATGCCCTTGAATATCCGGCCGTCTCATCACACAGCGAATACGCCTTCTTTTTGGCCAAAAGCAAAGTTGAAAACGATCAAAAGCAGCTGGACAAGCTGCTCAATCCTGAAAAAAAATCCTGATGATTCCGGGCCTGCGGGCCCGGATTTTACTTAAGCGGCAACCCTCTCGAATTTGGTCATTTCCCCCAAAGTGGGTGGTTTGGCTCAGTCAAATGCCCCAACCCTTCCGGTCATGGATTCCCCCAGTATTTCGTAACTGATTGTAATATTAGATTAAATTCTTTATATGCGAATCTGGCACAGCCATTGCTCTTGTATTGACCAAGCCTTTTGGGGCGAAGCGGCGCGGTTGTTCTTGTCCATCAGACTGTAATATCGCCGCCGGACGCAGAGCGATGCTTGAGCCTGGACTCTTCCGGCATCAGACGGCCTGCCGCAAAAGCTTCGACCCAAAGGCAGCTACTGAAGTAAAGGCGAAACGGCACGGATACTATGAACCGGGCGAAACCGATCACTATGCTGACCCTGCGATACCGTTGAAATCATGACCATCAGGCGCTGTTCAACTGCCCTGTATCTCGCGTTCCCTTTCCACCGCTGCAAATGAAGACCGACTTCTGTTTCCTGATCTCCAGCGAAAACTGAATGGATCGCCTTTGCGTCAGGCTTCGACAGCCGGTGGCAGTTTCACTGCCGCCGGCTGTCTTTTTGCTTTTTCCCCATGCATTGCACACCCCATCGGCCGTGTGAGCACAAGGCTCCACCACGACGGTCAATATCCGACGCACGATGATCCTGTCAGCAACGCATCTTAGGAGGCAATATGAAAGCTTCCCCCTGCCGTCATTTCTGAATTGACCAAAGACCAATTCAGAGCCGCCATCGGCAAGGATTGCATCGTTGATATCAGAATCCCGAAAATGTATAGCCTGGGATACTTCAGCAAGTACCTGAGTGCAGAAATGAAAGCCGAACCCGACAGCTACTTTAAAAAGTATTTTCACAAGATCCCGCTGGCCTATTTTTCGAAAAAATATAAGAAAATTCCGACACGGCTGAACAAACGCGTTGTAGTCATGGATCACAACGGCAAACGGGCTCTTCTCGCTGCTCGATTCTTAAAAAACAACGGGTATACTGACGTGGCCATTCTGAAAGGCGGAATGACCAGCTTTGCCCAGTAGATCGATACTCCGCCAATGGCCGGGCGCGAGGTGCCCGGCCATTGGCGGCCACTTTCTTGATCAGTTAAATCAACATATTACATAATTTTCTTGTTTAAGTTCCCCATGTCCGTTACAATCCTACCGATGAAAAACCATGGCCTGAAAAATTGAACCGCCGCTGGATCGATCTTCTTATGGCGCTGATTCTTTAAGTCGATAAAAGGTCCCCTTGAAAACGGCAATATCCATAGATCACAGGGCTTATCTGGTTCCCTATCCAATCGAATCCTTTGCCAGGCCCGTTCGGATAGAGGCGCAGCAAACCTTTATCGGAAGAGGACTTGACGGCGGTATTCAGATCGCCGACAAGCTCATTTCACGCCGACATGCTTGTATCCATTGCGAAAACAGACATTTTTCGATAGAAGACCTGGATTCTCAAAATGGAACGTTTGTGAACGGCAATCGCATCCAAAAGACCCCCCTCAACAACCATGATAAAATCAGCATCGGCAATCGAGCATTTCTATTCTTGTTGCAGCCCGAGGCCATGGAAGAACTCTTAGCCGAACCTTCCAATGAAGCCACAGATACGATAGCGATCAGCCTTGAAGAGATCGACTTGTCTGATCTTTGGGCCCAAAATGCAGATACCGCAGCGCGAGGATTCCTGCAGTCCGCAATCGGCCAGCCTTATGGGGGGCCGCAGCCTGACCGGTTGGCGCACACACGCATGTCCTTGCTCTACCAGTTGAGCGAAAGCCTGCGCGGCACCCATAAAATCGATGCCATATACGATCAGGGGCTCGAACTGATTATGGAAGCGATACCGGCATCTGAATGCGTTCTGGTCGCAACAAAAGCCTTATCGGATGATCCCTTCACTGTCGTCTGCTGTAAATTGCGGGACCCACAGCACATCGACGGCAGTAAAATCCCCGTGAGCCACACTGTGTTTAACTGGGTGTTTTCAGAAAAAGTCACCCTGGTCAGCCAGGATCTCAGCGCCGATCAAAGATTTCAGGATTCGGACTCCATCCGGGTTCATGATCTGCGATCGATCATCTGTGTGCCGATAACCGGAAAGACGCATGTAATCGGCCTTCTCTATGCCCAAGCCAACAACCTGTTGAACCCGTTCACCAAAGACGACGCCGTATTTGCATCGGCTGTGGCCAATGAATTGGCCTTGAATATAGACAATCTCCAGCTGCAAAAAAAGTTGCTCAGAAATGAACGCATGGCTGCAATCGGTTTGACAGTCAGCAATCTGGCACACAATATCAAAAATTTGATGGCGCTCAATCAGGGCGCAGCACAGCTGATGGAGCTGCATATCAAAAAAAAGAACTACCCGGAAATAATCAAGAAATGGCAGTGGGTTCAGCACAGCTTCTCGGGTATCAGCAAACTGTCCAACGACATGCTGGCATATGTAAAAGAAGACGAACTGCATATAAAGCCGGTGGACATCAATAAGCTGATTTGGCAGAATCGTCAATCCTTTGAAGACAGCCTATCCCAGGATCGTTTGAAATTCGAATTTCTATTGTCGGACAAAAACCCTGTGTGGGAAATGGATCAGATTCAATTGCAGCGCGCCCTGTCCAACCTCGTTTTAAACGCCGTCGATGCCGTAAGAGAGAAGAAAAAGGGTCGCATACGAATCAGCACCGCCGTGCGCAAAGAACAGTATTTGATTGTCAGTGTCGCCGACAATGGATGCGGGATCGATCCTCAAAAAAAGGGCAAGGTGCTCGAACTTTTTTATTCGACCAAAGGAACCAATGGCACTGGCCTGGGCTTGCCGATGGTGCAAAAATTTGTCGAAAAATTAAACGGCAGACTAAAATTCCAGTCAAAGAAAGGTTTGGGTTCTATCTTTCAGATGATTTTTCCAAAGCAATAAGGCCATTTCCGCCCACCCCCCGAAATGGTAAAAGGCAAGACAGGAAGCAGGCGCAAAATCTGAGTAGCCATACTGACGCTATTAA
This sequence comes from Desulfosarcinaceae bacterium, assembly GCA_963675565.2. Classification (GTDB taxonomy): domain Bacteria; phylum Desulfobacterota; class Desulfobacteria; order Desulfobacterales; family Desulfosarcinaceae; genus JARRKU01. The sequence continues at coordinate 980,746 of CAXXYD010000004.1, forward strand.
ATAGAACATGCGTCTTGTCTGAATTATCTTAAAGATTACTGATACGGTGAAGATGGCGGTCTCCGATCTGCTTGAAAAATGACCCGTTATGTCCGGGACCATTTATTGGATTTATCGACCGTCAAACGTTTACCAGCGCCCTGCGGGCCTCTTCCTGGCTCTCGTAGATATGGGGCGCCACACCGCGGTTTTTCAGGGCGTCACCGATTTTCATGCGCAAAAATGCGCTGGTGGTATACCGGGTGACACCGCTGTAAAAACGATCGGTCAAGCGCTTTACCATTGCCGTGTAGTCATCCACCAGCTCCGGTGCGATCTCGAAATTGTCATAATTGACGATGGTGTAAACCTTTCCCCCCACAGGGGTCAGAACATCGCTCACCGCTTTTTCTACGGCATCGACAATGTTGGCCTGCCGGACGGCAAAACCTTCAAAATTGACGAAAAAAAGATTGCTTCCGGCATCGTAGACCAGCCTTTCCGCAAGCGGAATTTGAACGAGATCGGATTTCAGACCCATGGGCGCCGGCATAAAAATGCGTTCATCCATGCGGGCCGGTGTCTGCCGCATCACCGGTTCAAAATCCATATAAGCCAGAATCTGGGTCTGCAGATCAATTCCCGGAGCGATCTCGATCAGTTCCATTCCCGCCTCGGTCAAAGCAAATACGCAGCGCTCCGTCACAAACAGCACCGGCTGGCGCTTTTGAACGGCGAATTTGCCGCTGAACGTGACGTGCTCCACCTGCCTGATAAATTTTCGGACCTTGCCTTCCTGTAACACCTCCAGCCGACGGTTGGCGATCTTCACATCCAGCCCGCCGGCCGTAAATGTCCCCATGAAAACCACTTTCTGAGCATTCTGGCTGATGTTGATAAATCCGCCGGCGCCGACCAGTCTGGGGCCGAATTTGCTGACGTTCAAATTGCCCGCCTGGTCGGCCTGGGCCAGCCCCAGAAAAGCCATGTCCAGACCGCCGCCGTCGTAAAAATCAAATTGTGCCGGTTGGTCGATGAGGGCCTCGGTATTGGTGGCCGCGCCGAAATCGAGGCCGCCGGCGGGCAGTCCGCCAATGACCCCGGGTTCAGCCGTCAGGGTAATCAAATCCAGTATCTTCTCTTCGTTGGCAATGTTGGAAACGCCTTCGGGCATGCCGATGCCCAGGTTCACCACGCTGTTGGGTTTGAGTTCGAATGCCGCCCGCCGGGCGATGACTTTCCGCGCATCCAGTTCCAGGGGGGCAAGGGACTGCACCGGCACCCTGATTTCACCACTGTACGCCGGATTGTAAGGGGTACCGAATGTCTGCCAATGATTTTCGGGGGCCGCCTGCACGACGCAATCCACCAGAATGCCGGGAATTTTGACCTGGCGGCTGCTCAGCGTGCCGCGGTCGGCAATGCGCTCCACCTGGACGATAACAAAACCATTGGAATTGCGGGCCGCCGTGGCAATAGCCAAAGACTCCAGCGTCAGGGCCTCCTTCTCCATGGTGATATTGCCGTCACAGTCGGCCGTGGTTCCCCGCAGGATGGCCACATGGATGGGAAAGGTCCTGTAGGCCAGATAGTCATTGCCATCGAAGCTCACCCGTTCGACAATCTCATCCACAGTCCGGTCATTGATCTTCCCGCCGCCGTTGAGCGGATCGACGAATGTTCCCAGCCCCACCGACGTGATGGTCCGGGGCTTTTTGGCCGCGCTGTCGCGATACATGTGCGAAATCACGCCCTGGGGCAGGTTATAGGCCTCGATTTTATTCTCAAAAGCGAGTTTTTGAAGCTTCGGGACCAGCCCCCAGTGCCCCCCGATCACCCGCTTGACAAGGCCTTCATGGGCCAGGTGATTCAGTCCGCGTTCGGCGCCATCCCCCTGGCCGGCAGCGTAAACCAGCGTTAAATCCCTGGGTCGTCCGGTCTGCAGAAAATAAGCCTCCAGCGCCACGGCAATATCTTCGGCAAAACCGGTCCCCACAAAGCCTCCCGTTGCAACCGTATCGCCATCCCGGATAATGCGCACGGCCTCTTGCGCGCTGACAATCTTGCCTTTTCGGGCGCGCTGGGGGGGAAGAGACGACAATACGGGGTGACCCGAGCCGGACCGGGCTTCGTTGCGTACTCTGGCCATATGCTGCCTCCTGCTGTTTTTCCCTGGGGACGTATGATCCATGTCCCTGGGGACGTATATCAGGTTATAAGTTAATCTTCGATTAACTTATAACCTGATATACGTCCCCGTTGCCCCGTTGCTTCGTCCTACGTCCCCGGTGCTCCGTCCCCGGTGGACGCCTTCCGGTTTTTCTCATCCAGAATAGCCCCTCTGGTCCGGAAGGGCAATACGGGCCATGTAGAATTTTTGATTTGCCGGCCTGAATCGACAGATCGTATTGTTTTTTGGGTATAATGAGGTTTTGAGGATGTCCGACATTCGGGCAGCCGCGAATGTGTTGCCGCCGGAAGCCGATGATATTCCCTGCGCCGCTTTGCCCAAGATCCGGTTTTATGTGGGATACCCTTGAGAAAATTGTTCAGTCCGGCTATAGATACGGGCGGTTTGTTGCTAATGGAACAAAGGAAGCCGGATGCCGGGTTACCAGGAAATATTGATCATTTCAGCTATTGTTCTGGCGGTGATTTTCATTCCGCGAATCATGAATCCTCAGAAGCCGCCGCCCCGCCTGGTTTTTCAGAAAAAGCGGATCTCCGGCGGGAGGCGGGCCGCCCTGGCCGCTTCCGCCGTCTACCCGCTGATCGTAGCCGCCGTCATGCAGCCCTGGAAGGGAAATATGGTTTCCTTTCTCTACATGGGGTTGGGGCCCGTATTGATCGTCTGGCTGATATACTGGGTGGTGCAGGGATTTATGCGCCGGTGAACTTGTTGACAGGGAGGGATCATGAAAAAATTGATTGACCGGAGACACCATTATCATCGACCGAATTGAAGTCATCAGTCCCCAGCTCACCTATGAAAAAACCGCTAAGACCGATAATTTCCAGGCGATCCTCAACAATATCCGCGGCGGCCGAAGCAGTGCGGCGCCCAAACCGGCTTCCGGAGCAAAAAACGCGAACAGCGGAAAAAAAATTATCATCAAGGATTTTCTTTTGAAAAACGGCAAGGTCAATCTGGCCGCCTCCCTTCTGGATCAAAACAAATCCATCAGCACGGCACTGCCCGAAATTCACCTGACGGATATCGGAGAGAAAAAAGGCGGACTCAAACCCGAAGAAGCCTTTAAAGTGATTTTTGATGAATTGTCTAAAAAGATCAATTCCCCTGATGTGATGAGCGCATTCAGCGACCAGTTGAAAGGCTTGAAATTGAATACCGACAGCCTGAGCGAAGATGCACAGAAAGAGCTCAAAGGGGTCGGCGACAAAATCAAGGGGTTATTGGGTAATTAATTACACAATATGGGCAGCCGGGTTTAGAAAACATGGCCCGGGCTATGTACTTTTTTTCATACCCCATTGCCCTTCGATTGTCATGCTGAAACCGCAGGAAAACCAGACTAAATTATAACATATTGTTTTTATATATTTTTTGATTATAAACGCATAAAAATAGCCGGCTTGCGCCGGTCATGGTATGCCCCTTGCTTTTTCAAACCGCAACGATGCCGCTAGAATGTGCATTTAATTCCGGACAGCGCTGGACATATGCGAGATCCGGGTTCACCGGTTGCAGCGAAGAGGCGAAAAATGGTTCGAAAAGCTTGGTGGTTATCTTTCATGATGCTTCTCATGGGGTGTTGCATGATTTTGGTACGCGGGGTCATGGCAGCGCTTTAAATTCTTCCGAAGACGGCCAATGGGCCTGCCTTCCATCCATTGGCTGCGCTCGACATTTTGCTTTTCCCTGCCCGGGAGCAAACCCGAAGAAGCAAAAATGCCCCCCTCCGGCACCCGGTTGTTGCGCCGTGCAGGAAAATCTCCAATACGCGCGGTGCGTGCCTACAATGACGGGCAAAATGTTTCCCGTTCAATGAAATACACTGGAATGCGGCCCCCTGCAGCCCGGCTGGGCTTGGTGTAGGCCAATGAAAAGCCAAGCTTGTGCAAAACGTTGATGCTGGCCCTGTTTTGCGGGTGGGCGCAGGCCAGGATCCGGCTGAAATCGGAAGCGCGGTAGACTTCACCAAGAAGGGCCGCAGCCGCTTCGGTGGCATAGCCGCACCCCCATGCCGCCCGGCAGTAGCGATAGCCCAATTCGATGCCATCGAGAAAACGGGAAGGGGCTACGGCGCACCAGCCGAGGTAACGCTGGCTGTCGCGGGTGTATACCGCCAGGGCACCCAGTTCGCTGCCCGCCTGTATGTCCAGCTGGGCTTTAAATTTCTCCATCGCCACGGCACGGGTCCAGTGAAACACACTGCCGTCGCCAATATAGCGCATGACAAAAGGATCCTTGCTCATGGCGAAGTAGCCATCGAAATCGTTCAGGGACTGCAGTTTAAGGCATAGCCGCCGGGTCTTGAGGGGCGTCCGGACCAGCATTCAGGTCCTCCGGTTCATCCGCGATTTACCGTGAAGACAAGATAATACCGGCCATTGGGCAGAGCGTCTGCGTTATGCCGGCACATCGTATCCATACTCCTTGCGGTTGACATTGTTCCGCTTTTCCCAGCCGAGGGTGGAAGAGGGCGTGGGCCCATAGTCATGCCCCGGCCAGACAATGGTATGCTCCGGAAACATCATCAGCCGGCGGATGGAGGCCCCCAGGGTGGGCCGATGGCCGCCGGCCAGATCGGTTCGGCCGCTGTCGCCCACGAACAGGGTGTCGCCGGTGAACAGATTGCCCTGGGCATGGAGACAGATGCCGCCGGGGGTATGTCCGGGGGTATGAATGACATCCAATGTGATGTCGCCCAACTGCAATGTATCTTCTTCGAAAAGAAAGTGGTCTGCACCGGGGTAGCCGTCGGCATCCAGCTTGTGGATGACGATTTTCGCACCGGTCCGGGCTTTGAGGCCGGCATTGCCGGCGGTATGGTCGCCGTGGCCGTGGGTGTTGACGATCAGGACAATTTCCAGTCCCTCTTTTTGCGCTTCCGCAACGATGTATTCCACATCGGGGCCGGGGTCGACAACCAAAGCCTGCCTGGTTTTTTCACAGCCCACCAGATAGCTGAAGTTGTCCATATAACCCATTTCAAGCTGTTTGATAATCATTTCAAGGCTCCATTAAAGCAGCACGGCGTGCTTCTTCTCTTGCGGACTACTCCTCTGCTTCGGTCGCATGCCCGCCGATGCTGTGGCCGTGGGCCAATTCCCAACGCTTGTCCATATAATATAAAATGGGAACGGTCATCCGGGAGAACAGCAGCGAGGCAATCTCGCCGGCCATCAGGGATATGGCCAACCCCTGGAAAATGGGGTCGAAGAGAATCACCGATGCGCCCACCACCACCGCGGCGGCTGTGAGCATCATGGGCCGGAACCTTACCGCTCCGGCATCCACGACGGCCTGATCCAGGGGATGCCCCTCCCTGATCCGAAGTTCGATGAAATCCACCAGGATAATGGAGTTGCGGACCACGATGCCGGCACCGGCAATGAAGCCGATCATGGAGGTGGCCGTAAAAAATGCGCCCATGGCCCAGTGGGCCGGCAGGATCCCGATGAGCGAAAAAGGAATGGCCACCATGATCACCATGGGTGTGGTAAACGACTGGAACCAGCCTACCACCAGAACAAAGATCAGCACCAGCACGACGGCAAAGGCGATGCCCATGTCCCGGAATACTTCGTAGGTAATATGCCATTCGCCGTCCCACTTCATGGAATACTTCCGGTCGCTGTTGGGCAGACTGGCGGTATGCTGCTCGATGCCGTAGCCTTCGGGCAATTCGATAGCCGCTATCTTTTTGCGCATCTCTAAAATGGCGTAAACCGGGCTCTCCTTGACGCCGGCCACATCGCCGGTGACGTAAACCACCGGCATCAGATTTTTATGGTAGATGCTCTTGTCCGAAGGAGTAGGCTCCGCCTTTACAAGAGAGGAAAGCGGAACCAGGCTGCCGTCGGCCGCCTGCATCTTGATGCTCTCCAGCCGCCCGACCCCGGCACGGTCGGCCAGGGGCAGTTTCAAAATGACCGGGACATCCTCTCTCTCCCGGGACTGATGCAGCAGCCCCACCTGACGGCCGCTCATGGCCAAAGTGAGTGTGCTGCTGATCTGGTAGGGCGTAATGCCGTGCAGAGCGGCTTTTTCGCGGTCGACCACCAATTGATAGCGGGGGGAGTCCTCTTCCATGAACCAGTCCACATCCACCACACCGGGCGTCTCTTCCAGTACTTTCATGATCTGGGCGGCGATCTGGCGCTGACGCTCATAGTCGGGGCCGTAAATCTCGGCCACCAGGGTGGACAACACCGGCGGACCGGGAGGCACTTCCGCCACTTTGATGCGGGCGCCGTATCGGTTGGCTATTTTCAGCAGCTCCGGGCGCACCCGTTTGGCAATGGCATGGCTCTGGTCCTTGCGACGCCCTTTTCCTGCCAGGTTGACCTGGATATCGGCCTGAAACGGCTGCCGGCGCAAATCGTAATGGCGCACCAGCCCATTGAAATTAAACGGGCCGCTGGCGCCTGTGTAAATCTGATAATCGGTCACTTCATTCACGGTGGACAAGTAGTCCCCCATCTCCTGGGCTGCAGCGGTGGTGGCCTCCAGGGTGGCCGCCTCGGGCATATCGATGATCACCTGGAATTCGCTCTTGTTGTCAAAGGGCAGCATTTTAACCCGCACCAGCCCGACACCCACCATGGCACAGGCCAGCAGCAGCAGCAAAACCACGCCCGCCAGAAACCCCCAGCGCCACGGGCCGCTGTGGATCAAAGGGTTCATCACTTTGCGGTAAAGCCGTGTGCTCCAATCTTCCTGGCTCGTTTCATGGGACGCCTGGCTGTGTTTTCCGGGTTTGAGCAGGCGCACCGCTGCCCATGGCGTGACGATAAAAGCCACCAGCAGGGAAAACACCATGGCGGCGGACGCACCCACCGGAATGGGGCGCATATAGGGCCCCATCAATCCACCGACGAACGCCATGGGCAATATGGCGGCAATCACCGCCAGGGTCGCAAGGATGGTGGGGTTGCCCACTTCGTCCACCGCCTCGATGGCCACAGTAAACCGATTGCGGCCCTTGTTCTCCGGCAGATGGTTGTGGCGCACCACGTTTTCCACAACGACGATGGCGTCATCCACCAGTATCCCGATGGAAAAGATCAAGGCAAACAAAGTGATCCGGTTGAGGGTGTACCCGTGAAAATAAAAGGTCGCCATGGTCAGCGCCAGGGTGACCGGAATCGCCAGGGCCACCACCCCGGATTCCCGGTGTCCCAGGGTCAGCCAGATCAGCAGGGTCACCGAAAAAACGGCAATGGCCATATGGTAGAGCAGCTCATTGGACTTTTCCTTGGCGGTTTCGCCGTAGTGGCGGGTCACCGTCATCTGAATATTGTCCGGCAGAATGGACCCGCGCACATCTTCGATACGGTGCAGCACCTTCTCGGCAACGGCAATGGCATTGGTTCCCTTGCGCTTGGCCACGGTGAGCGTGATGGCCGGAAAGCGGCCCTTTTTTTCAATGGACTTGTCCTCTGCCGCCGGTCCCGTTCCGAAAAAAGTATACTGCTCCGGGTCCGCAGGACCGTCGATGATGGCGGCCACATCCTGGACATAGACCGGGCGGCCGCTGTGGATACCCAGCACCACGCGCTGCACGTCGTCCATGGTCTTGAGAAACCCGCCTACATGGACGGTCACGCGGCCATCCTGAGACGGATAGGCGCCCGCATCGGCCTCCTGGTTGGATGCCTGCAGCATCATGGCCGCCTGTTCCAGATCGATCCCCACCGAAGCCAGCCGAACCGGGTCGAAAAGCACCTGAACCTGACGCTGGGCATCGCCGATCAATTCGGTGATGGAAACATTGGGTTCACGCTTGATGACGGTCTCGACTTCCGCCGCTACCCGCCGCAGCATGTAGCGGTCGCTTTCCTCCGACCAGAACGTCAACGCGAGAATGGGCACGTCGTCAATATAGCGCGGTTTGATCAACGGCGGACTGGCCGCCCAGGGGATGCGGTCGAAGTTGGCCGTCAGCTTGGACTGCAGCCGCACGATGGACGCTTCTTCGTCCTGGCCCACGTAGAACCGCACTACGGCCATACTCATTCCGGGACTGGATGTGGTGTAGACGTATTCCACACCGGGTATTTCCCAGAGCAGCTTTTCCATGGGGCTGGTGATGCGCTGCTCCACCTCCTTGGCATCCGCGCCGGGCATCCGGACGAAGATGTCGATCATGGGCACGATGATCTGAGGCTCCTCTTCCCGGGGCAGTGCTATGACAGCGGCAATACCCAGAAGCAGGGAGGCGATGATCACCAGCGGGGTCAGCTTGGAATCAATAAAAAAATGGGCGATTTTGCCGGCGGCACCGATTGGATTATGCATTATGGACTCCATTGAAAAAACCGTTCAACATTAGCTCTCGCTTTCCACCCGCATGCCGTCCCGCATCTGCAACGGAATGGCGGTAACGTAACGCTGGCCCGCATTCATACCGGACAGGATCTCCACTTGATCGCCCACAATCTGTCCGGTCCGGACCAGCCGGAAATGCGCAATTTGATTGTCATCCAACAAATACACCCCGTCCAATTGGCCCTGGTTGGCAATGGCCAGCCGGGGTACGAGCAGCATGCCGGTTCCGCCCAGCGGAATAAAAACCCGGGCAAACATGCCGGACTTGAGCCCCGCACCGGCGGGCATGTGCACCTTGATCCAGAACGAGCGGCTGCGGGCATCGGCCGATGGCGCAATGCGGGCCACATTGCCCGAAAATTCCGCATGGTTCAGTGCCGGCACCACCACCTTGACGTCCATGCCCTCCTTCACCGCCTGGATATAGCGTTCGGGCAGAACCAGTTCGGTGTTGTACAAACCCGCCTGCTCCAGGTTCAGAAAGGGCGTCCCCGGTGAGGCCAGATCTCCCGGGTTAATCATTTTTGCCACCACGCGTCCGTCGTAGGGCGCCCTCACGAAGGCGTCTTTTTGCCCCACCTGAGCTGCGGCCACTGCCGCCTGGGCTTGTCGGTACTGGGCTTCGGCGCGATCAAATTCCTGCTGGGAAGCGGATTGCTCCTTGAGCAACTGCTGGTACCGCCGGTACTCCTTTTCGGCCACTTTTAAATTGGCCTGGGCGTTTTCCAGTTGGGCTCTGACCTGACGCTGATCGATGGTCACCAGCAGGTCCCCTTTGCGCACGCGGTCCCCTTCCTGGACATGGACGGCACGCACCACCCCCATGAGCTTGCTGGAGACGGTGCTGGCGGTTCGGGCCGTAACGGTTCCCACGGCCTCGTAAAGATATGGCTGCTGGGTCACCGCGGCCGTACGCACCGGTGCCTTGATAACGGCGACTTCGCCCTTGGGTGTGGTCCCGGGTTCGATCTTTTCGCCGCAGCCGGCCAAAAAGACGAAGAACAAAAGAACTAAGCTAAAAGCGATTGTCTTGGATTTCATCATTAACCCCATAAAATAGTTTAACGACAGGCTTGAATCGGTATTGAGAGTGCCGGCACTCTCCGGACATTCAACGGATGCCGGACCGTATCCGGCATGACGACAATTTGAAACATCATTTGAAATCCTGGCTGATCGTGCCGGACGCCAGGGCCAGTTCAATCCGCGCGACTTTATAATCATGCAGGGCCCTGAAGTGCCGGGTATGGGCTTGCTGCAGGGCCACCTCGGCATCGAGCAGATCGACGATGGTAAGCAGGCCGCTGCCATAGCGGTTGCCCACAATGCGCAGGCCCTCTTCAGCCTGTTCCACCGCCTGGCTGGCCACAGCAATGCTTTCCCATGCGCTTTGGGCCTGGTAAAAAGCGCGCTGGATTTCGACCCGCACCCCGAGTTCCATCCCTTTTCTCATGGCTTTGATCCTGGCCGCCATGGCCGCAGCGGAGGCGGCCTGTGAGGAAATGCGATCGCCGCTGTAAAGGTTGACGCGCACCACCGCCCCGACACTGTAATTGTCATGGGTGTCGTCAAAGTCTTCGGAGTTGATTTCATAGCTGCCCTGCAGGGCCACCGTGGGATAGTGCCCGGCCCGGGCCCGGGCAATGCCCTTTTCGGCAATGGTCTCCTGCACGCCGACCTGTTTGAGATCGGGGCGTTGGTCCAGGGCGCGATCGATCCACACCTGCAGATCATCGGCCGGGGCAATGCAGCGCCGGAAAGGAGTCAGCGGATTCAGGGGGCCGCCATCCGACTGCCCCATCGCCGCATGCAGCATCGCCTGGGCCACCTGCACCTGGCTGCGGGCCATCAAACGCTGCTGCTCCAGATCGCCAATGCGCACCTGGGCCCGCAACACGTCGGATTTAACCGAAACACCGCTGCGAAACCGGTCCTGCACCAGCTTTAAATGGGCATGGGCGGTATCCAGGGACTTGATGACCACCTGCTGGCTCTCTACGGCCAGCAGCAGTCCCACGTAGGCTTTGGCCGCCTGGGCAATCGCCTGCTGCTCGGTGCGCAACAGCTCCATGCGGGCCACCTCCACGGCCTGCTGCGCCTGCTGCCAGCCGATATGTGTCCCACCGCCGTCGTAGAGCATCCAGGAGAGCTGGAGCGCTGTATTGAAGTTATTGATGGCATCCGGTGAATTCAGTTTGTCGGGACTGAAATCCGAACTCTCGATGATGCCCTGATTCAGTTTGGTCCCGAAGGCCCACAGGGGGCTGTTGGTACGATTGAAGGTCTCGGCAAGATAAACCTGGGGAAGCATGGGGGAACGGGCTGTGGTCACCTGAGAAACTGCGGCCTCCGCATTGCGCCGGGCGGCAAGCACCTGGGGATTGTACTTCAGTGCCGAAGCGATGGCATCGGTAAAAGTCAGGGTCTGGGCGTTTTCAGCCGCCATGCCATGGGCAACCGAAACGCCCAGGACACAAAACACAATCCACAGCGTTCGAAGCAAGTTCATGGGTGCCCTCCAAGTCATTTATGGGTTATCGCCGGGACAAGAAAGTGTGGTGGTCGTCTGTAATGAACCAGCACCAAGCCCAAGGTTACAATGGAATTGGCGTTGTCCGCCGCCGGTGCCCGGCCGACGGGGGCGGTTTTGCCAGACAGGCCATTCATATCATAGATGGCATGTAATTTCATTACCCATTATGATACTATGCCCGTAAACATCCCCTTTCATCGAAAGGCGTGACATGAACCAAGCACCTTATCGCCTGGGCATCGATCTGGGCGGCACCAAAACCGAATCCATCCTTCTCGCTCCCGACGGCCGGCCCGTGCACCGCGAGCGCAGACCGACACCCCGGCATGAAGATGCCGGCGTTGAATACAGGGACATCCTGAACCAGGTCGTGGAAATGATCCGGACGGCCCGCAACAGCCCCGGAGGCTCTTCACCCTGCACCGTCGGCATCGGCATTCCGGGCACCATCGATCCGCGAACCACCAGAGTCCAGAACGCCAATACCACCAGCCTCATCGGCCGGCATTTTCAAAAGGATCTGGAGCGTGGATTGGGACAACCGGTGGCCATGGAAAACGATGCCAACTGCTTCACCCTGGCCGAGTCTTTAAATGGCGCCGGAAAAGGCTACGGGCTGGTATTCGGCGTCATCATGGGCACCGGCTGCGGCGGCGGGATTTGCATCAATGGCAGGATACACAGCGGCAGGCACCGCATCGCGGGCGAATGGGGCCACTTTGGCGTAGATCCCGCCGGAGCCCTCTGCTACTGCGGAAAACGGGGATGCGTGGAGACCAAGATCAGCGGCGGCGGTGTGGAAAAAGCGTATCATCGTCTGTTCGGCCGCCCCCTGAAGATGGAGCAGATTACCCGAGGATACCGGGACGGGGACGAGACGTGCCGCGCGGTTTTCGAACAATTCCTGGAAGATTACGGCCGGTGTCTGGGCGGCCTGATCTCTATCCTGGACCCCGATGCCGTGGTCCTGGGCGGGGGGCTCTCCAACATCGATGAGTTGTACACCGCCGGCCTGGACCGCGTGCGCGCCTACGCCTTTCATGAACATATCGAAACACCCGTCCTCAAAAACAAACTGGGCGATTCCGCCGGGGTTTTCGGGGCGGCCTGGATGGGAATTTAGCTATTTGCGCATCAGATACGCCACGGCCTTTTCCAGCCCGTCGATGGAAAGCTCGAACATGGGAAATATCTGGGCGATCATTCCGATGGTGCGGGTGTAGTTCCACTGGTACTGGGCAATGGGGTTGAGCCAGACCGAATGTTTAAAGGTCTCGGCCAGGAACCGGAGGCATTCGATGCTGGGCCTGCCGCTGCGCACGGCAATGTGGATGGAGCCGTCCTGGGACATGAGTTCGTAAGGCGCCATACTGGCATCCCCCACGAAAATCAGACGGGTATCCGGATCCAGGCGCACGAAATCCCGAAGGGGGCGCGGTTTTCTGTAGCGGGCCGGATCCTCCCAGAGGGTGTCGTAGACGGTGTTGTGGAAAAACAGTGTGGTCAATTCTTTGAACTGGGCCCGGGAATAGTCGAAGAGGGCCTGGACCACCGGGATATACGGGTCCATGGACCAGCCGCCGTTGTCGATGGCCAGAATCACCTTCAGGCGGTCTTTGAGACTGCTCTCGAAAATGATCTCGATCTCTCCGGCATGCTTCATGGTCTGGTAGATGGTTTCGTCCACATTGACCTGGTCTTTGGGACCGGCGGGCCGCAGATGGCGCAGCCGCTTGAGTGCCTCTCCCATCATGGAGCGGGTCAGCGGCCCCTGGAGGGAGTAATCCTTGTAGCGCCGCTCCATGGCCACCTTTACTGCCGATTTGTTGCGCGACATGCCGCCCACCCGCATGCCGCCGGGATGAAACCCGGAATGGCCCACCGGCGATGTTCCCCCGGTGCCGATCCAGCGGTTGCCGCCGTCGTGGCGTTCGGTCTGGTCCTTCAGGCGTTCCTTGAAATAGTCGATCAACTCATCGGGGGTCATCTTCTGCAGGTCGGCTGCGTCCACCCCCAACGCATCGGCAATGGCTTTGGGGTCCTGCAGCCACTGCTCCAGCAGGCTTTGCGCCAGTTCCTCCAGTTCCACGCCGGTCAGATCGGGCAGTTCGGCGCCTTCAAAATGGTGGGCAAACACCTGATCATACAGATCGAAGTAGCGTTCGCTCTTGACCAGAATGGACCGCGAAGCGGTGTAAAAATCGTTCAAAGTAAGAATCAGCCCCCGGGCCATGGCCCGGTGCAATGTCAGAAAGGCCGTCGGCGTCACCGGCACGCCGTGATCTTTGAGCTTATAAAAGAAGTCGATAAACATGGTTTATACGGGTTCACCCATCGCGCAATTTAATACCGTGACCGTCCCTGAACCTGCTCTCCGGCCAGCTGGTAATCACGGCTCTTTTTAAACAGCACGCCCAGAAAGGGAAGATCGTTTTTGGATAGCTGCTTGGGGTTGAAATCAGGATCGGTCTGAAGCGCCCGGATCCAGTTGATCAACTCGCGGGTGGCCGGCCGCTTTTCCACACCGTCCATCTGGCGCAGGCGGTAGAAAGCGGCAATGGCTTTTTCCGCCAGGGCTTCGTTAATATCCGGAAAGTGCACCCCAATGATCTTGCGCATCATCTTGGGGTCGGGAAAAGCGATGTGGTGGAAATTGCAGCGTCCCAGAAACGGATCGGAAAGATCCTTTTTGGCGTTGGAGGTAATGATGATCACCGGACGGTGTCTGGCCTGGATGGTCTTGTCGATTTCGATGATGTCAAAGGCCATCTGATCGAGCACATCCAGCATATCGTCCTGAAAATCGGTATCGGCCTTGTCGATCTCGTCGATGAGCAGCACCGTACGCCGCTGGGCCGTAAAAGCCTGTCCGATCTTGCCCATCTTGATGTAGGCCTCGATATCGCTGACATCCCGCCGGCTGTCGCCGAACCGGCTGTCATTGAGCCGGGTCAGCGTGTCGTATTGGTAGAGCGCCTCCACCAGCTTCATGCTCGATTTGACGTTCAAAACGATCAGGGGCATATCCAAACTCTGGGCAATGGCGTGGCCCAGCATGGTTTTGCCGGTGCCGGGCTCCCCTTTGAGCAGCAGGGGCATCTCCAGCGCCATGGAAACGTTGATTATCTGGGACAGTTCGGCATCCAGGACGTATTGTGTGGAGCCGGTAAAGGATTTTTGCGTCATCGGAAATTACCTCAATTTCTCTGCGGAGCGATCATCCGCAATTAGGCCCCACGATCCCCCCGTCGGGGCATGAATCGTATGAACCATCGTTATCGGCCCGCCTGGCGGATGCGCCTGGACAATGCGCTGGTCAATTCAATCACCTTTTGGCTCAGAGCCGGGGTCAATGCGCCCGTTCCGCAAGCCGGCGTTATAAAAGATTGTGCCAGCACCGCATCGCAGGAAATACCCAGGTCGGCCAGTTGACGGCTCTTCGCGGACCAGTCCCGCCAGAGGGAATCCACTGTGGCCGCTTCGATTTGCTCGGCGATGAGCGTCGGAACGAGTCCCCAGGCCAGAAAACGGCCGGAAGCCATAAAGGACCTGATCTGATCGCCATAAAGCACGAATTTGTCGAAATAGCCGTGGGCATCAAAGTTGATAATATCCACGGTGGATTCCAGCAGCAAAGACCAGTCCGTATTGGCGCAGACGTGAATGCCGGCCATGGCGCCCTGCCCTTGTATGGCGGCGATCACCTCCTGCAGGCAGGCCATGATATCTTCCCTGGAAATGCTGATGAATTCAGACGAACCATAGCCGGCAAGGGCCGGTTCGTCGATAAAGACAATGACCGGCTTGTCGGCCCTGGCCAGCATCCTCGCCTGCCAGGCCGCTTTGAGGGCCAGCAGTTTGACGGCTGCGTCACGAAGGGCATCATGGTAAAATATCGCCCGTTTTTCATGGTCATGCAGGCCCGTGCAAAAAGTAACCGGACCCGTAATCTGTCCCTTTACGGCGGCCAGATCATGCGGGGGTGTCTCGAGGGCCCGGAGCAGGCTGAAAAAGCCCGGCGCGGCCTCGTGCGTCAAAGCGAACCGGGAATCCCCGCTCAATCCTGCGCCCTGTTCGGTGGCCTGCAGATACGCTTCGAAAAACGCAAGCATTTGATCGTCAAACCCTGGATCCTGCGTGTCAACATACTTGTGCGCCGCACTCCCGGCCAGTCCGGGCAGGCCGTCCACAAACTGGTTGACCATCCCCTCTCGGGGATACACCGGCAGCTGCACCCAGTTGGGAATCTGGGGCGTCTGCTCCAGAACCAGCCGGGTGGCTTCCTGATAGTCCGTGAGCGGCTGGCTGCCGATGAGCATGGCCAGGCCGCGAGGCTGAAATTTGCTGGGCATCGATTTCTTCCTTTGGTGTTGATATGCCGCGGCGTGTATCGTTTTCGCAAAAAGGCGCATTCGGATTCACCGCACGGCAAGAACCATTACCATGACCGCCCCGGCAACACAAGCGCTCCAGTCCTTGCCGGGCCGCGGCCGCGTCCATTGACCTTGCCGGTTATTGCCGAAGGTGCAATTCCCGTGTATCCTTTGCGACTCCCTGATTGACACCCCAATGGCCGAATGCTATAGTTTTGTTTTAAATGTGCACCGCATCTTTTGGCCGGCTGAGGGCATAATGAGCAAAATCATATCGCTGGACGACAAGTTGAAGCTCTCCTCGCAGCAGCGCTCCGCCCTGGCACGCAAACGCAAAATCCTCGCCGTCCGCAAAGTGTTCCAATGCACCCACTGCGCCTCGAAATGCGAACGGTGCGGCACCAGCGTCGGGCCGGAACACACACGCGCCCGAGGCAGTGTGCGTGTACCGTATAATTTCTGCGACAGCTGTGCCGAAGAGTACATCGAATACATCGATCGGCTGCAGGGCAAAGGCGGCAAAAAGGATTATTGGTACAACCATGCCTGGAACAAGGTCTGGCAAACCTGGATTGAATATCAAGGCGCCATTGACCAGTACATGCAGTCCAAAGAATTCCGGCAACTCTTGGAAGAACTCAAGCCCGATGGTGACAGCAGCCACTGACCGGGTCTATTGCGCACGCAAACAACGGAATAGGCAGGAGGATAATATGTTTGGTGGATTGGGAATGCCGGAGTTGATTATTATTCTGGTGATCATTCTGATCATATTCGGCGCAGGCAAATTGCCCCAAATTGGTGACGGCTTTGGAAAAGCGATCCGCAACTTTAAAAATGCCACAAGCGAAAAAGGCAGCAAGGATCAAGACAAGATCGACGAAGACAAGAAACCTTAATAATATTATGGCGCTGCAAAGCGGCCGCTCCCTTAGGGAGCCGGCCGCTTATCGATGGCGCCGCCTAGACGCTGCAAAATTTTTTCAACATTCCCGCCTCTTTCACAGCCGCCTTAAAATAGGCCTGAAAAGTCTTTTCGGTCAAGCTGGGCACTTTGTCCTGTAACTGCACCAGTGAAATACGATTGATGATCGCCGGACGCCGGGTGGTCACCGGCACGATAGTGCCGGCGGATATCTCCTCATAAGCCAGATGGGATGCAATGACGCCCATGCCCATCCCCTTCCGGACCGCCTCGATCACCGCCTGCACGCTGTCCACAATCAGCACGATTCTCGGATTGACGGTATATTTGTCGAAATGGTGCCGGAACCATCCCTTCAGGGCCGGCGCCTTTGGCTGGTAGGCGATAAAATCGTGGGCCATTAAATTCTCAAAGGAAAAATCATCCCCCAATACAGTGTCGCGATAGTCCCTTGAACACGCCAGAATGACTTCTTCATCGATGATGGGGTCAATGCCGTAAGCGCCGAGTTCGCCTTGGAATCGATTTCTCGCCAGGAAGCCGTCCACCAGAGCAAAATCCAATGTTCCGTGGACCAAACCCGCCAACAAAACGTCCGGGTCGCCCAGTTCCAGAAAAAACGTCACTTCGGGATATTGTTTTCGAAACAGAGCGAAAATACCCGGAAAATAGGCCTTCCCGAACTCAACCGGTGCACCGACCCGCAGTGGCCCGCTGGGACGCACCTTTGCCTGCTTGATGACGTTCAATCCGGACTGCAGTTCCTCCAAAAACGGCTCAATGATGGCAAACAAACGGTCCGCTGCCATGGTTGGCACCAGTCGCCGATGCATCCGCGAAAAAAGCTGGATCTTGATTTCGCCCTCCAGTTTCTTGAGGTGCTGGCTCACCGCAGAGCGGGTGATGTTCAGCCTTTCTGCGGCGGCAACAATGCTTTGGCTTGAATAAATATAGTAGAAGACTTTAAGGCGGTTGAAATCAGGTAGCGTTAGCATAAGTTTCCCTAATGTTTATTAAGTTTAATTTTACTTATTATAAAGCTTTTTGTAGAAAGTCAATACGGGTCACTGATTTGATCCGGGCCGACAATAATGCCTTTGCCGGGCTATAGACCATGACCGGGCATGGGCAGACCGGGAACACACCATCTGCAAAAGCGGGGGGGGGATCACCTATGGCCTTTACCCAGTCAAAATGGATTCATTTCCTTGTCTATATTTTGTCGCCGGCGGATTCAAGCGTCCCCCATTGCAGCCATCGCCGGAAACCCGTCCCGGCGCCCTGCCCCAGGGAATTATGCGGAACGATAAAATTCGTCTTCTGGGCGGCGGTGTCCGTTCTCATCCCCGTGCTGCTGTCACGTCTTTGAATTGATGCGATTATAGGTCCAGCGGCAAACGGCGCAAAAATCGTTTGACTTCCGGCGGCAGCTCCACTACACGATTAATATGATCATAAATTTGATCAAATTTTAAATCAAAGAAGGAGTTGGCATGGGATTCACATTGATGGAGGGCAACGAAGCCATCGCCCGGGGCGCCGTGGCGGCAGGCTGTAATTTTTTTGCCGGCTATCCCATCACGCCGGCCACCACCATATACAACACAATGCTCAAGCTGCTGCCGCCCAGCGGCGGGGTCTGTCTTCAGGGCGAGGACGAAATCGCCTCCATGGGCTTCTGCCTCGGCGCGGCAATGGCCGGCAAAAAAGTGATGACCGCCACGTCGGGCCCCGGAATAAGCCTGTACAGCGAGCACATTTCATTTGCCATCGGAAGTGAAATCCCCATTGTCATCGTGGACGTTCAGCGCCTGGGGCCATCCACCGGCTCGGCGACCAAAGGCGCCGACGGAGACATCCAGTTTTTGCAGTGGGGAAACTCCGGCGGGCTGCCGGTGATCGTACTGGCGCCGGTGGACATCGGGGACTGCTTTACACTCACCATGCAGGCCTTCAACCTGGCGGAACAGTATCGCTGCCCGGTATTTCTCGCCGCCAACAAAGAAATTTCCATGACCCGTGAAACCTTCGACCCGGATCTGCTGAAACGGCCCCGCATCGTCGAGCGCCGGCCGGCCGCCGCCAACGGACCCAACCTGCCCTTCGGGGTTCAGGAACATGAGGCGGTCCCCGGTTTCCGCGCCATCGGCGACGCGCAACTCGGTCGCCAGACCTCTTCGACCCACGGAGCGGATGGATATATCACCACCGACCCTGAACAAATCGCCCGTATGCAAGACCGCCTGTACGGCAAAATCCAGGGGGCTGTCTCTGCCTTCTCCTACTTTGAAGAACATATTTCATCGGGGGCCGATACGCTGGTCATCACGTACGGCGTCACCGCCCGGGCGGCCAGGTCCGCCGTCCAGAGAGCCGCCGCCCGGCATCCCGCATCCCTGCTGGTTCTCAAAACCCTGTGGCCCGTTCCCGAAGAAGCCATACGCAAGGCGGCCGCCCCTTATAAACGGGTTGTGGTGGCCGAAATGAATCTCGGACAGTATGTCCGGGAAATCCAACGCGTACTGCCGGACAAAACCGTCGATTTTCTGGGGCAGATGAACGGTGACTTGATCCAGCCCGCCCGGATCCAGGAGGTAATTGAAAATGGATAGTCTGCTCAACGGCAACCGCCCGCCGGTTTTCTGCCCCGGCTGCTCCCACGACCGCGTCCTGCAGGCCCTGGATCAAGCCCTGACCGGCATGGGGATCAGCGGCGAGCAGGTCGTCATCGTCTCCGATATCGGCTGCTCCGGTCTGTTTGACACCTTTTTCAACACCCACGCGTTTCACGGACTGCACGGGCGGGCCCTGACCTACGCCACCGGCATCAAGATGGCCCGGCCGGAATTAACCGTCATCGTGACCATGGGAGACGGCGGCCTCGGCATTGGCGGCGCCCATGTGCTGAGCACCTGCCGGCGGAATATCGACCTGACCCTGCTGGTTCTCAACAATTTCAACTACGGCATGACCGGCGGCCAGTGCTCTTCCACTACGCCTCCAAATGCCCGGGTGGCATCCGGTTTCCTGAACAAACTGGAAAAACCCCTGGACATCTGCCGGGTGGCCGAGGCGGCCGGCGCAGGCCATTTGACCCGCATTTCGACCTACGACCGCGAACTGGTGGACAAACTGAAGGCGGCCATCGCCTTTGACGGCTTCTCCCTGCTGGATATTTGGGGAATTTGCCCGGGGCGCTACACCCGCAGCAACCCATTGACCCCCAAGGCCATCGACGCCGATCTGGCCCGGCTGCCGGAGATGACCGGTGTCCAGTCCGCCAACCAGCGCATGGAGTACGGCAAAGCGTATCGCCGGGAGGCCGCAAGCCTGGCCCAGCCCTCGCCCCCTGTGAACATCGACATCACCTGCAGCGCGCCGAACAGGGACCGCCAGGAAATCGTGCTGCTGGGCAGCGCCGGCCAGCGCGTCATCACCGCAGGAGAGCTGCTCTGCCTGGCCGGTGCCGCCGCCGGCTGCCACGCCACCCAGAAAAACGACTACCCCATCACCGTTATGCGGGGACACTCGGTCAGCGAAATCATCCTGTCCGAAACCCCCATCGACTATACCGGCATTGAAAATCCCACGGTGGTTCTTGCATTGGCGCCGGAAGGCGTCAATCGCCGCCAGGCCCTGTTTGCCCGGCTGTCCCCGCAGACGCTGATTATCAAGGCCGCGGGCGTGACATTGCCCCCGAATCCCGCAGCCGTCATCGAGGTGGACTTCAAGGGGAAAAAAATCAAGGCACAGGACTGGGCCCTGGCATCCCTCGGGGTGCTGGCCGGAGAAAAGCGTGCCTTGTCCATGGAAATGCTGGACACCGCTTTGAAATTGCGGTTCAATACAAGCATCTACGCATCCGCTGCAGCAGTGGTGCGCACGGTGATACCCGAAACGACATGACGACATTGTTCCGGAACGCACGGGCCGGCAGGCCGAGCCGCCGGCCGGACATTACCCATTAGGAGGATATTGTGGATTTTTCACTGCCCAAAGATCTGGAAATGCTGCGCAAGGCGGTCAGGGAATTTGCCAGGAAAAAGCTGGCCCCCAACGTGGACGAGTGGGACGCCAAACATTACTTCCCGTATAAAGAGGCCATGCTGCCCATGGGAGAACTCGGCTTTTTCGGGACCGTCATCCCGGAAAAGTACGACGGCGACGATATGGGCTGGGTGGCCGCCATGATCGTCACCGAAGAGATCGCACGGGTCTCCAGCTCCCTGCGGGTGCAGATCAATATGCAGACCCTGGGATGCGCGTTTACCATCTATACCTATGGCAGCGAAGCGCTCTGTGAAAAATACATCCCCAAGCTGGTCAGCGCCGAATATGTGGGCGGCTTCGGCATCACCGAGCCCGATGCGGGCTCCGATGTCATGGCCATGGATTCCACGGCCCGGGACATGGGGGACCACTGGCTGCTCAACGGATCCAAAACCTGGATCTCCAATGCCTCGGTGGCCGATGCCATTGTCTACTACGCCTACACCGATAAGGCGGCAGGCTCCAGGGGACTGTCCGCCTTCGTGGTGGAACTGAAAAATTTCAACGGCGTCAAAACCACCGCCCTGGATAAAATGGGATCTTTCTCATCCCCCACCGGCGAGATCTTCCTCGACGGCACCCGGGTGCCCAAAGACAATATCCTCGGCCGGCCCGGCGACGGCGCCAAAATCCTGTTCGGCTCCCTCAACCAGACCCGCCTTTCGGCGGCAGCCGGCGCCGTGGGGGTGGCCCAGGCCTGCCTCGACGAGGCCACAAAATACTGCAACACGCGCAAACAGTTCGGCAAACCCATCGGCCAGTTCCAGATGAACCAGGACTTGATCGCCCAGATGGCCACTGAAGTGGAAGCCGCCCGCCTGCTGGTGTACAAGGCCGCCTGGGCCAAAGACCAGGGCCAGTTGAACAACGGCAAAGATGTGGCCATGGCCAAGTACTTCGCCGGAGAAACAGCCACCCGCTGCGCCAACTACGCCATGCGCATTCTCGGGGCCTACGGCTACTCCACCGAGTACCCGGTGGCCCGGCTCTACCGGGATGTGCCCACCTACACCATGGTGGAGGGCTCGGCCAATATCTGCAAATGGATCATCGCCCTGGACCAGTTGGGCTACCGCAAGGCGAATCGCTGACCATCGGGCCGGCGGCATCGTTTCGATGAACCGCCTGCAGCCGCCTTTCTCCGGCGTGCTGCGGCAATGCCGTATGGGCAGGTCAGGCGGTGCCGGGGCAACCATCGGGGATGGCCGCGATGTCGGCGGCGTTCAGGTTGCCCACAATCTGGATAAATTCATTCTGGAACACCGGCATGTTGGCGCCGGGCAGGAAAACGGCGTTCCACGTCAGGGGCAGGCCGCGCCGGGTGATGGGGCGCGCACAGATGCCGTTAGACGCCAGGGTGGTGCGGACCGCCCAGGCCGGAAAAACACTGATACCGAAACCGGCCGCCACCATGGATACAATCGCGTGCGGGGCGCCCACCGGCATGAGCCGCTGCGGTTCTATCCCCTTGGGCTTCAAAATGAACTGGTAGAATTTATTCAGCTCCCGTTCGGCGTGGGAGATGAGTTTATAGCGGCTGAAGTCCTGCAGCCGGACAAAATCCATGGCGCTCAGGGGGTGGCCCGACGGCATGATGCAGACCAGTTGGTCTTCAAACAGGGGGGTGTAAGTGCAGTGCTCGTCGTCACCCCGGGCGCCGGTAATGACAATGTCGAATCTTTTGGATGCCAGGTCTTCGGCCGGGTTGACGGAATTGCCGATCTCGAAATCGACCCCCGGAAATTTGGCCTGAAACTGCTTCATCACATGGGGCAGCCACTTATAGCAGAAGATACACTGGGTCCCCACTTTAAGCTCCCCTTTTTCCCCGGATACCGCCCTGGCGATTTCCAATTCGGCATCATCCACAGTTACTAGGACGCCGGCCGCTGTTTTGATCAACTGCTTGCCCATGGGGGTCGGCACCATCTTCTTGCGCGTGCGGAAAAACAGGTCCGCACCCAGCTTGCCTTCAATATCCTTCAACTGCTGACTCAGCCCCGACTGGGAAATGAACAGCCGCCGGGCCGCCTTGGTGATATTTTCTGTTTCGGCGATAGCGCGGATCATACGCAGATGCTTGATTTCGAGGCAGCCCATATTCAATCAGATATCCTTATTGTTTTTATAATAATAATTAATTTTACTTATACTATAAAATAACCTATTTTCCAACCCGTTGATTCCCCTATTTTCCCCCCAACCCGGTTTGAAGAAAGGAGCCCCGAATGGCATTAATCCACACGGTCCCGCCGCAAGAGGCTGAAGGCGTCGTCAAGAAAGCGTACGAGATGTTCATGCAAAATATCGGGACCATCCCCAAACCCCTGGAGATGATGAGCGTCAGTCCGACCCTGTTTGAACTTCAGTTCAAAAGAATTCAATACCTGTCCAGGCATCCGAGCCTCAGTTTTTCCCTGCTGGCCCACATCCGCTACCTGGCCGCCCGAACCCTGGACTATCCCTTCTGCACGGACTTCAATCGCGCCCTGCTGAAAAAACAGGGACTGACCGAGCAAGACCTCATCAATGTCGAAGCCGACCCTTCCAAATCCCTGCTGGAAGAAAACGAAAACGCCATGCTGGCCTTCGTCATCAAGGCGCTCAAAGCGCCAAAATCGGTCACCCCGCAGGACATCCAAACCCTGCGGGACCTGGGATGGAATGACCGGGATATGGTGGATGCCCTCTCCCAGGGGGTCAGCATGATCGACCATTCCATTATGATGGAAGTATTTCAAATGGACCAGAGATGCGCGGCACCATCATAAAAATGGCCGTCATCCATGCCCGCCCACACCGCCGGTGCAATTGCGGTATCGAAGCGCCAAGGGTTCGGGCATTGGATTCGAGTTCGGCCCAAAAAGACAAAAAGCCCCTATGAACAGGGGCTTTTTTGTCGTTACCGGAAGTATGATGGTTAAAAGGCTAAGGGTACCCTAAAACGGAATATCGTCGTCCTGGGTATTGGCCATGGGGGGTTCGGGGTAACCCGGGTCCGCCGACTGGCCGCGCGCCGCCGGACGGCCGCCGCCGGTATCTTCGCGTCCGCCAAGAAACTGGATGTCCGAGGCCACGATCTCGGTGGAATAGCGTTTAACGCCGTCCTGTTCCCAGGAGCGTGTCTGCAGTTTGCCTTCCACGTAAACCTGGCGCCCCTTGGAGAGATATTCGCCGCAGATCTCCCCCAGCCGGCGCCAGGCCACAATGCGGTGCCATTCGGTGCGTTCCTTTTTCTCCCCGGTATTTTTGTCTTTCCATTCCTCGGAAGTGGCCACGCTGAAATTGGCTACGGCTGTTCCGTCGGGCGTATAGCGCATCTCCGGATCCCGCCCCAACCGGCCGACAATAATCACTTTGTTGATTCCTGCCATGGGAAACCTTCCTTTCTTGCTGATGTCGCAAACATACTGTCAATTCAGAAAAATAATCCGGCTCATTATACCGATCCCAAATGCGCTCTTCTGACATCATGCCTGCAGAAATTGCTCAGCCCTTGGACCGAGCTTTTAACCTAATGGATTCGATAGAAAACTTTGAAGATTAATTTCCAGGCCCGGAACACTTGTTGGTATATGACCGACCGAATTTGACGATTCAGTCAAAAGGGACTGTTTCGTCCTCTCCTGAACAAAGTGACCGGTTGTGAACATTACCCGAAATCCAATCAAAAAACAAGTTTCAGCGTTCTCCTGATGCCGGTTAAAAGAAAGCTTAAGGTTGGACTGAACGCAGTCACGCAAATATAAATAAATCAAATTTTGGTACTAAACGCCGGTTTCTTCTGCCAAATTCTTAAAATAATCAATAACATCAACGTCGATTCGAATGGTCGACTGAACCCCTCCCCCACAATCCCGATATTGAACTGATGCTCTTTACGTCCTGCAAAAGGACATGCCCATTCCCCCGCATCTGATATCGTAGCGTTTGAAAAACCTGCCACCCCTGGACGTCTTCTCAGGGGTTTGAGCCTTTTTCCGATATTCTGCAATCTGGTTATCCACAAAGCCGTCGCTTCCAAAACGGTTGATAAAAAAAGCGTCCTGCCTGGTGTTCACAGGATCGCCTCGTTGGTTAAAAGGTTGATGCTCGGAACTTTCCAGGGCCGATTCGGGCCCGAGCATCTGCAAAGTTATATGGATGAATATCACTTTGGCTTAATGGATAACCAGATTATTGGTATATAACCCTGAAACCTCTGCTTGAATTTCCTGTCGTACATGACAAATACCACAGGAAATTCTTTCTGATAGCTTCTTCTTGTAATAGCTGACTGACTTTTTCGATAGGATCAGATGAAGTAAGCACAAAACTGTCAATTTGTTTGAATCTGTTCACAAGGGATTAGCTTCTCGCGAGCTGCCCAATTCAAACGCATGGCCTTAATTAAAGATCGTATCGTTGGATCTTATTGAAGAGTGAACGGCGGGAAATGCCCAAAATTTCACTGGTTCGGGTACGGTTGTGCCCGGTATGGTCAAGCGTACGAGCGATAAGTTCTTTTTCCACCTTTTCAATACTTGTATCTACTCGGATGGTTATGTGAAACACATCAAGCCGATAGTAGAGGTCTTGCCTGAACTTTCCTCTACGGACTTCATCGACAAGATCAGCGTTTGATGCTGCAATTACCCGCACATCAACTGATGTGCTCTTTTGGCTGCCGATGCGACTGAATTCACAATTTTCAATCAGACGGAGCAGGCTGATCTGCATCTTTTCGTCAATGGTGGCAAGCTCATCCAGAAAAACCGTTCCTCCGTTAGCTGTTTCAAAACAGCCTTTACGTCGACCCGCGGCGATAGTAAATGCGCCGCGTTCATGGCCGAAAAGTTCACTGTCTACCAGATCCTGCGGCAGCTAGCCAATGTGCACAGGTACGCACGGCGCGTTTGATCGTGAACTCAACGCACGTGTATTAGCATTGATATTGTCATCATGATTTGCTTCTGAATTTCGCCTTCCGGCCGCAAATCTATAGACCTTTACCCATATATGCTTTACAACCCGGGCTTCATGAATATTGGATTGACTCCGACCTTTCAGGTCGTCTCAATCCTTATGGGTTAACCAAAATTTATATTTTTTAAAACACTTTTTAGCCACATACTACCTTTTGGGGTGATTAGCCAATATAGAGCAACACAATTTGCTACGACAGTTACCCAATATGTGATTCTAAAAGATAATTTTAATGATTTGCCCCCTAATTTTGGAGTTATGAAACCAAAACCTTTTTCTTCATTCCAATTTGATATGATGCCATTTTCTATTTTCATCTCTGTTTCATATGGTTAACGCTTGAATAAGCGGCCAATTTGAAGCAACAGCGGAAAATATGTCGGCTTAATCGACTTGATACCACTATTTGTTCGTTGATGTGGCAAGTAACATACCGAAACCAATAAATATTGTGCCACTCGTTCGATTAAGCGCTACTTGTCTCCCCGGTTTGCTAAGCCAACCTTTTGCTTGGTGTGCCAATACTGAATAAAACAATAAAAATGAAAATGAGAAAGCCATCAATGTCAAAATAAGAACTGAAAACTGTGGAATCAAAGGTGTTCCGATGTCAATAAATTGTGGAAACAATGCTGTTAAAAACACAATAGCTTTAGGGTTACTTAACGCCACCCCAAATGCTTGGAGAAACAATTTTTGAGATGAAATGGTTACCGGCTTTGTTATTGGATTTAACTCCTTGAATTCCTTTTTCCCCTGAAAGAACATTCTGATCCCGAGAAATATCAAATATGCAGCCCCCAAATATTTAACAGCGCTGTAAATGGCAACAGATGTTTTTAATATTGCCCCCAGCCCTGTAATGGCAATTATTCCAAGAGTAAATAGACCAACTATGTTTCCAAATGCTGCAAAAACAGTTTTCTGCCAACCATGTAGCATTGAATTAGTTGTTATAAACAGGACTGCAGGTCCTGGTGTTGCGGTTGCAACCAGTACAAAGGTTAAATATAAAATCCATGAGTGAATTGTCATTTGGTTTTCCTTTTTGGGGGTATAACATAGATTAGGCCCAAAATTGTATTCATTTCAAGCAAAAAAATTACAGCTATGTTCGCACCAATGGCGAATTTGTTTCCGTTTCATCGAAGGCGATGCCTACGATGTTGAGATTACCGATTACCATTAAGGATCAAAACAATGGCTATCCCTAATACATCAAAACGAGAAATCAGCCCAACTCACCCCGGCGAAATGCTTAGAGAGGATTTCATGCCGGACTATGATCTCAACACGACTTCCATGGCCAAGGCCTTGGGTGTATCACGCCAAACCATAAATGAAATTTTAAGAGAACGACGTGCTATCAGCCCAGCTATGGCGCTAAGATTGTCCCGTCTTTTCGGCAATTCGCCCGAATTCTGGTTGAATGTGCAGCACTCTTGGGACCTATGGAATTCAGCGCAGCGCTACGGCAAGGAACTATCTCAAATCCAACCTTTGAATGCTTCATGATTTAATAGCTGACTGTAAAACCTGATTCCATGAGCCCCAATCGGAATAGGCCGAGACCTCACGGCCCCTCCCTCCCACACCACCGGGCATACGGGTCACGTGCCCATTGGTCCCGAGTGTACCAAACCTCATATCCGGTTCCTTTTCGTCGCCCCGCGCTTTTGTATTGGACTTCCTCCAGACACAGCCTCACGACTGCGCCCTTGCCCTCCTCCTAGCCTTCGGCTCTACTAATACCTGGCATGGGGACTTGCACCCCACTAGCTCTGTGCCATGCCTGGCACACACGGTTTAATCAGCGGCCCGCCCTTTGGGTCCGCTGAATTTAAGTTATGCCATTATTTCTCGCTTTATGTCATAGCAATGTTACTAATTTCTATGAAACTCTATTCTTTTGATATAACTGCCTTCCACTTCTATAATAGTGTTAACATCTGCACCGAAACCGGCATTGATAACAACTGTTTTACCTAAAATATCCTTATCATGATGCTCATGAATGTGTCCGCCTATACAAACAACAGGCTGATATTTATCACAGGCTTCTCTTGCAATCAGAGAACCAAAATGCTGTCCATTTCTCGGCGAACCTTCCCATGTTATCATATCCACTCCTGTATCAAACGGAACATTGTGTGAAAGAAAAATAACAGGTTTGTCTGCGCTTTCAAATAATAAAAACACTTTCTCCTTCCCTTCCTCATAATCTTTCTTTATCTCTTCGAAATTACCCTTCCTTTTTGCTCTGTCTAAATCCTCCTCATATTGCGGATATTCAGGTCCGCTTGTTATTCCGTGACCTATAATTTGGAACTCCCTGAAATCAATAATGTTATGTTGAATATCCTTTACATTCTCCAACCCTGAAATCATTTTATAAAATACTTCTGTGTTTCTGTCATTCTGAGGCATGGATATTTCACGAACATCCCAATTTCCGGGAACAGCAAAAACTGGTACTCCGAGAGAATCCAAATATTCCAGAATTTCCTTGCCATCCCTTATTGATTTATCAACCATTTTTTGAGCTTCTTCTTCTCCGACAATGTCCTATAACCAATAAAAAGGCTTTAAGTTGTGTAACTCAAATTTAGGTTGCCACCGCATTTGGTTCAGCGTAACTGGCATCCAGGTGCTTTTGCCAATATAGAGCGTAGCATCATTATTACCGGCATTGGTTTCATAACAATTTTCAGTGATCCCTTTTTATCCTTTTTGAACTCCGGGAGGCGATGGTTCCACCGAAAACAGTCTTCATGGAGATAGCGCGACAAATGCTGCTTGCTCATAAAATGGAAAACGCCCAGCTTCGCGCGTTCCAAGTTCGCATTGAACGATTCTGCCGTGTTGTTGTGCGCCTGGCCCCTGGCAAACTCCTTTTTAGAATGGTTCACCGAATCATGGGAGGCGAACAACTTGCCCGCCTTACGATAGCTCATTGACACGCTCCGAAGGAATGTTGCAAAAGGCGCGATCACACTTATCGCAAGTTTCCAAAGATGATTTACCAAAAGAGTGATCAGCGTATTATTGATCGTTTTTGAGTAAGATTCTTTATTCATTTGTTCTTTAAATTCAACACCCAATGGAAAGCTCAGCCGACCGGAGGTAAATTGCCGGGGATGTTGTAAGAGCTAAACTTTTTCAAAACCTAAGGACTTTGAAAAAGTCGCTATATCCCCGGTTCGGCTTAAGCGTTTTGTTCTTTTTAATTTTGTTATTGCCTCTAATTGGGGCTATTGCCCTTCTCCTGAAGGGCTCTTAGATTTTATAAATCAGGATGATGACTACCGCCGAAATAAGAAAAATTTGAGTACAACACCCAATCAATAGCTTTCGATAGTCATAGTTAGCCGTAAACTTGATAAATCCATCATCTGGGTAATTCTGTATTTGCGATACGACTTTCACATCTTTTGCACACATATTATAATCTCTTGTAATTTTCCAGAAACTGGAAATCATTATTAAACTAAAAATAATAAAAATACATGCGATTAGGTGCTTAGGTAAAGGTACGGTTTCTTTAGTCCTTAAAAGTAAAAAACCGATAGTTGATATTGTAACTGTAATGAAAAAGCCCCAATGAATAAAAAGTTCTTGTCTGATTTTGAATAAATATTCGTATGGCGTTAACATTTAGTTCCTCCATTAATATGGTAAAGATTGATTAACGTTCGAGATCAAGATTGTTATAGGTATTCATGTCTGTTTGAGATTGTAACTGTAAGTTTTACTATATTATTAATCGATTATCCAATCTTATGGTTTCTTCTAAGAGCTGAATTACCTTTGATTGTTCTTTCGAATTTGGTTTATCCTTTTTGAAAAGAACGCCGCGTGTCTAGGGCGGCATGCTCCTCGCCGTCCCCAGCACACGCTTTTGTATTATTATATTTTTAGAGACCATTATCAATTGTAATATCGAATACTTTTTTAGGGAGCTTTCTATTCAAATATAGTTTATCTAATAATTCATTTATCTCGTTTCCTGTTTTCAATATTTGTATAAAAGTCATTTCTCGTATTTCTTTAATAGCAGCAAGAGGAAAGAAATGATAATTTACTCGTGTGATTATTTCTTCATTTTTTCTTGGTTTTCCATTTTTATCTTTTTCAACTACAGTGTTTGGTGGAATGATTTGAAAATTTTTTATACGCATATCACTATGTGCAACTATTTCATTTCGGGCTTTTATTATTTTTCCGTGACCTTCTTGATGTTTCTTATTATCAAATTTTTCATATATTTTTGGAAGTTTGCCGAAAGGTTTGTTGTCTGTAAAAGGACGAGCATAGCAAATAATTGCTGCAGTAAATAATGGGTAGTATATGGTGTCGTCTACAGTCTTGACAGTTTTTAGAATTATGTCGCACGTTCTAATAGTAGCCTTAAAATCATTTCTAGCTACAAGTAATTTACATAAACGTTTCTTTAATTGAGATCTAGAGGGTTTTTTGGGTAAAGTAGGTTTCATATTTATTTATACATAACGAGTTTGTCGAAAAACAAGTTTTTAACCAACTTTACTTTTTAGATGGGATCAGTTCAACCTGATTTTCTTCTTTCATTAACTTCAATATGGTTGCTTCGGCTAATCTGCCCCCCCTATCTCGTTCCTTTGATCCGTTTTTCTTGCCTTTCCACCTGCACTTTTATGCGACCGCAAAGCTTTCCCCATAATTCAGGATCTTTTCAATGTTATGCACAAGGCAGTATAGCTTCCATTGGATATTCACCTTGGTTCTTCCTCTTAAGGTAAACCGATCCATTCTCTTGCAGGATCGTATATTGCCAAAAACTGGTTCTACAATCCCTATACGTCTTCCATATATCTTCCGACCCTCAGGCGTATCGATCTTTTCTCTCATCTTATCTGTAACACTGGCTGGGCGCTGACCATAAAATATGTGGACCTGTCTTGATACCGTATTGGGATTTCTTAAACATTTAGAACGCAATTTGCAATCGCAGCAAGCTGTTTTGGGCGCTTGATAAGCAATGGCTTTGTAGCCGTCTGCGGTAATAAAATTCCGATTCTTTACATAAAGACCGTGGCCGGCAGGACAAATTAATTTGCCGGTTCGATCATCTAGCTTGAAATCGTTCACATCAAAATAACGCTTTTGGGACTTATACTTTAGATGACGCTTATCTGTTGAGCGTCGATGTCGGCCAGCATCTTTAAAACGAACATCTCTTTTACGAAACTGCTGATCCGGCACATAGGCATCAACCTTTTCTTTTTCACAGGCTTTAAGATTCTCTACACTATAGTAACTTGTATCGGCGCTGACTTGTTTGCCTTCCAGAGGTTTATCCCAACCAATGGCTTCAAGATTCTCTTTGGCTCCTTCAAGCATCGGTCCCATATTCTTGCTATCTGTACCACTGCCGAACACCTCAGCGTTTGTTACTATCTGTTTTTTATCGTCAACCACTGCATTGGCATTATAGCCCTGTTGGACACCATGGGAAGTTGCCATTATTGCCGATTCATTATCCGTTACGTTGCTTTGAATCTCATCACCCTTAGAGCCTATCTTGGGATCATTGTTTGATAAAAATTCTTCGATACGATCAGCTTGCCGGGTTAACTTTTTAATCCGCTTTTCAAGACGTTTCTTATCAGTTATCGATTTGCCGCGTTCTTTTTTGTCGGTTATTTTGTGTTCTTTGACAATTTGTTTGACTTTACGCCTTAAAGCATCTTGTTTTTTCTTTAAATCATCAAATTTGCCACTCCATTCTTTGGATGCATTCGACGAAAGCTTTAATCCATCAATGCTAAAATGAGTGCCGCCTAAAAGCCCCTCTTCATGGCAAATCATTAATACCATCGTGAACAAGTCCTCTATCTCTTCATCAATAGAGGACACAAACGCTGCGATGGTACTATGGTCCGGGGTCTTGTTACAGGCCAGCGCCATAAAGGTCGTTATTTTTTGACAGGCGTATTCCAGGCTGCGAGATGATATCATGCCGCGTGAATAACCATAGAGCACAATCTTTAATAACAACTTTGGATCGATTGACTTTCGCCCTGTTGCATCATTATTATACCGAGCATCGAAAACACTCATATTTAAACGCTCTTCAACGATATAATGAATTGCATACTCTAAGGTACCGGGCACTAATTGATCTTCTAAAAAGATTGGCTCAATAACGGACTGTTTGTAATCGTAGTGTTGATGCTTTGCCATCTCGGGCCTCTTTGGTGGGTATTTCTTATGATTACTACATATTATATATCATAGTCAGTCCGTTTTTTCACTAAAAAAGGAGTAAAACTTTACTTTTTCGACAGGCTCAACGATACACTGTGCGGCCCGGCCGCTTTTTGGCCGGGTCAGCACCAGTGATGGGTTCAAGTAAGCCGCTACGCGGCAGTAAAAGCCATCAATAGCGCCCGCCTAAGTAATTAAATCCGACAAGTTGCAAAAACTCCCGATCCTGGATCATAGTTTTCTATATTGGACCGCCATCCAATCAACCCTTCAAATGAAAGGAGAAAGCTATGAGTCAAGACTACTACCAACTGTCCATGAGAGCCCTGCAACTTGCCGGAATGAGTGAGCGTACACAGCAATGCTATACTCGCGCGGTGCGCATGCTCGTTGATTTTTACGCAAAAAACCCGGACAAAATTACCGAACTTGAACTTCAAGATTATTTCCTGCATCGCAAAAATGTCGACAAATGGGCTGCTGCAACTTTACGCATCTGCTACAGCGGCATCAAGTTTTATTTTGTCAATGTGCTCAAACACGATTGGCACACCTTGGATCTGATCAATGCCAAGCGGCCTAAGAGCCTGCCGGTGGTGCTGAGCCTCGCCGAAATATGGTCCATTCTCAACACGGTTCAAACCCCTCAAAACAAAGCCTATCTGACTGTCGTCTATACTTGCGGTCTCAGGCTCCATGAAGGGCTGCACCTGCAGGTGGCCGATATCGACGGCCAGCGTATGCGTATCCATGTCCACCGAGGTAAAGGGGCCAAAGATCGCTATGTGCCCCTGCCCAGGCATACCCTTGCCGTGCTGCGCAACTACTGGCGCATCCACCGCAACAGCACTTGGATTTTTCCTCGTCTGGGCCATAGCGGCAAACGGGGCGCAACAGCCTCAAAGCCTATGGACTGCTCTTCTGTGCGCGGTGCTTTACGTCGTGTTCTGGTCCAACTGAAGTTTAAAAACGCGTCACTGTCCATACGCTGCGCCATTCTTATGCCACCCATCTGCTCGAAGCCGGCGTCAATATCCGGCGCATCCAACAATATCTGGGCCATCGCAGCCTTTCATCGACCATGGTCTATCTGCACCTGACCACCCAGGGCCACCAACGCGCCTATGGGATTATCGACAACCTGATGAAAGGAGACGGCCATGACGACGATTAAATCCATCCTAAATCGATTCGCCCCGGACTATATCGGACAAAACGCTCTGAACATGCCCGTGATTCAACGAAAAGCGATCAATGCCATTTGCAACTGCCGCAGCAAGTATTTTGGCATCGCCGTCTTCGAATGTGATCAGTGCAAGCAGCATCATACGGTTTTTCGTTCCTGCGGCAACCGGCACTGTCCCAACTGCCAGCACCACAAACAGCACCTGTGGCTCAACCGGCGCATCGAAGGCCAACTGCCCGGCCATCATTTTATGGTCACTTTTACCGTGCCCGAACAGCTGCGCCCCTTTATCTACAGGCACCAGCGCGTGACCTACGATGCCATGTTCACAGCTTCGGCTGCGACCATTAAAACACTGACCGCAAACGGTGGCCATATCGGCGGGGATCTGCCGGGCTTTTTCGGTGCCTTGCATACCTGGGGCAGCCAGCTGCAGTATCATCCCCATATCCACTATGTGGTGGCCGGCGGTGCCTACTGCAATACCACCGACACCTGGACACCGTCTCGTATCGACTTTTTGCTACCGGTCCGGGCCATGTCCAAGCTGTTCAAGGCTAAGTTCGCCGATTTGATGAAAGCCGCCGGCCTTTATGATCAAGTCCCGCACATCGTCTGGCAGCAAGGCTTTAATGTCGACTGCCGGCCCGTTGGCAGCGGCCAGCGAACCGTGACTTATCTGTCCCGATACCTGTTCAAGGTGGCCATATCCGATGGGCGCATCGTAAAAGTCGACAACAACCGCGTCTACTTCAAATACCGGGTTAAAAACTCGGCCAGGCTGCGCATAACAAGCCTTGACGTGATGACTTTTATCGCCCGATTCTTAAAGCACGTGCTGCCCAAAGGATTTGTTAAAGTGCGATACTTCGGGCTGTATAATGCCAACTGTTCGCAGCCAGGCAATAAGATCGCGTTTTTAATTGAGGCGGCCTTTGATTTTCTATTGCCAAGGGCCAATCCCAAGCCGAAAATACCGCCGCCTTTTTGCTGCCCACACTGTAAAAAGGGAACGCTAACTTTTAAGTTCCAAATTCTGCCGCACCAGATGCTGCGCAGCGGTGGCGGGTAGATAAACCGGCGGCAGCCGACAACTACATCTTCTCCCGCCAGACGCCTTTTGCTACCGGCGTGGTGGTGTGCTGCGTCCTTTGTGTCTAAAATCACAACTTTTCAAAGATCGAAACCAAATAGTTTAAAAGGAATTCTGCCTATTTTTAACTTTCGGACCCGACACATCATCATGATTTGCTTCTGAACGTTCGTCTTTCTACTGCAAATCAATAAACCTTTACCCATACACTCTTAATCACCGGGCTTCATGAACATTGGATTGAGCCCGACCTTTCAGGTCGTCTCAATCCTTATGGGTTATGTAAGATTTTCTATATGCCTATCCCTCTATTTGAAAGGAGCCCTTATTAACTACGCCCAAATAGTGTGAAAGATCCGGCAATAAAATGGAAATACTTTGGGTTCTTGAAAATAAATAAGTGCAAAATGTTTGAAGATGATAATTTATATTTTCCTCCGCTCGCGCTAAAAATACATTTTTTTGCACTTGAAATTCAGGATTGTTAACTACTGGGACGGGCATATGTTTTACCGTTCCTGTAGCTGACTGCCCCGGGAACATATAGAGAAGTAGGCCATCATCAATACTGAGCACCATATTGTGTTTGTTTCTCGGCTCTATTACACTTTCATACATGGAGTTGAGTTCATTCACCATATTTTTCAAATCAAAATCAAAGCGTTCACATATCAGAAAGGTAAACATTCTATCTGAATCATTGGTTATAGGATCAAATTTTGATGGAATACTCCTTTGAGTATTCGTCCGAATAATTTGGGTGTCTATTTCGGTTATTCGTTCTCTCAATGCCTTTATTTTTGCGAGTTTGTTTATAGCCTTTTTAAACTCGTCTTTTCCCAACACCGACTTCACTTCTCCTACAGCACAAACCGTCTCAACTGGATAAAAGTATTGATTCTCTGAATCTTGAACGAGTGGCGTCTCATTTTTGTCGTAAACAATCAAATCGACCTGAGTACTCACATCACCAGCATGGTTCATTACGAATCCTGTACCAATATCTAATCTTCTTGGGATTGCATGACGAATGAAGCCTTTGCTTACAACCTCTCGAAGACGTCCGAATTCCCCAGCATGAATCAGCCGTCCTTTCTCCTCATCAAAAAAAAGCTCTCTTGACGCATGTTTAAAGGCATAGGTAAATTGAACAATTTTTTCGTACAATAATGTTTTATAGATATTGGTTTCAGATTTCATATACGAGTACTCACCAAACATAACGAATAGCGTTTTATCCGTCATTCCGACAAGGCCGTACCGGTGTAGAGTGCTGATTGGCCAGCCTTTCGCTGGAGCAATGATGGAACAAGACTTTAAGGGATGATGGATAAAACGTTGTTGAACTGAGTCGCGTATAGGTCTGCGGCACCAGCCTCAAAGTTATGGGGATTATATAGATGCCGGTTATGGTTGGCAAGGGCTAAAGACAAGATGAAAGTGACGATCTGACCCGCTAAAAATGGATGGGGATACCCTGTAACGACAGTTTGAGGCATTTAAAAAGCTCCGCAATACATTGTGATCTGCCATGAGTGGGATATATGGGCGCACTTGTCCGATCTTTGTCGCTGCAAATGCATACGTGACAGCCCCGGATGTGCGAACAACCTTATTTTTGCCGGACACGGTCTCTGCTGGTTTGGCATAAAACCGTGCCCCTATCCATTGGCGGCGGTTATCTTTGCAAGCGGCATTGCGGCCACCATTTTTCCTTTTTTGCACTGCGGACAACAGGTAATGTCCACACCGGTCAGGCGCAGCATCATCTCAACCGGTGTTTCACTAAGCGTTTGTATCGGCTGAGCCCGTTGACCGATTAATTTGCGGATCAGGCTAATGCAGCGTGTTTTGTTCCGGTGGGCCAGAAAGCCAAAATATCGGATCTTGACAAACCCATCAGGCAAGACATGGAGCAAAAACCGGCGGATGAACTCCATGGCGCCAAGGCTCATCAGCTTTACGGTGTTTCCATCGGCCCGGTCTCGGTAGCTAAATGTCACAGTACCGTTTTGCAATGATTTAAGTCGGTTATTGGATATGGCCACCCGATGGGTGTATCCGCCAAGATATTCGAGCACCTGTTCGGGACCTGCAAAGGGGCGCTTGGCATACACGATCCATTTGTTTTTGCGCAGACTGCGGATCAAACAACCGAACCTGTCGGCGTTGGCCAAGGCTGCGCTGGCCCCGACAAACTCAAGCTTGCCGGTCTTGTACAGGCTGATGAGCTGTTTGATATAGCGGTTTTTAAATGCTGTGGCCAGTGCCCGGTTGCTGAACAAATACTTACCCCGGGCTTTATTCCAGCGGGTCTGATCAAAAGACAGTACCCCGGCTGGCACTAGACAGTGCAGATGAAAATGATCAACCAGGGTCTGGGACCAGGTGTGCAAAACACCGATAACACCCAATTTGCCGCAAAGGCGCCACTGGGGATCTTTGGCAAAGCAGGCGAGAGTCTCGGCCGCTGTTTTAAACAACTGGGACAACAGCGTGCGTTTGTTGGCCAAGATCAGCGCGTTGGGTCCATGGGGTAAGGTAAAAACGATATGAAAGTAGCCGCAGTCCAGCAGTTCTGCCCTGCGTGCATTGAGCCATTTTTCCTTGGCCAGGCGTTGGCATTTTGGACAGTGTCGGTTGCGGCACGAGTTGTAGGCTGGCCGCTGGTAGCCGCAATTGTCGCACCTTTGCAAATGCCCCCCCAAAGCCGATGTGCGACAGATTTTGATCATATTGAGCACCTTTAACTGCTCAGCCGATATCCGGTGGTTTTGGCAATATTGATCGCCATGGCGGCAAAACACATCCGCCACTTCTATATTGGCAGACATGGCATAGGGCACCTTTCTATAACTTGTCCAGCGGACTTTTGACTCCAGATAAACGATTGGGCGCCACGTGCAGATACACCATGGTGGTCTGGATACACACATGACCCAAAAACCGCTTGATCAGATAAATATCGATGCCTTGTTCAAGCAGATGCGTGGCAAAGCAGTGCCGAAGCGTATGAATGCCTTTGCCTTTAGTGATACCGGCTGCTTTTTTGACGCGATAGTAAATCTTTTGGGCAGTGGCCGTGGGCATCGGCAACTGGTGGTGATAGTGATGGCAAAAAAGCCATTGATCGGTCATGGCGCACGTCCAATAGTTGCGCAGTTGTTCAAGTGCTTTTTGCGAAAGCAGGGTATAGCGGTCTTTGCGCCCCTTGGCCTGTTCAACACGCACCAGCATGCGATCGGTTTCAATATGACTGGGTTTAAGCTTGACCACTTCACTGACCCGCAATCCGGATCCGTAGGTGAGCATCAACAGGGTTCGATCCCGCTGATTGTTGCACGCGTTGATCAGTTTTGATACTTCCGCATGGCTCAAAATCTCGGGAAGTTTTTTGGTTCGCGGCCTCGGGGGAATGCAAAACTGGGTTTTTGGCCGTTTAAGAAATTTAGAATAAAAGCAGTATAGTGCGCAAAACGCTACATTTATTGAGCTCCATTCAAGCTTACGCTCCCGGATTAAATAGAGCAAATATTGCTGAATCTGTTCATTGTTCAGCGTATCCGGGGCTTGCCTATAGTGCCGGGCCAATCCGGCCACAGCGCCGATGTAAGCCTGCCGTGTTTTTAGCGCCCGACGGTTCAAAATCAGATAGTTTTCGAAGTTTTTCCTCAGTTCGCTGCTCATAATTGCCTTCCTTTCTTCTGGGGTTGATTAAAATCACCCGCATTCCGGGGATAAGGCAATTATGAAACAGTGAATGAAAATTGAGTATGGTTTATTTTGAGCCTGGACAGCATGTCCTTAGCTCGGCAGGAAAAGCACAAATAATGGTGCGCAGTACTTCTTTTACTTCTATTCCGCGTAGCGGTTTAGTTCAACATAGATTAGGGAGACGTCTCCCTTTTGAGGTTTTTGGTTCTTATATCCAAAGTATCTGTTTAGATGGGATTAAAGGAAAAATTATTGCCTTTTCAGCCAATTTCGATATAATCCCTTATTATCATTAGATCCTTCCGGATATTACATTCTATCTACTTGTCCCAGGTCTTTTGCCGTTTTCTCGTTTATGCCGAAATAATCATGATTATCGGGACGTCACGATAATACGGAGATTTTATTATTCACATGGATAAATTCATCCTGTTTCTATCAACAAAACGCATTGGATCGGAAAAACAGCGCGCCTTTTTTGTTCAGTGGGTAAAGTCCTTTCTGTCTTTTTCGGCATCTGCCCAGAACAGTGATGAGCGTAGAAAATATATCGATCCGTTCTTGGAAAAGATGGCTAAAACCAAGGAAGATTGGCAGGTAAAACAAGCCAAGAGATCGATATTGCTTTATTTCCATTCAATTACTCATGCTAAATACAAAACCAGCGAGCAGAATATCAAAACCAATTCCGATTGGTCTCATGCAATTGAGCAAATGGTTCATGCCATGCGATTACGGCATCTTTCTCATCGGACCGAGAAAACATACATCAACTGGATGCGGCAATTCTATCGTTGCTTTTCAGCGGGCGCGTGCTTTTTGCGCTCCGCTGAAAAAGCCTTGTTAGCTGATTTTGTTTCTTTATTTTTCTGTTATATACAATGTAAACGGGATTGTTTTTCCTTCCATTTGAAAGTTTGTACACGTAAACTCAAGCTCTTTCAGTAAAGTAAAGTCATTTTGACTTATCAAATCATTGATATATTCTTGACTATGTTGATATGTAACCAAATCATTTTTTCCTGGTTCATTTTTTGAGATTAGTTCTCCACTCAATTTTGTCTGTTTTTCAACAATAAACGACCAAATTCCTTTCTTTTTCGATATTCTTGATATTTCCTTAAAAAGTGGCCCCAAATCTTTAATAAAATATAAAATCGCATTCGCGATGATTTGGTTAAAAAATCGGTCTGGATACGGTAATGGAGTATTATTTAAGTCAAATTGTCTCAAATTTTTTGTAACCCCCTTCTTTTCGCAAATGTCCAACATCTCAAGGGAATAATCTAACCCATATACCTCTAACCCAACTTTATTAAACAAGAAGGCGCTTAATCCGGTCCCGATTCCAAGGTCCAATAATCTATCTCCGGATTTGATATACTCGAATATCATTCCAAACATGATTTCCGCGCCATACCAATTTTGCTTTCTTACAAGATCATCATATTTAGCCGTAAAATCATTGTTAAAGAATAAGTTTTTTGATTGTTCCATAATCTACCATTTTTGAAGCTAACATAGATTAGTGTGCGTCTCATTTTTGGTCAAGACAGGTCTTATCCTGCCAATAATATACATAAATGTAAATTTTGAGACGCCCCTTGCAATTTAATCTGACCTTTTGTAACTGACCGATAATCCAATATTCTTTTGACCATACCGCTTTAAGCAACCCGAATCGGGCGATCTTTTGTGTCTCATATTTGTTCCAGTTATGAAGTTATTGTGACGTCTCAATAACATGACAACTTTAGTTATTTTTATGCAAAAATTCGGTCAATACTTGCAAGACAAACGTATTGGTACTGAAAAACAACGGCAATATTATGTGCGCTGAATGCAGTCCTATATCGAATACTGCAACAGGCTACACAACGATTTTGCCAGCCAGGCGTATGTCGATCCGTTTATTATCAACTTGTCTGCATCTTGCCCTGATTGGCAGGTTGAACAGGCGAAAGACGCCATTCGTTTGTATTTCTACTATAAAAAGGAATCCAACCCTGTTTTGCCCAGGCCAAAAACCGGAACCGATTCTATTTGGGCCGATTCCATCCATCAAATGGTCAATGCCATGCGACTGTGGCATCTTGCCTACCGAACGGAGCAAACCTACCTCAATTGGGTGAGGCAGTTTTATCGATATGTTAAGGGAGCGGTGCCGAAAGAACGAGACACCAGGCATGTCACTGACTTTTTAACATATCTGGCAGTCGAACGCAAGGTTTCCGCGTCAACGCAAAACCAGGCGTTTTGTTAAATTCTATTTTTTTTCAGAAATGTGCTGCACCAGGAAATCGGCGAGATAAACCCGGCTTTGCGTGAGAAAAGGCTCTATGAACAGGATCAGGCAGCTGGTGCACAAAGCGTGCAAATGCCCGGAGCACTTGATAAAAAATACCCGAACGCCGGTAAACAATGGAATCGGTTCTGGGTTTTCCCGGCCCCGAATCCATCAATTGATCCTCGTACGGGAATAATCCGCCGGCACCATCTGCACGCTTCCGGCTTGCGAAGGGCGCTGCAGACAGCGCTTCGGGCCGCAGATGTTGTCAAATCAGAAATCGATTCACAGCACTGCGATGGCTCTGAGCTCCTTATAGGGAAGTAAAAGCCTTGGTCGCACAATGGGGTAGCTCCCGAGAGTTTTTGCTATCAGGTGTATCTGTCTTATTAGGCCATTTTGCATGGTTTTAACAATATATCAATACCCGTGTCTTAAGTCCCCGCACACATTGTGCATACGTGCAAAGCAAAACGGTTGTCGTTTTTTAATCGTTACTGGAAGTTTATCATGGATTAAGGTTAATCGTTTGGAAGATATCCGTTAGTTTCTCAATGTCGTATAACGCGTGTCCTGCCAGCTGTATCGCCTTGTTCTCCTTTGCAATTATATGAACGACGGTTGTCAGGGGAACCTTTCCCTGAAACCGCCATCTGAATTGGATCTGATAGGCCTCGAATTCTTTATAAGTTGTTATCGGATTCTGTGAGACAATTTGAATATTACTGCCCACGAGTTTCATCCCATCGGCATATACCTTCGCCAATCTCTTTAACTGCATTTTAATATCTTCACCGATCTGAAGCCGTGAAATCGATATCGCCATCGATGGCAACCCCTGCGGAATACCGGCTCTGAAAATCTGGTAGGATTCCAGCACCTTGTTTTGAAACGCTTTAGGATAGTTTAATGTGAAGGCAGGAGAATATGTTCGAACAAACTTGCCGTCTTTGCCAAAGCCCCTTGCCATCATAGCCGCCTCATCCACTTCGACATCAAGCCTCAAGGATTTCACCATGGCCGTTAGATTTTCCATGGATTTATCCTGGTTATCCGCGACACCAAAGACAATTAGGCGGTCGTTCTTTTGCGCTGTGACAAAGGCGGATATCAACTCTGACCCTCCGACATTCATTATTATTTCAAAATAATTGGCCTTGCTACCATCTTTCAGCTCGATTAACTGTTGATTGATGACGTTATGAATCAGGCAGTCGGGTATCATCTTTGGCAACGCACTTGAAACCAGGCCCACCGTATCCTTCAAAGTTGTACCCGATGGATAAGGCCCGGCAGTTATCCCCAGGGATGTCATGCCCTCGGCGGATGCCCGCCTGAAAACAAATGGACCGAAATCTCCCATGTCCTTGGTTAGTTTGTCAAAGACCCGGGATGCATACGCAAGAGCCATACGGCGATTGCGGGATCATTTTGATTGCTGCCCGGATAAACTCACTCCCAAGCAATTGGAATCCTATTTCACCCAACTAGTGGACACCCATTCCTGGCGCACTGTCAAGGTCGATTGCTGGGGGTTCAAATTCTTTTGGCGATTCGTGCTCAAAAAAGAGTGGCAATGGGTCAACATCGTCAAACCCCCTAAGGTCAAATCCCTCCCCGATATCCTGACCCCATCGGAAATCGAACGGCTTATCGGAAAAACACGGAAACTGCGTTATCGGATTTTCCTGCTGACCACATATTCGATGGGACTCAGGTTGAGCGAGCCCCTGTCTTTACAAGTCGGCGACATTGACGGTAAACGCAAACAGGTTCACATCCGCCGGGGAAAAGGCCATAAAGACCGTTTCGTTCCGCTACCGGACCTCACACTGCATGGCCTGCGCCACAGTTTTCAAGGTCCAAGTCTGCGGCCCATCGATAGCCTTCTTTGACGTAGGCCTGCACCTTGCACACCGCGTCATGGGCGGACCGGGTTGGGGTGGTACTTGCCTGCCATTAGAGACTGGCGGATATCCGGCCACTTGCTTCGGGCAAAGTCGGCAAACTGGTCAACGGCCATATTATCGACGCCACAGGCGCCATGATTGGCTTTGACCCTGCTCCAGGCCTTTCAACCTGGGCCTCCGTCCGGCTCCCGTGGCTATTCAGCCGCAATTCGGGCAGATCTCCCCGGATAAGCACGTGAACTGTGGCTGCACAACCGCGGCATTTACCCTATCTCCTGAACCCGGGGCTTTGTCATGTGGTGCTGACTTACCCAGAGACTGGGCCTTGTATGCCATTTCTGTTCGTCGGCTCACAGCTTTGCACTCGGGGTTGGACGCTCCCTACGGTCACTCTCGCCCGACGGCGAGCCTTCCGCTGCGCTCCGCCTTCGGACAGGGTCTCACGACACCGCCCTTGCCGTCGGCTAATGTTTGGATCGGTGCTTTAAGGCATCGATCGGGTTCTCACATAGGGGACTTTCACCCCATAAGTTCGCGCCCATGCCGGGCGTACACCGGATAAGATCGTGGCTCGCTTCGCTCTCACGATCTATCCTTATTCGTTGGGGCCTTGCTCCACCTTAACTCTGACTTTTGCCCGGATGCTGGTGGAGGCGGCAAGGTGTCCGCGTTCCCCCTCCCTGAACATATGAAATCTGACCGCCCCAAAAATGCATCGTTGGGATATTTTATTCGATTATGTTATGGTATTTATACTTATTGGGTTGAAAAATTCCTGAAAATACAATCTATACGAAATTGAGGATGGCTAAGCGGCATCTCCATATAGGTACTGTCCATAATGGTTTGTTTATAATGGGGTAAATTTGCCTTCTGGAAAATCAAGTGCTGCCTTACCAATAGACTATGACTGATCAAAATAACAAAACTCTGAAGGAGTTATTGGATACCTCCAATGAAATCCTGCATGACATGGAGGAATCTAAAATTGGATTTGAGAAAATCCTTTTTAAATGCAAAAAATTAGCACGTTTGCAAGATGACTTCGATGCACTGAATTGGTTTTCGGCGGAGTTGAGTGGATATGGTGACAACGTCGAAATCCAGGGGGTAACAAGAAAGGATCTGGAAAGATACGCGATCCAGTCCGGACGGTATGAAGTCATAGAGCATCCGGACACCAGACAGAAGGAACGCCGGTATTTGGTGGCATCTATCAGCGAACTGGAAACTATAATCCAAACCAAATTAATAGAATTTAAAAATATTCAAATCCCCCAAAACTTTGTACCTGCCATCAGAAAGTACACTTTCAAAAGCGTGTTTTCAGACCAGCCCTCTTCCGGGCAGCAGGTCGTAGAAAAATACGAGGATGTGTTAAATATTATTGACAAAAAAAGAAGGCAGACCTCCCAGG
This sequence comes from Desulfosarcinaceae bacterium, assembly GCA_963675565.2. Lineage (GTDB taxonomy): Bacteria > Desulfobacterota > Desulfobacteria > Desulfobacterales > Desulfosarcinaceae > JARRKU01. Next base: position 1,023,939 of record CAXXYD010000004.1, read on the forward strand.
TCATCCAAACCAACCGCTCGGTTTTGAGCAGAATCAAAAACAACATTTACAACTACGTCTTGAATACCAACCTCCGGCTACGGTTTCAGAATATTTCAGAATCTATTTTCGAAAAATTTAAACTGGGCGTGGATAAGAAACTCATCGAGACTTGCCCGAATACAACCAGAAAATTTTTACCTTCATGCAGCAAGTTATCTCAAGACGACCCCCAAAGCTGGTCCCTGGTCCTGAAATCCTGCAAAGATGTACTTAGGGAGTTTGCCTCTTTCATATTCCCACCCGATAATGGGGACCATGAAAAATATGGCTCGGAACCGAATGGCGGGCTCGGTGATTTTAAGGAGAGTCTTGGTGCCTTCATTGATATAAAAGCGAATGAAAATGTGGGAAAGTTCACGAAATCACGCCTGAATGATCTGCTGCTTAGGTTGGATTCTTTTGACGAATTGATTTCAAACGAAAATGCTGATGGTCTCGGCTTCAGCGAAATCAATGTGTGCATTGTGGATACGTATCTGCTGATCTGGTCGCTCATTCAATTGTCGGAGAATGCCCAGGACGCTGAATGGCATGACATTCTAAATGTTTAATAGAAAGCCGCAATCCTGTTCAAAGCTGCTGTCGGAAAAATCAAGACACTCTCCTGCATGGTTCCCTGCCTGTGAACCGGCATGCAAAATAACCCGCTTTAAGGTCTATTCGGCGTTGAAAATTGCCCCTCCTTTATAATCAAATAAATACCAGCCATATGGGTTGACGCCCGGCAAAGCTGAAATCCATAGCCCACAGATCATTTCGTCACTTTTCACCTGTCTTCCGTGCAAGAAAATCGAAAAAGCGACGTCTTTTTAGACAAGAAACAAAAAAAACCGCTTTAAGGCACTGTACGGGCAGGGAAAGGAGGACGAAATGAATATCGATCGACTGATCAGAAACTTAAGCGAAGGTTGGTGCGAAGTATCCCGATACCAGGCAGTAGACCAGTTGCGCTGGCATCTTGATGATTCCACGGTGCTGATGGCCATGTGTTCCGCGGCCCTTAAAGAGGTCAGCACGCCTTTGCGCAAGTACATCGTCCGCGCCCTCCGTCCTGCCGGGCATACGGCCAACCCGCTTTTCGAGAAGGCCGCCGTCCAATGCACCTCGGCCACTATCCGCAAGAGGGCCTTCGAAAGCCTCAGCCTCATGGATTGCCGGACTGCGCGGTCGGCAGTGATTCAGGGACTCAACGACCCTGACCGTGACGTGCGAATGGCTGCCGCCCTCAATATAGATCTCTACAACGACCTCGTTTTCGCCTCGGCCGTGGAGGGCTTTTTTGAGAAAAACCGGTTCAGCCTTCTGAAAAAGAGCATAGACGAATTTTTTGCCGGCCTGCTGGAAAAGGCGGAAATCAAGAAAAGATCTATCTACAGCGTGGGGCGACCCAGGCTGCAAAATGCTGTCTAGCATGGTCTCGATTGGTCGTTGAAACCTATTGCCGGGGATCTGATTCCGGCAGCCTGACACCGGCCGCAGCGCCGTCACGGCGGATTTCGGCCGCCCCCTGTAATCGAGCGTTCTTTTCCATAAGTCGAGTTGGAACAGTTCCGGGTGGAATCTGTGTTTTTGAAAGAAAGCTCACTTCAGGTGGGCGGCTGCAATCTGTTTAATGGTCAACCAGGCGATATCGAAACCATCCTTTTGGCCGCCATCATCTATCGGCTCGGCATGTTGTTCAACCGTACCGGTGCTTTTATCCGCCCGCCGGTAGTCAATAATAAAAGAGCCGGCATCTTCAACGATAAAACCATCCAGCTCGACCTCATCCAGAGCGGGGATCAATTTCCTGATCCGGACAAGCTCTTTTTTGCTCAGCGTTCCGGATCTTGTTTCGGTGGATTCGCCGGTTGTTTCGCGCCAACTCATTTTTGCATATTCGAAACTGCCGTCGGCCTTGACGCAAAAACGCCACCAGCTGGGCTCGGCGGTAAAACCGGGTGCTGTTTTTGCAATCAGGATCTCATCTGCTTTCATATGCTGCCCCTTGGTTAGTGCCCATCCAGAAGTGGCAGATTAAGGCACCTTCTGCTTCAATAAGGATCGGAATTATAGTTACAGGCGTATCATTTTTTTTGCGCCAGGTAGACAAAAATACTGAATTGGCCCAAACTGAAACCCTTGGAACCGCTGAGTCCTGGCACCTTCGAAACCCGTTATGCGAGCCCCCCATGACAGATACTGCACCCATCGGTTCTCCTGCCAGCAGTCTGTTCCGCTATAAACTCTCCGGCCCATCCGAGATAACGATGGATTTAGGCCAATTTAAGAATACGAATGAGCATATCAAAATAATCAAGAATTGTAATATTTATGCCATCCTGATTTATTACCATCAGGCGTCAGACAGGCTGAAAAAAAATCAATATAACAGCTGACCGTGCCGGACAAGAATTTTTGCCCTTGATTCACAATCAGACCCGTTTTTTCGATATCTCTGTCTCACCTGCGGAAAGTCCGGAAAACAAAAAAATACAATTTGAACTGCACCCTGAATGGGTCAGGCAAATCACTAAAAACGTCAACCACCCGGTTGCTTTAATCCAAAAAGAGCTATCCCGATTAAACATCGAGCATTCCGATAAACTTCTGTTTTATAAAACTGTTTCAAACAGCCCGGTGCAAATCGGATTTAAAGGCTACCGGATCGGCAAGTGGAATAGTCGAGAGGGTAAAATTACTCCGGTTAACAATCCTTCAAATATGGAATTTTCTACATGGGCGAATCATAGGAATCGATGAGATCATCGCGCATCGCCGCGGCATGGTCTTGAAGCTGCCTCTATCGGCCATGGATCGCATCACCTCTCAATTGGCTGAAGAAGCGCCCAAGGGCCGGTGATGCCTGCCCGATGTCCGCCAGGTGGTGGACGAATGCATCCGGGATCTTGAAACATCCTGAAATCCCCGGAATAGGAAAAGCCGGCCGTTTTGCTTTCTATGATGCCCAATCCAGGCGATGGTGACTGGCGATCTCCCTGGTGTGGGCTTTACCGACGCCGGCCTGATGGGCGAAACGCGGCCATTGCTTGACGGCGTCGATCACCTGGCTCAGAATCCGCCGGGGCCTGGGGATGCTGATGGCGTCGCCCAAAGTAATCAGGTCCGCCTGGCTGAAGCGGTCCCGCTTGCCGTTGATGGTCATCTGATGCTGGCTGGTCCATTGGCCCGCCGGGTTATGGGCATAGATCACGTCAAAGGCCGGCGACAATCTCCAGTGCCCTTGCCGGTCCATCAAGAAAGCGATGTTCTTGGTGTGGTCGTCCTGATTGCGGGCGATGACGTTAAAGAGCATGCGCCGGTATTGCTCAACGGCATCGGCGTGGCTTAACCGCAACCGACGCATCACGGCAAATGCCTGTTCGTAGCTGGTGGCGCCGGGACGGTTGAAATCAAAATGGGCAACGCCGCACAGGGACTGCATGTGGATTTTCCGGCCGTCGAGACGGTCGAAGCGCCGGGTTAAAAAGTGGGCCCGCCCGTTTTCCTCCAGTAAGCGGCAGGGCATCATGTCAATTCCGGCGGCCCGGGCCATGAGATGATAGGCGTACTCGATGCGGCCGAATCCTTTAGGGTCACCCAGTTCCAGATCGCTGACCCCGTCAAATTTTATGACCCAGCAGTCATAGCCCTCCGGCACATCGGTTTGGCCTGATATCACTTTGCCTTCGCCATTGATAGCGATAACGGCTTTGGGGCGTGCCCCGCCCGCCGATGTGCCCACCCTCAGGATATCCATGATGGCCTCGGTGTTCTGTTTTTCGCAATCGCCCAGGGTGACATCCAGGCGCGTGCGACGGGCCATGATGTGCTGGGCCAGATCCACGAGTTCGGATACGGCCACCGGCACCGGCCGGTCGAATTGCCGGTTGATGGGGGGAGCGAACTCCAGGGCCCCCATGCCGCGCCGGCCGGTGTAGCACAGCCGCTCCACCGGGCTGAATCCGGAGGGGTCCCGGCCGCTGCGGGCCAGCCATGCGGCGATGATGCTGTTGCCGAATTTGTCGGGAAGCGAATCGGCCAGCAGGCCGGGCAAACCCCTGAAGGTATCCGGGTTCAGGCCCGGAAATGCAAACAGGCCGTCGCCCTTGCGGGCGGCTTCCAGGCTCATGTGCACAGGGGAAATATCGATCCCCCGCCGCAAAAACGCCGGATCATATTCGAAAACGGCGTATTGGCGGTCCGCCAGCCAGGAAACGGCGCCCACATCGGCGCCCCACAGCTTGACCATGGCGGTATGCACGCGCTCTACCATGTGACCTTTTCCTTTGGGGTGCGCCCGCCCCGTGTGCCGGAAGCGCGCTGGCGTTTTTTGCCCTGTTGCCTGGCCAACTGCAGCGGACTGATGGTGAGTTCGGGAACCAGCGTGTCCAATCCGTCCAGGGCGCCCAGGACGCGCAACACCGCGACAAGGGTGGTCAACTTGGCCTTGCCCGATTCAAGGGCCTTGATGGCATTCAGGGACAACGCCGTGGCATCGGCGATCTGCTGCTGGGTCAGGTTCCGGCGCAGGCGCAGGGACTTCACGCGCCCGCCCAATTCAGCGACGATGCCTTTATCGGACATTGAATAAAAATCCATAACAGACCTTTTTTAAAGATTTAACGGCTATATTCGTCTTTAATATGCCTATTTTAATCTATTAAATATAATGTCATGGAATGTGTCAATAGATATTTTCAATAAATCACGGCATTGCGTGCGTCTCCGGCCCGTTCACGGCATCAGGCGGATGGCTGAAAGCCGAAAGTCGGGTTTCGAGATCCGGGTCCGGGAAACCGGTTATGGAAAGGCATCGGTAAAGGGCGGGTCAGTCCAGGATCAGCCTTTGGGGATCGCATTTTTCCCTCAGGATTTTCAATTCGGCGGCAGTGGGCGGTTCGGCCTGCGTTGCCCGCGAAACATCGACGGTAAACTGCATGTTGTCCAATATACTTTCGGGGGTGACGCCTGGATAGTACTGGTCCAGAAACATTTCGCCGCTATCCGGATCCATGCGCATCACCGCCATATTGGTAATGACCACATTCACTCCACCGGGCCGCAAACCGGCGGCTTCCCGGGCACCGCGGCCGGTCAGCCGGCCGGGACTGGTGAGGTAGTCCAGTTTTTTAACGAACTTGCGCTTTTCATGCTGCATGAAAGCGATGCAGCGCGGCACGAAGGAGGCCACATCGCACCCCCCGCCGCTGCCTGAAAATCGGGTGATGGGCCGATTGTAATCCCCGATGGCGGTGGTGTTGAGGTTACCGTAGCGGTCGATCTGGGCGGCGCCCAGTATGGCGATGACCTTGTCGCCGGTGATCCGGTTCTGCATGGTGGCAAACGCCTCCAGCAGACCGCTGTTGGAAGCCGCCCCGTACATGACCCGGGAATCGGCCACCGCCAGAGGCAGCTCTTCCACGAGGGAATCCATGGCACCGGTTTCGAAAAAGAGCACACTGTCAGGGGCGTTGATATTCTTGGCTGCCGTCGCGGCCAGCATTGAAATGCCGGTGCCGGCAAATACAATGTCGCCGTTTTTGATTTCGCGCGCAGCCATGATAGCCATCATTTCGCGCAGCGAATAGTCCTGTGACTGCATGCTCAGCCTCTTTTCATGTTGGTGGCATATCCGGTGCGGGGGTCGGCCTTGATCGCCGCCAGCCGGTCCTGTCCGATGAGATCCAGAAGCGCCTGGTGATTGCCCACCCCATAAAGGTGCCGGTCCTGAAACAATTTGAATTTGGCATCATCCCTGGCTGCGTCGGCGTAAGCGCGCAGGTAGACGGCGTCGTAGTCGTAATGGCCGTACACGGCTGTGGGATACCCGCCGTACGGCACGTGGCAGACGGCCGAAACATGGATGAAGGGGATCTGGTTGCGCTCCGGACACTCCCTGAGATCCCCGGTGGCAACCAGTTCTTCACAGGTTGCCACCACGTGCCGGGAGGCCTTGGCCTGCTCCACATCGGCAAAGGTCAGGCCGTGGATACGGCAAGTCCCCATGGTATCGGCCTTCTGCACGTGGATAAAAGTCACGTCGGGGTTGATGGCCGGCACCAGCAGCACCTTGCCGGCACCGCCCCACCCGCCGAAGGGGTTGTCCATGACCACCAGTTTGTCATCCGCCATTTTGGGATCGGCCTGCCGCATCTGCTTTGGAAACCCCCACCTGGTGGCAATATCGGATCCCAATCCAGACAATGTCGGCATAAACGGTACACCCATGGCCCCGGCCAGAAAGCGCAGGCTCATCATGAAATTGGAGTAGTCTTCAACCCGCAGCGTTCCGTTCTGGACCGCCTGACGAAACCGGATGCAGGTGGCCGCTGCCTTGCCGTTGCCGGCATAAGCGATCTCCAGTTTGTCCACACAGCCGGCGCCGATCAGCTCATCCACGCCGGTGCCGTTGGAGTGGGCATAGACATGCAGCCCTTTAAGCCCCTGACGGATGATCTCGTATACCGCCGCCATGGGATTGCGGTTCAGGGTGAATCCGCCTATGGAGATATGGGCGCCGTCGAACATGAATCGCCGGACAGCCGTTTCGATGCTCATGACTTTGCGGGTGTCGCCGTTCATCGGGTTTCCTTATGCACCTTTCCAGACAGTGGTTTTTCGATAGTCCCGCCGGTGGCGCCGGGCGTACAGATCATGTAGGTTATCCATAAGCTTTTACCATCTTTTGCTTTGCAGCGTTTGTCAAGCCTTGGAATCAGCGGAAACGCAAATGTTGGACAGGCGGGGTGTTTTGGATGTTCGCGATGGGTCAGACAATCGTTTCGGGAGTGGACCGGACATCTTGCACACAGTTGCGGCCTGCCTTTTTGGCCCGGTAGAGCGCGTCGTCCGCGGCACGAATCATTTCATCCACCGATGACTTGCCATCCCAGGCCACAATACCCTGGCTCGCCGTAACCGCTATTTCCAACTGGTCGACGCACACTTTTGTGCCGCTGATGCGCTGTCGGATCCGCTCGCTTATGGTGATAATATCCGCGGCACAGGCCCCGGGAACGACCACCAGGAATTCTTCGCCACCGAATCGTCCCAGCAAATCATAAGGCCGGATCACCGCATTGATGCGGTTGACAATTTCTTTGAGCACGGCGTCTCCGGCGGAATGGCCGTAGGTGTCATTTATTTTCTTGAAATGGTCGATATCCAGCATGGACAGGGCAAATGAGGCTTTCGACCGCAGACTTCTGGAGCACTCTTTGGCAATCAACGGCATCAATGCGCGACGATTCAAGATTCCGGTCAGCGGATCGGTCCGGCTTTGCAGAAGCAGTTCCTTTTTGACCGCGTAAAGCTCGCTCTGTAAATCGACAATTCGCTGACCCGCACGGATGCGCACGCGCAATTCATTGTGGTCAAACGGTTTGACCACATAATCGTCAGCTCCGGCATCCATACCCATGATGATGTCTTCTTTTGATCCTTTGGCCGTCAATAAAATCACATACGTATAAGCTGTTTCGGGATTGCTGATACGGCGCAGGCGGGTACATATCTCGATCCCCTCCATACCCGGCATCACCCAGTCCAGGATCACCAGTTTGGGGGCATCGGGGCGTTGAAGCACCTGCCAGGCAGCGGTTCCATCGGCCACGGCAATGACAGTGTAACCCAATCGGGTCAACACGACATTCAGAATGTTGCGGGATGTCCTATCGTCTTCGGCGATCAGAATTTGCATGGGCTTTGCCCTATCACTTCTTCATTTGAGTTGGGATTCGTCCGCCACTTTCCGCAACAGGCCAAGTTGCTCGTCCAGCCGGAGGGCAAGTGTCCGGGCCGTATCGAAATCCTCGCCCTTCAAAGCCGTCTCGATCTGCCGCGCCACTTGCTCTAATGCCTTGGCGCGAATATTCGCCGACGATCCTTTAAGCGCATGGGTATTGCGTCGGGCGGCGGTGATATCTTTTTTTTGCAGACCGGCCTTGATGGACGCAATCATCCCCGGCAATTCATCCACAAACCCGTTGAGAATTTCATTGGCGATTTCGGCATCGTCGCCGACAAGCGCCATCAGGCTCTGACGATCAAAAAAATCTGGCGTTGAGCCGGACTCCCCGCCGGACTGAACTCCCCAGGGACTGTCAACAAGGTCCGGCAGCCATTTTTTAAGCACGGCAGCCAATAAATCAAATTGAATCGGCTTGGACAGGTAATCATCCATTCCCGCATGAAGGCACTTCTGCCGGTCGCCTTTCATCGCATGGGCCGTCATGGCAATGATCGGTATTTTGGGGTCAAGCACCACGGGCAGGTTTTCACGAATGGCCCGGGTTGCTTCATACCCATCCATTTCCGGCATCTGGCAGTCCATAAAAACCAAATCGTAGGAGGTCATCCCCAGAGCCTCCAGCGCCTTTTTTCCGTTGACGGCGACATCGGCCCGGTATCCCAGCTTTTTAAGCGCCGCCAGGGCCAGTTTCTGGTTGGTGGCATTGTCTTCCACCAGCAGTATTTTGTAACTTTGCCCCCGATCGTCGACGACGGACCCACGTGCCTCAAGATCTTCCGAAGGCAAGCTTGTTTGATGGGTTTGGATACCGGCCACCGCAGCCAGGCAATTGTAAAGATCCGATTGTTTTACCGGTTTGACAAGATAGGCGTTGAAACCGACGGCCTCGAACTGTCCGGCATCGCCGTTGCCCCCCATGGAAGTCATCAACACCATCCGGGTGCCCGCCAGTTGTAAATCTTCTTTAATCTTGATGCCAAGGGTTTTGCCGTCCATACCGGGCATCTGCATGTCAATAACGGCGATATGAAATGGATCGTCACAGTCCAGGGCTTGCCGGAGCCTGGTGAAGGCCTGGGAAGCGTCGGCAACTTCATCACAGCGGCACCCCCACCATTTCAGCTGCTCCCGCAGGACAAAACGGTTGGTTGCATTGTCATCCACGATCAGAATACGCTGTTCCTGGACTTTGGCGGGAACCACCAACTCCTGGGTACTGCGGCCGCTCTGTTTTTCCAATTGAACCGTGAACCAGAATTCGGAGCCCTGGCCCGGGGCGCTCTGAACGCCGATTTCGCCCCCCATCATTTCCACCAGTTGCTTGGATATGGTCAGGCCCAGGCCCGTTCCGCCATATTTGCGCGTCGTTGAACCGTCCACCTGGGAAAAAGACTGAAACAGGCAATCCATTCGATTTTCCGCAATACCGATTCCCGTATCGGCAACGCAAAAACGCAGGGTTGCACGGGTGGCATCTTCATGCACAAGGAATATCCGTATGGCGATCTCCCCGCGCTCCGTAAACTTGACGGCGTTTCCGATCAGATTGGTCAAAATCTGACGCAGGCGATACGGGTCGCCGCGCAATCCGGTGGGGACATCGCGATCCATGGCACAAACAAATTCAAGGTTTTTCTGGTGGGCCTTAAGCGCCATAATATCGCCCAACTGGTCGATCACCTCACGCAGGTTGAAATCCACGGTTTCCATTTCGAGTTTTCCGGCCTCGATCTTGGAATAATCCAGAATGTCATTGATGATCGTCAGCAGCGATGAACCGCTTTCCTGAACCGTCTTCACATATTCGCGCTGCTCAAAGTCCAGGCGGGTGCAGGACAAAAGTTCGGCCATGCCGAGCACACCGTTCATGGGCGTGCGGATCTCGTGGCTCATATTGGCCAGAAACTCACTTTTCATTTTGGAGGCCTGAAGCAGTTCCTCGTTCTTGTGGCTGAGCAGGGCAATCATCTTTTTTTCCTCAGCCAGCGCCTCCTGCAGGTGACTGGCCATCGTATTGAAATCGTCCGCCAGTCGGCTGAACTCGTCAAAGCTTATCAACTCTATTCTGTGATCGAAATGCCCGGCGCCTATTTTTCGGGCCCCCTCCGTCAATATGCGGATCGGACGGGAAAAGGATCTTCCCAGCACGGCTGCGATCAGCAGACCGCAAACGGCTCCGAAAACCAGGCCGATAAGGGAATAATTGGAATAGACGCCGATGGAATCAAAAAGCCGGGTGTTGCGCGTTCCGATATCCGCCAGCGTGGTTTGCAGATAGTGCGACAAAAGCTGGGCCGTTTCTCTTTTTATGGCGATGGACATCTGTTCCATCTGTTGGGTGTTGTCTCCGCTGGGATCGTATGCAAGCTCCCGGCAATAATTTTGAGCGGCAATTTTGAAAATTGTGATTTTACGGAAAAGCTTGGCAACCATGTCCGAACTATCGGCAGAAGCAGATACCAGGGATTGCAACTGCCGGACATCGGCCAGATTGGCATCGATCTGCCGTGTGACCGCTTCGGCATCGCCGATGGAGTGCCGGGCAAAACCTTCGAAGACAAAACTGGTTTCCTGAAACGTTTCATACACCTCATACACCGCCTTCATGACACTGACGTCCTGCGACAACAGAGCATTGTTGTCGGATAAGGATCCGAGAATAAAGGAAGGCACCGATCCAATGGCGGCAAGCAGCAGCAAAAGAAGGCCCAAACAAATTTGATTGACTGTCCGGTATGCCAATTTGTCTGCCCCCCCTACTTTTCGAATACCAGAAGCAACGGTTCGCTTATATCGCCACTGCCAAAATCGGGCGTCTGCAACATCGGGTCCGGCATTCTGCCCGCAATCTCATACCTGGACACCCCGAAAAGAAACCGGCCCGAGGTTTCAAACTGGATATCGTCATCATGGCCGGTTTTCAATTTCCGGCTGAACTCGATGGTCCATTGATGATTTGCCCATAGCCCCCTGGCCTGAATGTCCGATCGACTGCCTGTCGGCTGCCGGTTTTGGAATTGGCCGATGGTATCGCCGTGATAGTTCAGATAAACCATCGGCCGGTAGGCCGATTCACCGTAGTCCCCGCGGCGTTTAAGAAAAGCGGATTTCCCCGACCGGGTCGTGACTTGCCGGGTTTTGGGTGTCCGGGTAAAGGTCTGCGACTGGTTTTTATCGTCCGCATACCCCGCGGGATCGGTACGGCAGGCTTTCCAATACCAGATATCTGCCGTGTATTCTTCATCCGACCGGATACTCAGATCGATCTGATTGCCCGACATGCTCCATTTGAAAACAAAGGTATCCTCACGCTGGGGGCCGACTTCATACATTTCCAGATCTCGATTCCAGATCCACGGCTTTTGTGCCCTGGATTCATCCTGGTCCGCATACTGAACCAGAAAAAATATCCGGTCTCCTGCATAAACGGCCCGCAAGGTAATATCGAGGCCGCTGACCGCATCGCGGGTCACGCAGGGTCGCGATCGACGCCATTCCGGATCATCCCCCCGGCCGTCGATGGCCGGCGCACCGGAAACCTTGACGGCGACTATTTGCTGGCCGGCCGCCGCCGGCTCGCGGACGGCCAATAATATACAAACGATAGTCAAACATGCGGCCAGCAGCTTATTCATATTTACGCCCCGAACCTCAAAAAAATATCCATTGGCCGAACCCGGCCGGCCGAAACTTGATTTGAAGGCTATACTGGTTATCGGTACAGGGGTCTGAAACTTGAGGCGGTTATCTGGGAATTAGCGTCGGCAAGCGGCCTTGATCTGCAAAGCGAAAATTTGAAGGGGCTGTTTCGGCGGACGCCGGAAATTTAATGGCGTGATGCGCGAAAAAGAGACCCGAAAAACAGGTGATATCGATACCTGGCCCCGGCTCAGCGACGCGCCATCATCCCCCACAGCTGGGAAAGGAGCATGCCGGCCAGCATCAGCCCGCAACCCAGAAGCCCTCTGGCGGACAAGACTTCACCCAGCAGCAGCCATCCGCCCAGGGCGGCGAACACGGCTTCCAGACTTAAAATAATGGCGGCATGGGCCGGATGGGCATTTTTCTGGGCCACCACTTGCAGCGTATAGGCGATGCCCACTGACGCCAGTCCGCCGTACAAAATAGGAACTGCCGCCTGCAAAATATCGGGCAGCCGGATCGTCTCGAAGACAACCGCCGTCAGCAGACTCAGGACCGAACAAACGGCAAACTGGCCAATGGCCAGACGGATCGCACTGGCCCGCGGAGAGAAATACCCGATGACCAGGACATGTCCGGCCCAGAAAAAGGCGCCCAGGATTTCAAGAAAATCGCCCCAGGCAATATTGAACTGGTCGGTTACGCTCAACAAGTAAAGACCCGCGGCGGCCAGGCCGGCTCCTGCCCATGCGCCATAGGAGCTATTCTGCCTGAAAAACAGCCCGATCAGGGGCACAATGACAACGTAAAGCCCGGTAATGAATCCTGCGTTGCCGGCGGTGGTGTAGACCAGGCCGACCTGTTGAAGTGAAGCTCCGGCAAAAAGGAACAAGCCGGCCAAGCCCCCCCCGCGCAAAGCGGGGGCCCACATATGGACCGGCGGCGGGTTGCCGTTTCTGCCGTTAAAATGAAAAAACAGCAGCGGCGTCAGGGACAGGCTCCCCAGGGCAAAGCGGATGCCGTTGAAGGTAAAGGGTCCCACGTGCTCCATTCCCACGCGCTGAGCCACAAAAGCGAACCCCCAAATGGCTGCGGTCAGCAACAAAAGCAAATCAGACTGAATTGTACGGCTTTCCATAATCGATCCTTTTGCCAGTCAGAGGCGAACTTCAAGGATCCACACATGGCGCCGGCGATTCGCTCTGCTCAGTTTGAATGGGAACTTTAATTTTTTTAAACGGCAGGCATCTTATCGTATGCCGCCCGCAAGTCAACAGGCATCCCCCGTCTCAGCAGTGTCCGGAGAAAGTAAAAAGCCCTCTGGGGGTACCCTGTTTATCTTGGGCCGGCCAATATCAGATATCAAAATCCGAAGCTCAAAAGAGGTCGGGGTTTTCCGCCTGCGCGCTAAGCCATTCTGATGATGGTGCGGCCGATGTGCTTGCCCTGAAGCATCAATTCGATTTTGCTGTCCAGCGCTTCGAATGGCGCCTCCGTCGTAATGGTGTCCAGCCGGTCGATTTTCCATTCCGAAGCGAGCTTGCGCCAGATGCTCTGACGAATGGGCATGGGACAATTCTGGGAATCGATGCCGAAAAGTTTGACGCCGCGCAGGATGAAGGGATAGACGTTCAGGGGCAGCTCCGGAGAGGCCACATTTCCGCAGCAGGTCACTGCGGCCCAGGAATCGGCGGACTTGATCATGGTGGCCAGTATATCTCCGCCCACCGTGTCGATGCCGCCGGCCCAGCGGCTTTTCAATAAAGGCCGGCCGCTGGTATCCGTGGCCTCTTCGATACTGATAATCTCACTGGCACCAATGCGCTTCAGGTATTCGGACTCGTCCGCGACCCCATTGACGGCCGTTATCGTGTACCCCAGTTTGGACAAAATGGACACCGCAATACTGCCCACGCCACCGGTCGCACCGGATACCAGGACATTTCCGGCCTCGGGCCGCACACCGCCTTCCAGCATCTGCCACACGGACAAACCGGCGGTGAATCCCGCCGTGCCGAATATCATGGCCTCCCGCGAGGACAATCCGTCGGGTTGCGGTACCACCCATCCGGACGGCACCCGGATGTACTGGCCGTATCCGCCGGGGGTGTTCATGCCCAGATCGTAGGATGTGACGATCACTTTATCGCCGGGGCTGAAAGTCGGATCCGTGCTCTGGGCCACGATGCCGGCGGCATCGATGCCGGGAGTGTGCGGGTATTTGCGGGTCACCCCCGGGTTTCCGGTGGCCGAAAGGACATCCTTGTAGTTCACAGATGAATAAAGAACCTGCACCAGCACTTCGCCTTCCGGCAGATCCGCAATCTTTTTTTCCTGGATGGACCGAACGAAGGTGTTGTCCGCTGTTTTGGTAACGACCATGGCCTGAAATGTTTGAGGTAGTGTCATGGGCTGCTCCTTTTTGTCGGAGCGGACAGGTCACCGCTCCAGTGTTCAGTGTTAAGTTTCAATGTGTTTCCATAATACATCTAAACCCGCATCTCGACAGTTGACCTTGTTTTGGGGGGTCGTTCCAGAATTTTTATCTCAGCATTCAGATGGCGGCATGATTTTCCCGCGCCGGACCGGATCGGCCTTTCCGATCATGGCCGGCAGCACCTTCCCCAGTTGGGCGGCCAGCCATCGGGAGTCACGGATCAGGGCATCCAGATCGATGCCGGTGTCAACGCCCATGCCGTGAAACATGTGGACCAGGTCTTCCGTGGCGATGTTGCCCATGGCGCCCGGGGAAAATGGACAACCGCCGATCCCCCCCAGGGAAGCGTCGAAACGGCGTATACCGGCTTCAAAAGCGGCATAGGCATTGGCGTAACCCGTGTTGCGGGTGTTGTGCAGGTGAATGCCCGGTTTGCAGCCGGAATGGTGCCCCCCCAACAGCGGGATGAGCTGCCGGCAGAGCGCCCCGACCTGGTGCGGGAACCCCACACCGGTGGTATCCGCCAGCACGATTTCATCGGCACCGAGGGCGGCCATGGCATCAGCTATGGCCAATACCCGCCCCGGGTCCACATGGCCTTCATAGGGACACCCGAAAGCGGCCCCGATGATCACGCCGAAAGCGGTGTGCGTCGATTGGGCCATTTGCGCGATCTGGTCGAAATCGTCAAGGGACTCGGCCACGGATCGTTTAAAATTGGCCCTGTTCAGGGACTCGCTGGCCAGCACGGCCAGCCGGACATGTCTCATTCCCGCCTTTACCGCCGTTTCAAAGCCGCGCCGGTTGGGGACCAGGGCAGTGTAATGCACACCGGCAGTGAAATCCAGGGCACTGCACAGCGCTTGGACATCTGCCATTTGGGGAACGCGTCGCGGGTCGACAAAAGAGCCGATCTCTATAGTGCCCAGCCCCGCTTTTTCAAGCCTGCCGATGAGTTCCAGACGCACATCGGCCGGCAGCACCGCACACTCCATCTGGAGCCCGTCCCGGGGAGAAACATCCACAATGTCGCAATCGCTGGCCATAATAACCTTCATGATTGCGGTTTTTCACCGGTCAATCGTCTGCGTATCTTTCCCAGAATGGGTTCCCGGGCGCAAATGGCACCGTGCAGGCAGACTTCCAGGCAGCAATAGCATCGAATACAGCGGTCGTAGTCGAACTGAATGCCCCGGGTGTTATGGCTGATGACCTTCGCCGGGCATATTTTCCAGCATTCGCCGCACAGTTTGCAGGCATCATTGTCCACCACCGGTTTCTGGATCACATAGTTGCGCATCAACCGGCTGAGAAAATCCGGACCCATGCTCAGGGAGCTGAGCTGCGGAAAATGGAAATCATCCACAATGTGGATATCGCCATCCACGTGCACGCCCCCACTGAAATAACCCAGTTCGCCGGACAACCGGCAGGTCAGCAGCGCTTTCGGGTCCAACCCCAAAAGGGTACTGATGGTTTTGTCCACAGCGTAGCCATCGACGCCGCCGATCAACAGGCCCAGCTCACGGGGTGTTCCGCTTCTACCCGGTCCCTGGCCTTCGAGGGCCGTGATGCCATCCACAATGGTAAACGCCGGGCGCACGGCCTGGTAAATCTGCACCAGCAGCCGGGCAAACAGCGCCCGGTCAACGCCGGCGCGCAAATGCCATTCCGATTTCCGCAGCCCGACAATGGCGCCGAACATGTTTTTCACCCCCAGGGTCAGGGTCATATGCACGTGGGTTTTGAGCTTGGCCAGGTTGATCACCTTGTCCGCTTCCATTATGTCCCGGGCAATGTCAACCTTGCCGAAGGGTTCACCGATATCCACCGCCACCGAATCTTTCAGGGGCTTCAAATCCACATCCAGATCGTTCAATGCCTTGAAGTATCCGCCCTGGCGGACAATTTTATGAAAATTGCCCGCCGCCGGACTGTCGGACACCTGAACAACGGCCCCCCGGTCAAGGAGGTATTCCACCACAATGCGCACAATCTGCGGGTGGGTCACGATGGCCTTCTCCGGCGCCGCCGGCAGGAGCATATTGGGCTTGACCAGTACCCGCTCTCCTCTGCAAATCCAGTTCCTGCCCCGGCTGTCCAGCAATTCATGAATCAGCGGCCGCAGGATGTCCGGGGCGTATGTCGCTTTTCGAATAAAGACTTGGGTCATGGCGGTGGATATCTTCCGTTGCGATTGGCGGTCCCGCATTGTAACCTGGCAGAGGCGGGCGGTCATTTACAAAAGCCGCATCCATTGATACAGCTGCGGCAATGGCAATAGCGCTTTCGGTTTTATTGCCGGAGAATAGTATCGATGGTGACCATTATCAAGGAATTATTGCTCAGCAGACCGGACACCCCTGATGAATCTGGAAAAACGAATCAAGCGCCATGTCATCGGTTCACGGCTCGATTTTTTCGCTGCCACACTGCCCGGCTGCGAGGCCCCCTGCCGCCGAACCCTGGAATCGCTGTCAGATACCATTGCAGTGCAGCAGACCATTCGGGGGGGCGTCCTGTTCAGCGGTCGGCTGACCGATCTGTATCTTGCCAATCTGCACTTGAGAACAGCCGGACGGGTATTGATGCGACTGGCGTCGTTCAAGGCAACGACCTTTCACCAACTGGAAAAAAAGGTGTCGGCCGTCCCATGGGCCCTTTATCTCACATCCGGCGCCATTCCGGCCCGTCAGGCCGCAGCGCACCACTCCCGCCTCCACCACTCCGGGGCCATTGAAGAGCGCACCGGTCAGGGTATTGCCGCACACTGGAAGGCCCTGGCCATCCCAACTTTTGCTGAAACGAACCAGCGCCTTTTCATACGGCTGCAGGACGACACGGTCACCATCTCTCTGGACAGCAGCGGAGAAAACCTCTACCGCCGGGGTCTGAAAACCCACTGCGCAAAGGCACCCCTGAGGGAAACCACGGCGGCATTCATCCTGGCCCATTGCGGTTACCGCCCGGATCAAGTCCTTGTGGACCCCATGTGCGGTTCGGGCACCTTCAGCCTGGAAGCGGCTTTGATCGCCAAAGCCATTCCGCCCGGATTTTCTCGCCGGTTTGCATTTATGCAATGGCCCGCTTTCCGGCCCCGGCACTGGCAGTATCTCAAAAAAACGGCCGCCCGCGAAATCCGGCAAATCGAACGCCCCCTGATCCGGGCGTCGGATATCGATCCATCGGCGTGCGACGATTTGTCCGCCTGTGCGGCCCGCAACGGTCTGCGGGATGCCCTTCAGGTCCGCCGGCAGGACTTTTTCAGCCTGCGTCCGGACGAAATAGGCGGCCGCCCGGGGCTCGTCGTCCTGAATCCGCCATATGGGCGGCGTCTCGGCGCTGAAACCGGTGTCGAGGCCATGTACCGGCAAATCGCCGCCAAACTGACCCATGACTTTAAAAACTGGCAAATCGCCCTGCTGGTCCCCACCCGGGACCTGGCCCGGAGACTGCCGCTACAGCAAATGCAGGCCGTGCCCTTGCATCACGGCGGCCTGGCGTTAACCCTGCTCACGGGCAGGGTGTGAAAGGAACACATCGGATGCTTTTTTCATCGAACCTGTTTGAATCCATTCCCGGAATCCTGCCGCAAGAATCTGTCCAGGAAATCGCCAGCCGTTCCGGCATAACCATCGAACGCATTGTCAGTGCGGGGCATCGCTCACCGGAAGGATTCTGGTACGACCAGGATTGGGACGAATGGGTGCTTTTGGTCAGCGGCACTGCCGGCCTGCAAATCGAGGAACAACCGGACATTGTTCAACTGCACCCCGGCGACCATCTGATGATTCCGGCCCACACCCGGCACCGGGTGGCCTGGACGGACAAAAAGCACCGGACCATTTGGCTGGCCGTGCATATTCATTCCGTTAAGAATCTGTGATACAAGAAAGGCACAGCATGGGGCGGTCATAGACCGGCCGCCCCGTTTCCGCCCGCAGCGGGAACCGGACAACACCATCAGCGGAGGAGTTTCAATGCGCTCAACCGAAATCGTCATCGCAACGGCCGCCTGTGTGGTGATTATCGCCGGAATGAAAGCCGCAACCGTTGTGCTTGTGCCGTTTTTGCTATCGGCCTTTATCGCCATCATCAGCGCACCGCCCATGTTCTGGCTGCAGCGCAAGGGCGTTCCCGCCACCCTTGCCGTATTGATCGTGGTGCTGGTCACCTTGGGCTTGGGGGTGCTGGTGGGCACTCTGGTGGGGCAATCCATCAACGATTTTTCCCATGACCTGCCGGTTTACCAGGCCAAGATCAAAGCGCAGACCGGCACCTTGCTGGCCTATGCAAACCGGTTCGGCCTGGACACTCGTTCCTTGGCCATCACGGAAGTATTTGACCCCGGCGCGGCCATGAAGCTGGTTGCAACCGTGCTCAATGGACTGGGCAATGTTCTGACCAACGGATTCCTGATCCTCATGACGGTGATTTTTATCTTGCTGGAAGCGTCCAGCTTCCCGGCCAAACTTCAGGCCATCAAGGGCGCCCCGGATGCCTCACTGGTCAGATGGGAACATTTTCTGAACGACGTCAAACAATATATGGCCATCAAAACATGGGTCAGCCTGGCCACCGGCGTTCTGATCGCCGCCTGGGTGGCCGTACTGGGTGTGGACTACCCCCTGCTTTGGGGATTGCTGGCATTCGCCCTGAACTATGTGCCCAACATCGGTTCCATTATCGCGGCGGTGCCGGCGGTCTTGCTGGCCCTGGTCCAGGTAGGGGCCCTCAAAGCCCTGATGCTTGCCGGCGGTTATGTCACCGTCAATCTGGTCATGGGAAATGCCGTCGAACCCCGTTTTATGGGCAAAGGGCTGGGGCTGTCCACCCTGGTGGTCTTTCTTTCACTGCTGTTCTGGGGGTGGGTGCTCGGGCCGGTGGGCATGCTCCTTTCGGTGCCGCTGACTATTACGGCCAAAATCGCTC
The DNA here is from genome assembly GCA_963675565.2 of Desulfosarcinaceae bacterium. Taxonomy (GTDB): domain Bacteria; phylum Desulfobacterota; class Desulfobacteria; order Desulfobacterales; family Desulfosarcinaceae; genus JARRKU01. The sequence continues at coordinate 1,042,724 of CAXXYD010000004.1, forward strand.
TGGACAGCCGCGAAGACACCCGCTGGCTGGCCGTTTTACTGGGACCCGAAAAAGCTGTCCACCGGGAAGCGGCATCCGGGGCGGATGACGGGTGACCGCCAAATTGTCTTGCGGCAAAAGCAGTGCCCGGCTAACATAGACCCAATTTTAATGGTTTCGTAAAAAGTTATGAACAAACTCAAAGCCTACATTCAATTGTGCCGGCCGCATCAGTACGTCAAAAACGGATTCATCTGGCTGCCCATCTTTTTCGGGTACCGGCTCACCGAACCGCAGGCCGTCGCCATGACTTTCCTGGCGTTTGTGGCCTTCAGCCTGATGTCCAGCGCCATATATGCCATCAACGACCTCAAGGACCGGGAGGATGACCGCCGGCATCCGGTCAAAAAGAATCGCCCCATCGCCAGGGGCGACTTAAGTCCGGCAGATGCCGTGCGCACGGCCTTGTTTCTCTTTGCCACCGCCCTGGCCGTCGCATATGTTTGGCTTCCCACAGCCAGCTTTTTCGTGCTCATGGCCTATATGCTCCTGAACATCGCTTACTCCCAGGGGCTCAAGCATATCCCCATCATCGATATCGTCTGCATTGCCGCAGGTTTCGTACTGCGTATTTTTGCAGGCTGCACCGCCACGCAGGTGCCCATCAGTCCGTGGATTGTCATCATGACCTTCCTGCTGGCCCTTTTCCTGGCCCTGGCCAAACGCCGGGACGACCTTTTACTGACGGACCAGGGTATAGGGGTGCGCAAAGCCATCGACGGGTACAACCTGGAATTTATCTCCCTGGCCATGGGCACCATGGCGTCGGTCATCATCGTGGCCTATATTTTATACACGGTGTCCCCCGAAATTGTCGCCAAACATGGCACCCACAACTTGTATATCACCGGTATATGGGTATTGCTGGGCCTTCTGCGCTATTTGCAAATCACTTTTGTGGAAGAAAAAAGCGGTTCGCCCAGCCTGGTGCTGATGAAAGACATCCTGCTTCAGGCCGTTATTGTCTTGTGGCTGGTAAATATTTTTATTTTACTCTATCGATAGCCAATGGCTGATTAAAACACATGCGCCAGATAAAACTTCACGGATGGGGACGCTATCCGGTTATTGCGGCTGAAAGCGCCCTGTTCGAAACCACGGCACAGGCCGAACGGTTGCTGGACAGCGGCGAAAACTGGATTGCCCACGGCATGGGCAAAAGCTATGGCGACAGCGCTTTGAGTGACCGGGTGCTGTGCACCCGGCGGTTCAACAAACTGCTGGCCTTTGACGCCGCCCAGGGTGTCGTCACATGCGAAAGCGGCATCAGTCTGGCGGAACTCATCGATATCTTTCTGCCCAGGGGATGGTTCCTGAAAGTCACGCCGGGAACCAAACTGATCAGTGTCGGCGGGGCCATTGCCGCCGACGTGCACGGCAAGAACCACCATGTGGCCGGATGCTTCAGCACCTCGGTGCTCTCCTTCCGGCTCATGCTGGCCGATGGTACGGTGGTATCCTGCAGCCCCACCCGGCATACCGACCTGTTCCGCGCCACCTGCGGCGGCATGGGACTGACCGGATTAATCCTGGACGCTACCCTGCAGCTGCTGCCGGTTCGCGGCGCCGGCATCCGGGAGCGTATCACCCGCTGCGGCAGCCTGGCCGAGGTATTCGACCAGTTCGAGGCCCAGCGCCATATAGACTATTCCGTGGCATGGATCGACTGCCTGGCCCGGGGTTCCGCGTTGGGACGCTCGGTACTGATGGTGGGTGCGCATCACAATGACGAGGACCTGTTGCCCGCGCAAAAGCGCAGAAGCGCCATCCCCATAGACTGCCCCGGATTTTTGTTGAACCAATATTCGGTGAAGCTGTTCAACCACCTGTATTACCATGCCCACCCATCCACGGAGGGCCGGATCGCCAGCATCGATGCTTTCTTCTATCCCTTGGACCGAATTGCGCACTGGAATCGCATGTACGGCACACAGGGTTTTACCCAGTACCAGTTCGTGCTTCCCAAAAAGGCCAGCTACGAAGGTCTTCAAGCCATCTTGAACCGGATTGCCGTATCGGGCAACGGCAGTTTTCTGGCTGTGCTGAAACTTTTCGGTGCCGGCAACGACAATCTGCTCTCCTTCCCCATGAAAGGCTATACCCTGGCTCTGGATTTCAAAATCAGGCCCCGTCTGTTTCCCTTGCTGGATGAACTGGACCGCATGGTGCTCGACCATGGCGGCCGGCTCTACCTGGCCAAGGATGTACGCATGCACAGCAATGTTTTGGAAAAAGGCTATCCGCGGGCCGGGGCGTTCAAATCGATTCGGCGGCAATACGGCTGCACCACGAAATTCAATTCTCTGCAATCCAAACGACTGAGGTTATAAACGATGAACCTGTTGATTCTGGGGGCTAACTCCGATGTGGCCTGGGCCACTGCCAAACTATTTGCGGCAAAAACCGGGGCCGACCTGATTCTGGCATCCCGCAACCTGGAACTGCTGGAAAAGAAAGCCCGCGATCTGGAGGCCCGCTATGATATCTGTGCCCGGGCCATCGCTTTTGACGCCGTGGCCTACGACACCCACAAGGCATTCTACGCCAGTCTGAACCCCAGGCCCGACGGGGTAGTGCTGGCATTCGGTCATATGGGAGACCAGCAGCAAGCCCAAAACACGTTCAATGCATGCCGAAAAATGATCGACGTCAATTTCACGGGAGCCGTTTCCATTCTGGAGATTGTCGCAGCGGACTTCGAGCAGCGCGGCGCCGGATTCATTGCCGGCATCAGTTCCGTGGCCGGAAACCGCGGCCGCAAGAGCAATTACATGTACGGTGCGGCCAAAGCCGCATTGACGGCCTACCTGAGCGGGCTGCGCAACCGCCTGTACAAATCCAATGTGCACGTCATTACCGTACTGCCCGGATTCATCCAGACCAAGATGACCGAAAAGATGGAACTGCCGGGATTGTTGACGGCATCGCCGGAACAGGTGGCCGCAGACATCTATGCGGCCTATGACAAATCGCGGAACATCATCTACAGCCGATGGTTCTGGCGCTGGATCATGACCGTTATCCGGCTGATCCCCGAAACCTTATTCAAGCGGCTGTCCCTTTAAGCATGAGATTGAACACCATCATCAATCGTTATATCCTGATGGAACTGCTGCCCCCATTCGGCATCAATCTCTTTTTCTTCACCTTTATCTTTCTCATCTCCAAAATCCTGGACATCACGAATATGGTCGTCAACTACCAGGTCAGCTTGAGTGCATTCGTCCTGCTGCTGTTCTACTCCATGCCGTTTTTCCTGGCGTTTATTACCCCGATGTCGGTGATGATGGCGGTTTTGCTGACCTTCATGCGCATGTCCGGCGACAATGAAATCGTTGCACTCAGGGCCTGCGGCATGAACCCCCATCGCTTTCTCGTGCCGGTAATGGTGTTCTGCCTGATGGGCTGGCTGCTGACCACTTTCATCACCATGGCCGCGCTGCCCTGGGGCAACCGGTCTTATTTCAATCTGTCCGCGGACCTGGCCAGAACCCACATCGATGCCGTGATCAAGGAGCGCACCTTTATCGACAACTTCGACGGCATGGTGCTTTACATCAACAAGGTCAACCTCCAGGACCGCAGCATGAAAGATGTCTTCATCGAAGACAAACGCAATCCATCGGCCAGCAATATTATCGTGGCCCCTTCCGGCCGACTCATTTCCGAAACGGAAAATCAGAATATCCGGCTCAGGCTGTTCAACGGGTCCATCAACCAGGTCAACCTGAACGAACAGACGGCGCACACCATTTCTTTTGAAACCTACGAGATGAAACTCGACCTGAAGCAGGCATTGTCCAAAAAGAAAGGGCAGAGCAAAGCCATCGAAGAAATGAACGTATGGGAGCTGAAGCGATTTATTAATGCCGCCGGCAAAAAAGACAACTCATATTTCAAGGCCCTGATGAAGTTCCATGAAAAGTTCGCCCTGCCCTTTGCCTGCTTTGCACTGGGCCTGATGGCCATTCCCCTGGGAATGCAGTCAAAGCGGGGCAAGCGCTCCATGGGCACCGTCACCGGCATCATTCTGTTTCTCACCTATTACATCCTGCTGTCCATGGGCTGGTCGTTTGGTGAGTCCGGGACCCTGCCCCCGGTGGTAGGCATGTGGTGCCCCAATATTTTAATCAGTGCCGTCGGCCTCTACCTGTACCGCCGGATGGTCAAAGATCGGCCGGGTGCCCTGGTTAAAATACGGGCCGCGTTTAAACCCAAAGCAGCAGATAAAACGCCATAAATGATCGGAAGGAACAGGTTATGAGCCTGATCAACCGCTACATCATAATGGAAACGGTCAAATATTTCCTGCTGTCTCTCGTATCCGTGCTGTGTATTTTCATTGCCATCGACTACCTGGGCACCATGGATGAATTCATCGAAGCCGGAATAAGCCTCTGGCGGGCGTTTCAATTCGTGGCCCTTAAGATACCGTTCATCTGCACCCAAACCATGCCGGTCATCCTGCTGCTGGCCATTCTGATTGTCTTTGGCCTGATGAGCAAAAACAATGAACTGATTATTCTCAACTCAAGTGGCGTCAGCATCTACGCGCTGGTCAAACCGGTATTGATGGTAGCCGCCGCCGGCGCGCTGCTGCTGTTTTTCCTCACCGAACAAATCGTTCCCCTGACCATGCAGCAGGCCAACACCATTCAAAACCGCGAAATCCGGAAAAACACCACTGTAACGGTCAAAGAACGCAACATCTGGATCAAGGGAAATCGCCAGATCACCCATATTCAGTATTTTCATCCCGCAAGCAAAGCCATATACGGGTTCACGCGCTACTTTTTCGACAGCGCATTCCGTTTGATCCGACGCATCGATGCCCGGGCGGGTGAATTCGAAAATGACCATTGGCGCCTGCTCGAGTGCATGGACCAGACCTTGAATGTGAAAGACAACCATTACGACATTCGAATCAATTCGGCCATGAAAATGGACCTGCAGCTGCACCCGGACGATTTCCGCCATATCATTCGCAAATCGGAAGAAATGAACTACCGTGAGCTATCCGCCTATGTCCGCAAAGTCGAAAACGAAGGCTACGACGCCACGACTTACCGCGTCGACCTCTATGCCAAAAGCGCCTCTCCGTTTGTGTGCGTCGTCATGGCTCTGGTGGCCATTGGGCTCACCGCCCGCCGCCGGCTGGACAAGGGACTGGCCGTAGGCATCACCTATGGTATCGGTATCGGCTTCCTCTATTTTGTTTTTCATAGTTTCTGTATCGCTTTGGGATACGGCGGAATCATGCCCCCCCTTGCAGCGGCATGGGCCGCCAATTTCATTTTTCTCTGCGGGGGCCTGTTCCTGGTCATTAACGCGGAATGATCCCGTTGGTGAGCCAATCGTAAAAAACAGGTACAGTTGCGAGTGGTGAGTGCTGCGGGTGGGGATGAACCCCACCCCTGCGTTGGTGGCGTAAGGGCGGGGTTTATCCCCGCCCGCGGGGCCAGAGCCAAAGCCGTCCAGGGCTGAAGCCGAAAGTTGAATTGCAACTCGCAACTTCAAACTCGCAACCGATCCTAAAGGCACCTGCCCTGGGCTGGCCCGTAATGATCCGCCTTCGGTCTGAGTAAAGTCCGGCGAGCAGGATGTTGACTTGGCATTTTTCAGTGGTTATGACTAATCATACCAACCGCCGTCATCCTGGCGGTTGCTGCAATGACTCCCGGCATGGCTGCCGGATATTTCACCAACTCATCCAAACCAAGAGGATAAGGATATGAAATCGAATGGATATCAGGATATCCTGGATCAGGCCATCGCGGCGGAAATGGAAGCCGCTCAATTCTATCTGGATGTTTCCCAAAAAACCGACAACGCTTTTCTCAAGAACCTGTTCCTCACATTCAGTGAGGAAGAAAAAAAACACCGCCAACTCCTGGAGGGTTTTCGAAACGACCCGTCTTTGGAAATCAGCTTTGATCAAACGCCTGACTTTCACGTATCCGACACCGTGGATGAGCCAAAATTGTCCATAACCATGAAACCGGCGGACGCCATTGCCCTGGCCATGAAAAAAGAGGAGGCCGCCATGCGGCAATACAGCCGTCTGGCCGAAGCCTGCACAGCGCCGCAGCGCAAGAAACTCTTTCTTGAACTGGCCGCCATGGAGCGCGGGCATAAGGCCAAAATGGAAAGTGCTTTTGTAGACATCGGCTATCCGGAAATATGGTAACCCGCACCAATTCTTCCGCCAGGCAACGCATCCGCACCTGATGAAAGATACCGGCTGTTAACGCTATAGTGGAGACATCATGTCCGCTCGCCTGCGCCGTATACTGTTTTGCTTTTGTGCGCTTCTCATCTTTTCAACTGGTTTGGCCCAAGCCGACAGCAGTTTCTTCAACCTTGTCCGTTCAAGAATTGAACAACAAGTCCGCCCAAACGCTCAGGCCGAAGGTTATTTTTGCCGTGGCGAGCCCATTTGCGGCGTACAGCTCATGCCGTCATTTTATGAAACGCGCCATTTCAGCCCGGTCTGGTTTGACGGCAACGGCCTGCTCCCTTGTGCCCGCACACTGGTCAGCTTTCTGGAAACCATCGACCAGGAGGGATTGCGTCCATCAGACTACCATCTGGACATCATCGACCATATCCTCAGTCAACTGCCCGGTCATCCCTTTCCACCCGGTGATGAAAGCGCCGTTGCCTGGGCGGACCTTGACCTTCTGCTCACCGATGCCTTCTTGCTGATGGCCGCCCACCTTTCCGGGGGACGCATCAACCCCGAAACCTTGCATCCCGATTGGATCATCAATCAACGGCCCGTCGATTTGCTCAACATACTGGACACGGCATCCAGCGGTGCATCCATGGTCGAAACCATTAACCGCCTGAGACCTGGACATGCCGGGTACCTCGGCCTGCGCCAGGCACTGGCCGGGTTGCGCCAGGTGGAAGCCGGCGGAGGATGGCCGCTGGTCGAAGGATCTGAAACCCTTCATCCCCAGGATACCGATATTACCCAAGTCATCACATTGCGTCAGCGCCTGGGAATATCGGCGGACGCCGAAGCACAAGATTCCTCCAGGGATTTGGCGATCTATGACCAGGACCTGGTGAATGCGGTAAAGGCGTTCCAGAGAAGCCACGGCCTCACCCCGGACGGCCTTGTCGGCCGTAAAACCCGTGCAGCCATGAATGTGGGCATTAAAGAGCGCATCCGGCAAGTTGAACTCAACCTGGAACGCTGGCGCTGGCTTCCCGGCGATCTTGGGGACCGCTATATTGCGGTCAATACGGCCGACTTCAGCCTGCAGGTGGTGGAAAACCATCAAAAATTTCTGGCAATGCGGGTGGTCGTAGGACGACCGGCCAGGCAAACCCCCGTGTTCAGCGCAAAGATGTCCTATATGGTCCTGAACCCCTACTGGAATGTACCGTATACTATCGCCGTGGAAGATATTCTTCCCAGGTTGACCGAAAACGCCGACTACTTGACCGATCAGGGTATCAAGGTATTTTCTGATTGGAGCGATACGGCGGTTGAAGTAGAGCCGCATGGGGTCAACTGGAAAAACTACGGCAGGTCCAATTTCCCCTTTCGCCTGCGCCAGGACCCCGGCGAAAAGAATGCACTGGGTCGGCTCAAATTCATATTCCCGAACAAATTTGCCGTATATCTGCATGACACGCCGCAACGCTCATTGTTCAACCATGTCCAGCGTGACTTCAGCTCCGGATGTATCCGGGTTGAAAATGCATTGCAGCTGGCCGGATACCTGCTGGTGGATGATAGGAGATGGACACCCGAAATTCTGCGGGCCACATTGGCGGCAGGGCAGCGCCAGGTGGTCCGCGTGACCCGGCCGATCAATGTTCATTTGCTCTATATGACCGCATGGGTGGATCAGGAGGGCATCCTGCAGTTCCGGGACGATATCTATGACCGGGACCGGCATCTGGATGCGGCGCTGATGGAGCGCAACCCGTACCTGCCCCCGGGACTGACCCGTTCAGCCCCGGAATTAACCGTCCCGGGAAATTAGTTGCACGTGCAGGTATAGTTTAGAGTTGTGAGTGACCGGTTTCCAGTTGGTGTTCGCGCTGCGCGCGGACCCATAATATAATATGAATAAACGGTTTTCAGCCGACTGATCAATGGCTGTGGATGCCGGATTGGCGACTACCAGGTGCGGACCGGCCCCGTGTCGATGTGCACGAAATCGGATTTGGGGTAGTAGCCCACGCCGCCTGATTTAAGTGCGATGCACTGCTTGCGCAGACGTCGGGCATGATAGCCGGGCAGGCGTATGTCGATGGCCTTTCCCATGATGTGGTAGCTGGAACGGGCGACACCGCCTGTTTTCTTGCGCAGCATCTCGTTGGTGGTGGGCGACCGGTAGCCGGAAATGATATGGAAGGGCGTCCGCGGGCGGATTCTGGTTTTCAACGCATAGAGAACGTCCAGCAACCGGCAGTCAATGGGTTGAATTTCACCCGTGCGATGATCTCTTAAAATGGTGTTGATACAATCCAGTGCCTCAGGACGATAACCGCCTCGTTCATAATAACATGCCTCGAGGGACTCATGGGTATGGGTGTTAAAAAAGGAGAGTTGCCGGCGGCCGCCGGCCTTTTGAGAAATGGCCGCCAGAGCCGGTAGCGGCACCATCGTTGAGACTATGAAACTTGCACTGAATTTAAAAAACTCACGACGATTGCAGGGTAAAATCAAATCTAGGCTCCCTTAAAAATCCCGGCACAATGCAAATTGAAGATGCATCTGATACCAGCTTGGCGGTTCAAGTCAAGGCACCAAATGGTTCAGCAATTTTTATGCCGATCCACTGAATCTTTTTACCGGCGCAAGGGGAGCGTTCAGGAAAGCTTAATTAAATTTTAACTAATTGTATTTATAGAAATATAATGCGCAACAACGGAGACGGGCGGTTCCATGTGAAAGCCGGCCGCCCACGAACCCGATAGTTAAATGGATGGAGTGTGCCGAATTTGTGACACGAATGGACAAAAAAGGGCACATCCCGCCAGATCCGGCCCGGCGGGCAAGATGCAAAACCGGATAAAAAAGATAAAATTTAAAACACAGCATTTTTTTTGACACAACCCTTTAATTTATATACATAAAGAAATCAAGCACACCGGTTTCCCGACCAAATTGGTTTTCATCCAGAGGGGCTATTGCCATGCCGATTCTCAGTAAGTCGCTAAAATACATGTATTTTTTCGCACTTTGGGCCATGATTTGTGGACTGACATCCGGCGTATGCGCCGCCCAGGAGCCCACCTCCCCCATCGATGTAATCTTCGTTATCGACAATTCGGGGAGTATGAAAAAAAATGACCCTCAATTTATCACGCCTAACGTGGTCAACACATTTGTTCAGCAATTGCCTTCAAATACCCAGGTTGGCATGGTGATCTTCGACAGTACGGCACGCATGCTCAAGCCGTTGACCCTCCTTTCGGACGCCCGGGCCAGACAGGAATTTATCGACAGCTCCAAAAAGATTGATTACCGCGGCCAGTTCACCAATACCCCGGCCGGCGTGGAACGGGCGCTTTACGAACTTAAAATGAACGGCCGTAAAAAAGCCCGCAAGGGCATCATTTTTATTACCGACGGCATCGTCGACACCGGGAACAAGAAAAAAGACGCTGAACTGACCCAATGGCTCAAACAGGATGTGGCCGGCCAGAGCAAACAGCTCGGTGTGCGTATTTTCGGCATTGCCCTGACGGAAGCGGCCGATTTCTCACTGATTCAATCCCTGGCCACACGCACGGATGGTGAATATTACCGCACCTATTCGGCAGCGGAAATCTCCATGCTGCTTAAACAGATTCAGTTGCGCATGACCCCGCCGCCACCGCTCAAGCCCGCCTTGGCCCCCCTGCCCCTGCTGCCCGAACCGGCCGAGCAGGCCGCCCGGGCCATCGGTCCCGCCCAACCGGTTCCTGCCCGCCAAAGCACGCCGTCGCCACCGCCGGCCACTGAAAGCCCTGCACTTCCGGCAGCCAAAACGGTTGTGGTCACTGAAAAAAGCGCCCTGCTCATCTCCCTGACCATGGCCCTGGTAATCATCCTGCTGATTGCCGCCCTGCTGTTCTTTTTCATCCAGTTCACCAAGCGCAAAGGCCCCGAACCTGCCCTGGCCGTCAAAGCCGCCGTTATCCCCGAAGCCCGGCTGGAAGATGTCGACGGCATTTGCACGGATGTCTCTTTGCTGCTGGACAAGGAGAGAATCAATATTGGACGAAGCAAGAAAAATGATATCGTCATCGCGCAACCTGCCGTCTCCAGCTTCCATGCAACCATTGAATTCAGGAATATGGCCTTTTTCCTGGAAGATCAGCGAAGCACCAACGGCACGATGCTCAACAATCAACGCATGAAGCCCAACGACCCGGTCAGGCTGAAAAGCGGCGACCATATCACCTTTGCCAACTTTAATTTCACCTTCACGGTCTCGGATCAAAATCCATTCGGCGATACGGTCATGATCGCCATGACCGCCCTGGAAGACCCGGAAGCCGAAGCCACTATCGTGCTGGACCTGGAGGGGTTGGACAGCAAGCAGGGACTGATATCCTGCATGCAGAACCACTTGATGCAAATTTACGGCCTGAGCCCCATGCACAAGGATTTTGTAAACACCTATTTCGCCCATGGCATCCTCGACATAATGGCCACAACCGCCCATGAAAACCTGAAAAAAACCCAAATCGACGGGCAACTGCACTGTTCGCCGACCACCAAGGATCAGACCTACTATGTCGCCTGCAGCCTGCCGGTGGCCGCCGATGCCGCCACAGAGTGGTTCGGCAGCCAGTATGGCGGATTTACCCAGTTTATTTTTAAATGGATCAAATCCGATGAATATCAGAACGCAAAATGCAGACAACTGTGCATTGTCACCTTTGGTCAGAGCCCGGCCACCTGGGTCAGCATCACCATCGTTCCAACCCACTCCGAAGGCGATCCGGTTGAAATTATGTCGGTGGATTTCCTGAACGATGAGGAAAAAGCCTCTCTGGGACTCGATTTCGACAATCACGGTCAGGTGATATAAACCCGCCCCAGGGCAATCGCCACATATTGCTCCAGCGGGCGGCACGATTCCCGCCGGCTATAGGCCTCTCCGGGAATCGATGCATTTTGCACAAAAGACTTGAAAGCGTAAGGCCTTTATGGTACTCGGATTCCTTGGTTTTTAGTCGCCTTGCGAAATGTGTTCAACCCACCACAGAACAGTAAGGAACTTGTGCAGATGACTTCTAAGAAGCACCGCATGATCGTCTACGGGGTAGCGGTCCAATTGCTCTTGATCGCCATTGTCTGCTATGCCGCTTTTCCGGTAAAAACACCGGAAGAGCCCATCCGCCTAATGTACCAAACCAATGCCGGAAAAGTTCTCTTTGACCACAAGGCCCACGCCGGGAAAAAGGGATTCGGCCTCAGCTGTTTCGATTGCCACCACCACCCACCGGATGACGAAGGCGCATTGATCGCCTGTGGTCAATGCCACTTGTCGGCCCCCAAAGAGGGGGTTGTCCCTGAAAGCTGTACAGAGTGCCACGACGCATCCGACGTTCAGGATGCCGAGTATCCCAAGCGATCCGATGCCCTGCACAAGCAGTGCTGGCAATGTCACGAGGAATATGAAAAAGGTCCGACATCCAGTTCCGATGACTGCTCAAAATGCCATGTATTGTAAGCGTTGCAGATGCTTGCGGAAATCGGCCATCACTTTTTATTCACCGTTGCAGCCCAGTAAAGGTTAAGCCATGCTATCGAAATCGTTTTTCGGCTATGCCAAACCCGCTTTTCGCTACGAGCTGTTAAGCACAACCTTACCCCAGCCGGTTGATGTTCCCCCCCCCGATACCGTCACCCTGCTCCTGCCCAGGGAGTTGGACGCTGAACCTTCGGAGACCATTAAAGTCGGTGGCGGCGTTAAAACCGGCCAGCGTCTCTGTTGGAACGACCAGCCCGGCCCATCGGTGATTTCCAGTGTTACGGGAACCATTCAATCCATTGCCGCCTATACCGGCGACTATGGCCGCAAATACACGGCTATCAAGATCTCCCGAAACGCTTCAGACGAATGGGACGATCAGTTCGATGCCGGCCGCACCGATACCGAAACATTGGGCCAATGGCTCAGCAGTGCGCCGGGGGGCGGCGAGCTGCAAAAATTGGCCAACAGCGATAAACCCATCCGCACCATCGTCATTTACGGCGGCGACACGGATGTGCTGATCGAAACCAACCTCTATATTCTGAAAAGCCGAATCGATGCCGTCAATCTGGGTATCAAAGCCCTGAAAGAAGCCACCGGCATAAAAGACGTCATTGTGGCGGTACCGGCCGAAAGCTTCCAGAATTTTGACGGACATTTCAATGCCGACGTCAAAGCGGTCCCCGCAGCTTATCCCGGCGGGCAGCCGCTCATGGTGCACTACCTCGTCACCGGCAAGATGCTGGGGCAGGGGCAGAAACCTGAGGATGCCGGGGTTTTCTTCATCCGGGCGGAAGCCGCCGCCGCCATCGGCAGTGCACTCGCATCCGGGCGGGTGCCGGTGGAAAAAATCCTGACGATTGTCGATAAAGAAGGTCATCGAAGCCTGGTATCCGCCCGAATCGGAACGCCGGTGGGTGCGGTCCTGAGCCGGCTGAAAATCATCCCCGAAGACGGCGACCGGATTATCTATGGCGGGCCCATGACCGGATCGGCCATCTATTCGGAGGATCAGCCGGTCATGCCCGATTCAGATGCCATCATGGTTCAGGACGCCCGGGACATCGCCCTGAGCGGCGACGATCCGTGTATCAACTGCGGCGAGTGCATTCGCGTATGCCCCACAAACGTTCCGGTGAACCTGCTGATCCGGTTTCTCGAAGCCGGGCATTATCAGGAGGGCGCCGATCTTTACGACCTCTATTCCTGCGTAGAATGCGGCCTGTGCAGTTATGTCTGTGTCTCCCGCATACCGATCCTGCAATTCATCAAGCTGGCCAAATATGAACTCGCACGAGAGATACCGGCGGAGGAAGAGAATGAATAATTCAAAAAAATTCATCGTTTCCCACGCGCCCTTCCTGCATAACGGCAGTGGAGTGGCAGAACGCAATTATAACACCATCATTGCCACAATCCCGGCGATTTTGATGGGCCTGTCCTATTTCGGGGTTCCGGCCCTGGGCGTCCTTTGCCTGGCTGTGTCCAGCGCCATCGGCTGGGAGCTGCTTTTCAACCTGGCATCCAAACGCCCCATATCGGTGGGAAACGGCCACGCCGCAATGATCGGGCTGGTTCTGGGCCTGATGCTTCCGGCATCGGCCCCCTACTGGCTGGTGCTCACCGGCACTTTTATGGCCATCGTCATCGGCAAACAGATTTTCGGCGGCATCGGCGCCAACCCTTTTTCACCGCCCGCGCTGGCCTACGCCATTTTGATGGTCTCGTGGAAAACGTATATGGACTACGATGCCCAGCTCATCCATTTTGATTTCGATTTTCCAGCCAACTATCTTCCCGTGGCCATGAAAGCCTTCGGCCCGGAAGCCCTGACCAATATCAGCCTTTGGGACCTGTTCATCGGGCACCAGGTCGGCGGCATCGGCGCCACCTGTGGGCTGGCTTTGCTCATCGGCGGTGTATATATGATGCTGCGCGGCTTTATTCGCTGGGAAATCCCGGTGGCCTTCATTGCCGGCCTGCTGTTGACCGCCGCCTTCTTTCACATGGCCAACCCACTGAAATACAGCGGTCCCTTTTATCACCTGTTCACCGGATTCGCCCTGATCGGCGCCTTCTTTCTGGCCACCGACGACAGTGCTTCGCCGGTCAATACACTGGCCATGGTCATCTATGGAGCCACGGGGGGAATCATGACCATATTGATCCGCAATATCGGGCAATATGCGGACGGCGTCATATTCGCGATTTTATTGATCAACCTGATTAACCCGCTGGTCGATAAGATAAGACCCAAGGCAATTGGAAAGGTAGCATAACAATGGGCGAAATGATCAAAATGGTGGTTGTCCTGACGGTGCTCAGCGTCATTTCCGGCGGCGGGCTCAAAGGGCTGGAAGAGTGGGCCAAACCCCAGATTGAAAACAACGTGATGAACCTGGTCAAGGGGCCTGCACTGCGTGCGATGCTCAAAGGCGCAGAAAACGACCCCGTCGCCGATCGGTTCAAAATCAAAGACGGTGATGTGGAGCGCAATGTTTTCGTGGGGGTTTTTAACGGCAAGGCCAACACTGTTGTGCTGGAGTCAGAGGTCAGCGGATTTGCCGACAAGGTGGGCCTCGTGGTGGCCATCAATACACAGGACCAAACCCTGGCCGGCGTCTCCGTCACAACCAGCAAAGAGACTCCCGGACTGGGTGGCGAGGCCAAAAACAACCCTGCTTTTGCCGCCCAGTTCAAAGGCAAATCCATCGCTAAAGAGATTAAAGTGACCAAAGACGGCGGTGAAATCACTGCCCTCAGCGGCGCCACCATCACTTCCCGTGCTGTCTGCAGAGGCACGACGGAGGCTGTTGAAGCCTATGAACGTCTGAAACCGCAACTGCTTGAAAAGCTCAAAAGTTTTCAAAAATAACAGGAGCTCACGACCATGGCCAAATCTATCGCTTCCGAGTTTACCAAGGGCCTTTGGAAAGAAATCCCACCGTTTCGCCTGGTGCTGGGGCTGTGCCCGACCCTGGGTGTCACCTCATCCATGAAAAACGGTATCGGCATGGGGCTTGCCACGGCTTTTGTTCTTGTGTGCTCCAATGTGTTGATCTCTCTCTTGCGCAAAGTCATTCCGTCCAAGGTGCGCATCGCTTGTTTTATCATCATCATTGCAACCTTCGTCATTGTGGTGGAACAGCTGATGCAGGCCTTTGCGTACACCCTGTTTCTCGACCTGGGGGTTTTTATCCCCCTGATCGTGGTGAACTGTATCCTTCTAGGGCGTGCCGAGGCCTTTGCATCCAAAAACGGCATGATTCTGTCGGCGGCCGACGGATTGGGCATCGGCATCGGCTTTACCCTTTCACTGGCGGCCCTCGGACTGGTTCGCGAACTTTTAGGAACCGGGTCTCTCAAAGGGGATGTTTTCGGGCTTTTTCCCTACGAGGCTCTCAATATTTTCGGGACCTCCTTTGAACCTTTCGGTTTTGCCGTTCAGGCGCCGGGCGCCTTTATCGCCCTGGGCCTGATGTTGTGCCTGATGAACCTTATCCCGAGCAAGTAGCTTAAGGAGCGAGCTATGGAATACATTGAGCTGGTCATTGCAACTATCTTCGTCAACAACATCCTGCTGGCCCAATTTTTAGGCAACTGCCCCTTTTTAGGGACTTCCAAAAAGATGGAAACCGCTATCGGCATGGCCATGGCGGTCATTTTTGTCCTGGTGCTGGCCGGTGTGATCACATGGATGATCTATGCCTGGCTGCTGGTGCCCTACAAACTGGAATTTTTGCGTACCATCGCATTTATCCTGGTCATTGCTTCCCTGGTCCAATTCGTCGAGATGTTCCTGAAAAAAAGCATTCCGGCGCTTTACGCCGGATTGGGAATCTTTCTCCCGCTGATCACCACCAACTGCGCGGTTTTCGGCGTCTGCGTCCTTAATATCGACAAGGAATATAACTTCATGCAGGCTCTGGTGGCCTCTTTTGGCTATGCCGCCGGCTTTGGCCTGGCGTTGATCATTTTCGCCGGATTACGCGAACGCGTCCTGTTGGCAAGGGTGCCCAAACCGTTGCAGGACACCTCCATCGCACTGGTGACAGCCGGTATGATTTCGCTCAGTTTCTATGCCTTCCGGGGAATGGTATAGCCGTGCGCTCCTGTGCTCCGGCGGGAACGGGCCTTTTCCATATTTTTACCAAAACCGCCTGGGGCTGAATTGCTCCAGGCGGTTTTTTTGTTCATGCATTGCAGCGGGCGGACTCTCCTGCAACACGGTTCAAAATAGCTGGATCGTCAACTGCGGTCTGAGGAGGATGGTGTGGTTGAAGCAATTATCGTCATGTTGGGTATCGGTGCTACCTGCGGTATCGTTCTGAGTGTGGCATCCAAGGTGTTTTACGTCTGGGAAGACCCCCGTATCAGCGAAGTGGAATATTTTATGGCGGGCGCCAACTGCGGCGGTTGCGGCTATGCCGGCTGTTCTTCGGCAGCCAATGCCGTAGTGGCTGGCAAAGCACCGCCCAGCGTCTGCATTGTGGGCGGTCCCGAGTCAGCCGCAGCCATCGCCGGTGTTATGGGCGTGGAAGCGGGCAGCGCTGAGCCGCTGCGCTCCCTCAACCACTGTCTGGGCGGACATCGTGCCGCCGACAAGTACTATTACAACGGGGCATCGACCTGCGCCGCATTATCCAGTTTTTATGGTGGCAAACGGGTTTGTTCCATCGGTTGTCTGGGCTTGGGGGACTGCATCCGCTCCTGTAAATTCGATGCCATCCACATGGGGCCCGACGGTTACCCTGTTGTGGATGAAGCCAAGTGCGTGGGCTGCGGCGCCTGTGAAGAGGCCTGCCCGAAAAACATCCTTACCGTGCGCACCATGAGCCAGCGCCTGCTGACCTTTAACGAACAAGACGCCGCCCTTGCCCCTTGCCAGCAGACCTGTCCGGCGGAAATCGATATCCCCAAGTACATCCGCTGCATTCGCGAAGGCGACTACGCCGGTGCGGTCAATACCATCCGGGAGCGCAACCCGTTGCTGCTGACTTGTGGCCGTGTCTGCCCGCATCCCTGCGAAAGCTACTGCCGCCGCGGCATAGAGGACGAAGCCGTTTCCATCAATCAGCTCAAACGCTTCGTGGCCGACTGGGAGATGAATTCCGGCCAGCGTCTGCCCATCCCCTGCGCTCCCGATACCGGGAGAAAAATCGCCGTCATCGGCGGCGGACCGGCTGGTGTTACCTGTGCTTATTTTCTGCGGCGGGTGGGCCATTCCCCGACCATTTTCGAAGCCATGCCCAAGCTGGGCGGCATCACCCGATACGGTATTCCCGAATACCGCCTGCCCGACGAGGTCATGGACTGGGAATATGAGGGAATTCTGAACCTGGGCATTGACGTACACTACAACAGCCGCCTGGGAGAAGATTTTACCATTGAATCCCTGCGTGAGGAAGGATTCGAAGCCATCTTTATGGGAATCGGAGCCTGGAAGGACCTTACCCTGCGTATACCTGGCGAAGATGCCCAGGGCGTCTGGCAGGGCATCAACTTCCTGTCCTCCGTGGCCAGCGATCCGCAAAAGAAAATTCCGGTGGGTAAACGGGCCGCCGTCGTGGGCGGCGGCAACTCGGCCATCGATTGTGTCCGCACACTCAAACGGCTGGGATGTGAAGAAGTCTACATCGTCTACAGGCGGACACGCAATGAAATGCCTGCCAACGAAGTGGAAATCGTGGCCGCCGAACACGAAGGCATCAAATTCCAGTTTTTGGCCGCACCCACCAGGGTCATCACCGATGATCAGGGAAAAGTCAAAGGCCTCGAATACCTTCAGATGGAACTTGGCGAACCGGATGCCAGCGGACGCAGGCGGCCGGTTCCCATAGAGGGATCCGAAACGGTTCTGGACGTTGAAATGCTCATATCGGCCATCAGCCAGCGGCCCGATCTTGATTTCCTTGAAAAAGAGCAAGAAAAAGAGGCCATCACCACCACCCGCTGGAACACCTTCGACAATGATCCGGAGACCTTGCAGTGCAGCCTGCCCTATCTGTTCACCGGCGGTGACGTGGCCACCGGGCCGTCCCTTGTGGTGGACGCCATCGGGGCCGGCCGCCGCGCGGCACGCTCCATCCACCAGTACCTGACGGGGGATGAGATCAAAGGTTCACCCAAGTCGCTGCGCAAGCGCCATATTGCCGAGTCGCTGTTCGATACCGTACCCGGCGTAATCAAGAAAACACGCACACCCATGCCGGAGCTTGAAGTGGACGAGCGCATCGATTCCATGATCGAAGTGGACCAGGTGATCAGCGAAAAGGACGCCGCCTACGAAGCCAGCCGCTGCCTCTCATGCTGTCGGATCTGCTACAATCCCGACAAGGAAACCAACGCCGCCTGATACCGGGCACCGGCACCGCCGATCCATTGATCCTGTTTGCCAAGCCCCCTGCACCCGCTGCAGGGGGCTTCGTTTTTGCCGCCCCCGGAACTCTTCTTCGGGGGCCGTAGGCCTTTTGGGGACGGGCCTTTTGGGGACGGGCCTTTTGGGGACGGGCCTTTTGGGGACGGGCCTTTTGGGGACGTATATCAGGTTATAAGTTAATCGAAGATTAACTTATAACCTGATATACGTCCCCTCTCTTTCCGTCCCCTCTCTTTCTGATGATTACACGGTTAAAACGTTTCATGTTGCAACTGGTCTGATAAGTATGATATGTAGTATCCTATGACAACAAAACTGATTAAAATTACTACGGCCGAAGCGGTGGTCAACTATTTTAAGGGCCATATCAAGAACGGCCTTCTGGCCCCTGGAGACAAGCTTCCCAGCGAACGGGAGCTGCAGGACATCCTGGAAGTCAGCCGGTTCTCCCTGCGGGAAGGGCTGGCGCGGCTCAACGCACTGGGGCTCCTGAAAATCAGCCCGGGAAAAGGTTCCTTTGTCAGTAGGGAAGCCAGCGCACGAAGTCTTGAAGATGTGCTCATTCCAATGACATTCAGCCAGGACAACAAAACCCTTGAAGACCTGATGGATGCCAGGGCACTGATCGAAGGCGAGGCTGCGGCTCAAGCCGCCTCGCGCCGCACGGAAAACGATCTGCAAAAGCTCGCTGACATTCTGGACCGCAGCGAGAGCGAACGGGACAACCCGGTGGCCTTCGGGCGCCTGGACTTCGAATTTCACCATGAACTGGTACGCATTTCCGACAATCGCTTTTACATGCTCATGATCGATGCCCTTTCCGATTCCGTCCGCTCCTTTCTCGGCATGCATGCCCTGCCGCCCGAAAACCGAAAAACGGCTGCCGGCAGTCACCGGCAGATATTGGCGGCCATCCAGGATAAAAACGCCGAAGCATGCCGCGAATTGACCCGCCGGCATATTCACTGCTGCAAAAGCAATTTCAAAAAACAGGACACTAAAAAGGACCTTCGCCATGACCAACCATCACTTTGACACCCTCACCCCGACACTGCTCATGGGCCCCGGCCCCTCATGCGTGCCCGATCAAGTCTACGCGGCACTTTCGCGGTTCACCATCGGGCATCTGGACCCACGCTTCATCGCCATGATGGACCATATTAAAGACGGACTGAAGAGCCTGATGCAAACAGACAACCGGCTGACCATCCCCATCTCCGGCACCGGGTCCGCCGGAATGGAGACCTGTTTTGTCAATCTGGTCGAGCCCCGGGATCGGGTGCTTATTTTGAGAAACGGGGTTTTCGGTATGCGGATGACGGATGTGGCCACCCGGCTGGGCGCCCAGGTGGACGTCCTGGAGTTTGAATGGGGTACGCCGGTGGTAATTGGTGAGGTCCGCAAGAAATTGGAGCAGAACCGGTACAAGATCGTGGCGGTGGTGCATGCCGAAACCTCCACCGGGGTCATGAATCCTGTGGCCGAAATCGGTACCTTGGTCAAGAATTCCGATGCGCTTTACCTGGTGGACACCGTCACCAGCCTGGGGGGAATCCCGGTAAAAACGGATGAATGGGGCATCGACGCCATTTACAGCGGCACCCAGAAATGTCTTTCCTGTCCTCCGGGGCTCTCGCCGGTATCTTTTTCGAAGCGTGCCGTAGAGGCGCTCACCTCCCGCAAAACCCCGGTTCCCAACTGGTACCTGGACCTGAACATGATCGTCCACTATTGGGAGGGCGCCTCACGTACCTACCACCACACAGCGCCCATCAACATGCTCTACGGGCTTTACGCCGCCCTGGACTGCATCCTGGAAGAAGGCATGGAAGCTGTTTTCAAACGCCATGCCGCAGCCCATGAGCGGCTCGTATCGGGACTTGAAACGCTGGGACTTTCCATGACCGTAGCCCCCGGATATCGGCTGCCCATGCTCAACGCCGTCACTATTCCCGATGGTGTGGACGATGCCGCCATCCGCTCACGCTTGCTCAAAGACTTCGATATCGAGATCGGGGCCGGCCTGGGACCGCTGGCCGGCAAAATCTGGCGCATCGGCCTGATGGGCCACACCGCCCGGCCGGAGAACGTGGATCGGCTCCTTGCGGCCCTTAGAGAGCTGCTATAGATAAGCATTCTGGATGAATTTGAAAATTTCTTCGGCGGTCCAATATTGATCCCGGAACAGCCAATATCAGAATCCAAAGCTTAAAAGTGACTGGGGGCCTGATCACAATTTCTTGGGTTATGGGCCCGTATCAGCCGTTTGATGCATTTAATTGCGTCAACGTATCAAGAATGGTTTGCATATCTTCCGGCAGAGGGGCGCTGAAAGCGGTCTCCGTACCGGTGATCGGATGAAACAGGACGAGCCGGTGGGCATGCAGCATCTGGCGTTTGGCCGAAGCCAACAGCGCTGATATGTCCGCCTGCCGCTTGCCGGACCGATGGTTATGCAATCGGGCGCCATATAGGGGGTCTCCCACGATGGGGCATCCCATGGCCTTGCAATGCACACGGATCTGGTGGGTTCGCCCTGTTTTTAAATCGACTTCCAACAGGGTGCATCCCGGAAATTTATCTTTTACACGCCAAACGGTCAGCGCCCCGCGTGGGTGCCGGCTGATCGTGGACATTTTTTTGCGATCGACAGGATGTCTGCCCACGGGCAGATCAACCATGCCGCTTTCCTCACCGGGTGCGCCCTGAACAAGAGCCAGATAGGTTTTCCTGATGCTGCGCTGCTTGAACTGCCGTGACAATGCATGGTGGGCTTGTGTCGTCTTGGTCACCACCATGACCCCGGAGGTATCTTTGTCCAGACGATGCACAATACCCGGTCGCTTCTCACCGCCGATGCCTTCCAGATTCGGACAGTGGTGCAGGAGGCCGTTGACCAGGGTGCCTTTAGCGTGACCGGCCGCCGGATGGACCACCAGGCCGGCAGGCTTATTCAATACGATGAGGGCATCGTCTTCGAAGATAATATCGAGGGCCATGGGCTCGGACGCGATTGCCGCAGGTTCCGGCTCGGGCAATGTTCCGGCGACCCTTTCTCCGGATTTGACCTTGTAAGACGGTTTGCGTTCAACGGCGTCGACCTTGATGTAGCCGCCCCGGATCAGTACAGCGGCATAGGATCTCGATAAATCGGGCAAACGATCCGTCAGCACAGCGTCAAGACGCTTATGGGCGTCTTGCAGGCTGATTCTGAAATCGATACCGTCACGGCAAGGCATTTGTACGGGTGCTGAATTGAAAGGGTTATTATTCTTCGGCGGTGGTGAACAGGCCTTCCATCTCGGCCACCACGACTTTTTCATCACAATCGTTGGCCATGGAGAGTTCCTTGATGAGAAGGTTTTGGGCCGTGTCGTAAAGCTTGCGCTCTCCAAAAGAGAGGTCTTTGGTAACCTTGAGCAGGGAAAGGTCACGAAACACTTCCGCTACCTCATAAAGGGACCCCGTCTTGATTTTGTCCATGTATTCGCGGTAGCGCCGGTTCCAGGTCTGGTTGTCGATGCTCAGTTCCCGCTTGGATTTGATCACATCCATGACTTTGGGAATCTCTTTTTTACCGATGATGTCCCGCAACCCCACGGATTCCACGTTCCAGGTGGGAATCATGATAACCATGCCGTTTTCAACGATTTTCATGATATAAAAGTCGTGCTCTTCACCATTGACCACCCGGGTCTCGATGGCATCGATGCGGCCGACCCCATGGGCCGGATATACGGCCAAGTCACCCACCTTGAATTTTTTGGTTTCCGGTTTGGGTGAATCTGGTTTTTCTTCGTTTGTTTCTTCTGTCATATAAGCACCACGGTTGTACAATTTAGATGTGCATAAGCGCCCAAATAGACGCTAAATATAACATTCCCGCCACTAACATGCAACAAAAAAGGATCGGCCCCCCCTTGCAGGGGGGAGCCGATCCTCAATACTGCAACGCCGAAACAATAGGCGTTTATTGTGTCCTTGAATTAAATCAGGAACGGTACCATGAGCAGAGCCACAACGTTGAGGATCTTGATCATGGGGTTCACCGCGGGGCCGGCCGTATCCTTGTACGGGTCGCCTACGGTGTCACCGGTCACAGCGGCTTTGTGGGCGTCGGAGCCCTTTCCGCCCAGGTGGCCGTCTTCAATGTATTTCTTGGCATTGTCCCAGGCAGCACCACCGGTGGTCATGGACAGGGCCACGAACACGCCGGTCACGATGGAGCCGATAAGCAGGCCGCCCAAGGCGATTTTGCCCAGCAAAAAGCCCACCAGCAGCGGAGCTGCGACCGGCAGCAGGGCCGGAATCAGCATCTCTTTGAGGGCGAACTTGGTGACGATATCGACGCAAGCGCCGTAATCGGGTTTGGCAGTGCCTTCCATGATGCCCGGAATCTCGCGGAACTGACGACGCACTTCGTCAACAACCGCGCCGCCGGCATTGCCGACCGCTTTCATGGCGATGGAAGCAAACAGGTACGGCAGCAGGCCGCCGATGAACAGGCCGATGATGACCCGCACGTCGGACAGGTCGAAAGCCATGGCTTCTTTTCCGCCGCCCCTGATCTGGAACTCCATCACGTAGGCTGCGAACAGCACCAGGGCGGCCAGACCGGCGGAACCGATGGCGTAACCCTTGGTGACGGCTTTGGTGGTGTTGCCCACCGCATCCAGGGGATCGGTGACCGCGCGAACGGACTCATCCATTCCGGCCATTTCGGCAATACCGCCGGCGTTGTCGGTGATGGGGCCGTAAGCGTCAATGGCGATAACCATACCGGTCATGGAAAGCATGGACATGGCCGCCATGGCAATGCCGTAAAGACCGGCATAATGGTAAGCCGTCAAAATGGCGATACAAATGGCCAGAACCGGAGCGGCAGTGGCCTGCATGGAAACGGCCAGACCAGCGATGATGTTGGTGCCATGGCCGGTGGTGGAGGCTTCGGCGATGGATTTAACCGGGCCGTAAATACCGGTGTAATACTCGGTGATGATGACGATCACAACGGTGAGGACCAGACCGACCAGGGAGCAATAGTAAATCTGCATCGAGGTGATGTCACCCAGACCGCCCATGAACTTGGAGCAGGCATAGTAGAAGGCAATAGCGGCGATGATCGCCGCACCGAACATCCCTTTGTACAATGCGCCCATGATGTATCCACCGCTGCCCAGACGGACAAAGAAAACAGCGATCATGGAGGCGATAATGGAGATGGCGCCCAAGATCAGCGGGAACTCGGTGGCCATTTGAACTTTGGGGAACAGCAGGTGGCCGATGAGCATGGCCGCAACAGCGGTTACCGCGTAAGTCTCGAACAGGTCGGCGGCCATACCGGCGCAGTCGCCCACGTTGTCGCCCACATTGTCGGCGATGGTGGCCGGGTTACGGGGATCGTCTTCGGGGATACCGGCTTCGACCTTGCCCACCAGGTCGGCACCGACGTCGGCGCCCTTGGTGAAGATACCGCCGCCCAGACGGGCGAAGATGGAGATCAGGCTGCCGCCGAAACCGAGAGCGACCAGCGCCATAACGTCATGGGTCATGGTGTAGTAACCGGCCACGGCGGTCAGGGCCAGTCCGGCAACGATCATACCGGTGACGGAGCCACCCTTGAAGGCCATGGACAGACCGGCAGCCATACCTTTTTTGGCGGCTTCTGCGGTTCTGACGTTGGCCAGAACGGATACGCGCATGCCGATGTAGCCGGCCATAAACGAGGCCACGGCGCCCAGCAAAAATCCCAGGGCGGTCTTCATGCCCATGGTGGCAAAAATAACGGCAAAAATGATGATACCGGCGATGCCCATGCTTTTCATCTGACGGTTCAGGTAGGCAATAGCCCCTTCCTGAATGGCCCCGGCGATTTTCTGCATCTTCTCATCTCCAGCCGGAGCGGCCTTAACGATGCCGGCCAGAATGATAGAAAACACGATGCCAACTGCGCCGACCAGTGTGCAGATCAACGGAATATTGTTCATTGCTGCGTCCATTTATTCCTCCATTTGTTGTTTGCGCGGATTTTGATTGTATCGATTCATCCCATCTTTTGTTCCTTTGCATAAAATCGTCTCGATCGCTTCGACGGCCGTTTGGAGGGTTTTTCCCAGCACCGACTGTTCTTCATGGCTGAAACCTGCCAGCACATGATCAACCACATCCGCACCGTATGGTGAGCGCCCGACTCCCACGCGTAACCGGGCGAACTGATTCCCCCCAAAAGCCTGGATCAACGATCTTATCCCTCTGTGTCCGCCATCCCCCCCTTTCTCTTTTATTTTTAATCTGTCAAAAGCAAGGTCGATATCGTCATGGACAATGACCATCGACTCGCGTTGAATCCTGAAATAATCGGACAGCTGGCGCAGGGGTGGACCACTACGGTTCATAAAGGCCTGGGGCTTGGCCAACAGGACATCCACCCCCAGGATCTTCCCCCGGCCGAACAACACATCGAATTTCTGGCGCTGCACCGCAATATGGTATTTTTCGGCCAGCGCATCGATCACCATAAAACCGGCGTTGTGACGGGTATGGCGATACGCGTCACCCGGGTTGCCCAAACCGGCAACCAAATAAACATTATGTTCCGTCATAAAATGGAATCAAAAACGCCCTGCTGCACGCCATTTTAATCTTCATCACTCTCTTCATCCGCAACGGCAGTCGCTTCATCCTCTTCCAGCACTTCATCTTCTTCACCGGCCTCTTCTTCCTCAGCTTTCTTCGGCGCCAGGACCGTGAGAATGGTAAAATTGACTTCGTGGGGAATCTCGACATCCCCATCGAGTTGAATATCCTCGACATGGACTGAATTACCGACATCCAGATCGGTGATATCGATGGTAATTTCGCTGGGAATCGCATGGGGCAGGCAATACACTTCCAATTCGCGACGAATGATCTGCAGCATCCCGCCCATCTCGACACCCACACAGTCACCGGTGGTGACAATGGGAATATTGACCTTGACCTTGCGCGCCATATCCACGGCGTAAAAATCAATATGCAAAATGTCCCGGCTTACCGGGTGGGTCTGCAGCTCTTTGATCATGGCCGCCTTGGCGCTGCTGCCGTCGATCTTCAGATTAAAAATGGCGCGGCCGACGCTGCCCTTTTTCTTTATGATGTTGTCCAGGTCGCGGGCCCCGATCGCGAGCATGCAGGGCTCGGTATCGGGTCCATATAAAATTGCGGGAATCTGGCCCTCACGGCGCAGAACCCGTGCGGGGCCGTTGCCTGTCATTTTTCTGGTTTTCGCTTGTAGCTCGATGTTATCCAAAGAATGTTCCTCCTCATGTATTATACAAACAAAGATGTTACCGAATCGCCCCGATAGCTCCGAATGATTGCCTCTCCCACCAGTTTGGCAATGGAAAGGACTTTGATTTTTTCAGACGCTGCGGCTTGGGACGTCAGCGGAATTGTGTCGGTGACCACCAGGCTTTTCAAAGCTGAATTTTCAATGCGTTCCAGCGCCGGCCCGGAGAGAACCGGATGGGCGCAGCACGCGTGGACCTCTTTGGCCCCCTTGTCCATCAACACCGCCGCTGCCTCGGTCAAAGTGCCGGCGGTGTCGGTCATATCATCCAGTATGACCGCCGTTTTGTCTTTGACATCGCCGATAACCGCCATGGCTTTGGCTTCATTGGGCGCGGAGCGGCGTTTGTCCACGATGGCCAGATCAGCGCCCAGGCGTTTGGCGAAAGCGCGGGCGCGTTCCACGCCGCCGGCATCCGGGGATACCATAACGATATTGTCCCTGAAATTATAGCGCATGTGCTCAAGAAGAACGGGGGCGGCAAAAAGGTTGTCCACGGGGATATTGAAAAACCCCTGAATCTGGGCGGCATGCAGATCCATGGTAATGATCCGGTTGGCGCCGGCCATGGTGATCATATCGGCCACCAATTTGGCGCTGATGGGGACACGGGGGGCCACCTTCTTGTCCTGCCGGGCATACCCGTAGTAAGGAATCACGGCCGTTATGCGCCTGGCCGAAGCCCGCTTCATGGCATCGATCATCAGCAAAAGCTCAACCAGGCTATGGTTCACCGGACGGCAGGTCGACTGAATGATAAAAACGTCCTTCATGCGGACGTTATCCTGGATTTCAATCTGGATCTCACCATCGCTGAAGGTGGACAACTTGGCACCGCCCAGGGGCATTTTCAGGTAGTCACAAATTTTTTCCGCCAATTCAGGGTTGGAATTCCCCGCAAAAATCCAGAAGTCATTCAAAGTTCGCGTCACGGCTGTTCGTTTTCTCCTTTCGGAATAGACCATATATGGCTGGGGCGGGAGGATTCGAACCTCCGAATGCAGGAACCAAAATCCTGTGTCTTACCACTTGACGACGCCCCAACACGCTTTTTGACATATTAATCGACCAGCAGTTGCGTCGCAAATACCTGCCATTGCCCATCTTTTGTCATGGCATCTGCGGCCTTGCAGCCTTGCTGCAAATCAGTAAACAGGCCGAACACGGCCGAACCGCTGCCGGTCATCAGCGCGCCCCTGGCGCCCTGATTCAGCAATTCATTCTTGATTTTATGGATCACCGGATATTGTCGGATCGCCACGGGTTCCAAGTCATTGAACATGTGGCGTGCCATATCAAATTTCCCATATTTAAAGGGAAAATACCTAAGGTGTTTTTCACATTTTGTCAATCTTAAATTGAGGTTTTTAAAGACTCTGGCGGTTGAAATGCCAAAGCCCGGGTAGACCACAACCACTGCCAGTGGCGGCAATACGGTGCATGGCTCCAGGCGTTCGCCGATTCCGGTGGCCAACGCCGGTCTTGCATAGATAAAAAAAGGCACATCCGCGCCCAATTCCAACGCCAGGGCATGCAGCAGCGTGTCGCTCAAGGGGCGATTGTAATATCCGTTGAGGGTGTTGAGGACCGCGGCGGCATCGCTGCTGCCACCGCCCAGACCGGCTCCGACGGGAATGCGTTTGGTCAAATGGATGGATACGTGCAGGGGCGAAAGGGAGGTTGTTCCGGCCAGGGTTCGATTGAAAAGCAACGCCGCGCGAAGCGCCAGATTGGTTGCGTCGCAGGGCACATCGGGACTGTCGCATGTGATTTCATCCCGAACCGCGCCCATCGTCAATGCCAGGGTATCATACAGTCCGATACAGCACATCAGGGAGCGCAGCTCATGATAGCCGTCCGGCCTTCGGCCAACCACCTGGAGAAAGAGGTTGATTTTTGCCGGTGCTTTAACTTCCATCAAGGCATCATTTCTTGTTCCGCAGGAGCCGGTTTTTCAGAATGAACGAATTCCCAAACGATGGAACATCTTAGAGGCGATACAGCCGGCTTTCCATGGGGTTGTCCGGCCCTGGCCTACCGGTTCTCTTTGACGTAGAGCATGCGCAACTCATAAAGTATGTTTTTCAATATGTTATCTTCGTCGCTGGTCAGGTTTCCCCGTGTTTTCTCTTCAAGCATGGCCAGCAGGTCGATGGTCTGTTTGGCCATGGGAAGATTTTTTGTTTTCGGTCCACCGCCCGGATCATCGATCAACCCCAGCTGGACCAGGGCGGATGAATTGATCGACAGCACAAAGGTGGAAAAATCAATTTTGGGAAGGGTATACGATCGCTCTTTGCCGTGGGTCTCTTCGGCCATACATACTCCTATCGTTTGAACCGGTTTTGGCCATGGCCGGACGGTACCGAGCGGCCATGGCCATGGTGAATTAAAACTCCAACGGCGTGACCGTCTTGACTGTTTTAAGCCCCCGCAGCTCCTCGACCACATCCGGCGGAATGGGCGTATCCGTACACAAAAAAATGATATTGCGCTCACCGCCTTCTTCCTGCCCCACCTGCATCCGTCCGATATTGATCTTGTGTTTACCCAGGGTCGACCCGATCTCGCCGATGGATCCCGGAATATCGAGGTTGTAGATCAGGGCCATATGTCCCAGCGGAATCATTTCCAGCCGGAAGGTATTGATACGTACGACGCGCACGTCCGCTTTGCCGAAGACGGTGCCCGCCACCAGGCTTTCACCCTCGGTGGTCACGAGCTTGACGCTGATCAATTGTGCATACTCCTCGTGGCTCCTGACGGTTGTCTCGGTCACCTTGATGCCCCTGTCGTTGGCGATCACATGGGCATTGACGAAATTGACCAGGTCCTTGACCATATTGGTCAGCAGCCCTTTGAGCAGGGCGGTGGTCACCGGAGACAGATCAATGCCTTTGAAATCTCCATAATACTCCACCACGACCTCTTTGGGCGCTCCGGTAATCAGCTGGCTTTGCAGCATCCCCACCATTTCAGCCAGTTTGATATAGGGGCCGACCTTCTCGAGGTCTTCACCGGTCACCGAGGGCACATTGACCGCGTTGATAATGGTCCCCTGGGTCAGGTACTGAATAATCTGGTCGGCCACCATGACAGCCACGTTGGTCTGGGCCTCTTTGGTGGATGCTCCCAGATGGGGCGTGCAGATAAACTGGTCCATGGCCAGCAGCGGGTTGTCGCTGCTGGGCGGCTCGGTTTCAAAAACGTCCAGTGCCGCCTTGGCCACTTTGCCGGAAACAAGGGCATCATGCAGATCGGATTCATTCACGATGCCGCCGCGGGCACAGTTAATTAGCATTACGCCCTCTTTCATCTGGTCGAAGGCCGTCTTGTCGATGAGGTTAATGGTCGATTTCATCTTGGGCACGTGAATGGTGATGTAATCGGCCTGTGCGTAGAGTTCTTCCAGGGTGACGGCCTCATATCCGTCATTTTCTATCTTTTCCGGGGTCACAAACGGGTCGTAGATAATCACGCGCATTTTCAATCCGCGGGCCCGGTCCGCGGAAATGGAGCCGATTTTACCGTAACCGATAATGCCCAGGGTTTTTTTATACACTTCACGGCCCTGCAACTTCTTTTTATCCCAACGGCCAGCTTTAAGGGATGCGGTTCCGGCAGGAATGTTGCGGGTCAGGGCCATCATCATAGCGATAGCGTGCTCGGCGGTGGTAATCACGTTGCCTGTGGGCGTGTTCATGACGACGATTCCGCGCTTGGTGGCGGCGGGAATATCCACGTTATCCAGGCCGATGCCGGCGCGGCCGACAACCTTCAGGTTCTTGGCGGCATCCAGCAAATCCTCGGTGACTTTGGTGGCACTTCGAATGACCAAGCCGTCGTACTGGCCAATAATTTCCTTCAACGCTTCAGGGGCGAGGCCCGTGTTGACATCCACCTCGATTCCATCCGCTTCCTGAAACATCTGAACTCCGACTTCACCCAAAACATCACTGACCAGTACCTTCATATGTCTATCCCTTCATCAAAGTATTCAATAACGCCGGCTGGTGCCGGACGAAAGTTACAACCGAATGAATGCTGGAGCGCCGATATATTAGATAAAAAAAGTGGCACATTCAACCTAAAAGTCAGTGGGCCGGCATTTCGGTAAAGATAAAATTCCTTTGGAGTGTATCGTACCGGTTTTGGTCCAGCCAATATCAAAAACGCGGTCCAAAGCACAACAGTGGTTGGGGGCTGATCATAAATCAAAACAGACCGCAGACATCGTTTGATATTCGGGCTTCGGGTTTTGGATTTGCCGCAATGCTCTGATGAACGTGTCTTGATTAATTCCGGGCCCTCTGTTATGGCCACTGCCTAGCATAGCGTCCATCCAGAAACGGTATTTTGCGGCCCAGGCCTGCGTTATCGAGTTTTCGAAGTAATGGCGCAGCCATTCAGTGTCTTTCGACGCAGCCTTGCTACGCCGGCGGTTTCAAAAAAACCCTGCGGCCCTGGCCTGAACCATAATCAACCATTTCTGGACGGATACGGGTGCCCGGCAAGACACCGACGGACGAGGATAGCCATGATTATTACAGAAATATTGGCACGCAACGCGCGCATGTTCGGCAACCAAACGGCTTTGATCGAACGCGAACCGGCCATCGGAAAACGGCTGACCCTCACATGGTCGTCTTTCGACCAGCAGGCCAACCAGATGGCTCAGGCGCTAATCGCCATGCGGGTGGGCAAAGGTGACCGGGTTGTTCATTTAATGACCAACTGTATTGAATGGCTGCCCATCTACTTCGGTATTCTGCGCACCGGTGCATGGGCCGTTCCGCTCAATTTCCGGTTCGAATCACCCACCCTTAAACGCTGTACCGAGCTGTCCGAAGCCAAAGTCATGATATTCGGACCCGAATTTGTTGAACGCATCAATCGAATCAAGGCTGAGTTGGACCACACCGTTGAGCACTATATTTTTGTCGGCCCGCGAGACCGGCAACCCGATTACGCCTTATGTTATACGGAACTCATTGCCGGCTACCCGGCAAAGGACCCGAAGATTGACATTCAAATCACTGATGAGGCCGCACTGTACTTTACTTCAGGCACCACGGGTGCTCCCAAGGCTGCCTTGTTGACCCACCGCAACCTTGAATCGGCCTGCATCACGGAA
The DNA here is from genome assembly GCA_963675565.2 of Desulfosarcinaceae bacterium. Taxonomy (GTDB): domain Bacteria; phylum Desulfobacterota; class Desulfobacteria; order Desulfobacterales; family Desulfosarcinaceae; genus JARRKU01. Next base: position 1,073,317 of record CAXXYD010000004.1, read on the forward strand.
AACCACCATCATCGCCAAACCCATGACGACAATTTTCTGTGCATTCCGCCATTGTACCATACCGGCGCCAAAATGCACTGGTTCGGCAATTTTATTGCAGGCGCCAAATCTGTCATTCTCAAGGGTATCGAACCCCGCTGGATTCTCGAGGCCATTTCGGAAGAAAAAGTGACCATCGTATGGTTGCTGGTCCCCTGGGCACTGGACATTCTTTTTGCCATTGAAAGCGGGGAAGTCAAACTTAAAGACTATACCCTTGATCAATGGCGCCTGATGCACATCGGTGCACAACCCGTTCCCCCCAGCCTGGTGAAAGAGTGGCAGAAAATATTCCCGAACCATCAATACGATACCAACTACGGCCTCACCGAATCCACCGGCCCCGGATGTGTGCACCTGGGCCTGGAAAACAATCATAAGGTGGGCGCCATCGGGGTGCCGGGATTCGACTGGGAATTCCAGGTTGTGGATGACGAACAAAACCCGGTACCGGAGGGCGTGCCAGGGGAGCTCATCGTCAAAGGGCCCGGCGTCATGCAGGCCTATTATAAAAATCCTGAAGCCACCGCCGAAACGATTAAGGACGGCTGGCTATTCACGGGCGATATCGCCAAAATTGACAGAGACGGTTTTATCTGGCTGGTGGACCGCAAAAAAGATGTCATCATCACCGGCGGGGAAAATGTCTATCCGGTAGAAATTGAAGACTTTCTGCAGAACCACCACGGCATCCAGGACGTCGCCGTTATCGGGCTGCCCAGCTTGCGCCTGGGCGAAATAGCGACCGCCATCATTAAAATCAAACCAGGCCATGAACTGACCAAAGAAGCTGTCAAGGCCTATTGCGAACCCTTGCCAAGGTACAAACGGCCGCGAAAAATATTTTTTGACGATGTCCCGCGCAACCCCACCGGCAAGATCGAAAAGCCCAAACTGCGTGAAAAGTATGCCGGGTCGAAGGAAAGCTTCCAGGTCGAATAGGGGGGCTTTGCTCTGGGGACCTTGGAGGCAGACCTCGTGACCTCGGGGACGACCCCGATAATACAAAAAAACCCGCCGCAAGGGTTATTGCGGCGGGTTTTTCTATTCGTTCTGCCGGAGTAAAGGCTATTTCTTGTCTTGCTCTTTAACCTCTTCGAAATCGGCATCCACCACGTCGTCATCCGCGTTGGCACCGGCTGCTTCCTGACCTCCGGCATCGCCTCCCGGGGCACCCTGGCCGCCCTGTTCGGTTTGCTTGTACATGGCTTCCGCCAGTTTGTGGGACGCCTGGGTCAGGGCTTCACTCTTGGCCCTGATTTGAGCGACATCCTCAGCCTCGAGCACGCCTTTGAGATCCGCCATAGCCGATTCAACATTGCTGCGGGTAGCGGCATCCACCTTCTCCCCCAGGTCCTTGAGCGATTTCTCGGTGGCATAAATCAGGCTGTCGGCATGGTTGCGGGCATCAATGAGTTCTTTTTTCTTCTTGTCCTCTTCCGCATGCAGTTCGGCATCTTTGATCGCCGAATCGATCTCCTCCTTGGTCAGGCCGCTGGAGGCCGTAATCTGAATGGATTGTTCCTTGCCGGTGGCGGTATCTTTGGCCGAAACCTTGACAATGCCATTGGCGTCGATGTCGAATGTCACCTCGATCTGGGGTATGCCGCGGGGCGCGGGCGGTATGCCCACCAATTCGAAACGCCCCAGCGTCCGGTTGCTGGCGGCCATTTCACGCTCTCCCTGAAGCACATGGATCGATACCGCAGGCTGATTGTCGGCTGCCGTTGAAAACACCTGACTTTTGCGTGTGGGAATGGTGGTATTCTTTTCGATCAACCGGGTCATGACACCACCGAGGGTCTCGATTCCCAAAGAGAGCGGGGTCACATCGAGCAGCAGCACATCCTTGACATCGCCTCGGAGCACACCGCCTTGAATGGCGGCGCCGATGGCCACGACCTCGTCCGGATTAACGCTGCGATTGGGTTCCTTGCCGAAGATTTTTTTAACGCGCTCCTGAACGGCCGGCATACGTGTCATGCCGCCGACCAGAATGACTTCATTAATGTCGCTGGGGCTGAGTCCGGCATCTTTGAGCGCTGTGCGGCAGGGCCCCTCAAGGTTGTCCAGCAGGTCTCCCACCAGAGATTCGAGTTTGGCCCGTGAAATCTTGATGTTCAGATGTTTGGGCCCGCTGGCGTCAGCCGTGATAAACGGCAGGTTCACATCGGTTTCCATGGCTGTGGAAAGCTCCATTTTGGCTTTCTCGGCAGCCTCTTTCAACCGCTGCAGAGCCATTTTATCTTTGCGAAGATCAATGCCCTGGTCCTTTTGGAACTCGCTGGCCAGGTAATCAATCAGGCGAAGGTCGAAATCCTCGCCGCCAAGGTGCGTATCGCCGTTGGTGGACTTGACTTCAAACACCCCTTCTCCGATTTCCAGTATGGAGACGTCAAAAGTCCCGCCCCCCAGATCGAATACGGCAATTTTTTCTTCATGGCGCTTATCCAGGCCGTAGGCTAACGAGGCCGCGGTGGGCTCGTTGATGATCCGCAAAACATTGAGGCCCGCGATCTTTCCGGCATCCTTGGTGGACTGTCGCTGGCTGTCGTTAAAGTAGGCCGGCACCGTAATAACGGCATCCGTGACGGGTTCCCCCAGATAATCCTCTGCATATTTCTTTATGAATGCCAGTATGAAAGACGAAACTTCAGCAGGGCTGTGCGATTTGTCCCGCATGTTGATGCGCACGTCACCGTTGTCCGCACGTTCGATTTTATAAGGCAGGATTTTGATGTCATCCTGGACGATTTTGGAATCGAATTTCCTGCCGATCAACCGTTTTACACCAAAGACCGTGTATTCCGGGTTGGTAATGGCCTGGCGTTTTGCCGTTTGCCCTACCAGCCGCTCTCCGCTTTCAGACACCGCTACGACGGAAGGGGTGGTGCGCCCGCCGTCAGAATTGGTAATCACTTTAGCGTCCCCGCCATCCATGACCGCCACACATGAATTGGTGGTTCCTAAGTCAATCCCGATAATCTTACCCATGTGTTCTCCTCCTTGGAATTACGACCTGTGGGTTGTATGGGTCGTCAAAATTACACCTAATATTTCCATAACTGACTAAACGTATTTTTTTCTGGCAATGGCTGATGCCTATTGGAATCATGGACGAAATCCGCTATGCATCGCTATCCGCGGCCTTGGCTTTTGAAACGACCACCATGGCCGGGCGGATCAACCGGTCATGCATGGTATAACCTTTCTGCATTTCCCTGACCACCGTATTGGGCGGCTGGTCATCGACCGTTTCCTGCATCATCGCCTGGTGGTAGTTGGGGTCGAAGGGGCTTCCCAATGATTCGACCGGCTTGACGTTTTGCCGCTCCAGGATCTTGAGCACCTCGCTCAGCGTCAATTCAATCCCCTGCAGCAGCGGGTCCTCCGCGCTGCGATCGGATGCGGATTCAATGGCACGCTCCAAATTGTCCACCACGGTCAACAATTCAATGACAAACTTCTCATTGGCATACTTGACCATCTCCCGCATTTCCCGGGAAGTGCGTTTTTTGTAGTTGTCAAATTCAGCAGAGAGACGCAAAAGACGATCGTAATGCTCCTGGGCCTTGCTTTCAGCGGTTTCAAGTCTGGCCTCCGGGTCATCTTCCTGCAGGTCTTCACCTTTTTCATCACTTGACGCTTGGGAATCCTGCAGGTTGCCATCTGTCGGTGCCGCTTCTTCAGATTCGACCTGGCCGTTATCATCCTGAATCTCAACTTGAAACTTATCGCTCATTCCCGGCATTACTCCTGAATAAATTGTATATATTTAGGAATGGTTCTTATTAGCTAATATATTTAGTAATTCGAACCCCTGAAAAAATCGATATGAAAATAAGACGGCTTGCAATGATGTCAAGGCGGGCAAAGGGCGGGATTTACAGAGTTGGTTGTGCACCCTCCATCGAGTCGGCCGCTGCCGATCGGCTTTCGCTTTGACCGGGATCGATCCGCGACACAGACCGCATCACTTATCGCTGCTTCCTTCCGGACCTGACGAGGTTCGCGACCGTCTGTTGCGCGGCGGCCGGTCTGCAAAGCCAAAAGGCATTGGCATAACCCTAAGGAGGGAATTCGGTCCCGCATAAAGCGGATTTCGGGTACAGGGCACCGCTAGCTCCCCACCTAGCACAACCAGCTGGCCATTATAGAGATGGCTGCCGTCAATTTCAAGGAGAAAAGGCAATTATCAGCAGTTCCCGACGAAAGCCTCCCATTAAATCCAAAACCCAAATAATGTCTTCGGTCTATTTATGATCAGGCCCCCCACCGGTTTTGATATTTGGTTTTTGAGATTTGATATTACAAGGGATCTTCATCTTCACCGGGAATTGCGGGGTATTTGTTGCACGCCTTGACAAGCCAAACCACCTGCCGTAAAAGCGATTAAGGATGTAATACTTTAATAATAATAACAAAAAGGCAGACCTCCCCATGATGAACCGCGTCTCCGTTTACCCTTGGGACACGATTACCAGTATAGTCGCAAATACCGTCGAACGATATGCCATGTTCGGGGAAAGGGATAAGGTTCTCGTGGCGGTCTCCGGCGGACCCGACTCGGTAGCCCTTTTGCACATCCTTGAAACCCTGGCGCCTTTTTACGACCTACAATTGACGGTGGCCCACCTCAACCATGGCTTGAGGCCCCGATCCTCCGACAGGGAGGCGCGCTTTGTAGTCCGGCTGGCCCGGCGGCTGGGCATAAAATGTTTGACCCGGAAAATAGATATCGGTCCCGGCCCGGGCTCTCTGGAAGAACGCGCCCGCAATAGGCGATACGATTTTTTGAACCGGACGGCGGATGCGCACGGCTGCAACAAAATCGCCCTGGGCCACCAGGCCAATGACAATGCGGAGGCTGTACTCATGCATTTGCTTCGCGGCAGCGGGATTCGGGGCCTGGCCGGCATTCCGCCGGTCAGGGGACCGCGCATCGTCCGGCCGCTCATTCATCTGCAGCGCACCGAGGTCCTGGCCTATCTGAACGAAAGATCCATCGACTATGTCCAGGATGAATCCAACCAGGATCTCTCTTTTGCGCGCAACCGCATTCGCCACGAACTGATCCCGCTACTTGAACAGCAATACAATCCCAACATCGTGGCGACACTGCACCGAACGGCGGATCTGTGCCATGAAGAGGAATCGTGGCTCCAGAATATGTTAGAACCCATGGTCAGAAGAGCGATTGCCCAAAAATCCGACACGATCCTCTTACTCGGCATCGATGATTTGCAGAACGCCCCGCTTGGCCTTCAGCGTCGGACCATCCGGGATGCACTGCGCGCCTGGAGGGGACATCTACGGCGCATCACGGCGGCGCATATCGATGCGGTGGCCAACCTTCTGCCGCCCCGGAGCATGGGAAAACGCCTGAGCCTGCCCGGTCGGATCACTGTCCAACGAACCGCCGGTCATCTCTGCTTTGAAACCGGTGCCACCCGCGGCACATCGCCAAAAGAACAACGACCGGGATTTTGCCACATGGTCCGCTCCCCGGACGATCTGCCGGCGGTGTTCAACGTTCCGCACGGCAAGGTTCAACTGACATGGGACCGGCGCATGCCGAGTGACCCGAATCCATGGTCCAACGGGTGCACTGATGCCGCCTGGTTTGATCTGGACCGGCTCTGTTTTCCGCTGACGGTTCGCAGTGTGATGCCCGGGGACAGGTTGACCCCTTTCGGCATGGGCGGGTCCCAAAAACTCAAAAAGCTCCTCATCGACCGGAAAATCCCGCGAGCCGAACGAGATCAGGTACCTATATTACTAAGCGCCCGTAACATTATCTGGGTCGCCGGCATCCGGCGCAGCGCTACGGCCCCGGTCACAACGAATACAAACCGGACTTTGACCATCCGGATGCACGCTTCGGCTGTAACCGGTTGAAACATTTTTGAAAGTTTCCCCGACCGATCAATCAGGCCGCCCGATGGCCATGCCACAGGCACGCCGAATGCAGCAAGACCATACGGGAATCGCCCAAAACATGGGTTAAAACTTGCGCAATCCGCCAATCCGCATTATGGTATACGTCGTCTGAGACCAAGGCGTGAAAAAAACAAGGAGGTATTTTCTTTGAACCCTTTTTACAAGAACCTGGCATTATGGTGTGTGATCACGTTGATGATGATCATGCTCTACAAAATGTTCAATGCTCAAAATCTGGTGGAGTCATCCCCTGGATATTCTGAATTTCTCGCCATGGTTGATGAAAGCAAAGTCGACGAAGTAATCATTCAGGGCCAGGAACTCACCGTAACCGACACGACCGGCCGGCGTTACAAAGTATATGCCCCCCAGGATGTCGACCTGATCAAAACCCTGCGCCTCAAAAATGTGAGAATCAAGGCCAAACCTCCGGCCGATTCACCCTGGTACAATATCCTCATCTCCTGGTTTCCCATGCTGGTGCTCATCGGTGTCTGGGTGTTTTTCATGCGCCAGATGCAGTCCGGCGGCGGAAAAGCCATGTCCTTCGGCAAAAGCCGCGCGCGCCTGATGTCCGATACTCAGGAAAAAGTAACCTTTCAGGACGTGGCCGGCATCGACGAAGCCAAGGAAGAACTGAGTGAAATCGTAGAATTTCTGAGGGACCCCAAAAAATTTACACGGCTCGGCGGGCGCATTCCCAAAGGCGTTTTGCTGATGGGACCACCAGGTACCGGGAAAACACTGCTTTCACGGGCCATCGCCGGTGAGGCAGGCGTTCCCTTTTTCAGCATCAGCGGCTCCGATTTTGTGGAAATGTTTGTCGGCGTTGGCGCTTCCCGGGTGCGCGACCTGTTTGTCCAGGGGAAAAAACACGCCCCCTGCATTATTTTTATTGATGAGATCGATGCCGTCGGCCGTCATCGCGGTGCCGGCCTGGGCGGCGGGCATGATGAACGCGAACAGACCTTGAATCAGTTGCTGGTGGAAATGGACGGATTCGAATCCAATGAAGGGGTGATTCTGATATCCGCCACCAACCGGCCCGATGTTCTCGATCCGGCCCTGCTGCGTCCCGGCCGCTTTGACCGCCAGGTGGTCGTCAATCTGCCGGATATCCGCGGTCGAGAAAAAATCCTCAGGGTTCATATGAAAAAAACACCCGTCGACGAAAAAGTCCAAACCGTCGTGCTGGCCAAGGGAACCCCCGGCTTTTCCGGCGCCGATCTGGAAAACCTGGTCAATGAAGCGGCCCTGATCGCCGCCAAACGGGGCAAGGAAAAACTCGAAATGGTGGACTTCGAGGATGCCAAGGATAAGGTTTACATGGGCCTTGAGCGCAAATCCAAAGTCATTAAAGAGGAAGACCGCAAAACCACGGCCTACCATGAGGGCGGGCATGCGCTGGTGGCCCGATTCCTTCCCAATGCCGATGTCATCAACAAGATCACCATAATCCCCAGAGGCCGTGCCGCCGGCGTCACCTGGTTCCTGCCCGAAGAACGTGACTTCAAGTACAAGGATCAGTTGGAAGACGACCTGGCGGTTGCCTACGGCGGCCGCGTGGCCGAAGAGATTGTCTTCAAACGCATCAGTACGGGGGCATCCAACGACATAAAGCAGGCCACCGACCTGGCCCAGCAAATGATCCGCAACTGGGGCATGAGCGAGGAACTGGGCCCCCTGTCCTATTCCAAGGGGGAAGAGCAGGTCTTTCTGGGCAGAGAAATTGCCCATCACAGGGATTATTCGGATGAAACCGCACGAAAGATTGATGCCGAAATCACCCAATTGATCAAAAATGCCTATGCCACCGCCAGATCGGTCCTCGAAGAGCATATTGATCTTTTGCACGCCCTGGCCGCATTGCTGCTGGAACAGGAGACCGTGCTGGGCGCCGAACTGGATCAATTGATCACCTCCCTCAAACCTGATGTCGATCTTCCCAAACGACCCGAGGACGACACCGAAGGATATACCATCGAAGAAGATTTGGGAGAAAACAATAGCGACAATCAGGAGCAAACCGTTTAGACCGGCCCGCTGTGGAAAACCAGTTGCAGGCAGACCGATAGAAGCAAAGCAGAGATGACCGAATACAGGTTAAGATGGCCCGGGCATGAATTGGTGCTGGGTACCCGTACTGCCATTATGGGAATCGTCAACGTCACACCGGATTCATTCTCCGACGGCGGCCGGTTCCATACCCCTGATGCAGCCGTCGAACAAGGTCGGCGACTGGCACAGGCCGGCGCCGACATTATTGATATCGGCGGTGAATCCACACGCCCTTTTGCCGATCCGGTAACGGAAAAAGTAGAACGCGAACGCGTCATTCCGGTCATCGAAGCCCTGGCCGCCCAGCTTGACATTCCCATCTCCATAGACACCACCAAAGCGGCCGTTGCAGCGGCAGCCCTTGCCGCAGGGGCATCTATTATTAACGATATCAGCGCATTGCGAATGGACAGGGAGCTATGCGCCGTTGCTGCACGCGCCCAAGTCCCCGTTATCGTCATGCATATGAAAGGAACACCGGGAAACATGCAGCTCAACCCGGTCTATGACGATGTAGTGGCCGAGGTCCGTCAATTTTTATCCGACACCATTGACCATGCCGTTGACCGGGGCATACGCCGTCACAACCTGATCATCGACCCGGGAATTGGTTTTGGAAAAACCGGCCATCACAATCTTCTTCTTTTGAAACACCTGAAAAAGTTTGAGACGCTCGGCGTTCCCATTTTGGTGGGCACATCACGGAAACGGTTTATCCGCAACATCGTCAAAACACCCCCCCAGGAAGATATTGCCCCCGATCGACCTGAAGTGGAGAGCGGCACCCAGGCATCGATGGCCGCGGCCATCATCAACGGCGCCCATATCGTCCGCGTGCACGATGTAGCCAACACGCGGGCCATGGTGGATGTGCTCGATGCCATACGCCTGGCGTAGCTGGCTGTGTTCTGAAATTCATCAATAGCAAAAGAGACGATACAACAATGCTTCTAGTCATCGATGTCGGCAATACCAATACGGTTATGGGCGTTTTCAAAGATAATGCACTGGCCCGGAATTGGCGCATTCGCACCGAACGCAACACAACCGAGGATGAATTCAATGTGCTGGCCGCCGGCCTGTTCTCGAAAAGCGGGGTCACCTTTTCACAGATCGAAAAAACGGTGATTTCCTGCGTGGTGCCCCCCATGGTGACCATATTGGATGCCTTCGGACGCAAATATCTGGGCCATCCCCCCCTGTGGGTGGACGCCAAATCCTATCCGGGCATGCCCATCCTCGGCAAAAACCCGGACGAAGTGGGAGCGGACCGCATTGTCAATGCGGTAGCCGCATACCAGCGCTACAAGAAAAGTCTAATCGTCATCGATTTCGGCACGGCCACCACCTTTGACGCCATATCCGAAAAAGGAGAGTATCTGGGCGGTGTCATCAGCCCGGGAGTCGGCATCTCCTCGGAAGCATTGTTTACCCATGCGTCCAAGCTTCCGCGGGTCGAAATTTTCAAAGCCCCCGAAAAAGTCATTGGCAAGGATACCATCGAAAGTATTCAATCGGGAATCATCTTTGGATATGCCGGTCTGGTGGATGGCATTGTCCAGCGCATGCAGGCGGAAATGGGAAGCAACCCCAAGGTGATCGCCACCGGAGGATTGGCCCCCATGATGCACAATGTGGCCCATAGCATCGAAACCGTCGTTGCCGACCTCACGCTGGAAGGGCTGCGGATCATCAGTCTTCAATTATAGGTTGTCATTTTTCTTTGGGAACACAAAACAGCCGCATCGATATCTATCTGCCATCCAGAATCGTCCGGATTTTTTTTGACAGTTCGGCGATATTGAACGGTTTCTGGAGAAACCCGTTGCAACCGCTTTTCAATACGGCCTCCGCCTGGCTATCAAGGGCATACCCGCTGGACAATAAAACCGCCATGTCCGGAGCAATGGCCTTTATACGATCAAAGGTCGCCCGGCCATCCATCTCCGGCATGATCAAATCGAGAATGACCAAATCGATTTTGGAGCCGTCCGTGCGAACCGCATCCAAGGCCGCTTTGCCGCTCCTGGCCGTAATCACCACGTACCCCAACCGCTGCAACATGGCCCGGCCCACTTCGATGATCATCTCTTCATCGTCCACCAGCAGAACGGTCTCTTTGCCTTTCAGCGGCTCACCTTCTTCCATGGCGATGGATCGGGCCTCTTTTCCCGAAGCCGGCAAAAATACGGCGAACGTCGCACCGTGTCCGATTTCGCTGTCAACGGTAATGAACCCGCCGTGATTTCTGATAATCCCATAGGCGGAAGCCAAACCGAGTCCCGTACCGCGGTCTTTCTCCTTGGTGGTAAAAAAGGGGTCGAAAATGCGGTGCCGAACGGCATCGTCAATGCCGATGCCTGTATCGGAAATTAAAATTTTGACATAAAGCCCCGGCTCCGCCTGATGAAGGCGGGCAAAACGATCGCCCAGAATGACCTGGCTGGTTTCAAGGGAAAGCGTCCCCCCGCCGGGCATGGCCTGCCATGCGTTGACGTAAATGTTCAGCAGCACGTGTTCGATCTGCCCCTGATCGGCCTCCACTGCCGGCAGGCCATCCGACAGGCGGGACTGGATGCGGATTTCCTTGCGGGTTCGCCCGAACATTTCCGAACTGTGTTTGACCAGGGTATTCATATCCAGCGGTTTGACTTCATACTTACCCCCCCGGGCCAGACCCAGCAATTGTCGGGTCAAACTGGTTGCGCTGCGAACGTATTCCTCAATCCCGTCAATATGTTCGCAGCACGGATGCCCCAAGGGCAGATCCATTCTCATCAAAGAGGCCCGACCCTGGATACCCATCAGCAAATTGTTGAAGTCATGGGCAATACCTCCGGCCAGGGTGCCCAAAGACTCCATTTTCTGGGCATGCTCATACTGGGCTTCAAGCAACTTGCGTTCGGTGATATCCGTCAGGTTCACGATCATTCCCACGGAAAGGGCCGTATCCGCCTCTTTGATCAATGCGGCACTGATGATAACGGATAGCGATCGCCCGTCCCGGGTCAGCCGACGCGTTTCGAACACCGTCGGTTTTTCCGTCCGGTAAATAGCCTCGATCTGTTCACTGGTAATTTGTTTCTGGTCTTCAGGGACAAACGGGATACGCGCCCCTTCCACTTCATCCAATGACCAGCCGAAAACCTTGGTAAACGCCGGATTGATAAAACGGGGATACCCATTCGTATCATAGATGACCATGGGGTCGGGGTTGGCCTGAAAAATGGCATTCAAATGCTGTTCGCTATCTCTGAGCGCTTTTTCAGCGTCCCTGCGCTCGGTGATGTCGGTGTGGATACCGATCACCCGCAAAGGCTTGCCGTCTTGGCTCCACTCCATCACCTTGCCGCGGTCCAGAATCCATTTGAGCGTCCCGTCCTTGCAGCGCATCCGGTGCTCATTCTGATAATAGGGCACCTTGCCGGCAAAGTGTCTTTCCAGGTCGGCGTGGGCGTGGGCCTTATCGTCCGGATGCACGCGGCTTTCCCATTCGTCAAAGGTGTCGCCGATTTCATCTTCTTCAAAGCCCAGCATGGCCTTCCACTGCCTCGAAAAATAGACCCGGCCGGTGTTGACGTCCCAGTCCCACACGCCGTCGCCGGAACCCTCTAAAGCAAACTGCCATCTTTCTTCACTCTCGCGCAGATCCGCCTCCGTCTTGCGGCGAAGCGCCAGTTCCGCAGTTAGCTCCCGGGTCCTGGCCCGAAGCTGCTGTTTGAAAATCAGCACACCGGCAAAAAGCACGACCAGCACACCGATGGCAATCCAAATAACCCATCTGGCCCACTGCGAAAGCCCATCCTTCAGCAGAGCAACCCCCAGCCATTTTTCCAGGGAACGATAGTAAATGGACCGCTCATCCTTTTTCAACGCGACGATATAACGGTCCACTGTCCTGAGAAGCCCTGCTTTTTGATCCTTGGCGGCCGCGTAATGAATTTTTATCGGGTTGAACACAACCCCGTTGATGTCGACATTGTATCGGGAAGCGAATTGCATACCGAAAAAGCGGTTGGCGACACCTGCATCGGCCTTGCCCGCTGAGACTTGTTGCAGCACGGCATGATAGTCGTCCGTCTCGATGATTTGGCAGGCGATGCCGAAGTCCTTTATCAGACGATCCAAAGCCAACGCATGGACATCTCCCTTTAAAACAGCCACCTTTTTCCCCGACAAGTCCGCAACCGATCGGATGTCCGAACCCCGGGCGGTGAATAACTGACCCCAGTTGGTCAGCAGGTTTTCCCGGGTAAAATCATACCGCTGCGCCCGCTCGGCGGTATAGGCGACGGTGCAAAGCAAATCGATCTGATGGTCTGCAAGCCTGGACATGCACTGGTCGAATGTGCCCGCCACATATTCAATCCGCCAGTGCTCTTTTTCGGCGACATATTCAATGATGTCGGCAAAAATCCCTTTCGGCGTGCCATCCGTACCCATAAAAATAAGGGGGGGGTTATTGTAGACACCGATCTTGACGGCGGAATCGGCGCGCAGGGCGCAGGGGTAACCGGGCTGAAAAAAAAGAAGGATAAAAAGGATGACTGCCTTTTTCATAGCGCCTTGCAGCTAAAGTCCGGGACCGCGGGAGGGCCCCGTATCCATTGTCAATAAGTGGCCGTTGCCCCGGGCTTCGGATTTCGCCGGAGTGGTCATTTTTTTTGGAGTCATGAAATTAGCATGTCAAACCGGCCGGGGTCAGGACATGCTTTCCAGGTAACCCCAATATCCCATGATGCTGTTATTCAAAAAATTGCGTTCACGGCCCTGGACATCGGCAGGCAGTTGACCAAATGCCTTGAGCAGCGGATCCGTTTTCACCAAGTAATCCGCGCAAGCCCGAATGGCGGCAGGCCGATCCACGCCAGCATTTTTTTGGAACGGGTGGATCATCTCTTTCCAGCGAATCAGTTGATCGCGATGGGCCGCCATGCATTCCATGGCATTGGCCCGTCGACCGACATGGCCGTAACATATCTGGTGTGGATGCAATCGAAGCAGTTTGTCGAGGCTGTTGAGGCTGGTTTCCAGAAAAAACCGCGGCGGCGTTGCCGGCCTTAAATAGACACTGTCACCCACAGGCAGACTGACGCCGCAGGCTTCTCCGGCAAACAAAGTACCCTGCGCAAAATAGCTGCAGTGGTGGGCGGCATGGCCCGGGGTTTCAATGGCGACGATTCGGTCGTGCGTCAGTTGGTCCGAGCCCAGCAGCCGCTTGGCGGGTACCGGGGCGATCGGTCCGTAAGCTTCGGCGAGTTCTCCCAGGGTTTTCAGCGAACCCTGCCAGAGCCGCTCAGGGTCAATCAGGTGGTGGATCCCCTTGGGATGGCAAACCACGGCGGCGCCTGGGAACTGGTCGGACAGGAGCCCGACACCACCGGCATGGTCGATGTGAATATGGGTCAGTAAAATCATGTCGAGTCGGTCCACACCCAATTCGGCCAAAGCGGAAAAGAGATGGGGACTTGCCGATGCCGGCCCCGCATCGATGAGCACCACCGGATCGGCGCAGTACAGCCAGGCGCCGATGAACCCATCGAATCCGGGAATGGGTACCGGCAGCGAGATCAGGTAAAGGTCATCGTCCCATTGATGAATATGGGCATTGGAATGCATATGAATTTTTCGACCTAATACGGGAGCGGTGAACCAACCGCTTCCTGATTCTGGCTACAAGGCCATGTTTTTCTATATCAGCGGCTCAACGACTCTTTGAACACTTTGTAAAAAAGGCCGTAATCGGCCATGCCCCGTTGGATGATCTTGTCGAAATCATCGATATTCCGAATATTCAAAACCATGTTCACACTTTTCTGGAAAGCAATCATATGGTCCATGGTTCGGAAACGGCTGGTGACAAGAGTGACGTATATATTGCGCCGGGTATCCATACTGAGTCGTTCCAGATAAATCAGGAGAGGATTGGCGTCCGGATCCTGGGTATCGAAATATTCATTGACGATGAGCAGGTCAAAATTGTGGTAACGTAATTTCTTGAGCGCCTCACGGCTGTTGGGCACTTCAGTGATATGATACTCCATGATCTCCAGACCGGGGCGCATTTTTTCCCGGATCAGGGAATCCGATTCACACACCAGAGCCGTTTTGCCCTCCTCCTCCATAAAATCGAACGGCTTATCCGCCGCATCATAGCCGTCGCCTTCATCTTCATCAAAGGCGAACAGATCATCAAACGCCGCATCGGATTCAGCAGCGGCATCGTCGGCGGCCGGGATAAGGATTTTGGATTTGCAGCGCGGGCATTTGACACTGGCCGATTGGCCGGCCGGCAATTTGTCGTCGGCAATTTTAAATTTCCCCTGGCAGCTTTCGCATTCAATATCCATGGATGTCACCCGCTTCTATCTTTTTTTATTGTAGGTCCGGTCGATCTCCAGGTCCTTGATGTCGGTGGTGGCTTCGCCACGGGCACTCTTCACCTTGTCGATCCCCCGGCCGGCAACGGCCTTGTTGGATGCATAGGCCAGGGCCGTATCCTGGGTAATCAGTCCCTGCTCGTAAAGCCCGATAATATGGTCGTCAAAGGTGGTCATGCCAAACGGCTTGCCGGACTGCATCATTTCATAATACGTCTTGCCTTCGGATTCGCCCTGCAGAATAGCCTCTTTGACCCGCAGATTCATTCGCAACACTTCAAAAGCGGCCACCCGGCCTCCACCGATTTTGGGCAGCAGGCGCTGGCTGATCACCCAGCGAACCGTATCGGCCAGTCGGATGCGAACCTGTTTTTCCTCTTCGTTGGTAAACATACCCAAAATACGGTTTATGGCCTGACCGGCATCCACGGTATGCAGCGTGCTCAACACCAGATGGCCGGTTTCGGCTGCAGTAAGGCCGATTTCAACGGTTTCCCGGTCACGCATTTCACCCACCAGAATGACCTTGGGGGCCTGGCGCAGGGCGGCCCTCAACCCGTTGGCGAAAGAATCGAAATCGCGCCCCAGTTCCCGCTGGTTGAAGGTGGCCTTTTTGTGGGGGTGCTGATACTCGATGGGGTCTTCCAGGGTCACCACGTGGGCGGCTCTTTTTTCGTTGATATCTTCCAGGATGGCCGCCAGAGAAGTGGTTTTACCGGTTCCTGTGGCGCCGGTAAAGATCACGATGCCGTTCAGCTCGTTGGCGACATCAAAAAAAGACTTGGGCAGCTTCATATCCCGGATGGTGGGCACTTTGGACTCCAATTGCCGCAAAACGATGGAATATTTTCCGGTCTGTGAAAAAATATTGACGCGAAACCGCGCCTTGCCGGGCAAACTATAAGATAAGTCGCACGATCCGGTATTGATCAAGGTCTCCGTCAGCCGGCGATCACCGCCGATCAGGTTCATGGCCGCCATCTCGGTTTGAAAAGGCGAAAGGGCTTTGATGGGCGGTTTGATATCCACCGGCAGAAGCTCCCCGGCGCTCTCCACCTGCAATGGTCTTCCCACGGTAAAATTCAAATCGGACACCGAGCTATGGGAATCCAGCATGCGTGTCAAGATATGATCAATTTCCTGTCGTCTCATCCGTCACCTCTGTCGGCCGGGCCTACGCCTCGGTAAAATCAACGGGCACACCCCTCAAAAGCGGTCGGAAACGCCCTTTTTCATTGGCTTTCATGTAAGCATCATCAGCGCTGATCTTGCCTTTATTGAAAAGCTCCATGATGGCATCGTCCAGCAATTGCATGCCGTATTTCTTACCGGTCTGAATCATGGACGGGATCTGGTGGGATTTTGACTCGCGGATCAAATTGCGCACGGCAGGGGTGGCAATGAGAATTTCCAGGGCCGGAATCCGCCCCCTCTTGTCGATGCGTTTGAACAGGGTTTGAGAAATGATGGCCCGGATACCATCCGCCAGGGTAGATCGGATCTGCCCCTGTTCTTCAGCCGGGAAAACCTCCACAATACGGTCCACGGTTTTTGCGGCACTGGTGGTGTGCAGGGTGGAAAAGACCAGATGACCGGTGGATGCCGCCTCGATGGCCTGGGAAATGGTTTCCAAATCCCGCATTTCACCGACAAGGATAATATCGGGGTCTTCACGCAGGGCGCCGCGCAGGGCCGCAGAGAATGATTTGGTGTGAATGCCCACTTCACGCTGGTTCAAAATGCATCCCCGGCTTTTGTGGACAAATTCGATGGGATCTTCAATGGTGATAATATGGTCGCTCCGGGTCCTGTTGGCTTCATCGATTATCGCCGCCAGGGTTGTGGACTTGCCGCTGCCGGTGGGTCCGGTCACGATAACCAGCCCGCGGGGCAATCCGGCCAGTTTGGCCATAACCGGGGGCAGCCCAAGCTGCTCGCAATTCATGATATTGCTTGGGATTTCCCGGAATACAGCGGCCACACCGTTTTTTTGCATAAAAAAATTGGCCCTGTAGCGTGCCAATCCCGGTATTTCGTAACCGAAGTCCACGTCTCCGGTCTCTTCAAAAACCTTGATCTTGTCCGCCGCGGCAATTTCGTATAGCATGGCCCGCAACTCGTCGTTGTCTAAAACCTTGAACTTTACCCGTTCCACGTCCCCATGGATGCGCAGAGCCGGAGGCTGTCCCGCGTTCAAATGCAGATCCGAGGCGTTTTGTTCGTGCATCAATTTGAAAAAAGCGTCAATTTTGGCCATTGGCAGCTCCCTGGTAATCTAACGGTAGATAGGTCATCATCAGAAAAGCGTATCGTCGCGCATTCATCTCTCCCCCGGTATTATCGGCCGGTCTGAAAAAGTGATTAGCTGAAAGTGCCGGGCGGCTGTTTTAGAACGGCGACTTTGTCGTCAGCCGCATCCATGGCGTCCATACTCTCTTTGCCAATTTCGAGCAGCTTTGAATGGGCTTCGATAACCGAACGGATCTGGACTTCGATCTGCATGCGCTGTCGCTTCAATTCGACAATATCTTCATGCAGTTGTGAAAGGCGATTGTGGGCACGATTGAGGACTTTTTCGGCCTTGACTTCGGCATCGGCAATAATCACCTCGGCCGATTTGCGGGCATTTTCTTTCATCTGCTCAAGCACTTTTTGGGAATTGAGCATGGCGCGCTTGAAGGTCTCCTCGCGTTCCTTGTAACCCTGGGTCTCCAGCTTGAGCCGCCGGATCTCCTCCCGCAAGGATTTGTTGTCGCCCTGCGTGGTGGCAAAAATATCGGCCACCTGTTCGAGAAACCGGTCCACTTCACGGATATCGAATCCGCGAAACCGGACCCTGAATTGTTGTTGTTGAATATCAAGAGGTGTCAGCTGCATACGAAAGTCCTCTCAGCGCGTTGCTACATGTTAATAAGCATCGAACCGACCTGATTTATACTCGGAACGAACCACTGATTCAGTAAAATAATAATAATAAAAACGATAATCGGAGAGAAATCGATTCCCCCGTAGGAAAGCGGCAACCGTCTTCGAATCGGGTAAAGCACAGGTTCGGTAATATTATGAATAAATCTTACAATGGGATTGTAAGGATCCGGATTGACCCATGACAGCACTGCCCGGGCAACGATAACCCATTGATAAAAAGTCAGGACCATCCATAAAACGCTCGCCACCGCTTTAAAAAAGTAACCAATGAAAAACATATTCCGTCAAACCTTATAATACTTTTTTTTCAATGCAAGAAAGAACAAACACAGCTTTGAGTGCCGGCCATCACTGTTTATCATCCCGGCACCAGGTGGAAGGATACGGTGAATCACATGAATAAGTCAAGGTTTTTCAAGGGTTGCGGCGACAGCCGCATAACCGTTTTCGACTGGCGTAATCCTTTTCAAGAAGGAAAAAGCATGCCCTGTGGAAAATCAACCACCGGCAATCATGGGAATAGGTTCAATTACTGCCCCGTCTTCCACCGGGGTGGTGGAAAAATGCGGCCGGGAGATCAGCTTTCCGTTCAGACGCACCACCGCATAAATATGGCCGTCCTGCAGCAATTCAAGGACCTGGTCCAGGGCCATGCCAGGCTGCCACTTCATCGGCTGGTTGTCGACGGTAATCATGGCTATTGCGTCACACCATTGGCCTCGAGCACCTCGAGCACCTCGGGAAGATCGATGCCCAGCCGTCGCACGGTGGCCACGGTGGGGATGCCGTCTGCAGTCCAGCCCCGCCGATGGTAGACGGCATCCTTGAGTTTTTCATAGGCTTCTTCACGCCGTTTTCTCAACAGCGCCACTTTTTCAGTGGTTGTCTTTCCGGCGATATCGATGCCGTGCTGCTCCCGCAGTTGTTTGTCGTAGCGATCCTGGCGCGACGCATATTCGTCTACGGTGACCGGTCCCATAGCGCGGTAGGGGATATGATCATCCACCCGACGGCCAAATCCCATCCGCAGATTAAACACCCGCTGAAAATTATACACCCTTTCGCTCATGCCGATGAGTTCTTCCGGGGCCGCCTTTATTCCGGTAACCGATGTAAAATATTCCGCATACCACTGAACATGCTTCATCACCTTGGCCGGTTCGGCGGTCTCTTTGTTGTCCGCCGGGACGATGTCGTTCCAGGGCAGCTTGCAAAGGCCGCAGAGACCGAACCAGGTCCGAAACATGGGGAACCAATGGAGCGCCTCTGCCTTCTGCTCAAAACTGGGCATGAAGTTATGCACCATATCCAGAAAAATCAGCCAGGCTTCGTCATGCTGGGGGCCTTTCAGGGCCAGGCCGTAGCCGCCCTGCTGGGCCAACGATTCCTTTGTCATATATTCGGAGAACTCCAGCCCTTTGGCCTCCATGCCGATATCGGCCATGATGGCGGCATCGGCGCCGAAGCGCTCGGCAAAAATCCGTTTCATTTTCCGGATCCCCTGCCCGGCAATCCGTCCGAATCCCTTGCCCTGGGCCATTTGGTGCAGCAATTCAAGGGCAGCCGAACGGTTGCCGAAACAGAGCGCTAACCCCCCCGTATGGGTTTCGTCGATCAATCCCAGTTCAAAACACTCCATGATAAACGCCATGCCGGTGCCCACGGAAATGGTATCCAGACCGTAGGTGTCACAATAAAAGTTCATTTCCAGAATGGTATAGGGATCGAAAATGCCCAGATTGGAGCCGCAGCCGGCGATGGTTTCGTACTCCGGCCCGTCCACAAAAACCTTTTTGCCCTGATACGGACCTGTAAAGGGCACGAAATTCCGCACGCCATGGGCACACGCCACGGTACAGCCCATCCAGCATCCATCATATCCCGGATCAAACAGCTGCGCGTAAGCCTCACGACCGATCAGCAAAGCACGCCCGTCTTGCCCGTACTTAAAGTTGTTTACAGGCAATAAATCGAAATCATTCATAATGGGCACCAGATGCGTGGTACCAACGCGCGCCATCGCGTTCTGTTTGGGATCCAGCTCAACAATCTCTTTGGAATAGCGTTTGGAGACATTTTTCAATGCCGCCTTGTCGGCCGGCCGATTCGAATCCAATAAAACAGTATCCCAGCGTACTGCCAAAGCCTTCAGCCCCTTGTCTTCAAAAACGGTTCCAATCCCGCCGCGACCGGCCTGTTTGTAACGCACCATTTTCCGTTTGGGGTCGTACCAGGTAAAATTGAGGCACCCCATCAGGGTATGCCGGGCGCCAGGGCCGGCGGAAACCACTGAAATACTGCGGGGCTTGCCGCTGGAGAAATGATCGGTGAGTGCTGCGGAGAGGGCATATGAATCATCAGGCAAATCGCGGCCCTCGAAAACCGTCACGGCCTGGTCCACGCCGTCGATAAAAATAATGCAGGGATTGGCGCGCTTGCCCTTGATCTGAAGGGCATCGAATCCTGAAAATTTCAGATAGGGTCCGAAATAGCCGCCCACATTGGAGTCCATTACCGATTGGGTCAACGGGGACAGGGCCGTGACGATGCTCTTTCCGGAGCCTGGATAGGCGGGTGTGCCGCCCATGGGCCCGGAAGCGATGCAAATGGTATTTTGCGGATCGTTCCATCGGGTCCGGGGGCCAACCGCCTGCCACAGCAGCCATAAATCAAAACCTTTGCCCCCCACGAACAGACGTTTCATCTGCTCGGTCACGGGAAGCACTTCAATGGCATCAGCGGTCAAATCGACGGACAGGGTTTGGTTGGCATATCCTCTATTTATGGTTGAACGCGCATAGGGCGTAACCACACACGGCGTCAGTTCCAAAATCCGACTCCTTTAAGTAAAAATATCCGAGTCCGGAGAGCCCAGCGTTGGCCTGGCTCTACACAGGGAATGCTAACTGCAGTCTATCGGCTGAAGTGTCGAGTTGTAAGTTGCCAGTTTCCAGTTAGGGTTCGCGCTGCGCGCGGACCTGATCTTATCTAATGGCAGGATTCCTCAACTCGAAACTCATAACGCGTAACTGGACTTTCGTGGCCTGGCCACCTGGACCCGGTTTAAAATTGAATAAACACGCCACTTGGGCGGAACCGATTCTATCAGACTTATAGTTTAGCACACCAAGTCCCGGCACAGTCAAGCGCTACAGGTTGATTTTTCTTGACAATTCAACCCCAGACCTTAAACTGGCCCGTACTTGAAAAGCGCGTAGAGACGCGTATTCTAAATAGAAATGGAGATGCCACACCATGCTCAACAACAAAACCATCGGTTTCATCGGCGCAGGCAACATGGCGGAAACACTGCTCAGCGGATTGATCAGTTCCAACCAGTCCAAACCTGAAAATATCACTTGCTCCGATGTGCGCCAAACACGCCTGGCGGAACTCGCAAAGCAATACGGCATTAAGACCACCACCGATAATAAAGCCGTGATTGGCGCATCGGAAATCATCGTCTACGCCGTCAAACCGCAAATCATGGCCGAGGTGTTTAAAGAGACCGCCGATATCCTGGATTTGTCGAAGCTGATCATTTCCATCGCCGCCGGTGTCCCCCTTGCCGCCATAGAGGCTTTGGTGCGCAAAGATTTGCGTTTGATCCGCGCCATGCCCAATGTGTGCGTGGCCGTCAAGGAAGGGGCCACGGCCATCGCCGCCGGTACGCATGCCGAAGCTCAGGACATCGATATGGCCATGGCCATATTCAATTCTGTGGGACGCTGTATTTTCCTCAAGGAAAACCACCTTCTTGACGCGGTCACGGGACTCAGCGGCAGCGGTCCGGCCTATATTTTCATGATCATGGACGCACTGGCCGACGCAGGGGTCAAAATGGGCCTGTCCCGTCTGGACGCACGGGAACTGTCCGCCCAGACCGTTCTGGGGGCGGCAAAAATGCTGCTGGAAACCAACCTTCATCCCGGCCAGCTCAAAGATATGGTCACTTCGCCCGGCGGAACAGCCATCGCCGGACTGCACACCCTTGAAAAAGGGGGACTGCGCACCACGTTGATCAATGGCGTCGAGGCGGCCACCCTGCGTTCCAAGGAATTGGGCGATATGATGATTGACAAATTCAACGGCAAATAAGATCACCGGAACGGAAACAGATCTGCCGTCATGCTTTATTGCGGGTGATCCCCATGCCTTTTTTACGCAGCCCAAAAACCGGCAAAGCGGCCTGTGCGATTTGCCGTATAGTGCTCGGGGCCGTGTTTGCATATGCCAGTTGGGATAAAATTCTCGATCCGGAAGGATTTGCCCAGGCCATTGCCAACTACCAGATCGTTTCTGCAAGTTCGGGCCATCTTGCCGCCCAGTTCCTTCCATGGCTGGAACTGGTTTGCGGCATCTGCCTCATTTTCAACCGGTGGGCCCAAGGTGCCGCCCTCGTGGTGACCGGCCTCATGCTGATTTTCATGGCGGCATTAGGCTACAACATCTTCCGCGGTGTCGACGTCAGCTGCGGCTGCTTTACGCTAGCCGAGGAGGCCCCGGGTAGCATGTGGGGCTATATGGTCCGCGACAGCCTGCTGCTGGCCATGGCCGTGGGGGTCGTATGCTGCCGCCGTCCAAAGCCTGATTACCGGCAACCCGTTTAAACGAAACGCTTCAGACATAAGGAAAAATCCGGCAATGTTTACCGATGTGACCTATTCAGTGGCCTTCCTGTATGGTCTTCTCTCGTTTTTCTCGCCCTGTGTGCTGCCGCTGATTCCATCGTATTTCTGCTTCATCACCGGCATGTCACTGGATGAGCTCACCGCTGCATCCCGGGCGGTCATTCGCCGAAAAATCATTCTGGCGACACTGGCTTTTGTTTTGGGATTCTCTGTGGTGTTCATCGCCCTGGGTGCCTCCGCGTCATTCCTGGGACATTTCCTGGCCGCCTATAAAAACTGGATCCGGATCATCGGCGGCAGCCTGATTATCATCTTCGGCCTCCACTTAAGCGGCCTGCTGCGCATTCCATTCTTCGAATTTGAAAAGCGCTTGCAAATCAATCAAAAACCCTTACATTTTTTCGGTACGTTTTTCATCGGCATGGCGTTCGGGGCGGGATGGACCCCCTGCATCGGCCCCATCCTGGGCTCCCTGCTGGTTCTGGCGCAGGACAAGGAGACCATGCAGCAGGCCGTCTGGATGCTGGGCATCTATTCCATCGGGTTGGCCCTGCCGTTTATCGCGCTGTCGATATTCATCAATTTCCTGCTGGTGTTTATCCGCAGAACCAAAAAGGTGCTGCGCTATATTAACCCGGTGGCCGGCTGGCTTCTGGTGATCACCGGCCTTTTGCTGGTCACCGACAAACTTCAGCAACTGGTTCTATTTTAGGGAGATTTTTCAATGCGGCAATTTTCAACAGCCTTGATCCTGTTAGCGGCTATCACCCTGCAGGCCGTTCCGCTGCCGGCCGATGCCGGCAGCGCCGATAAAATTAACTGGCTTTCCTACAACGAAGCTCAGAAACAAAAGGACCGCAGCGACCGCAAATTTTTTGTTTACTTCCACGCCGACTGGTGCGCCTATTGCCACAAATTGGAGAAAAACACTTTCTCGGATTCCGGCGTGGTGGACTACATCAACAGCCACTTCACCCCGGTGCTGATCGATTCGGACAAAGAAAAAAAACTGGCGGCGCGCTTCGGGGTTCAGGGCCTTCCGGATCTTCGTTTTCTGGATGCTGAAGGAAAAGCCATTGCACGCTGGCCGGGCTATATTGAAAGCGGCCCGCTGCTCAATCTGTTGCGCTTTATCCACACCAACAGCTATGAAAACATGAATTTCAGGGACTTTGTCAAACAACAGAAAAAAAACTGACGCTTTTCGCCAGGCGTTGGAGAAAAGCGGGCCCGACTTTGGGACGGCCCTGAAGGGGCCTCAGGATCGCACAAGCATGGCTACAAGTTGTGGTTTACGGGTTTCCAGTCGTTGTTCGCGCTGCGCAGGCCTGATATTTATAATGGCAGAATTCCACAACCCGGAACCGATCACTCGTAACGCATAACCGACCCCTTGCCCCTTTCTGTGGCCTGGCTGCAAGGATCAGATTTTAATATTGAATTAAGTTGTAGACGGAGCACTAATTTTCCGGCTCCCTGTGTTGAAAAAAGCGCCGCAGCAAGCGGACCGATATGGAACAGGCCACAAAAAGGCACAACAAAAACAGGAGCCAGGGCACCCAGGCATGCCGGCTTAGACCGGGATCTTCACTGGCAACGGCAATACCGGCCACACTGAAAGCCATGAGCCCGACCATGGCCAGCAACAGCCCCCAGCACATGGGGGAACTGTCATACCATGGTGTGATAATTCGGCGGAAAAGAGGATTGGGGTCAAGACGCATGAGGCAACCGTTCACATTTAAATTTCGTTCCACGCTACCACGCAAACAGCGGCAAAATCAAGCCGGACGAACTTTGCCGGGGGCTCTCCTCCCTTATTTTCTAATTTCGCTCATTTTTGCCGGAGGATGCACCATGAAACCGGGCCAGCTTCAAATCAATGGCATCGCGCAGCCGCTTGCCGTGGATACGATACTGGACACCGCCAGCGGGGCAACCCTTTCCTTTGATCAACTCATGGATCAACTGGTGCCGGCCCGTATCATCTATGTGGGTGAACGCCACACCTCCGCCCGCCATCACGATGTTCAGCTGCGGATCATCCGGGCGCTGGCTGCCAGGAAACACAACGTCAGTGTCGGTATGGAAATGTTCGATCACACATACCAGCAACGCCTGGACCAGTGGAGCAAAGGAGAACTGGACTATGACGATTTCCTGAAATGGACCCATTGGTACGCCAACTGGAAATTCAATGACGCCCTGTACAAAGACATCCTGCTCTATATTCGGGACAACCGAATCAGGCTTGTGGGGCTTAACATCCCGTTTCATCTGCCGCCGAAGATCGCCATCGGCGGTCTGGACAGTCTCACCCCCGCTGAACGCAGCCTGCTGCCCGGCACCATAGACACCACCCGTGCCGAACACCGCTCCTATCTGGAGGGCATTTTCAAAATGCACAAAATCAAGGGGCGGAAAGATTTCGACAATTTCTACACGGCGCAGTGCGCATGGGAAGACGGCATGGCAAGCCGGATAGCTGAAAATCTGGGAGATGGGACAATGGTCGTGATCGTGGGAAACGGTCATATCATTCGGCATTTCGGTATTCCCGATCGTGCTTTCGACCGAACGGGCGCACCTTTTCGCACCATCTATCTGGCCACGCCGGGTATGGACGTATCGCGGCAGGACAGTGATTTCATCTGGGTAACATCGCCACAGCCCACCCCGCACTCCATGCGCTAAGAGCGACCCCTGGAGGGGCCCGTGAGCCTGCAGGACAGGCCAAGTCTTGAGTCGTGAGTGACCCTTCCAGCGCAGCCCCTGCCCCTGGAAGGATCCGGAATTCCAGTAACGGCTAAAGCTTGCCCTTCAGATACCGATAACACCTGTGTTGGCCGTTGCGTCGGTCAGCGCGTGGCCCTGATTTCTGCGGCCGGCACGTCACCCGATAAACGCCGATACCGCCGGGGCTTCCTGAAAAACGAACAAGAAGGAGCCCGCTGGAAAATATGCCGACCCATATCGCCCTGGTGTCCAACCAGAAAGAGGATGTCGAAATCTATTTAAAGAACCTCGACAAACCCGGTGTAACGCTCAAAGTCGTCTCGTCCTTCAAGCAGCTGGAGAAACTCTTGTCCAGCAATCCATACAACGGCATCATCGTGGATTTAAAGACCAAACTCGGGGTCCCCAGAGACGAGAAAGAGCTGGTCTATGAACTGCTCGACCACTATCCGGTCCTGCAGTCGCGCATCATTCCGGGATCCCGCAAAATGCAGATCCTGCCCTTCGGTAAAACCACGCGGGACATCTCCCTGGAAGCCTTTCTTTCCGACGAATGCCGCGGTTTCAACGCGCGCACAATCCGCACCGGCATCCGGCGGAGAATTCATTTCAACATTCTGCTCTCCAGAACGGGCAGTTTTACCATGGACGACCTCGAACGCACCGTAACCATGAATGCCTCCAAAGAGGGATGTTTCATCATAACGACCGCGGATTGGAGCCGGTATTCAAGCGCTGCTTTTATCATCAGGGATCTGGCCGTCAAAACACCGGTTGTCGGCGAAATTCGTTGGTGTGTTCCATGGGGCCGAAAACTGAAAATGCCGGGAATCGGCATTCGATTTGAAGATATCCAAGCCAGCCAGCTCAACGAACTGGCCGACAAGTACAACCTGAAGTAGGCCTGCATTTCTATCCGCTCGGGCGCCTTCGGAAAAAAAGGCTTCCAGCCAGCCGTCAAGGGGCGTCCGAACATCCAACGGAAAGGGTGTAAGGGCCCCTTTTCAAATCGGTGGGCTCACATCACAGCAGCGACCGGCCGCCGGCACCCGCTTGCAGGGCCCTGATGGATGCCTGCAGCATATCTTGCCTGCCCTTCAATCTGTCCTTCAACGCCTGCATAACGTCATCCAGGGAGCAGTGAAGCCAGTGGTCGCCGGGCGCAATACCTGTCGCGCCGGCCAGGGCAAACCCCAGCATAATGAGATTCACCGCCCTGGGGTTGTCGATATCCCGGGCTGATTGGTCGGCGTCCCAGCAATGCAGACGGAGTCGGTCCTGCGCGCCCATGGCGACAGGATTGTTTACAGCGGCCCACGCCCCCGGCTTGAGGTAGTCACCATGCTGGGCGACACTCTCCGCCTTCAGGGCAATCAGCCCGTCGGCCTCCCCGGGCATAATGAGCGGGCTGGTGAAATCTCCGACTTTAAGGTGTGAAATCACGGTGCCGCCCCGCTGGGCCATGCCGTGGGTTTCAGAAGTAAAGACCGGCAATCCTTTGCTGATGGCCGCTTCGGCCAGCAGGCGGGTGATAAACAGAACCCCCTGCCCGCCCACACCACTGATAAGAATCTGATACTCGCGTTGGGCATTCATTGGCACATCTCTTTTGTATTTTGTTTCTGACGATAAACCGGGTTGAGAATTACTGTCTTCGTACAGAAACAAAGTTAAGTGATCGTTTCTTTCCCGTTTCAGGTTTTAACTCTACTTTCGGCTTTGGCCCTGGACGCCTTGGCTCTGAAACCGCGGGCGGGGATAAACCCCGCCCCTACGCCACCAAAGCAGGGGTGGGGTTTATCCCCGCCCGGAACAATGACCGCTGTAAGCCTTCGTAGGGGTGGGCTTTACGCCCACCCGTTGGGCATTCACCACGGTTTGCCGGCGGCAAGGGCGCCCCTGACGGGCGCAATCAACAAACCCGGATCCACACCTTATCACGGCCCAAAACGCTTCCCCAGCCATTTTTGGGCTGCTCTGTTGTGAAAGCCGAAAGTTGAATTTTAAGTTCGACGTTTCAGGCGAAAGATCGTGCCGAAGTAATAATACAATTGATGCCAACCATAACCTAAAACCTAAAACGTTAAACCCAAAACGGTGAACCTACACCCGCACAATGGCGCCTTTGGGGCAAATATCGAGACATACCCCGCATCCGGTGCAGATCAAAGGGTCCACAATCGTGCGCTTGCCATCTTCCACGGCAATCAGCGCCGGGCACTCAAAATGCTGCAGGCAAAAGCCGCAGCCATCGCAATCATCCGATACCGTGACCTCGATGGGGTCCGCCGCCTTGCCCTGACGCGCCAGGTCGATGATACAGGGATGGCGTGCGATCACCACGGCCGGCCCTTCGCTGCGGCTGAATGCCACAGCCGCCTTGACCACCTTGATGAACGCTTTGGTATCGTAAGGATCGCCGACCTCAAGAAAGTGGATGCCGCATCCTTTGACCAGGGATTCCAGCTCCACCCGGACCAGGTCATCCCCGGCAGCGCTTTTTCCCGTGGCCGGGGTCGGCTGGCTGCCGGTCATGGCAGTGGTGCGATTGTCGAGAATGACCAGCACGAAGCGCACATTCTGATTGACGGCATCGATCAGGGCCGGCACACCGGCATGAAAGAAAGTGGAGTCCCCGATGGTGGCGACGATATCGGGCCGCTTCTTCTCGTGTTTGTAGACATGGTAGAATCCGGCCGCC
Organism: Desulfosarcinaceae bacterium; assembly: GCA_963675565.2. Taxonomy (GTDB): domain Bacteria; phylum Desulfobacterota; class Desulfobacteria; order Desulfobacterales; family Desulfosarcinaceae; genus JARRKU01. The sequence continues at coordinate 1,100,730 of CAXXYD010000004.1, forward strand.
TGGCTTATGGCCGCCCCCATACACAGAACGGTGTCCACGGCTTTCAGGTTGAGCCCGAGGGTGTAGCAGCCGATGTCGCTGGTATAGATGCCCTTGGGCGCCGCCTTCTTGATGGCAAAAAAACTGGCCCGGTGCGGACAGCCGGCGCACAGGGTCGGCCGACGGCCAGGTGCCTGGGTCACCGAAGGGATCGTTGTTTTGACGCCGGCAAAATCGGCCACCAGGGCCTCGATAGTCTCAGGCAGAAGTTCGCCGACCCGGGGAACCGCATGGTTCAGCTTGCCTTTGATGCGGCTGCGGTCGGCCAACTGCATTTCGATAATGCCGGTGGTCTCCTCGATCACCAGCACTTCATCATAGCCCGTTTGCAGAAGATGCATAAACTCGATGTGCAACGGATAGGGCTGCAGCACCTGGAACAACGGCAACCGGTCCCAGAGTCCGAGGCGTTTCAGAACCTCGGCGGTATAAGCCGACGCCACCCCGCAGGAAACCACGGCTTTGCGTCCCGAAGCCCGGCTGTTGACCACCCGCGGCGCCGTGTCGCTGTGGCCGGCGATTTGGGCCAACTTCTCTTCCAGTTCAAGGTGGAGCCGATAGCGAAATTTAGGCGTTGCCGCCCACCGTAACGGATCCTTCTTAAAGTCGGGCCCGCCTTGCGGGGCGCTGATGGGGTCGGGCATCACATCCTGACGGCTGTGGCACACCCGGGTGGTAGGCCGCAGCATCACCGGGGTGCGGTAAGTTTCGGAAAGGTGAAATGCCATGGCAATCATATCTTTGGCCTGGCGGGGGGAATCCGGGTCTAGAACGGGTATCTTGGCCATCATGGCCATCATCCGGCTGTCCTGTTCCGTCTGGGATGAATGCGGTCCCGGGTCATCGGCGCTGATCACCACAAAACCGCCGACGGTTCCCATGTAGGCGGCGCTCATCAAGGGATCCGAGGCGACATTCAGTCCGACTTGCTTCATGCTGACGGCGGTGCGCCGACCGGCCATGCTGCCGGCATAGGCAATCTCGAAAGCCACTTTTTCGTTCACAGCCCACTGGGTATGCATTCGGGCACCCAAACGTTTCTGATATCTGGCCACCGACGCCAGAATCTCCGAGGCAGGGGTTCCGGGATAGGATGTGGCCACCGCACAGCCATTTTCGAGCAGTCCGCGGGCGATGGCTTCATTGCCCATCATCAGTTCTTTTTTCAGGGGTTGGTCCATGCGTTCCTCATCTTTGCAGGGATAAGAGTAAAATACCTCCCAGCTAATACACATTAACGGATCTCTTGTCCATATTGTTATAGAAAGATATCCGGGGCCTGATCTTGAATACAATAGACCGAAGACATTATTTGATATTTGGGCTTTGGCAGTTGGGTTTGGTACGAGGCGCCCGCCAAGAATTGCCGGCGGCCATCATACGGTCTTGACCTGCGCCGGCACCTGGCATAGTCTGGGGCCTTTGCCAGGCAGGCGGATTTCAATCCGGGGGATCGATGACCGAGTTTCAGGATTTGTTGCAATTTGTGTTCGCAGGCATCACCAGCGGCGCCATTTACGCCCTGATCGCATTAGGCTTCAGCGTGGTGCACAACACCATGGGCATCGTAAACTTTACCCAGGTGGATTTTGTCTCCCTGGGCGGCATGTTCCTGTTCAGCGGACTTTTCTGGAGCGGCCTGCCCATGGGGATCGCCCTGGTGTGCGCCGTGGCCGCCGTCACGGCAGTCGGCATTATCGTGGAACGCATCGGCATCCGGCCGTCACGATCCCAAAATCACCTCGTGCTGATTTTCCTGACCATCGGACTGTCCATCATTTTGCGTGGGGCAATGAAGCTGGTATGGGGCAAAAACCGCATGGCGATTCCCTCTCTCTCCGGCGAAGAACCCCTGCGCATTGCCGGTGCCGCCATTTTGCCGCAAGCAGTGGCCATTCTGGTCATTACGGCCCTGGCCATCAGCCTGCTGGTACTGTTCTTCAGGGGCACGCGGATGGGACTGGCCATGCGGGCCGTGGCATCCAACCAGATCGCCGCTTCGGTGGTGGGCATCAGCGTAGGACGTGTCAAAGCTGCCAGCTTTGCCCTGGCCGGTGGTTTGGGCGGGCTTGCCGGCGTTTTGATCACCCCCATCACCACCCTGAGCTATGACGTGGGCGTATTGCTGGGCCTGAAGGGATTTGCAGCCGCCATCCTGGGTGGTTTCGGCTCCTTTCCCGGTGCCGTGCTGGGGGGCATCGGGCTGGGTCTGGTGGAATCCCTCTCGGCCGCTTACTGGAGCAGTGCCTACAAGGATGTGGCCGCGTTTGTCGTTCTGCTTCTGGTCCTGTTCATCCGGCCAAAAGGACTGCTGGGAAAATAAAGGTGTTCAGACAACGTCTATGATGACATCCAGAGACAACCTCGTTTACTTCTGCTACCTGCACCGGACCGGTTTGACCGTTCTGGCCCTTTCCCTGCTGCTGCTGCTCTGGCCGATGGTGGAAAGCAACCCCTACAACCTGGGGCTGTCCAACCTGATCGCCATCTACGTTATCGTGGTCCTGGGGCTGAACCTGTTTATCGGCTACACCGGCCAGATCAGTCTGGGACACGCCGCCTTTTTTGCCATCGGCGCCTATGGCTCGGCCATAGGAACAACCACTCTGGGATGGTCGGCCTGGCCGGTGATGCTGCTGGTGGCACTGGCCGCCGCCTTCATTGCTTTCACCATAGGGCTGCCGGCCTTGAAGCTCAGCGGACATTATCTGGCCATGGCGACCCTGGGATTCAATATCGTGATTTATACCCTTCTGGTGCAGTGGGACACGATTACCGGCGGCCCCAGCGGCTTTGCGGGCATTCCATATCTTTCCGTGGGCGGCCTGGTTTTCGATACGGAAATCCGCATTCATTACCTGGTGTGGAGCTTCGCCATGATTTCTCTGCTGTCCAGTCTCAATCTGGTCCGCAGCGGCACCGGACGGGGCCTTGCCGCCCTGGCACAGGACGAAACCGCCGCCGCCGCTCTGGGGGTGAATATTCGCAGCGCAAAAGTGAAAGTGTTCGTTATGTCTGCTGTGCTGGCGTCTTTGGCCGGAAGCCTGTTTGCCCATTGCTATGCTTTCGTGAGCCCGGACTCCTTCAACATTTTCGTGTCGGTGGATTTTGTAATCATGGTGGTGGTGGGCGGAATGGGCTCCATCTGGGGGACACTGTTGGGCACGGCCTTCATCACCCTGCTGCCTGAATGGATCGAGGCCCTGGACGCCTACAAAGACATCATTCACGGCCTGATCCTGGTGCTGATCCTGCTCTTTCTGCCCCAGGGACTGGTCACCGGAATAACCGATGCGGTGCGCACGCGCATTGCCCTGGGACGCGGCAAACATGCTTGAACTGCTAAAGGTGAGCAAATGGTTCGGCGGCTTGCCGGCCCTTCAAGATGTCTCGTTGCGCATCGAACCGGGACGCATTACCGCCCTGATCGGTCCCAACGGGGCCGGCAAATCGACCCTGATCAATTGCATCAGTGGTGTGGACAGGGCCGGCGAGGGACGCATCCTGCTGGACGGTCATGCCATCGAAAAACTGCCGGCCCATAAAATTGCCGCCCAGGGGGTGGCCCGGACTTTTCAAAACCTGAAGGTGTTTGCACGGCTGTCGGTACTGGACAATGTATTGACCGGCTTGACCGTCGCCGCTGAAAGCTCCTTTATCATCTCCATGCTGCGCCTGCCGGCCCTGCGTCACCAGGAACGGCAACTGCGTCTGAAAGCCCTGGAGGCCCTGGACCGATTCGAACTGGCCCCCAAGGCCGGCTGGCCGGCATCGGCCCTGTCCTACGGCGACAAAAAACGAATGGAGATGGCCCGGGCTTTTGTGAGCGAACCGCGACTGGTGCTGTTGGACGAGCCGGTGGCCGGGTTAAACAGTGAAGAAACCGCCAAAATTGCCCGCCACATCAGGCAGCAGCGCAGGGCCGGCCATACCATGCTCCTGGTGGAGCACGACATGGAACTGGTGATGGAGGTGGCCGATCAGGTGGTCGTGCTGGACAGCGGACGGTGCATCGCCAGCGGCCCGCCGGCTCAAGTTCGCAACAACCCCCTGGTTCTCGAAGCCTACCTGGGGCGTATGGAGGCAACCGCTTAACGGTATGACCGCAATAATGCTGGACATCAACCAATTGACGGCCCATTACGGGGCTGCCCAGGCCCTTTTCGGCGTGAACCTGTCCGTGGCCAAAGGCGAAACCGTCGCCCTGGTGGGGGCCAACGGCGCCGGAAAAACCACGCTGTTAAAATGTGTCATGGGCCTCATGAGGCCCACAGAGGGAAGCGTCCGGCTTGATGGAAACGTTGTCACCGGCAAATCACCGGCTCAGATGGTCCGCAACGGATTGGCCCTGACCCCGGAGGGCCGGGAAGTATTCCCGCATTTGTCGGTGGCCGAAAACCTGGAATTGGGCGTCGCAGCCCTGAAAACCGGGCGCCGGGAAACCGTCGACCGGATGCAGCAGGTGTTTGACCGCTTCAAGCGCCTGCATGAGCGCCGGAATCAGGCCGCCGGCACCTTGTCCGGCGGCGAACAGCAGATGCTGGCTATTGGACGTGCCCTCATGGCAAAGCCCCGCCTGTTGCTGCTGGACGAGCCCAGCCTGGGATTGGCACCATTGATTACCGACGAAATTTTTGCCATTATTCACCAGCTGTCGCGCTCGGGCGTAACCATCCTGCTGGTGGAACAGAACGCAGCACGCGCACTGTCGGCTTCCCACAAAGCCTTTTTGATGGCCGGCGGACGCGTTGTCCAGCAGGGACGCAGCCAGGACCTGCTCAACGACCCAAAACTGCGCGCCGCCTTTCTGGGCGCTGCCAGCGAAGAAAAACCCGAAGCCAGCCGGCTGGGAGCGGCCGGTCTGACCAACATCCGTTTGGAGAAACCCGACATGCATCAACAAACCTTTATGCCAGAGATGAGTGATGAAAAGGCCCTGGCCGCCCACCAGCTCAAGGGGCTGCAGTGGACCGTACGCCATGCTTTTGAAGGTTCCAGCTTCTACCGCCAGCGCCTGGAGCAGGCCGGCGTCACGCCCGAGTCCATTCAAAGCCTGAAAGACCTCGCGCGCCTGCCCTTCACGACCACCGACGACCTGCGCGAATTTTATCCCTTTCCGTTGCGCTCGGTTCCCTTTGAGCAAATTGTCCGCATCCACGCCAGCTCAGGCACAACCGGCAAACGTAAAATCATCGGCTATACCCAGAAAGATCTGGACGACTGGGTTCACTTCTTCGCACGCTGTTACGAAACAGCCGGCGTAACCCCCCTGGACCGTGTCCAGATCGCCGTAGGCTATGGCATCTGGACCGCCGGTATGGGGTTTCAGCTGGGCTGCGAAAAAGTCGGTGCCATGGCCGTGCCGGTGGGACCCGGCAATATCGACATGCACCTGCAATTCATGCAGGACGTACGTTCGACGGTCTTTTGCAGCACCGCCTCCATGGCCCTGCTCATGGCCGAAGAGATCCATCGCCGCAACATCGCCGACAAGATCAGTATCCGCAAAATTATTTACGGATCCGAGCGCACCTCCCGTTCCATGCGCGCCAAAATAAGCGAGTTGTTCGGCAGCGCCGAGCTTTTCGATATCACCGGCCTGACCGAATTGTACGGCCCGGGCACCGGCATCGAATGCCCCGATCATGACTGCATCCACTACTGGAGCGACTATTATATCCTTGAAATCGTCGACCCGCAAACCCTGCAACCGCTGCCCGACGGCGAGTGGGGAGAAATGGTGGTCACCTCCCTGCGCAAGGAGGCCGCCCCGCTGATCCGCTACCGCACCCGCGACATCACTCGCATCATCCCCGGAAAATGCACCTGCGGATCCATCATGCCCAGGCATTCCCGCATCAAGGGGCGCAGTGACGACACCATCAAGTTCAGGGGAGTCAATATCTACCCCTCCACCATAGACACCATCTTGTCGGCGATTCCCGGGTTGGGTTCCGAATACCAGATTCACCTGACCCGCGACAGCGCGTCCGGAAAAGATTTTATGAAACTGGTCATCGAAAGAGGCCAGGGCGTGGATGCCGGCCGTACGGGGGAGCTGGCCCATGAAACCACATACCAGCTCAAGCGGCAGCTGCTGGTCTCCGCCCAGGTTGAACTGGTGGACTATTGCCAGTTGCCCAGGACCCAGCGCAAAAGCCAGCGGGTATTCGATACACGGATCACGGATGAAATTGTATAATACTGAGCCACCAACAATCGTAATGAAGAAGGAGGAAAAGATGAAAATGGCAAATCGACTGGCGGCCACGGCTGTCGCATTGATGCTGGTCCTGGCCGGAGGCAGCGCTGCAGCGCAAGAGAAGATCAAAATCGGTGCCTTTTTCGACCTGTCGGGCCCGGCATCCTTTATCGGCACCCCCACCAAACTGGTGGCCACCATGGTGGTGGATAAAATCAACAAAGAAGGCGGGGTCAATGGACAGCCCATTGAGCTCATCATCGGTGACACGGAAGGCGACCCGGCCAAAGCAGTCAACATCGCCAAAAAATTTATCTATAAAGACAAGGTGGCTGCGATTATCGGACCCACCCGCACCGGCACCGGCATGGCCGTGAAAAAAATCATTCAAGCCGGGAAAGTGCCCGCTTTCATGACCGTCGGCGGTGATCCGGTGATCATGGGCGGACCCAAGCTGGGACCCTTCGACTGGGTCTTCAAATCGCCCCAGCGCTCGTCGGTGGCCGTCGAGCGGATCTACATGTATCTGAAAGACAAGGGCCTGACCAAAATCGCCCTGCTCACCGCATCCGACGGGTTTGGCAAGGATGGCGCCCACTGGCTGACCAAGCTGGCTCCCGACTTCGGAGTGCAAATCGTTGCAGCAGAATCTTTCGGCCCCAGGGATACCGACATGACCGCACAGCTGACCAAAGTCAAGAATACCGCCCCCCAGGCCATCGTGGTATGGACCATCGGCCCTGCCGGAGCCATCGTGTCGAAGAACAAATCCCAGTTGGGCATCGACCTGCCCCTGTTCCAATGCCACGGTCTGCCCGACCCCAAATATATCGAACTTGCCGGTAAAGCATCCGAAGGCGATCGCATGCCGGCCACCAAGCTGATGGTGGGAGAGGCTTTGCCCGATACGGATCCTCAGAAATCCGTAATCAATGAGTTTATCCAACTTTACAACCAGTATGGATACGACAGGCAATTTCCCATCAACACCCATTCCGGATATGCCTGGGACGCCATCATGATAGTGGCCGATGCCATGAAAAAAACAGGCACCAAAGCCGGCGACCTGCGTGCCGCCATCGAAGGAACCAAAGGCTTCGTGGGGATCTCTGGCATCTTTAATCTTACCCCGGAGGACCACAACGGCCTGGGCGTGGATTCCATGGTCATCGTGCAAGTTAAAAACGGAAAATTTGTCATGGCCGAATAGTGCCGCAGTTATTGCCGTACACTGAACCGGACGGCCATCGTTGCCGTCCGGTTTTTTCGCGGCTCCCTGCAAAACAACCTTCTTTTTTTCTTTGATTAGCGCGTCCAGCTGCGCTATACATCCCTCTTTTTTTCTTAAAATTGCCGGCAACTGCACCCATGGGCGCAACCATGGCAACGGGCGTTGCCGGCTCAATGATCCACATTGGAGGTTAAATGAAATCTGAAAAGGTAGGAGAGCGCATCAAAACGTTCATGGGCCGCAAGGCCATGAAACTGGACGAGCTGGCCGTAGCGACCGGATTGAGTGCAGATTTTCTACGATCCATCATCGAAGACAACGTCTACCCCTCTCTGGGGCCGCTGCTCAAAATTGCTCGAGTACTTGGCGTGCGCCTCGGAACCTTCCTGGACGACCAGATCAGTGCCGATCCGGTCATTATGCGACAACCGGAACGTAAAAGCGAGTTGCGCACGCTAAGCGGCAAAGGCAAACCCGTTGCCATGAAATTTTACGCCCTGGGAAAAGGCAAGACCGATCGCAACATGGAGCCTTTTTATGTCGAACTGCTTCCCGAATCGGTCCATGAAACAAACCTGTCCAGCCATGAGGGCGAGGAATTTATCGTGGTACACAGCGGACGCATCAAAGTCATCTACGGTGCCGAAACCCATATTCTGGAAGCCGGCGACAGCATCTACTACAACTCTATTGTACCGCATTGTGTCAGCTGCAGCGGCTCCCGGCCGGCAGCCATCTATGCCGTGCTGCACATTCCGGCGTAGGAGATCCCATGAATGATTCACTGCGTGCACTGACGCTCGGACAGCTGCTTGACGAGGCCATCGCGTCCCGTCCCGATAACGAGGCCATTGTTTACGTCGACCGGGATCTGCGGATGACTTATCGCCAGTTTGGCGAAGTGGTGGACAGCCTGGCCAAAGGCTTGATGGCCCTGGGGGTGGAAAAGGACCAAAAAGTGGCGGTCTGGTCCACCAACATCCCCTACTGGGTCGCCCTGCAATTTGCCACAGCCAAAATCGGGGCGGTGCTGCTCACCGTCAACACCAACTATAAGCGTGCCGAACTGGCCTATCTGCTGGAGCAGTCGCAAACCGAAAACCTGTTTATCATCGATGGTTACCTGGACACGGACTACCTGCAGACCGTATACGAACTGGTACCGGAACTCAAAAGCCAGGAGCGCGGCAATCTCAAAAGCGACCGCTTCCCCCACTTGCGACGTGTATTCTTTCTGGGTCCGGAGAAGCACCGCGGGCTCTACGCCCTGCCGGAAGTCATGGCTATGGCCGTCCTGACCGACGACGAAGCGTACAATCGGCGTCAGGCATCCATAGACCCCCATGATGTGGTCAATATGCAGTATACTTCCGGCACCACCGGATTTCCCAAAGGAGTGATGTTGACCCATTTCAACATCGGCAACAATGGATTCTACATCGGTGCCAACCAGAATTTTTCGCCCACTGACCGACTCTGTCTGCCAGTCCCCCTGTTCCACTGTTTCGGCTGCGTGCTGGGCGTTCTTGCCGCCGTGAGCCACAGCGCTACCCTGGTGATCCTGGAAAAATTCGATCCGGTGCAGGTTATGGCCTCGGTGGAGCAGGAGCGCTGCACAGCCCTTTACGGCGTTCCCACCATGTTCATCGCCGTTCTGGAACACGCCCTTTTTGACAAGTTCGACTTTTCATCTCTGCGAACCGGCATCATGGCCGGCTCCCCGTGCCCGGTGCATATCATGCGCCAGGTCATCGACCGCATGAACATGCAGGAAATAACCATCTGCTATGGCTTGACCGAAGCATCCCCGGTGATCACCCAGACCCTGCCCACGGATAATTTGCAGCGGCGCACCGAAACCGTTGGCCGGGCAATGCCGCATATTGAAATGAAAATTGTCGACCCTCTAACCAATTCCACACTGGGTTGCGGGCAGCAGGGAGAAGTCTGCTGCCGGGGATACAATGTCATGAAAGGTTACTTCAACATGCGCGAGGCCACCGCACGGGCCATTGACAAAGACGGATGGCTCCATTCGGGAGACTTGGGCGTCATCGACGCATCCGGCTACCTGACCATCACCGGACGGCACAAAGACATGATTATCCGCGGTGGAGAAAATATCTACCCCAGGGAAATCGAAGAGTTTCTCTTCCGCCTGGATGGTGTTGTCGACGTTCAGGTGGTTGGCGTGCCCAGCAAAAGATACGGCGAAGAAGTGGGTGCATTTATCATCAAGAAACCCGCCGCCGATTTGACTGCCGAAGATGTTGTCGATTTTTGCCGTGGCCAAATCAGCCGCTATAAAATTCCCAAGCACATCGCTTTTGTCAAAAGCTACCCCATGACCGCCAGCGGCAAGATTCAAAAATACAAACTTCAGGAGATGTCGGTGGACATGTTTCCCGGCGATGACCGCATCGCATTGAAACAGGGGCCGGATAGCGGGTGACATAATAAGCCCGGCCCCGGTGCAACGGGGCCGGGCTTACCGCAAATGGTTCTGTCTCCGGGTTAGCTGCCGGTTTCGATATCAAGGAATCGTTGATAACCGACATCGTGTGTTTTGGTGCTTGCTATTTGTTGAAGTGTTGTTTTTTTGGCCTTGGCACCATTTTTTCCGGCTCCTTTAGGGTTGCGGTTTTCCCCGGAATCTGATTTGTAGATATTTCCGTCTGGGTGCCTTCTGCTTTTATGCGTTGGTATCGCAATCCCCATTATAGCAATGGTTTCCAGATGGTTTTCACTCTCTTTCAGATTTCAGATGTAAAGTCATTTACTTTCGGCTTTGCCGGAGGTAAATGACTTTACTGGCTTTGATAGAGATACAGTTTTAAACAATATTACGGGAAAAATAAGAATCGGGTCCGACACGGCCCTCCTATTATTTGATTTACGTTTAATTGTACCCTTAAAACGGATAGCCACATACTGGCGTAGAAACGAATCGTCGAAAATATTGGATCTTTGCAACGGAGGAACAATAAAAGTGCATTATGGCTGGGTTGTCATTATTATAGGCGTTGCCGTTCTTTTTTCCTGTTTGGGCCTGGGCCGTCTTTCTTTAGGTATGCTTTTGCCCTCCATGGGAACCTCTATTGAATTAAGTTATTCCCAGATGGGGCTCATTAGCACGGGTAATTTTGTGGGATATATGCTTTCCGTATTCCTGTCAGGTATTATTGCACGGTCAATTGGTGCCCGGTGGACCATATCTTTGGGGCTCTTCCTCGTGGGAAGCTCCATGGTTTTTATCACCAGGGCCATGGGTTTTTGGGAAATTATGATTCCATATGTCGCAACCGGAATTGGTTCAGGCCTGGCCAACGTACCTATGATGGGATTGGTTTCCCATTGGTTTTTAAAAAGCAGACGGGGTTGGGCAGCTGGTTTCATGCTGTCCGGGATCGGAATTGCCATCGTATTTACAGGGCTTTTCATTCCGTGGGTCAATGCTTCCATGAAAGCTGAAGGCTGGCGGACCGGCTGGCTGACTATGGGAATTATTTCTCTCGCCACTTGCGCTATCGCAGCCTTTTTTCTACGCAATGCCCCCGAAGAAAAGGGACTTGCTCCGATCGGTGAGTCTGGAATGGCACCCGTACTTTCCGGGCAATATCCCAAAGCGGCAATAAATGCCAACAAATGGACCATGGTGCATCTGGGCTGCATTTATGCACTCTTTGGTGCCACATATGTAGTCTATGCGACATTTATCGTAACAGCCATGATCAATGAACGCGGATTCGGCGAGAATACAGCGGGTACATTCTGGGCCGTCGTCGGCGGGCTTTCTATCGTTTCCGGTCCTTTGTTCGGATGGCTGTCTGATCGGTTAGGCCGGAAACTTGGCATGATGCTGGTTTATTCATTGTTCACCGTTTCATACGTACTGGTGGCTGCAAAGCTTCCGAACCCGTTTCTATATGCATCCATCGGCATATTCGGCCTGGCAGTGTGGAGTATTCCAACGATCATGTCAGCCGCTGTGGGAGATTACACTGGGCCAGTGCGAGCGGTAAAGGCATTGGGATTTATTACCTTGTTTTTTGGGGTCGGACAGATTACGGGGCCAGCGGTGGCAGGCTTTTTGACCGATATAACCGGAACCTTCAGCATGGCGTTTTGGCTGTGTGCGTCACTGACAGGAGGGGCGGTTTTTCTGACCAGCTTTCTACGGCCGCCTCCGGGATCATAAGCTGATACTGCAAGCAACAGCCATCAGTGCTCTGCTGATAAGTGAGCATCAAAAAAGCATTTAAAGCCGAGTCCATTGGATTGATTTGCTGATGGCACGCCAGACATCCCATAGGATTTGCTCGACATGCCTTCCGGCGTCGATATTCAGTATGGTTTCTGAGCGCCTGTTGATGCGGGTGATCCGTCCCTTGTGATCGGTGGCAAACACACCATTGGACGTAAACTGGAAGATATCTTTGAGATCGATCTTGGTTTTCATGGCCCATCGTATTCCGGAAAAAGCAATTAACCCGGTCGATCAATATACCGTGCGGCCCAGGCGGCAATCAAAAAACCCGCATACTCGGCATCTCCGGCGGAGCTCAGCATGTGGTCGGCGCTGTCTAGGGAAACAAAGCTTTTCGGGTGCCTGGCAGCCTTGAACAACAGGCCGGCGTTTTCAATGCCGACCACTTCGTCTACGGGGGAGTGCAATACCAGCAGGGCGCGGTTCAGCTTGGACAGTATGTTTTCGATTTTCACCCCGCCGATGTCGTCGATAAATTGTTTCTTGATCCGGATCGGACGCCCGGCCAAAAGAAGTTCGGCTTCCCCCTCCTGCTCGATCTGTTCGCGGATATGCACAAAATGCTGCTCCACATGCCTGGGTTCAGCCGGAGAGCCTATGGTCACTATCGCAGCGACACTTGCAATTTTCATGGCCGCCTGCAGGCATGCGGTCCCGCCAAAGGAATGGCCGACCAGCAGCTTCGGCGCCTGGTAATGCGCCTCCAGAAAATTGGCCGCCGCCACGAGATCGGAAACATTGGAAGAGAAATTGGTATCTGCAAAATCTCCCTCACTCTCGCCAAGCCCCGAAAAATCAAACCGCATCACAGCGATGCCTTTACGGGTCAATGCATGGCTGATACCGGCAACCGCCTTAAAATTCTTGCTGCATGTGAAGCAATGGGCGAAAATCGCATAAGCCCGGGGAGACCCGCTCTGGCTGAAATCCAGCCGCCCGGCCAGCTTATCGCCACGGGCACTCTCGAATGTAAACCGTTTAAATTCCATCCCTCAAACTCTCGCGCCAACCACTCGAAAACCGGTCATTTCTCCCCCCGGTGGTGTAAAATCGCCACGAATCCTTAAGATTCAATGAACCGCACGACGCCTGAACGCAGGCGATCATGTCATTGCTGCAACAACGGGTATTTGCGGCTTTGGTACAGAATCAATATTGGCGCATACCACGATGATAATCAAGGAACATTTTTATGATGAAAGCGTAGATACAGCGCAGCGACGCCGCACCGGGGCTGCAGTGGCAGGGGGGTTATTGTTCAGGCTCGAAATGTTCTTCAATCCGCATACCGTTTCGGATGGACGGCTTTCCGGCTATGATCTCGGCCTCGCTTGCTTTTATGTCAACGGAATGGATGCGCACGACGACGTCCCCGTCGCCGTTGAACAGCATACCCTGGCGGATGCCTTGCTCCTGACCGGCATCGAGAACGGCATTTCCCTCACGCAGTGCGGTAATGGTGGCTCGGATAGGATATTTTTTTCGTAATTCACTCAAAATTCTTGAAGAGAGCCGTTCCGCCACCGTCACCGGGGTGGCCGACGGGTCAAAGTCTTCAATGAGGGAAGCACGCACCACTCCGGTTTCACATTCCACGATGCGGACAACGACCTGGAGATGACCCTGCAGAAAAATCAATCGGCCGCTCAGGATGATGCGCGCTGCCGCCAACCGGCCGATTGCAAGGGCTGTATTGGAATCCGCGAGCCGCGAAGAACCCAGCTTGAGCTCGGAAAGCAATTTGTCCAGAAGGGCGCGTTCCACCATCTGCACACGTTCATTATTGACCAAACGGTCCGCAATAAGCCCATGGATCATACGCTCGGCGCCTTCCCGGGTGCTGAACCCGGAAGTCTCGAATTCAAGCAGCCAAACGGTCAGGGGCGGGGATGTCCACCCGTTGCCGGGAAGAACCGGCGCCGCATGGCCGGCGGCGAGGATGTCTTTAACCAGACGATCGATGCGAGCCTGCCTGGCCTGGTCTTGCATGGTGGCCAGCCGGTCCTGTATCTGACCGGCGGCCACCTGGAGGCCGGCGTCGCCCGGTGCCAGGGACGACGCCAGGTTGTAAACCTGCAACGCTTCTGTCAGGTTCCCCTGCCGTTCCAGCAGAACCGCCTGGGAAGATAAGGCACGAACACTTGTCGGGTCCAGACCGGCCGCCTGCCGGTAGTACTTCATGGCTTCATCCGTTCGTGAATCGATGGAAGCCAGCCGTCCGAGCCCTATCAATGCCTCGACTCTGGTTTCAGCTTTGCCTGGGCTGCTCTCCAAGGCTGAAGAGAAAAACCGCCTGGCATCGTCCAATTTTCCTCGCGCCAATTGGATATTGCCCAGAATCATGGCGCTCACAGGCCGTGCCGGGGCATCATTGCGAAGTCTTCGGCAAATGGGTTCCGCCGTATCGTAATCACCGGCCATGAACAGCGCCAGGGCCTTGTGCTCCTGCGCAGCAAAGCCCCTGGACCGGTACATAGGAATACCCCATACACCCAAAATCACCAGCAGCAATACAACGGCTGCAGCCGCCCACCGCCTGGTCCACGATTTGCGTTTTCGACCATTCTTAAAGTCAATGACTTCTTCGCGGGTGCGGTCCTGGAAAGCGGGCTTGAGGTATCCGCCACGTTTTTGCGGGGAGTTTTCCGCTGATATGGCCCTGACCTGGTCCATATAATTAAAGGCCGGATCGCCATAAAACACATAGCTTGCCCAGATAATGGTCTCTTCTCCATATAATTCAACCAGGGCGCGCCTTGCATTCAGCACCGCCTGCCCGATACTGACCCCTGAAAACAGATGCTTATAGAATTCAATGGCAAAATGGCTGCCCGGCTCATCCAGAATTTCCCAGAAGGTCCCGATGTAATGCTTCACGCCGGCCAACAAAAACGCATTGGCCATTCCAAAAATTCCGCTTTCAAATGCCTCATCCAGTGCCCACTGGTCGGTGCGGGCCGACTGGCAGGCGTTGGCAAAAACCAATTTAGGCATTGCTGCGCTGCCGGCCATCTGTGTGATGTCCTCTGTGGTCAGACGGCTGTCCAGCAGCCGCCAGCCCCCGGTTTCAGGATTTTGCGGACTATAGTCCGCATGCCCGGCAAAATGAACCAGGTCATACGTACGGAATTTGGCCTTGAGCGTATCCGCCGACACATAATCGGTGCGCAAGGTGGCATTGATCAAATCTGCCCTCTGGTCCAGAAAATCGCGTATCTGGGTGCCTTCGGCATAGGCATTTTTCAAATCGCCGGTAGGATCGGCCAGCACCAGCATTTCGATGGGTGCCGTCAAGGGGCGGCCGTCCACACTGGCCGGTGTCTGGCGGGTTTTGACCACCCGCCCCATGCTGAACTTCAGGCAGAAAAACTGCTGGCCGTCATAGAGCAGTTCCCATGGAATGTGCACCAGCCGGTCGTCAATACTCAGAACAAGGGTCTTGGCCTTGCTCTTGTGTAATTTCTCTTTGACGCTGAGGCTCAACAGGTCGTCATACAAAACCTGTCCGATTTCACGCAGCTGGCCAAGGGTCTGCTCCGCCACCCGGCCCCGCCGGTTGGCCTTGTTGAGGATGCGCACCAGTACCTTGCAGCGTTGCGCGATTCGGTCCGCAGCATAAGCAATGGTCTCATAATGCCGGATGGTGTCCGCTTCCCCCGCGCGCCCTTCGTTGATGCTGATTTTCAGATCGTGGCCTTCAAGATTGATTTCAAGGGCCAAAGTGGTGCCATCCGGATCCATTGCCGCTGAAGGCAACAACGGCGGCAGCGCTTCCGCCGCTGGGCGGATCGCCGGCGCTTCACAATCCGGGTCACGCCAGATGACGCGATAAATGGCAATGCTCTGTGCCTTTCCTTTGAACATCACATCGTTGTGGAAGCGGCAGTCCCATTCGCAACGGTCCTTTATCAAGTCATAAACAAACTGCGACAGCAGGATTTCGTCCCGCCCGGCATGGTTCTGAATTCTGGCCGCCACATTGGCAACGTCTCCGGTCAGGCTCTGGAAGTCGGCATCTTCATCAAGCAGGACTTTGCCGGCATTGATGCCGATTTTGACATGAATCGCTTCGCCCGGCGCCACGCCGGTGTTGGCGGCCTGCAATTGCGTTTGAATACCGACAGCCGCCTGGACCGCATCAAGGGGATCATTAAAGGCAGCCATGACGCCGTCGCCGATGACCTCGATGACGCTGCCTTCATGGCATTCGATGGCCGGCAGAACGATTTTGTTGTGCCGCAGCAGCATGGCCCTGCTCTGCAGGTCACCTTTCTCATCGGTGTATCGGGTGAAACCGCAGATATCGGAGAACATAATGGTGATTTCACGGCTGAAGCAATCCTGGATGACCCGATCCAGGCGTTCGCGCTCCTGCAAAAGTGCACCCATGCGCTCGGTGGGTTTATTGCCCTTTTCAGACATCCGTACCGCCATGGCCGGTCTCCTTGATCGTAAAATCATACTTACCGAGATTGGCGCCGTTGCGCGTGTAGACAAGGGCATACTGCCCGAAAGGAACGGCATCGAAAAAAGCCGCCTGCCGCCCCACCAAATAGGATGCGACCTCGCGCTCGTTTTTCACCAGCGAAACACGAACGGGCAACTGCCCGGCATCGGTTCCAAAAATGGTCACCTTGACATTGGCCTGGCATGAATCGGTTTTTTCGATTTCAATTTCCGTATCCAGCCCGGAAAAAGACTGGGACAGCAAAACCAGGTCATCGGACACCTTGACTTTGCTGCCCCGTACCGGGGCGAGAGCATCGGGAAACGGGTACCCGATACCATGGAGCAAGCGCGAGCTTTCCAGGAAAATCGCTTTGAACCGGGCCGAGAGCGCATCCCACAGCGTGCCGCTGTTGGTGCCGTCGAGCCCGGCAATCGCCCTTTGGGTTACTGCGGGCGGCACGGCCTTCATACAGTCGGCGGATCGCTGGCGAAATACCTGGCGGGCAACGAGCACATCCTCCAGGCAGGACCGGCATTGGGCCAAATGAACTTCCACCGATTCGCGATCATGGGGCCCGAGGCGCCCTTCCAGGTAGTCGGCAATGGTTTCGCTGTTTAAGCATTGCTTTTGCATTCTGCGGTTCCTCTGCCCTTGGAATTAACATGGGCCTTTAAATTTTACAGACGCCGATATCATGCTTTTCTTGCAAGCAGCGCTCTATTCTCCCAAGCAAGAATCGGTTTCGATTGCCGCCTTGAGCCGCTTGATCGCCCTGTGCTTGAGCGAATATGCATTGTTTTCAGATACATTCATTATCCCGGCGACCTCGCGAAGCGGAAGCCCCTCAAGACAGTGCAATTTCAAAAAAAGGCGGTCACGGGGCACCAGCGCATCCATTCCCCTGCGTATGGCATCCGTCTGTCGCCGGCGATCGAGCAGTTTCCAGGGCTCCGGGATATCCGCCTGAAGGTGAAACAACGCCTGGTCATCGTCGATCTGAGACGGATGGGAAAGCGCATCCCTGGTCTGGCGCAAATGATCGATCACGGTACGAACCGACAGCATCCGGACCCATGAGGCCAGACTGCACCCGTTTTTGCCCTTGAACTGGCGCAGTCGCCGGCAACGCCTTTCCAACAAGCGCATGAATACCGTATTGTGCAGGTCATCCACATCCTGATCCGGGCAAACATGCCCCTTGGCTTTGTAGGTATGCAGAATCGTGCTGTACACCAAGTTGGAATACCGGCGGATAAATGCCTCCTGGACCTCGCGTTCTCCCCTGCAACAGCCGACCAGCAGGGCCTTTTCGTTCTCCGTGCTCATGGCGCACATGCTTTCATCGGCCTATTCTGCAATCACTTTTTGCAGAGGTTCCACAGTAACCGGGGGTTCCTCCACCAGGCGTGCCTTGGACATCTCTTTTTGCACCTGCGTTATCCGGGCCCGACACAGGATCTGTTTATCCGTGCCCAAAATGCGCTGGCTGACCGGATGGCGCACTTGCGCTTCGCGGTACACGATAACACGCTGTCGCAATTTGATCTTTTCACTACCGATGTCGGTTAGGATGACATTGCCATCAGCGCTGATCACAATTCCCTCGACGAGCGGAAAATCATGGTGGTATTTAATGGCCAAACCCTGGGCCAGGGTCGACAAAGCCGCCCCGCCTTTCAAATCCGCGTAAACGTCCTCTGTGGCCAGGATTTCAGATGTTTCCGTATCAATCATGCGGCTTACAATCTCAATTCCATTGCGGGTTTCAACAATGCTCCCGGCGATAATGGATTGAGCCGCCACTAGCTGTCCCACTTTCAGGGCGGTTTTACGATCCACGATACCCGCCCGGCTCAGCTGCAGCTCCTGAAGAATGCTCTCCAGCAGATTGCGCTCCACAATGCGAAACCGCTGCTGTTCGACCAATGCACTGATCAGATAATCCTGGAAGATCGACCCATGCGCCGACGGGGAATCGCCCCGGTCAAACGGGAAAACCGACACTTTCAAACGTTCCTCCAGTTGAAACGCCTGGGGAATGCGTCGAATTACCTCGAAAGTCGAAACGGTGCGGTTACCGGCGCTGTCCTGAGCCTCGACAAGGAAGGTGTTGGTGCCCGCCTCCAATGGCACCACCTGGTTGAAAAAGACCAGGCGCCCTTTGGGCGGATGGAGCGACTTTCCGTTAATGGCAAAATCGGCAACGCTGCCGTTGTCGCGGATTTTGCCTTCGAGAAAGATCTTGTCCATATATACCACTTGAGATGCTTGCCAATCCTTCATCTCTATCTCGGGCGCAACCCTGTCGCGGGGCGACAATATACCGGCAAGCGAGCTCATTTCCGAAGCCGCCAGCAAGACGTGCGGCCGTATTGCCGCAGCCATCTCAAGCAGGTTTATCTCGGCAACGGTGTTGTTTCCAAGCCGGTCGCTGGCACGTATGCGAAGCGTCGGCGTCCCGGGGCCGGTACGATAGGAGAAACGATACTGCTGCTGGCCTGATCGCAGGGGCAACGGATCGGCATTGATATCTGCCGTTGCAACCCCCGCCGGGTCCCAAAGCATACCGTCCACCCGAAAGACCGCATCATCATTTTCCCCATCCGGGCGAATATCCGAAAGTGCGATCAATGGTCCCTGCCGGTCGATGTGAACCGTCACGGTCCGCGAGGTTGTTTTGCCTGCAAGATTAACCGCCTGGACGGTGACCCCATGGGTGCCCTGGGGCAACGAGAGTGCCGAACGGAAGGGAAATTCCTTTTGGGCTCCCGCTGCAAAAACCGGTTTCCCCGCGACATTTACGGCCATGACATAATGCCGGTCCCGGGCGATGCCTTCAACGACCAGCGGATCCTCTCTAGACCAGATAACATCGTCTTTAAATGAGAACGCAAGCTGCGGCGGATGGATGATTTCGCCGGATTCTCGAATCAACTGCCGGCGCACCCGGTCAAGATAAAAGCGTGCCTTGGCGGACGGGTACTCTTCAAGTGAGCGCTCCAGTGAAACCCGGGCGGCTTCAAAATCCCCGGTTTCGAAATAAATAATACCCAATTCACGGTGGGGAAAATAATCGATAAAGTGCATGCCGTAGGTCCGGGCCATGCGTTGATCCCGATCTCGCTGGCCAAGGGCCGCATTCAAGTCGCTCACCGCTTCATCAAAGCGGCGGCCCTCCGCATGGGAGAGCGCCCTCTCGAAATAATTCCACCACTTGTGACGGAATACGCCAGTTGCTGCCCTTTCAAGGGTCTTGTCCCCTTTTTGATTATCCGGAACGGCCTGCTGCAAAGTACAGCCACTGAAGAACCAAACCATGATCAAAAGTATCGATGCCAGGCACCGCGCTTTTTCAAACATAGCATCCCCCTGTTAGTAAGAGACGCGGTTCTTTCCCGAGTCTTGCATCTGCTGAAAATATTTTCCGCAGCCCTGTGAAAACCGATATCGCATAATCCGCTCGGAAATGGGTTGCAGCGCCGAAAATGAACACTTTGCCGGCGGAATGGCTGCAGGCAGCGAAAACGATGGACCACGGATGGCGGCCTGGTCTGACATGACAGTATGGCCTTTATCCAGAGAATGGACTGCCAGTTGAGCCTTGCAGAAACAACCGCTATTTAAAGTGGTAGATCAATGAAGCCAGGATCGTCTGCTGCGTCACATCGGCTTCGGCTGTGCCGATCAGATTCCCGGCGTCCACATCCCGCCCCCACCGGTAGTTGTATGACACATCGAAGATCAGGTTCTTCCAGGCAAGGCCGGTTCCAAGAGCCACACCAAAAAAATCTTTCGAACTGCCGGCGGCAGGTTCAGGGTCGTAGTAGACCCCACAGCGCAAGGGAACGACAATACCTTTTTCAGGAAGGATAATCAGATACTCGGCGCCGACCCTTACCTGGGTGGTGTCGGACACATCGGATTGGCTTTTGAAATTGCCGTCGATAGGACTGAAACGGTTGCCCTGGTCGTCTTCCAGGGTATAGTCGCTCCAATGGGTACGATAGATATCAGCATCGACGGTCAAGGCATCGGATACCCGCCACGCTATCCCAATCCCGTATGACAGGGGCATTTCCAGTTGCACATCTTCAGTGATAGATTGAGAAATGGTGTTTGAACTTGGCACCGGCAGTCCGATCTCTTCGGTCTGGCTCAAATGAAATTCATGGCGCAGGGTTGCGGTGAACGGCATCTTGATGACAGCGCCGATGGTCAGTGCCGGAACCGGGTTGTAAAGCATTCCGAGATTGGCATTGACTCCCCGAAACTGCGAATACTCATCCCTGATTACCGTATCGATGGTCCTTGGGCTTCCCGAAACCGTCCCCACACTTCGGGCCGCATAATACTCCGTCCAGCCATTGTCCCACAACAGTTGATCGGTCCATAGGTTCACCGTCACCCCAAAAGATAATTTGGGTGAAACCTCCACAGCGCCGGCCACCCCCAAAGCCCCGATAAATCCATCTTGATCATAGTTTCGGGTTTCAACGAGATCGATGCCCGTATAATTTAAATGGTGGCTGAAATTTCTCTGGAAATCGTACAGGCGCTGATAACTCACCGACACCACCATATTCCGATGCCAGTGAAAGGGTATGGTGGCACTCAAGTAATTCAGGTTGGTGTCACTGCTGTTCCCCGTGTTGTCCTTTTCAGGCCTGTCGGATGAGGCAAATTCCTCTTCAAAATCAAGACATCCGGCCACAACCGACATTTCCGGCTTTTCCAGTTGGATGAGTCCCGCCGGGTTCCAGGAGGCGGCCGTGGCATCGTCGGCAACGGCAATGAATGCCCCTCCCATCCCCTGTGCCCGGGCTCCGGATCCCACAGGGTTGGGAGAGCCGGAAATCCCCACCTGCTGGAATAACGTGCCCGCCCAGGAGCTGTTGGTCCCCCATAACGGCAATGCGACTGCGGTCGCAAGGATGAGAAAAAAAAAGCGCCCCATGGCCTTGCGGGAGTGGATCGCCCTGGACAGTGCCGGAATAAACAGGACCAGAACCACCACCGGTAACAGGCATCCCAACACCCCTCTGCGCGTAGCGGTCTGGAAAAAATCGCCGGCAGCCGAACCGATAAAGCAATACCCCCCTCCCGAGGCGCTATTTTTTATGATGTCGCCCGAGGAAGCGCCATTGGTTCCAACGGCACCGTCACCCATTTCAATATTTACCCAGGTGACATCAGCACCCCGCACGGTGACATTCTGCTCAGTTGTCGTCTGCTGGCCGTCCGCAGTCGCCGTCACATCGCAGAAACCGGCCGGAGAAACCATTAAGTAATGACCTGCGACACTGGTGGTGTGAACATTGAAATCGTTGAATACCGTGGCGCCGTCAATCATTGCACCGGTATTCCCATCGGTCACTTGACCGGCAATCACACCGGTACCGGTCAACTGCAGCAATCCCTGCTGGGTGCCGGCATACAGCGATGATATCCCAATGGTGTAAACTTGAGCATCCGGCGTGCCCAGGTTGAGCCACTCCGGATCCGCATCGGGGGACTGATTCACTGACAGGTAAACACCTTGCTGGAGTGTGCTTGCATAGACAACAGCACTGTTGTCACGGTGAAAACCCAAATCCGTCACCGCGTTCCACTGTTCCTGCGAGATACCGGAAAAGGCAGCCGCCCAGTCTGTGCCGCCATTTTTGCTCAGATACAGTGGCGGCTGGGTTCCGCCGCTGTATCCGCAGCCGGCGTAAATAAAACGGGAGTCGTCCGGGTTGATGGCCAGGGTATTGACAATCACATCCTGAAGCGATGTCCTGTCCCAGGTGCCGGAGGCGCCACCGTTGCTGCTAAACCACAACGATCCAGAAATCCCCGGGGGCGAAAACAGACCGCTTCCGGCAAAAACACGATCCGGATTGAAAGGGTCGATAGCGACGGTGTTGAACGGAACAAACTGGCCGTTGAGATTCTGGCCTTCCAATACTTTGGCAAAGCTGTCACCCCCATCGGTGCTCCTATAAACGGCGCCGCCGTTTCCAAAATAATCGACGGCAATAAGAATTTTGCCGCCATTGAATGGATCCACGGCGATATCGGAAATGAAATTATAGGAATAATAGTCCGGTATGTTTATTTTCGTCCAGTTCAGGCCACCGTCAATGGATTTGAGGAAAAAGCCTTCGATTCCAGTATAAATTTTCTGATTGTCATTGGGATCCACCATCACCGTCCAGGTTTCCTCTTTTAACAACTCATTCCACTGCCCGTCAGCAGTTCGCCGATAAAGACCTGGCCTCGTAGCCGCCAGCAACTGCTGCCCCCCCGGTGGATCGACGAGGACGTCATGAATGATGGCTGCAGACAAGCCGCTGCTTATTCCGGTCATTTCCCAATGAGTTGCCTGATTCACCGCTTCGGCAGTTATTTTGAACATCCCGCGATTCAGGTGGCCCGTATATAATATCGTGTCATTGTCCGGACGCAGGGCAGTTGAAAAAAATATTTCACCCGCGTCATAAATGCTCCAGGTTCTGCCGCCGTCGATACTCTTGGCGACCCTGCCAACCCCATCGTAGATGTCATCATCATTTGGATCGTTGGGATCCTCCCAATCTTTGGGAGAATGATAAACGGCATAAATCACATCCGGATTACTGGTGGAGATGGAGATTGAGCGGACGAGAAACCAATACCATCCGCCGAGCAGCCATTCGATATCAGATGACGGGTCGAACACCAAACCAGTTGGAGATTCATCGAAAGACACCTTAAGCAAGCCAGGCGCACCCGCAATATAGACCTGAGTGCGTTCACCAGGCGCCGACGGTCTTATATCAACATCATGGAGGGGAAAATTGGTATAGACCAATTCATTCCACTGGTTCGTGGTTTTGCTGCCCCAGTAAAGTTTGCCGCCATACCATTCATTATGGGTTATTACCCAGATATTGTCTGAACTGGGATCGGGATCGATTTTAATACCGCGAACCGGTTGTTCAAAATTCTGTATGTCGTTTCCCAGGTCATCTTTAATAAACGCCATCTTTTCCCAGCTACTGCCACCATTGACCGTTTTATAAATTGCTCCGTTATCGGTTGAACCTATCGGGCCGCCGGTTCCCACATATACAATATCGGGATCTGTGGAATGGATCGCCACGGAATAACAAATACGAAAATTGTCATCAGGCGGGCCGCCGGTTCCCACCTGCATGGTATCGTTTCGAATATGGTGCCAGGTGGCGCCGCCATCTTCACTTTTTTCAACCCACTCGTCGTGTGCCACCCAAATCACGTCAGGATTGCTCGGCGCAATGTCGATATCCCATACAATATGATTCTTGAACGTGTCTTCACCCCGCACCTGCCCTCCGGTCTCAACCGGGCTCCAGTTCTGTCCGCCATCGTGGCTGACAAAGAGCCCGTCGCCCAGTGCAGCGCCGGCAAAAATTTTATCAGGATCGCTCGGATCAATGGCAATGGCAGGGAAATGGCCACCATATAAACCGGTATTGGTAAAAACCTCAGGGCCGTAAGCGATTGTCACGGAAGGCTGGCAAAAGGAAAAGAGAGTGAGCATTATGCAAAAAAGAACGATGGAACGTATCATTGACTTACTCCTCTCAGTTTATGATGGATGGGACCGGTGCACCCGGTCTTATTCGCAATGGTGCCCTTCAATACAGCCGTCTGCCTGAATTCATAGGCAAATTCAGAAAATGCAGCATCATTCATCGATTTGGCACACCAAGCCATTACCTCTTTTATCGGTCGAACCTTTTTGCCGGAAATGCACAAAAAGGACTTCCATCACCAGATATTTCATCGACTATCTATGTAAAATTTATCAGTTGAATTGTGTTGATAAGGAAAGTTACATCCACATCCCATAATGGGCAACAAAGCAGACAGGTAAGCCAACAGCAGCCAATCATGTCATGATATCAGCAACAACGATTATGGATGAACTGACTCAGTTTTATTACAAATTTCGCGACACTGCTGTCAAGCAATTAATCATATGATAATTCAACCACTTGCAAACACGACAAAAGAACAATACCGTACCGGCAATGCGCGGCCGATCCCGACAAGCCCGGATTATGTTCAATACGAGATCAGCCTCCTGAGCCATCGTGGCAATAGCGCAATCGATCCTTTAATGGGTATTATACGCATTTGGGGATACACAAAATGTGAGATGGATCACAGATTATCCACAATCTCTCACCTTTAACAATGATTCCTCTCGCTCAGACACAACCGGTTGCCCAAGCACGCCATGCCATTGTGTCATCCATCAACCCGCCGGGTTAATGCATGCCATACCAATGGCAGTCCGGAATCGAATGTTTCCCGTTATTGGACAATGGGGCCCATGACCTCGTTGATGCAAGAAAGTTCAGACGTTTGCGTCCATTTGATTAAAGACGATGACCATCACGGCATAGCCGCCCAAAATGTGCAAAGGAGGGATCCAGTGAATGTCGATCAATGGATTAGAAACCTGAATGAGGGCCAATCGGATGATCTGCGACTCCAAATGGTAAATCAGTTAAAGCACTGCCTTGATGATCCCGTTGTGCTGCCGGCCATGTGTTCGGCGGCCCTGAAAAACATCAGCGCCGAATTGCGTGAGGGGATTATTACAACCCTTAAAGCTGTCGGGCCGGAGGCCAATCGATACTTCGAGAAGGCGGCCGCACGCTCCACCTCGGCCACAATCCGCAAATGGGCATTTATCAATCTCAGCCTCATGGGGTGCCAAACGGCAAGGTCAACCGTAATCCTGGGGCTCAACGACAGGAACAGTGAAGTCCGAATGGCGGCGGCCCTCAGTATCGGCCTTTACCACGATCAGACATTTTCAGCGGAGGTGGAGGGGTTTCTGGAAAAAAACCGGCTCGGCCTCCTCAAAGAGAGCCTGGATCAGCTTGTGGCCCATTTGTCCGGAACAATTCAGGCCCTGAGGAAAATAGACCGGGATTCGGCGCAAACGCCAATTCAAAGCGCCACTTAAAAATGGAGACCTGCCCCACCTGCTCTGATCCGGGTGTTTCAACCACCAGGCCCGCCGTCCCCTTGAAACACCGGGTAAGATGATTGGGCATTTTGAATGACCGCATTCACCCCGCCACGGTAGTATCCGCCGGATAGCTGCCCAGACATTTAATGGGAATGGCCATCTCTTCCAGGCCTTTCATCACCTTGGCCACATGGGGATCCTGGGTATCGCCTTCAAAATCAAGGAAAAAGCTGTAGTTGCCGGGGTCGGAACGCAGAGGCATGGAGGCGATGCGCGTCAAGTTGATTTGTGCCTCGGCAAAAAGGCGCAGGGCATTGTACAGGCGCCCGGCCTCGTGGGCGGTGGCAAAGATTATTGAGGTTTTGCTGCCGTGTCCGACAAAAGGTGTCCGGGAGATCAAGAGAAACCGGGTATGATTGGAAGCCCCGTCTTCAATGCCGCGGCTGACGATATCAAGATCGTAGAGTTCGGCGCACAGGGCGCTGGCAATGGCCGCGGAGGCGCGCGGATTCTCCCGGGCCAGCATCTTGGCGGCGCCGGCCGTATCGTAATAGGGTCGCGGCTCGATTCGTCTCTCCAGCAGGAAGCGGTTGCACTGGGCAAGGGCCTGGGGGTGGGAGTAGACCACGCGGATTTCGTTGAGACTGGTCTCATGGGGGGCCAGCAGACAGTGGTTGACCGGGACCTTCACCTCACCGATAACATGCAGGTTTGTGGTTGTCAGCAGGTCGTTGACCTGGGTGACAGCACCCTCCAGAGAGTTTTCCACCGGCACGACGCCCAACTCAAAATGGTCGTTTTCCACTCCCTCGAAAACATCGACAAACTCCATGCAGGGAATATATGCGCCGTCCGGAACCAACCGACGGGAGGCCACTTCACCATAGGCCCCATGCTCGCCCTGGAACGCCACCATCTGGCGATTTTCCTCCTGCAGACGCTTGCTCTCAGTGATGATGGTTCCCAACAACTGACGGGCAAAAGAGCGTTCCACCAGGGCCAGATTCATCCGCTCGGCACGGGCAAGGACCACCGCTTCGCGCTGTGTGTCGACAATCTTGTTTTTGAATTTTTTGGATTGAAGCGCCAGCCCCATGCGTTCTTGGAGCAAAACCAGCAACTCCCGGTCGATCTTGTCTATTTTACGTCTCAAATCGTCCAGTTTCATTTTTTTGCTCCTGATTGCCCAAAGGCATGCTGAACGGCGGTCAAGCCACAGCCAGACGGGATGGTGTCTTGTGGGCGGTTGAACCATGTTTATATCTAAAGCCTTTAAAGGAGTCAACGCCCCTGAAAGGGCCCATATCGAAAATATCGTGCAATGCGCATAGACGGTCCTCTTTGCATTGCATGGCAATTATAGTATGTAACAGCCAGCATCAGGCAACTGCGACAACATGGACAAAATGTCTTTTAATTTAAAATGAGGAGCATTCATTGGACCCTGTAGCCGGACATCTGGAAATACTCGACCGCGGTTTCGGTTTCTTGAGAAACATCGACGCCAATTTTCAACCCACACCGGAGAACACTTTTGTACCGGCGCCCCTGATCAGCCAGCTAAAGCTGGGTGAAGGGGTGTTCATCAAGGGTGCGGGCGTCAAGGGAAACGGGAAAAACCCCAACCTGAAACTGGCTCAGGTAGAGACCGTCAACGGCATGTCCCCGGAGGCGTATAAAAATATCGACGCCCTTCAGGAACAGACCAGCATCAATCCAACGGATCGGTTTATTCTCACCCGGTCGGCGGATGACCTCATGGGCCAGGCCCTGGACATCATCGTGCCCATGGGCAAAGGCCAGCGCGGCCTGATCGTTTCGCCGCCCAAATCGGGGAAAACCACCATTTTGAAGCACCTGGCCAATGCCATTATCCAAAATCATCCCAATACATCGGTTTTTGTCCTGCTGGTGGATGAACGCCCCGAGGAGGTCACTGACTTCAAACGGGGCATCAGCGCCGGCTACGTGCTGCACTCTTCCGCGGATCAAAGCGTGGCCCAGCATATGCGCATGGCCCGTCTGACCATGAACACGGCTATTCGCCAGACTGAAATCGGCCGCGACGTGGTTGTCTTCATCGATTCCCTGACCCGTATGTCCCGCGCGTTCAATACCGATACGCCAAGCTACGGCCGAACCATGACCGGTGGACTGGGCGCCAATGCACTCGAAATACCGCGGCGTTTTTTCGGGGCCGCCCGCAACATTGAAAACGGCGGATCGCTGACCATTGTCGCAACCATACTTGTGGACACCGGCAGTCGGATGGACGATATCATCTTCCAGGAATTCAAGGGCACGGGCAACATGGACCTGGTCCTGAGCCGAGAATGCGCAGAGCAGCGGCTCTGGCCGGCCATCCACATCAATGATTCGGGCACCCGCAAGGAGCACCTGCTGCTCTCGAAAGAAGAATACGAAAAAGCCACCGAAATTCGCAGGGCCCTGGCCGGAAAGGACCCGATCAGCGCGCTGAACATCTTCATGGAACACCTGGTCGGCCACGGCAGATAATCCAGTGGTCTTTTTTACAAGCCATGCTCCTCATCAATATAGGGTTCTCAGTTCCGGGACTGGACAAGATGACCAACTGGTAATGTTGATGTCATCTCCCGGTCATCTTGATGCATTAAGTTGGCACCATAAGAACGACATCATCTGATGTTCTCCTAACCTCCTTTTGCACGTCCCTCCCAACATGGAAGCCGGGCCGCCTGAAAACTGGCCCGGCTTCTTCTCATTTGACCAAAGGCCCGCACGGTGTATAGGATAGGACAGCACACGCAAATTGGGGACAACCCGAAGAGGAGCTGAAAACATGCTGAAAAAAATTATATCCGGCGGACAAACCGGCGTTGACCGCGCTGCGCTGGATGCAGCCATTCGACTGGGAATTCCCCATGGTGGCTGGATCCCCAAAGGACGGCGCACCGAAGACGGCCCCTTGCCGGAACATTACAAACTGGATGAAATGCCCACCGAAAATTACGCGGAACGCACCGAGAAGAATGTCGTGGACTCGGACGGAACGTTGATTATTTCCCGCGGCACCCCTGTCGGAGGAACGGACTATACCCGCAAAATGGCCCTCAAGCATGGCAAGCAGATACTGCACATCGATCCAGCCTTGCACAAAAGCCCGCTGGACAGCGCCTCCCTGGTGGCATCCTGGCTGGACATGCATATGATCGAAACGTTGAACGTGGCAGGGCCCCGGGCCAGCAAGGATCCGGGGATTTACGTTGAAGCGCTGTCCATTCTGACGCACATCATTTGAAACCTGGCGAAGCGGTGGAACCGCCAGTCGGATTACATGGAAGCCACCCGCTCAAGCTTCTTGATGCTCTGTGCCCGGCCCACCACCACCATGACGTCTCCGGCCTCAATGGTGGTATCCGCCTTGGGATTGAACAACATGGTATCGTCGGACTTGCGGATGACCATGATCATCAGGTCGAAATTCTGGCGGATACCGGAATCTTTCATGGTCACGCCATGCAGCGCCGAGGCCGCTCCCACCCGAATCTCCTCGATCTGAATATCGACCTTTTCGTCGGCGAATGCCATTTCCAGAAACTTGATTACGGTGGGACGCAAAATCGCGTGGGCCATGCGCCGGGCGCCCAGGTCGTAAGGGGAAATCACTTTATCGGCGCCGGCGGCCAGCAAGGTTTTTTTGGTGGAGTTCTGGCTGGCCCGGGCAACCACAAAAAGAGCGGGGTTCATCTGCTTGGCGATGAGCACCAGGAAAACGTTGTCGGCATCGGTGGCCACAGCGGTCACCACCCCCCTGGCACGCTGGATGCCGGCCCTGTTCAACAGTTTTTCATCCGTGGCCTCACCGAGCAGGTATAGAATGCCGTCTTCATCCATGGCGGCAACCCGGTTTTCCTTACGCTCGATGACCACCACATCCACATATTTTGCAATGAGAAACCGGGCCAGCACACGGCCGATGCGGCCATAGCCGCAGATGATGAAATGGTCCTTCAATTTATTGATCTGTGAGTCCAATTTGCGCCTCCCCAATACCAGCCGAATGCGGCCTTCCACCAGAAACTGGATAATGCTGCCGGCCACATACAGAAAAAAACCCACGCCCAGGAGGATCAAAAAAACCGTAAAAATACGGCCGGGCAGACTCACGATGTGCACTTCGCCGTAACCAACGGTGGCCAAGGTAATAACGGTCATGTAAAGCGCATCAAAAAACGGCCACTTTTCGATCACCATATACCCGATGCAGCCCACGCCGATCAGAACAACGGACAGCGCGATGGAAATCAATGTCTGCCTGGCACGATTCACATGAAATTCCCTCAGGGTTCAGCACGGGATATCAAATCCGCTTTTGCACATGTTTACCAACTCTTAAGCGGCATGGCAAAGAAATAATAAAGGAATTGAATCATGCCTGTGAGGCAGAATACGCTTTGCGCCCGACCCAGGCGGCGCTGGCCGGGCGGCCGGCGCCGGCCGAAGCAGCCGCCATGGCCATGGCGGCCGGGTTCTTCTCGTAGCAGGTCTCGGGTTCATGAGTCCAGCCGCCGGCCAGGCGCCGCTCCTCCCGTCGCAAGGTGGCGTGCAGGAATCGACCGGCCAGAGGGGCGACCAGGCGGGCTCTCAGGCCGAAAGCCTGATAGATATCTTTGAGCAGCGTATCCATTCTTACGGCCATGGGCGTTCCCCTTCCGTAGTGGCGTCGAACCGCCCATACAGCACCGGCATAGGTGCTGCCCAGAGATTTGGCGTCCCTTTGAAACCGCTTGCGAATGCGCCGGTCGGAATGCCGGTGGTACTTCAACCAACCGGTCAGCTGGGTGCGGATCAAGCGGACGATGCTGGGGCCGTTGACGACAAAATCGCGTTCAAAGGCGCTGCGCAGGAAGTGTTCCTCCATTCCGGCCGGGATATGGCGGTGGCGGAAATTGAAACGATACTGCCCATGGGCATCGGCTGGTGAAAACACCGATTCGTCCAGGAGGCTGCCGGCGGCTTTATGCTGTGCGTAAAGGGGCGTTCCGTCATTGGGCGTGTAGAGCATGAACTGATGAAAATCGGCGCCATAGCTCACGGCATCTTCGATGATCTGCGGCATATCCTCTGCCCGGTGATCCTCCAGACCGAGAATGGAGGAACCGAGCACGCAGATACCGTTGGCCTTCAGCCGGCGGACCAGTGTGTGCGTATCCACATTCTTGAGTTTGGCATATTGACTTTGCTTGCCTTCAAGTCCCATCCAGACCCAGGAAACGCCCAGTCCGACGAGCTGTTCCATGGTGTAGGACTGCAAAACACGGGCGGAGCTGAACAGGTACAATGCCCAGCTCTTGCCGTTGCGCTGCATCAGTTCAAGCACCCGCAGGGCCCGCTTGCGGTGCAGCAAAAAATTCTCATCCAGAATAAAAAATGAGTGGACCTTTAACCGGCGCTCCAGTTCAACCATGACTTCAAACAAAGCATCTCCGGTTTTGTAAAAACTGATAAAATGGCCCTTGCCGCCGAAAAGCGCAGAGGTGGAGCAAAAATTACAGCCGACCGGGCAGCCCACCGAGGGAATCAGGATGGCTGCGGTATCCCCCGGCTTGTCCCTCAGGGTCATGCCCATCACGCGGGCGCCGATACCCGAATACGCCATAGGGTGGCGCACCGGTGCCTGGGGGTTCTGACCAAGATAGCGGCGAAACCACGCCACCCCGTCGCCTTGAACAAAAAAATCGGCGTCCACCAGACGATCGATGTGCGTCTTGCTGACCACGTGCCCGCCGATCACAATAACCGCTTTGGGCAGGTGGGCGCGCACCAGAGCACACATTTTAATCACTTTTCCGATATTGGGAAGGATGGCCCCGATGCCCACGACGTCATAGGCATTGTCCCGGATCTCCTCGACAAACCGCTCCATGGTGGGGAAATCCAAAAGCGTGCAGGGTGCATCGATATTGTTCTGGATGAGCATCAACCCGAAGCTGCGGTGAAACATACGCAGGGAATAGGCCCCCTGAAACCGGGTCACCTGATTGTGATAAAGCTCCATGGGGTTGATCTTGCGGCTGCCGTATTCGTCATCCTGGGCATAAGGGCCGAAAACGCTGGCAAGCAGAACCCGGGCGGCACCCTTTTTGGGGTGTTGGGGGTAATCGGTCATCATTTACTCTCTTTCCGGCCGTCTATTTGGAAGTCGTTCTGAAACCGCTTCCAGGAATAAACATGCGCAATGAAATAAAGGGCGACGGTCGCTGCAGATCAGTGCCGGACGGCTCAGCCCAATGGAATTCATTCTGAAATCGGCCTGCTCAACACGGGCGGGCCGGTCATCCAATATATGCTACCATAAGGCCTGCCGGAAATAAAAAACATATTAATTTTAGTGTTTTACAAAAGTTTTACAAAGGATGGGGGACACTTTCATCGGTCCAGGAAAGCACGTCGGCCCGGATACATCCGCTACATGCCGGTTGACGCTCATTGTCGCCATCGCATAAACTATGGAAAAGCCTGTCACAGAACTGATTTTGAATTCACCGGATAGACGGCGGCCCTGTGCAACGGGCGAGCAGATGGGACCCGAAAGCACCAACGGATAAAGGGAGGCATCGTGAAACCACTCAAGGCCAAAATATTCAGCTATTGTACCACCAACATCAATCCGCCCGAAGAATTGCAGCTCAATGCATGGCTGGCGGAACATCCAGACATCGAAATCGTGCGTATGCTGCAGTCCGAATCCATGGTGGCCCACCAAAACGAGATCGAACGCAACCTGAGCATCACCATACTCTACCGTCATCCGGGGGAATAACAGGGGTTGTCGACTGATTACCGAATGCCGGTTTCAGCATTTCTCGTGGTGGCTTTGTGGGCGGTCTCTTCGATGGTTCCATACCAGAGAAAGGGTATACTGATGAGGATCAATACGGATACTGCTATCAGGATCGCCCGTACGGCCGAATCCATGTTTTTCAGGGTTTTGGCCGACAATATCGTATTGTCGCGTATATAGGCTGCGGTGGTCGTCTCTCTGCCGATAAAGACAAGCAGAAAGGGCAGGACAATCCACACCGGGTTGAGGCTTGGGCTGACCAGATGCCATTTTTTCAATACTTCGGCAACCAACACACCAAAACCGGAAAGCCCCAAAATGCAGGTGGCAAATTGTAAAACCGCCTTTTTCATGTCGTGACCTGAATTGTCATGGGTTGATGGACAGCCCGCTGTCAGTCGGCCTGGCCGCTGTGCCGGCTTCAAAACTCAATAGCGCATACCCATTGTCAAACCAAGCACTAAAACCGGCCCATTTCAAATCCGATGATCTTTTTTTCCGGACGACTATTGCGCTGCCCGGTCCGGTATTTTCGAACCCAACCGTCTTTGTTGATAGCCGCATGATTTCGTGGCATGCTGCAGACGGTTCAAACCGGGAACGTATCAATGGTGTGCATGCGACTGGCGGAAGAAAATGGATGGCGCTTTATGCATCACCAATATTTTAAGCCTTTGATTGTATGAGGTTATTGATGATTGAAACAAAACCCCCCTGGGAAATGCTCAGTGAATTGATCGCAGCGCAAGACCGCCGTGCATTGATCACCTTTATCGATACCCTCAGCCCGTCGGAAACGGCCCGGGTCATCTCCCGATTGACCGAAGCGGAACAGCATCGTCTGCTGAGCCTTCTCGGCCCCGAGGATGCCGCCGACGTCATTGAAGATATCCCCGAAGAGCAGGCCGCGGACCTGGTGGAGGATTTGCCGTCGCAACAGGCGGCAGCCATCATGGAGGAGCTGTCCAGCGATCACCTCGTCGATGTACTGGGCGAAATGGACGAGGACGCCAGCCAGGCCATTCTGGCGCAAATGGGCCACGAGGACGCCTACGAAGCCCGAAAGCTGCTGGCGTATCCAGCGGACTGCGCCGGCGGCATCATGATTTCCGAGTTTCTCGTTTATATCGCCGACAATACGGTTCAGGACGTACTCGATGACCTGCAGGCCCATCAGGACAAATATGTCGACTACCATGTCCAGTATTTTTATGTTGTCGATCGCGAAAGGAAGCTGGTAGGCGTGTTGCGCATGCATGATTTGCTTTTTCCCCCGCGGAATACCCCCCTGGACAAGGTGATGATCACTTCGCCCCTGAGCGTGTCCGACCAAACATCGCTCAGAACGTTGGAGGACTTTTTCGAGGAACACAACCTGCTCGGCGTTCCGGTAGTGGACGATGGCCTGCACCTGCTCGGTGTGGTGCTTCCCGGTGCCGTCGAGGAAGCGGTCAGCAAACGCAAAACCAAAACATTTCTGCGGCTCAGCGGCATCATCGGCGGCGAAGAGTTCCGCACCATGCCCCTGCTGTCGCGATCCGGACGCCGCCTATCCTGGCTGTGCTTGAACATTGCGTTGAATATCGTCGCGGCCAGCGTCATCGCTCTGTACCAGGACACCCTTGCGGCAGCCATCACCCTGGCCGTTTTTCTTCCCATGGTCAGCGACATGAGCGGCTGTTCGGGAAATCAGGCCGTGGCGGTATCCATACGCGAGCTCTCGCTGGGCCTGGTCCGGCCCGGCGAGCTGTTCTGGGTGCTGGTCAAAGAGGCCAAGGTCGGTATCCTCAACGGACTGGTGCTGGGCCTGCTGCTGGGCACCGTCGCCTTTTTCTGGAAAGCCAACCCCTGGCTGGGCGTTGTGGTGGGTGGCGCGCTGGCGGCCAACACCTTGGTTTCGGTCGCCCTGGGCGGAATGCTGCCCCTGGTGCTCAGGCGGCTGAAACTGGACCCGGCCCTGGTTTCAAGCCCCCTGCTGACCACCGTCACCGACATGTGTGGCTTCTTTTTTGTCTTGAGTTTCGCCGCTGCGGTTCTGCCCAAACTGGCCGGTGTTTAGGATGCCGCAGCGCGGTCGGCATCAAGTCGGCCGGCTTAAAGCAACCCGCGGTAATGACCACCGTCCACCAGCAAATTGTGACCCGTAATATACCTGGCCTGCATGCTGGCCAGAAAGGCGGCGGCGGCACCGAAGTCAGATGGATCCCCGATCATTTGGCTGGGATTGGCCGCCATCATCTCCGCAATGATTTCTTCCGTCGATTTATTCTCCTGGTCAGCCCGGTGCCGGGCCAGCTGATCGATGCGCGATGTTCTATGCGTACCCGGAAGCAATGCATTGACCGTTATGCCATCGGGGGCCAGTTCAGTCGCAATGGTTTTCAGGAACCCGGTCAGCCCCGCCCGTGCCATATTGGACAGCAGCAGCGTGTCGATGGGCTGTTTGACCGAAATGGATGTAATGGCGATAATCCGGCCCCAGCCTGAAGCCTTCATGGCCGGTGTTACGCCGTGAATCAGGCGCACGGCACTCATCAAGGTGAGATGGAGCGCCTTGTCATATTCTTCCAGGGCTGTGCTGGCATATGTTCCCGGCGGCGGACCGCCGGCATTGGTGACCAGAATCTGGGGATCCCCCAAAGACTGTCGGACATCGTCCAGCAGCCGGCCGATATCTTCCGGTTTGCGCATATCGGCACCGAACCCCATGACCGGTGATCCTGTGGCAGTGGAGATTTCCCCGGCGGCCTTCCCTGCACCGGCCGCATCACGAGAGCAGATCGCCACCCGGCACCCTTCAGCAGCCAGTTGTTCAGCGCAGCCGCGGCCCAATCCACGGCTTGCAGCGGTAACCAATGCAATTTTATCCTTGATTCCAAGATCCATACCGTACCTCCTATCCTGTTCCCCATGGTCTGTACTATATGATTCGTTTTGGTTAAAGATACATCAGGGAGTCCCCAGGTCAACCGGCTGCAGTAACAAACAACACCCGCCCACATCGTCCGGGCACCGCTTTCCTGTTCGGCCTGGTCGCTATGACCATCGGTGTCTCGGCGTTATGCCGCATCAAAGTTTTCGACAGATTGGATTCCGGAAATCCAGTGTCTGGCAGGGCCAATCGATGAGGCCTCGCGGATTCAGCCGGGATTGCGCATTTCGTTCCAGACGAATGGTTCGAAGACGAGGTCAGTGGACGGATGTCCGGAGACTTGTTGTCAAACATGACCAAATGATAACCTTGCGATCATCTCGCGGTCATTTAAGCGTATTACATTGTTGGTGAAGCCAAGAAGTGTCACTCTTTCCCCCTTGCCTCTGATGAGGCCCTCCACCACAAAGCCGGGCCACCCTGCGGTGGCCCGGCGCCCACTCAATTGAGCCTGCTCATCAAGCCCCGACAAAACCAATTACCGCACGCCTTCAGGAAGCGCAGATGCCTGGTCCTTGCCGATGGCGGCCCGCTTGCATTTGCGGGCCCATGGTAATCATAAGACAACATGGAAAAAGGACTGTGACAAACATTGTCGATCAGCCCGGACATGAGCGGTTCCCTGACTGCCCTTATTTTAAGTCTTGATACCACAACGATTATAATGATAGGATTTAAATTAACCTTGAAAATCGTTGAACTTTAGTACTCGAAAGGTAGTCTGCATCTCCTTGGAATCTCAAGCGCGAAGCCGCACGACATGAACGCGGCATAGTGGCGATCCTCATCCGCTTGATCCTGTTTCGCACCGCACATTCAATTTCCACCTAACCACTGATTAGAAGCAACACCTCTAGCGAAGGTGCCTTCAAAAATTTCATTTTGAGACCACAATGGGCGGCTGGATCGTTTAACCCAAAAAACAAGCTGCCTTTTTACCCGCGCGAGGCGGCTTTAAATAGATTTTTTTGCTTCGTTTCCCCCTCAACAAAAGGAGGCCAACATGCAAAACCATGCAATATACTATGAAAAGCTCATCGAATTGACAACCGCCATATCTCAATGCAAGGACCCCGAAGAAGTCGCGCTATTGACGGCACAAGGGGTGAAAACGGCCTTTAACGTGAAGGGATGCAATGTATTCCTGGTAGACAAAGATACCCGCGAGTTGGGTCTGGCCGCATCGTTCGGTCTCAGCGATGAGTATCTCAACAAAGGGCCGGTCCGCTACATGCAAGAAATTACGGAAGCAAAGGACCAGGTGCCGATTGCCATTCACGATGTCCAGGATGACCCGCGAATTCAATATCCGCAAGAGGCCAAAAAAGAAGGGATTTCATCCCTGCTGGGCGTGCCCATCGTGGCGCGAAACACCGTGATCGGTGCGCTCAGGGTGTACACCTCCGAACCCTGGGAATTTTCCATTCAGGATATCACCCTGATCCAGGCCGTGGCCCAAATATGCGGAATGGCTATGGATATGTGCCGCATGTACAAAGGGTACAAAACAAGCATCGAAGTCCTGAAAAACCTGCGGGGAAAATCGTATTACCAGTCGCGCGGATGGACACCGTTTGAAAGCGTTCCCAAAAGTGTGGCCAGATAAATCCGCGTTTTAATAGCTCCGACTGTTGTCATTCCAAGGCGCGCCGGGCCGCCCCGAAAGGTGGCCCGGTAAACGGATCACGCCCTAGCAACCCGAAATGGGGCATATAGCCCCTTTCATTCATTCAAGATAAAAATGAGTGACACGGTACAACTTTCATGGTGCGCAAAGAAATCGCGG
The DNA here is from genome assembly GCA_963675565.2 of Desulfosarcinaceae bacterium. GTDB lineage: Bacteria > Desulfobacterota > Desulfobacteria > Desulfobacterales > Desulfosarcinaceae > JARRKU01. Next base: position 1,137,452 of record CAXXYD010000004.1, read on the forward strand.
GTGTGGAAAGATTAAGGGTACACCCCTATTAGGACAGCCCAAAAACGTAAGATGCTCCAAATCTTGCTTTAATCCGATTCCTGCCAATCCTCTCCCCATTCCTCCACGGCCGTCGATGCTTTGCCCAGAACGCCGAGCTGGACGGCGCGAACCTTGCGGTAAACCGAGGCATAGTCTTTTTTCTGGCCGTCAACCTGCAACAGGTCGTTTTCAATGGAAATGCCGAAAAGGCGTTCGTTTTCTTCAAGATAAGGCAAAATCAGTTCCCAGTCGGCCGGGGTCAGGCGGGTAAACTCGCCGCCGTTGAGTTGTTCTTCCACCACGAGCTGATGCGGATCGCGCAGGTAGATGGCGCCGCCCGAGGCCAGGGAAAAAAGATTGGCGCCGGGATAGGGGTTTTCCATCGGAACCACCTTGCCGTCGGTATCGAATTCGATCCCGTTCAGGACGACAAACCCGCCGCCGTTGAGCGGATCGCCGGCCATGAAGGACTCGGCCAGATAGTCCAGGCAGGTGCCGTTGATGACCACCCGCGGACGGCCGACGGCATTGATCAACGGCCGGCCGGCGGCGTTGCCCATGACATAAACGTCTCCGCCCTTGGCCCCGTACATGAAAGTCTGGCCCACGTCTCCGTAGATCACCAGCTTGCCGCGTTTGATGATCTGGGCCAACTGATCCTGGGCATTGCCGTGCACAAAAATCTCCAGCCCGTCGATGCCGGAGGCCAGATAATCGCCGGAGCTGTCATAGACATCGATACGCACACCATCGGAGTCCCTGGACAGCCCGCATCCGGTGAACCGCTGCCCTTTGTACCCATAGCAGATGAATTGCTTCCACCCCATTTCATAGGCGTCGCAGATCAGGCGGGCGTCGCAGGCGTCCCCCTCCGGGGGAAACTCCCGGGCATTGAGAACACAAATACGCTCGCCGTCCTGTGGGGGTCTCAGCGTATGGCGGCTGGCCCAATCGACATGGCGATACAGGCTTTGACTGTTGGCATCCATTTGGGGAGAGGCGGCAAAAAGCGCGGTCAGGCTCTTTCCCAAAATATCCAGCACCGAACTGCGCTTCTTTGCACCGGTGGCCGCACGGCGGTCCAGGAGGAAAGTCAGCAGATCAATGGCCTTGGACTTTACATCATCTTTTTTGGCGGCCCGCAAAACAAGCGCCTCACAAAGTTGGATCAAAGCGTCATAAGGCCAGACGGGCAGTTGCTCGAGGCATCGGCGTTTCAACGGCTCGATATCCTCGGCGGCCAGGCCCTCTTCCAGCAATCTCGAAATTTCGGCGGATGGTTCGGAAACGGAACCCCCTTCTTGCGGCCGATAGTGCTTCTGGCCCTTGGGTGTGCTGACGATCCGGCCGAATTTATCGGTGCAGATCAACTGTTTGGAGCCGTCGCCTTTGCCGGCGTCCTTGACGGTAAACATGAATGCACCGCCGTCGGTGGCACTGCCGCCCCGGGCATTCCAGTATTTATCGGCCACCGGGCAAAAGCGGTTGTCTTCGGACGCCAGGTTTTGCAGCGTGGCGTCGATGGCCTGCTTTTCCGAACAGATCAGGCCAATTTGCACGGCGCCGTCCTGGAGGGCGAACACCTGGGGTCGCAGCATGGCGGTATCCGTAATTCCGATGAGCTGGAAAAACTGCTTATACGGATTGTTGCGGGCAATGATAAAAAACCAGGGGCCATCCGGAGAGGCGTGGATATGGGCCGACTGGATGCAGCGGTAGATGTGCTGCTTTTCCGGCGGCAACTGGTCGAAGTCGTGCTCGCTGGTCGGCGCCATGGCCTCGATAATGTATTCCATGGGGTAACCGAAGGTGCGGTGCAGCAGGTCCAGCAAGAGCACGGAAACTTCGGTGTCGGTTAGAAATTGGGGGTGGATGTTGTGCTGCTGCAAGTACTCGCAGACGGCATGATAATTGGCAAAGTCGCCGTTATGAACCAAAGCCTCGTCCATGCCGCTGAAGGGATGCGCCCCGCCGGGGTGCCAGACGCGGCCCTTGGTGGGATAGCGCTGGTGGGCGATCCAGCCGTGGGCCTTGAAATCATCCAGAAGATAATAATCGACGACTTTTTCCGCATAGCCGACGATTTTCAGGATCATCATGTTGCGCCCGTGGGATAGCACAAAAGCCTGCTTGTCCCCCAGGGCGGCATAAAAGCGCTGGTTGATGCGGATGGAATTTTGGAAGACAAATTCGTCTTCGGCCTTGGCCGGGTCCAGGTCCTCGAATCCGTTTTCTTCGATGAAGCGTCCCAGCACGTCTTTCTTGACCCGCACGAAATAACGCCACACGTCGGGTGGTTTGACCTCCAGGCCGTCCACAGCGCGGTAATCATCCACGGTGGGAATCCGCTCGGCCTTGTGGACCTCCAGAAACGGTGCGATGTTGGCTTCTTCCACCTGCTGCCGGGCCGCAGGGTCCAGCAGTGCCACCTGGAGCATGTAATGGGAATCCAGAACGTCCTGGCTGACTCCCAGGCTCTGAGCCGACAGTCCGACGGCGGCGATCCCGCCGCCTTTGCCGTTGCCCCGGTTGTGCATCTGGATGGAAGGTTCATAAATGTGGCGGCCCCGGACCGGTATGGAAGCAATGAAGCCGGTGACGCCGCAGCCGCCCTCTTCGGCAGCTTTTTTGAGTTCCACACCGCCGCGGGGCAGTTTGGCCCTGGAATTGAGAAATTTGTCGATCATCGAATGATAACGAGACTGCATGGATACTCCTGTTAAATAAACATCTGCTTTTGGGGCGCCGGATGATATTGCGCTCTCTCTTCTTCTTCCAAATAATCCAGGTGCACCAGCAAGTCGGAACGGCCCACCAGTTCGCGAATGCTGCTGAAGCCGAATTGCCGCAATAGCTCGCACCATTGCTTGCGCCAGGCCATGTACATGTTGACGATGCGCTGCTCGGCGTAGGCCTCGGAAATCATCTGGCCCAGTTCGGAGTCGGTGGAGGCGATGCCCCGGGCGCAGCCGCGACCGCTTTCGCAGTTGCCGCAGCGCACACATTCCAGGGCGACCAGTTCGGCGGTTCCGATGACCACGCCGTCGGCGCCCAGGGCGATGGCTTTGGCCACATCCATGGCATTGCGGATGCCGCCGCTGGCAATCAGGCAGACCTCTTCGCGGACACCCTCGTCCTTGAGAAACTGATGGACTTTGGGGATGGCATATTCGATGGGCATGGCGATATTCTTTTTGGCGATATCCGGGGCCGCCCCGGTGCCGCCATAGCTGCCGTCGATATGCACGATATGGGCGCCGGCATAATAGCTGCCCACGGCGACCATATCCACATCCGTAGGTGTGGACACTTTAACGGATACCAGTGCCCTTGGGTTGACTTCCTTGACCCAGTCGACATGCTTTTTATGATCTTCCACCGAATAAACGCTGTGGAAAGGAAAAGGCGAAAAAAGCGAATTGCCCACCACCGTCTCACGCATGGCGGCCACTTCAGGGGTTACTTTGTCCCCCAGCAAATGGCCGCCCAGTCCGGGTTTGGCGCCCTGGGCATACTTGAACTCGATCACCGGCGCAAAACGCATGGTCTCTTCGCGCACCCCGAAAAGTCCCGTGGCCACCTGGGTAATGACAAAATTGGCGTAGGGCACAAACTCCTGGGGATAGCCGCCCTCCCCGGTGCAGGTCAGGGTGTTCATTTTCTGGGCCGCCCTGGCCCGGCCGGTTAAAGCCGTCAGTGCCATGGAGCCATATGACATACCCCCGCTGTAACACGGCAGGGACAGGCGTCTTTCCGGTCGGCCGTCCTTGCGCTTGTTCAGATCGAGGCCCAGGTCCATCTGCGCGTCGTCGATCTGCCGGTACCGGTCCGGTTCCGGCGCTTTGAACCGCAGTTTGTCAAACCCGCCGCCGGAATATCCCAGGTTGTACTCCAGATCGACCACCGGAAGGTTGCCGGTCTCGGCCATTTCCCAGTGGGCAAGCAGCATTTCGGCAGGCCAGCGATAGTCCCCCAGGGTTTCCAGAACCGGATTGGCCCGCAAGGTCAGGGCCTGCTGCGGACAGCGGTCAATGCAATAAAAGTCGTTTTGCTTGCATTTGAATCCAATGCATTTATGTTCCACCGGCCGCATGGATCTGGAATAGTTCTCGTAGCGCGGATGGACCCCGTATGGGCAGAGCTCGGCGCACAGCCCGCAGGAGATGCAGGCCGAACTTCTCTTGATGGTGAATTTTCCGATGGTGTTGCGAAAACGCGACCGGGCTTCCCGGATTTGCGGCAATGGCTGTTTTTTGACATCTTGGTTCATGGGTTATCCTAATCCAGGCACTTTGCGTTCCCCGAAAAGGGGCCCGAAATGATCTTTTTCCAAATTTTCAAACCACATGGAGCGACCGACCTCCCCGCGCAGCCGCCGGGCCTCGCGAATACCCATGGCGCCCATCAGTTCGATCAATTGGCTCTGCCATGCGGCGATCAGGTTGGTAATTCTGTCGCTGCCCCAATCGGCATCCAGGGGTTCATCCAGTTTGACCGGACAAGAGAGGCCGTCACGGCACCTGCCGCACAGCCGGCATTCCAGAGCGATCAAAAGGGCATAATCGGCGGTCACGGCATCGGCGCCGCAGATGATGGCTTTGGCCACATGTTCAGCCATGGCAATGCCCCCCGAAAAGAGCAGGTTGATCTTCTGGCGGGTCCCCTGCTCCACCAGGTTAAGATGAACCTCGCGGATCATCTCCTTTAAAAACCGCGGCTGGTTGGAATTCAACTCATTGCCGTGATCGTCCGCATAAAAGTGCAGGGTATCGGCACCGCTGTCGGCCAGCGCAGCGGCGCGGCCGCATGCCTGCCGGTCGAGGGCCATGCCCACCAGGACGATCTTGTCCGGATGAGCCGACCGAACCGTGTCCAGGGCGCTTTCGATACCGGGCCCGTCGGCCAACTCAACAACCCGGCTGCTGCGGATCAGCGCGTCGTTCGCCGCAATATCGTCCGGGGTCAGGCAGGGAATCAGACTGGGGGCGTATGGCGCCAGAGACGCGGTGATATCCTGCAAACGGACAAACAGCAGCGTGCCCAGCGCTTTGGCCGCCCGGGCCATGGGCAGCAGGACATGTTCGTTGATCAGCAATTCCGGCGACGGCCTGAAGAGCAGGGGCAACGGCAGTTCCAAAAGCGGCGGCACCTCCGAAGCCAGGGACATGTCCGCATTGAATTCAAGCGGCGTCACCCGCCGGGACAGTTCGAAACAGGTATTGATATACTCCCTGCCGTGGATGCCGTCGCGGGTGGGACGGACGATTTCGGACATATCGGTCCACATGGCATCGAATCCGGGCCCCACGAACGGGCCGCGGTATCCGGCGCCCGAAACCGGTATCTTGCCCATGTGGGCCTGGTACCAGAGCCGGTGCAGGTTTTCCGCACGCCAGTAGTCATCGCCCAGGGTGCGGTAGTCCGGATTGATGGTCCGCGAAAAGATGCCCCGGGTGCATTCCTGGATACAGCGGAAACAACTCATACAAGTATACAGGTACTCGGGTTCTTCCATGGCACTCATGTGCAAAAGATTTTCCTTGAAGATATCGTAAACGCACTTTTTCTTCACGCATTGTCTGCAGGAGCCGGCGCAGTTTTCGCGAAATTCGACAGTCGTATACTTGCCGATGGGATGGAACCGCGGTGCAGCGGTTTTGGTATGGATATGGTACTTTTTGGGCATTAACTTCTCCAAACAGGATAAGGTTCTCAGGGTTGATGGGCAAACCCTATGGCCGCGGCAGGAGCCCGGCTTCCGAGACGATCCGGGCGACGACATCCTCCCACTCGATGGCCATCAGGTGAATGCCGTGAACCCCCTGGATGTCGCGCAACTCGGCAATGGTCTCCAGGCAGATCTTGATGCCTTCCTCCGGAGCCTTTTCTTTAGGTACGCCGCCCATCCGTTTGATCAGGCTCGCGGGCACGTCCATTCCCGCCACCCGATTGGCCATGTACTTGGCCATGCCCTCGGACTTCATGGGGGTGACTCCGGCCAGGATATGGACCTTCTCGGTCAACCCTTCCTCGCGGGCCATGTGCATCCAGGCCTTGAATCGCTCCATGTTGTAAACGCATTGGGTCTGGATGAAATCAGCGCCGGCTTCGATTTTCTTGGCCAGCCGGATCACCCGGTATTCGAAGGGATCGGCAAAGGGATTGGCGGCTGCGCCGATAAACATCTGCGGCGCGCCTTTGAGCGCATACCCGCTCATGTCCTGTCCCTGTTCGCGCATGGTCAACACGGTGTGCACCAGATTCATGGAGTCGATATCGAACACGTTCAGGGCATCCGGCTGACTGCCGAAGGTCTGATGATCCCCGGACAGGCAGAGGATGTTTTGGATGCCCAGCGAATAGGCCCCCATAATGTCCGACTGGAGCGCAATCCGGTTGCGGTCCCGGGTGACCATCTGCATCACCGGTTCAATTCCCATGGCCACCAGGTGAGCGCAGGCGGCAATACTGGACATGCGGACAATGGCCGTTTGATTGTCGGTGACATTGACAGCATCCACACAGCCTCTCAACAATTCACCTTTTTTGCGAATAATCTCAGGATCGGTACCCCGGGGAGGGCCGCATTCAGCGGTCACGGCAAACCCGCCACCGTCCAAAACCTGCTGCAATTTTCCGGCGGATTCGGTTTTCATATCACATGATCCTCCCTGATGAGCTTGCGCGGCCCTGAAGATAAACTGGCCGCCCAGTTTTTCGGCGGTTGATAAATCCGTAAGTTATCCATCTGTCCTAAGGCCTTCAGCCGTTCAATAATTAAATGCCAGGCGCAATCGGTTTCGGGATTGACTTCGCATTGTCCGTTTTGAGAGCCGCCGCAGGGCCCGTTGATCAATTTTTTTGCGCAGCGCGTGAACGGGCACACCCCGCCGAAAATGGCCAGTTTGCAATCGCCGCAACCCGAACACTCTTCGGTAAAAAGGCCCGGCTTTTCCAGGACCCCCATAAATGTAGTGTTGACCCCCGGCAGAACAGGCATGGTGGCAAACCGCCGCGCCATGGCCTGCACGCCAGCCCCGCAGGCCAAAGACAAAACCGCCTGGTTGCGTGCAACAGCGCGGGCGCTTTCCTGGATAAATTCGTCTTCGCACTGCCGTTCTATAGTCTGTTCCTCGATTTCGATCTCCCTGCCCTCTGCCTTGCAGCTCAAACGCAATGCCGAAGCCAGCACCGCCACCTCATCGTCACCGCCGGCAAAACAGGTTTTGACGCAAGTGCCGCACCCCAAAATCAGGATCTTTTTGTATGGGGCCACAATTTGCTTAATTTCCGAAATTGGTTTTTGTTCTCCGACAATCATCCATCGACTCCGTTCGGAACCGCCACCGGTCCCTTTTTTAGCTGTTTAGCCCTTTGTAAAAGCGGATATGTTCATCCGGCCTTCCCGACCCCCGGCCGGCAACCCCCTGCCGCCGGGCTGGGTCCCAGCGCGGCCGCCAGCGAATACGCCTTGCGGATATATTCCACGGCCGTTGGCGTATCTCCGGCCGTCACATTAAACAGCACCAGCCGCTTGCCATCCAGTCCGATTTCATCCAGCAGGGCCTTGACCCACGCAACCCGTTTTTTGGCCCGCAGGTTGCCTTCCACGTAACGGCAGGCGCCTTCGGCGCAAACCAGCACGGCCACAACGTCGGCACCGGCTTCAAAGGCGCGCAACAGAAATACATCCTTGACCATGCTTGAACACGGCATCTTGACAAAATTCACCGCGACGTTCTCTGCGTCGCCCACCGGCAAAACATCGCCGTCACCGAACACATTGATACAGTGAAAAATAGTTACTTTGCATTTCGATCTCTGGTTCATGTCATTTTCACTAACTTATCCAAAAAATATTAAGCCGGACTTAAGCGCAAAAAAAGGCGCCTCTTCACTTATTGTGCAGAGACGCCTTTGTCAACGCTGTACCGAGATTGAACTTCGGACTTCATTGTTCGAAGTATCTATAGAATATAGTGCCATAGGGTATTTACGATTTGGTTGTCAAGGTTTTTGTTTTCAACGTCGACTGGCGATCCAAAAACCCCATGTATTCGGATTAGATGAACTCAGGCCGAAAGGTTCCGGAAGGCCAAACCCGGACACTTAATTGTTGTCGAACCTCACAGTGGGCAGCCCGGCCACCACAGCGGCGGCCCGGCTGCCCACTGTGGAATTGGATGGGTTGTCCTCAGTATCTGTAGCCCCTATATACTTATCCGCGTTTGCGCAAAAAGCTGAATTGCGAATCACGTCAATTTATTTCTTGACAATAAATACCAATCAACATATTCTCCATATATAGATTAATTCTCCATATTTGGAGTTTTTTATCCCCCCCAATTCACTGCCACAAAACTTAACCGAACATACGCAGGATGGTGACTTGTTAATGAACCCATTGTCCAAGGTGTTTTCGATCATTGAAACCGTCGTTGCAGGGCAAGATACAGGTGTTACCTATTCAGAAATCCTTGCTTCACTGGAATTGCCCAAATCCTCCGTCCATCGAATCCTCAAAGAACTCACCGAACTAGGGTATTTGAACTTCAACCCTGATACCAAACGATATTTCGGAAGCCTGCGATTGGCTGCCATGGGGGCCGAAGTCATGTCCCATTTTCAACTCAGGGACCATGCCCGACCCTATCTGCTTGGGCTGCATAAAGAGACCGAACATACGACGAACATGGCGATCCTTGAAGGCACCATGGGGGTTTTTGTCGACAAAATAGAATCCAAAGACTTTGGCATAAAGCTGTTTTCAGAGATCGGAAAGACTTTTCCCACCCATTGCACAGGATTGGGCAAGGCGCTTTTGGCGTTTTCGCCGGAAAGCACGGTGGAAAAATTATTGGAATCCCCGCTGAAAGCAATAACCGAAAACACCATTACCGACCCCCGGGATTTCAGACAAGAATTGGCTTTGATTCGCCAGCGCGGCTACGCCATGGATGCCGAAGAAATTACACGCGGGATCATCTGCGCCGCTGCTCCGGTGTTCGGTTTCAATGGTGAATTGGTTAGCGCTATCAGTATTACCTTTCCTTTATATATTAAACAGGATCGCGGGGTAACGCCTGAAATTAAAGCCGTGAAAAAATATGCCGCCATGATTTCAGAATCATTGCGCAGGAGATAGATATTAAAAGCAACTTTTAGTGCAGATCCCCTTTCAATTCGTGCATACGGAATTTGATCTGTCAACGATCGAGTTCGGAATGAAGTGCTTATCCAAATCATTAAAAAAGGGAGAAGTCTTCATGCATGATATACTATCTAAATTTGAAGATTTATGTGTCATCCCGGTAGTGGCTATCGAAAGGGCCGAAGACGCCATGGCCCTGGCGGACACATTGGTTGAAGGCGGTCTCCCTTGCGCAGAGATCACCTTCCGGACTGCCGCCGCCGCTTCCGCCATACGAATGATGGCAACCAGGAAAGATATTTTAGTCGGAGCAGGAACCGTTTTGACCATCGATCAAGTCAAAACGGCTATAGATGCAGGCGCGCGATTTATTGTTTCGCCAGGATTCAACCCGAAGGTCGCCGCCTACTGTGTCCAAAACAATATTCCCTTTACCCCTGGGGTATGCACGCCTTCGGACATTGAAGGGGCCTTGGAATTCGGCCTGCATGCGCTCAAATTCTTCCCTGCCGAGGCTTTCGGCGGATTAAAAACCCTGAAAGCCATGAGCGGCCCTTTCCAAAGTGTGAAATTTATCCCCACCGGTGGCATCAATCCCGGAAATCTTTTGGATTACCTAAGCTTTTCAAAAGTTATGGCATGCGGCGGAACCTGGATTGCAAAATCGGCGCTTATCTCCCAAGGGCAGTACACGACCATACTGAATAATATCGAGGAGGCATTAAAGATTATAGGTGCATTTAAAAAGTCTAAGGCATAAGCCCCGGTGTTCACCGGCGCATATGCATTGCCCACCGTCATCCGTCAATAGATGACGCACATCGAGGCCCTCTTCCCAAAGATGAGGAGAATAAAATATGAGCACGCTCCAAATTAAATCATCAAATACTTGCCGATACGATCTGGTATCTTTAGGAGAAGTGATGCTGCGATTCGATCCGTTTGAAGGACGAATTCACACATCTCGCGTATTCAGAGTTTGGGAAGGCGGCGGAGAGTACAATGTAGCGCGCGGCTTAAGGCGCTGTTTTGGTCTCGGCACCGCAGTGGTAACGGCATTGGCCGACAACGCCGTAGGCCGGTTGGTGGAAGATTTCATTCTTCAGGGGGGGGTCGACACATCGTATATTCAGTGGGTCCCCCACGACGGAGTGGGCCGATCGGTACGCAACGGACTTAATTTCACCGAACGTGGATACGGCCTTCGAGGCGCGCTTGGGGTTTCCGACCGCGGCCATACCGCCGTCTCGAAACTAAAACAGGGAGACATCGACTGGAAACATCTGTTCGGCGAGCTTGGCGTGCGCTGGTTTCATACCGGTGGTATTTTTGCCGCATTGTCGGACAGCACCCCCGAAGTCATCGAAGAAGCGATGATCGCTGCACGCCATAACGGCACGATTGTATCCTATGATCTAAATTACCGGCCTTCCCTGTGGGCCAACATTGGCGGCCAGGAAAAAGCGCAGCAGGTCAACAGGCGCCTGGCACGCTATGTCGATGTCATGCTGGGAAACGAAGAGGATTTTACCGCGTGCCTCGGATTCCAGGTCCACGGTGTTGATAAAAACCTGTCCAACCTCAATGTGGACAGTTTTAAACAGATGATCGGGCAGGTCATCGACGCCTACCCGAACTTCCGAGTCGTCGCCACGACCCTGCGAACAGTCAAAACCGCCACGATCAACGATTGGGGTGCCGTATGCTGGGCCGATGGCAAGTTCTATGAAGCACCCACGAGAGAAAACCTGGAGATATTCGATCGGGTTGGCGGCGGCGACAGTTTCGCTTCCGGCCTGATATACGGTCTGCTGACCACCGGCAATGCCCAAACAGCCGTTGACTATGGAGCGGCGCATGGCGCTCTGGCAATGACAACACCCGGGGACACCTCAATGGCAACCCTCAAGGAGGTGATCAAAGTTTCAGCCGGCGGAAGCGCCAGGGTTGATCGTTAGACCGAGCTTGACACATTACCGGCGACCTTTTGCAACACCCGTTTGGCAACTTCGTTCAAATGGCCGTCGATCGACCATTCAACACCAAAAGGAGGTCCACAATGAAAAAGGCTTTATCGTCTATCCTGGTACTTCTTCTCGTTCTTTGTTTCGGAACGGTTTCCGAAGCAAAGATGGTTCTCAAAATCGGCCATTATGCCAACGCCGAACATGCCGGAAACATAGCGGCTAAAATGTTCGCCGAAGGCGTTGCCAAGCGGACCAACGGTGAGATCACGGTGGAGATCTACCCGAACAACGAATTGGGCAACCCGCCTGAAGTACTGGAGCAAAATGTTTTGGGCGTTATCGACATGAGCCTTCCAACGCAGGGGCAGCTGGCCAAGTACTCTAAAAAGTTCGGATGCGTCATGCTTCCCTTTGCCTACGATGGCTACGACCATGCTTATAAAGTGCTGGACGGTCCCTTCATTGCGTGGGCGCAACAAGATCTCGAAAATGCCGGTTTGGTCTTTTTATCGAATTGGGAGTGGGGTTTCCGCAACCTGACCAACAGCGTGCGCGAAATCAATACCCCCGACGATGTCAAAGGCTTGAAAATCCGGACCCCTCCGGAATTGTCCAACCAGTCGGCGATGGAAGCATTGGGCGCAACCGTTCAGACCATCCAGTTTTCCGAGCTGCCCATGGCGCTCAAGCAGGGGGTGGTGGACGGCCAGGAGAATCCCGTCAGCGTGATCTATGCGTACAAGATTTATGAAACCCAGAAGTATCTTGCAATGACAGGCCACACCTACAATTCCATGGTCCATGTGATGAGCAAAAAAACGTGGGCCAAACTGACCCCCGCACAACAGCAGATTGTCAGGCAGGAAAGCAAGAAAGCCGGTGACTTCATGCGCAAAACGCTGCGTGATGCCGAATCCGATCAGATCAAAAAACTTGAAGCGCTCGGTATGAAAGTCACGTATCCCGACGTTGCACTGTTCAAGGCAAAGATGGGACCGGCCTATGAACGCATGAAGGCATCCGTAGGCGCTGATAATCTCGAGTACTTTTTAAAGATCCTGGATAAAGCGAAATAGCATCATCGTGATGTTGAAAATCGCAGGAGGCGCTCGTTCGACTTTCACTCGCCGAACCGAACGGGCGCTATTTCCAGAACGCCGCCTCATTTGATCGGGCCCATGAGCCATGACGACGCTGATTATCTTTTCAGTTTTGATAGGATTTATACTTCTTGGCGTACCCGTTGCCATCGGAATGGGGTTAACGGCGGTCCTGACATTTCTTGTAATGGGACAAGCCGATATTCTGCCCATGTTGGCGCAACGGATGTACGCTTCAACCACCTCGTTCACCCTGCTGGCCATACCGTTCTTTATTCTGGCCGGCAACCTGATGAATACGGGGGGCATTACCGAGCGCATCTTTCGCTTCGCCAGGGCGCTGGTCGGTCATATCTGGGGCGGTTTGGGACAAGTCAACGTCATTGCGAGCATGATTTTTTCCGGAATGTCCGGTGCGGCGGTCGCCGATGCCGCCGGGCTCGGAATGATCGAAATGAAAGCCATGAAAGACAATGGCTATGAATGGCGGTTTTCCGCTGCCATCACCGCGGCATCATCCACCATCGGGCCGGTGATCCCCCCCAGTATACCCCTGGTGATATACGGATACTTGACAGAGGTCTCTGTAAGCCGGCTGTTTCTTGCCGGTGTTGTACCCGGGGCCCTCATGGGATTTGCGCTGATGATCGCCGTTTATTTTGTGTCCAGACACCGTCGATATCCGCGTGATCAGCGTGCACCCATAGCAGAAATTCTACACAGCGCCAAAGCAGCCACACTGCCCCTGTTGACGCCTGCCATTATTGTCGGTGGCATCCTCAGTGGACAATTTACGCCCACGGAGGCTTCTGTGGTGGCTTGCGTATATGCCCTGTTTCTCGGCCTCGTCGTTTATCGCAGCATTCACTTCAAAGATCTGCCGGGCATTTTCTGGGATACCCTCACCCACACGGTGCGCATTATGTTCATCATTTCAACCGCCGGATTTTTCGGCTGGTTGTTGATCCTGCACCGTATTCCTGTCCAGGTGATCACCGGCCTGACCTCTGTCAGCAGCAATGCGGCTATGGTGATGTTGCTCATCATCGCGGTCCTGTTGATCTTCGGTTGTTTTCTGGAAGGCATTGCCGTGCTGTTGATCACCATTCCCATTTTCCAGAAAATCATCGTTCATTTTTCAATCGACCCGGTCCAATTCGGCGTGGTGATGACGCTGGCCTCCATGATCGGTCTGCTGACACCACCGGTGGGCATGTGTCTCTATGCCGTATCCAGCATCACCAAGTTGTCCATAGGTGAGTTAACCAGAGAGATGTGGCCGTACCTGATTGGCATTTTTCTGGTGCTTCTGGCCGTCGCCTTCATTCCGTCGATATCCCTCTGGCTCCCGAATCTGGTGATGGGACGATTATAAAATGAGGTCGTGAACATGGACCCTGCAGCAAAGATACTCAAAACGCTGACCCGCCTTGACCGAATATTGGTTTTTGCCTTGCGGCTGATTTGCGTCTTTTGCTTCAGCCTCCTGTTGCTTTTGCTGGCGGGCAATGTCTTTGTCCGATATTTCCCGGTGACGGCATTTTACTGGTTTGATGAGGTCGTGGAGTGGACATTCGCATGGATGGTCTTCCTGGGGGCGGCGGCACTCTGGGCGCGCGATGAGCATTTCAAACTGGAATGGATCAACGAAAAAATTAAAGGAACACAGGCCGGGCATCTGTTTGCCATGGGTTTGGAGCTTGTCTCGTTGTTGTTTATTGCCATTTTCTTTTTCCAGGCCTTGCGCTTGACGGTACTGGCAAAAGACTGGACTCCGGTGTTCAATGTCCCCAGGCGATGCCTTTACGCTTGTATGCCTGTTTCAGGCATTATTATGGTCGGCTATTCCATCCGCAATGTACTGCGGGAAATGCTGGCCTTTCGCAGCAAAATTTGAATGGCGACCTTCAACGGCACACTGTTGGATCAAACTCAAGGCGCGCAAAGCGCCCCATCAGAATCGTCCACGGCATTATGACCGGCGGGCCGGCACGCAAGTTGGCAAACCGTCGACAGGTACAGGAGAAAGATCATGATACTGGAAAAATTCAGCCTTAAAGGAAAATGCGGCCTGGTGACCGGCGCAGGATCCGGCATCGGCAAAGGTATGGCCATGGGCCTTGCCGGTGCCGGCGCCAGGGTCGCTCTGGCCGGCCGAACCATGGAAAAACTTGAGAAAGCTGCGGCCGAAATGACTTCTTCCGGCTTGGATGCGACGGCGTTTCAAGTCGACATGGCAGAACCGGACAGCATCTCGGATCTTGCAGCTGCTGTATTGAGCGACTTTGGCCGCATCGATTTTCTATTCAACAATGCCGGCATGATCCATCGCGCCCCCTTGCCGGATTTTCCCTTGAAGCAATGGGAAGCGATGATCAGAATCAACCTGACCGGCCCCTTTCAGCTGTCTCAGGCCGTTGCCCGCCATATGATCGAAAAAGGGATCAAGGGATCCATCGTCAACACCTCCTCGTTGATCGCCGTTTTCGGCGGCGTCAACGTGCCCGCCTATGCGGCGACCAAAGGCGGGTTGACCCAGCTGACCAAATCCATGTGCAACGATTTGGCCCGATACGGAATTCGCGTCAATGCGATCGGACCGGGCTGGGTGAAGACCGAGATGACGCAAGCGCTCCAGAGCAATGCAGAACGGTTTCAGGCCATTTCGGCCCGCATCCCCTTGGGCCGGTGGGCGGAACCCGAAGACCTGGCCGGTTTAGCCGTATTTCTGGCTTCCGATGCATCGGCATACATCACCGGTCAGGTTATATTTATCGATGGCGGCTATCTTGCCATGTAAAATCCCATCGGAACCCCATACATGACAATAACCAAGGAGAACGACATGGATATCCGGCAACCGGCCAACCCAAAAGATTTTGAATCCTACACCACTGAACGCATCCGTGAGGAATTTTTGGTGCAGAATCTTTTTATCCCCGGCAAAACCAGCACGACCTACAGTTATATCGACCGCATGATCATCGGCGGCGCCTGCCCGGACAAGCCGTTGACGCTGCAAGGCGGCAAAGCCCTGGGCACGGATTATTTTCTGGAACGAAGAGAGTTGGGCATTATCAATGTGGGCCCCGCCGGGACCATCCAAGTTGATGGGCAGAACTACGAGCTGGGTAAAAACGACGGCCTTTACATCGGTCAAGGCTCCAAAGAGGTGGTTTTCTCCAGTAAAACCGACAGCGCACCGGCACGCTTCTATTTTCTCAGCGGTCCAGCCCATAAAAGCTATCCGATTCAAAAAATCACGATGGAAGAGGCCGAATCGGCGCGCATCGGAACGCCCGAACAATGCAACGTACGCGTTCTCAACAAGTATATCCATCCCGGCGGCGTTAAAAGCGCCAACCTGGTTATGGGGATTACCGTCGTGGAACCGGGAAATGTATGGAACAGCCTGCCGCCGTGCCACACCCACGCGCGGCGGATGGAAGTTTACTTTTACTACGATTTAAAACCGGACGCTGTCTTGTTTCACTTGATGGGGGAGCCGGAACGCACGCGCCATATCGTGATGCGCAATGAGCAAGCCGCCATTTCACCGAGTTGGTCACTGCATGCCGGAGCGGGCACCTCGGACTATTCTTTCATATGGGGAATGGTCGGAGACAACCAGGCGTTCAGCGATATGGATATCGTCGAGATCGACCGGCTCAAATAACAACCATAATGGGCGCAAAGGGCGCTCTCATTGCATGAACGAAGAGGGGAAAGGAGATGTTGTCATGAAAAAGCTGTTGGCAGTCGGCCTGTTGGCTTTTGCCGTGCTCGGATTGATATTTCCGGCCGGAAACGCACAAGCGGGCCAGCAATATCTGTTCAAGTACTCCAATTCACAATCCGACACACACCCCAGATCCATTTCCATGTATTTTTTCAGGGACCTGGTGGAAGGGGCGTCAGGCGGCAGAATCAAGGTTGAACTCTACACTTCCGGTGTTCTGGGCAAGGAAGCCGAGGTGTTGGACATGGTCAAAACCGGTGCGCTTCAAGGCTGCCGGGGCGGTTTGTTCGAGCGCGCCAATAAAATGTATCTGCTTTACACACTGCCCTTCTTTTTTGAAAACACCGACCAGGTCCTGAAACTGATGAGGGGGGATTTCGGACAAAAAATCAACCAGGGCGCCATGGCAAATGGCTTATATATCCCGGCCTGCGGCGTTGCCGGCGGATTCCGGAATATCACCAACAATGTGCGGCCCATTGCCGAGCCCAAAGACCTCAAGGGCCTGAAGATGCGGACCCCGCCCATCGACATGACCATCAAAACGTTTAAAGCCCTTGGTGCAAATCCGCAAATGGTGGCGTACACGGAAACCTACATGGCCCTCAAATCCAACGTCGTGGACGGACAGGAAAACCCTTTCTCCAATACCGTGGATATGAAATTTTACGAAGCACAAAAGTACCTTTCGGTGGTCAACTGGCAAATTCACCCCGACCCCTTCTACGTCAATCCGGACTGGTACAAAAAGCTGCCTGATGACCTCAAGCACATATTCGACGCTTCGGCCAAGGCGGCAATGATCTACAGCGATACCATTTGGCTCAATTCCGAGAACAATTACTTCAACTTGCTAAAAAGCAAGTTGAAAACCAATGTCCTTTCTGCGGAGGATACATCCAAGTTCGCAGAAGCCGCCAAACCGGTATGGCAACAATACGTCGACGACAAGTTCTTTACCTGGGACGACATCAACGCTGCGCAGAAGATCGCCAAAGCGAAATGAAAACGGCGGGACGCTCCCTTTTGCTGTAATCGGAAGCGTCCCCATCCTTAAAAAAAGCGGGCTCTGCATGCCGACTGAAAACACAGCCGGGCATGCACAAAACCATTGGTTTGCCGATTCAAAAATAAAAGGAGACAGTGGATATGCTCAAAAGAACAATAGCGCTGCTGACTGTCGTTCTCGATGCCGTTATTGCTTCTTTTTTTGCACTGATTGTATTGACCACGATTTTACAGGTCGTTTTGCGTTACGGATTCAACGCATCCGTTCTGGGCGGCAACGAAGCCATGGAAGCGCTCTTTATCTACACGACCGCTATCGGCGCAGCGGCGGCGGTTCATCGCCGGCAACACATCCATATCAATTGCGTAACCAAACTGATGCCGGTTTTCATTCAAAGAATCGGGGATGTTCTGGTGCATCTGCTGATTGCTTTTCTCAACGGCGCAATGATTTATTACAGCATGCTCTGGATCGGCAAAGTCGGCGGGAATGAATCGCCGGTGATGCGAATCCCGGAATGGACCATGCAAATCAGTGTTCCGATGGGATGTTCTCTGGTCATTGTCTATTGTGCCGTCAATATCACCAGCACCATTTTGGGTGAATGGCCTGTGCCAGAGGATAACGTATGCTGATCCTTCTTTTCAGCCTGCTGCTGTTTCTGCTTGTGGGCGTTCCCATAGCCTATTCGCTGGGCCTTTCAGCTCTGGCATATTTTGCCCTGGTGCACCCCGAACTCCTGTCCATCCTTCCCGCCAGGTTATACGCCGGCATGAATTCATATGCCATGATTGCCATGCCGCTGTTTGTATTTATGGGACTGCTGATGAACTCAGGCGGCATCACCCGGCGGCTCATCGATTTCAGCCTGATTTTCGTTGGGCGCCTGCGCGGCGGCCTCGGCCTGGTGAACGTGGTCGCAAGTATGATATTCGGCGGTATATCGGGATCTTCCGTATCCGACACCGCCTCTGTGGGAGCGGTGCTGATTCCCGAGATGGAAAAAAAAGGGTACACCACTGAATTTTCCAGCGGCATTACAGTGGCCTCATCCACAATGGGAATGATCATTCCGCCAAGCGTACCCATGGTGATCTACGCCTATATCTCCGAAGAGAGCGTGGGGCGTCTCTTTTTGGGCGGCCTGATCCCGGGAGTCATGATCGGCCTGCTGATGTTGGTCATCACCATTGGCGTTTCATACTACCGAAAATACCCCAAGGCTGAGTTGAAGCACAGCGGCAGGGAGATGGCCACCCTGACGGCAAAAGCTTTTCCGGCGCTGATCATGCCGATTTTCGTGGTGGGCGCTGTGGTGCTCGGAATCGCCACCGCCACAGAATCGGCGGGGTTGGGAGTGATGTATGCCTTTATTATCGGTCTATTGGTCATCCGGGAACTGAAGCTCAAAGCCATTCCGCAGCTTTTGCGCGACGCCATACAAACCAGCGCCACGGTGATGATCATTATCGCGCTGTCCAGGCTTTACGTCTGGATACTGGCCCTGGAGCGGATACCGCAAACCCTGGCCCTGTTTGTCACCGGACTTAACCTGCCGCTGTTCGCGATTCTGTTCATTGTTCTCATGATCATTTTGATCGTCGGCACTTTCGTGGACGTCAGCCCTGCGATATTGCTGCTCACACCGGTCTTTCTGCCTGCCATGAAGATTCTGGGCATCAACGGTATTCAGTTCGGCGTTATCCTGATCAGCGGCCTGGCCATGGGGCTGGTCACCCCGCCCGTGGGCATGTGCCTCAATGTGTGTTCCGCCATCTCCAAACTGCAAATCGGAACTATCTTCAAAGCCGCCGCACCGTTTCTACTGGCGAATTTGATCACCTTGATCCTGATCACCTATTTTCCGGCCATGAGTCTCTGGCTGCCGTCACTTCTGATGGACTAACGCAATTTGGCATGGTTTCCACTGGCGCCTCTGCCCCCTGCCTCATTTCGTAAATGTGTTCAGGATGGAGGGATGGACACCGATTTTTTTAAACGCCATCAGATTCAGCCGTGTGATCCAGAGCGCTGAGGTGAGAACAGTGGCGAGGGCGGCACCGGTAATGCCGAATAAATAAATACCGGCAATGCTGAAAAAAAAGCCGGCCAGGGCGCTGCTGCCGATGACCCCGGCTGCTTCGCGCTGGTGCCCGGTCACTTGCATCAGCATCAGCACAGATCCTCCGCCGGCATTGACGAGGCCCCCCAGGGCCAGAACAATCACGGCCGGCGCCGCCGCTTCGAAAGCAGGGCCGAAAAGACCGAGAAAGAAAGTAGCGCCGGCGCTGAGCACAACGGCGCCCAAAACCGACGGCCAGAAGCTCCAAATGACGGTCCTGCGCAACACCACCTGCAGGCCCTGCACATCCTTGCGGAAATAAAGCGCCGCAAACATAGGAACGGCATAAGCGCTCATGGCCAGGGCCGGCATGCCCATCAACTGGGTGGTCTTGGCGGCGGCGCTGTAAAGTGCCACCTGGTCGGGAGCAAGAAAGAAACCGAGCAGCAATGTGTTGGTTTGTTGAAGCAGGATGAATACGCCGCTGACCCCAAGGACATTGAACGCGACACGGAACCATTGCCGGGTGTGTATTGCCGGTGCGGCCGTTCGAATCCGATGTATCTTCGGATCTCGTGCAAGAGACAGCCACTGAATCGCCAAGACACCCGTTAGAACAATGATCGTGCCTGCCAGCAGGGCCACTCCTGTCAGCATCCGGCCGGTTGAAACATAAAGTGCCCCGAACAGCATTAACAGCGCCGGTTTAATGATTCGCGGAGGCACGTAGGCGGTCATTATTTTCTCAAAAACCCGTCCCATGGCAGTGTGCAGGTAAATCAGCGACCATAGGGGAATGCTCCATGCACCCACTGCCAGCGGAGCGGCATAGGGTGATTTTATGCAAATGAAGAGAAAAACGGAAATAATCGTTCCCAGGACGGCGATACAGATTCCCGAAAAACATACGGCCAAACGACTGGTTTTCATTAATCCGCGAAGACTCGCCCAGTCCGATTTTTCCGCATACACCGAGGCGAATCGAAGCAGGACCGTCGGCAGTTCCAGTGCCGCCAGCGTGGCAAAAAGCAGGGCCCATGCCGATACGTAGGAGAAAATCCCGTATTCCGTGGGGCCCATCCATCTTGCGTAAAGGACGTTGGCCAGGTATGCCAGTGCGAAGCCGGAAAGCTGGGTTAAAAATGCAATGCCGGCGCCGGAATAGAGCCGCTTGGCCGTATCTTCGTGCCCACCGCCTCCGGGAAGCAGCAGGCGCCGCCCCAGCCGTTTCAAAGCGACGAACCAACTATTCACGGTTCTGCTTTTCATAACCGCCCTGGAAAAAGATGCGCCTGTCAACCGCCGCACGGTACATGGCAAGCCGTTTGGGAGTCATGCCGGCAAGCAGCCGGATCAAACGCAGCAATCGGCTGGATAACGGAAGGCGGGCTTCGTTTTTCTGTTGGGTCAGATTCTTGAAGGACGTTTTTCGGGTTCGGATTTTCAATTCATACTTGAAAAACCGCATCAGCGCCTCCACATTAAAATGAACCATACCCACCAGAATGGGATCCAATGCACCCTCCCGGAGCTGCCGGTAAAACAGGTTTTTCAAATGCCGGGCATCTGCCCGGCTTTTTTCCGTCATCCCGCCCGAAAGCAGCGCGATACCGGATGCGATGCGGTGTTCCGGAGCATATTCGTTCAGCAGGGACCAGAGCGCCATGAGCGCTTCAGACAAACCGCATCGGAGAACATATGCCGTCATATCCGCAGCCCGCCACCGGTCCCGGGCCTCCCACCAGGCGGACAGATCGCAAAGATCCTTCACCGTGGTTCCCGGTCTGAAATAGTCCCGGATGACATGGTGTACCGTCAGAGCCATGGCATCCAGAGGGGCAGCGGCATTCATAGGCGTTCTGAAGAGCAGGACGTTTTCCGCGCGCTCTAGTATCGCCTGGGTGGAAAAGACCCGGGATTCCGCGATCCCCAGGCGCCAATGGATGTCGAGTTCCACCTTGTCGTCACTCATAAACACGATATAGCCGTGGGTTGGATGAATGCGGCGGCTGATATGCGTCAGCCATTCCTGAACAGGAATATCTATTTGGGGTGAAAATCCTATGGCATAAAGCGTTTGGCAGGTTGCGGAAAGGTCCGCTTCATCGATGAGAAGATCCACATCCCCCACCGTTCGATCCGCCGCAGTGGGATACAGGTTCGCGAGCAGGCCGACCCCTTTAAAAGCGGTTGCCCGGATACCGGCATCGGTGAGGGCTTTGATTGCGGCGGCGCCCTTATAGGCAACGAGCATGGCACGGGCCGTTCCGGAAATACTCAGTTCCTGCAACCTCCGGGCTTGTCCGGAAGGCAACGTGATCCTCCAGGTTTCCAATTGCTTTCGAAATCGAGGAACGACCTTCCAAAGCACCGAAACGTCAAGGGCGCTGCTCCACAACCGGTGCTCCTGCAAAAAACATGATGACTTGAGGGCGACAGCGCGGTTCCCCAAAAGGATTCCGGTCAAAGCTTCAGCGACAGTCATCGGGCTTTTACGGCTACGGGTAGACATAGAGTTCCTTAACACGTCCTGCCAGTACCGGATCCGGCGGCTCCAACATTCTGCCGCCGACCGTCACCCAGGCGTGGCCCCGGGTGTGCTCTCCCGGGATGCGGGGCGGTTCGACACCCAGATGGATTTTCATGTCGCTTCCCGGAATATCCAGAAAACGATACAATGTGAGCGCCCGGACATAACAGGTATTTCTGGCCCTCAAGGCAAAAAGTCGAAACCAGGGTTGTCTCAGTCGTACGATGCGCGCAACGCCTTCGGCCAGGTCATTCATTGCAGGACTGCGGGCAGACCGGATTTTTTTCAGCAGGCTCGGCAGATCGGATTTCTGCATGGCGTGGGGCAGCCAAAAGATAAAAAAACCGATGCGGCAGGCAAGCCATATGTCTTCCGGAGTTTTAAAAACACTGCGGATTCGTCTAAAAAGACCCCGGGAAACATGGCCTTTCTGTGTTTTGGGCCCTTTTACCATCTTTTCCGTTCTGCTCTGCTCCAGTAAGTTTGCACAAATCCTGTTCGCTGAGCCATGTTTTTGACAAAACGGCCCCGACGGATCAGGCGGATATCACGTTGTCCCTTGACTCCGGCCGCCAATGCCAGAGGTGCCAATGCCAGCCATGAATTTAATTCCCGAATGAACGACCACCGTATTTCTTTTCTGTATTTCCAGTAAAACTGCCCAAGCCCTCTGCCATAGCCCAATTGTTGCCGCCAGTAAGCCTTCCAGTCCGGGCGATGATGGTGAAGAACAACCGCCTTGGGCTCAAAACGGAATTCACCGGGGCACTGCCGCAATAACCTAGTGTGCAGATCACATGCATCGTAGGTGTAAAATCGAGGGTCCAGATTTCCAACGGTGAGCAGACTGTCCCGCCGATACATGGCGTTGCCGAGCACTGCAAAGGGGTATTTCGGATGGCCCAGGTGCCGTCGGGAATCGAGCCCCCCTGTCAAATCGACAAACCGGGAAGCCTCCGTTTCAGAGCCGTACCCCATGATGCGCCCCGCGACACCCAGCACGCTCTCCCGGTTGCCTTCGTTGCCGGTTGCCGCCAGAAGGCTTTTAAGCCAATTTCGCGAAGGGATGCAATCGGCATCGGTAAAGGCCACCCAGAATCCCCGGGCGTCCCGGATGCCTCGGTTGCGTGCCGCTGGAGCCCCCTGATTCTGCTGCGCGATGATACGCACGGAATAACGGGAAGCCACGTCCGCCGTGTTGTCCGTGGATCCGTCGTCGACGAGAATGACCTCATACGTGTCCCGGTGCAGGCTTTGACCGCATATGGCATTGAGACAGGCGCCAAGGGTCCGCTCCCCGTTGTAAACCGGGATCACCACCGATACGGCAACCGTCACAGCCCGGCTCCCTTGTCCCCGACTGCGTAATAGGTTGCAATAAAGCCTTTCCAGAAAGACCAGCTCCACATGCGGTGGTACTTGGCAAAAGACAAGGATTCATCGGAAGCCCGGCCCAGCAAGCGGCTTATTTTCATCAGTTCAGCCTGCAGCGTTCGTTTACAAAGGAGCGTGATCACATCGACACCCTGCCGCCATCCCCATCGGAATTGGTCCGGATAACGTTTGTATATCAGCGCAGCACCATATCCATATCCGAATGCCTGCTTTTTCAGGCCATCGTCGGTCCTCCGGTTGCGGTGAAATATGACGGCCTTGGGTTGGTAATGTATATCAGTGGAGAATGTCTGAATAATTCGATATGAAAAATCAATATCTTCGGACCGTGTAAGGTCTTCTGCCCATCCGCCGACGGCAAGGGCAGCCTGTCTGCGGACCGCCAGATTCATCCCAACGACAAATGGAAAGACCGGATTTGCGACACTGTTTTGCGGTTCATAAAGCCCTGCGTTTTCTATGTAACGTTCCGCGCCGGTTTCAGGTCTAAAAGATACCACCTTGCCCCCCACAAGGATAACCTCCGGGTCGCTGAACGGTGCCAGCATCTCCCGCAACCAGTAGCGCGAAGGCAAGGTGTCGCCGTCTATGCAGACGCAAATATCCCCACGGGCATTGCCAAGCGCACGGTTTCTTGCTGCCGAAACCCCAGGTTTGGGTTCTTCCAAGAGGGTAACGTTGAAATGCTTAACAATATCCCGGGTGTTGTCCGCAGATCCGTTGTCGACAACAATAACTTCCACGGCATCTGGTACGCCCGCCTGATTGAACAGGGCCGTGAGCATGTCGCCGATGGTGTCGCCACAATTCAGCACGGGGACAATAACACTAACCGATAGAGGCAGCGTTGTCATGACAGGGCGTTCTCCAGGGGAATCATTGCATCGGGCGAACAATAGGCGTCGGTACCGATGCGAACAGCGATTCCGGTGAGGCTGTTTGCAGTTTTAGCTATCGTATCAACAAGATACTGGGCTGTATGTCGATGCGTGGGAATGACGGTTTGACGTAAAAGGGTGGACAGCGCATCGTTGGCGGACAGAGGGGTCAGCTTGATCCCGTCCACTGTTTTGTCCTGAAAAATACTGACAAGGTGAGTTGGCGATCCCTGCAAGGCGGTTTTCCCCGGCCAGATATCCTCAATGCATACCTTTCGTTTTTCCGTCCAGACCGAATAACGGGGCAACGGCTCCAAATCTCCGACTTCGGGAAACCATTTTCTCGCGTGGGGATAGAGGTTGAACGCATGCACCAGTGCCTTGATTTCCATTATTCCGTCCGCCCTCTGTCTGAGAAGAAGCTTGTCATCGCCAAGCGTTTTCCAATTGCGGCGGATCATGGCAGCCGTCAAGGTTGTTTTGCCCCCCCCTGATGTCGCGCATAAAATGGCGCACGCTTTCCCGTTTGTAACCGCCCCGGCATGCACTGGAACCCATCCGGCTTGCCGCCAGGCAGTGGACACCACCAGGCTCAACAGATGCTCCATATCGGTGATCGGCCAGATATCAAGGGGGCCACCGGGAACTGTCAGCGTCCAGCGGCAGTCTTTGCGGGAGAAAACCGCCCGGGCCCCCGATGGTGAAGTGGCGGCAAGACCGGTTCCCGTCACATCCACGTGGGTCCGCTGGGCTGTGAGGTAATTTCCGGAAAGCATGGTGCAGGGTGCATTGGACTCTGTGACGTCCAGCCGAATGCTGATCTCGGTTTCCGGCCACGGCACATTATAAAGATTGAAATTATAGCCGACCTGTTCCCGAAGTGCCTCTGTAGGCGTGGCGACCCTCATTTCAATGGGCCCGCACCTATAAGTATCCGAATGTACCATCAATAAACCGGGTCCCTAAACTACTCGGCCAAAGGCAGGGACGGGTCAAACGCGCTGACCATGACCCGCTGGAGGGGCTCCTTGTGTTTTTCTACCACGGGAAGCACCCAGGGACCGTTGAAAGAAACCTCCGAATTGTCACCGGGCCCACCTTCAGATATCACCAGGTAATCATCCGTAAACGCTTGCACAAACGCGTTGACCTTTTCCATATCGGCGGCAGGCGCCCCCCACGCGACACACTGGGCATTGATTTGCCCCACAGTTGCGCCATTTTCAAACATCTGAACAATGGCCCACCCGGTGCTGTTGACGGAATAAAAAAATTTAGTCTGAAGTTCCAGTAAAACCGCGCCCTCCTCAAGCACTGTTACCACCACATCCGGATTGAGCGTCATCATTGTATCTGTCACGTTGCCTCCATCTTTCGTTTCCTGCTCGACCACCGCCTTGTCATCAGTGATATGTCCATCGCCCCTTTTTCAATCATCAGGCAATTCAGCACTGACTTTATACAGCACAGCAAGAAAATGTCAATAAAATCGGACTTCTTTAAAACAGAACCGATCCCCCCTTCGACTTGTTCCCCTTTCCGGCAGCGGCATTGCAGAAACGATTCATCATTGTGAAAAAAGGAACAACTGACCCCAAAATGATTCGACCCCTTATTATACACCACAATGGCTGGTGGCCATACGATTCACACGGCCATAAAAGAAACAATACCTCCCGGTCGGGCGTGCAGGTGACGCCAATCGGAATCGTATGCCCGGAATCTCTGTATTTTTGGCCTGATTTTTACTATAAAAAACCGTCATGACAAGATAAAATGTAATTATCAGGAGTTGCTTGGCAATGCCCCCGAAGCCAAATTCCGCATCCGGGCCCGACTTTATTGGCGTTGGTCCCGAAAAAACCGGGACGTCGTGGATTGACACTCAGTTAAGAGAACATCCAGATGTCAGCCTGCCTCCGGTCAAAGAACTGCGGTATTTTTGGGAAACAAATGCATTCCCCGGCGAAATTTTCTGGCACCGGATAAACGTAAAAAGAAGTTGGCACAGAGAACAATATGTGAGTTACGCGATAAAACGCCTGAAATCGTTAATCCGAAATCCGATACACAGTATATTCATTGATCGCAAAAGGCTTGCCTGGGATATTAATTATGTCCTGCGTTCTCATGATGATCGATGGTATCTGTCGTGTTTTGAGGAGGCATACGATAAAGTAAGCGGAGAAATCAGCCCCCAATATTTCTTTTGCCCTTCGAGCCAGATAGAGGCTGTACACAACCTGCTTCCCATGTGCAAAATAATTGTAACCTTACGAAGACCGATTGATTGGGTCTGGTCCTTTGCGAAAATGAACATGAAAAATGGCATTATCGAATCCTATTACAAAACCTTAGACAGGTATATCGATTCCAAAATTGCCAATTGCTCTTATTCCGGCAGTTTGGGCCATTGGAAAAAGTTCTATCCGGAAAAACGGCTTTTGGTTCTTTTCTATGATAATCTTGTTGAAGATCCCTGGAAATACTATTGCGCGATTTGTTCGTTCCTGGAAATCATCCCCGACAAAAAAAGACGGGCAAAGGTTGCGGAAATGGTGAATATGGGAAGTAAGGAATGTTTGCCTGACAGGCTCGTAGCCAAAATCAAGAACGGCTGGAAGGATGATATCCGGGCGTTGTCGTCTATGGTTCCTAACTTGCCGGCAAGTTGGATCGATTGAGGTTAATGAAGCCAGCGTGGACGCGCCGATACCCGTGCGGTTGGATTTGAATCTTGACACACCGGTGCGACTTTGGCATTCTCGCATCCTGTAAAATGGCAGCTTGCTTATCATTCAAATTGAAATCGGCAATCCAGGGGGCGTCATCAGCACAATCGCCAGCCTGCCTGTATATTCTTTTTTGGTAATCACCCAACTCACCAGATTTTGCGGTTGCTGGTGCTCAACAGAAATACATTTATGCAAGCAAAATTTAACATAGTATCAATACTCATACCCGTCTACAATGAAGCCGCTACAGTTAAGCCCCTGCTTGAAGCTGTCCTGGCGGCCCCACTCCCCATCCAAAAAGAGATTATCGTCATTGACGACGGTTCCACGGACGGAACGTTTGATATTCTGCAAGAACTCGCCGATCATACCGAAGGCTTGACCCTGCTGCGAAATGAATCCAATCGCGGCAAAGGCTTTTCTTTGCGTTCAGGCATTGCAGCCGCCACAGGTCAGATCATCATGGTTCAAGATGCGGACCTTGAATACGACCCCAATGATTTATTATTGCTTTTGGATCCCATACTCACTCACAAAGCCGATGCGGTCTATGGTTCCCGCTTTATCTCTTCGGCCCCCAGGCGCGTGCTCTATTTCCGCCATTACCTGGGAAATAGAATATTGACATTTATATCTAATATTTTCAGTAATTTCAACTTGTCCGATATGGAAACGTGCTACAAAGTGTTTACCGCGGAATCTCTATCGCGTATTAAGCTAAAGGAAGACCGTTTTGGATTTGAACCTGAAGTCACTTACAAAATCTCTCGGATCAAAGGACTGCGATTGTACGAGCTCGGTATCTCCTATCATGGCCGTTCCTATGAAGAGGGCAAAAAGATTGGTTGGAAAGACGGCATCAGGGCCATTTATGTGATTATCAAATATCCGTTGCTAAAAGCCATTTTTGGAGATCGTACGATATTTCATCCCTGAAGCGAAATAGACGCACCCGTCATTCCGGCGAATCAACTGCGATGACCGCCGGATTCAATCGTTGGGCAATATGAAAACCGGATATAGACGACTGATATGCATTGTGCTGCTGGCCGTTCTTCTTGTCCCGCCGATACAAATACTTCTTCATCATTACTCTGCAGGCAACGGATTTCTCGGTTTGATCTACTTCGGCAGGGCTTTCAAAGAAAAAGTATTGCCGGACGTAAAAAAGATATCTCCGGTCACAAAATCACAATGGGGCTATGACGGCCAGTATTACGCGCAGATCGCATTGCGCCCCGCTTTAGCAGACCATGCGCTCGTACGCGCTTTGGATAACCCGGCATACCGCTCAAGACGCATCGGGCTCCCATTCCTCGCGTTCTGTTTGGGGATAGGAAAATCTTCGTGGATTCTTCAGGCCTATGCGCTCCTCAATTTCGGTTTCTGGCTCCTTCTGCTGGCGGCCATCAGCCGCTTCATCGGCTATAACAGCGCCAGGGACATGTCCGTGGCCATTGCATTGCTTTGGTCTACCGGAACGCTGACCTCTGTTGCAAGATCTTTGACCGATTTCCCGTCCGTGGTCCTGGGTGTTCTGGCCATATTCTCAGGAAGCAGGTGGTTGATCGCCTCAACCCTGTTAGGCGCCTCGGCGCTGGTCAAAGAGACATCCGTTCTCAGCTTTGCAGTACTGCCCGGGTACAATAAATCTCGAAACCTGGACGTCAAGCAGATGATTATATCCACTTTGATCATGGTGCTGCCGATCACCCTGTGGGTTTTTTATGTGCATGTTTTCATGCCGGCCGGCTCAGCGGCCGGGTCCCATAACTTTTCCCGGCCATTTTCAGGAATTTCGAATAAGCTATACGACGCTATTGTCGCTATGGCCACAGGCTGGTCCGGTGCCCCATCGAATCGGCAAGCGGCCCTTTTTTTTGAAGTTCTCTGCCCATTGTCGCTGGTCATCCAAGCCATATATATGGTGGCCAAACCGCGCGCTGGCTCCGAAGCATGGAGATTCGGAATCGGATTCGTAATACTTCTTTCCATTCTTGGAAAGGGCGTGTGGGAGGAGCAATATGCATATTGTCGTGTCTTATTGCCGCTCACATTTTCATTCAACCTTCTGATTCACAAGCACGAATCCGCAGCAAGGTTCGGAACCTGGTATTTCATCGGCAATGCCGGCATGTTCTGGATGGCCTGGATGGTCTGGGAATACCTCTTCTAAAGTGGTCGCCCCATTTCTACCCTTCAAATTCTCATGCCCTTTCAAAATCTTACAATGGAAGCCGCTATATTCAGCAACAATCGAACGCTAATTTTGTAAGCCGATCGTGCAATCCTGAGTTGTCGTATGCGGCAGGGGGCAACAGGGCCAAACCATCCGGCTTTTGGTCTAAGACATGGACAACCCGGAAGGGATTGGGACCTGCAGGGTATGCCGGCACAGCCGATGCGCCGGCGGTGGCCGAGCCCTTCATTCGGTGCCGGAATGAATTGGGTTCGGCCCGCATAAGGAGACCAAAAACAGCGATGGACCCCAAAAACTCAACTGTTTTAAATTTGTTTGTCCGGCGGCTCGGCAAGATTTTCGACCGTTATATCTATACCGACAACCCCGGCGACCTGATTATCGAGGTGAATGGGAGCGGCGACCACAATTTTATTCAGGCGCGTCCCTTTCACTGTATATTCAACGGGATCGAAAATCGTTATTTTACCTGATTTAAATGGAACGCGATAATAGTCGCCCTTTCCCTGTGCATTATAATTGGCAAGCGGAGCAACATCGATTTGTCCATTAAGTCTGTTCCAGTAAGGAATGAATCGCCCGGTTTCGTCATGGCCGACGTTGTTGATGTGTTGATAGTCCAAATTGTCCAGGGCATTGGGCTCCCAGCACGTCCAGGTGGCCAAATAATGGGGATTCTTGCGCAGGATCGCTTTAAGCATGCTGTTTACCGTGTCGCGGTCGGGGACCCCGTTATGCCTTAATTCTTCCATCAAAGCAGTTATCGTTTCTAAATTCTCCACCGCTTTTTGAATATCAGCATCAACGACCGGTCCCTGAGCGAAAGATTCATTGAGAGCGGCATGCGTGTTTTTTCCAATTTCGACATTCTTGTCCCCATATCCCAGTATCGATGTCGAAACCACGACAAGAAAAGCCAGTAAGATCCATTCATATCGAAATGTTTTTTTCCCGATGACCATTGTTCAACCCTCCTTTTTTATTAAGCTTTAATCTGCCCCATCCATGGCAGAAGCAAGGGCGCTTATAAGCCGATTCAGTTGATATCGCACCAATCCTTCGGCTGAGTTCATAGCAACCCCAATAATGTCGAAGCCGGTAATATCGCCCGTTGCAGCAATACCTTTAGTTTTTTTTTGCCAAAACCGATAAAATGGGAAACAGGCAATAATAGTTCAACCGGGTAGCCGGTCCGCTCCCGAATGGGAATCAAAAAATGATGTTTCTCTCGCATGGCAACCGTCGATGGGCTCACGTTCCGCAAAAGGTTCGGTAGGGTTGCGCCGAAGGGGGCGGTGGCAGGTGATAGCCGGCCTGTTCCGGCGGATGCTGAAAGGGTTGGGACAGAAAACCCAGCAGCTTTTCCATGACCGTAAAATCGGCCCGCACCACGGCCGCCTCCAGGGCCTCTTCCACCCGGTGGTTGCGGGGGATGACCGCCGGGTTGTGGGTGTCCATAAGCCGGCGGGATGCCTCCCGGGAATCGGGCTGCCGTTTTAGTCGGGCCTGCCAGCGCTCGAACCACTGCTTAAAACCCGGGGCCTGGAATAGGGAATCCCCCGGCAGGGAACCGGATGCCAGGTCGCGGAAGGTGTTGGTAAAATCCGCCCCGTGTCGGCTCATGCAAGCGAGCAGGTCCTCCGCCAGGGCGCCGTCATCCGCTTCCTGGTTCAACAGTCCCAGTTTAGCCCGCATGCCCGCCAGCCAATAATGACGGAAGGTGTCAGAAAATCCGGAGATTGCCTCGTTTGCCATGGATACGGCCTCCTGCGGATCCTCGTGAATCAGCGGCAGCAGTGTCTCGGCAAAGCGGGCAAGGTTCCACTGGGCGATCTGCGGCTGCCGGCCGTAGGCGTATCGGCCGTTGTGATCGATGGAACTGAAGACGGTATTCGGATCATAGGCGTCCATGAACGCGCAGGGGCCGTAATCGATGGTTTCACCGCAAAGGGCCATGTTGTCCGTGTTCATGACGCCGTGGATGAAGCCCACCAGCAGCCAGCGGGCCACCAGAAAGGCCTGCCGCTCCATGACGGCCCTGAGCAAGGCAAGATACGGATTTCCGTCCACGGTCAGCTCAGGAAAGTGTCGACGGATGGTATAATCGGCCAGTGTCCGGATCTCGTTGGGTTTGCCCCTTGCCGCCGAATATTCGAAAGTGCCCACGCGGATATGGCTGGCCGCCGTGCGGGTGAGAATCGCCCCCTGCAGGACGGTTTCACGGAACACCGGCTCACCGGTGGTCACCACCGCAAGGCTGCGGGTCGTCGGTATATCCAGAGCGTGCAGGGCCTCGCTGATGATATACTCCCGAAGCATCGGCCCCAGGGCCGCCCGCCCGTCCCCCTGCCGCGAAAACGGCGTCCTGCCGGACCCTTTGTACTGGATGTCGAAGCGCCCGCCCTTCGGTGTCACCTGCTCACCCAGCAATATTGCCCGCCCATCGCCCAGCATAGTGAAAGATCCGAATTGATGTCCCGCATAGGCCTGAGCAATAGGCTCGGCCCCCTCCGGAAGCCTATTGCCCGAAAAAACGGCAGCGCCCGCATTGCCCTTTAGGGCATCGGGGTTCAACCCTAAAGACTTCGCCAGCGCTGCATTGAAAACCACAAGTTTCGGCGTGCGCACCGGTACTGGATTCAGCCGGACATAGAAAGCCTCCGGCAACCGTGCGTAACTGTTTTCGAATTTCCAGCCGGCGTCCGGGCGGTCTGGTCTGCTGCGGGGCGTCATAAAATTCTCCTGCCTCTCGAATGAAGTGTATGACAATAAAACATTGTGCTTGGATATCCGGAGGTCAAGAGGGAACGTGCAGAAAATAAAACCCGTTAAGGCACGCTATCGGCACCGAATGGGGCACACAACGCTATAATGTGATTAGACCACCAATCCCCCACTGAATCCAATTCACCCCTGCAAGATATCAAAACTATATCCAGAAATTTATTGAAACGGCTCACCAGGACAAAAAAAGGATGACAAAAAACCAGCGGAACCTTACAAGGGGTATCATGAAAGCCAACGATTTTCTGAGCCTTGTTAAGGCGCGCCAAAGCGTAAGGGGCTATTTGCCCAGTCCGGTGGAAAGGGACAAGCTTGAGCGTTGTCTGGAAGCGGCCCGGCTGGCGCCTTCCGCCTGCAACGCCCAGCCGTGGACGTTCATCGTGGTGGACAACGCTGGAATCAAGGACCAATTGGCCGACCTGACCGCCGACCGCTGGCTGCCCTTGAACCACTGGACCAAACACCATTGGGAGCAAACGCAGCCCTTCCAAGACAACTCTTACCATCAAGCATGTTGTGGCGAATTGAGAGCCACATATAGAAATTGGCGCAGTCGTGCAAAGCCCCGATCTTGAAAAACAAACGCCGGTCGAATACCCCACCGGTCCCACCCGCACCTGGATAATCGTGGCAGCGCTGGTGGCGCTTTTTCTCGGCGCTGTGGACGCTTTGGTGATGTCCGCAGCCATGCCTACCATTGTCGCCGAACTCGGCAGTCTGGCGTATTACAGCTGGGTGTATTCCGCCTATTTTCTTTCACGAGCGGTTTTCTTGCCGGTGTTTGGCAAGCTGACCGACGTCTATCCCAGCCGACCGATCTTTCTGTCCACAATCGCCATATTCAGCATTGCATCGCTTCTGGCCGGATTGTCCCCGACCATGGGCTGGCTGGTTGTCTGGCGAACCTTTCAGGGCGTTGGGGCCGGCGGCATCTTCGCTCTCAGCTATATCTGTCTGGCCGACATCACCCCTGTCCATCGTCGCGGGAAAACCATGTCGCTGGCCAGCGCGGTTTGGGGATTGGCCAGTGTGGTGGGCCCGACCATAGGCGCAATGGTGGTGACCTACCTGAACTGGCGCTGGATCTTTTTCCTGAATCTGCCCCTGGGCATGCTGTCCATGTGGGGTATCGGGCGTTTTTTAAAAGAGATACGGCCCAAGCGTGGCAGCGTGCGGCTGGATTGGGCGGGCCTGGTATCATTGACGATCTGCATTCTATCATTGATGGTGGCCTTTTTACTGGCGGGAAAATCTTATCGCTGGTTTTCAATGCAGGTATCCGGACTGCTGGCTGTATCCGTTGTGGCTGCGGCAGCCTTTTACTTTGCCGAGAAGCGGACGCTGGATCCGGTACTGCCGCTCGACCGGCTGATGCAGCGGGACTTCGGCTTGAGCAACCTGGCAGTGTTTTTCTCCAGCTTCACCATTTTTCCCCTGTTTGCCTACGCACCTTTGTTCATTCAGGCCGGCCAGGGCCGCAGCGCCATGCAAGTGGGCACGGCCATGCTGTCGCTGAGTTTAGGCTGGTCCATGGGATCCGTGTTGCTGGGCCGTTTTGTGGACTACAGCGGCAAGCGGGCCACCTCCCTGACGGGAGGTGTTTTGCTGGTGGCGGGCAGCGCCGGCACACTGATGATAACGGCTCAGACGGGCATGTTGGTTCAGGCCACACTCTATTTGCTGGTGGGCATTGGAATGGGCTTTGTCACCCTTTCCACCTTGCTGGTTGTTCAAAGCAGCGTGCCTCCGGCAGACCTGGGAATGGCCACCGGTACGCATCAATACGCCCGCACCCTCGGCGGGACGGTGGGCATCGGTGTTTGCGGTGGGCTGGTCACTGGCCGGATCGCTACGACAGTGGCCCGAGTGGCCTACGGGGGCATAGATAACGATAGCCAGGGTCAGTTGCTGCACCAAATTTCCAAAAATCCGGAACTGCTGTTAAAACCGGACATCGGGCACATGCTGCCGGATACAACGCTGACAGCCCTTCGTGAAGCGGTAATCCAGGGAGTGAGCAGCGTATTTCTGCTTACATGTATTGCGGCGCTGGCCTGCATGCTGGTGGTGGCTTTCCTGCCCGTCCAACCGTCGACTGCGCGTGAAAACGATTGAATATCAAACAATTCAATGTGGGGATACGAGCCAGTGAATGAAGGATTGTGTTTTGAAGATTTCGACCTTGGAAACACCTACTTTACCCGTGGGCGAACGATCACCGAAACGGACCTCGTCAATTTTGCCACCCAGTTCGGCTTCTTTGAATCGCTGTTTATGGATCGCGATTATGTGGCCGAAAGGACGGAATTCCAGCGACCCATTGTGCCTGGGGCGCTTACCTTTAGCATGGCCGAAGGCCTGACCATCCTAAGCGGCATCCTTCATAACACCGGCATGGCTTTTCTGGGGGTTGAGCTTGAGATTTTACAGCCGGTCTTTATCGGTGATACCATTCGTGTGGAAATCAAGGTGACGGCCAAAAGAGAGACCCGCAAACCGGACCGGGGAATTGTCACCTGCAACCATCGGGTCATTAACCAGCATAACGCGCCGGTCATGCAATATCAGATCAAACGAATGATACGACGACGATCCGATTAATACCAGGGGCATTCTTTTGAGAGGCGCACCTATCCTGCAGAGTAATTATGAAGTTTATTACTCACAATATAGGTAATTCAATTTATATTTTTCAAACTGCCAAATAGTTATCTATCTGCAATTATTAACATAATAAACTTAGCTATTTTTGCATGATTTTTGCAGTTTGCTATAAGAGAATACCTAACCATCTTTCAATCACCGCTTTAATATTTACGGTTCTTAGCTAATTATTGCGAGAGGGGAAAAATGAAAAAAACATTATCGTTTTTATTCATCGTATTTCTATCCTTCAGTTTTATCGGAACCGCCGGGGCGCTCCAGGTCGACTTGAATACGTGGACAGCGGAATCATACCCCGCTGTATCCGGTTTTGGTGCCGGCGTTTGGACAGTATCCGCAGATGGAACTTCGGTCACCCAGTCAGTTAATGGTCAACCAACAATATTTTATAGTGATTTCAATGCGTTTGGGACACTCGCAAAAGGATCCATACAACTCACTACAGGTTGGGATGACGATTATATCGGTTTTGTTTTGGGTTTCCAGCCAAACGACTCTACCAATTCAACCGCGGATTACTTGTTGATCGATTGGAAGAAAGGCACACAATATTATGATTTTGGATCCCCTTCAACTACCCCTGGCAGTACTGCACCGGCAGGCCTTGCAGTATCAAGGGTTACGGGTGTACCAACTGCGGATGAATTTTGGGGCCATACAGATTTTACGTCTGATACAGGCGGTGGACTTGAAGAGCTTGCAAGAGCACTTAATTTGGGAAGTACTGGATGGAGTTATGGCACCGCCTACACGTTTGGTTTCGATTTTGGCCCGAACGACTTGGACATTTATGTTAATAACGTGCTTGAATTGAGCATCGATGGCATCTTTTCTGATGGAAGATTTGGATTTTACAACTTCTCCCAAGAAGACGTAACATACTCCTCATTTACTCTTGACCCCGGAAATTACCCTGTTCCCGAACCGGCAACCATGCTTTTACTCGGTATCGGCCTTACCGGCCTTGCAGGATTCGGAAGAAAGAAGTTCAAAAAATAGGCGGCATTTTTTAAAGTTCACCCTGAGCAGGGTCTTATATGACCCTGCTCTCTTTTTAGTTCAATTGCTGGCTCCTTAAACACGCCTGTAAAAATTCAACATCATGAAAACGAAAGTTTCCAATACCCTATCCTTAACCAACCAACTTGCCCTTTGCTTACCCGTACTCCACTACATTCTTATGTTGGATCAGCAGTTTGCAGGATTATGATGCAATCTGACCAAAATTACATTAACATAACTAGGCCCGTTTCACGCTCTCAAAAGTCATTCTATGTTTTTGGTGAAATTGATATTCAAGATATTGCTCATGATCTATTTTATAAAGAGGTTGCAAGATTGTGGGGTTAACCATAACCTTATTAAAGGTGGGTCAATTTTGAACACCGGTTGACAATGTGGCCCACTGAAATAATTAGGCTTGTAAATTGGAGGCACTTAACACTTTGTATTTTTATGATGATTTAAAGGTTTGGCGAATTCAATTTTATATGGTTTTCGTATCGTATCACCAGGAAAGGCGCCTCGTTTACAAAGCAGGTCGACCACAACAAACAGTTGTCGACCATTTGCGAATCTTTCAAAGCGGATATATCCGCTCTTGACAATGACGAGGGGGGACTGAAATGATAATTTTTATAAGCAGCATTTTTGCAGGAACCTTTTTGAACTGCTTTTTTGAAGGATGTTGAGATGGCAGCCAAGCCCACCTATGAAGAATTGGAAGCCCGGATCAAGGAGTTGGCGCATGAATTGACGGACTCCGAAAAGCAGGGCAACAGCATTATCCGCCTGTTGTCGGAGGAATTCAAGCAGCTTGCAGACCGATCCCAGGATGCCATCTATCAATTCGATATCGAATCACGAACCTTCTCATTTTTCAACAAGCTGTTTTTATCACTGTATTCGATCAATGAAAGCGGGGTGAAAGTTCTATCCCCGAAGAGCGTTCTCCTGCATATCCATCCTGACGATCGTGCCAAGGTCAAGGAGGCCAGGGCGTTGTCGTTCAACCCCCCAAATACCACAGGGGAAACCGAATATCGTTTGCTGGCGGACGACGGTTCCATTCGTGTGATGCACGACCGATGGAGCGTGGTACGCGACCCCGATGGTGCACCGGTGGCCGTTGAGGGATTTATTCGGGACAACACCTGGCGCCACCAAGTGGAAAAAGAGCTCGAACGGAGTCTGAACAACTCCCCCATCGGCGGCTACATCGTCCAAAATGCCCGCTTCAGGTATGTCAATCCTGAGTTCATGCGCATTTCAGGATACGGTGAGGAAGAACTGATCGGAACCGAACCGCTGCATATCGTTCAACCCCAGCACAGAAAGCAGGTCAAGGAGAACTGCATCTCAATGTTAAAAGGGGTGCGCCAATTTCCCTATGAATTTCTGATCGACGACAAAAAGGGAAACCCCAAATGGATCCTGGAAACCGCCACCTCCATCCAATACCAGGGCAGTCGCGCGGCAATTTGCTATTTCATGGATATCTCCAAAGTCAAGCAGGCTGAAAATGAGCGTCTGGACAAAGAAAAATTACTCTCGGTTCTGGAGATAGCTGGAGCTATCGGACATGAACTTAATAATCCGCTACAGGTAGTGTTAACCAGTACCGAAAAATTGGCGCCCGCCTCAGATGCGGATCAACGCAAAATCAAATTATACTATCTCTTGAGAAAGAATGTCGAAGAAATGCGAAAGATTATCCATAAATTTCATAATATCTCCCAATATGCCACTAAAGCGTATGTCGACGGGGAAAAAATTATCGATATCGATAAGGCGTCCAAGCAAAGGCCGGACAAAACATCCGGCCATGACTAACAGACCGTTTTGTCCATGTCTCACGCGTGGAACGTTTTCATCCCTTCGATCGAGTTCCTCACCGTTAGTCATTTCACTGTCACTGGCCACTCTATCTGCATAGAGCATTTCCGAAATCTATAAAATGGTCTTGTGTGCCATGTTTTGAAAGGCCTTGTTTGACGCATTCAACATGCGAGTGAGCACGTTGATGTTGTTGCCGTGTTGGAATCTGTTTAACCGGCTAATACAAAAACAAGAACAAACCTGCCAAAGATGCCGTTTTGGGTCTTTGGACATGTTCGCTCAAGCAGTTCCGTGCCGCGACACAGTTGCTGACCTCCACCACGTCGTCCAGCGGGACCTCGGGTTCCTGATCCAACTCGAACATCAACGGGTCCGACAGCGATGACCGGGTCCCCTCGATCATGGAAGAGGGCACCACCTCTTTACATATATACATATTGGAAAACAGCGAAGTGTCCGGCAGCAATGTCACCGCACTGTTTGAGGTCTGTGTATATTGATTTGGGCGATTCTCCTTTAATATAGCGCTCAATGGTTCCAATCGGATGATTGGTAGCCGATACCTGCCTATGCAGCAAGTGATCTTTCCCCTGCATTCCGGTTGCCAATGCTCTTCAATAAGTCGACTACGGGTTGGGAGCCATCAGCCAGACTTCATCAAGCATACCTCTGTCATCGGCCCCGAAGCAGTATTCCCCCCTGATGCGCACATAATCAACGCCCTGCAGTACCCCGAGGATCTCTTCTTCGGTGGCGGCAGTGTCATACGGCGCGGTAGAGGTTTTCTTTACCCATCCGTAAGCGTACTCGCCCACCTTTCCGTAATACTCTGCCAGCGGCAGAGCATATCGACGCCATAGAGGATCGTAGTAATATAGCCCATTGTTGTAGTAATCCGGAGCGCCAAAATAGGCAACGTCTCCGTCAGCTCCCGGGGGAGAGACGGGCGCGTTTGGATCAGGAAAGAAATATCCAATTTGCGTGCCGTCCAATCCTTTGATCTCTACATCAGGTCTCCATAAATCTTGATAGTAATACTGGTTTTTCCCCCTGAATGCACACTCGCTAACCGCCGCACTTCTCCATCTAAACCAGTAGGAAAGTTCGCCTCCGTAGAATCCCTGCATGTCGCCGGTATAATTGGTATTGGCCTGAAACCACCAGGGGCTTGAAGCGCCGTCTATTCCTTCGATGTGCCCATCATAAGGCGACGGATTGTCTTGGAGGTGCCAATTGAAGCCGCCGGCGTTGGGTGCAGTCCAGTCTTCTGGATCATCGTAGGCATCGAAGGAGCTGTGAATGGGCAGCGGCGTGAAGTCGGTGTCCTTTCCAAGGGCGTATTCCATATAGTAGTTTTCAATGGCGGCCATCCTTGCGGGGTCATCCGCAAATGCCCAGATTGGAACGAGAGCGTTTTTGATAATGCCGACAAATGCAGGATTTGAATCGATGGAATCCTTCCACGTATTATAGTCTGCATCATCTCCTGGTCGAGCATACTGTTCATTTCCTCCCTTGGCTAGAATATTCTCGCGCTGTTCATAGGTGCTCATCGCATTATAAGTGGACTGATCCATTCCAGCGCTGAATGAAGCTGATGCGAACTTCAAGTTCGCTTTCATCTCTGCGTATGACTGAAGATACGTCTGGTGATAGGCATCGGTGATGCTAATCGAGAGATTGTAATCCAGGCGTGCTCCGGTAAAGATCCCCACCATCACGTGGGTGCCGAATGTAGAGATGACCTGCTCCGGTGTCCAGTCCTTCTGAGGGTCGGTATTATTGATGGCCATGTCCGCTTCATTTGTCAGATAGCTAAAAAGAGAATCTGCATCCCAGCTTGTATTTACGATCTTCAATGAATTCTTGTAATGCCGCTCCATCAAGGTGACATAGGAGTATTGCGACATCCTGTAAGTATTATCAGTGAAAGCGGTTTTGATGCTGGCGGAAAACCACTTGTAGGAGCCGCTCAGCCCCACGGTCACCCCGAGTTCGCTTGCATATTCATTCACACTGGTTCCAGATACTCTCTGGATTATTCCTTCTTGCACAGAAGTGTTTAACACCAATAACTTCCGGTTATTAAGCGCGTCAATGTCCAGCACTCTTCCTTTAACATTATTCTCGGTTGCATACTCCTCGAATACGTCTGTGCCACAACCGAGTTCAGTGTAACCCGGGGTGCCCGGATCGACACTGGAACCTGAATTGTCATCATCGCTGCTGCCTCCCCCGCAGTTGATGACGAATAATGCCAATAGTATCATAAGCAGTCCAAGATATCCGAATTTGACTTTTTTCATAGCATCCTCCTTTTAGATCTAACCCTGAAAATCTGGTATTTTTTGAGTTTCGCCACCCTTCAACGAGCAAGCACCCACCGTTATCAACATTAAAGAGTAGATGCCCCCGAAAGTTGAGCGTTAGACTCCATACTTTGCAAATTTTCTACAATACCAAATACATACAAGCCGTTTAACCAAAACTGGACAGCCGAAAAAAAAAGACCCTCAACGGACACAGCCATGGTGTCCTTTGAGGGTCTTTAGAACCCTTCTTTATCGATTGCCGGCCCTCTGGTTCTTCCCACGGGGGCGGGTCAGCAGAGCGGACTTAGAGCAACCTTAAAGATTAATATTGTATTTGTTGGTCCCCAATACGGGGCGGGTCAATCATGAACCCTGATGATACCTGCCGCGGGCCTTATTGGCTGCCTTGGACTTAGAGTATCCTTAAATCCGGGTATCACAAATTTTAAAAAAATAACAGCTAAATTTTTAACCCAGAATGAATTTCGATGATATAACCACCTGGGCCATATCTTTGAGTTTCCGGTTTTGCCTTCGACTTTCGCGCTGCAACAACTTTAATGCATCGCTATCATTGATTTTATAGTGTTCTGCTACGATAGCCTTGGCTCTGTTTACCAACTTTCTATCCTTGAGCTCCCCTTTTAAATCCGATATTAGCTTTTCCTTGCTTATATCCCTGTATATTCCCTGTATGACCCTTTTCCCCAGAAGGTCAATCAGGTTTGAGTTTATAAAAACAGGAACATTGCTGCCATTTTTCTGAACGACTTCCGCCTCCAGATCGAATACCAGTTTGTCTGCTATGTGTTTTTGAAATTTCCGGGTGTAATAGGCAAAATCCTGAGAAGGATGCAGTTGGGATTGGTGCATGCCGATGATCTCTTGTCTGGTGCGTCCGGTGAGTTGTTCTGCCTGCCGGTTGGCATCCAGGATTTTTCCGGTTTCAATGTCCACAATAAAAATCGCATCACCGGAGTTTTCAAAAAGACCTCTGTATTTTTCCTCGCTTTCCTTTAGTTTTTTCTCAGCCTGTATTCGTTCATCAATCTGCCTGGTCAACAGCTCGTTTGCTTTTTGCAGCTCTGCAGTCCGTTGCTGCACACGCCTTTCCAATTCATCACGAGCTTTTTTAACCTCTTCCTGAGCGAGCTTGCGGTCGGTTACATCACGGGCGACACCCATTAAACCCGCCACAATATTGTTTTCAGAGAGGGCACTCAAATTAATCTCTACAGTGACTTTTTCTCCAAACTCAGTCTGTCTCTCAATCTCAATCGCCGGGACTAATTTCTCCCCGCGCAAGGCTTTCTGGAAAATGCGTTGTGCATATTCCTGGTAATTCGGATCAACTATTTTCGAAAAATGCCGACCGATCAAAGCCTCCGTTGGTATCCCGGTTCTTTTCTGGCTGGCCTTGTTCACAAACAAAAAGTGACCTTCTATATCAGTTATGAACACAACATCGATAAGGTGATTCAGAACGGGTCCATATTTTTTTAAAAGCTCTTGCGCGGCCATTTTTTGGCGTTCACTTAAGGCAACCGTTCGTGTGAGCTGATTTAAAGACAACTTCAGAAAAAAGCTCTCAACGCTCATCTTTTACTCCGCTTCCAAAATATCACCGGGGAACCCACTCTATGCGATTTCGCCAATCATTATTAAAGCTTGCCACCTATAATCGCAGCACCGGAAAACCATCATCATCTATGCAAGATTGGATTAAAATAAAAATCCCGGCATGTCAAAACACAAAACCGCTTGGTACTATTTGGATTGTTGGGCCGATAGTGGCAACCTCAAGATGTTGTGGTCGGCGCAAATAAAGCCAAAATTGTGACTACCTACCCGTACCTGCCTGGCGGTGCAATTGCATTCATCCAAGATCTCAAGACGAAGCTTTCCCATACCTTGTCGCCAGGGGAATCATCAAACAGGCAGTTTGCGACTTAGCCTCGCTGCTTGGAGCCAAGGGGTCGAGACCTGAAAAGGGGTTTGGCGAAGGGCCAGACGACATGTGGTTGTGGCCTGAGATCTCCATAGTTATTGAAGCTGAAATAAAAACGAAAATATTATCAGCCTGTTGAACCAATTTTGGGCACATCTGGTTTCATTTTTTGTCAGAATTCGCAGGCTTCAAACCTCTCCGATTTCATAACTATCTAAATATAATGTGAATTAAAGATGGTCCATTTCTTGCTGGTATTCCAGATAACCATTTCAAAACAGAGGATGCGGATGGATGGATCTAACGCCTTTTATCGGTCAATTTTTTTCGAATTTTTGGTTTGTTATCCCGATTATTGCACTAATCACCTTTTTTAAAACTCCTTGGTTTAAGGGTGCTGCTGGTGAGTTCCTTGTGAACATTTCAGCCAAATTCACACTGAATAAAGATGAGTACCACCTCATCAAAAATGTAACACTGCCAACCGAGGATGGGACAACCCAAATTGATCACATCCTCGTTTCAAAGTACGGCGTCTTTGTCATTGAGACAAAAAATATGAAAGGCTGGATATTCGGGAACCGTAACCAGCGAATGTGGACTCAAAAAATTTACCGGCATTCGAATAAATTTCAAAATCCACTTCACCAAAACTATAAGCATGTTGAAACGCTGAAATCTGCACTTGGGCTATCTGGTCAGCAAATCCATTCAGTTGTGGCTTTTATCGGGAAGAGCAAGTTCAAAACAGAAATGCCGGATAATGTGACCCACGGTGGCGGTTATCTCCGGTACATTAAATCAAAAAAACAGCAGGTTATTTCTGATGAGGAAGTTGCAAAAATCTTGGATAACATTGAAACTGGCAGGCTGACTCGATCTTTCAAAACACATTGTGAACACGTCAAGCATGTTAAAAGCATTGTTAATGAAAAATTGAACCACCATCTATGCCCAAAATGCGGCACTCCCATGGTTCTCAGAGAAATAAAGAAGGGTCCACGCCAGGGTAAAAGTTTTTGGGGATGCCCACATTTTCCAAAATGCAGAGGATCAGCAGCGATTTCATAATCGTCTGCCGATAGGTATTGTATGCGGTGAATGCCGTAGAGAAACGGGGCCGTATGCCATTCTTGATGGAATTCGTTCCAGATCAATACAAGAATCAAATTGTGTCGATCAGCATTCAAAAGCTGGTCGGGTCAATAAAAGGTCAGATAAACATCAGGATTGGATTGGTGATTTTGAGCTGAAATATGG
The DNA here is from genome assembly GCA_963675565.2 of Desulfosarcinaceae bacterium. Lineage (GTDB taxonomy): Bacteria > Desulfobacterota > Desulfobacteria > Desulfobacterales > Desulfosarcinaceae > JARRKU01. The sequence goes on from CAXXYD010000004.1 coordinate 1,180,045, forward strand.
CTTAGGCCAATATGCCGAAGCGGCTAAGCCTGCAATCATTCCTGAAAAAATGAGATAGATCGAATCAAAACGAAAGGACTCGGCAATGAAAGTAACGGCTGCCTTTTCTCAAATTGAACAATTTGCCAATTCGATCAATACAGGGCTTGCTAATATGTCTTTTGCTTATGAAATATTGAACACCTCAAAAAAGCCCTTCAAGGAGTGGTTTCGCGATGAAGTCCCTTGTAAAGGCTATTCAAAACAGAGTGGCATCTATATCTTCTCAGATAGTGAATCGAATGTTTTGTATATCGGAAAGGCCGCTTCAAATAATTTCGGTTCTGAAATTTATGGAAAATTTGGTGCAGTTACGAAAATTGATATACCCTATTTCGGAAAAAGCTCTATGGCAAAATGGGCAAAAGACGGCTATGCTGATTATTTATTCCATGGTGACGTGATAATCTCCGCTGTATGCATAAAGCCAAAGGAATTTTCTTCATTAATTGAGGTATTCTTGCATGTTTGGTGCAAAATTAATGAAGGGGAATTGCCGCCGCTAAACAAACAGATAGGATAGACAAGCATCAGCCCTGGTGATTGCTGCAGCCCTTGCTTTCAGCAGATGATATTCCTACGTACTTGCCTTTAACCCGACAAAAAACTCCTAAAAAAAGCGATCCAGCACTTTCAAATTCATGCTCTCTTCATGATGGCGTTATATGGTTTTGCCAAACGGCAGGAGTAAGACGTCGTCATCTTAGCGATGTGACTGCCAAAAAACCTGACAATAGGAGGTATCATCATGAAGAAGAAATGGATTGCTGTTATTGGAACCGGCGCTTTAGTCATCGGTATTGCAATCACCGGGGTAAGTTTTGCGGAATCGGATGACAATGACATCCGTAATGGCACCATACGGATCGATGAGCAGTCTGAAGCCGAATTTCCCTCGATGGCCAAAATTTCGATGGGCGAGGCCGTTCAGAACGCCCAGGCCTCGGTTCAAGGCCAAATTTTGAAAACGGAACTCGAGAACGAAAACGGTTTTCTGGTGTACGGCGTCGAGGTGGTGACCGCCGACAAAGCCATTGTTGATGTGAAGATCGATGCTGGTTCGGGAAAGATCCTATCCATGGACAAGGATAAAGCGGATGAAGAGGATCACGAATACGGCGATCAGGGCGACCGGGATCACGAGGACTAACCAGACCAGCGCGGCCCTTCTTATCTCCGAAAGCCGATCGGGTCGCGTTGTCACTGGTGTGACACACGCGTTACCATCCAAAGGTCCTTCCGCCCTCTGGGGCGAGATGTGGCGGCGCGGCTGCAAAATTATGGAAATTCATTCCGAAGCATCAAACTTAGAGGAACTATACATGCGTCACACCGGCCGGGACCGGCCCGAAACTCAGGAGGTGTCACCATGAAAACCTTTATTGATCATCAGCCTGATTGTGTTTAATAAAATAAGACGGCGTCATGGAAATAGGAAAATTGGATCGCTTTGATCCTGGCTGTTGGATGCAGCGTTCTTGTGTTTTTTACTGGCGCCATCGGCAACACCGTTCCAGAATGATTTAGGAGTTATCGCAGCCAATGAGAACAAACACGCCGCTCAAGCATATTCCGGCCAGCATCTGGGTGCTCGGCATGGTGAGTATGTTCATGGACATCTCGTCCGAGATGATCCACAGCCTGCTCCCCATGTTCCTGGTCGGTACTTTGGGCGCGAGCGCTCTCATGGTGGGCCTGATCGAAGGACTGGCCGAGTCCACAGCCCTCATCGTCAAAGTCTTCTCCGGTGCACTGAGCGACTATCTGGGCAGGCGCAAGGCTCTGGCTGTATTCGGATATGCATTGGGTGCATTGACCAAGCCGTTGTTTGCTATCGCTGCGAGCGCAGGCGTTGTCCTTTCGGCGCGTTTGGTGGACCGTGTCGGAAAAGGGGTGCGGGGAGCCCCGCGGGATGCGTTGGTGGCGGATATCGCGCCAGCCGAGGCACGCGGCGCGGCGTTCGGCCTGCGCCAATCGCTCGACACGGTAGGCGCGCTCCTTGGACCTCTGCTGGCGGTCGGCCTGATGCTGCTCTGGGCCAATAACTTCAGGGCCGTATTTTGGGTCGCCTTTATCCCGGGCGTATTCGCCGTCTCCCTGCTGCTGTTCGGCGTACGCGAACCGGCGCAGAACGTCGGCGAGACGCGCACCAATCCGATTCGTCGTGAAAACCTAAAACGCCTGAGCGGTGCATACTGGTGGGTGGTCGGCATCGGCGCAGTATTCACGTTGGCGCGATTCAGTGAAGCATTCCTGGTGCTTCGTGCCCAACAGGCAGGAATCCCGGTCGCCTGCGTTCCTCTGGTGATGGTGGGCATGAACGTGGTCTATTCGGGATCAGCCTATCCGTTTGGCCGGCTGTCGGATCGAATGAATCACGCCACACTGCTGTCGCTGGGCTTGATGGTTCTGATAGCAGCCGATCTGGTTTTGGCCGCAAACGACCATTGGCTTACCATCGCCGCCGGTGCGTCCTTGTGGGGCCTTCATATGGGGATTACCCAGGGATTGCTTGCCACGATGGTTGCCAATACGGCTCCGATGGATCTGCGCGGCACGGCCTATGGCTTTTTCAACCTGGTCAGCGGCATCGCCATGTTGATGGCAAGTGCCGCCGCAGGGCTGTTGTGGGACCGCTTTGGCGCATCCTTCACCTTCTATGCTGGGGCGAGCTTTGCGACACTATCGTTGTTGTGTATTGTCCTGAAAGCGTGGCGACAGCGACGGCTTTTACAGGTGCCTTAATGACAACGATCCTGAATACAATATCCCCCTGCATGTCTCCCGGAAAGCCCTGGGCTATTTCGGGCCGGCGGGATTGTTCTTCGCGCTGTCTTTCACTACCGTGTCCTTTGTACATCATTAATTTTCCGATAGGCGGCTGCGGATACCTTCCTGCTTGCTTTTGATCAATGTCATTGCCAGCCTGTTGATTTTGTTGGCCTTGTATTTTTTGGGGACTAAGGTTTAAAAAGCCTATTTTATTGAATTATCAGATAAACAATGCTCTGATGACAAAAATGATGCTGTCGGCCTATTCGGTTATTCCCATGGTGACGAGATGCGAATATTGATCGTCGATGATGAACAGACATTGTTGAATCAACTCAAGTTGGCGTTTGAAGGCCAGCGCTATATGGTCGAAACTGCCGTTGATGGTGAAGAGGCTTTGGATAAACTGTTCGAGATCCCGGTCGATTTGATTATACTCGATGTCATGCTGCCTAAACAGGATGGGCTGTCAGTTCTTCGTGAAATCCGGAAAGCGGGTATCGCCACACCGGTTCTCATGCTGACCGCCAAAGGTGACATCGATGACAAGATCAAAGGGCTCGATCTCGGCGCGGACGACTATCTGGCCAAGCCATTTTCGCTGGATGAGTTGCTGGCACGTGCCCGCGCATTGTTCAGGCGCTCCGGTGGGCAAACGGATTCTGTACTGCAGATCAAGGATCTGCGACTTGATACGGTAAGCCGCGAAGTCGTCAAGGCAGGCGAGCCGGTGGAACTGACCGCCAGGGAATTTTCCATCCTGGAATTTCTGCTCTATAACAAGAACAGGGCCGTTTCGCGCTTCAGCCTGGCCGAACATGTATGGGGAGACGCCTTCGATCCTTTCAGCATGTCCAATTTCATGGATGTTCATATCAAGAACCTGCGAAAAAAGATCGGAGACGCCGGCCACAGTACCATCATCCGAACCATTCGCGGGGTCGGTTACATTGTCAAGGATGAGACGGAATGACCGTTCGGTATAAAATCACCCTCTTGATCACGGCGGCCGGTTTTATTTCCAGCCTGTTGTTTTCCGGCATCATATTGTGGGAAATGCTGGAACAGCCGTTTCATCTTATTGACGCTGATCTGCAATCCACCGCCCGGAGGGCTGTTCAGGCTGTATTAAGACGCGACGAGAAAAATGGTTCGGATACACAATGGTCGATCAGCGATGAACGCTACTGGTTGGAAATCAAGGATCAGGATTCCGGCAAATCAGTCTATCGTTCCGACTTGGCCAAGCTGTTCGAAATCCCTCATCCGGCTTCGGAATTGGGTTCTACCGTCAGCGTTACTATCCCCCGGGGAAAAATCGATCTGGGGCAAAACCGCCAAAATAAGGTCACCTTTCGCGTGCGGGAATCCAGAATTTCACTTAATGATAGAATGTTTCTTGCTTGCGTTGGGCGCCCTGTTGAAAATCTGGAAGAAGAGTTCTGGGACACCATGACCGGCGTTGTCAGCGGCCTTGTCCTTTCGGGTCTTTTGCTGATGGGGATCAGTTATTTTGTGGCCGGATTCATCCTTAAACCCGTCCGGATTATTAACGACCAGGCCCGGGATATCAGCGAAAAACATTTGGATCGAAGGATGCCGGTATCCAGTGGCCGCGACGAGTTCAATGTGCTGGCACAAACCCTCAATAAGGTTTTCGACCGCTTACAGTACGCCTTTTTTCGTCAAAAAAGACTACTCGCCGACGCCTCCCATGAACTGAAAACCCCCCTGACCATGATACGATTGGCGCTGGATGAAATACGCTCGGGCCTGAACGCAGCCAGCCCTGACCCGCAAGCGGAAAGCCATGAGCGCATGACGGAACAGGTACTGCGCATGGAACGGCTTGTAAAAAGCATCTTGGATCTCTCATCCCTTGAAATCGAGGCTGCTGCAAAAAAAGATCCGATAAATCTGGCAGATATACTGGATGATTTGATCGCCGATTACCGCTTCTTAGCTGAACCACGCAACATTCGTATCAATGCAACTCTTCCAGAGCGGATAGAAGTCGAAGGAGACGCAGAGAAACTGAACAGGACTTTTTCCAGCATCCTGGATAACGCTGTCAAATATAATATGGATGGCGGGCAAATCATGATCGTCGGCGATCAATCCGAAGCTGGTCCGACAATAACCATAAGCAACACAGGACCAGGCGTTCCTGAAGCAGAAATCCCCAAGGTGTTCGATCAATTCTACAGGGTGGATCAATCAAGGGCACTTCGCCACGGCGGCTCCGGTCTGGGGTTGGCCATCGTCAAACGGATAGTTGAACTTCATGGTGGCAAAGTGGAATTTGACAGCCAATTAGGAAGGTGGACACAGGTGACTGTTAGTCTGCCTAAACTCCGGAAGATGGGTGAATGGTGTTGATACATATCAAGTCCTTCGTCGCCATGGGCGGCCTCCAATAAGTCATAACCGGCATGCTCGAAAATTTTGCGAAAAATCATCCGCAATTTAGGTTCATCATCTACAACCAATATGGTAGTCACCCGATATTCCTTATTTTTGTTGGAAACCTATGCTAATTCTGTTTCTTTTCAGATCAGTGCATTGCAAGTTCGAAAGATAAGGCCGGTTGCAACACCGAATGCGGACTTAACGCAACCACCTGAAATGCCGATTTCGCGAAAAGCCTTGCAGGGCAAGGATATAGCTTTCCGGACGCGTTTCGGACCAGGTCCGAACAAAGCGGAGAACCAGGGGCCAAACAGAGAATGAAGGGCGGGTAAATGGGAAAAATCAGGTGATCAGAGAATGGTCTTGAAAAACGCAAAAAACGCCAAACACCTTGAATATAAGGGCAAAAAGAAAACCCGTCGCCCCGGGGGATGATCCCGGAGAGACGGGTTATCAATTGAATTTTGGTGGAGGCGGCGGGAGTCGAACCTGCATTGGTCCTTACAGCCACAATGGTTTGCAGCGGTTTACCGAATGTTTACTGAATATCTGCTTTGATAGTAACCGTTCCATCAGCAAGCAGAGGGTAATCCTACATATCCCCATGACTCGGGTGGTCTTTCCACTTGGCAAAAGATTGAATTTCAAATATTTCCCTTGATTTTTAAACGGTGATCAGACAAAATGTATCCACTTATCAACAAATGGAAACATTTTGTCTGTGTATAAATGAAAAAGGACCCGATAGAGATATTCCGTAGAAATGGTGGTCAACTTCGAATGAGCGAGGCCATCGCACATGGTATTACGCGCTATATGCTGTATGTGCTCAGAGACAAGAGAATTATCGAGCAAGTAAGCAGAGGCGTTTACCGGTTGAAGGAACTGCCTCCGATATCTAACCCGGACATAGTGACCGTAAGCCTTCGGTACCCCAATGCCGTCATTTGTCTCATTTCCGCCCTGTCGTATCACAATATCACAACCGAGATTCCACACTCAGTTTACATGGCCGTACCTAGAAACTCGAGAATACCGTCAATCGACTATCCTCCAATTCAAGTCCATCGTTTCTCTAATGAAGCATACAACATCGGAATCGAAAGACATGTCATTGATGGTGCGTCTGTAAAAGTCTACACCCCGGAAAAGACCCTTGCGGACTGCTTCAAATTCAGAAACAAAATTGGAATGGATGTTGTCCTTGAAGCGATCAAGCTATACAAATCGCGAAAAAAATTCGATCTGGAAAAGCTACTTATGTTTTCCGAGGTATGCCGCGTAAAAAAAATTATGACGCCCTATCTGGAGGCAATGATTTGACCAAAAGACCACCGAAAAATGTCGCGGCATCTGTAAGGCAAAAACTGCTAAATAAATCAAGGGCTGATAGCCGTCCTTTTAATGAACTTGTTCAATATTATGCCATGGAACGGTTTCTATATCGCCTTTCCCTATCTCACCATGCGAATCGATTTATTCTAAAAGGGGCCCTGATGCTTCGAATTTGGCAGGCTCCCGAAATCAGATCGACGATGGACATTGACCTGCTTGGCAGGACAAACAATGATATCTCACAGCTTACGTCCATCGTAGAGGATATATTATCTATTGAGATTGAGCCGGATGGCCTAATTTATTTCGCTGAACAGATAACAGCTGAAAGGATTGCCGAAGAGGCTGAATATCAAGGTGTAAGAATCTGCTTCCCTGCAAAGTTAGATACAATGTCGCTGAATATGCAAATTGATATCGGATTTGGCGATGTTGTTTATCCCGTGCCTGAAGAAACTGAAATCCCCTCCATGTTGGAATTTCCCTCGCCGCGGTTGCTGTGTTACAGTCGTGAGAGTTTGATTGCTGAGAAATTTGAAGCAATGCTGAAACATCGTGAGTTGAATAGCCGGATGAAGGATTTTCATGACATCTGGTTGCTCTCCCGCCATTTTTGCTTTGAAGGAAGGGAGCTATCGGAAGCCATAAAGTTGACACTTGAACAACGCGGGACTTCTTTACCAGTCAACATAGTTGCCTTTTCTGATGAGTTCATCTCAGCCAAACATGCCCAATGGAATGCTTTCCGGAAAAAACTCAGACAAGATCACATTCCTGAAAAGTTTGAAGAGATCGTCAAGCAAGTGAAGGATTTTATCGGCCCCATTACATCGTCACTGATGTCGGACAAATCACCTCCTTCAAAATGGTCTGCTCCAGGTCCATGGGGATAATCATGGAGTATCAAGAATTATTCAATAAGTATAACTCCCTATTAGAACAAGTAGATCAATTAAAACGAGAAAACCGTCGATTGAAAGCCAAACTCGAACTGCAGGAAGCACAAGCCCTACGAAACACTACCCAAGCAATTCAGATGGAATTTGTGCCTGATGGTGAATCGAATGATATAAAGCCTCTTATAAATATTGACAGCACCTCGGATTCAACTTCGAAAATTCGCCTGTTTATGTCCCTATTCAAAGGTCGTAAGGATGTCTATGCAAGACGATGGGAAAATAAAAATAAAGGAACGTCGGGGTACGCACCGGTCTGTCTGAATCAATGGCAGCCGAGGGTATGCGGGAAGCCCAAAATTTCCTGCTCAAAATGCAAAAATAAATCATATGCCGTATTGGATGAGAATGCCATTGAGGATCATCTCAGAGGAAATACTGTCGTCGGCATCTATCCCATGTTGCCGGATGAAACATGTTGCTTTCTGGCAATAGACTTCGATGAGGCGGACTGGCAAAAAGATGTATCCGCGGTATGGGATGTTTGCAACGAGTTCGAGATCCCTCTGGCGATTGAACGTTCACGTTCCGGTGTTGGTGGTCATGCTTGGTTTTTCTTTGAAAATCCAATTTCTGCCGTTCTTGCACGGAAATTCGGTACAGCCTTGCTTACCTGCACAATGGACAAAAGACATGAAATAAAATTCCAGTCCTATGACAGGTTGTTTCCGAGCCAGGACACTATGCCCAAGGGCGGTTTGGGGAGCCTGATTGCACTGCCGTTGCAAAAAGTAGCCAGGGAAAAATCAAACAGTGAATTTATCGACGATAAATTTCAATCGCATAGTGACCAATGGGAATTCCTTTCCTCGATTCAAATAATCTCAGAAAACCGATTAGAAGATCTTATCTCAGTACTTTCCCATGGGAATGAGTTAGGTAATTTAAAGATCAACGAAGAAGAAGAAAAGCCATGGGAAATCCGGCATCCGAAAAAAATCTTAGAGAAAGACGATTTTCCGGATCGCCTCGAAATCGTCAAAGCAAACATGCTGTTTGTTCCTAAAGCCGGAATCTCCCAAAGGGCCCTCAATCGGTTGAAGCGTCTCGCGTCTTTTAAAAACCCGATGTTTTATCGGCAGCAGGTCATGCGTTTGCCGGCTTACGGACATTCGAGGGTCATCTCCTGTGCGGATGAAACAGAAGAATACCTTTGCCTGCCCAGAGGGTGCGAGCCGGAATTGCTTGATGAACTCGAAACACTTGGGATCGATGTCGGGATAATCAATAAAACTTTTAGTGGCAACAGGATAGATGTGAAATTCAAAGGCAGTCTGAGAGACGAACAAGCCCAGGCCCTCAGGCATTTGCTCCAGCATGATACCGGCATTCTTTCGGCCACAACAGCCTTTGGCAAAACCGTCGTGGCAATCAAACTGATTGCGGAGAAAAAAATCAACACGTTGATACTGGTGGATAAGATCAACTTGCTGTTACAATGGAAGGAAAGGCTATCGGAATTCCTCATAGTCAACGAAACATTGCCGGAGGAACAGATCACTACTACTACCAAGGGGGGACGAAAGAAAAAGAAAAGCGTTATCGGACAAATAGGTGGTGGGAAAAATGCGCTGAGTGGGATTATCGATATTGCGGTAATGCAATCGCTCAGCAGGCAGGGTGAGGTCAAGGAATGCGTCAATGATTATGGTCTCGTCATTGCCGACGAATGTCATCATGCCTCGGCATTCACCTATGAGCAGATTTTGAAAACAACCCATGCGAAATACATTTATGGCCTTACCGCCACACCGACACGAAAAGACGGGCACCACCCGATTCTGTTTATGCATTGCGGCCCGATCCGCTATCGGGATGATCCCAAAAAACAGGCGGAGACTAGACCATTTGATCATTACATTATCCCCCGTTTTACTCCTTTAAGGGTTCCTCTGGGCACTGATTCAAAAGATCTATCCATTCAGGAATTATATTCCGAAATCATGGATAACGACTTCAGAAATCAGTTGATAGTCGAGGATGTACTCAGAAACTATCGTCAGGGCAGAAGCTGCCTTGCTCTGACCCTTAGAACGGCGCATGTGGAGCGGCTTGCAAAAAGAATTGAAGAAAATATACCGGACGTCATCGCTCTAACTGGTGGCATGGGGAGGAAGTCAGCCCAGGAAGCCTTCGAGCGTATCGCCAGCATCCCCGACGATAAAAATATTGTTCTGGTAGCAACAGGTCACTTTATCGGTGAGGGTTTTGACGAACCACGCTTAGACACTCTTTTTTTAGCAATGCCGATATCCTGGAAAGGGACACTGCAGCAATATGCAGGTAGACTCCACCGACTATTCAAAACGAAAAAAGAGGTACGGATCTATGATTACGTAGACATCCAAATAAAGATGCTTGAGAACATGTACCAAAGGCGTCTGAACGGATACGCTTCAATGGGTTATAAGGCCAAGGGGGAAGAAGTTATGGACACCCCACTGGATATTATATTCAATAAGGATAATTTTATTTCTGTATTCAATCAGGATATTGTTGCGGCCAAAAAAGAAATCCTGATCGTAAGTCCGTTTGCAAGACAAAGACGAACCCATCAAATGATACAGCATTTGAAAACTGCAATCGGGGAACACATCCTTATCACCGTCGTGACCCGTCCGAAAGAGGATTTCCCACAGAAGGATCACCCTGTTTTACAAAAGGCTTTGGATCTCTTAACCCGCAGCGGGATAAACATCATTTATAAATCGAATATCCACCAGAAATTTGCCATCATGGATCAAAAAATCGTGTGGTACGGCAGCATCAACCTATTGAGTTATGGAAGGGCCCAGGAGAGTATCATGCGGATTGAAGGTTCTAATATTGCAAACGAATTAATCAAAAGCATAGAAAACGCATGAATAGATCTAACTCACTTTATCGCACAGGGAGTATCTTAATAATCCCATATTTACCGAATGAATTAAAAAGATATAACCTTCTGGCTTTATAGGTATTATATGGTGGAGGGAATGCCGACTTACCGCAAACCAGTCTCTGAACCCGAATACCTCGTAATGTGTTGATATTAAAAACGAACTACTGTCCTACAAGCTTTCCCATTACTCCGAGCAGAGAAACCAAATTCTACCTTGATTTCCAGTTGTCGGACGAGGGTGACGGGTTTGCAATTCAGCCGGACACCGAAAATCGCACTATAACTTCCTCTTCTTTTACTTTCCGAAAGCAACCCCAACGATATCGTTACGTTGCATTTTCACCAGATCCGTGGCATGGATTGTCGCCTCTTTCCGGCCGGTTTGATCGGAAGGCTGAGACCAAGTTTTCTATTTTGTCGTAACGGCACAGAGAAAGGCTGTCCACCTTGTTCAACTGTCAAATATTCGTAAAAAGTTGAGTTTCACAGCCGCTGGAGAACCTTAAGCAGGAAATCAAAACCAATTCTCTCTTGCTCCAGCCGAATTCGTTCACCCCAATGGTTATGGCGCAACTGATCGAAAAGAGCGCTTTCCTCAGGGTTCAATCGAGCGAGGTTCGCCGTTTCAGGTTGCGCCTCTGCTCCCCAGAGAGGCCGATGTTCAAGGAGCGTATATCGATCCATGAGAAAGGATATGCTATGGGGAAAGAATTTTCGAAACTGATTGAGAATAGCAAAGCCGTGAGTATCGATATCTCCCCAATAGTAGATGTCCTTCTGCTGCAACCAGAGAGCGGCAGCGAGATTGTCAAAGCCGTAACCTGCCCCGAAAATCACCATTGAATCGGGCACATCAGGGAAGGCCAGAAAGTTGATCTCGTTTTCGGTAATGAACACTTTCGATACCAGCAAGTCAAGTGATGAGAAGGAGGCCTGCGTCAGGGTGATATCCTGGTCGGATTCCGTTGGCAGCATCCATATATTCGGGTCCAACAGCCGAAAGCGCACCCTTGAGGGTTTATCCAGAAACCCATAACGGCGACAAAATCCACCAATGCCTTTGTGTGTTGCATCAATTGCTTCCTCTGGCAAGACAAGATCGAGCAGGTCTGCCAGCACGCCTCGATGCCCTTCGATCAACTTGGTATGAACTCCCGGAAGATCTATCTGGCGCAGATAAATCGCGGGGCGAGGATGCTTGAGCAGCCAGGCGGAAATCGCCAGTAGCCGCGGCCAGTCTGAGGCCAATTCTAAAGCACGCAGAGGACGCTTTGCCAGCCAGGGAATCAGTTCAGGCTGCCTCTCCCGGGTCAGTTCAACCAACGCTGCAAACTGCTCCGCTGCCCTGCGTTTACCGATCACTCCGAGCGCATTCTCCAGCGTATCGATCCAAATTTCCGCGGGGATTTCATTGGCCCCAAGGACCCGGTGGTTCACTCTGCGCCATTCGATCCGATAGGGACTGGCTGCCGCGGACAATTGGGCGATCCAGTCGCGCACCTCGGAAAATCGTTGGCTCAGTTCCCGGGAATCAGGGCCTTTGAGCGTCAGCCGCCTGGGAAAGACCGACGCAGCGCCGGATAAACAGGCGAGCAGCAGGCCACGATCCCAGAGCCTTTGCACCTGGGCTTTGAGGTCAGTCGGCGTGGTCCAGCTCATGCTTGCACCCTTTGTTTTTCGGCCCGATATTCCTCAATGCTCAGGTTGCGCAGGACAGAGTTGCGACCGTCTTCATTGTGAACAAACCCGACACCGGCAACAAAAGGCTCGATGATATGGATCTTCTGCAGCGGCGTGACGATCAGCAGCTGCAGGTTGAGTTGCCCAAACAGCTGCAGGCCATATTGCGCCGATTCATCGGAACCGCGTCCGAAAGCCTCGTCGATCACCACAAATCGGAAAGAACGCGAGCGCACCTCTCCCCATTCCAGGCCAAACTGATACGCCAGGCTGGCGGCAAGCACAAATAAGAGCCTTGTTTTTGCCCAAGGGTCGCGACGTTAATAGACCCAAATTATGAAGACTATTATATGGCGTTTGGTCCACAGCAAATGCTTTCAGCTGGTGATAGAGTTGAGCCCAAATACATAGGAGGGCAGCCGTATCCTGGAAGCGCTAGAGATATTCAGGGACCCACTTGGTTTTTCTGGGTCGATACCGATAAATGGGCTAAGTTTACCCATCTGGTTCACTTTGTTTACATTGACGCTACTAATCCTAATCCAGTTGTTGGGAATGGAATTGTCGTAGAAGATCAAGGATGGTGGCCAAAGATTAATGGCGTTGATTATTTACAAACCTCTCAAGATAGGTGGGTGACTGCGGATGTAGTTTATGGAGAAGCGCCTACCGGCCCTCCTACTGTTCCTCCACGTGACCAGTAATGCTGGGAGGTTTCCAGGTGACTTTCGTGCAGGAATTTGCGGTTTGAAATAGATCCACGATCGAAAGAAACGGCACCGAACTTGCCCCTTTCCGTAACACCCGCGTATCCCCAAATTCCGCTCCACTGTCACCGACAGCCACGCTGGCAAACGCCGCCTGTCTGAAAATCTCCTAATAGCCGAACGGCTTAGCGTACGATTTTTTCCGTTTCGTGAGCAAACCCCAAAAAGGCCGCGCAGTAAGCCTGATCCCTCTCCAGCGTTCTGTTGTGCAATATTTTTCAAGCGAGCAGGCCCTCTTTTCAAATCGAAAATCAATTTATTGTTCTATTAAATGTAATTTGCGACTGAAACGGTGGCCCCCAACATATTGCGGTTTGAGGATTCATGCCCAAGGCGACCAATAATAGACACATGTGTTGCTCATTACTTAAATCAAAAATCCGGAAAAGCAAGCGATTTCAGAGTGTTGAATAATTAATTTGGTCTGGCCTTTGAGCCCAATAAAGGACTGTACGGAAGAAACTGAGACTACCGCTCTCATGGAGTAGTCAGCTTCGTCAGCCGAGAAATCATAAAAGCGTTTATCCATTTTAAATTTCTTTACTTAGAAATTTTTATAAAGTGGTCCGGGGACGTAGGCATAAAGCATTAACATCCCCGGATGTTTTCTTTATATTGTCAGGTCACCCCTTATTGAGCCGGGTCACGCGTCTTTTGTCCCGGAAACTTTTTGGGGATCTGCCCATTGCGTAATATTGTTGGCGAAATGCACGTAAAGGCCGTCACTGTCCTCCACCGGGATCCAGTATGAATCCAAAACGCCAAGGGGGTCTTTGTGGAGCACCTGTCTTTGGGCTTTGCCTTGCTTGCGCATCACCGGGGCTTTGCACCCCTTGCACATCCGGTCTGTCCCGTTCAGGGAGAAGCAGTTGATGCCGGGTTCTATCCCAAGGTCCTGGGCCACTTTGTTCACGGCAACGATCTCATGTTTTTGGTTCAGCAGAAGGGCCAATTCCGGGTAGTTGCCCCACATCTGCCTAAAAGCGTGGATAACGTGTGTGTTCTGTTCTGCCATTTTGATTCTCCATTATTTAAAAATTGATAAATTATCATTTCGGGTATTTTATACCCTATGATGAAAGCATGGTAGCAGAATGCTTATGTATGGTCTTTCATTATTGGCTACAATTATTATCGAATCGGGTAACTTATTATGTACTGGAGCATGACGCTAAATCTTAAGGAATCTTTAGGGTGGCATTCCCATGAGGTATATGAGTTGCTGTACTGCCGAAAAGGGCGGGGACATATCATTTTTGACAATCAGGATATTCCATTTCAGAACGGCCGCTTCATCCTCATCCTGCCGGAAAACAGGCATCGATTTCTTTTCGGACAGGATGAGTCGGCGGATTTAAAAATCCTTTGCCTTACGGCTGCGGATTCTGCCATTCATCTTTCCTCCTCATTATCAAACTGGCTCCAAAATATTAAAAAGACCCCGGCGGTTTTTTCCGACCATGAAGAAAACAGTGAGTTTTCAGCTCTTTTTGACAAGATCCCGGACGCTCTCGGGGAGACAGAAAAAAAGGACCTTGATATTATCTGGGGCAGAATCGGTCTTATCCTGGCCATTCATTTCAAAAACCAGGAAGCAGGCGACATGGACAGCCAGGGGCGCCATGGAGACAAGGTGGATCGTATCTGCAGTTGGATAGATGACCATCTGGAAGAACATCTCAGCCTTGATATGATCGCATCCGAGTTCGGAATGTCCAGAAGCTTGCTTACTCGGGAATTTAGAAAATTCACAAGCATCAGTATTGTTGAATACATGACCATGCGAAGGCTGCAGACAGCAGGGGCAATACTTTCGAAAACAGAAAAAAGTATTACGGAAGCCGCACTGGAAAGCGGATTTTCAAGTATTGGGAACTTCTATAAAAAATTTAAAGTTTTATATGGCGTGACTCCGTCGGAATTCAAAAAACAGCTTGATCTTATAGTATAGAGAGGGGTGCTTTCATTCGGGTCCTCCTGGTAAAGGCAGAAGCCAGACAGTAATTTGAAAGCTGGAAACAAGCTTGATGATGTAACAAATCATGGGTGGCTGTTTTTCTCACTTACAGGCTTGGTATCGAACCAATCTGTATTACGAGCCGATATGGGTGGTACCCTAATTCAATTTTTCCCGGCGCGTGTTATTTGTCTGACGCTCATGGTTGAAAGTAAAAGCCAAATCGCAGCCCCTGTTGTTTAGGCCTTGTATCTGTCAACGAGAAACGGAAGTTGAGTAATGTGATAAATCTGGCCGAAAATGACATGTCGATGCGCTCTTGCCACTTTATTTTCCTATATCGCACTTTTCCAGGCTAAAAAATGCTGTATTGCCCTCTATAGGCACCCAACCCATCAACTATTGATCATATTATCAATATGTTTGCTTGGTGCGACCCCAGAGGACCGTTGCTGCCGGGGAAAGGTCAAGGTTGAGCCCCCGGCGGATAATCCCCCCTTACGGCACTGATTTTTGTGCCGGAACAGGTGAAACAAGTTTTTTAATTTTCCTGCCGCCCCTTTGGCGTCATGCCCCATATAGATCAGCATCGGGACAATAAACAGGGTAACAGGGGTGGCAAACAACTCCCCAAAGGCCAGGGATATAGCCGCCGGAATCAAGTACTGGGCCTGCTCCGATGTTTCGGACAGCAAGGGCATAAGCCCGCACACCGTGGTCAGGGTGGTTAAAATGATGGCCCGGAACCGACTGTTTCCTGCGATGATCAGCGCCTCAAAGCAAGAAGGCGAATCCTGGCTCACATCATTATACCGTGAGAGCAGCACAAGACTGTCATTGACTACCACGCCTGTGACGGCCAGCATCCCGAAAAAGGAGAGTACGCTCAAGTCAAACCCCATAACCCAGTGCCCGATCACGGCGCCCACAAACCCAAAGGGAATCACGGACATGATCACAATGGGCTGCCAATAGGATTTCAAGGGTACAGCCAACAGGGCGTAAATCAAGATCAGGATCATGGCAAGCGCCCGGATCATGCCCCCTTTCATCTCTCCC
This sequence comes from Desulfosarcinaceae bacterium, assembly GCA_963675565.2. GTDB lineage: Bacteria > Desulfobacterota > Desulfobacteria > Desulfobacterales > Desulfosarcinaceae > JARRKU01. The sequence continues at coordinate 1,195,900 of CAXXYD010000004.1, forward strand.
ATATCCTCAAGCTCTCCGGCGCCTTTGACGGTCAGTTGGGGATAAAGCCTTTGCAATTCGGGGATGATATCTTTTTGGATCAGCCTCAAGGCTTCCTCTGCGCTGATAACCTCTTTATCCAGGTTGGCCTCGACCTGGACCACCCGCTTTTTATCCTGGCGGACAATGGCAGAAGGCACGTACCCGGATTTAATGTCGGCCACCAGGGACAAGGGTACCCATTGCCCGTTGTGGGTGCGTATTCGGGCGGAAAGAAGATCCCGGATATATCTGCGACGATCCTCCCGGTATTTCACCACCACCTTGACCTCTTCGGTGCCCCGCTGAATCCGCTGGACCTCCAGGCCGCCGAATGCATTTCCGATCTGGCCGGCAAGATCGGCGGTTGTAAGGCCTAAGTGCCGGGCTTCGGGTTTGAGGTGCAGCCGCAGCCTTGGGTTGCCAAGTTTAAGGTCGTCCCGGATGTCATGGACCCCTTTAATGTTGCCAAAGGCTTTTTCAAATCGGTTCACCGCATCCTTAAGCACGGCAGGGTCCTTTGCGCCCAGTTCAAGAACAAATCCGCCACCGGTTTCGAATGATCCACTGAAGGTCAGCGTTTCCACCCCTTCCAGGGTTCCCACCTGTTTACGCCAGCGCTTCAGGGTCTCCATGGTTTCAAGCTGTCTTTGGGTTTCGGGTTGCAGTTCCGCATAAATTTCAGCCTGGTTGCTGCCTGTTACCGCTGTCATGATCCGTGCAATAGGCGGTTTATCAGTGTTCAGTTCAGCCATAGCCTTTTTGTTGAGTTCTTGTGCCTGCTTTTCAATAAAGGAGATATGGGCTGCCGTAAGGTCGGTTGGTGAACCGGAACGGGTTTTTAAGGTAACCGTGATGATCTGCCCGGGCACTTGAGGAAAAAACACGGTCCTGATCCAACCGTTGAATATCAGTGATACGCCGCATGCTGCAACAGCGACAAGGAAAACCAAGGTGGCATAGCGATGGGCAAGGGTGATTTTCAGCACCGGGCGGTAAATGCGGTTATTGGCAAAATCCATCAGGCTGGATGCTGCGCTTTGCACCCTGTCCCACAGCCTGATTGCCAGGCCCCGGCGCTTGGGTGTCTCTGAAGCGCCCTGATTTATGCAGATGGCAGCTAGGTGAGCCGGCAGCACCAGCTTGCTTTCCAGCATGGAGGCAATAACCGAGATAATCACCACCACTGAGAAACTGGCAAACAATTTACCGATTTCATTTTCAATGAGAAGCAAAGGGTAAAAGGACGCAACCGTGGTAAAACAGCCAAACACCGTGGCTGTAGAGACCCGGTGTACACCATCAATGGTGCCCGCGACCGGATCGGTATTTTTTTTTCTGGCATCAAACACGCTTTCGCCCACCACGATGGCATCATCCACAAGGATTCCCAGCACAATAATCATGCCGAATGTGGTGATGTCGTTTAAAGAGTAGTTTAAAAACCGTTCGCCCATAAGACACAGGGCTCCGGCCAGGGAGATAGGAATCCCCATGGCCACCCAGACCGCCAGATTGACATTGAGAAACAAAGCCAGAAGCAGAAACACAATTAAAAGCCCCTGCCAGGCATTGGAGGCCAGAAGCTTGAGCCGATCCTTCATATAGGTGGCCTGCTCCGCCCAGATGTCGATCCTGATGCCCCTGGGCAGACCGGGGCGAATTTTGTCAATAACATCCAGGGCCGCCTTGTTAACGGCAATAAGATCGCCTTTCTGCCCTGTGTAGATCAGCATGCCCACGGACGGGCTGCCCTGGAACTTTGAAAAAAAGGGTTCTGTTTCAAACCCGTCCACAACCGTTGCGATATCTTTTACAAGAATTTGTGTGCCGTTGCTTAAGGTGCGCACCCCGATACTGGAAAATTCCTCAAACGAAAAAGCTTGTTTATCCGCCCGGATCACCACTTTTCCGCTTTTGCTCTCAATGGTGCCGGTGGAATAGTCTAAAGAAGCCTGGTTAATGGCCAAAGACACCTCTTCCAGAGTCATGTCGTAGGAGCGAAGCTTGTCCATATCCACTTCAATGCGGATTTCATAAGGTTTCCGGCCGAACACTTCGATGCGGGTCAGCCTGGGATGGGAGAGCAGTTCTTCTTTCACCTGCCTGGCGGTTTGCTGCAACGTGATCTCATCGGTGTCACCGTACACCTGGACGATTAAGCCCATGACATTGAATTCATTCCGGGAGACCAAAGGACGTTCGGCCCGGTTCGGCAGGTTATAAATGCTGTTCACCCGGGACTGGATCTCGTTTTGAAACCGGTCCATATCAAACTTGGCGGTTTTGCGGATGGTGAGCGTGGAAAGCCCTTCATAGGATATGGAAGAGATCTTTTTAACGCCCGGCATGCCTTCCAGGGCATTTTCAATTTTCCGGGAAACGCCTCTGTCCACCTGTTCAGCACTGGCACCGGGATAGGTGGTCTGCACGGTGATGCTGTTCTCCGGCAGGGCCGGAAATCCCTCAATGCGGATGGAAAACAAGGTGAAAAGCCCTGCAATCAAAACAAGGATCATCAACAGATTGGCAGCCACGGGATTCCTGGTAAACCAGGCTGACAATGCATGCATGGCCTACCCCCTTTCCTTTTGCTTTGGCTGGACCAAAAGCCCTGCAGCAAAGCTTGCATTGGGTGAAACGGCAACCCTTACGGACTTTTGGCTGTTCTTTTCACCGGCATGGATATAGACCACCCCATTGCCGTAAAAGACGGGCTTTGCATGAACCGGTTCAAGCCGGTTGGCCCCGTCCACAAACCATACCACACCTTGTTTGGTGAGTGCGGTTTCCGGAAGACACAAAAGATCGGCAACCTTGTGGCCGGTGATTTCGGCACGGACAAAGGTGCCGGGCAGCAGGGGCGGAGTCTGGGTCAAGGGATGCGCTACCTGGAGAAACAGAGTCTGCAGCCTGGACCCGGAATCAAGCCTTTGTCCGTCTCTCACCACCCGGGCCTGCCAGGATGCGTTTTGCTGGGTGGATACCAGGCGGGCGGCAACACTTTTGTCCGTGCCGGACAAGGGGGTGTCTTTTTCCTTATTTCCCTTGGAAAGGTTCAGTCCTAATAGGATCAGTTGTTCGACAGATACATGGACGGCCACCTCGGCTGTGTCAATGCCGTAAAGGGTGAAAACCTTATCCCCGCTTAAAAGAGACTCTCCGGGATTGACATGGCGTTCAACGATAACTCCGTCATAAGGGGCACAGATTTTTGTGTATGACAGCCGGGTTTTGGAAAACGCCAGAGCTTTTTGTGCGGCATTAAGGCCTGCCCGGGCAGAATTGAGCTGTGGCTTGCGCAGTACAAGCTCATGGGCTGGCGAACCTTTTAACCCTGAGCGTTCCCAGTTCCTTTGGGCTTCTTTTGCCTCGCGTTCCTCTTTTAGCAGATCAACTTCTGCCAGGGCCACCCGTTTTTTGTCCTCGCTGACCTGGGCCTGGTAGGCCGTTTCTTCTATTTTTACCAGAGTTTCCCCTTTTTTTACCCGGCTGCCCGGCTGAAGTTTGGGATTAAGATAGACAATGGGGCCGTCAATCCGGCTTTTTATGATGGATTGCCACAAAGGTTTTACTTCCCCCAGTGCGGTAATCCGTGCCGGATAGGCTAAACCGGATACAGTTTGAACCGTCACGGGCATACCCGAAAGCTGCGGAGCCGTATCCTCGTGCAACCCATCTGTGGCAGGTTTTGATTCCAGGAAAATAAAAGCACCTGCAGTACATACCAGGGCGGTAACGATAAAAACCGCCCATTTCCCCGTAAGCGTTTGAACCATTTTTTTCATATATAACCTATTGTCTTCAAAGGCTTGTGCCGAGTGCTATCGCCAGATTTACCCTGTTGCTCAGCCGGTCAGCACGGGCCTGGTTCAGCCGCAGTTTCACGGAAATCTCCTGCTCCCTGGCAATGAGCAGAGTCTGGATGTTGTCTAAACCCTGGCGGTACCGGCCAAAAAAGTAGTGGCTGCTGTTTTCAGACTCAACGGCGGCGATCTCAAGGGCCTTTGCCTGAACGGCCAGCTCCTTTTCCAGAGTGAGTGCATTCTCTACTTCGGACAATGCCTGCAACACAATGGCATGAAGGTCCTGGATGGCGGCATCGGCCTGGAGGTGCCCGGCCCGGGCTTCATCCCGCAGGCGTCCGCCCTGGAACAGCGGCTGGAACACCGAGCCCAAAAGGCCCCAGTAGGTTGTGGCACTGCAGATATCCGACAGCCGTGTACCGGACCGGAACAGTTCAGCAGACAGCGTTACCCCGGGCAGTCTGGCCTTGTCAGCCGCCCGAGCCTGGTTTTGGGCGGCATTAACCCGGGCAAGGCCTGCCCGGATATCCGGCCGGTTTAAAAGAACCGTTGCCGGCGTATCCGATTCCGGCAGGGCTAAGGCGGGCCAGTCCTGACCGCAGGACAATTGTCCTTGTGGATACCGGCCAAGAAGGAGTTCAAGGGTGCGAACGGAATCGGCAAGATCGGCCTGTTGTGCGCTTAAGTCGGCTTTGGCCACCTGGGTCCGGGTTTTGGCTGCGGCATATTCGTCCAGGTTGCCGATGCCGTCCCGGTACCGGTGGATCAGGATGTCTTCTATCTGTTGCAAAACTGAAAGACGCTGTTTTCCAATGGCTTGTGCCCGACGGGCGGCTTTCTGCCGTATCCATGCCTGGATCACCCGGGCGGCCAGGGCATCCCGAGCCTTTAGAAGATCCAGTTCCTTAGCCTGAACTTCCTGGTTTGCCGCCTGGTATTCATCAGCCAGCCGGCCCCACAGGTCAATTTCCCATTTAACGTTGGCCGTTATTTTATTGGAGGTCCGGGTTTCGTAGTTGTATTCCTGGTTACTTCTCCCGCTGGAAAACCCCGCATCAACCTTTGGCATTCGCTGGGAGCCCGGTACTGAAAGAAGATACCTTGCGGACTGAAGCCGGAATGCAGCAGCTTTTATATCCGGGTTGTTTTTAAGGGCCTCGGTCACCAGGGTGCGAAGTTTGTCGGAATCAATTAGGTCCAGAAGCCGGGAGGCAATGGGAAGGGCAGCCGGGCCGACAGATGTGCCGAATGTGCTGGGAATACCGGCCGGCAGGGCTGCCGGGACCTTGGAAAAGGTTGAAGTGCATCCTTGCAGCCATAATACCGGAAAAATAATCCCCAGACCAAGGACAAGTCTTATTTTATGTATCGTGTTTCTCATAGTGCTTAATACTCACCTGGATATGCCATCCATGGATTTTGACCCAATCGCCGTGTCAGGACCTGTTGTCCGGACAGTGATCGGAATTAGTCGCCAATGCCCGCACCTATGGTCAGCTATTCCAACTTGAAAAAATCAATATCGGCATTTGTCCGGTTGCAGGATAAAAGGCCTTGGAGGAAACAGCCCTTCCAGCCAAAGGGCCGGGAATAGGTAACAATATGGCTCAATTCATATTGGGTCTCCTTCCGGGTTTTATGGAAAACCGGATGGGTCTTGTCAAAGTCCCTTTTGCCCATGCCAAGGCCGGTCACAAATTGTCACTTGTCAAATTCAATGATATGGGGCAAAGAGACCCCGGCCTTTTTACAGGAGTTGCTTTCCCCGCCCCGGTCTTCCACTTCAATGTCAAAACCGGGATTAATCATCTGATTTTCCCCAACAGGAAAGATATAACCTATTTCTGCCGCCACTATCTGTCCGTCCCGTTTCAGATCCTGGTACCGGTGGAAGCAAAGCCGTAGCCCAATTCTCCCAGAATTACCGGAATCAGCATTATAATCAGAAGAATTGACCAGCCATTTAATGACCCCATTGTTTTTCTCCTTTTTGGGGTTTTAAAATCAATGGGCGGATAGTAAGGGATTTTTCAGTCAGGGTCTGTTGCCTTTGTGTACCCAATTGTATCCAATTGTAGCTTGGGCCCAATCCTGCAAAAGCCGATGCTACAAAATGGTACAATTAAATACACAAATCAGACAGACGTATTGAAAAAGGGCGTTTATACATGTGAGAATCCAATGTACGGTAATGTGTAACCTGTCATTTGACTTATTCGGGGAAGCCCATGGATGAGAAAACAACAATTTTGCTGGTAGAAGACGACCGCCGCTTAGGGGATTTGGTTGCCAGGTATTTGTGCCGTAACGGTTTTGATGTCTTTATTGAAATGCGGGGAGACACAGCCCCTGCCCGTATTATCAAAGAGGCACCTGATCTTGTGATCCTGGATTTAATGCTGCCAGGCATGGACGGTCTGGAAGTATGCCGCAGTGTCCGGTCCCGGTACCAGGGACCCATTTTAATGCTCACTGCCCGGGAGGATGACATGGACCAGGTGGCCGGCCTTGAAATGGGGGCGGATGATTATGTTAAAAAGCCGGTAAAACCCCGGGTGTTGCTGGCGCGCATCAGGGCCTTGATGCGAAGGCTTGAGAAAAAAACGGCCAGAGCTGTTGAGCGATCCGGTGCGGCAGCCCCGGAGAAGTTGACCTTTGATACCCTTACCATCGTCCAGCCCTCCCGCACGGTTAAACTGGGTTGCCGGATCGTGGAATTGACCACCAGCGAGTTTGATCTGCTCTGGCTTCTGGCTCAAAACAGCGGGCAGATCCTTGACAGGGATACGATCTACCAAAAAATTAAAGGCATTGATTATGACGGCTTAGACCGCAGTGTTGATTTGGCTGTCTCAAGGCTGCGTAAAAAGCTCAGCGATGACCCTGAAAGGCCAAAGCGCATTAAAACGGTCTGGGGCAAAGGCTACCTTTTTGTCCCGGACGCCTGGGATTGAAATGAAACGAATTTTTTTATCTTTTTTTTTGTTTACCATGGCTAGTGTGGTTACCTGGCAGTTTGTGGTTGCTCCCTTGACCTCCCGGTTAGCGGATGAATATTTTGACCGGGAGATTGATCAATATTACGGATCACTTGTCCAGGGCATTTATAATATGCTGCTTGAGGACATTGAAGTCTTGCCCCGGGACCAGTGGGCGGATTATATAAAGCGCCGGCAGCCCCAGTTTGGTTACCAACTGGCCATTGACCCGATGGATTCCCTGGCTTTAAAGGAAATAGACCAGGTTATTCTGAGTCAGGGCGGTACGGTCGTCAAAAAAGACGGGGATTTGTATTACCGGCGTATCGGTTCCAGCGACCAGGTGGTTACCATGGGGCCTTTGCCTGAATTTGTGACCCCTATGCGGGTGGAAGTTCTGTTCTGGAGTATGGTGGTCATCAATTTCGCTTTAATGGCACTCATCTGGTCTATGCCGTTTTGGCTCAAGCTGCGGCGTATCAGTGTGGCGGCGGAAAGTTTCGGTAAAGCAGACTTCAGTGCCCGGGCCAAAATATCAGAACGATCCGCACTGTTTCCCCTGGCCAAATCCTTTAATGATATGGCCCAGAAAATTCAACAATTGATCGCATCCCACAAAGAGCTTACCAGAGCGGTTTCCCATGAATTACGTACTCCCATTTCAAGAATTCGGTTCAGCATGGAAATGCTGGAGACTGCCGACGATAAAGAGGAAAGGAATCAAAATATCCTGGAAATCCATAAGGATATTGATGAGCTGGATACATTGGTGTCCGAATTATTGATTTATGCGCGGTTTGACCAGGAAACGCCTTGCCTGGAACTGGTTGAGCTGCCTGTGGGCCCCTGGATGGAAGACATTTCCCGGAAAGCAGGCAAACCATCTCCCCATATCCGGATTCAATGCCATGTGTTGGAGCCGGATCGGGAATATAAGATATTGGTCGAACCCCGCTATATGTCCCGGGCCCTGGGCAATCTTGTCCAGAATGCAGTAAAATACGCCGCAAGCCGGGTGGACATCAGGTTTGAAAAATCAGGCTCCTTTTGCATGATCCATGTGGAGGATGATGGTCCGGGCGTTCCCAAAGCTGATTACCAACGAATCTTTCAAGCCTTTGTCCGCCTGGATTCCAGCCGTAGCCGAGACACTGGGGGGTATGGCATGGGTTTGGCCATTGTCAAAAGAATCGTGGCCTGGCATGGCGGGGATGTGATTGTTTCAAAACCCTTGCTTGGCGGAGCCCAATTTACCATCCGATGGCAGGCGGACAATGGTAGATGAAATAAGAAGGAATCATCATGCCGATTTCCCGTCTAATGACGACGGGTTTAAATATTGACCATATGGTCATCCACTTTTTCAACCCGCACAATGGCAGTAACTACGCTTCTAGGCCCAAAAGTAGCATAGCTACCACAAACCGCAAACTGTGAGATCCATCCAAAATATTACCGCCTAAAAAGTTCCTAAACCAATAATAGAAACGGAAAACATCCGCCTTCCTCAAAATTTGTTGTTTAAAAACCATGTGTTTGTTACAGAATTTTGCACCAAAGTTCCGATACTGTCTGTTCTCGGACCATCCAGCTGCCCTGCGCTGCCTTTCCGGAGGCCTGGCGCCGTTTTCAGGTTTTCGGTGCTGCCAGGCCCAAAAGGATGATGAATGAACTATTTCTGGACCGAAGAGGATTTGATCGCCCATTTTACGCTTTCAGAGGATGAGCATCGACTGCTGGCGCACAAATCCGCGCCGGCGAGACTCGGTTTTGCCGTTCTGTTGAAAAGCCTGCAATACGAGGGGCGGTTTCCGGCATCGGCAAACGAAGTTCCCAAAGCGGTGGTGCGATTCATCGCCAAGCAAATCGATGTGGCGCCGCAATCGCTGGCTGATTTTCAGTGGCGGGGCAGGACCATCGAATACCAGCGGTCCGCCATCCGCAAGCTTTTGGGGTTCCGCAAATGGCGCACCGAGTATGTCAAACGTTTTGTTCATTGGCTGCAAATGAGTATGGCCTGCCGGCAAGGCGGGCGCGGAAAGACGCCCGCCGTTATGGAAAGATGAACCAATGGGGAAGGATCAGTTCAGTTTGAACTGGGCCGCCATACGATCGAGTTCTCCGGACAATCGCGTCAATTCCTCGGCGCTGATATGGATTTTACCGCTGCGGGTTTTCAGTTTTTGCGCCGTATCGTTGACTTCGCTTATACCCGAAGCGATTTCCCCTGAAAACGCTGCCGACTGCGCCATGCTGTTGTTGACGACCTGGATGTTGCCGGCCGTTTGACTCACATTGCCGGCGACCTCGTTGACCGTGACGGCCTGTTCTTCTATTGAGGTGGCAATGCTGGAAACGATGTCGTTGACATCCTGGCTGACCACCACGATCTTGCCGATGTTGTCAACGGCAATCCCCGTCGAGGTCTGAATACCCTCGATCAGTGATTTGATATCGCCGGTGGCCTCGGCTGTCTGCTTGGCCAGTTCCTTGATCTCATTGGCCACCACGGCAAAGCCCTTGCCGGCCTCGCCGGCCCGGGCGGCCTCGATGGTGGCATTGAGGGCCAGAAGGTTGGTCTGCTCGGATATCTCGGTGATGGTTTCGGTGACCTTGCCGATCTTTTCGGCGGCGCTTCCCAGATTATTGACCGATTCGGAGGCATTTTTCGCCTTCTCCAGCGCCTCTTCGGTGACGCCGCGGGCCTTTTCGGAGTTCTGGGTGATTTCGCCGATGGTGGCCGATATCTCCTCCACCGCCGCAGCCAGCATGTTGATGCCGGTGGCGATCTCGTCGAAGGATCCGGTCAGGGTTTGCATGTTGTTGGTCAGCTCAGCCGTTGAGGCGGCCACCTGATCGGACCTTTCCGATGTGGTCTGTACATCCTGGGCGATTTCGTTGGAAATGCCGATCAGTTCCTCCGAATCCGGTAAACTGGCGATGGATTGTTTGATGTCGGCCACCATGGCGCTCAGGCGGTCCAGCACGGCGTTGATGCCGGCGACCACCCGTCCCAGTTCGTCATTACGGGGAAAATTTAACTCTACCCGGGGGGTCAGATCGCCGGTTTTGATCTGGTCCAGCACCTCCAGCGTGCGCTTCAGCGGATCGCTTAACCCCGCCCCCATTATGGCCCAATAGATAACGAACCAGGCGTTCATGCCGGCGACAATCAACAACTCGGTGGTTCCCACGATTCCACCGCTGTACGCCAAGCCGGCGAGCGTGGCGAAGGCCAGGGGGGCGTGAAGGGTCTTGACGATGTTCAGCCACCGACCGCTGATGGCTGTGCTGGCCGGGACCACAAACGTAGCCAGAAACCACACCCATACCATTGGCGTCCAGGTGCCTTTGAGATAAATCATGGGTACCAGCATGGTCTGAATCCCCAGAAACAGGGCTGGGGGTACGAATTTCACCACAAAAGGCGTGTTGACGAAATTGTGTCCCGGGATTTTGGTCTGGGCGATGACATCCGGCTTGTAAGTGTACATTTCAAATTCCTTCAGGATTAGAAAACGTTAAAACATGAGGGAGCTCCGCTCCTACCTGTACGATGACCGAAGCGACCGAAAACAGTCGATCATATTCCAATTGAACAAGATATCGGCATCGGATGCGAATGCTTTAGGTGAATTACATTCAAGATTGACTCGATTATGGAAGAAATACGGACACGCTGATTCACACGCCTCGTTGGGAAGAAGGAATTCTTTCATTGGGGTTTGTTTAGATACGGGGAAAAATCCAACGATCTTATTGGGGTTGTAAGCCGGAATCCTAGAAAATTCCGTTACCCCGCTTCAGCCCTGTCACGATTGAGTCCAAATCCGCATAGGACTCTGCGGACGGCCCACAGCTCCTGCTATTATTATGTTTACAGACCTCGCAGGTCTTCAATACTTAATTCAAAGGCCCTTGCGAAAATGGATCACTGAACTTTAAGCGCCACATCAATGGCAAACCCGCCGGCATCTGTTTCACAGGGTATGGATATAATGGGCACCCCTCTGGGGTGCGAAACCTGGTGTTTTCCGAATATGACGCTGGGGACCGAGATGGATGTGTTGCTTGCCGGGAAGCGCTTTTTGGCATCGCCGGCCACCATGTTGGCAATTTCACCAATGGCGTCCTTGCAATCATCGTTTACCTGTGTGAGTTCATCTCCAAGCAGTGCCGAGGCCAACTGCAGGGCCACGATTTCAGGAAAGCTCACCACAACGCAGCCGCTGACTTCACCCGTAATACCAATTATTCCGCTGATCTCATAAGTGGTAGTATTATCCTTTTTTAGTGTCGGCTTGCCCAGCGTATAAGATACATTGATCATTGTTTCGAAAATGTTCTGCACGGCGGTCAAAAAAGGGTTTATATATCTTACATCCATTCAATTCACCTGTCCTGTGGGGCTGTGGCGGCCAGGGGCAGACAAACCTTAAAAGATGTCGCTTCTCCCGGCTTGCTCACGGCATGTATGGAGCCATTATGCATCTTGATAATGTTCAAGGCTGTCGTTAAACCCAGGCCGACGCCTTGGCCAACATCCTTGGTTGTAAAAAATGGATCGAATACCTTCGATAGATGCTCTGGGGCAATGCCGCGGCCGTTATCCCGTATTTTGATTTCAACCCAATCGCCGGCAACGCGACCTTCGATGACAATTTGGCCATTCATGCCAATTGCGTCCACCGCGTTTTGAATTAATTTGGTAAACGCCTGTTCAATGTGCGGGCCATTGCATTCGGTCTCCGGCAGATCGTCCACCGTATTGTCAATGGCAACACCAGGGGGCAAGCGTGTGGCAAACTGCGATACAACCTTGTTCAGAATCACAGCCAGGTTGTAGGGCTCGATGCTCTGTTTTTCCGGATGGGCAAAATAGCGCATCTCATGAACGATGGTTTTAATGCGTTCAGCTCCGTTCAAGCAATCGCCCGCCAGCTCGCCTGCGTCTTGCATCACAAAATCAATGTCGTATTTTTGCTCCATTTGAATCGATTGTTTGAGCAATTTTGGCAAGTCGGCGTGCAGTTGCTTTTCACTGATCGACTGATCCATAGTTCGTGCCAGCTCACGGTAACAGGCCAACATTTGTTTGATATCGTGGATATAACCAACAAGCGAGTTCAGGTTGCTGTTAATGAATCCAATGGGATTATTGATCTCATGGGCTACACCGGCGGCCAGATGGCCCACAGCCGCCAGTTTTTCGGTACGTGACAATTTGTGCTGCGTATCGCGATTGATATCTTCCAACTCCACCAACCGCCGTCCCGCTCTTATTCTGGCCAGCAACTCCTGTTTATCAAAGGGTTTGACGATGTAATCATCTGCGCCCGATTCAAGCCCGGCCACGGCATCGTCCTTGGAGCTTTTGGCGGTTAACAGGATGATGTAGATATAATAGGGAAGATTTAAGCCTCTGATGTGGCGGCATAAGGTTGGCCCATCCATTTCGGGCATCATCCAGTCAGTTAAAATAATCCTGTAGGGTTCTGCCTGTAAAGCCTCCAAAGCCTTGGAGCCGTCGCTGATATGGGATACTTCATAGCCCTGCTTGGTCAGGATTTTGTTAAGCAGAGTTCCGGTGACGATGTCGTCTTCAACAACGAGAATTTTCATAAATTGGCCCAAGAACCGTTATATGTTGCTAGTTGAAATAGAAATCATGATTTGTCATCCAAGGCAACGGTTTGTTTTCGGCACCGCAAAACCACGGCTTACTCTATGTTTAGAACGGCCCATGATCGGACGTCCTCACAGCTTTCATAGGACATTGGTCCGATTGCGGCCATCCTTTTTGGATCGGTAGAGCTGTTCATCAGCCTGATTGATTATTTGGTCCATCGTCAAATTCCCATTGTTTTTGTTCTGAAAAACGGTGCACGCACCCCCAAAGCTTGCCGTAACATTCAGGATCTTTTCTCTCACCCGGATTGGTGTTTCCGCCACCTTTTGCCGCAACCTCTCCGCCATGCTGAAGGCCCCGATATTCTTTGTTTCGGGAAGCACGATCAGGAATTCTTCGCCTCCGTAGCGAACGACCCAATCGATCTTCTTTCGGACTTCATTCAAAATGCAACGGGCGAAAATCTTCAAAACCTCATCGCCAACCTGGTGGCCATCATTGCGGTAAAAATATCATTGTCACAGTACATCAACGCTTGCAGGTCGGCTTTGAAAGTTTCGCCATCCCATAATGGCGCAGCGCCTGGCGCCGCCGTAATCCCGCCGGCCATGACGCAATAAGAGTTCAAGAGCCGCTTGAACCTCCTGGGGAATCTTGAAGGGCTTGACCTTGTCGCTCATTTTCGTACTCCATTGCAGCCGACCGGAAAAGTCAGGTTTAATTTTGTTTTCATGGCGCTGGCCAGGCGCTGCTTACCCAACTGACTTGTGATTAAATTCGTGCTCGCGGCCGATGAGGATATCAAACTGCGTTGCCCGGGCAACCGGTTTTTTCCTGCGCTGGTTTTGGATCAGTTCCACGATGCGATGGCGTTCGAATTTTTTTAAGGTGCGCGACAGATTGCCCTTTTGCCGGCCGGAGATTCTGGCAAGCTCCTCGACCGACTCAGGTTTTTTTTCATCGATCAGCTTGAGCAGATTCAGGTTATGCGTGCTCAGCACCTGCATACAGGTCTCGATGGTATCAAACCAGATCTTGGGATCCGACTTCTTGGGCTTGATCTGGCCGCGGGCGATCCCGATGGTGTATCGTTTGTATTGCTCAAGGGGCATAATGCCCACTTTGACTGGTTTCATGGAACCCTCCTTTGGTCGGATCAGCCGACGATTTTTTCGACTGCATCCCAAAAATCTTCAATCAGCTGGGAAGCTGACGAAAAGGCGTATGCCTGAACCTCTTGCTGATGGTGCACATGATCCCAGGTCACGATGCGGCCGCCATATTTTTTGCCACGGCGACCTTTGGTTGCCGGTGCGTGGGCATTATCGAAACCAAGAATCCGCCTGTTGTTGCGGTCGTGCAAAGTCAGCGAATATTTTATGCCGTGCGGCCTGAAGGCATCTTTTGGAACCGTGCGGGCCTCGATCTTGACCCAATATTTTTCAAGCTGGTACTGCTGGCCGTCAAGATCGAGCAGCGTAAGTAATTCGCGGTCCTCCGGTGTCATATGCCTGCCTTGCCGTTTTCATCTAAGTTATCATCCGATCATAACTATGTCAAGACATGGGCGCCATGACCTTATGCACAGCGTCAGAATCAATGGCGACATCGAATTGAGCGTTGTGGGAGACAATTGCATTGACTGTTATCAACCAATGCCCGAAGCTGTGTACCACAGATTGCTTTGTTTAAAGGCGGGCCTATCTTTGACCATCTCATTGGTAATGTGGTGAACGGCCATAGTCTTGATGGCAATAGACTTTGCCGGGTCGAAAAGTCCGCTTTCTCCCCTTCCCTTCCCTGCTTAAAAAGCCGATTGTCATAGCCGGGCATCCGGACCGGCACCGATGGTTTCGGTGTCCAAAAAAATAAATAAAAATTTATCTTCCTATGTCGCTTCTATTCCAGCCTGCCGCTCTTTTTCCGATAAGGCACATTATGTAAACTAATAACCTGCTCCTGAGTCTTATTTTGAACCATTACATTGCCGATCGGTCTACACCATGTTGGGTTCATCGAGATCGCTTGATTTTGAGGCTCTCAGTGAGCCTCGCTGGAACGTTATGCATGACCGGCTGGGAAAACGGTCAAGGCCTAAGTAAATGCAACGTTCAGTGATGACTTCAAAAAAATCTCAAAATTGCATCGTTTTCCCGGTCCGCTGTCTATGCGGTTGTTCGGCCCTACGCAGTCAAAGCAATGTTCTTCACCGCGTAGTGTTTGCCCTTCTTCCACAAGGCTTGGGCAGGCTTTGGCAGAAAACTGAGAACAGCCGTTCCAGCTTCCGCTGCGAATAATTTCATTCCTTCTCTGTCGCTCAAGCCATAGGCCGACTTCGCTGGCCCTGGAGAGCGCGAGTATTGGATGATTGCCTCAAACAACTCGCTAGCTCGACGTATCGCACCATCTGCGACCATGGTTTCTATGTCATAGACGACGCAGTCTCCAAAATCAACATCCGGACCTAGCAGAATTGCATCCGCCTCACCGGAATAGCGCCAGGACGTATGTCCCTCCAGTTCATCAACGAAGGAGGCAAATACCTTCTGACTAAATGACCAAGGAATTACACATCCATCTTCGTATCGCACTTCCCCCAAATCCTCCATATCAGGGAAATCGCTTCTACGCCAGTAACCACCATAGCCAGCGCAGTAGAAATGCACACGGTTTCCGGAACGATCATTCAAATAACCCAACCGAGGGACGACTCCCTCTTTGCCGACTTTAGTGAATGGTGGAGCCATCAATATGCAGCACAACGCATTGTCTTCCCTGGTTTTATGATTCAGTACATCCTGCAATGCCGGTGCTGGTAGCATCTTTTCCTCCTTATGGTGTGCCAGCCGAACTGCCTGCTTTAGGGGCGCGTGTGGAGCGGCAGCGGAACACGCGTCCCTCTCAAAGCAAAGGTTCGGTTTTTTGTTTCTTTAGTCTTTTGTTTAAAATAACTCCTAATGGACAAAGCACAATTGGAATACTAATGCTTAAAAACCGTGACGAATAATCAAATAGTGTCGGCCCCTCTGCATAATGGACATAAGTATAAAGCAAAGTATGAATGAGAAACATGCAGCCAAGAATAAAAGCCCATCGAATTTTATGTTCGGAATCGATGAGATATGGAATAAAATAACCCGACAAAATACAAAAAATCCAAAACGGTAATTCGGTTAAGCTCCACATTTGAATCTGACCCAGAAGATTTGAAAAAATCCGATCAAAAACAAAAGCCCTGTGCCAAGCCAATGCCAAAAACTGGAAAAAAGCAAAGTATATTCCATAAAATCCTGCAATAATAAAAAAGTTTCTTATGGTCTTAATCACAATCTTTCGCCTTAAGAGAAACCGAACGAGTCTGTAGAAAAAGTATATTTTAACAATCAGTTTCTCTTCTCGGTAGCAATTTTTCTACCGACATCATTATCACAGGTCCCGGTTTCGGGCCGTTTTATTCGGTCAATTTGTTCGTTTGTGATTAAGCTTTAATCCAACCCAGCTCTTGCTGCAACTATTTTCCCTTATCCAGTATCGAATTCAATGGCCCTTTTGATTTTCCCTTATCAACAGAAAATACCATTCCCCCCTTCTATGGGGATGACTTCAACCCAGTGCCGGCCATCTTTGCCAGGGAGCGGGCCATGTTGTCGAGAAAAGCTTCATCGGGAAGGGTGATGGTCATCTTCAGGCTGCCATCTTGGGCTTTTTCCATGCAGTCGCTCAACTTGGCTTTAAAGGCGTCGGCCAATTGTGCGGTCTGCGTGTCGTCGCCAGTATCCGCGAACATTTCGCCGATAAGGGCAAAGGCCGCACTTACCATTTGGCCGCCGGCTGCGGCAATCTTCTCTTTTTTAACCAGAGCGGCCGCCTCTTTCTCCGCTTCGATTTTCATGCTTTCATCTTCCGCTGCTTCAGGCCGTGCCCCCAGCAAAATCTCCATGCGGCGCTTGAGTTCTTCGATGCCGGTGGCCATATCGACCGCAGTGGCGTCGGCTTCCGGATCAAGAACAGCCAGGGAGAGCTCATGCTTGGCCGACAGCGTGGCCAGCAGATTTTCTTCCAACGTCTCCGCGGTCACCAGCAGGAATACATGCACAGGCCTTTTTTGGCCCATGCGGTGGGCCCGGCCGATGCGTTGCTCCAGCACGGCCGGATTCCAGGGCAGATCCACGTTGATCACTGTATTGGCGGCTTGCAGGTTCAACCCGGTGGCGCCGGCATTGGTGGTCATGAAAAGCATGCAATCCGCATCGTTTTGAAATTGGTGGATCAGGGCCTGACGTTTTTTCTGGGGAACCGAACCGTCCAGGCGGACATGGCCAATGCGGCGTTCGTCCAGCAGGGGTTCGATCAGGTCGAGCATGGTGGTCCACTCAGAGAAAAGCACGATTTTGCGATCCTGCTCGTCTTTGAGCCGATCCAGCAAGCGACCCAGTTCCTCCAGCTTGCTGGAATACCCCGGCGGTTGCTTGTCCACCAGAAAGGTGCTGTCGGCTCCCATGCGACACATCAACAACGCCTTTTGCAGCCGGAGCAGGTCCATTTCAGACAGATATTTCTTATTGATAATGGTCTGGACAATTTGCCGGTGCCCCAGCTGCAAGTTGTACTGTTCTTCGGTGGGAGCGATACGGATCACTTCGGTGGTGCGCAGCGGCAGTTCCTTGATGACTTTTTGGCGGGTACGACGCAGCAGGATAGGTTTGAGTTTTTGCCGGAGTTGATCCAGGTTTTGATAGCCCATCAATTTGCCTCTTTCATCCACCACCCGGTGGCGATTGAAAAACCGGAAGGCAGGCCCCAGGCGTCGGTCATCAATGAACTCCACCACGGAATAGAGTTCGTCCAACCGGTTTTCAAGAGGCGTTCCGGAGAGCACCAGGGCAAAGGGCGATGCCAAGGCCTTGATCACCCGGCTGGTCTTGGCTTCCCAGTTCTTGATGCGCTGGCCCTCATCGAGGATAATCAGGTCCCACGGCACCCGCTCGATGGCCAATAAATCCCGCAACACCTGTTCGTAGTTGCAGATGGTAAAGAACTGATCGCCGGCGTATTGGGCCGGCCGCTCCTCGGCGCTGCCCAGCACCAGGCGACAATTGCGCGTGCAGAATTTTTTGATTTCGATGCGCCACTGAGATTTTAGCGATGCCGGACAGATGACCAGCACCCTGGACACGGATGCGTGACGGGCCAAAAGCTCGGCCACGCCGATCCCTTGAATGGTTTTGCCCAACCCCATGTCGTCGGCCAACACCGCCCGGCCGGCACCGGCGGCAAAGGCGATGCCGTCCAACTGGTAGGGCCTCAATCGGGCATTGAGCAAGGTGCTGCGCAACGGATGGACGGCCGGGTCTTTGCGGATTTCGTCGGATAGGGCCTTCATGCGGGCCTGAAAAAGCATTTTTTGCAGGTACTCTTCGGCGTCCGGATAGATGGTCACCGTTTCACCCAAGCGCTCCAAAGCACCGATGCGGCGCAGCAAATCCCTCGGATCTTCAATGGATTTGCCCCGTAGCGGGTCAAGCTGCCGCGCCACGTGCTTGTTGACCTGCCCCGGCAGCAGCAGCCGCAGTTCCAGCTCGCGACCATATTTGAGGTAAACAGCGATCCTGTCCACGGTTGCCGGGGTGTTTTGCACCTTTTTACTGAATTTGGAGCGCCCGCGTTCCAACGCATAGATGATGTGCTTACAAGTGCCCAGGGTATTTTTACGAAAATCAGGACAGGAACAATAGGATTCGCCCGGTTGCCAACCCCGCAAGGCGAGGCGATAGCTTTTTCCCGAGACCGGATTGGTAATCACGTAATCGGTCCAAAGTAGCTTCGGATTCATGGATTTCAGACGCATCTTCTCTTCGATGGCCCGTTGTTCGCGTTCGGCCACGGCCTGCTTCACAAGGGCTTCTTCGCTCAGGCGCTCCATGGGCTTGCGCTGCGGCGGCGGCGCCGACAATCCCAGGACCAGCTTTTCTTCCAGTATCAGGGAAAGCGCCGCCCCTTGATGCTCACAGGCGCCGCTGCAGGCACTGCACCGCAGGTTCATGCGATTTTTGTCGGAATTCAACGAAATGTCCACCCTTATGCTGCCCAGGGTCAGGCAAAAACGGTGTTTATCGAGATAGACCTGATCGGCCAGGTTGATATCGAATTTACCGCCTTCCAATATCAGTGATTTGCCCCGGGGCCCCAGGAGTTTGCACGCCTGGGCAAACGACAAGTGAGAGAGCCTGTCCTTGAGTGTTCGCATAGAAGTTGCCTATATTTGACGATTAGTGTGTTGTAGACTGATTTTTGCTACCCATATGTTTGCCTTGTATCAAACTGCAGAAGGAACTATAAAATGAATTTATCGATTACATCCTTTCCCAAAGCGCACGGATAGGGACGGCATACAGTTTTTCGCCGAAGCCGGCTACATGCTCCCCGTCATACACGACAACCCCGGCGGCAAAGCGTTCGCCGGTTGTTTCCCGAAGCTTTTTCAATCCTCGAAAATCCTTTTGCATGACTGTAGCAGCGGCTTTAATTTCCACACCGGCCACTGTACCGGCTTTCTCCAGCACAATATCCACCTCCACACCGTCCTTGTCCCGAAAATGGTGGAATTGAACTGGTGCATCGTTCCAGCTCGCCTGTCGCTTAAGTTCTTGGAAGACAAACGTTTCCAGAAGCTGACCCAGCATGGCCCGGTCCCTGACGAGAAACTCAGCGTCCACACCGAGCAGCGCCGAGGCAAGCCCAGTATCGGCAAGATGCAATTTGGGTGTTTTGATGAGACGACTCAGCCGGTTGCTGTGCCACGGCGGCAGATGTTCCAACAAAAATATCCTTTCCAACAGCACTACGTAGTCGCGAATGGTCGGCCGGCTCAACTGAAATGCCGAGGCCATTTCAGCCACATTGACCAATCGCGCCGTTTGTCCGGCGGCAAGTTGAAGCAGCCGTGGCAGTGAACCCAAAGCACCGATGCGCGCCAGATCGCGCACATCCCGCTGCACAATCGTTTCGATGTAGTCCCGGTACCAGGCTGCGCGCCGTTTCGCCTTGGCGCGCAAAAGCGCCGCCGGGTAACCACCTGCGACAATCCTTTCCGCCAGATCAGGTCCGAGGCGCTCGAAGCGACGGTTTCGAAACTTAGCGGCAAACAGCACGTCAATAAAACAAGACACCTTGCCCGCAAGTTCATCCTGGGTCAAGGGGTGCAATCGCAGGATCTCCATGCGCCCCGCCAATGAATCCGCCAATTTGGGGACCAGCAGAACATTGGCCGATCCGGTCAAAATAAAGCGTCCGGGCCGGCGGTCCCGGTCAACTGCAGATTTCAACGCAAGAAATAGTGTCGGCACACGCTGGACTTCATCCAGAACTGTTCTGTCTGCCAAACCGGCCACAAACCCCACTGGATCGGCTTGGGCTGCAGCAAGTTGAACATCATCGTCAAAGGTGATGTATTCATAGCCGGCCGCGTCACCGACCATCCGGACCAGAGTGGTTTTGCCGCACTGGCGTGGCCCATGGACCAACACCACCGGGGTGTCCTCCAAGGCCTCCTCCAGTCGGCGGCGTACAAATCGCGGATATAGGATCGGCTCAGTCATGGCGTCCATTCGAAAGATAAGTGATTGGCTAAATGAAAGGTTGTGCATCGGCCAAATGAAAGGTCACATATCGGCCAAATGAAAAAATGTCAACATCATGATGAATTTTCGTTTTATTGGGTAGGGATATATTATTGAACCATTCGCATCCAATTCGATTCCTGAAAAATCCAACCAGGCTTCCCAGTCGCCGGTCAGTCGCACGTTGTTGAGCAGCTCGTAATAATAGGAGAAGGGAAATGCAATCGAATTTCTTGACCAGCCGATCCGATTTATCGAGATCGGAGTTGGAAACCACGGTATGCATTCTAGAATAGAAAATTTTACAAACCACGAGTCTGATGAAGGAATTATGCAAGACCCTATATTATCATCCGGTTACGTTGGAAAGGCAAGACTGGCCTTTCTCCATTTTTTACAAATAGAGTTGAAAGCTGTTTCCTTTCTTTGGGTGCATGTTTGAATTTAGATTATATCGAAAAGCAAAATAATTTCAAAACCGACCCAAACGCCCTCACTCTATAACTTGTTGTATTATAAAGTTTTTAAAATGTTTGTTGTTAAAGCGAGGTCTGGCTGACAGGAAATCCGGGGAAATAAAATCTTCTATTTAACTTGAGACTGAGTTGTGTATACACCGCGTCCGGTAATGATGGAGGCGGCGGGAGTCGAATTGGCAGACTGGGACTAAAATACCACATGAATTTAATTAGTTATGTTGCATCAAAATCAAATTACCGACTATTTACCGACTTTTTCTGTCCCTGATCTGTATGACTTTTCCCCTACGCTTGGTTAGTGCAACTGTCAATTTAGAGTTTGATCTCTTGGCATATCGTCTGGTCATTTCCACCTTAGTGTGGCCGAGCTGCTGCCGAACTAAATCAAGATCCTCACCCTGATCCAGCAATTGGCAGCCCAGGCTGTGCCGAAATGCATTATACATTTTTATCTTGATGTCTGCCTTCTTGCTGGCTGTTCTCCAGATTCTGTTTAAATCTTTGGAGGTGTATGGTTTTCCGTCTCTGCGAACAAATACGAACGGTGATAGGTTCGGGCTAATACTGTCCAATACACTTTGGAAAAATGGTGTAATCTCATATCGTCGAACATTTCCAGTCTTTGTTGTTTCTCGCAGGACATTTTCGGAGAATGATCGTTTTATGACAACTTGATTATTAACGGTACAATCTTTTTGCAATGCTCTGGCTTCCCCAGGTCGCACTCCATATTCTTGCATGAAAAAAAAGATCGGACGATGAAATTCAGGTATTTTATTTAGAACCTTTTCCTGTTGTTCAAAAGTTAAATATTCAATTTCTGGCAAGTCGAAACTGAGCTTCGGAAAAGGAGGAACGTATGGGATATCCTCATTTCGCCATGCATATCTCAATAATGTTCTTAGAACGGAGACTGTATTATACTTTCCCTTTTTCGTTAAATTAAGTGAATTGTGAAAACGAACAATATCTCTGTACCGTATATTCCGAATGTCTGTATTATCGAAAAACTTTGCAATGTATTTTGCCGCAGTTTTATATCCGGTTCTTGTCTTTGGGGAAACATTTATCTCCTTCAGCCATTCTTCAGCATACCGCCCAACAACCATCGGACTATTGGGTTTCCAAAATTTAGGGTTAAAAGTGCCATCATCAACTTCTGTTCTTATCCTGCTTAGCTGCTTTTGGGCGCTCTTTTCAGACCAGAATGGTTCGCCGGTCTGCGGGTGCCTCCATATTCGATGCTTCTTTCCCTCCCAATATATCTGAATAAACCACCTGCTGGCACGCTTATCGTAATGATGCGACCCCTTCATGTAATCATTCCCTTTTAGGCTGATTGTATGAAAATTTGGTCGCATGGTCAATATAGGTAATATAATTAGTATCTTATATATTTTGTCATTTTATCTATTTTCTTTTATTGAAGGCTATTAGAAAGGAAGCAAACAGGCAAGAATATGAACTATTTTTATAACTACAGGATAAAAAAATGGGGTTTCACAACTGCTGCTTGTGACACCCCATTTACTAGTTGACGAGATTTATTTACTACTTTTTTGGATATTGAATCCTTGCAGGTCTGAATAATATATTTGGAGCGGCACGAATTAGTTTTACGGCTTTGTTATAAACTTTAGAGATTCTATCGCTATAATATTCTTGTAGATCGGCAGATACATTTCCATCTACCAAGATATCATAAATCTCAGTCCAATTAATCGATTTAGGTTTGTTGATGACCGCATCTACAATTTCAATTTGTTCTTCAGGAGTCTTTCTTTTATAAAATTCCGCAATGATTTTGTCGTACCCCCTTAAGCATTCTATATTGTAATCTATGGAACCAACATTAATGGTAATACTGTTTTTGTTAGTTATGTCTTTGAATCGTTTACGTTCATCGGGAAGTATTTTTTTTATATGTTCTATAACATCCTCTTGATCTTGGCAGGGATCTATAGATATGATTATACGACCCCTTGATTTGAGCAAAAATTTTCTTAGTTTAACTCCTTCATCGATAGTGAATACAGCTTTAAACTTTTTCTCGCCAGTCACTTTTTTATCACGTTTGAAAGATCTTGTTGATATTCTTGGTATTTCGTGAATGAATGCCGAATCTGTAATTCTATTATATAGAAAATAAAACGGATGTGTTGTTAAAGGATCTTCTCCATCACTAATTTTTTTTTTAATTAAATCGATATCGATTGATGGATCCAAAACTTCCTTGTCCATTTTCCATTTATCATTTCCAGTGGCCGTAAACAGAGGTTCTAAATCAACGGAATTTTCTTTTTGTCGATCAGCGAAATATTTTTTGTAATCTTCGTTTCTTCTTGTTGCTTCCCAAAGAAGGTCTTCTCTTGAGTAATTGGAAAATTTGTCCATTTGATCTCCATTTAATTAACACTATAATTCCATTAATGAATAAAATAATCATTATCAAAAGGATCTGAAACTGGATCAAGTGACAATATTTTCGGGATGTCCATGTTAATGAATGCTTCTGCTGCACCATGTTCAAGATTGCACAAGCATTGCATTATTTTATTATAAATATATAACAGCTTCAAAATCCGGCAGTTCACCTGCTCTCGCCATCCGAAGAAGCTGAAAAACAAGAGCCATCATTCTATTGTCGTTTGCTGCTTAAATCATATTTCCTCCAATTTATAATGAAAATTTTATAATACCATTCTGCACAATTAATAGCCACCAATGCTTTGACCTATAGAAAATGCTTTTTAGGATTATTGTTAGCAAAATGCCTTAGTGATATTGTATTGTTTCTTCATACTTTATCTTAATTTGGACATCCCATACGCTACCCTCTATTCCAACAATTTTAGCCTTCAACAATTCATCGAATGAAGCAAAATAAACTTTGTTTTTAATAATGATGGGAATATCGCCTTGTTCTATCCATTCATTGCCATTCCAATACTGAGGTGGTAAATTGCATGATGAAAGTGGGATTGGCTTGTAACTTGCGAACCACTCTTTAGGATTGGCCCCCCATTCTCTATCGACCTTTTCATATCCATTGGCAAAGAAAGGGGTAATTCCGCTCTCTTTTTTAAATTGTCGCCATGGGATTAGGTCGACCATTTTCGGATTGATTTCAATCCTGACTGGTGTGCACCCCATCTCGTACATTTCTTTTCGTCGATCGTTAAATCCTTTTTTCCGAACCATCTCCTCCCAATCTTGATTTGTAGAAATCCAAACCGCTGAACATTCCCCTCGAACGTATACAGGTGATGGTTTGATTACTTTCTGAAGGATTATCTTCAACATGTGGGGGGCAACTGTGTAATGCCAGAATCGTATGCCCTTTTCCTTCATCGAAAATTTTTTTGATTTCATCTTTATGTCCTCCTTTTTGTAGAATGTAACTATTAACGTAGGATATAATACTACGTGTGCACCTTTGTCAAGTAAAAAATGTCTTGACAAATACTACGGGTATTATATTAAAAAACAAACAATTAGGAGGTCATTCAGAGATGCCCAGAAAAAAAAGTTCCTTGAATAGTCGTCAGGCAAGAGCCGCTGGTGGAAAATTGGCCCGTTCCGAGGTGGTGACAGTGCGTCTTGATCCTAAAACCAAATATGCTGCCGAATTAGCGGCAAGGATTCAGAGGCGTACAATATCCAGCTTTATCGAGTGGGCTGTTGAATGCGCTTTGAAAGAGGTGGCTATTGTTAGTCAAGAGAGGGACCCACTGAATGATGAAAAATTATGGGATGTTATGTCACGCCTATGGGACGTTGATGAGCCTGATCGACTTATCAATCTGGCTTTGAGGTTGCCGCAATTGATGAATCATGAGGAACAACAAATTTGGAAGCTTATCCGAATTAACAAATATTTTTGGAGGGTTAGAAAGGAACCAAACGGCGAATATACATGGGGAAATGACCTTAATTCAATTCGGCAGGATCTCATTGTCGAAAGGGTGAGAAAGCACTGGAACACTATAATTGAACTTGTTGATGACCCCGACTCGGATAACGTGATCCCAGAAGGTCCACTTATCGAGGCTGTTGAATGACCCCATCTGTTTTTGGACATATTCCAAAATTGTTTGTAAAATAAATCTAAATAGTTTAATAAGTTAGCAGTGGTTCTTTATCTGCCTATTTCCCCGTTAATCCAGGTAAAACATAGAATGTGCTGACTGTACACACGGCAAAGGTGGTACTGCATGAACAAAAAGCAGATGTCGGAGCAGGACATACGTTCAAAGTTCATCACACCAGCCATCGTTGCCTGCGGTTGGGACATGCAATCCCAGATCCGTGAGGAGGTGTCCTTCACCGCTGGTAAGGTTATCGTCAGGGGGTTACTCCACACCCGTGGCAAATCTAAGCGGGCAGATTACATCCTTTATTACAAGCCGAACATTCCCATTGCCGTGGTGGAGGCCAAGGACAACAACCACCCGGTTGGCGGGGGCATGCAGCAAGCTCTTGATTATGGAGCCATGCTGGATGTTCCATTTGTGTACAGTTCCAATGGCGACGCATTCCTTGAACACGACCGCATTCAATCCATCGAAACAGAATTACCGCTAAACGGATTCCCATCCCCGGAGAGCCTTTGGCAGCGGTATCGCCAATTCAAAGGTATTGATGATTCAGCGGACCGGGTCATCCAACAGGAATACCACGATGACGGCAGCGGTCGCACCCCCCGGTATTATCAGCTCAATGCGATCAACCGTACCATTGAAGCCATTTCCAAGGGTGAGGACCGTATTTTATTGGTCATGGCCACCGGTACTGGAAAGACCTTCACGGCATTTCAAATCATATGGCGGCTATGGAAGGCACGAATCAAGAAACGGATTCTGTTTCTGGCAGACCGGAATATTCTTGTCGATCAGGCCCGCATCAACGATTTTAAGCCGTTTGGTTCAGCCATGACCAAGATATCCAATCGCCAAGTGGATAAATCCTACGAAGTGTACCTATCGCTCTATCAGGCAGTCACCGGCACAGAGGAAGAGAAAAATATATACAAACAGTTCTCACCGGATTTTTTTGATCTTGTCGTTATCGATGAATGCCATAGGGGCAGTGCCGATGCTGAATCAGCATGGCGGGATATCCTGACCTATTTTTCATCAGCCACCCACATCGGCATGACGGCCACACCTAAGGAAACCAGACACGTTTCCAATATCCACTATTTCGGTGAGCCCATTTACACGTATTCCTTGAAACAGGGCATCGAGGATGGTTTCCTTGCCCCCTACAAGGTTGTCCGTATTGACTTTGACAAGGATCTGACTGGATGGCGACCGGAACAGGGGAAGGTTGATAAGTACGGGAATGAGATTGAGGACCGTGTCTACAACCAAAAGGATTTTGATAAAAACCTGGTGCTGGATAAACGGACAATTATGGTGGCTCAGAAAATCACGGCATTTCTGAAAGCAACGGATCGTTTCGATAAGACCATCGTCTTTTGTGAGGATATTGAACACGCTGAACGTATGCGGCAGGCACTGGTGAATGAGAATCCAGACCTATTCAAAAAGGACAAGCGGTACGTCATGCGTATCACAGGTGACAGTACCGAAGGAAAAAACGAGCTTTACAACTTTACCGACCCTGAAAGCCGATATCCCGTTATTTCAACTACATCAAAGCTCATGACCACCGGAGTGGACACTCAGACTACCAAGCTGATTGTGCTTGATCAGAACATCCAGTCCATGACGGAGTTCAAACAGATCATCGGCCGTGGTACCCGCATTCAGGAAGATTATGGGAAATTCTATTTCACCATCATGGATTTTAAAAAGGCCACGGAGCTTTTCGCCGATAAGGATTTTGATGGCGATCCAGTTCAAGTATATGTCCCAGGGCCGGATGAACCACCTGTGCCACCGGATGATGTTGATATAGATGATGGCGACGATAACGGCACCATCATCGATATCGATCCGCCCGATGTAACTATCCCTCTCGGCGATGGCCCACCACCAAAGAAATATTATGTAGACGATGTGCCGGTATTTGTCGTTGCAGAGCGGGTTCAGTACTACGGCAAGGATGGTAAACTAATAACGGAATCCCTGAAGGATTATACTCGTAAGGCTGTAACACAGTCCTTTGCATCCCTGGATGATTTCCTGAAACGATGGAATGATGCAGACAAGAAAAAGGCGGTAATCGAGGAGCTTGAAGAGCAGGGCGTTTTGTTTGAGCCATTGGCTGATGAGGTCGGCAAGGATTTTGGGCCGTTTGATCTGATATGCCATGTGGCATATGGCCAGCCGCCTTTAACCCGCAGAGAACGGGCTGAGAACGTTAAAAAGCGGAATTATTTTGCCAAGTATGAAGAAAAGGCCAGGTTGGTCCTTGAAGGCTTGCTGGATAAATACGCTGATGAGGGAATTGAGCACGTTGAGAATATCGAGGTGTTGAAGTTGCAGCCTATCAATCAGCATGGCCGACCAATGGAAATTATCAAGAATTTCGGTGGCAAAGAAAAATATTTGGAAGCTGTGAAGGAGTTGGAAAGCCAGCTCTACATTGCCTCATAATCTGTGAAACCTGAATCTGTTGAAGTGGAGAACTAATGGCAATCAGTTCAGTTGTTAAATCGATCCAAGATATCATGCGTAAAGATGTTGGCGTTGACGGTGATGCCCAGCGCATCGGTCAGCTTGTGTGGATGATATTCCTGAAAATATTCGATGATAAAGAACAAGAAGCAGAGCTTTTATCTGACAATTACAAATCACCCCTCCCCGAAAAGCTGCGATGGTGCAACTGGGCAGCGGACCCGGAAGGCATTACCGGCGATGAATTGCTTGAGTTCGTCAATAATGATCTTTTCCCCAAACTGAAGAATCTAAACATAGGCACCAATGGCAATAAACGTGCTTTCATCGTTCGTTCGGTATTTGAAGACGGCTACAACTACATGAAGTCCGGCACGCTCATGCGTCAGGTCATCAACAAGATTAATGAAATTGATTTCAACAGCTCCGATGATCGCCACATGTTCGGTGACATTTATGAAAAAATTCTAAAAGACCTTCAAAGTGCTGGTAATGCTGGTGAATACTATACACCAAGGGCCGTGACTCAGTTCATGGCGGACATGGTGAATCCAAAATTGGGTGAAAAAGTGCTGGACCCGGCTTGTGGTACCGGCGGCTTTTTAACCTGTGCCATTGAAAATATCCGTAACCAGTATGTCAAAACACCAGAAGATGAGCGGCTCCTTCAGCAATGCATCTATGGTGTTGAGAAAAAACAGCTCCCTCATTCCCTATGTATGACCAACATGCTCCTCCATGATGTGGATGTGCCGGCCAATATTCTGCATGACAATACACTGGCTAGACCACTAAAAAGCTATGGTCCGAAAGATCGTGTTGATGTTGTCCTGACCAACCCACCTTTTGGTGGCCAGGAAGAGGATGGCATCGAATCCAATTTTCCAACCGGGCTGCGAACAAGAGAAACAGCCGATCTATTCTTAGTGTTCATCATGCACATTCTGAAAGATGGCGGTCGCTGCGGTATGGTTTTGCCTGATGGTACCCTGTTCGGTGAAGGTGTCAAAACCCGTATCAAGGAAAAGCTTCTAAAGGAATGCAACCTACACACGATTGTCAGATTACCCAATGGTGTTTTCAATCCGTATACCAGTATCAAAACCAACCTTCTGTTTTTTACCAAAGGAGAAAAAACCAAAGATGTATGGTTTTACGAGCATCCATATCCTCCCGGCTATAAGTCCTACAATAAAACGAATCCGATGCGAATCGAGGAGTTTGAACCTGAAAAGGCATGGTGGACTAAACGTTCAGAAAGTGAGCTATCTTGGAAAGTTACTTTCAAGGATTTGAAGGCCGGTGGTTACAATCTCGACATTAAAAATCCCCATAATCCAGATGATGATCTTGGTGATCCTGATGTGTTGCTAGCTGACTACAAAAATCTACTGAGGGATGTAGCCAGCGTTAGAGATAAGCTCAAAATCGAATTGATGAAAGCACTGGGGGAGCTGCCTGATGGAGCTTAAAACCTTTTATGATAATTTTGAGCTTTTGGCAGAAGCTCCTAATGGGATACAAAAGTTACGAGAAATGACTTTGCAGCTTGCAGTACAGGGAAAGTTAGTTCCTCGGGTAGAACAAGATGGAACTGGCAAAAATGTCTTAGAAAAGAATAGAGAAAAGAGGGATCAATTAATTAAATCTGGTGCGATAAAGAAACCCAAGAAATTGCCACCTATCGATAATGATGAATGCCAGTTTATATTACCAGAGCATTGGACTTGGGCTCGGCTTGGCGACGTAACGAATTACGGATACTCTGATAAAGTATTGCCAGTCAATCTCAAAAAAAGCTTATGGATTTTGGAATTAGAGGATATCGAAAAGATAACCTCAAGATTATTAAAAATTGTTAGAATAAAAGACAGAGAGTCCAAAAGTTCAAAAAATGTCTTTAAATCAGGTGATGTGATTTATGGTAAATTACGTCCGTACTTAGATAAAGTCGTCATAGCTTCGGAAGATGGTGTATGTACAACTGAAATGATACCAATTCGTGGGTATTATGGGATAGTGCCAAAGTATCTGAGATGGGTATTGAAAAGCCCATTTTTTATTGCGTATGCTAATCGGTCTACTCATGGGATGAACTTACCTAGAATGGGTACTGATAAAGCAAGGTTGGCATTAATACCTATACCGCCTATGGAAGAACAAAAACGAATTGCCGCCAAGATCGATGAACTAATGGCCCTCTGTGACGATTTGGAAGCACGACAACAGAATGTCCATCATACCTGCATAAAGCTCAATGATGCATCTATTAACAAGCTGGTGAATGCATCTACATCGGATAAGCTCAAAAAACATTGGAACCGTATCCACACGAATTTCAACTTGCTGTACAGAAAACCTGAAAATATCGATAAACTACGAAAAGCCATTTTGCAGTTAGCTGTTCAAGGAAGACTTGTGCCCCAAGATGCAAATGATGAGCCGGCATCGGTGTTGCTTGAAAGGGTTCACTCTGAGCAGAATCTTTTGGTAAAATCGAAGGAAATTAAAAAGCTAAAGTCCACATTGCCAATAAAAGATACAGAAAAACCTTATATAATTCCAGAAAGTTGGGTCTGGGTACGGCTTGAAAACATCAGAAGAACAGTTGAGTATGGAACATCATCAAAGGCTTCAAAAGAAAATATAGGTGTTCCAATATTGAGGATGAATAATATTCAAAATGGTCAAATTGTATTAGATAAGATTAAATTTGTCAGCAAAAAAATAAAGGATTTACCTCGTCTTTACTTAAAGAACAATGATATTCTTTTCAACAGAACTAATAGCTATGAATTAGTTGGGAAAGCAGGACTATTCCAGGGTGATGATGACTCATACACTTTTGCTTCATACTTAATACGAGTTTCACTTATTAATAGTTACGTTGATCCGGCCTATATTGTAAACGCTATGAATAGCCAGTATTTCCGAGTGACACAGATTGAGCCAGAAATAACCCAACAATGTGGTCAAGCAAATTTTAATGGAACAAAACTATCAAATGTCATTATTCCCATACCACCGCTAAAAGAACAGAAAAGAATAGTTAGAAAAATAGATGAACTAATGTCCCTATGTGATATAATTGAAAATAAACTCAAAGAGGGACAGTCAAAGAGCAAAAGAATAATTGAGGCGGTGGTATCTGACTTATTGGCGGCATAAAAATATGAGCGATGAACAATTGCCTACTATCAGATCCGAAAATGAAATCCTTAGCGATCTGAAAAAAATCTGTACATCACCAGGTTATGCACATGCAATCGCATACTTTTGTTTTAGGGATAATATCATAAAATATAAGGACAAAGTTACCTATGAAGAAATCTCGCACCAATATTCAAGGAATTTTTTAGTCCGAAATGAAATATCAACACTAATTGGGTTTATGGTTCAAAAGGATATCGATTTAATAATTCCTACCCCAGAAAAATTTACAGAATATATCGAAACGACTGAATCCCACCTTAACGAATTACATCATTCATTGATGGCTCCTTTTCAAAAATCAATAATTAAGGCAATAGAAGAAAAAAATGATTTCAATCCGTTTGCTTCTGGGGGAATGCTCAGAGAACCGATTTTCTATGGAGGAGAATCTGCATATAATTTTCAATATCGTGACTTCTCTTTGAAAAAGTATCTTAATGACAACCATTGGTTCATTGCCAATAAAGGATTCTCTATTGAACAGGCTATAAGTTTAATAGTTGCAATTTCAGAGTTTCAAAACCAGCATACCATGGAAATTCTTGATTCCATGAGAAATAAAGATCCATCAGAATGGACAATTCTACCAGGTTTCACATTTTCTATAGATGATATTTCTTCGTTCATAGAAATGGATATAGGAATAATCAAGAATATAATAGAAGCCTTCACAATTCCAAATAATGAGAAAAATGTAAATTTTAGAACACTTAATGATTTTAACATCACGAATGCTTACCCGATTATTAAAATAAATAATGAATATTTGCTCTTTCAAATTTATTCACTTACAGAGTCATTGTACGATACACCCTTTTATTGGTTTCTTAAAGATAAAAATTACTATAATACCGCAATGAAAAATCGTGGTGATTTCACAGAAAATATTTCTGCTGAACGCCTAATCTCTATCTTTGGCCAAAACAGAGTGTTTAAGAATGTAAATATTGTAAATAGCCATAAAGACAGAGCTGGAGAGATAGATGTTCTTGTTGTTTTCGCTAATAGGGCAATAGTGCTACAGGCAAAATCGAAAAAACTAACAATTGAATCAAGAAAGGGTAATGATCAATGCATTAAGAATGATTTTAAAAAAAGTATTCAAGATTCTTATGATCAAGGTTTAAGTTGCGCTAAATTTCTTAATGATAAAAAATATTTTATTCGAGATCAAAATGATGAAGAAATAAAAATTCAACGAAACTTTAAAGAAATTTATATATTTTGCATATTATCCGATCACTACCCGGCTTTAAGTTTTCAAGCAAAACAATTTCTAAAATACGAAACATCCGATATCATTAAACCACCATTTATAATGGATATATTCTATCTTGATGTCATGGCTGAAATGCTTAATTCGCCTCTATATTTTTTGAGCTATATAAATCGGCGAACGGAATATTCAGAGCGAATTGACTCTATGAATGAATTGACGATTCTTTCATATCATCTCAAAAAAAACTTATGGATAGACGGTGAATATGATTTCGTCCATCTCGACGACAGTATAGCTGCTGATTTAGACGTAGCTATGTTAGCCCGGCGAGAAGGACTACCGGGGAAGACTACACCTGATGGAATCTTGACCCATATAAAAGGATCTGTAGCGAAAAAAATTATAGAAAAAGTTGAAAACTATGAGCATCCAGGTACTATTGATTTCGGTTTCCTAATTCTTGGATTAAGTGGTGAAGGAATAAATGATTTAAACAGAGGAATTGAGCATCTCGCAAAACTTACTAAAAAAGATCATCACAATCATGATTTTTCTCTTGTTTTTAGTGACTTAAAAAATGGAGTTACAATTCACTGTAACTACGATCCAAAGCATATAGCATCACCACGATTACATGACCATTGTACAAGAAGAAAATACGTTCATCATGCGGATGAATGGTTTGGTATATGTATTGATCCAACGGATTTTTATATAAAATTTGGAATTGAGCTTCAGTATGAATGGCGGCAGTCTCAGAGAATGGATTTGGTTGTCAGAGGAATGAAGCAAGGTTTCGCACCTCAAGAATTTGAAAAAGCTTTAAAGAAGAACAAAAAGGTCGGAAGAAACGATCCTTGTCCATGCGGTAGTGGAAAAAAATATAAAAAGTGTTGTTTAAAATAGCCTATCAAAATTTTAAAATGATAAATTTTAACTCAATACATTATGTTCAAAATATATTGGGTTCAGCTGTGGTTCCGGTTGTAAGTAACTGAATTGTGGTTTCAAATCCACACCGAAACTCAATATAAAATCGTTTCATCGGCTTAAAACAGCTAAAAATTGTGCTAATCACACATAAATACAGTAACTTATAACACACTTTGCTCTTTACACAATGGCTTGAAAGTGATATAATATATTGAAATAAAATCCTAATATTCATTTTTAACCTGAATTAGAAAGCCGTCACGTGCAATTTGTGCGTGGCGGTTTTCTGGTTCTAAGGGACAATGAAAAGGAGGCTGTATGGGAGAACCTGGAGTGGTAGTTCAGTTACCAGTGAAAAGACCAGTTCGGAAAAGAAGGAAAAAGCCTCCTCAGAATATCGATGGCGTAAAATATTTCACTGAAAACCAGATCAAGCTGATCCGGAAAACAGTTCGTGACAAAGCCAATCTCGACCACGCTAAGGCGTAATCGTAAATTTAACCCCATCTTCACAAGCTAAAAAGATGATGGCATGATGCACCACAATTTTAAATGGAGGTGCAGACATGACAGAAAGCCAGTCAAATGAGTTTAGTCCCGAACAACGTCGTCATTTTTGGAAAGAACATATTGAGCGTTGGCAACAAGACTCCATTAGCCAGTTAGCTTATTGTCGTCAATTCAATCTCAAACCGCATCAATTCACCTATTGGAAAAAGCGCTTTGCCCAGAATGGGACGTCAATGAACTTTGTCCCGTTGCAACTGTCTGCGCCTAATGCAAAAATCCCACGAACGAGATTCAGTCTTTTCACCCCCAATGGCTATAAGATTGAAGTTGCTGCAGGATTTGACCCGTCGGCCCTCAAGCAGCTGATCAATGTGGTTCAATTGTTATGATGTCAGATCATTTTACCGGTAACGTGTATCTGGCCGTGGGCAACACCGACATGCGCAAAGCCATTAACGGGTTGTCTATTTTGGTAGAACAGGCCATGGATTTGAATCCGTTTTCCGGAGATCTGTTTGTGTTTTGCAATCGACAGCGTACCATCATCAAAATCCTATATTGGGACCGAAATGGTTTCGCTTTGTGGTTAAAGCGGCTTGAAAAGCACCGCTTCAAGTGGCCCCAGTCAGCTGATGATATTATTACTATAGAAGCAAAACAGTTGAGCTGGCTTCTTGCTGGTCTGGATTATTCAACGGCTCATCAGCAGCTGCAATATACTTCCGCAGCCTGATTTTTTACCTTCATTACCGAAGAAAAGTATATACAAAATCAAGGTGTTGTGCTATGTGACAGTCCATGAATGCAGACCTGTCAACCCTTCCCGATGATGCCTTGATATCCAAGAAGGATGTTATCGACCTGGAGAATAAATACCAGGAAAAGATCCACTATTTGGAAGAACGCATCCGACTGCTGCAAAACGAAATTTTCGGTCGTAAAAGTGAAAAGCATCGTCCTGAAGATCACCGGCAACTGCCCATTTTTGAGAGCGATTCTCAACAGGATCAGAATCAAGAGCCTTCAGTTGGTGCCATTGTCATTGCCGAACACAAGCGTAAAAAACGCGGACGCAAGCCGCTGCCGGCAGATCTGCCAAGGGTAGAGGTCATCCACGATTTACCGGAAGAAGAAAAGGTATGCGCCTGTGGTGCTCAGTTAAGCCGTATCGGTGAAGAAACCTGTGAAAAGCTTGATTATATCCCTGCCAAAGTGCGGGTGCTGCGCCATATACGGTACAAGTATGCCTGCAAATGCTGCGAGGGTGTTGAAGACGACGGTCCCACGGTTCGGATTGCACCGGCGCCTGTTCAGTTAATCCCCAAATCCAATGTAACCGATGGGCTGTTAGCTCATATTGTGATATCCAAATTTGCCGATGGCCTGCCACTGTATCGTCAGGAAAAGATCTTTTCCCGTATTGGTGTTGAATTGCCCCGGGCAACCATGGCCAATTGGATCGTTAAAGCATCCCAAATTTGTTTGCCTTTGTACGAGTTGCTGCAATATGAAATCCGCGGCGGTCCTTTGATCAATATAGATGAGACAACATTACAGGTGCTTCAAGAACCTAATCGGGCCAACACCAGCAAATCCTATATGTGGGTATTTTGCGGTGGTGATCCAAAGCACCCCACGGTGCTGTATCAATATCATCCGACTCGTAGTGGTGAAATAGCCTTGAATTTTTTGGACGACTACCAAGGCTACATCCAGAGCGACGACTTCAATGGCTACGATTACCTGGCCCGGAAAAAGGGCATCGTTCACCTTGGCTGTTGGGCTCACACACGCCGCAAATTTTTTGATGTGGTTAAAGTCAGAAAGAAGCACCGTGGCAAACGCAACAATCCCAAAGGGTTAGCTGATCAGGCCATAGATTATATTGCCCGGTTGTATCAGATTGAAAAACAGATTCGCCAGGAGCAGCTGTCATCCGAGCAAATCTATCAACGCCGCCAGGAGCAATCCAAGCCTATTTTGAATGAGTTCAAAACCTGGCTGGATACCACTGAGCCGCTGACGCCACCAAAAGGCCTCTTGGGCAAGGCGATCAATTATGCCCTGAAAAATTGGGACAAACTGACTGTTTACACAGAAAACGGCCTGCTCAAGCCGGATAACAATGTCGCTGAAAATGCCATTCGCCCCTTTGTGGTGGGACGAAAAAACTACTTATTCGCAGGTCATCCCAACGGGGCCAATGCCGCTGCGACTTTTTATTCTCTAATCGAAACTGCTAAAGCCAATGGTATAGAACCCTTCGCCTATCTTCGTTACCTGTTTAAACAGCTGCCATTTGTCAAAGAACAATCTGGTTACCGAAATCTGTTGCCGCAGTTCGTTACTCAGGAAAGCATCAGCTTCTCTGCTGAAAATTAAAATAAGTGTGGTTTATTAAACGCTTACGCTAAGGCCAATGTCACCGGGATACGTGAATGGATGGCAATCGATCTGATAACATCAACCGGCTTGCGAGTGGCTGAAGCTGCCGATCTTCGCTGCGGGGATATTAAATGCGGTTATGGTCAAAGCGAGATTTATGTTCGAGACGGTAAAGGTAGTCGCTCCCGGACCGTCCAGATACCTGCCAGTCTCAAGAAGCACCTTGGCCACTTTCTGAAATGGAAGGAAGAGCATGGAGAGAGCGTTTCATATGATGATCACCTTTTCATTGGTCAACGTGGGCCATGGACGACTCAGGCAGTGCAGCAACTTGTAAAAAAACATTTAAAGGCGTTGGGACTGTATGAGTCAGGGAAATCAGTCCATGCATTACGCCATTCATACGCAGTCAAACTGTACCGGCAAAAAAGAGATCTAAGGGCCGTACAAAAGCAGCTGGGCCATGTTTCAATCCAAACCACGCAGATCTATGCAGACGTGACATCGGAAGATATTCAAGAGCAAATTAAAGGAATCTGGTGAATAATGAATCGTCGATATGTTATCAAGAAGATTATTACAACAGCGGTAAGCTTTACCATCGGTATACCACTTGTTTTAGAATTTCAATTTTACGTTAGCCATTGTGACGATAATAAATATAAAATTGATAAAAAGAAGAAGAATCTATCATTCGTTGCAATCATCGAAAAAACAATAGATCACCTTTATATAAAAGACGGTTTCGTTGATCTGGTAACGCTTTCGACAGAATTATTACAGAATGGCCAACTTGAAATGATCGGTGGAATGGAAAATCTACTTTACATAATTGATCGCTATAATCTTTACGGCAGACTGAACTAAACGTCATTAGATAGAAGCAACTCTTGCTATGCCGCTCTGGACTATTCCAGGCGGCTTTTGTTTTTTAATGTATCGATAAAGGAGAAAACCATGTGGAACGAACCATCGAAGAAAGACTTGCAGAAAATTGGGATTCCGAAACTGTACGATGATGAAGAAACCCCGCTTAAAGACAAACTGATTTTTGGTCACTTTTTCATCGGTGCATGTGATTGGTTCATTGCAGAGTGGGATGGTGACGATTTGTTCTTTGGATATGCGAACCTGGGTGATGATCAATGCGCCGAGTGGGGGTATGTATCCTTAAGCGAACTAAAATCGCTAAATATTAATGGTTTTGAAATTGAGTTCGATGCTTATTGGCGAGTAAAACCAGCCAAAGAAATCTCTAAAATAATCTTTCGATAATAAATTTTTGCTATGGATAGGAAAGTGCTGAATGAAAAAGGGTTTTCGATTTGGCGGAAAGATCTCATACAAAGTGCTCGATTTGATTGGAAGTGGGTGGGAAAGTGAAGTTTATGCGGTACTCAGCAGCCGTAACGAATTGAAGGCTGCCAAGATAACACCCATCAGCGAAGAAACTATAAACTATTGTTCCAGTTATAGCCGTAGCGATTTCGACCTACGACGAAGCCACCCATTTAAACCGTTACCGGCAAAATGGTATTCGTGTGCCGGCGATGACCTCAAGAATGAGGTGTTAGACGCATTGAAAATGCTAAAACAGCAACATGCATTGCATTCGCAATTAGTGCGGAGAAAGTTGCCGTGCCTGATGATACCGCCCTTACAAGATTTTGGGTTGGTATTGTTGCCATCGGACAATGGGTTGGTACCGGCTACCTATGAAATATATCCGCTTGTGCAGGGGCAAACGCTAAAGGGCCTGCTTGATAACCTGAACGACGTGAACCTGATGCAGTCTTTCCTAAACACCGGGCGGGTGAGGTCTGGATTAAACACCAAGGATTCGTACCGGAGGTTGGCAGACATGGTTGAACAACAGTTAACTAAGGGCATCGAATGCCTATACAAGAACGGGTTCGCTGTCGCCGAAGCTGATTTGCATCCGTCGAACATACTGTTTGGCTCTATAGACCATGGGGAAAACAGGGTCTACCTTATAGACAATCGGCTATGCGAAACAGGTTTCGGCAATGAAAAAAGCCAACTTATAGATGAAATCAAATTTTTAGACAATAGAATTGGCAATTGGCATAGAAACAATTTGATTTTAAATGCATATTTTGAGGGGCTAATCAAAGATTTAACTTAACTGTCTAATTATATATACAATAATAGCATTTCACTATTTGTTCTATAAGAATTAATTTCTATTGCCTTTCTAACCACTTATACATATTGGAGCTTGACTTTATTTTAATTTTTTACGTATATTTAAGATATACATGATTGATCCATCCTGATTCATGCTAATTTTCAATTATTTCCATTTGCCTGATCTTCACTGGTTCCACAGCTGTACAACTGGATTGTGGCTTGTTTCCATTGTAATTACCGAATGACTTATAAAACACCTGGTTTCTAAATTGCCTGAGTTGTATCTGACTTTTCTAGAATCGATTATACCCGAACATCATATTAGTAATGCCTGTGGATGCACCTTTGCTAACCCAAGAGAATGATTCGGACTTTTGCATTAATGGGACAAAGTGGTGTTCGTTTTATATAGAAAAAAAACAAAATTCTATGTTCTGAGGTGTGCTATGAAATATTTACCTATTTTTATAATAATTGCCGCCACAGCTACTTCTGTTTCCGTATACTCAGAGATGAACAATTTAGATAAAGGCACCCTTAATAAAAATATATTCATATCAATCAGAGATATTTCTCTCTTAGATAAAATAAATAAAGACTATATTGGCTTCGGTTCAAGTTCGAGTAGCTTTGGAGGAGGTTCAGGTGGCTACGGCGGAGGTTCAGGTGGCTACTGCGGAGGTTCAGGTGGCTACTGCGGAGGTTCAGGTGGCTACGGCGGAGGTTCAGGTGGCTACGGCAGCGGTTCAGGTTCACCGTCTGCACCTTCAGGTTCACCGTCTGCACCTTCAGGCTCACCGTCTGCACCTTCAGGTTCACCGTCTGCACCTTCAGGTTCACCGTCTGCTCCTTCAGGCTTACCGTCTGTGCCTTCAGGCTTACCGTCTGTGCCTCAGAGCCCTGATGTTTCTTTTCCTGAAATTTCAACGTCCCCCAGCGTAGTTAGACTTTCTCCGATTTTTAATGGAAGAATAGAAACTTTAATAACTAAAACGAATAGTGGTATAATTGATCAAAAACCTTTTGTCGATCCAGAAAAATTTTGTGTTTATTGTAATGAGACTGAAGGTCCAGGGCTTGGAGGAGCAGTAATACCAATATTTGGGCTTGAATCACCAGATTTAATCCAGAACGGTGGCTCATCAAGTACAGGCGATAATGAAAGCCTTATGGCGGAAAATCATGTTCGCAGCGTTTTAGAACTTTACAAATCAAAAAAATTACAATTAGGTAATCAAATTTTGATTATTGAATCAAAGGCAGATAAATTTTCAGATGACATAAAAGGAAATGGCGTTTTAGTAAAAGACAATGCAATTTTAACTGCTCGTCATGTAGCTGAATCGATATCCGAAAATCCATCTTTATTTAAGATATTGTTAATAGGGCCTCTAGATAAACGTGTTTATAATGTTGTGGAATACTCACATGTGAAATATTTAAATGAACTGAACAACCCGGATTTAGCTATAATCTTTATAAAAGAGAATACACTGCCATTTGAAATACCAATCCCGAAGAAATGCGTAATACCTCAGAATATTAAAACCACAATCTTCTCATTCGGTGCAGCTGAGTACGGTGATTTGCCAAGAGTGGCAACAGGTATAGTTACAACGAAGGTAAAAGATATAGATTTGTCGAAAGGCCTAAAGAGTTTACTTCTTACAAGCTTTGGTACTAATCTCAGATCCTTTCCATCATTATCTGGTTCTCCAGTATTTTCGATAGATAGTGGTGAGTTAATAGGTATAATAGCGTCTGGAAGCAAATTTTACGTAGAAACTGGATCACGGGTGCACCATGTTACGGATGAAACAAAATGGGACTCATTTGAAGACTGGACTTGGGTGGTACCGCTATGGCAATATTGGGATGAAATCGAATCGATTATTTCATAATTAAAATCAAATTATTTTGGAGGGGAAGATGAGAAAAACAAACTCAAGAATGAATCAGCCCTATGTCTTGTTTCCACTTTTAATATGGATGGTTGTCAGTATTGTATCATGTGCAACGAATAGTTTTAAAGAGTATAAGTTGTCGGATGGTAGGGTAGTATTAGGTCTTAGAAACATTGAAGATGTATACCCAGTCTACGCTGCCACTTATAAATCAGAATTTGATCTTACTTTAAAACTTAAAGAAGAAATTTTAGATACAACTATAGGGGGTAAGCATGAGAGAGATATAAAAAGTATGTATGAAACTCTTGATAGATTAAATATGGATACAAGAAATATGTTGACTTCAGGGTATTCAACTTTGTTAGCATCGTTATCGGTTGCATCAAGCTATGATGAACGAGAAAAAGCGATGGAGAGATGGGATAAAATACAACAAAATATTGTAGTTCTTACTAAAGAATTGAGAAAAATAAATCAACAATCTGTGGCAGCTCAAACAAAGATATCTAGCACAGAGTGGGATAAGTTAATTAATCAAGTCGACCAACTAAAACAAAAATCAAATGATTTAGAAATTAAATAAAATAGCTTCTTCAACCTATTTCTAAATTATAACTATCTATAATTAGAATAATTTAATACAAGATTTTTATTCATTAGATAATGACTATATAAAAACTAAATTATTTCATTATTTAAAGTTTTATAAAATGTAACTTGTTGAATTAAATCTACCTCAATTTTATGACATGGCAGTCAAGCTTTTTATACCTAAATGATACAAGTTCTGGAGCATTATCGGAAACTATCTTTGCCATTAATTTTTTGCAGTCCATCTAAACTCTCGCCTATATGTGCTGCAAGTATAACACACTGAAATAAACCTGCCTTAGCAACAATTACCGATTTTTAGGTAGCTCTTAGGTATCAAAGATCAATAAAAATCTGTAGGAACCTCCACCGGCATCACTCTCCCTGCCACCCTCTGCAACCATATAGCGCACTGTTCCATCCCCCCAGGTATCAATGGTTGAATCGATGCAATCTTTAAAAATAAATCCTCGTACTGGCTATCACCTGACAGAAAAATCAATGCGAAATGCACCCGACGCATTATCAGCTTAAAAAGCCGGTAGCTGTCCATGGCCTTTTCTATCTCAGCCGGAATCCGTTGGATACCGGTCCATGGCCCCTTAAAAATCCTCAAATAATCCGTAATCAATTCAATCAGACTCCCCTCGTTTTGTTCAAGCATCGAATAAATATAGAATTTCAGTATATCAACGGCTTCCACTCGTGTGTTGTCATCATTGATGAAGGCTTGCCAGCATGACCTTTTTAGTAGCGTAGACTCGAACTGGAGCTGGTTGAGCGGAAGGATCTTGCTAAGCATAGGGAACTTCTTTGTCTCGCAGGAACGGTGTACCATCCAGACTATGCTTGGTTGGCCCTCCAATAGCTGGTACTCACGGGAGCCAAAGCCATGAACAACAGCGGCTTCCGTTAACCGGCAGGTCACGATGTCTGGATTTATGCATAGGAGCGGTTCCTCGCATGTATTTTCAATGTCATCGTCGGCCATGCAGGTTCGGCAGTAGGAAGCAGAGCGATAGATGCTTTGCATCAGGTTCCGGGTCTCTTGGAGCAGGACGGCTATCTCAATGCAGGCCTTCGGTTGTACAATGTGGCCGGCGTCCTCAGCCAAATGTATCTGTTTGGCTAACTCATCGATGGAATTGTACTCTGGAAAAATTATTTGATCTTTTGATTCTGTAGATGATGCCAGCAATCCCATTTTTTTATTGAAAGGTCTCATGTCATCCTCCTTGATCAGTTTTTGGTTGCAATTTATTAATATCATTAATAAACTGATACAAGGAGTGGTATTATAATGAATAATCATCGACCCATTATAATATAAACCCTGGCCAATAAGGAGAAACGTTAAATAGATGTTATTTTGATATCAAATACTCTTATTTTTTCTGAAAATTAGCATTTAATTTTAGTAACTATTAATATGGCTGGGGCTTGCTAATGGAAAAAGAATATTATCAAGAATTATACAGTAAATGCGGAGATATACTTTCTGAGTGTTTTGAAGAAGAATATGTATCTATAATGAGAAAAAATCACCATTATCTGCTTGATATAAATAAATGGTTAGAAGCTATAGATGGCAGATATGAAAAGATTTTGCTTGAATCTGCATGTCAAGAATATCAATATTCCTTATTATCCTTACTACAGGGCCAATATCGACATTCATTTATGTCATTACGCTTGTTTTTTGAACTTACATTATCTTCGATTTATTTTTCGTCTAATGAATATGAATTTAGACTGTGGACCCGCAATGAAAAGGATATTAATTGGAAACAATTAGTCGATAAACAAAAGGGAGTGCTGTCTAAATCTTTCATAAGAGTATTCTTTGAAGATATTGCTGATGAAAGTGTTCATTTTCAAACTATCGCAGAAAAAGTTTATCGTGAATGTTCAGAATATGTTCATGGAAATGCTAAGACATACGAATTAATTTCAAATGAGCTTAAATTTTCGGATGAAATATTTAGGGTTTGGCATGAAAAATCTACAAATATCTATTTTGTTGTTTTGTTTGCTCTATGTTCAAGATATTTAGGCGTCTTAGACAAAGTGCATGTTGACAAATTAGAATCTATGATCACTGATGAACTTTCTCATTTAAGTGCTATTCAGGCTTTTTTTAGCAGTGATTTAGCGTCGGAGACTGAATAATGAATGACTTTTTTTATAGAACCGAAGTAATAAGAACAGACGAAATTTTGAACTATTTTGTTGAAACAAAGGAAGATCGGGTCATAATTGATACATTAAAATCTCATAATCCTGTGATATTAATTGGAAGTAGGGGAATAGGTAAATCCTTTTTATTAAGAGTGGCTCAAAGGGAATTAGAATTAAAATTTGACGAAAGTCGTATTCTTCCAATTTATATCACATTCCACAAAAGTTCCCTAATTCATACGAATGACCCTTTACAATTTCAGCATTGGATGCTTTCAAGAATATGTAGTTTTATTATTAGAACTTTACGTAAATCTGGCCTGCTTTCTATTATCCCTTTTTCACTTTCAATACTTGCAGGAAGTAGCGATTCAAAAGATTATATTAAAGAAACACCAATAGAAAAGATATCGAAGGAATTTGAGAACTCTTGGCAAGCTCCTGATAATCAAATTGACATTAGTTCCATACCAACAATTGATAAGTTCAAAGAAGCAATCGAAGATTTATGTCAGGAATTAAATATTAAAAGAATTATTTTATTCATAGACGAGGCCGCCCATATATTAATCCCAGAGCAGCAACGCCAATTTTTTACCCTATTTCGAGATCTTCACAATCCATTTTTAACTTGTAATGCTGCTGTTTATCCTGGAGTAACTTCCTATGGTGAAACTTTTCAACCAATTCACGATGCCTCAATGCTCACAATCAACAGAGATATTTGGGCAGAAGATTATATATCAAATATGCGTGAAATAGTTGAGAAACAAGCTGAAAGCTCAATAATAAAAAATATCCAACAATATGGTCAAAACTTTGCGACACTGGCCTATGCTGCAAGTGGCAACCCAAGACTGTTATTAAAAACTATTGATCGAGCACCCAAAATCAACAGTTCGCAAGTTAATCAAGTCATAAGGGAATACTATCGAGAAGATATATGGAGTGAACATTCAAATTTATCCGATAAATATTATGGGCACAAGGAAATTATTGATTGGGGAAGACGATTTATTGAAGAAGATATTCTGCCAACCATTAAAACCAAAAATGATGAATATTTACAATTAGACAAAAAAACATCTTGCTTTTTTTGGGTGCATAGAGATGCCCCGCAGGCTGTTGTCGAAGCTTTGCGGCTATTATCTTACACAGGAATTGTAAATCAACACTCATCAGGTATAAAGGGAACTCGTTCTGAGATTGGCACTCGATATATGGTTAATTTAGGAAGCCTTTTTTCCTTTGAAAAAACCCCTGCAGTATCAGCTTTTGAAATAGCTAAAAATATTTCTATAAAGAGGATGACAGAATTTGGTGCTCAGCATCCCAAATATGATAGTTTAACTAAAATTGTGCCAAAACTTGTAGAAGCAAATGTAACGGATATATTAAACGCTCAGTTAGTCAAACCGGTTGCTGTATTGGATATTACGGAATGGCAAAAAAATAAGCTTATCAAATTGGGTTTAAATACAATAGGTGATGTTTTAAGATCTACAGAAACGACACTAAGAAAAGCATATTATGTTGGAGAAAAAAGAGCAAGAAGGATGAGAAATGCCGCAATAGCAGCCGTATATGAGTATTTATCTGGATAATTATAATGATTATAAATACCATCATCCCAATACAGAAACATTTTCGCTTACGTATTTATTTGACGGGATGAATCAATTGGAAAGGAATCATTACCATGGCACATCCGGATGGTGGGCAAGGGAACACATTCCGAACCTTTTGTACTTTTGATGAGGCTTATGATTTCGTATTAGATAGAGCCCCATTTTCTTTTATCTCTACGACTGGAAATAATGTTCAAGCTAAAACAGGGAAAACAGCAAATGGTGACATTACAATAGTATTCCCAGGTCATGGTAATGTTTGCCATGCCTGTTGGGGATATAGAAAAAATTGTTCAGACACAAGAGTAGGGCATTGCGTTGAAGCTCTTTCAGAACAAATAAAAGCTGCTATGATAAGCCATTAACACATTAAAATGACAATTTAGTGACCTAATTGCCACTGGTTTGCCTAAATATGGCTCAAATGACCGTATTTGTTCCGCTTTCTGGCCAATTCTAAGGCTATTCTCCCGTATTTCGGCTATTTGTGTATATCATGGCATACGCTCACTGTGAAAATGCCGTAATGAAGGTGTCGCACCCGAGATTGGTAAGATCGACTTTTTGTGGTTGTAGGAGCACTTTTTAGCCACAATCAAACTTTATTAAAATTCTGCCAATCGTCAATACTCCAATCCAAGCCATATTCAGATTCATAGGATTACTGTACAGGCGGTTAGAAGCATTCTAACGAGAACAAAGCGACACAACTATCAGCCGTGATAGCAGTGGGTATCACAGCTACCTCATAAGGGATTACCTCTAAGCCGCTTGCGGCTGTGCAGAGCTGAATAGATAGCATTTCATGCCGTCGTACCGCCGTAGGCGGTAAGTTGCATGTTATGGTACATATACCGTGTATGCTGATAGTGACAGATAAAGTTGTTAAGTTATGTGCGGCCCAGAATGAACCTATGAACGAGTGTATTCGACGTACTCATCCTTCTTTACAGGGCTGCAAATCGGTTTACGTCTGAGCCTTGGTTTCTCGAAC
Organism: Desulfosarcinaceae bacterium; assembly: GCA_963675565.2. Lineage (GTDB taxonomy): Bacteria > Desulfobacterota > Desulfobacteria > Desulfobacterales > Desulfosarcinaceae > JARRKU01. The sequence continues at coordinate 1,240,722 of CAXXYD010000004.1, forward strand.
CCAGAACGCTTACCGGCCTCAGTTACTAAAGCTTGACATATATGTCTTCCCACAATCAAGCCATCGTGCTCATTACGGTAGACCGAAATACCGTTTTCACTGCAAAGAATGGTCAAATGATGGATAAAAGCGGCTTCCTGACCTTGCAGAATAAACGCAGACAAGGAACGCTTACATTTGTCTATCTGTGGTCTACGCCAAATCACTTTATCCCCATTTTGCCTGTTAATAAGGGTCACCTTACCGTTTGTTGACCGCAACCCCAACTCTTTGAACTTCATGCCACAGGCGTTTCTCCAGTGTTTCAACCCACCGTGATTGTAGGTGTAACGTTTATCGTTCGTATGGTAGAGGAAATTACGCCACTCATTGGTGGCTTCAATTAATGGATTGAAGTGACCTTCAAGCTCTAAGAGACGCCTTTCTATATCCCGATCAATATCAACGGCATCTTCGTACAATTCTTTGATAACCTTGTATATCTGACCTCGTTTTTCCGTTACAATGCCCCCCATAATAATAGCGTAGAGCACTGTTTTCCATGTGTCTTCTGGTAAGTTGGCTTCAAAGGCCAGGTCTTTCCGTTTAACTGTACCGTTTAGGTAATCGTCGAGCCATGGGCACTTAATATTACAGTGCTGTAGTTCCTGCTGAAGAATGAATGCTTGGCATGATTTTACATCGTAGTTGTAGAGCTTGGGAACTCTGGCAATACAGCGTTCTTTGAAAACTTTTGATGCGCTTTGAAAGCCACCGCCTCTTTCGGATATTCTCCCACCTTTCTGGATATTGTAGGCCGCTTTGTACGTGTAAATTGGATCGTTACCGTCTGCATCGCTTAGCAATACCGGGAACTGAGCAAGGATAGTGCCTTGTGCTCTCCGACAGTTGTTAAGGCGGCCCTTAGCTTTCGATAGTTTTTTTTCGGCTTTTTCCAGCATAACTGGGTTTTTTCCATCGTAGGAGCGTTCTGCCTCCTCGAACTCACGCTTACAGCGTTTCATAGTCTGTTCAAGTGCGTTCACCAACGAGCCAGCCTTCTTGGGCCTGAAAGGGAAGGGTTGCAGCGCCTTTATACTGCGACGTATTAAAACAGGGGTGTTGAAATCATCGCCTTTCCTATTGGTGTACTTGAACCTGTTAATGACCGGAGACCGCCACCGCTGACCAGTCATCAAGTTGACCATCGGAAATTTTTTACCAGACCCTGTGCGCTTCAACCATAAATCACGCCAACGTTGATTTACATTTTCATTATGCAGAATAACGGCTGCTTTGTAGAGGTCTCCTACAAGCCTGAACTCCTGGGATTCACCTCTTGGAATGTTTTCAGGCTTAATTTCAATGACATTGGTATCCCTTAACACGTGTACTTTGAAACGCCGGCTAAACTCACGTTCAATGAGCCTGCTGTAAATTGGTATAAACGGTCCATCTTGATCGCTGTGTTTATCCACTATGAGCATTGATGCGCACACGTGAGCGACAAAACGATAGTACAAACCCCGGTCTGAGTCCGGTACATTGCTTAGCTTGGCATCCACTTGGTCTTTCAGGAAGCGGTACAGGGCGACAGTCGTACAGAATTTTTTCTGTATGAAGCCCCTTCCGTAGTAGCTATCAGGCATATCTTCAGCACCGTTTTGGTGAAAGAATGCTGAGAAGGCGCCAAATTTGGCACCCTCTCGGTGAACCATTAAAATTCATCATCATATTCATCAGGGATATCTGGATCTCTCAACACGATTTCATTCTTATCTATCAACAATAGGAAATTGTTGATGATATCCTTTAACTGCTTAAGGGCAGTTACGCTGATAGAGAACGGTATTTTCAAATCCCCAACTATTTTGTGTTGTTTGTGCAATGCTGTATCCAGATGCCTGATGAGAGTGGCTATACATCTCTGAATAGAGCGTTCCATCTCTTCTTTTTCAATTTTACCCTGTTTACGGAGGTTCTTTTTATGTCTTCTTTTTGCTTTACTGTTGAGCTTTGCCAATTCATTGGCAGCGTACGGATTGACATAATCACTCTGTTCAGCATCCCTCCAGCCACCAATAGCCCGCAATGATTGTATGAGATCATCGACCTCTAATTTGAACTTGGAAATTGAATCGTGTTTATCTTCAACAAGGCTCGGATCTATTTCGTATTCCAGCAATACTTTACCGATTTTCTTTTTTCCGAGATCCTTTTTTATTAAGCACGAAATGAGTTCTTCCAGCTTGTAAACGGCTAGATACCCAATGGCAGGATATTCATCGATGTCGGCATACCTAGCGATTAGGGTCCACCTTTGAACTGATCTAAGGCTAACAAACGCCCACTTTTCCTTAAGATAAGTCTCCCACACAACCCTCAGTCGTCTTTGTTTTGCTTTTAGCCTGATGAAACATTTTCCAAGAGCAATCGCACGTCCAGAGTGTGTTTTGATAGCACCTTCGTAGCCATCAAGTAGCTTTCTGACTTCTCGTTCAAGTTCTGCTATTTCACGCTGAATTTCCTTTTCTTTTTTCAACCTTTTCCTGACATCGGGCTTTTTTGCTGTTTTCTTGGCTTTTCGCCCTTTCTTTTTCTCGATAGGTTTGTTTGGTCGCTTAAACTGGTAAATTTTTGCTGAGGTCCGATCGTCATCATCACTCTTTTTCATTTTACCCTCCTTACAGTGGTTGTGAAGGAGGGGCGCCCCTTTATCCATATTCCTCATATATATGATACCCAAAAAGTATCACTATGACGTTTTAATACAAGCAATTAGTCCATATTCATAAGTGAAAGTTATAAAACCCGTAATCAATAAACGGGTATGGATAAGTTGAACTTAAAATACTCCAGATTCGGGGAATGATTTTTATGGATAGATCAAAAACATAAGGAATAATTGAATAAATGGTAAAAATGGGGAAGGTAACGCAGGCGAAGGGACTCTTAGGAGATTACGGTAACAACCCAAAACGAAAAAAGCCCCGCCATGCGATTAAATTACATGACAAGGCTCTTTAAAGCTTACAGACTATTACCGACTATTTACCGACCGATATGACGATCGTAAGTTATTGAAATCATTATAAAATGGTGGAGGCGGCGGGAGTCGAACCCGCGTCCGAAAACATTCCGCACTGGCGTCTACATACATGTCCTGATGATTAATTTCGCGGTGCCGAGGCTCCATCAGGCGTGAGGCTGGGACCACTAGTCTGCTAGAAATTCGCCTGCTGCTGTAACAGACATTCAGAGCGGGCTATCCTGCTAGTCGACGCCCTATCCGGATCCGCAGGAGAGAAACGGTAGAACGGAAGCCGTCTAAGCGGCTACAGCGTAGTTATAATCGTCTGCGATTATATTTAGTTCCCATCGAGTTAACGAGCCGATGAGCACTCGGTATGCAACCAGCACTTCTTTGTCCCCGTCGAAGCCGTTTCGCCCCCATGATTTGGCTTGTTGGTGAACTGCTGCGTTTCTTTTAAAGAGCTAATGGGGAACCCTAAAATAAGGGATATCGGCGGGGTTGTCAAATGAATTGGAGACAAAGGTTCCCGGGGATGGGCGGGGATTGCCCCCGCCCCTGGGATAATCCATAGAATACCGGCGATTAAACGTTTTGGCGGGCGCTTCCGCGGGTGCCGTCAAACGTTTCCCCGGGCCTGTATTGTTTCCTGTTTTACTCGCCTCCGCCGCCGACCACGAACCCGGAGGGCCCCAGGCCGGTGGAAGAAGGGGTACCGGCGATCTTGGCCAGATAGGTGCCGCCCAGTTTTTCGATGTGGTTGTTGACATTGTCAAAATAGTTGAAGTGGATCTGCTCTTCGTCGATGATGGTCTCGAACAGCTTCATGCTGACGCTGTCGCCGTTTTCACGGCACACCAGAAGGAACTGGTTGTAGACATCCACGGTGTCGTCCTCGAGTCCGGCGTCGAAGGGATAGATTTTTTCAACGGTCTGTCCTTTTTTAATGGCGCCGTCGTAGCCGGTCACCGGCTCTCCGCCGATTTCCTTGATGCGTTCGGCAAACATCTCGGCGTGGCGCATCTCATCGATGGCGATGAGCTTCATTTTGGCGGCCAGCTCGCCATAATCCATATCGTCCAGGTTGTAATGCTGGTTCATGTACTGGCTGATCGCCTGCAGCTCCATCGCCCGTGCTTTGTTGAGCACATCGATGACATTTTGACGTCTTTTCTCTTTGGATGCTGTAGCCATCATTTTCCTCCTTCAGTCGGTTTTTTTGATCATCGGTTCTTGCAGGAAATAGGCTAAGTTATGGTGCAAAACAAAGCACCCGGCCAATTCCATATCACGGCTTAAGATAACTCCAAGTAGGTCTTTTTAAATGGATTTACGGGCATTATGCAACCGCATTGTTGGTTATTTATAGTCTTTTCTCTGCCGGTCCAGGTCGCGTTTTTCCTCCCGGCTGCGGATAGCGTGCCGTTTGTCGTACTGGCGCTTGCCTTTGGCCAGTCCCAGGAGCATCTTGACCTTGCCTTCACGAAAATAGAGCCGCAGGGGAATCAGGGAGAATCCGCGCTCGTTGAGCTTGCCGTAGAGTTTTCTGATTTCATCTTTGTGGAGCAGCAGTTTGCGCACGCGCAGGGGCTCGTGGTTGTTGTAATAGGCAAAGGGATAGGGGCTGATGTGCATCTGGTGCACATACACCTCGCCATTTTTTATTTTGGCGTAGGAATCCTTGAGGTTGGCACGCCCCTGGCGCAGTGACTTGACCTCGGTGCCGGTGAGCACGAGGCCGGCTTCCAGCTTGTCCTCGATAAAATAGTCGTGCCGCGCCTTCCGGTTTTCGGCGATGATTTTAGTGTGCTCCGTTGACATGGCTACTGCTCCCACTGGTCATGATTGTTGTTGAGCAATTCACCGTATGCATCGTGGACCCGTTTTTCAATTTGCTTGGTGGAGGACAATGCCAGCACTTGATCCAGGAATTGCCGGGCGTCGGACGATTCCAGGGCGCGCAGGGCATTTTTGACAATGGGGATGGCATTGGAGTTGGTGCTCAGTTCCCGCAATCCGAGTCCCAGCAAAATGGGCAGGTAAATAGGCTCGCCGGCCATTTCGCCGCACATGAAGACCGGAATATTGTTGTTGCGGCCGGCCTGGGTGACCTGCCTGAGCAGGCGAAGCACGGCCGGATGCAGGGGGTTGTACATGTGGGCCACATGGCGGTTGCCGCGGTCGATGGCCATGGTGTACTGGATCAAATCGTTGGTGCCGATACTGAAAAAGTCCACCTCCTTGGCGATGGCGTCGGCCATAATGGCCGCTGAGGGCACTTCGATCATAACACCAATCTCGACATCCTTGGCGTAAGGCAACCCGTCTTTGTCCAGCGATGCTGCCACTTCGCCCATAATGCGTTTTGTTTCCCGGATTTCGTCCATTCCCGATATCATGGGGAACAGGATGCGCACCTGGCCGAAATAGGCGGCCCGCAATATGGCCCGCAACTGGGTCTTGAACACCTCGGGCTTTTTCAGGCAGTAGCGGATGGCGCGCAGCCCCAGGGCCGGGTTGAGCTCGCAGTTGTCGGATGTGTAGGACACGGCCTTGTCGCCGTTGATATCCAGGGTGCGGATGGTCACCGGCTTGTCGGGCATGACGTCGATGACATCCTTGTAATTTTCAAACAGCTCTTCCTCACTGGGGAAGTTTTTGCGGTTCATGTATTGGAATTCGGTCCGATACAAGCCGATGCCGTCGCCGCCCTTGTCCAGGACGGCCACCACTTCCTCGGGCAATTCGATGTTGCCCATCACGGACAGCCGCAGCCCATCTATGGTTTTCGCGGGAAGATGAGAGCTTCGCGCATACACCGCACGGCGGTTCTCATAGTTGGTCTTGCGCCGTTCGGCCTCGATGAGGGTATCGTCGGTGGGGTTGAGCACCACCACCCCGGCAGTACCGTCGACGATGATGATGTCATCGTTCTGAATCATGCGGGTGGCCTTTTCCAGGCCCAGCACGGCAGGAATTTCCAGGCTGCGGGCAATGATGCTGGTGTGGGAGGCGCTGCCGCCGCCGTCTGTGACAAAGCCCATGATACGCTCCAACTGGATCTGGCTGGTCTCGGCCGGCGAAAGATCATGGGCCACCAAGATGACCCGTTTGCTGATGGCGCCGATGCTGACGCCTTCGTCGCCCACCAGATTTTTCAGGATGCGATCGGACACATGCAGGATATCCTCGCTGCGGTCCCTGAGATACGGGTCGGCCATGCCCTCGAACATGGGCCGCAGGCGCGAAATGACCTTTTTTAAGGCCCATTCGGCGTTGATCTGCTCTTTTTCAATGGTCTCGATGGTTCGGCCGTAGAGCATCTTGTCCTTGAGCAGGACGGCATGGGTTTCCAGAATGAGGGCGTGTTCGCGCAACTCCTGGGGGGTGTCCTCGATGATCTGGTGCAGTTCATCGGTGGCTTTTTTGACGGCGGCTTTAAAACGCATGATTTCATCGCTGATCCCGTTTTTCAGGACCGCATATTTGGGCACGATATCGACGCCTTCCTTGTCCACCAGGTAAGCTTTTCCGATGCAGATGCCCGGAGATCCGCCAATTCCGTATATAATGGTCTCTCTGGCCTGTTTTTCAGACATTCAGCTACTCTCCAAAACCATCGGCAAACAGGGCGATGATTTGATCGAACACAGCGCGGTCGGCCTGGACTTCGGCGATCACCCGCACCGAATCCCCTTGGCCGGCCGCCAGGGTCAGAATATCGATCAGCTGTTTGGCATCGATACGTTCCGATTCGACCTCAAGGGATATTTTTCCTGACGCTTGGCGCGCCACTTGAACCAGCTTGGCGGCGGCCCGGGCATGCAGGCCCAGTTCGTTTACGATTGTCACATCCCGCCACAGCGGTTCCGAAGCAGATTTCATCTAAAGTCGTGCCTGATGGGTGTTTTGCGGGTGCTATGTTAAAACGGAGTTTATTAACATTCCGCACCCTCGTTGTCAACTTGCATTCATTGACAATTGGTTTGCTTACCGATAGGAAAAGAAACTTGCAGCCGGCCTGCAAAATAGTCCATATTCACCATATCCAATTGACTCAATTTAATTTCTATCGGCTTTTGGAAAGGGATTCAATGGAAAAACAATTTTTAATTGACGATTTGAAACTGGGGGAGTCCTGGCGACTGTTTAAAATTATCGGGGAATTTGTAGAAGGGGTGGAGGGCCTGCATGACCTGGGCCCGGCAGTGAGCATCTTCGGATCGGCCCGCTGCCAACCGGAAGACCCCTCCTACCAGCTGGCCCGGAAAATTGCCGCCCGATTTGTCACCGAGGGGTTCGCCATCATCACCGGGGGCGGCGGCGGCACCATGGAAGCCGCCAACAAGGGGGCGGCCGAAGCCGGCGGCAAATCGGTGGGGCTCAATATCAAACTGCCCCATGAGCAAAAGCCCAATCCGTTTGCGAACCTGCAAATCGAATTCAACTATTTTTTCATTCGCAAGGTGATGTTTATCAAGTACGCGTCGGCCTATATCGGCCTTCCGGGCGGCTTCGGCACACTTGACGAAATATTCGAGGTGATGACCCTGATCCAGACCCGACGGGTCAGGCCATTTCCCATTATTCTGGCCGGCAGCCACTACTGGTCCGGGCTGCTGGACTGGATCAAGGCACGCCTGCACGACGGCGGAATGATTTCTCCGGGAGACATGGATATCGTGCAGCTGATCGACGACCCGGAAGAGATCGTGGCGGCGGTCAAGAAAATTGTCATTATTTGACCGGCCGACAGCCTGAATTGATCGGGCAATGGGAGACGTAGTTGATGGGGGACGTATATCAGGTTATAAGTTAATCAAGATTAACTTATAACCTGATATACGTCCCCGATTCCTACGCCCCCGATTCCCGTCCCCGATCCATTACCTCATTCAACCCCCGAAGGGGTAGCATTCGAAACTTGAAAGACAAGCCCACATACGAAGATTTGGAGCGGCAGGTGGAAGCGCTGAGTCAGCAATCGCGCAAGCTGCGCGATGCGGAGCGGGCCATCCAGCGCCAAAACGAATACCTGAGCGCGCTGCACGAAACCGCCCTGGGCCTTATCGACAAACTGGACACCCGGGAACTGCTGCAGACCATCCTGGAGCGGGCCGCCGGCCTGGCCAAAACCCAGCACGGGTATATCTACCTGAAAGAGCCTGGCGCGGATCACATGGTAATCCGGGTGGGCATGGGGTTTTTTACCGGGCAGTTGGGGCGGCGGGTGAGCTGGGGAGAAGGGCTGGGGGGAAAAGTCTGGCAGACGGGAAAGCCCCTGCTGGTCAACGATTACCATAACTGGCCCGATCGGGTGGCCGATGCCACCCTCGATCCGCTGCTGTGTGCCATGGGCATCCCGCTGAAGGTCGACCAGCGGGTCCGGGGCGTGATCGGTCTGGGGCAGGTGGACACGGAACGCCGCTTCGAACAGGATGATGTAGAGACCCTGGAACGGTTCTCCGCCCTGGCCCTTCTGGCTCTGGAAAAAGCGGAACTTTACAGCGAAGTGCGTCATGAACTGGGCGAGCGGCGCAAGGCCGAGGCCCGCATCCGTGAAAGTGAGCACCGCTATCGCAATTTTCTGGAGTCTTCTCCCGACCCCATCGTGGTCTACAATTTGAAGGGGGTGGCCACCTATGTCAACCCGGCTTTTGAACAAACCTTCGGCATGTCGCGCGAAGAACTGCTGGGCAAGCAGATCGATTTCGTGCCGGCCGAAACCTGGCCGGAAACCCGGGCGGCCATTCAAACCATGCTCAGCGGCCAGAAAATCAGTCTTTTCGAAACCCAGCGCCTGACCAAAACGGGACGCAAACTGGATGTCCAGATCAGTTCCTGTCTCTATATGAACGAAAGGGGCGAACATGCCGGAAATATCGTCACCCTGAGAGATATTACCGACCGCAAGCGGGCCGAGCGGGCCTTGCAGAATTATCAGGACCAACTGGAGGAACTGGTGCAGGAGCGCACCGCCGAACTGGGCCTGGAGGTGGAAGAGCGCCGGCGGGCGGAAAAAGCCCTGCGCCGAAGGGAGACCCAGCTGCAGGCGCAGTCCCAGCACCTGGAAGAGGTCAACACCGCCCTGCGGGTGCTGCTGAAACAACGCGGCGAGGACAAGCATGAATTTCAGGGCAATGTGCTCAGCAACGTCAAGGAACTGGTAGGGCCCTACCTCGAACAGCTCAAGAAAAGCCGCCTGAGCACACGCCAGCAGACTTTGTTGCGTATTCTCGAGTCCAACCTGGACAACATCGTCTCTCCCTTTCTCAGCCGGCTGTCGGCCCGCTTTTTAAACCTGACGCCCACGGAAATCCGGGTCATCAATCTGATCAAGGAGGGCAAAACCAACAAGGAAATTGCCGAGTTGATGTTGATTTCCAAAAACACCGTTCTTTTTCACCGGCACAATATACGCAGCAAGCTGAACCTGAAAAATACCAAGGTCAATTTAAGGACGCACCTGCTGACGTATGAAGAATAGTGGTTTTTTACCGCTATTATACCGCTGTTTTATCAACTTGACTTTCTTTTATGATGCAACCATAATGGGCTCTACTATTGACTCCGCAACCTCCAAGCCCAATGGGCAACAAAATCCAACTCATTGGAATTCCCCTGAATAATGATCAGCGGGTTTGTTTAGCGGACGAAATGAACTGAATTTATTTTATAAACTGAAAACGGATTTTATAGACTACTTAAAAACGACTTTGCTGGAACGCCCACTGGATAACGGCTATTTTTCCAGCTGTCAAAAAACCAGGTTGAGCCTATATGACCCCCTTATCGATTGAGAACGTCACCCTGACCTTCGGCGGCCTGAACGCACTTACCAATGTCAGCATGACCATCGAGCCCGGTCTGATCACCTCCATCATCGGTCCCAACGGGGCCGGCAAGACCAGCATGCTGAACTGCATATCCGGATTTTATCATCCCACCAGCGGAGAGATTAAATACGGGGATAGACGCCTGACCCACTCCTCCCCCCACCAGGTGACCAAGCTGGGCATTGCCCGCGCATTTCAGAACCTGGAGCTGTTCAGCGGCCTGTCCGTACTGGACAACCTGATGCTGGCGCGTCACACCAATCTGAAATACAATTTTCTCCAGGCCATGATCTATTTCGGCAGAACGTCGCGAATTGAGGCTGAAAACCGCGCCTATGTGGAAGATGTCATCGATTTCATGGAGCTGGAACCCTACCGCAAAAGAACCGTGGGCAACTTGGCCTACGGCATTCAAAAGCGGGTGGAGGTGGCCAGGGCCCTGACCCTGGATCCCCGTCTGCTGCTGCTGGACGAACCCATGGCCGGCATGAACATCGAAGAAAAGGAAGATATTGTCCGGTTCGTCATGGACATCAAGAAAGAGCGCAATACCACGATCATCCTGGTGGAACACGATTTAGGGGTCGTCATGGATATTTCCGACCGCATTCACGTGCTGGACTTCGGCGAAGTGATCGGATCGGGAACGCCCAGGGAAATCGCTTCCAATGCACAAGTTATCGAGGCTTACATCGGAGAGGATTAATTGAACAAGATAAACACGGAACACCTGCAGTCGCTCACCATCCCCCAATTGCTGCGCTGGCGCGTTGAAAGCACCGGCAAAAAGGTTGCATTGCGCGAAAAGGAATTTGGCCGCTGGCGCTGCTATACATGGGACGACTTTTACGACTATGTGCGCAAGGTGGGTCTCGGCCTGCAGAAACTGGGATTGAAAAAGGGCGACGCCATCGCGCTCATCGGCGACAATATCCCGGAGATGCTGTTCACCGCCATCGGGGCCCAGACCGTGGGAGGTATTTCCGCGGCGATCTACCAGACCACCATGCCCGAGGAGATTGCCCAACTGCTGGAGTACATGAATGTCACCATGGTTTTCTGTGACGATCAGGAACAAGTGGACAAGATCGTCGAAATCAGGGACAGGGTTCCCATGGTCAAACATGTCATTTATGAAGACCCGCGCGGCATGCGCGACTATCGCTCCGACGACTGGTTTGTTTTCATAGAGGATATCTACAAGGTCGGCGATGCGGTCCATGCCGAAAACCCGGGCCTGTTCGAATCCCTGGTGGATGAGGGCCAGGCCGACCAGGTCTGCCACCTTTGCCTGACCTCCGGCACCACCGGTTTGTCCAAGGGAACCATGCTGACCCACAAGAACTTTATCAGCATGGGCCTGCAACTCACCGAAGCCGACCCCCTCGAAGACACGGACGAGTACCTCTCTTTTCTGCCCTTTGCCTGGATCGGTGAACAGATGAACTCCTTCGGTGTGGCCATGGCCACCGGCATTACGATCAATTTTCCCGAATCGGTGGAAACGGCCATGGATGATCTCAAAGAGATCGGCCCCCATTTCATGTTCGGTGCACCGCGGATTTACGAGACCATCCGCTCCCAGATCTGGCTCAAAATCGACGAATCTTACTGGCTCAACCGAAAACTCTACAATTATTTCATCAAGATCGGCTTGAAAGCCGCCGGCTACCGCATGTCCGGCGAACCGATGCCGCCGGTGCTCAGGTTCAAGGCCTGGCTGGGGTACCAGGTGATGTTCCGCCCGCTGATCAACCAGATCGGCCTGCTGCGCCTGCGCCGGGCTTATACCGGCGGGGCCGCACTGGGGCCGGAGCTGTTCACCTTCTACCAGGCCATCGGGGTCAACCTGAAGCAGATCTACGGCCAGACTGAAATCGTGGGCATTGCCTATATGCATCGCGATGGCGACGTACGGCCCGACACGGTGGGAAAACCCCTGCCCAACACCGAGTGCAAAATATCCGAAGAGGGTGAAATCCTGTCCCGGTCACCGTCGGTGACCCCGGGTTATTACAAGCTGCCGGAAAAGACGGAAGAGTTGCTGGCCGGCGGCTGGCTCCACTCCGGCGATGCCGGCTATATCGACGAAAACGGCCACCTGGTGGTCATCGACCGCCTGGCCGACGTGATGCACAACAGCGAAGGCGAGATGTTCAGCCCCATGTTCCTGGAAAACAAGCTCAAGTTCAGCCCCTATATCAAAGAGGCCGTCATTTTCGGAGACAAACGCGACTATGTGGCCGCCCTGATCAACATCGACCCCATCGTGGTGGGCAAATGGGCCGAGGACCGCGGCATTTCCTATACCACCTTCATGGACCTTTCGGCCAAGCCCGAAGTGGCCAGGCTGGTCAACGAACAGGTGGCCGAAATCAATTCGCGGGCCGAAAAAGAACATTTCAAGATCAAGCGCTTTGCCATCCTGTACAAGCTTCTGGACATGGATGACGGCGAACTGACCAAGACGGGAAAAATCCGCCGCAAATTCGTAAGGGAGAAATACCAGAACCTGTATGATGCCCTGTACGATGAAAGCGTTGCCGAAAAGGAAGTGGAAGCCTTCTTCCAGTACCAGGACGGGCAATCGACAAAGGTCAAAACCAAAATTTCTTTTTATACCATGGAAGGGTTCTGATGAGCTATTTTTTCCAACTCGTGGTCAGCGGCATCGTGGTGGGATCCATTTATGCCTTGGCGGCACTGGGCTTTGTCTTGATCTACAAATCGAGCAAGGTGCTCAATATCGCGCACGGGCAGATTATTGCCTCCGGGGCGTTTATCGCTTACGCCCTTACCGGCTGGGTGGGAATCCCGATCTATATCTCCTTTTTCCTGAGCATGATCATCACCTTTTTCCTGGCGATGAGCGTGGAAAGGATATTTTTGCGCCGGCTCATCGGAGAACCGATCATCTCCATCATCATGGTCACCATCGGGCTGATGTCCATCATCGACGGTATCATCTTTCTGACACCGTTTGGTTCCGTAAACTTTTCTTTTCCCCGCTTTCTGCCTCAAACGCTGATCTCTTTCGGCGGTGTGTCGATATCCTGGACCCAACTGGTGGGTGTCATCGTGACCGGCATAATGATCGGCGGATTTTCATGGTTTTTCAAAAAATCCACTGTGGGCATCTCCATGCGGGCTGTATCGGACGACCAGTTTGCCTCCATGTCCGTCGGTATTTCGGTCCCCAGGGTATTCGGTCTGGCCTGGGCAACGGCGGGATTGAGCGCAGCGGCGGCCGGCGGCATCATCGGCAATATCACCGGACTCAATTTTGAAACCCTGCAGGCCTTCGGAATTACGGTTTTCCCCGTGGTCATTCTGGGGGGCCTGGATTCCATTTTGGGCGCCGTCGTGGCCGGCATCATCATGGGCGTTATTCAGCAGTTTGCCAGCGGTTATCTGGACGGCAACTGGGGGCTCAACGGCACCGCCGAGGTGCTGCCCTATATCATTTTGTTAATCATCCTGCTTTTCAAGCCACACGGGCTTTTCGGCATCCATGAAATTGAACGGGTATAGATCATGTCAACAAATCGTTGGTTAGCCACCGGCAACTACTTTACGTCCTACCGGGACGAACAGAGAATCTTTTTTACGCATCTGGACCGGACCATCCTCAGCGTGTTTCTTTTTCTGCTGTTCGCCTGGCCCCTGCTGTTTGAACTCAGCAACAAGTACATGCTGGTCATCGACAATATCCTCATCGCCATCGTTGCGATCATCGGCCTGAACATCGTCACCGGTTTTGCCGGCTTGATATCCATCGGTCACGCTGCTTTCGTGGGAATCGGGGCTTATACGGTGGCCTCTTTTTCAAGAACCCTGGGTGACAGCCACGTCATTCTCACGCATGCCTGGCCGCTGATTATCTTGCTTTCCGGCTTGGTTGGAGCGGTATTCGGAGCCATCGTCGGGCTGCCGGCCATGCGCCTGAAACATCTCTACCTGGCCATCGCCACCCTGAGTTTCCAGATGATATTTTCGTGGACCATCAATTTCCTGGAATTTTTCAATCAGGGGCAAACCATCGCCATCAGCCGGGTGTTCTGGTTCACCGGCAAACTGGGCAGGAACGATCACTACCAGTTCTGGTATTATGTGCTTCTCGTGGTGGTGATCCTTTCCGGATTCATGGTGCGCAACCTTTTGAGAACCCGCTATGGACGCTGCCTGAGCGCCGTCCGCGACAATGACCGGGCCGCCGATGCCATGGGGATGCACCCCGGCCTGACCAAAGTCTACGCATTCGGCCTGGCCGGGTTCTTTGCCGGTATGGCAGGGGCCCTGCACGCGTTCGTGTACCGGGGGGTCGGTTTTGAATCCTTTACCCTGCACCAATCGATCACCTATCTGGCCATGGCCATTGTGGGCGGGCTGGGAACGCTGCACGGGTCGTTCTGGGGCCCGGCGGCGATCATCACCCTCGAACTCCAGGTGGAGACCCTTGCCGAACACGCCGGCATGGTATTTCCGTCCGATTGGAATATTGCCACGGCCTTAAAGCCATTGTCTTTCGGACTGGTGATCGTCCTGTTTTTAATGTTTGAACCGAGAGGTATCGCCAACTGGTGGCGCATTGCACGATCATATATGAAACTGTGGCCGTTCCGTTATTGATTTTCGGAGCCTCTCGTTAGATAACCAATATATCATCAAGACTGCCTTGATCGTTTTTGGGAAGCACAATGCAATCCATTTTCAACGGGTGGTCAACAATCAAAATTAAAGGGGGAACGATGAAAAAAAAGAACTTGTTGGTGTTGTGTGTGTCTTTGGCCGTCACTGCACTTTTTATGTTATCCTGCGGTCCGAAGGAAGAGGCCAAGGTTGAAAAAAAAGCGGCAGTCGCTGAAGCCAAAGTATACAAGCTAGGACTTTCGCTGGCCATTACCGGGCCGACTTCTGATGCGGGCGACCCATACTCGAAAGGTGTTGAGGACTACTTTCAATACGTTAACGACATGAAACTCCTTGGACCAGACACCATAGCGTGCGAGATCAGGGACGACCAGTACAAGACCGACGTTACCAAACGCAATTTTGAAGATTTCATTTCCCAAGGCATCGTTTTTTACCTCAACTACTCCACCGGCAGCACCATGGCCCTGAAAAAAGATTTCGACGAGGAAAAGATGCCCACCATCCCGGCCTCCTTCCATGCCGGAAACCTGGAAGGCTCCACTTATATCTTTTTGCCCATCGCCTCCTATTCGGCACAGGCCATCGGGCTGGCAGAATATGTAGTCAACAACCACAAGGGAAGCACCCCGAAAGTGGCCATGTTTATCCATCCTTCGGCTTTTGGCCGGGGCCCCGTGTCCGATGTGGAAAAATCAATTGCCGCCGGACTTAAGATGGAGCTCGTTGAAGTGGTGGAGCACGGCAAAGACCTGGACAACACCGCCATGCTGCAGAGACTTAAGAGCAAAGGCGTCCAGTACGTGATCAGCCAGACTATCCAGTCTCCGGTTGCCACCATGCTCAAAGATGCCAGCCGCCTGGGACTGGTCGCCAAGACCTTCGGTGAAAAGGATAAAATCACCTTCCTGGGGTGCCACTACACCGGCGGCAACGACCTGGTGTCCCTGGCCGGACCGGCTGCGGAAAATTTCTATTGGACAACATCCTACATTGTCACATCCGAACCTGGCGTGGGAACCGATGCCCAGCTGGCTCTGGCAAAAAAATATGGCCGTGATGAAAAGACGGCCAATTCGCATAATTACATCAATGGCGTTATGGTGGCCCAAGTCGCTACCGAGTGCATTCTGCGGGCCAAAGCCAAAGGACTGGAAATTAACAAAGAAAGCCTCTACAACGAGCTGCTGGCCATGAACGGTATCAATGCGTTCTACCCGGTGACCACCGTGGGCCCGGTAACCTATTCGGCAACCGACAAAGCGGGTGTTGACACCTTGCAGCTATATGCGGTGGAAAACGGAGAGTTTAAATCAAAGGGCAAACCGTTTATACCCGAATACACGCAAAAAATTAAATAGAGCCCTTACGGCCGGCCCGACGCCACGGGCCGGCCTGGGTATTTCAGCATCCCTTGCGCTGAAACTGCGCCTGGGTAGCCTAAGCTGCTGCATCGGCACACTGTACACAAGTTAATTTGGTGCAGACGTTCCGTCTTCACCGGAAATCAGAAAACGGCCTTATGAACGAACAGAATTCGGAAATACTGCTTGAAGTCAACAATATTGAAGTCGTGTACAACGATATCATCCAGGTACTGCGCGGCGTCAGCCTGAATGTGACCCGGGGCGGCATCGTTGCCCTGCTGGGCACCAACGGCGCCGGCAAGACCACCACCTTGCGGGCCATAAGCGGCCTGCTCAAACCGGAAAACGGCTTTATCCGCGACGGGCATATCAAGTTTATCGGCAGCGACATCACCAACGTCCTGGGCACCCAGGTGGTTAAATTGGGGGCGGTCATGGTGCCGGAAGGACGGCGGGTGTTCAAGCACCTCACGGTGGATGAAAACATCCGGGTGGGCTCTATCACGCGCAAGGACGGATCGCAGAGTATCCGCGCCGACAACGACAAGATGTACGATCATTTTCCGCGGCTCTCCAAGATCACCCATCGGCTGGCCGGGTACTGCTCCGGCGGAGAGCAGCAGATGATCGCCATTGCCCGGGCTCTGATGGCGGCACCCAAAATGCTCATGCTCGACGAGCCGTCCCTTGGGCTGGCGCCGCTGCTGGTCAAAGAAATCTTCGAAAATATCAAGGCCGTCAACAAAAACCTGGATACCACCATATTGGTGGTGGAACAGAATGCCAAGGTTGCCTTGCAGATTTCCACCTACGCTTACATCATGGAATCCGGCAAAATTGTTCTGGAGGGCCCGTCCAAAGAGTTGCGCAACAATCCTGACGTTAAAGAATTTTATATGGGCGTCACCCAGGGCGGAAGACGCAAGTCCTTTAAAGAAGTCAAATCCTATAAGCGCCGCAAACGCTGGATGTAAGGGCAAATGAGGAGAAAATAATGAAATTCCTGGTAGGCTACAACGGTACTGAATCAGCCCAGAGAGCCCTTGCCCTGGCAGCTGAGCAGGCCAAAGCGTTGGATGCACTGGTCTATGTGGTCACCTCCATGGGGGGCGGTGAAAAGGAAAATCTGGAAGAGATCAAAAAAGCGGAAGAGGATCTTCAAAAGGCCAAGAATTTACTGATGAAAGAAAACCTCCAGTGCGAGACCATACAGCTGGCCCGCGGGCTCTCACCCGGTGAGGATCTGGTCAAGTTTGCCGAGGACAACAGCATCGACATCATCTTTCTGGGCATCAAGAAGAAATCCCGAACAAGGAAAATTTTGCTGGGTTCCACGGCGCAGTTCATTATTTTGAAAGGCCCCTGCCCGGTAACCACGACCAAGTAACGACTACCGGACCGCAAGGCCCAACCTCTGCTCCATCCCGGCCATGGCCCGCTCAAACAAACAGTTATGGATAGAATCACTTGCGGCTTTCGGCGCTGCATCAAGACCGAACGTCCGGAACAGGAGATATGCTCATGGGGCTATATGATTTTACCCTTTACGATGTCATTGTACGCAACAGCCGCATTTATGGCCGTCGCACGGCTTTCCTGGACCCGCTCCAGAATCGCGGCCTGACTTTCAGCCAAATCAGGGAAGAGGTCGACATGCTGGCGATGCGGCTTCAGTCATTGGGCTGCCGCAAAGGAGACCGCATCGGCGTCATGGGCAAAAACTGTATTCCCTATTTTCTCCTCTACGGGGCAGCCGCAGCCTTGGGTGCTATCGTATTGCCGGTCAACTGGCGTCTATCGGCGGACGAATCGGCCTATGTGCTCAATGATGCTCGGCCGAACTGGGTGTTTGCCGACAATGACAATCCCGGATGGGTGGAAAAAACCCGTGAACAGCTTGACCATGAGCCCCGTTTTTTCAATTTGAATGCCGGCCAGGGGCCCTATGACGAAATTGACAGTGCCGCTGCCGCCGGTAATGACTTTTCACCGCCGCCGGTGAGCCCGGATGACGGCTTTGTCATCATCCACACCGCCGCGGTCTACGGGCAGCCCAGGGGCGCGCTGGTAAGCCAGAACAACCTGCTCAACGCCCATATGCACTTGTTCCACGGTATCGGCATCCATTCCGAAGACGTTAATCTCACGATATTGCCCATGTTTCATGTCGCCGGCCTTTTTATGGCCTTTTGCGCCTTCCACGCCGGCTGCTTGAATATCAGCATCCCTAAATTCGACGCGGCCCAGGTGGTGGATCTGATAGTCAATCACAAGGTTTCCATCATGTTCACCTTCGCGCCCATTTTGAAATCAATTCTGGAAAAACAACAGGAAACCGGGGCCGATATCAGTGCCCTGCGGATTGCCATGGGACTGGAAGCTCCGGACGACATCAAAGCCTACCAGGAGATCAGCGGCGGCACCTTCTATGCTATGTACGGCCAGACGGAAACATCCATGCTGGCCAGCCTCGGCAAATATGATGCGTGCCCGGGATCCGCCGGCCGGCCGATTGCCCTCGGAGACGTTCAACTGTTCAACGATGCGGGACAACCCGTTGCGCCGGGACAGGTCGGCGAAATTGTCATGCGCGGTCCCATGGTTTTCAAAGGCTACTGGAATCTTGAAGCGGACAACGCCCGGACATTCCGCGATGGCTGGCACCACACCGGCGATCTGGGCAGAATGGATGATAACGGCTACCTCTGGTATGCCGGGCGCAAAGCGGACAAAGAACTGATCAAACCGGGGGGAGAAAATGTCTACCCCGCCGAAGTGGAAAAAGCGGTGATGAAACATCCGGCCGTCGAGGCTGTGGTCGTATTCGGTGTGCCGGACCCCAAATGGAAAGAGGGCATCAAAGCAGTGTGCCGGCTCAAAGCAGGAGAAAAACTGACGTCCGGCGAATTGATCGAATTTGTCGGTTCCCGGATCGCACGCTTCAAAAAGCCACAGTACGTGGAGTTTGTCGCTTCCCTGCCCGAACTGGCCAATGGCGAAATCGACCGCCAGGAAGTCAAGCGGCTTTATGGTTAAAGACGGGGACGGCAAAGCAAAGATGGGGACGTATATCAGGTTATAAGTTAATCTTTGATTAACTTATAACCTGATATACGTCCCCTTAATTCATGCGGCCCGGACGGTGGCGTCTGAAAACAACATTGCATCAGCAGCTTATTTTCTGGTATACATGCTCCAGACGCCTTCCCAAAAATGGAGCCTAATACCATGGTGCGCACAGAAATCTCCTTGTTTTTGAAAAACGCCCCCGGTGAACTGGGCAAATTGTCCGCCCTGTTCGGCGAAGCCGGCATCAACATCGATGCGATCACCATTCAGGATGCGTCGAGCTACGTCAAAGAGCTGTTCAAAGGCCGCGGCAAATCCCTCAAACGCATCGCTTCGGCGGCCAGCTACAACTCCATGTCCAAAGACTCCGCCGATTTTGCCCTGATCCGGATCCTTCCGGCCGATGGCACCATCAACAAAGCCATCGACCTGCTGTCCACCCAAGAGTTCATCTTCGACATCATGCCGGTAATCGCTGTGGAACTGGACAACCAACCCGGTGAATTATCCAAAATTGCCCAGCGCTTCGGGCAAGAGGGCATCAACATCAATTATGTCTATGGATCGGTTGCGCCGTCGGGGGGAAAATGCCTATTTGTTTTTTGTCCTGACGATATGGATCACGCCGCCGCCATTTTCAAAAAAGCACCCTGAAGAATCGCTTCCTTTTTCAATCCTTGCCGCCTATTTAAAGCCGCACAGCGGCTTCTCCGGGCGACCTGCGCTCTTATTGGCCCCCCACCCGGTTTCAACTTAAAAATGGTAAAGTAATGTAATTGGAACTGAGGCCAACTGCCGGCCAATACCTATCCGGGGCAGTGTCCCTTATCGTCATTTTTCGTTGCTTCAGGTTAAATAAATTATTATCCGATCTGAAAATCCGCAATAATTGTAAAAATAAACTATATCTTTATTGATATAGTTGGTTATTTATTTTATGGTTGTCAGCGATTGTAATTCCCCTGGATATGGCCGTTTAGAAGACAACACCGAAACCGTATCCATGGCCTGATTCTGGTTTGACATATAATTTTTGACACATTTGGCCCATGACCATTTCCGTTGCATACCGACGTCCGCCTTTTTGGCGGGCCGCAAAAGATAGCGCCCAACCCCCCGGGCTTCAAAGCCCGGAGCATCAGACCGATTGTTTGAACGACGCCCTGGACACCCTCAGTGTACCTTTCGGCATCAATGAAGCGATAATCGAAGCCGCCCTGGACAAACTGAAACGGATCGGCGTCCCGGACCAGCCACAGTACTGGCTGCTACTGGCCAGGATCACTGAATTGACACTGGTTTGCGCGGGTCATTATATCGATCACCTGGAGTTCGAAGCCGCAGGCGACCTGCTTTTCAACCCGCGGCAGGTGCTTGTCTATCGAAAGGGGCACCCCCACCCAACGGTCAAAAACCGCCACCGGAGCCTTTCCCGTCACTTGAGGCGCATTTCCGGATGGACAACGACGCCGTCTGCACGATGGTTGCGCGGCAATGTCAGCATCGCGGTGACCCGGCCGGCACTCTTACCGCGATTGATTCTGCAGATCGAACAAAGCGGGTGCATCTCCACATCTTATCTGAACGGCGTCAACAGGCGCATGAAACAGGCATCGGATGCCATTGGATTTTTGTCCGCCCTGCACATGTCGAGCTACGTCGAACTGCTGCATTACCTTAAGCGTGCACAGGGCCCTGCCCGCCGGTTGATTTCGGAAAACTTGTGCCGCTTCGATACGGTTCTGTTTCGAAAAATAGGCGACGACCTCCGCCGTCTGCGGCATGATCCCTGTGGTTGCAGCATGTTTCTGTGCAGTGGCCCGTCGACCCCATCCCTAACACCGGCCCAAGATCAGCGAAACGTCCCCGGCGTCCGGACTTTCCGGTAGCCATAACGCAGGCCGGCCGGCGATCGTCGGTCGGCGTCAAGTCGCGGCGCTACGCCCGCCAGGGCGAACACCTTCAAAAAGGTGGCTCCCTTTCTTCAACAGGTGAAGGAATGGTCAACAGGCAATTTCCCGGAGCTCATATTCCGGAGCAGCCGAACGGCCGTCGGGGTGGTCGCCGGTCCGGTACATCAGACAATCGGGACCAATTTCATAGTCCGGGCAATGGCCGGCGCCCAGGGGATGATGCTCACAGCGGTAAATTTTACCATCCGTGCCCAACTCATAGTCAGGCCGGTCGGACCATCCTCGCGGATGGTTCACCGTCGGGAAAAATCGCCCCTCGGTAATGGTGTAGTCCGGTTGATTGGAAGGTCCAAGATGATGGGTGGGAACGCGAAATAACTGGTACATGGCACTAGCCTCCTTGGATAGATGCTATTGCGGCCGGGCGGCCAAAGCTTCCCGCCAAAACAACTCCGCCCTCTCTATCTATGGATGAAAGGGCGGCTACCAGATCGCGTGGCCGCGGCGGGTCAGTTTCATCGCAAAGAAACCGCCAGACGCGACGCCATCCAGCGCCGTCAAGCCGCAACGCTGATGTATATTTTCGGCAGGTCTTCTGGCTCCCGGACGATCTCAAGCACTGCGCCTTCCCAGCCATTGGGCCAGTGGCATTTCGCAGGTTCGTTTCCGGTTACAGCGGCGGGACCGCTCCCGATTTGCACGGGATTCCCTATTAAGCCCGACGGGCACCTTTATATAAATATCTTCTATCCTACCTGATTCGGAGTGTCAATTCTCCTGAAGCGGCTTTCTGAAAATCGACCCGTCATTTGACCCAACAGCACGGCCTGAGCCATTGTGGACAAAACCGGCGCCAGCCATTTAACTGCAGCCCTGTAACATCCGCCGGACGTGGCACCGCCGTAAAAGTGGATTCTGACAGATCGATTTCGATAAACCGGTTGCGAAGCTCCCGGCAGGAAAGAAACATTGAGAGCCGCCGGTCCTCGTCGGCCGAAATATATTCTTCGATCAGTGTGTCCAACGCTTTCATAGCCATCTCCTCCATTGAAGGTTTGGGGGGTTGCTTAAAATCACCCGAGCAGAGACGAACGTTCGTGCTTTACAGGGGCCTTAAAAATCCCCTTTCCATTGGCTCCTGCGCCTGGCGGAAAGGGGAATCAGACGGGCTGGTAGCGGCGGATCAGCGCTTCCAGGGCTGTATTCTGTCGGATTGCGATATCATTGTCCTCCAGCAGGTTATTGTACAAGTGAAAACCCAGCAAAAGAGAGTAGAGCTCGAATGCAAACTGATCGCAGTCCACATCCTGGCGAAAATGGCCGGCATCCACCGCGGACCGGCCCATGCGGCGCAGGCAGTCGATCCACAATTCCTGCTGCAACAGCAAGTGATCGCGAACTTTTCCGGGCCGCTTGTTGAATTCGGTGCTGGCCTTGACAAAAACGCATCCGCCCGTCATTTTGGACGTCCAACCAATCCAGTTGTGCACCAATGCCTTGATGCGGGGAATTCCGGCTGCTGTTTTCAAGGCTGGCACCACGATTTTGGATGAGAACAGCCGGCCGGCATGGTTCAAAATCTCTTTCTGAAGGTTTTCCTTGGACTGAAAATGAGCGAACAAGCCGCTCTTGGACATGCCGGTCACTTTGGCCAGTTCGCCGATACTCACCGCCTCCAGGCCCAATCGACTGGCCATGTTCAGCGCAGCATCCAAAATCATGCTTTTGGTATCTTCACCTTTAGTCATGGAGCCATAAATAGTACGACCGTTCGTTCTTGTCAAGACTTTTTTACGGGGCGCAATTATGATCCGGGAGTCCACGGCGGAAAGATCGGCGCCGATCTGCTTAACAGGGTTCAGGTCGATCTCTTGGACCCAGAGACTACTGGCGCCCTGGCGCTGGTCCCGCCGATGCGAGTGTGATTCGGGCTGCTGACCGTCAGGAATTCTTCCCGGTTTTCAAGCGGAAGGTCACTTCACTACACTGGGTGCCTGTCTTTTGCGCACCGTTAGGCCGCCGGGTATGGCAAACAGGATCAGGGCTGAAAAAAGACCGCTGGACAGGCCCAGCATCAGCGCCCAGTTATAGCCATCGGTCGCATCGATGGTCCAACCGCAAATAACCGGGGAAACGATGGAGCCGATGCCCAGGAAGACCGTCCAAAGCCCGACCACGCTTCCCGTTGTCTTTTTGGGAAAAAAATCAGATGCGGCTGCGGCATACACCGGCCAGACCGCGCCATAGCCTAAGCCGTAGAAACCGGTAAACGCGTACAGCATCCATGACGAGGTGGAAACCGCCATCCCCAGGCAGGCCGCTCCCATGGCCAAGGCACATATTATCATCACATTGACCCGGCCCACCGCATCTGACAAGCTTCCCAAGGTCAATTGCCCAACGATGCTGAAAAGCGCGATAATAGCCACAAAACGGGTTGAGACGGCATATGTCAGGTGCAATGATTCCCTGGCATACACCGGCAAAAAAGTAAAAGGCACAAGCACGTTGAAGCCCACCAGCAAATACGCCGCACCGATGATCCAGAAGATCCTGTTTTTGAACAGCGCCCTGTAGGTCGTCCAGAACGGCTCGGCCGCGGAGCCGGCGGTGTCGGCCGGCTGGCCCTGGTCCACGGGATTGCGCAGAAGTGATAGATTCAACACCGCCACACAAAGTCCGAAACACCCGATGCACAGCCAGGCGGCCTGCCAATTCACAGCAGATACGATAACCGGCAAAAAGATGCCCCACAAAAAAACCCCCAACCCAACCCCTGCCATGACAAAAGACAAGGCAGTGCCCCTGCGGTGGTCCGGCACCCATTTCTGGACCAGTGCCACCACCGGTGCGAAACAGGCCGCGTTGCCCAGGCCGGCGATGGGAAAAATCAGGCAGGCCTGCACAAAACTGGCGGCAAAAGCCATCATCAACGCGCCGATGGCAACAACGGCGGTAAACAAGGTGATCAACATACGATAGCTGAACAGATCGGAAAGGGTCCCCAGGGCCGGGGTACAGATTGTATAGACCACGAAATAGGCGGCAAAGATGACGCCGGCCTGGGTTTTTGAAACCCCCCAATCGAGCACCATTTCCGGCAACAGCATGCCATAGGCATAGCGTGTCGTATAGGCGAGTGATACGGTAAAAAAAGCGGCAATAATAATGGCGTATGCGCGTTTGCTCATGATAGTGTGACCTCTGCCCGGCAATCGTTCGATGGTTAAATCTGCCGTAGCACTATAACGGCAATGGCGCTGGTTTATAGCATTAATACATTAATTTAGGCAGCAATAAAATGATTTGAGGAAAAATAATAAAAAGAATGATGCCCAAAAGGACAGCTATCATGAAAGGCAAAATCCCCTTGAATATCGACTCGAGTTTGATGTTACCGGAGATACTGCGCGCCACCCCGTAGACCACATAGACATTCATCCCCACGGGAGGTGAAATGACGCCCATTTCGGTCACCATGACAATGATGATGCCGAACCAGATGGGATCATAGCCCAAATTCATAACCAGAGGATAAAAAATCGGTACGGTCAACATGACCAGGGCCAGGGAGTCCATAAAACAGCCCCCCAGAAAATAGACCAGAAGCACCATCAGCAGTATAATGGCCGGCGGCAGGTCAAACCCCCCGATCCATAGGGCAATATCGAACGGAATCCGTGTGACGGCCAGAAATTTACCGAAAACCACAGCCCCGGCGATCAGCACCATCACCATGCAGGACGTCATCAGAGTTTGGGCCAGCGCCTCCACCAGACCGTTCCAGGAGAGCTGTTTGCGCAATACGGCCACGAAAACAACCCCGAAAACCCCCACAGCGGCCGCTTCGGTCGGCGTAAACAGCCCCCAGAAGAGCCCGCCCATGACCAGAAGGAACACCGCTATGGTTTCAATCAATTCGCTCAAGACTTTCAGCCGGGCCTTCCAGCGGAACGCTTCCCCTTTGGGTCCCTGATCGGGGGCGACCGTGCACCAGATCAAAATGGTCAGCACAAACAGCACGGTGACGATAATTGCCGGCAATATTCCGGCAACGAACAGCTGGCCGATGGACTGTTCGGTCAGAATGCCATAGAGTATCAACACCACGCTTGGCGGCATGATCATCCCCAGGCCGCCACCCGATGCGACCGATCCGGTTGCAAGCTCATCGGCATACGAGAAGCGCTTCATCTCAGGCAGCCCGACGGTGGCCATGGTGGCCGCGGTGGCCGCGCTGGAGCCGCACACCGCACCGAATGCGGTACACGCCGAAACAGTGGCTATAGCCAGGCCGCCGCGGGTGCTACCCAGGTATGTGTAGGCCGTCTCGTAGAGTCGGCGGCTGATACCACTGCTAAAAGCCAGTTGCCCCATCAGAATGAAAAGCGGCACCGTTGTCAGTCCGTAGGAAGAGAATACTTCGTAAAAATCGGTTGCCAACACATTCAGGCCGCTTTCCAGCGAAGTCAGCATGCTGAATCCCAGGAAGCCGACCATCGCCATCACGTAGGCCACCGGCATTCTTGTGAGAAACAAGAGGACCATCACAACAATACCGACGATACCCAGCATGGTTGGGTTCATTTCAGCCTCGCTGCGACAAAGCTGTCTCTAATCCCCTTGAGTATCGCCAGAAAAAAGAAGCCGAAACAGACAGCCACCACAAAAACCAACATATATTCGGGGAACCCCAGGTTCATAGACACTTCACCGGAGGCTCTCATCTCCATGGCATAGTCAAACATGCGCCAGGACAACAATCCGAACAGGATCAGACTCAGTACACCCGTGATTGAATCGATAACCGCCCGTGTTCTTCTTGAAAAAAAGCGGAACAAAAGCTCGACACCGATGTGCCCTTTGTTCAAGTGAACGGCCGGAAGCGACGCAGCGACCGCCATGACGCCCATAAACGTGACCAGTTCCACTGAACCGAACACCGGATGCTTAAAAAAACGGCCCACCACATCGGTACACGTCAGCACGGTCATGCCAGCCAATCCCAGTGCGCCAATGATCTTCAGCTTATCTGCAACGGCATCAAGTGCTTTCCAGAAAAAATCCAAAACCCGCTCCAATCTTACAGGGGTAAGCAGCCACAGTATGCATCGTCAGAAAATGCCGACAAGGTCATGGACATTTTCAATTGTCGTTCAGAAATTTCCGAATGGCATCGAGCACGGTTTTGCCGTCCATATTCTTTTTTTCCATTTGGGCGACATAGTCGTCGAACAGCGGCTCAACGGCCTTTTTCCATTTGGCGCTCTCCTTGGCGTCGAGCCCTACAATGGTTTTGCCTTGCTGAAGCAAATAGCGCATGCCGCTGCGGTCAATGTCATCCCATGCCTGGCCATGCTTCATGACGTATTCCTGATTTATGGCGGTAATGATATCCTGGTCTGCGGAATCCAAGTCATTCCACCGCGCTTTGTTCATTACCACAAAAAAAGCCGTCGTATAGGCAATCGACACCGAATAGGTCGTGAAGTCCACAACCTCGGCCAGTTTGAAGCCCTTCATGGCTTCAAACGGACTGGCGGTACCGTCGACGACCCCTTTTTGAAGGCTTTGATAGGTTTCCGGCATGGCCATGGTTACGGGCGTGCCACCCAAAGCTTTGATGATTTCGGCGCTCAGACCGGTGGATCTGATTTTCAGGCCTTTCATGTCCCCGATGGTTTTCACCGCTTTATCCCGGGTGTGAATAAGTCCAGGGCCATGGGCGTGCAAAAACATGACCTGGGTGTCTTTGAATTCCTCAGGCTGAAATTTATTGTAGATGTGGTTGGCCGCAGCCGTTGCCGAAGATCCCGAAGAGTAGCCGAACGGCAGGTCGATAGCCGACATTACAGGGAACCGGCCCCGGGTATAAGCCAGGCATGAGAGCCCCACATCGGCAATGCCTCTGGCAACGGCATCATAGGTGCCTTTTGCTTTTGTCAGCGTCTGTCCGGCAAAATACTGAACCTTCACCCTTCCCTGGGTTCGTTTCTCCACCTCCCGGCACCAGTTTTCCGCAAGTATGCTCTGGGCATGGGTGGGGGGAAAGAAATTAGTATACCGAAGGGTAACGCTTTTGGCTGATGCCCGATTTGAAAGGACCAAAAGGGAAAAAAGACAGAAAAAAGAAACGACAATCAGCGCCTTGCATGAGAAATGATTCGATTTCATTGTTTACTCTCCTATTGCCTCGGCTATCGTGTTATTTGGACATTGCACCATAAACGGGTTTCCGTGCGGTCCGGGTCCGGCGTATGCCCTTTATCGGCACCGCAGCTCAGATACCATCCGTTGCCCCGCTCAATGGTGGCAGCTACCGGGTCGCCGCCATTGGGGCGGGACAACCGGATGGTAATGGCATCCGCTCCGAAGGATATGTCCACAGAGCGGAACGTAAGGAAGCCTCTGCCTCTTGCCTTCAAACGGTTTGATCGGCAGCTAGGCCAACCAGGCGTTAAACTGCAGGCCTGAATTGGGATCGTATTCCTTGTTGAACGATTCCGGATATTTCTCCTTCCACTCCTGCATCTGGGCCATGTCCAGCTTCTCGACTTCCACCAGATAGCCGCTGGTTGCCTGGCCGGGAGCGTTTTTGGAAGTAGTGCCGATGGGTGATATCAGGTTGATGGCCCCGCCCCTGTCGATTTCGCCCATTTTAATCCAGTCACATCGCGCGCCGTGGTCCACATAGGCCACATTGGCCATCAGCCGCTCGGTGACATAGGCGCCGCAGAGAACAATGCCGCGTTCGTTGAAAACTTTTACGATATCGCCGGTTTTTATCCCTCTTTTTTCCGCTTCCAGAGGATTGAGCCACACCGGTTCATACATATACCCGTCCATGCCTTTGATCTTGCCTGTCTCGGCTTCCCGGGTCCATGAAATGTCATCGCATTGGGCATGCAGCCGCCAGCGCGGATGATTGGACATGCATAGCAGGGGATATTTTTTGGCTCTTACACTGGTCAGGCGCTCATCGTGGGTAATGCCCTTTTCGATCCATTTCGGTATCGGCGGCCGCTCATCGTCATCGGGAAAATGTTTGGCGATGGATTCGGAGTAAATCTCAAGAATGCCGGTGGGGGTCTGCAGTGGATTCGCTTTGGGATCTTCCACAAATTGAGCCATACCGGCCGGATCTTTTTCCCAATCCTCGGCTATGGGCACAACATAGTAGCCTTTCTCCTGAAGCTGTTCCCAGCTGACCAGATCCTTTACCCCTGACAGCTCGTAGGCGGTCTTGATCCATTCCTGTATGCTTTTGCCTTCGGTGTAATCGTCGTACAGCCCCATTTTTTTGGCGATCTCGCACACGACTTCATAATCGCTCTTGGACTCCCCTACCGGCTCGACACTCTTCTCTTCCAAAAAGACGCTGAAATACTGGGCGTCACGGTCAATGCCGAAATCCTGTTCTTCCAGCTTGGTGTTCACCGGCAAAATAATATCGGCAAACAGGGTGTCGTTTTCCAGCCAGGGGTGCTGCACCACGACGCATTCGATTTTGGGATGCTGAAAACCTTCGGCCACGTGGTTGCCATGCCCCCAGCAGGTCGTCCGACACGGGGTGTCGCTCCAAATCATGTGGATTTCAGTGCCGCCGTCCTCTTTGGCGATGGGATAGGTATACTCCTTGAACTGGTCGGTGGTGGGACAGATCTGCGCACCGCTGCAATGCCATTTTATCGGAGTATCGCTGAATATGGCACGTTCGATGAGGGTTTTCGGCAATACCTGGGGGGGTGGCGGCCAAAAATAGCCGTACATGGAACCACGCCGGGCCGGGCTTTCATCCGGGGTAACCACTGAACGCGGAAATCCCTTCCACCAGCCTTCCTGATGCACACCGGGTTTTCCCAACCCCTGCATGGTCAGCAGCACTACTTCAAGGCGCGCCGGCTCACTGGAAAACGGCCCACGGATCATGGATCCGCCAAACGAGTGTATGATCGAGGTGACCTTGGCGGCAAATTCCCTGGCCAGGGCTTTTATGGTCCATGGCGGGACACCGCATTTTCCGGACGCCCATTTGGCCGTTTTGGCAATACCATCCTCTTTGCCCAACACATAATCGGCAAACTTGTCAAACCCGACGCTCAGGCGATCCACATGTTCTTTGTCGTAGGTGCCTTCGGTCATCCAGATGTAAGCGATGGCCAGTTGCAGCGCCGCGTCCGTGTTTGGAAGAATCGGTATCCACTTGTCGGCATGAACCGCGCAGCCGTAATTCACGTCAGGACAGATGTAAACCTGTTTGATGCCGATTTCGGTCCAGAAATAGCAGAGACGGCTTGGCAGTCCCGCGATATAGAACCAGGGGGTGGTTTCCGGATCACACCCCCAGAACAGCATTTGTTCGCAATTGTCCGTCATGTCCTTGACAATATTGGTCTTGGGATTCATCAGCCCTACGGTTTCATCCATGCCCCAAACATGTTTGGCGCCCCAATACCAGCCTTCCCAGCTGTCCGGTGTCCGCATCTGATAAGTGCTGCCGCCCACCAGTTTGAGGAATTCATACTGGCACCCGTGGGCCGCATGAACGATTTTCGACTCCGCATGGCCGTCTCCTTGGGCCAAAATAGCGTATGAACCATACTGTTTCTTGATGCGCGTAATTTCGTCGGCCACGAGGGTAGTTGCTTCGTCCCAGGAAATGCGCACAAACTTGCTTTTGCCCCGGTTCTGCGGATTGCGCTCGCCGTTGGGGTCCCAGTCCACGCGTTTGAGCGGATACTTGATCCGGTTGGGAGAATAAACTCGTTTTTTGTAGGCCAGGCTGAACGGCGCCTGACTGATTTTATAGCCAGGATCAAACTCTTTGCCTTTGGCTTTTATCTTCCAGGGGTTGAACTGTTCCCGGTCATATTTCTCGTCCAAGTGCATGGGCCGGATTCGGACAATCTTGCCGTCCTTGGAATCGATGGCGGCGGGCATCGCCCCATGGCCACCGAGGGCAAGTCCCTTTATCGTGGTTTTATCTCTCGTTTTCAGCTTCGTATTCTTCTTTGGCATTATTGATTCCTTCCTTTTGGATGGTGTCCCTGCCATCAGCAGCTTGATAATGGTGCAGGATAACCAGTTTCGGTAACCATGCGGGCACTAAACCATCGGGATGTCACCCAGATTGACGTCCTTTGCGGTGCTGATCGCCTCAATTGCCTTGACTTTTCCGTCTTTTTCCAGCGTCAGCAAAAAAGTGCCATCGTCCTTGAGATCCTTGAACCAGAAGTCTCCGTAGCCGTCTGTTTCCGCCATAAAGCGCTCGCCGCTGTCCACGTCTTTGAGGGTGCAGGCCGCGCCGATGATGACCTCTTCTTCCACAGGGTCGTACAAGGTGCCGGCGATAAACTTCCCGGGTACGTTCACATAATGGACCCGTGCACGGCTCCCCAGTTCCGGCCGGTACGGATCGGCCTTGTCGATCCACTCTTTGAGCTCTTGTTCTTCCCCGAATTTCAACGCTCCGGTGGGGCAGGCGTCCACACAACGCGGTTCTTTCCACCCGTCGTCCAGAAGGTGGGCGCAACCAGTGCACTTTTGCGCCAGATTCAGGCTGTCGTTGAAATAGATCGCACCATAGGGACAACTGTCAGCGCAGAGCTTGCACCCTGTGCACTTTTCAGGGTCGATAATTACCAGACCATCTTCCCGGCGGTATATGGCCCCTGGCACACTGCACGATTTCATGCAAGCGGCGTCTTGACAATGCATGCACATATTCAAAAAGTAAGAGACCTTTACCTTGGGAACCGACCCGCGAACCGTCTCTTTGATCCCTACCCAGAACTGCCCGGTATCCGGCTGCGGCTTGGCATAGGGGGTCCAGTCATTGCCCACGTGTTCGTCCTTGCAGGCAATTTGGCAGCAGTAACAACCGTTGCAAATGGACAGATCAACTACAAATGCTTTCATTTTGATTCGCCTCCTTTTTTAAATCCACGGCCAAGGCGAATCCCCAACAGGCGAAAACGACTCCGGCCGCTGTCACGTGCACGATGCGCCTTCCAAAAAAGACCATCGCCTCTGACCGGACGGTCTTTCGGAAAGTATCAGCCAGGTTACGACGCAATACAAGCCGGGAAGAATCCCCGGAAATTACGGGGTAAAAACCAGTATTTTTCACAGGAGATATCTTGGTAAACCGGCGGGCACCGTCACGCACAAACGAATGGTAACGGGGTGCATCGACGCAGCGTATTGGCGAAAGTGCAATACGGGCTGAAACCGGAACTACCGGGAGGAAAGGTAGGACTTGAGATTTATTTTCTTATTTTTGATGCCGAGTTTTTTCCGAATATTTTCCCTATGAAACTCAATGGTCCTTTCGGACAAGCTGAAAAAACGGGCAATTTCCTTGGTTGTCATTCCTTGCTGGATGAGATTTGCCACCTGAACTTCCGTTGGGGTAAAGCCTGAATATTCCAAAGACATCTTGCGGGCCAGCGGAGATATTATCATGTCCACACTGGACTCCAGCGTCCGGGCAAAAAGCATTTGTCTTTTATTCAGGCCGCTGCACTTAAGTTTTTCCAGAAAGGGCCCCACAAGCCGCCTGATATTGAACCACACTTTCTCTTCCAGCTCGTTTTTGTCTTCTTCGCGCTTTTTCAGCAGAACTTTTAGGGCAATATTGGCCTCTTTCAGGCTTTGGGCCTGGATTTCTAGTTCGGCTTCCCGTTCCTGCAATCTTTTCAGGGCCTTTTTCTTCTCAGTGATGTCGCGCGTAAAAACGGCAAAGCGGTCAACCTTTCCACTGTGATCAAACAACGGATACACATGATTTTCAAGTTCCCTTCCGTCACGACTGTCCTCAAAATAGACCGGTTTGCCGGTTCTGGCCACTTTGGCAAATTTGGGTTTTCTCGACTCATATATATCCGACGGCATGTGGCGATTCAGGAACTGACCGATCAATGCGTCGACCGATAGACCGAACCGTTTGGCGCCCACATGGTTGATTGCCAGAATTTTCCAGTCCGTGGTCATCAAAATGGCCGTGTCAGTGGGCGCGTTAATGAGCGCTTTGATCTTTTCCTCGCTCTCGCGTAATTCCCTTTCCGCCCTCACCCGTCGGGTGGTATCTCTTCCAACCGCTTGAATTTCTAATATTTTACGGTCATCCAAAACGGGTTGAAAAATCCACCTGACCCAATGCTTCTCATCACCGGGCATCTCGAGCCAGAGTTCAGCGTTACTGTGAGGATTCCGGGAGCCAAGAAATTGTATCTGGGCTTTGATTTTCACCCGTTCCGATTCGGGAAACATTTCAAAAAAGTTAAGGTCCATGCCGGCATCGATATGGAGGGAGGCAAGCAGGTCGAAAAACGATCGATTTGCGAAAGTGATGGTTCCGTCGGGCAAAAAACGGGAAATCAATTCGGTTTGACGTTCAACGATATCACGGTAAAGACGGTCCCGTTCAGGCGATGGTTTGTCGTGCCGCCAAGCAGAAGGGGTACTGATCCGGCTCCGGCTGCCGAGCTGGTTTCCGTACTCGCCACTTCCCATGTACTGTTCCCCCTGAATCCCACCGTTATATGGTTTTCGGTCCGGCGCCCGGCATAACGCAGCCCACTGCCCGGCGCACAATGACCGCCACGGCCTCCCGGAAAGCTATTTGATCTTACCTTTGCCCCTGAAAAAGTTCAAGCCGTTAATGGGCACTCCCCATATGCCATCTGACTCGCCAAAATGCCGGGCCCGGATTTGCCGCCGGCAGTTGGCCATAGCGGGCATCGTTACTTGACAAGTTCAGCGTAACGGCCGTAGCCTTTCCGGCGCATCTCCTCCTTTGGCACGAACCGCAGGGCAGCCGAATTGATGCAATAGCGCAGGCCGGTGGGCTGGGGGCCGTCGTCGAACAAGTGCCCCAGGTGCGAATCCGCGTGCTTGCTGCGCACTTCGGTACGGACCATGAAAAAGCTGCGGTCGGATTTTTCGACGATATTGTCGGGCTCCAACGGGCGCGTAAAGCTGGGCCAACCGGTCCCGGATTCGAATTTATCGGTTGAGCTGAACAGCGGTTCGCCGGAAACGATATCGACATAAATCCCCGCATCGTGATTGTCCCAGTACTGGTTCTGAAAGGGGCGCTCCGTTCCGTTTTCACGCACAACCTTATATTGCAGGGGAGTTAGTTGCCGGCGGAGGGTCTCATCATCGGGGATGGTGTATGCAGGGGCGGTCATCGCGGCCTTCTGCACCATCGGCCGGGTATCCATGGTCGTATCCTTTCCATGCTTGTTGTCCATATCCTTCTTTGGCTCCGTCCCCATGGGGCGATTGGCCCACACGCCGTCGAGGAACTTGTCCCGGCCGGAACCGGACCGGTACCACTTGTATCGGATCGGATTCTTTTTATAGTAATCCTGATGGTATTCTTCAGCAGGATAGAATGGTCCCAACGGCAAAATTTCCGTCACGATGGGTTTTTCAAAAACACCGGATGCGGCCAGTTCTTTCTTGGAGGCCTCGGCCATCTGGCGCTCTTGGGCGTCGGCAACAAAAATGGCGCTGCGGTATTGATCGCCCCGGTCGACGAACTGTCCGCCACTGTCGGTGGGATTGACCTTGCGCCAGAAAACGGCGAGCAATTGGCGGTAAGAAATCTTGGCCGGGTCGTAAATCACTTTCACTGCCTCGAAATGACCGGTGCCCCCCGCCGAGACCTGCTTATAGGTGGGGTTTTCGACCTGGCCGCCGGTATACCCGGAAATGGCATCGATCACACCATCCACGTGTTCAAAATCCGATTCGGTACACCAGAAACAGCCGCCGGCGAAAACCGCTGCCCGGCTCCCCGCGGGCAACATTTCACTTCCCATGGTCGGGTCCATCTTTTTTTCCACGCCCCCCACCTGCTGGATTCCAATGCCCAGCAGCGCCAGGGCCAATATTGCAACGATTGCAGTTTTCATTGAAGCACCTCCTGATCGACTAATAATAATGGGTATCATTACCTGTTCGATACATAATAAGACGGCTTATTAAAAAAGCCTTAAAGGTCTTGTAAAGTTTACGTAAAGAACGGGTCTGCCCGGCGGGTGGAAAAGTCGTCGGATGCGGATTATTGCGGCGGGTCCTTGGGAAGACTGAACCAGATGTGAATTCGGCCGTCAATCAATTCAGCGCCCACTTCGCCGCCATGGGCGGCCACCAGCTCTTTGACGATGGCCAGGCCGATTCCGGCGCCCCCCAACTGGCGTGAGCGGGATTTCTCTCCGCGAAAAAAGCGCTCGAACAGGAAAGGCAGATCTTCGGGCAGCATATGATCCACCGCATTGCAGTAAGCAATGTGGATCTCTTTTTCGCTCTCGGTAATCCGAATATCCAGTTGCCCGTTTTCCGGTGTGTAGCGCACGGCATTGTCCGTCAGGTTGCGCAGAATACGGGCCAACTGATGCGGGTCGGCCGGAATGGATGCAATGCGGTGGGGCCAGCGAGTGTTGACATCGATGCCCTTTTCCCTGAAGCGATGGGCAAACGGCGCCAGTGCGTCATTGACGGCAGCCTGAAAATCAACGGCGGCTATCTTCAGCCGACCGCTGGCGGCGTCCGCGCGGGCCAGCTGCAGCACATCCTCTACAAGTTGGGTGAGTCGGTCTGTTTCGCTTTGCAGCAAAGCGAAGGTTTCCGGGGAGGGCGGCACCACCCGATCGTCCAGGGCCTCGAGATAGCCGCGGATATTGGTCAGGGGCGTACGCAGTTCATGGGCCACATCGATCATCAGGGTGCGGCGCAGACGCTCGATTTTTTCGAGACTGGCCGCCATTTGATTGAATGCTCTGGCCAGCTGCCCCACTTCATCCCGGGTATCGGCAGGCACCCGCGCACTGAAATCCCCGGCGGCGATTTCACCGCTAATCCGGGTCATGCGCATCAGGGGCTCCAGCACCCGCCGCATCATCACAAAGCTGAGCAGCGCCGCCAGCACCACGGCCCCCAGGCACGCCCAAATCAGATAGCGGTGAACGGCACCGACAAACATGGCGTGGGCCGGCTCGGGAGAGATGTGGTACTTTTCCATCAGCGTCACGAAATAGCCGGCCGCCAGTGTGTCGATGGACAGCCATACCACGGCCATCACAAAAGCGATCACCGCCAGATTGATGGCCAGCAGCTTGGTAATCAGGTAACGGTTCATGCCCCGTCCCCGCCCGTTGGTGCATCCGTGAAGCCATAGCCCAGACCACGTGCCGTGAGGATATAACGGGGTCTGGAGGGATACGGTTCGATTTTCTGGCGAAGTTTGCCGATATGCACGTCCACCACTCGCTCGATTACCACCGCCTCGCCCCTCGGGTAGATATGATCCAGCAGTTCGTCCCGGGTAAACGTGCGCCCCGGCGACGCCATAAGGGTTTCCAGAAGCGCATATTCATGAGGGGTCAGCGGCACGGTGCGCTCCCCCACTGTCAGGCGCCGTTTTTCCAGATCGAGGGTCAATCCTTCGTAAACCAGTATGGATTTGCCGCGTCCGGCCGGCGCGGCGGTGCGCCGCAGCACTGCCTGGACCCGGGCCACCAGTTCGCGGGGACTGAACGGCTTGACCACGTAATCGTCTGCGCCCAGGGTCAATCCGGAAACACGGTCCACCTCCTCGCCCCTGGCGGTCAGCATGATCACCGGAACCTCCGATGATTTGCGCAATTGGCGGCAGACCTCCCATCCGTCCATTGCCGGAAGCATGAGGTCCAGGATAACCAAATCGGGCTTGTATTTTGCGGCCCGGGTCAGCCCGGATTTGCCGTCATTGGCCTGAATGGCCGCAAACCCCTCTTTTTCAAGGTACAACACCACCAGGTTGGCTGTGTTGGGATCGTCTTCGATCACAAGAATGGTTTTTCGGTCCATAAAGGCCCTGCCTTCCTCCGACATTGATGTCTTTGCAGCTGCTGCGCCGTCAAATCATTCATCGCCGATGACAAGCCGCAATCGCTTGCCGTTTATGGATGTTGCCCTGAAATGGTTTCCGGAAATGTTGAACCCCTGCCTGGCATTCTTGACGGGTATATTGCGGGTATAGACGTATTGCGGATCCAGATCCAGAAGAATGACATCCAGCTTGATCCGGCCTGAGGAAACACCGCGATAGGTCAATTGAAGCCGGTCAACGGTGACCGCCTGGTCCAGGATCAGGTTGATCCGGAAATCCTGGCGATACGAGCCGGGACCGGTGCGCACGGCTTCAAGGCGGGTTTCGTAAGTGCTATCGGTGGCCCCCATGATCAGGGTAAAAATAAAATAGACAAAAACGAGACTGACGGAGACGAAAAAGGAGATCATCAACCATTTCTGGGTAGGCCGGCTTTCCATCATGGCAATCCTCCCTTGCAAGTGAAGGGGCAATGGCCGGGAGGCGGAAACTCCCAAATCCTGTCCATCCATTCGGACCAATTTTACTCATAAGCTAAATACATACGTACAATATGTCAATCCTCCAATATCTATAACCATCTAAATTAAAAATTTATTTATAATATATGGCGATATTATGACCAATAATTTGGACATTTGAGAATATCCCGCCGCCGGATGTTTCAGCCGGCGGCACGCACCTGACTGTTAATGGCCAGATTTTCCAGTGCCAGTTCCACGGCATCTTTCAACTGGGGGTGCCCGGCCAGATATTGTCCGAAGAAAGCATTCACCTCGATTTCGCGGCCCAGACCGCCAATGGGAACGATACCGGTTATGACCCGCTCATAAAGCAGGGGATGAAAATTTTCCAGCCGGTTGAGCTGCCGGGTGTACCAGTTCCAGATATGTTCGGCGGCGGCGGGATTGCTGCCGGCAGCGGCGACGGGCATGAACTGGTTGCGCGGTGGTACGGAATCCAGGGCAAATCCCAATGCCGCTTCAATAAGCGCCCAATCGTCAAAGGCGACCATGGCCGCGAGAATGTTCATGCGCTCATGTTCGCTGGGAGCCTGGGCAAAGCGCCGCTTGAGCCATTCCAGGGCAATGGCGCCGCGCCGAAGTGCGCCGGTCTGCATGACGCTCCTGGCAATATCGGGATGAATGCTTTTGCCGGCCATCATCTGTTCGAACAAATCGAGGCTGAAGTTCACCGCCGGTTCATACCCCCACTGGGCCGCCTGCCAGAGGAGTTGGCTGCGCAACGCCCCGCGGGTATGCGGTTCATCCGGATCAGGTGTCATACCGATCCGGCCAAGGACCCGCTCGACCATCTGGCGACCGGCAATCAAAACGTCGGCGCGTCCTTTTTCACCGGCCACAAGGTGGGCCTGTCCGAGGTGACCGGCCATGCTCACCAGCGGCAGGTACTGGTCTTCATCGACAAAATGGCCCAGGAAGTCGAGGTAGCGGCCGAGGGTCGCCCGGCCGGAACGCACCATGGCATACAGGTCGTTTTGCACACCCCAGCGGTCCATGTAGTCCAGCGCCTTGTCCTGGATGCGCAAACCCAGTGCGTCCAGGTTATCGTCCGCGTAGTCCACCCGGTAAAAGCCGGTCTGGCCGGCATTGAGCTTATACCCCACCGCTTCCGCCGGCAGATCGACGGTGTGGCTGGCTCCCTCCATGATCAAAGCTTCCTGGTGACTCAGGCCGTCCCGGGTCCAGTAGGTCAAGGTCACCGGTATCATCCATTGCTGATCCCATTCATGGGCAAGGTATGTAAATCGCTGCTGTTCCAATTGAAGTCGGTCTCCCTGGCGCCGGGCGGTCAACAGTGGATATCCGGGCTGGCCGACCCAGCTCTGCACCATGGCGGTAACCGGCAGAGCGGCGGCATCCTCAAACGCCTCCCACAGATGGCGGCTTTGGGCACAGGCATAGGCATGGCGTTCAAGGTAGGTTCGCACCCCCTGCCGGTACCGCTCGGGGCCGATGTGCCCCTGAATCATGCGCAGCATGCTGGCCCCCTTGTTGTAAATAATGGGAGCCGTGCTGGAATTGATCACCACGTGCTGTCCGCCGGGAATCTCGATGGGAAAGGTGGCCTTCAGCCCGTCCCGGGTCATGGCCGTTGCCGTCTGGGTGTGCAGAAACTGGTCCCATGTGCCCCATTCCGGATAGGTGTGCGCCACAACGCCGTAACCGAAATAGGTGGCGAAACTCTCGTTGAGCCACAAGTATTTCCAATCCGCGGGGGTCACGAGGTTGCCGAACCATTGGTGGGCAATTTCATGGGCGATAACCTCGCAGATTCGCTCCATCGCCTCGGCCGACGTCGTTTCCGGAAAGTGCAGCAGCAGGTTCTCTCTGAAGGTAATGGCGCCCCAGTTTTCCATGGCACCGAAAGCAAAATCGGGAACGGCAATCAGATCCATTTTGGGCAACGGATAATCGATGCCGTAGAACGTTTCACAAAAGGCAAGGGCCTTGCGACCGAAGGACAGCCCCAGGCCGGTGGTATGTGCCAGCCCCGGCAGGGCGGCCAGGCGCACCCGCGGGTCCACCTCGTCCTGGAAGAATTCAAATTCCCCGACGGCAAAAAACACCAGGTAGGTGGACATGATGGGCGTGCGCGCAAAACGGACTTCTTTCATGCCCCCGTCCACTGCATTTTCCTCTATGGCCGGTGTATTGGCGATGACCTGCAGGGACTCGGGAACCGTCATGCGAAGATCGAAGGTGGCCTTGAAGCGGGGATGGTCCATGCAGGGAAATGCCTGCCGGGCCGAACTCTCCTGGAACTGGGTGACGGCGATGTACTTTTGGCGGCCGTCTTTCCGGTAGCCGCTGCGATAGAATCCGGCCATACGGTCGTTGATACGGCCATTATACTCAATTTGCAGCATAAAACGGCCTTGCCGGGATTCGGGAAAAACAACGGTCAGTATCTCGCCGGCCGGATCGATGTGAAATGCGCAGTCGCGCCATCCGCCGTCATCTTTCAGCCGGCACTGCCAGACGGCAAGCTCCTGCAGGTTCAGATCCACCTGCTCGGCCGGCTGCCGGGCCTCCAGGTCAATGGTCACCCGGCCGCTGAATTGGAAGCGGTTCAAATCAGGGGTAATTTCTAATTGGTAATGCGATGGACTTATTTTGTCGGACATCCCGAATCCTTCCATGTTTACAATGGGTATTGAGGTCTTAACATTTCCATGAACCATTTAATTGTAAGGGCGCCAAGCCCAAATGACAACCCAAAGAAAGAACGACAAAGGAGAGGTGCATATGAAATTTTCCGTTGCTGCGCTGAGCCTGCTGCTCTGTGCCGGACTGGCCATGGGATGTTCCGGGCACAAACCGTATCACCCGCACGCCATGGGTGATCCCTCCGCCTACCAGGCCCATTTCCCCGACATGGACACCAATGGCGACGAACTGGTGGACTGGCAGGAATTCAAGGGCCACTTTCCGCAAACCAGCCCCCATGTTTTTCAAGCCCTGGATATCAACCAGGACGGGGCTGTGGACCATGATGAATGGCATAAATTCAAAGAGGCGCACGGCATGCGGGATCATTGACGCCGCAGACCTGAACAGCGCACTATGGTTTTTGAAGGAAGACGCCATGATCCTGTACGATACCCGGATACCGGTCAGCCTGGAAGACTTCGGCATACAAATCCCCCTGCGCGACAGCCGCGCCACCCGCACCTTTGATACGCTGCGCAGCGATCCCCGCCTGGGGCCCAAATTGCATCAATGGCACGTGGCGCGGATCGAAGAACGGTTGTCGAAAACGGATCTGCTGCGTGCCCACAGCCGGGGGTATGTCGAACAGCTCTTGTCCGACCAACTGGAAAAGGCCATCGTCTCCACCTATGAACTCATCGATTCCAACGGCCAATACCATCGCTATGACCCGACGCGGGCCACCCGGCCACTGGCCGAATTGTTCCAGCGCATCCTCATCAAAGCGGCCGGCAGCACCCAGTGCGGCAGATTGGCCATAAAGCATGGGTTCTGCTACTGTTTTTCAGGGGGCATGCACCATGCCCATGCCGATCACGGCAGCGGATTTTGCCTGGTCAACGATGTGGTGATCGCCGCCCGCAAACTGCAGGCTGAAAAACGGGTCGACCGGGTCTGGGTCATCGATGTGGACGCCCACAAGGGCGATGGCTCAGCCGCAATCACCGCAACAGATCCCAGCATCGCCACATTGAGCATCCACATGGCCCATGGCTGGCCTCTGGACGGTCCGCCGGTGATGGACGACGGCACCCCCAATCCCGCCTTTATTGCCAGCGACATCGATATTGCCGTGGCCCCGGGTCAGGAATCCGACTATGTCGAAAACCTGGGCGACGGTTTAGCCCGGCTGGATCGGCTGGGCCCGGCGGATCTGGCCATCGTCGTACATGGATCGGACCCTTATAAAGGGGACGAACTGCCTTCGACCCGGCCCCTTAAACTCACCTTAAGGCAAATGCTGGAGCGGGACCGGCTGATTTATGGCTTCCTGAAGAAGCGCCGCGTACCGGCCGCCTATTTGATGGCCGGCGGCTACGGCGAAAACGTGTGGCAGGTGTACTCCCAATTTCTGTTGTGGGTCATGGCCGGACAGGAATAACGCGACCAAACACCCCCTTGTCGTCCTATTTGGCCCTTGCCATGAACTTTCCGGTTTCGGTATTGATGCGCACCCATTCCCCAGTGGACATATATTCCGGCACCTGGACCACATGGCCGTTGGACAGCGTTGCCGGTTTGTTGCGGTTGGTGGCCGTGGCCCCCTTGATTACCGGTACGGTTTCCGCAATCTGCAGGTCCACGTTGGAGGGCAGCTCGATAGCCACCAGGTTGCCTTCCAGCATGAGAGCGGTAATGCCTTCCATATTTTCAACCAGCCAGTTGCGCTGCTCTTCCAGTTGATCGTTGAAAAGACTGTATTGCTCGAAATTTTCCGCATCCATAAAGTGGCAGGCCTCCTGGTCGCTGTATAGGAAACTCACCGCCCGTCGATCCAGGGACATCTCTTCCAAAGTGTCATTGCCTTTAAAGCTCTGGTCCAGATTCTGTCCGCTGGTAATCCCGGTGAAGCGCACACGATAGACAGTATTGCTGCCCCGCGCAGTGGGTGTGCTGATATCCACCGATCTGACCTGATAGGGCAAATCGTTGATTTTGACAACGTTGCCTTTTTTTAATTGGGAGGCTTTCAACATCTCAGGTTCTCCTTATAAATCCTTTTTGCGTGCCTTGATGTAGCGGGCATATTTCATGTCCGAGTTGACGACATGCCCCTTCCACCAGCCGCTCAGGAAATCCAGCAACTGGTTTGGCAGTAAAACGTCCTTTCTCTCCAGAGCATCGATCATTTCGCCCATTTTTTTAATATAGGCAAGATGTTCTTTTCGATGGGATAAAAATAATGGGTATTCATTTTCAATCATATAGTTGTCTTCGGTTCGAAAATGGTAGTCCGAATAGTCCACCAGACGGGTCAGGATCGGTATAAAGGCATCGTGGTCCAAAGCCTGCCGGCGGGCATCCAGCAACTGGTCGATGATGGCAAAAAGCTGCTGGTGCTGCTGGTCGATCTCATCCACACCCACAGATAGTTCCGGTGTCCATTCAAACGCGATCATTTATCCCTCCCGGATAGCCGCCCTTGCAGTGCCGTTTGAGCCCACACCGGATCATCCGGCCCGGACGGTGGCAAATAGACAGGTTTTATATGTATTGCTCGAGGCAACCCATACCATATGTATAACCCGAAACCGCCGTATAGCGAAAGGGGTAAAGAGGGCCCGCGCTTCCCCGGTCAGAACGTCCGGTTGTCCAAGATGGTGCGAACCGCCTTGAGACTGCCTGCGGAAAGCATCTGCTGTGCGTGCCGGATACAGTTGTCGATGTCCAGGCCTGAAATGAACCGGTAGGTGGCCGGCATGAACTGAGGATCGATGCTCAGTCGCCGGATGCCGATGCCCAAAAGAAATGGAATGAGGACCGGATCATGCCCCATTTCGCCGCAGATGCCGATTGGTTTTTCAAAATCCGCTGCCACGGACACCACCCGGGCCAGCGCGCGCAGCACCGAAGGATGTTCGGGGCGGTAATACTCGGCCACCTGCTTGTTGCCGCGGTCCACGCCGAGCATATACTGGACGAAGTCATTGGTGCCGATGGCAAAGAAATCGGCCTCGGCGGCAAATTCAGCCATGGTTTCCACCACCGACGGCAATTCAACCATCATCCCCACCTCAGGATGCCGGTGGTGCTCCAACCCCTCGGCGGCAAGCTGCCCCAGGCAGTTGCGAACAACCCGGCGGGCTTCAAAAAAATCATCGAGGGAAGAGATGAGCGGAAACATGATGCCCACTGACGGACACCGGGCGGCTGCCCGCAGAATGGCCCGAACCTGCGGCTCAAAAATATCCCGGTAAGCCAGGGTGAAACGGATGGAGCGCAACCCCAGTTCAGGGTTGGGTTCATCCACCGTGTCCGTGTAGGCCAGCGTTTTGTCGCCGCCAATGTCCAGGGTCCGGAATACGACCGGCCGCCCGTCCATTGCCGCCACCACCTGGCGATAGACCAGGTACTGCTCAATTTCCGATGGAAAAGCCGGACGAATGAGAAAGGGAAACTCGGTACGGTACAGTCCGATGCCTGCGGCCCCTGTTGCCTGGGCCAGGGGCAGTTCGCTGAGCAAGTTGATATTGGCCATCAACACTATCGGCGTCCCATCAGCCGTTTGGGCGGTATCGGCCCGAATCGGTGCCCGTTGATCTTCCATTTGCCGCCGGGCCTGGTTGCGAGCTTCGAATCGCCGGACGATGTCCGCTGCGGGGTTGACGTACACGTTGCCGACCTCGCCATCGACCAGCACGGGCGATCCTTCGGGCAGGGATAGCAGCTCGGGACAATCCACCAGGACCATGGGAATTTTCAAAGCGCGGGCCACGATGGCCACATGGGACGTCACCCCGCCGCCGGTCAACACAATTCCGGCGACGTCTTCGCCAGCCAGCTTGAGCAGCTCAGAGGGGTATAAATCCCCCGCGATGACCACCTTGCCGCCACCGTTGGTTTCATCGCCGGATGGGGCCGCCATCAGGTTTTTCAGCAGTCTTCCGGCCAGATCTTCAATATCGCTGACCTTTTCCCGTATGTAAGGATGGGGACTTTCAGCAAAAAGATCGACATAATGACGTGCGACGGTACGCACCGCACGGGTGGCCGGCGTGCCATTGCGAATCTGGGCCGCCATCCGTTCGATAAATTTGGCATCCTTGAGAATCATAAAGTGAGCGGCAAATATCAAGGCCGCACTTTCCGGCAGCCGATCGGCGCAGCGTTGCTGCAGCGCTTCCAACTGCTCCGTCGTCTTCTCGATTGCCCGGCGGAAATCGCCCATGGTGCCGCTCTCGTCCGCATTGGCAAAGGAAACCAGGCGTCCGTGGCTATTGTCCCAGACCGCCGCCCGGGCAAAAGCGAAGCCGTCGGAAGCCTGCTGCCCCTTGATGAATTCCAGGCCGGGCAAAGGCTTTTGCGGAATACTGCACATACGCTGCAGATCCATGAAGAGCCGGGCATTTTCGAGGACCGCAGCCAGCTGCGCACCGGTGGTTCTAAGCGCGGCCAGGTCGGTGGTGTCAAAATAATCGGGCTGCGTGTGCTGCACCACCAGCACGCCGATTTTCACAACCCCTTTG
This sequence comes from Desulfosarcinaceae bacterium, assembly GCA_963675565.2. GTDB lineage: Bacteria > Desulfobacterota > Desulfobacteria > Desulfobacterales > Desulfosarcinaceae > JARRKU01. The sequence continues at coordinate 1,284,147 of CAXXYD010000004.1, forward strand.
TGGATGGGCACGGCCAGAAAAGATTCATATTTCAGCTCATCGGTTTCCGGAAAATACTTGAACTGCGGATTCCGGCTGGCGTGCCCCTCGCAAACGGGGCGGTTCGTAGCCATCACCATGCCCACAAGCCCCTCACCAGAGAGCATATTCACCCGCCCCACCGCTTTCGGATTCAATCCCCGGGTGGCTTTCAATACCAGGGCGTCGGCCGTCTCATCATACAAGTAGACGGAGCACACCGGTGTGCCCAGGTGCTTGGAAACCAGGGCCACCGTACGCTGGAGAAAATTTTCGATGTTTTCACTGCCGGTGACCAATGCGGAAAGATCGCTCAGGTCGCAGAGCATATTCAGTAAATCTTGCGGCTTGTCTGCCATTGGAACCTGTCTTCCTTTTTGTCCTGATTTGCGGCGAACGGGCGCCCTGACTCAAAATTACTGCCGATCCCTGCTCTCTTCACGGTGCATGTCCCGTGCCAGTGCAACAGCAGCCTGAAATGGCCACGGGGATAGCGGCCCGCCATTTGAATATGCCGGGCAAACAACAAATCTGTTGCCATTCACCCATTATTATCACATTTTTGTATAAATTGTCCGGTATCCAGGGAGCTTGTCCAATCGGATATTGTGCAGGTCCATCAATTGACATACAACCATACGCATACCGAGCAGTTTATTTCCCGGGCCCAGCGGACTTGTCGTTCATGCTCGGGCCGACGGTATGCGATTTGCAAGATTTTCAGAGTCGATCGCCACAAGCCATTGGCCTGAGATCCGTTGATCGCAGTCCATATTTGGCTTAAAATTTCGAAACCAACGGTTCATGAGAACCGGCACAAGGAAAGCGCCGCATTGACCATGACCAGACAAAACTCGCCATCATTCCATGGCTCGAATCCCCAGGGCCTCTACCGTCCGGAATTTGAGCACGACGCCTGCGGCGTGGGCATGATCTGCAAACTCGACAACGGCAAAAGCCATTCGCTGGTCCAGGACGCCCTGAAAATCCTGGTGAACTTGACCCACCGGGGTGCCTGCGGCTGTGACGAAACCACCGGAGACGGTGCCGGTATCCTGATCCAGAAACCGCACGGTTTTCTGGAAAAAGCGGCAGAAGAGGTCCACATCGAGTTGCCGGCCGAAGCTAACTATGCGGCCGGCATGGTCTTTCTTCCAAGAGATCAGAATCTGTGCCGGGCGGCCAAAACCGCCATGGCTGCCAGCGCCGCTGCAAAAGGCCTGGCGTTTCTGGGCTGGCGCAAGGTACCCATTGACCCTGAGGCGGCAGGCGATCTCGCGAGGCGGGTCCTGCCGGTCATCCAGATGGCCTATGTGGGCCGCGGCGCCACCGGTGGTGATCAAACAGCGTTCGAACGCCGGCTGTTTTGCATGCGCAAGGCGGTTGAAAACCAGGTTCGCAGGCTACCGGGGATGAACGGCGACATGTTTCACATCGCCAGCCTGTCATCCCGCACCCTGGTCTACAAGGGCATGCTGCTGGCCGACCAGATGACGGCGTTCTATCCGGATCTGGCCGACCCGGCCATGACCAGCGCCCTGGCCCTGGTGCATCAGCGATACAGCACCAACACGTTTCCTTCATGGAACCTTGCCCATCCCTTCCGATACTTGTGCCACAATGGGGAAATTAACACTGTACAGGGCAATATCAACTGGATGCGCGCCAGGGAACCGTTGTTCCGGTCGCAGCGGTTCCCGGATGCCACGGCAGATCTCGTTCCCGTGATCAGCCCCGGTGCCAGCGACTCGGCCGCCCTGGACAATGCCCTTGAGCTGCTGCTGCACACGGGTCGCCCGCTGGCCCAATGCATGATGATGCTGGTTCCCGAAGCATGGCAGCACCATGCCACCATGAGCCGGGCCAAGAAAGACTTCTACGCCTACCATGCGTTCCTGATGGAACCCTGGGACGGCCCGGCGGCCATTGCGTTCACGGACGGCATCAGCGTCGGTGCCGTGCTGGACCGCAACGGACTGCGCCCCAGCCGCTACACGGTCACCCGGGACGGACGCGTCATCATGGCCTCTGAAGCCGGCGTCCTGCCGGTGGACCCGGCCGATGTGGTGTACAAAGGCCGGCTGGAACCCGGACGCATGTTCCTCGCCGATCTTGCCCAGGGCCGGATCATCGAAGACGAGGAAATCAAGGCAACCATGGCCGCCCGGCAGCCTTACGGCCGCTGGCTGCAGGAAAACCGGCTGTGCCTCGACAATTTGCCCGGGGCAAAGGCCGCACCGGTGCCCGGCACCCGGGAACTGCTTATCGAACAGCGGCGCTTCGGGTACACCGATGAAGACCTCAAGCTGATCCTGGCCCCCATGGCACAAAAAGGCAGGGAACCCACGGGTTCCATGGGAGATGATATCCCTCTTGCCATTCTCTCCACGCGGCCCCGGCTGCTTTACGATTACTTCAGGCAGCTTTTTGCCCAGGTGACCAATCCCCCCCTGGATGCCATCCGCGAAAAACTGGTCACCTCCCTGTCCACGGCTATCGGCCGGGAACACAACCTGTTCATGGAGACGCCGGAACACTGCCGCCAGCTGCTTTTGGAACAGCCGATTCTCATGCCGCAAGTGCTGGCCGCCATTCGCAGTGCAAAGCACCGCGAACTGCAATCAACGGATTTGCCGATCACCTGGCGCACTAAAGACGGCGGGCCGGGTTTACATACGGCCATGGACGCCCTGTGCAGCCGGGCCGCCCAAGCGGTGAGGACCGGTGCCCGGTTGCTGGTCCTCTCGGACCGCAGTATTCCTGCCGGACATGCACCCATTCCAGCCCTGCTGGCCACCGCTGCAGTGCACCACCACCTCATTGGGGCCGGCCTGCGGGCACAATGCGGCCTGATCGTCGAAACCGGAGAAGCCCGGGAAATTCACCACTTCTGCTGCCTGCTGGGTTATGGGGCCGGCGCCGTCGCCCCCTGGCTGGCCATGGCCACCGTCGACCAGCTGGCGGCGGCCGGCAAACTGGGCGACACCGATCCCGGCAGAGCCGTTTCCCGGTACATGGCGGCCGTAGACAAGGGCATCCTCAAAGTGCTGTCCAAACTGGGCATCTCCACCCTGCAAAGCTACCAGGGGGCCCAGATGTTCGAATGCGTCGGCCTGAACGCATCGGTGGTGGACTCCTGGTTCAAAGGGACCGTATCGCGTATCGGCGGGGCCGACATCCATACCCTGGCCCGGGAAATCGAAACCCGTTGCGCAGGCATCGAAACCTTGGCGGCGAATGATCTGCCGGCTGTCGGCGGCCGCTATAAATGGCGCCGGGACGGTGAATCCCACCAGTACAATCCAGACACTGTTCCCCTGCTTCAGAAGGCGGTGCGCCGGGGCGATCAAGACGCGTGGAAGCACTATCGGGAAGCCGTCTACCGACTCAACCGAAAAGAGGGGCTGATCCGCGGATTGCTGACCTTCAAACCGGGCGAAGCCCCCCTTGCCCTGGATAGCGTGGAGCCCTGGACGCAAATCGTCAAACGGTTCAAAACCGGGGCCATGTCCTATGGCTCCATCAGCAAGGAGGCCCACGAAACCCAGGCCATCGCCATGAATCGTCTGGGCGCTAAAAGCAACAGCGGTGAAGGCGGAGAAGACGCGGATCGGTTTGCCCCCGATGCCAACGGAGATTGGCGCAACAGCGCCATCAAACAGATCGCTTCGGGCCGGTTCGGTGTCACCATCAGCTACCTGGCCAGCGCGGTGGAACTGCAAATCAAGATGGCCCAGGGAGCCAAACCGGGCGAGGGCGGGCAACTGCCCGGCGAAAAAGTCTACCCCTGGATCGCCAAAACCCGCCACAGCACCCCCTACGTCGGCCTCATTTCACCGCCGCCGCATCACGACATCTACTCCATTGAAGACCTGGCCCAGCTTATCTACGATCTCAAGTGCGCCAACCCGGAGGCCCGGATCAACGTGAAACTGGTATCCGAAGTGGGGGTGGGCACCGTGGCGGCCGGCGTGGCCAAAGCCGGGGCCGATGTCATCCTGATCAGCGGGGAGGTGGGCGGCACCGGCGCATCTCCCTTGACGTCCATTCGCTACGGCGGCCTGCCCTGGGAACTGGGACTGTCCGAAACCCAGCAGACCTTGGTCCGCAACGGCCTGCGGGACCGGGTGGTGCTGGAGTGCGACGGCCAGCTCAAAACCGCCCGGGACGTGGCCGTGGCTTGCCTGCTGGGCGCCCAGGAGTTCGGTTTCGGCACCATCTCCCTGGTCGCCCTGGGCTGCATCATGATGCGGGTGTGTCATCTGAACACGTGCCCGGTGGGCATCGCCACCCAGGATCCCGAATTGAGAAAGAAGTTTTCGGGCCGGCCCGAACATTTGATCCAACTCATGCGATTCATTGCCGAAGACCTGCGCACCATCATGGCTCAGCTGGGTTTTCGCACCATCGACGAGATGGCCGGCCGGGTGGACCGCCTGGACAGCCGGCCGCTGGTGGACCACTGGAAGGCCCAGGGGCTGGATTTGAGCCCCATTATTTGCCGGCCCGAGCCGCCCGATCACATTCTCCGGCTGTGCATCCCCAAAGGGCTGATGGACACCACCGCCGAACCGCCGGACAGCGACTTGATCCAGCAGGCCATGCCGGCGCTGGAAAACCGCCGGCCGGTGGAACTGGACCTGCCGATCAGCAATGTGCGACGTACCCTGGGCACCCGGCTCAGCTACGAAATCGCCCGACGCTTCGGCGAAACGGGCCTTCCGGACGGCACCATCGTCATCCATGCCGACGGTTCCGCCGGCCAGAGCTTCTTTGCCTTCGGCGCTGCGGGAATCACCGTTCATATCAAGGGGGATGCCAACGACTATTTCGGCAAGGGACTTTCCGGTGCCGTGCTCACGGTGCAACCGCCCGACGATGCCGTCTTTGCCGCCGAAGACAATATCATTATCGGCAACGTGGCCCTGTATGGCGCTACCGCCGGCCGGGCTTTTATCCGCGGCCGCGCGGGAGAGCGCTTCGCAGTGCGAAACAGCGGTGCCGACGCCGTGGTGGAGGGCGTGGGTGATCATGGGTGTGAATACATGACCGGCGGTCGTGTGGTGGTGCTGGGACCTGCCGGGCGAAATTTCGCAGCCGGCAATGAGCGGCGGCGTGGCCTATGTCATGGACAGCCCGGACCGGCGATTCCGCAAATTCAACTGCAACCTGGAATCGGTGGACCTTGAACCGGTGACGGGGAAAGATGAAGCGGCGTTGATCGAGCTCATCGAACAACATTCGGCTTTCACGGGCAGCCTCCTGGCGCAGCAGATTCTGGCCCAATGGAAAACCCTGCAGAATCGTTTCGTCAAAGTCATGCCCACAGAGTACCGAAAGGCATTGGCGCGGATGGAAGCACAAGAGGGGTAGACATCATGGGAAAACCAACGGGATTCATGGAACATGATCGGCAGCTTCCCAAAAGACGGCCGGTGGAACAGCGCGTTGGCGACTTCAGGGAAATTTATGAACCCTTCCCCGAAGAAAAACTCAAATCCCAGGCCGCCCGCTGCATGGACTGCGGAGTACCCACCTGTCACGCCGGCTGCCCGCTGGGCAACCGCATCCCGGACTGGAATGACGAGGTTTACCACAATCGATGGCAAGACGCCTTCAGGCAGCTGATGACCACCAACAACTTCCCCGAATTTACCGGACGCCTCTGCCCGGCACCCTGCGAAGAGGCGTGCGTATTGTCCATCAACGAACCGGCGGTGACCATCGAGCAGATCGAAAAGAGCATCGTCGAACACGCATTCGAACATGGATGGGTGCGCCCCAGGCCCCCCCTGCGCCGGTCGGGCAGGGCCGTGGCCGTTATCGGCTCCGGGCCGGCCGGGTTGGCCTGCGCCCAGCAGCTTAACGTTGCCGGTCATTCCGTCACGGTATTCGAACGCGACCCGAAACCGGGCGGCCTGCTGCGCTACGGCATCCCGGACTTCAAACTGGAAAAAGCCATCGTAGACCGGCGACTGCGGGTGATGGAAAAAGAGGGAATCGTATTCGAAACCGGCGTTCATGTCGGCGCCGACCTTGCCGTCGAAACCTTGCGTGCGGATTTTGACGCGGTGGTGATCTGCGCCGGCGCCACCCGGCCCCGGGACCTTCCCATTCCCGGCAGGGAGCTCAAGGGCATCCACCAGGCCATGTCTTTTTTAAAGGGACAGAACCGGGTCATTGCCGGGGAGGCCGAAAGTGCCCCCATCACCGCCAACAGCCTGCACGTCATCGTCATCGGCGGCGGGGACACCGGCAGCGACTGCATCGGCACCTGCCATCGCCAGAGCGCCGCCTCAGTGACCAACTTCGAACTGCTTCCCCAACCCGCCGAAGACCGGCCGGACGGCCAACCCTGGCCCTACTGGCCCATGCGCCTGCGCACCAGCAGCTCCCACGAAGAGGGCGGAACACGGCACTGGGGTATTCTCACCAAACGCTTTAGCGGCGCCAGGGGTCGTGTTGAGCACATCGAGACCGTTCAGGTTCGCTGGCGTGAAGAAAACGGACGGCCGTCGGGCTTCGAAGAAATTTCCGGATCGCAGCAAAGCTGGCCGGCAGACCTGGTGATCCTGGCCCTGGGCTTTGCGGGCCCGGAAATGGACACCGTGGTGAACCCGCTCGGCCTGGCCCTGGACGAACGCGGCAACATCCGCACCGGCAGCGACTATATGACATCCCGTGCGGGCATTTTTGCCGCCGGGGACGCCCGCCGGGGTCAATCCCTGGTCGTGTGGGCCATTTCCGAGGGAAGGGAAGCGGCCCGGGCCGTGGACCTTTACCTCATGGGGCAAACCCGCCTGCCGCATAAACAATGCTGCGACCTTCCCCCGAAGTAAATTGCCTGCTTTCTTGATTTTACAACTGGATATGATAGTTTGGATATCATTCATTGATTTCCGGCAATAAACCCTGTTCCATCATACGTCCAAAGGAGGTTTGGCAATGAAAAAAATATTGATCGTGTTGCTGGCACTTTCCTTGGTGCCCTCGGCGTTTGCCGCGGACGCCGACCTTGTCAAGAAAGCCACGGCGGAAGGACAGGTGTCGTTTTACGCCAACATGACGGCCATTCAGCCCATCATGGATGTATTCAACGCGCAAACCGGCATCAAGGGAAAGTACACCCGGATTTCCACGTCCAAGTTTCTTCCCACGGTGCTGACGGAGTTCCAGGCGGGAAAATTGATGGCCGACGTGCTGCAGGCGCCGTTGCCGGTCATGGAAATGCTCAAGGCGCAGGGGGTCCTGGCATCCTACAGCGCACCGGCGGCCGCAGGCTACCCGGAATGGACCCGCAAGGACGACCAGATCCAGACATTCGGCATCGAATATGTGGGCCTGATCTACAACAAAGAGCTGGTCAAACCGGCAGATGTTCCCAAACGCTACGAGGATCTGGCCGATCCCAAATGGAAAAATAAAATCGTCATGGCCAACCCGGCTACCCATGCCACCACCATTTCCTGGCTGGTGGGGCTCAAGGAAAATGTCTTCAAGTCCGAGGCCGAGTGGATGCGGTTCGTCAAGGGCATTGCAGCCAATCGGCCCATGCTGGTCAAGTCGTTCGGCCCCACCCCGGCGCCTGTGGAGAGTGGTGAAAAATCCATCGCCATCTCCATGCCCAAATACATCATCACCAAGGCCCCGGCCCCGCTCGACTGGGCCCGGGTGGAGCAACCCCTGTTGGGAACGCCCCGCGGCATGGCCATTTCCGCCAGCGCCAAGAACCCCAACGCGGCAAAGCTGTTCATGGACTTTTGGCTCTCCAAAAAAGCCATGGGGATGCTCGCCTCGGATGTCGGAGAGTATGTCCTGGCCCCCGGCGTTTTTCCGCCCATCGACGGCATGGACAAGGCCAAGGTCATTCCCATCCGGACCATGTCGGACGAAGAAATTCACAAATGGGGCGCCGAATTCAAAAAAATCTTCGCACTGCCCTGAGCCACACGAGGCAATAAACCAACGCCTGTCCGGAGGCGGGCCGCCGCCGGACAGGCAATTGCATTCTGAAAGCGCTTCCGGGCAAAGCAATATATGCAGCATCTGCTGCGGACCCTATGACCCGGGGGCCTGAACAGAAAGAACAGACCCGAACAGCTTATGGAAATCCGCATCATCAACGTCAGCAAGCATTACTACTCCGGCGGCAAGACCATCAAAGCCCTGGACAATGTCAACCTGACCATCCCGGCCAACCAAATATTCACCCTTCTCGGTCCCAGCGGATGCGGCAAAACCACCCTCCTGCGCTGCATCGTCGGCCTGGAATCCCCTGACGTCGGAGAAATTCAAATCGGCGGCGAAATTGTCTGGTCCAGTGAGAAGAATATCTATGTTCCCACGGAGAACCGCGGCCTGGGCATGGTATTTCAAACCTACGCCATCTGGCCGCACATGGACGTCTTCAACAATGTGGCCTATCCACTCCAGACCCGCAAAATGCCAAAGGACCAAATCCGCAGCCAGGTCGATAAAACGCTTCGCTTCGTGCAGCTGGCGGGCTTCGAAAACCGGCCGGCCACCAAACTCTCCGGCGGACAGCAGCAGCGTGTGGCCCTGGCCCGGGCCCTGGTGGCCGAACCCAAGGTCATCCTCTTTGATGAACCCTTGTCCAACCTGGACGCCAAACTCAGAGAAGAGACCCGCGAAGAGCTGCGGACCTTTTTGACCGAGCTCCAGATCACCGCAGTCTATGTGACCCATGACCGGATCGAGGCTCTGGCGCTGTCCGACATTGTTGCGGTGATGAACGCGGGCCGGATCATCGAGGCAGGCACGCCCCGAGAAATCTATTTCAACGCCAACCATCGTTTTGTGGCCGATTTCATCGGCCGAACCAACCTGATCGATGCAACGGTAACGTCCCAGGACCAATCCATCACCACGGTGGACAGCGCTATCGGCAGCGTCGTCTGCCGCAAGCAGCACGACATGACGCCGGGCGACAAGGTAACCCTGTGTCTGCGTCCCGAATTTATCCGCCTGAAACGCGGCGATGCGACCCAGACACAGAATGTCTTCAACGGCCAAATCCAGTCACTGGTTTTCATTGGCGAAGCATTCGAAGGCGAGATCACCATCGATGACACCCAGCTCTTCATCAAGATCGAACCGGACTCTGCCATCGAAGTGGGGGACAATGTCAATTTCACCGTTGACCCGGATAACTGCCTGTTGGTCACCCGGTAGAAAGAGAAAAGGAAATTGGCCAGCAAACGATCCGTATTGACGCCGACCTTGATCGCCATCGTCGGCTTTCTCACCGTGTGCCCCGTGGTCATGCTGATTTTCGGGAGTTTTTCAACGGGGCTGGGGGCCTTTGGCCAATTCACCCTGAACAAATACATCCAAGCCTACACCGACCCCGAATTAACCGATATCATCGTCAACACGATCGTCTTTGTACTCGGGTCATCCCTGGTGGCCACCGGCCTGGCCCTTCTTCTGGCTTATCTGAACACCCGTACGGATATCCCCTTCAAGTTTTTGTTCAGGATCATCTCCATCATCCCCATGATGATCCCGCACATCCTGTTCTCGGTGAGTTGGGTGCTGCTGTTGAACCCGTCCAACGGCCTGATCAACCTGTTCTTGAGGCAGATTCCCGGCTTTGAGGACGCGGCGATCAATATCTATTCCCTATCGGGTATGATTCTGGTGGAGGGGCTCCTGGACCTTCCCATCGCATATCTCATTCTGGCGCCTGCCCTGGCATCCTTCGATATCGCCCTGGAGGAGTCTTCCAAAGTCTGCGGGAGCACGACGCTGCGGACCTTGTTCCGGGTCACCCTGCCCGTACTGCGCCCGGCAATCCTGGCTGCCTTCATCCTGTCTCTGGTTCGCAGCCTGGCCTCGTTCGCCGTGCCTTCGGTAATCGGCATGCCGGGCCGGATTCACGTGCTGGCCACCCACATCTACCAATCCGTGGCCACGGGATTTGCCGCCGATTTCGGCAGGGCGGCGGCCATCGGCATGAGTGTTCTGGCCGCCTCCATCACACTGATCTATATCTACCGCTATCTGACCTCCGAAGGCGAAAAATACGTGACCATTTCCAGCCGCGGCTACCGGCCCACCGTTATCGAACTCAAGGGGGCCAAGTATCCCCTGTTCGGCATCGTCGGCATCCTGTCCATGGTCCTGATCGTCCTGCCGGTACTGGTGCTGTTCTACACTTCGCTGGTGCCTTATTCCATGATTCCCAGCGCCAGGGCTTTTTCCATGATGAGCTGGAAGCACTGGATCGAGGTGATCAATGACCCGATTTCGCTGTTGTCCCTGAAGAACAGCGTATTTTTGGGCGTTGTCGGCGCAACCCTCGGGGTGACGCTGTCCATTTTCGTGGCCTATGTTATCGTAAAAGTCCGATCCCATGCATCCGGCATTCTGGAGACCCTCTCCTTCCTCTCCTTCTCCTTTCCGGGGATCGTCATCGGCGTGGGGTTCATGTGGTTCTTTGTTCGCACCCCGCTGTACGCCACCATCTGGTCACTGCTCATCGGATATATCGCCACCTATCTGCCTTACGGGGTCCGTCCCCTGGCCAGTGCATTCGTCCAAGTGCACAGCCACCTCGAAGAGTCCTCCAAAGTTTGCGGCGCGGGGTCATTTACGACCATGCGCCGTATCGTCATCCCCCTGCTCATTCCGGGCATCGTCTCCGGATGGATCCTCATGGCCACCATGTTCGTTCGCGAACTGACCCTTTCGGTGGTGCTCTCGCGACCGGGAACCGAGGTCCTGGCGGTTCAGATCTTCCGGTTTTCGGAAGACGGCCTGTGGGGTCAATTGTCCGCGTTGGGAATCATGATGATCTTCATCTCCACGACCCTGGTCATGATGGCCACCTTCGTCGGCCTGAAATTCAAACCGGTGGAAGAGGGCCGATAAACGGAACCCGCGACAAGGGCTGCCCTTTCGATTACTTCACATCCCTTCCATCAGCTTGTAATACTTTGCAAGCGTATAAATCGAATCCATGGTCATTTGGAAAAGAAACCAGCTCAGAACAAGTATGCCTGCGGTAAGCCCGATCTTCCATGGCAGCGTCGTTTGAGGGCGCCACCAAATCAGCGGCAATGCCAGCGGCCCCACACAAGCTAGCGCAAAGGCAATAAAAGGCGTCTTATAATACCATGCTATCGTTTCATCTGCCGCGTGTGGATTGGTGGCGGCATCGAAGAACTCGCCGCAGTGTTTGCACTTAATCGCTGCGTCTTGAATGTCTTCGGCACAGAAAGGACATTTTTTCATTTTCATCTCTTTTGGTTCGAAAGACCGCGCTCACCAGCACCGGCTGGAAAGCGGTCACAGCCCGGCCCGAGGGTATCCCAAGACGGGCTATTTGAAGTGCGAAGTCGCCTTCTTCAGGGCTTTGCTCAGCGCTTTCCACGCTTTTTCAGAGCCGTCCCTGACGTCATACCAGGCATTTTCGCTGGCAACTTCAAGGTCGATTATCTTCGATTTCATCTCTTTTTGCAGCTTTTGCAGCTTCTCCAACTCATCCTCAAGGGCTTTCTTTGCATCGGCACCGAGGTGCTGCGCCTTGGCCTCGAGTTTGCCGCGTTCAATGCTGTAATGATAATTGAGCTCATTAAATTTTTGCTTCATGTTCTTGATGAATTCATCTTTGTCCATGACGCCTCCAATGGGGTGGATACCCGGCACTGGGTCCCTGTTGAACATCGGCCAAGTTTCCAGATGCGGTCATAAAGGGGGGAAATAGGCTGACGACAATTACGCCGATAGCAAAAGCTAACAGATCGTCCAGTATTTGACAATTGTGATTTTCAACGGGCTGTCCCCAAATACCGATGATCTGGAATGCCTCACGTTTTTGCCCCCGGAAAACGTGAGGGGTCAGGAGGCAGTGCCTTGCCGCCAAAACAGACCCGCTATTTGTGATAACTGTCAGGATTATTTTGAAAAGACACCAGAGATATGCAAACATAGGATTTGCCGGCCGGTCAGCGAATAGATGATGGAGACACCCGCTTGAATAAAAAAACCATACTGGCAATCGACTGCGGCACCCAAAGCCTGCGGGCGCTGCTCTTTTCCGAGACAGGCGCATTGGAAGGCAGGACCCAGGTGGCCTACGCACCCTATGTCAGCCCCCAACCGGGTTGGGCGGAACAAGACCCCGAATTGTACTGGGACAGCCTCTGCCAGGCCTGCGCCCTGCTGAAAAAGTCGCACAGTGAACCATTCCGCCGAATCGCCGGCGTGGGGGTGACCACCCAGCGCAACAGCATGGTGAATGTGGACCACTCAGGCAAATGCCTGAGGCCGGCCATCCTGTGGCTTGACCAGCGCAAGGCCGCCCCCCGGTTCGGGCAAAAAGGACCGGTGCGTCTCGGGCTGCGCCTGCTCGGAATCGACGGACTGATGGACGGCATCCAGGCCGAGGGCAAGTGCAACTGGATCATCCAGAACCAGCCCCTGATATGGACGAAAACATTCAAATACCTTCAAGTCTCCGGCTTTCTCAACTTTCGCCTGACCCATCGCTTTGCCGATTCGCGAGCCTCCCAGATCGGCCACATTCCCTTCAATTACAAAAAGATGCGCTGGGCCAGAAAAAGCGAACTGTGCGCCAAGCTATTTCCGGTGGAACCGCAAAAACTGCCTGAACTGGTTACGCCGGGCCAAATTCTGGGCGCTATAACACCGGCTGCAGCCGACCAGACCGGGCTGCGGTCCGGTGTTCCCGTTGTGGCCTGCGGTTCGGACAAAGGATGTGAAACCCTCGGCGCCGGCGTGCTCGATCAGAAATTGGCAAGCCTGAGCTTCGGCACCACCGCCACGGTGCAGACCACCGCCCGGAAATACTTCGAGCCCATTCGCTTCATGCCGCCCTATCCGGCCCCCATTCCCCGGCACTATAATCCGGAAGTCGAAATATTCAGGGGGTACTGGATGATTACCTGGTTCAAGAACGAATTCGCCCACGCCGAAGTTGTCGAGGCCAATCACAAGGGCATCGCCCCGGAAGAGCTGTTGAACCGGCATCTGGTCAATACCCGGCCCGGAGCCATGGGCCTCATGGTCCAACCCTATTGGGGGCCCGGCCTCAAACACCCGGCGGCCAAAGGAGCGATGATCGGCTTTGGCGATGTCCACACCAGGGCCCATGTTTATCGTGCCGTGATCGAAGGGCTGGGATTCGCCTTGAAAGAGGGCCTGGAAAAAGTCGAAAAAGCCGGCGGTGTCAAAGTCGAAAAAGTGGCCGTTTCCGGCGGGGCATCCCAAAGCGACGAGATCTGCAAAATTACCGCGGACATATTCAACCGGCCCATGATCAAGGGCCGGACCCACGAAACATCCGGGTTGGGGGCCGCCATCGCAACGGCGGTGGGCATCGGAATTTTCCCCTCATTTAAAGCGGCCGTGGAACACATGGTATCCGTCAAAACCGTATTCCAGCCGGACCCGGTCAATGTCACGATTTACCGCAATCTGTACCGACGGGTATACCGGAAAATCTATGGCGCCCTTGAACCGCTTTACGCTGAAATAAAGGCCATCACCGGTTACCCGGAGTAAACATCATGCACCACCGTCCGGGTGCACAAACAAAAAATGGGGCGCTCCATCACGCGGAATCGCGACGGGCGCCCCATATATTGACCCTGCCAAAGCCTGGTCACTGCATGTATGGAATCATTCTAAAGTTAGTTCTTACCACCATTGCCACCGCCATTGCCGCCGCCCGATCCGCCGCCGCCGTTGCCGGAGCCACTGCCGCCGCCATTGGCGGAGCCTGATCCGCTGCCCCCTGAGCCGGAAGCGCCGCCGCTTGCCGCTCCCTTCTGCCCGGCAGCAATTCCACCGGCACGAACCTGGGCCTGAAGCCTGTCGGCCACAACTTCAGCTTTGGCATTTTTGGCTTGCTGCATGAACTGACTGCGCATCTGGTTCATTTGCCGGGCTGAGTATTGATTCTGCAAAGCAAGGGACAGGGTATCCTTCACCGATTTGGATGAAAGCCCCATACGGGACATGTCTCTGGCCGCCGTAAACGTTTTTTGCGCCAACTCCTCGTACGCGGCATGTGTCATGGTTCTCTGCCGGCTTCTCACCTGGGCGGCAACGGCGGACACGTCCTCAGGGGGCATGCCGGCCGCCATGGCCTGGGCCATGGTCTGGGTCATGGTCTGCTGGCGTGAACGCGTCTGGGTCATCTGTTGGGCTTCCGCCATGGCTGTGGCATAACGGCCCCGAACCTGCTCCATGGCCGCCACGATGTCCCGGGCGGCGACCTGTTTGGCCATGCCCTCCACCGCTTTGTCCACGACCGGCCCCACCGGGAGCCCCATCTGCTTTGCCGCCTGGACGATATTGCGCGCCTGGACCATGTGTTGCTCCTGGAAACTATTTTGCATCTGGGCCGCCGCTTCGGCCGGAACACCCAGTTCCACCATCTGCCGGGCCTGGGCATTGAGCTGGGTCGATGTCCGGGCAGCAACCGGTTCGTCCGCCCATGCGAAAGCCACGCTGCATGCCAACACCAGAATCATGCTGAGTAATTTTTTCACCTCGATCTCCTTTATTTTTCGGGTTCTCATGTTTGGGATGTTGTTCCGGGTCTTAAACGTTCGGGAACGCCAGAGGTTACAGGCCGGGCACATATACGCAGTTTTCAAATCCGAAATCGTCCTTTTCCTTCAAACGGCACTCGGGAATGAACAGCTGTCCGTCAACCTGGTAAAAATAGCGGAATTCGCGGTCGGCAGGCAGTGAATTCACCCATTTGCCGTCACGCCATTGAGCGGTATGAGGTGAAAAACCGTCAAGGGAAGAAAAGAGAATAACGTTCTCGGCCGAGGGCAAGCGCAGGTACAAGGTCATACCGTTTTTATCGACCCTGTGATAATGGGCGGCACAGCCGCCAAAAATAAAAAGAACCCCTGCCCAGACGAGCATCCCGGCAAAGAAACGGGCAGCAACCGCCATACCTCGTTTGAGGGGCCTTTCAGCGTTTGTGCGGATACCGGCTTCAGGTGAAATGACAATCATCGATGGTTTTTTCTGGCGGCGCAGAACAAGGAGAGAGTAACGGCTCATAGGGAGACACTCAAAATCGAATTTTCGCCGCCGAAATCGTCTTTTTCACGGACCGCAACCGTGGGATCGGCGATGCGCTGACGGCCTTCAAGTATGTAAGCAAATCGGTGCTCACCCCTGGGAAGCGAAAGCTCCGCCTCCCAGTAGCCGGAATCGCCAATGCGGTGCATGGACCGCGGCTGCCACCCGGTGAAGCTGCCGCTGATCTCGACCTTGCTGATATCCGGGCGATAGATGATGAAGCGGTGCGATTTGGACAACGGCTGCCCGGCCATGTCGCTATGCGGAACAACCGTTAGCCACAGGATAAAAAGCGCCGCGGCGGAACCCAGACCCACTATCAAAGGGCGCAGCCAGGTAGAACGCTTTCGAGTGGATGCCGGTTTGAATGTGACGGCCGGGATCGTGTGCACGGGTATATCCCGGAGCTGTTTTTCCTGAGAAAGCAATTCCAGAGCTTCCGTTTTATAGGCCGAATTGCCGTGGACCGTCTCCACGAATTCGATCTTTTCGTCCAGGTTCAGTTCATCATCGATAAACATGCTGATCAAATGCTCCGTCATGTCACACCTCTCTTGGCCAGTACGTTGCGCAGACGCTTGCGGGCCCTGTGGACCCGCACTTTAACATTGTTCTCGGTGGTATCCAGAACAGTGGCCATATCCCGATAGGAAAGGGATTGCCCGGACACCAGGCTCAGAAGTTCCCGGTCTTCGAAATCAAGGGCCTGAAGCGCCGCCAGAACCGCACGATATTGTTCCCGAACCATGAGTTGATGGTCCATGGACACCGGATCTTGCGCCTGCCGATCCCCCATGGGCTCGCTGCGGGCAACCTTGCGTACATGGTCCACCACCAGGTTGCGGGCGATACGGTACAGCAGGGCGGCACTTTCAATATGACCGCCGTAGCGCTCCAGACAGCGGGTAAAGCTCTCCTGCATGATGTCGCGGGACAGGTCGTAATCCCCGGTCATGCGCAGCAGGTAGTTGAACAGGCGCTCCCTGTGGTCCTGGTATAGAGTTCTGAATGTGTCCACGCTGTCACTATAACGTCCGGATGTTGAGATGGTTACATTTTTTTTAAATAAATCGGATATTGGCGGATTCTCCCCGCGCTTTGGTTTAAAGCGGGAATCCGGATCCAGAAAACCCGGCGCTGGTTGCCCCTGGAAAGGTCAAAGCCGCCAACTAGCCGTCACCCGGAACCAGGATGACCAAAAGGGACGGTTTTTTCACCAATTCAATAACCCACTTGATTTACAAACACTTTAGCGTTATTGGGAAAACAGCCCCAAAGACATACCGGCATCGCCAACGGATTTCGACAAAGATGAGCAGCCTCTCTTTGTTGAGCTGAAAGACCTTTATCAATGCAGGGGCTTGACGCAATAATAAAATGAACCCTTATCAGCGCTACAAAGGCGATTTTATCGGCGGACTTTCGGCGGCCATCATCACCCTGCCGATGTCCATCGCCTATGGTGTGACCGCATTTGGTGCGCTGGGCAATGAATTCATGCCGCATGCAGCGCTCATCGGCTTGAATGCCGCCGTTTTCGGCGGCTTTTTTGCATCTTTGTTCGGCGGTACACCGCTCCAGATCACAGGGCCCAAGGCCCCCCTGACGCTGATCATTACCACAGTCGTTGCCGGACTGGCTGCCGATCCGGTCCTGTCCGGTGCTGGGGAAAATGCACCGCTGATCATCCTTGGACTGGTTTCCGTGTGCGTTTTCATAGGGGGCGCGACACAGATCCTATCGGGCCTGTTGGGCCTGGGCAACATCGTCAAATACATCCCTTACCCGGTAGTGGCCGGCTTCATGAACGGGATTGCAGCCCTGCTTATCCTGAACCAAATCACCCCCTTTTTAGGCATTCAGAACGGAACGCCATTCGGGGAGGCCCTGTCCGGAATCTCCCTCCAGAACGCATATCCGGCTTTGATCGGGTCCTGCACTTTGATCGGCATTTTTCTGTCCAAACGCCTGAGGCTGAAACCGCCTGCTTTTTTGGTCGGCCTGGTCACCGGCTCAGCGATTTACAGTATTTTATCCGTCATTCTGAAATCATCCCCGCAAATTGAATCGGTGGGGGATCTACAGATGATGGTCCCCGCCCC
The DNA here is from genome assembly GCA_963675565.2 of Desulfosarcinaceae bacterium. Classification (GTDB taxonomy): domain Bacteria; phylum Desulfobacterota; class Desulfobacteria; order Desulfobacterales; family Desulfosarcinaceae; genus JARRKU01. Next base: position 1,301,357 of record CAXXYD010000004.1, read on the forward strand.
AAGCGCCTTCTTCGGACTCGCCCACCTCTCTTTGGATTCGGTCAGCACGGCGTGGCTGCTCAAAATCATCCTTTTTGGCGTGGTCCTGGGCATTGTCGGGTCAATGGAATCGCTGATGAGCGCAATAACCATCGACAACATCCTGGACAGCCGCCATGACAGCAAAAAAGAATTGATCGGCCAGGGCACAGGCAACATCATCGCCTCCCTGTTCGGGGCATTGTCCGCAGCCGGATCCATCCCAAGATCTATGGCCAACTACAAAGCCGGTGGACGCCATAAGCTTTCCGGGTTGCTGTGCAGCGTTTACATCCTGATCATTTTTTTGACGATGGCTCCCCTGCTGGGGAAAATCCCACTGACCATCTTTGCAGCGATCATCATTTCGGTGGGCATCAACCTGTTTGACCGGACCACTTTCCGCCTTTTCATGGAACTGCGCAATGCGGCAGGGCCCAGAAAGGAACTCGCCATCAGCCTGCTGATCAACATCAGCGTGGCCGTAGTCACCGTATGCGTCAATTTGATCTCGGCAGTCGTTATCGGCATGGCCATATCGGCGGCCTACTTTATCGTCAAAACGGGGGCTTCAATCATAAGGCGCGAATACACCGGCCAACGCATTGGCAGCAACAAGGTCAGGAGCCGCAGGCAACTGGATCTCTTGAACGGTGAACGCCGCCGGATCAAAATATTTCAACTGCAGGGGCCGATTTTCTTTGGGTCTGCGGATCGGCTGGCCCACCACCTGGAAGCCCGAATGGGGAATGCCGATTATTGTATTCTGGATATGCGGCATGTCAATGACATCGACACCACGGGCGCCAACATCCTGGTTCGAATTTATCACAGCCTCCGCAAAAAGTACAAGTGGCTGCTGATCAGCCACATCGGCCCCGGCCACTCTCTGTGGGGCACTTTGGAATGCAATGGTGTCACGCAGATCATTTCACCCGCCCATTTCTTCGAAGACACGGACAACGCCCTGGAATGGGCCGAAGACAATCTGCTGGAATCGGTCGGCCCGGGCAATATCCGCAGCCGGTGTACTATCGACCAATGTGATATCACCGTCGGTTTTTCTAAGGACGAGATGGAGATATTCAAGGGGTTGCTTATCCGAGAGCAGTATAAAAAGGGAGATACCATCATTTTCGAAGGCAATTCGGATCGGGACCTGTTTCTGTTGACCCGCGGATCGGCCAGTGCGAAAATGCAGCTGCCGCAGGCACAGCGCCAAAAGCGTCTCTTTACCTTTGATGCCGGTGCCATTTTCGGGGAGATGGCCCTTTTGGACGGAAAACCCCGGTCCGCACGCGTAAAGGCTGAAGCCGATGCGGAAATATACCGGCTGCCCTATGAAACGTACCAATCGATACTTGCCGAGCAACCGCAGATTGCAGCCAAGCTCTATCGAAATATCGCCCTGGTGCTCAGCCACCGCCTGAGGACCCGATCCGATGAACTGAGGTTGTTTGAAGACGATTAGACACACGCATGGAAAGGAGCCGTATGGCCGGTCACAAAATCCTTGATGCTTTTCGCCGACTGCGCGTAGCCGACATGATGGATTGGATTTTGAAACGACGCGGCATGGTGCTGGCCGCCCTCATTGTCATCACAGCGTGTTTCTGTCTGTTCATTCCGCGGCTGTCGTTCACGACTTCGGTTTATGACCTGGTCATTGAAGATTTGCCTGAAAATGATCAGTACAAAAAATTCAAGGAAATTTTCGGATCGGAAGAGATCATCCGGGTCGTCATCAAGGCCGAAGACGTATTCGATACGCTCACCTTCCAAAAGATTGAGCAGCTTGCCGAGACCGCCAAAAAGATTGAGGGCGTGCAGCGGGTGATCAGCCTGCCGGCGGTTAAACGGGCCGTGGACCTTTCCGGCGATTGGCCCATGGCAAAATTCAAGGCCGTCATCGCCGATGTCCCGCTGTTCAAAAAGAACCTCATATCCGCCGACCACAGCACCACCCTGCTGACCCTGGTACTTAAAGCCGAGGCGAATCATGACCAGATCATCGACGCCGTTAGACGCGACATCATCGAGGCGCAAACCGGTCTGACCCTCTATCAGGTCGGCATGCCGCTGATCTCCAGAGCCCTTGCCCGCTATACTGAAAAAGATTTCCTGGTACTGCCGCCGCTCACCTTTGTGCTCATCGCTTTGGTGCTCTTCGCCCTGTTCAGAAGCATCCGCTATGTTTTACTGCCGCTGGCCTGCGTCGGCGTCACCCTGATATGGACCTTCGGGTTCATGGGGATGGCCGGTATTCCGTTTTCTCTGCTCACCATGATCGTTCCGGTATTTCTCATCGCCGTGGGCACGGCGTATTGCCTCCACATCGTCTCCGAGCACCGCCATGTCCTCGACCATGCACAAACTTCCCGCGAAGCGGTGATCAAAACCTTCGAAAGCACGACCTTTCCTACCATTTTGGCCGTTTTCACCACAATCATCGGGTTGAATTCCCTGTTTTTCAACCGCATCAGCGCCATCAAGGAATTCGCCCTGATCGCGTGTGTCGGCATGACGGTCTACCTGCTGGTGATGCTGACCCTGCTGCCCATTGGATTGAGCCTCATCCGGCCGGTACCCGGCAAACCAGACCGTCGGGAGCCTTCACCAAACGGGCCCATCCGGAAAATAATCGATCGGATTATCGACATCAACCTGGCCCATCAGAAGGCGGCATTGATCGTGCTGGGCGGCGTCGTCATTATCAGCCTTGTGGGGACATTGCGCCTCAAGGTGGAAACCAACCCCGTGGGCTATTTCAAAGCCGATACCGCGGTGTCCCGAAATTTCCACGATATCTACCGTCACCTGTCCGGCAGTTTCCCCCTCAATGTGGTTGCCACCGGTGAGGAGGATTTCTTTGAAAATCCGGAAAACCTGGCGCTCATCGAAAAAATCCAGACTTTCATTGCCGACCAGCAGGGGGTGGACAAAACCATCTCTTTCGTCGATTACCTGAAGCTGGTCAACTACGCCACCAACCGGTTCGAAGCCCAGTATTATAAGTTGCCCACCGAGGGTTTTGAAGTGCGCATGCTGGTCAATTCCTATCGCTCCCTGCTCGGGGCAGAGATGATGACGGCGTTCATGAACCCCACCTTTTCCAAGGCCAACATTCTGCTGCTCACCCACATCTCCAGTTCCAGCGATATTATTGCACTGCGCAATATCATTGCCGACTACGCCAACCACCAGTTGCCCGAGACGGTGCACCTGAATATCACCGGGTTCGGCATCGTCATTTCAGCCAGCAGTCAGCAGCTGACTGTCGGTCAGGTAAAAAGCTTGTCCGTCACCCTGGCTGTCATCTTCTGCATCATGCTGATGCTGTTTCTCTCATACAAGGTCGGCCTGGTGGCTATCATCCCCAATTTCTTCCCCATTGTGGTCAATTTCGGTATCATGGGCTGGCTGGGCATCGAACTTTCCATGGCCACCAGCCTGATCGCCAGTGTGGCCATCGGCCTGGCCGTGGATGACACCATTCATTACATGGTTCGCTTCAATCGCGAATTCAGAATCGACCTGGATGAAAAGCGCGCCCTGAAGACCACACTGACGCAAATCGGCCGCCCGATCATCTATACCACCTTGACCATCGGGCTTGGCTTTTCCATCCTCATGTTTTCCAGCTTCAGCCCCACTGCCGTCTTCGGGGCCATGATGGTGATTACCTTGTTCGCCGCCCTGGTGGGTGACTTGATCCTGCTGCCCATACTGATGCAGCGTGTTGAAATCGTCACGCTGTGGGACCTGGTCCGCCTGAGAATGGGAAAAGACCCGGAGATCGGCATTCCGCTGTTCAACGGGCTGACCCGCACCGAGGTGCACTCCATCATCATCGCCGGCACCATCCGAACCATTGCGCCGGGAGAAGCGCTCTTTTATAAAGGCGAACACAGCGAAATCATGTATGCCGTCATCGACGGCACATTCGATGTCATCGACTACGACACCACCTGCGGGGGGCAAACCGTACCCCACGGTATCCAGAAAACCATCGCGCATATCAATGCCGGCGACATCCTGGGCGAGATGGGATTGCTGCGGTCGGCCCCCCGGTCGGCCACCGTAATTGCAACGGCACCCGGCGAACTGCTGCCCATCAACTGGAAAATGATCAAACGGCTGCAATGGCTCTATCCGCCGACGGCGCACAAGTTCTTTGTCAACCTGATGTCGATTCTGTGTGAACGCGTGGAGCGCCTGACCACCTGCCTGTCCAACGAAAGCACAGTGGACGACATGACCGGATTGAACAACCGCAAGGGATTTTGCCAGCTGTTCGAGGCGGAAGCGGCCCGCGCGCAGCGCAGCGGGCACAACCTCTACCTGGGCAGCCTGGACATTATCTTCGGCAACGGCGCTTCGGGTTCTGTTGCCGACGATAAGAACAAAACCATTTGTGAAGTCAGCCGGCAGGCGACCCGGCACATCCGCCGCTGCGATCTGGCCTGCCGCATCGACACCAATCGTTTTGTATTCTTGTTTCCGGCAGAAAGCGAAGACGATATCGCACCCATCACCGAACGCCTCCACCGCACGGTGACGGAGATAAAAGACCGGCCCGGCAATGGAAATGCATTCGAATACCGACTGGAATTCCAACCGGTGGTCGTCGGCCCGCAAACAGACGCCCAGACGGTGCTCCAGGGCATTCTGCAGTGGGCGGGCCCAAACCGGGGAAAAAAATAAGCGTATCATATCATTCTGGACCCTGCTTCCAACCGCTATCAAAGGAGACGGCCCATGTTGAACCTCCAACGGATTATCAAGGATTATTGTACCGAACAATTAAAAGAAGGCTACAAGCGAACCTATAGTGAACTGGAACCGGCCTTGTGCAATATCATCCTGTGGACCGCCCACCTGACATTGGAAAACATCTCCAATTCCGACGCACTGTACCATGATGTGGACCATACGGTGATGGCCACCCTGGCCGGACAGGCCATCATTGAAGGCAAGCACCTCTCGGAAGGGGGCGTCTCGCCCAGGGAGTGGGCCCATTTCATCATTGCGCTGCTGTGCCACGATATCGGCTATGTCAAAGGCATCTGCAAAGCGGACCAAGACAACGAACTGGCTTCGGGAATCGATGACCAATTGATCCGCATCCCCGCCGGCAGCACCGACGCCATGCTGGCCCCCTACCATGTCGACCGCAGCAAATTGTTCGTGCGGGAGCGGTTCGGCCGAAGCCTGCTCAACCAAACCGAAGGGGTCATCGACGTGGACCGGATCTGCGCCTTCATCGAAATGACCCGCTATCCCATCCCGGATGATGGCTCGCATAAAGACACGGCCGACTATGGCGGTCTGGCCCGGTCGGCCGATTTCATCGGCCAGCTCGCCGACCCCAACCGGCTGCAGAAATGCACCGCCCTGTTTTACGAATTCGAAGAGATCGGCCTCAATAAAAAGCTAGGCTACGACAATCCCGGCGAACTGCGCGACCAGAACGCCAGATTCTTCTGGAAAGTGGTCAATCCCTATATCCAGGATGCCCTGAAATATCTGCGTGTCACCCAGGAGGGCAAACAGTGGATCGCCAATCTGCAGGCCAATGTATTCGGCCAGAACCTGTTTGCCGATCCCGGCATTGCCAATACCATCCCGTCGGCATGATTGGCGGCCGGATCAAATGAAATCCTTCGTCCAGAAGCTGTCCGCGATCAATACCCTCACCCTGACCATCGGCATCGTCGTGCTGACCGGCGTTCTTTTCGTCGTCAACCCGCCCCTGCTCGACTACATCGAGCTGAAGACCTACGATCTGCGCTTTGTCTCGCGCGGCGCCCGGCCGACCACCGGGCAGGTCGTCATGGCACTCGTCGATGAAAAGAGCCTCGACGAACAGGGCCGCTGGCCCTGGCCGCGGTCCACCATCGCCCGGCTCGTCGGCGAACTGACCCGGGCGGGGGCCAAGGTCATCGGGTTCGACATGGGGTTTTTCGAACCGGATCAAAATTCCGAATTCAACCTGATCCAGCAATTGGAGCAAATGGTAGAAAAAATGGGTATCGACTCCGATCGGCTGGATAATTTCATCGCATCCAGGCAGCGGGCGGCGGACAATGACCAGGTGCTGGCCAATGCCATTAAACGGTCATCGGCGGACATCATTCTGGGATACTTCTTTCATCAGTCGGCCGCTGAACTGGAGAAAAAAATCGGGCCGGATCAACTGGCGGCCAGGCTGGCACAGATCACGCGGTCCAAGGTGCCCATGGTGATGTTCGACAGTCCCGCTGCAGAAAAGAGCGCTTACACCATAAAAGCCTACGCCCCGGAAACCAACATCGATCCCATCGGCAGCGCTGCCGAGGACGTCGGCTTTTTTCACGTGACCCCCTCAGCGGACGGCGTGGTTCGAAAGATGCCGCTGATCATGCAATGGGGCGGCCACTTCTTCCCCCATTTGACAGTGCTGTGCGTTCGACACTATCTTGGCAACCCGCCCCTGATGGTCCGGATCGCCGATTTCGGCGTCGAAAACATCACCATCGGCGACCACCGCGTCCCCACAGACGAAAACGGCCAATTGCTGATCCGTTACCTGGGCCCGCCGATGACCATCCCCCATTACTCTATCGGCGACATTCTCAACCAGCGCGTGAAAGATGACGCTTTCGCCGGCAAGATCGTCCTCATAGGCGCCACGGCCATGGGCACCTATGACCTGCGCAATACACCCTTCAGTCCCAATTTTCCCGGGGTGGAGATCCACGCCACGGCCATCGAGAACATCCTGCAGAACCGCTTCATGACCAAGCCCGAGTGGTCCCGGGGATTCGACCTGGCCGCCATCATCGTGCTGGGACTGCTGGCCGGGTTCGTGCTCTCCCGGGTAAGCGCCCTGAAAGGCCTGATGGTCATTATGCTGCTGGCCGGGGCCCATGTAGCCGCCGCCCAGTGGCTCTTTGTCGCCCTGGACGTCTGGTTCAGCATCGTCTATCCCCTGATCGTACTGGCCGCCGTCTACATGGGCATCACCACCTTGCGCTACATGACAGAAGAGCGCGAGAGAAAAAAAATCAAAAACACCTTTCGCCAGTATGTCGCCCCGCTGGTCATCGACAGGATGCTCGAAAACCCAGGCCGACTTACCCTGGGGGGCGAAGAAAAGGTGCTGACGGTCCTGTTCAGCGACCTGGAGAAGTTCACCAACTGCTCGGAAAAATACTCCCCCACCCAAATGACCTCTTTTCTGAGCGAGTACTTTGAAGCCATGACCGAGGAAATCTTCAAGTACCAGGGCACCCTCAAAGAATACGTGGGCGACGAACTGATGGCCATCTTCGGCGCGCCGCTGGATCACCCCGACCACGCCCGGCGCGCCTGCGCCTCCGCCCTGGCCATGCAGGTCCGGCGGCGGGAATTGCGATCGTTGTGGGCCAAGGACGGACGACCGCCCCTCAGCGCGCGCACCGGCATCAATTCAGGCCCCATGCTGGTGGGCAATCTCGGCTGCCGCTATCGCTTCGCCTATGGCGCTTTAGGCGACCAGGTCAATCTGGGATCCAGACTGGAAGGGATGAATAAGTTCTACGGCACCCGCATTCTCATCGGCGAGAACACCGAAAAACTGGTGCGGGACGACTTCATCCTGCGCCAGGTGGACACGGTGCAGGTGGTGGGCAAGCAGCAGTGCGTGGCTATTTACGAACTGATCGGCCACAAGGACGACCGGCTGCCCGCGGAGAAGACTGGCTCACTGCATGCCTATGCCGCGGGCTACGAATCATACTGCGCCAGACACTGGGACAAGGCCATCGGCCACTTCGAGGCCTGCCTTGCCCAGATCCCCGATGACGGCCCCGCCCGGACCATGCTGGCCCGCAGCCAGGGATACAAAAAGTCCCCGCCGCCTGACGACTGGGACTGCGTTTACGTGGCCTCTTCCAAGTAGAGGGGCAGTTTTGAGTTGTGAGTGACAAGTAACGAGTTGTGGAATTCTGTCAGCCGAGTCTATGGGCACTCTTCCTCTACCAGTGTATATTGCGCTTGTCCCGGTTCAAGGATGTAAGTTCCACATACCTCGTCCGCCATAACTTCTCTGCCTGTTTTGTCATTCGTAAAGACTGCTAAACGCAACCAGAACCGATTTACGATAAGCGTATCGGGATTTATATACCAGTTATCATTCTGGCAGACATCCTCTGGAAGAAAAGGCAAAACCGCATTATAGATTGCCTCATTGCTGACCAGGTTATTGTAGTATAAAATACCATTTTTATCTACATCAGATGCGTTGATCAGCTCCATATCCTGAACTAATGCGTCCAGGTCAAAAGGATTGCCTATGCCTCCGCACTGGTCACCGCCATTGCAGCATTGAAACTGGATTTGCTCAATCACGAGCTGAAGCTCAATTCTTACGGGATCATTGCTGACATTCACTTTCTTCAAAATGGAATCAATGTTGATACTGCCCCATGTGGCTTGAGGCCATCCGACAAAAGTAGGTAACGGCCAGGCACCGGCACCGGTCATCGTGAGGCCCAGCAGACCCATACACAACACACTGATCAATAAGAGTTTTTTAAACATATCCTCCCCCCTTTGTACTTTGGTTAAATGTGTTGTTCATCAAATTTTATCCATTGATCAATTTCTGATCTTCATGGAAATGCCAGCGTCGCTTTGCAATAAAAATTCACTTCGGGTTTTAAACTCGGATTGTTCTCGTCCGTATCGAAGTAGTTGAACTCCTCGTCCAGCAGATTGGTCGCCCCTACGCTGATAAACCCGTGACGGCCGGGCAGGCGGTACTGCAGGGACGCATCGATCACCCAGAAGGCGTCGTCGTCGGTGGTGAAGGTGCCGGGGAAGTTGATATCGATGGACTCGAAATCGCCTTCCTGCATCACATAGGTCGCCTTTACCCCCGCGCTTATTCCCGAGGGATGGAATATTTTGACACCCATCGGAATTTTATGGGTGGTAAGTTCGCGTATGCCTTCGGTCAGGCCCTCTTCACGTTCGATGTCTTCAAAGAGATATTCGGCACTGAGCGCCACCCAGGGATGGGGGGCCCAGTAAAGATACGCCCTTGCCAGCTTCTCGTCCCAATCGAACTCCTCACCGCCACTCATTGGCGGCACGACCAGATCCCTGGTGTAATACTCAATGCCGCCGTACAAGTTCTTTGAGAACTTGTGTTCGACGGCCCCGCCGTAGGTCCAGGCACGGGTGGCGTTGGTGTCATCGAAAAACTGGTTGAACCCGGCCACCTGGGTCGGTTCGAGGGTCTGGTTGGTAATCAGGGTTCTCTTGAAAGTCCGGAATGCCGCCGCTCGGAAGGTGGTGTTTTCCAGCAACTGCCAGGTGATGCCCAGTTTGGGATTGACCTGGGTTTCGTCCATGTCCCAATCGGTCCGGTTATCCTCCTGGTCATAGGCATCCAAGCTGGCCCCTAAGGTCAGGGTCAACTCCTTCCACGGTGTGATATGGGTATACACATAGATATTGTCGTGGGTGATGTCCAGATCGGGCGCGGGCAGATTAAAAACCGTACCAAACAGGAGCCCGCCCATATAGTAGTATGCCTCACTTTGAGCGAAATCCTGACTGATATTGAAATGTCCTGCCCCAACGATTGTTTTAAAGTGTTGGGAACGGTACAAGTGCTGCAGCTCGCCGCTGCGGGCATCCTGCTCCGCAGTTTGATTAAAGAAATAATCCACGTAGGGCGGCGGAGGCGGACCCCCGAGAAACCTGGGATCCAGGTCGAACAAGTTGAATTGTTCGTTGTCGGCCTCCTGATAGGCGAAATTGGCAATAAGGGTTGACCGGGGTGAAAAGTCGTGGCGCAGACCCAACCGCCAGGAATCGGTGTCGTCCTCCTGACGAAAGGTAGGCAGAAAAGCGTCTTCGTAAAAGAGCATACGCAAGTCGCCCTGCTCTGTCTCTCTCCTCCGGAACTCCGCCTGGATGCTGGTTGCGGGGCTGATTTCATATTGGGCAAAGATGTTGCCGATAGCGTCCGCCTGGTCGGCATTATCGCGCCAGCCGTCAGTCTCGAACCGGCTGTAACCCGCACTGAGGGAGAGGCTGTCGTAGATGGCGGAAACAACGCCTTCAGCGGCCCAGGTGCCCCCCTGCCCCAGCATGCCGCTGACCTGGGCAGTGGCCCGGTTGCGGTTGAACATGGGGTTGAACTCGTTGAAGGCGGTGTCGGCCGCCCCGCTGGAGCTGATCAGAAAGAGGTTGCTCTCGGCCAGTCCGGGTTGGATGGGGGTAATGTTGGACGGCTGCAGGAGCTGGCTCTGGAGCAACTCGCTGACCCGGGCAATTTCGTGGCGCGGCAGAGCGGCGTAAGAGTCAGCCAGGAAACGGTGGGCCGAGTGGTTGCCCGGATCGGTGTTCACCGCTGCGTAGCCTTCGGCCAGGGCACGCTGCTGGAATCCCAGGTCGCCGTAAATACGGGCCAGGCTGGCACTGCGGGCAGCCAGATCGGAATCCAGCAGCAACTTGGAGCGATAGACAGCCCGGTTGTCGTTCAGTTCGATGGCCGTCTGCAAATCCTGCAGGGCCTCCACCGGCCGGTTGACGGTCTGTTTGCGGATGGCATCGTAGAACCAGGGGGTGGGGTCATTGGGGTCGAGCTTCTTGGCCTCGGCGTATTCGCGGCCGTCATACTTGGTGTTCTTCTCTTCGAAGTAAGCTTTGCCCAGATAGCTGCGGATCAGCGCGTTGTTGGGATCGAGGCTGGCGGCGGTCTCGATTTGCTGTCGGCCTTCCTGAAGCTGGCCGTCTCGGATTTTAGCTAATCCGAGCCCCAATCGCGGCAGGGGATCGGCCTGGTCCAGGGCGATGGCCTGGGTAAAGGCCTCTGCTGCCGCAGCGGTTTTCACCTGGGAAAGGCGGGCAAACCCGAGGACCGTCTGGGTTCGGGAAAGGCCGGGATCCAGGGTTGCGGCCCGCCTGGCAGCCGCGAGAGCGTCATCCAGGTTGCCGAACGACATCTGCAGTTCGGCCAGGCGGGCCCAGGCCAGGGCATTATCAGGTTCGAGCTCAACGGCCGCTTTGAGGCTCTCCCGGGCCTTTTCCAGGTCGAAGCCAGCCTGCCGGGCATAGGAGAGTGCAATTCGGGGGGCTGCCGAGCGGGGCGAAGCTTCAGATGCCTGATTGGCCAGTGCCAGGGCACGTTCTTTTTCGTTGCGGACCACGGCGATCACCGATTGCAGGGCCAGGGCATCGCCGTGGCCTGGCGCCAAGTCTAACGCCTTGTCGAGATCGGCGGATGCCCCTTCGATCTGACCGGTGGCCAGCCTCCCGGAGGCCCGCTGAATTAGAAAGCGGGGATCGCTGGTGTCCGGAGACATCTCACCCGCCGAGGGCGCCCGATACACCACCGGCGGATAGTATAGGGCCCACTGAACGGCATCCCTGGGCCGGACCACCGTTTTGAGAACCGGTGCCTGTCCCTTTAGGGCTTCGGCCGACTGGCCGCCGGCAAGAGAGAGTTCGCCCCGGTCGTTGGCCGCCAGCACCCCGCCTTCAAAAATGGTGATATTCGTCCGGTCCGGCTTGACGGCGATGAAAAACTCGGTGCCGCGCACACCGGCAGTGAGAAACGGGGTCTTGACCTTGAGCCCGTTAAAAATCCTGCTGAAAAAATGGGCCGCCCCTTTCTGCAGTCCCACCACCGATGTGGTCGTGCCTTCGGTCCCCTCAAGGGTGATGATACTGCCGGCATTCAGCCGCAGCACCGACTGGTTGGCCAGCAGAAGACTGGCACGGCCATTGTCTCCCACCCGGATGGTATCTCCGGGGCATAAGGCCTGGTTGAGAGCCATTACAGCCCATCCGCCCTCTCCGGCCGCCTGTACCTCGACGATGCCCTGAACGGAAGCCGCCTGGGCCGCCCAGGAATCGCAGGTTGCCGCATTGGCCGGGCGCGACAAGTTTAAGGGGATGATGTTCAGTACGCAACACAAAAGACAGGAACGCACAAATGACGTCATCGAAGGGCACCTCTCCTTTCGCGTTTTACATTAAACGCCGTTATGCACACGGCAAGGTCGGAACAACGACCTTCGTGCCTGCTTATCTTCAGGAAAACACCTGACAGTGGCACCCGTGGCCATAAAAGCAGAACAAGGCGACCAGCCACGCATCATGAGGGAAAAAGCGTTAAACAGTCCAAGGCAGGAAACGTACAGCGTCAATCCATGTGCAATTTAAACATACATGCCCAGCGGTAGCGCTTGCACCTTAAGTGGTGCAACGGTACTGAAACGATAATGCAAAATTCGACAATATGGAGACCGGATGGCGCGGGCCCCAACAAAACCACCCATCCGGCATTTGCTCGTGACGGCAAGAAATTGGGATACAATTCCCAAATATATTCACATTACATGCAATATGCGTGCTTGTAAAGAAAAAATTTTAACCACAGCCCCTTGGTATTGCACTTAACATTTTAATATAATGGATTATTACTTAGAACAGGGTGCCACAAAAAACAGCCATACCGCAGGATAACCCCCCTGCGGTATGGCCGGATATTGGGTAGTATTTTGCCTAATTATTAGGAATTAGTTTTCATAATGGAAGCGATTTGCCCCTGGCGTCGGACATTGCACATCCGCACGCTAATCCACAGTGACCAGGGTGACGGATTTCCAGTCCACGCTGCCTCCGGGCAGCAGGGGCAGGGCCCCCCGTGCCTCCACCCAAACCCCCTGGGCAACGATGGCCCAGAAGGCGCGCCGCGTTATAGGCACTTCATCGTCCATGAAAAAGCCATCGTCCGGAATCGTGTCCGTGTCGATGACAACCCCGTTGATCGATAATGAGGGTTCCATATCGGACAGGACGGTGCCCCGGATGTTCACCTTGTCCTGCACCTCCGGCAGGCTGATGACTTGCCAGGCCAGCACGGTCCCACCGATAACCCCCCCCTTGATCACCAGATGGTTGCCGCTGGCCAGGTCGTCGAAACGGTCGACGAGACCAGAAAAACGGGTCAAAGCGTTGGTCTCTATGGTTAACGCTTCCAGGCCGGCCAGTTCAAGGGTTCCGTTGGCATCGTCTTTATCGGTGAGATCCGACTCAGCCCTGAACGGCTGGCTGAAAGTGATCTTTTCGGCGGCGATGGTGTTCTGTGTCAATTCTCCTTCCAGTTCGATGCGCACGCCGGCCAGCAGGTCCTCTTGTGTTCCGCCGATAAAAACGGTGTCCGCGGTGATCTCAAAAGGGTAGTCTTCCAGGAAAAACGGGCCGGAGACGGTGTCTTGCCGGACAATGCCCTCGATCTCTATCTGGCCGCTCACGGTATCCCCGAGGCGCTTGTAGGGCCGCACATCATCAGCAATGAGGACACTGCCTCCGCTGGACAGCGGGCCGGATGCACAGACCCGCATGCCGTCGGCTATCCCGCCCGGATCGAGGGCGCTGAGATCCGCCTGGTCGTAATCAACGGCAAAGCCATTGATGGTGAACTGCCGGCTGCCCGTATCCAGGTCGCCCACCGGCCCGGTAATTTTCAGAATGGCATCGGGGGCGGCGGAATCGGCCAACTTCAGGAGAAACGATGCCTGGATCTGTCCGGTGTCGTCAAAAAAGCCCGACACCTCGACCAGATTTCCGGTCGTCAGGGTATTGAGGGTCGCCCCTTTCAACAAAGTCCGGTCGCTTATGATGACCGACTGGCCGAGGATGGTCAGCAGGGTGTTGTATGGATCGATATTGTCGATAGATGCAATGGGCCCGATGAGCAACGATTCATAGATGACTGCCGCAGCCACACCGTTTTCAGGGTCATCCAGTCGACCGTTGACCTGAACGACTCGACCGGGATCCAGATAATCGAATACGGATTGATCGCCGCTGCCCTTAAACACACCGTCAATATAGACATCGGCCTCCCGGGTATCGAATCGAACCCCGTTGACCCACACGCTTCCGATATCGGTGATCTCTCCGGAGCTGGTCACGCCGGTTCCGCCGATCCCGCCCCCGGCGGACAAGCTGCCATCTCCACCGCAGGAAAAAAGACATAGTACGCAGAGCGCTGCCGACAGATAAAAAAGATGCTTAAAAAAAGGCTTCATGGTGGTTCAGTCCTTTTCTCCTTCCTTGTAGCGCTTTTGAAAATAGTACACGCCCAAGCCGGCACCGTAACGGTCGGTCCCCTTCACACGGGGATTGGCGTCACGGTCGTTCTCGGCCAGCCACCTGTCGAGTTCCTCGAGCAGCGCCTGGGCGGATGTTGCCGCTAAGTCGCGAAATACAGGCAGCGCTTCCAGGGGCAGATTGTCGTACTTGACCTTTCTCTGGAACCGTCTATCAGGTCCACTGGCCTGCAGGTTATGATCGATGGTGTCAATAAGATGCCCGGCGTCGGTGCCGAGGATATGCAGTTTGACCTCATCATCTTTTTCGGGGACATAGGACCGCGTCAGCAGTCTGACCCTGTCGTCCTCCGTTTTCTCGACCACTCCGGCATTGATCAATTCGTCGAGAACCGCCCGAAACGGCAGATCGCCGCTGTACTTGCGCACCAGTTCGGCAAAGGTTCTGCCCTCACCGACCAGGGGCAGCGGCCGGGGGCCGCCTTCGGCGTCGATGAAGTCGCGTTCGCGCCGCCATGCGGTGGTAACCCGTACGGCCCGGTTATAGCGCTCGGCCAGATCGGTGTCCGAAGGGCGCGGCATCTCCATGACCCTTTTGACCTCCTTGCGCGACAATCCGGTCAGAATGGAAACACGTGAAATAGATTGCTTGCGGCCGTCGAGGCCGAACTCCTTTTCGGCAACGTCCACATAGACCCACTTGGCAATGTCGCTGAAGGTGCGGAAGGACAGATTGTTGCGCAGCAGAATACGCACGAGGGGGCGCATGATCCTGACAATGGCTTTGGTTAGCGTTTTTAAGACGATTGATTGCATGTAAATTAGATATCAGTCCAGCTCAATGGTTGCATTTTTCCATCGTTTTACGTGATGCAAGAACCATGCACGGCTCGTCCAGGCCAGCCTCCTATATTGGGCCCTTTTTGTCAAACCGTACCTTAATAAATTGGGCATAAGTCACCACTCAAATGATTAATACGAACGTGCTGCATAGATACCCCGCTTAGGGCGGGCCTTTTTTCATCGCTCATGTCCGGCGGCAATAGCGGATTTGCCTTTGCGTGACACGCAAGGGAGGTTTGAACTGTTCTTGCATCGGGAAACAGGCTGCTGCCCCGGCAGCACCCAATATACATTATATCCTATTTTTTGTGGCATTTTATTCACAAGTCAATCATACCAAAAAGCCGTCAAAGTTCTTAAGCACTCTGTATTACACAATATTTATAATTCTCAAGGTTTGGGTACAATTATTGCGTCTATTTTTGGGAATTATATCCCATTAATGATGCGAGTTCATATTCGCACCCTTGCGCTTAACCCGCAAGGCAATCCAAATACATAATATTAATGATAAATCAGGATAAAAAAAACCATGGAAACAGTGCAATTGGATTTGACTTCAGGCCATTTATTTGGGATATATTTCCCAAATACTGTTCTGTTTTCTATCCTGCATTGCCCGGCGGGGCCCAAGTCATTTCCTTGGGCCTCAATATTTGCGCAAATCAGAAAGGCCGGCCCTCAAAACCCTGACCGCAGCGGTCTTGCTTGTGCGGCCGCCGCTTGCGCGTGAACTGTTTCACATTCGTTTCGTTCAGCCCTTTCAGCGGCATGGCTGACCTGACGCATATCCGTTGAATCGTCCCAAAGAGATCCGGAAGATGAATCTACCCGAATGCAAACGTCGTAAAATAGAGGGTCCCCAAGGGGACCATGCAAACACAGAAGGAGAAAGAAGCAATGAAAAAATTCAAAGCGGCAGCATGGATATTGTTGATTGTTCCGTTTGTTTTCCTTTGGTCCTGTGGAGGGGGTGGAGGATCGGCCGGATCGTCAACGAGCGATGGTTCCGGAACCTTGAGCCTCAGCCTGGTGGATGCCCCGGTAGGATCTTACAAGGCGGTCTATGTCACCATCGGAGAGGTGCAGGTGTGCATGGAAGCCGGCACCTGCGACAACCAGGGCGAGGGGGACGATTGTGAGTGCCAATGGGAGACTGTGGACACCCTCAACCAGACATTCAACCTGCTGGAACTGGTCAACGGTGTAACAGCCAGTTTGGGCCAAAAGGATCTTGCGGCCGGAACCTACCATCAGATGCGGCTGCTGCTTCACGATGTACAAGACCTCTCGGATAACATTCTCGGCAATGCCCACCCTTATCCCCAGTATTTGATCGATGAGGATGACGAGGAACACGAGATGAAAGTGCCCAGCGGATACCAGACCGGTATCAAACTGGTGCACCCGTTCGATATCGACAGCGGTTTGACCACCGAACTGATTCTGGATTTCGATGTGGCCCGCAGTGTGGTCAAAGCCGGCAACAGCGGAAAATATCTATTGAAGCCGACCATCAAAGTCATCGGCACCTATAACCGGGCGATTGTTTCCGGCATCGTAACCACCACCGATGGCGAGCCGCCTGCCCCTCTGGAAGGGGCGATAGTGACCGCCTGGTATCAGGATGCCGATGACAACTGGGTGGCTGCCGCGAGCGCGGGCACGGATGTTGACGGTGGCTACATGCTCTACCTGAACCTGTATATCGGCAATGACCTTGAACCAGTGCCCACCGAATACAAGCTTGTGGCCACGGCCCAGGGTTACGAGCCCGCGTGCACCAGCCTGATTGTGGAAGCCGGCCAGACTTATGCGGATACGGACTTTGCCCTTTCGGCGACCGCAACGGATACGGTGACAGGGACCATTACGGGAAAAGCACCGGCGCCGTATCCGGATTCGGGAAATGCACCCGTGGTGATTGTCAGCTTCAACCGGCAAGTCGGTGAATGTGTGATGGACCCGATCGAAACTGCGTTCGTCATTGTTTCCGCAGGCGATGCGAACGTCTACAACAGCGATGATGGGACATTTAGTTACACCTATACGATCGATCTTCCGGCCGGTGTGTACAATGTGATTGCTTCGAGCGAGGGATTGGCATCAGTGGCGGAAGACAACTTCGATACCCGGGCAGGCGTCTTGAATTTTATTTTTACTGCGCCGTAGGCGATTCCTGAGCAACATGCGATGGCGGATAGGGGAACGTCCACGGGCAAAGAGATGCGCATGTCGATCTCCGGAAATCACAATGATCAGGCTGGAAATAAGGGCCGTCAGTCTTTGCGATTTCAACGGGTTCGAAGTGAAAAGCCCGGCTGACCGATTGTCGGTCAGAACATAAAGTCCGCCTTTAAAGTTTTTGCGGCGCACTGATTGCCGTCTGGCTTTTTTCATCAACCTGTAGCGGCAGCATTGCCATTCGGTCCGAAATTATGCTCAGCCTGTCGGACGGGATGGGGTTCGGATTGTTATTTAACTGCATCGACCGGGCCAGCGGTGAAACCATTCTCGGGCCCCTGATGGCGGCTCGTATGGCCTCGGGAAGCAGTACGGCAATGATTGGCGGGCAGGGCCGGCAAAATTTTTCACCTTACAACACCCTGAATTGACATGCGTATTGACACCCAAACATCTTCTTGACATACTCACCTGCGTATAAAACGGCCCTGCCGGTTGATTTCCTCTGCAATGGCAGATAAAGCTCTCCTCGGCAAGAACGGCGTGATTGGGAATGCTGCACCATTTGCGTTCTGAAAGTGTGCTCCAGGATAGCGACCGTTTGGGTCATATCGTTCAATACGAGGTTGCACAAAGCAGGTCCAAAGCACCATGCCCCTGGTATCCCTAAAAGAAGTTACGCGCATCTACCGTTTGGGTGAAATGTCGCTCACGGCCCTGAGCCATATCAATCTGGAGATCGATCGCGGCGAGTTTGTGGCCATATGGGGCCCCTCGGGTTCCGGCAAATCCACCCTCTGCAATATTCTGGGAGCCATTGACCAACCAACGAGCGGATCGATAACCATCAACGAAATGAACATCGCCGATCAATCCGACAATTTCAAGTCGACGCTCCGCAACCGATCAATTGGCTTTATTTTTCAAAATTTCAACCTGATCAAGGTGTTGTCTGCCCTGGAAAACGTCATGATGCCGTTGACCATCAGGGGGGAGGCCGCCGCCAGAAACCGACAACGGGCGATGCAGCTCCTGGAAAAAATGGGTATGGCTGAGGAGGCCGGCCGTCTGCCGGACAAACTTTCAGGGGGCCAACAGCAACGTGTGGCCATCGCCAGGGCGCTGGTGACCAACCCCCTTCTGGTAATTGCCGATGAACCGACCGCCAATCTCGATTCTAAAAATGCCGAGACAATTGTGGCCTTGATGGAACGTTTCAGCAGAACAGAAGGAACGACCTTTATCTTTTCGACACACGACCAGCGGCTGCTGGACAGAGTCAGACGACGAATTCACCTTCAAGATGGCGTGATCGTAGAAGATATCGTGACGCCGGAATCTGAGTAAGAGTGGGTTCAAAATGTCCATTGTTTGAGTTGGGATGATCAAATTGAGTCCATCGCAGAGAAGGCTAGGCGCGGTAAAATCGATCCTCCATATACCCTGCGGTTTGTATTCATGTTGAACACTGTTTCGTTAATGGTCCAATAAAAACCAAGGAGTGATGGAAGCGATGCTGACCTGGGTAAAAATAGCCTTCAAAAATTTACTCAAAAACCGGCGCCGCTCGTTTTTCACAATCAGTGCAATTGCCTTTGGCTTCGCTGCGGTCAACTTGCTGGGCGGTTTTACCGACTACGTCTTCAAGGGGCTTGAAGAATCCTACGTTTATGCTTACGGCAACGGACATCTGAGTGTTTTCAAAAAGGGTTTTCTGGCGGAAGGGGCGCTCGACCCAACCCGCTTCCTGCTGGAACAAAAGGAACTTCAGGCGCTGCGGGACATCTGCGCCCTCGATGACCGCATTATCATCACGACACCCCAATTGAATATCAGCGGCCTGGTCAGCAACGGACAGGTGTCGACCATCATGATGGCCGATGGGAGGATTCCCGAGGATTTACGGCGGATCCGCAGCCGCGGGCAGGGCATCGTCGGCAAACTGAAAATGTTCAGCGGCCGGGAGCTCGACACATCTTCCGGGTACGGGGTCGGCACAACCAAAGGGCTGGCTGCAAAGATGGGATTGACCATCGATTCCAACGTCATTGTCATGGCGGCGACGGTGGACGGGTATATGAATGCCGTCGATGCGCAGGTGGTCCAACTGCTGGACGCACCCATGGAAATTCTGGATGACCTCCTGATGACCGTTCCCCTCGACCTGGCCCAGGAACTCTATGACACCTCAAGTGTCGACAGGCTGAATATCCTGCTGGCCGATTCTGAATCAACCCAAACCGTAAAAACCGAGCTCGCCGGAAAATTCGCCGGCGGCGGCCTGGATGTCCAGATCAAGTCCTGGGATCAGCTTCGCCCCTCTTACCTGAGGATCCGCAATATGTTCAATGTCATTTTTCTGTTCGTTTTTGTGATCGTCCTGACCATCGTTGCGCTGAGTGTGATCAACACGATCAGTATGGCCGTTCTGGAGCGGACAAGGGAAATTGGAACCTTGCGGGCACTGGGATTGAAGCGTCCCGGCGTGAGCATCATGTTTGCGGCCGAAGGGGTCATGCTCGCACTGCTCGGTTCCGCGGTGGGTGCCGTGATGACCATTCTCGGATGGGCATCCATCGCGATTTATAAGCCGATGTGGACGCCGCCCAATATCCCCAAGCTGGTCCCGCTTGAAATCCACCTGGTGCCCTGGTTGATGGGGCTGAGCCTGATGGCCCTGATTGTTCTCGCTTCGATTGCCGCCATGGTCCCGGCACGACGGGCAGCGCGCAGCAGTATTGTCGATGCGCTCGGGCATATTTAATCTATGCAGATAGGGAGACGCCTAAAAATGTTTTGTTCTATGAAGAATGGGTCCCAGAACCCCGGGGTTAAACGGGTCTTGCCCCTGGTCTGCAGCCTGTTATTGTTTCTGGCCGCTGTCTGCCCTGCCGCAAGCCTTGCGGCAACGCCATATGAAATCCTGAAGGAATGTGATGAAGCCCGGGGAAACCTTAGCGGAATAACTTGGATTGTTTCAGTTGAGGCGCTGGAAAGGGGGCACAAGAACTCACGGCGCATTCTGGTCAAATCGTCCGGCTTTAATGTGGTGGCAGAAACCCTGAAACCGCCACGGCGCAAGGGGCAGCTTCTCATACTGGTCAAAGGGAATATGTGGTTCTACAAGCCGGACCTGAGCAAACCGGTCCCCGTCTCGCAGCGCCAGAAGTTGCTCGGCCTTGCAGCCAATGGCGATATCGCCTCGACCAACTACGCCGAGGATTATTCCATTCTCAGCTTTGAAGAGGTCGACTTTGAGAGCAGGGCATGTTATTTGTTTTTGCTCGAGGCAAAGACAAAAAATGCAACATACAGCCGCATCAAATACTGGGTGAGCAGACGGCCGCATCTTGGAATTAAAGCTGAGTTTTACACTGCCCGCGGCGACAAACTGCTGAAATCCGCCCGGATGGAATATGACAACCGCATTGCGGCCGGTGATGGTGAGCGCGTGTTTATATCCCGCATGGTCATTCACGATGAATTGATGTCGGAAGACACCACCACCCTGAATTTTTCGGATCCGGTGCTGCAGCCCATTCCGGACCATGTTTTCAATCTGAACCTGTTGCGCAAATAGGGAGGTGTCATGCGATATGCGGTCTCATTACTGCTGATTTTTTTGCTTGCTGAACCCATTGCCGCAGGGCAGACAGCGGCCGCGGATACCATGCAGAATGCCTATGCAAGCGACAATGCCGTATTGCTGGATCATTTCAGTTTGGATTTCCGGAACTTGACCTACGGATTGGTTCAAAAGCCAGTGAATTCGGCACTGAACCCCGATAACCGCCAAGAAGTGCCCCGCTATACACTGGCGTCGGATTTCCGGCCGGACTTCGCCTTTAATGTCTCCCGTTTGAATATGCTCTTGAAACCGCGTTTCGATTTTGCCTGGAAACGTTGTGAAGACGGTGTTTGCGATGGCCGGGAGGACAATGACCCGGAGTATTACGTCAACGAATGGCTGGTGCGGGTCGAACCGGTCGATTCACTGTTTCTCTCATATGGCCGCGAGAATCTGCAATGGGGTCCGTCTCTGCTGCTCTCCCCGTCCAACCCCTTCTATACCGACAACGGCCGCAACAATCCAAAAATGGAAGTCCCCGGTGCGGATTACGGTCGGGTTGTCTGGTCGCCGAACATTAAATGGACCGGTTCGTTTATCGTCAATACCGACGAGGGGCGTCAGGAGGAGATCGAAAATTTCGACCCTGCCTATGCAGTGAAAATCGATCACACCGCCGACCAGGGATATTTCAGCCTGATTTTTGCAAAACGGCGGGAGGCCACCGACACACACCTCGGTCTCTTCGGCAGCTGGAACCTCAATGATGCTCTGGTGGTGTACACGGAAGACAGCCTTCGCGAAGGCGACATCGAAGCCCTGGCCGGGGGCTCCTATACGTTCGGCAACGGATCGACACTAACCGTTGAATATTTCTACAACGGTTCGGGCAATCGTGACGATGACCTGCTGGATATTATCGCTTCCGGCAACGGCCCTGACGAACGGCTGATGCTGTTCCGCAAAAACTACCTGTTGGTGCAATACTACTACCGGGATATGTTCGACCGCTGGAATGGTCTGCTGCGCGCCACAGCCGGCCTGGATGACCAGTCGGCTGCAGTGCTTGGCCTGATCGAATACAACCTGGGTCCCAACGTGCAACTTTTTGCAACCGGAACCCTTTTTGGCGGTGATGACACAGACGAGTTCGGCAGCCTGCTGGATTACCGCGCCATGGCAGGATTGGAATTCTCTTTCTGATGCGGCTTGATGGAATGCAGTGCATCGTCACTTATCAGGCAAACTGAAATGAAGCTCGCCGGTCACCATGTTTTCATTACTGGCGGCGCGTCCGGTATCGGGCTGGCCCTGGCCCGGGAGTTTCTGCTGCGCGGCAACCGGGTGACCGTCTGCGGCCGGGACCGTGTGAAGTTGATGCGCGCCGCAGAGCAAAACCCGGCGTTGGAAACGCTACGGATCGATCTCTGCCGCGATGAGGATCTCCGACAAATCGAGAATGACCGTGACGGCAATCTGCAATCGGTCTCCATCCTGGTCAATAACGCCGCCATCGGAGACGCCTATTGCCTGCTGCGCGATCCGGCAGCTTTCGCAAAAATGGAAGCGGAACTCGCCACCAACCTCATGGCACCGATCAAGTTGACCCGAATTTTCCTGCCGATGCTGCTGGCCCGCAAAAATGCCGCCGTGGTGAACGTGACCTCGGGTTTCGCCGCCTGGCCCTGCGCCACGGTGCCTGGATACTCCGTATCAAAGGGGGCATTGAAAGCGTTTAGCCGGGTATTGCGCAATCAACTCGCGGGAACCCACGTCAAGGTCTTTGAAGTACTGCCTCCGATGGTGCAGACAGCGTTGGTTAAAAATGCATCGGGGCGTAAGATTTCAACGCAACGGGTTGCCGCGGAAACAATCCGCGGCATGCAGCGTGACCAGGATGAAATCTGCATCGGCGAGGTCAAGCTGATGCGGTTTTCCGCCGGCCTATTCCCGCGGCTGCTGGACTGGGTGATCAGACGCTATCCACTGGCGTTAAAAGAACTGGAGCGGCTGTACCCCCGCGAAGATAATTAAAGGTACCCGAACCGCTGCATATTTTTGCGGCAAATTGATTCGACGACGTCAAATCGGCCATAGGCGTTCTTGTGCCGGACGACGCCGATCTTGGCGACCTTTCCCCAGAACTCCTGAATCTCTTCGGCCGGATGAGGCAATTCACAAAAATCGAGAATCCGGTGAATTTGCATCTGCGGCTCGGAGAGGATATCTTCGTAGCGCACTTCGTGAAAATGGGGCAAAAGATTGCGGTTCTTCTCGATAAATTCAACGCCGTCATTCCAGAGATGGGCCGTGGTGCGGATATCGTCCGGGCCGTAAGTATCGATATGGTCCTGCAATCGGGCCATTCTGGGATAGGGGATAAACGGTGCAACGGGTGCGGGCAACCCCTTTCTTTTGCGGATGGCCGTGAGTTGCTCGTTGCACAGCCGAAACAGCTTCAGCAGCGAATTGGCGCTGGCCCGCGCATCCCGCACCAAATGAATGAATTTGGCGTCCGGGAACATCTCCTTGATCAGCAGGACATGAGGAAGCAGTGCCGGCGTTTTGCATTCGAAACGATTGGCCTTGCCGCCGAAGCACCAGATCACTTTGCGGATCGATTCCTTGACCGCGGCGATATCCGCGTCTGAAAAATCCGCGATGGTCAGCTCCTGATGGCGCGCCTGAAATGGATCTTGATGCAGCCATTGCGCCCAGGTGGCCACCGGATCGGCGGGA
The DNA here is from genome assembly GCA_963675565.2 of Desulfosarcinaceae bacterium. GTDB lineage: Bacteria > Desulfobacterota > Desulfobacteria > Desulfobacterales > Desulfosarcinaceae > JARRKU01. The sequence goes on from CAXXYD010000004.1 coordinate 1,324,805, forward strand.
CTGCCGACATTCACCTCGACACTGTCCTTTAAAAACCGCTCTCCCTTGACGTTGAAGCCGATTTTGCGGCGGAAGTGCTCCGCTGCACAAAAACAATTGCGGAAGGTATCCATCATATTGGTGATATAGGCAACTTGGGGATGGCTGCAAATAATATCCTGCAGCATGGAGGATCCACAGCGCGGCAGTGAAATCAGGAAAATCGGCTTATCGATCTCGATACCGGTCAGGTCCATGGCAAGCCGGCGGCGCTCGTACCACTTGAGGAAAGCCTCTACAAAACGGGGGGGCGTTTCGGGGATGACCCACTGGTTCTCAAATAGCGGTTTCAACAACAGGCGAGAGGCCAGGTTGGCGTATTTGACTGGCCGGCGATGATTATTGTTCAAGTTTTCCCCCTTGCATGGCGGTCATAATGAATAACGCCTCCCCAAAGTGCTCACAATCGGGCTTTCGCGGCATAGAGCGTCTGCCGGGTCGCCGCCGCTGGTGATCTTTATGTATTTGCTGAATATCGACACCGCGGCTATATAAGCAGAATGAACCCCGGGGCGCAAGCCCAGAAAACCGCAGGGCTCGCACCGGGTGAGCCAAAAACATAATTCATGGACATTTCATCATTTAGTATATAAGTTATTTAAAGTCGTTCTTTTCAGGTTGCTTGTTCTAAATTTACTTTGGCTTTGACGGACTATTTCGATGGGAACCACAAAATTAAATCACTACGACTATTTCAACACCTTGCAAACCTTCAAAACCCCGGCGTCTAAAATCGTTTCGATAGGCGTCGAGATCCCGGAAAACACGGTGGACAACGAGGCGCTGGTGGAATTGATCAATGCGCCGGCGGCAGTGAAAAAAATTCTGCCTGCCATCATCATGAGGGCCACAAAATGCAAATCACGGGTGTACTCGCCGCCGGGCACGTCCCCTTCCGACTTGGCCATCGCAGCCGCGCAGAAGGCATTTGAGCGATGTGACGTCGACCCCGCCGAGATCGACACCCTGATCTTTTCCAGCACCGACATGGATACGCTGGAACCGGCAACAGCCAATATCGTCCAGAAAAAAATGGGGCTTAAAATAACGAATGCCTTCGATATCAGCAACGCATGCAACAGTTTTCTGCAGGCCATGAATGTGGCCAACAGTTTCCTGACCACGGGGGCGTCCAAAAAAGTCCTGATTGTCAGTGGTGAAGTGGGCAGTTACGTGTGCAACCGCAACATCAATTCCATCCGCGAACTCGAAACAAAGATGGGCGGGCTGACCCTGGGCGATGCCGGTGCGGCGATGATCATGGCCCCCTCCGACGGCACCTCGGGACTGCTGGAGATCAACCTGCTGAGCATGGGGGAGCACTGGGAGATGTGCCACGTGCCGGAAACCACCGACTGGCGGCAAAACGGCGGCAAAATCCACGGGTGGTTCTACCTCGATATGCCCAAACTGGCCAGGGTCGCCAAAGAGGCCACGGAAGGCTATTTCCGGCAATACCAGCAGGTCAGAAAAACCTTATACGGTGAAAACGCGATCTTCGATCATCTTGACCTGATCATCCCCCATCAGATTTCACGCAAGTTTATTGAAAAAATTGCATCCACCCTGGACTACGATCTGGAAAAAATCCACATCGTCGCCGATGTGCTGGGCAATACGGCAAGCACATCCATCCCCCTGGTGCTCAGCGCCCTGCTTGACGAAGGCAACCTGGCATATGGCTCCGGCCAGGAGGCGATGCTGTATGGTGCCGCCAGCGGTTTCGGTATCGGTCATTTACGTATCCGGTTTTAGAACTGTGCACGCTAAAGCGAAAAAAGCCCCGTCGCAGACTGCGTCGGGGCTTTTTTCGATGAATGCGATTAAATATTGGCGAAAGCGGTTATTGCACTTCCACTTCAAGCAGTTCCCAGCCGCCATCGGCCGCCAGGTTGAAGGGGTTGGCCGTACCGATGTAGAGTTTGTTCGACGGGCCGGGCAGCATGGTGCGAAAGCCGTAGTTGAAAACGTTGCCCAGACCATTGCCATCTTCCTGGACAGCGGCGCGGCGGGCCGAGGTAAAGCTGTATAAATCCGCACCGGCACCAGGATCGAGCGCATCGGTGATGCCGACCCGGTCCATGGTCCCTACATAGAGGCGATCATTGATGATGCGCATCTCCCAGGTATAGTTGTTGTTCAGGTTGCCAAAGCCGGCCCCGCCGAAGATTGGAGCGCCCATCAAGGTGGCTTTTTCCTGCCATCTGACGCCCTCCTCCGACCAGTTGCCGGTTGGAGAGCCGCTGGCAATCTTCAACTGTGTCATTAAGGGAATGTTCAGGGACATGACGCTCTCGTAGCCGTATAGCACATCGATCTCCGGGTAGCCTGTTTCCAGATTGCGCCCGCGGAAAATAGAGATCGCCTGGGTACCGCTGGCGTCATCGAAACCCGCCTTCATCTCCGTGCAGGCATCATACTCCTCGCGCACGGACTGTGGCGCAGCAGCATACAACTCCGCCAGGCATTGCTCCCGAAGTGCATAATCGTCCGTTTCATCCGGCAGATCTTCGCAGGTGTCGTCAGGATCCAGGACATTGCGACAGGTGGCGTTGTAAATGGGAATATCGAACAAACCGCCGTAGACCAGACTCATGCCGTAATAGTTGGTCCCCGGGACGTGCATAGACCCCCAGATCAACCAACCGTCGAAATAGGCCAGGGCACCGCCGCCGTAAGTGAAGGCCCGCACCAGGTCCGGGTCGTATTGATCGAAGGTGAACGCCTCCGTAAAGTTCGTGTCCGCTCCGGACGGGCTGAGGCCGCCGGTCCCCAGTGGCACGCTGATATATATCCCTGCATGCTCCAGGGCGGCGATGTCGAGGCCGCCGGAAATGCCACCTTCGTCGATGCCGCCGGGCCAGGTGGCCACCGCCATGCGGTCAGTGCCGTATTCACTCAGCTCAGCTCCGCCGCCGGGCAGACGGCCAACCACCGCAAAGGGATCCGTGCCGCCCGGACCCGCAAAAGGTTCGCCGGGCGTGCCCACCCATTGGAGGACGTGGCCGTACCTATTGTCGGTCACTGTGTCGGCCGCAACGGACAGGACGGCGTAAAGATGGCCGCCGATCTCCTTCCACTTACGAATATTGGAATAGTTTTCAAGCACATACGATCCCAAATAGGTTGCAGTAGAGCTATTGAAAGCAAACACGTTGACATTCCTGGAGCCGTCCGCGTTGAAATCCGGGCCGGCCAGGAATACGATATCCCCGATGGCCCCGGCCGAGCGCAGGCCCAGGGTCTTTTTCAAACGCTGCTCACCCAGCGCATCCAGAGACGCTTCCAGGTGATAGGTCCCCAGGCCGGATGTGATGTCGAAGTAGTGGATGGCGGACGGGCGCCAGTCGCCAAGTTCGTCGGGCAGCAGGTCCACCGGGTAAGGCCGTTCATCGGTGAGAATCCAACTGGCCCCATATTCGCAGATCTCGGTCAACGAGCCGGTGCCGCTGTCGCTTTCGGCGGGTCGATCGAGTCCTAGATAGCCGCCTTGAACCAGACAGCGGACGTTGGCCCCGGTGCCCAGCCAGAGGCGTTCTCCCGCCAGCGCCATTCCCCAAACGTAGGCCTGATTGGTCTTGGGAATTTCACCGAGATTCTCCGGGTCCGCACAAACGCCTTGGGAATCAGGTACGTTGGGGGGTACGTCATTGTATCGTGTGTATCCGTCGACGAAATATTGCCAAAGACCATCAATTTTTTCCCAGTGTCCTTCCTCGTCGACAGCGACATAACATTCGTCGGGCGTTGCTTTCATCAGAGGAGTCGGGTCCGCTGAAACCAGCGACCGTTCCGGCGGGGTGAAGTCATCCGTTTCACTGTCACCGTCGCCGCCACCGCTGCTGCCGCCGCCGCAGGCGCACAAAAAGGCAAAACAAACCCACACAATTCCAAATCTGATCATTTTCCAGCGCATTCATTCCCCCTGTGGCCAATCTTCATTGATGGGATGCTTTCGTGCTCCAAAATAGGTATCGGCCGAGTATAATAGAGTAGGCGGAGCGTATAAGTCAAGGACACTTAAAAAAGAATAACATCTATGTGTCCATTGGGTGCGCTGTGGTTTGGAGGCCTGCCGGATGGTTCTTCAAAACGCTGTTGATTGCGTGTCAAGGCTTGCGCTTGTCCTTAAAAATATTGTTGCTGATCACCACCCGCTGGATCTCGGAAGTGCCTTCGTAAATGGTAAAAACCCGGGCATCGCGATAGTAGCGCTCCACCGCGTACTCTTTGGTATATCCGTAGCCGCCGTGCAGCTGCAGGGCCTTGGCGGTGACCCGGTTGACCATCTCGGAGGCAAAGAGTTTGGCCATGGACGCCTGCTGGGTGTAATTTTCCCCCCGGTCCTTCATGGCGGCAGCCGAATAGGTCAACTGGCGGGCCGCTTCCAGTTCGGTGGCCATGTCGGCGATGATCCAGCGCAGCCCCTGGAATTTGGATATTTTTTTGCCAAACTGCTCGCGCTCCTGGACATAAGCGACAGATGCGTCCAATGCCGCCCGGGCCACGCCGATGGACTGGCTGGCGATGCCGATGCGGCCGCCGTCCAACCCCTTCATGGCCAGGGCGAAGCCCTGGCCTTCGTCTCCCAGGCGCTGTTCTGCAGGAATGCGGCAGCCATCGAAAATCAGATCGGTGGTGTCCGAAGCGCGCAGCCCCATCTTGTCTTCTTCGCGGCCGGTTTTGAACCCGGGCGCATCGGACGTCACGATGAACGTGGAAATCCCCTTGTGCCCCTGTGTGGGATCGGTCTTGGCCGTCACCAGAATGATGCCGGCACTTTTTCCGGACGTGATAAACCGTTTGGTACCGGTCAGAATGTAGTCGTCTCCGTCCCGCACGGCCTTTGTTTTCTGGCTCACCGGATCTGAGCCGGCATCAGGCTCGGTGAGCGCAAAAGCGCCGATGACCTTTCCCTGGGCCAGGGGTGTCAGGAAGCGTTTTTTCTGGTCTTCAGTGCCGTAGCGGTGGATGCTTTCACATACAATGGAATTCTGTACCGACATGACGACAGCCGTGGACGCACACGCTGCGGCAATCTCGGAAAGGGCCAGCACGTAGCTGATCGTATCGGCGCCGCTGCCGCCGTACTCCGGGGGGATCATCATACCCATGAGGCCCAGCTCGCCCATCTGGATGAGAATGTCGCCGGGAAACTGTTTGCGATAGTCCCGTTCGGCCGCTTCGGGGGCCACCACCTCACGGGCGAACTCCCGCACCATGTCCTTGATCATCAATTGCTCGTCGGTCAATTGAATCGTCATCGACAACTCCTTGCCATCCTATGGGTTGTAAATCACCACCACCAGCTCCGCATCCTCATCGCCCACATTGCGCATGTGGTGCTGAATACCGGAATTGAAATGCAGGGAATCCGCCGGCCCCAGGGAATTGACGTGATCTCCCACGGAAATTTCCACTTTGCCGCTGAGCACGTAGACGAATTCCTCGCCTTCGTGCTGATACCCCACGCCCTTGTGTTCCTTGCGGGCGGCAATGCTGACGCGAAATGCCTTGAGGTGCTTGTTTTCGGCCCCCGGGGTCAGCGTATCATAAGCGTAATTGTCCGTCCGTTTGGAGTAGGCCTTGGCCCGGGCTTTTCGGGTGGACTCCTGCTCCTTGAGCAGGAAGCCGGAATCGATTTGCAGGGCGCGGGCAATTTGCAAAAGCGTACCCACCGGCGGTATCTCCTTGCCGCTTTCCACTTTTTTGAGATAGTCCGTACTGCAGCCGGTTTCGTTGGCCACCTGGTCCAGGGTCATTTTCTTCTGGGTGCGGGCCGCCTTGATCTTTTTTCCCACCGGCGGGGGTGCTGCTGCTTTGCGCGTTGCCATGACCGCCTCCTTGGTATGGAGTTGAATTCCCCCACCGACATCTCGCTTGGAGGAGGGGGAAAACGGGAATCGCCATTCAAACTTGTCGGCTAGTAGTCATAAAACCCTTTTTTGGTTTTTCTTCCCAGCCATCCGGCCTCCACATACTTGCGCAGCAGGGGGCATGGCCGGTACTTGGAATCCTTGAATCCGTCATACAGTGTCTCCATGATGGCCAGGCAGGTATCCAGGCCAATGAGGTCCGCCAGTTCCAGCGGCCCCATGGGATGGTTCATGCCGAGCTTCATCACCGTATCGATGGCTTCTTTTTCACCAACGCTCTGATAAAGCGCGAATACCGCCTCGTTGATCATGGGCATCAGGATCCGGTTGGCGATAAAACCGGGAAAGTCATTGGCCTCGGCGGGAACCTTACCGAACTTTTCGGACAGTTCCCAGGTCAACTTGAACGTCTCTTCGGAGGTGGCGATACCCCGGATGACCTCCACCAGTTTCATCAGCGGAACCGGGTTCATGAAGTGCATCCCGATGACTTTTTCCGGGCGCTTGGTCTTGGCGGCAATCCGCCCGATGGGAATGGATGACGTGTTGGTGCTGAGAATGGCATGGGCGGGACAGGCGCTGTCCAGGGTCTGAAAGATCTGGGTTTTGATGCTTTCATTTTCCGAAGCCGCTTCCACAACAAAATCCGCGGAAGCCATGTCGTTTAAATCCGTGGTGGTCTGGATGCGGCCGAGGGTGGCCGCTTTATCTTGCTCGGCGAGTTTGCCGCGCTCCACCCCCTTGGAAAGAAAACGGTCGATGGTGGCCATCCCCCGTTCGACAAATTCATCTTTGATATCGTGCATGATAACGTTCAACCCGCTGGCAGCCGCCACCTGCGCGATACCGCTGCCCATTTGTCCGGCGCCGACAACACCGAAAGTCTTGATTTGCATGTTCAACCCTTTCTGTTTTTTCCGTTTAACAATCATGGTTTGGGGAACGGTGGCTTGGGGGACGTATATCAGGTTATAAGTTAACCCGGGTTAACTTATAACCTGATATACGTCCCCGTTTCTTACGTCCCCGTTTCTTACGTTTCTTTATCGATTTAGCGTTTAACGACCATTGCCACGGCTTCGCCGCCGCCCAGGCACAGCGACGCCAGCCCAACCTTTTTATCTTCGCGGATCATGTTGTGTATCAGGGTGACCAGGACCCGGCAGCCGCTTGCGCCGATGGGGTGACCCAGCGCCACGCTTCCTCCGGCCACATTGGTCTTGTCCGGGTCCAGCTTGAGCTCGTTCATGACTGCGCAGGTGGAGCCGGAAAACGCTTCGTTGATTTCAAAAAGATCCACGGCCCCGATATCGATGCCTTCTTTTTGGAGACACTTGGGAACCGCCCAGATGGGCGCCACGAGAACGTACTTCATCTCGATGCTGGCCGAAGCCTGGGCGCCGATGGTGGCCATGACGGTGCATCCCAGCGCCTCGGCTTTTTCGCGGGACATCACCACCACGGCGGCAGCACCGTCGCTGATAATGGACGCATTTCCGGCGGTGGTTACGCCGCCCTTTTTAAAAGCCGGCTTCATCCGGGACAACGCCTCGTAGCTGGTGGGCCGGGGGCACTCGTCCGTATCAAAAATGACGGGATCGCCTTTTCGCTGAGCAATGGGCACCGGCATGATCTCGTCCCTGAATTTTCCGCTCTCTATAGATTCCATGGTGCGCTGGTAGGTCTGGGCGGCATAGCGGTCCTGGACTTCCCGGCTGATACCGTATTTTTCCGAGCACAGCTCATTGGAAATGCCCATGTGGAAATCATTGACGATATCCCACAGGCCGTCGTGGACCATGCTGTCCTGAAGCTGCCCGGGGCCCATGCGGTATCCGAAGCGGGCCTTTTCCAGGTAATACGGCGCCATGGTCATATTTTCCATACCGCCGGCCACCACCACCTCGGCATCGCCCAGTTGAATGGCCTGGGCGGCCAGCATGACGGTCTTGAGCGCCGACCCGCAGACCTTGTTGATGGTAAAACACTCCACGGAATCCGGCAAACCGGCCTTGACCGCGGCCTGCTTGGCCGGATTCTGCCCGTAGCCGCACGGCAGGACCTGGCCCATGATGGCTTCGTCGATTTGTGCGGCATCGATACCCGCCCGTTTGACGGCTTCGGCGATGGCCATTGCGCCCAGGTCGGTAGCCCCGATAGCGGCGAAACTGCCGTTGTAGCTCCCCAACGGCGTCCGTACAGCACTGACGATCACAGCTTCACGCATAGTTGATCTCCTTATGCTATAAACAGTTCCATGTTTTAGGTCTCTGGTCTTTCCGGACACGAACAAAATCGGCAGAATACCGCCACTTAACACTTAAAACCAAAAACTTAAAACGATTTTTTATCACATATTGCGCCTGTATTTGCCCCCCACCTCATACAACGCCGCGGTGATCTGGCCCAAACTGCAGTGGCGCACCGCCTCCATGAGTTCCGCAAAAATATTGCCGCCGGCCAGTACCACCGCTTTGAGCCGCTGGAGCGCTTCGGGCGCCGTATTGGCGTGGCGCTTTTGAAAATCGGCCAGGCGCGTAAGCTGGGATTGCTTTTCTTCTTCTGTGGAACGCGCCAGCTCTATGGTAAAGTCATCCGAAAACATATCATCGGCAACGTTCGGGTCGCGAAACGTGTTGACGCCGATAATGGGCAGTTCCCCGGTGTGCTTGAGCACTTCGTAGTAAATCGATTCTTCCTGGATTTTGCCGCGCTGGTAGCCGGTTTCCATGGCGCCCAGCACGCCGCCGCGCTCGGTAATGCGGTCGAATTCGGAAAGCACGGCCTCCTCCACCAGGTCGGTCAGTTCGTCTACGATAAAGCTGCCCTGCATGGGGTTTTCATTTTTGGCCAGACCCCACTCGCGGTTGACGATGAGCTGAATGGCCAGCGCCCGACGCACCGATTCTTCGGTGGGGGTTGTAATGGCTTCGTCAAAAGCGTTGGTATGCAAGCTCTGGGCGTTGTCATATACCGCGCACAGGGCCTGCAGGGTAGTGCGGATATCGTTGAACTGGATGTCCTGGCTGTGCAGGCTGCGACCCGATGTCTGAATATGATACTTGAGCATCTGCGCCCGCGGCGACGCCCTGTATTTTTCCCGCAGGGCGACCGCCCAGATGCGCCGCGCCACCCGGCCGATCACCGTATATTCGGGATCCATGCCGTTGGAAAAGAAAAAGGAGAGGTTGGGACCGAACTGGTCGATGTCCATCCCGCGGGCCAGGTAGTATTCCAGATAAGTAAAGCCGTTGGCCAGGGTAAAAGCCAATTGGGAGATGGGATTGGCCCCGGCCTCGGCAATGTGATAACCCGAGATGGAAACAGAGTAGAAATTGCGCACTTTCTGTTCGATGAAGTAGGACTGGATGTCGCCCATCATTTTGAGGGCGAAATCGATGGCGAAGATACAGGTGTTCTGCCCCTGGTCTTCCTTGAGGATGTCCGCCTGAACCGTTCCGCGCACATTGGCCAGGGCATCGGCGCGCAGGGTGGCATATTCCTCAGTGTTCGGCTCGCGCCCCCGGGCCTGTTTGAACTGATCCACCTGCTGGTCGATGGCGGTGTTGAGAAACATGGCCAGCATGATGGGCGCCGGCCCGTTGATGGTCATGGAAACCGATGTGTTGGGCGCACACAGGTTGAATCCGGAGTAAAGGGTCTTGACGTCGTCCAGGGTGCAGACGCTGACGCCCGAATTGCCCACCTTGCCATAGATATCCGGCCGCCGGTCCGGGTCGAAGCCATAAAGCGTTACGGAATCAAAGGCTGTGGAGAGACGTTTGGCCTCGCTGTTGGCCGACAGCATTTTGAATCTCCGGTTGGTGCGTGCCGGATCGCCCTCACCGGCAAACATGCGGGTGGGATCCTCACCGGTTCGCTTCAGCGGGAAAACCCCTGCAGTATAGGGGAAAAAGCCGGGAAGGTGCTCCCGCCGCAGCCAGGTATAGAGCATGCCGGGATCATCGATACGGGGCAGTGCAATTTTAGGAATCTTCTGATGTGAAAGGGACTCATTGTACAGGGGTACGCGCACTTCCTTGCCCCGGACTTCGTAAACCAGTTCCTCCCGATCGTATCGCGCGCGAATCTCCTCCCATTGGGAGAGCAGCTGGTGGGCCGCCGGTTCGACGGACTCACGGGATAGGGCCACTTCGTCTTTAAGCTGCCGGATCAACGTTTCCCGGTCCCCTTCACCGTCCGCCAGAACCCGGGCGCTCTGCTCCAGATGCCACACCCGCCTGAGTGCGCGGGCTTCCTGCCGGGTCTGCCGGTGGTAACCGCGCACCGTTTCGGAAATCTCGGAAAGATAGCGCGTCCGCTGGGGAGGGATGATGATGGTCTTGGAACTGGAGGTTTTACCCTCGGGCTTCTGCCGCATGCTTTCCCAGGCGTTGCCGGTCTTGTCCTTTAACGCATCGAGCAAAGCGCAGTACAGGGCTGTAACGCCGTCATCATTGAACTTGGCGGCGATGGTGCCGAATACCGGCATGGCCTCGGGGGGCTGCTCAAAGGCGTTGCGGTTGCGCTGGACCTGCTTGCGCACCTCTCGGACAGCGTCTTCGCTGCCCCGCTTTTCAAATTTGTTGACCACCACCAGATCTGCGAAATCAAGCATATCGATCTTTTCCAGCTGGGACGCCGCGCCGAATTCGCTGGTCATTACATAAATGGAAAGGTCCACCAGATCCACGATACTGGAATCGCCCTGGCCGATACCGGCGGTTTCCACAATGACCAGGTCGAAGCCGGCTGCCTGGGTCACGGCCACCGCATCCGCCAAACATGGCGGAATCTCGACCTGTGAGGCACGGGTGGCCAGGGACCGCATAAAAATGCGACCTCCGGCAATGGCGTTCATCCGAATGCGGTCCCCCAACAATGCCCCGCCAGTTTTGCGGCGGGATGGATCCGCGCTCAGAATGGCGACATTCAAATCATCAAAATCGTGCAGCAGCCGCAGGATCAATTCATCGGTAAGAGAAGACTTGCCGGACCCCCCCGTACCGGTGATGCCGACAACCGGTGCTTTGTTTTCTGCGATGCGGTCCTGTATGGCGGCATTGAGTTGTTCCGAAAGGGCATCCGATCTGTCCTGGGACTGCTCCACAGCCGTTATGAGGTTGGCCACAAGTCCCGTACTGGCAGTGTTCAGTTGACTCAGGTCCGGTAAAGCCTCCGGCACCCGGGAATAGTCGATGGTCTCGACCAGATGGTTAATGATCCCCTGCAAGCCCAGCCTTGCGCCATCCTCAGGTGAATAGATGCGGGCGACGCCGTATTCACGCAGCGCTTTGATCTCTTCGGGGACAATCACGCCGCCGCCGCCGCCGAAGACCTTGATGTGGCCGGCACCGCCCTGGCGCAATAAATCCACCATATACTGGAAGAACTCCACATGGCCGCCCTGGTAAGAAGAAATGGCAATGCCTTGAACATCTTCCTGGATGGCGGCATCCACAATCTCCTGCACCGAGCGGTTGTGGCCCAAATGAATCACCTCCACGCCGGTGCTTTGAAGAATACGTCGGAAGATATTTATGGCGGCATCATGCCCGTCAAAAAGGGAAGTCGCTGTAACTACCCGCACAGCGTGTCGAGGTTTGTAGACTTCAACATCTCCGGACATGGTGGCCTCCTATGGGGTTGGTAAAGTCCAACCTGCACTGTTTTGCGCCATTAACGCACTATTTGAGTTTGCCCAAAAATCCGCCGGCAATGGTGTTCTTCTGGATCTCTTTGGTGCCTTCGTAGATCTCGGTGATCTTGGCGTCACGGTAAAAACGCTCCACCTCGTATTCGGCCATATAGCCGTAACCGCCCATGAGCTGAATGGCCTCGTCACAGACTTCAACTGCGGTGCGGGCGGCAAACATTTTGGCCATGGAGGTGAGCTTTGGATCGACATTGCCCTGATCATAGTTCCAGGCGGCTTTGTATGTGATCAGGCGGGCCAGTTCGATCTTGGTGGCCATATCGGCAATCTTGTGCTGGCTGGCCTGGAACTGCGCAATCTTCTTGCCGAACTGCTCTCGCTGTTTGATGTAAGCCAGTGCGCGATCAAACGCCCCCTGGGCGGTACCCAGGGCCTGGGCCGCAACCTGGATGCGGCTTTCATCGAAAAAGTTCAGCACCTGGTAAAAGCCCTTGTTTTCCTTGCCTACCAAGTTGGACAACGGAACGCGCACATCCTTGAGTGTGACTTCCGTGGTAGCCATCATGCGAATACCCATTTTCTGCCCCACGTCATGGGTAGACAACCCGGGTCGGTCGCCTTCCACCAGGATGACACTCATGCCGCGGTAGCCCGGCTTTGCATCGGGGTCTGTCTGGCACAATACATTATAAAATCCGGCCATCCCGCCATTGGTGATGAACGTCTTGCCGCCGTTGATCACCCATTCGTCGCCGTCTTTGACCGCAGTGGTGTTCAGGCAGGTAATGTCCGATCCGTGGTCCGGTTCGGTAAAGGCCCCTGCCGACAGCATGCGTCCTTCGGCCACCTCGGGCAAGTACTTCTTTTTGAGTTCTTCACTGCCGTAATGCAGGATCAGCTCGGATGCAAAACCGCACAGGCCCACACATGCACCCATGGTAGAATCGTTGCGGCAAAGTTCTTCCACCACGAGGATGCATTCGAGGCTGCCCATACCCTGTCCGGAATACTCCTCCGGAAAGTGCACGCCGATCAGTCCGATCTCGCCTGCCTTTTGCCAGACTTTGGTCGGATATTCGTGCTTCTGCTCCAATTCCAGGATCAGGTCCTTGTCAAACTCACCCTTGCAGAAATCACGGACCGCCTTTTGAATATCTTTCTGTGTTTTGGTTAATTCGAAATCCATGCTTATTCTTCCCCCTTTATGTAGATTCTAATTCAATGCCATTACCTTAAGAAGCATCCGTAGCGCAAACCGGATGGTCAGAAAACCCTAGGTTCACGGCTATGGCTTCTCATTTATATTTGCGCAAGTTTCGCTTTTCCCTGCCAATCCAATCTACCGTCTACCGGCTTACATATGGCCATAACCCAGCCCGGCCGCCGCACAGATGGCGGCTCAGTATAAAGTCCGTCTGAATATCGATATACTCGTTAATGGTGTAACTCGCAGAGAGCATCCAGCGCCGAAAGGCCCACATGTGACCCAATACCGAAATGTTGTGGGCGGTCAGGGTCAACACACGCGCCTCCAGGGGGGGCAATTCTCCCCGACTGATGATAGACGCCAGAACTTCCGAAAAAAGGGCATTGACCTTGAGCTCATTTTCCAGAACGACTTTTCGCCATTTGGCCGGCAGGGAATGAATTTCCTGGTAAATCAAAACGATATGATCGCTCATGCGGTGGCATACCAGAAAATATTCACGGATAGCCACCGCCAGCGGATGGATGCCCTGCTCGGTCCGTTCCAATGCCACGGAAACCGCCGCATGCATTTCGGCATGAATGGCCTCGCAGACCAGATAGAGGATATCTTCTTTGGTGCTGATGTACTCATAAAGCAACCCAATGGAAATACCTGCGGCCTGAGCGATTTGGCGGGTGGTGGTTTTGTGGAAGCCGTCCTTCATAAACAATTCGACGGCCGCATCGACAATTTGCCGGCGACGCCGTTCGACCAGTTCCTTGTTTTTGATCTGGGTTGGAATATCTTTGGTTTTTGAAATGGTAACCGACATGTTTCAACCCACACCAATTTTCGGGGAACCGTATGCTTGCCGGCATACCAGGGGAAAGGTATGCCGGGTTTGCGACCATGGAAAAACTGAGCGAGCGCTCAATCATATTTATGCGCCGGCCCTATTTCTGTCAAGGCAAAAATCGATAAGCGACCGAGCGTTCTATTTTTGCAATCCCGTGTGATCAAGAAACCATTTCACCCGGACTTTGCATCTGTCGCTTGACAACTATTAACACTGGGATTATAAAAAAAGCAACCCTAACGACCGGTCGGTCTGTAAGGAAGCAACGGATTCACGACCCATTGGTTCAGTCCTTTCCTTCCTTCCTGACGATGCGCCCCGCTGACCGGTGTTTCAAGAAAGCAGCCCCATGGCCCATATGAAAGACATCATCAAATCGGTCGCCATCGACTTATTCTTCAGGAAAGGCTACTTTGCAACCAGCATCAGTGAAATAGCCGCCGGGTCGGGGATCCAAAAGGCCAGCATATACCACCACTTCCCAGGCAAAGAAGACCTGCTTTTTGGTATCATGCAGACCACCATGATCGATTTAATGCATGCGCTGAACACCTGCCTTGCCGGCATTCACGAGATCGAGTGCCAGATGCGCGCAGCAGTGCGCAGCCATGTCATGTTTCACCTGCAACGGCAGAAAGAGACATTTATCGCCAGCAGTGAACTGCGCGGTCTCGATCAGAACCACCTGGCAATTATAATCGACTACCGCGACCAGTATGAAATTAAATTCCAGAAGCTTATTGCGGCCGGCATTCAAGAGGGCCTTTTTGCGCATAATGATGTCGACATCCTTTCCTATGCGATTCTAACCCTCTGCACAGCAGGCGCCGCATGGTACAAGCCGGACGGGCGGCTGTCTGCGGAAGCCATAGCCGTGATCTACGAGAACTTTATACTCAATGGATTGAAACCCGGCCAGCACATGTCAGCCCGGCCGGCTGAGCTGATGTGCGATCCCTGGCCCCTATAGTCCCCCGGTGTTACGGGGGTTTTCAAGGAGGTTCCATTGGACTTTGACCTCACCAAAGAGCAGGAAATGATTCGCCGCGAAGTGCGACGCTTTGCTGAAAAAGAAATCGCACCTGTGGCTATCGAGCTGGACAATGAAGAGGCGTTTTCGACCGAATTGACCCGCAAAATGGGAGAAATCGGTCTGTTCGGCATGTTCGTACCGGAGGCTTACGATGGCCAGGAAATGGATTATCTCTCCTATATCATTGCCGTGGAAGAGATCGCCCGCATCGACGGTTCCCAGGCGGCCACCATTGCAGCCGGCAATTCCCTGGGCATCGGTCCAATCTACTATTTCGGCAACGAGGCACAGAAAAAACGCTACCTGCCCCCCCTATGCCGGGGAGAAGCGCTGTGGGGCTTCGGGCTGACTGAACCCACGGCGGGCTCCGATGCCGGCGGCAGCAAAACCACTGCCGTCAAAAAAGGCGACACATGGGTGATCAACGGGTCCAAGATCTTCATTACCAATGCGGCCTGTGAAATGACACTTGGGGTAACCGTTCAAGCCATTACCGGCACCCGTGCCAATGGAAAGCCGGAATATACCTGCTTTCTGGTGGAACACGGCACCAAAGGGTTCAAGGCAGTGCCCATGAAAAACAAAATGATGTGGCGCTCCTCCAATACGGCGGAGCTCTATTTCGACGATGTCGTTGTTTCCGCGCAGAATGTCCTGGGCAGGCAGGGTGACGGGTTTCACCAGATGCTGCAGACACTGGACGGCGGCAGGCTGTCCATTGGCGCCATGGGGCTCGGCGGTGCCGTTGGCGCTTATGATCTGGCCCTCAAATATGCTCAGAACCGGGAGCAATTCAACCAGCCCATCTCCAAATTTCAGGCCATCGCGTTCAAACTGGCCGATTGCGCCACGGAAATTGAATGCGGCCGCAATCTGCTGTACAAAAGCTGCTGGCTCAGGGACATGAAAAGGCCATTTGCCAAAGAGGCGGCCATGGCCAAGCTCTACTGCTCGGAACTCATGGGTCGTGTCGCCGATCATGCCGTGCAGATCCATGGCGGGTATGGGTTAATGAAAGACTATTCGGTGGAGCGCTTTTATCGGGACCATAAGCTGCTGGAAATTGGCGAGGGCACATCCGAGGTTCAGCGGCTGGTTATTTCCCGATATATCGGATGTTAAGCCTGATAGCTCTGCAAAAAGCAGTTACGCCGGCGAAACCGGCGTCCATATTATAATAACGAACGGCAAATCAGGGAAAGACTATGCGAAAAGAAACCATCTTATGCGAGATAGAAAACGGCGTCGCCACCCTCATGCTGAACCGGCCGCAAACGATGAATGCCATCAGCCGGCAGCTGTTGCAGGAATTCAGTGACAGCCTCGAAGAAATTGCAGAGGACCCCCAGGCACGGGTGGTCGTAATCAGCGGAGCGGGCGAAAAATCCTTTTGCACGGGTGCCGATCTGAAAGAGCGTGCCGGCATGAGCCCCGAAGAGGTCAAGGTTTTTCTTCAAACCATCGGTTCCGTTTTTACGGCCGTCGAGCAGTTCAGCAAACCGGTGATCGCCGCCATCAACGGGTTTGCCTTCGGTGGCGGCCTGGAGCTGGCCATGGCGGCGGACATTCGCCTGGCATCGGAAACGGCGACTATGGGGCTGACCGAAACCCGCCTGGCCATCATCCCCGGCGCCGGCGGAACACAGCGCCTGCCGCGCCTGATTGGCAGGGGAAAAGCCAAGGAGCTGATTTTTACCGGCCGGCGTATCATGGCCGACGAGGCGCTTGAAATCGGCCTGGTCAACCACGTCTATCCGCCGGCGAAGCTGATGGAAGAAAGCCAAAAGCTGGCCGCAACGATCAGTGAGGGTGGGCCGGTGGCCGTGCAACAGGCCAAAAAGGCGATCAACCGGGGAATTGAAACTGACCTGGCCGCCGGCTTGAAAATCGAAAACGACGCCTACTGGGTGTGCATCCCCACCCAGGATCGGCTGGAGGGTCTGGCCGCCTTCAAGGAAAAACGCAAGCCGGTCTATAAAGGCCGATAAACAGCTCGATTCTGATGAATGGGTAAAAAAAGCCATTGCATCCCCGTTTTCGGCTTTACGTTGTGGCTCACCGCAATTCTGCTATCCATTCGACAAAATTCGTCACCTGAGACGTAAAGCTTAAAACGGGACAAAAACGACCCAAGAATGACTTTTACAAATTTATCAATTTCATAACAAAAAAATGGTGAAAAAGGAGACCCCCCATGACCGAATATGATTATTGGAAAATATTTCCGCGTATGCCCAGAAAAGTGACCATCGGAGACATTACCATAAGGGACGGATTCCAGCACCTTGAAAAATTCATCTCCACCCGCGCCAAGATCTTTTATCTGGAGGAACTGATTTTTGCCGGCTGCCGCAACATTGAAGTCACCAACCTGGGCAATCCCTATCTCATGCCCCAGTTCACGGATGCCGAAGATCTGTTCAGGCATCTGCGCAGCGACCGTTTCAAGAAGCGCTGCGAACGGCGCGGCATCAACACCAATGATATCGAACTGACCGCCATCACCATCCGCGAGTCTGCCGTGGACCGCGCCATCGCCCTGCGGCAGGAGGGAATCGGGCCGGACCGTATTCTGATGATGGTTTCCACCGAAGAAGAGCACCACTTTGCCAACTCGGGAACCACACTGCCCAACTACTGGAATGAGGCCCGGCGCTGTATTCAGAAATGCCATGATGCCGGAATCAAAATGTGCGGTACGGTCAGCACCATCTGGGGGAGCCCCATCGGCGGCGCAACCCAGCTCAAAGATGCCGTGGAGTTCACCAAACGCTGGCTGGAAATCGGTGCGGACGACGTCGAGCACGCCGACCATGACGGCAGCGCTTCCGCTGCGGAAGTCTACCGTTATTTCTCCATGGTTCTGGACGAAATTCCCGACCCGCGGCTGCACATCGCCCATTTCCACGAAACCAAACGGGTGGCGGCAGCTTCCGTTCTGGCGGCCCTGCAGGCCGGTATTACCTATTTTGAAGCCACCATGGGCGGCTTGGGCGGCCAGCCGGCCAATTTCCTGGATGACTGTCCGGTCCCCGGAACCGGAGAATACTACTACGAAGACCCGAGCTATGTCGGTCTGGTCTGCCTTGAAGACCTGCTGGTGCAAATTGATGAAATGGGAATTGCCCATGGCTATGATGTAGACCGGGTGTTGTGGCTGGGCCGGCAGTTGGAGCGAACGGTTGGGCACCGACTGCGGTCGGAAGCCGTAATCAACGGCCGCACGCTGAAGATGGGCCACCCCAAATTCGCCAGGCCCGGCCTGAAGAGACTGAAGAAAAAGCTGGAAGAAACGGAAAACCAGAATTTGCCTTCCGATTGGGGCCCCAAAGCGCAGCTGCCCAAGCATCTGCGCCCTTGATGGCGGGACTGCGGAAACCGGCGGCAAAAATTGTTCTCGAATAATTTTTTGTGATATGATCTTTTAATCCGCAAATTGCCGCCGGTACCGTTTTCACCTTTCACGGCTGAGCAATGATTGCCAGGTATTCGCCACACAGATGGCACTTTAACCCGGGAAGATGATCCTTCCCTGAAGACAAGGAGAGGGCCATGAGCAACGACCGCTCCACACCGCCCATAAACGTGGATTATTTTGAAGACCTCACGGGCAAAATTGCCCCGGGCGCAGAGACCCCATGTGAACAGATCGGCACCCGCATTCAAAAACTGAGGGAGAAAAAAGGGCTTTCGCTAAATGAACTTTCCCAGTTGACCGGTTTTGACCGGGAAATGCTCGAAAACATTGAAAAGGGTGATGTCTGCCCCCAGCTTGGAACCGTCATCAAGCTCAGCAAAGCCCTGGACAGCGCACTGCAGCGGCTGATCAGCGACGAAGGCAAGCACCTTTATATCGTCACCCGTAAAGATGAGCACAAAGTCGTTTCACGCTCCACCTCACAGCGCGGCCAGCGCGCGGCATACACGTACATGAGCCTGGCGCCTGAAGTTAAGGGCCGCCATATGGAGCCGCTCATGGTGGAACTGGAGGCCCAGAGCGATGAGGCACATTCCGTCCATGAAGGTGAAGAGTTTATTCACGTTCTTCAGGGAACCGTTATCCTGGAAATCGGCGATGACCACTTTGAACTGAACCCCGGTGACAGCGCTTATTATCTGTCCACAACGCCGCACCTGATCGCAGCCAAAGCGGACAAAGCGAAAATCCTGGCGGTGGTTTACAGCCAATGAACGGAAGCAAAACCGGTTCATCGGCCGATTGGACGGCAATCAACACCTGCGTGACACCGGGCGGGCGGTTTGTATTCGGTCTGCACAAGCCCCATTTCCGGGCCACGAACATGCGACAAAACGATTACGTTCTTTCACTAGGTCAGGCCGGCGGCCGAAACCAGCTCAATCTTTTGAATTTCCCGCCGGATGATGTGGATATCCCCTCAGCCCAGGCCGTCTATGAAGTGGCCAACCCGTTCCCCTTTCGCGGGGTCACTTACATCGGGAAAACCTGGGCCGACAGGGCGGCGTCTGACCCCACGCTCATCTCCATTGCCGCTCCATCAAAAGTCTCCATGGGTCAAGCGGCGCAAAAAACGCTGGGTATCAGCGGAAAAGCGCTGGCCGAACTGATTACCCATCTGCCCGGTCCCCTCAAGCTTGCGCTTGCCACCACCTCCACCGATCCCCAAGATCTCAAACATCTGGCCGAAAACAGTTGTCATTTCGTTTACGATGACCATAGCGGTCTTCCCAAGGGGTTGGCCTACGGACCCGATTCCAATGGCCGCATGAAACCCAAAATATTTAACGCCGGTCTATATGAAGCCGTGGCCAACAATCCCTGTCTGGACAATGCCTATAAGCAGGCCATGGTATTGCGGCCGGGCGTTCAGGGAAGCAGTGAAATCATCGGCGAATGGCTTCAACCGCCCAGCCATGTATTTGAGTACCTGAGGTGCAACAGCTATATCCCGTGGGGGCATTATGCGGCCAACATGGCGCATGATGCCGTACGCTATGCCGTAGGCGATCTGACCGCTGAAGATATGACGGGAATGCGACATTTGTACTACCAACGCACCTACATTCGGCTGGCGGACGAACTCAAAATAGCTCGGCCCCCCGGTCGGCACTGCCTGTCCGCAGCAACAGTCGAGAATCTCCGGCAGGCCATTGTGGATGCCCTGGTAAAGCAGAATGATTTGGACTTTACCGCTACTCTGTGGGGTTGGAATTACGGGTTTGATTATGCCCCCAGCGGGTATCGCCTGCATGCCTCACACCAGCAAATCCATCAGCAATTTGCGCTGATCCCCCGGCAGATGCCCGTAAGCGGGGACCCAATCGTAAAGTCGCGTCCGTCATTTGCCTGCGGCGATATGATTGCGGCCTTTACCCGGCAGTTCAAAAACACCACCGGCGCCTCCTTTTTCGACTGCTACGAGAACGCCATTCGAACCAACAAGCGCATGGACAACCGCCTGTATGGTCATTCCAGGCTGATCATCCACGAAGATGAGCAAGTCATGCTGTTTGTCCCCAAGGCACAGACGTCCCAGTGGGAGTTACAGCTGATGCCCCGGAAAGCGGCAGGCAACATCCTGGAAACCGATACACCCATGCGGCAATCGCTGGACAACGCGCTCTTGATCGCCATGCGCATCCTGACCCGACTGGGCGCAACGATGGTTACCGTATTTGAATCCAGCAAGCGGTTTGACGCAGGGGAAAACGGCCAGCGCCTGCTCTATACTTTCCTGCCCCGGCTCCCGGAGTCCCCCGGCGCGTTCAGCGAAGCTCAGCTGCGCTGGATCAACGGGCACTACCCGGAGGATTTTGCCCTGGCTTGCCGGCTGCATCTGGAACACGCATTGAAAGGCTATTCAGGCGAAACCTGAAGGTAGGCGGGCGTTTTACGGATAAATAAAGCCGGAGCTACTCCAGATCCCCAAGCAGGGCATCTTCGAGCATCTTGCCGGCAATTTTCCGGGCGTCCACCGCGTATGTCCCGGATTGAATCTGAGCTTTTATCCTGGCCACCTTTTCGTGATCCACATCGTCCATCTGCTTAACGGCGGCGTGGGCAGCTTGCAGCTCCCTGGCGCGGTCGGATAGCGCCACGCGGTCCGCTCCGGGGCCGGAAACGGATGTTTTTTCAACCATTTCAGGGCTTTTCTTAATGTAGGCCGTGGACTCAAGCGGTGGTATTTTAGCGGATATTTCCATTGTCGGGTTCCTTATCGATTTCAAAATAGTATAAGCCGAGTTCCGCTGCTTGGCAATACCCTAAACTCAGTCGGTTTCGGCTTTCACAGCCGCGGACGGCAGCAGAGGAACGCTGGGGACGCTGGGGACCTTAAAAGCGGGTTCCCACCCCAACACCGAAATGAAACCGCGGCTGGCCGTCGGCAGGCCACTTTTTGAGTTCGATGACATCGATAACAGGATAGCGATAGGGCATCTGACCGATATCGCGGGTTTCCGATCCTATGATACGCCCCACCACGGTGATCAGCGTTCCCTGGGGATAAATCGCCGGATCCATGAATTGGGCGCTTCGCACAAGGAAACGCCCCTGGGACTTGTCGTTGTCCGTCGGTCGCGTGCCGTTGCCCATGGCCAACTGCAGGACAACCAGTTCCGTAACCCCGGCCTCCACCCTGACGGAAACGATTTTGCCTCCCAGCATCGCTGTTTCGCCGCGATATTGTTCCGGCTGTTCCTGCAGCTGCTGGAATGAGTCAAAAAAGGTCACCTGTGATCGCGCCTGGCTGGAGATCCCTGCCGCGCAAGCCCAGAAAGAAAAAACCAGGATTGCCAGCAGGCCCAGTCGTTGGGTTGTCCGATTCATTGCGATATGGGTCCTTTCATTCAGCTGCCATCCGTCCCTGCCTTTTTGGCGCAAACCAATCGTTTTCAATCACACCAGCGCCGGTGGCGCCAGGGAAAATACCACCAGGGATATGCGCACCAGGGATCATCCCAGTACGGATCTGCAGGCACCGGTTTCTCGATGGGCCACAGATGCAGTTCACTGACCTGAATACGAAGATACGGGTAGGGGGGCGGCTCTTGCGCAATGGGTTCAAGGATACGGCCGCCAACCGTGATCTGCCGATCCCGGGTATACACTTCAGGGTCGAGGAAGCCGTCATACAGCAAATGCAGCCGCCCCCTGGAAAGATCTTTCGATTTGGGACGCTGTCCGGTACCCAGGGGCGCTTCGAGGGCAATAATCCGGGTATGGTCCTCAAGATTTTCCACCGAGAGGACATATCCACCCAAAACAACGGTTTCCCCCCGGTATCGCTCAGCCTGCCGGGTCAATTCCACGAAATCGGGAACCGGCAACGCCTCGTCTGTAACATCGGACGATATCACCGCGCATCCGCAAAGAACAAATGCCCCGAAAGCCCAAATTAATGATCGCAGGTTATTCATGCCCCGACACCGTCTCAGATCGTTGTATGATCATGATAAGTGCTGTGGTGAAAAAATGCAAATGGCGGGGATTAAAATGTGTACACAGCCCCTATCATAATGCTGGAGGAGCTCCAATTGACTTCGTTCAATTGGGTCCGGGAGGTCCCTTCCGCGACACTGAAAACGCGGCAGGTGCCTTCTTGCGTGGTCCAGTTCTGGTGGTCAACGGCAATCCGCAGCGCCCACTGGCCGGCAATGCGAATGACCGCGTCTGCAGCCAGCCTGATGCCAAATCCAGTGGCATCATGTTCAAAACTTTTGGGATGCTCCAGGTCACTTCTGAGATTCCAGTTGCTCTCGCCATAGTAATCGGCCCAGTGAAGCTCCAAAGACAGCCCGAACTCCCCGGCAGGGGCAGCAGGTGTCCTGTCTTTCATTTTGTACTGCAGGTCGCACCCGACCCAAGGCCCCATCCAGCTTGCACAATAGGTGCTGTTCAGGCGGCCTGACAGCGGCCCGATCGGGGGTGGATTATCATTGCTGGAGGCTGAAAAAGGATTGTCTTCCGAAATTTCCTGGGTCCCGTTCTCGATTCTAAAATTCAGCTGGTTGTAGGAAAACCCGATCAGCGGCGATACGGCCAACCGTTCTTCCAGGAAAAAGAAGGTGTACCCTGCCCCGGCGGACAGGTCCCATAGTTGGTCATCGTTGGTTTCACTGATCGACCGGGACCACTCGGCCGTCCGGTCGTTCTGCCCGTAATCGGAATCACGCACCCGGCCATTGCGAATGAAGGCATAATTGAAGTGGCCGCGCAGATAGATATGTCGCTTATATCGCGTGCGGTTGGAAAGCGACAGCTGGTAGCTGTCCACGCCTGACCATTCCAGTTCAGACAGAATATTGGGATTGCGGCCGGATGAATCGCCTGAAATGGACCAATCGAAGTTGTCGCTGCGCAAACCGGCGGAAAGTGCAAACTCAGTTTCCAGATGGTTGAATATGCCGCTGAAATAAGAGGGCTGTCCTTCTAAAGGGCTGGTGGCTTGATGTTGAACCTCCACCGCAGCTGCCGAAACATCTGCAATTGCCGCT
This sequence comes from Desulfosarcinaceae bacterium, assembly GCA_963675565.2. GTDB lineage: Bacteria > Desulfobacterota > Desulfobacteria > Desulfobacterales > Desulfosarcinaceae > JARRKU01. Next base: position 1,347,929 of record CAXXYD010000004.1, read on the forward strand.
GCATTGACGAAAAGACTCGAACCTGCCAGAAAGAGAACCCATCGCATCGTTCGCCGGCTCGAAAACAGCCCCATTCCGTCATCTCCCTCAGCCGATTTCGCCCGCAATCATGTTTCGCAGCTCCATTGATCAATTATAACAAGACCTGCATCCATAAGCTATAAGAGGGTTTGAATTGCACATTCTTGCACAGAAATCCAGAAATTCTTGGAAACCGCAAGAGCTTGCCGAGAAGGGTTTGGGGCCCGCATTAAAAGAAAAAGACCCCTGCATTGCCGTTGTTCTCTTCCGGTGCGACTTTCATTTTTCAATATCAAATTGGTTTTGTGTTGAAGTCCACCAGCAGAAAAGATGCACGCACAACCAAGAAGTCTATTTTCCAGAAGACATATCGGCATCCGGAAAAAAAGCTTGAGCTTTAAATAGCGCCTTTTTTTCCGTGCCAGGCACAACGCTGGCAATAGATTTCGCGTTTTTCGCCAATTTCAGCGCCCCCGGCTTCTGCGCCGGCATCCGCAAAACGAATTTCGCCATTTTTGTATTGGAATTCAAAAATTTCATAATCATCATCGGGGTCTTTCACGAAAAATTGGTCCGACTTGCATATGGGGCACGCCATAGGTATGACCTCCTTGCCGTTGTTCATTGTAAAGGGCACCACAAAATGAATAGTCAATAATCGTGCCATCCCATTGGCAGCGACAGTCCATAATTTTACCTGTATTTTCATTCGGTTGGGTTGACAGGAACCCGATAAGGGTCCCGGAGCCACAAAAAGCTGTCTCATTATGTATCATTATGATTGCGCCTCGCGAGACACATTCCCGGTTTCCCTTGACTTGAAGCCCCTGCATCGAATATGAGTAGTACAATTAATACTGTGTGGAATTTTTCCTCATTAGCGGAGGACAAAGGAGTTATATGATCCGGTACGGCGCTGCGGAACAGGAAATGCGACCCATGACAACGGACGATCTGCTGGTATCCCGGTTACAACTGCTGATTATCATGGCCAAGGCCTACTTGAAGGGGTATCCGCTGGGCGAATTCCGGAAAAATGCAATTGCCCGAAACGCCCGTTTTGTTTTCTATGAAGCCGTCGTTCGCACCGGCAGCCGCCGGTATCGGCCCAGTCAAAACAAACCGTCGCGCCAGGCATCGCGGCCGCAAAAACAGATGGATCATCTCTTTCTCCAGAGGGCCCAGTTACTGGCAGTCATGCTAAACGCATTTATTGAGGGCAAATCCGAAGGCAGCTTCCGCAGCAGGGCCATGTCAGAAAACGTTGATCATATTTGCGAGTATCTTTCCGATCGCCTCCAATTGGGCGATGCACAATTTCTTAAAGTCGCGTGAGGTTGCTATCGTACCGAATGTAAAAATCGCCGTGGTGGAAAACGACCAGTTGACAAGGGATTTCATTGTCAATGTCATGATGTACAGTGTCAACCGCGAAGTAATGGCCTTTGCAGACGGTCAGGCATTCAAAGCCTACCTTCAGGCCGGGGGCACTGTCAATATTGTGCTGTCCGAAATTCAGCTGCCCGAAATCAGCGGATTCGAGCTGTTGAAATCCACCCGAAAAAACCATCCAGATATCATCTTTGTCTGCATGTCAGCCAATCCGGCGGATGAGACCGCCGCCACAGAACTTGGCGCCGACGCTTTCCTGGCCAAACCTTTCGTGCTCCAAGACCTTTTCGACATCGTCCAGCAATTTGTGGTTGGCGAATGACGTTTTGGTTTTGGTTCCGAAAAGCCATGCACCGTATATGGAAACAGATCCAAACCGACTACCGTCAGATCGTTCTGGCCGTGCTCAGCGGGCTCCTGCTCACCCTGGCGTTCCCTAAGATCGACATGGGGGCGGTGGCTTTCGTCGCACTTGTCCCGTTATTGGTCGCCATTCGCCAATCCAACTGGCAGGGCGGTTTCCGGCTCGGTTTCGCCTGTGGCCTGGTTCACAATCTGGGCCTGATCTACTGGACCGCATTTACCATGAGCACCTATGGTCATTTGCCCATGGCCCAGGCAGTCCTGGTCCTGTTTTTATTCAGTATCTACCTTACACTCTATCCGGCACTTTTCGGCGCATCACTGGCCTGGATCCGCCCCAAACCGCTCCTGCTGGCCGTCCAGGCGCCGCTGACCTGGATCGCACTGGAAATGCTGCGCACTTGGCTGTTCACCGGATTCCCGTGGGAGCTGCTGGGATACAGTTTGTACGATCATTTATGGATCATCCAATCCGCCGATCTTTTCGGCGTCTACGGCATTTCAGGTCTGATCGTCCTGGTCAATGGGGTGGCGACCCTGGCACTATTGAACTGGCTGAAGAAAGACTGGCAGGGATATACCGTTTCCAAACCCCTGGTCAAGCTCAGCGCAGCGGCCATGGGCACACTGCTGCTGTGTGCCATTGGATACGGCATGATCCGTATCCGCACCGTCGATCGGGCTGCAGCGGCAGCCCCGCATAAAACCATTGGTGTGGTGCAGGGCAACATCGATCAGGCCCGGAAGTGGGACCCGCGTTTTCAAATGCTGACCACGGTCAAATACCGGCAGTTGTCCCTTGAGGCGGCCGCCGATCAGGCCGAGCTGATCATATGGCCGGAAACGGCCACGCCTTTTTATTTTCTCGAAGATCCGATTCTGACCAATATGGTCCTGGAAGGCATTCGCGCCACCCATGCTTATTTTATCATTGGCAGTCCAACCGTGGCTTCTCCGGATGACCGCTTGATTTACCATAACAGTGCATTTCTCATGTCACCGGATGGCCGATCCCTGGGCAAGTACGACAAGGTCCATCTGGTTCCCTTCGGCGAATATGTCCCGCTCAAACGCTGGCTGCCTTTTATCAAGAAAATGGTCGCCCAGGTCGGAGATTTCAGGCCCGGCCGAAAAGGCAGCACCCTGAAGTGGGAAGACCGCGGCGTGGGCATGCTCATCTGTTATGAAATCATTTTTCCCGGATTGTCCCGGTCCATGGTGCAAAACGGTGCCGAACTGCTGGTCAACATTACCAACGATGCGTGGTTCGGCCGCACCAGCGCGGCATACCAGCATTTTTCAATGGCTGTTCTGCGGGCCGTCGAAAACCGGCGCGCCGTCGCCCGGGCGGCCAATACCGGAATCAGCGGATTTATTGATCCCTGCGGCCGAATCAGCCAGGCCACGGCCCTGTATCACCAGGCCACGGCCACCGCACCGGTAGCGATGCTGAAATTCCTCACCCGATATAGCTGCTGGGGCGACTGGCCGCTGGGACTGGCCACCTTCAGCTTCCTGGCTGCCCTGATGGTGCGGCACGTCATCCGCAACCGCCCTTTCCGGTAAAGATGGCATCGCCGGGGGGGGACAACTGCAGTAAAAACATCAAACTCAAGCAGTTGGGCCGATTTTGAAAACGGTCTGAAATGGTTGATCATTTTAAAAATTTATGCCAAATTAAGAAGACAATCAATAGGCAACAGGAGGTTCTCATATGTCTGTAGAAATCAAACAATTCCTGAAAAATCTCAGCACCCAGCTCACCCAGCTCGGAGATTGTCTTTGACTTAGCCGGCAAACGAGAGCGCCTGAACGAATTGGAGGCCTGCATCGCCCACAAGGCGTTCTGGGATTCGCCCGAAAAAACCACTCCCATACTCAAAGAACGCACCTTTCTCACCTCTCGTATGGAGGCCTACCAGTCCCTATCGACGAGCCTGGAAGAGTGCGAGCTGCTCCTGGCTATGGCGCTGGAAGAAGACGACCAGCAAACCCTGACCGAGGTGCAGCATCAGGCGACAGGACTGGAAAATCGAATCCACAAGTTCTCCATTGATATGATGCTGGATGGGGAACTGGACGCCAACAACGCCATTGTCTCCATCAATGCCGGCGCCGGCGGCACCGATGCCCAGGACTGGGCCGAAATGATGCTTCGCATGTACCTGCGCTGGGCCGAACAGCGCGGATACAATACGGATATCATTGACCTGCAGCCGGGAGACGAAGCCGGCACCAAAAGCGTCACATTTACCGTCAAGGGCCAATATGCCTACGGTTATCTGAAAACTGAAATCGGCGTCCACCGGCTGGTCCGAATCTCCCCGTTCAATGCCAGCGGCAAACGACAGACATCATTCGCCTCGGTGTTTGTCTACCCTGAAGTCGACCAGGAGATTGTCATCGACATCGAAGAAAAAGATTTGCGCATCGACACATACCGGGCCAGCGGCGCCGGCGGCCAGCATGTCAACAAGACCTCCAGTGCCGTGCGCATAACCCACTTGCCCACCGGGATAGTGGTCCAGTGCCAGCAGGAAAAATCCCAGCACCGCAACAGGGAGATGGCCATGAAGGTGCTGCGCTCCCGGCTCTATCAGCACGAGCAGCAGAAACAGGACAAGGAGATGCAGCAGGTGCACGACAGCAAAGAGGAGATCGCCTGGGGCAGCCAGATCCGTTCCTATGTCATGCATCCCTACCAAATGGTCAAGGATCACCGCAACAACCTTGAGGTAGGCAACGTCAACAGCGTGCTGGACGGCAACCTGACGCCCTTTATCGAAGGCATTTTGCTTTCCGGTGCGGCGTAGGATTTGGAATGAACCCAATTGACATCATTCACTTGTATTATCCACCCGGGGACAAATTAACGCAGGTCCTCTTGCGACACAGCGAACAAGTTCGTGACAAGGCATTGGCCGTCGCCGAGAAAGTGCCTCACTTGGCCCCTGACTTGGATTTCATTTCCCAGGCGGCCATGCTCCATGACATCGGCATCCTGCGAACCGGCGCTGCCGGAACCCAGTGCCGCGGCAGGCAGCCGTACATCTGTCACGGCGTCATCGGAAGAGAGATGTTGGAGCGGCATGGACTCCGGCAACACGCCCTGATATGCGAACGGCACGTGGGTGCAGGCATTTCCAGGCAAGACATCCTGTCCAATGGACTTCCGCTGCCGGCGCGTGATATGTTGCCCATTACCCTCGAGGAAATTATCGTTTGCTATGCCGATAAATTTTTTTCCAAAGCCAATGGTACGCACGAACACAGTATAGAACGAATCATTGCCGATATACAGCGGTACGGAAAAGCACAGGCGGATCGTTTCATTGAGTGGCACAACATGTTTTCAGCATGAGGGGAGAAATTACAATGCAAACCATGGAGGAGTTGCTCAAATTTTACTTTATCACAGACGATGGTAAAGCCGACATCTGTGTTGTCGAACAAGTGGATATCGCCCTTGCCGCCGGAGCCACTATGATCCAGTACCGCAACAAGCATTTTAGTCTGAAATTTTACGATGAAGTTCGGACCGTTGGCAATGCCTGTGGGCAGCTGCATGTCCCGCTTGTCATCAACGACAATATCCTGCTGGCCAAAGCGGTGGAAGCCGCCGGCGTGCATGTGGGGCAAGAGGACGATTCGCCCCAGATGGCCCGAAAAATCCTGGGGCCGAACGCGCTGGTGGGCCTGTCCGTCTCATCCATGGAGGAGTTGCAAAGCAGCAACCTGGACGGTTGCGACTACATCGGCTGCGGGCCGATCTTTGTCACCGACACCAAAAGCGATGCAAAACCCGAGGGCGGGCTCGAACTGCTCAGAACGGTGGTCAAAGAATCCATTCTCCCGGTGGTGGCCATCGGCGGCATCAATGCGGCCAACGCCGGCCAGTGCTTCGAACAGGGCGCTGTGGGCGTTGCTGTTATCAGTGCCATCAGCCGTGTACGGGACCCCCGCAGTGCAGCTCGTGATCTGGCCCGCGCATGCGGCCTGTAGGTTGAAAGGAAAGCACAATTGACCGACCCATCCAATCGCCTCCGGGTGGCGCTGACCATTGCCGGCTCGGACAGTTCGGGAGGTGCCGGCATTCAGGCCGACCTGAAGACATTCCAGGCCCTTGGCGTATATGGGATGAGCGCCATTACCGCCGTGACCGTGCAAAACACCCGGACGGTCCGCGCCATCCAGGAAATCCGTCCGCAGATCGTTCATGACCAGATCAGCTGCCTGTTCGACGACATTGTCATTGATGCCGTCAAGATCGGCATGGTATCCAGCGTCCCCCTTATTTCAGCCATTGCCGATGCCCTTGACGCGGTGGCACGGCCCCCCATCGTACTGGACCCCGTAATGATCTCCAAAAGCGGGTATGCCCTGCTGAAAAGGGACGCCCAAAAGGCCTTGATCCGCCGGTTATTCCCTTTGGCGGAAGTGGTCACCCCCAATATCCACGAAGCCGAAAAACTGGTGGGCCGCGAGATCCGTGAACTGACGCAGATGGGAGATGCCGCCAGACAGATTGCAGCTCTGGGCGCTGCCAAAGTGGTCATCAAAGGAGGGCATATGCAAGGCGCCCTGGCAACCGATATTTTATACGACGGCACATCATTTCAGCAGCTCAGCAGACCTCGCATGGACACTCCCAACACCCACGGCACCGGATGCACGTTTTCATCGGCAATCGCCGCCTACCTGGCCAGAGGCAATGCGTTTTTCGATGCCGTTAAAAAAGCGAAAACCTATATCAGCGGCGCCATTGAACATTCCCTGGACATCGGCAAAGGCCATGGACCGACCCATCATTTTTTTGATCTCTATGCCCGGTCGGGACTTTTGGACGATGCGGATTAGGTCCACCGTCGTGTCCACTTCCGGCATGCGCACTTTTTACTGTTTATGGAATTGAGGAAACCAGCCCCGATGAATATTTTTGACAGTCACTGCCATCTCGATGACCGCTCCTATGACCAGGATCTGGATGCGGTGATCAAGCGGGCGCAGCATGCCGGCGTAAGCGCCATGATGGTGGTGGGGGTGGATCTGGAAAGTTCTCAAAAAGCCGTATCCATTGCTCAATCGTGGCAGGCAATCATCGCCGCAGTGGGCGTTCACCCCCACGACGCAAGCACCTGCAGCGAAGATACGATTAGCGCGCTGGTTGACCTGGCGTCAAACCCCGAGGTCAAGGCCTGGGGGGAAACCGGATTGGACTTTAACCGCATGTATTCCCCCCGGAACGATCAGGAACGGTGGTTCACACGCCAATTGGAAGCGGCCGCAACGCTCAAATTGCCCCTGATCTTCCATGAGCGGGACACTCAGGGGCGTTTTCTGGATATTCTGCGATCCAACTGGGAAAACGACCGCAAAGGGGTGGTGCACTGCTTTTCAGGGACACCGGACGAACTCAAGGGATACCTGGATTTGGGCCTGTATATCGGCGTCACGGGTATCCTGACCATCAAAAGCAGGGGCAGGCAACTGCGTCGCCTGGTGACGGAAATTCCCGCCGACCGGCTGCTGGTTGAAACCGACGCCCCCTATCTGACGCCGACACCGGAACGCAACAAATTTCGCCGCAACGAACCGGCTTTTGTGCGCACCGTCCTGTTCAAACTGGCCGAAACGAGGCAAACGGACCCTGAGTCATTGGCGGCCACGGTCTGGAACAACACCTGCGCCCTCTTCGATGTGGCCTGAATACGGTTCACTGCCACCGAAAAGGCCATGATTACCGCAACCCCGCCCCTCCGGTGGCCCTCGCCTTTTGCGGTGAAAGCCAGGCAAACGCCCCTTTGGCATCCCGATGTTTTTTTTTGCGGGCGGGTCTTGCGCCTGCCGGCGGAATTGTCTTGCGGGAGCCGGGAGCACCGGCGACCGCTGTCAATGCAGTGTGATAATTGAAATCCACCAGAGTACGCTGCTCCACAGGCGCCCCGATGGCTTTGTTGATGGCCCGCACCATCTGGCTGTCATCATCGGTTATAAGGGTAAACGCCTGGCCGCTGCGTTCGGCCCTGCCGGTCCTGCCGATGCGGTGGATATAGGTTTCGGATGTGGACGGCATATCGAAGTTGATCACATGGGAGACATTGGAGACATCGATGCCGCGAGCGGCAATATCCGTGGCCACCAGAACCTGGAATTTTCCTGATTTGAAGCCGCTCATGGCCTCCTGACGCCGCGCCTGGGAAAGGTTCCCCTGCAGCGAAGCGGCACGATAGCCGGCCTTGGTCAGTTTTCCGCCCAACTGCTTGGCACGATGTTTGGTCCGCGTGAAAACCAGAACGGCGTCCGTGTGCGTATTGCCCAGCAGTCGCAACAAGAGCGCAGTCTTCAAATGCCTGGGCACGGGGTAAAAGGCATGGCTGACCGTGTCTGCCGGTGCGTCGTGGGCCACCTGCACACGAACCGGGTTCTGCAGGATATCGCCAGCCAAACGGCGGATTTGAGCCGGCATGGTGGCCGAAAACAACAACGTCTGACGCTGCCGGTTCGGCAAGTGGCCTAAAATTCGGCGAATGTCCGGTAAAAAACCCATATCGAACATCTGATCGGCTTCATCCAGCACAAGGACTTCCACTCGGGAAAGGTCGACGGTTCGGCGGCCGATATGGTCAAGAAGCCGCCCCGGGCAGGCGACGACAATGTCGGCGCGTTTCAGGGACTGCACTTGCGGTCCAATTCCTACGCCGCCGTATATCGTCACGCTGCGCAGGCCGGTTGCGGCGCCCAGGGTTTGAATGGCTTGGTGAATTTGCTCGGCCAACTCGCGTGTGGGGGCAACGATCAAGGCACGTACGCCCCCCCGCCGACCGTCCAGCAGCCGATGCAAAATCGGCAGCGCAAAGGCGGCCGTTTTTCCGGTTCCGGTTTGGGCCAGTCCCATCAAATCAATGCCTTGCATGATTTTTGGAATGGCCTGGGCCTGTATGGGTGTCGGGGTGGAATATCCAGCGGCTGCTATCCCTGCCGCGATAGGGGGGGAAAATAAAAATGATTTAAAATTCAAATGATCGTCTTTCTAATAAAATAAGCATGGGGTTGATTCAATACCCCCTTCTGCGAAAGGGGCGTTTCTTTCGTCGTTTTCCGCCCGAATCTGCGGGCCTGACGGTGATGTGATTGCCGTCGATCCGGTTTCCGTTCAATGCCTTGATCGCCTGGTCGGCCTCGGAATTGCTGGGCATTTCGATGAAACCAAAACCTTTTGGCTTGCCTGAAAACCGGTCTTTGATCACCTTTACGGTTTTGATTTCTCCAAACGCGCCAAACAAGGCCGTCAAGGTATCTTCCGTGGTGCTAAATGATAAATTTCCCAGATAGATGTTCATGCTAGAGACCTTTCAGCTTTCATTGTTTCGCTTAATTATCGACGGAAAGGCAAGCCGCACCGTCATTAGAGGGCAGACTTGGATCAAGGCGCAGAATGAACACCCCATGGCATGCCAGGTGGCCGAAACGCTTTCCAAAAGGCGAGAGCAAAGTGTGCGGAAACCACTAAATAAAATAACAAGGGGCAGCCTCCTGAACGTGGAGGCTTGCCCCTTTTTAAAGCTATCTAAATTTAGCTGACGGTAACATTTACAGCGGCAGGGCCTTTTTGGCCTTGCTCGATGTCAAAGGTAACCCGGTCGCCTTCGTTGAGGCTTTTAAAACCGCTTGCGTTGATGGCTGAATGGTGAACAAATACATCGGGTCCGTTTTCCTGCTCGATAAAGCCGAACCCTTTTTGGTCGTTAAACCACTTGACAATTCCTTCGGTCATGGTGACATCCTCCTTTCGTTAAAATGCTCAAAATTTTAGACTGGAGGATGCAACACATGAAAAGATATGTCCTTCAGAAAAAAACCGCTCCGTAAATCCAGTGCGGAGCCTTGTTGAAGGCCCTACAATAACATCTTTATTTTCAAAAGCAAGCTATTTTAACATCCTGCCCCCATTTTAGGCTCATGCCGTTTTTGTGCAGGCGATTTTTCACTACCCCTCGTCGGAACCCCCGGAACCGGGATTAGGGATTGAACCCGCATCCCCGAACAGCGGTTTCATCAAAGCAGCGATATTCTGCGTGCTAATCAAACATATCACCGGGCATGCCGGTTGCAAACGCTGATGGTGCTATCGGCCCCGTAAAGCGGGGGCTTGCATTACAGGCTTCGGCAGGACTGGGCCTGATCATCAAGCCACAACGATACAAAGTTACCCGAAGGCCTTGCCAATGTCGCCGATGATCTGTTTGATCAACCTTTTGCGGGCTTCGTTAGTAATCAGGATTTCAGAATAGCGTTTGCTGTTGTTAATGGCAACCGCCACCATGCGGGCGATAAAGTTCAGCAACTCAAGGTCTTCGGTGGTAAAGTCTCCATTTTTCTTGTTCAGGGATTGAAGTGTGCCTAAACAATGTTCTCTGCAATCAATCAAAGGGGTACAAATCAGATTGCGTGTATGGAACCCTGTCATCAAATCCACTTCTTTACAAAAGCGGCTGTCTTCATAGGCATTGTAAACTATTGCGGGCTTGCGGTGTTCAAAAACCCACCCGGCCACGCCCAATGATTTTGGAATCCGGATTTCATTCTTTCCAAGGTCAAGCGATGAAAAGATGGTAAGCTGGTCTTTCATTGGTTGAAATAAAAAAATCGATGACCTTTCGGAATCCATAAATTGATTGAGGTTGGTCATGGAAACTGAAAGCGCCGTGTCAATGTCGCTCTCCAGATCAAAAAGCTGTGAAAGTTCCATCCCCAAACGATACGGTTGAATTTTGCCTTCTTTCATTTTTCCATCCTCGCTGAAGCAAAGTTAAATCGGAGCATGGCTATATATTAATTTATCACAAATATGGGAGGCGTGTAAAATATGGCAAGGCTATCTATCTTGGAATTCCGGAATTTAAAGCATTTTCAGGTATGAATTGAAGAGCTCGGCGCCAAACGCATTCCGAATCCCCTTTAATCCGGTGGGTACCCTACCGATTTGCGACGAGCCGAATCTGCATGTATCCATACCGACCTTCTTGCCGGTTGATATGCTGATTCTATGAATACTGATGCGGAAAATATCTTTTTATCGAAAACACGAAGCGGTCCATGCCCAAAAGCTCAGCCGTATCCTGGTCAAACACAGCCCAAAAAAGTATTGTCGGCCATATCGCAGCAAAATCCGCGGCAGGCCCGCGGTCGATGAGCCCCATCCATTGGAGGAGAACAAACTTAGCTTCCAGAGAGTATATCCAGGGCGGGTCCAGTTTCGCAACCGTCCACCGCAACCCCCGGAACCGGCATCTTGAATGGAGACCACTCTAGAAATATCTTTCAAAAAAATCTCGATATGTATTGGACCCTGACAGAAAAAGTGCATTAATAGTGCTGATGGTGTTGCTATTTTTTGGTATATTACAATGATCCGCAAATGCTTGAGCTATTTTGGCCTCTGAAATGCCCTGTGATTTGAGAATATTGGAATACTCATTCAGTCTTTGCGGCAGCATATCGCCGAACGCATCAGCCACTTTTGGACTCAGCTTGTTATAATGCCTGAAGAGTTTTGAATAAATTCCACCCACCACCTTTGCCTTCTTCAACGATTTTTTTGTCCCGAACGCTTCATTTGCAGCCATTTCCATAGCCAAACATTCAAGACATATCCTCTCAAAATAAATGGCCGAACGTGACTGACGGCCACTATTTGCCAAACTTCCAATAATCGTTGTTTTTTTCTCATCGGTCATTAAAAAGGCTATGGCCGAAAAGACGCCGTCTGCTTTTGTGGCATTAAATAAGAAGAGGCCCATAACTTTCCATCTTTTATGAATGGCTTGGATCATTCAGTGATAATCTATCACCGCCAATATCGTATGGGGCTATTTATAATGCATGATTGTTAGGATTTTATTAATTGCCTCAGGGCCCCCGACATCAACAGCCAGCCATTTTAGACCCCTGCATTTCATCTTTCAGGCTTTTTGCCCATGGGGCAAACAGGTCCCGCAAAGGTACCCACTCAATCCGGATAACAGGACCATCCCACAGCTGCTATCGGAGTGAAAGAGGTCAAGCCATAGAAAGTTCCTGTACTTCGGCTGTTCGTATAAACAACGGCCCCGGGCAATCATTTCTCATTGATTTTTAACTTAGTTTTAACACCCCGGTAACAGTGGGAAGTCAATATTACCTGTCAAGCCAACGCTGCGCTGCCTTAGATTTGCGGCCCGCGCCGGTTTGGCTTCCAGGATCCTGGCAACGCGACAGCCAACAGGGTATACTGCCATGAAAGATAACCATTCGCATAGCGTGACGCCCACACCCAATGCACCCCTTATTCAATTCCACCGCCTCCCCAGGCGACCGCTGGCCCGTCGGCTGACCGCTTTGGCGATACGGCCGCTGGAACGGCTGCTGTCCATTGAAGCAATTAACGACTGGTACACCGATCTGGTCAACGCCAAGGCTCAGGATGCGCCATTTTCGAAGATCCTGGAATTGCGCGGCCTGACTTACCAGGTTACCTCCGGGGACCGATCAAAAATACCCCACCACGGTCCCCTGGTGGTGGTGGCCAACCATCCATTCGGAGGTATCGAGGGGATAGTCCTCGGCGACCTGCTGCAGCGGATTCGGCCGGACACCAAAATTCTGGGCAACTATCTTCTCAATCATATTGAACCCATCCGTGATTCGATCATCCCGGTTGATCCGTTTGGCCGGAAATCCTCGGTATCCGCCAATGCCAAAACTTTCAGAGATTGCCTGCGATGGTTGAAAGCAGGCAACTGCCTGGTGACTTTCCCGGCCGGGGAAGTGTCCCATTATCGTCACCGGCAGCGCAGGATCATCGATCCGCCCTGGAGCGCTCATGTAGCAGCGATGGCGCGTCTAAGCGGCGCGCAGGTGCTCCCCATATATTTGCCGGGGCGCAACAGCCTGTTGTTTAATTTCATGGGGTTGATCCATCCGCGGTTGCGTACGGCCATGCTGGCACGGGAACTGATCGCCAGACAGGGATCCCAGATGCATGTGTTCATCGGCCGGCCAATTACTCGCGAGCGGATGAAGTGCTATCCTGAAGACCAGGATCTGATCCGCTGGCTGCGATTCAAAACCTATTTTCAGGCCAACCGTGCAGGAACCAGCAGCGTACCCAAAGCATTGCTTAAAAAAATCCCCAAGCCCGAAGCCTGCCGTCCCCCCGTCCAAAAACTGGTGGGGGCGGTTCCTGAAAGTCTGTTGACCGCCGAGATAGCCGCCCTTTCCAATGAGAATTGTCTGCTTCGGCACAAGCAGATGGCGGTCTATGCCGCCGACAGCGAGCAGATCCCCCATCTTCTGCGGGAAATCGGAAGGCTGCGGGAAAAAACCTTCCGTGACGTGGGTGAAGGCACGGGCAAATCCATGGATATTGACCTGTTCGACAGTTATTACCGTCATCTGATTCTGTGGAATTCAAGCCGGTCCGAAGTGGTGGGCGCCTATCGAATGGGTGACACGGGCGACATCCTGTCCCGGTTCGGCCGTAAAGGACTCTATACCCATTCCCTGTTCCGCTTTAAAACCGGGCTGCTGCATTATCTGGAGCACTCAATGGAGCTGGGCCGGTCCTTCATTCGGTCGAAATACCAACGTCATCCCAACAGTCTTGCATTGCTGTGGAAAGGGATTGGCACCTACCTGGTTAAGCATCCCCAGTACCGAATTCTTTTCGGACCGGTGAGCATCAGCAACAACTACCATCGGATGTCCAAGCATATCATGGTAAAATTTCTTCAGGGCTACTGCACGAGCAAGAAACTCTCTGCATATGTAAGTCCGCGGCGCCCCTTGCGGCAATGGCCCAATCGCAGCATGCACGACATTGCCAGGCGCCTGTCAAGCGGTTCTATTGACGATCTGTCCATGCTGGTGGCGGAAATCGAAGACGACGGCAAACGGGTGCCGGTGCTGATCAAACAATACCTGAAGCTCAACGGACAGTTCATCGCCTTTAACGTGGATCGCAATTTTTCCGATGCCATTGACGGGCTGGTGGTGGTCGACCTGCTGCAGACGGAAACCAAACTGCTCGACCGTTTCATGGGTGTGGACGGAAGCCGATTTTACAGGGAATACTGGTCAGCAGACCAAATCAAAAGCCAATCGCGCTATCAATGAGCCTGACTCGGCGCGAAGAACGATCCGATGAGGACCTGGCCACAGACGCTCACCCGAACACCCGTCACCATAGCGGCCAGGGTTCAAAGTTGCATTCTTCCCCCAGAACCCCGGTGGGCAGCAGAAGGTTCACGTTTTGGGGCTGCTGCAATGCCCCGCTCTTTAATTTCTCCTTAGGAGAGCAAAGGCCGGCAGAGAAACAAAATTAGCCGTCGTGGCTGCCGGAAAGGCCGTTCAGGGCGGTTCGGGCTATACCGCCGACCACGTGGTCGGTGAGTCGCCCATCCATGTAAATGGTGATGATATCCGGATCATTGCACAGCGCATCCAGATGGTCGACAAGGGCTGGTGACTGCAGCGGTTGGGCGGCCCAGGCCGCCAGGCCGCGGTGGTTGGGATCGCCGGACTGCAGCCATGGAATCAGCAGGCTCGCACAAGGCCGGATCATTTCGGGCTTTTGCCGGCCAAGGCGGCCCAAGGCCCACAGGACGCCCTGCTGCAGGACGGGATGTTCCAGATAATTGCCGTGGGGGTCGGCGTAGGAAATCAGCATGCAGCCGTACTCTGCGGCCATGCGGCCGCTTCGGGCCATGATGTCGCCCATGGCCTCCGGAGACCCCCAGCCAATGCCGCCGGACTCGTCGTTGAGGTTCCACAAAAACCGCCGCATGATGACCCTGGCCGACTCGGGCTGCTCATCGGCAAGCCTGGAAACCACGGCGCCCATGGCAGACACTGCCCGCCAGCGGACAAGGGGTTCGCCACTGTAAAGAAGCCCGAACAGGGGGTTGACGATCTGGCGGGCCGGAAAACGGAATAAGATAGAGATGGCACGATCCAGGTCTTCGGACCCCAGGATAGCCAGGACCTCTTTTTTCAACTTGCGGTGGGTTATGGTGCGCACGTCGACCTTTGGACGGCACCAGGGAAATGGCCGATGCATCGCGCCCGGCAACGTCGGTTGTTTCGCGCCGAATCTCTTCGGATTGCGAAATTTGGAATCAGAAAGTAATGATGTCGTATCCCTGGTCTTTGTAGGCCGCCAAACTGGGATGGCCGCTCATATCGTCCAGAAGGGCCAGACCCTGTTCCCGGGCCGCCTCCAGGGTACCCATCTTCTGGGAGCAGGCCTTGCAGACGCCGGCCACCAGGCCGGCGGCCTTGGTTTTTTCCCACAGCTTGTGCAGGGGATGGTCCTCCCCGGCCAGGGGGGCGATCAACTGGGTGGCAGCGCCTTCCACAACGATGCGGCAATCGTAGTCCCTGGCCTTCATGTCCAGGGCATTGAGCAATACGTGGATGAAACACATGGGGTCGCCGTTAAAAACGACCAGGACAGTTTTTTCCATTCCGGATTTCTCCTTATCTTCCCTCGCCCGGTGCGCTTTTCTGCTCCCGGGACAGGCGGACCGGGTTTTCAGGGAACGGGTTGGAATCAGTCCTGCTCCCAGGTAATGCAGTCTTCCGGACAGTATTTGATGGCTTCGTCCACCAGCTCGACCGGAAAAGCGTCAAGGTCGGCCACCTGAATGTAACCGGCATTTTCATTGTGCTCGAACACCTGGGGACAGACTTCCACGCAGCCCATGCACAAAGTGCAAAGGCCGATATTGACGACAGGCCGTTTCATTCAGGCACCTGTTCCTTGATGGCGCGGCCCACTGCCCGGCCGAGTTCAAAGCTGGCTTCCAGGGCATTGCCGTCCGGAATATACTGGTGGCGCACAGACTCGATGATATCGAACTTCATGGCCTCCAGTTCCGCTGTGATCATTTTGGGCGCTTCACCGCTCCAGCCGTAGGAACCGAAGGCCGCACCGATCTTGTTCAGCGGCTTCAAACCCTTCATGTAGGTCATGAAATCGCTGATGGTGGGAAACAGATTATTGTTCAGGGTCGGGGATCCAACAATCACCGCTTTGGCATCCAGCACATCAGTCATGATGTCGCTGCGATGCCACTTGCGCAGGTACATGGGACGAACGGCAATCCCTTCGGAGCTGAGGCCCGCGGCGATGGCATCGGCCATTTTCTCGGTGCTGTGCCACATGGTATCATACACCACCACCGCCTTGCGTTTGGCGGTCTGTTTGCTCCATTCCACATAGGCGTTGATGATTTTGCCGGGGTCCTTGCGCCAGATAATGCCGTGGTCCGGACAGATCATGTCGAATTCAAGCCCCAGTTCGGCCACCTTGTCCATCAGCTTGAGGGTATGCGGTGCATAGAGCATGAGAATGTTGGCATAATACTTCTGGGCGTGCGGCATAATGGCCTCACCCACCACGTCGTCGAATTTTTCGAAACCGGCATAGTGCTGACCGAAGGCGTCGCTGGAAAAGAGTATTTTGTCTTCCTTGACATAGGTAAACATGTTGTCCGGCCAGTGCAGCATACGGGTTTCGAGGAAAGTCAGGGTGCGGCTGCCCAGACTCAGCTCTTCACCTTCTTTGACGGCATGGTAATTCCACTGCTGGGAAAAATGCTTGGCCAGATTTTTGGCGCCCATTTTTGAGCAGTACAGCGGCTTGTCTTCACCGATGCGGTGCATGACGCGGGCCAGGCTGCCGGAATGATCCATCTCGGTATGGTTGCTGATCACAACGTCGATCTTGCGCGGATCGATAATTTCGGAAATATTGGCGATCAGCTGATCGGCAAAAGGCTTTTTGACCGTATCCACAAGCGCGATCTTGTCGTCCACAATCAGAAAGGCGTTGTAACTGGTCCCCAGCGGTGTGGAGTAGCCGTGAAAGTCATCGATGTTCCAGTCATTGACGCCGACATCGTAAATTCCTTTGGCAATCTGAATGGGTTTCATGTGTTTTCCCTCATCTTGGTATCTTTGGATTGACTGAATTCGTAAAATGTATCACCCGCCACAATTAAGAAGGCAAATCTTCTTCACTGAAGCGGATTATACCATTTCTATTCAGCGCATCAAGCACAATGCCCTTTCTGCATGTCGGTCTTACAGAAAAGGCATCGCGGCAAACGGATGTTTCAGGGTAGCTACTCTTTCTCGAAATCGTCTTTGGCGGCACCGCACACCGGGCACTCCCAATCGTCCGGGACGTCCTCCCATTTTGTGCCTGGCGCAACGCCATTATCCGGATCACCTTGTTCTGGGTCGTAGACATAACCGCAAATCGTGCACACATAACGGTCCATAATAATGTATCCTCCTTGTGTTGGTTGAACTATTGGTGTCTTTGCATGTTATCAATATACGTCTTGATCATGCCGTCGATTCGATCACGGACCTGGCGCATCAATTCCATATCCCGCCCTGCCGGATCGGGCAGGTCCCAGTCGATCCGTTCGGCCCCGGGAACGACGGGGCATTGCTCGGCGCATCCCATGGTGATGATAGCGTCGGGCGTTTCCGCATTCACGGCTTCCTCGAGGGATGTCGTGGTTGAAAACCCCATGTCGATGCCTCTCTCCTGCATGGCCGCCACCATCAGCGGATTGACGTCCGCTGCGGGCGCGCTGCCGGCCGATCTCACGTCCAGCCGGTCTCCGGCATAAAACCGGGCAAAAGCTGCGGCCATCTGGCTTCGGCAGGCGTTTTCGCGGCAAGCGAACAACACCTTGCGACGACCGGCAAGTCCTTGCACCAGTTCATCGGCCGCCCGGGCCACATCGGCCTGCATGCCGGGATGCTCTAAAATGGCGCCCCGACCTTCCACCCCGCGAAATGTCAGGCTTCCGGCATATCGGGCCGCCAGGGCATCGTAAAAATATTTGACGGTCAGGTGAAACCCGTCGAACAGCTGCTTGCCTTTGGTGGCGCCTACGGCCAGAAGAAATCCCCGGCGTGTTGTATGCCCCGGATCATTGAGCTTGAGCATGTAGCGGCGTGCCCACAAGGCCTGGCAGCGGTCGATGAGTGCCTTGAGTTGAGCACTCACATTATAAAAAAATACCGGTGAAGCCGCAACGATAATGTCCGCCTGGCGCAGGAGGGCATATATTTCGCGGCCCATGTCGTCATCGATGGGACAGGTGCCTTTTTTTTCGCAGACGGTCAACTCCTTGCAAGGCTCGATATGGCGCTTGGAGACCTGAATGATCTGCGTGCGGGCACCGCGGTCGCCGAGCGCCGTCATGAATTCGGACAGCAGCAAATCGCTGTTGCCTTTTCTGCGGGGGCTGCCTTGCAGTCCGAGGGCAAACATGATTTCTATCCTTTAGTATGGCATTGGGTGCAGCTCACCGGGCCTGCTTTTTTACCGGCCCTTTTCTCGGCCCTGTGGCAGCGGATGCAGTTCTTGTTCATCACTTGCTTGCCGGCCAGTTTCCCCTCCTGCTTGAGGCGCACGATAGCCCCCGGCTCCTGAGGAAAGAGCGCGTGGCACACATTGCAGTCACCCAGCGCGTTTTGATGGCGTTGATGGGGAAAAGACACCGCTCCGCGGCTGCCGCCGTCCAGACTGATGATTTCAGTCCCTTTGTTCTCCACGGCGGCCGCACCGCATACCCCGACAGCAATCAGGATCACTGCTGCCCAATACTTGATCATCGATGGCCTCCCGGCTCAAACAACGTTAATAGGCTTCTTCCAGATCCAGGTCCTGCTGGGTCACTTTTCCCTTGAAAAGGCTATAACTCCAAATCTGATAAACAATCACCACGGGAATGAACAGCAGGACCACCATCAGCATGATCTTCAATGTCAGTGGGCTGGAAGCGGCATTGAAAGCGGTCAGACTATACTCCGGATTGATGCGTGAAGGCAACAGGTTGGGAAACAGACCCACGATGCCGAAAAAAGTTGCGCCGACAATGGCCAATGCCGATGCAAGCCAGGCACTGAAGTAGGCCTTTCTGGCCAGGAACAGTCTAATGCCCAGCAATCCGGCAACCGCGGCCAGGATGACGATAAAAAGAATCGGATGGGCCAGGTAATTTTTATACAACGGCGTGGCCACGGCACTGTATGCCAGAAATGCGACGGCCACGATCAGCAGCACCGGCCACAATCCGCCGGCGGTTTTGATGGCGCGCTGCTGAAGATCCCCATCCGTGCGTATGGAAAGCCACAGAGCACCGTGCACCAGAAAAAAGAACAGGAAGAGCACGCCGCCCAATAGTCCGTATGGGTTGAGCAGGGTCAGCAGGTTGCCTTGAAACAAGTGGTTTTCATCCAGGGGCAGACCTTGAAAAATATTGGCGAAGGCCACACCGAACAAAATGGCCGGGACCACGCTGCCCAGAAAAATGCAGGTGTCCCAGAGCCTGCGCCAGGCCGCGCTGTCCACTTTGCCCCGAAACTCAAAAGATACCCCTCTCAGGATAAGGGCAAACAAAATCAGCATCAGCGCCGAGTAAAGCGACGAAAACATCACCGCATAAACCAGAGGAAAGGCGGCAAATGTGACGCCGCCGGCGGTGATCAGCCAAACCTCGTTGCCGTCCCACAGCGGTCCGAGTGAATTGATCATCACCCGTTTGTCCTGGTCGCTCTTTCCCAGAAACGGATAAAGGCTTCCCACGCCGAAATCATACCCGTCGGTGATGAAAAACACGGCCCACAAAAGGCCCCACACGTAAAACCAGATGGATTGTAATATCATTTTGTCCCTCGCAGATGGATTTTATTTTCGAACGTTGCAATTCCGGTTAAGCCGCCTCGACGGCCGCAGGCCCTTTTATGGCATTTTTGCCAATCAGGTAATACCCCACGGAACCTAACAGTCCGTAAACCAGCACAAAAGCGACCATGGACGCCATCACCTGCCAGCCGGCCACGGGAGAAGCGGCATCGGCGGTGCGCATCAGTCCGTAGACGATCCAGGGTTGCCGTCCCACTTCGGCCAGCACCCAGCCGGCCTGGATGGCGATATAGGGCAACGGAATGGCGGCCATCATCACCATCAAGTACCATCGGTTTTCCACCAGACGGTTTTTCAAGAACAATCCAATCAAGGTCAATAGGGGAAAGAGGGTGCCCAGGGCCACCATAAGCCGAAACGAAACAAAGGTTAACAGCACGGGGGGGCGGTCCTCTTTGGGGAAATCTTTCAGACCGGTGACTTCGGCATTGAAATCGTGGTGCCCCAGGAAACTGAGCAGTCCGGGGACTTTGCCGACTTCGATGAGATTGCGTTCGTTCTTCTCGTCCGGAATGGCAAACAGAACCATGGGCGCGCGCTTCTGAGTCTCCCAGTGGGCTTCCATGGCCGCCAGTTTGGTGGGCTGGATTTTGGTGACATGCACGGCGTGCATGTCGCCTTCGACGACCACCCAAATGGAGGATACCAACCCGAAAACCACAGCGATTTTAAACGAACGGGTAAAAAAATCGATATGCTGTTTTTTGAACAAATGATAGGCACTGATCCCCATCACGAAGAAGGCCGAAAGCACGAAAGATGAAGGCACGGTATGCAGGAACTCAAGAATGGCAAATTTGTTGAATACCACGGCGGCAAAATCGTTAAGTTCCGCCCGGCCGTTATTGTATACATAACCCACCGGGCTCTGCATCCATCCGTTGGCAATCAGGATCCACATCGCCGAAATGTTGCTGGCCGCCGCCACAAGACACATGACAATGGCGTGGGCCATTTTCGACAATTTTTTCCATCCGAATATCCAGATGCCCAACAGGGTCGACTCCAGAAAGAATGCCACGGACGCCTCGATGGCCAGCAAAGACCCGAATATATCCCCCACGTAAGCGGAATACTGCGACCAGTTGGTGCCGAATTGAAATTCGAGGGTGATTCCGGTAACCACGCCCACTGCAAAATTGATCAGAAAAAGCTTGCCCCAGAATTTGGTCATGCGCAGATAGGTTTCATCGCCGGTTCTGGCATAACGAACCTCCATGTAGGCGACAAGCACCGACAGGCCCAATGTCAGCGGAACAAAAAGAAAATGAAACATTGTCGTTGCAGCAAACTGCAAACGCGATAAAAAAACAGGATCCATCGATATTCTCCTCAGGGGGAAGTGATACTGCTGCCCTTCATCCGTGCTGATGGCTGAACCAGCCGGTATCCTCCTGCCCAGGCAATGAATGCCCCTCCGGCGCAACAGACCATTCGGCGTCAATCGATTGCCGGGCCGGCGTCCGCCCCGAAGCGGAGCAGATCCGGCATGACGCCGGCGGGAATGGTGAGCCGGCCGGGAAAAGGTTCGGGTTTATGGAAAATAGAATGCACGCACAGGCGTCAGCACGCCCGCACGGCAGTGATCACACGCCCCCATCCAGTGTACACTGGGTAAAATCAATGGGTTTGCCGCAACCGGCGCACTTGTGCTCTTTGTTGAATTCATCTGAAAAAATTTCTTTTTCCTGACCGCAGTCAGGGCATTTGCAAATAAATGACTTCAAGTTTTTGTGGCTTTCAAAACCGGGACAATGTTGCGGTGTCGTCATAGCGTTCCTCCTTGGCTGGTCTATAGCGCCCATCCGGGCATCCGCCCCACATCGTAAATGCCATCAAAATCAAACGGTATGCCCATTTCGTTGAGATCTATTTAATTCGCGGATCTGTTGCCCCTCCGGCACAATCCGGGGTGTAACAGCTGTTGTCCAGAAATTCGCACGACTGTTTGCAGGACGGACATTTTTCGGGAGGCTGCTCGGCCTCCATTTCATATCCACAATTTGCACACTTCCAGCTGGCCATATGGATCACCTCCTGTCCTGATAAAGGCCCTTGGTTCGCCTTCTGCCGTTTATATTCATCTCTGTTTTAGACCTGCCCCATTTCACTGAAGTGATCCGGGGCAGGCTTCAAAGGTCGCATTTAGCCCCGGTTAGCCGGCTTTCCAGTTTCCGTGCAAGTTGCAGTACTCCCGGGCCGTAACCGATGCGGCATCCACCATAAAAACGGCTTCGGGGGTATCTCCCGGGTTCAGGAACTGACGGTAGGACTTGCCGTCGGCGATAATTTCGATCCACTGAATGTAATGCTTCTCTTCCATGGGATGGGCCACACTGCCGACTTTCACTTTGAAACCACCTTCGATTTTTTCAATCACCGGAACATGTTTTTCAACGGCGGCATCAACGGTGTTTTCCTTCAGGCATTTCATGGGTTGCCCGCAACACACCAGTTCCCCCGGGCCGGCATGCATCACATCGACGATGTTGCCGCAAATTTCACATTTATAAAGTTCCAGTCTCTCCGTCATGATATCCTCCTAGAAATATAGGGTTTTAATAGAAATTCGCCAGGCAGGACAAACCTACCAGTTTTCACCAAGCAGTTCGAAATGGGCCTGGGGATGAGCGCAGGCCGGGCACATTTCCGGTGCCACAAGACCTTCATGAAGGTAGCCGCAATTACGGCAGCGCCAGACAACCGGTTTCTCGCGCTTGAAAACCGCGCCGGTCTGAATATTGGTCGCCAGGTCGCGATACCGCTTTTCGTGCTG
The DNA here is from genome assembly GCA_963675565.2 of Desulfosarcinaceae bacterium. Classification (GTDB taxonomy): domain Bacteria; phylum Desulfobacterota; class Desulfobacteria; order Desulfobacterales; family Desulfosarcinaceae; genus JARRKU01. The sequence goes on from CAXXYD010000004.1 coordinate 1,370,251, forward strand.
TTTTTCGGCAACGCAAATAGCATCCCATACCATGGCCATGGCATCGAACCCTTCCTCACGGGCCGTTTTGGCAAATCCGGGATACATTTCGGTGTGTTCATAATGTTCGCCGGCGGCAGCGGCATTCAGGTTCTCAAGGGTGCTGCCGATGACGCCCGCGGGAAAAGCGCCGACCACTTCGACTTCCCCGCCTTCCAGAAACTTGAAGAAGCGCTTGGCATGCTCTTTTTCCTGGTTCGCGGTTTCTTCAAAGATATCCGCGATCTGAACCAGTCCGTCTTTGCGGGCCTGACCGGCAAAATACGTGTAGCGGTTGCGTGCCTGGGATTCCCCGGCAAAGGAAAGCAATAAATTCTTTTCAGTTTGGGATCCTTTTAAGGTTGTCAAAACATCTCCTCCTTACGAAGTTAGGTTTAAATTGCTCAGGCGATGGGCCGATTAATCGTGGCCACATGGTGTGTTGTATTCGTTCCACCACCCTTTGGCCTGATGTCTTCCTTTTTCTTTTTCTGCCATTTGTAAAATTTTGTAAGCCGAATCACGAAGGACGCCATAGAGGACGCCGCATCCCGTATCCTCACGATCGTCGTCGCCTTGATCGGCCAAACGAATCATCTCCTGGGTCAGTTGAATTGTGCGTTTGATATTTTCATCGCATGGTCTCACCAAACAACGTCTCCTGCAAGAAATAAAGTATCGCCATAGGCCTCGCAATACTATCGCAATCAAAACCTGTGCCAATCCTACCGGATATTCGAATGACCGCGCAAAGCCTTGCATATCAACGATTCAGGGTGAAGCGCCGTCAGGAACAGAACCATCAGGAAATGGCCGCTTGCGCGCCTCATGATACATCTCAGTCCGGCAGAAAATTACGGCAGCACGCAAAAAGAATTCAGTTCGCTGTATTAATTACAAAATAATAATTCATGCGATCTCAGTTTTTCTTTTGATACATACTTGTCTCATAAGACAGTAGGTTCTCGATGAATGACCTGCAGTCAGCTGGCTGGACCAATTCCAATTCGAACAAGCCGTGATGGTACCCTGTGCGCGGCAGAGGATGGGTAGATGCAACGCCACAATAAGTTTAGGTATATTCCGTACCACAAAGCCCTTTGAGACGCAAGCGGCGGTAGAAAAGCATCGGGTCGGAAGGCCCTGCCCTTTCCAGGCAATTCCGTGCAAAGGCATGTTTGTTGCTTATAGTATAGCGGTGAACCATCGGGATGGTGACATGAGCCGGAACATCACCGTCACAACCCGGACAAAGCAGACCCCATGGTTGGCCTCAAAGGAACCATCGCTATCAAGAAAGGAGTATGAATATGACTACCCTGGATACCATCAGGCAAAATCCTGATCTTATAGATGCCATTGATTGGGAAATGACCCCGGAGGAAGCCGTAAGGCTCTACCTGGAATGGGGCAATAACTGGGCCCGTGGGAATTACGTGATCCGCTCAAAAAATGACGAGACCGTTTATTTTGTCGTCAGCACGTGGAAAGAGCCGCCCATGGTTTATCTGATCCGGCGCACTTCCGATGACGCCAAAGAAGTCGCCGCCATCAGGATGCCAAAGTCCATCGAGAAAAAATACATAAAGGAAAATGGAAACTTAAAGGGTGTTTACGCAGTCGAGGGTATCGTCAAGGAGTGGCTCCAAAAAGAATTGTTACCCCAGGCATAACGGGCTGGAATTTTAAATGATATGGCCCCGGATAGCAACAGCGGCAGGATGCCGACTGTCAGTTGGGTGTGGATGCCTGGGAAGCGTTGATCGCCGCTTCGGCGATGCGGCGGGCCTCCTTATCCTTGGAGCATTCCGGGCAAAGCCCCATGAACTCGAGACGGTGCCCCATGATGGTATAAACCGTCGCTTCGTAAAGCTCATCTTCGAGGCGGCTTAACGGAGCAATGGGGGCATCGTCCAAGCGACCGCAGTGCAGGCAGCGGATGTGGTAGTGCTTGCCGGGGATACCGTCGTATCGTTTCTGGCTTCCGCTGAGTTCCAGAGTTTGAATCTCCCCCAGGGCCGTTAAAATCTCCAGGTTTCGGTAAACCGTACCCAGGCTGATCCGCGGTATATGCACACGAACGCGATCATACAATACATCGGCCGTCGGGTGATCATTGGTTCTGCGCAACTCTTCCAGGATCAGCCGCCGCTGTTTGGTCATGCGCATTTTATCGGTTTGGACCAATTCCTGTAAATCCTTTCCCCGTGTGGGTCGATGACCTGAAATGACCAGACCGGCCTAACGTTTGTCCAGGGGAACAAATGCGCATTCATCCGGTCCACAGTATTCACCGATATAATCCGATTCCGGCCGATAGAGCATGGCCTTGGGCGCCGCCTCCGCAAATTGCTCCTCCAGGACATGGGCCGTCCAGCCGACGACCCGTGAAATGGCAAACAGGGGCGAGAACAAATCCACCGGCACACCCATGGAGTAATAAAGCGAGGCACTGTAAAAGTCGACGTTAACGTAAATATCCGTCCCTTTGCGCTCTTTGAAAGCGGCTTTGCCTTTGATTTCGAGGATCTTCGAAATTTCATACCACTTGGTATCGCCGGCCATCTCCCCCATGCGTTTGGACATGGGTGCCAGAATATGCGCCCGGGGGTCGTCGGTCTGATATACGGCATGGCCCAATCCCATTATCTTTTTGCCCTCGTCAAGGATACGGTTGACGTAGGCTTCCGCTTTTTCAGGGCTGCCAATGGCCAGCAGCATTTGCATGACGCGCACATTGGCCCCGCCATGCAGTTCACCGGAAAGCGATCCGATGGCCGCCGATATGGCGGCATAGATATGGGCCCGGGTGGAAGCGACCTCCCGGGCGGCAAAGGTTGACGCATTCAAGGAGTGCTCCGCGTGCAGCACCAGGGCGACATCAAAAAAGTGCGCCACCTCGGGATTCGGTTTATCACCAAACAACATGTAAAGAAAATTGGTCGCATGATCCAGTTCCGGATCGGGCGCAATGGGTTCCTTGCCGTTTCGGATGCGCTCCCAGGCAGCCAGCACCGTGGACAACTTGGCGATAAGGCGTATACCCATTCGCAGTGTCGCTTCCCTGGTTTGATCGGTCACCTCTGCGTCATGGTGGGCCAGCATGGCGGCAGCAGCCTGCAGGATATCCATGGGCAGGGCATTTGGCGGGCGCGTTTTCAAGGCCGCAATCAGCGCCTCGGGGATGGATCGCTCGGCAACCAGCATGGACTTGATCTCGGCGAGTTCTTTTTTGTTGGGCAGCTTTTCAAACAGCAAGAGGTGGATAATTTCCTCGAAACTGGTATTGCCGGCCAGTTCGGACACAAGATAGCCCCGATAAATCAGTTTTCCCTTATCGCCGATCACATCGCTCACTTTGGTACTGGCGATGGTGACACCACGCAAACCTGTGTTGACAGTGGGTGTACATTGATCCATGGATGTCTCCTTCGTATAGAATCAAAAAGTGCCGCCCAAACAAACCGCGCCTGTTATTATGATTATCTTATTAGGAATTGTTACCATGTAAACGTTGAAAATGAAACCCAAAAATGCTAAGTTACCACCGCGTTTCTGCAATTCGAATGATTCTAATCGGGCACCCTGGAAAAGCAAAGCGAACAATACATGTACGATGTATATATCAGAAAAGGCTACCGGTTTCGCATGGCCGGCACGCCCTCAAAAGAACTGGTCAGCCTTTCCGATCCAGCGCAGCTTGCATTTTTGCCTGAAAAAATCCCTTATGTCAAACCCCGGCTCAAGGTGGCCGAGCAGGATCGTGTAAAAATAGGCTCTATCCTCTTTGAAGACAAGCACAACCCCGCGATCAAGTTCTTGTCGCCGGCGGGGGGCGTAGTCAGCAAAATCCAATTTGGCCCACGGCGGGTGGTCGAGGCCATTATCGTCGATCGCGACTGCGACAACGAGCAAAGCGTCACCTTTTCGAGTGTATCCCCCCAGGACCTGAATGAGCTGTCCAGAGAAGCCGTGGTGGACCATATCCTAAAAGGGGGGCTCTGGTGGACATTTCGCCAGTTGCCGTTCCGCAGGATTCCGGACCCGCGTCAAAAGCCACCGGCCATCATCGTGAGCCTATGTGCCAAGGAACCCTTTCAGCCCCAACCCGAAGTCTATCTGCGGGATCGGGCGGATTTAATGTCTTACGGTCTGAAGATACTCGATAAATTAGCCCAAGGGCAGGTCATGGTGTTTTCCGATGGCAACCAACCGGCACAGGGGCATGACCCGTGGCTGACCCACCGGGTGTTCGGCGATTATCCGGCGGACGACCCGGGAACCCTGTTGTATCATATCAAAAAGAGTGCAGACCAGAACCGCGCCTGGACCATCGGCGGCCAGGACCTGCTGCTGCTGGCCCAGTTTTTGTCCCGGGGAAAATACCCCGTGGACCGCATCGTCTCGGTGGGCGGCGGCAAAGCACCGACCCCCCGGCACTATCACACGCGGCTGGGGGTGCCCTTGCGGCATCTGGTGGATGCGGATGCACTGGACGACGATGTTCGTTTTGTGGCGGGGGGGTTGTTGCGCGGATACGGCAGCACTGCCGAAGGGTTCATGGGCCATTATGAAACCAGCCTCAACCTCATATCCCGGGGGGATCGGGCCGAATTTCTGGCGCTGTTCAACCCGGGCATCGACAAGCCCACTTATTCGCGAACGTTTCTCTCCCGCTTGAATCCCGGGAACCTAAACTATACGTGCAATATTCACGGAGAACGGCGGGCCTGCATCGCGTGTTTGCATTGTGCGGATGTTTGCCCGGTCGATATTCTACCCCATATGGCTTATAAGGCGATTTGCGCAGATGAGATTGAAGAATCGCTTGAGCACGGACTGCTCGATTGCGTCGAATGCGGTCTGTGCAGCTATGTTTGTCCTTCTAAAATAGAACTGAGCCGGACGTTTATGGCTGCAAAGGCAGCCTATGCCAAAGAGCAGGCGGAATAGCCAGATGAATCCCATCCACCGATTGTTTCTGTCACAGCGCAAACGTTTCGAACCGGGCGGCCGTCTGGCCAGATGGCAGCCGTTCTTCAAATCCATTGAAAACGTATTCTTCGGCACCGCCGAAATCACCACCCAATCACCCCACCCGCGTGACAGCCTGAGCGTTCAGCGCTATATGATGCTGGTGATCATGGCGGTGCTGCCGTGCCTCTTTTTCGGCATGTACAACGTAGGACTGCAAGCCTTTCTGGCCGCCGGTCGCCAGCCCGATCTGTGGCCCATGTTCTGGCTGGGAACCCGCACCGTCATGCCCCTTGTACTGATATCGTATCTTTTCGGCTTTGGTTGGGAGATCATTTTTTCCACCATCCGCAAACACCCCATCAGTGAAGGGGTTTTTGTCACCGCCATCCTTTTCCCCCTGACCTTGCCGCCCACAATACCCTGGTGGCAGGCCGCTTTGGGTATCTCCTTTGGCGTAGTTATCGGCAAAGAGGTCTTCGGCGGAACCGGGCGCAATTTTCTCAACCCGGCGCTTACCGGGCGGGCATTTTTATATTTTGCCTATCCGGTCCAGATGTCCGGAGATGCCGTCTGGACGGTGGTGGCCTCAAAGGGGGCCCAGGCCGTGGACGCCATGACAACCGCCACCCCCCTTGTTGTGGCCCTGGCGGCGCCGGAAACCGGACTGGTGGAAAAAACGCTCAGCAAAGCCGGCTTTGACGGGTGGACGCTTTTCCTGGGGCTTTACCCGGACAGTATTGGCGCCTCGTCAACCCTGCTTTGCCTGCTGGGGGCCGCGGCTCTGGTCATCATGGGCGTCGCCAGTTATCGTATCATTCTCGGCGATATCATCGGCATCATAGGAATGGGCTACGCACTCAACTGGCTGGCCGGCAACGGCGCCATGCCTTATCTGAGCCTCAACCCATGGTACCATTTGCTCATGGGCGGCACGGCCTTCGGCATCGCGTTTATGAGCACAGATCCGGTGTCGGCCCCGGACACCCATGCCGCCCGATGGATTTACGGCATCTGTATCGGTGTATTGACCGTGCTGATCCGGGCATTCAATCCCGCCTACCCCGAAGGGATTATGCTGGCTATTCTGTTCATGAATGTTTTTGCGCCGCTCATCGACCATATGGTCGTAAGGGGTAAAATCAGGAAGCGAATACCCAATGTCTAGTCCGATTAAATCTTTGATGTTCGCCGCAATGCTCTGCATTGTCTGCAGTGTGCTGCTGACTGCGGCCAATACGGGCTTGAAACCCCTTCAGCAGCGCAACATGGCGGTGGACCGCCATAAAAACATCCTGGTGGCCCTCGGCCTGATCCAAGAGGGCCAAACCATGGCCAGCGATCAGGTCGAAGCCCTTTACAATGAAAACGTCAAAAGCCTCTGGGTGGACCGGGACGGAAGAATTCTGTCCGATGCACAACGCCCGTCCAGCCGACTGGCCCTGTACCTGTATGTCAAACAGGGCAAGGTCGAAGCCTATGTGGTCCCCATCAACACGCGGGGCCTTTGGGGCGAGATTCAGGGCTACCTGGCCATCGATAACGATGGTGCTACCATCCGGGGCTTTACGGTTTATAAGCATCAGGAAACGCCCGGACTGGGCGGGGAAATTGAAAGCCGCTGGTTCAGAAAAAATTTCGAAAACAAGAAAATCATCGATGCCAGTGGCAACTTCGCATCCATCGCCATCGCCAAGGGCGCCGTGCAGGATGTGGTACCACAGCCCAAACGCCCCAATTATGTGGACGGCATCAGTGGCGCAACCATGACCGGAAAATTTCTCACCGCGGGACTTAAAGACATTTTAAGGGAATACGAACCGGTATCCATTGCGTTTCGTCACAAGAATCCGAGGTATTTGCGGGCTCAATAAATAAAAACATCTTCTGTCCAATCGGAAATATTGCATTATGCGCAGCATCGCCAAATCGAACGCCTATAAAGCCATCTCCGAAGCGTTGTGGCAGTCCAATCCGATCTCCAAGCAAATATTGGGAATCTGCTCTTCGTTGGCCGTGACCGTCCAGCTGAAGACCGCCATTGTCATGGGCCTGGCCCTGACCCTGGTGGTGGCATTTTCCAACCTGGCCATATCGCTGCTGCGGCATCAGATCCCGCGCAACATCCGCATCATCGTTGAAGTGGCCGTCATCGCCACATTGGTTATCATCGCCGATGAGTGTTTAAAGGCCTTTATGTACGATATCAGCAAGCAGCTCTCCGTATTTGTCGGCCTGATCATTACCAACTGCATTGTCATGGGGCGGGCCGAAACCTATGCCATGGGAAACCCGCCCATGCGGAGTTTCACCGACGGCATTGCCAACGGCATCGGCTATGGGTCGATTCTATGCGGCGTGGCTTTTTTCCGCGAATTGCTGGGCGCCGGCAAGCTGTTCGGCTACCCCGTGATCCCGCAAAGCTTCTATGACGCCGGCTATCAAAACATGGGGCTCATGCTCCTGGCGCCCGGCGCCTTTATCATGATCGGACTTTTCGTGTGGCTGGAACACACCCTCTTAGAGGATAAATAATGGAGAACCTGATCAGCCTTTTCGTCAACTCGGTATTTGTAGGCAATATCCTGCTGGCCTACTTTCTGGGAATGTGCTCCTATCTCTCCGTTTCCAAGAACCTGCAGACATCCCTGGGGCTCGGGCTAGCGGTGACCTTCGTTCTGGCCATTACCACACCGGCCAACTGGCTGGTGTATCACTACCTGCTGGCCCCCGGCGCCCTGGCATGGGCCGGACTGCCCCAGACCGATCTCAGTTTTCTGAAACTGGTCCTGTTCATCGCCGTCATCGCCGGTATCGTCCAGGTGGTGGAAATGGTCATCGATCGCTATTCACAGTCCCTGTATAATGCTCTGGGTGTCTTCCTGCCGCTGATCACAGTCAATTGCGCCATCCTGGGGGCCGCCCTGTTCATGGTGGAGCGGCAGTACACTTTTGCTGAAAGCGTGGTCTACGGCGTGGGATCAGGTATTGGATGGATGCTGGCCATCGTCTCCATGGCCACCATCATGCAGAAGCTGCGTTACGCCGACGTACCTAAGGGCCTGGAGGGTTTCGGCATCCGCATGATCGTCACCGGTTTGATGGCCATGGCCTTCATGCTGTTTTCGGGGATAACGCTTTAATGAACCCAACGATCTTCCTTGTCAGCCTTTGCGTCTTTTCAGGTGTCGTCCTGTTATTGGTGGGCATTCTGCTTCTGGTTGAAAACCGCCTCACCGTTAAAGGCGACTGCACTGTGCTCATTAACGAAAATGCGGAAAAAAGTATCCAGGCCCGCGGGGGGTCAACTTTGCTGGGCGCCCTGGTGGAAAACAAAATTTTCATTCCCAGCGCCTGTGGCGGAAAGGGCACTTGCGGCACCTGCAAGTGCAAGGTGACGGAAGGTGGCGGCGACATCCTGCCCACCGAACTGTCACTGGTCAGCAGCAGGGAACGCAAACAGGGTATCCGGCTGGCCTGCCAGGTGAAGGTCAAGCAGGACATGCAGATTCGTATTCCGGATGAAATTTTCAACATCCGGAAATACCGGACCACCGTCGTGTCCAATGAAAATGTGGCCACCTTTATTAAAGAACTGGTTCTCAAAATCGACCCGGGTGACCATTTGGATTTCAAGGCCGGCGCCTATATCCAGATTGATATCCCCGAATACGAAGCCGATTTTAAAAATTTCAGCGTCAGCGAAAAATACAAAGCCGCCTGGAAGCAGTTCAACCTGCTCACCCTCAAGGCGCACACCGATGAGCCGGTAAATCGGGCTTACTCTCTGGCCAATGCTCCTGCTGAGCGGGATATTTTGAAGTTTACCATCCGTATCGCCACCCCGCCGCCCGGCAAAGAAGATCTGCCACCCGGAGTCGGTTCCTCATATGTCTTCAACCTGAAACCCGGCGACCGCGTCACCGTCAGCGGCCCCTACGGCGATTTTTTTGCCAAACCCACCCAGCGGGAAATGTGCTTTATCGGCGGCGGTGCCGGAATGGCCCCATTGCGCAGCCATGTCCGCCACCAATTGCTCACAGAAAAATCCGGCCGCCGCATCACCTTCTGGTACGGCGCGCGTTCACGCAGTGAAATGTTCTATGATGAAGAGTTCACGCAGCTTGACGAACAGTACGACAATTTCAGTTACTTTGTTTCGCTGTCCGACCCGCAGCCGGAAGATCACTGGACAGGTTATACCGGCTATATCCACCAGGTGGCCAACGAAGTTTATCTTTCAAAACATGAAGACCCCACCGAGATCGAATATTACCTGTGCGGCCCACCGCCCATGGTTGCGGCCGTGGAAAAGATGTTGTACGATCTGGGCGTGGAACAAGAAATGATTGCCTACGATAAATTCGGTTAGCATTGCACCGCTGCCCCGAGCGGACACGCTATTTTCAGTTTGCCGCTATCCTGACCCTGAATCACCTGCACACACGCTGCCTGAACACCGGATAGTGTCCGTTTTTCTCGAGACACCCCTGTCTCAGGCAGGCGTTTCACGGAACATCCGGATAAGCCCAATACAGTTCAACAATTTGAAATTTAATAGAATTTAAATATAATTAATTAATTATTAGCCGTGGCATGGTTCTGGCTTTATCGTAAACCGATAAACGAAACGAATCATCAGCCCAACTGGAACCATAATCATCCAACCATAGAGGGGGAAATATGAAAATCAGCGTAGAAAAGAATATCGTCGAATTCGTTCCCGAAAGCGATCAGGAGAAAAAACAACTTGAAACCTTGTGGAATACCATTGTGGATTGCGCCAAATTCAACAAAAAACTGGTCCCCATCGGAGAATTCGTTCCTCAGAAATCGGATCTGGCACGGTTTGCCATCGAAAAATAACGGACAGCACCCGCAGTCCAAAACCTAAGCACATTGAACCGTTCAGTAAGGAGGAGAATGAATGCATAAAGTATTGGTAGCCTATATCAGCCGGACCGGAATGACCGAGAAGATGGCCAATTTCATCGCAGAGGGCGTCCGTATGACAGGCGTGGATGTCGATCTGCGTAAAACCACCGAAATTCAAAAAGAAACGGACATGCAGGGATATGACGGGTATATATTGGGCTGCCCCACGTATCACCGCGACATGACCGTCGGCATGAAAAACTTTCTGTTTCTGGCCCAAAAAGCCAACCTGGTTGGAAAAATAGGGGGCGCTTTCTGCTCCTACACCCATAGCGGCGAATCAGGCCCGATGATTTTTGACACCATGCAGCATGTATTTAAAATGGACATGGTCGATCTGGGTGCCCTGAACTTGAAAGAGCATGTCATCGGCACCCCGGATGGAACCAAAGCGTGTCAGGATTACGGTAAGGCCGTGGCCGCCAAGCTTGCCGATTAAGCGGGCAGCACAGGCACCCCCGCCATCGGGCGGATTGTGTCTATGATGCGGGCAACCGCCGGCAACCCGCGGGGAAGATGGAAACATCTTCCCCGTTTTCGATTTAGAACCCCATTTTTTCAGGCGGGCGCCGTTCCGGGACGTACTGGTGGGGAATTGTCTCATCATTCCAGGCTTTCGAGACATATAAATTGCAATAGCAGCTGCCGTATTCCGCAACATCGGGTTCCCGGTAAACGCATGGACAGATAATATCCTTGTCGGCCTCCCGGTCCCCGGACGCCAGCCGGCAGGGGCATACCATGTACCCGTATCGCGCTTTGTTGGCCAGCAGGGCCTCCATCAACCCCAATACATGCTCAGGGTCCTGACTGAAATAATAACCCTTGGGCTCCTGGACTTTTTTAAGGGTATCCATTAGCTTGGCAGCATCCATTATAATCCCAGCGCCTCCCTGATTTCTTCTTCCTTATAGCCGACAATGACTTTTTCACCGATGATGATGGTGGGAAACGAACACTTCGGATTCATCTTTTTAACGTCAGCCAGGATAGCTTTGCGCTCTTCCCCCTCGAGCAGATCCACATCCACGAAATCGTACTTGACCGTACACTCGGAAAGTAACTTCTTGGTGGATTTACAGTGACTGCAGGTGCTCAATGAATAGATTTTAACCGGCTTGTCAGACATGATATGATCCTTTCGACCCATGTTTATGCGCTGATTGCAGGGCGCAGAACCAGCTGTGCAAGATTGCAACACAAAGAATGTCATTAATACAGCTTGTCAAAATTTGCAAACGACCTGATCGCGGTCGATCCATCCCCACCGGCCCCGGGTTTGACGCCGATTGTTAACCTATTGAAATAAAAAATATTTCCGCATCAATCCGATTTCCGGAAATTTTCATGCAATTTATAATTTCAATGCTTGACACGCTATTAATTTGCGTATAAACCTTAATAGTAATTGTTACTAATAAATCAAACCCAATTTATCTGGCTAAATAACTTTTCCACGAAGGGAGAAAAAATGCCGATCACGAAAAAACCCGAAAAAGCCCCCATTCCCGTTTCTGATTTCACCATTTGCGATGCCACCCAGCAAATGCTTGAAAAAGCCCGCAGAGACGGTGTCGAAACTGCATTCGACCGCGCCGCAAGCATGAAGGCATGCCCCATCGGGGCCAACTCCGCCTGCTGCAAGCACTGTTCCATGGGCCCCTGCCGCCTCAATTCCAATGACCCCTATGGCAAGGTGGGTGTCTGCGGCGCCACCATCGACACCATTCAGGCCCGAAACTTTGCCCGCATGGTGGCCTCCGGAAGCGCCGCCCACACCGACCACGGCATGGCCATGGTGGACCTTTTCCGCGAAGTGGTCAACGGCCATATCAACGAGTATAAAATCAAGGACGTCGGTAAACTGGAAAAAGTCGCCCAATCCATTGGTATCGAAACCGAGGGGCGCACGGTCAAGGAGATCGCCACCGACCTCTACACTGAACTGGAACGGACCTATACCCAGGTGGAAGGAGAAATCCCTTTTGCCAAGCGTGTCCCGGCGAAAACCCTGGAAACCTGGCGCAAGATGGGCATCGTGCCCCGCGGGGCGATGCGTGAAATCATGGAGCTAATGCACCGCACCCACATGGGCGTGGACCAGCATTATGAAAACATCACCAAACAATGCAGCCGCACGGCCCTGGCCGACGGATGGGGCGGCTCCATGGTGGCCACCGAAATCTCAGACATTCTTTTCGGTACCCCCACCCCGGTGGCCGTGGACGTCAACATGGGCGTCCTCAAAGAAGACCATGTCAACATCATCGTCCATGGTCATGAGCCCAACATGTTCGAATCCATGCTGGTCTCGGTGAACGAGCCCACCCTGGTCCAGGCGGCCAGGGATGCCGGTGCCGCCGGCATCAATCTGGTGGGCATGTGCTGTTCCGGTGCCGAAATGATGTCCCGGCACGGCGTTCCCCATGCCGGCAACTTCATGTCCACGGAAGCCATCCTGGTGACCAATGCCGTGGACGTCATGTGCGTGGACATTCAGTGCATCAAGCAGGGCCTGGTGGCTGTGGCGGACTGCTACAAGACCCCCCTGATCACCACCAATCCCAGAGCGCACATCGAGGGCGCCACCCACATCGAATTCAATGACCACGACCCGCAGGCCTGCACCGACGAGGTGGTCATCAAAGCCATCACCCGCTTCAAGGACCGCACCGGTGCCATCGAGATCCCCAACATCCGCAATACCGGTATTCATGGGTTCTCACACGAGTACATCAACTACATGCTGGGCGGCTCCTTCCGGGGCTCCTACACCCCGCTCAACGACAATATCATCAATGGCCGTATCCGCGGCGTGGCCGGTGTCGTGGGCTGCACCAACCCCAGGGTCAAACAGGACTGGGTCCATGTCGAGCTGGTCAAAGAACTCATTAAAAATGATGTCCTCGTGCTGCAGACCGGCTGTTCCCAGATTTCCCTGGCCAAAGAAGGGCTCTACACACCGGAAGCCGCCCACCTGGCCGGTCCGGGTCTTAAGGAGGTCTGTGAAACCGTGGGTATGCCGCCCTGTCTGGGCGTCGGGTCCTGCGTGGACAACAGCCGCATCCTGATCGCCGCCTCCGAAATGGTGCGCGTCGGCGGCCTCGGAGACTGTATCGCCGATCTGCCGGCAGCCGGCGCCGCCCCCGAGTGGATGAGCGAAAAGGCCATCAGCATCGGGCAGTACTTCGTCGCTTCAGGCGTCTACACCGTATTCGGCGTCACCTTCCCCATTGTGGAGGAAACCAAGTTCCACAAACTCCTTTTCAAGGGGCTGGAGGAGCAAGGTTTGGGCAAATGGGGATTCACCGCCGATCCTTACGAAATGGCCCACAAGATGATCGCCCATATCGACAAAAAGAGAAAAGCCCTCGGCATTGACAAGGCCCGCGACCGCGTCCTCATGGACATGGCCGACAGGCGCCAGATCGATGCTGCTTAGCCAAGCGTTGTTCCATGCACTGTAGGTGCAACCTCCCCCTGAACGGGGCCCCTTTCGGGGCCCCGTTTTTTTGGGGACGCGGGGGGGCGCCCTTAATTATTAACTCAACTGTCGGCTTTCAAGAACCGGCGTCATCAGCGTGTGGTTTTGGTCACACGCTGATGACGCCTCGTGCACTGAAACCTTGAATATCAGTTGAGTGAATAAGTTAAGGGCGCCCCCTCATTTCCCTTTAGGTTTGGCACGCGCGGTGGCCTGCGCCTTGAGTGGATCGTCGGGCCAGAAATGTTTGGGATAGCGGCCTTTGAGTTCTTTTTTGACTGCCGGATAGCCTGTTTTCCAAAAACCGGCCAGATCCTGGGTCACCTGCACTGGCCGGCCGGCCGGAGAGAGCAGATGGATAAGCAGCGGCTGGCGGCCCCCGGCGATCACGGGAGTCTGCTCAAGGCCGAACAGCTCCTGAAGGCGTACGGCCAGAACAGGGATCGCGCCCGTATAGTCGATAGGAATTCGCGACCCGCTGGGAACGGTCCAATGGGTCGGTGCCAGGGTCTCGATCCGTCGCTGGCGGTCAGGGTGCAGCTGGGAAACCAGGGCCCCCCGCAGATCCACCTGCGCCAGATCGCGCAAACGGCTCATTCCCGACAGGTAGGGGGCGAGCCACTGGTTCAGGCGCTGCACCAGGCGCTTGTCGGAAAGATCCGGCCATTCGTTTGTTTCGGGGAAAAGCCTGTGGAGAAAGCACACCCGCGACTGCCAGTTGCGCAAAGACTTGTTCCAGGGCAGGGCATCCATGCCGCTTTGCGCAATGCCCTCTATCAGGGCGGCCAGCACCTGCCCGGCATCCGGCTGCTCCAACCGCTCCGATGTCAGGGTCAGTGCGCCCAGGCACAATTTGCGCCGGGAGGCCACCGATTGGCTTCGGGCATCCCAGCCGACAAGGTCCTGCCACCGCAGTTCAGCAGCAAATTGTTCTTCCAGCATCGCCTGCCCGTATGCAGCGGCTCTGTAAATACGCCCGTCAAGCCGGTTGCCATCGGTTTCAACCGCCACGATAAATTCTTCTGCCGCCATGGGATCTGCCGGGTCCAGACAAATCCCCTGTCCCCCGGTCATCAGGAAACGCCCCCGCTCCCCGGGCCTGCGTTGGGCGATGCGATCCGGATAGGCCCATGCCAGCAGGCGGCCGATGGACAATGGCGACGGCGTTTTGCCGCCCCTGGCCCGGCCCGCCAGAAGGCGCAGTCGATCGGCCACGGCAATGATGTTCCGGCATGCCGCACGATTCAACCGTGCCAGGGAACCGGGAAGCCCTTTTCCCTGGCGCAGGGCATGCAGCACGTCAAAGCGCAGCTGCAGATCGACCTCGTTTTGACCGCGGTCAAAACGCAGGGGGTCACGTTCGGTGAGCAGCGCGGCCAGATCACAGGCGGCCGCCGTATGGCCGACCCGGCGGGCCATCAGCAGCATATGGGCCAGCCGTGGGTGAACCGGCATGGCCGCCATCCTGCGGCCATGCCCGGTGATGCGGTTGCGCCGGTCCAGGGCACCCAATGCCTGCAGCAGTTCACACGCCGCGCTATAGGTGCTTTCGGGAGGCGGATCGAGCCACTTCAAGTCACTGGGATGGTTGACCCCCCACAGGGCCAGTTCCAGGGCCAGGCCGCACAGATCGGCGTCCAGTATCTCCGGCCGGCGGGCGGCGGGCAGTGTTGGCTGGATGGCCTCCGACCACAGCCGCAGGCAGACCCCCGGCCCCTGCCGGCCGGCACGACCCCTGCGCTGATCCGCAGCGGCTTGAGACACCGGCAGCGTCACCAACCGGGACATCCCGCTGCGCACATCGAAGCGGGGAACCCGCTGCAGTCCGCTGTCCACCACCATGGCGATGCCCTCGATGGTCAGGCTGGTTTCGGCAATGGATGTGGCCAGAACGATTTTATGACGCCCGGCCGGCGCCGGCGATATGGCACGGTCCTGTTCTTCCGGGCTCAGGTTGCCCAGCAGGGGCGTCACCTGCCACTGCCGTCCCAGTCCGGCGCCGTCCAGCATGCGGGCCACCTGCCGGATTTCCGCCGCACCGGGCAAAAACACCAGGATACTGCCGCGTTCTTCCCGAATGGCGGCAAGAACCGCCCGGGTCACATCCGCCATGGCGCCGGAGGGGGTATGGCTCCCCACATAGCGGGTCTCGACGGGATGGAACCGGCCTTTCGCCGCAATAACAGGGGTATTTCCCAACACGGCGGCAATGGCTTCCGTCTGCAGGGTCGCCGACATGACCAGCAACCTGAGTTCGGCATTGAACACACCCTGGATATCCAGGCACAGAGCCAGCCCGAGATCGGCGTCAAGGCTGCGTTCGTGGAATTCATCAAAGATTACCAGCCCAACTCCCTTCAGAGCAGGATCACTTTGTAGCATTCGGGTAAGGACCCCTTCGGTCATGACCTCGATTCGTGTTTGTGGTCCGACCCTGGTATCCATACGAACCCGGTGCCCGATGGTTTGTCCGACGGACTCCCCCAGCAGGCAGGCCATCCGGCGGGCCGCGGACCGGGCAGCCAGCCGGCGCGGCGCCAGCAAATAGATCTTGCGGCCCCGCAGCCAGCCGACATCCAACAGGTTCAGGGGCACAGCGGTGGTCTTGCCGGCGCCGGGCGGCGCCTGCAGCACGGCACAACAATTATCGTCAAGTGCCTGCCGCAAATCTTTAAAAATCGAAGCAACCGGCAAGTCGGTAATCGCGCACCCGCTCAAATTCAACCCTCCTGCAAAAAAGAAGCATCCGGGCGCGAGCATAGTATATCCAGCCAGAATATGAAAATCCAAATATCCGACCGGGTTCCGTGTCGGCAAGGTCCTGCGACGGCATTGCGGGCCGGCGGTAGCGGCGGGACGCGCTCCCACAGGCTTCACGGCTTTTTTTAATGGAGTGACATCAGAAAGCGCTTCAGGGCACGGGCTGTTGGCCCCATGATCGATCCCGGGCAATCAGCGGCCGGAGGTTCAAATTGCATTTGGCCGGCTGAACTTGCTGGCCCGCCGCCAGACCCAGTGCTGCATACGGCAGTAGGTATTGGGCGCCAGGGCAAAAAAGAATTTCAGGAACTTGAACGAGACGGGTTCGTCATAATGGGCAATCCACCTGGAACTGTTCTGGAATTTCTCAATATGAAGGGCGACGCGATCTGCTGAAGGGGCATTATTGCAGCGCCTGGCGCGAACTTTGTGCCCTTTCTCGTTCAGGCGATTGACCGGGGCCCAGGACAGCGGTCCGTGGATAGCACCCGGACGGTAAAGCCGCAGTTTGATGTGGGGGTTGGCATGTCCCAGGATGGGACCGGTTCCCTGGACAAAGAAATGCAGGGCCGCCTTGGAGGCGTGGTAGACCGGGCCGAAGGCGGACGGACTGCCGTCGGCAATGGACCCGATGGCAATAATATCCAAATTTTTTTGGGCTGTTTGGGCCGCTTCCAGAGCAAACAACGCTGGAAACGTGTAATTGATGGTGGTGATGGACCGGGTGACCCCGGGCAGGGGTTCACCCATGGGGCCAATTTCTTTTTCAATCGCGCCGGCGTTGAGGTAGACCAGATCGGGCGCCGTTTTCAGCAGCGCCCGGGCATCCTCGACGCTTTCCTGGGCACTGGTAATCCATTCGTGGCATACATCGTTGTGCCGGGCCGCCTGTCGCGTGACCCCGCATACGGTCCAGCCGCGTTTCATGTACAGCCGACCCAGGGCCGATCCCAGGGTTCCGGTGATACCGGTGATCAGTACTTTTTTCATGAACCTGGCTCCAATCTTCGGGTTTCCCAAAAGAACAGCTTAAAAAATGCCGGGAAAGCGTCCTGGACCTGGGTACGCCGTGGACCTGGGTTTGTGAATTGCGGCGCTGTACGGTGCCGTTGCAGCCCGCAAACCGTTGTCAATACACAACGGATGGGCATAAAGCCCGGCCCTGCGAAACCCGTGTATTCATTGTAGCGGGAATTATCCGCGCCCGCGGCAATCAACCTTTCTCCTTAAACACACGCTGTCGGGAGCCCGTTGACGGTGCCTGAATCTACCATTGCGCTGCTTTCATTGCCGGCATGTTAGAAAACCGTTAGAAAATCGTTACGACAGCAAACTGGCCACCCGCAGTGCATTGGCGATAATGGTCAATGCCGGGGCCACGCCGAGGGAGGTGGGCATAAAACTGCCGTCCGCAACGTACAGATTGTCCATGTGATGGAGCCGGCAGTCGCGGTCCAGAGCACTTGAGCGCGGATCGTTGCCGAAGCGGCAGGTCCCCACCTGGTGAGCCGTATGCAGCTTCTCGTGTCCGGCAATCATGGAAAAGGACACACTGGCCGGGATACGGCGCATGACGGCGCCGAAACTGTTTCGCATGAGCCGGGCGCGGTAGATATCATAAGGATGATAGCGGTGCCGGATGGCAATACCACCGCCCCGGACCATCACCCGGTTGGAGGCCTGGGGCAGGTCTTCAATGGCCCCGGCAAAAGTGATGTTGCGTGCCAGGGCCATCTGCAGCAACCGTCCGGGCAGCGGAAAAGGCAGCTGCCCGGCCATGGTCAATACACCCGGGATGGGCATTTGCTGGATGTAGCCCAGTTTATGGGGCACCCCACTGCGGTGTATATAATAATCGGTCAGGCCCAGTTGTTTGAGAAAGCTTTCGCCGGCCCCGGTGGGTCGCACGCGCAGCGCCACGAATATAACGCCCAGGTGGAACATGTAGTTGCACCCGATATTCGCATTGCCGCCGGTAAGCCCGTGCTGCATCAGAAACACCGGCGTGCCGATAGCGCCTGCGGCCAGGATGAGCAGATCGGCCGCCACACGGAAAGAGCCGTTTCTGCCGCACAGCTCAAGACCGGTCACTCGACGGCCACGGGTATGCACTGCGACCACCTCGGTTTCGGTACACAGGTCGGCATGATAATCCGCCATGGCCGGGGCCACACAGCGGTCAAGGCTCGAAGCCCGGGCCTGGTGCGGGCAGATGTACCCGGGACATGTGGGGCACCGGGTGCAGCACCGGGGGTCGATGCCCATGGGCAGGACAAAAGGATGGAGCCCGAGCTTGCGGAAATGGTTCTGCAGCATTCGATTGGTGGGATGCAGCGGCAGGGGGACCCCGGGATAGGCCGAGGAACGCCGTTGGAGAAAGGGTACGGCCTGGCCGGACAGGCCGGCCATGGCGTACAGATTTTCCGCTTCAGCATAAAACGGCGCCAGCGTGTCGTAAGGAACGGGCCAGTCCCACAGGGAACGATCGATATACCGTCCGTAATATTGCCCGGGGCTGAAATCGCTCTGCCCCGGCCGGAGCAGGCAGGCGCCGTAAAGGGCGGTACTGCCCCCTGCGATTCCGCCGATGAAAGCCCGATCCCGCATAGCGCCGAAATCGATGATACGATTGTCGGCGGCCCGTTTCTCGATCTGCATGGCCCGTTCATCCTGAAAAACAGCGCGATGGTCAAACAGCGGGCCGCGTTCGACGAAAAGGACCCGTTTGCCCCGGGAGGCCAACCTGAAACCGGCTGTCCCGCCGCCGGCTCCCGTGCCGACGACAACGGCGTCATATCGATTGGACAAGTAGTGTGCTGCATTCATGGACCAGGTCTCTGACCATTTGGGTATAGGCCGGCCAGAAGCAAACCGCGGCCAGCTTTCGGGACGGGCTCTATACGATGCGTCGCAAGGCCGTCGGAGCTTCTTCCCACAGATATGTTAGATATCGATTAGGATCGATTCCACATCCAATGGGCTGGATGCCCCCTGCTGCCGGCACGCCATTGCTTGCAATGCACGGCACTCTGTAGTATCTGCTGTATTCCACTGTTTCGTGTCATCCGGGCCGATCCACGCCGGTCAGATATGCGCGACCGCTTTTTCACAACCGTACAAGCCGCTGGACCTGAACAAAGGACACCATGCAGATCACATGCCCCAAATGCAAAGCGGTATTTTCCGCCGCAGGTGCTCTATCGCCGGACGGAAGTATTACGGCCGCGTGTCCGCAGTGCAGCACCCACTTTGGGGTTTATCTGGCCGCAGAGGACCCGTTTCACGATACAATGAATGACGATGTTGTCACACCGGATGCGTGGCCCGCGGCCGGGACTGACGGCAAAAAGCCTGCGGATGGCCGCCGGGCCGGACCTCGCGGCCCCCATGATATCTTAAAAACCAGTTTCGGATACGACCGGTTTCGTCCTCATCAGCTGGAAATCATCGAGCATGTCGTGGCCGGCCGGGATGTCTTTGTGCTCATGCCCACCGGAAGCGGCAAATCCATCTGCTACCAGATTCCAGCCATGATCCGTCAGGGCGTGGCCGTGGTTGTCTCCCCGTTGATCGCCTTGATGCAGGATCAGGTCCAGGCCCTGCACCAGAACGGGGTAAGGGCGGCCTTCCTCAATTCCAGCCTCACCGCGCAGGCGGCCCGCAGCGTGGAGCAAAAGGCCCTTTCCGGGGACATCGATCTGCTTTACGTGGCCCCTGAGCGCTTGACGACCCCGCACTGCATCGGCTTTTTAAAGCAGCTGCACCTGGCTTTGTTTGCCATCGACGAGGCCCATTGCGTCTCCCAGTGGGGCCACGACTTCCGTCCTGAATACCTTGGCATCGCAGGCGTCACCCGCCAGTTCCGGCAGGTTCCGCGCATTGCCCTGACCGCCACCGCTGATCCCCAGACCCGCCGGGGCATCCTGGCCAATCTCGAACTTGAAAAGGCCGAATGTTTCGTTTCCAGCTTCGATCGGCCCAACATCCGCTACCGGGTGGGATTGAAAAACAACGACAAACAGCAACTGCTGGCCTTCCTGCAGGATGCGCATCCCGGTTCGGCCGGTATCGTCTATGTGCGCACCCGCAAGCGGGCGGAGGCCATTGCCCGATGGCTGGACGAGCGCGGAGTGCCCGCCCTGCCCTACCATGCCGGCCTGGACCAGACCACCCGGTTCGATCACCAGAAGCGCTTCCTCAATGAAGAGGGCCTCGTCATGGTGGCCACCATTGCTTTTGGCATGGGCATCGATAAGCCGGACGTTCGTTTCGTGGCCCACCTGGACCTGCCGGCCAGCGTGGAGGCCTATTATCAGGAAACCGGCCGCGCGGGTCGGGACGGACTGCCGGCCGACGCCTGGATGGTATACTCTCTCGCCGATGTGGTGGCCATGCGCAAGATGCTGGAGTTGTCCGAGGGTGATGAACGCTTCAAGCACACCCAAATCAAAAAGCTGGAAGCGCTGCTGGGCTATGCCGAGACCGTGACGTGCCGCAGGCAGGTCCTGCTGGACTATTTCGGGCAGCCGGGCAGCGCGGCGTGCGGCAATTGCGACACCTGCCTGGAGCCGGTTCAGACCTGGGACGGCACCATCGCCGCGCAGATGGCTCTCTCTTGCGTCTATCGCACCGGTCAGCGGTTCGGGGCGGCCTATCTGGCCGACGTGCTGATGGGCCGTACTACGGACCGCATACAGCGCTTCGGCCACCACCGGATCAAAACCTTCGGTGTCGGCCGGGACTATTCCGCCGCGCAGTGGCGCTCGGTATTCCGGCAACTGGCTGCATCCGGGCTGCTGTCGGTGAACTTGAGCGACATCTCGGGGTTTCGCCTGACCGACAAAAGCTGGACCGTGCTCAAAGGCGAACAGACCCTGGAGCTGAGGAAGGATCCCCTGCCGCTCCAGGTTCCCAAACAGCCCAAAACGGCGAAGCGGGCCACGCCGGGGCAATTGCCCGCAGCATCCCTGCCCTTATGGGAAAAACTGCGGGAGCTGCGTCTGGCCATTGCCAGGGATCAGGGCATCCCGCCCTTTGTGGTCTTTCACGACAGCACCCTGATGGCGATGGCGCAGGCCATGCCCGCCACACGGGAGCAATTGCTTCAAATTCCGGGAATCGGTGAAAAAAAGGCGGAACGATACGGCGCGCAGTTCATAAACGTGATACAGCGTTGCAGCGATGATCGCCACGCTTGCTCTGTCAAAGGTGAATAGACAATGGCTCAAAAAAAGAAGTACTACGCCGTGGCCGTGGGAAAGGTTCCCGGTATTTATACCCAATGGTTCGGCAGCGGCGGCGCCGAACAGATGGTCCGCGGCGTTCAGGGCGCCATATATAAAGGCTTTGCCACCATCGATGAGGCCCGTGAATTTATCCGGGCCAACAAGGGCCAAAAGCGCCTCCCCCGAAAGGCAAGGGCCAAAAGCGCCTCATCCCGGAGCAAAGCGCCGGCCGACACCGGGAAGCCCGGGCCCCCGAAGACTGGACAAATCGTCATGTACACCGACGGCGGGGCACTGAACAACCCCGGCCCGGGAGGCTACGGCGTGGTCATCGTCGACGGCGACCAACGCGAAGAACTCTCGGGCGGCTACCGGCTCACCACCAACAACCGCATGGAACTGACCGCCTGCATTGCCGGGCTCAGCCGGTTCAAAACACCCCGCAGCATAATTTTGTACAGCGACTCCCGATACGTCGTCAACGGCATCACCAGGGGCTGGGCCGGAAAGTGGAAGGCCCGGGGATGGATCAAATCCGACGGTAAACCGGCCGTCAATATCGATTTGTGGGAGCAGCTCCTGGCGCTGTGCGAAAAACACGAAGTCGAGTTCCGCTGGGTCAAGGGACACGCCGGAATCGACGGCAACGAACGCTGTGATCAGCTGGCCACCGGGTCCGCAACGGGGACAAATCTGGCCATCGACACAATCTATGAGCAAAGCCGGGAATAGCCGCTGAAGCCGTAAAACCGACACATCTCCCTGCCGGGGCTCTTTCACCCGATCAAGCCCCCTGCCGGCAGTATAAACCAAATTTATAGATTACTAGACACTATTAAATGCTACTAATAGTTAACTCATCCAATCCTAATCCAACCGAAACATTTTCCGGATATTCAATGGCCCGTTGAAGCTGAATAATTCCGGCATCTGGCCAATCACCCAAAACCGAAATCCGATATGAATATACACCAGCTCCGCGCTCTGGATGCCTTTGCGCTCCACGGATCCTTCTCAAAAGCAGCCCAGGCCCTGGGGGTCACCCAGCCGGCTGTTTCCATCCAGCTGCGCAAACTGCAACAGCAATACGGCGTCAAGTTGTTCCGGCGCTGGGGCAACGGGGCGGAATTCAGCGATCTGGGAAATGAGCTGGTCCTCAAAGCGCGCAAGGTGCTGGGGCTTCTGGAGGATTGCCGGGAAACTCTAGAGACGGCCAGCCGCCTGCAGTCGGGACGCCTGGAGATCGGATTGAGCTGCCACTACTTTGTCATTGATCTGCTGGCCGTCTTCATGAATCGCTACCCCGGTGTAAATGTCAGAGCCCAAATTGGCGATTCGCAGACCCTGATCGAAGATGTCCTGGCCTGCCGTCTCGATCTGGCCGAAATTACGGGGGCCGCGGCGGATGATCGCCTGTTCAGCCTTGCCTACAGCGATCAGTGCATCGTTCTTTTTGTCGCCGGGAATCATCCCTGGGCCGACTTGCCATATCTGCACGTGGACCAGCTGAACGCCGAAGCCATGGTGGCGAGGCACTCCGGATCGATGACGCGCCGGATTTTTCTGACCCGCCTGGAGGCGCTCGGTATTCGTCCCCGGATCGTTTTGGAGCTGGACTCGTGGGAAACCCTGAAAGCGGCCGTGGCAGCCGGCATCGGATTCGGCATCGCCTTAGAGGACGAATTCACCCACGACGACCGACTCAAAGGCATTCCGGTCAGGGGTGTTGATCTGGCGGCCAAGCAATATTTCGTCTGCCTGCCGGAATTTGAACACCTGCGCACAGTGCGGGCCTTTCTCGAAATGGTCCAGGAAGTCCGGTACATGCGCCGCAGACGTCAACCTGCAATGCAGTGTTCCATCGAAGAAAAGAACCGTCATCCGCATGCAGGCGCATGACGTTTAACCATCACCGCCGGATCGTGACAGTCCGGAACCGGTGACGAAAGTTTCCCAAACAAAGGAGAAAAGATCATGAACATGCCCAAGTCAGGATTCAAGCCATTTTTCGCACTTACCCTTGCATTGCTGCTTCTGTTTAGCGCAGCGGCCGTTCAAGCCGAAGAACTGCTGGTCTACACAGCGCTGGAAGACGACGAGATCCCCATCTACCTGGCGCTTTTCAAAAAGTCCCATCCAGACATCGATGTCAAAATTGTTCGCGATTCCACAGGCATCGTCACCGCCAAACTGCTTGCCGAAAAAGACAACCCGCGGGCGGACGTAGTCTGGGGTACCGCCGCAACCAGCCTGATGCTTTGTGACCAGGCAGGCATGGTGGCACCCTATGCACCGAAAGGACTCGACCGGGTCAGGCCCAAAATGCGCGATTTCAATACCCCGCCCCACTGGGTGGGCATCAAGGCCTGGATGACGGGATTCTGCGTGAACACCATCGAAATGGCGGCCATGAAACTTCCCACGCCCAAAAGTTTTGACGACCTGCTGAACCCCGCCTACCGCGGCCATCTGGTCATGCCCAATCCGGCGTCTTCCGGCACCGGCTTTTTGACCGTTTCGGCCATCCTGCAGACCATGGGCGAAGAAAAGGGCTGGGCTTACCTGGACAAACTGCACAAGAACATCGCCCGCTATACCCACTCCGGCTCCAAACCGTGCAAACTGGCCGGCGCCGGCGAACTGCCCATCGGCATCTCCTTTGCTTACCGCGGCTTCATGCAGAAGAAAAAAGGCGAACCAGTCATGACGGTTTTCCCGGCGGAAGGTTCGGGATGGGATGTGGAGGCCAACTGCCTGATTAAAAAGGCCGCAATCAAAAAAGCGGCTAAAACCTTTCTGGACTGGGCCATCAGCAAACCGGTGATGGAAGCCTATGCCCAGGTCTACCCGGTCACCGCATATGAAACCGGAACCCCTATTCCGGACGGATTCCCCAAAAATCCGGAAGCCCAGCTCATTAAAAACGACTTTGACTGGGCCGCCAAAAACAGGATGCGCATCCTCAAGGAATGGACCAGCCGTTACGACGGCAAAAGTGACGCCAAATAGCAGCCACAAGGCGGAGTCGCCGCATGCACGCCGCGCGACTCCGCCTCCGGCTGAGGGAGGACCATCATGGGATCGGAAGAAATCTATTTGAAAGCGGAAGCCCTGACCAAACGCTTTGGCCCGTTTACTGCGCTCAGCGACGTCTCCTTCGAAATGCGGCGCGGAGAATTTCTCTGTGTGTTGGGGCCCAGCGGCTGCGGCAAGACCACATTGCTGCGGGTCGTTGCCGGGCTTGAACACCAAAGCGAGGGAAAAGTCTTCATCGAAAACCGGGATGTATCCCAACTGCCGGTCTCCAAACGCAATGTGGGTATTGTGTTTCAATCCTATGCCCTTTTTCCCAATCTGTCCGCCCGCAGCAATATCGCCTACGGACTTAAAGG
Source organism: Desulfosarcinaceae bacterium (assembly GCA_963675565.2). Taxonomy (GTDB): domain Bacteria; phylum Desulfobacterota; class Desulfobacteria; order Desulfobacterales; family Desulfosarcinaceae; genus JARRKU01. The sequence continues at coordinate 1,395,039 of CAXXYD010000004.1, forward strand.
CCAGGGAAAAAATCGACAGGCGATTCGCCGCCAGGTGGATGAACTGCTCGAACTGGTCGGCCTGCAGGGCATGGGCCGCAAATATCCAGCCCAGCTTTCCGGCGGGCAGCAGCAGCGGGTGGCTCTGGCCAGGGCCATTGCCGTATCACCGGATCTGCTGCTGCTGGATGAGCCGCTTTCGGCCCTGGATGCCAAAGTCCGCATCATGCTGCGCGGTGAAATCCGCCATCTCCAGCAGCGGCTGGGGGTGACCACCATCATGGTCACCCATGATCAGGAAGAAGCCCTGACCATGGCCGACCGCATACTGGTCATCGACAACGGTCGACTGGTTCAAAACGGGACCCCCCACGAAATTTACGATAATCCGGCCACTCCTTTTGTGGCGGCCTTTATCGGCGCCATGAATTTTCTTCCCCATGTCACCAAAATCGGCGATGGCCTTTATGGCCTGGGTGAACACAGATTCAGCGTCACCGGCGAAAACGGCAGCCGTAACCTGCCCAACGGGACCCAGGTCACCATCGCCATACGGCCGGAAGATGTCATGGTGCAGCAAACCCGGGCTGAACCCAATACGTTGCCCACCCGAGTGAAGGCCATGGAGTACCGCGGGCCGATGTTCCGGCTCAATCTGCAGGTGCCCGGTACCGGCCCAAACGGGGCGCATCTGGAGGCCGACGTGCCCGCTGAAAAAGTCCGCCGGCTCAATATCCGGCCGGAGATAAAGCTGCCGGTTTTTTTACCGCTGGACCGCCTGCGTGTCTATGATTCCAGACTGTTGCCGCACAACATTTCAGGGGATTCGCGCATATGACCACAGCCATGGTATCCATTGCGCCAGCGCCATCCTCCCGATGGTTCCGGGTCGTCCTGGACAGGGAAAGCTGGCTCAAGCGCCTGCTGATCCTGCTGCTGTGCATCTGGCTGCTGACCGTGGTGGTACTGCCCCTGTCCCAGCTGCTGTCAAAGAGCCTGACCGACCCGCAGGGCCAATTCGTCGGGCTGGCCAACTACATCTATTATTTCAAGACACCGGCGTTGTCCAATGCCCTGCTGAACAGCATCTTCGTTTCCACAGCGACCACCGGTGTCGCGGTGACCCTGGGTTTTTTATTCGCCTATGCACTGACCCGGACCACCATACCGGCCAAAGGTTTTTTCAAGGGGCTGGCCATGATGCCGCTGTTCGCCCCCACGCTGCTCAACGGCATCGCCCTGATTTACCTGTTTGGCCGCAAGGGTTTAATCACCCGGGGATTTTTCGGGTTCATGCCGGGATTGGACATCAACCTGTACGGGCCGGTCGGCATCATAATCTCCGAATCGCTGTTTACCTTTCCCCAGGCCGTGCTGATCCTTTCCATCGCCCTGAAAGCCACCGATGCACGGCTGTATGAGGCAGCGGAATCACTGGGCGCAGGCCACGTCCGGACCTTCTTTACGGTGACACTGCCGGGCATCAAATTCGGCCTGCTCAGCGCCGTAGTCGTCTGCTTTATTCTCGCATTCACCGATTTCGGGGCTCCCAAGGTGGTCGGCGGCAATTTCAATATCCTGGCCACGGACATTTACAAACAGGTCATCGGCCAGCAAAATTTCACCATGGGGGCAGTTGTCAGCGTGGTTCTGCTGATTCCAACCGTCATCGCTTTTATCGCCGATCGCCTGATTCAACGCCGCCAGGTCGCCTCCATCGCCGCAAAATCCGTCCCCCTGATTCCCGTGCCCAACCGTTGGCGCGATTTGCTTTATCTGGGTTTTTGCAGCATGACCACACTGATCATTATCGGATTTTACATGACCGCCGTTTTCGCCTCTCTGGTCAAGGTTTGGCCCTATCATTTGAACCTGGGATTCTGGCATTACCACTTCACCGGTACCGGCGGCGGTGGCTACGCCGCCTTTTTCAACAGCCTGCGCATGAGTTTCTACTCTGCGGCGGCCGGCACCGCCATCACTTTTTCAGCGGCCTACCTCATTGAAAAAACACGCCAGATGAAAAGTCTGCGCCAAACTGCCTATTTTCTCTCCATCCTTCCCCTGGCATTGCCCGGTCTGGTCATCGGCCTGGCCTATATTTTCTTTTTCAATGCCAGCGGCTGGACCGTCGCCGGCGCCTTTATCCCCAACCCGCTTAATTTCATATACGCCACCATGGCCATCCTGGTGGTCAGCAACATCGTCCATTTCTTCTCGGTGAGTTTTTTGACCGCCACCACGGCCTTGAAACAGATGGACCGTGAATTTGAGACGGTATCCGCATCCATGGGAGTACCCTTTGTCAAAACATTCACCCGGGTGACCGTTCCGGTGTGCCTGCCGGCCATTCTCGAAATCGGCATGTATTACTTCGTCAATTCAATGGCCACGGTATCCGCGGTCATTTTTCTATACTCCGCCGACCTTCCCCTGGCCTCGGTGGCCGTGGCCAACATGGATGATGCCGGCGACATCGCCCCGGCCTGCGCCATGTCAGTCCTTATCGTCGCCGCCAATATCGGCGTACGTTTGATTTACGGATTTTTGACCAGCGGCATCAGACGGCGCAGTCAGTCATGGGCCGCTCGCTAGCCGGATTTTGAAAGGAATAGTGGAATGCCACCAACGATTTGCACAACACCCCGTACCAGCCCCGTACAGGCGGTAATTCTGGACTGGGCCGGCACCGTTGTCGATTACGGCTGCATGGGTCCGGCAGCCGTTTTCGTCACCGCCTTCCAGCAGTTTGAAATCGAAGCCAGTATCTCCCAGGCCCGCCAGTTCATGGGGCTGGAGAAAAAAGACCATATCCGGGCCATGACGCGACTGCCGGAGATCCGCTCCCGCTGGCTTCAAACCAAAGGCAAAGCCCCTGATGAAAGTGATGTACAGGCCATTTACGCCAAAACCGAACCCATGATGGTGGAGGCCGTTGCACAGCACAGCGGCGTCATTGACGGAGCCCTTGGATTTGTGGACGGGCTGCGCCGGCGCGGCATCAAAATCGGATCGAGCACCGGCTACACCCGCCCCATGATGGACGCACTGGTCCCGCTGGCGGCGCGGCAGGGCTATTCTCCCGATGCAGTGGTGTGCTCATCCGATGTCCCCGCGGGTCGTCCCCGCCCCTGGATGTGCTTCCTGAACGCTATTAAACTCGATGCCTACCCCATGGCGTCCATGGTTAAAATCGGGGACACCCTCACCGACATCGAAGAGGGCCTGAATGCCGGAATGTGGACTATCGGCCTGACCCAGTCAGGCAATGAACTGGGCCTGACGGCGGCCCAGGCGGCCGGTCTGCCGGACGCCGAACGCACCCGGCGGCTCGAGGCCATCCGGACGCGCTATGAAAAAAGCGGCACCCATTACGTCGCCGCCGGTATCTGGGAGTGCATTGCCCTGGTGGATGCCATCGCCATGCGCATATCCAGGGGAGAACGCCCGTAGTGCATCAGGCAAAAGCCCGTCTGTTGATTGAATCGGCCCTTGCCGGGCAGGCCGGGGCCGGTGTGCCCCAAGTGGTCGCAACGGCTCCGGAAAGACGCCGGTGCCTTCCCGGAACAGCCGCTTGAAAGACCCCGGCGACACCGCCTGCAAATCCAAAAGGACTAAAAATGGCACGAACACCCTGTCCGCATCCCCCGCCGCCCGGCGAAGGCGACAGCAATCTTTCGGCCCGCCGCAACCAATGGCAGCAGGACCACCTCGATACACCAACCCGGCAGTGGCTGGCCGAAGACCAACGCTTTTTTATTCACCAGAGCCTGTCAACCCCCTGCCTCAACGTCCTCCAGGGTTGCCGAGGCAACTGCCTGATCGACCTGCAGGGGCGCAAACTGATCGATTTTCACGGCAACAGCGCCCACCAGGTGGGATACGGCCACCCTTCCGTGCTGGCCGCCGTCCGGCGGCAGTTGGAAACCCTTCCGTTTTGTCCGCGGCGCTATACCAATATACCGGCCGTGGAACTGGCGTCCCGACTGGCCGGTCTGGCGCCCGGCAGCTTGAACAAGGTGCTGCTGGCCCCGGGCGGCACCAGTGCCGTCGGAATGGCGTTGAAGCTGGCCCGGGTGGCCACCGGTCGCTTCAAAACCATATCCATGTGGGAATCTTTCCACGGGGCCTCCCTGGATGCCATCTCCATCGGTGGCGAGGCGTTGTTCCGCAGGGGAATCGGCCCGCTGCTGACCGGCACCGAACATGTGCCGCCGGCCGACCCCTACCGCTGCCTGTGGAATGCCGACGGCAACTGTGCGTCCTGCGACCTGCGCTGTGCAAAGTATATCGAATATGTCCTGGAGCAGGAGGGCGATGTGGCGGCGGTGGTGGCCGAGCCCATCCGCTGCACCCGTATCAACCCGCCGCCACCCGATTACTGGGCACGGGTACGGGCCGCCTGTGACCGGCACGGCGCACTGCTGATTTTCGACGAAACGGCGGTCTGCCTGGGACGAACGGGCCGCATGCTGGCCTGCGAACACGAGGCCGTGGTGCCGGATATCCTCATCCTCGGAAAAGGGCTGGGCGGCGGCATCTTCCCCCTGGCGGCCATCATCGCTCGCGACGATCTCGATCTGGCACCGGAGCAGGCACTGGGCCACTATACCCACGAAAAGAGCCCCGTGGCCTGCGCGGCAGCCCTGGCAACCATCGATGTCATCGAAACCGAGGCCCTGCTGAGCAATGCCGAACGGTTGGGACGCCACGCCATGGATCGCCTGGAGTCTTTCAAGGCGGCATATCCCCTGGTGGGCGATGTCCGCGGCCGCGGACTGCTTTTCGGCGCAGAGCTGGTGCTGGACAGGAAAACCCGAACACCGGCATGCGGTCATGCGGACCGGGTGCTGTACCACAGCCTGGTCAACGGCCTCAGCTTCAAGGTCTCCCATGGCAGCTTCCTGACGCTGACACCGCCGCTGATCATTGACCGTCAAACCCTGGACCGGGCGCTGGACATTATCGGCGACGCCCTGGAAGCCGCCGCCTGACCAAACAAGGGAGAAAGCCTATGGACACCGACCGCAGCCCACTACCGGAAAACCCCTACCTGCTTCTGACGCCGGGCCCCCTGAGCACCACCCGAAGCGTCAAAGAAGTAATGCTCAGGGACTGGTGCACCTGGGACCGGGACTACAACCGGATCGTACAGGACATTCGCCGCAGGCTAGTCCGGCTGGCCACCCGGGCCGAGGGATATACCGCCGTGCTGATGCAAGGCAGCGGCACTTACTGCGTGGAGGCCACCATCACAACCATGATGCCCCGCAGCGGTACCCTGCTGGTTCTGGCCAACGGCGCATACGGCCAGCGCATGGCCACTATCGCCCGCCGCTGCGCCATACCCTGCATCACCCTGGACAGCGGCGAACTTGCTCCGCCGGACCTGGAAACGCTCAAGCGCCAACTGGCCGGGGCCTCTCCCGTCACCCATGTGGCCGCCGTGCACTGTGAAACGACCACCGGCATGCTCAACCCGATCCAGGCCATCGGAGAAATCGTCAAAGCATCCGGCCGGACCTTCATGGTAGACGCCATGAGCAGTTTCGGCGGCATCCCGATGGATATGGCCCGCATCGGCGCCGACTACCTCGTCAGCAGCGCCAACAAGTGCATCCAGGGGGTGCCGGGCTTCGGATTCGTCATCGCCAGGCAGGCCGAACTGGAAGCCGCCGCCGGCCGTGCACGATCCCTGAGCCTGGATCTTCACGACCAGTGGCAGACCATGGAAACCCAGGGCGGCAAATGGCGTTTCACTTCTCCGACCCACGTGGTCCGGGCCTTTTCCCAGGCGCTGGATGAATTGGACGCGGAAGGCGGCGTGGTCCGGCGACATGAGCGTTACCGCAACAATCAGCGCTTGCTGGTTAAAGGCATGGCCGCATTGGGATTTGCCCCGCTGCTGCCGGCCCAATGGCAGTCGCCGATCATCACGGCATTTCACAGCCCGGACGCCGCCAAATACAATTTTCAAAATTTCTATGGGGCCCTGAAGTCCCGGGGATTTGTGATTTACCCCGGCAAAGTCACCGAACATGACACGTTCCGCATCGGCAATATCGGCAACGTCACAACACAGGATATCGAAAACGTGCTCAGGGCTGTAAAAGCGTCCATAGACGGGTAGACGATCCGGCCAAATCATGGAATACGTTAATCCACTGAGTACCAGAGCCATCGCGCCGAACTGCTTACCCGCCGAAAATATCGGGTGGCCTCTCCCCTGGTGGTATCTGAAGACGAAATCGGCTGGCTGACGGATGCACTGGATGATGCGCTGTCCGAAGCCGGTGCATGGATCGGCGGTCGCACTCCGTAATCTGTTGCGGCCGGCTTTCTTTCGTACGGATTAGAGGCGTAATGTGGTCAGCAGCGCCTGCAAACTGGCCCAGAGCACTTTGAGTTCCAATTTCAGGGGAACCTTGAGGCGTTTTTCCTTCACCGGGGTGACCACGAATCGAATTTCCCCGGCCCGCGGCGAAACCTGTCCATTGGCCAAAACGCGCTCAATGGTGGCGACATAACGCCGCCCCCGGACAAAGGGCTGCTCACCGTTAAAGTGCGAAACACGCAGGCTGTTGCCGACAGCGGAATAGGCCGCCTCATAGCGGCCCGCGGCAGTGCCGCAATAGATCCGATAATGGCTGTCGGAATAACGGTGGTTGTCCCAGCCGAACTGAACCGCATCCCCATCCATGGCGGCCACAAAACCCTGGGGGGCCTCCAGGGACGGGTCGGATGGACGCCCGCCGGGTATCCGGTGCAGTGAAACCGCCATGGGCGGATGGGCAAAACCGATCAGATCCCGCCGGACGGCATCCGGCATGGTCCGCCCGCTGAAAAAAGCAAGCATCATGCTGAAATCATGCGTGGCGTCGTTGTAGGTGGGGCCGGCACTGGCAAATTGTTCACCGGCCACCAGCGTGGCGTCAAACCCGTTGCCGTTGCCCCAGGTCGGCGGCGTGTACTGGCGGCCGTAATACGTCCCCAGGGGGTTGACCCGGAGGGAGAATCGTGAAGTGCGGGCATGATAGCGCATTTTCAGCGGCGCGAAAGCAAAGGTGGAAAGCACGCTGGTATCCAAGCCAATGCCCATTCCGGCACTGCCGGCGACAATTCCGACATAGGACTCGGTAATGTGGTTGTTGACATTGTCCAGGTTCAGGTTCCGTTCGCTGTGGCGGAAATAGTCCAGGGCATATTCGGTGGCAACGCCCAGATAGTTCCGCTTCAGGATGCGCACGGGATCCTCCAGGGTGGTCTGCGGCGCAAATCGAATCTCGGCCGGAGCCACCTCCTGCCAGGCCAGATCGGTCCGACGCATCAGCCCCGGCGTGGCGGCCTTGAGCAAATCCCGCTTTTCGGTGCTGGGATATTGAATACGGCCCTGCACCAGCAGATAAGGCGAGCCGGCCATTACGGTGTAGCGGTAATCCATCCACCCGTCGGACACGGTATGGCCCTCCGGTCCCGGAAGCGGCCCGGACAAACGAAATGACGCGGTCCGTCCATCGGCGCCGCAGCGAGCGGTTCCGAGGGCTCCCCGGACGCCAAGCGTCCGGCCGTCCCACTTCAGATAGGGCATCAAACTGCCGGCCTCGACCTGACGGATGCCGTCCAGGTCGACACCTTCGATCCGGCCCCCTTTGAAACGAAGCGCAAGCCTACCGTTGGAAATGCCGGCGTCATGCACCGTTATCGCATCCCCGGCTGAGGCCGGCCGGACCCGGGCCCCGAAAACGGCACACAAATCATAGATGCCATCCGTTACCGCCGTCTCCCCGGCAACATACAGGGTGAGCATGGGCTCAGCCGTATCGTAGGCGCTGCCCCCCAGGTTCACGACCGGAACAACTTCCCCGCCAGAGTGCACCAGCGCCAGCACCATGCCTTCTGCATATCCCACCGGAATCGGCACTTTAAGAAAGCGGATGCCGACGGGGGAATCTTCCTGCTGCGGTTGCAGCACCAGCAGCGTATCCAACCGCATCATACCGTCCAGGCGTTCCGTGGACAGTGGTTTCCGTCGCATATATTCCCGAAACCCGTCTGCGATCGTTTGCTCGGCCTGGTCCGCATAGCTGTTCAAATCTTCGGCAAGCCCGGCCATGGCGCGCTCACGCTGGCGCGCCACAAAGGGCGTGGCCATGCCAAAGTGGGTTGTGGATAAAGCGCGCAGACGTTTTCTGGCCGAAAATGTCATCAGGTCTTCCAGTTGGGCGTGGTTCACCGTGTCCTTCAGAATCGCCATGGCCTTGCGCGCCGCAGTGCCTGCGCGCCGGCTGCGTTCGATAGTGGCCCAGAAAGCAGGCACTTCCGCCTTTTCGGCCCAGGACTGGTATCCGTCGAAGCTCCCGTCGGCCGTATCCTGGCTGAAGGAAAACGTTCCCACCGGCCGGTGGCCGGCCAGATACTCGCCCAGCCCGGTGAAATGCACACCGGAAAACCCCTGAACTTCGCTTACCAGCCCACTGATACCACTGGTGTTGGGCAGCCAGTCCATGATCCATGGCAGGTCGACACCGCTCCACAGCTCTGAATCGGCATCGTAATTGATAAAAATCAGGGCATCCTGATTCAGCTCCCCTTTTTGCTGCAGATCCCGCAATTCGCCGACCCAGTGTTTGAGGCTGGTGTGCTCCACAAGGTCGCCGATATGATAGGTCGGGATGACCACCATCTCTTCTTTTGTTTGCGGATTGCGATACAGCATCGGATTGTGGGCCTCCGCCCGGCTCAAGGGGCGGCTGAAAACCCTGAAGGTATCAAAGGGCGTGGCGCTGTAATATAGCGCCACGGCCTGGACACCGTATTTACGATAAATGGAAAAGCTGCCCGGGGTGGTCATCATCTCCTGTGGCCGGACAATGGGCGTGTATGTCCCGAATAGATCCCGTACGCCGCTTTGCCATGGATTTGAAATGGACCAGCGCACGGCATCTTCGAGTTCCTGCCGGGTCATGGCTGACACCAAACCGTTGTTGTATGACATCAGAATGACTTCATCGCCGTTTTCATGAACGCGCCGCCGGATATCCGAGATGATATCCGGCGCGTAGCGGGGCAATATCTCCTGCAGGGAAAACAGGTTGTCAAAATCCCAGACCCCTTTGACCGGAACGCCGTTGGCGTTGCACTGGTCCAAGGCCCGGATGATATGGCGGATGATGCGAATATCTTTGCCGAAGCCACTGTCATCGTTGGTATCGTTGCGAAAGGAGTGATACAAATTGACGTGAAAACCAAAGGCGATATAAACGTTGTGATTCGATTCGGACCGGCGGTCGTCGGCGCCCGCCAGGGCCAGCAAAATTGTCAGCCCGATGGCCGCCATGGAAAGACCCATGACACCCCGGTTAAAAAAATGCCTCCGTTTGATATGCCACATGCCGGCCACCTGCAAATTCTAACCTTAACAGAACAGTTTTGTAACCAAAAACTAACACGGCATCCGGGTCAAGGCAACGCCGGCCAGCCCACCTTATCCATTACTATTCCTATCCGAGGGGCCGGATGATGACGCCGACACCCATCCATTTTTTAGCGGAAGGGCATTCGAATCGGCCCGGAATTTGGCTGCCGGTCCCTGTTTTTTGTTGGGGCAGCGGACTTTTTGTGCTTATCTGTCAGGATTCACCATAATCCAAATCTCAACAGATGGAGACCGCTATGAGAGAATCCAACACCAACTCCAACGGTAAAGCATGGACGCAGGAAGAAATTGATGCGGTATGGCAAAAAGGACAAGTGATCCAGGGTCACGACCCGGATGCCTTAAGACAGGATGCCTGCGACACCTGGATCGCCTATCCGGAATTCGGAAATACTATGGAGAATAATGCGGGGTGGGAAATTGACCATATTCAACCCGTTTCAAAAGATGGAACAGATGACCTTTCCAATCTGCAGCCTTTACAGTGGGAAAACAATCGAAAGAAAGATGACGACTGGCCTGTCTGGAACTGCGCCAAGATCGCCAGCTGACATTTCGCGACAGCCCGCCTTTGGGCTATTTTAGCCGGCGGCTTCGCTACCCGCGGCCCATCGGGGACAAGCTTTATGGGGACGTATATCAGGTTATCAGTTAATCTATAGATTAACTGATAACCTGATATACGTCCCCATAAGTTACATCCCTAAAAAGCTTATTCTGCTTCCAGTGCTTCGGGGTGTTCGCTGATGAACCGGTAGAGGGTGGCCCGTCCGACGCCGAGTTCCCGGGCGGCGCGGGCTTTGTTGCCGCCGGTTTTGACAAGGGCCTGTCGGACTGCGGGGGTGTCCAGTTTTCTGGCGGGACCGCGGCGGCCGGCGGAGCCGGGAAGCAGCTGCAGTTCCAAGGGCAGGTCTTTGATGGCGATCACATCGCAGTTGCAACGGACAATGGCAAACTGAACGGCATTCTGCAACTCCCGTACGTTGCCCGGCCAGGCGTAATCCATCATCACGGAGAGGGCCGATTCGGAAATGCCGGGCACGGTGTTGTCGCTGTGTTCGGCCACCTGGTTGAGAAAGTGCTTGGCCAAAAGGGGAATATCGGTTTTGCGTTCACGTAGCGGTGGAATCTGGATGGGAATCACGTTGAGCCGGTAGAAAAGGTCCTCTCTAAAGTCATTGCGCTGAACGGCCTTTTTGAGATCCTTATTGGTGGCGCTGATCACCCGCACATTGACGCCGGTCGTCTTTTCCCCGCCGACTTTTTCAAAAGTGCCCTCCTGGAGAAAACGCAGCAGCTTGACCTGCAGCGGCTTGGTCAGTTCGGCCACCTCATCCAGGAACACACTGCCGCCGTCGGCCAGTTCAAAGCGCCCCTTTTTGTCACGGATGGCGCCGGAAAAGGCCCCTTTGACATGGCCGAACAATTCGCTTTCTATCAATCCTTCCGGCAGGGCACCGCAGTTGATGGGCACGAAGGGCGCCCCCCCCCTGCGACTCTCGTTATGGATGGCATTGGCCACCAGTTCCTTGCCGGTGCCGGTCTCGCCAAAAATATGGACGGGGAAATCATATTGGGCCACATCGACGATTTGCTGGTAGACCATCCGCATCTTGCTGTCACCGCCGATGATGTTGGCAAACCGGGCCGCTTCGCCGCTGCGCCGCTGAAGCTCGATCAACTCGGTCATATCATGGAAAGAGGCCACCACGCCCACGAAATCCCCGCCATCGTCACGAATCATGGTGGCGGTAAATTCCACGCGGCGCTGTTCCCCCGCCCTGGTGGTCAACGTGAGCGGGTACTCGAGCCGGTCCACACACACGGATTGGCCATTGCAAAAGGAGCAACGCTGCCCGCAAAACGGCCCATCGAAGACCTCATGGCAGTCACGCCCGAGCACTTCTTCACGACTGTACCCGGTGATCCGCTCGGCTTCGGCATTGAAGAAGAAAATGCGCCGCTGCAAATCGTGTGCAATGATGCCTTCTTTCAGGTTGTCCAGGATACGTGTCAGGTTCTCACGACTGGCAATTTTTTCCACAAGGGGCTGTTCGCTCATAGCTCTGCTGTAACCATATGGATTCAATCTCAATGAATGCCGGCAAACTATAATAGACGCGCTGCAAAGTCAAACCATGTGCAAATCGATCAGCAGTTCTCGGCGGAAGCGTCAAATAAAGTCCGAAAGCCAAAAAACCCAAATATCAAAGGATGTCTCCGGCCTATTTTATTTCCGGACCTTACCGTAATCCTTCAATTCAAGTACTCATCCGTATTTTTAGCCTCTATTTAGATAGGGTTGTTCCCTGGGTAATTGGATAAGCTCCAGAATATTTATCTCTGGTGGTTGACATGCCATATATAACACTGTAGCAGCTATTTCCTCGTAGGACATCATTTTTCTAGGGTCCCTTTTGCCGGTCACCTTGTCCATATTTCCTGTCAACCCGGGATGCAAACACCCGCAAGTTATACCAAACTCCCGCCCTTCCAGTGCAGTCGTATGTGTCAATCCCACTAACCCGAACTTAGCACAATTATAGGGGGCAGTATTGGGTCGCACCCGCTGTGCAGAGATGCTGCCAATATTAATAATACGCCCGGATCCTTGTTTTTTCATGATGCGAATCGCTTCGCGGGTGCATATAAACGGCGCCCTGAGCTCGATATTGATTACATGGTCCCATGTTTCAGTTGACATTTCATCTATCGGCTGGTCAATAAAAACACCTGCATTATTGACTAAAATATCCAATCTGCCAAAGCGTTCCATTGTTTTAACAAACATGTTCTCTATTTGCTCTTCGATGGTTAAATCCGCGGGCACTATTTCAACCATAACGCCATAATCCATTAAAACAGCCGCTGTTTTTTTTAAGTCTTTGATTGTTCGTGCAGCCAGCACAAGGTTTGCGCTTTCCTGTGCTAAAGCTATGGCTATTGCCTTGCCAATCCCGCGGCTGGCACCAGTTACTATCGCCACCTTTCCATCGAGTTGTTTCATATATAACCTCTTAAAATAATGAAGATAGAATTATATCCAATAGTTATGGATAAATAGAATTAGCGTTTCTGCTTTACAAGCTTTAAAACACTCTGCATTTGGTATCAAAGAGCTGGTCTCGGGATAAACTCCCCGCCCCCTGAAATATATAGAACCTCGCAATTTTTAATTCTTGTGATATTACTTGTGTCGGCAGATAATTAAAACAACATTTTGACCTGTTGGTCCGTAACTATAGCTTCAGCAAGTTCAAATGGGCAAGATTTCCGGCCGTCCTCCTGGAATTTAACAGGCTGATTTATAAACAGTTTATCACGCAACGAGCATCAGTGCCCGCACGTAAATATCAAAAGCTAAAGACGTTCCACGAACAAATGGTTGTAACGATTCGACCGTCATCCAGGGCAATGTCGGCCGGAAACCGCTTGTAGCGGCGTATCAGTCGGCCACGGATCAAGGACGGCCAAGACAGGCCGCATGGGTAAACGTTGCTTTCGTCAGGCAGGATGATATCCAGACAGGAGGTTGTCGCCTCATTCAGGGGGACAAGGTACCTGTCGGGCAGCCGGAGTCAAATCGGCTTAGAGGACATACTCCCCCAAAGCACAGTGGCCTGGCTGAAAGAACCCGGTTTGGGCAATGGAATAAACGGGGAGAATGCCCATCGGGAAAAGTTGCCGACATCATGCAGGCAAGTTGAGCGATGTTTGGAATTCGATTTTCAGGTTTAGACTGAAAAGGGCGGATTATGCGGGCTTGGGGGCCAATTTCAGAATCGTCTTGGCGCGTTCGATGAGTTGATCCCCCTTGAACGGTTTGACCATATAATCGCGGACCCCCATTTTGACGATCTTCATCACATTTTCTTTGCCCGACTCGGCTGTCAGCATAATAACCGGAATACTTTTGAGATCTCGCTCGGCTTTAAGCTTTTCAAGCATCTCGATGCCGGTCATCACGGGCATGGTGATATCGAGAATGATCAGGTCAGGCTTTTCCTTATTGGCTATGGCCAGCCCTTCGACGCCATTTTCGCCTTCAAACATTTCGCAATTATAGGGTGAGAATGCTTTTTTAACAATCATTCGAATGGTTTTACTATCATCGACAGTTAGAATTTTATAGGCCATAGGATCCCTCCGGAAGTATTCAGCCAATGTAACTCATTATCATTATATCAATAATATGACAACGCGCCGGCCGAAGGCCGCATGTTTATATTCATTAACGGCCATTTCGCCAATTACTTTAGGCTTGGGCCGAAATAATCGGATCGGCTGGGCCGCCGCTCCAGTTTCGAACAAACCCGCATGAAGACCGTCCACCAGATTTTGGGTTACAGGTCCGTAGATCTATAACATCATGGCGGACTGGACAATGGACAAGATCTGCTCACGGGAAAACAAGGTCCCCCGGCCAATTCCCGGACATTGGCGGCTGATCCAGCGCCAGCGGCTCTGGGAGCGCAGATTGCTGAACCAGAAGGGAAATGTTCGACACTGGCCGGGGCGCACGGCATATATGGTGCACCCGCCATCGAAAAAAAGGCAGCGGCCGGCGGCGTCCTCTATGATGCTGTATGCACTCTTGTATGGATACAGGCAGGTATGTGTAAACGCTGCAGCAGACATCTGCAGATGGGCGGCAATCGTCTCCGCTTCAGCCCGGGAAACAAAAATGGTACCGGGATCACCCACACAGCAGGCACCGCACTGCTGGCATTCAAAACGGAGTCCCTCATCGAAAAAATACGAACGTTGTTGCATGGCATCGAAGGAATCGGATTGCATGCTGTTGCATATCAAAACCCGTCGGGGGAATCAATCGCGGTGATGGGCCCGGGAAATTTGCCTTGGATGTAATCATGGGCGGGGCGCTTTATCCCTGCCCATTCATCCCCAAATCGATAAAACGAATAGAGGGACAAAGGCCGGTTGCCCAACCCAATGGCACGCTTGACAGGGGATATATTTACATCGCTAAAATGGGTGTTATTGTTTTCTCGATTTACAATCCGGTTTCGGGTAGCTCTCATTTCGATGCAAAAGGCGATTCCAGAGGGTGGAATCCCTTGTGTGTAACCCAAACACGAAACCGACGATGAACACCGGGTCGTGGATTAAAATGAATAATAAAGAGGTGGCACAATGCCCAACGAAACCCTGATCGCCTGCCCCGAATGCGGGGCCAAAAATAAAATTCCAGCGGAAAAACTGGACCAGGATGCCAAATGCGGACGATGTCACCAATCGTTGAAACCGGAAATCGAACGGCAAAAAGCGATCATCCTGACCCTGCGATGCAGCCAGTGCCATACCAAAAATCGGGTTCCCCGGATCAAACTGCATTCAGGGGCCAAATGCGGACGATGCGGCGCACCGATTCAGCACGAAGGCCTTCTGGACGGTCGCACGGTGATGGTGACCGACACCAATTTCCCCCAGACCGTTCTTCAGTCTCCCCTTCCCGTTCTGCTATACGGCTGGGCGCCGTGGTGCAGTGTATGCAGCGGGACCGGACCTCAGGTGGAACAGCTGGCCGCTGAAACCAAAGGCAAAATCCGGGTCGCTAAAGTCAACATCGATACCAGCCCGCAATTGGCCTCCAAATATAATATCCTGAGCGTGCCGGCCTTCTTTATTTTCGACGGCGGACAATTCAAAGAGCATATTCCGGGCGCAGTCCCAAAACATGACCTCATGATGAAAATGAGCAGGTATATCTAACCCGGCGGCCGGTCGCCGACCGCCCGGCAAATCCGTCTTGCCGACCGAAGCAGCGTCCGCAAATGGTTCAATCCACCTATTCCAGTGCCCATCCTAAAGTTCAACTCTGGTCGACCGATACTATATCCAAGCCTGCTGCCAGGCGGTTTGGCGCCTGGCAGCAGAATCCACTGACACGACAGATAACGGCCATTGACCAGGACAAGCTGACAGACCATGACCCAGGCGCACATGATGACTCGCGAAAAAGCACAAGAACCGGCGGGGATGTCCAGCAAAAAAACGATCATGGATCTGCTGAAGCGGATTAAACAGATTGAAACAGAGCAGGAAAATTCCCAGAAAGCCCAGAAAGCCCTGAAGGAGAGTGAAGAGCGCTTCAGGCTCATTTCCGAAACCATCAATTTCGGTGTTTTTGAAATTGGCGCAGACGGCAGCTGTCTCTATGCCAACACCCGCTATCAGCAAATCTTCGGAATCAACCTGGCGCAGAGCCTCACCACCCAATGGCATGAGTATTTGCAGGACGACGACAAGGCACGGGTTTCTGAGGCTTGGCGCACCGCCATCAACGCAATGGAAGAATTTTCAGTGGACTGCCGGATCGTTTCGCGCAGTGGAAAGCAACGCTGGGTGCATGTGCATTCCTCGCCGGTTTTTTCCGATGAGGGGGCCCGCTATACCGGCACTGTGGAGGACATCACCCATCGCAAGCGTACGGAACAGGAACTGAAAAAAGCCAAGGAGGAGGCCGAGCTTGGCAGCCGGGCGAAAAGCCAATTCCTGGCCAATATGAGTCATGAAATCCGCACCCCCATGAACGGGGTTATCGGCTTTACCGATCTTTTGCTGGAAACGGAACTGGATGAGGTCCAAATCGACTACACCCACACCATCAAACGCAGCGGGGAAGCGCTGCTCTCCCTGATCAATGACATTCTCGACTTTTCCAAAATTGAAACCGGAGAGCTGGAATTCGAGCAAATCGACTTCGATCCCGAATTGCTGGCCTATGATGTATGCGATCTGGTCCGGCCCAAAATAGGCAGCCGCCCCATTGAGCTGCTCTGCAGCATCCAAGCGGATGTTCCCGCCCTGGTCAAAGGCGACCCCCTGCGATTTCGTCAGGTCATTACCAACCTGCTGGGAAATGCCCCCAAGTTTACCGAAAAAGGCGAAATCGGCCTCTCTCTGTCCGTTGAAGAGGAAACCGAAACACGCGTTAAGCTGCATGCCACAATTTCCGATACCGGCATTGGCATCCCCCCGGACAAGATCAGCGTCATATTCGAACCGTTTCAGCAGGCCGACGGATCGACCACCAGAAAATACGGCGGCACCGGACTGGGGCTGTCCATCTGCAAACAACTGGCCAATATGATGAACGGAAATGCCTGGGCGGAAAGCCGGGAAGGTGCAGGCAGCACGTTTCATTTCACCGCCTGGCTGGACAAAAGCGAATCTGAAATGCCGACCCGGGTTGCGCCGGGGGTTCTGGAAAACAAACGGGTGCTGCTGGTGGACGACCATGCCGGAAACCGCAAAATCCTTAAACATATCGTCACCAACGCCAAAATGACCCCAACATGCCTCGACAATGGGCGCGAAGCAGCGGCGGCCATAAATGTCGCCCGGGGGGAAAATCGGCCCTATGATGTCTGTCTGGTCGACCTGGGCATGCCCGATATGGATGGCTACGCCGTGGCCCGCGAAGTCAAAAAGGACATCGAAAAGCCGCCATTGCTTATCGCATTGTCCTCGGCCCTGGAACGGGACGCGCAAAAATGCGAAGCGGCCGGATTCGACGGCTTCATCGCCAAGCCGGTCCGCCGCAAAAAATTGCTCCAGATGATCGCCCGGCTGTTGGGAGAAGATCCGGGCAACCGCCTTGAACGGGCCAAAACCCGCAAGATGCACACCCAGTATTCTGTGCGCGAAGCCATGAAACAATCGGTGCAGATTCTTCTGGCCGAAGACAATCTGGTCAACCAAAAGCTGGCTGTCATGATGCTGGGCAAGGCCGGCTACAATGTGATCGTGGCCGCAAACGGCAAGGAGGCGGTGGCCGCCTTTACCGAAAATCCAAAGGCCTACGACCTGATCTTCATGGATGTACAAATGCCTGAAATGGATGGAAAGGCAGCCACACAGACCCTTCGCCGGCTCGGGTTTTGCGAGATCCCCATCGTCGCCATGACCGCCCATGCCATGAAAGGCGACCGTGAAATGTGCCTTGAAGCCGGTATGAACGATTATATTACCAAGCCCATCAAGCGAGAGACGGTTTTTGACATGATCAAAAAATATGTCTTCCAAAAGGAGGAATCATGAACTTGACACAATTGGCCGAAAATCTTGGACTGGAAATAGATGAGTACAAGGAACTCATCGAACTGTTCATCGACACGGGATCCACCGACTTTCTCAAAATACAGGATGCTTTGGCCAAAAGCGATGCCGAACAGATCATGCGCAGCGCCCACACGATAAAAGGCGCCGCCGGGAACCTCGGTTTGCTTGACGTCAGCGAAGTTGCCAAAGCCATTGAAGAAAGTGCCGGCGCCAATCAACTGGAGGCGCTGACCCAGGCCGTTCATACACTTAAAACCCAGTTTGACGCCATCGACACGTTCATGCACGGATAACCTGCCGCCGCCCAACGGTTAATAGCCCGTATCGTACCGGTGCCGGGCATCGGCGGGGTTTCCCCCCACCCGCCTCCCGGCCCGCCATTAGGCGTTGATTTCTGGCTAATGAACCGGTTTTCTGCTATGGTCGGCGCCCATGGACACCCCATCTCGACATAAAGACCTGCTTCAATGGCTGACGGCCCTGCTCGGTTCAGGCCTCCGCATCTGCGAAGCGGTCTCGACCTACCTTGAGGCGACCTTTGGAACGGCCGATCTGGCATCGGTTCTGGCCGGTGAAGACAGCAGCGAAATCGATTCCCTGCTGGAATTGATATTCTTTCCGGACATGGAAACCCAACTCCGCTATGAAGCGCGATGGGGAGACGTTCCTTTTTCCGGGAATGACCAAGATGAGGTGATACGGCTCCTCGGCACAGCGACTATAGCCGTTCCCTTGACAGGCCACCGAGCCGGCGGGCATACCCCCGTGGTAATCGCCCCCGATTTTGTCCTTGAAGCATTCGTTCGGCGGCTGAACATCTGCTGGCAGCCCGATCAGCGGCTGGTGCAGATCCTGAATGACTGCCACCCTCGTGACAACCGGAATCGAATGCGCGTTCATCTGCGCAATGCACGGCTTGAATGGAGACCGGAACAGGTTGCGCTGATTTGTCAATTTTTATCTGAAATGCCCCGTGGCAGCCCGGATCTGGAAACGTTGCTCTGCTTCCTGATTACTTTGCTTCCCGATCTGGCGGCCGGAATGGATTTTTTCGATTTTTTGGTGGCCAAGAAATTTTTCTGCTTCCAGGCCCTGTGCAAGGCGGAGGATTTTGAACGCAGACGGCAGTCCAGCAATATGGAAACCATGATGCTGCAAGGGACAAGATCCGCCCATGGCAGCATCGAACAGTGGCGTCAACAGATGCGGCAGATTGACCGAATGTGCCAGTCGCTGTTCGGCCGCACCCATTTTTTCCAGGATCCTGCCGGGCAATACGTTAACCTGGGCAATGAAAACAATCGCAAAACCGTGCAGGCGATCATGCGTGTCCTATCTTAACGGGTGCCGCGCCGCAAACATGCCAACCGGATGATTACCGGCACGGCGGATGGACGTTGGCAATGGCTGGCAAGGGGTAAGGCAATGCACCGTATTGCCATATGGATCAATTCAGGTTAGGAATGTGTTCTGAGAGAGGATATGCAATAGCATGATAAAGGAGACGGCACCCCAATGAACCACTTCAGTCGCATTTTCGGTCTGGTGACCCTGCTGACGGTTCTGTTTTTTGCCTCAGCCCAGGCGCAGGATGATACTCCAAGCATCGACCAGATCCTTTCCGGGGTAGAGGCACGCTATGCCGGCAGAGGATTTAAAGCCGTTTTTCATCAGGAATCCATGCTCAAGGCCATGCAGATCAGCGATACGGCGGAGGGACAACTGACGGTTCGCCGACCGGGGCAAATGCGCTGGGAGTATATCCTGCCGGAGCCCCAGACCATCATCACCGACGGTCATAGCATGTGGATTTACCGCCCGGCGGACAATCAGGTAATGGTGGGCAAAGCACCGGAATTTTTCAGCGGGGGAAAGGGCGCCGGTTTTCTGTCGGACATCCGACAAATCCGAGGCAGCTTCAAAGTGGAACAAAAAGCAGCCGAGAACAAGCAATACCATCGGTTAAAGCTGGTGCCGATGAAGCCCACCCCCGAAATCGCTGAAATTCTTTTGTCGGTGAACAAAACCAGTTTTCAGGTCGATCAGGTGGTGACCACCAATGCCTACGGCGATGAAACCCGCATTGTGCTGAGCCATTACGAATTCAATCTGGACCCCGATGAAAGCCTTTTCCGCTTTGACATCCCCGAAGGAACGGACATCGTTCAAATCGATTAGACCCATTGACTGGAGAAATAAAAATGCAGGCAGCCATTAAGAAACTGGCCCGTGAACGCAACGCCATCATTCTGGCGCATAACTATCAACCTGCGGAAATTCAGGACCTTGCCGACCTGTGCGGGGACTCCCTGGAGCTAAGCCGCAAAGCCGCCCAAACCGAAGCCGCGGTCATCGTCTTTTGCGGCGTGCATTTCATGGCGGAAACGGCATCCATCCTGTCACCGGATAAAAAGGTGCTGCTGCCCCGCCAGGACGCCGGGTGCCTCATGGCGGACATGATTACAGCCGAAGCATTGAGGGCCAAAATAGCCTCTCTGCCTCCCATGCCGGTGGTGACTTATGTAAATTCCACAGCCGATGTTAAGGCCCTCTCCACGACCTGCTGCACCTCGGCCAATGTGATTCAGGTGGTCAACAGCCTCGATGCCGAAGAAATGCTGCTGACGCCGGACCGTAACCTGGCGATGTACGCCGCCGCCAAAACCGGAAAGAAGATTCATATCTGGGAAGGCTACTGCCCCACCCACGAGTGGCTCAAACCGGAAGATGTCGTCCAGGCCCGCCAGGCGCATCCGGATGCGGTCTTTCTGGCCCATCCCGAATGCCGGCCGGAAATCCTTGAAATCGCCGACGTGATCGCCAGCACTTCCGGTATGCTGAAGTATGCTGCCCAATCCAAAGAAAGCGAATTTATCATCGGCACGGAGCAGGGTATTTTGCATCCCATGCAAAAGGCCAACCCGGACAAACACTTCTACCCGGCATCTCGCAAGATGATCTGTAAAGACATGAAAAAAATCGGGTTGGAAGATGTGCTCAAAAGCCTGGAAGAAATGTCCGGCGAAGTCAAGGTGTCTGAAGAGATCCGCATTCCGGCACTCAAGGCGGTTCAGGCCATGATCGATCTTAAGATATAGACGCAGCCGCCGTGTGAAAAACCATAACGATGGCGTCAAACACCCGGGACGGCTCGATGGGTTTGGTCAGGGCGGCGGCGTTGCCGTCCACCGCCGGAATGCGTTTTCCTTGAATGCCCGCTGGGCGGGATGGCCCATCAACCGGCCGGCCTGAACCCAGTATTGCTCCCCGGGGGACCGGACTTTATGGGAACGGTGGGTGCAGAACCGCAGAGGTCCGGCAAGGACGGTTACAATCCCGATTTGATCACCAGGTCGGTAATGGGCCCGCGGGATTTGTCCCCCTTGAGCACCAGGTGCGCATACCCACGATTCCCTTTGAATTTATTAACAATCCAATTCAATCCGTTGTTCTCGGCATTGAGGTAGGGGTGATCCACCTGCCGGGTGTCCCCCAGGCAGAAGCACTTGACCCCCTCGCCCATACGGGAGAGCAGGGCCCGGCATTCACCCCGGGACATGTTCTGGATTTCATCGATGATGACGACGGCGTTCTCGATGTTCATACCGCGAATATAGGTCAGGGGCAGCAGTTCGAGGCGGGCCGGATTGAGCTGCGGGGGGTGCTCGTCCGGATTGACGAACAGGCGGTTGGCCCGCCGGGTCTTGTGCAGCTTCATGATCAAGTCCAGGATGTAGCGGTTATACGGTTCCATCTTCTCTTCCACCCGGCCGGGCAGATAGCCCATCTTCTGGCCGATCTCCACCATGGGTTTGACCACGTAAATCTTGGAAAAATCCTTACGCTCCAGCATCAGGTACAATGCTGTGGCCAGGGCGAGGAAACTTTTGCCGTAGCCCGCCTCGCTCTGAATGGAAACCACGTGGATGGAGCTGTCGTTCATCAGTTCAAGGGCAAGGTTCTGATAAACGCTGCGGGGGGTGATATTCCAGATCTTGTGCTGGTAATCGACAGTCTTTTCGCCCTGATTGCTGAAAAATATGGGTTTGCCGGCCTCTCCCCACATAAAGCAGTTGGCAAACGCCTCTTCCCGGCTCTCCACAAATCCGGTTACATATTCGGCTTCCGATTTGAAGGGGACCGACTCTTTATAATTTTCACTGCAAATACCCTGCAGGGAAGCCTGCAGTTGCAAAATCTTGTCGTTGGTCACCAGGATAGGCTGGGACAGGCCGCTGGATTGAATTTCTTCCAGAATGTGATGGTCCACATGCTGCAGGAACGGCTGGGCCACGTTGTCGGTGCTCAAAATCGTGAACTGATCGGGAAAATCGCTCAAGTGCTGGATCACCTTGGCCACGATGTGGCCCAGGCGGGGATCTTTCTTGAATTTGTTCAGTTCAAGGAGCACATGGTAGGGAACGAACACATGATTTTCGTTGCCGTTGCGCAGCTTGAAGAGCGCACCGGGATCGTCCAGCAGAACATTAGTGTCGACAACATAAGATTTGCTGTGGTTCATAGGCCTCGATTCTGTGTTGTGAATGGGTTAGATACGATCTTTGCGGACAAAAAAGGAGATAACGGCGCCGGTCACCTGGCTGCGCCCCATGTAAAGGAAGATGCCGATCCAGAGGCTTTGACATGCAAGTATTATAACCGGATTCCACAACAGGCGCAAGCCTGCAATGAGGTGAACGGGCGAGCCGGCCGGAGGGATCGCAACTGCCACCGCAACGGCGTACAAAACTGCTGCAAGGGCCATTTTCTGGTAAGCGCTGATGCGACCGGCACCGCGGTGGTCGGCCCGCAGAAACTCCGATGCGAACCGCCAGAACTGGGTAACCGACACGCAGAGCAGATATGCGGCACGGCTCCGCCCTTCAAGAAACAGCAGCACCCCGATCAAGCCTGCTGCGGTATACAGCACGGCGGTAATGGCGGGCACGGCAATCACCGGCTGGCCGTCAAGGGCGCCGGCGTATGCGATTTTCTTGTTGCCACCGTGGTAGACAATGCTCAGGGGAGCCAGCCAGGGTCTGAAAACAGAGGGAAAACGGCCCAGGGGTTTTCCATAGCAGCATCCGAAGCTGAGGCAGGCCAGCCGTCCGCTGCCCTCGCCCAGGGCATAGCCTGCGGCAATGGCCGCCAGGGCCGGCATGATGGGAAAAGGGGGCATCCCCCACAGGGGCCCGGCCAGATTCAAGGCGGCCATCACCCATGGCGCGGCAATCAGACCGACAAAAGCGGCCCCGCCGATACTGAAGGTATGGGCCTTTTTCTCCACCCAGCGTGCCATCAGCTTGGCCGCTGGAATGCACAAAGCGAAAACCAGCCCCACAACCAGATGAATGACTGCCGTGGACAGGCCTCCGGCGGCCAGGAGAATGTAAACAATCAACACCGCCAGAGTGCAGGCATTGGCATTGAACAAGCCGTAGTAGGTCAAATTAAGGCCGTTCCAGCACCCGTCATTCCGCTTCGTCAGGGGTATGGTGCCGATAAACTGCCAGCGCTCCCCGCAAAGCCGTTTGAATCCCCAGGCATACAACCCGCCGAAAAGCACGGACAATATCAGAACGAAAAGCAGATTGGACATCCGCAACAGCTCCTTTTCAATGTAACCGCAAGCCCGGGACATACCTCCCGGCACCGGATTCCTTGCCCCACCGCCAAACCGGACCATGGTGCCCGGGCCGGCGTCAAAAGCAAAAGATCATTTGCGAATTATGGCTGGCGTGCCGCGTGGGCCGGGTCTTATATATAGGCAGCATTCCATAACGCGTAACCCGGCACTCATAACCCGCGACTGCCCCCGCCCCTTCCTTACACCGCTTTGCCTATGGACGAGCGCACCTGAACATCCGTCTCCACCAGGGGCTGCCGGAACCCAAGGCTGAACCGGCTTTGAACGCCGCTGCGGGCACTGTTGGCCAGCAGGTCGGCATCGAAAACCATGCAGCCTTTCTGGAAAAAGGTCACCACCACCGAACTGCCCGGTCGAAACAGGCTTTTGGGCTGCCCCTTGCGCAGGAAGAGCCCGGGCTTCACCGGGCGGGGCGCGTCGTAGCCGCGGGCACTGTAGCACTGGACAATTTCGCCGATCATCAGAGCAACCACTTCCACCATGGCCACCAGCCCGACGCCCGTGCCGCCGGCGACATCCGTGTCGATGACGGTCACCACCCGCTTGTTCTTCGAGTAGGGGGTCACCGCCGTGACCACCGCGGCGGGATTGCAGGAGTGATAGTCCCCTTCGATGGCATAAAAATCCACCACCCGGCCTGAAACCGGGCAGTGGTTGTAGTGGTATTTTTCCGGTGTCAGCCGGAAAACCGCATATTTTCCAGCGTCAAAAGCCCTGAGCCAGTGCCGCTGCCAGGGACCCAGCAGTTCTTCGTAGGCAAAAAACTTTTCTTTCAGAAACAGTCCGCCGGCGGGAGCCAAATCGCCCACCAGCACTTTGGAATCCGCCGGCGCAACCACGCTGAAAGGGGTTTCCGGCATGGGCCGGCAGCGCCAGTACCGGATCTGGCGTTCGAACAGTTTGCGGGCGTTGTCCAGTTCTCCGGCAGATGCGACGCATTCCTGGATATCGATGCCCAGTTGATCGATCATTTTTCGGATCCTGGACGGCCGGCGCTGCAGGGGCAGATCAAAGTGCATGTACCCCAGCAGCCGGCTGGATCGTGCCGAGGTCAGCGCTTTGAAGACCAGCGGCGCCTTTTCCCGCGCGCGGCCGTACAGCAACCGGATCCAGCAGTCGGCATAGAGGGTTTCGGTGCAAACCCGGCCGCTGCGGCGGTCGATATACTGGTGAGTGGCCATCATCCGGGGCTCCCTCCGGATTTACCGCTGTTTTTGCTCTGGTGCAGAAGCAGCATCATCAGGTAAATCAGTGTTTCGCAGGTCTCTGCGGCAAGATCGTCCGTAATCAAGGCTTTTTCCGCCGCTGCCAGATATGTGTCGGCGTTACTGCCGCCCAGGATGGACAACAGGGCCTGGTTGTACTGCCCTGATCGCCACGACGACCAGCTGTCCAGGTTCTTGACGGCATATCGAAAGAGGGTAAACCCTTCACGGATGTGACGTCTACGCAGATCCTGCCGGTAATAGGCCTCCGCCGCACGGTTGAACTCCCGACCGTCCGCCTTGAACGGAGAGGACCAGCCCCCGGCATCGAGAATGCCGCGTGTCAGGCGGCCGGCGCAGGAATGGGCACCAGGATCGCCGATCCGCTGCTCCAGGTCATCGAGCACTGGACCCAGCTGCATCAATCGGATGAGGTCGCGGCCGTCCTCGCGCAGGATACGGACCAGAGCCCACCGGTACTCCACTGCAGGAATGCGGATGTAGTTTGCATACCGCCGGCTGGATCGGGTATTGCGAGCGGCCTTGATGATTTTATGCAAAAACCGGTTGGCGCTGTTCTGGTGCACGTAAAGGGTCGGAATCCCGATTGCCGCACCAAAAAAGAACTGGCGCCGTTCACTTTCCACGGTGGGATCATCCGGTATCAGGCCATGGCTGACCGTCTGCTCAAAGATGTATTTATAGGCCAGCATGGTGATCAACAGCTGCAGATCGGCGGCCGCCCCCATGTCGGGCACCACGTTTTCAAACAGGCTGAAATAACGCGCCTCATAGCCGGTAAACCCCATACGGTGATACTGCCGCAAGCGGTAAAGCATGTACAGCGGCATGCTGCGGTTGAAAATACCCATGTTCTCCAGATCGGCCAGCAGCCGCACGTCGTTGTCCACCCGGCCGTCCAGCCCCGGGCTTTCGTCGGTGCTCAGCAGCGCCACCAGATAATCCAGCAACCGGATATCGGCCACCATATCGCCCCTGAGCCCCAGCAGCCGGCTGACGGTGCGGTCCAGCCATTGCGGCCCGAAAGGCGTCAGCGGGTGGCCGAAGCACTTGATGCGCGCCTTGCCTTTCCAGCGCCGCCACAGCATGCGAAGGTGGGTGTAATCCAGTTCGTGGGGCAGAAATCCCAGCACCCGCTCGGGGTGAAAATCCCAGAAATCGAACCGGTAGGGTGCGGCCGAATAGCTCCCCACGAACAGAGGCAGAAAATGCTCGCTGATCTTGATCACCAGGTCGCCGTAATGCTTCTCTTCGGGCAGGCCGTAACCCGATCCGGGATCGCCCATCATTGCGGTCAGGCGGCGGCTGCCGATGCTCAGGTGGGTACCGTTGTTGGCCAGACAGACATTGGATGTATTGGGCAGTACCACCAGATTGTTGGCGATAATGCCGGCCTCCTTGAGCTTGCCCAGGGCGTTGAGCTGGCTGCGGGATAACACCTCATGGCACAAGGCCATATAGCGGTGCTTGTCTTCTCCGCAAAGCCAGCCCGACAGGCAGGGGCTCATGAACAGCTCACGGTAGAACGCATCGGAGATCAGGTCGTTGAGCCCCTTCTGGCGCACCGGGGGGTGAGGACTGAAATAGACGATGGTTTTCTGCCCGCTGGTCTCCAGCCCGAAACGGCGGTTGGCGTACTGGGCCAGCAGCTGGGTGAGCAGGTAGCGCATGAGGGTTTCGGTGGCCGCCGCCGCTCCCGCGCTCTGTCCGCCCCCGGACCCCACCGGGTGGAAGGAGTGGGTTTCTGGCGAGGTGTTGTCGTTGAGAAAATGCGCCATCATGGCCTGGCCGGTGGTGCGCACCATGGGCGGAACGCCGGGCCGGCCGATGGCATTGGCCAGTGAGAGCTTGAGCAGGTAGGAGACCGGCACCCGCACCTTGGCTATCCCTGCCTCGCTGCAGGCAAAACGATGGACGTCGCACCGCGGCGGACCGTCGGCCACCCGCTTGTCGGCACGCATATCGCTTTCGAACACCGACTCGGCAAAGGTGTTGAGCATGCGTCGCGGGAAATGGACCCAGCTGTTTTCCCAGACCGCTTCAGGTGTGTTCAAATACGCTTCCAGCTCGACGATGTGATGCGGCGGTGCATCGCCGCTGGCCGCGCGCCGGACCAGGTTGCGGTAATAGCTGGACTGTTCGATGGCCCGGGGCAGGTCCACATCCCGGCGGGACCCCAGAACCGCCGTTTGCAGCTCGGTCTCGGAACCGGCCGTGGTATCCGCCGGTGAAAACGGCAGCCGCTCGATCCAAGCCGTCCCGGTTGTATCGGTGATCCCCAGCATCTGCATGAATTCCCGGGGCGTGGCCGGCTGCTGCGCACCACCCGGCGGCGGCGCAACCAGTCTAAGCGGGGGCGCCATCAGTGGCGAAGGGGGCATAGGCAGGCTCCTTAAATACAATATGTTGTGGTTGTTATCCTTTTGCCTCAGGATATAAAGTGTGCCTGCCACATTTGGCCCGTATTAGTGAATTGTGAGATTTGCGTTAAAAGCGAAAGGCGGGTTTGAGGAAATTCAAAAATATGTTAGATAGGCGCACAAGAAGGATTTTTCTGAATAGTTTTTCGGGGTGTCCCCTGTACCCGCAAAGGAAGCCGGTTTTGGCTCGAACCCTCCCAAAACGAACGACCGCCCTGATCGCAGCCATGCTGTTGTCTTTGGCCATGGCCCGCCCGGCCGGGTGTGCGGAGATCGAGTCCTACAAATACCTTGAAACTGTTGGGGACACCCGGCAACCGATTCAGTGGTGCGTGGAAAAATCCGAAAACACTCGCCTGCTGTGGCAGACCCGGGATGAAGTCAGCCTGATCGAAACCCGCGGCCCCTTTGACACGGCCCGCTGGCATGGCCGTAACACGGCGGAAGATACAGACATCTCGGCTTTCCGTCAGGGCGATACCATCCGGATCAAGGGCAAATTGAAAGGCAAGGCCGTTGATAAAACCATCGCCATTGACAACGCCCCCTGGTTTCAGTCCATGTCGTGGTCACTGCGCCGCCTGGTCCTGTCCGACGATGAACAGATGGAATTATGGACATTGCGCCCGGATACCATGAAAGCGTACAAGCTGGTGGCCCGAAAGATCGGCAAAGAGGAATTACAAATCGGGGGAAAAACCGTTACGGGGATAAACATCGAAATCCGGCTCAAAGGTCTGCTGAGCCCGTTCTGGTCCAGTCATTACTGGTTTCGCGAAACCGACGGTGTCTGGCTGCGCTACAAGGGCGTCAGCGAAGCCGCGGGTAACCCGGCACTGCGCATCGTGTACCAGGGGCCGTCGGCACCATGCGATATTGCAGCGGCCGTTCTGGCGAACAGCCAGCCATTCCCCGAGTCCCATGATATGCATGGCCGGACCGGCGGATAAGCACAATACCCGGCAAACGCCTCCCATCAAATTCAAATATCACCGTAGCGGCGGGACGCCGCTCCCGCTTCAGGAGTCAAGATCCCAGCGGGCGGGGATAAGCTTCGCCTCTATATTTATTCAATAGTAAAACCGGGAGCTGCTGTAATCACACCGACAATCCATATGCTGTAAAAACCGGCAATAGAGTTTCCGGCAGATTTGGGGGTACTCAATCAGGGGCAGGTGGCCGCAGGGATTGAAGATATAGGCCCGGCAATCTGCAATACCGTCCAGAATTTGCGGTACAGTGGACACATGGCAAATCCGGTCGTGTTGCCCCCACAGGACAAGGGTGGGAGCCTCGATTCGTGAGGCCATCCGGTCCATTAAATCGATGCCGCCGACGATCAAATCATCGAACAGTTTACGGCGCCAGCGCAGCTGGGCGATCCCCCGTTCAGCCCAGTGGTGCCTGAGCCCGGCGGGCAGCCCGGGCAGTTCATGAATTAAAAACCTCATGAAAAAGTCAAATTCATCCGCACTTTCATATAGGAATATATTTCGCCCCCGCTCCTGGAAAAGGGCCATGGCATCGCTGCACACCGGTGCACTGAATCCGGAGCTGTCCATAAGGGCGAGGGTACGCGCACGATCCGGGAAAAGCGCCGCGAAATAGGCGGCCACATACCCCCCAAGCGAAACGCCCAGCAAGTGAAACCGCTCCACGCCAAGCGCGTTGAAAAATTGTTCCAGCCGACAGACCTGGGACTCGACGTCATAGGATGCCGACCAATCCGGCGTGTGGTCCCCGAAGCCCGGCAAGTCAGGTACGATGACGCGGTAGAACCGGCGCAAAGAAAGGGCCAGGGAGACCATATGGTCCTTGGCGGCGCCGAAACCATGAAGCAGGACCACCGTATCGCCCCGGCCGCCATCAAGATAGGGCCAGATCAAACCGCCCGCTTTCAGATAATGGCTCCGCAGCCCGCACAGTTGCCGGTTGACATACACCAGTCGATCCATCAGCGCATCGGGCTGCTTGACTACCGCCAAAAGCGCGTTCAGCGACCCAATGCCGAGCCGCAGCAATACCTGGCGGGACCTGGCGTGGTGTGGCGTCAGGATCCGACATCCGCCGGGCCGCCAGTCCGGTTCAAACCGGATATCTATGGGCTTGACGCGTTCCATGCCATAAGTCTGTAAATCCGGCACTGCGACAGCAGGGGTGCCTACGCCTTTTCCGGTTTTTTCCTGGGCTTGCCGGCCTTGCGCCCCTTGCGCCTGCCGGGTTGATACCGGTCCGGGGAAAGGGCCGTACCTCGTCCGGAAAGGCTGGGATTGGTCATAAAAAAGTGGTGGGCATTAAATGGTTCATCTTCTGTTTGCAGGCGAACATACGTGCCATCGGGCTGCAGGATCCAGCTTTGCTGGTTGTCCTTCAGATTGGCCTTCATGATCTGCTCCATGATCTGCCGGTGCACCGTGGGGTTTTTGATAGGCACCAGCGCCTCGATGCGCCGGTCGATATTGCGCTGCATCCAGTCGGCCGAAGAGACATAGACTTTGGCCTGCGGTGACGGCAGCGCTTGTCCGTTGCCAAAGCACGCTATCCTGGAGTGTTCCAGAAAACGGCCCACGATGGACTTGACCCGAATACGGTCGGATAAGCCGGGGATACCCGGGCGCAGGCAGCAGATACCCCGGACCACCAGGTCAATCTGCACACCAGCCTGGGAAGCACGGTAAAGGGCGTCGACAATACCGGGGTCCACCAAGGCGTTCATCTTGGCCCAGATTACGGCGGGACTTCCGTTGCGGGCATTATCGATTTCCGTTTCGATGTTTTCCATCAGCCGCTGGCGAAGGCCCAGTGGTGAAATATCCAGTTGCTTGAGTTTGGACGGCCGGGCATATCCGGTCATGAAATTAAAAATTTTGGCGATATCCTGGCCGATCTTCGGATCGCAGGTAAAATAGGACAGATCGGTGTATATTTTGGCATTGACGGGGTGATAGTTGCCGGTTCCGATATGCGAGTAGGAGACCAGGCTGCGCGCTTCGCGACGCACCACAAGGCTGAGTTTGGCATGGGTTTTCAGGTCCGGAAAACCAAAGACGACCTGAACGCCCTCCCGCTCCAACATTCGCGCGAGATCGATATTGGCGGCTTCATCGAAGCGTGCTTTCAGCTCCACCATGGCGGTGACGCTTTTGCCGGCGTCAGTGGCTTTCAGCAGCGCATCCACGATGGGGGAATTGACCATGGTGCGGTACAAGGTCTGCTTGATGGCCACCACATTTTCGTCCTGGCTGGCCTGGCGTAAAAACTGGACCACCACGTCGAAGCTTTCATAGGGATGATGAACCAGAATATCCTTGGCCTTGATCGCCGCCAGGCAATCTCCCCCGAAATCCTTGATCCGCTCCGGAAAGCGCGGGATGTAAGGCACAAACAAAAGGTCCGGGCGCTCGTCGGTCACCAGTTCCTTGAGATCGGCAAGGCCGATCAACCCCTCGAAGCAATGGACATCCTCATTGGAAATGTCCAGCTGCTCACGCACAAAGTCCCTCAGCACCGCCGGCATGTATTCATCAACCGTAAGCCTGACCACACTGCCCCGGCGGCGCTGCTTCAGCGCCGATTCAAAGGTCAGCACCAGATCCTCGGCCTTTTCGTCGATCTCGAGTTCGCTGTCGCGGATGATGCGGAATGTACCTTGGGCGGTCAGCCGGAAGGAGGGGAAAAGCTGATCCAGGTGCATCACCAGGACATGCTCCAGCCGGACATAGCGCAGGTCCCTGCCGGGCAGCCGGATGAACCGGCTCAGCTGGCTGGGGATCATGATCAGCGCCTCCATCGGATCACCGCCGGACGGGCTCTCCAGGGTCATCACAAGACCGAAACCCAAATTGGGAATAAACGGGAAGGGGTGGCCGGGATCCACGGCAATGGGGGTCAGGACGGCGAAAATTTCGTTTTCGAAAATCTGGGTCAGCCATTTGCGATCCAGCTCCGACAGGTCCTGGATATCCAGAATGCGGATCCCCGCCTGGTCAAGTTCAATGAGCAGCTCTTTCAGGCAGCGGTGCTGCTCCAGCATCAGCCGGCTCACCTCCTCGCCGATGGCGGCCAGTTGCTGGTTCGGTGTTCTGCCGTCCGGGCTGTTGCTGCGGACACCGGCAGCCACCTGGGCCTTCAGGCCGGCCACGCGGACCATAAAAAATTCATCCAGGTTGCTGGCGGAAATGGACAGGAACCGAAGGCGCTCCAAAACCGGATGCCGCGTATTACAGGCCTCGTCCAGAACCCGCCGGTTGAACTTCAGCCAGGACAATTCCCGGTTGATAAACCGCCGTGGCGTATGAAGGGTCACTTCAGGGTCGTCTGCAGGGTCGCGGGGGCTCTCTTGCTGAACAGCGATGGTCATTGCGTTCTCTCTTTTTGAATCAAAGGGGAATTTTATCGTTTCACCATGAATGTAAGCGCCATTTGTTAGAATTTTGCTAGACCGTCGGTTTTCAGCGATTTGCTATCCACGGATGCAAAGCCCTATTGACCTTGGACAATCATGCATTACCCATTAAACACTGTTCGTCAGAAACCGCGAGGCGCAAATGGATAAGAAATTGGAAAAAAAATCGTTCTGCAAGTGGGGAAAAAACGATATAAAGGCAAATATTGACGCGATATATGAGCTGACCGCTGACCCCAGGTATGTGTGCGAAAAATGCGCGCGGGTTGCCAAATTGAAGGCCAATGTGTGCAAACCGCACAAGTTTCAGTATGCGTTATAGGAATAAGCGCCTGAAAACAATGAAAAAGTTAACACTGATCCGGCATGCCAAATCGAGCTGGCAGGATGCGAAGCCAGCCGATATCGATCGCCCCCTGAACAAGCGCGGCCGAGACGATGCTTCCATGATGGCGCAACGCTTGGCCGCGGACGGTTTTTCCCCCGGATGCACTGTCACCAGCTCTGCCCGGCGTGCCCTGCAAACCGCCGAGGCCTTTGCGGCGGCCATCGATTTTCCTGTGCGGGAGCTCCTGGTCTACGGTGCCGGCTCCGACCAGCTGCTCGGCCGCATCCGGGGCCTGGACAACGGCCTTGAGTGGGTGGCCATGGTGGGGCACAATCCCGCAATCACCGATCTGGTGCGCCGGCTGTCGGGTGAACCCGTCGACAACATCCCCACCTGCGGTGTGGCTCAGTTGGACTTTGACATTGACCGCTGGCGGCAGGTGGGCGAAGCCGGCCGGGCTTTTTTTCTGTTGAGACGCCAAAGGGGCTGCAGCTTTAAAACCTGCGGTGAAACCGCACTGAGCCAGACTGGACATGCCCATGAACCCAGGACTTAAGTTCGCCGCCATCGACATCGGCTCCAATGCCGTCCGGTTACTGCTCTCGGGTGTCTTCAAAACCGAACAGGGACCTTTTTTCAAAAAAATTTCACTGATTCGCATGCCCGTTCGCCTGGGCGAAGATGCTTTCACCCATCAACAGATCAGTGAGCCCAAGACCGATCAACTGGTTGAAACGATGATCGGATTCAAACATCTGATTGCCGCCTATCGGCCTCTGGACTACCGCGCCTGCGCCACTTCGGCCATGCGCGAAGCGCAAAACCGCACCGCGATTTGCGATCGCATTGAAAAAGAGTCCGGCATCCGAATCGAAGTAATCGATGGCAGGGAAGAAGCCGACATCATATTCTCGAATTGGGGCCTGAAAACCGACGATATGGGAAAAGCCAGGGTCTACCTGGATGTGGGCGGCGGCAGCACGGAAATCACGATTTTCAACAATGGCCGCAGCATTTCACAGTCATTTAACATCGGAACTATACGGGTCATGCGGGATATGGTCACATCAACCGATTGGACCCGGATGAAAAAATGGGTCCGGAAACAGACAAACCTCCTGGACCATCCGACAGCACTCGGCAGCGGCGGCAATATTCATAAAATCGTGCGGCTCACTAAAAGCAAGGACACCACCGTCATTTCCCTGAAACAGATGCAAAAAGTCCGCAAGCTTTTAGAATCCTATACCGTGGCCGAGCGCATCACCCGGCTGGGCCTCAAACCGGACCGCGCCGACGTGATTCTTCCGGCAGACAAAATTTACTCCTCGGTGCTGAAGTGGGGTCGCATTCCCGCCATTCAGGTACCGCAAATGGGGCTTGCCGAAGGCGTTGTCCGGCAGCTCTACTTCCATTATAAGGCGGACAGCTGAACCAGGGTCCCCATGATACTCATGGCCAGACAGGCGGCTGAAAGCATGACCAGCCAGTATTTTTGAAATAATTGTTTCATTTTCCATCTCCTCCTGCCAAGCGTTACCTGTACACTGAACTGCTTTCCGGTAAACAGCAGATTCGTTAGTCCATCATTAGGGCGCCATTAAAAATGGGTGAGTCCCGAAAAATAAATTCATCCCCGTTAAGGTATTAGGTCAATGTCATTTTCAACCCGGCAGTAAAACAGGCCAAATCACGGCTTAAGGCGCTCAATCGGTGAATTGAAAACCTCAGGTTGATGACATCGGGTTTTAGGTTGCAGATCGGAAAGTTAATGAAATTCTCATTTGAGCCTAACGCAGATCTAACACAGGAAAATTAGGATCAGGAAATGATGAGCAATGGTGAGGGAAAGAAATGTCGGCAATCCAGTGCCCGCGGTGCGGATCGGAAGCCTATAACAGTTATGGCCACACGAAAAACGGAAAGCAGCGCTACATCTGCCTGGTGTGCAACCGGCAATTTGTCAATGGGGAAAACGGCAACCATCATTTCCCACGACCGACCTGCTCAAGATGTGGAAAATCCATGCATGTCTACATGCGTGACCAGAACAGCATCCGGTATCGCTGCTCGCAGTATCCGGATTGCAGAGAATACAAAAAACTAGCCACGGAGAGCTAAAGCCAATGGAATATTATGTACACCATGTTCCCGGCCGGCTGAGAGTTCGCATCCCGCAGATCCGCAAGAACGGCCACAGTGCGAAAAAGGTTCAATGCCTGCTCGATATTTACGGTGTCGACAACCTCAGCGTGAACCACCTGACCGGCAGTGTCGTGGTGAACTTCGACCCCGGCCTGACCAGTGCCGATCAGCTTCTGTCCGTTTTGAAGGCAAATGGATTGTACGACAACACCCAGGCAATCACCTGCGATGAGCAGATCCAGCGGGCATCCCAAAAAGCGGTCTCCAAGTTTGGCCGTGCCGTATTAGGCTATGCCGTGGGAAAAGCCCTCGAATCCAGCGGGCTGCCCCTGCTGGCGGCTTTTATATAGCACGCTGCGGCCAAGCTGGCCGCCCCACCCCGCAATTATCATACGGGCACCGACCCCGGGCCCCATTCCCTGCTGCTTCCGCAGGGTTCCTTCCGCCAGGCAATTCGCTGTTTTCAATGCACAGCCATTTTTTTCTTCAATCGGTCCGCCCGGCCGGCATAGCCGGTCTTGGTGCCGTCGTCCACGCCCCACTGCATGGCCAGTCGACAAATGGCCAGCGCTTCGGCATAGCGCCGGTCCTCCTCCATGGCGATGGCGAGGCACTTGAACACCGGAACATCCATCGTCCCGGATTCAGATGCCGCTTGAAGGCCGGGGGCCATAGTGCCGAATTCTTCGAGGTATGTTTTACCGCATGCGTACAAATGCGCACGGACCGCCGGATCTTTGCGTCCGGGGTAAATCTTGATGACCACTGCACTAAGGATGCGGTGCCGATCCAGGGGCGCACTGACGCGGCCCATATTGGCAACCATCTCGGCTTCATCATTGGACGCCAGGAGTGCCTCGATCTGCTCCCCGGAAAGTCCCCCGGGGAGCGCATTCGTGCGTTTTCCGCCTTTGCGCGGCCGCTGCGGTTTTGCGCCGCGCCAGATCAACAGCCCGATAAGCAGCACAGCGACGGTGATCCAGTTCATCGTGCATTCTCCCTTCGATATGGATGAAATTATAACAGCGAGGGATTATCCCGGCCTTCAGCCCGCTTCCACGCGCAGCACATCCGCTTTGTCGGTCCGCTCCCAGGGCAGGTCCAGATCGTCGCGGCCGAAATGGCCGTAGGCCGCCAGGTGCTGGTAAAAACCCGTGGGTGATTCTCCCGGCAGGCGCCGCAGGCGGAACTGCTTCAATATGGCCGCCGGCCGAAAATCGAAATGGGCCTGCAACAGCGCCGTCAGTCGGTCATCGCCGATACGGCCGGTGCCGTTGCTCTGGGCCATCAGGGTCACCGGCCGTGTCTCTCCGGTGGCGTAGCTGAGCACCACTTCGCACTCTTCAGCCAACCCGGCGGCCACGATGTTTTTGGCCGCATAGCGGGCGGCATAGGCACCGATTCGGTCGATGCGCATGGGGTCCTTGCCGCTCAGCGCTTTGCCGCTGTGGCGGGAGTATTCACCATAAGTATCCACGGCGTTTTTGCGGCCGGTAAGGCCGGAGTGGTTCATGGGGCCGCCGGCATACACCCCGTCCGGATTGATCAGGATGCGCGTATGGTTGTCGACCGCCACCTGTTCGGCGCCAATCACCGGCATGATCACTTCCCGGGTGATCGCTTCGGCAATCTGTTTTTCCCCGGGCAGCTTCCGCCCCTCCTGCAGGTGCACCTCCATGGTCACGCTGTGAATCCGTCCCGGGACGCGGTTCTCGAACTGCACCCCCACCTGCACCTTGGCATCCGGCATCAGGTACGGCAGCTTCTTGTCGCGGCGGGCTGCGGTCAGCCGGCGGGCCATGCCGTGAGCCAGGACAATGGGCAAAGGCATCAGGGCCGCCGTATGATTGCAGGCAAATCCGAAGACGGTCACCTGGTGGCCGGCGGCAATGGCGTCCATCTGGCGGTCGGAAAGCGCCGTTTCATCGATTTGGTCGGCCGCCTTTATGGGCAGAACCTGGGGGCTGGTCAGAATGCTGCAGGACTGGGGGCTGAAATCGGGATGATCATAGCCGATACGCTGGATGACCCTGCGCGCCAGGCGCGTGAAATCAATGTTGGCACTGGAAGCGAAGCGGGCGGCAATAAAGACGATGGCCCGCGACACGGCACATTCGGCACGCACCCGGGCATGGGGGTCGCGCGACAGCAGATGGTCCACGATGGCGTCGCTGATCTGATCGCAGAGCTTGTCCGGGTGACCTTCGGTGACCGACTCGGAAGTGTACATGAAGTTACGAATCACGGCGGACCTCCCTGTCGGTTTTGGCGATTTCGTTGAACAGCAGGGGTGCGATGGACGTTGCACTGATCACCGCCAGGTCCATTGCGCGGATGCTTCCCAGGCCCAGCAGGTTGCGCAGGGGCGGAAAGAACATGGTCAGGCCCTGGAGGACCAGGGACCCCCCCAGGGCCAGGCTCAGCACGGGATTGGAAGGCAGTGCGACGCCGCTGAATATCGAGGTGTGCTCTGATCGGCAGCTGACAGCATGCAGCAACTGGCCGATGGTCAGGCTCTGAAAAGCCAGGGCGCCGGACCGGGCCCCCAGCCCATACCGGGCAAGGCCGAAACCGTAGGCCGCCATGGCACCACCGGTGATGGCGGCCGACTCGCGAACCATCTGCCGGAAGTCGCGGCGGTCAAACAGGGGCGCATGTCCGTCCCGTGGCCCGCGGGTCATCACATCAGGTTCAGGGGCCTCCATGGCCAGGGCCAGGCCGGGGAAAATATCCGAAATCAGGTTGATCCAGAGTAGCTGCATGACATTCAGGGGAAAACCAATACCCAGCACCATGGCAGCGAACATCAGCAGAATCTCGCTGATGTTGGTGGCCAGGAAAAAGTGAACCGACTTGCGGATATTGCCGTAAATGGTTCGGCCGTCGCTCAGGGCCAGAGCCAGGATCTCGAGCTGATCATCCTCCAGGACGATATCGGCCACATCCCGGGCCACATCGGTGCCCGTTCGCCCCATGGCAATCCCGATATCCGCAGCTTTCAGCGCAGGACCGTCATTAATGCCGTCGCCGGTCATGGCCACGGTTTTGCCGACGGCCTGCAGGGCCTGCACGATCCTGAGCTTGTGGGCCGGGCTGACCCGTGAATAGACATTGGCCTTGAGGGCCAATGCCTGCATGGTGTCATCCGCCACGGCTGAAAACCGGGACGAATCCAGTATCTCCAGCGGCTCCCCGCAGGCCAGGTCCAGTTCCTTGGCCACGGCATAAGCCGTGGTATTCTGGTCGCCGGTGATCATGACGGTCTCCACCCCGGCCCGGTGGAACACCTTGATCAACCCGGCCACACCGGGACGCACGGGGTCGAACATACCCACCAGTCCCAGCCAGATCAGGCCGCTTTCCAGTTCGCCCTTTTCTTCGGCATCGAAGGTACGGTAGGCGAATCCGAGCACCCGTAGCGCTTCGCCGGCCAGGTGCTCGTTTTCCGCCTCAATGGCCCTCCGGTCCGCATCGCTCAACGGCTCGATCCGCCCGTCGATCCGCTGCCGGTCGCACATGGCCAGCACTTCCGGCGGGCTGCCCTTGAGAGAAAGCACCTTGGTCTTGTCTTTGGCCTGGTGCAGGGTGCTCATGAAGGGGCGGCTTCCCGAGCGGTGGCCCATCTTCAGCAAGCGGTGGGAAGCCTGGAACGCTTCCAGGTCCAGGCCCATATCCAGCGCCAGGTACAACAGCGCTTTCTCCGTGGAGGAGCCGGCCAAATCGCGCTTGCCGCCCGGTTTGCGTCCGTTGACCTTGGTTTCAGTGCACAGCGCGCATCCGGCGGCAAGCTGTTGAATATCGTGGCGCCGCATCCCGTCCACTGGCCCCGACGAACCCGTGAGCCGGCCGCGCTCCAGCCGCATTCGCTCCATGCCGACGAACAGCTGGCGCACCGTCATCCGGTTCAGGGTCAGGGTGCCGGTCTTGTCCAGGCAGACCACCTGCACGGCACCCAGGGTCTCCACGGCCTGCAGGTGGCGAATCAGCACCCGGTGCCGGCGCATGCGATTGATGCCCATGGCAAAGTTGATGGTGGCCGCCGCCGGCAACCCTTCAGGAACGGCTGCCGCCGCCAGCGATATGGCCATGCGCAGCATGCGCAGCACACCGTATCCCCGCAGAAAGCCGATCATGAACACTACGCCGCATATCCCTATGCACATGATCACCAGCTGGTCGCCCAGCCGCCCCAGCTGGCGTTCGATGGGCGTTTCCGGCGGCCGGGTCTGGTCCAGCATGATCTGCAGCTGACCGATTTCGGTCCAGCGCCCGGTGGCCGTGACGATGGCCAGCCCTTGGCCGCCGGTAACCAGCGTGCCCATGTAGGCCATGTTACGTCGGTCGCCCAACGATAGGTCCTCCCGCGCAATGGCCCGGGAATACTTGTCCGCCGGCAAACTTTCTCCGGTGAGCATGGACTCGTCGATGCTCAGGTGGGAGGCTTTGATGATGCGGCAGTCGGCCGCCACATATGTGCCGGGCTTCAGCACCAGCAAGTCTCCCTGCACCACCTCTTCGGCGGAAACCTGCCGGACCCGGCCGCTGCGGATCACCTCCGCCTTGGGGTCCACCAGTTGCTTGAGGCTGTGAATGGTCTTTTCGGCCTTGTTCTCGGTGGCGTAGCCGATGACGGCATTGGCCGCCACTACCCCCATGATGATGGCGGCATCCAGCAGTCCGCCGGTGAGCAGCGACACCCCGGCGGCGGCACCCAGCAGGTAGACCGGCAACTGGTTGAACTGCTCCAGGAAAATCTCCATGCCCGTTCGCGGCTCCGACTGGGGCAGTCGGTTGAAGCCGTTGCTTTCCAGGCGGGTGCGGGCATGCCTGGACTTGAGTCCTTTCTTGGCGCGGGTCCCCATGAGCGCGGGAACCTCCGCGGGCTTCAACTGGTGCCAGGATGCAAACCCGCCCGCCGGAATCTTCCCTTTTACTTTTCCTTTTTTGCGACTGTTGGTGGCGGCGATCACTTCGGTGGGTATGGCCTGGACTTGGTGCACCTGTACTGTTTTCGGATCATAGTGCGCCAGGGTTTCCTCGATGAGCAGGGCGATGGTTTCCGGAGTGCCGTTGGAGTTGTACGAGACCAGAACGGTACCGGTCAGATCACTGGCCGTAACCTTGGAAACCGCCGCCTGCACCGCCAGCCGCTGCTCGATAAACTGCTTTTTCAGGGGGTCGTTTTTTAGGCCGCCCACCCGCAATCGGACACGGCCGGAAACCGATTGGTGAATTGCTTCAACCAGGGACATGAAGCCATCCTTTTTGAATGTTATTGCATTGAACCGGACCCGGCAGGAGAAAAGCGGTCGCCGGGGCAATCAGGGAAGGAAAATAGTGCAAAAATCCGCTATGCCGTCCAGGTGAGAAGGGTCAGTCGCCGCCGTCACCTTCGAAATCCAAAGCGTCCGCCGGAGAATCGATCAGCGATTTGGAGTAAAGTCCGAACGCGTACCAGAAGGCCGTATACCACGGCGGAGTGCGCCAATTTCCCCGCAGCAGTTCCGCGGCACCGAACACGAGCAACGCGAAAAACACCGCTCCGGGCAAGTCCACCCGGCCGCTGGAAAGCTGCATGATCTGATGGTTAGCCGCATGCAACGGGGCGGTGAAGGAAAGCGCCATCGAACGTTGGGCGTTTTTTAAGGGCGCCAACTCGAACAGGGCTTTACTTCGCCCCAAATCCGCGACATCGTCAAACACGATGCAGTCGCCCGCCAGCAGTAGGCTTCCGGTGACGGCGTTGACCTGCACCGAAAGGGCGGGAAAGGCATCCGCCGCCGCCTGACCCAACCGTTCGAAATAGGGCCTGTCGCCCCGGCGCGACCCAATCTTGAGACGCATCCGTTCCGCGGATTTATGCGCTACAACGGCCTGGGGCACCATCGGCCATACCTTTCCCTGGGCACTCGGAAATACCTATAAACCCGGTGTTGCGCTTCAACCCTCTTTCGGGGCCTCCGCGCCAATTTCGGCCTTGGCTTCCGCCGCCAGATCTTCGATGGTCTCTTTGGTCTCGGCAATGGAGACCTTGGCCCCTTCATAGGCCATAATGCCGCCCTTGATAATGGCCTTGGCGACCGGCTTCAGAATCGCCCCGATCACGGGAATCACCACCGGCGCCAGCAACACCACACCGGCCCCCATGGCCACACTGCCCATGCTCATGCCGTTAAGAATTTTCATGTTCATCCTCCTGTCTACACCATATTGTCACATGACCTGCAGCCAAAGCTGTCCGGCCGTACCAGTACGGATTCCATTATCGTCTGGTTAGCATTGAAGTTAGCAATTCAGGAAGAAGGTGTCGACGGGGAAAACCATTAATTTCCTACATAAATTTGTATTATAAACCATTTCAACGTTAGAATTTTATTATGTTAGTATTAAAATACGATTAATTTTTATCGGCTTTTTGGGCTGCCCATTAACCGGGGAGCATTAAAAAAGGCCGCTGCCAGAAAAACAAGGCGCGGCCTACGACCAAGATGGAAACAAAATGTTTAAGAGCTATACGAGGTATTCCTTCAGAATTGGCAAATCAATTAGGATGCAATCAAATTCTGGAGGCCTGCAATATTTTTTTTAGTAGGCCTCAAAACGCAAACACATGTCGAAAACCGGTCCACGACGTATCGCACCCGGTTTAATGCTGACTCATCACATACCCGAGAAATTTGTGCCGTGGCAGATAATCCAAGGCCTTCTGGATATCCGGCATGGGCGTCTGTCCGTCCCGGACCACCAGGATAATGGCATCCACGAAATCGGCAAACACCATGGCGTCAGCCCGCCCCAGCACCGGCGGCACATCGAAAAACAAATAGCGGTCCCGGTAGCGGCCTTTCAATTCCTCCACCAGAGCACGCATGCGCGGCGAGTTGAGCACCTCAGTGCCCTCTTCGCAAATGCGCCCGCCGGAAATGACGGTGAACTTCTCGACCCCCGGCCAGACGATGATCTCTTTCAAATTACAGTTGCCCAGCAGGTAGTCCACCAGCCCCCTGTCGCTCTTGTAGCCAAGATAGCTGTGAACCGCTTGGGCTTGAAGGTCGGCATCCACCAGCAGGACCGTCTGGTCGAACTCCCTGGCGAACATGGCGGCCAGGTTGATGGTGGTCAGGGTCTTTCCCTCGCCGGGACGCACACTGGTCACCATCAAAGTATTCCATCCATTGGCCCGCATACGCTGCTGGATCTGGGTGCGCAGCACCTTGTAATGGCCGCTTTCGGCAGACTCGGGCAGCAAACCGATCAGGCGGTTGCGCTCCAGAACCTGAAAATCCAGTGTCACCTGCCGGGACTCCCGGTACTGGGGCGAAACCCATCCCGACCGGCTGACGGTGACATTGTCAATTTCGGGCTCAGGCTGATCGGTCGTATTTATATCTTCCGCTTTTCTGCTGATATGTTTGATCGCTTTAACAATTTCCACCATTGTTTAATCTCCATCAATCCTGTCCGGCCGCTAACTGTGCGATCGGCGTCCCGCCGCGGCAAGTCCACTGGAACTTTTGTTTCTTTCACTTCGATTGCGACCCATCGACAGTTTCATGGCATCACCATTTTGCGCCCCAGCTTGGCCCAGAAGACATTCAGATCCATGACAAAGAAGTGGAACACGGTAATACCGGCAACCACCACCAACACGGCCGTGGACACCGAAGTCAACCTCCGGATCATGATGCGCCTGCGGTCCTTGCGTGTCAAAATGTTGGGGACATGGCCCAGCACCGGAAACCCGGTGCTCAATGTCAGCCGGTCAACATCGCGTACGCTCTGGTCGCTGAACTCGCGCAGCGCCGCCCACCCCACGCCGACGCCGATGCCCAGCACCGCGCCGATAAGCATGATGGCCAGCCGGTTGGGTTTGAACGGCTTTTCCGGCAGCCGGGGCGGATCGATGAGCGTGAAACGCTCGCCTTTTTGCCCCTTTTCCAGGCCATGGGCCACGGTGGCCTCCATGTGCTTGCGGGTCAAATCGTTGTGCTTGGCCTGGATGTTCATCTGCCGGCTGACCAGTTCCTTGTAAGTGCGTTCCACGCGGGGGGTGCTTTCGATCCGGGCTTGGTACATGGCCTTGGTTTTGCGAAACTCCTTGATCTGGAGATGAATCGATTTTATTTCGCTCCGACTGCTGGCCAGCTGGGACGCCAGTGTAACATACGCCGGGTTGTCCGGCTCTTCCGGATTGCTGTCCCGGCCGTTCGAATCCGAGGCCATTTTGGTTTTCATGGCGCCGATTTCCGCCCTGACCTTGATTACATCCGGATGATCATCGGAAAAGCGCGTCTTCATTGAGACCAGTTCAGTCTCCAGCATCTGCAGACGGCTGCGGTCCGAATTCTCCATAAATGGCGACAGGCTGGCCAGCTGGGTCTGCAAGTAACCCTCGCGCTCCTTGATGCTGCGCAGTTGCTCTTCAAGCCGCTCAATGCTGCGCTCGCTGTTGCTCAGCCCCTGGATATTGACCTGCAGCAGTTCGGGCAGTTCGCTGATGTGCCGTTCCTTGAAATCGGACAGCGTCATCTCGATAGCGGTCAGCTCCTTGCGGACGCGCTGCATCTCTTCCTCCAAAAACTCGGAAGTTTCCGCCGTCTGGCGCTCACGCACTTCCAGATTTTCCTGCAGAAACAGGGATACCAGCCTATTGGCCACCCGCTGCACGGCATCCGGTGAATCCTTGCCCTCGTAGGACAATGAAAACGCGATGGTGGCCACCGTGGCCCTGCCGGTGCGCCGGTCCATCACCTCGGTGCTGATCTGCTGCAGGTGCACATCCTCGCGCATTTGGGCGATCACCTCTTCGGTGGTGCGCTTGGCGCGCATCTTTTTATACAGGTCGAAGCTCTCGATGATTTCCAGCAGTTTGGTGGTGCTCATGATGCGCTGGTTGATCTGCTGCAGGCGCTGTTCGGCAAAACTGGTCACCGTGGCCGTGACGAAATCAGCCGGTATCTCCTGCTCCTCGATCAGAATCGTAGCCGAGGAGCGGTACTTGGGCGGAAGCAGCAACGCCACCGCCACCGCCGCCGCTACTACAAAGATAAAGGGCAGGATAAAACTCCACTTGCGCCGTTTGGCGATCCTGACATAATCGCCGGGCGAAATCGCCTGTCCGGTCTCCCCACCCCGCTGTGCCCCATCACCCGCCATTTGCTCCTGGGAGTACTCACGCTCCATTTACTTCACCCCAATCATAGTATAGTTGCTCCGTGGTTTGCCTATCCACTACTTCTATTCGAAGATCGGCCAATTCCACTGCAGTTGCACCGTGACCGTGTTCTGCGTCTTGTCCACATGATTTTTCCGGTCATCAAGCCATGAACAGCGCCAATACGCCCCCATGCTCAACCGCGGATCGAACGCATACCGCAGCCCCGCCCGCAGTTCCACCGTCAGTTCGTTCTCGTCGGCGCCGACTCCGCTTTCATCGGAACGATTCAAATACCCGCGGGCGGATCCGTCCGCCTGCCAATCGCCCGACAGCCGCACACTGCCGGACAACTTTAGACTGGTCCGCTCGGTGGCGCCGTCCCGCCCCGATGCCGGCACCAAATCATGGCTGGCCATCACACTGAACTGCCCGGTCTCATTAAAACGGATGCATTCCAGATTGGCCACGTAACCCCACGACTCGTTTTCGTCAGAAGTTGAACTGTCGGGCATGAACGGGTTGACACCGTAATCGGCAAAAAGCGTCCGCCTGCTGCGGGTGAAGCGGGTCCCTATATCCGCAGTCAGCTGCATGCACGTGGACCAGTTGTAGGCCAATCCCAGACTTGCCGAATAGTAGTCTATCGTCTGGGCATCGTCGACGGTACCATCTATCGGAAAAACGCCCAATGCCTGCACGGACGTATCATAATCCCTGCGATACTCGTACAGCCCGCCCACCAGCTGCAGGCGACCGGTGACACGGTCCAGCACCGGCGCCAGACTTCTGGTAACGAGCATCTGGAGTGTATGGACTTCGAGATCATAGGTCCGCTCGTCGTCGAATTCTTCTATGCTGCAGTTATAGGCGAGGCTGACAGCCGCCTTTTCGCTGACCAGGTATTGGCCACTCAGGCCGAAGGTCTGCCGCCGACGGCGGTCATCGCTGAACAGCAGGCCGGTTTCAGACAATTCGCGCTCCCGTCGCTCGTCAAACAGGTAGTCCGCATACAGCGTTGTGGAAAAACGCGGACTCCACTTCCGGTTCAATTGTCCGTCGTATAGCTGGTCGACGGCATCAAGCTCATCGTGTTCCCGGTACCGGAATACATCCGCGCGCCCGCCTATCCGCAGTTTAGTGACCTCGGTTTCCCAGCCCCCCTGAATCTGCGGGGTGATGCGGGTGATAAAGTCACTCAGGGAATTGTCGGCCTCGAAGAATACATTGTCGTTGTATTTTTCTTCAACAATCGTCGTCAGTGCGAGCTTTAAGGGGTCGGCACCCGTTGTTGCGGAAGCATAAAACAGAAAAATAGCCGCTCCCAGAAAGGCTTTCTTCAACATGTCGCCATCTCAAAATTCGAATCCAAACAGCACCGCATTCCATGATAGCCGTCATCGAGCCCCTTCCATGCCGCATCACGGCACCACAACCACATCCCCCCGCCCCAGCACGATATTCTGCTCCAGCCCCCTGCCCTTTGTCACCGCATCGTAATTGAAGGGCATAATCGCCGTCTTGGTCCCACTCTCCCGGAAGATTTTGACCTTGCCACTTTTGGCATAGGGATTCAGGCCGCCGGCCAGGGCCAGGGCCTGCAGGACATTGATATTGCCCGCCAGTTCGAATCGGCCCGGTCGGTTGACCTTTCCGATCACATAGATCATCAGGCTGTTGATCCGCATCACGTCGATGGAAATGACCGGATCGGGAATAAACCGGCTCAATCGCTCGGAAATTGCCGCCCGCACCTGATCCAGGGTCAGTCCGCCGGCCTTCAGCCGCCCGATCAGCGGAAACGAGATGGTGCTGTCGG
Source organism: Desulfosarcinaceae bacterium (assembly GCA_963675565.2). Taxonomy (GTDB): domain Bacteria; phylum Desulfobacterota; class Desulfobacteria; order Desulfobacterales; family Desulfosarcinaceae; genus JARRKU01. Next base: position 1,439,683 of record CAXXYD010000004.1, read on the forward strand.
GCAGCACGGTCACCTGCCGCGTCAGGGCGTCGTCCTTCCACACCGATATCCCCAGGATATCGCCGACCCCAACCACATACCCCTCTCCGGCGGGCACTGTTGCCTGGTCCGGTTGCACAGGCACACTGCCGGCCCCGTCACCATCCAGAAACTGTTTGTACGCTTTGATAATCCCGGCATCGTCGGCAGCCGCCCCGGAGGCAGCCACAATCCCGACAATGCAAACCAGCCCGATAACCCATTGTAAACGGTTTCCGATCATGCAGTTACTCCTGGATTGTTGTCTGAACTTTCCATTGCCGCTCTCTCGATCCACGGCCGGCCGGCATTGCAGGTCACACCCCCATCGAACTAAGGCGCCTATCCTGCCGGCAAGGCCTTCAGGGCCTGCTCGGCCTCCTCGCGCTCATCAAAGTCCGCCTGGCCCGCCGCCCGCTGCAGCATCTCCCGGGCTTCGTCCACCCGGCTGACCTTTGCCAGCGCAAGACCCAGGTGATAGTTTATCACCGCCGACTCCGGGGCTCGTTCCATGGCCTTTTCAAGTTCGGTGATGGCCAGGTCGATCTCGCCGCGGAGGTAGTGCACCCAGCCCAGGGTATCAATCACCTCCGGACGCTCCGGCTGCAGCTTGACAGCCGTTTTGGCCATGCTGTACGCGCGGTCCAGATCCGCTTTGCCCCCGCCGTCCCTGGACAGCAGGTAGGCCAGATTGTTGGCCGCCGTCCATAAGTTGGGCATGGCCGCCAGGGCCTGCTCATAGATCGACATCGCCTTATCTTCCTGGCCGTCGTTGAGGAAGAGGTGCCCCAAGGTCATGTACGCCGCCGCGTTCTGCGGATTGTTCTCCAGCGCCGTCATCAGATTGGCCACGGCTTCGTCTTTTTTGCCCTGCATCAGGTAGGTCCGCGCCAGGTTGTTGTGGGGCAATTGCCACTCCGGTTTGATGGTGATGGCCGTTTCGAAAGCACGCTGAGCCTTGGCATACTGCTTGCCCGTCAGATAGATTTCACCCATCAGGTTATGGGCCATGATGTCCTTGTCGTCGGCCTCAATCCGTTTCCGCGCCAAGTCAAGGGCCTTGGCGGCATTCCCATTCTTCAAATAGGCTTTCACAAGGTTGGTCACCACCGGCGCCGACTGGGGAATGGCGGCATACCCTTTTTCCAGGACCGCCAGGGAATCCGCCGGCTGCTTCTGGCTGCGGTAAATGGCGGCCAGTTTAAGATACCCCGCCGGGATCTTGGGCTGCTCCGCCACCATCGTCTTGTATATATCGATGGCTTCGGCCGGTCGCTGGCGGGCAAACAGGAAATCGGCCAGGTCACCACTGGCGCGCATGTCTTTGGGGTGTTGCTCGGTGATCAGACGCAGCTCCTTCTCCGCGCCCTCGAAGTTCTCCTCCGCTGCATACACTCGTGCCAATGCCCGGCGCAGCGGCGCCGCCGTCGGATTGGCCTTAACGCCATTGGCCAGGGCATCCTTGACCAGCTGTTTTTCTCCGCTCAGCAGGTGCGCCTGGGCCAGATGCAGATGGCCGTTGACTGCATCGGGCTTCTCCGCCACAACCGTACGAAAAGCCGACACCGCATTAAGCCCGTCCTTTTGCTGCAAATAAATCTGCCCGACGGTAAATTGAGCGTCCACATTGCTGCCGCTGACGGCTATGACCTCGTCCACGTAGGTCTTGGCCGCGTCGATCTCCCCCTTGGCCAGGTGCAGCCGCGCAAGCTGATTCTTCACCTTGAGCAGGTCCGGGTCGGCATCGTCCCGGGTGAAACCCAGCGCCGCCTGCAACGTCTCCCGGGCCTTGTCGTGCTCGCGCATGGCCATCTGCAACCGCGCCAGGGCCAGGCGGAACTTGATATTCCCGTTATCTTCCGCAATGCCCGCTTCGATCAAGGCCAAGGCCTGTTGTGCATCCTGGTGTTTGGCGTAAAAATCCGCCGCCAGAATGCGCACCTCACCCGGGTCTTCATCCTCAGTCATCATCGTTTCGAACAACGGCCCGATTTCATCCTTGCGCCCCGACTGCCAAAGCAGCGCCGCCAACTTGAATTTGTGCGCCTTCTGCTCCGGCTCGACGGCAATGGCCTCCTTGATCACTCCGATGGCCGCGTCGTATTGTTTCTGCTTGACCAACAGCGCAACGAGCACCGTCCGAAGGCCGATATTGTCCGCGTTGGCGGCAATCCCGCTGCGCAGCGCAGCGACACCTCCGTCGACATCCCCGGCGTTCATCCGTATGGAAGCCAGCATCAGATACGCATGGGGATCGGTGACCCCCTCGGCCATCAACGCATCCAGCCGCTGCCCGGCCGCCGCGGGCTTCTTTTCCGCCAGCAGCACGCCGGCTTCCAAAAGCCGCCCGCCCTGATGACCGGGCTGCTTGTCCAGCACGTAGGCCATCTTCGACCGCGCCGGTTCCACCTGCCGCGCCATCAGCAAAATCTTGCCGATCTCCACATGGGCATCCAGCAGGTCGGCATCCAACTCCGCCGCCTTGTTGAAATAACCGAAGGCCTGTTTGACCTGTTTGTCCTCCAGTTCCACCTTACCCAGCATGTGATACGCCCCGGCATACTTGGGATCGATCTGGATGGCGTTCTTAAATTCCAGTCGCGCCTTGATCAGATCCCCCTGCGCCAGCAGCGCCTCGCCTTTCTCGTAAAAACGAGCCTTCTTCTCATCCGGGCTGCTGCATGCAGCCAGCAGAAAAACACACAACACGATGCCAACGGCACGAAACCATTTCATCATCACACGACCTCTCTTATTAAACTGAAACATTTATCGATTTAAGCGTATAAAAAAGAAAAACTGCGTGAAGGATAGCCCAGGCAAGGCGTTGCCTGGGTCCCGAAGGGACAAGAGCAACTGAGCACTTCTCAATTGACAGGCTCACCCCTCTGATGCCGGCCATTCCTAAACTACGCTCAAATAAAACCCTTGATCCCCACCGTTCCCAAAGCGATCACCATAAACACATTCAACTTGCCCACCTTCCCACGCGCCTCCCCGAGCAGCACCTCGAAGGCAAAAAACATCGCAATCATCTTGGCCGTAATCAGCGACACATCCTCCACCGCATTTTTGATCTCCGGAATGCTGGTAATAATGAACGACACGAAGATAATCAAAAAATCGAAAGGATTGGCCTTGAATCCCTGCTGGCGGCGGGTAAACTTGAGGGTCAGCACCGCCAGGAAAGCCAGCAAGCCGAACGCCAAGTGATAGGCTAACTGGGCCCGATGGCTCACCAGTTGAGGCAAATGCAAATGAGCGACGAACACCAGGTAGGGAATCATCACGAACAGCGCCAGCCGCAGCACCCCCACCATCCACGCCCTGCGCATTAGCCGCACACAGCACAGGACCACCAACAGTACAAAGGCCACCCCTCCCACATAAAGCGGCACATCGATCAACGCCAAGCAGCAAGCAAAAAGCACCAGTGGCGCCCCCGCCTCGAGCAGGCCGAAACACAGCTTGATGAGCATGTACCGTTTGTTGATTAAGGCCGCATGATTGGTAATCAACCGATCGATCAGATCTCTTCTCGGCAGGGTCCAGCCCAGCCGATCGGCCCAGAAAAAACCAAGCAGCACACTTCCGCAAAAAGCCAGATAGATCGACAGCAGGGTCCACTCCGAGTGAAACCGCAACAAAAACGCCGACAGCACCAGCACAAACTGCAGGCCGTAGATCACTACCACCGCCTCAGCATGGCGCAGCCCTAACCGCATCAGCTTGTGATGGAAGTGGTTCTTGTCGGCCCTGAAAGGTGATACCCCTTTGTGAATACGCTCCATCATCACCGTCAAGGTGTCCAGGATAGGAAAACCCAACAGCAGCAGCGGGAACATCCGGCTGATGGGCTCGCTGCGCTGGGAGATATACAACGCCAGGGACACCGCCAGAAACCCCAGCAACTGGCTGCCGGCGTCTCCCATGAAGATAATCGCCGGATATGTGTTAAACCGCAGGAAACCGAAAATAGCCCCAACCACCGCCACCGACAGCAGGGCGATGGCCGTCATGCCGCTCTGGAAAGCCACGAACCCCAGGCAGATGAAGATCATCATGGAGATACCGCCAGCCAAACCGTCTAACCCATCGGACAGATTGATAGCATTGGTTACCCCCACGACAGCAAAAACGGTCAACGGCAGGGCGATCCATGCCGGCACCGCCACATCGGGTAGGCAGTCTCCCATGCATCGGACCGACAGCCCTCCGTAAAGCACCACCATAAACGCGGCGACCAGCTGCCCTGCCAGTTTACCGCGATAGTCCATATCCATGATGTCGTCGATAAAGCCGAAGACCACCAGAACCCCGGAACCCAGCAGTAAGGCATAGACAAACCGATCCCCCGGCGACCAGAGCAGGAGGGGCACCATCGCTCCTATCGCCATGGCCACTCCGCCCACTTTGGGCATGGGCGTGCTGTGCACCTTGCGCGGGTTGGGAAAGTCTACTGCATTATAGCGCAGGGCCAGCATCTTCAACACGGGAATCATGCCGATGGTAATCAGCAGCGAAAGTATTAATGTGGGAAAAAGGATCATTTGTTTATCGAAGGGAAGCTATTGCGGTAGGAATTCATTGAGCACCGGCAAGATTTCGGTCATGAAGGTCTGCAATCGTGTCTCTGCCTTTTGAAGCGACTCTTCTTTACCCACCGTTGTAATCAACCGAACCAGTGCACCGTCTGTTCGCTGCCGCGTAAGAGCATCCCAGAAGTTGAACAGTTTTATTTGCCACATGTTTGTCGCCACTTGGCCTCGCATTGGAAACCAGAAATAACTCAATTGCTTCTCATCCCCCTTCTGGATGAAAGCTCTGTTAACGCGCACATACGGCTCATCCCGGTTGTTGGTGGCGATGTCGACGGTGCCTGACTCGTGCAACACCCATCCGCCGCCAGGCAGGCAACTTGCCGGAGAATGAATGGACTCGCCTTTGCGCTGGCTCTCATAGTAGGCCGTGTAAAAATTGACCGAGTATTCTGAGCCATTGGAATAATTTACAATGATATAATCCGAAAAATTCAACCCATCGATGAACTTCTGGTCCATAGTCTGCAATTGCCCGTGCCATTGCCCGAGGCGAAGAGGAAATTGAGAAAACGGCCGGGATATGGGGACCGTTTCCCTGAAGTTCACCGTCTGAGCAATTCCCGCCGTCACCATCATTAATAATACCGCAACCAGAAATTTGGGCGATTGCATAACACTGCGCCATGCTCCGATGAGAGCAGCCGAACCTGCACCTGTTCTCTGGTTAATCAGCTCTACCGACTGGACTTGCGCAGCAGGCTTTCGAAACCCTTTTTCAGGAATCAGAATGTTCAACAACCACATCTCAATCAGCAGAACGAACAGGGAGATCATAAAAATCGCCCACCCTGAAAAATCGTGAAAAAAACCTTCGGCAACCTGGGGCCCCCAGATGGGATAAAGCAAACCCACGGACGCAATTCTAAAACCGTTGACAAAGATGGATATCGGTATAGCCGACAGCACCACCAGCGTCTTTTTCCACCAAGCCGACCTGTAAAAATAGGCCACCAGAATCGCCAGCACAATCAGCGGAAATAAATAGCGCAGGCCGTTGCAGGCATCCACGACTTGAAGCTGGGTGAATCCCAAATCAATCACATTGCCTTCCCGGTAAGCACTTTTCCCCAGCATTTGCAGGGTCCACACGCCGAGTTTTGATGAAATAAGTTTCAAACGAAGTGAAAGATTGAAGTAAATATAGTTGGGCGGTGGAAACATGGTCAGAATGACGCAGATCGGAAATAAGATAACCTTCAGTTTCTGCCATCCCAAATGCAACCAGCACAACCCCAACAGCACAAGCCACGATGACAGATACATGGTATAGTATTCACCGCCCAGTTCTCCCATCCAGAAGAGCAACAGGCCAAATACAACTGGCAAGAGCCCTATCCACGTGGGCTCCGCAGGTACCTTCTTGAGCGCTTTGCGCTTTTCCCATAGCAGGTAGAACACCACAAGCGGAATCAAGTAGCAGTAATTGTAATCCTCCCGCTTCCACCACAAAACCATCATCCGATGGGACTCAAAATATACGGCTATGAGCAACCCGGTATAAATAAGACTTTGGATCAGGCTTTCAGTTCTTATCCTGATGGCATTCTTCAGAGCAATTGCAGGCATATAATGTTCCTGTCTTCCATACAAAAAGGTAGCTTTGAAACAGATTTATTTTTCTTTTTCAGAAACCAATATGAAATTAGCTTGCCGCACAAGCTTTTCGAGGTAGGGTTGAACTGCGAGGGTTTCCTCTTTTGGCGCCCAAGGTGCCATCACCTTAGCCGCCGACGGGACGAATGGCCCGGGTTTCACTTCCATGAAGACCGATCCTGGCTCAAGGGAAATTACAGTGTGCCAAACATCGGGCGGCAATTCAGCCCCCAGCGTTGCGGTCTGGGGAACCATTTTAAGAACATTCCTGATCTGGCCATTGTCGAAAAAGGTAATCAGCAACAACGTTCCCCTTAAAACAATAAACAGCTCGATTTTCGGATCGGCATTGTGACAGTGAGGGGGAATGTAGGAATCCGGTTCCATTGCATTCAACAGTCGCTGACAGGAATCCTTGTGACTGGAATGCAAATTTCGATGCTGCCGAAGACGAGGGGATTTTCTTGCCGCTGCTGAAAGCTCATCCAGAAGGTTTTTGTCGATGATATACATTATGGTTGTCGCTGTTTTTTAGGGCAACGGCCGCTTTCAGCCACATCTCCAACTGATCCATAAGCGACGTCCGGTTAAAATATAGAGAGCAGAATCTTTTGCCTTGATCACCCATTTCGCAGCGCTCCTTGAGAGGCATGCGCCACATTTTCAAAACGGCAACTGCCAACGCACCTGCATCTTCCGCAGGACAGGAAATCCCGCAACCACTTTGTTTGACCAGACGGCCGCCTTCTCCGTCCAACGCGGCGACCACCGGTTTCCCGCTGGCCATATAGGACTGAAGTTTACCCGGCAGCGTCAGTGAAAAGCAGGGATCGTCACGCAAACTCACCAGCATGACATCCGCATGTGAAAAGAGTGCGGGCATCATCCTGGACGGCAACCGCCCCAGAAGATGAAAGTTGCCGGTCAATCCACGGGCGGCGACCTCGCCACGCACCCAGTCAAACCGCCGGCCGTCTCCAGCGACGACCCAATGGATATCCGGTTGGCTATGCAATATCTCAGCTGCCGCCAAAATCGTCTCGAAACTTTGGGCCGCACCAATATTACCGGCAAACATAACGATAAAACCTTGGGGCAAATCCGGCAAACCAGAAGACATTTCATCGAGTTGTTCGCGGCCATAGCCAGGCTCGACCCAATTTGGAAAATAACTGGTGCGCGCATTTTTCCCGGCCCATCGATCAATGCTTGCAGCAAATCCGGGGCTTGACACCAGAAGCTGGTCACACCGGCTATAAATGAAGCGCACCAGCCTGCCGACAAGGTTCAGCAACCAATCGGAATGGATCGTGCCGGTAGCAGAAAGACTTTCCGGCCAGAGATCCAGCACCCAGAAAACGATGGGTTGCCCGGTTATCGCTTTGGTCACAATGGCCGGCAAGCCAATCATGATCGGCGATGTTTCGAAAACAAAAATGACATCGTGTTTTTTCCGCCCATATATCGGAGCGAGCGCACAGGACAACACCATCGAGGACAAATAATTCAGAATCAGATTGACGGAAGTGCCCCGCCGCCTTGGAATGAGCGGAAAGCGCCGGATCCGAATGCCGTTCCACACTTCAATACGCCGCTTAAAAATGCCGTACCCTTCGAAAAAGCGACCGCCAGGATAATCCGGCACACCAGTCATTACAGTAACCTCATGGCCTTTATCCCTCAAAGCGACCGCAATATCGTTAATCCGAAACTCTTCTGGATAAAAGTGATTGGTGACAATCAAAATGCGCATTGGGCCTTGCTTCTGTTGAACAATGTTAAAATTCCCGCCATACGTAGCGGTTGACGTAATCAGTGTAGCTGAGTATGAGCCGAACCACCTTTTCCGACACATTGGGCATCGAATAGTCCGCAACACGCCTGAACGTCCGGCCATCACCACGATGCTGACCGGCGAGCAGGTCCAGCCCTTGAATGATCCTTTGCACCTCCAATCCGGTCAGTATAACGCTGGCCTCCTCCATGCCTTCGGGGCGTTCATGGGCCTCGCGCAGGTTCAGTGCGGGAAAATTCAGGATCGATGACTCTTCCGTTATGGTCCCGCTGTCGGACAATACAGCCATCGCCTGCTGCTGAAGATGAACGTAATCGCAGAACCCGAGCGGCTTCAGCAGGCGGACGCGCTTGTCCAGCGTCGAGCCGCTGTTCTCAATTCTATTGCGAGTCCTGGGATGGGTCGAGACAATCACCGGTTGGTCATATCGCCGAGCCAATTCATTGAGCACGCCGACCAGTTTTTCGAACAAGACATCCGATTCGATATTCTCTTCTCGATGCGCGCTGACCACAAAAAACTGACGGCGCGAAAGGTCCAGGCGGGATATGACATCGGACGCATCGATTTTAGAACGATAGTGCATCAGGACCTCATACATTGGGCTGCCAGTCTTGATTACCCGGTCGGGCGGTAAGCCTTCCCGCAAAAGGTACTCGCGGGCAATGTCGCTGTAGGTCATATTGATATCGCTAATATGATCGACGATTTTGCGGTTGATCTCTTCCGGAACCCGCTGGTCAAAGCAGCGATTTCCAGCTTCCATGTGAAACACCGGAATTTTCCGCCTCTTGGCGGGAATGGCCGCAAGACAGCTGTTCGTATCTCCGAGGATCAGGAGAGCTTCAGGCTTTTCCGCTTCGAGCACCGGATCCAGTTTCATGATGGTTTGTCCGATGGTAGTTGCGGCATTGGCGCCTGCGGCCTCGAGGAAATGGTCCGGTTTGCGAATTTCCAACTCATTGAAAAAGATTTCATTGAGTTCGTAGTCATAGTTCTGGCCGGTATGCACGAGGACGTGATCCGTATAGCGATCAAGCGCCGCCAGTACGCGGGACAAGCGGATAATTTCAGGCCTAGTGCCCACAACGGTCAAAACCTTGATTTTCTTCATATCAAACCTCGCGGAAATACGTGTCGGGAGCTTTCGGGTCGAACATCTCATTGGCCCAAAAGAGAACAATCATTTCACCAGAGGACAAGTTTTCGATATGGTGCGTATATCCTGGCGGGATATCGACCACCTGCCACTTTTTTCCCGACACGTGATATTCGACGACCTCATCCGTATCGATATGGCGAAACCGGATGACAGCATCACCTTCGAGCACACAGAACTTTTCAACCTTGCTGTCATGATAGTGGTTGCCCCTCAAAACACCCCCATGGGTCCGGGATACGAACATCTGCCCAAAATGCTCTGATTTGATCAGTTCCGCCAGAGCGCCGCGCTGATCGGTGTGAATGGCCAGGTCATAAGCAAAATCATCCGGGGCAAGATAGGAAAGATAAGTGGTATAAAGCTTGCGCGTAAAATCGTCGGCCAGATCGGGAATCACCAGGCTGCTCTGTGCATCCCGCAGGCGATACAGCCTTTCGGCCAGATCGCCCAGAGACACAATATAGGTCGGCGTAACGGAAACCGGTCCATCCGGCGGGGCATCGCAATCGTTCATCACAGAGAGGAATGCGTCCACGACATCGTCTATATAGACCAACTCCACCTTGTTCTGCGGATCACTGATAGTAATATCCAGTCCATGGGCAATATTGTGGCAGAATGTTGCAACCACGGAGTTGTAGTTCGGCCGGGACCACTTGCCGAACACGTTGGTCAGCCGATAGACATGCACTGCCACTCCCGTGCGTGCTCCATATTCAAAAATGATCTCTTCACCGGCCTTCTTGCTGCGGCCGTATGGGTTGTCGAGCACCGCCTGGGTCGATGACGAGGTGACGATGACCGGGGTTCGGGATAGTCGCGCAAGCATCTCAACCAATGTGCGGGTCAGCTCGGTATTGACCTCGTCGAAGGCCTCCGGCCGGGTGGTTCGGTTGACACCTGCAAGGTGATAGACGACATCTGCCGTCTGAAGGTGTTTCTCCAGGGTATCCGCACTATTATCCGATCCGAAACACAATATGCGCACGTCAGGGTTCCGGCCGAGTGCGACACGAAGGTTCCTTCCGATAAAACCGTTGGCGCCGGTGACCAGTGCAGTCCGTTCAGCCATTGCCGTTCCTTTCCCCCCGCAGTGCCGCCTGCACGATATCCAGTTTCAGCAGAATGTCCATCATCCCTTCGACGCTCAACCGCTCGGTGTTATGAGAATTGTAATCCTCCGTCTGGGATACGCTTTCACGCCCTTCGACAAAATAGCAGTTGTAATTCAGGTCCCGCACATCGGCGGGCACGCGAAAATACCCGCCCTGGTCATCCGCCTTGGCCATCTCTTCACGGTTCAGCAAGGTCTCGTATAGCTTCTCTCCGTGCCGGGTGCCGATGATCCGTATATCATTCCCCGCATCGAAGATCCGCAAAAGCGCTTGGGCAAGGGTCAGGATGGTGGCTCCCGGCGCTTTCTGCACAAAGATGTCACCCGGCCGGGCGTTCTCGAATGCGTATAGCACCAGGTCCACGGAGTCATCAATGGTCATCATAAATCGCGTCATATTAGGATCGGTCACTGTCAGCGGATTGCCATTGAGAATCTGCTGAATAAACAGAGGAATCACCGACCCCCGCGAAGCCATGACGTTGCCGTACCGCGTGCCGCTGAAAATCGTCGTGGAATCACCGTACTGACGGGCTTTGGCCACCATCAGTTTCTCCATTAAGGCCTTGCTGAGCCCCATGGCGTTGATCGGATAAACCGCCTTGTCCGTGCTCAGAACGATCATCTTCTTCACGTTGCAGGCCATGGCCGCATTCATGACATTTTCAGCCCCCAGGTCGTTTGTCCGCAACGCCTCGATAGGAAAAAACTCGCAGGACGGCACCTGCTTGAGCGCCGCGGCGTGGAACACATAGTCCACCCCCTGTATGGCGGGGAGAATGCTGTCGTAATTGCGCACGTCACCGATATAAAACTTCACTTTAGGATTGGCCAGGGATATACGCAAGTCTTCCTGTTTTTTTTCATCTCGGCTGAAAATCCGGATCTCCTTTATATTCGTGTCAAGATAGCGCCGGAGCACGGCATTTCCAAATGTACCGGTACCTCCAGTAATCAGCAGCTTAATTCCGTTTAACATGTTTTCTCCTGATCGTTTGGAATTTCCATCCAGCCCCGGGTCAAGGGCCTCGACTTAGACACAAGCAAAGTCCGGCCTGTCCCCAAGGCCAATCAACCAGCGGTAAAGCTCTATGGTCATGTCTGCAGCGCGCTTCCAGGTGTAGTTCTGGGCGGCAAGCGTTTTGCCCCGTTCACCCATTTGTTTCAACTCCTGGCGGGAATAGCCCAGTGCTTCGGTCAGCGCACCGGCAATGGTATCGGACGAAACGGGCGTTTGCCACCCGCATCCGGTTACGCCCAGTTCCTCCCATGGCGCCCCATGGGTAGTGATGACCGGAACTCCGGCGCTCAAGGCTTCCAGTATGACCAGGCCAAAATTCTCCCGCTTTGTCGGCAGCACAAATAAATCCGCGGCGGCAAAGGCGTCCCGCTTGTCCTGGCCAAGGAGCAATCCCGTGAACACAACGTAACGTTCCAGGCCCAGTAGACTGATTTGCCGGACCAGATCGGATTTATGGTCGAATTCGTCGGATCCGGCAATGACCAGCAGCCAGTCATCAAAATGCTTTCGAACCGTGGATATGGCGTCCAGTAACAGGGGAAGGCCTTTTACCGGTGTGATTCTGGACAAAAACAGCAAAATGCGTTTAGCGCAGGGAATGTCGAACTTTTGACGAAACGCGGCACCCTCCCCTGAAGACGCCAGCCAGTCGTCATCAACACCGTTTGGAATCACGGCGATCGGTCCGTCCAGCCCGAAGGACCGCATCCCGGCAGTCTCCTGCCGTGAGCAGGCGTAAAGACAGGAGGCCTTTTTCAGATTCCTGCGTTCGTACAATGCCAGAGCAATCCGCTTTTTCCATGTCGATACATTCAGGGCCCACTTTTCCAAAGAACCATGGGGTGCCACCACCGTGGGGATATCATGAACCCGATGCATTTTATCCGTAAGATACGAGAGCCCCGTCCACAGCGCATGCTGGTGCAACACCGTTATGCGCCCCGATTCGCGCCGAGCCGTCTTGACCATCGCATAGCTCCAGCGAATATGATCGGGCGGCGTAACGGGAAAATTGCGGATACAATCGAGGTTCAACCCGTTAGTTTCCGCAGCCCATCGTCGGTCGCGATTGCTATCCAGGCACCATATGACCGCATCATGCCCCAACTTGCACTGCTCACGCACAAGGTTCAAGGCCACCGGCCCGAGTCCGAATGACTTCGGTCCCACGTTGGGGATAATGTGGACGATATTCAACGCAGATTCTCCAATGGACAATGGATATAAAACGGATGCGGCTACAGATCTATCCTGGCCATCGGGCCGTCGATATACTCGGGAGGGATCCGCCGGGACAACAATGCATCGCTTACTGAGAGCAAGCGGACGGCAGCTATGGCGGGAGACCAATGCCGCTCGATGCTCTCCTGCCCGTTCCTGGCCAATCTGACCCTTGCTGCACGATCAATGGCCATATTGATCATCAGCCGGCCGAGTTGCCTGAAATGACCGGAGGAAAAAAGCAGCCCGTTTTGACCGTGACGAATCAGGGTGCGGGATGCACCTGCTTCACGGCTGCAAATGACCACACAACCTGCGTCCATCGCTTCATTGATTACCGCACCCCATCCTTCGTAAGCATCACTTGGCAGGACGTAAACATGATGTACCTTCATCAATTCGAGCACCTGCTGTGCCGGAAGTGGACGCATAAAGGTAAAGTTGCCCGCCGGTAAAAGTTTTTGGGCAAGACGGCTCAGTCGTATTCTCTCAGGGCCATCCCCTACGATGGTCAATTGTGCATCCGGGCGACGCCCAAGGAGCATCTTAAAAGCATGAATCAAAGTATCAACACGTTTCCATCGAAGCATTCGCCCCGCCCACATCACTTTGGTCGGCCCTTTTTTTTCATGAGGTTTAGGCGCGGGTGATGGCGGTTCGGTAAAATAGCCCCATTGCCATAGCCTCGTTTTAAATAATGCAATGCGATGAATATCCGCAGCAGAATGATAGCCAATAGATAGAAAATGAAAAAACGGCGAAGCTGACAGTCTTCTGAACGTAAAGGCCATCTGGAAAAAGTTGGGATGCAGCATGCGGGCAATACCGACAGGCGGTTTCCACCAGCGTTCTGACATGTAGTAGCAAATTCTTTTTTGATTTATTCGGTTTTCGAACCGATCCAGCATTCGGTTGCCACAGACAACCACATCGGCATTCTCCCACCACGACTGGAATTGTTGTCGATCAACGAAACTGTTCGCAGGCCGAAGGATCCAACTCGCGCTGACATCACAATCCCAACCCATTTTCTTCCGGCCGCCATCAGTGCCTTGCGTGGCCGCAAACCGATAGTTGTCTTTTCCGATGGATTCGATAATGCTCCTGCCAAGCGGCAGTTGATGATGGCTGATGATGTTTGAGACATGAAGCAGGCGCAAGGCAAAAATCCGGGTCGATGCTTTGTTGGATTGTTGGATCTTTTCTATTGGGCATTGTGGATGCAGGCTAAGCCCTTAGGGATCGGTACAGAATACGGCCTAAAGCAGTCTCGTTTGAAACTTCCTGACGCTTGCTTTGATGCACGCAACGAGGTAATGAATGTAGGCATTATAACGCGAACGGCCATTGGCAGTAGCGATATCGCGCACTTCGCGCAGGCCTTCAAAGCCACGATCTTGCCCGTAGCGAAAATGAGCCAGGACCGAATTGCAATATTGAAACTTAACTCCGTTTAAAAACATGCGAAGTATGAGGTCATAATCCATGGCAAGACGATACCCGGGGTCGAACAGACCATATTTCTCATAGACGGATTTGCGAACGAAGGTGGCCGGGTGACTCACCGGCATCCGTCGCCAGATGGAACGCCCAACGTCCTGTTCGGCCCGAAACCGAAAGACGCCACTGCCGTCGAACCGCTCATGAATCGCATCCCCGTAATAAATGCCTGCCTCCGGAGATTCACCCACTGCTTCTGCAACGGCGCAAAAGGCGTCAGGGTGGTAATAGTCGTCTGCGTTGATAATGCCGATGATCTCCCCCGTCGCCATCCGGATCCCCTTATTGAATGCATCGCTGATGCCGTCATCCGGTTCCGATATCCATCGGGTGACCGACCCGCTGGATCTGATGATCTCCAGCGTTCCATCGGTAGAACCACCATCAATGATCAAATACTCCATGCGGCCGTAGTTTTGGGCTTCAACGCTGTTTATCGTCTGCTCGAGATGGGTTTCAGCGTTGAAGGTTGGCGTAATGATGGTAATGTATGGGTAGTTTTTCAAGGCTATACTAATCAAGGCGCTGAGCTATTAATCAATGTGCTTTATTGATATCGCCTGAATTCCAACTCGTTTCGGTTAACCACACCGGCCCACGCAGTCAAAGTAACAATCAAGCCACCGGAAACGGATAGGCCTCCACTTATATTAGACTGAACAAACGCAAAACCGAAAAGCGCGCACAATACTGCTCCGTTGGAACGAAAAAGCGGATTATTGGCTCTCCTGCGGAGTAAATGCAATAGCCGTACAATGGAATAAATGACAGGTGCCATAAACAGCATAAAACCGATGAGCCCCTGCTCGGCCAGCAGTTCGACGAACAGGTTGTGGATATGCTCCTTTTCCCTGCTGGTTTTACCGGTGTAAGGGTTGACTTTCTTACGATATTCCCCGTGCCCGCCGGCACCGACCCCAACAAGGGGGGCTCGGTTGAATGTCGCCAACCCTTTCTGCATGGTCAAAAAACGCCCCTGAAAGGACCGGTCCTGAAGGTAACCTGACGATGCGACATCGAACCGTTTGCCTTTATAATGGCTGATAACGATGAAAAATCCGGCAATCAGCATGATTGCCACCGATACGCTGACCACTACTTTGGAGAAATAGGATTTGTAAATGAAAAGTGTATAGATGAGCGCCCCCATGGCCACGGCCAGGACCATCTGCCGTGTGCCGGTGGGAAAAATGGAAAAGAACATAATTGAGAACAGCGCGATCAGCAGCCCCCTGCACTGCGGGGAAACCTTGCCGCTAAGGATAAAATGCAAAATGATGACGCAAGCTATGCCGATGGGCAGGGAAATACTGATCGGGTCGAAACCGAAGAGGGAAATTCTTCCCGAGTCGCCCCAGCGTGCATCGCTGATACCGGAAATGCCGAAATAGGCGGTCAAAATCATTAGCGACAACAGAAAGGCGAAAACGACGGCCGAACCCAAAAAACCCCTGAACCGCTTCTGGCCGTTGCCGAAGGTCAGAATAAGCACCGCCGGAATGATGCCGCGAATGAAAAAGAGCTTGATCTTGGAGATGCCGTCCGGTGGGCCGGACACATACCAGTTGAGCAGCAGGTAGGCGAAAAAGACCAGCAACAACAGGATGGTCAGGTTGCCGGCAAGCTTGATCCGGCGGATCAGGCGCCAGGCGATAGCCACGCTGGTCAGCGCCAGCATGCCGGTCAGGGCCGTCACCCCTCCGATGGAAAATGAACCGAGATAAGGCAGGGTATGGATTGCTGCGACCAGGGACTCCGGGTGTCGCATCAGCAAAATGAAGCCGCCCATAAAGACAGTGAATGATATCTTCTGGGTGGCTCGCTCACCGCGAAGGATAATAATTAAGACACCGGCCAGGCAACTTGAATGTGCGATAATCAAACAGAGCCTTTCAAAAGCCCTTGATCTACTGAGTCGGATATAATTCGGGCCACCTACCATTTCTATAGACCAGATCCCATTATAATGCTGATCCACAATAATCAGCATGCTAATTATAGCTTCTATTCACCTACAAGTGCTTGTTGATAGGCTTCTACAACCTTAGCAAGGTGAATTGTTATGTCGTAATTCTCTATGGCCAAAGTAAGGGCACGTTTTCCAATATGCCTACGATATGCTGGGCGTTTAATTAACTCTTCTATCTTCATCTTCAATGCAGCACTGTCTCCATGTGGAACAGCCAAACCGCCTTGCTGTGCAAACAAAGTCTGTTCGAGAACGGTCTTGTCAAACGCTATTGTTGGAGTCCCACATGCCATAGCCTCCATTGCCATCAATCCGAAGGATTCAGCGATTGACGGCATCAGAAAAATATCCATTGCATTATAAGCCTTGGCCATCTGGTGCTCGTTTTGAATCAGACCAAGTTCAACGATAGCGTATCTACCCCGCAACGGTTCAACGAGCCTCTTTTCTCCCATGGTTAGAATGCAAATTTTTCTATCTGCATCCAAGCCTGTCATGCTTTCTATTACATATTTAAGCCCTTTTTGCTCATCGGTACTGGCCCTAAATCCTATCACAATTGTATCATCAGGAATCCTCAGCGCTTTCTTAGCGGCCTTCCTGTCCATCGCTCTGAACACTTTCAAATCAATACCGAAAGGAATGTGCGTCACGTTGAAGCGTTGCATCAGTGTGGATTGACGAACACACTGATGCATCATGACGGAGGAAACGATGATTTTAAAATTAGCCTTACTGTAAATTTTCTTTTTCTTTTTCCATGTTCTCACTGCGTGTTTATGGGGGCATGAATATCCGAAATTTTGGGAACAATCATTTTCAAATCCCAAACAGCCGTATGAAAAACAACATCCTCCGGTTAGCCCCCACATATCATGAAGTGTCCAGAATACGGGCTTTCCATCTGACAACTTCAATAGTGTCTGTAGTGGAAAATATCCACCGTGAATATTATGAAGATGAATGACATCCGCTTTGTCTATATACCACTTGATCTTCTGCAGGTTGGTCAGAGCTACCAGCCCGTCTCTACCACACCTGCACGTAATGCGGTGAAATAGCCTGTTGATGATATAGCTACCATGATTACGGAACAATGCTATTGTATCTTTGTCATTTCCGACCTTTCGCCCGACAAGCATCTTCGACTTAATCGACGTGACACCAGAAAGAGACTTATGGAGACGGTACGCGGCAATGGCGGCCCCGCCGATGGTATCCGTCGCGTTTACATGGAGGACTTTCACCTACCGCTCGCCCCTTCCTCCAGCATGCGCCGGTACTTTTCGCCGATTACTGAAATATCATAGTTTTCCTTCACATAGCGGCGGGCTCGCCTCCCCATGGCCCGACGCGATTCGAGATCTCCGATCAGGTTGCGCAGGGCCCTGCGGACGCCCAGGACATCCCGCTCGGCGACCAAGCAGGCGACACCATCCCCCCGAACCACATGGGTCAGCCCGCCGCTGGTGCTCAGCACACAGGGAAGCCCGCAGGCCATGGCTTCCAGATTGACGACGCCGAAAAACTCCTCCCATCCGGTTGTGCCGACCGCATGGTTGACGAAGATGTCTGCAGCCGCCATTATCTGCGGAAGCTTGGCATGGGGGACGGGCGCCAGGAATTCCACCTGCGGTTCCAACCAACGCTGACGGATTTCTTTTTCCAGCAGGGGTTTGAGTGGGCCATCGCCGAGGATCTGGAGACAAAGCCCAGAATTTTTTTTCATGAGTGGCTGCATGGCGTCAAGAATGTAGAAGAAACCCTTTTCGGGCACCAGTCGCGATACCACCAGCACACGAACCCGCCCGTCGCCGTTCCCATTGCCCATCGATGGCCGGAACATCGTGCAATCTACGGGGTGCCCCATGAGGTGGAACTTCGAAGCGAGCTGATCGTCAAAAAGGGCTTGATCCTGAAATCGTTCGATGCACTTGGGCACGGTGATGATAATGCCGCTGGCTTCATGGATGGCCGACCGGACCGCCCGTTTGGCGATTTTCCACTGGATGGTGCGCCCCATCCCCATGAGAGTCACCGACGCGTCGAACCATACCGGCTTGCCGCCGGTCCGGGCGGCCCGTAGCGCAAGAAGGCCTTGGGGATATATAGTGGGGTCGACAGTCAGAATACCGTCACTCCCCCCCAACAATCGGTCCAGGCGATTCCGGCGATTCAGGGAGGGCCTGAAAAAAGGCGTGTGCGGGATCGGCTTCCAGAGCGCGTCGGGTATCGATATCACCTTCAGTGCCGGATCTTCATAGTGATCATGGTCCGACTTGATGATGGTAAAGGTATAGCCGTGATGCACTTGCAGGTATTTGTAAATCAGCGCCATGCACTCAAACGCGGTGTTGTTGGAAATGACACCCGGCCGAAAGGAAACGATGTTCAATGCTCTTTTTCTCATCCTTGTGGTAATAAGGGATCCATCTGTTTTAGGGAGCGCGCTTCCGCCCTGGCTTCCCGCCAGGCGAACAGATCGCTGATCAATACAATCGAGGCTTTGCAGGCAACGGATGCCACTACAATTTGCTGCAATGAAATGATCTGACCTGAGATCATGATGTATCCCAGAATAGCCATATACAGGACAAATCCCGCCAAAACGGAAATCCCGAAGGCGCGTGTGCGCTTGGCCACGATCAACAGCTGTTTGGGAAGTTCCATTACCGGAAGCAGGGACAGCCAGCAAAGGCACCTGGCGATCGGAATCGAATCAGCGTATTTAGGCAGAAGCCATCTGACCAGGGGATCCAGCAACCAGTAGGTCAGAACAATCAGGGGTAGCATGACCCCCAGACCCACGAAGCTGCACTTCAGGCAGTAGCGAAAACTCACCGCCATTCCCTTTCCGGAAGATCCGTACAGCATGGCGATGCGGGGGTTGAACACCTGGCTGATTGAGGTGGACACCGTCATCAGGGCGATACAGAGCGTAACGGCGAAAACAAAAACGCCAAGATTCTTTTCGCCCGTCATTTTCAGTATATAACTTCGTTCGACAGCGTCCCAGAGGGAAGTCGCAATGTAGGTGAAGATCATCAACGGCGCGCCGAATGCAATCATTTTTTTCAGCACAGGCCGATTCAACCGGGCTCTTATTTTCAGGGGACGGTTACAATGAGCGTACAACATGGAGATAAAATCCGGCAATGAGGCGCGCGCGCACAAGCCGAAAAACCGGTACAGGGCGACAAGAGGGAGCGCCGCCAGGGAGGCTGCCGCCGAAATGACCGATGCCTTGGACCAGGCGACGAATTCACTGCTGTTGCGGTAGGTGCTCCCAAGATAGAACATGTACAGGGATGTCGAACTGACCAGAATTTGCGTTCCCCATCCCAGGGCGACAGGCCAGTCTCTTCGGAATACGGCCAGCGCACAGGGGATGAGAAAAACCAGCGCGTGAACCGCGCACAGCAGGCGGGTCCACCCCAGGGCGCAAGCTGCATAGCTTAACGCGGTTTTACGATCGCCCTTACCCACATAATACGGGTACTGTCGAGCCAGGGATGTGAAAACGCCTAGATGGAGAAAAAACATGAATCCCGGCAAAATGGTGAACTTGCTGTAAAACCCCAACGTCTCCGGTCCGATGAAGCGGCCCTGTATGATACTGCCCACAAACCGCAAGCCGATGCTGATCATGCCACTGCCGGCCAACGATGAAATGGAGACAATAACCTGCCGGCGGGACTCACCTGCGAACCATTTGTGCCACGGCGCTTTTAAGCGCCCCAGCCTGCTCTCGGTTATCAACGTCGCCCCCATGGCTTGCATGGCAGCATGCTGATCAGCCGCAACAGCTTCAGAGCGTATCCGGCAATTCGCTCTCGGAACCGGGTGGGAAGATAAAACAGCGCATATATTCTACGGAAAGACTTCCCCGTGGCAGTCCATCGAAGCGCCAAGGGGCGCAACAGGGATACAGGGTAAACCGCACCCCGCAGTCGACGGATATTTCTCGATGCAGAGTGATAATCACTGGCTTTCACACGGATGCGCCCACTCTCGATCAGTTCGCGCATCGCACTTTTTCCTTTTCCGGTATTCGCCAGCACCACCGAATCACCTTTCGGGTCGCTCCATTTTTCCGGAATCCCCCAAAAGTCCCCAAGGGTGATGTCTCCATAGCGATGGCGTCCGCCAAAGGGGCATTCAAAACAGATGCTTTGCAGAAACCAGTGGTAGACCATCACCGCCCTGAACCAAGGATCCTCTCCAGCGGCGACCAAATACTTAGAGCCGTTTTTTTGAACGGCGCATATGGTCTGGGTGCAAAGCTCCTTGTTTCGAAAGGAGAAATGGGCCAAGCTGTCTGATTTTCTGAATTTCCAGTCTAAATAGCTCCAAAAAGAAGTCAGGGAAGGCACGCCATGGCAAACCAAATCCACAAGGAGCAGATTCTCCCTGACCCGGGGGGGGCAGAGCCGGTCAAGTGCAGCCACCTGGCAGGGCGTGCCGCAAAAAAGAACAATTGCTCCCGATCCTGCCAAATCAATAATATTCCGATAGAAGTTGGCGCCGACTAGGCTCGGGAGATATTTCGACCCGCGCAGCCTCGAGACATCCTCCCATTTTTTAACGATCACATGCCGCGGCGTCCAATTGTCGCCCCACTCGCAGCCGCAAACCACACCGCCACACATCAATACCAAGTGTGCCAGTTCCGAGAATAGCCCGCCGGAAGAACTTGAGATATGAATGTCCGGATCATTCGACCATGCGGCAAAAACATCTGGTTCACCATCCGTATCCCTGGTCGCTTCCTCGGCCGCGATAACCGGACAGGACTGAACACATGCCTTGCATCCATTGCAGGATTCTTTTTGCAAAACGGGCCGGTAAAACCCTTCAGGCGTCAACATGATGTCGATGGCCATCTGGTCACAGCCGTTTGCACACGCCGCACATCCCGTGCATCGATCCTCGCCGATGCGGCGCAAGCAGGGCGGCATCGTGCCGGTCTTCTCCTTGAGGCGTTTCGTGCAATTCATTACGATAAGGACCGTTCCAAATACCCGTGTGAATGATCGACATGATATTTCAGGCGGGGGGTGACCAGATCGTAATCTATCGGGTAATCGAGTATCTGTTTAATTTTTGCCGGATTGTGATCGGGTACCTGGCGGTCCATGAGGCCGATCTTTTCCAAAAGGCTTGTAATGCGAATATTGGATTCCGAATGTGGAAACCCTATGAAATTCTTACGGTATATGATGGAGAAAACCGTCCCGTGAAAAGAATTTGAACATACGAAAGAGGCATTTTGAAAAAGGCCGAGGAATTCCCTGGGGCCGGCATCCAGGATGATTTTATCGGCAACCAGCAGCCATTGATAGCTGAACTGCAAGGGAAGAACGCAGACAACCGGAAGCGATAAGTATTTTTTAACCTGTTTGACGAGCTTGAAAAAACCGAGATCGTGGCCCAGCTCCATGGGGTATAGCAGCAGGTATTCGCCGCTCATCGACGGGGGGCGAAGGATCTGGTTATAATCATCCGCATTGAGGAGCAATGTCGGGTCCAGCACTTGTTCTACCTCTTTACCGGTCAATTCCTTAATGAGTTCCCGGCCGCGAGTCTCTCTAGCGGACAGGGCGTGATAACGCATCAGGTAGCGCGTTATTCGTTGTTTATAACTGTCGGGGATTTCGCTCACCCCGAAACTGGGAGCATAGGCAACAAGCCGCGACCGTTCCGGTGATGCAAAAGACAAATGGTAGGCATCGCCAATTTCCTTGTTTAGCATTGAAGGGCGCCATATCTGGTCACTTCCGGCGATGTACACTTCGAAACACGGCGGCACTTCGGTCATTTGTTTCAGGCTGTCATAACGGACATCGGTCAAAGGAATCTTATTCCGGATGAAATCTCTGAAACGCCGGTCGTGCCGCTTGCCGGCCCTTTTGTGCCATGCAATGTATAGATTGGGAAGCAGGGCACCCGGGTATCGGGTCCATTGGAAACGACGTCCTTTTTCCGGGTCCAGATTGCAGTCTATGGTTTTGCAATCGTGGCCGAGCTTGCGAATGGTGTGGTTCAATGCAAAGGCCTGAAGAACCGCACCGTAATTGTGGTGGTTGTGAATGGTAATAACTCCTACATCCACTGCCGCGCCCCTCTCTCATGTAAAAAACTGCTATGCGTTTGTTTCATTCAAAGGTTGAGCCGATCAAGAATGCGGTCAATCAACCAAGCGCGGATATCACCAAGATCATAACGTGTATCCGAAAGCCGTTCCATGAGAAGAGGCCTTAATTCGGACGGCTCTTCACCAAGGGACAGCAACGTAGACAGATAGCGGACGTCGGAAACTGCCGCTCTGAAACCTTCCCATTGGATCGTGCCGACCAGCCCGTCAGTTGTCGGATATGCAAAAACATGGTCACTGAACTTGTTGTGATCGAAACCATTCCATATGTGTCCAAATGCATGCTGATAGGCGTATGGCATACATCCGTCATAACCGGCGGCCCACAGCAAAAGGCCATAGTTCCTGCGGTAGACCGCCGGATCCGGGATCCCCACCTGGGGGTTTCCATAACAGAGCACGCGCTTTCCCAACCTGTGCCA
Organism: Desulfosarcinaceae bacterium; assembly: GCA_963675565.2. Lineage (GTDB taxonomy): Bacteria > Desulfobacterota > Desulfobacteria > Desulfobacterales > Desulfosarcinaceae > JARRKU01. The sequence goes on from CAXXYD010000004.1 coordinate 1,462,253, forward strand.
TTTCTTCACTTCTTCGGGATGGAATCCCGAAAGCACAGCAACATCGATATACTGGCCCGCAATATCAACGGTTCCTTCGTAGAGGGCGACAAAGGTACCTCCGCCTGCGCGGTGAACAATATCCCAGGACGGCTTTTGCCCCTGAAGTTGGCTGCCTTGAGCTTCGTCAATGCCGTAAATCAAAACGTGATTGATCCCATATCCCCGGGCCCTGTCGACCCATGCCTTTACATGTTGAGATAGCCGGGCCAGCCCTGCCGTATCAGTTTTATTGGCCGTCGTGGTGCCAAGAGTATACAGGTGATCATTGAGCAGTCCGGCCTTCTGCCGATGTTTGAAGGCCATTTCGAGTCGCGGGTTGTCGATTCGTTGATATATCGTTGGGTATCCTATCCCGTGATCCTTCATATCGCGCAACTCACGTTGATACTGGGCCGGCTTTTTATATTCCGATCCGACACGCCATTCGCTTGATGACGATAGTACGCCGCGGTAGTAGAGCGCATACTCCAGCACCGGTTCGGCCAGGCAGAAGGGCAAAACCGTCACTTCGATATTGACCTGCCCAACCGTTATTCGCCCCACAATCAATTTTATCGTCCCCCGGTAAACATCAGGTACGGCGTCCGCTGGGACCTTGATGGTAATCCATATCGGCCGGTTGATCCCGCGAGGCAGACTGAACGGCTGTAGTCTTTCCGCATCGTTGAACGATGTATCCTGGGGAAAATGCGTACTGGATGACGAAATATCAATATAAGAGTGGCGATTGTCGCGTTCAATCCTCAGGTAGTTTCTCTTACACGCATAATCGATTGTTACCAGGCGTTCGTCTTTCAGTAAAAGCTCGGGGGCAAGAATTCTCTTTTCTGTCCGGCGAATCGATTCGACTGCAGATTTATACCAATACTTCACTACCCGGATATCTACCGCACCTTCAACGATGACGCCGCCGCACAGCCCAACAAGATCGGTGGGCTCAATGAGCAAATTATCAATAGCGGTGTCAGATCGGATAAGAAATGCGGCCGCCTGGAATTCGTTTCTACAGGCGGTAATTTTTACACTGTCGCCAGCAGGAAAGAAAATTGAACCCGTTTCCGGCACGGCCCAATGGCCTGTCATGGGGTCAAATGGATGAATGGACAATGACGTCAATGACTGCTGTGTACCCGCTTTGGGTAATCGGGCAAGTAGAGTACCTGGCCCCGGAAGCAAAATCAGCATTGTCGCAACCAAAAATGCTTTTAGTAATCGGTCCTTCGATTGAAACGGCAACTGCGATCTCCAATTGAAATTCATTATTGCCGACAGTACCACCGATAGGCATTGAGGATACCGGTCATCAAATCTATCCTGCGACTCCAGCCCGCATTGGTCATCCTCGAGATATCCATCAGTTTACACGGCATGCCGTCGGGCATTGCGGTGTCCCACTCGACTTCGTTTTCGTACCCGATCACTTGCTGAACGATTTCCGCAAGGCGGCGTATAGTGACTTCTTCACCATAGCCAATATTGAGGTGGGACACTTTTTCGATTCCAGTATCATTAAATGGAGCAACAGGACGAATAACTTCCTGATAGCTTGCCTTGTCCATATCCATGACATGGTGACACGCAGCGGCCATGTCGTCCACATGCAGGAATTCACGACGGGCACTTCCGGTCCCCCATAGGCGGACCAATGGTGGAGAGCTTTTTATGGCCCGGCGGATTTCAACAGGAATGTGACCGAATTTGGCCTCATCCTTATTTATGGCGTCAAAATCCTTTTTCATTGCCAATTTTGCCAGATGGAATTTCCTGATCAGCGCCGGCAGCACGTGGGAATTCTGCAGATCGAAGTTGTCGTTGGGGCCGTAAAGATTGGTGGGCATAACGGACCGGTAGTCGGTGCCGTACTGCCGGTTATAGGATTCGCAGAGCTTGATGCCGGCGATCTTGGCGATGGCGTAGGGCTCGTTGGTGGGCTCCAGGCAGCCGCTGAGCAGGTGTTCTTCTTTCATGGGCTGTGGGGCGTTCCGAGGGTAGATGCACGACGAGCCCAGGAAAAGCAGGCGGTTTACGCCGGCCTTGTAGGCCGCATGGATCACATTGCACTGGATCATCAGGTTCTGGTAGATGAACTCGGCGCGATAGGTGTCGTTGGCGTGGATGCCGCCCACCCTGGCGGCGGCCAGGAAGACCACGTCGATGGATTCGGTACGGAAAAAATCGTCGACCGCGGCCTGGTCGAGCAGGTCCAGTTCGGCGTGGGTGCGGGTAACCAGGTTGGTGTAGCCTTTGGCCTCGAGTACGCGCACGATGGCTGATCCGACCATGCCGCGGTGGCCGGCGATGTATATTCTGTCGTTCTGTTTCATTGACGGTTTGCCGCTCTACTCGTTGTGGTTGAATACGGGAAAGCCGGCGCGCTGGACCAGTTCGTCTTTTTTGGCTTCTTCCAGGTCGGCCCGCACCATCTCTTTGACCATGTCGAGAAAGGATATCTCCGGCTTCCAGCCGAGCTTTTCGCGAGCCTTGGCCGGATCGCCCAGCAGGGTCTCCACCTCGGTGGGACGGAAGTATTTCGGGTCCACGGCCACGATGGTTTTGCCATTGGCCGGATTGACGCCCCGCTCCTCGACGCCTGTGCCCTCCCATTGGATGGCGATGCCCAACTCCCTGGCGGTCAGTTCGATGAATTCCCGTACCGAGTGCTGCTCCCCGGTGGCGATGACGAAGTCGTCCGGTGCGTCCTGCTGCAGCATGAGCCACTGCATGCGCACGTAATCCCTGGCATGGCCCCAGTCTCGCAGGGCGTTGAGGTTGCCAATGTACAGGCAGTTCTGCAGGCCCAGGTAGATTCGAGACAGTGCACGGGTGATCTTGCGGGTGACGAAGGTCTCGCCGCGGATGGGGGACTCATGGTTGAACAGGATGCCGTTGCAGGTGTAGATGCCGTAGGCCTCGCGGTAGTTCACCGTGATCCAGTAGGCGTAGAGCTTGGCGCAGGCGTAAGGTGACCTCGGATAGAACGGAGTGGTCTCGGTCTGGGGCACTTCCTGGACCTTGCCATAGAGCTCCGATGTGGAGGCCTGGTAGAAGCGGGTCGTTTTTTCGAGCCCCAGCAGGCGGATGCCTTCCAACAAGCGCATGACGCCCAGGGCGTCCACGTCGGCAGTGTACTCCGGGGATTCAAAGGAGACCTGCACGTGGCTCTGGGCAGCCAGGTTATAGACTTCATCCGGCTGCACCTGTTGCAATATGCGGATCAGGTTTGAGGCATCGGTCAGATCGCCGTAATGCAATATCAACCGGCGGTCCTCTTGGTGCGGATCCTCGTAGAGGTGATCAATACGGTGGGTGTTGAACAGGGACGCCCGCCGTTTGATACCGTGAACTTCGTACCCTTTTTCAATGAGAAATTCGGCCAGATAGGCGCCGTCCTGGCCTGTAATGCCCGTGATGAGTGCTTTTTTCATGCATTTCCTTCAATACGCCCTTTTTCACTCCGGACGAGTGGTGTCTGATGGTTCACAATTCTGCATCTATTGTGCCTTTATCTGTGTTGGAATATTGCATGGGACATTTGCACCGAATGCCGGATATAGCTCCGCCTCCTGAATTACATATGGGGTCTTTCGGCGAACGGTGATGGGCGGGCCATGAACCGCCAAGGGGCCTGCCTGCCGAAAGCAAAAACGGTGCCGGTCTGCAGCCTTGTGTACGCGCAGGACGTGCCGGAACCTGTTGCTGAAGCCTGTGCAGGTTGTATGTTCCAGATGTTAGCGTTTCATTATACCGGGGTTAGAATACCAATAATCGGAAACGCCGGCATCCGACCACCGCATGAAATAGTTGTGTGCCGGTCTGCACTTTGCTTTTACCCAAATAAAAAACCCGGATCGATGACAGCATCGATCCGGGTTATCCCTTTGCTTAACCCCAAGATCTTTCAGGCGCCTTTCTTTTCCACGAAAAGGTCCCGAAGGGTTTTCAGGCAGGTCTTCTGACTTACGGATCGATCTACCGGCTGTGCCTTCCCCCGCCGTTGTTCCGGCAAAGTGGCTCGATACAGCTTTCGTCCCCGATTACAGCGGCGGGCCCGTCCCCGATTTACACGGGCGTTCCCTTTTAAGCCGGCATGGTTTGCTCGTGGGCAATGCCGCAGGCGAGGTATACCGGCACCTGAAAACGATTTCTTATCTGATGTGCTATCGCGGCGAGACGCCGCCCCGCATTCGTGTCGCCTTTCGGCATGGTCTTGAATCCGCCTGCGGGCCTTCCAAAAACTATAGCAATTTAGGTCATTCAACCGAACGTTGCTTGACCGAATGTGCCGATTGCTTGACCTTTTGTGCACGGCTCCGATGAATGAAAAATACTGCGGTTTTTCATTCATCGTTTTAATTTTAAGGTATTAATTCGTATTTCATGTATTCAGGAGCCCCTGCCGGTGCGGCTATAAAAGTCAAGTTATCAGCACATAAGTACAAGCGCGCAACCTGAAAACGCTATAGTTTCTAAAACCTTTTACTGCTGTTATTTGACCGATAAACGGGTAAGCGAAGGATAGGCGAAAGCCATGTTTGGTCTATTGAAATCACTGTGGAAAAATGATTCCGGCGTCACGGCTGTGGAATACGGCCTCATCGCCGGCCTGATGGCCGCCCTGCTGGTGGCGGTGATGGGGTTGTTCGGCGAGCAGCTCAAGCGGCTGTTCACCGCCATTTCCGACCAGTTGGGAGACGCCGCCGATCAGGTGGGCAGTGCGCAAACCCCCGGCAAATAGCCGGCGCGTTCGACGCCATCGGCCCCCGGCATGAATTTGACCTTTTCCCATACGGTTTGTGTGGTGCTGTTGACGGTGAGCACCGTATGGGATGTCTTCGCCCGCCGTATCCCCAACGGGATCACCATCCCGGCCATTTCCGGCGCTATTGTCTTTCACGGTTGTTATCATGGATGGCTCTCGGGCGGCTGGACTGCCGCGGCCGGTTGCGCAGTGGGCGGCGGGCTGCTGCTGCTTCCTTTTGCCATGGGCGGTATCGGCGGCGGGGACGTCAAGCTGATGGCCGCCCTGGGCGCCTGGTTGGGCGGGGCGGCGGTAGTCAATGTGTTTATTTACAGCGCCTGGGCGGGCGCATTGTGGTCCCTGGCCGTGATGATCGGCGACCGGTCCCTGATCCGGCGGCTGCGCCGCATCCGACAGGAACTGACGCTCTCGGGGACGACGGGCAGGCTGCAGCTTAACATGGACAAGCCCCTTGGAATTCCTTACGCCCTGCCCATGGCCATCGGCTATCTGGTGTTTGCGACTTATGGCCCTCTGGTGTGACAGATTGCGGAAAAAGGGTGCGGACACCCGCGGCGGTGCCGCAGTGGAGTTCGCACTGGTGCTGCCTGTGCTGCTGACCATCCTGTTCGGTACCATCGAGTATGGCTGGTTCATGACCTGGCAGTTCGTGCTCAACAACGCGGTTACCGAGGGAGCCCGTGCGGCGGTCAGGGCCCGGGAGTGGGAAGACGAAGACCCGGAAGAGATGGCGCGGGAGGCGGTGACAGATGCTCTGTGGCTGCTCAAGGAGCAAGATGTCGAGGCGTTCCAGGAAAAGCTGAACACCTCCATCGACGAAGATGCCGAACCGCGCCGTATCGAAGTGGTTGTGGCGCAACTCGATTACATCCCGCTCACCGGGTTCCTGCCCCAATCCCTGGTGCCGAATTATATGAGTGCCAAGGCCGTGATGGCCTTTCCCTGAAAGAGAGTTGATTCTATGCGAAAAACCCGCGGGCTGATCGCCCTGGCCGTATCCATTCTGCTGGCCTTTCTGGCGGCCAAGGCCGTCTACTGGCAGATGAACAAACCCCGGCCCCAGCCGGAAAAGACCAGTGCTCTGCTACCGCCGCCTAAACCGAAACGGTTTTCGGCATCGGTGGCTGCCGGCATGCGCTCGTTCAGCGTCACCATAGACAAAACCGGCCTGTCGGCAAAACTGCGCAGGGGCGACCGCGTGGATCTGGTGGCCACAACGCCGCTGCCGGGAGATAATGGGGGCCACGTGTCGCGCGTCCTTCTGGAAAATATCGAGATCCTGGACATCGACCGCGGCGATGCGGCCGGCGGCAAAAAAAACGCTGCACGCACCGCCCAATGGACCGTGGCCCTGCTGGTGACACCCGAACAGGGGGTGACCCTGGCGGCGGCCAGCGCGGCATCCAGGATCGCGCTGATGGCCCGCAACGGGAAAGACCCTGACCGGCGAGCGGTCCTGGCGGCGGCCTACACCACCGACAAAGGGGCCGAAATGGTACGCGACGGCACACCCGGCGACACGGACGCCATTCCCGAAGGCATGCGCGCCATCACCATAGCCGTGCGCAGAATCGACGGCATGGCCGGACGGCTGCACCCCCGCGACCGGGTGGATGTACTGACCACATGCCCTTACTCCCGGTTTTCGTCGGACACCAATCAACCGGGGGGCAAAGGCGAGGTCACCGAGTACCGCCTGGCCTCACGCACCGTGCTGCAAAACATCGAGGTGCTGTCCACCGAGAAGGATGCGGCCCTGAACGCGGGACTGCCCGAGGCGGTTCAGTACGTCACGCTGCTGGTCACCCCGGCGCAGGCCGAAATCGTCACGGTGGCCACCGACGCCAGCAAAAAGGTGTCCCTGCGCCTGATCAGCCGTAACCGGATGGACGACGGACGCGTGGCCACCGGCGGACAGCTGCTTTCAGATGTGCTCCTGCCCAGAAAACATCAGTGGAACCACCATATTCCTGTCCACCACGGGCAAACCCAGACGATGAGATATTTCAAATGAAGGAGACGGGTGTGACTGCTACGACCACACGCCGGACGGCAGCGGCCCTTTCCGGCAGCATCGCACTCCTGGCCGCCGGCCTGATCTGGTGTGCGTTGGCGGCCTCCCCGGCGGCGGCCACAACCTGTCAAGAGTTCGGCTCCAATCGCTGCCGCATCGACATCGAACTGCACAAGTCCCACGTGCAGACCACCGACCGGGACATCACCCGGGTGGCCGTCGCCGATCCGGACATCGCCGACATTCAGCTAATCACGCCCCGCCAGGTGCTGGTACTGGCCGGGAACAAGCCCGGCGGCACCAACCTGATCCTCTGGCACGGCGACGACGAAGCCGTCGTCTACGAGATAAAGGTGTTCATTCCCGACGACCTGATTCAGGCCTTGCGCCGGCACATCGCCCTGCTGGCACCCCGGGCGTCCGTTGCGGTGGTGCCGACCGGCAAGAACATCATCCTCAATGGCACGGTCAACAGCCAGCGTGAACTAAACCGGGTGCTGGCGGCTGCAAAAAGCTTCGATGTCAGCGTGACCAATATGCTCACCGTGTCGGGTTCCCAGCAGGTACAGCTGGAGGTCAAAATCGCCGAGGTGTCCAAGTCCGGCAGCAAGCAGATGGGGCTGGGATTCATCAACCAAAGTGATTGGAACATTGGCCTCTTTCCGTCGGGCAGTTTCTCGGCAACGTCCACAGTGGGAGAGAACTATACCGGCTTGAGTTCGGAGCTATCGCTGGAATCACCTTTTGCCTCGGCCTTCCAGCTTGCACTCCACTCGCAATCCGGCGACACGGTGGGTATATTGGGCATCCTCAAGGGGCAGGGGCTGGCCCGCATCCTGGCCACGCCCACCCTTGTGACCATGAGCGGCCAGGAGGCCGACTTCCTGGTGGGGGGTGAATTTCCCATACCGGTAGCCGGTCAAAACGGTGCTATTTCAATAACTTACAAGGAGTTCGGTATTCTTCTGCGTTTCACTCCGGTAGTGGTGGACAAAGAGACCATCACCATCCAGGTGGCCCCCGAGGTGAGCAGTGTGGACTACTCTCTGGGGGTGGTTTCGGGAGGCGTGTCGGTTCCCGGCATCAGCACCCGCCGCGGGGCGGCCACCCTCCAGCTCAAAGACGGCCAGTCCTTCGTGATGGCGGGCCTGCTCAAGGAGGAAACCGCCACCACTATCAGTAAATTTCCCTTTCTGGGGGATCTGCCCATCATCGGCAGCCTGTTCACCAGCAAATCGTTCCAGAAAAACGAATCCGAGCTGATGATCATGGTGACTCCGCGTCTGGTGCGGGCCCTCAATGCCGACGAGCTGCCGCCGCTGCCCGGCGCCGGGGAGCGGGATAATATCAGCGACGTGGATTTTTTCCTGCGCAACCTGCCGCCCGTCCGGCAGAAGGCCGATGCCGAAAATCCACCCGAACCGGAAACAGCCCAGCCGAAGGCACCGGCCGCTCCGCAGCCCGGCGCCGAAACACCGGTGCCCGCTTTCCGGGGGGCCACCGGATTTGCGGAATGATGAGGGGAAAACCGCTATGGCAAATATTAACGAAACCATCATCCTGACCACAAATGGCGCCATGGCCGACAAGTTGGCCGAGCGCATCGGGGCGGTGACCCACCGCGTCCACCGGGTGGAGACCCCGGAGGCGGCCGTGGCCCGTATGGACCAACAGGTGCCCCAGGCGCTCTTCATCGATTTGAACGAGAATCCGCAGGCGGCCCTGGCCCTGACGCGCCGTATGCGCCACAGTCACCCGGCCATGGCCGTCATGGGCATCGCCAAAGAGAAAAACGCCGATCTGGCCATCGCCGGCCTGCGCGCCGGACTGAGCGACTACCTGGTATTTCCCAACAACGGCGACGATATCGTGCCGGCCCTGCGCAACGCCCTCAACCGCGGCGCCGGGGGCGGCGGGCTGGCCGAACTGACTGCCGTATTCAGCCTCAAAGGCGGCCAGGGGGTTACCAGCGTGGCCGTCAACCTGGCCGATCAATTACAGGCCCTCACCGGCCGCAAGGTGCTGCTGCTGGATATGAACCTCTACCGCGGCGATGCGGGCGCCTATCTGAACCAGGCCTGCGGCTACACCCCCTTCGATGTGATCCGCGACCGCCAGCGTATGGATGAGCGGCTGCTTTTTTCCTCCCTGGTACACCACAAGAACCGCTTCTACCTGCTTGGCACCCCGGAAAGCATCAGCGACGCCGAGCAGATCGGCGATGCCGAGGCGGCCGGCCTGCTGGAGACCCTGCGGCCCTATTTCAGCTACATCGTGGTGGACCTGCCGTCCAGCTTCTCGGCGGTCAACCTGGCGGTACTGGAAGCGGCCGACCGGATCCTCATGGTGGCCCAGCAGGCCCTGCCTGAAATCAAGAGCCTTCAGAGCGTGCTGGAGTTTTTCCGCGAATTGTATCCCGACGACAGCAAAACCCACATCGTGGTCAACCGCCACCAAAAGGGGCAGGAGATCTCGGCCGAGGACATGACGGACATTTTCGACCACCCCGTCACAGCCACCCTGGCCAACGACTACCGGGCCTGTTCCGCCGCGGTCAAGGCGGGAAAAACCCTGGCCACGGCGGCACCCCGGTCGCAACTGTGCAAAGACTTCGAAACCCTGGCAGCCCGGCTGTCGGGCATTTCGCCGACCCCGTCACGGCACTCGCTGTTCCAGCGCCTGGCCGCCATGGTGTGGGGGTAAGGGATCATGCGCCTGAGCGACCGCATCAAGGCGGGCAAACGATGGAAAGACGGCCGCGCCGGCAACGCTATCGCCGGCCGCACCGGCTACCACGCCGTCAAATCGCAGGTGCACTTCCGGCTGGTGGAGCAACTCGACCTGGCCTCGGTCACCGAACTGCCCCGTGAGCAGCTTGCCGGCGCCATCCGCCAGGCCCTGCAGGAAATCACCGCCACGGAGAACGTCCCCCTGAACAGCCAGGAACGCGCCGCCCTGGTGGCCGATTTGATGAACGAAATCCTCGGTCTGGGCCCCATCGAGCCCCTGGTGGCCGACGACAGCGTGCAGGACATCCTGGTCAACGGCCACGACCAGGTCTATGTGGAAAAAAACGGGGTGCTGCACAAAACCGCCGTGCAGTTCCGCGACAACGACCACCTGATCCAGATCATCGACAAGATCGTCTCGCGGGTGGGCCGCCGCATCGACGAATCCTCGCCCATGGTGGACGCCCGCCTGCCCGACGGCTCGCGGGTCAACGTGATCATTCCGCCCCTGTCGCTCACCGGCCCGACCCTGTCGATCCGCAAGTTCGGCCGCACGCCCATCAGGCGTCAGGACCTGGTGGCATACCAGTCCCTGACGCCGGCCATGCTGAAGTTCCTGCAGATGGCCATCCAGGCCAAGCTCAACCTCCTGATCTCGGGGGGCACGGGTGCCGGCAAGACCACCCTGCTCAACGTGCTGTCAGGGTTCATACCTGAAACCGAGCGCATCATCACCATAGAGGACAGCGCTGAGCTGCGGCTGAACCAGCCCCATGTGGTGAGCCTGGAGTCGCGGCCGCCCAATATCGAGGGGGTGGGCCAGATCCGCTTGAGCGACCTGGTCAAGAACAGCCTGCGCATGCGGCCGGACCGCATCATCGTGGGCGAGGCGCGCGGCGAAGAAGCCATGGACATGCTCCAGGCCATGAACACCGGCCACCCGGGCTCCATGAGCACCATCCACGCCAATTCGGCCAGGGACGCCCTGTCGCGCATGGAAGTGATGGTGGGCATGGGCTCAACAGCCTTTTCCGAGCAGGCCATCCGCGCTCTGATCGGCAGTGCGGTGCACATCGTGGTCCAGCTCTCCCGGCTGGCCGACGGCAAGCGCAAGGTGGTCGCCATCTCCGAGGTTTCCGGCATCGAAAACGACACTATCTGCCTGGACGACATCTTCACCTTCCGCCAGAAGGGGGTGGACGAGCAGGGCGCTGTCCTGGGACGCTTCCAGAGCGCCGGCCGCCCGCCGCGCTATGCAGATCACCTGCGCAGCTATGGCCTGGTGGTGGACGACGCCCTGTTCGACGATACGCAGGAGGTGAACTGACCCCATGGGCCGACTGATCGCCATCATTGTCTTCCTGGACATCCTTTTTTTCGCCCTGTCGGCGTACTACCTGCGCAAGGACCGGCGAGGGCGCGAAAAGTCCAAGCTGATCCGACAACTCACGCCGGACGACGCCAGCGACAGCAGGCCCCTGCTGAAAACCGAACGCAAACGAACGCGCCTGGAGCATCTGGCCGCCGGGGTGATGGATCTGGCGGTGCTGGAGTCCCTGTTGATTTCGGCCCAGTCGCCTTTGTCCATGGAACGCTTTTTGAGTTTGTCCATCGGCACAGCTTTGCTGCTGGTGCTGCCGGTGATCGTGCTGCTGCGCAACCCCGTGGCGGCGGTGGCCTGCGCGGCCGTGGGACTGATGACTCCTTTTTTCTACCTGATCCGATGTCGACGGCTGCGCGAACAGGCCCTGGTGCAGCAATTGCCCGACACCCTGGAGATGATCGTACGTGCCCTGCGCATCGGTCAGTCCGTGGATGGTGCCCTCAAGGAGGTGGCCGCCTCGTCCCCCGCCCCGGTGGGCACGGAATTCCGGCTGGTGTACGAAGAAATGGCCATGGGGCTGAGTTTCGAGCACGCCCTGACCAATTTTGAAAAACGTTTCACCCGGGTAACCGACGTCAAGATCATGTGCACGGCCTTTATTGTCCAGCGCGAAACCGGCGGCAACCTGACCCGCATTTTGTCCGGCCTGGCGGCCACCATCCGGGAGCGCTTCCAACTCAAGCGCCAGGTACGGGCCCTTACCGCCGAGGGCCGCACCAGCGCATTGATCCTGGGGCTGCTGCCCCTGTTTTTCGCCGCCATCACATATCTGTTCAATCCCCGCTATATCGACACGCTGGTCAGTCACCCGGCAGGCCGCAAACTGCTGATCCTTGCCGCGGCGTTCGTGGCCGTGGGGTTCGCGGTGATGCGGCTGATGACCAGAATCGAGGTGTAGGTATGAGCATCGCCGTCATCATGGCCGGAATCACGTTCCTGATGGTCTGTGCGGGAAGCATGTCCCTTTACACCTGGTACGAGATGCGACGGCGGCGCGCCCTGATCGCCCGGCGTCTGTTCGGCGACGACCCGGCCGCCAACCGCCTGCGGAGCCCCGAGGCACCGCTGCAGTGGCAGCGCATCGCCCGGCAGCTCGGCATGGTGGCCCTGCCCAAAAATGAATCCGAACTGGTGGACATCCGCCGCCTGCTGGTCTGGGCGGGCTTTCGCGGCGACCAGGCGCCGGTTTACTACTTCGGCTGCAAGCTGGGCCTGGCCCTGGTGCTGGGCGGTCTCTACCTGATGGTGATGGTCGCCGCCGGGGCCACGCCCCGGATCCTGCTGTTCACTTTTTTTCCCCTGGCGGCGGGCTACTACTTGCCGGGGGTGCTGCTCAAGCTGGCCGTGGCCCGACGCCGGCAGCGGATCTTCAAGGAGTTGCCCGACGCCCTGGACCTGCTGCTGATCTGCATCGACGCCGGCCTGAGCTTCGACATGGCCCTGTACCGCATCAGCAGGGAGCTGGCCCACATCTGCCCGGTGCTCTCGGCCGAGTTCGGCCAGTACTTCCTCGAAATCAAGAGCGGCCTGCCGCGCAAGGCCGTGCTGCAGAATCTGGCCGCACGCAACGGTTCCGACAGCCTCACCAGCGTGGTCAACGTCCTGCTGCAGTCGGCGCGCTTCGGCACCGACATCGCCGAGGCCCTGCGGGTCTACATCCGCTCCATGCGCACCGAGCGTCGCCAGACGGCGGAAGAAAAGGGCGCCAAGATATCCACCCAACTGACCTTTCCCATGGTGGTGCTTATCCTGCCGGCCCTGCTCATCGTCATCCTCGGCCCGGCGGTGATCAATATCCTGGAACGCCTGCAGGGAGGATTTTGAGCATGGCTTGTTTCTACCGCCTCGCATTCGCAGCAGCATGGACGGCCGCTCTGGTAGCCGTCGGCTGCGCCGGCAACAGCACCTTCGAACGGCAACACCAATCAGCCGCTGCGCAACAGGCCGAACAGCGGGCCGAAAAGAGCCGTCCCAATGCCCCCAACCACTTGGCCCTGGCCCGCCAGTTGATGGAAAAAGCGTTCTACCAGGTCGCCCTGGTGCAGCTGGAAATGGCCCGCGACAAAGGGCCCGAGCAGGTGGAGACCTACCACCTCATGGGCCTGTGCCACCGTGGGCTTAACCAGCCCAAACAGGCCGTGGCCTATTTTTTCAAGGCCCTGGAAATGAACGACCGCTACGCGCCGGCCTACAACGGCATGGGCCTGACCGTGCAGATGATGGGCGACCGCACCCTGGCTTACCGCTCGTTCCGCAAGGCAATCGCCCTGGACCCGGCGCAGGCCGATTTTCACAACAACCTGGGGTACCTGCTGCTTCAGGACCAGCGCCACGCCGAGGCCGAAGCCGTGCTGCGCGACGCCCTGGCCATCGACCCCAAACTGGTGGTGGCGCGCAACAACTTGGCCATCTGCCTGGGCCTGCAGGGCAAGGATCGCCAGGCCATGGAAATCCTGCTGGCCACTCATCCGCCGGCGACGGCCTTTCGCAACATGAGCGCCATCTATCACCGGCGCGGCGACACCGTAAAGGCCTCGGCCATGCAACAAAAGGCCGACGAACATGACAACCGCGAAGGAAAACAACCATGACACTGCTGCACCATTCAGTACGCCGTTCCATGTTTATAGCCGGCCTGCTGGCCCTCTTTCTGCTGACCGCCTGCGCCGCCAGTACCAGCGCCCCGCACCACTATTCGCCGGATTTCGGTCAGAGCCTGGAAACCGGCTTCGCACGTCAGACAATCAATCCGCAAGGGCCCGCCGACCGCTCCCCGACGGCAGAGACGCCGGGTGATCTGATCGACCAGATCTACCAGAAGCGCTACATCAAGATGATGACCGAGGAGAAAGACGACGAGGACGATGTGAGCAGCGAGTTGAACTAGAATGGCAACTGGGTTTCAAATTGCTGAAATGCTGCGACCACTGCGCACCCGCAAACCCCTTTTTTTGTCGCCCCTGGGAAACTGCCGGGGCAATGTGGCCGTGACGGTGGCCCTGTCGCTGACCGTCATCCTGGGCATGATGGCCCTGACCCTGGATACCGGCTACATGATCGGGGAGAAAAACCGCTTCCAGAACGCCGCTGAGGCGGCGGCCATGGCCGGTGGCGTCGCGCTGTGCGGTGATGGTGCCGAGGCCGCCCGCCAGGTGCTGCTCGAAAATCTGGGGCAAGATGATGCCGACGGGCAGCTGCCGGAAAATTACGATCTGGTCGTCACCGTAGGGTACTACGACGAAGCCGGCGAATACGATTTTTCGGACGACTCCCGGTTCGGGTACCGGAATTTTATCGAAAAAGAGCACATGCCGGAAGGCGTTTATGAAAACGCCGTCCTGGTCAGGCTGGTCGTTGAAGAGCAGTCCCTGACTCCCGGCCTGATTACCGACGAAACAGTCAGGCTCAAAGCCGCGGCCGTATCCTACCTGCGCTCCTTCGGTATGCTCTCCCTGGGAACGGAAGCGGGGGACGGGATCGAAGTGGGAGAATCCGGGGCCTTTGATGCAAATGAACCGGTATTTAGAAACGGCGATATTCATGCCAACGGCGATATCGTTTTTGAAAACAATGCCCCCGATATCGACGGCGATACGGTATCGGTGACCGCCCACGGGACGGTAACAGGCTATGGCGGAGGCCTTTCAAACGCGGATATGTTGAAATTGCCGCCGGCAGATGCCTATCTTGAAAAGCTGTACCAAAAGGCCGACAGGATCCTGGACGAGGGAAATTTCCCTTCCACCTCCTCCACCTCCTGGCCGGTTGCGACTGACGGCAACATATACCGGTGTGTTGGTACTGAGCATGATTTCGCACCGCATCCGGGCGATCACGGCGGCATCATATATTATTTCAACTTCAGCAATCCGTCATCATACCTGGCCCTGGTCAACCGGTTTGAGGAAGACGACAGGATCACCAATCTGACCATTGCGACCAATACCTCGATTAAAGTTGGGAATCGGCATGCGACAACCCATTATTGGGGCGGCGACGGCCACACGGTAGTCATCGTTGCCAAAAGAGATATCGACTTTGGGAGCAATCCCATGCGGTATACCGCCAATAGCTGTAATTTTGATGGCGTGACATTGATAGCCGGCGGCGATATATTTTTTCGCGCGTCGTCGTGGTGGACCGGGACCATGGAGGGAACGAGACGGCTGCGAATGATTGCCGACGGGAAAATATCGATCCCCGGAAAGCACTCTACCCACCCAATGGCGTTCGATTTCAGCTTCGGCCCCCCGTGCCCCCCCACTATCGTCAAGCTCGGCAGGCCTTTGAAAGCGGAGCAATGAAAAAGACATCCGTTCTCAAGAAAAAATTATCGCCCGGATTTCTTCCTTAATAGAATTTTTTGGACTGCACCGGCCGGCCGCTGATCAGGAAGACGACGGTTACCGGCTCGGAGTGGCTGCACTGCTCCTTGTACAGGTGGGCCAGCTCTTCCATGAGGTCTTCCCTCTTCTCGGAATTGCCGGCATCTTTCGGCTCGGCCCAAAAAAACACCACGCCCGTGTCATGGACGACGATATTGGAAACCGGCTTGCCGCCCATGGCAAGTTCACGGAACCTTTCTTCTTCCGGCGTCATGGTGTGTGCGGAAAAAGGGCGGTGCATTTTTTCCAATGCCTCCTGGTCCTTTGCCTGGGTCCCATCGGTTTGTTCAGGCACCGAGTCTTGCTCAAAGGATGGTAAAGCTTCGTTCTCATTTTCCCCAAGCCCTTTCTCTTCATGAGCCGCTTGTGTATGACCAGGGCCATTGGAGACCGTGTGAATCGACGGTTCACCACCACTAAGGTTCGCCCTGCCGCTTTCGGACTCGTCTGTGATTTTCGAGTTGACCAGATAGACCAAAATACCCGCGAGGACAATAACCAAGAATATTCTGGATGTGGTGGTGCCAAAGAAGATATGCCGCAATGCAAAGGTCCCGAGAGAAAGGTTAATCTTCATCCATCTTTTTGATAGATTATTACGTATCGTTACCAGGACGCAAACGTCTTAATTTTCACACTAAATTTAGCTTATTCCTTGTTACGTGCGACCCGATCCACTCCCTCGGTCAGCAAGGTTGAACTTTCCAAGTTTCACACTTGTAAACCCCTTCCACGATCGCGTCTATGCCGATGAAGAGGCTAGGTTCCGGACCTAGCCTCTAATGAAGTTCACATCCTGCCAAGATAAAATATTCAAAGGCTGGCCATTGATTACCTCATCCTTCTCCGGGCTCCGGTCAATCCCAAAAGCCCAGAGCCTAGCAGCAGCACTGCGCCGGGGATTGGAACAGCGGCTACGTCGGGGCCTGTGGTCTGTTCAAGGTAATAGGGGTCCCAATTTTCTCCAAGGTAAAATGCATCATCCATAGGGTCCCAGTATTCAATCATTATATCCCACTCACCATCGAGGACTGCATCCAGAACTGTTGCATACAGCGTTCCGATGAGCAATTCCGAATTTGCCGCAACAGTGTATGTAGCAAACATGGAATTGTTTGCATCAAAGCTGCCCCACCAATCCTCATAGCCTGTGGCTTCATCGTTCCTCGGCTCAGTCCATTCAGTAAATATGTGCTCTGTAAAATTTGCCGGATCTTCATATTCAAAACCTGCAAAAGCAAGTTCATCGGAATCCAGCCACAAGGAATAGCTGTATATTCCCATTGTTATATCATTTTCGGTATCACCGATTAAATAGATCCCGAAATCCATCGTTGTCCCGGTCTCCGTAATCACGGTTCCAGAAGGACGAATCTCTATAGTAGGCATTGCAAAACCATATGACGACATCATGAAAACCGAAATCAATAATACCATTATTGCTTTTATCGCTCGCATGGTGATAACTCCTTTTTCGATGATTAATACCAAGGTTCAGAAGTATTGAACCTGACTCCGAATTTGGCTTTATCAAGAATATTTATAGAACCATTGCTATCGAAATCACAATCCGGATTGTACGTGGTAAAAGCCTGACCCAATATCGCCTTATCGGCTATATTCACGGAACCATTGTTATTAAAATCCGCATCGACGGCATTCCCGTACATATCCCCGTCCGTATCCTCCTGCCCGGCATTGGCGGTCTCCGGAGCGTTGTCCAGGCTGTCGGGCACGCCGTCGTTGTCATAGTCGGCCGCCACGGTGATGCCCACCACCTGGTCCGGGGAGTTGGGATCGTTCTGGTTGTGGTCCATGTCCAGATAGAGCCGGTTGCCGGTAATGGACGGAAATTGGGTGGGGTCCGTGTATCCGCCCGTGTCGATGTCCGCTTCGCCGTCAAAGGCCATGCCCCGGTGCCAGTCCCAGTTATCGTTTCCGGTGCTGTCGGTATCGGTGATGTACTTGGTGGCGTAGCTTCCCTCATGCGGGTATACCTGGATCACGGCGCCGTATTCGTAGTTCTCGCCCCAACTGCTGTAAGTGTTCAGGCTCACGTAGACATTGCCGCCGGAATCGGCCTCGATGTCGTTCGGGCCCCAGTTGTATGTCGTACCGGCCCGCGTGCCGAGATCGATCACCACCGTGGCGTCGCTCCACTGAAGGTAGGTCCCGCCGGCGATCACCGCATCCACCTGGGCCTTGGTCCACATTCCCAGTCGGCAGGCCTCGATGTGCATGGTCGGGTCCCACCCCAAAAGATACTCGCCGCTCCATAGATTACCGGCACTGTCGATGGCGAAACCGGATGAATAGCCGCCTACGTCAAGGATCAACGTAACCGCGTTGGTAACCTGATCGATATGCCAGATGGCGTGATCGACATCGGCCGGCGGTTCCCATTCGTCCCCGGCCAGGCCGGCGAAAAAGATCTCCCCGTCCAGGGCGCTCACCTCGACCTCCCAGTTGTAGTCGATATCGGGAACCTCCAACTGCGGCGTGGCCGGGTACACGCTCAGGTCGTCGGGGGACCAGGGAACCGAGTAAAAGCCCGCCCCCGATCCTCCGGTAAAGGAGAACCAGACCTCGTTCCCGATGATCTTGACGCACTGGGGCCAGCCGCCGCCATCATCCACCAGGGTGGTCACATATTCACCGGTTTGGGTGTACATATTGGTCTCCATCCATTGCTCGTACGGCTCTTCCTGGTAAAATGAATTCTGGTGCACGTAAACCCTGGCCAGCAAACCGTCGTTGTTCGGGTTTGCCCCGTCGAAGTATTCGGCCACATCCGCATAGCCGACGTCCAGACCGCCGGAGTACCATTCATAGAGGCCATTGGCCGCCTGGTCCTCATGATATAGGGTTTTGATCGTGTAGTCGTGAGCCGCATAACCGGCCTCCGGCGTCACCCTTTCTGAATCGGCAGAGACCGGCACGGCCAACAACGCTGTTACCAAGGCAATCCCGAAAAGCAGGCCCGGGATTTTGTTCCATCTCTTGAATTTCATGGCATTTCCTTTTGGCTTGACAATGATAAGGTGAGAAAAACCCATTCGGAATTTACATGCCTGATACTAAAAAAACTTGAACAATCCTGCTGAATGCTTGACCGAATTTGCACTTTTGGTTTCACCCTCCCTCCAACCATCGGTATCGGATTACGAGACTTTTCGCCGACGCATCCCGGCAAGCGCCACCAATCCGGACCCCAGCAGCCAGACAGCGGCCGGAACGGGAACCGCCGCCACGTCGGCAAATGCGTCGATTTCTCCACCAATGAAGTCTCCGCTGCCTTCCACCTTGATGTACCGGATCCACTCAAGCTCGACACCGTATAGATCGTAAAGGTCGTCCAGGTCATACCCGGTGCCGCCTCCGGAACCGTCGTAAGCCGCGATGATATCGGCTGCCGTGTCACCGTTGGAGACGGTAAGTGTCGGATCGACCGGCTTGGTGAAGTCGGAAAGCGTGTCGGTCCATACGGCGTTTTCAGGATCCCACAAGTAGGCATTGGTGGGGTAGGCCGAATCCCCGTAAGGGCCGCTGCTGAAAGTGTACCAGGTCTCGCCGTCCTGACTGACCGAGACCAGCACGTCTTCGGAAAACAGGTTTCCTGTCAACGTGTAAGTGCTCATATTGGTCTCATCGTTCACAAAGCCATTTCCTTCATAGAATGAATTCCCAAACACCAGGAAGTCGATCCCGTAAGGGTTGGCGGCGTCGTTCTCTACCCGGTGGTCGAAGCTGACGACGATGTAGCTGGTATCATTCAACGTCGTGATCAGCTTGTTGCCCTCCGGATCCACGTTATAGGCCGGCTCCACCAGTTTGACCTTGCGGTATTCATCACCGCCGGACCAACCGGCATACATGTCGTAAAAATCCGTGGACGGCGCGCCCAGGACGGATGCCGGATCGTCATACGGCGTAGGGCCGAATCTGCCCCCATAATCGACAAGAGTTGTCGCGTATGGACTGGCCCAGGCAACACTGGAAATCATGACTGCTGCCAGCGTGAGCAGTACTATTCTTGATAATCGCATTGTTCTCGTATCTCCTTGTGGTTTGTCCCTGCCATTGCGCCGCGTCCGAACGCAGGCGCAGTGGCAGGGGCAGCATTTCAGGAATTGCGCCTGCGCATGCCGATTAGCCCCAGCAGCCCGCTGCCCAGCAGCCAGGCGGCGGCGGGGACGGGAACCGGTGCAGCAAAGGGAATGGTCAGCTGGTCGTCGGCATATTCCGGCAAGGAGCCGAACCACATAATCGCATTGATGCCCTCGAATAGGCCGTCCTCGAGAAGTTCAGAATCGGTGCCACCCGTATTGAAATCCCATTCAGTGGGGTCGCCGGTCCAGCCGGCCCAATCCAGTCCCCCCCAGTAGTTGTTTGGATCGTCGGTGCTGGCCAGGTTCCAGCTTCCCTCTTCGATATGCATGTGGACTTCGTTGTCTTCTTCGTCCCAGTAACCGATATTATTGACAAAACCTCCTCCATAGCCCGTGGTGACGTTCAGAATGCCGGCATCGTTAAAGGCGGTGAGCATGTCCGACTCGTAGGCTGTTCCGTCCCAGCGATAACCGAAAGCGTGGGACTCGGAAACGATGTCTGCGCCGTTTGCTTCCTGATCCAGCTTGTTCCAGTCCACAATGAGAATGGTCTCGTTCTCGCCGCTTCCGGCCCAGGCTTCCACATCGATCCAGTAACCATTGAAGTCGTAAGCCGCCGCGAAGGAACCGGTTACGGTGCCTAAAATGAAAAAAACCGCCACTGCCGCACGTAAAATTAACCTCATGTCATCCTTCTCCTCTCTTTTGTAATTCGAATGAATACGATCTATTTCCAAAACCGTTACGACTACAAGCAGCTGCCCCTTTCTGATACGGTGGGCGCTGCACCCATCTGCAATTACTTTTGTTTTCTGCGAGCACCGATCAAGCCGATCAGCCCGCTGCCCAGCAGCCAGGCGGCGGCGGGAAGGGGAACAGCCGCAACATCGGAGAACCCGTCCACTTCGACGTAATTCGACCCGGAGGATTCGACCCGGATATAGCGAACCCAGTCGAGTTCAATTCCGTACAGGTCGTAGAGATCGGCCAGATCATAGCCGGTGCCGCCTGCCGAGCCGTCATAAAGATCGATAACATCCGCGACCGAGAGGCCGGCAAAATCTTCAGCAGGGTCCAGGTCTGGATCCACCGGCTTTGTCCAGTCCAGTTCCTCTCCCCATGTGTCGGTTTCGCTGTCCCAGGCAAAGGCCTGTGTCGGGTAGGTGTTCGTATCGAAATACGGTCCGGCCTCGAAGGTGTACCAGGGGCCGTCCAGATATTGGGCTACGCTGACAACACCCGGTGAACCCCAGCCGTAGCCGGAACTGATGGTATAGTCATCCATGTCCGTATCCGCATATACCATCCCGCTTCCCCAGTAGAGATCGTTTCCGTATACGATAAAATCAATGCCATAGGGGTTCAGCGGATCGTTCTCGATATCGTGGTCGAAGGTGACCGTGATCTGATCGCCCGGCGAGAGCGTGACGAGCAGTTCGTTTCCGTCCGGATCGGTATTCCAGGCCGCGTAGGCCATGGAACAGGCCATGTCGACGCCGCCCACATCGTTGCCCAAAATCCAGGTGGTCGGTTTGCCCAAAACGGACTCAGGGTCGTCGTAAAGCGTGGTGGCTGTCGTTACGGTGGAACTGACCACTTCGGTGGCAAAAGGACTGGCAAAAGCAGGGACAACCATAACTAACCCTGCCAAAATAAATATCAAAAGTCTTAAAAACCTCATCATGACCTCTTTTCTATAAATGGTTACAGTGAACCGGATACCCGGGCAACGTCCTGCACAACCTTGTCGATGCCTGAGAAGGCAGGACGGCACAAAGGACTCCAAGTGATCAGGAATTTCTGCGCCTGGCACCGATCAGGCCGAGAATGCCGGAACCCAGAAGCCAGACCGCTCCGGGAAGCGGCACTGACGAGGCCTCTCTGACAAGCCAACTCCCCACAGAACCGGACGAAAGGCTGGCGCCAAACCATCCCAATCGTCCTGTATTATAGACGAGGGTTCCACCAGAGTAGTAAGCGTCCGCTCCCACAGAATCTCCTGAACCCGTCATAGCAAGTATTTCCGGATAACCCCCTTGACTGCCCGTAGCGTCAACAAAATCGCTCCAGTAAGCTACATTCTCAAAAATATCCGAAGAATTAAGACTTACCGTTGCCCATAAGGCCAATGCTTCCTCAGTCGTAGCATAACGGAACCCTTCAAACTCACCCCCGGAATCAAACTGTCCGTTGATATAATTTCTTGTACGGCTCGTCGAAAACGTAACATCCAACCACTCCAGCCCGCTATCGGTATCCAGGGTAATGGCACCCGTTCCAAATACAGAATCGTCCTTTTCGATCAAAGCTGCGTGGGACTCAGAAATTAAAAACAGGGAAAAAACGATAATTGCCATTAACTTAACTGAATCAGTCCTCATTATTTCCTCTCCCTTCTCTATTAATTAAAAAAAAGTTACGATTAATTATCGACATACGCAGTTCATCCAATCCTGCCGAATCCCTTTTCTTCACATCCTCTCATCGACTTTGACGTTGACTTCCAGTCGTAATTTGGACAGTGTCGGTTCTGGTGACTCGGTTTCCCAAAATAAAACCCCGGACCGACAGATGTATCGATCCGGGGTTTTTCCGTATTGAATCAACCAATCACCCCAGGCCAGCCCCCGGTCCACGGAGATTCAGCCAGCTTTTCAGGCAGGTCTTCTGACTTCCTCGCCCGATCGGCTGCCTTCCCGTCTCGAAGGATACAAGACAGTGGCATTGAATGCCGAGCGGTACTCTCCGAATCATTGTCGGCGGTTCGGATGGCGCGGTTGAACCGATCCAAGGGTATCGGAGCGAGGTAACAGCGGCGGGCCCGTCCCCGATTTGCACGGGGTTCCCTATTCTCCCCAGCGGTACTGGGGCACCTGAAAAACGAAATTGCATTATGCAAACGCTATTGCCGTTTGCGATGTCAGAGAACAAAAAAACCGGGTTGCCGATCTAATACAGGCAACCCGGCTGTCTCCGATAAAGATTTTTCGGCTGAGACCCGTGGCTTTCCGGCCCCGCCTCGCGGCGGGAGTGGCTTTGACTGGTTGCGACAGATAAATGGTATTGCGTGCTGCAAATCGTGAGATGATGTGTCCAATCATCCGCAAAACGGCTGAAGTCACTTTTCATCACCGAGGTTGCATGTTTACCCGGTATGTCCAATCAGGGCATGAACTTATCTGCAGAAAAATTGACTTTTAATGCTTTTCTGGAATTCATGAAGGCATGACGACCATTGAAACGCGCATCCAACATGGTCGCCTTCTGCCGGCTTCCGGCAATGGCTGGTGTGGCTTTCATCACACAAAAACTTTTTTAGTTATTGAAAATATAATTTTCAAGCATGGATTTATCTGCCTAAAATTTGACTTTTTGTGCTTTTCCCTCCCGGTGGCAGGCTGGTCAATCTCAGCCTGTTTTTATATTGCGACGGGCACTGACCTTCGATTCTGCGAAACGTACGGGAAAAATAGGCGGTATCATTAAACCCGACGGCAAAGCACGCTTCGGTAACGTTAATATCTTCCCTGGACAGAAGATTTTTTGCCTTGGAAATCCGATACTGATTCAGGTATGTCTTAAAGGAAACGCCCAGGGACTGCTTGAAACGTCTCGAAAAGGCCGATTTGCTCATTCCCGCAACCTGGGCCACCTGTTCTACGGTAAGAGGTTGATCAAATCGGGTGTCGATGAACTGAACGGCCCTTTTAAGCGGTTTGGAAAGACGGTTACGGGCTATTTCGGCAATGGACAACCGGTCTTGCCCATAATAGACAGTCTGGAAAAACAGCCAGAGTTTGTTTACCGTGGCCTGCAAAAAATAAATCTTCAATTCCGGATAGTTATCCAGTGAACACATAAAGGCTTCATAGCTCTGCAAATAAGCTGTGGAGGCCTCCCTGCAGACAATGGAAACCAATGATTTTCTTTGGGTCAGACAGGCCAGATCTCCGAAGAAATTTCCGGGGCCAAGGTGAAATAGCGTCGACTGGCCCGGGGTTTGGAATTCCATACACACATCGGCCCTCCCGGACACGAGAAGACCGACATGATCGATCCGGACGGACTCGACCATCATCAGGTCACCGGGCTTGTATTCATGGCGCCGGAACGTTTTCAGAATATGATTGCGGTCTTCGCAGGGCAATGCGCGGTAGGGATCAACCGTAGTCAATTGTTCACAAGTCTTCATGGGGAAACCGTTATCCGCGTCGGTCTAAAAACCC
Organism: Desulfosarcinaceae bacterium; assembly: GCA_963675565.2. Classification (GTDB taxonomy): domain Bacteria; phylum Desulfobacterota; class Desulfobacteria; order Desulfobacterales; family Desulfosarcinaceae; genus JARRKU01. Next base: position 1,485,901 of record CAXXYD010000004.1, read on the forward strand.
CGTCTCCAGGCGATGAGACGGGGATATAAACACACAGTTCCCCAAATACAGACGTCTCTTCTCGCGAAGACGATCAGTCAACTAACTATCGGCAGGTTTCCTGGCTTGTGGATCGTTCTACTGGCCGCCCTTCCCACCCGTAATATCCGGACAGTGGCAATTGCGACGTTCGTCCCCACTTACAGTGGCGCGTCCGCAACGGATTTTAACCGTTTTCCCTATTATCCCGCAGAAGCAGGCACCGAAAAAGTATTAAATTCTGTTAAACTAATATTGTTAAAATGTCAAACAACTCGTCAATTTTGGCGTAAACAGACCCAATCATGGGACCCGCCCACAGCTTTTTTGATTGCTGCACATCCTCAATAACCCGGGCAGGCATCACGGCGAGACGCAATTGTCCGATTGCGCGTTTTTGGAAGGACACAATTTACTCTGTGCAGTGGGCCGGGCTTTTACGCGCGCTTTTGCCCATGGCGGCAATACCGCAGTGCCCAGCCAGATCGTTGATGCAAGCCACCAGGGGCTTGCAGTTGCCACAGAAAATGCGGGGCACGCCCCGGCCGGTCCACTGGATATAGGTTTCGTGTTCAATGCCGCACTTGGGGCATTTGCAGGTGGTGGACGCTTTGCCGCATTCCAAATAATCTTTATGGTTTTTCCTCTTCAGCCTTCGATTGGCCCACTTCTCTTTGGATTGCTTGAGCTGGGTATCTATATCGATGAACATGCGGAGTCCTTTCACAATGGAAGTATTCGTGAAGCTAATATCGAGCACCAATACCTTTCATTGATTGAAAAAGGATTAGGCGGCCATTAAACTTTGATTAGCAAAAACGGTCCTGCTTGCCGGATTCAAGGCCGCGATGCGTTCTCAGCCCTTGACGTTCAATGACTTGAGGGTTTTTTCCGCTTCGCTGCGGCCGTGGAAAGGGGTTTTATCTTTCAGGGCCAGTTCCAGCCGGGTTCTGGCTTCGTCGTTTTTCCCGGTTTTAATGAGGGCCATTGAAAGGTGGTAGGCGTACATGGGGCTGGCCCCCACCTGGTCGTCGATCTTTTCCAGCAGGGCCAGCGCCTGCTCGTAGTCGCCGCGGTTGTAGTGCACCCAGGCGATGGTATCGACGATATCGGCGCGACCCGGCTGGAGCTGGTAAGCCGCCAGGGAAAGCTGCAGGGCACGATCCAGATTGACTTGGGTGGGGCTGTACTGGCACAGCATAAAAGCCAGGTTGTTGGCTGCCGCCCAGAAACGCGGTACGTTTTTAATGGCCCGTTCATAGATGTCGGTGGCCGTTTCGAATTTTTGGTCCTTTTCGTAAATTTTTCCCAAGGTAAGGTAGGCGGCCGGGTTATTGGGGTTCCGATCCAGGGCCGCTTGCAGGTTTTTGACAGCGTCCGCCTGTTTGCCCTTCAGCAGATACAGCCCGGCCAGATTGTTGCTGGCCTCGGGCCACTGGGGAGCCAGTTCCACGGCTTTTTCCAGGGGTGCCAGCGCTTGTTTGTATTTTTTCTCCTGCAGGTAAATTTTTCCCAGAAGATTGTAGCTGAAAGCCTCATCCGAATTGCTTTCCAGGCGCTTGCGGCACAGGGCAATGGCCTTTTGCGGTTCCTTGATCGCCAGGTAGCTGCCCGCCAGTTCGGTGAGCAGTTCTGCAGAACTGGCGTTGCGGCGGTAGCCGGTCTCAAGTTCGGCAATGGCGGCGTCCGTGTCCTGCCGGGCCAGGTATAGCCGGGAGAGTTTGAGATAGCCCATGGCCTGCTGGGGAAACTTGCTGATGATTTCGGCATATTCACGCTCGGCACGCTTATAGTCCTTCAGGGCCAGGAAAAAATCGCCCAGCTGGGCCTGGACCTGAAAATCGGACGGATCGAGCGCCAGTACGTTCAGGTACTGCTTCTCAGCGGCTTTGAAGTCTTTGCGGGCCAGTTGGACTTTAGCCAGGGCCAAATGTAGCTTCTTTGCGCCGGGAGCGATCTTCAACCCTTTTTCCAGAACAGCTGCCGCGGCATTGTAATCTTGCTTCTGCCGACGGGCTTCGGCCAGAAAAAGGTAGGCGTCAATAAAAGCCGGCCGCTGGTTCAACACAGTTGTAAAGGCGGCGACTGCCGGCTCGCTTTCCCCTTTGAGCAAATGCACGCGGCCTTTAAGGAAATTGGTCTCCACATCCTCAGTGTTGTGTTTTAATATCGCCTGGATATAGGGAACCGCCTGATCGACAGCATGATGGTCCAGGTAGATCTGGGCCAGCAAAAGCTGGGCGGATCGAACCTGACCATCGGGCAAACCACCGGGTGATTCCAAGTAGGTTTGCAGCTGTTCGATGGCCTCTTTGGGGCGGCGGGTTTTCAGATACAGCTGGCTCAACCCGTGTTGCAGGGCAAAGCTGGCCGGTGTCAGCCGGACACCGGCGCTAAGCACAGCTTCGGCTTCATAAACTTTATTACGGCTCAGATAAAACTGTGCCAGGGCAAGGCGGCGGTCCGGAGCTGCACTATTTTCATCAAGGTAGGCGTCGATCAAGGACTGGGCCTCATCCATCCGGCCTTTGGCCCAGTAAAGGCCTGCCACCGTCAGAGGGTGGTGGATATTTTGGGGGTCCAATTCAATCACCTTGTTAAAGGCACGGACCGCTTCGTCGATCTTGCCTGTCACGGCAAACAGTCTTGCCAGGGCGACATGCAGCATGATCTCTCTGGGGTATTTGTCGATGCCGGACTCGAGGGCCTTTTCTGCGGCATCACTATCTTTTTGCCGGGCAGCGACATCTGCCAGCAACAGGTAGACCTGGGCTGAATCCTGTCCTCGTGACACCATGTCCCCGAGAATGGTGGCTGCCTGGTCGGTCTGATCGCGGGACATCAAAGCGGTGCATTTAAGCAGCAGAGCGTCGCTGTTCCAGGCATCTCGTTCGAGCACAAAATCCGCGCGGGTCGCCACTTGGTCAAATTGTTTTGCCGCCAGGTTCAGCCTGGCCAGATCGATCTGGGCATCGATCAGCTCGGGGTTCTGCTGCACCGCCTTGTTAAACCATTCATAGGCCCGCTGGGCGTTTTTGTTCTTCAATTCAATTTTGCCGGCAATGTAGCTGGCCTCGGCATTGTCCGGTTCAAGACTAAGCAATTTCTTGAGCATTTCTGCCGCCTGCTGATTGTCCTCTGCTTCCATATACGCCTTGACTTGCTGCAGCATACGGGTGCTCTGCTCCTCGGGGCCGTAACATGACACCATCCCAAAGCAAAGGCACAATATCAAGGCGAGCATCTTTTTCATTACTGTAAAAGCTCCCATATCGCCTCCAAAATTCACATTAAGGGTGCAGATTCTGCCAACCTGCACACAATTCATTAGCCCGGTTAAAATTCGGTCATGATTTGGTTAGAAATGTGTAAAACCTTCAATTGATAGTTGATAGCGCGTGGTATTTTCAACAAAGACTGCGGAAGAGACTGTAAACCTTCACCATAAGGAAAATGAAACATTGGACGGCATGCCATTGATTGCCAGTCATCATAAGCGGTTGACGAGTCAATCTGCATTGAAGCTTATTCTTTATTGCGCATTGCTTTATTCCATTATCAACTGCTTGCCACCACAGGATGTTAAAGAACCGCTGAATCTGTTCACAGCCGCTATAACCGGAAAAATACTCAATCTGTTTGGGATATTGGCCTCCGTTAATGGCACAGGCATCTCCCATCATGATTTCAGTATCAGAATCATTACGGAATGCACACCCGTATATATTACAATTTTATTTACTTCCTTTGTGCTGGCATACGCGTCAACTGCCAAACAATGGGTTCATGGAATTTTAGCCAACCTGCCGATTCTGTTTGTTATGAACCTACTGAGAATAGTGCTGATGATATTCATTATCGGTCTGCATTCAGCGACAATGTTTCAGTATGCGCATGTATATATCGGCCAGATCTTTATGGGTTTTCTTGTGATTGTGGCCGCACCGGCCTGGATTCGATCATCGATCGAGGCCAAATCCCGTGACACGCCCATGATGTTTTTGGCCCGCTTAATAGCGTATTCAGCAATCCCCTTTGCCCTTTGGCTATATTTAGATGAACCATTTGTTTATGCGAATTTTATTCTGGCTAAAAAGACTCTTGCAGCATATGGCTACCGTATCAACATACCTGAAAAAAAAGGATTGGTAGAACACATAAGATCAAAACATGGTGAAGCGGCATTGCTAAGTACTGAGATACAAGATGTGCCCGCCCAGAAGGGATTGACGTATACAGTCTCTCACTGATTTTTAGTGATGATTGGTTTCTTCATCAATCTTATCCAAATATTCCTGTAACAACTTTTCAACATTCACTCGCTCAAACTGAATTAAAGGCTCCCTGACTAAAACGGAACTTCCGAGTTCTTTTCTTTCAACCCGTCCGACCAGTTGGGTGGCGATTTTGGCCAGTTCCAGGTTGTGGGCTTCATACCGTTCGCTTTGCCTGGTTATTTGTTTAAGCTCCGAATTCAGCGACTGCAATTCTGCGTTCAGTGAATCCAGCTTTTTTTCACGCTCCGACAAGGAAGCGCTTGTCTGCCTGTGGGCAAGGTTGAGTTTTTTGTGTTCGATCTGCAATTCTTTGTAGGAGGTAGTGAGTTGTTCACGCTCACGGCTGCAGAACTTCAGGTCACCTTTGAGCTTATCTGTAATCGCTGATTTTTGGCTAAATTTTTCAGCGAAAACAGATTCTGCTTTCTCAAGGTCCAATTTCGCTTGACGAAGTTTGCCATTCAAGGCCAAGCTCTCCCGCTGCAACCTGCCAACTTGTGCTTTATTTTCTTTATACTTCTGGCTCAGGAGTTTGATTCGGGATTCAGCTCGAACGAGGTCATCGGCTAACCCATCACGAGACACCTTCAGCTCATAGCAAGTATAGCCGAGATAGCCGCTAAGGCCAAAACCAATGGCCAGAAACAGAATGACAAATATCTTGATTGACTTTCGCATATCTTTAAAACTCTATTAGCACATTAAAACCGTGCATTAAGATCTACCTGAAACACATCGGTTGCCAGGGGCGGACCTTCAATTTCATTCGATGTCAGCCAGCGAACCTTTAACCACACATTCTTGTAAAGCCCGTATTCAGCACCAGCAAGCCACCCTCTGGCATTCGTTCCGCCAAGATGGAAATCCGAATCCGTAAATGCATCCAATACTGAATCGGCTTCCAGGTATTTATAATAGTAAAAGAAGTTCCATTCGCCAAACTGGCCTATGGTTGGATAGCCGACCTTGAAGCCGAACCGGTAGGCCTGGTTGTTTTCCTCAATATCCGGATTGCCGGTTCTTTTGGCGACTTCGTCCTTGTCAAACCCAGTATTAATGGCATATGTTCCCTCCAGCATCACGTGAACCGGAAAAAAATAAGTTAGATCCAGCAATCCGGTAACGTCGATGATATCGAAATCTGAAGCCAAGGCTGTCTTGATATCCGAAAACGGGTCGATATCGAACAGGGTGTTTCCTTTCTGCTGATACAAAGGTGCCGTAAAATCAGTCAAACCGGTCCGTAGCGGGTCGTTGACCTCACCGACGGTGTTTTCGTACTGATAGTAGGCCAACCCAAGCTTTGCACGCACACCATACGTTGGTATGGCCTCAAATCCAATCTGGCTGCCGTAGAGCCATTTGTCCTTGCTGGAAAGCTCGACCTCCTGCAAAGGAAAAGCGCCGGCCGTCAAAAAAAGGTGCCAACCGTTTTCCTGCAATGTGTCGGTTAGGAGATTGACCGCCAGGCCTTCGAAATTGAGATCGTCGTCCCACAACAAGTCGGATGAAAACCAGGGATTCGGCATGCGACCGCCGGTCACAGTAATTTGCGGAATTCGTTCCCAGATGGGTAATTCCGGTTTGTATTGCCATTGAAGGTAGTAGCGGTCGAATACGATGGAATCCTTGTTAAAATAATCACCCAGGGTTTCATTTGTCGAAACCGGATTGGTTTGACTCCCCGTTGACAACCGGACCGCTGCGGTGACCTTGCCAACATTCGCTTCGCGGGGATCAAGTATCGCCGCTTTCAGCCCCAATCGTACCCTTGCCCGATACTGAATCGTGTCTTCCGTGGTATTCATGAGCTCTGTTGGATCCTCGGGCTTTAATAGATTTCCATTTTCTGAATCAAATAAATCTTCCTGAAAGCGCAAGCGAATATCACCACTGAGCGCAAGTCGTTTGGCCCAGGACGCCTTTAACATGTCGCCAGCAAGCGGGTCCACGCGCTGTTCTTCCAACTGTTCGATCTCGCGTTCATTGAGCCGAGCCTTGGTCTGGGCATGCTCAATATCTGCCTGAAGGTTCTTTTTGGTCTGTTTGAGTTCTTCCCGAGTCACCCAATCCTTGACGGGTTGAACTGGTGGTGCCTCGCTTTCTGCATCTCGATGTTGTTCCAGAACCAGTGCTTCTTCTGCACTGATAATCCCCTTTTGTTTCAGCATGTCAACAAGGGCATCAGATGTGCTCAACCCGGATGCCCTTCGTTCTTTTACTTCCTTGATTTCTTCCTTGCTCAGAATTCCTTTGGTGTGCAACAGGTTGATAAGTGCTTCAATTGCAGCGGGATTGTCCCCGACCGGCTCTTGGGCGACTGCGGCCGTGGGTGTGTAAGCAATCAAACAAACGGCCAGCACGATGAGTGGTACGATTCGAGTCGAGAATGAATGCATCCGTCATTTCCTTGTTCAGTGGTCAGTTAAATCGTAATGTTTTTACTATCCTCTGGAAGAAATTTTCAGTTTGATGGACCGGGGCATCCCGTCCGGAGGTCTTTCACTGATCCGCACGGCGAGCAACGTCTCTGATAGAGCACGATCCATGATGGCATTGCCCGATAACTGGTCAATTTTAAAATCGACGATATTGCCGCGTGAATCCAACACAATTTTGACCATGGCTTTATGATCGCCATTGGGTATGCCGCCGTTTCGGGCCATGTGGTCGTTGATCCGTTTACGAATTTCCTCCTGGATCTTGCGGGTATACCATGCGTAGCGCTGCATCAACGTGCGGTCCCCGGACCCGGCCAGAAGAGCGCGTCCTCCTTTTTTGCCCCTCAACCCAAATGCATCCGAACCAGCAGTTCCCTCGGTATCCAATCCAAGGTCGTCACCTGCCGGGGTATCATCCGGCGGCGCATCGTTTTGCTCCTCAAGGGGGGGTTCTTCCTGTTCCGGCTCAATGATGTCCTCCTTTTTTTCGATCTCGGGCTCGAGTGGTTTCTCTTCGATCTTGGGGGGCGGGGGCGGCTTGAGCAGTGTAACCATCTGGATTTGCCGGCGGCGCTTGTTACCGTCATCACTGATCAATGCTTTAACGACTGTATAGCAAACAAGCAAAAAAACCAGCGCGACAACCGATGAAATAATCCAGATGGCTTTGGACTGTTTTCTTTTTCTTTCTGGCTTCATGGATTGTCCTCGCGTTTGGATGATTTATTTCACCAGTTTCTGGGTAACCAGACCCAACTGGGAAATCTCCAACTTTTGCAACAAATCAAGAATCTCGACCACGCTCTGATAGTAGACTTTGGCATCGCCTTTAATTACCACTGGCAAATCGGGGTCCACCGCTTTATACATGCGCAGTTGGGATTCAAGCTCTGCACTCGTCACCGGATAAGCATCCAGGTAAATCTGCCCATTGGCCATGATCGAGATCGCCTTGGTGCGCGGTTTAACCAGGCTGGGGGTGTTGCTGGCTTTCGGCAGATTGACTTTTATGCCCTGCACGGCGGCGGTCACAGCGATGATGAAGACCACCAGAAGGGTCCATGCCAAGTCCAACAAAGGCGTGATGTTAATTTCGTCAAAGCCCTTTTGAGCAAACAGGTCGCGTTGCATCATCTGGAAACACCATAGCGTTCGTCGACGTCGACGCTGAACTGATCGACGGTGATCATCATCTCGGCGGTGATCTCCTTGATCTTGCCAGTCAGGTAGTTGTAGGCAAACAATGCCGGAATGGCCACAATCAGTCCGAGAACCGTGGTCGAAAGCGCCGAGGCCACGCCCGGCGCGATGGCCATGATGTTGGCCTCCCCGGCTTCGGCCATGGCGGCAAAGGTGTTCATGACCCCCCACACCGTTCCCAGCAAACCCAGGAAAGGCCCGCCCGTAATGGCCATGGTCAGCACAACCAGCCATGCATTCAATCGCTGGGACTCCTGGATAAATTCCTTTTCCAGAGCCGTCTTTATGGCGTTGATGGACCGTGAATCCAACAGGTGACTGTCGGGGGCTTCCGAAGTACTCGTTTGGTCTTTCCGACGGCCGTTTTTTTCCATACAACGGTTCAGCGCTGCACAGCCCGCGGCAAAGATGCGATGCAATGTGGAATTGTAATATTGATCGATGTCTTGGTCACAGGTTAGAGGATCGGGCATCTCTTGGTAAGCCGACTTGAATGCTTTATTCTCTTTTTGAACGACAAACACCAACCCGGTTTTGCTCAAGAAAACGATCCAGCTTGCCACCGCCATAACAGCCAGGCATCCAATGATGAACCAGCCGTCCAGAGTAATATTCTTCAACACGGTGGCCAGGTAAAAAATTGGAAGCCCGCTGCCGCCACCTGCCTCCTCGATTCCCACCTGGACCAGGGAACCATCCGGCCCTTGCGATTTGAAGCCCGCCCTGATCCAGTCCGCAGATCGGCTTGTATTGGAAATGCGCACCTCGTCCAAGTCCCCTACATAGGCATGGGTACCATCTCCGGATGCGCAGAAGTGAATATTCCCGTCCATTGGGGGAAGCCCTTTCGGCAGGTTCAGGTAAAACAGCTCCAGACCATCCAAATACATCGCCATGCGGTTGTTGGGCTGGGCAGTGAAGGCGATATGGTGCCAGGATTCAGAGGACAAATCCATACAATCCTGGGTGCGAAGAATCTCATTATTCGCGGTCGTCATTTGAAAGCACACCTTGGTTCCATTGATTTGAACAAGAACCCCTTGGCCTTCAGGGTTTTGCCGTGAAAAAAGAGTGGCCGATTGCTGCGGCTGCATGAACCGGATCCATGCTGAAAAAGTAAATCCGTTGTTAAAATCCAGCGCCGGGGTTGCTTCAACGACCATGCGATCCCCGGCACCACTGAAGGAGATACCGGAGCCGATGACGGCGGGCAACCCCTGGCCGCCTTTGAATTCAAGGACTGTCTGGCCGTAGGCGGTAGCGTCTTGGGGGGCACCTTCAAGCTCTCCGCAATGAAACACCGCCACCTGGTTGGCATCGAAGGTGCCGGCGCTGTCTTGACCTCCCACCGCCGACTTGTTGCCGAAATACATCCAGATAAAATCCTGGTCAGTGCCGCCCGAAAGCCTGGGTAGCTTCACCCAGATATAGGCCACTTCGTCGATGGTATCGAATTTTTCGATGTGATGCTTTAACAACACCTGATCATTAGCGCTAACGAAACGAAGATCCTCACCAGCTTCGCTGCAGTTCACAAAGTTGAAATTGCCGCTATGCAGGCGGATCAACACCGGGAAATCCGTCATGTTGGACTGAATGTCCGCACCTGTCGGAGTTGTATCAAAACTAATTTTTTGTCTGTATTGCCATTGTTCATTCCACCAGGCAGCGGCATTACCGCTGCATACCGCAATAAATAGAATTGGAATCCAGATATACCGAATTAACATGCTTACCCTCAAGGAACCCTCCAATTTATCCGATCAAATCATGTCGGTTCGTTCAGCAAATGCCGTCATGGTCAAGCCCAGCGATGTTGCCAGATGAAATACGGTACAATAACGCCAAAATATTAATGAATGATTAGGAAAGATAAATTATATCCTTTAAATGATTATTAAAATTTACCTTTGAGTATAAAGTAAAATTGATGATCGCCGCTTTTCGTCCGACTCGTATCATCCAAGGCGATTCCCCAAGATAACTCGTACTCGAAATACTTGCTGACCTGACCCCTGAGTCCAACGCCATAGCCATCCATGTTGTCGGGTTGTTTTTGGCCAGGTAGGGGGTCTTCAAGATTTAAAACGGCAATATCGTAAAACACATTTGGTGAAATGGTCGCCCAATCCGGTAATCCAAAGTGGGGAGACAAATTTTTATAGGATAATTCCACCGTACCGTGTAGTGCATTATCTCCAGCCTCCTCCGCTTCCTTATAGCCGCGAACACTTTTAAGGCCACCTGCAAAGTATTGTTCATTGGAAGGTAATGGTTGGTCACTGACCTGGCCTTCAGCTTTTGCAAACAACTGGAACCCACGGGGCAGGTTCTGATAGCGTTCTATACCCAATGATGCAAAGATATAATTACCTCTGGATTTATAGCGCTTATCTTCAAATTCACGTTGTTCGCTGACGAGTCCTCTGAAAACGGAATTAACTCCAAAACTGAAACGGGTGGACCCAGCATGATGGTTTAGGGACGAATTGTAATAAACAGATAATGGCAGGTAGGTAATTCGCGTTTCTAAATCATCTTCGTCATCCTGGAATGACAATGTATCCTCATAATCTTTGTAGTCAATGCCCAAACTCAAGCTATGGTTGTAGTTTTCGCTGGAGGGAAACGGAATCACATTGCGGGCCCCGACAATATAACCGGTTCCCACTGTTTCGAACCCCTCACCGAAGGCCACATTGCTGTCCGACCACACACTGTAGATTGCCAGAATGTGGTTGCTGTTCCAAGGGGCTGACAATACGTACGATGCCGCGAGTGCGGTTACCTCGGACGTATCTTCGGGCGATGTCTGATACTGCAATGATATGGAATGCTCTTTCTGCCACAAGTTGTCGTAGCGAAGCACACCATTGAGTCTCAAATCGGTGGTACCATAAGCCGAACGATTGTTCAGCTCTAAGCTGCCGTGCAATGGAAGTTTATCTTTGACCTTGAGATCAACGTCAATGGTACCGAGTTCTTTTCCCGGCTTCAGAATCGGTGCAACCTTTAAATCAGGGTTACTGTTAATACGAGATAATTCCTCTTGAATTCTAGGCAAATAAAGAATCTCCCCCGCCTGAAAACTCGGCAATTTCTTTCGAATTGATTCCATGGTAAAGTAGCGATTCCCGGTTATACGCACCCGCCGGATCGTACTTTCTATGACTTGCAGTTGTACAGAACCACCCTCAACAACCTGCTCTGGAATATTGACCAGTGCTGTTGGGTAACCTGCTTTGTGGTAATAGCGCTCCAAATCGGCACGGGCTTTTTCCACATCCTGAGCCGTTTTGTTGTCCCCGATGTATGATTTAAGAACATTCTCGATCTTCGAAGGCTCTAGTAGAGTATTGCCGATGATGTCGAATCGTTCAATCGTAAACCCAACTGAATCCGTTGCCTGGTCTTCCCCATGGGCGACAACTGCAGTTGATTGTAGTAGAAGCAAAATGATGAATATCAGGGTATGAATACGCACAATAACTTTTCTCCTGGTCGGGGTGCAAACAGCAGTTAAGCCTGCATACCAAAAATGATTCAATTCAAGGTTTTATGCCCGAGAAGGCATAATTTCAGCCGTGGTGGAATAATTCGGATATCGTTATGCTAAAATTGTTAGAAAATGATTAACTGTCGGCGGGTATCCAACAAAAACGAAACGCGTCACTCTGGAAAACCAATTTCCCAACGGATTTTTTGTCCATGCAAAGCATATAAAAACGGGCCTCAATTGAATCGCCGTGCATTATTGGGGGGGGCAATCAGCAGGGACTCCTGCGGCTGTTGTTGCATGGACATATCAATTGGCTACATCGGTAAATTCATATGCTTTGTCAGCTTCAAACGCGCCGACGCGCTTCCCGGTATTGTCTAAAATGATATACTTGTTATCTTTTAATTTTACCGTGGCCAATCCGGCGCTGAAACCGCTTAAATCGTAAGGTTTAAGATCGGCATCATGAAAAACAAACTTGCCGGATTTATCAATGTAACCTATTTTTTCACCACCGAAGCTGACGACTTTCGCCAATCCATTTGCAAACGATCCTGCGAGGACAAAGTCGGGTTCAAGAACGAAATTGCCCGACATATCGATAAACCCTATTTTACGATCGATATATACGGCCGCCAAACCCTCGGAAAAGGATTCGACGGATGCAAACTTCGGCTCGATAACGAACGTGCCTGATTTATCGATAAATCCATATTTATTCCTTATTTGTACGCCGGCCAGCCCCCCGGAAAAAGCTTTGGCGTTAAAAAACATCGGTTTGACAATCAATCTGCCTGACTTGTCGATAAATCCATATTTGTCTTTGATTCTTACGCGGGCGAGACCTTCTGAGAAACGATCGGCTAAATGATATATGGGATCAATCACGATTTTGCCTGATTTATTGATAAAACCATATTTGTATTCTATTCTTACAGCGGCCATCCCTTCGGAAAATGAAAAAGCGTGTTCGAACTCTGGCATAATCACGAAAATGCCATCTGCTCTGATGTATCCGAAATGGCCGCCGAGTTTAACGAGAGCCAGATCCTCCTTGAATGGTTCCGCATTTTCAAAAATCGGCTCAATAACCATTTTACCGGCTTTATCGATATAGCCCCATTTCCCTCCGTCATCGATTTGCACTGCCGCCAGTCCGTTGGAGAATTCGTGTGCGGCGCTGTATTTTGGCGCTATAATCAATTTGCCGGATTTATCAATATAGCCGATCTTATATTTTTCGGAAGATTCCGATTTCTTGGCGACTCTCGCCAGCGGTGCCCCGCTGTCATCTTGCGGGTTCTGCCAATTATCTATTTCTTTAATTCCATAATTGTTGTTCTTATGCCAGACGGAGCCATGACTTCTAAAAAAGGAAGAATTGATGATGGTCGTCGGCGTGGATTCAACACAAACAGATTGTTTCTCTGGTTTGTCCTTTAATCCGACCAACACCTTAGAAGTTACAGCACCATTCTTTTTTTTGTATTTATAGACCGGAACTTCAACCATGACCGTTTTCTCTTCCCATTTAATGCATTTACCTACATCATAATCATCTTTTTTTGAGAGCTTGTTCTGTGTTTTAAGAATGACTAAATCACCGCCCTTTTTCGCAGCCTCTATAAGCAAACGTGAAGCAGAGTCGTCTTTATGAGCGTATTGTGTGCACTTGTCATCAAGGCATTTTTCTTTGTCATATAACACTTCTATATCTCCGATCGGGATATAGCCTTCGGAAAGAAGTGCTTCTGCACTTTTTGTTGCAATGTGCGCCGGTTCGTTTCGGCTGGGCAAATCCTCCAACAGGAATGGAATATAGTTGACTTGCTCATGTGCAGACAGCGGACGACAAGCAATGGTTAAGAACAGGATGGTCAAGGCGGCACAATTAAAGACCCTCCTGTAAGTTAAATGCGACAGAGAAAATTGCATGTTATTACCCCATGAATTAAAATGATCAAGATGGTTTTTATATCGTATTTATTTATCCTGCTCGCCTTCATCACCAGAGTCAACGAAACCAGTGACTTCAACAGAAACCCATTTGGGTACCAGTTGATCCGATAGTTCGGCAACACGGCTGGAGAATCGCTCTTCAGCGCTTTTCATGGCGGCCGATTCTTCTGCCATCTTGCTGGTTTCCGAAACCGTGCCGGCACCCACCAGGGTTCCGACACTGGGACCGGTAGCTGCCTGGGGAACGCCTACGGACGTTCCCGCAACATCTATGTTCTGGGCATTGAGCACTTCGCTGGCGCCGAGAATGACATTCTGTCCGGCAATTCCGGCCTCCCCCGCATCGATAATACCCGCGGGCGCAAAAAGATAGACATCGCCGGCCTCTGGCGCTTCGAGCAGCCCCTGGGAACCGTCTGGGTCATAAGTCAGCGTACGAACACCACTTCCGACAGAGGGGGGCTCCCATATAATCCGATAACCAATGAGATTGCCATTGTCGTCATAGATCGCCTCGGTTTGGGGGGATCCCACATTAATGGCGGTTTTGGAGCCTCGACCGGCGTTGATATTGCCTTGGTCAGACCATATGGTGATGTGGCTGCCCCTTTGCGGGTCCTCATCAGGATCGTATCCTCTCCCTCTAAATGTCATGATGCGGGATTCATTTACATTGATATCCCCATTTGCATAGATGTTAATTGCACCTCCCTTGGAAGTGAAAACGCCTGTTTCTTTTTGTAGAGCACCCGGTTCCGCAATCGCTGTGGCCCCTACATTAAAATCGTCTTTAACGTAAATATAGATATCCGCATTTTCAGCGCTGGTCTGGATGCTTGAGTTGACCATTTCGAGATTTCCTGTAATCTCGTTAGATGAACTGGCAGCATTCAAAGGCGCATTCCACTCATCATTGGCCTGCGCCACAACCTCGGCAGCCCCGGCTAAATCTCCCTCTGCCAAAAGGGCACTGTATTCTTCACCATAGGCTCGAATACCATCAAAGTAGTCCGCCATAAATGCTTCAGTTTCAATTGTATCCCCAACCATGTACCAGCCTGCCATCACTGCGAGCGCACTGTTCTCTTCACCAAGTTCGGAATAAAAACTGTTTCCCACAGCCTGAATACCGTCGGTAGTGCCCAGATCGATGGTGCCGCCGGCCTGCACGAGAAAAAGACCGCCGCCGGCATTGATCAACCCGGTTTCACCGACCCGGTCCAGCGATGAATCGAGAACAACATCCCCGCCCGCTTGAATAAGGGTTTCATCGTCGGAATGGACATTTTGCCCGAAAAAATAGAGCCCTTCAATATTGCCACCGGCATTTACAATGGTCTGCTTGGCCGCAACAATCTTGATCTCCAAGATATCTCCGGAAGCTGTAATTGTAATAGGTGTATTATCGCCTGCATGCAGCACTTCGGCCCCGTCACCGGCATGCGCAGCCGCGCTTGTTTCGGACACCCACAGCAAACCATATGGGTCAACCCCATCCGTTCTTCCGTAAACGGCACTCGGGCTGCGATCCGACATCCGCAGGGTTGATCGAAGTGCGCTGCTGGAATCGTCGATATGGCCAAGAATGCTGCCACGGGCATGAACATGGAGATTGCCGTAGGATGACGGCGCCAAAATGACACTTCTTCCCAGAAGGATATCTGCGCCGGCAATGAGAGAAACTGTGGGCGGCAGAACCGTATAGGCTTGACCATCATAATTGATTCCCTCGCCGTACCAAAATTCTCCGGAAAAGATCAGGTTTCCTTTTAAGGCCGTCATGGATACAGACGATGGTGTTTCACCATATTCATAGTCCAGATAACGACTTTGGTTTTGAAATTCAACATACTCAGCATACGTTTGCGGGAACGTCGGGTTGAATACGGTTCCGAAATCGATCTGCCCACCTGCGAATACCGTCGCTTGCGAATCCCCCATCGCCAGGCTGGTCGTATAAGCATACCCTTGAGGTGCCTCGTTTTTGTACGGGCTGGTGATGTTTCCCATGGCAGTGATGGCCCCATTTCCCTCTACGACCTGGAAATAACCGGAAATATCACCATGGGTGAAAATGGACAAATCACCCTCCTTGAACGTGCCCACTTGTCCGGACAGGTTTTCTCCGGCCTTGACCGTTACCGACCCGCCAGCCATGGTCGCAATACCTGCTGTTGGCGTGTTAATGGCAATAACATTTTTATATAACCCTTCTCCAAAATCGGCCGACCAGACATATGTCGTTGAGTCACCCACATTCGCGTGTATATTGTCCCAATATTTAAGATGGGATGTTGGATATAGCGAATTCCCTCTTTTTTCCCAGTAGAATGGAATCCGGTCGATTTGGTCTGTGCCCGCACCAATATCCGCCAAGGCAACATCGCCCATGCGGAGTTGGCCGTTAACTTCCAGCCGTATATCACCACCGTCATGAACCTCACCATATCGATAATCCGTCCCGATGTAGTTATCCAGAGGACCAATTCCCGTGGTCCGAATGGCGCTGCCGGAGCTGTCGTTCAACTCGATGTGAAGATCACGCTGAACATTGGCGGAGATGTCCCCCAGTGCGGATTGGATGCCCCCATTGTTCATCATGATCAAATCTTGTCCGCAATCGACTCGAATATCGTCGAAAAACGTGCCGATACTGTATGCCATGGTGTCATTTACCATGAAACGCGGCAGGAAATCCGGTGGAAGATAATACCGAGGATCGTACACGCTCGAGAAGCCGTAAAGAACGGTATCCCGGCTCGAAGCAAGGTGTATGGTGTTATTTTCGGTATAAATCACTTGATCATAGTTGACATTCAGATTTCCGACACCGGCTTCGGAATGGGATTGGGTTGCCATTCTATCGGCGCTCGACCAATCCGATCCGGCGACAAGGTTGAATGACCATGAATCATTCAATTGCGTCGGCAGGTTCGTGTCCGTGAGCGTTGCTCTGGCATAATATGTATACATGCCATATTCATCATATAATGTGTCGTCTACACTGGGATGATCCACCAGTGAATTGTTTAAATTGATATCGCCGCCGGCCCGCATGGTGATATTGCCTGCCTGGGCGCTATACCCCAAATCGGTCAGGTCCCATTCATCGGTCAATGTTAGATTGCCCGTATTCCTGATTTCAATTCCAGGAACAATTTTGAGCGCCACTGCTTCACCGCCGGTCAGCGAAATGCCCGTGGTCGGGTCCGTTAAGCGGGTATTAATGCTTCCGGCATAATTTAGGAAAGCATTGGCATCCGTGTGATAGGCACCAATTGCAGTTGCGGTTATGCTCCAGTCGTTCGTATCATACTGGTAGCGCCTGACGCCTTCGACAATCACCTTCGACGAACCAATGATTTCACCAGCCAATTCCATATTCACTTCGTCAAAAACGACTGTACCGTCATTGGGGTTCGCGTCAATTTGAGCCGCCCTGAATTGAACAGTACCGCCGGCACCGCTATTTGACGACACGTCGATCTGTGAACCAGCGTAAAAAGACAACTGATTATCCACGGCGCTCAACCGAACCTGGCCACCAGCGCCATCCGCACAATCGGAGCATGCATTGGCAAGGATCGTTCCAAACAGCTCCAAGCTGTCCCCCGCATTGATTTCCACCGTGCCACCGTCGGGCCTGTAGGCATCGCCCGCGGCATTGATCGTACCGCTTACGGAAATGGAACCGCTGTCAGCAGCCAGGTTCACCTGGTGCGCATTTATGGTCTCGAGTGTGCCCAGATTGATATTGCCGGTGCGAATGCGCACGTCGATCTGCTCATCGAATCCATTTGCCTGGAGGATCTGCCAGAGATTCAAGGTGGAAGCGCTGTCCATTGCCCCCACATCCATGATGAACCGCCCCCCTTCTCCATCCACAGCAGCCCCGGCGGAAATCCCGCCGTCAATGGTCACGTCCGCATTTGCCGCAGATATAGTCAATGTTCCGGCGTCGCCCTGTCCGCCTGAAGAAACATCGATGGCAGCACCCGAATGGATGCCAATGGAACCGGTCTCAGCAATCAACGCCACCTGTCCTCCCGGTGCAAAGTCGTTGCCTGAAACGTCAATGAGGGCTTTGCCTGAAAGATCGATGGCGTCACCTAATGCCGGCGCACCGGTGGCCGTAAGAGTCACCCATCCGCCAGAAACATCGATCCATCCGCCATTGACAGACACATCATCGATCCATCCATCTTTCAAACCGATGGTGGCGCCCTTGATTTCGACAATTCCGCCTATGCTGGCGTCAGCCTGGATGTAATTCTCATCCGGCTTTTGAATAAGAATGTTTCTAAAACCCTCGGCCGTGTTGCCGGCCTGTAATTTAAAATTGGTTCCTTCAAAGACTGTTTGATTCTCCGCATCGGTGGTCTCATAATAGGCGGTGGTGAGCCGTGGCGCCAAGATGGTGGTGTCGCCACTGGTGGTCAGCGATCCCTGGCCACTTAGTTTTACATCCCTGCCGGCCTTGAACAGCACCTTATTATATCCGTCCAGGATAATGTCACCATGTCCAATGTAAATATCTTCCCCAGCCTCAAAGGATAGGTCGCCGTTTAGCGGCACAGCGGAATCTGTAACGGCATCAGCGGAATTGATCAAATGGATAACCCGTGCGCTGAGCTTGGTCGCAAAGGATTCGCCGTTCGGTGAGCTGCCTTCCAGCAACGGTGCATCAAGAACAAGCGCTCCTGTTACACTCAACGCTGTTTCACCCAAAAAGGCAAGACCTGCCGCCGCCTTTAGCGAGACATCATTGAAACCGTAAAAGCCCTGCATGCTGCCGGGCATATAAAGACCCAGAATGGATTGATCCGTATGGTCATCCGGCGTCACAAAAATGTTGTCTGCAGCGACGGTCAAAGCACCTTGTCCGTTGGAACGTATCTCTCCTAAAAATTGGGCGCTTTGGGCATTGATATCGATTAGCCTGGAGACATTGATAGAAGCGCCGGAACCCATCTCAAACCGCCCATCAGGGGTGTTCACGATGAGATGCCCTTCACCTTGTCCGGAAGCTGAAATTGAACTATCGTCGTCCAGACGAATACGGCTGCTTCCGGTCAGTATTATTACAGGCGCTTCGAGATGGGCATTCTCGGCAATGGTGACCGTTTCCGTTTTTGCCAATGTGCCAATGCGCAGTATACCTAAACCGCTATCGGAAACGGCGGTATCCACAATCTGTGCTGTGTTCTGGTAATCCTCGATGAAATTGGCGATATCATCAAAACCATATTCTGCTCCCAAAAGCGATGTCGATCTTACCACAGCACTCTGCGTCCCGCTTACGGATAACAGGCCGCCCTGACTGCTGTGCAAGCTGCCGTCCAGAACCATCGTGTTACTTAAGACAGATAGACTGCCGCCGGTTTCAGCAGTCAAAGACTGAACAATGTAGTCTCCTTGATTGATCACATCCGCAGCCCGTCTGATGCTGTACATTTCCGGTAACCTGGAAATAAAGCCGGTGCCTGATAAAGCATCACGCCCGACCATCACGGCATAGCCCTCATCGGTGACACTGGGCATGTTGGCGCTGTTGGCTGATCCGAGATATTGAATCACAAAAGCATTGTCCATGAAGGCATAGGAAGAATCCAGCAAGGAGTATGTACCGGCAGGCAGTCCGTATTTACCCTCTTCCACATAGATCGCAGCACCCGCCTTGTGAATGCCGGGAACAATCACATGGGTATTGTCGGTGGCCAGTTGATCCACGAGCCCGTTAATGCCTGGCTGGAAGTCGCTGCCGTATATGCTTCCTCCTGCGGATGTGTCAATCACCGCACCCGACTGCATAACCATTGTATCGCTGTCAACATCGATGCTGCGCTCCGGGAGTGCATCGATATATTCTTCCGGGTAAAGTGTTATTTCGCTGGATGCCGTCCATGTTGAGGGTGTCTTTTCTTTTAACCATTCATAATCCTCTATGTAGCCATACTGAACCGGGCTGTCGGCCACTACACTGGTTACGCTTCCTTCGGATAGAAAGACGGTATCCGCATCACTACTATCGGTATTTTGAAGAGAACCCCTGAAATAAATACGGCCCAAAGGAGCGGCCAGGTAACCATGATGAACAATTTCGGCCGCCGCAAGGGTTAGCGACCCTCCGGCGGAAACAATGGGGCCATTGACCGGCTTATCTGCCTGTTCGGTCGTTATACGCCCGTTGTCGGAGGCCAAGGTAAAATCAGAATATGTCGTGGGGTAAATACGCGACGCCTGCAACGTCAGATCTCCGGGCGTTCTTAATTTCCCTGTCCAGATAACATGTTGACGATCATTATCGTAATACTGCTCGGACGCCAAGCTTATGTCGGCGGCGGCATCCAGCAAGACCTCGTTAAAGCCGGAGAATGCCACAATTCCCTCGACGTCGATGAATTCCGCGGATAAGGAGATAAATGACGATGCTTCACCGGCTGTTAATGGGTCACCATCCCCAACCACCGCCAGATCGTATTGTCCACCATCAACATATTCTTCGTATTTTTCCCAATTGTTGGTCACTTTGACAGTATTTGCGTTAAAAGATATCGAGGCATTATCGACACCTTTGATCAGGGGGGCATCCAACGTCAGCCCTCTTTGAAGATCGACATCCATATTCCCGGAAAACACCAGTTCTTTGAGGCTGGAAAGGGAGAGCGCGTCAAATCCACCGTCCTGAATGCGATCCGTCATGCTCGAATCAACAGGTAATCCCTCCTGCAAATTGGTTCGGGCAATCGACAAGGAAGCGGCATGGGCATGGGGATGATAGGACCGGCCATTGATATCACCTTCCATAACCAGATTATCATAATAGATCAACGCCATACCGCCGGCATTGGCTGCGACGGTATCGGTGTATATGGTGCCGTCTGATTTATAAAAAATGCCGGCCGTCGGTGTCGATCCGGAGAGATCGATTTCAGAACCTTCCTCCATGGTAAGACTGCCGAAATTTTCGGCAATCAATTTCACCGATCCGCCGTCAAGGGGTTCATACCGGCTGCCTGTATCGGGGATTGTTGATTCCGGCACCAGCCGGTTATAGCCCGACACATCGATAATGCCGGTTTCATACAACGTAACGCTGCGATTATTGCCGGTGGCGCTGATCGTTACTTCGCCAGCCGGCGCTTTCAGGCGGCCTTCAATATCGGCCACCAATCCTGACAACGCAATGCTCCCTCCGGGCGCCACCACTATGGTGGCACCGGGAGCCACCACCACGGATTCGGTGCCGCTTATCTCATCAATCGGATTGGCCTCGCCGATTTCAACGGCAGCCCGGGCCGTAATGGAGGTCTTTCCCAGATAGTCCAGGGGAACGGTAACATATCCATCGTCAGCTGTGGACATTTGACCAGATACGGATTCCATTGAAACCAGATTGGACACCGGGCTGATGACATCATCCCGGCCGGCGGATGCAGAGGCCGGTGTGGGAGCGGCGATCATGACGCGGGAAGGGGTCAGGGTAACGCCGTCGGACACTGTCAGATCATAACGGCTGAGAAGAGAAATATTTGCAAATCCGCTTTCGGATAGTTGATCGTCCTGGAAAATCATCTCCGTTTTCATATCTGCGAACGAACCATCCAGAAATGTATCCAGATCATCATCAAAACCGAATGTTGAAGAGAGGTTTTTACGCCTCGTTCCAACCGTAATCTTTTCGGCATGCAGGGTAATGCTGCCTCCGGCGTCATAATCGAGGGCGTGGCCGTGCAAGTCGGCATCCACCACCAAAGTTGATCCCCGCAACGATATTGAACCCGCATGGCCGGCGGTGATTTCTGCACCGGTATCAATTTCATAGCCGCCGCTCACATCCAACAGGCCACCTGTCATTAAAATGACTTCCGCGCGACCGATCGTATCATATATCCCAATGCTGCCACCATTGATATACCCATGCTGAATGTCGTTCAATTGCCCCGCAAGGGAATTGTCGATGCGCTCTCCAGTAGCTGAGATAACGGCGCCGTCGGCCAAAAAGAAACGGTCCTGCATGGCAACCTTTCTATCGGCAATTGCGCTGGTCGGCGATGTGATCTTTTCTTCGATCATAAAGGTCACATCACCGCCGGGGATGTTGACGGTACCCTCTATATCCATGGCGCGCGCATTCAGGGTCAGCGTGGCCGTTGCAGTATTCTCGTAAGTCAGCGGTTCATACGCACCTGCGGAAGAGGCCCGAAAGCCGCCGGGGTTCAAGGCCAGCACAGCATCCTTTTCCACCGAAATTTTGGTGGTGGCCTCGATACGAATATCGCTCAGTCTGGCACTGCTCAATATTTCAGCAGGAAGAACACTTCTGGTTAGCGTTCGCCCGCCGACATTCTGAAACTCGGAACGATAGGCCGCATCAGCATCGATCAACGCTGTAGCTGCGTTGAAATCTGCAGACAGTTCGGGGGTATCCTCAGCAATGACCACTTCATCAGCGCCATGTTGCAAGATCACCCACTCCATTGTATCAGCGGTCGGGCCGATAATCAGCTCTCCCCCTCTGGGTGCTTTTACGCCTGCCGCCATTTGAACCGCATATTGGCCGTACATGACTTCCGGAAGCATGGTCTCAGTCTGGTAAAAGCCGCGCGTGGCAGAACCATCAAGGCGACCATTTAAGGCAATGCCCCTGGCCGCCATTGTCAACGTGCCGGCATCGTCGCCCCGTACAAAGCCATCTGTATATGAAAGAAATGCATTGCCGCCGCCAAAATAGATGCCGTCATATGTCTCGATGATCCCATAGCGTTCGTGAACCTTCTCCTGGTAATTGATCACGGCATCATACTCAAGGTATGTGGGCGCGTTGCTGATATCGTAAACCTTATTACCTGATATCAACTTGGTCGTGCTGTAATAGCCAGGCAAAACAATTGTACCGCCTCCTGAAAAATCGATGGAGGCCGCTTCTTTTCCACCGCCCTCCCCCATTACGATGATATCACCGTCCACGGCATTCAACACGATATCACCGCCATCGGTGGCCATTTCGCGGGCAGTTGTGAACTCGCCGTTCAAGTGGGCGGACATATCCCCGATGCTCGAACCTTCTTCAGGTAAAATTTCCACCGTCTCGCCAAACAGCACGCCATCTTTCTGTTCAGGGTCATTTTTCAGTTCCACGCTGTTCAATTGGGCGGTTATGGTGGCATCTGCCGCTGTGGTGCTCACCCATTCGCCGCTGACATCCAGTCGACTGCCTCGGTCCAGAAAAAGCTTGTCTTGAGCGCCCATGGAAATTTTGCCGGAAGTTGCTTTGGCCTCGCCACAATGCTCGATGGTTTGGGTAACCGTCCGCTGATTCTTGATCACATTGCGGTCACCAATGCGGACCTCTTTCTGAACATCCAAACCGGCCATATCGATCGTGCCACCCGTCAATTCAAAACTCTGGTGCACCTCTTCTGGATCATCGCTGACGGGTGACTCAGTGACACTGTCCGGCCCGGTGTATACTTTATCGGAAGCGTGCAATTCGATGCGTCCGCTGTTGCTGATGGCGGTCACCGATCGTATATAGCCATTTTGATTCACATTACGGCCATAAAGGCCGGCAACACCGCCATCGGCTGTAATATGTCCCGATTCCTGATTGACGGCCATGCCTTTTTGGCCAGGGGTTACATAGACGTGGGGCATTGTTCGGTTCTGGGTTTCAAATTCCGGATCGATCAGCAGCATCTGTACATCTGTACCAGCGGCCAGGGCGACCTGCCCCAGGGGAGCATCGATGGAACCGGCGTTTTCCACTTCCGGACCGACCAGATAGACAAAGCCGCCCTTGCCAGCCTGAATATCACCGAGGTTGGATACCGACCCATTGGTGTCATCCCCGGAAAAGTGGTTGACGCTATTTTCAACAAAGTCGTTTATATTGTTGAAAGGCAGCGAGGACGCAACCAGGGCATGCACATCGGTTTTGGAATCGGGTCCGAAAAGGATGCCGTTTTGATTGATCAGATAAACCTGTCCATCGGCGGTGAGTTGCCCGAGAATCAGGCTTGGATTGGCATCATAGATCCGGTTCAGGGCGGCCCAATCGGTTTGGCCTTGCTGATCGAAGTGGGTCCAGGCCTCCTTGCCGATATTGAATGATTGCCAGTCAATAATGGCTTTGGAATCGTTCTGGTGAACGATCATTTGGTTTTCACTGGGTTTGCTTATGCCGGCCAGGCCCTGCTGGTCCTGCAATGTGCCCTGGAGCACCGGAAGCTGGGCAGCAGGCACTGCAGCGATATCAGCCCCGGCATTCTGGTATAATCCGGGAATACTGGGTTGCTGGGCGTATAATACCGGCGGCAAGGCAAGCTGCATGGCCAACCAGATGCAAATCAATCTTTGACAGGTTGTAAAATATCGTCGCATGTTATTCATCCTAACAATTCATGAGCAACAGATCTTTATGCAGTTCGGCTGAAAAAGCCCGCAACTATCCGTGCATGGAAGTTGCGGGCTTTCCGGTATCCTTCTGCGATGGACCGACAAAGTACCCTCCACCAAAAAATGTGCGTCTGATCAGCAAATAATGGCCCAATATTACTTGGATATTTGGCCCACCACCTTATCTGAAGAAGCAAATGCTTTCATTATCTTGGATCGAAACGCATTCGCCGGCAGATATCCGCTGATACGCTCCACCACTTCACCATCACTGTTCAACAGAACCGTCAGGGGAAATGATCTTTGCTCATATAGCGTTTTTAACTCCGGATATTGCTTGTCCGAGTCCAACCTGATCCAGACAAAATCGTCGTGCATGGATTCTACTCTGGGATCCACCAGGGTTGTTTCCTTGAGCTTTTTACAATAACCGCACCATTCGGCCAGCAGCAACAAAACTGCGGGTCTATTCAATTCCTTCGCCATGTTCAGGCCTGTCTCATAATCCTCGATCCATTGAATGTCCAGGCCGGAAAATTCAGAGGCTTTGGTCAACTCGAGCACCTTGAGATTGTACACGACCTTCTTACCGGCCAGGGGGTCGTTAAAATCGACGGTAAATTTTTGGGTGTCCACGGAAACCACGCGCCCCTTGCGCTTATCAAGCTCGAAATTGGCGCCCAGTTTGGGGGTGAGATACATATGAATGCTATCATCGACCACCTGCATGCGGGTCAGGCCGAAGACATCATCGATCTCTTCTTTGACCGGAATGAGTTTGAGAACGGCTCCCTTTTCGGTCACGTCCACGATCTTGGCATTCACATAAGCGTTGTAGGACACAGTCTTATCCTTTATTGGAAATCCGCCGAAGCGCTCGGTATACGCCTGGGCGGGCATCGTGACCAATGCGGGGATGATTCTTTTACGGTCATACTGGACCAACTGCTTCATGTCGTGGACACCAAAAGCCTCATTGGGCAGAATGACAACCTCGTGCTGATCTCCCGCCTTCAGCCCCAGGACCGCACGTCCGAGACCGGGAAATTCCTCCTGACTGCCGGCGATGATGGTTTCAGGCCCTGAGACGACCTGAAAAAAGCCCTTTATCTTCTTCTGGCCGGGGTTTGAGGCCACATCCGGGTCCGTGGTCCTTAGAAGCTCCCCTGACTCCAATGTCGCGGTATAGGCGACTTTGACCAGGTCACCGGCCTCAACCACTTTAGATTGCGTGTTCTTTTCAGCAGATGCATGGGCTGGTGTCTCAGATGGGGCAGTTTTCTGGGGCGGGGGATTGTGGGCGTTGTCCTTCTGGATGGCCGCTACGGCGGCCGCAGGAACTTCGCCAAGGGCTTTGACCGCCACATCACAGGCCAATGTCCTACCGCCGAAAGGATGGCTGTAGTCGATGCGGAACGTTTTCTTGCCCACTTCGGATACTTGTCCGACAAAGCCCCCCACGCGCATCAGATCGCCCTTTTGGACAGCGATCTCGGTGATCAGGGAATCGCCCTCGTCACGCACCATCACCGAACCATAGGGTCCCTCCAGGGGTTTTTCGGATTGGGGCGCAAAGGCCACCTCGACCTCGTTCTCGGTTACGGCAACCACTTCGCCCTGAACACCGAAATCCAGGCTCACCGGCTCCCCGACAGCCGCCTTGCTGCGGGTCATGGGGGTGAAGACCGACTTGTCATATACGGTCTTTTTCGGCAGAATTTTGGTGTGCATGATCTGGATCTCACGTTGATTGACAGGCAGGTGATCCTTTCTTTCGGCATCCACCTGGAGGGTTCGTTCCGTGCCGACGGCCCAGTTCGCGGTCTCTTGGGCAAGCTTTTCCACCAGAACATCTTCCAGAAATTCAATCGATTCCATTTTATCACGCGCCTTTTCAAAATCGTAATCCGTGATATCCACGGGCGCGTATTCCTTCTTATTCAAATAAACGCGGGATTTTTTATAATCGGATGATTCAGCCACATCTTTTTCAGTGGTAACGATGAGCTCGTTGCCATCCACCCAACACGAATAGTGCAATTCACGCCCCTCTTGCGCCGGGTTCGCAATGCCGGGTTCACCGGCTTGCGCCAGGTTCGCTTTGCCGGATCCAGCGTCCATTGGCGCACTGGCGCATGAAACGATCAGCATGCTGCAGAGCATGCTGCAAATGATAATTATATTTCTTAAATTCGTCATGATCCCTCTTTCCCTTCTGTCTGAATGTAACGGTTCAGGCTTGTGTTCTGATGGACGGAGATACTTACATACAAATGTTTATGTTCTATTAAGATTCGACTAGCAATGTACGAAAATAAGGCTATGTTAAGACTTGAGTGGCGGCGTCGGTTTGGCCGCTATTGGGAGCATCCGGAGGGCGAAGGATATATGCGAAAAATTTGACCGGTCGTTATGAAAAGCCCATTAATGAATAAGTGGGCTGCCGGAGCAGCCCACTTATTTTTTTCAGATCGCGATTATGGAACCGTATTCGGCTGAATACTGCCGACTAGTTCCAGGGGAAATCGAAACGATCTTCTGCCGGAGAGGGATTGGCCTTGTTTGTCGGGAACAGGTTGGGATCGCCGCCAACTCTTTCGACATACATTTCACCCGGGGTCGCCCAGAAGTAGGCGCGCTGTCCGACATTATCGAAAGACAGGTATTGGGGATCGGCGGCGGTGTTCTGAACGGCAGTCAATATCTTGTATTCCGCGCTCGCTTCAGGAATAAAGGCTTTATCCAGGAAGCATACCTGGGCGGAGAAGAAAAGGTATTTGCCGGAGGCCACGTCATACCGGCTGGGAGCATGACCGTTGAGCAGGAGCTGATGAACGCCCTTGTTGACGTAGACCGCACCGGTATCCGGATCGATCCTGCCGGCCTTGTCGGGTTGGCTGTCGAAACCGGAGCGGAACATCACCTTGTCGGCGTCGGCATAACCGATACCGCCCGCGTAATCGCCGACGCAGTCTCTGGTCAGGTTCGAGGAGCTTTCATAGTGGCAAGACTGGTGCAAGACGGTTGTGGGCAGGTAAGACACACCGCAAAGATCGAAGACGGAATTCTGCACGGTCTGCTGGGTGCCGGAGCCGGCGGTGCGCATGCATCGGGTGACGCCCAGGTTCGGGAAGCTGGGACCGAAATCGCGCCAGTTGTCCACGGCGCCGCTGAAGATGTGGCACACCTGCAGGAGGCTGACGTTTTTGATGGGCTCTTCTGTACAAGCCGGAACGATCAACTCTTTACAATCCGAGGCATCGCCGCAGGCGTTAGGCGCCGTGTCCTGGTATCCGTCCTGACAAACACCGTCCAGACATTTGTAGTCGCCGCGGCAGGAAAGCGCTCCGCCTTCTTCACCGGGATCGCACTGCCAGCCTTCTTTGTCGTACGCCCAGTGGGCTTCGCCGGGTCTGGTGGCGATGTCTTCATTGACAGCGGTATAATCGCAAACGTGGTGCGTAACGTGGTTGTTGACGACAAAACCGAACGGCACGATCACACCGCTATAAACTTCAGTAGTCGGCGTGTAGGCGGTGGGGTTTTTAAATTTCGGAACATTGGGGCCCGAACCATGGCAACCTTTGCCGTCTGCAGGTGACAGGGTGAACTGGTTGAACGTGTCGCAGGGAACATCGGCGCAACCCATCATACACTGGGCGGTGGGTTCAAAGCCGGTGCAGGTGCCGCCGCCGCCGCCAGCGAAGTCACAGGTGCCGGGATCCACGTAATTGCGCACGCCGCCGGCATAGTTGGAACAGCCGTCGCCGGAGCCGGTTCCGTTGTAACGCAGGTAGATGGTGTCCGGGTCGGTGCCGAGACCGGCATCACAGCCGGTGGCCTTGACGATCAGGTTGCTCTGATTGCCGGCTTCCCAGTCCAAAACAGCGCCTGAACAGCCGTAGGTATCCGTTACGACAGCGGCACCGGCAGCTTCCCAGAAGCCGGCCTGCGCGGTGGCGCCACACATGTTAACCGTGTAAGTGTCGGCTGAAGCCGTTCCGACCATGGCGAATACCGCAAGGCCGGCGATCATTCCTTTGATGAGCTTTTTCATTTTTTTCAATCTCCTTTATAAAGCATGTTTGGTGTTTGGTTTTTCGTCAAACCCAAATTAGGCGTTGCGGCGGCGGATGCCGATGAGGCCGAGCAAACCGGAGCCTAGCAGCCACACCGCGGCCGGAACCGGTACCGGTGCATACTCGATAACCAGGCTTCCGCCGGTGGTATCCATGCTGAGGGTTCCCAACAGGGTCGCGTCACTGGCTTGACCACCAGCCCAAATTCCCATGTCGTAGCTGCCGACACCCATCAGAACTTCAGCCTTTTGCGTTTCGGCACCAGTGGCAAAGTCGGTGGGGGTTACATTACCGGTATAGAGGCCCGCCACAAATGGATTGAACGAGCCGCTGTAGTCGCCAAAAGCACCTTTGGTACCCGTTACCTTAGGACCGGTAGCACCTAAGAGGGGGCCGTAGAACATAAAAATTTGACCGCTATCGAATTCAGTAAGGTTTGCGATTGCGTTGGCACCTGCGTCAGAGCCGAAGACTTTGGTGGTTGCGTCGCCGCCGACCAGGCCGATCGTGATGTTGCTCCAGCTGCTGGCGGTGAAGTCGCTCAAAGAGATGCCGGTATCCAGGGCGGTGGTGGGAAGTTCGCTGCCATCGAAATTACCGAGATCGTAGTAAACCTCATTTCCGGGTGCCGCAGGATCCACACCCTCCCAAGCGACCAATACGAGGTCGGAAGTATTGTCGAAGAACGCCATGGCGTTGCCGGCAACACCGAACACCAGCATGGCCGCGGCTAAAACTGCAAAAATTCGTTTCATTTTTTCCTCCAAAATAAAGATTGTTTCATTTTCCTCAGGCATCCTGGCGATCTCGGACCATCCGAGACCCATGGCTTTCCGGCCCCCGGTCGCCCGGGGTGTGGCTTTATCTGGAGGTGGTGAAAAAGAACTTAGGGTACGTTCTTACTGTGCTCCGGGTTCGTGCCCGCGAAAGTGAGCGCTTCGGCGGGTGGGCTTTTGTGAGCGTGCGAATCAGCTTCCGGATGGTTTTGGTCCGACAAGGTCGGTGCGTCTTGAAGCATTCGGCAGGCCGTAAAAAAGCCCGAACACAGAGCGGCACGCGCTCGTGATTCGGGCTTCCTGGTGCTTGAGGAAAGTCAGCGAAGTACCCCTGAACTGATTGTCGTTAAAGGGTTGCGGGTTATTTGCGCAGGATCTCTTCGAACCGCTCGATGCGGCCGATACTGCCCTGGCTGAAGTTGACCTTGATATAGCCGGTGAAGTTCTGGTCCTTGATGCTGTCCAGATAGTCCATCAGCTTGGTCAGCTTGCCGATTC
This sequence comes from Desulfosarcinaceae bacterium, assembly GCA_963675565.2. Taxonomy (GTDB): domain Bacteria; phylum Desulfobacterota; class Desulfobacteria; order Desulfobacterales; family Desulfosarcinaceae; genus JARRKU01. The sequence continues at coordinate 1,515,046 of CAXXYD010000004.1, forward strand.
CTTCTTCCTTTTTTGATGTTTTCACAACCTTGGGCCGCACCTTGTATTGGATTTTGGGGTAGCCGCCGGACCGGTTCCCGTTGTCCGGCGCACCCGTCATGTCCGGCTGCGGATTGGAATTTGTGTTTACATCTGTCATGATCGTCGCACGTCTTTGTGAGTCTGTGATTAATTCCGCGTTCAATTTTGATGAAAATGATTTTTTCTTTGCCGCCGGCAACCGGCAGCACGCTGTCATCCTTTTTGGGTTCTTTCAAAATTTGAATTCGGAATGAATGAAGCCAGTCGGCCCTTGATAAGTCGAATGCGTTCCCGCAATCGATGGTGCCGTTTTAAGCCCCCCATGTTAGGGAATTATAAGAAAGATATAAGTATTGTGTAAAAAAATATTTTTCGCTATTCCAGCAACTTAGAATTCCAGCGGCATACCGCGGCCAGCAGGCCGCCGCTGGCCAGCAGGAGTGCCGATGCCGGCAGGGGAACGGCATTGGTCTCCATGGGAGTGCGGCGCACCACGGCCACCAGGTCGGTAAAATCACCGCGGCTTGAGTTCAGGCCGTCGAAGGCAATCAGATACAGTTCATCGTCCGGATCCGGGGGGTTGTCGCCGTAGAAATAGGCCAGCATGTCACTGTCGGTAATGGCAAAGGCCAGGAACATGTCCCGGTCCCCCCAGTTTTCCGAGGGATCGGAGTAGCGGTCCACCCCCCACCAGGCAGACGAGCCGACCCACATGAAGCCGTTGCCGCTTTCCACGGTAAAGGCGGCATCCACATCGGCACCCGGCCGAAGCTGCCGGCTGCGGCGGGAATGGACCAGTTCATGGGTGACGCCGTTTTCCATATACCCCAGATCCACTCCGTTCCAGGAACTGCTGTAAACCGCCTCCACGGTGAACAGATCCCCCGGCGCCCCCCACCAGGCATCCTGGCTGCCGTTATCCATTATATAAGGCGACATGAGCAGTTCGATATCGCTGCCATAGGCCGCACTGCTGCCGGATTCGTAAAAATAGCCATTAAACACTTCGTAAAGACCGGTGCGCTGCGCTTGGCCTAAATAAGACGATATGAGCCGTCCGATACCGCTGCCATAGGCAGCGCTGCTGGCGGATTCGTAAAAATAACCGTTGAACACTTCGTAAAGACCGGCGCGCTGCGGTTGTCCCCACATGCAGGCCCAGGCCTGGGAGGCGGACAATAACACTATGACGAGATATGCGAGACATCGTTTCATTTTGCTCTCCTTGCTGAATTGTGCAATCCGGGTGCGGATCAAACCAGTTTGATCCGCACTGCTGATGATGTTGCCATGGCGGGCCGCCGGATGGACAGGCGGCCGAAGGAAGCCTCCGGCAGGTCCCGTCTCCGTCCTGTCCGGCTGCGACCGCCGACTTGAAAAATGAGGTACTGATCATCGAACTCGACGGCCATGCCGGAGGCTTCGGCCCTGAGCACTTCGCCGTTGAGCCTTACACAGCCGCCGCTTGCGCAGTCCGCGGAACCGGATGCTCTACAGATGACGATCTCCATGGTCAACCGGGTGCCAACGGGCATGGGCATTTCCGTCATCAGGAAGGCACCCCCCGAGCTGATGTTGCGGGTCGCCAATTGAACCGGGTCTCCCCGGAGGTTCGTCGCGCGGGTGAAGCAGGGCAGCTTCAAATCGAACCGGCGCATGGTTCTACGATCTTCCATAAGCCTCCTTTGCTTTTGAACCAGAGGTTCGTTCTGGCACCATGCCATTCGGTCCGTCTCTGGCCTCGGTTTTCACTTTGGGCAGGTGTTGGACAGCATCCCCTGGTTCCGTTGCCGGAGCAGCGGCGCCATGACGGACTGGCGTATGTTGCCGGTGAGAAAAAGGCCCGGAGGCGCCGGCGCAAATCGGCGTCCCAGGGCTTTCTGGTGCCCGCTATGCGAACCAGCAAAGGACCCTGACAATTGATGTGTAGCGCCCGGGTAGGATTGTAACGGCTACCGGTAGTTTCTGACTGGGTAAGGTATGATCATATTTTTGGCCAAAGGGTAATCAGTCCATAGACTTGTCTTCGGCCTATTTTGCAGGCGAAATTTTCCGAGAGGTATTCTCACCGTTCTTCAATTCAGAACTAACAAAGAACTAACTGATTACTGATGATTATAAGGAATTATATCATGCCTTCTTAATACCCAATGCTGAATGGCTGTTTCCGAGGAAGGTACCAATGCGCCTGATACAAACACTGGCCCTTGGATTGCTGTGTTTGTTTTATACTGCTGTCGCGGTGGCCGATTACCGGGATGATATCGGCTTCACACGGTTACATGATGAGCCTGGCAAAGCCATTGCCGGCGCGGCAACGGCCGGGATTCTTTTGAACGTTCTTTTAACCATTCGCTAATCTTTTTCAAACAGTCGATCTGTAGTTAAGGAAGTCATAGTCCGATAAGATGATTCCCATCGCAGAGGTTCCTATCGCAAGCCTCGACCCCCATGCCCTCTATCGGCGGGAATCATGCGACTCTCTCCCTCCTTGTCCGGTTCCTGGCGACCGCCTGGAACCGGACATAAAGGAAGCGTGATGAACCCCATTGTTTTAAGCAAGCCAAGGCTGCCTGTTCTCCGAATGATCAATGGCCGTATAGCCCTAAACAAAACCGCTTGCCTGGCCCTGGCTTGGTGCCTGGTGGCCTCCGGCCTGCTGCTCTGGCTGACACCACTGCCAGGCGGTATCTTTCTGATCCGATGGGGAATCATGTTTGCGTGCAAAGCCTCTCCCCGACTGCGTCTGAGCCTCACCCGGCACCTGCACAAGATTTGGCTCGGCTCCCGTCTGCTTCCGGTATGAACCGGAATCGTCTGACATCCCCGGCGCTTTTCTGCCTCCGCTTTTTACTCGCCTGAACTGTCCTGTACGGCCTGCTGGAGGTGGCCCCTGACCGATTTTACTTCTGGGTGAACCGTCTCAATGCGGTGCTGTCGGGACGACTGCTCGGCCTGCTGGGAATGGATGCGCAAGTGCTGGGGGTGACCTTAAAATTGAACGGATTTCGTGCGCTGGTCATCGGAGAATGTTCGGCGATTTTTTTATCTGTGCTGCTCCTGGGATTTATCCTGGCCTATCCATCGGGCTGGAAGCAAAAGCCGGTGGGCTGGATTTTCGGTCTTGTGATTCTCTTTTCCATCAATCTGGTTCGGATGGTCCTGCTCGTTTATGTCGGCGCCTGTTTCCATGAACGATTCCAACTGGTACATCTTTATCTGGGCCAGACCGCCATGGTGCTTGCCGTTCCGGACATCTGCCTGGGCTGGATCAAATGGCTGGGCAGCCCACCCTGGGTCCGACACACGGGCTGGCGCCTTTCGCTGAGTATCCTTTTGTCACTGCCGCGGCCAACCTGGCCATTCTGCTAACCAAAACCTAATTTGACATTTTGGAGCTGCAAAGATAAAAGTATAGAAAACTGTATAATGGGTACTTGGCTGACCTTACGGATAGGGAATCAGAAAGCCCGGATCAAGAACACATCGTTCGAGACTGGGCTTTTTCGTCTCTGGACGATGCCAAACCGATAATCTGAAACAGGTCTAAAGAGGATTAAATGGAAAAGAAAAATTGGATCACGTCATTCATTGGTTTGTTGCTGCTTATCTGCTTGATTACACCTTCCTATGCGGCGCTGCAGACATTCGACAACGGAGCCGAGGGTTGGTTGAATGCTACAGTGACTGACAGCGGGTCTATTGCGACCACGCCGTCTGCCTGGTGCAGCGGCCAGATTTCGGGAACAGTCGACAACGACAGCACGCGTCTCTATGGTATTCAGGCGCCCTTTGATACTGATTTTTTCGGGGACCTGAACGGTCAGCAGGCTTTAACGGTCGATTATAAAATTGATGGTACTGTCACAGGCCCTGCGGGTGCGACAGTACGATTCTACCTGGGTCATTACGATGGCCAAAGCCGGTATTGGGTGTCAAACGACACTTTCAGCTGGGATCCGAACGGAGCCACGGACTGGACAACATATCAGGTTCAGCTCATCGAAAGCAATTTTATGCTTTGGCCGAACCAAAACACAGGCGATATGACATTTGATGAAGTACTTCTATCGTATAACGATATCGGATTGGTATTTGCAGACGGCTTTACCAGCAACGCGACCTTAGGATTTTCCAGCACCGAATGCGCAACCATCTCCATTGACAATTTTGGCACGCTGGCGGCAGTACCCGTTCCAGGGGCGGTCTGGTTGCTTGGCTCTGGTTTGATCGGAATGGCGGGGATCAGAAAAAAGTCCAACCGCCGTTAGTCCGGTCAGCTCAACTTTTATCGTTCGAGCATCTGTCCGGTCCACACAGCGCCCTGAGAAATGCAGGATTTGCCCCCACCGATCCTTTTTCTGGATAAGCCGCTCCATACGCCGCTGTCAGGACAATTGTTCTTTCTTCCGGGGCTATGGTGCTCATGGACACGAGAGTCTTTTTCAACTTCTTGATTGTACCGGTTGGCCGCTGGTTTTGCCGGAACACTCGATGCCGCGTCGGAAGGCCGGTCCCACATAGGAATGTGTGAGCCGCAAAGCACATGACGGGGTTTTATCGATTATAGATAGCGGGCTACCCAGAGGGTGGCCTCCAGGCGGTTACAGACGTCGATCTTCCTGTAAACGTTGTAGATGTGGGTTTTTACAGTGTGCAGGCTGATGTTCAGTTCTGCAGCGATGTCGCTGTTGGTAGCGCCGGAGGCTATGGCGACAAGGATCTCTTTTTCGCGGGCGGTGAGCATGACTTCGGCAGCCTCGGTACGGGAGCGATAGCGCTGCTGCTCCAGGATGACCCGGGAAGTGGTCTTGCGGGAGTACCAGATTTCTCCGTCCAGCATCCTGGCGATGCCGCGGGAAAGGCATTCCGGAGGTTCATCAATGTAAAATACGCCCCTGATTTGATTCTCGATGGCCTGCTTTTCAAAATGGGGGTCCGTCCCGGGAACCACGTTGAACAGGGCCACGGGAACCGACAGGGGATCCGGGAAGCCACCCATGCTCATTTTTATCCACAGATCGGTTGCTTTGTAACCGAAGCAGTCCACCAGCGCCAGAGCCGGCCCGTCGACGGCATCCTGCAGCGGCGCTTCCCAAACAGCATGCGAGGCGATGGAACATGTCTGGGCCATGGCCTGTTCCAGATAAGCGGTCAGCAACCGGTTCTGGAAGCTGTTTTTCCCCAGAATCAACAACAGCGGTATCGTTGCGTCTCGGGAACCGTCAGCGCCGACCACTGTCGTTTCCGGCAGACCGGTGGCTGTCAGGATGTCTGCCTGACGCATATGAGAATTCCTGCGATGGGTTTCATCGATTTGAACATCTTGCCCTACCCGGTTATCTTGGCAAACACGGCAATCGTGATTTGCGGTTTGTGCGGGCTGCTGGTGCCCAGGATAATCTTGTCGAAGTAGCGCCGCTTCTGGTCCGCCTGAAAGCGGACCTTTACCTGATAGCCGTCACGGCCGGCCTGCTGGATCCTGTTCAGCTCAAAACTCAGATGGCGGCCCTTTTCCGCTCTGGCATCGATGATCTTAAAGGGATATTTGGGTTCCGGCCGAATGATGACGGTTTGCTCCATGGGGATGCCCGCCGGGCCTTCCAGTTTGACGATGGGCGGTGAAATGGTCAGCAGCCGATCGACCTGACCGGTCACCGTCAAATCAAAGACGGAATTTGATGGATCGCTGGTCTCAACACGGATATGCACATTGGCCTGCCGACCGCCATAGCCATGGGAGTCGAACCTGACGTCAATACGGCCTCTTTCTCCGGCTGGCACATCAGTGTCGAAGTCAACGGCCGTGCAGGAGCAAGTCGCCTTGGCGTTTTTGATGAGCAATGGGGAGTTGCCACGGTTTTCGATAAAAAAGGTATGGGTAACAATTCTGCCTTCCGGCACCGGACCGAAGGTGAAGGTGTTTTCGTCCAATGCAGCCGTGGGCTGGGCGCCCGCCAGCGCCTGAAATACGGCCAATATGAAAAAAATGCTCAGGGCGGTCATCCTGATGAGCTTGTCGATGTCGATCATGAGCTTGTCACCTCTTTATTCAATATTACAACCGGGTCCTGGCGGCCAGGTCACGGGCAGCGGCTACGCCGTTGCCGTATAGCACCAGCAAAGTGGTGAGATAGAAGTTACGAGTTGAGGAATCCCGCCATAGTATAAAGTCAGGCCCACGCACAGCGTCAACCACAACTGGAAACGCGCAACTCAGAACTTCAGCAGATGGGCCGCAGTTCCCATGCCCCTTCCGGGGGCAGGCCAAAGCCGGACTCTCCGGAACGCAGTGCGACTGAAGTCGGTATCTTTGATTTCACCGCGCTGCGAACAAACCAGGTACCATTCAATCATTTGTTTTGTATTTGGATTGAATTAAAGTTTGGTGAAAGGCGGGACAAGAGGCCAAAACGACATCTGAAGGCCGCCGGGTTCCTTCTGGAATCCGGCGGCCTGTCTGTTCGGCGCTATTGGTTTCAATAAACTGCGGCTCAGGAAACGGCTAACATTCCCTGCCGATAGTTTCCAGTGCCATGGGATCGATCTGGCGCACGGAATGGGTCTGCACCCCATAGCGTATGTATAAAACGAAATCTTTGATTAACTTGGCGTAATTTTTGACACTTTCTCGATCATCGCCGTTTTTGTGCTTGAACAGGTGCCGTTCCGCTTCGGTGGCCTCCAGATCGGCCATGTAAATGATCTCGTGCGCCGACTGGCCCTTAACTTTGCTGATGAACTCTGAAATATCATATGATTCTGACAGCATAGCCTCTCCTCAGGGTAAAAACCGATTCATCGGAAGTGTTGCCGATGGCCGCTAAAACAATATAACTACTTGAATTCAAAACATAAAGATTAAATATGAACTTCGACGTGCAAAATAACAGGGTTTTGTTAGATTTGTGTTAGATAACAGCGTTCTGCCCATTCAACGGAAACACCCGTGGTAAGCCTGCTCAGGGGTTTGGTACTGCTTATGCACCTGAAATGAAACTGAATTTTTTTTTCAAAAAAAGAAAAATGCATTTTGCCGACAAGCCTGCAATTCTTGGCCAACATTCTGAATATAAAGAATAAAAAATTTAGCCTTAACCTTAAGCCAATGGACTTCTAACCATATTCTATTCTTTTCTTAATCCGCGTTTAATAGAACGGTGGGCAAAATCCAATAATTTATCTAGATGTGGTGTCTATTAGTTTCCAGGAGCTCAATATAATGCGTCGACTGCAGATGTAGATACGGTTTCCGGCACCACTGAAATACGGCAGAAATCCTAAACAAGGAGTGGCCAATGCGGATTGATGTACATGTGCATTCGAAATTCTCTAAACGACCCAGCCAGTGGATCCTGAAAAAAATAGGCTGCCCGGAATGCTTCACGGAACCATTGCTGCTTTACCAGATCGCCAAATCCCGCGGCATGACCCATGTGACCATTGCCGACCACAACACCATCGACGGCGCTTTGGAAATCGCCCATCTGCAGGATACCTACATCAGCGAGGAAATCACCACCTACTTTCCGGAGAATGGGTGCAAGATCCATGTCCTGGCCCAGAACATCGACGAGGCTCAGCATGCAGCCATTCAAAAATTGCGCCCCGACATCTACGCGTTGGCGGCCTACCTTCACGACGAAGATATTCTGAGCATTGTGGCCCACCCGCTATACGCCATCAACGACCGGCTCACCATGGGCCACTTCGAAAAACTGCTGCTGCTGTTCCAGAATTTCGAGCTCAACGGAGCGCGCAACAACCGGGAGAACAAAACCCTGCGCGGCATTGTCGAAAGTCTGTCGCCGGAAAAAATCAACCGGCTGGCCGACACTCACGACATGGCGCCGCTGTATGCACAGCCTTGGGAAAAACGGCTCTGGGGCGGGTCCGACGACCACAGTTCGCTGAACATCACCCGCACCCATACCTGCATCGAGGGCCTTGACACTCCCGATGGACTCAAACAATCCGCAGCCTTCGGCACCAGCGTGATCAGCGAACCGGCCACGGCCCTCACCATGGGCCACAATCTCTACGGTATCGCCTATCAGTTCTACCGGAACAAATTCAACATCGACCGCTATACGGAAAAAGACGCCCTGATGCGGTTTCTGGACTACAGCCTGCGGGTGGACCCCAACCGGACACCCGGCCTGCTGGCCAAGCTTTTCCTGGTGTGGCGCTATCAAAAACAAAAACGGGTCAAAATGCCGGTGTCCGACTCCCTGATGGCCATGCTGCGCCATGAGACGCACAAGCTGATCCGGCACGATCCCGAGTTCTTCAAGATCACGCCGGGACCCAACGACTTTGTGGCCCAGGAAAAAAAGTGGTTCCAGTTCGTCGACCGCGCCTCCAACCGGGTGATGCTGCACTTCGGCAACCACCTGTTGGACCATCTTTCCGGCGCCAATGTTTTTAACATCTTTCACACCATCGGATCGGCCGGCGGGCTCTATACCCTGCTGGCCCCCTATTTTGTGGCCTATGTGCAGTTCGCCAAAGACAGGGCATTCAGCCGGGCCACCGCCGAACGTTTTCTCTCCGGCGCCGGCGACGACCCCAAACCGCCGGCGGAAACCTTCAAAGTGGCCCATTTTACCGACACCTTCTATGAGGTCAACGGAGTTGCCCTGACCCTGCAGCAGCATGTCCAGCTGGCCTTGAAAAACAATAAACAATACACCATGGTGACTTGCCACCAGAATCACCGGGACCATGACCGGCCGGGGGTCAAGAATTTCAAGCCCATCGGCACCTATGAGCTGCCTGAATACCCGGAGCAGCATATTTTCTATCCACCCCTTCTGGAGATGCTCGATTACTGCTGTCAGCAGGAATTCAGCCAGATCCACACCGCCACGCCGGGCCCCATCGGCCTGGCGGCCCTGGCGGTGGCCAAAATCCTGAAACTGCCCATCAGCGGCACCTACCACACCTCGATTCCCCAGTATGCCCAGATTCTGACCGGTGACTCGGTGATCGAGGATCTGGCCTGGAAGTATGTGCTCTGGTACTATGACCAGCTGGACGTGATTTACGCCCCGTCCCAGAACACCTGCGACGAGCTGGTGGAACGGGGCATCAAACCTGAAAAAATCCGTGTCTATCCCCGGGGCATCGACGTGGAGCAGTTTCATCCGTCCAAGCGCAATGGAGCCCTGAAGAAGTGGTTCGGCTTCAGCGGCGGCACCACCCTGATCTATGTGGGACGCGTCTCCAAAGAGAAAAATATGCACCTGCTGGCCGATGCCTTCACCCGTCTTTCCCGGAACCGGCCCGATGTGCGTCTGGTGGTGGTGGGCGACGGGCCCTACCTGAAGGCCATGCAGCAAACCATGGAGGGTCTGCCCTGCTATTTCACCGGTTATGTCCATGGCGAAAAACTGGCCGAATTGTATGCCTCAGCGGACATCTTTGTGTTTCCAAGCACGACGGACACTTTCGGCAATGTGGTCCTGGAAGCCCAGGCGTCGGGCCTGCCAGTGATCGTCACCGACAGCGGCGGACCCTGTGAAAACATGCTTCACGACCGGACCGGCCTTGTTGTCCCGGCGGACGACGCCGGCACGCTGCTTGAAGCCATGCGCACGCTGGTGGATGACATGCCCCGCGCCCGGGCCATGGGCCGGGCGGCGCGCCGGTACACGGAAGAACGTTCTTTCGAAGCCGCTTTTCTATTGACCTGGAAGATGTACCACGATGTCATGCCGCAAAGGGAGCCGGCTGAAAATTTGGCTTTAGCCATATGATGGGTGCCGAAATGCTATGCGGCTGCAACATCCCCTGCAGCCGCATTTTTTCACTTTTTCTTCACTTTTGACACATTCCTAACATTGTTGTGCCATAGAATGGTTTTGGCCGTCGATCCGCACGGCAAAAATCGATTGATACCATCAAATCACAAGGAGGTACCACCCATGGCCATTCGCAGAGCGCTTTTGTGTTGCATGCTTACGCTGACCACCCTGACGCTGACTTTCTCCACCGCCTGGGCGGGAAAGATTGTCATCAAAGGATCCACCACAGTTCTTCCCATCGCTCAGAAAGTCGCCGAAGCATTCATGAAGGTCTATCCCGATATCAGCATCTCCATCTCCGGAGGCGGCTCCGGCAACGGCATCAAGGCCATCATCGACGGTACCACGGATATTGCCGACAGCTCCCGTTTCATCAAGGACAAGGAGGTCAAACTGGCCCTGAGCAACGGTGTCTATCCGGTTCCCTTTGCAGTGGCCTATGACTGCATCGTGCCCGTGGTGCACCCCTCCAATTCGGTGACCGACCTGAGCACGGATCAGCTCAAGGCCATCTATAAGGGAGAAATCCGCAACTGGAAGGAAGTGGGCGGGCCGGATCGTCAGGTTGTCGTCATCTCCAGAGACACCTCTTCCGGAACCTATGAAGTCTGGCATGAAAAGATCATGAAAAAAGAGCGTGTATTTCCCGGCGCCCTGCTGCAGGCGTCCAACGGCGCCATTGTCCAGGCGGTGGGAAAAAACAAAAACGCCGTCGGGTATATCGGCCTGGGATATGTCAACGATACGGTCAAAGCCCTGAACGTCAACGGCATCAAAGGTGAGGAGAAGACCACCCTCAACGGTCTGTTTCCCGTCAGCCGGCCGCTGTATATGTTCACCAATAAATGGCCCAGGGAAGAAATTTCCATGTTCATCAATTTCATGGTGCACCCCCAGAAGGGACAGCACCTGGTGCGCGAGGCGGGATACGTTCCGCTGTATTAATCGCCGTGGTTTAAGCCAAAATCATTCAGCATATTGCGGACGTTGGTGGCGGCGAGGCCCCGCTCCCACGATTTTAATATGAGCAATGATCCAAAGCTTAATCCAAAACCCGGTTTTTCCCGGAGGAATGAATGGCGCAGATAGGGCGCGCAGCGAGAGACAAATGACACTGAACCGACAATTTCAAGAGCGCTGGGTACGGGGAGCTTTTCTCGCTGTTGCCACAGCATCCATTGCCGTGCTGGCGCTGATCACCATTTTTCTCTTTTCCGAGGGCCTGCCCATTTTCAACAAGGTTTCCGTGGCCGACTTTATTTTCGGCCGCGATTGGTATCCTACGGATGAAAATCCCGACTTCGGCATCTTTGCGCTGATTGTCGGATCTCTTTCCGTAACGGCCCTGGCGTCCCTTATCGCCATCCCCCTGGGCGTAATGACCGCCATCTACCTGGCGGAAATCGCCCATTACCGGCTGCGCGAAATCGTCAAGCCCATGGTGGAGCTGCTGGCCGCACTGCCGTCGGTGGTCATCGGGTTTTTCGGCATGGTGATCATGGCACCTTTTCTGCAACGTATCTTCGACATCCCCACTGGGCTCAATCTATTCAACGCCGCACTCATGCTGGCCTTTATGTCCATCCCGACCATCTGCAGCATTTCCGAGGACGCCATTTACTCCGTACCCGCCAATGTCAAAGAGGCGTCTCTGGCACTGGGGGCCGATCACTGGCAAACTATTATGCGGGTCATTTTACCGGCCTCGGTTTCCGGCATCTGTACAGCTGTCATCCTGGGCATGTCCCGGGCCATCGGAGAAACTATGGTGGTGCTCATGGTGTCCGGCGGGGCCGCCATGGTACCCGCATCCATTTTCGATCCGGTGCGCCCGCTGCCGGCCTCTATCGCCGCAGAAATGGCCGAAGCCCCGTTTCGCGGGGACCATTACCATGCCTTGTTTGCTACGGGCATTGTATTGTTCCTGTTCACTTTCGGCTTCAATCTGGTTGCGGACTGGATCGCGCATAAATACCGCCAGGTCGGCGACGCCACCTTATAGCAGACCATGAGGATCGTAATGGAATCCAGCGCCACAGAAACCATGCTCAAACCATCCGCTGCCGCCGAATCGGCAGCCTTGACCGCCAGGGAAAAAGAATTCCTCGGAAAGCCGATCCACTGCGCCACCGGGTCACGGCGCTGCATTATCCAGCAAAGCATGTTTGGCCTGTTCAGAACGGCGGCGTTTATCAACGGCATGGCCCTGGCCCTGGTGATCTTCTTTATTTTTCTCAACGGCTGGCCTGCGGTCAATTGGGAATTTCTGACCCAAGCCCCCCGCAATGCCATGACCGAAGGCGGCATACTGCCCTGCATCCTGGGAACCTTCTATCTCAGCGTGGGTGCGCTGCTGGTGGCGTTTCCCATCGGCGTGGCGTCGGCCATATACCTGAACGAATACGCCCGGTCCGGTCTCCTGCTGCGGATCATCCGGCTGGGAATCAACAATCTGGCCGGCGTTCCGTCGGTGGTCTTCGGTCTGTTCGGGCTGGCATTCTTCGTCATTTACCTCAATTTGAAAGTCAGCCTGATCTCCGGCGCCCTCACCCTGGGGGCCATGAGCCTGCCGGTGATTATCGGCTCCACCGAAGAGGCGTTGAAATCCGTACCGGACACTTATCGGGAGGCCTCCCTGGGACTCGGCGCAACCAAGCTGCAGACCATATTGCGGGTGGTGCTGCCCACCGCCATGCCCGGCGTTTTAACCGGCGGCATCCTCGGCCTGAGCCGCGCCGCCGGGGAGACGGCCCCCATTATGTTCACGGCAGCCGTCTTTTTCACCCCCTATCTGCCCAGCTCGGTTTTCGATGAGATCATGGCGCTGCCTTACCACATATATGTTCTGGCCACCGCCGGCACCGAAATCGAAGCCACGCGGCCGCTGCAATACGGTACGGCCATGGTGCTCATCGGACTGGTGCTGGGCATGAACCTGGTCGCCATTTTGTACCGCAGCCGACTGCGCCGGAAGCTCAAATAAGGATCCCCCATGACAGAACCCGCACCCAAAGTGACCGCCCGTAACGTCAATTTTTTCTACAACGACTTTTGCGCCCTGGAAAACATCAGCCTGGAATTTGCCACCAACGAAGTGACGGCTCTCATCGGTCCATCCGGGTGCGGAAAAAGCACTTTTCTACGCTGCCTGAACCGCATGAACGACTTGATCCCGCGCATCCGCGTGCAGGGCGAGATTCTAGTGGATGATCAGGACATCTATGCCGAGGGTATCGACGTCGTCCATCTGCGCAGCCGGATCGGAATGGTGTTTCAAAAACCCAACCCGTTTCCTAAAACTATTTTTGACAACATCGCCTATGGCCTGAAAGTCAACGGGGTCAAAAACAAGGGAGTCATCGCAGAACGCGTCGAGCACAGCCTCAAGCGCGCCGCATTATGGGATGAAGTCAGGGACCGCCTGCAGGATTCAGCGCTGGGGCTTTCAGGGGGTCAGCAGCAGCGCCTGTGCATCGCCCGCGCCCTGGCCGTGCAGCCGGAAGTCATCCTCATGGATGAGCCCTGTTCGGCCCTGGATCCCATAGCCACCCAGAAGATTGAAGAGCTGATACATGCGCTGAAGCAGAATTACACCATTATCATCGTCACCCACAACATGCAGCAGGCCGCCCGCGTCTCCGATATCACGGCATTCTTTTATCTGGGCCGGCTTGTGGAGGCCGGCGAGACGGACACTATTTTTACCAAGCCCAAACTGAAGGAAACGGAAGATTATATTACCGGCCGGTTCGGGTGAGCCACCCATAATTTCAAGCAATTCCCGGCTAAAATGAAAATCCCGTTGATCGTGCGCTATTGGTCTTTGATCAGGTAAGGTCAAAAGAGGCTGGCGCCTGTTCTTAGAAAAAGGCACAGACATCAACTGATTCAGCTTGCAGGGTCGCAATTACCGCAACAGGAACGATCAATGACCCGATTCATGCATCGCGAAATAGAGAAAATCAGGAGGCTGACCCTTTCCCTGGGATCCCTGGTGGAAGATCGTCTCCGCATGGCCACCTGCGCTTTGGAAGACCATGACATACATACAGCGCAAAAAGTCATTCAATCGGACTTTGAAGTCGATGAAATGGAAGTTGAAGTGGAAGAAGAGTGTCTTAAGATCCTGGCGCTGCACCAGCCGGTGGCCATCGATCTTCGCTTTCTGGTTGCGGTCATCAAAATCACCAACGATTTGGAACGGGTCGGCGACCTGGCTGTCAATATCGCCCGCAACGTGATCACCATGTCCATGCATACATCCCAGAATCTAGATTTCGATTATTCGCGCATGGCTGAAAAAGCCGAAAATATGGTGCGCATAAGCCTGGATGCGCTGGTCCATATGGATGGGGACATGGCACAGATGGTGGTCCGCATGGACGACGAGGTCGACCGGATTCTGTGCCAAGCCTATGACCGCATAAAAGACAGATTGCAACACGCTCCGGAAAAAGCAGGCTATTTCATCAACCTGCTGCTGGTCTCGCGCCATCTCGAACGCCTGGCTGACCATGCCACTAATATCGCAGAGGAAATCATCTACCTCATCGACGGCGCCATTGTCCGACATCGACAGCCTTGCTGAAGCGAGTGGTCCCCCTCCGTCAGTATGCCTAACAAATTTCTAACATAAGTTAAACACAGCCCAAACAATCCGGTCATAGGTTACGACCGTTGCGATTGCATCAAGCTAAAGCGCGTAAAGCAAATTTTAGCGCCATTGAATCAAACGGCATTACACTGCAACCCACAGGAGTCGGGCTTCATATGATCACGCCGGGAACATTGCTTTTTTTTCTGTTGCTGCTTTCCACCGCGGCCTACTACCTGGGATTTCGCCGTTCGGTGGCCGTTGCCGGCGGACTGGACAAAATACACCAGTTGCACTCCCGTCCGGCGTATTACGGCTTGTTGACCGCCCTCTGGTGCGGGCTTCCCGCTTTGATCATTTTCGGCTGCTGGCAGGCCTTTGAAGGCAATCTGATCACCCAGTTGGTGGTATCCGGACTTCCACCCGAGATCAAGTCGCTGCCGGCGGACCGGATCAATCTGGTGGTTAACGATATCCGCAACCTGGTCAGCGGCAATATCATCTCCGGCCAGGTCAGTGCCGAGATGCAGGCCGCCGCCGATCATTACCGGTCCCTGCAGAACACCAGCAATGCCGCCCTGGCGGTGGTTGTGCTGGCCATTGCCGTTCTGGGACTGTTTCTGGTCCGCGGTCGCATCAGCGACCGTATGCGCGCGCGCAACCATGTGGAGCGCCTGATGCAGATCCTTCTGGTGGCCTGTTCGACAGTGGCCATTTTCACCACGGTGGGCATCGTATTGTCGGTGCTCTATGAAGCCATCCGCTTTTTCCATAGCGTTTCAGTCACTGAATTTCTCTTCGGCCTGGAGTGGAGCCCCCAGATGGCCATTCGCGCCGACCAGGTGGGGTCCTCCGGTGCCTTCGGGGCCGTTCCCGTGCTGGTGGGCACCATGCTGATCTCGGCCATCGCCATGGCCGTGGCCGTGCCCATCGGGCTGATGTCGGCCATTTACATGTCCGAATACGCCACCAAAAAATTCAGGGACGCCGCCAAGCCGCTGATGGAAATCCTGGCCGGCATCCCCACGGTGGTCTACGGGTTTTTCGCCGCCCTGGTGGTGGCGCCGGCCGTTCGCGACTTTGGCCGATCCCTGGGTCTGGATATCTCTTCGGAAAGTGCCATGGCCGCCGGCCTGGTCATGGGCATCATGATCATCCCCTTTGTCTCGTCGCTTTCCGACGACATGATCAACGCCGTTCCCCAGGATTTACGCGACGGGGCCTACGGGCTGGGAGCCACCAAATCGGAAACCATCCGCCAGGTGGTCATTCCGGCCGCTTTGCCGGGGATTGTGGGCGGCGTCCTGCTGGCCGTCTCCCGCGCCATCGGCGAAACCATGATCGTCGTCATGGCCGCCGGCCTGACGGCCAACATGACCCTCAATCCACTGAAAACCGTCACCACGGTCACCGTCCAGATCGTCACCCTGCTGGTGGGGGACCAGGAATTCGACAGCCCCAAGACCCTGGCCGCATTCGCGCTTGGGCTGCTGCTGTTCGTATCCACCCTTTGCCTCAACGTCATCGCCTTGCAGGTGGTCAGAAAGTACCGGGAACAATATGAATAACGCCAACTCAACAGATCATGAACCGGCGGCCAAGCCCAAGGCCATCGATATCGTCAATCAAGGTCTGGCCAGACGCTACCATTCGGAGCGGCGTTTCCGCCTGATGGGGCTCTCGGCAATTATTGCCAGCCTGCTATTTTTGTCGTTCCTGTTTATCAGCATCATCGGCAATGGCTGGACGGCGCTGTTCCAGACCCATATTCAAATCGACGTGCACTTCGACCCGGACACGCTTCCCCTGGACGGGCTCAGCGGCGCCGATTACCCGGGCCTCGTCAAGGCCGGCCTGCGCAAGATGTTCCCCGATGCAAGGGGGCGCAACGACAAGCGTGATCTGTACAAACTGGTCAGTTCGGGAGCATCCTTCAAGCTGCGCCGGATGGTCATGGCCGACAATACCCTCATCGGGCAAACCAGGTCGATCTGGGTGCCCGCCGACGATGATGTGGACATGCTGATCAAAGGGCACATCGCGCGCCCGTCCCAAGACGACCAAGGCCGGTTTTCCGATAAACAGATCGCCTGGATCGACAAACTTCAATCGGAGGGCAAAATCCGCAAGCAGTTCAATATGGCCTTTTTCACTCACGGCGACTCCCGGGAGCCCGAACTGGCCGGCATCTGGGGGGCGGTCTGCGGCAGTTTTTTCACCCTGGTCATCACCCTGGTGCTCTCTTTTCCCATCGGTGTGGCATCGGCCGTCTACCTGGAAGAGTTCGCCCCCAAAAACGGATGGACCGACCTGATCGAAGTCAACATCAACAATTTGGCCGCGGTGCCGTCCATCGTTTTCGGCCTGCTGGGCCTGGCGGTATTTCTCAACGCATTCGGGCTGCCGCGCTCGGCCCCGCTGGTGGGGGGCTTGGTGCTGACCCTGATGACCCTGCCCACCATTATCATCGCCAGCCGGGCCTCCCTGCAGTCGGTGCCGCCATCCATACGGGATGCCGCCCTGGGGGTGGGGGCCTCCAAAATGCAGACCATCGCCCACCATGTGCTGCCCCTGGCCCTGCCGGGCATGCTCACCGGGACCATAATCGGCATGGCACGGGCGCTGGGCGAGACGGCACCGTTGTTGATGATCGGCATGGTGGCGTTTATCGTCGATATCCCCCATGGATTCACCGATCCGTCCACGGCACTGCCGGTTCAAATCTATCTGTGGGCGGACAGTCCCGAGCGCGCCTTTGTGGAACGCACGTCAGCGGCCACTTTGGCGCTGTTGATTTTTCTCATCGCCATGAACGGACTGGCGGTGGTGCTCAGGCGAAAGTTTGAACGCAGGTGGTAGGTGAACAACGGCTGTCGCGGTTGAACCGCTTCAGAGGTTTTAATAACGGACCAAAAAACGAAATTTTTACAAAGCAAAACAACACTAAGGAGAAGGAGAGCAAAAAATGTTCAAAAAAATGGTAGTATTGACTGCAGCAGCTGCACTGGCACTGGTTGGCATGACAGGTTATGCCGGCGCGGCTTCCGGCCGGGATTATATCAGCATCGTGGGTTCTTCCACGGTGTATCCGTTTGCCACGGTGGTGGCCGAGCAGTTTGGAAAAACCACCGGATTCAAAACCCCCAAGATCGAGTCCACCGGCTCCGGCGGCGGCCACAAGCTGTTCGGCGCAGGTGTCGGTGTGCAATACCCCGACATCACCAATTCGTCCCGCCGCATCAAAAAATCAGAGCTGGAAAAATGCATCAAAAACGGCATCAAAGAGGTGGTGGAAGTCAAGATCGGCTATGACGGCATCGTAGTGGCCAATTCCAACAAGGCCCCAGTCATGAAGCTGACCCGCAAGGACCTCTTCCTGGCCCTGGCCAAAGAAGTTCCCAACCCCAAGGACGGCGGCAAAACCATCGTGGCCAACCCCTACAAGACTTGGAAGGATGTCAACCCCGCGCTGCCCGCCACCAGAATTGAAGTGTTGGGTCCGCCGCCCACCTCGGGCACACGCGACGCCTTTGTGGAGCTGGTCATGGACAGCGGCGCCGAAGAATTTGGTATCATCAAGGCGCTGAAAAAATCAGACAAGAACAGGTTCAAGGCGGTCAGCCGGACGGTCCGCGAGGATGGCGCTTACATCGAAGCCGGTGAAAACGACAACCTGATCGTCCAGAAACTGGTTGCCAACCCCGATGCCCTGGGCATTTTCGGGTTCAGCTTCCTGGACCAGAACAGCGACAAGATTCAGGGTTCCATGGTGGAAGGCGTCGCCCCCACCTTCGATAACATCGCCGACGGCAAGTACCCTGTGTCACGCCCGCTGTACTTCTATGTCAAAAAGGCCCATGTGGGCACTATCCCGGGCATGAAAGAGTACCTCGCCGAATTCACCAGCGAAAAAGCCTGGGGCCCGGACGGCTACCTGGCCGAAAAGGGGTTGATCCCCATGCCGGACGCCGAACGTAAAACTTACAGAGACAAGGTCAAGAACCTTGTCCCCATGAAATTGTCGGACCTTTAACCACTCGCAGCAGTGCCGGCGGTTTGCCTGCCGGCACTGCTTTTTGATATAAAACAAATCACGGGCAGCCATAATGGATTATGCATTCAATCAAAACAGTGTCATGAACAAGGCCGGTTCAACCCCATCAAAGGAGCCGTCAACCGTGGACCCCAAGGCCGAAAAACCCAAAAAAGCGGCCATGAAGCCCCCCGAGCAGCAGACGGAAGTGCCTGCAACGGTGGGTGAGCCTTTTGTGGAGCAGCCGCGAATGGTGTGCCGCGATGTCAACGTCTATTACGGCGACAAGCATGCCATCCGGGAGGTCTCGCTGGATATCGGCCGCAATGAAGTCATCGCCATGATCGGCCCGTCGGGGTGCGGCAAATCCACCTTTCTGCGCTGCCTCAACCGCATGAATGACACCATCGACATCTGCCGCGTGACCGGAACCATTCTGCTGGATGACCTCAATATCTATGACAAACATGTCGATGTTGTTCCGTTGCGCGCCCAGGTGGGCATCGTCTTCCAGAAACCCAATCCGTTTCCCAAGTCCATTTACGACAATATCGCCTATGGTCCCAGGATTCACGGCCTGGTTCGCAACAAGGCCGAAACCGACGAGGTGGTGGAAACATCTCTGATCAAGGCCGGATTGTGGGAGGAGGTCAAGGACCGCCTGGACAATCCCGGTACAGGACTGTCCGGCGGCCAGCAGCAGCGCCTGTGCATTGCCCGAACCATTGCCGTGGGCCCTGAAGTCATTCTCATGGACGAACCGTGCAGTGCCCTGGACCCCATTGCGACGAGCAAGATCGAGGACCTGATCGACGAGCTGCGCCAGCAGTATACCATCGTCATCGTAACCCACTCCATGCAGCAGGCCTCCCGGGTGTCCCAACGCACCGCCTACTTTCATCTGGGGGATCTCATCGAAGTCGGCAAGACCCCCCAGATTTTCACCAATCCCCGTCACCAGCTGACCCAGGATTACATTACCGGCCGATTCGGCTAACAAGAGGATACCATGGCAAGATACCTGATCCGAGAACTGGACAAGATCAAAAAGAAAATTCTTTCTCTGGGCACCCTGGTCGAAGAACGGGTGCGCATGACCACCGCCGCAGTCGACAACCGGGATGCGTCCATCGCCCAGAAAATCATCGACACCGACTGGGAAATCGACGAAATGGAGGTGGATGTCGAAGAGGAGTGCCTGAAGATATTGGCCCTGCACCAACCCGTGGCGGTGGACCTGCGCTTCCTGGTGGCCGCCATCAAAATCAACAATGACCTGGAGCGTATCGGCGATCAGGCCGTCAACATCGCCCAGCGGGTCATGATTATATCCAAGCAGCCGGAAATGAATTTCGTCTTCGATTATGCGCCTATGGCCGAAAAAGCCGAAGCAATGCTGCAAATGAGCCTGGATGCGCTGGTCAATGTCGATGTGGATCTGGCCTTCAAGGTCATCACCATGGACGACGAAGTGGATGAAATGAAGACCAAGGCCTACGACCGCATCAAAACGGCGATCAAGGAAAATCCGCAGCGGGTGGGCTACCTGATCAACCTGCTGCTCATTTCGCGCCACCTCGAGCGCCTGGCCGATCACACCACTAATATCGCCGAAGAGGTCATCTACCTGATCGAAGGCGAAATTGTACGCCACAACAACTATTGATGGCGGTGCATGAAGCCGCACATCCGTCCCGTTCGCATTATTTCCCACAGGACCTCGAACAGAACGGTTTGGCTTGCCGGTAAGGCACGGCTGTTTTGTATCCGGCACCCGGCGGCACCTGGGTGTCAGGCCGCGGCCAACAGAATTCTAGCAGAAACCTAACCGCCGGGAAACATCCGTGGACGATGCTAACATTGATCCGGATCGTATTCACGCATGAAAGGAAAGCTGCAGCCGTCAAGGAATCAGCCCAATGGCCAAAGAAAAGATTCTAGTTGTCGATGACGAGGAAGATATTCTTGAGCTGGTCCATTTCAACCTGGGACGCGAAGGTTTTGAGGTCCTTTGTGCCGCCTCGGGAGAACAGGCCCTGGAAAAGCTCAAGCACCATCCGGTGGATCTGATCGTACTGGATCTGATGCTTCCCGGTATCGACGGCTACACTGTGGCCCGGCGCGTGAAAAGTGATCCGCAGAACCAGCATACCCCCATTGTCATGCTTACCGCCAAGGGGGCCGAATCCGATGTGGTCACCGGCCTGGAAATGGGCGCCGAGGACTACATTACCAAACCCTTCAGCCCGCGCATCCTTTTGGCGCGCATCCACACCGTATTGCGCCGCGGCAGGCAACGAAACGGGACCAACCACCACCTGATCGAACACGACAACCTGTGCATCGATCTGCGCAAGCACGAAGTGACGGTACACGGCGAACCGGTCCACCTGACCTATACCGAGTTCGAAGTCATGTCGCTGCTGGCCGCCAGGCCGGGCTGGGCGTTTTCCCGGTCTCAAATCGTCGACGCGGTGCGCGGTTACAATTACTCGGTCACCGACCGCAGTGTCGATGTACAGATCGTCGGCCTGCGCCGGAAGCTGGGCCCATGCGGGCACTTGATCGAAACCGTTCGCGGCGTCGGATACCGGTTCAAAGACGCGGAGAGCAAAAACGGCCGCTAACCCGCCAATTTCATCACCGCTTGATCATTAACGCCCTGTAATCAGATGGTTAGGACGGAACCGGGGGCTGCTTCCCCCAATAAGCGCTGCCTATCGGAAAAATCAATCGCATGCGATGATCGCTTTCGTTTGCTTTTGTACCCCCTTTATTATTACAATTTGTTTAAACGGACACCGACCAACCAGGGAGGGACCCAATGGATAACCATTTTATCGAGTTGGAAAACACCTACGGCGCCCACAATTACAAACCCCTGGATGTCGTCCTGAGCCGCGGTGAAGGGGTGTGGGTGTGGGATGTCGACGGCAGCCGATACCTGGACTGCCTGGCAGCTTACTCCGCCGTAAACCAGGGGCACTGCCACCCCAGGATTTTGGACGCTCTCGTGGCCCAGGCCAAAAAGCTGACCCTGACCTCCAGGGCCTTTCGCAACGACCAGTTGGGGCCGCTGTACAAAGAACTTTGCGAGTTGACCCATTCCCATAAAGTCCTGCCCATGAACAGCGGCGCGGAGGCAGTGGAAACCGCCATCAAAACCGTTCGAAAATGGGGCTATCAGGTCAAGGGCGTGCCGGAGGACCAGGCGCAAATCATCGTGTGCCGCAACAATTTCCATGGCCGCACGATATCCATTGTCAGTTTCAGCACCGACGAAAGCTCGCGCCGCGGATTCGGCCCGTTCACACCGGGATTTTGCGTGATCCCGTTCGGTGACGCCCAGGCGCTCGAGGCCGCCATCACCCCCCATACCGTCGGTTTTTTGGTGGAGCCCATCCAGGGGGAAGCCGGCGTCATCATACCACCGGCCGGCTATCTCAAAAAAGTCCGTGAAATCTGCAACCACCACAATGTGGTGCTCATTCTGGATGAAATCCAGACCGGCCTGGGGCGCACCGGAAAATTGCTGGCCGAAGAACACGAAGGCATCGAAGCGGACCTCACCCTCATCGGCAAAGCCCTTTCCGGCGGATTCTATCCGGTCTCGGCCGTTTTATCCAATACGGAAGTCATGGATGTGCTCCAGCCCGGAGAGCATGGCAGCACCTTTGGCGGCAACCCCCTGGCCTGCGCCGTCGCCCGGGCGGCCCTGAAGGTTCTGGTCGAGGAAGGCTTGATCGACAATGCCGCCAAAATGGGGGCGTACTTTCTGGACCAGCTGGGCCGACTGGACAACCCGCTGATCAAGGAGATCCGCGGCCGGGGGCTCATGATCGGTGTCGAATTTCACCCCCAAGCCGGCGGTGCGCGCCAGTACAGTGAACGATTGAAGGAAAACGGGCTGTTGTGCAAGGAGACCCACGACCACATCCTTCGCTTCGCCCCGCCGCTGGTGATCGACCGGCAGACCATCGACTGGGCCATGGAACGTATCCGGGCCGTACTGGCATAGTGTACGGGCAATAAGGCCACAGCACATTAAACCCGACCATCGCACCACCCACCCAACGGAGCATCATATGATCGAAAACGTCATCATCATGGGCGCGGCAGGCCGTGATTTTCACAATTTCAACATCTATTTCCGCAACAACCCGCGCTACAAGGTGATCTGCTTTACCGCTACCCAGATACCGGACATCGACGGCCGGCTCTATCCCCCGCAACTGGCAGGCCAGATGTATCCTGAGGGCATACCGATCCGCAGAGACGAGCGCCTCATGGCACTGATCAGAGAAAACAAAGTGGATCTGGTGGCCTTTTCCTACAGCGACGTTCAGCATACCGAAGTCATGCACAAAGCGTCCCAGGTCACGGCGGCAGGCGCCGATTTCATCATCATCGGCGCGCCCTACACCATGATCGCATCCAGCAAAACGGTGATCTCGGTATGCGCCGTTCGAACGGGGTGCGGCAAATCCCAGACCAGCCGCGAAATTGTCCGCACCCTTCAGGGCATGGGCAAAAAAGTCGTCACCGTGCGACACCCCATGCCGTACGGTGACCTGACCCGGCAAGAGGTCCAACGCTTTGCCGCCTATGAGGACTTTGAAACCCATCACTGCACCATCGAGGAACGCGAGGAATACGAGCCGGTGGTCAATATGGGGGCCGTCATCTACGCCGGTGTGGACTACGAAAAAATCCTGCGCCGGGCGGAACAGGAAGCCGACGTGATCGTCTGGGACGGCGGCAACAATGACACCCCGTTCTTCAAACCGGATATCCACGTGGTGGTCTTCGACCCGCACCGCGTGGGCCACGAAACCACCTACCATCCCGGCGAGACCAATATGCTGATGGCCGATATCGCGGTCATCAACAAAGTCGACAGCGCCGACCCCAAGGATGTGGCCACCCTCAAGGCCACCATCGCCAGACATAATCCGGAAGCCAGAATTGTCCTGGCCGACTCTCTGGTGTCGGCTGAAAACGGGGACAGCATGCATGACAAACGCGTTCTGGTGGTGGAAGACGGCCCCACCCTGACCCATGGCGAAATGACCTTCGGTGCCGGCATCATCGCCGCCCGAAAATACGGCGCAGCGCAGATCATCGATCCGCGCCCCTATCTGGTCGGCACCCTGGCCGAGACATTTCGCAAGTATCCGCGCATCGGCGCCGTCCTTCCGGCCATGGGATACGGCGACCGGCAGGTCAAAGATCTTGAAAAAACCATCAATGCAGTGGATTGCGATCTGGTGGTCTGCGCCACGCCCATCGATCTGACGCGACTGGTGTCCATTGAAAAGCCGGTCCTTCGGGTGCGCTACGAATATGCGGACAACAGCTCGCCCACCCTTGAAGCGCTGATTCAATCCATGATGGACACGTCCATGGCAGATGCAGGATGAAAAAGAGGAAGGGAAAAAAATTGAAGCCGATTGTGCTCATCGCCCTGGGAGGCAATGCGCTGATTAAAAAAGGGCAGAAAGGAACCAGTGCCCAGCAGTTTGAGAACCTCCGGATCCCCATCGGCCAGATCGCCGAACTGTCCCTGGCGTACAATATCATCATCACCCACGGCAACGGCCCCCAGGTGGGCAACTTGCTGCTCCAGCAGGAGTGCACCCGAAAAGTACCCAAACTTCCCCTGGAGATCCTGGTGGCCCAGACCCAGGGCCAGATCGGCTATATGATTGAATCCGCCCTGGATGAAGCCTTGATGCAGCTGGAAATCGATTTCCGGCCCCTGGTTTCCCTGATCACCTATGTGGTGGTGGACCGCAATGACCCCGCATTCAAAAACCCTTCAAAGCCCATCGGGCCATGCTACAGCCCGGAGGAAGCGGCGGCCGGACTGGGCTTTCCCACGACCCTCACGGCCAAAGGCTACCGCCGGGTGGTCGCCTCGCCGAAGCCGGTCACCATAATCGAAAAAAGAGAAATCCAGCAGTTGATCCAAATGGATTTCATCGTCATTTGCTGCGGCGGCGGGGGTATTCCGGTCATCCGCAACCAGCGGAAATTCAGCGGCGTGGATGCCGTCATCGACAAAGATCTGGCCAGTGCCCTGCTGGCCCGGGAGGTGGGGGCCGATCTGCTGGTGGTGGCCACGGACACGCCAGGTGTCATGGACGGATTCGGCACACCGGACCAGAAATTGATCCCCCGCATGAACACCGCCCAGGCCCGAAAGGCTCTGGCGCAGGATTTTCTGGCCGCCGGCTCCATAGCCCCCAAGGTGGCCGCCGGCCTGGAATTCGTCGAGCACACCGGCAAACGGGCTGTAATCACCGACACCGCCCACATCATCGAAGCGGTCCGCGAAACGGCCGGAACCCAGATTCGTCCATAGTCGCGGCATCCTGCCGCTCTCGGCAACGTTTTTGGGGACGTAGTTTTTTGGGGACGTATATCAGGTTATAAGTTAATCTTCGATTAACTTATAACCTGATATACGTCCCCGCTTTCCCGCTTTCTTCCGTCCCCGCTTTCCGTTCTCCCGAGATCACTTTCTGGGCCCCGCCGATCGCGCCCATGAAGACGCGGCCGAAATACCCGATCCACAACTGCTTTTCTCTTTGAACAGGTGAATGCGTATCAGATTGAACCCAATGAGAAACAGCAATGCCACAGACAGGGAACTGTTGATCCGACTCAGGGATTCGATTTGGCTGCCCTGAATCCATTGAAAAACATCCAGACCCAGCAGCATATAGCAATAGTTGGTGAACATGCCGATGGCAAGGGAGACAACCACGATGACGGCGACGTAGACAATGGCGGCCCGCTTCCCCAGGATTCTGGAAATGACCACCAGAGAGGCTGCATTGGTGGCCGGCCCGGCCAACAGGAAGACCATGACGGCTCCCGGCGACAGGCCTTTCAGGGCCAGGGCCGCCGCAATGGGGGTGGAACCTGTAGCGCAGACGTACAGGGGAACGGCGATAACCAACATCATCAGCATGGACAACATGCCGCTTCCAAGGAATTTCTCTATGAATTCCGGTGGCAAAAAGGCGCTGATGGCACCGGCGACAACAATCCCCACAACCAGCCATACGCCGATGCCACCAAGCAGTTCGAGAAATGCGTAACGCAGGCCTTCAATCATTCGCGCAAAAAGCGTCCGTTTCGGTACGCCTGCACCGCAGACGCATTTTGACTTCGTTCATGGGGGTGCGATGGCGGGAGCCGGTTTTTCTTCAGTATCCAAAAGATTGACACAAATTCCGGAAATGGTCGCTGTAATAAATGCCGCCACGGGTCTGAAAATGGTCATAAATGGATCGAGCAGCGCATAGGAAACAGCAATGGAGTCAACCCCGGTCTCGGGTGTGGAAATCAAGAATGCGGCCGTCGCGCCTTTGCTTGCGCCTTGCTGCCGCAAACCTGCGGCGGCGGGGACCACCCCGCAACTTCACAAGGGCAGGGGAATACCCAGCAGCGAGGCTTTGATAATGCTCTGAAAATTGTTCCTGCCCAGATGCCGATTCACCAGATCAGACGGTAAAAACGCTTTCAGCAAACCGGCAACAAGGAAACCGATGAAAATATAGACAACCGATGCCTGAAGTATATTCCAGGATTCGAGAACCACGCGCGAAAGGGCGTCGAAACTCAAAGTCGAAGTATAAAAATCCATAATGCCTATTCCTGTTTCAACCGAATTACAGCGTTTAAAAAGCGATCAGAGCCTGAACCACGCGCTCGTCGACCGACACCTTTCTCCGATAACGTAATAAATACCCCCTAATAAAACCATTATAGGGTCAATGTATTGAGCCATTGGCCATTGTAAAGGGCACATGGTAACAATCAACGCATTTACAGGCAAAATAAATTACGGACGCAGCTCTCGGGTTTCGCAATAGAACAGATCAGAAAATGCTGAACAGCGGCTTGCGCTGCGATTGGCCGTGGATCCGGGGTACAGGTCCGCTATTTTTTTGATGTGACCGTCGGCGTGCAATTATGTCGCCCGCACTGCGGCAATGCCGACCGGACAATGCTATTGCAGATTTGACCTCAACGCCGGTAATGGGCTATTGATCGGAAACAACATACCGCCATAAATAAGGAGGAATCTCAGACATGGCCGTTATCACAAGATTTATCATTGTCCGAAATGGCATTGAACTCGACAAGGTGTTTGAGGTCAAAAAGGAAGCCGATGCCTATGACAAAATGCTCGACGCCGCAGAAAATCTGGCGGCTTTCATCAAGCAAAGCGCCCCCCCGATAGACTTGGATGCCAAGACAGTTGATGCTGTTTCCATCTATTTGGCTAAAAATGCCCCCGAAGTGACCCGCATACTTAAAGGACTGAAACCAGCCCCGCCGGCGGCGTCCCCCAAAGTCGATACCGAACGTCCGCAAGATCCGGTACCCATTAAAGGGAAAAAGACCCCGGCGGGAAAGACCAAAACAAAGCGCCCGGCCAAATAGACCTCCATTTATGCATACCATGGACAAAAAGGATGCCGACGCATACGACAAAATGATCGATGCGGCAGCTGGTCTTGCCGACCTGATCCAAACGGGCAAGATTGATATGGATGAGTACGTCCTGGAGGAGCTGACCATCTTTTTGGCCCGCAATGCACTGGAAGTAAAAAAAATCTTAAGGAATTTAAGGCATTGGTGGCCATAGAATACGTCCAAGAAAACACCTTATAATATCACCGCAAAAATTCCTCTTGACAAACGGCGTGGTTTCTATTTAGTCTGTTTTAGACATAACGTCTACTCAATAGATTTTCGGAGACGCCATGGAAGCCAAGACTAAAGAAGCTTCTCGCTTCATTGATGTTGTTCTTCGTGCTTTAGATATCTTGGACCTTTTCCAGCAGAAATCAGAGTTCACGCTAAAAGAAATCATCGATCTTACCGGATTGACAAGAAGCCGCACTATGCGACTGATAGGTACTCTCGAAAGCAGAGGGTATCTCGTTGCCAATTACCAGTCCAGAAAATATTTTCCGGGTGTAAAACTTGCTGTATTGGGCAAGTCTTACGAAAGGATGAATCATATTGAAGCTATAACCAGACCGATTCTTAAGAATTTATCAAACCGAACCGGAGAATCGGCAACCTTCTATGTAATAGACGGTACCGACCGTTTGGCCATAGCCCGTGAGGAGGGTACGCATGCCTTGCGCTATTCGGTTCATGAGGGGCAGCGGATGCCTTTGCATGCGGGAGCCAGTGGAAAGGTTTTACTGGCTTTCGGTCCCATTGAATTGTTGGAAAAGATGAAGGCCCGCAACAAGCTTGGCGCCATAACCCCGAATACAATTACTGATATGGATACACTTCTGACAGAGTTATTCTCTATCAGAAAAAATGGTTATGCGATCAGCAGAGGGGAAAATGTGGCCGGTGCCAACGCCATTTCCGCGCCGGTGCTGGGCCACAACAAACAATTGATCGGTGCAATCGGAATCGCGGCCCCCACTAATCGATTGAATGACAAAAATATCGAAGACCGAGTCAATATTGTTACGGAGACTGCAAATCAGTTAAGTCGAAAATTCGGGTATCCGTCTAAAAATGAAAAAAGATGAAATGATAGAATATTGCTAAATTCGAGATAACAACGTCTTCGTAACTTTTTTTCATATATTCATTAACAATACTATCATTTTAACGCAGGAGGAATAAATGAGACGCACGTTGTTTAAGATGACAACCAGATTCGCTTATGCAGTAATCATTGCCTCGATGGTTTTCGTGGCTTTGCCGGCTGCTCATGCCGGCCAGGACGCGCAAATCGTCAAAAACCTGCCTTCAGATCTGCAGTTGGTCGATTTTTCTTACTTTCTGGACGATGGCTGCAAGATTCAAAAGGATCCCTGCCTGACATTCAAGATAACGCTGAAAAATACGGGGAAAAAATCGCAGCGCTACATCACGAGGATCACTTTGCCTGACGAAGGAAAATCGGTGGGCGGGTTCGTCCCAGTTAAGGGGAAAAAAGATAAAACCACCGGAAAGAAGCTTCCCCCGGTGGTTAAGCCGGGAGAGGAAGCCTCGGCCGATTACCCCATGTTCTATAGCCAGATGCCCAGCAAGATTGAATTAGAAATCAGCCTCTACGAATAATATTTTCGTAACACATCATTCTTTACGGAGGAAAAATGGGAAATAAAATGAAAAATCTGACCGTTTTTATCATCAGCGTGTTTATGGCCCTATCAGCGACTGCAACGGTTAATGCAAAGCCTCTGATTATAGGTATCGCCGCAGGTGGAACAGGGGGAACCTACTACCCAATGTCAGCCGCGATTGCAGAAATCATGTCCAAAGAAGTCGCCGGTGTAAAGAACGCCACTGCGCAAGTCACAGGCGCCTCTTTTGAAAATGTGCGTTTGATCCAGAAAGGTTACTGTCAGTTCACGGTAACCAATGCGGCCTCGGTATATGCAGCTTACAATGGACTCGAACCATTCAAAAAGAAACTGGATAAAATCCGCACCATCTGCTGGGCTCACGGCAGCGATCTGCACCTGGTTGCAAAAACCAACTCGGGCATCAAAACAATCGACGATATCAAAGGAAAACGGTTTTCCGTGGGATCTCCCGGTTCAGGATCGGAAATCGAAATGAAGCGTTTGTTCGAGTCGAATGGGTGGACCTACGAGGACTTCAAAGTTGAATTTCTTTCCTTTTCCGGTGCCGTCAACGCAATCAAGGATGGGCGCATTGACATCGCCAATGTGAATGCCGGCATCCCCGTCGCATCCATTCTGGACCTGGCGATTGTGAAAGACATCAACATTCTTCCCGTCCCGGATGAATGGGCCGACAACCTAATCAAGGCTTACCCAATTTATGACAAGTTTACTATCCCTGCCGGAACCTACAGTGGTATTGATAAAGATATCCATACGCTTACGAGTCCGGCGACTTTTTCCGTTTCGGCGGATATGCCGGAAGAATTAGTCTATAAAGTATGCAAAGCGTTGTATAATAAATTCCCCTGGTTGATTGAAAATGTCCATAGGGGTTTCAATCGTTGGAAATTCGACAGCAGTATCCAGCGGATCGCTCCTTTGCACCCCGGAACGGTAAAGTTTTTGAAAGAAATTGGAAAAATGTAATCCGCAGGTAATTGGATTGATACACTCAGGCTGACGCCGGATAGAAAACATTGAAGATTTTAAGAGTACCAGGACAGATCCAGGAATAGATGAAATCGCCATTAAAAAATTATATTTATCTTGCCGCAGCCCTGACTATCCTGGCGTCAGCTGGAAGCATATGGCTTTCACATAAAATTGTAGCTATAGATATTACCGACGATACGAACCAGAAATACATTTTCCGACATCTATTCAAGCCTGGCGATTCCTTTGCCTTCAAATATATTCATTCCGTGCAGAAGACACCCGTCTGGGAGTATTACACCATCGATTCCGGCGGACAGATCGTCTTGACGGCCACCAAGGTCAAGTCTGTCGGTTACGGAATGCCTAAACCCAAACATGGTGACAGCTACGCCTTCAAAGACGGCTTTTTTATTGTCAATAATCTCAATCAGCCCATCAAAGTGTTGCTGATTCGCAATACCTTCATTAGACCGATGACTATTTTCTGCGCAGACAAGGTCCTCAAGTTGCAAGAACTGGCGGATAGAGGAGATCTGATCCGAATCTCGGGGTTCCAGACCAGCCGGATTGGATTTTATTGGAATCACTTGGAGAAATATTATGGAAAAAAGCGCTGCACAAATTAAGCAATCAAAAGGAAAATTAAGACAACTTAAGGGACTGGATTCCGGATTTATCACCTGCGCGGCAATTGGGCTATCCCTATACCAGATCTACTTCGCGACAATCGGAATTATCGACACAATGACATTTCGAGCCATCCATTTGATCTTGGCAATGATCATTGTCTTTGGTGTTTATCCGTTCAAGAGAAAAACAAAGTCCGTCCATCTATCGTTGATAGATATCGGATGTATCGTGCTTGCCATTATAGTCGGAGTATACATGGTTGTTCAATGGCCCCAAATGGTTCTCAGGCAGGGAGAACCGACCCATTGGGATATCGTTTTAGGCATCGTAGCGCTGCTGCTGACGCTTGAAATGGCCAGACGAACAACCGGATGGGCACTCCCGCTGGTTTCGGCATTGTTTCTGACCTATTCCTACTTGGGACCCTACTTTCCGGGGAACTTCGCCCATGTCGGGTTCCCCCTTGAACGGCTTGTCGGGCAATTGTATACGACGACCGAAGGTATCTACGGACTTCCGCTGGGCGTCATGGTCAACTATGTTTTTCTGTTCATTCTTTTCGCCGGTTTCCTGCAAAAAAGCGGAGCCGGTGAATTTCTGATCGAACTGTCGTATGCCCTTACCGGCCGTTTCAAGGGCGGCCCCGCTAAAACGGCTGTTGTGGCCAGCGGTCTGATGGCCACCATAACCGGTGCAGCTACAGCCAATGTGGTTGCCACTGGATCATTTACGATCCCCTTAATGAAGAAAGTCGGCTACAAACCCGAAACTGCCGGGGGCATCGAAACGGCTGCGTCCGTTGGCGGGCAGTTGACCCCGCCGATTATGGGGGCCGGAGCATTCATCATGGCGGAGTGGACCGGAATCCCCTATCTGAAAATCATCTCCATCGCCGCCGCTCCGGCAATTATCTATTACTTTTCCGTCGGCTTCTATGTTCACCTGCTGGCGAACAAATTGGGCCTGAAGCCGATGCGCAAAGACGAGATTCCCCCACTGTGGCCGGTTTTTAAAAAGGGCTGCCATTTATTCATTCCACTCGTCGTACTTATCGGCATGCTCATCTGGGGGTATACCCCGATGACCTCGGTGATTTTTGCCATTGGTTCCCTGATAGTCGCCGCAAATTTGCGCCATGAGACACGCATGGGAATCAAGACCATCTTAGAGGCGCTGGAACAGGGCAGCAAAAGCGCAGTTCTGGTATCCGCTTCCCTGGCATGTGCAGGCATTTTGATGTGTACCATCGGTTTGACGGGTGTCGGATTGAAGTTTTCATCTGTCGTACTGCAGTTTTCGGGTGGCAATATTCTGCTGGCGTTGCTGCTCGTGGCCATCGCTTCGCTGTTTCTGGGAATGGAGCTACCGATAACGGCGGCATACATCACTTGTGCGGTGCTTGCCGTGCCGGCCTTGACTTCCATTGGTGTAGAGCTGATCGTGGCCCACATGATCGTTTTCTGGTTTTCGATGGATTCGTCCATCACCCCGCCGGTATGTATCTCGGCCTACGCGGCGTCGGGTATTTCCGGCGGAAATCCAATTCGAACCGGTTTGGCCGCCTGGAAGATGGCCAAAGCATTGTATATTCTACCCATTGTTTTCGCCACCACCAAAATGCTGACCGGCTCCCCATTGGAAATCATTCTCATTTCAATACCAACGATGATTGGCATCGCTTCCTTTTCCATCACGTGGGAAGGCTTCTTTATTCGAAAACTAAACCTGTTAGAACGATTATTTACCGCTGCAGCCACAATTAGCTGCCTTTACCCCAGCATGATCAGCTATTTCATCGGGAGCGGCCTGTTCCTGGCAGTTGTGGTTATGCAGACCACCCTCAAGCGCAGTGCACAAAGTGAACCGGCGATTTAGCGAAGGAATTTTAAAATGAGTTATCCACAGATAATGCAACTCTCGATCAAAAATGCAGAGCAGACACGCAGTAAGCGCCTTAACAGCTCCTTTCCGGAGCTTACGGTCGATCAAAAGGCCAAATTACTGGAACAATACCATCCGGATTTCAATCAGAAGGTCAAACGGAAACTGCACTTGGGCAGCAACATCGGGGATCCGGTACCCAAGGAGCTGGCCGTTCTGATTGAAGCACAGAGCCGCCTGAATCTGGAGCGTATCGACCTTGATCAGATCGACTATAAAACCGACATTCTGGTGGTGGGTGGAGGCGGAGCCGGGTTGTCGGCGGCATTGACCGCAAAAAAGACCGGCGCCAACGTGCTTCTGGCGACAAAGCTGCGAATGGCCGATTCCAATACCATCATGGCCGAAGGCGGCATCGGTGCCTCCACCGGCAGGGAAGATTCGCCGGTGATCCATTATGTCGATACGCTTATCGGCGGGCGCGGCACCAATGTACCGGAACTGGTGGAAGCCCTGGTCACGGAAGCGCCTTTTATCGTGGAATGGCTCTCATCGATGGGCGTCAATTTCGATCGGCTGCCCGACGGCAGCTACTTTACCCATCGGCCCGGAGGGCACTCCCGCCGCAGATCCCATTCCATAAAGGATTTGACCGGTCTGGAAATCATGCGTGTGCTCGGTGACGAGGTTCGCAACCTGGGTATCGACATGCTGGAGTTTTGCCCGGCCGTCGAATTGATCCTGGACGATAAAGGTCAGTGCGCCGGTGCCGTGCTGCAAAATCTGGACACCGATACCCCGGTGGTCGTTCAAGCGAAAACGACCATACTGGCGACTGGCGGCATGGGGCGATTGCATCCGTTGGGCTTTCCAACCTCGAACCACTATGGCGCCACAGCGGACGGATTGGTGATGGGCTACCGGGCGGGCGCAAAAATGATCTATGCCGAATCCGTTCAGTTCCATCCCACCGGAACGGCCTGGCCGGAACAGGTCCTGGGGCTGCTAATTTCGGAAGCGGTTCGGGCTCAGGGCGCCCAGGTGCTCAATGCGGAGGGCAACATGTTCGCAGCATCGCTCGAGACGCGCGATGCGCTGGCCGCCGCTATCATTCGAGAGTGCAGCGATCGCGGCAAAAGCGTGCAGACGCCTACGGGGATGATCGGCACCTGGCTGGACACGCCGCTCATCGACATGATTCATGGACCGGGAACGTTTAAGCACCGTTTCGCCGGCATTTATGCGCGTTTTAAAGAATATGGAATCGATCCGGTGCACGAACCCATCCTGGTCTATCCTACCCAGCACTATCAAAATGGCGGTCTCGCCATAAATCCATTCGGCGAAACTACCATTCCCAACCTTTACGCTGCCGGGGAAGTATCCGGCGGTGTGCACGGACAGAATCGCCTGGGGTCCAACTCTTTGCTGGACATCTTCGTTTTCGGAAGAAGGGCGGGAAAGCACGCTGCTGAAAAAGTCCAAAGTGTTTCCACTGGAAAACTTACATTGGCGCACATCCGTCGCTATGAAGCAGAGCTGCGTGAAAAAGGCATTTCGTCCGATGTCGTGTCGCCGATGATTTTGCCGGACTACCGCTTCGAAAAGGCACTGACCAGCATTCAACATGTGTAATTTTCCAGAGGAGAAAAAGATGAGCAGTACGGATATCATCCAATTGATGCCGATTTACATCATGGGCAAAAAATATGAAGTCCCCAAGGGACTGACCATCATGAAGGCACTGGAATACTCCGGCTATCGGCTGACTCGCGGTTGCGGCTGCCGGGGAGGCGTATGTGGCGCCTGTGTCACCATTTACCGTAAGAAGGATGAGTACAAGTGGAATATCGGTCTTGCCTGCCAGACCATGGCCCAGGAAGACACCTACCTGGTCCAGCTTCCCTATGTGCCGGCCCATAAGGCACCGTATGCCATCCAGACGCTCGAGCCGACGGAGGATTCGGTCGTGTCGCTTTACCCGGAATTGCTGCGTTGCATGGGGTGCAACACATGCACGCGATCCTGCCCGATGGAGATAGAGGTCATGAATTACGTCTCAGCCGCCATCATAGGAGACTGGGAAACGGTCAAGGACCTGTCAATGGACTGCATCATGTGCGGCATGTGTGCGGCCCGCTGCCCGGGTGAACTCGCCCCGTTCAACATCGCCATGCTGATTAGAAGAATGGTGGGCATACAGGCGCACAAAACCCCTGCAGAGGTGGAAAAACGTTTGAGCGATATTCAAAATGGTGTTTTCGCACCAGAACTGGACAGGCTCAAAGGCATGCAGAAAGAAGAATTGCTGGAAATGTACAAGGAATTCCAGTCAACCAAGGGGGAGGCCGTATAACCATGCTGCGACTGGAAACACCCATCCGTATCGAGCAGATTGAAGATCTGAAAATCGGGGACCAGGTCGAGATCAGCGGTCGCATACTGTGCGGCAGGGATGCCGTACTGCCCAAACTGGTTGCGTTGTTGCGAAAGAAAGACCCGTTGATCGAAAAAATCGGCCTTGAAGGTGCCGTTATTTTTCACACCGCAGTCAGCCCGGCCGGTATCGGCCCGACGACGAGCAACAAGCTTGAAATCGAAGACAGTATACCGGAACTGTCCGCTGCCGGCGTCCGACTGCATTTGGGTAAAGGATCGCTCGGAGCTGAAACCGTAGCGTCATTAAAAATCCACCGGTCGGTTTTTGCTGTAACACCACCGGTCACGGCACTTTTTTCTCATCGGATGCTGTCCAAACAAATAATCGCATTTGAGGAAGAAGGCATGGAAGCCCTGTTTGAAATCCAGGTGGAACGGCTCCCGGCAATTATTGCCGCTGCCCACGGCCGGAATATCTTCGAAAAATAAAAGTGAGACGCTTTGATGAAAATTACACGGAACAATATCAGCGACGCGGCAAAGAAATGCCTGATCGAGGCGGGCACGACCTACCGACGGGACCAGTTTAGCGCTTATGCTAAAGCGATCGAAGCGGAGTCCTCCGGCAATGCACGCTGGGTGCTGGAGCAGATTGTCGAAAACGCCCGAATTGCCGAACGCGAACAGCTTCCGCTTTGTGACGACACCGGTATCCCGCATGTGATCGCACACATCGGCGATGCCTGTATACTGCCGGCCGGATGGCTGAGCGCACTGCAGGACGGTATCGCCCAGGGATTGAGAGACATGCCCGGGCGCCCGATGGCCGTTCGTGGAAACGCTGTCCAACGCGTCGAACAATCCAGGGGGCTGTTCGATGATCCAGGTGCTCTTGAGGTTGCACCCGTTCTCGTCCGTCCTGTCAAAGGAAGCCAGTTCAAATTGACGGTCCTGCTTCTTGGCGGGGGCCCTGAAATCCGTGCACGGACCCGCCGGGTCTTCCATCGCCGCAGCATCGGCAATGTCGTCGATCAGGCGGCCGCATGGATTTCTGAAGAAATCGGCTCTCTGGGATGCACACCCGCGACAATTGCCGTCGGTATCGGCCGGAGCCAGGTTGAAGCGTCGGCACTTATGCTCGAAGCCATGACAGAGGGAAGCCTGGATGTTCAAAACGAACTGGAGCGCAGAATCACCGATGCGGTCAATCAAAGTCGGGTCGGCCCGCTGGGGCTCGGCGGGGCCACCACTGCATTGGGCTGCTTTTTGAAAATCGGCCCCACGCGCGCCAGCGGTGTCCGGATCGTTTGTGCACGGCCCTGCTGTCTGGTTGAACCGCGGCGTGCTTCCACGGTGTTGGACAGCACACAACCTTAACATCCCAGCTTAATTAAGCGGCATGGACCAATGATCGGCCGCAAACGGTCGGCATCGGACTTCTTCATCGATAGGGGATTCGAATGAATAATTGGCGAGCCTTTTTACGATCCAACAACCTTGAACGCATATTGGATGGAAACAACTGCCCGGTGGCCAGGATGCGGCTATTCTCCCAGGGGATACAAACCAACAACAGGATTTTTTTGTATGAACCCATTACCGGAGACAAAGGATGCCTGGCCTGCGGCAACTGTATCGACGCCTGCCCGGTGGTCCGTGAAAAAAGAAGGTTCGTGTTTACTCAGAATCAGCGGACGTCCATGGCCTTGGAAAACATTGTCAACACGGAGTGCCGGCGATGCTATGCCTGTGTTCGCGCCTGCCCGCAAGTGAGCAAACCGACCAAAGAGTTCGTGTTGGGTTTTCGCCGCGTGGAAAAGTTCATCCATGCTTTCACAGCCGTGCTGATTTTTGCCTTGGCGGCAACGGGCATCTTTCTTTTCCACTACAAGGCCATCATTCCCGGGTGGCAGCAATTCGGGTTTCGGTTGCTACACGCCTTTGCAGGCGTCTTGCTGCTTTCGACCCCAGCCCTGTTCTTCCTGCTGGACCGTTCCCACTTCAAAAGAGCTGTAATCAACAACTTTCGTTTCGGGAAGGTGGACATCGCCTGGGTTAAGGATTTCTGGCATTTTTTGAAAAGCCCGCGAAAGTATCCGCTTCCCAACTGGAAGGAGTTCAATACCTACCACAAATTCTGGTTCGCCTATTTGCTGACCATCGTTCCAGCGATGGGAATTACCGGCTTCATCAACCTGGTCGGGGAGCCGGGGGTTGGACCGTTTCTGTTCGCTTTCAGTTTTTGGATTCACTCTTTTTTTGCCTTAATAACGGATTTGCTGGTCCTGATGCACCTCTACTTCAAGCTTCTGCGGCACATTTTCTGGAATATAGCCGATATGAGCCGCAGTTATCAAAAACGCGGCCACCTGCACTACCCGTTTTTATACGATCCGCGCTCGGAAAACCGGGACAAAGCGGTGCCATGAATCCATGACACCCGAAGCCGGCGCCGATCAGGCTTTATCTATCCATCCAAATTATATCCAAAAGGCTTGGCAAAAAGGAAGCATAAAGAGATCCGAACCGATACAGCATGATAGAAACAAAATCGCAAAGGGGAGTAAAAAGTTGAAAATGCCAATCACAGCGGGAAACAAGGGACCTCGGGTGCGGGGGGATTGCTTTGTCACGTTTGACCCGGAGGGCGGCAACGGTTTCAAAATCCATGTGGAAAGCCGGGTCAAAATTCTTTTCGGGGATGCCATCGAATCTATGGCCCGGTCAGTTTTCGGGTTCTACGGCATCAAAAAAGGTGAAGTCCTCATAGAAGATTCCGGGGCTCTGGATTTTGTTCTGGCTGCCCGGATAGAGGCCTGTATCAAGCAGTTGGTCGTCACTGAAAAGAACTTTCTGCCGGAAATGCTTGCCGCCAACCAATACCCTTCCGCCCGGAAGCGCCTGCGGCTGTCTCGTCTTTATCTGCCCGGGAACACGCCCAAGATAATGATCAACGCCGGCATCCACAACGCGCACGCAGTGATTCTGGATCTTGAAGATGCCGTCGCAGCATCCAAAAAAGATGAGGCCCGTCTTTTGGTCCGAAACGCCCTGCGGCAGGTCGATTTTTACGGCGCCGAACGAATGGTCCGGATCAACCAGTTACCCCTGGGGCTGATGGATCTCGAACAGGTAGTGCCCCACGGGGTGCATGTCGTTTTGATACCCAAATGCGAGTCGGCAGAGGAAGTCATAAAAGTCAATGAACACATCCAGCGCATCAAGGCTGAGCAATCCCTGGCCAGCGAAATTTTTCTCATGCCCATCGTCGAAAGCGCCAGGGGGGTGCTGAACGCGGATCAGATCGCCGCGTCCGGGGACAACATCGTCGCCATTGCAATCGGACTCGAGGACTACGCGGCGGATCTCGGCGTTAAACGGACCCGTGAGGGCACCGAATCGTTCTACGCCCGTAGTCACTTGGTCAATGTCTGCAAAGCACACGGAATTCAGGCCATTGATTCTGTTTTTTCAGACGTTGGGGATACCGAAGCCCTGAAACAAACGGTGCAACGCTCAAAAGCGCTGGGATTTGAGGGGATGGGTTGTATTCACCCTCGCCAGATCAGGGTTATCCATGAAGGGTACTCGCCGGATGAAGACGAGATCCATAGAGCCAAGGCCATCGTCACGGCTTTTGAACAAGCGACTGAAGAAGGCAAAGGCGTGGTTTCTTTGGGCACCAAAATGATCGATGCCCCTGTTGTGGAGCGGGCGCAACAATCCATTGCCTCGGCGATCCAACTGGGCAAACTGCCACAGAATTGGAGAGCACATCATGAGTGAAAACAACTGTATCCGAAACGCAGTCGGGCGAATGGTCCCCGCCACGGTAAACGGCAAAGCGGTGGAGCCTTTCATAGGTGCAGGAAAATTCAGACCGTCAGGCCGCAAGTACGGCCCCACGATTGCCACCTGCGCCGATTATCCCGCCGACGGAAACAAGCTGCAGCCGGACTTAAAGGCAGCGCTGGTCAGTGCGGGCCTTAAGTCCGGCATGACCATATCGACGCATCATCATTTCCGCAACGGCGATCTGATCGCCAATCAGGTGTTTGATATCGCCGCGGAAATGGGCATAAAGGACTTGGTGTGGGCGCCATCCGCCTCCTTTCCCTGTCACAAACCCATCATTGAGCATTTGAAAAGCGGTGTCGTTCATCACATCGAAGGCAGTATGAATGGAGACCTCGGCCGTTTTTGTTCCCAGGGCCGCATGCGCGGCGTTGGCGTACTGCGGTCGCACGGCGGGCGATATCAGGCCCTCCAGGACGGCGACCTGCATGTGGATATCGCCGTGATTGCAGCCCCCACAGCCGATCCGTTCGGAAATGCCAACGGCCTTTACGGCCCGACGGCCTGCGGACTGCTGGGCTTTGCCCTGGCCGATTCACAGTATGCCGACAAAGTCATCGTGGTGACTGACAACTTGGTGCCGTTTCCGTGCATTCCCTGGCAGATTCAGGGAAACCATGTTGACTACACTGTCAAGGTAGACAAGGTCGGCATTCCCGAGAAAATCATTTCCGGCACGACGCAGGTGACCAAAAGCCCCGATCGACTTCTACTGGCAGAGATGACGGCCCAGTTCTGCGAAGCCGCCGGGCTGTTTCATGATCGTTTCTCTTTTCAGGCCGGTGCCGGCGGCACCGCCTTGTCTATCGGAATCTACTTCGGTGAGATTTTGAAGCGCCAGGGGCTGTCCTGTGCGTTCGCGCGCGGCGGCAGTAATAAATACCTGGTTGAAATGCTGGAAAATGGATTGACGGACTATATTCTGGACGGCCAGACCTTCGATCTCGAAGGGATCCGATCCATGCGCGAGAATCATAACCATGTGGATACAAGCCCTTTTACCAGCTACAATTATCACGGGAAGGGCAATTTCGCCTCGATGCTGGATGTGGTCATTCTCGGCGCCACCGAGGTCGACCTGCAGTTCAACGGCAATGTGGTGACGCATTCCGACGGCTATCTACTGCATGGCATCGGTGGATGGCAAAACTGTCTGGCCGCAAAATGCGTCATTTTCCCCCTCCCGTTGTTCCGGGGACGCATTCCCGTGATTCTGGACGAGGTCACCACCGTGTGTGGCCCTGGAGACATGATCGATGTCATCGTCACCGAACGGGGCATTGCCATCAACCCGAAGCGGCAGGATTTGATCGACGCCGTCAAGGGGTCGTCCCTGCCGATCAAGCCAATCGGAGAACTTAAAGCGATTGCCGAGCAAATTTGCGGAAAACCGCGAAAACCGGAACTCGGCGAGGAGATCGTTGCTATCGTAAAATGGGTCGACGGTACCGTGATAGACGCAGTCCGCAAAGTGACTCAGTGAGAGCGATTGTGAGCAACCCATTTCGGATTCGGATCGACCGTTTTATGGAAAGGAGGGCCGGCGTATGCCTGTTCCGCTGAGAGATTTGTTGGCTGAAATCGTGCTCCAGGTGGACTATCGAAAACTGCCCGAGGAGGTCATTCATCAGACTTCGCGCTGTGCTCTCGATCTTATCGGTGTCGCCCAGGCGGGGTCGGCGACAGGAGCCGCTCCCATGGTCGCGGGCGTGATGGAATCGATGGGGGGGAGAAAGGAAGCGACAGTTTTCGGTGGATGGTCGAAAATGCCCGCCCCCTTTGCGGCAATGGTCAATGCAGTAAGCGGTCACTCCCTGGATATGGACGACGGGCACCGCCATGCCAATGCCCATATCGGCGTCGTGACTGTACCTGCAGGCCTAGCCATCGCCGAAAGGGACTGCCTGTCGGGAAAGGCTTTTATCGAGTCCATCGTCGCGGGCTATGAAGTTATGATTCGCCTGGGCGCAGCCTTAAACCCTTCGCTTTTGAATCAGGGGTATCACACGACCGCCGTGCTGGGCGCCATTGCCGCCGCTGCAGTTTCCGGAAAACTGCTCAAGCTCGGTCCGGATAGGCTGAAAAACGCTTTTTCGCTAGCGGCGCTGCAAAGCTCCGGCTTGTTGGAAGCACTCCAGCATGGGCAAATGAGCAAGCCCTATCAGGTGGGAAATGCGGTAAAATCTGGAGTTCTGTCAGCGTTGATGGCACAAGCAGGGGTCGAAGGTCCAGATCTGGTTTTCGAAGGCCGCAATGGTTTTTTTAGAGCGTATGGCAACCTTGAATTGCAAAAGGACAAGTTAGACTGCGACGATACCTACAAGATCAATTTCGTTTACTTTAAAACCTACGCCGCCTGCCGCCATATTCATGCCGCGATCGATGGCGCCATGAACATACTGAAACGGGAAAAAATCTCGCCGGACCAAATCAAGGCGATTGAAGTTGAGACCTATACAGTCGCCAACAACCTTGTAGGCAAACATACCGGCGCCGGATCTGCGCTGGCCGCAAAGTTCAGCCTGCCTGTTTCCATGGGGCTTGCCATCATTCAAGGCAGTGCAGATCCCGAAAATTATCATGAAGAAGCTGTTCGCGATCACAGGGTGCAGGCATTGGCTGACAAGGTCAGCGTGACGGTGACCGACGAATGGGAAGCCCTCTTTCCGGACAAGCGCGGCGCCACGGTCAACATTCGCAGCGCCGGTCGCCGGATCAGTGAAAAGGTGGCTTATGCCAGGGGAGAGCCAGAAAATCCGCTGTCCGATGGAGAGCTGCTGGATAAATTTACCCGCAATATGGATCAGAAAATGGGAGCCGAAGCGATCGCAAGAATCGGCCGGATGATTTTCGAACTGCCGTCGCGATCGATAAAAGAAATTATGTGCTGTTTTGAGCGTTGAAAGAAGGCACGGGAAATGGCCAAGCATAGAATTGTACTGATGCCCGGTGACGGCATTGGTGTGGATGTAATGGACGCAGCAAAATTCATATTGGATGCCCTCGGCCTCGATGCCGAGTATGAATATGCCGATATTGGGTGGAAGTTCTGGTGTGAAGAGGGCGACCCCCTTCCCCTGCGAACCATCGAAGCTCTGAAAAAAAGTTCTTGTGCCCTGTTTGGGGCAATCACTTCAAAAACCAATGCAGAAGCGCAAAAAGAACTCGCAAGCGGCCTGCAGGGCAAGGGACTGGTTTATAGAAGCCCCATCCTGAGCCTCAGGCAATTGTTCGACCTGTATATCAGCCTCCGACCGTGTCTGGCGTTTGACGGCAACCCGCTTAACTTCAAAGACGGACTAGATCTGATCGTATTTCGCGAAAACACTGAAGGGTTGTACTCAGGAATTGAATTTTCCCCGTTGGCCGATGATTTGCGGTCCGTCATAAGCCGTCGCCATCCGTTAATGGAGAGATTCCAGGGCACCCCTGGAGAGGACATCGCCCTGAGTCTGCGGGTCATCACTGCCAGAGGCGCTCGGCGTATCGCACGGGCCGCCTTCCAATATGCCCAGCGGTTGGGATACCCAAAGGTCACCTTGGTTGAAAAAGCGAACGTGTTGCGGGAAACCAGCGGTCTGATGAAACGCGAGGCTGAAAAAGTCGCAGCCGATTTCCCGGATATTGATCTGGAGATGACCAACATCGATGCACAGGTCATGTGGCTGGTTAAAGAGCCGCAAAACTACGGCGTCATGGTGACCAGCAATCTGTTTGGAGATATTCTGTCGGATCTCTGTGCCCAACTCGTCGGCGGTCTGGGCTTTACACCGAGTGGCAACATCGGGGACAGTTTTGCCATTTTCGAACCGTGCCACGGCTCCGCCCCAAAATACGCAGGCCAATATGTGGCCAACCCCTTGGCGATGATTCTTAGCGTGGCCATGATGCTGGACTGGCTAAAGGAAAAAACGATGGCCGCAACAGTCCGCGGGGCCGTCGGCGAGGTCATCGCCGACGGCCGTTGCCGGACCCGCGACATGGGCGGCAAATCGAAAACCATGGAGGTCGCCCGGGAAGTCGCCCGTCGATTTTAAATAGTCTGACTGTGCACAGGTAACAAAGGATTCAGCGTGACGAGGCATTTATATGGCAAAACTGCGTAAAGAAGAAATATCAACCCAGGTGCTTGTAATCGGCGGAGGCGCCGCCGGCCTGCTGGCGGCCATCGAGGCCCGAGACTGCGGTCTCGACGTGACACTGGTCTCCAAAAGTAAAGTGGGCCGAAGCGGCAATACCATTGTCGCCGGCACCGGTATGGCGGTGTGGTCCCCGCTTTCGCAAATGAAAGATTCCATCGACCTGTTCCGGACGGACACTTATACCTCCGGAAAGGCAATCAACGATCCGCATATCGTCGAGAAATTTATTAGCGGATCGTCCAGGCTAGTGGAAAAGCTTTCCGCCTGCGGCGTCCAATTCAAGAAGCACGAAGAGCACCTGGTCTGGAAACATGCCCCGGGCCACTCAGTGGCCCGGACACTCACAGCGGATTTCAGCCGGTACCCGTACTTGACACGCGGGTTGTCGCTCACGCTTCCGATGCTCGAAACAGCCAAGCGGGCCGGTGTCCGCATCGTCGATTTTACAGCCATCATCAGACTGCTGTCGGCAGACGGCAGGATTTTCGGGGCCTGCGGGATCGACAAGAAGTCTAAAACGGTGGTTACCTTCAAAGCCGGTTGCGTGATCCTGAGTGCCGGCGGCGGCGGATGGGTTTACGGCAGGTCCAACAACACCCAAGATATGACCGGAGATTCCTTCCGTCTGGCCTATGAGGCCGGAGCCACCTTGCGGGATATGGAGTTCGTGCAGTTCTACCCTTCGATGATGTTCTCACCGGTCAAGGTGACCGTCTCCAGCCCCCTTTTCGGTGAGGGAGCGGTTTTAAGAAATGCACTGGGGCAGCGGTTCATGCAGAATTATGACGATAAGGCGGACATGGCCACCCGCGATGTGATGTCCAGGGCCATTTACAGCGAAATAAAGGCGGGAAGGGGTAACGACGGCTGTGTCTTTATGGATTGCTGCCACATCGATCCCCACGTCCTGGAGAAGCGTTACGGGGAACTGATGCGGCTTCTGAAAAAAGCGGGCCTTGATCTGGCAAAAAACCCTGCTCCCATATCCCCGGCCGCCCATTTTTTCATGGGAGGGGTCGCCATCAATGAAAACTGTGAAACAGACCTACCGGGGCTGCTGGCCTGCGGAGAGTCGGTGGGCGGTCTTCACGGCGCCAACCGACTCGGAGGAAATGCCCTCACCGAAACCATTGTCTTCGGTATGATTGCCGGAAACCAGGCCAAGGCACATGTCACCGAAGGAAAAACCCTT
This sequence comes from Desulfosarcinaceae bacterium, assembly GCA_963675565.2. Classification (GTDB taxonomy): domain Bacteria; phylum Desulfobacterota; class Desulfobacteria; order Desulfobacterales; family Desulfosarcinaceae; genus JARRKU01. The sequence continues at coordinate 1,558,699 of CAXXYD010000004.1, forward strand.
CCAAATTTGCCCGCTGTAGAGATCGAACCGTTTCGAAAGGGAGATATCACCGTGTCGGAATTGAAGAAACACGTCGGCAGATTCACATGGGAGAATTTATCCATCATCCGCAGCGATGCAACCTGCCATAAAGCGCTCGCTGAAATCGCGTCCGTTTCCGGTGAGCTAAACCACGTGCGGATAGCATCGGTCTCGGACATCGTCTCTTTCTATGAACTCAAAAGCATGGTTTCCACGGCGGAATTGATCGCCCGCGGGGCACTGGTCAGAAAAGAAAGCAGGGGCGCCCATTTCCGGTCTGATTTCCCGGATACCGAAAACGAAGCATTCAAAGGCAGTCTGTTTTATCGCAAACGGGAAGACAACCCGTTTATTCAATATCATTCCCTTTAAGCGAGGATTGGCACATGGCCGGTAACAGTACGCTGCTAAAGGAAAAAATAAACGAAAGAAGAGCACTTGTTGTTCCAGGCTGTCATGATGCACTTAGCGCGATGATTGTTGCGTCAGCAGGTTTTGAAGCCGTGCAGATCAGTGGATTCGGATTGGCAGGATCATGGCTCGGCAAACCTGATGTGGGTGTAATGCAAATGCACGATATCCTGTCTGCTACCTGGAACATCACCCAGGCAGTCGACATTCCAGTCATGGCCGACATTGACACCGGCGGCGGCAATGCAATCAACGCAGCCTGGAATGTGGAACGGCTGATCCGCATGGGCGTCGCCGGCTTGAATATCGAAGATCAGGTATTCCCGAAACGCTGTGGCCACATGGAGGGCAAGGAAGTAATTTCGTCTGCGGAGATGGCGGGTAAAATCAAAGCCATCTCCGCGGTCCGCGACAAACTCGACCCGGACCTGGTCATCAATGCGCGTACGGACAGCTATCAGCACAAAGGGCTGGGCGAGGCCATCTCCCGAGGTAACAGATATCTCGAGGCCGGAGCGGACCTGGTTTTCATCGATGGTATCCAATCGCGAAAGGAAATCGAAAAAGCCGTCGCAGAAATCAATGGCCCTGTCTCGGTGAACCTGATGGACGCCGTAACGGGCGTCAAAACAGAGCTGATTCCCATCCCGGAACTGGCACAGATGGGGGTTGCCCGGGTAAGCCTTCCGGTCGCCTCCATACTGGTCATGCACAAGGCGTGTCTTGCGTTTTTCAAAGCCCTCAAGCATTCTCCCTCCGGTATTCTGGAAGGGCAGAAAGAGTGGTTGACCGCCTTCGAGGACTACACCCGTTTTGTCGGCCTGCCCGGGTATAAGGAAATGGAAAAAAAATATCTGCCGCAAACAACAATCCGTAAAAAGTACGGTGATTGACCCATAGGGAAATTGGACCGCATGGGACGGCCACACGCCCATTCACTGGAGAAAACGCAGATGAAAGCCCAAATCACACTCACGGTCAACGAGGCCAAAAGAATGATTGCTAAGGGGCTGGCCGGCCATCCGGCCATCCGGACGGCATTGAGCAAAGGAAAGATATTCCTGAAGGGCGGCACGACCGTTTCCGCCTTGGCAGAGGAACTTGTCAACCGCCCTATGCGAATCTCGGGAAGGATTTCGCCTCAGGGGACTAAAACGGGAAGAGAATACAGCGGCGGCTTCCACTGCGCGGTGATTGAAAAGGGCATCCTTCTGGACGCAGAGGCGTCTCTGGAAACCACCGTTGCCGGTCTCAAAGCCCATGACGTGGCCGTCATCGGAGCCAACGCAATAGATGTATTCGGAAATGCGGCCATGATGTATGGAGCACCCCTGGGTGGCGGCCCGGGAATCATCATCTCAGGAATGCTGGCGGAAATTCCGAACGTGTTTATCGCCGCCGGTCTGGAAAAGCTGGTGCCCGGCTCTCTGACGGAGACGATCCCCAGTGTGGCCCGCAAAGGTGTTCGCTGGGCCATGGGGATGGCTGTCGGATTGACGCCCGTCAGCGGCCGAATCATATCGGAAGACAAGGCCATCAAGTTGCTTGCCCAGGTGAACTGCACGGTCATCGGTCGAGGAGGTGTCATGGGCGCCGAAGGCGCCACAACGATGTTAATCGAAGGCGAAAAATCGGAGGTCAAGACTATTTTCGATATCGCCGCAGCACTGAAAGGTGCGGGAACCAGCGGCACACCCGAATCCATGGCCGAATGCGCCTTTCCCCATGACAAATGTAAAAATCACTTTGCCTGCATATACAAACACAAGTTCAAATCGTCGAAGAGGATCAAATGATCAGTAAAGCGGATATCGAGGAGCGTTTCCGGAAACAGCTAAAAAAGATCGGCAGCCCGGAGCTACGCGAAAAAGTCGTGACCACATGGCATGCAGCCTGCAGTCAGGGGGGATGGAACAGCATCGAAGAAATCGAGACCCTGCCGTTCACCCTGCTCACCGACACTCATGGTGTAAACTTCATCGAGCATACCATCGCCGTTACCGAGGGTGCTTATGCCTTGGGAAAGTCTCAGCAGGCAGCCTACCGGAAGATGCCGTATATCATCGATTTCGATCGTCTTGTTGCAGGCGCCATTCTCCACGATGTCGGCAAGCTTGTCGCAACCGCAAAAGACGCCAATGGTAATTTCGCAACCAGTCTCTCGGGCAGGTGCATGCGGCACCCGATCTCCGGGACGGTTCTGGCCGCGGCGGCCGGCTGCGATGAAAGGACGCTCAACACCATCGCCTATCATGCCGCGGAGGGCAAAGGACGTCCGCAGGTCATCGAAACGGTGTTGATCCACCAGGCCGACTTCGCCACTTTCAATCCGCTGGTCATGAAAAACAGCGGGGAACTGATCGAATAGAACGGATAGCCGTTATGGGCATGACTATCATCGAAAAAATCATAGGGACCCACTGCGGCCGGAAAGTGTCGCCAGGTGATTTCGTGGATATCAAAATCGACACTCGGGTGGCCCGCGATTTTGGCGGCGCCAATGTAGTCCGCAATATTCTGAACAACGGGCTCGGGGTCGACGATAAGAGCAGAACGTACTTCACCTTCGACTGCAATCCGGGTGGATCGGACCAAAATTACGCCAAAAACCAGCAAATCTGCCGTATTTTCGCGCGCCAGCGAAACATAGGAGTATTCGACGTGGACAAGGGGATCGGGACCCATCTGGCCATTGATGGCGGACTTGTGGTACCCGGGGCGACTTTCGTGTCCACCGACTCTCATGCCAACATCGTGGGCGCCATCGGCGCCTTTGGCCAGGGGATGGGTGATCTCGATATCGCCCACGCCTGGGCCCACGGCCGGGTATGGTTCAAAGTGCCACCGTCGGTAAAATTGATCTTGACAGGAATGCCGTCAGCGTGGGCCACGGCCAAGGACCTTGTGCTGGCAGTGCTCAGGCAGTTGGGGGCCAAAACCCTTCTTGGTTGCGCCGCCGAGTTCTACGGAGATATCGTGGCCCCGCTCAGTCTTGACGGACGGATCACCATAGCATCGATGGCCACGGAATTAGCGGCCATCACCGCCATTTTCCCGCCGAACGGCGAGGTGATCGCGTACACCTCCAGGGCAAGCGGCAACCAAGCAGCACCCGTGTTCGCTGATCCAGATGCGGCTTACGCGCAAGTATTCGAAATCAATGTAGATGGCCTCCTCCCCTTGATATCGCGTCCAGGACACCCTGAAGACGTCGTCGAAGTCAAGACCCTGGCCGGAACGAAAATCGACTCCGCGTTGATCGGTTCGTGCACCAATGGACGGTATGAGGACATAGCGACCGCCGCACAAGTACTAAAGGGCCGGAAAGTTGCCCCCGGCGTAGTGCTCAAGGTGGTGCCGAGTACGGACGCCATCTGGAATCGTTGCCTGGACGAAGGACTTATAGCAATACTCAAGAAAGCCGGTGCCCTGATAGGAAACGCTGGCTGCGCCGGTTGCGCAGCCGGTCAGATCGGGCAAAATGGTCCCGGAGAGGTTACTGTCAGTACGGGGAATCGCAACTTTGCAGGTAAACAGGGCAAGGGCGAAGTGTACCTGGCATCTCCGGCCACAGCGGCCGCCTCCGCTATCGCGGGCGCTGTGGCAACGGCCGACGCGATTCCTTCCCGCCCGGCGGTTTTTGCCAGGGGCCGGAACGAAGTTGCGGCAAGCGACAAACCAACCGCCCCGAAAGTCAGCAAATTCACTAGGTTCTCGGGAAGAGTCTGGATCATCGACCAAGACAACATCGACACCGACATGATCTACCATAACCGCTACCTGACCATTACCGAAATCAAGCAGATGGGCCAATACACTTTTGACAATCTCGAGGGATACGAAGACTTCGCCGGTTCAGCGCAGCCGGGCGACATCGTGGTGGTGTCCAATAATTTCGGCGCCGGATCCTCGCGCCAACAGGCGGTCGACTGCTTCACAAGCCTGGGAATTGCATGCATCATCGCCGAGTCCTTCGGAGCCATTTATGAGCGCAACGCAATTAACAGAGGGTTCCCGATAATCACTGCCAAACTTATTGGAACTGGACTCGAGACAGGACAAATGATCACTGTCGATTTGGAAACCGCCAGAATCGAACTTCCATCCGGCGAAACGGTCCAGGGATTTTTCTCCGATATTCAGATGAATATCTACAAAAAAGGCGGGCTGCTCAACCGATAAATCTGCCGCAGGATGGATCGTTTCGTCGCTATAGACCGTCGTTCCAAGAAGTAAAAAAGAAGGATTGCATGTCCATAATGAAAAGACTTCAGGACAAAGTTGCTATTATCTCAGGCGCCGGCTGCGTTGGGCCGGGCTGGGGCAACGGGCGAGCGGCGGCGGTTCTGTTCGCAGAGCACGGGGCCAGGGTCTTCGCCGTGGACAAGTCGCTCGAAGCCATGCAAGAAACAAAGCAGCGAATCGAAGCGTTCGGCGGGGACGTTACCCTTTACGCGTGTGACATGACGGAATCTGCTGCCGTAAAGCTCATGGCTAATGCATGCCTTTCAGCGTATGGTCGTGTGGATGTTCTGGTAAACAACATCGGAGGGTCGTTGCCAGGAGGGCCGGTTGAACTCTCGGAGGAGGCCTGGGATGCCCAGGTGGATCATAATTTGAAAACCGTATTTCTAGCCTGCAAGCATATCATCCCTGTGATGGAAAAAACAGGAGGAGCAATTATCAACACCTCCTCCACATCTGCTATTCGCTGGACGGGCGCCGCCCAGGTTGGCTATGCCTCCACCAAGGCCGGGGTCATACAATTCTCGCGCGTCTTGGCGGTTCAATATGCGGCAAAGGGCATCCGGGTAAACACGGTGGTCCCCGGGCAGATGCACACGCCCATGGTGGAAGCGCGTCTGGCCGGCCAGCGGACCAGCGGCAATGTCGACGCTCTGCTCGCTCAGCGCCTGGCACGAATTCCACTCGGCTTCATGGGAGATGGAAGGGATGTTGCCTATGCGGTGTTGTTTCTGGCCTCGGATGAAGCGCGTTTCATAACAGGTACGGAAATTATCGTCGATGGCGGCATGACGGCCCGCTGCGACTAAATTCCCGTTGTAGAGGCCCGACGCCACCTCCAGCATGGCACCGTATGTCGAAACCGAAAAGCCGTGATCAGCCCGATTGGAAGCACCGAAAGAACAGGACAATGAGCAGAATTGATCAAAAGGATTACGAACAGCTTGCACCGGAACAACGCCGGGTCTTCGATAAAATCGTTTCCGGTCCGCGTGGCCAGGTTAGAGGACCGCTGGCTGTCTGGCTGAATCGGCCGGAGTTTGCCGACAGAGCACAGGAACTAGGCCGCTATGTCCGTTTCAACACGATATTGCCGCCGCGCCTTTCGGAACTCGCCATCCTGCTGACGGCGCGCATCTGGTCTGCTGAATTTGAATGGTGGGCCCATCGACCCATTGCAGAAAGGGCAGGAATTTCCCCGACCATCATCGAGTCGATCCGAACCGGCCACAGACCCGTGTATACAGCCGATGATGAAGCGGTCATCCACGATATCGCCGCCAGCCTTCATCTGGCCCGCCAGATAGATGACAAAATCTATAATCGTGCAAAGAAATTGCTCGGCCATGAAGCCGTTGTCGACCTGGTAGGGATTCTTGGATACTACACCCTTATCTCAATGACCATCAATGCTTTTAAAATAGACCTGCCTGAGGGTTTGCAATCGAACCTCCCGGAATGCAATCTGGATGAATCTTTTTTCAGAACAAGAATTTAAAAATCGTACATAGCGAAATTTAATGGTTAACTGCCAAATGCCAGGACATCGATGTCTTGGCATTTTTGACCTTTAAAGTCATCGATGGCCATAGCACCTCCAGCCTAATCGTATGGAGAATTCCGGCCCATTTCTCGGGCTCCGCCTCCGGACCAACAGACCAGATATTACAGTCGGCCAACCCGACCATGGATTCGGGGCATACAAGCTGCCTAAAAAGCGGCTTTTCGTCCAACAAAACACCGACTGATGGGTCGGAAAAAATATATTTTTTTTATCAATAAATAATATCTAATTGAATTTTTTATATATAAAAATTATTGACAACGCATTTAAATCGCTCTATTTTGCGACCCTTGATTCGGAAAGGGGTTCGACACGAATGGAATACACCACAACCAAAAGGGCGGACAAGGCCAGGGTGATTGCCCAGGCGGCGCTGGATCAATTCACCCGGAGAGGTTTTGTCTCCGCCAGCCTGGAAAATATCGCAGCGGCCGCCGGGATTGGAAAAAGTACGATTTACGAGTATTTCCGGAACAAGGAGGAGCTTTTTGTCGCAGCGGTGCAGGAGGCCTTCGAAAGATGGCTCAACGACATCCGGGAGATTTGCGCCCAAACCGCCGATCCTATTGAGCGCCTGGAGCGCATCGCTGATGAATTCTTGGAGTGCCAGGAGTATCCGGCTCAATCCATTCAGCGCTTCAACTTTGAAATTTTGATGCAGACCATCACGGAAGGCGGCGTATTCAATACACGAAAGCACTTCATCCGCGAGGTGCACCAGAAGTTTATCCGCGCCATCGCCGATATTCTGCTGACCGGCGTCTCCAGGGGGCAGCTCAAGCCGGAGATCGCCAGGGACGCCGACAAGATTTCAATCACCTTTCTTTCTTTCCTGGACGGCATGGCACTCACCAGTCTGTTTGCCGAAGACTACATCGACATCAGCCGGCAGGTTGCTTTCTTTATGCAAAACCTGGCCCCGTTGCTTCGGTCCGGGCAGGCAGAAGGCACAGATCCGGTTCCACCTTCAATCCAAAAAGATAACCTGAACGCATCATCATGAAAACATCTACTCTGATATTTTCAATTTTGGTCCTGATCGGCCTGCACGTCCCGGCGTCGCCAGCCCATGCCGTGGATGCCCGATACACGCTGGATGAGCTCTACCGTTCCGCCCTGGCGCACGCCGAGCAGATCGGTATCGCCCGGGAGGCGGTCTCCATTGCTGAATACACCCGCAAACAGGCCTTGTCTGTGCTGATGCCCACGGTGACCGCCTTCGGCGACTACCGACGGTACAGCGAAGAAAAGAGCGCCGGCACAACAACGCTTCAGCCCCTGTGGGATGCCAGCTACGGCGTCCGGCTGGGCCAGAGTTTCACCCTCAATGGACGTGAGCTCACGGCCCTGCGTATTGCCGAACAGGGTATCGATCGAAGTCGCGCCGACCTGGATTCGGCCAGGGCGACCTATCTTTTCAATGTGGCCTCGGCTTTTTTCGATGTGGCCAAGACCCAGCAGGCGGTGGAAATCGCCAAAGCCAACGTGGTACGCTTGCAAACCCATAAAAATGCGGCCTCCAGGCGGCTGAAACTGGGTGATGCGGCCAAGACCGAGCTGTTCCGCACCGAAGCCGAGCTGGCCGTCGCCAATGCGGAACTGATCCAGGCCCAAAACGGCCTGCATCTGGCGCGGGCCTTTCTGGGACGCCTGACAGGCATCGAAACCTCCTTTGAGATCGTCGAATGCCAGTCGCCGCCAGCCCGCCTGGAAACCGCCGGGTTGGACGGGCTAAAACGCCTGGCCGACGCCAATCGCCCCGAACTGAAAAGCCTGGACCTGGGTGAAGCCATCGCCGCCAATCAGGTGAAGTATACCAAGGGCGCCCTCTGGCCGCGGTTGAGTGTTGAAGGTGCCTGGATGCGGCTGGAACAGGATCCCGACCCTTACCTGGATGAAAGCAGCTATCTGGGCGCCGGCGTGACCTTTGATCTGTTCGATGGCGGACTGCGCCGTTCCCAGGTCAGCGAATCCAGGGCGCGCCGCAAACAAGCCGAGCTGGCCTTCAAAGACGCCAGGCGCAGTGTTGCCATCGAAGTGGAACAGGCCTGGCGCAACCGGCAGACCCAGAAAAGCGTCATCCAGTCCTTTGAATCAGGCCTGCGCTATGCCACCGAGAACTATGCTGCGGTCATCCGACTGTTTGCACACGGCATGGCCAACAGTGTGGATGTCATGGATGCCAATACCCTGCTGGTCACAGCTGAGCGCCAGCTGTCGGAATCGCGCTACAACCTTCAGCTGACGGCCCTGGAACTGGAGCGCAGCACCGGGATTTTTCTGAACGGCATCCGGGAACGACTGGCACTTAATTGATCATCAGACAGGAAACAGTATCATGCAAAAACAACCGTCCCCCCCTGAAACCACCTTGCGAAACAGACCGTGGCTGCGCCGCCTGTGGGCCATGCTGCCGCTGCTGTCTTTGATTGTGCTGGTGGGCATCATATTTATAATGAACAGCTGGATCAACAGCCAGGGCGAAATCATCAAAGCACAAAAGCGCGACACGCCGGTCGGCGTGAAAGCGCCCACAAACGTGGTGGCCCTGGAACTTGTGCCCGGCCCCATCCGACAGCAGATCAGTCTGCCGGGGGTCGTGCGCCCCTGGGTCGAGCTGACCGTGGTGGCCGAAGTACGCGGCAAGATCGTGGCCAAAAAAGTGACCGAAGGTCAGAAAGTGCGCAGTGGAGATGTATTGGCACTCATTGATCCGCGCGACTACCAGAATGCCTACAACTCAGCCCGGGCGGCCTGGCGGGCGGCCAGTTCCACCCACGAACGTATAGCGGCCCTTTTCCAGGACCAGTTGGCCACCCGCAGTCAGCTGGATGATGCCCTGGCCGGGCTGGAAACCACCCGCGCCAATATGGATACGGCCGCGTTGAACCTGGCGCGCTGCACCATCAAATCGCCCATGGACGGACTTGTGGACAGGGTCCACATCGAAAACGGCCAGTTCATGAACGACGCCGATCCGGTGGCCGACATTCTGCAGATCGACCGGGTCAAAGTGGAAGTCAGCATCCCGGAATCGGATGTGGATGCCGTGCGGCGCGTGGACCGCTTCACGGTGCGCATCGAAGCCCTCGGCGGCAGCCTCTTTGAAGGCCGCCAGCACTACCTGGCCAAATCCAGCCAGACCCTGGCGCGCTCTTACCGCCTTGAAGTGGCTGTCGACAACCCTGCCGGCGAAATCCTGCCCGGCATGTTCACCCGCGTGGAGATCGTCAAATACCAGGTGGACAACGGCCTGGCGGTGCCCCTGTTTTCTCTGGTCAACACCAAGGGAGCCCAGGCCGTCTACCTGGCCGACAACGGTGTGGCCCGCCTGACGCCGGTAAAGACCGGCATCCAGGAAGGCTGGCAGGTACAGGTGACCCATGGCCTGCACCCCGGCGAAAAAGTGATCGTGGTGGGCCAGAAGGATGTCAAGGACGGCGGCCCGGTACAGATACTGCGCACCGTTCATGATCCCAAGGAGTTGGAGCGATGATTTTATCCGATACCGCCGTAACCAAACGAACCAGTGTAATGGTTCTGGCGCTGATCATCTTTATCGTCGGGATATCAAGCTATGTCTCCCTGCCGCGGGAGAACTCGCCGGACATCACCATCCCCCATGTATTTGTGCAGACCAACTACAAGGGCGTGTCGGCCGAGGATATCGAGACCGGCATCACCATCAAGATAGAAAAAAAACTCAAAGGTCTCGACCGGGTCAAGAATATTCAGTCGGTCAGCTCCGAGGGGATGTCCCAGATCGACGTGGAGTTCATCCCCGGCACCGACATCGATCTGGTCCTGCCCAAGGTCAAGGACAAGGTGGACGAGGCCAAGCCCGATCTGCCCACCGACCTGGAAGACGAGCCTTCGGTCTATGAAGTCAATTTCTCGGAAATGCCCATCGTCACCTTTTCTCTGTACGGCACCTGCGGACCGCGCTGCCTGAAAAAGATCGCCGATGACTTCAAAGATGACATCGAAGCCATTCCCGGCGTGCTGGAAGCGGAAGTCACCGGTGGCCGCGAGCGCGAAATCCGCGTTGAGGTGGATGCCGATAAACTGGCTTACTACCACATTCCCATCACCAGCCTTCAGCAGGCGGTCTCCAGTGAAAACCAGAACACCTCCGGCGGGGCCATTACTCTGGGCGACGGACGCTACCAATTGCGGGTTCCCGGCGAGTTCGAAACACCGGAAGAGATCCTGACGCTGGTGGTTGCAACCCATCAGGGACAGCCGGTCTATCTGAAGGACGTGGCCCATGTGGTCGACGGACTCAAAGACGAACAGAGCCGCTCTCGGCTGGACGGCATCGACGCGGTGAGCATTGCTGTCAAAAAGCGCGTGGGCGAAAACATCATCCAGATTGCGGACCAGATCGATGCGCTGATCGAACGCAGCCAGCCCTCCTGGCCCGAGGGCACGCGCATCACCAAAATGATGGACCAGGCCAAAGATATCCGGCTGATGGTGGCCGACCTGGAAAACAACATCATCACCGGGCTGATCCTGGTGGTGGCGGTTCTGCTGTTTGCTTTGGGACTGCGCAACGCCCTGCTGGTCAGTCTGGCCATCCCCTTTTCCATGCTGCTTTCTTTCACGGTCCTGCAGGCCATGGGCATCACCTTGAACATGGTGGTGCTCTTTTCCCTGACCCTGGCCCTGGGCATGCTGGTGGACAATGCCATTGTCATCGTGGAGAACGTTTACCGCTACATGGAACAGGGTGTGCCGCGAATCCAGGCGGCCATGCAGGCCGCGGGGGAGGTGGCCTGGCCGGTGATCGGTTCCACCATGACCACCCTGGCCGCCTTTGCGCCGCTGATTTTCTGGCCCGGCCTGATGGGTGAATTCATGAAATACCTGCCCATCACCCTGGTGGTCACCCTGACCTCCAGCCTGTTCGTGGCTTTGGTCATCAACCCGGCCATGTGCGCCATCTTCATGAAAATCAAAACTCCCAGGGGCGCGGCAAACCAGACGGAAAAGGAAACCCCGCGACAGCAGGAGGGTGAAAAACCCATCGCCATCCGCGGGCCCATTCTCAAAACTTACGCCGCCATGCTGCGGGGGGCCTTGAACCACAAACTTACCGTGTTGGGCATCTCCTTTGCGGTGCTGGTGATTCTTTTCCAGATCTGGTACCTGGCTGTGGGCATCGAAAAGCCCATCGAATTCTTCCCGGCCATCGACCCCAAATCGGTCTACGTCAACATCGACCCGCCCGAAGGGGCCGACCTGGCCTACGTGGACAAAGTCGCGCGACAGGTGGAAATGTCCCTCAGCGGCCGCTGGTCCGCAGATACCGGGCAGCCAGCCCTATCGGACTACCCCGGAGCCTATATTCCCATGGCGCATGAGACGGCCGACGGCCAAACGTTCCAGGCGCCAACCGACCTGAACAACATCGAACACATCTACGCCAATGTGGTGCAGGGCGGCAGCGGGTTCTCCTTCAGCTCCAATTTGCCTAACCACATCGGCATCCAGTTTCTGGACTTCGAAGATCGCAAAACGCCCACCACCCGGGATATCGAAATCATTCGCCGGCGCGTGCGGCACATTGCCGGCGCCCAGGTCACCGTGGCTCAGCAGGAGGAAGGCCCGCCCACCGGTGCTCCCATCAACATTGAAATTTCAGGCGACGACTTTGCCCGCTTAGGCGCCCTGGCCGAACAAATCCGGGCCGTCGTTGAAAAAATTCCCCATGCAGAAGATGTGCGCGATGACTTTGTGGGTGGTCTGCCCTCGGTGCGCGTGCGCATCGACCGCCAGAAGACCGCTTTGTACGACATGACCACCAACCAGATCGGATCCGCCCTCAAAACGGCATATAATGGTGTGGATGTCTCCTCTTTCTATGAGGGCGACGAGGACTACGATATCGTGGTGACCCTGGCCGAAGCTGACCGCCAAGTCACCGACGTGCTGCACAAACTGATGATTCCCACTCCCGGAGGCATCATGGTGCCTCTGACCACCCTGGCCACCATCGACTACTCGGGAAGCCTGGGCGATATCGTCAGAATCAACCACGACCGGGTGGTCACCGTCCGGGCCGATGTGGATGAAACCAAAGTGCCCGCCGCCCAGGCCCGGACCGAGGCCGAAGCGCTGCTGGCCGATTTTCCCCTGCCGGCCGGATATCACATCAAATTCACGGGAGAAAACGAGTTCCAGCAGGAATCCGAAGACTTTCTGGGCAAGGCTTTCATAGTGGCCGTCCTGCTGATTTTTCTGATCCTGGTGACCCTGTTCAATTCCGTAAGCCAGCCCATCATCATCCTGACCTCGGTGATCCTCTCCCTTGGCGGGGCTTTCATCGGGCTGTTCGTGATAGGCTCGCCCTTTGGCATCATCATGTCGGGCGTGGGTGTTTTCTCCCTGGCCGGCGTGGTGGTTAACAACGCCATCGTGCTCATCGACTACATCAACAAACTACGTGAACGGGGCATGACCCTCAACGCGGCTGTGGTCGCCGCCGGCGCCACGCGCCTGCGGCCGGTGGCGCTCACCGCCATCACCACCATTCTGGGCCTGTTGCCCATGATCACCGGTGTCTCCTATGACTTTCACAAGCTGGCCATCTCCTGGACCAGTGAATCTACCCTGTGGTGGCGCTCCATGGCATCGGTGGTCACCTTCGGTTTGATGATCGCCACCCTGCTCACCCTGGTGGTCGTGCCCACCCTCTATGCCCTGGTGGAAAACGCCAAAGTAACCCTGTCCGGCAGCTACACCCGCCTGAAGACCTGGTACTGGAAGCCCTTTGACGCCCATAACGGTCTTGCCCGGGAAAATTCAGCCCCATTGCATGGGGCCCAGGATGTTCAATCGAAACTTTCGGATAGAACATTGAAATGAAAAGGCCCCTTTGCCGAGACTGCCAAGGGACCTTTTTATTAATCCGCGAAACCTGCTCTTTGGGGCCAGATCAGACGCCTTAAAATCGGTGACGCATTGTGATTTACGAGCGATGCGTTGTGGAATTCTGTCGGTATATAAAATCAAATCCGCGCACAACGCCACCCACAACCGGAAACTTGTCACTCCCGGCTCGTAACGATCTTTGTTTTGCAACCATGGGCCTTTTCAGGGCCGACCCAAAGCCGGGCCCAATTAAGCCGTTCATCAAAAACCCGAACGGCTAGCGCATAGCGGCACGGGGTGCTTTGCCGGCCAAGGGGTTGTACAGCTTCATAATCGCAAATTTCATCACATCCAGTGATTTCATATCTGCGATAATATCCAGCAGCTTAGCCTCCGCCTCCTCAGGAAGAACACAGGCATTGTTGGAATCGAAGCTCAAATCGGTAAAACCCTTGACCAGCTTCTTTTGCTCTTTCTTGGTCATCTCGACCTGGACAGCTTTTTTACCATTAATATCCGCGATTTTGTCCGTTAAGCCGGCCGCCTCAATCGATTTAAGCTTTGCATCATCTAAAAATACATTGATAAAAAAATCCGCCATGATCATTCCTCCATTAATTACGATTGGGTGAGAAACCAAATATGGACCTTGACATAAAGTTTATTTTTTATGTGAGGAATAAGGATGTGTCAAGATCAGAAAGAGAATCCGGCCATTTCAGTGCCGATGGCTGATTCAGCGATTGGTCTCAATGGTATTGCGGGGCATGCAAAAATAAAGGCAAATAACGACAACCCTCACCACGGGAATCTCGGCTACGAGCCTGAAGAAACGCTGAAGGAATCATTATTGCCAACTCAAGCATGTGGAAACCAATAAATCGTGTCGCACAAGGTTAAAAATATATGAAAATCTGATTTTCTTTCCTAGCAAAGCTTAACAAACTTATTTTTTTGTGGGTTAAACCTAGTTTTTTTCGTATTTTGTAACGATGAAAAGAAACAGTCGCTAAGGAAACATTTAGAATTTCTGCAATTTCTTTACTGCCTTTACCTCTTTTAATAAGGTGCAAAATGGTATTTTCGTTGGATGTTAATTTATCAACAAAACTCTTATCTACAGAATCGATACTATAAAAAACATCATCTATGGTTTCCTTCACAATTTGTAAGTATAAGCCTATGGTCCTATTTTTATTGACTTGCTCAATTTTGTCTAATAACGGTTTAATTGAAATGTCAACTTTATTGGATAGATATTTCTGTAACGCATCCTTTTCGCTTTTAAGTATGCCATTCTTTTTTTTTAGATTTTGAATTAAACATTCAAGAACTTCAATTTGATTAGAGTATAGCTCCTTCTTATCAATACTAATATCAGGAACAAGAAAACATTGTACCAATTTTTTCCCATTAATTGAAAAAGTATTAAACGTACCGACATAGTTGAGAAAAAGTTTTTTTTCAGATTTTATACAGAAGCGCAATTGAAAGGAATCGATTCCTGAATATAGCCGCTTTATATTATTTAATGTCTTGCTGTTTACCAAAAGGGCTGTATCGAATACATTTTTATTGAGAACTTTTGATCTTTTAAGATTATAAGCTTTACAAAATGAATCACTAATATCAACCAATGATTCGCTCTTCTCTTCGAATAATACCCCTAAAACACCTGCTGCTTTAAAAATTACTTTACAATTATCGCATTTTTTCTGCTTACACATAGATAAGTCATAATTTTTTGCCAACATATTATAGACACATAAATTCGGATTTCCCATTTTCATTAACTCCCGGATAGCGCTCAGTATTGAATTTATGTTGATGGATCTAATTAAGCCAATGCGGCGGTGAGCCCTTGAAATCGGAGAATGAGTTAAGCCACAAGACAGCAAAATCTGAAAGGGGCTGGCATGACCAACAAACGCCGAAAACACAATGTCCAATTCAAGTCCAAGGTTAAACTCTGGCTGACATCGTAAACGAGGCAACTACCGCCGATTTGGCCTCCGGATGAGGTCTCCTTCGGTTGCCTCAACCGTTTTCCCAGGCTGCGTGATAACGATGTTTTTACCAGACAGAGCATTGTATGGTATTTATGTACTCATCGCGTCTGGATCGAAAGGGGGGGGGTAAAGCCCCCCCCCCCCAGCCAACGACCGTGGCTTTGAAATCAACTTGATAATTTGATAGGGAGTGGTTCCCCTTACCATGATCAGGCTTATTGCTTAACTTGGCCTTTTTTAATATTTCCGTTAGCCTTTTCATTTTAGTAAATTGTTTACAATGCCCGGCAAACCATATGAATCCTAACCACAGAGTTAAATGTTGAACTGCCCAACCATTTCTTTCAAGCGTTCGGATAGAGTGGAGAGTTCCTCGGCACTCAAGCGGACCTGCGAGCTTGCGTTGGCAATCTCTTGTGATGCGCTATTCACCTCATTGATATCCCTAGAAATATTTCCGGAAACGGTTGATGCTTGAGTCACGTTTTGGGTCACTTCGCTGATACCCTGGGAAGCTTGGGCGACATTACCTGCAATCTCCTTGGTTGCCATGGACTGTTCTTCTATTGCCGATGCAATATTACCTACAACGTCATCAACATCGTTGATGATTTGAGTTACTTGCTGAATTTCTTTTATTGTGCTGATAGTTGAGCTCTGCATGCCTTCTATCTGATTTCGGATCTGCTGCGTAGCCTCTGCCGTTTGGCGAGCCAGATCCTTTATCTCGTTGGCAACCACGGCAAATCCTTTACCTGCTTCACCGGCTCGCGCTGCCTGAATCGTTGCGTTGAGAGCCAACAGGTTGGTTTGTTCAGAGATATCAGTTATGGCCTCGGTGACTTTCCCTACGGCCTGGGCAGCCTGTCCGAGCTGTTCCATTTTCTGCGAAGTACTGCTTGTTTGGTTGACAGCCTCCGTAGAAATGGAGCGCCCTTTTTCCGTATTCTTGGCGATTTCTTGAATAGTTGAGCTCATTTCTTCGGCAGCCGAGGCCACAATATCCACATTTTGAGAAGCCTGTTCGGCCGCAGCCGAAACAGAATTCATGTTGGTTGTCATTTCTTCGGCGGCTGTTGCCACGTTTGCAGAATTTTCGGCTGACTGTCCTGAGCTAGATGCCATTTGCTGGGAAATAGCGGAAAGTTCAGTAGACGAGGAAGCCAGGGTTTCCACACCATTGGTAATTTCAATAAACATATTACGAAGGTTTCCCACCATTTGTTTCATGAAAATGGCCACTAATCCACATATTGTCAGAGCAATGCCGCAAAAAGAATAGATCAGCACATGGGAACGCCGAATCTGGGATTCCATTTGCGCTTTTTGATCTGATCGAACGGTATCGCACACTTCTTGTACGGCACGGGCTGCCTCAACCATGGATTGATCGATTTTTTTCTGGCCATCAGTTCTTTCTATAAAGGAATTGAGCCCATCAGAATATGCAGATAAAGAAACCTGTGCTGTTTTAACCTTTTCTATATTTTTGGGCTCCTTGAGTCTTTGCTCCAGGTTGTTACTTAGAGCATTGATTTTTTGCATGAGATCTTTAACTGAATCCAAATATTCCTGTTCTCCGGAAATAATAAACTCCTTCTCATTCTTACGCACCTCAAGAAACCATTTGATCATTCGATTAGCATCATCCGCTTTAACCCGCTTGTCCTCTAATTTTAACTGAGATTCTTTGTGGACAGCAAAACTTCCTTCCTTTTGAAGATTATGGATTGTTGAAAGTTGTTCTTTTTGGTCAATACGGATTTCTTCATATATTTTTATGACATCACGTGCTCTTGACCGCATTTCTTCCATCAATTTCGCTTTATCTTTCTCAACCTTCACATATTCATTAAAGGCAGCGATATATTCCTCAGCTTCGGAAACAATAATGTCCATCTGGTTTTTATTTATTTCCTGATCAAATTTATTCCTGGTTTCTTTGGCTTGATTGATTAGTGAGGATATTATTTCATTCACGCTTTCTATGTATTCTTGATCACCTCGAAGGATAAAGTTTTTCTCCTGTTGGCGCGCTTTCTGAATCATTTTTACCAATTGGTTGGTATCATCTGCTTTGACTACACGGTCCACAGTTCCGTTCATGCCGCTAATACCGATATAACTTACTGCAAGCATAAAAATAATAACAATTCCGAATCCGATAGCAATTTTAGTAGAGACCTTGAGATTTTTAAGCATGGAAATCCTCCTTTAGTGAATAGTTTTGAACATCAATTCTCTTCGATTTACTTTGACAAAATATAAATGTTTAAAATTCGCGAATCGGAAAAAACCATGAAATCACAATATCATTATCTTTAAATGAAAATTAATGCGCCGACTAAGAGCATTTTAACTGACTATTAATGGTCAATGCTTTATCACGAATAATTAATTTGGTTTCTGACTATTTGAATTTTGTTATCGGGTTATATTAAAAACAGTTAATATTAAAAAACTATTGATGCTTATTTATGTACTATCTAGTAAATCGCCATCACCCATCATTTGGCTTGCAGGTGAACTTGGCGGTGAGAGCGTCTCGGATTCTGTCTATTCACTCAATTCGAAGGGCGGCTCCAAGGCCGGCCCCGTACGGTATCCCGAAACCGCTATCTGGAGTGCCTACGGCGAATTCGTCCGCGCCGCCTATACTCAACGCAAAGATGATGACGACTTTTTTCAGCCAGGTATCCTGGTAAGAGAGGTCTTGGATGACGCCCAGCGCCACCGGCTGGTGTCCAACATGGTGGGGAACCTGAAAAACGATGTGTCCGAACCATTATTAGAGCGAGCGTTTAGATATTGGCGCAACATCGACAAGGAGATCGGTGAACGTATCGCCAAGGGTGTGAAATGCTGATTGCTCTAATGCATCTCCCGGCTCACTGGCATCTCAAATCGCGGGTCGGGACTTTTCCTGTATGGAAATGCACATTATTGTTTTCATCATAACGACTTGCAGGTGGATCCTTGGAAACTGTCTTCTTCAAGGACAACCTTGTGTATAACCAATAGTCCATGCAAAATTTTACGGATCTATGAGCCTGTCGGAGAACCGACAAGCTTCAATTTTTGACAAAATGTCATATAAGCCATTGTATTAATAGTTATATTATGCTATTTTGTGGTTATGAAAAATCAATTTCGCTTTCAAGCCTATAATCCGGATCAGTTAATGTTGTTTGCCCCTGATCTTAAACAGTGGCTGGAAGTGAGAAAGACGAGCCCTTGCTACGCTTTTTGGCAGCTTACCTTCATTCAAGCGTAGCACAATATATATTACTGTTGACAGCATACCAGATTAACTTTGAGCGTGAGCGTATAACACTCAAAGACGTTCGGCACTTGCCATTTATTCATCCAGATCAGCATCCAAATCCAAAACTTGCTTGGCAAATAGTAAACGATATTAGTAAACAAACACAAAAACTTGAACAAAAGTTTGGGTTTTTGTCTCAACCAAATGACCCGCCTGATTATGACCCACTTATTCTCGAATATTTTGGCCTAACAAACTCACAGAAAGAGCGTATAATTGAGGCCGTTCAGATGATTGCGCCATATTTACAACCAAATTCAGTTTTGAGTTTGGACACACCTCTTCAACGTAGACCTAGTGGAATACAGTTA
This sequence comes from Desulfosarcinaceae bacterium, assembly GCA_963675565.2. GTDB lineage: Bacteria > Desulfobacterota > Desulfobacteria > Desulfobacterales > Desulfosarcinaceae > JARRKU01. Next base: position 1,577,461 of record CAXXYD010000004.1, read on the forward strand.
AATAATTACGCCAAAGCATTACATGAAGAAATCCACAATTGGCGGCAAATGCGCGGAGGTACAGGTGATATTGCAGTCAGTGTTAGGGTTAATTCAAAGGCGATCCATGGACCTCTTGGTATAGTTCGGGTTGACCCTGCCATAAAAAACAAAATAATCTCGGGAAAAGTAGATACAACCATTGACGACAAAGCTGTTGATCAATTGCTACAGTTATTAAGAGAGGGTCAACTGCTACCTTTGAAAGTTCAGCGCAACCTTCACTTAGCAACAGATATAGTAATTCGAATGGATGAAACGATTTACATAATCAAGCCACTATTATCTCGACTCTGGCTTCGTTCTGAAGCATATCGGGACGCTGAACGCATAGTCCTTAGTGTCCTTTCGGCTGTAGAACGAAGGGAGGTGCGCCAGTGAGGCAACACTATTCTTGGGAGGATATGATACCAGTTGACGAAACTCATGCCGCTGCAAAATCCTTGGCGACAACTTGGAATCTAATCGCCAAATCTTTTCCTAAACAAATCCGATACTCAAAGCACGAACCAAAGCTAACAGAACTGCTCCATTATTATTTATGCCGGCTGAAAGCGAAATCAGGACTTACTGGTTTCTGGGTGAATGAAGGGCAGGAACTGTATATGGAAAATGATGGGAATTTTCTGCGAAGCAAGAAAGATATCACTTACTGTTCAAATCGCTCTAAATTGCCTATCGAGATTACTTTCGAGTTTAAGAAACTATCAAGCTCTTCGATAGCAACTTACCGAGGTGAAAAAGGTATGCGCCGTTTTGTCGATGGGACCTACGCTATACAGAAACCCCTGGCGGTTATGGTTGGTATTCTTGTTCAAGGCCAATATGATAACATCATAAAGGCGCTATTCAAAGCCCTCTCACGTAACAATGTCCAGTGTGAATTAAAAATGGTGCCTGACGCGATTGGTCGATTCATCCGCCAGCCATCTGAAGCCATCCAACCCGTAGCTGAGTTTGATACAGAACATCGCCGGCCAGTTGAGAAAACCCCTCCCAACGGCACAATAACAATCGCCCATATTTTTTTAATGTGTAATCAATGATGCTCCACGTATAGCCTATAATTTTCTTGCTCATAATAGCAAACCAACGAAAATTGTTTGAGAAATTATTGGGTCCTTGCCGTTATTTCCTGCATGTTCGGCTCCTGACACTTTAAAGCGATAAATTATTGTACCCCATTTTGTACCCAAGAAAACGTATGCACAAAAAAAGGCCACAGCAAACGCTGCAACCCTTTCTTTTTACTGGTCGGGGCGAGAGGATTTGAACCTCCGGCCCCCTGCTCCCAAAGCAGGTGCGCTACCAGACTGCGCCACGCCCCGACGATGGCCGCTGCATATCATGACTGGTGGCACGGTGCAATGGCAAAGGCGCCGGCAGGGGTGCAAACGACCGGTAACCGTATCGCCTATTGCGGATTGGCACGGCTTGCGGGCTGGTCCAGAAATCCGGCAATGCCGTGGCTGATGGCGCCGGCCAGCAGGTCCAGGCCGCTGGGCGACAGCATGGCGCTTTCGGCTGCGGGATTGGTGATGGGCCCCACCTCCACCAGAACCGCCGGCATGTCGGCGCCTTCCAGCAGGGGAAGGGGCACAGCCAGAATTCTGCATTCGGATGCAATGCCCGATTTCAGCAAGGCCTCCTTGAGCGCTTCGGCAAGGCGCCTGCTGGCCGCAATGTGGCGGGTTTGAATCTCACGCCAGAGCCGGGGCATGTCGGCGCTGTCTTGATGGGCCGGCGCCGGAGAGCCGGTATCTCCCTGCGGCGAATGGTAATAAATGGTCACCCCCCGGACAGCGTGCAAAAAAGCCGCCCCGGTGTGCAGGCTGACGAACAGATCCCCCTTGCCCTGGTTGGCAATGGCGGCACGTTGACGCAACGGCAACTGATAATCGTCGCTGCGTGTCAGGGTCACCTGAAAACGGCGCTCCAACTCAAGGGTCAATTTGCGGGCCAGTTCGAGGTTGACTGTCTTTTCAATCAAGCCGGTGGGTCCATTCGCTCCGTGATCGATGCCCCCATGGCCGGCATCCAGCACCACATTGATCTGTCCGTGGTCCGGCTCCTGTGCGGCAGCAGGCCGCACAGGATAAGCCTGCGGCAGCCCCACCGCCAGCCAGATCAAGAGGGCTGCGAGAATCGGCAGGGCCGGTTTGCGGGATGGGTCTGAATTCACTTGACACCCAATCGGTTTAATATTACCTTTCCAAAATTATCAAAAAGCAGTTTAATAAAAAGGGGTTGAAAGTCAAGGGTATATCAGCATCCTAATAAATATATTTTGCGAGAGTGGCGGAATTGGTAGACGCACTGGACTTAGGATCCAGCTCTGGCGACAGAGTGGGAGTTCAAGTCTCCCCTCTCGCACCAAAAATAGCCATCCAACCAAGGCGTTATATCGCATGATTGCTTTCAGAGTACCCACCGCAGCTGACTGAATTTTCAATCGAACCAAACGCAAAAGGAATGGATGACACAGTGGCGCCGGATACAACGGGGGGTAGCGCAAATTCCCAAGTGCCTTTAGATTGATTTCTATCAGGCGCTTTATTATTAGAAAGGTAAATATGTCATGAAAGTTACGGTCGAAGATCAAAGCACAGTGAAAAAGATCCTGCACATCGAAGTCCCTCAGGATGAAGTGGTACGCGAGCTGAACAGCGCCTACAGCGAACTGAAAAAAACTGCAAAAATCAAAGGGTTCCGTCCGGGCAAAGCCCCCCGTTCGGTGCTCGAACGACTCTATGGCAAGGATGTCAGGGCTGACGTAACCGGCAAACTGATCCAATCGGCGTTTGTCGATGCCTTGAAAGAGACCGAGCTCAATATTGTCGGCAGTCCCCAAGTGGACCCGCCCGAACTGGATGCCCAAAGCGCCTATGCCTTCGATGCCGCCGTCGAAATCAATCCGGACATTGCCGATATTGAATTCAAGGGACTGGAACTGAACCGGACCCAATACGAGGCCACCGAAGAAGAGATCGATGCGCAGTTGCAGGTGCTTCAGAAAAATCTGACCAAACGCGAAAAAATCAAGGCGGATCGACCGTTGAAGATTGGCGACGTGGCCGTTATCGACTACGAGGGATTCAAGAACGGGCAGCCATTTGATCCTGCCAAAAAAACCGAAAATTTCACACTGAAAGTAGGCGAGGGGCATCTCGTCAAGGATCTGGATGACGGCCTCGTTGGCATGCAGGTCAATACGGAAAAGGAGATCGAGGCCACTTTTCCCGATGACTACTACAAGGAAGAGATGGCCGGGCAAAAACTGGTTTTAAAAGTCAAGCTGAATGAAATCCGGGAGGAAATCATCCCTGAACTGGATGATGATTTCGCCCGCAGCATCAGTGACAAGTTTGAATCCCTGGATGCTTTGAAGGAAAAGGTCCGCGAAAACCTGCTTGAAGGTTACCAGAAGCGTACCGAGCAGGAACTCAATGAGCAGATCTTCCAGAAACTGTTGGAAAAGACCGATTTTGAAGTGCCCGACACCATGGTGGACAGTGAACTGGCCCAAATTATCAGCGACGCCGAACGCAGTTTTGCCCAGAGCAACAAGTCCCTTGAAGATGTGGGGCTGACCAAAGAGGGCCTTGAAGCCCAATACCGGCCCACGGCCGAAAAGCAGGTCCGCCGCCATCTGATCCTGAGCAAGCTGATAGACCAGGAAAAAATGGAACTTTCTGACGAAGAACTGGATCAAGGATTCCAGGAAATGGCCGATATTTATCAACAGCCGGTGGAACACCTGAAGGGGTACTATAGTCAGAACAAGGACGGCCTCGCGTATTTTAAGCACACCTTGCTTGAAAAAAAGGTTTTGAAGCTTATCATAGAAAGTGGCCGGATCACAGACATGGCGCCGGCGGAAAAAAGCGAGGCGGACGAAAATTAGGGCAATATTGGCATACAAACGACAACGAACCGTTTTCGTTAACTTTTCAAAACGGTGCAGCGATTTATACGCCATGGTTCAGAATGCATAATATCTATTCAAAGGAGATTGAGCGTGCCTATTATTCCGATGGTTATTGACCAAACCAGTCGCGGCGAACGCGCATATGATATCTATTCCCGGTTGTTGAAGGACCGGATTATTTTCCTTGGCACTGCCATCAACGACGAAGTGGCCAACCTGCTGATCGCTCAGCTGCTTTTCCTGGAATCCGAAGACCCGGACAAGGATATCAACTTCTATATCAACTCCCCCGGCGGCGTCGTAACGGCCGGACTCGCCGTATACGACACCATGCAGTACATCAAACCGGAAATTGCCACGGTGTGCATTGGCCAGGCGGCCAGCATGGGCGCCCTGCTGCTGGCGGCCGGAGCCGCCAAAAAACGGTACGCGCTGCCCAATGCCCGTATCATGATCCACCAGCCCATGGGCGGATTTCAGGGCCAGGCCTCGGATATCGAGATTCAGGCCAAGGAAATTCTGCGCATGAAAGAGTCGCTCAACAAGATTTTGAAACGGCATACCGGTAAAGACCTGGAACAGATCCAGAAAGATACGGATCGAGACTATTTTATGTCGGGCCAAGAGGCCAGCGATTATGGTATAGTGGATCATGTGATTCGCAACCGCGATGACCTGGACAAAATTGAATAGGTGGAGGCACCCTTATCATGGCAAAAAAAGATGACCCCAATGACAACTTGTTTTGTTCTTTTTGCGGTAAAAATCAGAAAGAGGTCAAAAAGCTGATTGCCGGTCCGGCGGTCTACATCTGCGATGAGTGCATCCAGCTTTGCAGCGAGATCATCGAAGAAGAGACGGAAAAAGAGGCTGGCGAACTGGCCAATCTGATGACACCCAAGGAGATCAAGATCAAGTTGGACGAATACGTCATCGAACAGGAGACCGCCAAGAAAATCCTGGCCGTGGCCGTCTACAACCACTACAAACGGCTCGATTCGACCCTCAGCAATTCCGATGTCGAAATTCACAAGAGCAATATTCTGCTTATCGGCCCCACGGGATGCGGCAAAACACTGCTGGCCCAGACCCTGGCGCGGTTTTTAAACGTACCGTTCACCATCGCCGACGCCACCAGCCTGACCGAGGCCGGCTATGTGGGTGAAGATGTGGAAAATATTATTCTTTCCCTGCTGCAGAATGCCGACTACGATGTGGAAAAGGCCAAACGCGGCATCGTCTACATCGACGAAATTGACAAAATCGCCAGCAAATCGGACAACCCCTCCATCACCCGCGATGTCTCCGGCGAGGGTGTTCAGCAAGCCCTGCTGAAAATCATCGAGGGAACCACGGCCAGTGTTCCGCCCAAAGGAGGGCGCAAACATCCCCAGCAGGATTTCGTCAAGGTGGACACCTCCAATATCCTGTTCATTTGCGGCGGCACATTCAGCGGCCTGGAAGGCATCATCAAGCGCCGCATGGGCTCCAAAATGATGGGTTTCGGTGCCAATATTATCAAGGAGAAGGAAGCCTCCATCGGCGAAACCCTCAAGGAGGTCAAACCCGAGGATTTAATCAAGTTCGGGCTGATCCCCGAATTCCTGGGTCGGCTGCCGGTCATCGCCACACTGAACGAACTGAGTGCTGCGACCCTGGTCCGCATTTTGACCGAACCCAAAAATGCCATGGTCAAACAGTACCAGCAGCTTTTCGAACTGGAAGGGGTCAACCTGCGCCTGACCGACAGCGCCTTGACGGCCATTGCCGGCGAGGCGGTCAAGCGCAAATCCGGCGCCCGCGGACTCAGGGCCATTATGGAAGCCTGCATGCTGGATATCATGTATGAGATCCCCTCGGTGGACAATGTCAAGGAGTGCGTCATCGGCGAGGATGTGGTGCTCAATGGCGAAGACCCCATTTTGCTTTACGAGCAGAGCAAAAAGCAGGCCTAAACACAACCCAGGGCATTGATCTGCCGGCATGCGCCGCCGCCGGCTGCAACCCAATTGATTCCGGATATTAGAATGGTTAACATCACACGCTTTTTTAAAGAAGAAGAAAATAAACCTGAAGCGCAGGTGCTGCCGCTGCTGCCCCTGCGCGATATTGTTATTTTTCCCCATATGGTGGCACCGCTTTTTGTGGGCCGCCCCAAATCTGTAGCCGCTCTCTCCAGTGCCATGAACACCGAAGAAAAGCATATCTTTCTGGCCACCCAGAACAAAGCCGGAATCGACAACCCCACGGAAAAAGACATCCACCGGGTGGGCGTGATCGGAACGGTCCTTCAGCTGCTGCGTCTTCCTGACGGCACCGTAAAAGCGCTGGTGGAGGGCCAAACCCGGGCACGCATCCGCCAGTTCATAAAAGCCGACGACTATTTCAAGGTCGAACTGGAGCCGCTGCCGGACAATCTGGGCAGGGAGACCGAGGTCGAAGCCCTGGCGCGGTCGGTGCGCGACAGCTTTGCGAACTACGCCAGGCTCAATAAGAATATTTCCAAAGACCTGGTGGCCAAAATCGAGGGCATGGCCGACTTGTCTAAAATGGCGGATACGGCGGCATCCCACTTCTCCTTTAAAATCGAAGATAAACAGCGGCTTCTGGAAACCGCGCCTTTAAGCAAAAGACTCTCTTTGCTGATGGAACTGATCAGCCTTGAAATGGAAGTCTTTCGAATGGATCAACGCATTAAGGGCCGGGTCAAGGAGCAGATGGAAAAGACCCAGAAGAATTACTACCTGAACGAACAAATGCGGGCCATCCGCAAGGAAATGGGCACCGAAGACGAAGGCGCCGATGAATTGCAGGAGCTGGAAAAGCGCATCAAGCGTAAACGCATGTCCAAGGAAGCCGCCGCAAAAGTCCGCCAGGAGTTTAAGAAACTCAAACTGATGACGCCCATGTCGGCCGAGGCCACGGTGGTGCGTAATTATATCGAATGGATCATCAGCCTGCCGTGGTTTGAACGCAGCCGCACCAAAATCGATATCATCGATGCCGAAAAAATACTGGATGAAGATCATTACGGGCTGCAAAAACCCAAAGAGCGCATTCTGGAATACCTGGCGGTGCAGTCCCTGGTCAAAAAGCTGCGCGGCCCGATTCTGTGCCTGGTGGGCCCCCCCGGAGTCGGCAAAACATCCCTGGCCCGTTCGGTGGCCCGAGCCACCGGGCGCCGGTTTATCCGGCTCTCGCTCGGCGGCGTGCGCGACGAAGCTGAAATCCGCGGCCACCGCCGGACTTACATCGGTGCCATGCCGGGCAAGATTATTCAGTCCCTCAAAAAATCAGGCGCCAACAATCCGGTGTTCTGTCTCGATGAAGTGGACAAAATGAGCATGGATTTCAGAGGCGACCCCAGCGCCGCGCTGCTGGAAGTGCTAGATCCCGAGCAGAATTTCGGTTTCAACGACCACTACCTGGACATGGACTACGACCTGTCCGAAATCATGTTCATCACCACGGCCAACACCCTGCCGGACATCCCCCTGCCTTTGCAGGACCGTATGGAAATCATCCGCCTTCCCGGCTATACAGAGCATGAAAAGTACAATATCGCCAAAGATTTTCTGATTCCCAAGCAGATCAAGCAAAACGGACTGACCGCCGACCAGATCACCCTGTCCAAAAAAGCGGTCTATACGATGATCAACCGTTACACCCGGGAAGCCGGCGTCCGAAACCTGGAACGCGAAATATCGGCTGTCTGCCGCAAAGTGGTCCACAAAATCGTGAAGGAGCATACCCCAAAGCTGGTCCGCATCACCGATTCCACGCTCACCCGTCACCTGGGCCCGCCCCGGTTCAAAAGTACGGAAATCGAAGAAAGGGATCATGTGGGCATGGCCACCGGAATGGCATGGACCCAGGTGGGCGGAGAACTGCTGTTTGTGGAAACCCTGACCATGCCGGGCAGAGGCCATGTTTCGGTAACCGGCAAAATCGGCGACGTGATGAAGGAATCGGCCCAGGCCGCCGTGAGTTTTGTGCGTTCACGGGCACAATACTTGGGAATAGATGCCAAATTTTATCGCAAACTGGACATTCACATCCATATCCCCGAAGGGGCCATTCCCAAAGACGGCCCGTCGGCAGGCATCGCCATGTGCACTTCCCTGGTCTCGGCCCTGACCAAGCGGCCGGCCCGGCGGGATGTGGCCATGACCGGGGAAATCACCCTGCGCGGCCGTGTACTGCCCATCGGCGGATTGAAGGAGAAAATCATTGCCGCCCATCGCGGAGGGGTCAAAAAAATCATTATCCCCAAAGAGAATGAAAAAGACCTCAAGGATATTCCGGCCACTATCAGCAAGCAGTTGGCGTTTGTCAGCGTGGCGCACATGGATGAGGTGTTGCCTCACGCCCTGGTGATGGCGCCCGGCGAGACGCTCTTCACGGAGCAGGACATGCATTTTGAAATGTCGGCCGACAACCGCGACAATCACGCGCCGATCAACTAGTTGCCTTTTTCCCGAACCCCCCTCCGCCAGGCGTCAGGATGCGAATGCGGTCGCCGGGTTGCGTCACGATTTCATTTTTGGCTCCCAGGTTGATGTGACGCCCGTCGTGCCGGATGAACAGGTTGACGCCGCGCTGGCCTTCGCCTCCGCCTTCCAGGCCGTAGGGAGCGAACACCCGCCGCTCGGAAAGAATCCCCATATTCAAGGGCTCTAAAAACTCCACTTCCCGCACCAGGCCGTTTCCGCCGTTGAACCGGCCCTTGCCGCCGGAATCCTGCCGTACGGAAAACCGGCGCAACAATACCGGATATCGCCTTTCCAGAATCTCTGGATCGGTGATGCGCGTATTGGTCATGTGGGTGTGCACACCGGTCTGCCCGTGCCAGGTGGGGCCGGCGCCCGCCCCGCCGCCAATGGTTTCGTAGTAGCCGAATCGATCATTGCCAAAGGTAAAGTTGTTCATGCACCCCTGGGAGGCAGCCGCCACACCGAAGGCCCTCAGGACCACATCGGTAATCCGCTGCGAAGTGAGCACGTTTCCCCCCACCACCGCCGCTTCGGCCGACGGATCCAGCAGCGATCCTTTGGGCACCCGAATGGTGATGGGAATTAAACAGCCATCATTCAGGGGAAGATCCTTTTTGATCAAACAGCGCAGGCAGTAAAGAATAGCCGATTTAGTCACTGCTTTGGGGGCGTTGCAATTGCCCCAGATTTCAGTGCCGGTACCGCTGAAGTCCAGGGCGGCACTGCCGTCCCGCCGGTCGATGGTCAAAGCCAGGGCAATGGGACTGCCGTCATCCAGATAATCGAGCGCCCGCACCGTATCGACCTGTGCCATGCCTTTGCTCAAGGAAAGTTCCTTTAAACGGACACGCACGGCGTCCTCGGCCGCGTCCTGCACATGGCGCATATAGGCTTGAACCACTTCCAGGCCGTAATGATCCACCATTTCCAGGACCAGTTCGATGCCTTTCTGGTTGGCGGCCACCTGAGCTTTTAAATCGGAAATATTGTCGGCCAGCAGACGGGTTCCGGAAATGGGCGGCCGCCCCGGCGCCGGTGCAATCTCGCCCGGCGCCAGCAACAGCCGGCTGATGCCCGCTTCCTGGAAAATGCCGTTTTCCACCAGCTTGAACGATGTGATACAGGCGCCCTCTTCTTCAATGCGCCGCGAGTTGGGCGGCATGGAGCCGGGGGAAATGCCGCCGATATCGGCGTGGTGGCCGCGGGCCGCCACCCAGAAAATGACCCGGTCATCCTTGAACACCGGTGTGATGACCGTGATATCCGGAAGATGACTGCCGCCGGCGGCCGGGTGATTGGAAACCAGCACGTCACCGGGCTTGAGGTTGTCCGCCTGGCGCCTGATCTGCTCCTTGACCGCCTCACTCATGGCCCCCAAATGGACCGGCAGATGGGGGGCATTAGCCACCAGCTCACCGTTGGGGCCAAACAGCGCGCACGAAAAATCCAACCGTTCTTTGATATTGGTGGAGATCGCCGTTTTCTGAAGCATGCGGCCCATCTGTTCGGCAATGGACATGAACAGGTTGCTGAAAATAGATAGCTGGATGGGATCCACCTCGACACCGATGGACCGGCCGGAACCGCTGCCCAATGAAATCTCCACGTCTCCATAGGCCGTGATACCGGCCACGGCGTTGGGTTCCACCATGATGGTGGAGGTGTCGTGAATGATGATGGCGGGCCCGCTGATGGTGTGCCCGGCCAGCAGGTCGTCCAGGTCATAGAGGTCTGTTTCGTGCCAGCCATCCTCGAAATAGCATGAAGCCGTATCCAGTTTACGCGGTGGACCCTGAGCTTCGGCGATGGGAATTTTGGTCAGACTGGCGGTTTTGCCGCGTGCCCGCACGCGGATGTCGTCAATCAGAATAGACCGGCCGACAAGATCGAAGCCGAATTCCCGCAGGTAAATCTTGCGAAAAGCGCCGACAAAATCATCGTCTTCGGGCCTGGGAATCATCATGGCGGTATCCGTGCCCTGGTAGCGCAGGTTCAAAAAGGCCACGCTGTCCATGTCCCCGGCCGCAAATCCCTGGCTGGCCAGCGACGCGTAGGCCTGCTGACGCAGCAGTTCAATCTGCCGATCCACGGACGGCAGGACCCCGGGACTGAAAACGGCCGACGAGGGCGTTTGCCGGTCCACCACCACATCGGCCATGCCGATGCCGTAGGCCGACAAAATGCCGGAAAAGCGGTGGATGAATATTTTGCCGATCCCCAGTGCGCGGGCGATGGCGCATGCGTGCTGAGGGCCGGCACCGCCAAAGGCGGCCAGAATGTGGTCCTTGATATCGAATCCCCGCATGACGGATATTTCGCGGATGGGGCGCACCATCACCTCGTTGGCCACCTGAATGAAGCCCAGAGCCACCTGCTCCACAGTCAGGGGGGAACGGTTTTTATCCGCGTAAAATGCGTTGATGCGATCGGTCAATTGGGCCATGGCCGCCCGGCTGGCGTCCAGATCCAGGGGTTGATCCTCCGTAGGCCCGAAAATCCTGGGGAAGTACCGGGGTTGAATGCGGCCCAGCACCAGGTTGGCATCGGTAACCGCCAGGTGGCCCTGCTTGCGGTAACACACCGGGCCGGGATGCGCGCCGGCCGATTCCGGCCCCACCATGAACATGCCGTTTTCGAAAAACAGCCGGCTGCCGCCGCCGGCGGCCACGGTCTTGATATGAAGCTGCGGCGCCTGGATGCGTACACCGGCCGTTTCGCTTTCAAACACCAATTCGTAAGCGTTACCGTAGCGGGACACATCGGTGGAGGTGCCGCCCATGTCGAAACCGATCACCGGCTGACCGCAGGCGCCGCCGCAGGTGGTCATGGCATATCCGACCACTCCGCCGGCCGGCCCGGATAGGATGGCCCGGCTGCCGGTGAATCCGTCGGCCCGGGCCAGGCCGCCGTCGGACTGCATGAACAGCAGGCTGGTATCCTTCAGGGCATCACTGAATCCCTGGCGAAAACTGCTCAAATAGGCCTGGATATGCGGATTCAAATAGGCATCCACCATGGTGGTGTCGCCCCGCGGCACCAGTTTGACCCGCGGCATGACTTGCGAAGAGAGCGAAATCTGCGTAAAACCCATCGCTTCGGCCAGCCGGCCGATGGCCTGTTCGTGATCGGGCCAGGCATAGGCGTGCATGAGCACCACGGCCAGGCTGCGAATGCCGCGGTCAAAGACATCCTGCAATTTCGGCCGCAGGGCCTCCGCATCCAAGGCCTGCAGAACCACCAGGCGGTCGCCGGTGATGCCCTTGACCACCGGGTGTTCAGGAGACGATTCCGCCGGGCGCAGCATGCGCAGCCGCTCGTCCACCTCAATAACGGATTCATACAGAAGATCCGGCTTTTTGATCTCCAAATCGAAAATATGGGGGCGGTCCTGGTTGCCGATCTGAAGGATATCGCCGAAGCCCTTGGTGACCACCAGGGCACAACGGGCGCCTTTGCGCTCCAGCAACGCATTGGTTGCCACGGTAGTGCCCATGCGGATCCACTCGATGGCAGCGGCATCGAATTGATCTTTGGCAACGGGCGCACCGGTCACTTCTTCCAATATCCGTCGAATGCCCTCGCGGGGGGCATCCGGGTAGTTCTGGGGGTCTTCGCTCAGCAGTTTGACCACCTTGAATCCCGGTGTGCCTGGAATTTCGGCATAGATATCGGTAAAGGTGCCGCCGCGGTCGACAGAGAATCGAAATTTACTAAGGTCGGTCATGTTTCTTCTCTTTTTATTTCATTAACGCCAGCACTTCCTTCAAGCGTGCCACCAGGTGGCGATGGTAGGCCGCCCCTTTTTCGGCAGTTGCGCGTGTCGGACAGCCGCTGACCGTATCGCCGGTCCTGTCGCTGACCGCCTGCATATCTTCCCGCGTGGCAGGCACATAGCACAAAGTATCCCGCGGATCCTGGGGATCGAGGTGGTAGAGTGCTCTGGCCGAATGCGGATTGTCCCTGGCTTGGGTTAAATCCACCAGGTCCGGATGGCGGTAGAGCATGTGCGATATCTCGATATCTTCGCCGTGCCCGATGGGACCGAATTCCAGTTTGGGTGAAATTTCCTTGGACATGTAAGCCAGATCGAACAGGCTCACTTTGACCTTCAGCTCGCGTTGAGCGCGTTCGGCGGCGATCTGCATCCAAGAAATGTTGACGATGCGGTGCCCGTTGATCACCACGAAATTTTGGAAGCCATGAGCGGCCAGCGAGGCAATGGCGTCGTACAGCAACTCGATCAGAACCTCGGCCCGGACGCTGATGGTGCCGGGTTTGACCAGATGGTGCGGGCTCCACCCGAACCACATGGGCGGTGTCATCAGCACCCCGGTTTCGGCGCTGGCTTCCTCGGCGACCGCCACCGCAGCCAGGGTGTCCGTTCCCAGGGGCGCAAAGCAGCCGTGCTGTTCCGTACTGCCCACCGGCACCATGATGCGGTTGTCTTTTGTCAAATAGCGTTCGACATCCTGCCAGGATTTCTCCTGCAACCAATTGACGTTCATCTTCGAAATACTCCTTTCTGATCGGAGCTCTTGCTCTTTTGGAATATAAGCTACTTCACCGTCATCAGATCAGGCAGGTAAAGCGCAATCTGGGGAAATGCCGTGATAATCACCGTGGTCAACAGCATGAGGAAGAAAAAAGGCAGCGCATGTACGGCAATTTTCATGATGGGTTCCTGGGTAAGCCCTTGAATGACGAAAAGGTTGAATCCCACCGGCGGCGTGATCTGACTGACCTCCACCATCAAAATCAGGTAGATGCCGAACCAGATGGGGTCAAAGCCTGCAGCGGTCACCATGGGCAGCGCAATGGGAAGGGTCATTACCACGATGGAGAAACCGTCCAGCAGACAACCCAGGACCACATACACCAGCCCCAGCAGAACCATCAATACATAGGGAGAAAGCTGAAGTTCCATGATGGCCTGGGTCAAGGCCGCCGGGATTCCCAAAAAACCCATGACCCGCGAAAGAAATCCGGCGCCCACCACAATGATCATGATCATGGCGTTGGTTTTCACGGCCCCCACCAGGCACTCCAGAAGGATTTTAGGATTCATCTGGCGGTTGGCGAAAGCAAACACCGTCGCGCCGAAAACCCCTAAAGCTGCAGCCTCGGTAGGAGTGGCCACCCCGGCATAGATACTGCCCAGCACCATGAGGATCAGAATCAGGGTGGGCGCCAGATCTTTGAGGGCCATAATGCGCACAGACCAGCTGTAATGGGCCTGCATGCGTGGCGCGATCTCCGGGTTGCGGATACCGCGGTAAATAATATAGGCGCAGTAGACGCCGGCCAGCAAAAGGCCTGGAAAAACCCCGGCCACGAACATTTTGCCGATGGATACGTTCGCCAGAATTGCGTAGACAATCATGATCAGCGACGGCGGAATCAGGAAACCCAGGGTGCCGGCACCTGCCAGGGATCCCATGGCGATCTTGCGGTCGTAACCCAGCTTGTCCAGTTCCGCCAGGGTGATGCGACCCACCGTGGCCGTTGTGGCCGCACTGGAACCGGAAACAGCGGCAAACAGGGTGCATGACAGGATATTCATCAGCAGCAGGCCGCCGGGCATACGGTAGAGCCAGGGCACCAGGGCCCGGAACAGCTTTTCGGATATCCCCGAACGGTAGAGAATTTCTCCCATGAGGATAAACATGGGCAGGGCCACGTACTCCCATTTTTCGATGGTGGCCCAAACCGAAGAGGCCATGTTGTTGCCCGCAGGCAGGCTGCTGAACAGGGTCATGCCCACGAAACCGACGATAAACAATGCAAAACCCACCCATATGCCGCAAGCCAGACAAAAAAAGAGCACACCAAAGACCACCAGCGACATTAACGCCATGTTTGCTTCCATCAGAGCACTTCCTCCCCGGATCCGATGGCCTGAAAGGCGCGGATGGTTGTGCCCACGAACTGCACGAAAAAGCAGGCCGCGCCGACGAGCATCAGGGTTTGCGGAATCCACAGGGGGGTATTGGTCAAAGTGCCCGACGTGGAGTGATAACGAACCGTGGCCTGGACCATTTTGAGCATATACCACCATAGGTATCCGAAAAATGCCGTGGTCACCGCCGTCGCCATGCAGGCCACGATGCGCCCCAACCGCTCGGGCAGTAAACCGAGCACCAGCGTAATCCGGATGTGTCCCCGTTCCTTGAGGCAAAAGCCGGCGCCCAGGAAAATGATGACAGCCAAACCATAGGCGCTGTATTCATCCGCGATCAGCGTGGTTTTGCTCACCGTATTCCACAACAGGATCTCAACCAGGATAAGGATGGTCATCAGCCCCAAAATAACGGCCGACAGGCGCGCCGCCCAATTGCTGATGGATTCGATAATCAACGCGATGCGGTTCATGAGGGTCTTTCAGGCCTGGAAAGCCCGCCTTTCTCTTTTGCTATGGATACCATCGGCATGCTTCGGCCGCCGGCGGGCCCGAGATTCTGTCGTCATCCGGCCCGCCGGGCAGATCCTTCTTCTTAGGAATTAACGGCCTGTGATGCGGTTGTATTCGTCGAGAATCATCTGCGCATCCTTGCCGGCCTTGTCAGACCATTTCTTGCGAAGCTTGACGCCGATGGCGTTGAGCTCATTTCTGAAAGCCTGATTCACGGGATTAAGCGTCATTCCGTTTTCCTTGAGGGTCGCACGGCTCTTGCGATCCATGTCACCGGCCAGATTCCACATTTCATCCTCCATATCGGCGGCAATCTCCAGAACAACGGCCTTAATGTTTGCGGGCAGCTTTTCCCAGGCATCCATGTTCACATTCACCATGTTCACCGGACCGACGATATTGATGGGGGTGAAGTACTTTAGCACTTCCCATGCCTTGGCGTCCACACCGGAAACGGAGCTGGTGTACATGGAGTCAAGCAGGCCGGCCTTCATGGCCGGGTAGACCTCGCTGAACGGCATCTTACGGGCGGCAATGCCGGTAGCCTCGCCGAACTCAAGTCCGGTCCCGTCATAAACGCGCATCTTCAAACCTTTCAGGTCTGCAGCCGAACTGACGGGCCGTTGGGTGTAAATACCGGAAAACGGCCACACCGACGAATAGAGCGTAAACTGTTTGAAGCGTTTGAGTTCCCTGGCGTATGCCGGTTTGGCCAGTTGGTAGAGCAGGCGCTGCTCAAAAGCGTTGGTTGAAATAAAGGGCTGTGCCGTCAACGACAGCAGGGGCGCGTCCCCTTCCACCATGCCGGTGGGCACTTCAGCGATGGACAACTGGCCTTCGCCAACGGCACGAAGCAGTTCGGGGCCCTTGAAGCCAAGGGCCGATCCGGGATGAAGCACAATGGTCAACTCTCCGTTGGTGGCCTCACTGACCCGATCGGCAAAACGCTGGGCTCCCTGGGAGTGGAAGTTACCGGCGGGGTAATTCAGGTGCATGTCCCATTTGGTCTTGGCCAGAAGATCTCCTGCCGCAAAAAGAAAAACGAACAACACTAAAGCGATGGATAGCCATTTTTTCATGATTTCCCTCCTGTTGGCATTCTGCGGCGGAACTCTTTTCAGAGTTCTGCCAGATAATGGATGATGCGCTTTTTGAAAATCTCGATGTGCCCCGCGATGACCGTCTTCAGGTGTGCTTCATCACGGGATTGCATGGCATCGACAATCTGATTGTGTTGATCGATCACCGATGCATAATGTTCCTGCAGCGTCCTGCCAGGGTCGATTTCATTGCCGTAGGAAAGATAAGCCAGGCGGTTGGTCTCGCACCGGACTTTCAGCAGGCCCTGGACCAGGTAGGGGTTATCCGAGCAGCGTGCATAGGCATCGTGAAAAGCGCTGTTGGCCTCCACCAGGCGATAAATATCCATATCGCCAACTGCCTGGGCCACCCGGGCATTGGCGGCCCGCATCTCGTCGAGCAAAGGCGCAGTGCGCTGGCGAACGGCCAGCGGCGCCACCCCCAGTTCGAGAATATTCAGTGCCGTAAAGGCCGCACGCGTGTTCTGAAGGGTCAGCGGGCGAACCACAAAACCTTTGCCGGACGCAGACTCCAACAGCAAGTCGGCGGCCAGTCGCTGCAAGGCCTCCCGGATGGGCGTTCGGCCGATGCCCAGCTCGTCCACCAAAACCGCCTCCTCCAAATGCTGGCCGGGGGCGTAAGTCAACGAAATGATTTTGGCATAGATGGCCTGATACGCAACGACCCCCAAAGATTGATGGCCATTGATTCCGGAAGTGGGGGAGGGATGGATCGCCGCCATGGATCGATTCCTTTGGGCAATGGGTTGGAGAGTTACCCATCTATACATACACACAGAATATATGTCAAATATATTAACCAGTGCACAAGCGTTTTCAGATTGCCGCTTCCGCGCCATAGCGACTTTCGGTCCTCCCACATGGGGTTGGACAAGCCCAAACATTTTGAGGAACGGCTTTTGGGGACGTATATCAGGTTATCAGTTAATCAAAGATTAACTGATAACCTGATATACGTCCCCCTCCCATATTTATCCGTTAAAGCCCTGCATAAAGCACTGCACTTTGTCCGGGTTGAGGTGTTATTATGCTTTGGTGCTTTGGGGACGGGTGCAGTTCTGCCTTAAGAGTTGTTTTCAATGCCCAAAACCGTTAACGTAGGCACCGGAATCTTTGTGGTTGAATCCTGCTTTGGAGCGACTATCATGGAACATCCTTTCGTCTGGGCGGAAGTCGACCTGGAGGCCATCGCCCACAACATTCGCGAGCTGCGACGCATCACCCAGCCCCGGGCGCATCTGCTCATCGCGGTCAAGGCCAACGGTTACGGCCATGGCGCTGCAGCCGTTGCCCGCACGGCCCTGGCCAACGGCGCCACCCACCTGGGTGTGGCCCGATTGGAAGAAGGCCTTGAATTGCGCCGGGCGGGAATCCGGGCGCCCATTCTGGTATTCGGCTACACCCCAGGTGTTTTGGCGCCGGAATTGATCCGACACAACCTGACGGCCAGTGTCTTTTCCCTGGAAAATGCCCGCCAACTGCATGCATCCATTAAAACACCGGAGCCGCTCTCGGTGCATTTAAAAATCGATACCGGCATGGGGCGCCTTGGGATTTTGCCGGATGAACGGCGCCAGCCGCAAGGCGATCTAAAAGAAGGGGTTTCGGCAGTGGAGGAAGTTGCCGGCATCGCCGCACTTGAAAAATTAAAACTGGATGGTCTCTGGACCCACTATGCCGCCTCCGACGAAAAAGATAAAACTTACACCCGGCAGCAATTGGAAACCTTCAAGCGATTCGCCCGACAGGTCGAAAAAAGGGGCGTTTCCATCCGCTGTCATCACACCGCCAACAGCGGTGCCATCATCGATATGCCGGAAACGCACATGGACATGGTCCGGGCCGGCATTTCCGTCTATGGCCTCTACCCGTCGCGGGAAGTGGACATGCAGCGTATCGATCTGCACCCGGCAATGACGCTTAAGGCCCGCATCGTCCACCTCAAGCAGGTCCCGGAGGGGACCCACATCAGCTATGGCGGCACGTTCAGGGCGCCCAGGCCCACCGCCATTGCCACCATCCCCGTTGGCTACGGCGATGGCTACAGTCGGGCGCTCTCCAACAAGGGGGAAGTCCTGGTGCATGGCCGACGGGTCCCCATAGTAGGTCGCGTCTGCATGGATTTGACCATGATCGATGTGGGCTCCGTCGACCATGTTGAAATCGGCGACGAGGTGGTTTTGATGGGCCGCCAGGAAAATGAACACATTGGCGCCGATGCCATTGCGGCATCCATCGGAACCATCAACTACGAAATCACCACCAGCCTCACAGCTCGCGTACCGAGGGTTTATGTCAATTCAACAACCGACTGACACAAGACAGAACATAACGATGCAAACATCCGCCCCCCCCTTGGGGACGGCCTGGTTCGTCTGGGGACTGGGTGCCCTTTTCTACCTCATGGGATTTTTCCAGCGGGTTGCGCCCGCAGTGATGACCGAAGAACTCATGCGCGAATTTCATATCAGCGCCGCCGCCTTGGGAAACCTTTCAGGATACTACTTCTACAGTTATGTAGCCATGCAGATTCCTACGGGCATTATAGCTGACCGATGGGGACCGCGGCGCCTTCTAAGCGCCGGCGCCTTGGCGGCCGGCATCGGCACCATGATGTTTGCCCTGTCTGCAGAACTGCTCTGGGCCGGCATGGGCCGCCTGATCATCGGGGGCTCTGTGGCTGTGGCTTTCGTGGGTATGCTGAAGCTTTCCAACAGCTGGTTCCCGCCTCGCTACTATGCCATGGTCGCGGGAATGGCCCTTTTCTTCGGCATTATCGGCGCTGTTTTTGCCGGTACCCCGCTGCGCCTGGCCATGGACCGTTTCGGGTGGCGCAGTGTGCTGGCGGCAACCGCTGCAATCACCATAGGCATCGGCGTCGCCATCTGGATCTTCGTCCGGGATGATCCCCGTGACAGGGGCTATGTCCGGATCGCAAACCCTTCTCCGGGAAAGACACGCCTTGCGCAAAGCACGATTATCGCCGGCATCATGCAAGTGTTTCACTACCGCAATACGGTGCTGCTGTTTCTCATTCCCGGTGCTATGGTGGGCAGTGTATTGGCTTTTTCCGGATTATGGGGTGTCCCCTATTTGACCACCCACTATGGTCTGTCCACATCCAAAGCGGCCATGCTGGCATCGGCCGTCCTGGTCGCCTGGGCATTGGGAGGGCCTATTTTCGGCTGGCTCTCGGACCGCTTTCAGGCACGCAAGCCGCTGTACATCATCGGGTGTTCACTCTCCTTTCTGGGATGGGGCATCGCCCTTTTGATACAGCCAATTCCGTTTTATCTGCTGGTCAGCGCACTGCTGCTGGCCGGTTTCAACTGCGGCTGCATCATCATCAGCTTCGCGCTGGCCAAAGAGTCGGTACCGGTCCATTTGGCCGGAACGGTCTCAGGGGTGGTCAATATGGGTGTCATGATAGGTCCGATGCTGCTGCAACCCGCCGTGGGCTGGATTCTGGATCGCCACTGGCAAGGGCACCTGAAGGCAGGCGTGCGCATTTATGACGCGGCAGCTTACCAGGCGGGCTTTTCCTTGATGATGGCCTGGATTATATTGGCCCTGGTGCTGTTGTTTTTCATCCGGGAAACGCATTGCCGCCAGATTGCGTGATCCGCAGTTTAGGGGTTGAAGGACGGTTCGGTTTTGCCAAACGAAAAGAAGAAAGCTATGAAGCGCTCGAGACAAACTGTTGGAATTCCGGCGGCCGATGGATACGCGGACGAAATGCCAAATGCCGGCGCGAATTGGACTGACCAAGCGGCCTTCCGGCACGATAGCCTGGTGTGTGGGGGCGCATGGTTGAAGATATTCCGGACGATTGCCGGGAATTGATCAGCGCGCTGAAAGGGTAGCAGCGCCGGAAGCAAGATTGGAGGGAAGTGAAAAGGGACCATGATTTTTGAAAACCACGTCCGAAATGCATTCGGAAAAACCGACACCCCGGCCCATACCGTCCAAAACATTGCCGACGGATTCGGGCGACTGGGCTACGATATTCACTACACCCCGTTTCAGGTGGCAGACCACATCCACTGGTCACAGATCTGGATTGATTCCCTCGAACTGAAATGCCAGGGAAAGGGGGTCACTGCCGAGCTGGCCAAAGCAAGCGCATACGCCGAACTGGCCGAACGGTTCAGCGCCGGCCTATTCTATCAGGCATTCGAGGAACAGGTTCGTTACAATATGCCGGCGCTCTACAGCACCGAAGCGAACCGCTTTCTGAACTATGAATGGCTGGACGGTTATGTGCGCTGCCACCCGGACAATCTGCAGGAAAACCACCTGCCTATCGAAGCCCTGCTGTGCAATCAAACCCACATCTATCCGGCCCACCTCGAAAAAATAAAAAACAGCCGCATGGCCAGCCACTGGGTGGACGGCTATTCCGTGCTCAAAGATGAAACCATCAAAGTCCCCATTAATTTTATTGCCTACATCAACGCCTCCAACGGCATAGCCGCCGGCAACACCCTGGAGGAAGCCATGATCCAGGCCGCATGCGAGGTGTTCGAGCGCCACACCCAGATTCAGATCATCAAGCCGGAAAAAACCGTCCCCAGCATCGATGCAGACACCCTGAACGACCGCCGGCTCAAAACCATGATCGACTTTTATGCCAGTGAAAACGTTGAGGTCATTTTAAAGGATTTTTCCATGGACGGACGTTTCCCGAGCATCGGGGTGCTTTTTGTCAACCACAACCTGCGACCCGGTCGGCTTGAGCATAAAATCCTGGTACCCGGGGTTTCCTTCAATATGGATGAAGCACTGAGCCGATGTTTGACTGAAGTCATGCAGGGCCGTAACACGCTGAAAATGGCCCGCCCCGACATGGACAAGCCGGTCATGCATGGTTCGCGGGTGGACAATCTTTACCTGCTGTTCAAGTGCTGCATCTCCCAAAAGGATATTTCCTTCCTGGAAAGCGGTGAAACCATCGCCTACAGTAATAGTCGAAGCAAGGACATTTTCGAAGAGATTGAAGGGATCAAAAAGATATGCCGAAGCCTGGAAACAGACTTTATCGTATTGAACCTCACCCACCCGGTACTGGGCTTCCCCGTGGTGCGGGTCGTGGTGCCGGGCTTTTCCGATTTTCTGCCGTTCGTGCCCAAGGACATCCTGACGTCGGTGGACACCAATCCGGATTCAACCTGGCGGGGAGAGGCGTTCAGGCGGGTGATGGGGACCTTTTTTAAATAGTCTTTGGGGGACGTAAGATCATTGGGGACGTATATCAGGTTATAAGTTAATCTTCGATTAACTTATAACCTGATATACGTCCCCATAGCCTACTTGCAAACCCGCTCGCGGGCCTGGCGAATCAGATCCACCAGGCTGGCCACTTTTTCCGGCGGCGGGGTATTTTGCAGCTTTTTAAAGGCATCCGGGGAAAGATGCCGGCGAAAGTATTCAACCACATCAAAGCGCTCCCACCAGCAGTCGAAAACCTTGGCGCAGGGATGCTGCGACCCTTCCATTCTGCGGCAATAGCAAAACGGCACCTGTCCACCCAGTCGCGGGCAGCGGCGCTGCATAGCATCATATGAATCGGCTTCAATGGGCATCGGACAAATATGGGAAACGGACCTGCGCTACGGCGCAAGTCCGTTTCCTGGAAGGATTACTTCGTGCTTTTCAAATTCTGAGGTTTGGGAAAGTCGGCAAAGACCGCAGTCGATTTCTCCAGGGCTTCCTGGCTCAGCTCGTAATCGGCCAGCCCTTCGGCAAAATACTTTTCGTAACCGGCCAGGTCCAGCAGGCCGTGCCCGCTGAAATTGAACACGATCACCTTTTCCTTACCTTCTTCTTTGGCCTGCTGCGCCTCCTTGACGACCTGGGCCAATGCGTTGGTGGTTTCCGGCGCCGGAATTACGCCTTCGGTGCGGGCCCACAGCACACCGGCCTTGAACGCATCCAGCTGTGAAACAGATCGCGGGGAAATCAGCCCTTCGTTGGCCAGTTGGCTCACCGTGGGCGCCATGCCGTGGTAGCGCAAACCACCGGCATGAATGGGCGCCGGAACGAAAGCGTGTCCCAGGCTGTGCATGGGCAGCAAGGGGGTGTAGCGTTGGGTGTCGCCGTGGTCGTAACTGAACGGCGCACGGGTCAACGTGGGGCAGGCCTTGGGCTCCACCGGCAATATCTCCAGCTGTTTGCCGTTGATTTTGTCCTGGACAAAAGGAAAGGCCAGACCGGCAAAATTGCTTCCGCCGCCGGCACAGCCAATGATGATGTCAGGGTAGATATCGATCATGGCCAGCTGTTTGCGGGTTTCCAGACCGATAATGGTCTGGTGCAGCATGACATGATTGAGCACGCTGCCCAGAGAGTAGCGCGTTTTTCCGCTTTGGTCGCCCACGGCCGCTTCGATGGCCTCGCTGATGGCGATGCCAAGGCTTCCCGGCGTATCCGGATCTCTTGATAAGGCATCACGGCCGGCCTGGGTTTCCGTGCTGGGACTGGCGATACACTTGCCCCCCCAGGCCTCCATCATGGCCTTACGATAAGGTTTTTGATCGAAGCTGACCCGTACCATGTAAACCTTGCAGGTCAAGCCGAACTGGGCACAGGCAAATGAGAGGGCGCTGCCCCATTGGCCGGCGCCGGTTTCGGTGGTGATTTTTTCGATGCCGAAAATTTTATTGTAGTAAGCCTGAGGCACCGCCGTATTGGGTTTATGGCTTCCGGGCGGACTGACGCCCTCATATTTAAAATAAATCTTGGCCGGTGTACCCAGGGCCCTTTCAAAACGGTCGGCCCGAATCAGGGGTGACGGGCGCCATATGGCCAACACATCGAGCACCGGTTCGGGGATGTCGATCCATCGATCCTGACTCATCTCCTGCTCAATGAGGTTCATTGGAAAAACGGGCGCCAGATCATCGGGTTTGACGGGCTGGCCATCCGGGCCCAAAGGGGGATTCATTTTAATGTCCGCCAGGATGTTGTACCATTGGCGCGGCATCTCATTTGCCGGGAGCGTCACAGTTTTCATGGTCTTGGGTACTCCTTTTCAAGGTCGCAGCGGTGCCTGTGCGGCATGGTATGCGTATTGTAACTGGAGACAATTCTTAGCACTAAAACGCTTTTTCAGGCAAGAGGCATGGAATCATGGGAAGAAGGACCCGGGGCGTGAAACAAGGGTGGGAACGCTATCCCGGTGCGGCGGCCCGACCGCCGGCCGGACGCCAGAACCCGGGTACGGTCCCCCCCCTGCTGTTTAAATTTTTAATAAATTAAATTGGATATCTATTCCATGGCATATTTGAAGGAAAGTTTCACCCTGGCCCGATAGGCCACGACTTTCCCGTCTTCGACTTTCATATCCAACTTGCCGATTTCGGCAATTCGCAAATCACGAAGGCTTGCCCCGGCGGCTTTTACGGCGTTTTGAGCGGCAACTTCCCATGATTGACCGCTTGTTCCAACAAGTTCGATGACTTTGTATACACTCTCTGTCATGGTCATACCTCCTTTAGGTTAGGGGTGGTGGACGAACAGAAGCCGACACGCGTTTTCAGACAGTACAGCAGCATGCCCCGGTACGGGATACAATCGAGAACGCCGATGGAAGTTCAGTACACGTGCAATTTTGCAGATTCAGAATTTCAGCAAAGCAGATGATAAAAGGACGGGGGCAAACCTCAGATGCAATGAATATACTTTAACCGAAGATGGCGGTTACATGCAAGTTCAGGATGAAGATATATTTGTCTTGACAACCTTACCAATTTTGATAACACTACTGTTTAACAGATATAGCGACAAGAACAACTCAACCGAACGGAACCACATTATGCTGAATCCGCAAAGCCCCATCCCGCTCTATCGGCAACTGGCCGACCAGCTGGGTGACGATATCCGTAATGGCCGCTACGCACCAGGCACCCGTATTCCATCCGAAAACCAGCTGGCCGCCATCCACGGCATCGGACGCCCCACCGCACGACAGGCCATCGATCTGCTGGTGCGCAAGGGAATGCTCACCCGGCGGCGGGGGGCCGGAACCTTTGTCCAGGAAGCCCAGCAGGAAGTGAATCTTTTTTCCCTGGACGGCACCAGCGCCTCCTTTCGCAGAGAGGGCCTTGCCGTAGAAACGGAAATCATCACCCCTGTCCAGCTGCTGACCATCAGCAAAGCGGACGACAATCCGTTCAGGGGCGCTTCGGCGTTTTACCTGTCGCGGCTGACACGGGTGAATGCAGCGCCGGTACTGATGGAAGATATTTACCTGAGCCCCACGCTTTTTCCCGGGCTCGACAAGATGGATCTGCAGGACCGCTCGCTTTCCGCCATTGCCGAAGCGCAATTTTATTTGCGACCCACCGGCGGCAAGCAAAGCTTCGGAATAGAGCATATCCAGGACAACCGCAGGCAACTGCTCAAGGTGTCGCCGCAGACGCCGGTACTGGCGGTGCGCCGGTATCTGCACTTTCCCCGGATGACCAACGGCGTCTACGCCCGGCTGTGGTGCCGCACAGACCAGTTCGTCTTTTCCCAGAACATTGGAGGAAACGCAAATGCATAATCGCGGATACTACGCCCAGTTCGGGGGCGCTTTTCTTCCCGAAATTCTGGCTGCCACATTTGACGAACTGGAGGCGGTTTATCAAGCGGCCAAAGCCGATCCGGCCTTCTGGGAGCAGTACCGGAAGGAAATGTCCACTTACTCCTGCAGGCCCACACCGCTGACTTTTGCCCGCAACCTCACCCGCCATTTCGGCGGCGCCAGAATATACATCAAGCGGGAAGATTTGAACCACACCGGCGCCCACAAGGCCAACAATGTCATCGGCCAGGGCCTGCTGGTGCAGCGCATGGGCAAGACCCGGGTCATTGCGGAAACCGGGGCTGGCCAGCACGGCGTGGCCACCGCCACTATGGCGGCCCGCTTCGGATTCGACTGCACCGTTTACATGGGCGCCGTGGATGTTGAACGCCAGCGCCCCAATGTTTTCTGGATGGAGCGCCTGGGGGCCACGGTGGTGCCGGTCACCGACGGCACCCGAATCCTCAAAGATGCCATCAATGAGGCTTTCCGCGACTGGGTATCCAACATGGACACCACTCATTATGTCTTGGGTACGGCCTGCGGGCCGCACCCATTCCCCGAAATGGTCACCTATTTCCAGTCCATTATCGGACAGGAGGCACGCAAACAGATCCTGGACATTGAAGGGCGCCTGCCGTCCCGCGTGTTCGCCTGTGTCGGCGGCGGGTCCAACGCCATGGGCATTTTCTCCGGCTTTCTGGATGATCCGGTGGAACTGGTCGGGGTGGAAGCCGGCGGCAAGGGTCTTGATTCGGGAGCGCACGCCTCGCGGCTGTGCGACACGGATGCCAGCATCGGTGTTGCCCAGGGATATAAAACCTATTTTCTGCAAAACAGCGACGGGCAGATGCTGGAAACCCACTCCATCGCCGCAGGACTGGATTACATCGGGGTATCCCCCATATTGTCCCACTTCAAGGAAACCGGCAAAGCACGCTTTGAAGCCGCCACCGACCAAGAGGTGGTGGATGCCGTCTCGCTGACCATGCACAAGGAGGGTTTGATCCCCGCCCTGGAATCCGCCCATGCATTTGCCCGGGCATTTAAAGAAGCACCGCAAATGTCCGCAGACGAAATCATCATCATCAACCAGTCCGGCCGGGGGGACAAAGACATTTTCACCATAGCAGATGCTTTCGGTGACCCGGCATGGCGCGCGTTTATCCTTCAGAAAGCGGAACAGTACAGATGAAAAGCGGCAATTCCGGGTGAATTTGAAACCCCGAAATAACCATCCAAAAAGGATACAATCATGCTCGAAACCTATCTGCGCGATCAGCGCAAGAAAAACGATATTCTGCTGATGACCCACATCGTCATCGGCTACCCCTCTCTGGAGGCCTCCTACGAAATCGTCAGAACTATGGTGGCGGCCGGGGTCGACATCATGGAACTGCAAATTCCTTTTTCCGAGCCCATCGCAGACGGCCCGGTGATCCTCAAGGCCAACCAGCAAGCCCTGGCGGCCGGCATCACCGTAACGGCATGCATGGATTTCGGCCGCCGCGTGGCACGGGAGTTCGACATCCCTTTTCTTTTCATGACCTATTATAATATCTTGTTCAAATACGGCGTATCGCATTTTGTCCGCACCGCCGCTCAAAATGGGGTTCAAGGAGCCATCGTGCCGGACCTGCCCCCTGAAGAGGGCGGCGATTACCTGGCGGCCATGGAGCAGTACAAGCTTGCGCCGATTTTTATCTATGCCCCCACCACGTGCGATGCGCGAATGCAAATGATCGCCCGGCATGCCCGGGGCATGGTCTACTGCGTGGCCCGCAAGGGGGTTACCGGCGACCGGACCGAGTTTTCAAAAGATCTGGAAACCTACCTTCACCGCTGCCGGCAGGCCGTGGACCTGCCGCTTGCCCTGGGGTTCGGGGTGAAAAGCAGGGTCGATGTGGAATTTCTTATCGGCAAGGCGGACATCGCGGTCATCGGCTCCCAGACCATCCGATTGGTGGAACGACACGGCCCGCAAGCAGTAGGCGACTTCATTCGAGGACTGCGTTAAAAACTTACTATCTTCCCTGTAAAATCACTAAACCTTTTTCCAGTTCGGCCGATAGTGGTTACAGATCCACTTTTCGCGCCATCCTCAGGTACGTTTGCTCAGCAGATCAACGGCGCAGCAACTGTGAGGTGGCCCCATGCATATGAATCTGTTTAAAAAAATCACATCCCCGGCAGCAGTCGGCCTCGTTGTGCTGGGATTGGCCAGCCTGCTGGTTTCCACCCGGGCAATGAACCACCAGGGGAAACTGGAAATCGACGACCTGCGCAACACCATGATGGCGGAAAAAACGGAAAAGATCCGCAACCTGGTGGAACTGGCCTACCATGCGGTGGAACAAGCGTCCACACGCTCCGGCCTTTCCATAGAAGAGCGCCAGAAGCTGGCCCTGTCGTTCGTCAATGCCATGCGTTACAATTCGGCGGACTATTTCTGGATTAATGACACCAATGCGGTCATGGTGATGCACCCCATCAAGCCGGCCCTGGACGGAAAGGACCTGTCTGATTTCAAGGATCCAAAGGGCAAGAAGATCTTCGTAGAATTTTCCAATGTGGGCAAATCCGCCGGACAAGGCACGGTGGATTACATGTGGCCCAAACCGGGCCAGGAAGAGCCGGTGCCCAAGCTGTCCTACGTCAAACTGTTCCGCCCGTGGAACTGGGTCATCGGCACAGGGATTTACATCGACGACGTAGAATCCACCCTGGCGGCCAAAGCCGCTGAAATCGAAACCGCACAGGCCGGCCAACGCAACAAGCTGATCGCCATCATTGCCGTGGTGCTGGCCATCACCCTGGGACTGATCGTCTGGATCACCCAACGCATCACCGTGCCCATTCGCAATACCAGCGAAATGCTCAAAGACGTCGCCGAAGGAGAAGGAGATCTCACCCGCCGGCTCGATGTCCAAAGCAAGGATGAGATCGGCGAATTGGCCAATTGGTTCAATGTGTTCATCGGCAACCTGCAGCAAATTGTCCGCCAGGTCGTGGAAAACGCGGAAAAAATCGCGGCCTCCGCCAGCACCATGGCCGAAATGTCCGAACAGATGAACAACGGTGCCGAGGAGACATCGGGCAAAGCCAACCAGGTAGCGGCGGCATCCGAAGAGATGACGGTCAACATGAATTCAGTGGCCACCGCCATGGAAGAGGCCAGCACCAACATCAACATGATCGCCTCGGCGGCCGAAGAGATGACCGCAACCATCGCCGAAATTGCGAAAAACTCGGAAAAGGGAAATGCCATCGTGATCCAGGCCGTTTCCCAGGCGGATGTGGTTTCCCAGAAGATGGCCAAACTGGGCAATGCCGCCCAGGAGATCGGCAAGGTTACCGAAACCATCACCGAAATATCCGAGCAAACCAATTTGCTGGCCCTCAACGCCACCATCGAAGCGGCACGGGCGGGTGAGGCCGGCAAAGGTTTTGCCGTGGTTGCCAATGAAATCAAGGAGCTGGCCAAGCAGACCGCCAGCGCCACGTTGGAAATCAAAAGCCAGATTACCGGAATCCAGGGCACCACCGGCGAAACGGTCACTGAAATATCCGAAATATCCAAGATCATCCATGACGTAAGCGATATAGTTTCCACCATCGTTACGGCCGTGGAAGAGCAGTCGGCCACCACCCAGGAGATTGCCCAAAGCGTAGCCCAGGCCTCGGAAGGGGTCCAGGAAGTCAACCAGAATGTGGCCCAAAGCTCAGCTGTCACCAACAGCATTGCCGCAGATATTGCCGACGTCAATCAATCATCAACGGCAATTTCCACCAGCAGCGGACAGGTCAAGCACAATGCGGAAGACATGTCCAGCCTGGCCCAAACACTGACCGATTTAGTAAACCGCTTTAAAATCTGATCTGACCCGCGATCCAATGCGCCCCGGTCTTGCCGCCAGGAACGGCCGGGGCACACGGTCATTCCCAAAGCGCGCCTACCCCCGGCTGCCACTGCACCGAAGGACCCCCGGACGGCCCTTTGCCCGGCGCCTGACCCCGCAGTTGTCGACGGATCATTGAAAACGCCTTGTCTTGCCATGCGGATCTGTTTTAATATGGCGCGACGACTGGACGCAACATCACCTTCAGATGACGGGGCGGCATCTTTTGCTCCATGGGTGGCACCATCGACATTTCGCGACTCAAACAGTCCATATCGGGGCTTGCACGGATAACCGAAGATCTTCCGGGTACCGGCGGAACCATCAAATCGATCCCGGAACATTTTCGGGTCGAAGAGATCCTGCCCTACTCCGCCTGTGGTGAAGGCGAGCATGTTTTCGTTACACTGAAACGAAAAGGCTGGAATACGGCGGATGTCGCCCGCAGCCTGGCGGAAGCCTGCAGCCTCAAAACGCCCGATATCGGATGGGGGGGACGAAAAGATAAAAACGCGGTAACGACCCAGACGTTTTCCCTGCCGCTGCCGCTGGCTGTGTCTTTGCAGGACCTGCCGTCCAAATTCAAGGATCTGCCCTTCGATATTCTCGGTATTGCGCGGCACAGAAACAAAATCAAAACCGGTCATGTGGCCGCCAATCGTTTTGATATCATGGTTACGGAAATTCATGCCGATGGTCTTACCCGTGCCACGGCCATTGCAGATCGCCTCAGGCAACAGGGCCTGCCGAATTTTTATGGTGAGCAGCGTTTCGGCCACCGGATGGGCAACATTGATCAGGCGGCGGCCCTCTTGACTTCGGCCCGCAGGGTCAGTGGACGCAAAAACGCATTTCTCGTCTCAGCCCTGCAAAGCGCCCTGTTCAACTTCTGGCTCCAGGAAAGGATGAATCACGGCAGCTATGAAACCATACTGCCCGGCGATATCGCCAAAAAAACCGATACTGGCGGCATGTTCCTGGTGCAGGATGTAGAGGCGGCTGCACAACGTTTCGCCAACCGCGAAATTGTCTATACCGGTCCGATATTTGGACATAAGATGAAACAGGCCGGCGATACCGCCGGTGCGGCTGAATCCCGGGTTCTGGCACAATTCGGCTTGAGCCTTCAGGACTTCAAACCGCTCCGGGCGGGGGGATCGCGCCGGGCGGCAATCGTTTACCCCAACGATCTGCTGGTCACACCGGTGGAAGAGGGACTTCGGCTGCGCTTCACGCTTCCGGCAGGCGCGTATGCCACCACACTGCTGCGCGAATTTACCCGGGGGTAGTCCAACCAGTTGCGCTTATGGTGAAATAGGGGCCGGGTTAAAGGCCGCCGGTTTTGCCATAATGTCAGTTACGCGTTGCAAGTTGAAAGTTTCGAGTTGAAGAATTCTGCCGTTATATAAGACCCGGACCGCGCGCAGCGCGAACCCCAATTCGTCACTCACAACTGATAACTATATTTGCCCTGGATGACCATGGGACCCGTTCAGGGACGGCCCGACACGGGCCCCCGGACCCGGATCTTTTCTTTGGAAAGCCGAAATTCATGAGTCACATGATTATTTTTCTGGCACTCTATCTGTGCATATACGGCACCGCTCATCTGTACTTCCTGGTGAAGGCGCGGCGGGCCTATTACCTGCACGGCGCAGGGTATTTCCTTGTCTCTGCAGCCCTCCTGTTTCTGCTGCTGGCCCCCATCCAGGGGCGCCTGCTGGAAATGCAGGGTCATTTCTGGCCAGCAGTGATCGTGACCTGGCTCGGCTTTATCTGGATGGGGTTTCTCTTCCTGTTCACCTGCATCTCCTTGCCCCTGGATGCCTACCACATTTTTATCGGCATGGGCCAGAAGATAACCGGAGACGACTTGACCGGCTTTATGCTTTCCCGGCGCCAAAGCATCGCCATCGCCATCGTTGCCGCCTGCGGCTTGTTGCTTTACGGCGTATTTGAGGCCCGCCAGGTAAAAACACGGGCCATCGCCCTGCACAGCCAGAAACTTCCACCGGCCGCCGGACGCATCCGCATTGTGCAGATTTCTGACCTGCATATGGGGCTCATGTCCTACCCCGGCAGCCTGTCACCGGCCATTCGCGCCATAAACCAAGCCAAGCCGGACATTCTGGTCTCCACCGGCGACTTGATCGACGGTCATCTGTTCAATGAAAATCATGCGGCTGCAAAACTGAGAGAGATTCCAACCCCATTGGGCAAGTATGCCGTTACCGGAAACCATGAGTTCTATATAAAAGCCAATACGGCGCAGGCTTTTACAAAGGCCGCCGGATTTACTCTCCTTCAGGATGCGTCCGTTTCCGTCAAAGGGCTCCTAACCATCGTTGGTGTGGATGACCCGGCCAACAGCAACCGTAGCCGGAATGATGCCGAAATCGAAGCAGGCCTTCTGGGTAAGATATCGGGCGATCCTTTCATCCTGCTGCTCAAGCACAGACCGGCAGTGGCGGCCGGCAGCAGTGGCAGGTTTGATCTTCAATTGTCCGGCCATACCCACCAGGGGCAGATTTTCCCCTTCGGGTTTCCGGTGTCGCTGCTGTATCCCATGGGGCACGGCCTGCACGAACTGGCCGAAGGCGGCCATATCTATATCAGCAGAGGAACCGGCACGTGGGGGCCCCCCGTTCGCCTCCTGGCACCGCCGGAAATAACCGTCATCGATATCATCCCCAGGCCGCCGCCCCCTCCGAAACCCGAAAAATAGTCTATCAGCAAAGATATTTCCAGTTCTATGGCCAAAAGGAAATCCGCCACTCGCACACCAGGCACGGGGTCACATTGCGCCCAAATTATTAAACCGGCTATAAAATACCCCAACGGGTGTCATTGCGGCAAAAGTTGAATTTCTATTTGTTACTCAACGGATTTCATTCAGCGCACGGCAGAAGGCACGTCCAGCGGGTGGTTTGGGTCACGCGAGCAGCGGTTTTAGCGATGCTTTAAGGTTCAACCGCCTGTTTCTCTTTGAGTAAAACGGCATAACCCAAAGGGTGTTTGAAACACATGGCCGCCTCGTCGGCCTGACGGCGGACGACAATCGCCCGTACATTGAGGGATTCACCGCACAACAGTTCAATGCGGGCCCTCACGCGTTTTTTGATGCGTTCATGCCGATCGATGCGGATTCGCAGCCCGCTCTCAGCAATATCCAGTATGGAAAACGACTGTTCGCCAACATCCAGAAGTGGATGAACGCCAGTATGATAAACCACCCTCAAATCCTGCCGCTTGACAATAGGCGGCTTTTCATTGCCGATCAAATTCTGTTCGGACAATCCATGGAACAGCAGCACCAGTAAGTTGAAACAGGCAATGATTAAAAGGATAAAAAGCCCCAGGATCGTCCAGCCTTCGAAACTCAGGCCGTGCAGGACGAAAATAGCCAGGACAATGACCATCTGCACCAAATTGGAAATGATAGCGACTATTCGCATGAGCGGATTTCTTCAAGGTGATACCAATAGCATCCAACTTTGATGGTTTCGCAAAGTCGGCCATTGATCATTTGTGTCCCGTTACGGTGTTACCATAAAGTATGCAAAAAGCCAATTTGACAAACCCATCTCTGCTTTTTATAGTCTGATTTTGCCTAGTCATTGCGGGCAGGTGCCCGGCACTTTAAAAACGGAACGGATCGGCAAGAGGCCACCATGAACGAACCAAAAGAGAGTTTCTGGCAATCCCATTCAATGAAATTCCTGGAGATGGCCTTTCGGGCGGACCGTCAGGAAGTCCTGCAGCATGCCGATGGCCACGGCAAAAAAACCGGCGACTGCGGCGATACGGTAGAGTTTTTTTTAATGGTCCGCAACAACCGCATCGAAACGGCTGCCTATGCCATCAATGGCTGTCTCAACACCAACGCGTGTGCCAACACCATTATTGAGCTGATTGAGGGAAAAGCGGTGGACGCGGCATGGGAAGTCAGCCCGGAAGACGTGGCCGCCTATCTTGAAACATTGCCGGAGGACCATTTCCACTGCGCAGAGCTATCTGTGGGGGCGCTCTATTTGGCCCTGGCTGACCTGCGTGAAAAAAAACGCGCCCCCTGGAAAAAAATGTATCGGTAGGAGACCGTATCCGATTGGCGGTTTTTCGCCATGCTTGACTCCAACTCTATTTTACATTCGTCTAAATCCTTCGGCTAAATCCTCAAGCGTTAAGCTTTTTCAATCCATTCCTCCATATCCGGCCAACCCTTTGAATGCCATTGCAATATAATTCTAACCCCTTACAAATCCCCGTTTATTCTTGACATAAACGGCCATCTTGACTATAGCTTCCTCTTTGGCTCAGCAGAATATCCTATTTTAAATACACCTTATTGCGTCCAGGGGGGGTTCCACAGGGGGATCACAGCGTCAATGAGTTTGCTCAAGCAATTATCCCAGAAAAAGAAAACCATCGTCAAAAAATGGTTCGGCAAAGTGGTCGATTCCTACCCCATCGATACCGCCCAATTTTTAAAAAGCCAAAGCGACCCTTTTGCCAACCCCGTGGGCCAAACCACCCTGCACAGCCTCGAGGGGCTGTTCGATCTGGTTGTCGACCGCTTCGATCAAAACGCGGCGCGCCAACTCGTCGATCCGGTCATCCGCATCCGGTCCATCCAGGACTTTACGCCTTCCCGGGCAGTTCAGTTTATTTTTGACCTGAAAGATATCATTCGTGAGCGGTTTCCCGTTCAAGGTGATGTTGAGGCCTTTAAAACCTATGACATTCTGGACCGACGGATAGATTTAATCGGATTGCTGGCATTTGATATTTACATGCAGTGCCGCGAAAAAATTTGCGACCTGAAAGCCAACGAAATGAGAGCGCGGACTTATAGTGCGTTCGCCCGAGCGGGTTTAGTTAAGGAGCCGGACGAAGGACCGTCCGGTCTCTAATGGATAACCTTTTTTAGTTACGGTTCCTATATCAACGTTGGGACCGGAAGTGAGGTGCGGTTAGATGAATAAACACTACTTGTCATCGCTGCTGGCGATATTCTTGCTGGCCCTGATCGCCTATCTGGGTTCGAGCATCGGACTTCAGTGGCTGTTCGGGATCGTCCTTCCTTACCTGGCCGTCATCATTTTCGTTGTGGGAGTGGCGCGTCGCGTCATGGGCTGGTCCAGATCAGCCGTGCCGTTCCGCATTCCAACGACATGCGGCCAGCAGAAGTCGATGCCGTGGATCAAGCAGGCCAAGGTCGACAACCCCTCAACCGGATGGGGCGTTTTCATTCGCATGGCGCTGGAAATCCTGACGTTTCGATCCCTGTTCCGCAACACCCGCATGAAGCTCAAGTCGGCACCCAAATTGACATACAATCTGGAGATCTTCCTGTGGGTGGGAGCGTTGGCCTTTCACTATGCCTTTTTGACCACCGTGGTGCGTCACTTCCGTTTTTTCCTGGAGCCGGTGCCCTGGTGCCTGCAGGCCCTTGAGAATGTGGACAGTTTTTTCCGCGCTGAAGTGCTGTACGATCCCATCCAGTTCGGTTTGCCGGGGATCTATATGTCGGGACTGGTGCTGCTGGCGGCTGTCACCTATCTGTTCCTGCGCCGCCTGTTCATCACCAATGTGCGCTATATCTCACTGGCTTCCGATTTTTTCCCCCTCTTTCTGATCATGGGCATCGCCTTTACCGGTATTCTGATGCGTTATTTCACCAAAGTGGATATCGTGGCCATAAAGGAGCTGACCATGGGACTGGTGACCTTCAACTGGTCCATCCCCCAGGGAATCAGCCCGCTGTTCTTCGTCCACCTGTTTTTTGTCAGCATTTTGCTGATCTACTTTCCCTTCAGTAAGCTGATGCACATGGGCGGCATCTTTTTGAGCCCCACCCGCAACTTGACCACCAATAGCCGCGAGGTGCGGCACGTCAATCCCTGGAACTATCCGGTCAAGGTCCACACGTACGAGGCCTACGAAGACGATTTCCGGGAAAAGATGATCGATGCCGGCCTGCCGGTTGATAAAATGCCTGAACCCCAGCCTGAAGAACCGACCGAGGAAGAGAAAAAGGAGTAGACAAATATGGCCGACGAAACGCCGAAACCGGATGAGTTGATTGAAAAAATTGATCACCGTCCGCCTGCATCAGGCTGGATGGATACGCCTTTGAATATACGCAAAGGCATGTACTGCTACGCATCTAACCCCAAGAGCGTGGAAACCCTTGGGCTGCCCAACGCACGCCAGTGGAACCCCACGGAGGACGACTGGCAATTGCCCGATAACTGGCAGCAGATCCTGCATGAAGGATTTAAAGAACGCCTGGAAAAATTTCGTTCCATCAAGGTCTTCATGGACATCTGTGTACGCTGCGGCGCCTGTGCCGACAAGTGCCATTTTTTCATCGGCACCGGGGACCCCAAGAATATGCCTGTGTTGCGCGCCGAACTGCTGCGCAGCGTCTACCGCAACGATTTTACCAAAATGGGCAAAATCCTGGGCGGCCTGGCCGGCGCACGCCCCATGACCATCGACGTGCTCAAGGAGTGGTGGTATTACCTGTTCCAATGCTCCGAGTGCCGGCGCTGCTCGGTGTTCTGCCCCTACGGCATCGACACGGCGGAGATCACCATATTCGGCCGCGAGCTGCTCAATCTCATCGGGCTGAACATCGACTGGATCGCCACCCCGGTCTCCAACTGTTACAAGACCGGAAATCATCTGGGGATCCAACCCCATGCATTCAAGGACATGCTTGATTTCTTCGTGGACGACATCGAAGAGATCACCGGCGTCCAGGTTGCGCCCCAGTACCAGAAAAAGGGGGCCGACATCCTGTTCGTCACCCCGTCCGGCGACGTATTCGCTGACCCGGGCACATACACCTGTATGGGATACATGATCCTGTTCCACTACCTGAAAGAAAAATACGGACTGGATGTGACCTGGAGCACCTACGCGTCGGAGGGCGGCAACTTTGGTTTTTTCACCTCCCACGAAACCATGAAGCGGCTCAATGCCAAGATGTACCTGGAGGCCAAACGCCTGGGGGTCAAATGGATTTTGGGCGGTGAGTGTGGCCACATGTGGCGGGTGATCCACCAGTACATGGACACCATGAACGGGCCTGCCGACTTCCTTGAGGAGCCGGTCAGCCCCATCACCGGCACCAAGTTCGAAAATGCCAAGTCCACCAAGATGGTGCACATCTCCGAGTTTACCGCCGACCTGATCAAACACGGCAAACTGGAGCTGGATCCCAGCCGCAACGACAACAAAATCATCACCTTCCACGATTCGTGCAACCCGGCCAGAGGCATGGGTTTGCTCGACGAACCGCGCTACGTCATCCAGAACGTGGCCAACCACTTTTACGACATGCCGGCCAATACCATCCGTGAGCAGACCTTTTGCTGCGGCAGCGGATCGGGCCTGAACGCCGGCGAAGATATGGAGCTGCGCATGGCCGGCGCCCTACCCCGGTCCAATGCCGTCAAACACGTGCATGAAAAATACGGCGTCAACATGCTGGCCACCATATGTGCCATCGACCGCGCCGCCCTGCCGGCGGCTATGGAATACTGGGTGCCGGAAGTGGATACCACCGGCGTCACCGAACTGGTGGCCAACGCCCTGATTCTGCCGGGCGAGCAAGAACGAACCACGGATCTGCGCGGCGAACCGCTGCCGGGAATGGAGGATGCCGATGAATGATAAAAAATGGATCGTACTGGGCTTGATCATCTTCCTGGGCCTGTTCTCTTTTCCGCTCTGGTACAACCTGATGATCAAAGCGGGAACAGCGGCGCCGGCGCCGGAGCTGGTCCTCACTGAAAAAGCCAAAGCAGCTGAAAAATGCGTCATGTCCACGGAATTCATGAAAGCGGAACATATGCAGCTGCTGGACTTGTGGCGCCATTCGGTGGTGCGCAACGCCAAACGCGAATTTGTCAACCCGGAAGGCAAGACCTTTAACATGAGCCTGTCCAACACCTGCTTGGACTGTCATTCCAACAAGGCCGAGTTTTGTGACCGCTGTCACGACTATGCCTCGGTTCGCCCTTACTGCTGGGATTGCCATATCGATAACCCCAAAGGAGAAGAATAATGGAAAGCAGCCGCAGACGCTTCTTGAAAATGGCGGGCATCGCCGCTGTGGGACTGGGGACCCAACCGGTAATCCAGGCAGTGGCCTCGGCCCAGTCACACGGTCCGCAGACACAGGTGCACCAAGGCCCCAAGGCACTCAAGGCCAAACAGTGGGCCATGGTGATCGATACCCGAAAATTGCAGCACGCCGAAGACATTGAACCCCTCATCGAGGCGTGCCACAAGGTCCACAACGTGCCCCATTTTGAAAACAAGCACCACGAAATCAAATGGCTATGGGAAACCCATTACCACAACGCGTTTCCGGACAACGCAAACGCGCACCAGTCCGAGACGGTCGAACACCAGCCGTTTCTGGTTCTGTGCAACCATTGCCAGAACCCTCCCTGCGTGCGGGCCTGCCCAACCCAGGCGACGTTTAAACGCGAAAGCGACGGCATCGTGATGATGGACTTCCACCGCTGCATTGGCTGCCGTTTCTGCATGGCAGCCTGCCCTTACGGCTCTCGCAGCTTCAACTTCAGGGACCCGCGCCCCTTTATCAAAGAGCAGAACAAGGCTTTTCCCACCCGCACCAAGGGCGTGGTGGAAAAATGCAATTTCTGCGCTGAACGTCTGGCCGTGGGCAAACTGCCGGCCTGTGTAGAGGCCTCCAATGGCGCCATTGTCTTCGGCGACCTGGAAGATCCCCATTCGGAGGTCAGGGAAGTGCTGCGTCACAATTTCACCATTCGACGCAAACAGAGTCTGGGAACCGAACCGTGCGTCTACTACATCGTGTGAGGTGGGTATGCTTGAATTAGCCTTAAAAGGGAAAAAAAGTTACTGGATATGGGTGCTGGCCCTGCTGGGGGTTATCAGCGTGGGTTTCGCCCTTTACTTTAAACAACTTCAATTCGGTCTGGGAATTACCGGTATGAGCCGGGACGTATCCTGGGGCTTTTATATTGCCAACTTCACTTACCTGGTGGGTGTGGCCGCCGGGGGGGTGATGGTGGTTCTGCCCTATTATCTGCACGACTACAAAGCCTACGGCCGCATCACCGTCATGGGTGAGTTTTTGGCCATCGCCTCAATCGTCATGTGCGTGCTCTTTATCCTGGTCGATCTGGGGCAGCCCATGCGGGCGTTAAACGTCCTGCTCTACCCGACCCCCAACTCCGTTCTGTTCTATGACGCCATCGTGCTCAACGGCTACCTGTTCCTCAATGCGGTGGTGGGCTGGAACGCCCTGGAAGCCGAACGCAACGGCACACACTACCAGAAATGGCTCAAACCGTTCATCTATATCTCAATCCCCTGGGCGGTCAGTATCCATACCGTGACCGCCTACCTGTACTGCGGTCTGCCGGGACGCCACTTCTGGCTCACCGCTATTCTGGCACCGCGTTTTCTGGCTTCGGCATTTGCCGCCGGCCCGGCCCTGCTGATCCTGTTGTGCCTGTTCGTGCGCAAATTCACCAATTTCGACCCGGGCAGGGAGCAGATCCAGAGCCTGGCCAAAACCGTTGCCTACGCCATCTGCATCAATGTGTTCTTCTTTCTGTGCGAGGTTTTTGTGGGCTTCTACAGCAACATCCCGGGTCACATGCACTCCATCGAATACCTGTTCGTCGGTATCGAAGGGCATGCCAGTCTGGTGCCCTGGATGTGGAGCGCTATGGCATTGATGGTCATCGGCATCATCCTCACCGTCAACCCGGCCACCCGTAAAAACGAAGTGACCCTGGCAGCGGCCTGCGCCGTCATTATTTTCGGCACATGGATCGACAAGGGCCTCGGCATGATCTCCGGTGGTTTTGTGCCCAACCCCCTGCATGAAGTCACCGAATATGCGCCTACGCTGCCGGAAATCGGCATCACTTTAGGTGTATACGCCATCGGGGCACTGGTTCTCACCTTGCTGTATAAAATTGTGGTGGGCGTCAAAGAGGAGATCCACGCGTAGCTGAAGACATTACCACAGGTTAAAAATTAAAAGCGGCCTGCACCTGAAAATGCGGGCCGCCTTTTGATTCCCATGCATCCCGTTTTGGGTTTTAACCCCATCGTGTTTCGGAAAGCGCCCAACGAGAAAGAGTGATTGCCGCAGGCGGGGATAAACCCCGCCCGCAATTGAGCGCCTGGTTTCGCAGGAGTAGGGTTTACGCCCACCCGTTGGGCATTCACCACGGATTGCCGACTTCAATCGCCCCGTGCAGCCGCAATCAATAAGCTCGGACCCAAAGTTAATTACAGCGCAATCCGCTTTCCCAGCTGAATGTTGCCGGTTGGCGAGCGTCTATTGGAAAAAATTCATATTGGGCCGGTTGAGTACCCCGGGCCGCTTTTCGAAAAATTGCTCCAGCACGCGATGGATCGTCTGAAAATCCGGTGCATTGCGCAATCCGTTGAAAAGACTGTTGCCAAAGGCGAAATTTGCCGCCAGATAGGCCCCGTATCGCTTATAGCGGCGCAAAGCGCCCCGGGGTTCGAAATGTTCCTGCAGCAAAGCACTCAATCGCAGCGCCACTTGCCGAAACAGGTCCTCAGAAGCTTCACGGCCGCAGGTAAATGAGGAAAAGAGCCAGGGTCTGGCAATAGCGATTCGTCCCAGGGCCACACCGTCGCAGCCGGTAGCGGTCAGCATTCTCATACAGTCCGGGCCATCAAAAACATCCCCATTGCCGAACACCGGGATGGAAACAGCCGCTTTGACCAGTCCGATATATTCCCATCGGGGCGGCCGGTTGCGCCGGTCCGGGGCCACCCGGGGATGAAACGTCAATGCATCCACGCCGGCATCTTCCAAGCGCCGGGCAAGATTCACCGGAACCTGAGGATCGTCTGTCCAACCGGTGCGAAACTTCACCGTCAGCGGACAACGGATCGCCTGCCGGATTTGACGGACCATCTCGATGGTCGCCGAAACGTCCCTGAGCAGTGCGGCACCCAAATTATGCCTGCAGATCGAAGTGGTGGAACAGCCCAGATTGATATCCACGCCCCAAAGTCCTTCGTCTTCGATTCGCCGGGCCGCAAGAACCATGCGATGGGGCTTGTTGCCCACAATCTGAATGCACAACCGCCCGGCTTCTTCATCGCGCCAGCGAAAATACGGCGAGGTGTGGCGGTCCTCGTCGGGAATACGACCGGCACTGCACATTTCGGAAAACATCAGCCCGCACCCGCCCAGTTCGTCCAGGACCTGACGAAAGGCAATATGCCCGAGAAAGGTCATGGGCGCCAGTACCAGGCGGTTGGCAATAGTTTTGGTGCCGATGGTCAATGGTTGATTCAGCCGTTTGGTCAATTCTTTATTCATAGGGCACTATTTTGCGCTTCGTTGCGTTGATGGTGATGCCATTTTCAAGAAACCGATCTTTCAGAACCCGGCAAAAATCCGGGTTCAGAGGGCCCGGCTTTGACCTGCCCCTGAATGGGGCCCGCAGACTGCTGCCTGCTATGGCTCAAGTGTCGAGTTGTCAGTTGCCGGTCCCCAGGACCCGGTTTGACTATCGAATAAACAGCTACCCTGTCAGTAGCGTTACGATTTGTCACAATATACGGCGGAACGCCTTGACGGTCGACCTTATTTATTGATAACACGCTGCAAAAGATAGAAACAGATGGATTTATTATTTTTCATCCTTCTTCACATTTTTCTTGACAATCGGACCAAAAAACTCAATTATTCGGCTTTTTAATAGTCTGTGGAATGTATTTTTTGGAGGAATACACATGTATGCTGTAGTGGCTACTGGAGGCAAACAGTATAAAGTCCAGGAAGGCGAAGTCCTGCGGGTGGAAAAACTGGCTGGTGAGATCGGCTCCGAAATTGCTTTTGACCAGATTCTGATGACATCGGATGGTGAGCAAGTCAAGATCGGACAGCCGGTGGTGGAAGGCGCCCAGGTCAGAGGACATATTGTCGAGCAGGGAAAAAGCAAAAAAATTATCGTCTTCAAGTATAAACGCCGAAAACGCTATCGTCGCAAAAACGGACATCGCCAGCCATTCACGGCGATCAAAATCGATACCATCCAAGCTTAGGCGACGTATTCAGGAGAAGATACCATGGCACATAAAAAAGCGGGCGGAAGCTCGAAAAATGGTCGCGACAGTAATGGCCAGCGCCGGGGCGTAAAACGCTTCAGCGGCCAGCAGGTTAAAGCCGGGAACATTCTCGTGCGCCAGCTTGGCACAAAAATTCATCCGGGAAACAATGTCGGCTTAGGAAAGGATTACACCCTTTTTGCCAAGATCGATGGTGTCGTAACCTTTGAACGCAAAGGGCGCACCGGCAAAAAGGTCAGTGTTTATGCCGCGTGAAGTTCATTGATGAGGCCACAATCATCGTCCAATCCGGCAATGGGGGAAGCGGATGTGTCAGTTTCAGACGCGAACGCTTCATTCCCCGGGGCGGCCCGGACGGCGGTGATGGCGGCAAGGGCGGAGACGTCCTTTTAAGATCCACCTCCCGCAAGCGAACCCTGTACCACCTCCAATTTAAAAAATTATATAAGGCGCCCAATGGATCTCCCGGTCAGGGAAGCCAGAAAAGCGGCCGCAAGGGAGCCGACCTGATCCTCGAGGTTCCTGCCGGCACCATTGGCAGCAACGCCGAAACCGGCGAAATGGTCTTTGATCTGGCAAAACCCGACCAGGAAGTGATCGTGGCTCACGGCGGCAGGGGCGGGCAGGGCAACATGCGATTCAAATCGTCCACCCACCAGGCCCCTCGCTTTTCTCAACCCGGCGAGCCGGGCCAGAGCCTGACGCTCAAACTGGAACTCAAATCGCTGGCTGATGTGGGCATCATCGGCCTGCCCAATGCAGGAAAATCCACACTGATCAGCATCCTGTCCTCGGCCCAGCCCAAAATTGCCAACTACCCGTTTACCACCTTGACCCCCAATCTGGGTGTCGTGCAGGCCCATGGCGAAGAGCCTTTTGTCGTGGCCGATATTCCGGGACTCATAGAGGGGGCCCACGACGGCGCCGGCCTGGGAATCCGCTTTCTAAAGCATGTGGAGCGAACCCGGATACTATTGCACTTGATCGATGCCAGCGCCCTGGACCCTGATGACCCCCTGGCATCCTATCGTGTAGTCAACCATGAGCTCAAAATGTACAGCCGGGAACTTGCGGAAAAGCCACAATTGGTGGTACTCAATAAACTCGATATCGCAGGTGCCCGGGAACTTGCAGACCGGTTTTGCCAAGCCCTGCCGGACAGCGCTGCTCTTCGACTGAGTGCCGCCACCCACCAGGGCCTGGATACCGTCAGAACCGCTATGGTGAAAATGTTAGAACAACTGGATGATCGCCCATAACCAAAGCCGCGCCGCACCAAACCGGGTGGGGCTTTTCGGCGGCACGTTCAACCCGATTCACCGGGGCCACACCCAGGTCGCCGAGGATGTCCTGAAGCAATACGGTCTGGATCAGGTTTGTTTTATCCCCAGCGCCATTCCGCCGCACAAGGCACCATCTGACACGGCAGCGGCCCATCACCGCCTGGCAATGGTGAAAATGGCGCTGCAGGGCAAAAACAGGATGTCGGTCTCCGATATCGAGCTCCAGCGTAAGGGACCTTCCTACACGATTGAAACATTGCGCTGGTTCAAAACAACTGATCTGGCAGGGCCGGATTTTTTTTTCATCGTTGGATTCGATGCGTTCCTGGAAATCCACACATGGAAAGCATTTATCCAGTTGTTCGACGAAACCGCGTTTATCATCATGTCCCGGCCGCAGCCCAATCGACCGGTCTTTGATTTTGCCGGGGCAGCGGCAGCATATACCCGGGAACAGATATCAAGGGATTACCAGCTGTCCGCGGACCAAAAAATTCTGCGGCACCCGGTCAAGCACCCGCTTTTCCTCGCATCGGTGCGGCCGCTGGACATTGCCTCCTCACGAATCCGCGAAGCGGTTCGTGAGGGGCGCAGCTTCGGTCACTGGGTCGACCCATCCGTAGCGCAGTACATTGAAACCAAAGGACTTTATCGATGAAAAATGAAATCGACCCCCAGCTCGATCTTTACGTCCAGGCGGCCCTCAGCAGGAAGGCTGAATCCGTGGTGGTCCTGGATGTGCGCGGGCTGACATCCATAGCGGATTTTTTTATCATTTGCAGCGGCCGCTCAAACCGCCAGGTCATCGCCATGGCCGATCATATCAAAGTCTTTCTCAAAGAGCAGAATATACGCCCCCTGAGTATAGAAGGACAAAAAGAGGGGCTTTGGGTATTGATGGATTACGGTGATGTGATTATACATGTCTTTTACGAAGAAACACGCGCATTCTATGATCTTGAAGGCCTGTGGATCGATGCCAGGCGAGTCGCCACCAAAAGCCTCAAGGCCCATATCGACGCTGATCGCCAGGGTTTCCATGGGGAAGAGATCATCGTGGAGTAGTTT
Source organism: Desulfosarcinaceae bacterium (assembly GCA_963675565.2). Lineage (GTDB taxonomy): Bacteria > Desulfobacterota > Desulfobacteria > Desulfobacterales > Desulfosarcinaceae > JARRKU01. Next base: position 1,620,378 of record CAXXYD010000004.1, read on the forward strand.
CTGCCAATATAGAATATCCATTTTGAAACTGGGTATAGGTAACCTTGCCGTGCAGCGATAACGGCTAAAATTGAATATGGAGACTCCAATGACAAGGCCCAAACCGGTTCTTTTAATGATCCTGGATGGCTGGGGTATCAATCCGGCAAGCCAGGGCAACGCCGTTGCTCTGGCGAAAACCCCCAACCTGGAACAACTTCTGGCCCAATATCCGCATACGCGATTATCGACTTCCGGAAAGTCGGTGGGGTTGCCCGATGGCATTATGGGCAACTCGGAAGTCGGTCACTTGAACATCGGTGCCGGCCGAATCGTCTACCAGGATCTGCTGCGCATCGACATGGCCATTGAAGACGGCAGTTTTTTTGAAAATGCCGCTATTTGTGCATCATTTCAACTGGCGCGGGACAACCATCGCGCGATGCATCTGATGGGGCTGGTTTCCGACGGTGGGGTCCACAGCCAGTTGTCCCACCTTTTTGCGCTTCTTGATATGGCCAGGGAAAAAGGTCTGGATCAAGTCTATGTGCACGCCATCCTGGACGGCCGTGACACGTCGCCTGACGCCGGGAAACACTATATCGGCCAGCTACAGGAACATATGGATCGCATTGGCCTAGGCGTTATCGCCACTATCTGCGGGCGTTATTATGCTATGGACCGGGACACCCGATGGGAGCGGACCGCCTTGGCCTATACGCTCTACACCCAGGGAGAGGGACGTCTGGAAAATGATCCGGTCGCCGCTGTCGCGGCGGCCTATAGCCGTGGTGAAACCGATGAGTTTGTCAAACCGATAGTGATGACCGATCCCCAGGGCACCCCCCATGCCGTCGTTCAGGATGGGGACGGCGTCCTTTTTTTCAACTACCGGGCCGATCGCGCCCGCCAGATTACCCGGGCGTTTACCGAACCGCAGTTCGGTGGTTTTGAGCGCAAAGTCAGACCGGAGTTGGGCAGCTACGTCTGCATGACCCGGTACGACGAAACATTCGATCTGCCTGCGGCATTTGCCCCGGTTCACCTGGAAGACATTTTGGGCGAGTGCATCAGTCGTGAAGGTCTGCGTCAACTGCGCATTGCTGAAACAGAAAAATATGCCCATGTCACTTATTTCTTCAATGGCGGAGAGGAAAAGCCGTTCGACAACGAAGACCGCTGCCTGGTTCCGTCCCCCAGAGACGTCCCCACATACGATTATAAACCGCAGATGAGCGCCATGGCCGTCACCGAAACCGTGTTGGAACGCATCGCATCGGAACAATATGATTTTATCGTTTTGAACTTTGCCAACATGGATATGGTGGGACATACCGGTGTGCTGGATGCCGCCATTACGGCCGTCCAAACAGTGGATCATTGCGTCGGCCGTATCACCCAGGCGGTCCGGGAAAAGCAGGGGGCGCTGCTGATCACCGCCGATCACGGCAATGCGGAAACCATGATTGACGAAAACGGGAACGTTCACACGGCCCACACCACCAACCCGGTTCATTTGCTGCTGGTCAGCGAGGCCCACCGCCAGGCGAAACTTGTTCCAGGCGTTTTGGGCGATATCGCACCCACCATATTGGAAGTGATGGCTCTGCGGCAACCGGATAAGATGACCGGCAGATCCCTCATTAAAAAACCATAAAGGATAAACCTACAGGAGTCGAAAAGTGACCTGCACCCCCCCACCCTGCGAAACCGTTACGGATTATATCACCGGAGTGCAGAAACCGGACACGGGTTCAGAGGCCAATCGCCAGGAAATGGAAAAAGTGCTGGTGGAGATCAAAGGCTATGACCGGTCGGAAATTGAAGTCGATACACCCATCGTGCTTGAAATGGAAGATGGACCCTATAGATCCAAACTCGATTTGGTGGTTCGCGTGGCCGGACGAAGATTCATGGTCATCAAATGCGCGCCGGGCTCTCTGGCTTCCCGGGAAAGAGAAGTCATCGCAGCCGCCCGCTTGATGGAAAGTTACCAAATCCCTATGGCTGTGGCCTCGGACGGACGCACGGCCCAGGTATGGGACACGGTCAGCGGGAAAAGGCTGGGAGAGGGAATGGATGCGGTACCGTCGAGGCGGCAGGCCGAAAAAATGTTCCGCCCGGACACGGTTGTGGCTCTCGACGAGAGCCTGCGCCCGCGGTTGCAGCTGATATTCAGGTCCTACGACAGCATGAACGTCAATCGATAGGAAATTGCCGGCATCCTTGAACCTGCACGCTAATTTGGGGACGTATATCAGGTTATAAGTTAATCTCGGATTAACTTATAACCTGATATACGTCCCCAAAAGGGTTCAGCAGCCAGAGCTTAATTGAAGATCGGGGGGGCTATTCGCCGGCCACCTCTTTGCCACAGTGTTTGCATACTTTCGCACGCTTTTTGATAATTTCAGCACAGAAGGGACACTCCCGCGTAAAATGGCGTGAATGAATCTTTCCAATGGCCGTTTCAATGGTATTTTGCAGAATTTCGTTTCCGGCTCGCATGCAGCGCAAAGGATCAATGGCCTCGACGGGGCCAATGTCCCCTATCATTTCTGCCGCTTTAATACGTACCCGGGCCGGCTCGCAAGGATCGGCAAGCAACTGCATAACAGTGGCGCCGTCTTTATTCACATAACAATCGGCCAGAATGGAGAAGCCTTTTTTGATGTTGGCGTTTAAAGCCTCCTGTTCGGCCATGACCTGGTCGTCAATGATCTGGCCCGTGCCGCCCACGGGGCTGAATACAGGCATGCACTCAAACTGATCGGTTCCCGGGTAGTTGAAACACCGCATCGAGGCTCTCTGGGCATAGTTTTCTTCGAGTTCCTCCCATCCTTTCACATACAATGGGCACTCATCATTGAAACACAGGAAAAGGAAAGGAGACCCCCAGCCCAAACCATCAGAAAAGGTAACCGGCGGCACCTCCCACAGAGCCATCTCTTTGTTGCAGTGAGGGCAACGGGGCTTTTCCATCTCAAGAACGCGTTCCAGGTATTGCTGTTTTGTTTCTATGACCATTGTGTTACCACTCCATTTATGAGTTCGATCGCGCGCACGATTTTACAACAAAGTCAAATTTAAGGATAGATGCGAAATTGTCAACACGGCGGAATCATACTATAGAAAGAGGGAATCAAGCCGGTACAATGATTATGGCTGTAACCCCTGACCCTCTTTTGGTTCATTAGGACAGGGAAAATCTTTATACTTAACATTACAAAGGGAAAAGAAAATGAATATCGACCGAATTGTATTGGCATTTGCCGGTGGCATGATTCTCGTCAGCTTACTGCTGTCCGTTGTACATAGTTCATATTGGCTCCTTTTTACCACCTTTGTGGGGCTGAATCTGTTACAGGCGGCTTTTACCGGGTTCTGCCCCCTGGCAACCGTCCTTAAAAAGATCGGCATCAAACCCGGCATGGCGTTCAAATAGCACCGCAATGGGGATCAAACCGAGGAGAAGCTGCTACCAGACAGCGCTCACCCTTCTTGCAAGGCGTGACCACAGCTGCGGGGAACTCGTGCGCAAGCTTGAACAGAAAAACTATCCGGAGGATGAAATTCAGGCGGCCATCAAAGCGTGTCAGCGACTGGGCTACATTGATGACCGGCGGTATGCAGATATCTACAGCCGGCAGCTTCAACGCAACGGGTACGGCCGCCGACGCATTCGCCAGATGTTGAAATCCAAATATGTACCGGAGCCAATTATTGATGCCGCCGTTGAGAACCGTTGCACCGATGCGATGGAGGAAAGCCGGTGCCGGCAACTGCTGCACAAAAAAACACGGGCGATGAGTGGAGACCGGCAGCGCTTTAATGATAAAGCCAAGTTGTATCGTTATCTTCTGTCAAGAGGGTTTTCACCTGCCGTGATTCAGGCAGTGATCGATGAGGTGGAATCGAACGGTGGCAGTGAATGGGCGCCAATTGAGACCTGACAACCCATTTGAGACCTTTTACGAAGTGCCCTTTTCTCCAGGAAGGGCCTCGGTCAGGGCGACCTTGATTCGCTCGCTGGCTTCCTTCGATAGCCGGCAGGCTTCGTTTTCTTCCGCCGATATCTCAGGGTCGGAACTCCTGCAAGCCTGGCGGATCATTTTGAGCTGCTCCCCAAACTGGTTGCATGCAGGGCAAATCCATTCATGCATCTTGACCAACACCCTTTCCCAAAAAGACAGCGAACGGTCCATATTATGGGATACAAGCTTTGAATGCTCTTTACAGTTAATCATCCAGCTCACCATGATTAGGATCTCCTATCGGCCCTCTTGCAGCCAGTTGGTTTCCAGGCAGCTCCTCAGCGCCATCCTGGACCGGTAGAGCATCACCCAGCTGTTGGATTCCGTTATTGAGAGCTTTTCACAAATATCGGCTGTACTCATCTCATCGAATTCCCTGAGCATAAAAACCTGCGCCAGTCGTTCCGGCAGCTTGGCCAAACATTTATAAAGCACATCCATAAACTCGTGCTGCTGATAGGCGGTTCCCGGATTGGACGTCCACTTGCCGGGCTTCACCCGCCAATGACCGGTATCGTCAAACATCTCGTCGATATTATCGGCCATTGCGTCAATATTCTCTGTGCTCCGGCGATTACGGCTGCGCCGGTAGTGATCTACAATTTTACGTTTCAGTATGGAAACCAGCCATGTTTTAGTAGATGACTTGCCCTGGAATCGCTCGAACGACTGGATGGCAGCCACCAGCGTTTCCTGCACCAAATCTTGGGCGGTTTGATGATCGGAAACCCGCGCCAGGCAATAACGATACATATAATTGCCGTAAAGATCGACCCATTCATCCGGCTGGAGAATGACTTCCCTGCTGTGTGGCGATTGCTGCCCCATCATCTGGATACCCTTTCATCTTGAATACGGCGGGTTGCCCATAGGAACCATATCAAAGCACCGATTTGCTGGCAACCACAACAACGCCATTGGGCTTGTGAATATCGTCGAAACGGCGATTAAAACCTTACAGTAAAAAAGAAAATTCAGGGCCCTTGCAGAAACCGTGGAAGGACAGGTCAACCATTGGGCCACACAAAAGCCACTGCTCCATGGCATGAATTAAGGGAAGGCTGCTCAAGATTTTCAGCTATTCAAGGCGCCATATAAAAAGGCAGCTTGATGGCGATATCAAGCTGCCTTTTACAAAATCGATAAAAGGTGAAACCTAGATGGCGTCTTTGAGTTTTTTGCCCGGTTTGAACTTCACAACGTTGGTCGCCTTGATTTTGATCACTTCACCCGTTTGCGGATTTCTGCCTTTGCGGGCTTTGCGGCGCGTTTTCTGGAAGGTGCCGAATCCTACCAGCGTCACTTTGCCGTCTTTCTTCTTCAATGCCTTGGTAACGCTCGCGACAAAGGATTCGAGGCAGGTCTGGGCAGCGGCCTTGGTGATGCCGGCATCTTTGGCCATTTTCTCAACGATTTCCGCTTTGGTCATCTGAATTCCTCCTTTAATTAATGAAAAGGGTCCGCCAACACTCATTCTATGAGGCATTTACAGTCTCTCTTATGCTTTGTCAATATATAAATACTTACCAGCCGTGCTTTTTTGTGAAAAGAAATTCAGGAACCCGCCAGCGCCAATGCATTGCCCATACCCATGCCACCAATTCCCGTACACATAGGGGGTTTCATGGTCCATTCATCATATGCAATTCAGGCGCCGCGGTTACCGCCGGATTTTTTTAGATAAAACAACCCGCTGTAATAACAAAACAATATCACCACAGCCAACTTACGGCAGCCTGATGACACACCCGCCGCCGAAATGCTTCTGAGAGCGGCAACTATCGGCAGTGTTCAAAACTGGCCGACGATCAGCACCAATGATATTGCTTTCCGGCATCATTCCATAAACTGGCGGTTATCATGACCGCGATATTGAATTGCCTCGGCAAGATGGTCACGATGGATGTCCTCGGCCTGTGCCAAATCAGCAATGGTTCTGGCAATTTTGAGGATACGGAAGTAGGCCCTTGCCGACATTCCAAATCGGTCTGCGGCATTTTCCAGAAGGCTTGCCCCTTTGGAGTTTAACCGGCAATAGGTCCTCACATGCCGACTGTTCATCTGGGCATTGCAGTATATCATCGATTGCACCAGCCGGCAGGATTGTCTTTGGCGCGCAGCAATCACCCGTTCACAAATATCACGCGACGATTCGGAGACAGCCGGAAGCGATAAGTCGCGATAGGAAACTGCGGGCACCTCGACATGAATATCGATGCGGTCCATCAGCGGGCCGGATATTTTGGACTGGTAGCGGCAAATCTGCCCCAGGGAACAGTGGCAATCATGGTGAACATCCGTAGCATAACCGCACGGACACGGGTTCATGGCAGCCACCAGGATAAAGCTTGCCGGAAAAGTTACACTCAATGCCGCCCGGGAAATAGTCACCTTGCGATCCTCCAATGGCTGACGAAGCACTTCCAGTACATTGCGCCGGTATTCCGGAAGCTCGTCCAGAAACAGCACGCCATGGTGGGCAAGGCTGACCTCGCCGGGCCGTGGCAGTGATCCGCCGCCGATAAGACCGGCCTCCGAAATGGTGTGGTGGGGAGCACGAAACGGCCGGTGAGAAACCAGTGACTGGTCCGGATCGAGTATCCCGGCAACACTGTGTATCCTGGTTGTCTCTATCGCCTCTTCGAAGCACAGAGGCGGCAATATCCCCGGCATGCTTCTGGCCAGCATGGTTTTGCCGGCCCCGGGCGGACCGACCATGAGCAGGTTGTGCCCTCCTGCAGCGGCGATTTCCATGGCGCGCTTGACGTGCTCCTGCCCCCTGATCTCGGAAAAATCATCGTGATAAAAGCAAGGGCTATCCAGCACGCCTGCTGCGTCGATCTCAACTGCCGTTATGGATGCATCATCGTCGATGAAGGCGGCGGCCTGACACAAATTAGCGACGCCGTAAACGTCGATCCCTTTCACCACTGCTGCTTCCATGCGATTGTCGTGTGGAACGATGATCCCCTTGTATCCGGCATCCCTGGCTGCGATGGCCATGGATAATGATCCGAAAACGGGCTTGACCCGGCCATCCAGGCTCAACTCTCCTAAAAACAGATATTCACACAGCGATGTCTGGGGAAGTATTCCCGTGGCGCCGAGGATGCCCATGGCGATCGGCAGGTCCAATCCGGTCCCCGCTTTTCTGATGTGCGCCGGGGCCAGGTTGACCGTTATACGGTCATTGGGAAATGCATAGCCTGAATTCTTTACGGCCGATTTTACACGCTCCTTGCTCTCCCTGACCGCAATCTCGGGCAAGCCAACGGTGGTAAAACTGGGAAGCCCGGGAACGATATCCACCTCCACCTCCACCAGACACGCCTCGATGCCGATGACGGCACTGCTTAACACCTTTGCCAGCAATGCGCTCCTCCTCCCTTGGACCCCATTCAATCGGAGTTCGATTTGAGTCGTTGGCCGAAATTCTCACCCGAACCGCTCGGCGGCTCGGGTCCACATTGCCCACGGCAACGGCCAAGTTACACAATTTTGTTGTCAAAAAGACGCATCTCGGATAAGAAGTGTGTCAAATTACACACATTTTGATGGGCAGTACCCCTAACAACAGATAGGGTTTTACAAATTTTATTATAAAATTAAGGCCTTAAAAGAAATACGCCCTCTGGTACACTATGGGCACGGCCTTTGCTGGTACGTTGATGGCGCTTGTCTTTCCGGTGGGTGGAAACAACGCGATCTAAGCTGAACCTGAATTGGTGAATACATAGCAGCAAAAATAACAGGCCACAAGGAAATATACCCGAATGGATATTGAATATAACCAGAAAACCATAGCCAAAGAAACCACGTGCTCCGGAATCGGGGTCCACTCAGGCCAAACGGTTTGCCTGACTGTCAAGCCGGCGCCGGTTAACCACGGCATACAATTTGTTCGCACGGATCTTCCCGACAAGCCACGAATTCAGGCCAGATTCAACAAAGTGGTGGACACCAGCCTGGCAACAGTGATCGGTAACGAGGGATTCATTATCTCGACCATAGAGCACCTGATGGCGGCTTTAGCCGGCCTTTCCATTGATAACGTCCTGATTGAGGTCAATTCCTATGAAATGCCGATCATGGACGGCAGTGCCGGACCCTTTATCGCTATGCTCAAATCAGCGGGCGTGCAGATACAGAATGCGCTGCGTTGTTATTTTGTCATTCGAAAACCCATCGAATTGTCACAGGACGACAAATTTGTCGGCATCTACCCTGCACCCCACTTCCGTATCACCTGCAGTATTGACTTTAAACACCCCCTCATTGGCAGCCAGGAATGCAGTGTCGTTATTTCAGGTGACAACTTTGAAAAACGAATCGCTGATGCGCGAACGTTTGGATTTCTCCAGGAACAGGAATATATGAAACGTTACGGGTTGGGCCAGGGGGCATCCTTGAACAATGTGGTGGTAATTGGCCCGGATGGCATACTGAACGAGGGCGGACTCAGATACCCGGATGAATTCGTGCGTCATAAACTACTGGATTGCATCGGCGATTTTTCCCTTTTAGGCCTTCCTATCCTTGGCCATATTGTTGCCAAACGCTCGGGACATGCATTTCATCATGCCTTTGTTAAAAAGTTTTTCCTTGAAAAGGATGCCTGGCTGACAAAATCCTTCGATATGGCCGGTGATTCGGCGAGTTTGCCGGGGAAACAGCTTGCCAATTGACAATGGCTTGGATATGTTGATTCATCATCACCCGTATTGAAATGGAAGCTTTTGATTCGCCGTTTCCATTATGACGTACGCCTGATTTCAACCTATAAACTGTAAACATAATGAATAGAAACTGGGTGCGGGCAACCGCTTTTATTTGTGCCATTCTTTGGGGAGCGGGGTTCTACCCGGCGTATGCCCAGGATCCAAGGCTGGACAACATCATCGTCACCAACACCCGCGATGATTTATTGCTTTACTTGACGGCCAAAGACGCCTTTCCTGAAAAAATTGTTACCGCCATTCACAGTGGGTTACCGGCAAAGTTTACCTTCTATATCAATTTATATCGTATTCGCAATTTATGGCTGGATGAACAGATCGCTGGAATTAAAGTATTTCACAATCTGAAATACGACAATTTAAAAAAAGCATATATCGTCACGCGCTCATGGGAAGAAAATCGACCGCTGACCGTAAAAACCTTCGAGGAAGCCCAGAAACTGATGACTGAAGTCGACAGTTTGAGCATCGTACCCCTTTCGCGCCTGGAAAAAGGGCTCCAGTACCAAATTCGCGCAAAAGCCGAGTTGGACAAAATGACCCTGCCTTTCTATTTGCACTATGTCTTGTTTTTTGTTTCCTTCTGGGATTTTGAAACGGACTGGTACACAATCGATTTCATCTATTAAGGAATGGGAAATTTCCTCATGCACATAAACTTTAAACCGCCGATTTGAAGGCCCTAATGCTCCTTGCAAGACCATGACCCGTCCTGAAAACATCATTCAGTCCACCATGTCGCCGGAAGAACGGCAACGACGTAAAAGAGAACGAATCCTCATTGTTGTGATTACCGCTGTGGCCGGACTGCTGGCTATGGCGCTTAACCGGAAGCTTTACCTGGCAGCCGATTTTTCGGTATCCAACCAGGTACTGATATTCATTCTGATCAATATCAATCTCCTGCTGCTGCTGCTGCTCATTTTTCTGGTATTCCGCAACCTGGTCAAATTGCTCTACGACCGAAAACGCAAGGTCATGGGCGCCAAGCTTCGCACCCGACTTGTGGTTGCGTTCATTACATTGACGCTGCTGCCGGCGACCATTCTTTTTGTTTTCTCCATCAACTTCATCACCAGCAGCATTGAATTCTGGTTCAATGTCCCCGTTGAGCAGGCACTGGAAAACTCACTGAAGGTCGGACAGGATATTTACCGAAGAACCCAGGAAAGCAACACATTCTTCCTGGAGCGAATCGCCTATCAAATTGACAAAAAGAATTTTTTAAACAAGGACAGACGAACCTCTCTGGAACGATACCTTAGAATCGTTCAGCGGGAATTTAATCTCGATGCAATCGAAGTGTACGACATCAACGCCAAGCGAATTGCATACGCCGTCTCTGAAAGCCACGAATCCCGGCCTTTTGAACATATCAAACCGGATGACCTGCAAAAACCAACGGCTCAAAACGGAATTCACAACATGGTCAGTGAAATCGCTTCCGGAGAACTGATCCGCACCATTGGAAGAATACCCTTTGGCGTTGACCCCAGCGAAGCACTGGCTTTTGTAGCCATATCGACTTTTGTCCCGCCGGATCTGGCCACCAGCATGACCTCCATAGCCCGGGGTTTTGAAGAGTACCAGCAAGTCAAGCTTCTCAAGCAACCCATCCAAAGTTATTACTACATCACCCTTACGGTGGTTGGTTTACTGGTTGTTTTTTGCGCGGTCTGGTTGGGTTTCTATCTGGCCAAGAGCATTACCATTCCCATTATGCGGCTGGCCGAGGGAACACGCCGGGTGGCGGAGGGAGATTTGAGCTTTGCGCTGGATGTGCAGGCTGATGATGAAATCGGCAGCCTGGTATCGGCCTTCAACAAGATGACGGCCGATCTGAGAATCAGCAGAGAGCAACTGGAACTATCGGCCCAGATGCTGCGCAAACAAAACCTCGAAATCGAGGAACGACGCCGCTATATGGAAATCGTCCTCAAGAATGTTTCCGCCGGCGTTATCACCCTGGATTACAAAGGCACGATTACCACCTTCAATACAGCGGCAGAAAAAATGCTGGCCTTGAAGTCGGAAGAAATCCTGAACAAAAGCTATCGTGACCTGCTTTCCGGTTTGAGGCTTAACCTGGCCGAAGAGATCATCGAAACACTTGGCGACACACCCAGAGAAGGCGTGGAGATTCCACTGCGCCTGTCCATCAATGAACGCCCGCGAAGCTTTCTGGCCTATATCAACTCACTGAAAGATGAAGCCAACTGCAATGTCGGCACGGTAATGGTGATCGACGACCTGACCGAATTGGAAAAAGCCCAACGCATGGCGGCCTGGCGGGAAGTCGCCCGCAGAATCGCCCATGAAGTCAAGAATCCATTGACACCCATCACCCTGTCCGCCCAGCGCCTTAAAAGAAGATATTCGCGGGTCGTCAATGAACCCGTGTTTGACGAGTGCACCCAGATGATCATCAATCATGTGGAGTTGATTCGCAATCTGGTCAATGAATTCTCGACCTTTGCCCGGTTCCCGACTGCAGACCCCAAGCCCTGCGAGCTTCCGCCAATTATTGAAGAGACTGTAGCACTCTATCGGGAAGGGCATCCAAACATTGATTTTCAGATCACCATCCAGGACGACATCCCCCCCATGAACCTGGATTATCAGCAAATCAAACAGGCTATGATCAATCTGGTGGACAATGCCGTTTCCGCCACCCGGGCTCACGGCAGCATCGCCATCGTGATCTCCCATGATCCTATTTTGAATCGGGTTCGCATAGAAGTCGCCGATGATGGCATCGGCATATCCGATGAAGACAAAATCCGACTGTTCGAGCCCAATTTCTCAACCAAAAAAGCCGGCATGGGGCTTGGGTTGACCATTGTGAACAGCATTGTAACAGACCATAACGGAGTGATCAGCGTGCAGGGCAATCAGCCGAGAGGAGCCAAGTTTGTCATCGAACTTCCCACTAGAATGGGGTAAAGTTGACCTTTAAGAATGCATTAAATGTTGAATGCCAACGTCATTCATTAACTTGCTATTATTCCCAGTGAACTTTGTGAAAGCCGCGTCCCGCCGCGGCATCAAAACAAGCGGCCCGAAATGTCGCAGTAAGACGCCGCTGCCACAAATAAATAGGGCTTTTGGTAAGTGACATTGAGTTGAAGGCCCGAAAGGATGAGAGAATATGTTTCCGACGATTTTGGTGGTGGATGATGAGCCCTCCATCGTACAGTCATTGAGTGGCCTGCTCCTTGACGAGGGATTTGAGGTCATGACAGCCGGCAACGGTTACGAAGCCTTGCAGCAAATCGAATCCAATGCGCCGGACCTGGTTTTGCTGGATATTTGGATGCCCGGCCTCGATGGAATTGAAACCTTGAAGGAGATCAAAAAAGCGAGCCCGCGCATTCACGTCATTATGGTCACCGGCCATGGTACCATTGAAACGGCCGTACAGGCGACGAAACTGGGCGCCTTTGACTTTATCGAGAAACCCCTCGCTTTTGAAAAAGTCATCGTGGCCATCAACAACGCCCTGAATTTCAGACGCCTTGAGGAAGAGAATCGATATCTTCGGAAAAAGATCATCGACAAACACTCCATCACCGGAACGAGTGAAACGATCGCTGCATTGAAGGAACACATCGCCAAAGTCGCTCCCACCGACAGCTGGGTCCTGATCAAAGGTGAAAACGGCACCGGAAAGGAACTGGTGGCACGCACCATCCACAATTTAAGCCAACGGGCCACACAACCGCTGATTGATGTGAACTGTGCGGCGATTCCCGAAGAACTGATCGAAAGCGAGCTGTTCGGCCATGAAAAGGGCGCATTTACCGGCGCCCATTCGAAAAAAATCGGCAAATTCGAGCTGGCGGACGGCGGCACCATCTTTCTGGATGAAATCGCTGACATGAGTCTGAAAACGCAGGCCAAAATATTACGTGTATTGCAGGAAAAACAATTTCAGCGTGTGGGTGGAAGCCGCACCCTGAAAGTCGATGTTCGCGTTATGGCCGCAACCAACAAAGATCTGGAAGCTGAAATCAACAATGGAACCTTCAGGGAGGATCTTTATTACCGGCTGAATGTGGTGCCGATTGAAGTCCCGCCGTTAAGAGACCGAAAGGAAGATATCCCGATGCTCGTGGATATTTTCCTTGAGGAAGCCGCCCACAAAACCAGGGGGATTATAAAGACCATGTCCTCCGGGGCAAAGGAATTGCTGGCTCGCAACAACTGGCCGGGTAATGTCCGTGAATTGAAAAACCTTGTGGAACGCCTGGTCATAATGGTCAACGAAGAAAGTATTGAATCAGACCATCTCCCAAAGCAATACAACCCCAAAGCCGGACTCGCGGATTTCTACAACACCAACCCGCTGTTTGAAATGGATCGGCTCAAATTGGCCAAGCTCTCTTTTGAAAAACAATTTATTCAGCAGAAGCTCATCGAGAATGAATTCAACGTAACCCGCACCGCCAAAACCATCGGAGTGGAACGCAGCTATTTGCACCGCAGGATCAAAAAACTGGAGCAGGAGCCGTAAATTTCAGGCCCCAACAGAAGCCGGCAAAGAATGCCGTACCCTGGGAAAGCATCCTTTAGGGCGGTTTCCACGGCTGTCACGATGTCCACATAACCCATCACGGAAAAATCTGATGCGAATTATCAGCGGCCGCCTCAGGGGACGAAAGCTTCACGCCTTCCATGGATCTGCGGTTCGGCCGACAGGCGACCGTGTCCGCGAGTCGCTGTTTAACATACTGGCGCAAAAGCCGCTTGCGGCAAAAGTACTGGATCTGTTTGCCGGAACCGGCGCACTGGGCATCGAGGCCATCAGCCGAGGAGCTCGAACGGCGGTTTTTGTAGACAACGCACCGCAGTCGCTGGCGCTCATCCGAAAAAATATCCGGCACTGCGGATTGAGCCCATATGCCCATGTCATTAAATCGGATATCACGGCCGGCCTGGGGTGCCTGCAAACGTTCCCAATGGCGTTTGATCTCGTTTTCATGGATCCGCCCTATGGCCGGGACCTGGTTTCCGTTACCATGGGCCACTTGCTGGCCAGCGGTTGCCTGGCGCCAGAGGCCACAATTGTGACCGAGCATGAAGCGGATCATACCCCGGCAATGGCATCCGGCCCATACCATGTGATCGACCGGCGCAAATACGGGAAAACCGGTTTGTCCATCTACCTGTACACTCCGGATCCTGCTTCGCACCACAATGGGCCGGCATAGAATCCGCTTAGAAAAAAACCCATGCGGCCGGATTGCAACTTTCATTCATTTATGCTAGTCTATCAAGTATTTAGGGAAAACCCCGAAACTGAAGGAGCCCATGAAACACATCGCCATCTACCCCGGTTCTTTTGATCCTGTGACCAACGGGCACGTCGATATCGTGCAAAGGGGAACCCACCTTTTTGACAAGATCATCGTGGCCATACTTTACAACCCCAACAAGCAATCCCTTTTTTCCGTAGAAGAACGAATGGAAATGCTCCAGGAAAGCATGAAAGAGATCCCCGGTGTGTCTTTTGATACATTTGGCGGATTGCTTGTGGACTATGCCGGCAAGTGCGGCGCCAATGCGATTCTTCGAGGAATGCGGGCGGTATCGGATTTTGAATATGAATTTCAGCTGGCCCTGATGAATCGCAAATTGAACCGGGATATCCAGACCGTCTTTCTGATGACCGGATTGCGTTGGATTTTTACCAGCTCTTCAATCATCAAGGAGGCCGCTCAGTTCGGAGGAGATATCGCCGATATGGTGCCGCCCATCGTCAATCGCAAAATAAAAGAAAAATTCAGCCAGTCAGCCTGACAGGAATCGTATGGATCTTTGGCAATTACATATCTTTTGCAAAGTCGTCGATCTTGGAAGCTTTTCTAAAGCCGGTGAGGCCGTGCGCCTTTCCCAACCCACTGTCAGCAGTCATATCAAAGACCTGGAAGCCCATTTCGGCACACGCCTTGTCGATCGGCTTGCTCGCAGCGTAACGCCCACCCATGCCGGCATGCTCCTGTACGACTATGCACGCCGGCTCATGGTTCTGCGCGATAAAACCGAAACGGCAATGGCTGAATTCAGCGGCAAAATCAAAGGCCGGCTGAATCTCGGCGGCAGTACAATCCCCGGCGGCTACGTGCTCCCCAGGATAATCGGCCTTTTTACGCGCCAATATCCCCAGGTGCATATTTCCCTGGCCGTTGCCGGCACATCGGAAATCATCCAGAAAACCATTGACGGCCATATCGAATTCAGCGTGGTGGGAGCTCAAAGCGGTGATAAAAAACTGCTCCAGGAACCCATTATCAATGATGAAATGTGCCTGATCATACCGTCGAGCCACAAGTGGGCGAACCGCCGCGAAATCGCTATTGCCGATCTGATGGAAGAACCGTTCATAGTGCGGGAGGCGGGCTCAGGCACCCTGCACTCCATTCAGGAACAGTTGCAGACGGACCGGCACAGCCTCAGCGATCTCAACATTGTCTGCGAAATGGGCAGCACCGAGGCCATCCGCCAGGCCATTAAAAATGGTGTCGGCATATCCATTCTATCCCGTATTGCCGTTGCCGAGGATGTGCAAACCGGCCTCTTGAAAACGCTTCGGGTCCGGGGTCTGGATCTCAAACGTAATTTTTATCTCACCATTCACAGGCAACGCGCGCTTTCGCCGCTGAGCCATGCGTTCATTGAATTTCTAAAAACGGATATCGAGACGGCTTGATTTTTATAGTGCTGGCTTTATGTTCCTTCAGTTGCACCCGTAACGGCCAGCCGCCGCACCCACTCAGGAGTAACGATCATGTCTGCGATCTTCCCTTCGAATGCCGAGATTATCCTAAAAAAACGTTATCTCAAAAAGGATGACAGGGGCGATATCATAGAATCCCCGGAAGAGATGCTGAGGCGGGTGGCCCGCCATGTGGCTGCAGGAGATAATAAATTTGGCCCGCGCGGCACTGTGGCCAAAACCGAAGAAAAATTCTTTCACATGTTGTCCAACCTTTGGTTTTTGCCCAATTCCCCCACCCTGATGAATGCAGGCAACCGACTCGGTCAATTGGCGGCGTGTTTCGTGCTGCCGGTCAACGACAGCATGGAAAGTATCTTCGATGCTGTAAAACATACCGCCATCATTCACAAATCGGGCGGGGGCACCGGATTTTCGTTTTCACGCATACGGCCGGCCAATGATACCGTATCCAGCACCACCGGTGTTTCCAGCGGCCCGCTCTCTTTTTTGAAGGTTTTTGATACCGCCACGGAAGCCGTAAAACAGGGCGGCACACGCCGGGGGGCCAACATGGGTCTTCTTCGGGTGGACCATCCCGATATTGAAGCGTTCATCACGGCCAAAAATGATCCGCTCCAGCTGCCCAACTTTAATCTTTCAGTGGCCATAACGCAGTGTTTTCTGGATGCTCTGGAAAACGACACGGCCTACGAACTGATCAACCCCCGCAACGGCCAAGTCCTGCGGCAGGTATCCGCCAAAAAAGTATTCGACCTGATCACTGCATCGGCGTGGCAAAACGGTGAGCCCGGCATTGTTTTCATCGATCGTCTGAACCGGGACAACCCTACCCCTGCACTGGGCAGCCTTGATGCTACCAATCCCTGTGGCGAGCAGCCGCTGCTTCCGTTTGAATCCTGTACGTTGGGATCGATCAATCTTTCACGGATGGTCAACGCCAAAGGAGTGATGTTCACCCGGCTCAAACGCACCGTCCACGATGCCATTCATTTTTTGGACAACGTCATTGAAGTCAATCAATATCCCCTGCCGCAGATCGAAAAAGCCAGTCAAGAAACCCGAAAAGTGGGGTTGGGCATTATGGGTTTTGCCGATATGCTCATCAAAATGAACATTGCCTATGATTCCCAGGCCGCCATTGATCAGGCCAAAACGATCATGGGCTTTATCCAGGGGGAAGCCCGAAGCGCATCAAGCAACCTGGGGAAAAGGCGGGGCAACTTTCCCGCCTATGGAAAAAGTGTGTTCAACAGGCCCCGGACGCCCCATATGCGCAATGCAACGGTCACGACCATTGCCCCCACCGGTACGATCAGCTTGCTGGCAGGCACCTCCAGCGGTATTGAACCGCTTTACGCCGTGGCGCATGTTCGAAATGTTTTAAGCGGCCGTAAACTGATCGACATCCATCCCCTTTTTTTGAAAATTGCCAAAAAAGAGGGCTTTTATTCAACCCAGCTCCTGGAAGCGGTCAGTCAAAGCGGGAGCATTCAATCCCTGGAATCCGTTCCCCCTTCTGTCCGCCTGCTTTTTCATACGGCCCACGACATTAACCCGCAATGGCATGTCAAAGTGCAAGCTGAGTTCCAAAAATACACGGACAATGCCGTCTCCAAAACCATCAACTTTCCGGCCGGCGCAACCCTGGAACAAGTCGCTGAAGCGTTTATGGCCGCCGCCCGCCAGGATTGCAAGGGAATCACCATCTACCGGGATGGCAGCCGCAAGAACCAGATACTCAGCGCGGGATCTGCCATTACGCCCTCTGAATGTGCCCAGATCGCCCCCCGGCCCCGCCCGCAGCGAACGCAAGGTGTCACCGAAAGAATCAGCACCGGTTGCGGCAAATTGTACGTGACCATTAACGCCGATAGTCAAGGTACATGCGAAGTTTTTGCACAAATGGGAAAAACCGGCGGCTGCGCATCTTCCCAAATTGAAGCGGCAGGCCGCCTGATATCGCTCGCCCTGCGTTCGGGGGTAAAAATCGAAGCGATTATCAAGCAAATGAGCGGAATCCGATGCCCTTCGCCCGCCTGGCAAAATGGTAAAATGGTCCTCTCCTGCCCGGATGCGATGGCCCAGGTGCTTAAAGCGGTGGCCATGACCGATGAACCGGGTGAAACACCGCAATCCAACGGGATGTGCCCCGATTGCGGGGCAAGCCTGGTGCATGAAGAAGGATGTTTGATTTGCCGCTTATGCGGATTTTCCAAATGCAGCTAGTATCCATCCACGCCCTACCGGGCAACGGAACGAATGGAGAAGTGGATGGCTCCGGGGGATTTAGGGGTGGCGGTTCTTCCCGGACAGATGATGCCTTCGCCGTATAGCTGCAGCTCATCATGCTTTAAATAAACCGTATCCCGATTTGCCAAGTGAATATACGTGCCATTCGAGCTGGCATCCGCCAGGACAAATTTACCCCGCCGGTTTTCAATCTTGGCGTGCATTCTGGAAACCCCCGCATATTTGAGCACGAGATCGTTGGCCGGAAGCCTGCCAATGGACAAGGTTGTGCGCTTATGATCCATGGTCAAGCGGGTGTCGCCATATCGGATATGGAGCACGTCATTGGATGATTTCACACCGGCGGAGAATTCCATTACCAGTGTGGCATCTTCTTCTTCATGAATGTATTCAAAAATGTCGAATGTGCCGGTTTTTCCTTTAATTGGCAGTTTGCCCACGAAACGGGTCAGCCGCTTATTTTCTTCCGACAGATAGACCCGGGTGGTCTCCGAAATGAGTGTCTGTCCCGGCTTGGCCAAGGTTTTCATTTTTGCAGCGGAATTCACCGCATCGCCAAAAAGCTTATTGCCGACACGGATCACGGTCCCGGTATCAATTCGGATATAAAGCCCAACGGGTTCAGCCTCGCTCCGGATCGGCGGACGGGCATCCAGAACCTGATGCATGGTGGCGGCTGCCACGACGGCATCATCTGCCGAGACAAAAGCGCACATCAATTCATCGCCGTATGTCCGTAACGACTCTCCATTGTGTTTTCTGGCGACATCTGAAAGATCGCTCAAAAGCATCATGATCAGGCGTCGGGCCTTATCATCGCCTAAAAGCTCATACAACCTGGAACTGCCGGCAATATCCGCAAAGAGAACCGATCGGTTGAGGGTTGATTCCTGCATTCCGCACCAATCATGTATTATTTGCCTTGTCGTGGAAACTGAACTATTTATGTCGATACACCCTAAAATAGTTAAAAGTCAAGGTGATGCTGTATGATGGGCCGTAATGTAAATCGCAACGCGCATTCAATTTGGGGGCGTCATCGCCGGATTATCGAGGGCGGCCGTCACGGAATTGGGGATATGTTCCAGCTTTTTGCGAAAAAGTTCAGGGTTGTCTCTATACCGTGCCATCGCCTCTGCAGGGCCCAGATCGGCAACCAAGTGAATACCCTGACCCAGATAGCGATATTGGCTATGGTCTTGGCGGGCCGCAATGGTTGCATCCAGCTCTGATTCTGAGGCGTCATTGATCAAATGGGCCAACAGGGCAGGCATGATATGATGGACAAGACCGCCGACCAGTGCCTCTTCTGTGGACATCCAGGCATCGACAATGTCTTTGATGGCCTTGCGTGTCATCACGGGCAACAGCTTGATCTGCCGCGCCATGGCTTTCTCCGTTGCGGGCCGCAAAAGGATGTGCAGCGTCTCTTCAACAGGAACAATGAATACGTTGAGCGGCTGCTCGGCGCTGTTCTGCCAGATGGTGTAAGGTTCCCTCACAAATTCCAGTTGTGCGCCTTCACCGATTTTCAGGTTGGAGGTGTAGGATCCGATAATGCCGCTGAACACACGATTGCTCAACTGGATTCGAATCCCCGAATGCCCGTCATCCGGGTTAAAAAAATGATATTCTTCAATGTATTCGTTGATGACATTATGCACCAGATAGACAGTGACGCCACTGGTTTCGGCCCTGGCCGTCTCCGCACCCCTGAAAGTCGTAATGCGGCCATAGGGATCCGGCATATCAATTTGTTTCAGCAAAAAATCCACAGCATCACGACAGTACCGTTCAAAAAGGGTGGCGTAGGCCAGCCGTCTTTCCGGCACCAGTAAAAGCCGCTTGTAGGCGTTATCCAATTCCCATTGCAGCTTGTCGCCGGGCAATTCCGATTGAATGCGGTCCAAAAGAGGCGCATTGGTATTCAAGTAGGCAATATTTTCCTGATTGAGCCGGCGATCAACCGCCTTCTCCTCAATACCAAAGGCGACCAGCGGGGCCTCCAGGTCATCCAGGGCAATATAATCGAACAGCTTTGAATATTCGGCCGCCGTGTGGCCTGCATCCGCCCGGGAAAAGGATAAAAAAGACAATAACCCGGCAAAAATAATATAAAATATCGAGTGCTGGAAACGTGTCATCGCCCCTATCTCCCAAATAAAGCCGGGCCTGTATTTCACGGGTGTTGAAATCAGCTTATCTTTACCCAGGTTTTGCAAAAACCGGGCCGGAAATCTCAAAGCCGTCCCGGGGCGACACAGATCAGGGGATGACCATTGAAAAATCTCAAAAAAATCTAACCTATTGCCATATTTGATGATTTTTTTCATCGGATTCAACGGAAAGGACCCGTTCGGCCCCCTATCATCGGGCAGGCCGAAGCAGAGAAACAAAACGCTGACGCGTTTTGCAAAATCATTGACGCAAATAGGCAGGGAAAAGCTATTGACCCAATGGATTGCTCTTGCTTCGGCCCATGGGTTGAAGCTAAGTTCACAATGCACTTCTGACCCTGCCGCCGATCCGGCAAGCTGCAAAAAACCGGGACCAGTGATTGTGTTTCAGGGACCAGGAGATGTCGTTGGCAAGTATTGTATTGGTTTTTGGCAGGATACTGCATGGATGATCGTGCAGCGGCATTCAATTTTTCCATTCAAGCAAGGCACTGAATCGGCTGATGGCTCGCAGCAAGTACAGAAAGATCGGCATCGCCACGGCAATCATGATGACCAGCATTTTTTTGAGCCGCCTTACCGGCATGGCCAGGGAAATGGTGCTGGCCTCGATAGCAGGAGCCGGAATCGGAGTCGATGCTTTCCGGGTGGCCTTTGTCCTGCCCGAAATCCTAAACCATATACTGGCCAGCGGTTTTCTTTCGGTAACGTTTATCCCCATATTTTCGCGCTATGTGTTCAACAATGACGAACAGAACGGTTGGCGTGTATTTTCCATCATCATGACGACGTTCGGTGCGCTTCTTGTGATATTGATCCTGATCGCGATGCTATGGGCCCCGCAATTGGTCCCCTTGCTGGCCCCGGGCAGAAGCGATCCGGGTTTTATAGCGCTGGCCGTCAGGATGACCCGTATTACCCTACCGGCACAACTGTTTTTCTTCGCCGGAGGCATGCTGATGGCAGTGCAATTCGCCAAAGAGCGCTTCCTGTTCCCGGCCATGGCCCCAATGATTTATAATTTGGGCATTATCGCCGGCGGCTGGATTCTGGCCCCCCACCTTGGCGTCGAAGGGTTCTGCTGGGGGGCCCTGGCGGGCGCCTTTATGGGCAGCTTCGCTTTTCAATTGGTCGGTGCACTGCGCATCGGAATGCGATTCAAACCCTCTATTGACCTGCGCCATGCCGACCTGCGGCGTTATGTCGCGCTGACCCTGCCCTTGATGCTGGGGTTGACAATGGTGTTCTCCACCGAGATTTTTTCTAAATTTTTCGGTAGCTTCCTTCCGGCAGGGGCAATTGCCCGGGTGGAATATGCCATGCGTGTCATGCTGCTGCTGGTGGCCTTTTTCGGGCAGGCCGTGGGAGTGGCATCATATCCTTTCATGGCCCAACTGGCCGCACAGGAACGCCTGGCGGAACTCAACCAGATCATGAACAAGGCATTGCGCTACCTGGCCCTGGTTTTCCCCGTATCCATCCTTTTCATGGTGCTGCGCCATGAAGTTGTATATGTGCTGTTTGAAAGAGGTCGATTTACGCCTCAAGACACCGCAATGACGGCCCTGGCGTTATGCGGCCTGCTGGTCGGTGCCGTTGGATTCGCAGCGCAAACAGTGGTCAATCGAGGCTTTTATGCAACCCAAAACACCCTGCTGCCGGCGGTCTACGGGACTGTTGCGGTAGCATTCAGCCTGCCCTTGTACTGGGTCGGGTTAAAAATGCTGGGCGTAGCCGGCCTGGGTCTGGCCATCTCCTTTTCGGCCATGATCCAAACCACGCTTCTTTTTTCAGTCTGGAATCGGCGCAGCAAGAATGAGGGCGCCATTAAGGTCTACCGCGCCTATCTGAACACCTTCCTGGCGGCACTCGTCATAGGCGCACTGCTCTGGTTGGTCCACCATCGGCTTGTGCAGGCGATCAGGCCTGCAACGCTGATGCAAAACTTGGCAGTGATCGGGATTGTCGCAACCCTCTTTGTGGCGGTAATTGCCCTGTGGGGGTATATCTTCAAGGTTGAAGCAATACACTATCTGTTTGGCCGTACCGCATCCCGAATGGGTTTGAAAAGCGGCAACTGATCCATTGCGCGGCAGCAATGACCAGGAACTGGACCTTACCACCACGGGCGGCGCATAGGCTATGCGGCCGACTGCACCCGCCCCATTACGCCGCCGATAATGGCTTCCACCGCGGCATCGATGCTCATGTGCTGTGTATTGATCATCATGTCATAGTGAAGGGAATCACAAATATCGGCGTTGAATGATTGACGCACGAAGGCACGACGCCTGTTTTCACGCACCAGCACACGGCGCTTGGCCATGTCTCCCGGAACGCCGAAATAGTGGGCCACATTTTCAATGCGCAATTCAAGCGGTGCGATGACACGCACGGCGAAACGGTCCTTGGGGGGTATAATGAAGTTGGCACCCCGGCCCACGATCACACATCGGCCGTGTTTGCCAATGGTCCCAACCACTTTCATCAGGTGTTCCAGATAAATATTGGGATGGATATACTGATCTTTGACAATGGAGGAAATAAAATCCTGAACGCCGGAAAGCCGCTCTTTTTCCAGAGACTCCACCACGGTATCGCTGATACGGGCGCTTTCAGCAATTTTATGTATGATATCCCGGTGGAAAAAATCAAACTCCAGTCGTTGGGCCACCTTCTCCGCAATGCGCCGACCGCAGCTGCCCGGTTCCATGCACAGCGTCACCACCGGAACCCTTACCTTTTTTTTCCTGGCATCTGAAGTGGTCATCTTCTGCCACTTTTCGATCTGTTTCTGGACAAACGCCTCAACAGACATCTCTTGGTGGTCGTTGAAATCCATCTAAACACCCTCCTGTAAAGCACTGCGGCAATTGGCGCATTAATACTTAATAGACCCGTGCGGGTCGAAAAAAAAGCTCTATCTACACCGCAAAATAGATAAAATCAAGGATAGACTTGACAATGGAATGGCCCGGTGAAAGGCTATTTTCCGGCTTCATCCATCCATTGGTTCAGCAGGCGCTGCTGGTCCGCTTCCGTTATAGCCTGGGGCAGCTTGTCCAGCGCTTTTTGAAAAGCCGCGTCAATCAATTCGTTTTTAATGGCCATTGCAGTTTCATGAATGTGGTGGCCGATCCGTGTACGTGCAGCTGAAAGCATCAGGCGGCTCTCCTGCTGGGCCTCCCGGATCATGTTTTCCTTGCGCTTTTTTCCTTCGGAAACGATGCGATCCTGAATCAGCTCGAGGCGCTGTTTGCTGGCCGCCAATTGAATCTGGCCCTCCCGTATTTTTTCTTCGGCCTGCTGCTTCTGTGCTTCGAAACGCTGAAAGGCACTGGCTGTTTCGGCCCTTTTGTCCTTCAGGAAATTAATCACCGGTACCCGGGCATACTTGATGATGAGACCCGCCAGAATCGCAAAATTGACCCATCGCATGATGTAATCCCAGTCGGCGCGTGTGAAATTCTCTTTGAAGTAAGCTAGCAGACGCGACAGTGCAGTGTCATATGCAGCAGCGGAACCGGCTGCAGCATCGGCAGCCCAGGCACTGCCGGACCACCATCCGATCAAGGCCAGCAGGGCCAGCAGGGCTGTTTTTTTCCACAGATTGGCGCTCATCGGCTTCAATTCGTACTCCTTCGGTTCAATAGTGATGCAACCATGTGGTCTGCCAGCAATTCCGCCTCAGCTTTGATACGCTGACGGGCGGCGGCAATAGCGGCATCCGCTTCCTGCTGGGCAGCCGTGCGCAACTTGACGACCTCCTGTCGCGTCTTGGCCAGAACATCGGCAACCGAATGCTGCCCCGCATCGAGGATCTCCTCCCTGACTTTTACCGCCGCACGACGCGCTTCCGATTCCTGGCGCTCGATTTGCTGTGCCATCTCGTCAAATGCCTTTCCGGCAGCCTGGACATCCGACCGGACTTTCTTGACGAAATGCTCTCTTTCCACCATTATCCTGCGCAAAGGGCGTATCATTACGCGATTGAACAATACCATGAAGATTAAAAAGGATATCAACTGAACCACCATGGTAGCGTTGATACTGATCAATGCGACATTCTGAACCACTTGCATGGCTGGGCCCTCTCACCACCAGAATCATTAAACAACAAACAACAACAACAACGCGACCACCAAAGAGTAAATACCGGTGGATTCGGACACCGCCTGTCCCACCAGCATGGTGCGGGTCAACAGACCGGCCTCCTTGGAGTTCTTTCCTATGGCCTCGCATGCTTTAGCCGCCACCATTCCTTCACCGACACCCGGTCCTATGGCCCCGAGTCCCATGGAAATACCTGCGCCCAAAAAGGCCGCGGCCTTCACCAGATCAACACCTTCAATTGCCATTGTTTTCTCCTTTGATGAATTCGGTAATCAATATCCCAAATAAAAAAACCATTGCTCATTTATATGACAAAAATCAACACCAGGCTCACCACCATGGCATAAATGGCCGTCGACTGGGCCACCGCCTGACCCACCAGCATGATGCGCATCAAGTCGCCGGCGTGCTCGATATTGCGCGCCACCCAGCGCACGGCACCTTCGGCTGTCATGCCGTTTCCGATGCCCGGGCCAATGCCGCCGAAACCCATACAGATGCCCGCGGAAAGCAACGCCATGGGAGCACTCCAATTGGTCGCCGCCGGAAATGATTTGAACATCAGTATAAAACTGACCAGCAGTCCAAAAATCGAAGGCGTTTGGGCCACGGCCTGCCCCACCAGCATGGTGGTGGTCACCTGGCCTGCAGACTTGGGCTGACGCGCGATGCTTTCACAACTCGCACCGGCAGCCAGTCCCCCGCCATAACCGGACCCGATGGCCGCCAGTCCGGTGCTCAAACCGGCACCTATAAGTGCCGCCCAGGTGGGCTGCAGCGGCTGAATGCTGAAATCCATGAACATCAGCATCAGGGCCACCACCATTGAAAAAATGGCTGGCGTCTGGCTCACCGCAGAGCCGATCAGCATATTGGTGGTCAGCCGCGACCCTACTGCCGGTTGCCTGGCAATCCCCAGGCAGGCCTGACCGCCGGGAAAACCGGACCCGAGGCCGGAGCCAATCGCCCCGAACCCCATGCTCACCCCCGCCCCGAACAGAGCGGCGGCCTTGATCTGGCCCATTCCGGGAGTGTCCACGAAAAGGAGAAGGATGGCGATGACCAGAGCAAAGATAGAGGCCGATTCCGCCACAGCCTGGCCCACCAACATGTTTTTGAAAAGATCGCCGGAGATTCGAGGATTTCGGGATACGGCGATATTAGCCTGCGCAGCAGTGTATCCCTCCCCGATGGCTGCTCCGATAGCGCCAAAACCGATACACAGCCCCGCACCCACATTTGCCGCCAGCTTTGTCAATGTTACTGGGTCCAAATTCAACTCCTCACTTATGCGCAATAACCTATTTAATCTGTACCGAAATGTACACCACCGTCAGCATGGTAAACACAAAAGCCTGAATGGTGCCCACGAACAAGCCGAAAAAGGCATTCAAGAGAGGCGGCAGCAACAGGCTGTAAGTTAAATGGGAGACCACCAGGATAATGATCGATCCGCCCATGATATTGCCGAAAAGGCGGAATGAGATGGATACAATTTTAGCCATTTCTCCGATCACGTTCAGTGGCATCATAAAAAACATGGGTTGAAAATATTCCCGGGAATATGCTTTGAATCCTTTGGATTTGATACCGGCGTAATGTGCCACCACAAAACCCATCAGTCCCAAAGCCAGGGGGG
Organism: Desulfosarcinaceae bacterium; assembly: GCA_963675565.2. Lineage (GTDB taxonomy): Bacteria > Desulfobacterota > Desulfobacteria > Desulfobacterales > Desulfosarcinaceae > JARRKU01. Next base: position 1,646,045 of record CAXXYD010000004.1, read on the forward strand.
TGTTCAAATCCTTGGTGGGTTCCTCCAGATGCGGGATGATTCCCAGCCAGTTGGAAAGCAGCATGAACAGGAAAAGGGAACATATCATGGGCCCGTATTTTTCCGCCCCCTCACGGTCCAGTGCATCTTCCGTCAACTGATAGAACTGGCCGACGATCATTTCCCCGACGATCTGAAACTTTTGGGGTACAAAGTCACGCTTGCGGGTGGTTAAAATGCCAAAGAAAAGCAAAAAACCAAAGACAATCCAGGTCATTAAAATGGCTTCAAGATTAAAAACCAGGTTAAACCCGAACAACGACACTACCAACTGATGGACCTGCCCAAGATTTTCCATTTTTAAATCAAATCCTTGCAGAATTTCGCTGTTGAGACAACAGCTGGTCGATAATGATTATGGCCGGCACCGCAAACAAGCCGATGACGGTTGAAGCAATTGCAAATTGGGCATTCTTTGCGGCCAGAATCAACGGAACCGCCAGCAATGCAAAACGAAAGCAAATCGAAGCCAGGGAAATAAAAATCGACCTGGAACGGCTTTGCCCCAAGCGCATGGGCAAAAATATGGCCATCAGGAAAAAATTAAGAGCGCTGAACAAGGTCCCCAAGATCAACCCCTTCGCCAGGGCGGGATACCCGAGCAAAAGCAATACCGCACCACCCGCCGCCGCCATGAATAAAACTAAGGTAATGTAACGCTTTGGAATCCGGTAAGCCGGGGCGCCGGGGCGTCCTGCCATCTCCGGGCCATTACCCTCGTGTCGATAAGTGGGGGGCTTCAATTGGCCAATCAACTCATCAGGGGGTGTCGCTGTCCTGTTTTTCACTATCCAGAGTCTCGATGATTTGCCGATAGGCGGTGACGGCACCGCCGATTACACCAAGAATGGTAAAAATCGTCACCATTAAACCCTTGGTGCCCAACCACAGATCCAGGTAGCGGCCAATGAAGAAGCAGAAAGCAATACAACCGACCATGGTGAGCCCCAGTTGAAATACAATCTGGAGATGGGCAGCCCAGTTTTTGTTCTGCTTAAAATCAAACACCATGCGGCGGATCATATCCCCGCTGCCATAATCTGGCAACGGTTAAATCTACTTCTTTTTGGCACACCCATAGGCCGTGTTCCGCGACCCGCAATGTCTTACCCGTTGCAGAGCCAATTCCAAACGACCGGCGGAAGGTTCGCTGAAGCTTCTGTCCGTCCTGCCGGTTTTAAGCCGCACACTCCCTAATGCGGTCTCTGGGCGTTGTCCGAGAATATACAATTGTTTAAGGAATTTGACCCTACAAATGTTTTTACTGGCTGTCAAGGAATGTAGTTATATATTTTTTACTAATAGCGTACAGGTTATGAATTTCATTTTACAACTTGACCTATCCTCGCTTTTTCATTACGGTTATCCATGTCAGTGGCTGTCAACCGCAATCTAAAAGCAAGGAGACGCTTATGTCGGTGATCACCATTTCCCGCCAATTTGGGGCCGGTGGTCTGACGCTGGGCCGCAAGTTAGCCGATGCATTGGGCTACGTTTTGGTTAACCAGGAAGTCATCAACCAGATTTCAAAAAAAGCCAACGTCTCGACAGATTGGGTGCAGGCCATTGAAAAGGAGGCCGGCGGAAAATTGCACCAATTTATCAATCATCTCATCCCCAAAGGGCTGATGGGTCGCATCCTCGATGATCAGCGCGGCTATATCGACGAAGAAATTTATATCCACCTGCTGGAGAAAATAATCAGCCGCATCGCTGAAAAAGATAATTGCATCATACTGGGCCGCGGCGGTCAATACATTCTCAAAAACCGGCCCGACACATTCCATGTTCTGCTGATCGCCGATCTGCAAGACCGCATCAGATTCATGATGTCCCATTATAAGCTTGAACGCAATCAGGCCGCGCAGGTGCTTCAGGCCGAAGACAAACGGCGGCTGAACCTGTACCGGAAATTCGACCAAAGCGATTACGATCAGCCCGCGCATTACCATCTCACGCTGAACATGAGCCGGCTGGATCTGGACAGAAGCGCGGCTCTTATTAAAAAGTTGGTCTGCTCAACCCGAAAAATGGACCAACCGCCCGAAGGCTGATAAAGTCCCACGCGGTTCCGGGCAAATTCAACATCCCGGAACCCAATACCGTCGAGCGCACGACAGCCTTTGGCCTAAATGAATATGAACAGGAGTTCAGCCCATGACCGACGCTCCCCGCTTCCGGTATTCGCTTTTCACCCGCCTTTTGATAACGGCATTTTCTGTTCTTTTATTTTTGTTCTCCCATCCAACACGGGCCGCCCATGCCCTGAATACACCAGCCCCGGCAGCTTCTGAAACATCCCCTGGCCAATTACACGGCACACAAGACAAGCCTGACTCTTCCACCGGGCATGGAGGCCACGCTGCCCATGCCCTGGGAACGCAACTGCCCCTGTGGAGTTGCATCCCCTTTGCCGGCATGCTGCTGTCCATTGCCTTGTGGCCGCTGGCCGCGCCGGAATTCTGGCACCACCACTTCGGAAAAATTTCTGCCTTCTGGGCCCTGTGCATGGCAATCCCCTTTACTTTTGTGTTTCATGGTACCGCTGCCTATGAGATCCTGCACATCCTGTTGGCCGACTATGTTCCGTTCATCATTTTGCTGTGGTCGTTGTACACCATTTCCGGTGGAATTTTGCTTCGCGGCACATTGAGCGGAACCCCCCTGGTCAATGTAGCCATGCTGGCCATTGGGACGGTCCTGGCCTCGTGGATGGGAACCACTGGAGCCGCCATGCTGATGATCCGGCCGTTTTTAAGGGCCAATAAAAATAGAAAAAACCGGACTTTTATGGTGGTGTTTTTCATATTTCTGGTGGCCAATATCGGCGGTGCATTGACCCCGTTGGGAGATCCTCCCCTCTTCCTGGGTTTTCTGCACGGCGTCAATTTTTTCTGGACGCTCAAAATAAGCCCGCACATGCTCACCATGGCGGGAATTCTCCTGGCAATCTATTTTGCCATGGATACCTTCTTCTACCGCAAAGAAAAATCCTTCAGGCAACAGGAAAACACAAACACCATTGCCAAGAATGATAGCGAACAGGTCCCTCTGGCTTTGACCGGCACCCACAATTTTCTCTTCCTGGCAGGTGTGGTGGCCGCTGTGCTGATGAGCGGCATCGTCGATTGGGGGTCGCTCAATACGCTGGGTGTCCATCGCGGGGTTCAGGACTGGGCGCGGGATTTGATTCTGATCGCGCTGGGAATCTTGTCTTTGTTAACCACCGCCCCTGCCATTCGCCAGGACAATGAATTCACATGGTTCCCCATCCAAGAGGTAGCCTATCTTTTTATCGGTATTTTTATCACCATGATTCCATGCCTGCTGATCCTGAAAGCGGGTCACAGGGGCGCCCTGGCCCCCCTTATTTACCAGGTCAAGCAACCCATACACTATTTCTGGATTACCGGCATGCTTTCCAGTTTTCTCGACAACGCCCCGACCTACCTCACATTTTTCAATACCGCCTTGGGCAGTTTTTACGCCGGCTTGCCCGAACCTCAAGCCGTTTCACTACTGATGACGGAAAACAGCACATACTTGAAAGCCATCTCGTCGGGAGCGGTTTTCTTCGGCGCATGCAGCTACATCGGCAATGCCCCCAATTTTATGGTACGCTCCATAGCCGAAGAGGCCGGCACGCCGATGCCAAGCTTTTTCGGTTACATATTGAAGTACTCGCTTGTTTTTCTGATACCCGGATTCATCATCATTACCTTGCTTTTCTTCTTTTAAGGTTCGTGTGACCGCAAATGCAAACGCACCCAAAATATACCCCTCTGGACCGGAACGGTCATGTTACCAACCTGCTGCGTAATGCAAATGTGGCGATTGTGGGCGGCGGCAGATTCTGCCGCAAACTAATCAAGTTTTACCGCGAGCATAATCTGTCCGAACAAAAGCCCCGCATTATCGGCGTCGCCGATATCGACCCTCAGGCCGAAGGGCTTCAATATGCGCGTCAACTGGGCATTTACACAACCACGGAATACTCCCGCCTGTACCAGATAGACGGCCTCCAGGTCCTGCTGGAAATTACCCGTGATCCTGATTTGCCTGCAGCCATCCGGAAAACCAAACCCGCCCAGGTGGAATTGATCGATCATTTTCATTCACGCTACCTGTGGGATTCAATACAGGTTGAAAACTTGCAGCACCGTATCCTGGATCAGTTTGAACAAATCAAGAATGACCCGGATGCCACGGAAAAGCTCTTTTTAAAGTGCTTTGACTGCTTTAACAACATCATCATCCGCCGAAACGACCGTTCACGCGATATTGAGCTGGAACTGCTCGAAAAAGAACGCACCCGGACACAAATTATCCAGGGCAGTACCATTCCGACATTCGTTATCGACCAAGACCATGTGGTCACCCACTGGAACAAGGCCCTGGAAAAACTCACCGGCCGATCAGCCCAGGAGTTCGTCGGTACCAATCGTCAGTGGGCGCCCTTCTGGGAAAGCGAACGTCCCACAATGGCAGACGTGATTCTGGACCAGATCGACAAAGCCGATATCCAGAAATTATACGGAACCCACTGGCGCGAGTCCGGCCTCATAGAGGGAGCCTATGAAGCAGAGGTGTTTTTCCCGGCAGTAGGCGAAACGGGAAAATGGCTCTGGTTTACAGCAGCGCCGTTAAAGGCTCCCGACGGCACCATCGTAGGCGCCATCGAGACCCTTTGGGATAAAACTGAAGATGTCAAAGCCCAGCAGGAGCGTGAACGGCACACGCAGGAACTGGCCGGTCTGTGCTCCATTTATACCGCCTTGAGTGCACCGCTGCATATCGATCGGCGCATCGAGTCGGCCATGCGGGAGGTCCAGCGTTATCTGCAGGCGGATGATGTCTCTATTTATTTGCAGGAAACGGATGAAACGCTTTTTCTAAAGTACTATCTGGGCAGGCCGCAAAATCTTGGCACAATGGAACACCAGCGTATAGCACAGCGGGTGGCGCGCACAGGAGAGCTTTTCGCCGTTGATGTGATCGACATCCTGACAACGCCGTCGTTAAAAAAATTGGCGGATTCCGGATTCAAATCACTTTTGTTCATTCCCATCAGCGCCAAAGAAAAAAAGGCCATCGGTGTTCTGCAGGTCGCGGGCAAACGCCCCGGGCAGTTTGCCACCATCAAGCGACACGCCCTGGACATGATCGGCAACCGCATCGGTGTCGCCATCGAAAATGCCATGCTGCAGGAACAGTATATCAAGTCAGAAGAAAAATACCGGTCGCTTTTCAACAATGACCCGAACCCCATATTTATCGTCAGTCACGAAAGCTACGAAATTCTCGATATTAATGAACGCGCACAGGATTGTTACGGATATACGCGTGATGAGCTAAACGGCATGCCGTTTCTGCACCTCGGCGACCCGAACGATCGCGAGGTCGAATACGGGTTGAGCCATCTGCCGCTGGGGCAATCCATACTGCTGGCCAAAAGAAAACACTTCCGCAAGGGCGGGCGGTCCTTTTTCGTCAACATCAGCGTAAGCCACGCGCGCTATGGTGAACGCGATGTCTTGATTGCCACAACAGCCGATGTGACCGAAAGCATCGAAAAGGAAACCCAGTTGATCCAGGCCAGCAAAATGACCACCCTGGGAATTATGGCTGCCGGAATGGCCCACGAAATCAACCAGCCCTTGAATGTCATTCAAATTTGCGCCGACTTTTTTCTGAAAACGCTCAAAAAAGGTCAGCCCATTTCAGCGCAAGAACTCGAGGGCATTGCCAAAGACATCACCGACAATGTCAACCGGGCCACCGGAATCATCAAACACGTTCGCGATTTTGCACGCCAGGCGGAAGTCGTGACCAGCAAAGTCCATATCAACTCACCCATTGAGGATGTATTCAAGGTACTGGGACACCAAATCAAAGTTCACCAGATTGCCCTTGACCTTCATCTGGAGCCCGATATACCGTATATCATGGCTGATCATAACCGGCTGGAGCAAGTCTTTATCAATCTTGTAACCAATGCAATTGACGCCATGGATGAAAAAGCGGAGCAACCCGAACACAAAGGCATGGAAAAGCGGCTCATTATCAAAACGTTCAGCCAAGACAGCCAGGTCGTCGCCACAGTACAGGACAATGGAAGCGGCATGAGCGAAGAAGTCAAAAACAAGATCCTGGAGCCCTTCTTCACCACCAAAGAGATCGGCAAAGGCACCGGACTGGGGGTAAGTATCAGCTACGGCATCATCAAGGATTTTGAAGGAGATATTCAAATCGACAGCCAGGCCGGAGTCGGAACCACATTTCACTTGAGTTTTCCGGCGTTTCAGGAAAAAAGATACGGTGATGAGTAAAATACTCCTTATCGATGACGAAGAAGTTAATGTTCGCGTGCTGGCAATGTCCCTGCGAAGCGACGGCCATGAAATACTCTGCGCATACAGTGGCCAGGAGGGACTTGCTGTATTTGAACGAGAACACCCCAGTCTGGTGATCACCGATATTAAAATGCCGGGTATGAACGGAATTGAAGTGCTTCGACAGGTCAAGTGCATCGAACCGGAAGCCGAAGTCATAATTATCACGGGCCATGGCGACATCGAAAATGCCATTGAAGCCCTTAAGCTGGGAGCATCCGATTTTATCAACAAGCCTATTCGGGATGAAGTTCTGACAGTGGCCATACAGCGTGCCGAGGAAAAAAGAAGTATTAAACGCCAGCTCAGGGAATACACGGACAATCTGGAAATCAAGGTCTGCCAGGCCACCGATGAAGTGCAACGCAAATCCAATTTTTTAGCCAAATTAATCGGAAGCTCCAATGACGGCATCATCGCTACGGATCAGAACCTGGTCATCGTCATTTTCAACCCCGGGGCACAGCGAATATTTGGCTTTCGTGAACAAGAGGTTCTGCACAAAACCATAATCACCGAACTGCTTCCGGATAAGCTGGAAACGCTTTTTAGCCACCCGCCCGATCAAAACAACAGGCAAGCCCTAACCAGCCGGCAGGAAATCACCATCGAGGCCAAATCGGGATCACTGATCCCCGTGCTCTTTTACACCACCCCCTTGTACGAAAAGAGCCAGGTGGTCGGCACAGTCTCATTTTTTCAGGACCTTCGCGAAATCAAACGCCTGGAAAACGAGCTGGTGCAGGCCGAACGTCTGGCCACCATCGGGCAAACCGCAGCGGGCGTGGCGCACGGCGTAAAAAACATCCTGCACGGTTTCAAAGGCGGCAGTTATCTGGTAAACCTCGGCATTGACAAGCACGATAAGGAAAAATTGACCAAGGGTTGGAATTTGATCCAGCGCAATATCAACCGCACCCATGGCTTGGTGATGGACCTGCTGTCCTATGCCAAGGAGCGCCCCCCCGAATATGAACCGTGTGAGCCGAACAACATCGTGAAGGACGTTTACGAGGTCATGCTCGATTTAGCCGACGAGCATCAGGTGCGGATTGAAACGGATTTGGACGACACCATCGGAACGGTTTGTATGGACCCCAACATTGTTCACCAGTGCCTGTCCAACCTGGTGTCCAATGCCATTGATGCTTGCCTCTTCGATGAAAATATGGAAAAGCAGTGGCATGTTATCATCAAAACGGTTCTGGATGATGACCGCCATATCCAATTTTCAGTTACCGACAATGGGTCCGGAATGCCCGAAGCGGTGTTGTCCAAACTGTTCACGTCGTTCTTCAGCACCAAGGGCCACCGGGGGACCGGCCTGGGACTTCTGGTTGCCCGCAAATCCGTGGAGGCCCATGGCGGAACCATTGCTGTTTCATCGGTAGAGGGAAAAGGAACCACATTTACCGTTCGATTGCCGTTTGAACACGAATGCAAGGCGGACAATGGAAACGGTTGAAGATAAGCAAACACGCTCAAGGAGGATAAATATGGGTAAAAAAGTTTTGGTTGTGGATGATGATCCGGACGTAAGACTCTTCAGCATCGCCGTTTTGGAAGAGCACGGATACACACCCCTTGAAGCTACCAATGGCGAAGAGGGCATGCAGCTCATCCGCAAGGAGGCCCCCGATCTCATTCTTTTGGACGTTCTGATGCCCCGAGAAAGTGGGATCCGATTATATCGCCAGCTTAAAACCGATGCCAAGCTCAAGAATATACCAATCATTATTCTATCCGGAATCACGCGAAAGTCTTTTCTGCGCTCACAGAAAGCCTTGACCGAATTCGGCGGTGAAGAAGTGCCCGAGCCGAAAATGTATCTTGAAAAGCCGGTGGAACCGGAAGAGCTTGCCGCGGCCATTGGCGCCGCTCTCAAATAGCGTCTAAATACGGGAGAATATAGCCGCATGGATTTCAAAAAGCTCTTATTCGTCACCAAATTCAACGACCTGAGTTTTAACGCCCTGCAAAGCTTCCTTGTCCTGCGCAAGGCGGCGCTCAACCATGTCGTTCTGGCCAATGTGATCGAACGGGAAAAGGTCTCCATGCACCGGGGATTGGGGTATCAGAAAACAGAAGAAATCCGCCTGCGCGAAACCGCCAACATCCGGTTCATCGACTGGGCGGAAAATTTATTCGAACAGGGTATGGAAGTCGGTGTCTACATCGTCGTCGGCAACTTGGTTAGCAAGGTCATAGAGGCTGCGCGCCGGGAAGAAGCCGATCTGATCGTCATCGGCCGTTCGCACCAGCGGTTTCTGGAACAGCTCTACGCCGGTTCGCATGTCACCGAACTGATTCGACAGTCCGCCATCCCGGTGATGGTTTATAAACCACCATCCGACAAAATCGAGCTGCTGGACCGCCCCTTTGAACGCCCGCTGCTCGCCACGGACTGGTCAGCAGCCAGTCTGCGCGCCATCGATTGTCTGATATCGCTCAAGAATGTGGTCAAAAAAGTCATTATCGTTCACGTGACCAACGAAAAAGAGCTCAAGGGCTCGGCAATGGAAATCCAGAAAGTCCGCAAAACCTGCCGGACTCATCTGGGTGACATCGCCCGGCGGTTTGAAACCCAGGGAATCGACGCCAGTGGCCATCTGTATATCGGAGACGCCGCTGAAGAAATCGAGAAGGCGGCACAGGAGCACCAAGCCAGCACTATCGTGCTGGGGTCATCCGGGCTATCCCCATGGCGCGAACGGTGGTTGGGCAGTGTCCCGCAAACCATAGCGGAAAAATCAGATTACCCCACGTTGGTCATTCCGCTGGAAAAACCGCCGGAATGAGATTGACCGTGAAGGAACCGAATGCAAAAACGGCAAGCGGGCCAAGTGGCCTGAAACCCATAACGGAACAGGAATACGACCAAAGGAGGCGGGAATGGCCGTCATCACTATATCGCGACAGTTTGGCGCCGGCGGCAAAACCATCGGCCAGCGCGTAGCAGCGGAATTGGGGTATACATTCGTTGATGAAGATATCATTCAAATGATTGCCGAAAAAGCCAAGGTATCTTCCGGCTGGGTCGAATCCGTGGAAAAAGAAGCCGGCGGCCGGTTGTCGCGCATTGTCAGCCGGATGGTCTCCAAACCCCTGGTCGACCGGATCTTGAAGGACGACTACGGCTATATCGATGAGCAGATATACATCGACTACCTCGTAGTCATTATCGCTCAGATGGCCGAAGAGGGGAATGTCCTTTTTTTGGACCGGGGCAGTCAGTACATCCTCAACGACTTGCCGGGCGCGTTTCACGTACTGCTGATCAATACCTTCGAAAACCGCGTGAAGTTTATGATGGACCGCTATGACATGACCGAACAAAAGGCCAATCAGGTGGTTAAAAGCGAAGAAAGACGCCGCCTCAACTTGTATCGTAAAATCGGCAAACAGGATTATGACCAACCGGAATTATACCATCTGGTGTTAAACATGGCCAGAGTCGACCTGGACGATGCCGTTGAAACCATTATCCGACTTGTGGGCGCTGAAGAGTGACGCCGGACATAGCCTTTTCACGTTTGACATGATATTCGACGATGCGCTAAGCTAGTGCGTCGAACGATAAACGGAAAGGGTTTCGTCTTCGGCCCATGCCTGCGGACTATCGTGCCCTGGAAATATTCCGGCTGATTGTCTTTCATCCATGCAAAGCCCCGTCGAAACACCCTGCCACTGCCCTGACAGGGGGCATTTCTTTTCTGTAAAATTAGATCATTTCATTGACATTGAATGAATTGTTTTCAACATGATTGTCACTCGAAGGAGAATACAATGACAAAAGAGCGGTTTCTTTTCACATCCGAATCGGTCACCGAGGGACACCCGGACAAAGTTGCCGACGCCATATCCGATGCCGTGCTGGATGCCATCATGGAACAAGACACCCAGTGCCGGGTTGCCTGCGAAACTCTGGTGACCACCGGCCTGGCCTTTATCGCCGGCGAGATCACCACCAGCTGCTACGTGGATATGCCGGAGATCGTAAGAAACACGATCGCCGATATCGGCTACAGCTCGTCCCAGATGGGCTTTGACTGGCGCACCTGCTCAGTGCTCACCAGCATCGATCACCAGAGCCCGGACATCGCCCAGGGTGTCAACAAAGGACAGGGCCTGTACAAGGACCAGGGCGCCGGCGACCAAGGGCTGATGTTCGGCTATGCCACCGACGAGACCCCGGAACTGATGCCCATGCCCATCATGTACGCCCACAATCTGACCCGCCGCCTGGCCAAAGTCCGCAAAAACGGTGCACTGGACTTTCTGCGGCCCGACGGCAAGTCCCAGGTCACCATCGAATACGAAAACGGCACCCCGCTGCGGGTGGATGCGGTGGTGGTCTCCACCCAGCACAAGCCCGACATTACCCATGAAGAACTGCGTGATGCCGTGATCAGCGAAGTGATCAAAAAGACCATCCCGGCCGAAATGATCGACAGCGACACCCGCTATTTTATCAATCCCACGGGCCGGTTCGTCGTGGGCGGGCCAATGGGCGATTGCGGTCTCACCGGCCGCAAAATCATCGTTGACACTTACGGCGGCCAGGGCAGTCATGGCGGCGGCTGTTTTTCGGGCAAAGACCCTTCCAAGGTGGACCGCAGTGCCTCCTACATGGGGCGCCACGTGGCCAAAAACCTGGTGGCTGCCGGATTGGCCAAAAAATGTGAAGTTCAAGTGGCCTATGCCATCGGCATCGCCCAACCGGTGAGCATCATGGTGGATTTCATGGGCACCGGCAAAATTCCGGAAAGCCGGGCCAAAGAGATCGTTATGGATGTGTTTGACCTTCGCCCGGCGGCCATTATCGAATACCTGGACCTGCTGCGCCCGATCTACCGTCCCACATCCGCCTATGGCCATTTCGGGCGCAACGAACCCGGCTTCACCTGGGAAAAAACCAATATGGCCGACGCCATCAGGAAAAAAGCGGGAATATAGCCCATTTTCCATATTCGCCGAAAACACTGTTTGAGTTGAATGCAGGTGCGGCCTTAGCCGCGATTTAGCCTGCGCTTTCATTGCACTATCACGGCTGAAGCCGGTCCTGCATAGTGATTATCCGAAAAGCACCAGCCTCATTCTTTGCTGATGGTGCTCTGGCTATTTGCAGCGATAAAAACGGCTATAATGACATTTCGACGATTATGCTTTACGTTATCCCCGTTACGCAAAAAACAATCCCATCCTGCATTGCTTTGCAGAATATAAGGAGGCACCGATGCCTGTAACAAAAAAAAAGGACGCTCCGGCCGGATTCCTGGAGGTCAGCCCCAAGTTGCCCCACAAAGTGGCCGATCTTACCCTGGCCGAGCTTGGCCGAAAAGAGATGGCGCTTTCTGAAAAGGAGATGCCCGGCCTGATGGCCGTACGCGAAAAATACGGCCCCCGCCAGCCCCTGAAAGGCCTCAAGGTCATGGGCAGTCTGCACATGACCATTCAAACGGCCATGCTGATCGACACGCTAAAGGCTTTGGGTGCCGATGTGCGATGGGCGTCGTGCAATATTTTCAGCACCCAGGATCATGCCGCCGCCGCCATTGCCCAAAAGGGTTCGGCGGCCGTATTTGCCTGGAAAGGCGAAACCCTGACAGAATACTGGTGGTGCACCGAACAAGCCCTGATCTGGCCCGACGGCAGCGGACCCGACCTGATCGTGGATGACGGCGGCGACGCCACCATGTTCATCCACCAGGGCGTGGAGGTGGAAAAGGACCCCTCCCTGTTTGACAAAACCTACGACAGCGAGGACATGCGCTGCCTGATGCAGCGGCTGAAGGTCAGCATCTCGCGCGACCCCCGGTTCTGGACCCGTATTGCTCAAAAGGTGCGCGGCGTTTCGGAAGAGACCACCACAGGGGTGCACCGGCTCTACCAGCTGCAAAAAAGCGGCGAGCTGCTTTTTCCGGCCTTTAACGTCAACGACTCGGTGACCAAATCGAAATTCGACAATCTATACGGCTGCCGGGAATCTCTGGCCGACGGCATCAAGCGCGCCACGGACGTGATGATCGCCGGCAAAGTGGTGGTGGTCTGCGGCTACGGCGATGTAGGCAAAGGCTGTGCGCACTCCATGCGTGGTTACGGCGCCCGGGTGCTGGTCACGGAAATCGATCCCATCTGTGCATTGCAGGCGGCCATGGAGGGATACGAAGTGGTCACCATGGACACCGCAAGCCCCATGGGAGATATTTTTGTCACCGCAACGGGAAATTGCGACGTGATCACCGGTGCGCACATGGAGCAGATGAAGGACGAAGCCATTATCTGCAACATCGGCCATTTCGACAGCGAAATCGAGATGAGCTACCTGGAAACCAACCCGGCGTGCACCAAGCGGAATATCAAACCCCAGGTGGATCAATGGACCTTAAAGTCCGGTCGCACCATTATCGTGCTGGCTGAAGGCCGCCTGGTGAATCTGGGCTGTGCCACCGGCCATCCCAGTTTCGTGATGAGCAACAGCTTCACCAACCAGTGCCTGGCCCAGATCGCGCTGGCCACAGAGCCCCATGAAAAACGCGTTTATACACTGCCTAAATCACTGGATGAGGAGGTGGCCCGGCTGCATCTTGGCCGTATCGGCGCACAGCTGACCCGCCTGACCAGAAAGCAGGCCGATTACCTCGGCATAGCCGTAGACGGCCCTTTCAAGCCGGAGTACTATCGGTATTGATGGAAAACTATTGCTGAGCGACACTTTGGACAGCGGGGCTATGCGTAATATCGGTTACCGGTAGCTTATGGTTTTTTGACCTTATTGGTTATCTGTGGATCACCATTGCAGGAGCGACTTTTAGCCGCGGTTTCCTTTGCTCCCCCATGGCGTCATCACGGCTGAAAGCCGCTCCTGATAGTCAATCGACACCATTTGGTTTGTACAACGTATGCTCAAGTTAATGGCATTGCGAGACACACCGCAAATTTCGTACTAATTCTCAATGGGTCTCAGGGCCTCCAGCTGTTTATACCCTTTTTGAACGACCTCCATCTCGGCATCGCTGTCGGCCATCATCCGGGCCTGTTCCATGGTCCGCATGGCGGCTCCGAACTCGCCTTTATGGCCCAAGGCAATACCCAATCCAATATAGGCCTGAATAAAACGGGGGTCCAAATCCCGGGCCCTTATAAATTCGCGGCAGGCATCATTGACCTTCCCACGATCAAGCAGTTGATACCCATTCGAGACATGTTGCGCAGGCGTGTCCAGCCCCGGTCTCACAAAAATCGTATCCGGCCCGCATCCTGCAAAACATGCAAGGAAGGCAAACAGAACAAGCCATTTTAATTTCACCATCACTATACCTCGAAAGTGTGTCTTCCCGTTAACCGAAACCCCTATTCAGGCCCGTTTCTCGAAACAACGCACAATGCCCCCTGCAGTCGCTTACCGATCATTTTTGCCGGAACCCGTGTATTGGATATAAAAAAACCGCAAACCGGCCTTAATTCTTCCCATCCAGGGCGACAACCACCCGGCACTCTTTTAAAAAGCCGAGATGCAGGGAGGAGCCTCTCAACTTTGAAGCGTCGGCGTTGCTCACCACGATCCGGCTGCAGGAACCGGCGATCATTCTCAACCCTTTGACAATCAGCGGATTCGGCGCCACGCGGGGAATATCCGGAAAAGCCTCACCCCACCGCACATATTGGCAAATACCGTTCTGAACGGCAAACTCCCGGCTGACATATTCAGGGCCATACACCTCCTGACCGCTTTCATCAACAATGACTGGAACCATGGAAGGCAGCACACCAATTCCTCTCGCATCTACGATCAACCCCGTATAAGGATCCGGATCGGCTGCGGGTGCCGGCGCATCTGGCCCGCCGACATGAGATACAACCGGCTTTTCCGTGTTGGGGGTCAGCGGTTTGATCGGCTCCACCTGCCGTACGGTGCCGGGCAGGACAAGCTGAGCAAAGCCCCCAAAAAGGGACATTTGGACCCCCACCTCAACCATCCCGTCCGACAGCATTCTGGTGTCGATCACTTTTGCGGCCATGACCATCTCTTTAACTTGCCGGTATTCCTTTTCCCTGCCCGTCAACAGACCGGATACGAGGCGACAATCACTGACACGCAACAGGTTGACCGTTGCGTGGAGATTCAAAAGGGCATGCTCTAACGCCAGGTTGGCGGCATGGGCCTGATCAACATCCTTCTTGGCGCCTGGCAGTTCCCGACCCCATGCAACCACAACGCCCTGGGTCCAGTTGATACTGCCACTGGACAACTGTTCAATCAGATCAATATTTGATTCAGCCCGGCAGTCCAGTGGACAGCGGGCCGCAACGAAAACACACAATAGAATCCAGAAACGAATATTCATATTATATTTTAGATAGTTATCTAATTGAGTTGACCGTGCCATTCAATATATTGTAAGACTCTTATGAAGTCAACTCATCCACGCCAGAGAAGGTGCCAGACGCAAAACCTTATGGAACGGGTCGCCGGATATATAGGCCGCAAAGCCATCGATTCCATCTGCCATATTCTGGACCTGTTTGCCTTTACCTACAGGATCCTGACACTTGCCTTTTCCAACCCCAAAGAAGGCCGGGCCCTGGTAGGCCGCGTCATTGTTCAGCAACTCTATTTTACAGCTGTCCAGGCCCTGCCTGTCATCGTACCCATTGCGTTGCTGGTCGGCAGTGCCATTATCATTCAATTTGCCCAATTTTCCGGGCAATACGACTTCGGGCGGATTTCCGTATTGCTGATCGTTCGGGAAGTTGGCCCGATCATTACCGCCATGATGGTCATTCTGCGATCGGCCACGGCCGTGACGATCGAAGTTAGCTACATGCGTGTTTTGCACGAGCTCGATGCGATTGAAATGAGCGGCATGGACCCCATTCGAATCGTATGCGTTCCCCGCATGATCGGTATCACCGCGGCACTGCTGGGTTTGTTCATCGTCTTCGATCTTGTTTCCATAATGGGTGGGTACGCCATCGTATGGCTGGTTACTTACATCCCCATGAGCGGTTTTCTGCACCAGATCGCCAAAGCCATTACCATCAGTGATATTACCGTTGGCATTGTCAAAGCCATCCTGTTTGGCATGACCATAACCGTGACATGCCTCTATCGCGGGTTTGAATCTAAACGGCAGATTACGGAGGTTCCGGTGGCCACCTCTCGATCGGCAGTGGAGTGCTTTCTGTACTGCTTGTTTATCAATGTATTTATCTCGATCATATTCTATCTTTAGGATTTGGCCCGGAACCATGTCCGATACCTGAAAGTTAAGTCAGCCACACTATGCCAATTATTGAACTTTCCAACTATACACTGGCACCCGCAGGATCGGGCCAGGGAATCAACAATTTTTATTTTTCCCTGAAAAAAGGCGATGTCTGCGCCATTGACACGCAAAACCCGGACGATGCCCGGGCATTTTTACGCGCACTGGCATCGCTGGTCTACCCGGTACGGGGAATTTATCGATTCAAAGGAAAACGCAAAAACCTGAAAGCATATCGCGATATGCTGCCCTGCAAAAAAAAAATCGGCTATATCGCCCCGGATGCATCGCTGATCAGCAACCTGACCCTGCGTCAGAATATTTTGATTTACCGGTATTATTCTGAAAACGATCTCAGTATCAACGTGGATGACAAAATAAAAACCCTGTGCAATACTTCTCGAATTGCCGACAAACTGGATCATCGTCCATCGGAACTGAATAAGATGGAAGTTCAAATGGCCATTGTGATCAGAGAAATCAGCAAAAACCCGGAGATTCTGCTGCTGGACAGGCCGGAGGACTTTATCGGCCACGCAAATTTCGATATACTGGTCCAGCTTTTTAAGGATTGGATCGATGATGCCAAACCGGTGGTATTTCTCTCCTATGATCGACGATTGGTTCGGCGTTTCGCCAATCGCAAAATCCTCATCACCAACGGCGATCTGACCACAGTAGAGGTCAAATGGAGCAATGAACATGAATCATAGACAGGCCAACGGCAGGCATCGGAAATATAGATAAGGGGACAGACCGAATATGGACATGGAATTTTCGAGGCTGGAGCGGATGGTCGGCATTTTTGTCATCGGCGTATCCATGCTGCTGATGGCGACACTGGTCATCATCGGCCGGGGCAAGGACTGGTTTGAAACGTATATCACTTATACCACCACCTTCAACGAAAGTTACAACCTTCAGGAAAATGCGGCCGTCAAGCTATTTAAAGCCGATATCGGCAAAGTGAAACACATCAGCCTCGAACGTGATCGGGTACGCGTTAAACTGGCTATTCTCCAAAAATATGCTTCCCGGATACGTCAGGATGCCGTGGCCGTGGTCGAAAGCCCTACCCTTATCGGCTCGGAGTACGTTTCCATTATCCCGGGTTCCCCCCAATCCCCCCTGATCCCCGAGCAAGGGGAGATCCCTTCCCGGGATAAGCGCTCCATTGATGACATTCTCACCGAATTCGAAGTGGAAAAAACCGCCAAAATGGTGGTTGCCGCCATTCAAGATTTTTCAAGCATCGCCGCCAGCCTGAGCAGCCCGGACGGGCCCTTGCGGAATTCACTGAGAAACATTGAAAAAACCAGTCAACATGCAGAACAAATTGTAGCCGATCTCAAGGAAGGCCGAGGTCCCATGGGAACCATGTTGAAATCAGAAGATCTGTTGAAGCAAATCCTGTACAACATCGAGCAACTGGGCAAAGTGCTGGACAATATCAATCGCGCCGCGGCCAAGGCACCGGGCACCATGGACCTGGTAAAGGAAAATCTGGAAACTTACAAAAACGTCGGCCAAGCGGCATTGTCACGGCTGGATCAGGTCCGCGGTTCCCTGAACGATATTCAAGCCTCAACAGCAGATTTAAGGATCATACTCAAGAATATCAAACAGGGCAGCACCAACGTCCCAAAAATATCCTCCACATTCAAGGACGGGATTGAGGAAATCCGAATGGGTGTCGAAGAAATCAACCGTGTTGTGGATTCCATGCAAAAAAGCGTGTTGATCAGGGGCAACCTGCCTCCGGACCCTGCACTTCAGCAAACGGATGCGCTGGCAAGGCCGTAGCGTTTGAAAGTCCAAACCGGCTGCGTGGCACTACAGCCGGCTGCCGCTCCAGTTCAGCTTTGTTTTGAGCACATCGAAAAATTGCCGGTCGGGCAATACGATCATATTCACCGGACGGGGATCCTTGCATACCACAATGGTATGGTGTTCATCGATGGGCAGCCCCACCTGGCCGTCAAATGTCAGCATAACATCAGCCGATTTTTCTGCCAGCTGAATTTTGATATGCGCCGAATCGGGAACAATCAGCGGCCGGTTGGTCAATGCAAACGGGCAGATCGGCGTCACCAGGATGCCCTGCACGGCAGGGTGCATAATCGGTCCGCCGGCTGCCAGGGAATAGGCCGTGGAGCCCGTGGGCGTCGCGATAATAAGGCCATCGGCACGGTAGTCGGTTAGATATCCATCATTGACATAAGTCTTAATATGCGCCAACCGGGCCAATGCGCCTTTGTTAATGACCACGTCATTCAAAATGGATTCGCCGGCAACCAGTTCGCCGGCACACCATACCTGGGCCCGCAGGCGCATTCTCGGCTGGGTGGAAAAGGGCTTCGAAAGAATGTTTTCGGCAACGGCGAACAAGCGCTCTTCCGCAGCCTCGGCCATAAAGCCGACCTCGCCGAATTTTACGCCCAAAATGGGCACCTGATGCTCCCCCATCCATCTGACCGCGGAAAGAAAAGTACCGTCACCACCCAGCACAAAAACACAAAACAGATTGTCCGGTGCATGGTTCGGGGGCCGCGTGGGCAGGCCGCATTGCGGCATCTGGGTCGATTGGCGCACGACCTGGCACTTTTTGTCTTTGAGCCAGCGTTCGAGTTGATCCGCCTGCGCCAGCACCCGCTTTTCATTCTTAACGACAAGTCCGATCGCTCGATCCACCATCCGCCCCTCAGTCCATGCAAAACCGCGGGTCCCTGCCATCCAGGGACCGATATCCTGTCATACGATGACAATCATAGAAAAAACAACTATTTTATAGACTTGGCGCCCGACAAGCCGTCCTCTGGCATACTCGGACAAGCGATCAGGGTGAGGAAAGCAGGGTTGTCGGAGAAAAATTTCAACTGAATTAAATTTTGTTTGACAAAATTAAAACACGACTCTATAGGAAACGGACCTATAACCCAAATCAAGGCGAATCCGCCGGCAGGGGGTATGGTTTCCAAATTAACCCGTATGAAGACAGGCAACCTTATTTTGGGTTCTTGGCCTGAAAATAACATTTTGTTCCCCGATAAATGAAATGCTGAATAGAAAGCGGATATGCTCAAAAACAAGTTAGACACCGAAATTCAACGCGAAGTTGGTGCGCTGTGCCTGGGGGCCAAAATTCGTAAATTGCGTCATCGCCGCAGCCTGACGCTCCAAGATGTGTCAGAATTGAGCGGGCTGTCCAAATCCCTGCTTTCCCAGATCGAAAACGAAACAAGTGCGCCGCCGATTCCGACCCTTGTGCGCATTGCCCGGGCCCTCGGTGTCAAAATCAGCTACTTTTTCCGAGAAAAATCCAATGAGCAACGGATTTCCGTGGTCCGCAGGGCTTCGCACCGGGAAACCGAAAAACTGCCCCACAATCGACCGCAAAAACTCGGCTACCGGTATGTCGCCCTGGCGCATCCCATCGTGAATCAGCATATGGAGCCGTTTTGGGTGCATTTTGAGCCCCGCGAGGAAAGGGACAGTGTCTACTATCAGCATCCCGGCGAGGAGTTTCTCTATGTTCAGGAGGGACAACTTGAATTTGAAGGGGCCGACCAAACCATTGTCATCGCGCCAGGTGACAGCTTGTATTTTAAATCCAACATTCCCCACACGGTTAGAAACGTTGGTAAAAAAAAGGCCTCGGCCCTTGCGGTGCTCTATACGCCGGATGACTGAGGGGTAGGTCAACAGGCTTTATTCACGCATGGATGGCGCAAAGGCAGTGAGCTCGGTTCAATGACTTGACTCAAGGCTCCAAACGCCGGTATAAGAAACGGATTGTCGATTGGCTTCCTTGAGCAATCAAATTGAAAGGTTAGGTTCAACCTCGGATTATTTTACCTCAATACAAACCGCGATGAAGGAGGGGAAATTATGAATTGTCGATCTGCAAGCGTATTCAAAGCCGTTTCGGCTGCATTGGTCTTCACAATGGTTCTGTGCGGCGCTGCGATGGCGGCCGACACTATTAAAATCGGCGTTGCCGGCCCACACAGCGGCGACCTGGCCTCTTACGGTATTCCCACAGTCAATGCCGCCAAGCTGGTTGTTGCCGATTGGAATGCCAATGGGGGCGTGCTGGGAAAACAAATCGAACTGGTTGTCGAAGACGATGTGTGCAAGCCTGAAGTGGCCACCAGCACCGCGACCAAACTGGTCGGGGAAGATGTCGTTGCCGTTATCGGCCATATCTGCTCCGGAGCCACCAAAGCAGCCCTGGGCATTTACAACGGCTCTAAAAAATTGGCTATATCGCCGTCCGCCACTAACCCGGCCCTAACCCAGAGCGGCGACTACCCCAACTTTTTCCGGACCATTGCATCGGATGACGCCCAGGCCCGCCTGGAGGTGGACTTTGCATTGGACGTGCTGAAAGTGAAAAAAATTGCTGTCCTGCATGACAAGGGCGACTATGGAAAAGGCCTGGCCGAATTTGCCAAATCTTTTCTTGAAGCCGATCCACGCGCCGAAGTCGTACTGTATGAAGGCATTACCCCGAATGCCGTGGACTACTCTGCAGTGGTTCAAAAAATCAAACGGGCCAATGCGGAAGCCGTTATTTTTGGCGGATACCATCCTGAAGCCTCGAAAATTGTCACCCTGATGCGCAAAAAGAAAATGAAAACCTATTTCATTTCCGATGACGGCGTTAAAGACGACACGTTCATCAAGGTAGCCAAGCAGTATGCCGAAGGCGTCTACGCCACAGGCCCGAAAGACGTCAGCAAAAACGCTCTGACCAAAGTCTACAATGACAAACACAAAGCCGAATTCAAATCCGATGCCGGCGCTTTTTTCGACAATGCCGTTTCCGCTACCATCGCGTTGTTGACTGCCATTAAAAATGCCGGGTCAACCGACTACGACGCCATCGTCAAGGCCCTGCGCACCAAAGAAGCCGACACACCTTTGGGCAGCATCAAATTTGACAACAGAGGCGACGCCATCGGCGTCGGATTTGCCATGTACCAGGTGAAAAACGGCCAGTATATTGAATTGAAGTAAAGATGCGTCCAGGTTGTCAATCAGGGAACAGGCCACCGGGTTTGTTCCCTGATTTTTTCAAAATACGGCCCTCCAAAATCATGCCCCCAACCGCTGATGGGCAACACAGCAGCGGCAGGAACCGTAACGCATGGAAACTTAAGGTGACCCCCCCATGGATTTTGATTATTTTTTCGAACTGTTTCTCGGCGGACTGACCCGAGGCAGTATTTATGCTCTGATCGCGCTGGGTTACACCATGGTCTACGGTATCATTGAGCTGATCAACTTTGCCCATGGCGAAATCTATATGATCGGTGCCTTCACCGGTTTAATCGTCGCCGGCCTGCTCACCCTGCTGGGATGGAATACCCTGGCCATCTTGGTCATTGCATCCATTGTGGCCGTAATTTATTCGTCGGCCTATGGCTGGACCATGGAAAAAATCGCCTACAAGCCGCTGCGAACGGCCCCTCGCCTGTCGGCCCTGATCAGCGCCATCGGTATGTCATTATTTCTGCAAAACTATGTACTGCTCGCGCAGACCTCTGATTTTCTCCCCTTCCCCAATCTGGTTCCCGACTTTAAATTTCTGGAACCCATCGAACACATCGTTCGATCTTCAGAAATCGTCATCTATATCGTCACCGCCATCGTCATGGTGGCTCTGACTATCATGATCAAGTTTACCCGGGTGGGAAAAGCCATGCGGGCCACCAGCCAGGACCGCGATATGGCCATGCTGGTGGGTGTGAACGTCGACCGTGTCATCTCCATGACCTTCATTATCGGATCGGCAACGGCCGCAATAGGCGGTGTGTTGATTGCCTCGCACATTGGACAGATTAACTACTACATCGGTTTCCTGGCCGGTATCAAGGCCTTCGTGGCCGCGGTCATGGGCGGTATCGGCAGTATGCCGGGCGCGGTTCTGGGCTCTCTGGTGCTCGGATGGTCCGAAAGTTTTTTTACCGGCTACATCTCCAGTGACTATGAAGACGTTTTTGCCTTCTTGTTCCTGGTCCTCATTCTCATTTTTCGACCTTCCGGCCTTTTGGGACGCAAAGAGACCAATAAAGTATAGCGTATCAATGGCTTGTGACTGACAGCAAGCAGGGAGAGCGGCAATCATGTCGGATCGTGCACATGGAAAAGGCTTACTCAGCTGGGAAGAAATTAAAAAATCATTGATGGCGTGTGTCTGGTTCATGTTCCTGACCTTTCCCATCATGGTGATCCAGGTCAACACCATCCACCGCACCGTGGAATGGCGATGGTACCGCATGTTCTTCGTGGGTGGCGGCGCCTTTGTCCTGTCTTACATATGGCGCTATATGATCCGCCGCAAAGAAGCCGGCATTAAAAAAGATGAAGCCAGCGACAAAAGCGTTCGCTCGCTGTCGCAAAGAATCATTTCCGACCCCAAGCTTTCCCGTCCGGCCCTGGCAGTGACCGGCCTTTTCTTTATCCTCTATCCTTTATTGTTTTCCCTTTACCAAATCGACATCATGACCACGGCTTTGATCTATGTCGTGGTGGCACTGGGTTTGAATATCGTCGTCGGGTTGGCCGGGCTCCTTGACCTTGGGTATGTAGCCTTTTTTGCTGTGGGCGCCTACTGTTATGCCTTGCTCAACTACCATTTCGGATTAGGGTTCTGGACCTGCCTGCCCATTGGCGGTGCACTGGGCTTTACTTTCGGTGTCCTGCTGGGTTTTCCTGTACTGCGGCTGCGTGGTGACTATTTGGCCATCGTGACCCTGGGTTTTGGCGAAATTATCCGTTTGATTCTGGAAAACTGGAATGAGTTCTCGTTCGGGCCCAGCGGTATCGCCAATATTCCGCGCCCCGGACTTTTCGGCATTGAAATGTCGTTGCAGCAAAACCTCACGTACATCTACTATCTGATGATCCTTTTAACCCTGTTCACCATTTTTGTGGTGCGGCGGTTGCAGGATTCCCGCATCGGCAGGGCTTGGATGGCCCTTCGTGAAGATGAGATCGCCTGCCAGGCAATGGGTGTCAACAAAACCCGCACCAAGCTCAGCGCTTTTGCCCTTGGTGCAACCTGGGCCGGTATGGGAGGGGTTGTTTTTGCCGCCAAAACCACCTTTATCAATCCGGCCAGCTTCACGATCTGGGAATCGGTGATCATACTCTGCTGTGTCGTTCTGGGCGGCATGGGCAGTATTGTGGGTGTCATTTCCGGCGCCCTGATCCTGAAACTGCTGCCGGAATATTTCCGCGCCTTTTCAGAGTACCGCATGCTCGCTTTCGGAGCAGTGCTGGTTCTCATGATGGTCTTTCGCCCCGGCGGCATCATCAGTGATGTGCGCAAAGTATACAAGTTTGAAAAATAACAAGGAACGGCATTCGTATGACAGCACCTGCACTGGCAGTTTCCAAGCTCACAATGGATTTCGGTGGCTTGAGGGCATTAGACACCCTTGATCTTGTGGTCGGCCGGGAGGAAATTGTGGCCCTGATCGGTCCCAACGGCGCCGGCAAAACCACCCTCTTCAATTGTATCACCGGCATTTATGCCCCCACCAAGGGCACAGTGGATCTCACGGCACAAGACGGCATTACCCATCGGCTCAACGGCTTGAAGCCGGACCGGGTGACGGCCAAAGGCATGGCCAGAACCTTCCAGAATATCCGGCTGTTTCAAAACATGACGGTGCTGGAAAATGTCATGATCGGCCGGCATTGCCGCATTAAAACAGGTATTCCGGGAGCCATTTTCCGCCCTCCAAAAACCCGTAAGGAAGAAAAACAGGTTATTATCGACAGCTACGAGATTTTGGAACAATTCAAGCTTGAAAAATATGTTAACGAATTTGCAAAAAACCTCCCCTATGGTGCACAGCGCCGACTTGAAATTGCCCGGGCGATGGCCACAGAGCCTTTTTTATTGCTTCTGGATGAACCTGCCGCTGGCATGAATGCCCAGGAGACCAACGATCTGGATGATTTGATTGTCTGGCTGCGGGATCGGTTTCACGTTTCCATTCTGCTTATCGAGCATGATATGAAATTGGTAATGAGCCTGTCCAACAGAATCTATGTGGTGGACTACGGCCGTAAAATAGCAGAAGGCTCCCCTGAAGCTGTGAGTAAGAACCCGGCGGTCATCAAGGCTTATCTTGGAGAAGAAGTTGATGCTTAAGTTGCACGATATCAATACCTATTACGGGAACATTCAGGCCCTCAAGGGAATCACGCTTGAAATTGAAAAGGGTGAAATCGTTACCCTCATCGGTGCCAACGGCGCCGGCAAAAGCACCACTTTGATGTCCATATCCGGCCTGGTGCCGCCACGGTCCGGTGAAGTGATTTTTGAAGGCCAACCCATCTATCAGATGACGCCCAACCAAATCGTGGCTCAAGGAATCTGCCAGGTACCTGAAGGCCGGCGGATCTTTCCCTATTTGACCGTGGTGGAAAATCTCGATATGGGCGCTTTTCTTCGGAATGATAAAGACGGAATTGCCAAAGATCTGGAATATGTGCTTGACCTTTTCCCGATCCTGGCCGAACGCCGCAATCAGGCCGGCGGCACGCTGAGCGGCGGCGAACAGCAAATGCTGGCCATATCCAGAGCCTTGATGGCCAGACCGCGCCTGCTTTTGTTGGATGAACCTTCCCTGGGCCTGGCTCCCCTGGTGGTCAAACGCATTTTCGAGATCATCCAAAAGATCAATGCGGAAAACAACACCACCATTTTTTTAGTGGAGCAAAACGCCAACCTGGCTTTAAAGGTTGCCCATCGCGGCTATGTGATGGAAAATGGCCGGATCACCCTCGCGGACACGGCGGACAATCTGTTGGCCAACGAGGCGGTGCGGCAGGCCTACCTGGGCATATAACTGCAGCCTATCGGCTGAAGTGTCGAGTTTCCAATTGCCCGTTTCAAGTTGCGGTTCGCGCTGCGCGCGGCCCCGAGCTTATATAATGGCAGGATTCCTCAACTCGAAACCCGTGACTGGTGACTGGTCTTGTTTGACCTGGCCGCCAGGACCCTGTTTTACGATTGGATAAATTAACGCCCGGAGCGTTTGGCGCTGCCCAGCACGGCTTTGATCTCTTCTTCATGCGCCTGGGCGTGTTCATATGCCCAACGAATGAATCGCTCCATCCGGCCCCTGCCGTGAAAGACATGCCATCCCTGCCGGTCCAGATCACCATCCGACATACCACTGACGATACGCATGGTTTCTTTTCGAATTTCGCCAAAATGCCGGACCAGTTCATGAACCGGACAGTCATCGAAGCGCGCCGTCTGTTTAAGGTTGAAGCGGTCCACATCGAAATCCTGGGGTGATCCCGGCCCGCCGGCCAAGATATTGCGAAACAGCCAATGCATCGACTTTTCGATGGCCACAAAATGGGCCAGCACCTGCTTCACCGTCCATTGGGCCCCATCCGGATAGACTTGAATATCCAGATCACGGGGGCTCAGGGAATTAAAAAAAACGATGGTCCGGTTCATCCCGGATTCAAGAGAAGCTAAAATCGCGCTGCGCCGATCCATCTCTCATCCTCCCTTTTGTTTTCACATGTCCCACACTGCATCGCCGCAAAAGGCCCCATGATCTCTGGCCAGAAACCGCTCTATGGCCGCTCGGACGTTTCCCAATCGAAAGCTGGCACCGTGTCCGGGGTAGCAAATGGATTCATCCGGCCAGGCCAGAATAACTTGCTTCAGGGTTTCGAGGGTTATTTGAAAGTCCGGCGGACAACCGGTCCTGCCGGGTCCACCCTCAAAAATGGAATCTCCCACAATGATACGGTGGTCGGATTCAATGGCAAAACTCAGGTGGTCGCAGGTATGCCCTGGGGTGTAAAAAACCCTCAAACCATGTCGGCCGACAGCCACAAGATCTCCGTGCGATAGCCATCGATCCGCCTCGAATGGTCCTGTGCCGTCGCCAGGATGGGCCAGGACGGGAATATCCAGCAAGCGGCGCAACGTGTCCAGGGCACCGATATGGTCCGGGTGGGCATGGGTTACCAATATGGCCAGCGGTCGCGTTCCCTCGAGCATCTGAGCCAGCACTTCAGGTTCATCCCCCGGGTCGATCAGCACGCTTTTGCGGCTTTGCGGACAAACCAGGGCATAGGTATTGAGCGACCAGGGACCCACTTGTCTGGAGTACAGTTCAACAGACGGACATTCAACAATCTTCATGGTTATTTTCTCTCGCAAAAGCAGTTCAAAGGACCGGCGACGGGTTCGCCCAGGGCGACCTCCGGCGGCAGATCGTCGCCGGGATGGTGTGGTGATTCGCCGAAGGGACCTGACACACTAATCCCATATCGTTTTTCTACCCCGTGGGCAAGACTTTCGGATCCACCGCTTATTACTGCACAAGCCGCTTTTTCAGCCTTTTTATGCGGTTCTATCGGGAAGCCCGACAATGGAAAAAGTAAGTTGTACTAATGACTGATGAGTTCATAAACAGAACGCATTCATCCTGTTTTAGGTTTCAGATTGTGAATGACGCGAATTCAATTATAAATTCGACCCGATCCTTTGCCTATAACGCAATACCAAAAACCTGTTACGGTACACAAACGATCCATGAATGGCTATTTGCGAATTCATCAATGTTTAAGGTATTCCATCATCTCTATATGCTTTGGTTTAATTCAGTTGATATATTGCCGGCATTTTTATAAATAGGTTCTATGGAGCATACCCCTGACATCGCCCACGAACAGTATATCAAAGGCCTGATGGATATCAGCAGCGCCATTACATCGGCTCTCTATCTGGAGGACATTCTCAAGCTCATCGTCATGGTGACCGCCAATGTCACCGGCTTCGCGATTTGCTCCCTCTGGCTGCTGGACGAAAACCTTTCGCCGCCCCAGATCGGGCTGAAAGCCACTCAGGCCATTTCTCCGGAATATGTAAAAGACCGCAGCCTTGGGCTGAACGAAGGCGTGGTGGGCCATGTATTGAGCACTCAAAAACCGTACACCATAAAAAATGTTCTGCGCAACAGGCGCTTCAAGGAAAAGGATATGGCCCGGCAACTGGGGCTGGCCTCAATGGTGGGCATCCCGTTAAAGCTGAAAAACCATAAAGTTATCGGTGTACTGAACTGTTTCACCACCGAGCCGCATGATTTTACCAAAACCGAGGTCAACCTGCTGACGGCCGTAGCCAACCAGGCTGCCGTGGCAATCCTCAATACGGAATTGATGGTCAAAACCAAAGTCATCCAGGAAGAGCTGGAAACCCGCAAACTTGTCGAACGAGCCAAAGAACTGTTGATGCATCGAAAGAATTTAAACGGGAATGCCGCCTACCGCTGGTTGCAGAAAAAAAGCATGGACACCCGTAAATCCATGCGCCAGATCGCCGAGGCCGTCATCCTGACCGATGAACTCTCCATCGAATAAAATTCCTTAAAAACACGCCCCGCCAGCGCTTGGGAGACCGGTTTCATCGATCCCGGGGCAGATCCCCGTATTATTTCTTGACTTTTAAATTTAGCTAAACTAATTAAACTGTCTTAATTTTAGAACACCTATCAATGGCGATAGGCGGGCATTGCCGCCCTACCCCAAAATTCGTTTTCAATAAAGACAAAGGCGTCTGCTGTCCAGGGCTGGATCAGGCGCTTTTTTGCGTGCGGAAACCTGACGCCAACCCTGTTCCGCGCCAGAGCCGCTCCGGTCCCGTTGAAATCTAAACCAAAATGAACAGGAGAAGATCCCATGCGTTTTTCAAAAAGAAACGATGTCCTTGGAACCATCAACCGCGGCAACCCGGCAGAATCGAGCCTCTGCACGCTCTGCCGAGCCGACTGTGAAGGCAAATGTGAAACATGGCTCTCCAGTCTGGCCGGACGTAAACTGCTCTACCCAAGAGATTACGGCATTGTCACCGCCGGCGCCAACAACACCACCCACGTCGGGGTATCCTACAACGCGCTGCGCATCCAGGGCTACGCCTATGGTGCCCACGGCCTGCATGAACGCCTGAGCAGCGATCCGGACGACTGCATTTTCCCCAATGTCGATCTGACCACCGAGTTCGGCAACGAAATCAAAACCAAAACCCGGCTGCCCATCATGACCGGCGCCCTGGGCTCCACATTTGTGGCCGCTAAATACTGGGACGCCTTTGCTGTGGGGGGCGCCTTGGCCGGTATTCCCATCGTGATTGGTGAAAACGTGGTCGGTGTGGACCGGGAATCCGAAATTAATCAGGGTAAAATCACCAAGGCGCCCGAGTTGGACCGCCGAATCGATACCTACCTGCGCTATTTCGACGGCTACGGCGGAATATTTGTCCAGATGAATGTCGAAGACACCCGCAACGGGGTGGCGGAATATGTGGCGCAAAAATATGGCGACAAATGCATCATCGAGCTCAAATGGGGACAGGGCGCAAAAGACATCGGCGGAGAAATCCAGGTCACCAGCATCGACTATGCACTCTTCCTGCGAAAACGCGGCTATGTGGTCGATCCCAATCCCGAACTGCCCGAAGTGCAGCAAGCCTATGAAAAAGGCACCATCAAATCATTTGCCCGCCATAGCCGTCTGGGAGGAACCAACCTGAGCTCTGTGGACATGGTTCGCGAAGACTTCATGAAAAGCGTTGACTACCTTCGCAGCCTGGGATTCAAACGGATCTCACTGAAAACCGGCTCCTATGGCATGGAAGAGTTGGCCATGGCCATCAAATTCGCCAGCGATGCCAAAATGGATCTGCTGACCATCGACGGCTCCGGCGGCGGCACCGGCATGAGCCCCTGGAACATGATGCAGAGCTGGGGCGTGCCGTCCATCAACCTGCATGCCAAAGCTTATGAATACGCCAGTATCCTGGCGGCCAGCGGCCAGAAGGTGGTCGACATGTCGTTTGCCGGCGGCTTCTGCCTGGAAGACAGCATTTTCAAAGCCCTGGCCCTGGGCGCGCCATATACCAAGATGGTCTGCATGGGCAGGGCGGTGATGATTCCCGGCTATTTAGGCGCCAACATCGAAGGCGTCCTGCATCCCGAGCGCAAAGAAGCCATCAGCGGAAACTGGGAGAAGCTGCCCAAATCTATAACGGATTTGGGTACCACCCCGGAAGAACTCTTTGCCTGCTATTTCGATGTGCAGAAAAAAATCGGGGCGGATGAAATGAAACATATCCCTTATGGCGCCATAGCCTTCTGGACGCTGACAGACAAACTGGGATGCGGTCTTCAGCAATTGATGGCCGGTGCCCGCAAGTTCAACCTGAAACAGGTTTCGCGCAACGACATCTTCTCCGCAAACCGTGAGACTGAGAGAGAGACCGGTATTGCCCATTGTGCCGACACCAATGACGCGTCTGCCAAGAAAATCCTCATGAGCTGACAAGCCACCCGCCCCTGCCGGCATGCCGGCAGGAGCGGATTAAAGCTCCGGGTCAACGGGGCCCGGCTTTGCGGATGAATATAATCGACACCGACAACACCCCGGAAGCGCAGCCATCCCACTGAAGCGGCCGGATTCTGTAATTTGGTTTTCCCGGGCCTTACAGCACTTTTATCCAAAGGAGCCGGGCCGCCTTTTTGCCGGTATTTTTCCACTGCGACGGAATATGCCGGGTCAGATAGACGCTATTTCCAACGTTGAGCCTGCGGACACTATTTTGAAGGGTCACCTGCAGTTCGCCGTCCAGCACATAACCGAATTCTTCTCCTTTGTGCACAAAAAAATGGGACGAGAGTTTTTTGCCGGCAGCGATCTCCAGAAGGTAGGCTTCAATGGGGGATTGTATACCCACAGGGAGCAGTTGCCATCCCTTGAGGCTCTCCCGGGGAAAATCAGTGAAACGAACCGCCTTGCCGCCGTCCGTAAAAACAGAAGGCTCCTGGCCGCCCGATGTCTTTTGAAAAAAATAGCCGGCCTCCACGGAAAGGACCTGCGCCATCTTGAAAAGGCCCGGCAGGGATGGATAAATGAGGTTGCTCTCAATTTGGGATATCGTGCTGGGCGTAACTCCCACCATACTGGCCAGTTCCTTTTGGTTCATCCCCTGTTTGGTCCTCAATTGCTTGAGGCGCTGACCCAAATCGAGGCTGGCCGGTACGGTTTTGTCCGTATCAAATGAGACGACGATACCGTCGGCCCAGAACGCGTCCGGTTTATTCAAATTCAGCGGCGCCCGGTTGTGGGCTTTGACAATGGTCAGGGCGCTCTTGCCCCGTTTGATGGCCAAATCGATGACCACCTGGGCAATTTGGTTGATATTGGCTTTGAGCCGGCTGGTGTGGGCCCCTTTTTCAATAATCCAATAGGCAATGGTATCCAGTTCATACAACCGCGGGCAGGTGCGTGAGTAAAATTTTAAAATACTGTCTTCGCCCTGCCACAATTCCTGCATGCCGGTGAGGCTTTCAAAAACAAAACGGACATCACCCTGCAGGTTTTTATGAATACCGTAAAAAGACTCTGCAACCTTTTCAGGTTTCCACGGCTCGTTGACCTTGACGATCTGATACGGCCACTGGGCGCCGTCCTTTTCATAAAATTTGCTGAAAACGGACGAGCCGTCCCCCTTGCCATGGGTGAAACAATCCAGAATGGTCAGCTGAGGATCCTCGGCCAGAGGGCCCAGCTCTTCCACCAGGGCCTTGGGGGAACGGTCGAAGGTGGCATAAATCAGCGGTTTTGCAGACTTCTGGGAAGCCTGAATGAAATTCAGGGTAAAGGGAAACGCCAGACTGCCGGCTTCGTCATACCAGATGACATTGTCGCCGATAAAAAGTCCACCCAGGCGCCGGTCCAGCTCTTTGAGTCCCGTGGATACCCGCGTTTTTTCTTTAAACATAAAACCTCGTACCGATAAACCGGCTTATGGCAGAACCACTTGCCATTTTTCAAACAAGGTGCGGTGCAGTAACGCCATAGTCAAGTATTGGGGGTTAATGAATTCGCAAAAATCATTCGCAATCCACGAACCCGGATCCTCAGCTTATCACGGCGATAGCCGCTTTCTCAGCCTTTTTTTAATCTATTCTATCGGGAAACCCGTATGGCGGGCGCCGAACTTCAGGATCGATCCGGCCATTGGGCATTTTTGCGCTCTTGAACCCGGTAACAAAAACGCGCCCACTCGAATTCCCGGCCCGATATGGGGCAGCGCAACCCCACCTTCGCCTCGCTGACTTTGACGACCTCCCAGTCGCCGTGGCGTTTTCCGCCTTCGATGCGGATCTTTTGCCCGACCACAAAGGGGTAGGGTTCAAAAACAGTGACATTGTGCTGGACCATGATCGACTCCTTTCAGACCGCGAAAAATCGCGGTTTAACCCAGGAAACGGCATAGCAGACCAAAATAGCCTGCGCAGCAAACCAGCAGCACCAAAACAGGCACACGCATCTGTCGGTACACCGGCAGCAGAGACGTTTCAAAATACGCATTGGACAGCAGGAGGCAAAGGTGCAGGGGCGAGACCAGCACGCCCGCGAATCCGCTGGCCAGGGCCAGCATCATGTAAGGCATCATGAGATGAGACTGCCCCAATGTCTGAATCAATGAAATCAGAATGGGAAACGTCGCCCCCACAAAGGCGATGGTAATACCGGCCACACCGCCCACAAGAAACGGCAGCGCCATGCTGATGGGCATCAGCGGAATGCGCCAGCGCAGCATCTCGCGGCTGATCTGCGCCACTGCGCCGCAGTCTTCCAGAACCCCTTTGAAAATCAGGATGGCCGCCACCATAAAAATCATTTTCAACATGGCCGGCTGGGCCACAAGGTCCCAGCGCCGGCGCCAACCCATACCGTTTCGCCGCCAGACCCACACAATAGCGGCCAGCAGGGCGACGATCAAGCCCAATTCTTTTTCCACCTGGTTCAGCGGTGACGGCATTCGGCCGGATGCCGCCAGACCCAGCCCCAGTCCGCCGGCGATCACCCAGGCGATGGGGGCCAGTTCCCGCAAAAAAGGACGAATGGCGCGGCTGAAAGGCTCGCCATCAGGGCCGTTGGGCACCCGGAAAAAAGCCACCTTGCGGATGGGCCAATAGCCGGCAACTACCACCACGGCCGTCAAGGGAAAAGTATAGAACACCAGCGTCCACAAATTCACATCGGCCAGGGCGGTGGTCAGCAAAATACCCGGATAAAGCGGCCACCAGTACTCCCAGATATGACGGAACCAGTAATTGACATAGCTGAGCTGCGCGGCAGGCAGTTTGTGGTTCTGCCCGATACGCTTCACCATGGGCGCTGAAAAAACGGCCCCGCCGGGCATGGGCAGCAGGCCGATGAGGGCCGGAAATACCACCAGATTGATCCTGGGCCAGGGAATCAGCCCCTGGAAACGGTCCAGCAGCCGGGCCATCTGCCCGCTGCGCTCCAGGCTGTGGCTCAACACCAGGATCAGACCCACCACCAGGGTCAGGCCCACTGTTTTGGGGTGGGATAGCGAGGCCCATACCGAGTGCGCCACGCTGGCCGGGGGCATGGCAAACAGCGCCCCCATGGCAAGGGCGCCAACCAGGAAAGCGTTGCCCAGCATCCATTTGCGCTTGATGGCCGCCAAAATTAGAATGAAACTGATCAGAATCCGAACAATGGCCGGAATACTCTCCACTAAATTCAACATGCGAATTTACTGGGCGACGACCGGGCTAATTTGAATAGTCACCCTTCGGTTCTGGGTGCGTCCTTCCGGTGTGTCATTGCTGGCAATGGGCTGGGCCTCCCCCATGCCGGCCAGCAGCAGTCGGGCCGGCAGGATACCCTGGCTGGAAAGATACTCTGCCACGCTGCGGGCGCGGTTTTCGGACAGTTGCTGGTTGTAGCTTTCGCTGCCCACGCTGTCAGTGTGTCCCACCACGTCCACGGTGGTCTTGTCGTACTCTTTCAGCACCAGCGCCACGGCGTTGAGCACACCGTAGAAATCGGCGTTGATATTGGGTGAGCCCGAGGCAAAAGTGACATTGCCCGGCATGTTGAGCACGATCTGATCGCCCGCCCGGGTCACGCTGACCCCGGAATTGCGCAGCCGCTGCCGAAGTTTGGCCTCCTGAACGTCCATATAATAGCCCACACCGCCGCCGGCGGCGGCGCCCAGGCCGGCACCGATAAGGGCGTTACGCTGCCGGTTCTTGCTGTCGGCGGTGAGTAGGCCGATCACCGCACCGCTTGCGGCACCGATACCGGCGCCTATGGCCAGCTTACTGGTCTGTTTTTCATCAGTGTAGGGATTGACCGTGCTGCATGCCGATACGGCAAACAAAAGGCCAATGAATAGCGCAGCAGACTTCATCGCATGGAATTTCATGAAAACCTCCGTTTTTTATAGTTCCCAACCAAGCTGAATGGAGGAGAGGGCCTGCATACTCCTCAAAACAGTATAAATTTAAAATGAGCGGCAAATGCTTTCCCGCCTCTAACTGAGTGTCGCTTTATCTCAATGGCACCAATAATCGCAACGCATAAAACCATAGTTGCTCCCTTGTGACAATGCAATTTCTTATTCAGCCTAATAAAAAACCCCCGGGATTTGATTCCCGGGGGTTGGATCAATCAGGTCCGATCAAAAGTGATACTGGAGACCCAAAGAAAATGCGGTAACATGTTTTTCTAGCTCGGTGCCTTCAGGTGCCCGTGATGTAAAAGTATCTGTAGTTACCGAATCATAGCTGACATCCGTATAACCGAAGCTGATTTGCCATTGAGGCGTGGGGCTGAAAACAACGCCGACGCCAATGGTGTGAGCATCCAGTTCGGGGGCTTCCACAAGCAGACTTTCAGGCTCTATATCCACAATGTCCGTGTGCAAATAACCGATGCTGGCTCTCCACTGAGGATTAAACGTATAGGTGAGACTGGCCCCAACTTCCCAGCTGTCCCCCTCATCTCCAGTAAAACGCACGCCTTCCCATTCGGCCGCACTTTCCAGATAACGGGTATAGTCCACTTCAACACGGATTTTTGGGGTGAACGCATAAGACACGCCCAGCCCGATCAAACCGGGCAGGTCTTCGCGCTCTTTGGTTCCGTCGAGCCATCCGACATTGGTGGTAATAAGATTTCCCGGTGAGTTGTCTTCAGACACATCCGATTCATAATCCAGCTCGGTATTGGACTGATACAAAAATCCAATATTGAGTTTGTCTGAGGGTGCTATGTTCAGTCCCAGGAAATACCCTAAGCCGGTGGCATTTCTTTCCAGGTCAACGCTGTAGGAGGCTGTTAACAGATTCACTTGACCGGTAAACTCCTGATGCGCATCAACGTAACGCAATCCACCAGAAACGGAAAACATATCGTTGATTTGGTACGCACCCCCGAGGGTGTATGCAATATCGAAGCTCTTGGCATCCAGACGCTGGTTTTCGAAAGCAGCTCCCAGGCCATTGAGGATAAAAGCGGTGCCCAAAGCTGCTGTTCGTGCATTTCCCTCGTCATACTTGACCGTTCCGCCACCGCCTGGAATAGTAACGGCAAAAAACCCGCTCCATTTGTCTTCTTTATACACCGCAAAAAGCCCCGGAACGATGGATGGCTCATCGCTTGAATAGTCGCCCTCCATGCCCGTTACCAACGAATACGGAAAGGTGGTCTGGGTGGACACATCGTTACTGTAGTCCTTGTTGATATAGAGCACATCACCCTTCAGATAAATCCCGTTTTCCATCTTCATCACGCCGGCAGGATTGTAGGCCACGATATCCGCGGCATCGGTGGATGCGTGCCGGGTCAACGAACGGAAGTAATCGGCGCTCAAATTGGACTTGTTGATAATGCCGCCAGCCAGCAGCGGTGATGCCGATGCGCAAAGCAGCCCCATCACAGCCAAACCTATAACCATCTTTTTCATCATCTGTCCCTCCCTCATTTGGTAAAACATGAATCGCAACCGGTGCAGATCGACCTGCCCCTGTTCGCCCCCAACTTATTCGTTTATATGCAAATCCGAAGAATATATACAGGATGATGACGCAAAGACGCCAGCCAACGGCATCTTCAGGTGGTCCGAATTCGACGCAGGACGCTTTTTCAGGACCCTGCCCCATTGCCGCAAACGGACTTTACACAGCATTTGGTTAGTATACTAACTATAGCCTTTGTGCAACAAAAAAATTCTGCGCAATGGAATATATATAACAGTAATTAAATGATATTTATTCATTCGTCAACTGTACCGAACGGACCGGCCGTCTAAAAAAATGGCCTCCCGCGAAGCGGGCGAGCGCTTCACGAATGGACCGGCCCGTATCTTTTGGCCAGGGAATCATAACACAGCCCGCTGCCGCCGAACAGGTCCAGGGCGCTGCCGACGGTGAAATCCACGCAGCCCCGGCCCAGTTGCTCCACAGCCTGAATATCCGCCACGCTCTGAATGCCCCCGGCATAGGTTATGGGAATCTTCCCCCATCGGCCCAGAATTTCTACCAGCGGCGCCTCGATGCCACGGCATTGCCCCTCGACATCCACACCATGAACCAGGTATTCGCAACAAAACCCGGAAAGGCGCTCCAAGAGCCGGAACGTGATGCGTTCGCGGGTAAAGGTCTGCCAGCGATCGGTAACGATGAAATAGTCATTGCCCCGACGGCGGCAACTCAGATCCAGGACCAATCGCCGGGTACCGATCCTCTCGGAAAGGGATTGCAGTCGCATCTCATTGACCGTGCCGTCATGAAATATCCAGGAGGTAACGATCACCGCAGCCGCCCCTGCATCGATCCAGGCCGCCGCGTTGTCGATGGTGATGCCGCCTCCGATCTGAAGCCCTTCGGGCCAAGCCTGCAGCGCTGCCCGTGCGGCGTCCTGATTCCCGGGCCCCAATTGAATGACATGCCCGCCCGCAAGACCGTCCCGGCGATAAAGGGATGCATACCACTGTGCCGGGCGGCTCGCTTCGAAGTTGGTGCGCAGGGAGTCTTTATTGTCATCGGAAAGCGTTGCCCCGACGATTTGTTTGACCTTGCCCTGGTGCAGATCAATGCACGGCCTGAATCGCATGATGTGCCGACACTCCTCGATTTGCCATCTACCCAAGCGGTACAGCGCTTTATAATGGAGAACCAGACCCCGCAGGGTCCGGTGATGAAAACAAACGCCAGATCTTATATTGCCCCGAGACGCTGCCAAGAGCAATGTTTTTCTGGTTCTTGCGGGTGGACCGGAACAATGCCTTTAAGCATCCACGGACCCGGCGGCGTTTTCTGCTGAGCGCCATTTGTTCCGTGTACTCTGAATGGCAACTTTTTTTCTTTGCCAAAGAACAAACGAGCGCTATATTAGATACCATATGCGGGTACCTTGCCGAAAAGCGGGTGTAACAGGCCGTTGACTCCGGTATCGTCACGCTGTAATGGCTGTTGCCAGGATGATCTTAACCCGGCGCTTAATAGGACACTGACAGACAAAGAGAGGCTCTCATGACAAATCGCCTGAGGATTATACCGATCGGTTTCGTTGTTCTGTTCGTGCTTGCGGCTTGCAGCACGGCTTACAAGGCCCAGCCGCTGCCCTTCAAAGCCCCGACCGCCTATAACAACAGTGTTTCCGTCGTTGGCGCCCAGATCGGTGCACGTGCCTTTGTGGACAGCCAGGAGGCCCGCAAAGCCTTTGGATTCGACATTCGCGGCGCCGGCATGCTGCCTGTGCAGATCGCTTTTGACAACCAGGGGCCTTACACCTTGGAGATCAACCCGGGCCAAACCTTTCTGGAAGATGCCGAGGGCAACTTGTGGCCCATTTTGACCGACAAATTCGCTTATGAGCGGGCCACCAAATATGCCCAGACCAACAAAATTTTCAAGGAAGGGGCCTACAGCGGGTTTCTGGGGGCTACCGCCGGCGCCGTCATCGGGGCAGCCGTAGGGATCGTTACTGGCGAGGACGTATTGCGCACGGCCGGAGAGGGTGCTGTCATCGGGGGTGCGGGCGGCGCGGTTTTAGGCGGCGCCTCGGCAGGGGCGGACCCCAATGGTGCCCGGTCCATGATCGTGCGCGACCTGAAGGACAAGTCTCTGGAAAACAAATCCATTACCCCGGGCAATCTGGCCCATGGCATTATCTTTTTTCCCGGAGAAGCCAAATCGGCCCGCCAGTTGCGGCTCCAGCTCATAGAGCGCGGCAGCGGAAAAATTCATACGGTTTTTTTAGGCTTTTGATTCTGTTTGCGCCACCAAACCGGATACCACGTCCAGCAGCGGCTGACCCAGTGGGCGCCATTTGGGATGCAGAGCGCTGTCCTCGTGCCAGACAAAGTCCATGACGTCAAATTTTTCCGCAATCTGGTGCTGGCCCCGGTCTCCATATGTTGAGGCCGGCGTATACTCTATAAAAACCATCCGATGCGGATCAATTTGAAACTTCTGAACCACGCGGCTGGCCACATGACTGCAGCAACTGCGTACCGAAACTTGTTTCAACGGGTTTCCAAACCCCGGCAGATCGGAAACCACCACCAGTATGGGTTTTAGATGCATCACCCGACTGGTCTTACCCCCGGTCAAGTCAAAAATCCGCAAGCGGCACATACCCTTGGCCAGCCCCAGCATCCCGCCAAACCCTTCCCAGGAAAAAACATCGTCATGGATCAGCATGAAAGCCCCTCCCAAGATGGTTGTAGTATCGCTGTGTCCCTGCCCGTGATCCTTTTATGGCAGGATTTTCTGTTTCCGGCAACCGTCGGCGCCAACAGGTGCCATAACCGTAAATCAAAAATTTTGTCCGACTTTACGCTAAAACCGCGTTAAAGTGCCGTAGAGGCGCAGCAATTTATCGGGCAGTTCGCGCACATCGCCGATGACATGATGGTGTACGCGCCCGTAAAGCGCATCAAGGCCGGGATCGCTGCCAATGTTAACGGTAATGGCTTTCACATGGACATTGGAAGATCGCGCCTCCTGAATGGCCTGACGGGTATCGGCAACAGCATAATCGGATTTGTAACCCAGGTCATTGGGAAAACCGTCGCTGATCAGAATCATCAACCGTACCCGGCTATCCATCCGTGTCAATAGCGTGGTCGCATGACGGATAGCGGCCCCCATGCGTGTACTGCGCTGGGGAGCCAGCCAGGCGATGCGTGACCGCACCTTGTCCGCAAGCCGCTCTTTAAACGTCTTGATCTGGAAAAAGTCCACCGCATGGCGACCGGTCCCTGAGAAGCCGGCGATGGCGTATGGGTCGCCCACCACCTGCAATGCCTCGCAAAACAGCACAAGGGCCTCTTTGGTCACGTCAAGAACGCTGGCATGCCCACCGGCCACAGGATTGGCCGTCGACCGCGACAAATCCACCAGCAACAGCACGGCAACGTCACGCGCTTGTTTGAGCCGCTTGATAAATAGCCGGTCCGACGGCATTCGTCCGGCCCGACGGTCCATGGCATAATCGAGCAGTGCCCGGTAGTCAAAATCATCCCCTTCCGGCCATTGGCGCAAAATGGCCATGGCCTGGGGCTTGAGAAATGCAAAGGCGCGCCGCATTCGGGAAACCAGGCCGCCATGGCGCACCAGGGTATTGCGGTAAAATGTCCCCCTGTCCTGACCGGCAACCGCAATTTCCCGTACCCGGGTATGATCTGCAAGATAATCCTGGAGGCTGTCGTCCCACTCCGGATAGCGGAAGGCGTCATCCGCCCCCGTTGCCGGTTCCACGCCGCCCATTCCCGTTTCGCGCAGCAGTGTTTCCAGTTCCCGGCGCGTCAGGTGAACCGCGGCGCGGGGTTGACCCGAAACCTGAGCCCTGGACAAAACCAGGGCCGCCACATCGTCCGAAGACAACGGTCCCTGCCCATCGGCCAGGTGCTTTCTCAAATCAGATCGGTACACTTTGATCTGCCGGGCTTCAAGGCGCCGCTTGATCTCCATCGCAATTCGGTCATGAGCCGATTGGGCGCGACTCACCATTTCCCAATGGAGCCGGCGGCCATAGGGAAATGGCGCAGGCATGTAATGGCGCAAAGACAGGCCCGAAATTCGGGTCACCCGGTCATGGGCCACACAAACCAGGCGTGCGGAGCCCTCGACCCGGGCGGCCGCATCGGATTGGGGGTCGAACAGGGCCACCAATTCCCGCTGAAGCTGCCCTGCCAACGGGTTTTCGGAAAAGGGAAAATCCTGGCCAACCAACAGACGGGCAATGACCGGGGTAAGCAGATGGTGATCCGCTGCACTGTCCGTGGGCCGCAAATCCGCCTCCAGCAGCGGCAGAACGTGACGAATGAGTCCGGGATACCACCGGTGCAGAAATTGCGTTACGCGGGCCTGTTCGAACAGTGAAAAAAGATCGGCAGCCAGCAGAGGATAAGAAAAACTGTGGACAAACCGTTCGCCGTCGCACATCCCTCCAGGTTCACCGGCCGGCAGGCCGGCGGACATGTGTCCCAACACTCCGGGATACATCTCTGCGGCCCGCTCTAAATCAAAATCAAAGGTCCGGCATTCAAAAAAAGCCGCCTCCAGCCGTGCCAAATCCTTGAACAGGGCGATATTCTGTTCCCGGTGCTTAAAACGCGCCACCTCGTCGGGCAGGTAAATCGATTGCCCGTCCGAACAGACCCAGGGGACGGGTGCAGCTGATGCGGTCAGCCCGGACAGGGGTAAAACGCCTACGGGACGGCCAAGGCGCGCATAAAGATAACGGCCCAAAGGACTGTTGACATGGGACAGGGGAACCGCCCGTTGAAGGGCCAGGCAAGTGTCCTGCCCCACCTTGGAGGACAGGCTTAAAAATTTCATCCCCAAATCCGGCTTGCTGGCGTAACGGGCCAGGGCCAGGGACAGAAACCGGGACAGCGCCTCTTCATCCAGCAGCCCTGCGCCTTTGTCCAAACCGTCTAAAAAGGGATCCACCAGCTGCAGGTCCGCTTGGACGACCCTTTTGAATTGCTCGATCTGGGCCCGGCGCCGTTGAAGGGTAAAATTACGCACCGCCTTCGGCAGCCGGTAGACCAGCTGCAGGCTCTGGTTATAGGTGAGTTCCTGTTTGAATGTTTCGGCCAGCAGCTCCAGATAGGCCGCCCCCGATGCCGTATCGCCGGCGTCAAGCAGTTCCCTGAGGGCCTCGAACGGCGCGGTCAGTGCATAGGTGCCTTTACCCAACATGACCGCCATCGTTTTTTCAAACAAGTCGGTCAGCGCCTGCCCCTTGAGCACCACCGATGCTGAAAATTCGGCTACAATACGTCCCAGTGTCACGCCGGTCTCGGCGGCCCGATGCACCAGGCGCAGATAGTTTTGCAGCAATGCCTGTGAATCGGCCGGCAGCAGCGCCAGCAGCCCCCGGGCCATCGCTGCGCCCATGCCGGCCTCCTGAGACAAGCCCCAGATGGTCTCTTGGACCAGCAGGGCCAGGGCCGCATCCGAAGGCGGCGGCTGCAGCATATCCACCCGTCCCTTGACCCAGACATAGGCCTCCGGGTCCGCCAGGCGCAGGTTATCCAGGGAGTGCTGCCCGGCCATGGCTAAAACAAGTCATCCATCAAATCCTCCAGGGTCTCCTGCAGGCGCTCATCATCGGTCAACGGCAGGCAGACCGCCGCGCGGCAGGCCGCCTTGAGGTCGATACCCTGGCGAATCAAATGGGCGGCGTAGATCAACAGACGGGTACTGGCGCCCTCGGTGAGGCCTTGCTCTCGAATATTGCGGATTTTACCGGCCAGGGCGACCAGTTGCCGGGCCAACTCCGAAGGGACCCCGCCCTCATCGGCCACAATGCGGATTTCGTTCTCGGTCTGCGGGTAATCGAACGTCATCCCCACAAAACGCTGGCGGGTACTCTGTTTCAAATCCTTGAGCACGGACTGGTAGCCCGGGTTGTAGGAAATGACCAGCATGAAATCGGGGTGGGCGATGAGGACCTCCCCCTTTTTATCGATACTGAGCATGCGCCGGTCATCGGTCAGGGGGTGAATGACCACGGTGGTGTCCTTGCGGGCTTCGACGATTTCATCCAGATAGCAAATGGCCCCCATGCGCGCCGCCTGGGTCAGTGGGCCGTCCACCCAAACCGTCTCCTCGTTCTTCAGAAGATAGCGGCCCAGCAGATCGGATGCAAAAAGATCTTCATGGCAGGCCACCGTAATCAAGGGGCGTTTCAAACGCCAGGCCATATGCTGTACAAAGCGGGTTTTACCGCAACCGGTGGGCCCCTTGAGCATCACCGGCAATTTTGCCTGCCAGGCGGATTCAAAAAGCGGTATCTCACTGCCGCTGCTCAGATAGTACGGTTCCTTTTCAACGATAAAAGATTGCGGATTCAATGCCTCCATATATGGTCCTGCCTCCTTTAAGCCGACGCGCCGATTCTCCATGGCAACACCGGACGCCGGTCATACCCCCAGCCGGGGAGCATCGTCCACCCGCCGCGATTGAGGGGTAATGATTGACAACCTTTCCAAAGCGTATATATTGGCTCAAGTTTCACGGCCGCCGTGACGATTAAGTAAATAACTAAAAATAAAAGGTAACCTTATAATCTCAATGGAAACGAAAAACAACCCGGATCCCATCCACCACCTGACCATCGAAGACAAAGCAATCACGCTTATCGGCACCGCGCATGTTTCCCAGCACAGCGTCGATCTGGTCAAGCAGGTCATCGAAACGCAAAGACCGGACACTGTTTGTGTCGAGTTGTGCCCCAGCCGCTATCAGACCATTCGCCAGAAAGACAACTGGCAAAATATGGACATCATCAACGTCATTAAAGAAAAAAAGTCTTTCCTGTTGCTTTCAAATCTTATCCTTGCCGCTTTTCAAAAGCGCATTGCCGCCAAACTGGATGTACGTCCCGGCCAGGAGATGATCCAGGCCATCGACTCAGCCGAAGCGGTGGGTGCAACGGTACACCTGGCGGACCGTGACGTCCGGGTCACCCTGTCGCGCACCTGGCGCCAGATGGGGCTGTGGGCCCGCCTGAAACTCATTTTTCAGCTGATCCTGTCGTTTGGCGACATGGAGGAGATCGAAGCCAAAGACATCGAACGCATGAAGCAGCAGGATGTCCTTGAAACGATCCTGAGTGAAGTGGGCCAATCCATGCCCACCTTGCGCCACTCGCTGATCGATGAACGCGATCAGTATCTTGCCGCCAAAATCCGGAGCGCCCCCGGCAAAAATATCGTGGCCGCCGTCGGCGCCGGGCATGTGCCCGGTATTTTACGCTATTGGGACCAGCCCATTGACCTGGTCCCCCTGGACGCCATGCCCCCCAAAAGCAAAATGGGCCGCATCGTCAAATGGCTGATACCATCATTCATTATCGCGCTGCTGGTTTATGGTTTTTATGTGGGCGGCTCCCACGCCGGCACCGGTATGCTCATCTGGTGGATTGGTGCCAACGGTATACTGGCCGGTATCGGCGCCCTTATTGCCCTGGCCCACCCGTTGACCATCCTTTCCTCGGTGATGGCCGCCCCCCTGACATCGCTCAATCCCATGATCGCCGCCGGTTGGGTCTCGGGTCTGGTGGAGGCTTTTTCCCGCAAACCCAAGGTCAAAGACTTCGAACACCTCCAGTCCGACATCCTCTCTTTGAGGGGTTTCTGGCGCAACAAGGTCACCCGTATCCTGCTGGTGGTCCTTTTCACCAACCTGGGCAGTACCGTGGGAACTTTCGTGGCATTTCCCATGATGATGCGGTATCTGTAAACGGGGTTGCCGGAGCTTCCGCCGGCAACCGGCCGGTTGTGACCTTGGATTGCCCGCCATGGCGGGAAAGCTCAAATATCAAAATCCAAATCTCAAGCGAAGGTACGCCAAGGCATCGATCACAGGCGCCCGGGTCGATCCTGCGGGCAACTGGCTAGTGTGCGATTCATAGAATCGGACCCATCCTTGACTTAACACTTAAAACTTAAAGCTGGGTTTCTTATTTAACCCGTATGAAGACAGTTCACCTCATTTCGGGTTATCGGTTTAAAAATTTATAACCCGGTTCCAGCCACGAATTGATATTTGTATTTTGGATTTTGATATTATCCTTTTCACCCATCCCTGAGAACGCGAACCACCTTGCGCCGAACCAAATCACCATTGTCCAGCGTGTGGGTCATTTTGACCACGGCAAGGCGCCCCTCGGCAAACAATTGGATGCACTCCGGGTAAAGTTGCCATTCCAGTTCAAGACCCTTTTTCTTCACGGCATCCAAATCGTCGTGGTCGGCGATGGCAAACGCCTTCTGGCCGATGATGGGCCCGGAATCCTCTCCATAATCGATAAAATGCACCGTGCACCCCCCCACTTTGCAGCCATACCGAAACGTGTCCCCATACCCGTCGACTCCTGGAAATGCCGGAAGCAGGGCCGGATGGATGTTCATGATGCGCGGACGGTCGGCATCGATGTTGAAACGGTCGATGAAATACGGCGTAAGGTTGCGCATGAACCCGGCCAGAACCAGGAGGTCAACAGGATACCGGGCCAGTTGTTCAAGCAGACGACTTTCGGCAATCGCCCGGGTCACGAGAAAAGCCGCCAGCTTTTCAGGATCGGCTTTGGAATCGAACAGGCTCTGCTTCTGCCGCAGCGCCTCCAGGTCAAAATCGGCAGGCAGGGCGGACGGATCCGCCGAACGGCCGTATTGCCGGATAATGGCACCGTAATCCACGACAAAAGTGGGAATATGATGATTGACCGCCCGGTCCAGACCACGGACACCAGCCTTGTCGGAACCGACAAACATCAATTCACCGTCAATGCGGCCATCTTCACAGGCGTCGATAATGGCCTGCAGATTGGTTCCGCCACCAGAAATCAGTGCGCCTAACCGTAATTTACGCTTCATCCTGCCCTCCTTGCTGCATGGTTGG
Organism: Desulfosarcinaceae bacterium; assembly: GCA_963675565.2. Lineage (GTDB taxonomy): Bacteria > Desulfobacterota > Desulfobacteria > Desulfobacterales > Desulfosarcinaceae > JARRKU01. Next base: position 1,689,533 of record CAXXYD010000004.1, read on the forward strand.
TTTCGGCATGGCTATCAGGGGAACTCCGGGGATTCGAAAGAAAGTATCAAACCTGTTTCACGCTGTCAAAACCACATACGGATTGCGCTGGCGCCACGTCCATTCTATGGCGTCGGCCCGCCCCCGCATGTTTCTGGTTCAAGGTCTTAAGTCCGCCGGCCGGAGTGCCGATAAAGCTATCAATGAAGCTGCACGCCGAGATGAACGAACCGACCACAGGAAATCACTGCATGGATGCCTATGTCGCCCGACAACCGATATTCAACCGCCGGAAAAAATTATTGGGATACGAACTGCTGTTCAGGGACGGCACCGCCAATTATGTCCCCGATATGGACGGGGACATCATGACCTCGACGGTTCTGTCCAACACCTTCTTTGCCATCGGCATCGACGCCCTGCTGGGCGGAAAACTCTCTTTCATCAACTTCACCCAGAATCTGTTGATCCAAAAACTGCCCCTGCTCATGCCCAAGGCCACCACGGTGGTGGAAATTCTGGAAGACGTAGACCCGACCCCGGAACTGGTCGCCGCATGTCAGGAAATGGGTAAAAAAGGCTACACCATTGCCCTGGATGACTTTGTGTACTCCCCGGAGCTCAAGCCCCTTATCGAGTTGGCCAAGATCATCAAATTCGACTTCCGCCTCTCCACGACAGAAGAAATTCAAACTTACCTGGGCCAGCTTCCCAAAACATGCCGCCCCATTTTGTTGGCGGAAAAAATCGAAACCAACGAAGAATTCGAAACCTCCAAAGAAATGGGGTTCGAGCTCTTTCAAGGCTACTTCTTCTGCAAACCGGAAATCGTCAAGGGTAAAAAAATCCCCGATTCATCCATCAATCTGATGCAAATGGTTGTAGAGGTCAACAACCCTGATTTTAAATTTAAAAACCTGCAAAAATTGATCGCGCCCGATGTCAGCCTCTCCTACAAGCTGCTGCGCTATATCAACTCGGCCTTTTTTTCCACCGCCAACCGGATCAGTTCCATACAGCAGGCCCTGGTTTATCTCGGTCAAATAGAAATCCGGCGGTTCATTTCCATGATCACCATGTCCAACCTGGCTGTGGGAAAACCTGATGAATTGGTACGCGCCGCCTGTATTCGCGGAAAATTCTGCGCGCAGCTGTCCTCCGCTGCCCCGGCCAAAGTATCGGAGGACGAATTGTTCACCTTGGGCATGTTTTCTCTAATCGACGCTATTGTGGATCAACCCATGGCAAAGGTCATGAAGGCCCTGCCCCTGTCCGACAGCATCAAAGATGCATTGATCCGCCAGCGGGGGGAGCTCATCGACTACCTCAAACTGGTGGAAAGCTATGAACAGGCGCGCTGGCAGGATGTTGCCGCCATTGCCGGCCGCCTCCATATCGCCGAAGAAAAAATTCCTGAAATCTATATGCAAGCCTGTGAATGGAGCAACACGTTTTCCAGTGAGGATTAACCACAGGAGGAAGAGAAACGGGGGTGAATTTATGCGTTTCTCCCTTAATCTTGTTGGAGAAACGCATAAATTCACCCCCGTTTCTCTTTTTATCCTGCCGCAGCAAGGTTGACAATAAGGGGGGACCATATTATTTTGTTCGGACAAATAAAACGCTCGTCGGAAAGGAAAACATGATTATGGCAAAAGGAATAATGGATATTGACGATAGCAGTTTCGAAACCGAAGTCGTTCAATCGGACAAGCCTGCAGTGGTTGATTTTTGGGCGCCGTGGTGCGGCCCCTGCAAAGCGATCGGCCCTGTCATTGAAGAGCTGGCGGGTTCATACGGCGAACAAATCAAATTTACCAAGTGCAATGTTGACGACAATCCCGTAACACCTGGAAAATTCGGCATCAAAGCCATCCCAACCCTGATTTTTTTCAAAGAGGGCAAAGTGGTGGACCAGATTACCGGCATGGTGGCCAAATCCAAGCTGGAAGACACCATCAAATCCCTTATTTAAATCACCCTTACAATTTGCCCTACCGCCATCTTTGCGATGCGGGGGCTACTCGTGGAAACGACGCACCGGAAGGGATCAGAATCAAAAGTCATGAAAAAAATCATCCCCGTGCTTGCAGGGCTCAGCGTTCTGTTCTGCCTCAACTGCGCCTGGTTCGGCAAAGAAAACCTCGAAAAACCTGCCCAGGAGCTTATTCAAGACGGTGTCGATGACTTTGACCGGGGCCGCTATACCGAAGCCATCAAGAATTTTGAGCAGCTCAAAGACTGGTACCCTTTCAGCAAATACGCGATTCTGGCCGAACTGAAAATTGCCGACGCCCATTTCGCGCTCCAGCAATATGCCGAAGCGGTATTGGCTTACGAGGAATTCGAACAGCTTCATCCTCGAAATGAAGCCGTTCCCTATGTCATTTACCAAGCCGGACTCTGTTATTATAAACAAATCGATACCGTTGACAGAGACCAGACACCGGCAAAAAAAGCACTGGAAATCTTCAACCGACTGGTAAGTCAGCACCCCGGCGATCCTTATGCGCTCAGGGCACAGTCGCATATCGTCAAATGTATTCAGAGTCTGGCCGGCCACGAATATTACGTGGGGCGCTATTATTTCCGGGCCAAAAATTACAAGGCCGCCCTGAAGCGCTTCATGGCCGTCATAACCAACTACCCCGATGTGGGCGTGCACTATCGTGCCCTGCAGTATATCGCCCAGTGTGAAGCGCTTGTCGCCAGCCTGGAGGCTTCGGAAAAAAAGTGACGGCGTCTTTGCCGGACGCTGCCTGCGGTCCGCCTTTGAGGCTGTAATCTGACCCTTGTAAAAAACGCTTTACATCGCTCAAAAAAAAGGTTATTTGGTTTTTTTTGCGCATGATGGCAGGTGGCATGCGCATTGTTTTTTGGATCATGCCCGACAGACAGCGGGCAAAACCACCCGGCCGTAAATGAATGATTCAAGTGGAGCAAACCGATGGCAAAGATTTGTGAGATTTGTGGAAAAAAACCAATGGTGGGAAATCATGTCAGCCATGCCCATAATGTAAACAAACGCCGTTTCAACCCCAATCTTCAGAGTGTGCGGGCCGTTTGTGACGGGCAAACCAAAAAAATGGTCGTCTGCACCAATTGCATCAAATCCGGTCGGGTCGCCAAAGCGTCCTGATACCCGATTCGATATGTATGCCGGTATGAAACCGGGCGACAGCTGTTGCCGTAATGGGGGCATACCGGTCGAGAACCCGATCTTCAGATCAGTTCATTCGAAATACATCCTGCACTTGTTTGATCTTCTTGATTCCCGAAAGGACTTGATCCAGCTGCTCCAAGTTTCCCACGGTAAGGGTGAAGTAGCTGTCCACTATGCTGCCTTCACGGGTTTGTGAATTGGCGCTGATGATATTTGCCCCGCACTTGCTGATGCAGGCAGCCACATCGGCTAAAAGCCCCATGCGGTCATTGGCGCGGATCATGATCTTAACCGGGAAGAACTCCTCCGAAACATTGTCCCATTCGACTTCAATCAGCCGTTCGGGATTGGTTTTGATCAAATTGTTGCACCCCGTCCGATGGACGGTGACGCCGAACCCACGGGTGATGAAGCCGATAATGGAATCCCCCGGCACGGGCTGGCAGCATTTGCCGAAACGCACCAGAATATCTTCGACCCCCTTGACCATAACCCCGACACCGATTTTCTTTTTAAGCGTCGCATCCGATGGTTTGTTCGGCAAAGCCGGGGAAATCGGCTCGCTTTCAGACTTAGGCGCAACTTTTCGAACCACCTGAAGCGGTGTTATCTTTCCATATCCTACTGAAATAATTAGATCATTTACGGTTTTCAGCCCGAATGAGTCCACCGCCTTCTGCATTTCGTCGGATTTGATCAAGGCATTGAAACTAAGCCGGTACTTGCGAAACGCTTTTTCGCACATCTCCCGGCCCAGCGTTAAACTGCGCTCTTTCTCCTGGGTCTTGATCCACTGGCGAATCCGGGATCGGGCTTTGACCGTTTTGACAAACCCAAGCCAGTCTTTACTGGGCTGATGCCCCTTCTGGGTTACGACTTCTACCCGTTCGCCGGTTTGCAGCTTATACTTTAAAGGCACCATGCGGCCGTCCACCTTGGCCCCCACGCATTGCTGCCCGACCTCGGAATGAATCATATAGGCAAAATCCACGGGCGTGGCGCCTTTGGGCAGTGACTTGATATCCCCCTGTGGGGTAAAAACATAAATCTCGTCGGGAAACAGATCGATGCGCACGTTTTCCAGAAACTCGTCCGGGTCCTTGATGTGCGCCTGATTTTCCACCAGTTGCTGGACCCAGGCAAACGCCTCTGCGACATTGGTGTCCGCCGTTTTTCCCTCTTTGTAGCTCCAGTGGGCGGCAATTCCGGATTTGGCCACCTGGTCCATCTCACGGGTGCGAATCTGAATTTCAATGCGTTCGCCGTAGGGCCCGATCACCGTCGTATGCAACGACTGGTACATATTGGGCTTGGGCATACCGATATAGTCTTTGAATTTCTTGGCAATGGGCTTCCAAAGGGCGTGCAGCACTCCAAGCGCCTCATAACATTGCGAAATGGTACCCAGAATGATGCGAAAAGCAATGATATCGTATACCTCTTCAAAAGAGAGGTCCTGCTGCAGCATCTTCTGATAAATGGAATAGTAATGTTTGTATCGCCCAAGCACCTCGCACGACAGGTTGTTTTCCGTCATTTTGAGACTGATGTACTCTTTCACCGTGTCGATATAGTTTTCACGCTCCTTTTGATCCTTGGCCACCAGCTGTTCGATACGTGCAAACTCTTCGGGCATAAGATACTGGAAGGCAATGTTCTCCAACTCGTTTTTGACCCAGTAAATACCCAGCCGGGCGGCAATGGGCGCATAAATATCGATGGTTTCCTTGGCGATTTTGCGCCGCTTGTGATCATGCTTGTGATACTGCAAGGTCCGCATATTGTGCACACGGTCGGCCAGCTTGATCAGAATAACCCGAATGTCGTCGGCCATGGCCAGAAGCATCTTGCGGATATTTTCCGCCTGGCGTGCCTGGGCGCTGGAAAAATGGAGCGTGCTGAGTTTGGTGACCCCGTTAACGATATGCAGCACCTCGGGTCCGAACATCTCCCCGATCTCCGCTTCGGTGGCGTGGGTGTCTTCAATCACATCGTGAAGCAGGCCGGCAGCCACACTGACGGCATCCAGTTTCATGTCGGCCAGGATGCCGGCCACTTCCAGCGGGTGGGACAGATAGGGCTCGCCGGACAGACGCATCTGACCGTCATGCACTTTTGCCGAAAAAATATAGGCGCGGTCCACGAGACCGACATCCGCATCCGGATTATACTCATAAATTTTGTCAATAATATCGCTAATCCGGATCATAGTTACTTTCGATTCTTACAGAATGATTGATCATGCGTACTCGCCGTAACGCTCGATGCACAGCCGGCGCCCGCGACCGTACTCCGGCCGTCTGCCCGGGCATTGTGCACTGGCCGTAAGGCTAGTAGGCCTTGGCGAAAACCACCCGCTGTGTGCTGGGCGCACCGCAGCAAATACAACACCCCGCTTCCTTTTCCGCCGCGTGGGGCAGACAACGAATGGTCACGGTCAAGTCTTCCTTGATTTTGGATTCACACGTCTGGCCGCCGCACCAGTGGGAAAGAGCGAATCCACCATGAATTTCAGGTTTTTCCATTCTTTTCGGCGTAAAAAAGTCATAAAAATCCGCGCGCTCATCCACCGAGCGGGTATGGGCTTCAGTATAGGCTTTGGCCCGCTGATACAAGCCGGACTGGATTTCGTCCAAAATATCACCCACCGTTTGAACAAACTGCTGCCTGGGCATGGATATTTTTTCTTTGGTGCCTTTGTCCCTGCGCCCCATAAAGACGGCATCATCACTTATATCCCGGGGACCGATCTCCAACCGGACGGGCACGCCCTTCTTGATCCACTCCCAGCCCCGGGCACCGCCGATATCCCGATCATCGACCTCAACCACCAGATGACGGTCATGGTACATGACAGCCCTCAGTTCACGCGCCAGCCGATCGCAATAATCCAGGACGCTGCTGCGGTCTTCGGCCTTGTGAACGATGGGCAGAATGGTCACGTGGGTGGGGGCAACCCGCGGCGGCACAGCCAGGCCGTCATCGTCACCGTGGGTCATGATCACCCCCCCGATCAGCCGTGTCGATGCCCCCCAGGAGGTGGTCCAGGCATAGCTTTCGACTTCATCGGCGGTCTGGAATCGAATATTGGAGGCCTTGGCGAAATTCTGTCCCAGAAAATGAGATGTGCCGGCCTGAAGGGCCTTCCGGTCCTGCATCATCGCCTCGATACACTGGGTGTCCACTGCACCGGGAAACCGCTCGGCGGCCGACTTGCTGCCTTTGATCACCGGCATGGCCAGAAATTCTTCCGCCATGCGCGCATAGACATCCAGCATCAGCGCTGTGCGCTCCCGGGCCTCTTCAGCCGTGGCATGCGCCGTATGTCCTTCCTGCCAGAGAAATTCACTGGTTCGCAGGAAGATCCGCGTACGCATTTCCCATCGGACAACGTTGGCCCACTGGTTGATGAGCAGCGGCAGATCGCGGTAACTGCTGATCCATTTGGAAAAGGAATCGCCGATAATGGTCTCGGAAGTGGGCCGCACCACCAGAGGCTCGGTCAATCTACCCCCCGGCACCAGGCCGCCGTCAGGCCCTTTCTCCAGCCGGTGGTGAGTCACCACGGCACACTCCTTGGCAAAACCGTCCACGTGCTCGGCCTCTTTCTCCAAAAAGCTCAACGGGATAAACAAGGGAAAATAGGCATTCTTGACGCCGGTGGATTTGAACATGTCATCCATCTCGCGCTGTATATTTTCCCAAAGGGTATATCCCCACGGCTTGATTACCATGCAGCCGCGCACCGGCGACCGCTCGGCCATATCGGATGCCTTGACCACCTGCTGGTACCATTCCGGATAATCTTCTTCGCGTGTCGGCGTAATGGCCGTCTTCACCTTCTTTCCCATGTATCAGCAACCTTTCAGTTTGGGACAGTGCCCAACGAAAAAAATCGACCCCCGCGGGCGGGGATAAACCCCGCCCCTACATAAAACGCCTGGTTCCGCAGGAGTGGGCTTTATGCCCACCCGCTGTGCTGTTCTGTTACGAACCCCGAAAGCGGCCGGGGATACACCCCGTCCCTGCATAAAACGCCTGGTTCCGTAAGGGTGGGCTTTATGCCCACCCGCTGTGCTGTTCTGTTACGAACCCCGAAAGCGGCCGGGGATACACCCCGCCCCTGCATAAAACGCCTGGTTCCGTAAGGATGAGCTTTATGCCCACCCGCTGTGCTGCTCTGTTATAAAGCCCGAAAGTCGCGTTCAACGTCAGGGCTGACTTTTCCCGCCATCTGCCTTATGATTCCGCTCCCACGCGTCCACCTCATCCAGCAAAGCCTCCACCAGCCTGTCCTGGGGCACCTTGCGCACCACTTCACCGCGTCGAAAGAGAATCCCCTGCCCCTTGCCGCCGGCAATGCCGATGTCCGCCTCTTTGGCTTCTCCCGGCCCGTTGACCACACATCCCATGATGGCCAACTTCACCGGCGTTGTCCGGGTCAGCAGGGCCTTTTCCACCTGCTCCACCACACCGAACAGATCAATGCCGCAACGGCCGCAGGTTGGGCAGGAGATGATCTCGGGGCCGTGCTGCCGAATACCCAGCGCCTTGAGTATTTCAAACCCCACCCGCACCTCTTCCACCGGATCGCGGGTCAGGCTGACCCTCAAGGTATCGCCAATGCCTTCAGCCAGAAGCATGCCGATACCCAGAGCGGATTTCACCGTACCGGTATACAAGGACCCGGCTTCGGTGACGCCCAGGTGCAGCGGGTAATCCGTGGTGGCGGCCAGCAACCGGTAAGCCGCCACCGTTCGGGGAACATCCGAGGCCTTGATGGATATCTTGATCTGGTGAAAATTGAACGCCTCCAGCAAACCCACGTGCCGCATTGCGCTGTCCACCATGGCTTGCGGCGTTGCGCCATTATAGGCCTTGATCAGGTCCTTTTCAAGAGAACCGGCGTTGACCCCGATGCGAATCGGCAACTGCCGCGCCCTGGCTGCATCCACCACCTGCCGTATCTTTTCCTGGCCGCCGATGTTGCCCGGGTTGATACGCAGTCCGTCGGCACCATGATCTGCGGCAAGCACCGCCAGACGGGAATCGAAATGAATGTCGGCAACCAAGGGGATTTTGATTTGGGCTTTGATGGATGAAACGGCGCGCGCCGCCGCCTCGTCCGGAATGGCGACCCGAACGATTTCACAGCCGGCGGATTCCAGTCGATGTATCTGAGCCACAGTGGCCGCGACATCCTGTGTGGGTGTATTGGTCATGGACTGCACGGTTATCGTCGCGCCGTTTCCCACGGGGATTCCGGCCAACGCAATCGCTTTGGTTTTACGGCGTTTGATTTCCCAGGTCATGGCTATGGCTATACTGAATTTGGGCGTGAATTACAATTGGGATATGTTCAGCCGAACCGGTCAAAAAACGGAGGGCGGCATGGGGGGCCGCTGATAAGGGCGCATTGCGCCTATGGGGTCAGGCAACCGGGGTAAACGGGCTCAAGCTATCCGGCAAAAAGGATTGAAGCGTTTCTCCCTGCCGATGGTGGTGGGCTCCATGTGCCCGTTATAGACCTTGGTATCGTCCGGCAGGGTGAACAGTTTTTTCTGGATATGGGTAATGAGGGTATCGTAATCACCGCCGGGTAAATCCGTGCGGCCGATTGATCCGGCAAAAAGTGTATCGCCCACAAAAAGGGCGCCGGCATTTTTTTCGTACAGACATATGCCCCCCGGTGAATGCCCGGGGGTGTGAATCACCTTGAACTCCAGTGAACCGAAAGTAAGTATGTCGCCGTCTTCCAGAAATCTGTCCGGACGAGGCGAATCCTCGGCCTGCAGGCCCCATGCGGCCGCCGCTCGGCCCAGCTGCGCCAGCATGGGGGCATCCCCCTTGTGAATCATCAGATCGGCGCCGGTGGCCGCCTTCAGGGCCTTGTTGCCGCCCACATGATCGAAATGGCCATGGGTGTTAATGATGGCCGTCAGGGACAGCTGGTTTTTTTTCAGCGCTGAAAGGATTCGATCCACATCCCCTCCGGGATCGACGACCACCGCCTGACGGGTTTGGTCACATCCGGCAATATAACAATTGGCCTGCAGGGGCCCAACGGGCATGGAGCGTACGATCATGATCTATCCTTTCTTGTTCTGCGCATCCGCTTCCGCAGTGTCCGGCAGGACTTCGGGCAGCGGCAGGGGTACGGTCTGCAATTCCTTTCGGTCCAGGGCATTGCGAATACTGTCCAGAATACCATTGATAAAAGCGCCGGACTCGGAAGAGCCGAATCTTTTGGCGATATCGATCGCCTCGTTGATGGAAACCTTGGCCGGAATATCGGCGCAGTAAAGCAATTCAAACACCGCCAGCCGCAACACATTACGATCAACGCAGGCCATGCGCCGCACTTTCCAGTTGCTGGAATAGCGCTCGATAACCTCGTCGATATCGATTCTGTATTGCAGCACGCCTTCCGTTAGCCGCTCGAAAAAGGACAACACATGTTTGTTGGGCGGAAAGCAGCGACGGTATTCCGCCAGTTGCTCCGGCGAAAAGGCGCAGCTCATATCCATGCTGAACAGCGCCTGCATGGCCAGCTCCCTGGCGTAACGACGGGTTCCCATATTCAGATCTTTTCCACCGCCCCCATGAGATTGGCCATCTCGACGGCAGCCAGGGCGGCATCCCATCCCTTGTTTCCGGACTTGCTGCCGGCGCGTTCGATGGCCTGTTCAAGGGTGTCGGTGGTCACCACACCAAAAATGATGGGCATGCCGGTTTCCATGCTGGCGGCGGCAATCCCTTTAGAGACTTCGGCACTGACATAATCGAAATGCGGCGTGGCCCCCCGGATGACGGCACCCAGGCAAATCACGGCATCGTGTTTTTTACGGGCGGCGATTTTCTGGGCCACCAGCGGTATTTCAAACGCCCCGGGAACCTTGACCAGGTCGATATCCTTGTCAAGCGTTCCACTGCGCAGCAGGGCGTCCACGGCGCCGCCCACCAGTTTATCCGTAATAAAATCATTGAAACGGCTCACGACGATGGCAAACCGCTTTCCCTTGGCCACCAGGTTGGCTTCAACCAGTTTCGGCATCTTTTCCCCTCCAGTTCACAGGCTTGGTGTTGATCGGATTGATAAATCGGCAAGCATGGAACTATTTCCCGTTGTTATCGTCCAGCTGCAGCAGATGTCCCATTTTCAATTTCTTGCACTCCAGATAGCAGCGGTTGTATTCATTGGCCTCGACTTCGATGGGTATCTGCTCCACGATGCTCAGCCCGTAACCCTCAAGCCCCACCATCTTTTTAGGGTTGTTGGTCAACAGGCGCATCTTGCGAACGCCGATATCGCGCAGCATCTGGGCGCCGATGCCATAATCGCGCATATCATCCTTGAATCCCAGGTGCAAGTTGGCCTCAACGGTATCCATCCCCTTTTTCTGCTGCAGCTCATAGGCTTTGAGCTTGTTCACCAACCCGATTCCACGGCCTTCCTGGCGCAGGTAGACAATTACACCGCAGCCCTCTTCTGCTATCATGCCCATGGCCTGATGCAGTTGATTGCCGCAGTCGCAGCGCATGGAGCCGAATATATCCCCGGTCATGCATTCTGAATGGACTCTGACCAGCACCGGCTTTTCAGGGTCGATGGTGCCCTTGACCAGGGCGATATGCAGCAGATCGTCCACCTCGTTTTCATAGGCGATCATTTCAAAATCGCCGCCATGTTCAGTGGGGATCACGGTTGCCGCCGCCCGATGGACAAACAGCTCCTGGCGCATACGGTACTCCACCAGATCGGCAATGGTGACAATGCCGATGCCATGCTTCTCACTGAACACTTCAAGGGACGGCATGCGAGCCATGGAGCCGTCATCATCCATGATTTCACAGATCACCCCGGCCGGTTTCAGACCGGCCATCCGGGCCAGGTCCACGGAACCCTCCGTCTGCCCGACACGAACCATCACGCCGCCGTCTCTGGCCCGCAAAGGAAATATGTGACCGGGACGGACCAAATCCTTGGGACCGGCATTATCGGCCACTGCGGTCAGTATGGTGGTCGCCCGATCTGCGGCGGAAATCCCGGTGGTCACACCTTTTTTGGCCTCGATGGATACGGTGAACCCGGTTTGGAATGGTGAGGTATTGTTTTTAACCATGGAGTGCAATTCCAGTCGATCGCAGATCTTGCTGGTCAAAGAGAGGCAAATCAGCCCCCTGCCGTATTTTGCCATGAAATTCACTGCCTCGGGGGTAACCTTCTCGGCGGCCATGGTTAAATCGCCTTCGTTCTCCCGGTCCTCGTCATCCACCAGAATGACCATCTCACCGATCCTGATTTTTTCAATGGCCGCTTCTACACTGATACGTGGCATTTCTAATATTGCTCCTTTATCCAGTCACTATTCGACGACGCCGTCTCCCTGCCAAGCGTCTCATATCGCCGGAGTCAAGCATCCGTGCGATCAATGGTCCAAAAATCCTGTCCTGGCCAGCAAGTCGACATCGATACCGCTGCGGGCCGGCTCTTTTGCCGTCTTGCGACCCATGGTGAATCGCTCCACATATTTGCCGATGATATCCGTTTCAATATTCACCGGCGCCCCCACGGGTTTCAAGCCGATGGTGGTGATTTCAGCTGTCTGGGGGATGATGCTTACCTGAAATGAAGACAGATCGCAATCATTGATGGTCAAACTGATCCCGTCGACGGCCACCGATCCTTTAACGATCAAATAACGGGCCAGTGCCTCGGGTATGCCGAAGGACAGGATAATGGCATTGGACCGGGTTTCACGACCCTGCAAATGACCCTGGCCATCCACGTGGCCGGACACCAGATGGCCATCCAAACGATCCGAGAGCCGCAGGGCCCGTTCCAGGTTGACCCGGTCGCCGATTCTGGCCTGGCCGAAAGTCGTCCTGGACACTGTTTCAGGTGAGAGATCCACCTCGAAACGGCGACCTTTCAATGTGACGGCGGTAAGACAGGCGCCATTGACGGCGATGCTGTCGCCGATCCGTGTCCCATCCAGTCCAAAATCGGCGACAACACCAAAACGCTTGGCCTGGCCGCTGGTCTGGATGGACTCCAGAGTGCCCAGTCCTTCGATAATTCCTGTAAACATAAGCTCGCTCCGCCTCTTTGCCGATCAGCGGCAAAAAGGGGTTTTAAATCGATTCACCTGTCATTCGCAAGACTAAACAAAAAAAATAACCCTAAAAACGAAAAACGCAATCCCGGAATGAAGTGCTTTTCAACGTCAAATGTCAAAATCCAAATATCAAAAGCGGATGGAAATCAATTTGAGGGCTGGGATTGGGCGGGCACTTTCAATAGGCATGCCGATACCCGGAAACCAGTATGTCCCGGCCTACACGGCTCACCTCGACATCCGACAGCGGCACGCTTTCGCTCATCAGGTCCGGTCCCCGGCCGGCGAACATGGGTATGCCTTCACCGCCCAGAATGTTTGGCGCATAAAAAAAAAGCGCCTTGTCCACAACATCATCCCGAATTGCAGATGCCGCCACGTGGGCACCGCCTTCGATCAACACGCTGGTAATCCCCTTGTCTCCGAGGGTGCCCATCAGACATTGAAAATCAATCCCGTCGGATTTTATCGGCACTTCCAGCAAGGTCGCCCCGCGGGCGCGCAAAGATTCCTTATTGCGTAAGGGTGCCTCCGGTCCGCAAACCACCCAGGTGTCGGCCGTTGATGACTGATTCAGCATTTTGGCCGTTGCCGGCATGCGCAGCCGGCTGTCCAGAACAATGCGCGTCGGATCAACGCCACGTTCCGCCTCCAAACGGGCCGTCAGGCTGGGATCATCCGCCAGCACCGTTCCCACACCAACCAGGATGGCATCCATGGCATGTCTCAATCGATGTACCAGGGCCCGGGCGGCAGTACCGGTCACCCAGCGGGCATCTCCGGTATGTGTAGCAATGCGGCCGTCTAGAGTCGCCGCCATTTTCAATGTCACAAAGGGCCGCCCGGTCAGGACGTATTTGATAAAGCTCTCGTTGAGTCGACGGGCCTGGTTTTCGAGAATCCCGCTGGTGACATCAACCCCCCGGGATTGCAAAAAAGCACTGCCGCCGCCAGTCACATGGGGGTTGGGGTCTTCCATGGCCACCACAACCCGCCGGATCCCCGCATCCAGTATTTTTCGGGTACACGGCGGCGTGCGGCCATGATGGTGGCACGGCTCCAGGGTCACATAAAGGGTACCTCCCCTGGCCCGCTCTCCAGCCTCATCAATGGCATTGACCTCGGCATGCGGACCGCCCAGGGTCTGGTGGTATCCCCTGCCCACCACCGTGCCGTCATTGATCACTACGGCGCCCACCATGGGATTGGGCGAAACATACCCGGCACCCTTTTCGGCCAGGGCCAGGGCCATCTGCATGTACTGGTTATCGTTCACTCAGCAGGCTCTTTAACTCCGAAACAAAATCATTCACATCCTTGAACTCGCGGTACACGGAGGCAAACCGGACATAGGCAATATCGCTGAGGTCGTGCAGCTTTGCCATCACCTTTTCGCCCACCACCCGGGAGGATAGCTCTTTTTCACCGGTTTCCCGCAAGTCGCGTTCCAGATCATCAATAAAATCTTCGATGACATTCATGCTGATATCCAGTTTCTGGCAGGCCCTCTGCATGCCTGAACGCACTTTATCACGGCTGAAGACTTCCCGGCGCCCATCTTTCTTGATGATCATGATTGGAATCTCTTCGATATGCTCGTAGGTTGTAAAACGCCTTGTGCAATCAATGCATTCGCGCCGACGACGAATGACACTTCCATCCTTGCTGACCCGCGAATCGATAACTTTGTTGTCGAACTCTCCGCAAAACGGGCATTTCATGGGCACACCTCCGAATGGCTGCTTTTCAATTGAATGAGATCCACTCCGGCCTCTTCCAGCATTTCTATGGCTAGCGGGTCGGCATACCCGGATTGATAGACAATCCGAACAATGCCGGCGTTGATAATCATCTTGGCGCAGATGGAACAGGGCTGGTTGGTGCAGTACAAGTCGGCGCCTTTGATGGAAGCGCCGTGATAAGCCGCCTGGATAATGGCGTTCTGCTCGGCATGAATACCCCGGCACAGTTCATGGCGTTCGCCGGACGGAACCGACAGCTGCTCCCGCAGGCAGCCGACTTCGGCGCAGTGACGGACATGGCTGGGAGCACCGTTGTATCCGGTGGCCAAAACGCGGCGATCCTTGACGATGATGGCCCCCACAGCGCGGCGCAGGCAGGTGGCGCGCTTGGCCACCAGGCAAGTGATATCCATGAAATAGGTTTCCCACGAGGGACGAATGTGTTGATCCATTGGCGATTTGTGTCTCACTCCTTCACGGGATACAGCGGAAAAGCAGTACAAAGCTCCGCCACTTGATTACGGATATGTTCCAATACAGCGCTGTCATCAGGATTTTTGAGCACCGTGACAATCATGGTACCGATTTTTTGGATCTCCGCGGTTCCCATTCCGCGGGAAGTGATGTACGGGGTTCCGATGCGGATGCCGCTGGTAATAAACGGACCTTGCCGGTCGTTTGGAACCGTATTCTTGTTGACGGTTATCCCCGCCCTGCCCAGCGCATGCTCGGCGTCTTTTCCGGTTATCTTCCAGGTTGTCAAATCGGCCAGCATCAGATGGTTGTCTGTTCCGCCCGAAACCAGCGGCAGGCCCTCCGATTGCAGGACATCCGCCAGTGCTGCCGCATTTTCCAGCACTTGCCGCTGATAAAGCTTGAAGCCGGGATTCAGCGCCTCCTTAAACGCAACCGCCTTGGCGGCAATGACATGCATCAGGGGCCCGCCCTGAATCCCCGGAAAAACCTGACTGCGCAGCCTGTCCTCACACTCACCGTCGGCCAGAATAAACCCTCCCCGCGGGCCGCGCAATGTCTTGTGTGTGGTCGACGTAACGACCTGGGCCCGGCCGACGGGCGAAGGATGCAGCCCCACCGCCACCAGCCCGGCGATATGGGCCATGTCCACCATCAAAACCGCATTGATCTCAGCGGCAATCTCGGCAAACCGGTCGAACTCGATTATTCTCGGGTAGGCGCTGGCTCCAGCCACGATCATTTTGGGTCGATGCTTGCGGGCCAAGGCACGGACCGCCCCATAGTCGATAGTACCGGTAGCGGCATCCAGCCCGTAGTGGACAAAATGGTACAGTTTGCCGGAAAAACTGGCTTTGGCGCCGTGGGTCAGGTGTCCGCCATGGGCCAGATCCATACCCAGCACCGTATCCCCCGGCTCAAGCAGCGCAAAATAGGCCGCCATGTTGGCCTGGGAACCGGAATGGGGCTGAACGTTGGCGTATTCGGCGCCGAAAAGCGTCTTGGCGCGGTCGATGGCCAGCTGCTCCGCAATATCCACATACTCGCATCCGCCATAGTATCGTTTGGCCGGGTACCCCTCGGCATACTTATTGGTCAGAACGCTGCCCTGCACGGCCATGACCGCCCGGCTGGCAATGTTTTCCGATGCAATCAACTCTAAATGACTGCCCTGCCGCGCCCACTCCTGTTCGATAGCCTGGTGGATTTCCAAATCTACCGCCGCGATAATATCTTGCTGCAAATCCGTCACCTCTCTGAATTTTAAAAACAATCACTGGCCGACGATACCGAATGGCCCACAACCGCCGCCCTGGCATAGATGATCTATCCGGGTGTGCCGTCGAACATATCCAGCCGCCGCTGGTGGCGATCCCCCTCGAAGGCGGTGTCCAGCCAGGCGTTGAGAATTTCAATCGCCAGAACATCGCCCAGCACCCGGCCCCCCATGACAAGGATATTGGCGTCGTTGTGCTTTCGGCTCATCACCGCCGAGAAAAGATCGTTGCACAGTGCCGCACGTACATGGGGATACCGGTTGGCCACCATGGACATTCCGAGGCCGGTACCGCAAAGCAGGATACCCCGTGAGCGCTCACCCGAAGAAATCCGTGCGGCCACCTGTCCGCCGATCGCCGGATAATCTACCGAGTCCAGGCTATGGGCACCCATATCCTCCACCGTCACCCCTTTTTGAACCAGATATGCCTTGAGAATTTCTTTGAGTTGAAATGCCGCATGGTCACAGCCAATCACCAGGGTCGAAGCATTCATCATGTTTTCTCCACCAATTTTTGTCGGTCCGATTGCATCCTGTTAAGCTGAAGCGCTCCCTTGTGTAACGTTTTTTCATATCTTTATCAGCTCCCTATCGCAAGAAAAAACCTTGCCGGACCGGCTCCGCAGGGCAAACGCCCGCCCAGTGCCGTCAATTGAAAGCCCCCTGAAGCAATAGCCATGGGTGCCGTCTGCAGGCAGCCTGTAGCGATGTCCGGGCCAGCCGCAATGCCCTCCCGACGAAAAAAAGCCACAGGCACTCCGTCGAATGCCTGTGGCCCATGAACCCATCTAAAATTGCAGCGCTACCGCTGTGTTGTGTTATGGTCAATACTTTTTCAGAATCAGGGACGCATTGGTTCCGCCGAACCCAAAGGAGTTGCTCATGACATAAGTCACATCCGCTTTACGGGCGACGTTGGGCACGTAATCCAGGTCGCACTCCTTACCCGGGTTTTCAAAATTAATGGTGGGCGGCAGAATGCCATGCTGAAGGGTCAATGCCGAAAATACCGTCTCCACACCTCCGGCACCACCCAGGAGATGACCGGTCATGGATTTGGTCGAACTTATGGCCACTTTTTTGGCCGCTTCACCGAACGCCATTTTTATGGCCCGGGTTTCGTATAAATCATTCAATGGCGTCGATGTGCCATGGGCGTTGATATAATCGATCTGGTCCGGCCGGATGCCGGCATCATCCATGGCTGAATGCATGCATCGCGCCGCCCCCTCGCCGGTAGGCGGCGGTGAGGTCATATGATAGCCGTCGCCGCTCATGCCGTAGCCCACCAGTTCAGCATAAATCTTGGCGCCGCGCTCCAGGGCATGGTCCAGAGATTCCAGGATCATGATACCGCTGCCTTCACCGACCACAAACCCGTCGCGGTCGCGATCGAAAGGCCGTGAGGCTTTCTCAGGATCATCGTTTCGGGTGGAAAGGGCTTTCATGGCACCGAATCCGGCAATGCAGGTGCGGGTGACCACAGACTCCACACCTCCGGTGATCATGGCATCGGCCCTGCCGTATTTAATAATTTCGTAGGAATCCCCCACCGCGTGGGAGCCTGCGGCACAGGCCGTGGCAACCGAAGAATTGGGGCCCTTGGCGCCGAAGATGATGGAAATCATTCCCGGTGCCATATTGCCGATCAACATGGGGATAAAAAAGGGGCTGACACGATTGGGGCCCTGGTTGTCCACCGTATTGGCGGTCATTTCCAGCATATTCAATCCGCCCAAACCGCAGCCCGTGAGCGCGCCCACCCGATGGCCGTTGGTATCGTCGATCACCAGCCCGGAATCCTCGACGGCCATCCGGGCGGCCGCAATCGCGTAGGCGATAAAGGATTCCAGACGTTTGGCCTCTTTGCGGGTCATAAAGTCTTCGGCGTTGAAGTCTTTGACTTCAGCGGCAATCCTGGTTCCGTAGATCGAAGCATTAAACCGGGTGATTTCGCCTACACCCGATTTTCCGGCACATAGTGCCGCCCAGGTCTCATCCACCCCAATGCCCAATGGCGTAACCAGGCCGATACCTGTTATGACTACCCGTCGTTCCAATCGATACCTCCTCCGGCAAAAACAGTCCTGGCGACAAGGAAGCTGCATATGTCCGGCAAGACTTCCTTTTTTTTCGTCAACCGTCAAGACGCGGCCAAAGCGAAAAGGCAGGCCGCTGATTTCATTCCGTTGGCCAAACGGAAATATTCACATTCCAAAACTACTAGCTGGCATTTATATAATCGATGGCATCTTTGACACAAACCAGTTTTTCCGCATCTTCATCGGAAATGTCGATATCGAATTCTTCTTCCATGGACATAATCAATTCAACCAGGTCGAGAGAGTCTGCACCCAAGTCGTCCACGAAGGACGCATCCGGGACAACCTCTTCCAAATCGACACTGAGTTTTTCTGCTATAATCTTTT
Source organism: Desulfosarcinaceae bacterium (assembly GCA_963675565.2). Lineage (GTDB taxonomy): Bacteria > Desulfobacterota > Desulfobacteria > Desulfobacterales > Desulfosarcinaceae > JARRKU01. The sequence goes on from CAXXYD010000004.1 coordinate 1,707,718, forward strand.
TTACCTTATCTTCAACTGACATTTAAAATCTCCTTTCCAATAGGATCACATATACATTCCACCACTGACGTGAAGCACTTGCCCAGTCAGATACGAAGCTTTATCCGAGGCCAGAAAAGCGACGGCATCGGCAACATCCTGCGGCTGTCCCGGACGGTTGAGGGGCACCAGCGCCAGCATGGCCTCCCGCGCCTTGTCCGAAAGTACCGCCGTCATATCGGTTTCGATAAAACCCGGAGCCACCGCATTTACGGTAACCCCGCGGGGGGCAAGTTCTTTGGCCGTGGTTTTGGTCAACCCGATAATACCGGCCTTGGCGGCCACATAGTTGGCCTGGCCGAAGTTGCCGATCACGCCCACCACTGAAGCAATATTGATAATACGGCCCGAACGCTGTTTCATCATGATTTTGGCGGCGATCTGGCTGCACAGAAAAGGGCCTTTAAGATTGACGCTCATCACCGCGTCCCAGTCCGCTTCTTTCATGCGCACCAGCAAGTTGTCCCGGGTGATGCCGGCATTGTTCACCAGGACATCCACACGGCCGGCGTCAGCCATAACCTTGTCGAAAAATGCGGCCACTTCGGCCTGGACGGCTACGTTGGCGCAAATCCCCGTGGCCTGCGCTCCGACCTCGGCCAGCAAGGCAATGGTCTCTTTGGCCGCAGCCTCTTCCGCCTCCGGATTGGCCGGGGAAAAATAGTTAAAAAAGATCTGCGTGCCCGGTGCCGCAAGGGCCTGGCATATGGCCCTGCCGATACCGCGCGAACCGCCTGTCACCACGATAACGCGCTCACTCTTTTCAGTCATCTCGATGCCTGCCTCTCGAAAATAATATCCGCCACCTGGTCCATATCCACCGCCCAGTTCAAACGACTGCCCAGCATCTTTTGGTAGTCAATGGCGTCCAGGAACTGATCGATGCCGCCGCCATCGCCGGTACCGGTAGCGGAAACGATTTTCAACGCGTTTTCTCCCACCACGTGAGCCACATCACCGGCAAAAACACGCGCCATAGCCTTGAATTTCGCGGCTTGGGCATCGCCGGCCTGGTCCAGCTTGACCGCTTTTCGGGCCAGTGCCGCCCCCACTTCCACATGGGTCATCATGTCGGACAGGGCGAACATGACCGCCTGCTGGCGGGTCAAGCGGTTGCTATGGACATAATCGATCGTCTGATTGAGGGCATTGGCGGCCAGGCCGTAAAACATGCAGCTGGCATCGCCGATTTCATTATGGCACGCCGCCATCTCTTCGGCAATGGCACCATAGAACCGGCCCTTGGTTTTGCGGGTGGTTTTCCAGCGAAAAGTGGAGATAATATTTTGCTGAATCTCGCTGGTGCCCTCATAAATACAGGTAATTTTAACGTCGCGCTTGATTTTTTCAACTTCGAATTCGCTGATATAACCATAGCCGCCCAAAGCCTGAATACTGTCGTTGGCCGCTTTGTCCGCCGATTCGGTGGCGAAGTATTTGGCAATAGCGCCCTCGACCTGCAAATCATGGGCGCTGCCGTCAAGCATGTGGGCCACTTCGTCAATATACGCATCCGCCGCCGCCAGCCGGATCACGTTGGGAATAATCAGCTTGTGGGTGTATCCCTGCTTATCGGACAGGGGTGTGCCGAACTGGATGCGCTCCTTGGCATACGGAATGGCAATCTCGAGGGCCGCTTCACCGGCCCCCAATCCCATGGCGGCAACCATCAAGCGCGTGTAGCCGAACACTTGATTGGCCTGCTTGAGCCCCTTGCCCGGCACGCCGCCAATCAAGTTTTCAACGGGCACATACACATTGTCCAGGGTCAACGGCGAGGTGTTGGATGCCCGGATACCGTGTTTTTCCTCGCCTTTGTGCTGTGTGAAACCATCCATCCCCTTCTCGACAATAAAAAAGGAAGGCCCCTCCGGCGTATGTGCCAGAACCGTTACAATATCGGCGTATCCACCGGTGGAAATGAACTGCTTCGATCCCGAGATGCGATACCCGGTGACCTTACCGTTCGCGTCGGTCACCGGCTCGGCTTTGGTCTTCAGGGAAGCCAGGTTGCTGCCCGCCTCCGGCTCCGTTACGGCATATGCCACCAGGGAACCGCCCTCGGCAATGGTACCCAGCCATTTTTCTTTCTGCTCGCGGGTGGCGCCCACGAGAATGGGGTCCGAACCCAGTTGAATGGCAAAAAAAGCCGTCCCCACCCCCAGGCAGATCTTGGCCATTTCCCGTGTAACCGCACAACAGTCCCGCGCGCCGCCGCTCATTCCACCGTATGCCTCCGGAATAAAAAGCAACTGCAGGCCGATTTCGGGCCCCAGCATTTCCCGGACAACCGCTTCCGGGAAAATCTCGTGCTTGTCCCACTCCAGGATATTTTCACGGCTCAGCAGCTTCTTGCGCAACTGGCGCACCGTATTCACAACCATTTGGCGCGACTCTTCGTCCAACCCCCGGTATTCAATCGCATTCATATGAGCGCATCCTTTATTCGTATAAAGCGAACCGTCACCACAAAGGGGTACGGTAAAATAGAAACAACCACCCCGCAGCCAAAAACTGTCGCAGCCAAATACAACGTGTGCCCTCTATCCGGGGCGGTGGGCTAAAACTTAATCTTCTTCAGGTGAAATTACCGTGCGCCCTTTATAGGCGCCGCAGCTTTTACAGGCATGATGGGGCTCAACGGCCTCACCGCATTCCGGACAAGCGGCCAGGTTGAGGCCGTCAATTTTCTTGTGGGTGCGCCGCTTATCCCGTTTGGATTTAGATGTCTTGTGTTTCGGTACCGCCATGAGTAATCTCCTAATATCTTGAAATTAAAGTATATTTTTAATTTTTAACTACCCGGCCAAATAACGAGGCAATTAGTAATTAAATTCATGACGAATGTCAAGGCTTTTATGCCCAAAGATTGCAGCAATACTTGTGCCTCTATCGAAGATATGCTATGCAAGGGTCTTTTCCAGCTGGCCAAATGACCTATACAGAGTGTATCTTGTTAAAATATATTGATAAAAAATGAAACACAATGACAAATGCAAGCCCGTTGGGAAAAAAAGCGCCCCACGGCCCCGCCGGGCGCGCAGCACCAGCCCGCCAGGGGGGGGGCGCCGGCCACCCCGGCAGCATTTATGACTAGTTCAACTCACAAAATATCCTATTGATGAGTAAAACAGAGGGCTCCTTCACCTGCGGGGCAAAGTGCCCTGAAACCGGCTGCAGCGGCGGGTTGCCGTTACAGCCAATGAGCAGCATAGCCCGAAAATCAAGATGCCCCCAATCGAAGAAGGAAGAAAATCCATGAGCACCATCCGAACCCGTTTCGCTCCCAGCCCCACAGGTTACCTTCACGTCGGCGGAGCGCGCACAGCGCTCTTTAACTGGCTCCATGCCAGGCATACTCAGGGAAAATTCATCCTCAGGATAGAAGATACCGACCGTGTACGCTCCACGGAAGCATCGGTTCAGGCTATTTTCGATGCCCTTCAATGGCTGGGTATCGACTGGGACGAGGGTCCTTTTTTTCAAAGCGAGCGGCTTTCACTCTACCGCTCCATGCTGGATCGGCTAGTCAAGAGCAAAAACGCCTACTACTGCACCTGCACCGCCGAGCAGATCGAGGCCATGAGGGAAAAGGCCCGTGCTGAAGGAACAAAACCCCGTTATGATGGAACCTGCCGCGAGAAAAATCTCGGACCGCAACCCAATGCCGTCATCCGGTTCAGAACCCCCGACAGCGGCACCACAACCATCGACGATGCGGTAAAGGGCCCCATTGTATTTCAAAACAGCGAGCTGGACGATTTTGTCATCTGCCGCAGCGACGGCATGCCCACCTATAACTTTGTGGTGGTGGTCGACGACATCGACATGCGGATCAACACCATCATCCGTGGGGACGACCATGTGATGAACACCCCCAAACAGATCCTGCTGTACCGGGCCCTCGACGCCCCATTGCCGCAATTTTGCCATGTCCCCATGGTTTTGGGAGATGACCGCACACGAATGAGCAAGCGCCACGGGGCCACATCGGTCACCGCCTATCGCGACCTGGGTCTGCTGCCCGACGCCTTTATCAATTTTCTGGCACGCCTGGGATGGTCCTTCGGTGATCAGGAATTTTTCACCCGCGCAGAACTCATCGAAAAATTCACCGTCGCGCGCATCGGCAAATCGGCCGGTGTGTTCGACCCGATCAAACTGCAGGCCCTCAATGCCGACCATATCCAGGCCGCAGCGCCCCGGGAACTGGCGCCCCAGCTGCTTCCTTTTCTTCAGCGTAAGGGGTGGGCGGCCGAAAACGACGACTATCTGCAGCGTATCATCCCGACCCTTCAACCCAGAAGCAAAACCCTGCAGGAAATGGCCGATCAGGCCCATTTTTACTATGTGCAGGAGGTGCAATTCGAAGAGAAGGCCGCCAAAAAATTCCTCAAAGGCAACGTCATTGAACCCATGGAGACGCTTCTTGAGCGCCTTGAATCGCTGAACGACTTTAACGAAGGCAGTCTCGAAACCGTATTTTCAGATCTCCTGGAGGCCTTCGACATCAAACTGGGCAAAATCGCCCAGCCCGTGCGTGTCGCCCTGACGGGCACCAGCGTCAGCCCGGGAATTTTTGAAATCATGGCCGCGCTGGGAAAAACGCGGGTCACGGCGCGTCTGGCAAAGGCCATCACCTTCATCAGGGCCCGAATGGCCGCCCAGTAAAAATTTCTTGACTCCCAATGTGAACTTCATTATGTTTTCCGATGTTTTTCCTGCTGGGGGATCGTCTAGTGGTAGGACTACGGACTCTGACTCCGTCAGCCCAGGTTCGAATCCTGGTCCCTCAGCCATAGAATATTAAGGGGTTGCACTTTTCAGTGCAGCCCCTTATTGGTTGGGTTCGACCACCTGATAACCACTTGCCTGAGATTATGCATTTTCAGGAAAGCAACCAGCCACTCCCTATCCATTCTTTTAACGACCGATTACCCACATTGAGGTTTACCGTCTTCCTGCGGGAACAAGGTTTCAGGTATTCAGCAATGAAGCCTTGACTGTCAATGTCCATATGGTTAGAATTCCGGCACGAAAATACAAATCCACCTCAACTATCTGCAACCTCAGATGGAACAGGAACGTCGCCCTTTTTTTCTGCCCCTGGAAAAATGCTCTTTCATTAAATCCCGAAACAATAGAGGACTCGGCCATGTCATTAATTTATACGAAAAACAAACTCGGCAACCTGTCGCTGCAAAACCATCTGGTCATGGCGCCAATGACGCGCAGCCGCGCCACCGACAATGTCCCCAATGCGCTGATGGGGAAATACTACGCCCAACGGGCCACGGCGGGTCTCATTATTACTGAGGGCACCTCGCCCTCGCCCAATGGATTGGGTTACCCGCGCATACCGGGAATCTTCTCCGCTGCCCAGGTCCAGGGCTGGAAATCCATCACCGATGCGGTACACGCCAAGGGCGCCAAGATATTCGTCCAGCTCATGCACTGCGGGCGGATTGCCCACCCCCTGAACCTGCCCGCAGGGGCACGCGTGTTGGCGCCTTCGGCAGTGGCCGCCGAAGGCGAAATGTACACGGATGCCGAGGGCATGAAGCCGCTGCCTCTGCCGCAGGCGATGACCGGTGCGGACATCGATACGACCCGTACGGAGTTTATCCAGGCCGCCAAAAATGCCGTGGAAGCCGGGTTTGACGGTATCGAACTGCACGGCGCCAACGGCTATCTGCTGGAGCAGTTCATTCGCCCGAACACGAACCGGCGCACCGACGGCTATGGCGGGTCCATCGAGAACCGCGCGCGGTTCGTGCTGGAAGTGGCCGAAGCGGCGATGAAAGCCATCGGCAAAGAGAAGGTGGGCATCCGCCTCTCCCCATTCGGTGTATTCAACGATATGCCGGTGTACGATGCGATGGCCGCAGATTACACCTATCTGGCGCAACAACTCAACGCCCTCGGACTGCTTTATATCCATCTCGTTGACCATGCGCCTATGGGCGCGCCGCCGGTGCCCGATACCATCAAAACCACATTCCGGGAGCTGTTCCAGGGGACACTGATTCTATCCGGCGGTTACGATGCCCGGCGGGCCGAAAGCGACCTGGCCGCTGGCAAATGCGATCTGGTTGCCGTGGGGCGGCCATTCCTGGCCAACCCCGACCTGGTGGACAGATGGAAAAACGGTGCCGCCGCTAATGCGCCGGATATGGCGACGTTCTATACGCCCGGCCCCGAAGGCTATACCGACTACCCGACTTTGGCGTAAAATGGCCGCATTTTCGATTAAGGGCTGGCATGCCCGCAAACGCAATGCCGGACCTTTCCCAGCCGATATTCTGTCGTTCCCTGAAAAAAGCCGATGGGAAGCCCGAATTGCTGATGCGAATAAAGTTAAAACAATATGAGGTTATAACCCATCCCGATGAATCATCAACCGTTTCGAGGAAAGGAAAAACAATGGCTGAAACAATGGAAGTCTATAAATGTGAAATTTGCGGAAATATTGTCGAAGTACTGCACGCCGGTGGTGGTGAACTGGTCTGCTGCGGCCAGCCAATGAAATTATTTGCCGAAAATACGGTGGACGCCGCCAAGGAGAAGCATGTACCTGTCATTGAAAAGGTCTCCGAGGGTGTTCTGGTCAAGATCGGCAGCGTTGCCCATCCCATGGAGGAGAAACACTACATCGAGTGGATTGAAATCATTGCCGACGGAAAGGTCTATCGTCAATTTTTAAAACCGGGGCAAAAACCGGAAGCCACTTTTCAGATCAAGGCCGATACCATTCAGGCGAGAGAGTACTGCAATCTTCATGGTCTCTGGAGCGCAAAATAAACGCAGCTCATGAAACGGGTATCGAAAAAGTCATTGGAATCGGATGGCAGACGTACCGTTATTGCGTCTGATCAAAGTTAATCCGTAACTTCTTTTGGAGGCCAAAATGAAAACAATGTATAAAATTCTGCTGAGTTTCGGGTTGGTCGCCTGTATCATATCCGCAGCGTATGCACAGTTTGCCAAACCGGAAGACGCCATTACCTACCGCAAGGCGGTGATGACCTTAATCGGCCACCATTTCAAACAGGTGGCCGCAGTCGTGAAAGGTCAGCAGCCCTACGACCGAAACGATGTGGCACGCAATGCGACCCTGGTTGAGGTGTTTTCCAAACTCCCCTGGGACGCGTTTATGGTCCCGGAAAGTGACCGGGGGGCAACGCAGCTCAATCCCGACGCCTTTGCCCGGCGATCCAAATTTATGGAGGCGGGGAGCAAATTGGAAACCGAGGCCACGAAACTCGTTGGAGCCGCCAACAGTGGCAATCTGGATGCCATCAAGAAACAGTTCGGTGCGGTAGCAAAATCCTGCCAGGATTGCCACAAACCGTTCCGGACCCGATAGCCGTCAAAGCGCCCCGGAGCGGACCAGCAGGTAAACCGCAATTGCCGCCAGTACCGCAACCGCCATAGCCAGCCAGTTGCGGTCGGTGGTGGATTCGGCGGCGTTGCCAGTCCAACGCTTGACGCCGGTGATCATCGGCTGAAGCAGGTTCTCGCCCTTGAAAAAAAAATAGAATGCAATGGCGCATACATGGACGCAGACCAGCAGGACGATAACCCCCTGGTTGAAGGTGTGAATACGGGTAAGCCAGTTGCTGGTCTGATTGCTGACCCAGGCAAAGAGCGGACCCTGGGTCATGATGTCGTCGTTGGCAAACAGACCGGTGCCGGCCTGAACGAGCAGGGCCAGCAGCATGGCAATGACGGACCATCCGCCGAGTGGGTTATGGCCCAGGCAAGGCGGGTGGTTGCGGCGTAAAAGCCCCGCCGCATATCTTTTCACCGCGACCGGGCCGCGTACAAACGAAGCGAAGCACGAATGGCGTCCGCCGATAAAGCCCCATACGAACCTGAACAGCAGCAGCGCTAAGATCGTGTAACCGCTCCTTTCATGATACTGCATGGCGGTGCCGCCGATTTCAGCGGTGACGAAAGACAGGGTGACCAATACCACCAGAAGCCAGTGAAACAGCCGTGTGGGAAGATCCCACACCCGAATCGGCTTGAATGCGGTCTCTCCCCCCTGGATATGTTCGGCATTTTCCATTCCAACCTCCGGCTGGCATGATTGGTTCAATGTTCAAATTGAATGCCAAGCGTCACAGCGATAGTCAAGTATTGTTCGCCCGGCGCTCCACCATGGTTCCATTTTTCCGGCACCTTTGCTAACATGGGATTATATAAAAAGAAGCTGATAACGTTCAACCCTCAATGTCCGGCCGTAACCGCCCGCAGCCGCATTTTTATTCAAGAGAACGCTTTGGACGCCACCGAGGCGTCTAAAACGGGGAGACCCGAAAATGAAAAACAATCCGTTGCAACAATTGGGAACATTCGGCCAATCCATCTGGCTGGACTATATCCGGCGGGATTTAATTACCAGCGGCGAGCTCCGACGGCTGATCGAAGTGGATGGATTGCGGGGGATGACCTCCAATCCGGCCATCTTCGAAAAGGCGATTGCCGTGAGCCGCGATTACGACACCGATATTCGGGCCATGGCGATCAAGGGCCAACACGCCGGGAAAATTTACGAAACCATCAGCCAACGCGACGTGCAGAGCGCCGCCGACGCCTTCCGAACGCTCTACGACAACTCGAACGGCCAGGACGGTTATGTCAGCCTGGAGGTCAATCCCCACCTGGCGCACAACACTGACGGGACCCTGGCCGAAGCGCGAAGGTTGTGGGCTGCCCTGGACCGGCCCAATGTCATGATCAAGGTCCCGGCCACGGTCGACGGGCTGCCCGCCATCCGGCAACTGATCAGCGAAGGCATCAACATCAACGTCACGCTGCTCTTTGGATTGCCGCGCTACCGACAGGTGGCCGAAGCTTACCTCGGCGGCATCGAAGCGCGGGTGGCCCGGGGCAAACCCGTCAGGCCGGTGGCCTCGGTGGCCAGCTTCTTTGTCAGCCGCATCGATGCACTGGTGGATTCCCTGCTGGAAAAACGCATCGCCCAGGGCGGCAGGGGCGCCGACCTTGCGCAAAAACTCCGCGGCCAGGTGGCCATTGCCAGCGCCAGGATTGCATATCAGATCCACAAGGAGATTTTCGCCAGCAAGCGGTTCAAAATCTTGGCGGAAAAAGGTGCCCGGGTTCAAAAACTCCTGTGGGCCAGCACCAGCACCAAGAACCCGGACTACAGCGACGTAAAGTACATCGAGGCCCTCATCGGCCCGGACACGGTCAACACCGCCCCGCCGGAAACCCTGGATGCCTACCGGGACCATGGCAAGCCGCAGGCGCGGCTGGAAGAAAATTTCGAGGAAGCCCGACGGGTGATGGACCGGCTGCCGGATCTGGACATCCATATCGACGATGTAACCCGGCAACTTGAAGAGGAAGGCGTGACGAAGTTCAACACCCCCTTTGACAAGTTGATGGCTACCCTGGCGCAACGCTCCGCACCGCATCAGGCGGCCGTCAAAAACCAACACCGCCCTTCGGGCGCGACTCCGACCACCGGTTCGGCCGCCCAGGCGCAGCCCCTGACACAACACCCGGCGTGGAGGGCGCTCCTGGCCCATTTTGAGCGGATCCGCGATCTGCACCTGCGGCAGCTTTTCGCCGACGATCCCCATCGCGGCGAACGCCTGACCGCCGAAGCCGCCGGCATTTACCTGGACTACTCCAAAAACCGGATCACCGACGAAACCCTGCGGTTGCTCATCGCACTGGCCGAAGCATGCGGCCTGCGCGAGCACATAGATGCCATGTTCCGCGGCCAGCCGATCAATATCACCGAAAAGCGCGCCGTGCTCCACACCGCCCTGCGCACCCCCGAGACACAGCAGGTGATCGTGGATGGTATCGACGTCGTGCCCGAAGTGCATGCCGTGCTTCATCGCATGGCCGCATTCGCGCAACAGGTTCGCAGTGGCCAGTGGCTCGGATACACCGGCAAGCGCATCCGCAATATCGTCAATATCGGCATCGGCGGTTCCGATCTCGGCCCCGTGATGGCATACGAGGCACTGCGCTTTTACAGCCAGCGCGACCTGACATTCCGCTTCGTCTCCAACGTCGACGGTACCGACTTTGCAGAAGCCACGCAGGATCTCGACCCGCAGCAAACGCTGTTTATCATCTGTTCCAAAACGTTCACCACGCTCGAAACGCTGACCAACGCCCATACCGCCCGTGCCTGGAGCCTGGACACGCTCGGAGATGAACGGGCCGTGGCCCGGCACTTCGTCGCCGTATCGACCAACACCGAAGGCGTTTCCGCGTTCGGTATCGACACCGCCAACATGTTCGGCTTCTGGGACTGGGTCGGCGGGCGTTACTCCATGGACTCGGCCATCGGTTTGTCCACCATGCTGGCCATCGGGCCCGAGAACTTCCGGGCGATGCTCGCCGGCTTTCACGCCATGGACGAGCATTTCCGCTGCGCGCCGCTGGAGCGGAATCTGCCCGTGCTCATGGGGTTGCTGACCGTGTGGTACAACAACTTTTTCGATGCGCCATCGGTGGCGGTGCTGCCTTACGATCAATACCTCAAGCGCTTCCCCGCCTATCTGCAACAGCTGACCATGGAGAGCAACGGCAAGCAAACCACACTAAACGGCGTGCGCGCCACCTACCAGACGGCCCCCATCTACTGGGGCGAACCCGGCACTAACGGCCAGCACTCATTCTACCAGCTCATCCATCAGGGCACCCGGTTGATCCCCTGTGATTTCATTGGATTCTGCCGGAGCTTGAACCCCATCGGCAGGCATCACGATCTGCTGATGTCAAACCTGTTCGCCCAGACCGAAGCGCTGGCCTTCGGCAAAACGATGGCTGAAGTCCAGGCCGAGGGAACGCCGGCATGGCTTGCGCCACACCGTGTCTTCGAAGGCAATCGGCCCACCAATACCATTCTGGTCGAACGCCTGACCCCGGAAACGCTGGGACTATTGGTGGCGCTTTACGAGCACAGCGTCTTCACCCAGGGTACCGTCTGGAATATCGATTCCTTTGATCAGTGGGGCGTCGAGTTGGGCAAGGTTCTGGCCCAGCGCACGATCCACGAACTTGAAAACACAAGCAATCCGCCGCTGACCCATGACAGCTCGACCAACGCCCTCATCCGGCGCTACCGGCGGCTCAGAAATGGACATTCATGAATCGCTGCCGCTTTATACAACCCAAACCGTCACACTGAAGCAATAAAGGTGCCCCATGCAAAATCATCCGCAAGATGCGACCCCAACCCTGAATCCGCTGGCTGGCCAGCCGGCCACGCCGGCCATGCTCATCGACGTTCCCCGGCTCGTCACGGCTTACTATACCAAGGAGCCCGACCCTTTGGTGCCGGAGCAGCGGGTGGCCTTCGGCACCTCGGGGCACCGGGGCTCCGCCCTGGACAACGCATTCAATGAACGGCATATTCTGGCCATCAGCCAGGCCATCTGCCTGTACCGCAGGCAGCACAAGATCGATGGCCCGCTGTTTCTGGGCATGGACACGCATGCCCTTTCCATACCGGCGCACGCCAGCGCCCTTGAGGTGCTGGCGGCCAACGGGGTGCAGGTCATGATCTCGCAGGGGGACGAATATACCCCCACCCCCGCCATTTCCCATGCGATTCTGACGCACAATCGCGGACGCAACACCGGACTGGCCGACGGCATCGTCATCACACCGTCCCACAATCCGCCCCATGACGGCGGTTTCAAATACAACCCGCCCAACGGCGGGCCGGCGGAATCCGCCGTCACCAGTTGGATCGAGGCCAAAGCCAACGCCTTTCTGGAAGACGGCCTGGCAGGCCTGAAACGGATTTCTTTCGAAAAGGCGCTGCGTGCCGCAACGACGCACCGATACGACTATCTCGAGACATACATCGCCGATCTGGCCGGCGTGCTCGACATGGATGCCATTGGCGGCGCAAAAATCACCCTGGGGGTCGATCCGCTCGGCGGCGCCGGGGTGCACTATTGGGGACCGATTGCCGAACGCTACGGGTTGAACCTGACGGTGGTCAATCCGGCCGTGGACCCGACCTTCGGTTTCATGACGGTGGACTGGGACGGGCGGATCCGCATGGACCCCTCCTCGCCCTATGCCATGCAACAGCTGATCGGCCTGAAGGACCGCTTCGAGATCTCCTTTGCCTGCGACACCGACCACGACCGGCACGGAATCGTCACCCGCAGCGCGGGCTTGATGCCGCCCAACCACTACCTGGCGGCCGCCATTTTCTACCTGTTTCAGCACCGGCCGAAATGGCGCCGGGAAGCGGCGGTGGGCAAGACCGTGGTGAGCAGCCGCATGATCGACCACGTGGCTGCCAAGCTCGGCCGGCGGCTCCACGAGGTGCCGGTGGGGTTCAAGTGGTTCGCCGACGGCCTCTTCGACGGTTCGCTGGGATTCGGCGGCGAAGAAAGCGCAGGTGCCTCTTTTGTCCGTCTGGACGGCACCGTCTGGACCACGGACAAGGACGGCATCATCCCGGCCTTGCTGGCGGCGGAGATGACCGCCCGTCTGGGCCGCGATCCCGGTGAAATCTACCGCGACCTCACCCGCGCGTTCGGCGAACCGGTTTATGACCGTTTCGAGGCGCCGGCCACTGCGGCCCAGAAGCAACGGCTGGCGAAACTTTCCCCCCGGCAGGTGAAGGGCACCGAACTGGCCGGTGAAAAGATTCAGACGGTCCTCACCCGCGCACCGGGCAACGATGCACCCATCGGCGGGTTGAAAGTCATCGCCAAAAGCGGATGGTTTGCGGCGCGGCCATCGGGGACCGAGGATATCTATAAAATCTATGCCGAGAGCTTTCGGGGCGCAGATCACCTGCGCCGCATCCAGAAAGAGGCTCAGACAATCGTCAACGAAGCCTTGGCGGACGCCCCGAGTCCACCGGAAAATTGATGGAAACACCGCCCGTCGCCACCGGCATCTGATGCGAGCCGGCGGGTATGCGGCGAACGGACCCCGTCAAATGGGTATTTAGGATCGAACCCTTAAAGTGAGGTGCCTGATATGAAAACGGTAATGGTCATCGCAATGGCAATGGTTATGGCCACGGTGGCGCTATGCGCCGAAGCGTCTGCGCAAACGCCGCCGATACCGGCAGAGGAGCAGCCGGAGGTATTGACCCGGGGACCGGTGAATGAGGCTTTTGCCCAGCCGGTGAATCTGGAAGATCAGGCCGGCCTTATAGCACCGACTGCCCCGCCCGCCGACATTGCGGAAGAACCGCCGCCGGAGCGTCCCGCAGGCGACCAGTTTGCCTGGGTGCCGGGGTACTGGGCATGGGATTCGGACCGCAGCGGATATATCTGGGTCAGCGGGTGCTGGCGCGCCGTGCCGCCGCGCATGTCCTGGGTGCCGGGTTACTGGTCCCAGACCCCGCAGGGATGGCAATGGGTGGCCGGTTTCTGGGCACCGACCGGCAATCGACAAATTGAGTATCTGCCGCCGCCGCCGGCGCTGACGGACGTTGAACCGACGGGGCCGGCACCGTCGCCGGACCATGTATGGGTACCGCCGTGCTGGTATTGGCGTTACGGGCAGTATGTCCGGCGGCCCGGCTACTGGATCGGCGGCCAGGCGGACTGGGTCTGGGCCCCGTCGCATTACGTCTGGACACCGCGCGGTTATGTCTTTGCCAGCGGTCACTGGGATTACACCCTGGGACACCGCGGGGTGTTGTTCGCGCCGGTCTATTTCCCGAATCGCAGCTATACGCGGCCGGGGTATTCCATCGCCCTCAGCATCGCTGTGGACATCGGCAACCTGCAATTCGGCCTGTTCACCCGTCCGCAGTACAGCCACTACTACTTCGGTGATTACTACGACAGCGCCTATATCGGCATCGGTATTTTCCCGTGGTATCAGGTCGAGCAAAGGCACACATGGTACGACCCGATTTTTGTGCATGACCGCTGGCGCCATCGCAGGGACGAACCGCGATGGGCTCAGCACCAGCGGCAGGAATACGACCGTCGCCGCACCAACAAGGCGCTTCGGCCGCCGCGGACCTATCGCGAAATGGAGGACAGGGTGACCCGGATGCCGGCATCCCAGCGCCGAAACTTCGAGATTGCCGCACCGATAGCCCGGGTTGCCGTCAGAAAGGCGACGGGCTTCACCTTCGAGAAAACCAAACCGGAAGTTCGACCGCAGCTGTCGAAGCATACCGGCAATGTGCGCAAGTTTGCCCAAGAGCGCAACCGCTGGGAATCGCAGGGGCCGGCGCCTGGTGCCACCTGGCCGGCGATGGGGCGCAGACTACCCGCCGATTCTAAAGTAGCGGTGCCGTCAGTAAAGCAGCGCAAAGGGGAAACCCGGCCATCCGATTCCATGCAATCCGCTCCGGCAGAGCGCCCAAGTCGCAGCCGAACCCCAGGCAGCAGATGGAAGGGTTCATCAGCTTCACCGGCCCAGCAGCGGCAGATAAAAAATGAACCGCACCAGGAGGAACGCTATCAGGCGGACAAAGTCATTGTCCGGACCCCACCGGTGGTGGGCAGGCCGGAAGGCAGAGTTTCCCGCAAAGGACTGCCCCCTCAGCCGGCCGAAGAACAGAACGATTCAAACAGGCTCAACCGACATCAACGTTATTGAGGGAAAAACCATGGATAACAAACCCATACAGGCCGGCCACCCCCTATACAGCCTGCTACCCATCCAGGTCGAGGGTTTCGATGCCCTGGCTGAACTGGCCCTGGACATGTACTCGTCGTGGAATCACTGCGCCGACAATGTGTGGCGGCGGCTTGATCCGGAATTGTGGGAAATCACACACAACCCCTGGGTGGTCCTGCAGACCGTCTCCAACGACCGGATCGCACATGTACTGGCTGAACCCGCCTTTCGCAAAACCGTAGACGACATGGTGCAGGCCAGGCGCCAGGCGGCGGCCGCACCCGCGTGGTTCCAACGGCATCATGCCCAGGGACCCTTGAGCGGCGTCGCGTATTTCAGCCTGGAGTTCATGTTGAGCGAGGCGTTGCCCATCTACTCGGGCGGACTGGGCAATGTGGCCGGCGATCAGCTCAAAGCCGCAAGCGATCTGGGGGTGCCGGTGGTCGGGGTGGGACTGCTCTACCAGCAGGGTTATTTCCGACAGATGATCGATCAAGACGGCACCCAGCAGGCCCTTTACCCGTATAACGACCCCGGGCAGCTGCCCATCACTCCCTTGCGCCAGGCCGACGGCGAGTGGCTTCGGCTGGAGATCGACCTGCCGGGGTACTCGGTCTGGCTGCGCGCCTGGCAGGTTCAGGTCGGCCGGGTGACGCTCTACCTGCTGGACAGCAATGACGCGGCCAATTTTCCCG
This sequence comes from Desulfosarcinaceae bacterium, assembly GCA_963675565.2. GTDB lineage: Bacteria > Desulfobacterota > Desulfobacteria > Desulfobacterales > Desulfosarcinaceae > JARRKU01. The sequence goes on from CAXXYD010000004.1 coordinate 1,723,059, forward strand.
CCCATCGGGGCATTACCAGCGAGCTTTACGGTGGCGGGCCGGAGCTGCGCCTCAAACAGGAACTGCTCCTGGGAATCGGCGGATGGCGGCTGCTGAATGAAATTGGCCTGGCGCCGGAAGTCTGCCATCTGAATGAAGGGCATGCCGCCTTTGCCGTACTGGAACGCGCCCGCAGTTTCATGCAGGCCAACGCACAGCCCTTCGATGTCGCCCTGACCGTCACGCGCGCCGGCAACCTGTTCACCACCCACACGGCCGTGGCCGCCGGTTTCGACCGATTCGCACCGGCCCTTATCGGGCAGTACCTCGGCGGTTATGCAGAACAGGAGCTGGGCATTACCCTGCCCGAATTGCTGGCCCTGGGCCGCCGCAACCCGGACGACGCCTCGGAAAGCTTCAACATGGCCTATCTGGCCATCCGCGGCAGCGGGGCGGTCAATGGCGTCAGTCGGTTGCACGGCAAGGTCAGCCGGCACCTGTTCACACCGCTTTTTGCCCAGTGGCCGGCGGATGAAGTGCCCGTGGGACACGTCACCAACGGCGTCCACGTACCGACCTGGGACTCGGTCCCGGCCGACGATCTTTGGACCCGGGCCTGCGGCAAAAACCGCTGGGTGGCATTACCGGATACCCTCGAAGAACACATCCGCCGGATTTCCGACACCGACCTTTGGCAATTCCGCATCGCCGCCAGCCAATCCCTGGTGGATTACGCCCGCGAACGGTTGTCCCGTCAACTGGCCGCCTGCGGCGCGGCTCCCCAGGCGGTGGCAGAAGCACAGCAGCTGTTTGACCCCCACGTGCTGACCCTGGGCTTCGCGCGCCGTTTCGCCACCTACAAACGGCCCAACCTGCTGCTGCAAGACCCGCAGCGGCTGCTGCGCCTGCTCACCCATGCACAACGACCGGCGCAGCTGATCATCGCCGGCAAGGCCCACCCGGATGACAAGGCGGGACAGGACCTGATCCGAGAATGGATCAATTTCATCCGCCAGCCGGAAGCCCGGCCCCACATTGTCTTTCTGAGCGACTATGACATGCTGTTGACCGAACACCTGGTCCAGGGGGTGGATGTCTGGATCAACACACCGCGTCGCCCCTGGGAGGCGTGCGGCACCAGCGGCATGAAGGTGCTCGTCAACGGCGGCATCAATCTTTCGGAGCTGGACGGCTGGTGGGCCGAAGCCTACACCCCGGAGGTGGGATGGGCGCTGGGGGACAGCCGGGAACATGGCGACGATCCGGCCTGGGACAAGGCCGAAGCCGAAGCACTCTACGACCTGCTCGAGCAGGAGGTAATCCCCGAGTTTTATGACCGCGACGAAAATGGCATCCCCAGGGCCTGGGTGGCGCGGATGCGCGAAAGCATGGCACAGTTGACACCACGCTTTTCCGCCAACCGCGCGGTACGCGAATACACCGTGCAGCACTACTTGCCGGCGGCATCGGCCTATCGTTCACGGGCCGCCGATAAAGGCTCAGCAGGCGAACGCATGATCGCCTGGCGCCGGGCACTGGAGCAAAAATGGGCCGGATTGCGCTTTGGTGTAGTGAAGATAAAGACCCACGGCAAGCAGCACGCGTTTGAGGTCCAGGTCTTTCTCAACGGCCTCGACCCCCAGGCGGTGCAGGTGGAACTCTATGCCGATGAAGCCAACGGCGGCACACCGATGCGGCAGGAGATGACGCCCATTCGCCCGGCGTCCGATGCATCGGACGCCACCGTTTATGGTGCCGCCGTGTCCGCGGACCGCCCATCGACGGACTACACGGCACGCGTTGTGCCGTATTTCGACGGCGTGGCGGTTCCCCTGGAACATCAACGCATCCTGTGGCAACGCTGATCCGTCCGGGCCAAGAAAAAGCAGTGCTCGGTCAACCGGCGGATCCTTTACGGCTGCCGGCGCAGCTGGTCTGGCTTGCAGACCAGCTGCGCCGGCACAATTGGATCCATGCCGAAACCTCCAGCCTGAAGCTATCCCTTCAGGCGCCCTTGCGGGCTCGCTATCGCCATCGGTAGGGTCGTGACGGCTTATGCCAATAGCCGCGGCGCCAGCTCCAGCGATCCCCGAGCCACAGCCAGGCACCGCCCACCCAGACATAATCCGGACCCGGCGCCGCCACAACCGTTTCGGGCAGGGGTACCGGTGGCGCCGGACCCACCACGCCGCCCACCTGGGAGGACTCGATCTGGTTGGGTGTATTGATCATGAAGTCAATCACCCGTTCGCTGACCCCGGCGTTCTTCAGCGCAATGATATCCGCCGTGGCGAGGTGGTAAACCGTTCTGGAGTTGCGGATCTGGCTGATGATCAGATCGTCGCTGATCCCGGCCTGCGCCAGCGCCTGCACATCGCCCACGGTCAACGGCTGGCCCCGCTCGACGCGCTGCATGGTCTGGGGCGCCCGGGCCCTCAACTGCGCCTCCTGATCCTGGTCCATACCGTGCCCGACGAGACCCCCGATGAGCGCCCCCACGGCGCCGCCGACAAATGCACCGGACCCCCCGTGGCGGCCCATACTGCCGATCATGGCACCCGTGGCCCCGCCGGCCAGGGCGCCCGAGGCGGTGTAGTCCGGCCGTCCCTGGGGCGAATAACAGCCTGCCATCGATAGTCCAAAAAACGAAACCACCATCAAAACTATTATCCGTTTCATTTTCTTTTCCTCTTTTTTCGGTTTTGTAACAGCTCGCGACCCCGTCTGGAACCCGGATCGATCTCCCGTCGGAAAATCACCGACCCCCTATTTCCGGGCAGCGACAGGTGAACACAGACGCGTTCAATGCCATCCTTGGGCACCCGGTTGATCAATTTTCCATCTTTGGCACAGTACATATCAACCAACTGAAAATATTAATTATTTTTTCTCCGGCAGGTGGCGGCGCAACAAAACCGCCTGAAACCAGATGCCGATGGCAATCAAGGCCACATAAAGAACCATCTCGATCCGGGGATTCCAGCCCAGGGATTGTACAACGAGGGTGGAACCGGCGACCGACGACAGGGCGATGAGCGCCCAGTCGAACAATACATACAACAAAATCGCACCGATTATCCCCCCGGCAACGCTGACAGCCGGAACCGCTGCAAACCCGGCCAGCATGGTCAAATAGGCCGCAATGGTGCTTCCGGCGGCAAACCCGCCGAGCCCGATGGCAAGCGTCTGGAAAAATAAGGCCAGCAAAGCGCCCACAATCCCGAACGCCGTTGCTGCGGCCCAGGCCATCCATGCCGGCTGCAGTCCAAAATAGGACTGTGCCAGCTGCAGCCCGGCCACAAAACCCACGCAGCCGACAAAAAGCCAGAACAGCCTGCGGCCCAATGCCAGGAGCAGGATGCCCATCGCGACACAGAAAATGTTTGTCATTCAGACCTCTTTGTTGTCAAACCAGGCGGGCACTTTCAAGTATGGGGCACATCAATGCAGGGTCAAAGCAGCCGTCCGCCGGCAAGGGCATAATATAAGCGCTGCGTAGGCAACAATCAAGGGGAGTCCGTCCCGGGAGGTACGGCTCTAAAGTTTCTGTTTGCACAAACGGCATGAAGTTCCATTGCCCCCGGAAGGCACGTATTGGCATGGGCGGGCGACTTATAACGATGCGCAGGGCATAAGGGTGGTTTTGGAATTGACTTGGCTGCCGGCCAACCGTCCGGAGGCATACGCTTGAAGCCATGCGTAAAAGTGGTATCGGGTATTCTCACCCAGGCATGCATTCATGCATCGCATCGCTTACGAACTCAAAAACATCCACCAGCCTGAGCACCCCGACGATTTCCCGTGCGTCCCGGTCAGCCGTCACCAGCAGAGAGTGGTGCTGCCCGATAATCAATCGGTGAATGGCTTCATCCATGGTGCTGCTCTCATTGACGAATTCCCCCTTGTCGGGTGTATACATGATGTCTTTGACTTTCAAATGGATCCCTTTTTCGCACAAGTTTTCAAGGGCCTGTTCCCACAGGTGATATTGCTCCAGGGTCGATTTGACGTAGCTGTCGCTGAAGCCGAGACGGTGCATGGAGCCATTTTGCACGGCGCTTCTCATTCGCTTGTAGTTGGGTTCGAGCGCCTCGATTACATCATGCTGGCTCAACTTGCCGACAAAGTGCTTGTTTTCGTCAAACACCAGAATGGCCCGGTGCTGGTATTGATTTTGGACAAACGCGGCCTGCGCTTTTCTCAAAGCGTCCACGGCTTCAAGCAAAGAGGCCGTTTCGGGTACCGTGGCATACTCGGAAAGCGGTACCATCAGTTCCTTTACCCGGCAAGATCGCATTGCATACCTCCTCTCAGGCTTTTTTGGGTCAACCGCACACCGTATGAAAACTTACACCTGCGGTCCCAACAAGTGGTCCGATGGGGTCTGCGCAGGCATTTAGGGTCACTTCCATGTGGTGTTTCACTCAACAAAATCAAGCTGATTTTGTCAATGGATATTCACTGGCAGCGGGAAATCATCGTTCAACACCGATAATGCCGTTTTTTGAATCACCCACTCGGCCCTGCACACAGGAAGGCACCCCGTGGTGCCAATCGTTTTGCCCCGCTGGCCATCGTTGTGTTTGATGCATTCCCCCTGAATGCCCCCGGCTTCATGGGCAGTTCTCCGGCACCAGAATAAGGTATGGTGAAAAAATCGACAATATGATATGGCCTAACCAGCTAAAAACATATGTTTAAATTGAAAAACCGCAGACAGGGTGCTTCACGGGGCCGGTACTGAATTCATCGAGAGGATATTGAACGATCCGAATGCCTTCTCGCTGGTTAATGGGACCGATAAATATTGGTCAATACGGTCCAGCCGGCCACCGGAACCTTTTTATTACCCAGAGACTCATAAGGGAGACCGCCGATATGGCCGATACAGGCATCCATACCCCGTCCAACTTTATCAAAACCATCATCGAGGAAGATTTAAAAAACAATACCCACGAGGGCCGGGTGGCCACCCGTTTCCCGCCGGAACCCAACGGTTATCTGCATATCGGCCACGCCAAATCCATCTGCCTCAATTTCGGCCTGGCCGAAACATACGGCGGCACATGCAACCTGCGTTTTGATGACACCAACCCCGCCAAAGAAGAGGTCGAATATGTGGATTCCATCAAAGCGGACGTTCGCTGGCTGGGCTTCGACTGGCAGGAGCGCGAATACTATGCTTCTAACTATTTTGAACAGCTTTATGATTTTGCCGTCGGTCTGATCAAAGACGGCAAGGCCTATGTGGACAGCCTCAGTGCCGAGGAGATCCACGAATATCGCGGAACATTCACCGAGCCCGGCATAAAGAGCCCGCATCGCAACCGGCCGGTGGATGAAAACCTCGATCTGTTTCAGCGCATGCGCGACGGTGAATTCGAGGATGGCGCCCATGTGCTGCGGGCCAAAATCGACATGGCGCACCCCAATATTCTGATGCGCGATCCCACCATTTACCGCATTCGCAAGGCCCGCCACCACCGCACGGGCGACAAATGGTGCATTTATCCCATGTACGATTTCACCCATTGCCTCTCGGATGCCCTGGAGCGCATCACCCATTCCATTTGCACCCTTGAATTCCAGGACAACCGCGCCCTGTACGACTGGGTGCTGGACCAGGTCAGCGTCCCGTGTCGTCCCCGCCAATATGAATTCGCCCGCTTGAATTTGAGCTATACGGTTTTGAGCAAACGCAAATTGATCCAGTTGGTGGATGAAAACCACGTCTCCGGATGGGACGACCCCCGCATGCCGTCCATTGCAGGCTTTCGCCGCAGGGGCTATACGCCGGAGGCCATCCGCACGTTCTGCGAACGCATCGGGGTGGCAAAGGCCAACAGCACGGTGGATATCGCTTTGCTGGAACATACCATCCGTGAAGATCTCAATCGGCGGGCACCTCGGGCAATGGCTGTTCTGCGGCCGCTGAAAGTGGTCATCGAAAACTACCCGCAAAACCAGATTGAAACACTGGAGGCCGTCAACAACCCCGAAGATGATACCATGGGGACCCGTATGGTCCCCTTCTCCAGAGTTCTGTACATCGAACAGGAAGACTTCATGGAGAACCCGCCCAAAAAGTTCTTCCGCCTTGGCCCCGGGCGTGAAGTACGCCTGCGCTACGCCTACTTTATCACCTGCCGGGAGGCCATCAAGGACCCGGACACCGGAGCGGTAACCGAACTGCGCTGCACCTACGACCCGGCCACCCGGGGCGGCAACGCACCCGACGGCCGCAAGGTCAAAGCCACACTCCACTGGGTTTCGGCACAGCATGCGCTGGATGCCCAGGTCCGGCTCTACGACCGCCTTTTCACCAAGGAAAACCCCGATGAAAAAATTGAGGGCAAAACATTCAAGGATTTTATCAACCCCGACTCCCTTGAAACCCTTGTGCAATGCAAACTGGAACCCGGCCTTGCGCAAGCCGCCCCGGGCGAAGTTTACCAGTTCGAGCGCCTGGGCTATTTTTGTGCCGATCTAAAAGATTCCACGCCGGGCCACCCGGTGTTCAATCGAACCGCTACCTTGCGGGACACCTGGGCTAAACTGAAGCGCAAAGGATAGCAGTCGCCATAAAGGAGCCACTTTGAACATTTGGTTTTTTCTAATGGAACTGGCCATGCTGCTGGGTACGGCTTTCGTACTGGGAGCCATGGCCCAGCGCCTGCGGCAAAGCCCCATCGTGGGCTACCTGCTGGCCGGCACCATCATCGGCCCCCTGATGTTCAATACCGAAGCCGTCAATCAATCGGCGGAGCTGGGTGTCTCCCTGCTGCTCTTTTCCATCGGGCTGGAATTCTCCTTCAAGCGCCTGATGCAGATGGGCCGCATGGCCTTTGGCGGCGGAACGCTTCAGGTTGCCGCCACAATGGCAGCAACCGCATTCCTGCTGATGCCCTGGTTCAATTTTCCCCAGATGCTTGCCGTGAGCGCCATCGTAGCGCTCAGCTCCACGGCGGTGGTCATGCGCGTGCTTGTGGAACGCAGCGAAATCGATTCTGTGCGCGGCAGGGCTTGTCTGGCTATCCTGCTCATGCAGGACATCGCCATCGTGCCGCTGGTGCTGATGGTCAGCCTGTTCAACCCTGAAACCGCCCAGACCGGCATTTTCCGGCACGTCACCACCATCATCGCCTCGGCCGCTGGACTGGGGCTGGTTTTATACGCTATTCTCCATCACCTCGTGCCCCTGTTTCTGGCCAGCCACGGCGTCTTTGCCAATCGGGAACTCACCGTCCTGCTCGCCATCGCCGTGGCGCTGGGGGCCTCCTGGGGCGCCCATGCCCTGGGTATTTCCCCTGCCCTGGGCGCTTTTGTGGCCGGCATGCTGCTGGGCGAATCCCCCTATGCCACCCAAATCCGCGCCGATATCAGCGCCGTGCGAACCATCATGGTCACCCTGTTTTTCGCCTCCGTGGGCATGCTGGCCAAACCGATCTGGTTTCTCACCCACATCCACTGGATCGTTGCCGCAGCCATGGCCATATTCCTACTTAAGTCGCTTCTTATTTTTGGCGTCGGCCGTCTTTTCCGTCTGGACAATCGTCACGCCCTGGCCACGGGCATCACCCTGGCGCAGGTGGGTGAGTTTTCACTGGTGCTGGCCGTCGCCGCACGCGATGGCAACTTGTTGGGCGACGATGGCTTCGACCTGCTGGTTTCGGTCATCATCGCCCTGATGTTTGCCGCCCCCTACATGGTCAGCCAGGCCTTTCCGCTGGCCGATCGACTATTGGCAGTCATCATCGGGCGCCATTCCACAATGACGCTTCAGAGCCAGGCCCTGAAGGCGGAATCCCCGGACCGGGTACTGGTGGTGGGGCTGGGGCCTGCCGGACAGGAGGTGGTCCGGCAGTTGAAACAAGCCCGCCTGGAACCGGTGGTTATCGACACCAATCCCCAAAGCCGCATCAAGGGCCGTGAAATGGACATCAAGGTGTACCTGGGGGATGCCGGCAGTGAAGATGTTTTGCTGCATGCCGAATTTCAAAAAGTCTGCATGGCGGTGGTAACGGTTCCTGATCCTGCCAGCGCCATACGCATCGTTGAAACCATGCGCGGCATGAAGGCCGAGCTGCCCATCGCCGCCCGCTGCCGGTACAACCGCTATTACGATCATCTGAAAAATGCAGGCGCCAACATCCTCATCGATGAAGAGACCGGCCTGGGCCACGACCTGGCCCGCCAAATCGTCGCTTTCATGCAGCAAAGCACAGGGATCGGCCTGGCATGCCGGCTGGCCGGCCATATCGATCAACGTGCGTCATGAAGGGGTCCCCTTTTCCGGTTATCGCATTCGGCACCGGATGGCTGCTGGTGGACAAACCCGGCGGAATAAGTGTGCACAACGATCCCGGGCGGGACCTGTGCTCACGCTTGACCAAGTATTTGGACAGTGACGCGAGCCATCACGATACCATCGGTCTGGATCCCGGCTTTGGACTGCATCCGGTCCACCGGCTGGACAAAGAAACCAGCGGGGTGATTATGCTGGCCTGCAGAAGGGACGTGTTCAAAGCCCTTTCAGCGATGTTTTCGTCGAATCAAGTGACCAAACACTATCTGGCTCTGGTTCACGGGGTTGGGTTTAAAACGGGAGACGAGGGCATCTGGAAGTGGCCTCTGACCCCGCAATCGGCAGGCCGGCGCAATATTCAAGGTAAAGGTTTCCGCTCAACATGCTGCACTGAATACCGGGTGTTGAAACAAAGCCGCCACTACACCCTGATCGATTGCCGCCTAATCACCGGACGCACCCATCAAATACGACGTCATGCCGCCCTGGCCGGCCATCCATTGCTTGGTGACCGCCGCTACGGATCACTGCGGGCGTGCCGATATCTGGAAAAAAAATGCGGGCTTAAGCGCCTGGCCCTGCACGCGTCAAATATCAGCCTGCGCCCCCCGGGCGCCGATGGCGTTCAACAGTTTGAATCCAGCCAATTGCCTGTTGAAATGGAACGCATTTTCATGGCTGACCTTTTGTCGAGTCAGGTTTCAGAACAGGGTTTCAGGAAATGACGAATCGATAAAACACCCACCACCGCCACCACCGCCGCCGCCTGAAGATGGTACGGGAGGAGCCACCGATGCGTCCGTGTTGTTCACGGTCACGGTGCAGGTATCGGTAGCCCAGGCCCGGTTCAGATCGGTGACCCTGACCTGAAAAACCAGCTGAGACACTTCGTCCACATTGCTTGTGGTAATGGTGGGCGTCGGGGTTGTCGCATCGACGATAACCGCAATGGGGCCACTGATCTGGGTCCATAAATAGCTGCTTATACCAACGCCTTCAGGGTCTGATACATTGGCCACGGACAGCGTAGCCACAGCCTCCTCCTCGACAATGAGATCATCACCCGCCTGGACTACCGGCGGGTTGTTGTCCGGTTCGATCCCGATCACCATCACCTGCTGATCGACCACATCCCAGTCGAAGGAACCCGTATTAAAATCATCATCATCGGTGATGTCGTAGTAGGCATCACTGGCCCCCTCCCAGCCGAAGTTGATGTGGACCTTGTCGGTGACCCCCTCTTGATAACCGTCAATCACCACCTCATGCCAACCGGCAGGCGAACCCATAGAAAAAATCACTGGCCGGGCGGGGTCTGCATCCAGTTCCGCCTTGATCATTGAAAACCATTCCGCGGCAGAATAATCGGCAAGGTAGCGGCGATTGTATGCTGCAGTGAGCGATTTGAATCTGAAGTGCTCGCTCAACACCTCATCCGCCCAAACCCCGCTCGCCGACCCGGTGGCGGACTCGGGACATCCGAAATCCATATTTGCCACCACAGCCATATAATACATCAGCATTGACACTGCTTCGATTTGCTCTTGGGTGGTGCCGGACACACTTAGGTCATCGGCCATATTGCCCCAGTCATAGGCCTCGGTATTTGAAAAATCTAGGGTCAGACTTTCGGTAACCGTCGCACCTTCCCAGACGTATGTATTCGTACCCTGGCCGCCAACACTCTGAGGCGGCCACTGCCAATACTTGAGCGTCTGTGCCCAGGCTGTGGCCACACAACCGGTAAGGGTGTGGCCACTGGAACAGCCGTCATCAGGCGTTTGGGAATTATAAGGTGACGCCTGCCCCCAGATGGTTGTGAGCAGAGGCGCAACAATAGCGCCGCGAATGATTGTTTCGGAGTCGCCGGCCACATTTGTTGACGCGGCTTTTAAGGATATGCCTGCGTCTTGGGCAGCACTCAAACGGTTAAAATAGCGCCAGGCATTTCGGACCCGGCCGGAATTTTTTATTGAACCCGAACCCGCAGCAGCGTCAGCTGCGCGGTTACGAAAACGCCTGACCGCTTCAAACTTATTGGTCAATCGAAATAATATCCATGATTCCAGTGTCTTAAGGTTATTTCCACGATCCAGGTCGAAAGTGGAGCGCGTCGAATAAAAGGGGACCGGACTCACCTCGTCGACAGCGGCGACGATCACGTAGCCACTGGGCTGAACGCGAAAATGATACGCCACCGTATGTCCCTCTTTTGCAATGATCTCATGGCTGACAATCGCCGGGGCTGCGGCACCGTGCCAGCTTCCGAAAACAGCCATATGCTGCGCTATCTGGCCGTGCGCCACCCGGCTGGCAGCCTCAAATGTCACGTCCTCGCACCGGGCGGCTGACGGCACAACCACAGCCAGAACGCCCGCCAAAATAAGATGATAAAAATACAAAACCATACCAGCCGATGGCCTATTGAATTTGGGAAGAATCATTTATCCATACCTTGGCCCCCAGAAGACACTGGCCTGCAATAGGCATCTCGACGGCAGCCAGGCGGCCCCGAATGACAACCTGGGAATTCCGTTTTTGGGATAAGGCAGAAAAAACCGCTCGACTGTCAGCAACATCGACCCACACTTCAATAGATCTGCCCTGCCGATCCAGCACCTTGAATTTTTCGTAGACAAGCCGGGGGTAGCGCTGTTTATCAAAAATGTTGTTTAAATCGAGGTATCCCTTGATTGTTACTGTCTGTCCGTCCCAATCAGGAGCGACACCACAGATCGAAGGAATTCGGTAGGTGGAATAAAGCGACTTCAAAGACAGGGGGGTATTCTTTGGAGAAGGGCGCCCTCCCATTCCACAGGAAATGACGGCGGCAATAATCAACACGCCTATGCCGGTCGCGTTTAATTGCCGGTTCCAGAGGTTGATCATTATCGACTCCGATTACCGGTGAATTGCTCGTAATCAGCACCACCGCCTGCCTTGAATATATTTAGCATAAGGCCCAAGGACCGTAAACGATAATGGACATTTCAGGACAGTGCGGCTGGACAAAACATCGAAGCAATGGGATCTGCGAACAGCCGGTTGGGGCCCACAAAGAAAACGGGGCGGCTCACGCCGCCCCGCCGGCTAAAGGAAGATATAAATTAATATATCTCTAGAGACTCCCCCGCGAAGTCTCTGTATGCGTATATCGGCATTTGGGCCGTGGGCTTTAATTTTTTTTGGGCCCCGGTAGCGATTTTATTCCGATTTAGTGTTTATTCATTATTTTAACCAACTTTTCAGCAACTTGCATCTCTTGCGGCATAAGCAGGCCTGACGATATCCATCGTTCGATGGACTCTTTTGAAACACTCAAGCCCCGGGCATAGCCTTCGAGATCCGCCTGATGCGTAAGATCAATCTCGGCTTCCGGTTGCTCTGAATTTTCAGGTGCAGGGGGATGCGCCATTGCATTGGCAGGACATCGATCCGCTCGAACATATTCCATCGGCTTTCCGTTCGCCTGCCGCTTCAGCATTTTGCGCAAATAATTCAAAATCGCCATATTGATGACACCTCTTTCTTTTAATTGACCCTGCCCGAATTTCAGCAAAAAACCTATGTCGCTGAAATGCCGTGAAATGTATCGGTCCAATGATCCTGAGCAACGGTCTATAACCTGACAGTCAGGTTTGTATGCACATTATCGGCCAATATCGCCAATAAGTTAATCTGTTTTCTGGCAACCGCAAGTCATCCGGTTTCATTCAGGTTGGCGCAAAAAATATTTCATGAATGCGTGTAAGGATAATGGGGCCGGTTCGACTGTACACTCAAATGTTGGTTTCATGAACATTCAATTGGATCGAAATAATATGGAGGCTACCATGAAAAATACCCTTAAAAAACTCAGCCTGATTGTCGCCACTGCAGCCCTGTTCTTCATCGGCGCTGCCAATGTATACGCATCGGAAGGCGTGGGCCACTGGCACAGCAGCCAGAGTGAAGCCCAGTATCAGAGATACCTTGATATCGAAACCGGGAATTAGACAACTCGCTAACCCGGTGAAAACCACTCAAAAAGGCCAGCCCGAGTATTCGGTGCTGGCTTTTTTTGCAACAGCAGTCGCCCAATGATTACCCGAATACCACGCCGGCATATCCCACGAAACTGTCCCCGGGACTCACATCATGGCTTGTAGCATATTCAAGGAGCCGGGCCTGCTTTGCCCCCAGCCGACTGGCGGCAGCCAGGGTTGTGGCTGCTGCACCGCAACAGCATGCATTCTGATGATCGAGGCCTTCTGCCAAAACCTGCTGCGGCGCCATGGCCAGCAGGGCGTCTATCAGGCGCCGGTCATTTTCCTGGCGCACCCAATCCAGCGCTTTCTGACCTGTTCCATGATCGGTAAAACCATAATTGCTGCCATAATGCGTCAAATCTGTCGATCCGACCAACTTCAACCGTTTGCCGAATTTGACCGCCCAGTCGGCCACAGCGAGACCGATCTCGAGAGAATCCTTTCTGGGTGCAACGCCCAAGGCCAGAACGGTTGCCGGAGACAAAAGATATTTTACGAACGGCATCTGGACTTCGATGGTATTGTCCTGAACAAAATGTTTCGGGGTTTCCCGCTGGAAAGAAAAATGGGCTTTTAAGTATCCGGCAAGATCCTCCGCCACCGGCAACGGGCCAAAGGGGGTTTCCCACGCTCCGCTGTCCATCATATAATTGGAAGACTCCGGATGAAGGTGCATGCCGAAAATCACCACCAGGTCCAACGGATCGGCTTCTTTAAGACGGTGAATTACATTGCAGGCAATCCGACCACTGTAAATCCAGCCGGCATGCGGTACGATTCCGCCGATGAAAGAGGCCCCCCCTGTTGGCGCCCCTGCCCCCTGAGCCAGAAACCCGGAAATGGCTTTTTCGCATGCCGGCGCCTGTTCCGGGTACCAACTGCCGGCAAAAACCGCTTTTCGGATATCCATAGTGCCCCCCTTTTTTCTTTTACCCTATACCTTCCGTCGCCTGGCTTCAACCTTCGGCAATGGCTTTGCATTCCGAAAATCATGCTTATAATCTATGCCGTTAAGAATTGATGGATTCGTAAAAAGAACAAATTCATTCCCGATAAATAACCTTTTTACCAGTTCATCAAAAATTTGAACATAAAAATACAGGGTCATGACCGTAATGCCTGTTCAGTTTATGGCAGCGGCGCCCTGCCGCAACAGAAGATTGATTTGCTCGAGATGTCGCGGCGGGGCGCCGCTGCCGCACAGGTGGGTGTGATCACGCTAAAAATTAATGACATTGCTGAAATTCGGTCTGGGAGGCTGATATGTGGGAATATACGGACAAAGTAAAAGAACATTTCATTAATCCGCGCAACGTGGGCGAAATCCAGAACCCTGACGGTGTGGGCGAGGTTGGGTCCCTGTCCTGCGGAGATGCATTGAAATTGACCATTAAAGTCGGTGCAGACCACCGAATTACGGATGCCAAATTCCAGACGTTCGGCTGCGCCAGCGCCATCGCCTCTTCATCGGCGTTGACGGAAATGGTCATCGGAAAAACGGTGGAAGAGGCCCAGCAGATCACCAATGACCAGATTGCCGAATTTCTCGGCGGCCTGCCCAAAGAAAAAATGCATTGCTCGGTAATGGGGCAGGAAGCGTTGGAAAAGGCCATCGCCTGTTACCTCGGCGAACCCGAAAAAAAACCCGAAGGCAACCTGGTATGTGAATGTTTCGGGGTGACTGATCTGCAGATTGAACGGGCGCTGAAAGAACATTCGCTGAAAACCGTCGAGGAAATCACCAATTATATCAAGGCAGGCGGTGGCTGCGGCAAGTGTCATGAAAAAATTGAAGCGATCATTGCCACCGTTACCGGTACACCGATCAAAAAGAAAGCCAAAAAACTGACCAATATCGAAAAAATCAAACTGATCGAAGAGACGCTGGAAAGAGAAATCAAACCGGCCCTCAAGCAAGACGGCGGCGACATCAAACTGGTGGACGTGGACGGCGATCGCGTTCTGGTCAAACTGATCGGCACATGCGCATCCTGCGCCATGTCCCAAGTCACCCTCAAAAATTATGTGGAGTCCAAACTTAAGGAACTTGTGACCAACACCCTGGTGGTCGAGGAGGTGTCTTGATGAAACCGATTTACATGGACAACAATGCGACCACCCAGGTCGCTCCGGAAGTCGTGGAAGAAATGCTGCCCTACTTTACCCAGTTTTACGGCAACCCGTCCAGCATGCACACCTTTGGCGGCAATGTGGGCATGAAGATCAAGGAAGCACGGACAAAACTGGCCGATCTCCTTGGCGCCAGGCCAGAAGAAATCGTCTATACCTCATGCGGCACCGAGAGCGACAGCACGGCCATTTGGGCCGCCCTGCGCAGCAACCCGGAAAAACGCCACATCATCACATCCAAGGTCGAGCACCCTGCCGTAAAGAACCTGGCCGAATACCTCTCCCATAACGGCTACCGGACCACTTTCGTTCCCGTAGACGGCAAGGGCCACCTGGATCTGGATTTCCTTTACGCCAATCTCAGGGACGACACTGCCATTGTCAGTCTGATGTGGGCTAACAATGAGACCGGCGTTATCTTCCCCATTGAAGAAATCGCCGAAAAAGTGCATGGTCACGGCGCCGTTTTTCATACCGATGCCGTTCAGGCCGTGGGGAAATTGCCTATCGACTTGGGAAACAGCCATGTGGACATGCTCTCGCTGTCGGGACACAAACTGCACGGCCCCAAAGGCATAGGCGCCCTATATGTCCGGCGGGGAACCAAGTTCGCCCCGTTTCTTTTGGGTGGGCACCAGGAACACGGCCGGCGAGGCGGGACTGAAAACGTAGCCTCCATTGTCGGTCTGGGAAAGGCCGCCGAACTGGCCGCCAGGTACATGCAGGAAGAGAACAGCAAGGTCAGGGCGCTGCGCGATAAACTGGAAAAATCGCTGCTGGAAAAAATCCCCGCCTCAATGGTCAACGGCGACACCCAAAACCGGCTGCCCAATACATCCAGCATCGCCTTTGAATATGTGGAAGGCGAGGCCATACTGCTGATGATGGACGAATTCAACATCTGCGCATCTTCCGGATCGGCCTGCACATCCGGATCTCTGGAGCCCTCCCATGTGTTGCGCGCCATGGGCGTTCCATTTACTGCAGCCCACGGCTCCATTCGTTTCAGCTTGAGTATTTACAACACCGAAGAAGAAATCGACTTGATCATCGAGAAAATGCCACCCATCATTGAAAGACTGCGCAAAATGTCGCCGTTCTGGGGAAGGGCCAAGGGGGCATGTGGGATTGTTACTTAGCACCCCGGCACTGCGTTAACCAATGTCAAAGCTGTCGGGCAAAACGACAAACCCGAATATCAAATGTGGGATTCTACCGATTTTATCTTAAAATCGGCTCTCATCAACAATTTGATATTTGGATTTTGAGCTTTGTTATTTTGCGCGCTTTCCCGCCACCTGCCTTTTCAACCACGCCAACCAGGCGTCTAAACCTTCGCCGCTTTTCGCTGAAATCGGGAAAATCTCCATGTCCGGTTTGACCCGTCGAATGCTGTCTTCAACCATTTTCAGGTCCAGGTCGAGATAGGGCAGCAGATCGATCTTGTTGATCAGGGCTGCGTCGCATACCCTGAACATCAGCGGGTATTTAATGGGCTTGTCCTCGCCTTCGGTGACGCTGAGCACGACCACCTTGAGGTCTTCGCCGATGTCGAATTCCGCCGGACAGACCAGATTGCCAATGTTTTCCACGATAAGCAGATCAATGTCGTGAAGATTCAGGGCCGCCACCGCCGTTTCGATGACATGGGCCGCCAGGTGACACTCACCGCCGAACTGGTCCGTATTGATCTGGATCACCGGGGAACCGCTTTGGGCCAACTTGTCGGCGTCGTGGGTGGAGCAGATGTCTCCTACAATCACGGCACATCTGTACTCCGGCATAATGGATTTCAAGGTGCGAATCAGGGTGGTGGTTTTTCCCGATCCCGGAGAACTCATCACATTCAATACGAAGACCTGGTGATCATTGAAATTCCGGCGCAGTCGATCCGCCATCATGTTGTTGGCGTCCAGTACGTTGCGCACCACCTGGATTTTGCGGGTACCGGTTCCGTGGGATTCGATGACCGCCCCGCCCTCATCGTGATGGTGATGGGGGCGATTGGGATCGTGATGAAAACGGCGTTGTGAACGATACAGGCTAAACATAGGTCTATTCTTCCTCTTCAAGTTCTATGGATTCGATATCCAGCTCCCGGCCGGAAAGCATCTCCACCTTGGTGCCGCAACATTTGGGGCATTGAAAAACGGGCTCCGAAAACTCCCAAATCTCTCCGCACGAATGGCAACGAGCCGAAACGGCGATCTCTTCAATATTGAGCTGAGCCCCTTGTGCGGGGGTCTCTTTGGCCGCAATTTCAAAACAGAAAAGCAGGCTCTGGGCCACCACGGCGGCCAGTTTGCCCACTTTCAGGTTGATCCGCACCACCTTGGGGTCCGTTATATCCGGCGGTATAGAGTCGGTTACGATACGGACAATCTCGGTGGCCAATCCCATTTCATGCATAGTCAATCACCTGTATTGGAAAACTGCTGCCCCTGCAGAAAAGGCATTTGATTTCACGAGCCGGCGATCAGAGCGAGGGACTGTCCGAACATCCCACGCAATGTCGTTTAAGTGCCACTAAAGTACACTCCGGGCGTCCCGGAAACGCGCTACGCTCAGACAGTCCGGAACGCTGATCCTCCATTGCACTTAAGCGGCACTAAAACTTGTTGCTCACGGAGTGCCCGGGCAGTCCCTCGCTCTGATCGCCTCTTGTAGCTCAACTTCGTCCGTTCGAGCTTATGACCATAACCTGAAAAACATCCGCTTTTCAATATCAACATGATAAACAACATCCACCGTAAAACAAAAGCTGTCTCCTTTGTCATCAAACAAATTCGGAAAGACAGACCCCTGCGTCCGACAGCCCAAGCCGTTGGATGCGGGCTGTTTTGCCACCATTTAGATATATTGTTTTTTTATTTCAGCAGATTATAAATGGGGAAGCCCTGGCACCGCCGCGCATTCGCCAAAAGAAATGGGTAAAACGCGCTCCCCTATTATGCTAAAAGGGCGGAGATAAACTCCGCCCTTTTAATATTCACGCACTCTATTCAACCAGATTACAACGTCGTCCGAATCATTACCCAAAAGTTTCGGCACACACATCCCCTAGATAGGCCAGGTTCTCACACACATGAATGCCGTTGGCCTTCATGGCAGCCACCTTGCTCTGGCCGGTGCCGCTGCTGCCGCTGATAATAGCGCCGGCATGACCCATGCGCCGTCCCGGCGGTGCGGTCAGCCCGGCAATGAAACCCACCACCGGCTTGGTTACATTGGATTTAATATAGGCCGCGGCTTTTTCTTCCGCATCTCCACCGATCTCGCCGATCATGACGATGCCCTGGGTGGCGTCGTCCGCCTGGAATTGTTCGAGACAATCGATGAAGTTGGTTCCGTTGACCGGGTCTCCGCCGATGCCGATGCAGGTGGTCTGCCCCAGTCCGGTGAGGGTCAGGGCATGCACCGCCTCATAGGTCAGGGTGCCGGATCGGGAAACGACACCAATCTTTCCCGGTTTGTGAATAACCCCCGGCATGATGCCGATCTTGCACTCTCCCGGGGTGATGACACCGGGACAGTTGGGGCCGATAAGACGCACCGGCTTGTCTTTGAGGTAGTTCTTCACCCGCATCATGTCCATCACCGGAATGCCCTCGGTGATACAAACGATCAGGGGAACCAGGGCATCCGCGGCCTCCATGATGGCGTCGGCGGCAAAAGGCGGCGGCACGAATATCATGCTGGCACTGGCCCCGGTGGTCTTGACGGCATCGGCAACGGTATTGAAAACAGGGACTTCATCCATTTTCTGGCCGCCCTTTCCGGGCGTCACGCCGGCAACGACCTGGGTCCCATAATCCACGCAGGCACGGGCATGGAACTGGCCTTCTTTCCCGGTAATGCCCTGCACCAGAAGTTTCGTATCTTTGTTGACAAATATGCTCACTGTACAATCCTCGCTTGTTTATGGTGTCGGTTACTGGATAGCGGCCTGGAGTTTCTCGGCGGCATCTTTGAGGTCCTTGGCATTGATCAGCTCCAGGCCGGATTCCGCCAGGATTTTGCGTCCCTCTTTCAGGTTTGTGCCTTCCATACGGATGATCACCGGAACGCGCATGCCCACTTTCTGGGCGGCCTGAACCACGCCATTGGCCAGCCTGTCGCACCGCAGGATACCGCCGAAGATATTGATCAGGATGGCTTTGACGTTTTCGTCGCTTTGCAGAATACGAAAGCCGTTTTCAATCTGCTCGGCACTCGCACCGCCGCCCACATCGAGAAAATTGACCGGTTTGCCGCCGGCATACTTGATGCAGTCCATTGTAGCCATGGCCAGTCCGGCGCCATTGACCATATTGCCCACATTGCCGCCTTCACCCAGGTGAATATAGTTCAGGCCGAACCCGGAAGCCTCCACTTCTGTGGGGTCTTCTTCATCCAGATCGCGGTATTGCTGGACATCGGGATGGCGGTACAAGGCATTGTCGTCAAAGTCCATCTTACCGTCCAGAGCGATGACATCGTTTTCCGCAGTCAGCACCAACGGATTGATTTCCACCAGAGAACAATCGTAATTTACCGCCAGGTTGAACAGATTTTTCAAAAGCACGGTAAACGGCTTCATACACGCCTTGGGCATGTTGAGCCCGAAAGCCACAGACCGGAGATGGTAGCCTTGAATGCCCACATTGGGATCCACGTAAACCTTGATGATCTTTTCGGGTGTTTTTTCGGCCACGTCTTCGATGTCCATGCCGCCGGCTTCACTGGCCATAATGATCATCTTGGCCGTGGCACGGTCCGGAAGGATGCTCAGGTAGAGCTCCTTGGCGATGTTCAGGCCCTGTTCGATGAGCAGTTTTTTGACCCGCTTGCCCCCGGGACCCGTCTGCTTGGTCACCAGGTTCATGCCTAAAATACTGTCGGCATAGGTGTCAAACTCTTCGGGAGTTTTGGCCACCTTGACGCCGCCGCCCAGGCCGCGACCACCGGCATGGATTTGCGCTTTCACCACAACCGGATAGGCCCCCAGTTTTTCTGCTGCCGCCCTGGCTTCCGCCACAGTGAAGGCCACGGCCCCATCTGGCACGGCCACACCGTTATTGCGGAACAGTTCCTTGGCTTGGTATTCATGAATTTTCATGGATATGCCTCATTTCTCCTTTAATGAATATTTTTGGATTTAAAGTTGTTAACCGTTCAGGAGCGGCTTTGGCCGCGACTTTCCATCCTGCGCCGTTGCGTATCGCGGGGCAGCCGCTCCTACACAGTTATTTTAATAGACAAAGGAACAATGAATTACAATGATAAGCATGGGCTTCTGCCGGGCACCGGCCCATACACCATACGCATCTGCAGTTGCGGTCTACCCGATGATGCAGAGCACATTGCCCTTGGCCACCGAATCGCCGCTTTTGTAATTAATGGCCTGAATGGTACCACTGCAAGGTGCTGCCAGGGCGTTTTCCATTTTCATGGCCTCGAGGATCAACACGGTCTCGCCTTCGCTCACCGCATCCCCCACGTTCTTTTCATAGCTGACGATCATGCCGGGCATGGGCGCATTCATCGGGGTTCCGTCCACTGCGGCGGCCGGGGCTGCGGCAGGAGCAGCGGCCGGTTTATCGGCAGCGGCCGGCGCCGCCGGTGCAGCAGCCGGCACGGCAGCCACTGGTGCAGGTGCAACTGTGGGGGCCGCTGTCGGAACACCGCCTGTCGGCAGGGAAATCACCGGCGCGCCGCCGGTGGGCTCCACTTCCACGTTGAAGTATTCATTGTCCACGAAAACATTGAAGGTCCGCATCGCGTCACCCTTGGCCGGACTGCCGGGTTTCTTTTCAATCAATTCGCCGGCTTTGGCCTTCTTGATCAATTCATCCCTGGCCTTGACCTGATCCAGGGTAATCGCTTTAACGGACTCGGGCGGCGCTTCAACGCCGTACTTCCATTGCAGGAACTTGCGCCCGGTAACCGGGTAGATGGCATAGAGCACCAGATCATCCAGGTCTGCGGCCAGATCGCCGATCTCTTCCTTGGCCTTTTCCAGTTCAGGCTCCAGAACTTCCGCCGGGCGGCAGGAGATGGGCTCTTCGCCGCGCTCATAGCCCTTGAGGGCCTTTTTCTGCACTTCGGCATTGATGGGCACGGCGGTCTTTCCGTAAAGGCCATAGCACAGATCCTTGACCTGGCCGGTGATCATCTTGTAGCGCTCTTCCGGTGTGTCGAACAGCACGTTGTTGACGGTCTGGATACCCACGATCTGGCTGGTGGGGGTTACCAGGGGAATCTGGCCGAGATCTTTGCGGACCCTGGGCAGTTCCTTGTAAACCTCGTCGATCTTGTCCAAAGCATCCATGTCGCGCAGCTGGTTCACCAGGTTGGAAAGCATTCCGCCCGGGGTCTGGTGCAGCAATACGTTGATATCGATGATGGACATCTTGGAGTCGTCCAGCAAGTGCTTGTACTTGGGCATCACCTTCTTTTCGAAGATCTCGTTGATCTGGGCCATCAGCCTGATGTCGAAACCGGTGTCGCGGTTGGTGCCCAGCAGGGTCATGATCAGCGGCTCCACGGCAGCATGGGAGGTGCGGTAGGCATATGGCGACATACAGGTGTCGATGATATCCACGCCGGCCTCGATGGCTTTCAGGTGGCTCATGGGAGACATGCCGGAAGTAAAATGGCTGTGCAGGTGAATGGGCGGCTTAACGGCGGCCTTGAGGGCCTTGACAATCTGATAGGCATCATAGGGAGCGATGAGGCCGGCCATGTCCTTGATACAGATGGAGTCTGCGCCCATGGCCTCAAGGTCTTTGGCCTTGTTGACGTAGTAGTCCAGATTGTATACCTCGCCGCCCAAACGCGGTTCGGTCATGGTATAGCAGATACAGCCCTGGAAATGCTTGCCGTATTCTTTGATCTTGGGCACCACAGTCTGGAAGTTGCGGTAGTCGTTCAGGGCGTCGAAGGTACGGAAGATGTCCATTCCGTTTTCACAGGCGCGGTCCATGAAGGCGTTGGCCACATCGTCGGCATAGTTGCGGTAGCCCACTAGGTTCTGGGCCCGCAGCAGCATAGAAAAGGGCGTTTTTTTGAAATAGCGTTTCAGAGTGCGGATGCGCTCCCAGGGATCTTCATTGAGAAAGCGGTGCATGGTATCAAAGGTGGCGCCACCCCAGGTTTCCACCGCCCAGAACCCCACCTGGTCCATCAGTTCGGCCACGGGAATCATGTCCTCGGTGCGGCCGCGGGTGGCAAACAGGGATTGATGGCCGTCGCGCAAGCTCAGATCCATCACCTTAACGGGGTTTTCCGCTTTGGGGCGGTCCTTGTCGTAATTCATGGTGGTCATTTTAACTTGGTCGCTCATCGTAAGGTCTCCTCTGGCTAAGTCGTTAATCTGTAAAAGCTATCGGAAGCGATCAAACGCTTTCATTTGCATCAGGTTGCGCATAGCCATCATGCTCTGACGCCCGCTTTGCCCCCAGTGGTTCAGCTCGATTGCCGGCGGCCGGAGCGGTGCCGTGGCAGCGGCCAGGGCGGCGGCATAAGCTTCCTGTTCTTGTTGCATGTAGGCACTGACTGCGGCGAGGGCAGCGGCCATTTTCTTTTCCATATTTCCCATCGGTTCACCCATTTTGGTTTGAGTTAACGGTATATGATCCTACATCGGGATATTGCCGTGTTTCTTGGGCGGACGCAATTCCCGCTTGGTGCACATGATCTCCAGGGCTTCGATCAGCCGGGATCTTGTCTCGCTGGGTTGAATGACGGCATCGATATAGCCGCGGGCGGCGGCACAATATGGGTTGGAGAAAAGGTCTTCGTATTCCTTGATCTTTTCCACCCGCTTGGCCTTGGGGTTGGTCGCCCCCTTGATCTCCTTGCGGTGGATAATGTTGGCTGCACCCTGGGCCCCCATCACCGCAATTTCAGCCGTGGGCCAGGCAAAGGCCATATCCGCGCCGAGGTCCTTAGAACACATAGCCAGATACGAGCCGCCATAGTCTTTGCGGGTGACCAGCAACATTTTGGGCACGGTGGCTTCCGAGTAACACCACAGCAGTTTGGCCCCGTGGCGGATAATGCCGCCCCACTCCTGGTTGCTGCCGGGCAGGTAGCCGGGCACATCGGCGATGGTCAGCAGGGGAATGTTGAAAGCATCGCAGAAACGGATAAAGCGGGTGGCCTTGTCGGAGGCGTCCACGTCCAGGCAGCCGGCCATCGCCATGGGCTGATTGGCGATGATCCCCACCGTCCGGCCGTTGAGTCGGGCAAAACAGACGATGATATTTTTAGCAAAATATTGATGGGGCTCGAAAATATCACCATTATCCACAACGGATTGAATGACCGCCTTCATGTCATAGGACTGGTTGGGATTGTCCGGAATAATGCTGTCCAGTGCCGCATCGGCTCTTTTGGGATCGTCCCCGGTGTCGACCTTGGGCGGATCCTCCATATTGTTGGCCGGCAGGTAAGAGAGCAGAATTTTGATCTGGTTGATGGCGTCCTTGTCGTTTTCACAGGCAAAGTGCGCCACACCGCTTTTCTCGTTGTGGGCCATTGCTCCGCCCAGCGCCTCGAAGGTGATCTCCTCGCCGGTAACGGACTTGATCACCTCCGGTCCGGTGATAAACATATAGCTGCTGTTCTTGACCATGAAAATGTAATCGGTCATGGCCGGGCTGTAGACAGCACCCCCGGCGGTGGGCCCCATGATGGCCGAAATCTGGGGAATGACGCCCGAAGCAATGGAGTTGCGGTAGAAAATCTGACCGAATCCGGAAAGGGCGTCCACCCCCTCCTGAATGCGGGCACCGCCGGAATCGTTCAGTCCGACAAAGGGCACACCGGCCTTAAGGGCCAGATCCATGACCTTGCAAATCTTTTTGGCATGCATCTCACCCAGGCTGCCGGCCCGCGAAGTGAAATCCTGGGAAAAGGCAAAAACGGGACGCCCGTCC
The DNA here is from genome assembly GCA_963675565.2 of Desulfosarcinaceae bacterium. Classification (GTDB taxonomy): domain Bacteria; phylum Desulfobacterota; class Desulfobacteria; order Desulfobacterales; family Desulfosarcinaceae; genus JARRKU01. The sequence goes on from CAXXYD010000004.1 coordinate 1,746,422, forward strand.
ACAAGTCCGTGACCGGTAATCACGCCGTCTGAGGGAATCTCAACCGATTCCATGCCGAAATTAACGCAGCGGTGGGTCACAAACATATCGAGTTCACGAAAGGTGCCTTTGTCAAACAGAACGTTTAAGCGTTCCCGGGCAGTCAGCCGGCCTTTTTCCTTATGTTTGGCAACCAGCTTGTCGCCGCCCATCTCAAGGATTTTGGCTTCACGTTGCCTGAGATCTTGGATTTTGTCTTCAACGTTACCCATTATTAATTCCTTTCCCCTCTCCAAATTTGAATTATTCTAACCCATATCCAATTCAATGCTCACGCTGCGGCAAATCCGCACTGGATCGGGACCATGCGCGCTGCTTAAGGTTAAAAAGATTTATTCTTTATGTTCTGCATCTTCGTTGTCAAGCAAAAAAAGGAGCTGTTTGGCCGCGGTTGTGGGGACCATTTCGCCCCGTCTGACCCCGCCCACGATTGCCCCCAGATTCGCCCGGACGCCCGGATGACGGTGAAACCGATCGGTCAGACCTTCCTGGATCAGGGACCACATCCATTGCAACGCCTGGTCCCTGCGCTTTTCGGCCAATTCACCCGTGCGCGTCAGTTTGCCGCGGTGTTCTTCAATGGTCTGCCAAATGGTCGATAGCCCGGTGCCTTCCACCGCACTGCAGGTGAGCACCGGCGGAGTCCAGGTGGCGGTTGTCGGCTGCATGAAATGCATGGCCAGCTCCAGCTCCCGCCGCGTCTTTTCCGCACGCTTGGCATTATCGCCGTCGGCCTTGTTGACCGCCAGCGCATCCGCCAGTTCCAGGATCCCCTTTTTGATGCCCTGCAGCTCATCTCCGGCGCCGGTCAGCATCAGAATGAAAAAGAAATCCACCATGCCGGCCACCGCCGCCTCATTCTGCCCCACGCCGACGGTTTCAACGATGATCACATCGAATCCCGCCGCCTCGCACAGCAGGAGCGACTCCCGGGTCATGCGGGACACCCCGCCCAATGTGCCTCCCGAAGGAGAGGGGCGGATAAACGCGTTGTCGGCCACCGCCAGGCGCTCCATGCGGGTTTTGTCCGCCAGAATGCTGCCCCCGGAGCGGGAACTGGACGGATCGATGGCCAGCACCGCAACCCGCAACCCTTTTTCGATGAGCATCATGCCGAAACTCTCGATGAACGTGCTCTTGCCCACCCCGGGCACACCGGTAATACCCAACCGGATCGCTTTACCGGTTTTTTCCAGGACGACATCGATGAGCTGGTGCGCCAGCTCACGGTGGGCCGCATGGGTGCTCTCCACCAGCGTGATCGCTTTGGCCAGGATTCGACGGTCACCGGACAGGATGCCGTCCTGGTAATAGTGTAAAGGCTGCAATGCCATTGTGGAGTTCCAAACCATCAGTACATATCAATTTTCCAGGGCGTTGAGCACCTGGTTGGCCGAGTGGATCAACGGCGTGCCCGGCCCGAATACGCATACCGCACCGGCTTTCTTTAAAAAGTCATAGTCGGCCGGCGGGATGACCCCGCCGACGATAATTTTGATATCGCCGGCACCCCGGGCGTTCAGCGCCTCCACCAGCTGAGGCACCAATGTCTTGTGGCCGGCCGCCAGGCTGGAAACGCCCACCAGGTGAACATCGTTCTCCACAGCCATTTTGGCCGCTTCGTCCGGCGTCTGGAACATGGGGCTGATGTCCACATCGAAACCGAAATCGGCAAACGCCGTAGCCACCACTTTGACCCCGCGGTCATGGCCGTCCTGTCCCATTTTGGTCATCAGGATACGGGGCCGGCGCCCCTGTTTCTCCATAAACTGATCGGTGCGTTTGCGCAGGGCCGCAATCACCGCCTGATCCTGGTACTCGGCGGCGTAAACTCCCGAAATACATTGGGTCGTGGCCACGTAGCGGCCAAAGACTTTTTCCATGGCATCGGAAATTTCGCCAACCGAGGCACGCGCCCGAACGGCGTCCAGAGCAACCTCCAGCAGGTTGCCATTGGTTTCGGCCGCCTGGGTGACAGCGGCCAGAGCATTGCTCACGGCATCGGCATTTCGCCCGGCACGCAGGGCGTCCAACCGAGCCACCTGTTCATCGCGAACTGTTTCCGGCACCTCCAGCAGCCCATCCAGGGGCCGGTCTTCAATCTGGTATTTGTTGACCCCCACGATCACATCCAGCCCTTGATCGATACGCGCCTGCCGCCGTGCGGCCGACTCCTCCACACGCATCTTGGGCATGCCGGTTTCAATGGCCTTGGCCATCCCGCCCAGGGCTTCGACCTCTTCGATAATCTTGCGGGCTTCGCGGATCACCGCTGCGGTGAGCGCCTCCACGTAGTATGAACCGCCCAAAGGATCCACCACATGGCACACCTGGGACTCTTCCTGGATCACCAGTTGGGTGTTGCGGGCGATGCGGGCCGAAAAGTCGGTGGGCAGCCCCACGGCCTCATCGAAAGAGTTGGTGTGCAGCGACTGGGTGCCCCCGAGGACAGCCGCCAGAGCTTCCAGAGTGGTCCGCATGATATTGTTGTAGGGATCCTGCTCGGTGAGACTCCAGCCCGATGTCTGCACATGGGTGCGCAACATACTGGATTTGGGATTCTGCGGATCGAACTGCTTCATCAGATCGGCCCACAGAAAGCGGGCCGCACGCAACATGGCGATTTCCATAAAAAAGTTCATCCCGACACCGAAAAAGAAGGAGAGCCGCGGTGCGAATTCATCGATTTTCAGCCCGGCGTTCAGGGCCGCACGCACATACTCCAGGCCGTCGGCAAGCGTAAAGGCGCATTGCAGCACCGAATTGGCTCCGGCTTCCATCATATGGTAACCGCTGATGCTCACCGTATTGAACCGCGGCATGTTCTGGGAACAGAACGCGATAATATCCGACACGATACGCATGGACGGCCCCGGCGGATAGATATAGGTATTGCGGGTCAGGTACTCTTTGAGAATATCGTTTTGAATCGTTCCGGTCAGCCGGGCATGCTGGACGCCCTGTTCTTCAGCAGCGACGATATACATGGCCAGTATGGGGATAACGGCTCCGTTCATCGTCATGGAGACCGACATCTGGTCCAGGGGGATCTGGTCAAAAAGGATCTTCATATCTTCTATGGAATCAATGGCCACCCCGGCCTTTCCCACGTCGCCAACCACCCTCGGGTGATCCGAATCGTAGCCGCGGTGGGTGGCCAGATCAAAGGCCACCGAAAGTCCTTTCTGGCCGGCCGCCAGGTTGCGGCGGTAAAAGGCATTGGACTCCTTGGCGGTTGAAAATCCGGCATACTGTCGAATGGTCCACGGCCGGCCGGCATACATGGTGGCCATCGGACCGCGCACATAAGGCGAAAATCCGGGCATGGAGCCGACATGCTCCAAGCCTTCGAGGTCATCCGCTGTAAACAGCGGCTTTATGGCAATGCCTTCAGGGCAACTCCAGGTGAGTTCATCCAGGGTTTTGCCCCTGAGTTGTTTTGCAGCGAGTTCCTTCCATTCGTTTACACCGGGACGATCGGACATGGCATTCTCCTTTAGCACAACAACCGAAAGATTCTTCATAGCCGCTGAACGCTGGTCGGCCGCCGCCTTTCGGCTTTGCTGAATAATGGTTAAATTAGGATTTTAAAACCGAATTCCACCTTTTCAAATAGCCAATACACCCATCGGATCGCTCAATCGGCATGTTTAATCCTGTGGCAGAAGAACCGCCAACGGTCATTTCGGTCAACGCGGCGTGGCGCGAATCCGCCGGGACACTGGATCGCTATCTGCCCCAAAGGATGATCCGCAATCCGGAATGACGGTGCCGGTCCTTTTCCCAACCGGAATAAAAATGCCAAAATTCTATAAATCACGCGGGTCGCAGTCAGGATTGGTAATTCCCCGCCAGACCATTTCGAACAACACGCTGGTCTGATCGGCCAGGCTTTCCTGGCAACCGCGCTGGACCCACATGGTAAAAAACCGCTGCACCAGGCCAAGCATATAGTCGAGCAACACCCCTGCGCGCACATTGGGATTGAGAATGCCGGCCTGTTGCCCCTTTTTTAGGACTTCCAGGTAGAGATTGATCATTTTTCGCTGCTGAAAGGTTTTATCCGCCATCCAGGTGGCCATGGGAAGGGTCATAAACAGAATACGCCCCAGGCCCGGATTACGCTCATAATAATCCAGTTGCAGCCACAGCACCTTGCGCAGCTTCTCCTTAAGATTCTCAATTCCCTGCAAATGATCAGTGATTCGATCCGTCAGTTTGCCCAGCCAGATATCCACGAAGGCAAAAACCAGCCGTTCCTTGCTGCCGCAATGCTTATAGATGGTGCTGAAGCTGACGCCGGCGCGCTTGGCCACGTCGCGAATATTGGCTTTATGAAAATCGGAGTTGGAAAAAATATCCAGGACGGCTTGTTCAAGGCGGGTGTAAACTTCGGGTCGCAAAGACGTAAACATTGTTATTACCTAGTTAATATACTGTATTATTTTATTTAATTCGCCGTCCGCGGCACTCGGATCACTTTCCGCAACATAGAAGAGGAAAAAGTGAGTCGCTGAAATATGGTTCTAGGAAATCCTATTACCGACTTAATACGCCTACTACTTACTGTTTTTATTATTAATTATAATATAGTTATTTTTCATGAGACAGTATTGAGTAACAATGTTTCTATATTAAGCCATTTCTATATATTTCCATCCAAAGTGTCAAGTATAAATTGAATGGCGCCCAGTGGGTTTGCGCAAAGAGCGCCATTTTTTGTATTGGGTTTTTGGTTTGGGGTGGGTACGCCTGGCGTTGCTCAGGCGCTCAGCTCAAGAAACGGCCGATCGCTTTGGCCCGCCTTAATCCCGTTGACACAATTCAACCAGGACTCCCTGGGTTGCTTTGGGATGCAAAAATGCGATCTTGGCCCCCCCGGCGCCGATCCGGGGCGTCTGATCGATGAGGCGGATGCCCTTGGCTTTCAGTTCTTCCAGGGCTTTCTCGATGTTTTCCACGCGGAAGGCGACGTGCTGGATGCCCTGACCGCGTTTTTCGATGTATTTGGCCACCGGGCCGTCGGGGGACGTGGACTCCAGTAATTCCACCTCGCTGTCTCCCACCGGGAAAAACGCCGTGGTCACCTTCTGCTCGGCCACCGTCTCGCTGCCTTCGAAAGCCAGGCCCAAAACGTCACTCCAGAATTCTTTTCCATCATCAATGCTGTTGACGGCAATGCCCAGGTGGTCAATCTTCAGTATCTTCATCTTTCCCCCCTCGTCTTTTCGTCCAGACAGTTCATCAAATATGCCCTCGCGGCTGAAGGCCGCACCCTATACGCCGGAAGTTCGGTATTACCACATCGCAGGAGGCGGTTTCTGTTGGTGGCACAACTGGACCATACGCAATCCCGTTTAAGTGCCACTAAAGTCCACTCCGCGCATCCCGGAAACTCGCTGCACTCAAACAGTCCGGGATGCTGATCCTCCGTTGTACTTAAGTGGCACTAAAACGGGTTGCTCACCTGGTCCAATTGTGCCACCAACAGAAACCGCCGGCGCCAATACCCGGTCTATCGATACCTATCCATCACCCGCTTGAAACCCGGCATCGAATTGATAATGGTGTCATCATCCACACAAAAAGCGATGCGGAAATACCCCGGGTAAAGAAATCCTTTGCCGGGAACGGTAAGAATCAATTCCTTTTGAAGCTCCTGGACAAAGGCCACATCATCTTCAATGGGCGTTTTCGGAAACAGGTAAAAGGTTCCCGGCGGCTTGAGGAATTCATAGCCGGCGTCGGCAAGCCCCTGGCATAAAAGCTCACGCTTTCTATGGTAGGCCCCGATATCCACGCTGATACCCTGCAATTCCGCAATCACCCGCTGCATGAGCGCCGGCGCATTGATGAAGCCCAAAATACGCGTCGCCAACGCCATGCCGGCCATAATGTCCTTGCGGTACTGTGCCGCAGGGTTTACGGCCGCATACCCGATGCGTTCTCCGGGAATGGAAAGATCCTTGGAATATGATGTTGCGATAATGCTCTGGGCATAGGCCTTGAAAATGCTCGGAACCTGATGGCCGTCGAACACAATTTTGCGATAGGGCTCGTCCGATAAAAGGTAGATGGTGCGCCCGAGAGCCTTGGAGCGTGCTTCCAGGAGTTTGGCCAGGCCGTGCAAATTTTCCTCCGAATAAATCTGGCCGGAAGGATTGTTGGGCGAGTTAATGATCATCGCTTTGGTTTTTTCGTTAATGGCTGATCCAATGGCCTCCAGATCGAGCATGAAGTCGGGCCGACAGTCGACAATCGGAGTGGTGCCGCCGTGATTGTCCACATACGCCCCATAGTCGATAAACACGGGCTTGGTCAAAATCACTTCATCGCCGGGATCGAGCAGCGTTTTCAGAATGACATTCAGTGCCCCGGCCGCCCCGCAGGTCATGACCACCTCTTTGGCGGAGACCGTCACTCCCTGCTCTTCACACAGATAGGCGGCGATGGCATCACAGACTTGGGGATACCCCACCTGGGACATATAGCAATGGGCTCCGAGGCCGCAGCTGTCCACCGTGTCCCGAAGGGTGGTGCTGAACTGCTCCGGCGGCGGCAAATTGGGATTCCCGATACTGAAATCGAACACGTTCCTGGCGCCGTGTTTTTGTTTCAGTTTCATGCCCTCTTCGAACATCTTGCGTACCCATGATGATCCATGCATCGCAGCACTTATTTTTTTGGCAACGGTCATGATTGCGGTCTCCTTAAATGGGTATTTTTAAACCGGCAAAGCTGGACATTCCGAAAATTTCGCAAGCTTACTGGCCTGTGAATCAGCTAAGACTTGCACCACATCACTGCTTAAAATTGATGAATTCGCTCTTTTTGCGAATCCCTCAAGATTGTGGTTATACATTTTTATCGGGGTGGAAGTGCAAGTTTTTTTTCAAAGGGAGGACAGAAATCTGGTTCGTTCCTGATGAAAAAGAATAGATTTGTATGTAACTACAAAGCCATACGCAATTTCTGGTTTGGCGGCGGCCTGCGGGACAGACCATCTTGCGGGCGGGGATGGAGCTCGTCCGACGATGCCATTGCCAACGGCGGTTTACACCCGAATACTCATTGCGCGATGATAATCCGGGCATCCACGGCGTAAAGATCGGCACCGATACCCTTGACGGGATTCAGGTCGATCTCCTTGATTTGGGGAAAGTCACTGACCAGGCGACCAAGGCGCTGGATGTTGTTTGCCAGAATATCGATATCCATGCCGGCCCCGCCGCGAACCCCCTGAAGCAGCGCATAGCTTTGGATACCTCGAATCATATGCAGACTTTCATCCCTGGAAAGCGGCGCCAGCGCAAATTTCACATCCTTTAATGCTTCAGCGTAAACCCCCCCCAGTCCGAACATGACCAGGTGGCCGAAATCGCCCTCCCGGCTGGCGCCCAGAATGACTTCCAGCCCGCCGATCATGGGCTGGAGCAGAACACCCCTGGCCTCGGGAATCTGCACAAGGGCATTCCAGGCGGCCGCGGCATCGGCATCGCTGCCGATGCCCAGTTTGACGCCGCCCACATCAGTTTTGTGCAGGGGGCCGATCACTTTCATCGCCAGGGGGTAACCCACTTGCCGGCAGGCGGCCGCAAGTCGGTCTTCCTGAAAAACCTCGATCTGATCGGCAAGTCTGAAGCCCGCAGCCCTTAAAACACAGCTGACGGTCTCCGGCTCCAGAGCGCCGTCTTGATGATCCAAGGCCTTTTCAACGGCATCCCGGTCGTATCCGTCCGGAAGCACGGCGGCGTCTTCGGGCGCCACCCAGTTGACCACCTTGCCCATCGCCCGGCCCAATTCAACCTCGTCCGGAAAGTAAACATTTCCCTGGCCGATGAACGCTGCGATTTTCTGTTTTGAGGAGATCACCGAACTGAGCACCGGTAAAACGGGAATCGGGCCGGCTCTCATAGCGTCGGAGATCTCCCGGTAAATGTCGGCATTGTCCGACAAGCCTGAATCACCCGACAGAAAGGCAATCACGTCAATACGATCGCGTTCGTATGTTCCCAGAATCTGGATGACCGTTTTGATTTGATCGGCCGTACGCGACGGCAAAGCATCGATGGGGTTCAGCGTTGAACTTTCAGACGGTAAAATCCTGGCGAGTTCGGAACGGGTCTGATCCTTCAATACAGGTAGCTCCATTCCCTGACGGGCCAGTTCGTCCGAAAGCATGACCCCCGGCCCGCCTGCGTCGGTAATGATACAGGCCCGCTTACCTTTAAGCCGGCCTTTGGCCGCCGCCAGCACACTGGCCACGTTGATCAAATCTCCTCGCCCCTGGACGCGGATGATGCCGGCCTTTTCAAACAGGGCCTGCACTGCGGTATCACTGGTGGCCATGGCACCGGTGTGACTGGCCGCCGCCCGCTCGCCGGCTGCAGTGGCACCGGATTTGATGCCAATCAGGGTGCACCCTTTGCCGGTCAGGCTGCGGGCATGGCGAAGCAGTTTGGCCGGTTTTTTGACGGACTCCATATAGAGCATCAGGATGGGGGCGCTGTCCGGTGCATAATTCAGATCATGCAGTTCAAGCAGATCCTCTACCCCCATCTGTACCGAATTGCCCAGATTGATCACCGTTCCGAAGGAAAGGCCCCGGCTCGAACCCCGCTCCATCACATAGTCCACCGTGGCTCCCGAACCGCTGATAAAATCCACGGCACCACCGGGCAGCCGGGGAATAATGCCGGCAAATTTACCCTTGTAGGAATGGGTCAGAAAACCGGAACAATTGGGGCCGATCAAGGCCATTTGGGCACCATCGGCAATCCGGCGCATCTCCTGTTCCACCCGTTTGCCGGCATCATCTTTTTCACCGAACCCGGATGTCAGGACGATGGTGGCACCGGTTTTGCGGTCGGCCAGTTCCTGAACAACCGGCAGTACAAACTGAGACGGAATGGCCAGTATGGCCAGATCCGGCGGTGCGGGCAACTTGGCGATGGATTTGAAAGTCGGCAGTCCCAGCACGCTTTCGGTTTTGGGATTCACCGCCCACAAGTGGCCGGCGTATCCGTTCTCCTTGATATTTTTGATCACCCGGCCGCCGGGCTTGAACGGATCGTTGCTGGCACCGATGACGGCGATTGTTTCGGGACTGAACAGGTTCCGGTAAACTCTGAATGTATGGTCGGCAGCAACGGCTTTTTTTTCAGCGGTCATAAGTCCATCCAACTCAATATGGTTAAATAATAGCTTAAATTACCATAGAACGCGCAGAGAAAAATAATCCATCCCGTTCTATTACAGGAGGCCGCGCCCCTGGATAAACGCCTGGTAATTAGCTCCCCAGAGCGCCGCAACGGGTGTGACTTCCTGGAGCGCCTGAAGCCAGAACGCTTCCGGAATACGGTCAAACGGGGCGATTTTGCTCAATGCGCCCATCATCACCACATTGGCAATCCGCCCGCTGGTGTCGCCGATCTCCATCGCCTTGGCCAGAACGTCGAGTTCGATCAGATGATACCCATCAGTCGCTTTCTTGATCTGATCCAAATCGGGATACTGATCTGCTGTTATGGATTGGGGCACCACGGTGGTCCGGGCCGCTAACAGGGTACCGCCCGGTTTCAGCAACTCGAGAAATCCCGGTCGCAGCAACTCGCTCATTTCCATGGCGATCAGACAATCCGCCTTGCCTGGCATCAGTACGGGGCTGTATACCTTGCCGCAGGAGAAGGTGCTGATCACCGGACCGCCCATCTGGGCCATGCCATGGGTTTCGCCTTTAACAATATTCTGATCCCCATACCCGGCCAGGAACGCCAGCTGAGTCAGCACGCGCCCGAAAAACAGGTTGCCCTGACCGCCCACACCTCTGATGGCCAGGGTCATATTTTGGGGTAAGGCATCCTTATCCACGACGGCTGACGGGATAGCAGGAGGCTCATCAAATTTTGGCACACTGATGCCGTGCATCTCTTCCTCGGTCAGTGGCTCCATGGCACCAAAGGGGCACATCTGCAGACACGCCTGACCCTGTTCACCACAGCCGGAACACAGGTTGTTGAACCGGGGAAATTCTCCAGGCTTGGCCTCGATACCTGGACAAATCAAACAGGTATGGCATTTATCGCATATTTCCGTATTGATTTTCAGCCGAATTCCCTTTTTGGCAGCCGGAACCTTTTTAATACAGCTACCGCGCACCACCAGGGTGGTAAACACACCTTCGGCAGCATCCTTGAACGCCTGTTTCAGGGCTTTCTGAATATCCTTGCGGTTGTATGCGTCCGCAACCATCGTCCTTGCCCCTGTTGCCTCCAGAGATTTGACCAGGTCGAAGTTACTGGACTCACCGGCCAGGTTGACCGGCGATGTGGGGGCCGGCTGGCCGCCGGTCATCGCTGTCCAGAAGTTGTCCAGAACCACCTTGACCCCCGGGACATTGCGAAATACGGCGTTGCGGGTGGCGGCCATGCCGCTGTGGCACTCGGTGCTGTCTCCCAGGATGCTGAGGCATTTTCCCGCCATCTCGGGCCGGGAGAGTACGTAACCGGTGCGTTTGCTTTCGCTGGCGCCCATGGCCACGCCCGTGTCCAGGGCGTCCATGAAATAGAGCAAAGAGTTGCACCCGATATCACCGAAAATTGTCTCGATCTTGCCTCTTTTTTTCATTTTTTGAACCGTTTGCGCAAACAACCGGTATGGGCATCCGGCGCATATCATGGGAGGACGGTTGACCGGTTCGACGGCCAGTTGTTTTTTCTCTATTTTATAGCCCAGTGTTTCAGCGATCAAAGCCGGAGTGTATTCGGTCAACGGACTGAAGTTTTCCTTGCCTTTTACCGCCAGCCCCATGATGTTGATTTCATCCTGCACGTAATGGTAGCCGTCTTCGATGACATACACATCTGTCGATATGGAAGCATGAAACTTGCGTATCAACGCCTTGGGCAGCGGATTGGTAAACGCCAGGGATAAAATGTCGATATCGGCGCCGAAAGCCTCCTTAACCTCCTGCACGTAGGCGGTATTGGCACCGCAGGTAATGATGCCGGTCTGACCCGAACCCTTGATCCACTTATTCAATGGAGACGTTTCCACCATCTCGGCCAGGTCCCTGATCCGCCGGGTCAGCACGATATCGTAATTCTTGCGGGCCACTCCCGGGAGGGCATTGAATTTTTTCATCTCCTTGGTCATTTCCAGCGGTTCACGGGTCCGAACCGTATTGAGTCGGACCAGGCCCTCGCTGTGACACAGGGCACCTGATGCCAGAATAACCACCGGCGTGTTGAACTGGCGACTGATATCGGCTGCAATTTCCGCTGCCTCGAGCATTTCCTGATGGTTGGCGGGCTCAAAAACGGGAATGAAACAAGATTTGAACAAGTAGCGGGGATCTACCAGATGCTGGGTCGAACTGGGGGTAAAGTCACTGGCAATATAGTAGACCAAGGCGCCGCGCGGCTCCGTAAAAAAAGAGGCGCTGGTAAAAATGTCGGCGGCCTGGAACAGCCCCGGAATTTTCATGGTCACCACCGCGTCCCGCCCGGCCAGGGTGTGCCCCAGCCCCACACCGGCGGCCACTGCTTCGTTCACCGACCAGCCGACCTTGATCATGTCCTGAACCTGGGACAGGCCGCGATCGATGACTTCCGTGCTGGGGGTGCCCGGATATCCATCCGAACTATGGATGCCGGACCGAACGCATCCAACGGCAAAAGCGATATTGCCCTGCAGTACTTCAGCCCTGCCCACTTCTGCCATGCAAAGATCCTTAATCTTATTTCGCTTCATGGATACTCCTCCTGCTGCTGATAACCTGTTCCAATAAGGGTCGCCCTCAAATTCCCCAACGCATTGGCACCCCGGCGGAAGGAAATAGAGGTCTAACGTTTGACCTTTGATGTTTGACAAAACAATATCCAGCTTGATATGGTGTGTCAAGCTATTTTTCCCAACCCCACACTACCAAAAGAACGGGGCTCTAAATGAAGCCAGCACTTCGAAACGTCGGTCGCCCGCAAAACCTCTACATGGAGGCCATGCGATCCATCAAAGAGGGGATCTTCAACGGAAATTTTGCCCCCGGACAGGCGCTTCCCAGTGAAAAAGAGCTTTCCGTCATGCTGGGCGTCAGCCGCCCGGTTTTACGCGAGGCGTTGCGGGCCCTTCAAACTCAGGGGTTTCTGGTTGTGCGCCGTGGAAACCGGGGCGGCACTTATGTCACCGATCTGAGCAAAATCTCAATCAAAGACAACCTGGAAGATCTTTTGCGTATGGGAAAAGTCTCCATGGAAGACTTGACCCAGGCCCGGCTATTGCTGGAGCCTGAAGTATTCCGGCTGGCGGCCGAAAACGCCACCGTTGAGCAGTTGGCCAAAATGCAACGGCTGGTGCAAAAATCCAGCGAAACCAAGGACATCAAATCGAAAATAAAACTTGAATCGGACTTCCACCGCCAGGTCGCCAAAGCATCGGGCAGCCCCATTTATCTGAGATTCATGCAGATCATCTTTGATTTTGTGGAAGTTTTCGCCATAGCCACCAAATCCCTGGACTTCGGCGTCCACCAGGAAAATGAGCATCTTGAAATATTCAATGCGCTGAGCCGCCGCGACGGCAAGCAGGCCGCCCGCCTGGCCAGAGAACATGCCGAAAAAGTCACCAGCGGAATGATCAAACTCGAAAAGCAGTGGCTCAAAGCACTGGAAGGTTGAATTAAGTCATAAAACCATATCGTTGTGAGAAAATTAAATATGCCCGTATTTAGTGGCCCAGGAGAGTGATCCATGGAAAACTTGGACAATACAGCTGAAAATCCGGTTACGATAGTGATCGACTACGAATCGATCACCAATCTTTTCACCTTGGCCGATGAACGGGAGTGTGATTACCTGTTCGAATATGAAACCTATGAGTTGTTGAAGCGCTCGGGTGCCGAAACACCGCCGCAGACCAACCTGCTGAGCAAGGGTTCGCGTCCGTCGGACGAGGTGCTGACGGCCCTGCCGGGCGACAAGGTCGTCTTGAAAATTGTTTCCCCCACCATCATTCATAAAACCGAAGTCGGCGGCGTGAGGGTTGTTGCAAAGCATCCGGATAAAATCCGTTCGGCCTGGCGGCGCATGATGGTGGAGGTTCCCGAAAACTATGCGGCCATGATCGAACGCAATCCTTCGCATGCGGCCGATACCTACCGGGAATTGACAGGCGAACAACTGAAGCAAGCTATCGCCCGGGATATCCGTGGGGTTTTGATGGTGCAGTTCATGCCGCCGGATTCGGAAGCTTTCGGCAACGAGATGATCGTGGGCATCCGCAATACCCGTGAGTTCGGCATGGTGATCAGCGCCGGATTGGGCGGCACCGACACCGAGTTGTACGCCGAACGATTCAGAAAGGGGCAGGCCATTGTGGCGGCATCCGCTGCTATGGTCGACGGCAACACCTTTTTTAATCTTTTTCGCCAAACCATCAGCTACCAAAAACTGGCTGGCTTGACACGCGGCCAGCGACGCATTGTCACTGACGAACAGCTTATCGAATGCTTCGCCTCCTTTATCGCCATGGCCAATTACTACTCTCCGGTGAATCCGGAAGCGCCCTATGTTATCGAAGAACTTGAAATCAATCCCTTTGCGTTTACTGATTACCTGATGGTTCCGCTGGACGGCATGTGCCGCTTCTCCAAGCCGACAACCTTGCCGGTGGCGCGACCTTACCGGAAAATAGAGAATTTGCTGCACCCCAGAACCATCGGTATCGTGGGCGTCTCCACCTCCCGTGTCAACTTTGGACGGATTATCCTCAATAATATCCTGGCCAATGGGTTCGATGCACAGAATATTCGTATCATCCGACCGGGACTGGACGAATTTGAAGGGATCGCTTGTGTCGCCGATCTGGGGTCTCTGGATGTCAAACTCGACCTCTTCGTCGTTGCCGTGGGCTCGGCTAAAGTACCTGATCTGATAGACCAGGTGATCGAGCACGACGCCGCCCAAACGGTTATGCTGATTCCCGGTGGAATGGGCGAGACCCGTGAAAGCCAGGAGCGTGCCGCCTTGGTGATGGAAAAGATCGCAGATGCGCACGCCGTTGGTGACGGCGGCCCGATTTTCCTGGGAGCCAACTGCCTTGGGGTAATTTCCCACCCGGGGAAATACGACACCTTGTTTATCCCGGATGCGAAACTGCCCAAATTGCGTGGCGACCATAAGCGCAATGCCGCTTTCGTGAGCCAAAGCGGCGCGTTCATGATCACTCGGCTGAGCAAGCGGCCGGAACTGGACCCGGCCTACATGATTTCGGTGGGCAACCAGAACGATCTGACATTGGGTGACATTGTCAATTACCTTAAGGACGCTCCGGGCATCGATGTAATTGCCGTCTATGCAGAGGGTTTCAAAAATCTGGACGGATTGGCATTCAGCCGGGCGGTGCGCGAAGCGGTGATCGTTGGCAAAGATGTTATTTTTTATAAAGCGGGTCGAACGCCTGAGGGCAAAACGGCGACCTCCGGACACACCGCCTCGCTGGCCGGCGATTATATGGTATGTGAATCCTGTGTGCGCCAGGCCGGCGGTATTGTGGCCCAGAATTTTTCGCAGTTCGAGGATTTGCTGATGCTCTCCCAGCGGCTGCACAGTAAAAAGATCAACGGAAATCGGCTGGCAGCGCTGAGCGGTGCCGGATTCGAGGCTGTGGGCATGGCCGACAATATTCAATCGGATGATTTTACCATGAAGATGGCCCAGGTCTCTTCCGCCACCGTTGAAAAGATGGAAGCCCTGCTTGCAGACAAACATCTGGACGACCTGGTCGAAGTCAAAAATCCATTGGACATCAATCCGGGCGCAGATGATCAAACTCATCTTTTAGCGGTGAAATTTCTGGCCGAAGACCCCGGCGTGGACGCGGTCGTGGTGGGTCTCGATCCACTTTCTCCAGCCATGCGCACGCTTGCCGAATGCGAGGCCAAACGCTATGACTTTAAAGACCCCGACAGTATCGCTGTGGCCATGCCCCAACTGGCCGCCGACCTGGACAAACCCGTGGTGGGCATCGTGGATGGCGGCCGATTGTACGATCCATTGGTGGATGAACTGGTCAAAAAAAGAATGGCTGTCTTTCGATCATCGGATCGGGCCGTTCGAGCGCTGGCCCTTTACATCGAAGGGCGGCTGCATGCCGAATGGCTGAGACGGATGTAAAACTGTAAAAAAAAGAGTACACCATCCGGCTCAGGAAAGAACAAATAGTGTAGCCCACGATAGCAGGCCGAACCAGCAGATTCCTGGATGCGGAAAACTGTTTGGCAACGATACGGCCCGGTCCGTCGGTGGCAAACTCGGCCCCTATGGCACCTTCAGTTCCAGAGTGTCCTAAATCCAAATTGCGATAGCAGGGAGCGTTTTCTCCAGGAACCTGGATTCCGTGTTTCACCGCAACGACGAAGCCTTTCGTGCCTGCTTACCCGAGTATTAAAAGCATCATTTTTTGGCCTTGGTATATTCGATCAGGCCGCCCGCATCGATAATGCTGCGCAGAAAATCTGGATAGGCCGCTGCAGCAAATTCCTTTCCCTTGGTCATGTTCCTGATCGTGCCCGAAGACAAGTCGATTTGCACCTCATCACCCGGGTCTGTATTGTCCACTGCCTCGGCACACTCCAGAAGCGGCAGCGCGATATTGATGGCATTTCGGAAAAAGATTCGCGCAAATGTCTTTGCAACCACACACGCCACTCCGGCGCCCTTGATTGAAATAGGCGCCACCTCCCGGGAGGAGCCACACCCGAAATTGGTGGTGGCCATGATGATATCTCCCGGCCGTACCTGTTGAGAAAACTCCGGAGCGGCCCCTTCCAGGCAATGCTGCCCCAGCTCAGCAGGAACGGTCAGATTTGCATAGCGGGATGGAATAATGGCATCGGTATCGATATTGGCACCAAATTTATGGATTTTACCTTTTATCATGCTCACATCACCTCCCTGGGATGGGTAATGACACCTGTCAATGCGCTGGCCGCAGCCACCGCCGGCCCGGATAGATAGATTTCAGATTCCGGGCTGCCCATTCGGCCCTGAAAATTTCGATTGGTGGTTGCAATGCACTTTTCCCCCGGGCCCAGAATGCCCATGTAACCGCCGACACATGGACCACAGGTCGGCGTGCTCACTGCTGCGCCGGCCGCCACAAAAATGTCCACCAGGCCTTCGTGCATGGCATCCAGGTAGACCTGCTGGGAACCGGGGATGACAATACAGCGCACATCCGGGTGAATGGTCTTGCCTTTGAGGATTTGAGCAGCAGTGCGAAGATCTTCTATGCGTCCATTGGTACAGCTGCCAATGACGGCCTGGTCTATCTTGACATCGCTCACGGCGCTCACCGGTCGAACGTTTTCCGGTATATGGGGCAACGCCACCTGGGGCTCCAAAACGGTCACATCGAATTCAAAAACCTGGGCGTACTGGCCATCGGACTCGGGCTCGTATACGGTGAAGGGGCGATCCGAACGTTCCTTGACATAGGCCACGGTTTTATCATCCACCGCACAAATGCCGGCCTTGCCGCCGGCTTCGATGGCCATGTTGGCCATGGTCAGGCGGCTGTCCATTGAAAGCTGTGAAATGGCTTCGCCGCTAAACTCCATCGCTGAATAGAGGGCACCATCCACACCGATCCTGCCTATGGTCAGCAGAATCAAATCCTTGCCCGAGATCCATGGCGGCAGTTCGCCGTTGTAAACGAATTTGATGGTGGGCGGCACCTTCATCCAGATCTCACCAGTGGCCATGGCCACAGCGATGTCGGTTGAGCCCATGCCGGTGGAAAAAGCACCCAGGGCACCATAGGTACAGGTGTGGGAATCGGCCCCCACCACAACTTCACCGGGCAGCACAAGCCCCTTCTCCGGCAGGATCACGTGTTCGATTCCGCCGCGCCCCTCGGGAAAGAAAACAATGCCCTGTTCACGGGCAAACGCCCTCAGGCCGATATTCTGGGTGGCGCACATGACATCCTTGTTGGGAACATAATGGTCCATCACCAGCACGACTTTTGCAGGATCGAAAACTTTCCCGAACCCGGTCTTTTTAAATTGCTGGATGGCAATGCCGGCGGTCAGGTCGTGTGCCATGACCAGATCCACCTTGATATTGACGAACTCACCGGTAGTCACTTTCTTTTTGCCCGCATGGACAGCCAGTATTTGCTCAGCGATGGTCAATGGGTTTTCCTCCCTTTTGCGTTCAGGGTTCCCCGCGCCATTGGGTGTTCAATGGGCAGATCAATGGTCTCGGGTCTCTGTTCTCAGGTTTTCTTCCACCAACTCGGCGATATCGAAGACCACTTGCTTATCCGTGTACATCTTCATGCCGTCGGTGAGCATAAGCAGGCAGAACGGGCAGGACGAAGCCAGCTTTTCGGCGCCGCTGTCGAAGGCCTCCCGGGCACGGGTGTAATTGATGCGCTGGCCTTCTTCTTCGCTCCAATAGTTGCCGCCGCCGGCGCCGCAGCAAAAGCTGTTACCGCGATTGTTGGGCAGTTCCTCAAGCTTGCCCACCGACTGTACCACATCCCGGGGGGCGTCGAACACCCGATTGTGCCGTCCGAGATAGCACGGGTCGTGGTAGGCGATCTTCTGGTTGGCATAATCCAGCTTGAGCCTGCCGGCGCGGATCAAATCATCGATCACCCGGGCATGGGGGATCACTTCGAATTGGCCGCCAAGGGGTGGGTAGTACTTGGCAAAGCTGTTGTAACAGTGAGGGCACATGGTGATGATCTTTTCAACCCCGTGGCTGCTGAACAACTGCATATTGGCATCGGCCAGCATTGAAAACAGGTAGTCGTCGCCCATCTGCTTGGCCGGGTCGCCGGTACAGCGCGCCTCCTCAATGATACCGTAAGAGACACCGGCGGCATTCAAAATGTTGACAACGGCCCGGCCGATTTTTTGAGCACGATCCTCGTAAGTGACGGCACAGCCAATCCAGAGCAGGTATTCGGTTTCGCCGGCCTTGAATACCGGCACGTTGAGCCCGTTGCGCCAATCCGAAGGCGAGGCTGACGAAGAAAAGGGGTGCATCAACGCTTCCATGTTGCGGTAAGCCTGGAGCATGTGGGCCGGCATCTCGCCGCGTTCCATCATCAGGTGCTGGCGCATGCCCCAGATGGCCTTGAGCGGATTGGCCATGGCCGGGCAGACCTCGGCACAGGCGCCGCAGGTACGGCATTCGAACAACGTTTCCATCCCCACAGCATCGATCAGGCTGTGGTCACTCATCTTGCCCGCCTGGAGCATTTCCGCCAGGGTGACCATCACCCCCTTGGGAGAAAGACTCTTTTCCGTCCGTGTGGCCGGGCAAATCTCCTGGCATCGGCCACACCACAAGCAGGTAGAAAAATCAAAAAGCTGTTTAGGCTGATAATCGCCCAATGTAGGTGTTCCCAGGGTCGGCAGCGCATCCGGGCTTTCGTCCCCGGAGTCGGGGTCGGCGTCCAGGGATCCCAAATCAATGGCTTTTTCATCCGCACCGATGTTGCTGGAATCGGTCAGGGCCGCATTCACCGGAATGAACAGCAGGTGGACCAGGGGCGAAAAGGGAATATAGGCCACAAAGGCCAGAGCTAAAATACCATGAAGCCACCAGAAGTCGGTATAACTGGTCTGGCCGTTGAACAAAGGCCCCAGCAATTGGGCCGTCATCTGCCCCACAAAGGCGGTCTCCCTGGCATCAGCCAGATCGATGCGCATGGCCTCCAGTAAAAAGCCGGTCACGATCACGGCCAGCAGCAGCAGCTCCATGGCAACGAAACCGGCGCGCGCTTTGGGCTGGGCCAGACGCGGGTAACGAATCAAGCGCCGGGCCAACAGGAACACAACGCCAATGAGAACGGCCAGCCCGGCCGCATCCAGAGAAAAAGCCATGAACCATGTATAGACCGCCCCGGACATGACGGCCACACCGGTCACCACGTTGAGCAGCACCATGGTGGTACCGAGCAGCAGCAGCAGCATGCCCCAAAAAATGCATCCGTGGAACAGACCGGTGACCGGTTTGCGGTACACGCGCGCGCCCAGCACGCCACCCCATAGAAAATGGGCCATTCGCTGCCGGGTTAGAAACGGTCGGATCTCCTTCCAGGAAATGCAAAGCCGCACCGCACCCATTTGCAGTTTTTGCCAGTGCCGGTAAATACCGTAACAAAACAATGCCATGGCCGGAATAGCCAGCACATCGATGATCACGCCACCGTTAATCAGCCAATAAGGAGTGCGTTCCATTGCTTACAGGTCATCCCTTCCAATCCCTTTTCACACCATTTGCGGTCAACGTGCCGAGGGATTCCATTACCACGTCTTACCCTGGTTTTTCAAAACTCCCGGCGTTTTGCTTTTACTGCTTTGCCGCTTCGGCGATCATGGCCGGAATCACCTCCAGCACATCGCCCACGATACCGTAGTCGGCCACCCTGAAAATGGGCGCTTTGGGATCCTTGTTGATGGCAATAATGGTTCCCGAGTCACGCATGGCCGTAACGTGTTGGCTGGCGCCGGATATACCGCAGGCAATGTAAATATCCGGAGTCACCGTGCTGGCGGATATACCGACCTGGTGGGCCACCGGCAGCCAGCCCATATCGGCCACCGGACGCGAACAGGAGATCTCCCCCCCCAGGGCGGCAGCCAGGTCCCTGAACGGCTGGATTTTTTCAGGCCCGCCCACCCCCCTGCCGATACTGACCAGCACTTTGGCCTTGGTGATGTCGATTTTTCCGCTAATGGCAGAAAGGATGTCGACTATTTTGGAGTGCAGATTTTCCCCCGCAAGATCAATGGCGATGGACTCCACCGCCGCGTCTTTGGACGGCAGTTCCGGCCTGGGCAGCAGGCCCTTTTCCACACTGACCAGGTAAGGTGGTGCCCCTGCCAGCTCCATCCTGGCCTGAAGGGTACCGCCGAACATATTGCGGGTGACAATCAGCTTGTCGTCCACTGCATTCAGATCGGTACAATTGGTGACCATGGTGCCGCCCAACCGCACCGCCACCGCCGGACCGACTTCCATGCCCAAATAGGTGTACCCCATCAGCACCAGCGTCGGCTTGAATTCCGTCACAGCTTTGGCCGTTACGGTAGTATACAATTCTGCACTGTAATCTTTGAGCGCAGGGTCCTGTGCCGCCAGGACCACGTCAACGCCAGAGGTTTTCAGCGTGTCTACCACCGGTTCGATATCCGACCCGATGACCAGCACCGCCAATCTGGTGCCCCAAACATCGGCCATAGCCCTGCCTTTGCCCATCAGTTCCAGGGTGATGTTGTCAAGCTCTGCGTTTTTGTGCTCGCACAGCACGAGGATATTACCGTTCACTTTAGATCACCTCCTTGATCTTCTGCATGACTACAGCGGCCTGCTCTGCCGGCGTACCATCGATCATTTCGGCCACAGACAAATCGGTGGGGGTGAAAATTTCCAGAATTTTAACCGATGCGGCGTAATCCTCCATCTTTAAATCACCGATCGACAGGGTTTTTAACGGTTTGCGTTGGGCCATCATCATCTTGCGCACCGGCACAAAGCTAGGCGGTTCGGTACCGGTCTGAAAACAAACCACGGCAGGCAGTTCAATTTCTTCGATCTGTTTCTTGCCAAAGCCCAGTTCTTTGGTGATTCTGACCGTGTTGTCGGCCTCTCCGGCCTCCATTTCAAGTACCGCATAGGCAAAGGGCAACCCCAGGTGTTCGGCGATGGATACCCCCACCTGGGCGGCCATGCTGTCGCTGGATTCCACGCCGGTGACCACCAGATCGAATTCCTGCCCCTTGATGGCCTCGGCCAGTGCCTTGGAAATCCGGGCAGGATCGTATGCATCCGTATCCACCCGGATTGCTCTGTCGGCATCTTTTCCCAGACCGGTCTGGAGCACTTTCTGGGACGACAGCGAGCCTGCCGTAATCACGGTGGCCTTACCGCCGGTTTTCTTCGCCAGCTTGACACCCGCTTCGAGAGCATAATCGTCCGATTCGTTGATAACGATGCTGCCGGCGTCGTAATTGACGCGGTCTTGGGTGTCCGGCACGTAGGGATTTTTAATGAATCCCGGCACCGCTTTGGTACAAACAATAATATTCATGATCGCTCACTCACTTTTGTAAACGGAGTTTAGTCCTGATGGTCGTCGACTGCATTTTTCCCGGCGATGGTAGCAAATACGGCGCCGGTCAACTGGCCGCAGGCACCGGCATAGTTCTGGAAGAAAGTACCGCCGATAATCTCACCGGAGGCATACAGGCCTTCGATGGGCTGATCACCGTGATCCAGCACCTGGGCCCGCTTGTTGACTCTAAGGCCGCCATAGGTAAAGGTTATGCCGCATTCGACAGCGTAGGCGTAAAAAGGCGGCGTATCCAATGGGAAAGCACAGCTTGACTTGGCCAGTTCCAATCCTTCAGTGTGGGCATCTTCGGATGCGCCCGTAAATTTGTACCAATGGTTGTTGCCCCCGGGCCGGCCGGCTGCAGCGTTATAGTCGTTCACCGTTTTAACCAGGTTTTCCGGGGGGATGCCCAGTTTGTCGGCCAGATCTTCAAGGGTGTCGCCTTTCGTATAGGCGGCGTTCAGATAATCATGAAAAATGCCGCCCTCGGTGATATGTTTGTACCCATTGGCATCAAACAATTGGAAGGCCATGCGCTCGGGTTGGGTCAATGCGGTCTTGCCATAACGCGAGTAAGTATTTTCAGTGCTGCTGTACCCCTCATCCACGAATCGTTCGCCGAGAACGTTGATACACAACCCGAAGATATACATGCGCTTGGAGCTTTTATCCGTATCTTCCCGGATGGAGGGCTGGGGCGAATCGGCATCGATGAAGATGGCGTGGCAGCAGCTCCAGTTTCCAAAGGGGCGGGCACCAATATCCATGGCCATCTTGATGCCGTCGCCCATATTGTACTGGCTTCCCCTGACTTTGGCCAGATCCCAGTTGGGGCCCAGGTAACGGGCGCGCCATTCGGGATTGGCCTCGAATCCGCCGCAGGACAGGATAACCGCCTTGGCCGTGTAATCTTTCAGACCGTCCCTGGACTTGGTGGTCACCCCGTACACTTTGCCCTTGTGGTCCTCCAGAAGTTTGCGTGCACCGGTTTCGTAGAGTAAATCGATACCGTCCATATTTTCCACCCGGTCGAACAAGTAGTCTGAAAGTCCGGCACCGCCGCCCTTGGCCGTGATGGGAACCGGCCCCACGAAGTGCAGTTTACCGTCAATGTATTTGGTAAACATGGAGGTCAGTTCCATTTTGACCCCCTGCTTTTTGACCATCCAGCGAATGGCATCGGTGGATTTATTAATGATCAATTCCATAAACTCGGGATCCACCATATTTTCGGTGACCCTGGAGTAATCACGGTAATAATCATCGGCGGTATACGGATCGATGATGATGTTTCTTTCTTCTTCTGTCAGATCATCGATCAAGTCCCGTACATCCTCCAGGCCGTTGTGCACGATGCGGTAAATACCGGTGGTAAAATAGGCGTTGCCGCCCCGGTTGGCCCTGGGTGCTATTTCCAGCACCAGGACCTTAGCGCCTTGTTCGTGGGCGCGCAGGGCGGTCAACAGTGCCGTGTTGCCCGCGCCAACGACAATGACATCATAATCATAGGCTGCTTGACTCATATTTTTCTCCTTCTCATATCATCAAGTCTTAAAATCTTCGCAATTTTATTTTGCGACAACAATCCCGTTTGCGGTCAGTGCTTCGATCTGCTCATCGGCATAGCCTATGGAAGACAGAACGGAGCGTCCGTACTGCCCGACTTCGGGCGGATCTGTTTTCAGGTTGAAATCGTAATTGCCGATGCGCAGCGGTATCTTGGGCATTTTGGTCCGGGTGCCACCGGGAAAAGTAGTCTGCACAAATCCGCCGCTTTCATTCAGGTGCGGATCATCGAATAATTGATCCGGACGCATCAGTGGCGCAAAGGGCACTTTTGCCTGCTGGGACAAAGTCACCAGCTCTTCTTTGGAAAGCTTGGCCAGCTCTTTTTTCAACAGGGGAATCAGCCAACTCCGTTCGGCCACACGATCCGTGTTCGTCGTCAGCCGCTGGTCCGCCTTGAGCTCCGAAAAACCGAACACGTCACAGAAACGCTGCCAGTGAAAATCGCTGGTCAGGCCGATAAAAACTTTATGACCATCACTGGTATCGAAAAGGTCGTAAACCGGCCAGGCGGAGTCGACTTCAGGCATGGGCACCGATGGCTCCCCGTTGATGGCCGCCCAGGCCATATGCTGGGCCACCATAAAAACCACAGATTCGTACAAAGTGCTGATCACGCGATTGCCCTTGCCGGTTTTCTCCCTTTCATACAGGGCGGTGATAATGCCCAGGGCACCGAAGACCCCGCCCATGATGTCGGTGGCCGAAGCCCCGACCCTGAGCGGGTCCCCCTTACGGCCGGTCATATAGGCCAGTCCACCCATCATCTGCACCAGGTTGTCCAGACTGGGCCGTTTCCAATAGGGCCCGGGCATAAACCCCTTTAAATTGCAGTAAACCAGGCGCGGATTGATTTGCATGCACGCCTCGTAGCCGAACCCCAGCCGGTCGGCTGCATCCGGCGCGAAGTTTTCAAGAAAAACGTCCGAGGAAGCAATCAGCTTGCGCAATACGTCCTTGCCCTTTTCTTCTTTCAGGTTCAAGGCGATGCTCTTTTTATTGCGGTTGAACAGCGGAAAAAATGAAACTGCGAAACCCGGCAGCCGGCGGGTATCATCCCCCTTGGGGGCGCGTTCGATTTTAATGACCTCGGCGCCCATATCGGCCAGGATCATGCTGCATGTGGGCCCCATGACGGTGTGCCCCCATTCCAATACCTTGATGCCGCTTAACGGCAAGGGGTTTGCTTGTTCGGACATCTTGACCTCCGTTGCATCGATCATTGTTCAATCCTTGAATCACGTTGACCCGCAGGCGTTCCGGTTCGGTAAAATGGGACCACTTTTGAGCACCTGGCCGGGAAGCACCTGTTTGAGACTTTTTTCCAGAAAGCGCGCCGCCTCCAGAAGGGCATCCAGATCGATGCCGGTATCGATTCCCATATCCTCGAGCATGCAGACCACATCTTCGGTGGCCAGGTTGCCCGACGCCTGGGGTACATTGGGACAACCGCCAATGCCGCCTAATGAGGCATCAAACATGGTGACGCCAATCTGCAGGCCGGCCAGCAGATTGGCCATGCCGGTTCCGCGGTTATTGTGCAGGTGCAGGCTCAGCGGCTTGTCCGGAAAGCGATCCATGATGGATCCGGCCAATTGCTGGAGCCGCAGGGGTGTGGCCATGCCCGTGGTATCACCCAGGGCAATGGACTCGGAACCGTAGTCCACATAGGTTTCAATGATCTTGATCACATCCGCGGCCGGCACTTCACCGGAAAAGGGGCAGCCGAAAGCCACTGCCACGGCTCCGACGACCCCCACATCGTTCTTGCGGGCCAATTGAAAGATTGGCTCCAGAGCCGCCAGGGAATCGGCAATGGGCCGCCTGAAATTGGCCATGTTGTGGGCTTCGGAAGCCGAAATCACCACATTGAGCTGGTCCACACCAGCCGCCACGGCATTTTCGGCCCCCCTGAGATTGGGCACCAGGGCCGCATGGGTTACACCCTCCCGAGGGACGGCCTTGATCACTTCCACAGCATCGGCCATCTGGGGAACAGCTTTGGGACTGACAAAGGCGGTGGTTTCGAACTCGGTTACACCGGCGGCCATTGCCGCTTTGATGACCTCAAGTTTAATTTCTGTGGGCACAAACTCAGGCCAGGATTGAAACCCATCCCGGGGTGCCACCTCGCGAATCTGCACTTTGTCTGGCAATCTCATCATTCCTCCTGATACGAATGTGCTTTCAAGTCCATCAATACCCACCTCAAATATTTGCTTATTGAAATCTGTAATTCGCTATTAGCAAATATTTTTTACAAAATTACACAATCTAACCTTATTTATAACATTAAGTTTGCTATAAGATAACTTATTGGTCAAGAAAAAAAGAGTGCGCCCTCCATTATATTGCCCGAATTTCAAGCTGACCGGTACACGCTCCAGGCCACTGGTCAATCCTGGCGTCCGCTGATTTTGGCCATCAATCCGCTGATACTGTCCACTTGCTCCAGATTCCTGACCAGCGAAATGATCGTATCGATTCTTTCTTCGGACATGCCGGCTGCGGCGCCGCAATCCTGGTACTTGAAGGCCACATCCTCAAAAAACAACGGACGTTTGGTCATGCCGCGGATGAAAATCTCTTCTTCTTTTATGACCTTGCCGTCTTTGAGTTTGACAATCATTCGCTCGGCATGGGGAGCGGTCTCTTCCGGATATTGGTTGGAATATTGCTCCAATTCGCTGTTGTGAAAGAGTTTAATCTTTTCCATCCAGCTGCGTATTTCATGTTCGTTCACTGCTTCGTCGGTCATATCGGCCATACCCACCCGACCGTCTTTAAGTGCCCGGGAAAAAGCATACTCTTTGGAAAATTTTGCCTGGGCGCCCGTGGTGGGCAATATGGTCTTCATCTGTCGCGGAGGGCCCTGATATCCCCATTCCAGGCCCTGGCCGGTATCTTCATACTCCTTGGACAACATGGCGCAAAGGGTTTTGGGCTGAGAATGTATTTCGACGGCCTCGATATCATCCAGGCGCAGGCCGTCGCGATGGTGGATACGCGTACCGCATTCGATATTGGTCGCCAGCCCGTGGCAGCACGGATACAGCTTGAGGGACGACATGCCCGGGGTCTCCAATCCCCAGGGGTTGCCCAGCATATCGAATACGGCTTCGTCTATTGGCAGGCCCCAGTTGTAAGCATGGTAAAACCCCAGGGCGCCTTCCAGGGCACCTTGGTTGGCGGTAAAGCCGCTTTGAGCCAGCTGGGCCGCAAACAATCCTCTTTCAGCGGCCATTCCGGCATGCAGCGGCTTGGCCAGAGACCCGAAGTTCACCGCCACCCCGCTGGCCATTGAAGAAGCCAGCCCCATGGCCGTTTTGATATTGTCTCTCTTCAATCCCATGAGGCTGGCGCATCCCGCGGCAGCGCCGAAAATACCGAACAGAGAAGTGCCGTGCCATCCGGCTTTGATCCAGGCCGGGGTGATGGCTTCACCCACACGCATGGCCACTTCATGACCGACAATAAATCCGGTAAGCAGTTCTTTGCCTGATGCGTTTCTGCACTCTGCAGCCGCCAGCAGGGCGGGAAATATGGAAGCAAACAAGTGACTGCGAACCGCCGGACAGGTCTCATCATAATCCATTACATGGCCGATGAAGCCGTTGATCTGGGCCGCCTGGTTTTCGCTGGTGCGGTCTGACTTGCCGATAATGGTGCTTTCCGCTCGCCCCCCCTTGCTTGTCATCAGTTTGGTAAAATCCCGCACACTTTCGGCGGCCTGTCTTGCACCGGCCAGTGAGACGAATATCCAATCCATAATCCCGGTTTTGGCCTGTTCCAGGGCCGGCCCCGGAATATGGTCGAAATCGGTTTCAGCCACAAAAGCTGCTATCTTTTCGGTCGGTTGCATTACACCTCCTCTTGTTGTTGAAAGCCAGGGACGAAACTGCACCTCAGCAGGCAATGGGGTTGTCTTGAAAACAACGGTTGTACCTCACGGGCCGGGTTGTTCCATGAGGTCTTGATCCCCTTGGGCACTCTCATTGGCCGCATTTTTACCGGCGATCCGTCCGAAAGCCAGACACTCTGCAATATTGCCTGCGCCCTGGTAGATCAGCCCCCACATGGATCCCAATTCACCCGCACTGTAGAGCCTGGGAATCGGTTGATCAAAGGGGTCCAGGACCTGAGCCGCTGAATTTCGTCTGGGGCCGCCCTGGGTATTGGCCAGACAGGGGTAAAGCGGCAACCCATAAAAAGGGGGTGTCGCCAGGGGCGCGGACAATACAGATGTCACGAAATCCTTGTAGGCCGGCCGCTCATCCTCCCGTGATCGAATGGGGCGATGAAACTGGGCGTCCCTACCGCTGTCGAGATCCCGGTTCCACCGGCAAACCGTAGCTTCAAGGGTTTCCGGAGACAGGCCTAGTTTAGTGGCCAATCGACCGAGGGTGCGCCCTTTCACGATCCAGCCCTTTTCAATTTCAACATGGTTGTCCCTGCTCCATCGATAGGTTTGGCCTGCGGTCCCCAGGCCCGTCAGACGCGAGATAGGTCCTTTCAACCGGGCCGTCTCGTCAAAAATCACATAGCAGGGAATTCTCGGATATTCCAATGTCTGGGTGTCGTAGTGGTCAACGGCCAGCAGTCCGGAATGGGCTTCCATACCGCGCTCGTTCATAAAGCGCCTGCCGGTTTTATCCACAAAAATATGGCCCGGAGCTTCAATGACGGCCTGAAAACCGGCTTCGAAATCAGGCACTTTGATTCCCAGCCCGCACGATACCGCATTCATATGCCAAAGCGCGGCCCCCACTTTTTGGGCCATGCGAACACCATCGCCCCTGTTGCCTGGATTTCCCGACGCATAGATGGGAAACCCCTTGACATGGTTTTGTAGGGTTTTGCGGTCATACTCATAGCCACCGGTGGTCAGGATGACCGCCCGGTCGGCCCCGATAGTGATCTGCCTTCCTTCTGTTTGGGCGACAAGACCGATAACCGCCCCATGACGGTCGGTCACCAGGCATTTGGCGCGGGTTTGGGTCAGCACAGGGATCCGCCGTTTTTCTTCCACAGCGTAACTGAGCACCTGCCAGAGGTTGCCGGCAAAAGTACTCATGCCCCTGCCCTTTCCTTTGACCAAATATTTTTTCATCGAACCCGCTCCCGGCACCCGGGGATACCCGGCGTGTCCGTAAACGTGGGTTTTGGTGCCCTCTTTCAGACTTTCGATCCAGGTGACGTTTTCAGCGGCTTCCTGGACGAAGGTTCGGATCACTTTCTCGTCCTTTTCGGAGTGGCAAAAATCGTAAAGCGCCGAAATATAGGTGATGGCCTCTTGCGTGTCAGAAGGACATAAAAACCCGCCCATGGATACCCGGGTGTTGCCGCCTCCCTGAGCCATGCTTTCCAGCACCATCACCCTTGCACCGGCATCACAGGCGCTGATGGCGGCCGCGGCGCCGGCGCCGCCGTAGCCTACGATTACCACGTCTGTTCGTTGGTCCCATTGCTGCGTCCTGACGTATTCATCCGACGGGTTGATCATTGTGGACTCCATCAAGTGGGTTTGGTTCCAAATAGAAAACACTACCTTATGGCTCTGGACACGCCCCATCCCCCCAGGAGGATCAACACGGCTCCGGCAGCGAACAGGCCGCTAATGGCTTCCTGGAAAAAAACCAGGCCCAAAATGGCGCTGATGGGCACCTGGCTCATCAATATCAGACTGCCCTCGGTGGCCTTGAGATGCACAAAACCATAGTTGAGCGTCAGTTGGGCGACGGTGCCCAACATGCCGATGGCCAGCAGCAAAAAAACAGCGAATGCCGGGGGCATGGTCATTTGACTGTGCTGCAGGGCAGGAATAAAGGATACGGCAATGGACACGAGAGCCATATAGAGATAAATGCAAAACGCACTGTGGTCACTGGACAGCCGCCGTACCAAACTGATGTTCAGCCCTCCGAAAAGCGCAGCTCCCAATGCCAGGACATGTCCACGGGACAGCTTCAGGGCCGCGGATTGAGGCCATAGCAGAAGGCAGGTGCCGGTAACGGAAATCAGAATATAGACCCATTGGGTCCGGTTGACGGGCTCCTTGTTGATCCACGGTGAGAGCAACGCAGCGAACACCGGAAAAAGAAAAAAAAGTGCCATGGCCATGCCGATGTGCAACAACTGCATGGCGGCAACATTGGCCAAAAAACAAATAGCGCCGCTCAGGCCCCTGATCAGCAGTACGGGCCGGTTGGGTCCGTCAATGGACACATCCAGAACAAAGTACAGCGCCACCATAATGGCAACGCCGATCACGGCACGGCTCAGACAAATCTCCCAGGTGGACAGATCTGGTTTTGCCATCCGTGCCAAGACGCCAAGCAGGGAAAAACAGGTCGCTGCAGCCAGCAGCGCCAGGATACTGACTACTTTTTTCCTATTCGCTCCCCCCACGCCCGGCAGATCCTTCCCATCCCGACACATTTCATCATTTCCCGGCAATAGCCGGCTGCAGCCGCCCTCAACCATAGTCATGTATAGATGGCATCCGCCCACCTCTAAAAAGCGACTCCTCTGGGGTTGCCGTAACATCCGTGGTGATGAGACGATTTTAGTAGTTCATCAACAGGGAGGGCAACCATAACGACAACTTGGGAAAAACCAGGCACAAGACGGTGGCAAACAGCAATATGGCCACAAACGGCAGGGTGCTCTTAATAATGGTGATCAGCGGTTCATCGACGATGCCCTGGACGGTGAACAGATTCAGCCCCACCGGCGGGGTCAATAGTGCCGTTTCGATCAGCATCATCAGCACCACTCCGAAAACCACAGTGTCAATTCCCAGCGAAGAGAGCATGGGGGCCAGTACGGGTACCGTCAGTACGGTGATGGATCCGCCATCCAAAAACATGCCCAAAATCATATAAAAAACAATCAGAATGACGATGAGAGAAAAAGTGGATAGCTCGGCACTCACAATCAGTTCGGCCAAATTGCTGGGCACCTGCAGCAGGGTCACCACATTGGCCATGGTCAGCGCACCGATCATGATCATCAGGATCATGGTGGAAATGGCACTGGATTCCATAAGGCAGTCGACAAAATCCTTGACGGTCATCTGCTTGTACACAATGGCGCAGAAAAGGCTGTAGATGACCAGAATCGCACCGGCTTCGGTGGGGGTGGCCAGCCCGGAGTAGATGCTGCCCAACACAAAGATGGGACCCAGCAGAATCAAAAAAGAGCTTTTCAGCGACCGCAGGCGCTGGGGCCAGGAAAAGTGCATCTTTTCGTATTTACCGGTGATGATACAGGTGACAATGACATAGACACTGAACATGGCCACCAGCATAGCTCCCGGGATAAAGCCGGCCATGAACAGGGCGCCCACCGATGTGTCTGTAAGAAAACCGTAGACGATAAACCCGATGGAGGGCGGAATGATCAACCCCAGAGAGGTGCCGGTAACCGTGCCGATAACCATGGTTTTACTGTACCCGCGGTCCAGCAAGGGCTTCATGGCCACCAAGGTGACAATGGCCGTTACCGCCGTTGAGCTGCCGATCATGGCCGCCAGAATACCGCCGGTGATACAGGTGGCCACACCCAGTCCCCCAGGCAGCCATGCCAGCCATTTAGCGCTGAGATCGTAAATCCGTTCACCCAGACCGGATTTACCCAGAATCACGCCCCCCAGGGAAAACAGCGGAATGGCAAGCAGCACGAAATGGCTCACCGTCTTTTCGGCCACTATGGGGATGGTATACAGACCGCTTATTGATCCGTGGAAAAACAGCAGGCCGAACACTCCAACGGCCCCCAAACCGAATGCTATGGGAACGCCCCACAACAAAATGGTCAGCGTCATCACCATAATCCCCACGGGCATGTTGACGCTGAGCACCCACACAGCCACTGCCAGGTTCACAAGATACAGCGCCAGCATCAGTTTCGCGCTGCGGGCAGCGCCAGCGTTTTTTTCCAGCCGGCCATCGTAAAGCGTCGTTATTCGCAAGCCAATCTTGCGCAGCATCTGCAACAAACACAGCAGCATACCGATGGGAAAAATAACCCGCACAATCCACAACGGGTAGCGTAAAGTGCCAGAGCTCATGGCACCAAGGCCATAGGCATCCAGAAACTCTTTATACCCGTAAACGCCCAGACCCAGGATGTACAACAGGGCGGTGAGATCGGTAGCCACTCCCAACAACGCCCTGGTGCGCGGTGCGGCCCGGGAAATGAACACATCGCAGGCGATGTGTCGATTTGTTTTGATACCATAAGCGGCCGAAAGGAATGGAAACCAGGTAAAGGCCAACATGGAAAGGGACATGACCCATTCTGTGGGTGCATTGAAAAAATAGCGTTTACCGGACTCATAGCAGACCGCCAGAGCCACCATCAGGATGAGGACGCTGGCAATCAGATTCGCCAGCCAGGACACCCGGTCGATTATGCTGCCCACCGATAGGTTTTTCCCCCGCTGTTCATCCTTTTTCCGATCCACGGTACCCTGCGATGAGGTGACTGCCTCTGCACCCATTGTTTTCTCCCATTATCTGGTGACTGCCCATGAATGTTTTTTGGAATCGGTGCCGCCGTGATTCGGCGGCACCGGGTGACGAAATGGCAAGTGGCTATTTTGCTTTATCCAGAAGATCCCACAGCAATTGGTACTTGTCGCCAAGCTGTTTTTTAGAAAACGCCATCATTGCCGGACGAGCCACGGCAACCAGTTTCTGTTTCTCTTCGGATGTCATATCGTATACAATTTTGGCTTTGGAACCGATGAAATCGATATCCTCCTGGCGCTCTTTGGCGGCGTACTCCCGGGTCCAGGCTTCGATTGCCCGGGCTTGCTCCATCAACAAGGTTTGATCTTCCGATGAAAGCTTGTTCCACACATCCTTGTTGATCACCAGCCAGAACGTCATGAACGGTACGGTGGGGTCTATGGTGACGTAAGGCGCCACTTCATACAAGCGCGCCCGTCGCACCCGGGAAGTTCCCGTGCTGCAGCCCTGTATGGTCCCGCGCTGCAACGCCGTATAGAGTTCTTTGGCACTCATCTCCACGCCCACCGCACCCAAGGCTTTGTACAAGGCTGCCTGGGCTGTCCCGGATGAACGCGCTTTCCATCCTTTAAAATCTTCAACTGTCTTGATGGCCTTGTCTCCGCTGGCGAACATGCTGGTACCGTATGCCAGCATACCAAGCAGCTTGGCGTTGAAGTACTTGTCGAATTCGGCATCGGCGATGGCGCGAACCTCGGGTTGATCAATAAAGCGGTAGTAATGGTCAAAGCTGGACCAGCACCCCTGCGCGCCAAATGAAGCAATGAATTCAAGAACGCTGGAGCGCCGCCCTACCATGGCCACATGGTGGACCGCCATGTTAACCTGATTTTTAGCCAACGCCGGTATCAGGTCCTTGGCATTGAACAACGATCCGCCGCCATAATGGGTGATTTTTATCCGACCGTCTGTTTTTTCACCAATGATATCGGCATACCGTTTGGCGGCCACCTCAATGGTCGATTTGGGGGACAGTGTCGTGGCAAAGGTCAGCTTGATCGTCTCCGCCGCAGCCGGTACGGCGCCTGCTATCGACAGGATCATAAGCCCACTGAGGATAATGCCAATAATGCGATGTTTTAACATGAATACCTCCCTTGGCTGGTTGATAAATTGTATTTCCCATGCATCTGATCCCCGCCATCTTGCAGGGATCGTCGTTGACCTTTAAATTGGTAAAATCGTAAAAATTATAACTGCTCGTTTTCCTTCATTGCGGCAAAATCCGAAATTTGTATTTTTAACAAGTTGCCTTTTACCCGGACTCCGGTTTTCGCCGGGGGCACGACTTCACGAGGCTATGAAAATTCACGGCGGAATCAGATTGTAAAGCGGCACATGCTGTTGGGCGCCGTAAATATCCGAGTCGCCGACATGACCTGAAGGCAGCGGCCGGGGAAGAGTCACTTTTATGGCCAATGCCTGGTCAAACGCCACAATACGGATGTCGGTGGAATCTTCCATCGAGTAGAGGTGCGCAATGGTCGCCGGGTTGATCAGGTTTGCCGCTTTAATTTTTTCGTATATTTCCGGTTGGTCAAAAATAATATCGAACGTCATCAAGAACGGTCCGGCGTTTTTACTCCTCAGAACTTTGGCCAGGTCGCCCAGTCGTTGTTGTATGTTTTTGCTCATCGCTACCGCCTTTGATGCCGGGCATCAGTTCCTGTGCATAGTGGTGACGTCAGACCTGCTCATAAGTAATGGCAAACGGTTCCAAGGGGTCTTCCACTTCCAGCAGATGGTAGATGCTGAAATTGTAGACCTCTCCCATATCGATATCCGAGGGTGAATAGGGAAAGGCCAGGTTGCCGGCCGTCGCCTTGCGACCAGGGTAGTGGTAATGCAGCATGGCGCCGCGGGCAAAAGAACAGACCGCGGCGGCAATTCTGCGGGTAGCCCCAACGGCCTCCCCCACAATGCCCAATTCATGGCCACAGCCACCCTGCTCGGGTTCCCACGCCCCCATGACACCGTTTTTTCCGTATAGCCGGAACAACAACTGGTAATCCTGCCCGGGCGTATAGGGCATCGCCTGGGCAACTGCCTTTTGGACGAATTCGATAATGGTATCGATCTGCGATATCAGCAATGGATCCCGAACGCCTGCAATGAATATTGAACGGAACCCAACCCGTTCGGCGCCTTCCAGCTTGATAGTGTAAGTATCGGCCGCAAGGAATGCGCTGCCCGAAACCTTGACCCGTCTATCATCCATGGCTTCAAAGCGGGCGGCGCTCAAATCCAGAGCCCCACCCGGCAGCAGCAAATGTACGGGGTTGTCTTTTTCGTACAGCGAGTGCGCAGCCACCGAAGCCGTCGTACATCGACGCTGGGGGTTCAGGGGTTCAAGCACGAAATGGTCTTTGCGCAGGGTACCCAGCATGCAGTCGGCGATGCCCCCGGGTTCAGCGGCGGCCGCTCCGCATTCCAGAATCTTGCCCATGTGAATGGCCAACCCGCAATCGAAACCGTGTTGCACCGGCACTGCAGCGATGACGGCCGGGTCGTAGGAACGGCCGGCCACGATAACGTCGGCACCATGGGCCAAGGCTTCGAGATAGGGCTCCATGCCCATCTGCGCAACGATATGGGTACTGTTGTCGATGGTGGCAGCGGTCAATTCTTTTTTCATCTCAAAAGGACGCACCCGGCCTGCCTTTAAATCGTATTTTAACCGTTGCTTATCAATATCCGCGGTAATGGCCGCCAGTTTGAAAGCGAAGCCTTTCTCTCGGCCGATCTGCTTGACGATCTCAATGGTGCGGGTTAAATGCGGTTGCGCGCCTGATCCGCCGGCCGTACCGATGAGCATTGGTATGCCCAGTGAATGCCGGGCGGCCAGCAGATGCTCCAGATCTCTTTTCTGTGCGCCCCATCCCAGGATTGTTTTGCCGGCGCCCAGGTAGTACGGGCCCGGGTCGGTGGATCCGGCGTCTACGCCGATGACATGGGGGTTCCTGCGCAACCCCTGTTCGAGGGAATCGGGAGGAAACCCGTATCCAAGCCCTCCACATGGACTCAGTACGCGAACTTCGTTCAAATTGGACACCAAGCTTTCCGGGCAACCGTCACTCCGGCATAGAGCGCGTGTGAAAACGATGTTCCGATTACATTACAATGGTTTCATGCATCTCATCCGGGCAACCGACACAACCCGGAAAAAGTGAAATCCAAATATTTTATAATTCTTCTTCATTTCCACAGACAAGGTTATCCATCCAAAAGACCGATGTGTTATTCCAGATACCTTAGATCACAATTCAAGTCTGCAGGAATTATGAAATCGCAATAAAGTCACAATTACCCTTTTTTCATCATTCCGCAAAAGCCGGAATATTCACTTTTAACGAAATTATCAAGGGCGCGACGAAAGTTTTCTATATGCAACCTTTGTTTTCTGATAGATAACATCAGGAGAGGAGGGTGTCAAGTTTTTTTTACGCGTTCAATGGCCGTTGGATGCACGTATCAGCCAATTATCGGGTTTCGGAAGGGTTGCAGTAAACAACCAGTATCTTGGCCGGTCTTTTGCCCAAGCTTCGTCCCATATGGGGGCAGTCCGAATCAAAATAAAGGGTATCGCCGGGATTGATTATATAAGTCTGGCCATCATAATAGAATTCGTGAGAACCTTCCAGCGCAAAAACAAATTCCTGGCCGCTGTGCATCATCGGTTGGGGTGGAAATTCATCACTCATCGTAACGATGCACGAACGCATGACACGGTCCTGCTTCTTGAACC
This sequence comes from Desulfosarcinaceae bacterium, assembly GCA_963675565.2. Taxonomy (GTDB): domain Bacteria; phylum Desulfobacterota; class Desulfobacteria; order Desulfobacterales; family Desulfosarcinaceae; genus JARRKU01. The sequence continues at coordinate 1,781,435 of CAXXYD010000004.1, forward strand.
CGAATGACTCGTATATGGATTTGGGCGAGGCCTCCATGTGGTTGATGGGACGCCTGTCTTCCGCTCTGCCCACTTCAATCTTACTGGAACGGAATTGGGGCGATTCACCTGTAATCAGAGCCTCTAAACTGGTTTTCAAGCCAAAGGCGATTTTGTTCAATGTCGAAATAGGAGGAACCTTTCCCCCATTTTCGATCTGCGACAGGTGCCCTTTGGAGAGTCCGGTTATCCTGGCAAGCTCTTCCAGCGTCCAGTTCAATTTTTTGCGCCTTGCCCTGATCCTCCGGGCAATAGTCAATTCCATGGCGCGACTTTCAAGTTCGGCCTGATTCATGGCATAAGTTTCCTTTAAGCAAATCTTTTTTTGCATTCATACACTATTTTCCCCAATTTGGCCAGCCCTGAAACCTGACAGCGCCACCTGTTATTGCCGCGCAGCCAAACAGCGCATAAAATAAGGTTATTAAAACAGATAATTGTGATCAAAATCATGCCTTGCAAGGAGGGTCCTTTTCAAGGTGCTGATGAATTAGCGGCAGGCATCGATGCTCATATAGCGGCATCACGTTTTATGAAACAATATGCTCCCTCAAATGCTTTAATATAAAATTGATTGAAACTTTTCGAAATTTTATCCTTGACTTTATGGTTCTCTTATAGGAAACGATTGTAATGAACGAATATGAAAAAGAGGGTCGTGCTTTAGAACTTGCTATTGCAAGGCGTATCAAAGAAAAGCGTGAGAAACTGGGCTGGAGTTTAGGGGATTTCGCCACCGCTACCGGAATGTCCAAAGGACACTTGTGGCAAATCGAAAAAGGAGAAAAAATCCCGCCTATTAGCACTCTAACCAAGATTGCCTTTCGTCTTGGTGAAGATGTATTGACCTTGATAGGAGGAGATAAATTTCAATCGAACTCAAACAATATATCCATTGCCAAAGTCGAAGACCAAATCCCCATAACCAATTTAGAAGCCTCTCATGATTCAGAGTACATGTCATTCGGATTCAACATTCAAAACGCTATCATGAACGTGTACATTGTTAAGCTAAGTCATAAATTCTATAAAAAGGCCATCATGCATCCAGGTCAAAAATTCGTTTATACTATTGATGGTATACATGAGCTTAACTACGATGGCGTCAGCTATACGCTTAAACAGGGAGATGCTGCCTATTTTAAAACAGATCGTCCTTATAAAAGCCGTAGCTTGGGCGATAAACCCTCTACGGTGTTAGTTGGTTTTTGCAACCTTTGAAAACGGCAAAAAAATTTTACCCGTGCCGTTCTCTCTTGGCAAACGTTAGTATATCCATAGGGAAACTTCGGATTAAAATTATCCAACAGGAGGAGGAAGAATGTCATTGCCTGACACGGTAACGATCCGAGAAGTTGCGCTTAGAGACGGATTCCAGTCGTGGCCGACTTTCGTACCTACACCAGTCAAAATCGAAATCATTAAAGCTGTTATTGCCGCGGGAGTGACTGAATTTGATACTACGGCATTTGTCAGCCCCAAAGCAGTGCCGCAAATGGCTGATGCGGCTGACGTAATGAAAGCCGTACCGCGCAACAATGTGAGGCACTCCGTTCTGGTGCCCAATCTGAAGGGGGCCCAACTGGCAATTGAAGCCGGCGCAGACGAACTTAATGTGGTCATCTCCGCATCCGAGGCCCACAACATGGCCAATTTCAGGCGCTCCATTTCAGAATCCTTAGCTGCCTTGGAACCTATTTTTCTATTAGCGCATAAAAACAACACGGCTGTTATCGGAGCCGTGGCAGTGGCTTTCGGCTGCCCCTTTTCAGGTGAAGTTCCCATGGAAGACGTAATCAAAATAATGAAAATTTTTGTCTCCAATGGATGCAGGGCCATCTCCTTAGGCGACACCACCGGCATGGCCACGCCCAGACGTGTGAAAGGATTGGTGGGGGCACTCAAAGATCGCTTCCCGGAAAAAGAGATCAATCTTCATTTGCATAACAATAGAGGCTCTGCAATGGCAAACCTGTATGCCGGAATGGAAGCTGGAGCGACCTTTTTTGATACATCTCTGGGCGGCATTGGCGGTTGTCCCAATGTTCCCCAGGCGTCGGGCAACCTGGCCACCGAAGATGTGGTCTGCATGCTCAATGATATGGGTGTAAATACCGGTATCAATCTATCAATGCTTCTTAAAGCGGCTCATATATTAGAGGAAAGACTCGGAGAAACACTCCCTGGACAAGTCTTAAAAAGCGGTCCCCTTCTACCAGAAGCGAATTCAATACATTGCGGCACAAAGCTGTAAAGGTGACCAGGCATAAAAGTACTGGAGGTCAAGATGTCCGAACAAGCAAACCCCTTGCCGTTAAGCGGCATCAAGGTATTGGAATGGGGGCACACCGTCATGGGGCCCACATGCAGCATGATCCTGGCCGATATGGGCGCCGAGGTCATTAAAATCGAACGCGCCCCCAAGGGGGATGATACCCGCCGGCTGCCGGGTTTCGCAGTTTCATTTTTTCCGCTGTTCAACCGCAATAAAAAGAGCATCGCCTTGAACCTGAAAGAGGAAAAGGGCAAGGACGTATTGCGCAAGCTGATTGCTTCCTCGGACGTTTTTCTTGAAAACTTCGCACCGGATGCAGCCGACCGGCTGGGGTTCGGCTACGAGGCGTGCATGCAAATCAATCCGCGCCTGGTTTACTGCAATTTAAAGGGGTTTATGCCCGGGCCCTATTGGAAACGGCCCAGTCTGGACAACCTGGTGCAGATGATGGGTGGACTGGCCTATATGACCGGCCGTAAGGGGGACCCGCTCAGGGTCGGGGCTTCGGCCACCGACATCATGGGCGGGGTCTTCGGTGCCCTGGGCATTATCACCGCCCTGTATGAAAGGGAGAAAACCGGCAAGGGCAATCGCGTGATCAGCACTTTGTACGAATCCGTGGTCTTTATGGTGGCCCAGCATATGGCCTGGGCGGCCATCAACGGGGAACCATCGGTGCCCATGCCTGAAGTCGACTCCGCCTGGCCGGTTTACGACCTTTTCGATACCAGTGATGGTCATAAAGTTTTTATCGGCCTGACCAGCGATTTTCACTGGCAGCGTTTCTGTGACGTGTTCGGTTTTTCGGAGCTCAAGGCCGACCAGCGGCTGACGACGAACACGGATCGTGTGGCCGAACGGAGTTGGCTGATTCCCCTATTGAAAAAAGAGCTGGCCAAGCTTTCCAAAGAAGAGCTGGTGACTTTGTCCCAGCAGGCAAAAGTGCCCTTTGCGCCACTGATGCGGCCGGATCAATTATTCGATGATCCGCACCTGAATGAAAGCGGCGGATTTGTGCAGACTACTTTTCCCGGTGGCACCCGGACCAAAATGCCCAAGATACCGCTGCGCATCGGCAATTACGATTTCAACCTGAAAACAGATCCGCCCGAAGTCGGGCAGTACGGACGCTCCGTTCTGTCTTCCATAGGCTATGCCGATGAGCAGATCGAAGCACTGACCGCAAACGGGATTGTTGTCGCAAAATAAAATTGCGAAGATTTTAAGACTTGATGATATGAGAAGGAGAAAAATATGAGTCAAGCAGCCTATGATTATGATGTCATTGTCGTTGGCGCGGGCAACACGGCACTGTTGACCGCCCTGCGCGCCCGCGAACAAGGCGCTAAGGTCCTGGTGCTGGAAATTTCCCCCCGGGAGAAAAGAGGAGGCAACGCTTACTATACCACCGGAATCTACCGGATCGTGCACAATGGTATTGAAGATGTCCGTGATTTGATTTCCTCGCTAACCGAAGAAGAGCAAAACATTACCATCGAGCCCTATTCGGCGGATGATTTTTTCCGTGATTATTCTACCGTCACGGAAGGATTTGTGGATCCTTCTATGACGGAGCTGGTCGTCCAAAACTCTACGGCAGCAATCCGATGGATGGTTAAAAATCAAGGCGTCCAGATGGAGTTAACCTCCGTTTTTATAAAACGTATTAACGGCAAATTACACTTTGTCGGTCAAACTCCGATTTGTGCCAAGGGCGGCGGTGCCGGACTTTCAGACTACTTGTTTGACCGGGTAGAAAATATGGACGGTATTGATTTGCTCTACGAAACCGGCGCAAGCAAACTACTGGTGAACGAAATGGGAAGAGTTTACGGAGTGACCACCAGGTCTGACTCGGGCCTGAAAGACTACACGGCCAAGGCGGTTATCCTCTCTTGCGGCGGATTCGAGGCCAATCCCGAATGGCGCGCCCGCTACTTAGGTCCCAACTGGGATCTGGCAAAAGTTAGAGGGGGTGCATTCAATATGGGCGATGGGATACGAATGGCTTTGGATATCGGTGCACAGCCCTTTGGCAATTGGAGTTGCTGCCATGCCACTTTCGTCGACGCGGATGCTCCGCAACCCTCTATAAGGGAAGATACGGACAAATCTGCAAAGCGCATGTATATTTTTGGATTGATTTTAAATTCCAATGGCGAACGATTCCTCGATGAGGGTTATGACAATGTCGATCTGACCTACTCGCGCTATGGCAAAACCGTGCTGGATCAGCCCGGCCGCATTGCATTTCAAGTGTTTGACGCCAAGGGCTACAAAACAGTCACCAGTGGCGATGGTTTCCCGGACATGATCGATGCACCATATACCAAAGCCGACACCGTAGAGGAACTGGCCGAAAAACTGGGCCTGCCTGTTGAAAAGTTAGCCCAGACAATTACCGACTACAACAAGGCGGCCAATAACCCCGGAGGAAATAACAACTGGTACAAATTTACTGGCGAGCCACAGGACATGCATACCGAAGAATTGCCACTTGCAAAATCCAGTTGCGCTTTTGCGCTAGATACACCGCCCTATTATGCCTATGCTGTTAATTGTGGAATCACATTTACTTATGGCGGAGTCAAAACCAACAAAAAGGCTCAGGTGGTGGACAGCAACGATCGGCCCATCGGAGGTCTATATGCATCAGGAGAAATTATCGGGGGACTTTTCTATCAAAATTATGCGGGAGCGACCGGCCAGCTGAGCGGCGCTGTCTTTGCTTATATTGCAGGGAAAAACGCTGCTATGGAGTAGAACCGCAACGACGACCCCATGTTTAAAGGATACCCAAAATGACCATCACTGAAAAAATTCTTGCATCACATTCTGGCAAAAAAAAAGTAACCGCCGGAGAATTCGTGAATGTAAATATCGATTTAGTCATGTCGCACGATCTTTCCGCCGGCATAGCGATTCAGCAATTTAAAAAAGCAGGCTTCCAAAAAGTATTTGATCCTCAAAAAGTGGTGATGGTCATGGACCATTACGTGCCCAATAAGGATGTCATGTGTGCCACACAAAACGTAGAATTACGTGAATTCGCACGCGAACACAAAATCGTATTTTACCCTGAGGGGAAAGGCGGCATTTGCCATGTGATTTTACCGGAAAAAGGCTTTATTTTGCCGGGTGAAGTAGTGATTGGAGCTGACTCCCACACGTGTACTTATGGCGCATTGGGCGCTTTTTCCACCGGCATGGGTTCCACGGATACTGCTGTGGCCATGGCCACTGGAAAAATCTGGATGAAGGTGCCGCCCACCATCAAGTTTGTCTACAACGGCACATTGCCGGAATGGATCGGTGGAAAAGACCTGATCCTGATGACTATTGGAAAAATAGGGGTTGATGGAGCCCTCTATTCCGCAATGGAATTTACAGGAGAAATCGTAGCGCAGATTTCAATCGCCGACAGGATGACCATGGCCAACATGGCTATTGAAGCTGGCGCAAAGGCCGGTATTTTCCATGTAGACCAAAAAACCCTGGAATATATTAAACCACTTTCGAATCGCCCGTATGAGGTGTTCGAATCCGATAAGGACGCTGACTACACACAGGTAGTCGAATTTGACGTTTCCAATCTCGAGCCCCAGGTCGCCCTGCCGAGCCTCCCGGAAAACGTTCGTCCGGTAAGCACTTTCAGAAACGTTAAGATCGATCAGGCGGTTATCGGCAGCTGCACCAACGGTCGCCTGGAAGATTTACGCATAGCCGCCAAGTTGATAAAGGGCCAAAAAGTTCACCCCGATGTTCGATGTATTGTTATACCCGGTTCCCAGCAGGTATATCTGGAAGCCATGCAGGAAGGCCTCATAGAAGCATTTATAAGGGCCGGCGCCGTCGTCAGCACTCCCACCTGCGGACCTTGTGTGGGGGGTTACATGGGTATCCTGGCTGCTGGAGAAAAGTGCATTTCTACAACGAACCGCAATTTTGTAGGCAGAATGGGAAGTCCACATTCCGAAATTTATCTCTCCGGCCCTGCTGTGGCAGCTGCAAGTGCATTGACCGGCACGATCACCGCCCCTAAGGAGGTTACACAATCATGATCAAGGGAAAAGCCCATAAGTTCGGCGCCAATATCGACACCGACGCCATTATTCCGGCCCGATATGCCAACCTCACGGTCCCTGAAGAATTAGGCAATCACTGCATGGAAGGTATCGCACCGGATTTTTCACAAAAAGTTTTAACTGGAGACATCATCATTGCGGATACTAATTTCGGTTGCGGTTCCTCACGGGAGGTGGCACCCATTTCCATCAAGGGTGCCGGTGTGGCCGGTGTAATAGCAAAAACATTTGCGCGAATTTTTTTCCGCAACGCCATCAACATCGCATTGCCGTTACTGCAATGCCCCGAGGCAGTGGACAATACAGAACAGGATGACGAGCTTGAAATCGATTTGACTTCCGGGAAAATAAAGAACCTTACGAAGAACATCGTATTTTCCGCCGCACCATATCCGGATTTTATCCGTGAAATCATCGACGCTGGAGGACTATTGAATTACGCGAAAAAAAGCAGATGACGCTGGCCCGATGAAGAAGGCGCCAAAAATGCCTATATCTCCGATATGAGGGGTATCATGGATCTAACGGAAAAACTTGCACACTTTGTATCAAAAACAAGCTATTCGAATATACCTGAAGCCGCTATTCAGCAAGCCAAGGCCGGAATACTGGACTGGTTTTTTGTGTCTTTGGCTGGCCAAAAACAAGAAAATCAAGCCATTAAAAACTTTGAGGCTTACATCCTCGATGAAGGGGGTAATAAGGACAGCTCCATTATCGGGTCGAAAGGCAAAACCACTCAAAGCCAAGCTGCCATGATCAATGGAATCATCGGCCATTTGCTGGACTACGATGAAACATGCCCGAAGGTCAGAAGCCACCTGTTTGCAGCCATATTTCCTTCCCTGCTGGCAACTGCCGAGTCCCAGGGAGCCTCGGGAGAAAAAATACTGGAAAGTTTTGTTATCGGTCATGAAGTTAGCATGCGGGTGGGTGAGGCCATAACGCCAGGGTGGATAGAAGCAGGATGGCACGGGACATCTCTCTTTGGCATTTTCGGAGCAGCCATGGGCTGTGCCAAGCTCTTGAAACTCAACCCTGAACAGATACGAATAGCCTTGGGAATAGCCGCATCCATGGCTAGCGGAATAGCCACGAATTTCGGTTACCTGACAAAACCCATGCATGCCGGCATGGCCGCAGAAAGAGGATTGACTGCGGCGCAAATGGCCCGCATCGGCTTTACCTCAAACCCAAATGCTTTAGACGGCGCACATGGATTTTATCATGCATACAATTGGGGCAAACGTGCCCAGGAATCGGTGTTTGATCGGCTGGGAAATCCTTGGGGACTGGAAACTCCGGGGATGTCTGCCATAAAACTCTATCCCTGCTGTCACGGGCTGTGTACAAATATCGAATATGGGATCCGTATTCATAACAAAGAGGACCTCAAACTCGATGAGATCGAGGACATTGAGATCCACTCGCAGCCCAAAACCCTTTGCGCAATGTTGTCGCGGAAATACGAAGATACCGGGGAAGATATTCAATGGGGCTATAAAGGTCCGCCGCGACAAGTCAGGACCGTCCTTCCAGTTACCGGAGCTCAAGCCAAATTCTCCAAAGAATATGCATTTTCCAGGGCGCTAAGAGACGGCTCGGTCCAACTAAAAGATTTTACTGACCAAGCCGTAAATGAACCGGAAATTCGAAAATGGATGAGTAAGATTAGACTCTATCACAACAGTGAGATGGAGGAACATTCGAAACAATACCCGGAGCATACCGCACCACATGCGGAAAGAATGATCATTAGGCGCAAAGACGGTAGAGTTATTCAAGAGGAAGAAATTTTTATCCTGGGTATGACCAGACGTCCGCTGACTTTTGCAGATGTTGAACACAAATATGTTGACTGTGGGCAAGAAGCCGGGTTGTCCGGCGAAAAGATTTCCCGGATCATTTCCCAGACAAACAAAATGGAACAAGTGGACAGTATGTCCGTGTTTATGGGGCATATCAATAGTTAAATAATTAGTTGGCAAAGTATAGCAAAGATCAAGAGGCCATAAAATGAATATCATCGTATGCACGAAAGCAGTCCCTGGGTTTATCAACAATCCCGAGATATCAGAAAACCAAGAGCGAATAGACTACGAAGCTGGAAGCATTGTGATCAACGAGTCGGATGACTATGCGCTGGAGGCCGGCATCAAACTGGCCAAAAAGACCGGCGGCCAAGCAACCGTTATAACCGCCGGTTCTCTGTCATCGCAAAAAGTACTGCAGGCCGGACTAGGCAAGGATGCCGATAGTGCGATCCGTGTGGATACATATTGGACTGATCCCCACAGAATTGCACGCATGTTGTCCGAGGCTATCGGGAAACAGGACTATGACCTTATATTGACCGGGGTTGAATCCAGTGACAATATGGCCGCCCAAGTCGGTGTATCTATTGCAGAGATGTTGGATATCCCTTTCGCCTATGCGGTGTTGGAAATCGCACCAGGAAAAACCGAAAACACCGTCCGCATCACGAAGGAATTAGGCTTCGGTAAAACCCAAGTAGAAGAAATCGATCTTCCCGCCCTGGTCTGTTTTCAAACCGGTACGGAGCCGCCCAGCTTTGTCCCTGTGCGCAAGATGATGATGGCACAACGCAAACCCATAAAAACAATAGCTGCCACGGACCTGGAACTTGCAGTTCAACCGGCCTTTATTAAAATTTTGGACGTTTTCACCCCCAAAAAAATGTCGTTGGCCGAAATTATCGAAGGTACGCCCAAGGAACAAGCCGCAGCAGTGATGCTCAAGGTTAGGGAGGTTCTTTAAAATGCAAGGCAAAATACTCGTTCTCGCAGAGCAAAAAGACGGTGAAATTGATAACATTACCTGGGAGTTATTGGGCAAGGGCCGCGCCATCGCCGACCAATGGGAATCCCCCCTTGCCGTATTGATCGTTGGCGCGGAACTTTCCCCTCTGGTGGAAACCTTAAAAGCATCTTCTGCCGACCTTATCCTGGTGGCCCAAAATGCCAGTCTGAAAGACTACAACGCAGAACTATACACATCGATTATTGCCGACGCAGTGAAAAGCTATAATCCCGGCTTGGTTCTCATGGGCTATACCTATAAGGGAATGGAAGCAGGCCCGGCTTTATCCATCCGAATGGGTGGCACCATGGTGTCCCATTGCACGGACCTAGCCGTCGAAGATTCAAAACTTGTTGCTGTGCGTTCGATTTTTGGCGGCACCCTGCTAAGCAAAATCCGGATTGAGGGACCATCGCCGCATTTTGTAAGTTTTGAAAAAGGAAGTCTGCCGCGGGAAAACCTACCCTGTGGGAATGCCAAAATTGAATCTATTACCGTTGATCCGGAAGGCTGGCGACTGCGCAGCAGAATCATCGAAACGCTTAAGGCGGACAAGGGTGACATCGATATCACCAAGGCCAAGATTTTAGTCAGTGTCGGCCGCGGCGTCGGTGGCCCGGATAAGATTCCGATGCTTCGCCAACTGGCAGATGCATTGTGTGGAGAGCTATCATGTTCAAGACCCGTGGCCGATATGGGCTGGCTCCCCTTTGCTCATCAGGTGGGCATTTCGGCTAATACAGTGGCCCCGGATGTATACTTTGCCTGTGGAATCTCAGGCGCCAGCCAGCACGTAACGGCCATGCGGGATTCAACCATGATCATCGCCATTAATAAAGACCCCAACGCGCCAATTTTCCGTGTCGCCGATTACGGTATCGTGGGAGACTTGTTTGACGTAATTCCGCATTTAATCGAAGAAGCAAAAAGTTTAGCCCGTGGCCGCTAAAAATGACAGTCAAAGTTGAACTCGAATTCCTTTGATTGTTTGGAGAGGGCTTTATAAGCCAGATGTTATCAATCAGTTAACCCGGCATGGAGGTGGTAGAATGAAATTTTCAAAGGTTATTGGCATGTTTACACTTACTGGCGTTGTGATTGTCGCAATGATGGCAATTCAATCAGAAGCAAAATCAACACGCAAACTTGGTCTTTCCAGCACATTGTCTCCCAATAGTTGCATTGAAATTGCGGCCGATAAATTCAGAGATACTGTGAAGGAAAAGAGTGATGGGCAAATCGAAATCATAAGATATCCGTCATGTGAACTATTTGATGCCAAAAGCGAGATCGAAGCTGTTTCTATGGGTGGCGTCGACATGGGAGTGCTCCATGGTGCTTATGTAGGTTCGCGATCGGCAATACTCGAATTTATTAGTTCTTTCGGTGCGGTTGGTGTCTGGGAAAGCTATGATCATTACTGGCGTTTTATCGACCAGCCGGAAGTTCGAGAATTTGTTGAAAGTGAGTTTAAGCAAAAACTTAATGCAAAGGTGCTGGGAATTGTCTCCTATGGAACCTCTCTGGTCGGCAACAGGGTGAGACCAATCAAGACAGTCGAAGATTATAAGGGCATCAAAATGAGGGCTTCGGGCAAAGCGCAGGCGACGCTGTACAAAACATTAGGAGCCATTCCTGTGGAAATAAGCTCAAACGAGGTTTTTATGGCGCTACAAAGAGGGACCATTGATGGCGCCGCGTCTGGCCCCAGTAGATTTTATTTCTCTAAATGGTACGAAGTGACCCCCTATATCACGCAGGATTATACCGTTCCTTATTTGAGTTTCTGGCTATCAATCAATCTTAAAAAATGGAACGCTCTTTCCAAAAAAGAACAGGAGATACTGCAGACAACGGGCCGAGAAATAGAAGTGTGGACTCGTAATTATGTCGAGAAAGAAACTGAAACATTGTATGAAAAATTCAGAGGCGGCCTGGTAAAAGAAATCTACTTCATGCCCCAGAGCGAACGGGACCGTATCCGGGAAACCGTAGAACCGGTCATGCACAAATTGGCGCTTGAACGGATTGGCACGGAAAAAGGGGCTATACTTTGGGAACTTCTTAAAAAAGCACGTTAACAATTAAATGGTAACACGCTTTTCTGATGGAGCTTAATAGCTGTGCCAGACACGTTCGAAATGCAAACATTTGAGTGATTACAATCCGAACACAGCATTATTCATAAATTGTCAGATCTTGAAGGGCAACATATGACCAAAAGGCACAAAAGAGTGGATCCATTTTAATCATTTGATTTGGTATTCCAACGTAAAACCCGGCCCACTTGTACTTTGAAAGCCGGCATTGCATATGGGCGGCTGTCAAGGAAGAGGAGTTCGACACCTTACCGGATGAGTGTTGCCTTGATAGCCACCCTCTCCTCATTTTTGGTTTTTCAGCTGGATTTGAAAAAGTGATAATAATGCCCGTAATTTTTTGGAGGAAATTATGCTGCAGCAAATGACAAGCGGGAACAATGTTAAACGATTAGTCGATTTTATCCCAAAACTGATCGATCATTCATCCATAGCTTCGGGCACTCTTGCTGGCTTAGCCATGTTTATGGTCAGCGTAATTAACACCTATGAGGTTATAATGCGCCGATTCTTTTTTAAACCGACGACATGGGTGTTTACTGCATCCCTTTTTGTATTGATGTGGTTTGCCCTAATGTCAACTCCGATGGTGATTAAAAATGATCGGCAAATTGTTGCTGATTTCCTTACCTCGCGGCTCTCCAAAGAAAAAAGAAGTATGCTGAAAATCTTAGCCAATTTCCTTTCCATAGTGTTTTTTTTAATCATCGGCTATTATGGCTCACTAATGTGCATTGAAGCGTATCAAAATAACCATATGACCCTTGGCCTGTTTGATTATCCAAGCTGGATTTTATATATTTGCTTTCCGCTGACAACAGCCCTGATATTGCTCCAGTTGTTCCGCAGTACCGTGACCGAAATAAGAAATAAAATGGGTGCCCATACTGATATCAATCCAGAAATGCAATTCAGACAATCCGACAAAAAAAATATAACTAAAGGATGGTTATCGGAAAACCTTTTAAGTACAATATTTTTTTTGCTTCCTGTTTTGTTGGGCGTTTATCTATTTCATACCAAACCACTTGCCGGCCTTATTGTCATGGCGCTGAGTTTATTGCTTGGCGGCACTCCGGCTGCCTTTTCCCTTGGGTTAACTGCAATTGTTGGGCTGTTTATTACCCAACAAGGGTTTTCCAGCCTCCAGATCGTTCCGGTTATTATAGATAAAACCTTCGATAGCTTCGTTTTACTTGCCATTCCTATGTTCATCATGGGCGGTGTAATTCTATCGAAATGCGGAATTGGAATGCGGATTTACGACCTGGCCAGTAAATGGTTGGGGTCACTACCTGGAGGCCTTGCTATGGCCACCATTATTGCCTGCGCAATCGTTTCTGCGATGATCGGCGTAAGTACTGCGGTTGCAGCAGCCATCGGATTAATCGCAATACCCCAGCTTTTAACTCACGGGTATAAAAAAGGAGTAGCCTATGGCAGTGTGGCTGGCGGCGCTCTTGGAATTTTGATCCCACCCAGTGCCGGGCTCATCGTCTATGGATATCTGACAAACAGTTCTGTAGGGCTCTTGTTTGCAAGCGCCTTCATTCCTGCCGCCATGCTGGTCTTCTTTTTCTTAATATATGTGTTCTTAATATCCCTAAAAAACGATAAGATTGAAAGATTGAACTATAGCTGGGCCGAAAAATTTATCGCATTGAAAAAATCGATTCTTGGATTACTTGCCCCGGTGATCGTTCTGGGTGGTATATATTCCGGCCTATTTACTCCAACAGAAGCCGCCGGAGTATTGGTTATATACAGTATGATTGTTGCATTAATTTACAAAGAAATGGATTTTAAGAAATTTATCAATATCTGTCGGGAGAGCGCAACTCTTGGTTCTGCAGTCATGATGATAATGATGGGGGCAATGATCCTGACCAACCTGGTTGCATTGCTTCGAGTGCCTCGAGTCATATCAGAATGGCTCATTCATTCTGGAATCTCTAATTTGTCCACGATAATTGCGCTAATGTTCATGTATGTTATCCTGGGCATGTTTTTGGATGGATTAGCCATTACCGTGCTAACCGTTCCGGTTCTCTATCCGATTATGCCCATATTAGGACTTGATGTGATTTCCTTTGGCGTAGCGCTGTGTATTTTTGTTGAGATGGCACTTATTACACCACCTATTGGTTTGAATCTGTTTATTATAAAGGCAATTACCGGAGATGAAATCACTCCCATTGCCAGGGGGAATATTCCTTTTGCCGTGATCATGTTTGTGGCTGCGGTTATCCTCCTGCTATTTCCGCAAATTGCCCATTGGCTTCCGAAAATACTAGGTATTATGTAAGATGGCAGGCATAAAACAAAAGTGATACTGGCCCCAAATTGACCAAAAACATTTAACCGCTGAAAAATTACCATCTTTCAAATTTAAGCATAACTGAAGTGAAATGACTCCTAATTTCCCGAAACATCGGATTTTCAACCCAATGCGACTTTGGACGCTATAAATTCATTTACTATACAGCCAAAACAGTTATAGCGTTTACAGGAGATGTATAATGACAACGCAACGAAATCTTTTAAAAGAATTCTCTCCTTTTTTTTCTCCTCATGGCGTTGCGCTGATTGGCGCGTCCGGAAAACCCGGAAAGGTCGGCCGCTGGTTCATGGACCGCTATATAGATGCCGGATTTAAAAATCTGTATCCCGTGAATCTCAAAGAAGTTGAAATATTAGGTGTAAAAGCATACCCCACTGTGCAGAGTATACCCAAACAAGTAGATCTTGCCGTCATTCTTTTGCCCCCAAATGCTGTTAAAGGAGCCGTTAAAGATTGTGTGCGCAAGGGCGTCAAAGGAATTATCATTAACTCATCAGGATTTAGCGAAACTGGCGTGGCTGGCCAGGAAATGCAGAAAGAACTGGTTAAAATCGCTACCGAAGGTGGAGCCAGAATTATTGGCCCCAACTGTATTGGAATCTATTGTCCTTCCGGCCGGCTGCCTTTCCCCTTGGGAGCGCCCATGGAAAGCGGCAAGGTGGGTATCGTATCCCAAAGCGGATCGCTGGCCGATCACTTTTCAATCATCGCTGCATCAATGGGTATTCGCTTCAGCAAAGCCATTAGCGTTGGAAATGAGTCGGACCTTAAAGTTGTCGATTTTCTGGAATACCTCGGTGACGATCCCGAAACCAAAATTATTCTTTCTTATCTGGAAGGTGTCAGTGAAGGCAGAAGGTTTTATGAATTGGCAAAATCAATAACACCCCACAAGCCGATTATTGTCTGGAAGTGCGGTGCAAGCATCGAAGGTGCGAAAGCAGCAGCTTCCCATACGGGCGCTATGGCGGGATCTGGCGCCATTTGGGAAGGTGCTTTTGATGGTAGCGGTATCCTGTCAGTGGATAGCTTTGAAGAGATGCTTGATTGCGTTTACGCATTTCATAACTGCCCCCTCCCCAAAGGAAAGAGGATTGCCATTATCACCGGGCCTGGGGGACCAGCAGTCGGAACGACGGATGCCTGTATAAAATTGGGATTGGAAATGGCTCATATTTCAGAAGACACAAAAGAAAAACTGCGTAACGTTTTATCATCAGTAGGAATCAGTGTCGAAAACCCAATAGATTTAAGCATGGTGGCAGCAATTTCACCTGAATTGTACGGTAAAATCATTAAAATACTAGGTGAAGATGATAATATCGACATGATTCTCGCCATCGGTGTTGGCGGTGAACTCTTTTACAACAGTATTATTGAAGCGGTTCAGCAAACTCAAAAGCCAGTCGCACTTAATGTGCTCATGCCTATGCATACTATTATTGATGGATATCGCAAAATTGCAGGAAGCCGAACAGTTATATACCCTGATCCGATCCGGGCCGCCAAAGCCTTATCGCGGCTCGAACATTACTCGAGCCACCTTCGCAGTTTATCCCTTAATTAAAGACTATTTTCGGCAATTATTTCATAACATATTGGGATCTTATCTAATTCTAACGGCGGGAAATAATAATGAAAATCATCGAAGAAGCATTAAAAAGCGGGCGTACGAACCTGTCCGAGAAGGAATCCAAGGAAATCCTCATGGCTTATGGCATTCCGGTTACCAAGGAGGTTTTGGTCGACAGCCAGAAAGAACTGGTGCAAGCGCTTGGCCACATTGATTTTCCCTTGGTTATTAAAGGCTGCCACTCTGATTTGAGCCATAAAACAGAACGTAATCTTGTGCGCCTCGATATCCGGAATCCAATGGAAGCCACTGCAATATTTAATGAGATATTCGATGAAGTCCATGCCGAAGGCGGCTCGGTGTTGGTACAAGAAATGGTTCAGGGACGCCGCGAATTGGCAGCCGGCATGGTTCGGGACGAACAGTTTGGCCCATGCGTGATGTTCGGTCTTGGCGGCATCTTTACGGAAATCCTCCATGATATTTCTTTCCGTGTTGCCCCGTTGGATAAAAAATACGCCCTTCAATTGGCCCGATCGATACATTCAAAAAAAATACTATATGCCTCGCGGGGTATGCCTGCGGCAGATATGGACCAACTCGCAGATATTCTAATCAATATCGGCAGGATTGGAATGGAGCAGGAAAAAATTCAAGAAATCGACATAAACCCTCTAATTATTAATGGGAACACCTTTGTAGCTGTTGATGCCTTAGTTGTTTTAAATCCCCAATGATCAGATGACGTTGTGCGTGGTATCAGAAAGTTATGATACAATTGTAAATCTTCAAATCAATAGGAGTTAATTATGAATCCATTGCTAAGCCGGGAACCTGGCCAGAAGCACCTGCTATTGGGCAATGAAGCTATCGTTCGAGGGGCCATAGAAGCCGGAGTTGGCGTGGTAACCTGTTACCCTGGAACGCCCTCTTCCGAAGTACCGAACACTTTTTCGAAAATATCAGATAAAATTGGTGTCTATTTCGAATTTTCAACCAACGAGAAGGTCGCTCTGGAAGTCGGCGCAGGCTCGGCAGTCAGCGGCATCAGGACCCTTGTTAGCATGAAATCTGTCGGGGTCAACGTAGCTGCCGATCCCTTACTGACATTGATTTACCTTGGAGTCGAGGGCGGCCTTGTTCTTTTATCAGCGGATGAACCCAGCCTGCATTCGACGCAGAACGAACAAGATAATCGATATTATGGCAAACTGGGTTATATCCCCATTCTCGAACCTTCTTCGCCGCAAGAAGCCAAAGATATGACCCGTTATGCCTTCGAACTCTCTGAAGAAATGAAAATGCCGGTGATGCTTAGAACCACCACACGGATTAATCATGCTCGCGGGATCGTTAAATTTGGCCCGGTATCCCAGCGAAAATCAAAAGGCATATTCGTAAAAAACCCTGCCCATAGAATCGCTATACCGGCCATTTCCAGGGTCCTGCGAAAAGAACTGTTGGAAAAATACGACCGGCTGGTTACGATGGGTTGTACTGCTAAAGTCAACTTGCTTGAAGGAAATGGTGAATTTGGTATTATCACTAGTGGGATCGGTTATGCCTATGTGTCTGATGCGCTGGACGATCTGAATGCTAGAGACAAGATTTCAGTTCTCCGGCTTGGGCTCACCTTTCCTCACCCGGACAAACTGGTCGCAGATTTCCTTGAGCACAAAAAAAAGGTTCTGGTGGTGGAGGAGGTCGAGCCCTATTTGGAAAATGAGGCTAAAAGGGTTGCTAAAGAAGAAAATATCGCCACCCAAATTATGGGAAAATCCAAAAACTTATTTTCTAGGGCATTTGAATTCGATCCTGGTATGGTTAGAAAGGTAATCGCCAAATATTTCGAACTCGACTACCAGCCTAAATATTCCATCCAAACCGATGACCTGCCAGAATTACCAAAACGTCCACCTTCACTCTGTGCCGGCTGCCCCCACCGGGCAACCTTGTATGCAGTGACACGCGCCGCTGGTATGGAAACGCCTTTCCCGCTAGAAATCGGCTGTTACGCTTTGGGGTACATGGAACCCTTAAAAGCATCAGATTTTTGTATTTGTATGGGGTCGGCAATCCCCTCTGGTTGCGGGATATCACGGGTGACAGGCAAAAAGGCGGTTTGTTTTTTGGGCGATTCGTCATTTTTCCACAGCGGGATGACCGGACTTGCCAACGCGGTATACAACAAACACAATGTTCTCGTTGTGATCATGGACAACGGTACGACTGCCATGACCGGCCACCAGAACAACCCGGGCTCAGACCATGCCTTATTGGGGTTGGACAAAACCCGGATTGATATTGAAACGGTATGTCGTGCCTTAGGTGTGGATGATATTCATATCGCTCGCGCTTTTAATCTGAGGCAGGTTAAAGCGGCAACCGAAAAAGCGATGCTGCACGAAGGTGTTTCCGTCATTATTTCAAAACAGGTCTGCCCGCTTTTCGCGAGACGAGCTGGAATTCCCCAAAAGCGCCTTTTTTTCAAGGTTGATCTTGAAAAGTGTACGAACTGCCGGGACTGCATTAAAGAAATTGGATGCCCGGCTTTTTACTTGGACAATGACTATCCGGCCATCAATAGGAATCTATGCGAAGGTTGTGCAGTATGCTCTCAGATCTGTTCTGAAAAAGCGATCAAACCGGCGAAAAAGGAGACTGAGCATGAGTAAAACACGAATTTATATTACTGGTGTCGGGGGGCAGGGGACGCTGATGGCGACCGCTTTGATCGGGCAAGCCGCAGTAATCGCCGGCCTGAATGCCAACCTGAGCGAGATTCATGGTATGGCCCAAAGGGGTGGAATTGTGGAATCTTCGGTAACACTGGGTAATCTGCTGAGTGCCATGGTCTCAGATGCTGAGGCAGATATTCTGCTTGGTTTTGAGCCAGCAGAAACGATTCGATCCGCAAAAAAATGTTCACCTGAAACGACGGTTATCACCAATTCAACCCCCCTTAAACCTTATACCGTTTCCACTGGTGAGGAAGAATATCCGAATGTATCCCAGGCATTTAAAAAAATGCAACAAAAAGTCAAACGGTTCATCAGCATCGAAGCAGATGCAATTGCACACTCGGCAGGCAACATACTTTCTTTAAACATTGTTATGCTCGGCGCCATGGTCAAACATGCAAATTTGCCATTGACGGCCGAAAATTTCAAACAGGCTATTATCAAGTTTACAAAACCCAAGTTCATAGATATTAATCTGAAAGCATTTGACCTTGGATATTCGTCAAAATGAATTTTTAGATAAATAAGTATGTTACCCCAAAATTTGAAGAATCAATGATGGGGAAAATCGTCCAGCTTAATGCTTCAGAGGAAAATATCAAACATACAATATGGAGATTGCACCATGAATATTGGATTCAAAACTATCGGCCAGGGCGATGAAAAAGTATTTGTTACACATGGATGGAAAATCGACCATACAAGTTTTTCTCCTCTATTTCATGCTCTGGACCAGCAAACCTTTACTTATGTTTTCATTGACCAGCGGGGATACGGACTCTCAAGGGAGATGAAGGGCCCTTATACGGTCGATCAAGTGGCTTCGGATATCATTTCTCTTTCAAATAGGCTTGAGTTTGAAAAGTATCATGTAATCGGCCACTCGATGGGTGGCAAAGTCATTCAGCGTATTATGGCTGACGCACCTGACCGAGTAAAAAGCGCTATTGGTATCACACCCGTACCTGCTTCTCCGATACCGTTTAATGATGAGGAATTGGAGCTGTTTTCGTCTGCAGACAATGACCGGCTTAAACGGCTTCAAATATTCCGCTTTTCAACTGCCAACAGATACACGGCTTCCTGGTATGAGTATGTGACAAGCATATCAATGGCTTCGTGCACTGCTGAGGCCTTCGCTGAATACTTTAAGTCCTGGATTTCAACCGACCTCATCGAAAAGATCAGAGGTAACAAAACACCTACATTTGTTCTTGTAGGAGAACATGATCCACACATGACCAAAGAAGTGATGGCTGAAACCTATGGAAAATGGCTGGAAAATGTTGAGATCGAAGTAATAATGGGCAGCGGTCATTATCCGATGCTGGAAACGCCTTTATTCTTGGCGGCAAAATGCGAAGCGTTTCTAAAGAAAATCTGCAAAATCGTTTGATTTATCAATAAAAACAGAACCTGTTATAAAGGTCAATAAGTCAACAAATTCAGTTCCGGCCTAAATGGCAGGTCATCAAAAGCCAGTTGCGCAAAGCCAATTTCCGACTGCGAATTAAAATGGATGGACTATGGCTGAGACTGCCGCACATAAATCGTGCTTTCGCTGCGCATGCCAAGAACGGTGGTCATTTGAAGCTCCAATTTTCGGGCAGGTGTGCTTTGCGCATAGGAATCAAAGGCCTCGATGGATTGCCAGGTTCCAATAGACAAATACTCGCCCGGCGCTTCGGGGTTTTCCAGGTTTTCGCCATAAAAATAGCCGGTATGTTTTGAGGCCCATAGTTCCAGGGCACTTAGAAAACTCCGCATTTTTCCGGCATGCACATCGCTGACCCTGCGATGGATCAATACTTTGATTGCCATATGTCTCACCCCGCCGTCACCCTTTTGGGGTGGAGGCAGGCTGCGCCAATCGCAAGTTGAAAGGGAAACCGGCGAATGCAGCCTGCCTGTGTTGATCTGTTTTCACCATGGCCTTGCGACCGTGGGGCTTTAGCGGCCTATACCGGCTACTGCCGGGACTTACCCAGGCCGATGGTCTGCAGCACATCGGTGATTTCGTCCAGGATGGCGGGATCATCGATGGTGGCCGGCATTTTCCAGTCTTTGTTATCCGCAATTTTCTGGATGGTGCCCCGCAGAATCTTGCCGGAACGCGTCTTGGGAAGACGCTTGACCACCGTGGCGGTTTTAAAGGAGGCCACCGGCCCGATCCTGTCGCGAACCATTTTCACGACTTCCGTCACGATCTCCTGGCGGTCGCGCTCCACACCGGCATTGAGCACCAGAAAGCCCACCGGGACCTGGCCTTTGAGTTTGTCTTCCACACCCAGGACAGCGCACTCGGCCACATCGGGATGATCGGCCAGCACTTCTTCCATTCCTCCCGTGGAGAGCCGGTGTCCGGCCACGTTGATAATATCGTCGGTTCGCGCCATGATGTAGGCATAGCCGTCGTCATCGATGAATCCGGCATCGGCCGTCATGTAATAACCCGGAAAGTCGTCCAGATAGGACTCCACATAGCGGGCATCGTTCTGCCACAGGGTGGGCAAAGTTCCCGGCGGCAGCGGCAGCTTGACCACCAGCGCGCCGATATCGCCCGGTTTGACCTGCTCCTGGGTTTCCGGATCCAGCACCTGCAGGTTCCAGCCCGGCGCCGGTTTGGTGGGAGAGCCCTCCTTGACCGGAAAATGGTGCAGTCCCATGCAGTTGGTGCAAATGGCCCAACCGGTCTCGGTCTGCCACCAATGGTCGATAACCGGCACGCCCAGATTGGTCTCGGCCCATTTGAGGGTATCCGGATCGGTACGTTCCCCCGCCAGGAACAGGATTTTGAAATTGGACAGATCGTAATTCCTGATTAAGGCCGCTCCGGGATCCTGCTGCTTGATCGCCCGGAAAGCCGTGGGCGCAGTAAACATGGATTTGACCTTGTGCTGGGAGATCACCCGCCAGAACGCCCCGGCATCGGGGGTAAAGACCGGCTTGCCTTCATACAGAATGGTGGTGCAGCCGGCCAGCAGCGGTGCATAAACGATATAAGAGTGCCCCACCACCCAGCCCACATCCGAGGCCGCCCAATAGACGTCTCCGGCTTCGACGTTGTAGATGGCTTTCATGCTCCATTTCAGGGCCACTGCATGGCCGCCGTTATCGCGCACCACCCCTTTGGGCACGCCGGTGGTGCCCGACGTATACAAAATGTACAGCGGATCGGTGGCCGCCACTGGAACGCAGTCCGCGGCAGCGGCCGTGGTCATTTGTTCGGCCCAGTCCAGGTCGCGGCCCGGAATCATCTCCGCAGCTGCCTGGGGCCGCTGCAGGATGATACACTTGCCCGGCTTGTGCGCCGAAATATTGATCGCCTCGTCCAGCAACGGCTTGTAGGCAATGACTTTTTTGATCTCGATGCCGCAGGAGGCTGATACAATCACCTTGGGCTTGGCATCGTTGATGCGTGTGGCCAGTTCATTGGATGCAAAACCGCCGAACACCACCGAATGCACCGCGCCGATGCGGGCGCATGCCAGCATGGCCATGGCGGCTTCCGCAATCATGGGCATGTAAATCAGGACGCGGTCACCTTTTTCCACACCTTGAGCTTTGAGAACGCCGGCAAACTTGGCCACCTGGTCCCGCAACTCACGATAGGTATATGTTTTGATGGTATCGGTCACCGGGCTGTCGTAAATCAAAGCCGCCTGGTCACCCCTGCCGTTTTCGATATGGACATCCAGGGCATTGTAACAGGTATTCAATTCTCCACCGGTAAACCACCGGTAGAAGGGTTTGTTGCTGTCGTCCAGCACCTTGTCCCAGCGCTTGGTCCATGTAATGGCTTCTGCAGCCTCCGCCCAGAATCCGTCGGGATCTTCAATGGAGCGACGGTATGCCGCTTCGTACGGGTTGGTCATTTCCACCTCCTTCAAATAATCTATGCTGCCGCACCCGCGGGCACCCGGATTGCCCCCCGGCAAAATGGGGCACGGGTGCGGCGATACGCTTTCAGTGCACCGGGAACATCTATCCGAAGAACCCCCAGCCGAATGCTGCCGTCCAGAGGATGGAAAATGCAACCAGAATAATCATCGTCAAGTCTTCCTTTTTCATGCTGTCCCTCCTTGGGTTGGACTTATTTACCCATTGCCATGGCATGTTGTTTTTCGGCCTCTTCCAGCATATAGGGCGTTTCCGTCGAGAATTCCGCCTTGAAGCACAGCGCCCACATCATGACGATGGAATAGATCCACCAGGCGATCTGCCATGACCAGATGGCCGGAAAGCCGGCGAAACTGAATGCCGAACTGGACAGCATGGCACCCGGCCCGATTGCGAAAATGAACCAAACGGGAACCAGCACCTTGCAAACGCCGCGCCATTTTTTTCCCGATTCACTGGGTGCATCCACATCATTGAGCCATTCGCGTACTTCGGCCTGGCGATCCAGGGTCTCCTGGTCATCCTTGATGCCGATGCCGCGGCACACGTAGGCCACGATCAGGCCCAGTCCTGTGCCCCATACGGCCGGATGGATCGTCAATATCTTATAGTTGTAGGTGATAATCACTGCCAGCATGCCGGTAATCAGCCCCAGTACGGCGCCGATGCGCGGGAACTTCCAGCCCCACAGTACCCCCAGGCTGAGGATGAACATGAGCACGCCGAATGAGGTGGCAAATGCACCCAGAATAACCAGCATGGCTTTCGACGTCAGGCCCACGACGAGGGCCAGGACCGTAATGACCGTTGCAAAAATCCGGTTGACCCAGATCTGTTCCGCATCACTGGCTTTTTTATTGCGAATATAGCGCCAGTAGACATCGCGCAGCAGGATGGAACCGCCGGTGCCCACATAGGGCGCCGCCGTGGAATGGATGGCCGAAATGGCCCCCATGAAAACGATGCCCAACATGACCGGCGGCAAGAACTCTTTCATCAACAAAGGCACCACCGATACGTCTCTGGCCAGCTCGGCAAATCCGGCAACGCCCTGCATTTGAAGAATTCGGGCACCCAGCCCCTGGAAAGCCGCAAAGAAGAAGAGCGAAAATCCCACGACGAAAACCGTCATGTAAGTCTGCTGCCAGGCCAGTGGTTTGGGCGACTTGATGCCGAAATTCCACATGGTAAAGGCCGGTGAGCTTTGAATCCCCATCAGGGCGAACATATAGGTTAAAATATATATTGCCGTCCATTTACGGCCCAGGCCAAAATAGATCATTCCCGGAATTTCCATATATTTGCTTTCCAGTTTGTTGACCTCGACGATAAAATTGGAAAAACCGCCAAACTGGGCCAATACGTAGGCACCCAGGATGATGATGCCGCCGATCATCAGAACGAACTGGATCACACCGACCCAGGTACTGGCCTTCATGCCGCCGGCGACAATATAAAACCAGACGATAAAGGCCATGAACATGGCACCCACCGTGACCGGCACGCCGCAGATGACGTTAAACAGGGCAGCAGAAGCCAGCAGCTGGACGGCTGAATAGAAAATGGAGTAAAGCACGGCGGTCAGTACCGTCAGCCAGCGCAATGCCTCGCTGTTGAAATAATAGGCGTACATATCGCCGGGGGTAATGAAGCCGTAGCGCTTGCCCAGCAGCCAGTTGCGCTTGGCGAAAAAGGTGCCGGTCATGGGGATGACCACCACGTACATGGAACAAAACGCATACACCAGACCGGCCGCCCAGATGGCGCCAGGATGGCCGATAAAGGTCCAGCCGCTGAAAGAAGCGGCCGAAGCCGCCATCAAAAATGCGATAAAGGGAATGGATCGGCCCGCAACGGCATAATCCGCGGATGTTTTGGTGCTGAAAAAGCCCTTTAGCCCGATATAGAAACAATAGACGATGTAGAGCCCGAGCATAATGTAAACCCAAGTCACGCCACTCATTATTATCTTCCTCCTCTGGCTAGCAAATAACTTTTTGCCCATGGACGGATTGCAACCGCGAACACACCGGGAATACCAGCGACCTCCTTTCGTTGTCTCCCGCTGATGCGGATTTTCTGCTGATCCGGAACTTCCACCGGCCCTCATGTAAAAAAGCGATCCAGAGCATGGTACAGCAAATTATATGCCGCCAATAAAATTGGGCCCTCATCAACTGAAATACACAATGATACTAACTTAATAGCTATTCTCTGAATGAATTCCATTCAGTTTTTCGTCTGGGGCATAAATGTCCCAAAAAACCTTGTTCACGTTTTATCTATTTAAAATAATAGGATTTTATATTGACGAGACTTTTATGTCCCTTTTCGGGACTACTCAATGTTCAGGGATTGGATTTTACGAAACAGCGTACGGCGGTCAATTCCCAGCAGGGACGCCACCTTGCTGCGGTGCCACTTGTGTTCATGGAGCAGGTGTTCAATATACCGTTTTTCAAATCCCTTCAATACCGTGGAAAGATCGGGGCGCGCAGCGATAAGGTCGTCGAACGCCTGTTCCTCCAGCGGTGCAATATCCGCCTGAGGGGCAAGGTTGGCGATGATATCGAGATCCTGCAACGCGATGTATTGCTGGACAGCGTTCTGCAATTCCCTGACGTTGCCCGGCCAGTGATATTCCTGCATAACCCGCATGATATGATCGGGAATCGACTGGCGTTCGCCCTGGTGGCTGAACAACTGAAGAAAATGATGGATCAGCAGGGGAATGTCCCCACGCCGGTTGCGAAGCGGCGGCAGAGAGATGGGGACCACGTGAACGCGGTAATAAAAATCTTTTCGAAAACGCCCCTGGGCCACAAAACGCTTGAGGTCACGATTGGTGGCGGCAACAATGCGAATATCGGGAACGATGGCCTGGTGGCTGCCCAAAGGGGAATAACCGCCGCCTTCGATGGCCCGCAGCAATTTGACCTGCATGCTCGGCGGAATTTCACCAACCTCGTCCAGAAAAAGAGTGCCGCCCCGGGCAGCGGTCAAATACCCTTCACGGTCTTGATCGGCGCCGGTGAAAGCCCCTTTCTTGTAGCCGAAGAATTCGCTTTCGAACAAATTTTCCGGAATGGCGCCGCAATTTACCGGAACAAACCGCTTGTCGCCGCGTTCGCTGAGGGCATGGATGGTCCGGGCCACCAGCTCCTTGCCGGTTCCGGACTCGCCGTAAACAATGACATTGGCGCTGGATTCGGCCGCTTTCAGTATCGACTGGTAAACCGCATGCATGGCCGCGCTTTTACCCACGATCTCTCCAAAACGCACCGCCCCCTGAAGGGAACTGCGCAGGCGCAGGTTATGGGCGGCAAGACGATCCGCCTGCAGGCGCAACCCGATCTCGGCCGCTTTACGGTCGTGAATGTCCATGACAATGGCCTGGCCGCCAAGAATGGCGCCGTCCGGTCCGATGTGCGGTGAAAAAATACCATAATACCAGCGCTTATCCCGCGGGTTGTTCAATTCCAGGCGGATGGTCTGCCCCTCCAGGACCGCCTCCATGGGACACCAGGGGCAGGGGGTTTCGCGACCGTAGATCACCTGATGGCAAACCCCTTCGGTGCAATGAACCCCGGTATGAAGTTGAAGCCTGGAGTTCATAAAACCCAGCCGATACGCCTTGTCCACCGAGTAGATGAACCCTTCGAAGATGGAGATGACATCTGTCAACTGATTCTGGCTGCGACGAAGGGCCTGCTCGGTGCGTCGGTGGTCGGCTATTTCCGCTTCCAGCTTGCGGTTGACATCCTGCAGCTGGGTGGTTTTTTGCTGTAAATCCGACGTACGGGATTGTACTTCTATTTCCAGATAGCGGTGGTATCGCTGGTTTTCCAGACGCAGGCGACGTCGCTCCACCGCCCGGCAAACCGCGTGTTCGAGAATGGCCATATCGATGACGGGTTTACTGATGAAATCAAAGGCCCCCAGGTGCATGGCCTGGACAGCGTCCTTCAAGCTGCCGGCGCCCGTAACAACGATCACCGGCAATTCCGGCCAGTCGCCGTTCAGCCGCTCCAGCACCTCCAGGCCGTCCATTTCAGGCATCCGCAAATCCAACAGGACGACATCCGGCACCTGCCGATTCACCATCTGCAGTCCTGTGGGACCATCTTCGGCCTGGATCACCGTGAACCCGCTGTCGCTCAGGTAGGTGGCAATACTCTCGCGAATCAGCCGCTCATCATCGATGACCAGCACCATCGCATCTGAATTGTTCCGGCATAAATCCATAGGCTGTCCCGGGTTATCCTTATTCCAATGTCACCAAAGGCTCTGCCATCGCGTCGGGGCGGGCATCAAGCCTTGACGGCATCGGATTCAATCCTGTCCGAAATGGGCAACCGGATAATGAACCGGGCCCCTTTTCCCTGCTCGGAAATGACCTCCATGGTGCCGCCATGGTTGTTTGTGATGATAAAATAAGAGACCGAAAGCCCTAAACCGGTGCCCACGCCCACCTCTTTGGTGGTAAAAAAGGGCTCAAACACGCGCTTGAGCGCCCTGTCGGCCATGCCGGGGCCGTTGTCCTCCACCTCGATGACCGCCATGGCATCCCGTCTGTATAACCGCAGGATGATTTTCGGCCCGTCACCCGCCCCTTCCTGCCCCGCCATGGCCTGGGCGGCATTGCGCAGCAGGTTTAGAATCACCTGTTCGATTTCCGTGGCCACGCAGGAGACCTTATCCACGTCGGCCGAAAAATCCTTCTGGATCTTGATCCGCCTGAAATCATAGTTCTTCTTTAAATCGTAATCGTGTGCGGCCAAAGCAATGGTCTTGTCCAGCAGAGCGGCCAGTTGGACCCCCTCCTTGCGCGATTCGCTCTTGCGGCTGAAGTGCAGCATGTTGTCCACAATTTCCGCCGCCTTTTCACCGGAAGAACGGATGCCCTCCAGGAAGTCCACAATTTCACGGCGCTCCAGATAGCACTGTACAGCGGCCAGTTCGACGCCGCAGGCCCGGGCAACGCTGATGTTGGCCGGCAAATCGAGGGAAATGCGCCGCAGGATATTCTGCGCATTCTGCACCATGGCCCCCAGGGGGTTGTTTATTTCATGAGCCATCCCCGCCGCAAGGCCGCCCACGGACATCATCTTTTCCGTCTGTACCATCATATCTTCCATACGTGCGCGTGCCGTAACGTCGTCCATGCGGATCACCACGCCCTCCACGGACTTGAATACAATGGGATAAACCATGATGTCGGCCCAGCGCTGCTCGCTACGGACCGGATGGCTCACTTTTTCCGCCTTCATGGTGGTTTGCCGGGAAATGGCCTGACGCACCATCTCCATATGAACATCGAAATGATCGAAAACGTTCTCCACCTCGCGCCCCAGCGCCTGCTCGGAACTCATGCCCGTAAGCTTTTGCGCTTCGCGGTTAAACAAAATAATGCGTCCGTGCAGGTCCACCCCCACCAGGATAGACGGCATGGAATCCACAATTTTCTGCAGATAGTGGCGCATGCGCGCCATCTCTTGTTCGGCCGCCTTGGCCTCGGTAATGTCGTGGCCGATGCACAGGTACTCGACGATGTCGCCGGCCTCGTCGCAAATCGCCTTGTTGGTCCAGGCCACCCAGGCGCGCCGACCGTTGCGGCGGATGCTCTCCACCTCGTAATACCCGCGGTCTTCGTGAGAACGCGCCGCTTTCTCCATGATGGTGTGCATGCTGCGGCCCGCTGAATCATGCATCGGTGTAATGGTCCCGACGCTGTTGCGGCCCAATATCTCTTCTTCGGTGTATCCGAAAAAGCTTTGGGCGAACTCATTGAAAAAGGTAATCCGGCCGCGGGTGTCCACCCGCAGGATGATGCTGTTGGCGTTCTGGACCAGCTCGCGGTATTTGGCTTCGCTCTGTCGAATGGCGGATTCGGCTTTGCGGCGCACCTCGATTTCGGCGCGCAAACTTCTGCGGGAATCCTCCAGCCGCTCCATGAATGTGTTGAAATAGCGCGCCAGGGTACCGACTTCGTCATTGGAGACCCGCTGCATGCGCACGGAAATGTCCCCCTTGGCCCCTTTGGCGAAACGGGCCATCAGTTCCCGCAATGGATTGGTGATGGAGGCGCTGATCCACAAAGTCAGCGGCAAAACCAGCGATAGAGAAAGCACCACCGTTAGTACGAAAATGTGCTCCATGGTTTTCAACGGCGAGTAAAACTCGTCCAGATAGCTGGACGAGGCAACCACCCATTCATACTCCGGAATGTAGTTGAAAATGACCAGCTTGTCCCGGCGTCTGGTCTCTCCCGGATTCTTCCATGAATAAGTGATCTTTCCGGTTCGCTGGGAAATCAGCTCCTTGACGAACTGCCGGCCCTCGGCGTCTGTCTCATTGAGGATGTTGATGCCTTCCAGTTTGGGGTGCAAAATCAGCTTGCCCCGGGTATCGATCACATAAGAGTAGCCCGTGTTGCCAAACTTCAGCGACATGACGCTGTCGCGGAAATCATCCACGTTGACCAGTTCCTTGAATTCGCGCCGGTAGGAAGAAACCGAAATTATCCAGTCCCAGGGCACAAAATAGGTCATATAGAGGGCTTTGGCCCGGGGACGGGTTTCCGACGGGTTTTTCCAGTCGTACTCCACATACCCCACCTTGCGCTGCTTTTGTTCCTGGATGAAGGAGTGTTCGGAAAGATCGACCCCCAGCAGAGCATCGTGGGGATGGGTATCGATAACGCCTTCGCTGCTCAGACAATAAATATAGCCGGTTTTCCCGATGGTCTGACTGAGCAGTACGTTGCGGGCCAGTGCCTTGGCCTGGGCCTCGCTCAACAGGCCCTGCTGGTACTGGCGGTAGAAATTCTGTACAATATCGCGATCTTTTTCAGCAACCGCCCGCAAATAGTTCTTGATGGAAACCTTGGCCGCATTGCGCACCATATTGAGGATGGCGGTGGTGCTGTTCTGCAGTTCACTCTCTATATTGGCCTGGATGGTCTGGCGCACAAAATGGTAAATGGTGGTGCTGGCAAGAATAAAGGAAAAAATAAAAATCGCTGAATACCCGAACAACAATTTGTGCCGGATCTTCAAGTCGGCAAACGGCTTCATCAGGCCCATGGCGATACCCCGGCAGCGGCCGTCAACCCATGGAACACCTTCTGCCATGACAGGCAGCAACGGGCCGGGTGTGCCGCGGCCAGACACCGCGGCCACAATTCGAAGCGGCACCAGGGCAGAGGCATTGTCGCTAGACCGACTCGACCGATTTGACTTCGGGAACCGCCTCTTTAATAATGCGCTCGATCCCGTTTTTGAGGGTCATCTGGGACATGGGACAACCCGAACAGGCGCCCTGCAGGCGCACCTGGACCACACCATCCTCAGAAACATTCACCAATTCAACGTCGCCGCCGTCAGCCTGCAGCATAGGACGAATCTTATCGATTGCCGCTTGGATCTTCTCTTTCATGTCTGATTCCTTTCTGTTGATGAATATCTATGGGGACGTATATCAGGTTATAAGTTAATCAAAGATTAACTTATAACCTGATATACGTCCCCGTTATAACCCGCATGAAAATCGCGCCTGAATCGTTCGAAAGTCCCCCCCATTATAGCCGCACGCATTTTTTTAACAAGACTCAAATAAAAATGCACATTGTGGATGGTATTGAGCCGGTAGGCCAATATCTCCCGGGCCTGGTACAAATGGCGCAGGTAAGCCCGGCTGTAATGGCTGCAGGTATAACAGGTGCAGCCGGCTTCAATGGGCCCCGTGGCGTCGCGATGGACCGCATTGGTGATATTGATGGCGCCTCGGCGGGTGAACAACTGCCCGTTGCGCGCATTACGCGTGGGCATGACACAATCGAACATATCGGCCCCCAGGGCCGTCAGTTCCACCAGGTCCGCCGGGGTTCCCACCCCCATGACATAACGGGGGCAGTCTTCGGGCAACAGTGGCAGTGTGTGGGCCGCCATTTCGACCATCAGCGCCTTTGGCTCGCCGACACTCAGCCCGCCCACGGCGTACCCTGGAAAACCGGTTTCGATAATTTCTGCAGCCGACCGGCGACGCAGATCCGCATACATCCCCCCCTGAACGATACCAAACAGGCTGTTCTTACCCCGCCCGCTTTCCTGCCAATGGGCTTTGCAGCGCCGGGCCCAGCGCGTGGTCAGAGCCAGGGCGGCCGCCGCGTCGTCATAATCCGCCGGATAAGCGATGCACTGGTCCAGACACATCATGATATCGCTGTTGAGTGAAAGCTGCACATCGATTGACTTTTCGGGAGTGAGCAGATGACGGGCGCCGCCGTCCAGATGGGATTGAAACGCATATCCCTGCTCGCTGAGCTGCGAAAGCCCGGCCAGAGAAAAGACCTGGAACCCACCGGAGTCCGTCAGTATAGGCCCCTGCCAGTGCATGAAATCGTGCAACCCGCCGAACAGATCCACCACCTTGGTTCCCGGACGCAGGTAAAGATGGTAGGTGTTGCCCAAAATAATCTGGGCGCCGGCCTGGTTCAATTCTTCCGGCGTCATG
Source organism: Desulfosarcinaceae bacterium (assembly GCA_963675565.2). Classification (GTDB taxonomy): domain Bacteria; phylum Desulfobacterota; class Desulfobacteria; order Desulfobacterales; family Desulfosarcinaceae; genus JARRKU01. Next base: position 1,811,822 of record CAXXYD010000004.1, read on the forward strand.
GCCTTAACCGTCGCCTGGGTACCCACCGGCATGAAAATTGGCGTTTCGATGGTGCCGTGGTCCGTCTCCATTATGCCGGCACGCGCGGATGTCGCACAGCACTTGTGCTCAAGTGTAAATTTCAACATAATCGACTTAATGGCTTTGCCTGCAGGAGCGTCTTTCAGCCGCGACCCTTATAAAAACCGCGGCTGAAAGACGCTCCGACAAAACGTTCATAATTTCAGCGACGCAATCAACATCGCATCCCCATAACTGAAAAACCGGTATTGCTCGCGTACCGCCTCATTATATGCAGCCAGAACTTTCTCCCGACCGGCGAAAGCCGACACCAGCATGAGCAAAGTGGACTGGGGCAGGTGAAAGTTGGTAATCATGGCATCCACCGCTTTGAATCTGTAACCGGGATAGATGAACAGGTCACACATCCCGGTGCGGGGCTCCACCGTGCCGTTTGGCAGGGCGCAATTTTCCAGGGTCCGCACACAGGTAGTGCCTACGGCAACCACCCGACCGCCGCGCCCCCTGGCCGCAAGGACGGCATCGGCAACATCGTTGCCCAGGGAAAACCACTCGGCATGCATGGCGTGCTCGCGAATATCCGCCACCCGTACCGGGACAAAGGTGCCATAACCCACGTGCAGGGTGATAAACACCACGGCCACCCCTTTTTCCCTCAGTCGTTCCAGCATATCCCGGGTAAAGTGGAGACCGGCCGTAGGTGCGGCAATGGCCCCCTTGTGCCGGGCATATACCGTCTGGTAGTGGTCGCGGTCTTGGAAATCATCCGTGCGTTGAATGTAGGGCGGCAAAGGTACATGCCCTATGATTTCAAGGGCTTTGTCCAGATGAAGCGGTCCGCGGAAGGAAAGGTGGCAGGTCGCTGAATTAACACTTTCCACCCGGGCTTCAAGCCCGCCGTCGAAAAACAGGCGACTGCCCGGCTTCGGTCTTTTGGAAGCACGAATCATACATTCAAAGGTGCCCCGCTGCGCCCCCTGGGCATAATCCAGAATGAGCGCCTCCACCTTGCCGCCGCTCTCCTTGCGGCCGAGTAAACGGCCGGGAATCACCCGGGTGTTGTTGAGCACCAGCAAGTCCCCCGGCTGCAGCAGGTCCGTCAAATCATCAAAACGACGATGTGCGCACCCGCCGGTGTTCCGATCCAGACAAAGCAACCGCGAGCGGTCCCTTTGGGCCAGGGGCCGCTGGGCGATCAGCGCCTCGGGCAGTTCATAGTCATAATCCAATAAAGAAAACACGGCAGCAACCTGAAACGAGCTAAATCCAAAACATTGTGGCAGCAGCATGCCCTGACGGCCTTCAAATCCGACCCACAAAAACAAACAGCAATCCCACCAGCATCAGGACAAACCCCAGCTTGCGCAAAACGGTCTCCGGTGTCTCAATGATTTTCTGCAGCCAGGGCTTCATCTTGTCCGGCCAGGCAAAATAAGGCAGTCCTTCGAGAAACATCACCATACCGATCACACACAAAAAATAGCGCATTTCACCTCACGTGCAGCTATATCATTGACCACCAAGTCCATACAGGTACACTAAAGATAGTGTCTTTACAAGGTTTGGCGGCAGTGATACCCATGAAAAACCCTTGACGCCCCAATTGGCTTGGTGTTGAATACCGAAGCAATTCATTCAGCGATAATTCCCATAAATTCAAAATAAGCCACAGGAAAACAGATATGCCATTCGAACCCGTCATCGGCCTGGAAGTCCACGCCCAGCTCAAAACCGCCACCAAAATATTCTGCGGCTGCTCCACTGCATTCGGCGCACCACCCAACTCCCAAACCTGCCCGGTCTGTTTGGGCATGCCCGGCGTGCTGCCGGTACTCAACAAAAAGGTGGTGGAATACACCCTGCGCATGGCCCTGGCCACCCACTGCACTATTCCGGAACGCAGCCGTTTTGCACGCAAAAATTATTTCTATCCCGATCTGCCCAAAGGCTACCAGATTTCCCAATATGAACTGCCCATTGCCGTCAACGGCCATGTGGACATCGATCTGGACGGCACCACCAAACGGATCGGACTCACCCGCATCCACATGGAGGAAGATGCCGGCAAACTGGTACATGACGATAGCCGGCCGGTGAGCCGGGTCGACCTCAACCGCACCGGCACACCGCTGATGGAAATCGTCAGCGAACCCGATTTGCGTTCGGCAAAGGAGGCGGGCGCCTACCTGCGGGTGCTGCGCACCATCATCCGCTGGATCGGCGTGGGAGACGGCAATATGGAAGAGGGCAGTTTCCGCTGCGACGCCAATGTCTCCATCCGCCCTCAAGGCAGCCGGAGCCTGGGTACCCGCACGGAGATCAAAAACGTCAATTCCTTCAAAAACGTGGAAAAGGCCATCCAGTATGAAATCGCCCGGCAGACCGATGTCCTGCTCGACGGCGGAGAAGTGATTCAGGAAACCCGGCTCTGGGACCCGGCCACCGGCACCACCCACTCCATGCGCAGCAAGGAAGAGGCCCACGACTACCGCTATTTCCCTGATCCGGACCTGCTGCCCCTGGTGGTGGACAAAGCCTGGATCGATGCGGTGCGCCAAAGCCTGCCCGAACTTCCCGACGCCCGGCGCCAGCGGTTCGTGGATGAATACCAGCTGCCGGATTACGATGCCGGCGTGCTTACCTCCAGCCGGGAACTTTCCGACTATTTTGAAGCCTGCCTGCAGACGTTGAATCAACCCAAACCGGTGAGCAACTGGATCATGGGGCCATTGCTGGGCCTGCTCAACGCTGAAGGCAGAGCCATCGAGGACAGCCCCATTTCCGCCGGCGACCTTGGAGGACTGCTCAAACTGATCGATGAGGGGATGATTTCGGGCAAAATCGCCAAAACCGTGTTCGAAGAGATGGCGGCAACCGGGAAATCACCGGCAGCCATAGTCAAAGAAAAAGGACTGGCCCAGGTGTCCGACGGCAGCGCCATCGAGGATGCGATCACAGCCGTTTTGGCGGCCCACCCGGATGAGGCCGCCCGGTACAAGAACGGTCAAAAAAAGCTGATGGGATTCTTCGTGGGCCAGGTGATGAAAGCCACCCAAGGCAAGGCCAATCCAAAAATGGTCAATGAAATCTTGCGCAGAAAACTTAGCGGATAAAATTAGGGGACGTTCAACCGGTTAACTGGCGTTTCTCCCGTTAATCGGTTAAAAACGTCCCCTAAAACCAAAACGCCTGCGTTATTTCTCCTTGTTCTCCAGATTTTCCAGTGAAAAGATCGTCAGATAGCTGCTGCCGGGCCCCAGGACATTGCGGTTTTTCTGTACAATGGCGGCAATGATCTCCGGCTTTCCATTCCCGTCCACATCGGCTACCGTAAAATCACCGATATATTTGGCCACGCTGCGGCTGCGCCATATGGCAGAGAGCCCCAACTGGTCCCACTTGAGAATTTCCAGACGGCCTTGCTTGAACATCCTTGTGCGCGAAAAGACGCCGGCGATATCCTCATTGCGGACAGCCACGATCTCCATCAGGCCATCGCCGTCCAGGTCCACCAGATGGACCCGGGAGGGCAAGTAGAGAATGTCCTTTTCCTGGGGGTCGTCCTCGGCGGGGACAATCAGGGCGTTTTCCGTGCCACCATAACTCTCGACGCTGGCCCACTCCTCGTTCCCCTTGAGATCCATCAGGCGCAGGTAGCCGCTGCGGCTGTAATTCACCACATCGGCAACGCCGGCCGAACGGACCGTTCCCTGGGCGAAACCGTACAGCGTCTGATTGCGGGGCAGCGTCAGCTTCTGCGCCCCGTCATAGGTGCCGTCGACGAACTGCATTTCATAGACCCCGGGGCCAAAATGGCCCTCGAATCCCTGCCGCTGGCCCACGAGCACCCGGCCCCGGTCGGACATATCCACGGCCCTGAAATACCAGCGCAGCTCATCGGCGATGCGCTGTAACTGTTTGCCGTCCCACTCCATCACGTAAGACAGCAGCCGGCTGTAATTGTTGTCAAAATGGGTAATAAAAATCTCGCCACTGCCGTTGCCGTTCAGATCGGCCACATCCACACCCACATTGGCCACGCCGGCATCGACCTGGGCCATTTTGACCATGCGGCCCTGCAAGAAGCGATAGACCGCAACGGTGGTGCTGTCGATACATACAATCTCCACCGCCCCATCGCCGTCGATGTCCCCGGCGGCCACTCCGCGAATCTGCATGTCCAGCCGCCGCCCGCGGGCCAACAGGCGCACGGCCACTTTTGTGTTGGCATCGTTATAAGCTCCCATTAAACCCTCCGGGGTCGATGTGAGCAGTTTTTCAGGATGCTGATAGATGGCGTCCGAAGGCCCTTTCGGGGCGGGGCCTGCCGGCGTAACGGCAGGCCCCGCCGTCACCGGCGCGGTTATCCCCAGCAGCCGGGTTTTGATCTGGTCGGCCAGTTGGTCCACGTGGGCGATAATGTCTGCCTGAGAGGTTCCGGCGCGGCTAAAGGCGAGGGCCGTGCTGCCGGTGGACGACTCCAGAACCCGGGCGTCGGTACTCACGCTGTCGCCCAGGATGGTCACGCTTTCAAGGACCACATAATCGGCATCGTGCTGTCTGCCCAGGGCGGCGGCGGCGGCGTTGTCCCCGGGCAAAGGCGCGTCAGCGGCATCCTGGGTGATGGCAGACACCTTGCCTGCAAGGGTGAGCCGGCCGGCCAGCATTTGGACAATGCCCGCGCGCAGGAACGCCATATCCTGGCCGGCGTGCAGCGCCGGCGGCAGGATCAGCATTTTGATGATCCGATCCGAATTTTGGCCCAACGCCGGATGGATGCCCACGAATGTACAAAAACAGACGAGCACCAATGATCCAAAACCAATTGTCCTACGCACAAGGTCTTTCAATGCCAACTCTCCTTCTTTATAACGGGAAACCTGAATTTACCATTACCCGGTTTCCACCCCAACCATATTGCGCCGAGTACAAATGGATATCATGAACAACGGGGTTTGCAAACCCCCAACCCCGCAAATCGCCTTATCAATGGCACCGGAAAACAAGAAACCCGCCAAAACGGCGGGTTTCTTTAATCCATTACTTGTAGCGTTGCTTAGGCTAAATCAGCAATACTTAGAAGGCCACCTCGATGCGGGCAACCAGAACGTTCATTGCCTCGACATCGGCATCTTCAATGGTATCATAATCGGCCATCAGGTATTCGGCAGCCAGGGTAGCATTGTCGGTCAGCGTATAAAGTGCGGCTATGCCGATAAGATATCCGCTGTCAAAGCCGTCTGCCCTGTTGTCCGTTCCATCCTCTGAAGCAGTCAGGTAGACATACTGGCCGCTGAAGGTCAGACCCGGCATTGCGGTAAAATTGGCGTAGATGCCGGCACCCATGGCACCAGAGTTGGAGCCCAGGGGATCGAAGACATCATCACCGCCGAACGGCATAATGTCGGTGTTGAAAGGACCAAGGTCGGAATAGGCAGTGGAGCCGAAAGCACCGGCGAACTTGGTGATCTTCTCTTCATCCGCTTCGTCTTCACCTGAGGAGTAGATCAGGTTGACGCCGGCGGTCAGCGCGTCGCTGAACTTCATGGAAACATCGCCGATAAACTGCATGCCCACATAGTCAACATCGCCATTTTGTCCACCAAACATGTCAAATTCGGCCATGACAGCGGCCGGGCCAATGTTGAATTTACCCATGGCGCCGAGCAGGGTGGGTTCATCACCGTCGTCCAGACCGTCTTGCTGCGCGGCGTAGAAAACGTTGACAGCAAATTCGTCGGTTTTATAGCCCAGGTCGATGAAGTAACGGTCCAGATCCTCATAGCCTTCGGCATCGCTCAGGTTCGTTTTGGTACCATATTGAGGAACTTTTAAACCGCTGATGCCAATAGCTTCTTCCAACATTTTGTTGCTCTGATCTTCGTCTTCCTTGGAGTAGCCCACGCGAACGGCAATCGGGGTTTTCAGGGCGATCTGAATACCGGTGGCGTTGTTGTCATAGGCGAAGTTGTTGCCCAGACCCATGTACTGCTGACCGGCTTTGATGTTGAAGATGCCCTTGGTCACGTCCAGGTAAGCGCGGTCCACTTGGAGTTCGCCGCCCATTTCATTGTCGCCGAAAGCACCGCCGGCGATGCCATTAATGTCTGATCCAAGACCTTTACTACTAGGGCCATTATCGTACAGCTCTGCAAGGGCAGCGTAATCCACACCCTTGACATTGGCGTTGTAACGGTGACCGCCCCAGTTGTTGCCGCCCCAGTAATCCTCGGCAAGGTCGATGCGGAAAACGGCCTTGACGCCGTCGGCCGGGGAAATGGTGCCCTGGATTCTCAGGCGCTGATCCCAATAATCGAGGTCATTGGTGTCACCATCTTTGAAACCGTTGTTGTCAATGCTCCAGGCACGGACGCGCAGGGTCCCGGAAAGATCCAGGGTGTCGTCGGCTATGGCCATGGCGGGTGCCACAAAGGCCAGAACCATCAAAAGTACCAATAATTTCTTCATCTGTTGTCCTCCTTAAAGACAAAAGTGAAATTTGGGAATCGCCAAACCCCCAAAAAAGTAAAATGCCAGATCATGCCGGCCACAACCCGGAAAACCTATCTCAAATTCTTTGCTTCCATAATGCTGCGCTGCTTTGAATCATGCGTTCGCTTCAAATAGAACCAAGCTTTGTTCAGGTTGCGGGTTGGTATCGACATACGTCTGGCTACCAAAAATATTTTTGTTTTTTAGCAGGGCCAAAAGTATAAGTCAAGCAAATAAAATACTAGCCGGAATAATTTTTTCCCGTTAAAATCCAAATTATTAACCTGTTTCTAAACAATATTTGGACAATCCGCTTCCTATGCAAAAACACTTTTTGGGCCCCAACAGGGAAGTAAAAAACTATTTATTACCCTGTAATGATTATATTTATTTTGTAACCTGCAAATGATTGCCGATCAATGGGGTATTGTTTTGATTTCGAAAACAGCGTGGGAGCAGCGTCCAGTTGCCCCTGCAGATCTTTCGCGATATTGGTGCATTATTGACGGCAACCATTTGTTATCAAAGGAGGAAATAGATCACACGAAAGATATTGCCCCTTGTCCTGACCCTATGCGCATTGCTGATGGGGACCCATGGCGCGCGGGCCGGGGACACCCCTGTCGCCAAAACCGTTCTGATCACCGCCGTAGCTTTCCCGAAAGCCCATACCCCGTATCATCACACCACCCGTTTGAAGGCCTTCTCCAGGTCCTTTACCGTCCACTGAATCCAGGTGGGCCGGCCATGGGGGCAGTGGCCCGGGTCCGAGCAGCCGTCCAGGTCACGGAGCATCCGGGCGATCTCTTCGTCCGCGAGGTGCTGGTTGGCACGCACCGCATGGTGACAGGCCATCACCATGCGGCACGCGTCCAGCACCTGCTCCAAATGAGCGTCAATGCCGACTTCAGATGCCTTTTCGACCAGTTCCCGCACCAATGACGCCATATTGCGACCATCCAGCAGCACCGGCAAGCTCTTGATCACAAAGGTGGAGCCGCCAAACGGTTCGATTTCCAGCCCCAGATCGTCGAATGCCGGCAGCAGCCGCTCCAACATACGCGCTTCGGCAAATCCCAGTTCGACGGTCTCGGGCATCAGCAGCCGCTGAGCAGCCGGCTTGCCTGCATTGCGACTGAGTTTCTCGTAGACGATGCGCTCGTGGGCGGCATGCTGATCGATGAGGATCAGGCCCCGGGGGCCCTGACAGATAATGTACGTCCCGTAAAACTGGCCGATGACGGTCAGGTCGGCGAACCTTCCGTGCTCCCATAGCGGGCGCTGGGATCGCCCGGCACCGGTTCCATCCGGGGCAAAAACCGGAGGCTGCGGTGCCGGCATCCCGGCAGGCGGACGCTCCTCCTCCGATCTCTCCCCGGGCCGGTTTTCGAAAACAAACGGTGGGGGACCGGGTTCCGCCGCATCCGGTGATGGTCGCGGATCGATACGATACGCCGGCAATGCCTGGCCCGCCGCCGAACCATCGTCACAAGTGCCTATGGAATCCGCCTGCGTGCGCCCCCAGAGCCGGCGTTCGTTCTCGACCAGGGCCCGGGCGACTTGGTCCCGCACATGGTTGTGCACCCGTCGCTGATCGGCAAACCGGATTTCATGCTTGGTGGGATGAACATTCACATCCACCTGGTCAAAAGGCAGGTTTAAAAAAAGCACGGCCAGGGGAAACTGCCCCTTCATCAGCCGTCCGTGGTATCCCTCGAACAGAGCGTGCTGCACCACCCGGTCCCGCACCCGGCGGCCGTTGACATAAAGATAGATGCCTCGGGAAGTGCTGCGCGCCAGCCGTGACGGCCCCAGGTAACCGGTGAGTCGGATATCCCCCTGCCCGGCGTCCATGGCAATCAGCGCTGCGCCGTCGACCCCGCCCAGGACTTCGGCCACCCTCCGGGCGGGATCTTCGGCTCGGGTCCACTGTTTAACCGTTTTGCCGTTGTGGGTGAGCTTGAAATGAACGCCGGGATGCCCCAGCGCCATGCCGGCCACCACGTCGCCCACATGACCCATCTCGGTATTGACGGTTTTCAGGAACTTGCGCCGTGCCGGCGTGTTGTAAAACAGCCCGGCAACGCTGACCAGAGTTCCGGCTGGCGCCCCGGTTTCCGTGACCTGCAGGATTTTACCGCCATGAATACGGATCTCCACCCCGCTGTCGGCATCTGCCGGCCGGGTAATCAAGGTCATTCTGGACACCGCGGCAAGGCTGGGCAGCGCTTCCCCGCGGAAACCGAGGGTGCGGATGGACAACAGGTCCGCGTCATCGGCGATCTTGCTGGTGGCAAATCGCTCCAGGGCCAGCAGGGCGTCATCATGGCCCATTCCCGAGCCGTTGTCCCCCACCCGGATCAGGCGGCGTCCGCCGTTTTCGATATCCACCAGGATGCGGGTGGCCCCTGCATCCAGGGCATTTTCCACCAGTTCCTTAACCACCGATGCCGGCCGTTCCACCACCTCGCCGGCGGCGATCTTGTTGGCCAGAATGTCGGGCAGGATACGGATCGGGTTCATCTAACAGTCATCCCCCCGTATCCAACGCGCCAGGTACTCGGCATCTAAAGGCGACAGGTTGAATTTGAGGCAGGCTTGTTCCACGAGCTTGCGGGCGTCGGCCCGAGGGTTGGCCTTGCGCATCTCGGACAGCCATTTGACCGCTTTGCGGATATCTTCGCCCTGGGGCATAATGCTCATATCAAATCCTCACATTGAACTTCGGACCTGTTAATTCAACCAGCGCTGGCCAATGCGCTCTTTTTGGAATCGATTCCCATCCTTGACTTAACACTGAATCACTTAAAACTTGGCTTTCTAATAAACCGGCATGCGGCAATAACCCTCATAGCGGGATTATAAATCCGGAATCTTATGATGAAAATCCGTGGCCTGCTCGAAATTGTGAGCGGTTCTGATCAGTACCGCCTCGTTAAAATGACCGGCCATCAACTGCAGTCCGATGGGCAGTCCGCCGCTGGACCAGCCGCAGGGCACCGATATCCCTGGTATGCCGGCCAGGTTCGCCGAAAGGGTATAGATATCGGACAGATACATGGCCAATGGGTCGCCGGCATGGGCACCGATGGCAGTGGCTGGAGTGGGGGCAACCGGCGAGGCAATCACATCACACTGTTTGAATGCGGCCTTGAAATCGTTCATGATCAGGGTCCGGATCTGGGACGCCTTACCATAATAGGCATCATAATATCCCGCTGACAGCGCATAGGTGCCCAGCAGAATCCGGCGCTGCACCTCCCGGCCGAATCCGCGGGACCGGGTGGCGCGGTACATGGGCAGCAGTTCTGTCTGGGTCTCGTCCCGAAAACCGTATTTCACCCCGTCATAACGGGCCAGATTGGAACTGGCCTCGGAGGGCGCGATCAGATAATAGGCCGCCACACCGTATTCGGTATGCGGCAGTTCGACCTCAACGGTCAGGGCACCCAATCGCTCCAGTGTTTCAATGGCTGCTTTGACGGCGGCCGCCACCTCCGGGTCAAGTCCGGCCACATCAAAATAGGCCCTGGGAATCCCCACTTTCAACCCGCGGATATCCTCCTGCAGGGCGGCACTGTAATCCGGCACGCCGTCGGGCACGGATGTGGAATCATTGGGATCGTGACCGGCAATGGCCTGGAGCAGGGTGGCGCTGTCGGCAACGGTCCGCGCGAGAGGCCCGATCTGGTCCAGGGAGGAAGCGAAGGCCACCAGCCCGAAGCGCGATACGCGGCCGTAAGTGGGTTTAAGCCCCACCACGCCGCAGTGGGAAGCGGGCTGACGAATGGACCCGCCGGTATCCGATCCCAGTGCGGCAAGGCACATCCGGGCCGCCACCGCCGCCGCAGAGCCGCCGCTGGAACCGCCGGGAATGCGCGACAGGTCCCAGGGATTGCAGGTCACATGATACGCGGAGTGCTCCGTGGTGGAGCCCATGGCAAATTCATCCATATTGAGCTTGCCCACCATGACGGCATTCTGGGCCTTGAGGCACTGCACGACATGGGCATCATACGGTGGGCGAAAATGTTCCAGTATGCGGGAACCGCAAGTGGTGGTTACACCTTTTGTGCAGACCACGTCCTTGATGCCCAGAGGAATGCCGGTAAGCGGACGGATCCTTCCCTTGGCGATGGCGGCATCCGCCGCTGCAGCAGCAGCCAGGGCCGCATCTGCGGTGATAGTGATAAAGGCCCGCACCCGGGGTTCGACAGCGGCAATACGGTCCAGCACCGCGCGGGTCAGTTCAACGGCGGAAATCTCTTTGGCTCTGAGCATTTCATGGGCCCGGGCAAGGGTCAGGGCGTGCAGTGACATCATCTTCTCCTATAGCGCCACGCGGCCGGCCGCGAGCAAAAAGGCCAGTTGCCGCAAATCGTTAAGCGGACCGCAACGCCGGCATATCACCGGTTTTGGGCCAGTTTTGGACAATTTGAAGAATGCGGCGCACAAAAGCGCATTCGCATTTCGCCGGGCACGGCTGCAGGTTGTCTTCATTCAGGCAGTACCTGGGGCACGACGTTCTGCCCGTGGCCCTCTCGGCAAAAATCGGTCCGGCGTACAAGTCACGGAAATTCCGGGCTTCAATGGCCAGTGTGCCCAGGCAGGCGTGATTGAATAAAAAAATGCCGGCCGCCAGCTCTTCGAAATTGACTTGGTATCCCACCGCTTCAATACCGGGGTCCGCCAGAAAAGCATCCCTATCCAACCATTGAACACCGCAATTGGGACATCGCTTGAACATAAGCCCCCCCCTCTATATCACTTTGGGGACCACAAAACTGCCCGCTTCCTTTGACGGCGCATTGGCCAGGGCCTCTTCGGTGGACAGGTGGCTGTGAACCTCATCGTCGCGAAAAGCATTGGTCAAATCAATGGCGTGAGACGTCGCGGGTATATTTTCAGTATCCACCGCGGCGAGTTTCTCCACATAATCCAGAATGCCACCCAGTTGGCCGGCCAGCTCCTGCACAGTTCCCGGATCGATATCCAGGCGGGCCAGACGGGCCACCTGGAGGACTTCTTCGGCAGTCAGTTTCACGGTCTTTCGCTCCATTGGCTGTTGTTTAATTGCGGGCCTGTAATTAAAATCAGGGCCGATCATCGCCTTAACTCAAAATTCAACTGTCTTTCGGTATTCATTCAGCCACCGACCAGGGGCGCGCTCAGCGTGTGGTTTTGATCACGTGAGCACCGGGTTTAAGTGCGTGTGGCCAAAACCACCCGCTGAGCGCGCCGGACTCTGAAAGCCGAAAGTTGTATTAAAACTTCAACTTTCGGGGTTCGTCCATCGTATAGCGCAAGGTGCTGCACACCCTGCAACCACCTACTGTGTCGTGACCACCATCGCCCCATATTTATCGCCCTTGAGTTTGCCGGCCACCTCGCGGGCCCCGGCGCTGTCGGTAAAAGCGCCGACCCGGACACGGTACCACACGCCTTTGCCGGCCACCTCGGTCCGGATCTGATAGGCGCGATATCCTTTCTTGCGCAATTCAGCGACCAGGTGCGTGGCACTCTGGAGGTCCTTGAACGCCGCCACCTGAACGGTGAATTTGCCCGACGCGCGGCTCGCTTGCATTTTCGGCGACGGCGGCGGTTTAACCACCGGCTTTGGTTCCGGCTTCGGTTCCGGTTTGGGCGCCTGTTTGGGCATCGGAACGGCGGTCACCGGGGGTTTCGGCACCGACCACGACTCGGGCTGCACCGCGGATTTGGGCATCGGTTGAAAGGGCTTTTCCGCTTTGGGATCCTTAAGGGCTTCATAGAATCCGAGTTCGGTTTTCGCCCCATTCGGCCCCTGCGCGCCGGTTTCCACTTTGGCCTGTTCCTGCCGCAGCATCCTGGCTTTCAGGGCCGCCAGTTCCTGCTCCAGTTTTCCTGTGTCGAGATTGACCGGCGCCATCCCGCGCCCCACCAGGATGCCCAGCACAAACATCCAGCCGGCAACAAACAGCATGAGGCCGATCCAAATCATCACCCCTTTGCGGGTCATGCGGATCGCAGAATCGCCTGTTTTAGACAACGACCACCTCTACATTTTCTCGGGCGCAGATACCCCCAGCAGGGACAGCCCGTTTCGAATCACTTTCTGTACGGCAAGCACCAGGCAGAGCCGGGCGGCGGCCAGCGGTGCATCGTCGACGAGCACCCGATGCTTGTTGTAGTAAGCATGAAACAAAGCGGCTAAATCCATCAGGCAATAGGAAATTCGATGGGGCGCCAAAGACAAGGCGCTGGTGCGCACCACATCCGGATAACGGCCCATGGCTTTGATGAGCGCAATCTCTTCAGGCTCCACCAGGCGCGATCCCGCTGCCTCGGGCCAGGTGACGGCCGCCGCCCCCCGCTCGGCAGACTTTCGCAGAATGCTGGCGATGCGGGCGTGGACATACTGGACGTAATAAACCGGGTTGTCATTGCTTTTGCGCTTGGCTAGATCCAGGTCGAAATCCAGCGGGCTTTCATAATCCCGGGTCAGAAAAATGAAACGGGCGGCATCACTGCCCACCTCCTGGAGCACATCTTTGAGGGTAACGAACTCTCCGGCCCGGGTCGACATGGCCACCGGTTTGCCGCCGCGCAGCAGGTTGACCAACTGCACCAAAATCACCTTGAACTGGTCGCGCTCCCGGCCACCGGCCTCTATGGCCGCCGTCATCCGCGGGATATAGCCGTGGTGGTCGGCTCCCCACACATCGATGACCGTATCAAAGCCGCGATTGTACTTATCCTGGTGGTAGGCGATATCCGATGCAAAATAGGTGGTCTGGCCGTTGTTGCGCACCACCACGCGGTCTTTTTCATCGCCGAAAGCCGTGCTTTTGAACCAGCGTGCACCGTCCAGGGTATAGACCATGCCCCGCGCAGCCAACGCATCCAGCGATGCTTCCACCCGTTTTGTATCGTACAGGCTCTGTTCGCTGAACCATTGGTCGAAGTGGACCCCAAAACTCTCCAGGTCCTGTCGAATACCGGCAATAATGGCACTGGCTGCGTGGCGGGCGCAATGGCTCACGGCGGTGTCCTGATCCGCAGCAAAGAAATCTTCGCCGCGGTCGGCAATCACTTCCCGGGCCAAGGCGTTGATATAATCGCCCTGGTAGCAATCCTGAGGAAAATCGACTGGCTCCCCCAGCAGTTGCCGGCCGCGCAGGTAGACCGAGAGCCCCAGGGTCCCGATCTGTCGCCCGGAGTCGTTGATGTAGTATTCACGCTGCACGTCCCATCCGCAAAACGCCAGGATATTGGCTACGCTGTCTCCCACGGCGGCGCCCCGCCCATGGCCCACGTGCAGGGGGCCGGTGGGATTGGCACTGACAAATTCCACCTGGATTTTTCGCCCATGCCCGACATCGCATGCGCCAAAATCCCTGTCCTGGCGAAGCACCTGGACCACCAGGGGAGCCCACGCACCGGGACGGACAAAGAAGTTGATGAACCCCGGCCCGGCGATCTCGGCCCGATCCAGCAGCCCCGTGGTATCGTCGAGGTGATCCACCACCGCCTGGGCGATCTTGCGGGGTGCCATTTTCTGCTCCTTGGCCGACAGCATGGCAAAGTTGGTGGCAAAATCGCCATGGGCCCCAGCTTTGGGCTCTTCGACCGTCACGTCCGGAAATGTATCCGAAGGCAGCGCACCCGATGCATAGGCGTTGCGGGCGGCCGCCGAAATCAGTTCAATAATTTTGGTTTTCATAACGCTTTCAGTTTTCCTCAATCGTCCGTCGCCGCTGGCAGGTCTTTTTAGCGGATGGTATCTGTACCGTTTTGGGTTATCGTTCCATAAACTTAAAGTTAATAAAGAGTTTTGCGAACCAAGTCAAGAATCTCAAGGATTCCGACAAAGGGCAATGGCCCGCTGCGGTCTTTGCCCACCCTGCCCCGGTCATTCAGGCACCGTGACAAATATTATATTTGACTTTGCCCGGCGGCTCCTTTATTTTGCGGTTCAATGCAGGTAGAAGCCTGAATCCGCCGTCACGCGACAGCACAATCCAATTCAGCCACGAAGGTTTGATGTATCCCATTCACACCAAACAGTCGTGGTTTTTTATTTCCCACGGCACGCAAGGAGAAATCATGTCAAAGCGCAACAAATTTCTTGCATTGGTCTTTTTACTGACCCCCCTGCTGTTGTGCCAGCCTGCGGCAGCCCATTTCGGGATGGTGATCCCCTCCGACAGCATGGTCATGCAGGAGGATTCCCGGACGATCCAGGTCACTTTGAGTTTCAGCCATCCCATGGAGATGGTGGGCATGGAACTGGTCAAACCGGAAGTATTCAATGTGGTGGCCAACGGCCGGCGCCAGGATCTGTCCGATGCCCTGCGCTCCGTTCAGGTGATGGGCCATTCAGCCTGGCAGGCCGATTTCGGCGTGAAGCGCCCCGGCGTATACATTTTTTACATGGAACCCAAACCTTACTGGGAGCCGGCCGAAGACTGCTTCATCGTGCATTATACCAAGACCGTGGTCACGGCGTTTGGCGATGACGCGGGATGGGACCGGGAAATCGGGCTGAAAACAGAAATTGTTCCTCTGGCAAAACCTTTTGGGCTATACAGCGGAAATGTTTTCCAGGGCATGGTCAAACTCGACGGCAAACCGGTCCCCTGGGCCGAAGTGGAGGTCGAATTCTACAACCGCGACCACGCGGCCCAAGCGCCCACCGAGGTCATGGTGACCCAGACTATCAAGGCCGACGGCAACGGTATTTTCACCTATGCGGTGCCTGCCGCCGGGTGGTGGGGATTTGCCGCCCTGAACACGTCGGACCGGACACTGCCCTACAACGGCGTGCAAAAAAGCATCGAAATCGGCGCCGTGATCTGGATCCGGTTCCACCCGTGGCAGGGAAAGTAATATGCATATTTCAGAAGGCTATCTTTCGGGTCCGGTCCTGGTGTCCGGGGCGGTCCTGGCCGCTGCGGGAACCGCTATCGGGTTGAAGCGGCTGGACTATGACCGCATTGCCCAGGCCGGCATTCTGGCATCGGCCTTTTTCGTGGCCTCCCTGGTGCATGTGCCCATCGGACCGGCCAGCGCCCACCTGATTTTGAACGGCATTATTGGATTGCTGCTGGGATGGAGCGCTTTTCCCGTCATTCTGGCCGCCCTGGTGCTCCAGGGGGTCTTTTTCCAGTTTGGCGGCATCACCAGCCTGGGCGTCAACACCGTGATCATGGCGACGCCGGCTGTGGCGGCGCACTACCTGGGCGCCCGCTGGATCCTGCGCCCCGGCCTTGCGGGAACCCTTGCGGCCTTTTTCTGCGGCGCCGGCGCAGTGGCGCTTTCCGCGCTCATCATGGCCGCTGCGCTCATTTTCACCGACGAAGGTTTTTTTTCGGTTGCCGGCACTGCCGTTGCCGTTCACCTGCCGGTAATGGCCATCGAGGGGGTCATCACGGCCATCTGCGTCGGCTTCCTGGCAAAAGTCAAACCGGAACTGCTGCCCCGCCCGGTGCCCGATGGTCCGGCTAAAGAGAGGATTGGCCCATGAACCGTTTTTGCATCGGAATTGCCATGGCGGCCGCCGTCCTGCTCACGGCGCTGCCGGTGCAAGCCCACAAAGTCACCGTTTTCGGCTGGGTGGAAGGTGAAACCGTCCATACGGAAAGCAAGTTCAGCGGCGGTAAAAGAGTCAATGCCGGTAAAATAGAAGTGTTCAACCAGAACAATGAAAAACTGCTCGAGGGCATCACCGATGGCGGAGGCGCCTTTTCCTTTCCCAAACCCGCCGGCGCCCGGGAACTGGTCATCGTCCTGGTGGCCGGCATGGGACATACCAACCATTGGAAAATCACGTCAGAAGAACTGGGCGCCGCGGCGGCTGAAAAACAGGATACGGTCCGTCCCCTCGAAAGGCAGCCCACCGGACCTGACCGGGCGGAACCCATAGGCGGTTCCGGCCTGTCCGCCGAAGCCGTAGAACGCATTGTAACGCGCGTTATGGAAAAAAAACTGGCGCCCCTTCAGGCCCGGATCGCGGAGCAGGCTTGGGGATTGCGGGACATCGTGGCCGGTTTCGGCTATATTCTCGGTTTGATGGGTCTGGCCAGCTACCTGCATTACCGGAAAACTGAAAAAGGTCGGAACGACAACCCGAAATAACCGTTCCCGGGTTTACCTTCCGCAGGTGTTGAAAATGATCCAGGAACCTTTTGCAACCGGCGTTTCCCCGATTCACCGCACCAGTCCGGCGCTACGGGTGGTCATGGCAACCCTTTTCTCCTTTACCGCAGCCGTCATGCATGATTTGGCCGGGCTGTCCACAGCTCTGGTGGCCGCTGGAATATTGACATTGCTGGCCGGACTGCCCGGCGCCGCGCTGATACGCCGGCTGGCTGCCGCCGCCGGACTGCTGTTGCTGGTATGGATGGTGGTGCCCGTCACATACGGCGGAACCGCCATGGCCTACGTGGGACCGCTAACGGTCAGCCAGGCCGGGGTCCGGCTGTGCCTCGAAATCACCCTGAAAGCACTGGCCATCCTGCTGGCCTTTATCGCCCTGGTGGCCACCATGGACGCCGCCACCCTGGGTCACACCCTCGATCGCCTGGGACTGCCGGCCAAACTGGTTCTGCTGCTGCTGCTGGCCTACCGCTACATCTTTGTCATCGAACAGGAATACCAAAGGCTCTATCGCGCCGCCCGGATGCGCAATTTCAAACCCGGAACCAATCTGCACACTTACCGCACCTATGCCTATCTGGTGGGCATGCTTTTCGTACGGGCCTCGGAGCGGGCCGACCGGGTCCACCATGCCATGAAGTGCAGGGGGTTCAACGGCCGGTTTCATTCCCTGGCCGACTATCGTCCCACAGCATGGAACCGCAGCCTGGCCGCCGGATTAACGGTGGCCGTTCTATTGATGATCGGCCTGGAAATTCTGAGATAACCGGGCATGGAGGGCATCGGCCGCAGCCATCAACTCCGACCGAAGGGCACTGCCCATGGCCGCGTCCGTCCGGATAACCTCCTTGAGGGCATCCATATGCATCTCACACAGGGCCGACAGACGCTTATGCGGGTCAATCCAGTGATCACTGATAACGGCGCGCTCAAGGGCACGCTGTCGCAAGCGGCCCGTCAGCTGCTCCTGTTCCTCTTTGGCGTATTTTCCCATCAAAGGGCTATTGTGCGCCAGTGCCACCAGATAGCGCTCCAGTATTTTCGCCATCTGCTGGCGGGCCCGATTGTCCGCGGTGGCCCGCAGCAAAGTTGAAGAACCGGTCCCCGCGGCCACCCCAATGCCGTAAAACACCCTGCCACGCGATGTCAGGTAAAAGCCGCTGGACCGCGAATACCAAGCCGGTTCACCCTCAAATGCCACGTGGCCGGCACACCCGGCAAGGCATCCGGCAACCAGCAGGACCAGTCCGCTCAACCATGATTTGCAAAAAACAGATCGCATCGAAACACCTCCTGTGCTCTGGGCGGAAGTACTAAAGCACATAACGCACAACCAGAACAAGCTCCCAGACCACCACGGCGGCAAAGCAACCGGCAAAAAAATGGAGCAGCATCCCGAACTGGAGCTGAACATATCGGATCAACGCATAGTGCAGCACAACGGCAATCATCACGGCAGCGGCCGTCATCAGGTATTTTGCCGCCATGAAGGCATCCGCTCCCATACCGATAAAGTAAGCCATCACCGGATTGAGCTCAACGGCGCCATTTTCCAGCAGCCAGAGGGTCAGCAGGGCGTCCATCACACTGAGCAACAGGACAAGCACCAGGGCGTAAAAAATCCTGGGGCTGTAATAATCCATGAAATGCAGGCCACGCAGGTCTGAAGCGCGACGCAGCCCGCGGCGATGCCCCGGCCTGAAAAACCAACGTATATTGGACATGCGCTTGATCCGCCGGTCTTGGCCGGAGCGCCTTTCGGGACGCGGGTTCAAATGTGCTGTGCCTGACGATACATTCTGCATGGCTTTGATCTCTGTCTTAATTTAATCCATGGCAATGCGAATCTCCGAACCCTACAGCAGCTTCAAATAGCGTGCCGCAATCACAATGAACCCGATCACCTTTTGGTCAACCGAAACGGAGAAATCCCTGTGCAGCATTTCACCGGCTGCTGTTTGAGTCCATAAAAGATTGATAACAAGACATTAAATCTATCGTCCACTTTGGCACTCACGGTCCGATCCATTGCCGGTCGGGTTGGGATCTCATCCTTTTGGCGGGGTATTGTGAGACGTTTCAGTCCGACCATACACAAAAATTGTGAAAAAAAGGACTTAAAAAATCGGCACCTTTTTTCACAATTTCCTTGGCCCGGCAAATCAAGGGCATCGAAAGGAATGGTTTTCTTTTTGCATATCTGGGTTTAGCCATGATATCCGGGATTTGATATTCGAAATGGTGAATGTCGCGGCAGCATTTTGTAAAATGCCGCCCGCAACCCTCTGCATTAAATTAGACAAGGATTTTTTGGGTTATGCCACGACATATGTTTCGATGGATTATCGTTTTGCTGGTCATCACGGGATTGGGCTGGACCATCAGGCACATTACCAAACCCAAACCAGTAGAGATCCGTGTTAAATCCGTGACCCGGGGCAAGGTGGAGCGAACGGTGGCCAATACCCGGGCCGGCACGGTCAAGGCCTGCCGGCGGGCAAAACTTTCGCCCAGTGTGGGCGGGCAGATCGCCAAACTGACCATTAAAGAGGGGGATGAGGTAAAACAGGGGCAGTTGCTGCTGGAACTTTGGAACGAAGATCTGGCCGCCCAGACCATTCTTGCCGAGCACGAACTGGCTTCCGCCCGCAGCCGTGCCCAATCCGCCTGCCTGAAGGCAGATCTGGCACAGCGCAATGCCAAAAGAATGGTGGACCTGCGCCGCAACAATGTAACCTCCGAGGAGCAGGCGGACAATGCCGTGTCCGAGGCCGCTGCTTTAAAAGCCGAATGCTCGGCGGCCCGGACCGTTATCGCCGTACGTGAATCCTACCTCGCCGTTGCGCGGGCCAATGTGGAGAGAACTCGGCTGACGGCACCTTTTGATGGGGTTATCGCCGAAATCAACGGGGAACTGTTTGAATTCGTGACCCCGTCCCCCATTGGGGTGGCCACACCGCCGGCTGTGGATATCATCGACAATGCCTGTTTTTATGTGGCGGCCCCAATAGACGAGGTGGATGCGGCAGGCATCCAGGTGGGTATGACGGCGCGCATCACGATGGATGCATTTAAGGACAAGCGTTTCGAGGGCAAAGTTCGCCGTATTGCCGACTATGTCCTGGACCTGGAAAAGCAGGCGCGCACCGTGGATGTGGAAGCGGCCTTTATCAATGGGGAGGATTTTCACCATCTGCTGCCTGGCTACAGCGCTGACCTGGAGGTCATCCTGGAAGTGCGCGAAGATGTGGTCAGGGTACCCAGCGAAGCGGTCATCGAGGGAACACGGGTCTTTGTTTTCCTGCCCGAAACCGGGAAATTGGTCCGACGGACCATCCGCACCGGACTTTTCAACTGGGACTGGACCGAGGTGCTGGAGGGGCTCAAGCCTGATGATCAAGTGGTGGTGAATGTGGACAGCCCCAGGCTGGCCGACGGTGTGGCGGCCGTCCCGGCAAAGGACGAACCATGATCACCCTTGATTGTATATCGCGGGTGTTTCAAGTCGGGGATGAGACGGTCTATGCCCTGCGGCAGGTCAACCTGACCGTGGGAAACGGCGAATACCTTTCCATCATGGGCCCCTCGGGTTCGGGCAAATCCACCATGCTCAATATCCTGGGATTGCTGGACCGGCCGGACCAGGGCATCTATCGTCTCGAAGAAATCGATACCACGGATCTGACAGATAAGCAGCAGGCTGATGTACGGCGGCATAAAATAGGCTTCATCTTCCAGTTTTTTCACCTCATCGCCCGTTTGACGGCGGCTGAAAATGTGGCCTTGCCCCTGGTCCTGGCCGGTGTGGAACCGCGCGAACGCAAGCAGCGGGTCTCCGAAGCCCTGGCGCGTATGGGATTGACCGACCGGATGACGCACCGCCCGGATCAGCTCTCCGGCGGGCAGCGCCAGCGGGTGGCTATTGCCCGGGCGATCATTATGCGGCCGTCCATCATCCTGGCCGATGAACCCACCGGCAACCTGGACCGGTCCTCCGGAACGGAGGTGGTCCGCACCATTGAAGATTTGAACCGGGAAGGTATGACCGTAATCATGGTGACCCATGATCCTGAACTGGGACGCCGCACAAGCAGGCAGGTGCACATGGAGGATGGCCGGATCAAAACCGATAGCGGAAAAACACCATGAAACTGAAGGACCTTACCCGGTTTTGCACCCGCTCTCTTTCGGGTTATCCCCTGCGTACAGGGTTGATGCTCCTGGCCATGGCCATCGGGGTGGCCTCTGTGGTGATCCTGACGGCACTGGGGGAGGGGGCGCGAAGATATGTTGCCGGACAGTTCAGCTCCCTGGGCACCCATTTGCTCATCGTCCTTCCGGGACGCTCGGAGACCACCGGTGGCCCGCCACCCCTTTTAGGCAAAACCCCTCGCGATTTGACCTTGCAGGATGCTTTTGCACTGACCCGCATCAGTGCAGTGCGCCGTGTGGCTCCCCTGATATTGGGCGGCGCCTCTGTGTCCCGCGGCAACCGGTCGCGCGAAGTTTTTATCATGGGTTCCACGGCCGAAATGTATGCGGTGCGGGATTTGCAGATGGCCCAGGGACAGTTTCTGCCCGAAGGCGAAGTGTCCAGGGCCGAGGCTGTGTGTGTTCTGGGACAGAAACTTAAAACTGAGCTGTTCGGCAACCAATCCCCTCTGGGGGCCTTTGTGCGCGTCGGCGAGCGCCGCTTTCGGGTCATTGGGGTGCTGGCCAGAAAGGGCCAGTCCCTGGGCATGGACATCAGCGATACGGTATTCATCCCCGTGGCGTCTGCCAGCGCTTTGTTCAATCAGACCTCTCTGTTTCGCATTCTGGTTCAGGCCAAAGACAGGGATGCGATCCCGCGGGCCAAGCGCGACGTACTCGATACGCTCAAGGCCCGGCATGACGGCGAGGACGATATTACTGTGATTACCCAGGATGCCCTGCTGGCCACCTTTGACCGTATACTTAAGGCTCTGACTTATGCCGTGGCCGGCATTGCCGCCATCAGTCTGGCTGTGGCCGGCATTTTGGTCATGAATGTGATGCTCATCGCCGTTTCCCAGCGCACCGGGGAGATCGGCCTGCTCAAAGCCATCGGCGCGCCCGGCAGCCAGATCATGCGTATTTTTATTTCCGAATCCACCATGCTCTCCCTGGTGGGGGCCTTTGTGGGCCTGATCATATCAGCGCTGGGCATGGCGGTAATGGTGCGGTTCTTTCCGGATTTTCCGATTCAAGCGCCCCTTTGGGCGCCCATTGCTGCGGTGGGCGTGGCCGTCGGCACGGGGGTGTTATTTGGCGTACTGCCGGCGCGACGGGCGGCGGGGTTGGACCCGGTTATCGCCCTATCCCGCCGTTGACCAACTGCCGAGGCGGCCATTGTCCGCGTTGGCAGAAAGGAATGTAACAGACGCGAAATGCTTTTGCTTGACGCCGTACAAATTTCTGTCCAGGCCATTGTCAGCCATCGCATGCGCAGTTTGCTGACAGCTCTGGGTATTGCCGTGGGCATTGCCGCCGTGGTGTTGCTGACATCCTTGGGAGAGGGGATCCATCGCTATGTACTGGCGGAGTTCACCCAGTTCGGCACCAATCTGATTGCCATCAATCCAGGCAAGACCACCACCGCTGGCATGTCCGGTGCCCTGATCAGCAATGTCCGGCCGCTGAGCCTGAACGATGCCCTGGCTTTGGAACAAGCACCGCGGGTAAACGCCGTGGTTCCCTTTGTCCAAGGCAATGCCGCTGTGGAATATGGCGCGCGAACCCGACGCACCTACATTTTCGGCGTGGGACCGGCGGTGCCGGCGGTATGGAAAATGAAGGTGGCCCAGGGACGCTTTTTGCCCAACGACGATCCACGCACAGCGCGCGCCTTTGTGGTCCTGGGCAGCAAGGTGAAGACAGAACTCTTCGGCAGCGCAAATCCCCTGGGGCGTCGCGTGCGTATCGGCAGTGAACAATATCGTTTGGTGGGCGTGATGGAATCCAAGGGGCAGATGCTCGGTTTTGATCTGGACGATGCCGTCTATATTCCGGCCGGGCGCGCCATGGCGCTGTTCAACCAGAACAGCCTGATGGAGATCGATCTGGTGTATGACACCGAAGCCGACTCCGCCGAGGTCGCCAAGCGCATCAAGACAATGCTCATCGCCCGCCACGGCTCGGAAGATTTTACCATTACCACCCAGGACCAGATGCTGGACGTGCTCGGGTCCGTCCTCAATATCCTCACCATGGCCGTGGGGGCACTGGGGGGCATCTCCCTGCTGGTGGGCGCCGTGGGCATTTTAACCATCATGACCATCGCCGTGAACGAACGCACCGCTGAAATCGGCCTGCTCAGGGCCCTGGGAGCCGGACGCTATCAAATTCTGGCCCTTTTTATGGGCGAAGCCGTCGCCCTGGCCGCCTTGGGAGGGGCAGCCGGCCTGATCATGGGGGCCGGCGGCGCCTGGCTGCTGGGCGCCCTGGTCCCGGCCCTGCCGACCCACACACCTTGGATTTACGTGCTTTTTGCCGAGCTGTCCGCCGCCTTTATCGGTTTGTTGGCCGGGGTGTTGCCGGCTCGCCATGCGGCCCGGCTCGATCCTGTCGAGGCGTTAAGGGCGGAGTAAAAATCCGGGTCCGGAGGGCCCCGGCAGGTAGAGTGACAAGTTTTCCAGTTGTGGTTCGCGTTGCGCGCGGGCCTGATCTTATATCATTCCTTAACTCGTGATTCCATTTTTAGGGTGCTTGCACGCTAATACTGATATACTGGTGTAAACGAGAATTGATGCCTAACGCTTTCGGTGAACCGAACGGTTCCAATCAGAAAAGAACCTAAATATTCTTGTACGTAACGCGAATTAGAACGATATGTAAGTTTTTTTTGATGGGTTTGAATTTGGTTGTGAATTTTGGCCTTTAAAGTAAAATTTCCCCAAAAGCGCGCATGCTCCCAAATATAAGGATAACGTATGGCAGAAAGTGAAAATCAGAAACTCGCTGTTATGATTGATGCAGATAATGCGCAAGCTTCAATTTGGCGCCATGTGCAATCTTGCAAAATCGCTTTTTCAATATAAGGTTATTGACGAAGAACTCATAAAATTCTTTTTTGATCTCTTCCCACAGATTGTACATTGCAGTGAGGGGCGAAACACTTATATCCACTCCTCTTGGAACACTCAAGAACCTCTAATTCCTTATATAAGATCAAAACCCAAAACCGGAGAAAATAATGGCAATAAATACTTTGGTTAAATTCATTCTGAAAAATCCAATTTTATTAATTTTTTGCATGAATAAGACATTGAATGAATTTTATCGTGCCGGTTTTATTTCAACTGCAATTTCCGAAGGAATATATGATGTATTATCTAAAGGTCCGGTCAGCGTTAAAGATATCCAGAGCAACATAGGATCCGGTCTCGACCAGAAAGGCCTTGAAGCCTGGCTTGATTTTGGCGTAGCAATTGATGAGTTGAATAAAAAGAACGATGAATACAGTATAAAAAGTTCATTTTCTAAAAAATTATTAAAGCCAGCCAATGATACATGGAAGTCATTTTTTCAAGCTCGTGTTGAGATTTTTTATGACTATATTGTAAAAACGCCAGCATTTTTAAAAGCAAAAAAGAAATTTGATTTCAGTCACTCATATGGTGAGTTGTTTGCTCGTTCCTCGAGAACAGTTGAACCAATTTTAGTCGATGTGGTTGATAAAATTATCCCCCCAAATGGTGAATGCCGTTTATTGGAAGTGGGTTGTGGGTCTGGCATATACATCAAACGCGCTTGTGATCGGTATGCGTCAATTTAACCCCATCTTCACAGGCTGAGCATTTGATGGCATGATGCGCCAAAATTGAGGAGGTGCATCCATGCGAGGAACAGAGTCATCAAAAAGAGTAAAATCAAACCACCTGCGTCGTTTCTATCAGAAACATATTGAACATTGGCGGCAAAGTCAATTGAGCCAGAAAGAATATTGCCGGCAGAATGAGATCATCACACATCGGTTCACATACTGGAAAAAGCGCTTTGCTGATGAAAAATCCGGCCCAACGTTTGTTCCCGTGCCTTTGGTCCAGAATATTACGGCATCATCAGCTTCAAAGATCGATCTTGTCATCACCGGTGGCTTTAAAATTCAAGTCGGACCGGGATTCGATCCGGCAACCCTCAAGCAACTGATCCATACGCTTCGAACCCTATGATCACCGATCGGTTTTCCGGCAATGTGTATCTGGCCGTGGGCAGTACCGATATGCGCAAGGCCATCAACGGTCTTTCCATTCTGGTCGAGCAGGCCATGGATCTTAATCCCTTTTCGGGCGACCTGTTTGTTTTTTGTAACCGACAGCGCACGATCATCAAGATCCTGTACTGGGACAACAATGGTTTCGCCCTGTGGTCCAAGCGGCTTGAAAAGCATCGTTTCAAATGGCCCACAGCACCCGAGGACGTTGTTGCCATCGGCGTCAAGCAACTGACCTGGCTGCTCGCCGGGTTGGATTTTGCCAGCGCTCACGACCAATTATACTACTCAGCAGTGGCATAAAATTTTACTTCTTTTCTTATAAAAAATCTTCAAAAATAAGGCCGGTTATGCTATACGGATAGTCATGAAATCGGATCTGTCCAACCTGCCTGATGATGCCCGTTTATCCAAGCATGACATTGCTTCTCTGCTCGAACTTGTCGAAAAAAAATACGAGGAAAAGATCCATTATCTGGAAGAGCGCATCCGTCTGCTGCAAGGTGAACTGTATGGTCGAAAAAGCGAAAAACGCTACCCGGAAGATCATCGCCAGTTGCCGATTTTCGAACAGGATCTTGTAGATCTGGGCGTCTTGCAAGGCGCCATGAATGATACGATTGTCGTTCCGGCCCACAGGCGCAGCAAGCGCGGTCGCAAGCCGCTACCTGAGAACCTGCCGCGTGTGGAGGTCATCCACGATCTGGCCGAAGAAGAAAAAGTGTGCGCCTGCGGTGCGTCGTTGAGCCGCATCGGGCAGGATATATGCGAAAAGCTCGACTATATCCCGGCCAAGGTCCGGGTGCTGCGTCATGTGCGCTTCAAATACGCATGCAAAGCTTGCGAAGGCGTCGAAGACGCTGGCCCCACGGTAAAGATCGCACCGGCTCCGGTGCAGCTGATCGAAAAATCGATGGCCACCGAAGGGCTTTTGGCCCACATCATCGTGTCAAAGTTTGCCGATGCCCTGCCGCTTTACCGTCAGCAAAAGATTTTTGCCCGTTTGGGGATCGAACTGCCCCGGGCGACCATGGCCAATTGGCTGATTCAAGCGGCCCAGCGGTGCAGCCCTCTGATCGAACTGCTGGAACATGAGATCCGCGGCGGTCCGTTGATCCAGATGGACGAAACACCGCTTCAGGTTCTAAAAGAACCGGGCCGTGCCAACACGACCCAATCCTACATATGGGTGTTTTGCGGCGGCACAGCCGAGCGACCCGCAGTGCTGTATCGTTATCATCCCACACGCAGCGGCAAGGTAGCCCTGGCCTTTTTGGATCAGTACCACGGCTATATCCAATGTGACGATTATGATGGTTACAACTGGCTGGGCCAACAGGAATCGGTCATTCACATGGGGTGTCTGGCCCATTGTCGGCGAAAATTTACCGAGGTCGTCAAGGCCCGCAAAAAAATCCGGGGAAAACGCGCCAATGCAAAAACCCTGGCCGATGAAGCCCTGGAATATATCGGCAAACTGTACCTGATCGAGAAACGAGCCCGCGCGCAAGAAATGACCGTCGAGCAGATCCATAAACTTCGCCAGGAAAAAGCCAAACCAATCCTGGAAGCGTTCGAGAAATGGTTGGAAACAACCCAACCGCTGACACCGCCCCAGGGGCTGTTGGGAATTGCCATAAAATATGCCTTGCGCAACTGGAGCAAGCTGACGGTATATATCGAAGACGGCCGATTAAAACCGGACAACAACGCCGCTGAAAATGCTATCCGGCCCGTCGTTCTAGGTCGGAAGAATTGGTTATTTTCGGGAGCACCCAAAGGGGCTGACGCAAGCGCCGCCTTCTTTAGTCTGATTGAAACTGCAAAGGCCAACGGCCTGGAACCCTATTCCTATCTTCGCTGTCTGTTTGAACAGCTTCCGCTTGTCAAAGATCAAGATGGCTACCGAGGCCTGCTGCCGCAGACTATCGATCGAGACCTGCTCAACGCTGCCCCAAAATAATCGCACGTGTACTTGTTTTGACGCTTACTGTGATCGGAATCCAAACCTTACTGTAACTGGCCTTGAGCTACAAGAGACGGTGGTCGATTTTGCCAGAAAGAATGCAATCATCTGGCAGATAGAAGATCGCGTTAACATAGAGCATATTGATATACGTCAATATCAAACTGACCAACAATTTGATATTGTAACGTTTTTCAATCTTATTTATTATTTCCCAGAAAATGAAAGGACCAATTTGCTTCGTAATCTTGGCAGCCTTTTAAAAACCGGGGGCCAATTGATATTAACCACATTATGCCCGACAAATGATCCTTCCATACAACTAATGAATCTTTGGTCCTCAATGACAGATGGTTTTGGTCCTTTACCTGATCCAGACAGTGTGTGTGATCAACTTAATGATGCGGGATTCGATGAGGTTCAATTTGAAAAGCTCATACCTGCATTTTATTTATTTAAAGCCAGAAAAGGTGCATCAGAGAATGGCCGCAATATGCATCTATAATGCATAACAAAGCAACTGTACGGATTTCAAAAGCTGCGTTCGTTCCCCACTCCGCTTTTGAAACCGCACATCGCTGGCGTTATATGGCTAAGCAAATGGAGAAACTATGAATAATAAGAAAAACATCATATTTGGCACAGGCCCTTTAGGATTGTGGGTGGCGAAGGCTTTAGCGAAAGAAGGCAATCAGGTGACCTTGGTAAACCGCAAAGGGAAAGTAGCGCAAGAACTGCCTGACAAAATGCAAATCGTAGCTGGAGATGCAACTGACTCAACTTCTGTCTATCAGATATGTATGGAAGCTGATGCAGTATTTCATTGTGCTATGCCTCCCTATACAGAGTGGCCTGATCAATTTCCTCCCTTGACGCAAGGCATTCTTGAAGGGGTTTCAAAGGCAGGGGCTAAATTGATTTATGGCGACAACCTCTATATGTATGGAGATACTGAGGGTAGGCCAATTACTGAGAACCTTCCTTATACGGCTACAGGACACAAAGGAAAAGTTAGAGCAGAAATGGCAGAAATGCTTTTGAATGCACACAAGAAGGGAGTGGTGCAGGTTGTCATCGGTCGTGGTTCCGACTTTTATGGTCCTCAAGTGGTTAATTCTACTTTTGGTGAAATGTTTTTCAAAGCCGCATTATCTGGTAAGCCATCAAATCTGTTGGGCAATATTGATTTGCCACACACCTACACTTACATTAAAGATTTTGCCAATGCATTAGTCAAGCTCAGTGAAAATGACCGGGCTTTGGGTCAGGTCTGGCATGTTCCAAACGCATCTACCATCACAACCCGACAACTTGTAGGTTTGGTTGAGAAGGAAATCGGACAACCAATAAAGGTTCGTACTGCCGGAAGATTAATGGTGACATTATTGGGCTTATTTAACCCCATGATAAAAGAGATGAAAGAGATGATGTATGAGTGGGAGCAGCCCTATGTTGTTGAGCATAATAAATTTGAGGATACATTTGGCGCTGACACTACACCTCACGAAGTAGCTATCAAAGAAACGGTTGAATGGTATCGCCAACGGATTGGGTCAAATTAATCAAGAGCCATATAACCACCCGGCCCAGGTTCCAGTTGTTCAGATCCTTTTGGACCTGATCCACGCACTGGCTGTCATGCTGGTTGCCCGGCAACACCCAACAGCGCACCGGGATGCCTTTCCGGTTGACCGCAAGACCAATGGTTACCTGGGGCAGATCATCACGTTTTTGCTTGGATTTGTTCGAGCTTAATGGCATCTTCAGGGGCCAAGAACCGACTCATGCCTATTACTGTCGAACACAGGTGGATGTATTTGTCGGCCATCGGGTTCAATCAAAGCATCTTGGCACTGCATACATCAAAACGCCCCTCTTTGCCTGACAAAATCTCGTTCAGTGAAAATCGCTGAACTTAAAACTAATCATTTGACAAATATTTTATTAGACGGTATAGGGTTATTGGGTTACCCATTCATGCTATCCAAAAAGCGCATGAATACAACGGTTCCTTTTTTGTTAAGGAATTTTCCCGGTATTCTGGTGAGAAATGATGACTAAAAATTACCAGCCAATCAAAGTTAAAAGAACTTTTGAGATAATCGTTGACCTGCTCAAGGCAAAGATCTTTTCCGGAGAATATCAGATAGGTGATCGCCTCCCTACTGAACGTGAACTCTCGGAAATGATTGAAGTCAGTCGCAACGCTGTTCGAGAAGCCTACCATATTCTAGAAGTGGTCGGCGTCGTTGAGGTCCGCAGAGGTACCGGGGGGGGCACATTCATATGTGACTCGGCCCATCGCCCCATTACACAGACTATTCGAAACCTTATTCTTCTGCGTCAGATAAGGTTGGATGACATGATGGAAGCAAGAATGCTCCTCGAGAGGGATATTGCCTCATTGGCAATTGAACGAGCCACAAAAGAAGATATTGAAAAATTGGAAGTCTGCCAGGAAAAAGCGTTGCGAAAACTAAAGGCCAATATTCCAGCCCATAGCGAGAATGTTGATTTTCATTTTTGCATGGCCAATATTGCTAGAAACCCCATAATCACAATGGTATACTCATCTGTTATGGATCTCCATCTTCTCCTTCTTCAGTCGATTCCTGCTGATATGGAAGCTGCAGTTAAGATGGCCAAGGCGCATCAAGAAATAATTACCCTTATAAAAGCAGGGAAAAAAGAGGCACTTTTAGCTGCTATGGATCGTCATAATCAGGGCTCCAACAAAACTTTGACGGCTCTTTCAAATAATAGCAAATCGACTTTGTCTGACGATAAGGAAAGAGGAAATGCATTGGAGGATATTTTGTCGTCCATTAGCTAAAACAGGTTGGAAAGATATTTGTTTTACAGGCAGACCGTAATTCGACATTTCAGCAGTAATAATCAAAGGATCAAATCAAGGACTGATTGTGATTTCCGAGGCAAACCTTTTTTAACCAAGTGGTAGCAACAACTTGTTCTACTGCCCGGCATCCATTTTTCCCCTGATGGGTGTCGGAATCATGGAGATTTGATATGTTGTCCGAAACTGAACGTCTGGAGTTGAATAAAATACCCGGGAAGGAAACGGGTATTGAAATAAAAAAAACAATTTGTGCCATATGTGAAAGTGCTTCCACAAGCTGCGGCGTGAATGCTTATGTAAAGCAGGGAAGGGTTATCAAGGTTGAAGGAATGAAAGAGTTTCCGCAAAACCGGGGGACACTTTGCGCCAAAGGCAACGCCAGTCGTCAATATATTTACAATAAAGACCGCCTGTTAACCCCTTTAAAACGCATAGGAAAACGTGGAAGCGATCAATTTGAGGAAATAAGCTGGGACGAGGCTTACGCCACAATAGCTGACAGGCTCCTGTCCATAAAGGCAGAAACGGGTCCCGAGTCTGTTGTTATCGGAGTTGGCTTTACAAAGTGGTTGAGGCCCTTTGCCCAGAGGCTTGGGATCAGTTTCGGTACGCCTAATTTTGCCACTGAATCCAGCACCTGTTTTAACGCTACTCAAGTGGCCGCTAAGCTCACCTATGGAAACTGGGGAGCACCAGACATTAAAAACTCCGAATGTTTACTGATATGGAGCAAAAATACCTTCACCTCCGGAACGCCTGGGGCAAAACGGCTTATTGCCGCACGGAAAAACGGTCTTAAGATCATCGAAGTCAGCCCAACTGTCACCCACCAGACCCGCTATGCCGACATCCGTCTCGGGTTGCGCCCGGGGACTGATGGTGCCCTTGCCCTAGGTATGGCTCATGTCATCATCAGCGAAGAATTGTACGACAAGGAATTCGTTGCCAAGTGGACTTTGGGTTTTGATGAATATAAAGCCTATGTGTCTGAATTCACACCTGAAAAATCTGAGAAAATTACCGGCGTGCCGGCTGAATTAATTTCGCAGGCTGCGCGCCTATTCGCGGGAGCCAAGGCCTCGTCCATAATGACGAGTGCTAGCGCGACCGTTCATCATACCAACGGGGTCCAAAATCATCGTGCGCTGATTTCGCTCAGCGGACTCACCGGAAATTACGATTCTCCGGGGGGTAACTACATTGTTCCGGAGACCTGGCTGCACGTGGACACGGGGGTTCAAACACGTCACCACGAATTTAAATTCCCACAGCGTTTAAAAGATATGGCACCTCGTGTGGGGCAGGATCGATTTCCCATATGGTCTGAATTGGTTAACGAGGCTCAGGCCATGTGGCTGCCGCATCAAATTGAAAGCGGCAAACCCTATCCCATTCGTGCCTTGGTTGCATTTGGCTATAACCAGCGCATGTGGCCGGGGAACGACCTCTTTTTGAAAAGCCTTGATAAACTGGATTTTTTTGTCAACATTGATCTCTTTATGACTGACACAACGCGGCAGGCGGATATTGTTCTGCCGGCGTGTTCGTCGTTTGAAAGAAGTGAATTGCGCTTTTATCCCGGTAATCATGTTATCTTCACCCAACCGGCAATATCCCCCTTGGCACAATCCAAACCGGACAGCGAAATAGTTTTCGAACTCGCCAAAAGAATAGCGCCTCATGACACACTTATGCAGGAAGGCTATGAGGCGTGTCTTGATTGGGTATTAGAGCCGTCAGGGCTGACCATCGAACAGCTTAAGCAGTATCCATCCGGCTTGACGGTTCCAGGAATTAAAATGCCTCCGTTTCGTAAATATGAAACAGATGGCTTTTCCACCCCAAGCGGAAAAATGGAGTTCACATCGACCCGGCTGATGGAGGCGGGTATCGAGCCATTGCCGGTTTACAAGGAGCCCGCTTTGAGTCCGCCTTCAAATCCTGCAACGGCAATCAAGTATCCACTCGTTTTGGGCACGGGAACCAGGCTGCCCATGTACATGCACTCAAGAACGTTCAGGGATAAATGGAATCGTGAACTGCACCCTCATCCGATGGTGATGATGAATGCCAAGGATGCTGCAAGACGCGATATTTCCGACAATGATGCGGTCATTTTATCAACTCATCGAAATGAAATCAAAGTAAAGGCAAAAATTACCAATACCCTTTGTCCGGGGGTGGTAAACATTTACCACGGATGGCCGGGTATAGAAGTCAACCAAATGATCGAGCCAGAATACCTGGATCCTATCTCAGGATTTCCGGGGTTTAAATCGTTGCTGTGTGAAATTCGAAAAGCATGATTTTAAAGGAGTTTTAACGTGAACAAACAACTGGCGTTTTCTTTTGATGTACAAAATTGTTCCGGATGCATGGCATGCGTTGTGGCCTGCCAGGATCAAAATGATTTTAAAGCCCAGGATATCGCCCTGCGGCAAGTGACCTCTCTGGAAGCGGGACCCTACCCAGCGACCGTTGCCAACATATCACTGGCTTGCATGCATTGTGGCGACGCACCTTGCTTGATGGTATGCCCCACCGGTGCGATTTTTCGACATGCCGAAAATGGTGTTGTGGACATCAACCGGAACATTTGTATCGGTTGCCACAGCTGTGAATTGGCCTGTCCCTTCGGGGCACCCAAATTTGCCGGCGACGGAAAAATGATCAAATGCGATCTGTGCATCGTTCGCATTGAAAATGAGATGGCCCCGGCATGCGTGCATACCTGCACTACCGGGGCATTAAAATTTGGCATTATCGACGATTTAACCAAAGAAAAAGTCTGCGACGCTTCGGTCAAAATTCTGAAAGTATTTGAAAATTACGAGAACATGACCGCCCAAAAAAACGTACGATGAAAACCAGCCGGCAACCACAGATTTTGATTTTAGGCAACGGCGGCGCAGCGGCCCATGCCATTATGGCGGCCAGGGGGGCCGGTTTTAATGGTGAAATCCATCTTGTTTCCGATACCGACAGCCCGGCGTTTAACCCCATGCTGGCTCCCTATTATCTGAAAGGCGTTCTTTCCTGGAAACAATGCTTTCCTTTCGGGCCGGATTTTTATCGAACCCACAAAGTCATCGGCCATTTTGGTTCCCGGGCCGAGCATCTCGATACCAGCAACCGATCCGTATTGCTGGAAGACAAAAAGCGGCTGACCTATGATCACTGTCTGATTGCCACCGGCGCCAGTGCTGTCCTTCCGCCGGTGCCTGGCCTGCAGGATTCACCTTATGCGTTTCCGCTGCGCACTGCAGACAGCACAATGCGCATCCAAAAAGCGATGGAATCGGCAAAAAGAGTTATTGTTTTAGGCGCTTCCCTGATTGGTGTGAAAATAGCCGAAATCTTGACCAAACGAAACGTCAATGTTGTATTGCTGGATGTCGCCTCCCAGATGCTGCCCCGAGGCGCGCATCCGCAAACCGCCGGTATACTTAAAACGTATTTTGAAAAACATGGAGTAGAGGTCCGTATCGGCTGCGGCCTTGAAGGAATGGACGAGAAAGATGAAGGCGTCTGCTGTTTTTTTCCGAACCATATTATGGAAGAAGCAGACTTTGTTGCCGTGTGCACAGGCATAAAGCCCAATTTGCGATTCGTCAACCCAGCTGAAGTAAAAATCGACCAGGCAATTCTCGTAGACGATCGTATGCAAACCAGTGTCAAGGACTTGTATGCGGCCGGCGACGTATGCCAAGGGATGAACCGGCTTACGGGCAAAAGAGAATGGCTTGGCACGTGGAGCAATGCCTGCTATCAGGGCCGCGCGGCCGGTTTGAATATGGCAGGCCAAAAAATATCGCTTGAAGGTGCAATTCCACAGCATGTGAGTCCTTTTTTCGATTGGATATATGCACAAGTGGGCGATGCCAATCGTCAGGGACCAAATATCAGTACGGTAATAATGGGGGATCCGGAAAAAGCTAACGGTTATCGGTTATTGGTGTTTGAAAAGAACATTCTTGTTGGAGCGAATTTTATAAATGGGCTAAAAAATTTTGGAGCAATTAAAAAAGCTATTGCTTTGCAGACTCCCTGCAATCCGGATGACTTTAAGCAGAATTACATCGCTAACGAATTGTTGGAGGGAATTATTTTTAACGCAACCAGGCAACAGTAGCGACAATTTTCGACCGCTCCACTCAATTTTATATCGAAAGGAGGAAAAAATCAGGTTTGTGGTTTCAACCGGCCTTGGCGCAAATCCCCTATTGGTTTCTATATGCAGATTGGAGTCAATTAGCTGAAAACAACTTAAAGCTTGAACGGCGACAACCGCACAAAAATTCAACCTCGTTGAAACACAAAATTTATTACAGGGTCGACAATCGAAGATTTTAAGGCACAACGCCACTGTAATATATTACTATCAACAAAAGTGAAATTGGAGATCACGAAATGAAAAACAAAAAGTCACTATTTACACTCCTGGTTGTCAGTTTTGTGATGTTTTTTTTTGTAGACGCGTCTTATGCAGCTTCCAAAAAGGTTTTTAAGCTAGTTTATGCAGACCAGAATCCTGCTGCTTCCTGGGGATCAGTACATGCAACAGAACCATATTTGCAGGCAGTGGAAAAGGCGACAAACGGCAGGGTTAAATTCGAAAGATATTTCGGACAAACCTTATGCAAAGGCAGGGACGCCTGGGAAGTCAATAAGACCGGGGTTGCTGATGTGACTTGGAATTGGCATGGTTATTGGCCGGGTATTACTCCCTTAGCCGATGTTGCAGCCTTGCCGTTCCTGGATTTTCCTTCTTCAGAGGCCGGCAGTGGTATGTTGTGGAAACTCTATGAGAATTATCCGGAATTCAGAAAGCAATTCAAAGATGTGAAACTGATGGCAATGTGGGTTACAAGCCCCTATTTCCTTGTTACAACCAAGAAGCAAATTAAAAATATGGGGGATTTGAAAGGCCTGAAAATAAGAGTGCCGGGCGGTTCTCCTACTAAAATGATGAAGTTGCTTGGGGGCTCTCCTATAAGCGTACCTATGCCTGATACCTATATTAATCTTGAGAAAGGCGTAATGGACGGTATGGGAGTGGTTTTTGCGGCGCTCAATATGTTTAAGCAATACGAAGTGCTAAATTACTATACATATGTGCCTCTCTATGCATCATACTTTTCCCTGGCATTTAACATCAACACCTGGAATAGTCTGCCCGCTGATATTCAGAAGCAAATAGAGAGTGTGTCCGGTTACGAGCGTTCCAAATTCTGGGGAAAACAATGGTACGATGAGAGCGCAAAGGTGACCAGAAACGAAATTTTATCAAAGGGCTTTAAAATGAACGAGTACACTATTCCGCCGGACGAATTAAGCAAATGGCAAAAAGTCGCGGGGCAACCGGTGTGGGATAGCTGGGTAGCCCAGAATAAGGCTGAAGGACGACCCGAAGCGCAGGAAATCCTGGATGCGTTATTGAAAATGATTAAGGACTACAAGTAATGGAGGCTTTTAAATGTGGTTATCCAGGACTGCAGATTCGCTAAACAGAATTGTCCGTAAAATAAGTAGGATATTTCATGGCGCCGGGGCTGTTGCCCTGGCTGCCATGATGTTCCTTACGGCAACAGATGTCTTTATGCGCTATTTTTTTAACATGCCGATAACGGGTTCTTATGATCTCACTGAGTTTTTGATGGTAATTGTTATCTCTTTCGGGTTGGCTTTTTGCGCTGTTGAGAAAGAGCACGTTAAGGTAGAACTAGTGATATCTCTGTTCAATAAAAAAATACAGAGCATAATAAACGCCATCACCGAGTTTTTAAGCCTTATACTGTTCTTGGTGATAGCTTGGTCATGTACACAATATATTTTCATTAATTATCTATCCAAGGCTGCCTACTCAGTCTTGCTAATACCTATCTACCCTTCTGCCGCAATTGTAGCCTGCGGGTTTGTTATACTCTGTATGGTATTAATGGCGGATCTTCTGAAATCTTTAGCTAAGGTTATAGAACGATGACATCACTGACCATCGGCCTAATTGGTATTTTTATTCTTCTAATTCTTCTTTTGTCCGGAATGCCTATCGGCTATGGCATGGGTTTAGTAGGGTTTGTTGGGTTTGCCTACATTCGGGGGCTCGATTCCGCTTTTGGCATTTTGAAAATCGTTCCATACAGAACTTTTTCCGAATATGGCTTAAGTGTCGTTCCACTTTTCATACTTATGGGCTCCTTTTGCTACTTTGCCGGGATAAGCAAAGATCTGTATGAGACAGTCCACAAGTGGATTGGACACAAGCGCGGCGGAATGGCCATGGCCACAGTTGGCGCCTGTGCCGGTTTTGCTGCGGTTAGTGGTTCCAGCCTAGCTACGGCGGCTACAATGGGAACCGTGGCGTTGCCTGAAATGAAAAGGTATGGGTATGATGATCGCCTAGCCACCGGTGCGGTTGCTTGCGGAGGCACCATTGGTATCTTAATACCCCCGAGTGTTGCGCTTATCATCTATGGTGTTATTACCGAGCAGTCCATAGGAAAGCTCTTTCTTGCGGGTTTCATCCCCGGGATCCTTGAAGCCGTGTTTTATTTATTTACAATTATTATATTATGCTGGCTCAATCCCAATATGGGACCTCCTGCGCCAAAAATAAGCTTTAGTGAAAAAATAGCCTCATTTAAAAATACATGGATAGTAGCGGCTTTGTTTATCCTTGTGATAGGAGGTATATATACGGGTATTTTTAGCCCGACAGAGGCTGCCGGGGTTGGCGCATTTGGGGCATTTATTTTTGCTCTGGTCAGAAAAAGACTTGACTGGCAAGCGTTTAAAACAAGCTTGATGGCGACAGGCAAGACTTCAGCCATGATATTTATCATTCTGCTTGGGGCCGTAATTTTAGGCTATTTTCTTTCAGTCAGTAGACTCCCATTTCAATTGGCGGATATTATTGGCGACCTGCCGGTGAACCGCTATATTATTCTGATTTTTATTCTGGTAATCTACATAATTCTTGGCTGTGTTATGGATGCTTTGGCAATTATGTTGCTCATTACACCCATTTTTTTTCCTTTAATTATGTCACTCGGCTTCAACCCAATATGGTTTGCAATACTGGTAGTCAGAGTGTCGGAAATTGGAATGATTACGCCACCTGTAGGCATCAATGTCTTTGTTATTAAAGGGGTAGCCAGAGATGTTCCTATGTCTACGATATTCAGGGGAATAGTTCCGTTCCTGATAACCGATATAGTGCATGTAGCGCTATTGATTGCCTTTCCGCAAATTTCACTACTCCTTCCCGAACTCATGGCATAGGGAATATTTAATTTGCGATAGCCAACTGAACAGGGAGAATGCATGTCTGATGCACTACAAATTATTTTCATATTCGTCATTATGGTTTTGGTGATGTTATATACAAGGAAAATTCGCGCTTTAAAAATGATCAAAGCACGCGATTTCA
Organism: Desulfosarcinaceae bacterium; assembly: GCA_963675565.2. Classification (GTDB taxonomy): domain Bacteria; phylum Desulfobacterota; class Desulfobacteria; order Desulfobacterales; family Desulfosarcinaceae; genus JARRKU01. The sequence continues at coordinate 1,848,957 of CAXXYD010000004.1, forward strand.
TCATAGAAGACCTGAAGTCCAAAGGAGCTGGGAGTCCTGAAACTGGTGTTGAACTGCCATATGCTCATAAAAATATGTTAAAAATCGGGTTCAGGGATGATAGGCCAAAAGTTCTGAGCCAACTTATTAAACACGGTGTCGTTGGGGTTACTGAAAAAAACCTGTTTTATTTAAATGAACCGGAAATCGCTCTTCAACCTACAAAAGACATGTAACGCTGTAAGCGGTCTCCCGTGGCGGCAAGGCACTTTTTGTCTATAACCACGCTTCTGAAACCTGCTACCAGGCGCCGCTTTCCGCTATGAAATATGATTTTTAAACATTTTAGTAGCAAAACGGCAGCAGAAAGCGAAACAGGGGCCACGGTAAAAAACCGCAAACCCCTGATGTTTCTGGTAGGCGCGATTGGATTTGAACCAACGACCTCTTCCGTGTCAGGGAAGCGCTCTCCCCCTGAGCTACGCGCCTGTAAAGTATGGCTTTTTAGCACCGGTACCGGGGCCTGTCAAGGGCAAAGCGCAAATGCGGCATGCGCCGTGATAAGCCATGAATCCGGGTTCCTGGGCCATTAAGGGGGACGGGGATGAAATTATGCGTTTCCCGGTAGAGAAACGCATAATTTCATCCCCGTCCCCCTCTTTTTTACCGCATCTGGTCTTTTCGGGGTTCCTGGAGGATGTTCATGCCGATGTAGATGTAATGCAGGCCGGACAGAATGGTAAACACGGCGGTGCTCCATATCAGCACGGGATGCAGCAGAACCAGCTTGATGCGCGTGGGATCATAAAGCGACACCAGGACCGTGACGATCTGGGCGGTGGTGGTGCATTTGCTCACCAGGGTGGGGCTGACCTCGTATTTTTTCTCCGTCAAGGTCAGCATGGCCAGCCCCAGAACGATAATCACGTCACGGGTAATCACGATCACCGAGAGCCACGCCGGGAGTACACCCAGCACCGCCAGGGAGATAAACGCCGAAGCCAGAAGAAGTTTGTCCGCCGCCGGGTCGAGATAGGCCCCCAACACCGTCCGCTGGTTCAAAAGACGGGCGATCAGCCCATCCAGGCCGTCGCTCAGGCCGGCAGCGGCAAAAACCAGGAGCGCCAGGGGATACAGGTCCCGGAGCAGAAAAATCACGAACAGCGGCGTCAACAATATCCGCAACAGCGTCAGGATATTGGGTATGCTTATAGATGAAGTCGATCGGGTCACTGGCTTAACCGGCCGCAATGGTGGGGCCTATTGCCGGGACTGGTTCGGCACCAGTTGGAGCCGAATCCGGTTGCCTTCCACCTCCTGGATATTCAGGCCGAAGGTATCAAAACGCAGCCGCAGCATGGCATCGGCCAGGGCCTTTACATTGCCCTGGTAACTGACGGCCATCACCGCCGTATCCTGCTGAATCTCTCTGCGCTGAACGCTGTCCACTCCGGAAATGGAACTCAGCGCGCCGCGAAAGCGTACGAAACTGGCCACGTTGCCGCTGATGCCCGCCACATGGATTTCCACCTCCGAAGCGCCTGCACCTTGTGCGAACCAGGCCCGTGAAACCTGCTTGGTCAAATCCTCGCCGGCCAGGCGGGCCGCCTGATCCAGGGCTTCCCGGCTGCCGTCTACCGGATTGTCGGCTGTGGTGACAAACACCCGCTGTGTCTGGGCAATTTCCCGTCCGCTGCCGACGCTGTATGCCCGAACCGAAACAGTACCGCTGAACGAGCGCAAGGTCGCACCCATGGTATTGGTGGCCTCGCGGGCCGACGCCTGACCCACAACCACCACATCGGCCTCCAGCTGCCGACCCAGCGTGACCGCTTGGGCCGAACTGAGCTCCGCGGGCAAGCCGGGGATCGAGCCGCTGGCGGGAGGCACCGACCGGAATCCCTTTTCCTTGAAGGCGCCAGCAATGGCATCCTCTGTCGAGGCAAAGGAATCCGCCGGCTGCTCTGACCACCAGTACCGAAAATCGGTGTCTCCCACCCACCGTTCGGCGATGCAGTATAAAATACGCGGATATTGTTTTTGGCTGACGGGTATTCCGGCGTTGTTCAGGGCAAGGGTGAGACGGGCCACGGATACATTGACCTTGACCATGACACGGTGTTCCTTGCCGGTATTGGATTCGGCCAACATCTTATAATCCACGACGAACTGATCCGTGTTGGCCAAAACGGCCTCGCTGATGGCCTGAAAATTATTCACCGCCGTCTGAGGCGGAATAAGGTCGGTCAGCACAGTGGTCACCGCCGTCACAAGGCTGTCCGCAACCGCAGCTCTCTGGCTGGCGGATGCGTTGGCACCCTGAATGGGGCTGCGTCCCACAACGTGCACGGTAACCACCTGGTCATTCTGTGCAGCGCCTGTGGGAACCGCCATTGCCAGCAAGGCAACCGCCAACATCGCTGTGAAAGCATATCGAAGCCCTCTAACCATGGTGGACCCTCCTTGTTCCTGTCCGTCAGCCCCCTGGCTGCCGGAAAACACCGTTTAACCGTATTGTGTCGCAAACCCCTCGGAAAAAACGAAATTAAGTGTGCGTTGGGGATGAACGCCCCCTTATGTTCCTATAAACAGCCGATTTAGTCTACAAGTAAACAACAATCAATGACGAATTGCCCCACGCTCTGTCAGGCGGACTTGGCCGCGCCGCAAACGGCAGCCCCTCAAGCGGTACGCACCAAAGCATAATCGGCGATGTCGGCCAGCACACTGTTTTCAAAACCGGCCGGAAAGCCGCTGAGGGCACGTTTCGCCTGATCGATGTGGTCCTTTGCACACTTGCGGGTATAGGCAAGGCTGCGGCTTTCGTCCAACAGCGCGATCAGGCGTTTGAATTGCGCCGATGTAAACTTCCGGGATTCGATCAGCCGGACCAGCCAGTGACGGTCCGCTGCTTCAGAATGGGCCAGGGCATGGATCACCGGCAGCGTCATTTTGCCCTCCCTCAGGTCTGCACCGACTTTTTTCCCCAGGGCCAGGCTATCCAAAGTATAATCGAGCAAGTCGTCCGCCATCTGAAAGGCCATACCCAGGTGGTGGCCATAATCCCCAAGGGCCTGCACCCGGGATGCATCCACCCTGCTGATAAGTGCGCCGGTACGGCAGGCGCCCTGGAAAAGCACTGCGGTCTTGCAGCGGATGAGGTCACGATATTCGGTTTCCGAAAGCGAAAGGTCTCCCATGCGGGCCATTTGCTCGATTTCCCCTTGGGACATCTGCTCGGTAATGGCGGCAATGGTATCGATGACTTCGGGCATGCCGGTTTGTGCCGCCAGAGCCAAAGCCCGTGCCAGCAGAAAATCCCCGGTGAGCACCGCCGTGGGAGGATCCCACACCTGATGGGCCGCCCGGGCGCCCCTGCGCAGCGCACCGCCGTCCACGACATCGTCATGCAGCAAGGTGGCTGCATGCAAGTACTCGAAAATAATTGAAAATTTTACTTCCTGCCCCCCCCTGTACCCACAAAGCCGGGCGGATAAAATCATCAACAGCGGGCGCAGACGTTTGCCGCCGGCAAACAGGATGTGGCCGGCAACCTTTTGAACCAGATCAAAATGGGGATTGAGATATTCCGCCAGGGCCGCTTCGATGGCTTTGAAATCAGGATGGACCGCGGAGAGAATTTTGTGTTTCAAATCTGTCATGTCACCTCGCCATTTCCGCGATCAAATCGTATTCATGGGTTTCCACAATGGTGACCGATGCGAAGGATCCGGGTTCAAGGGGTTCGTCGGTTCGTATTAAAACCGAACCATCCACCTCGGGGGCCTGAAACATGGATCGGGCCACATAGAGACCGGGCTCGTCCTGCTGTTCCACCAGCACGGTCAGGGTTTTTCCGAAATAGCCACCCAGAATCTCTTCGGAAAGCCCCCGTTGCAGACTCATGAGCCGGTCCAGCCGCGCCTGGGCAACGCGTGCGGCGACATGGTCGGCCAATCCATGGGAAGCAAGGTCATCGGCGTCTGAATAGGCGAATACCCCCAGATGGTCAAATCGCACCCGTTCCATAAACCGGGCAAGCCGGTCCACGTCCGCCTCGGTTTCCCCGGGGAATCCCACCAATACGGTAGTGCGCAGAGCAGCCCGGGGAATCCGGGCGCGAATGGTCTCAAACAATGTCCGCATGTCATCGGCCGTATACCCCCTGCCCATGCGTCGCAGAACCCGATCGCTGGCATGCTGAATGGGAATATCGAAATAGGGGCACAAATTGGGAAAGCGGTCGATGACATCCAACAAAGCGATTTTGGTGGTCAGCGGATGGCCGTAAAGGAAGCGTATCCAGACTGAATCGTCCAGCCGGGCCAGGGTCTGCATCAGCTCGGCCAGGCCTCCTGAATCATTCAAGTCATTGCCATAAGCCGTTGTCTCCTGGGCCACCAGGGTAATTTCCTGGACCCCGCCGGCGATGAGAAGCCGGGCCTCTTCCACGATGGCCTCCATGGAACGGCTTTTCTGGCGCCCCCGCAATGCCGGGATGATGCAAAAGGTACAATGCCGGCTGCACCCTTCGGCCACTTTCAGATAGGCCGAATGAACGGCCATGGGTTTCCGGACGACGGGACTCCGGATATCGATGCTGTCCGGATCGGGCAGCAGACAGGTGCCCCGGGCCATCCGGCCCGCAACCGCTTCGACCACCTTGTCATAGGCCCCGGTCCCCAGAAACAGATCCACTTCGGGCAGGGCCTTGACCGTATCGTCGCGATATCGCTCCGGCAGGCAGCCCGCAACGATCAGCCACCGGCAGCGCCCGCGGGTCTTTAACTCGGCCAGCGCCAGAATGGTGTCGATGGACTCGTCGGCGGCCGACTCGATGAAACTGCAGGTGTTCACCACAATCACCTCGGCGGCATCGGGCGAATCGATCACCGCCCACCCGGCATCCGCCAGCCGTGTCGCCATGATTTCACTGTCCACCTGGTTGCGTGCGCAACCCAGGCTCTCGATATAAACATTGGGCATAACAATTTGCCTTATTGAATGACAACGAATCGGATTCGCCGACACGCGCTTTCCAGATTCGACCAAAGCGGGCTGCAGCGATAATACCAAAGGCCGCCCTGTTCAAGACGGCCTTTGAAAAACGCAGCTTTACAGAAAAATCGTTCAGCCTTTAAGTTTTTTAACCTCCTCGGTCAACGCCGGCACCACTTCGAACAGGTCCCCCACTATACCGTAATCGGCCTTTAAAAAAATGGGCGCTTCCGGGTCCTTGTTGATGGCAACAATCACCTTGGAAGAGGACATGCCGGCCAGATGCTGGATGGCCCCCGAAATACCGCAGGCAATATAGAGGTTGGGCGAGACCGTCTTGCCGGTCTGCCCCACCTGATCGGTTACCGGCCGCCAGCCTTCATCCACGGCCGACCGTGAAGCGCCGACCGCAGCACCCAGTGACTGGGCCAAAGCCTCGATAGCCGAGTAATCGTCGCCGCCCATGCCGCGACCGCCGGAGACCACCACTTCGGCTTCGGTCAGATCGATTTTTCCCGTTTCCAGCTGTTTGCCGGTGATCCGGGTCCACACCTCTCCGGCTTGGACCGCCACCTTCTCCACAACGCCGGCGGCCGGCGCGGCTTCGGCAGCCACCACGTTGGGCCGCAGGGCCACGATGGCAGGTGTACCGCCGAGGACGACCTCGGCCAACACTTTCCCGCCGTACATGGGTCGATCGGCCACCACCTGATCGCCGTCCATCCGCACAGCCACACAGTCCGTCGCCAAAGCGGCGTTCAAGCGGGCCGAAAGGCGGGCCGAAAGTTCCTTGCCCTGGGTGGTTGCGCCCACGATCACCACTTCGGGATTGATCTGACCGATGATTTCGGCCAGCGCCTGGGTATAGCCCTCCACCGTGTATTCAGACAACGCGGCATCATCGGCCACCCAGATCTTGGCGGCCCCATATTGCCCCAGCTCAGCTGCTACAGCCTCAATGCCACTGCCCAGGACAACGGCATCGACCTCGCTGCCCAGCTTCCGGGCAGCGCTTAGCGCCTCGAACGATACCTTACGAAAAACCCCGTCCACCTGTTCCGCGATTACCAATATAGTCATGGAATATCTCCTTGCATGTCGTCAACGATACAAACATCAATCACCTGCACCCGGCATCAAATCACTTTGGCTTCTTCGTGCAGGGCTTTGACCAGCTGAGTCACCTTGGCCTGAACCGTGTCGCCTTCGATGATCCGGCCGGCCGCGCGCTCCGGAGGCAACCGCAGTGCCCTGACAATCGTTTTGGGCTGAAGATCAGCATCGGTCAGCCCGAAGTCGGCCAGGGACTTGGTATCCAAAGGCTTTTTCTTGGCCTTCATGATACCGGGAAGGCTGGCGTAGCGCGGCTCGTTGAGGCCGCGCTGGGTGGTAATCAGCGCCGGAAGGGGTACCTGAACCACTTTTGTGCCGCCCTCCACGGTGCAGGTGCAGGTAATGGCGCCCTCGGCGACAGCTTCCTCAACGACCATCGACACATTGGGAATCCCCAGCAATTCGGCCACCGCCGGCCCTACCTGGAAATTGTCATCGTCAACAGCCCGATGGCCGGCGACGATGAGGTCATAGGGCGTATCCTTGATGGCGGCGGCCAGAATCCTGGCCACGGCCAGCCCGTCACATTTCAGGTCGCCCGGATCGACAAGGAGCCCCTTGTCGGCACCCATGGCCAAACCGGTGCGAATCGCCTCGACGGCTTTGGCCGGTCCCACAGAAAGGATGGTCACCGCACCGCCCTGGGCTTCACGAATCTTGAGGGCCTCTTCAACCGCCAGCTCATCGTAAGGATTGATGACATATTTCAAGCCGTCGCGCTTGATGGACACCCCGTCATCGGCGATTGCAATCATGGACTCGGTGGCGGGCACCTGTTTGAGTAATACCAAAATCTCCACTGTGTGCATCCTCCTTTGCATTGTCCGGTTGGTCTCAGGACAAGCGGCGCATGAAGCGCCGCCTTCCGGCGGTCAAACCAGGTCAAATAAGGCCCAAGAAACAGAATTTTGCTCGCACCATTCCTCAAGCAGCTTCAAAATATATTGTAACTATATTATATTATTGATATATATGCGTGCGGTACTTACAAGACCCGGCATGTGATGTCAACGCCAAATCCCCGCACTCAATCACGCCCGGATCATCCGTCAGTCCTCTTCAAACACGATATTGATCTTCTGAAAGGCCTTGGGCTCGAAGGTCTCGATATTACGCCCCTTTTCCATAAAGGCGGCCATCTGTTTATAAGCGCTTTCATACACGCTCAGGGCGGCGGTCAGCCTGTCGGTGAGCGGGTCCTCTTCCCCAAGCTCGGAATACGCATTCTTTAAAAGCTTCCGCCCTTCCTGCAAATGACGCTCAACCTGAGCAAAAACCACTTTGCGCTGGACGTGGCGGCGGCGCTCCTTTTCGATGATGGGCAACAGGCGCTGAACCGACAGCTCGATGAGGGCGTCCCGGGGGGCGTTGAAGTGATTGGCGATATCCTCCAGGCTCACCAGGGCGGTGCGGCTCATCACATAGGTTTTTTGAATCCGATTGTCCGCCTCCAGCCGTGCGTTGCGAAACCGGCGCCCGATAGCGCTGAGGGTTTCCATATCCTGGAATAAATGGTCGAACAGGGATTTCTGTTTAATTCCCAACTGGGCGGCCACAATGGAAATGGCCTCGATACAGTCATTGGTCAGCTTGAATGTCGCCCGTACCGACTGGCGACCGCGCAGTTCGCTGAAACTGGCCCTTGGAAAATCGATGTTGTCAAAAATATCCGCTGATGGTTCTTTCGGCATATCTGCCTCTCCGCCTATTACGATAAAATACATTATCAATATAATGTCGGCGGATTAGTAATTCAACCTAATTAGAAGCCATTTCTGCAATTCCGGGCGAACGCTTCAAAATCAATCCTCCAATAGCCCGGCCGGCAGTTCGCAGGTTTCAGCGGCGGTCATGGCTTTTCGGGCCTCCACATAGTGGGCCGCGGCCAAGGCGGCCAGGGCACCGTCTGCGGCGGCCAGTACAATCTGGCGGGCATATCGCTCCCGCAAATCCCCAACAGCGAAAATGCCGGGGATATGGGTTTCGCATTTATCGTCTGTAATAACGAACCCTTCCGCGTTCATTCGGCTTCCAGCGGGCACCAGTTGGTTGTTGGGCACAAAGCCGATAAAAATGAAGACGCCGTCGATGGCCATATCACGCTTTTGCTGTGTGCGGGTGTCCTGAAGGGTGACACCGTTCACACCGCCCTCGCCCGCCTTGATTTCGGTCACCACTGAATTCCACAGCACGTCGATGTTGCAGTCGGCCTCCACGCGCTGCTGCAGGATCATACTGGCGCGCAGGGCATCCCGCCGATGGACGATGGTCACTTTGGCCGCCAGTTTGGCCAGATAGAGGGCCTCTTCGCAGGCACTGTCGCCGCCGCCCACCACAATCACCTGTTTGCCTCTGAAAAAAAAGCCGTCACACACGGCGCAATATGAAACACCCTTGCCGTAGAGATCATCCTCACCGGGAATACCGAGCTTGCGGGGTGATCCGCCGGTGGACAAAATGACGGCGTGCGATTTGATGCTCCGTCCGCTGGCCAATCGAACGGTATGATGCGCCATGCCGGGCTCCACGGCCGTGACTTCTTCGTTGATTTCTTCAATGCCATATGAACGGGCATGTTCGGCGAACTTCATGGAGAGCTCGGCTCCGGAGGTATGAATGAAGCCGGGATAGTTCTCCACCTCGTCTGAGAGGTTGACCTGGCCGCCGGGAATGGCCTTTTCAATCAGCACGGTCTTTAATGCCGCCCGCATGGCATAAATGCCGGCCGACATTCCGCCGGGACCGCCGCCCACGATGACAAGATCATATCGTTCAGTATCGGACATAACGCAACTCCTTTGTTTGTCGGAACTACTTACCGTTTTTCAGCGCTTCCGCCAGTTTTTCGCCCAGCGCGCCCAAGCCACTGCCGCCATCTTCCTTTTTATTGGAAAACTGGCGCCAGTCGCTCTCTGCATCGCCTTCTCCCAGGCCAAGACTGATTTTGCGCTCCGTTGCCCGGATGGCTTCCACCACCACGTCGATGCTGTCACCGGGTTTTGCGGATTCGATGCGGGAAGCTTTGGCAGACTGCTTGATCACCGATCGGGGCAGCAACCCGACGATGCCGGGCGCCAGCGCAATGAAGATTCCGAATTTTTCCTGCTTTTCTACGGTCCCGCACACCGGCTGGCCGACAGTGAATTTATCTTTGATGTCCAGCCAGGGGTCACCTTCGGCATCGCGCATACTCAGGCTGATACGCCGTTTGGCGCTGTCCACGTCCTTGACCATCACCGATATGGATTGCCCGGGCTGGACCAGCTCTTGGGGATGCATCACCCGTTTGACGTAACTCATCTCACTGATGTGGACCAAACCCTCGATACCGGGCCGTATCTCGATAAACGCGCCGAAGGGTGCACACCGGGTAACCTTGCCGGTGACCTTGCTGCCGGCCTCGACCTCTTCGGACACCCGCTCCCAGGGATCGCCGCTGACCTGCTTGACGGACAGGGCAATTTTCATCTGCTTGTCCCCAGGTTCGATACGCAGCACTTTGACTTCGATCTTATCTCCGGGGTTAACGGCCTCCTCGGGTTTTTCCAGGCGCGACCAGCTTAACTCGGAAATGTGCACCATACCCTCCACACCGGGTATCAATTCCACAAAGGCGCCGTATGGCATCAAGCGGGTCACTTTGCCGGTATAAATCTGTTCGACGCAAAGCTCCTGCATAAATGCCTTGCGCACCTTTTGAAGCTCGGCTTCCAGCAAATCGCGCCGGGACAGGACAATATTGCGGCCGCCTTCGGCCAGTCGGGTAATGCGGAATTCAAATGTCTGGCCGACGTATGCATCACCATTCTCCACATATTGGGTGTCGATCTGGCTGATGGGGCAAAAAGCGCGGCGTTTGAGCACCTCCACCTGGAAACCGCCTTTGATGGTCTGAACCACTTTGCCTTCCACGGGAATGGCATTGGCGTATGCATCCTGGAGCATGGAAAGGCCGCCGGCGCCGGCAACGGCTCTGGACAGGCGGATTTCGCTCTCGTTGGCCGCCACCACGAACAGGTCCAGTGCATCCCCCAACGTATAGGGCAATTCACCTTTGTCGTCCAGCAGCTCCCCGATTTCCACAACGCCGTCAGCCTTGGTGCCGGTATCTACAAAGACCGTTTTGTCGCTGATGGAAATGATTTTCCCGTGGATTTTGTCCCCCACGCGAAGATCTTCATTCATGCCGGCAGAGTAAGATTCCAGCATGTCGGCAAAACTCTCTTCCTGCTCCTCTTGCGGATCCATCGATTGCTCGTCTACCATGATTTTTCCTCTGTTGAATTCATTATTGACGATACCCGGATATGGAAAAAAGGTATTCTCACCAAAAAATGATTCGTTTTGCAAGAATGAATCCACGCGGTCAGACAGATGGATATCCTTGAATGTGGCCCAATCGGCCATATATTGACGCTGATTGCCCTGTATGGATGGACGCAATCCATCGCGGGCCTTTGGTCAAAATAGAAAATAGGAGTATGATATCAATGGGTAATCAGATCCGAACCGCCCTGTTGCTGGCTGTCATGACGGTTTTTTTAATGATCGTCGGCCGTTTGATCGGCGGCCCCACAGGAATGCTGGTGGCCTTTATTTTTGCCGTCGGCATGAATTTTTTCAGCTACTGGTTCTCCGACAAGATTGTTTTGCGCATGTACCGTGCCAGCGAGGTCAGTGCGCAACAGGCGCCGGAACTTTATCAGATGGTAACCACTCTGGCCAGGCGGGCGCAGCTGCCCATGCCCAAAATCTATATCATTCCCAAAGATTCCCCCAATGCGTTTGCCACCGGACGCAATCCGCAGCATGCGGTGGTGGCCGTCACCCGGGGACTGCTCAAGCTGATGAACCGGGATGAAATCATGGGGGTTCTGGCTCACGAAATGGCTCACGTCAACAACCGCGATATTCTCATCGGGTCCATTGCGGCAACCATGGCCGGCGCCATCATGATGCTGGCCAGCATGGCACGCTTTGCGGCCATATTCGGCGGCGGCCAGCGTGATGACAATAACGGTGGCATGGGGGGCCTTGGATTGATCGCCATGTCCATCCTGGCCCCCATCGGCGCCATGATTATTCAAATGGCCATCTCGCGTTCCCGGGAATACCTGGCCGACGCTACCGGAGCGCGGTTTGCCGGCGGCAGCCAGGGGCTCGCCAGTGCCCTGGAAAAGCTGGGCGCTTATTCAAGGCAACTTCCCATGGATGCCTCTGCCCAGACCGCGCACATGTTCATCGTAAACCCATTGTCGGGCAGCAGCATGATGCGTCTGTTTTCCACCCATCCCCCCATGGAGGAACGCATCGCACGCCTGCGGGGCGTCCGTCCGCCCACGGCCCCAACGCCACCGTCACCGCCGGGAAACGGCAGCCGCGCATCGGATCGCGGACGTGCATTTTGGGATCAACTGAAGTAGAAACAGAAGGGGCGCTGTTCGGTCAGAATCGACAGCGCCCCATTCCAGCGTTACGGCCGGTCGCAAATCAACTTGCGCCCAGAGCAATCAATCCGGCGCAAATAACAATGGCCGCCAGCACCACCAAAAGATCTCTCATTTGGGTTTTCATCGTCAAACTCCTCATACAGGGTATCGTGTTTGAAGCAAAATCCGCCCGTGGTCGTTTACGAACCTGTGGCAGATTGAAAAGCAAAGCGTCATTTTTAACGCGTCGCTGAATATTCCAAAGCCAGTTCAATGGATCATCCGGAATTCATCGTTCAGCTTTTCCGAAAAATGAGAACCCATTGTTCCGAATCGGGGCCGCACCCGCCGGCTATCCCCCCACAGCCCGCTCCCGGGTCTCCATCTGGGTCTTGCACCGGATGCAGTATGCCGTAACCGGCCGGGCCATCAGGCGGTTCAAGGGGATATCCTCACCGCAAGCCTCACAGATGCCGAAATCTCCCTCTTCGATCTTCAGCAACGTCGTTTTGATTTTTCGAATCAATCGACTTTCCCGTTCCCTGAAACGCAGCGTGTTGTCACGACCGTTGTCCAATGTTGCCCGATCCAATGGGTCTGAGGCGTACTCATCGTCTTTGCACAGCAATTTAACCGTGCTTTCAGCCCTCGAAATCAATTCCTCAAGCTGTTGCTCAAGGTAGTTCTTAAAATATTCTGTCTCCATAGATTCCATTGCGGTTCACCTGAATTCATTCCATGGGACTGCCGTTGCGGGAAGATCATTGTGCCGATCGGTCCACTGCTTCCGGCAGCGAAAAGGGGTCAAAAAGTTTCAAGCACTTTGAACTTTTTGATGTTAATGCTTCTAAAAGTCTTTTTGCTGCGATGCACGCGCCCTATGGCTTCGATATACTGCTGCATCATATCCAGAAATTTTTCCCCGTTTTCGATGTGATACGCTTCATCGTCCGTGGCAAACAGGGCCACTTCGGAAACTCTGTCATCTTCCCATTTTACCGGCGTGATGACACCGGTCAGTGTCTCTACGGACGCTTCCTTACCATTTTTGTTCATTTCGATTTCTCCGACGATCGTCTTTTATGAATAGAATCAATTCGCTTGCAGTGCGCTGAACCTTTGCCCAAGCACTTCCTGTGTACTGTTCACAATGACAAACGCCCGGGGGTCCGCTCGGTAGATCAGCGTTTTGAGTTTGGGCAGATCGCTTGCTGCGGTTATGGTCAGGATGACCTGTATGGGGCCCTGGGAATACCCGCCGCGGCCATCCAGGAAAGTGACACCGCGCCCCGTGTCGGCGATAATTTGTTTGCAAATTTGCTGGGTATTGTTGGAAACGATGGTCACGGCGATACGGGGATTAAAGCCGCTGATCACCTTATTGATCACGCCGCCGCTGACATACAGCAAAATAATAGAATACAATGCGCTGGTGGTATCGTAATAGTAAAAACCAAGCAGCAACACCAGGGCATTGGCCACAAAGCTGGTGGTGCCGATGCGGACTCCGAAATGCCTGCTCAAAAAAACAGCCAGAATATCCAGGCCGCCCGCCGAACCGGTCGATCGCAGGATCAATCCACAGCCGACACCGCAAATCACTCCGCCGAGAAGCGCCGCAAGCAAGGGGTCGTTAAGGTTCAGCGCCAGCGGCTTGACCCAGGACGCAGCCAGCGAAAAGACAACGATTCCATAGAGAGAATAAACAATAAAGCGTTTGCCCACAGCCATCCAGCCAAGCAATATCAGGGGGATGTTGAGCAGAAAATACAGTAGCCCCACATCCGCACCGGGATGGTCATAGGAAAAAAGAATCGCAAGCCCGGTCAAGCCTCCGCTGAACAAATGCGCCGGTATCATCACCGCATTCATTCCGTACACATAGATACAGCAGCCCAGGGTAATCATCGCCAAATTGATAAGGGTCTGGCGTCCCTGGATCAGGGCAGAGCCAAAATTTTTATTGCAGCTTATTACCGATGTGGTCATCTGGCATGAGCGCCTTTGTTCTAAATTTGCGTTCGGGCCGCGCGAGGGGCTTGTGCTGTGTGCCCCCACATGTTTATACAAATGGTGTGCCAAAAATCTAACTATATGTATTTACATCGAAAAATTGCATTCAATAAAACGGACATGAATCAAAATGAAGAAATCCACCCCCATCGCAGGACGCTCCAATGCCCGCAATCGACCTAATGAGCTAAAATTATTATAAAATTAAACCACTTGCGGCGGCTGAAGCGCTCTTTAAAAACAGAACCTTCAGTTCCGGTTGCTTTTTTCTATCAAAGGCGCGGGTTCCTGTCCCGACGCATTCTCTCCATAGCCAAATATTGGATACCGTCCGTTCAGGGCCGGAACCAAAAAAGCCTCAACCGGAAAATTGAAAGGGCCCCCTTGCCCGTGACGCAAAAAAACCCGCCCCCCTATAAAGCCGCCCCGGATTTGAAACCGGGTGTTGGGGCAGGTTTTTTTTGCGCGCCGCTTAAGTCAGATTCATCGCCACCGCAAATGGTCAGGCGGCTTGATCGACCACGCCTTTTTCAATATGAAAAACATCTCCGTGCTTGTCGGAGTAGCCGTGAAAAAGGATCAATTCGTCATGAAGCGCCAATGCGTCGTAACCGGTTACGCGAACCCCCGCAGCAAGCACATCCGTTGGGTTGAAAATGCGAAAATCATATAATGAGCCGCTTCCTTCCCGGGGAGATTTGATCATCTTGAGTTCCCAGACCCAGTCCGGATCATATTTTTCCTTAACCACAAGATGCATTCCGATATGCGATGGCAATTCCTTGGGTTTGGATTCTTTGGCCATGGAACGGCCTTCTCCTGGTGCCGCATTATTTTTTTGCCAGAATTTCCAGTTCATCGATGGATCTCCTCTATTTCAAAACTGGCCCCACGACCGCCTCGCTGGCGGCCCTGCCTGACAGACAGCAGGCATTGCTGCTCAATGCCTGCTGCTGCACAATAATTGAAACACGCTTTTCTTGATCACTACCCGCCACACGCCAGCAACTGGACGCCACGCGGATCAAACAGGCTATTTGTTGACTACGACAAAGCTGTCGACGGTGATGGTTTTCACTCCGTCGGACTCCTCCAACGTGCCGGTCACCTGAACGGTTTCGCCGACCATGCTCGCCAATTCGTCGCCTTTTTCGGTTTCGTTAATGATATAGACAGCGCCGTCATCAGCGATAATATCGTTGGCAGAGCCAACCTCGCCGGTCACGGTTGTGCCGGCCATTGCCGGCAGGACGACAAACAGAACGGATACCATCAAAGCTAAAACAGTCAGGGCTTTAAAACGGGTTTTCATTTTATTCCTCCTTGATAAAAGACAGTCGAGATTAATTGCAGCGTGCAATTTCACGTTGCGCCATAAGCAATTCAAAATATGTGCCTAAAGTGTAACCTTCTGGTTTATAATGTAAAATTTATCAGCCCGGTTCAGGCAGGAAGTAAATCTTCCGATAGAATCGCCGGTAACCCCTTGCAAGACTGTGGCGCGTAGCTTTTTTATTGTTTAACCAATTGATAAAACACAGTATTAATATGCGAATCAATGGTTCCGAAAAATGCCGCCGCTCGGAATCGACGGTTCTCAAGCGCAATCGCAGCAGGAATGTTTGACATGCCGTCGTATTTATATTGCCAACCCTTTACAATTCTATTAAAAATCTACCCCTCAATGCAGAACTCGATCCGGAGGATATCCATGCGGTCGGCGATCATTATCACCAACAATACAGCCGATACGAGCAAAATACGCGCCGCGCTCAAAACAGGCTTGCGACTGAAGGCCGCCCCGGATGTGGCTGCCGCACTGCATGCCATGGAAAAGGCGCGATATGATATTGTTTTTGCCGACCTGGCGCTTTTGCTGGCTTATTCGCAAAACACCCCTCCCCAAAGCGTCCTGCAGGAAATGCAATCCATACTGCCCACCATTGAAATGGTGGTCATGGCCAGCCCCGAAAAAATGCACCCGGCCGTCCAGTGGGTCAAAGCCGGCGCCGCGGATTGCGTCACCTACCCATTGACCCGGGATCAGATTCGGCTGGTCACCGATTCCATCGCCGCTTCCATCCTGAGACAATCGGAACTGGATTACCTGCGGGCCCAGTTCTGGAAAGCCGACGCAATGGATGTGGTCCGCACCAAGAGCGCCGCCATGGCAGATGTTTTCAAGAAAATCCAATCTGTGGCCCCAACCAAGACCACCGTGCTGATGTGCGGGGAAACCGGGACGGGGAAGACGATTCTGGCCAAATTGATTCACCAGCACAGCAATCGCCAAAACGCTCAGTTCATCAGTGTCCACTGTGGGGCCATACCGGACAATCTGATCGAAAGCGAACTGTTCGGCCACGAAAAGGGGGCCTTTACCGGAGCGGTTAGAAAAAAACTGGGTAAATTTGAGATCGCCAGCGGTGGAACGATTTTCCTGGACGAGGTCGGCACCCTGACACCGTCGGCACAAATCAAACTTCTGCAGGTTCTTCAGGATGGCACCTTCAGCCGCGTCGGAAGTGAAGAGACGACCCAGACCAACGCCCGTGTCGTGGCCGCCACCAATGATGATTTGAAAGAACTCTGCCAGGCGGGAAAATACCGCAAGGATCTTTACTACCGGCTGAATGTATTCCCTATTGAAATATTGCCCCTGCGCGAACGCATCGAAGATCTTCCGGGCTTGATCGAACGCTTTCTGGGCCAACTCAATTGTGAGTTTCAAAAAAGCATTGCCGGTGTGCACCCGGAGGTGATCAAGGCCTTGTCAGCCTATGATTGGCCAGGCAATGTGCGGGAGTTGGAAAATTTGCTTGAGCGTGCGTATATCCTCGAAAACAGCGACATGCTGACCCCGGAAAGCTTCCCCCTGGAACTCTTCGACAAACATCGTCCAACTGCGGTGTTGCCGATGAATTCGCAACTCTCCCTGGCAGACGCCCGCAAGCAGGCCCTGGAAAATTTCGAACGTCAATACCTCAAGGCGCTGCTGGCACGCAACAGGGGAAAAATAAACGCTTCGGCGCAAGAAGCCGGTATCAGCACCCGCCAACTCCACAAATTGATGCGAAAATACAGCCTGCCGAAAGAAACCTTTAAATAGCAATGGGAAATCCCGAACCGGACAGGCGTTAGAAACGTTTACGCCTCTGATTCTACTTTCCCGCGGATACTTAGGAAGGGTATGGGGCTGTGGCGAAACAGCTTACGGGCACAGGAACCGACAATGGTATCCATCAGATTGCTCCTGCCTTTGATTCCCATAATGAGCAAGTCCGGCTTTTCCGTTTCGATTGTCTTGAGCAGCGCTTCGTACGGCACGCCGGCAACCACCCGGCACGTCGTCTTGACATCGGGCATTTTTGACCTGCCTTCTTCGGCCAGTTCCTCGAGCCGGATTTGCCGGTCCTGAATGTTTTCTTCATAATACTTGGCGTATGAAAAGTCGGGATATTCTACTTCGATCTTTCTGAGCATATCGATGTCGCGTTGGTTGTAGACATTCACCAAAAGTACTTCAGCGCCGACATCTGCTGCCAGCGCCACAGCATACTGCACCGAAACCGGCGAGTAGTCGGAAAAATCTACAGCCACCATAATTTTATTGATCGTTTTCATTTTCATCCTCCCTTGATTGGAACTCTCGTGAAAAAAATTAAACCACGTCAATGGAGTCCAGCGCCAGCCATAATTTATGGCCTTTATCGACAACCCGTCCCCTGGCGATGACCCGGCGCCCGATGTGTGCACACCATCGGGCCACAGCATCCTCATGGGCCAGCCAATAGTCATTTTCATCAAATGCGGCGATAGCCAAAACGGTAGGGGTTCCCGAAGTGCCCCATACAACCGGCACCAGGATGCCTTCGATAGTAACTGTTTTCTTTCGAGCACGCAATGGTTTCAAAGTGCACCCCATGCATGATGGCGCAATTCACGGCGTTTTTAAACGACCTGCGGCCAATCTGGTTGGCGATCATATACTCCCTGACCTCATCCGCCCGCTGCTTGGATAGCAGCTGACAGACTTCGGCCTCATCCGCCTGGAAATAGTTATGGACCTCTTCAGCAAAGGGGTATTGGCATCTTGATTAAGCAACCTATATGCCATTGTCATATCCTTTTGTATTTATACGTTAATATATTAATTTCCGGTATCTTCGGAACTTTCGATTCCAGATATGACACGCTTTGCGGCAAATCACTCGGAAGTTTCAGGACTGCCGGCATGCATTTTCGCCTGGGTCGCAGCAGCGGTCCCCTATGGTCCATAATTGTTGAAAAATGGAAATGGGCGATGTATAAAAAAAATTATTTTTCAGGCCGCCGCTTTAAAACATGGATTAAGCGACCGGGTCACTGTTTTTGCACCGCTGCCTGGCTCACACAAGACGTCTTCTACCATGAAAAACACATTAATTGCCGCCGCAGACAAGGAAACCTGCCGTTCCGTGGGTCAGTCGCTTCCCCGGGGATGCCGGGTCATCGTGTCCCATACCCTTGAAGGCGCATTTTCCGCTATTCGAAAAACCCATCCGGACCTGATTTTTATCGATTTGAAAATGCTCGCCAACGGGATCGACCGAAAGGAAGCCGGCGACCGGCTGGCCGGCTTCAAGGCGGAATGCGACGAAGCCGAAGTGGTTGTAATGACCGACAAAGAGCAGATTCGCAGTGCGGTCAATATGGTCAAGGCGGGCGCGGTGGATTACCTCACCTATCCCATCGATCCCTCGGAAGTGAAGCTGGTCGTAGAGGATCTGGATGCATTTCGAATAACCGCTTTGGAGCTGGACCATCTGCGGGAGAGATTCTGGGGTACCGAAGCACGCAGGGCGGTGCAGACACGCCACCCGGTAATGGCCCAAGTGTACGACAAAATCCGTCTGGTGGCACGCACCAAATCCACGGTACTGCTGACAGGAGAAACCGGTACCGGCAAAACCATGCTGGCCAAACTGATTCACGGCCACAGCAACCGCTGCGACCAGGCTTTTATTAGCGTTCACTGCGGAGCCATACCGGACAATCTGATTGAAAGCGAATTGTTCGGCCACGAAAAAGGCGCTTTTACCGGAGCGGACCGCCGAAAGCCGGGCAAATTTGAAATTGCCCGGGGCGGGACCATTTTTCTCGACGAAATCGGGACCCTCACGCCGGCAGCACAGATCAAACTACTGCAGGTACTCCAGGACGGCACTTTCAGCCGGGTGGGCGGGACCGAAACCATGACGGCGGATGTGCGGGTCATCACGGCGACCAACGCCGATCTCAAATCTGCGGCCGATTGCGGAAAGTATCGAAAGGATCTGTATTACCGCCTCAACGTCTTTCCCATCGACATTCCCGCACTGCGCCAGCGCAGCGATGACATTCCATTTCTCATCGACCTGTTTCTCAAGCGATTGAACCGGGAAATGTCCAAAAAAATCGTGTCCACCGAACCGCGGGTCATCGCCGCCCTGAAAAAATATGAATGGCCCGGCAATATCCGCGAGCTGGAGAATCTCATCGAGCGCGCTTACATCCTTGAACAGTCGCCCGTATTGTCCCAGGACAGTTTTCCCTGCGAATTGTTTCAGGAAGACACCAACGAACCCGCGGCCATTCCGGTTTCGGTCGACCAGCCGCTGGCCGCCGCCCGCAATCTGGCTGTAGAAGATTTCGAGCGCCAATACCTGAACCTCCTTTTGATGGCCAACAAAGGCCGCATCAACCACTCGGCCGATAAAGCCGGCATCTCTTCACGCCAACTGCACAAGCTCATGCAAAAATACGGGCTCCACAAGGAGGATTACTTGCAGTGAACAAAAATATCGGGTTCATATCCACTCGTTTTGCAGGCACCGATGGCGTGACCATGGAGGCCAGCAAGTGGGCCCAGGTACTCAAGCAGATCGGGCACAAATGCTTCTGGTTGGCCGGCGAGCTGGACCGCAGAGACAGCGGCGGCATGCTCGTACCCGAAGCACACTTCAAACACGAAAAAAACCAATGGGTCAGCCAGCGGATATTTGGCTGCAAGGGGCGCAGTTCAAGGGTCACGGAGACCATCCATGCCCTCAAGACACTGCTCAAAGCCGCTATCGAAGAATTCCTCGAACAATACCACATTGATTTGATCATCGTTGAAAACGCGCTGACCATTCCCATGCACATCCCCCTGGGACTGGCCCTGACCGAGATAATTGCCGAGCGCCAGATTCCCACCGTCGCCCACCATCACGATTTTTACTGGGAACGCACCCGTTTTTCGGTCAATGCGGTGGACGACTACCTGCGCATGGCCTTTCCGCCCAAACTGGGCAGCATCGAGCATGTGGTGATCAACTCGGAGGCCCAGGAGAACCTGGCCTTGAGAACCGGCGTATCTTCCACCATCGTTCCCAATGTGCTGGATTTTGACAACCCGCCGCAGGTCAATCAGGGCCTGTCCGACACCTTCCGCGCCAGCATCGGCCTGGAACCGGAAGACAAGATTATCCTGCAGCCCACCCGTATCGTGCAACGCAAGGGTATCGAGCATGCCGTGGAGCTGGTTCGCGACCTTAAAGATCCGCGGTACAAGCTGGTGATCTCCCATGAAGCCGGCGATGAGGGGTTCGAGTATGCCGACTGGCTGGTACACCACGCCGAAGCGTGCGGTGTGGATCTGCGCCTGATCAAAATGCGGATGAACGATCCCATCAACGGTACCGTGGATGACAAGCCGAGCTATTCCTTGTGGCATATCTACCCCCACGCCGACTTCATTACCTACCCCAGCTTGTACGAAGGTTTCGGCAACGCCTTTCTCGAGGCTATCTTTTTCAGGAAACCGCTTCTGATCAACCGATACGCCACCTTTGTGCGGGATATCGAGCCCAAGGGATTCGACCTGGTGGTTATGGACGGATTTTTGACCGATGCCAATGTCGCCCGGGTTCGTGAAGTGCTGGAATCCACTGAGCGCCGCCGGCAGATGGTGGACCACAACTATGCCACGGCCAAGCGGCACTATTCCTACCATGTGCTGCGCAGTCGATTAAATGCCCTGATCTCCCATTTTTTCGGAATGCGACCGATATAGCGCAGACACCGGGGAATGGATACCCGCCCCCTGCCTTCCGAAAGGATCGGCAATTTCACCGATTTTGGAATTTTTGGCCACCCGGCCAAGCCCAAGACGAGATAGACTTCGGCACGACCCGCGGTCAGCTGTCTGGCTCGTGTATAGCCGGTGGTTGCATGGTCTTTCATTGCACTGCCCCGATGGTCAGGTCAGAAACACGCATGCTCCGCGCCTGCACGGCGACAACAGATTCAGGGTACAATCCAGACGGCCAGATGCTCGCTGCTTTCCAAGACACCGCGGGACACGCTGCCCATACGGAAGACGCTGCTGCTGGTAGAGCCGCGCCGGCCCACGATGATGGTGCCGCAACGGCTGCTGCGTGCGGTCTTGAGAAGATCGGCAGCCGCACTTCGGCTGCCTTCTGCCACGCGGACACCAATGCGGCTTGGGTCCACACCGGCATCCACCAGCACCTGGCGTGCCTTTTCCATGATCGGCGCGATCCTGCGCCCGGCCCGATCCTGCCAGATCTGCTCCATGCCGGGGGCCGCGTCCGCCACCTGCCGCGGCACAAAGCAGGTCAGGCAGCGGCGGGAGTAAAAGAGGGTGATCGGCTGGTTTCCACATGCCAGCATTAATCCGGCATGGTCCACGGCACGCAAGGCTTCCGGGGAATGATCGACCCCGATCAGAATGCCGCGATCCGTTACGTTCCCATTGATCACCCACACCGGGCACAGCTCGCTGGCGTCGACGACTTTTTGGGTGGTCGCTCCCATGAAAAACGACTCGAGGCGTCCGCGCCCCCGGGAACTCATGACGATGGCGTCGGCTGATTTTTTTTCGGACCAGGCACAAATGCTGGCGGCCACAGGATAATTTTGGGCCAGCACAGTGGATTTAATGCCGCCTTCCGGAAACCCCACTGCGATCAGGCGCTGCCGGGCCTGCACCAGGGCGTCATCCGCCAGAAGTTTGCTTTTTTCCTGCATTTTTTTCAGCAGGGCCTCCGTCTGGCGGTTGGTTCGGCTCTCTTCAACCAGAATGGGCGGCAACGGCGGCATGACATAGAGCAGATGAATGGCCATTCGGGCTCCGTCAGCGTAAAACCCCAGGTATTCCATGGCCTTCAGGGCGTTGGCGGACCCGTCCACCGGTGCAACAATCAGTTTCTCAACAGGTTTTGTCATGACGCTCTCCTTTTTCCTTCAGGCCAGCCGCCGTATCGGGTTGGACGCACTCACACCTGGGCGCGGGTCAGGTCGATGGTCAGATCGTAGTGTCCCTCGTCCGCATTGAAGGCCACCTCGAAACCCACCTTTTTTCCCAGGCGTTGCATGTGCCAGTTTTCTCTCAAAACACTTCCGTAAACGATTTGAATACCGCGCTGCCGGGCTATTTGGAGCAGGTAGATCAGCAGTTGGGCCCCCACCCCCTGGCCCTGGCAGGAATCGCTGATCATGACTGAAAACTCGGCCGTGCGCCCGTCCGCATCTGAAATGATACGGGCCACCCCAATCATTTTTTCAAGCCGATCCGATTCATCCAGGGCCACCAGGGCCATCTCCCGGTCGTAATCGATCTGGGTCAGCATGGCCAGGGTTTCAGGAGAAAGGGATTTGATGTGACGAAAGAAGCGATAATAGATGCTGGTGGGCGACAGCGTTTTAAACAGATCGGCAAACCGTTGCGCATCTTCGGGTTGAATCGGCCGGATCAACAGGCGTATACCGGTTTTGGTGACCGTGCACAGCTCATACTGGGCGGGGTATGGACTGATGACCAGATGCCACGGCCATGGCTGGGCCGCCTCGTCGATGCGCAGGCGCGCATCAACGATCAACGGCCGTCCGTTTTTGACGATGATCGGGTTCAGGTCCAGTTCGGCAATCTCGGGGAAATCCGCGGCCAGCTGCGACAAGCGCAGCAACAAGTCTTCAATGGCCTCCATGTCGGCCGCCGGGCGGTTGCGGTATCCCCGCATCAGCCGGTAAACGCGGGTCTGTTCCATGAGGCGTCTGACGAGCAGACGATTGAGAGGTGGCAGTCCCAGAGCGCGATCGTGGATCACTTCGGTGAAGATCCCGCCCATTCCGAACAGGATCACCGGGCCGAAGTTCACATCCCGTTTGATGCCCGCCAGCAATTCGTAATCCGGATGGACAATGCAGGGCTGTACGGCAACCCCCTCGATATGTGCCTGCGGATGGTGATGGCAGGCCCCGGCCATGATGGAATCGTAAGCCCGGCGCAGGTCCCCGGCACCGCGGATGTCCAGTTGCACCCCCCCGGCATCCGTCTTGTGGGAGATGTCCGGTGAAAGGATTTTCAGCGCCACCGGGTAGCCTGTTTCGACGGCCAGGGCAACGGCGGCCTCTGCGGAATCCGCCACCCGGGTTTCGATTACGGGCATGCCGTAAGCCGCCAGAATGGCTTTGGACCGGGATTCGGTCATGAACCGGTTTTCGCCCGTCCCGGCTTCCGACATCAGGTGCCGTGCCAGGGGGCGATCAAATTCGATACGGTAATCCCTGGCCGGAGGGACTTCTTTGAGCAGTTCCAGGGTGCGGGCATACTGCACCATGTGAACGAAGGCCTGCACAGCCCGTTCGGGGGTGGCATAGGTGGGAATCCCGCCGGCGTTGAGCCAATCCACCGCCGTTTCCACATCCCGTCCCCCCATCCACACCGCAAAGAGCGGAAAGGTATTTCCCTTGAACAGCTCCGCCAGACGCCGGGCCACCACCATCGGTTCGGTCAGGGCCTGGGGCGCCAGCATGACCATCAGGGCATGCAGATCCTTTTCGGCCATCAGGATTTCCACAGTCCGGGCATAGCGATCCGGGGAGGCGTCCCCCAAAATATCGATGGGGTTGCGCCGGCTCCAGTACGGGGGCAACACGGCGTCCAGGGCCTGGACCGTATCCGGGCTCAAGTCTGCCGGCTCAAGTCCGTAACGGGCCAGGGTGTCGGCGGCCATGACACCGGGACCGCCGCCATTGGAAATAACGGCCAGGCGAGAGCCGGACGGACGGGGCTGCTTGGCCATCAGTTCGGCACAGTCGAAAAGCGCTTCGATGGTCTGCACCCGGACGATGCCGGCCCGTTGAAAAGCGGCGTCATAGACTGCATCCTCTCCGGCCATGGCCCCAGTATGCGAAGCAGCCGCCATCGCCCCGGCCGGACTGCTGCCGGCCTTCAGAGCAACGATGGGCTTGACCCGTGAAACCGCCCTGGCGGCACTCATGAATTTGCGGATGTGGGTCAGGCTTTCAATGTACAGCAGGATGCTGCCGGTGGCCGGGTCCCGTCCCAGATAATCGATCATATCCCCGAAATCCACATCCACCATGGCGCCGATGCTGACAAAGCGGCTGAAGCCGATGCGCTCTTTGAAGGCCATGTCAAGAATCGCCGTACACATGGCTCCGCTCTGGGAAACGAACGCCAGGCGGCCGGGGGCCGGCATGCCGGCGGCAAAGCTGGCGTTGAGGCCGCCCCCCGGGCCCCGGTCTCCCTGCCGCCGGCCGCGATAACCACAGCGGTGGCGATGCCGCAGGCGGCACAACCCGATATCAGCCCGGGAACCGTGGCCATGGGTGTGGCTACCACCGCCAGATCGACCGCTGTGGGAATGGCCTGGATATCCGGAAGTGCATTCAGGCCGAACACTTGATCATATTTGGGGTTAACCGGAAAAAGCGTCCCCTGGAAACCGCCGTCGATCAGATTGCGCATGATGGCCCGACCAATGCTTCCAGGGCGCTCACTGGCGCCGATGACCGCAATGGCGGCCGGCTGGAAAATCTTGTCCAGGTTGTACAGCCCCATAGCGCGTTCCTTTCAGCAATCCCGTCGGTTAGCGATAATAGCGCATCTGCCGTCCGGGGGGGGGGTTGAATTCCAGGTATTGACCACCGCCATGCGCCGCTGTTTCAGCATCCACACCATGGCTGATCCGCTTTTTGATCAATCGCCATTCAAGGCCTTGGGCGACTTTTTGCGCCGCAATCCAGACAGCCACCCGGCCAGCATTCCGGCGCCGAACGTCACCAGCAGCACGATGGCACGGGAAGCTTCGGTTTTCCAGAGCAGGAATCGGACTTCGACGACCTGGGCGTTCTGGACGACAAAAAGGGCAAACAGGAACAACAGGGCAATGATAGTTATGCTTTTGACTGACATGCGGGACTCCCATACAGAAAATGAATAGACACGAAGGTCCAGAACGCCTGGTTTTTCAAAATTCATTGTAAATTTGCGGCCTGGCCCCGGCGTCAAGCCATGTTTTTGTGCCAGACAGCAGGTTGCAAGACATGCGCCATGACAAATTAGAGTAACAATTCGAACAGATAGAATATATGCCGTACCTTTGCGGAACTGCCGGTTCCGCTCGAAGGACAGATTCATTTATAATTTACGCATACCAACGCCGCCTCCGGCAAGAAAAAAACTTCCGGCCATTTCTCGGAGCAGCTCAAAGATCAAGTTCGCGATTTACTGGACTACCCGAAAAGCAGCGTGGGCCGGAACATGACCACGGGTTTTCTCACCTTCCGGCAGGATGTGTGCGCCCAGGAAGTCATTGACCCCATCAGGGCCATGGTCAGGAGACATCTTCCACGGTCCTGATGTACACGTTACGGACAAACAGGGGCATCGGACCAGGACTTGTCCGTCGGCTGGATCGATGGCGATGCGATGGATTTTACCGGACAAGCGGGTTTGCTGGCGGATACCCGTCAGGTATGCCGGCATGATGGTCAATGTCAGGGAAGGGCCTTTTTCTGCTGCGGTCGGTCTTTGGAATGGTCCCGGGCCAGCAGCATGTAAATGGAGGGAATGATAAAAAGGGTGAAAAGTGACCCGATGGCCATGCCGCCGACCAGCACCAGACCGATGGAATTGCGCGCCGCGGCGCCGGCACCCGTAACGAGCGTCAGGGGGAAGTGGCCGGCGATGGTGGCCCCGGTGGTCATGAGAATAGGCCGCAGCCGGGTCATGGCGGCCTCATGCACGGCTTCCCTTTTGGAGCGGCCCTGCTCCTGGAGCTTGTTGGCAAACTCCACGATGAGAATGCCGTTTTTGGAAACCAGCCCCACCAGGGTGACCAGCCCCACCTGGGAGTAAATATTCAGGGTGGTTGTCCAGCCCTGGGTCCAGAAGGGGACGTTGGGGTCGGGCATTTTCAGAAAGGTGAAGATCAGGGCCCCGAACATGGCCAGGGGCACCGATCCGGCCAGAATGACAAAGGGGTCGCGGAAGCTGTTGAACTGGGCCGCGAGCACCAGAAAAATCAGGACCACGGCCAGGCCGAAGGCCTGGATAAAGGTGTTGCCTTCGGTGCGCAGCTGGCGCGACTCGCCGGTGTAGTCCAGCACATACCCCCCGGGCAAAATCCGTGCGGCTTCGGCCTCCAGAAAACGCAGGGCCTCATCCAGCGGTCGAACGGCCACGCCGCTGATTTTGACCGCGTTGAGCTGCTGAAAACGGTTCAGCGAACGCGGCACGGTGCTGTTGGCGATGGTGGCGATAGTGCTCAGCGGAACCAGCCGTCCGCCCGGGCCGGTGACGTAAATATTGCGCAACTGGTCCGGGTTGAGGCGGTCCATGCGCTGAATCTGGGGAATGACCTTGTAGCTGCGTCCGTCGATGTTGAAACGATTGACGAAATTGCCGCCCATCATGGCGGCCATGTCAGCACCCACCTGCTGCAGATTGAGACCCAGAGCGGCCACTTTGTCACGGTCGATGAGCACTTCGGACTGAGGTTGGTCGATTTTCACGTCGATAATGGGCGGAAAAGCGAACAGCCCGCTCTTCGCGGCCGCCAACTGGATCTGGTTGGCGAAGTTCAGGATCTGTTCGGGTTCGGCCGTCGAAGCCAGGATGAACTCCACCGGAAACTGACCGCCTCCGGGCAGGGCCGGCGGGGTAACCGGGAACATGCGGATCCCCGTAATGCCATGCAGCTTTTGCTGAACTTCGGGCATGATCTGAAAAATATTGCGGTCCCGCTCCTGCCACGGTTTGACCACCATACCGGCAAACCCGGAGGAGGGCATGGTGGCCTGAAAAACGAACTGGGTTTCCGGCACGCTCAAAAAGGCCGCGTTAACCGCCGCGGCATATCGGCTGGTCTGGTCCAGGGTGGAGTTTGCGGCCGCATCCAGAATGCCGAAGATGACCCCCTGATCCTCGGTGGGCGCCAGTTCCGTGGCCGACATGGAAAACATGGGAATGGAGAGCAGGCTCACCACAGCCCATACCATGTACACCGCCGGTCGGGCGTTGAGGGTGCCGTTAAGCAACCGGCCGTATAAATTGCGGATTTTTTTGAAATCGCGTTCGATTTTGCCCGCCAGCCCGCGCTCGGTCATGCCCGCCTTAAGCATCCGCGAAGCCATCATGGGAGACAGGGTCAGGGCCACGATGCCGGAGATTGTCACGGCCCCGGCCAGGGTAAAGGCAAACTCTCGGAACAGGGATCCGGTGAGCCCGCCCTGCAATCCGATGGGGGCATACACCGCCGCCAGGGTGATGGTCATAGAGATCAGCGGGCCCACCAATTCGCGGGCGCCCAGCAGGGCCGCCTGCATGGGGGACTGGCCTTCACTCAAATGGCGTTCCACGTTTTCCACCACCACAATGGCATCGTCCACCACCAGGCCCACGGAAAGCACGATGGCCAGCAAGGTCAGCAAATTAACGGTAAACCCAAAAATCTGCATGAGAAACACGGCGCCAATGAGGGACAGAGGTATGGCCACCACGGGAATGAGGGCCGACCGCAGGGACCCCAGGAACAAAAAAATAATCACCACCACGATGAGCAAGGTTTCGCTAAGGGTTTTGACCACCTCGTGAATGGCATTGTCGATATAGGCGGTGCCATCGTAGGCGATGCGGCCATGCAGGCCATTGGGAAGCTGCCGGGAAATGGCGTCCATCTCCGTCCGCGCGCGCTTGATCACGTCCAGGGAGTTGGCATTGGGCAGGGGCCAGATCCCCATGAAGACGGCGGTTTGGCCGGAAAAGCGCACTTGCGTGTCATAATCTTCGGCCCCCAGGGCCACCTCGGCGATATCTTCCAGGCGCACGATGCCCCCGTTCTGTTCCCGGACCACCAGGCGCTTGAACTCTTGAACCGAGCGCAAATCGGTATTGGCAGTAAGGTTGACCTGGATCAGCGACCCTTTGGTGCGACCGACGGCCGCAAGAAAGTTATTGGCCGCCAGCGCCTGGCGCACCTGAACGGGGCTGATATTGAAAGCGGCCATGCGGTCGGGCTTGAGCCAGATGCGCATGGCAAAAGTACGGGCGCCCAGAATATCGGCCCGCTGGACGCCTTCCAGGGCGGACAGCCGGGGCTGGACGATGCGCACCAGGTAGTCGGTGATTTCGTTCTGCTTCAGCACATCGGAGGTAAAGCTCAAGTACGCCGAAGCAAACTTGCTGTCTGCCGACTCCACGTTGATAATGGGCACCTCGGCTTCGGGCGGCAGGTCGCCGCGCACCTGGTCCACTTTCGAACTGATTTCCGTCAGCGCCTTGATGGGGTCGTAGTTGAGTCTCAGGCGGGCACTGATGGTGGCGAGCCCCTGAGCGCTCTGCGATTCGATGTAGTCGATGCCGTCGGCCGCCGCGATGGCGCGTTCCAGGGGGGCCGTGATAAAACCCCGCACCAACTCGGCACTGGCCCCCACATAAACCGTGGTCACGGTGACCACGGCATTGTCGCTGCGGGGGTACTGCCGCACGTTCAGAGAGCGGACGGCCTGCAGCCCGGCGATGGTGATCAGCAGGCTGACCACCATCGCCAGAACGGGACGGCGCACGAAAACATCCGTAAATTTCATAGTTTAACTTTCCGCCGGCCGGGGGGCCAGTTTGAATTCAGGCGCCAGCGAATTGTCCACGGCCACAGCCTGGCCGTTGCGCAGCTTGAACACGCCGGTGGTGACCACGGTTTCGCCCCCCTTGAGCCCCGAGGCCACGGCGATGTAGTCGCCCCGCTTTTCTCCCAGACGCACGAACTGCTGACGCACCGTTTTGCCCGGAGCCGCACCCGCCTCCCCCGGTTTGTCTTCGACGATAAAAACCGAATCGCTGTAAGGAGCATAGAGCACGGCCGTGGCCGGAACGGCCAAGACCTCTTCTTTCAACGGAAGAACCACGGACATGGTAGCGTACATGCCGGGATGCAGCCGCTCACCGGGGTTGGCCACCGTGGCCTGAACCCGTACACTGCGGGTGTCCGCATCCACATCCGGGTCAATGGCCGTAATTTTGCCCGCAACGGCTCCCAGCGGCAGGGCATCGGAAATGATGCGGACTTCCAGCCCCATCCGGATGCGGCTCAATTCCTGCTGGGGAAGCTGAAAGTTGGCGTATATGGGATCCATGGCCTGAAGGGAGACGATGGCCTGGCCGGCATCAATCACCTGCCCCAGATTTACCATCCGCAGGCCCAGGCGGCCGGCAAAAGGCGCCCGTATGGTTTTTCTTGCAATTACGGCCCGGATGTTGTCAACCTGCGCCTGGGCCTGGGCGAGCTGGGCCCGTGAATTGTCGTAGTCGGCCTGAGCAATGACTTTTTCGGGAAGCAGCTTTTCATTGCGCTGGAAGGTGATGCGCGCCAGATCGGCGGCGGCCTGGGCGGCGCGCAATTGGGCACTTTCGACGGAAATATCCTGCTGTACCAGCAGATCGCCGGCGGCAACCAGAGTGCCGGATTCAAAGGCGATATGCACTATTTTACCGGTGACTTCGGCGGTCAGGGTCACACCCTGAACCGCATCGAGAGTACCCACGGCAGAAAGCAGTGACTCCCAGGATTGTACCTGTACGGGGGCCGCCGTCACAATTTCCGGGGGCGGCACAAACTGTTTGCCGTGGGCGACCATGTCACGGATTTGTAAACCCTTGACCCCCGCCAGGAGGCCCACCAGAAGGAGCAACCCTACGGCGGCCAGAAAAAATGCCTTTTTCATCGCATGTCCCCTCTAAAAAAAGGCGGCCATCCGCAAACTTCGGAATCTACCGCGTTTACGCGGCAAAATAACCACATCGGCAGGTGTGTCAAGGTTTCGGACGGTTTTCGGGTGTCCAACCCGGAGTCCGATAAAAATCAGATTTTACAAGGCTGTTCCGATGACTTATAGTCCGATTCAAGCGCAAATTGGGTACAGCGTGAGAACAGCGCTTTTTTAGGTCACCCTCCAAAAAGATGGATGGATCGAAAATGCCGACAGTATCGAACCCCAGAAACAATTTGCCGCAGGCGGGTCAAGGCGTCTTTGCCAATTCGATCCTTGAACCGCTGGGAAGGCTGGGTCTCAATTTTACCAACCACATGGGCGCATCGACCATTTTCTTTGTCAAGGCGATTGTATCCATTTTCCGGCCCCGGCAGATCAACAGCGTTTTGACCCAGGTCTACTACATTGGCGCCAAAACTACCGGGATTGTCGCCCTGGTGGCGATTTTCACCGGCATGGTGCTGGGGCTGCAGCTCTACTACACCCTGGTCAAGTTCGGCTCGGTGGGTGTATTGGGGTCGGCGATTTCGCTGACCCTGATCCGTGAACTGGGCCCGGTGCTGACAGCCATCATGATCACCGCCCGGGCCGGTTCGGCCATGACTGCCGAAATCGGTATCCAGCGCATATCGGAGCAGATCGATGCCTTGTCTACCATGCAGATCGACCCCCTGGGGTTTCTGGTGGGCCCCCGGATTGCCGCCGCCCTGATCAGCTTTCCCCTGCTCACGGCCATCTTCGATATGATCGGTATTTTCGGAGGCTATCTCACCGGTGTTCTCCTGGTCAACGGCGATCCGGGCGCGTATATGTACCGCGTTCAGTCCAGCGTTGAAATGGTCGATATCAACGGCGGCTTCATCAAATCCATCGTCTTTGCCGTCATCGTGTCCACCATCTGCTGCTACCAGGGGTACTTCACCCACATGCGCGCAGACAGCCGCGGCTCTAAAAGCGTCAGCCTGGCCACCACCTCGGCGGTGGTGCAGTGCTGTGTTTTCATACTGGCCACCGACTATATCGTGACCTCTTTTCTGCTATAGGAGCAAAATGGAACCACCGCTGATCGAATTCCGCCAAGTCACCAAGCGATTTGGAAATCAGACCGTGCTGGACGGCATCAATATGTCGCTTTTCGAAGGCCAGGTGAGCACCATCATCGGCAAAAGCGGCGTGGGAAAAAGCGTGCTGCTCAAGCATATTATCGGGCTGCTGCAGCCCGACGAGGGTGAAATCCTGTTTCACGGACGCCCCCTCAACGAAATGGGGCCCGGAGAGAAAAAAGCCGTTTTCAGCCGGATCAGCTACATGTTCCAGAACAATGCCCTGTTCGACAGCCTCACCATATACGAAAATATCGCCATGCCGCTGCGCCATACCACCAAGCTGGGCCGCAGCGAAATCGACACCCGGGTCATGGACCGCATCCGGCAGACCGAGCTGGTGGAAGTGACCCATAGATACCCGGCCGAACTGTCCGGCGGCATGCAGAAAAGGGTGGCCCTGGCCCGGGCTCTGGTCACCGACCCGGAAATTGTGCTTTTCGACGAACCCACCACCGGCCAGGACCCCATCCGGCGCAACGCCATATTGAGCATGATCGCCCAGTACCAGCATGAACTCGGTTTCACGGCGGTGCTCATCAGCCATGATCTGCCAGATGTCTTTTTCATCTCCAACCGCGTCGTGGCGTTATACGACGGGTCCATCGTCTTTGAGGGCACACCGGAAGATTTTGACGATTTCGAACACCCTTTCCGTTTTGAATTAATTCACAGCCTGGAATCACTGCAGGAGGAACTCACCGGCCTTTACACGCGCAGACATTTCAAGACGCGATACCAGACCGAGCTGAACCGCAACCCGCAGTTTGACGACTTCGCCATGCTGATTATCAGCATAGAGAACCTGAGCGACGTCCAGAGCGATCTGGGGCACACCGCGGTTCAAGAATTCATTCAGGCCATCGGCACGTTCATCAGCAAACACTTCAGCGAGGTGGGCGGATTCTCCACGCGGTACAGTTTCAACCAGTACACCACCGTGCTGCCCTATTCCGACATGGACGAAGCGCGCAGTCTGGCGGAAAATTTTGCCGACGATTTCACCCGCAACGGAATTCCCGAAATGCAGAAATTCGTTCTGGCCGAACTCTCCTGCACGGATGCCGTCGCCGTGACCCTGTTGGCGGGGGTGGCCCAGGGAAAGCGCCACGTTGAAATCGAATCGATCTTAGCCAAAGCGAAATCAAACCAGAGCAAACTCCTGGAATTCAATGCCAGGTGCAAAGGAAGCCTAACATGAAAAAATATTCCAGAGAAACCACCGTGGGCGTTTTCATACTGCTGGGACTGGCCTTTGTCGTCTACATGGCCGTCAAGCTGGGCAATGTCTCGTTGTTCGGTGAGGACACTGTGGTGATGTACGCGGGTTTTAACAAGGTCACCGGATTACGGGTCGGCAACCCGGTGAGTATCATGGGACTCAAGGTCGGGCGGGTATCGGCGCTTACCGTGGACCAGGAAAAGCGAAAAGCCATTGTTGAAATGCGGATCGCCAAGGGCCTGAAGATCTATGATGACGCCATTGCCTCAATAAAAACCGAAGGGCTGATCGGCGACAAGTACGTCGACGTGGATGCCGGCGGCGGGGGTGAACTTCTGAAACCCGGCGGAACCATTATCGACACCGTATCCCCGATGGACCTGGGAGACCTGATCGGCAAATATGCATTCGGATCCGTGGATAAAAAATAGGTCGTCAAAAATCAAAAGGAGTACACCATGAAAAAATGGATCAGCGGCCTCATCGCGATGGCGATATTGCTGATGCCTTTTCCGGCATTGGCGGACACCCCTGAACAGACCGTGGAAACCCACGTCAACCGCCTGCTTGCCGTGTTGAAAGATCCGGCCCTGGTCGCCCCGGAACAAGCGGAAAAGAAAAAAGAGGCCATCCGGTCCATCTCCGGCAGCCTGTTCGATTTTACCTCCCTGTCCCGTTTTACCCTGGGCGCGGATTGGAACCGCTTCAACGCCGAGCAGCAGAAAAAGTTCGTCGCATTGTACCGCAAGCTGCTGGAAAGTATCTACATGGACCGGCTGCTGCAGTACAAAGACGAAAAAGTGGTCTTCAAAAAGGAAACCGCCCTGTCCGACACGCGATCCGAAGTACAGACCGATATTGTCGCGCCGACCGGTAACATCCCCATCGACTACCGGCTGCTGCGCAAAGACAATTCGTGGCAGGTCTACGATGTCATCATCGAAAATGCGAGCCTGGCTAGAAATTACCGCAGCCAGTTCAGCGACCTGCTCACCCGGGAGTCACCGGTCAGCTTTATCGATATCCTGCAAAAAAAGGTCGACGAGCAAAGTGCCGCCGCTAAGTAAACAAACGGGCTTATCGCCAAAATAAGATAAATCAGCTTTCCGATGTCTAAAAACGAAGAAGCGCTTGAGCCGCCGTTCCGGTGTCAAATGTGAAGTTGGCGTATTCCGCCGGTTGTTATCCTTGCGATAAGCCGACGCATCAATATCATGATGCGTCCGGATGGATCCTATCGGCACTGGCCAATTCGGTCCGTTGAGAATCGATTCCCATCGTTCACTTAACATTTAATTTCATTGACTTAACGTTGGGAATTCGCTGTAGGGGGCGGCTTTTAGCCGCGATTATTCGCGCGGCAGTGGAAACGATCGCGGCTGAAAGCCGCCCCTACAATTTAGAGAAGGCTTTAAGTTAATGGAAAACCATCCGATTAACGACAAAGATATTTCCCTCTGGAAACGCTTTGCCAGCATTGCACAGCCCTATTTTTTCCCCAGCATCCGGGGCGGCGGCTGGGCCACACTGCTGCTCACGGCCATGCTGCTGCTCTTTCTTTTCGCTGTCCTGTCGCTGCTGGTGGCGGCCCTTGCCCTGACGGCAAGCCATTTCATGCCGGGCGTGGCCGACAAAATCGCCGGGGGACTGACAGCTGAAATATGGAACATCATCCATTCCAGGATGTGGCTGCTGGTTGCGGCCGCGCTGGTTCTGCCCGCTTTGGTATTCGCATTCTTCCGCCGTCACCTGAAGGAGCGCCGGCAGGCCTGGGTGCTGCTGGGGGTGGTGCTGATGTTGTCCCTTTCCGTCACCGGCATCAATGTGGCCTTCAGCTATATCGGCAATTTTTTCACCACAGCCCTGGTGAAAAAAAACCAGGAGATGGCCTACCTCTATGTGGCGGTTTATTTCGGCGGTTTTCTGGTGGGCATCCCCGTAGTGGCCTTTTACAGTTACGTGCAGGGATATCTGGGCATGTGCTGGCGCAAGTGGATGACCGGCGAATTTTTAAAAAACTACTTCGACAACCGCAACTATTACGAGATCGAGGCCGGCAACGAGATCGACAACCCCGACCAGCGCATTATGGAGGACATCCGGAGCTTTACGCGCACCTCTCTGGCGTTTCTGCTCATCCTTCTGGGATCCTTGATGGACCTGGTCTCGTTTACCGGCATCCTGTGGTCCAAATCGGTACTGCTGGTGGTGGTGGTGCTGGGCTATTCAGTGGCGGGAACCGTGCTCACCGCCCTGTTCGGCCGCCGCCTGGTGCGCCTGAATTTCAACCAACTGCGCTACGAAGCCGATTTCCGCTATGCACTGGTGCATGTGCGGGACAACACCGAGTCCATTGCCTTTTACAAGGGTGAAAAACCCGAGGCGGCCCATATTGCCGGTCGTTTTGGCGACGTGCTGAAAAACTTCAACCTGCTCATCGGCTGGCAGCGAAATCTTTCGTTTTTCACCACCGCCTACAGTTATCTCCCCCTGGTTTTGCCCTTTCTGGTACTGTTCTCGCAGTATTTCAGCGGCAAAATCGAGTACGGCGATATGGTGCAGGCCAACTTCGCCTTCATGCAGGTTTACGCCGCCATGTCGCTGATTGTTTCCCAGATCGAGGAAATCACCAATTTTGCAGCCGGCATCCAGCGACTCTCCTCCTTTTCACACGCGGTATCCAGCGAACGCCAACGGCCCCCCGGCATCCAGTCCCGCACTGCGGACCGTTTCGCCCTGGATCACATGACCCTGCAGACGCCCGATCAGTCCCGCATCCTGATCAAAGATCTGACCCTTGCCCTGGAACGCAATGACAACCTGGTGGTGGTGGGCCAAAGCGGGGTCGGTAAAAGTTCCCTGCTCAGAGCCATTGCAGGATTGTGGACCCGAGGTTCCGGAACCGTATTGCGCCCCCCACTGGAGCAGATCTTTTTCCTGCCCCAGAAACCTTATATGTTGCTCGGAACCCTGAGAGACCAGCTGCTTTACCCCAACCCCGAACGAACGGTTTCGCAATCCCAATTGCGGCAGGTGCTCAAAGTGGTGCACCTCGATGACCTGGTCGAACGGGTGGGCGGATTCGACATCACCCTGGACTGGGCCGACATCCTGTCCCTGGGCGAGCAGCAGCGCCTGGCCTTTGCCCGCCTGCTGATCAATCGGCCCGGATTCGCCGTTCTGGACGAGGCCACCAGCGCGCTGGACAGCGAGAACGAAGCCAACCTTTACAAGGTATTGAACGCTATGGGCACCCACTACATCAGCGTGGGGCACCGCAGCAGCATCCTGGATTACCACAACTGCGTACTCGACCTGCAGGATGAAAACCGCTGGCGCCTGATGCCTGTAAGCGAATACCGAAAGGCGGCCGCTTCCGTTTGAATGCGGGTCGGCACCATGCTCAACTGTTCGGGCAGAAACACGGCCTTGGTTTTGTCGTAGCGCAGCATCTTCACCACCAGGAACAGACAGTTGTCGAGCTCCTCCAGTTTGAGGCGCCGAATCACTGCTGTTCACTGTAAAAGGGAACCGCCAGCACCGGCACCGATGCATGCCTCAACACCAGCTCGGTGGTCCGGCCCACCACCGTGCCCTGGTCAAACGGTTTATGGTGGGCGCCAATGACAATCAGGTCGCAGGCCATGGATCCGGCCAACGCGATGGCCTGGGACGCGGCCGACCCCCCTTGCACAAGGGAATCCGTATTTGGGGAAGCTCCAATCGTCTTTTGGACCCATGCGGAAAAAGTGTTTTCATCTGCCGCCGTGGCCGATTCCATGCTCCACATCGCGGTCAGGCGGGCATCAAGCCGGCCGGCCAGGGCCGCGGCCACCTGCAGTGCCTGGCCGGCGGCAACGGTCATATTGCACGGACACAGAATATGCCGGATGTTGGGCCTTGCCTCCGCTTGGGTGGCATCGATAAAATCGTTCACCTTTTGTCGGACGGTAAACACGGGCACCCTGGCGCGATGCAGCACGCTCTCGGTCACCGATCCCAGCATCCATTGTTTAAACCCGCTGTACCCATGGGTGCCCATCACCACCAGATCGGCATGGTTCTCAGCCAATGCCTGCATGATGGCCGCCACCGGTTCCGAATCGCTGGCCTGATAGCGAACGGGAATCTTGCTGTCCATAGGGCCCAAAACTCGTCCGACATGATCTTCAAGCTCATCGCGGGCCGCCGCCTTGGCGTTTTCAAGTTCTTTCAGCACTTTAGCAGTCAATTCACGAGACAGGTAACGGGGATAGTCAAAGTGCATGGCATGCAATATGGTCAAGGAGGCATTGAAAAGGCGCGCTCCGACATAGGCATATTTTAATGCCAGGTCGGAAAGTTCGCTCCTGTCAACAGGACAGATAATTTCTTCAGGGGCATAGGACAGCCGGGTTTCCATTGTCTTTTCTCCTTTTTTTCCACCTTGAAGATTGGCGTGTACCTGAAAAAATAAAACACCCATGGGAAACGATCAAGGCAAAACCATTCCGGACACAACGCGCGTATTTGCCGCCGGTTTTACGGGGGCGAAAGCCTTCCTCCACCGGGGAACGTTTACGCAACAGATCCTCAATGGTCCCCATTACAAACCGGGCGGCTACAGCAATGGCGCAAACAGCCGGCCGATACTTTCAATGAGATCCAAAGAAGGCTTGGATCGGAGCGTGCGTGCCGAACAGTCCTTGCGTAACCCCAGCATCCAGGATTCGAGTTGCCCGATAACATCCGCATCGTAGATGCACAGGGCGATTTCATAGTTGAGCAATATACTTCGCATGTCCATGTTGGCCGAACCCGTGATGGCCACCGTATCGTCGACAAGGACCGCTTTGGCGTGCAGCATGCGTTGCTCGTAAAGCCACACCCCGGCACCGGCTTCCTGAATCCGTGCCAGGTATCCCTCGCGTACGAGATCCGCCAGACGATGGTTGGATTTTTTGGGAATGATAATGGAAACGTCAACGTTGCGGTTAATCGCAATGCACAGGGCCTCCAGAGTCAATTCGTCGGGCACAAAGTAGGGCGTCACAATCCAAACGCGCCGGCTTGCTCTGAAAACCGCCGTGAGAATGGCATTGCGAAGTGAATCATCACGAACATCCGGCCCGCTGGCAACCAGCTGGGCGACCCCACAGGAACCCGATTGGAGCGCCTGCCCGTCGGCGGCATTTTCACCCGGCGGCACCTTGCTTGCAAATTTCCAATCCGATAAAAAAATATCGGATATATGGTCGACCACCGAGCCCTGGACCTGCAAAGAAAGGTCCCGCCAGCGCCCTGGGGCGGCCCGGGGACCCATGTACTCTGAAGCCAGGTTCATTCCGCCGATAATGGCCGTTTTGTGATCGCAGATGACCATTTTACGATGATTGCGCAAATTGGCCCGGCCGCGGAAAGGCAGGTGGAGCATCGGCATAAAAAAGGCCACCTGGCCCCCGGCCGCTATAAGCGGGGAAAGGAATTTTTTGGATATTCTCACCGATCCCAAAGCATCCAGCAGCAGACACACGTTCAGGCCCTGGGACGCTTTTTCGGCCAGGGCATGCAAAATAGCCGCACCGGTTTCATCTTTTCCCAATATGAAAGTGGCGATATGAACTGAATGACGGGCTTTGCGGATCAACTCGATCAGCGTTTGGAACGCTTGTTCGCCTTCCGGCAGCAAGGTAATCCGGTTTCCCGCCGATGGCGTGAAAATACCATTGCCGGGCTCGAAAAGACGGGTGTTGCCCATATGAAAATTATTGAGGGGTTTTCTGTTCTTCTGAGCGAGATTTGGTTTGGCCTCGGCCTTGCTCAGCATCTTGCGTCCGCCAAAAATCAGATAAAGCGGTACTCCCAGGTAAGGAACGAAGATGATGGCCATCAGCCAGGCCAATGTGCTGGTGGGCGATCTGCGCTCTCTTAAAATATGGGACAACAACGCCAGGGCAAGGACAAATCCAATGGATGGCAGAATGTGGACCAGCAGCCAACTATAATCCATAATACGTAAATCCTGAAAAAGGTCTCCGGCTGAATATTTACAGCGGAGACATTTTGCGCCAAGCGAAATGCCCGGCCCAAATCAGTACACTGATGATCGCAATGGCGACAAAAACAACCCCTTCATAATGTTTGAGCTTGCCGATAAAAATTTCCAGGGCCTGTCCAAAAATGTACCCCCCGGATCCGACGGCGACCGCCCAGGCAAACGCTCCGACGGCATTGAACAAAATAAACTTTTTAGCCGATACGGGACTCATCCCGATAACAAAGGGCGCAACGGTGCGTAACCCGTAAAGGAACCGAAAAGACAAGATCACAGGATGGTTTCGCCTTCTAAAAATGTGCCGATTAACACCGCAGCATATCCATAATTTTCGACAATGCTTTGTATGTCCATCAAAACCGTATTCCCTATTTTCGAAACGGGGCACCAGAGCCCTTTCATCAAGCTTCGCGATCCAGACGATACAGAACGGGAATCAGCACCAGGCTGCCCGCCAGCATCCAGGTAGGTCCGAACAGCCACAATGCCAGTGGTATAGACAGGTAAAACCCGCGCATGCCGATGGTATAATGCAGCGCACCGTGATTGACCACCTGGGTGACGGCATCCGCGGAAACGGTGGCATCGTTCAGTTCAAAGGTGTTGATCATAAAACCAGCATGATTGTAGTAGCGAATGGAGAGCGTAAAATTAAAGAAGGAAACAAAAAACACCATACTCATCAGCATCAGCTTGAACATCCACAATGTTTCGGTTCTGGTGCCGAGCAG
Organism: Desulfosarcinaceae bacterium; assembly: GCA_963675565.2. GTDB lineage: Bacteria > Desulfobacterota > Desulfobacteria > Desulfobacterales > Desulfosarcinaceae > JARRKU01. The sequence goes on from CAXXYD010000004.1 coordinate 1,887,680, forward strand.
GTTGAGTGCGTGCGAAATCCCGCTGTAGACCCCCGGTCGAAAAGCTGCGCCTATCGATCCAAGGCTGATCAGGATCGCTGTCGAGGCCAGAAACGTAGCCGCCATCACTTGATTGCGCAAAGTCTGGACCGCCAGGATATCGCGCTTGCCGCGCATGATGCCCTTGACCCACATGCTCCTGGCATGATTGGTAATTCCTATGGCCGTTGTCAGTGGACTGCGCTGCACTTTAAAGTAGAAATGCACATGATAGGCAATGACCACGACCAACGCCAGAACAACGAGGCTGATTTCCTGGAGTGCAATTATAGGCATACCGAGTTCTCATTTATGATTATGCAACGCATGCTAACGGCGGCCGCCCGCCCAACCCGGGCCGCCGGCGATGCCGCCGTCCATCTTGTGAGCATATCATCCATTCAGGGGCGACCATCCATCAACTCGGCCACAATCACCGGCCGGACCAGGGCAGCCGGAACCATGGCGGATTTGGCTGGGTTGCGTATCTGACAGGTCGCCGTGGGCCCCTGCTTACCGGGGTAACGTCTATGGGAAAGGGATGATTTCATGCTCATTGGTTCGGCCTGCATTAAATGGTGTACGCGTACAAAACCGCTATGCACGATGATGCGGACGCGAAATACCAGGGGTCCATTTCCGGCGTTATGGAAAGCACAATAACACACAAAAACCGTGATAAACCATAAAAAACACCCCCTTTTTCAACAAAGGAAAACATTTTCCAGCTGAAACCCGCCACCGTCCGCCACGCCCGGTAAAATCAGGAAACCGAATTGCTCGATGTGCTGTAAAACAGCTGCTGAGCGCCGGCAAACGTTTACTTCCGGAGTGCCATGATAAACGCCGCCGGGGCGCTGCGGTCACTTGAGCAGGATTCCTTTGAGTCCTCCTGAAATCAGAGCGCCGATATCGGCCAGGGTACGGGGCAGTGACAATCCGCCCGGAGCGGCCAGGTATTTTGCTCGCCACAGCGGGTTGAATTTTTCTTTATAGGCGCGAAGCCCCTGGAAGTTATAGAAATGATCTCCGAAACGAACCACAAGGCTGCCGATGCGATGCCACAAGGGTGCCAGTTCACGGGTTTCCAGGCCGCTCAACGGCGCCATGCCCAGATTGAACCAGCTATATCCCTGGGATGCCCCCCAGAGCATCAGTTCGATGAACAGAAAATCCATGACCCCTCGGGGCGCATCGGGTGAGTAGCGCATCAAATCAATGGAGAGTTCCTCCTGCCCGGCGGCCGGCCACAGATTGGCAAAGGCCACCATACGATCCTCCACGCGGACGGTGGCCATCGGAAAGCGCCGAAGGTAGTCGGAAGAAAAGGACCCCAGGGAAAAACCCTTTTCGCGGGTATTTTTTTCCTTGAGCCACCCGTCGGAAATGGTTTTCAACGCGTCCATTTGCGGTGGCACGGAGGCTGCGGGGATGATTTCAAACTGGCACCCCTGCTTGGTCAATTTTCGATGGGTGTAGCGCAGGCCTTTGCGCTGGCGGCCTTCCAGAGAGAAGTCGGTCAGCGGGACACGGGCCTCTTCACCCAGTTTAAGCAGGCTCAGCCCCAGGTCCAGATAAAGATGCACTTGCTCATGTCCCACCTCATAAAACGCCGCCCGATCCCCGTAGCGGTCGGCCGCCTGGCGAAACTGCCAGATCAATTCAGGCCAACATTCCGCGGGTCCCACGGGATCGCCCATGGCCACCCAGGTTTCACCGGCCACACCGTACATGATAAAAGCCCTGGCATCCTGACTCATCAGGAACTGTTTATCTCCAAGCAATGCCAGATTGGCGGCCGCCACGCCGGATTGGGCCACGATGGCCGGAACCGTCTCCGGCAAAGGATCGGCGACCATCGGCGGCCGGAAGGAGGCCGGCCGCAACAGCCTTGCCGCTCCAAAGCCCAGGGCCAACGCGAAGGCCCCCACCGAGGCCCGCAAAAAGCGTGGTGCATCCCCCCTGGCGCTGAAATGCCACCAGAGGTCATGGCTGTATTCCACATGGCGAAAGGCAAACAAGCCCAACCAGACCGAAGCGGCCATGACAACGGCGATGGCGGCAAGCCATGCGGGGGTGAAACTTTCCGCAAGCAGCGCAGTACGCCGGAAAAACAGCTGCCGGCAGGGCAGCAGCGCCGTCAACACCAGGGTTAATATGGCGGCCTCTTCATAGTCGAAGCCTTTGAGCAGAGAGGCCACGATACCGAACCCCAGGAGGCCCACGGTCAGCAGGTAGGCCGCATCCAGCCGCCGTTGCAACCCCCGGGCCAGCAGCAGCAACCCCATTCCGGCAAGGCTGGCCAGAAAATGGGAAACCTCCAGAAAGGGCAGCGGCAGATGCTCTTCCAGAACCGCCAGGCGGTGCGGGATGGTGGGCAGGGCGCCGGAGAACATCAGGATGGCCCCGGCAACGAAAACAGCCAGACTGAGCAGGGGAATAAACAGTGCACTCAAGGCCCCTCCGGCCAGGGAGTGAATTTTGGCGAAAAGCGCCCTGCGGCGCAGCAGTTCTTCCATGCCCAGAACAACAGTCGCCAGCAGAAGGGGAAACAGATAGTAAATGCCGCGATAGATGATAAGAGGGCCCAGCAGCTGGGGCGCCGTCATCCCGGCCGGGGCCAGCAAAAGGATGGCCGACTCGAATACGCCCAACCCGCCGGGCACCTGACTGATCAATCCGCCTAACTGAGCCAGCAGATACATTTCAAGAAAATGATCGAAATCCAGAGGTACGGTTTTTGGCAGCAAACTGTAGAGCACGGCGCCGGCCATCAACCAGTCTGCAGCGGAAATAATCATCTGACCAGCAGCCAGCCGCCAGGACGGCAATGAAAAGCGCCACTGTTTCAGGGAAAGTTCTTTTTTGGGCATTGCGGTTGCAATAAAATAGGCCCCTGCCACGGCCAGCAGAATGACGCCCAGGGGGCGAACCGTTGCCATTGGCCAATGCAGGCTTTGGGGCAAAGCCAGGGGCTCGGCAATAAAAACAGCGCCGCTCAACACAAAAAATCCCAGCCACAAGCTGGTGGTGCAGAACAAAACCACCTGGGTGATCTGCACGGCGGAAAGCCCCCAGGCTGAATAAAGCCGATAGCGTATGGAGGCACCGGCGATCATGGAAAACCCGATGTTGTTGCTGAAAGCGTACCCGAGAAAAGAGGCCAGACTGGTTCTGGCCGGCGCCAGGGGATGGCGGATGTAACGCAGCGCTAAAAAATCGTAGCCGGTCATGATGGCATAACTGCAGACGGTCAGTGCAAAAGCCGACCAGAGTTGAACGGAAGGCATCTGCCGGATCAGCAGCAGGATATCATGCAGGCGATAGGCATGCAGCTGCCGGTAGAGAACCGCTGCGGCCAGGGCAAAAAGCGCAAGGCCTAGCAATGGTGCCATGTGTTTGAGAAAATTTTTTTTCATTTTGATGCATTCCGGTCGACGAAACGGTAAACAGCCAAAGGATAAAGCCCCCGTTTTCACAGCGCTACAGGGAAGTCAGACCCAGCCCCGGCAGCTTGGCCGGATAGAGATAGCCCTTGCGCAAAGTCACGCAGCCGGCCGTCGGGTCGTCCCGCAGGTCCAGGTGGCCGTCCAGGTCGGCATATTCGACATTGGGCCGGGCCAGGGCGAAATGGAGCCCCGCACTGATGGCCAGGGCGGCCTCATCCATGCAGCCCACCATAGCCTCCAGGCCGGCCGCCCGGGCAACGGCGTTGATCTGAAGCGCTTCGCCGATTCCCCCCACCTTCATTAACTTGATATTGATCATGTCCACAAGATCGTTCTTGGCCAGGCGCAGGGCATCTTTCAGGTTCATCAGGCTCTCATCGGCCATGACCGGCATGGTGGCCCGGCGCGAGACGGTGCCCAGCTGCGCTTCGTCATCGCGGCTGGTGGGCTGCTCCAGAATTTCCAAGCCAAAGTTTCGCGTGCGCCGGACGAAATCAAGCGCCTGTGCGCATGTGTAACCCTGGTTGGCATCGTAACGCAGTTCCATTTCCGGTCCCACGGCCTGACGCACCTTGAGCAGACAGGCCACATCCTGGTCCAGGTCGCGGCCGCCTTTAATCTTCAGGGCGCGAAACCCCTGTGCCTGGTATTCACGCGCACGGGCAACGGTTTCCGACTCGGGAAGAATGCCGATGGTAACGCTGGTCTTGATACGGGTGCGAAATCCTCCCAGCAGTTCATATACCGGCAATCCGGCGATCTTGCCCAGAAGATCGTAAAGAGCCATGTCCACCATGGCCAGGGCGCTTGGCTGACGGGCGATACGCTTTTTGAGTGCCGCCATAGGCCGTGCCCAGCGCAGGGGGTTCTCCCCGTGCAGCACCGGCTCGATCACCTTCCGGCATGCCGCAAGCACCGTTGCCGGTGTTTCACCGGTCACGGCCAAATCCGGAGCGGCGCAACCCAGTCCCGACAACCCGCCGTCCGTATCCAGGCGAAGGAATACATTTTCTACCGAGGAAATGGTTTCATAGGCGATGGTGTATGGCTCAGCGAGTTTAAAGGTACGCGAGCAAATGGTGATGCGGATGATCTTCAAAAGGTTCCACCCCGATATGAGCGCCGATTTCGATGGCCTTGCGGATCGATCCGCAAAACCCGGCCCCTGTGAAAAGACAGCTTCCGCAGCACCGGCTAAAGCCGGCGGTGATGAATCTCATCCAGGGACAACTGCTTCAAGTCCTCCACAAAAGCCACCAGATGCGCAATCATGGCGGTCCAAATTCTCTCCCCTTTGGCCACCGTGGCCTTGGACGGATCGCCCATGACGCCTGAGGCTGATATGCGCCGGGTATAAGCATACCAGCTGATGCCCCGCTTGGAAGAAAACTCCAGGTAATCGCTGGAAAATTCCGGTACGGCGGATTCGGCCAGATCCATGCGTACCAGCTCGGGTCGCACGGCCAGACTGGTGCTGGTTTCGATCTCTCCGGCATGAACGTCATTGGGGGTTTGCACCAGATCCGCGATATCGACGTCGCTGGTCTCACCGGTGTCCACGCAAACGAAAATACGGGCGTCCCGGTTGATCATCTGGGCAGCAAAATTCAGGGCCGGATCGTTACCACCGTGGCCATTGATGATCAAGAGTTTGCGGATACCGTTGCCGGCCGCCGCCATACCGACATCGTAGACCAGCCGGGACAGGGTTTCATTTTTAATGCTGACCGTACCCTTGAACCCTTCGTGGTGGTAAGAGACGCCATAGGGGATCAACGGCAGTACCAGCGGCCTGGGATCAGAGCAGGTTTCGGCGACCCGCCGGGCCAGGTAGTCGGCATCGAACGCGTCGGTGTCAAGGGGCAGGTGTGGTCCGTGCTGCTCGATGGCCCCTACCGGAAGCAATGCAATATCCACCGTCTTGAACAAAGCCTTGGCATCCGGCCAGTTGAGCTCTCCCCAAATAAAGGGCGTTTGACCGGTCCGCTGGTCGTTTCGCTGCAGAGCGTGGTTTTTCGGTCCCATTTCAAACAGGTATGGCTGAAACAGGGCGTGGTCGTGCAGCACGTCAAACGGCTCCCATTTTCGCCCCCGGCGCTGAACGGCACCGTCCGCATACTGAAGGCAGATACGCCACAGGGCCCCGCGCAACGTTTGGGGGATGGCATTGACCGGGGACCGTTCCGAATCGAACCGCAGTTGGAGCACTTCCGGATGGGCGGCCGGCTTCAGATGGGCCACCGAATCGGAGTCGATCTTTTTTTTCCCAACCAGCATATGGAGCATGTGCCGTGCACCGGCGCTTTCCTGATGAACCCCCTTGGCGGCCAGCAGCTTGAGGCATGCCGCGATCTGCTCCCGGGTATAGCCGCATGCTTGCGGGTCGGCATCCGCAGCCAGCAGCATGGCAACGATGCGCCGGCATTTTTCACAACGGCCGCACGGTTCGATGCCGCCTGAGCCCTGATGGGCGGCATGGCAGGAAATCTGAAACCGCTGCAAGTCCGGATAGCGCCTGGCCAGAATGGTTTCGATGAGCAGTTCGGACAATGGCCGCAGGATCGAGAACTGGCTGATGGCCCAGCCCTTCTGCAGAAAATACCGCGACAGGGCATTGTCAAAATGAACGCTCTGATCATAGAGCCCGTCATAGTGGGTGATCCCTTTATTGCGGCGGCGCACCGTTGTGTCGTATTCGTCCCCCACCAACAGACAGCCCAGCGCTCTCTTGCGGATCAGAGGCAAGACACCGAAAATAAAAATGGCCACCGTCCATAAACGGATAGGGTATTCATCGCTGCGCACATCCGCAAAATCTTTGCGCACGAACGGCATGTGCCGCAGCATCCAGTTGAATAAACGGTCGCTGTTGACCCACACCCGGGCCGTGTGGGGCACCTGCGCTTTAAAATGACGATAGGCATTCAGTGCCGTAAACCAGTGGCGGCCGGACTCGTTGACAAAAACAGGATGCACTTGTCCTGAGCTCTGTCCGGTGGCCTCGGCCATCAGACCGTAAGTTAGCAGGCTGTCCTTTCCCCCGCTGGAAAGAACGGCATACCGGTCGGGACGCACGGGCCACAGGGACCACACCGGCGCACTACTCCCCCGGGGGGCATCCGGGAACTCAAGCCGGGCCCGGCAATAGCGCTGCAGTTTTTCCGCCGGAAGGGAAGCAGCCGCACCGGTGATGAAAATGTTGGGCTCCAGAAATTTTTTGACATAGATTTCCCGGGCGGTGTTTTCCGCCATGCCCCGCAGGAATCGCCGGTCCGGATCGTCAAACAATCCCTGAAACACCAACTTGCGGCAAAAAAGACCGTAGTTGAGGGCTGCCTGGGCAGCCATCATGGCCGCCAGATTACGGGATACGGCATCGTTGGGATCGAAGACCGGCTCTTCGAAGCGATAAATCAGGTCAAAGGTGTCGCTGACCCCGTCCGAAATCAACGTGTAGGGCGCCGTCAGCCGATTGGCATCCAACTTTACAGGCCCCACCCGCAATTCATCAAACACCTGCAAAACATCCACTGAGTCCGGCATAGCCGTTTGGTCCCCTTTTCATTATGGCCGCAAATAGAACATTTTCCCCGACAAGACGGGCTGTCGTGTAACCCTATGGCCGGGTCTTTAAATGACCGGCAATCAAATCCACGAGCCGGTCGACGCCCTCCAGCAGCGCATCCACTGCCGGCAGGCCGGTGACGGATGCGATAGCCTCGCAGATTAAGGGCACCCGGTCAGCGGAAAGCGCTTCGTGGTTGACCGTCACCGCGACCACCGGACGGCCGGAGATCAGTTCGATGGCAGAAATCTGGTGCGCCAGGGGTTGAATGCGAAAGCCCGGAAAGCCATCGTACTCCTTACGGGCCGGGGCGTGTTGTAGAACCACAAGGTCCGGACGGCCGGCCGCCAACAGCTCGAATCCACCAGGATAGGCCGGATTCAGCAGACTGCCCTGGCCTTCCAGCACGATGACCTGCGGTTCCGCCTGTTCCCATGCTTTACATATGGCGTTTTCGATCTCACCGGACACAAAATCGTTGACCAGAGCGTCCATAACCACGCCGAATCGGGCACCCTGCAGCCAGGCGGTCTGACCGGTACCGACCAGTTCGGCATCTATCCCCCTTTTCTGAAGCCCCTGGACCAGCAACCAGGCCGTGGTACGTTTTCCCACCGCAGAATCGGTTCCCAGAATGGCCACCCTGAGGGCCTCGACCTGGTCGATGCGGCCGCTGAAAAAGTGCAGCCGACTGCGTTCCGGCGGCTTCCGAATATCCCGGATGACAGCACCCCGGGCCTGGGCCAATGCAGACAGTTGGCGGTCCTCCGACAAGAATTCGTGCAGTCCGCTGTCCACGTCCAGTCCCTTTTCAAGAGCCTGCATCACCGCCTTGCGGGCGACCGTATCCAGGCGTCCGCCGTCCGGCGCCACGCCGATGACCATGTGGGTGATGCGCCCGCTGTTGTCGGTCAAGGCCTGATCAAGGCTGGCGTATATGGGGATCCCGCTGGAGACGCCGTCGAGCACCTGGCCGGCATCGTGACCGGCGCAGGTGCTGTCGATGACGCCGCAGATTTTATAGCGCCGCGTAAAGCGCACGAGTCCGTGAGCGGTCTTACCGTAAGTGGTTGTAAAGGCATTCTGGCAATAGACTATGGCATTGCCGTCCAATGCCGACGGGTTGCTGGCACTCATTCAGAACCCCCTTCCCGTCAGCACGGCCACGTAACGATCACCGGGCAGGGCTGACTTTTGTTTATAATCGATCAAGGCGATAAGGCCGGCCGTGGATGCCGGGAGCACTTGTAACCCTTCGTTTTCACGAATGATTTTGGCCAGTTGGCGCATACCGCGATCTGTGGCGTCCGCAGCCCATCCGTTGGTGGCGTGAACGGCCTCCAGGGCCAAATCGCCGTCGATGGCATGCCAGTTGATCAACGGCTCGTTGATCGCCGTTTCGTGGATTTTTTCCGGTGGCAGGTCGGCGCAATGATGCAGCCCCTTCAGATACGAGCGCACGATGGGATTTTTACCATACGACGATCCGGCCACCATACGCGGCATGCGGGATGTCTTGCCGCGCCGGTATAGGCTGAGAAATCCCTTGTAAATGCCGGCCAGGGTGCTGCCGTTGGAAACCGGAACGGCAATGGCCGCCGGCGCATCACGCAATTCGTCGTACACCTCATAGGCAATTCCGCCGTAAGCCTGCAGCTGCAAAACAGTGTTGTGGCCCCCCGGATTGGCATCGTAATAATCCTTGTCTGCGGCATAGACGGAAGAGCGCTCAACCGCGGCCTCGTAATCGCCGGGAACCCGCATGATTTCCGCATTCAATGCGACCATCTCGTCAATCCGCTTGGTACGGTAACTTTCGGGGATAAAAACAATACATCGCAGCCCTGCCAAGTTTGCTGCTGTGGCAACGGCCACGCCATAGTTGCCGCAGGTTGCCATGGTAATCGCCTCAAATCCGCGCCGCAGGGCATCCATAGCCTGGGCAAATGCGATGCGGTCCTTTTGCGTACCGGTGGGATTGCCCCCCTCGAATTTCAAGAAAAGCTGGCGCATGCCCACGTTGCGTTCCACGTTGCGGGCCCGCACCAGGGAGGTATCGCCAACCTGAGAATCGATAATGTCTTCATAGGCCTCCAAACGGAGGTCCAGAGGCTGCCGGGAATCAGCGGCAACCCGGCGCTGGTTTTCAATATCCGCACTCAGTGCTTCCGGATCGCCAACGGCACCGTCCAGGATCGTTGTGGGCTGGATCATATCATTCATGGCGCTCTCCCTGTCGCGTTTTGCCGATATCACCGTATACACAACATGCGCCGACATGATACTGCGCCGCCTGATCGTCGTCAATGCGATCCCATCGGTTGATTTCAGCAACCATCCTGGTGGCCGTGCCGAAAATTATATAGATCATCATTCAAGACGGTTATAGAAACTATGCCCGCAATGGGCACCTGGACTTCCATCTATTGTCATGGTGGAAGAAAAGATACGCCGAGTTAAAAAAAACGGAACCGGTAATTCCGAATACCGGTGAAAGGATTCTAGGATGCTTTTGGAAAACGGTCAATGGGTTTTTTCACCAATGCATCCGCCTCATGTGCCTTCTTGCAATGAAGGTATTCATAAATCAGCCGACCCGTAGAAATACCCAATTGATTCAAACCGGCGGTTCCAAAAAGGCGGTTGAACTCAAAAAAGTAAAACCGGTCATCCACCACGGCAATATCGAATCCGGCATGATCGATGTCCAGCCGGCAAGCCATCTCTTCCACCAGGGCAACGGCCGCTTCAGGAACATGGCCGGTCTCGATATGTCCCCCACGGGCCACATTGGTGTGAAACGCGCCTGGTGCACTGCAGCGCCAGTATCCGGCCACCACGCGGTGACCGATGACCACCAGGCGCAAATCCCGGTCGATGGGAAGATATTCCTGAACATAGAGTACATCCTGAGCGTCCGCATAACGCTGCCATGCCTGGATGTCTTTGATCAGCCAGACCCCGTTGCCCATGGAATCCTTAACGGCTTTGGCCACAAAGGGAAATTCAAAGTGTTCCAGAACCTGGACGCGCGCCTGCATACAATCACCCAGTATGTATGTCTCGGGGACATTGCGGGGCCATAAAAGTTGCACCATGCGTGTCATTTCGATTTTATTGTGCCCGATGTGATACGTAGCGATACTGGGAAAGAGCGGCTTTCCCAAGCCGTAGTGAAGCATATTGACCTGCCAATAGGGGGCAAACAGCAAAAAATCCGCTCGCTGGACGGCCTCCAGACGGAAAGGGGCATTCTCCGGCTTCATATAAGCCGCTTCGGGAATCCCAAACGTGCGCATGGCATCAAAAGAAATCAGTTTCATTGCGGACTATACCTTATTTGTCTTGCAACTGCCGGGTCGCGGCGGTAAAAGGATTGAAAACCACGGCTTGACGGCGGCTGATACGGGCCAGTTGGTAAAAGATGGTCTCCAGCGGCCCTCGTTTAAAAACCCGCAGCCAGCAGGCAGAAAAACATATCCCGAAGCAGCAAAACACGCCCGCTGCGTTGAGCATGGTCGTTGAATTTACGGTATCGCCACTGTGCCCGGCCCAGCGAATCACGGAAAATCCCCAGAAGAAATGCATCACGTACATGGTCAGAGAAAGACGGCCGAAGGCAAACACCGGCGCCAGGCAGTGCGTCACCGCACGGTGGTTTGCCGCCAACCGGCAGAAACTGATGACCGCCAGTGCTCCGGCGCCCGAAGAAATCATGAACAGCGGTGTGACCGGAAAAGTTTCCGAACGTATGAAGGTAAGCCGCCAATTGCCTTCGATTTCCAATAGCCCGTGCTCCGCCCAAGTCATCATCCATGCCGATAGCAGCTCTATAGCCACGCAAGTCGTCGCGCTGATGACCAGACAGCGGCGGAAGAAAAGCCGGTCCGCCGGATCCCGGCGCCCCAGCAACATCCCCATCAGAAAATAGGTTATCCATGGAAAGACAGAATAATATCTGCTTGTTACATAATCCATCAGGAGCTTGACACCCCACATTTGACCCTCCACATAGGGGATTAAATCGGTCCAGTCGTAAATGGCCGTCAGCACGGCGCACACCGGAATTGATATGACGGCCGACAGCAGGGTCAATGCTTGCAGCACCCGGTTGGAGCATGCCGAAATCCAGGCGCCCAGTGCCACGAACAAAGCATAAAAGTGGAGTATGTCGGCCTCCCACCAGAAGGATAGTGCGATTCCCGTTATAAACAGCAACACGCTGCGCTTCATCAAGTAGGGTTCGATTCTATTTAAAACGCCGCTGGTTCTGCGACTGCGCACCATCAGGGAAAGCGACACCCCCGCCAAGACCACAAACAGTGTCGCTGCCCGCCCGTAAAGAAAATCCACCACAGAATAGACCCAAACCGCAGGGTAGACACTCACCTCCATCATCGCGGCATAGTTGACCACCACCATCGCCAGTATGGCAATGGCCCGGGCCATATCGAAACCCTGGATGCGGTTGGCGTCAGGTTCCAGATCCACCCCCTTGATTGGGAACAACTCGGTCCTCGGGTATCGCGGCCACGGCCGCATGGACGTTGCCTGGAGAGCTGACAAGAATTAAAGCAAGGACGGTACCAATTTGATATGTTATTGAAATAACGATGTATATTAAAATGAAAAAAAATGGTAGGGCCACCGGGTTCCGCTCCGGCCCGGTTTATCGCAGGCGCCCGGCGGTATTGAAAATTAAATCGGACCCCACCCGCTTGAGAAATCTTCGCATCGGAGGCTGTTTGCAACGGCACCCGAAAAAGGAACTGCGGGTTCCCGTTTCTTCCTTAAAAGGACCCCTCACAATTCTCAGCCTCCCGCACCGTCCTGCCGGGGAGGGGCTTTGACGTTTATTTAAAATCCTCTTTGCGCAGCTTCAGGCGCTTCATTTTATTGTAGAGTCCTCGGGGGTGAACCCCCGCCATTTGGGCGGTTTTGCTGATATTGCCCCGTGTTTTCTGAAGTACCAGTGTCAAATAGCTGCGCTCCACCTCATCCATGACGATTTTCTGGACTTCCGGCCATGTTTTATGGGTCAATTCACCCCAATTGCCGTCAACGCCGGAAAACCGACCGTCAACGCCAGACCTGTCGCCTTTAAACCCGTGGGGAAATTCGTTTATACTGATTTCATCGGTCTTAGACAGCAAGATGGCGCGTTCGATGACATTCATCAATTCGCGGACGTTTCCCGGCCAGTCGTAGTTGCAGAGCGCCTGCAGGGCCTGATCCTGAATGCCGTTGATTTCCCGACCGATTCTATGGCGGTAAAATGCCATAAAGCGCCGTACCATGGAGGGAATATCTTCCCGGCGGTGGCGCAGGGGCGGGATGGTGAGCATCAGCACACTAAGCCGGTAATAGAGATCCTGCCGGAATCGACCGCTGGCGATCAGCTCCTCCAGGTTCTGATTGGTCGCCGCGATAACGCGCACATCCAGTTCAATGGCCGTCTCTCCGCCAACCGGCTTGACCTCATAATCCTGCAGAACCCGCAATAGCGTGGATTGCAGATGCAAGGGCATCTCTCCGATCTCATCAAGGAATAGGGTACCACCGTGCGCCAATTCAAATGCCCCGCGCCGGTATCGCACCGCACCGGTAAAAGCGCCCCGTTCATGGCCGAAAAGTTCGCTCTCGAGCAACTGTTCCGGCATGGCGGCCATATTGACAGAGACAAACGGGGCCACCGACCGGGGGCTTTGGGCATGGATCGCCTTGGCCAGATGTTCTTTGCCCACACCGGTTTCGCCCAGCAGCAAAATCGGCGAATCACTGGGAATCACTTGCATCACATCTTCCATAAAAAGCTGCATGGCCCGGCTTTCAGAAACAAAATCGGCAATTTTAGGGTCCGCCGACCCGCGGCGATCATACCGCCGACGCTGGATAAACTGCCGCCTGGACTCCAAAGCCGTGTCAATGACTTCGAATATTCTTTTTTTTGAAATACCCCCGTAAAGCACCACGTCCGCTCCGGCGGCAGTCAGATATGCATGGGCTTCGGCAGAGTCATTGCCCAGTATAACGATGGTGGTGGGGTTTTCCGGCAGATCATTGAGCATCCCGATACCGTCATCCGCCGCGCCGGGGACAAGTGTTTCACTGACCACAATCACGTCGCAGGCGCAGTGCATCAGCTTTTGCCATATGGATCCATCTCCCGCCAATGTTTCGACACGCACATCCGGTGCGGAAAGCCGGCGGTCCAGATAGGCCTGCAGACTACTGTCCGTAATGGCCAACACCATGCGAATGAGCATGTGCATCCTCCAATATCGGAATGGATTTACTGTTTTAGGGCCCTATTCGTCACGTCGGAATTTCGGTACACGAATACCGTTTTTATCCATGCAACCCGGTCTCCGGCCGCTCGGACAAACCCTATATCCATCTATTATTAATATCAAAACAATTCAAAATGGGGCATCATAAAAAACCAGGCCACAATTTTACACCCATCGGGCTTATTACGGTAAAATAATACTGTTTACAAACTATTTAAGTAAAATAATACCGATTTGTGGGCTTCAATATGATTTTCTCAAACTGATATAATTTAATATCGTGTTAAATATCTTAATGTTATGAAGTATCAAACCATATGGCACACAACCTGCTTCTGCTTCAACACCCCCTCTTTTCAGGGAGGATGGTGCCCAAAAAACAGTAAAAAAGGAGCCACAGGAGAATGAGCTGGTCGGATTCCGAAGACCCGTACGAGGACGGAAAAGCTAAAAAGAATTATCGCAAACCCCGCAACAACGATATCGATGATGAAGATGGCGTGGACCATCGTCAAAAGCGTTCAAGCAAACGGTCCCATCGCCGCAAAACCCACAAAGATGAGCTTTGGGAAGAGCACCAGCGCCACGACCCGCCCGACAGCCGCCGCATAAGGTCAAAACCATTTTCGGCAGCGCCTGGCCGGTAGGATACGACGCTCCAAGCAGAAAAACAGCCCATTGCCAAGATATCCAAAAAAGGGAGGAAATCGCCACGTGGTTAAGGTTGAAATCTGCAATGATCTAGAAAAAGCCAAGAGGTTGTGGCATCACCATTGGCCCCAGGACTGTTTTTTCGACCTTTGGCCGGTCAGAGCGAGTTTTCAGAATCAGTACCATCACACCCCCTATTTTTTAGTCGCTTATCGAGGCCACCGGTTTTGCGGAATGCTGGCTTTGAGCTGGATCGATGAAGAACAATATTTCGGTCATTTCCCCGGAGAGCTGTGGCAGGGAAAAACCTGGCTGGAGCAAAATAAAATCGTCGCGGCCGATCAGGAGGCTGCGCACGCGCTCCTGGACCATCTTCCGGCAGGCGCCAGGATCCGTTACTTGTGCGCCAGCGACAGTTTGGCTACTGGTGTTTTGGAATCCGTGGATGAAATCGGATATCTCTTTTTCCCTCCGCAATACGGATATTCTTTTGATGCATATTGGAACGCGTTTGCAAGAAAATCACGCAAGAAAATCCGCAACGAAATGGAACGCCTCACAGCCGCTGGGGTGACGCTGCGGACCAACCAGCTGGCGGACATCGACTGGCTGTTTCGTCAGAACCTGGAATGCTTTGAAGATCAATCCTACTTTGCAGACATTCGTTTTCTTAAAAGCTTCAGTAACCTGGCCGCCTGGCTGCGAGCCAGCAACATGCTGCGGGTCACCACCGTCTTGATCGGCGGACGAATTGCGGCGGTGGATATGGGAGCGGTCTGGAGGGGCACCTACACGGTACTTGCCGGGGCCACCCATCCCGATTTTCCCGGTGTGGCCAAATGGATCAATCTTCACCATCTCAAATGGGCCTGCGGCCAGCGAATAAACACAGTGGATTTTCTTTGTGGGGAATTCAACTGGAAACACCGTTTCCATCTCGCCCCGCGCCAACTTTACCAAATACGACGGCCGCATATCTTGGATACCCGTTTTAAAACACGCCGTGCCGAACCGTCCGCCGCCTGTGCCGTCTAATCACAAAATACTGGTGGTCGGCACCACCGCGGACTATATTGACTGGATCCGGCGCGCCCGCCCCGGCGATGCGCTTTTTATCACCGACCCCATGGTCCGCCGGATGGCGGTAGAAGCCCGCCCATCGCCGGCTGAAGAACTCTGTTGCGACCTCACCGCCACAGACCGCACCCTGGAGGCGCTGAATCGGCACCTGGCGCGGCATCACCTCCTGTTGGACGGAATCGCCTGCTTTGATTGCGAGTCCATGGAGCTGGCGGCGGCTTTGGCCAGCTATTTCCGCCTGCCCTATCCTTCAGTTGCGGCGGTGCGCAACTGCCGCAACAAACTGCTGGCCAAAACCCTATGGCATGAGCGTCATTTAAACACACCGCCCGCCATGGCGCTTCAATCGGCCGACGCGGCAACACGTTTTTTCAAGGCCATCAAGGGCCCCATCGTACTGAAACCGTCCAGCGGCAGCGGCAGCGAGCTGGTTTTTAATTGTGCCAGCGCAGCGGACAGTGCCCGCAATTATCAACTGATCCGCCAGGGTCTGGGCAAACGACGAACCCATCGACTCTATTGGCGCGACGTTCCGGATGCGCCATGCATAATGGCCGAAGCCATGGTGAACGGGCAAGAGTACAGTTGTGACTTTACAGTGCACAACGGGCGGACCCAGGTCATCCGCCTGACACGAAAAATCGCATCCCCCGGCGCGCCTTTCGGCACAATCCTGGCCTATCTGCTGACCACCGCATGGCCTTCCGGGGTGGACGCTCACCTCTTCCAGCAGACCCTTTGGCACAGCGCCGCCGCGCTGGGGATTGAACATGCCGTTTGCATGCTGGATTTTATCGTCAGCAAGGGCTGCATCCATTTGCTGGAGCTGGCCCCCCGGCCGGGAGGCGACTGCCTGCCCTTTTTGCTGCGACAGGCAACGGGCGTGGACATTCTTGGTCTGCAGCTTGATTTTTCGAGACACCAGCGGCTGTCGATCCCTCACAACCCCAATGGACGACCGCTAGCCGGACTGCGGGTGCACGCCCGGCGCAAGGGTATCTTGAAATCCATCGACAGCACCGACCTGGAAAAGGACCACCGCGTGCTGGAGATTCACATGATCCGCCAGCCCGGCCATGAAATCGTATTGCCGCCGGACGATTACGATACCTGGCTGCTGGGGCACATCATCTTTGCTCCGCATCAGCAGCCGGATGTTGAAACCCAGTGCCGGACGCTTATGGGCATGTTGAAAATAGAGATTGAATAAAAATGACCTTTTCTTTATCACAACTGCAGCAATCCCTTGCCGATATCCTGTCCCAAACCGGGCAGCCTTTGCCGGCCGAAGCTCTGCTTGATTTTGTGCGTCCCTTTTTTGATCGCCGCGATCACTACCTGGAAACCGCGAGATTCAACGGATCTCCACTTTATTTACTAGAGCCGGCTGCGCTAAACACCAACGCCGAACGATTGAAAACGGCCTTTGAAAACATTTTGCCCGCCGTGGGGTTCTATTTCGCCGTAAAGAGCAACCACCACCCTGAAGTGGCCCGAACCCTGCTGAAGGCCGGCTTCGGGCTGGATGTGTCCAGCGGCCTTGAGCTTGAAATGGCCCTGGACCTGGGTGCTCGGGATATTGTTTTCAGCGGCCCCGGCAAACGGGATGATGAACTGCATCTGGCGGCCGCGCATGCCGATACGGTAGTTATTCTGCTGGACAGCTGGGGTGAGATGCATCGCTTGGACGCCATCGCTGACAAACTGGGCCAAACAGTGCGCTGCGGCCTACGCTTGACCGTAAACCCTGAGGGCTTATGGCGAAAGTTCGGTATCCCCATAGAAGACTTGCCGGACTTTATGCGCACAGCAAGCCGCAGCCGGCGCATCCGTCTGACCGGTCTGCAGTTCCATACCAGCTGGAATCTGTCGCCCCAGCCCCAGATCGCCTTTATCCAAAAACTCGGCAGGACCTTGGCGGCCCTATCGAGTCAATGGGTTGACGCCATTGAATGGATCGATATCGGCGGCGGTTACTGGCCCAACCAGGGGGAGTGGCTGCACCCGGCGGCCACTGCCGCCGGCCGCCTCCGCGAAGCCCTGGGATGTCCCATGCGTCCGCATGGGCATCACATCCGCTTGGCAGCCACGCCCATCGAGACCTTTGCAGCGCAACTGGCGTCCGCGCTGCACAAACATATTTTCCCTATTAAGCCCTGCCGCATCTGCATCGAACCGGGACGCTGGGTCAGCCATGACGCCATGCACCTGCTGATCCGCGTAGTGGATAAAAAAGCGCCGGACCTGGTCATTGCCGATGCCGGCACCAACGCCGTCGGATGGGAACGGTTCGAAAGCGATTACTTCCCGATATTGAACCTGTCCCGTCCTGCGCTGACCGAGCACCCCTGCCATATTCTGGGCTCACTGTGCACGCCGCACGATGTCTGGGGCTACTTCTATTTCGGAGATGGCATCCAATCCGATGATATCCTGTTGATCCCCACTCAGGGGGCTTACACATACAGCCTGCGGCAACAATTCATCAAACCGCTGCCGAAAGTGGTGATCATTTAAGCCGGGCGGACGTTGGTGGGGACGGTTGGTGGGGACGTATATCAGGTTATAAGTTAATCTCCGATTAACTTATAACCTGATATACGTCCCCTGAATTCATGCCATCAAAGACAGGCCGAATCCAGCTTCGGATCGGTTCCCCCCGATGAGTCGCCTTTAATCAGTTGCAGTTTGAGTTGGCGCTTGTCTTCGTTGGCCAGGTACAGGGTGCGGGACGGAAAAGCGAAATCGATTCCCGCGGATTCGAAGCGTCGAAGAATTTCCAGGCAGGTCTGCTGCAGCCAAGCCTGGAAATCCCAATACTCCGGCGGGTGGTACCACGCCACCACCGTGATATTCAGGCTCCAGTCGTTGAAGCCGTTGAAGTGAACCCGCGGCGGAAAGTCGGGATGCATCCCCTCGTGGTCCTTGACAATGTCTCTTAAAATCTCCACCGCCGCTTGGACCTTTTCCGGTGGTGTGTCATAGGTCACACCGATCTGGGTCAGCCAGCGGATGTTGGGACGCCGGCCGATATTTTCCACCTCGGAGTTGACCACTTTCTCGTTGGGAATGGAAACCAGGTGGCCATTGAGCAGGCGGATACGGGTACTTCTGAATCCGACGCCTTCAACACTGCCGTCGAAATCGTTGATCACGATCCGGTCGCCCACCTGAAAAGGCTTGTCGAACAAAATGGTCAGCGTACCGAAAAAATTGGCAATGGAATCTTTTGCCGCCAATGCCACGGCCAGACCACCGATACCCAGAGAGGCCAGCAGGGGGCCGATTTGCAGGCCTGTCAGGTTCTGCAGGACCATCATGCCGCCAATGATGGCAATAAAAACACGCAGGGTCTTGCCGACCAGCGGCACCAGCATATTGTCGACGCTGTTCTGGGTGCCCTCAGCCCATTTCATCAGCCGAATGTCCAGCAAGGCCACCAACTGGTAAAAAAACCAAAACAAGGCCACCGTACCGCCGATATCGGCGGTGTGTTTGATCACCGCCAGGACCAGGTTGGTTCCGTTCGCACCCTGGAAATGCTCGTACAGCGGGGACAGCGCCGCATAGATGCCGTAAACATAGATAAACAGGCTCATGGGCTTGACGACGGCTTTGAGAAAAAGGCGCAGCCACGAGATGACCCCTTCCCGATAGGGTATCGTTTTGATTTTGTGTTGAATGCTCCAACGCAGAAGGCGCTCGATGACCATCACCCCCGCCAGCAGAAAAAAACAGAACAGCAACTTGATCCAGGGAATACCGGCCAGTGTTTTTTGATTGACCCATTCGCCCAAATAATCAGCGGCCCTGTCGCTGATCTTTTCGATTTTATCGCCGACTTTTTGACCGGCCTTGTCAATGCCCTCGGTTTTCAGCGGACGCAGCGGTTCCGCAGGTGAAATGTCCGTATCCTGGGCCGCACTCTCCACGGCAGGTCCAGAAGAAGCAGGCCCGCTTTGTACCCCGGCAGACAGCATCGCCGGGCCGGCCAGAACGCACAAATAGGCGACAACCAGAATACGGCTCACGTATCTTTTACATAAGGTGCACGTGTTGATAAGTCCCATTTCCCTAAAGCCACCCCCTCTTCCTGAAAACAACCACCATGGCGGCGACAATGGCAATCATGACCCCCCAAACCATCCCGTATCCCCAGGGCCATTCCAGCTCCGGCATATTTTTGAAGTTCATGCCGTATACGCCGACAATAAACGTAATGGGGATGAAAATGGTCGCCATAATGGTCAGCACCTTCATCACCTCATTCATGCGGTTGCTGATGGTTGACAAATAAAGATCCAGCATGCCGGAGAGCACATCCCGGTATGATTCGATGGTGTCCATGACCTGAACCACGTGATCGTAGACATCCATCATATAAACATGGTTGGCTTCACCGATTAAATCGAACCCCCCCTTGGCGAGGGCGCCCAGCACTTCGCGTAACGGCCACACCTGTTTGCGCAGGTAGATGACCTCCCGTTTCAGCCGGTGAATAGTGTGCATCACATCGCGGTCCGGATTTTCGGTCAGTTTTTCTTCCAAAAATTCAATGTGGTCGCCCAGGTTTTCGAGAATCAAAAAGTAGTGGTCCACCACAGCGTCGATCAGGGTGTAGGCCAGGTAATCACACCCGCGTTGGCGGATTCGGCCTTTGGCCTTGAGCAGGCGCTCGCGCACCGGCGCGAATACGTCCCCGGGACGTTCCTGAAAGGACAGCAGGAATCGGTCACCCAGCACAAAACTGACCTGTTCGGCCATCACGCTGTCCTGCAAGGCATCAAATTGCAGCATCTTGACGACGATATAGACATAGCCATCGAATTCTTCGGCTTTGGGGCGATGACCGGAATTGACGATATCTTCCAAGGTCAGATCATGGATATCGAACTGCTTTCCGACAGCCTGGATGATGTTCAGATCATGGATACCGTCTATATTGATCCAACTGCAAACCGGCTCTGCGGGCAGACCGTCAAAGGACGCAAGATTGTCCAGGATACGGGTTTCAATATGCTCCGGGCTGTACTGGATCAGCGAAATGATCGATTGTTCCGTTTTTTGCTCCCCCACATGCACCAGGGTGCCCGGTGGGCTGCCCGCTATCTTGCGACTTTTCAAAATGAACCGCGACATATTTATTCCCCTTCATAGGCTTTCGGATCGCCGGTCGGGCCAAAGAACACCCCAAACAGGCCATATAATCTGCAGGTTCAATACCGTTAACCGGAAAGGTCCCCGTCCAGCAGCCGAACCTGCAGCGGCCGAGAGGTATCCAGATGAACATCCTGCTGAGGGAAGGCGATCACGATACCCGCCTGACGAAACATATCATCGATGCGGTAGCGCAGCCGGCTTTCGATGGTGCGCCGCTGAATGACCCGCTCCACCAAAATCCAGAAGTGCACTTCGAAAAGCAGCGCGCTGTCTGCAAAATCGACGAATAAAACAAAAGCCTCCGGATCTTTACGGATTTCACTGAACTCCCCGCAGGCCTGCAGAAGCAGGTCCCGGACCTGCGCCACCGGCGATCCGTAAATCACCCCCACGGCCACATGGGCACGGATCATGCGATCCGACAAGGTCCAGTTGGTGATGTTTTTCTCCAGAAAACTGCTGTTGGGGACCAAGATGTGTATGTTTTCTCCCGTACGGATCCGTGTACAGCGGGCCCCCACCTCTTCCACCTGGCCCAGCACGCCGTCCACTTCAATCAGATCGCCGATGCTGATGGGCTGCTCCCCCATGATGATGAATCCGCTGATAAAGTTATTGATCAGGTTCTGGGCCCCGAAGCCAAGTCCGATGGCCACTGCGCCGCCGACAAAGGCAAAGGCCGTCAACGGAATATTCACCATGCGCAGGGCGAAAAGAATCACCATCAGGTAAGCCAAATAGAGCAGCAGCTTTTCGATGGCCGATGCGGTGGCGGCCTTGACCTGGGGGCGGTGCAACAGCTTCCTGGCCAGGCGGCGGATCAGCGTCTTGGTGGCGATAATACCGATGATCAAGATGACAATGGCCACCAAGATTTTCTTGGCCGTCAGGGGTCGGTCGTCGATTACCCACAGCTCGTAATTCCAGATGCCGCGCACCTGGTTCCATACCTGCTCGACACGGTAGATCAGGGGGGTGCGCGCCAGTTTGGCATCCAATTCGCCGCGTACCCGACGCTCGAGCTGCAGGGTCGCCGAAAGGGCGCCCAGATAGTCCAGGCCGTAAACCGCCATCTGGCGCAGGGCCCGGGTCTCGATCGGGGCGTGGGACAACCCGTCTTGGGTCGTCGATGCGCCCTTGATCTCCACGATGGTGTTGATCTGGCGCCACAGCCCGTTCTGGCGCTGCTGCTCAAGAAAGATCGAACGGTCCAGATTTTCAATGCGCTGCGCTGTCTCTTTGTGCCACTGCAGCAGGGTATCATGTTCTGTCTGATCCGCCAGGATGGCGTATCGCTTTTGCCAGGCCGCCTGCTGCTGGTCCAAAAGACGGATTCGGTCTTCAAGCTGGTCCTGGGCCTCGCTGTAAGTCTTGCGCCACAGATCCCAGCCTTTCAGCATCGCCTGGGCCTGGGCCGCTTTTCTGTTGTCCGTGGCACCCTGGAGCTGCGCCTGGGCCTTGATGCGGTTTCGTTCGGCCTCTCTTATTTTTCCGGCAAAATCGGCCAGCGTCTGGCGCAACGCTTTTTTCTTTTCTTCCAGGACCGCTTCCTGGCGCTTTAAATCGTCGACATGGTAAACCAGGCCCGCTTTCACTCGATCGAGCTTAGCCTGTGCCAGCTGGCTGCGCGAATCGAGAATCTGGCGCTCCAGCTTCAGATTATCTATTTTGCGCATCTCGATCCTGCGGCGGACTTCAGCGCGCTGTATATCGAGCTGAATGCCTTCCAGCTGCCAATTGATAGCGGGTCCGCTGTCGCCGTTATGCAGGTCCTGGAAATTGCGCAATTGCTTTTGGGCATCCTGCACCCGCGTCTGCAATTGCTCCATAGTGGCTTTCAAAGCGGACAAAGATAAATCAGACGTTTTTAATGCCTGCCCGAGGGCGTCGTATTCGGCCTGAACCAAATCATAAAAATCAAGTGCATAAGGTGGTTTTTGCAACAACCCGTTCTGCCGGAATGCGCCGATTTCATCGTTGACCGTAGCCTGCTCAGCAGTCAATTCGGCAGGTTTTTCCATTTCGGAAATCAGTTCTGCATATAGCGACTTGAGTTCCAGCCATCCGCGGGTGCGTTCCTGAATCGCATCCAGCGAGGTGCCGAGCACCGCTGCCGTTGCCGTCTTTTCCGCCAGGCGGGAATCATCGGCTGCGGAAGCGGCCTTCCGCGACAATCGGTTGACCTGTTCTACGGACCAACGGTCGGTTGATTCGGCGGGGGTTTGTTTTCCCGCCTCAGTTTCAGCAACGCAAAGGGCAAACGGGAACACCAATTGCGAAATAAAAGCGACCCAGACCACAACAGCCGTTGTGAGGGGCATTTTCCGTGTCATAATAACCCGGCCTGTTACCTTTAATGATGATTTATACCGGCGGCAAAGGTGCATTATAAGAGCGCCGGTTCGCCGCTGAAGCCACCAGCGCGTTTTTGCGAACGGGACAATACCATGTAATACCAGCGTTACCATATTTTCAATGCAGAATGCCACATCAAAGCATTCCATATTTCCGGGCCCGCAACCAAAATCAGAGCCAATCCACTGGCATGACGCCTATCGGCCGGATTGCGGTTCCCGTTTTAACTGTTCGGTGTTGACGAATTTGCTCTTTACTCAGCCTTCATCAGGTGCTGCGCGATTGTATGACGGCGTTTAAAACCCGACACAGATAAAAAAGCCCTTCTCCCGCGGCGGGCGAAGGGCTTTGATCCGTTTTTATCGGTTCAGCGCTGTGCTGTTCTATACGGCGTCTTTCAATTTCTTGCCGGCCTTGAATTTAACCACGTTGCAGGCCTTGATTTTGATGGTCTCACCGGTTTGGGGGTTTCTTCCATTGCGGGCTTTGCGGCGGCTTTTGCTAAAGGTACCGAAACCGGTAAGGGTCACCTTGCCGTCTTTTTTCTTGAGTGCCGCCGCAATGCTGTCGGTCAGGGATTTGAGCGCCTCGCCGGCTGCTGTTTTGGAAATATCCGCATCCTGGGCCATTTGGTCGATCAGTTCGGCTTTTGTCATTTTCTTGCCTCCTAAGGTTTAAAGGGGTTTCCGAATCCCGGAAACCCGGTTTGTGCCGCGATTTTAAGGTTTTTCGGTTCTAGTGAATTTTGCGGTCGACGCCGGACCCTGTTAAAAAGGGTGCCTTCACGGATGAATTTTCCCTGTTCGACGGGGCGGTGGTACTATCATTGAGCACGATAAATTTTGCTTTTTTCAATAAATTGAAATCACTGGCAGATGCCGCAGTATAAGCACCCATCATATGGCCTGCAACCAAATCGCCCATATGAAGCTCAGGCAATGGGATATCCTCGGCAATCACATCGATGCTGTCACAGGTGGGACCGGCCAAAACACTGGGCATCCGCCGCACATCATCCGAAAAAACCTCCAGCGGGTAGTGCATGTGGTCATAGATCTGGCCGCTGAAGGAGCTATAAACACCATCGTCCAGATAATACCAGTTCAGCCCCTGGCGAACCGCTTTCCCGATCACTGTGGCAATGCAGGTCGTTGACGGCGCCGACAGAAACCGCCCCGGCTCGGCGATCACATTCACATAAGCCGGCAGCGCATCGAGGGCCCTGCGAATGGGTGCACAATAGCCATCGATATCCACCTGCCCCAAATCATAGGCCACAGGAAACCCGCCGCCAATATCCAGGGTGGATACCGGTGCCGCACCGGTATCGTGGTGGTGTCGAATCAGGGTATTGCAGGCATCGATGGCTTCCACCTGCCGGCCGGCATCCGCACATTGAGACCCCACGTGAAAGCAGAGCCCTTTGATATGGATCCCCAACCGCGCCGCCAGACAGAGCAGGTCGGAAACCGCTTCCACGGCACAGCCGAATTTTTTGGAAAGGTCCACCACAGCCGCCTTGCTGCGGAAACTGATGCGCAGAAAAAGACCGACGCGGTGTTTATAGGGCAAAAATTTGAGCAATTCGTCCACGTTGTCCACCACGAAAGTGGTACAGCCGAATCGCAGGGCGTCCCGTATATCGCTGTCCCGTTTGATGGGGTGGGAGTGAATGGTGCGCCGGGCTGAAATGCGCAACTCCCGCACCAGTGCAATCTCTCCCGATGAAGCCATATCGAAACCGGCGCCCATATCGCCCAGCAGGCGCAGGATTGCCGGATGGGGCAGCGATTTGATGGCGTAAAAGAACGATACGCCAGGCAATGCGCGCTGTAAGGCAAGGTACTGCTCACGAACTTTGAGAGCGTCCAGGACCAGTAAAGGAGAACCGTGGGTTTGCACCAGTTCCCGGTAGAACGCCCCCTGTTCAAAGGAAGAACTACGAATGGTATTCATGGCCCGCCTTCCCGATGGCCTCCAGGAGATACTGGGGCAATGCAAAAGAGGCAAAGTGAATCTCCGGATTGTAATAGCGTGTCCGGATACCACTTTGGGTGAAACGTTGCCTGAGGGTTTCGATGCCGATCCGTCGCAGTTCCGGATTGTCGGTTGCCCACCCGAACGTCATGATACCGCCGATATAGGTGGGAACAGCAGCCGAATAAAAATGCCAGTCGTTAAAGATGCCCCCCAGCCGCCGCGCCGTGGCCTTGACTTCATCGGGTTGCATGAAAGCCACCCCGTTCTGTGTCACCAGCAGACCGCCTGCATTCAGGCAACGTTTGCATGCTTTGTAAAAGTCTTCCCTGAACAGGGCCTCCCCCGGTCCGACAGGGTCGGTGCTATCTGAAATAATCACGTCGAACCGTTCCGCTGCCTGGCTTACGAAATTCAGCCCATCGTCAATAACGATATTGACCCGGGAATCGTCAAAGGCCCCCCGGGAGTGGTTGGGCAAGAACTGCCGGCACATGTCGATGACCTGTTGATCGATCTCAACCTGGGTGATCTGCACAATTTGCCTGTGCCGGGTGACCTCCCGTAGCATCCCGCCGTCGCCGCCCCCGATGATCAGTACTTTTTTGGCATCGCCATGGGCCAAAAGGGGGACATGGGCCAGCATTTCATGGTAGATGAACTCATCTTTTTCGGTGGTCTGCACGACACCGTCCAGTGCCAAAACGCGGCCGAAGGCGGCATTATGGAAAATAATCAGGTGCTGGTGTTCCGTCTTGAGCTCGAAGAGTTGCTCGTCGATGCGAAATGCCTGCCCGTAGCTGTCATATAGGGTTTCGGCAAAATCAGACATGATTCACAACGCCTCTCAAGTTTTCGGTGATGTACATGGTTTTCGGGGAGAACTCACGTTTTAACACGGGTATGGCCTCTTCCGGCCTGGCGACGCCGCACATGAAAATGTCAAAGGCGGCAAAATCACGTTCCGGCCAGGTATGCACGCTGATGTGGGATTCTGCCAGAACCGCAACGCCGGAAATACCGCCGTTGGGGGTAAAATGGTGCAGGTGGATATGCAGCAGGGTGGCCCGGCATTTTTCCACACATTCGCGCAGAGCCGATTCCATACGTTGCAATTTGTCCAGGTGTTTGGCGCCCCATAAATCCAGAATAAGGTGGGTGCCGGCGAAACAGACCCCGTCTCTTTCGACAAAATGATCTTCAGAAGTGCCGTCCGGGGAAATGTGATGGTGCTCCGGCCAGTTGTTGGAGCAGGTGTCGATCCTTAAAGGCAGAACGACCTCAGGTGTAAAAATACCATCTCTTTTCATTCATTGGGCCCCCCTTTCGATACGGATGGCGGTTTGTTCATAAATGCCGCACCAGCGGCCGATTTCAATGAAAAAACTGGTGAGACTTAAAGCAACAAAAGTAAAAGTGCAAGACTTTTTTTAGTGGCTTGGCGAAGTATTTTGCAACAAATTGGAAGCGCATCATAAAACTATCAATTTCAATAGATTGTAATCGGCATGGGACTGACGGATGAACCCCTGCCGGCCTCTGTTTCAAGGAAAAAGCCAAATGCATCCCGTTTTTCCCTCATGCTTCCCAAGTTTTCCTGCCAGGGCGGAACGGGGGACGGTCAGGGGGCCGCACAGCAATGCATCTCCGGGGCGACTTCCCGCCCACAGAAATATTTACATCCAACCTATTCCTTGATATAATGTTTTGTTTTGACCGGGACACCGAATCAAATGTTCCGGTCGATTTTTATCGAAACGGGTTTTAAGGAGCAGGAATCAATTCACCCATGAATGCCCATCATCAAAAAGAGATTGATAGACGCAGGACATTCGGCATTATCAGCCATCCTGATGCCGGTAAAACGACCTTGACGGAAAAGCTGCTGCTTTTCGGAGGCGCCATCCAGCAGGCCGGAGCGGTGAAGGCCAAAAAAACGACCCGTCATGCAACCAGCGACTGGATGTCCATCGAAAAAGAACGGGGCATTTCAGTGACCACTTCGGTGATGAAATTCAACTACCGCGATTATGAAATCAACCTGCTGGATACCCCGGGTCACCAGGACTTTTCCGAAGATACCTACCGTGTGCTGACAGCAGTGGACAGCACCCTGATGGTCATTGACAGCGCCAAGGGCGTGGAGCCCCAAACCGAAAAACTGATGGAAGTCTGCCGTATGCGCAATACGCCCATCATCACCTTTATAAACAAATTGGACCGGGATGGAAAAAACCCTATCGATATCCTGGATGAAATTGAAAACAAGCTCCAGGTGGAGTGCACGCCGCTCTCCTGGCCGATTGGCATGGGCAGCAGTTTTCGGGGTGTCTATAATATTTACCAGAGCCAGCTGCATCTGTTCGAGGCCGGCCGGCACACCCTTGGCGGCCAAAGCGTAATCATCAAGGACCTGTCCGATCCCACACTGGATGAAATGCTGGGCAGCCAGGCCGCGAAACTGAGAGAGGACATCGAACTGATCCTGGGGGCAACGGATCCCCTGGACATGGATCACTATCTCAAGGGCAGCCAGACGCCGGTCTTTTTCGGCAGTGCCATCAACAATTTCGGCGTCAGGGAAATGCTGGATGCCTTCGTGGAGATGGCCCCTCACCCGCAGCCCCGAGGGGCCGTCACCCGGGAAGTTTCCCCCTATGAGGAACCGTTTTCCGGATTTGCTTTTAAAATCCAGGCCAATATGGATCCGGCCCATCGTGATCGCATCGCTTTTGTGCGTATTTGCTCAGGCAAATTCAGCCGTGGAATGAAAGTCAATCACCATCGCATCGGAAAAGAAATCACCCTGGCCAATGCCACTGTTTTCAAGGCCCAGGACAGGCAGAACGTGGAGGAAGCCTATCCCGGAGACATTATCGGCATCTACAACCACGGTACCATCAAAATCGGCGACACCTTTTCCGAAAAAGAGGTCCTCAAATTCAGCGGCATCCCCAATTTTGCTCCGGAACATTTCAAACGGGTGCGCCTCAGAGATCCCCTCAAGACCAAACAGCTGCACAAGGGCCTGATTCAACTCTCCGAAGAAGGCGCGGTTCAGGTTTTCCGCCCTGTTTTGGGCAGCGACTATATCCTCGGTGCCGTTGGCGTGCTCCAGTTCGATGTCACCATGGCCCGGCTCAAGGCCGAGTACCGCGTTGACGCCGTGTACGAGCCGGCGAATTACAACGTGGCCCGCTGGGTGGAGTGCCCGGACGCCAAAAAAATGGCTGAATTCGAAAGGCGCAACATCGGCAGCCTGGCCAGGGACGCTGAAGGCTGCCTGGCCTATTTGACCACCAGCGAGTGGCAGCTCAACTACTGTATGGAGCAGTGGCCCGATATCCAGTTCTTCAAAACCCGGGACATCAATTGATCCCTGCCGTTGGCCAGGATCCGTCGTCACGATGATCCCAATGAATCGTTGCTTGAGCCCTCCTGAACAACCGCGCCCCCAGTGCCCGGATCTTGGCTTGTCGTTGTGCGGCATCGGGTGCTCGCTGCAGGAGACAACTGTTTAGCCTGCCCACAGACAGCGCAACGCTCCGAACCACACTGCTGGCAAATAAAACAATCCGGGCAGCGAACGCTTTGAACGTCGTGCTGTCTTTCAGGAATGAAAACTTTCCCGCGGATTCCCGTACACCGTTGCCATGCCATCAGCGTCGTTCCCTTACTGTTGGGATTACTGTTTCAATAGTGTAGTCCGCCATAGCCGGCTGTCAATACAGTATCCTTTTTCCGTAATTCGCGAACGACGGTAAATAACGCCCGTTCACCCAAAGTGTTGCCCAGACGTAACGGCAGCGGGGCGCAGCGTATGGCTCCAAAAACAGCCGCCGGCGGTTCGAAATCGTACTGCCGCCCCCACCTGAACTTCTGGAGAATATGCAGAACAGGGGTTGCAAAGCCCCGTGAACATGGTAATTATTGACCCATGCCCAAAACGCCTGATACGATATCTGCCCTGAAGACAATGCGCCGGTGCCTTCCCGAGGCGGCAGAAATACTCAACATTGAACTGGGGCCCGCATTCGATCACTGGATCAGGACCCTGGATGGAAAAATTCTTCCCCGGACCGATCCCGATTTTCCGGTAGTAGTGGCTATTTGCGGCGGCGGGTCTGCCGGAAAATCTACCTTGTTCAACACCCTGGCCGGCACACCGGTCTCGCCCACCGGCGGCCGCGCCGGACTGAATCGGCGGGTGCTGATCGCCATCCATGACAGCATTGCGGGTTCCAGGGTCCTCCAGGGCCCTTTGTCCGAGGCGTTCGGTGCACAGCCGTCTCCCCTGGAAGCGCAGGATCAACTGCTGCTCCCTGGTAATCCGCTCTATTGCCACAGCGCCGGCATCCCGCAAAACCTGGTGCTGCTGGACACCCCGGATATCGATACCGGGGCCAAAGGCGCTTACGCCAACCGCGACCTTGCACGCCAATGCCTGGAAGCCGCCGATGTGTTTATCTACATTTTCACCAATGCCACGTACAACAACCTGGACAATACTGATTTTATCGCGCGCATGCTCACCGGGATGGGCACACGCCCGTGCTATCTGGTGTACCGTGTGTATCCCAGCTTCAGTGACGACGACGTTCGGGACCACGCGGGCGTGGTTGCAGGCAACATTTACGGCAGCAGCGAAAATGCGAACGTCCTGGGCATCTACCGGGCTGATGAGGACAACGCCGTGGCGGCGGGTGAAACCACTATGGCGCTCAAACCGGTCGCCGGCACAACGGCCGCCCTGGCCCAGGACCTGGCCGATCTGGACACGGCCGCATTGCGCAGCCGTTTGCTGGCAAGCATGATCAAGGATGCGGCGGACCAGGGGCGGCAGATGACCGACACGCTTTCCACCGTACTTTTCGAATCGAACCAGTACCGGCAGGTGCTGCAAAACAAGCAAAACCAATGTGTTCAAACGGCGCTTTCCCACTTTCCCACCGACCGGGTCCTGCGCCGATTCGCCCAGCTCTGGCTAAAAAGCGATCCGGCCCATATTAAGCTGATGCGACGCACCGGATCGGCAATCCAGTGGCCCATGAAAGCGCTCCTCAAAACCGTTCGGCATTTCAAAGAAGGCCGGGCGGCGCCCCCGTCTCTCCCGTCGCAGGACGACCTGGCCCGGAAGGTCGAAATAGACTTGATCACCGCCGCAAACCGCCTTTACCATAGCAGTATCGACGACCGATTATCCTTGGAAAACGGACAGATCGAGGCACCGGCAGTAGTGACAACGGAGCGCCTTGCGTTGCGCCGCAAACCGTGGAATACGACCCTCGACATCATTTTGGCCCAGAAGGAGGCCGTGTTGAGCTGGTCGTCACAACTGGACGACGACCTTAAAACCCTGGCCGATGCGTTGCGCTCCCGGATGGGCGTGGTGGATCAGCTTCGCCAGACCTTTGCCGCCTTCCTCAACGTCATTCCGGCAACAGCGGCAGTGACTTACATCCTGCATACCGGCGATCCGGTCGGTGCCGCCGGCATCAAAATCAAGCTCACCGGCCTGCTGGGACTTCACGACCTGTATGCGTTGATCGCCATACCGGCAACCGCCGGCATGTCCAAGGCGGACCACCGCCAGTTGGAGCAATTGCTGGCACCCCTGGCACGCACCTGGCTGGCCCACAAATTCAAAACGGTTCAGGCCTTGTTCGAACGCCATATCACCGGAGCGATTTTCGACCGGCTGTCCAGCGCCCAGGAGCGCGCCACCGCGCTCCTGAGGGAAACCGGCGCAACAACAGCCATCGACGGCACCTCAAAGGAGCCATAAAGGAGTCACCCCATGGCCAACCCCCTTGTGGCGGCCTTGAATACAATGGGCCAGATCGAAAAACATGTCCAGCGCATACGCGATCTTGAAAAGCGCCTCGACAATATGCCCCTGTGGCAGCCGGCAGCCATCCTGCGTCGACAGGCCCAGGAAGCCAAGCGAATGATCTCCGCCATGCAGGAACGCATCGACGGCCGTCTTGTGGTCACCCTCATCGGCCCTTCGGGGGCCGGCAAATCCACCCTCTTTAACGCACTGGCCGGTAAGGACAACCTGTCTCGCGTGGGACGCCAGCGTCCGACCACAAGGCGCCTCGCGGTCTTGAGCGATGATGCGCATGCCGTACGACAGGCCCTGGGCCCCATTGACCCCGACAATATGGTCATGCTGCCCGGGTCGGCTTCAAACGGGCTGGCGCACCTGATCCTGGTGGACACCCCGGACACCGACAGCACCCAAAGCCCGGAGCACCTGAAATTGCTGAACCAGGTGGTGGCGCGCTCCGATGTACTGATCTGCGTTTTTGACGCCCAAAACCCCAAGCGGCGCGACCATGCCGATTTCATGGCCGGGCTGGTCCGCCGGTTCAGCGGCGCTTCCCTGGTGGCCGTGGTCAACAAATGCGACCGTCAAAGCGAAACCGAACTCGGCGATGTCATCGGACCTGAATTCGAAACCTACCTGGATAAAGCCTGGGACACACAGCCCGAAATGGTGCTGCTCATATCCGCCCGGCGGCACCTAAAAAACCCGGAATGGGACGATCAGGCCAAACCGAGACATGACCTGGATCAATATCGCCGTCTTGAATCCTTCCTGCGGGACGTTTTGAACCGGCCGGATGCCGGCCGGGACCACCGCATCGCCAATGCCGGCCGCATCAGCGCCTATCTTTTGTCACAGGCAGGGGATGCCGCAACCGCAAGCAAACCCGAGCTGGCGGCAGCCAGGCAGGCGCTGGGGGATGCCGAGCATGCCGCCTTCCAGGCTGCGCTGAGCCTCCTGAACGCCGACGACCGCCACCAGGTTTTGGGAGTGAATGTGCGTCTTTACCAGTCGCTGGCACAGCGCTGGCTGGGCCCTGTGGGTTGGCTGGTGGCCATCTGGTCCCGCCTCATCGTCTTCGGAGGCGGTCTGGCAGCCCTATTGCGGGTGGGAAACCCCTTGCGGCAATTATGGGGGGCCTTCTCTTCATGGAAACGATTTAAAGAAAGCCGCTCGGCCCTGGACATGCTCACCGACGGTGTTCGTGTAGATGCCGCCATGGACCGATTCCGGAAATCTTTTTTGACCCGCTGGCCGGATATCGCCGGCATGCTGGTCAATGGCGGCTTCGATCCGGCCGTGCGTACCCTGGAAAACCTGGACCCGGTCCATGATGATGTGGGGCAGGCCTTGGATCAATTGTGGTCCGAGGCTTTGGACAAACAAATCCATCGCTATGCCGGGGGCCTCAGCCATTTTGTTCTTCAAGTGCTCTTCAATCTGCCGGCAATCGCACTGATGGGATATGTAGGCTGGCTGACGGCATGGGGATTCTTCAACGGACGATATCTGACATCGGACTTCTTTCTGCACGCCGTCCTGACCATCGCCATTGTCCTGCTGCTCAGCTTTTTCCTGCTACAGGCAACCATCCGCCTGGTGGTGGGAAAGGACCGCATCCAGGGACGGGCGTTCAGGGCCATGCAAAAAATGACCGCCCAACGCCGCCTGACAGCCACCCGCGACATTGAAGCACAGGTGGCCGCAGTGCTGGACCTGGCACCCGGGGCGCCCTGAGGGAAACGGATCCGGCAAGCCATCCCTTTTTAGCCGCCGGCGATGGCGGCGGTTTACGGCTGCATCTTGGAAAGCTGTTCATCCAGTGACTCGTAACTTGCATCGATCATGCGCTTGAACTCTTCACAGCCCTTTTTGTAGGATTTCATCCACTCCTCCACCGCTTTCTGGCCTTCGGCGGGCAGCCCGGAGGTTTGGGAAAGATAGGCATTGAACATCAGTTTGTTTTGCTCGAAGGCACTCATCATCATGTTGTAGCTGTTGTCAAATGCCATCTTGTTCATTTGAATCATCTGTTTCAGGGCATGCAATTGTTCCATTATGGGCTCCTTTTCTAAAAATAGGACCTGTGGCTCCAGATATCTTCCTCCAGGCTCTTCTTGTCTTCCTGGAGGGCCAGATACATGGAGGCGTTCTCAATGGCCAGCGCACCGGTATGGGCCAAGGCTTCTATGGTGGTGATAAAATCCTGCGGATACTTGCGAACGCACTCTGAATAGAGACGCATGACACCGATCACCCGATCGCGGGAGCGAATGGGCACAGACACCATGGAGGCGATCCCTTCCCGTATTGTGGCATCCAGGTATTGCAGGCGCTTGTCTTTGGCAACATCTTCGATAACCACCGTTTTCCCTTTCAACGCGTCGGCCACGCTTTTATCCGCAGAAACCGGCCCCTTGGCCAGAAAAGCGTCACTCAAACCATACCCGGCCACCAGGTCCAGGTCGCCTTTGTCCTCATTGAGCAGCCGGATGGTGGCACCCTTCATGCCCAGTGCATGGCATGTTTTTTCAGACATGCTGTTCAGGATCTGCTTGATATCCAGGCTCGAATTGATGGCCGATGCAAGTTCCAGAAAAAGGGAGGCATTGCGCTCAATTCGTCTCAGCATACGGGCTTTTTTGACGGAGATACCGCCGCTGGTGGCCAGGGCCTTGAGAAAGGTGACCTCGTCATCGGAAAAATGTCGCTGTTGCGCCGTATACAGGGACAGCACCCCGATGCAGCGATCATCAACCATGACCGCCACCGTCAATATAGAGGCGATACCTTCTGCTTTCTTGGCGTCATGATGCTCCAGGCGCGGATCGGCGGTGGCATCTTCAAAAAAGAGGTGCCCCTTCTTTTTCAAAGCGGCAACCACGGTCCTGGCCTGTATCGGACTGGCATGCAGGTAGGTGTCGGAAAGGCCCCACTGGGCAGCGGGAACAAATACATTTTGCTTGTAATCCGTAAGGAAGAGACAGGCTGCCTTGGCTTTCATGACTTCCGTGGCGCTTTTCACGATCATGTTCAACAGCCCGTCCATGGTCGCCGCCGTTCCAAAGGCTTCGCTGAGTTTGCAAAATGTCTGGAAATAGTCTTTCTCCTTGGTCATGGACATCTCCTTTTCCCTTGGGTCATTGCTGATCATGCATGGCGTGTTGGTCTTTATTCGGATGCCGCCGCTGGTTTTCGCTCAGGGATCTTCCCCGCGGACCCTTTGGCCGGCCTGGGTTTCGAAGTTGCCGGGCGGCGCTTTTTTCCGGGGGCCGCGGCCATGTCTCTATCCTTGAGCCACGAGGCGATCTTCGGGGCAAATTCTCTCTGGGTCTTCGAGCTCACATAAATGCCGATATGGCCCGTATTCAGACAGATATCCACCGTATCGCGGCTGCCCACTGCGGCGGTGAGTTTTTCGCAGGCCTCCGGCGGCACCAGATGATCGAATTTACCATAAACATTGAGCAGCGGCATGGTCAGTTTCTTGAGATTGACCCGTTTACCGCCCACCACCATTTTGTTTTGGATCAAAAGGTTCCGCTGATAGCAATCCTTGATGAACTGGCGGAAGGTTTCACCCGGAATATCGGGGCTGTCGAAAATCCACTTTTCCATACGCACGAAATTTTCCACAAACGTTTTATCCGCCATATTTTCAAAAAACGCGACATATTTGTCGATCATCAACCGCGCCGGATTGAGCAACAGAAAACCAAAGTTCAGGAAATCCCCCGGAATGTTGCCGTAAGTGTCCACCATTTGATCCACATTGACCGATCGCATCCAGATATTCAGAAGCCCTGTGTCGATATCGAAATAGGTCGGCGTCACTGTGGTGATCAGGTTCCTAACTTTATCCGGATGCAGACAAGCGTAAATGACGCTGAAGGTCCCGCCCATGCAAATGCCCATGATATTGACTTTGGATATCTTGTTTTTCTCACAAATAAAATCGACAATATCATTGATATAGCCATTTACATGATCATCGATATCCAGATAGCGATCCTTGCGTGTGGGGTAGCCCCAGTCAACCATGAAAACATCGATCCCCTGCTCCAGAAAATTCTGGACCACACTGCGCCCCGGCTGCAGATCGAGCATCGTTTCCCGGTTGATTAACGCGTAAATGAGCAAAAGGGGGGTTTTGATTTTCTTTGGGTTTACCGAAGAATAATGCTTCAACCGGACGCGATCCTGCTGATAAACGACGGTGTAAGGCGTCGGGGCGATCTCGGCATCGAGTTCCCCAAGCAGGATGTCTGTCGCTTTTCCCATTCTTTTTTGGGCAGACTCGGCCTCTTGGGCAAGGTTTTTTAAGATCAGATCAACGGGTATTTTGGGGGATGCCATGGGGTAGTCCTTCCGTTGTCGTTTTTGTTTCAGCGTACAAAACCATGCAACCGGTCAACCCTTTTGTTCACAGGCCCGCAATCGCTTTTTCAGCAGATGGATCTCCTTGTACAGCTCATCCAGCTCCTTCTGGGTGGGAATGGCGTATATTTTTAGCACGTCGTCTACCATGGCCTGCCGGGCCGTCGAAAATTCATGCAGCGCTTCCAAGGTCCGGCCCATGGCCGCGGAATATTCAGGCTGCTGAAACAGTTTCATGTACTGGGCCTCCAGCAACTTGATCCAAATGTTGTAATACGTTTTTGATTTTTCATCCACGGCGCCGGTCTCGGCCATTTCAACCACTTTTTCCTTCAACTGGTTGAAAGACTTTTCCAGAGGCAGATAGAGCAGGTGCATGAATTCGGACATACGCGTCTGAAGGACATTGAACTTATCTGCCGCAGCCAGCGCCCTCTCCTGATAAAACCGGGTTAGCCCGATCTGGGGGATCTTGAAATAACGGCTCAACTCCTCCTCGTAGGTATGGGTCCATTGCCGAATGAACGCCTTGTCCAATTCCTGGGTATCCAAACCGGCGTGGCCCGCCCCCCGCTTGCTGAT
The DNA here is from genome assembly GCA_963675565.2 of Desulfosarcinaceae bacterium. Classification (GTDB taxonomy): domain Bacteria; phylum Desulfobacterota; class Desulfobacteria; order Desulfobacterales; family Desulfosarcinaceae; genus JARRKU01. Next base: position 1,923,014 of record CAXXYD010000004.1, read on the forward strand.
CCAGGTGTTCACCTGTTCCTGAAACCGCGCGAATGACTGCAGGCATGCCTGGCTCAAACCAAAAGCGATATCCGGCGCGACCTGGGCCGCCTTCATGAAATGTTCCATCCCACCGGGGTCACTGACTGAACCGAAAAGCGTCTGCCACGCTTTTGCGCTGGAGGCCAGGGCCTCATCCATACGGCCTTTGGGGTCTGTTTGCGATTGAAAGCGGAGCGGGTTAAATATCCCGCTCAGTGCAGGCATCAGGGGCTCCCAGAATTGAGCCAGCATTTCCCCCCAGTCCATGGCGGGCGCCTCCGGATTCTTGCGGGGCCCATTTTTTTCAGGCATTGAGCACCTCTTGTCTGTTGGGGTAGGGCATGAATCCAACCAGCCGCTTGATTGAGCAAAAAAACAGCCTGGCGGTTTTTTTAGGGCGTGACTACCATTAATTATGGGGTCTGAATGACGGTTTGTCGAGGCGTTTTTACGGTTCCAGATGCCCGGCAATCTTACGCGATGCCTGGGCCCTGGCCATATTGGCCGCCATCTCGGCCTCCACGACCATTGAGGCCGGCACCAGTTCCACCGTCTGTTTCAATTTCGGCAGAACATCGGCAAGCACCCGATAGGTGATGGCATGGGGGTGTGCGATTGCCACGGCATATCCCTGATGGCGGGCCCGTTTGATCAGGAGTTTGAGCTGGCTGCGGATAAATTTTTCATTTTCCAGATGATCGATGAACACATCCCTTTCGGCAAAAGGGAGCTGCAGCAATTGAGCGCAAGCGCGCGCGACCGTGTCGGCCGTTGTGCGGCTGTCAATATAGTAGAGCCCGCGTTTTTTGAGAACGGAAAATATCTGGCGCATCCGCTCGGGGGAAGTGGAAAGGCTTGACCCCATGTGATTGTTAACCCCTTTAAGACCGGAAAGGCGGTCCAGATTGTCAACGAGTTGGGCAATTAATTCATCGGGGGACATCTGGCTCAACAAGGCTCCGGGACCCGGGTTGACATCGGGAAACTCCAGGGGTTCCATGGGCAGATGCAGCATGATTTCATGGCCTTTGGATTTTGCCTCGGCGGCCAGTTTCTGGCTGTAGGGACCATAGGGCAGGATGGAAAAGGTCAAAGGCGCATCAAGGGACAACAGCTGGTCGGCAGTATGGCGGTCATAACCGATGTCATCCACCACAATGGCCACCAGGGGTGGGCGATCGCCTGGAAGCTGCGGTAGCTTATCCAGCGGCTTGGGCGGGTGGGTCCGGGTGGGAAAGACCTCGTATCTGGGCTTTTCCGCATTCTGGACCGGGGAGGGACCCAACGGCTTGGACGGCACCGGCAGTCGGACCGACGGCGGCACGTCCGCCGGTGGATTCTTGATGAAATGGCGGGCCAGCAGACCGACACCGCAAACCATCACCAGCAGGACGGCCAGAACACCCAGGGTTTTTATCACGACCAGGGAAGACCCGGCCCGTCGGGTTGGTTTTTTCCGGGGCCGCCGAACCGGGTTCACACGTTTTTTAGCCATTGCCAAGTTTCTTGAAAATATCGTAGCTGACCAGAATATCCATGGCGCGCCGGACCTGACTGTCCATCATCAGTCGTTCGGCATTCAATGGGCTCAGCCGCAGCGGGGCATCCTGGTCCGGACGATCCGCTTCGGGAGCGTCCTTTTCCCCGTTTTCCACCTCTTCCGGGTTACCCGGCTCCGCATCCAAATGGTTGCTCAGGTCTTTTTCCTTGAACAGCCGTTTCTGTTCCACCGGCTCCTCTTCCAGAATTTTATGGACCACAACGATATCGGGTTCAACCCCTTTGGCCTGTATGGAGCGCCCACTGGGCGTGTAATAACGGGCAATGGTCAATTTCAGGGCATAGCCGTCCCTCAGATTTTCGATGGACTGAACGGACCCTTTGCCAAATGACGTGGTCCCAACGATCAGGGCCCGTTTCTGGTCCTGCAAGGCTCCGGCGACGATCTCCGAGGCGCTTGCGCTGCCGCCGTTGATCAACACAACCACGGGATAGGGTCGCGGCTTGCTGTCGTCCTTGCGCGCACGGTAGGTCCGGTTGTATCGTTTCAGCCGACCCTTGCTGGACATGATCACCCCTTTTTCCAGGAACAGGTCGGAAATGCGAATGGCCTGATCCAACACGCCGCCGGGGTTGTCTCTCAAATCCAGAACCAAACCTTTCATCGGCGGATCGAGCGCTTCCAGTTGATCCAGTGCCTGCACCAGATCATCGTAAGTGTTTTCCCGGAAATGGGTGACCCAGACATAGCCATAGCCGGGCTTTATGGCCGTGGACTTGACACTGTGGATAGGAATAACATCCCGCACCAGATCAAAATCCAGGGGCTTGGGTTCCCCTTCGCGAATCACGGTAATGATCACTTTGGTCCCTTTTGGACCGCGCATGCGTTTAACGGCATCACGAAGATTATCGGTAGCCGTACCGTCAACCTTGACAATCCGGTCTCCGGCTTTGATGCCCGCCTCATAGGCCGGGGTGCCGTCGATGGGGGAAATCACCGTAACCAGATTGTCCCGCATGGTCACATGGATGCCGATGCCGGTGAATTCACCTTGGGTATCGATCTGCAACTCTTTGAACGCCTCCGGGGTCAGCAATGACGAGTGGGGATCCAGGCTGCCCACCATACCCTGAATGGCATTTTCGATCAGTTTCTTGGGCGCCACTTCGTCGACATAATTTTTTTCCACCAGATCAATGACATCGGAAAAGACCTTCAACCCCTCGTAGGTTTCCTCCCGGTTGTCGGTCATTCCCCGGTATACGCCGGGGCCCAGTATGGCCACCGCCATGGCGAACACACCGACGAGTACCCAGCGAAATGCTCTGTTCGTTTGCCTCATATGATTGGACTCCTTATTTTACCCCTTTTGAATCCACGCCAGGGGATCCACCGGCTTGCCGTGATGACGGACTTCAAAATGAAGGGCCGGTCCCATCAATGATCCGGAATCGCCCACCGTTGCAATGACTTCACCTTTTTCCACACGATCGCCTTTGACTTTGAACACCTCTTCAAGATGGGCATAGACCGTATAATAATGATTGCCGTGATCAAGAATCATCATATTGCCAAATCCCTTGAACCAGCCGGCAAAAATGGTATGCCCTTGGGATACGGCCCGTATGGGCTCACCTCGTTCGGCTTGAATATTGATACCACTCTGAAAGTTGGTCACCGCATATTTTTTATCGCGGTATGGGCCAAAAAATGAAATTATCTTACCCTTTACGGGCCAACTGAGCAAGCCTTTGGTTTGGATAAACGACTTCGCGCTGGTCCGGGTTCCCGGCTGGGCGCCATCCGGTACGGCAGACGGTTCGATTTGCCGAAGGGTGTCATCCAGGCTGCGGGCCGCCTCCTGCAACGATTTGAGCGCGGCCAATCCCAGCGCTTTTTCACTTCGAATGGCATCCAGAAGCGTTTTTCGCCTGCCCTGGCGGACACCGAGCTGGCCGGCGCGCTCTTTCAGCGCGATCTCCAGGGATCGCTTTTCCGCCTTGTTGGCGTTGAGGCGGGTCAAGAGCGTCTCCAGTGCCCTTTTATTGTTATTCAGCGCTTCCAGAACGGATTCGTCCTGCCCCAGTATGCGCTCCAGCGACACTTTGCGGTTGATAAAGTCAAAAAATGAATCCGCTGTCGCCAGCAGTTGAACCCGTCCCAGCCAATTGAGCTTGTAAAGGGCCACCAGCCGTTTGGCGGCATAAACTTCGCCGATACGAATCTCTTTTGCCAGTTCAGCGGAACGATGCTCGATTTCCGCGATCTCGGCATTCAAACCATCAAGTTCCGAAGTTGTTTCACGGACCTGCTCCCGCACCCGATTCAGCGCCTCTTCGGCATCGTTGAAGGCGTCCAGGACCTCCCGCTCTTTACGTGCAATGTCGGCCAGGTCCGATTTGGCCTCATCTAACCGCCGTTCAACATTATCGGCCCTGACAGGTGCCGGCTTTAATGCATCCGATGCCTGTGCAGGGGGGCCATTGGGCAGTTTCACCAGGGATATGAATTCGGGGGAATTGAAGATGAATCCGGTTTGCTGACCGTGCTCAATTTTCAACCAGCCTTTTTCGTGACCGATAATGGAAACGGTGGTCCCTTTCTCCAGCCGGGATATAATGCGATACGCCTTCCCCGGACCGGACCTCAGCCTGAGATCGGCAACCTGAATGGTGCCGATCTCCTGGCATCCGGCCGGGCTGGACCAGATAAGAAGGCCCAAAGCCGTCAGGGCCGATGCGATCACCTTTCTAAAATTCATCCTGAATGATCAAATGTCAAAGCGCTAAATTAATTTTTCATAAACTGCTTGAGCGACACCCAGCTGCCCAGCCAGCCGACGCTGATTCCGCCAAAAATACTGCCGGCACAAACCGCTGGTGTAAAAAACCGCAGGGTGATGAAATCGGTGGAAACGCCCGGGTCAAACTGGCGGGTCAATGAAAAGTACCCCCCGAACAAAAGGACCAGCCCGATCATCGTCCCCGCCCCGCCCTGGATCATGCCCTGAAGATAAAAGGGTATTTTGATAAAACGGTCGGTGGCCCCCACCAGCCGCATAATTTCTATTTCATCGCGCCTGGAGTAAAGCACCAGGCGGATGGTATTGGCCACAATAAACACCGTGGCCATGAAAAACATCGTGCCGATACCGTATCCGGCCAGCCGAAAGAGGTTGATAATACCGGTAAAACGGTGAATCCATTGCCGGCCGTACTCCACCTCGGCCACAGCGGGAAGGGTGTTCAGGCGTTCGGCCAGAAAGGCGAGTTCCTCACTTTTCTGTGCCGAAGGCTTCAGAGAAACCTCAAATGCGTCGGGAAGCGGGTTCTCTTTCAGGTTGTCGAGCAAAGCGGCATGATGCGCCATCTGGCCCTTGAGTTTTTCCATGGCCTCATTTTTGGAAATAAAGCGGGCCTCCTGAACGCTGGAAATGCTCTGCAGTTTGAACTTGGTATCCAGGCGACCGGCTTCGGAGGTGTCCGGCTTGAGGTAAACCATCATGCGAATACCTTTCTGCCACAGGTTCAGGATATCGCCGGCATTGATGAAAAACAGGGCGAAGGCCGCGGCGATCATAATGGACAGGGCGATGGTCGCCACTGTGACGGCCGTCAGGAAACGATTTTCCAGAATATCTTTAATGGCGCGGTAGTAGAAACGTTTCATGGCGACTCAATATTTTTAAAGCGGCACATTCGACCAGAGGCGGCCTTCACGCAGTTGGACCACCCGGGCGCCCCCCTTTTTTATTAATTCCTGATCATGGGTGGCCAGAAGAACCGTTGCCCCACGACTGTGAAAATCATCCAGGAAAGCCAGAATAATACCCGCCGACTCCGTATCCAGGCTGCCGGTAGGCTCGTCCGCCAGAATGATTTTCGGATCGCCCACCACAGCCCGCGCTACGGCCACACGCTGCTGCTCTCCACCGGAAAGACTCAACGGCAGAGATTTCATTCGATCTTCCATGCCCACTGTACGCAGCACGCTTCTGACCTTCTTTTCAATCAGGCGCGGCTTTCGGCCGGCGGCTTCCAGCACCAGGGCCACGTTTTCGTATACGGTCTTGGTGGGTATCAGCTTATAGTCCTGAAAAATAATGCCGTATTTACGCCTCAACAGGGGAATGCCTTTTCGATCGATACGCGACAGGTTGACGCCATCCACCAGAATTTGCCCCTCGGTGAGTGTTTGCCCCAAATAGAGCAGTTTCAGCAAAGTGGTCTTTCCCGCCCCACTGGGTCCGGTGACAAAAAGAAATTCGTTTTTCTGGATGTCCAGGGTCAGGTCGTGAAGGGCAAACTTGGCGCCGTAACGCTTGTGGACATGAAACATTCGAATGATGGCATTGCTGTTGGCTTCGATCATGGGACCATCTGCGTCCAATCATGCTGGAAATCAGGCCCGCGGCAGTTGCAGCAGGGGATTTGACGGGTCAGCGGAATTGACCCCCCGGGCCATACCTGCTATGAACCGCAAAGAGGTCAAGGAGTGCTGCCTCCAGTTTTCCTTGCTCAGCCTCCACTGGAATCCAGAATTCGGCTTCTTCCTTTCAGTGGAGGCTTTATTATCTGACAAGTGCTTTAAAATCAAGTGTTTCTTATAATTCGACCCAATGGAGGGCCCATGAAAAAGGAATTGATCGCCCTGTTGCGCCAAAAATCATTCAAATATACGGTGGAGCCGTCATTCAAGCTTGTTTCCGGCAGACTGAGCCGATTCTATGTCAATTGCAAGCCGACCACCCTCAGTCCCCGGGGAATGTATCTGGTGGGGCACCTGATGTTTGAGGCCATTCGACGTTTGAATCCGGACGGTGTTGGCGGGCTCACTTTCGGCGCGGACCCCATTGCCATGGCAACGGCATTCGCTTCTGAAATCAAGGGACAGCCCATAAACGCCTTCTCCATCAGAAAAACGAAAAAAGATCATGGCATCGCCCGGTGGGTGGAAGGTGATCTGGCCGAAGGCGCGCGGGTGGTGGTCATTGACGATGTGGCGACAACGGGTGGATCAACCATTCAGGCCATCGAACGCGCTCGGGCGCAGGGCTTGAACGTCGTCGGATCGGTTGTGCTGGTGGATCGCCAGGAGGGCGGTTTGGAAAATATTCAAAAGCATGTGCCGGAAGCCCAGGCATTGATCACCCGGGATGAATTGATGGCGCCTGAGAATAGATCGTGTCCATCCGGAAACGGTTGACAGTAAGCGGATTCATTAAAATCTACAGAATGCCTTCATTTGACATTTGGATTTTGATCTTTGGGTTTTCAAATTCACGGAATGTAGCTGGCTGCGGCGTTGTCCGATTCCCAGGCCGTTACCCGGCTGACCCGGATTTTCGTGCCGCTGAATTTTTCCTGGACACTTTCAGCAATATAAACGGCGATGTTTTCCGATGACGGTGCGCCGTTGAAGCACTCCAGCTCGTTGAGAAATTTGTGGTCCAGCTCATTAATGATCCCGGCGACAACCGCTTTGATCTCCCCGAAATCGATCAGCACCCCCGCATCGTTGAGCTTTTCACCCTGAACACACACCTCGATATGCCAATTGTGCCCGTGGAGATTCTCGCATTTTTGGGCCACCATGGTCAGCTGATGGGCCGCGGCGAAGTGAGTCAATATTTTCAATTCAAACATGGATGGACTCCATCAATTGGCAGCCTTGGATACATCGCCCTTCAGGATATTCTTCAACCGGCTGCTGAGCTTGGCCTTTTCGAGCCTGGCAAATTCTTTGAGCAGGGCTTCCTGTTTTTTATTGATATGTGTCGGGGTTTTAATGGCAACCTGAATGATCTGATCGCCGGGGCGCCCGGTTCGCAGAGAGGCAATACCTTCGCCCCGGAAACGGAACAGCTCTCCCGGCTGGGTTCCTTTGGGAATATGCAGCGTCTTTTCACCAGTCAGGGTGGGCACTTTGATTTTATCTCCCAGGGCTGCCTGCACAAAGGAAATGGGGATCTGGCAAATGACATCGCTGCCGTCCCGCCGGAAAAAATCGTGGGGCCTGACCTGCAGAAAAACATAAAGATCCCCGGCCGGGCCGCCATAAGCACCGGCCTCCCCTTCACCGGATAGACGCAGTCGGGAACCGCTGTCCACACCGGCGGGAATTTTAACGGAAACCGATTTGGTCTTCAAAATCTTTCCCTGGCCACTGCATGTTTTACACGGATTGGCGATAATCTGCCCATTTCCCCGACATTGGGGGCAGGTGGTACGGATGGTGAAAAAACCCTGGCTGCGGCCGACTTGCCCCACACCACCGCACTGGGGACAGGACTGCGGCTCGGTTCCCGGCTCGGCGCCGTTGCCATCGCACTCAGGGCAGGTCTCGGCCTTGTCCAGCTTAATGGTGGTTTCCACACCAAAGGCGGCATCCATAAAATCCAGGGCCATATCATAGCGCAGGTCGCTGCCGCGCTGGGTCCGGCTGGCAGATCGCCCCCTGGAGCTGAAACCGAAAAAATCCTCGAAAATATCCCCGAAACTTGAAAAAATATCTTCAAAGCCGCCAAAACCGCTGAAACCCTGGCCTTCGAGTCCCTGGTGGCCATACTGGTCGTAAATTCGACGCTTCTGCTGATCACGGAGCACTTCGTATGCTTCGGCCGCTTCCTTGAATTTGTCTTCTGCACTTTTGTCGCCAGGATTGCGGTCAGGATGAAATTTCAGCGCCAGCTTGCGATAAGCGGCTTTGAGGTCGCTTTCAGATGCGTCCTTCGATACGCCCAGTACTTCGTAATAGTCCCGTTTAGCTGCCATGTAACTTTCTGCTTGCCCCTTGTTGCGGGTTTTATTTCTATGTTAGGAACAGATGGTCCCGAACCATTACCACCAAAGATATGGTTTCGGGCATCAAACGCAAAACGAATACTTGTAAACGATGCAAAAAACTAATGCAAGACCCCAGGTTGTCAATGAAACGAAACGAACTTGATTTTGTGCGTCGGATGTTCGACGGCATTTCACCGCATTATGATTTTTTAAACCGACTGCTCAGTCTGCGCCAGGATATCTACTGGCGCAGGACGCTGGTATCGGCATTGGGCCTGGTCAGTGGCGCCCGGGTGCTTGACGCCGCCTGCGGAACAGCCGATGTGGGCCTGGAAATCCTCCGCCGGTTCAAAGGGGATGTGCGTGTCGTCGGAGTCGATTTCGCGCCTCGCATGCTGCATCGGGCCATTGCCAAAATTAAAAAAGCGCCATTCGGCAGCTGTATTCAGCTGGCCGCCGCCAATGCGTTCCGGCTGCCTTTCGGTCCCGGTCAATTCGACGCGGTGACCATGGCTTTCGGCATTCGCAACATCCAGAATAAACAGGTCGTGCTCAATGCGTTTAACCGGCAACTCAAGCCGGGAGGCCGGCTGGCGATACTGGAACTGGGCACGCCCACAACAAATCCGATGCGCCAGGCCTACCTGCTGTATTTCCAGCGCCTGCTGCCATTGATCGGCCGCTTTTTTTCAAAACACCGGTTTGCCTATACCTACCTGCCTGAATCCGTCGCCCGCTTTCCGGCACCGGCTGAATTCAGCGCCATGATGCGCCGGGCCGGATTCGTCAATATTCGCTACCGGCCCCTGACCGGAGGCATCACAGTATTGTTCGTTGGGGATAAACCCGAATCTAGATGATTTCCAGCGCACAGGCCATGGAAATGCCGCCCCCTCCGCACAGGGTGGCCAGGCCAAGATTTTTGCCCCTGCGCCGGAGGGCATGGATAAGGGTCACCATGATCCGGGCCCCGGTCGCCCCGACAGGGTGCCCCAGGCCGATTCCCGATCCATTGACATTGGTAATTCGACGGTCGAGCCCGAGTTCGCGCTCGCAGCCGATATACTGGGCGGCAAACGCCTCATTGACTTCAAGCAATTCAAAATCGCTGATTTGGAAACCGCTCCGTTGGGTCAGGTTGTTTACCGCCGGTACGGGCGATAGACCCATGATAGCCGGATGGCACGCCCCCCGGCCCACTGCTGCAATGCGCGCCAGGGGCGTCAGCTGCAGCGCTGCAGCCTTTTCCGCCGACATAATCACCAAGGCCGCTGCACCATCGTTGATTCCGCTGCTGTTACCGGCCGTGACCGTCCCGGTTTTGGGAATAAAGGCCGGCGGCAGCTTTTGCAAATCGGCCAGGGTCAATCCCGGCCGGAAATGTTCATCCCGGTCAAATATCAGTGGCGCTTTCTTTTTTCGCGCCAGTTCAAAGGCAACGATCTCATCTTTGAAATACCCTTTTTCCGTTGCCTCTTCCACGTTGTTGTGGCTCCGCAGGGCCACTTCATCCATCTCCTGCCTGCCGATGCCCAGGTGGGCCGCCACAAATTCGGCCGTATGCCCCATGAAATACGGTTTCCCGTGAAAACCGGCAATGGGACCGCTGTCCACCGCAACCGGGGCGGTCTCCGGATGGGGAATGATGTGAGACCCACAATGCAGCCGGCGCATGAGGGCATCAACGAAAACCTGATCCTGGATGCGGCAACCCCAACGTGCCGCGGGGACTTCATATGCCACACCGGACATATGCTCGAGCCCTCCCGCCAGCACCACTTCAGCCATGCCAGACTGAATCATGGCCATACCGGAAACCACAGCCTCCATACCGGAAATGCACACCCGGTTAACGGTCACAGCGGTGACGGATTCAGGGATACCCGCCAGCAGTGCCGCCACGCGGGTGACGTTGAGCGCGTCCGCGGGCTCCATGCAGCATCCAAATCGCACATCATCGATCAGGGACGGCACAATACCGGCGCGGGCAACGGCCGCCTGCATAACGCAGCTGCCGATTTGGGCCGCATGGGCATCCCGCAGGCTTCCGCCAAAAGCACCGATTGCCGTCCGGCATGCAGATACAATGACCACATCTTTCATGATGTCTCCTTGACTGAAACAGGGTTGTAAGGGGGCGGTGGCTCCACTATCAACCGAAGGGATCAGAAAGTCAATTGCCGGTAATAGACATCGCCGCGGGTCGAGCCGCCACAAGGAAGGGCATATCCGAATTAATTTTTAAGTTTCAGTATGTTATCGAAGGCTGGAGATTTTAATCTGGTACTTGTGGCCTGCCAGCTCGCTCAAGGATTCGGCGATTCGGACATTGTGCATGTTCTCGTCAAGAAACATCTCTTTGTGACGGGCTGTGATATGCGTCTTGGCATAAATAGTCCCACTGATTTTTACCACAGGGATGCCCGGATCGACTTTCAAAGTCGTATCGAGCAATGAGATGTTCTCTTTGGTCTTTTCAATGTGCTCATCCAGCGTAACCAGGCTTTTTTCAAAACCGGAGAGCTGTTTCTCAAACTGGTCCTCTTTTTTCATCAGATCGGCGATTTGGGCCTCCATGGACTCATTTTTCTCGACCAGTTCACGGATCATCTCCTCAAGCATCAACCGCTCTTCGTCATCTTCCACCGGGGCGGGTCCTTCACCGCACAGTTGCTGCTCGAACTGACGCTTCTGCACCATGAAGTTATCTTGCTCCTGGGTCAGGATTCCCAGTTGTTTCACAACAGATTCCAGGCGCTCACGGATATCCGGGCCGGATTGTCCGACATCCTTTTTCTGCCGCTTCAATTCGCCCAGCTCTTCCTCGTAAAGGGCCATATCTTTTTGATACTTACGGTCTATCCCCACGGTGAGGGAACACGGACTGGATGCAACGGAACCCACCGTTTTGGCGTGAACCCCTTTTTTGGCGTCGATGCGGGAAGCAATAATTTTTCCTTCGCCAATCAGGCAGCGGCCGTTGGTTTCAATGGTGCTGTCATAAATCTCTTTTTTGACCACCAGGTCGCCCAGCACTTTGATGGTGCAATTATGGATATGGCCGGCCTTGAGGTTTCCGCCAACGTTGATCGTAGAGCCGTATATTCCGCCGAGACAGTTCAAATCCTCATCGACTTGGATATCGGCATCCTGAATGCCTGCAATGCGCAAGCCCCTTCCCTTCACCGAATATCCGGAGGTGACGCCGCCGCTGGCTTCGATATAGCCGTCGAAATTGATATGCCCGGTTTCCACACCGATATCGCCCTCGATGGGCAGCATGCCGAAAACAGTAACTTTCCCGTCGGAACCCAGTTTGGGGGTGCCGTTAATTTTTGCCACGATCCGGCGACCGTCCTCGGAACGCTCCGTCCCCTTGCCGCATTTGATCTGGGGCTCACGGATCCGCGGCGGCGCAATTTGACCGCCACAAATCCCGGTGCCGGGGGCACCCGGATCTCCAGGAGTCTTTTCAACCAGAAGATCGCCCACGGCAACATGGGGTATCTCCCCGCGATTCCTCCAATCCATGGTTCCGTCGGCCGTCAAGGTGCCGATTCTCATTGGATCTGTATCAAAGTGGTAGATCACCTCGGAAGGTCGGCCCGGTTCCGGCGGAATGCCTTGGGCAACGACAAACGGTTCCTGCGGAAGGGGGTCTTGCATCAGGTACTGCGACAGAACGTCGTCTTCTACCAGCCCGAAAATCACCTTGCGATCGGCCAGGAAGCGCTTGACCGCCTCCAATGAAAGCCCGCTCGGGGCCTCTTCCGAGGGGCACAAGGTGGCGCTGAGCCTGTCCTTGGACAAAATCAGACAGATCCCTTGAACCGTCCCGTCACCATTGGGGGCGTACTCCGGCAGATCACTCGGATCATTTTGGGCGGAACCGGAATTCTGGGCTTTCTGGATATTCAGAACAGCTTCAATCTGCTCCTGGGTGATCGCCCCCATCTCCTTGAGCACTTTGCCGATGGGCATATGCACCTTGGTCCGGGAGATAATCATTTTCTGCACCACGAGGGCACGATCCAGTTTTTCCTGGTTCATCAAACCCAGATTGACGGCGATATCGCCAAACCGTTGATCCTGTCCAGTTACATTGACCATCCACTGCTCCAGTAGGAATTCCTGATATCAACCCTATCGACGTCAAAACCGCAAAACTTTAGGGGTAAAGCACGCCGATGGTTCAAAATTCAGTTCATGCAGCCCGGAAAATCGAGCATCCCTGACGCAGAAGCCATGAGATCGCGGCAATAATCGATCACCCCCCTTGTGAATAGGCTGCCGGATCAAGGGGGAGCGCCGGCATAAAATAGGCGACCGCCCAACCCGCGATCCAGGAGGGTGACCTTGCCCCCGCGGTTCGGAATATGATCCATGAATTTCATGGCATGAATCACTTCTTTATAGGCCTGGATGCGCAAGAATGGTACTTCCCGTATGGCAAATTGGTACTTTGACCGTGACGCGGTTTGTGGACCTCGCCTTTGGCGGCATGACCGAAAGTTACCACTGCGGCAGAAGCCGTACCCCCCCTCAAAATTGTAACCTGCTGTAAAGACAGGATTTAAGATTTAGATACAGCGATGGAAGAGGATGACTGGCGACTTTTTGGGCGGATGTCCTCTCCAAATGACCATCAATACCTCTTGGACCAACGATGGCACGCGCATTGCTTAAAGCATTCTACCATATAAACCCACCACTGTTACTGGGCTTTGGCACCCCATCGTAAACGACGAGGAGAGGAAAATGAAAACGCACTGGATTTTAACCATCGCGCTGCTGGCCGGACTGATTGTGTCGGTCACCGCCTGCAGCAAAACCATAATGCAGAAACCGGCGGCCGTGGAGCAGGAGCCTGAGCCTGTTGCCCAGGTCGAGCCGGTAACAACGGCCCCGGAACCGCAACCAATCCCCCAGGTAGAAACCGTTGACGAAACCGGCAAGGCGCAGGCCCGTTTTTTATATGACCATGTCTATTTTGATTTCGACAGTGCCGCTCTGAGACCTGACAACAAGGCATTGCTGGCGCTCAAAGCCCAATGGCTTAATGACAATGCCGACGTCATTGCCGTGCTGATCGAAGGCCATTGTGACGAACGGGGCACCGAAGCCTACAATCTGGCGCTGGGCGCCCGTCGGGCCCAAGTGGTCAAAGCCTACCTCGTTGGTCTCGGTATCAGCAGCGGCAAACTGGCCACAAAAAGTCTGGGTGAAGAAAGGCCCCTGGATCAGCAGCACAACGAAGAAGCGTGGGCGAAAAACAGGCGGGTCAGTTTCGTGATCAACTAGTGCGGCGGCACACTGGTCCCGATTCGGGGGAGGGAAAAACAGCGCCGGGTCTGCCGGATCCGGCCGCTGTTCCGGACCGGTGCCAAAATACCTTCAGCCCCGTTCATCCCGTTGGGCAGCTGAAACGAGTGCTTTTTCAAAACGTCCTTGCCGCAGGCCCCCCAGAATATCCCTGGGGCTCAAAACACCCACCAACCGCCGTATCTTCCTTCATACACGGTTTCCACCTCGGGAACCCCTTGGCCTCCCTGGCCCAGTCATAAACCGGCGGTCCGACAATCAGACTGCCGGCCAGGCCCACAGCTGCGTCCAGCACCGACATAAATGGTGTGCTCGGCACTGATCAGATGCTGTCGGTATTTCCAGCGTCCCCCGGGAAAAACAGCCAAAACACCTTTTTGTCGGGTTCAGAAGCGAAAGCGGATTGGGCTGGATGCTTCCTGCATAATGATCACCGGCTCGTTTGCCGAAAGCCGATCAGTGAATTTCCGACAATATTTCGTTCCGCCATTTCATCTGGCCGATCTGTGCTTATTGTAAAAACCGGTTTCACAACCTGTTCCAGATTAAAACCGGCATCGATCATTGGGCGATGCAAGTCGTAATGATACCAATGCCAAGCAGTCCCGGCGACAATGACAAAGCGAATGAACTGCACCGTCTGCCGGCATCAAAGCGAGGATGGAAAATATGCGGCCAGATCATATTGAAATTCGCGGCGTCTGCCAGAACAACTTGAAAAATATTGACATAGATATCCCCCTCAACCAGATGACCGTGATTACGGGGGTTTCCGGGTCAGGGAAATCATCCCTGGCTTTCGACACCCTCTATGCCGAAGGCCAGCGTCGCTATGTGGAAACGTTTTCGGCCTATGCCCGCCAGTTCATGGATCGCATGGACCGGCCCCGTGCCGAACGCATTCAGGGCATCCCGCCGGCCATCGCCATTGACCGCAAAGATCCGGTACGCACGTCGCGTTCCACCGTGGGGACCATGACCGAGTTGACCGATTATGTAAAACTGCTTTTTGCCCGGCGGGCAACGCTGCACTGCCGCATCTGCCGGCGTCCGGTGCACCCGGAGTCTCCCGAAGCCATCTGGCGGCAGCTGCCGAAAACCGGCCATGCCGCGATTACCTTTCCTTTTCCAGTGGAAAAGGAAAGTGAAAAAACCCGGCGTTACCTCATGGCCCTTGGATACGACCGGCTCTGGCATAATGGAAAGGTGGTCGAGTTGGCCCGCTGGCCCGTGGATCACGGCACCGGCGCATTGAATATTCTCGCAGACCGTGTTGCACTCAATGGCCGGCAGCGCAAAAGGATACTCGATTCCATCGAAGCCGCCCAACGTTTCGGCGGCGGCCGTGTGGATATATGGATCGAAGATCGTGAACGGCTGGCATTCTCCAGCAGACTGCACTGCCCCCATTGTGATGTGGACTACAGCCCCCCCCTGCCCAATCTTTTTTCTTTCAACAGCCCAATCGGTGCCTGCGAGACCTGCCGCGGGTTCGGGCGGGTGATTGATATCGACCCGGAGCTGATCATTCCGGATGCGGGGCTCTCCATCGCCCAGGGAGCCGTAAAACCTTGGGGAGCGGCTCAGGACGGCCGCCCGGAGTACCTTGAGCTGGAAAATTTCTGCCGGCGCCAGCGCATTTCCGTGCACAAACCGTTTTCAGAATTAACGCCGGCACAGCAATCGGCCATCATGGACGGCACGCCGGACTACTATGGCATTCGCGGGTTTTTCCAATGGCTCGAAACCAAAACCTACAAGATGCATGTGCGTGTCTACCTATCCCGTTTCCGTTCCTATGACATCTGTCCGGCATGCGGTGGGTCGCGTTTCAGGCCGCACACCCTGCTGTACACCGTTGCGGATAAAACCATTGCCGAAATATATGCCCTGAACGTCTCGCGGGCCCTGACGTTCTTCAGCGCCCTGACATCCAACGGCTGGGACGAGGCCACCGCCCTGGTCCTAGAAGAAATCCTCGGCCGGTTGCGGTATCTGCATGATGTGGGGCTGGACTATCTTACCCTGGATCGTCAATCACGCACCCTTTCCGGCGGCGAAGTCCAGCGGGTCGCCCTTGCCTCTGCCCTGGGGGCATCCCTGGTCAATACGCTCTATGTGCTGGACGAGCCGAGCATCGGCCTGCACCCTCGGGACAACCAGCGGCTCATCGGCATCCTGCACCGACTCCGTGATCTGCCCAACACCATCGTGGTGGTGGAGCACGACCCGGCCATCATTCGAGCAGCCGACAACTTGCTCGATATCGGGCCTAAAGCGGGCGAACAAGGCGGAGAGATCACGTATTTCGGCCCCCTGGACCAGGCCGCGGGTTCACTGACCGCCGAGTACCTTAACGGCAGCCGGCAGATTCGGCGGCCGGAAAGACGCCGCCGTCCTCAAAAAGGCCAATGGCTGACCATAAAAGGTGCCGCAGCGCATAATTTAAAGTGCATCGACGCCGCCATTCCCCTGAATTGCTTCACCTGCCTGACCGGCGTCAGTGGTTCAGGCAAGTCCACCCTGGCCGAAGAAATTCTCTTCAGAGGCCTCAAACGCCTGCAGGGCGAATCTCAAGGCAAGCCGGGACGTCACGCCGCCATCGGCGGGGCGGAACAGATCGCATCGGTGGAGTTGGTGGACCAGCGGCCCATCGGACGTACGCCGCGGGCCAATGTGCTGACTTATACCAAAGCCATGGACCCCCTTCGCAAAATCATGGCCGCCACCAAAAGCGCCCGCCGCATTGGCCTTGGGCCCGGTCATTTTTCATTCAATGTCGACGGCGGCCGTTGCGACACATGCAAAGGCGAAGGCTACGAAAAGGTGGAAATGCAGTTTCTGTCCGACGTGCTCATCACCTGCCCGGATTGCCGGGGAAAACGATTCAAACCTGATATATTGGATGTGGTGTACCGCGGTGCCAATATCCATGATATTTTAGAAATGACCGTGGATCAGGCCCGCGTTTTTTTCAAGGATCGCAAGAAAATCATCTCCGCCCTCAAGCCCCTGGCCGACGTAGGCCTGGGCTACATTCGGCTGGGCCAGCCCATATCGACATTTTCAGGCGGCGAGGCCCAACGCCTCAAGCTGTCCCGTTATCTGGGTGAAAAGGGGGCCCGTCGGCTGCTCATTTTCGATGAGCCCACCACCGGCCTGCATTTTGAGGACATCGCCATTTTGCTCGATTGTCTCCAGCTCATGGTAGACACCGGCAACAGCGTGCTGGTGATCGAGCACAACCTGGACGTCATCAAAACGGCCGACTGGATCATCGATCTGGGGCCCGAAGGCGGTGACGCGGGCGGACACATCGTCGCCCAGGGCCCTCCCCATGACATCGCTCAAAATGCAGATTCGCACACCGGAAAATTCCTCAAAGCCTATTTCGAGGGCCGCACCACCGTGGCCGCAGCAGAACCGGGCCCCGTATATTCGACGCCTTCTTCCAACGGGCGGGCCATCCATGTCCGCGGCGCCCGTGAACACAACCTGAAAAATCTTTCGCTGTCCATTCCGCATAACCAGTTGGTGGTCTTTACCGGGGTAAGCGGTTCTGGAAAATCGACCCTGGCATTTGACATCCTCTTTGCCGAAGGCCAGCGTCGCTATCTGGAAAGCCTGGCACCCTATGTGCGCCAATATATGAAAATTCTCGAGCGACCCGATGTGGACCTGGTTACGGGCCTCTCGCCCACCGTGGCCATCGAGCAGCGCATCAGCCACAGCAGCAGCCGCTCTACGGTGGCAACCCTCACCGAAATATACCATTTCATGCGGCTGCTTTTTTCAAAACTGGGGACCCCGCATTGCCCCGGGTGCCATCGACCCCTGACCCGGCAAAGCGCTGTCGACCTGGAAAGCCAGGTGGCCGCCCGCTATGCCGACCGCAAAGCCCTCATTCTGGCTCCCAAGATTTCCGGCCGCAAAGGATTCCACAAGGACGTTTTGGCCCGCCTGCTGAAGCTGGGGCACCGGCAGGTGCGAATCGATGGTACGCTTCAAAAACTGGAAGCGGGCATGTCCCTGAGCCGATACCATGATCACAGCATCGATGCGGTGGTGGGAGCCATGCCCGTCGCACCCGGCGATACCTCACGGCTGGGTAAACTAGTGGCCAGCGCCCTGAAAGAGGGCGACGGAAGCTTGATCATGTTCATGCCGCATGATGGCAGCGAGGAGATATTCAGCATTCACGGCCGATGCCCCTCCTGCGGCATCGGGGCCGTGCAGAGCGACCCACGGCTCTTTTCATTCAACTCACCGCACGGCGCCTGTCCCACCTGCGACGGATTGGGCCTGCTCGAGATGGCCGATGAAGCCCCCCGCATCTGCCCCACCTGTGGCGGCAGCCGGTTGCGGGAAGAGGCCCTGGCCGTCAAAATCCAGGGCGACACCATCTGGCAATGGGTGCGCCAGCCGGCCGAAGACCTGGCGGCCTATTTGGACACCATTGCCTTTGCCGAACACCAGCGGCCGCTGGCTGAACCTATTATGGATGAATTGCGCATCCGGCTGCGGCTAATGAACCGGCTGGGTCTGGGCTATCTCTCTCTGTCCCGATCCGGCGACACCTTGTCGGGGGGAGAAGCGCAGCGGGTGCGGCTTGCCGCCCAGTTGGGATCGAACCTGACCGGGGCAACCTACGTGCTGGACGAACCCACCATCGGTCTGCACGCCAGGGACAACCATATTCTTGTGGGGGCGCTTTGCGAGTTGCGGGATCGGGGCAATACCATCGTCGTGGTGGAGCATGATGAAGAGACCATTCATGCCGCCGACACCATCATTGACATGGGGCCGGGCGCCGGGAATAACGGTGGCGAAGTGGTGGCCATCGGCAATCTGGCGACCATCCAAAAAGCCCCGTTATCCGTTACCGGGGCCTGCCTGGACAGCCACCCCAGACGCATCACCTCACGGCTGCGGCCATGCCGCCGGCAGCCGGCGGTTAAAATCATGGGCGCCAATGCCAATAATCTTAAACATATCGACGCCCGATTTCCCCTCAACCGTCTGGTATGTGTCACCGGCGTCTCCGGATCGGGCAAATCAAGCCTGGTCAAAACCACCCTGTACGGTGAAATCCACCGGCGCTTGGGGCAAAACGACAGCCCGGGCCGCTGCCGTGAAGTCGAAGGCTGGCAGACCGTCGAACGCATACTGGAGGTCGACCACAGCCCTATCGGCCGCACGCCACGGTCGATACCCGCCTCCTATGTCGGGTTTCTCACCGACATCCGCAACCTCATGGCCCAAACCGCTGAAGCACGCACACGCGGCTACAGTGCCTCCCGCTTTTCTTTCAATGTAGATGCCGGGCGCTGTGCCGAATGCAAGGGCCAGGGCCGCCCGAAAGTTGAGATGGCTTTCCTTCCCGACGTTTATGTTCCCTGTGAAATGTGCGGGGGGGCACGTTACAACCCGGAAACACTGGCCGTGCACTACAAGGATAAAACCATGGCGGACATCCTGGGGATGACCTTTGCCGAAGCCCTGCAGTTTTTCGGGGCCGTCCCCAAGATCCGTCGGGCCATCCAGTTCGTCTGCGACATTGGATTGGGTTACCTGCAACTGGGGCAGCCCAGCCCTACACTTTCCGGCGGGGAAGCCCAGCGCATCAAGCTGGCCAGGGAAATGGTCAAGCCGTCAAACGGCCACACCCTCTATATTCTGGACGAACCCACCACCGGCCTGCATCTTTCCGATGTTAAGCTGCTCATCGATGTGCTTCAGTCCCTCGTGGACCAGGGGCATACCATTGTGGTGATCGAGCACAATATGGAGATGATCAAGGAGGCCGACTACATCATCGATATAGGGCCCGAAGGTGGCCGGGCCGGTGGCCGGGTGGTGGCGGCAGGATCGCCCAAAGAGATCCTCGCCAAGACCAAAAAATCTTATACAGCACAATATTTGAAGCGCTACCTGGGGATGACCGCTGCGTAGAACCAGGGGCAGAGGCGTGGCGGCGGGCTGGTCCGGAAGGGGCTCCGGCCCGCACCGCAAAAGCATGGGTTCCACGTTGCGAGTGACACGTTTCCAGTTGTTGTTCGCGCTGCACGCGGGCCTGATATTATATAATGGCAGAATTTCTCAACTCACTACGCATAACGCGTGACTCGCAACTGATCTTGTGTGGACCTGTCCACAGGAACGCGGGTTAGCAGGGCTAAATATAATCCAGGGTTTCAACGGTTTTTTCGTTCTGGACATTGCCCGTGTTGAGAACCGTTTTCGGTTCGAAAAGAACGACATGGCATTCCTTTTCGGCCACCGGCATATGCTCCACACCGTGCGGAATGATGAAAAACTGGCCTTCCCGCAGGTCGATGTCCGTGTCCCTGAGTTTGATGGTCAGCCGTCCCTTGATGACCCAGAAAAGTTCATCTTCTTCGTCATGATGGTGCCAGATAAACTCGCCTTTCAATTTGGCGACTTTGACATATTGATCGTTGAGTTCGCCGACGATCTTCGGCTGCCAGTGTTCGTGAAAAAGTGAAAATTTTTCCTGCAGATCGACCTTCTCCATTTTCAGTTCTCCTTTAAAGACAAATCTCGCATCAAATGCTTTCCGGATCATGAAACCCGCCATAGGAATTAGGAAATAATACAATGACTGAGGGATTATTTTCCGTCAAGGGTATTATAATGAACCGAATTGTTGACGGGCCGCTTTTACCCCATCGATGCAAGGTCCAATTGATTTATCCTGATGAACATGGGATTATATCCCTGGTCCCCGGATTATTGGAATCCCGAATTTTAATTCAGCCGGGCTGCGTTTACGCCCGCGTGTGTGCAATACCCATTGGAGAACCAACATGAAAATCAGATTTTCTAAGTATCGCATCGGCCTGGTCGCCCTGCTTCTATTGCTTTTGGTGCCGGCCATGCTGCCTGCCGACGACGAGCCCCCCCTGTCCACAGGACAAACCGTCTATGTTCCGGCATACTCTCACATATACAGCGGCAACCGCGAACAGCCCTTTTTGCTGACGATCACGTTAAGCATTCGCAATATCGACCCCAACCACTCGATTTCCATCTCGAAAGTAGACTATTACGAGACCCAGGGCAAACGCCTAAAACAGTATTTGGAAAAACCTGCAATACTTAACGCCCTTGAGTCCACACGCTACATCATTCCCCAGAAGGACAAGTCCGGAGGCTCCGGGGCCAATTTCATCGTGGTCTGGAACGCACAAAAAGCGGTAAATCCGCCTATCATTGAGACGGTGATGATTGCCACACAATCCCAGCAGGGCATTTCGTTCACCTCCCGAGGCCAGGCCATCAAACCTTAAGAAGCACTGCCGAAGCCCCCCGATCGCCCTGCTCACCGGACGCTGCCCTTGCAGGCCAAAGCAACCGGAGGCGCATGGCCGGAATCAAGACGGGCGGTAGCGGCAGCGGGTGTACAGAGCCTTGACCCCAATGGGCAATAACGGTATACATAGCGTTCCAAAAGTGTCCGTAGACAGCCGAACCATCATTCCCCGCGGCCGTCAGGTACGGGCCGGCCGCATACAACCGCCCGGCAATCAACGCAAAACACCATATCACGGCAGGCAGAAAAGCCATGGAAATCAATTTGATGAAACGAATCGCCAATGCGGCGCTCAAACAATATAACCGCATGGTCCTGGACCATCCGGTCATCGTTATCGTCTGTCTGATGCTCACTATCGCTCTGCTGGCATATAAAGCCAGGGAATTCAAAATAGACGCATCGGCTGAAACCCTCCTGCTGGAAAATGACAAGGACCTGCGCTATGCCCGCGAAATCAATGCGCGATTCGGCGTATCCGACTTCCTGGTGATTTCCTTTTCGCCCAAAGCAGGCGATCTGCTGGATACGGACAATCTGGCACTCCTGGGTCGTCTGCGGGACGAACTGGCCGACCTGGATTTGGTCACATCGGTTCTCACCGTCCTGGATGTGCCCTTGCTGGAGAGTCCGCCCATTTCCTATTCCGAATTCTCGGGCACCCTGCCCACCTTGCAGACCCCCTCCGTCGACAAGGCCCTGGCCCGAATCGAATTGCGCCAAAGCTATTTCTACCGCAACCTGATCGTCAGCCCTGATTTGAAAACCACCGCCCTGATCGTCAACCTTCAGGCAGACGACCGCTATAATGAGCTGATCGGCGAGCGCAATGCATTCATGCAAAAAAAAGCGCAGGACGGACTCACTTCTCAGGAAAAATCGGCCCTCGACGATGTGGTTCGGCAGATCGGAGAGCGTCTGGATATCTATCGAAAGGCGCAGCATGCCAACATTATGGCCATAAGGGCCATCATGGCGAAGTATAAGTCCCAGGCAGAATTATTCCTTGGTGGAATCAGTATGATCGCCGACGATATGATCACTTATATCAAATCCGATCTGGGAAAGTTCGGCATCGGCGTGTTTGCCTTGCTGGTGGGCATGCTGGGTATCATTTTCAGAAAGATTCGCTGGGTGGTTTTACCTATGCTGTGCTGTTTCCTGTCGGTGATTGCCATGATGGGGGTACTCGGCGCTTTCGGCTGGGAGGTCACGGTAATTTCGTCCAACTTTATATCCCTGCAGCTGATCATCACCCTGGCCATTGCCGTGCACCTCATCGTCCGCTATCGGGAGTTTCAGGCCCACAACCCCGATTGGGACAAGCGCATGCTGATGCTCAACACGATCCGGACCAAGTTCACCCCCTGTCTGTATGCGGCGCTGACCACCATTGCCGGGTTCGGCTCGCTGCTGTTGTGCGATATCAAACCGGTCATTCATTTCGGCTGGATGATGAGTGCCGGCATTCTGCTTTCGCTTTTTCTAACCTTTATTCTCTTTCCGTCCGGCATCGTGCTGCTGCAGAAGCCCGAAGCGCCTGGAGACAAAGGTGCGCCGCGCTTTCCATTGACAACCTGGCTGGCCCACCTGACCCGCGATCACGGCACGGCGATTCTCGTGGTCACAGTGTTCCTTTCCATCTTTTCCGTTATCGGTATTTCACGGCTGGTGGTTGAAAACAGTTTTATCGACTACTTCAAACAGTCCACGGAAATTTACCAGGGCATGAAGGTCATTGACCAGCAGTTGGGCGGCACTACCCCTTTGGATGTCATTGTCAAATTCGACGCGGTCGACCTGAGTGCTTTCGGAGACGAGGAGGAGGATCCGTTCAAGGAGGAAGATCCCTTTGAAAACGAGCTTCAGGCGGCTAATGATACGGACAAGTACTGGTTTATGGACAGCCGCCTGGAAACCATCGAAAAAGTGCACGACTATCTTGACGGACTTCCGGAAACCGGAAAGGTGCTCTCCCTGGGCACTATTTTGAAAATCGGCCGACGGCTCAACAAGAACGAACCTTTGGACAGCATTGAAATGGCGGTATTATACACCAAACTGCCGGACAAATTCAAAAAACTGATCCTGTCGCCCTACCTCTCCATTGCCGACAACGAAACCCGCTTTTCCTTGAGGATCAAAGACTCCCTGAAAGATTTGAAGCGGGATGCCCTTCTGAAAAAAATGGCCCGCGACCTGGTCGGGCGGGTGGGCCTTGATAAAGACAAAGTCCGGCTGGCCGGCACTATGGTTTTGTATAACAATATGCTGCAAAGCCTGTTTTCTTCTCAGATCAACACATTGGGGTTTGTCGCCCTGGCCCTGATGATTATGTTCCTGATTCTCTTCCGCTCCCTGAAGGTGGCCCTGATTGCCCTTTTTCCCAATCTTTTATCGGCAGGCGCCGTACTGGGGGTCATGGGCTGGATGAATATCCCCCTGGACATGATGACCATCACCATTGCGGCCATCAGCATCGGTATTGCCGTAGACGACACCATCCATTATATTTACCGGTTCAAGGAAGAGATCAAAACCGACGGCGACTACCTGGCCACCATGCAGCGCTGCCACGACAGCATCGGCCATGCCATGTACTACACATCCATCACCATCATCATCGGCTTTTCAATCCTGGTGCTATCGAATTTCTGGCCCACGATCTACTTTGGCCTTTTCACCGGCTTGGCCATGCTCATCGCCCTGATCGCCGCTTTGACGCTTCTGCCCCAGCTGCTGATCGTATTCAAACCGTTCGGTATACAGGGGCCGACCACCGCTCCTGAGGCATGATGCCGCGTGCGAACGCCTGCTTCAGGCCCGCGTCGATAATCGCCAACAAAAGCATGCTGATGATCTGCGCCGGCTGGATGTTATGCGGCGCGACGGTCCGGGCTCATACCCCCGCTCACATCCCCGGCGGTTCAATATCGATCAGCAGCGGCACCACATGCAAGCGGCGGGTAATTTCCCGGGATCGCTCCAATTGCCAGCCGGAACAATTTCCCTGGCCGTTCATCAAGTGGCCAATCTGCTCGACCACACCGGCAATGTTGATTACCGGATGGCGCTCAAATACGGTGGGCAACCCATAGGTCAGGTTACATGCCAGGCAGCGGCCGGGCCGCTGGTGCAGTTCCAGATCGAAGCGCAGGCGCTTGGCTTCAACCGAGTTAAAAGTCAGCCTAATGTCGTAAGCCCCTTCGTCAGCGTCTCCAAACAAAGCATCAAAAAACTGATTGGATCGCTCCTTCGGGAAAATGGCGTCCAATTTGTCCTGGCTGAAAAGGTCCCGCAGTTGATCCGGATCGATATTTATCGTCATGAGGTATTCATTACTCCTTCGCATTGCTGTCCATGGCCATGAAGGGGGGCGGGCACTGTCAGGCAGCAGTTTCCAGTGTTCATCAACGAAAAAGGGGGGCGCATCAGATGCAAACCTGATGAATACGTTATGTGCCGGCCGGATGCCGATAAGCAAGCGCCGAATTCAGGGGGCAAGCGCCGCAACAGGAAAATCCGGATGAAAAGCCGTGTCGAATGAATAGCGCAAAAAGCATGGCACACAGCTTCATGCCGGCGGCCGCTGCTTGCCGGACTGCTGGATAGTGCCTAACACAGGTTTGTTAAAAAGGCATTATTTTTTTTGGGCCTCAATGGTAAACCAGACGAGAGCGTCAAAAGGCAATCGATCCCCGCGTCCAACCCCCTGTGCGGCCAATTCGTCATAAAAAGGGAGCTGACCGGCCGGCATAACGAGCACTTTTTCCACCCCGGACACATGAATCCGCCTGCCCGTGGAGGCAAATAATGCGCGCAGTTCCTCATAGATCACGGCGCCATTGGCCAGGTCGCGAACAAACGGATTGTCACCGCCGCTGCGCGGCCGGCCCTTTTTGCGATCCCATCCGGAAGATCGAAATGCCGCCAGTACCAGCCGCTTTGCCATTTGCATATCATCCTGAGGCACATCCGGCACCAAGCGACCCCAGAACAGGGTGTGCACAGCGGGCCGGCCGGAATCCGCAGCGACAATCTCTTCCAGCAAAGCCTTAAGGCCGGGAGACTGGGCTTCGAGCGAAAGGCGACAGTCGGTTCTGGATTTTACAACGCCCGCATTGGTCTGGGTTTCATAAGTTTCCCAGCAGAGGCGGCAGTCGTCTTGGGAAACGCAATAACGAACGTCCTTGTATTCCGGATTTCGAATAATCTCGACGCGCAACGGTTGAGCCAAAACCGGAATCTGCATCACCGGCAGAAGGAGCATTGAAATCAGAGCCATCGCGCTCCGGCAGCGCCGTTTGGCATGGCAAATAGCGTTGATTCTCAGCCACATAAATCCCTCTTGGACCATGCGAATCACCCCGTTCACACGGCCGTACTATCATGGCATGGCGGCAAGGTAAAGCGGCAACAACGGATGCATGGGTCTGGCCGGCAGGAAATGTTTCGGGTCAACTCAAGTCAGGGGTCGCAAAGACCGATTCTATTCTTTTCTAAATCCTGTTATGGTAGGTCGATGCAAGAGATACCCGAAACGTTCGTTCCCAGCGTAAAGCCGAAAAATCAGCGATGCTGCCTGTCCTGTGGGAAGCCGCTGCCGGCAAGACTGCGCCGCTACTGCGCCATGTCTTGCCCTCAGTACCTGCTGGCCTCTTTGAACCGCCGTACGGGCTTGCTGCAAACCCTGAGTATTCGATACGGCACATTCTATTTCAGCAGATTTGTCATTATCATGGACCTGCTCCCCTATGACAGTGAACAAATTTACAGCTATATGCTTCCCCGCTCTGCCGGCAAACGGCCGGTAGATGATTTCTGCGAATTGTCCAATATTCTGGGAACCCTGTGGTGGAATGAAAAAAACCGAACAAAAAAACGATATATGGCGTCCAGAGAAGTTTTAAACCGCGCGCGCCGGCCCGATATCCCGGTCAACAGCGTCATGCCCGCGGCCCTCACTGTTCCCTCGGTGCGGTCCAGCAACCTCATCACCTTGGAACTGCGGGCCGTAGACCTTGCCCCGAACAACCTGGATCAGCGCATTCGCAATGCCTATCGCCGCCAGGCCAAAAAACATCATCCTGATCTGGGCGGCAGCCCGGAAACGTTCATCAAGATCCAGGAGGCTTATGAAAAACTGCAGCTTTGGGCCAAACATCCCACCTTCATACGCAAAAGAGGCTTCCCGGATAAATGGCTCTACGAAGGGGCCTGCAACCGATGGATCAAACCCATCATTCCACGGCGTAATCCGACTTAGCGCAGCCCGGTTCGATGCGGCCGGCGTTAATCGCCAATGAGCAGATAATCGGCATCCTGTGACCGGAAACCCATTGATCCAAAAGCGCCTGGCTATCACTCTATTGTGCATCCCACAGGGAATGGCATGTGTAAATTCAAACGTCCCGGAACCCTCCCGCACATCTTTCCAAAAGTAGCTCAGCCCCGCCCGTTGCCAGACAGCCTCGCTTCTGGTAAATATGCCTGCTGAGGCCTGATCAATGGATGATTTCTGGACAGGAAAAACACTTCAAGAGTTGACACCGCAACAATGGGAAGCCCTTTGTGACGGTTGCGGCCGCTGTTGCCTGCAGAAGCTCAAAAACCCGACCACCGGCAAGATTTACTACACATGGGTGTCTTGCTTTTTGCTGGACACGGAAACCTGCCGCTGCAGCAATTATGAACTTCGCCATATCCTGGTTCCGGACTGCCTCAAGCTGGAACCCCGGAATATCCCCCGGCTGCGCTGGTTACCCGTATCGTGCGCCTACCGGTGCGTTGCTGAAGGAAAAGACCTGCCCGCCTGGCACCCGCTGAAAACCGGCAACCCGGAGTCAGTGCACGAAGCCGGTATATCGATTCGCAGGCGCGCCATTTCCGAAGAACATGTCCACCCTGATGACCTGATTAATTTTCAAATCAAGGGAAAATTCTAAAGCGGGGCAAAGGGTCACATGGTGGCCTGATAAGTCTCGATATCTTCGTGCAGGTTGGAAGTCCTGCTCCATTTGGCCGGTGTCAGATCGGGCCAATGCGGCAGATACATGGCACTGTAAACACGCTCGAACATCGCTTCCAGCAGCTGGTCGGCGCTGATCGACACTTCTGTCGTCTTGAGCGCGGCCGCGGCTTCGAGTTTGCGCTGCAGCCGGGTTTTCAGATGCTCGATGCGGTCAAGAACTTCAAGGGCCTGAACACGCTGCTCCGGCCGCCAGCCGCCGCTGCGTTTTTCTTCAAGCAGCCGCTTCTTCATTCGACCGATCTTTTCCACCGGCGCATCCATTAAAAATTGGCACTTCTCGCGACCTGAAAAGATACCCTGGCGGGAGACCGTATCCGCAAGGGTGGTGCCGATCCTGTCGCAGTCCCGATGCAGAGCCTTTACAATCTGGGGCACAAGCGAAGGGGGGATCTTGACTTCAACCCGTGAAAAAGTATGGGCGTGGCGGGCTGTGGCCTCCTGAAACTCAGCGATGGCACTGCGCCAAAAAAGCGCGCTGACGTGGATCACGTCACGCCCCAGGTCGGGACCGGAAGGATCCATCCGTTTGACACGCTTGACAATTTCCGGAAAAACCCTTGCGGTGGCCGAAAAAAGGTTGGAACCGGTAATGGTTTTGTAAATGATGCCGATGGTGGCATACCAGTCCTGCAACAAGAGAATGGGCTGCACTTCGGCATAAACTTCGGCCAAGATGATATTGGACAGAAGATGGGTCGGAGTGGCGTAAAGCGGGGTGCCGGCCAACTGTGGCTGGGGAATACCCTGCCCGGGTCCGTCATCCAGCAGAACGGCCGTCTCCACATCAATCAACCCAATGGAAAACTTGTCGGCGTCATTGAGAAAAATCGGATAAGAACGCGGGTTTCCGGCCACGAAAAGATTTTCTGGCTTAAGGTCGCGCATGGCCATTTTTTTATCTCCCAGCCATGCCAGCAGATCCAGTGTATTGGTTGACAGGCTCTCCAGCTGGCTCAAGTGCTGGGAAAAACGGATCTCACGGACATACGCCTGCACGCTTTGACGGTATCGCTCCACGTGGACATGATTTTCCTTGATCACCCGGGCCAGCAGGCGGTTGACCCGCTCGATGAGTTCGTCATTGAGCTGATACGCGCCGGGATCGATCTTTTCCCCCGCCAGATGGGTTAAAAACCACTGTTTGAACTCAAAAGTGGAAACATCTTCCCTGGCCTGGGCCTCTTCAACCAGTTGGCGCAAACGGGTTTCGCTGCGATAATAGGCTTCCTGCAAATCATGGCAAACCAGTCCGGCATCTTCGCCATAGCGACATACAAATCCATGCTGATCCCACAACAGCTCATGCTGTTTCATGGTTTCGTTGACAATCCGCTGGTCACCCCGATGGATTTCTTCAAGCGTGGTGCTCAGAAAGAAATGCCTGGCCAGGTCCATGAAGAAGGCAAAAGAATTGCCGATCTTTAGATATTCCTGGTATTCCGGATTGGTTTGAAGCAGGAGCATGTAACGTTGTTCCTGTTGCGACTCAGACATGCGATCGCCACCGGGCATGGTGTGAACGGCTTTGAGAATGACCGCCACGCGCGGAACGATGCACTCCCTGGGCGCCAGGCGCGAGACAATATGCGCTTCTGCGGCAATTTTCCGATGATAATCGGAAAATTGCGGAATCGGTTCGGATGGGATCTTCAGCACCATGTGTGAATCGTAGATCACATAAAAACACTTGCTGCGACTGCCCCCGCCCTGACCCAGAAGACCCAGGGACATACGGCGGGAAACCCACTCGTCGGGCAGTTTGACGCGCATCTCATAAGTTTGGCTTGGACAGGTCGAGCGCCGCTCGATTAAAATGAACTCCGTGGGCGCATCCGGGGCAGCGCCAATCTGTAGCTTGAAAAGCTGGGAAAAAAACCGCAGCACCCACTCCTTGTCCGTTTTGGGTTCCGGGACCTGCAGCTCTTTTGAAAATTTTTTGACCACCACGGATTTGAAACGGTGCGGTTTGGCGGTTGGTGCATCCGCAGCTCGACGATTCTTTCTCCGCGGCCTCAGAAGCATGGTTACAAGAATGGCGATAACCAGGGTTGGGGCACCGACAATCCACTTGGCATAAAGCTTGGCGGCTTCGGCATTGATCCCCAGGTGGGTCAGTTTCTCGGCTGCCACGGCCTTGACAGCTGCAAACACAGACGGTGGGGCCTCCTTGTCAGCGGATTCCGCGGCAGGGAACAGGGGTGACGGCACACCCCCCGCAGCTGTCGCTACATCGCCGTACCAGTATGTAAGGGCCGCGGTAAACAGAAAGCACAGCCCGATCAGACTCAAGATACGTTGTTTCATCAGCGAAATAGTATTTGGACCTGTTTAAGCCGGAGACTGCTTGGTTTGCATCCTTCCAGACACGGAATCTTGCCGTCCTGGCCGGTGATTAGAAACTTTCGCAAAAATCACGACGTCATTTAAACATTCAAAAAGGGGTTTGCCGCGCCAGCGGCCTTAAAACCACTTCGATTCGGGCCATTCACTCCATGATCGCCCGCTTGCGCAACCGAACCTGGACCTTTACCGGACCCACTTCCAGAATATCGTCATGATTGAGTTTTATGGTGTGTTTTACACCCGCGCCATTGCGCCTGGGCCTTATCAACCCTCCGGAGAATCTTAAAAAATAGTCCCCGGCCTGCTTGCTGATCGTCGCCGCAGGACGGCCCGCGACCAGCCCCCACAAACCGCCCACGATAATGTCGGCATCAGCGTTTTTGCCAATAGTGACCTGTTGCCGCGACAGGGACAGCACACCCTCGCCGCCGGATAGAAAAAGCAGGCTGTCGTTTTCCGCATAGTCCGTCTCCGGGGGTTCGGGCGGCGGTAGTTCCTCTCCGCGCATCTGCCGACCATGGGACGTATCCAAAAACATGGTTTTTTCTTCACTCATTGACGGCAGTGCGCTTGACTGGCCGTCATTTGGGCCGACCGGGACTTCGGCGTACAGCTCATCATTAAGATCCAGCAACAGGGAGTGCTTACCAATCAGGATAGTGTCCTTATGGTGCAGCGGACTTTGGGTCACCGGCACATTGTTGACGTATGTACCGTTTTTGCTTTGCAGGTCGGTAATTGAAACGGTGTCGCCCTGCAAATCGATCCGGGCATGGTATCCTGATACGGCAAGATTGTCGATAACGATGCCATTGCTGTGGTGTCGACCGATGGTAATATTCTGACTTACAGACAGAGGAAAGATGTCAAGTACTTTGTCCTTGAACATAAGGATGAGTCGGGCCATTTTTTCTCCTAACTTGGAAGGCGCCGCAATGACTTGTTAAAACATAAAAAACCATCAATTGCCGCTGCTGTCAAGACGCCTCCGGAAATCAACCGTCCGGTGACCGATAAATTTCTGCCACAACCGTTA
This sequence comes from Desulfosarcinaceae bacterium, assembly GCA_963675565.2. Lineage (GTDB taxonomy): Bacteria > Desulfobacterota > Desulfobacteria > Desulfobacterales > Desulfosarcinaceae > JARRKU01. Next base: position 1,953,389 of record CAXXYD010000004.1, read on the forward strand.
TGCGGCACTTCGCACCAACGACATCCCTGGGCACTGGATCCTCGCACTCCCCGGGAAAAATGAATTCATTCAGGAGAATTTGACAACCAGGTCCCGGTGTTTAAATTTAATGCAAAATTCAGACCAGTTGCCCATACGGCCTATGAGGAGGAACCATGCGGTTTGACAAATTTACCATCAAGTCTCAGGAATTAATACAAAAAGCCCAATCGATGGCATCTGCGAAAGATCACCAGCAAATCGAACCGGAACATTTACTTGCCGCAATGCTGTCAGAAAATGACAGTATTGCCAACGCTCTTTTGCGTAAAATGGGGGTATCTCCGGACAGTGTATACCGGGCCGTTGCCGCGGCGCTGGAAAATCTTCCCCGGGTCAGCGGTGGAAGTGACCAGTATGCCTCTGCCCCGACCCGAAAAATACTTGACGCGGCTTTCGCTGAAGCCGTCAAGATGAAGGATGAATATGTCAGCATCGAGCATATCCTGTTATCGCTCACCGATCCAAAAAGCGGGCAGGCGGGCAAAATTCTCAAGCAATTCGGGGTCAACCGCGAGAATGTACTGAAAGTGCTCATGGACATTCGAGGATCGCAACGCATCACCGACCCCAATCCCGAGGAAAAATACCAGGCTCTGGAAAAATTCAGCCGGGATCTCACTGAATATGCACGGCTGGGCAAACTGGATCCGGTCATTGGTCGGGACGATGAGATTCGCCGCATTGTTCAGGTCCTTTCCCGTCGCACCAAGAACAACCCCGTGCTCATTGGAGAGCCGGGGGTGGGAAAAACCGCTATTGTCGAGGGGTTGGCCCAGCGCATTGTGGCCGGAGATGTTTCGGAATCCCTCAAAAACCGACGCCTGGTCGCCCTGGATATGGGGTCCCTGATTGCCGGAGCCAAGTATCGGGGGGAGTTTGAAGACCGCCTGAAGGCCGTTTTGAAAGAGGTTGAAAAGGCTGAAGGTGAAGTGATTCTCTTTATCGACGAATTGCACACCCTGGTTGGCGCAGGCGCCGCTGAAGGCGCCATGGATGCATCCAATATGCTCAAACCGGCCCTGGCCAAGGGTACGCTGCGATGCGTGGGCGCTACCACCATCAATGAATACCGCAAGTATATCGAAAAGGATGCCGCTTTGGAAAGACGCTTTCAGCCGGTATTCACCGCGGAACCGTCAGTTGCGGACACCATTTCCATCCTGCGGGGATTAAAAGAAAAATATGAAGTTCATCATGGTGTGCGCATCAAGGATTCCGCCATTGTGGCCGCGGCCACCCTTTCCCATCGATACATTGCCGATCGGTTTCTGCCGGATAAGGCCATCGACCTGATCGATGAATGTGCCTCCAAATTGCGCATCGAAATCGACTCCATGCCGCAGGAGATCGACGAGGTGCAGCGCAAAATTACTCAGGCCGAAATCGAACGGCAGGCCTTGAAAAAAGAGACCGACCCTGCTTCGGAGAAACGACTGGCCCGCCTGGAAAACGACCTGGAAGAACTGAGAACCCAGATGGCGGGAATGAAAACCCATTGGGATCAGGAAAAACGCCTTATCCAGTCGCTTCGCACCATAAAAGAAGAGCAGGAACGCTTGGGAATTGAGGAACAAAAGGCGGAACGTGAAGGCGACTTGGCCCGGGTTGCCGAGCTGCGATATGGTCGCTCCGGTGAGCTCAAACGGCAGCAGAAAGAAACCCATGCCAAGCTGGCCGCCCTTCAGGCGGAACGCAAAATGTTGAAAGAAGAAGTTGATGATGAAGATATTGCCCAGGTGATCTCCCGCTGGACCGGCATTCCGGTCTCTAAAATGCTGGAGGGTGAGCGCGAAAAACTGGTGCATATGGAGTCCCTCCTGGAAAAGCGGGTCATCGGCCAGGAAAAAGCCATTGGTGCGGTATCCGATGCGGTCAGACGCGCTAGATCAGGCCTGCAGGATCCCAACCGCCCCATTGGGTCCTTTATTTTCATGGGCCCCACCGGTGTGGGCAAAACCGAGCTGGCCAAAGCGCTGGCGGAGTTCATCTTTGATGATGAACAGGCCATTGTCCGTGTGGATATGAGCGAATACATGGAAAAACATGCCGTCTCCCGGCTCATCGGCGCTCCTCCGGGCTATGTGGGCTATGACGAGGGCGGATACCTCACCGAGGCAGTCCGCCGCAGACCCTATTCGGTGATTTTGTTTGATGAAATCGAAAAAGCCCACCCTGAGGTGTTCAACGTGCTGTTGCAAATCCTTGACGACGGCCGCATGACCGACGGTCACGGCAGAACGGTCGATTTTACCAACACCATCGTCATCATGACCTCCAATGTGGGCAGTCAATACATCCAGGAACTGGGTGCCGATCAACGGACGGAAATGGAGCGGCGGGTCACCGGCGCCCTCCGGGCGCAGTTCAAGCCGGAGTTTCTCAACCGCATTGATGAAACGATCATTTTCCTCAACTTGACGCCAGACCAGATCGGCGCCATTGTGGACATCCAAATGCAGCGGCTGGCCAGCCGGCTGGCACAATCCGCAATTACATTGACGCTGGACGACGACGCCCGGAGGTTCCTGGCCCAAAAGGGGTATGATCCTGTATATGGTGCAAGGCCTCTCAAGCGCGCCATTCAGCAATATATTGAAAACCCGCTGGCCATGGAAATTTTAAAAGGAACTATCGGCACGGGCACCCATCTGAGGGCCCGGGCTGACGAAGGGACTATTCGGTTCGACCCAATTTAATCATTGTGGCGGGCGCTGCTGTGGTTCAGCCCGAATGAGGCCAGCAAGCCGGATTTGATCTTTGGACTTTGTTTTTTGGATTTGATTAGCGGACTACACTGATAACGGCCGGCTGTTAAGATATCGGCGCACTGCAGCCTCGCGCAGCCAGCGGCCCCGGCCTACTCTTTTTCAGCTGCCGCTCTCTGTCTCTTTTTTTTTTTTTTATGATCGCCGCTTTTTTGGTGATGCGTTTCGTTTTTCTGGCCTCCATTCGCTTCCTGGCGCTGGAAACCACATAAAAAGCAACGTAATAGGAGACAATCGCCAGCGGAATACCGACGATAACACCCCCGACAAGCAGATCCACCAGAATCATGGGGGAATTTTTCATTAACCCGACAACACCGCCGGGCTCAAACAGTTTGGGAAAATGGGCAATCTTTGAAAAACCGGCAACCATGACACCCAATTTGTAGGTCAGGGGATAAATCAGGGGGGCGGTAAACGGGTTGGTGATAAAAACCCCCAAACCTGCAGCGATCTTGCTCCACTTCATAAAAGCCGCCAGCATCACGGCAATCACGGTGTGGAATCCGAGAAAAGGCGTCATGCCCACGAATACGCCCAGGGCCATCCCCAGGCCGATCTGGCGGGGTGTTCCACGAAGCCTGAGAAAACGATAATAGGTACGTTTCAAAGCCCGGTACAATCGTCCGGAAGCGTTTTGCACATTTTCAACGTGAGAATTATTCCGATCTGCCATTAAATACCTATATCCACAAGCAAGCCTTTTGAAGCGCAAGCTTATCGTTGCTCTTTAAATCTTCTTTATGCCCCAATCCAATGCCTCTATGCGTTTAGCAATAGTTGGACAAGAAAACAACAGAACTTTTTAAAATCATCACCGGTGCTTCGCCGCTAAAGAAAAAACCGGCCCTGGAGGGCCCGGTTTTACGGACAAAAAAACTGACAGCCTGCGCCGCCTGTGATATGGCACTGCTGAAGGTATTAAAAATAATACTACCCTTGTAGAGAAAAACACATGAAAGCACTCATTGTGCTGTCCCACGGCAGCCGCAGGCGGGAATCCAATAGAGAAATGATTGCGCTGGCCGAAAAAATGGCAGCCGTAGCAAACCAACCGTTTGCCCATGTATCCTGCGCTTTTCAACAGTTTGCGCCACCGGCCTTCGAAGAAACCATAGCTGATCTGGTGGCCAGGGGGGCCACACAGGTGGTCGTTTTGCCCCTCTTTCTGGCTGCCGGCAATCATGTGCTGGTGGATGTGCCTGAAATGATAAACAAAGCACGCCTGCAGCATCCCACGATCACCATCTCCCTTGCCCCGCACCTGGGAAAGACACCCGAGCTGGCGTCTTTTTTAATGGTGCAGGCCATACGGCATTCCTGATATCCGGCGATTGAAAGAGGTCCTTTTCTGCGGGGATTTTACGCATCCACCCAGTTGTCTTCCACACCATGGCAGGCAACGCGGGTACCGTTGGACAGGGCTATCAGGGATGGAATCTGCCGGCGGCAGCGCTCGCGGGCATAGGTGCAGCGCGTATTGAAAACGCATCCATCGGGCAATCGGATGGGCGTGGGCACATCGCCGGACAGTTTTTTGTGACTGAACGCCTTTCCCAGTCGGGGGATGGCGGACAACAGGGCCTGGGTGTATGGATGGCGGGGGGAAGTGAAAAGCGTTCTCGCGGAAGCCATTTCACAAAGGGTCCCCAGGTACATGACGGCCACCCGGTCGGAGATATGTTCCACCACCGATAGGTCATGGCTGATAAACAGGTAGGTGAGACCGTGCTGCGCCTGGAGGTCCATCATCAAGTTGAGGATCTGGGCCTGAATGGAGACATCCAGGGCTGCGATGGGCTCGTCAGCCACAATAAATTCCGGATCCACGGCCAGGGCCCGGGCAATGGAAATACGCTGGCGCTGGCCGCCTGAAAATTCATGGGGATAGCGATTCTGCCAGTCGGGATCGATGCCCACCTGCTCCATGACGGCAGCCACTTTACCGTCCAGTTCATCCCCGCTGATTCCAGGATTGTGGAAACGTATGGGCTCCCGCAACGTGTCGCCGACGATCATGCGGGGATTCAATGAGGCATAGGGGTCCTGAAACACCATCTGCATGCGGGCCCGGAACGGCTTGAGCTGGGATTCTGAAAGTTGGTCGATGCGTTGATCCCGGTAGTAGATTTCCCCGCTTTGGGGCGGATACAGCCCCATGACCGTCCGGGCGAGGGTGGATTTGCCACACCCCGATTCACCCACCACACTGACGGTTTCACCTTCATGAATGTCGATACTGATGTCATTGACAGCCTTCACCACCGTTTTTTTCCGCCGGATACGCCCGGCGTCCAGCTTCAACTGCTCTATCCAGCCGCCCGAAATATCGAAGTGTTTGACCAGGTTGCGTATACCCACCAGAACATCGGTCTTCATGGGTGGTTTTTCCTCCCGTTCCGCCGCCATGGCATCATCCTTGATCCACCAGATGGCAGGCCACCTGGTTCCCGCTTTTTTTGGCGTCCAGGGTCGGTCGCGTGCTTCGGCAGACCTCCCGCACTAGGGAGCATCGGTTACTGAACGGGCAGCCAACGGGAATTTTGGCCAAACCGGGCATAACGCCCGGGATCTGGTTCAAGCGCCCGCGCCCTGAAGCTTTTTGCGGTAGTGCGCCCAGCAATCCCCGGGTATACGGATGCTGGGGCTTGTGAATGATCTCTTCCGTGGGGCCAAGCTCCACGATGGTGCCGGCATACATCACCGCTATGCGTTGGGTCACCTGGGACACCACAGCCAGGTCGTGGGTAATGAGCAAAAGCCCCATGTTTTCATTTTTGCACAGCTCCAGCAGCAGGTCCATGATTTCGGCCTGAATGGTGACATCCAGGGCCGTGGTGGGTTCGTCGGCAATGATCAGCGCAGGACTGGTCAGCAGGGAAATGGCGATGACGATGCGTTGGCGCATGCCCCCTGAAAACTCATGGGGGTATTGGGACAGGCGCTTGTGCGGAGATGAGATATAAACCTTTTTGAGCTTTTCCAGACAGATTGCGGTGGCCGCGGCCTCGGACATGCTTCCATGGGCGTGCAGGGTTTCCCGCATCTGGGCGCCGATGGTCAGCACCGGGTTGAGGGTCATCATGGGATCCTGGAAAATCATGCTGATGCGATTGCCCCGAACCTGGCGAATCTGTTCATCGCTATAACTGGAGATGTCGGTTCCCTGGAAAATCACCCGGCCGGATTGGATATACCCCGGCTTTGAAATCAGGTTGATGATGGAAAACCCCAATACGGACTTTCCGGCGCCGGATTCTCCCACCAACCCCAGACGTTCGCCTTTGTCCACCGTCAAACTGACATCGTTGACCGCCCGCAGGGGGCCTGTGCGCATAGCGAAATCGACGTTGAGGTGCTCGATGGAAAGCAGCTTGTCCACGGCCTAACCTTTGTAGAGTTTGGGGTTCAGGTAGTCGCGCACCCAGTCCCCCAGCAGATTGATCACCAGAATGAGCAGGACCAGCAAGATACCGGGCAGGATCGTAATCCACCAGGATCCGGAGAAAATATATTCGAAGCCTGCCGTGATCAGCGACCCCAGGGAAGGTTTGAGCAACGGCATTCCCAACCCGAGGAAGGACAAAGCCGCCTCGCTCATGATGGCATTGGCGACCTGCACCGTGGAGAGAACCAGCACCGGTGAAAGAGTGTTGGGTAAAATATGGCGCCACATGATCCGCAACCTGGGCAGACCAATGACCCGTGCCGCCTCCACATACTCCTTTTTGCGCTCGGCCAGCACGGAGGCGCGCACGGTGCGCGCATACTGGGGCCATTCGGCGATACCGATGATGATGATCAGCAGCGGGGCGGCGATCTTTTCGTAATTGGCCACCCCGAAAGCGGTTTGAAAAACAGCGCCGATGAAAATGGCGATCATATAGGTGGAAAACGAGAGCTGCACATCGGCAATGCGCATGAGGATATTGTCCAGGCGCTTGATGTAGCCCGACAACAGCCCAATGACAATCCCCAAAAAAGCCTGCAGGAAAACCGCACCCAATCCGATGATGATGGAGATGCGCATACCGTAGAGCATGGTGGAAAATAAATCCCGGCCCATATCGTCGGTTCCCAGCAGGAATTTGCGCGTCCCGGTGTCGGTCCAGGCCGGTGGGGTTTCGGCATCCATGATATCGATGGTTGTGGGATCATAAGGATTGTGCGGTGCCACCAGCGGTGCGGCAAAGGCGCTGATCAGCAGCACCAGGAGAATGCCAAAGCTGACATAGGCCACCGGGTCGCGAAAAAAGTGATACAGAAAATCGGATTCCTTGAACTTGCGCCAGCGGGACCGCATCGGTTACCTCCCCGCTACCCGTACGGTGGGATTGACCAGTCCGTAGATCAAGTCCACCAATGTATTGACCACCACAAAGATCGCCCCGACCACCACGATATAGGACACCATCAGCGCCGTGTCGGCGCGGGTCACCGACTCAATAAACATCGACCCCATGCCCTGCCACTGGAACACGGTTTCCGTCAAAATAGTAAAGGCCACCATGATTCCCAACTGAACGCCCCCCACCGTGATCACCGGCAGCAACGTGTTTTTAAAAGCATGCACATACCAGATCCGCCGGGGATGAAGTCCTTTGGCCCAGGCGAATTTGACATATTCGGACTCCAGCACCTCCATCATTTCAGAGCGGATCAGGCGGATGAACAGGGGCAGCATGATGGAAGACAGGGCGATGGAGGGCATGATCAGGTGCAGCAATCCGTCCCGGGTGAGCAGGCCGCTGTCCCAGAAACCGAACAGGCGCACGGTTTCACCGCGCCCGAAAGAGGGCAGCCACCCCAACTCCACGGAAAAAATGTAAATGAGCATGATGGCAGTGAGAAACACCGGGATGGATACCCCTACGATGGAGCCGCCCATGATAATGCGGCTCACCAGCCGCCTTGGGTAAATGGCGGCGTAAATGCCCATGGGGACGGAAAGCAGTATCACGATCAATGAAGCACAAAATACCAGCTCCAGGGTCGCCGGTGCTTTGGAAAGGATCACTTCGGTCACCGGACGCTTGAAGAAAAACGACCGGCCCAGATTGCCGTGCAGGGCTTCCACCAGAAAACGGCCATATTGAACCAGAAAGGGATCGTTGAGCCCGAGGCGTTCGCGGATCTGGTCACGCTCCTCGGGGGTCACCCGTTCGCCCACCAGTTCGCGCACCGGGTCACCGAAATTGTGCTTGATGGAGAAACCGATGACGCTGATGATCAGCATCACAATGACGGCTTGGAAGATACGTTTTACAGCAAAAGCAAACATGAATAATCGTCACCGAAAGCGGAGGGACAAAAACAATTTAAGGGGGAACCCCGGCGTGCCGGGTTCCCCCTCTGTTTGCAGTTTAGACGACCCAGCGGTGATGGATCCCCTATTTGATCACCAGATCCCCGAAGTAGGGAAAGTTCATGACGTTAACAATATCCTCGGTGTTCATGTTGGCTTTGGAGGCCCAGGACAGGTTCTGCCAGTGCAGTGGAATGAAAGCGGCGTCGTCAAACAGGATTTTTTCAATTTTCTGCAGAATTGCAGCCCGTTTGGCAATATCGGTCTCGGTGTTGGATTTCAGCGTCAACGCATCCACTTCCTGGTTGCAGTAATTGCCCGAGTTGTACTGGCCGCGACCGGTCTCCTTGTTGGGGCACATGTTCAGATACTCGTAAAAGTTGGCCGAATCCTCAGTATCCGAGTGCCACCCAATCATCTGGATGTCCGCCACCTGGGCATCGAACTGGTCCCAGTACTGGGCCTTGGGCATGGTCTTGAGGCTGATCTTGATCCCGATTTTGCTCATCATGGAGACAAACGCCTGGGCGATCTTCTCGTCGTTGACATAGCGGTTGTTGGGAGCGATCATAGTGCACTCGAAGCCCTTGGGGTATCCGGCTTCCTTCATCAACTGCTGGGCCTTTTTCAGGTCGAAGCGCGGATGCAGCGCCGGGTTGTGGCCCTGATAGCCTTTGGGGGAGTTCTGAGCGGCCGCCGTGGCGAACCCTTTCATGATCTTTTGCACGACACCGGCGTTGTTGTAAGCGTAGGCCATGGCCTGACGGACTTTGACATTGGCAAACTCGGGCCGGCGCTTCTGGTTGAGCTGAAAAGTGATGATCCGGGAACCGGACATGGTGACCAGTTTCAGTCCCTTGGTTTTATCGATCCGGTCCAAATCCGCCGGCGGCACGGGCATGATGAAATCCACATCGCCGGAGAGCATGGCCGCCACACGGGTGGGTGCTTCGGAAATGGGGGTCAAAACGATTTCGCTCACGTTGCCGGAATTTTTATCCCAATAGTCGGCAAAACGCGTAAATGTCGTTTTGACACCCTGTTCACGCTGGGTGACCTTGAACGGCCCGGTGCCGGATTCATTGAAATTGGCGAAAGAGTAATCGGTCTTGAGGATCAGGTCCTTGGGTTTGTTGTTTTTTTCATCCATCCCCGAGTAAAAGACTTTATCCATGGGAAAAATATAGGTGGCCATGGCCATGACCAGACCGTAGGGTTCCTTGGTGATCAGATCCACGGTGTTGGCATCGACGGCCTTAGCGCCGGTAAAGTATTCGAACAGGCCCTTGAAGTCGTCGGATTTCTTGAGCCGCTCCAGGGTGAACACCACGTCATCGGCAGTGAACATGTTGCCCGAATGAAATTTTACCCCCTTGCGCAGGTGAAAGCGGGTGGTGGTCGCATCGACCATCTCCCATTTTACGGCCAGCCGAGGCTCGAAATCACCGCTTTTGGTCCAGCGAACCAGAGGATCGAACACCATGTGGGAGTACTGAAGCATGCCCCCGGAAAGCTGCACATGAGGGTCCAGGGATACCGGATCGGCATCCATGGCCAGCTTCAGTGTGGCTGCGCCGGAAACGCCGCCGAGGGCAAACATCCAAATTGCCGTCAAGACGAAAATACGCACAAATGTTCTTTTCATTTCTCTCTCCCTCCTAAAACAGAAATTCAAATCGTGAAAAAATGTACGAAATACCGATATGCGGGAAAAAGCAGCCGCCCTTGACCCGCAATGGTGAAATGGTGAGTTGCTTAATAAATCTAATATACTGAAAGCCCCTACCCGGGTCAAGGCTGAAACACTGCGCGCTATCCGCGGTTGGAGCCGTCCCGACAGTGGGTGGACAGCTTCTCTTTGGGCATACCGATGACCTTGACACCGTATTTGTCCAGGACCCCGGTTTGATAAAGCTCGGAGGAGCGATTGAGTGCGGACTGCCCGCCCTGGTCAGGCAATATGGCATCCGGCTTCCCGGCGGATTTTAATTTCAAGCGGCCACCTTGAAATCTGACGTCAAATAATGTATGATATCTATTTAGTGAATATGATTCGGGTCGAGGTGTGCAGGTATGCTGTGGCCAAACCATTTCAGGGCCGGCGCCATTGTCAAGCCGGCAGGTTCCTCTGGCAACACCTGCCGTTTCACCGCCGTCACCGGAGTCCCGTCGCCACCTATGCCATTGTGCATCCTGCACGGAACCGGCATTTTTCCGACCCCCGACTTAAAAAATATACATACCAATCACCGGGGAGCCTGCAGGTCTTTTGCAGTCTGTATACCCCCATAGGCAGGGAGAGCGGAAAATCAACCGCTTTTTAACCCGGAAAGGAGAACAACGCCCACAGCAATCCATGGAACGAAAATCGTCTGCCGCCGGCTTTACCGTTTGCGCAGACCGACACCATTGTTCGGAATTGCACGCCAATTGCTTTTGACCAAAGGAGGCCTCTGATGGCACGATTGAAATGGGTATGGACGCTGTACGTCATTGCCACGGTATTTTTATACCCTGCGACGAATTCTTTTTGCAGTGAAGAAATTGTCAAAATTGCACTTAACTACCCGCAAACCGGCCCTTACGCCAAAGAGGGTAAAGATCAGTGGTATGCCGCTGAAATTGCACGCAAAGAAATCAATGACGCCGGCGGCATTCTGGGCAATAAGGTCATCTACCGCTGGTACGATTCGGCTTCCAACCCGAATAAAACCAAGGCCAACATTTCCCAGGCCGTTGACCGTGAAAACGTCAAAATGGTATTCGGCGGCTCATCCAGCGCCGTGGCGATTGCCGCCGGGAAGATCTGCAAAGAAAAAAACGTGGTTTTCTTCGGGACCCTGACCTACTCCAACGCCACCACCGGCACGGAAGCCAATCGATGGAGCTTCCGGGAATGCTACAATGCCTGGATGGGGGCCAAAGCGATTGCCAGTTTCATGAAACAGAATTTTAAGGACGCCAGATATTTTTATATCACTGCCGATTACACCTGGGGCTGGTCCACGGAGGCCTCCTTGAGAAGGTTCACCGGCACCGAGGATAAATCCCAGCACCCGGGCATACTGACGCCCTTTCCATCCGGATATTACGACGATGCCCTTAAAAAAGCAGAGGAATACAAACCCGATGTTCTCGTGCTGGTGTTGTTCGGGGGAGAAATGGCCACAGCGATCCGCAAAGCCGAGGAAATGGGCCTGAAAGGCAAGATGCAGATCGTGGTCCCCAATCTGGCTTTGACCATGGCCGAAAGAGGGACGCCCAAGGCCATGGAAGGCGTCATCGGGGCTGTTCCCTGGTGCTACAAGGTACCTTACCAGTATAACTACCCCCGGGGAATCGAATTTGTCGACAAATTTAAAAAACGCTTCAATCGCTATCCCAGCACCTCCGCAGCATCCGCATACACCATCATGTACGAGTACAAAAATGCGGTGGAGCGGGCCGGCACCTTTGATACGGCTGCCGTGATCAAGGCCCTTGAAGGCCATCGCTACCAGCTTTTAAAAGACAAACAGCAGTGGCGAAGTTTCGACCATCAGTCCATTCAAACCGTGTATACGGTGCGCTGCAACCCGGCCAACGTTGTTCTGGCCGACAAATACCACCTGGACTATTTTACAATCCTCAGCAGTATTTCCGGCAACGAAGCTGCTCAAACAAGGGCCGAATGGAATGCCGTGAGAAAAGCGGCGGGCAAATCTACCTATCTTGAAAAACTGCCGGGAGAGTGACCCGGCAATCCGGAAAGAGGGGTTCAAATATTCTATACCGGCATGGCTTCATCTCCAAACAGCCGGGGGATGACTGTTGCCTGCGGCCTATCACCGCGATATAATAAAAAGGTTGCATTTCATCCATACCGCTGGTATCTCCCCGCATTTCAAACCATTATCAGGCATCCTGATGTCAAAGCCTGGGACGAGGTCAGCACTATGCGCGGAATTCATATTACCCGCCGGCGGATTGAAAGCGGTACAAACGGTATGCTTTGCAGCGGCGGATTGAAAAATTGCAGAATGGACATTTTCCTTCGCCAAGCCCTGGACCGGCCGGCAGGTCCGTTGCCCGATGTCGGCCCGCAGCAATCTATCCATGCCGGATTCAGTTTGACCCTGCGATGATGGCGCATCATCATACCATTGAGGATTATGTCAGGGCCCGATCCAGGGAGATGTTTGCGCTCCTGGAAGAGATGGTCCTGATCCAGAGTGGAAGCCGCAACAAAGCGGGGGTGGACCGCGTCGGGCAACTGATCCGCTCCAGTTTGGCACCCTTGCCGCTGTCCGTGCAAACCATCGAATGTTCCGACACCGGCAACCACCTGGTGGCCCGGACCCAGCCGGCGGCAAGCGGCCAAAGCGGTCTTCTGCTGGTGGGTCACATGGATACCGTGTTTGCCCAAGATACCCATTTTAATTGGTATCGCGAAGATAAGCAATACAGTTACGGCCCCGGCGTCATCGACATGAAGGGCGGACTGGTGGCCGGTATCACCGCCATGAAAGCTCTTGATCGCCTCGGCGCACTGGAGCGCATTCCCGTAACATTTATCTTCAATGCGGATGAAGAGATCGGCTCCATCTCTTCCCGGGATCTGATCTGCAGCCACGCCGCCCGGAACCGGCTGGCTTTTGTCATGGAATGCGGCGGCCCCAACGGCGAGGTGGTCACCGGCCGCAAAGGCAATCTGTCTGCCGCCATCGATGTCCACGGACAGGCCGGTCATGCCGCTTTTGCAGGAAAAGACAAAGCCTCGGCAATACTGGCGCTGGCGCATATGATTATAGCCATCGAGGACCTGAACGCGCCACAAAAAGGTGTTACGGCCAATGCGGGCGTGATCTGCGGCGGCACAACGCCCAATACCGTCGCAGCACACGCATCGGCCCGCATCGATATGCGTTTTGTCCATCCGCAGGATTACGATGAGTTGAGCCAAAAACTTCGGGCCATCGCGTCATCAACGCCGGTTCCCGGCGTTAAAGCCGAATTGACCCTGCGCTCCAGTCGACCGCCCATGCCGGCCACGCCGGAAAACAAGGCGCTGTTCGCCGCAGTCCAAAACATTGCAGAGAGCCTGGGCATGACGTTGACCGACGAATTCCGCCAGGGGGTGTCCGACGCCAACACCATTGCCCAGGCCGGCACCCCGGTTCTCGATGGCATGGGCCCCATAGGCGCCAAAGACCACAGCGACAGGGAATTCATGGTCAAGAAAAGCCTTGCCGAACGCGCCATATTGCTGGCCTGCGTCATTAACGACTGCTGGGATGATCAGATGGGCCAATAACTGTTCACCCCTGAAAAGGGGCCTTTTCAACCCCTGTGGCAATCCCTATACGGATACCCTGTCACTTTGGCATACAAGGACTTAAATCATGATTCTGCCTTACAAGAACAAGCAGCCGGTCATTGCGGATGACGCCTTCATCGCCCCGAATGCCACGATCATCGGCGATGTGAAGATCGCCAGCGGGGCCAGCATCTGGTACGGCACCGTCTTGCGCGGCGATTTGGCGGCCATCCGCATCGGCACAGACACCAACATTCAGGACAATTGCACTATTCACACCGATCTGGGCAAGCCCGCCATCATCGGCGCCCATGTCACCGTGGGGCACAACGCCGTCGTTCACGGCTGCAAGCTGGAAGACAGCTGTCTCATCGGCATGAACGCCGTCGTGCTGTCCGGTGCGCATATCAAAACCGGCAGCATCATAGCGGCAGGGGCGGTCATCAAAGAGGGGCAGGTCGCCGGGCCCTTTCAGCTGATGGCCGGTACACCGGCCATTTTGAAAAAAGAGCTCCCCGAAGATATGATTGCCATCCTCGATTTGCCGGTGCACGAATACCTGGAATTGGCCCGGGACCATCAAAAGGCAATCCAATCGGCAAAGAAAGAAGATTAATCTGCAGCGGTAACGAAACTCAACCCGGTGTTCAAAAGCAAAAGGACATTCAACTTTTCCAAAATGCCCTCTATTGAAAACTAAAAACAAACGAATAAACCCTTTCAAACCCGTGACCCCCAGACACCGGATACGACAATGGAACCCGTACAAAGCGCCGCCCCGCCTGATCCCCGCCGAATGATCGCTTACCTGCTCGTGGGGGCCGTCATGATCAGTTTTTCAGGGGTATGGGTTAAGATCAGCAGCGTCAGCCCCACGGCATCGGCATTTTACCGCGCCTTTTTCGGCGGGATCTTCCTGCTGGCCGGCGCTGTTTGGCGCAGGGAAATCAGGCGGCTTTCATTGCGCCAAAACGGACTGATACTGGTTTGCGGCGGGCTATTCGCGTTGGACCTGATCTGCTACCATTACAGCATCCATTGGGTCGGCCCGGGGCTGGGCACCATCCTGCCCAACCTCCAGGTGTTCATTATGGCCCTGGCCGGCTTGTTTTTTTTCAAGGAGAAACTGCGACCCCTTTACTGGTGTGCGATTCCTTTGGCGGTTTGCGGCCTGATGATGGTGGTGGGAATCCGATGGCATGACCTGGGGCGCCTCTACAAACTGGGCATTTATGCGGGCCTGGTCGCGTCCCTGTGCTATGCCGCCTTTCTGCTCAGCCTGCGCAAACTTCAGGCGGATGATCGAAAGGTTTCATTCTTTTATGTGCTGTTGCTGGTCTCCCTGATTACGGCGGCCTTGATCGGATTGGAAATGTTGGGTAGCGGCGAAAGTTTTGTACTGCCGGACCGCAAGGCCCTGTTTTCCCTTTGGGCGCTGGGGCTCTTCAGCCAGTGCCTGGGATGGATTCTTATCGCCGCAGCGCTTCCACACCTTCGCGTATCCCAATCCGGCTTGATTCTTCTGCTGCAGCCGGCACTCTCTTTTGTCTGGGATGTGGTCCTTTTCGGTCGGCCCACCGGAGCGTTGAACTGGGCCGGTGTGGCCGTTGTCCTGGCGGCTATTTATATGGGAACGGTGGGCGGAAAATGCCGTTCCGGGGCCTGACGCCGACAGACAAGTTGCATCTCAATCGGGATAGCCCTGCCTATCCGCCGTCCGGGAGTCTTAACTGCTCCCGCACGGCAAGCCCCAGCGCTTCCATGATCACCGGTTTTTTCAGGTAGGCGCCGGCACCCAGTTGCATGGCTTTCTCCACTTTGACCGTTTCTGAAAAACCACTCAAGATGATCGATTTTTGACGGGGAAAAATTTGAAGAATGGACTTCAAAGTTTCCATTCCGTCCATTCCGGGGTCCATCACCATATCCAGCAGCACCAGATCCACGGGCTGCTTCTTGACAAAGGCCAGTGCCGCCTCGCCGCTCTCCACAGCATCCACACGGTACCCCAGGCGGCTGAGCATTTCCGTCATGAGATCGCGCTGATCCGCCACATCGTCAACTACGAGGATTTGCTGGCCATCCCCTTTGTATGCATCCAAAGAAACAGGCTCTTTGACCGCGACGCGAGATTCGCGCGTGGCCGGAAAATAGAGGGTAAACCGCGTCCCCAGGCCTTCCCGGCTGCTGATGTCCACCTTGCCGTGGTGGTCTTGAACCGTTCCCAGAACCACGGACATGCCCAGGCCCGTGCCACTGTGCCCCATCACCTTTTTGGTATAAAACGGTTCAAAGATACGCTCCATATCCTCCTGGGAAATGCCGTTTCCGCCATCCTGGATGGTCAGAACCACATAATCCCCTTCGCCCAGATCATCCTGGCCGCGCCCAGAACCGCTGCCTTCGATGTATCGGTTCCGGGTTTTGATGACCACCTCTCCGCCCTGCGGCATGGATTCGGCCGCGTTGCGAACCAAATTCATGACCGTTTTGGTCAAATGGATGGCAGAGCCCTGCATATTGAGCAGGTTGTCGTCCAATTCCGATTTAAAGCAGACCTCGGGATGCGCCCCCCTGATCCTTTCATGCTCCAGGCTCATTAAATATTCGCCGATAACCATGTTCAGATTCACGACCTGTTGGACATCGACACCCCGCCGGGCCATGGTCAGCAGGTCCTGGACAATTTCCGCCGCTCTCTGGGCCGAACGCTGAATCTGGAGCAGGGGTTTGCGCAACGGGCTCTCGGGGGCAAGATCCATCAGCAGCAGTTCGGGATACCCCAGCAGGCCGCTGAGGATATTGTTGAGGTCATGGGCCACGCCGCCGGCCAATGTGCCAATGGCTTCCAGCTTCTGGGCCTGGGACAATTTTTTTTCCAGCTTTTTACGTGCAGTAATATCAACGGCATGAAACAGCACCGCATGGGCCTCTTGAAACAGGGCCAAAGTGGCCACGGCGTCCAGCCAGATCACACCGCCCGCACTTTTCAGGCGGCATTCGAATCGGTCACTTTGTCTGCTGCCGTTCTCCAGGGCCGCAAATCGATTCACGGCGTCCTGACGGTCGAGCTCATTGATCAATGCCTCGAAGGGTTGGTCCTGAAGGTTCCCATGTTCGAGGCCGGCAACCTGAGCCATGGTATTGTTGACAAACAGAAGCCGGCCCTTTTGAATCATGGCGATGTGCGTCAGCGAATACTCGGACAAGATACGGTATTGCTCCTCGGAATCTCTGAGTTCCCGCATGATGGTGTGAATTTTGTGCCGGTCGTTCACCAGTTGGTCCACCATCGTGTTGAATGCACGAGCCAAGCTGCCGATTTCATCTCCTTTTCCCTTAATATGAATCTTGTCCGGCCGTTCCTTGTGAACGCTCTGGGTTGCCAGAATGAGGGCTTTCAATGGCCGGTTGACCCGCAGGCTGAACAGCAGGACCAGCAACAGCAGAACCGTTGACAAAACACCGAAAGCGGCCAGGTAGACGATACGTTTGGCCAGAATAATGGGCGCCATGTAAGCCGTGCGGGTAATCACCGCGTAGATATGAATTCTCCAGAAAGGAAAATAGGTATGCACCACTTGGTATGGCCGGCCGGAAATAGCCACCTGTTGGATCGCATTCCCGTATTGCGTCTTGTCCAGCAGTGCTTCAGGATAAGATAGGGGTTCCGCCAGGGTGGACCCCAATACTTCCGCTGACCGACCGATCACCAGCATATGGATATCCGGAAGACCGGAACGAAGCCCCTTGATCTCTTCGATGGCCTGGTTGAGGCTCGCCTGGCGCATCTCGTGGTCCGACTCCATGCGCAAATCCAGCAGGTCGTTGAAGCGCTCGTCACAGATCCAGACCGCATTTTGGATGGCATTTTCAAGCATTGCATCGGTTCGGAAACTGATGATGGCCGATACTCTGGGAAAAAGGGAGGCCGGCAAAAAGATGGAGATCGCCGTTCCGAAAAGGAGAACCGGCAAAGCGATACGCAGCAGGAGGCGATTTCCAGGAATGTTCAATGCAAATCCTTTTTTGGCGCTTACCGTTTAAGCACCGGCTCCGCCGTTTTCATTTTTGCCGGGTAAACGATCTCCTTTTTGCCCTTCTGCCATTGAATCAGCATGGGATTATGCCCCACCTGTTGGCCGCTTTCGTCCACCTTGAAGCGCCCCATGATGCTCACGGTGTCCAGCCGGTTGATGAACTCCCGGATGCGGTCCTGGTCCAAGGAACGGGTTTCGTTCACGGCCCGCTCCAAAAGCAGGCAGGTTGAAAACGCGGCAGTGGCATGATAGGACGGCAGGCGCCCGTTTCGTTTACTAAAATCGCTCACAAACGCTTTTGTTCCCGGAAAGGGGATACTTTCAATGGGCTCCCAGTGGGACGGCCCGAAAACGCCTTCGGCTATACTGCCGGCATTTTCATAAAAATCAGGATCGACGGGGGTAATGGTCATAAAAAGTGCCTGGGGCCGGTAATTGGCATTCTGCATGGCCCGAAGAAAAGCATACCCTTGCGGCGGATAGCTGGACAGCACCAGGGCATCTGCAGCATGGAATTTGAGTTTGCTCACAATGGCTTCAAAATGGGGTGCGACGGCCGCAAAATCCTGGGCGTAAACGGCTTCGACACCGAAAATATCGGCCCAGCGACGAAACCCGGTGTAGATCGACTCGTGAAATGCGCTTTTTTCAAATACAATGGCCGCACGGGTCATCCCCTTTCTGGCCAGCAAATCCAAAAACCCGATGCAGAAACGGTCTGCCGGCGCATATAATCCAAACAGGTACCGATATCCCCGGCGGTAAACCGTTTCACTGGAAGCGGCGCAGGCGATCATCACAACCTTGTGCTGCTCGGACAACGTACTGGCCACAATGGTGGCGGGGCTGCCGTAGGGCGACAGCAGCAGGTCCACATGGTCATGATCGAGAAGCGTCGTGTAATGGGCCCTCACCTTGTCCAGATCGCTTCCATCATCGTAAAGAATCAGCTTCACCGGCCGGCCCAGAAGACCGCCCCGGGCATTGACGCGGTCGACCCACATTTCGTAGCCCATACGAACCATTTGGGACGGCTGTGCATATTTACCCTCAAACGACAGGGAGGCACCAATGCGGATCGCTTCCGCCCCCCAAAGTTCAGCGGACGAAACCATCAACAGCCCGATCAGCAGGAGCATAGCAATTTTATAAAATGAACGAAGTCGCATTTCCTTTTCCTATCGGCAGATCATGCTGAAAACTTAATAAAGCATACTGTGTTATGGAACACAAAATCAATGGAAGGCTTTACGGCAGTAGATATACAGGCATGAACAGACGGCCGAATACCGGATGCCGCAAATGGCTGACGGGGTTCATGAACAACTTCAACCCGCACAACGCTTATCGCCTGTGAAGATGCCGGCCCCACGGCCAAAAGGCAGGGCCGTATCGGGCTAGGCGTCCGACACGCCGGCCATGAGCAGGCCAATGCGGTCCACTTTTTCCCGGTTGCCGGCCTCGAAGGTATCCATGATGCGCCCCTCGAACAGAACGGCAATGCGATCGGCAAGCATCAAGGCTTCCGTGACATCGCCGGTGACCAGCAACACGCCGGCACGCTCACGGGCCTTGAGCAGAACGTTCCATATGGCTTCGATAGCCCCGATGTCCAGCCCTTGCGTGGGCTGTTCGGCAACGATGAGCCGCGGCCGGCGAAAAAACTCCCTGGCCAGGACCATTTTTTGGAGATTTCCGCCCGACAGCTGCCGGGCCATCCGGGCCGGGTCGAGCGGCTGAACATCGAATTCATCCATGAGCTGTCGGGCCTTGTCGGCTGCCTTGGGACGATCCAGCCATGGCCCACGGGAAAACCCCCTCCGGGTGGTCAACAGGAAATTGTCCACCAGATCCATATCCAGGCAGGTGGCCAAACCGCGTCGATCCTCCGGAATGTAAATCAGGTTGCCGTCCCAGGACTGCCGTGCATTGAATCCTGCCCAGTCCCGGCCGAGAATTTTCAGGGCGCCACGGGAGGGGGAGCGCAGGCCGCATATGGTTTCCACCAGGGGTTTCTGGCCGTTGCCGGCCACGCCGACCAATCCGAGGATCTCGCCCTGGCGGACATGCAAATCGACATCCTGCAGGCCGTTGCCGCTCAAACCCGCCACACGCAGCACCACCTGCCGTGGCTCCAACTTTGTCTTGTCCACCTGCAGCAGGACTTCCCGCCCCACCATCTGCATGGCCAGATCGGCTTTGGATGAGACGTCGCAGGCCTGCATTTGGGCGGTTACCGCGCCTTTTCGCAAAATGGCAATATCGTTTGCCAGCTGCATCACCTCGTCCAGTTTATGGCTGATAAACAAAATGGCCTTGCCTTGTGCCGCCATCTGTTTCAAGGCGGCAAAAAGCTGTTGGGTTTCCAGGGACGTCAAGACGGCCGTGGGCTCATCGAAAATGAGAATCCGGCTTTGGCGATAGAGCAGCTTCAATATTTCCACCCGCTGTCGTTCGCCCATGGACAACGTCGACACACGGGCAGCGGGATCGACTTTCAACCCATAGCGATCGGCCAAATCAGCGACTTTTTGCTCCAAATGCCGTATGGGCAGAACGAAACCCAGCCGTTGTCCCAGGATTACGTTTTCTGTTACGGTCATGGCCTCCACCAGGGTAAAGTGCTGGTACACCATACCGATTCCCAACGTGTGGGCGGCGCGGGTGGAATCGATGGCCGTTACGGAACCATCCACGACAATCCGTCCCCGGTCAGGCTGAAGGCGGCCGGCAAGAATGCTCATCAGGGTGCTCTTGCCGGCACCGTTTTCTCCCAGCAGCGCCATGATACGGCCGGCATGAATGCTCAGGCTGATCGCCTTGTTGGCCTGCACCGGGCCAAAGGATTTGCTGATGCCGTCGAGCCGGATCACCGGATCGCTTCCCGAGGCATTTCCCATTTAATTGTTTCCTTTTATGGGATCGACATATGTCACATCGGAATCCCAGGGAAACAAAATCCAAGTGTCCTGGCTCACTTCAGTGACGAAAGTGTCCACCAGGGGCCGCCCCTGGGGCTTGGCATAAACGGAGGCAAAATGGGCTTTGGGAAGCAGATCGCGAACGGTCTTGGCCGTGGCGCCGGTATCCACCAGATCATCGATGAGCAGCCACCCCTGTCCGTCGCCCTCGATGGATTTGAGAATTTCCACCTCGCCCCGCTGATCCTGCCAGTTATAGCTGCTCACACACACCGTATCCACTAGGCGGATGTCCAGCTCCCGTGCGATAATGGCCGCAGGCACCAGCCCGCCCCGGGTGATGGCGACGATGCCCTTGAAGTAGTCCAGGTCCAGCAGCCGCCACGCCAGAGCCCGGGCATCCCGGTGAAGCTGGTCCCAGGTGACGGGAAAGGTGCGCTTATACGGTTTTTTTTCACTCATTGATTGGCTCCATTTATTTTTCTCTATTGATACGGCCCGGCCATTGGCCGGCAATTTCAGAACCCAATGTTCATCGTCCGCTTGCTCCAGGTGTGCGCCGGTCTCTGGGTCGGGTATCCTTTTGCCGCACACGCAACGCTGCCAAGCGCCGGTAGGATGCGCGCCGGGCGCCCCGGAAACTCGCTGCGCTCAAACAGTCCGGGCCGCTGATCCTGCGCTGCACCCAACCGGCGCTACGGCACCGCTGCTCAACGTGCGGCAAAAGGATACCCGACCCAGAGACCTCAACCGAGGAGGAACGACAGCTTTATTATCAGTGCTCCCGGTTAAATTGTTCATGCCAGACCGTTAGGTCCCTCAAACCCATGCTTAAGCATGAACCGACTATTTTACATAATCTATAATCTTGAAGCGGTTTTCACCCTTCCTTTCCTGCGAAAGCATGAGGTCGTTTTGAGGCCCATGGTCTGCATGGAGATCAGCCACAGGATTTAGTGTCGCTTAGGTGCGCAGAGGAAAAGGGGCCCGCACTGTTTGAGCGCAGCGAGTTTGCGGGCCGCCCGGAGTGCACCTTAGCGACACTTGAACCGAAGGCGCCTCCATGCAGACCATGGGCCTCAAAACGACCGGATTCATATCACCGAAGCCATCTGCAAAATGTTTAAATAACGGAGCCGTCCTGTGCTAATCTGGAGGTTCTATATTCACCCCCAAAGCTCTCGGCATCTCGTTTTCCTTTCCCTTCCAGGACGAAAACACCAGCACCGCAATGGTGAGCGCATAGGGCAGCATCAGCAACAGCGAGGACGGCAGGTGGGTCCCCATGGCCTGCAGGCGGAACTGAAAAGCCATCACCCCCCCGAACAGGTAGGCCCCCAGCAATGCCCGCCCCGGCCGCCAGAACGCAAAGATCACCAGAGCCACGGCAATCCAGCCCCGTCCGGCGGTCAGCCCGTTGGTCCACAAGTGGGTATAGGCCAGCGACAGGTAGGCACCGCCGAATCCCATGAGCCATCCGCCCACCAGCACACCGACCCATCGATAGCCGATGATTTTCAGGCCGGCGGCCAGGGCGGCATCCGGGTGTTCGCCCACCGCCCGCAACCCGAGTCCCCACCGGGTAAACCGGAAGTAGAACCACAAAACCAGCGGAATCAGATATGCCGTATACACCAGGATGTCGTGACGAAACAGAATATCGCCCAGCAACGGAATGGCCGACAACACCGGGATGGGCAATGCATCGAAGCCCGGGGCGCTCTTGCCCACATAAGGCGTTCCCAGGTAATTGGCCAGACCGGTGCCCATGATGGTCAATGCCAGTCCGGACACCACCTGGTTTCCCTGAAAATTCAAACAGACCAGGCCGTGCACCCCTGCCAGAAGCGCCCCGCTTAATCCACCCACCAGAAATCCCAGGGCCGGACTGCCGGTGACCTGGGCCGTGATAAAGGCGCTGAAGGCGCCCAGCAGCATGATGCCCTCCACACCAAGATTCAGGATACCGGACCGCTCGGTGACGATTTCCCCCAATGTGGCATACAAAATGGGCGTGCCCGACTGGATGGCCGCCGCCAGCAACGGAATGATAAAATCCATGTTCATGGGTGCTGTTTATCCTGTGGTCGGGCCAATGCCGGTGCCGCGCCGCGACGCCGGATCTCGTAACGGCTGAAAAAGCCGCCGGCCAATACGGTGAGCAGAATGAGCCCCTCCAATATCGCCCCGAATGCCGCCGGCACCTGCAGGTCCAGCTGCAGGGTTTCCAGACCCACCCGCAGTCCGGCCAGCAGAAAAGAGGCGATGCCGATCACCAGAGGATTGAGTTGAGAAAGCCAGGCCACCACGATGGCGGTGTACCCATACCCAGCCATGATGCTCGGCTGAAGACGGTTGAGGCTGGCGGATGCTTCCAGGAGGCCGGCCCATCCGGCCAGCATCCCGCTGAGCGACATGACCAGAAGAACCAGGCCGCTGTATGGGATACGCGCATATCGAGCCGCTCTCGGATTCTCTCCGCTGGCACGCAACTCGAAACCCAGGCGGGTATACTTAAAAAAAATCCAAAACGCCACTCCCGTGACAATGCAGACCAGAAGCCCCCAATTCAGACGTGTCGTACCGATCGCACCGACAACGGCAGCGGGAGGAAACTCCTTGGTCATGGGGAACCCGAAACTGGCCGGATCCTTCCACGGGCCATAAACCAGGTAGTCCAGAAAAAGAATACCGATATAGTTGAGCATCAAGGTGACGATAATTTCGTTGGCACGCAGCCGGACTTTGAACAGGGCCGGTATGAACCCCCAGACGGCGCCCAGAATGGCAGCGGCCATAAACATGGCGGGCAGCAAAATCAAACCCGGCAGATGACCGAACTTCAAAGCCATCCAGGTTGCGCCGATGGCGCCCATGGCATACTGGCCTTCGGCGCCGATATTCCAGATCTGCAGCCGGAAGGCGATGGAAACCCCCAGAGAGCACAGGAAGATGGGCACGGCCTTGATCAGGCAGTCCTCCACCGCCCAGCTGGAAAAGAAGGCCGATTGAATAAGCAGCAAAATGCCCCTGAAGGCCGGCTTTCCCTGAATGGACAGAAGCAGGCCGCTGACCAGCAGTGAAACGGCCACCGCGCCCAAAAAAACAAGACAGGAGCCCCATCCCAGCGGCTCCTGTCGTTTATACACGCGAAATCGGGTCATAGATGCACAGTCATCGGTCCTTACCGGCGATGGTGATCAATCACGGGCTGCCCGCGTAACATCGGGAACTACTGCAGCGTTCCCACAACGCCCTGCACAAAATATTTCATGCCGAGCAATTCACTGTCGCTGGCGGTTTTTCCAGCGGCAACCTGAATCTTGCCGCTTTGGTCCTTGATGGGTCCGCTGAACAGATCATCCTTGCCGCCGACCAGCTCTTTTTTCTTGGCCAGCACCTTGTCCTGCACCGCTTTGGGCACCATGGGACCGAAGGGAGCAAGATCTACAATGCCCTCTTTTATACCGCTCCAGGTGGACTGGCTTTTCCAGGTGCCCTTGCGCACCTGGTCCACCACCTCTTTGTAAAATGGCGCCCAGTTCCAGATAGGGGCCGTCAGGTGCGCTTTGGGCGCGAATGCGGACATGTCGGTATTGTAGCCAATGGAATAAACGCCCTTTTCCTCGGCCGCTTCCTGGGGCCCGGGCGAATCCTGGTGTTGGGCGATCACGTCGGCGCCCACATCCAGCAGACTCTTGGCGGCCTCTTTTTCCGTGGCCGGGTCATACCAGGTTTTGGTCCACACCACCCGCACCCGGACCTTGGGATTCACCGACTGGGCCCCCAGGGCAAACGCATTGATGCCGCGAATGACCTCGGGAATGGGGAAGGCGGCCACGTAACCCAGGGTGTTGGATCGGGTCATGGCACCGGCCACCATACCACTCAGGTAGCGCGCCTGGTACATGCGGCCGAAGTAGTTGCCCATGTTGGGCGCCAGCTTAAACCCGCTGCAGTGCATGAACGTCACTTTGGGAAATTGCTTGGCCACCTTGAGCATGGGGTCCATGTAACCAAAGCTGGTGGCAAAAATCACATCGTATCCTTTGCGTGCCATGTTCAGCATGACCCGCTCGGAATCCGGGCCCTCCTGGACCGCCTCAACGTAGGAGGTGCTGACCCCATCCATGGCTTCCAGCGCCAGACGGGCCTGATCATGGGCATAGCTCCATCCGGCATCGCCGATGGGAGATACGTAGACAAAACCGACTTTCATCTCTTTTTCGGCGGCAATAGCCCCAGGGACAGCGAGCAGCAATGCCGCCATTACCAAGATTAATTTCTTCACGATTGACCTTCCTCCCTTAAAATTAGCGTTGATGCATCAAACACCCGGCATATGAAGTGGAACCCGATGATACCTGAACCACTACCCGGCGGCCGGCGCATCCAGGGGGCGGTTCTGGGACCGCCACAGCGCCGCCACCGCACCGGTGGTAAACTTCACCACAATCTCGCCGAAAATGACGGCCACCATCATCCCGGGTTCGAACACCCCGGCAAAGGCAATGATGTTGAACAGCAGGCTGTCCAGCGGAATACTGACCAGATTGGACCCCAGTACCCGCTGGAACCACGAACGCTGCAGCAATTTTTGGTAGATCTCCGTATCGGCGGTTTCACTGAGCACGATGGCGATGAAGGAGGCCAGGATAATGCGCCAGGGCACTTCCAGAAACAGAGATTCGCCCGCCATTCCAGCCGCGGCGATAAAGATCATCAGGTAAACCGCCCTGCGGCCAAAGCAGTGAACGCGGTCCCGCTGGGTGAACGTGATGCCGAAAATGAGCGTTCCGACGGAAACCATGCCAAAAATCGGAAGGGGAAAAAACCAGGTAGCCGTATAGTTGGCCGCCAGAACAGCAATAATATAGATCAGCATCGCGCGTATCAATGTATTCTCCTTGGACCGGCAGCGGGCCTGTTTGCCGGCCGGGTGCTGTTTTCAGTTTTTTGAAACAAATTTCTGCCATAGCCGATTCCCGTTAAAAAAGCAATTTCCGAATCGCCGCTGCGCTCTACCCAATCCGGATGGATTGTGATATTGAGCATACGCCAACTTTCATCGCAGGGACCCGGTATGGTCGCTCAAACTCGAAAATCTGAATTCTTCAGGGGCGCCCGCGACTCTTTGCCGCTGATCATCGGTGCGGTGCCTTTCGGTATCATTTTCGGCACTCTGTCGGGCAGTGCCGGTTTGTCGGTGGCCGGCACCCTGGGAATGTCCCTCTTCGTTTTTGCCGGCTCGGCCCAATTCATCGCCATGGGACTGGTGGCGGCCGGAACGGCCTGGCCCATGATCGTATTGACCACCTTCGTGGTCAATTTCCGCCACCTTTTATATACGGCCACACTGCTGCCCCATTTAAAAAAACTTCCTCATCGCTGGCAGGCTCTGCTGGCTTTCGGGCTCACCGACGAAACCTTTGCCGTGGCGGTGGGAAGATGGCGGCAACCTGACGATTCGCCCCACAAGCACTGGTACCAGCTGGGATCCATGGCCTTTATGTATTCCAACTGGAATATGTGCACCATTATTGGAATCGTGGCCGGACGCATGCTTCAGGATATTGCCGGCTGGGGTTTGGACTTCGCCATGGTGGCCGCCTTTATCGGCATGGTCTTACCCTATGTCAAGGATCGCCCCAACTGGTGCGCCGTGGTCGTGGCGGGTGCCGCAGCCCTTTTGTTTCACGGTCTGCCGCATAAACTGGGCCTGATCCTGGCTTCCCTGGCAGGCATCGGTGCCGGCGTACTGGCCGATGCGATTTTTGGACGGCGCGTCGGGCCGACAGCCAAAAAGCAGGAGGGTTCATAACCGTGGAAACATTCTTGCTGGTCGGCGGCATGTTCCTGGTGACCTTTTCCATTCGGTACGTGCTGCTCCCATTTTCAGGCCGAATACGCCTGTCCGCAGGCCTTCAGCGGGCGCTGGGTTACGTTCCGCCGGCCGTTCTCACCGCCATTATCGTCCCCATGGCCCTTATGCCCGACGGTCAAACGGTTCGATTTTCCGTTTCCAACCCTTATCTTATCGGAGCCCTGGCCACTGCCGCCATGGGTTGGATCGGCAAAAACCTGTTACTGACCATTGTGGGTGGCATGGGGGTCTTTTTGGCCTGGAAGTGGGTGCTGCATGCCGGTTGGCTCGGATAGCAAAAACCGTTACGGTACTAAACAGTTGTTCTGGTGTATGCCTTGTGTTAAAGAAATATGACATTCAAAAAGACCGTAGGCACCATCTTCGCTGGAGGGGTATCAGAGATGACACAGGACCATCGAGAGCCTGAACGGGTCGTTGGCTTTCCATTGGGGACCCGGGGTGAAGCGCCTCGGGCGCCAAACGGTCCGAACCGTCGTGGCGGGTCCGGCAAATGGGGTTGCAGTGCGGTCAACGAATACCGCTATTGCGGAAAAAAACTTGATTATTTTGAGTATTTGTTACCAGGCCGGTCATCCGGCCTTTTTTTACGGGCTTAATTAAGGAGGAGATTATGAAAAAATTGTCCCTGTTGTTGGTCGTTGGATTGGCATTGTTTAGCTTGATGGTTGGAATGGCGACGGCCGGTGCGCTGGAAGACATCCAGAAGCGCGGAACCCTGCGGGTGGGCATGGAGCCGGGATACATGCCGTTTGAATTGACCAACCAGAAAGGTGAAATCATCGGTTTTGACGTGGACATGGCCACCCGCATGGCCAAAGCCATGGGCGTAAAACTGGAGCTGGTCTCCACGGCCTGGGACGGCATTATCCCCGCCCTGCTGACCAAAAAATTTGATATTCTGATGTCGGGAATGACCCTGACCCAGGAAAGAAACATGCAGATCAACTTTGCCCAGCCGTACATTGTCATCGGCCAGAGCATCCTGCTGAAAAAATCCCTTGCCGGCGAAGTCAAATCGTACAAAGACCTGAACAATGCCAAATACACCGTAGGCTCCAAGCTGGGCACAACCGGCGAGCAGGCCACCAAGCGCATGATTCCCAAAGCCAAATACATCTCCTATGAAACCGAGCAGGAAGGTGTTCTGGAGGCGGTCAACGGCAAAATCGACGCCTTTATCTATGACATGCCTTACAACGCGGCGGCCATCTCCCAGCGCGGCCAGGGAAAAATCATTCATCTGGACACCCCCTTTACATACGAACCCCTGGCATGGGCCGTGCGCAAGGGCGATTTTGATTTCATCAACTGGCTCAATAACTTTTCCAACCAGGTCAAAAACGACGGCACCTACGACAAAATCTACGCCAAATGGTTCCTTGACGATACCTGGATGAAAGAGTTGCAATAGATGATTAAATCCAAAAACCAGCTCCCATGGATGCTTCTGCTGGCGGCCATCCTCATTGGATTGGCCGCCGGCACCTATGGTGCGGTCAAAAAGATAGACTACTCCTGGCGTTGGCATCGCGTCCCGCAGTATTTTGCATACCACGGAGAAGACGCCCAGAAGATCCCCTTTGACGGACGGGTCGAATCCATCACCAAAAAGGGCGGCTCGGCAAAGGTTACGCTTGTTTCCGAAGACAAAACAACCAAAGTTGTGGTGGTGGACGCCAACTCCTTGAGAGTCTCACAGGGCGAGGATCTGTTTCAGGGAGACATCGTCGGGTTTGTCCGCGCGTGGCGGCCGGGCCCTTTGATGGTCGGTTTGTGGACCACCATGTGGCTGTCCGGTATCTCCAGCGTGTTGGCCCTGTTCATCGGACTGATTACGGGATTGTGCCGCGTATCGAAAAATTTCACCCTGCGCTGGCTGGCCACCATCTATGTCGAGTTCATCCGCGGCACACCGCTGCTGGTCCAGATTTTTATCGCCTATTTTTTTGTCGGCACGGTGTTCAACCTGGACCGCAACGTGGCCGGACTCGGTGCGCTGTCCATTTTTGCCGGGGCCTATGTGGCCGAAATGGTGCGGGCCGGAATTCAGGCCATCCCGCCCGGGCAGATGGAGGCCGCCCGATCCCTGGGGATGACGATTTTCCAGGCCATGCGCTATATCATCCTGCCCCAGGCGTTTAAAAAGATCCTGCCGCCACTGGCAGGCCAGTTCATCAGTCTGATCAAGGACTCGTCCCTGGTTTCGGTCATCGCCATCACCGACCTGACCAAGTCCGGACGTGAAATCATCACCAGCACCTTCGCCACCTTTGAAGTCTGGCTGACGGTGGCGGCCATGTACCTGGTGGTCACCTCCCTGCTGTCGCAGGTGGTATTCTATCTGGAACGGAGGATGGCAGTCAGTGATTAAAGCACAGAATGTCGTAAAAATATTCAGCGGACGCGGGATTACCGTCAGAGCTGTGGACGGGGTTTCCACCGAAGTGAAAAAGGGCGAAGTGATCGTCATCATCGGCCCTTCGGGGTCGGGTAAATCCACTTTTCTGCGCTGCCTCAACGGACTGGAAACCTTCGACGAAGGCCATATCATCATCGATGGCGTGGACTTGGCCGACCGCAAAACGGATATCAACAAGGTGCGCGCCGAAGTGGGCATGGTCTTTCAGCAGTTCAACCTGTTTCCCCATAAAACCGTCCTGGAAAACCTCACTCTGGCCCAACTGGTCGTGCGCAAACGCAAACGGCCGGCGGCGGAAGACAAGGCGCGCCAGTTGTTGAAAAAAGTCGGGATACCTGAAAAAGAGAACGAATACCCGTCGCGGCTTTCCGGAGGCCAGCAACAGCGGGTGGCTATCGCCCGTGCCCTGGCCATGGACCCCAAGATCATGCTCTTTGACGAACCCACTTCCGCCCTGGATCCCGAAATGGTAGGCGAGGTTCTGGACGTTATGAAACAGCTGGCCAAGGAAGGCATGACCATGGCGGTGGTGACCCACGAAATGGGTTTTGCCCGGGAAGTATGTGAGCGGGTGCTGTTCATGGATCAGGGCAAGATCGTGGAAGAGGGAACCCCCGAACATTTTTTCAAGAACCCCACCGAGGAGCGCACCAAACTTTTCCTCAGCCAAGTACTTTAAAATTTAAAATAATTACACCTGCCCAAAAGGAGGCCTCAAACCGGGGCCTCCTTTTTTGATCCCCAATGAGGCCGGAAGCCGGTTCGCCCGGAGATTGAAGGCCGCCCACACCCTTTGAAACAGGCCAAATTGGAATCATAATCTGCATATCATGCCAAACTGGCACATTTAATCTATAACCTATCAAGTTAATTATTAAATTTATGTAAGCCGCCCAATATGGAACAGTCAACCCGGGTTAACTGTCCACTTATCATTCTTGCTACATACTCATATCTATCCGTAAATATTATAAAAATTTTATAGCGGGTCGAGGCTTCCATTTTGGCATGCCAATTGCTTAATAACAGACCGGTATCGTGGTGTTTTCAATTCATGCCGGATTATTCGCGCGTGCGGCCCGCACCTCATGCATACCACTGGAATAGAAAAACAACCATCAGGCTTTATCTATATCAATCTTTAACGGGTAAGGATTCACCATGCATCTAAAAAACAGAATCGATGTGGGAGAGTTTGCAGTGCTGGTGGAATTGGTTCCGCCAAAAGGTATCAACTTGTCCAAAATGATCTCCGTTGCGGATAAGCTCAAAGGAAAAGTCGCCGCGGTGATGGTTCCGGACATGACCGCGGCGGTCATGCGCATGAGCGCCCTGGGCTGCGCCATGATTCTACAGAACAAGGGGCTGGAAACGGTGATGCAGGTTTGTTGCCGCGACCGCAACCGGCTGGCCATCCAGGCCGATCTGCTGGGTGCTTACGGTTGCGGCATCACCAATATCATGGTGGTCAAAGGCGAAGAAATCACCTTTGGCGACCACCACCAGGCCAAAGCCGTGGACGATTTGAATCGCCAGAGCTTCCTGGAGGCAGTCCAGCAAATGGCCAAGGGCAAGGACCTGGCCGGCGCCGAACTGGACGGCGCCCCGCAGTTTTTCTGCGGCTCTTCAATCAACGTCGGCCTGCAGGGCCAGGAACTGAATGCCGAGTTGGACCGGGTTAAACTGGAAATCGACAGCGGGGTGGAATTTTTTATTACCTCCCCCATCTTCGATCCCCAGTCCATTGCGCCGTTCATGGAACAATTCGAACTGGGCCGCACCAAAGTTATCCCCAAAATCATGCTGCTCAAGTCCATCGGCATGGCCCGCTACATTCAGCGCAACATGCCCCATATCCATGTCCCCGATACACTGATTTCCCGTTTCCAGCGCGCCCCCGACAAGCCTCGCGAAGCGATCAGCATGGCCCGAGAAACCATGGAAACGCTCAAGGAACAAGGTTTTCATGGCGTGGTCATCGAGCCCATGGGCTGGGAAGACAAGCTGCCCGAGCTCGTGGAATAGAATCGGCGGGTCCGCGCTTAGCTGCGTGCGGGTTACTCTTAATTTTTAAATTCAGAGGGTTTACTCATGGCAACAGAAGAAAAAAGCAAAGACGTGGTCGGATCGGTTATGGTGGTCGGCGGCGGCATCGCCGGCATCCAGGCCTCCCTGGATCTGGCGGATTCCGGCTACCTGGTCAAAATGGTCGAGGCCAAGTCGGCCATCGGCGGCGTCATGGCCCAGCTGGACAAGACATTCCCCACCAACGACTGCGCCATGTGCGTGATCTCTCCCAAGCTGGTGGAAGCCGGACGCCATTTGAATATCGATCTGTATACCACCACGGAAGTGGAAAAAATCGAAGGCGAAGCCGGCAACTTCCAGGTCACCCTGCTGGAACGCCCCCGTTATGTGGAACTGGACAAGTGTACGGCCTGCGGCGAGTGCGCCAAGGCGTGTCCCATCGATGTGCCCAATCAATTCGACATGGGCCTTCGCGAACGCAAGGCCGCCTTCAAGCTCTACCCCCAGGGCATGCCCAGCGCATTTGCCATCGACAAGCGCGGAACGGCTCCCTGCAAAGCCACCTGTCCGGCTCACGTGAGCATCCAGGGGTATATCGCACTGATCAACGACAGGCGCTACAAGGAAGCACTGAAGCTTTTCAAGGAGGCCCATCCCTTCCCGGCGGTTTGCGGCAGGGTCTGCCACCACCCCTGTGAAGGCGAATGTACCCGCAACGATGTGGACCAACCCCTGGCCATCCGCGAACTGCATCGTTTTCTGGCGGATTATGAAAAACAGAGCGGCGAGTTTTACATCCCGGAAATCAAGGCCCAAAAACGGGACGAGAAAATCGCCGTCGTCGGATCCGGGCCGGCCGGGCTCACTGCGGCCTACTACCTGCTCCTGCAAGGTTATGGGGTCACCATTTTTGAAAAACTGCCTGAACCCGGCGGTATGATGCGGGTGGGCATTCCCGAATACCGTCTTCCCCGCGACATTCTGGCCGATGAGATCGATGTCATTCGTCAAATGGGCGCCGAGATCAAATGCGGCGTCACCTTCGGCCGGGACATTACCCTGGAGGGCCTCAAGGCCGAAGGCTATGCCGCCTGCTTCATGGCCATCGGTCTGCACGGCGGCCGCACGCTGGGTGTTGAAAACGAAGATGCCGCCGGCGTGCTGCAAGGGGTGGACTTCCTGCGCGACACCGCCATGGGCAAAGATGTGGAAATCGGAGAAGATGTCATCGTGGTCGGCGGCGGCAATGTGGCCATCGACGTTGCCTTGACGGCCAAGCGCAAGGGCGCCAAAAACGTCACCCTGATCTGCCTGGAAAAACGTGAAGAGATGCCCGCCTGGGAACACGAAATTCAAGAGGCGCTTGAAAGCGAGATCAACATTGTCAATTCCTTTGGCCCCAAAACCTTTTTCATTGACAAAGGCAACAAGGTATCCGGCATCGAGTTCAAAACCTGCACGGCGGTGTTTGACGAAAACAAACGCTTCAATCCCCAGTACGATGACAACGCCTGCCAGCCTTTTTTCGGCGATACCATCATCGTGGCCATCGGCCAGAGCACCAACCTGGAGGGCATCCGGGAGCAGGGCATTGCCATCTCACGGCCCGGCGGCCTGGAAGCCGACCCGGTCACCTTGCAGACCCCCATCGAGTGGGTATTTGCCGGCGGCGACGCCTTTTATGGCCCTAAATCGGTAGTGGATGCCGTATCCTGCGGCAAGGAGGCGGCCGAATCCATTCACCGCTTTATCAACGGCCTGGACCTGACCGAAGGCCGCGACAAAAAATGGGATTTCGTCAAGCCCGATACCGCCAGCGAGCCGCAAAAGAGACGCACCACGGTACGCTGCCTCGATCCGAAAGCCCGGGAATGCAATTTTCTGGAAGTTTCCTTCGGTTATGATGAACAAGAGGCCAAAACCGAAGCGCAGCGCTGCCTGAAATGCGGTATCTGCTCGGAGTGCTATCAGTGCGTGGACGCCTGCCTGGCCAAAGCCATCAACCATGACATGCAACCCAAACGCACGGTTGTTGAGGTGGGATCGGTCATTCTGGCGCCGGGATTTACGCCCTATGACCCCAGCAAGCACGCTTACTATGCCTATGCCAGCCACCCCAACGTGGTAACGGCCATGGAATTCGAACGCGTGCTGTCGGCCTCGGGCCCCTATCAGGGACACCTGATGCGGCCGTCCGACCACAAGGAGCCCGAAAAAATCGCCTGGCTGCAATGTATCGGCTCCCGGGACATCAACCAGTGCGATCACGCATACTGTTCCGGCGTCTGCTGTATGTATGCCGCCAAACAGACCGTCATCGCCAAAGAACACAGCAACAAGGACTTGGATACGGCCGTCTTTTTCATGGACATGCGTACCTACGGCAAGGATTTCGAGCGCTACTACAACCGCTGCAAGGACGAACACGGCGTACGCTTCGTGCGCTCCAGGGTTCACACCATCGACCCGGTGGAAAACGACAACCTGCGGCTGCGCTATGTGAGCGAAGACGGTGACATTATCGAAGAGGTCTTTGATATGGTGGTGCTCTCCGTCGGACTGGCACCCAATGAACAGACCATTCGACTGGCCAAGACCATGGGGGTTGAGCTCAACAGCCACAAATTCGCCCAGACCAGCGACCTTGCCCCGGTGGCCACCAATCGCGAGGGCATTTATGTGTGCGGCGTTTTCCAGGGCCCCAAGGACATTCCCCAATCGGTGATGGAAGCCTCGGCGGCTTCTTCGGCCGCCGCCCGCAACCTGGCCGCTGCCCGGGGCACCCTGACCCGCACGCGCCAACTGCCCCCCGAACTGGACGTTTCCGAGCAGGAGCCCAGGGTGGGCGTGTTTGTGTGCAACTGCGGCATCAACATCGGCGGCGTGGCGGATGTGCCCGCAGTCCGGGAATACGCCCGGACCCTGCCCCACGTGGTGCATGTGGAAGACAACCTGTTCACCTGTTCCCAGGACACCCAGGACAAAATGAAAGAGGTGATCCAGGAAAACAATATCAACCGGGTGGTGGTCGCCTCATGCTCCCCGCGGACCCACGAGCCCCTGTTCCAGGAGACCATCCGGGAAGCCGGCCTGAACAAATATCTTTTTGAAATGGCCAACATCCGCGATCAGAACACCTGGGTGCACATGAACAATCCGGAAAAAGCCACCGCAAAGGCCAAGGATCTGGTGCGCATGGCCGTGGCCAAAGCAGCCTATATCGAACCGCTACATCAGGTGAGCCTGGATGTCACCCAGGCGGCCCTGGTCATCGGCGGCGGCGTAGCCGGCATGGAAGCCGCTCTGGGCATCGCCGACCAGGGCTTCCAGGCTTTCCTGGTCGAACGCTCCGGCTTGCTGGGCGGCAATGCCCTGTGGCTGAGACACACCTGGCAGGGAGAGGCCGTCAAGCCCTATGTGGAAGCGCTGGTCGATCGCGTGAAAAACCATGCCAATATCAGAACCTTTCTGCATACCGAGGTAATCGAAACAGGCGGTATTTTAGGCAACTTCACCACCACGCTGGCCACCGGCGGAGAAACCATGACCACCGCCACCGTAGCGCACGGCATCACCATCATCGCCACCGGTGGCAAGGAATACCAGCCCAGCGAGTATCTGTATGGAAAACATCCCAATGTGCTGAGTCACAAGGATTTGGATGTGGCCATGACCAACGGAGACCCGCGCATAGAAGCGGCCGACAGTGTGGTATTCATCCAGTGTGTTGGATCACGCAACGAAGCGTTCCCTTCCTGCAGCCGCATCTGTTGTACGCACAGTGTCAAATCGGCGATAGCGCTGAAAAAGCAGAAAGCGGAAATGAACGTCTATATCCTCTACCGGGACATTCGCACATACGGATTCCGCGAGGATCTCTATCGCAAGGCCCGCGAAATGGGTGTGATATTCATCCGCTTCGATACACAGGCACCGCCTCAAGTGGTCAGCGGCGATGGGGACCAGCTCGGCGTGACGGTGAAGGACCACATCCTGGGCCGCCCCATCGAGATCAACCCCGAGCTGCTGGTCCTGGCTACCGCCGTGCGTCCCAACGAGAACAAGGACCTGTTCGAACTGTTCAAGGTACCCATCAACGCCGAAGGGTTTTTGGTGGAAGCGCACGCCAAACTGCGGCCGGTGGATTTCGCGTCGGAAGGTATCTTCATGGCCGGTCTGGCCCACTACCCGAAGTCCATCGATGAAACCATCGCCCAGGCACAGGCCGCCGTATCGCGCGCAGCCACGGTGCTGAGCAAGGCCGCCATCTGGGTGGGCGGTGTGACCGCCGAGGTGAATCCGGACAAGTGTGCGGTCTGCTGTACCTGCGTGCGTACCTGCCCGTACAAGGTACCCGTCATCGGCCCCGACGGCTATGCGGTAATCGATGCCGCCGGCTGCCAGGGCTGCGGCTGCTGTGTGGCCGAATGCCCCGGCAAAGCCATCACCTTGAAGCATTTTACCGACCAACAGCTCATCGCTAAGACAGTGGCGCTGTTTACCGAGTGTGCGTCGGCTTAAAACGTATTGCCATAAAGAAAGGAAGAGGATGCCATGAGTGCAACTTTCGAACCCCAAATCGTCGCCTTCTGCTGCAAGTACTGCGCCTATGCAGCCGGTGACCTGGCCGGGTCCATGCGGTTGAATTATCCGCCCAATGTCAAAGTCGTACAAGTGCCGTGCACCGGGAGGGTGGACATCCTGCACTTGTTGCGTGCCATCGAGGCGGGTGCCGACGCAGTATACGTTGCCGGCTGACTGGAGGGTGAATGCCATTTCCTGGAAGGAAATCTCAAAACCCGTCGCAAAGTCGAATACGTTAAAAAAACCCTGACCGATATCCACATGGAGCCCGAGCGCATCGAGATGTACAACCTCTCGTCGGCTCAGGGACCGCGCTTTGCCGAGATCGCCACCGAAATGACCGACAAAGCAAAAACACTGGGACCGAGCCCCTTGAATCCATGTGTGTAACAAGAAAATTGCCTGCAACCATTTTAAAGAGGTGAACCATGATAATTGCTGACCGAAAGCCCCTGGAAGAGATCCTGGAAATGATCAAGGATTTTGAAAACGTGATGCTGGTCGGCTGCAAGGGATGCGTTACCGTCTGCAATGTAGGCGGTCTGAAGGAAGTCGAAATCCTGGCCTCCACCCTGCGCATCGCCCGCAAGAAAGAGGGCCGTCCCGTGCAGATCGAAGAGCGCATGCTGGAGCGCCAGTGCGATCCCGAGTATGTGGAACAATTGCGTGACAGCTACGACCAGTACGATGCCGTCCTGAGCATGGCGTGCGGCGTTGGCCCCCAGTTTTTGTCGGAAGCCTATCCCAGCCAACGCTTTTTCCCCACGGTGAACACCAAGTTCATGGGCGGCGCCGTAACCCACGGGATCTGGGAAGAGCGCTGCGCCGGATGCGGCACGTGCGTCATTCACTACTACGATGGTCTTTGCCCGGTGGCACGCTGCTCCAAGAGCCTGCTGCACGGCCCTTGCGGCGGCAGCGCCGGCGGCAAATGCGAAGTATCCCAGGAAATCGTATGTATATGGGACACCATCGTAAAAAAGAAGATGGAACAGGGGCGGCTTGAGGATTTGCGCATTCAGCGCCCGAACAAGGACTGGCGAACGGCCCGTGACGGCGGACCGCGCAAGAGCATAAGGGAGGAGTTGGTGCAATGAGTGACAACGGCTATGTATCCGGAAGCAATCTGGAAAAAGTGCTCAAGGCCGGCCATTTTGCCTTCACCGGCGAGTGCGGTCCCCCCAAAGGCGCCAATGTTGACCATCTGAAAGAGAAAATGGAACCGCTTCGCGGCCATGTGGACGCCATCAACGTCACCGACAACCAGACCGCCGTGGTGCGCATGTCCAGCAAGGCGGCCAGTGCCCTGATGGTTCAGGCCGGCCTGGAGCCCAATTTCCAGATGGTGTGCCGTGACCGCAACCGCATCGCCATGCAGAGCGACATTCTGGGAGCCTATGCCCTGGGCATCCGCAACATGCTCTGCCTGTCCGGCGATCACCAGAACTTCGGCAATCACCCGCAGTCGAAAAACGTCTTCGACATCGACTCCATGCAACTCATCCGACTGGTAAAGAAAATGCGCGATGAGGGCAAGTTCGACAACGATGAAGATATTGATGTGCCGCCCAAAATTTTCATCGGCGCGGCAGCCAACCCGTTTGCGGACCCGACCGAATACCGCATTTACCGGCTGGCCAATAAAATCGACGCCGGTGCCGATTTCATCCAGACCCAATGTATCTACAATATGCCGCGCTTTCGCGAATTCATGAAAAAAGCGGTGGACATGGGACTGGCGGAAAAATGCTATATTCTGGCAGGGGTAACCCCTATGAAGAGCGCGCGCATGGCCAAATACATGGCCAAATTCGTCCCCGGCATGGATGTACCCGAAGCACTGATCAAGCGCATTGAAGATGCCGGCAAGGGAAAGATGGCCGAAGAGGGCATTAAGTTCGCCTGCGAGCAAATCGAGGAATTCAAAGAAATGGAAGGCGTGGCCGGAGTGCACCTGATGGCCATTGAATGGGAACACAAAGTGCCTGAAATCGCCCAGCGGGCCGGTGTTTTACCGCGCCCCAAGCTGTAACCGACACTGTTTTTTAATTCATACGACTGGCTGGTTGCGCCGGTGCCCGATGGGCAGAACCACTGTCCCGGTCGGCGCCAGGCCCTGGAACCCAAAAATAGAGGAGAACGCATATGTCTGAGAAAAAAAGAATTTTAGTGGTGGACGATGAGCCTGATTTCTGTTCCATCGTTCAGGGAAACCTGGAAAAAGAAGGCTTCATTGTTGAAGTCGCCTATGACGGCAATGAAGGCCTGGCCAAGGTCAAAGCCAACCCGCCGGATGCCATCGTACTGGATGTAATGATGCCCGAAAAGGACGGCTATGCCGTTTGCAAGGAGATCAAGGAAAATGAAAAACTGGCCGATATCCCCATTGTGATGCTCACTGCGGTTGCATCCCATGTCACATCCACCCGATATTCCCATTACGACGGCATGAGCATGGAAGCAGATGATTATCTGCCCAAACCGGCATCGGCAGACGACATTACCAAAAGCTTGAAGGGACTCCTGGGCATGTAATTCAATTGTCCGCAAGGCGGCCACCAACCGGTGTAAAAGCGGATCGATCAGGCTAGCCCCGCTTTTACTCTCTGGTGACCCCATGGCATTTTGCAACGAGGTTTAAGGCCGCGGGCCCGAAACAACTCAAGATTATGTCGTTGACCATCAAATACGCAATCCGTCACAAACGATTGGCGTCACGGCGACCGGATCTTCGATGAATAAAGGCAGCTCTTCCGAATCATGTCGGGGAATACCTAGACCAAACGGAATACAATGGAAAACATATCGTTTGTCCACAGTGCCCGGTTCGGTTTCCAGACACCGGTCTATTGCATCATCAGCGACGAGCGGGTGCACCGGATCAAATCACCCCTGATGTACAACCGTGTCCTACAGCAAATGGGGCTATGCGGTGCCTATGTACCGTTCAAAGTTGCACCGCAGGATTTGGGGCAGGCCCTGGAAAGCCTCCGCGTACTGAATATTTCCGGCGCCAACATCACCGTGCCCTACAAAGAAAAAGCATGTCAGTTCATGGATATTCTGTCGGAAGGCGCCCAGATTATCGGCGCCATCAACACCGTGGTCTGCAAGCAGGGAAAACTTAAAGGCTACAACACCAACGCCATCGGGTTTATGGATGCCCTGTCCGCTGCCCATTTTGAGGTGGCTGGAAAACGGGCCCTGGTGTTCGGCACCGGCGGTGCCGCCAAGGCGGTGGCATTTATTTTCAACTGGCTGCAGGCGGAACAGGTGACTATTGTGGGACGGGACCAGGATCGAACCTTGGCCCTGGCCGGAAAAATCAACGGAAAGGGTCTTTTGCTGGAACAACTGGGCAGCGCCTCCATAACGGCAGATATTTTGGTCAATGCCACATCCATCTCAAGCCCGGACGAAAGCCGGGAACTGGCCGATTTCATCTCCCGGCTCGACATTCGCCAGTGTCAGCTGTTCTATGATTTAAACTATGGTCGCAGAACCAATTTCTGGCAACAGCGGGCCCTGGCTCTGGGCGTTGATTTTAAAGACGGCATAACCGTTTTGGCGCACCAGGCCCGTCGCACTTTTTCCCTCTGGACTGGCATGGACGTTCCGCCGGAAACCTTCCTGAAAGCACTGGTCTAGTCTTCCACAAATTTCACTGTCACCGTATCGACCGCTCCGCCAGGGAACGCACCGCAGCTTTCGGTTTCGTTCTTGACGAATTTTTTGGGGTTGCCATGGTAACATGGCTTTTAGTACGCTGGATTCCCAGCCATGGAAATGTTGCCCATTCTGCAAAAATCGGAGTGTTGCCAATTGGACATTAAAAAAACCACCGAACCCGAACCGGAAGAAGGCCAAAAACGCTATCGCGCATTGGTGGAAACGATACCTCACGGCATCCAGGAGCTGGACACCAAAGGCACCATCATATTTGCCAATCCCGCCCACGCCAGGATCTATGGCTATCAGCCCGACGCCATGATCGGCAAATCCATACTGGACCAGTGTGCCGACGATGAAGAACGCCGGCGGGTCCGCGACCATCTGGCCTTTATTCTGGATCATCAGCCCCATCCCACCCCATGGTACGGCAGGGATAAAACCAGGGACGGCCGCCGTATTTACACGCAGGTGGACTGGAACTATAGACGCGGCGCCGATGGCGAAGTGGTGGGGTTCATTACCGTGATCTCTGAAATTACCCACCGCAAACGGGCCGAAAAAGCGCTGCTGGACAACCTCACCTTTATGAACACCCTCATCGACACCATCCCCAACCCCGTTTTTTATAAGGACCGGCAGGGATACTTTCTGGGATGCAACGTGGCCTATGCAAAAACCCTGGGGCTCACCAAAAAACGCATTCTGGGCCATCGTCTCATCGACCTGGAAACCACGCTGCACAGTGATATGGCCGAACACTACCACCGTCAGGACCTGTTGTTGATTCAAAATCAGGGCGTTCAGACCCACGAAGAGCAGATCCAGTGCGCCGACGGGGTTCTTCGGATTTTCGAACTGAATAAAGCCACCTTCAGCGATGCCGAAAACGAAGTGGCCGGTCTGGTGGGCATCATGCTCGATATCACGGAAACCAAACAGGCCCTCAAAGACCTCAAGGAGAGCAAGGCCCTTTTTGATGCATTCATGCGGCACCTTCCGGGGCTTGCATTCATGAAAGACCCCCAGGGAATTTATCTTTACGTCAACGAATCGTTTGAGCAGTACACCGGTCTCAAAACGGCGAACCAGCTGGGCCGACGGGATGATCAGATATGGGACGGCGCAACGGCTGCCGGTCTGCGTGCCAATGATCAACATGTCCTGACCACACAGACACCCCAAAGCCATGCGGAGACCATCCGACTGCCCGATGAACAGACACGCCACCTGCTCACCGTACGGTTTCCGGTCTTCAAGGATGGCCGTCTTTTTGCCCTGGGGGGCATCTCCATTGATACCACCGAAAGAACCCTGGCGCAGCGTCAGCGGGAACAGCTTGAGCTGCAACTGCAGCAGGCGCAAAAGATGGAGGCCCTGGGTACCCTGGCCGGAGGTATCGCTCATGATTTCAACAATATATTAGCCGCTATCATTGGCTACACCGAAATTGTGGCCGCTGATTCGCAAACCGGAACGAGCGCGCAACACTACCTCGAGCGCGTGCTGGAAGCCGGCGAACGGGCACGATCATTGGTCAAGCAAATTTTGGCCTTCAGCCGCCAGGGAAAAATGGAGCCCAAGCCGGTCCAGATCAAGCTCATCATAAAAGAGGTCCTTAAGCTGCTGCGGGCTTCCCTGCCCGCCACCATCGAAATCGTGCAGCAGATCCACAGCGACGGTGCGGTGATGGCAGACCCCACCCAACTTCACCAGGTGATGATGAACCTGGGCACCAATGCCGGTTACGCCATGGGCGAAAAAGGCGGCACGCTCACTGTGCGCCTGGAAGAAATCGAACTGGATGCCGCAATGGCATGCAATTATGGTGACCTGCTTCCCGGGGCCTATCTGCAGCTTACCGTCATTGACTCCGGAAAAGGCATTGCCGCCAAGGATATGGGACGTATTTTCGATCCTTTTTTTACCACCAAACCCAGAGGGGAAGGCACCGGCATGGGATTGTCCGTGGTCCATGGCATTGTCGCGGGCCTCGGCGGTGCCATTACCGTTGACTCTGCACCTTCGCAGGGGGCCCGTTTCGATGTCTATCTGCCGGCCCTGCATCGTGATGATGGAATGGTGGCCGAGATTGGGGAAAAAGCGCCGCTGCCCACAGGCAAGGAACGCATCCTGTTTGTGGACGACGAGGTCTTTCAAACCGATATGTTCAAACAGATGCTGGGCCTGCTGGGGTATCAAGTTGAAACCTGCAACAACGGCGCCCAGGCCCTGGCCCTTTTTGAGACAGACCCTCAGGCTTTCGACCTGGTCATCACAGATATGATCATGCCGGGCATGACCGGTGATAAGGTGGCCGGAAAGATTTTGGCGGTGCGTCCCGAACTGCCTGTCATCCTGACCACCGGCTATAGCGAACAGATGACCGAGGCCGGCGCCAAGGCCATTGGAATCAAGGCCTATGCCTTGAAACCGCTGGTCATGGAGGAGCTGGCCAGATTAATCCGGCGTGTACTGGACAATGCCCGGAAAGGATAACACACCATGAGCCTGCACATCTGGATCCTGATATACATTGTGGAGTTGTTCTTCTGGCTTTGGGTGATTCGCTGGGGGGGTGCGCGATGGCTCGAAGGCACTTTTTCCTCCGGACTGTTAATCAGTATATTGGCCCCCAACTGGAGCGCCGAAGGGATCAAGCTCTTCGCCTGGCTGACGCTTTTTTTCAGCACCATATGGTTTGTAATGGGCTTTTTTTATCCCGAAATCCGGTTCTATTGACCCAACGCTGCAGGATCCTGAATTCAGACGGACAGGCTTGAAGGTGCGGCACATGCCAGAGATTCACCTTCGCGGCAGCAAAACGCTTGGGCGAATCAATGGAGATGCCAATTAGCAATTGAAGAAAAGCGCCAAACGGGCTAATAACCCTTTACCCTGAATTATCCTATCGGCCATAGACAACGATCGCAGGAGCAAAGGCATGCCGTATATCCACATCAATATCGCCAAGGGGCGAACCACGGACCAGAAAAAAGCATTGGCGAAATCAGTGACCGAGGCCGTATCAACCTCCATCGGCGTCGACGCCGCAAAGATATGGGTGCAAATCGACGAGTTCGAGCCAGAAAACTTTGCCACAGGCGGTACCCTGCTGTCCGACAAAAAATGACCCTTGCCGAAACGTTCAAATCCTGCGTCGTTTCCGCGCTCAGGCCGGCCCTGAAAACCGGCCTTTGGATTATCGCCATTACCGTGCCGGTTTCCTTCGGTGTGCTGCTGCTCAAGATGACCGGACTGTTGCCGGTCATCGCCAGACTGTTCTCACCCCTGTTCGCTCTTTTCGGAATGCCCGGTGAGTCCGCACTGGTTTTCGTGACCGCGGGGCTTGTCAATATTTATGCCTGTATCGCCGTAATCGAAGCCCTCGATTTAACCGGCCGCACGGTGACCATTTTAGCCCTGATGTGCCTCATTTCCCACAACCTTCCGGTAGAAACGGCCGTTCAGAAAAAAACCGGCTCCTCTTTTTTTGTGATTCTGGGGGTGCGCCTGGCTACCAGCTTCTGCGGTGCCTTTGCGCTGAACCTGTTGCTGCCGGCCGATGGCCGGCCAATTGTGCATTCCGCCAGCGCAAACACCATGGTGGCGGGCGCATTCGGCATGGAACTGATGAACTGGCTGGCCGGGATTTCCTATTTGTGCACTAAAAT
Organism: Desulfosarcinaceae bacterium; assembly: GCA_963675565.2. Taxonomy (GTDB): domain Bacteria; phylum Desulfobacterota; class Desulfobacteria; order Desulfobacterales; family Desulfosarcinaceae; genus JARRKU01. The sequence continues at coordinate 1,996,019 of CAXXYD010000004.1, forward strand.
CATTGTCCTGGTGACCCTGCTCATGATCCTACAGCGAATCATGGAAGCCTTCGGTATCATGCGCCTGCTCTCCGGCCTGCTGAAATATCCCCTGCTGGTTTTAGGTGTCCCCCATGAGTCCGCTTTCCTGTGGATTGTTGCCAATACCATCGGCCTGGCCTATGGCGCCGGAGTTATCATCGACCATGTCGAGCGCGGTGGACTCTCCGCCCAAAACGCCGATATTTTGAATTATCACATCGCGATATCCCACTCCCTTTTGGAAGACACCCTGCTCTTCGTGGCCATCGGGGTATCCGCCGGCTGGATTGTTTTTCCCCGCATCCTGCTGGCAGGTGCGGTGGTCTGGATCAAGCGGTTGATCGACCTTATCCTGTTCAGCAGCCCCGATACGCGTCGCTCTTGACATCCAAATAGCCGTCACATTTAGCTGTTGATTGATATTTGAACAGAATTCAGGTATCACCCAAAATGCTGTCCGTTGATTGGAATCCACAATGCGGGAGGAACCCATGACCGACATCCGGCGCATCAGCCCCAACACCCAGTTCTGCATGGTCATCGGGGACCCCGTCGCCCACAGCCTTTCGCCGGCCATTCACAATGCCGCCTATGCCGAACTTGGCCTGGATTTTGTGTATGCAGCCTGCCGGGTTGAAGATGTCCGGGGTGCCATGGCAGGTATGCGTGCCATGGAAAACTTTCGTGGAATGAGCGTCACCATCCCCCATAAAGTGGCGGTGATGGCCTATATAGATGAAATTGCCCCGGTAGACCGGGCGATCGGCGCCATCAATACCGTAATTCATGAACCGGACGCCCTCATCGGAATCAACACTGACGGCCCGGGGGCCATTCGGGCCCTGGCGGAAGCCGGCATCGACATGGCGGCCCGTAACGTCCTCATGCTGGGCTCCGGCGGTGCGGCACGCGCCATTGCCTTTACCCTGGCGCGGGATAACCGGCTGGCGCAACTCGTCCTGCTGGACATCAATGAAAGCATGCTGTCACAACTCGCCGCCGATCTTCGCGCCGGGACTGCAGCAGCCATTAAATCGGCGCCGTTGAATCGCGAAAATCTCACCGAGGCCTTGTCCGCAGCTGATCTCATTATCCACTGCACGCCCGTTGGCATGCACCCAAAAACCGACGCCTCCCTGATCCCGCCGGAGTTGTTCAGGCCGGATCAGGCGGTCTTTGATGTGGTCTACACCCCCCTGGAAACCCGGCTTCTGGCCGATGCCCGCGCCAGGGGGCTGCAAACCGTCTCGGGAGTAGAAATGTTTATCCATCAGGCAGTGCTTCAATTTGAACGGTTTACCGGAGTGCCGGCACCCGTAGAGGTCATGCGGCAGGTGGTCATGGCGCATTTGACATCATGAACATCGTATTGATCGGATATCGAGGCACCGGAAAAAGCGCCGTGGGGCGAATCCTGGCCGAGCGTCTGAACAAAACCTACGAAGGCATGGATGCCAATATCGTTAGGGGCGCCGGCATGCCCATTGCCGCCATCGTGGAACAGTCCGGCTGGTCGACGTTCCGCGATATGGAAACCCGCCAGGCAATGGATCTGGCCCGAAAGGACGATCAAATCATCGACACCGGCGGCGGAATCATCGAACGGCCGGACAACCTGCCGGCGCTGCAAAAAAACGGCTGTATCTTTTGGCTCAAGGCTTCGGTGGAAACCATCGTGGCCCGGATCCGAGGAGACGACCAGCGCCCTGCCCTGACCGAAGGGAAAACATTCGTCGAAGAGGTGGCCGAGGTTCTGCAGCAACGGGAAGCCAGGTACCGGGCCGCCGCGCATCACGCCATCGACACCGATGCCTTGACACCGCAACAGGTCGCCGACAGGATTGTGTCCCTGCTGAAGTCCTGTCCGCAAAGGGGAGTTCCATGAAAAACAACCAATGGCTCATCCCTTTTCTTGTCATCGGATTCATCGCCTGCGCATCGATGTCCGAACAAAGCCGCATGATTCAATTCAGTGAAACGGCGGATGCTTTCCGATGGGCCTTGCTGGACGGCAACTTCCGATCCGCCGCCCGATTCATCGATCCCCAGATACAGGATTCCACCCATGACTTCGGGCAATACCAAAACGTCAAAATCGTAGAATATAAAATCACCCAAACCGATATTCGCGATAACAACAGCCGAATTGAGCAAGCCGTTGACCTGCAGTATTATTTCCTCAACCGCAATATCTTGAAAACAACTCAAATGCACCAGGTCTGGGAGTACCGGTCGATGGACAAGCGTTGGCTCCTGAAAACGGAATTACCTGTTTTTAAACCCTAATCCGTCAAATTGCACGCGCCGCTCGCTGGTGCACATCCCATGACGCCGTCGCGCCAGGCCTGAAATGCATTCATCCGTGCCCGAGGGTCAACCGATCCCAATTGGATCGTCCATCAGCTCATACCGCCGTCCATTGATCAAAAACCCGTCCAACGGCAGGCTGCAATCACTGCTTACACGAATGCCGGTAAGATTGATATGCCTTTTGAGTTTCTCGATATTGCTGTTTTTATTTCCTTTAATACGTGACACCCGCCGCGGGTGGACACAAATATCGAGATGGCCGGATGCCTTGTCTTCGGGGCGCACCACGCTGCATATAAATTGAAACCACATGGCCGAGTGAACCATTTCACCGAAAGCCGGATGAAACGGACCCGCCAGAACAGCCGCCCCCGTATTCAACTCATCGGTGGGTTGCAGCCCCATACGAATCACATTGATCCCCTGTCGGGCAAACAGGACATACAGCTGCCCGGCCACATCAACGGCATCTTCCAACCCCATGGGAGTATAGCGCCCCTGGCTGTACCAGCGCGAAAGGAGACTTTCCGCGAGCACCAAAGTCGGGTAGATCCGCACGAAATCAGGTCCCAGAGCAGCGATTTGAGCTCCCGAAGCCAGGGCCAGCGCCGGCGTATCGCCGGGAAGGCCGATCATCATCTGCATGCCCACTGCGTATGATCCATGGCTTAAAAGCGCCGCCGCCTTGCGTACATCCCGCACCGTATGACCGCGCCGCGACAACTTGAGTACGTCGTCGTTCATAGACTGAACGCCAATTTCGATGGTGGTGACCGGATAATTGGAAATCAGGTCCAGGCGACTGGCCTCGATGGTGTCCGGCCGCGTCGAAAAGCGGATGCCGTTGACTTTCCCCTGTTCCACATAAGGCGATACGGCGTCCAGAAGGGTGATGATGGTATCGGTGGTCAATCCAAGAAAATTACCACCGAAAAATGAAATCTCCGTGTAGCGGTCTTCATCCCGTCGGTAGCTTAAAAACCGGCCAATGGTCTCATGCAGATGAGCCGTCGAGGGCAACGCCTCGACCCTTCCGGTGGTCGGCTCCTGGTTGCAGAAAACGCATCGGTGAGGGCAGCCGGCATGGGGAATAAATACCGGTATGATAAAGGGTTTCACAACTTCAATCGTTTTGTTCCTGAAGGAGCTCAAGCCCCTTGCAGGCTGCTTCCTGTTCGGCTGTTTTTTTGCTTTTGCCAATGCCGATCGCTTCAATTTCACCCACCGTCATGGAAACGCAAAATGTTTTATCATGATCCGGCCCGCTTTCCTGAACAACCCGGTACTGGGGAATCGCCTTGATGGTGCTCTGTACGGCCTCCTGCAGACGGCTTTTATAATCCTGTCCCGTGCTGAGCGTCAGTGCCACCTGGATCAGTTCGTCGAAATGCAAGGCAATAAAGCGGTACGCGCCGTCAAACCCGCCATCGATATAAATGGCGGCAATAACGGCCTCCATCGCATTGGCCAGCAGCGAGTTCTTGTCCATACCGTTGCTCTGAATCTCGCCTTTTCCCAATAAGAGATGCCGCCCCAGATCAAGGCTGCGAGCGACATCGGCCAGCTGGGTTTCATTGACCATATTGGCCCGTATTCTGGACAGGTCCCCCTCGCGCATCTGCGGGTAAGCTTTCATGAGCAAATCGCCGACGACCAGGTTCAGAACGGCATCCCCCAAGAATTCCAGCCGTTCGTTGTCCCGCAACGGTCCTTCGGGGTGCTCATTCACATAGGAGCTGTGCCGCAGGGATTCTTCCAGCAGCGCCTGATCCTTGAATGTATAATGCAATGTTTCCTGCAGTGCCTGGCTGTTCATGACGTGCTCCTCTTTCACCGCTGGCTCTATCGGGTGTACTGCGGGGAACAATTCAACCGCAATGCATCGTATAACACGGTGGGAACATACAGATCTCCCCTGCCGCTGCCCAGTTGAACATCCGGCATCAACTGGCCGTGAAAATCACTGCCGCCTGTGACCAGAAGATCGAATTGATCCGCCAGGGACAGATACCGGGCAACGGCTTCACGTGTATGCTGAGGATAGTACACTTCAATACCCCGCAGTCCCATCTCACATAGCTGCCCGACAAACGCGGAAAAGATGTTCGGGTCGCGCTGATCTACAAGGTAGGGATGGGCCAGCACGGGAATGCCGCCGGCGTTGGTGATCAATTCAAGCGCCGTGCGGCAGTCGAGGCGTTCTTTGCCCACATATGCCGGACGGTCGTTGCCCAGAAAGCGATCGAAGGCATCGTCCACATCCCGGGCGTAACCGGCTTTGATCATGGCCGCGGCCACATGGGGCCTGCCGGCCACGCCATCGCCGACCTGGTCATTGACCTGTGTGAGTGCCAAGTCTATTCCCAAGGTATTGAGTCGTTCCACAATGGTGCGGATTCGGGCGTCCCGGATATTGCTGAAACGGGTCAGGGTTGCATTGAGAACGGCATTGTCGGGATCAATGCCATATCCCAGGAGGTGGATTCCACCCCGAATGCCGCAATCGGCTGAAACGGCCGCACTGATCTCTATTCCGGTAATGAAATGAAGATCGGTTGGAAATGGCGTTTGAAGTGCCTGGCGGGTGCCTGTCAATGTATCGTGATCGGTAATGGAGATAGCGTCCAAGCCGATCTGCGCGGCCATCTGGATGATCTCGTTGGGCGAAAAAGTGCCGTCAGATGCGGTGGAATGAATATGTAAATCAATGCCGCCGCAACGTTTAGAGTCCAAGGGCTTTCTCGAAGGCTTCCTCTTTGGTTTTGCAATCAATACACTGGGTAGTCACCGGCCGCGCCTTTAAACGCGGTATGGAGATTTCTTCACCACATGATTCACATATGCCAAAGGTCTCGTTCTCGATGCGATCCAAAGCCTTTTTAATTTTTTTTATCAGCTTGTGCTCTCGGTCACGGATACGCAACATGAAATTCCGGTCAGATTCCAGGGTTGCGCGGTCAGTGGGGTCCGGAAAATTTTCTTTCTGTTCCGTCATTCCGGAAACCGTATTGCCGGCCTGGTTGAGCAGCTCCTGGAGGCGATTATTCAGAAGCTCTTTAAAAAACTCGAGATCTTTCTTTTTCATACGCCACTCTTTCTGAGCATGGAAGTTAATGGTCCAGAAAAAATAGAATGGATACCACAGCCGAAATCTTATTGTAAAGCAAAATATCATTCAAATACTCGGCCGTGTCAACCTGCAGAATGTTAAAAAGGCCGGCACCCCGGGTCAGCCGATTCAGCGGCCGTGGATTCAAGCGCTGCTATGCCTCTGCTTGAACAAATTTTTCCAGTGTTGTCATGTCGTAAACGTTATAAGTACGCGAAGGGGCCGCTTTGGGAAGAATTTTTTTCAGCAGCCCCGCAAGTACCCGTCCAGGGCCAATTTCCACAAAAACGTCCACCCCCCGAGCCATCAGGGCCACAATGGTATCATACCAACGCACAGGACTGCATAATTGACGCGCCATCAGGGCGCGAATCACTTTCGGGTCGGATTCCACGGATGCCGTCACATTATGAATCAAATCGCAGATCGGCGAACGAAAGGGAACACCCTCCAGAAAGGCTGCAAATTCACTCTCCGCGCCCTGGATCAAAGGACTGTGCCAGGCGCCGCTGACTTTCAGGGGGATCGCCCGGGCACCCATATCGGAAGCCCGCCGGCCCGCCTCGGCCACGGCGTCAGGAGATCCGGTAATAACGATCTGTTCGGCACTGTTATGATTGGCAACAGCAACAATACCCGATTTGGCGACTGCCTCCACCAGGCCTTGAACCTGTCCGATGTCCAGCCCGACAATAGCGCTCATGGCACCCTTGTTGCGGCAGGACTCACGGTGCATCAACTCTCCACGTTTGAACACCAATTTGAGACAATCTTTAGCGGTGACAACGCCGGCGGCGCACAAGGCGCTGTATTCACCCAGGCTGTGGCCGGCGCAAACCGTCGGAGAAATACCGGCGTCCTGCACCGCAGCTAAAAGGGCGAGGTTGACCGCAGTAACGGCTGGCTGAAGATTCACCGTCTCGGTCAGCGCCTCCATGGGGCCCTCAAAACACAATTGCGTAATAGGCAGTCCGGATACCTGATCCGCCGCCTGGAAAATATCCCTGGCTTGATCGAACCGCCGGGCAAGATCCTGCCCCATGCCAACTTTCTGGGACCCTTGGCCTGGAAATAAAAATGCTATTTTTTTCAATATGTTCTCCTTCAACCTGATCGCTTTTGGAGGCTGGCGCGAGCCTGGTCCATGGAAACGGCAGCCTACTCATCCAATCCGAACAGCTTGCGCGTCAAATCCAAAGATTCGGACCGGTCCCCCTGGCAGCCGTTGCTTTTTAAAAACCGGGTGGGATCATGCAGGATTTTGTTGACCAGGGCACTGGTCATTCGTTCGATGGCCTGCCGGTCCGACTCGGACAGGTGCCCCAGCTGCTGAATCGTTTTTTGGACCTCGTCTCTGGCCATGGCGCCGACCTTGCCGCGCAATGCCTTAATGGTGGGGACCACACCCAGGTTCTGATACCATTGCCGGAAATGGATCACGGCCTCGTCGATAATCCGTTCGGCTTTTACGGCTTCACGGTTGCGATCCTCCATGTTCTCATCGATGACCCCTTTGAGATCATCGATGTCGTATACATACACATTGTTGAGCGAATTGATGTCCGGGTCGATATCCCTGGGCACGGCGATATCGATGAAAAAAATAGGCCGGTTTCGCCGCTCCCGCATCACCGCCTTGACATGGGGCTTGCGCACCACGAAATCCCTGGCACCGGTGCTGCTGATGACTATGTCGACCTTTCCCAAATAGTCCGGCACTTCTTCAAACCGGATGGGCATGCCGTTATAATGATCGGCAAGAGCCACCCCGCGCTCGAATGTCCTGTTGGCCACGTGAATTTTCCCGCTGCGGTTGCGCATCAAATGCTCCACAGCCAATTCGGCCATTTCGCCGGCACCGATGAGCAATACCTTCTTTCCGGACAGATCGCCGAATATCTTTCGCCCCAGTTCTATAGCGGCATAGCTGATGGAGACGGCATGATCGCCGATACCGGTGTCCGAACGGATGCGTTTGGCCACAAAAAATGTGCGGTGCAGCAACCGGTTGAGCACCACCCCCGATGTTTTCTCCTCTGTGGCCGCACGATATGCCGATTTGATCTGCCCCAGTATCTGCGGTTCCCCCACCACTAAAGAATCCAGGCTGGCGGCAACCCTGAACACGTGGCGTACGGCGTCATCGCCCCGGTAAAGATAGAGGGCGTCTTCAAAATCAGTCAGGGAAATTTGCTTGAAATTTGCCAGGAACACCTTTGCCTCGGCAATGGCCGTTTCATTCTCTTTTGCTGCCATCAACAGCTCCACCCGGTTGCACGTGGAAAAGAGCATCGCCTCGTCAACGATCTTGCGCGCACGAAGCTCGACCAGTGCCGACCGGGCCTCCTGGTCACTGAACGCCAGGCATTCGCGGACGCTTACCGAAGCCGATTTGTGATTCAGCCCAATGAGAATAATGTCTTGCATATTGGTTGCTCAATCCTACCAGCGGGTAAATTGGCCATGATGCCCCTTCAGAAGGAAATTGACCCCGAAGAAAGTAAACAGCAGCACGCCGAAACCCGCAATGGCCATTATGGCCGCGCGCCGGCCGCGCCAGCCCACGGTGAGCCGCTCATGCAGCAGGGCGGCATAAAAGATCCAGGTAATGGCTGACCAGACCTCCTTGGGGTCCCAGCTCCACATCCGGCCCCAGACATTTTTGGCGTAAACCATGCCGGTAATCAGCCCGATGGTCAGCAGGGTAAACCCGACCACCACGCAGGCATATCCTGTATTGTCGAGAAGCTCCAGCGATGGCAGGCGTTTGAAGAAAAAACCCGGTGTTTTGCGCTTGATGCTGCGTTCCTGGAGCAGGTAAAGCACCCCTACGCCGCATGCCAGGGCGAAAGCGGCGTCCCCGACAAAGATGGTGATAATATGAACGACCAGCCAGAAGCCTTTGAGCAGGTTCTGGGGCTGAATCAGCTCCCGGGGGAACTGCACCGCCACCAGCAAAAGAAACATGGCCAGCGGGGCCACGTAAAGGCCCAGCACTTTGACCGGCAGCCGGATATGCAGGCCAAGGAAGGTGCCCACCAGGGTCCAGGCCACCAGCGAGAGCGTTTCGTTCAGATTGTTGACGGGCATGTGACCGCTGACGACGAACATCCAGGCAATGACCACCGTTTGGCAGACAAAACCGGCCAGCAGCAGACCAAGAGCGATTTTCTGAAGAAGGCTGCGTTGAATGAACAGGTAGGCAAAATACCCGGCCGAACTGAACATATAGCAAGGGATGGCCAGAACAAAAAGCATCTGCATAGGGTCTTCCTTACCTTGTTTTCATCAGGTCTTCGTAGCCGTAATCCGGCCCCAGAACCTGCTTCAGCAGGGTATTGATACCCCTGCGGTCAGCTTGCCGGATCATTTCCGGCAAATCGCTGCCGATCAACCGGTCAAACAGGCGTTTATGGTCCTGGGGCGCATGTTCCTGCGCCAGCAGCTTTTCCCGAATGGCCCCCATCAAGTCTAAAAATTGGCCATACTCGGGCCCGAACATGGCTTCCATTTGACGCCGCAGGTGTCTGGCAAATGCCGGGCTCTTGCCTGCCGTTGAAACGGCGATGCTTAGATCCCCCTGCCGGACCACAGCGGGAAGCACAAAGCTGCACAGTTCCGGCTGGTCGGCGATATTGCACAATCGTCTGCGTTTTTCCGCTTCCCGGTGCAGCAGGCGATTCAGCGTCCTGTCGTCGGTAGCACCAAAAACCAGAAAGGCATCATTCAGATCCGTCTCAAGGAACGCGCGCTGTTTGAGCACGATCCTCCGCTGCTCGGCAAGTTCGTTGAGCTTGTCCGTAACTTGCGGGCTGACCACCGTAACCCGGGCACCGCATTCAAGCAGGGATTCAACCTTGCGGGTCCCTACCTTCCCGCCACCCACCACCAGGCAAGGCCGGTTGTGAATATCCAAAAATACAGGATAATAGCGCATTTGTCATCCGTTATGTGTTTGGGAATCCGTTATCCCAATTATAGAAAGACTCTACCTCCATTACCCAAACGCGAATGTCATCAAGTCCTCGGCGACCACAATCTCCCCCTTATATGCACTGCGGGCCTGTTTGACAATATCCACCTTATCACAGGGCGGATAAAGATGGGTCAGCACAAGCTTGCCAACCCTGGCCCGGCTGGCGATTTCACCCGCAAGGGAGGGGGTCAGGTGCAGGGGCACCGGACATTGATCCGGCATGGCCGATTCGCAGATCAGCAGGTCCGCCTCCCTGGCCAAGTCGACCAGGGAATCACACATGCCCGTATCGCCGGAATAGACAACGGATGTCCCGTTTTGCATCTCAATTCGGTACGCCAGGCTTTCAGGGCGATGATGGACGGACTGAACAAAAAGACGAAAATCCGTAAAATAGGTGGGATTGGCAGACCCGGGGCCCAGTTCACGAAAGCGCAATTGCCCCGGCGGCAATACGATCCAGTCACCGTAAGGCACTTGCAGCTTGGTGTAAAAATCGACCAGTCCGTTTCCGCCAACCACCTCAAGCGCCTTCTGCCGCCGGCTGCCGTCCGGATATTTTGTGGCAAAGATCAGAGGTACCAATTCAGCCGAATGATCGGGATGAAAATGGGTCAGGAAAATATGGGTCAGGTCAAAAATGGTTATCCCGCATTCCAACAGTCGATGCAAGGTGCCCGGTCCGAGATCCAGGACGATTTTTGCCACACCGGTTTCAACCAGAACGGCACAGGAGCGGCGCCTGAGCTGCGGGACACAGGTACCGGATCCCAATATGGTGGCTTTGGCATGCATAAAAGCCACTTCTACAAAGAGTTCTTTTAATTGACAACCTATTTTCAGTCTGACAGCTTGGTTTGAACAGGGCCATGATTCAACAAAATTCCCGTTTGACTGCGCCATCAATTTGGATTATAGGCCTCTCTTTGTCACAACCGACTATATAAAAACCGCGGCTGAATGTTACGGCCTGAGGCAGGAAAGCGAAATACCCATGCACGGTGCACTTCTCCCCATTATCGTATTCGTATTGGTTTACGTGGCCATTACGTTTGAATTGCTGAACAAGGCCGTAGCCGCCATGCTTGGGGTCATGGTGTTGTTGACGCTGCATGTCATCACCGAACACACTGCCATCGAGCTCATCGATTTCGAAACCATCATGCTCTTGCTGGGCATGATGAGTATCGTCGCCATTTTGCGCAAATCCGGTTTTTTTACCATTATTTCCGTCAAGATTGCCGAACTGACCAAGGGCAGCCCGCTGAAAATTTTAATTCTCTTTTCAGTTGTCACGGCAGTGATGAGCGCGTTTCTGGATAATGTCACCACCGTGCTGATCATCATCCCCATTGTCATCGAACTGACCGCCGGAATGGGGCTGGATCCAAAGATCTATGTTATCAGCCAGGCCGTGATTTCCAACATCGGCGGAACGGCCACACTTATCGGAGATCCACCCAACATCATCATCGGGTCCAAGGTGGGATTGACCTTCAACCAGTTCATGTTCAACTTGACACCGCCGGTCATCATCTGTTTTTTGGTGGCCCTGGGATTTATATGGCTCACCAACCGTTCCAAGTTCAAGCCCATCAACACCGATTTGACCAAAATTTTTTCAGTTCAACTGCTCCTGGAAAAAATCCGCCACAACTACCTGGATATCCGAATTGACCGGATATTCCTGATCAAAAGCTTGGCATGTCTCTTTCTGACCATTCTCCTGTTTGTCACCCAGACCATTACCAAGCTCTCCCCGGGGGTGGTGGCCCTGCTCATGGCAATGGTTCTGTTTGCCATTTCAAAAGTCAATGTGGAAGAGATGCTCGAAGAAATCGAGTGGAGCACTCTGCTTTTTTTCGCAGGCCTCTTCATTCTGGTCGGCATCCTGGAGGAAAAAGGGGTTATCGAATGGATCGCCACCCATATTTTCATGCAGGTGGGGAACAACCCCTATGTCATGGTGCTGATGGTGTTGTGGGTATCGGGTATCGTTTCCGGTTTTCTGGACAACATTCCCTTCACGATCACCATGATCCCCATCGTCCGTCTGATGTTGGAGTCCACCCCCGTGCCCCACAATTTACTCTGGTGGGCCCTGGCCCTGGGAGCCTGTTTCGGAGGCAACCTGACCATGATCGGCGCCTCGGCCAATATTGTGTCCGTGGGTATGGCCAAGCGATTCAAACAGGATATCTCCTTTTTCCAGTTCATGCGGTTTAGCGCAGTGATCACCCTGCTGACCCTGCTGATGTCCTCGGCCTATCTCATGCTTTATCTATGGATCGTGCTATGAATGAAAAAGACAAAGCCATTTTAAACCGCCTGATGCGAGAGCATGAAGGTATTTTCGGTGCATCCCGGGTCACCATGGTGGCCTTGCGCGCGTTTATCGAATCCCTGGAGGAGCTTGACTGTCCGGCGGAGCAACTGCGCAACCAGTGCATGGAACTCACCGGGGCCATCAAGAATACCCACCCGAAGGTCATTCCCCTGATCCATCTCATCGAGGAATTCGAGTCCGAAATGGAGCCCTACTTCGGCGGCAACACCCAGGAGGTCAAAGAAAAAGCCCGTGAAATCCTGCAGGCCAAACATGACCGGCTGCAAGCCAAAAGCGGGAAAATCATTGAGCGGGGTCTAACCTGTGTCGACCCGGACGATACCATTGTGGTGCACACCGTCAACATGAACGTCATCAGCATCCTTTCTCTGGCACACCAGGTGATGAACAAAGATATCAAGGTCATTCTGCTGCAGCAGAATCAAGCCATTACCTCACGTATCATCAATCAGCTCAGAATGTCCGATGTCCGTCATGAAACCGTTCCGGAATATGCCCTCAATCATTTCATCGGCCGTGCCAACAAAATGTTTTGCGCGGCACTGTCTATTACCGCGGACAGCCAGGTTGTCGCCCCGGTGGGCACCGCCAACATTACCAGTTTGTGCCATTTCCACAAGATACCGGTCTACTTGTTTGCCAACACCCTCAAATTCGCCCACGGGCAGGCCGCAGACCAGCGCATCCATCGCGAAACCATCACCCAGGCCACGGATGCCGACAGCTATGAACTGACCACCTATTCGCACGACAAAATGGACTTGGAACTGGTGGATTTTCTGGTCACCGAAGACGGCATCTTCCCCAAAGAAGAGATACCCGGCTATATTGACGCACTGCACTCCAGAAAAGATTAGCCATCCGGCGCCGTCGTTCATCGATCAACTGTTTCATCAATATCGTCGACATGCCGTCAAGTTATCCCACAGACCAGAATGCAGCAATGGTTCCGCCGTTGCGGCACGGTAAAAAACGCCTGTTTGAGCCACGGAGAGCAGGTCACTTGTAATATTTATGAAATCGTTGTATGTGGAGAAAGTTTCTCAAAAAGGGGTGTTTTTTTCACTGCCATGACGCAACCCTACGACACCGCCAATTCCGAGCTGAATCATTTTCCGGCACAATCGGCCGCTGCACCAGACCACCACCTTGAAGAACTTCAGGACATCCAGCAATCCTTGCGCGACAGCCAGGAGCACTATCGTGCGGTATTCGAAAATACCGGTACGGCGACCTTTGTCATGGCCCGGGACAAAACCATTACCTTGATCAATACGGGTTTTGAACGCCTGACCGGATTGTCCAAAGCGGAGGCGGAAGGCATACTGAAGCTTTCCGACCTGGTTTGCGAACCGGACAAACATCGCCTGAGCCGATACAAGGCCGACCGCCGGGGGGACAGCGCGGGCCCCACCGAACTCGCTTTTGCGATCAAGGACCGCAACGGGGAAATAAAAAACGTATTGCTCAAGCTCGATATTATCGCCAGCACTGGTGAATGTATCGGCTCGATGATGGATATTACCGATGTGGTTCGGGCCGAACTTCAGATCAAAGAACAAAAGGCCCAGCTGGCCGCCATTTTAGACGCTTTTGAGGGTGAAATTTATGTCAGCGATGAAGCATACACGCTAACCTACGCCAATGAACACCTGGTGCAAAAGATCGGGGATAATGCTGTTGGAATGCATTGCTATCAGGCCATCCACGGCCGCAAAACCCCGTGCCCGTTCTGCGTCATGGAGCAGGTTGGCGCCGGAAAAACGGTGCGGTTTGAGGTCAAAAACCCCAAGGACCAGCACTGGTATTACAGCATGAATGCCCCCATCCGACACGTCAGCGGCGCCATTTCACTGCTGGCCATGATCACCAATATCAATGATCGCAAACTGGCTGAACAAGCCTTGCGGGAAAGCGAAATCCACCTGCTGCATGAAAACATTTTCCTGCGGACTCAGATCAGGGAGCGTTCCAAGTTCGGCAATATCGTGGGCCAGAGCCAGGCCATGCAGGAAGTCTACGAGCATATCCTCAATGCGGCGGCCTCAGATGCCACCGTGATCGTGTTCGGCGAACCCGGAACGGGAAAGGAATTGGTCTCGCAGGCCATTCACGACATGAGTGAGCGGCGCAATAACCGGTTCGTTCCGGTGCACTGTGGCGCCATTCCGGAAAATTTGATTGAAAGCGAATTTTTCGGATACAAAAAGGGGGCTTTTTCAGGCGCGCTGACCGACCGGGTAGGGTATCTGGAATACGCGGACGGCGGTACGCTCTTTCTGGACGAAGTGGGTGAAATCAGCCCTCACATGCAGGTCAAGCTGCTGCGCGTCATCGAGGGAAACGGATTTACGCCGGTAGGCAGCAGTCAGGTGAAAACCTCTGAGGTCCGCATTATCGCGGCAACCAACCGCGACTTGAAAGTGCTTGTGAAAAATGGACTGATGCGAGAGGATTTTTTCTATCGCATCCATATCTTGCCGATTCACCTGCCGCCGCTGCGGGAAAGAAAAGGGGATCTGCCCCTGCTGATCAATCATTTCATGAAACTGTATGCCGGAAAACGCAGTGTCCCCCGCTTGACGACCAAGCTGATGGAAAAGCTTTATCATTATGATTGGCCGGGAAATGTGCGCGAGCTTCAAAACGTCATCGTACGCTATTGCAACCAGAAAGAGATCGACCTTCCCAATGCCTCGGCCAAACCCGAAGCCCCCCCCGACCAGATGTCATATCCCGACACAGCCAATATATCACCCAAAAACCTCAATGCCATGCTCGCCCAGTATGAAAAACTGCTGATCCAAACCACCTTGAACCAGTTTCAATGGCATCGACAAAAGGTGGCCGCAGCGCTGAGTGTCGATCGAAAAACCCTTTTTAACAAGATGAAGCGATACGGCCTGCTTAAGCCAAATGATTTGGGGAAATAAAACCCCATATTAGGCAATTTTTTCCCCGTCATACAAATCAATTGTAAATACAGCTGGATGGATCTGTAAATGCCCATATTGGGCAAAAACTTACCCATTTCTTCCTGCTTTCCAAAAAGGCCGGTTAATTCTGAATATTATTATATTTCAAAAGGTTATATTGTAGTTGGATAAGCGGCATACAGATTGCAGTATCTTTTGTCTTGTCTGTTGACGGCAGCAACCATTTGAAAGGCCGTCAACATCCTGGAACCGATTGCACGCAACAGCCGCATTTACGGCGGCCCACTATTTAAGATCTAATGCCTTCGGGCATGGTATCACATGTCAGCTTTCCGCCTGCGCGGTTAAGTTGTCGTGTGCAGGCAGGAGATGTTGGGGGATTGCGGGGGCGTCCGGGGGGCCGCTCCTGCTTTCTCCTCTCCTGCATTTTGGATCACGGCCCCACCCAACCTGATGCTGGCGCTTAAAAATCGCGGCCCATGCCAACCAAACCCAAGAAATGCATTGTTGTGGGCATCGGCAACCCCCTTTTGAAAGACGAAAGGGCAGGTATTGAAGTGGTTGAGATATTGAAGTCTCAGCACATCAATATCGAAACAGCGACACGCTATTCCGCAAGTCGAGATTTTCTGGAAATCATCATGGGCTACGATCAGGCGGTGATCGTCGACGCCTGCCAACTCGGATTACAGCCCGGCACCATTCTGGAAGTGACACCTGAAGAGATTCTGGACCACCGGACAACGGCAAGCCGCCACGACGCAGCCCTGGGTGCAGCATTGAAAACCGGAAAGGAGCGCTTTCCGGACAAGATGCCGCCCGACATAAAGATCATGCTGGTTGAAATTGAAGATGTTTCGACCTTTTCCACCCAATGTACGCCGGTGGTCAGCCATGCAATCAACGATGTTGTGAGCAGGATTCAAGCCGCACGATCCAATTAAGGGGGTTCAGTCCTGCGCATCAATGCTGCCAAACCCGCATCATTGTCCTGCGAACCATCGCGGGTCTGCTCAAAAGCCCTCTTCCTGGACCAGGAAGAGGGCTTTTTCATGTTCTCTTAAAGCAAAACGGCGTGGACCACAGCGGTTTAGGAAGCTTTGGTTACGGCCACAAAATGTTCCTGATAGGCAATGGCACCACCGGCCTGATCCCAGATATCCATTCCGCCCTGCATGAATTTATTATCAGCCAGCCCTTTGCCAAATGCACGGCTCTCGATTTCCAGGCGATGGCCAAAACCATGAATGACAAATACCGCCTCGGGATGAATCATGTCCGTTACCTTGGCTTTGATGCTTTCGGTGTAACCATCCCGGCTGACATCGACACGGTCGCCGTCGGAAATACCCAGTTTTTGGGCTTCCCCCCGATTGATCCAGAGCACATTTTCGGGCATCTGTTCGAACAGCATGGGATTGTTCACCGTGTGCCCCTGGGTATGCAGCGCGCAACGTCCGAAAGTCAACCGGAACTGACCTGCCGGTGGCTTGCGCGGCGACACATAAGGTTTGAGGGAGGCGAGTCCGTTATCCTCGAGTTTTTTCGAGATGATTTCTATCTTGCCGCTGCTTGTCGTAAATTTGAAGTCATCAAACGCCGGGTATCTCGCGCTGTCCGCCAGTGAAACCATTCCGGTGGCGTCAAAATCCTCGATCTTCACGCCTGTTCCTTCGAGCTGAAAATTCCATACATCTTCCCGGGTTTCGAAAGCCAGTTCGGGCAGCCCCATACGTTTGGCCAGACCGCTGACGATTTCCCAGTCCGACTTGCTGTCGTATCGGGGTTCCACGGAACGGCGGCGTACAAAAAATTGCGGTTTTAATGCGTTTTTGGTGGCGATGATACTTTCCCGCTCCAAATAGGGGGACAACGGCAGTACCACATCGGAAAACCAGGCCGTGTCGGACCAGCTGAATGTCACCGACACCAGAAGATCCAAGTTGTTCCAGGTGGCCCTGAGCCGGTCGGGTTCCGGGTACCCCATCAGCGGATCGTGCCGGTAGGCGATATAGGCTTTAACCGGATAGGGATCTTCCGTCTCCATGGCTTGAAAAAGCAGATGTGCAAGGCCGGGGCCCTCTTGAAACTGTGGATACCGCCATCCCACACCGTCGGCACGTTTGTCTTCCGGTTTTGGATAAAGCGCCATGAATTGCTTGAGTCCCTGCCGGCCGACATCACCCGGCTTGCTGACAAAGGGCAATCCGCCTTTTGCGCCATAGGCCCCCAGCAGGGCATTGATGATATAAATAGACCGGCAGATATAAAAAGAGTCCATGTAGCGCGCAGCCATCCATCCCGGGTGCCAGATCACGGAAGGCATTGCCGCATGAAGTTCTTTTACGAAATCGCGCAGCTGCTGGGCGCTGATGCCGGTTTCCGATTCCGCCCATTCCGGTGTGTACGGTGCGACGAACTGCTCGAGTTCCTTCACGCCCTCGATGTATCGATTGACAAAACGCTCATCGTAAAGACGTTTGTTGAGGATTTCATGGATCACCGCAAGGTTGAACGCGTAATCCGTTCCAGGGCGAATGCGCATAAATCGAGTGGCCTTGGTGGCCGAAATATTGGCGCGAATATCAATCACGGTGAGCTTACAGCCTTTTTCCATGGCATCCATCAAATTATTGACTTCCTGAACATTGATGGCCTCGAAAATATTACGGAACTGCAGCACGACATGCTTGGCGTTTTTCAGGTCGTAGGCCACGGCCTTGCGCCCCATTCCCGTGAGGGACAAGGCGGCGTGCTGCACGTTGCGCGCGCAGGAGGAATCATGGTTACAATAGTTCGGCGTTCCCAAGCCGCGCAGAAAAGCACGATGGATGTCTCTGAAGGGCCCGCCCCTGTCCGTCAGGGCAATTCCCTTGGCGCCATATTTGTCTTTGACTTGCAACAGGCGCTCGGCCACATAATCGAACGCTTCGTCCCATGACGCTTTCCGCCACTTTCCTTCTCCACGCTCGCCTTCGCGAATCAGCGGGATCTGAGGTCGCTCATGATCATTGATCAAGGCGGTCCCCGCGGCGCCCCGGGGACACACCGCCCCCTTCATGGCGGGAACGTGAGGATTTCCCTCAATGAATGACACCTGGCCGTTTTCCGAATGCACTTTGATGGGACATCGCACGGTACACATGCCGCAAACACTGTAGACTGAACTCTTTGCCATATTTTCTCTCCTTAAATTGCACCGCAATATTTCTGGCGCTGCTTTTTTTGTATATCACCAAAACGATCCAAGTGGCTCAAAGCGGCAAGGTGTTTGATCGTTTTCGGTGCCTTGATCCGGTATAGCGTCCTATTTATCGAATCTTTGCCGCAGGGGGTGCTTTTGTACAAACTGCAACCGGTCTGAAAACAGCTTGGCACATGCCGGGCAATAGTGGTGGTGCTGCTTGACCTGAGGATGCGGGCCGGTGCGTTGCTCGGCAAGATGCACGTGCTTTTCAGTGGCATAATACTTCCCGCATCCCTGGCAACGCTCCAGCGGATGCTGGCCGATAACCACATCACGAATCTTGATGGTCCTCAACTGCCCATGGTCTTCAACGTGAATCACCTGGGTGGGACACAGATTGGCACAAGTCCCGCAACCGATGCACCTGCCGGTAACAGGGACCACCAGCATCCGCCCCTCATGCTTTTCCATGCGCAAAGCCTCCTGGCCGACGATCTCCTTGCAGACACGCACACACAAGCGGCAGCGAATGCAACCATCGGGTACCGGAGGCAGCGGGATGTCTTCCCGTTCCGCAAGATCATGCAGCCGCTGGGATTGGGGCGCCAATTGAATCAATCGTTCAAAGGCTTTGAAGCGGGCCTGCTGAACCGCCTCATTGTTTGTGTTGACGCTCATCCCGTCCTTGACCTTGAGCACACAGCTGAGCAATATCATGCTGCGTCCGCTCATATTTTCCACCTCCACCGCGCACAGCTTGCAGCTGCCGGAAGGTTTAAGCGCCGGATGATAGCAAAGGGTCGGAATGTGAATACCGCTTTTTCGGGCCACATCCAAAACGGTGACGCCTTCCTCCGCCTCAAGATGGATCCCGTTAATCTGAAGATGTACCGACATAATCAACTAATCCTGTCCTGCCTGGTGCAGGTGATCGATGTACTCCTGCATTTGGCGGCAATCGAATTGAAGGGCATCCAATAGACCTCGCAACAACTCCCGCTCGTGCACCATTCCCAGTAGCTGCCCGTTGTCAATCACCGGCAAATGCTGGATATTGTTTTGCTCCATAATTTTCAGGGCCCGGACAAACGAAATCTCCGGATCGGCCACGATGGCGGCCCGTCGTATAACGGTTGAAACCCCATGGTCTGACGCTTTTTCACCGGCGGTTTGAAAAAAATGACGCAACACATCTCCCCGGGTCAACAGCCCTTCCAGTATACCGTCATGAAATACGGCAACCACCTTGTGGCCTTCGCGGGCCATGACAGTGGCGGTTTCAACCATTGTGGCTGCAGGGGTCACGGCCTTAACCTGCGCCTGAGGCCCCGAAAGCAAGCTGAATATACGCTGGGTGTTCACAATACCGATATGCCTCCTTGCACAACAAAAACGGTTAGGCTTCAAGTTCCCGCAAACAATCCTGGGGCAAGCGGTAGGTCCCTTTGTCTTCCAGGCTGACTTCCACGAGGGCATTGGGATCGTTGATCTGGGTATCCGGGTCAGTGATGATCCCATGACGGCCCACCAGACTATCCATAAACGGCTCCCAGCTTTCATCCTGGCTGCGACGATAAACTTCTATTTTTTGACCTTTATGAAACACCATAGGTGTGCCTCCTTTAATGGTTCTTTCTTTGCTCAGGTCAGCGGCATGGCCCCTTTGTTGCTTTCGAGGCCCGATTTGCGCGCACATGCGTCACAGAAACGTTTTTTCGATGTGTTGGGCGCCGAACGATGAAGTCGATTACGGATATACTCCAGATAACGCTCCGTTCCCAGCACGGCACCACAGCAGTCGCAATGCACCAGCGGCTGACGGTTCAGTATGGTTCCGCAGATCGACAGGATGCGTTCATTTCCCCGATCCTCCAGCGTCATGGCGCCGGTCGGGCAATTGGTTGCACAGGCCCCGCATGAAATACACAGATCCTGGGTTTGCCGGAAATTGGTGGTGCCGGGGTGGTCAAATTCCAGGTACCCCATGGACAGCGCATTGACCCCCATCTTATCGCGACAGATCTGCACGCACAGCCCGCATCGCCGGCAGATATCGCATCGCAGGCAGCGCCGGGCCTCTTCGCGCACCATGTTCTCGGTATACCCCAGTTCAACCTGTTGAAATGTGGTTCGGCGCCGATCGATGTTCAGCAAGGGCATTTCAGACCGCTTCAACACCATTTTGGTGTTGGCCGGCACTTCGGTCCATTCAACCCGTCGACGGCGCACCGGCACGGGCGGCATCTTGGGCTGCGGAATTCCGCTCAGATAACGGTGAATACCGGAGGCCGCACGTTTGCCGCCGCCGATGGCCTCGATAACGGTTGCCGGGCCGGTGACGGCATCGCCGGCCGCAAAAATACCGTCAACATTGGTGGCCATGGTGGCCGTGTCCACACGAATCGTGTCACGCCGGCTCCATTTCAGCCCCTCAATCTCGGCTAGCCAGTGATTTTCCACCCGCTGGCCGATGGCCCCGATTAATGCGTCGGCCGGCATGATGAATTCACTGCCCTCAATGGGTTTGGGTGACTTACGATCCGATCCGGGCTTGCTGACCAGTTTGGCCTGAAGGCAGCCAAGACCCGTCATTTTGGTCCCGTCGCCCTCTATGGCCACCGGGATGGTGAGCATGGCAAAGCGCACCCCCTCCTCTTCCGCCTGCTCCACCTCTTCCTCATCGGCCGGCATTTCGTGGCGCGTGCGCCGATAGGCCAGGGTGACCTCCTCACAGCCCAGGCGCAGGCAGGTGCGGGCGGCATCAATGGCCACATTACCGCCACCGATCACCACCACACGGCGGCCGGGAACGTGCCGGTCGCCCAGCGCCACGTTGCGCAAAAAGGTGATGGCCTCGTGCACCTGGGGAAAATCTTTTTCTCCGGGTATGCCCAAATTGTACGCGGCGTGGGCTCCGATGGCGAAAAAAAAGGCTTCGAACCCGTCCCGGCGCAATTGTTCCATGGTGACGTCCTTGCCAAAACGGGTATTAAAACAAAATTCAACGCCCAGCGATTCAATCATGGCCACTTCACGGTCAATGACCTCACGCGGCAACCGATAGCGCGGAATGCCGACCATGATCATGCCGCCTGCAGATGGAAGGGCCTCCAGAACCCGCACCGAGTACCCCCTGAGCGCCAAATAGTAAGCCGCGCTCATGCCGCCGGGACCCGCGCCGACAACACAGACCTTACGACCGTTGGCCGGCGACTGCTCCGGGTTGCGGTACTGGCCCCAGGAAAGGGCGCGCTCAGCCGCGAACGCTTTCATGAATTTGATGGAGACCGGTGTGTCAATCCGCCCGCGAACACACATAAACTCACAGGGGCGTGTGCATACCAGGCCGCAAACCCACGGAAAGGGGTTGTCACGACGAATCACCTCGATGGCTTCGGCATCTCTGCCCAACCCGATTAAAGAGACATACGTGGGCACGTCGATACCGGCCGGACAAGCCATTTGACAGGGCGCCGGAGTGAGATTATCACAATCTCCGGTGGCGCAGTTCTGGCTTTTGATATGGCTGACGAAAACTTCATGATGATCCGACAGCTGTTGCGACAGCCACTGGGCCAGTTCGACACCGGCAGGATCATCGCTGAAATCGCCAAGCGCCGACACCCGATCGTCGATGGACGGCAAATGCGCTTTCCCGGCCCGGCCCATAGCGATATCCAATACCAGGGTCTGAATCTCTTCGGCCACCCGGTGGCTGCGCGGATGCGGCAGATGGTTGTTTTGAAGCGTGTGGTTGAGCCTGGCCAACGCCTGGTTTACCGGGCAATCTATTTTGGACATGATAACATCTCTTTCAGGCAATGCCCTGTGCAGCAAAAATGGTGCACACCGAATTTATACAGCCACGGCATCCTAAAAACCGCTGTGCTCCAATGAGGCCGTTACATTGGCATGCCGCTGGCGTCGTATATAGGTCATGTCTTCGACTTTTCCGAAACTCAGGCACTGTGTGGTGCAGGCGGCTACACAGGCCGGTTTCAGACCCTCGTCGATACGATCTTTACAATAATCGCATTTGACCACTTTCCCGGTCAAAGGGTTCCATTGGGGAGCACCCCAGGGACAGGCTGATATGCAGGTTTTGCAACCCACGCAGAGCGAATGATCGACAAAGACAATACCGTCTTTGCTGCGTTGCTGCATGGCACCCGTCGGGCAGGCGGCCACACACCACGGGTCCTGGCAATGATAACAGGGCATAAAGATATAGGCCGTTCGCGGCAGGCCGCCAATGTCACGGGGGCCGACCTCCAAAACCTGGCACAGCCTCGGTCCGACGGGCAGGTTCTTATTGGCCTTGCATTGAACTTCACATGAGCGGCAACCAATGCATTTGCGCGTATCTTGAAACAGGTAATATTGACTCACGATTTTTCCTCCATTCACGAAATCGACCGTTTTGTCCAAACCGATTTTAAATTCAATCCCAACCATAGAATAGCATAACGATGATGGAACGCCGAATACTTACAGGCTGACCGGCCCTTTGGGCACAAGCAGCAATATTCATACCAGAAAACCGGGTTGAGGAAAAGCGCACCATGCACCGAGTATAAATAATTGTTTTTTTAATATCAAACAGTTAAAGGACCCGCCCGCATAGGCTCAGTTTGCGATACTAGCATTTCCAACCCCCAGTCATACCAAAAGCAATATTTTTAATGCGCTCTATTATTTTTCATGCTCCAAGATAATATACTGAAAATATGTTTTTTATTTATAATTGGGACTCGTGTGCATAATTTTTATTGCACTCTGGACCCCATGCGGCCCGGCACAATATTTCAGGCGGATCCGCCAAAGAATCCCCCTTTCAATCTTATTACTTAAAAAATCAATGAGTTAGATATTTTGGCCTCCCGGCTGAACTTATATGAACTGCAGTGGCATACGCCTTGCTGTATTCGCCTTGGATAAAATTGTCGGCGTTGCGCCGCCGGACCCGAGGGGAAAGAAGATTGGCCGGCCGCGCTGCGCCTGGAAAGCGATCATCAGTTCACCGGTAAAAAGAGACGGGGTGTGGGTCTGGATACCATCCGCCGGATTTTTTTACTAAAAAAACAAAACGTGGAGGAGTTTATGCAAAGAAAATGTATCACAATTTGTTCACTGGCGCTGCTTGCGGCTCTGGTCATACTGCCATTGACAAGCCTTGGCAATGCCCATGCAGCAGACCTGGAAGCGGCCATCGCCAGCGCCCCCCCGGGCTCCGGTCCTGGAATGATCGATGCCAATGCTGAACCGGGTTTCTTAGGCATTCCGGGCGCACCGTCCCCCAGCCTGGTCGTCGGTTTCTTCTGGGCCATATGGGTGGGCTGGATATTCTCGACGGTAGGCGCTTTCGGCGGCATCATGGCCGGTGTGGGCCATATCACCGTTTTCGGCCTGGCGGACTATGGCAAGGCATTCAAGAAAACCGCTCCGGCATTGAACAAACTCATCGCCGACAGTATCCGCGTGTCCAACCAGTGGCTGGTGGGGCTCAGCGGCGCGGTGAGCAGTTTCAACTATTACAAAATGGGACGCCTGGTGCTGCCCCTGGGCATTGCCCTGGCCATCGGCTCGATATCGGGCAGTTTTCTGGTGCCCGTCATCACCGCCGGTAAAATTTCGCTCAAGGCCTACCTGGGATACTTCGGCCTGGTGGTGTTTATCATCGGCGGCTTCCTGTTCTACGAAACCACCCCCAAAGGCCAGGCCGGCAAGAAAGAAGCCAAAGCGGCGGCCAAAGCTTTTGAAGACACCCACATCAATAAGTGCTCTACCCTGAAACCGGAGGATTGCGGTGTCCGCGTCAACAGCTGGTCTTTTGCCAAAGTCTCTTTCAACTTCTACGGTGTTGAATTTACCTTCAAACCCATTGTCGCCATAATCGGCGGCTTTTTCATCGCTGCCCTGGCCTCCTTCCTGGGCATCGGCGGCGGGTTCCTGTTCGTGCCCTTCCTGACCAGTGTGGCCGGTCTGCCCATGTTCCTGGTTGCCGGAACATCCGCTTTGACCGTTCTGGTGGGTATGATCATCAGCATCTTTACTTATATGGTGGTCAAGGGCGTTCCCGTATTCTGGCCGCTGATCGGTATCGAACTGGTGGGTATTTTCGTGGGCTCCATGATCGGCCCGCGGACCTCCAAGTACATTCCCGACATCTGGCTCAAGCGCCTTTTCGTCGTGCTGGCTCTATATGTCGGGCTGCGCTACACCACCAAGGGATTCCTGGGGTACAGCATCGTACCGCCATTTTGATCTCCCGCGGACAACACCGCGCAGTAAAAAAATGAATGGTGCAGGGCCCGTGCATTGTTGTACGCCGGACTCTGCACCCCGCAACACCCAACGAATCAACTAGAGGCTTTATTATGGATATGGTCACAACAACTACCCAATGGATGGACAGCGCCCTGATCTTTTTCTTCCGTTTACCGGAAATACCGATCCTCGGCTACTACCTGGGTTGCGTTATCCTGGCGGCCATTTGCGTCGTTGTCGGCCAAATCACCATTGCGGTTGCCTTTTTCTGGAACCAGAAATTTATCGACAAAGACAACCAACAGATGGTGCATATGCACAACCTGAGTGTGCGGGCGCTATTGCTCAAGGACAAAAAAGCCTATAAAAACTGCAACAAAGCCGCCAATGATGCATTTGGAAAAGTCTTTTTTTCCCAGATCGCACTGTCTATTTCATCCCTGTGGCCGGTTCCGTTTGCCGCAGGCTGGCTACAGACCCGATTTCAGGATGTGGCATTTCCACTGCCGGTGCCATTGCCGCTAATCGGGGACCATGTCGGATTCATGTTTTCTTTCCTGCCCATATACATCCTGGTTTATATTTTATTTGGTCAAATTAAAGGCCGGCTCCCTTATTTCCGGACCGTGGTCAAACGGCTGGAAAAATATGACACTGAAGGCGATGAAACCATGATCCGTGTCTCCGAACTGGCAAACCACGCCCAAGGCCGACCTCCCGTCTTGTAAAGCATTTATGCCATATGGTAGGCTGGGCAACGTGCAGGTCGCATCACCGGGTATTGCCCTATCCATGGCAGCAGCAAGCGTCCGGCAGGAGTATTCCAAAAAGGAGCCATCATAGATGTTGTTGCGGCGATCCATCGGGTGGTCGGCGTTTATGGCCCTCGCCATTATCGACCCGGCCACAGTTTGGGCCACCCAGACCCACGGTGGACTGGAAGGCCTCTTCGTTCATCAGTTTGCCCATATTTTTTTTGCGTTTTCCATGGGCCTTTTGATTTACTGGCTGAAAAAATGGGACCTTGTGGCCTCGGCAGCCTGGCGCAGTATTCAATATGCAGCGCTTTTTTTCATTGCCTGGAACCTGGACGCCTATGTCTCACACTGGCTGGTGGAACAATCCGGCCTGATCGAAGTCTTCGTCGTCGATGGCATGCGCATCCATATTACCACGCCACGGGGCATGAATTGGCTGACCGAAATTTATTACCTCACCAAACTCGACCACCTGCTCAGTGTGCCCGCATTAATTTTTCTGTTTCTGGGATTAAAACAGCTGCTTAAATCTACCGAAGAAACGGATCATCTCGAGGATATATCGCCATGATCATCAGTTCGCTCCCTATTTGGGCCGTCGATGTCGGCGGGGCCCTGCTGATGATCGTTTTCTCTTTCCTGTGCGTCTACTACGCCACTGAACTGCGCCAGCGGGATCCTCAAAATATCGTCTGGACCTATTTGATGTGGGTCAGCCTCGCGCTGTCCGTTTTTGCCATCTCGCGCTCCGTGGGACACATCGCCAAGCAATTGTTGATTATCACTCATCATGAGCAGGTCTGGGAACAATTGCGGCCATACAGTGGGGCCATCAATACCTTCGCATTTATGGTTGTGGGCGCGGTCACCCTTTTTTTCGAGCGCACCTGGACCATCTATCAAACCATTGTCAGAGATCGCCGCGCATTGCAAAAAGCGCACAACAAGCTGGTTTACATGAATCAAAACCTGGAGCAAATCGTCAATGAACGTACTACGGCGCTGACACTGTCCGAACATAAATACCGTCGGATTTTCGAAGCCTCCAAGGATATGATTCTTTCGTCGGCCAAAACCGGGAACATCATCGATCTGAATCCGGCCGGTTTTAAAATCCTGGGCCTGGATCCCGGCAAAAGCATTGACGGCCTGCTGCTGGCGAACTACTTCAACAACCCTTCGGACTGGCAGCAGCTGATCAACGAAATCAACTCCCAGGGATTTATCTCCAGCACGGAAATCGACTTGCGCACGACAGACGGCAGCCGTCGGCGGGTGGTTCTCAGCGCCAGTTTGGAAGGCGACGGGTTCACATCCGACGGCATTATCCATTTTCTGATCAAAGATATCGAACAACAGCGCCTGATGCGTGACCAGATTGCCCAGGCCGACAAGCTGGCTTCCATCGGGGAGCTCTCGGCAGGCATTGCCCATGAAATCAACAATCCCTTAGGTGTCATTTTGGGTTTCGCGCAGCTGATCCTCAGAAACGAGACCCAAAACGAACGCCTGCGGGATGATCTCAAGACTATTGAAAAACATACCCGGCACTGCAAATCCATCGTCGAAGACCTGCTCAATTTTGCCCGCACGTCAAAGCCCGAAAAAACCTTGTGCGATGTCCATGTGATCATTGACGATGTCATACATTTCATCCAGCAGCATGCCAAAATGAGCGATGTACACTTCGAAAAAACCTATGACCACCGCATCGAAAAGCTTTTGCTGGATGAAAAAAAGATCAAGCAGGTTTTCATCAACCTGGTCATGAATGCCAAACATGCCATCGGTGACAAGGGCACCATTCAGGTAACCACTGCAAGGAATGACCATAAAGGCCATGTACTGATCAAGGTGATCGACGATGGTCGGGGTATTGAAAAGAAGAACGTGTCCCGCATTTTCGATCCATTTTTCACCACCAAACCGACTGGCGAGGGAACAGGATTGGGGTTATCCGTCAGCTACGGCATCATCAAAAATCATGGCGGCCATATCTTCGTGCAAAGCGCCTCCGGCAGGGGCACTACTTTCACGGTGGAACTGCCCGTTCCCAATCAACCGTCAGGGAGTGAACCATGAAACCAACCATTCTCATTGTCGACGATGAACCGGACATGCTCCAATTGCTAAAGCGCAGTCTGGAGCCGGAGCTCGACTGTACAGTGGTCACCACATCATCCGGGGAAGGCGCACTGCAGAAAATCGCCCAATCCAGTTTTGATCTGGTGCTCGCGGATATCAAAATGCCGGGTATGGATGGTCTGGAGTTGCTCGAACGCATCAAGCGGGATTACCCGCAGCTCACCGTTGTCATGATGACCGCCTTCGCCCAGATCGAAATGGCGGTAAAAGCCATGCGCAGCGGCGCTTATGACTTTATCACCAAGCCGTTTGAACATGATGCGCTGGTGCTTCGGCTGGAAAAAGCCCTTGAGCGCAGCCGGCTTCTGCTGGAAAACCGACGCCTGCAGAATAATTGCCGCGGCAATTTTGTGTTCGAGCAAATGGTGGGAAAAAGCCCGTCCATGCAGCGGGTTTTCGAAACCATTCAGATGGTGGCCAAAACCGATCACACCGTTCTGATTACCGGTGAGTCCGGAACAGGAAAAGATTTAACGGCACGGGCGGTGCATCAGCTCAGCCACCGGCGCGACGGGCCCTTTGTGGCGGTGAACTGCCCCACGGTTCCGGAGAACATTTTGGAGAGTGAGCTTTTTGGATACAAAAAGGGGGCGTTCACCCACGCCACGCAGAATAAAACAGGGCTCTTCCAGGAGGCTGACAGCGGCTCCATTTTTCTCGATGAAATCGGTGATATCAGCCCGGCCATCCAAACCAAGCTGCTCAGGGTTCTTCAAGAAAAAGAGATCAAGCCGCTGGGCGACAGCCGTACGGTGCGCGTCGATGTGCGCATCATTGCATCGACCAACCAGGACCTGAAAAACAAAATCAGACGGCATGAATTCCGGGAGGACGTTTTCTACCGCCTCAATGTTTTGCCCATTCAATTGCCGGCCCTTCGCGAACGACCGGAGGATATTCCGCTGTTGGCCAATCATCTGCTCAAGAAACATGCCGAAGAACTTAACCGTCCCGGAAAAATGTTTTCAGCCGAATTGATGGCAGCGTTTCAGCACCGCCACTGGGAGGGCAATATTCGGGAAATGGAAAATATCATCATCCAGGGCATGCTGTTCTCCACGGAGGATCTCATTCGCCCGGAAGATGTCGGATTAAAGGCCGGTTCCGGAAAAACAGGTCTCTGGGATGCATCCATCCAGGGCCTTTCCTACAAGTTGGCCAAAGAAAAGACCCTGCAGCAGTTCAACAACGCCTATATCGGACAGGCCCTGGCGACCAGCCAGGGCAACATCACCCAGGCCGCCCACGCCAGTGGCATGGAACGCCAGGCTCTGCAGCAGATCATGCGCAGGTACGACATCGACGCTGACAAGTTCAGATCCTGAAACGGTGACGCGCCGTCGGTCGCTGCTGCCTGGAGCTTTTCTCCAGGGTAAACCCCGTTTTTCAGACACTGAACGGCAATCCGGCCGCACTGTCCCGGTACTGCTCGATACTCCACAGCGGACGGCCCGTCGCGTTGACCGCCACGGGCCAGCACCAGCCCCCTGGCAGGGGGCTTAAAAATTGCATTAGCTCCCCGCGGGTGGGGTGTTTAAACGCCAGCTTGCGGGCCAGCAAGGCAATACGGCCATACTCCATGGCCTCTGCGGCGCCGTAGCGCAGGTCCCCCAGGATTGGGCATCCCACCGCCGCCAGCTGAACCCGGATTTGATGACGTCGACCGGTCTCCAGCCCAACTTCCAACAGGCTCCGCCCTTTGTCGCGGGCCAGCTGGTGGTATCTTAGACAGGCTTTCTTTCCGCTGTCCATTCTATCGGGCACAACCCGGCTCAGGCGCCCGTGTCGCATGAGACGATGCTCCAGGCGTCCTTCATAACCGGGCGGCTGCCCCTGCACCACAGCCCAATATGTCTTTTCCACCCGGCCATCTCGAAACTGTGCACTCAAGCGCGACGCCGCCTTCGAGGTGCGCGCCACGACCATGACACCGGCAACCGGACCGTCCAGACGGTGAACCATGCCGGCAAAAACATTGCCCGGCTTGCCGTGGCGCTGTTTCAGCCACGCTTTGACCATATCCAAAAGATTGGCTTTGTTTTTATGGTCGCGCTGCACCACAAGACCGGATGGCTTGTAGACCACCAGCAAATGGTTGTCTTCATAGAAAACGGGCCAAAGGGGATGAAAAAAAAACATACGCCACTGCTCCGCATGTTGTGCCAGTCCTCTTGTTGACCCAATTCGCCGTTCAAGTCAACCCGCCCGTGGAATGGACAACCCTGCCAAAATGGGATATATTGGCCGAAATCGCTACGCCAGGATGATCACCGGCCAGGAGACCAAACACCTTAACCGGCATACACCAAGGAACCCCCTTATGGGCAACCGCATTATCCTGATTGATGACGACCGGGACTATATGGAGTTGCTGGCCGGCAAATTGCGGTCCATCGGCTACGACAATCTATTCCTGGTGGACAGTCCTCTGGAAGCCGTCAAAGCATTCGACAGCGGAGAGCTCTTCGATCTGGCCCTCATTGATATGACCATGCCCGAGATGGATGGCATGGCCATGCTGGGGCATGTCAAAAACACCTGTCCCAGCACCGAAGTGATTATGGTCACCGCCATCAATGAAGCACGCACCGCCGTTGAATGCCTCAAAAGGGGGGCTTATGACTATCTGGTCAAACCGGTGGCCAAAGACGTGCTGGCGCTCACG
Organism: Desulfosarcinaceae bacterium; assembly: GCA_963675565.2. Lineage (GTDB taxonomy): Bacteria > Desulfobacterota > Desulfobacteria > Desulfobacterales > Desulfosarcinaceae > JARRKU01. The sequence continues at coordinate 2,025,740 of CAXXYD010000004.1, forward strand.
CTGCCCAGGGCCCTGGAGCGCAAACGCCTGCTTGACATCCTGGACATGGAAAAACGTCAGTCCCAGCCGGAGCTGATCAACCCCGAACCGTTCCGGCCCATCATTACACAGCATCCCGCCATGGGCCGGCTCCTCAAAGAGGCGGAGCTGCATGCCGCCAGCAACGTGCCGGTGCTGATCACGGGCGAATCCGGCACGGGAAAGGAGCTGTTGGCGCGGGCCATTCACAACGCCAGTACCCGGTCCGACCAACCCTTTACCCCGATCAATATGGCTTCCGTCTCACCCAATCTGTTCGAGGCCGAGTTTTTCGGTCATACCAAGGGCGCATTCACCGGTGCGGACAGTTCCCGCAAGGGATTTTTGGAGCATACCCACAAGGGTACGCTCTTTCTGGATGAAATCGGCGACCTGCCCATGGAACTGCAGGGCAAACTGCTTCGCGTGCTGCAGGAGGGCGAGTTTTCCAAGGTCGGCAGTACACAGCGCATGCGCGTGGACCTGCGGTTTATCGCCGCCACCAACGAGGATCTCGACCGCATGATGGCCCGCAAGGCCTTTCGCAAGGATCTGTTCTACCGCATCCGGGGCGGGTGGCTGCACCTTCCCCCTCTGCGGGCCCGCAGTAATGACATTCCTTTGCTGGTCAATACCTTTTTGGAAAAATACGGCCCCTATGGCCGGGGTCCGAGACTGAGCCCCGAAACCCTCGAACGGCTCATGGCCTATGGCTGGCCGGGCAATGTACGCGAACTCAAATCCATCATTCAGTCGGCAGTGAACCTCGCCCAGGGTCACCGCCTGGAAATCCAGCACCTGCCCGAACATCTTCGCAGCCTGCCCAGGCGCAGGCCCAGTGTTTGCGAGCCGGAGCTGGATATGACCGTCACACCGCTTGCGGATGTGGAAAAAAAACACATCCTGACCGTTTACCGCCAGCTCAACCGCAACAAATCTCAAACCGCCATTGCATTGGGCATCGGTCTCAACACCCTGCGGCGCAAATTATCGTCCTATAAGGAAAAGTAGCTGTGGTTTTAGTCCCCAACGGCTGCGCTCAGCTTTTGTAGCACACGCAACGCTTCAGGGGTGATCTCAAGTTTTTTTGCCAATTCGGCAAGTTCAGGCTGCTGCAAATACAGGTGCAACTCCGAAGGCACATTTTTTTTCTCGAAATCGGATGCGGTGAGCTCTGCCAACGAACGGCCCGGAGCAGTCGTCGCAAGCCCCTGGATATGCTTTTGTAACAACGAAAGATGATCGGGGTTTTCTTTGAGCGCTCCGGAAAATTCACAGAAGACAATCTCAATGACGCGCCAGATAACGACCTTGTCGATATCGATGTTGACATTGGAATCCTGCAGCAGCCCGTAAAACAAATTCAGGTTGTTGATAAATCGCTTGAGTCGTCTGGGGTTGTGGCCCAGAGCGGGCATCAGAAGCGGCAATTGGGCCTTGAGGACGGCCATGCCGGCTTTGTCGCTGTCTATCAGTGATTCAAACTGCTCAGGATCGATGGGTGGAAGGGTGAAGGCCATCTGGACGATTTTCTCCCAGAATCCGCGAGCCTCCTGGCGTGGCAAGCATTTGGCCAAAGCCGCGTCAATTATCGCTCGGTCTGCCCCGATGACAAAAACAAACCCGCAACGGCCCATAAAACGCTTGATTGTTTCCAGTACATGGACAATATGCCCCGGTGAACATCGGTCCAGCTCATCAATGAAAATGACCAGGGCGGCATTCCGGTCATCCGGCTTTTCTTCGCCGGTGAGTTTGAAGCGCCAGTTGAGAAAAGTCCACACCAAGTCATCGAAGAACACTTGAAATGTGTCATAAAATCCCAGCTTTTCCTTATTCTCAAGTTCGGCAAAAAATTCCGAAACATCCACTCCGGAAATCAATTGGGAAACAGAAGCAAAAATTTTGGACTTGTCAATACGACGGGTAATCGCCTCCACTTTTGATTTGGCCAAACCAAAAAAGCCGTCAGCAGCCATGGCCTTTAAAACGATTTCAATGAAAACAGCCTGGATCGGCGCTTGCTGATCATATTTCCACGATGGAAACCAAACGGTCTTGCAGTGCCGGTAGCCCGACGTGGCGTTGCCTCCCCGCCTCTCCAGCCGGGATCGGATGGCCTGCATCAACGTGGTTTTTCCGCTGCCGCAAGGGCCATGAACGGCGATAACCATCGGCGTGGCGTTGTTTTTATTGGCGATCAATCCGGATAGGGTCCTCGCGAAGGATGAATATCCCAACCCAATCGTATCGACCCCCGGATCATCACTGATGATCTCCACCGGGGGTCTTTCGGGGCGGTTCGAATCCATGCATTATTTCCTTTGTGGTCCGATTTGAAATCTCAGCGGTACGGATGAAAATTCAAAAGCTATGCTTTTGATTGAAATTCAATTTCCTTGGATATCGGTCGGTTGCTCCGTTAACGCTTTCATCAGGGCCGCCAGAAAATCCCAGACTTTCCCAACAGAGGGAAGGTGCAGCCGCTCTCTGGGCGAGTGCGGATCCCTTATGGTCGGACCGAATGAGATCATATCCGTGCCGGGATAAATACCGCCTATGACGGCGCATTCCAAACCCGCATGGATCACCTGAATTTTTGGGTCACATCCGTAAAGATCGGAATATGTCCGCTTGGATTGATTGAGCAGCGTGGATTCCCTATCGACCGGCCACGGGTGATAGATGTCCCTGTCTTCAACAGCGGCTCCCGCCAGCGCAGCTACGGCGTGGACTGCGGATGTCATTTCAAACAGCCGGGACAGGACGCAGCTGCGCTGGCTGCTGGTTATGGACAGTTTGCCCGATGCCAGAGTCATGGTGGCCAGATTGCATGAGGTTTCCACAAGTCCTTCGAACTGCCCAGAGGTGCCATATACGCCGTTTGGGAGCGCCAGCAAGAGCTGGATGACCTTTCGGGTGGCCTGGGAGTTCAATACGCCCATGGACGGTTCGGCCTTTTCTGCCGGCCCCAGCTTAATCGTCAGGTCCGGGTCACTGAATTGATACTCCTGCGCCATATCAGCTCCAAGGCGCGCAATTGCCGTTTGTACATTGTCTACAAGAGACGGCTCGACGCAAAAGGTCGCCCGGGCGTCCCGCGGAATGGCGTTTTTGCGCGTGCCGCCGTCCAGCGATATCAGCTCGAGGGGCACGATCTCACTGGACCGTTCCAACAGTCGGGCCAGGATCTTGTTGGCGTTTCCGCGGTTTTTATGGATATCGATGCCGGAATGCCCACCCCGTAATCCACCAACCACCAACGGGAAAACCTGAACCCCCTGCCGGGCCGTCCCGGTCTGACAACTCAGTGTAACTGCCGTATCGATGCCGCCGGCGCACCCGACGGTGAAAACACCCTCGTCTTCAGAATCCAGATTGATAAGAATCCGGCCCTGAATGAAATCCGGCGTCAGCAATTTTGCACCATTCAATCCGGTCTCTTCGTCAGTGGTAAAGAGCAATTCAAGCGGTGGTCGCACCTCAACTTGTTCTGCCAGAGCCATGGCGTAAGCGATGGCAATGCCGTTATCAGCACCTAAAGTGGTCTTTTCCGCCATCAGCCACTGCCCTTCCCGGTGAGAAACGATGGGATCCAGGCTAAAGTCATGGTCGCAATCAGGGGTCTTTTCACAAACCATGTCCATATGTCCCTGAATGACCACAACCGGGCATTTTTCACAGCCCTTGCTTGCCGGCACGCGAACCACCAGGTTTCCAGCAGAGTCGCACTGGTAAGCAAAATGGTGCGCCTTGGCCCAATTTATCAACCATCCACACAGGGCCGCCTCGTTTTTTGAACAGCGAGGAATGGCGTTTATTTGTTCGAAAAATTCAAGAATTTTCTCATCGGGTACCGCCATTGTGTTCTCCTTGGCATTGTTCGGGAATACCGAAACAGTTCGAAAAGATTTTCTATGACCCATAAATGGACTTGAAGCGGTTGTCAATTTGATTCCACCTATTGAAACCAACAAATGCCCGGGTCTTTCGTTCAGCGAATTAAATCACCCCAACTGTTAAAAATTCTGATTTTTGAGGCTAAATTTTCTAGTTTCTTGACAATAATGGTAAAATATGTTCGAAAAAAGGATTTTTCGGGCTCGCATGTTTTTTAATGAGACTGCGATGCCTAACAACACCTTGGCGCCGACAATCGTCGTTCGTTTTAGATTGTTTCACTTTAGGAGGTACAACATGCACGGGTTAGCAGCAATCACAGCCCATAATGGCTGGGCTATGGCCATCACCGGCGCATGTATTGTGATGACCGGCTTGGCGGCACTGGTTTTTTTCATCTCACAGCTTCACAAGCTCATAAGTTTACTCGAAAAAAAAGAAAAAATCGCGGAGCATACTATCATTCCCCTTGCAGAGCCGAAGGTAAATCGCCCGCTCGTTGAGTCTTCCGATATTTTATCGGATCTTGAAGCGGCGGTGAGAATTTTACGGCCGTTAACTTCCCAGCTCGGTGAAACTTTCTCGCTCTTGAACCTTTATCAATTGCTTGAAGCCGATCAATACCCTCATCCCCACATTACTGTTCGCGAAATGAGAAATGCAGGGTATTTGATCCCGACTGGGGATGGTTCCTTTTCTTGGCGCAACATCTAATCGAATGGCTTAAAATAAGGTAAACGGACAATGGAACTGCTCCTAGAATTTTTAAAAAATACCGGCTGGTATTTGCTAGACTACCGATATGTCCTCATGATTGCCATTGGCATCTTTTTTTGTTACCTCGCCATAGCCAAAGAGTATGAACCATTGCTCCTTCTGCCCATCGGTTTTGGCGTCATTGTCGGAAACCTTCCCTTTTTCAAAGGATTCGGACTCGGAATCTACGAAAACAACAGTGTGCTCCACTATCTTTATTTCGGCGTAACCACCGGCCTTTACCCGTCCATCGTTTTTTTGGGGCTGGGTGCGATGACCGACTTCACGTCCATGCTGGCCCGACCCAAACTCATGCTTCTGGGGGCGGCCGCCCAGATGGGAATCTATTTTACCTTGCTCGGCGCCATGGCCCTGGGCTTCGCGCCAAAGGAAGCCGGCGCCATCGCCATTATCGGCGGCGCCGATGGGCCTACCTCCATTTTCCTGACGGCCAAGCTGGCCCCGCACCTTATCGGGCCCATTGCCATTGCCGCGTACTCATATATGGCCCTGATCCCTATTATTCAGCCACCAATCATGAAATTGCTCACCACCAAAGGCGAACGGCGCATTCACATGCCGGAGGACGACCGCACGGTGTCTCGGAAGGAACTGCTCTTTTTCCCAATCGTCGGAGTCCTGCTGTGCTGCCTTCTGGCTCCGGCGTCCATACCGCTGCTGGGAACATTCTTTTTCGGTAACTTGATGAAAGTCTCCGGGGTCGTGGACCGCCTTGCAAAAACCGCAAGTTCATCCATCATCGACACAGCCACTATTCTTCTCGGACTGACTGTTGGCGCCAGCACGCAGGCAGATGTCTTTATCACCACCAAGTCGATCCTCATCTTTTTTTTGGGTTCTGTCGCCTTTTCCATTGCTACGGCTTCCGGAATTATTTTCGCCAAGATCATGAACCTTTTCTTAAAACAGAAAATCAATCCACTCCTGGGAGCCGCCGGTGTTTCTGCCGTGCCGGGGTCCGCACGCGAAGTTCATCTTGTCGCACAGAGAGCGGACCCAAGCAATTTTCTGCTTATGCACGCCATGGCGGCCAATTCTTCCGGTGTAATCGGATCAGCCATCTGCGCCGGCATTCTCTGGAGTTTTTTGGTATAAGCGGAAACGCTCCCCTATCTAATGGTCCAAAGCCTGTCCGGAAGAGACCGGGCAGGCTTTTTTCGGACCTGTTTTTCTTGACCCCATCAAGCCGTCATGAGAGCATTACTCCAAGAAGGGAAAACACGCCGCAGCCCGAATTTACAGATCCAATTCCTCATCGGCAATTAGACATTTACATCCGTGCAATATCCCTTGTCCTTTTTTTGGCACGCATCATTTTTCAGACAAGGAGGTTTCACTTGATCGCAAAGATTCTTATCAAACGACGGTTCAAAGATGGATACACCCCTCAAATCGTTGCTATACTAAATGAAATCAGGAAGATAGCTTTGGAGCAGGAGGGGTACCAATCCGGAGAAACTTTGGTAAAAAGCGGCTTTCCCAATAATATGGTCGTGATTTCCACATGGAGAAGTCTCCAAGACTGGGCCAAGTGGAGGGACAACCCGGAACGCCAGAAATTTGAAACCATGCTTGAGGTTTACCAGGAAAGGCCGACGGAATTCGATGAATATCTATTGGGAACCCCGCTTCAGAAGCCGTAACGGTCACCGAATGCTCATGAATCTGCACCCCTTTGCCACACCACCTTCCCATGTTGGTTTGAATATCGATTGCGGTTCGTTCCGGGCTGATCCCTCTTCGCCCGGATTGGACATAGGGTATCGTTTTCAACGGAAATTTTTTTTCTTGCTTGACAATTTTTTCACGTACGGGCATTTCTGCATCAATGAATTCAGTTATTATTCTACCCGACCAAAGGAATGGTAATGAAAAAATGGAAGTGCCAAGTCTGCGGCTACGTTCACACCGGAGATCAACCGCCCGCCAAATGCCCCGTCTGCGGCGCACCTCAAAGCGCCTTTGTGCTTATTGACGATCCCAATCCCATTGAGGCTTCAAAAGAACGGCCCGCGGCTACCGCCGATATTGACGCCAAAAGCAAGGAACCCGGGTTACCCAGGAAGTGGAAGTGCCAAGTCTGCGGCTACGTTCACACCGGTGTCCAGCCACCTGAAAAATGTCCGGTGTGCGGCGCACCGCGAGAACGATTCGAACTTGTGGCGGAAGAGGATAAAGCCGCTGAACCCGACAAGCAAGCAAGCGATCGTCAGGACCCCAAACCCGCCTCTGCGGATATTCCGATGAAAGCTAAGTCCCTCAGTCAAATTACGGCCCGTGCCGAGATCCTAACGCGACTGCATGGACATCCTATTGCGGTACATATCCCCAATGGCGTTCTTCCGCTGGCATTTATTTTCACCCTTCTAGCGGTTATTTTTAAATCCGCTGCGTTGGCCACTGCCGCCAAATACAATATGGTGTTTGTATGCCTTGCCATGCCGGTCGTTTTGGCAACAGGTGTTATCGACTGGTTTAACCGCTTCAATGCACAGTTAACCTCCGTTTTCAAAATAAAAATAGCCTGCGGGGCCGGGGTGACGTTGCTTTCACTGATTCTTGCCCTGTGGTGGGCTGCGCAGCCGGAAATTTACCTTGGCGGTGAAGCGAAAACCGGTTTGTTTCTTTTCTTAAACCTGATCGATTTGGGCATCGCCGTCGTGGCCGGTTTTTATGGTGGCAAGCTTGTTTTTCGAGAATAAGCCGTTTCCATTGATAGACGCGAAATATTTGGATCGTTAACCCTTGCAAGGGTTAACGATCCCTCATCGATTTTTCCCATCACGGTAACCGCCGGTCAACGCCTTTCCAAAATCTTCACACTTCAAAACTACCGGCGGCGGCTGATGGGTTGCGCTTGCGTCACCCCCAACAGACGACCCCACTGAAAGGGAACCCTCTTCATCGTATTTTTAAGAATAGCTCAACCGCTTTGCGTATAAAGGCCCGAATATCAAGGCTCTCCGAAGCGCCCCGCTGAGGGCCTGTAAATCGCACGATCTCAATCGATCGCAGGCCATAGCCAGCCTTTTTTGAATTGCACCGCCTCATCTCCCGAGGGCCTGATTACCCCGACTTAGCGGCCATTGCGCTCCATCCACAGGTTTCATCTTCCCAAACCGGCTCAAGCGCCAAGCCCTTCAAGGCATTCTCAAGAAAACATTGTTCCTGCGGACGAAACCCGGACAATACCCACACTGCCCCGAAGGATGATCGTTTGCGCATCGTAGGAAAAAGCTCGAGCAGGGTCGGCGGTCTCAGATTAGAAAATATAAAATCAAATTGTGCCTTGGCTGGAATCTTTTGGATGGCATCAAAAACGCTGATTTGATCCTGAAAATGATTGAGTTGAATATTTTTTTCGGCTTCGGCGCAGGCCATGGGATCCGTATCGACAGCCATAACCGTTGACATTCCCAAACCGACCGCTGCTATCGACAATATGCCGGTCCCGGCCCCGATATCAAGAGCACTGCCATACCCGTCGACGAAATTGATGTGGTGATGTCCCATCACCACATCGATCCCCCTCAACATCAAACGGGTGGTCGGATGATCACCCGTGCCGAAAGCCGCACCATCACACAGTTTGATTACAACCTGACCTTCTTCACCAAAGGCCTGGCAATTGGATGGAGACAGGACGATACGGCTTGTCATTCTTTTGGGTCGATTCAGGTTGAGTTCAATATGGGTGGTATTAAAATGATTGGTGAATAGAATATCCCCCTGATCCACCAATAATTTAAGCGCCGACTGGATACTTTTTTTTTCTGTATGCGGGAATTGACGCCGAAGGTGCCGTCGAAGATCGGAAGGCGTCATACGAATGCATTGGTGCTCCAGCAAAGCCAAAACCGCGTCTCTTAATTGGTTAAACACCAGGGGAAACCTTCCTGCGAAATCAATCGGGTGTTTCTAATTTTCCTGATCCACGCCTTTCAATTCCTTTTGGTACCACGCGGCAAAATCATACATACCGATAAAGCGGTCATCGCCGTTCACGATACCCAAGGCCATCTCCAGCACACCGCGCCCGTATGCATTGGAATAATTTTCATGGGAACAATTCTGTAAAAATTCCCGGACCAACTGCTGTGTGGTTCGCTTCGTTTTATCTCTTCGAATATCAATTGGATCCTTGGGTTCTTCAAACGGATCCCATTTTTCATAACCTTTTTTTAAGATATGTTTTTGACGTCGTGGGGCCATTGCATCAAAAACCGCCTTTTTACGCATCTTAACGTCTTCGGATCCGGCCATGACTAATCTCCCTCCGTTTTCTGATTGGCGTCTTCTTTGATAATGCCGAGGTACTCCTCTGTATAGTCTGTCAGTAGCGCCATGGAGACGGGAACCAGCATTTCTGATAATTTTGGATATTTGCTTTTAAGATCGTTGGCAAGTTCAGACGACAAATTATAAAGTTGCTGTTGAATTGTCTCCAACTTAACCGTTGGATACGCCTCTCCTTTTTTAAAACCGCTTAAACCACAGGTGTGCGACTTCCCGCCGATTACCGTGGGGATACCATATAGGCGACAGGTAATGGGGCGGTTAGCGTATAAAGCACATTGATTTTTGTCGTCTAGAAGCGGACAACGAACGCGTTGCGCCGCCATTTCTTCCAATATTTCATGCTCCGATTTTCCACCATGGTATTCTTTCTCAGCCCTGCGTTTCAATTTACACACCTGCCTGTCAGATCGGTCGGCCCGGGCAATGATCGCTTCACGGGCCTCCCCGTTGAAAACCGCATCAAATTGATCCTTCAAATAAAGGGCTTCAATTAGGGTAAGGTCAAACAGAGCATGACAACAATCGGAACAACCCATTTTACACGTCACACAGGCCGCATATTCATCCTGAACTTTTTGGAAAACGGCATCGACCTGTTTTACCAGAGCTTTATATTTTTCGAAGTATTTCTCCAATTGCATCATTATTCTCCTTATTGTTTCACGTGAAACATAAATTTCACCTTGATGGGCTTCTTACCCCTATACGAGTTCTATTTCCCAATACAGAACCGCCCGAAAATCTGATCAAGCAGATCATCCCTCCCATCACCAGAGCCGATTTTAGACAATTCTCTTTTTGCGCGGTTCAAATCGTCCATGACAAGTTCGGTGGGCTGAGCATATTTATACCCATTCAAGGCATTATGTATAAAAGCCCGTGCCTTTTCAAGGTGTTTCCGCTGGCGCAAATTCGGTATGACGGTACGTCCCGGCTCTATATCATCTCTCTTTAAACAGGCCTCTTTGATGCATTTTTTTAGCAGTTCAATCCCTTTTCCGGTTTTTGCCGAAACATGAACCGAACTGGCGATAGGATAAAACCGGGTCTCCTCTTCAAAAGACAATCTTGTTTTTAAATCCACTTTATTGGCAACGAGTATGGTATTTTTGTTCTGAATTTTTTCCCAAATTTCGATATCCTGCGCATTGATCCCTTCACTTGCATCAACAACAAAAAGGAGAACATCGGATTTTTCCAAACTTTCGCATGTTTTCCGTATTCCTGCGATTTCAACAGGATCATTTGTTTCATGCAGACCGGCAGTGTCCGTAATGATCAGCGCAATGCCGCCAATAGCAGTATAGCCTTCCACCAAATCCCGCGTGGTACCGGGAATTTCGGTCACGATAGCCTTTTCTTGATCTAAAAGACGGTTCAGCAAGCTGGATTTTCCGACATTCGGTTTTCCCACAATATCAAGCCGGATTCCGTCCCGCAAAACATGGCAGTCATCATAGCAGGCAATGAGTTCATCGATTTTAATGAGGATTTGTTTATAAATGGTAGACGAGATAGCATCATCTGAAACATCCCCCTCGATGTCGTCGCCGAATTCTATTTCACCTTCAAGCTGCACCCTGATCTGGTCAATTTCGAATTCAATACCGGAAACGATTTCTTTCATTTTGCCGGAAAGCTGGGCTGCAGCCAATTTCAGGGCACTTTCAGTTTTTGCGGCAACCATCTCGGCAACGGCTTCAGCCTGACTGAGGTCAATTCGGCCATTTAAAAATGCCCGCTTTGTGAATTCCCCCGGCTCTGCAAGCCGGACTCCCTGATCCAAAATAAGCCGAAGTATGGTGGATAAAATGACCGCGCCCGAATGCGATTGAACCTCGACAACGTTTTCGCGAGTGTAGGAATGCGGCGCCCTCATAACCACCACCAAGACCTCGTCGATAATATGCCGGGTTTCCGGATTGATGATAAATCCGTATTGCATTAAATGGCTAGCTGTTTTGGAAAGGGAAAACTTCGAGAAAGCGCTTCGGTGGTCGATGTGTCTTAAAAACAATCCTTCTAATGCCGTGATGGCTTGAGCCCCGGAGATACGAATAATACCTATCCCGTTGCTGCCCACAGGTGTTGCAACGGCAGCAATTGTATCACTATCATGAACAGGACCATTTAGCACCATTTTAAAAATCTTCCAAAAATGGAACGGGGCCGAACCTTTAGGCGTTCCGGCCCGACCCCAATGATAAATTGAAAGCACCGTGCACTCAATTGTCTTGCTTTTTTTTCTGTCTCTTTTTTGGAAAAATAATTAATTTTCGATAGTACCCTTCACCAACACTTTGGGTCCTGACGCTAGAATTGGGTTTAAGAAATAAATGTACGGTTCTACGGTCATATGCATTCATCTGCCCGATGGTCACCGGCTTTTTGGTACGCTGGGCTTTTTCGGCCATTCTCCCGGCCATATTTTCCAGGTTTTCTTTGCGGGTCTTAAGATAGCCTTCCACATCGACGAGCACGCGAACTCTTTGTTCGTTTTGCTTATTTACTATTTTTTCAACCAGATATTGAATTGCTTCAAGGGTTTGCCCCCTCTTTCCAATCAACATTCCGCTGTTCCCGCCTTCAACTTTAAACAGAATCCTCTGCTCTTCCATTTGAGTTGAAATGGTGGCGCCATCAGAAATAAAATTTACAAGCCGTTTCAAGGCCTCTTCTCCGATTTCAATCGCTTTTTCGATATGCTCCGGCGTGGGTTCGGAAATGGCTTCACGGGGTGCTTCATCGAGTTGAAATGCATCCCTGACCAGCTCTTGGGCCTGCTGACGTGGAGTGTCCAATCGCCTTTTTGGCTTTCCGTCTTTAACCCTGATTTTTGCTTTTTTAGCGCCAACAATCCCAAAAATTCCGGATGACCCGTAAGAGACCACATCATATTCCAGTTTTTCCACTGGTTTCCCGATAACGTTGCTGGCGGCCTCTAAGGCCTGGTCGACGTTTTTCCCTTCAAATTCAAGTAATTGACTCATTATACATCCTCCACACACTAAGATGTCTGTTTTTGCGTATAGTATTGCTGCGCCATTGAAAAGATATTGCTGACCAACCAATAAAGCACCAAACCGGAAGAAAAATTAATAAAAATAAAGGTGAAGATAACCGGCATCAGCATCATCATTTTGGCCTGGGCCGGGTCTCCCGGAGTAGGGGTCATTTTTTGCTGCAGCAACATGCTGGCGCCCATAACGATGGTCAGAACAGGAATACCGTAGGGTGGGTCCATGAATGGAATTTTGAAGCTGAATTCAAAAAGCCGATCGGGGGCCGAAAGGTCATTGATCCACCCCATGAACGGGGCATGACGCAGCTCTACCGCCTGGTACAGCATTCGATATAGTGCAAAAAATACAGGCATTTGAATAAGCATGGGCAGGCAGCCGCCCATGGGATTGATTTTATACGTTTTGTAAAGAGCCATCATTTCCTGGTTCATGCGGGTCTTATCATCTTTATATTTTTCTCTGATTTCCTGCATCAGTGGCTGGATTTTCCGCATGCCCCCCATTGATTTATAGCTTTTTGTGGCCAGCGGCCAGAATAAGGCGCGCGAAACAATGGTCAGTATGATAATGGCGATCCCATAATTGGGAATAAATCTGTAAATAAAATTCATGAACCACAAACAGGGCTTGGCCAAAAAATCAAACCAACCAAAATTGATGGCCTTGTCCAATTTGTTATTGTAGCTTTTAAGGAGAGAAAGGCTTTTGGGGCCCATAAAAATCTTGAAATCATAAAGCTTGCTGTGGTCAGGCGTGATTTCGCCAGTAGAAATGTTAACCTGGTTCTTAATGATTTTATCTTTCAACGCCAGGTGCATCGTCCCATTTTCGCTGCCGGCGGGAATAATGCTGGTCATAAAATACCGGCCTTCAATGGCAATCCACTGAATCGGGCCCTCAATATCACCCTGTTCTTCAATTTTCTTTATTTTGATCTGTTGCAATTTGTTGGCAATCAGGGCACTCGGCCCCTCAAATCCGATTGCCCTCGCGTTATCGGGTATTGTGTTTTGCAGACTCAGGCCAAGTTTTCCCTGATAAGCGCTATCGCCCGCATTATGAACTTTAACGGATAGATCAACAAGGTAGCTGTCCGGAGTAAAAGCGAAGATTTTTTCAACGACAATACCATTGGGGGCTTTAAACTGAAAACGAACCTTTCCCGGACCATTGGCGATTTCGACATTAGCGACGGCTGGCGTGGCAGTATAAACCGCCTGCTCCAGACCTTCCAATCCGGTCATGGATGTCAGAACGCTGCCGCCGGCCACATTTTGATCTATCATTTCCTTAAGCGGGGATTGGGGATCGAGCGCCTCCCGGAATTCTTTGAGCACAGTGCTAATGACGGCGCCCCCTTTTTCCGACAATACCATACGAAAAAGCGGTGTATCGACAGTGATTCTTCTGGCCGGTTGTGTACTTTCTCTAACCAGGGTTGCCGGTGTATCTTCGGCAGTTGCAGTAGTCACGGGTTCAGATTTTGGCGCTTCTTTAGCGGTGTCTTTGATCGGGGTTTGCTCTTGGGCTGCTTCTTTTGGCGTTTCCGGCGGGGTTGGTGCGAAAAACATGCTCCAAAGGAAAAAAATAGCAAATGAAACACCAATGGCTATAAAAAGACGGGCTTGTTCCATACTCTTCTCCTGAAATTCAACCAGAATAGTACTGCTGTTCTTTGTGAAAATTCAGTGAAGGCTGGCAAAAGGAACTTTAACGGCGGAAACCATTGGCGGTAGACCGTGAATACAAACAACTCAGACAGTGTCCGACACCCTAGGGAACGGGATCGAACCCACCATCATTCCAGGGATGGCATCGCAACAAGCGTTTGATGGCTAAATTGGCCCCTTTGATCAGTCCATACCTCTCAAGAGCCTCAATGGCGTATTGCGAACATGAAGGAGAAAATCGGCAGGCCGGACCCAGAACCGGAGAAACCAGCAGTTGATAGCATCGCACGAGTGTAGTTGCGATCCACACCACCAGATGCTTACTCCGGTTTGAATGATGCAATTTTAGAAAATACATAATCCAAATTCAAAAGAATTTTTTTATTAGGAATATCGGCTATTTCCCGTTTTGCGATCATGCTGATATCCCAATGATGGTCCAAATTATGCCGATTTTGCCTAAAGTACTCCCGAGTAAGACGCTTGATTCGGTTACGCGTAACCGCGTTGCCCACTTTCCGTGTAACCGTTGTGCCGAGTCGACAGACGTTAAAATGATTTATACAGATATAGGCGATAAAATAGCGGCCTTGAATCCGCTTGCCTGTACGTGACAAATTCTGAAATTCGAACCGCTGAAGCAGTCTGTCGCCCTTGGTAAAAGTGTTTCTCTCCGTTAAATTTTTCTTTTCCCGTTTCACTGAATGGTAATCGACCATTGGTCGTCATGGCGTTCACGTAACGCTGCGCGTTACCCGCCCCCCTTAAAGAGCTAAACGTTTACGCCCTTTGGCGCGTCGCCGGTTAATGACCCGCCTTCCGGCTTTGGTTGCCATACGCGTACGAAACCCATGGGTTCGTGCTCTTTTGATTCTGCTCGGTTGAAATGTTCTTTTCATTTTAGTTTCCTTTTATTCAATCTGTTCCTTAGGCGTTTCGATCCGCTAAGAAACGTCGATAATTTTAAATTTCAGCGTCTTTGGGGTATCGAACCTGTGACAATAAACATAATGATAACCCGTTGTCAATACGCTTTCAACAATCTATTTGCTCACAGTTTCCATAATATCAAATTCCTCGAGATGAAAGCGTTGGTCCGGATAGATGGAAATCTGTTTACTGAGGCGGTGTTCCAATGATGTGATTAAATGGTTCTCTTCGCCGAGCAACAATTCGGCGATTTGGGGATTGACTCTCAAAGAGATGCCAGAACTGAGCATCTCTCCGGAATTACGTAGAATTTCACGATAAATATTGTAACACAGCGTCTGCCCGGAAAGCAAATGTCCCTCGCCTTCGCAATAAAAACAGGCTTCGCACATCATACGGGTCAGCGGTTTTCGAATCCGTTTACGGGTCATTTGAATCAACCCCATATCCGACATCGGCAGGATATGGGTTTTGCTGCGGTCTTTGGCAAAGGCTTCGGAAAGTGCATTGAACACCTTTTCCTGGTTGGGCTTCTTTTCCATATCGATAAAATCAATAATGATGATGCCTCCAATATCCCTCAGCCGGATCTGGTAGGCAATTTCTTTGACGGCCTCGAGGTTGGTTTTCAGAATGGTCTCTTCCAGGTTGTGTTTGCCAACATAACGACCCGTGTTGACATCAATGGCGACGAGGGCCTCGGTATGCTCGATTATAATATAACCACCTGATTTTAACCA
This sequence comes from Desulfosarcinaceae bacterium, assembly GCA_963675565.2. Lineage (GTDB taxonomy): Bacteria > Desulfobacterota > Desulfobacteria > Desulfobacterales > Desulfosarcinaceae > JARRKU01. The sequence continues at coordinate 2,041,097 of CAXXYD010000004.1, forward strand.
CACTTTCTTTTTCAACGCCCGGGAAATATCCCCCTCGAGATTATAGGCATCGAAAATAGGCTCGTTGCCCTCATAAAGCGCAACGGAACTTTTCAATCCCGGCATGAACGTGTCTAAAAAAGATAGAATTTCCTGGTATCCATCCCGGGAATCGATAATAAGCGTTTCCGCTTCATGAAGCAGCAAGTCCCGAACCGCCCGAAGCCGGATATCCAACTCTTGATGAATGAGAGATGGGGTGAGTGCATTCTGGTATTTTTTACGTATGCCCTCCCACAATTTGCTCAGGAATTCCATTTCCTGGGAAAGCTTGTCGGCGTTGACCCCTTCAGCGGCCGTGCGAACAATGTAGCCCAATTGACCGCTTCTCAATTCGGAAACCAATTCTTTCAACCGCGCGCGTTCAGCCTCATTTTCAATCCGCCGTGAAATACCGATATGGTTTGAACTCGGCATTAACACCAGAAATCGTCCGGGGAGCGAGATGTGGGATGTGATGCGGGCACCTTTTGTTCCAAGGGGAGATTTGGCCACCTGAACCAGAATTTCCTGCCCGTCGCTGATCAGATCGATGATGTTAGGCTCTGCTTTTTGCGGCGCCAGGCCGACGAGGTTTTGTACGTCTTCTTCTCTTTCTGGTGTTTGACATGAATCTACACTGAAAGAAGCGCCAACCGACTTATGATTGTCCGTTAAAATATCATTGACGTATAAAAACGCGGCCTGGCTCAAACCGATATCGACAAACGCCGCCTGCATTCCGGGCAAGACCCGTTGCACCCGGCCCTTGTAAATATTGCCGCTGCAATCCGATGCTCCGGCGCGCTCAATAAAAAGCTCGGCAATGTCGCCTTCCTCAACCAGCGCCACGCGTGTTTCGTGGGACATATCATTGCAGATTATTTTTTTATTTGCCATAACCATCCAAATTAACAATTTTTTTATTAACTACCGGCTGGGCGATAGATTGTCAACGCCGCATTATGAAGCCGTAGCCACCCGCTTGAAAATTCTCACCTCATTAAGCTGTTCCTGGGTAAAATTAAAAACACTGATGAGAAGATCGATCGGCCTGACGGTATGGGCCAGGTCGGTCCGGATGGCGATATAAAGCGTATTTTCCTTCTCGATATACATCCGTTTCACCGCCGTTTTCAGGTTGATATGGTGAATGCTGCCCTTACGGCTTTTGCGCGTATATGGCCATGCTTCGCGGGAGTGGAACAAGGTTAGTTGGTTTTCATCAAACACCACATATTGCAGGTCTACGGAGAAAACAGCCTCATCATCCTGATTCGCTTTGCTTATTTCTGATTTAAGCCCGCATGCAGAGATTTCCAGACCTTCGGGAAGGCATGCATTGATGGAATCCTTCACATCGCTGCAGCTGTGGCGTTGGGATACCAACAAACGCATATATTCGCCCTCGCTTTCCATGCCCAATGGAAGTGGGTCGTCGAAGGAAATTCGGGGCATAGGATGAAAGCCTTGAGAATATTTGACTTTAATACCGGCTCTTCGAATGGCGCGTGAAAAAATATGGCTCAGTTCCAAGTGCCCGAAAAATCGTGCACTTCCAATTTTACGATACGCCAGGGACAACCAGATATAATTTTCATCACCAGAAGCTTCGTTTTCCCAACCTGGGTTCTCCCAATCCGGAAATTCATCAAACACAATGGGTTGAAGAGAGGAAAAATCACAAATGCCGCAGCCTTGGCAGTCACCGTGGCGGCAATCCCGTACAAGTTTGCCCGCCACGGCATCTCTCCATTCCTGTATAAAAAATCCGGGATCAATTCTTGTGTCCATGTGCTGCCAGGGCAGCGGTTCTTGCTCTTTTCGCCGGCGCGCGGTATACCATTCTGAATCCAATCCGCATTGCCGAAACGCTTTGGTCCAGGCGTCAAATTCAAATTGATCGTTCCATCCATCAAAAATGGCCCCGTTTTTCCACGCTTGAACAATGGCCGGGCCTATCCGCTGATCTCCACGGGCCAGAACGCCTTCTATCAGGCTCATTTCCGGATGCTGCCATTTTACATGAACTCCGGGAATGTTCAATTTTTCTCTCAAATAGGCGATTTTAGTTTTAGATTGTTCCAGGGATATTTGTTCACACCATTGAAACGGGGTGTGCGCTTTGGGTATGAAAGTCGTTAGGCTAACATTGATAAGGGGCTTTCGACGCGATGGCCCTTTTATTTTTTTCAGTTCCCGTACCATATCAACGATGGCATCCAGATCTTCGTCGCTCTCTGTTGGAAGGCCAATCATGAAATAGAGTTTAATGACATGCCAGCCAAGCTCAAATGCATTGCGCACCGTTTCGGCAACATCTTCAAATGTAATATTCTTGTTGATCACATCGCGCAACCGCTGACTTCCAGCTTCCGGGGCAATGGTGAAACCGGTCTTTCTCACGGATCGAATCAGTTCCATCAAACGGGGCGTAAGCGAACCGGCCCGCAGCGACGGCAACGAGATAGCCACACGGTCACTGTGGCACTGCTGCATTAAAGATTCCATCAATCCAGATAGACACGTGTAGTCCCCTGTGCTCAATGAAAGCAGTGAAATATCCTCATACCCCGTTTTTTGCAGCGCTTTTCGAACCAGGCTGCATATGTTGCCGGGTGAACGTTCGCGGACGGGCCTGTAAATCATTCCAGCCTGACAAAACCGGCATCCTCGGGAACATCCTCGGGAAATTTCCAATCTAAGCCGGTCATGAATCGGTTTCCCGTAAGGAATAATAGGGCTGTCTGGAAAATCGGCCTTATCAAGATCGGGAATGATATTCCGCGATATTTTTTCAGGGGCACCCCGGGAGACGGATAGCCGCTGAATGCCGTTTTTATCGTACTCCGGAGTGTAAAACCGGGGTACATAAATCCCCTCCAATCCGGACCATGACCTGAGCAGCTCAATACGATCCCTTTGCCCGGATTTTTTCCATTCAATCCACGCCTGAGCCATCTCGATAACAATAGACTCACCGTCGCCGAACACCATGGCGTCGAAAAAATCGGCCATGGGTTCCGGATTGCACACACATGGTCCTCCGGCAATAATCAGAGGATGCGTGTCTTGGCGCTCCCGCCAGGTCAGCGGGATCCCGGACAGATCGATCATATTGATCACGTTTGTGAAATTTAATTCATAGAGCAAACTAAATCCAACGATATCAAAAGCATGTATGGGGGTCTGACTCTCGAGGGAGTGTAATGGCGCTTTCCTTTCACGCAGCACCATTTCCATATCTTTGGCCGGAGCGAAGACTCTTTCTGCAGCCCACCCTTGATGCCGGTTCAATAGATGATACAGAATCTGAATACCAAAATGAGACGTGCCAATATCGTACAAATCGGGAAAGGCCAGCGCAATATGCAATTGGACCGTTGACAGATCCTTTCTAACGCTATTTACCTCGGAACCCAAATACCGGCTTGGCTTCTGAACATATGATAAAATACTTTGATTGGACATGCGATCCGTTTCTATTAATATGAAACAATCATTAACAAGCTGGATAAAGAAAACGGCTTAGATGGCAGGTTTATAGAATAAAATCAAGATATAATATTTCAACTGCACAATTCGCAGCCGCGGCTGTTGTTTTCTGTTATAAATCATTATAATACGCCCAGAATAATTGTCACAACAATAAGGATAAGCTATGCAGCGAATAAAAATTGTTCAATTGCTATCTGCATCGACCCCTGCGGACCGTGTTCTGATCAAAGGATGGGTACGAACCAAAAGAGATGCCAAGGATTTTTCCTTTCTCGAAATCAACGATGGATCGTGTTTGGCCAATATTCAGGTCATTGCCGTCCAAGCCATGAAGCAATACGATTCAATCCGCAAGTTGACCACCGGCTCTGCAGTAGCGGTCACCGGTGACCTGGTGCCTTCACAGGGAAAGGGTCAGCAATGGGAAATTCGAGCAACAGACATCGTCATTATCCAGATCGCACCGGAAAGCTACCCGCTTCAAAAAAAACGCCATACGGACGAGTATTTGCGAACCATTGCCCACTTGCGCCTGCGGACCAATAAGTATGGCGCCGCGTTTCGCATCCGCTCAGAGCTCTCTTTTGCCGTTCACCAGTTTTTTCATGAAAGAGGTTTTCGCTATATCCATACCCCTGTATTGACGGGCTCAGATTGTGAGGGCGCCGGCGAAATGTTTCGCGTCTCCACCCTGCCACCGGGAAATACGGATATTAGTCAGGATTTTTTTGGTCGAGAGGCCAATTTAACGGTGTCCGGCCAGTTGGAAGCTGAAATGGCATCTCTCGCCCTGGGCGATGTTTATACGTTCGGCCCTACATTTCGCGCGGAAAATTCCAACACCCGGCGCCACGCTGCGGAATTTTGGATGATAGAACCGGAAATGGCGTTTTGCGAACTCGACGGCTGCATGGCCTTTGCCGAAGAGATGATCCAATACTTGATCGGGTATTTAATGCAGTCCTGCTCCGAAGATCTTTCCCTGTTTGCGCGTTTCGTCGATAAAAACCTGACACGCACTTTGGAAAATATCGTTCAATCCAATTTTGAACATCTCACTTATGGCGAAGCCATCAATATTCTTGAGCGTTCCCGTCAAAAATTCAACTACCCTTTTGGTTTTGGCCAGGACCTGCAGTCTGAGCATGAACGCTATATTACGGAAACCGTCTTTAAAAAACCAGTCATTATCACGGATTATCCTAAAGCCATTAAGCCCTTTTACATGCGTCTCAATGATGACCTGGAAACTGTTGCTGCCATGGATGTTCTTGTACCGGGGATTGGTGAAATAATGGGCGGCAGCCAGCGCGAAGAGCGACTGAATGTGCTGTCTGATCGAATGAAAGAGCAGAAACTACCCGAGCAGGACTATTGGTGGTACCAGCAATCCCGAGAATACGGAAGCGTTCCCCATAGCGGTTTTGGATTGGGATTTGAGCGGTTGCTCATGCTGGCAACCGGTATTCGCAATATCAGAGACGTTATACTGTTTCCCAGAACCCCGAAAAATATCGAATTTTGATGGATTGCAGAGTGTACTTGACGATCAATCCCGCAAGCATCGCAGTTTGGCCAGGTCTTCCGCATATCCATAAAGATGCAATCCTTTGCTTTCGACAATCATTTCACCGTCTTTTACACCGATTTCAGCGGCCATATACTCTTTCAGGTTTTGGATCCCCGCCAGATTGGCCGGCAATCCGCCCCATAAATCCCAGGACCTGAAATATACGTAAAAATGCAGGGTTTCATCCTGTATCCGGGTATCGATAGATCTGAGACAAGGTGGATCAATCAGGGTCAAATCCGTGGGATGCGCGATCTGCAATACCATTTGATTATTTCGAAAACCATGCTTTTGATATGTCTCGATAATCCATTCAATCTGGTTGATGAAAAGGGTATTGTCAAACTCAAACACAGCCTTTCCATTGATTTCCCGGTGATCTATTATTTCTCTATTTTCTTCATTCCACCAAGTCAATTTATCCCCCCGGAGCGGCGCTTTGGTCAAACGCTCTCCATACGTATAGGACTCCCCGGGTTCTTTATGGCCCGTCATCAAATATTCAATATAGGAACGATCATACCCGTTGCCGCCATAAATATACCCCTCTTCCACAGGGTTCGGAATTCCACAGCTGGCTGGAATATCAGGAATAAGCGGCTGGGTTGCCGGATACTTGACATGGCCAATGAAATAGTCATATTCCAACCGTGTTTGGCCGGCGTAGGACCCCCTGTCAATGGTAAAACGGCGCCCCTGATCCAAAATATCATGCACGGCCTGAAACCATAAATCCGGTAAATCCCGGGCATCAATTTTATGAATATGCATCGTTTACCCCCTAAAAATTGGATATGAGGCGGTTAGAATTGTTTTAAAACACAACCATATATATTAAATTTTATTTATATTTTAAAGGGCCGTAATTGTTTTTAATAGCCTCGATTTTTTTCTTGACAACTCTTTAGGGCTGTGCAATAGGTCACGTGCGCTTAAAGCTCCCACTAATTTTATACTGCCTTGGTTTTGAACACTTATTCTGCCCCGAAGTTGAGCGGAAGCAGCATACTTATATTGGATTAAAGCGCACCCAATTCAGAACCCCCAGAGGCCGGCCGCAGCTTCTGGGGGTTCTTTTTTTAATATAGATTTATATATCGAGTGAACTGACTTCCAATGCATTGTTTTGTATAAATTCTCTTCTTGGTTCTACCTGGTCCCCCATAAGAATGGTAAAAATTTCATCTGTTTCCAGAAAGTCATCGACTTTAACCTGCAGCATCATTCTTTTTTCAGGATGCATGGTGGTCTCCCAGAGTTGATCCGGGTTCATTTCTCCCAAACCTTTATAGCGCTGCACGACAATTCCCCTTTTGCCTTCCTGAACAAGATATTCTAATAAATCACGCAAATTGTCGACTTCTTGCTTCACATCATCTTTTTCCGTGTTGATGATTGAAAAGGGCCCCTGATTATGTTCAGCAATACCTTTGGCGGCATTGATGCATTTTTGATATTCATACGAATATATAAAGGCTCTACCTATTTTTTTATAAACAGGGTCTTTGATGTCGATTTCATAGACCTGCCGCTCTTCGTTCCATAGTTCCGCTTCAACATCATACCCTTTTTCCTCAATGAGTTTCCGCAGTCGCTGAACTTTGGACTTATCCTGCAGAAAAGATTTATCTTCCACGTTTTCATTGACCAGTATTTCTATGATATCAATAGGTATTCCCTGATTTTCGAATTTATTGATACATTCAAAATATTCTGACAAGCTGCAAACAAAAAGGTAAAGCGAATGACTACTCAGTAATTTGTTATCCGGGCCGATTAGCAGGTTCATTCTTTCGCAAATTTTCTTGAGGATAAAATCATTGTAAGCCGTTTCATCTTTAAGGTAAATCTCGTTTTTGCCTTTTCCCACCCTGAAAAGTGGCGGTTGGGCAATATAGAGATAGCCTTTTTCTATAATTTCAGGCATTTGCCTGTAAAAATAAGTTAGCAGCAACGTCCTGATATGAGAACCATCCACATCGGCGTCCGTCATTATAATTACTTTTTTATAGCGGATTTTTTCAATATTATATTCTTCACTACCTACACCTGTTCCAAGAGCGGTAATAATATTTTTAATTTCTTCACTACGCAATATTTTGTCAAACCGTGCTTTTTCGACGTTGAGGATCTTGCCTCTCAGTGGTAAAATCGCCTGAAATTTTCGATCACGGCCTTGTTTTGCAGATCCGCCGGCCGAGTCGCCTTCTACTATGAATATTTCCCTGACGTTTGGATCGGAACTCTGGCATTCAGCCAACTTTCCAGGCAAGGTAGAATCAATCAAGGCGCCTTTATTTCGGGCAAGATCTCTGGCGCGTTTGGCTGCATCCCGGGCACGCGCCGCATCAACGGCTTTTGAAATAATTTTTTTGGCAACAGAAGGATTTTCTTCCAAGAAAGAGCTCAACTTCTCATTGACCAGGGATTCAACAAGTCCTTTAACTTCGCTGTTTCCAAGTTTGGTTTTAGTTTGCCCTTCGAATTGGGGAGATTTTATTCTTACACTTATGATAGCCGTAAGTCCTTCGCGAACATCATCGCCACTGATTTTTGCACTTAATTTTTTGGGCAAATTCCCGTTGGTGGCATATTGATTCAGCGTCCGCGTTAGCCCGGCCTTAAAGCCTATCATATGAAAGCCGCCCTCAATCGTATTTATATTGTTGGCGAAAGATAGAATTTGTTCTTTATAAGTGTCATTGTATTGAATAGCCAACTCGATCTGAACATCGTTTTTTTCACCTTCAATAAAAATGGGGGTATGCATCCCGGTGTGACGCCGGTTCAGATACTCCACAAAGGATACAATACCACCTTCATAGAAAAAGTCTTCTTTCTGGTCGGATCTTTCATCTTCCAGTGAAATTTGAATACCCGCATTCAAAAAAGCGAGTTCCCTTAACCGGCGCGCTAAAATATCGTATGTGTATTCAATGGTGTTAAAAATGGTTTCATCAGGAAAAAAGTGAATTTTAGTGCCTCTTTTGTCTGTTTTTCCAATAACCGACAATTCACTTTTCTTTATACCTTTTTCAAAGGTCTGATAATAAATTTTACCCTTTTGATAAATTTCGGCCTCTAGCCTCTTGGATAGGGCATTGACAACGGAAACGCCAACTCCATGCAACCCTCCGGATACCTTGTAGGTATCGTTATCGAATTTACCGCCGGCATGCAATTTAGTAAGTACTACCTCAACAGCCGGAACGTTTTCAGTCTTGTGAATATCGACAGGAATACCTCTCCCATTATCCTCCACACTCACACTGTTGTCAGTGTGCACAGTGATGCTGATACGATCACAATGACCGGCCATGGCTTCGTCAATACTGTTGTCCACCACTTCATAAACCAAATGATGAAGACCGGCCACATCAACATTTCCAATATACATAGAAGGCCTTAACCGGACCGGTTCAAGACCTTCCAATACATCAATACTACTGGCGTCATATATTGTTTCCATTAGACTCTCATCGGCATAATTGCACTTAAATAGGATTTATCTTCTTTGCCTTCAAGTAGGCAGGGTTTTTCTTCACTGACAATATTGATAATTACCTTTTTGTCTTCGACACAGTTTAAAGCATCAATAAAAAATTTAGGATTAAAAGCCGCTTCGATCTTGTCGCCTTTAAAATTAATTTTCATATCCTCCTTGGATTCACCAATATCCGGATTGGTGGAATGAATGACAAGCTGATCTTTGTCAAAGGTAAAAACGGCAGCACGGTAACTGTCATTGCACAGAATCGACATCCGTTTAAGCATGTTGAAAAAAAGATCTTTATCAATTTCAATAAGATGTCCTTCTTCACGAAAGATAATATCTTCATACTGGGGAAACTGACCCTCAAGCAGTCGAATATACAGTTTTTCAGTCGCACTTTGAACCGTGAAATAACTTTCCTGTATACTTGCCTGCACAATACCACCGGCATCCAGAAACTTACTGATTTCATGAAGTCCTTTTTTGGGAATAAGTGCCGCATTCCCGGGAGTAAGAACACTATCTGGTGCGGGGGCCAAGTCATATTTGGACAACCGGCTGCCATCCGTGCTGAGCATTCTAATAATTGCCGGAGCAGATTCGGTGAGCCGTTCAAAATAAACACCATTGATATGCGCTTTTTTATCTTCTCCAATCCCGCTGATTAAAACGGTCTTATCGATCATTTTTTTAAAAGAAGGAGCATCAAGATCAAAAAATTGAATGTTTTCCAAAACCGGTGTATCCGGAAAGTCGTCAGGATTCATTCCTTTGAGATGATATTGAATATTCGAATTGGTGATATCGATAATCCGGTTCTCTTTTTCTTCGATGCAAATTTCGGCACTCGGCAACTCACGCATAATTTCATAAAATTTACGTGCACTGACCGCAATTGTGCCGGGGATTTCTACTGCGGCGTTAAATGTACCCTCGTATCCGGTTTCCAGATCTGTAGCTGTAATATGAATACCGCTTTCCGAGGCGATGATGCGAATGCATTCAGTAATGGCCAAACTGCTGCGACGTCCTGTAAGCCCTTGGATTTTAGACAGCACATCAACAATGTCGTTTTTGAGTATGGTGAATTTCATTTTTACCGTCCCTATTTTTTAATTATTTAAGAAATTATTATTACGTAATAGGGTTTGTTTAAATGTCAGCAAAATTTTCAATCAGTTAAAATTACACTAAAATATAGATTCATCGATTGTTTAAAAGCTTGCTGATGGAATGTTCAAAACAGATCGTTTATTAACATGCTTTGCAAACCGGTTCATAAGTGCCGGCTTATCAACACACTTTTGATGAAGTTATCATCATTGATTGACCCATTTTTTAATTGCGCCGAGGGTTTCTTTCCATTGATCGGATAAACGTTGATCAATGAATCGGCGATATAAAGCATCGATGAATTGAAACGGTTTTTCATACAGATACAGTTTTTCCAGAACGATCCCTTCCAGGTCTTCCGGCTGTTCTGCTGCACCGGATTCAGGCAGTTTAATTCCTGAAAAATTCAGACTTTCTCCCTTTAAGGAAAACTGCCATTGCAAGGATCCGCTTTTATAAATCAAATTGATTTCGGTTACGGCGCCGCCTTTTGAAAGAACCATAAGGCCTTCCTCCAACCCTACGGCATCTCCTTTGATACTGATGGTTTCCTTGCCATTGGCCCAGCGGTGCTCAAGAACCATACGATTGCCCACTTCCAAAGAGAGCGCTTCCTTGTCACACTTTTCAATGATGTCGTTTTCGTTTTCAATTATATACCAAATCCAGGTTAAAAATTCATTGCCCAGAAACCGGTAACGATTGTATGCAACGGCAATATCCAGCATGGCTATCCATTGTCTTGTTGGCTGGCGGACAGCCTGTTTAATTGATCTAATTTATCGGCGGTCATCTGTTTGTCCATGGCGGCCATGGTATAAGGAATTGCCCGAACCAGGCGGACACCAAAGGATTTAATAAAAAGGGTTTCCAATTCTTCATTGGCGCTTTTGAGGTTTGATAAAAACCATAATTCACCATCTTCATATTGCCATACGATATCATAAATATTGGGAGTGGATGGCATTTTCAGGTTCAATCGGTTTAACACCAAATCCTTGATTGCCCGCTTTTCATTTGACGACAGAAAGTCACGACCGAGTTCTTCCAGCCGCCGGGCCGATTCCTTAGCCACATGTTTTTGAACCATTTTGGATGGAATGGATTTTTTATCGATGCGCAAAGCGAATACAATGGAAGTTCCCAACATGAAGCTTGAACCTTCAAAATTGGTTTTGAAGGGATCTTGAAAACTCGCCCATCCCACAGCTTGTTCAGACGGATTGTCATCGATATCTGCGATGGTGTTTTTTTTCAAGCCAGCCGCAATGGTATCCAAAAGTGGCTCTTCTATTTTGCCATCCACCCGATAGCGGGTCAGTGATGTTGTCGCCGACAATAGTCCCATTGATATCCCTAATACAATATATTGTATGACTTATCTGTAAAAGTATATAAATATAGCTGTTATCTCTATTCGAAACAAGACCTTTTTATATTTTCGGGCTGCTATTTTCCAATCGCGCGCATTGATTTCAGACCCGTAAACCCCAAGAAGAATGCCTTAAAAATAAAAAAATTACGGCTTGAGACCAGAGTCCCGTTTTTGATAAGTATGACGGTATGAAATTTATAGCAGACTTCCATATACACTCAAAATATTCCCGGGCAACGGCGGCGAATCTTGATCTGGAAAACCTTTATATTTCCGCGCAAATCAAGGGTATATCGCTTATTGGAACAGGCGATTTTACCCACCCGGGCTGGTGGAATGAAATTATAGAAAAACTGGAACCTGCGGAGAGCGGTCTTTACAGACTGAAAGACACCGTAGCCAAAAGGTGTGATCCATTCGTTCCGTCATCCTGCCGCCGTCCGGTGAGATTTATGCTGGTAACCGAGATCAGCAATATCTATAAAAAAAACAATTTCACCAGAAAAAATCACAATCTGGTTTTTATGCCGGATCAAGCCAGCGCCAACCGTTTCAATCAGCGTCTGGATAAACTGGGCAATATTCGTTCGGATGGGAGACCTATTTTAGGGCTCGATGCGCGTAATCTTCTTGAAATTGTCCTGGAAACCCATGATCAAAGCTTTCTTGTTCCGGCGCACATCTGGACGCCATGGTTTTCCTTACTGGGATCCAAATCGGGTTTTGATGCCGTGGAACAATGTTTTGAAGATCTGACAAACCATATTTTTGCCCTGGAAACGGGATTGTCCTCTGATCCGGCCATGAACAGGCGGGTATCAGCTCTGGACCGGTATACGTTAATATCCAATTCCGACGCTCATTCACCCTCCAAACTTGGGCGTGAAGCCAATTTTTTCGATACCGAAATGAGTTATCGTGCCGTATACACAGCTTTAAAAACCGGGAATCCGGAAGCTTTTTTAGGTACCATCGAGTTTTACCCGGAAGAAGGCAAGTACCATGTGGACGGGCATCGTAAATGCGGATTCAGTTGCCGGCCGGATGAGACTCGACAACTGAAGGGCCTTTGCCCCCAGTGCGGCAAACCCCTTACCCTTGGTGTCCTTTACCGTGTCGACACACTGGCGGATCGAACATGGCAGGAGATTCCCAAGGAAAAAGTCCCCTTCCGAAGCGTTATTCCCCTGACGGAGCTTCTTGCCGAGTTGCTTGAGGTGGGGCCTAAATCCAAAAAAGTCGCCCAAGCATATAGCGCATTGATTCAATCCTATGGGTCGGAATTCAGTATTCTATGTGATATGGATTGGGACGCAATTGAATTGCGAAACATTCCGCTAATCGGAGAATCCATACGGCGGATGCGCAGTGGTGAATTGTACTTTGATCCCGGGTATGACGGGGTGTTTGGTTGCGTGCGAATTTTCAGTCCGCAAGAACGGCGGAAACTGTCCGGCCAGCGGTCTCTTTTTTGTGTGCCAAGTGAAAAACCTGTTTTGAACCGATATATCCAGCCGGAAAAACCACGCATAGTCAAGCCGCCGGATGTTCACGAGAGACCCCGCCTGTTCAACACGGCGGAAGTGAACGGTTTTCGGTTAAACAAAGAACAGCGGCGTGTTGTTTCTCACGGAAAGGGGCCTTTAGTCATAAGCGCTGGTCCCGGAACGGGTAAAACACGAACCATTACCTGTCGTATGGCGGACATAATAGAGAAAAAAAAGGCGCCACCGGAAAATATATTGGCGGTGACCTTTACCAATCAGGCCGCTGAGGAGATGCGCACTCGGCTCAAAGGTATGCTTCAGCCGGATGTTGATTTGCCTTTAGTGGCCACATTTCATGCCTTTTGCCGCTCTTTTCTGCAAGAGGTGTATGGAAATCAATGCGGAGCGATTTTGGAAGACCTTGGCCGCAGAGCCATGATTGAAGATGCGGTGGCGCTGGCAAAGACAAAGGGACATTCCGTATCCGTTCCCAACGACGACTTACTCAACTGTATCGTCCTGGCCAAACAGCAGTTGCTGGGCCCCCATGATGACTTATCTCAAGTCGTTGACAAGGCGCTTTCTTCTCAGGTCGCCCGGGTTTATGAACAATATCAGTGTTTGTTAAAAATTCAGGATCTTTATGATTTCGAAGATCTGATTTTCAGGGTGGTAAAAATACTTCAAGAAGACAACTCCTGGCGCACCGCCTTACAGCGACGCTACCGCTATATTTTTGTAGATGAGTTTCAAGACATCAACATGGCCCAGTATCGGCTGCTGCAAAGTATGGCGCCACCGGGGTCGAATATATGTGTCATCGGGGATCCGGACCAGGCAATCTATGGCTTTCGCGGTTCTGATTCACGATTTTTCAGCCAGTTTGGCAAGGATTATTCGGGAGCGAAATCTGTTTCCCTGAAAAAAAATTATCGTTCCACTGAAACAATTCTGGACGTTTCTTTTCAGGTTATTGACAAAGGCCATAAACTTCCGGGCGTTGATCGCCGCCGGACCTATTCGGGAATCATAGGAAAACCGGCCATTACGATCATAGCCTCGGCATCGGAACGCGCCGAAGCGGTGGCCATTGGCCGGGTCATTGAGCAGATGGTTGGGGGGACAAGTTTTCAAAGTGTGGATTTCGGGAAAATAGAATCCGATACACCCAAAAAGGAATCCGGTTTCAATGACTTTGGCGTTCTATGCCGAACCAGTCAACAGGCCAGTTTTATTACAGAAAAACTGACATCATTTGGAATACCGTGTTTATTGATATCAAAACAGGCCGGGCATGAAGGTGTTGCGCGAAAATTACTATCGGCTTTTCGCGTCATATCTGGAAAAGGAGCCTATGTGGATCTTAATCACCTTGCCGGGTTGAGTCCAGCGGGTGTCGGCAAGGAGACCATCTCCATGTTCAAACAATGGGCATACGCGAGTCAACTGCCGCTGGCAACGGCCATGCGCTGTGCCAAACGGATTCCCATAGCGGGTATGTCGTCGCGCCGCCAGTTTCGATTGGTGGCACTGTTTGATCTGCTGGAGAAGTTGGGCCGCGAGACCGCTGAAATGGAGGCGGCGTCCGCTCTTGGCCATATTGCGGCCAATACATTGCTGGCGACCCGTATGGATTGTCACACGCCGCAGCGTCTTGTTGATGAGGCTCTTGCATATCGTTTAAAATCAGTGCCATTTACAGATATCTGGGCGCTTCAGCAGGATGCCGATATATTTCAGGCCGGGGTGGAAAAGGTGGCGGTAATGACGCTGCACGCTTCCAAGGGGCTGGAATTTTCAACCGTGTTTGTCGCCGGTTGTGAGGCCGGCTTGATACCCTATAAAAGACATGATGGGCAGCGACAGGACACAGAAGAAGAGCGGCGTTTGTTTTATGTTGCCATTACACGTGCCCGAAAACAGCTCTTCTGCACATGGGCCCGAAAACGAACCATTTATGGAAAAACAAAGGAACGGCAGCTGTCGCCGTTTTTAACCGACATTGAGGGGCGCTTGATCAGCAACATTGCCGGTCAATACCCATTTAAAAAGTCGCACCAGAAGCAGTTATCTCTTTTCTGAAGGACCGTATGCAGTCTAAAGACGGGACAGGTGTTAGCCGGAAAGGATAAATTGAAGAGGTCTTGCGGTCCGCAACAGATGACAAAAATTAAAGGAAAACACTGAATTTATGGAACCCAGACACATTGAATCAATCGCCCTGGAAAACGGTCTCAAGCTGGAAATTCTGGATAATTCCCGAAAGGTGGCCCGGGACCGTTGGCAGGTCACAGTGATCGCTCGCATAGAAATCGAAGTTACGGACCGATGGTTCAATGATCGCCTTGCCCCGCCCGCCAAGAGCGATCAACTTCGAAACAAGCTGGGCGACACAGTGCGTTTCGTCAGTCAGGTGGAACGCAATTTTGTAGATGACAGGGAAAAAAAATCCGTTCTCCAACAAATTCAGGGTCGACTGCTGGCGAACATAAAGTATTACAGCCATCCTGACTTTGCGGCCCGTTTTATCATCCGTGAATTTAAAAAGCCCGTCTATTGAATAAAAGATACAGGTCGGCTAATACATAGGCGGCGCCCATATTAAATGAGGTCGACCCGACAGACAGGCTGTTCGTCACCAATATTGGGTTTTGATATTTTATCGCGCTGGCAGACGGTGGATATCTGTTGTATCGTCGAAAGTCAAAATTATGGAGTCTTTTTTCTAAATGGCTGCAACCGTAATACCCTTTGACGGCCGTGAGCGCTTGTTGACCCGGGTGTGCGCCTATGTAACGGCTGTGGACGAGCTGATTCGTGACGGTGACCGGGCTGTGGACTTGCTCATAAAGGGGTTTCCTCTGGCAGATGACGATCTCAAGGTAAAAATCGTCATTATGCTGGGAACTCTGGCAAACACCCGGGTGGCGTGGCTTTTGACGGATATCATGTGCGATGCCTGCCAGGGGGAGTCCATACGCCAGGCGGCGGCCATCCAGATCAGTGTTGTGGCGGGTCTGCTTCCCGAAACGGACACTCTGGCGGACCGGCTTTTGGCGCAATTGGACAACCCGTCGCCGTTTGCCCGTGCCAATGCCGTTTTTGCTCTGGGATGGGAAGGAAATCTTAAAGCGGCACCGGACCTGATTGATTCGCTTTCCGATGAGGATATTGAAGTCCAGCAAGCTGCGGTCAATGCCCTGTCCAACCTGCGCGACGAGCGCCTTTTCTCTCTTCTGGCCCAGCGCCTGGAACAGGGCTCCAAAGAACAGCAGCGCAGTATCTTGTACAACCTGGGGCATTTTCCCTCAAAACACGGAGATGTCCTTCAGATCTGCAAAACCTTCATGTTCCACAAGGATGCGGATTTGCGCTATGATGCGCTGATGGTGATGAACAGTGTGGCGGATACTGCCGAAAGTCTCCCCCTTTACGAACATTGCCTTGGGGATGACGACCCGCGTATCCGGGAATTGGTTTTGACCCACCTGGGGTCTTTCGAGCGCCAGCATCTGGATCGTTTGTCTGCCAAGGTTCGTCAGCTTGTATTCGATCGATCGGTGAGTGTTCGCCAGGCGGCCACCCGCCTGGTGCACTATATGGATTCTATGCGTGTTGCCGCGAAAGGATCGCCTTATGGGCCTGTTTAAAATACACCCCATCGTTACCGGGACCAAAGTGTTTGACCAGGGGATGATGACGTACCAGCACGCTTATGGCAAGCCGTATACGATTCCCATATACAGCTGGTATCTTGAAGGCGGCGATAAAACAATATTGGTGGATACCGGAGAGATGCACCCCATTCAATCCGAAGAACGGGAAAAGGCGATCGGGGGAAAAATATACACGTTTGAACAGGGGTTAAGCATCTGGGGCCTGGCGCCTGAAGATATCGACATCGTCATTCATACCCACCTTCACAATGATCATTGTGAAAATGACTATAAATGTGAAAATGCGACTATTTACGTGCATGAAAAAGAGCTGCGCCGGATACACAATCCGCATCCTTTGGATTTTCGCTATCTGGAAGACTATATTGATGAAGTGGAGGCCAACGGTCAGATCGAAACAATTGACACAGACCGGGAGATTGTTCCGGGTATAGAGGTGATCCACACCCCGGTGCATACCGACGGTGGTTTGAGTATCGCTATCGATACGGTTAAGGGAAAGGCCGTTATTACGGGATTTTGCGTTATCATGGAAAACTTCGAGCCACCGGTTGAGATCAAAGCCATGGAAATGGAAGTGATTCCTCCGGGGACTCATGTGAATACCTATCAAGCCTATGATATCATGTTGAAGATCAAGGAAATGGCGGATATTCTCATCCCTTTGCACGAACCCGGGTTTGCATCGGTCAGTCAAATCCCCTGATTCAACGTATTATCGGATTACGATATTGGACGAGCCGGCATCTTTTCCGGTTTAAAGGATTCAGCCATGCTCAACAGCAGAGGCATCATTACCATTATGGGGTCCGGTGAGTTGACCGCCACCATGGTTGAAGTACATAAATGCCTGCTTCGAAAATACGGTGATTCGGCGCGAGCGGTTTTTATTGACACCCCTGCAGGGTTTCAGCTCAATGCCGATCAGATTTCCCGAAAGGCTGTTGAATTTTTTAAACTGCGGGTGCAGCAATCCCTGGCCATCGCATCTTTTAAGTCAGCTGGCCTGAACCCTGTGTCGGCCGAACAGGGATTTGATCGCATGCGTTGCGCAGATTATCTGCTCGTCGGTCCGGGCAGCCCGACATACGCATTAAAACAGTGGCAGCAAAGCCCTGTTCCGGATATTTTAGTCCAGCGGATCGCTGCCGGAGGCTGCCTGGTTGCCGCCAGCGCTGCCGCCCTCACCATCGGACGGCTGACCCTTCCGGTCTATGAAATTTATAAGGTCGGCGATCACGTCCACTGGGTAAACGGGCTCAACCTGCTCGGACGCGCAGGAATGGACCTGGCGGTTATTCCGCACTGGAATAATGCTGAAGGCGGCAACCATGACACCCGGTACTGTTTTATGGGTGCGGAGCGTCTGCAACGGTTGATTGATCAACTGCCCCAAGCCACCCAAATTTTGGGGTTGGATGAACATACTGCCCTGATTATTGACCTGGCAAAACCACACGCCACTGTTCAGGGCCAGGGAACCGTTACCCTGAAAAATCGCTCGCAGGAACTGTCCTTTTTCGGAGGAGATCGGATTCCACTGGCGTTGTTGCGGGGCGAGGATTCACCGGCCGGATTACTGCCTGCAAACCACCGGGAACAGAAAAAGCCACCCAAAGACCATTGCCGGGATCGGGTCGATGATCTCTGGACCGCCATCCATGCTCTGGCAAAGCAAGCCTGTCAGGCGGTGGATGACGGTCACGATGAAGCAATAGCCCGGAACTTGCTGGAATTAGAGCGGTTGATCTGGAGATCCAGGGAACAGTTAGAAGAACAGAACGCCATGGGCGCCGCCCGGGAAGTGTTACGCAATGTGTTGGCCGTTTTGACTGCCGGCCTGGCGGCGCGTCCCAAAAACCGACGGTCCTGCCTTGAGCCGGTCGTATCGGCCGTGCTCCGCCTCCGGGATCAATTCCGATCTCAAAAAAAATGGGAAGAGGCCGACGCCGTCCGTTCCTGTTTAGAAAAGGCCGGTATTCGGGTCACGGATTCTGAGGCTGGCGTGCGTTGGGCGCTGGATGAATGAACGATGTTGCATCTTGACGCGATCAGCGCTATTAGGCCCTACCCCGCGGCCTGTTTTTCACGGCTTTTACCCTGACCGGGAAGGAGGAACGCAGTTCTGACGGCAAAACTAACCGTATCTTCGCTTTCGATGGAAGCATTCCATACGATTTGGCGCCAAGACCAGACCGCCTTGAATTGGAATTGTCTTTTTGTTACCCCCGTGTGGTTGCAAACCGTGATGCGTCACCTTGGCACCCGGGGGGACCCGCTGATCCTGGGCTTTTTCAGCAGCGGCCGGCCGATCGGCGTTGTCCCGCTATCGATCAACGGCAAGCGGGCCCAATTTCTAGGTCGAGCCGATGTGTGTGATTATCAGGATATCATTGCCGTACCCGGCCAGGAGGCGGCGGTGATGCGCGGCCTGACCGACTATCTGCGACAGACGGATATTCATTTTCTCGACCTTCAAACCCTGCGGCCCGATGCGGCCCTTTATAAGGGTATCGAACCGCTTGCCGCTTCAGGCCGGGTCAAGTTCACCCGCAGCCGTTGCGATGTGACTTTTGAAACCCCGCTGCCGGCGTCATGGGATGACTACCTGATGCTGTTGAATGGTAAACAGCGTCATGAAGTGCGCCGTAAAATGCGACGCCTTGACGATGACGGTCCTTTCGAGTTTCGTTTGTCGGACCCCGCAAAGGCGCCGGGCTCCGATATCGAAGCTTTTCTTCGGCTCTTTCAAATGAACCGTGAGGATAAGGCCGACTTTATGGACGGTGCCATGTCGGCTTATTTCAGCGATTTGATGAATTCGTTGGCCGGGCATGACATACTGAGGCTTTATTTCCTCGAGCTGGCCGCCGGCCCGGCCGCGGCTGTACTTTGCTTTGATTTCGGCGGCGTCCGTTATCTTTACAACAATGCCTACGATGCCCGGTACAACGATCTGAGCGTGGGCATTCTCAGCAAAGTGTTCAGTATTCGCGCGGGTATCGAAACGGGGTGCCGGCATTACGATTTTCTCAAAGGTGCCGAGACATATAAAAAACACATCGGCGGTCAGCAAGTCCAGCTTCACCGATGTTTGATCGAATGGTAACCTGCAGGTTGACCGTCACCGCACCAGGGAACCATGGATACCGCGGAAATGAACAAACTCCGGCACATTGCCATGCTTGCCATTCACTCCAGTCCCATAGGTCCCCTGGGAACACAGGATACCGGAGGGATGAGTGTCTATGTTTGCGAAACGGCCAGATGGCTCGGCCGGAGGGGTTTTGCCATCGATATTTTCACCTGTGCAAAAGGCAGTACCGCCGAAATCGACCTCTTTGCCAATGTGCGCCTGATCCATCTGGGCCGAAACCGCTTTGCTGAAATCTCCAAATCCCATTTGCCCTTCTACGTGGATGAGATTTTTGGATGCCTTGAACAATACTGCCGGGATAGTGGGCGGGCCTATGATTGGGTTCACAGTCATTATTGGATTTCCGCATTGGTCGGGTCAATGGCGGCCAGACATTGGCGCTGCCCCCATATCACCACGTTCCACACTTTGGGTGCCGTCAAAAACGATACGGCTTCCGGTGAAAACGAACCCCTCGGGCGCATTGCATCCGAACGCCGCCTGGCGGATCTTGTGGACGCCATGATTGTGCCGGCCCAAAGGGAAAGGGACCATTTGATTGAGCACTATAAGGCGGATCCGGCGAGGATTCAGGTGGTTTCGTGCGGCGTCAACCTGGTGCGCTTTAAACCCATGGATCGTAACCGAATGAGGGCGCGGTTGGGTTTGGATCGCCACGCGGATATTCTGATCTATGTGGGTCGCTTTGCGGCTCTGAAGGGGATTGATATTTTGGTGGGGGCCATGGGGCACCTACGCGATATCATGCCGGAACTTCAATTGCTGCTGGTGGGGGGCGACGGTCCCGGTGCCAGATCGACACTGGCCATAGAGGCGCAGGTGAGCGAACTGAAAATTCAGGATCGTGTATCGATTGTCGGGCGTATCGACCCATCCGATTTGCCATGCTATTACAGTGCCGCGGATCTTCTTGTTTTACCGTCCCACTACGAAAGCTTTGGCCTTGTGGTGCTCGAGGCGCTGGCGTGCGGAACACCTGTGCTGGCCACTCCCGTGGGAGCCATGGAGTCCGTCATCATCCCGGGACTGAACGGTGCAATTGTTGCGTCACCCGAAATCGGTGCAGTGTCACACGGCATTGCCCGTTTTTTGGCCACACCCCGGCAACGGCGACCCGGCCAGGAAGAGATACGCGCCACTGTTAAGGCGTTCGGGTGGGCATCGGTTGCCGAACGGATCGAGGCGGTCTACCATAAGGCAGGAGACTGAAATTTAAAGGAGAATAAAAATATGAGCGCACCGGTGGATCTTATGGTGATAACAGCCCATCCCGATGACGCAGAATTTGGCGCCGCTGGAACGGTGGCTCTGTGGACCCGGGCGGGAAAATCGGCCGTTTATGTGGTTTGTACCAGCGGCGACAAGGGAACCAGCGATCGTCAGCTGACACCCGAAAAGCTGATCCCCATTCGGGAAAAAGAGCAGCGCAAGGCATGTGAAGTCCTGGGTGTCGACGATGTTGTATTTTTGGGGTACGGGGATCAAACCCTGGAAGAGACACCAGCCTTTAGAAAGCATTTGGTGGAGATGATCCGAACCTTTCAGCCCCAAACCGTTATTACCCTGGATCCTTATCGAAGGTATCTGTGGCATAGAGACCACCGCATCGTCGGCCAGGTGGTCATGGATGCGGTGTTTCCCTTTGCCAGGGACCACATGGCTTACCCGGATCTTCTGGCGCGCGGGCTTGAGCCACACAAAGTCAGAGAAATTCTCTTTTTTGGCTCAGAGGATATTAATTTTTATTCCGACATCGCACCCACCTTTGATTTGAAGCTCGCCGCCCTGCGTTGCCACCAAAGCCAGGTCAGCCATCTGGGGGGGGGGGATCTGGGTGCCTGGCTGCGCAACCGATGCCGTTTGCTGGCCAAAGGAAGCGACTATCAACTGGCGGAGGCCTTCCATCGCGTTGAGTTGCCGGAATAACGCAAGACAATCCCAGAGGCGTTTGGGGCCCGATTTTTATGGAACCCGGGTAAAAAACCGCTGGCAGACTTACGGGTTGGTGGACGTTTCCTGGCGGAAAGATCGAACCGGGCGAAACAGCCGAACAATGCCTTGAACGGGAACGCTATGGGGAATTTGAGGCCGAAGCAGATAGTGGCCCATATATAGGAGCAAGCCTACACGCCTGCGATTTTGGAACAATTGAACTGATCGCTTTCAGAACGAAGGTCAACAGCGCAGACTTTAAACTCAACGACCATGAATCGGTGGCTGGTTTTTCAAAGGGACACCAAGTGACTCGCCGCAAGATTAACGGCTACTTGATAATGCGTAAATGGTGGGTTTTGCGGCGCCATTGATCAAAATCGTGCAAATGGGCCAGCAGATCTTTGCACTCAACCCGCAGCAATTGCACCTGCCAGATACTCTTGGGTGAAAACCGGTCACTGAAATGGTGAAAAATGCTGCCGGTTCTGCCGGCATCCATGGTGTGAAGGAGTTGGGACATTTTCTCTATGGTGGGGAAAAACTCCTTAATATCCAGCGGCTGCTCGATGATGGCCGCTGCAATGGTTTTAAGTTCGCCATATGCCCGGGGGTGGTCGGCAACGGCTTTTCCTGTGGCGTTGAGCACACGCTCCCACCGTTTTTGAAGTTCCGAAACCGAGAGTTTTTTGTTCATGTCAGTTATTACGCCCGGCCGGCAATGGGCGTCGGCTGGGAAACGGGGTATTCGATGTCTCCCAGCCGGCGCCGTTGGCGGATCACATGGCCGTTTCAGGGTGAAACACATTAACTTCTTTTAAATCATCTTTCAGGTATTCTCTTTCGTTGGGTCCCAATATACCCAACGACAGGCAGATAAGCGTCCAGAGATGCACGACGCCGTACTCGGCCCCGTAATGTTCACTCAGCTCGTGAATCTGGGCATGACAGTTGTGGCATGCTGCGATACAGTAGTCCGCACCGGTTGCCTGAATCTGGTTGTCCTTGATTTCACCGTATTTGAGGCGCTCTTCCTTGTACCCCGACTGCAGAAAACCGCCGCCGCCGCCGCAGCAGAAATTGTTGGAGCGATTGGGATGCATGTCGACGAAGTTTTCCTCCCCGACCACTGATTTGACCACAAATCGAAGATCTTCAGCGATCGGATCACCAAAGCTTTTGCGCACAATCTGGCAGGGATCTTGAACAGTGAACTTGATTTTCAAATCTTTGTTCCAATCGGAGTTGACTTTGAGTTTTCCCTCCCGGATCCATTTGGCATAGTATTCGTAAATACTTTTGACTTCAAAGTTGTGTGCGATGTTAAATTTTTTCAGTCCGGCCCGGACTGAGAAGGTGACGTGGCCTCACTCTGTGTTGAGGAACGTCTTGCACCTCAACTTGTCTGCCTGGTTGGCGGTTGTCGTAGTAATATGCTTCCAGGCATCATCGTCAGCCAGGAACATGCAGTAATTCTCTCCGGCCCACCCCTGGCTGCCGTAAGTCCAGTCGACGCCGGCCAGGTGAAGTATTTTCCACAGGGGCACCAGCTCATCCGGCTCGGTTACCGGCTCTCTGGAATTTTGGTTGAGAAAAAACTCGGCACCCTCCTTGTCGATAGGGGCCTGCATATCGGCAAACTCCGGTTGTGCTTCTTGATATTCCTCCAGAACATCCTCGACGACAAACTGGAAATCCTCCGGCGAAGTTCCCATTGCACTGGTGCTGGGATTTCTTAATGCCATATCGCAGGAGCCCAAAATACCTTTGGGCCGTTCTTCTCTCGGTCGCAGCGTGCGCGCGTTATAGACCAGTTGCGGGATGTCGATTTTCATCGGGCACACATAGATGCATCGCTGACACATGGAGCACATCCATGGCCAATTGGAGGCCTTGATCTGTTCGTCCATGCCGAGGGCAGCCATTCGCAAAAATTTCCGGGGATCCATACCGTCCAGACCGGTGGCCGGACAACCCGAAGAACAAGCACCGCAGGTCAGGCACAAATTCAGATTCCCGCCCTCCGGAAGCAGCGCTTTGACCTTATCAATAAAAGTTGATTTCTTACCCCCTAGCCTTACGACCTGGTCACTCATAAACTGGCCCTCCTGCTCATGATAATGTAGCGTTCAAAGTTGATGCCGCCGCTTTAATGCCTGGTTCACAAACCGACGGCTTCTATTTATAAAATTGAAAATTTTCGTTTTTGTGCCTATTAAATCAAGACACCGCGTTCAGCTTTACGACCCGCATACCGGTAGCGACCGGGGCGAACACTCCAGAAACAAGCGGAATTAATTATAAAGTGCAGGAAACATGCCGCCCATACAGACAATTACAGATTATAAATTCACAGATTTATCAGTGAGTTATAAATTTTAAAGATCATTGATGGCAATTTTGAGTCGCAATTGAGCGACTCAGGCTTGTTTTAACTGTCGCGGCTGGGCGATAGTTGTCCAACCATTTGTATATTAAAAGTATATTAATATTATCTGTCCGTGTAATGCTTCCGATTTTGACCTTCGCGAGGGGGGGGGCGTTGTTGCGTCGCGATAACGCGACTTAAGTCGGCTTTCCAGGTGAGTCGGCGTTCTCAATTCACCGGCGGCCCATGGACCCATCGTGTCTGCAAATTGCTGCAACGGCCGCAGGGAAGTTGACATCAACCCCTGTTTAAGACATAAATCGAACAACCCAACCCGGAAACCCGGTAAGCCAGGAGGAAACGATCATGAAAAGCGGCGTCTGCCCCAAATGCGGATCCAACAATGTATTTTCCGCACAAAAACTGCCTCTCAAGGGAGGTCCTTTCGGCAGTAATTCAATACCCATCAGCCTGACTTCCATGGCGCCTCTGGACAACTTTGTGTGTACGGACTGCGGGCTCGTGGAAAGCTATATTGCCGACGCAGACAAGTTGAAAGCGGTGGCTGAGAAATGGGAGCGGATCGATCCGGACAGTGAACCGGTTGAATAGCGCCGTTGTGGTGCCTGCTGTTTTGTTCCGTACGGCCTCAGGAGCTTTTCATGTCTTTGCCATTTACTAGCCGCCGCATCAGCGGCATTGGTCATTTTGGTTCTATCTCGCGTATTTTGATCAAACACGGGCTGGGTGAATTAGGCGATCGATTGTGGGGCCGCAGCCGCGGCAAAACCAAATCGGGGCTGCCTGATCCGGTTCGTGTCCGCCGCGCTCTGGAGGATTTGGGCCCAAGCTTTATCAAGCTGGGCCAGCTGATGAGCACGCGGGGCGATGTTTTTCCGCCGGAATATATTGATGAGTTAAGTAAACTGCAGGACCAGGTACCGCCTGTTTCCTTCGACTCCATTCGCCAGCTGATCGAAAGCGAGCTGCGCCAGCCCCTGAATGAGCTTTTCGGCCGTTTCGACCCCCAGGCTTTGGCGGCGGCATCCGTAGCGCAGGTCCATACGGCCATTTTAAAGGACGGCCGTAAAGTGGCGGTCAAAGTGATACGGCCGGGTATCGAAAAGCGCATTCGCAAAGATATCCAGCTGATGTACTATTTTGCCGGCAAAATCGAGAAAAAATTCGACATGGGCCGTGTGCTGGGTGTGGTCAATCTGGTTAAAGAATTTGAACGCACCATTTTTCGTGAACTGGACATGCTTACCGAGGCCGGAAACATCGAACGCTTTGCGCAAAGTTTTGAAGATGTCGATGAGCTCTACGTTCCGGAAGTTCATTGGCAGTTTTCCTCCAAGTCGGTACTGGTGATGGAGCACATCGAAGGAATCAAAATGGATAACGTGGCAGAAATTGTGCGCCACGGCATTGATCCCAAGGAGGTGGCCATGATCGGCTTGCGCTCTTTTTCGCGCCAACTGATGGCGGCTGGCATCTTCCATGCGGATCCTCATCCGGGAAACACCATCGTCATGTACGACGGCCGGGTCAGTCTGGTGGACTTCGGCATTGTGGGCTACCTGGATGAAGAGACCATGCTGCAGGTGGCCCATCTTTTCCTGGGCTATGCCGAGCATGATTATGATATGGTGATGGAAGCCTTTGAGGCGGCCGGTTTGATCAATGCCGAGACCATGAACTTGAAAAGTTTCCGCATGGACCTGAAAGAGATAAGCGAACCGTTTTATGGCCGTTCGCTCAAGACCATATCGGCCAAAGAAGTCTATGACCAAGTGATGCGGCTGATTTTCAAGTACCGGATTCGGATGCCCCGCAACCTTCTGCTGCTGCTCAAGACCTTTATTCAAACGGAATCGCTGGGGAAAATTCTGGGTTCGGACGCCAGCTTGCTGGAAGTCACCCGGCCATATGCCAAAAAGCTTCTGGAACGGGGCTATGAAGCCCAGAAGATATTCAAAAACGTCGGCCGTGATGTGAAAGCCGCAGGCGGCTACCTGCGCTGGATGCCCAAACTCACCCATGACATTTTCAAGCGCATGGCCAAAGGCCCCCACCGACTCGAATTGGAACACGGCGGGCTGGAACAGGCGTCTAAAAAATTCGAAAGCGGTCTCAACCGCCTCACCCTTGGCATGGTGATCGCCGCCTCGTTGATCGCCGCCGCACTGATTCTCAACTCTACCAAGAATTTCATGGTCATCGAGTTGGACTTGTTTGGTGCCGGGCGTTTGTCACTGACCGAACTGCTGGGTTTGAGCGGCTATGTCATTGCCACCTTACTCGGGCTATGGCTGGTGTTTTCAATTATACGTTCGGGAAAACTTTAACCGGGTTCGATGGGCCGGATTAAAAACGGCCGGGCACCCCAGGGTGCCCGGCCGTTTAAATACGCTTAGCGCTTTGGGCTACTTTTTTGCCTTGGGATGGCAGTCGGTGCACTTGGTGGGCGCCGCCTTGGTTTTGTTCTCTTTGTTGTAGGTTCGATGGCATCCCAGACAGTTTTCATGCACGGCGTTGGCATGATACATGCGTTTTTCTTCCTTGGACAGGCCTTTTGCTTTCTTGCCTTTCAACTCACCGGGTTTGTTGTGGCATTCAAAGCATTTCTTGACATTGTCGCCCTCTTTCAAGTTGGCCAGCGGTTTGCCTTTGTCATCGTGATGGCAGTCACCACAGACGGCTTTGTAATCGGTACTGTGTTTCTTGTGGTTGAACATCACCGGGTTCTTGGTGTGTTCATAGGCAGATTTCATCTGAATCTCATCCGGCATGGCGGTTCCGGCATAAAGTCCGGCCACGGCGAAAAGGCTGATTGCCATGGCGGCAATCAGTGCTGCGCTCAAAGTCCGTTTGTTCATCAATTCCACACCTCCTTGATTTGTTGCTCCCTAATAATCGCGTCGAATTGCCGATCCTGGACTGAATAATTATCAAGCCCCATTTTGGGTGTCAATGGGATTCAGTGCTTGGACGGTTCCTCCGTATCGGGAGCCGTTTCAATGGTTTCCGCCTCATCGACCGCTTCTTTTTTACGGCCGAACAGACGCGCGCCAACAATGCTGATTTCGTACAAGACCATGAGGGGCAAAGCCATCATGATTTGGGTGACCACATCGGGAGGCGTTAAAATTGCGGCACCCACGAAAAAAAGCAATATGGCATACTTCCTGTTCTTGCTTAAAAACGCAACGCTTACAATCCCCAACCGGGCCAGGAAAGTGATCACCAGAGGCAGCTCGAAAACCAGCCCGAAAGCCAGCAGGAGTTTTGATGCAAAACTCAGATACTCCCGCATGGAGGGCATGGGCCTGATGGTCTCTGTGGCAAAGCTGAGAAAAAACGAAAACCCAAAGGGAAAGACGATGAAATAGCCGAAAAGGGCTCCACCAATGAAAAAAAGGGTGGATAAAAACAGGATCGGCACCAGCAGGCGTTTTTCGCGGTCATAGAGTCCGGGTGCCATAAACATCCAGAATTGATACAAAAGAACAGGGGATGCCAGCATGATTCCCCCGATCAGGGCCGTTTTCAGAAAAGTGAAGAAAGCTTCAGGTAAATGGGTATAAATCAGGGTGTCGCCGCTTTTCATGACACGCTGCAGCGGCGCCACCAGAATGTAAAAAAGCTGTTCCTTGAAAGCGTAGCAGGCGACAAACCCGACACCGATGGCGATAAAGCAGATGATCAATCGTTTGCGCAGCTCATCCAAATGCGCCGTAAAAGGCTGTTTGTCCGCTTCGGTCATGTCGCGCTGTTTTCCCGGGGGGCTTTATCGGTGTTTTCGGTTGGGTCGCTTTCTACCGTGGTGGACGGTTCCGTCACGTTATCTTTTTGCGGTGCTGCGTTCAGGGCGTCAAAGGCATCCTTGACCTGGGACAATGGCGTCTGGTCCCCGGCCTCCTTTTTGGAGGATTGTGCCTTATCGCTTGTGGTTGTCTCGTTGATACCAAGGTCAACCTGGGCCCGGATGTCTTGTTTGACTTCATTGAGGCTGTCGCGAACTTCACCCAGTCCGGTTTGCTCCTCGATATTGTCCTTGATTTCGCTGGTGGCGCGTTTGAATTCACCCAGCGCGCGCCCCATCGACTTGGCCAGTTCGGGTAATTTTTTGGGACCGAAAACGATGAGGGCCACTGCCAGCAGCAGCAGCATCTCCGGCATGCCGATTCCAAACATAGCGTACTCCTCAGAAAGGGGTGCTTTCTCTAAAAGATTTATTTGTACGGCTTTTGGGCAGGCGTGTCAAGCACTACGCCAAAACTCCAATTGATAATATTTTGTTTAATATCGGGTGGTTGAAAATTCTATGGCGCAAGATCGGGTTTAAGGACCAGAAAATAGAGCGTCCCCGGATGCTTCAGGTGGCCGGCGGCGGTTTCCGCCTGGAGGCCGTGACCCATGAACAGATCGACGTGTGCGGGTCCCACAATGGCGCCGCCGGTGTCCTGGGCCAGGGCAAATCCCTGATGCAACCGCCATGCGTCGATGCCCCCGCGGGCGCTCACCCGGGCCACGGGCGTTTCAATATAGGCCAGGGCGCCAAGGGGGAAAAACTGACGGTCCACGGCTATGGAGTGCATCGGGGTCAGTGGTTGCCCCAGGGCCCCCAGGGGGCCGTCATCCGCCATTCGAAAGAATACGTAGCGGGGGTTGTGGTTGAAAATCGCATCGGCGCTTTCGGGGTTGTTTTCGAGATAGCTGCGGATCGCCTGCATGGACATATCCTCGCGGGGGATTTTGCCCTGCTCGATAAGCAGACGGCCGATGCTGCGGTAGGGTTGTGCGTTGGTTCCGTCATACAGAATGTTGACCTGCTTTCCGGATTCCAGCTGGAGTCTGCCCGAGCCCTGGATTTGCAGATTGAACAGGTCGAATTCATTTTCCAGCCAGGCAATGGGTGGAGCCGTTTCAGCAAAGTCGGATCGGTTGCGGATATATTTCCGCGAGGGGTAGGGAACCACCGTCTGGCCGGTATAGCGACCTACGATGGTGCGTCCTTTTAAATCATCTGCAAAAAGGGACAGGTCGATGGACACCAGATCATTGGGCCGGGAATACACCGGGACCGAAAACCGGGGCGTGGCATTCAGGCTGCCCGGCAATACGGGTTCGTAATAACCCGTAAACAGGACAGTGTGCCCCTCAGATGAACCGGTGGCGCGGTATACCACAAATTGCGATTGAAGAATCCGGTTGAATTCGTCGGTGGATGGATTTTTGGCGATGATCTCACGAAACACTTCCAGCGACCGGACCAGGCGGGCGACAGCAAAGGTGTCCGGGCCGAAGACAACCGGTCGATCCCCCGGCAGGCGCCTTAAATACGCCAGACTCATTTCAATGCTGTGGGCCAGTGGGGCAACCTGTGCAGGATCCATAAAACGGGGGAAATCTTCAACGGCGACTCGCTGGAGCGATGGGGGCGGCGGCGCAAGCCGAACGGGCGGTTGCGGCACAGGCGCGCAGGAGTAGGCCGCCAGCAGCACGGTGAACAAAACGAACAAGCGGGGCCGCAACCACCCGCAAAACAAATTGACGATCCGTGTCATGCACAACAAAAAAATCAGTCGCATGCTGTTTTTCCGGCTTCAAAGGATCGCATCCGGCTTTGTCGGATGCCCTGGAATAGGGAATAAAAAAGCTTCCGTCGATCAATACGCCTTGATCTTCGGGTTTCATTCCAGCCGCGCATGTTGCCGTTTCCAGAAGCCGCTCTTGCCGCCGCTTTTTTCAAGAAGATAGATATCGGAAATGGACATGCCGCGATCATACGCCTTGCACATATCGTAAATGGTCAAGGCGGCAACAGAAGCCGCCGTAAGCGCCTCCATCTCCACGCCGGTCTGGTCCAGTATGCGCGCTGTTGCCTCGATGCGAATGCTATGGGTTGCCGCATCCGGAAAGAAATCGACTTGTGCATGGGTCAAGCGCAGGGGATGGCACATGGGAATCAGATCAGCGGTTTTTTTGGCTGCCATGATTCCGGCGATGCGTGCCGTTTCCAGGACATTGCCTTTTTTGGTTTTTTGATCCTGGATCAGCGCAAAGGTTTCCGACGACATGGTCACCACCGCTTGAGCCCTGGACTGGCGGTCCGTGGCGGCTTTGGTCGTGACATCTACCATGCGAACGCGGCCGTGATCGTCAATGTGGGTCAGGTCAGCCATAAGCACTCCTTACGCAAAATATTCCGTTTTATGGGTCACTGACGATTTGATCTCGTTCAACGCTTCGGACAGGGTGTTCAATACATTTTCACGGATATCTCCGGCCACCACCAGGGCCATGACATCATCACCCACCTTGAGGTCGCAATCGGCATTGATTTCCACAAGGATTTCTGTAATGCCGGAGCGTGCTTTGTATTTCTCGACGGTTTGCCTGAGTTTGTCCCGGTCCACGGCCACTCGCAGGCCGCTGACCTTTCGTCCATCCCGCGAAGTGCCGCGGACGACGCCGTTGTGGCACAAAATCATGCCGACTCGTTCATAGTCCGGGCGTTGCTTGACCTGTTCCAATAATTGCTTTATGTCCATATACACCTCCTGCAGAGTGACTGCCTGCTGCAATGCTAATGGCTATCCACCGGTACCCGGCAATGGGGGCAGGCCCGGTTGGGCACCATCGGAAATCGATGGTACCGGCATTGTATCCTATCTGTTTTTTGGCTGAAAATAAAGGCAGGAATCCATGGAAATTATTTCACCGGCAAAACCCGGTAAATCGTTGATGGTGGGAATAAATCGATTGGCTGCGCAGCTCGGCGATACAGCGCACGCCGTTTCAGTGGACCGGATCAGCCGGATCATCGATTCGGAAAACATCCACCTGCTGGTGGCCGTGGACCAAGGTGTGGTTTTGGGCATGCTCACCCTGGTGCTGTATCTCATTCCGACGGCAACACGCGCGGTCATCGAAGATGTGGTGGTGGATTCATCCGCCCGCGGCAGGGGTGTGGGTCGGGCGCTCGTTCATCGTGCCCTGGTTCGGGCCGAAGCGCTGGGCGCAGACACTGTCGCCCTGACGTCCGCGCCCTGGCGCGATGCGGCCAACCGCCTTTACAGCAGAATGGGATTTGAAAAAAGGGAGACCAATGTCTATCGTTACGTTTTGCGGCGGGACGGGTGACTGCTCTCATAACAGAAGCGGAGAATTCAAAATGAAAGATTTGGCTGTCAACCTGCTTGAAAAGATTCGCAGCACTGCACCATTGGTGCACAACATTACCAACTATGTGGTCATGAATTCCTCGGCCAATATCCTGCTGGCTGTGGGGGCTTCGCCGGTGATGGCCCATTGCGAAGCGGAAGTCGAGGAGATGGTTGCCATTGCCGGTGCATTGGTGCTCAATATCGGAACCTTGCAGGAAGACTGGGTGGCATCGATGATCACCGCCGCCAGGGCTGCCAATAAACGGGGCATTCCGATCATTCTGGACCCGGTGGGTGCCGGTGCAACCGCCCTGCGCACCGAAGCCGTGCGCAAAATAATGGAAGCCGCCGCCATATCCGTGTTGCGGGGAAATGCTTCCGAGGTCCTTTCTCTGGGGTCTGAAAATGTCACTACAAAAGGTGTTGATGCTTCAGTGGGCGTAACCGATGAAGTGGTGGCGGCGGCTGGACAAATCGCCCTTGAAAAAAAATGCATTGTGGCCATTTCCGGAGAACAGGATTGTATTACGGATGGCAAACGCATGTTCAGAGTCTCCAACGGGCATCCCCTGATGACCAAAGTTACCGGTATCGGTTGCGGCCTGTCTGCGGTATGCGGGGCCTTCTGTGCCGTTTCCGGAGGCGCGCTGCTGGAGGCAACCGCGGCTGCTTTAGGGTATTATGGTCTCTGTGGCGACTTGGCCGCCCGCATCAGCGATAAACCGGGCAGTTTTGCCATTGCTTTTATAGACAGCCTCTATTGCACCGGCGCCGATCAGATCCAGACCTTGCTGAAGATAAGCTGACGGCAGGACGCATGATGCCGAATATGCGTCGATAGATAATCCCTTGCCATTCCCGCAAAGGCTGCTATAACGTCTGGAGAAGTCAATCTATCCGTCAACCCTAAGCAGGCAGGCGTGATCATGGGTGAAGCAAAACAAATTCTGGACAGCGTGGAAATCGATCGCATCCTCAAGCGGATGGCCTGTGAAATCCTGGAAAATCACGGCAAAACGGGCAACCTGGCATTGATTGGAATTCACACCCGCGGCGTATTCCTGGCCAATCGTCTTCAAAAGCACATCAAGGCGTTCGACGGTGGAGAAATTGCGGTGGGCAAAATCGATATCACCCTCTACCGGGACGACTGGACCCAGATGAGTGCCCAGCCAGTGGTCAAAACCACGGATATTGCCTTTACCGTGGACAACAAGCAACTCATATTGGTGGATGACGTTCTTTACACCGGCCGCACGGTTCGTGCCGCCATGGATGCCGTGATCGATTTCGGCAGGCCATCCCGTATCGAGTTGGCCGTACTGGTGGACCGCGGCCATCGGGAGTTGCCTATTCAAAGTAATTATACCGGGTACTGCATCAAAACCCAACGCTCGGAAATGATCAATGTGCTGATGTCGGAGAGCGACGACAGAGACGAAGTCACCCTGACCACAGCGGCCTGACGGACGAAAGGACACGCAAGGGCCATGGGCCATCATGAACATCGCGCCAACGCCCCCCGATCTTTGGATGTGGCGGTATTGAGCATTTCCACAACCCGGTCCCTGAAAACAGACACCAGCGGTCAGTGGATCGCCGCCAAAACGGTGGAAGCGGGTCACCGGCTGGTGGCCCATTCGGTGGTTACGGACGACATCGCGGCCATTCGGCGCGAGATGACGCATCTGCTCGCCGATCATGCCCCCCATGCCGTCATCGCCACCGGCGGTACCGGTATCAGCCCCCGGGATGTCACTATCGAAGCCATCAAGCCCCTGTTTACAAAAGAGTTGACGGCCTTTCCCATCCTGTTCACCCAACTCAGCTGCGTGGAAATCAATACGGCGGCGATGCTTTCCCGGGCCGCGGCCGGCATTATCGGCAAAACGGTGGTTTTCTGCCTGCCGGGCAGCCTCAACGCCTGCAAATTGGCCTGCAAAACGCTGATCTTACCCGAGTTGGGTCATCTGATCCGGCACATCACGGAAAAATAGCGGGTCAAAAGCCTATATTCTTCGGACTGTTGAGGTGATAAGGGGCTCAAAGGGGACCCATCTTCGGATTTACAGGCAGGAACTATGGCTGATGGCCTTCTCCGGACAAACCGCAACGCAGGTGCAGCATTCGACGCAATCGTCGATACGCGCCGCAACCGCCTTTCCGTCGACAATATCATAAACTTCACCGGGACAGTTTTCAGCACAATCGCCATGGCCTGTACACAAGTCGTAATTCACACGGATGGTCACATCGTCGTTTTTCCAGGTCTGAATCGCCATACGTTTCTCCTTGTGGGTTGATTTCTCGGGTGTCATGCATTCCATAGGGGAATAACGCGATCATTGAGGGCTTTGCACAGGGCGGCATCGACGGGCCGTGAATGATGATCGATGGCCGCGACGGAAACTGCGCCCATGAGTGCATTGGTCGCCAGAACCTGACGGGCTGAAAGGAGCTCGTCCGGGAACACCGGGCGGGTGATGTTAACGTGGCCCAAAGCACCCAGTGCCCGGCTGATGACATTGGCCATCACACCGGGGAGCGATGCCGGAGATAGCGGTTGGACCACCTCGCGGTCGTTGACCAGCAGCAGGCTGGCGCTGTTGGTTTCGGATATTGAACCGTCCGGGTTGAGGATCAATGCTTCATCGAAACCATTGTCACGGGCCCATTGCCCGGCATGCAGGTAATACAGGTAGTTTAAAGTCTTATGGGCCGCCCAGGGGGTCTGGCGGGGATGGGGGTAGGTTCCCAGGTGGAGACCGTCGCTGCCGATATCATTGAGCCGGTGGGTGTAGGGGCGGGCGGAAACCACCAGTGTGTGGTCCCAGGGCGTCACGGTTCGGCTGCCGCGGGTGGCCAGAACTTTAACGGCAGCGCATTGCGTGTCCAGTCCGTTGGCCGCAATCACCTGGCCAATGATTTCATGCCAGCTCAAATCTGGCGGCGGGCCCGGCATCAGCGCTTTCCAGGTCTGTTGAAAACGGTCCAAATGATCCGCCAGTAGGGGAATGGTTCCGGCATCAACGCGGATGGTTTCAAAAAAACCGTTTCCATAAAGCAGACCCTGGTCCGTTACCGGAACGGCGGCGGTGTCGGCAGGCACCAGTCGACCATTGAGCCACACAACGGGCGCCGGATCGTCCGTTGCCCATTCCGTACAGGCCGTCGACAAGGTGCGGCCTTTGTGCAGGGTCTCTTCATACTCGGCCGTCGGGTCGGAGTCAAATACGATGCCGCCGCCCACAGAATACGTGAGGGTCTCATTGAGAAGCGTGGCCGTGCGAATGGCAATGGACAGATCCATGGTGCGGTGGAAACTGAAGTAGCCGATACTGCCGCAATAAACATGGCGCCGGGCGCTTTCCAGCTCATCGATGATTTCCATGGCGCGCACTTTGGGGCAACCGGTAATGGAACCACCGGGAAAGGCGGCTTCAACGAGATCCACCGAATCCCTGCCCTCTCCCAGCTCCCCCTCCACCAGAGAAACCAGATGGTACACATTCCGGTAAGCCTCCATGCGCTTGTGCTCGGCGACGCGCACCGACCCTGCGGTGCAGACTTTACCGATATCGTTGCGCAGTAAATCCACGATCATGGAAAGTTCGGCGGCGTCTTTGTGGCTGTCGGCCAGCTCCCGCCGCATGGCCAGGTCTTGTTCACGGTCGGTGCCCCGGGGGCGCGTGCCCTTGATGGGTCGCGCTTCCACCCGTGTGCCGCTGCGCTGCAGGAAGCGTTCGGGGGATGTGGAGATGATCTGGTGGTC
The DNA here is from genome assembly GCA_963675565.2 of Desulfosarcinaceae bacterium. GTDB lineage: Bacteria > Desulfobacterota > Desulfobacteria > Desulfobacterales > Desulfosarcinaceae > JARRKU01. The sequence continues at coordinate 2,075,729 of CAXXYD010000004.1, forward strand.
GCCGGCCTGCACAAAGGCAAAGAACGGGGCCGGGTTTCGGGCATAGAGGCGGCTGAAGAGTTCAAATCCGTTGCCGTGGAACGGCACCTGAAATCGCTGGGACAGGTTAACCTGGTATACATCGCCAGCCCCGATGTAGTCGATCACCTGGCCGACGGCGGCTTCATAAGCGTCCTGGGAAAAATTGGACCTGAGCGCCCGGGTTCCGCCTGCGGCGCAGGAGCGCATGGGCACGGGTGCATTCATGATGTTTTTGAACCGCGCCAAAGTCGCATCTACATCGGTACCCCGGGCGGTTCGCCGGGGCACCACCAGCCGGGCGGTGGAATCGTTCTTGTCTTGGACCACCAGCACGGATGGGGCATAGAGCAGCATGTCGGGCAACTGCAGATCGTCCACGCAGGTCCGGGGCAGATTTTCCAGGCAGTCCTTCAGGTCATAGGCCAGATAGCCCATCAATCCGGCAGCCATGGGCTGCGGCAGGCCCGCCTGGGGCATGGCAAAACGGTCCAGCACGGATCGCAGGACGGTAAAGGGGCTGGCTTCAACGGTCAGGGTCGACCCGTCCATATCGATGGCGACTTCGCCTCTTTTTGCGTTGAGGGTCAGCCAGGGCAGCGCGCCCATGAGATGGTAACGCGAACAATCCAGATCGGTGCCGCTGAGCAGGACCACCGTGCCGGGTATATCTGCAAAACGTGCCGCCATGGTCTCGAATTCTTCTTCGAGATGCAGGGGTTCCACATGAACCCCGTTCAAGGCCGCGGAGCGGCCTAGAACATTATCCAGTGCGCTTGCAGTCATGCAATTTTTCCATGGGTCCTTGGGCCAGATAGTTTTCCACCAGGCGAAACCCGTGATCGGTCATGAAGCTTTCAGGGTGGAACTGAACCCCGTGAAGGGGATACCTGCGATGGGAGATTCCCATGATGGTCTGATCTTTGGTGCGGGCGGTAATGGTCAATTCGCCCTGCAGCGCTCCCGGATCCGGTTCGATGACCAGCGAGTGATAGCGGGCGGCCCTGAACGGGGAGGGCAGCCCTTGGAACAATTCCTGGGCGTTATGGTAAACGGCGCTGGTTTTGCCGTGCAGCGGATGCACGGAACGCACCGTTTGTCCGCCGAATACTTCGTTGATGCACTGCATGCCCAAACAAACGCCCAGAAGCGGCACCCGTTTGTACCAGTTCTTGATCAAGGGCATGGAGATACCGGCGTGCCGGGGATCTTTGGGTCCCGGGCTGATCAGGATATAGTCCGGTGCAATGGCCTCAACCTGTTCGAGGTCGATTTTGTCGCTGCGGAAAACCCTTACGTTGAGCGGAAAGCAACGAAACATTTGCACCAGATTGTAGGTGAACGAGTCGTAGTTGTCGATAACGAGTAAAGTGGTTGTCATAACCCCGCGCCCTCTCCTAAAAAAAAGGCCACCCCAAGCGAGTCTGGGTGGCCGAGCCTATTGCATAACTCACGTCAGCGCCAGGATCGAATCGGTGGCGCCGAATTGTATGTTGTTCCTGTCTGATAAACGATATCGAGCTTGGCGTCAAGGCCCTTATAAGCGCACGGATACCCCGAAAAACCATGCTGACCGCGTCAAATACCGGCGACCGATGGACGCTGCCACCCGGTTGTCGAGGCAAATGCCGGATGTGCAATAAAAGTCTGCCGGTAGATCTTCTTTCCACCAACGGGGCATTGGTTTTTGACCGTTGATAGTGCCGATCATTCTGGCGCCGCATGTACAATCAACATCCAACATGGTAATAAGAGCGCCAAAGTGTTTGCCTCTAAACCAGCAATCGAAGACTGATACGCCATGACACTTTATCGGCAGTTGATCCTGTTCGGCCGTTACCCCGTTCCCGGCCGGACCAAAACCCGCTTGATCCCGGCGCTCGGACCTCTGGGCGCGGCAGATCTGCAGCGCCGGATGACCGAACATTGTCTGGATACGATTTTGGCATGCAATCTGCCGGCAGGTGTGGCTTTTTATTACACCGGCGGACATCGCGAGCGGGTGCATCGCTGGCTGGGAAAGTACGGCCTTGATTTGAAGCCCCAGAAAGGCAAAGACCTGGGAGAGCGCATGCAGTCCGCCGCCCAATGTGCTCTGGAGGGCAAGTACCGGCAGGTGGTGATGGTTGGAACCGACCTTCCCGCTTTGTCCGCGCACCACCTGCAAACTGCCTTTGACGCTCTGCAGGATCATGATCTGGTAATCGGCCCAAGCCGGGACGGCGGATACTGGCTCATCGGGATGAGCCGGCCGGCGGCTGTTTTTGATTCCATCGACTGGGGGTCCTCCCGCGTGTTTGCCCAAACCATGGGCGCCGCCCGGCGGCTTGGGTTGAAGACGGCACTGCTGCCGGTGTTGAACGACATCGATACCGCTGCGGATCTGGAAGCGTGGCAACCCGGAGGGCTTTGGCAACGCCCCTATCTATCCGTCATTATTCCGGCCCTAAACGAGGCCGAATCCATCGGAAGAACCATTGAAGCCGCCAGATCACCGGATTGTGAAATCATCGTTGCCGATGGCGGCAGTACCGATGAAACCGTTGTCCTGGCCCGTGCCGCCGGGGCAACGGTGATTTGTGCGCCCCGCAGCCGTGCCCGGCAACAAAATGCCGCCGCTCTGGCGGCCCGAGGCCGGGTGCTGCTTTTTCTGCATGCCGATACACGGCTTCCGCACAATTATGGCGCCCAAATATTTGAAACCCTGTTAAGCTCAAGGACCATCGCCGGAGCGTTCCGATTCAAAACCGATTACCATCATCCGGGCATGCGGCTCATTGAAAAAGCGGTTCACTTTCGAGCCACCCTCTTGCAGATGCCTTACGGTGATCAGGCGCTGTTTTTGCCTGCAGCGGTTTTTGCGCATGCGGGTGGATTTCCGGATGTGGCCATCGCTGAAGACCTGGTCCTGGTGAGGCGGTTGACGCAGTTAGGACGCATCGGCATGGCCCCTGCCGCTGCGGTGACCTCGGGCCGGCGCTGGAAGGCCATCGGGATTTGGAGAACCACCCTTGTTAATTCTACGATTGCTGCTGCGGTGCTGTTCGGGGTAGATCCGGGCCGCCTGGCGCCGCTATATCGGTTGTGGGTGAAAAAAGAGAAAAATTAAGCATCGGTGTTGGTTCGGACGGCAAGACCATGACTCAAACGTTAAAATATATTACTGCAGTGGTTGCCAATGACAAGGGGAAAATTTTTGACCTTGCCGGCTATGGTGCGGTTGGCGCCAGCGGCCCCCTGAGGGATTGCCTTTCTGTGGAGACCACCCGGAACCTGCCCTACGGCAGCGAACTGATGTACCTGCCGGATCGTATTCCTCTGGTGTACGATCCCCGGATCCAGTGTGTGGTTCCCATGGCGGAGAACCCCTATGAGCCGGGTGAACCCATTTTCCCGGTGGCCGCCTTCAATTCCCCCGGTTATGTGTTGTCCCGCACAAGTGCTTATCAAGAGAAAGAAGGTGCCGGCTTTTTGCCGCTTTTTTCGTATGGTGCCGTAGGCTGGCACCGTCGGGGATTTCGTTCGGCGGTCATTCAGGTGGATACCGAACCGCGCCAGGATCTGAGACAAATGCCGGTGGAAAAGGTCAGGGCCGGTGTTCGCCGCATGCGCCGCCTGCTCCCGGATAACCGGTTGTGCCGCCATCTGGAAAAGTGCGCCCTGACATACGGCTGCCCTGCCGGTAAGAATTTTTTCCTGGGTCGCTACGAAGCGCCCCTGCCGACGGCAACAACCTGCAACGCCCGCTGCCTGGGCTGTATCTCCCTGCAGCCGGATGACGGTATCCCCTGCAGCCAGAACCGCATCACCTTTACGCCCGATCCCGGGGAAATTGCCGCGGTGGCACTTGAGCATATCCGCCGCGTTCGACGGGCGGTGGTCAGCTTCGGCCAGGGGTGTGAAGGAGATCCCTTGACCGCTGTCGATGCCATCGCCGATGCCATCCGCCGGATTCGCCGATCCACTCAGGCGGGCACCATCAACATGAACACCAACGGCAGCCAGCCAGATAAAATCGCTCTGCTGCTGGATGCCGGGTTGGACAGTCTGCGCATCAGTATGAACAGTTTTCGTCAAGCCTGCTATCAGGCCTATTTCAGACCCAGAGGATATCGATTCGAACAGGTGGCGACAGGTATTGGCCTGGCGCTGTCGAGAGGTGCGCATGTTGCCATCAACTACTTAAACTGTCCGGGAATTACCGATACGCCCGAAGAATGGGAAGCTTTGCAAGGGTTTATATCACGGCTTCCCATACAGATGATTCAATGGCGCAACCTTAATTTCGACCCGAACCGCTATGTTCAAATCATGAACCAAGCCGCCGCCCACAGCATGCCTATGGGAATGCACGTGCTGCTGGATAAAATCCGACGATCTTTTCCCAAACTGCGCCATGGTTATTTTAACCCGCCCGTCAGAAAAGAACCGTAAAAGGTGCGGCCCTATTCTGAAAACAGCCGGTACCATTGACACCCAAAACCGATTGAGGGTATAAAGTGGATTACAACCAATGGGTTGTGGAGACCAACGGAGCAGCATGGCTCCGGGCGGCAATCCACCTGCCAGGCGCCATTGAAGTATGGGGACACATTGCATTGTTCGCGGGCTTTTCGCCATCTCCCCCCAATTTTGCTTCGGCAGTGAAAAAGCCAGCGTATTGCCGGACTGAGGGGTTGCCATGAAGAAACGATTTTGCACAGCGGCATGCTTGATCTTTTGTGCACTGCTTTTTACCGCATCACCCTGTTGGGCCAAAGCCAAAGGGTATTGCTATGTCGTGGGTTACTCCTACCAACTGAAACAAGCCTACTTTTCTCCCATATTCGCGTTAGATGTTCGCGATGTGTCCTATAGCAACGAAGAGTACACCACCGACGTGGAATTGATCCAGAAAATGGAGTCTCGATTCCAAAATTATTTAGCCAGAAATCAGAATCTCGACATCGCAAAATATACCATTTCCGCCAGGGGCGCGTACAAGAATGAAACCATCGGCATTAAGCGACTGATGACCGAACGGGAAGACTACAAAAGGAAGGGCTTCCAGGCCAAAGTCCTGAAGGATTTTAAATTTACCGATTAAACCCCGGCGCTATTGCCTGCCCGTCCATTCTCGTATACAACCCAGTCCATGCAATGGATTGAAGCCAAAGTCTCCTTTTTATGCGAAAATGAAACCCTGGCGGTGGAATTGATCGCCGATATTTTGCATGACCTCAGCGCCCGTGGCGTGGTTGTGGACGACCCTTGTCTGGAGCCGGCCGAAGGATGGGGCGACGATGCCGTGCCGCGGCCGTCGCAACCAGCGGTAACCGGGTATTTTCCCGACGATGAACGCTTTGCGCAACAGTGCCGGGACCTGGAAAGGGACCTTGCCCGGCTGGCCCGGCATCAGGCCATCGATTATAAAATCGCTTATCGTCCGGTGGATGAGGAGGACTGGGCCGAGGCATGGAAAGCCTTTTTCTGGCCGCAAAAGATCACACCGAGCATTGTGGTCAAGCCCACCTGGCGGGAGTATTCGGCATCCGCGGGTCAGATCGTTATCGAGATTGATCCCGGCATGGCCTTCGGCACCGGCACGCATCCCACTACCGCATTGTGCGTCCGCCTGCTGCAAAAATATATTCAGCCCGAATCGTCGATACTCGATGTGGGTACCGGCTCGGGAATCCTTCTCGTCGCGGCGGCCAAACTGGGCGCTGTGCGGCTTACCGGCATCGATCTGGATCCCCTGGCCGTGGAAGTGGCCTGGCGCAACCTGGCCCAAAACCATATCGACCCCCAACGCGTTACGCTGCAATGCGCCGATCTGGTCGATTCCGTATCTCGATCCCATGATATCGTCGTGGCCAATATTCTGGCAGAAGTCGTCCTTGAATTGCTGGATGATGTCGCAAGGGTATTGAAACCGGGCGGTATTTTTATCTGTTCAGGCATCATTGAGGCATTCCAGTCCGGTGTTGCCGAGAAAATGGCGTTTTGCGGTTTTGATATTCTGGACATGGAAAAGGCAGGCGGTTGGGTGGCGTTTGCCGGAACACGGAATCAGGCGGATTGCTGAGTGGTGTGGGTTTCCAGCAGTGCGATGATTTTTTTGGTTCGCGGCCCCGGCCGGCCGTCGCCGATAACGGTATCATCCACCTGAACCACGGGCACCAGTCCCTTGTTGGTGCCGGTGATAAAGACCTCCTGGGCCGCCTTCAATTCGGCGCTGGGCAGATCGCGAATGACTGCCGGAAAATCTGTTGCGGTGATTTCCAGAACGACTTTCCGCGTAATGCCCGATAAAATTTCTTTGCCGGGGGTGACCAGTTTATCATCGATAAAAGCAAAAAGGTTGCTGGTGGATCCCTCCAGGGCGTTTCCATTGTTGTCCAGGTAGACGGCTTCGATGGCACCTTGATCCTTGGCCTGGCGCAGGGCCATGGCCGCAGGAAGATAGTTGATGCTTTTGGCCCCGGGAATGTTGCGCCTGGCCGTCATGGTGATGATTTTGACCCCCTTGCTGTACCACCAGGCCGGCAGTTTGGGCAATGGGGAGACAAGCACCAGCAGACGCGGTTTTCCCATTGGTGTCAAAAAGTCGGTACTGGACCCGCCGGTGACGATGATACGGGCATTGGCTTCTTCCAAAGCGTTTTTTTCCAGGGTCTTCAGGACTACGTTACACACCTGGCCGTGGGTCCAGGGAATATCCAGATGAATTTCCCGGGCCGAATGGATCAGCCGTGAAACATGTTCTTTTAAGAAGTATGGCCTGCCGTTATAGGTCCGCAGCAGATCAAACACCCCAATACCGCGCAGGATAGCCAGGTCGTCCACCGGTATCATGGCTTGATCGGCCGGCAGGAATTTTCCGTCCACATAGTAAATATTCATTGTCATCCATTCATTCCTTAGACGCAATGGCTCTCATACATCAGGTTGCGTTTCAACTCAAGCCCGCCCTTTTCTATCCGGCGATTCCGGGTGAACGCCCTGGATAAAATCAAAAACCCGAATATCAAATGATGTCTGCGGCCGGTTTGATTTACGATCAGGTCCCCAACCACTGTTGCGCTTTGGATTTTGATATTGGCTGCCCCAAAAAAATACCGCCCGATAAGGGTTGATTCTCAAAATAAAGTGGCGTTACAATCCTCAGGCGAACGCTGCGATGCTTTTAACAAACGAACCATCATGGATCTATTAAGGAGATATAATGCCCCACCCACTTTACCCCCGTCTCTTGGAACCGCTTGATCTGGGGTTTACAATCCTGAAGAATCGCGTCGTTATGGGCTCCATGCATACCGGGCTGGAAGAATTTCCGGACGGACTCCAGCGTATGGCGGCCTTTTATGCCGAGCGCGCCAAGGGCGGTGTGGCGTTGATGATTACCGGCGGAATCGCGCCCAATGCCGCTGGATGCGTGGCCGATCACGGCGCCAAGTTGACTTGTGCGGATGAAATCGGGCCGCATCAGACCGTTACCCGGGCAGTGCATGCGGCTGGTGCCAAAATCTGTATGCAAATCCTGCATACCGGCCGCTATGCATTTCACAAACAACTGGTGGCGCCCTCACCCATTCAAGCCCCCATCAATATTTTCAAGCCCCAAGAACTTACTGCAGCGGGGGTGGAACAGCAAATCGAAGATTTTGTCCATTGCGCACAGCTGGCCCGGGAAGCGGGTTATGATGGGGTTGAGATCATGGGGTCCGAGGGTTATTTGATCAACCAGTTCATTGCTCGCCGGACCAACCAGCGCACCGACCAATGGGGCGGCCCATACGAAAACCGCATTCGCTTTGCGCTGGAGATTGTCAAACGGTCACGCCGGGCGGTGGGGCCTGATTTCATAATTATTTACAGGCTTTCCATGCTGGATCTCGTTCAGGACGGCTCTTCATGGGGTGAGGTCGTCCAGCTGGCCCGCAGCATGCAATCTGCCGGCGTGACCATCATCAACAGCGGCATCGGCTGGCACGAGGCGCGTATTCCGACCATCGCCGCAATGGTTCCCCGGGCATCTTTCGCCTGGGTGACAGCCAAACTGAAAAGCGAAGTCGACATTCCGCTGGTCACCAGCAACCGTATCAACACGCCGGAGGTTGCCGAATCGGTTCTGGCCGAACGGTCGGCCGATTTGGTGTCCATGGCCAGGCCGCTTCTGGCCGATCCCGACTTTGTGGCCAAGGCCGCCACGGGGCGGGCCAAATTGATCAACACCTGTATCGCCTGCAACCAGGCCTGCCTGGATCATATTTTTTCCGGGCAGATCGCTTCGTGCCTGGTCAACCCCAGGGGGGGGCATGAAACAGAGCTGAGCTATGAACCCGCCCGGACATCCAGGCGGCTGGCCGTTGTAGGTGCCGGACCTGCCGGCCTTTCGTTTGCCATAACGGCGGCCCAGCGCGGCCACAGTGTGACCCTGTACGAACAGTCCCGTCATATCGGGGGACAGCTCAATATCGCTGTCCAGATTCCCGGCAAGGAAGAGTTCAGGGAAACCCTGCGTTATTTCCGCGAACAAATCGCCCTGCTCGGCATTGAGGTCCGTCTGGAATCCAGCGTCTCGGCGGACCACCTTCGGGAAATCCGGTACGACGCAATTGTCGTGGCCACCGGCATTGAGCCCCGCATCCCGCGAATTGCGGGTATAGAGCATCCATCGGTTCTGACTTATATTGACGTGCTGGCCCATAAAAAACCCGTGGGCGCCAAGGTGGCCATTATCGGTGCCGGCGGCATCGGCTTCGACACAGCGGTTTTTCTGACCCACGATGCTGCTGTTGACCCCCTGGACCGGGAAACATTTTATAAAACATGGGGGATCGATCCCTACCTCTACCATCGTGCAGGCCTGCTGCCGGAAGGGCCGCAAGCCTGCAAAGCCATACGGGATGTCTATCTGCTTCAGCGAAAGGCAAGCAAAGTCGGCGCGGGACTGAGTAAAACCACCGGGTGGATCCACCGCGCCCAACTGGCCCGGCAGGGGGTCTCCATGCTCAACAGCGTAACTTATGAACGTATCGACGACCAGGGCCTGCATATCGTCCGGCAGGATAAAAAAATGGTGCTGTCGGTGGACAATGTGGTGATCTGCGCCGGCCAGGATTCCAAACGCGATCTGGCCGACCAGTTGGAAGGCAGCGGTTTGACGGTGCACGTCATCGGCGGCGCCGATGTGGCGGCCGAATTGGATGCCAAGCGGGCCATCGATCAGGGTGCCCGGCTGGCGGCCGCCATTTGATATAATGGCGGCGCCCTGCGCCGGCCAGCACTTGCCAGTGCTGCCCGCACCGGCGCGGCGCTGAGAAAAAGACGAATCAAGCGACAAGGTGGACATGGCGTGGAAACATTCAATCTGGTCAGCATAGGTAAAATCCGCATTGAACAAGACAAACCTTTCATCGATGTCCACTCGCAATATGCAGATGCCATGCTGGGTCTGGATACGTTTTCACACATCATGGTGTTTTACTGGTTTCATTTAAATGACAATCCTGAGGCCAGGCGCGTGCTTCAACTTCGACCGAGGGCAAACCCCGATAACCCGGTTTGCGGCGTTTTCGCCACCCACTCGCCCAGGCGTCCGAACCTCATTGCGCTGACCATCTGTCGGGTGCTTTCCATTGACGGCACCACCATCGCTCTTGATGAAATTGATGCCAAAGACGGCTCCCCCGTAGTTGATATCAAGTGCTATATTCCGGAAAAAATTGCCGCAGGCGAGGTGCACCTGCCGGAATGGGTGAAGAACCGGAACCAGGGCTAATATAGAATATCGGGAAACGAATCTTGACAATTCAGCCTCAGATCAATAAGTAAATCTCAACAATACCTGTCAGAAGACAGGTTTTTTCATCTTACAGATCGAATCAAGCCACGAAGGCGTTTTGCTTTCCAGAAGGGAAGGGACCGGTAGTCGTGGCTTTTTTCTTTACCCGCCGATCATCTTTTTATCGCCCGGATTACCGGACACTGAAACGTTGAACAAGCCAGGAGGAGTAGAATCGATGCAAACCCAGCGCTTGACTGCCGTGCTGGCGGCGATAACCATTTTATTGCTTTGGGGCGAGGGGCTGGCCGCTCCCCGCATGATTACCGACGCTCTGGGCCGCCGTGTCCAGGTGCCGGAAAAGGTGCAGCGGGTCATTTGCTCGGGCTCCGGTTGCCTGCGATTGTTGACCTATCTGGAGGCCCAGGATAAAATCGTCGCTGTGGACGACATCGAGAAACGCAGGCCAAGGCTGGATGCACGACCCTATGCCATGGCGAACCCCCAGTTCAAAACCTATCCCATATTCGGCGAGTTTCGCGGACATGACCACCCGGAGCGCATTCTCACCCTTGAGCCCCAGCCCCAAGTGATTTTCAAGACCTATTCCACCATGGGGCACGATCCTGTGGAATTGCAAAACAAGACGGGCATCCCGGTGATTGTTTTGGACTATGGGGATTTGGGCCGCCACCGCCAAGCGTTGTTTCAGGCCCTAGCAATCATGGGAGAGGTCATGCAGAAATCCCGGCGTGCCCAAGCGGTGATCGGTTTTTTCGAAACCCAGATTGCTGAGCTGGCATCACGCACAGCCTCTGTGGAAGACAGCCGCAAGCCCACCTGTTTCGTGGGTGGAATCGCTTTCAAGGGGCCCCATGGATTTCAATCCACCGAGCCCGCATACCCGCCCCTGACCTTCATCCGGGCCAATAACCTGGCCCGGAGCGAGGACCGCAACGGCAAAGCGCTTCGGCAAAGCAACATCGCCAAAGAGCAAATCGTGCAGTGGGACCCGCAATATCTCTTTCTGGATCTGTCCACCCTGCAGATGGGTGACAAGGCCGGCGGTCTGTATGAATTGAAAACCGATCCGGCCTACCGCAGCCTCACGGCGGTCCGGCAGGGACGGGTCTACGGCCTGCTGCCCTACAACTGGTACACGCGCAATTTCGGCTCCATCCTGGCCGATGCCTTCTTTCTGGGAAAATGCCTCTACCCGGAGCACTTCAGCGACGTGAATCCCGAGGCCAAGGCCGACGCAATATTCACGTTTCTGGTTGGCAAACCGGTATTTCATCAGATGAATCAGGCTTTTGGCCAGCTGGTGTTCAAAAAAATCGAGCTGAACGAATAGGACCGCGTCATGCACTTTGCACAGGGGTCCCTTGATCCGCGATACACCCGTTATATTCGATATAAAACGGGATTTATTTTTATATGCCTGGCCTTGCTGGCGGCTGCTCTGGTTGGCGGCATGTCCATGGGCGCAGCGGGCATTCCCGCCCTGGATGTTCTGCGCGCCCTGGTGGGCAAAAGCGTCTCCAGCCGGCACGCCATCATCGTCTGGAATATTCGTCTTCCTCAGGCCTTGTCGGCGATGGTGGCCGGTGCGGGCCTGGCCGTCTCAGGGGCGGTGATGCAATCCATTCTGCGCAACCCACTGGGGTCGCCGTTTACCCTGGGCATCTCCCACGCAGCGGCTTTCGGCGCCGCATTTGCCGTGATGATACTGGACGGCGGGGTAATGGCCAGCAGTGGTGCCGACGCTATCACCATTTCCCATCCCTGGATAACCACGGCATCCGCCTTTTTCTTTTGTATCATCGGGGCGCTGACCATTGTAGCCATTGCCCGAATGCGGGGCGCTTCTTCGGAAGCCATGGTGCTTTCCGGTGTGGCTTTGGGCGCCCTGTTCACAGCCGGTACCATGTTTCTCCAATTTTTTGCCGACGATGTCCAGCTGGCCGCCATGGTATTCTGGACGTTTGGCGATGCCGCCCGGGCGAGCTGGCGGGAACTGGGTATCATATCCGGCGTCACCCTTGCCGCCACCATTTATTTCCTTTTAAACACCTGGAATTACAACGCCGTGGATGCCGGCGACGAGACGGCCAAAGGCCTGGGTGTGCGGGTCGAGCGCCTGCGTTTGACCGGGATGCTCATCGCCTCTCTGGTAACGGCGGTGACGGTCTCTTTTCTCGGCATTATCGGCTTTGTTGGTTTGGTGTGCCCCCATATGGTGCGGCGCATTATCGGCGGCGACAACCGCTTCCTGCTGCCCGCCACACTGGTGGTCGGCAGTTTGCTCCTGTTGGTTTCGGATACGGTGGCCCGGACCATCCTGGCCCCGCATTTGCTACCGGTTTCCATTTTGACGGCCTTCATGGGCGCCCCGGTTTTTATCTATCTGATCATCCAGGGAAATGGAAAGTGATTCTCGACATCGACGCCATAAGCTTCCGGTACAACGGCCATCCCGTATTGGGCGATATATCGTTTGCTGTGGAAAAAAGCGAATTACTGGCCATTCTGGGGCCCAATGGCGTGGGAAAGACCACCCTGCTGCGCTGCATCAATGCCATTTTGAGGCCTTCCAAGGGGGTGGTGCGCGTGGAAAACCGGGATGTCTTGTCCATGGCGCCTATGGAAATCGCCCGGCATGTGGGCTACGTGGCCCAGCAGCAGGCACCCGGGCGCATGACCGTCTTTGATGCCGTTCTCATGGGGCGCCGGCCCCACATCCGTTGGCAGGTCAGCGAAAGGGACCTGCACATCGTCGACGGGGCCATCAAAAGTTTGAATCTCGGCCCCCTGGCCATGCGTTATGTGGACCGCATCAGCGGCGGGGAGCTTCAAAAGGTCGCCATCGGGCGTGCCCTGGTCCAGGAACCCCGACTGCTGCTTCTGGACGAACCCACCAGCAGCCTCGACTTGAAAAACCAGATTGAAATTCTTTCGCTGGTGCAACGGGTCGCACACGAACATGCCATCGGCGCTGTAATGACCATGCACGATTTGAACATGGCTCTGCGGTTTGCCGATAAATGCCTTTTCGTAAAAGAGGGAAGGGTTTTCCAATCCTGCAGGACACAAGCGGTCAAGGCGGAAACCATCGAATCCGTTTACGGAGTGCCGGTGGAAATTCTTCATCACGGCGGCTATCCGGTGGTGATTCCAATCAATTAAGAAAGAAAATCCACCTGTTTTCATCCTTCCGCGCCACAGCCGGGCCAGCGCAGCGATGCCGTGATGGCCCTGACCGGCAAGCAATGGCCGCAAAATAATTCCCTTGCTAAAAACCAACCGCAACCGGTATAATCGTTTTTATCGGTGCTTACCAGAAGCCTGAGGATACGATCTGCCGCGACAACACGATGATGGCCAGGACCTCTCCTTTTACAATGCAAGTCTCGGCATACGGCATTATAAAAAATCACGGTGGCATCATTTCGGTCAACAGTGAAATCGGCTACGGCACCACCTTTAATATCTACCTGCCGATTTCGGACAGGGAAGCACAACCCAAAATCTACATTGATGAAAAAATGGTTAAAGGCTCGATTACTATTCTGTTGATTGATGACGAGCAAATGATCATCGAGGTCGGCAAGGCCATGCTCGAAAAGTTGGGCTATCGAGTGATCGCGGCTCGTGGCGGCGAGGCGGCCATCAAAATGATTTCAGAAATAGGCTCCGATATCGATCTCGCCATTCTTGATATGGTCATGCCCGGCGCGGACGGTGGCTGGACGTTTGAACGGTTGAGGGAAATTCAACCCGATTTGCCGGTCATATTATCCAGTGGATATGCCATCAACGGTGAAGCGAACGAGATCATTCGGAAAGGCTGCAAAGGGTTTATCCAAAAGCCGTTCACCATTTCCGAACTTTCTCGAATTGTCCGGCACTCCCTTGAAGGCATCGCCTAAACACTATTCCATCGCCTGAAACTTGCGCATAAAGCGGCGGTCGATGAAATCCTTGATTTTGAAGGCCAGGCGTCCACCCAGCAGAATCCCGTTTTTGTAGAACACGCCGGTGCCGTCCCCCATGTTGAAAATGAGCAGGTAGGCGCCGCCGGGGTCAAAGGCGGCCAGTGGCCTGGATTCCAATTCGGCCATCAAGTTGGCGTAAAGAACCGGATTTTGGCGCACGGCATAGACACCGACTTTGTCCAGCGGGCGGTTCTGGAAGTAAATGCAGTCGCCGCCGCCGAAAATGTTTTTGTACCTGGTGTTCTGAAGATAGGTGTTGACCGATAGGCCGCCGTCCGGGCCGGTGGGCAGGCCCGAGGCCTTGAAAATGGCGGTCGGTTTGACTCCGGTGGCCAGGAATATGAAGTCTGCGGCAAAACGCCGTCCCGATTTCAGTTCGATGGTCTGGTTGTGGACGCTTTGCACGGGGTCGTTTTCTGAAACAGTGATCCGGCGGTGCAGCAAAGACTTTCGGCCAGCCGCCTGCACCTTGGCTGGGAATCGGTTCAACACCGTGCGCTGGGTAAACAGTCTTACTTCGAAACCTTGCCGGTTGCAGCGAGACAACAAACGCCAGACATTGCCGGCCACTTCCACCGCCGCGGCCCCGCCCCCCACAATACCTACCGTTACCTTCATTTTGGCAGCACGCTGTGCGATCTGTTGACGGGCCTGCAGGAGGCGTTCGATGGGTTTCACGGAATAAACGCCGCTGTTTTCCCCTTCTATCACGGTATCCGGCACAAAGCTGCCCGCATTGAAGGACAGTACATCGTATTGACACGTTGTATCGTCATCGCAGAAAATGATCTGCTTGTCCGGATCGATATGGGTCACCTTGGCTCTCTTGAAGGTGCCGCCCTTTTTTTCAACCAGATGCCGGGTGGCAAACCGAATCTGTTCGGGCTGGTAAATGCGGCCGAGCAGCCCCGGCCCCATTCCGGAGTAGTAGTGGTAATCCGAAGGACCGATGACCGTGACGCGGTGGCCGTGTTTTATGAATTCATTCAGGTTGGCCAGTGTAACCATGTGGGCATGACCGCCGCCCACCAGTACCAGATGCTTGCCCATAGACACTCCTTTTTACAGCTGATTGATCATCTCGCCCAGCAATTTTAAATGCGCCTGCTCTTCAACGGCAATTTTTTGAAGCACGGTCCGTGTCCGGGCATCCTTCGCCAGATTGGCCCCCCGCTGGTAGAGATCCAAGGCCTGAGCCTCAATAGACATGGCCATGGAACAGACGTCGATCATATTGTTGAAATCGGGATTGAAGTGGGCAACGTACTCTTCAGTGGTCATGCCGCCCTCACTGACGCCGGCAATGACCTGCTTTTCGAAATCCTCACGGCCAGTGGTTGCACCGGCAAGGCTTGCGTATTCTTCAAACAATCGGTTTTGGTGATGGACTTCAATATCGGCCAGTTTTTGAAAAAGTTGGCGTACCGCTTCGTTTTCGACGTTCCGCAGGGTTGAAAGGTAGAAATCGCGCAGGCCCTGTTCCATGGAGTAGGCCAGGACCAGACACTGTTCGGGCGGCATCATGATATCAAACGTGGAAAGACCCTGTTGCTGGGTCCCCACCGCCATTTGGCCATTCCAGGCCTTGAACCCGCCAGTCAGGTTGTAAACTTTGGCAAATCCTTTCCCGCTGAGCATTTGCGCGGCCACCCGGCTGCGGCCGCCGATGGCGCAGTATACAACCGTCGGTTTGGCCGGATCGATTTCCTGCAGACGGTCACCCAACTCGGCCAGGGGGATCAGCTTCGCGCCGGCGATGTGACCGGCCTGGTATTCCACCGGCTGGCGGACATCCAGAATCGTCATTTCCGTCGGGGACCCCGCCTCGATAAACCGGCGGGCTTCGTCTGAATTAAAAGATTCTACGGGGGTAAAAAATTGTTTCCAGCGCATTGAAATACTCCTTTATTGGATCCCTTCGCCAAAAGCATGCTTCATTGGAAGCCTCATCCGGATAGAATGGGAGAGGTCCCCGATGATCGGATTAAACGACGGCACAGTACCACCTCTATATGCTGTTTTCAACTGCTGCATCGAACCGGGATGCATCGCCGGCAAAGCAATTTCTTGACAGGCAGGTCACGATAACGATACTAGCCGGGGCCATAATGAACGGTAAACTTTTTTTGCCGGAAATAACGAAACGAATGCCATTGAAAGGATAGAGACATGGTCAAACTCGAAACCAGCATGGGAGACATTGTCCTGGAGCTGGATGCCGAAAAAGCGCCCAAAACTGTTGCCAATTTTCTGGATTACGTTAAAGCCGGTCATTATGACGGGACGATCTTTCACCGGGTCATTGACGGATTTATGGTCCAAGGCGGCGGCATGGACGCCAATATGCAGGAAAAAGCCACCGGCAGCCCCATCGAAAACGAAGCCGACAACGGACTTGCAAACGAAGCCTATACCGTCGCCATGGCGCGCACCATGGATCCCCACAGCGCCACGGCTCAGTTTTTCATTAATGTGAAAAACAATGCCTTTCTCAATCACAGTGCAAAAACGGCGAATGGATGGGGCTACACTGTTTTTGGAAAAGTGGCCAAAGGCCATAGCGTGGTCAACAAAATCAAAGGGGTGGAAACCGGCAGGAACGGCATGCATGACGATGTGCCCAAAACCCCCGTTGAAATCGTCAAAGCTGAAATTATAACGGATGCACCTTCAAGCCAAGGCTGATCCACACTGGAAGCAGGGCCCCATTGCTGCGGTTAAGGGCCCTGCTTTTCCAGGGCCGGAAAAAGTACCGCCTACCAGGCAAACACCTTGTCCCCGAGCAGGGTATCACAGCGAATTGCCGTACGGACAGTGGGGCCGTGAAATATATTGAGAAGTGCAAAATCGAGTCCTGCTGCTGCCAACATGGGCAAAAACGCCTGTTCGAGTTCGATTTTACGGGTGACATCCACCGGTCCCGAAGCCAGATTGGAAATCCCGGCGATGGTTCGCACCGGGCCGCCGAGAAGCGCGGCCAACTGTTGAATAACCGATAGCACCGCCCGGTTATGACGAATGCCGCTTTCCCAGGTCAACGGTGTAACCACCGGATCGATGATCAGTTGTTGCGAATCCATTCCTGTCGCCGAAAACGCGTCAAACAGCTCTACCGCCGTGGACATCATCTCTTCTTCATCCAGGGGCACCTGGCTTTTGGGCCCCAGCAGGTAACCGACGATGGGGGCGCCATATTTTTTGGCAAGTGGCAGAATATGATTGCGTTTTGCCGCCTCTAAAGAAAAACCGTTGATGATGACGGCGTTGCGGCATACGCGTAATCCTGCTTCCAGGGCGGCGGGATTTGGAGTGTCCAGAACCAATGGCCGGCTGGTGACAGCCTGAACCACCTCCACCAGCCAGCGAAAGTATTTTTCCGGCTCCCTGCGCAAAGGCCCCGGGTTGATATCGATGGCTTGAGCCCCGGCCCTGCAGCACGCTTCGACCATACGCTCAACGGGCTGCGGGTCCATTTGGGTCAGGGCCCTTGAAACAGACGGATTCAAAATATGTAAATTGTCGGCAACAAGCATCATGGCGCGCAAAGCATGCCGGATCCGGATGGATATGGCAATCATTTAATCGGATTTTTAAGGACTGAATGTTTCTGGCGGAGGTCCGGCCGCCGGGCCGGCACCGTCGTCCGCCTTCAATTGATGGTCAAAATCTGCTATAATATTGGAATTTGTAGATACCCGACTGATGTCTTCCCGAAAGAGCCAAAATTCAGACGACTGCCGGAGGATATTGCGCGGGGCCGGCAATTTGGATATTCTGCGGCTCGAGAGAGGACGCCATGCGTACCATCATCACCCTTTTGCTGATTCAACTGGCCTCCGCAACCGCTTTTGCCGAAAACCCGGAGATCGTACTGGGATCCGTGGGCAAAACTCCCACAGCCGGTAAACCGATCATACTTCCGGTCTATTTTCACAATACCGGCGATACGCCCATTTCGGTCACCCTGGAACCGGATCTGCCGTGCCGCCTGGCATCGCAGGAACGTACGGTTGAGGCCGTTGCCCTGAATATGGAATCGGATGCAGCCACCGTCCATACCATTGGAAAAAATAGCTTTTTAAAGGTGCGCTATACCATCCGCCTGCCCGAAGACCTGGACGGCAATATCCGCCTTTCCCTCCCTGGCCTGAATGATAGCACGATCTATTTCAGGGTGGTTGAAGCGTTCACCGAAGATGAAAGTGCATCCGCCTGGATACCTCGATCCACCGATCAGCCCATGGATTCACTCATGCAATTGTATCAACCCTATGTCAAAAACATCTCCTTTTATGAGCCGATGTATTTTCTGGTGGGAACGGAGCCTGAATACAGCAAGTTTCAAATCAGCCTCAAGTATCGCTTCTTTGATACGGAAAAAGCGTCTGCCTTGGGCGCACCCTGGCTGCAGGGCTTCCATTTTGGATATACCCAGACCTCCTTCTGGGACCTGGAATCCGACTCCGCGCCTTTTGAGGACACCAGTTACAAACCGGAGCTGTTCTACATTTCCCAGCGGCTCAAAACAGAAGTGCCGATACTCGATGCGGTATTCCTCAAGGCAGGGGTTCGGCACGAATCCAACGGGCGCGGAGGAGATCTATCCCGCAGCACCAATACGGCCTATATCGAGCCGATATTCATTTTTTACAATGAACGCAAACATACCGGACTGAAAGTCGCCCCCCGCCTGTGGGCCTATTTCAGGAATGAAGACGAAAACAACCCGGACATCGATCGGTATCGCGGGCATTTTAATCTGGGGATTACCCTGGGGGCTGCCGATAGCTGGGTACTGAACACCAACGCGGGATTGGCGGCGGAGGGCGGTTCGGTGCAGATGGACCTGACCTACCCGCTGCACAACATTATTTATAATCCCCTGGACATCTATGTGCAGGCCCAGTACGTCAACCGTCTGGCGGAAAGCCTGTTGTACTATACCGGACGCACCGAAGTGTTTCGGCTGGGATTCGCCATCGTCCGATAGGAAAGCCCCACATCAAATCCCAAATCCAAATATCAAGGAGCGGCAGGTTCGCCGCTCCAGTTCAAGTGTTAAGTGATTCAGAGTTAAGTTGATTTGTTTTGCCGATGATAATCCGAGCCATATGGCAAGGTATCGATTTGATGGGTTCGGCGAGATTATGTCGGCACAGGCCAATACGCTCCCTTCTTAATGCTAAATCACTTGACACTTAAAACGATGTTACCGAATTCATAAGAAAAACTGTTTTTTGATGCCATGCCGGTTTTTATCGTCCTAGAGTTGGCGATTACGGGCCTATCGGCCGGGAACGATGATACGCGATTCGTCTCTTTGCTTTTCCTGCTCCCTGCGCTGCATTTCCTGTAACTGGGCGATCATCTCGTTCAGCGCCGACTGCATGGCGTCGGGGAAGGCGCCAAATGCCTCCTGCAGTGTATTGGCCATCAGTCGGCTCTGGATTGGCAGAGGCCCTTCCGGAGTCATCACCTGAGAGTGGCCCATAAAAATGGGGGACCGGCTGGCGTCCTCGCTGCCGTCGGAATGGATCGGCACCAGCCTGCGAATGGAGGCCACTTTCAAATCCGTAATGGCGTCCTCGCGATATAAATTGTCTTGATCTATTGAAAAATCAATTTGTTTCGAATTGTCAAAATCAGCCATTGCATACCTCCGCAGACCGTGATAGAGTTTATCCGTATGTTGGATAGTTCCGCACAGCTAATCTTATGCAACTGGAGTTGTCAATCCTTATATCGTAATCCTTATTATTATACCCGGTGATGTTGGAAGTATTCACAAATCAATGGCGAAGGCCACCGTTGCAGCACGATAAGCCAGAGTTCTTTTGCGCGTCGGCGTGGTTTTCGTTTGATTCTCGATATCGCCCGGGTTTTTTCCGTTATTGTCGATCGCCTCTTCCGCTTTGCAAGACAAAGGAATTGGATGCTGCAAAGACGCTTCTGAGCAGTGATCCGCACAGCCGTTCCAATGTTGGCGGGGTAGCAGATCGTTGAGGTGGTCCTTTGTTCAGGGGTCGTTGCAATTAATTTTTTTAACTGTGATGAGAATCGTTTTAATGCACATTGCGTTGCGGAGACGGATCAGTGTTTATCGATGCCAATGCTCTAGCCGTGTGTAGTGGCGACCTGAAGTTTGGACCAAGTGTATGACAAGAATAAGGAGGGCGTCACCATGGCAAAAGGCACGGTAAAGTGGTTTAACGAAAAAAAGGGGTATGGGTTCATCGAGCAGGAAGACGGGCCGGATGTATTCGTCCATCACTCGGGGATCAATTCTTCAGGTTTTCGCACCCTGAACGAAGGAGACAATGTGACCTTCGACATTGAACAAGGCCAGAAAGGCCCGGCAGCAGTCAATGTCGTTGTTGTCTAGATAACGAACTATTCTGGTGCAACGGGGCGTTTTCAAATGTGCGGGGAAACGCCCCGTTTTTTTGCAATAACCGTGGGTGGTTTTTCCATGAGGTTGTACAGGCATTTAATCTCCTCTGCCCATGCTTTATTGTCGGGTGTTTCCAGGATCATGGGGATGTCATCCAATCTGGAATCGGACATGATGAAGCCAAATGGATTCAGTCCCAGTTCCCCTTTGCCGATACATTCATGCCGGTCGACCCGGCTGCCCAGGGTTTTTTTGCAGTCGTTCAGATGCATGCCTTTTAAATAGTCAAGGCCGACAATCCGGTC
The DNA here is from genome assembly GCA_963675565.2 of Desulfosarcinaceae bacterium. Lineage (GTDB taxonomy): Bacteria > Desulfobacterota > Desulfobacteria > Desulfobacterales > Desulfosarcinaceae > JARRKU01. Next base: position 2,096,207 of record CAXXYD010000004.1, read on the forward strand.
AAAGGCCTCGATGGTTTCCTGATATCCGGAAAATGACTTAATATCATACCCGGCGGCATAGGTATGGCAGGTGTCCAGGCAGATCCCGACACGGCCGGGATCTTTGACATGGGCGATAATCTGGGCCAGTTGTTCAAAGCGATGCCCGAGATTACTTCCCTGCCCTGCCGTATTTTCAATGACCGCAGTAACCCCCTCGACGGCATCCAGGGCAATGTTGATGGATTCGGCCACCCGGGCGAGACTCTTCGATTCAGCTATCGCACCGAGATGACTGCCGGGGTGGAAATTCAGGTACTTCAAACCAAGCAAACGGCAGCGTTTGAATTCGTCCACAAAGGCGCGCCTCGATTTTTCAAGGCTGTCCTTTTCGGGATGACCCAGGTTGATCAGATAGCTGTCGTGAGGCAGGATATGATCCGGTTGAAAACCGGTCCGGGCACAATTTTTTCTGAATAAATCGATGCTTGTTTCCGTCAAGGGGGCGGCTTTCCATTGGCGCTGATTTTTAGTGAAAAGCGCAAAAGCCCTGGCCCCGATTTTTGCGGCATTCAACGGCGCGTTTTCCACGCCGCCGGCCGCACTCACATGGGCGCCAACATATTTCATGGAGGGATCTCCTTTATGGATGATTGTTTGCCCGGCAAAGAGAAAAATAGTCATGCATTGCCAGTGTGCAAGCCGACGGCAATCCGACAGCGGTTCCCGGCGAACGCCTCCAGCCAAATCGAAAATCCAAACTTCCAATGTCAAATGCAGGGTCCCCATAGTCAGTTCAGAAGCACGGGCCACGTCTTGGGATCAGACGCCCTATCCATTTTTGATGTTTGGATTTTTGAGCTTTGACATTGTTCCGCCAAGGCCGTATCGCACAGTGCAAGGAATTTTCATCAACTCCGGGAATTGCTGACAAGCTGCATACTGCGTTGACCGGACGGCAGGAAGTTGTTACTAATTATACCATCATCCGGCACATCACGGAGAGCGGGTCAAAATGGTACCTTTCCTTAGTGGAATTCAATATAATTTCAGGGGTCTTGCCATGGGGTTGAAGACGCCCTCCCTGCTTCTGCTGGGCCTTTTGCGTCTGCTGGTTATTTTTTTGCTCAGCATTGTGGCGATCGGTCTGGTTCTATCTAATTACCAGGAGTTGACCGGCCTGATGTGGGCCCGCCCCGAAAACGCGTGGGTCGTCTGGCTGTGGCATGTCGTGTCCTGGCTGCTGGCCCTGCTGCTCTCCGGTATTTCGGCGGTGATCGCTTTTCTGGTGTCTCAGGTGCTTTTCAGCGTGGTGGTCATGGATTATATGTCCAGAATAACCGAGCGTAAAGCAACCGGAAAAGAGCAACCCTCGCCCGCCATGCCCTGGTTTGCCTATTTTTTCTACCTGCTGAAGCAGGAAATCCCCAGGGCCACGCTGCCCGTCTGTATCTCATTGGCGGCCATGCTCTTTGGATGGCTGACGCCGCTGTCTCCGATCCTGACCGTCCTTTCGCCAGTCATTGCCGGTATATTCCTGGCATGGGACAATACGGACCTCGTGCCCGCCCGGCGGCTGGAACCGTTTAAACAGCGGTTTGGCTTTTTACGCCGGCACCTTGGCTTTCACCTTGGCTTCGGGATCTGCTTTCTGATTCCCGTGCTGAACATCGTACTGTTGTCGTTTGCCCCGGTGGGGGCCACGCTGTACTATGTGGATAAAGTTGATGACAGCCGGATAGCCGACCGCTAAAAAACAATCAGGTTTCGTGGATCAGGCGGCAAAACGCAACGCCAAAGTCCAGCAATTCAATAATTTTATTGGCCGGCAGGACCACATTGTCCTGGCTGAATATCAGATACCGGCCGGACGCCTGGACACTGACCGTGCCGCTGTCGATCATCAGGCGCATGACGTCAGGGTTCATCATGGATACAATGCGACTTTCGCTGTTCGGGTGCCCGTCCGGTGCTTGGAGCCGGTAGCGCTGGTTGAATTCAGGTGAATTGTCCGGTTGTATGCGGTTGGTGATTTTTCGGGGGCCGCCGTCGGTGGAGGGAAATGCGATGAACCAGGGCAGTTGCCCGTCGGCAAGGCGCAAAACGATCAATGTGGACCGAGGCCCTTTACCGGACCGATCGTTACGCCCGCACGACTGTTGCCAGTCAAATACCTCGACAGGAAAAGAGCGATAAAAGCCAGTGCAATAGTTGCATATTCGGCCAGTGTTGAATACAGTGAAAAAGCGGGGGGCACCCAACACCGATTCGTGGGAAATGTCTTCAATGTGCAGCTTGTTGGGCGGCTCGGCCGCGTCATGATCCGACCGGTGAATGGCATAATCTTTGGCATATGAATAGGCGTACGCGGATGGGGGTGCGGAGAACCGAAGCCGCGGGGAAAAGGCCAGCTCCAGCTGGCTTGCCAGAGCGGCCATCTTGTTGCGCCGAATGGGGCCCTTGAGCCGATTCCAGCCGGCTCCCAATAGAATCAGGCCAACCAATGCCGCTATCACATATTTGGCGACCTGAATATGCTCCATGGAAATATTCAATGCAACCATGATCCGGTGGGAATCCTGTGTAATCGTTCAGCCGGTTTTTGACGCATTGGCCGGCAGCGGCACGGGTCCGGGGGTATTTGCTTCTGCAACCCGGTTGATGGAGGCCCCATCACTTCCCTTCCTTTAATACAGCCTGAACCTTTTGCAGGAAGGGTTGTATCGGTTGCCGGTGTTCCGGCGGAACCATTAAAACGGGAAAAGCGTGATTGGCGATCAACGGCTGCTCGAAGGTTTGCAATTGTTGCGCACGATAGCCATTGCGGTTGTCCGCACGGGACAAAAAGGCAAGGACGTCGGCCAGGTTCCCGGAAGCGCCCGGGCGATCGAGAGCCTCCAGGTATTGCATCATCACATTATTCAAGGACAGGATAAATGGCGGCATACACGCTTGTCCGCCCGGGCGGCACGGGGAAGTTGAGACCATGGCACGGCAGGCAAAGGGCCTGACGGGGTACAACGGGCACGTATTGTCTTGAAGCCAGGCGCATGGACCGGCGTCGGGGTCGTTTGATTCAGGGGGCAGTTCATCGCCACGGGCACACAGCATCACCATTTGATTAATCGTAATGGCGGGTTGAAACCGGTTCGGCGGTGTTGTGGACACCATGGCATCGATTCCGGCCGAAGGATCCTTGCCGATCAATTGCTCCGCCATATACAGACCCTCCAGGGTCGTGCAGGTCACATTGCAGGTGCAGCATAATGAGCATCCGCGGCCACAGGCGGTTTGGAATGATGAAATGGTTTCATCGTATAGGGCGTAGAGACCAGCCAATTGGTATAATTTGGTTTTTATGTCCATAATTTGTTTTCTTGTAAAAACGAGCGCGCAATATACCTCGTAATGCGCAAAGGGTAAAGAGAAAGGATTCCATGGAAGGTCATTTCCCCTGGTGCATCGCCCATCGCGGCGCCCGTGACGAAGCGCCTGAAAATACGCTGTCGGCTTTTCTTCGCGCCCTGGCATATCCCGTCGACGGGATTGAATTTGACGTTCAAATGAGTTCCGACGGCACTTTGGTGCTGTTTCACGACAGAACGGTCCATAAGGTCGGCGGCGGTCGCCGGCGGGTGGCGGATATGACTGTCGACGCGCTTGAGAAAATCGACTGGGGGCGATGGTATCACCCACAATTTTCCGGGGAACCCCTGATGACTTTCGAGAACGCTCTCAGCCTGCTGGATCGGTGCCCGCGTATGCTCATTGAAATTAAATCCCATCCCAGCGAACAGGACAGCGGCCATGCCTACCGCTTGACGCAACGTGTGATCGAAACCATTGCGCGGCCGGATATCAAACGATTTCATAATCGCATCGCGATTCTTTCTTTCGATCCGAAGGTGCTTGCAACGGCGTATCAGCGGGCGCCCCAGCTGCGCTATGTGCTCAATCTACCCTTGGACACCGACGAAATCGTTGAAGATCAGGTGGCGCATCTCTGGGCCGTGGGGGTCAAAATCAGCAAGTTGACGGCCAAACTGGTTCAAAGCGCCAGGCGGTCCAAATTGCGTGTATTCACCTATACCTGCAACGGTCCGCGGCAGGTGGCCAAAGCGCAGCGCCTGGGCGTGGATGCCATCATCTCGGACCGCCCCCGATGGCTTATCGAAAGAGTGCGTCAATCCGGGGTTTCGTGTCCTTAGTGGAATACATGCAACGCGTTGCCATGAAACCGGCCACCTGGGTGGGGCCATGGCGGTGTTCCATGCGCGCCCGCCTGCTGCCAGCCCCTTTCCCGGGCTGATCTCCCTCGTTCGTCAGCGGTGGTTTTGCCGCCGCCACCGGTCGCATAAGCGGGAGTTGTCGCAAATGACGCGAAGGGTTTGACATCCCCCAGGGGCTCGGATATTGTTCTTTGATCATCTTGCAGTCGAAAGGAATGATCAATGGACGAGAACAAAGACCAGACCGCACGTATCGATCCGGTGCGTTTAGGATACGACAGTCAATTCAAATTCAAATGCCATCCGGGGGTATCGTGTTTTACCCAATGCTGCCGGGGCATCAACATCATTCTGACGCCCTATGATGTGATTCGTTTGAAAACACGGCTTGGGCTGCCTTCGGATCAGTTTCTGGCCATATACACGGAACCCCACTTGCTTGAAAAAACCGATATTCCGGTGATTACCCTGAAAAAACTGGATGATGAACAGGAATCCTGCCCCTTTGTCCGGGATGAAGGTTGTATCCTTTACGAGGATCGCCCCACCGCTTGCCGTTACTACCCGCTGGGCGTGGGCTCGCTTCAGCACAAGGAGGGCGCCGACGACGACGGTTTCTTTTTCTTTGTCAATGAGCCCCATTGCAAGGGCTTTGAAGAGGATTGCCAATGGACCGTGGCGCAATGGCGGGAGGATCAGGGGGTCGATTTAAGGGACAAAGTCAATGCGGACTGGACAGATCTGGTGGTCCACAAACGATCCTTTCCACCCAACATCAAACTTACCGATCAGGCCAAGCAGATGTTCTTTATGGTGAGCTATAACATCGATAAATTTAGAAGTTTTGTTTTTGACAGCACTTTCCTAGAGCGCCTGTCTGTTGATGACCAGACCCGCGAAAAAATCAAAACGGACGATGTCGCCTTATTTGAATTTGGTGTCAAATGGCTGAAATCCATCCTGTTCAAACCCAAAGATCCGGCAACGGGAAAGGATCTTCCGGAAACAGACCCTGCGGCTTGATTCACATTTGACTGTCGGGCAGCCATTTTATTCAATGATTCTCGCCACCAGCCCGCCACAGCGGGTGCATCTTCCCGTAAGCGTGAGTATCCCTCTCTCAACCCGGCCGGAGGCCCGGCCCATAGAGGAGGATTTCATGCAGGCCACACACCAGACATTGTTCAATATCCTCAGGCGCTGATCGGGGGGAATCTTATCCCATATTTTTTTAGCGGAGGGTGTCAGTTTCATGAGCGGTACGACCTTTCTCTGTGTCGGTTGGGCAGCCATCGGTGCAGCATGCGACTTTTGTCGCGCCAGAACAAATAGGTGCAATAAAAAACGAAAGGCTATAGAATCCAATAGGATGCTGTGGCGGTATTGTCAAGCACCGGCAGGCCGGAGGACAACGACGCCATTTTTCCCGGAATTGCGCTCCATACGCCTTGCCGCTTGCATGCAGCGTCGCTGTAGTGCTATGGTAGTACCCGGTTTTTCATCCTATTAGGATTTTGGGACACGTCCCGGACTGCATTGCTGACGAACCCGCCGGCAATTATCTTTTTGACCACCGTTAGAGGAGACCACCATGAAGTTGAACATTGTTAAAAGTGATCACCCTAAGCCCAAACCGGACGAGACCAAGCTGGGGTTCGGGACTCAATTTACCGACCATATGTTCAATATGGATTACGCCGCAGATTTAAAATGGCACAATCCGAGGATCGAGCCTTATGGGCCTTTTTCATTGGATCCGGCAACCATGGTGCTGCATTACGGCCAGGGCATTTTCGAGGGCATGAAAGCTTACCGTACCGAAAGCGGCAGGATTCAACTGTTTCGGCCCAGAGACAATTTCAACCGCCTGAACTACTCCGCCCGTAAATTGTGTATTCCTGAAATCGATGTGGAGTTTATCCTGGGTGCGTTGAAAGAACTGCTTCGGGTTGAAAAGGATTGGGTGCCGTCCGTACCGGGCACGTCGTTGTATATCCGGCCGGCAATCATTGCCACAGACCCGTTTCTGGGCGTTCGGGCGTCAAACACCTATCGGTTTTTTATCATTTTGTCTCCGGTGGGGGCCTATTATGCTGAAGGGTTCAATCCGGTTAAGATCCTGGTGACCCGGGATCATGTGCGTGCCGTACGAGGCGGGGTTGGGGACACCAAAACCATGGGCAATTACGCTGCCAGCCTTCTTGCCGGTCAGGAAGCGCATGACGCGGGTTATACTCAGGTTCTCTGGCTGGATGGTGTTGAACAAAAATATGTGGAAGAAGTCGGCGCCATGAACATCTTTTTTGTCATCAACAACGAATTGGTGACGCCTGAACTCAGTGGCAGTATCTTGCCCGGCGTTACCCGCAATTCAACCATTCAACTGGCCAAAAAATGGGAACTGCCGGTCAGCGAGCGCAGAATCAGTATCGATGAAATCATCGAGCATCACGACAGCGGGGCGTTATCCGAGATATTCGGATCCGGCACAGCAGCCGTCATCTCCCCTGTGGGCGAATTGAAATATGGCGACCGGGTATTGAAAATCGGCGATGGTCAGGTGGGGCCCCTATCCCGGAAATTTTACGATGCGATCATGGATATTCAGTACAGCCGAGTGGACGATACCATGGGCTGGATCGAACCTGCCGTATAGCGGTAGTCCATCATCGAACCTGCCGCCGGGCATCAACAGCACCCGGCGGCAGGCTTCCTCGAATGAACCGAGGCCGGTTATGACGCCGGAATTTTTCACCAGCGACTATTTTTTGAAAACGACGCGAATCAAAGCTTAACAATCCAGTGCGACCCTGGCGTTGTCGGCCGTTGATCATCCTATGCAACCGCTATTGTAGTTCCCATTGCGACGCCGCAAAGGATACAGATAATCAGCCCGGGTGATCATACTGCACACGCCCCGACTTGGACAAAACAACAGCCAAAGGAGAGTCTATGCAGGTCCGTAAAGCCGTTTTTCCCGTTGCCGGGCTAGGCACCCGTTTTCTGCCGGCCACCAAAGCCATGCCCAAAGAAATGCTTCCCGTGGTGGACAAACCGTTGATTCAATATGCTGTTGAAGAGGCCCTCAATGCGGGTATCCAGGACATCATTTTTGTGACCGGAAAGGGAAAACAGGCCATTGAAGATCATTTTGATCACGATTGCGAACTGGAACACACCCTGATGGTCCGCGACAAGCTGATCCTGCTTCAGGAAATCACCCGCCTCGTTCCGGAATCCGGAACCATCGTGTATACACGCCAGAATGAACCCCTGGGGCTGGGTCATGCCATCTGGTGTGCCCGCAATGTGGTGGGCAACGAACCCTTTGCCGTTTTGCTGGCCGACGATTTGATCAAATCCAAAAAGCCGGTTCTGGGCCAGATGATTGCTCATTTCAATGAACTGCAATCTTCCATGGTCTGCATGGAAAAGGTGGATCGGCAGGCCACCGCCAGTTACGGTATCCTGGATGCCGATGCGCCCCAAAACCGGCTGACCAAGATCCGGGGTCTTGTGGAAAAACCGGCCCCCGACAAAGCCCCTTCCGACCTGGCCATTATCGGACGTTATATTCTGACCCCTGAAATTTTCAAAATTCTGGAAAACAAGGAAACCGGGGCCGGGGGAGAAATTCAAATCACCGATGCCATGGCACGTTTGCTCGAAATACAATCCATTTACGGCTTCAGTTATGAAGGCACCCGTTTTGACTGCGGTACCAAGGTCGGGTTCCAGATGGCCAATCTTTCATTTGCCATGGACCGGCCCGATATGCGGCGGCGATTGGTGCCGTTTATCCGCAACCTGGCCGACTGCTAAGGTGTGTTGAACCCGAACAAAGCTCTTTTGGACCGCAGCGCAAACAGAGAAAAAACCGATTGAAGAGCCACCCAATGACCGTCCCTGAACAGATTGTCCAAAATCCGCCACCCGGCGAACGGCGCATTCAGTTCTGCGGCGATGTGGTGGTCTTCCGTCTCAGGGTCGAGCCGCCTCAGGCGGGCAAGGCATTCGTGCGCACCAACCTGGGTCATGCCCTGATCATGCGCCGGGAAATTATCCGCCAGGTGGAACACAATGAACCCCGCTTGGGGCGCGACTGGTTCGACGTGCCGATGCAGGAGACCGCTCCGGGCCGTTTCGAAGCAGCGGTCGGGCTTTTCGAAGTCGGCCACTTCGAAGCCAAGTGTCTGTTTATCTCTGAGGATGGCGGTGAGCCGCGCTGGCCGACAGGGGCCAACACCGCGATCAACGTAGAGCCGGCGGACACTTGCTGCGGCAACATCATCTACAATGCCTTCGTCCGTCAGTTCGGACCAAACAAAAATGGTCCGCAATCCGCGGCCCTGCCCGCCCCGGATCTGATCCGGGATCTGGATCGAAGCGGCTATACGGTGATTCCGCCGTCGGGCACATTTCGCGATCTGATTGATGAGCTCGATTTCATTTTTCAGCACCTGGGGTGCCGTTGGCTGCAATTGCTGCCCATACATCCGACGCCCACGACTTACGGCCGCATGGGACGCTTCGGCAGCCCGTATGCCGCCCTAAGCTTTACCGAGGTCGATCCGGCCCTGGCCGTGTTCGATCCGGCAGCCACACCCCTGGAGCAGTTTCTGGAGCTGGTGGATGCCGTGCACGCCCGTTTGGGGAAAATACTGCTGGATATCGCTATTAACCACACCGGTTGGGCGGCGCGGCTGCACGAATCCCATCCCCAGTGGCTGGCCCGCAATGCCGCCGGAGAAATTCAGAATCCGGGCGCCTGGGGAGTCGTATGGGAGGATCTGACCCATCTGGATTACAGCCACAAAGATCTGTGGTGTTACATGGCCGACGTGCTCATTACCTGGTGCCGGCGCGGTGTCGATGGCTTCCGTTGCGATGCCGGCTACATGATTCCGGCGGATGCCTGGCAGTACATGATCGCCAAGGTGCGCGACCAGTTTCCCGATACGATTTTTTTCCTGGAAGGACTGGGCGGTAAAATTTCCGTCACCCGGGAGTTGCTCAACCGCGCCAATTTCAACTGGGCCTACTCGGAATTGTTTCAGAACTATGACCGTGGCCAGATCGAACACTACCTGCCCCAGGCCGTGGATATATCGGCCACCGACGGGATCACTGTTCATTTTGCCGAAACACACGACAACAATCGCCTGGCGGCCACTTCTTTGGTCTATGCCCGCATGCGCACGGCGCTCTGCGCCTTATTGTCGCCCAACGGGGCATTTGCTTTTGTCAATGGTGTGGAGTGGTTTGCCACCGAAAAGATCAACGTTCACGACGGCTGCAGCCTGAATTGGAATGCCCGGGAGAACCAGACCGCCGAAATCGGCCGACTCAGTGATCTGCTCAAGACCCACCCGGCATTTGGCCCGGGCACCCGTTTGAAAATCGTCAGCCGGGGAGTCGGAAATTTCATTGCGTTGCTCAGACGCCACGACCCCACCGGCCGATGGGTGCTGATCGTGGGCAATCTGGATTGGCAGCATCCGCAGAACGCCGCCTGGGAGGCTGGTGCGGTCGAAGGGATGAACCCGTCACCGCTGGACCTGCTCAGCGGCCAAACCATAAAAATTGAAATAAAGGATCAACAGGTCCACGTCGCCCTGAACCCCGGACAGGTGTTGTGCATAGGGAATGATTCAAGCAAAGCCGATCCGGCCGGCCGGCAGGGTGGTTTGCCCGCTTTCCTGATCCAACAGCGATTGCGGGCCAAAGCCCTGGCGGTCCTGACGTTTTATGCTTCGTCCATCCCGGAAAATTTGGCCGCCGCCGCAAGCGAACTGGCCGACGACCCCGAAGCGTTTTGTCAAAAGCATAACCCCCATAGCGATGAAACGCGGGTCATTGGCTGGCAATACCCTGCAGATTTGAAGCGTCATGTCATGCTGCCGCCCGAACATTTCCTGCTGCTGCGGGCAAAACACCCTTTCAAAGTCCGCCTGTCGTGTCATGGGCGCGTCATGGCCACCGAAGAGAGCCTGGCGGCAAACCCGGCGGGCGCTTTTGTACTGCTGCCGCCGTTTGCGGCCGTCCACGGCCACCAACGGCTCAAACTGGAACTGAGCCTCTATGGCCCGGGAAAAACCGAACACGCCGCCGCCGAAATGCTCTTGCTGAGCAGTGGCAGCCAACCTGTGGTCCAAACCACCTTTTGCCGACAGGATTGCTATGACAAGCCGCTGTTGGCCCTGGATACCAATGGTCACGGAGCCATGCTGCGGGTTCACAGCGACTGGCGCCTGTTGGCCAGCCGCTATGACGCCTTGCTGGCCGCCAACATGGACCCTGATTTCCCCGAAGACCGCCGCATTCTGCTGACGCGCTGCCGTGCCTGGATGGTTTATCAGGGCTATTCACATGAAATTAACTTGGACTGCCTGGAGCGTTTTTCCTTCGATTACCGTAACGGGGTGCGCTGGCAATATCAGATTCCCACAGGTCAGGGCGAGCATATCGGGCTCGTCATTGCCCTGCAAATGGCCAATGATCCGGCCAATACCGTTCAGTTGGCCGTTCACCGGCTCAACAGCCATCCCGATGCCGCTGAGCTCGACGACAGCCGTCCGGTTGAATTGATTGTGCGCCCGGATATCGAGGATCGAAATTTTCATGATACCACAAAAGCATTTTCCGGACCCGAGCAGCACTGGCCGGCATCGATCACCGCCATGGAGGATGGGTTCAGGTTTGCCCCGCTGGAAAACCATGGCCTGGCGGCCCAGATCGACAGGGGTCGTTTCGTTTACCAGCCTGAATGGTACTACATGGTTCACCGCGACCAGGATGCCTGCCGCGGCCTGGACCCGGACTCGGATCTGTTCAGCCCAGGATATTTTTCCAGCCGTCTCACCGGCGGGCAGGCCGTGACCATGACCGTCCAGGCCACAGCAAACGTCCATGGTCCCGGCGACAGCCCTGCAGCCCCGTCTTTTCGGCCCGCATTCGATACCGCCGCAATGCCCCTGGATGAAGCCATGGTCATGGCGCTGGAACATTACGTTGTCCGGCGGGGGGCTTACCGGACCGTCATTGCCGGATTTCCCTGGTTCCTGGACTGGGGCAGGGACACATTGATCGTGGCTCGCGGCCTGCTGGCCGCCGGCCGTCTGGAAACGGTCAAAGCCATCGTATTGCAGTTCGCCCGGTTCGAAGAAAACGGGACCCTGCCCAATATGATCCGGGGCAATGATGCCCGGGACCGGGATACCTCAGATGCCCCGTTGTGGCTTTTCACAGTGTGCGCCGACCTTACCCGGATTTTGGGCAGTGCCGATTTTCTCGACTCAGACTGCAATGGCCGAACCCTGCGCCGCATTCTGGTGAAAATTGCGTCCGCGCTGGTGGCCGGCCTGCCCAATGGCGTGGCCATGGATCCGGATTCGGGACTGATCTTCAGTCCGGCCCATTTTACCTGGATGGACACTAATTTCCCGGCCGCCACCCCGCGCCAGGGATATCCCATCGAAATTCAGGCCCTCTGGTATGCGGCCCTGGAGTTCGTGATGCGCATCGACCCGGTGGGCGGAGGCCGGTGGCAGGAACTGGCCCGGCAGGTCAAGGACAATATCGCCGCCTTGTTCTGGAAGCCGCAGTTGGGGTATTTGGCGGACTGTCTCCACGGCGACCCCGGCCAGAGCGCATTTCAGGCCGAGGCCGACGATGCCCTGCGTCCCAACCAGCTCTTTGCCATCACCCTGGGGGCGATCACGGATCCCTTGATTTGCGCGCCTGTTTTGTCCGCCTGCCAGACCCTGCTGGTTCCCGGCGCCATTCGCAGCCTGGCCGACCGGCCGGTGAAGCGTCCTCTGGCGGTGCATCACAACGGCGTTTTATTGAACGATCCCCTGCAACCTTACCGGGGCAACTATGAAGGCGACGAAGATACCCGGCGCAAGCCTGCCTATCACAATGGTACGGCTTGGACCTGGCCGTTTCCCGCATTCTGTGAGGCCTGGGTGGCAACATACGGCACGGCCGCTATCCAAACGGCCCAAAGCTGGCTTTCCAGCAGCACCGAACTGATCAACAGCCATTGTGTGGGGCAGGTGCCGGAAATCGTGGACGGTGATGCTCCCCATGCCCAGCGTGGCTGCGATGCCCAGGCCTGGGGGGTGAGCGAACTGTTGCGGGTGTGGCGCCACCTGCAAGCAATGGGCGAAAGAAATTCGGCAACAAATACATTGCTAAAACCAAATAAATAGCTAAAATTGAAAAATCACGATTTAAGGAAAGAGGGCGCATCACATAGACGGATCATTGGCTCCACACACATATCCCGTCCATCTCGTTTCAATCGGCATATAAGTTCACCGGCGCAGCGGCGTGTTTTTATATCCAATCGATTTTCCAGTTATGTAAAGCCGTTCAGGAAGATGGGCAGGAAAGACATTTAAAGGCATGGCGCAGACAGGAGGACAGCATGAGCATCAAAAAACAATATCTGAAAACCAAACCCGTTTGCAAAGTAACCTTCCGGTTGGAAAAAACGAAGGCTTGCGGCGCGCGCAAAGTCAGCGTTGCCGGGGATTTCAACCAGTGGCAGGCGGGTAACACCCCAATGAAAGCATTGAAAAACGGGGATTTCACGGTAACCGTGGTGCTGGCCAAAGGACATGAATATCAATACCGTTACGTACTGGATGACGAGAAGTGGATGACAGATGAATCGGCTGACAAAAAAGTGTTCTGCGGCTTTGCAAATGACCAAAATGCCGTGGTGAAGGTTTAGACCAGGAGCTATATTATGAAACATATTCAAGCCTTTCAAGTTTTCCCCAAATTACCCGATTCCCTCAGTTTCCTGGGTGTCCTTTCGCGCAACATGTGGTGGGCATGGAAACCGGATGCCATCGAGCTGTTTCGGCGAATCGATCCGCGTTTGTGGGAAGAATCGGGGTGCAACCCCATCATCTTTGCCACCAAGGTGCCCCAGGCCAGGTTGCAGCAATTATCCCAGGACGACAGCTACCTGGCCAATCTCGAACGTGTCAAGTCGCAATACAAGGAGCGCGTTCTGGCGAGCACCGGTGAAGAAAAGGCCGTTTTTGGTGATAAAACACGGATTTGTTATTTTTCCATGGAATTCGGCATCCATGAAAGCCTGCCTATTTTTGCCGGCGGCCTGGGCATACTGGCCGGGGACCATTTGAAGTCCGCCTCTCATATCGGGCTTCCCCTGACGGCGGTGGGCCTGCTTTACCGCCAGGGGTATTTCCAGCAATATCTGGACCACAACGGCTGGCAGCAGGAAGCCTACCCTGAAACCAATATTTATGCCCTGCCCATGGTGCGCGTCAAAGATGAACGGAAGCAGGATGTGCATGTCTGTATTCCCGGCCCCGATGGGGACATTTGCGCCGACATATGGAAAATCAATATCGGACGGGTTCCCCTGATCCTGCTGGATACCAATAGGGCGGACAATCCACCGGCCGTGCGGGAGATTACCTCGCGCCTGTACAACAGCGAGCCGGGGGTCCGGCTGGCACAGGAGGTCTTGCTGGGCATCGGCGGCATGCGGGCGCTCAAGGCCATGGGGACGGAACCGGCCCTGTGCCACATGAATGAAGGCCACAGCGCATTTGCCGGTATCGAGCGCCTGGCGCAGGTGATGGAGGACTACAACCTGGACCGCCACACCGCCCTGGAAATCGTCGCACGCACATCGGTGTTTACCACCCATACCCCGGTGGCGGCCGGCCACGATGAATTTCCCCCGGAAACCGTGCGTCCCTATCTGGCCCCCCTGGCCGAAAGAATCGGCTTGCCCGCCGATGAACTGCTGTCCTGGGGGCAATCCGGCGGCAGCAGCCCCCAGGGGCCTTTTTCCATGTTCATTCTCGGTCTGCGCCTGTCCCAGTACTGCAACGGCGTGAGCCGGCTTCACGGCCAGGTGGCACGACGCATGTGGTCCCACGTCTGGCCGAAGCGGGATGACGAGGACACCCCGATTACCCATGTGACCAACGGGATCCATGTTTCCACCTTCATCGCCCCGGAAATCGAGTCCCTTTTCAAACACTACCTGGGACCCAAATGGCATTTCGCCAGCGGCCGGGTGGAGAATGTCGAACGAATCGACGAAATATATGATGAAGAGCTGTGGCAGGCCCATGAAATGATCCGCACGCGACTGGTGCGCAAATCGCGGGATATCATGGTCCAGCAATACGGACGGCGCAATGCGCCCTCCAATGTCATGCGCGCCGCTGAAAGTGCACTGGACCCGAAGATTCTCACCATTGGTTTCGCCCGGCGATTTGCCACCTATAAGCGTGCCGATCTGATCCTCAGGGACCCCCAGCGGCTGATTGCCATCTTGACCAATCCGGAAAAACCGGTACAGATCATCTTTGCCGGCAAGGCCCATCCCAGGGACAACGAAGGCAAGGAACTGATTAAAAGCGTCATCCAGTTTGCCCGCCAGCATGAGGTTCGCCACCACCTTGTCTTTCTTGAAGATTACAGCATGCATATCGCCCGCCATTTGGTCCAGGGCGTGGATGTCTGGCTCAACACGCCCCGTCGCCCGCTGGAAGCCTGCGGCACATCCGGAATGAAAGCTGCGATCAACGGCGTGCTCAATCTCAGCGTGTTGGACGGCTGGTGGTGTGAAGGCTATGCGCCGGAGCGCGGTTGGAGTATTGGCAGCGGAGAGGATTATAGTGACACCGCTTACCAGGATGCCGTTGAAAGCCAGGCCTTGTACAACTTGCTTGAGGAAGACGTGATTCCCTGCTTTTATGACCGCAGCAACGGCAATATGCCCATCACGTGGATTGCCAAAATGAAAGCGTCCATGAAGATGGCCATGAAAGATTTTTGCAGCCATCGCATGGTCCGGGAATATCGCGACCGTTTCTATCTGAAAGCCATCCAACGGCGCGATGAATTGCTGCGCAACAATGCCGCCGAAGCCAAGGCCCTGAGTGTTCTGCACCAGGAACTCAAGAAATCCTGGAGCGTGATTCATATCGATCTTCCCCAACGGGAAGCGGACGGCCCTTTCCAGGTGAGCGACACGTTCAGGGTCACCGCCCAGGTGCATTTGGGCTCCATTGAGCCCGGCAAGGTGGACGTGGAATTGTACTACGGCCGCCTCGAATCCCTGGATAAACTGATCCGGGGGCAGACCCAGTCCATGGAAATCAAAGAGGATCTTGGAAATGGAACGTTTATCTACCACTGCACGGTGACCTGCCAGGATTCCGGGCGGTACGGGTTTACGGTCCGGGTGGGTCCCCGTGCGGATGATTGGATCCGATATACGCCCGGGTTGCTGACATGGGCCTGATGCGAAAATCCCAAGACAGCGTCAGATAACGTCCTATGAGCAAAGCGAAAGGCAAATGGCAAAGAAACAGAAAAACCCACGGGTATTGATCGTTACCCCGGAAGTGACCTACCTTCCGGACCGTATGGGCAACCTGGCCAATTTTCTTACGGCCAAGGCGGGTGGTTTAGCCGATGTATCGGCTGCATTGATCAGCGCCCTGTTCAATCAGGGCGCCGATGTCCATGTGGCGCTTCCCGACTACAGAGCCATATTCAAAGACCGACTGGCCCCATATCTCAGGAAGGAACAGCGCACACTGCGCAGAGTGATGCCCAATGATCGCATCCACCTGGCGGAAGACCGTGCCTTTTTCTATCTCAACCGGGTCTATTCCAGCTACGGCGGCGAAAACATCCGGATTTCTCTGGCATTTCAGCGCGAAGTCATCAACAATATCGTGCCTCGGGTCCGCCCCGACCTGATCCACTGCAACGACTGGATGACCGGGCTTATTCCGGCCATGGCCCGGGAAATGGGAATTCCCTGCCTGTTCACCATCCACAATATCCATACCGTCAAAACCAGCCTGGCCCATATCGAGGACCGCGGTATCGATGCCGCCTATTTCTGGCACCACCTCTACTACACCCACTTTGCCCACGAGTACGAGGCGGCGCGGGAAGACAACCCGGTGGATTTTCTGGCCAGCGGCGTATTTGCCGCCCACTTTGTCAATACCGTCAGCCGGCATTTTCTCGATGAAATCGTGCAGGGGCGCCATGGCTTTGTGGAAGACAACCTGAGGCAGCAACTGACCAATAAAGTCCATGCGGATTGCGCCGCGGGAATTCTCAATGCCCCCGATCCCGGCTTTCGTCCGGATCAGGACGAGCTCCTTCCGGTCCGTTACGGGCCCGATGACCATCCAGCGCGGAAAAAAGAGAACAAAAAGGTGCTGCAAAAAATGCTGGGCCTGGAAGAAAACCCCCAGGCACCTGTTTTTTTCTGGCCGTCGCGCCTGGATCCGATCCAGAAAGGGTGCCAGCTGCTGGCCGACATTTTCTACGCTGTGCTTTCCAAGTACTGGGAGGACAATCTCCAGGTGGTTTTCGTTGCCAACGGCGATTACCAGGCCGTGTTTCGCGACATCGTCAACCACCATCAGTTTCATCACCGGGTTGCCGTCTGCGATTTCAGTGAACGGCTGGAGCACATGGCCTATGGGGCATCCGATTTCGTTCTCATGCCGTCGCGTTTCGAGCCCTGCGGCCTGCCCCAGATGATCGGCCAGATTTACGGCGCCCTTCCTGTGGCCCATGATACCGGCGGTATTCACGATACGGTGGTGCACCTGGATGCGGGAAATGACACAGGCAGCGGGTTCCTTTTTGAAACCTATGATTCCGGGGGGCTGATGTGGGCCATCGACCAAGCCATGGCTTTTTACCAACAGCCGGATCGGTTCAAAGAAAGCCAGGTGTCCCGGATTATGCGGCAGGGACTTGAAGTGTTTACCCACGAATTCAATGCGCGCCAGTATATCGACCTGTACGAAAAGATGCTCGAGCGGCCGCTGATCCACTGATGCCAATTTAATGGACCGCTGATCCACGGTATGGTTCAATCAGCTCCAACGGGAATATAGGCCTTATGACAACTGAAGAAACCCGCCTTGCCCTGCTGCTGAAGGAAGACCCGTATCTTGAACCCTACCGCAAGATATTGGCCAGGCGCATGGCGCATATCCGCCAAACCGCCAAAGCCCTTGCGGCCGGTGGCCGGCCTCTGGCGGATTTTGCTTCCGGTCATGAGTATTTTGGCCTTCATTTCCGTGACGACCAATGGCTGTTTCGGGAATGGGCGCCCAATGCCACAGCCGTTTATCTTGTGGGCGATATGAACGACTGGCAGGAAAGGGTCGATTTCGCCTGCCGCCGGATTACAGAGCACGGCGTCTGGGAGATTCGTCTTCCCGCCGACCGGTTGCGCCACCAAACCCTTTACCGCCTGCGCATCCATTGGGCCGGCGGCAGCGGTGACCGCATTCCCGCATGGGCCCGCAGGGTGGTGCAGGATCCGCAGACCCTGATTTTCAATGCCCAGGTGTGGCGGCCGGATAGACCTTATCGCTGGCGCCATCCGGATTTCCGTGTTTTCCAAACGCCGCCCCTGGTTTACGAAGTGCACGTGGGCATGGCCCAGGAGGATGCACGGGTCGGTACCTACGCTGAGTTTGCCGCCAACATTTTACCGCGTATCAAGACATCCGGCTACAATACCCTTCAAATCATGGGCATTCCCGAACATCCCTACTACGGCTCGTTCGGTTATCATATCTCCAGCTTCTTTGCGCCTTCGTCACGCTTTGGTTCCCCCGATGACTTCAAAGCCCTTGTGGACACCGCTCACGGTATGGGGCTTGCCGTGCTCATCGATTTGGTGCACTCCCACGCGGTGAACAATGAAGTGGAGGGCCTCGGCCGGTTCGATGGAACCGAATATCAGTTTTTTCATGCCAGAGAGCGGGGGCGCCACCATCTCTGGGATTCACGGCTATTCAATTATGCCAAACCCGAAGTGCTCCATTTTCTGCTGTCCAATTGCCGCTATTGGTTGGACGAGTTCAAGGTGGATGGATTCCGTTTCGATGGTGTCACCTCCATGCTCTACCAGCATCACGGACTTGAAAAAGCATTCACCGGATATGACGATTATTTTGGCGACGATGTGGATGAAGACGCACTGGCTTATCTGGCCCTGGCCAACCAGGTGATTCACGACCTGAGACCCGATGCCGTCACCATTGCCGAAGACGTCAGCGGCATGCCGACCCTGGCGCGTCCCCGGGAAAAAGGCGGAATCGGATTCGATTACAGGTTTGCCATGGGTATTCCCGACCACTGGATCAAGCTCATCAAGGACACACGGGATGAGGATTGGGATATGGATCGCCTGTGGTTTGAGCTGACCAACCGGCGCTACGATGAAAAAACCATCTCCTATGCGGAATCTCACGACCAGGCGCTGGTGGGCGATCAAACCCTGATTTTTCGACTCATCGGCGAAGCCATGTATGATCATATGTCCGTCCATAGCAGTGATATGATCGTGGATCGCGGCATGGCGCTGCACAAAATGATTCGCCTGATCACCCTGGCCACCGCCGGCGATGGCTACCTGAACTTCATGGGCAACGAATTCGGCCATCCCGAGTGGATCGATTTTCCCCGGCAAGGCAACAACTGGTCTTATCACTACGCCAGGCGGCAATGGCGTTTGAAAGACGATCCGCAACTCAAATACCGGCAACTGGATCTGTTCGACAAAGCGGCCATCAAACTGGCCACCGACTGCAAGCTTCTTGAGTCGGCCGCGCCGCGGCAGCTATGGGCGCACAACGAAGACAAGGTGCTGGTTTTCGAGCGCAATAATTTGCTCTTCGCCTTTAACTTCCATCCCGTCAAGTCGTTCAGCGACTACCGCTTCGCCGCACCCGGCGGCCAGTACAGAATTGTTCTAAACTCCGACAACGCCGAATTCGGCGGCTACAACAGAGTGGACAATGCCCAAAGGCATTTCACCTTGCCGCCTTCCCGGCCCGGGCATCCCCCGGACCGGTTGAGCCTTTACCTTCCCAACCGCGCGGCGCTGGTGCTGGAAAATTGCCACCGCCCTGAAGCCACCGGCTATGCAAACCGAACGTTGAATTCTAAAATGTGACTTCAGTTGAACATAAATTCGGTAAAATCCTTTGTTGGGGTCCCTCGGAGGAAACCGCAACCGCAATGTTCTTGGCCCATCGGTCCGACGATTCCACGGTATAGGGGTTAAAGCAGAGCTGCGTCAGGGTTTCGGCTTTGGGCAGGGCAAATACTTATTTCTACGGGTTTGCCGTGCTGGTTGGCATCGCCATGCCCTCTGCCCAATTGGCCGTCGATGAGATTTTCGGCGCTCCAGTTTTCCCAAAGGGGCGGCCAGTTCGGGACGCAGATCCACTTTGAGGGTACAGATGTCGTAGGCAATGGGTGTAGGCAAAGGCAACGCCCCGGCGTCAAGGCCCTCGAGAAAGCCGCAACACTTGGAAAAAGGGCCCCGGTGCCCATGTCGTAGGATATTTCCTGACAAAAAAAACCAGTGGGTTCCTACACTGTAATCGGAAGCGCGCTTATACTCTTTCTGGGCCGGCGGGCTTACATTTCTATCCAAGTTTGGAATTAAACAATATGGAGAAGTCAACCCGCAAACAAAGGAGAGAACAATGGCTGCTCGAAAAAAAAACCACCTGCGTTATCTGCTGGCGTCCTTCATGCTTGTGCTGGCTCTGGGAATGACCCAGTGTCAGTCGCCTTCAAACGAAATTGCGGTGGCATCCGTGACCAAGGATACGGATGCTCATCCGACGGCTGTCGATGGTTCAATGGGCGGCTGGAAAACAGCCATCGCCCAGGTGGCCCGGGATAACATACCGTCTGTGGTTCACATCGATGTCACCCAACGCCGGGAAATTTCCAACCCCATGATGCCTTTCGGCAACGATCCGTTTTTCCATTTCTTTTTCAATGGCCCTCAGGCGCCTCGCAAATTCAAGCAGGAATTGAGAGGCTTGGGAACCGGCATGCTCATCGACGATAAGGGTAATATTCTGACCAATAACCACGTGGTTGCCGGGGCGACCGAGATCAATGTGCTGCTGGCCGATGGCACCTCCTGTCCGGCCAAACTGGTGGGTACGGACCCTAAAACCGATCTTGCGGTGATCCGAATTGCCACCGACGAGAAATTGCCTGCGGTGACCTTTGGCGATTCGGACCGGATGGAAGTCGGCGACTGGGTGGTGGCTATTGGCCATCCCCGTGGGCTCGACCAAACCGTCACCCAGGGAATCATCAGTGCCAAGCACCGTCACGGTGTCCTCGACCCGACATCATACCAGGATTATCTGCAGACCGACGCGGCCATTAATCCAGGCAACAGTGGCGGGCCGCTGCTCAATCTGGCGGGGCAGGTCGTGGGTGTCAATGCGGCCATTGCGTCCCAGTCGGGCGGTTTTGAAGGAATCGGTTTTGCTATTCCCAGCAACATGGCCGTTCATGTGGCCCAGGCCCTGATCGACCATGGCAAGGTGATCCGCGGCTGGCTGGGTGTGAGCATCCGTGACCTGACGCCCGAGCAGGTCAAATCCATGAAACTCAAGGACAGCAAAGGCGCCCTGATCGCCGATGTCGTCCCGAACAGCCCGGCCGATGCGGCGGGACTAAAAAAGGATGACCTGGTGGTCAAATTCCAGGGCCAACCGGTGGAAGATGCGGCCGCCCTGCAGCGCCGGGTGGGCGATACACCGGTGGGTGACAAGGCGAGCCTGACCGTGGCGCGGGATGGCAAACCCGTTGATTTGACGGTCACCATCGGTAGCCTGGATGAGGCCGTTCGCCGGATCGCCGCCTCACTGGAAGATCGTCTGGGTGTGGTGGTGCGACCCCTGAAAGCTGACGAGATTCGGGAATACAGTCTGGAACCGGGCCAGGGCGTTGCCATCGCATCGGTGGCCGCGGGCGGTTCTTTAAAAAAAGCCGGATTTGAAAAGGATGATGTGATCCTGGATGTCAACAACGTACCCGTTCAGGGGGTCGAGGGATTCGTGGCCCTGATCAAGGCTCTGCCGTCCAACCAGCAGGTTCTGCTAAAGGCCCTGGATCACCGCACCGGGCAGAGCGGATTTGTTCAGGTGACGATTGGTTGATAAATCTCGTACGGAACGCCCCATGGGAGGTCAATATGAAACAGCAGCACAAGTTCTCGCTAGGATATTATTCCTTGGTCTTTTTGTCGATCATCTTGCTCGAATCGATCTTCTTCAGCGGTGCCGCAGTCAAGGAGATCTCCTACAGCAGCTTCCGGAATCTTCTTGCGGGTGAACGGATTAGCAGTGTGATTGTCGAACCGGACCGCATTTTCGGAATAGAAAAAGCCCCCGCTGCAGCCGATGGCCGCGTCGGGAAAAAATCTACCGCGTTCCAGCCACCCCTCAAAAAGGCGCCCTGGAACCTGGATTTTGGCTTGTTCAACGACAAGGCCAAGCGGCAGGCTGAACGCCAGTTTGTCGTCAACCGTCTCAATGATCCGAAGCTGATTGCCGACCTGCAGGCCCATGGGGTGGACTACCGCGGCAAAATCGAATCCCACTGGCTTTCGAATTTCCTTTCCAACTGGATTTTGCCCTTGGCGTTTTTGATCCTGTTGGGGCGCTTCCTGGCACGCCGCATGGGCAAAAGCGCAGGTTTCCTGGATGTGGGCAAGAACAAGGCCCGTATCTATGCCGTTGACCCCTCTCAGAAGGTCTCGTTCAACGATGTGGCCGGTGTGGACGAAGCCGTCGAGGAAGTCAAGGAGGTGGTTTCATTTCTCAAAAACCCGGAGCGCTACACCCGGTTGGGCGCTAAGCTGCCCAAGGGGATCCTTTTAATCGGCCCGCCAGGCACAGGCAAAACCCTGTTGGCCAGGGCTGTGGCCGGTGAGGCCGGCGTGCCCTTTTTCAACCTCAGCGGTTCCGATTTTGTGGAGATGTTTGTTGGCGTGGGGGCTGCCCGGGTGCGCGATCTGTTCAAGGATGCCAACGGCAAGGCCCCATGCATCATCTTCATCGACGAACTGGATGCCGTGGGCAAAACCCGTTCCCAGGGCATCGCCATCAGCCGTAATGACGAACATGAAAATACTCTCAACCAGCTGCTCACAGAGATGGACGGCTTCGATCCCCAGGCCGGCATTATCATTATGGGCGCCACCAACCGACCCGAAGTGCTTGATCCGGCCCTGCTGCGTCCGGGACGTTTCGATCGTCAGATTTTGGTGGACCGGCCTGATTTGAAGGGCCGAATAGATATTTTCGCCGTGCATACACGCGATTTTACGCTTGATGACCAGGTCGACTTCCGTAAGTTGGCGGCCGAAACGCCCGGATTCGCCGGTGCCGAGATCGCCAATGTCTGCAACGAGGCCGCGCTGCTGGCTTCACGCAAAGAGAAAGCGGCTGTTTGCCAGGGGGATTTTCAGGACGCCATCGAGCGGATCATCGCCGGTCTGGAAAAGAAGAACAAGCTGATCAACCCCCACGAGCGCCAGGTAGTGGCCTGCCACGAAGCCGGCCACGCTATTGTTGGCCACCTTACCCCGGGGGCCGACCCGGTCCAGAAGGTGTCGATTATTCCCCGGGGCATTGGCGCCCTGGGATATACCATACAAACGCCCCTGGAAGATCGTTTTCTCATGTCGCGCAGCGAGCTGCTGGGCAAGATCAAGGGTCTGCTGGGCGGCCGTGCAGCGGAAGAATTGATCTTCGGCGAAGTCTCCACCGGTGCCGCCAACGATCTTGAAAAAGTGGCCGATATCGTCCGCAACATGCTCATGGTATATGGGATGAGCGAACAGATGCCCAACCGGTCGCTGGTTGAAAAGGTCTCCGCCAATCCCTTTCTCGGTCAGGGGCCCGCCATGCAGCGTCGTTCGGAGACCTTGGAGACGCTCATTGACAACGAAACCCAGGAAATCATTGATGCCGCCTACCAGTCGGCTCGCCAGATATTGAGTGCGCATCGCAGTGAACTGGAAACCATGTCCAGGCTGCTTTTGGAAAAAGAGAAAATCGATGGAAAGGATATCCAGCGGATCCTGGGGCCGGCCCGATCGTCGGGACCGGCAGCCCGAAGTGAAAAACCTCAGCTGGCCGCGGCGCGTTAATCCCTGACGGATGTTTGGGGGATATGGGATGCAGGCCGCTTAAAACAGCAACACCCAGGAAAGGAACCTTAACCCATGGATCAATCCGATCAGAAAATAGGATATTTGTCAGTGGTCGCCATGGGTATCGGCGGAATGGTCGGGGGGGGCATTTTCGCGGTGCTGGGGTTGTCCGTGCAAATGACCCGCGGTGCAGCGCCGGTGGCATTCCTGGCCGCCGGGCTTGTGGCCATGGTGACCGCTTATGCCTATGCGCGCCTTTCGGTAACCTTTCCCGGGCAGGGCGGCACCGTCACCTTTCTGGATCAGGCATTTGGCTCAGGACTGCTGACCGGCACAGCCAATATTTTGCTCTGGATCAGTTACATTGTGATGCTCTCCTTATATGCCTACGCGTTTGGCAGTTACGGCGCAGCCATGTTTCCCGAAGAATCCCGCCTGGTCTGGAAACATGTTCTGATCTGCATGGCGGTGGTCACGGTCACGGGCCTCAATTTTCTCAACGTTGAAATGATTGGTGTGGCCGAGGAATGGATCGTGGCGGTCAAAATCGCTATCCTGCTCTTCTTCATTGCCGTGGGGGCCTGGACCATAGACGCTTCCCGCCTGGCTGCCGCCCGTTGGCCGGACGCGACGGCTATCCTTGCGGGCTCGATGATTATCTTTTTGGCCTACGAAGGTTTCGAGCTGATCGCCAATACGGCCGGAGACGTCCGCAATCCTGGCCGTACTCTGCCGAGGGCCTATTACTCAGCCGTCGGGTTCGTGATTTTGCTGTATGTGATGGTGGCCGCGGTCACCGTCGGCAATCTGCCGGTACAGCGGATCGTGGATGCCAAGGACTACGCTTTGGCCGAAGCGGCGCGGCCTTTTCTGGGATCGTTGGGTTATCTGCTGGTCACCCTGGCGGCATTGCTCTCCACCCTTTCCGCCATCAACGCCACGCTCTACGGCGCTGCACGGCTCAGCTACACCATAGCCAAGGATGGGGAACTGCCCGAGATGCTGGAGCGCAAGCTGTGGAACCGCCCCGTGGAAGGTTTGGTGATTACTGCCGGGGCAACCCTGCTGGTGGCCAATTTTTTCGACCTGTCGAGCATTTCCACAATGGGCAGTGCCGGCTTTCTGCTGATTTTCGCAGCAGTCAATGCCGCCAATGCTCGTTTGGCGCGACAAACCGGCAGCCGGTGCTGGATCTCCGTTCTGGGCACCCTTCTTTGTCTGGGGGCCCTGGCCAGCCTGATTCGGTATACCGGTGGGCATAATCCGGCCCACATCTGGGTCTTGACCGCCATGCTGGCCCTGGCTTTTATCATCGAAGGCGCCTACCGTCTATGGCGCAAGAGAGATCTTTCCGCAAAATAGCAATTCATCTTTGTCCACCAACCGTTCTGGGCAAGAGGTCACCGTGACCCTTTCAGGCGTTCATTCATATCCCGGAACAAGGCATCGTTATGGGGTTTAAATCAATGCCATTAACTTAAAGGGCGATGCGGTTATAAAAGATTGCAGGAGCGGCTTTCAGCCGCGATTTGACCCATCGCAAGCGCATCTGTCACGACTGAAAGCCGCTCCTGCAATTCAAAGAAGGCCTTGCGTATAGATCTTGGCCCTCCATTTAAGGTGGAGGGCCCGGAGGGGTTTTTCGGATCCGGTGAGAAAAAATATAGTGAATTCCCCGGGAAAGCCCATTGAAGGAGACTAACCGGAGGAATTGGCTATGCATGATTGGACCAGTCTATCGCACGTACGATGGGATTGCAAATACCACAGCCGATATTGGCCCTGGTCGCCTGGCATGGAGACAACGGTGGGTGCCCCGGCCCCAGGCATGACAGCCACGCCTTTTTGCATCAATCTTGGGGCCGAAACTGGTCATGGATGGATCGCTCTGTTCGGGCCAGTGCGTACGATTTCAAGCTTCCACAAAAGCCGGCTACGTAAATTGCTGACGATTCGGGACTGCAGATCAATAAAGGGTTGCGATGGTCAATGGACCATAACATTGACGCCCATATGGTAGACCAGTTCACCGCCGAGGTAGGCAGTCGCCAGCAAACCGCCGATGCCGGCCAAACCAGGCAGCTCGGACAGCCAGCCGCGGATGCCGGCAAGGGGGTATCGACGCCAGATGGCCAGCAGCCGAAGGACAGTATGCAGGGCGAAGACACTCAACGTGATTACGGCAACGGTTTCGTGGAGTTCCATCGGGGCGGCCGCAAAACCTGCCGCCACGGCGTGGTCCAGGGCGATGTTCCCGAAAATAGCCGATAGGGCGGCAAACACGGTTCCTGTCAGAAGGCTGTAAAAAGCGGTGGTGGACCAGTGTTGCCGGGCGCTCAAATCGCCTCCGCGGATCAGGACAGCCACGGCAATGGCTTCTGCGCTGATCCACAGGACAATGGGAAAGTGTACCAGCATGGGATGGATTTCAGTGATGGGAATCATGGCCAATCTCCTTTACGATGTTATCGCTGGCGTGCATCGGTCGGATGCAGCCTGCGTTGTTTAGGATGAAGAGCATTTCGATCTGGTTGAGGATAGCGGCGAGAAGGACGGTTTTCTCTTTTGGAATGGCCGCTGCCGGAAGGATGAAAACCGTCAGAAGATCAAGATTGGACTGCCGCGGACCGATGGTTTGCAAACCATCGACCCGCTGACCGTCAATCAGTGCCCGATTGCCCATGTTGACCGACGGGATAAGGCTCAACGGGCGTTGAACGGCATGCTCGTTGATGGTCCGGCCGCTATGCCGGTCGATCATGCGAACAACCAGCCAGGGGGTGGCGGCAATGGTCATCGCCCTTGAGGCCAGTCGATCGACGAGCTGTTTAAATTCCCTTCTGCTCTGCGGGTAGGCGTCGACCCCGAAAAGCACCGACTCCATCTCCTGAAGCTCCACATTGACCTTGCCGATATAGGTAAACGCATCCGCCAGCCGTGACGCTAACCTGGATTTATCGTGAACCGCCCGATGTGCTTCCTGCTGATAGGCCTTGAGGCGATTCATGAAGCTTTTCATAACCAGGAAGGAAATTGCGAAAAGAGCAAGGATCAGGACGGTTTCGAACACCTCTTCTTCGACCATAAAACGGCCGGTGATTGAAATCCCCTGCCGGATCAACAAAGGGGTGATGATTACGCACAGCAGCAGAGCCAGCAGAATTGAGAAATAAAGATTGATAATATGGTGTTGTTTCCAATTGTTTTCCATCGTTCTATCTGCCTTTTCTATCATTGATGCGATGTCCCATTGCAGGGTGCGGGCCACCGGTCTACGGCGCATGTCGCAGACAATGGTGGTCTATGGATGAACCCCGCCATGGGTCGTATGCGGTGCCAGGTGGTGTCGAACCGTTTCCAAGAACCGGCCATGACGCTTACCGCGCAGATTAAAGTTCCGATAGACACGGGTTTTGGTCCAGTCGGTTAGAAATGCCCACAGGATTGAATAGCCCCAGATCAGTGCAATTTCGCTCCAGCGGATGGGTGTGATCAGGCCAAACCCGTAAGCGGCCAGGAGGGTGCCGATGACCTTTGTGGCCAGGGCCGACCAGATCATTACCGGGGCAGGATGGGGCTTTTTTAAAAAGAAGCCTTTACTGCGGGCGACGAACAGGGTCAGGTGCCCGGAAACCGCCATCTTCAGAAAGATGTAGGTCTGCACCTGGGGAATGCTCAGATGCAGCAGGTCAAGGGCGATGTAGAGCATCAGAAAACTGCCGGCCACACCGGTCAGGCCCATGATCGACGAGACTGCGATGATGCGGCGCATGTCCCAGCGCACCGGCCCGGGCTCCAGCCCGGTGTGGTCGTAGGCGATGGTCATGATCGGCACATCGTTGAGAAAGGCCAGCAGGATGATCATGATGGCCGTGATCGGGTAGAAGTTGAATACGACCATGGCCAGGACAACAAAAATCATGATGCGGATCGTCTCCGTAATGCGGTAGACGGCATAACTGTTCATGCGTTCGAAAATTCGACGGGCCTCCTCCACCGCGCGTACCAGCACCGACAGACCCGGTGCCGTCAAAACCAGATCGGCTGCCGCCCGGGCCGCGTCGGTGGCGCCGCTGACAGCGATGCCGACATCGGCCTGCTTCAGGGCCGGGGCATCGTTGACCCCATCCCCGGTCATGCCGACGATGTGACCTTTGTTTTGGAGCGTCTTGACGATGCTGAACTTGTGCTCGGGGAAAACTTGGGCGAAGCCATCGGCACCTTCGATGCGGGCCGCGAGATCGTCGCCGTCCGAAGAGAGGGCGTTGCCCAGCAGCTGGTCAGCGTTCCGGATATTTTTGCCCAGCCCCAGCTTGCCCGCAGTTTCCCGGGCAATGGCCAGGTTGTCACCGGTGATCATCTTGACCTGAATGCCATGCGCCTGCGCCTGGGCAATGGTTTCGGCTGAGTCCACGCGCGGCGGATCGAACAGAGGCAGGATGCCCAGAAACTGCCACGGCCCGCCGGCCTCCAGGGTACGCGCCACTCCCAGGGTGCGCTGGCCCTTCTGGGCCAGACGGTTGACTATCCCATCGGCCTTTTGGCGTGTCTTTCCATCGAGGCCGGCCAAATCCATAATCACCTGGGGTGCGCCTTTGGTGACTTTGAATGGACGGCCGTTTGGGTCGCCAACGGTCGCTTCGGTTCGTTTGCCCACCGGATCGAAGGGCGTGAACGCCAGCGACTTGAAGCGGCCCAGGACGCCGGGATCGGCGAGGGCATCGATCACTGCCGTATCGATGCTGTCATTGTTTTCAGCCTTGGAGGCCAGGGCCGCAGCCAGGATCAGTTCATCGGCGTCAACACCTTCGAAAGTCTGTGGCTCACCCAGGGTGAGACGGTTCTGGGTAAGGGTTCCGGTTTTGTCCGAGCAGAGAATATCCATTCCCGCCATCTCTTCCACCGATTCCAGGCGCGAGACAATGGCTTTCATTTTGGAAAGCGCCATGGCACCTACAGCCATGGTTACGGACAGCACGGCCGGCATGGCTACAGGTATCGAGGCCACGGTGAGGATCAGGGCAAACTGAAGCAACTCCGTGAAACTGGATCCGCGGAAGAGCTGAACGATGATCAGCACCGCCACGAGGGCAAGGCTGATGTAGATGAGGTAGTCGCCGATGTGCAGAACGGCTTTCTGGAAGTGGGACGCCTGGCCGGCGCCCTCCACCAGCCGGGCGGTGTGACCGAAATAGGTCTGGGCGCCGGTGGTGGTGACCAGGGCGATCATCTCTCCCTGCTTGGCGACGGAGCCCGAATAGATCACATCGCCTTTCTCTTTGCCGGCGGGAAGGGATTCACCGGTGAGGGCGGACTGGTCAACGCTGAGGTAATTGCCGTCAATGAGCTTGGCATCGGCCGGAATGATATCTCCGGCCCGCAGGCGGATGATATCGCCGGGTACCAGCTCGCGGGCGTTCAGCTGTTGCCAGGCGCCCCCGCGCAGCACCCGGCTGTTCAGGGCCAGTTTCTTCTTTAGGGCGGCTATGGCATTGCCGGCCTGATACTCTTGCCAGAAGCCCACTACGGCGTTGAATAGAAGCAGGGAGACAATGATGCCCAGGTCAACCCAGTGGTGGACAACGAGAGAGAGGATTGCCGCCGCCTCGATCATCCAGGGGATCGGCCCCCACAGGTAGCCCAGCAATTTGATGATCGGTCGGTCGGTCTTTTCCGTGATTTCATTGGGACCGTACTGTTCCAGTCTTCGACGGGCTTCGTCTTGGGAGAGACCCTCCGGGGTCGTGCTGAGCTGTTTCATCAGTTCATCGGTTGGTGTCTGTTGGGCAACTTTCGTTGCGATCTGGTTTTTGTCCATAATCTTATTTCTCCTTGATCCGCTGCCTTCGCAAGTCCGTCCGCGCCGGTTCATCACAGGCTTTCGGGTTGGCCCGATCAAAGGCTTCGTGCAGCCTATTTATTCTTTTGGTAAAGGGTAATTTTCTTGTTTTTGCACATAGTTTTCCTTCTGCCCCTAATCGAGAAATTCGGACAGTTTGCTGTGGCACGTTTTGAGTTGACGGATCATTCGGTCGTACCGGTGCATGTTCCTCAAGGCCCGGAGGATCAGATAACTGCCCAGGACAATCAATGCCAGGAGCATCGCAGCCAACGGGACAATCAGCGGCAGCACATGCAGCAGATCGTAATACCGCGAGGTGGCAATCAGCAGGCCCAGCACTGACAATGGCAGGGCAAACACGGCAATACCTGTGCGCATGGCCGCCATTGAGGTGCGCTTTTCAGCCAGGATCAACTGGGCCTCATTGATGATGAGGGCATCTGAATCGGTGGATGGTCCGGAGCAGATATTCTCCAGCTTGTCCGAACCGGCGATCATGCGGTACAGGGATTTGACCATGATCTGTCTCCTTATTTGACGAGCATCAGCGTAGCCGGCAAACGGCGTGTAATGGCATCGTTGGTTTTGCCGAAGAGGAAGTGTTCGAGACGGCCCTCTTTGTGGGCCAGCATGAGAATCAAATCCACATTATTGCTTTCCACCGCCTCCTGAATGGCATCGACCGGATTGCCATCTTTAACCCATTCGTTAATCACCAGCCCTTCGCCTTTTTCGGCCTCAAGCAGTTGATCCAGTTCGACTTTCGCCTTGGCCACCATCGATTTGTAGTCTTCGTCCAGGGACGGGATCGGAAGGTTCCAGCCATTCAGGCTGAAAGGATCATGTATGATATGAAGAACATGCAGGCGGGCGTTGAATTTGCGGGCCAGGGCGATGCCTGTACGCAGCACCTTAATGCAACGCTGGGTGGAACGGCTGACGACGAGAATATTGTTGAAAGTTTCCATGATATGTTCCTTTCGTTGAGGCGTAGGCTGAATTTCAGTACGCTGGATTGTTGATGATCGTGTCGACAATTTTTTCAAACTCCTTGGTCTTGCTCAAAAAATGGTCTGCACCCCGCTGTCGGCACTGTTGCCGGTAGAGCGCATTGTCGTGGTTGGTCAGCATGATGACCCTCATTTCCGGATAGCGCGCCTTGAATATCTTGAGCAGCTCGATGCCGCTCTGGTCGGGCAGGCGAATATCGAGAATGACCGTGTCGGGTCTCAGGCTCTGAACCGCATCGAGGGCATCGTGGCCGTTGCCGGCCTGGCCGGCGATGTGGATCTGCGGGGACTCGGCCAGAAGTGCGGCAATTCGTTCGCGGACTTGGAGAGAATCGTCTATGATCAGCACCTGTTTCATTGGCCGGCTCCTTTTCTTTGGTTGCATAATAAGGGCTGGGGGCCAAATGGGAAATCAGTGGCTGTCTGATCTTGATGTAGGCCGCGGGAGGGAGGTCATGTCAGTGTTTGTCCGACGCAAAATAACGCCCGGTTGGCTGGAACCAAAAAGGGGGGGCAGGCGGGTTGAGCTATTGTATGGATGGACGGCGGGCTAATCCACCAGGCCGTTTTGAACTGCATAGTGGATGAGTTCGGCGTTGTTCTGTAAGTGCATTTTCTCAAGAATGCGGGCGCGGTAGGTGCTGATCGTCTTGACGCTCAGGGCCAGTCCGTCGGCGATCTGGGAGACCGTTTTGCCTGCGCCGATCAGGCAGAGCACCTGATATTCACGGTCCGACAGGGCCTCATGGGGCAGTTGGTGCGTGCCTTCGTCCAGAGCAAAAGCAATTTTTTCCGCCAGGGACGGGCTGATGTATTTGCCGCCCCGGTGTACCTTGCGGATTGCCTTGATCAAATCTTCGTCGGCGCTTGCTTTGGTCA
Organism: Desulfosarcinaceae bacterium; assembly: GCA_963675565.2. Lineage (GTDB taxonomy): Bacteria > Desulfobacterota > Desulfobacteria > Desulfobacterales > Desulfosarcinaceae > JARRKU01. Next base: position 2,127,173 of record CAXXYD010000004.1, read on the forward strand.
GGTAACCTGACGCACCGGCTTTCAATATTCTTAACGCATATTGAGACTCCGGATGAATGGTCAGGATGACCACCGGCAGGTGGGGTTTTTCGATTTTCAGCTGTTTGAGTACATCCAGTCCGTCCATTCCCGGCATGGTCAGGTCCAACAGGATAACGTCGTAATCATGGCGTCGGACAAGGTCCAGCAGGGCAGCGCCGTTGGATGCTTCACCGGCGACGATGATATCGGCTTGTTCCGTGATGATCTGTTTCAACCCGGCGCGTACTATGGGGTGATCATCGGCGATGACGACTTTGATCATAGCGGGACTCCCTCCTGAGGCAAAGGCAGATGGATGGTGACACAGGTTCCCCGATCCGGCCAACCTTCAAAAGTCACCCGGCCGCCGAAGGGGATGAGGCGTTCACGAATGCCGAGCAGGCCGAATGCACGGGGAGAGTTAATCTGATCTTCGGTGATGCCGCAGCCGTTATCCGTGACTTGGAACATAAGTTCGTCTTCGTGATTTTCCAGGCATACAACGACCTCATCGGCTTTGGCATGGCGAATGGTGTTGGTCAAGATTTCTTGAAAAATCCGAAAAAGAGCCGTTGCATGATCCTTGGGCAGATCCGGTTCGAAACCATCATTTTCAAAACGACAGCCGACTCCGCTGCGATTGCGAAAGGCTTCCACCTGCCATTCAATAGCGGCCGCCAACCCGAAATCGTCCAGAATTACCGGCCGCAGTTCAGCCGTGACCGCATGCAGATCTTCCATGGCGTCCTCGATGACCCGGGACATGGCGGCCATCTTCTCATCCATCGGGCTATCTGCCGCCGACCTATGTTTTTTAATCCAGGAGAGGTCCATTTTTAGAATGGTCAGCGACTGGCCCAGTTGGTCGTGGATTTCGCGGGCGATGCGGATACGTTCCTGTTCGCGAACGTCGTTTTGGTAGGCTGTCAGTTGACGAAGCTGTTCCCGGGAGCGTTTCAGCGCGTCCGTAACCTGAATTTCCTGTTCAATGCGCGTCTGCAGCGAACCGGCCATCTCGTCAAATACCCCGGCAAGATGACTCAACTCGTCGCGGGCGCCGATTCGGCCGATACGCGCCTGGAGATCGCCGGCTGCCAGGCGGCGGGCGGCTCGAACCATCAACCCGACGCGCCGAAGGATGAAAAAGTCAGCAACCCACCAGATGGAAAAAACCGCGATAAGCGCCGAAATGGCCAGAAGGGCCAGATTACGCCAAAAAATGCGGACCGATGCAGCCAGGGCCACCTTTTCGGGGATTTCCAGAACAACAGAGACGCGGCCTTGCCGCAAGGCGCTTTTCAAGTGGTCAAGGGCATAGATCCGGCTCTCTCCTTTTTCATCGACAGCCACGAACGAACCTGATGAATGGTTGATCATATGCCGCTGAAGTGCCGGGTCGAGATGTTGCGGCACGGTCCAACGGGCCGTATCCACCTCATAACCCAGCAATATCTGATTTTCATCGATGAGGGTCAACCGTGAGCCTTTTGGCAGCTCGGCCAGTTGCTTGAAAACACTGCGGTTCATCCAGTTCAGTTTCAGGGCGGCAAAAACCACGGCAACGGTTTTCCGGCGGCTGTCAAAGACGGGCCGCGCGAAATAGATGACCGGCTCCCTGCTGATGCGTTCACCATGATACGGCCCCATGGTCAGGCTTTTCTGTTTGAGGCTGGCCGCCAGCCATTCTCGATCATCGTAGGCGTGTTCCATTGTCGACGGGTCGCTGCCGGCGATCAGGTGGCCCGATGGATCAAGGATGCCGAACACCGCGTACCCTGTGGCGTGACCCGCCAGATTGGCCAGTAAGCCGGAGAGCCGATCCGGTTGGCCATCCATCGCCTGGAAGGATTCGGCTATGGCAAAAAGCAGATTTCGGGTGGACTCCAGCTGCAGGTTTTCCGTATCGGCCGCGGCCTGCGCCAGCAGCTTGGTTTTGTGCAATATGGCGTTCTTCTCGATCGTTTTTTGTTCTTCGGCAACATAAACGATAAGAACCGTCACCGGAATGAATGCCGCCAAAACCAGCAGGTACAATCGCGTTTTAAGACTGATGCCGGAAAACTGATTCATCGTGATGCCTGTGCTGCCGTCAATAGTTGCCAGAATTTTCCAGACAGGTGATCCAGTGCTCTTTTGATGTCATCTTATAACGCCAAATTCCACCAAAGTGCAACGGCTGCCTTTCTTTTCCCGTTCCGTCGTCTATCTGTTGACCGTTGGGCCGCCCCATGAACGTATCGGCCATCTTTGAAGGCGATCAGATAGCGATCGTTGCGCTTTTACTGGATTGGTTCGCCATCAATGCAGCCAAGGTCCCCCGGCAGGCGGCATGGGGGAGAAAGGATCGCGCGGTTTGAACTTTTTGAGGGAGTCAAAGATTATTGATGGCGCTGCTGCCGTTCAGCCTCAGTTGGGTGCCCGGCCGATCGGCTTTCCGGCGTTCCATTTAAGGCAAGGGCAAGACAATGTTGACGGTTGTTTCGCGTCCTGGCGTGCTGTCCACGAATATGGCGCCCTGATGGTTTTCTAAAATTCCATAGACAGCGGCCATGCTCAGGCCGCGGCCGGTAAACTTGGTTGAAAAAAAAGGCTCGAACATCCGGTCCCTGGTGTTTTGATCCATACCGCAGCCATTGTCCTTGATTTCCAAAGAAACATATTCACCAGGGCACAGGTTGGCCTGGCCATTTTCGGCAAAGACTTCCGCAGCTGCTTTTTTAACGGTGATTTCAATTCGGCCTTTCTCACTGATGGCTTCAATGGCATTGGTGACAACCGCGCGGAGTACTTCCTGCATCTGTTTGACGTCGCATTCTATGCTGATTTCGGCATCTTCAAAGTCGACCAAAACGCGAATACTGTCATTCAACTGTTTCTTAAGCTTGCACAGGCAGTCGTCGATGAGTGTTTTAAGTAAAATATTTTCCGTTTTATACTTTCCCCCGCGCGAATAGGACAGCAGTTGACGGGTCAACGAGGCCAGCCGGTCCAGCACCGGCGTGGATTTTTCCGAATAGCCGTGAACTTTGCGGGCATCTTTATAATCCATTTTGATCAAATCATTATACCCTGTCAGTGACGTCAGCGCATTGTTGAATTCATGTGCTATGCCGCCGGCCAGTGAGGCAACCGCATTTAACTTGCGGGTGTTGGCAAGTTGTCTTTCCTGGCGAAGCAGTATCTCCACCTTTTCAGTTACCTGTTGATGCAACAAATCGTTCTTTTTGTTTAAAAGGGAAATATATTCGATACTTTCTAAAGAGGTGCCCATACTTCGCAGCATGAGGGATAAAAACTCATTGGCGCCGTCGGGCCGGTGGCCGGCCTGTGAGGGGAAAATGCCGATAAACAGGCCACGTATTCTGGCATAGGTGGCAATAACATGCAAAAGCAGTTGACGCGAGCCATCTTCCGAAAAGATACAGATCCCGCGTTTTTCACGCAAGGCCCAGGCAATGGAACCCTGGTTGATCAAAAAATCCATTTCGTTTTGGATATAGCGCTTTTTTTCGATGGGGGCCGAGGCGGACAGAATCAGATCTGAAGTGTCCGGTTCCACGCTGTAAATAGCTGATGCGTCAAAATGGATAATGTTATTGATGCTGTCCAGCGCCATGGCGCAAAACTCATCCGGCGTATAGGTTCTGTTGGCATCTTTCTGATAGTCGCCAAGGGAAAGCGCAATTTCCATGGCGCCGCATAAATACCGCCATTTTGACTGTTGCAGCTGCGATGGCGGATGGGTCGAATGGTCCGTGGTATGGGGTGTTGTCATTGACATCGCTTTAGAAAATGATCTCTTTTATTGTTTCAAGCTGGTGCGTGGCCTGCCGGATGGCCATTTTGATGGTGTTTGCCGGCATGCCGACGTGGTTCCAAGCCTTGCTGTCAAAGCCGGGAATAATGCGCTCTGCACTGCCGCCAAAGCCGGTTCCATGGGCGATGATGTCCGCTAATTGAATGATGGCCGCTTCGGCCGGACAATGTGCGCGGGAGGGGGTGTGGTGGCAGAACACATTATCCTTGAGTTGATCGGGAAAATGCCATTGTTTAAGCAATAATTTGGCGATCTGGGCGTGGGTCATGCCGATGGACTTTTTTTCGATCTCAAAAAGGGATTGGCTGAAATTTCCATCATCCTGTATTTTTAAAAGCCCCTTCACTTGATCGGGGAAATATTTAAATAAAATCAATTTTCCAATATCATGCAAAAGGCCGCCAATAAAAATTTGTTCCGTGTTCCTGATATTGGCAAGCGCTGCAATGATGCGCGCAATGGTGGCGCAGGACAGGCTGTGGATGATAAATGCAGACATATCGATTAAGTTGCCCGGGATGCTGCCAAAGGCCTGCATGACGCTGATGGCCACAGCCAGGGAACTGATCTGTCGGGTGCCGAGCAATGAAACGGCGCGCGCGATAGAGTCCACTTTGGTGGTCAGCCCAAAGGCCGCCGAATTGACAATCCTGAGCATAATGGCTGACAAGCTTGGGCTTGAGCTGACAATCTGGGCAACGTCATTGGACGATGCATGCGGGTCTTCCATCAACGTATTGAGTTTAATAACAATCGTTGGCACTTCAGGCAGCTTGATGTCGCCCCGCTGAATTTTTCGTTGGATATCATTTGCCGTCAGATCAACATGCAATGGTTCTTTCGCCGACTTAAATTTTTCATGGGCCGGGAAAATGTCTCGGTCATAGCGATATTCGACAAGGCTTTCATAGACCGCTTTAATTACCGGGTCTTTCAAATCGATCTTGGCAAACAGCGGCCGGATCGATTCTTCGACACGGGCCATTTTTGCGGGATCGATTACCCCGGTGTCTGCTTCACAGCCCTGTTCGCCGCTAGTAACACGAACCTCGGCAATCCCCCAAATCCTGAAGATTCTAATGTGTTGTGGCTCAATTGCCTGCCCCCTGGATAGAAGGAGCCTTCCGTTGATGTCATGGACATCTTCCTGCAATATTTGGCCGTCCTTAATGGTATCAATTGATAAATAGCGCATAAAAATCTCAAAGGGGTTAAATTTTTCAAGTCACATCAGGCCACAAAACGTGTGATCCGATTTTAATATCGGTCGTATCCATTGAAAGATTAGGGAAAAAGCGTTTGGGGCCGTAGCCGGCGGGCAGACAAAATACCGATGGTTGCAAACACCTCTATTCAAATGAATATAAGCGTGAAAGCGGCAATGGACTATCGGTTAAATCCGCTTGACTTTCCGCGAACAGCTATTGTATTGCATGCAAAAAGCGACAGAAATCGCTTTAAACCAAAATAGACCAAACAGCATATAATAAAGGCCATGAAGGCGACCGTCCATGAATGGACGTTTCAGCCTCATGGCCTTTTTTGTTGGGTGCTGCGCTCTTTTCAAGCCCTCCTATAATCCGTATACCCAAAAGAAAGGAATGGTCCATGCAATCACCCCGCACCGCTGCAATTCTTTTTATGGTAATGATTTTGTCGGCGATACATTTTTTCCCTGAAGCCTACGCCCATGAATGGATTTTGAAGCCGCAAGCCTGGCAAGGTTATTCTGCAGGCCAGAAGCTGCCGATCAGCCTCGTTTCCTCCCATGTCTTTATGAAAAGCGAAGAACTCGAGCATGCGGGCAATGTGGAAGCGACGTACAACGGCAAGGCCATTGACCTGGTGCCCAATCAGGTATTCAAAAGTTACGATGGAGAGGTCGTTCTGGGGGATTCCGGCACGGCTATTTTGCGGGGACATCGCAAAGGCGAGGTGTGGAGCAAAACCACCCAGGGGATGAAAAAAGGGGATCGGTCTACTCTGAAAGGGGTCATCGAAAGCCGACTGTATGAAAAATTCTGCAAATCTCTTCTGCCCATAAACGGGGAAAGTTCGGGTTTTGATCGCATTGTTGGCGACCGGCTGGAGATCATTCCCCTGAACGACCCTTTCAAGGTTGCTGTGGGAAACGATCTGCGGGTCAAAATTCTTTATGACGGGCAGCCTGTTTCCCCTGAGGTGACGGCTACGTATGACGGCTTTAGCGACACCCCCAACAGCTATGCCTACTTTACCGAACCTTCCGATGCCGGCGAGGCCAACATAAAAATAAGCGCCCCCGGTCTTTGGATGGTGCGCGTTCAATACGCCGCCGATGTCGCAGGGCCAAACTATGACAAGCTGATCATGCGGGCGGTGCTTGTGTTCCCGGTGACTGCCAAATGACCCGAGCCCTCCTGGTCATAATGGCATGGACGGTTCTCACGGCATCGGCGGCCTGCGCCCACGGCCTGTATGCCACCATTGAAAAGCAGCCGGCGGTGGTGATGAAATTCAGCTATTCATCGGGCGAACCGTTGTCTTACGCGGCGGTGTGGGTTCACGCGCCGGGAACAGACGATGTTGAATTTCAAAACGGCCGCACCGATGCCACCGGTCGATTTTCCATCGTGCCCGACCGGCCCGGGATTTGGACGATTGAATGTTCGGACGGCATGGGGCACCGCGCTGAAGGCACGGTGGTCGTGGACGCGGACCAACGGCCCAGCTTCTCCAGCAACGGCGATACCAATGCACGGCCCCGGGCGGTTCTGATTTTGCTTGGGCTGAGTCTTATTGCCAATGTCGCCTGGGTCCTGAAATGGTTCAAGCGGAATCAAGCGCCAAGAATCGGCGCCAATGGCCAATGAGGAGAAAAGCCTCCATCCGATATTCGGGCGGCAGTTGCTGCTGGTGGAGATATTATCGGTGTGGCTGGTCTTGATCGGCAGTAAAAACGGAAATGCGCAGGTGCGGAACAGGAGCTGAAACACCTGCGTTTTATTCCGCCTGACCAGCGGGGCGCATTCTTTGACAGAGCATTGCCCTTGGAACAGTTCAGAGCGATTATATTCATTCTATCTATAAGAACTATTGCCATAATAGATATTAAGAGTTTGACTTTACCATAATTCTCTAATAGGCAGAATTTTATCTTTGAGTAACAATTGTTTATTTTCAAAACGAGGCCCCTAATAAATGCCTTTGCATATTCGTTGCTCCGGCTTTACCTGAAAGATCTGGCACAGGCTGCCCGGGTCGGTATGCACAAGGTAGAGCGTTGATGACGAAGCCCTGTTGAATCAGGTTTCTTCCAATCCTCATCTTAAAAAAATCCCGAGTATCTCTTGCCGGCCGGCCTGTGTGACGCCCATGTTTTTTCCGCAATCTGGCACTGACATCAACCCGCTAAAGAACCGGCATTGGAACATAAATGGAGGAGCGTATGAACGAAGATTATCGCAGCATGTGGCAGGACCTGGGACTCGACCTGGACGCCCATGAAAGCTTGCTGGCGGTTTTGGGCAACGCTTACAGGGATATTTTTCTGTCCCAGAACTCCCGGCCCCGGGAAATGGGGTATTTCGACTTTGTCATGAGCGAGGTTCACGGACTGCGCATCAAGGAGCTGCTGGAGGAGAAAAAATCCGGGCGCAAAATTATTGGTTCGTATTGTGTGTTTGTGCCCGAAGAAATTGTTCTGGCGGCCAATGCAACATTGGTGGGGTTGTGTTCCGGAGCCGATTTTGCCACCGAGGACGTTGAAAAGTTATTACCGCGCAATACCTGTGCTTTGATCAAATCATCCTTTGGATTCAAGATCGGCAAGGTCTGCCCCTATCTGGAGAGCGCCGATATGATCGTGGGCGAGAATACCTGCGACGGAAAAAAGAAAGCTTATGAGACCCTGGGCCGCATGGTGGACAATCTCTATGTCATGGATCTGCCCCAAATGAAATCGGACAACGGCAAAATAGCTTTAAAGCTGGAGTATGAGCGCTTCAAATCGGCGGTGGAAGAACTGACCGGCATTTCGGTCACAGCCGAATCCCTGAAAACAGCCATTGGTACGGTCAACGCCAAGCGCGCCGCCATCGGCCGGCTATTGTCGTTGCGCAAGGCGGACCCGGCGCCCATTTCCGGCCTGGATGCCCTGTTGGCCAATCAGGTCTTTTTTTATGACAACCCGGCCCGGTTTACCCAATCGGTCAACGCAATCTGCAATGAGCTGGAACAGCGGGTCGAAAACAAAACAGGTGTTTTCCCGGAAAAGGTGCCGCGAATTCTCGTGTCCGGCTGTCCCCAGGCCGTTCCCAACTGGAAATTGCCCATGATCATCGAAACATCCGGTGCCGTTATTGTGGGTGAAGAGTCCTGCGTGGGCGAGCGCGGCACCCGCAACCTTATCGATGCTTCCGGTGAAACGGTGGATCAAATGATGGATGCCATCGTTGATCGCTATTTCCAGGTGGACTGCGCCATTTTTACGCCCAATCCACAGCGCCTGAGCCATATCGAAGAGATGGTTAGAGATTATAAGGCCGACGGGGTGGTGCACTACGGGCTGCAGTTTTGCCAGCCCTATCTCATGGAATCCATTCCTGTGGAAAAGGCCCTGGAAGATAAGAACATCCCTTGCCTGCGAATTGAGACCGACTACAGCATGGAGGATGTGGGGCAGTTGAAAACAAGGGTGGAAGCGTTTATCGAGCAGCTGAGTTAGTCCGTGCTGCAGGAGCAGAAACACCGATGCGTTTTGCGGGAATTGACATTGGATCGCGCACGATTGAGCTGGTCGTGGTCGATGATAACGGCGGTCTCGTGCACAGCTTTCAGGCAGACACCGGATTCGATCCCATCGCCGTGGCAAACAAGCTGCTTGAGCCTGTCGCCTATGACGGCATCATGGCCACGGGTTACGGGCGCAGCCTGCTTGAAATTGCCATTGACGCCCCCACGATTACCGAGATCAAGGCCCACGCCAGGGGGGCCAGGTCAATTTTTCCCGCCGCGAGAACCGTTCTGGATATCGGCGGCCAGGACAGCAAGGCCATTGCGCTGTCTGAAAACGGCAACGTAAAAAAGTTTGAAATGAACGACCGCTGTGCTGCCGGCACCGGAAAATTCCTGGAGATTATGTCCAGAACACTGGGTTTCAACATCGACGAATTCGGCCCACAGGCCTTGACGGCGGACACGGATCTGAATATTTCGAGCATGTGCACCGTATTTGCCGAATCGGAAGTGACGTCTTTGATCGCCAAAGGAGAGAATCGGCAGGCAATCGCCCGCGGGCTGCATGCCAGTGTGGTTCGCCGGGCTGCCGGCATGATCAAACGGGTCTACTCGGGCGGTGATATTATTTTTACCGGCGGTGTGGCCAGGAACCCGTGCATGCGAAAGCTGCTGACTGAAAAGATCGGCCGGCAGATTCAGACGCCTGATGATCCCCAGATTATTGGTGCTCTGGGCGCCGCTTTGATTGCTCGGGAAATACGGCAAGCGGGATAGCCTGAATGCGGAAACGACCTGTCGCTGTTTTGACCTTGATTTTTGCCTTATGGGCTCCGGGCCAGGCGGCTGGTTTTGAATTTGATGATCTGAAGGCAAGCCTGTTTGTGGATGCCATTTGGCTCAAGATCAATTTGCCCAAGGTGGTGGTTGTGGACGCTCGTGCGGAGCGGGCGTTCAAGCGGGGCCATATCCCCGGTGCAGTTTCGGCGCCCTGGCAGAAATTTGCCCGTATGCACGGCAAGCCGGGAGATATCGGCTGGGGGGTATTGTTGCCCAAAGCGGCCCTGTCCGAAAAGATCGGGGCGCTTGGCATCGATGGCGGCAAACCTGTGGTGGTTTACGCAAAGTGCCCCGGGTGGGGTGAGGACGGCCGTTTTGCCTGGATGATGCGAATGGCGCAATTCGAGAACATCAAGATTCTCGATGGCGGGTATGCGGCCTGGCGAAAGGCCGGTGGAGAAGTCACCCGAAAAACGCTTCCCGTGAAGGCGCAGGTTTTTGCGATCCGGACGCTGGATGAAGCCCTGACGGCGACAACCGATTGGATTCTCGCCCATATGGGTAAAATAAAGATCGTGGATACCCGGACCCGCAGTGAATTCAATGGTGCCCGGCGCTACGGCGAAGCCCGCGGCGGTCACCTGCCCGGAGCGATTCACATTCCATTTGACAGCATGTTCCAAAAAAACAATACACTTAAGAATTCCCGGGAGTTGAGCCGCCTGTTTCAGGCCGCGGGCCTTGGGCCTGAAGATGACATTGTGGCCTGCTGCACGGGCGGTATCCGTTCAGCCCATATGATTCTGGTGCTGCATATGCTGGGTTTCGACAAAGCCCGCAACTACGATGCATCGTTATACGAGTGGGCGGCAATGAGGCAATTGCCGCTTGAACGCTGAGCCTCAGTCACCGGCAGCGATGCTGAAAGCAGGTCACACGATGAATTTTATTTTCACTTGTCCCAAGCATCATACGGTTTTCGAGTGTGCCGATTTCGACATTCAGGAAAACAGCGGTGTCGTGCTCGATTTACACGGCAACAAAATTCTGGATGCCAGGGTGACATTGAAACAGCCCTGCCCGCATTGTGGAGAGCGGCATGTGTATCATGCCAGCGAGTTGTCCTGTCCTTTCGATGGGCCTGAATCTAAAAATCCAGCGACCGAAGGTGCCGTGGCAGATGCGCACAAAGTCCGTTTGACACAAACGGTCAGCGGGTCCGGCTGAGCGTCCAAATTGCCTCCGGGGGACCTGGATAGGGCGTTGTGTGGTTTGATTTTCCCCAGCGACGAAAATGTGATCGTCGGCCTGGAACGGGCCGATGATGCCGGCGTATACCAAGTTTCGAATGATCTGGCATTGATTCAAACGGTGGATTTCTTTACACCCATCGTGGATGACCCATATTGGTTCGGGCAGATTGCTGCCGCCAATGCCCTGAGTGATGTCTACGCCATGGGCGGAACACCCAAAACGGCCATGAATCTGGTGGCTTTTCCCGTCAAGCAGATGGATTTGTCCATTTTGCGCCAGATCATTCAAGGCGGCCTGGACAAACTCAAAGAAGCCGAAGTGGTCCTCATCGGCGGTCACAGCATTGAGGATCGTGAGATAAAATACGGGTTATCCGTCACCGGGTTCATCCACCCGGCGAAGGTGCTCACCAAGAAAAACCTGAGATGCAAAGACCGACTGCTGCTGACCAAGCCACTGGGGGCGGGAATTGTCAACACGGCTATTAAAGCGGAGATGGCATCCGCTCGGCTTACGGCGCAGATCACGCACCTTATGGCGACATTGAACCGGGATGCCGCCCGCGTTTTGTCCGCTTTTGATGTCAGTGCCTGCACGGACGTCACCGGCTTTGGTTTTCTCGGGCACCTGGCCGAAATGGTCAGCGGATCGGGTATGAGCGCGCGGATTTTCTCCGGGCAGGTGCCGGTCATCGCGGAGGCGCTGGAATTTGCCGCCATGGGGCTGATCCCGGCGGGAGCTTATCAAAACAGGGCATTTCGGGAGCCCATGATCAGCATCGCAGAGACGGTGGCGCGTGACCGGCAGGACGTTTTTTTCGATCCCCAAACCTCTGGTGGACTGCTGATGGCCGTCAAAGCGGAGCAGTCAGATGGCCTGATTGCGGCCTTGAAGGAAGCCGGCGTCGAAGCAGCCGCTGAGGTCGGTGAAATCGTGGACGATGCGCAGGAGAAAATATGGGTGGTGTAATAGTGCATTTTTGCGCAAAACAAGTTACTGTGGTTCCGGTATAACAGCAAACTACTTCGCTCCAAAGGAAGGAACGTCCCATGAAGGAAATCGATGCCCGCGGATTGGCCTGTCCGGCTCCTGTACTTCAAGCCAAGGCGGCACTGCAGGAAGAAAATCCTCAGGCGGTAAAAATCGTTGTCGACAATGCCGCATCTCAACAGAATGTTCAGCGCTTTCTGGAGTCTCAGGGATTCCAGACCGTTCTCGAGCAAAAAGACGGCGACTACGTTATTGTAGGCCAATGCGTTTCACTGACGGCGGACCAGCCCAGGGAGCCTGCAATAGATCAAAACGAAAAGAAAAAGATCATGGTAATGTGCGCCACCGACCGCATTGGTTTCGGCGACGATGCCCTGGGGCTGAAACTGATGGTCAGTTTTCTGCGCACACTCAAGGAAATGGGCGATGAACTATGGCGGCTGGTTTTCGTCAACAACGGGGTAAAGCTGACCATCGCCGGCTCCCAGGTAATCGATGATTTGAGGCATTACGAAAAAGAGGGCCTCAAGATCCTGGTTTGCGGAACCTGCCTGGATCATTTTAAACTTCTCGAACAAAAGCAGGTGGGCGAAACCACCAACATGCTGGATATCGTCACCGCCATTCAGCTGGCCGACAAGGTCGTTAGTATATAGATTATATCTATTTTGAATATATAATAAATTGATATTTTCACATTGACTTTTTAATGTACCGTCGGTACAAGTATTTCTTCATATCCATCTAATATCTGTTTATGGATTTACATCATGTATCCTTCGATCCGTCATTTTGGCTTTACCTGAGAAACTTGGCGCAGGCTGCCCGGGCTGGCATGCTTCAGGTAAGTCATTGATGGCGGAGCCTCTTGTTTTGCGGTTCCCGCTTGTTCGTTTCAATGGTTTTAATGGTTTCGATGCTTTCTCCGGCTGTCGGCAAGGCGTGCTCCAAGTTTTTATCGTGCATTAATCGCACGGCATTTTTGCGGGTTTATCCCGCCGGTGCCGGAGCAGTGACATGCGTGCGGCGTTTCTGCCTGCCGATGCGTTGAAAGGAGCCATGTTGCAAAAAGCCATTAAACTCAAGACAGCCAAAAGCCGGACTTTCCTTGAAAAGGTCCGCGAAATCCTGCCTTCGGGGGGGAACCTCAACCTTTGCCTGACCTGCGGCGCCTGTGCCTCGGGTTGTCCGGCAACCGGCCTGGAAGATATGGATCCGCGTAAATTTTTGCGCATGGCGGCCCTGGGCATGGATGAAGAGATTGCCGGTCACCCCTGGGTCTGGATGTGCTCGATGTGCTCGCGCTGTACCTATGTCTGCCCAATGGAAATCAACATTGCCGGGCTGGTTTTCGAAGCGCGCAAACTCTGGCCCCGGGAACAAAGACCCAAGGGTATTCTGGGTTCCTGTGATATGGCCTTGCGCAATGAGAGTTGCAGCGCCATGGGCACCCCGCCGGAAGACTTCAGATTCGTGGTGGAAGATGTCCTCGAAGAGGTCCGCGATACCCAGCCGGGGTGGGAAAACCTGCAGGCCCCCATCGATAGGCAGGGCGCCGATTTTTTTGTGAGCCAGAACTCCCGTGAACCGGTGACCGAGCCCGACGAGATGGTGCCCCTGTGGAAAATACTGCATCTGGCCGGGGTCCAATGGACTTACAGCTGCTCGGCCTGGGGGGGCGAAAATTACTGCATGTTTCTGGCGGATGATGAAAATTGGAAGAAAATCGCATCCAGCACACTGAAGACGGCTGAGGACCTGGGCTGCAAGGTCTACCTGAACACTGAGTGCGGTCATTCGACCTATTCGGTATGGGAGGCCAACCGACGGTTCAATCTCCACTCGGATTTGGAAATTGCCCCCATGGTAGCCTACTACTACGAGTGGATCAAATCCGGAAAATTGAAGGTCAGCGCCGATTGGAACAAGGACCTGAAGATAAAGTTCACGGTCCAGGACCCCTGCAACCAGATCCGTAAAAGCTATGGCGATGAGCAGGCCGATAAAATGCGCGATGTGATCAAGGCATGTGTCGGCGAAGAGAATTTTGTGGATATGACTCCCAATAAATCCAACAATTTTTGCTGTGGCGGCGGCGGTGGATACCTGCAGTCCGGATATACCGAAGCCCGACGGCAGTACGGCAAAATCAAATTCGACCAGATCATCGCCACCGGCGCTGATTATTGCCTGACACCATGCCACAACTGCCATGCCCAGATTCACGATTTGGCGGAACATTACAACGGCCGTTACAAGGTGACCCACCTGTGGACCATCATCGCACTGGCTTTGGGCGTTCTGGCAGAAAATGAACGGGAATATCTGGGAGATGATTTGAAGGAAGTCTGGCTGCCGGGTGAACCGGGCACGCCCAACCTGATCGACACCGGGGAGAAGCCATGAGGCCCACTCCCGTTGGCGCCGCTCTTGTGGTCGGCGGCGGTGTAGCGGGTATTCAGGCTGCTCTGGACCTTGCCGATTCAGGTGTTTTTGTCTACCTGGTTGAAAAAACGCCGGCCATCGGCGGCGTCATGGGGCAACTCGACAAGACTTTCCCCACCATCGACTGTTCCATGTGTATTCTTTCTCCCTATCTGGTGACAGCGGGCCGGCACCCCAATATCGAATTGATTACCATGGCAACACTTGAGAACGTCTCGGGAAAACCGGGACATTTTAGAGCGATGATCAAAAAGCGCGCAAGATATATCGATCCGAAACGCTGTACCGGGTGCCGGGGTTGCGTGGATGCCTGCCCGGTACAGACGATATCCGATTGAAAGGAGTCAGGACGTTGTGATGCAAATGGTCTACCTGGATCCGAGGATAGAAAAGCAAATACGGCTCCTGCGCCGGGGGGGCAAAAAAGGTAATCTGGCCGCAGAACAGGCCGAAGCCATTATTGGAAGATTGGCAACCGACGCATTTATTCCGGCAGACGCCGGTTCAACGACAAAGCATGGTGAGCTGCGCATCAAAGGGTGCGTCAAATACGATCTGGGAAGCGGTTATCGTCTATTGACCTGCAAGCTTGGGGACCACATGTTTGTAATGTTTGCCGGCAGCCACGACGACTGCAACCGATGGATAGAGAATAACCGTGAATTGTCTATTGAAATACTTGTCAGCCGTTGCCAACTGCTGGCCAACAAGCAGCCCCGCAGTCGCAGCATTTGCGGCGATTCAACAGAACCGGTCCCGGACCCGGAAGACGACGACATTACGATAGAGCCGGATGACAGCCAACTGAGAGCTGTTTTCAGCGGGCTGGCGCGGTAAGCCCGCAGCGGTTTTGTGGTGTGATGTCGCTATATACAGGGGCAATGGTGCTGGGCACCCCACGGTCTTCAAAACCGGCGGCCTCGTCTGAACAACGGGGAGGAGGTTCGATTCCCCTTGCCCCTTCCAGTTTCACCAACGGGCTGAATTGCGCAGGAATATGGAAGAACATGTGACCATTGGCTTTGCCGGACACGTGGACCATGGAAAGACAACGTTGGTGCGCTGCCTCACCGGGGTAGATACCGACCGCAAGCGCGAAGAAAAACTGCGCGGCATGTCAATCGAAGCCGGGGTGGCTCCGCTCAGTCTGCCGTCAGGGCGCAAAGCGGCGGTGATTGATGTGCCGGGGCATACCGACTATCTGAAAAACACCATTCGCGGACTCAACAGCGTCGATGTGGGCGTTCTCGTTGTTGCCGCCGACGACGGTGTCATGCCCCAGACGCTGGAGCACCTGGAGATTCTGAAATTTTTCAACGCTTCTTCGGGTTTTGTGGTCTTGAGCAAGATTGATTTGGTGGATGAAGAGACAGCGGACATGGCTGAGCTGGAGATCAAGGATCTGCTCAGCGGCACCTTCCTGGAACACCAACCCGTCTATCGTTTCAGCGCCAGACGGCCGGAAATGGCTGCCGATATCCTCGGCGCCATCGATGCAGCGGCGGGTAGTCTGCCCGCAAAAAAGCGCAACCTTTCCTTCCGGCTGTGGATCGACCAGGTCAAAAGCCTGGCCGGCCATGGAACCATTGTGAGCGGTACGGTATTGTCCGGTTCCATCCGGTGCAACGAAATGATGGAGCTCCTGCCATCGGGGGTCAAAACCCGCAGCCGATCCCTGGAGTCCCATGCCTGTCCCGTCACCTGTGCCGTCGCCGGCCAGAGGGTGGGCATCAATCTGCACCGCGTCTCCCTGGACCACGTCCGCCGGGGCATGTGTCTGACCGTCCCGGATGCGGTGGTACCGGCCCACATGCTCAATGCGGACATCCGTGTGCTGAAGACGGCCCAAAGAGGGATCAAGAACCGTCAAAAAGTCAAAATTTATATTGGCACGGCCATGGTTAATGCCATGGTGGTGCTCATGGAGGCCGAACGAATTGACCCGGGAAAAAGCGGCCTGGTCCAGTTGCGCTTGATCAAGCCGGTAGCCGCCCTGCCCCAGGATGCTTTCGTAGTGGTTCCGCTCAATCTAAACACCGTCATCGCCGGGGGAAGAATTCTGGAGGCACCCAGGGAAAAGTACCGCACGGCCAAATCCGCAACCATTCTTCCCGGACTTTCAGCGCTGAGCCAGAGTAATTTGGACGCGTATATAGAAAGGGTTTTTGCGGTTGCGCGGGGAAACCTGATTACCGCCAAGGCGCTTTCCGTCAAAACAGGGCTTGCCCTTGCGCCGTTTGAACGACGGATCAACGCCGATGTGCGCAAGGGCGAGCTGGTATATTTCAAGGGGCTGGGCGCCATCCGGGCCGCCCATCTGGACGATCTTAAAAAACAAATTGAATCGGCCGTGGAGGCGGCATTTAAAAAAGATCCTCTGAAGAAAAACATTGCACTATCGGAGATCGCCGATCGGCTGAACTGGGCGGTGGACGCACCCTTGCTCAAAATTGCAGCCGAGGCCCTTTGCACCGAAAATCGACTGGAACGCTATCTGGGCGGATACCGCGACGTCCATTCAGAAACCGAACTCGACACCCATCGTCAAACACTGATTGCGCTTCTGCTGGAATATGCCCGGACATCGGAACTGGTCCCTTTCAGTGCGGACACTTTTTGGAAATCTCATCAAAACGAATATGACAAAGGGGAGGTCAGCCAACTGCTCAATTACCTCAATTCACGAAAAAAGCTGGCCCGCCTGAACGATAATCGCTTTTTATCCCTCGAAGCTGTTGCAAAGATAAAAACACGCGTGGCGTGCGCCATTGAAGACAGGGGATTCATCACGGTGAGCGATTGCAAGGATCTGCTCGGCTACGGACGATGGGGCGGCACCCATGTACTGGACTACCTGAATGACATCGGATTCACCGTACGCCGGGAAAACAAACATTATCTGAACCATAACGGCGTCTAGTGGCGCTCCATCTTTTCAACACGTTGACCCGACGCAAGGAACCGTTGGTTACCCTGGTCCGGGGAAAGGTGTCCCTCTATTTATGCGGTCCCACCGTCTACGATGGTCCTCACCTGGGGCATGCCCGGTCTGCGGTGGCATTCGATGTCATGGTCCGCTACCTGAAAGCCAAAGGGTACGCGGTGACGTATGTTCGCAATGTCACCGATATCGACGACAAAATAATTGCCCGCGCCCGGCGGCACCATACAGACTACAGGGCTTTGGGCGCCCATTGTCTCCATCGCTACCATGCGGTGCTGGAGCGATTGAATGTGCGCTGCCCGGATGTTGAACCCAGGGCCAGCGACTATCTTGTGCCCATTCAAAACTGCATTTCGGCGCTGGTGAAAAAAGGTCATGCTTATGCTTCCGGCGGTGATGTCTACTTTTCGGTCGCCTCTTTCAAGGCCTACGGCCGGCTTTCCGGTCGCAACCTTCAAACGGTCGCCAGTGCACAGGTTGAGCAGACCAGAGCGGGCAAACGACACCCGGCCGACTTTTCCCTTTGGAAAAAAGCCAAGCCGGATGAACCGTGCTGGAACAGCCCGTGGGGTCCCGGGCGGCCCGGCTGGCATATCGAGTGCTCTGCCATGAGCTCCCACCTGCTGGGAGACGTTTTCGATATTCACGGCGGCGGCACGGATTTGATCTTTCCCCACCACGACAATGAAATCGCCCAATCAGAAGGTATTACCGGAAAAACACCGGCCAATTACTGGATACACAACGGTCTCGTGTATATCGGCGGCCAAAAAATGTCCAAATCCGTGGGCAACGCCTTGAACCTCGAAGATTTGCTGGAGCAATATCCCTCGGAAGCACTGCGGCTGTTTTTGCTCTCGAAGCGATATCGGCATCCAATTGAGTTTTCGCATACGGGGATGAACGCGGCGGCAAAGAGGGTGGTCCGGCTTTCCCGCTTTTTTTCCCGCATAGAGATAGCCACCGCTGTGCCCGTGGGCGCGGAAGCCGTCAGAGGTGCTTTGTGGTCACGGTTTTGCGATGCCATGGACGATGACTTCAACTTTTCCATGGCCCTGTCCATTGTTTCCGAGGCTGTCCGGGATGTCAACCGAAGCACCGGCGGCGGCAAGGGTTCCCGGTCAATATGCCCATCCGATGGACGAATGACGGCAATCTCCGACCTTTTCTTTATCTGGCGGGAAATATTGGGCTTTGAATCTACCCATCCCGCTCAAGTCTCCGATCCGGGAAAATCGAGCACGAGCATCCGCGTTGCCGATTAACGTTTTCCATACCGCTTGATCATGAAACCGCCGGGTGAACAGGTACTCCATGGGGCCACCGTCTATAGCCGGGTCGGTCAGACCGCCGATACTGTGGCCCCTTTTGTCCTGCGGGTCTCCAGATCCTGGTGCGCCCTGGCGGCCTCCTTCAATGCATGGCGCTGGCCGATGTGAAAGGATACCATCATACCCATGGGTTTGAGGCATTTCAGGGGGTTCATGAAAGTGGCCTGGCCCACAGAGTTGTTAAACCATGTCTGCGCCCTGATGACCGGTAAACGGTCCGCACGGCTCGTATTCTTCCCACTGAAGGACGTTGGGTTCCCCGTTACTGTATAATTTAATGGTATGTGCCATGGTCACCCTTTCCTGGCGATGCATAACGCCATTGAATTTGTCGATGTATGCGGTGGTTTGACAACGGAACAATGGCCCCTAGCTTTGAGCTTGAAAACAATACCGGTGAATTGACCCGGCTCCCCGTTTGGCGGCTTGCGGGAGTGGTTTTCGGCCGCATACGCAGGAACCGGGTGGTCACCCCGAGATGTAATGCACATATTTGAAAGAACAATGGAGAGATTCATGTCTGATAAAGTTCACGTTTCAGTCCGGCAAATCGACGCATCCGCTTCACGCGGCGAGGCACGATCACACCACCTCGTTATGGACCGCCCCGAAGCAAAAGGCGGTGGGAACCATGGCCCTATGGGAGGAGAAGTTCTCCTGCAGGGGTTGGGCGGTTGCTTTATGAGCAATCTGCTGGCGGCCGCCGCCGCCCGGAAAGTGGCCATCAGCGATGCTTCACTGGCCATTTCAGCGACGGTAACCCCATCGCCGGCACGTTTTACCGATATCGATATGCACATTACCATGTCCTGTGATCACCCCGGCGAAAAGGCCAAACTGGTGGAGATCGCCGAACGCGGCTGCCTGGTGGCCAACACCCTTAAAAGCGCCCTGAAGCTGAATTTCCATCTTTCCGAAAGATAGGGCGCGACGGATAACAACGACTCATGGGCAGGGAAACAGTGCCCTGTTCCGGTTTGGGTTCAAATCAGCCCGGACAATCATTGCGCTGACGTCCGATTTGTCTGGGACCGCCGGCGGATGTGGCCGGCTCGTGGATAGACCGTTGACAGATGGCGATCTGTTTGACATACTTCGAACGGTGTAAAAGCTTGCAAACATTCCTTATACCCATCTTCTGTGAGGCTTATTGGCATGATGTCGACTCATCATTCTGTACTCTTTTACCCGGGCCGATTTTTGCAGCACACATCCCTTCATTCAAACCTTAAGGCCATTGGTGGCCGGCCTGAAATCACACGTTATGTTGATCAATATGCCGAATCATGACACCATGACCGCTCTGGGCGATGCAATACCGCTATTGGTAATGTTCCAGGAGGCTGACGGAAAGGAGTTATCGAGATAATGCAATTCTTGAAAACAACCTGCAACTGGATTGACAGCTTCAATGAGCGCGTGGGGCGCATCGTCTCATGGGCCACCCTGTTGCTTGTGGCGGTGACCTTCACCGATGTCGTGATGCGTTACTTTTTCAATACATCTTATGTGTTCACCCAGGAATTGGAGTGGCATGTTTTTGCCTTCATTTTTCTGATGGGGGCTGGATATACCCTCAAACATGACGGCCATGTCCGCGTGGAGGTTTTTTACGGCAAACTGGGCCGCAGGGGAAGATCCTGGATCAATCTGATCGGTGTGCTTTTTTTTCTGATTCCGAGCTGTGCCTTGTTCATTAAGACAGGCATCCCCTTTGTGGTTCACTCTTTCGCGGTTCTGGAGGGGTCTCCGGACCCCGGCGGTATTCCCTTTCGTTTTCTTCTCAAGGGGTGCATCCCCGCCGGATATGCATTAATCCTGCTTCAGGGCATCTCCCTGGGCATCGACAGTCTGCTGGGAATTTTCGGCAAGGAAGCTGAGGCGGGAAAGGACGCGTAATTCATATGCAATATCTTGCGGGTTACATGTTTTTGGCGATGTCCATTTTAATCATGTTCGGGTTTCCGGTTACCTTTACCCTGGGTGGTACAGCCATCGTGTTCGGCGTCATCGGCTTTGGCTGGGATTTTTTCAACCTGCTGCCGTTGAGGGTCTGGGGCCGTATGAGCAATGTGACCCTGATGGCGGTGCCGTTGTTCGTATTCATGGGTGTCATGCTGGAAAGATCCGGGCTGGCGGACAAGCTCCTGGACACCATGGGAATCGTATTGGGTCGTCTGCGCGGTGGCCTGGCGGCATCTGTGGTCATCGTCGGTGCATTGCTGGGTGCTTCCACTGGAATCGTGGGCGCCACGGTAGTCACCATGGGGCTGCTGGCCGTACCCACCATGCTGCGCCGGGGGTATTCCAGGGAGTTGGCCTGCGGCACTGTGGCGGCCTCCGGTACATTGGGCCAGATTATCCCCCCCAGTATCGTATTAGTGCTCATCGGTGATATCGTCGGCGTATCCGTGGGCGACCTGTTCATGGGGGCTGTGCTTCCCGGCCTGGTGCTGGTGGTTCTGTATATCATCTACATTGTCATCGCCGCCTACGTTAATCCGAAGTCCGCCCCGGCCATCAAAAAAGAGGATCTGGGCGACCTGGTGGGCCGTAGACTGTTCGGCCAGGTTATGGTGGCCATGGTACCGCCCCTCTTTTTGATGGTGGCCGTTCTGGGATCCATCTTCGCCGGCGTTGCATCTCCCACTGAGGCCGCAGCCGTTGGGGCCGTTGGGGCAACGCTGCTGACGGTGGCCAACGGAAAGTTCAATCTCAAGATCCTTCGTGAAGTCATGCGCGCCACCATGTCCCTGACCTGCATGGTGTTTATTATTTTATGCGGTGCGGCGCTTTTCGGACTGGTGTTCAGGGGGCTGTCCGGCGACGATCTGGTGAGAAATTTCCTGGCCGGCATCGGGCATAAGCACAGTTACGCGGCCGTTCTGGCCATCGTTTTGATTATCATATTCGTCATCGGGTTTTTTCTTGATTTCATTGAAATCATCTTCATCCATGTGCCGGTTCTGGCGCCCATTATGATTGATTTCGGGTTTGATCCGGTCTGGTTCTGCATCCTGCTGGCGGTTAACCTGCAAACTTCTTTCATGACGCCGCCTTTCGGGTTTTCGCTCTTTTATCTCAATTCGGTGACCCCCCCGGAAGTCACCACCAGTCATATTTACCGGGGCATCATTCCGTTTGTTACACTGCAGGTTATTGGCCTGATGATCGTTATCTTTTTTCCACAGCTGGCAACATGGTTGCCGAAGGTCGTTTTTGGCGGCTAACCGTTTGAATAATCGTCTAACATTGCGCTACTAACCAAAATAAAGGAGGTCGGGTATGAAAAGACGTGAGTTTCTGGCTAAATCGGGATTGGTTGCAGCAGGGGCCGCAGCGGCGGCTGTAGGGCTGTCGGGATGCGGCGAAAAAAAAGAACCGGAAAAAGCGGCCGCACCAGCTAAAACGGAGGCGCCAGCGGTTATCGCCAAGAAAACCTACGAAATGAAGATGGTCACGACCTGGCCGGCAAACTTCCCCGTGTTTCAGGTGGGTCTGGATACATTTGCCAAACGCGTCGAAATCGCCTCCGAAGGCCAAATCAAGATCAAGGTTTTTTCCGCTGGCGAACTGGTCCCGGCCATGGAGACCTTCCAGTCCGTGTCGGACGGAACTGTTGAAATGGGCAGCGGGGCCGCCTATTACTGGGCCGGCAAGCAGCCGGCGGCCCAATGGTTTGCGGCCGTGCCGTTCGGGCTGAACGCTCAGGGCATGAACGCCTGGTTTTACAGCGGCGGCGGCATCCAGTTGTGGGAAGAGGCCTATGCGCCGTTTAACATCATCCCGCGCCCCATCGGCAATACCGGTGTCCAGATGGGCGGCTGGTTCAATAAAAAACTGAACACCATGGACGATTTCAAGGGGCTGAAGATGCGCATCCCCGGCCTCGGCGGAAAAGTCTTCGCCAAAGCCGGCGGTACGGTCACCCTGACACCCGGCGGAGAAATCTTCACCAACCTGGAGCGCGGCGTCATCGATGCCTCAGAATGGGTCGGCCCCTACCATGATCATCGCCTGGGACTGCCCAAAGCGGCCAAATATTACTACTATCCGGGCTGGCATGAACCGGGAACCGCTTTGGAAATCATGTTCAACAAAACAGTCTACGACGGTCTTCCCAAACACCTGCAGGTCGTTCTGGATGCCTGCTCAGCCCAGACCAACATCTGGCAGCTGTGTGAATTCGAAGCCAACAACGGGGAATACCTTGAAAAGATCCTGGCGGATGGACGCACCGAACTGCTCCAGTTCCCCACTGAAGTGATGGCTACCTTGCGAAAGCTGGCCAAGGAAACCGTTGCCGAAGAAGCTGCCAAAGACCCGCTTTCAACAAAGGTCAACGATGCATTCCAGAGCTTCAAAAAACGCATCGCCGCCTGGGGGCAGTTCTCCGAAGCGGCTTATTACCAATTGATTGCCGAGAAAATAAACCTGTAATCGGTTAGGCCGCAAATCACAGGGAAACACGCGCCCGTCCAAGGTTGCACAGGTCAACCTTGGGCGGGCGCAGTATTTTATATCAATGAAGCCTCAGAGACTAAAGTCATCTACAGCAGCAGGGGCATCGTTTCAGGTTTTTTTGATCTCGTTGTCTGCGTTCAACAGCTGGTCGAATTTTTGTATTTTCTTCTTAATCTGTTCGATTGCCGCTTCAATCTTGGCCCGGGTTTCAATGCTGGTGGCATCCTTATTCATGAAATTTGGCGATACGATCTCAATGCCGGCCAGGTGCTGAACATCCAGCACCGACCGTTTCAGGTTGGATCGGGACGCCAGGAGTTGTTTGGTCTCGGAGAGAAACCCGGATATTTTATTTTCATACGACCTCACGCCGATCACCGATGACAATCCCGATCTCGTCTGGGAAAACGGCGTGGTCGGTTCCCGGCTGCTGGTGGTGACCTGGCTTAACGATGAGGGGCAATACTACGAGTGCAACGACCCGGGCGGCTGTAGCGGCAACACCTCGTGCATCGAAGGGGGTGAATGCCCGAACTACAAATGGGATTCCTGGGTGACGGTGGTGCCGGAGATCAAAAACTTTTTCGGCATGGCCCCGCCAGAGCCATTACGCATCGCCCAACTGCTGGGACTACCGCCCGAAACTGCCACCGTGGGTGATCCGGACAAGTATACATACATGCTTGTCCTCCATGGCAGGAAAGAGGATGGCTCGACCATCTCGGCGGGAATCAAGTCGGTCAAAACGACGGCGGAGTATTTTGAGAAGTAACCGCTTTTACAGTTCCAACATCATGCAGAAAAATTTTACAGAAAGAACAGAAAAGGATATCAAGTCTGCCCTTGGCACATTACGATTTGCCGGACCTGTTCAACCCTTTGCGCCAGACCGCTATCCGAATGCACACGGGCCTTGAATCTTTCAACTGTACCGCTGACTTTTACACCACCCCCTGATCGATCATGGCGTCCACGACCTTGACGAAGGCGGCGATGTTGGCGCCGTTCATGTAGTTGCCCGGCGTGCCGTACTGCTCGGCCGCCGACAGGCAGGTCTGGTGGATGCTCTTCATGATCATTTGCAGGCGGTTGTTCACTTCTTCGCGGGTCCAGGCCAGGCGCATGGAGTTCTGGGTCATCTCCAGGCCGGATACTGACACGCCACCGGCGTTGGAAGCCTTGCCCGGGCCATAGAGGATATTATTGGCGATGAAAATGTCGATCCCTTCGGGCGTCGTGGGCATGTTGGACCCCTCGCACACCGATAGAACGCCGTTGTTCACCAGGTTCTGGGCGTCCTTGCCGTTGATTTCGTTCTGGGTGGCAGAGGGGTACGCGCAGTTTGCCTTGTGATTCCACAGCGGGTTGAAGTCCAGGTTCGGATCGACCTCTGTATAGACAGCATCCGGATATTGCGCGACATATTCCTTGACCCGGCCCCGGCGAACATTCTTGAGGTTCATCAGAAACGCCAGCTTTTCCCGGTCAATACCGGCTTCGTCATAGATGTAGCCCGAGGAATCGGAACAGGTCACCGGTTTGGCGCCCAGATCCAAAAGCTTCTCCAGGGTGTACTGGGCCACGTTGCCCGAACCAGACACCAGGCAGGTTTTGCCTTCCAGGGTTTCGCCCTTGGTGGCCAACATTTCGGCGGAGAAGTACACCGAACCATACCCTGTGGCCTCGGGACGGATCAGGCTGCCGCCCCAATTAAGGCCCTTGCCGGTGAGTACGCCGGAAAATTCATTGCGCAATTTTTTGTACATGCCGAACAGATAGCCGATTTCGCGCCCGCCGACACCGATGTCCCCAGCCGGCACATCCGTATCCGGCCCGATGTGGCGGAACAGTTCGGCCATTAAACTCTGGCAAAAGCGCATCACTTCCATGTCGCTCTTGCCCTTGGGATCGAAGTCGCTGCCGCCCTTGCCGCCCCCCATGGGAAGCGTGGTCAAAGCGTTCTTGAACACCTGTTCGAAGGCCAGGAACTTCATGATGCCCAGGTTCACCGAGGGGTGAAAGCGCAGGCCGCCCTTGTATGGGCCGATGGCGCTGTTCATCTCGATACGAAAGCCGCGGTTGACCTGAATCTCTCCCTGGTCATCAATCCAGGGCACACGGAAGAGAATCACCCGCTCGGGCTCCACCAGACGTTCCAGGATCTTGGCTGAGCGATACTCGGGGTTGCGGTCCATGACCGGTTTTATGGAAGCCATTACCTCCATCACCGCCTGATGAAATTCTTTTTCTCCCGGATCCTTGACTTTGACAACACCGACGATTGATTGCATGGTCATACCTCTCTTGTATTAATGTTCGTTTCCCAACGCCAATCCCAACTCCAACGCCTGCCGGTTCATGTCCAGAAAACCGGAGGGGATACGCTTCTCAAGGGATTTCATGATCGATTCGGGGCTGACCACTTCGGCCAGGCCGACGATCGTGCCCAGCATGCAGATGTTGAACACGATGGGCTTGCCGATCTTCTCCATCACCGTCTCGTACATGGGGATTTCCCGCTGGCGGGCATCAACTTTCAGTGCCGGCTTTACATAGCGCGGATCGGTGAGCAGAAGCCCCCCGGGACGAATGATGCCCACGAACTTGTTGTAGGCTTCCTGGGTCAGACACACCAGCACGTTGGGCTGGTTGACCTTGGGGAAGTTGATCGTCGAATCGGAAATTATCACATCGCTGCGCGTGGCTCCGCCACGGGCCGCGGCGCCGTAGGCCTGGGTCTGGACCGCTTCCAGCCCTTCGTGCAGGACCGCCGCCTCGGCCAAAATAATGGCCGCCGTGATCACCCCCTGGCCGCCGGAGCCGGAAAACACCATTCTGCATCTTTCCATTATTTTCCTCCCCTGGCGCGTTCGATGATTTTATCGTACTCCGCACAGTACTCTGGCTTGTCGACTTGAACGAAAATGCCCCGTTCGATCAGCTCCGGGTTCTCCTGTTTGGCCTTGGAGCCGATGGGCGTGGTGATCTCCTTGATCCATTTCATCATGTCCACCGCGCTGCCCAGCTTGTTCTTGCGGCCGAAGTAGGTCGGGCACTGGCTCATGACCTCAACCACGGAAAAGCCTTCGTGCAGGATCGCCTCGCGGATGATGTCGGCCATCTGCTGTATGTGGTAGGTGGTGGTGCGGGCCACGAAGGTCGCCCCGGCGGCCTTGGCCATCTCCACGATGTCGAAGCCCTGGTCGATGTTGCCATAGGGCGCCGTGGTGGCCTTCATCCCCGGTCCGGTGAGGGGAGAATACTGTCCCCCGGTCATGCCGTAGATGCGGTTGTTCATCACGATGGCCGTGATGTCGATGTTGCGCCGCGCCGCGTGGATGAAGTGGTTGCCGCCGATGGAAAGCGCGTCGCCATCGCCCATGGGCACGATCACGTTCAGTTCGGGTTTGCTCAGTTTGACGCCCGTGGCAAAGGCCAGGGCCCGGCCATGGATCGTGTGCAGGGTGTGAAAATCGACATATCCGGAAATTCTCGAAGAGCAACCGATGCCGGAGACCATCACGATCTCGTTGCGGCTGATGCCCAGTGTCTCCACAGCCCTTAGAAGGCCGTTTAAAACAATTCCGTGGCCGCAGCCGGCACACCATAAATGCGGAAAAAACCGCTCGCGGATGTAGTCGTGAATTGCCATATCACACCCCCCTTCCCTTGATCAGACGCAGGATCTGCTTGATGTCCGTGGGCGAGATGAAGGTCCCGTCGAAGCGGTTGGCCAGAAAGACCCGTTCCGGATTGGGAACCGCCTGCTTGACCATCTGGCAGACCTGGCCCATGTTCATCTCCACCACCACCGTGTGATGGGCATCGCTACAGTACTCCCTGACCACATCGGTGGGGAACGGCCAGATGGTCTGAAGTTCCAGCAGGCCGATCATATGGCCCCTGGCCCTCAACGTCTCGACGATGTGCAGGGCCGACCTTGCCGACGAGCCGTAGCTTACCAGCACCGTCTCTGCGTCCTTGAGATAAAAGGTCTTGTAGTTGGCCATCTTACCGGCGTTGTTCTCGATCTTGTCCACGATGTGGCGCAGCAGGCCGTGCACGACTCCGGGATTGTCCGAGGGAAAGCCCCACATGTCATGGGCCAGGCCGGTCACGTTGTAGCGATGCACCCCACCGAAATCGCTCATGGGCAGACGGCCGTCCTCACGGGGCAGGTACGGGTGGTAGTCCACCCCCGCGCCCACCGCCGTGCGCAGCCTTTCCACCAGGGGGATCTCTTCCTCCTCGGGCACGATAAGCTTTTCTCGCATGTGGCCCACCACCTCGTCGAACAGCAGCACCACCGGCGTGCGAAAGGTCTCGGCGATATTGAAGGCCTCCACCGTCATGGCGAAGACGTCCTGGTGGTTAGAGGCGGTTAGGCAGACGATGCTGTGGTCCCCGTGGGTGCCCCAACGGGCCTGCATCACATCCCCCTGGCTCCCGTGGGTGGGAACCCCCGTGGAGGGGCCGCCCCGTTGCACGTTGACGATCACGCAGGGGATCTCGGCCATGGCCGCGTAGCCGATGGCTTCCTGCTTCAGCGAGAAGCCCGGCCCCGAGGTGGCCGTGAGCACTTTGTGTCCGGTCAGGGAGGCCCCCAGGATGGCGCACATGCTGGCAATCTCGTCCTCCATCTGGATGAACTTGCCGCCCCGCTGCGGAAGCCGTATGCTTAAAGTCTCGGCGATCTCCGTGCTGGGCGTGATGGGATAGCCGGCGAAGAAATCCAATCCGGCATAAAGGGCACCTTCCACGCAGGCCTCGTTGCCCTGGACGAATTTGATCTGTTTGCTCATGAGGCAGTCTCCTTTTCCGGTTCTTCCACTTCCACCTCGATGGCCAGGTCTGGACAGCGCAGCTCGCACAGCCGGCAGGCGATGCAGTCCTCCGGCCTCGCCGCCACCGCCTTGTCCTCACGGTCCAGTTCCAGCACCTTCCTGGGGCAAAAGGCCACGCAGATCCCGCAGCCCTTGCACCAGTCCCTGTTGATGTGGTGTTCCTTCGTTGTTAATTTTGGCATGGCTCCTCTCTTTGATTGACGATAGCCTTTTTTACTTAATTCTCAATGATTCTATACAAAAAAGATGCCATGCACATTGTAGCAAGCTGAATTGGGCTTTAGATTAGGATCGCTTGTAGCGTTGTCTTTGGTCTACATGCGATTGCCCGGGGCAGGGGGTGGGCTATATGATGAGCAAATGCGCCAAAATTGATGAAGTGGCTAATAACAGGTCATGCAGTTACCACAAGTGATGTTTTTTTCCGGTGCCCCTGATTTTACGGGGCACCGGTCATTACTGCTCAAACCGTCTCTACTTTAGTTCGACAGCCGATTTGTGTCGCGGCCTACCACCACTTAAGCAGCGTGTTCACAAAGCAACTGCTATCTCCATCGCCACTGCTATCTCCATCGCCTGTGTTCTCGTCTGATGTTTTTAGACTGATTGTGTCGGTTCCCTGCACAATTTCACCACCCGAAAGCGTGCCCAGAAACTCAAGCTCAGTGGTGCCTTCCTTGAAAAAGTTGGTGTCGGTTTGAAAAGTCACCTGTACATCGCCATAACCATCACCATTGACATCGCTGATTTCGACACTACCCGGCGGGCCATCGGCCACGGCGTTGAATCCGTTCAATGTCATGCTTGAAGGGTCGATACTACCAAGATTCAAGTCCGCGGTTCCATAGATGATTACAGGAATGGTCTCGACCTCGCTGATAAGTAAATAGTCTTTATTCCCGGATGGCTTAAGGTCGACTTTGACTTGAGCGTTCACCACATTCGGTACATCTATGGAGAGCGTATAGTCTCCGGTTCCTATGTTCCAGTTACGATATGTCCAGCTTCCCCACTGCGACCAACCGCCAAGCCTCACTCTCACATAGTAAACACCGGATGCGGGGCAAGTCCAGACGATCCGAGACAAGGGATTCTCGTCATCGATATCGTCATTTTCCGCTAATTCGGTCTCTCCGTCCGTGTCATAAAGGTTCAAGCCGGTATCATTTTCGCCACCGGTTGTAATCGTGTATTCTTTCCCCTCTATTGCCGCAAAACGAAAGAAATCCACGTCACTACCCGACTCGGAAGTTCCGCTCGCGCCTCTCAGAGGCAAATAGGTCGAGCCGTAATTCTCCCGGGACCACTCAAAGGCACTATTGCTATGGTCGTCACTCAAGATGGTATAAACAAAATCATCCCGTTTTTCTTCCCATGCATTTACATCGAGTTGGTCGATGACACCGTTTCCATCGAAATCGGCGTTTGAGATAAACGCCGCATCGCCGGTTTTGCTTCCCAGGGCATCGATCAAAATGGCACGGTCTTTTTCATCCACCATCGTATCGTCATTGAAATTGCCCGGGATCAGGTCCCGAATGTCATAAACGACAGGTGCCGCGTCACGCGTGCACACAACAAGCTGATAATCCTCCATGGCAACCCATCCGCTTTCATCAAAGCCCGTTGCCCCACCGCCGGTGCCTTCAATGGTGTTGCCATTGCTATCCAGGTCGGCCCCTATGGTTCCTTCCAACGCTATTTTGGCTACCTGGGAAACCTTGGTGGCACTGTCATAGTTATAGTTTAGCGTATACCCATGTTTGAATCCCCACATGGTATTGCCATCGCTCATGATGAAATTGATGCTTTGTGTCTCACCGTCATTGAGCAGCCGATAAACGGCTTTGACGATGCCATCAATGGTTGTCCCGCCGTTTTGATGGCTCTCTTTTACGTGTTTCATGACAAGCAGAAAATACAACTCGGAATCGATTGCCCATTCAATATCTCCGACGATCCAGCCCCCATCGGGTTCTTCGTATTTCCAGTATTGCAGGGGATAGCACCCCAATACACCCGAGCTGTTCGGCAGATCGTTGACCCAGTCGTTGTTGTCCGGATCGGAACTTCCATCGATGATCAGATAGCGGGCTCTTTCTTTGCTACAACCACCGTTTTGGATAAATGACCATGTTTTTCCATCATATTCCCGGTAAAAGGGGTGTGCGTCGGCCACATACCCGCCACAGCCGGACGAACCGGTACGCCAATGCACCAGAGCGATCTTGGGTTTGGTGTCATCCATTTGGCTGACCGTTCTTGCATAGGCTCCGGCGGAGACGCATGTGCCATCGAAATCGCACCACTCGCCATCCACGGAGGGCTTTTCCGCGCTTCTGGTGAACGTTGGCGTGGCTCCCCAATCGGCATACTCGCCGATGCCCCACCCATTGCTCTGATCTCCATATATCATCGATTTTGAATCCGTTATCAGGTTGTTCACCATGATGCCATCGGGAAGGTCATCTCCCATAATTCCGTAAAGGACGCAGGCCCCGGTTGCTCCGGGGAACACTGCCAATAGCGTTATGATAAAAAATCCGATGG
This sequence comes from Desulfosarcinaceae bacterium, assembly GCA_963675565.2. Lineage (GTDB taxonomy): Bacteria > Desulfobacterota > Desulfobacteria > Desulfobacterales > Desulfosarcinaceae > JARRKU01. The sequence goes on from CAXXYD010000004.1 coordinate 2,157,329, forward strand.
TTGTAACTGAAAACAACGTGAATTTCCCTGTCTTTTTGTGTAACATGTTTCCCCTCCTTTTGTGTTAAATCAACTCAGCTTGCCAGCACTCATATAGCCATAATCCATGGTACAATAAGAATTGCCGTATCAACTTAGAACCTCTTGCAAGACCACATTAACAACTGGATAGTCATAATTCGATTGAGCTGCGAAAAAGAACACCAAGCCTTTCTTTACTCCAGGGGATCGGCATTCTGCATTATACAGGTGCTCACTTGTTTTCTTCTTGTATGTTGGCTATTGACGCAAAAAGAATGCCATGCCAATCAGGTGCAACCCTGATGTCGTAGCATTGTAGACCAAGCTGGCACTCAGTCCCCTCCCGCCATGGCATATGCATAATGCTTGGGTATACGAACCTTGCGACGAGGATGGCGTTATGCTGGTTAAAGGCCATCACTCAATGAGCAAATGAGCCAAAGATGATGAAATGCTCAAGCCGATGTTTGGACTACACTTTAGGAAAATTTGCCTTCTCCAACCGATAGCGCATTGTTGGGCGCGACAAACACAGCCGTCTGGCGGCCTTGGAAACATTGTTTTTGGAAATATGCATCGCTTTGTGTAGCAGCCGTTTTTCCAGGTCCACCAGATCAATCTCCCTGTCGTTCAGGAGAAAGGTAACGATTTGATCCATGTCCATATCGTCCAGAGCAGTCTCGGGAGAATCGTTCAGAACAAGATGACGGGTTGTAATCTGTCCGTCCTTGCAAAGAATCATGGCGCGTTCGATGCTGTTTTTTAACTCACGGATATTGCCGTGCCACCGATGTCGTTTAATTAATTCGAAGGCTGCCGGGCTTAATTTCGGCGTTGGCTTGCGACCGAAGTCCAGGCTGAATTGTTGAATGAAGCGGTTGCAAAGCAAACCGATATCCTCACGGCGCTCGCACAGGGGAGGAATATGGATGGGGAATACGTTGATGCGATAGTAAAGGTCGTGGCGGAACTGCTTTTCTTTGACCATCTTTTTTAAACTGCGATTGGTGGCGGCGATAATTCGAACATCCGCCTGGATGGATCGCGAACTGCCCAGGCGTTCGAATCGCTGTCCTTCCAGTATGCGCAGTAATTTGGATTGCACATCGAGACTCATGTCTCCAATTTCGTCAAGAAAAAGGGTGCCACCGGAGGCCATTTCGAATTTACCCTTCTGTTGCCGTTCCGCCCCGGTAAAGGCCCCTTTTTCATAGCCAAAGAGTTCGGCCTCCAGCAAGGCCGCTGGAATCGCGGCACAGTTTACCGGCAGGAAGGGACCGTCGGCCCGCTGGCTGTTGTAGTGAATCGCACGGCTCAGCAATTCCTTGCCGGTTCCGCTCTCCCCGGTAATCAGGACGTTGGTGTCGGTGGGCGCCACATCCCCCGCCAGCTTGAGCACCTTGCAAATCGAGGGGGAATTTCCGATGATATTATCGAATTGGTATTTACCTTCGATTTCCTGGCGCAGGTAGCGCAACTCGGATGTCAGCCGGCTGATATGCAGGGCTTTTGTCACGCAATCACGCAGCCGTTCTTCCTTGAACGGTTTGGTTACGTAGTCGAAGGCGCCCAGGCGGATGGCTTCGACGGCATTGTCGATGGATCCGAAAGCCGTTATGACGATAACAGGTACTTCAGGGTCTTTCTTTTTAACGTACGCCAGTATCTCCATCCCGTCGGGCTTCGGCAGTTTCAGATCGGTTATTACCAGATCAAAACGTTCCTGATCGATAGCCTCCATGGCCTGCCGACCGTTTTCCGCTTCTGCAAATTCGAGTTCCAACTCGCTGAGCTGCATCTGCAGGACACGGCGCATGCGGGTTTCATCTTCAATTATAAGTACTTTGGATTTCTTTTTCATTTTCTTTGTCGTCACATGGGAATTTTAGAAAGACCGTGGTTCCTTTATCGGGGATACTGTCTATTGTAATGTCGGCTTGATGGAGTTTGATAATCCGATAAACGATGGAAAGACCCAACCCCACGCCGTCGGTACGGAAACTGACGAATGGCTCGAATATCTTGTCAATCTGGTTTGGCAGAATCCCATGACCGCTATCTGTAATGGTTATGGCCAGCTCCCACTCCGGAACTTTATGCAGAAAAGTCGAATAGGTCATCTCCGTTTTATCTTTTCGGGCTTGATAGCTGGCTTTGACATGTAACTTACCTCCGTCCGGCATGGCTTGAGACGCATTGATCAATAAATTGAGAAACACCCTCCGGATTTTGTCCCCATCGGCCTGGCAATACTTTTCCTCCGAGGTTGTCTCCATTATTACGTCAATGCCTTTGTCGTGCTTCTGCGGTTCCATCACGGAGATCGTCTCTTCCAGCAACGCCACGATATCGGTGGGTGAAAAAACGGGGGATGCCGGCTTGGAAAAGGCCAGGAAAGCCGTCAGACTTTTATCCAGGCGTTCGGTTTCATCCACGATAAAGCGTGCGGCCTCCTCGCGCATGGCCAGGGGACGATTGGCGTTGGCCACCACCTGCGCCGATCCGAGGATCACGCCCAAGGGATTTTTCAGCTCATGGGCAATCCCTGCGGTCATCTGACCCAAGGCCGCCATTTTCTCTTTTTCAACCAACTCGGTGTATGTCCGTTTCAATTCCGCTTGGCTGTCTTTAAGCGACTGGGCCATCTGGTTGAAAGAATTGGCAAGGGATTCGGCGATATCGAGTTTCGGCGGTTTCACGTTGAAATCGAGATTGCCGCTGCTGACACGTTCAATGCCCGTCTGTAACGCCTTCAACGGGGTGACAATGATAAGGGTCAGAAGATAGCTGAGCATCAGACACAACACCATGGCCGCAATGACCGAAGTGACGATGGTTTTCTTCATCGTTTGGACATATTTCAACAGTTCGTTCATGGGAAAGGTGACCCCCACGGTCCAACCGATGCCGTGGCAATCGGTGTAGGCCGAGAAGAATTCTTTTCCGCGGAAAACGGTCAACCCGGACTGCTTGCCGGTGGATTTTAAATCGGTGAGGCATGTGCTGAGCAAATCGATGTGCATCGAATTTGGACTCTGGCGCGTCAAGTCGGGATGGGCGATAACGCGTCCATGCCGGTTTTCGATGATATACGCGTACCCTTGGTTATCTATTTTGATGTTTTGCAGAAACCTTGAGAAAGTGGACAAATCGACATCGATACCGCATACGCCGATCGCTTCGCGCTTAACGTTGTATATCGGGCAGGATGCCGTTATTCCGGGATTTTGCGAAGAAGCGAACAGATAGGCATCGGTCCAGTGCTCGCCACCACTTATAATGGCGCCCTTATACCAAGGGCGCGTGCGGGGATCGTAGAGCTTGTGTGTTTGCGGTTTCTGGGGCGGAACCATGACAAAAGAACCATCCAGCCTGCCAAAATAGACGTTGGCGAATTCCGGGTGGTTCTTTTTCAGGATGTAGAAATAGTCGATCAGGTCATTCTCGTCATGTACATCGATGATGTTGTTTTCAAGGAACGCTTTGGTCAAGCGTGCGTTCTCCATGTGTTTGGACATGAATTGCCGAATCTGTTCCGCTATCTGAACGGACATATTGATCGAATAGTGTTGCATCTGCGTCTCGATCGCTTTGCGGGCCTGGTGATAGGATAAAAATCCGGTTCCGGGTATGAATATGGTAATGATCAGGGCCAAGGATAAAAAAACCCGAACCTGAAAGGAGTGCTGGAATTTTGGGAATGACATCATTTCACGCTCGGCTTCTTGTCGATCAGCCCCTTGCGAATCTCGTCAGCCAATGGCTGGCTTGGTTTTTGTTTCTCAAGATAATCTTTCGCATAACCCACCACTTTGCAGGAAGTCGATGCCGGCCCGTTCAGTAAAGCGCACAATGCGTACCCGGTTGCCAGGCTGTCCCGATAGTCTGACCAAAGCGCCTGAAAGGCCTCCAGTCGCTCCTCTTCCCGAACGCTGTTTCGGATTACCTCCAGAAGCGCCAGGCTTGCCCAATAGAGACTTTTTTGTTTGGCGGTGGCCTTAATTTCGGTTTTGATTTGCGGCATTACGAACACAACCCACGATACCGGCGATTCTATCTTTATCCTGGTCTCCGGGTAGCGGCGATACACGGTTTGGTAATAAGCGATTCCTTCTCTTTTCTGGTTCAGCAGGTCGGCGTGAATCCATCCCATATACCAGTAGGCTTTCGCGCATATTCGCGGAAGATCGGAAAAGCGGGTTATAATCTGGCGGTAGGTATTCAGGGCTTGTATGCACGTGTTCCTATCGGCAAAGCGGTGGTCGATACCTAGTTCCAGGTAGGCCAGCTCCAGTTCCGCTTCCGCCCGAACGGGTTTAACTTTGGAAAAATATTCTATTACAACCTCAAGGGCGGCACGTCTTTCAAGCTGATCGGAGAATCGTGACAGGGCGTAGCGCAGTTGCGCTTCGCCGGAGGGGAACCGATGGATTTCATACCCATTGCAACATACCGTTTCCATTTGTATTTCCGGATGTTGTGTCGGTACCGACGGCGGTTCCCCACATTGGGTCAGCAATGCACATGCAAGGATCGGCAAAACCGTCATGATCCACATTATGGGATTTCGCAGATAGTACTGGAAACATGGGCTGTTAATTTCACGCGCCATGAAAGCCGCCTTCCGTAACAAAGTTAAATCTGAGCATATCGTCACATTTTAACCAAATGCTCCACTAAAGAAAAACCACATTTCCAATCGAATGGCAACGACGCCATTGCTTATTTTTCCGATTTCAATCGGTCTACCTGGTTCCGCTTTACGGCCATGGCAATAAAAGCCTTAAAAAAACAATTATAACAAATCGATCTCTCAAGGATATAACGCTATTTTTCTCATTTATTTGCAACCATTGTGCCCACACCGATGGTCTATCATTCCCTCATCTTGTGGCACAATGGTTGCTGAACAACCTTCCAAGATACAGTCATTCCCATTTGAAATAGATCACGGCTTGGTAATTCCCGCAAGCCGGGTTTCGATGTTTAACAGACCAATCCTGGTCTGGAAAAAGAAGCAGAGGCAATAAAAACGAAAACGAAAACGAAAGGAAGACGCAATGAAGAGAAGACAGAATTCGGTAGTCGTATTTTTAGGCGTTGTGGTACTCAGCCTGGTACTTGCAATGCCGGCGCTTGCCAAAAAGCAGTTTTTTGCCATCGCCACCGGCGGGACGGGCGGGACCTATTATCCGTTGGGCGGTGTTCTTGCCCAAGCCCTGTCCAACAAGGTGCCGGACATTATCGTGACGGCACAGTCAGGTAACGCATCTGTGGCGAACTGTAACCTGATTGGAAAACATGAAATCGAGTCCGCCTTTGTTCAGAACAATGTCGCCTACGCCGCATATACCGGAACCTCCCAATTCGACGGCAAGCCAGTCAAGAACATGCGCGGCATCGCTTCGTTGTATCCGGAAACCATTCAGATCGTGGCCAGGGCCGACGCGGGAATTGAAACCGCTGCCGACCTGAAGGGCAAAAGACTGGTTCCCGGGGATATGGGCAGCGGCGCGGAAGTCGATTGCAAGAATGTTTTAAAGGGATACGGCCTGACCTACGACGATTTCGCCAATGTGGACTGGCTCGGTTTTTCCGGCGCGGCCCAACGTCTCAAGGACAAACAAGCCGATGTCGCTTTCATCACCGCGGGCTGGCCGACATCTTCCATCACGGAACTGGCCACCCAGACCGGCATCATCCTGGTAACGATCAAAGCGCCGATGATTAAGAAGCTGACCGAAATGTATCCTTTCTATGCACCCGTGACCATTCCGGCCGGAACCTATCCCGGCGTGGACAAGGACGTGACCACCATCACCACCATGGCCCAATGGGTTGTGGCTGCGGATATCTCCGAAGAAACCATCTACCAGTTGACGCGGGCGCTGTGGGAAAAAGGGAAGTTTGTCCTGCGCAAAAAAGGCAGCAGTGCTGACGACGCACCCAGCGGAGCCGAAATCATGGCCAAGGCCCACAACAAGGGCAAGGACGTAACGCTGGAGACGGCGCTGGAAGGCATGGCCATCCCGCTGCATCCGGGGGCCGAGAAATACTACCGTGAAAAAGGGTTAATCAAATAGAGCCGGTCATTGTCAGAACAATATTCATATCGACCCTCCCGGGACGTTTCCGGACGCCGAATCGCAAGGCGTCCGGAACGTCTCCGGAAAATCGGCGTTTTCGCCGTTGTTCTCGTCGCGATCATTGCCGTCTGCTTTAAAAGCGTGCACGGGATCGTAGCCGAATCGGTCAAGGGAAAGAAGATAATCTTTGCTCACAGGGTCCGGCCCGGAGATAAGTTTTCCACCGGCTATATTCATTCGGTTGAGTTGTCGCCTGTAAGGGAGTACTTTCAAGTCGATGACGGGTTTCGGATCGTTCTTTATGAAACGACTTTCTGTTCATCGAATGTCGGATTGCCATACGCTGCTTTTGGGCAAGAGGTTTTCCACACCGAAGCGGACAAATTCCGGATCTCCAACATGCATCGCGTTATACCGGAATTGTTGATATGGGCCAACAAGAAATATGAAAACCAATTGGAGTTCCGGGGCGTTTTCATGGCTCTGTATGGCGTTGAAGGCGACGCCCTTATCCGGGTGCGAGTCACCAAGATGCCCCTGATAAAATTTGCCTGTTTGGTCCTCCGCGGTACCGAATGACATGGGGTCAGAAAGTGTCAAGCCTTATCCAACCACGAAACCCTTGATCGGCACGGGTTTTAGAAGGAGCAGATCGAACATGGAACAAAACAGAGATGAAATTATCATTGATGAGAATGTAGAAGAAGTCGCCAAATACGACCCCGAAATGCGATTTCGAAATCTCAGCGGTCTGAGCTTGAAGCTCGTCTTTGCCATGACCCTGGTGCTTTCCATTTTCCATATCTACACGGCCGGTTTCGGGGTACTGCAGGAATGGCGTCACCGCGCATTCCACCTTGCATTTGTGTTGCCGTTGGTTTTCATGTTCTATTCCATCCGGAAAGAGAACACCGATCAAAAAAAGCACCTGGTCTACGACCTGGTTTACGCATCCATCGGGACCAGCCTGCTGGTGACCATGCTCTGTGAAATCCTTGAGCTTTCGATTCCCCAGACGCTTGGGGGCGCCACAATCTCGTTTTTGTTCATTTTGTATTTCAAGCGTCGGGAGTTTTTAAGCGACCGCCTTTCCTTGTTCGTCGACCTTCCGGTATTCACCCTCATGGTGGCCGGGCTGGGTGGCTTGATTTTCCTGGGCGCACGCCACATCGATTTCGGTTACGCCTTCAAGGATATCAATGCAACCCTGTTGTTCTGGAGTATCTTTCTTTTTGCTTCCTTTTTTGCGTTGAGCCTTTTGTTTCTCTCGCAATGGCTGTATGTCTTCAGTTCAGCCGTCAAAAGGGGAAAGACAAATTACATTCATGACAACATCCCCTATTTCGATGTCTTTTTTGCAATCCTGGCCACCATTATCTCCGTCTATATCTTTCTGGAATTCAACGGATTGGTACTGCGTTCCGGCCTGCCGACCCGGACGGACCTGATAGTGGGATGCTTTGCGATTCTATTGGTGCTCGAAGGCACCCGGCGCAGCGTTGGACCGCCATTGGCATTGATCGCCTTCCTGGTTCTGGTGAACTGCTACCTGGGCCCCTATTTCATCGATATTCCCGGATTGAGTTTCTTTGCCCACCGGGGTTACTCGATATCCCGTATTATCGAGCACATGTACCTGGGCACGGAGGGAATTTTCGGTATTCCCCTGGGCGTTGTGGCCACCTTTGTGTTTCACTTTGTCCTTTTTGGGATTTTCATCTCCAAAACCGGACTGGGGCAACTCTTCATGGACCTGGCCATGGCCGTGGCCGGTGGTACCGTGGGGGGGCCCGCCAAGGTGTCGGTCGTTTCCAGTGGCTTTTTGGGTTCCATTAACGGAAGCTCCATCGCCAACACCGTCACCACCGGCGCCTTTACCATCCCGTTGATGAAAAAAGTGGGCTACAATCCGGTCTTTGCCGGTGCCGTGGAGGCTGCCGCTTCGACCGGCGGGCAGCTGATGCCGCCCATCATGGGTGCATCGGCATTTATCATGGCGGAATTTTTGGGTATCCCATACATTAAAATCGCCGCCTGCGCCATCATTCCATCGTTTCTGCATTTTTTCGCGGTGGGCTGGATGGTCCATCTGGAAGCCAAGAAACGAGGTTTGATGGGACTTCCCAAGGATCGATTGCCCCGTGTCAAGGTGGTCCTCAGAGAGCGCGGCCTTCTGCTTTTCCCCCTTCTGATCATCGTTTACCTGCTCATTTCCGGGGTCAGCCCCTTCCTGGCCGCCTTTTGGGGCATCATGTACGCCGTTGCCGTGGGGCAAATCCACCGCAAAACCGTTGCCCTGCTGGTGACCGTAGTCCTTACGGCCCCGTCCGTGCTTTTCTGGGTAAACCCGTTGGCCACATTGGGGCCGCTTGCTTTTGCATGGGGATTGGCGTTGGTCGCCGGTCTGTATGTGGCAAACCGGTTCAGCGAACGTCAGGATTGGCTGCTGGGGCTTATCCCCGTGGGCGTCCTGTTTTTTCTTTTACTCATGAACTTCGATACTATCATTTGCGCTTTCGTAGCGCTTATGGCGGTTATCGGCGTGGGTGTTTTTTATCCCCAGAGCAAAATGCGTTTCCCCGATATCTTGGAAACCCTGGAATGGGGGACGAAAAACGCCATTGCCATCGGTGCCGCCTGCGCCTGCGTTGGATTCATTGTCGGCACCACCACCCTCACCGGCCTGGGATTGAAATTTGCGACGGCGGTGATCCAAATGGCGTCCACGGCCGCCCAGTTCATCAGCGCCGTGGATGTGACGCACCTGTTGGCGCTCGAGCCCCTGACCCTCTTTTTCACCCTGGTATTCACCGCCCTGGCCTGTTTTCTGTTGGGCATGGGGATTCCCACCACGGCCCAGTACATCATCGCCTCGATGATCGCGGCGCCGGCCCTGATGCAATGGGGCATTCATCCGCTGGTCTCCCACATGTTCGTCCTGTTTTACGCCGTTCTCGCGGATGTCACGCCGCCGGTGGCCTTGGCGGGATATGCAGCCGCCGGCATCTCCGGGGGCGATCCCTTCAAAACCGGCTTCATGTCGTTTGCCCTCTCTTCCGCCAAGCTGTATGTACCCTTTGCCTTTGTCTATTCGCCGGTTATTTTATGGATGCCGAAACTTCTCGATTCCAGTGCGACATTCAACGTTGTCGAATTTCTGATCGTATTTTGCGGAGTAGTGATCGGCGTGGTTGCATTGGGTTCCACAATCATCGGCTATCTGAACGCGAAATCGACATTGGTTGAGCGGCTGGGAACCGGTCTGGCAACGCTCTTGCTCCTGGTTCACGGGGCGGTTACAAGCATAGCGGGCTTTATCCTTTTGGTGACCATTTATCTCATCCAAAGAAATAGAAAAAGCGATCCTGTCAATGCCGGCCAGATAGCCGACACCGTTTAAACGGTTATGGAACGCTTGCCTTGCACGACATGACACAGTGGTTGATGGGTTCCCACGCTCAAAACGTGGAAGCCCATCAATAATAATGCAGATTATATCGGATTTTGGGGAGGGCTCCGGTACCCACCCAAAGAAGCCGAGACGTATAGGTTGTGCAGCCAGTTGCTGTGATATTTGAATTGGTTTAAACGTTCAGCCGGGCTTTTCAACCCATTGAGCATTTTTTCGGTTCGAGGATTGAATGGAGCAAAATTATTGATGAGCGTCCATCCTCGAATACTTTACTGTGCTGCATCCCTTGATCCATGAAAATATTGAGTGCTGTACAGATGACGATCCATTCTTTGCATCAATCGGTCAACCATATTGCTGGTTCGATGTGCTTTCGGATGATCATAGGCTACTCGATAAGCAGCAATGTTTTTCCGTAGCTTTATGATCGGATCAACGATGATAGCTGGTATATCATTGTTTTCGCACCATTCGACCAGCCTTCTGATTCTCTGAGAAAACGATCCTTTGCTTTCGGCACGATAACACTCCCATACCTAAGTTGCGACATTTTCGAAGATATCGCGGTATTTCTTTTTGGCCCGGTCACGGATTTTGATGAAAACATGTAGAAAACAGCAAATGACAGCCACCGCCGGAAAGAGGGTTTGCCACGCATTTCGGGTGGCCTTCCAGCCGTCCATATTCACGGTTTCGGGTGTATATTCCGGCTTTACGCACTGAGCTTCTTGTTTGTACACTTGATAAGCATCTGTTAACGCGTGTTCTCCGGCGTCTTGGGCGACCGCGCAAATATCCCGGTTAAAACAACGCCCACCAGGCCCAGCATATGGCCCCGCGTCGTGTCCGACAGCGGCATGGACAATATGATCAGCAGCAATCCGCCGATGGCCGTGGTGACCATCAGAAAGGGTTCATCAGCTTCTTTTGTACAAATTGAAGAATTTCATAACTTTTTGAACATAACGCATGGTTTCCGGGTAGGGGGGAATGGCGTTGTACCGCTCCACAGCTGTGGGGCCGGCATTATAGGCGGCCAGGGCCAGAGGCAGCTGCCCGCTGAAACGCTCCAGCATGGCTTTTAAATAGGCCGCGCCGCCCATGATATTTTCCCATGGATCGAAGGGGTCTCGGATATCCAGCGCCTGAAGGTTTTCGGGCATGATTTGCATCAACCCCATGGCGCCTTTGCTGGATACCGCTTTGGGGTTGAAATAGGATTCCACATGGATCAGGGCTTTCAACAGGGACGAGGAGATGCCGTGACGTTTCGCCGCTTCGGTAATCACATCATCATAGCTGGCCACATTGGCAAACAATTTGGGCCGGGTCGGTGGCACCCGCATATAGACTTTGTAGTTGCTGGACGTGGGGGTATTGGTAAAGTGCATCACCCCCTGACTGTCCACATACAGGTAGATGTCCGCTACGGCACAAGGAATGACAAAAAATGTCAGCCCAAAAATAATGGGCAATAGCCAAGCGGTTTGCTTTATTTTTTTTAACAGGCTCACCGGCCACCTAATATTGATATAACTAGTTTAAATTTAATGTTATTTTTAATATTTCACCCAGGCCGGAATTGGCACCGCCAGGCCGGCCCCAACGGTAAACAGATCATGTAGCAAAATTCATACCCGCTTCAGGCGACAGAAAATAAGCCGATGGTCACCTCTGTTCTGAAACCCGTTCGGTTTACGCCAAATCAGGAACGAGTACGTACTCAAAGCTGATATCGGCAACGCCCCTGATGGTGGCGGCAACCGAGCAATATTTATCCTGGGACAGCGAAATGGCCTGAGAGACCGCCTTTTCCGTCAAATCTTTGCCACTCATGCGATACTTCAGGTGAATCCGGCGATAGGCCCATGGCGGATCAGGGTCCTGCTCCCCGGTGGCAACCACTTCCAGCATAGTCAAAGGCTTACGCTTTTTGGCCATGATGTCCACCACATCATAGGCCGTGCAGGCGCTGAGTCCAATCAGCAGCATCTGGGATGGGTTGACACCGGTTGCCGGATCGTCTCCGGAAAGTACTATGGAATGGTTCTTTGTGTCTGTTCCGACGAATTGCTTTCCAGAGACCCAGCGCACAGTAGTGGTTGCCATTCAATCGTCCTTTAGATTTAATTAGATTTAATAGGGTGAGAAAATCGAAAAAAGCATAGCCCTTTTTTTTGCGTCAAGCAACCTTTGGGTTCGCCGTGCGGCAATTTCCTGAAATGCGCCGTTATCATCATCCTGCCCATTAAGATTTCAAGCCCGTCCCACCGGACCCATCCGGCTTGCTTCGCAATGGCGGCCATGGGTCTATTTTCAAACGGCACTTTTTCGGCTATAGGAGCGTTGTGGCGGACTTGGCCACCTGGCCGCCGGTCCATGGCGCCCTGCAAAGAAACGAAATGCCTGGCCTATGCAGACGGTTAAACGGGAGTGCGCTATGTCCAAGGATCGGATTTATGGAGTACCTCAAAACCCGGTACCCCCCTTTCAGTTCGATGAGTCGGTTGTGCGTGTTTTTGACGATATGCTGACGCGGTCCATTCCGCTTTACCGGGAAATAATCCGGCGCCAGGTTCAATTGCTGGTTCGATTTTATCAGGAGGGCACCCGCATTTACGATTTGGGGTGTTCCAACGGCAACCTGGGCATGGGCACCTGCCGGGCAATGGGGAATAAACCCTTTGACATGATTGCCGTGGACAGTTCCCGGCCCATGATCGAGGCATATGCGGCCCGCCTTGAAGGGACACCGCACATGAGCCGGGTGACGCTTGAATGGGGCGATATCCGCCAGACAACCATTGATCAGGCTTCCGTTGTCGTGCTCAATTTCACGCTGCAGTTTATTGCACCGGAACATCGGGACGCCATGGTGACACAAATTTTCGACGGTTTGCTGCCCAACGGCGTACTTCTTCTTTGTGAAAAGTCGGCCCACGCAAATGCAACCATCGAAAATATGCAGCAAGCCATGTATTATCAGTTTAAAAAAGAGAACGGATACTCTGACCTGGAGATCAGCCAGAAACGCGAAGCCCTTGAAAAAGTGCTGGTTCCCGAAGCAATGGACGTGCACCTGGAACGTTGCAGCCGGGCAGGGTTCCGGGTTGTGGATGTCTGGCTGAAGTGGTTTAATTTTGCAGCGTTGATTGCCGTCAAATGAGCTATTCCCGGAAACAAATACAGGACGATTTCGCACCATACGGATCCGAGCTTTTTCATCGGTGGCAAACGATTGTTTCCTGCCAGGGCACCAAAGCCCGGGGCCTTTCGCAGCTTATCGCGCAATTGCCGGAAATCCGCCCATCTCAGGTTCTGCTCGACCAGGATCGTGTGGTAATCGGCCGGCCAGGCGACCTTAAGGCATTCCCGGCGAATCAGCTGGTTCAGGTTCTGCAGTCACTGAAACCCTGGCGCAAAGGGCCGTTTGATCTCTTCGGCACACAAATCGACAGCGAGTGGGACTCCTCGTTGAAATGGCGCCGGGTGGCGCCCCATATCGCTCCCTTGAACAACCAGAGAGTGCTTGACGTGGGCAGCAGCAATGGCTACTATCTCTTTCGCATGGCCGCCGCGCAACCGCGCAGTATACTGGGCATCGAACCTTATGTCGCCTACTACGCGCAGTTTCTCGCCCTATGGAAATACCTGGACCTGGCATCTGTTTATTGTCTGCCCCTGAAACTGGAAGATCTGCCCGTCATGACCCGATGGTTTGACAGTATTTTCTGTATGGGCATATTGTATCACCGGCGGTCGCCGCTGGACATGCTGATTCAATTGAAATCCATGCTGGCGCCCGGAGGGCAGCTGATCCTGGAAACGCTGATTATAGAGGACCGGCAAGGCACTGCATTGTTCCCGCGCGATCGATATGCCTGCATGCGCAACGTCTACTTCATCCCCACGGTGACCTGTCTGGAGAACTGGCTGCTGCGTTGCGGATACAGCCATATCCGCTGCGTGGACATCACCCCGACGACCCGGCTGGAACAGCGCAAGACAGCCTGGATCGATTCCGACTCGCTGGAAGCCTTCCTGGACCCTGCGGATGACCGGTACACCGTTGAGGGGCATCCGGCGCCGGTGCGGGCTGTGGTTATCGCCAATTGTGCATAATCGGAGGGAAACCGCATGTTGTTATTTTCCTGGTTACTCGTTTTCAGCTTTGCCGTCGGACTGGCATGGACGGGCTATAAATACTTTCGCCAATCACGGCAGGTTCAAGCGCTTCACAAGACACTTCAAGAGGCCGTCGATGCCCTTCAATCGCTGAATGCCGCCCATCAGGAGAACGCCACACGACAGGAGAGTACACAGGAGAAACTGCGCGGGTACCTGCAGTTGATGGACACCGTAATCAATACCATTCCCAACCCGATCTTTTTCAAAGACGAAGGGGGAATCTACCAGGGATGCAACCGGGTTTTCTCCAAACAGATACTGGGATTGACCCGGGACCGGATCATCGGCAGACGTCCCCAGGACCTTCCTGATCAGATTCCCCCCGATCTGGCTGCGGCCTACCAGCGGGAGGAGTTGAAGATGGTGGAAAAAGGCGGGTTTCATGCATTTGAAACTCAGATGCAGTGCGCCGACGGCAAGCGCCGTGATTTTCTATTCAACCTGGCGCCGGTTACCGATGCAAAAGGCGCCATCTCCGGGTGCGTGGCCGTGCTCGCCGATTTGACCGACAAGAACCGGGCCGCACAGGACCGCATCAACAAAGAAAAACTGGAGGGTGTTCTGGAAACCGCCGGTGCCGTCTGCCATGAGTTCAACCAGCCGCTGCAGGCCCTGTCCGGGTATACCGAATTAATGACCGCCAATCTGGGCCGGGGGGCGTCACGCGACTATCTCGAAAAAATTACTGAACAAATCGATCGCCTGCGGACCATTACCGATAAGCTGCAAGGGGTCACCCGTTACGAAACCACCGAATACGCCGGTAAGACCAAAATTATCGATATCCACAAATCATCGCAATAAAAAACCGGGTCCAGGGGGCCCGACTATGAGATGTGACTGAAAGGGCCCCATGGCCACAAAAGACCCGTAACGAGGGACACGTTACCCGTTGAGGATCGCGCTGCACGCAGGCCTGATCTTGATATAACGGCAAAATTCCCCAATGCGCCATTTAAGACGGGCAACTCTTGGCTGATCCTGAGCTCACGTCTCCGGCCGGACCGCAACACCCCGGTTTTGCGGGGGTCACGGATTCGGAGGCCCCGTGGATATAATTCGGATGCTTCTCTGGATACCGTACTTGCGCATTTTTTTCAGCAAGGCCGGGTGCGATATCTGCAATCTTCTGGATGCCTGGCGGATGCTCTTTGACTGCTTGAGTGCGTCCATGACCATGCGATGCTCCAGTTCCGCGACCAGTTCTTTCAGGGATCGCCCGGACTGGCGCTTAAAACCGGCGCTGTTGATTATACCCTGGCCCAGTTCGTGACTGAAGAAAATGCAATCGCTGCCGATGGTATCGGTTTCGCAAATGATGGCCGCTCTGTTGACGACGTTTTTCAACTCGCGGACATTGCCCGGCCAATCATGCGATTTTAGTTTCCACAAGGCTTCTTCATCGAGGCCGGGCACCCGATTTTCAAGTTTGTTGCCCAGTTGAAAAAGGAAATGCTCCACCAGCATGGAAATATCTTCGGGGCGCTGGTTGAGGGGGGGGATGTGGATGGGTAACACATTGATGCGGTAATATAAATCCTGGCGGAACATTTTTTCTTCCACCAAGCGTTCAAGATTCTTATTGGTGGCTGTAATCAAACGCACATTGATGTGAATCTCTTCGGAGCCTCCCACCCGCCGGACGGCCTTTTCCTGGATCAGTCGCAACAGTTTTGCTTGCGAACCCAGGGGCATTTCGGCGATTTCGTCCAGAAATACGGTGCCGTTCTGGGCGATTTCGAAGAGCCCCGGCTTGCCTTCTTTTCTGCCTCCGGTAAAAGTCCCGCGCGCGTACCCGAACAATTCACTTTCCAGCAATTGCTCGGGAAGGGCGGCGCAATTGATGGGGATAAACGGACCGCTTCGTCTGCTGGCAGTGTGAATCGCCCGGGCAAAAAGCTCCTTTCCCGTTCCGCTGGCGCCGCGCAGGGAGACGGCGGCATCGTTGTCCGCAATTTTCTGTGCGAAAGCGATGGCTTCCTTGATGGCGGCGTTGTTGCCGATGATGTCGCTGAAACTGATCTGCCGTGGGTCTGAAATGGATTGGGCCAGCTGTTTTATGCCCTGAATATCCTTGGCGATTTCCACTGCACCGATGATTTCGCCGGAGGAATCGCGAATCGGCTTGCAGGTGGAAATATACTGGTATCGACCTTTTGCGGTGATCCGGTTTTGTTTCACATTGAAAATCTTGGCGCCTTCAAGGCATTTGACAAGGGCATAGCCGGGCAAATCCAGCTGGTTGAGATTGCGGCCGACCGCATCATCAACGGTTATGCCGAAAGCACCACCGGCCACCGCGTTCATGGTTGTGATGGTACCCGATTTGTCCACGGAGATAACCCCGTCACTGATATTGTCGAGCACCACCCGGAGTCGATTGGCCTGTTCTTCCATTGGCAGCATATGGATCAGATCGATTTTCAGAATATCCCTGATGGTGCCCAGAAAAGAAAACAGCGCTGTTTGATCAACAGCGCTTGCGGCTCCCTCGACCTCCACATAAACATGGGCCTCATCGTTTTCTCGAACCACTTCCATGGAAGCGATGTTCATACCGTGCTGGGCAATCAGCCGGGATATGTCCGCCACAATACCGATGCGATCTTTGAACGAAACTTTCAGCTTTGCGTTCAATGGGTTTCTCCGGGTCCTTGACTGTGAAAAAAACGGGCCGGGATTTGGTTCGATGGCCAACCGGCGGTAACCAAATATACCATATTGGCCGTTCCCATTAAATGAATTTGTCCTCCCGGGAAGAATCAGTCCTTCCGGCCGCAGGTTTTTCCAGTGGCGATATCGGGTAGTCGTCCGTGGTTCCAACGACAATGGGGCGGCCGGCAGGTATGCCCCGCCCCATTACACCCGAGCTAATAATCCCGGCCGTCGGCAAAGGAGGGCTACAACAGTGAATCGATGGGGGTATAGTCCAGGCCAAACGCATCCGCAACACCTTTGTAGGTGACTTTGCCAGAGATGACATTGGCGCCCAGCCGGATCTCCTTGTTTTCGCGCATGGCGCGTTCCCAGCCTTTGTTGGCGATTTGAACCGCATAGGGAAGTGTTGCGTTGGTCAGGGCCATGGTGGAGGTTTTGGCCACCGCCCCCGGCATATTGGCCACACAGTAGTGAACCACCCCGTCTACCGTAAAAATGGGATTTTGATGGGTGGTGGCCTTGGAGGTTTCAAAGCAGCCACCCTGGTCGATCGCCACATCCACCATGACGGCCCCGGTTTTCATGGTTTTGAGCATATCCCGTGTTACGAGCTTGGGCGCTTTGGTTCCGGCCACCAGGACGGCACCGATCACCACGTCGGCTTCCTGGACCAGCTTGCGCAGTTTCGCCGGACTGGACATCAGCGGAAAACAGTTGGCCGGCATCACGTCACTGAGATAGCGCAGCCGGTCCAGGTTCATGTCCAGAAGGAAAACTTTTGCGCCTAATCCGCAGGCCATCTTGGCCGCATGGGTGCCCACGACACCGCCGCCGATGACAACCACGGTGGCCGGTTCCACACCAGGGACACCGCCCAGCAGCACGCCCCGGCCGCCCTGGTTCATTTCCAGATATTTGGCGGCTTCCTGAACCGCCATGCGTCCGGCCACTTCGCTCATGGGTGTCAGCAGGGGCAGCGAGCCATCGGCCTTTTGAATGGTTTCATAGGCGATATTGATAGACTGGGATTTGATCAGTGCGTGGGTCAGATCTTCAGCTGCGGCCAGATGGAGGTAGGTAAACACAATTTGATCTTTGCGGATCAGTCCGTACTCCTGGGCAAGAGGCTCCTTGACGTGCATGACCATATCCGATTCCGCATAAAGCGTTTCAGCAGTGGCCACCAGTTCAGCACCGGCTTCGGTATAGGCGATGTCGGAAAATCCGCTGTTGACGCCGGCGGATTGCTCTACCAATACTGTATGTCCGTTCTGGCACATCACTTCCACTCCTGCCGGTGTCATGGAAACACGATTTTCTGCCGGTTTGATCTCTTTTAAAATGCCTACTATCATCTTGCCCTCCTCAGGTTTTCTGTTAACGGTACGACATTCAAGGCCATTCTAATCGCAGCCTAATCCTTGAATCCAAAGCAATTTACCTGCCAACGGCAACCCGGTTACAAAAAATATTCGCCCCGGTTGCCGGTGGATGGCAGGGAAAACTTTGATTGCGCGAATCATACATTATATCAAATTGTTGTATACATGCTCGAAAAATGGGGCACACCAGGAAAAAAGAGCCTATGGTTCCGCTTGGAAAAGCAGGCCCATGCAGATGGTAATATTGGTTACCGTTATGTTTTTTTAAACCTGTTACATGTTGATATCATGTTTTAAAATTTATATCATTTATAGGTACCAATGGTAGTTTATATTACCAAAAAAGATTCAGTCGTCAATCTCCGTCGGGGCGACAGGCAGAGCCGTTACCGTGCGCTGCTTCGGACGGCTTCAAACTGTTCGATGGCAAAGGCGAGGTCGTCACGGGTGTGCAGGGCGCTGAGCTGCACGCGGATCCGAGCCTGGCCCATAGGCACCACCGGATAGGAAAAGCCAATGACATAAATTCCTTTGTCCAGCAGCCGTGCCGCCATGTCCTGGGCCCGCTTGGCATCGCCCAGCATGATCGGCGCGATGGGATGCTCCCCCGGCCGGATATCGAATCCCAGGGCGGTCATCTCTTTGCGGAAAAACCGGGTATTGTTTTCCAGTTGGTCGCGCAGTGCCGTCGACGCTGTAAGCAGTTCAATGGCTTTGAGGGTGGCGGCGGCAATCACCGGGGCCACTGTGTTGGAAAACAGGTACGGCCGTGACCGCTGGCGCAGCAGTTCGATGATTTCTTTTCGTCCGCTGGTATAACCGCCGCTGGCACCGCCCAAGGCCTTGCCGAAGGTTCCGGTGAGCACATCCACCCGTTCCATGACCTGGCAGTACTCATGGGTGCCGCGTCCCCGGGCGCCCCAGAAACCGACGGCGTGGGAGTCGTCCACCATCACCAGGGCCTCATAGCGTTCTGCCAGGTCGCAAATTTCCTCCAGGCGGGCCACATCGCCGTCCATGGAAAAAACGCCATCGGTGGCAATCATGCGAAACCGGCACGACCGGGCCGCTTTGAGTTTGACTTCCAGGTCATCCATATCGGCGTGTGCGTAACGAAACCGCCTGGCTTTGCAGAGGCGGATACCATCAATGATGCTGGCGTGGTTTAGTGCGTCGCTGATAATGGCGTCTTCTTCTTTGAGTAGTACTTCAAACAATCCGCCGTTGGCATCGAAGCAGGACGAGTAGAGAATGGTATCTTCGGTTTCCAGAAAAGTGCTGACCGCCGACTCGAGCTGTTTGTGCAGAGATTGAGTGCCACAGATAAAGCGTACCGAGGACAAACCGAATCCCCATTGGCCGGCGGCTTGTTGCGCTGCGGCGACGACTTCGGGATGATCCGCCAGCCCCAGGTAATTGTTGGCGCACATGTTGAGCACTTTGCGGCCGTCGGCCAGCTTTATCCATGCGCTCTGGGGTGAAGCGATGATACGTTCGGATTTGTAAAGTCCGCCTTCGCGGATTTGATCGAGTTCTTTTGCCAGATGATTTTTTATCCTGCCATACATGGTCTGTTCTCCCCGATATCTGGAAATGGCGAACCAGTGCCGCCTCTGCCGGGTGCCGGCACACTGCCGAACCCGGCATAAAGTCCGGAATTCCGGCGGGACGGACCCGCGGTGAAGGCATCTGCATGCAGTGGCCCTATTTCTTGGCCCAATTCAGTATGACCTTGCCCGACTGCCCTGACAGCATCACCTCAAAGCCCTTCTTGTATTCCGTATAGTCGAACCGGTGGGAAATCACCGGGGTGATGTTCAGGCCGGACTGCAGCATGGCCGTCATCTTGTACCAGGTTTCATACATCTCCCGGCCGTAGATGCCCTTTAACGTCAATCCGTTGAATACCACCTGGTCCCAGTCCACGCAGGTGTGGCGCGGCAAAATACCCAGCAGGGCGATCTTGCCGCCGTGGCACATATTGGCCAGCATGTCCTGCAATGCTTCCGCCGTGCCGGACATTTCAAGCCCGACATCGAAACCCTCTTTCATGCCCAACCGTTGTTGTGCCTCGGCAATGGTCTGGGTTCGCACATCGAGGGTAAGGGTGGCGCCGAGTTTGGCCGCCAGCTCAAGACGGTAGGGCACCACATCGGTGACCACGACGTGCCGCGCACCGGCGTGGCGGGCAATAGCGGCAGCCATGCAGCCGATGGGGCCGGCGCCGGTGATAAGCACATCCTCTCCCAGGCAATCGAAAGAGAGGGCTGTGTGGGTGGCATTGCCCAGGGGGTCGAAGCAGCACAGGATATCAGTGTCGATGGACGGATCGCAATGCCAGGCATTGGTCACCGGAATGGAGAGGTACTCGGCAAAACAACCCGAGCGGTTGACACCTACCCCACTGGTTTTATTGCATAAGTGGCGCCGACCTGCCAGACAGTTGCGGCAGCGGCCGCAAACCAGGTGCCCCTCCCCGGAGACCAGGTCGCCAGGGGCGAAATCGTGGACATTGCTGCCGATGGCTGCCACCCGGCCCACAAACTCGTGGCCGGTGACCATGGGTACCGGGATGGTTTTTTGCGACCAATCGTCCCATTTGTAAATATGCACGTCGGTGCCGCAAATCGCCGTTTTTTCGATTTTGATCAGCACGTCGTTGATGCCGAAGCCGGGTACCGGCACATCCTGAAGCCAGAGTCCGGGCTCGGCTTTGGCTTTGACCAGGGCTTTCATCATCGGGGCCATATAGTGCCTCCTTGTTGCGGCTCCCGTTCAATGCGGGCTGCGGAGATGGATGGGCAGTGAGGACGAAATCCCGTTTGGCTTAGAGCCGTCATGATACAATCATAAAGGCTTTGCGGGCTGCCGATAAACAGCACCAGGTGGGTTACCCCACAAAAGGCCTTCGGAGCACGGTGTCCTTTTGCCAGCGGGCGTCGTTTCGCTCCGGGTATTCAAGTGTGTAGTGCAGACCCCGGCTCTCTTTGCGGTGCAACGCACATTTGATGATCAACTCGGCCACCACGGCAATATTTCTCAGCTCGATCAGATCGGGAACCACTTTGAAATTCCAGTAGTACTCCTCAATTTCATTGAGAATGATCTCAATTCGGCGCTGGGCGCGCGCCAGACGTTTGTCCGAGCGCACAATGCCCACATAGTTCCACATCAGCCGACGGATTTCGTCCCAGTTGTGGGTGACCATGATCATTTCATCACTGTCGGA
Source organism: Desulfosarcinaceae bacterium (assembly GCA_963675565.2). Classification (GTDB taxonomy): domain Bacteria; phylum Desulfobacterota; class Desulfobacteria; order Desulfobacterales; family Desulfosarcinaceae; genus JARRKU01. Next base: position 2,178,305 of record CAXXYD010000004.1, read on the forward strand.
GGTGCCGCTGTCGTCCCAGGCCGGGGGCCGGGCAAGAGGGGTGAAGTTGCCGGCCTCAAGGTCCTTTCTGGCCTGCCGCGCCGCTGCATCGGCATACACCAGGGCTTCCAGAAGTGAGTTGCTGGCCAGCCGGTTGGCGCCGTGCAGCCCTGTGCAGGCGGTCTCACCAACGGCGTACAAATGCCGGATGTCGGTGCGGCCGTTCAAATCGGTCACCACGCCGCCGCACATATAATGGGCAGCCGGAACCACAGGGATAGACGTGGTGGTGATGTCGATGCCGTATGAGAGACATTTGCGGTAAATATTGGGGAAGCGGTTTATAATAAAGTCGGCCGGTTTATGGGAAATATCCAGGAAAACGGAATCAGCACCGCTTTTTTTCAATTCGGTATCGATGGCCCTGGCCACAACATCCCGGCAGGCCAGGTCTTTCAGTGGGTCGTACTCCGCCATAAAGGCGCGTCCGTGGGCATCTTTGAGGGTGCCGCCCTCACCGCGAACGGCTTCCGAGATCAGAAAATTCTTGGCATCGGGGTGATACAGGCAGGTGGGATGAAACTGGACGAACTCCATGTTGGCCACCGTGGCGCCGGCCCGGTAGGCCATGGCCATACCGTCGCCGGTGGCGATGTCCGGATTGCTGGTATAAAGATAGACCTTGCCGGCGCCGCCGGTGGCCAACATGGTGATTTTGGCGGCAAAGGTTTTGACCTGGTGGGTGCTGCGCTCCAGTACATAGGCCCCGCAACAGTAATCTTCATGGGTCGTGGTGACCATCCCGCGTTTCATCCGGGTCGACTGGGTAATCAGGTCGATGGCCATGTGGTTTTCAAACAATGTGATATTGGGGTTGTTGCGGACATGGTCCACCAGCACACGCTCAACTTCCTGCCCGGTCATATCTTTGGCATGGACGATGCGGTTTTGAGAATGTCCGCCTTCCCGCCCCAGGTCAAACGATGCTTTATCTCTGTGGCCCTTGCCCGTCTGTCCAATATTGAAGTGAACACCCATTGCGATGAGCGCTTCAATTTGCCGAGGTCCATTGGTAACCACATGTTTGACGACATCGGCGTTGCATAAGCCGTCACCGGAAGCCAGCGTGTCTTTTATGTGCAGGTCGAAGCTGTCCATTTGACCGAAGACCGATGCAATGCCGCCCTGAGCCAGATTGGTGTTGCTGTCCATAGCCTCTTTTTTAGTGACCAGGGTAACCGTGGCATATGGCGCCATTTTTATGGCAAACATCAATCCGGCAATACCGCTGCCAATGACCAAAATGTCTGTTTTTACGTCGGGCATTATACGCGCCTGAAGATATAAGGTTATTAGAGTAAAGGCGATCTGCGTTTGGGCCTTTTCACGATAAAACCGGTGATGAATCCCAAAATGATCAAACCGCCGCCGTAAAGCATGCCTGTGTTGATTTTGTTGCTGTAAAGCTGCTGCAGTTCCTTGTCCAACTCATCCGCTTTGGCGCGCGCGGCCGTGGCTTCTTTTAAAGATTTCTCATGACTGGCCTTAAGCTTTAAGAATTCCTTGGATTCTTTTTTGAGCGTCTCATGGGCAACAGTCAGTTCCTCAAGCGCTTTCTGTGTCTGAGCCAGATCGGCGGCCAGTCCCTGGCCGTCGGAGTCCAGCGCGGCGGTTCGTTTTTTCAGGGCCTCATATTTGGCCAGAATGTCCTCATGTTTTTTCTGCAGCCGGTCCAGGGTCAGGTACGCCGGCTCCTTGTCCGTAAGGTAGCGGGTCAGGACCCAGCCCTGTTTGCCGTTGTCCATTTGTACTTCGGTGTATTCTTCGCCGGGAGTGACCACTTCCAGCGCTTTTCCCGCTGCGGGGAAAGCAATGATTTTGCGGTCGGTTCCCGGACCGGTACGCAGTGTGATGGTGAGGTCTTCGGATACATATTTGGTCTCAGCCTCTCCCGTTGCGACGATCAGCAGCGGGCATAGCAGGATGAGCACCGCTATTTTAATCAAAACATTCATTTGCAACACTCCCATAAATATAACATGTTATGGCTCCCCAGCGCCGGAATGTTTTGTATTCTTTGACAAAAGCCCCCTGTCTGTCAATAATTTCTTTAATCCGCAAAAAGATTGTGATATTTTGAAATCAGTTATTCACAGCACAATTGATGGAATCATGATCACATACGATTTACAATGCCGAAACGGCCACACTTTTGAGGGGTGGTTTAAAGACCCCAAAGCCTATGACAAGCAGCGCAAGGCCGAACTGATCGCCTGTCCGGTATGCGACGACACGGAAATCACCCGCGTCCCATCCACTTTTGCCATCAAAGGGTCCCCTTCCAGACCGTTCGCCTCCGCTGCAGCGGCCCATGACCCACAAGCCATGGCGCGTGCCATCGCCCGTTTCGTCGATCTGAATTTCGATAATGTGGGGTCTGATTTTGCACAGGAAGCGCTTAAAATTCATTACGGTGTAAATGAGCCGCGCAATATCCGTGGGGTGAGCACGGCCCAGGAGGAAGAAACCCTTCGCAAAGAAGGTGTGGACTTCATCAAATTTCCCGTTCCCACGCTTACGTCATCGCCGGACTCCGATACCGGATCCGAAAACTGACGCCCCCCATTTCATTGCCGCGTCCATATCCGGATTCAGCCGCCACCTGAGCAGAGATCTTCTCCGGTTGGGTGCATCGGCCTGTACGGCCACCCGCACCGCTTTGGCGGAACCCACCAGAATCAACATTTTTCGTGCCCTGGTCAAGGCGGTGTACAACAGGTTGCGCTGCAGCATCACATAATGCTGGGTGGCCATGACCAGGATCACGACAGGGTACTCCGAGCCCTGGGATTTGTGCACGGATATGGCATAGGCCAGGGTCAGTTCATCCAGATCGACCTCATCGTAGAGCACCGTTCTGCCGTCGAAATCCACCCATAGCCGCTTCTGCTGGCCATCGACCCGGATTACGGTGCCGATTTCACCGTTGAACACCGACTTGGGGTAGTTGTTGCGCAGCTGCATCACCTTGTCGTTCAGGTGGTAAAGCGACCCTTTTTGCGGGGACGGATTGAGTGCGGCCTTGAGGCGGCGATTCAGTTCAAGGGTGCCCAGCGGCCCTTTGTGCATTGGGGTCAGCACCTGGACGTTGCGTATGGGATCCATGTTTTGCTGCCGCGGAATCACCTCGCAACACAGCGACACAAGAGTATCTGCCAGTTTTTGCGGGTGGGTTTGCTCCACAAAAGTGAACTCTTGCAGCGGTGCGTCGGGAGCCAGGGCCTGCAGATGGGGCAAATCTCCCCGCCGCACCCGGTGTGCATTGGCCACGATGGGGCTTTGGGCGGCCTGCCGGAAAACATCTTTCAACTCGATTGCCGGAACGATGCCGGAAGCGATCAGATCGGCCAGAACGGTTCCGGGACCCACCGAAGGCAGCTGAAATACATCGCCCACCAGGACCAGGCCCGCCCGGTGGGGCAAAGCCCGGATCAGGCCCTCCATGAGAAGCAGGTCGACCATGGAGGCTTCGTCTACAATCAGGGTGTCCAAATCCAGCGGATTGTCCTGGTCGTATTCAAAATGACCCTCGGTGGTATTGTATCCCAGCAGTTTGTGGATGGTGGATGCCGGCCGGCCGGTGACTTCGGACACGCGTCGCGCCGCCCGGCCGGTGGGCGCCGCCAGTATGCAGGAGCGGCCGGCGGCCTCCAGCACGGCGGCAATGGATTGAATCAGGGTTGTCTTGCCGGTTCCCGGGCCGCCGGTGACGATCACCAGGCGCTGTTTGAGAACACAGCGCAATATCTTCAACTGGACTTCGGACAGCCGTATGGCCAGCCGCTGCACCACGGTTTCCATAATGCCCTGGTCATTCACATCGGCCGTCTCCGGGGGTATCGTGAGCATGGCTTGCAGGCGCGCCGCAATGCCTGTTTCGGCTGCGTAAAGAGTTTGCAGGTACACCGGCTCTTCCGGGGCCGTGTGATCCACTACCAGCTGCCGGAGGTGGACCAGGTGCTCAAGGGCACTGCGGACGACATGAAAATCGAGTTCAAATTGGTCGCCGCAGCGTTTTTCCAAATCGTGTTTGGGAACAAACAGATGGCCGTTTTCGGTTTCTGTTTGCATCAGGTGCCGCAGACACGCCTTGCTGCGTTCGAGCTCATCCACCGGCCATTGCGAGTTGCGTACGACGGCATCGGCGATGTAAAAACCGATCCGTGGAATATCTTCGGCGATACGGTAAGGGTTATGGCGCAGTACATCGAGAGCCTCCGGACCATAGGTTTTGTAGAGCTTGGCGCCATATGCCGGCCTGATATCATGCTCCTGCAGGTATTGCATCAATGCGCGAATGGCGTTGTGCTCCTGCCATGCCCGTCCGATAAGGCGTGACTTTTCCGCGCCGATGCCGCGCACTTCGGCCAGGCGAAGTGGCTCGCGTTCGATGACATTGAGGGTATCCGTTTTAAAATGGGCGATCAGACGCTCGGTGATGGCGGGGCCGATGCCACGGATCAATCCGGAGCACAGGTAACGCCTGATCTCTTCTATTCCGGAAGGCAGAAGGACTTCGAACGAATCGACCTTGAATTGCTGCCCGTATCGGGGATGGGCGGACCACCGTCCCTTCAGGCGCAGTGTTTCACCGCAACGGGTTTCAGGAAAATGGCCCAGTACAGTGACCCTGTTCCCGGCCGAAGCCACACGAAACCGGGCAATCATGAAATGGGTCTCATCGCTGCGAAATGTGATGCGTTCGATTTGACCCTCTAAAACATTGGATTGTTGATCCGGCATGCAGGCTACCGCTCTGGTGAAAGGCTTAACTTTCCCGATAAAATGATTTGGGCGGCGTGGTTTAGGTCATCGGCCACGATGGTAGGGATGCCCCTGGCGTTAAGTTCTTTTTGCGCTTGTTGTCCGCTGCCCGTGCGTACCAGGATGGTGGCCCCGCACCCGGCATTGCGGCCGCAGAGGATGTCCTTGACATTGTCTCCGATCATCACCGCCGAGGATAAGTCAATGGCGTGCCGCCGCCCGGCGGCCAGGATCATTCCCGGTGCCGGTTTCCGGCAGCTGCAGCCGTCGTCCGGGTGGTGGGGGCAATAAAAAATATCGAAAATTCGACCCCCGGCTGCCCTAACGTCCTGCTGCATCCGGTGGTGGATATCCTGTAAAACGGCAAGCGGCACCATGCCGCGGCCGATAATGGACTGATTGGTAATGAGAATCAGACGATATCCCGCCCGGGTCAGAGCGGCCAGGCCATCCAGGCTTCCCGGCAGGAATACGAACTCTTCCCAGCTTTTGATGTAATGCGCAGAATCATGATTGACGACTCCGTCGCGGTCTAAAAAAATGAATTTATCCAATGCCATTACGCTTGCTTTCACGATGGATTCACCCCGGTCGGGGCCCAAAACGGTCGGGGAGGCCATTTTCTTGTTGATGAAATTTGGCACGATGCCGATAATATTAAATTACGTACCACATCAATACGCGTTTCACCACAATTCAAAAAGGGGGCCCGGGGTGCCCGCCGCCATATGGACGCACCATAGGGAGTGTTCAGCCGCCAGCGGGGCGCGCCCTTGGCCAATCCTTCAAAAAGGAACCTGCTGTTTGTCATGACCTACAACTTCGATCCGGACCGTTGGTATGAAAATGAACGCCGTGCCCTGGATGCGCTGCTGCGGCAGGGCCAAATCGATGAGGACGCCTACTCGGCGTCTCTGGATGATCTGGAACAGCACTACGAGCGGATGATTGAACGTCTTGACGGCACTTATCAAATTGAATGATCTGTTTTTAACTGTTTTGGCGGGCAGATCCCATCCCCTCCGTTTTTCGTAAAAGATACCTCCACGCTAGAGCAAGTGAGATCTAACCACTCATTGGCCTCAAGTTTTGGCCTGAAAAGCCGATCTTCAGGATCGGCGGGCGATTTGGACTGTGTTGCCCCGTAAATATCAATTGATGGATGGTACCGTGCTAGAATTCAATGCAATCAAATCCTTTTTGAACGATCTTTCCGCAGTCTCCCAGGTCCATTACCAGATCTGGGATTCAGAGGCCGGCCTGGCTTTTTCCACCCAAAAGTCGCCGGCCGATGAATTGACTTCGCCCGGTCATCTTCAGGTCGTCAAAAAAAGCGTCCTGAACAACACCTATACTTATTCTAAAGCTGGGCCCGCGAGGTTCTTGTGCGGGCTCCCCGTGGATTTAAATCCAAAGCGTCGGGGTGTCCTCCTTGCCTTCGGCCCGGTTCCTGCCGCGACGGTCAATGGCGAGCACCCTGCCCGAATGAAAGCCCTGCTCGAACAAGTTCTGCAGCTCGGCCGGAATGGAAAGCGGTTCGACAGCGACCATGGCCAGCAACCGCCGAGGCCAGCCGAACAGAGCTTTGAAGATCTCTACCTGTTCGCCAATATCTCAAAACAGTTCCGATCGTTGCGTTTGAAACGGCCGGTGCTGGACAGGCTTATGCAGCGCATTCTGGACAGTATGCATGCAGATGCTGCGTTTATCCATTTCCCCCGGCACGCGGAATACAACCAGTTGGCTCTCCGATCTGAGGTGGCAACCCGACGCGTCCGGTCCGATTTCCACCGTGATCAGGTTGAAAAGGTTATTGCCGCCGGGCTTGCGTTGGCAACGGGTAATTTCTGCAGTATCGACAACTCAACGCAAAATGAGCGCCTGGCGGGGCTATCCGGTGGACCCTTCAAGTTTATGGCCGTTGCCGTGCGCCACATGAAAAGTCGGTATGGATGGCTTGGACTGGTTTCGTACGATATGAAAAAGGGATTCCGAAAAGACGCGTTAACCATTTTGCAGACCCTTGCCAATCAACTCGCTGCAATGGTGGCCAACATGGAGCAGTACGATGAGTTGGAACGGTTTACAGTCAACATCGTCTGCTCGCTGGTGAATGCCATCGAAGCCAAAGACATATTCTTTCGCGGGCATTCCAAGCGGGTGCATCAATATGTGATGCATATGGCCAAGCACCTGCAACTGCCAAACACGGAGCGGGAGGCCCTTAAGTGGGCTGCAGTGCTGCACGATATCGGCAAGATCGGCATTCCGGAAAAAATTTTGTGCAAACCGCATAAATTGACAGACAAAGAATTCGAACTGATCAAACAACACCCCATGAAAGGAAAAGCAATTCTGGCCCCCATCCGGCAACTGCAACCGTCGTTGGATGCCATCGTGTATCACCATGAAAGATTTGACGGCGGCGGCTACCCTGAAGGTCTCAAAGGCGAAGCGATTCCCCTGGCGGCAAGGATTCTTGCGGTGGCGGACACATTTGATGCCATTACCTCAAAACGCAGCTATCATCACGCAAAATCTTCCCGGCAAGCCCTTAAAGAACTGAATCAAGCAGCGGGCACGCAGTTGGATCCCCAGCTGGTTGCCGTGTTCCAAACAGCTTGTCAGCAAATTTTAAAGGATGAGTCCGATTCCATTGATTTTTGAAACAGGGTGCCGTTTTCGTTCACCTTAAACCCACGCGTTTTTAATCCAAGGATGCCCCAACGCACGGTCAGTTGATGGCAGACGGCGACCTGTTTAAATTGGACTGATTCAACGATTGATTTTCATACAGGCCTCCCGGCTTCCCAGCCGACAGGCCGATGACAGGGCCTCCTTAGCCCGTTCGGTTTCATGCATGCCCTGGAACCCCAATGCCTTGGCAAAAAAAAGGGCGCCCCAATGGGGATATTTTCCCTCAAGGTGATCCAGGTAAATAATGGCCATCCGCCAATGATGTTTTCTAAGATAGCGATGCGCCCGGGATAATTCCTTGGCGGGGTCAATGGTTTCAGAGACAACCGGTTCCATCTCTTCTTTCCATGTATAGTGAAGTTCCTTATTCTCAAGGGCAGCAGTGCGGATCTCGGCCCTGACAAAATCGGCCAATGAAATACGGCTATTTATCCTTGCCAAGTAGGTTTGGGTCTTTTCAGAATAGAATGCAGTCAGAATGTCGGGTTGAAGGCCTTCTGCAACCAGGCAGAAGACCTCCATTTTTCTGTCTCCGTATTTTTCCAGCAATCCCCTGCCCGCCAAATGCCCGGCGGATACCAATACAGCCTCGTATTTGGCGCCAAAAAGAGCCAGTTTGCGAGCGATTTCCAGGGAATCACCCGGGCCGGTGCGGTATGAGAATTCGGTAACCGTCTGTATGGTATCGGTATCATTGTCCGCATAGGGCAAAGAGGCCCCCGCATGCAAATGCACCAGCACCAAGGCCATTAACAGGATTTTAGGCGCTGCTCCTGGTCCGATTTTGAATCGCCTGGTCGCCATCCGCCGCAATTCCTTAAGGTGGCCAATGGTTGAAAAGAGTCTTTTTTGAAGAATGTTTCATAAAACATCCTTCTTTTCAAGTTCGACGCCATTCAAATTTGCAATAGACCGGGGGGCACCGGCAGCCCGGAAATGCCAACGGATCACCCGCTCGTTTTAAGAGTGTGTACCTTTTTCCAGCGTTTCTTCGATCCCGTTGTGACTGAAGACGAGTTTGAAGTCGCTACCGTTGTTGTTCCACACCTGGCGCAGGGTCCATGTCTCTGCGGGCTTGGATTCAGTCTGCACTTTAAGACGGATAAGGTAAGCGCCGTTATCCACATTTTCGATGGAGGCAGGAAATGTTTTTCCATCGATGACCAGTGATTTCGATTCATTGGCAAGGTTGATGGCGACAACACCATCGCTCTGGGCGCGCTTCCACGTGCCGCTGACCTGATCCTGCAGCTTACCGTCGCCGCTGCAGCTGGTCAAAATCGAGAACATAAGCAACAATACGGATGAGAAAAGAATGTAATTTATTGAAGGTGATTTTCTCATGGCAGGTCTCCTCTGGTTTTCATTTTTAGTTGCACAGGTTAACAGGTATCTGGGTGCCGAAGGGTTTGCGGGCAGCCAGGAGGCCCGTCGACTGATTATTTTGTGTTTTTTGCAGTGTCGCGCGGCCGGCCCGTTCACGGGTTACCCGCGAGTGGCGGTTTTCAACACAGCAGGGACTTTTTCTGCAGGTACAATCTGCAGGACATTCGTTGACAGGAGATGAACCAATTGGCGGGGAAGGTGATGCCCGAAGGCAGGATGCCATAGATTAGGGTTAATTTCCCTGGAACCGGCTCCTTGTCCGACGATTCCGTCTCCCCGGGAGATGTCCAGGCCCAATGGGGGGCGTCCACGCCGGCGCATGCCGGGGGCCCAATATTGAAAAGTGCCGACGGGGGGGATAAAATTATGCAATGGGTCGCACAAAATGCCGCGCCGGCAGGGATGACTGGGGGTGTATTCTGTATCCTGGGTGAACTGGATGCCGCTGTATATGCACCCAAACAAAAAAGCACGCCGCCTGCGAAAAGAAGTCTCCGCAGCCAATGCCAGTCGGCGGCGCCTATTTTGTTTTTTTTATGCATAGCTCACTGATCCACAGGATTGCGTAGCCCATCGAAATTTTATTCATGAGTCATTTAATGTCAACTTCCGATTTTCTGGAGTGCTGGCAGTGCCGCTATTTTTCGCCATCATCATACTGAGCCATCGCCTTGAGCAGGCCCAGCGGGGACTGATGCATGGACAGTTTCTGAATGGCGGCCATTCTTTTCTGGTTTTTTTCGAATTTTTTCTGCATCCTTGCCTGATAAGCTTCTTTGAGCGCGTCTACCAGCTTTTCGAAGCTGCAGGGCTTTTCCAAGTATTTGAATGCGCCCAGTTTAGTGCATTCCACAGCAGAGTCAACCGTCGCGTGCCCTGTCAGCATGATAATTTCAATGAATTTATGGTTCTGTTTGAGTATTTTGAGAACCTGGGCACCGTCTGTACCCGGCATCTGCAGGTCGAGTACCGCCACATCGAATCCTCCCCGGCTGGCCGCCTGGATGGCGTCGTCTCCGTTGGAGGCCGTCGTAACGTTAAAGCCCTTGATGGATAGTCGGTCTGAGACCGCCTTTAAAAACTTCACCTCGTCATCGACCAATAGGATTTTAATCGAATTTTCCGTTTCCATAACGTCCTCCACCTGCGTGGGTTAAAAAAAATGCCCTCTAATTAGGCCCGGCTTCGCGAGGGTTTTGCGGTACCTGGAATTTCCGGCGAAACGTCAAGCGCCGTTATGCTTTCAATCGATAATGGAATGTCCATTTCCACCCGATCGGTCACGCTGTCGCAGTGGATGGCGACACCGATGGAATTGGCCATGGTGGCTGTGGCGACGTCGGGAAAGACCTGAAACATGCTGACGTCGAATCCCGGAAAGATAATACGCCAACCCGAATCGTCCAGCGGCTGAATGAAAATGGTGAATTCCGCTTCCGGTCCCGTGTGTTTATAGGCGAATACCAGGGTCTGGTAAACGACGGCCTGCAAAAGGAACGGGCAGGTCAATACAACCGGTGCGTCGCCTGGACCGGAGCGCAGATTTGTCTTTGCGGAAAAGCTGAGGTATTCGGAAAGGGCGATCACCATTTCCAGCACATCCAGGAGGTTGACGGATTGAACCGGGTTGTCGACACTATGGGAAAAGCGGTTCATCTGCCGGATGGTGGCAAACCCGCGCTGAATTTCCTCCATGATGCTGCCGGTGCAGCTTTTGAGCATATCGGGCGCGATGGGCTTGCCCGTCGAAGCCAGGTCCGACAGGTCGCTGAGCAGTCCCGATGTTTCTGAAATGATGGCCATGACATTCTTCAGCTCATGAGAAATCGATGCGTTGACCTTTCCGAAAAAGGCCAGACTGTCGTAACCGAACCAATCTTTCGTCTTGTCCATCTGGTGTCCTCGCCATGAAACCATTTGTTTCCGGTGTTCTCCCGCCGGGCCGCCCCTCCGCTCAGTTCCCGGGTTCTGGCACGGCCTGAGGGCCTTCAGCCAAACGATTCAGGGTTTCAATCAGCTCGTCGATTTTTAAGGGTTTGGGCAGATAATCTTCCGCCTCATTGGCCCCAAGTGTGTAATCCATGTTGGATCCGTGCCCGGTCAGGAAAACAAATTTCATGCGTGGGTCGATCAGCCCCATCCTTCGCCGCAATTCAATACCGCCGATTCCCGGCATCTTGACGTCCAGAATAGCCACATCGAAACGCTCACCCCGTTCTATCCGTTCAAGGGCGTTTTGACCGGAGAAAGAGACGTCGGCCTGGAGCCCTCTCAGTTCAAGGCGCTTGGCCAGCATCAGTACAAACTTTTGTTCGTCGTCGACCAGCAGAACCTTCATGCTTGGATTTCCTTTTTCGTTTGAACTGGTAAAGTGACCACGAAAGTGGTCCCCTCGCCCGTTTTGCTCTGAACCGCGATGTTGCCATGAAGTTTCTGGACCAGGCCGTAGGTAATGGACAAACCGAGACCGGTTCCCTGGCCCTCTTTTTTCGTGGTAAAAAACGGTTCAAACACTTTACCGAGGTGCTCTTCAGAAATACCGCAGCCATTGTCTCGGATGAAAAGCCGTACCTGTTCCGGGCCATCCATCTCTGCCCGGATATCCAGGATGCAGCCGTTGTTGATGGCCTGAAAGGCGTTGTTCACCAGGTTGAGAATGATCTGCTGCAGTTTTCCCCGATCGGTTTCGATGAGCGGGATCGTTTCCGGAATATCTACACTGATGGCGATATTGCGGTATTCGGCCTCTTTCTTGTGAAAATTAATGACATCGGTAACCATCTCCTTCAGATCGATGGATTGGGTTTGAATGTCAAAACGGCGGGCAAAACCCAGCAATTGCCGGGTGATGGTGCCGCAACGTTCCACGGCTTCGATAATCGTGTCGATGTGTTCCACCAGTTCCGTGTCTTCTTTGTACTGTTCCTTGATCAGGAACAAGTCTTTTACATAACCGGCCGTTTCGTTGATCAATGCCAGCGGATTGTTGATTTCATGGGCCACACCGGCAGCCAGCTGTCCGATGGAGGCCAGTTGGCAGTTCTGTTCGGCCAAGGCCATGGTCTTGGCTTTTTCCCGGTCGGCATGAAATATTCTGTTCACCATAACGGTGGATGTCAAGGTGATTACGATGGCAATGCTGGCGGCGCTGATGGCCAGAAACCAGTTGATATCGGATCGCAGGTCCAGCCACACTTTCATCATGCTGGCTTTTTGCTTGACCACCATGAGGATAAATCCTGTGGGCGCAATCTTGGTGTCGATAAATGCATAGCCCACAATGATGGGTAGACCGCTCCGATCTGATGACAGCACTGCTTTTGTCCGGTCGGAGTAAGCCGGAACCGATAGGCTCACATGCCGGGATGGGTCCGCGTAAAACTGGGAAGGGGTCTGGAGCAGGCCGTCACGGTTGATCAGGAAAATGTCGGCATGTTCGCCGGTTTTAAAGGCGGACAGGGTCTGGATCAGCCGTTCGGTTTCCAGTGTGGCCCGCAATACGAAAAAGTGGCCGTCCGGGCGTTTGGACTTGACGGCCACGACGATATGGGGAACGTCGCGATAGCCCGAAAAAATTTCGCTGACACAGGCATCGTGCTGCTGGCATTCCATGAACCAGGGCTGATCGCTATAGTCTTTGCCTTCCAGGTTGAAGGGCCCGGCATAGGCGACCTGGGTACCGTTGTCCGCCATGACACTCAGATCGGTCAACCCGCCGAAACCCAGCTTAAGATTGCGCAGCACCTCCGAAAGGACTCCGGGGCGGGTCAACCGGTCATAGCCCATTTCGTTGACTGTGAATGTCAAGGCGGCCAGGCGTTCCTCCAGGAAAAACGTGACCGCTCTGCGGGTATTCGAAGCCAGCCTTTCGGTGCGCAGGAGCGCTTCTGTATTAATGGACGTTTCAGTGAGCTGGTAGTAGATCAGAGCCATGACGATCAGCGGCAAAAGGGCGGTGGTCATCAGGATAAAAATAGTCATGCCCCAGGTCTGTCGATAGTCCTGGAAGGTGTAGTACGGATTGAGGTGCTCTTCCCCATTGCGGGAAAACTGGGGCCATATTGAACTTAATAAGCTGTTCGGCGACTGGGTCATTCCGGCATCTCTTTGATCTGGGCCATGATGGCCACCAACCGATCGATATCCAAAGGTTTGTTCATAAAGGAATGGGCTCCCCGGGCCATACACTGCTCCCGGTCCCGCTCCGTCCCGTGACCGGTCAGAATGATGACGGCCGTTTCTGGCCGGGATGTTTTGATTTGAGTCAGCACTTCTGTACCATACAGGTCAGGCAGCCGCAGGTCCAGTATGACCATACGGAAATGTTCCCGGGCAACCATTTTAATGGCCGCCCTGCCGTCGTAACAGGCCTTACAACGCAATTTTCGAAGTTCCAACCGCCTGGCGAGCATATCCGCATAGCGTTGTTCGTCATCGACAATAAGTATATCATAATGTTTCATATTGCAACTCTTTTTTTGGTTGACTGGACCCAGAACATGCTCTATATGAAACATATAAATTAAAAAGTTTAAATTGTAAACACTTTGATGGAGGAAATTGACTAAATGTTAAACACTCGAATGGCCTCTATCGGCCGCTGGCTTTTGTTGATGCTGTTTTTTGTTATGAGCTGCCCCGCCATTGCCGCCGCCACGGAAACCATGGTCGGTGGCGCCCCATCAAAACCCTGGTGGTTCTGGCCCATCATCCTTTTTTTCTTTTGTCTAGTTCTCGGTATTCTGGCCGTCATGGCCGGCGTCGGGGGGGGGGTGCTGTATGTTCCGCTGGTCAGTGGATTCTTCCCGTTCCATATCGACTTTGTGAGGGGTATCGGCCTGATGGTGGCCCTGGCGGGGGCGCTTGCTGCCGGACCGGGTCTGTTGCGCCGCAATTTGGCCAACCTGCGGCTGGCCTTGCCTGTGGCCCTGATCGCATCGGCCTGCTCCATCGTCGGCGCCATGCTCGGCTTGTACCTTTCGCGGCTCAACCCCAATCTGATCCAGGCCTGTCTGGGCGGCACCATTGTGGGCATCGCCTTTTTGCTTCTGTTTTCAAAAAACACCGAAAAACCGGTGGTGACCAAGCAGGACGCCATCGGGCTGGCCCTGGGACTCCAAGGGGTCTACTGGGATGATGGGGCCCGGGAGAGCGTGGAATGGAAAACCCACCGCACCCTCCTGGGGCTGTTCATGTTTATTCTGATCGGCCTGCTGGCCGGCATGTTCGGACTGGGTGCCGGCTGGGCAAATGTTCCGGTGCTCAACCTGTTGATGGGGGTTCCGCTCAAGGTGTCTGTGGCCACAAGCAAGTTTTTGTTATCCATCACCGATACGTCGGCGGCCTGGATCTATTTGAACCGGGGCTGCGTGATTCCGCTGATCGCGGTGCCATCCATCGTCGGTTTGATGCTTGGGTCGATTCTGGGGGTCAGGATACTGGCGGTGGCCAAACCAAAGTTCATCCGCTATATGGTGATCAGCGTATTGTTCTTTGCCGGATTGAAAGCCCTGGACAAGGGGTTGGGGCTGGGCTTCCTGGGTTAACCTGCGCTTTTGCCGAAACGATCGTAAAAAGGAGAAAAAAATGTCTGCCATGGACCATCAATCGCTCAAACCGACCAAGGAGCAGATCATATATGCCAACTTGTTGCTCATGGGAATGGTTACTGGTATCATTGTTCTGGTTGTCACTTACGCGATATATGTGACCGGGATTTTACCCTCCCATGTCGATATGCATTTAATCGCCGCCAACTGGGGCAAGGGTATCCACGAGTATCTCGAAATTACCCACTCTCCTCACGGCTGGGGGTGGCTTACCCTGCTGGGCAAAGGGGATTTTTTAAATTATATCGGTTTCACCCTGCTGGGAATCTTGACCATAATCTGCTATCTGGTACTGGTCAGGGGCTACTTCAGGCAGAAAAATTGGATATTTTTTGCCATCAGCATTTTGGAAATTACCGTTTTGTCTCTTGCGGCATCAGGTCTTCTGGGCAGCGGCGGGCATTAAAAGACGCCATACAATGGCCTGAAACCCGAATCTTCCATTACATGCAAAGGTAGGTCGAAATGAAACACAAGAAAATAAATATTCTGCTGGTGGACGACAACCGCAAGTTTCTTGAGTCCGCCGCCCAACGCGCCGAAATCAAGGGGTTCAACGTTTTTACCGCGGAAAATGGCGCAGCCGCTTTAGAAATCGCAAAAGACAACCCCATCCACGTGGCCGTTGTCGACCATCAGATGCCGGACATGGAAGGCCTGGTGGTCATTACCAAGCTCAAGGGAATGATGCCGGACATCCGAACGATCCTTTTGACCGGACACGGTGACGAAAAATTGAAAGAGGCGACCCAGGCGCTCAATTCGACCTATTTCGACAAAGGTGAGATGGGCCGTTTCTGGGAGTTTCTTTCCAATCTGCCGCTGGGAAGCATCAATATTCTTCTGGTGGACGACAACAAAAACTTTGTCACCACACTGGCCGAAAGGATCCGGCTGAAGGGTTATGACCCGCTGGTTGCTCTCAACGGCCGCGAGGCGCTCGAAATTGTCCGAAGCAACAAGATCCAGATGGCTGTGGTGGATCATGAAATGCCGGATATGGACGGGTTGGTGGTCATCACCAAGCTCAAAGAGATCGACCCCGATATCCACACCCTGCTGCTCACCGGACATGGTGACGAAAAACTCAGGGAGGCGACCCAGGCGCTCAATTCCCACTATTTTGAAAAAGAGGAGATGAACAAGTTCTGGAGCTTTATCCGCAGAAACCTGCAACGCCTGGAAAAACACATGGCGGCGGCGGGTATGGCCACCGGTGGCGATATCGAGGATGCATTGGACATTGAATCTCCCCATGATAAAGAGCGCTAAGGTGCATAAAAAAATCTGCCCATCAGCAGCCGTTGCCTGTAGAAGCGTTTCGTATGATGTTTGTTCATACCTTGATGGAAGTGATGGGAAAATGTTGCACCGTGGCAATTTAAAGCCATACGGGAAAGAAAATCAGTCATGACAACACAGGTAAAAAAAGTTCTTCTGGTCGACGATGAAGAAAAATTGCTTAAATCCATTGCCCAGCGCCTGGAGGTTCTGGGATTTGTGCCTTTGACTGCAAACAATGGCATGGCGGCAATCGATATTGCCATGGAAAATGAAATTGACCTTGCCATCGTCGATCTTCAGATGCCTGACATGAACGGACTGGTAACCATTACCAAACTGAAAGAGATCAATCCCGGTTTAAAAACCATCCTGTTGACCGGCCACGGCAACGACAAGGTAAGACAGGCCACTGAATCGCTGAACGCCAACTATTTCGAAAAAGACGAGATGGGGGATTTCTGGCATTTTATCAAAAAAATAAACGATGATGGGAAAGTCGTCGTCATCCGGCCTGCAACGACCGGGCATACGCTGCCGGTCTCCGGGGAGGACCAGTCGGGAATCTATCGCCCCAATGAAATCGAAATCCATCCTCAGGGCAATTTTACCCATGCCGGTGAAGGCGTTGAAGCGGCGTTGGCGCGTGCCAGACGATCCGGCGATATAGGGCGGCTGCGAATCGTCGGCGAGACCCCGGCCATGCAGGAGCTGCGCAAAAGCATTGAGCGCGTGGCGTCATTGGATTGCACCGTGTTGCTGCATGGCGAGCCGGGCACCGGCAAAGAGCTTGCCGCCCGGGCCATCCATGCTGGAAGTATCCGCTGCAATGATCGTTTTCTGGCCATCAATTGCGAAAACTTCGGAAGCGAGCAACTCGCCGGACAACTGCTCGGCTATCAAAGCGGCCGGCTGGACGAGGCGGTTCGCAATCACAGCGGGATTTTCGACAGCGTTCAGGTGGGCACGCTTCTTTTCGACCAGATTGAAAAGATGCCACACAACATGCAGGAACAGTTGCTGCGCATCCTTGAAACGGCGGACACCCGGCATTCCGGCGGCAAAATCGAAAGGGGCGGGAGAATCGACACCCGTATCCTGACGGCGACCGGTGCGGATCTGGGGCAACAGACGAAAACGGGGGCCTTTTCCAAGGTTCTTTATGACCGGCTGAAGTTGTTTGAGCTGACGATTCCGCCCTTGCGGGAGCGAAAGGACGACATCCCCCCGCTATGTCGGTACTTCTTTGACAAGTATCGAAAAGAGCTGGGAAAACCAGTGAATTCGATTTCTCCGGAGTTTGTCAAAATCCTGGTTGACTATGATTTCCCAGGCAATGTCCGTGAACTTAAGCATATCGTCGAGCGAGCGGTTATCCTTTCAGAAGGGGCCACCATCGAGCGAAAGCACCTGCCGGTCAGATTTCTCGATGACCTGAAACCCGGAGCAAAGCGGCTGGAGCCCAGTCAGTTTTCGACACTGGCGGAGCTTGAAAAGCGCCACATCGTCAAAGTTCTTGAGGCGACTCAGGGGAACAAATCCAGATCGGCGGAAATTTTAGGCATCAGCCGCGCAGCGCTTTGGCGCAAATTGAAGCAGTTCAGGGCCGAAAAGCCCGGACCGTAATTCTATCGCGGATGAACCACCAGCCCGCCCCATCGGACCATTTGCGAACCCAACGATTTACTCGGCCACGATAAACGTTTCCGGAAAACCCTCCCGGACCAGCTCCTGTTCATAAGTCACGGCCTCTTCCAGGCTGCCGGTGCGTCCCACACGCACCCGGTAAAAGGTTCGCCGGCCGTCAAAAAAAGTGGTCATGTGGGTGTTTTTATAGCGCTTTTGCAGCTTGGCCACCAGGCGTTCGGCATTGCCGCGTTCGGCAAAAGCACCCACCTGAAAGGTAAAATTTCCCGAGTAGTAATCGACAGCGACATATTTCGGGTTTTCGCCCGGTGTCGGCGCCCGGCTGGGTGCGCCCAGGGCCACCAGCCGCACCCGGGCCGTACCCGGGCCGAGAATGCCGAGCTTTTTGGCTCCCGCATAGGACAGGTCGATGATCCTGCCGCGCACGAAAGGTCCCCGATCGTTGATCCGCAGGTCCGCGCAAAGGCCATTGTCCAGGTTGAAGACGCGCACATAGGTTCCCAGAGGCAGGGTTTTATGTGCCGCAGTCATGGCGTGCATGTTGTACGTTTCGCCATTGGAGGTCTTGCGCCCGTGAAATTTTTTGCCATACCAGGACGCGATGCCTTTTTGCTCAAATCCGCGGGCGTTAGGAATGGGTTGATACCAGGTACCCATTACCCGGTAGGGCTTGGGATGGCCCGGCGGGGTCGGTGGCGGCGGGCTGTAGCGATCGGTGGCGCACGACGACAGCAGTATCATCCCCAAAAAAAAGAGTAAAGCCTGCCGGCAACGCATCGCGCCGGCCCGGCTGTGGGGAAAAGAGATCATTTGACAATTGCGAGGTTGATGACGTCTATCATTTTATCCACGAAATGGAACGTCATTTCATTGCGGACCTTTTCAGGGAGATCGGCCAGATCTTTTTCATTGTCTTTGGGCATGATAATGGTTTTGATGCCGGCCCGGTGGGCGGCCAGCATTTTGTCTTTAATCCCCCCCACGGGCAGCACCTGGCCGCGCAGGGTGATTTCTCCGGTCATGGCCAGGTCTTTGCGAATCTTTTTGTTGGTCAGCAGGGAGACCAGGGCCGAAAGCATGGTCACGCCGGCGGACGGCCCGTCCTTGGGAATGGCGCCGGCCGGAACGTGGACATGAATATCCTGGTTGGTATAGAAGTCTTCGTCGATCTTGAGCGCTTTGGCGTGCGAGCGGATAAAACTCAGGGCGGCCGTGGCCGACTCTTTCATTACATCGCCCAGTTGACCGGTGAGCGTCAGACCTTTGCTGCCTTTCATGGCGGTGGCTTCGATAAACAGCAAGTCACCGCCCACCGGCGTCCAGGCCAGTCCCATGGCGACACCCGGGGTCGTCATGCGCGCTTTGGCCTCGGAGGTAAATTTAACCGGTCCAAGGTATTCCTCCAGATCGATTCCGTTGATGGATGCCTTTTTGATGGTGCCTTCGGCGATTTTGGTGGCCACTCCTCTGCAGACCGTTGCGATTTCACGTTCCAGATTGCGCAGGCCGGCCTCGCGGGTATAGCCGGAAATGATTTTTCGGATGGCCCCGACGCCGATGTTGATCTGCCTGGCGCTGAGTCCGTTCTGGTTGCGCTGGCGGGGCACCAGATAGCGCTGGGCAATTTTGACCTTCTCGTCCTGGGTGTAGCCCAACAGCTGGATGACCTCCATGCGGTCCCGCAGGGCGGAGGGAATGGTATCCAGAACATTGGCTGTGCAAATGAACATGACCTTGGACAGGTCAAAGGCCACATCCAGGTAGTGGTCCGAAAAGGTGTTGTTCTGTTCAGGGTCGAGGACCTCCAGGAGGGCCGAAGAGGGGTCCCCGCGGAAATCGCTGCCCACCTTGTCGATTTCGTCCATCATGAAAACGGGATTGTTGGAACCGGCCCGTCGCAGGCCCTGGATAATGCGTCCAGGCAGGGCGCCGACATAGGTGCGCCGATGGCCGCGTATTTCAGCTTCATCGCGTACGCCGCCTAATGAGATGCGGTGGAACTTGCGCCCCAGGGCACGGGCGATGGAGGCCCCCAGGCTTGTTTTTCCCGTTCCCGGAGGGCCGGCCAGGCAGAGAATGGGCCCCTTGGAATCGGGTTTGAGCTTTCGCACGGCCAGGTATTCGATGATGCGCCGCTTGGGTTTTTCAAGGCCGAAGTGATCGTCATCTAGCACCTTGCGGGCCTTCTTGATGTCCAGGTTGTCTTCCGTGGTGACTTTCCAGGGCAGATCGGTGAGCCAGTCCAGGTAAGTGGAGGCCACGGTGTACTCGGCAGAAGAGGGGTGCATCTTGGAGAGGCGGTCCAGTTCGCGTTCGGCCTCCTTAACGGCTTCTTCAGTGAGGCCCCGCTCGTGTATCTTGGTCCGGTACTCATCGATTTCTACCGTTCCCTCTTCGGTTTCACCCAGCTCCTCCTTGATCGCTTTGAGCTGCTGACGCAGGTAATACTCACGCTGGCGCTTGTCCATGTCGCCCTTGACCTGGGACTGTATTTTGTTGCCCAGTTCCAGAATGCTGAGTTGATGGTTGACCAGTTTGGTCACCAGTTTCAATCGCTCGGTGGCGTCCTGGATCTCCAGGACCTCCTGTTTTTCCTGGGGGCTGGAGTTGATGGTGGAGGCAATCATATCGGCAAGGGTACCCGGCTCCTTGATGGACCCGGCCATCTGCCGGATCTCTTCGGGGAGTCCGGGCGAAAGCTCCACGATGCGGCCGAACTGTTTAACGATATTGGCCATCAGGGCCGCGGTCTGATCGTCGTCTTTCTGGATATCGTCAAAATGGACCACATTGGCCCTGAGGTAGGGATCCCCTTTGATAAAGGACTTGATGTGGAACCGGCTCAGCCCCTGAACCAGCATTTGGGCACGGTTGTCATCGGATTTGGCCATCTTGAGAATCAGTGCGCTGCAGCCCACCTTGGCGAGATCACCTTTATCGCCGGCGCGGACATTGTCTTTTTTTGGGGATACCGCCAGTCCGATGATCCGGTCTTTGGCCATGGCCTCATCCACAAGCTTGAGGGAATCTTTTTCCATAACTACCAGGGGCAGAACCATTTTGGGAAAAAGCGCCGCATCGAACAGCGGTAAAATGGGGAGCTGGGTGGGAAGATTCTCGGTGTGATATTCAACAGTCGGCTTTTCTTCAGCCATGAAAACCTCCTTGATCGTATGGGGCCTTGGTGTCATTAGTTGTCCGGCACAAAAGAATGCGCATCGACAGGAGACACGGTTCAACCATCTGAAATTGGAATAGTATGGGTTTTGTGCACTTGCAGTTTGGCCATGTGTATGGTCAGCAGGCCATTGCTGAATGCGGAGGAGACCACTTCTGTGTCCACGGGGCATGGCAAATAGAGCACCCGTTCAAATTTACCATAACGGATTTCGGCCAACCGGTAGGTCCCCTTGGGCGATTTGGGGGCTTCTTTTCGGTGACCGAAAATTCGTACGGCTTTTGCATTGACTTCAACCTCCAGGTTCTCTTTTTCCACCCCGGCCAGCTCGGCCCAGATCATGACCTCGTCTTTTGTCTCGTAAATGTCCATCTGGGGAACCCAGCTGCAATCCTTGCAGGCAAACATAGGGTTGACCGGACGCGGCCTGAAAATATCCTGGATCGTCTTTTCGATGTTTGACCCGAAACGATCGAAGGGCTCTCCAAATCTGATTTTGATATAGTCCATGGGGATCTCCTGCCGGGTAATGGGATTAATACTGAAAACCTGTGTGGTGGACCGATTTTGTAAAATAACATCGGGATGTTCCTTTGTAAAGTGCGGCAGGCAAATCACATTGACAACAATAGAGCCGTGATTAAATTCAAAACCTTCAGCTCAAACCAATCAACAAATACAGGAGGAGATGCCATGTCGCTGGTCAGATGGGACCCATTCAGCAATATCGCTACGTTGCAAGACCGCATAAACCGGTTGTTCGACGATGCTTTTCCAGGAACGCCCGAAGGAGATGAGGATATGGCGGCTTGCGCCTGGAGACCCATGGTTGACATTTACGAGGCTGAAACCGGCTCAGTGATTCAGGTGGATTTGCCCGGGGTGGACAAATCGGATGTGGGTGTGGAGATTAAAGAAAATATCCTCACTATAAAAGGCGAACGTCGTAAAGACAGCCCTGTGGATGAAGAAAACTACTACCGCCGGGAGCGGGTCTGCGGGACGTTTCAGCGCGCTTTTGCCCTGCGTTCGATGGTTGCACCGGACCAGATTAAAGCCTCTTTTAAAAACGGCGTTTTAACCATTGAAATTCCCAAGCCGAATCTGGAAAAGCCAAAGCAGGTGACCGTCAGCATCGACTGAAGACGGCCTGCCGGCTAAGCGGCGATTCGCCTGCAGCACTATGGTTGCCCTGTTTTGAATTGCGGTTTGACCGCTCCTTTCATATGATGGCGGCATGATACGCAATGGAAAAACCCACTGGATTCTGGCCGCCCAGTATTTCCTGTACTTTGGCGTCATGGGCATGTACCTGCCCTATTTCAACCTGTACTGCTATGGGCTGGGTTTCAGCGGGTGGCAGATCGGTACCCTCTCTGCAGCCCGATCCATCGTCTTGATTATCTTCGGCATTGCCTGGGGGGTTCTGGCCGACCGGTTTCAAAGCCGCCGAACAATCTATATCTTGTGCAACTTTCTCAGCGCCGCCCTGTGGGGGCTGTTTCTGCTGACGACCCGATTTCACTGGATGCTCGCCATTTCGATTGCCTACGGTATTTTCTACGCTCCCCTCATCGCGTTTCTGGAAGCCTTTTCAATGGACAGCCTCGGTCACAACAAAAAGCGTTACGGCCGGATGCGTGTCTGGGGTTCCATGGCGTTCATCATCATTGTCCTTGTCCTGGGGCAAATGATCCACCACGCTTCGGTTCGCATTATCATCGGCTTCATACTCGCCGGATCATGGATTCAGGCTGCAGTGTCCCTGGGGTTTCCCCGAAAGCCGCCGGCGCTGGCCGGTTCTCTGGCCGCCGGGCTCAAGCGCCTGATGTCCGTCAAAACAGCCGTTTTCTTTTTTTGCGCCTTTCTCATGCTGGTGAGCCACGGCGCTTATTATGCTTTTTTTTCCATCCACTTGAGCAAATTGGGGTTCGACAGTTTTTTCATCGGTCTCGCCTGGGCGGTGGCCGGGTGTTTCGAGATTCTGGCCATGCTGTTTTCCGAACGTATTTTCAAACGGCTGGACTATGAAACCGTGCTGGTCATCTCTTTCGGCGTCGCCGCATTGCGCTGGGCCGGCTTGTGGGTTATCCAGTCCGCTGCCGGAATCCTGGCCTTGCAGGCGACCCACGCACTGACTTACGGGACCTTTCACATGGCCAGTATCCTGTATATCGATGCCATGGCGCCGACGGAAGCCAAAACCGTCGGACAAGCCGTCAACAATTCAGTGACTTACGGACTGGGATTGATGGTGGGGTTTTTCATCAGCGGAGCCCTCTATGAAAAGATCGGCTCATCGGCCCTGTTCGCTGTAAGCGGCGCGACCGCTCTCGGGGCGGGATTATTGTTTCAGGGCTTTGCCTGGTTTGAAAAGCGGCGCCGTCAATTTAAACCTTGATTTCCAGCGGCATGCCATATAAACGGATGCCTTTACGCCATGAGCGCGGGCTCCGGTCGCCGACGCCGCATATACGGTATCCACTGAAATGTCTTTGAAACTTATCATACTCGACGCCGCCAATTTTTTTATGGGCAACCTGGTTCAAATCGCCAGGCTGTGCCTGCCCTGGCTGATGGCGGCGGCATTGGTGGAATATGTCATTGCGGCGATTTATGCCTCCTCGGAAACCATGAGCCCCATGTACCTGCTTTCCTGGTTCTTCAACCTGTTGGTCTATCCTGTTTACACCGGCGCGCTCATCCTGCTCATGGCCGAACGCGCCCGCCGGGAAAAACCCGAAAACCGGCAGCTCATCGCCAGCGCCATTAAGATGTGGCAGCCGTTCTTCCTTGTTCATGTCATGTGTGCAGGACTGACCGCCCTTGGCCTCATGTTGTTCATTATACCGGGCATCTATGCCGCCGTGCGGTTGTCCTTTGCCGAGTTCTTCCTGGTCCTGGAAAATGTCAAGCCCATGGAGGCCATTCAAAGAAGTTTTGCGGCAACCAAGCGTCATTTCGGCCTGATTCTGCTCCTGATGGTGATGTTTATCACGCCCCTGCTGTTTCTCAGCATCTTTTTGAACAACCTGCTTTACAGTCATGGCGTCGGCCCTCTGGTCAATATTCTTGTGGCCACCGTTACGGCGTTTCTCATGCTTTTTGTGGATGTGGTGCTGTTCCGGGTCTATATGTCAGCCACCCAAGGGGACAAGGGGGGGCAAGGGGTCTCATCTTAATTATTGCATCTTGGGCTGGATAATCACATCGATGCGCCGGTTGATGGCCCGGCCGGCGCTTGTGGCGTTGGAGGCCAGAGGCCGGGATGACCCGAATCCGGTGGCGGAAATTTTGGCGGCGGACAAGGTTCCGTTGGCGATAAGATACTGCCGCACGGCTTCGGCCCGCCTCCGGGAAAGTTCGATGTTCATAGCCTCGGAGCCGGTGGCGTCGGTATGGCCCTCAATGGTTACATCGGGCTGGCCGAAAGCGGCAATGGCTTCCTGAACAGTGCCCAGCAAGGGGTAGTTGTCGGGCCCGATATCGGCTCGGCCAATGGGAAACTGCATGGCTTTAAGCCGGATGACGAGCTGGTTGGCCTGTTTGTAAACTTCGGCCTGGTCTGCGGAAAAGTATCCCTGGACCTGGGTATAAAGCTGGTTAAAGCGCTTTTCTGCGGCCAGTCGTTCCCGCTCGGCGACCAGGCGCTGGGTGTCGGCCGTCAGGCGTTCCTTGTCGGCGGCCAGGCGCTCCTTGTCGACACGTTCCTGGTAGGTGCGCCCCTCGAGATGGGAAATGGTCTGCTTCAGCCGTTTGATTTCAATGTTTTTGGCTTCCACCAGGTTGGACAGGGAAGAATGGTTGCGTTTGAGGGCGGCAATGGCGTCCGATATGATGGACTGCTGTGCCTCAAAGGACAGATCGCGGGAATCCGGCCCTTCCAGAAGGGTGTTGATCCGGGACAATTGACTCTCCGTATAAAGGACCATTTCCTCAGGCGTCTTTTCCTTAAAAGCGGCCGCTGTTCGTCCGATCTGAAGCATGCGTTCAGTGTAGAATTTGGCGATACCGACTTTTTCGGCAATGGTGGCATCGTCGTAACGGTTTCGAGTGATGGCGTTTTCGGCATCATCCAGTTTGCTCCGAGCAATCAGGAAGCTTTTGGGCGCCACCCGATCCAATTTAAGGGCCTGTGTTGTTTCAATCAATTGGCGGACCTCCCCCAGTGCGGCGTCCTTGATGGCCTGAAGCTCAAGGGCCCGGTATTGGTCGTCCACTGCTTTCTTCCGGCGTTTCACATATTTGCTGTCGTCGGACTCAATGGCGCGGGTCAGTTTCAAAAAATCCGCCTCTGCCCGTGAAAACGCTTTGGCATATTGCTGGGCACCCACGTTGAGGGCTGCATTTCTGCTCTTGATGACTTGCGGCAGCTGGGTATTTGACTTGAGCCCATACTTCAGGGCCTGCTTTAATTGGGCATTGCCCGTGGCAATAAGGTCCAGAATCACATTGAGTTTGATACCTTTTTCAAGACCGGCCCGTGCTTTGACATACGACTTCCGGGCATTGGCAAACCACATGGGCGAAAGGACATCCACCTGCTCTTTGCCGGCAGCCGCCAGTTCCTGTTCCAGTTTGTCAACCAGGGCTGCAGGGTGTTCGGTCTTTGCTGTGGGCGTCACCTTCAGGGCTGTCTGCACGCATCCGCCCGACAATAATAAAGCGGCCACCACACCTATTACCCATTTCCCGTATCGCGCATACATCGTTCCAAAGCCTTTCTTATAAACCTCAGTAATCCAGTCGTTTCGTCCCGATTTCAGCCTAAACCCCATGAATTAAAGGTTCACGATCCATCATATTAGAAAACCCCCTGCCCGTCCAGCCGCTTCTGGGATGTTTCAATCGCCATGGGAGGGGAACAACAGGTGGCGCAGCCACCCGAACAGGGTGTTGCCCTGCAGGACGGCCTGTTCCCATTGAACGAACTGGCGGGCCAGTTCAGCGGGATTTCGATACCAGTGAGAACGGGTGGTAAAGGATTCATTGGGGTCGAGCTGGCGGACGACCACGGCGGGGTTGCCGGCGGCGATACAGTTGT
The DNA here is from genome assembly GCA_963675565.2 of Desulfosarcinaceae bacterium. GTDB lineage: Bacteria > Desulfobacterota > Desulfobacteria > Desulfobacterales > Desulfosarcinaceae > JARRKU01. Next base: position 2,203,950 of record CAXXYD010000004.1, read on the forward strand.
CCGGAATGGAATTGACCACGATGGCACCGGCACCGATAATGCTGTTCTCTCCAATGGTCACCCCTTTACAGACAATGGCGCCGTCTCCGACCCAGACGTTTTTTTTCAGACGGACCGGCTCCGCCCGCCCTAAGGATACCCGGTCGTATATGCCGTGCCAGTCGGCATCGGTGATGTACACCCCGTTGGCCAGCATGCAGTTATCGCCAATGTCGATCCGTGCGGCCGAACTGATGCGCACCCCCGGGCAAATCAGAATATAATCGCCGAAAACAATGCTGCCGCTGTCCGCCGCTTCCGGCCATACCGACAGGCGCACCTTTTTATCCGAGGTGGCAATTACCGTGGCATAGTTACCGATCCGAATGGGGCCGCCGAACAGTTCGACATGCCAGGGACGCATGAAAGCAAACCCCTTGCCGAGGAAATCGAGCTGGGGCCGAAGGAAGTGGTTGGCGTAGAACCTTTGAAATTTAAGGTAAGCCTTCTTTACGATATAGGGCCGGTGGTCTTTTCGCATTTGAAAATCAGTGCTTATCTCTGGGATTCGTTGTGCTCAAAAAGCACTTTTTACGAATGCATCAAACCGCTTGAGAAATAGACCGGTGGTCGACTATATGCCCAACGCTTCCCAGTATCGATGATTGAACATACGGCTTGCGGGCGTCAGGCCATACAGGGCGTCGGCGGCCATCAGGACCACCGCATTGGTCCATGTGATTTTTTCTTCGGGCCACAATACCATGTCGGGGAATGTAAATCCGCACCAGTAGGTGCCGTCCTCAAAAGTATGGTCGCAGATCCAGCTGAATACGATTCGGGCCAGCAAATTGTTGCCCATGGCCGCAAGCGTCAGCACGAGTTCGCTGGATTCGGCGATGGTGACCCAGGGCTGATCCGAGACGCATCGCACCCCCATGTTTTGAACCACAAACTTCTTCCAGTATTTTTCGATTCGGGCTTTGGCCGCATTGCCGGTGAGAGCCCCGCCGAGGATGGGGTAAAACCAATCCATGGAGAAGCGCGATTTGGTCATGTTAAAGTGATGGGGCTTGTTGCGTATAGAATCCAGGAGCCGTTTCAAGGCAAAAAGCCAGCGGGGGCGGCGGTACCCCATGGCCCGGCACAATGCCAGGGCGCATTTCAGGCTGAAACTGATGGAGCTGCATCCGGTCAGCAGCGCCATGGGGTCGGGTTGTCCCTGGCCGTTGAGGGCCCAGTGAATTTCGCCGCCCGGAGCCTGCAGGCCAATGGAAAATTCAACGGCTGCCTCCAGCGTTGGCCACATGCTGCGTACAAATCCTATGTCCCCGGAAATCAACAGATAATGGTACAAGCCAACGGCGATGTAGGCGGCATGGTTGCTTTCCCGGGTACGGTCCCGGATCGCGCCGTGATCGTAAGCCGCAAACCAGCTGCCGTCTTCCAATTGAACCTTCCGCAGCCAATCGAAAGCCTTGCGGGCTTCCCTGAAACGCCCCCCGATGGTCAGCCCCATGACCGCTTCGATATGATCCCAGGGGTCGGTCTTGTCTCCCGGCGACCAGGGGATCCGGCCATCGGGCAGCTGGGTATGGACGATCAGGTCCACTACGGCGGCGATATTGATGGCCGGCTGTTGTTTGGGAACAATGAATGGAAACTGCGAAGTCAAAACAACTCCAGATGGGCAGATACGTTGATCCTTTTTATAATTATCGTCATAACCAACAACAATTACCGGCAGCGGGTTTCAAGTGCAAGTACAAAAACGGATCTATTGCCAAAATCAAGACAAAAGAGAAACGCATCATTTCATTACCGTCCATCTCATTGCGCGGCCCTCCTATCTCACTGTCATTGCAGAATTGCCGGCTGCGGTGCAATCGGGACAAGGCACTTGACAAGAAATGTGCATATTTTTATTTTTATGCGTTGTAAATTAAAGGGCCGGTGGTATTAAGCCGTCTGACCTTGTGTTACCGGATATTTCAACGATTCAGCAGGAGAACCCACACCGTGGAAGAACTCACACGCCAAATCGAACAGCAGCACGGGCTTGTCAATCGCATGCGCAGCGAAATCGGAAAAGTTCTGGTGGGACAGCAGGAACTCGTCGACGGTTTGCTCATGGGGCTTTTTACCAAAGGCCATATCCTGATCGAAGGTGTCCCCGGCCTGGCCAAGACCAGTGCCGTCAAAGCCCTGGCCGACACGGTGCAGGCCCGGTTCAAGCGCATCCAGTTCACACCGGACCTGTTGCCCGCCGACCTCGTCGGCACCGAAGTCTATCGGCCCAAAACCGGCGACTTCGTAATGAAAAAAGGACCTGTTTTTCACAATATTATCCTGGCCGACGAAATCAACCGTGCACCCTCCAAAGTTCAGTCCGCCCTGCTGGAGGCCATGCAGGAACGCCAGGTCACCATCGGTGAAACCACGTTTTCCCTGGATGACCCCTTTTTGGTCCTAGCCACCCAGAACCCCATAGAGCAGGAGGGCACCTACCCGCTGCCCGAAGCGCAGGTGGATCGTTTCATGTTTAAACTGGTACTCGACTATCCGGACAAAGCCGAAGAGAAACAAATCATGCAGCGCGTGGGATTCGAGGCGCCGGTGCAGATTGAGGCGGTCCTGGCGCCGGAGCAGCTGAACGTGATGTATGGGTTGATCAACCGGGTCTACATGGACGACAAGCTGCGCGACTACATCGTGGAACTGGTCTTTGCAACACGCAATCCGGCCGAGCTGGGCAAGGATATGAAGGACTATATCCAGTACGGGGCATCGCCGCGGGCCACCATTTTCCTGAGTCTGGCCGCCAGGGCCTATGCCTTCTTGAACGGCAGGGCCTACGTGACGCCCCAGGACGTCAAATCCATTGCCCCGTGGGTGCTGCGCCACCGTATCATTCCCACATACGAGGCCGAGGCCGAGGATATCACCACGGATCAAATCATCAGCCGTATTTTCGATTCGGTTCCGGTACCTTGATTCGGCCGGTCCGCAGGGTGCCGATTGAACCTTTCACGGATTCCAGAAATACCATGCTGTCAGCCGAGATTATCAAAAAAATCAAGAAAATTCATATTCGCACCGGGCGGACGGTGAATACCCTGATGGCCGGTCAGTACAAATCGGTCTTTCGGGGAAGCGGCATGGAGTTCGAAGAGGTTCGCGAATATGCACCCGGGGACGACGTCAAGAGTATTGACTGGAAAGTGTCCGCGCGGCTGGGCAGGCCGTTTGTCAAGCGCTATCGCGAGGAACGCGAATTGATCGTTATGCTGTTGGTGGACCTGAGCGCCTCGGGCCGTTTCGGCACCCGAGCCACTTCCAAACAGGAGGTGGCCGCAGAAACGGGCGCCATCCTGGCGTTCAACGCCATTCGCAATAACGATAAAGTGGGTGCCATTCTCTTTACCGACCAGGTGGAGCGTTATGTCCCGCCCAAGAAAGGCAGCGGCCATGTCTGGCGCGTCATCAAAGAGATTTTTGCCCACCAGCCCAGGCACACGGGCACCGATATCCCCGGGGCGGTGGGCTTTCTGGGCCGCGTCTGCCGTAAGCGATCGGTGGCTTTTCTCATTTCCGATTTCATCCTTGCGGATGGACGGGATGTGGTGGACCGACAGATGCGATCCACGGCCCGCAACCATGAGCTGATCAATGTGCTGATCAGCGATCCGGGAGAGTTCCAGCTGCCGCCGGGCGGCCTGGTCACGGCCCGGGACCTGGAAACCGGGCGTCTCGTCAAGGTGGACGCCTTTGACAAGGGCGTTCGAAGGGACTTTGAAGCACGGCAGAGAGCGGCTTATGACCACATCCGGGGCCAGTTCAAAATGGCCAACCTGGATTGCATCGAGGTCTCAACGGCCGGTTCCGCTGCGGACGCATTGACACAGTATTTCCGCCTTAGGGAACACCAGAAACGATAAGACGGTATGGTTTTGGCAAAGCATTTATTGGCTGCAACAATCCTCAACTCAGCCGGCGAACGGCTCCGGATGACCATGATGGCCCCGGCATATGCTGCACCGAACGATCATTCACTGCCGCTGCCTCTGGGCGACAATGCCACGCGGATGACCGATATCCATGACATCAAGCCGCCATTGGAAATGGGTGTTGACCTTGCCTGGCTTTACTGGATGGCCGGCATTCTGGCGCTCCTGGCGCTCATCTACCTGGTGTGGCGGCTGTGGCAGCGACGTGAGAGGGCGACCCATGCATCTCCCGCTCCGGCGCCTCTTGCCCCGGATGTGCTGGCCTATCAGGCCCTGGATGCCCTGGCGGCCGATGACAGTGTCGATGCAAAACAATTCTATTTCCGGTTGTCCGCTATCCTGCGCCGATATATTGAGGGGCGCTATACCCTGCCGGCCGCGGAAATGACCACCGAAGAGCTGCTTCCCCGAATAGACGGCCTGACACTGCCCGTCGATCTGGTGCAGCCGCTGAAAACATTCTGCCGGGCAACGGACCCCATTAAGTTCGCCGGCAGCATACCGGCGCCGGAGAGCATGGCCCGGGATCTGGCTTTTGCCAGGGATTTCGTGCGCCGCAGCGCCCCCATCCAGGAAGCAGCCGGGCAAGCCGGTGATACGGCACCTGTCATGGACCGGTATGGCAAATACCCTGATCAGGAAACGATTGAATGATGTTCCGCTTCGCTTCCCCATATTTTCTTTTTCTGCTGGCAATCGTTCCGGCAACGCTGTGGTACAGCCGCCGGCGAATCAAAGCGTCGGCCATCGCTTGTGCCGACACAACCGGCCTGGCGGGGATTTCGTCGTCGTCCATGCTGTGGCTGTCCAAGCTGGTGCCGGTCGTTTTCCAAATCGCGCTGGTCCTGATGATTGTCGCCCAGGCCCGCCCCCAGTGGGGCACCCGACGGATGTCAATGGATACCGAAGGGATCAACATCATGCTGGCCGTGGATTTGTCGGAAAGCATGGCGGCCCTCGATTTTAAGCACAATGGGCAGGTCATCAACCGGCTGGAAGCCATTAAAAAGGTGGTGCAGCAATTCATTGCGGGCCGCAAAGGCGACCGTATCGGCATGGTGGTTTTTGGCAGCCAGGCCTATACTCAGCTGCCCCTGACACGGGATTACACCACCATCATCACCATGCTGGAACACCTGAAAATTGGTTCGGCCGGTCGTTCCACGGCCATCGGAGACGCACTGGGAATCGCCCTGAAGCGGCTGGAAGACATCAAAAGCCGGTCCAATGTGATCATTTTGCTTACCGACGGCAGCAGCAACAGCGGCGAGTTCGAACCGCTGGCCGCAGCCGCTATCGCCAGAGAAGCGGGGGTCAAAGTCTATACCATCGGCGTGGGCAGCAAGGGCCGGGCGCCGTTTTTAATCAACGATCCTGTTTTTGGAAAGCGGTATGTCTACCAGGCGGTGAGCATCGACGAGAAAACCCTGCAGGAGATCGCCGATGAGACCGGCGGGCTTTATTTCCGGGCCAAAGACATGGACGGATTGCGAGAAATCTACACCACCATCGACAAGATGGAAAAAACCAAAGTCAAGGTCGACGCCTTTGCCGAATACAAAGACCTGTATCCCAATCTGCTGCTTGCGGCATTTGGCCTGCTCGGGGTGTGGGTGGTATTGCAGAATACGCGGTTTTTAAGGATACCTTAAGAGAGGTGTTCCGCCGGTGGCATTGACGGCCGGGGTCGTAGGGCTTTGGGGACGTATATCAGGTTATAAGTTAATCGCAGATTAACTTATAACCTGATATACGTCCCCAAAGCTCCAAGTCTCCATTGTGGATCGGACAATATGAAATTCGCACGGATCGAAATGCTGTTTTTAATCTGGGCGCTGCCGTTTTTTCTGCTGGCCTATCTTTACGGCTGGCGCAAACGGCGACGTATTTTAAACCAGTTCGCCGGGCGCCGGACCCTTCCGGCGCTGGTGCCGGGGGGCATGCCGGTGCGCCGACGGTGGAAGGCCGCGCTGGTTCTGGCCGCCGGACTGTTTCTGGTGGTTGCCGCGGCCGGACCCCAGTATGGATTCCATTGGCAGACCATTGAGCGCCGGGGGGTGGATATCGTCATCGCCCTGGATTGCTCGCGGAGCATGTTGGCCGCTGATATTCAGCCGTCCCGGCTGGATCGGGCCAAGCGTGAAATATATGATTTGCTCACCATGCTCCAAGGAGACCGTGTGGGACTGGTGGCCTTCAGCGGGACCGCTTATTTGCAATGCCCCCTGACCATTGACTACCCGGCGTTTTACCTTTTTTTGGACGTGCTGACCCCCGATTACCTGCCGGTGGGTGGCAGCGACCTGGCCGCTGCCCTGGAGGCGGCCGGGGATGCGTTTGATCCGGACAGCAAAGCCGAAAAAGCGGTTATTCTGATTACCGATGGTGAGCACACCGGCGACCAGGATCCCATGGCGGCTGCTCGGCGTGCCGCTGATGGCGGCATCAAGGTTTTCTGTATCGGCGTGGGTTCCGAAGACGGCGTGCCGTTGCCGGACCCCAAAGGCGGTTTTAAAAAAGATGCCGCAGGCCAGATCCTGCTCTCGCGCCTGGATGAAAGTTTGCTGACGCGAATAGCGCTGGCCACCGGTGGCAGTTACGTCCGTTCTGTGGCCGGGGACATGGATCTGGATACCATTTACAGCCAGCAGATTCGGTCGCAGATGGAGAGCGCCACCGTTGAGAGCGGTCGTAAACAGGTATGGGCCGACCGCTTTCAGTGGTCACTGGCGCCGGCTATTGCGTTGCTTCTGGCCGCCTGGTGGGTGCCGCTGCAAAAAAAGGTCCTGAGCATCTTCCTGCTTCCCCTTGTCGTTCTGGGCTCCCCGTTGGAGGGTAATGCCGGCGTCCTGCAGAAAGGGTATGATGCTTATCAACAGGGCGCTTATGAGCAGGCGTTGACCCAGTTTATCGACGGCCAGTTGAAAGATCCGCAGAATCCTTCGATTTTGTATAATATCGGTAACGCTTATTATAAAACCGGTAATTTTCCAGCCGCTCAGGAACACTACGCCCAGGCGCTGGCCCAGGCGCCGCCGCAACTCAAGCCGAACCTGCTGTACAATATGGGCAACAGCGCCTACCGCCAGGGGAAACTGAAAGAGGCCGTAGAGCACTATGAAGCCGCATTGAAACTCTCCCCGGACGACAACCAGGCCAAAGAGAACCTCGCCTTTGTGCAGCGACAGCTTCAGCAGCAACAGCAAAAAAACGACTCCGACGACCGGAAGGACAGTTCCGATCAGCCGCAGGATAAGCCTCAGGGGAATAACCCGGCTGGGGGTCGTCAGCAGCCGTCCAATCCATCCGATTCCCATCGGTCCAAAGAGGAGCCGCCACCGGAATATGGGGCTAAGGCCCCCCGGCAACGGCAGCCGGATCAGCAGGATCAAGACGGCGGGCAGCAACACGGGCAATCGGCCCAGGCCAAGCCCCAGGGCAGTCCGCCCGATTCGCCATCAACGGCCGCCCAGATGCTCAACCGGCTCAAAGACCAGCCCGGCAGGGCTATGATGCCGGACTATCAGAAACGAACAGTGGACAAAGATTGGTAATGAGAAGAACATCGGCGTTTCTTATTTTGTTGTTGGTGCTGTTTCAGGCCGGTCCTGCCGTGGCCGCCGAAGTGACGGTCAGGGCTCGTGTGGACCGCACAACTGTTTCACCCGGCGAATCGCTGCAACTGGAGGTCACCGTCAGCAACGGGAAGGGTGAAGTGGATCTGTCTGCGCTAACCGATTTCAAGGTTCTGTCCGGAGGTACCAGCTCCAGTGTGCAGATCATCAACGGCCGCATGTCCAGGGAGCAGACCCATACGATGCTGCTCATTGCACAGCGCAAGGGGATTGTCACCATTCCGGCCCTGAACGTTGAAGTCGACGGAAAAACCTATACCACTGAACCCATCACGATTACCGTGAGTGATTCCACAGCATCCGGCGGCAGTGCCGACAAAGAGGCATGGGTGACCGCCGAGGTTTCGAACCTTTCCCCCTTTCAGGGACAGCAAATCACCTATACCTTTCGGCTCACCAACCGGGTTCAAATCAATGATGCCAAATTCCAGCCCCCCGAGTTCAAGGGGTTCAATGCCAAAGAAATCGAGGAGCGCAGATCCTACCGCAAGTTGATCGACGGCCGCGACCACATGATCACTGAAGTTTACTTTGTGCTGACCCCCCTTTCCGCGGGCCTGCAAACCATTGATCCGGCCGTTCTGCAGGTGGGTATTGTGCGCCCGGGCTCCCGAAGGAGCCGCTCCCCGTTTGACGATTTTTTCAACCGGGGAACCGTGGAGCCCAAGGTGCTGCAGACCGAGACGATCCGTGTTCAGGTCCGCCCCCTGCCGCCGCTTGAGGCCGGACGCACGTTTTCCGGGCTGGTGGGGCGCTTCGATTTGACGGCAGCCGTTGAATCCACGGAATTGCAGGTGGGGGACTCTGCTACGGTAACGGTTACCGTTCAGGGCAAGGGTAATGTCATGGATGCCCAGTCCCCCGATTTAAAGATTCCGCCGGCGTTTAAACACTATGCCGATAATGCGGAAGAGGCCATCCGTACGGATCGCGAGGGGGCGAGCGGCAAAAAAATCTTTCGAACAGCCCTGGTGCCCGTGCAAAGCGGCACGTTTACCCTGCCGCCCGTGCAACTGGTCTACTTTGACATCAACGAAAGCGCCTATCGAACCCTGACTGCTGCAATTCCATCGTTGACCGTACGGGCTTCGGATGCCGCCCGGTCTACGCCGGTGGCCGTTACGCCAGGGCCCCTGAAGCCGTTGAAAAAGCGGGTGGCCTTTACCGGCCGCGACATTCTGCCGCCCAAAGAAAGCCTGGACGCCGTAGTCTCCCGTTCACCGATAGCCGGCACGCTCTTTATCTGTTCCATTGCCGCACCAGCCATTGTTTTTCTGATCCTGATGTGGGCACAGCGCCTGATCCGAAGGGACCTGAGCCCTATGGCCGCTATGAAGACCCGCGCGCGCAGGGCGCTTAAACAGGCCCGCAACAATGACGCGGAGGACGTTTTGACATTGCTCTATCAGGCCCTGACCGCAGCCATTCTGGCGGCTGCCGGCCGCACCGGAGAAGCCCTGACCTGGAAAGAGGCCCGCAGCCTGCTCAAGGCGGCCGGAAAATCGGAAGAAGAGGCCGGCCGGGCCGCCGATCTGTTATCCCGAATCGAATCGCATAAATTCAGTGGAAGTACTTTGAACGAGGCCCAAAAAATGGACCTGCTGGACCAGACCCAAACAATGGTAGGAAAATTGGCCCGATGAAAACCGCAGCCACTCTGTTCATATTCCTGTTCGTCGTCACGACCGGTGCTTTCGCAGCCCCGATCCGGGACAATGCCCGCGATTTTATTGCCGCAATGGCCGCATACAAGGCGCAAGACTATCCAGCAGCGATTGAAATGCTGGAGAACATCGCAAAAAACGGTGTCATCAACGGCCAGCTCTACTACAATCTGGGAAATGCCTATTTAAAAAATAACGACCTGGGTCGTGCGCTTCTCTGGTATGAACGCGCTTTGGTGCTGCTGCCCAATGACCCGGACCTGCGCTTCAACGCCGACTTCGCCCGCTCCCTGACCCGGGATGCCAGCGAAGAGACGGCAACGCCCCTGGTTCGGATTTTTTTCTTCTGGAAATATCAACTCAGCCCGAACACCATCATTGTGCTGTCCATTCTTTTCAACGGCCTGTTCTGGTGCCTGGCTGCCGGCTGGCGGTTTTCAAGACGGCGCGGACTTGGTCTGGCCGCCAAAATTGTGCTTGTACCCGCCCTCGTCTTTATCCTCACGGCGACGTTCAATTACTATGAAGCGGCCCATGGCAGCCAGGCCATTGTGCTGCCGGAAGAGGTCTCTGTGCGCTCCGGTCTGGAGAACACCTCAACCGAGTTGTTCGTGCTCCACGCCGGAGTCAAGGTCAAGATTGTCAAACGCTTAAACAGCCACTGCCAGATTCGTTTTTCAGCGCAAAAAATCGGGTGGCTGCCCCAGGCGGCCATTGGACGAATTTAAATTATCCAGTGCACCCGGACTGCGCCGTGGATGAGGGGGCCGATATCGGTTCCGGTTTCAACCCGGCGATGCGGTGGCTGTATATTTTTTACTCATTATTTGGATTTACCCAACAAATTGTTTACAATATACCCGCTCAAAGCGATCCAATACAATAGCTGGGCCCCTTGAAGCGGTACAATTGGTTTCAATCCGTACTGGTTTGATTTTTGCTTACATAGCACTACGTACGAAGCAGGACATCACATCGAAAGGTTTGGTCAAAAGGCGATCCAATGCTCAAACCATACCCCAAAATCGGTAATTCCGGCATGCAGAGCTCACCCTGGATCATCCTGGGGTCCACCGCCATTCTGTTCATTGTCGTTATTGTCATGGCCGTGCAGAACGCCAACCGGGAGAAGCGTTACATGTCCGAGGTGCTCAGCGCCAAGGGCGACGCTTTGATTCGTGCCGTGGAGGCCGGCGCCCGAACCGGCATGATGGGCATGATGTGGGATGGCCGCCACATCCAGCGGCTCCTTGAAGAGACGACCCGTTTGCCCGACGTGCTCTATATGGCGGTGGTGGATGAAAAGGATGTGGCTGTGGCGCACAGTGATCCGGCCAAGGTCAACATGCTGTTTCGCCGGGATGCGCAAAAGCCGATGCGTCTGGCGCCGGATGACCCTGAGGAATTCGAACTTGTGGCCTATGGAAAAGACCGGCGCGCCTTTGAGGTCCGTCGCCACTTCCGGCCGCTGGTCCCCGGCGGACGGCGGGATTTCGGCCATCGACGGGGTATGATGCTCCGGCACCTCGATTCATCGTCCCCGCCGGCAGCCGAGGACTGGTTTGAACAGCGAAAACAGCAGCCCCTGTTCATTGTGGCCGGGCTGGATGTCGCACCCTTTGAAGCCGCCATCCGGCAGGATATCCGTACCACAATCGTGTTATCGGCCATCCTTCTTTTGCTGGGTTTCGGTGGTCTTGTCAGTCTTTTCTGGATGAACAGCTACCGGAGCGCCCGGCGAAGCCTGCAGGATACCAGCGCCTTTGCCGACAAGGTGGTGGCCCACCTGCCGGTGGGACTGATCGCCACAGACCCCCGAGGCCGCATGACCTTCTTCAATGAAGCCGCCGGACGCATCACCGGCATCCGTCCCAGTGATGCCATTGGCCGCAAACCGGCGGCCTTGCTTCCCGAACAGCTGTGCAACCTTCAATCTGAGCTCGACCGGGGCAGCACCATTGCCGAGCGTGAAATGGAGTGTCCGTTTATCGCCGACCGCCGGGTGCCGGTCAGTGTCAGCGCTACCCGCATTATCAATAAAGCCGGCGATCTGGTGGGCCAAATCTTGATTTTAAGGGATTTGCGGGAGTTGCGCCGATTGCAGGAAGCAATGCGGCGCCAGGAAAAGCTGGCCGCCATCGGCGGACTGGCCGCCGGGGTGGCCCATGAAATCCGCAACCCCTTGAGTTCCATCAAAGGGTTGGCCACTTTCTTTGCGGATCGGCTGAAAGATGACACACCGGCCAGGGAAGCGGCCGAAGTGATGACCCGCGAAGTCGACCGACTGAATCGGGTGATTACGGAACTGCTCGATTTTGCGCGGCCCTCCGATTTGAAAACCCGTTCGTTGGACCTTGCGCCGGTGATTGACCGCTCCCTTCAGCTGGTCTGTCAAGATGCCCGAAACCAGGATATTGCCATTAAAACCACAATTGCCGCCGATCTTTGCAGGGTGCGTATCGATCCGGACCGACTGGCCCAATGCCTGCTTAATCTCTACCTCAATGCCATCCAGGCCATGGCGGACGGCGGGACGCTTACCGTGGAATGTGCGGCCGGGGACAATGGATTTGCGGCGATCACGGTCAGCGACACCGGTCCGGGTATTGCCGCCGATCATATCCACCAGGTATTTGATCCCTATTATACCACCAAGGGCACCGGCACCGGCCTTGGACTGGCGATTGTCCATAAAATCATTGAATCCCACGGGGGCAGCGTCAATGTGGAGAGCGCCAGCGGGTCAGGTACCGCTTTCATTCTGAACATCCCCTGTGACGAAGACAGTGCCGCAGACAGGAAACCCTGATGGCGTCCAAAACGGCGAAAATACGCATTGTTGACGATGACCCCGGCCATCTGACCACGCTCAAAACCATAGTCCGCAACTGGGGGGTATCCCGTAGCGGGTGTTTCAATCCTGGCGGCTTGACCCAATAGGCGGGTCACTATTACCCACCCCGGAAAGATGAAATCTAAAAGCTGGATATTATTTATACATATCATGGCATCCTTCCAGGTCATAAAACCATCTCGATATCGCATCAATAGTTAAAATTAGTCAATAAATCAAATTGTTATATTTTTATGGCGATAATTCGGCGCCCCTGGCACACCCTTTGAAATACCTGTCATCAACATACAAACATGCGCCATACAGCGCCAACAAATCAATTTAAGAAGGAGATTGAAAATGAAAAAGACCAAAACCACAATCGGTATTCTCGCTGTTGTTTCCACAGTCGCTTTGGCGACAGTGGCTTTTGCCCATGCCGGATACGGGCGACACATGGGTGGATACGGCGGGTATATGATTGGCCGGGCAGATTGCGATGGGCCGGCAATGGTGGGCCCCGGTGACGACTATAATCCACGGGGAAGAGGCTACGGTGCCGGTTATGGCCGGAACCAGAAGGGGGGTGCCTGGTTCGGGATGTCAGCGGAAGATCAGGCCAAACTCCAGGCAGAACGGGACAAGTTCCGATCCGAAACCAAGGCGCTGCGGGACGCCATTGATCAGAAACAACTGAATTTGCGGCAGGAAATGCAAAATGACGAACCCGATACCACCAAGGCCATGCAGCTCCAAAAAGAGTTGTCCCAACTTCGGGGTGAATTTGACCAGAAAGCCATTGCCCATCGGATCGAGATGCGCAAGTTGCTGCCGGAAGGTTTTGAAGGACCGGGTTTCGGCCGGGGCGGTTACGGTCGGGGATATGGCGGATACTGCCGCTAAGCCCTGTTTTATTCCGGAACGGCCGTTTACGGCCGTCCCGGTTGACAATGGATCACTCGGGCCGCAATCCCCGGGACCAGTGATCCCGGAACGTTCCGTCGGGCTGCCTGACGATCACCAGCCCCTCTACTTTGTCCATGCGATCTATTAGCGCCAGCCCCTCTTTTGCCCCCATGACCACCACGGCGGTGGCCAATCCATCCGCAAGCGTGCAGTTGGGGGCGGTCACCGAAGCGCTGACAACGCCATTGTGGACCGGGTATCCGTCGCGCGGATCAATAATGTGGGAATAGCTGCGTCCGCCAATTTCCAGGTAGTTGCGATAGTCCCCGCTGGTGGCCATGGCCTGGTTTTCCAGGGCGAAGACCTTGTATACGGCGTTGGCCGGCGCCGATTTCTCCGGCCGGTTGATGCCCACTTTCCAGGGCATTCCATCCGGTCGGCAGCCGGCGGCATAGACCTCGCCGCCGATTTCAACCAGATAGTTCTTGAACCCCCGCCCACTGAGCAGCTGGGCCACCGCGTCAACGCCGTATCCCTTGGCGATGGAGGCCAAATCCACGGTTATATCAGGTCGGCGCTTCTTCAAAGTGCCCTTATCCGACACCTCGATAAAATGAAAACCCACTTTGGCCAGTGTCGCTTCAACTAACTGGCGGGACGGTGGAACCGATATGGCGCCCGAGGCACCGAATCCCCAGAGATTGACCAAAGGATGGACCGTCCCGTCCCAGGCCCCCCGGGTAATCCGGTAAATATCGGCGGCTACCGCCATGACTTTGTAAAAGTCCATGGACACCGGAAAATCCTGATCGGTGGTTGACATTCGGTTGAACTGACTGATTTGGCTCTCCTGGCGATAGGTCGACATGCTCTGGTTCAGGCTTTCCAGCCGGTCATCAATGAGGTCTTGCAGCCCGTCCAAAATTGCGCCGGCATCTGTTGCAGTGGTGATGTGGTAGGTCGTTCCCATGGTGTGCCCACTAAAAAAAACAGTTTCTTCTGACCGGGAGCACGAAACAGGGATGCAGAGCAGAACCATGATAATGGCCAAAGCGAAGCGAAAGTGAATAAACATCGGCGAATCCTCTGATTGATCATGATGTTCAGGTAGCGCTCCAGCTATAGCCTCCGGGAAAATCGATGTCAACGCAGCCTTGGGCCGCCAGGTTCGCCGTCTGCCGGGAATGTCGGGCGCCATGTGGGCAAATTCCGGGCTTCACAAACCGGATGGTACTGAGTCCAAATATAAGACTTTGTTTTTTTAAAGAAAACGGAATTATGTGGCTTGAATTGACGCCGGTTCTCTGCTAATTGGAAACAATTGGTGGTGCGCGGACCCTGTGTGAGTTTTTGCAAAAAAGGCTGGCGATAATGAAAAATGTACCCTTGCCTAATGCCGCTTCGTGGTGGCAGGTCGTCGCTTTGCTGTTTTTTTTCTCCGCAGCTTCGGTTTCCGGCCTGTTGGCCGATGGAACCAAACAGGTCCTCGTCCTGCATTCCTACCACAACGGCCTGACGTGGTCCGATGCGATCTCCCGGGCTATCGCCGATGAATTCAGATCCTGCGATATACCCGTTGAGATCGAGTACGCCTATATGGACACCAAGCACGTATTCTCTTCGGCCTATGAAGACCAGCTGGTTCAATTTTTCAAGACCCGCTTTGAGTCGCACCGATTTGCCGCCATCATTTCCTCGGACGATCGCGCATTCAATTTTCTTCGCAGCCATGGGGAGGAGCTGTTTGGTGCGGTGCCGGTTGTCTTTTGCGGGGTTAACTATTTTGAAGACCGGCAGCTGGATGGATTGCCCAATTTCACCGGCGTAACGAAATCCTATGATATTCTGACGACCCTGAACACTGCCCTGGACCTGCAGGAAGGTGCCGATCGGATTATCGCCATCTGCGATCGATCCGTCAGCGCCGCCGCCAACAAGAAAAGGCTGACCGAAATCAGCTCCCGCCTCAAACGCGCAGTGGAAGTAACCGTTGTTGACAGCTTGACCATGCAGGAAGTTCAACAATATGTCAGCGGCCTGACGCCCAATGATATTTTGCTCTTGCTGGCGTTTACTTCGGATGCAACGGGTCGGCTTTTCTCATTAGAGGAGAGTACCCGGCTGATTTCAGCTTACAGCAAGGCACCCATGTATTCCCTGTGGGATTTCAACCTGGGCCACGGCATCGTTGGCGGAATGTTGATCAGCGGGGCCATGCAGGGAAAGCGAGCCGCCGAGTATACCATTCAAATTTTGCATGGGGCCGCCGTCGGCAGCCTGCCGGTCATTAAGCAGAGCCCCAATCAGTTCATGTTCGACTACCTGCAGATGAAACGCTACGGCATAGATCCGGCCCGGCTTCCGTCGGGCAGCATGGTCATCAATACTCCGGCCACCCTGTATTCCAGGCATAGGGAGTTCTTCTGGCCGGTGTTGAGCACGTTTTCCGCCATGATTATCATTATCTTCGCTTTGTTGATGACCATCATTTCGCGGCGCAAAGCGGAACAGGCCCTGGTGGCATCCCACAACAGGTACCAGAATGTTTTCAAATCCACTTCCGTGGCGCTCGTTGATGCCGACTTTTCCAGGATCAAGCATGCCATCGACCAATGGTGCGCTCAACACGAAGAGCGTTTTGACACTTCCCTGGAAAAAAATCCATATTTGCTTCCGAGTCTCGCGGGTCAAATGTCTATAGTGGACGTAAATCCTGCCGCTGTCGCACTTTTCCAGGCCGATGACCGGGAGCACCTGCTTGAAAATCTGCCCAGGATCATAGCCGCTGATCAGAACCAAGTGTTCCAAGAGATCCTTGTCGCCTTGTCCGCAAGCCAGCGCCGTTATGCGCGTGGGTCTTCAAACCGCGCCCTGAATGGAGAAGAAATCCATTTTATCATCAGTTTGAATTTTCCCCGCGATCATAGCGACTATCGGCATGTCATCGTCAGTATTGTCGACATCACGGATCGCAAAAAATCTGACGAAGCATTACGACGCAGCGAAGATCGATTCAAAACAGTATTTAACCAGGCCGCCATTGGGATGGCCCTGATCGGCCTGGACGATCGGTATCTGAAGATAAACGCGACCCTTGGAAAGATGCTCGGTTACACTAAAGAGGAACTTCTGCAGCGCACCTGGAAAGATATCACGCACCCTGACGACATCGCCGCTTCCACAGCTATGGCGCAAACCGTATTGAGCGGCAAAAATACGCACCCTATGGAAAAACGCTATATTCACAAGGCAGGGCATATCGTCCATGTGCTGTTGAACCTCTCCGTCATTTTCGATAATGCCCGCAGCCCCTTATACCTCATCGCTCAATTTCAGGACATCACTCAGATGAAAGAGACCCAGGCGGCGCTTAAAGAGCGGCAGGAACGCTATCGTAACGTTTTTGAAGCCGATCTTTCCGGTGTATATGTGGCTGCCCCCAATGGCCGGCTGCTTATGTGCAACCAGGTATTCGCCAAAATCCTGGGGCTTGAAAATGCCGATGCCGTCATCGGCACCCATATGATCGATTACTACAACAACCCCGAGCAGCGTCCCATACTGCTGGCCCGGCTCATTCAGAAGCAAACCGTCCAGCAGGTCGAATTGGAGATGGTTCGAAAAGACGGCGCTGTCATTCAGTGCCTGCTCAATGCCACCGGACGGTTCAACGAACAGGGCGACCTGATAGAAATTTTGGGCTACCTGATGGACGTGACCCAAATGAAAAGCCTCGAAGCCCAGCTGCTGCATGCTCAGAAAATGGAATCCATCGGCACCATGGCCGGAGGGGTTGCCCACGATTTCAACAACCTGCTCATGGGAATCATGGGCTACACATCGCTGCTGCTGTCGGAAAGCGATGAAAAGAGCCCCCAATATCATCGCCTTAAAAATATCGAAGTGCTGGTGCAAAGCGGCGCCGACCTGACCCGCCAACTGCTGGGTTTTGCCAAGGGCGGCAAGTATGAAGTTCGCACTACCGATTTAAACAAGCTGATTTCACGCAGCGCCGCAATCTTTGCACGCACCACCAAAGAAGTGCAGGTTTTTACCGACCTGGCGGAAAACCTGTGGCTGGTGGAAGCCGACCGCAGCCAGCTCGACCAGGTTTTCTTCAATTTGTATTTGAATGCCCGACAGGCCATGGAAGATGGCGGTAAAATCCAGATCAGAACAAGCAACCATATCATGGATGAGGCTTCTGCCGGCCTATACGGGATTTCCCCGGGAAACTATGTTGAAATCTGGGTGACCGACAACGGCAGGGGCATGGATTTGGCCACGCAGCAACGGATATTTGATCCGTTTTTTACGACCAAGGAGCGTGGGCGCGGAACGGGCCTGGGCCTGGCTTCGGCCTATGGTATCATCAAGAACCATGGTGGCGTCATCAAGGTTAAAAGCGCTCCGCGGATGGGCACGCGTTTCTCCATTCTCCTGCCGGCCTCGAAAAGCCGGAGCGAGGAGATCCCTCCGAAACCCATCGAACGGCCTACCGGCGGCACCGAAACTATCCTGCTGGTCGATGATGAAGAAGGGATTCTGGACGCAGTCGGCGGTATGCTCCGCCACCTGGGTTATCGGGTCATCACGGCGCTGGGTGGAAAACAGGCCCTTGATATTTTTACCCGCAAGCATGCGTCCATCGACCTGGTGATTTTGGATTTGATCATGCCGGACATAGGGGGCAAGGAGGCGTTCAACGCCTTTAAGGCCATCGATCCCGGCGTTAAGGTCTTGTTGAGCAGCGGCTATAGCGCAGACAGTCAGACCGGCGAAATCATCAGAGGCGGTTGCCTGGGGTTTATTCAAAAACCGTTCACGGTGAGCCAGCTTTCCCGGAAACTCGACGAAGCGCTGCAACGGGAGGCGGAAGCCGAAAAAGCCGGCGATTGAAGCAATCCGGATTTACTTTTTCTTTTTCTTGGAGATATACAGGCTCTGCCTTTTTGACGGGTCCAGTACGGCTTTGCGCAAGCGGATGGAGACAGGGGTCACTTCCACCAGTTCATCTTCCCGGATAAAGCTGATGGCTTGCTCCAGGGTCAACGGTTTGACCGGAGAAAGCAATACCGCATCGTCCTTTCCCGAGGCCCGGATATTGGTCAGTTTCTTTTCCTTGCAGGGGTTCACGTCGATATCCTGGGGCCGATTGTGCTCGCCGACGACCATGCCTTCATAAACCGGGTCTCCCGGAACGAGAAAAAGCCGGCCCCTTGGCTCCAGGTTGAACAGGGCATAAGCCACTGCCCTGCCCTTGCGGTCCGAAACGATGGAGCCCGTGAACCGGCTGGGGCAGTCGCCGCGGTAATCGTCGTAGCCATCGAACAGAGAGTTCATGATGCCGGTGCCCCGGGTATCGGTCAGAAATTCGTCCCGATAGCCGATGAGCGCCCGCGACGGCACGGAAAACTCGATGCGCACACGTCCTTTGCCGTTGTTGATCAGGTTGGTCATTTTTCCTTTGCGCAACGAAAGTTTTTCGGTCACCACCCCCAGAAACTGTTCTTCGCAGTCCACCTGCAGTTTTTCGATGGGTTCGAGCTTGCGTCCGTTGTCATGGCGGTAGATCACCTCGGGCCGCCCCACGCAAAATTCAAACCCTTCCCGGCGCATGGTCTCAATCAGAATGGCCAGCTGGAACTCGCCGCGCCCCTTGACAAGAATGCTGTCGCGGTCACCGGTTTCCTCGATTTCAACGGCCATATTGAGCAAAGTCTCTTTGCGCAGCCGCTCCCGGAGTCGGCTGGACTGCACATATTTGCCCTCCTGGCCGCCGAAAGGCGAATTGTTGATGGAAAATGTCATGGATACTGTAGGCGCGTCAACGCTGATGCGCGGCAGGGCTTTGGGTTCCAGCTGATTGCAGATGGTATCGCCGATGGTGACGTCTTCGATGCCGGCCAGCACGACGATGTCCCCGGGCTGGACCTCTTCGATTTCACTGAGTTGGGTGCCCTCGTAGATTTGCAGTTTGGAGACCTTCAACGGCATGCTGGCGCCGTTTTCGCCAATACAGACCAGCCGGTCTTTAGAGCGGGCCGTTCCGTTGAAGACCTTTCCGACGGCCAACCGGCCCAGATAGTCCGAGTACCCCAAGTCGGACACCCGCATTTGAAACGGAGCGCTGGGA
This sequence comes from Desulfosarcinaceae bacterium, assembly GCA_963675565.2. Lineage (GTDB taxonomy): Bacteria > Desulfobacterota > Desulfobacteria > Desulfobacterales > Desulfosarcinaceae > JARRKU01. Next base: position 2,223,110 of record CAXXYD010000004.1, read on the forward strand.
TCGAAGGAAGGGCCGGGAATGGCCGTCAAAATGGTGTCGAACATCAGGTGCAGGTTTTCGCCCTTGTCCCGGGGGTTTTTCATGGCGATGCCGTCCCGTCCCACAGCGTACAGCAAGGGGAATTCCAATTGGTCTTCGGTGGCGCCCAGATCGATGAGCAGATCGTAGATTTCATCCAGAACAGCCTCGCAACGGGCATCCTGGCGATCGATCTTATTGATGACAACAATGATTTTTAATCCGGCATCCAGAGCCTTGTTGAGAACGAAACGGGTCTGAGGCAGGGGGCCTTCGGAGGCGTCCACCAGCAAAATGGCGCCGTCTGCCATGGACAGGGCCCGCTCGACCTCGCCGCCGAAATCGGCATGGCCGGGGGTGTCGATAATATTGATGCGCACATCCTTCCAGACCACCGAGCAATTCTTGGCGGCAATGGTGATGCCCCGCTCGCGCTCCAGGTCCATGGAATCCATGAGCCGATCGTCTACGGTCTGATTTTCACGAAAAACCCCGCTTTGTCGGAACATGGCGTCCACCAGGGTGGTTTTGCCATGATCCACGTGGGCGATGATGGCAATATTGCGCAAAGCGCTGTTTATTTGCATGGCTGACATGATAACTCTCTTTTCGGTTACAGTATTGATGAATCCGTAATAGGCTGCAATGATCGCTTTGGGACATTCCGGCGACAGCGAAACAACGCGAATCCGGATCACCCCGTCATTCCGGCTTTCGAAGCTGTGCCATCATTCAAAATACGGCTATTTCCAACGGCATCCACATCGAAGAAGGCGCAATGTAATCCAATCCACCGGGATTGCAAGGGTTTTCTTTCCTTTGCGGACCGATAACCCAAATTAAGCCGGATAGGCTTGCCTGCGGGCAAGGGCGCTATTGTCGCCGCATTCGTGCTAAGCTGATGAATTCTGAGGATTTTAGAAATACAAAAATCCAGCGTCGGGAGCTGATTCTTTCGATTAGACCCAACAGGCTGCGGACAATTCTTCAGACACCCGCTGAGGCCCGCTTTTTGTCCGCTGCGGCATTGAACTTTTCGGCGTCAATAATAAACCGGTCGTGGGTTCCCTGGGAGATCTTGTCCTGATTGTCATAGGCTTCCAGGAAAAAGCTGAGCTTTCTGCCGTCCACTTTTTCCAGGCGCCCCCGGATCGTCACCGTCATTCCCGCCGGCGTGGCAGCTGTATGGCTTACATTCACATGAATTCCGACGGTTTGCTGCCGGGGCCAGTCGATATGGGGATTAATGAACTTGATGCAGGCAAACTCCATGAGGCCCACCATATAGCCGGTGGCAAAAACTTGCGGCATGACCGTCCCTTCTTCAATATCCGGATAGAGATATGGCACGGTGCGTTCTTTGGTCACGGTATAGGCAAACTCAAAAGTCATCCCCGCCGCTAAAGATTCAGTCATCTTGGCCTCCCTTCTATTTTAGGGGGACGTATATCAGGTTATAAGTTAATCTTTGATTAACTTATAACCTGATATACGTCCCCAAAGACACACACGTCCCCAAAGACAACTCAGCAAATCCTCGGAAGCTGTTCTCCGGCCAGCATGTCCACAATGCGTTCGCCGCCGATGCCGGTTTGCATCACGACACGGCCGGGGTGTTCCGGCACCACTTCACCGATGATACAGGCGTTGCGGCCGTTTTCGTCCTGCTGAATGGCGGCCAGAACGGCTTCTGCCCGCTCCTCCGGGACCAGACAGAGCAGTTTGCCCTCGTTGGCCAGATAGAGGGGATCAAATCCCAGCAACTCGCAGATGCCGGCCACCTCATCATTGACCGGCAGGCGATCTTCATAAATCCGGATGCCCACGGCAGACTGTTCCGCAATTTCGTTGAGGGTGGTACCCACCCCTCCCCGGGTGGGGTCCCGCAGGACATGCACCTTTCGGGTGACGGCAAGGATTTTTTGCACCATGTGGTTGAGCGGGGCCGTATCGCTTCTGGCATTTGAAGTGAACTTAAGCCCCTCTCTCTGGGTCAGCACGGTGACCCCGTGATCGGCCATGGTTCCGGACAGGATCACGCGGTCTCCCGGCCGGGCTTCCTGGCTGCCGATATCCACGCCGGCAGGAATAAAGCCGATACCCGATGTGTTGATGAAAATTTTATCGGCTGCGCCTTTGGGAACCACTTTGGTGTCGCCGGTCACCAGCTGGACCCGGGCTTTATCCAGTGCCGAGCGCATGCTGGTCAGGATGCGCTTGAGATCCGCCATGGGAAAGCCCTCTTCCAGTATCAGCCCCATGCTCAGATAGCGTGGGACTGCGCCGCACATGGCAACATCGTTCACCGTGCCGTTGACGGCCAGATCGCCGATGTCGCCGCCCGGAAAGAAAATGGGGTCAACGGTAAAGGTGTCGGTGGAAAAGGCCAGGCGGCCGCCCTCGGCATCAAAGATCGCCCCGTCGTGGAGCTGGGCCAGCAGGGGGTTGTGAAACATGGGCAGAAGCAAACGCGTGGTGAGTTCATGGGCCACTTTGCCTCCGGAACCGTGGTCGAGCAGTATTTTGTCCATTTGTATTGTTCTTCTTTCTTGTTTCAGCGGTAGAGAAAAATACACTGGCCGCGTACCGGGCGAAAAAAACCATGCCGGGTATGTGCCGGGATGGTTATCCATCCCGTCTTTGCGATTGTCCCGAAAACCCGGGAAAATTTGCAGGCCGGGCCGATCAGGTTGAAAATCGATAATATGCCGCACACGTCCCCTCGCTGGAAACCATGCATGGCCCCACCGGATTCATAGGCGTGCATACGTTGCGAAACAGTGTACACTGCGACGGCGTTTTGGTGCCGCAGAGAATCTCCCCGCAGGCGCACCCTTTGGGTTCCGGAGTCTCCGTAACCTGCAGATCGAAATGGGCTACGGCATCGAACACGGCAAAGGCACCACCCAGCGCCAGGCCGCTGCCCGGGATGACCCCCAGGCCGCGCCAGGGGGCGTCGCAGGGCGTGAACACCTGAGTCATCACCTGCCGGGCCTGGGCGTTGCCTTCATCGGTTACTGCCCGGGGATAGGCATTGGCCAGGCCGGGGGTACCCTGTGCCAGCATCTGGACCAATTGCAATACGCCTTGCAGAATGTCCACGGGCTCGAACCCGGTTACCACACAAGGCAGTCGGAATGCATCGAAAAAGGGCTGGTAGGCCCGGGTGCCGATAATGACCGAAACGTGCCCGGGCAGTATAAATCCGTCGATACGCACGTCGGGATTGGCCATCAGGGCCGCCAGGGCCGGGGGCACCGTCTTGTGGGCCGAATAAACGAAAAAGTTTTCCAGTTCATACTGGCGGGCCATCATCATGGCCGCACCGATGGTGGGCGCGGTGGTCTCAAATCCCACCCCCAGGAAAACCACTTTTTTGTGCAGGTTTTCCCGGGCCAGCCGGACGGCGTCCATGGGCGAATAAACCACACGGACATCCGCACCGGCGGCACTCTCCTTTTGCAGGGAAGATCCGCTGCCCGGAACACGCATCAAATCGCCAAAGGTGGCGATGATGACCTGCTCCCGGCGGGCCAGCGCTACAAATGCATCGATGTCGGCCTGAGCCGTCACGCAAACCGGGCACCCCGGACCGGAGAGCAATGAAATGTCGTCCGGCAGCAGCGAACGGATCCCGTGTCTGAAAATGGCCATGGTGTGGGTGCCGCAGACCTCCATAAGTCGAATGGGCCTGTTGCAGGTGGCTTTGATCTGCGCGGCCAGACTCCGGGAAATCTCCGGATTGCGATAGGCTTTGCTGTAGTTGATGGTCATAAAGGCCTCATTTTATGGTCTGTCCAGTTGGGCCGCGGCGATGACCGCCTGCCCCAGGGAAATGCCGCCGTCATTGACCGGCACCAGCCGCGGGATAAATACGGTCAAATTTCTTCGGCACAATTTTGCGGTCAGACGTTCCAGAAACAACCGGTTCTGGAAGCATCCGCCTCCCAAAGCCACCCGGTGGAGGTGCTGTGTTTTTGCAATGTCCTGGCAGAGGTCGGCGAATCCCTGTGCCAGGGTGTTGTGAAATTTGATACTGACCACAAATGCCGGCACTCCCCGCACGATATCTTCCACCACCCCGGCGATAATGGGCTTGATATCGATAATCCGTGTTGCATCGCCGCCCCAGGTGAACGGATAGCACGCTTCATCCCGGTCTTCAGCCATCATCTCCAGTTCTATGGCGGCCTGGCCCTCATAGGCCACCGTGGAGCGCAGCCCCAATAGCGCCGCCACGCCGTCAAACAGGCGACCCAGACTGGATGTCATCGGTGCATTGATTCTGTTGGCGCACATGTTCACGATCACTTCGGCACGGGTGCGTTCCAGCCGCGCCAGCATGGGCAGTCCGGATTGCCAGAAATCTTCTCCCAGGCTGTGGAGCAGGTAGGACAGGGCCATTCGCCAGGGTTCCCGAATGGCGGCTGCACCGCCCGGCATGGGGATGGGGTCCAGGTGGCCGATCCGCGAAAACGATTTATAATCGGCCATCAGCACTTCACCGCCCCAGATAGTGCCGTCGCTTCCTAATCCGGTGCCGTCCAGGGCCAGGCCGATAACCGGACCCTGGAGATGGTGCTCGGCCATACAGGCGGCCACATGGGCATGGTGGTGCTGTACGGGGATCACGGGCAGGTCCTTGCGGCGCCGGGCCCAGCGGGTGCACAGATAGTCCGGGTGCAGGTCGCAGGCAATGGCTTCCGGGCGTATATCCAGGATGCGTTGAAGGTGTTCGATGGTCAGGCGGAAAAAATCCTCGGAGGCCATATTTTCCAGATCGCCGATATGTTGGCTGATGAATGCCTGGCGCTGGCGGGTCAGACAGATGGTGTTCTTTTGTTCCGCGCCGCACGCCAGAACCGACGGCAGCGCATCTTTCAAAAAAACCGGGACGGGCACATAGCCCCGGGAACGTCGAATCGGGCGCAACAGGCCCACGGCGCTGTGAACGATGGAGTCGTCGCTGCGCAGGATAATGTCGCGGTCATGCACGAGGAAGTAATCGGCGATATCACCAAGGCGCCGAAATGCTTCCCCATTGTCGATGGCAATGGGTTCTTCGCTCAGATTGCCGCTGGTCATCACCAGTCCGGTAAAGCCATGGGACAAAAGCAGATAGTGAAGTGGTGTGTAGGGCAGCATGACGCCGTAGTACTGGTTGCGGGGCGCCACGCTGAAGGCCAGTTTCTCGGGCCGCTTTTTGACCAGCAGGACAATGGGCCGTTGGATGGAGTTCAGCATGGCGGCCTCCTCCGGAGTCACAATCGCATAGCGGCGGATGGTTTCCAGATCCGGCGACATGACGGCCAAAGGTTTTTCTTCGCGGTGCTTGCGCCGGCGCAGGCGCTCCACGGCGTTGTCATCCGTGGCATCCACGGCCAGGTGGAACCCTCCGAGACCTTTTATCGCAACGATATAACCGGCCTTGAGCAGTTCAGCTGTCCGGCCGACAGGATCGTCCCCGCTGACGGCACCGCCCCCATGATCGTGGAGCGTTACCCTGGGGCCGCAGACGCTGCATGCATTGGGCTGGGCGTGAAACCGGCGGTTTGTCGGATCATCGTATTCGGCCTGGCATTCAGGACACATGGTAAAGGCGTGCATAGCCGTTTTAGGCCGGTCATAGGGGATGTCGTTGATGATGGTATAACGTGGTCCGCAATTGGTGCAGTTGATAAACGGGTATTGGTAGCGCCGGTCCCCGGGATCGAACAGTTCCCGGCGGCAGTCCTCGCACACGCAGACGTCCGGGGAAATCAGCGTGGCGCGGACATCTCCGTCCGTGCTGTTGACAATACGAAATGCTTTGCAGCTTCGGTTTGGGGCACCGGCCACGCGGATGTCCACAATTTGTGCAAGCGGCGGGCTTTTCGACGTGACAGCGGAAAGGAATGCGTCGATACGCTTCGGAGGCCCTTCGATATGTATCCGCACCCCACAGGCCGTATTGGAGACCTGGCCGCAAAGGCCGTGATCGGCGGCCAGCTGGTAGATAAACGGGCGGAAGCCGACCCCCTGAACAATGCCGTTGATGTCCACCTGAAGCGCCTTGTTCACCTCAGTCATGACGGGTTGGCACCACCGGAGGTGTTCAGGCGCTGCTCGATTTCCCGAATGGCGGCTTCCAAGGCTTCCGTATCCAGGGGTTTGTTGAAAAATGCGCTGGCCCTCAGAGAAAATGCCTGCCGGGCAAGATCTTTGTCACCATGGCCCGTAATTACCACCACTTCGGTTTGCGGCTCGATGGCCTTGATTTGGCGCAGCACGTCGAAGCCGTCTTTGCCCGGCATTTTGATGTCTGTCAGTACGATATCCGGCTTTTGTTCTTTAAAAACGGCGAGTCCCGTCACTTCGTCTTCTGCGGTCAGCACGTGGTGGCCGCACGCTTCCAGATAGAGCGCCAACATTTGTAATGTGGCCTGCTCATCGTCAATAATCAATATGGTAATCATGATCGATCCTCTGTTCGATTATCCGGTCTATTTAGTTTGCATATGCGCCCGGTTCGATGCAACCCAAATTTGTGCCAATCACAGATTCATTATCCTGACGGGACCGCTGCACCGGACGCGCCAAGGCGGCGCCTGCGGTGATTAACATCCGCTTTCTTCACTTTTGGGAAAAGCGCAGGGCAAAGCAGGCGCCGCCGGAGGGATTGTTTTTGGCCTCGATAATGCCGCCGTAGTCACGCACAATGCCGTAGGATATGGCCAGGCCCAGACCCATTCCCTTGCCGACTTCCTTGGTTGTAAAAAACGGTTCGAAAATTTTATCCCGGGCATAGCCGGCAATACCGGCGCCCGTATCTTTGACCGAACACACCACTTCGCCGTTTTCGACATAGGTGCTCAAAGTAATGGTTCTTTTTCCGGTTTCCGCCGCCCCGTCGGGTCTTTGGTCAATGGCGTCGCGGGCGTTGCTTACCAGGTTGAAAATCACCTGTTCAAGCCGGTTGGCGTTGGCCAGAATGGTTGGCAGCTGCCGGTCCAGGTGGAATTTGACCTGGATATTGTTCAATGCCAGCTGTTGTCCCACGATCTGGATGACATTGTTCACCACACCATTCAACTGCACGGGGGCTTTTTTAAAATCAGGGTTGCGGCCGAATTCACGCAGGCGATTGATGATATCCGAAGCGCGCTTGACCTGATCGGTAACCGAAATCGTGACCCGATTCAAGTCTTCGGTTCTAATCAGTTTTCCATTCTGCATCACGCGGCGCAAATAGTCGTTGCCGATTTTGATGGCATTGAGGGGCTGGGTCAATTCATGGGCCATGCCGGCGGACATTTCTCCCAGGGTTTTCATTTTGGTGGCCTGGAAAAGCTGGGCGTCCTTTTCCATGGCTTCGGTAATATCCGTGGCTGCCAGGATAACCGCATGGCGCTCACCGTATTTAATGGCACAGGCTTTGATCCGCAGGTAGAAGCTGGTGCCGTCTTTTTTATAATGCCGCACCTTTTGATTGACGAAACAGTTTTCCACCCAGGCGGCATTCTCGTCCGATTCTACTCCGGGCTGCTGGATTTCAAATTCGCCCAGGTCATTGAAATGACGCCCGATCAATTCGGCCCGCGAATAACCGTAGGTTTCAATGGTGGCCGGGTTGACATCCATGACCTGCATGGTTTTTCCGTCGAGAACGAAAATGGGGTTGGGGCCGCTGTTGAACAGGGAGCGGTACTTTTCCTCGGAATCATGCAGGGCGGCTTCAGCGCTTTTGCGTTTGGTGATATTTAAAAAAGCGCCGCTGATGAAATCGATATCGCCATTGGCATCACGGACCACCTGGCTGCTGGCCTGCAGCCATACGATATTGCCGTCTTTGCGACGGATGCGGTATTCCCGGATATATTGCTGATCGCCCTTATGGGCCACGATGAAACGGTCCCGTTCAGCCTCCAGGTCCGCTTCCAGGATCAGGTCGGTCCATTTCAACCGGCGGGTGAGAAATAATTCTTTGGGGAAGCCGGTCAAAGCCTCGATTTTGTCATCGAAAAAGTCAATGGCGCCGTTGCGATAACCTTTGAACACAATATTGGGGATGTTGTCGATGAGCAGGCGATAGTCCCGTTCACTTTCCCGCAGGGCTTTTTCAGACCGTTTTTTCTCAGTGATGTCTTCGGCGATGCACAAAAAACCGCTGAGTTTTTCTTCGGCATCCCGCAGGGGGTTGATGGACAGGTTGACCGGAAAGGTCGCGCCGTCTTTGCGCACGTAGGTCCATTCCCGCTGCTGGTCGGCCTGGTGCAGCGCAAAGTGGAAAAAAATGTCGAGGTGTTCGAAGGTGCGTCCAATTTCAGCGCTGAGCGCGGTGACCCGGGCGTCAAGTTCCTGTTTGTCATGAAAGGGAAGTGGAGTCAGCCGGCCGACAACTTCGTTGGCGGCATATCCCAGCAACCGTTCGGCACCCTTGTTGAAAACGATGATGGTACCGCTTTGATCCGTGGCAATGATGGCCATATGGGTCGCCGAATCCAGCACCGCCTTGCGCTGGGCGTTGGCGACCTGGAAGCGCCGCAGAATACGCTCAGTCTCTTCAAACTGTTTGACGACCAGGCTGGCCGTGATTTCGGCCGACTCCCTGGAAAGGCGGATTTCCTCCTTGAGCACTTCATTTTCTTCCACCAGCGCCATGATGGGGCATCGCTCCCGATCCTCGCATTGGGCGCAACGCTTGGGCCAGGAACAAATTTTGTTGGCCTGCGGGTTTGCATAATCATGACTTTTCAGTGAAATCATCATCTCCGTCCTTTATCCCGTTGCAGAATCCAGCAGTCGGCGGTCGATTCAAATGCGCTTTACGGCATGGACCGTGCAGACCAGGCAGGGGTCAAAAGAACGTACTATTTGTTCGATCTCAATGGGATGGTCCGGATTCCGGATCTCGGTGCCCACCATGGCCTCTTCCCACGGACCGCGGATTCCGCGGCCATCCTTGGGCGAGGCATTCCAGGCCGTCGGGGTGATGACCTGATAGTTGGCGATCACCCCGTTTTCAATGGTCACCCAATGCCCCAAAGCGCCGCGTGGTGCCGGCACCAGGCCATAGCTGCGAGCCGTTACGGCTTTGGTGTATTCTTCAAAAAAAGGACTTTTGCACTCGGTCATCTCGGCAAGCCACCGGTCAATGGCCAGCAGCAGGTTTATGGGGCGCACCAGCCGTGCCAGTTCGCGAATTAAAACATTGGCCCCTGCAGCGTTGACCTGCTCGACGAAAAGCGGTTGGCCGGCCACCAGCATATCGGCCAGGGCGCCGGTTTCCGCCGGTTGGCCGTCATAGCGGGGCGCTTTGGCCCAGCTGTACTTCCCGCTATCGGGATCAGCGTCACAGGGTATGGTTTGTCCCTGAAATGGGTGGCGCACCGGCTGCTCATCCTGGAAATACGAACAGGTGATGTCTTCGCTGATCTTGTCCGGATCCAGCGGCACGACCCCGCCGCGGGTGAAAACGGCTGCGGCGGAGTTGAGGTGGTTTCCCTCCACGGGGATGGCTTGGCTTCCGCCGGGAAGGTCCGGGCCACCGTAGCTGATAAACGTATCATGTCCTCCGCCCAAAGTGTCCAGGCCCAGATCCAGGCCGTAGCGGACAAAAAACCCCAGGTCACTGTCGCGATGGGCCGGGGATTGAAGCAGCCAGGCTTGCAGGTCGTTCCATGACCGGATTTGGCGCCAATCATTCAGCGGGCCGCCCAGAATGCGCTCTTCGTACCACTTGCGGAAATTGCGCAAAATATTCCGGCAATGGATGATGTCGCTGGCCATGGGCACCGAGACCACGCCGCCGGGCACCATAAAAGACGAGTGCGGCCACTGGCCACCTAATATAGCAATGATTTCAAGTAGTTTTTTGGTTTCCTTGACGGTTTGCAGCGCCGTGTCGCCCCTGAGCACCTGGTACCGGTTGAAGGCTTCCGCATACAGTGGCCGGTTTGTGTAGCGGGAGTCGATCAAATCCGGCATAAAGAGCAAAAACGTGTGTCGGATATCGTTTTGCAGCTGTTCCACCATCAGGGTGATATTGCGCAGGCGCTGGCCATTGTCGGGGACTTTCGCATTGCAGGCCATATCCAGTGCTTTGGCTGCTGCGCTGAGGTGGGCTGTGGTGCAAATGCCGCAAATACGGGGGGTGATCACCAGGCTGTCCATGGGGCTCCTGCCGCGCATCAGGTTTTCAATGCCACGGTACATGGTGCCGATGCTGGCTGCTTCCCGAACTACACCGTCCTGAATGTCGAGCTGAATTTCCAGATCGCCCTCCACCCGGTTCATCGGAATTATTTTTCGGATTTTTCCCATATGGCCCCCGTCATTTCCTTGGTTATATCCCTGTTTTGCGTTGGATCAGCCGTTTGGGGGCCGCAGCTGCGGCCATGCCTTTATAGGCCATGTAGTGTGCCCGACTGACCCCGTCCGGCAGCTCGATGGGGATGCCCTCGATATTGCGTGTTTCGAAAAAAGGATATTGCTGGGGAAAATCGGGACGGGTGCAGCCGAAGCAGGGGACCCCCACCCGGGTTTTGGATGATCGCCGGTTCCACAGCACTTTGTTGCAGGGCCCGGGGACCAGCGGACCGTGGCATCCCATGTAGAAAAAAAGACATCCGCGTTCGCCGAACTTTTTTTCCTCGATACGATACTCATGGTACTCGTTGCGGGTGCAGCCTTGGTGCACCATCATGCTGTACCAGTTGACCGGGGTATTGTAGTGCCCCAGCTCAACCGGCATGTCCGCAGCAATGGCCGAAAGGGTGCCCACCACCACTTCGCAGTGGCAGGGGCAGCCGGGCATGTTGATGACCGGATATCCTCCAGTGGAGATAAAACCCTGTCCCAAAAGCCCGCCCATCGCCCACTTGGTAAATTGCAGACCGCTGGCCATGGTATCGCTGTCAGCCCCGATACCTCCGAAACTGGCGCAGGTGCCCACGGCAAGCACATAACGGGCCCTGTCGGCCAAGGCCCGGATCAAGTCTTTCTTCGGGCCTCCGGGCAGCATGTCAAACTTGCCGCTGCCCTTGGGGCCGTGAATCACCGATCCCTCCAGACAAAGGATATCCAATGGCTGCCGGCCTTGCAGGATGTCTGCGTTGAGCGTGTCGAGGTCGTCGGGGGACCGGGCGGACAGCGACTGGTGCCACAGCAGCTCCAGCCCCAGAAAGTCGAAAAGTTCAGTTAAATCGGGCGTATCTGCGTTAAACAGGGACCAGGTGTCCCCGCCGCATCCACCGCCCTGAATCCAATAGAGGGTCTTTGCCATGGTTCCTCCGGCTTGCCATTTGAGGTAAGAATCAATTTTAGACAGAATATTGGAATTTTACAATAGCGCTGGTTTGCAGACAGCTATTCCCGGTGAAAATGAAACGATTTTCTGGTCGCGCAGATTTTAACTGATTTTGGATCGTGCGCTTCAGAACGGCCAGAAAACAGGGATCAAGACAGTACCCATCACCAGAACCAGAAGGTTGAGCGGGAGGCCCAATTTGAAATAATCGCTGAACCGGTACCCGCCCGGACCATATACCAGCAGGTTGGTCTGATAGCCGATGGGTGTGGCGAAACAGGCGCTGGCACCTAAGCAGACCGCCATGATGAACGGGCGGGGATCGACGCCGAGCCCGTTAGCCGTGGAGATGGCAACAGGCAGCAACAGCACGGCCGTGGCGTTGTTGCTGAGCATCTGGGTACTGACGCTGGTAAGCAGAATCATACCTCCCAGAACAACCCCGGGCGGCCATCCGGACAGGGCCGACAGGAACAGGTCGGCGTAAAATTGGCTGGCGCCCGTTTTGTCCATGGCGGCGCCCAGGGCGATGGTTCCGGCAATCAGCATGAGCACGCTGCTCTGCAGGGCGCGGTAGGCTTCGCGCAACGGCAGGCAGCCGGTGATCATCATGAGAAAGACCCCGGCCAGGGCGCAGACCATAATATCCGCCAGGCCGGTGGATGCGGCCACCACGACGGCACTGAAAATCAGCCCGCTCAAAGGGGCTTTTTGCTTGTGTTCGATGGCATGGTGCACATCGTCCACCATGATCCAGTCGTTGCGGCCCCGCAGTTGGTCCAGCTTATCCTCGCGGCACCAGACCAGCAGCACATCGCCCATCTTGAGACGGATATCGCGAATCTGCATTTCAGTATAATGCAGACCGCTGCGTTCCACCGCTATCACATGCAGGTCGCTGTGGCGCAGCAGGTCGCTGTCACGCAACCGTTGGCCAACCAGCCGTGACTGCGGGGAGATGATCAATTCCATCACCACCGCTTCTTCCGGGCCATTGAGGGTCGATGCGCTCTCCATGGGCGGCGGATCGGCCACCTTATCGTTGAGCAGTGGCATCAGCGCATTGGGCGGCCCTTTGACCAGCAACAGGTCATCCGGCGCGATTTCCACTGTGTCCCGGCAGGGGTGATAGATATGCGAATAGCGAATCACTTGAAGGACTTGGACGTCCGGATACGACGCACCTAAACCGGAACAGGGATTGACGCCGACCAGGCGGCTTTGCCTGGGGACCACCAGCTCGGCCAGATAGCGGCGCTGTCGGCTGTTGCTCAGTTCGCAGGTGGGATTGAGCAGCTCGGGCATCAGGCGCGGGGCCAGAAAGAGTATCATCGCCAGACCGATGGCGAAAATAGGCAGGCCCGCGATGGACAGTTCGAACATGCCGATAGGGGCAAATCCGTAATGAACGGCCAGATCACTGACAATGATGTTGGTGGATGTGCCGATGAGGGTGCAGGTGCCGGCCAGTATGGAAACATAGGATAACGGAATGAGATATTTGGATGGGCTGACCCCCAGTCGGCATCCCATACTCATGATCACCGGGATGAACAGCACTACCACCGGGGTGTTGTTGATAAAGGCCGATGCCAGCCCGACGATCAACAGCACCAGCAGCATGGCGACGCCGGCCTTTTCCCGGGACCAGCCGGAGACCATTTCGCTGATTATACCCACCGCGCCGGATCGGATGATGGCCCTGCTGAGCAGGAACATGGCGCCCACGGTGATCACCGCCGGATTGGCGAAACCGGCCACCGCCTCCCGGGGCGTCAGGATGCCGCTGAACATCAGCACAACCATAATGCCGATGGCCGTTAAATCGATGGGAATGGTTTCCCTGACCAGCAGATAGAGGGTGATGATCAGCAGGATCGTCACAATCCAGATTTCCATGTGCCTGCCCTCAAATAAAAGCGTTTGCCATTGACGTCGCCGCAAATCGACGATGTTCAACATAATCACAATCATATCAAATTCAAACAGGGCCAAGCCCTCCGTCGGGCGGATTTATAGCGGGAAGCGCGCCAGGTACGCCGTTTTGCGGTGCCTGGCGGGCAGGGTCGGGCAAATCCGTAGAAAGAAGATGGGTTCAATGGGGGGTGGGAGCCCCCCCCGGAGAGCGTCGGCGTGGCAATATCCGTACGGTTTTACACCTTCACAAGTTCGTAGGCCCGGTTTCCCAGTCCGATTTTCTGGCCATATTCTAGCTGAATGGACCAGTCCACCTTTGGGTAAAGCCCCTTGAACTTGTCCCCGCCGGGTTCGGTGTTCACGGACAGCTGGGTTCCGGCCAAACCGGGTTCGGCATTCACCAGATCGACTGCGGCCTGGTCTGCGGCCACCGGGTCGGTGGAAGCCACGACCCCGATATTTTTGACAATAGGCGCGTCGTTGGCCGGGTAGCAATCGCAGGCCGGCGACACATCCATAATGAAATTGACAAATAGGGCTTTGCCGGCTTTGTGTTTGAGTACCCCGGCCGTATATTCCGCCATGCCTTCAAGAAATACGGGGATCTCCTGGTCCCATTTGATTTCGATGGCGGCCTGGGGACAGATCAGGATGCACTCGCCGCAGCCGATACACCGGCCGTCGTCGACCACCGCCCGGTCTTGCGCCAGAGACAGGGCGCTCTGGGAACAGTGTTCCACACACTCACCGCAGCCGATACAGTTTTCCGCATTGATTTGGGGCGAGACCGTGGAGTGCATGGCCAGTTTGCCCTTGCGCGACGCGCAGCCCATGCCGGTGTTTTTGATGGCCCCGCCGAAGCCGGAGAGTTCGTGCCCCTTGAAGTGGGCTACGGAAATGAAGGCATCGGCTTCCACGATCTCTTTGCCGATATAGACACTTTTAAAATGCCGGCCGTGTACATCCACCGGCACCTCCGATTTGCCGCGCAGCCCGTCGGCGATTACCAGGGGCGCCTCCACCACGGCATAGGCAAATCCGTTTTGAATGGCCGTGGTCAAATGACGGGGGGCATCGCTGCGGGTGCCCGAATAGAGGGTGTTGGCGTCGGTCAGAAATGGAATGCCGCCCGCCTGTTTGACCGCTGCAACGATCTTGCGCAAATAGATGGGCCGGATAAAGGCGGCATTGCCCATCTCGCCAAAGTGAACTTTGACCGCCGTGAGATTCCTCTGGCTGACTACATTTCCGAGCCCGCAGGCATCCAGAAGTCGCTCCAGCTTGGACATGAAATTGTTCTGATGGTTGGCACGAAAGTCGATAAAATATACCTTGCTGGTCATAACACCTCCTCTTGATATATCAACCCGCTTTATTTCTCAGGGCCGCATGGGCCGCCGCCAGGCGGGCGACGGGCACCCTGAATGGCGAGCAGGAGACGTAATTGAGCCCCAGGTCGTGGCATATCGCAATGGAGCGCGGGTCGCCGCCGTGTTCGCCGCAGATGCCGCATTCCAAATCCGGTTTTACCTGGCGGCCCCTGGCGATGCCCATTCCCATGAGCTGGCCTACGCCGTCCCTGTCCAGCGTAGCAAACGGGTTGTCCGGCAAAATGCTCTTTTGCATGTATTCGATCAAAAAGCCGGACTCGGCGTCATCCCTGGAGATGCCATAGGTGGTCTGGGTCAGGTCGTTGGTTCCGTAGGAGAAAAATTCCGCGTGCATTGCGATCTGATCGGCGGTGAGCGCCGCTCGTGGCAGTTCGATCATGGTGCCGAATTTGTACTCGATTTGTGTCTCCTGCTCCGCCATTACGGCTTTGGCCTCGGCCTCCAGCGAGCTGCGCTGGACTTTTAGCTCGTTGACGTGGGCAGTCAACGGAATCATGACTTTCGGCAGAACCGTGATCCCCTCGTTGGTCACCATGCAGGCCGCCTCGAAAATGGCCCTGACCTGCATGCGCGTCAGTGCGGGGATATGAATGCCCAGCCGCACGCCGCGCAATCCCAGCATGGGGTTCTGCTCCTTGAGCTTTGCGGCCCGCTGGCGGATACGTTCCTTGTCCCGGATCTGCAAAAGCAAATCGTCGATCTCGACCAGGGTGGCCGCCTGGCGGATGCGCAGTTTGAGATCCGATAGTTCCGCCATCAATTCAACCAGGTCCGGCAGGAACTCATGCAGGGGCGGGTCGATGAGCCGGATAATTACCGGCAGGCCGTCCATCACCCGGAAAAGCCCGGCAAAATCCTCGCGCTGGAACAACAGCAGTGCATCCAGAGCTTCACGCTGGTCCACCGGCAGATCGGCCATGATCATTTTTTGAAACAGCGGCAGCCGGTCGGTTTCAAAAAACATATGTTCGGAGCGGCACAGGCCGATGCCCTGCGCGCCGTACTCCCTGGCCCGCTGGGCATCTTCTGGATAATCGGCGTTGGCCCAGACCCCAAGGGTGCGAAATTCGTCCGCCCAGGAAAGCAGGTCGATGAGCCAGGGGTCGTTGATATCCGGCACCATAGTGGCCAACTGGCCCAGAAAGACCTCGCCGGTGTTGCCGTCGATGGAGATCAGTTCGCCTTCCCGGATGCTGTATTCGCCCACCGTCATTTCGCGTTTGTTCAAATCGATCTGCAGGGCCGCCACGCCCACCACCGCCGGTTTGCCAAACTGACGGGCCACCAAAGCGGCATGGCTGGTCCGTCCGCCTCGGCTGGTCAAAATTCCCTGGGCCGCCAGCATGCCGTGCACATCGTCGGGTTTGGTCTCCGGCCTGACCATGATGACCTTCTTGTTCTCTTTCCGGGCCCAGGCTTCCGCCAGGTCGGCGTCGAAGGCCACGACCCCGAAGGCGGCTCCGGGGGAGACATTCAGCCCCCTGGCCAGCATGCTGCCCCGGATGCGCGCAGTGGAAAGCGCCGATGGGTCGAATTGAGGGTGTAAAAAGAAATCCACCTGCTCCGGCGTGATGCGCGCCACCGCCTCCTCTTTGGAAATCAGGCCCTCGCGGGCCATGTCCACGGCAATGCGAACCGCCGCTGCCGCCGTGCGCTTGCCGTCGCGGGTCTGCAGCATCCACAGTTTGCCCTTTTCAATGGTGAATTCCACATCCTGCATGTCGCGGTAATGCTTTTCCAGGACGGCTGAGATTTGCTGCAACTCGCGGTAGGCTTCGGGCATCACTGTTTCCATTTTGCCGATCTCGTCGGTCAGCCGAATTCCGGCCACCACGTCCTCACCCTGAGCATTGATCAGATAATCGCCTTCCAGCCGGGGTTCGCCGCTGGATCCGTTGCGGGTCATGGCCACGCCGGTGGCGCAGTCGTTTCCCATGTTGCCGAACACCATGGCCACGATATTGACGGCGGTGCCCAGGTCGTGGGGGATATTGGCGGCCTTGCGGTAATCCACGGCACGCTTGCCGTTCCAGCTCTTGAAGACCGCCTCGGTGGCCATGCGCAGCTGATCCAGCGGGGCCTGGGGAAAATCCACCTGGGTCTGGTGGCGGAAAATGGTTTTGAAACGTGCCGTCACCGCCTTCCAGTCATCGGCGCCCAGGCCGGTGTCCTGCTGGACGCCGGCCTTGCGGCGGGCCGCTTCGATCACCCGCTCAAAAATGGTGTCGTCAATGTTCATGACCACGGACCCGAACATCTGGATGAGGCGGCGATAGGCGTCATAGACGAAGCGCGCATCCCCGGTCAGCGCCACCATGCCGTCGGCCGTAACGTCGTTGAGTCCGATGTTCAGCACCGTATCCATCATTCCCGGCATGGAGAATTTGGCCCCTGAACGACAGGAGACCAGCAGGGGGTTACTGCTGTCGCCGAACCGCTTGCCGCTTGCCGTCTGAAGGGCCTCCATGGCCTTCAAAACCTGTTCCCACAACCCCTCGGGGAATACCCCCCCGGCCTTGAGGTAGGCATTGCAGGCTTCGGTGGTAATGGTAAAGCCCGGCGGAACGGGCAGGCCGATGCGCATCATCTCGGCCAGATTGGCCCCCTTGCCGCCAAAGAGGCCGCGCAGCGTCTCCCGGCTGGCGGCGGCAGTGCGTTCGTCTGTATCCACTTCATTGAATTGATATAACCACTTTGTTGCAGTCATAGCTGACCTCCAGTGTTGACGGTTCTTGTGCCGTCCATTTCATTAAACGGTCTAACGGCAACCGGCAATTTTGGGAATGAACGGGTGATAGGAGCAGGTGCTGGTGTGGTGCAAACCGAAGATACAGCATCAGGCTGTCACTTGGAAAACACGTCCGGTTTTAGCGGGCAAGCCATTTATCGCATTAGGTTCACAGGGGTCGGTGCACCGGCTGATATCATACCGCAACTGGGAAGTGAAAACAAACAGCTTTTCGGTGCATCGCCCGGCCTCTCTTCCGGCCCTGACTGGGGAGGATTGGACACATTTTTCTTGACCATCCGCTTATTATCTCCTAACAAGGCAGTTATCTTGTTTCAGGTGCTCGTGGAGCTTAATAGGGAACCCCGTGAAAATCGGAGACAGGCCCGCTGCTGTAATCAGGGACGAAAGCCGTATGCTCAGCCACTGTTTCACCCAATGAAACGGGAAGGTCCGGCAAGTAGGATGATCTGAGAGTCAGAAGACCTGCCTGAGGCAATGAGCGGATCGATATCGCCGGCATTGGGCCGCTCAGGCAGGTTCGACGGATAAAAAAGGGAAATCCCGAATCGATAATACTATCGGTTCGGGATTTTTATTTGTTCCAAAATCTTAGGAGGAAGACGATGAAAAAGGCATGTTTGGCATTGGTTTTGGTGTTGTGCCTGGTGACCTGGGCTTATGGTGAAAGTGATTTTGAAGATCTGTCGCTCAATTCTGAGAGTTTTTACAACGGTTCGGACTTTGCCGGCACGTTTACCAGTGGTGACGCCAGTTTCAACAACTATTTTGACGATACTTACGGCGCCTACTGGGAAGGGTTTGCCTACTCCAACATGACCGACACCACCACCGCCGGCTATACCAACCAATACAGTGCCATTGCCGGAGAAGGCACCGATGGATCGGCCAACTATGCCGTGGGCTATATCGGCTATATGGCAACGACGCCGGAAATCACATTGACCAATCCGGCCGTTGTAAATGGACTGTATATCACCAACACGACTTACGCCTATCTGTCCATGCGCGACGGTGACGGCGTAGCCAAAAAATTTGGCGGTGTTTCAGGCGATGATCCAGATTACTTCAAACTGACCATTACCGGAAGAAACGGGGTCGGCGCCAAGACCGGTGAGGTTGAGTTCTATCTGGCCGACTTCAGGAATGACGACAACAGTCTGGATTATATCGTCGACAAGTGGACCTGGATTGATCTGCGCCGGCTGGGTGTCGTTGAAACAGTGGAGTTTTCCCTTGAATCGACGGACAATGATCCCGTTTATGGCATGAACACCCCGGCCTACTTCGCCCTGGATGATTTCGATGTTACCCCACCTGTAACCGGGCAGTTTACCTTTGAAGATCTGTCGCTCAATTCTGAGAGTTTTTACAACGGTTCGGACTTTGCCGGCACGTTTACCAGTGGTGACGCCAGTTTCAACAACTATTTTGACGATACTTACGGCGCCTACTGGGAAGGGTTTGCCTACTCCAACATGACCGACACCACCACCGCCGGCTATACCAACCAATACAGTGCCATTGCCGGAGAAGGCACCGATGGATCGGCCAACTATGCCGTGGGCTATATCGGCTATATGGCAACGACGCCGGAAATCACATTGACCAATCCGGCCGTTGTAAATGGACTGTATATCACCAACACGACTTACGCCTATCTGTCCATGCGCGACGGTGACGGCGTAGCCAAAAAATTTGGCGGTGTTTCAGGCGATGATCCAGATTACTTCAAACTGACCATTACCGGAAGAAACGGGGTCGGCGCCAAGACCGGTGAGGTTGAGTTCTATCTGGCCGACTTCAGGAATGACGACAACAGTCTGGATTATATCGTCGACAAGTGGACCTGGATTGATCTGCGCCGGCTGGGTGTCGTTGAAACAGTGGAGTTTTCCCTTGAATCGACGGACAATGATCCCGTTTATGGCATGAACACCCCGGCCTACTTCGCTATCGACGGTACGGAAGCGACGGACAACCCCGCGGATAATCCCAGCAGTGGGGGTTCCGGCGGATCGGGCGGTTGTTTCATTTCCTCGGCACAAAAGGCCCGCCCGGCCATCGGGCCCTTGTTTGCGGTGATCATGCTGCTTGCAGGCCTGTGTATCTTGCGCGTGGATAAAAAGTAACGTAAGTAGAAACGTGACCGCAGTCGGGCATCGGTGGATAAGCCGGTGCCCGCTCACCAGCGATACAGAGACGCCCATGAAACTCCATTTAACATATTCTCCCAAAGTCCATGGGATGCGTGCACCCCTCGGAATATTTATGCTTTTTGCCGCGTTCGGCCTGCTGACGGCTGCCGAGCCGCTGCATGCGGACACACCGCGGTTCGAGCTGGATGAAGTGGTGGTCACAGCCACCCGCGAAGAAGAGACCCTCCGGGATATTCCTCGCAATGTCACCGTAATCACTGCTGAAGATATTGAACAGGCGACCAGCGCCAACGTGGTGGACCTGCTCTCCAGGGAAGCGGGGATCACCCTGCAGAGTCTGGGCGGTAGCGATAAAAACAGCACCATCGACATCCGGGGGATGGGAGCCTCGGCGGCCAATAATGTCATCGTCGTGGTAGACGGCGTGCGCCAGAACAGCTCGGATCTGTCGGGAACAGATTTTTCTTCCATCGCCCTGGACCAGATCGAACGCATCGAAATCCTGCGGGGGGCGGGGGGCGTGGTTTACGGAGACGGCGCCGTGGGAGGGGTCATCAACATCGTTACCAAAAAAGCGGGCGGTGCTCCCGAAAGGCGCATTTATATTTCATACGGCAGCTATGGAACGGTGGACACGCGGGCCAGTCTGAAAGACACCGTCCGGGCAGTGGGTATTACAATGAACGCCGGCTACTACGACTCCGGCGGCTACCGTGACAACGGCCAGCTGACCAAAAAGGATATTGCGGTCAGGCTGGATGCAGACAATCTGTCATGGGGGGCGTTGTGGCTGACCGGATCCTACCATCAGGATGACTACGGCTTGCCCGGACCGGTGCCCCTGGCCGATATGGATTCGGAAACGGCGCGGACAGGCACCCGCACCCCCGACGACGGCGGTGAGACGACGGATCAGCGTGTCGGGGCGGGCATGCGAATGGAAAGCCAAACATGGGGAACGCTCACCGCCGCCCTTGGATACCGCTTTCGGGAAAATCCGTATGTTCTGGGTTATTCCCCGTTGCTGGACCGTGATGACCAGACCAGTGAGATCACGGAGGACACCCGTACGGTGGATGTGCGCTATATCAAAGAGTATACGCTGTTTCACCTGCCGCATCAGGTTCAGGTGGGTCTCGATCACTTCAGCACCCGTTACGTGCGCGAAGAACTGCCGGGCGGTCCCCGGGAAAACAGCGCCGTGGACAACCTGGGCCTTTATGTCACCAACCGCTGGAGCCTTGCTGAACCGCTGGCTCTGAACTGGGGATACCGACAGAACCGTTTTGACGGTATTTTCAGAACCGATTCCTATACGACATTCGGCAGCGTGAGGCGTTGGGTCAATGGACAAGAGTCCGACAGGGACTGGACCAACGATGCCTATGAAATCGGCCTGAACTATCAGCTTAACCCGGATGTTGCACTTTTCTCCAGCTATTCCACGAGTTTCCGAGTACCCAATGTGGATGAGTTGGCCGAGGCTGAACCCGGATTGAAGCCCCAGGAGGGTACCCATATCGATGTCGGGGCGCGGTTCAATTTAGGCGAGACGGTGGAATGGTCTATTACGGGTTACCAGGTCCGCATCGAGGATGAACTTTACTATAGCGAAGTCAACCGCAACTACGACGAGCCCACCGTGCGCAGGGGAATTGAAACGGATATCAAGTGGTATCCCACCCTTCGACATTTCCTGTGGGCCAACTACACTTACACGTCGGCGCGGTTCGAGGATTCGGATCGGCAAGTCCCCCTGGTACCCGAGCATAAAATCGATGCGGGGCTGGAGTGGCAGGCGGCGGAACCCCTGTTACTGGCCCTTGGGGCCACTTTTGTGGGGCCGCGATTCGACGGCAACGACATTTTCAATAACCGCTTTAAAAAGCTCGATGCCTACACGGTCGTGGATATCAAAATCACCTGGACCCGTGGCCCGATGAAATTGTTCGCCGGGATCAACAATCTGCTTGACGAGCGATATGCGACCACCGCTTACAGCGAAAGCAACTACCCGATGCCCGAACGCAATTTTTATGGAGGCCTGCAATGGCGTTTCTGAAACTTTCTCAAATACGATTAAAACCTGTGGCCAGGGCACGCATGGCCATCCTGTTTGTCTTTCTTGTTGGCTGGTGCACACTATCGACAGTATGGGCGGGCCCCTATGCACCGGCGGCAGGCGAAGCCTGTTCCCATGCGATTTCCATGAATGACCCGGCCATTACCGACTGGGCGGATGCGGTGTCCGATTACCAGCCGGGCCCCTATGTGGATGCGACCTGGCAGGATGAGGCCAATGCCCTGGGGCCGGCCGAAGGAACCTCTTTTGATATCGTGTGTCTCGGGCGCGGCGGTGAAATCACGCTGACATTCGATCCGCCTATTTCCAACGGCAGCGGATGGGATCTGGCCATCTTTGAAAATGCGTTTCAGGACACGTTTATCGAATTGGCGTATGTTGAAGTATCGTCCAACGGCGTGGATTTCGTCCAATTCGACAGCGTCTCTCTGACCATCAGCCCGGTACCGGCGTTCGGTAATCTGGATCCCAGCGATGTGGATGGTCTGGCTGGAAAATACCGGCAGGGTTACGGAACGCCTTTCGACTTGGACGATCTGTCGGACAAAGCCCTGGTCATATCGGGCAGCGTCGATCTGAATGCCATCACCCATGTCCGTATCGTGGACATTATCGGTGACGGCAGTTATACTGACAGCTCGGGCCGCAGCATTTACGATCCATATCCCACCACGGGCAGCGCCGGATTCGACCTGGATGCTGTGGGGGTCTCGAACGGCGCAGCCTATCCCCCAGGTGAGTGTGACCCTGGAGACGACACCGCACCCGCCGGAAATGGAGATTCCGGCGTCGGCGGCAGCGTGGGCTGTTTCATCAGCGTCCTTGCGGGCCACTGAAGCGAAGCGTTCAAAAGTTCAGTCTGCAGCCGTCACCTTATTCCAATTTAAACCGCACCGGTACCGTAACCCAGGTTTCCATTGCCCGGCCACTGCGAATCGCCGGTTTAAACCGCCAAAGTGTTACGGCCTTGACCGCACTGCGATCTAAAACGGCGTGGCCGCTGGACCGTGCGATTTTTATCTCGGCCACCCGGCCGGATTCGGTGACCCGCACATCCAGCATCACGGTTCCCTCGATGTTGCGGCGTCTGGCGGCCCGCGGGTAAACCGGAGGCGGATTGATTTCATACAGGGGCACGGAATACTCAATGGCCCCGATTGGCGTGTCGTTCATTCCACCAGAAGTTTGCCCTGCGCCCTCGTTGGGTCCTGACGGTTCTGCCGCCTCTGCTTTTATGGGGTCGTCCGTTTTAATGGCATCCATGGCCGATGTCTTTTTCAGCGCTGTTTGCTGAACCGGCGGGGCCGGCGGCGCGGATGGGGGCTGTAATCTGGCCGGCTGTTGCGGTTCTGCCGCCGGCTGGGGCCTTGGTTTAGGCGGTGGAGAGGGGCGGGGCTTGGGGGCTGGTGGCGGCGGCACCTTGGATTTTGGCTGAGCCGTTTGAACGGCTGCTTCAGGATTCGCCGGTTTTTCCTTTTTAATTAAAAAGGTTTTCAGATCGATGGACAGCGAACGGCT
This sequence comes from Desulfosarcinaceae bacterium, assembly GCA_963675565.2. Taxonomy (GTDB): domain Bacteria; phylum Desulfobacterota; class Desulfobacteria; order Desulfobacterales; family Desulfosarcinaceae; genus JARRKU01. Next base: position 2,246,232 of record CAXXYD010000004.1, read on the forward strand.
TTCCTGCGGCAAAAGGGAAGGCCGGCGCCATGATGGCTTCAGCGAGAAAAGCAGTATATGAATTGCCATGGCCAGCAAAGCAGCGATGACCAGGCGCTTCACGGCTTCCCCTCAGATTCGGCCTGCAGGCTGATGCGATGCAGGCCGGCGTCCTGTATGCGATCCAGCACCCGGAACAGCGTCTGGTAGGAGACCTTTTTGTCAGCAAACAGGAGGACGCCCGTTTCCGCATCGACCCCTGTGAAATGCTTTAATACGGAGGGCAAGTCTATCAAATTCGTTTCGGTTTTATTGACGAAAACGCCTCCATCCGCTGTAACGGTTACCGATAAAGGGGCATCCTTTCCGGGATGGATCTGGTAGGCGGAGGGCAGATCAACCGGCAGGCCCTTGTGGATCGCCATGGACAGCATGGTGTATATAAATACCACCAGCAGAAGAAAGACGATGTCGATCAGCGGCAACATTTCGACACGCGGCGGTTTGATGGTAAATTGTTTAATTTTCATTAAGACTTTGGCAGTTACAGTTGTTTTCGTGGTTTATTTTTTCGTAGACAATTTCCAGGCTGGTGGCATACTTTTCCATATCCAGGGCGGCGCGTTCGACCTTGGCGTTGAAGTAGTTATATGGAAATACTGATGATATGGCGATACCCAGGCCGGTGGCGGTGGTGATAAGGGCTTGGGCAACCCCTGCGGTGACCGCTTTGGGGTCGTCGATTCCAGCCGTACCCAGCATTTCAAAAGAAGTAATAATCCCGATCACTGTCCCGAAAATGCCTAATAATGGTGCTACCGTAATCATGGTGTCCAGCACCCCCATGAAACGGCGCATGTGCTGAATTTCCTCGGCTGCCGCCGCCTCCATGGCCTTGGTCATGGAAAATTCGCGATGCAATATACCGGAAACCATGATGCGCACCACGAAATCCTTGCATGCGAGGGTTTTTTTGCGCACCGCATCCCAATCGCCGGTGCGGCATAGTTCCAGAACATCATCGACGAGTTGGCGATCGCGCCGGGTCTGGACGGCGGCCCAAAACAAGCACCTTTCGATGATTACGGTCAATACGATGATCGAACAAGCCAGCAAGGGATACATGACTGGCCCGCCGTTTTGAAATAGTTGAAGCATGGCTTAACCGGTTAGCCTCTCATCCTGAAATTATTACCAGACGGTGATTAATGTGCTTCGTCCCGATATTGTCAAGAACGATGCCACAAAAAAACCCGGACCGAAAACGCTTCGATCCGGGATGTCCCATTTTATCCTTCGAATCCGCGTGACCGACGGTTGTCCGCGCCGATACAGTCACTATTGCCTGGGCAGGTCTTCTGACTTACGGATCTTTCGGCCTGCAGCGCCTTCCCGTTCTGGTGAACAGTGGCTTTTTGCATCGGCCGTCCCCGTTTACAGCGGCGGGCCCGTCCCCGAATTGCACAGGGTTCCCTTTTAAGCCAACGGTATCGCACCTAGGCAAATATGAATGGCAGTTAGCGAATATCGGGAGGGTTGTCAAGGCGAATGGAAGGCGTCATCCCTTTGGCTGTTTTGCCGCGCCGGCCAGATAGCGTTCGGGCACCAGGTGCACCCGGGGGTATTCACCCATCGGGCTCCGATCCACAACCAGGGGGCAGCCATATACCTGTTCCAGCAGATCGTACCGCATGACTTCTCCGGGAGATCCACTGCCTGCGATCCGGCCTTCGGACAGCAGCAACAGGCTATCGGCATACATGGCGGCTGTGTTGAGGTCGTGGGATACCATCACGATGGTGACACCCTGATCGTTTTTCAGGCGTTCCATCAAATCCAGGAGCCGGACCTGATGGGCCAGATCAAGAGCGGCGGTGGGTTCGTCCAGCAGGATGATTTTAGGTTGCTGGCAAATGGCCCTGGCGATAAAGACCCGTTGCCGTTCACCGCCGGAAAGCTGATCCAGGCGGCGAGCGGCCAGGCGGAGCACATCCGTGGTGGCCATGGCATGGCGGGCTATTTCAAGATCGGTTTGCCCTTCGAACCCCAGCAGGCCCAGGTGGGGTGCCCGCCCCATCAGTACGATCTGGGTTACCGTGAAGGGAAATTCCATAGGAACGCTTTGGGGCACATAAGCCATTCTCCTTGCCAGGGCCTTTGCGGAATAGGCGTCGATATCTCGGCCCAGGATATGGATACGGCCTTTTTTCACGGGCAGCAGGCCGGCCAGAAGCTTGAGCAGGGTTGTCTTGCCGGAGCCGTTGGGGCCGATGATGATAAAAAACCGGCCGGCATCCACATCAAAAGAGACCCCGTCGAGCACGTGCCGTTCATCAAAGGTGTGGGTCAACTTCTGGACCGTGATCGCTGGGAGCATTGAATTACATTTCGTTTTGGTTTAAACGCGGCTTTGGGGGCCGGCGTAAATGGTTTCTTTCCACCTGCACGAGAACCCCGAAAGACAGTCGGACAATGCGCTATCGTTTTCGATCCTTTACGTACTTGACTTTCTAAGCAAATACACAAACAACGGTGCTCCGATCAAGGCCGTGATCACGCCGACGGGCATTTCACCCTGGGCCGGAAGGGTGCGTGACAACATATCGCACAGCACCATGAAAGCGGCGCCGCCCAGGATGGAGGCCGGGGTCAGGACGCGGTGGTCCGGCCCTAGGGCCATTCGCAGCATGTGTGGTATCACCAGTCCTACGAATCCCACCAGGCCGCAATAACTCACCGTGGCGCTGACCATCAGGGAGGTCAGCACCAGCAAAAGTGACGTGGTGAACCGGATATGGACCCCCATGCTGCGCGCCATATCATTGCCCAGGGTCAACAAATTGAGACTGTGGGAGCGCATATAAATGATAATGAAACACGGCAAAACGGTAAACGACAGGGCCAAGACGTTGTCCATGGTGGCGGCCGACAGATCGCCCATGAGCCAGAAGATAATGTTGTGCAGGCGGCTGTCCTGGGCAATGGAGACGAGAAACAGGATCACCGCGGAACAAAAGGCGTTGACCATCACTCCGGAGAGCAGCAGGGTATTGCCGCTGAGCATGGATCGGCCGGATGCCATGACATACAACAGGCCCAGGGTGGTCAGGCTGCCGGCAAAGGCCATGAACCAGATGCCGGGGAACCGGCTCAGGCCCAGCAAAATGCCGATGATGGCGCCAATCGCCGATCCTCCCGATATGCCCAATATATACGGCTCGGCCAATGGATTGCGCAGCAGGGCCTGAAAGACCATGCCCCCCAGGGAGAGGGTGGCGCCCAGCAGGGCGGCCAGCACGACCCTGGGGAACCGCAACCGCCAGATGATATCGTGCGTCAGGCCGGTATGCGCGTTGCCTGAAATACTTTGCAGCACGGCCGACCATTGCAGTCCCGAGGAGCCGGCCGCCAGTCCCGCAAGCAGCATAACGCCCAGAACGGCGGCGCCGGCCACTGTGACGGCAGCCACCCGGCCGGCGATGCGGGGCGCCGGTTTCATGGGAATGCCCTGAACAATTGGGGATGGATATAGCGCGCCATCAACTCCAGGCCGTCTACCAGGCGCGGCGTCGGCCGGTCAAAAATATTGGACGGGGCTATAAACAGAGCCCCGCGGCGAACGGCCGGAATGGACGGCCACTGCATCCATTCCGCTTTGACCTGTTCAAAAACCGCCGCCCGTGCCATGGACGAAATCACCATTACCTCCGGTGCCAGCGTAATGACCTGCTCTCGGGAAAACCGCGGATAGGGGTTTTCACCGGCCGCGGCGTTGGTTCCGCCGGCCAGGGTAATCAATTCGCTGATAAACGTTTTCGTTCCTACAGATACGATGGGGGAAATCCCGATCTGCACGAAAACAGAGGGTTTGCGCTGCACCGCGGCAACAATTCGCTGGACCCGCGTGATACGCCGGCGCATATCGCCGACGATGGTTTGGGCTGCGCTGCCGGCCCCCAGCAGATCACCAATGGCATGGATGCTCTGCATGGTGGTTTCCAGGTTTACCGGGTGTACCGCGAAAACGGGTATGCCCAGGGCCTGGAGCCGCTCCACGACGGCCAAAGGATTACCGTCCCTGATGCCGATGCACAAATCCGGCTGCAGGGCCACAATACGTTCGGTATCCAGATGCACATATGATCCGACCTTCGGTAAGTGCTTGGCCTGCGGCGGATAATCGCTGAACCGTGAGACGCCCTTGAGACGCGCTTGCTCTCCCAGGGCAAAGACCACTTCCGTTATGCTGGGTGCAAGCGCCACCACCCGAATTGGGTTGACGGGGACCGTCAACTGCCGTCCTGTGGGATCGATGATGGATCGTTGCGCCGAAAGGCCGGCGCAGGCCGCGGCCGGAGCCAATCCAACGGCCGCCAGGGCCAATCCGTAAATGAGGATTTTGGCGGCCGCCATCGCCGTGAGCGATATAAAATGACGCGTCCATTGGATTGCCGGATAGCGGATCGCGGCCGCCTCAACCGGCCCGTGTTTTCGAGGGCCGGAGAATATGGGATGGCGGCTTGAATTCAACGGTCCAGTATCTCCCGAATTTTGTCGCTTAATTTTTTGATGGCATAGGGTTTTTGAATGAATCCGGCGCATCCCCGGGCAACGATTTTTTCGGCCTGTCCGGATATGCTGTAGCCGGTGGCCAGCAGCACCTTGACATCGGGGTTGATGGCCTTCATGTGGTCAAAGACAATGCCGCCGTTCATATCCGGCATGATCATATCCAATATCACCATATCGATCTGATTATGGCTCGCGCTATAGATTTCGATGGCCTCCTGCCCTCCCTGGGCGGTTTTGACATGATAGCCCATGTTTTCAAGCATGCTCCGATTGACATCCAGGATCACCTGTTCGTCGTCTACCAAAAGAATCGACTCGTCGCCCCTGGACAGGGTGCCGGTCATTTTTTCGGGAAGCTGCACTTTCGCCACACTGGCCGGCAAATACACGTAGAAAGTGGTGCCCATCCCCACTTCACTGGAAAACTCGATGGCACCGTCATGGTTTTTGATGATACCGTAGGCTGAAGCCAGCCCCAGTCCGGTTCCGCGGCCCATTTCTTTGGTGGTAAAAAAAGGCTCGAATATTTTGTTCCGGACCTTCGCCTCTATTCCCGTTCCCGTATCGGCCACTGAGATTCGAACGTATCGCCCGGGCGGAATGTTGAAGGATTTGGCAAAAGCGGCATCCATTTCGACATTTTTAGTTTCCAGGTAAATGTGCCCGCCATCGGGCATGGCCTGCCATGCGTTGATGTAAAGATTCAGCAGAACCTGTTCGATCTGATTCTGGTCGGCTTCCACCGTCCACAGATCGGGCTGCATTTTTTGGTGAATATTGATATCTTTGCGCGTGCGCCCGAACATAAGAGCCGTGTTTTGAACCACCTGGTTAAAATCCAGAACCTTGACGTTGTATTTGCCGCCCCGGGCAAAACCCAACAGCTGGCGGGTCAGGTCCGATCCGCCCAACACACAGGATTCAATGCTTTTCAATTTGGCGTAGAGGGGATGGCCGGGATCTGTCTCAAGCAGCATGAGCGAAACATTGCCCTGGATTCCCATCAGCAGATTATTGAAGTCATGGGCCACCCCGCCGGCCAGGGTGCCGATGCCTTCGAGACGTTGAATCTCCTGCAGTCGGGTTTCCAGTTTTTTCTTCTCTTTTTCGGCTTTGAGCTGTTCGCTGACATCCAGGATAATACCGCGAAACCCTTTCCGGCGACCCTCATGATCGGTAATCAAAGCGGCCGATGCATCCAAGGTCCTTTTTTCGCCGTTGGAACGCAATATGGCAAGGCGGGTAATCCGTTCAGGCTTGCCGGTGCGCATGATTTCCCCAAAGCGTTTCTTGACCGCCTCGATCGTGCTTGCATCCATATATTGCCGAAAATTGAGCCCCATGACCTGTTCCCGGTCATATCCCAATATTTCCACTACGTGATCATTGAAGAAAGTCAGATTTCCATCGAGGTCGGTTTCATAGTATCCGTTTTCCATATTTTCGATAATGGAACGGTATTTTTCTTCGCTTGTGCCCAGCTGGCGGGTGCTTTTTTCAAGGTCCCGGGTGCGTTCCTGAACAAGTTCCTCCAAATGCTCCCGGTAGCGTTGCAATTCCAAGTCGGTTTTCTTGCGGTCGGTGATCACCCGCATGGACCCGACAATTTTTTGCGGCCGGCCGGATTCGTTCCGTTTCAGCGACGCATTGACGGAGCAGTGTTCGATCTCCCCGTTTTTGCCGGTCATGGTGATTTCGTAATCGGAAACCCTTTCGTGGGCTGAAATGTGCTTGATCAATCGGTCCTGGTCGCCCGGAGTCTGATAAATGCGGTCCAGTTGAAGGCCGATAAGGTCTTCTCGGCTGTAGGAAGAAACTTTTTCGATGGAGGGACTGATTTCCAGAATGCGACCGTTTATACTGGCCTCATAGTAGACATCCTGAATGTTTTCAAAGATGCCCCTGTACTTTTCTTCTCCGGCGCGAATATCTTTTTTCATCAAGGTAAAGGCGTCCGCCGTTGCCTGGATCTCTTTAAAAGGGCTTCGCGTTTCGAACCGCTGCGTCAAATCATTCCCTTGAATGGCAAGCGCTTCCGCTTCCAATCCGGCCAGGGGGCGAGTGACGGCCCTGGAAAGCAAGAGACCGATGAGGGTGGCCACCGCGGACAGGGCCAGCGTCAGCAGGATACTGAACCGGCGATCGGCCTTGATGGAACCCAAATAATCACTTTCCGGAACATATACGCCGATGATCCAGGGCCATTGCGGATTGACAAATGGCGTGAACATGGTGTGGTAGGCTTGGCCATTGTATTCAAAGCGGGCAAATTGGGCGTTTGGCAGATTCAGCCGGCCGCCTTCGCTTTTTTGCCATTGAATGGCCTGGTAAGCCGCCCTGCTGAGTCCGTCGTCGATCTCTTCGATTGTCACCAGGCGGATCTTGCCGCCTTTGGCGGTATCGCTGATTTTTATTTTTGACTGATCGGGAAAGGCCACCACATCGCCGTTGTTGTTGAGCATGAAGGCGCCGCCGTTTTTACCGATACGCAGTTTGCTGATGAAGGTGGAGAGTTGATCGATTTCAATGTCTACACCGACAATGGCCTGCAACGCGCCTTTTTTGGAAAATATGGGGCCGGCGATGGTGATGCCCGGTTTCTGGGAAGTGAAAAAAATATACGGATCGGTCCAGACGATCGTTTTTTCATTCAACGCTTTGACATACCAGGGACGCTGGCGGGGATCGTATGTATCCTGAGGATCCATCTCTCTTGAGAGAAACGTTTGGGCATTGTCCCGCCAAATGAGTTCGGTCTGGTGCGAACTGTCGCCGTTGGATATGATTTTGGTTCGATAGCCGTTCCTGGAATGCACGCTGGAACGGCTGACAAAGAAAAAATCCCCTGAAGGCTGACCGACATAGATGCCGGCAAAATGGGGATAGATGGCCAACTGGTCAAGAAAATAGCGTTCCAGTATGTTGCGGCGCTCCAGTTCGCTGCCCACCACGTTGGAGGAAATCAGGCGCTTGGTCAAATGGGCGGCTCCCTGGGCCAGGGCCAGGTGATTCTGGGACTGCTCCATGGTCAAGTCGGCAATGTTCTGCATGATATCGCGGGCATGGTTCAGCAACACTTTTTGCGATGAAAAGTAGGTGGATGAGGTGATAATGAGCTGGGTGACCCAAATCAGACCTAAAATTCCGACAATCAGTGCCCATCGGATGGAAATTTTCACGTTGCTTCCTCACATTGATCAAAATAGCTTTCGGCGGTGCCAATGTCTTAAAAAACCGGGTTGTCGATTCTGTTGCTGCATGGAGCTGCCCTGCTTATCCCTCCCATGAGAGGGTTGGTGGCGGCAATACAAGCAATGGGACCAGCAGGATGGTCAACGGTTTCATTGTTCATCTCCAGTAAACAGCTTGGATGCCGGGGGGGAGGCGGCGTATTTTACGATACGTTCGCCGGCAGCAAAACGGTAAAGGTGCTTCCCTCATCGGGTGCGCTTTCCACCCGAATGACACCGCCCAGGGCATCTACAAGCCCCTTCACGATGGGCAGGCCCAGGCCGGTGCCCGTGATATAGCGCGTTTTTTCGGTTTTGACCCGGTAGAACCGCTCAAAGATCCGATCCAGGTGACGGGTTTCCATTCCCAGTCCGTTGTCAGCGACCTGAACCTGTAAATTGATACCGGCTTGGGAAATGCGCACTTCAATTGTGCCGTTTTCCGGTGTGTAATTAATGGCGTTGGTGATCAAATTCCCGAAAATACTTTCCAGGGCCAACGGGTCGGCCTTGATGGACGGCAGAGGCTCTTTGGGCTGCACCAGGGTCAGGGTCTGCTGCTTGGCCGCTGCACGCGTATTGAGAAAATCGATAATGTTGGTCAGCAGCTCATCCAGGGCCACCGGCTTGGGTTCTTCACAGATGGCGCCGGATTCGATGCGCGACAGGTCAAGCAGATCGCCGATGAGCGAGATGAGACCCTGGGTTTTTTCTTTGGCCCGGGACAGCAGGTGTTCGCCGTTGGAAGAAACCTTTCCCATCATATCGCTGAGCACCACCGCCAGCTGCTCGTGAATGGTGGACAGCGGAGAGCGCAGTTCATGGGAAACCTTGGCAACAAATTCGCTCTTCAGCCTGTCGATGACCTTCATGGCGGTAATGTCTTCGAGGGTGATTACGGCCCCCAGGCATTCGTGCTTTTCGCCGATCACCGGTCGCCCGTGGGCCATCAGGAACCTGTCGCTGCCCGGAGAGAACTCGTAGCCGGGGATATCGTCAAAATCCACATGGCGGCCCTGTGAAATCTCCAGAATGAGACGACACAACCCCTCGTCCGGAATATAGTGCGCTATGGGCTGGCCTGGTTCGGTATTGTCGGACAAAGCCATCTGCCGGAAGAAAGCCGGATTGACCAGCACAACGATGCCCTGGGCGTTGGTGACCAGCAGCCCGGTGGGCAGGGTGTCGACGATGGTGCGAATACGGCTTTTTTCCATTCCCAGGTCGGCAAGGGTTCGCGTTTTTTCCTGTTGCAGGCGCCGGGCTTCATTGGCCAGCAGCACTTTTTCCCGGGCGCGGTTGACCACAATCCGGAGTTGGTCAGGCTCAAAGGGTTTGGGAATAAAATCGTAGGCCCCCTTTTTCATGGCTTCAATAGCGGTCTCGATGGTGGCGAAACCGGTAATAATGATCACCATGATCTGGGGATATTTTTCACTGACGATGTGCAGCACTTCCATGCCGTCCATACCCGGCATTTTCAAATCCAGCAAAATAATGCCCACATCTTCTTTTTCGAGAATTTCGAGGCCCGCTTCGCCACGGTCGGCGGTGAGGGTGCGACACCCCATGCGATCGATAATCCGCTTTGATCCCAGACGAATCCCCTCTTCATCGTCAACGACCAGGACGCTTATCGGATCCAGCCCTTTATCCATTTGCCTCTCCTTCTTCTGGTTTGCGGGTGATGGGCAGTTCAATCGTAAAGGTGGTTCCGTTACCCGGCTTGCTATCGGCACTGATGGTTCCACCATGATTTTCGATAATATTATAGACCACGCTGAGACCCAGGCCGGTTCCCTGCCCCTCTTGTTTTGTCGTGAAAAAGGGTTCGAAGATATGTTTGATATGTTTCTTGGCGATCCCGGGGCCGGTGTCGTGGATATGGACAATGAGGCGGTCTTTGGTGGGGGCTTCCGCCGTGGAAATGTTGATGGTGCCGTTGCCTTCCATGGCCTGGGCGGCATTGATGAAAATGTTCATGAACACATGGTTCAGTTGTTGGCCGTCTCCGATAATCTTCGGCAGGCCCTCGGCCAGTTGCCGCTGAATCGCGATATTCTGAAAAAGGGATTGTTTTTCGATTAGGAACAGGCAGCGTTCAACGGCCTGGCTGATGTCCAGCGGCTTCATGAACTGGCGTTTCTGGCGGGCGAATTCCAGCAATTCGCGGACGGTATCCCGGCAGCGTTGGGCATCCCGCAAAATCAGCTTCAGATCATCGGTGATCGCCGGCTCCAGGTCGTATTCCTCCAAAATCAAGTTGGTATAGAGGGAAATGCTGCCCAATGGATTGTTCAACTGGTGGGCCACCCCTGCCGCCAGTTTGCCCAGAGAGGCCATTTTTTCCGACTGCAGCAGTTGCAGCTGGGTTTTTTCCAGTTTTTGCTGCAGGTGGATCTCTTCGCGTAAATCATGAAAAAATCCGATGGAGGCAAGTTCCTGTTGGCCCTCGTAAATAATGGACGCATAGAGGCTGATGGGAATTTCGATGCCGTCTTTGCCCTTTGCGGCAATCCGGTATTTTTTCAGTTTTCCTTTGCCGCCAAAACGCGGGCCGCGCATTTCGCGCATGATTTCCCGGGCCCCGTCGCCGAGGTAAAAATCACGGATATTCAGATGGGTCAGGGCCTCATCCACCGAGTAACCGGACGCGTCGGCAGCCGCCTGGTTGAAAATGATGATGCGGCCGGTCATATCCGCCGCGATCACCGGATCGCTGGCATTGCGAATCAAATTCTGCAGGAAGGCATGGGACCGTCGCATTTCCGTTTCGACACCGGTGATAATGGAGGCGTCAAAGTGGAATACGGCAATGGCGTCCAGTTTTCCTTGCTCATAAACGGGAAACGCGTACAGGCAGCCCTCCTGGTCCTTTTCCGGCCAATAGGGCCGGCTGCGAACGGTGGGTGCGCCGGTATTAATCACTGTTTTGGCCGGACAGACCTTGCACGGTTCGCCCCGTCGGTAGAAGGCCTCAAAACAATTACAGCCCGTTATGTCTTTTTCCCGGACGCGGGGATCTGTTCCGGCAACCGCCAGCAGCTTGAATTCAGGAGAGATGACCACCACACGCCGGTCGAATGCATCCAGGGCTTTTAACAAATAGTGTTGGGCAGTATCCAGTTCCATGAGGCGCCTCTTGGCAAACCGGTCCTAAGCTTGTTTTTCTTTCAGATAGGCTTCCCACTCCATGGGCAGCAACTGTTTTTTATGGCTGTTGCATGCTTTGCACGCCGGCACAATGTTGCCCTTGGTGCTTTTCCCGCCCCTGGCAATGGGTACGATATGGTCCATGGTCAGCTCTTTGGGCGGGGTGGCCTGCCGGCAATAGTGGCACCGGCCTCTTGCGCAGCGTCGCTTCCACCACTGGGACGCGCGCAGTTCCCGTGCTTTGCGGCGCTCGGTTTTAATCTGGCGTTCATCCAGATCGTATGCATATGGACTTAATTCGATCATGGGTACAAGACAACCGGGTTTCGCGTTTACTTGGCGATGATGAATCCCGAAAAGGGTTTTCGGGTGACAGCGGTCGCAGAGCAAAACACATATTTTCAATGTGTTATCTCTATTTGCGCTGTAGTGACACATGGCTTTTCAGGCATTCATCGAAAATGTATTTTCCCAAAAAGACTAAGTTTAGCGAATTGTGCATAAAATGCAACCCTTGAGGTTCGCCAAATAAACGGCGGAGCGACGGGCTGCGGATTTTTGTTCAGCGTTTGAGCTCCAGCCGGGCAAGCCAGCGATCGACCTCTTGCTCCAGCAACCGGTAAAAGGTTTCGGACCCGCCAATGCCGCTGCGGCCGAAAAAATAGTTGATCTCCAGCACGAGCGGTTGGACATGCCCGCGGTCCAGGGCGTGGGTATCAAAAAGAAAATCGAAGCCGGCCAGCTGGATGCCGGTTTGGCGGCAGATCCGGCGTACCTCGGCCCGGGCGGCTCTCTGAAGGACCGGATCTGCATGGTATTCGATTTGAGCCCCTTTGGCCAAAGCCGTACCAAACCGGCTCCCCACGGGTTGGACCCGCCAGTAGGATTGGAGCTGCGAGCCCACCACAACCACCCGCAGGGACCGATTTCCCGAGTCGACAAATTGTTGCACGAGAAACCCTTGCTGTCCCGAAGATTCAAATCGCCTGGCGGCCTCGATTGCCTCGATCATTTCAGCGCTTCGGCGCACCTTGAACACGGTGTCTCCTTCGCCGCCCCAGTCGAGCTTGACCACCGCGGGAAACGGTTTTTCCCATGGCGAGCGATGGTATGCCGCCACTGATTCATAGCAGCGCGTCAGGGGGCGAGGCGCGTTGAGCCGCTCAAACAGGCGGGCCTGGCCGCATTTGCACGGGTAATCGAATCGTGCGTCCATGTTGGGAAAAATATGGCGGCAATTGTCCCGGGCCATGCGGTAAAGGGAGGCATAACAACCCTGGGGCAAAATCACGGCCCGGGCCTTCCGGATGGCCGCCAGGTCTTCATCGTTGGGCTCCCGGCCGGCGCAGACAATGTTCCGGTGCGCTTCAATAATGGGATGAAAGGAAAGGATCATATAAAAAACCGGCCATCAATAGCCGAACCGTCTCAGGGCCTTGGTATCTTTGCTCCAGTTTTTTTGTACCCGCACAAACAGTTTCAGATAGACTTTGGTGCCCACCATGCGTTCGATTTCTTCTCTGGCGGCCTGTCCGATTTCCTTGAGCTTTTTCCCGCCCTTGCCGATGATGATGCCTTTTTGAGAATTTCGCTCTACATGGATCGATGCAAGGATTTTGACCAGCTTCCCCTCTTTTTCCTCTGAAAAGTCATCCACAGTCACTGCTACGGCATAGGGGATTTCTTCCCCCGTCAGGCGGATCGCTTTTTCCCGGATCATTTCTGCAGCGATAAAGCGTTCCGGCATGTCGGTCAAACTGCCCGCAGGGTACAGGGCGGGGCCTGCCGGCAGCACCGCCTCCATGGCCGCAACGAGGTCCTCCACCTGGTGTCCATGAAGAGCGGATATGGGGACCACCGCTTTGAAAGGGAAGCGGCGCGACCATGAATCGATCTGAGCCAGAAGGCCGGCTTTTTCCACCCGGTCAATTTTGTTCAGTCCCAGCACAGCCGGCGTATTCTGGGCTTTAAGTTTTTGAAGCAGATATTGTTCCGCATCCACATCCGGATGGGACGCGTCCGCCAGCACCAGAATCAGGTCGACATCCGCCAGGGCCGCCAGGGCCACATCCACAATGCGAATGTTGAGCGCCTTGCCTGTGCGGTGGATGCCGGGGGTGTCCAGGAAAACCATCTGCGCCGCGGGTCGATCAAGCACGCCCAGAATGCGGTTGCGGGTGGTCTGGGGCTTTTTGGACGTGATGGAAATCTTTTGGCCCAGCAGGCGGTTGAGCAGGGTGGATTTGCCTGCATTGGGAGCGCCGACGATGGCGACGAAGCCGGATTTGTAATCATTGTCGTTGTTGCCCATAATCGTAGGTCCACTTTTATCGGTTGTTGTGCGGTTGCCCGATCACCTGTTCGATCAGGGCCCACAAATTGTCTTTTCCAAGACCTGTTTTGGCGGAAAACAAGTGAAGCGCATCGGCTTCGATGCCCAAAATGTCTGCAGCGGCCTGACACTGTTTTTTTTGTTTGGTCTTGGACAGTTTGTCGGCCTTGGTCAGTACCAGAATCATGGGAATCTCATAGTGGCGCAGCCACTGGATGAGATTAAATTCCTCCGCCCGGGGGGTCCGGCGCAGGTCCATCAGCACCACCACCGCCTTCAGGCTGGGGCGCTGGGCAAGATAGGCCTCCACCATAGGGCCCCAGTTTTTCTTTACCGCCTGGGGAACCTTGGCATACCCGTACCCGGGAAGATCCACCAGGGATAAATCTCCATTCACCATGAAGAAATTGATCAGCTGGGTGCGTCCCGGTGTTGAACTGGTTTTGACCAGCCGTTTGCGGTTGACCAGCTTGTTGATCAGCGATGATTTGCCGACATTGGACCGGCCGGCAAAGGCCACCTCCGGATAATCGGGTGGCGGATACTGGTTCGGTTTGACTGAGCTGGTTACAAATTCAGCGGATTTGACGAGCATGGTGATACGCTTTCATTCACTGCAGCGGTAAAATTGAATATCCGCTTTTTCAAGGGTGGCCAATCCTTCACCGATTGCGCTATCGATGTGGTTCAGAAATTGCTGCAACTTTTCAGGGGTGTCTACAATTTCGATGATAATGGGTAGGTCTTCACTCAGGCGCATGATTTTGGTCGTGTGAATGCGGGAGTTGGCGCCAAAGCCCATGACACCGCGCAGAACGGTTGCACCGGCAAGCCCCGCTTTTTTGGCCTCCATTACGATCCATTCGTACAGGGGCCGGCCTTGATGGCGGTTGCGCTCGCCGATAAAAATGCGCAGCAGCTGACCTTGCTGGGGGATTTTCATGGCTTACCTCCAAACCAGATAGGTGGACAGGCGGCCCAACAGCACCGCAGCCAGGCCGAAAAGCACATGCCCGCCCACGTAAAGAATGGCCGGATAAAAACGGCGGTCGTTGATGAGGCTCACGGCCTCATTGCTGAATGTGGAATAGGTCGTGAAGGCCCCCAGGACGCCGATAAAAATAAAAAAACGCATCTCGGCGGACATGATGCCACGCATTTCATCCAACCGCGTGAGGATGCCGATGGCCAGGCAGCCGATCAGATTTACGGCAAGGGTGCCGTATGGAAAATCCACGCTGCGGGACCACTTTTGGACCCCTCCGCTGATGAGATACCGTAAAATTGCGCCGCAAAAGCCGCCCATGCCGATATAGAGAAGATGGCGCATTGACCTTCCTTTTCCGCCTTGTCCGCTGAATTGACGAAATCATCTCATGTTCTCACGGCCAGGGCAATAGTTTAGCTGCTTGCCTTCCGGGCGCTCGCCCGTTAATATACCTTTTCGAAATGGAACGGTTCAACACATTCGCATCAATCAAAGACCGGGCCGTTGAAGGCCGTGACTTTACGGTGGAGGTCCGGCACGGCACATCCGGCTTTGCCATAATGGCACCCCACGGCGGCGGTATCGAATGGGGAACCGACATTATTGCCGGGGCCATTGCCGGTTCGAATCACGGCTATTACACATTCAAGGGACTTCTGCCCAGGGGCAACCGAGGGCTGCATATGACCAGCCTGCGATTCGATGAGCCGCGGGCCCTGCCATTGATTCGGAAATGCCATACCATTATTACCGTGCATGGCTGCCGCGGTGAGAAACCCGTTGTTTATGCAGGGGGGTTGGATCGCGCATTGAAGGACAGCATTGCCGATACCCTGGTGCACCGTCATTTCACGGTGAAAAAGCATCCTCCCGCCGCATTGAAGGGGGTTGACCCGCACAATCTGTGCAACCGTGGCTTGCGCGGCAAGGGCGTGCAGCTTGAACTGTCATTCGGGTTGCGGCGGCAGCTGTTCGATGGGTCGTTTCGGACCGGCATGTTCCGGAATATAAGGTTTATGCGTTTCGTTGAAGCTATGCGAAGAGTGCTTTACGACCATAGGGGCACAGTGGTTTTCGGACCCATGGCCTCCGGCTTTCAGCGGGGGGACGATTTTTTATGAATTCGTCCGTGCAAGGCAAAGGATTGGAATCAAATGGATTTGGGCTTACAGGTGCGATATCTTATAGCCTGAATTTGCAAATGACCGTATCCAGTTCATGGGCCAGCTGGTTCAGGGCTCCAGCCCGTTGATTGATTTGTACCGTACTGCCGGTAATGCTTTCGGCTGCTTGATGGACCCTGTTGATATCCTCGGCAATCACTGCGGAAACCTCGGAACTCTGCATGATGTTGTCGGTGACCAAATGGATATCTTCCAGGGTTTCGGCTACATTTTGTGTGGTATCTCGTGTCGTGGCCTTTTGCTGTTCCACGGATTGGGCGATCTCGGCAATGATACTGTAAATTTCTTTGATGATTTTTGAAATACCGCCGACATTGCCCACCAGGTCGGACGACCTGTCCTGGATCCAGCGCAGCTTTTCATCCGCCTGATTGGTGGCGTGGGCCGTTTGCCGGGCCAGTTCCTTAATTTCCTGGGCCACCACGGCAAAACCTTTGCCGGCCTCACCGGCACGGGCGGCTTCGATGGTGGCATTGAGCGCCAGCAGGTTGACTTGTTCCGAGATGTCCCGAATCACGTCGGTGACTTCGTCGATCTCCGTAGCCGCTTCGCCCAGGGCCGTCACCATTTGGGAAATAGACTGCATCTCTTCAACCGCTTTATTAGAGATCGTCCGGGCCTCCCCGGAGTGCTGGCTGATTCGCACAACCATACTGTCAATTTGGCCGGAGGCCTGGGCCAGTCTGTTGACCTTGGCGGCGGCCTGTTCGGTCGTCAGGGAAACAGCGTTTATGTTGACACTCATCTCTTCAGCAGCCGTGGCCACTGAGTTGGACCGGCTGGAAGTTTCATCCGCTCTCTGGCTCATCTCCTTGGAAATATTGACCAGGTTTTCCGAAGAAGTCGATAGTGTATGAACTCCGCTGGCCACCTCCTTGAACATCCCGGCCAGTTGGGAGACCATGCGGTTCAAGGCTTGGGCAAGGGTGCCGATTTCATCTTTTTGATCAATGGCCAGCGTCTGCGTCAGGTCGCCTTTGGCCATGTTTTCTGCGAAGCGGACCGCCTGGGCCACGGGTCGGGATACCATGCGCGTAATTGAAAGGGCCAGGACAACGGCGCATGCCACGCCGATCGCCGCAGAAGAAAGCAGCAAGGTGAAGGCTTTGGCCGTGGCGGACCGGGCCTGGGACTGAGCATGCCGGATTACTTCTCTGGCGCTGGTTTCGATCTCGCCCATCATGGCGGACAGTTGTTTCCCGTCGGCGGCCGCCTCGTCCGGCAGGCTGTCGGCCAATGCGTAGTCGTAATCGTCGGCATTCACCTTTTTCACCATGAGGTCGTAAATTTGGCTCGCCTTGGGACTGAATTGACTGTCGTAAAGCACTTTGGCTTTTTCCACAATTGAGTGCAGCGCTTGATCGTCAGTGGCAAAAATCTGTTCTCCGTCAACAATGGCACCATCAATGATTCCTTTGGAGTATTGTGCTATGCCGTCGGCATTTTTCTGGTGACGTGCCCATACCGCCTTTAATTCATCGGTATCCAACGCCATTTTCAGTGCGATGACCACCTGTAGATCCCGAGCGATGGAAATTTTAATTTCCTTGACGGCGTCCACCAGGGGAATGGTCTCAAGAATCGTCTGCATTTTGGCATTGATGTTGTTGATGCTTCCATATCCCACAAGCACCACGATGATGAGGATCAGGGTTATCAGGGAAAATCCCACCATCTGTTTGGCGGCCAGTTTCAGATTCTTGAACATTTCGGTTGCCTTCCTGAATTTTGGAGTGTCAAGATATCGGTCATCTGCGCTGAGCTCAGTAAAAAGCCAGGCCCGCCGCATCGATAACACCAACGGTCCGTTGGTCAGTAGTTTTGATATCGGGAAATTGAATCAGGACTTTAGGGACTAAAAAGGGGGCCGGGGATTTTATCCCCGGCCCCCAAATAAACTGCGGGACCAATTATGCCGAGGCGTCGACTTTTTTTTGCGAATCCATGCGTTTGGTCTGGTTGGCGCGTTTTCGTTTAAGGCTGCCGTTGAAAAAATACAGCCAGTGCAGGCTCAAAATGTAGGAATACAACCAGGTTCCTAAAAAGATGAGGACGAATGCCTTGACAATATCCCATCGGGTGCCGTCCAGGGAGAAGGCCGGCACATAGCCGAACAGGAACGGGCCCAGGTAGAGGAACTTGGCAAACTTGAACGACGCGAATGCCGTTCGCCACATATTGGCCTTGGCGATGGTGGCGCCGGCAAACGCGGCAATACACACCGGCGGCGTGATGTTGGAGTCCTGGGAGAGCCAGTAGACGATCATGTGGGCGGCAATTTCATTGACCCCCAGATGGGTCAGGGCCGGAACGGCCACCACGGCGGTGATCAGATAGGCGGCGGTGACGGGAACCCCCATGCCCAGGACCAGGGAGGCCAGGGCGACCAGCAGGATGGTCAGCCACAGACTGCCCTCGGCCATTTCGATGATGATGTCGGCAAAGGTCAGGACCAGCCCACTGTAGGTCAGCACGCCGATGATGATACCGATAACACCCACGGTGGCGCCGATTTTCAGGCTGCTCATGGCACCGTTGCGGGAGGCGGCAACGAATCCTTTCAGATCAATGCGCGTATCCTTGCGAAACCAGCTGATGATGATGCAGATAAAGATTCCGATGATGGCCGAGTAGCCCGGTGAAAATCCGGTGAGCATCAATACGGTGATGCCGATCAGGGGCGTGGTGTAATACCACTGGGTTTTGAGGATGTACATGGGGTTGTGCTCGGATTTTTCGCCCCTGATGCCGTGAATTTTGGCTTCGTAATGGACCATCATGAATACACTGAACACATACATCAGGGCTGGAAAGATGGCCACCAGCATGATTTGGGAATACGGTACGCCGGTCAGTTCGGCCATGATAAAGCCGCCGGCGCCCATGATGGGGGGCATGAACATGCCGGAAATGGAGGCGGCCGGTTCAATACCGCCGGCGATATGGGGCCGGAATCCGGCTTTTTTCATCATGGGAATGGTGAAGGTGCCCGTAGACACGGTGTTGGCAATGGCGCTGCCCGAAATGGAGCCGAAAAGGCCGGAGGCGATTACGGAAACCTTTCCCGGGCCGCCGATTTTATGGCCGACGGCGGCCAGGGGAAAATCGATAAAGAAACGCTGGGCCCCCGACGCTTCAAGAAAAGCGCCGAAAAGCACGAAGAGAATGACATAGGTGGCCAGCACATTGGCCATGATGCCGAACACGCCGTCACTCTTGTAAAAAATGGAGGTGCACACCTGGGGGAAGGTGTCGCCGGCATGGGCGAACAGGTCGGGCATATAGGCGCCGTATACACCGTAGAGCAGCAACAGGACACCCATAATCACGAAGACGAAGCCCACCACCCGGCGGGCCAGTTCGATGCCGATAAGCACGCCGAAGATGGCGACGTACTGGTCAAAAAGGGTCTCGGCGCCGGTACGGTAGTTGATGGCTTCGAAATTGACAATCCAGTAGCCCACCGTAAAAATGGAACCTGCAATGAGGATATAGTCGAGCACGCGCAGGATTTTGTTTCTGGACTTGTAGACCAGAAAAACCAGAATATAGGTGATGATGACATAGATGCCTCGATGGTACTGGGTGGCCGCCGGCCTGAATACCGCCGAATAGGAATAGAAGATGACCAGCACGCATGCCAGTATATCGAATATGATTTTTTCGAACTTATGTAATTTTTCGTACACTTTTTACCTGCCTGTCATTAAGATGGCGGACACGGGCATCCGTTGGGTTCCGGCGTTGTGCAGCCCCCTCCCATGATGGGAGGGGGCTTGGGTGCATTCACGTCAAGGCGGGAGAGAGGGAGCTGCAGTACAGCCGTCCCGCCTATCGCAAGTTGAAACGGCACTATCTTATTTCAGCACGCCTTTTTCTTTCCAGAACTTTTCGGCTCCGGGGTGAAACGGGGTCACGATGTATTTGGGACCGGTTTCAATGCTCATGTTTTTAAATGTTTTTTTCTGTTCTTTCATGTGTGCCAGGCCTTCGTCGGTATAGATCAGGCTGAGCAGTTTGTAGACCACGTCGTCGGGCACCTTGGCATTGGCCACCCACAGGGCGCTGTCCTGGAAAGACTTGACGTCCTTGTCCACACCGCGATAGGTGCCGGCCGGAATGGTCAGTTCGCCGAAGTAGGCATATTTATCGAAATAGCCGGATTTTCTGGCATCGGCAGCCAGGTCGATCATGGCGATGTCGTTGGTCTGGGCGGCCATGATGACAGCGCCACTGGGAAATGCGGTGAACAGCCAGAAAGCATCCAGCTGCCTGTTTCCGAAAGCCTGGGCGGCATCGTTGTAACCCATGGCGTTGCGTTCGATTTTATCCCAGACACCCATATGTTTGAAAAACTGCTCACAGTTGGCAAAGGCGCCGGAACCGGCATTGCCTACGCCGACTTTTTTTCCGACCAGATCGGCGACACTGTTGATGCCGGAGCCCGCGCGCACAATCAGCTGGGCCGGTGCACCATAGAGCCAGGCCACGGCCAGGACATTTTCATACTTTTTGCTGTCTTTGGGCAGCAGGCCCATTCTGCCCTGCCATACCTGACCGGAGTAGACGGTGCTGAACTGCTGTTTGCCGTCGTTGGTTTTTCTCAGGTTTTCGGTGGAGCCTGCGGAGGTCTGGGCTTTAACGGTAAAGTCCTCGATGGCCTTGACCGGTTTGTAAGTCTGGATGCCGTTGGCCACGACCTGAAAGGTGCCGCCAGCGGGTCCGCCGCCGAAAATGATCCGTTTTTTGGCAAATGCATTGGGGGCAAAGGCAAAGGCCAGGGCTGCAACACAAAGTGCGACCAATCCAATTTTTAATGTTGATTTCATCTAAATTTCCTCCTTCACGGGTTACTATTACAGGGATACAAAAACATGCAGGTTCGTATCACCGGTTAATTGCCTGCCATGCGTTGGAATGGCCGTGGCCTTTTCTGCACGACATGGCTGGATGCAATGGTGGGTTCAGCCATCACCACCATTGCAAAGCGGGCAAGATGTTCAATGGGTCGAAATTTACGGGCAAAATAATATAATCGGTCGATCAGAGCCGGTCCGGCGCATCAAAACCTTTTTCCGATTACCCACGCCCGGGTGCGTATTCGATCTTTTCCATGACCCTAGTGACATACGAAATTATGGGCAAGGGCGTCAATTGGACGATTTCTGATTTTATTGTAGGAATATTTCTTACAGGTCGTGATGATGATTATAAAATTGAGGGCGGTTCATCCGCCGCCCGGTGGAATGGACCGGCCGGCGGGAGCATGCAGCGTCAGGGCTCGATCAATCTGTTCTGAATGGCAAACCGGGAAAGCTCTGCATTGTTGCGCAGATTGAGTTTTTTCAGAAGGCGGAAGCGGTACGTATCGACGGTCTTGATGCTGATATTGTAAGTGGAGGCAATTTCCCGGTTGGTATGTCCCATTGCCAACCTGCGCAATACCTGCAATTCGCGGGTGGACAGGCTGTCCAGAGGGGATTGGTTGCGGCTGCCTTTGGCCACGCGCAGAATCAGTGATTCGGCGGCATCATCGGTCAAATAGCGCGCTCCGCCATGCACCTTGCGGATGGCGTGCACCAGGTGTTCGGGGGCCGACTGTTTGGTGATATACCCCATGGCGCCGGCCTCGATAGCGCGGATCACGTATTGATTTTCGGCATGCATGGTCAGAACGATAATCGGCAGGTCGGGATACTCCGGGTGAATCTGATTGAGCACTTCCAGGCCGTCAATCTCCGGCATGGAAAGGTCGATGACCGCCACATCGGGTTCAAGTTCCCGGATTTTCTGAATGGCCTCGCGCCCGTCAGAGGCCTGGGCCACCACTTCCATGTCCTCGCCTTCTTCCACCAACCGGCACAACCCGGCCCGGACAATACTGTGGTCGTCTGCCAACAGAACCTTGATCAAAGGGAACCCCCAGCTATTGAAAATGATGGCGTTCGAGCAAACCTCACCCCCCTTTGGGTGCCGTCGCAACGAAAGCGCCATGGCGAAGAAAAGAAACGCATATTCAAGACTATAGCCGCTTCTGCCTGGCTTTTACAATAGGTTATGATGCCCGACCTTTTTTGATTCCGGCCTGTGGATCAGCTTCACATGCAGGCTTACCCGTGTTCCCCGGCCTGGAGTGGACTCGACCTCCAGGCAGCCCCCCACCAGTGCCGCCCGTTCGCGCATGCCGGCCAGCCCAAGGGCTTCTGTCTCGGATATGGACGGCACCTGAAAACCGGCGCCGTCGTCTGTAACGGTCAGTACCAGGGAGCCGGACGTCATGCGAAGTGAAACCTCCACCCTGGAGGCGTGGGCATGGCGGGCGACATTGGTCAACGCTTCCTGGGCGATGCGGTAAGCCGATGTGGCCAGAGTTTCATCGATGACCGGGATTTCATCATGGGTTAATATACAGGGAATCTGTGAGCGCCGTTCGAACTCGCCAGTGTACCACTCCAGGGCGTCCACCAGCCCGAGGTCGTCCAGCACGCCGGGGCGCAGACGAATGGCCAGGCCGCGAACCTCTTCAATGGTGGTGTCGATAAGATCGCACATGGCCGCTGCACGCCTTTCCGCCTTGAGCCCCGCCTTGCTCAGCACCGACTGGAGCCAGACGGCATCCATCCGCAGGGCGGTGAGCACCTGGCCCAATTCATCGTGAAGTTCACGGGCAATGGCCGCCCGCTCTTTTTCCTGATTGGCCATGATATTGCCGGAAAGACGCCGCAGCTGGTTCTGGGCTTTTTTGACTGCGGTAATATCCGAGGCAATGCCGCATATACCGCCTATTTTGCCCGACTCTTCGTAGATGGGAAACTTGACGGAAAGGTAGGTGTGTTCACCGTCCTGCTGGGGAATCTGCTCTTCGATGTGCAGGGAGTAGCCGTTCAGAAGGACGCGCTGGTCATTCTTCTGGAATTGGGCGGCCACTACTTTGGGAAGCACCTCGAAATCCGTCCGGCCGCGAACCGTTTCGTTTTGAACGCCGAAAATCTCTTCGAACCGGGAATTGACCAGGCGATAACGTCCCTGGGGGTCTTTGATATAAATAACGGCAGGGGTGTATTTCAAAATGCCCGATATTTCGCTGGTTCGCTTGGCGACCTGGGCCTCGAGTTCCTTGGAGTATCGGCTGAGGGATTCTTTGGCAATTCGCAGGGCCTCTTCAGCCTTTTTGCGTTCGGTCACATCGATGGACACCGCCAGGGAGCGATGAATGCTGCCGTCCGGATGGCGGTCGGCGATGCCGGACAGCAGAACATCGATGACCGTACCGTCCTTTTTGACAAATTGGTAGGGTACATCCTTGCAGACGCCTGTTTTGAAAAACTGGGGAAATACCTCTTTTTCAGCGTGATGGCGGGATATCGGCGACAAAAATGCGGTCAGCGGGCGCCCGATGACCTCCTGTCTGCTGTAGCCCATGTTTTCAATCCAGTAGTCGCTGACACTCAGCAAGTTTCCTTCGGTATCGATGGAGTGGAGCATGGCCGGCGTGTAATGGTAAAGGGATCGGTATCGGGACTCACTTTGCCGCAGGGCCTGCTCGGCCGTTCGGCGGCGATAGATTTCACGGCTGGCCTTTTGGTAAAGCACCAGCACGGCAACGCCGATCATCACCAAAAGAAGGAAAATCATCGGGCCGATGACCCTTCTCAGGGGGCCGGACACCATTTTTGAAATTTTCTGGGTATTGCGCAGGTGAATGATGGTCCAGCCGGAAAAGGTTTCCACACCGGCCTGGTGCAGCAAGTAGCGTACCCCGTGTTGATCCACCGCATGGGCGCTATCGATGATTTCAAGCCCCACCCAGGGCCAGGGGCCCGGGCCGAACTGGCGCTCCATTCTGAGTTGCTCCACCTGGCGGGCGGTGAGCTTACGGATACTGTGATAGAGCCAGTCGGGACGATTGGATATGAACACCACCCCCCTCGGATCGGTTACCAGAAGGATGTCCTCTTCGGGCAGCCCCAACTCCTTCTCGGTCTTTTCAATGGAGGATTTGATTACGGCAATGCCGATGGGCGGATCTTCAGGATCATCAAAGATCGGAAAGCTATGGTAGACGCCCCGTTTGTTGGAAGTGGTTCCAACGGCCAGGTAAGAACCGGCGACGCCACTTACGGCTTGGTGGTAATAAGGACGAAAAGCGAAATTCTGGCCCACGAAACTGTCTTCATCATTGCGATTGCTGGATGCCAGGGTGGTACCTTCACGGTCCATCAAATAACAGACATCCGCTTCCAGGGTTGACTTGAATCGGTCAAGCACCACATTGGCGGCATATAGGTCGTCCGCACGCGTGCTGGTCAACGATCTTTGCAGCGCGGGCATATTGGCCAGAGTGGATACGGATTTCTGGTGTTCGGTGAGAAAGGAATTCAGGCTTTTGCGGATCAGTTCGACGCTGGCGACTGCCTGGCGTTCCGCATCCTGAAAGGCCGCCTGGCGAAGGGCCGAATAATAGAGAAAGCCACCGGCGGACGCCGATAAAAACGCCAGCAGCGATAAAACCATCAGTATGTGGCGAAGGCCCATGGAATAAACAATCTCTTTTGGAGATGGGGACGGGAGATGGGGACGTCCCCAAAATCAAACGCAAACGTCCCTTCAAAACGATGCCCCCAATAATTACATATCCAGTTTGAAAAACTGTTCCGGTTCGGTAATGGAGCCGGGTTTTGGCGTGTACTCGGTGGGAACGGTTCCCTCCTTGAAACATTCGAAAATCGTTTTTTTAGACTCGGGAATGGGCAACAGGCCTGTTTCGGCATCGATTTTGGCGAACACCACCCCTTCGGGCACCTGGAAGACCCGCACAGGTTCTTTTTCCAGAATTTTCTGCATATAACCCAGCCAGATGGGGCTTGCAGCCCGTGAGCCGGTTTCTCCGTTTCCAAGGGAGCGTTCCTGGTCAAAGCCGACCCACACGCCGGTGATATAGCGGGGAGTATAGCCCACGAACCAGGCATCAAACAAATTATTGGTGGTACCCGTCTTGCCGGCCACCGGCCGCTTCAATGCCCGTACCCGCTGGCCGGTGCCGAATTTGACCACGCCCTCTAAAAGGCTGGTCATGATATATGCCGTGCTTTGGTCGATGACCTGTTGGCGTATTGGATTCATCTCTTCCAGCACATTGCCGAAGCGGTCTTCTATTTTAGTGATAAAGGCCGGCTGCACAAGGTACCCGTTGTTGGCGAAAACAGAATAGGCCTGGACAATTTCCAGAAGGGAAACGCCCGAAGATCCCAGTGCGATGGAAAGATCCCGGCTGAGGTCCGATTCGATCCCCAGTTTGCGGGCGTAATCGATGACATAGTCGATACCCACATCCTGCAAGATTTTGATGGTGATTACATTGCGGGATTTGGCCAGGGCCTGGCGCAACAGGGTCGGGCCGTAAAATTTCTTTCCGTAGTTCTTGGGCTTCCAGGTAAAATCGTGTTCTTCATCCTTGAAAACGATGGGAGAATCGATGATCATGGTGGCTGCTGTGTAGCCTTTGTCCAGAGCCGCCGAATAGATTATGGGTTTAAAGGCCGATCCGGGTTGCCGTCGTGATTGGATTGCCCGGTTGAACTGACTTTCCATGAAATCCCGCCCGCCCACCATGGTTTTGACCAGGCCGGTGCCGGCTTCGATACAAAGCAAAGCCGCCTGTGCCGCCGGAACCTGATCAAGGGCCAGAGGCCACACTTCGTCTTTCGGCGCTTTCTCTTTGAGCTCCACAAGGATGACGTCCCCTACGGCCAGGGCCTGGCTGGGATGCCGCAGTTTAGCACTGAAGTAGGCCACATCGGGATTGGGTTTGCGCGCCCATTTCATATTCTCCAGGGGGATGACCCCCCTCTGGCCGCCCATACGCACCGTCACCTTATCGGTTTTGTCGTCGACATCGATCACCACCCCCCGGGTGCTGGCCCCCGCCGAAAGGGGTTCCAGGGCCTGTTCTTTTTCCAACTCCTGGGAAAACGATTCCACCTCGTCCGGCGCCAGTTGACTCAACGGTCCCCGATATCCCTGGCGACGATCCAGCGCCTTCAAACCGTTTTGAATCTCCACGCGGGCCGCTTTCTGCATTTCCACGTTGACGGCGGCGTAGATCTTCAGCCCCTGAGTATACAACGCATCGGCACCGTATTTTTTTTCAACATAGCGGCGGATGTCTTCGGTGTAGACGGGTACTTTTTCCAGGTACCAGTTGCGTCTGGGCTGGATGTCCAGGGCCGTTTCAATGGCTTCGGACGCCTCCATATCCGTTATGAATCCTTCGGCAACCATGCGGTTGAGCACATAAATCTGGCGCTGTTTGGCTCGCTCGGGATAGTGGAACGGCGAATAGCGGCTGGGCGCCTGGGGCAGTCCGGCCAGCATGGCGCATTCGGCCAAATTGAGCGTGTCGACGGATTTGCCAAAGTAATTTTCGGATGCCGCCTGCACTCCATAGGCGCCATGGCCCAGATAGATCTGGTTCAGGTAGAGGTATAAAATATCTTCCTTGGTGAAGGTCTTGTCGATTTGATAGGCCAATATCGCCTCTTTGATCTTTCGCTCGTAGCTCCTTTCCGGTGTCAGCAGGAAGCTTTTGGTGACTTGCTGGGTGATGGTGGAGCCCCCCTGGACAATGGTTCCGGCCTGCAGATTTTTGAAAAACGCCCTGAGGATGCTGAAAAAATCAATTCCCTGGTGTTTATAGAACCGGGCATCCTCCGCGGCGATGAACGCTTGCTGCAATTGTTTGGGAATCGAGGCCAGGGGCACCACGATGCGGCGCTCCCGGTAAAATTCCGCTATCTTCTGGTTATCGTCCGAAACCACCGTGGTGATCACCGAGGGATGATAGTCTTTCAGGGAGCTGATTTTGGGAAGCCCTTTGCTCATGTAGAGAAAGCCCCCCAGGGTTGCGGCCGCGCCGAGGAACATGAGCAGCAGGACCATCCAGAGGGACCATTTGACGATCTTGGTCCAGGAGCCGCGTTGCTGCCTGCGGGCGCGCTTTTTCAAAATCTGCGATGTGGGAATTGGTTTCGCCATAATCATCCGTAGCTTTGCCGGCCTGTTCGCCATGGAATTATCAGACCCATGGGGCAGACCTTTTGCCTGTTTTCTAAATCCTGTCAGCCTATCAAAAAAGCGTATACACGGCAAGCTGTTGCTGCACAAGGCAAAGACAGTGGCAACACGCTGTAGTCTAACCGAAAAACAACACAAAATTGAGTTGACTTTAATAAATATTGTGCCTACAAAAAACGGTTTTATAACAAAATTTAATGGGAGCTGCCTACATGATTGCGCTGAATTTTGATAAAATGAACGGATTGCTGCCGGCTGTGGTGCAGGACCATTGCACCGGAGAAGTTCTTATGGTGGGGTTCATGAACCCCGAGGCGTGGGAGACCACGCTGCAGACCGGCAAGGCCACTTTCTACAGTCGCACCCGTGATACTCTCTGGACCAAAGGCCTGACTTCGGGCAACGTTCAGCTGGTTAAGGAAATTCGAATTGATTGCGATGACGACACCGTGGTGCTGAAAGTCGAACAAGTGGGCGGTGCGGCCTGCCACACGGGTCATCGGAGTTGTTTCTACAAGCGTGTAAAAGCAGACCACACCATCGAGGTTGTGGGTGAGCCGCTTTTTGATCCCAAGGAGGTATACAAAAAATGACATTGCCCTTGAAGCTGGGTGTTCCCAAAGGAAGCCTGCAAAATGCCACCATCGCGCTGTTCAAGCGGTCCGGCTGGACCATCAACGTCAACGGTCGCAGCTATTTTCCGGAAATAAATGACGACACCATCGACTGCGCCATCTGCCGCGCCCAGGAAATGTCGCGCTACGTGGAAAGCGGTACCCTGGATGCCGGCCTGACCGGCATGGACTGGATTGCCGAGAACCAGTCCGATGTCCATGTCGTGGACAATCTGATCTACTCCAAAGTCAGCTCGCGTCCGGCCCGCTGGGTTCTGGCCGTACCTTACGATTCCGGCATCAAGACTCTGGAAGACCTGAACGGCAAAAAAATTGCCACCGAACTGGTTGAATTCACCAAACGGTATTTTTCCGATCGCCATATCGATGTTTCCGTCGAATTTTCATGGGGTGCCACGGAAGCCAAAGTGGTGTCGGGTCTGGCCGACGCCATAGTGGAAGTTACCGAAACCGGTTCCACCATCAAAGCCCACGGCCTGCGCATTATCCATGAGCTGATGCAGACCAACACCCAACTCATCGCCAACCATGAAGCGTGGAAAGACCCGGCCAAGCGGGAAAAAATAGAACAGGTGGCCCAACTGCTCCAGGGCGCCCTGCGGGGTGAAAAGCTGGTGGGGCTGAAAATGAATGTGGCCGAAAAGGATGTGGCGGCCGTGGTGAGCCTGCTGCCCAGCCTGAACGCGCCAACCGTTTCACATCTTTACAAATCCGACTGGCTGGCGGTGGAAAGTGTGGTGGACACCGGCGTTGTGCGGGATCTGATTCCCAAGCTGCTCAAGGCCGGGGCCGAAGGGATTATCGAATACCCGCTGAACAAAGTGCTTTAATTCTAAATCTCCCTTCGGTTATCGGGAACCCCTGGACGTAGGCATCGGGACGCAGCATTGGGGACGTATATCAGGTTATAATTCAACTTTCGGCTTCGACCTTGGACAGCTTGGCTCTGAAGCCCCGGGCGGGGATAAACCCCGCCCCTACGCCACCAAAGTTGAGTTATAAGTTAATCTCCGATTAACTTATAACCAGATATACGTCCCCTTTGTCTTTGTTTGACATTACGCCCTTTTCTGATATTTGTTCCCTGGTCTGCCAATTTGTTTTCCATGCTTTCGAAACACTAAAAAAGAGGTCCTCGTGGTTTCAAAACGCACCGCTGAAATGACATCGTTCATCGTCATGGACGTGCTGGAAAAAGCCTGTGAAATGGAATGCCGGGGGATCGACATCGTCCACCTGGAAGTGGGCGAGCCCGATTTCGACACGCCGGATTGCGTCAAGGAAGCCTGCTGCAAGGCCATGCACGACGGCTTTACCCACTACACCCATTCCCTGGGTATTTTGGAGCTGCGCGAAGCGATCAGCCAGTATTACCTGGAAAAGTACAATGTGACCGTGGACCCGGACCAGATTGTTGTCTCTTCGGGCAGCTCGCCGGCCATTTTCATGCTTTTTGCCGCCCTGCTGGAAGCCGGCGACGAGGTGATCATCTCCGATCCTCACTATGCCTGCTATCCTAATTTTGTCAATTTCAACCAGGGGCGCACGGTCACTGTTCCGGTTCTTGAGGCCGACGGTTTTCAATACCGCCCGGAAGCCATCCGGGAAAAATGCACCGACCGGACCCGCGCCATATTTATCAATTCACCCTCCAACCCAACGGGCAACCTGCTTTCGCCCGAACGGATGCAGGACATTGCCGGTATGGGACCCTATGTGGTTTCCGACGAAATCTACCATGGCCTGGTGTATGAGGGCCGGGAACACTCCATACTGGAGTATACCGACCGGGCTTTTGTGATCAACGGGTTCTCTAAGCAATTTGCAATGACCGGGTTGCGGCTCGGCTATCTCATCGCACCCAAACCCTATATGCGCGCCATCCAGAAAGTACATCAGAACTTTTTTATCTCCGCCAATGCCGCCGCCCAGAAAGCCGGTATTGTGGCTTTGAAGGAGGCCCAGGCGGATGTGGCCCGCATGCGGCGCATTTACAACGAGCGCCGCCTTTACATGATCCAGCGGCTGCGTGAACTCGGTCTGGGCATAACGGTGGAGCCCACAGGGGCATTCTATGTTTTCGCCAACGTGAAACATCTCTCCAGTGACTCGTACAAGCTGGCTTTCGATATCCTTGAAAAGGCATGTGTCGGCGTTACACCGGGCATCGATTTCGGTCAGGGGGGGGAAGGCTACCTGCGGTTTTCATACGCCAATTCCCTGGATCACATCAAAGAAGGCCTCAATCGGCTGGAGCGATACCTTCGAGAAAATTATTTATAAAAAGGGTGTAGCCAGGCATTTCACACGGACGCGCTGCAGTTCGCCGGTGAGCTTGCCTTACCGAAAAGGTCTGGGAGCAACAGGAGGCGCATGCCATGACCCGACACGTACTGATCCCCATAGCCGACGGAACGGAAGAGATCGAAGCGGTCACCATCATCGATGTGCTACGCCGCGCAGGGGCACAGGTGACTGTCGCATCCGTGAACAAGCTGCAGATTACGGCATCCCGGGGTGTCAGACTGGTGGCAGACTGTCTCATCGGCGAGTGTGCCGATAAGCCCTATGATTTGGTGGTGCTGCCCGGTGGCATACCCGGGGCCGAGCATCTCCGGGACAATGCGGTGCTCAAGGACATTTTATTGCGCCAGCAGGCATCCCAACGCTGGTACGGCGCCATATGCGCCGCCCCGGCCGTGGTGCTGGAAACCCACGGCCTGCTCAGGGACCGTCGGGCCACCTGCCATCCCGGATATGCAAAGGACTTGAAGTCGGGGGCCTCGTCCGGCCATCGTGTTGTGGTGGACGGCAACTGCATTACCAGCCAGGGCCCGGGAACGGCCATGGCGTTTTCTCTGAAACTCGTGGAGATTCTTTTCGGGAAAGAGCTGATGGAAACAGTGGCCGCACCCATGGTGATCGATCAGGCGACCTGAAGCATCTCCAGCAGATCTCCTTCAAGAACGGCCGCCTTTTTCGTCTTGCCGTCAACGATGACAAAAGTCACATCGGCATCTGCAATAAGGGCATCGCTTCCCTTCAGTTTGACATCCTGGTGGATCACCGCGTTGCGGCGGTTAAACCGTGCAATCGCCGTCTCTACGCGCAGCACCTGGTTCATCAGAGCCGGCCGTCGGTAATTGATGTTGATATTGACCACGGCAAACACATACCCCTTCATGGCCAGTTGCTGAATATCGGCCTTTTCTTCAAAAGCCGACCAGCGGCCCTCTTCCAGAAACTCCAGATAGCGGGCGTTGTTGACATGTCCAAACAGGTCGAGGTGATATCCCCGCACCTTTATTTCAATGGCGTGAATCATCCGCACACTCCTTGTCGTCTGCGGTTGTTGAAGGGTGCTTATTCGCTTTATGTACGCAGGCCGGCGGATTAGAGCACAATTGGCTTTGAATCTCAACCGGCAGTTGCCGGGAAAAAACCCACAATCAAATCTCATCACATTTCGGACCGGTCACACAAGATCAGTTGCGAGTTATGAGTTATGCGTTTCGAGTTGAGGAATCCTGCCATTATATATCAGATCAGGGCTGCGCGCAGCGCGAACCTCAACTGCAGATCACTATAAATCGCTGGAAACTTTAGATCACTTGGGCTTAACCGCCCAAGCCCCTATCAGGGGCGGGTTAAAGCCGGGCCCTTTTGATCCGGATTTTTACCTGGGTCGGGGTCCGTTGCATTTTTCTGCTGGCATTTCGGTTGACGATAACTATATTGTTCGACGTCGGCTCGAAAAACTTGTTTATACTCAACCCCCACAGGACATTTCCATGACTTCGAATGAACGCAACGTACTGTACACGACCTGTTTCGGTCATTTTTTAAGCCACTTCAATATGCTGACCTTTCCGGCCGTGGTTCTGCCGCTTTCCCGGCAGCTCGGCCTGCCCCTTTCGGAAGTTCTGGCCCTGTCTTTTTATATGTACCTGCTGTTCGGCCTGACGGCGCTACCATGGGGCCTGGCGGCCGATCGGTTCAGCGCCAAGATATTGATGGGCGTTTACTATGGCGGCGCCGGCGTGTGCGGCCTCTTTGCCGCCCTTTGGATTGAATCGCCCCTGCTGCTCGCCGCAGCCCTGGCCGGTATCGGTTTTTTCTCCGGAATCTATCACCCCACCGGCCTCGGGCTGATCTCCAAGCAGGTCACCCGGATCAGCTACGGCATGGGCATCAATGGTATGTTCGGCAATTTGGGGCTGGCCACGGCACCATTGGTGGCGGGCGTGGTGACCTGGATTTGGGGCCCCCGGGCGGCTTACATTGTATTGGGCGGCCTCAATCTCACCGGTCTGGCGGTGATGGCCCTGATGCCCCTTCGACAATCCGGGGCCGCTATATCGCAAAGCAAAGCCGATAACGGCGGAAAGGGATTTCTGGTTCTGCTGGCGGCCATGATGCTGGGCGGGATTGCATACCGGGGGGCCACCGTGATCCTGCCGGCCTATTTTGAATTGCGCAACCAGGACATTTTTCAATGGCTGTCCCAACATTTGCCGGCCGGTCTGTCCGCCAACCTGGTGGCCACCACCATCACATCGGCCATCTTTCTGGTGGGCATGATGGGTCAGTATATGGGCGGCCGAACGGCGGAACGCTTTTCACTGCCCCACAGCTACCTGGTGTTTCATCTGGTCACTATCCCGGCCGCCTTTTTGATGTCCTGGGTCGCCAATATCCCGCTGGTACTGGTCGCGCTGGTCTATTTTTTCTTCCTGCTGGGCATGCAGCCCATCGAAAACACGCTGGTCTCCCGCTTGACCCCTGCCAAGTGGCATCACTCCGCCTTCGGCATGAAGTTCGTGCTTACCTTCGGCATGGGCGCCCTGGCGGTCAAGGGTGTGGAGGCTGTGGAAAAGGGCGCCGGCATTCAATGGGTCTACCCTGCGCTGGGCGGGGTTTCCATTCTGCTGGTATTGTGCATCGGGGTTTTGATTTTGAGAATGGGCCAGAGGACAAAAACCGGGGCTGCCGATGGCATCCCGTCTAAATCCGCAGGGCAGCAGCCGTCGCCGCCATCGATCCAGCCGACCTGATGTCGCCTTCAGGGACGACGCTGTTTCATTTTGTCTCTGAAACGGGCCAGCAGTTTGCTGATGACATTGCCGGCCAGCAGGGCCAGGCCGACGATTCCAAACAAGATATATTTGTTGTCCAGCAGTTTTTTAAAGGCTTCGGGATCCGCCATGTGACTACCCTGTCGGCTATGGGTTTACAGATAGAACCGGAGCGGCGGCCCGCCGCTTCAGGCCTCCGGCAAGTAGTCCTGCCGAACAGGTGAAAACACTTCAATAGCCACCGCATCCTCCAGTACGTCGGCGCCGTGTTCCGTATTTCCGGGGATACACCAGCTGTCGCCCGGACTGCATTCAAAGCTTTGGTCGTCGATGTGCAGCCGTATTTTTCCCGAAGCCAGATACCCGGTCTGCTCGTGTGGGTGGCAGTGCCGGGGCAGCACGGCGTCTTTTTTGAGACGAAATTCCGTCATCAGGGTTTTGTCTCCATATGCCAGTGTTTTTTGTTCGATGCCGGCAATGGGGGTAAAATATCCGTTGTCGCACTTTTTAGAAAACATGAGGCGTCGCCTTCCTTTAAAAGAGTTATACCCGTCGGTCATTTGTAGGGGTTGTTATCACGCAGGCGCGCCAGATGATCGTTCATGTCCGCCAGCGTGCGCTCCATATCGTCGATGTCGTTCAGCAAGGAATTCTGCTGGGCCTCCAACTGCCGGATATCCTCAAGCAACCGCCGGCGACGGCGGGGACTGACCCCCGGACGGACCAGCTCATCTTCAAGTGCCTGGAGTTCCGCCTCCATGGCATCGAGATCGACCGTCATCTTTCGTAAAATGTTTTCCTGTCCTTTGATTTGGGATGCATAGGCGTGTACCGCTTTGCCATGGTTAAATGCCGCCCTGAAGGGACCTGCCAACGGGCCGGGGCATACGCCGGTGTAAAGCTTGCCCCCCGCGCCCTGCCGGTAGCCGTTCTGCGGGGTGCACCATTCCGCCAAACCCCTTAAACGGCCTTTTTCGTAAAGGTCGAAGTCCGGTGCAACGCCGTGTTTGGCGCACGCCTTGCGGTGGCTGCCAATACGGGACGCCTTGTACCCGCGGGCACCGTCTTCGTACCCGATACTTTGCCAATCGGCATTGAGACATTCATTTTTATCCAGCGTCGCACATCCGCCGACCATCAGCGTGACTGCCGCCATCCATAAGGTCAGAATTCCGATCATCTCAATTCCGGGTGGTCGATTTGTCATCCTGGTTTTCATCGTTCATCCTTTCCGCCTGCCCTGCAGGGCAAAACGACGAAAGTAATATCATACCGGACAGGCCAAGGCCGTTGCAAGATGTTCCGGCCGTAAAAATGTAATGAAAATACGGTTGAAACGTCCAAAAGGATAGCGTTCACGCTGGTTCACAATATTCCGTAACCCGGCACCGGTGTCAAGGTCGTTATGGTGACGGCCTGCACCCGTTTAAAAAGGCATGGATTTTTCTATCCGCATCCAATAGGGTATGCGCGAAAGATGATTTACATTTGCCATCGATGACCATTGATGCGCGACCACGGAAAGGTCCATTATGAGCTGGAAAGTATCGCCGCAAGTTGAAGCTATTTTAGAAAGAGGCGCCGGGGGAGAGGGCATCGACCGCCGGCAGGCCCTGGTCCTGATGGCGTTGCCGCTGCACGCCAAAGAGACCTACGCCTTGATGGAAACCGCCAATCGCCTTTCCCGGGAGCAATTCGGCAACAAGGGCGAAAACCATTTTCATATCGGCGTCAATGTGGCCCCCTGCCCGCTCAATTGCCGGTTTTGTTCTTTGACCCGCGAGGCCGGAATATTCAAGGAAGCCGTCGAATTCAGCGAAGCGCAGATTTTGGCCTGGGCCAGGCATGCCCGGGACCAGGGCGCCGACGGCCTGAACCTGATGACCACCGGCAACTTTTCGTTTAAGCGCTTTCTGGAGATCGGGCGTATGCTGAAAAAGGCGGTGGATGTTCCCCTCGTGGCCAATACGCGGGATATCAACCGCAAGGAGGGCGAGGCCCTGCTGGAGGCAGGGTTTGTGGGCGCTTACCACGCCGTTCGGCTGGGTGAAGGGCGCGACACGCCGCTTAAGCGGGAAAAACGCATCGAGACCATCCGTGTGTTCAAAGAGGTGGGGCTGCACTGGATGAATTGCGTCGAACCGGTGGGTCCGGAACACAGCCACGAAGAGATTGTGGACCTCATGTTTCTGGCACGACGCTATGAAGCCACTTACAGCGGCATTATGCGGCGGATCAACTTTCCGGGATCGCCCATGACCCCGCTCGGCATGATCAGCGAATTGGAGATGGCCCGCATGGTGGCCGTTTCACGCCTGGTCATGGGCACCGTTGCCCGGGCGCACTGCACCCACGAACCTCACAGCGCTTCGCTTATGGCCGGCGCCAATCTTTTTTTCCCCGAAGTGGGAGCCAGTCCCAGAGACGGTGAGGTTGACACCCAGAAGGGCCGCGGCCAGAGCGTGGCGCACTGCCATGTCCTTCAGAAAGAGATGGAATGGGATCCGGCACTGCCTTCCAACTGTTACGGATAAGCCCGATTGCCAAAAAACTTACAAAAAGGACCGTAAAGAGTGAAACCATTTTTTCAATACTGTTTAGGCTTGCCCCGTCGGTCAAATCCATTGAATACGATCATTGCGGCCAAAGCCGGGGGCCGGGCGAACGCGGGGGGCCGGTTCAAATGCCGTGCAGTCCTGCCGGCCTGCCTATCCGTAGTTTCGGTAATACTGCTTAGTGTTGCGACCTCCGCATTTGCCGGACAAGACCTCAGGGTGGGCACCTGGAAGACGCCCCAGACCATTCAACCTTTTTACTACCAGCGGTTTCTGTCGCAAAAGGTCGGCGTCTTCGCCTTCACCAACCCGGCCGACCAGAAAACCGCCCTGCTGGCCGGCAGCCTGGATATGTGCGGCACTACCCTGGCCCATGCCATTCATTCCGCCGTTCAGGGCCAGCCCGTGGTCGTGGTGGCTGCCCTGTGCAATAAATGCTCGGCCCTGGCGGTGAAAAAGGACGGCCCTGTCCAGAGCATCGCTCATCTCAAGGGAAAGCGCATCGGTTATGTCCCCGGCACCATGCATGAAATTCTGCTGCGTGAAGCGCTGATCCGCAACCAGTTGTCGCCGGAAAAGGATGTCGAAATGATTCGCGTGGACTTCTTCGACATGGGCCTGGCCCTGGCCCGGGGAGGCATCGATGCATTTTTATCCGGCGAACCATTTCCCACCCTGGCCGTGCATTCCGGTTACGGCCGTATCCTGGCCTATCCGTACTTCGATGACAGCGTGGGTACCATCAACGCCGGGCTGCTGGTGACCCGCAAAACCGCCGAGCGGCATCCGGACAAGGTGCGCCAGTGGGTCAAGGCCCACATGCAGGCGACCCGTTATCTCCAGCAGCATCCGGTCCAGTGGCTGGACAAGGCCGCAACCTTCGGTACGGACCGTATCGTTCTGGACCAGGCGGCGCCCAACATGGAGCTGGCCTGGGAAATAAATGCCGCCTATATTGAGCGCGCCAGGGCCTTGGGCGCCCGTATGCAGGCGCTCAAAGTCATTGAAAAGCAGCCGGACTACGATCGATTGTTCGACCTTCGATTCGTCCAGCAAATTCAATCAGAGCGCAACGAGTGAAACTGTCTGAGCACTACTTCCGGTACCTTCCCTGGATCCCTCCGGGTCTCTTCCTGGGGCTCTGGTTCCTGGTGAGCAGGACCGGCTGGGTGCCCGCCTACCTTCTGCCGGACCCCGCCCATATCGCCCGGGCCGCTTATACCTATATTTTCGGCCAGCCCGACAGCGCTCCCTATGCCGGCCGTTTTCTGCCCGATGCCGCGGCCAGTCTGCTGCGTGTCGCCTTGGGATTTTCCTTTGCCGTTGCCCTGGCCATTCCTCTCGGCGTGCTGTCGGGACGCATTGCCGCCTGCCACCGGCTCATGAGCACCTCCATCAATGCATTGCGGTCGGTTCCGGGCATCAGCTGGCTTCCCCTGGCCCTGGTGTGGTTCGGCATCGGCATGCGCACCACCGTGTTCCTGGTGGCCCTGGCCGCGTTTTTCCCCATCTACCTCAATACCGCCGCCGGTGCCCGTCAGGTCAGTCCCCTGCTGTATCAATCCGGTGCCATGATGGGGGTGGGCCGCCTGCGCGGTGTTTTTGCCATATTGCTGCCCGCCGCCATGCCGCAGATGATCAGCGGCCTGCGCCTGGGACTGGGGATTTCCTGGGCTTACCTGGTGCTGGGTGAGTTGACCGGTGTGCCCAACGGCCTTGGCGCCGTCATCATGGATGCGCGCATGCTGGGGCGTATCGATATCATCATTGTGGGCATCCTGCTCATCGCCGCCATGGGGCGCATCAGCGACCTGTGCCTGAACACGGTGATGCGGTTCTGCTTCAAATCGGCGCGGAGAATGACATGATGGAATCCTTTAAACTGATCCGTTCCCCGGCTATTGTCGAAAAAAGGTGCCCGACGCTCACGGCGCGCAGCCTGAGCAAAATTTTTCATGTGGACGGCGGTTTTTCAACGGTGCTGGACAATGTCCATTTCGATATCGAATCGGGTGAACTGGTTTGTGTATTGGGCCCCAGCGGGTGCGGCAAGACCACCCTTCTCAAGCTCATCGCCGGATTTATGTCCCCCAGCGGAGGAAGCATTGAAATCGGGCAGCGCAGGGTCACCCGGCCGGGGCCGGACCGCTGTGTGATTTTCCAGGAAGACGCCCTGTTCCCCTGGCTGACCGTGGCCGAGAACATCGCTTTCGGTGCCAAAACGATCCTGCCCGGGGACCGGCTCAGCAAGGAAGTCCAACGCTACCTGGAGATGGTGGGGCTCAGCGCATTCAAGGATTATCTTCCCAAAGAGATCTCCGGGGGAATGAAACAGCGGGTGGCCCTGGCACGGGTGTTGATTCTGAACCCCCGGGTACTGCTCATGGACGAACCGTTCGGCGCCCTGGACGCCCAGACCCGGGAAGAGATGCAAAACCTGCTGCTTTCTCTCTGGGCGGAGCTTTCCCACACCATTGTCTTTGTCACCCACGATCTGGGTGAGGCGGTCACCCTGGCGGACCGGATTCTGCTCATGGAGCGCAACCCGGGCCGCATCCGGGACGAAATCGCCGTGCCCCTGCCCAGACCGCGCAAGCAGGAGAGCGATGCCTTCCATTGCTTTTACCGCGATTTGAAAAACCGGCTGAAATGACGGTCGAAAATCGAAAACACGCCTAGCCCCGGTACTTTGGCCGAGCAGGCGGCCGGATAGATCGGTTCCCGGAATAAACAGCGACTGCATGACGAGAGGCGTAAATAGCCGCTTCGCTCATGACTGCTGCCGGGTTTCTTTTTCGCAGAGCGCTTCAAGCTGCCGCTTGAGATCGTCACGTGCTTCCTCCAGTTCGAAGAGCCGCTGCATCAACACCGGTTTGACCGAATGGGCCCCCAGGCGAGCTTCAGCTTCAGCCACCAGCGCATTCAGGCGATCTATCTCGCGTTCAAGTTCCTGGCGATTGGGCATGTGGTCCTCCTGTCCAATGATTTGACCCCTTATTTCGACTATGGCATAAAATCGGAATTCAGGGAATCGACCTAAATCAACGGGGATTTTTTTGCATATCCCGGTGCCCGTCCAGCCGGCCATGTATTAAAACCGGAAAATAATCCAACGGCGGCCTGCGGGGATATCCGGAAGCTGTTTGACACAATCCGGAAATCGGGTCGATAGTGTCGCCAATGGAGCATTGAAACAAGCAAAGGAGTTTTCATGTCGTCTTTTGAAATCAAAGTTTACGGTGCCCACTGGTGTCCGGATTGCCGTCGCAGCAAACAGTTTCTCGGCGAACATCAAATCCCCTACGAGTGGATCGACATCGAAGAGGACAGTGCCGCCGAGCAGCTGGTCATCGAACAAAACCGGGGCAAGCGTATCGTGCCCACCATCGGGTTTGCCGACGGCACTTTTCTGGCGGAGCCCACCAACGCGCAACTGGCCGAAAAGCTCGGCCTGAAAACCGTCGCCCGGAGCAGCCACTATGATTTGATCATCCTGGGGGGCGGGCCGGCCGGGTTGACGGCCGCCGTCTATACTTCCCGGGAGGCCATCGATACCCTGGTCATTGAACGGGCCGCCTTCGGCGGTCAGGCCGCCGGCACCGAAAAGCTGGACAATATGCCGGGATTTCCCGAGGGTGTCGCCGGCCTCGAGTTTTCCAATCGACTCCGGCAGCAGGTTGAGCGTTTCGGCGCCGAACTGCTGCAGGCCCAGGATGTGGATGGAATTGAGCGGCGGGATAACTATTGTGCCGTGCAAACGGCCGACGGCAGCGTGTATACTGCCAAAGCCCTGCTGATCGCCACCGGCAGCCGCTATAAGCGCCTCAATGTTCCGGGAGAGTCCGAATATATGGGCGCGGGGGTTCATTTTTGCGCGACTTGCGACGGCCCTTTTTACAAAGGCCGGCAGGTGGCCGTGGTGGGGGGCGGCAACAGCGCCGCCGAAGAGAGCCTGCTGCTCACCAAGTTCGCCCGGCATGTCACCATCCTGGTCCGCAGTGATGCATTCAAGGCCACCCGCTTTATCCAGGACAAAGTGCTGGCCCATCCCCATATCGATGTGCGTTGGAACACGGAAGTCCGGGCTTTCGAGGGGGCCCACAGCAAGCTTAAGAAGCTTCGGTTGTCCAACAACCTCAACGGGCAGGGCGACGAGCTGGCTGTGGACGGCGCATTCATTTTCATCGGGCTGGACCCCAATACGGCTTT
The DNA here is from genome assembly GCA_963675565.2 of Desulfosarcinaceae bacterium. Classification (GTDB taxonomy): domain Bacteria; phylum Desulfobacterota; class Desulfobacteria; order Desulfobacterales; family Desulfosarcinaceae; genus JARRKU01. The sequence goes on from CAXXYD010000004.1 coordinate 2,285,217, forward strand.
CCTTCGCGGCAGCGGAATTATACTGGACCAGTGGGGGTTCGTGGTCACCGGCCAGGGCCTCCTGCGCTCCGGCAAGCGGCCTGCAGGTTACGAAGCCCGGGATCCTTTCCTACTGGAAACCAGCATCCCGGGTGTTTTTGCAGCCGGGGACGTACGCGATACCAGCACCAAACAGGTGGTCAGCGCGGCCGGAGAGGGCAGTACCGCCGCATTGGAAATTCGTGAATTCCTCAAAACGGTTTAGGCCTTGCTCCCATCCGCCGGGGCCGTTGCCGGTTGCGCCTTGACGATCCGGACCAATCAGGCCGATTTTTGCTCCGTTCGCTTGCGTCGGTTGTATTCGTAGCGCATTTGCAGCGTTTCAACGAAGAGCGCAAATCCCATGGGAAGATAAATATAGGCTTTGGGCACGTGCTTGTGCATACCCTCCATAAAAATGGTAATGCCGATGGTGATTAAAAAAGAGAGGGCCAGAATCTTCAGCGTAGGGTGGCGCAGGATGAAATCGCCAATGGGTCCGGCATAGAACAAAATGCCGATGAAGGATAAAATCACCGCCGTCACAATGATCCAGAGCTCGGACGTCAATCCCACGGCGGTAATGACGGAATCCACGGAAAAGACAATATCCAGCAAAACGATCTGGGCCACAATGGCCATGGTTGTGCCGGAAGCGCCCGGGGCAGCGGCGTCGCTTTCGTCCTGCAGTACCACCGTGTGATGAATTTCTCTGACCGCTTTGTAGAGCAGGAACAAACCGCCGGCCAGCAAAATGAGATCGCGCACCGAAAAATGCCTAACGAGGGGCCGGGTCAAGCTGGCCAGGGCCACCACCACGACCAGCATTATCAATCGGGCCACCATGGCCAGGGCCAGTCCCACGATACGCGCTTTTTTGCGCTTTTCTTCAGGCAGGCGGGAAACGAAGATGGCAATGACCAACACGTTGTCCACGCCTAAAACCAACTCGAGACCAATCAAGAGGGCCAACAGGGCCATTGCGTCCGCCATGAAAAAATCCTTTCCCGGATAAGGAATTGATATGCCAAGCATCAATGCGCTGCTGTCATATCGCCGAAAGGTTTCAGGGTCAATACGCTCCGGGGGCCATGGAAGCAGTGGTCCGGCGAGGCGTATTAAACGATGTTTTCATCGGCCATGGTCTCCATGGCCCGCTTCATCTGACGGATGGCCTGGCGGATGCGGTGCTCGTTTTCAACCAGTGCCAGGCGCAGGTACCCTTCGCCCTCCTCGCCGAAGCCGATTCCCGGCGCCAGGGCCACATTGGCCCGATCCATCATCTGGATGGAGAACGCCATGGACCCCATTTTATCGAACGGCGCGGGGATTTTGGTCCAGACGAACATGCCCGCCCCGGGCGGTTCCACCGGCCAGCCGATGCGCGCCAGACCTTCACACATCACGTTGCGGCGACTCTCGTAAAGTCCCGCCTGCCGGACGATATCCTCGTCGCAATGGCGCAGGGCCATAATGCCGGCAATCTGGATGGCGGAAAAAATGCCGTAGTCGTAATACCCTTTGATTTTGCGAAGCCCGGCCACGATTTCCCGGTTGCCGACGCAGTAGCCCAGCCGCCATCCGGCCATGTTGTAAGATTTTGAAAAAGAGCTGAACTCGACGGCCACGTCCCGGGCGCCGTCCACCTCCATGAAACTGGGGGCGGTGTAGCCGTCGAAGGTGATTTTGGAGTAGGCAAAATCGTGGATCACCATAAAATGGTATTTTTTGGCCAAGGCGATGATCTCTTTAAAAACGCTTTTGCTGCCCAGAATACTGGTGGGATTATGGGGATAGTTGAGAATCAGCACCTTGGGCCGCGGGTAGACATTTTCGCACATCATGGCGATGCGGCTGACAAATGCGTCTTCGCCCTCCAGGGGAATGCGAATCACGCTGCCGCCGGCGATAATGGCCGCATAGACGTGGATGGGAAACGCCGGTGCGGGAACCAGAACGGTGTCGCCGGGCCCGATGAGCGCCAGCGCGAGGTGGGAGATGCCCTCCTTGGATCCAATGGTGCAGATCACCTCGGCATCGGCGTCCAGCGCGACATTGTAATCGCGCTGATAATTCTTGGCGATTTCACGGCGCAGGTTGCGCAGCCCGTCCGCCACCGGGTAACGGTGCGTTCTCGGATCGTTGGCCACTTCCACCAGCTTGTCGATGACCAGCTGGGGGGCCGGGTCCACCGGGTTGCCCATACCCAGATCGATGACATCGTCGCCATTCCATCGCTTTTCCATCTTCATCTGGTTGATCATGCCAAAAAGATAAGGGGGCAGCTGGGACATGCGGCGGGCAAACTGAATGGTGCTTTTTTCTTCACTCATGCGGTTCTCCTTTGTCCATAAAAAACCCCGGACCGCTTAGTCGATCCGGGGTAAGAAAATGCCACCGGCCGACCGCTACAGCCCGTGGCGTGGTTTTCGAAATTGGCTTATGTGCCGCTTTCCACCGCCCGAGCTGTGCTTCTCGCGGCGGCTGCGGCATTTAAAAAATAGTATTTCATCCGGCAGCACCTGGTATTGTGATCTGCTTCACCTATACCGGAGCCGGCCGGCCGTGTCAATTGCATTGCCGTTTTGCGACGAACGGCAGGGATACTGATCAGAAAAAGGCAGAATTGGCCCCAGGGGTAATGAATTGATCCCCCTTTTCAGGTCGGCCGTTGTGGTTGTCGTCGATTTTATAATGAATCCGGGATGATCCTTTGCCTGTAAATAAAATTCCGAAACTTGAAACGGAACACACACCATCAAGGCTCGACACGATATTTTCAAGGCGGTCCCGTTGGCGACCGTCAAAATGGTTATAAAAAAATGGATAGTATGATAAACGCTTCCCCATGAACACCAACGAAACCATCATTGCGCTGCGGCATATCCACTATGCTTATCCCGGACGCGGGCCGGTATTGAAGGACCTCGATTTTACCATGCACCGCGGCGAGCGTATCGGTTGGGTGGCTCCCAACGGAAGCGGCAAGACCACCCTTTTCCATATCATCATGGGGCTGATCACCCCGCAGTCCGGCGACATTGAAATCTTCGGCAAACCGGTCCGCCAGGAAAAGGATTTTATTGCCGTGCGCCGGCGCATCGGCATGCTGTTCCAGGACGCCGACGATCAGCTCTTTTCCCCCACCGTACTCGAGGACGTCGCCTTCGGTCCCCTGAACATGGGCAAGCGCAAGGCGGACGCCATTGCCGTTTCCCGTCGCGTGCTCGGTGAGTTGGGCCTGAACGGGTTCGAAGACCGGGTGACCTATAAGCTGTCGGGGGGTGAAAAACGGCTGGTGGCCCTTGCCACCGTGCTGGCCATGGAACCCGATGTGCTTTTGCTGGACGAACCCACCAGCGGCCTGGATGAACAGACCAAAGCGCGCCTCAAGAGGGTTTTGCACGGACTGGATCTATCCTACATCCTGATTTCGCATGAATTTGATTTTATGGCCGACATGGTGAATGCCTATCACACCCTGCAGGATGGAAAAATCGTGGTCGATTCACGGCATTACCCCCATGTGCATCAGCATGCGCACCCGCAGGGCCTGCAACCGCACAAGCACATCTGAATGGTCCGTTGGCCCGTGAAAACAGGGGACGTATATCAGGTTATAAGTTAATTTTTGATTAACTTATAACCTGATATACGTCCCCTTCGAAACTCACCACAGGAACACACGGATGCCCGCAATACCCACCATTGTTCATTTGATCCGGCACGGGGAAGTCCACAACCCCCGGCAGATTCTATACGGGCGCCTGCCCTATTTCCGCTTGACCGACTACGGCCGGCGGCAGGCCCGGGCCAGTGGAATCCGGCTCAGGGCAGGCGGCATCGATGCCGTCTTCAGCAGCCCCATGCTGCGGGCCCGGCAAACGGCTGCGGAGATTATCCGCCAGTGCGGTCCGCTCAAGCTGCATATCTCCAGCCTGCTCAATGAGGTGTACACCGCCTACGAGGGCTGTCCAGGGCAAGAGGTAGACGATCGCAACGGCGATATCTACACGGACGCCGCCGCTTGTTTCGAGCAGCCCGAGGCGGTGGTTGAGAGAACATTGAAATTCATCCGACGCGAGCTCGGTAACCGGCCGGGGCGGCGCATCGCCGCGGTGACCCACGGCGATATCGTCACGTTTATGGTGCTGTGGGCCAAGGGGCTTGCATTGACGCCTGCCAATAAAACCCGCTTGCGGCAAGCCGGTTATCCCGATGCTTATCCGGCCCACGCGTCCATCACCACATTGGTTTTTCAAACGATCTCTCAGGCGCAGAAGCCGGAAATGGAATATTTTAAACCGTAAAGCAGGGTCGGGGGCACAATTGATCCCCATGGATGCCAAAGACCCGCAAGTCGAACCGCCATCGGACCTTGACACGGGGGTGCCGATAGCGTAATAGCACGTTTTGAGCATAAGCCCAAAACAAGGCGTCATGCCGTCCCGCGCACCGGGCGGCGGCGCCCGGACGGGACCATCGCCATGGCCAAATCCAAAAAGCGCCTGGAACCGGTATTGCCCGCACTGACCGAGACCATCCTGGAGAGCATATCCGACGGGGTGTTCACTGTGGATTTGAACTGGCGGATTACTTCCTTCAACCGGGCGGCCGAGGAAATCACCGGGGTTCCCCGCCGGGAAGCCATCGGCCGGCTCTGCTCCGAAGTGTTCCGCTCCAGCATGTGCGAAACCGAGTGCGCCCTGCGCCAGACGCGCAAAACCGGGGAACCCATTGTCGGCAAATCGGGGTACATCATTGGTGCTGACGGCGCACGGTTGCCCATCAGTGTCTCCACCGCGGTTTTAAAGGACCCTGCAGGAAAGGTGGTGGGCGGGGTTGAGACCTTCCGGGATATGAGCGAAGTGGAGGCCTTGCGCCGTGAGCTTGAGGGCCGGTTTCAGGTGGGCGATCTGGTCAGCCGCAGCATGCTGATGCAGAAAGTCTTTGAAGTGCTGCCCGCCATTGCCGCCAGCCCCAGCACGGTGCTGGTCTACGGCGAGACCGGCACCGGAAAAGAGCTCATGGCACGCACCATTCATGCCCTGAGCCCCCGGGAGAAAAAGCCTTTCATTGCGGTCAATTGCGCGGCCCTTCCCGACACCCTGCTGGAGTCGGAGCTTTTCGGTTACAAGGCCGGCGCATTTACCGGCGCCGCCAAAGACAAGCCCGGCCGTTTCGCCCTGGCCCGGGGCGGCACCCTGTTCCTGGACGAGATTGCCGAAATCAGCCCGGCCTTACAGGTCCGGCTGCTGCGCGTGCTCCAGGAGCGGACCTACGAACCCCTTGGGGCAACGCGATCTGAAACGGCCGATGTGCGCATCGTGGTGGCCACCAACAAGGATCTGTCCGAGGAAACCCGCAACGGAAACTTCCGTGAGGACCTCTATTACCGGGTCAATGTGGTACGGGTGGAGCTCCCGCCCCTGCGCCGCCGGAAAGAAGACATCCCCATTATCGTGAAGCAGTTTATCGACCGTTTCAACCGCCTGCAGCAAAAATCCATTCAAGGCATTTCGGGTGAAGCGCTCTCCCTGCTCATGGCCCACCACTGGCCCGGCAATGTGCGTGAACTGGAAAACGTCATCGAGCGTGCGTTTATTCTCTGCGGCAGTGCGCTGATCGGTATCGAGCACTTGCCGGAAGAACTAACGGCACACAGCTCCGGCCGTTGGCGCGATACCAGCATGAAGACCGCCCGGGAAATGCTCGATGCCCAGAGCATTCGCGCTGCGCTTGAACGCAGCGGCTACAACCGGCTGGCCGCTGCTAAGGAATTGGGCATACACAAAAGCACGCTTTTCCGAAAAATCAACAAGCTGGGAATCGTCCTGCCACCCGGGGACGGTCGATCGCCGCGCAAAAAAAGGTAGCGATAATGCTACTGTATAAATTCAGACAGTTTTCTTAATGCGACTCAATGTTGTCCCGCCATAGTGTTTCTTTGTAGAATATCTGTATAATATAAGAGGGTTAATATTTTTTTGCCCGTCGGTATAATGTGGCACAGGCTCTGCATTTCCTACGCATTGGAGAATCAATCGAATGAAAGCAGCCTTCACCGTATGGAACGACCGAATCGCGCCCCTTTTTGATGTGGCCCGCCAGATTCACCTGGTGGAATCGGACCAGGGGCGTATCGTGGCCCAGACCCGGGTGTCCCTTGACACGCAAATGCCCGCCTACAAGGCGCGCCAACTTGCCGAAATGGGCGTGGAGACTTTGGTTTGCGGGGCGATTTCGCGTTCCGTGCAGAGCATGGTGGCCGCGTACGGCATCGAACTGGTGGCCTTTATCAATGGAGATCTGGATGCGGTCATCGATGCATGGCAATGCGGCGGGCTGTGCAGCGACGCTTTTCTCATGCCGGGCTGCAGAAGACGCGGCGGATGGCAGTTTGGTCAGGAACCGACGACGCACAACAAGGAGGGGCTTATGAATGCAAACCAGGGCGGCGGCCAGGGAAAGGGCCGCGGCGGAAGAGGCGGCGGGGGCCGGGGCGGCGGCCAGGGCCGAGGCCGTCAGAACACCGGAGGACCCGGGGCGGCGGCAGCCAGCGCAATGTGCGTTTGCCCCAAGTGCGGGCACCAGGAGCCCCATCAGCGGGGGGTCCCCTGCATGAACAAAACCTGCGCCAAGTGCGGCGCAGCGATGACCAGACAATAAGGAGGTGTATCATGCCGGGTGGTGATCGAACAGGACCGATGGGAATGGGCGCGATGACGGGACGAAGGGCCGGTTATTGCGCCGGCAGTGCCGGATTGGACTATGCCTTTATCGGGCGCAGACGCGGTTTCGGCACGGGTGCCGGGCGCGGTGGCGGGTTTCGCAGTGCATCCGGCGGTCGCGGCTGGCGCAACCAGTATTTTGCCACCGGACTGCCGGGATGGATGCGTTCCCGGCCTTACGGCGGCCCGGTGGGCAGGGCCGACTGGCCGGCCGATCAGGCGGCGTTGAAACGGCGGTCGCAGGTCCTGCAGTCGGAACTGGACGCCATCAATAAACAGCTGGATGATATGCAATAGGGTGTTTTTCAGTGCCGCTGGACATTGATCGGCGCAGTGCAACCCCGCTGGAAGGAATTGGACATGGGCACATGTGATTCATGCAGTCAAAGTCAATGCTCGGCCGCCACGCGCCGGCCGGGCGAAAGTGAAGAAGATTACAAAAGCCGTCAAAAACTGGAATCCAGGCTTTGCCGTGTCAAGCGCAAGATCGTTGTGCTGTCGGGCAAGGGCGGGGTGGGGAAAAGCACCATTGCCGTGAACCTGGCCGCGGGGCTGATGATGGCGGGCCTCAAAACGGGATTGCTGGACGTCGATATTCACGGACCCAGCATTCCCACCATGATGGGACTCGAGGGACGATCCCCCGAAGGTAACAGCACGGAACTGGTTCCCGTGGAAGTCAGCGGCATCAAGGTGATCTCCCCGGGTTTTTTCCTCAGCAGCCAGGACGACGCCATTATCTGGCGGGGCCCCATGAAAGCTAACGCCATCCGTCAGTTTCTGCAGGATGTGGCATGGGGCGACCTGGATGTCCTGGTGGTGGATTCGCCCCCCGGTACCGGCGATGAGCCCCTGTCCGTCTGTCAGCTGATCAAAAACCTGGATGGCGCGGTGATCGTCACCACGCCCCAGAAAGTGGCTGCCGTGGACGTACGCAAATCCATCACGTTCTGCCGGCATCTCAAGGTGCCGGTATTGGGCGTCATCGAAAATATGAGCGGTTTTGCCTGCCCCAAGTGCGGCGAGGTCACCCCCATTCTGGGCTCGGGGGGCGGACAACGCATGGCGGTGGAAATGGGCGTGCCCTTTTTGGGGTCAATTCCCATCGACCCGGCTGTGGCCATTGCCGGCGACAGCGGCCAGGTGTCGGTTCAAATGGACTCCACCGGCCCGGCGGCCTGTCGCATGCGGGAGATCATCAAGCCCCTGATGACGGCCGGGATCAAAGTCAGGGCCGCATAGGGGATATGGCGCAGCACATCGGGCCCGAAGAAAGGGACAGCACAGTGGCCAAAATCGGATTGATTCGTTGCGAACGAAATGTCGGCAAGTGTCCGATGACCGGATGCCTGACCTGCATCAGCGAGACCCGCCAGGGGTTTCAGGAGTATGACCAGGCGGAGCTGGTCGGCTTGTTTACCTGTTCGTGCCCCGGGGACCACCTGGCGGGTTACGCCAGAATCCTGGAAAAAAAAGGTGCCGAGGCCATTCATCTGGCCACCTGTGCCTTTTCCCATAAAGAGGACGGCCGGTGGGTAATGGGCGATGGCCTGTGCGCCCGGCCCGACGAGGTCATGCAAAAGTTGTCGGCAGCCGTGAGCATTCCCTGCATCAAGGGGTCGGCCCATCTGCCGGAGGGCTATCGACCCGAAGTCTTTTAATGGGTGTCCGGGTTTAGGATTTCATCATCGGGAAAAAAGGGACAACAGGAGCGTTTAACCATGATCATCAGCGTGGCAAGCGGAAAAGGCGGCACCGGCAAGACCACTGTGGCCACCAATCTGGCCGTTTCCCTGGACCAACGGGTGATGCTGCTGGATTGCGATGTGGAAGCGCCCAATGCCCACCTTTTTCTCAAACCGGAGATCGAGCATCGTGAAACAGCCTATACACCGGTTCCGGTAATCGACGAATACAAGTGCTCCTATTGCCGCAAGTGCGTCGACATTTGCCGTTTCAAAGCCATTGCCATCGCCGGGGACACCGTCCTGACCTTTCCCGAATTGTGCCACGGCTGCGGCGGCTGCACGGTCGTCTGCCCTGAAGGTGCCGTCACCGAGAAAGGCCGGGAGCTGGGTGTTCTGGAAAAAGGTGTCCGGGGACAGGTGGAATTTGCCCATGGCCGGTTGCGCATCGGCGAGGCCATGTCGCCTCCCCTGATCGACAAGGTGCGGGCATTTGCCGTTCCCGGAAGAATCACCATCATCGATGCGCCGCCGGGAACGTCGTGTCCCATGATCGCGGCCGTCAAGAATAGCGATTTCGTGCTCATGGTCACCGAGCCCACCCCCTTTGGTTTACACGATCTCAAACTGGCGGTCGAGGCCGTCAAGGTGCTGGGCATCCCCCACGGTCTGGTGATCAATCGCGCCGACATGGGCAATGACGACGTGCGCCATTATGCTGCGGCGGAAAAAATGCCCGTTCTCATGGAGATTCCATTCCAGCGTAGTATTGCCGAAACCTATGCCCGGGGCGGACTGATGGTGGCGTCCATGCCCCTGTGGAAGGCGAAATTTCAACAGATGGCCGCCCATATCGAGCAGCTGACGGGCTGAAGGAGACGATTGGCAATGAAAGAACTGGTGGTTCTCAGCGGCAAGGGCGGCACGGGCAAGACAAGCCTGACGGCGGCTTTCGCCGCCCTTTGCGGCAACAATGTGTTGTGTGATGCAGACGTCGATGCCGCCGACCTGCATTTGCTCATGGACCCGCATATCTGTCAGAGCACGGATTTCAAGAGCGGCGGCGTGGCGGTGATCAACCCGGACAAATGCACGGCATGTGGCCTGTGTCGTGACCTGTGCCGCTTCGACGCCATCAGCCCCGACTTCAGGGTAAACACCATCGAATGCGAAGGCTGCGGGGTGTGTGTGGATCTATGTCCCGAACAAGCCATCGACTTTCCCATCAAAACCTGCGGGCAGTGGTATATTTCCGACACGCGATTCGGGCCCATGGTGCATGCACGGCTGGGCATTGCCGAGGAAAACTCCGGAAAGCTGGTGGCCCTGGTGCGCCAGGAGGCCCGAAAATTGGCCGAGGATAAGGGCCTGGACATGATGATCACCGATGGCCCGCCCGGTGTGGGGTGCCCGGTGATTGCCTCTCTGGGCGGTGCCACGGCCCTGCTCATCGTCACCGAGCCAACCGTTTCGGGGATGCACGACATGCAGCGGGTGATCGAACTGGGGCGGCATTTCAGAATTCCCGGTATGGTGTGCATCAACAAGTCCGATTTGAACGCCGATAATACGGCGGCCATCGAACGTCTGGCCGCGGAAAAAGGGCTGCCCGTAGTGGGACGCATTCCCTTTGATGCCGCATTTGTGGAATCCATGGTCCAGGGAAAAACCATCGTTGAGGTCGCCCCCGGCTCCATGGCCGGGCGCGCCATCGATGATCTGTGGCGGGCGGTCAGCGAAAATTCGCTGATGTCTCAATGACTTTGAAAAACGCCCGCCGGAAAAGCCGCATGGCGGCGAACCGGACCCGGGTCGGGGTTTTTGAGGAACAAACAAATGATCAGGAAACGGAGAACAACATGAAAATTGCCATCAGCGCTTCAGGAAAGGATCTGGACAGCCCGATCGACGCGCGTTTCGGGCGATGCGCCCATTTTATCGTCGTGGAAACCGACGACATGAGCTACACGATTTTTGACAACCAGAACGCAGCGCTTTCCGGCAGTGCCGGTATCCAGGCGGCCAGTTTCGTGGCGGACCAGGGGGTCAAGTGTGTCCTGACCGGCAACTGTGGCCCCAAAGCCGCCCAAGTCTTTTCGGCCGCCGGTATCACGGTCTACACCGGCCAGCAAGGGTCCGTAAGAGATGCCGTGGCGCGCTTCAAGAGCGGCCAGTTGACCGCCACCGGCACCAACGTGCCGGAAAAGTTCGGCAGTGCCGGCGATGCCGCTGTTCCGGCAGGAGCGGCAGCTTCTTTCGGCCGCGGCATGGGTATGGGCGGTGGAAGGCGCTGCATGGGCGGCGGCGGACGGGGTATGGGCGGCGGCCGTGGCATGGGCCAGGGGCGCGGCAGGGCCTTGTCCGGCGCTCCGGTCGGGGCCGAGCAGGCCTTTGCCACGGGTTCGGTTGAACAGCTCAAGGCCCGGGCCCGTCAGCTGAAACAGGAAATGGAAGCCATCGAATCCCAAATACGAAAGTCTAGAGCAAAATGAGCGATCCCCTGGATGCCTTCATCGATAATCTGCAGGCGCAGATATTCGAAGAGACCCGGCAGGCCTTCGGCGAAGCCGGCTTCGAGCGCTGGCGCAATCCCAGATACTGCGGCCGCATGCCCGATCCGGACGCCAGCGCCCGGGTGACCGGAACCTGCGGGGACACCATGGAGATCTTTTTGAAATTCGACCGGGAGCGGGTCACCGATGCCGCTTATGTCACCGACGGCTGCGGATCGAGTTCCGTGTGCGGCTCCTTTGCCGTTGAAATGGCCCTGGGCCGGAGCCCCGACGAGATCGCCGATATCGACGGGGAGGCCGTGCTGGCGCGGCTGGGGCGATTCCCTAAAGAAGATGAGCATTGCGCCTTCCTGGCAGCCGGCACGCTTCAGGCCGCCGTCCACGATTACATGATCAAGAAAAGGAGCCGGCCGTGACTGCTGAAAATATCACCATCACCATACTGGTGGACAACCACGCCGAGCCGCCTTCGGCCAGAGAACATGGATTGTCCCTCTGGATCCAAACCAATGAAGGCAACATCCTTTTCGATACCGGCCAGGGACACGCCCTGCCATTGAATGCCCGAGAGTTCGGGATCCAATTGGAATCGGCGGACGCCATGGCCCTGAGCCACGGCCATTACGATCACACCGGCGGCGTGGCGTACATGCTGCAGTCCAACCCCAAACTGGAGGTCTATTGCCACCCGGCCGCGGTGCAGCCTAGATACAGTTGCGTCAACGGGCTGGCGCGTCCCATTCACATGCCGCGCAGCGCCATGTCGGCCATCGACAAGGTGCCGTCCACGCGAATGCACTGGGTTTCCAAGCCCGCGGCCATTTCGGAAAGCGTCTTTCTTACCGGCCCCATTCCGCGGCTCAAGGGCTACAAGGGCGGTGGCGGCCCCTTTTTCCTCGACCCGAGGGGGCAGCGCCCCGATCCCATCGAAGACGATATGGCCCTCTGGATCGAGACCTCCGACGGCCTGGTGGTCTGCGTTGGCTGCTGTCACGCCGGCCTGGTGAACACCCTCGAGCATATCCGCCTTTTGTCCGGTATCGATACCATTGTCGGGGTCATCGGCGGTTTCCACCTGCTGCAGACAGACCGCCAGCGTATCGAAGCGACGATTTCCGATTTACAGCAGTTATCGCCCCGCTCTATGGTGCCCTGCCACTGCACGGGCGAAGGCGCCATGGTTGCGCTGTCCAATGCATTTCCAACGCGCGTTACACAGGGCTTCTCCGGTATGCGGCTGGCCTTTTAACCCACCTCCCAACTCCCATAAGGCCAGTTGCCCCGGCTCCCGTGCGCCAAGGCGGGAGCCGGGAATTACTTGTCCATCCAGAAATGATAGCTTGTGGTTCAGGCCAGGGTCCAAGATACCATTTCCGGATGAGCGCTTGTTCCGGTGGCCGTTGCCGAAGGGAACCACAGCACCCCGGCAGCGGCCGATCGGCGCCGCAATGCCCATTTTTATGTCAGTTCAAGTCACTATGGGTAAGGCCTGGTGAAATAAGCATATGCTCATAAAAAATAATTGACCGCCATCTGCCGCCGGACCATAAAATACTTCTCTGCTGTCCCGCCCGCATGTGAACGGACCGGCGGATCGAACCCATTGACCCACTGAACGAAGAACAAGGAGCCTATGATGAAATCACCTCGACTGTGCCGTATTGTGCTGATGGCCGTGATGGCCGTTGCCGTGTCCGGAACCGCCCTGGCCAAAGACAAAGTGATCGTTTTCCACGCCGGCAGCCTCACCGTTCCCTTCGCCAAAATCGAAGCCGACTTCGAGGCCATGCACCCGGACATCGACATCCAGCGCGAGGCCGGCGGCAGCACCAAGATGGCCCGTATGATTTCCGAGCTGGGCAAGCCCGCCGACATCATGGCATCGGCCGATTTCACCGTCATCGACAAAACCCTGATGCCCACTCATGCCGACTGGAACATCCGTTTCGCCGCCAACCAGCTCGTGTTGTGCTACACTGACCGGAGCCGTTTCGCCGCCGAAATCAATGCCGACAACTGGACGGACATCCTGGGCCGCAAAGGGGTGGTCTGGGGTCACTCCGACCCAAACCTGGACCCCTGCGGCTACCGCAGCCTCATGGTGCTGCAGCTGGCTGAAAAATTCACCGGCCAGGCGGGTCTGTCCGATCGCCTGCTGGCCAACCGCCCCATGGCCAACGTGCGTCCCAAGTCGGTGGAGCTGGTGTCCCTGCTCAAAACCGGCAACATGGACTATGCCTGGGAGTACCTCTCTGTGGCCGTGCAGCACGGTCTCAAGTACGTCACCCTGGATGACCACATCAACCTGGGCAACTATAAATTCGACAAATTCTACGCCCAGGCACAGGTCAAGGTCAGCGGCAAAAAGCCCGGTACCTGGATTACCCGCACGGGCAAATCCTGCACTTACGGAATCACCCTGATCAAGGACGCCCCCAATCGGGACGGCGCCGTGGCTTTCATGGCCTACCTGCTCGCACCGGACGGCGGTCTCAAAGTGCTTGCCGACATGGGCCAGCCGCCCTTTATCCCCTGCCGTGTGCCCGACGCCGCGATGCAGGGCCTGCTGCCGCCGGTCTTGCAGGCGCGGGTGGAAGTGCGCCCCTGATCCATGAAACTGTTGCGTGGCTGGCCCCGGCCGGACCCGTTCACCGGCCTGGCCGTGGCCTGCAGCCTGCTGATCGTGCTTTTCATCCTGCTGCCCCTGGCCCAGATGATTCTGCAGCCGTCGGCAGCAGACATGATCGCCGCCGCCCGGGACGCCGATGTGACCCGCGCCATCGCCCTGAGCATCGGCACGGCCCTGTGCGCCGGGCTTATCGCCCTGGTGTTGGGCACGCCCTTTGCCTATCTGCTGGCGCGCCATGACTTTCGGGGCAAGAAACTGGTGGAAAGCGCCGTGGACCTGCCCATCATGATCCCCCACCCGGTCATCGGTATCGCCCTGCTGAGCCTGGCCGGCCGCAACCACTGGCTGGGCCGCGTCATGGCCGATCTGGGGGTGCGCATCATGGGCACCACCACCGGCATCGTGGCGGTGATGCTTTTCGTGGGCCTGCCCTTTTTCATCAATACGGTGAAAACCGGGTTCGAGTCGGTTCCCCGGCGGCTGGAAAATGTTTCGCGCTCCCTGGGCGCCTCGCCGGCGGCCACCTTCCGGCGCATCACCTTTCCGCTGACCTGGCGCTCCCTGGTGGTGGGTGTGATCATGTGCATGGCCCGGGCCATCAGCGAATTCGGCGCCATCGTCATCGTGGCCTACCACCCCATGGTGGCCCCGGTGATGATCTACGAACGCTTCACCGCCTACGGCCTCAAATACTCCCAGCCCGTGGCCGTCTGGCTGATCCTGGTCTGCCTGCTGCTCTTCGTGCTGCTGCGGATCTTCGCCCGGCCCAGAGCCACCGTCCGGAGAAAAACGCCGTGATCCGCATCGAGAACCTCACCGTCCGCCTGCCCGATTTCACGCTGAACAAGGTTTCACTGCACGCGGCAACCGGCGAATTCTTCGTCCTGCTGGGACCCACCGGCGCGGGCAAGACCGTGCTGCTGGAGTCCGTGGCCGGCCTGCTGCCCGTGGCCCGGGGCAGCATTCACCTCAAGGGCCGCGAAGTCACCCGCCTGGCCCCGGAGCGCCGCGGCATCGGCATCGTCTACCAGGACAGCGCCCTGTTTCCCCACCTCACCGTGCGCGAGAACATCCAATACGGACTGCGCTATTGCCGTGCCGAACGCCCGCGCAGCGAACGTCAGTTCGCCTATCTGGTAAAGGCTCTTGGCCTGGAGGGCCTGCTGCACCGCAGCGTGGTGAATTTGAGCGGCGGCGAAAAGCAGCGTGCGGCCCTGGCCCGCGCCTTGGTGGTGGAGCCCGATTTGCTGCTGCTGGACGAGCCCTTGTCGGCCCTGGATCCCAACTTCAGAGAAGAGATCCGCGATCTGCTCAAAACGCTGCACGCCAATACCGGCATCACGGTGCTCATGGTCACCCACGATTTTGCCGAGGCCCGCTACCTGGCCGACCGCATCGCGATCATCAACGGCGGCCGCATCGAACAGACCGGCAGTGCCGAGGCGATCTTCATGCGCCCGGCCACCCCCTTTACCGCCCGCTTCGTGGGCATGCACAATCTGTTCGAGGCCTGCTTCGAGGGCCGCCAGGCAACAATCGGTGCGCACCGCTTCCAGCTCGGACATCCACCCGAAACCCGCCACCGCTACCTGGCCTTTCGGCCTGAAGACGTGCATCTGCACCCCCCGGGACCGGTGGACGGCCTTGCCAACCCCATGGCGGGCACCGTGCGCAGCCTCGCCCACCAGGGCATGTTCAGCGAAGTGACCGTGCACACACCCGCCCTGGACTACCGCGCCCTGCTCACGGCGGCTACAGTCTTCCAAATGCGACTGTCCCCGGGCGATCCGGTGGTGGGCTTCATCGCCCCCGAAGCGCTGCACACCCTGTGAAGGGTGACCCGCGGACTAATTGCCTTGACCTGCTGCGAGGGGCTGTCCTATAAAAAAGTATCATTCCACAAAAGCTGTACTGTTCCACCGCAGGCTCTGAAAGGACATGCCCGGCACATCCGGCAGCGTGAGCCCTTGCGCCATCCATAATCTCACTCATCAGCCGGCTGTTGCCGTGGCACGACAAAAAACAGCCTGCCGCGGTCATTGCGGCAAAAGCCGGAATCCGGGCGGCAGGCAGGTTGCGCCTCATTACGGAATTTCAGCGCTTTGACCAGGAAGACAATGATCGAGAAATAAGAATAATTGTAAAATAGGATGCAAGCTATTTGCGGCCCGGTGAAAATAGTGCTGTCATGAATATACGATTCCAACATTAAGGTGTATGCCACCAAATATAATGTTGACCTTTGTCTTATAATTTTTCGGCTTTCGCGGTATTTTGGGAGGTAAAAAAAATGAAGACAAAAAAAGACAAATTGATAGGCGAAACTTATCAGGATGATTGTTTCAACGCGGCAAGAAAGTTGCTGGACGATCCAGCCAGCATCCTGGCTA
Organism: Desulfosarcinaceae bacterium; assembly: GCA_963675565.2. Taxonomy (GTDB): domain Bacteria; phylum Desulfobacterota; class Desulfobacteria; order Desulfobacterales; family Desulfosarcinaceae; genus JARRKU01. The sequence goes on from CAXXYD010000004.1 coordinate 2,301,183, forward strand.
ATATCATGATGTCGATGGGAGATGGGCTCAGTATCCAAGACAGGAATATGCGGATTGTCTATCAGAACAAATTCATGATCGACACCTTCGGATCGCACATTGGTGATTATTGCTACAACATATACGAAAAACGAAGCTCGGCATGCGAAGGCTGTCCGATAATTGAGTCGTATCGAACCGGACAGGCAATAAAGGTATTGCGTGTGGGAATTACAAAAGATGGCCGTCCCTTCCGGTTCGAGAACATCGCATCCGTGCTTCGGAACGAGAAGGGTGAAATTGTTGCAGGAATCGAACTGTGTAGAATTGTAGAAGAAAGAGAAAAGGCGTTCGATGAAATAAGGGAAACGCTGGAGAGATTGAAGAAGACGCAAAGCCAACTAGTCCGCGCCGAAAAGCTGGCCGGCATCGGCCAACTTGCCGCAGGAGTGGCCCATGAGATTAATAATCCCACCTCTTTTATTATGAGCAATATGTCGACTTTTCGAAATCACGTTTCCGAGGTCTTTAACTATATCGATTCGGTGGAGAAGCTTGTGGTGAGCGCCGGGAACGAAACTTCGAGAGCACTGGAAATCCAGGAAGAGATTCGGCATATCATCAATAGTGAAGATTATTGCTACTTAAAGGACGATCTGCCGGAAGTTATTGATGAATCGTTGAACGGCCTGCACCGGGTCAAAACCATCGTCTCAAGCTTACTGGCGTTTGCCTCGTCCAGCGAAAGCGAAATGCGCATCGTTGACTTGAATGTGGAGATAGAATCGGCTCTGTTGATGCTCGATAATGAAATCAGCAAGAAGGGGCGTGTCGTAAGGAACCTAGGCAATCTGCCAAAAACGGTTGCCAATCCACATCTATTGAACCAAATGTTCATCAACCTAATCCGCAATGCAATCCAGGCGATAGAAGCAGACGGCATCATAACCATAACAACCGAAGTGAAAAACAATTACATTAGCATAGAGATTTCGGATAACGGCGTGGGGATACCGATAGACGATATCCAAAACATATTCAACCCCTTTTTTACCACACGGGAAGTAGGTAGTGGAGTGGGTTTGGGATTATCCATAGCGTATCGCATCATCGAAAGCCATAACGGCAATATTGATGTGCAGAGCGAACTGGGGCGTGGCACGACGTTTACGATCAGACTGCCAATTGTCTCTTGTTGATGGTGCATGAAATTGACGCCTATACCCAACATCATCGGGCTTGATGAGGGTGCGCAAAAAACCGCCGCGCGCTTTTCAGCCCGAGCGTTGGAAGGAAAAATATAAGATGGAAATTTTAGTTCTTAACGGAAGTCCCCGACAAAGCGGGACAGTCGTTTCACTCCTCAAGTCTGTAGCTGAATCACTATTAGTAAAGCATGACATCGTCTGGATTGACGTATGCAGCCTCAATATGGGATATTGCAAAGGCTGCATGGCCTGCCGAGAGAAAGGCGCATGTATACTGCCTCGAGATGGTGCGCACACAGTGGGTAATAAAATTCAGAACGCTGATGCCTTGGTTATTGGAACGCCGACCCACTAGGGAAACATGTGCGCGCCGCTTAAGCTCCTTTTTGACCGAAACGTTCCGGTGTTTATGGGAGAAAGCCCTAAGGGTATGCCGGTTCCTAGGCAGAAAGGGACGCGTGCAGTGATCGTGACGGCATGCACGACACCGTGACCTTTCAACTTCATTGTTGGCGTGCTGTCTGCCGAACCACAGGATGGGCAGTCGCTAAAAAACTTATTGGCCCGAGCGGACGAGGAGATTTATCAGGGCAAAAGACGAAGGCGTGCACAGCGTGTCAACAGCGGCACCCAACCTGCAATTTAACGCGGACTGGACTTTCACGTCATGAATATGTTCCGAACGGAAATTTCCCGCTATTGGTTCAAGAGGTTGAGACGCCGGGGCCAGAAGTGGCGCATGAACCGGCAGCGATTCCAGCCTATCGTGAAGCGATGGATCCCGGTACCCACTGTACAGCATCCATATCCTAACGTGCGCTTTTACGCCAAATACCCAAGATAGGAGCCCGGTGCGTTAGTTCCGCACGCCGCGGGATCTGTGCGGGGGCCGCCTGAAAGGGCGGTCTCTTCCGCGACCTCTCAGGCTATACGCGGATTGCGGCTTCGCTTTGCCACAACCGGTACGCATGATTGCAGGACCTCAAGAATAGGATGTAAATATCAATATCACGGCAAAATTAAAAATTGCGCCTAATCCGTCATTGCAGTAGGATAGATAGATCGACGCCGGGATGGCCGGAAATTGCCATCTATACCTGCACAGTGGTGGTTTGGCCGGCTAATTTGCAGGCCAAACCGATTTCATCGTTCGAATAGATGTGAAACAATACGGCAATGAGGCCGTCTAATACCTTCGCTATCCAAGAAGCTGCAGAAAGCAAAAATTAAAATGATGCATGCTCACAGGAACTTTGGGAAATGTATTGGTGCTGAACATGACTCAAAAACCCACATATGAACAACTCAAAAACCGGGTACGCGTGCTGGAAAAAGCAGAATCAGAGTGCAAGCAAATTTTGAAAATGCTTGATAACGGAAAATTCAGCTACCAGGACATATTCGAAGCCGTAAATGACGCCATTTTTATCCATGATGCCCAAGACGGACGCATACTTGACGTAAACCAGCGGACGTTGGAAATGTACGGATACTCTAAAAAAGAAATAATTCAATTGGATGTGGAAGCTCTTAGCCAAGGTATACCTCCATATGGAAAATCCGAAGCCGAAAAGAACCTTCGGAAGGCGGCAAGTGGCGAACAACATCTTTTCGAATGGAGGGCCAGAAAAAAAAATGGTGATCTGTTTTGGGTTGAGGTGAATCTGAAAATTGTCGCCTTCGAAGGTCAGAGGTGCGTAATCGCCATTGTACGTGATATCAATGCCCGCAAGAAGACCGAAGAGGCATTGCGGCTTACCCAGTATACCGTTGACAAAACAGTTGATCAGGCATTCTGGACGATTGAAGATGGGAGCTTCCTTTATGTTAACGATGCAGCCTGTCAGGTATTGGGGTATTCACGCGAAGAGCTGCTGAAACTCTCCGTCCAGGATATCGACCCGATCTTTACTTCAGAGGTATTTGCCCGGAATTGGTGTGATTTAAAGAAGAACGGGACAAGCAGATTCGAGTCTCTCCATCGTAGAAAAGACGGCCATGTATATCCTGTGGAAATCAGGGCCAACTATGTGGTCTTTGAAGGTAAGGAATACAACTGTTCCTTTGCAACAGACATCACTGAACGAAAAAGGATGGAACAATCTTTGAGAGAGAGTGAAGGCTTTCTGCGCGCACTGCTGCATAGCATTCCCGATCTGGTCTGGTTGAAAGACCCAGATGGTGTCTTTTTGGCCTGCAATAAGATGTTCGAGCGCTTTCTCGGCGCGAAAGAAAAAAATATATTGGGCAAGACGGATTATGACTTTGTGGAAAAAAATCTGGCGGACTTCTTCCGCGAATATGACCGAAAGGCCGTTGCCGCCGGGATGACCTCTATAAACGAGGAGTGGGTGACTTTTGCCGACGATGGCCATCGTGCCCTGTTGGAGACTAAAAAAACACCCATGATCGATGATCAGGGAGGACTTATCGGCGTGTTGGGCATCGCCCGTGATATTACCAAGCGCAAGATGGCTGAAGAGGAGAAAGTCAAGCTCAAGGACCAGCTCCAGCAAGCTCAAAAGATGGAAGCTGTGGGCCGGCTGGCAGGTGGGGTAGCGCATGATTTCAACAACATGCTCAGTGTTATTATCGGATATGGTGAACTGGCTCTTGAGCAGACAGACCCAGCCCAACAAATGTATACTGCGCTGCAGGAAATCCTGAATGCCGCCCATCGCTCCGCAGACATCACCCGTCAACTCCTGGCTTTTGCACGCAAACAGACGATCTCTCCCAAGGTGCTCGATATGAACAAGGCTGTGGAGGGCTTGACAAAAATGCTTCAGCGCCTCATTGGGGAGTATATCGATCTGGCATGGATGCCAAGCAAGGATGTTTGGAAGGTGAAGATCGATCCCGGTCAAGTCGATCTGATTTTGGTCAATCTTTGCGTCAACGCCCGGGATGCCATAGCGGATGTGGGTAAAATTACCATCGAAACAGGCAACGTCGTGTTCGACGAGGACTATTGTACCCATCATTTTGGATTTATGCCCGGTGAATATTTACTTCTGGCAGTCAGCGACAACGGTTCTGGTATGGACGACGAAACCCGGGACAATATCTTCGATCCTTTTTTCACGACCAAAAAAGCCGGCAGAGGCACGGGTCTCGGGCTGGCTACGGTGTACGGTATTGTCAATCAAAACAGAGGCTTTATAAATGTGTACAGCGAGCCGGGCCAGGGGACCACATTCCGGATTTACCTCCCCCGGCACCAAGGCAAAGAAGATTTTCTGCCTGAGAAAGAAAAAGACGGCCAGGCTGAGCGCGGTAGCGAGACGATCCTGCTGGTGGAGGATGAATTGGTGATTCTTAAAATGACGACCATGATGCTAAAAAGCTTGGGTTACCAGGTGCTGGCAGCCAAAACACCAGGAGAAGCCGTTCGCCTAGCCGAGGAGCATGATAGCGAAATCCATCTGCTCTTGACAGATGTGATCATGCCGGAAATGAACGGGCGAGAACTTGCCAAGAGTATTCTGTCCATACATCCGGATCTTGAGCACCTGTTCATGTCCGGATATTCTGCCAATGTTATCGCCCATCATGGCGTTTTGAATAAAGGCGTAAACTTCATCCAAAAACCGTTTTCGAAAAAAGAGCTTGGTGCCAAGGTGCGTGAAGCATTGGGCGGGGAGAAAAGGGGTTGCTCTGGGTGATCTGGGACCGAAATCGCTGTATTGAGCCTCTATTCAAAGCCAAAAAGCGCTATCAACTATCATGAACATTATTTATGCAAAAACATCACATGAGATTGAAGAGGTGCGGAGGCTCTTTCGGGAATACGAGGCTTATCTCAATGTCGATCTATGTTTTCAGCAGTTTGTATCCGAGCTGGCAACTCTTCCGGGAAAATATGCCCCTCCATCTGGTACACTCCTCCTCGTCAAGGATAGGCACAAGGCAATTGGTTGTGGTGCGTTGCGCAGATTGGGCGCCATCCAGGATCGTACTTGCGAGATGAAACGGCTATATGTGTGCCGTGAAAGCAGAGGCCTGGGCATTGGTAAACAAATCGCCAAACGGCTTATTCAGGAGGGCGTTCGACATAAAGAAAATGAACCTATTGTTTGATTTAGACGGCACTCTGACAGACCCTTTCCAGGGCATCACAGAAAGCATTGTATATGCTTTAGATAAGCTGGGCATGCATTCGCCATCAACGGAAAGCCTGCAATGGTGTATTGGTCCCCCCTTGAAGAATAGTTTTTTGAAACTACTATCATCCGATGATGACACTCTTGCTGAAAAAGCCTTGGCCTTTTACCGTGAAAGATATAGCTCAGTGGGAATATTTGAGAATGAAGTCTATCGTGGAATCCCGGAAGCACTTGAAGTGTTACAGAACACAGGCCATAAACTTTACGTTGCCACTTCGAAACCAAGTATTTTTGCAGAACGGATTGTTGTTCATTTTGACTTAAAACACCATTTTAAGGGTATTTATGGGAGCGAACTTGACGGGACACGATGCGATAAAACGTCGCTTATATTCCATATACTCAAAACAGAATCAATTTCTAAGTCTGAGACAATTATGATCGGTGATCGAAAGCATGACATTATCGGTGCAAAAAATAATGGGCTACATGGTTTTGGGGTTCTTTGGGGTTATGGAACAAAAGAGGAATTAGTAACTTCAGGGGCACATGCATTCATAGGGTGTCCCCGAGAATTGATTTCTGCATTCAATTGAATGTCGAACCAAAGTGTGGAGCGGGGCCGGGCAATCCATGGCGCCTGGCCCAAAATCCGCAGGCAGACGCAGCCGCTAAATTTAATTGAATTTTTTGATAAAAAGGGCGTATACGCCAGCACACCGAACTGACCCATGTCAACGTAACATTTTGAAAAAGCATAAATACAACCTCCGAAACGCGTCTTGGCAAATACAACCGACGTCACAACAGATCGCGGGTGGCGCGCCATTTAGCCGTATAGGCGCAGGCGATGGGGAAAATGCCGCCTTTGAGCAAGGTGGCCAATTTGCACGGGCCGATACGATCATTTTTTGCTTTGCCCCAATGGACGGCTTTCATGTATACTGCATGACCAAGGACAAGGCGGATATGGCGTTCGGCACATAGATCCGGCAGCCAGTACCGGCAAAGACGCACTCGGCACCGATAGCAATGTCGTCCAGATAGGGAAAGATCAGCTCGAAAAACATCTCGGGTTGGGTTTTAATGTTCTGGCGGACGATCTTTTTGCCCCTGTTGTCAATGATGCACACATTCATTTTGCGAGCATGCAAATCGATACCGCCGTAGTATTCATGTTTGCGGAGTGCTTGTATCATCCTGGCTTCATAAAGAAAATCTTATTTTGTCAATGGTTACTGGAAAAAAGAAGCCACTCAACAGCCCAACATAGGCCATCAACTGAAGCGGTTTCACCGCGCAGTCGAGCTCTGGCGTTCGGATGAAATATGAAACCCGGCAAATTAGAATTAAGGCCTTTGCGCCCTGAAGATGAAGCGACTTTCAATAGTGCTGTTGCTGCATTCAAGATCGAGACACCGCCTTTTGAATTTGCATTCGATTTTGATGAATCCATTCCTTTCATTGAGTATCTTACTAAACTCGAAGGATGGCCTTTGGGCAAAGGATTGCCCGATACGTTCGTTCCGAACACCTTCCTTGTCGGCGTTGTTGGCGGACAAATTGTCGGGCGGTTATCAATCAGGCATCACCTAAATGATTTTCTGGAAAGAATTGGCGGTCACATTGGTTATGGAATTATCAAGCGTTTCAGGCGACAGGGATACGGCACAGAGATGCTTAGACAGGCACTCCCGATTTGTTCATCCCTTGGAATCCACAAGATATTGATAACGTGTGATATTGATAACTTAGGATCACAGAAGGTAATAGAGAGATGTGGTGGGATCTTTGAGAATGTAACAAATGATTCACAGCTCAAGGTCCAGAAACGAAGATATTGGATTGATATTAAATAAAGGAAACCCGAACCATGCGTTTCATCTGACGGCGTTCAAGGCCACGTTCAGCTAATTCTTAAAATAGATGTGGAACCTCTTAACGGATTATTTCTTCGTAAAGCCATGTCAGAACCGATAAGAATATTTAGAAAACGTCAAGGTGGAAGCCACAATATTCTGTCAATTCCGTTCGTTCTGACTAAGGAGCAATTTCCACATGAACATTCCGACTATTTTGATTAGAATCATCGTTGCTGTGTTTATGCTATATTCAGCCCCTGTGGCATCTGTCATTGCAGAGGGTCACCCACCTATAAATATCCTGCTCTTAAATTCCTACCATCAGGATTTTTCATGGTCGGATGAGGAAGAGGCGGGTGTCATTGAACAACTGAGAGATGAGCTCCCTTCAGCAAATATTCTAATCGAGTATCTTGACGCAAAGCGCTATCCTGAAAAGAGCAATCTGGTTCGCATGAAGGCTTTTCTGATTGACAAATATCAAGGTAAAAAGATCGATTTGATAATCGCTTTGGATGACACGGCCGTAGAGATGATCACTACCTATTATGCAGAGCTTTTCCAGGATATTCCGGCCGTCGCTGCGGGTATTGCCAGTTTCGATAAGTATGCGGCCAAGGGACGCAACGGCATTACCGCTGTTCTCGAAACGCAGGATATCAGAGATACAATCAATACGGCTCTCAAGCTCCACCCGCATACAAAAGAAATACTGGCAATCAGTGATATGACGGTCAGCGGCATTTCAGCGCAAACGGCGCTGAAAGCTATTATGCCCGTGTATAACGGTCGGGTGAAAATTCGCTTTCTTCCGGCATGCACATTCGAGGAAGCACGAACCGCGGTTGCCGCCCTCCCAATTAATTCAATTATATTATTAAATAGTTACACAACAGACAGTGCGGGTAAAACGTTTTCCACCAAAGATAGCACCCACATGATCGTATCCGCGGCAAAAGTGCCGGTTTATGGGGTGCATGAAAACAGATTAGGGGACGGCATTGTCGGCGGATATCTTCTTAGCGGCCGCGAACAGGGTAGAAGGGCGGCCAGTATAGGGCTTCGTATTCTTGCCGGAGAAGATCCCGGCTCAATACCGATTGAGGACGCCGGGACGGCCATTCCGATGTTTGATTATAACCAAATGGACCGCTTCGACATTCCTGTGTCCAAGCTTCCAAAGGGAAGCATGATTATCAATAAGTCCGCATCGGTCTTCACAACACACCGTAAATTTGCCATCACGATCACCGCAATTCTCATCATACTGGTTGTAGCGGTTTCGCTGCTTGCTTTTTTTGTCATTCGTCTGCTGCAGGCGAAGGCCACGTTAAGGAGAAAGACGGAAGAGCTTGACCGCATCTTTAATCTTTCCCTTGATCTAATCTGCATAGCGGGTTTTGATGGCAGATTCATACGCCTGAATCCGGCCTGGGAAAGCACGCTTGGCTACTGCCTAAAGGAGTTTGAAGGAAGGATGTTTTCAGATCTGGTTCATCCAGATGATATTGAGGCCTCACAGAAGACGTTGTCAGACCTTATGGCGGGAAAAAACATTGTTGACTTTGCCAACCGTAATCTATGCAAGGACGGCAGCTACCGATGGATAGAATGGCGATCAAAGCCTTATCGAGACGATTTAATATATGCGGTCGGTCGGGATGTCACTGAACGAAAGATGTCCGAAGAGCTGATGCTACGCCTCACGGAAACATGGAATTTGGCTCAAAAGATGGCAAACATCGGGCACTGGAGTCACGACGTTGAAAGCCGAGAAACTATTTGGTCTGATCAGATGTTCCTGATCCTGGGCTTTGATCCGGAAAGAGCCGTGCCGGATTATGAAACCTTCCTGAAAATCCTTCATCCCGATGACCGTGAGATGTTTGATGAAGCTTTCCAGAGAGCACTAAACGGGACGCCATACAGCATCGAGGCGCGTGCGATCTTTCCTGACGCATCCATTCATTGGTTTAGCACACAAGGTTTTCCGCGCTACGATCAGCACGGAAATATTGTTAAAATATTCGGAATCTTGCAGGACATTACGGAGCGTAAGCAGACGGAAGAAATAATGCAGTTTACCCAGTATGCCATTGACAAAACAACGGATCATGCCCTCTGGACGACTGAGGATGGAAGTATTTTTTATGTTAACGATGCCGCCTGCCTAAGGTTAGGGTATTTACGCGAGGAGTTGCTGAAGTTATCGATACCGGATCTCGTCCCGTCCTCTTCTCCCGAGACGTTTGCCGAGCATTGGCGTAATTTGCGAAAGAACGGATCCCTCACATTCGAGACTTTAGGTCGTACGAAAGACGGCCGTACGTTCCCGGTGGAAGTCCGGGCCAATTTCGTGGTTTTTGACGGCAAGGAGTACAACTGCGCCTTTGTAACGGATATCACCGAACGAAAAAAAATGGAACAATCTCTGAGGGAGAGCGAAGGTTTTCAGCGCGCCCTGTTGCAGACCATCCCCGATCTGATCTGGTTGAAAGACCCGGATGGCATTTTTTTGGCCTGCAACGCGATGTTTGAGCGGTTATACGGCGCGAAAGAAGCGGATATTGTCGGCAAAACAGACTACGACTTTGTAGAAAATGATCTGGCGGACTCCTTTCGAGAGCGGGACCGCATGGCCATTGCCGCCGGTAAACCCACCAGTAATGAGGAGTGGGTCACCTTTGCCGACGATGGTCATCGTGCGCTGCTGGAGACCAAAAAAACGCCGATGATCGATGACCGGGGCAAACTTGTCGGCGTATTGGGCGTCGCCCGGGACATTACCGAACGTAAGAAGGCCGAAGATGAGAAAGTCGAGCTCAGAAGCCAGCTCCAGCAGGCCCAGAAAATGGAGTCTGTCGGACGCCTGGCCGGCGGTGTGGCACACGATTTCAACAACATGCTTGGTGTAATTCTCGGATATGGTGAACTGGCCCTGGAGCAGACGGACCCTTCCCTTCAACTGCATGGTGCTTTGCAGGAAATCATGAAAGCCGCCCGGCGCTCCACCGACATCACCCGCCAACTGCTGGCTTTTGCCAGAAAACAGACCATCTCTCCCAAGGTACTCGATATTAACAAAACCGTGGCGGGCATGACCGGCATGATAGAGCGCTTCATCGGAGAGGATATCGATCTGGCATGGTTGCCGGCCGAGGCTATTTGGCCGGTAGGGATAGATCCTGGCCAGATCGATCAGATCCTGGTCAACCTTTGCGTCAACGCCCGGGACGCCATCCCGGATGTGGGCAGGGTCACCATCGAAACGGGCAACGTTGAGATCGACGAGGCTTACTGCACCCATCACTTTGGATTCTCGCCTGGTGAATATGTGCTTCTAGCCGTTAGCGACAACGGCAACGGTATGGACGCTGAAATATTGGACCATATCTTCGAACCTTTTTTCACAACCAAGACATCCGGCAAGGGCACGGGTCTTGGGCTGGCCACGGTATACGGGATTGTCAAGCAAAACGAAGGCTTTATAAATGTATATAGCGAGCCGGGCCAGGGAACGACCTTCAAAATTTACCTCCCGCGGCATAGGACCGAGGCAGAATATTTGCCGGAAAAGGCAATGGAGCAACCGGCCGAAACCGGCCACGAGACGATCCTGCTGGTGGAAGACGAACTGGCGATTCTTGAAATGGCAACCATGATGCTCGAAAACCTGGGCTATCAGGTGGTGGCATCCCGTACACCGACTGAGGCTACTCGCCTGGCCCGGGAATACGCCGGTGATATCCATCTGCTCGTGACTGATGTGGTCATGCCCGAAATGAACGGACGGGATCTTGTCAAAAGCATCCGGACTATTTATCCTCATCTTAAGTGCCTGTTCATGTCCGGCTATACCGCCAACGTTATTTCCCATCATGGCGTCTTGGATGAAGGTGTAAATTTTATCCAAAAACCGTTTTCAAAGAAGAAGCTTGGGGCCAGGGTGCGTGAAGCGCTGGACAAAGATAAAAACATGGTGATGAATCAAGATGTTGTCTAAGTTGCGGTCCTACAAAAGGCCGTTTTGCTTCGCGATCTTGGTAATTTTTTGGATATCTTTCGAGGTGCACAGGCATGAGTACCGGGCTCATTATCGCTGTATCGATTCTTTTTGGCCTGACCGCGCTGTTGTTTGTTTTAGGGCGGGTTTATTCAAACGTTCGCAGGGATCTGGAAGACACCATCACCGAATACTTTAAAAAGGAAGAGATCCTTGGCGCTACCACCCGGGCCAATTTTTTGGGTGTTCGGTCCAAAGGCGGCGCCCAATGGAGAGGCAATGGGGCGCTTGTCCTGACCAGCGACGTCCTTTTTTTCTTGAGAGCGGTTCCCAAAAAGGAATACAGGATCCCGATTCGTGCGATCACATCGCTGTCCATGCCCAAATCGTTCAACGGCAAGTCGGTGCTGGCGCCGCTGCTGTGTGTGAACTATCATGCCGACGAAGGCGAAGAATCCATAGCATGGGCGCTCAGAAATCCAGAGAAATGGAAAGCGGCCATCGAAGCACGGATATCGCACGGAAAAAAGAATCAGCATGGGTAAACGTCTGCCCATCCGGTGAAGCCCATAACTGTTGAAGCATCTTATTGTCCGTGCATCGTTATTGAAATGAATACTGGAAGAGATGTGATATGATTTATAACGACCACCTGATTTGCATAACCGAGGATGAAATTATCTTCAAACACTATTATTTCCCCTCCGGCAGGAGAAAAACAGTGCAATGGGCTGATATCGAATGGATCGCGGTGAAAAAGGCAACGATCCGCAACGGCAAGTGGCGGATCCACGGGACCGGAAATTTCAAAACCTGGTATCCAAGGGATCTGAAGCGCCCCAAAAGAGATAGAATATTTTTCGCCAAACTGAAAGGGCGATGGATCGATATCGGTTTCACCGTGGAAGATGCCGACCGGGTGGAAAGAATCTTCAGAGAAAGAAAATTGGTGCGCACAAGGTGACCTTGCCTGGATCCTTTGCCGCCGACAGGTGACATTGACGAAGTGACATGCCGGATCGCCTACATTGCCGTTTGCATTGAGAACAGCCTTTTGGGGAAAGCACTGTTGATTACCCATACTTTTGGATGACTATGATTTCAGTTGGCGTAGAAAAACTCGGCTTCGGGCAATGGTTCCGGGATAAGGTCGGCCCGGTGGATTTAAACAGGTTTGATATCGCAAGGGTGACGGCCGTTCATAAAGACAGCTACAGCATAAACAAGGGTGAAAATGATGTTCGTGCCGAGCTGATTGGAAAAATGGTGTTCAGTGCCGCTTCTCCTTTGGACTATCCCGCTGTGGGGGATTGGGTCCTGGCCACTTTCCATGACGAAAACACCTTTTCCGTCATTCATGATGTATTGCCGAGAAAATCACTGCTTAAAAGAAAAACAGCGGGAAAGAGGATTGATTTTCAGTTGATTGCCGCCAATGTCGATGTGGCATTGATTGTCCAGTCTCTGGACGCGAATTTTAATCTCAGGAGGCTGGAACGCTATTTGGTGATGGTTAAAGAAAGCAATATCAGACCGGTCGTATTGTTGAGCAAAAGTGATCTGTTCGAAACCGAAGCGGTTGCCAAACGGGTTGCAGAAGTCGGAAAAACAATGCCTTTTTTACACGTGCAGCCCTTCAGCAATGAAAATGAATCCGGTCTGAACCGTGTAAAGGGCCTTTTGGCGCCACGGCAAACGTATTGTCTGCTGGGATCTTCAGGTGTCGGCAAAACGACTTTGTTAAACCATCTTGTTGGAGAGTCACGATATGCAACCAAGACCGTTAGAGGCAAGGATGGCAAAGGTCGACATGCCACAACGCAGCGGCAGTTAATCGTGCTGGATTGCCAGGCAATGCTGATTGATACGCCGGGGATGAGAGAGCTCGGTCATTTTTCTGTGGAAACGGGCATCGATGAGACATTTTCGGAAATTGCGGCGCTGTCAAAGCAATGCCGCTTTGCGGATTGCCGGCATGCCGATGAGGCCGGCTGTGCCGTCCTACAGGCGGTTGCAAATGGGCAAATTCCAGAGAAAAGATATCAAAATTATATCAAGATGAAAAAAGAATCCATGTATAATGAAATGTCGTATCTGGAGAAAAGGCAGAAAGACAAGCAGTTCGGAAAAATATGTAAAGCGATCATGCAGCGCAAGAAGCACCGGCGGTAGCAGCGAACAGGGCAAATAGACCTGCATGCCCGTGTTTGATTCGCGCGGTTGGCTTGCCGCGGCAATGGGGCGCCCCAGGCATGGTTGACAAATCCTGCCGGCGGTGGAAAAAGACAATCATCAGGCAGATGGCGTTAAACCCCAACCATCTGTGTCATCCATCCACGACGTTGCCGTGCGCCGTGACGGGAGGAAAGGCAACATGGGCCGAAATCTGAACATTTCATCGGATAAGCGCAAGCTGGATATTCCGGCCATTCATCGATTCCTGAGCGAACGGTCCTACTGGGCAAAGGGCAGAACCCTGGCAACGGTCCAAAAAGCCATTGATCATTCCGTGTGCTTCGGCGTGTACGATGCGGATCAACAGCTCGTTGGCTTCGGCAGGGTCGTGACCGATCAGGCAGTATTTGCCTACATTATGGATGTCTTCATTCTGGAGGAGCATCGGGGCCAGGGGCTGGCCAAAAAACTGATCGCCCATATGATGAACACACCGGAACTGGCAGATATCAAACGCTGGCAGCTGCTTACCAGTGATGCCCATGGTCTGTATGAGCGATTCGGGTTCGCTGCACTGGCGGAACCGCACAAACACATGGAAAGAATCGAACCGCAATGCCGCTGACTTTGATTGGGACTGCCGGCAGCCACAGGAGGCAATATGCATCGCGTCATGATATGCCCGTCATCTTACGACAACTGCAGGCAGGCGGTTGATCGCGCCTTTGAACTTTTCCCCCAGAAGATTGCCGGCAAAAAAGTGGTCATTAAACCCAATGTGCTGCGGGCGTCCGGGGCGGAGGAGCACATTGTGACGCACCCGTCCGTGCTGCGGGCGGTGGTCGAAAAAGTTGAGTCCATGTCGCCGGCTTCCCTGGTGGTGGGCGACAATCCGGGCGTGCACAGCTATGGCGACAATGAGAACAGTTTTGCAGAAACCGGTTTGGTGGATGCCGCCAAGGGCTATTACCGCAACCTGGGAGATACGTCCCGCCACCTGGCCTTCAATCCCGAGTATATACCCGAGGTGGGAGTTTCCAAAGAAATCCTGGACGCCGATATCCTGATCAGCCTGCCGAAATTTAAAACCCATGGCCTGACCGTCATGACCGGAGCCATCAAAAACAGCTATGGGATCCTGCCGGGGGCGCAAAAAGCGCGGCTGCACCAGATCGCCGGTTCGCCGGAGCGTTTTCATGATCTCATTGTGGAGGTTTTCCGCCTGCGGGTTCCGGATCTTTTTATCCTGGACGCCGTTATCGGCATGGAGGGCAACGGCCCGGCCTCGCCGGATTTAAGGAAGATCGGCCTGGTTCTGGCTGCCGATAACGCCGTGGCCCTGGACGGGGTCGTGGCGACAATGATGGGGCTCGAACCCGGTCGCCTGCGCTTTCTTCAAAAGGCCAAGGCCATGGGACTTGGTGATTTTGACACACAACAAATTGAAATCGATGGAGAATTGCGCATTATACCCGATTTTAAGGTCCCGCCTTTGGGTGGCGAGGCCATTTCCGGCAACCTGGCGTTACGCGAGTTGTTGCAAGCCAAAGCTGAGATCAGGCCCCAGGCCGATCCGGAGCTGTGCACGGCCTGCGGAACCTGTGTGGCGCATTGCCCCGTATCGGCGCTCACCATGCAGGATGACATTCCGCTGGTGGATGGGGATATTTGTATCACCTGTTTTTGCTGTCAGGAGGTCTGCCCTGAAAAGGCGATTGCCTTGAAGTGAGCAAAACAGGGGCCATATGGGACGGATCGTGCTATAACCGGGTCCATTTTGGTGTTGTTTCAACACTGCAGCATGTTCTTCCAGGAGAAACCATCCATGGGCCTGCTCAATCTGTTGCTTAAAGATCCGTTTGGATTCGTCCTCATCGCCGTGCCGCTTCTGTATTCCGTCATTTTTCACGAGTTGGCGCATGGCTGGGTCGCCTATCGCATGGGGGATTCCACCGCCAAGTCGCTGGGCCGCCTGAGCCTCAATCCGCTCAAACACCTCGACCCGGTGGGTACAATCCTGCTCTTTCTTTTCGGTTTTGGCTGGGCCAAGCCGGTGCCGGTCAATTTCAGCCAGCTGCGTGACCGGCGCATGGGGATGATACTGGTTTCTGCCGCTGGGATCATCACCAACATGCTGCTGGCGGTTTGCGCGCTTTTTGTATACCGGCTGCTGCCCCTTTCGTCGTCCGGCATACCGGCGGAGCTGCTCTATTATTTTGCGCGGATCAACATTCTTCTGGCCGCATTTAATTTGATTCCACTGCCGCCCCTCGACGGCTCGAAAATATTGATGGGCTTTGCATCGCCGGCGGTCCAGAACGTCCTGTTCCGAATGGAGCGCTATGGATTTGTAATCATCATCGCGCTGCTCTATTTTGGGGCCCTGAACCCCGTGATTCATTTTTTTCAATGGATGATTCTATCGTTGATCAAGCTGTTGTTGCCCTAAGGGTCGGCCGTCTTTGCGCAAAGCCGTAGAGTGGATGAAGCGCTGCTGGAGAAATACACTGCGGGAAAAAAGGAAAACAACCCGTACCGCGAAATACAATCCGCCAGGGCAATTGATCCGCAACGTGCCGTTAACAAATGGTGATATGTTTCCATGACCAGGTTGCGTTCAACCCGAAAACGTATACCCACTCTCGGCGAGGAAATTGCAAACAGCGTCAGCCACGGGGTGGGTTTTCTGGCGGCGGTTGCGCTCTCCCCGGTGCTTGTATTTTCTGCGGTGCAGCGTCACAGCGTCGCAGGGGTCGTGGGTGCGAGCGTATTTGCATTCACCATGGTGTTGCTCTACCTGGCATCCACGCTTTACCACGCACTGGCAAGAAATAAGGCCAAACGGGTATTTCAGATTCTTGACCACGGTGCCATCTTCCTGTTGATCGCGGGCACGTATACACCGTTGACGCTCGGGGTGCTTCGCGGCACCTGGGGATGGACGCTGCTGGGGCTGGTTTGGGGGATGGCTGTGGTGGGTGTCGTCCTCCAGTGCCTCGGGGGGGGAAGGTATCCAAAGCTCTCCACGCTGCTGTACCTGGCCATGGGCTGGCTTCTCATCATTGCTGTGAAGCCGTTGTGGCGCAATATGCCGCCTTGGGGCCTTTTTTGGTTGCTGGCAGGAGGCGTGGCCTATACAGTCGGGGTGGGGTTCTACGCAGCCCGGCGAATGCGGTATGCGCACTTTGTTTGGCACTTGTTCGTCATCGCCGGCACCGCATGCCACTTTATCGCTGTGCTGAGGTACGCGTTCTAGCCAGGGGGTAAGGCGTACGTTGTCCGCAACATCCCTTTGCGCTGAAAGGAGATGATGATGTTCAACACTGAGTTTCTGATTACCTCGCTGGTGGTGGTTCTGATGCCGGGAACAGGGGTGATCTATACGGTATCGACCGGTCTTTTTCGCGGCTGGCGCGCCAGCATTGCCGCCGCATTGGGCTGTACAGCCGGGATTATTCCGCACCTGACGGCGAGTATTCTCGGGTTGTCCGCCATTCTTCATACCAGCGCGGTCGTTTTTCAGGGAGTCAAGTTTGCCGGTGCGGTCTATCTGCTCTATCTGGCCTGGTCGATGTGGCGTGAAACCGGCGCGATTCAACTGAATTCAAAGTCCACCCGCAAAGGGATCGGGCAAATCGTCCTGAGAGGGTTCCTGATCAATATTCTCAACCCCAAGCTGTCCATTTTCTTTCTGGCTTTTCTGCCGCTTTTTGTTTCTCCGAAGGCAGCCTCACCGACGTTTGAACTGTTTCTGTTAAGCGTTGTCTTTATGGCGATGACCTTCGTCATTTTTATCGTGTACGGCATTTGCGCCAACGGCGTCAGCCGGCATGTCGCCCGCTCGCCAAAACGGGTTGTCGTGCTTCAACGGTCGTTTGCCGCCATATTTGCGGTGCTGGGTATCAAGCTTGCCGCAACGGACCCATAACCAAGGAGGGTGCAGCATGTATCGCAATCTGTTTTCTGAATTGACCGTACAGGGCATTACCTTGAAAAATCGTTTGACCATGGCGCCGCTCTATCTGGGCTATGCCGGTGAAGGCGGCACTGTCAGCGACATGCTGCTGGCGCATTACCGGCTGATGGCCGGCAGCGGTGTGGCCATGGTGGTGGTGGAAAACGCCACGGTGGATCATCCCGCGGGCAGCGGTTCCAACCACACCCTGCGGGCCGACACCGACGGCAACCTGGAAGGATTGAAGCGGCTGGCGGCAACCATCCGACAGGAGGGTGCGCTGGCCTGCCTGCAGATCAACCACGCCGGCCGTTTTGCCCACGCGACGCCAAAACCGCTGGCGCCGTCTGCGGTGGAAACGTTCGGCCGGATGCCCATGGCGCTGGAAAAGGCACAGATCGACTGTATCATCGATCTGTATGCCGGCGCTGCGCTGCGGGCCAAAACCGCCGGATTCGATATGGTGGAACTGCATGGCGGCACAGGCTATCTGCTGGCCCAGTTTCTCTCCCCGCGGACCAACCGGCGCACCGATGCATTCGGCGGCACCCTGGAAAACCGTCAGCGATTTGCCCTCGAGGTGCTGGCGCAGGTCAAGGCAGCCGTGGGTGATTTTCCGGTGGGATACCGCTTTCTGGCCGATGAATGGATGCCGGACGGCCTGCACCTGGAGGAGTCGGCGCTATTCGCCGGCTGCCTGGACCGGGCGGGCATTGCCTACATTTCCGTGATGGGCGGCACCTATGAATCCTTTTCCCTGCCGGAAATTGTGGAAAAATCCCAACAGGAGGGCTACATGCTCGATCTGGCCGCGGCTATCCGCGCGCAAGTCGACGTGCCGGTCATTGCCGCCGGCCGCCTGGCCACCGGGGCCGCTGCAGACCGGGCCATCGCCGAAGGCAAGACCGACCTGATCGGCCTGGCACGCGTGCTCTGGGCCGACCCGCAGTGGCCCCGGAAGGTTCGCGACGGCCGGGAGGCCGACATCGTCCATTGCAATCCGGACTGCGGCGATGCCTGCATGCAGATGGTCATCAAAGGCCGGCCGGCGTTTTGCGTGGCGTGGCCACCAGAGAAAATGAAACTCTGGAAGGCCAAATTGAAGGCGTCGGCAGGGGAACCATAGTCAAGAATTTTCCACCCGGGCAAAAGCAAGGGGCCGGCTGGATGTCCGGCCGGGGAGAAGAGATCATGAGCGATATTCACGGCAAACCCATCGGTGAGCGCATCGACTGGCTCTTCCAACTCGCCCATCGCCACGGCAACACCTTTCGCAGCCCCGAAGCGTGGCTGGCGCGGGAACGCTACCTGTCCGAGCACCCCACCGCCATTGCGGTGCTCAAGTGCATGGATGGGCGTATCAACATGCCGGTGGCCACCAACACGCCCACCGGTATCCTCATGCCTTTCCGCAATCTGGGCGGCATGTTCGATCTGGGCTGGCCGCACCTGGGTGAAGTGCTGGCCCACTATGTTCTGCGCATGACGCATGCCGGCCGGCGGGTGCTGGTGCTGATCACCTACCACTGGTCCAAAGGCAGTCCAAAACGCGGGTGTGCCGGCTTCAATTACGACACTGCGGCGGCCATTGCCCACACTTATGAAATCCGCCACCAGGTGGAGCACATTTTCGGCGGCCACCACGGTATGGTTTATCCGCTGGTGTGCGGGATCGAAACCGACGACGAGGCGCTGGTGATCCACGGCAACAATAACGCCGTGCTCGATCTGGCTGGTTTTTCCGAATCTGATGCCGCTACGCTGGAGCCGTGCCTGGCCGACCTGCTTCCCGACATGTCCGTGCAGATGCGCGCCGATCTGCTGCCTCTGCTGCACGGCAACCTGGAGCACATCGCCCAAGTGCGCGAGCAGGCGAGGCGGCACGAACGTGTGCTCGACGTCGAACACCGCGAATGGATGATCTGCCTGGGACGCGGATTCGACTTTTTGCATACCCCCAACATCGCTTTGATCATCGGCCCCTACAGCCCGGATTTGGCCGACCCGCTGCGCAAAGCCGCCGGGATTATCGAAAACAACATGAACGCCGGTCGCATTCCGGACGACGGATTTCTGCTGCTGGCTTCCGCGCCGTACGATGAGATCGGTGTCGACCGGGCGCGGGCCGAATTGAAGTCCAATTTTCTTTCGCGCTTCGCAGCCGGCGTGCTGAAGAACGCGTTCGGCGTACTGGCCGCAAAAATGTTTATCCATACGGCCGTGCTGGACTGGCGCTCGCGCAGCCTCGAGCGGATCGATCTGGAGTAGAAAAAGAGGTGTCCGGCCGTCGCCGCTATCAGGAAGGAGAGAATATGACATACGCCGAAATTGTTCGCTTTCACGGGCATGAATGCCCCGGCATCGCCATCGGTTACCGGATGGCCACCGCGGCAATGGCGCGCCTGAGCACCATCCGGGCGGCAGACGAAGAACTTGTGGCCATCGTGGAAAATGACGCCTGCGGGGTTGACGCCGTTCAGTGTCTGACCGGATGCACTTTCGGCAAGGGGAACCTGCTGTTCCGCGATTATGGAAAGCAAGTCTATACCATTTATGCCCGCTCCTCGCGACAGGGCGTCCGTGTGGTCTTTCATGGCAAAGGCATCCCGGAGGATGTGCAGCGGGACCGGGAGGCGCTGACACGCTGGATTTTGTCCGCTTCCATGGATCAGATCCTCAATGTGGCCCCGGTATCGATTGCCGAGCCGGAACCGGCCAAGATCCGCGAGTCCGTCGTTTGCGCCTTCTGCGGGGAACGTGTCATGGAGTCCCGTATCCGGCAATTGGACGAAAAGCCGGCCTGCATTCCGTGTCATGATGCAAGGCGTCGGCGGTGACAATAGCGAGGGAAAAGGATGATCCATGGGATTTTTTAAAGAGGGGATTAAAACCGGAATCAGCGCTGAACCGCCCGAGACGAAGGTGCTGGGTGTCGGAGGCAGTCCGCGCAAAGGCGGTAATTCAGATATTCTTTTAAGCCACGTGCTTGAAGGCGTCCGCCAAAAGGGAATCCTGGCGGACCGTCTTCACCTGAGGGATTTTCACTATCAGGGCTGCGTCGGGTGTGAGAAGTGCCGCAGGGATAAAATTTGTACCGGGTTGAAAGACGGCATGTCGCTGGCCTATCCCGCCCTGGTGGAATCAAGGGGCCTGGTTCTCGTATCGCCGACCCATCATTACAATGTCACGGCATGGATGAAGGCCTTCATCGACCGGCTGTATTGTTTTTATGACTTTGATGATAATCGCCCGAGAGGATGGTCGAGCCGGCTGGCGGGCCAGGGGCGCAAGGCCGTCGTGGCAGCCGTTTGCGAGCAGAAAGACAAGGCCGATATGGGGTTTACCCTGGATGCCATGCGTCTTCCCCTCGAGGCGCTGGGCTACGAGATTATCGGGGCATTGGGGGTTTTCGGCATTTTTGACAGGGCCAAAGTGAAAACGCAACGCGATATCCTGGATCAAGCCGTTGCATGTGGCCGGGATCTGGTGCAGGCGCTTGCCGGATAGCCGTTTTTAAATGCCCCTGCCCTTCCGGGATTTGAGCGCGATGGGCAGCGGTACGGCGTCCCGGGGCAGGGATTCAGTCCCTGGCGGCTGCCTGCGGTGGGCATAGCCATGGGATGCCGCGGATGCTTTGTGCAACGTTCGGCAACGCTGGAAAGGAGGCAAAATGTACGATTTTATGCTGACTTCCAAGGAGCGGGCGCTCAAAAAAGAGGTTCGCCGTTTTGTTCGACAGGAAATCACCAGTGAATTTCTCAGGAAAATGGACAACAACGAAATCACCTACCCCAGGGATTTTATGGAACAGCTGGCGGCCAGGGGGCTGATAGGCATCCGGTTTCCCAAGAAATACGGCGGACGGGAAATGAGCTGGGTGGCCGAAGTGGCCGCCATCGAAGAGATCGGGTGCCTGGGCATGGCCCTGGGATGCGCGTTTGCCATGCCCTCCATTGTGGGTGAGGCCTTGAATGTGTTTGGAACCGAGGCCCAGAAGCAAAAATACCTCAAACCGTATATCGAAGGCAATCTGGTGGCTGCCGAAGCGCTCACCGAACCCAGGGGCGGCTCCGACTTTTTTGGCGCCATGACCCGGGCCGAACTCAAGGGAAATCATTTCATCTTAAACGGCATGAAGCGCTTTGTCGTGGGCGCCGAGGGGGCCGACTTTTTCCTGGTCTATTGCAAAACCAATTTTGATCCCGGCGCCCATAAATACAGTCGCCTCAGCCTGCTGATCGTGGAACGCGGCCCCGGCGTGGAAACGGAGTATCTTTACGGCCTGCTGGGATGCCGGGGCGGGGGTACGGGCCGGCTGGTCTTTCGCGATGTGAAAGTGCCCCGGGAGAATCTTCTGGGCGAACTGCACGGCGGCGCCGCCTGTTTCAACCAGATGATGATTCCCGAACGGTTGACGTCCGCCGCCGGGTGCCTGGGGGTATGGGGCGCCTTGGATCTGGCGGTCCGATATTCCAATAAAAGACGGGCGTTTGGCCGCGAAATCCGGCAATATCAGGCCGTCAGTTTCAAGATCGCCGATGCCATCACCCAACTGGATGCGGCGCGCGGTCTTTGCTGCATGGCGGCCAGGGCGGTGGATGAACGTTATCCCAATGTCCGCCGCCTCGTCAGCGAAGCCAAGCGATTTGCCACGGAAATCGCATGGGAGGTGGTCAACAATGCCATGCAGGTGATGGGGGGCATTGGCTATACGGACGTCTACCCCGTTGAAAGGGTGCTCAGGGATATCCGGTTGGGTATGATATGGACAGGCACCAGCGAGATCATGAACCTGCTGATCCAGCACGAGTATTACGATCAAGTGCTGGACCCGGCATATGATCGCCGGATGCTGGATGCGGATGCCATGAATCCGGAACTTTCCGAACGCTGCTTTACGGACAGCGACATGCAGTTGGTTTTTGAAGAAGGGCACCATCCCTGACCACTTCCGTGAAAAGACCGCGGAGATATGGAAATCCTTTTCGATCTGCGGTATGCTGGTGGGCCTTGTGGAAAAACAGACTCAGGCAATCTCGCAGGTATGCCCTGTCGAGGCGCACGAAACCGGCTGGTACGGTCCTCAGGTTGCATTCGGCCTGATCTATGAATTCATCCGTCCGGGTCAGTCGATTCTGGATATCGGCATCGGCACCGGCCGGGGGGCGGCGTTGTTCAGCAAGGCGGGTTTGACTGTCCATGGCATGGACTATTCCCGGGAAGTGCTTGACGCGTGCGCCCGCCAGGGGTTTTCGGACCTCAAGCGGCACGATCTTAGGGCGGTGCCCTACCCTTATGCATCGGCGTGCATGGATCACGTGATGTGCATCGGCGTACTGAACTTTTACCGTGATCTGACCCCGGTGTTCGCGGAAGCCGGGCGAATTCTGCGACCGGGCGGCTTTTTTGTGTTCGGCGTGGCAGACACGGTCGAAAATGGCGCTGTGGAGATCATTGCAGGGCCCGATCGCAGCGGCTCGGGCCCTGCCGTGACCCTGTATTGTCACAGTCCGGAACAGATCAGGGCATGGATCGGGGGGACCGGGCTTGTGCTCTGCAGAACCCTGTCGTTCTCAGCGTTGATGTGCCGCCGGAAAACCACGCGCCTTCAAATTAAGGCCTGCCTGGTCCAAAAGGCGGCCGGCACACATCAGCGTGCCCCGGGAAGGCATGGGGCCGACGGTGGGTAAAGGGACGACAATGCTGGAGGGCGGCTCGTGAAACTGACGGTGCTGGTGGACAACAACACCCTGATCGATCGCTATTTTCTGGCCGAACCGGGGGTCTGCTACTACATTGAAATCGATGGGCGCAAGGTGCTGTTCGACACCGGCTACTCGGATATTTTTTTAAAAAATGCCGCCCGGATGGGGATTGATTTGTTCGGCCTCGATATGCTGGTGTTGTCCCATGCCCACCTGGATCATACCTGGGGCCTGCAGCATCTGATCCAGGCCTATGCCGGGCGGGGCTTCGAACACAAACCGGTGAAACGCCCCGCTCTGGTTGCCCACCCGTCGGTGTTCCAGCGACGGTTCATCCCCGGGTTGGGCGATATCGGCTGCCTGGTGTCGGAAGAAACGGCGGGCCGCTATTTTGACCTGCAACTGACCCGCAATCCCCGTTGGCTGCATCCGGACCTGGTCTTTCTGGGGGAGATCGAAAGGGTGAACGATTTCGAGGCTGGCGCTCCCATCGGCCGGATCCGGCAGGGCGATGCGGACAGTGATGATTTTCTGCTGGATGACTCCGCCCTGGCGTTCAGGTCTTCACAGGGACTGGTGATCATTGCCGGTTGTTCCCATGCGGGCATCTGCAACACGGTGACCCAGGCCATGAACGTTTGCGGCGACCACCGCCTGGTGGATATTATCGGCGGATTTCACCTGCAGAACCCCACCCCAAAGCAGTTGGCCGAAACCGTGGCGCAAATGGCCGCCTGGCAGCCAATGGCGCTGCACGCCTGCCATTGCACGGATTTAAAATCTCGATTGGCATTGTCGCAGGCCGTCGACCTGCAGGAGGTCGGCGTCGGGCTTGACCTGAGCTACGAAAGCGCAAAAGGCCGTTCACCTGTGGCGCCGGGTGATGTTACCTGAAAAGTTCATCGTTGAGGCACCGTATGGATCAGTTAAACGTGTTTGGGCCGGTTCCATCGCGGCGGTTGGGAAAAAGTATCGGAATCAACAATATTCCTCCGAAAATATGCTCCTATTCGTGTGTCTACTGCCAACTGGGCCGATCCTTGAAAATGAGGACGGACCGGCAGGCCTATTACGATCCAGATGACCTGCTGGCTGCCGCCGAAGATAAGATAAAGGACGCTGCTTCCAACAACGAACCCATTGATTTTCTGACCATCGTGCCGGACGGTGAGCCGACATTGGATGTCAATCTGGGAAAATTGATCGATCGATTAAAACCACTGAATTTCAAGGTCGCTGTCATCACCAATGCCACAATGCTCAGCCGGTCGGATGTCCGGCATGATCTGAGCAAGGCGGACTGGGTGTCGGTTAAAATCGATACCCTGGATGAGAACATCTGGAGAAAAATGGACCGGCCGCACAAAAATATCGCACTGGATTCAATGCTGCATGGAATCCGCGAATTTTCGGAACAATATCGCGGACAGCTGGTCACCGAAACAATGCTTGTCAAGGGGCTGAATGATCACATGGGCAACATGGCGCAGGTGGCGCAATTTATCGGAGAGATTAAACCCTCGATTGCCTACCTGGGCATCCCCACAAGACCGCCTGCCGAAAAATGGGTCGAGGCGCCCGGGGAACAGCAAATCAACAGCGCCTTCCAGGTTTTTGGCGATAACACTTTAAACGTCGAATATTTGATAGGATATGAAGGAAACGAATTTGCGTATACGGGAAACATAGAAGCGGATATATTAAGCATCACCGCTGTTCATCCCATGCGCCAAGATGCCGTGGAGGCCTATTTGAAGAAAGCAAGGGGTGATTTTTCAGCGATCAGAAGAATGTTGAAGGAGAAAAAAATTGTCGCCTCGAAGTATGATGGCGACCTTTTTTATTTAAGAAAACTGGATCGGTAGCCCGTCGTTTTGCAGAAACCTGATCGTACAGGCGCTGTTCGATGACAGAAGTCCCCTGGCATTTTGCAGCGCTGTTTTAGAAGGGTGGGTATTGAAAGCATATATTGACTGTTATCCTTGTTTTTTGCGGCAATCCATTGCGGCGGCCCGCCATGCAAAATGCCCCGAACCGCAGCTGCATGGTGTGGTGCAATCCGTTCTTGACGTTTTGAGGCAATTGCAGCCGGATGCAAACCCTGCGGAAATTGCCTGTCTGGTTCACCGCATCGTTCGGGAAAAGTTAAATAATGAAGATCCGTATGAAAATGAAAAAAAGAAAAGCACACAGATGGCGTTATCTTTGTATCCCCGTTTGAAAGAACGATTGGTCCCGGATAATAATATTGAAAATTTTCTAAGAATAAGTATCGCCGGCAACATCATCGATCTCGGTGTGAGCGATCAATATGACGATTTATGGTCAACGGTGGAAAGAGTTTTGGTTCAACCGTTTGCCATTGACGACAGTAAGGCTCTGGTAGAAAAATTAGACACGGTCGATAGACTCCTGTTTCTGGCCGATAATGCCGGCGAAACAGTTTTCGACCGGATTCTGATCGAATCTCTCCCCCATTCGGTGGTCTACGCCGTAAAAGAGAATCCGGTTTTAAATGATGCCACCCGGAAAGATGCCCTGGCGGCAGGATTGGATCAATGTACTGAAATCGTCAGCAATGGATCAGACGCACCAGGCACTGTCCTGCCGCTTTGTTCGGATGAATTTGTCGCTCTTTTTGAATCTTATGAACTGATCATTGCCAAGGGGCAGGCCAATTATGAATCTCTGAGTATGGCCGGGGAAAAGGTGTTTTGCCTGTTGCAGGTCAAATGCCCGGTTATCGGCGCAGATATCGGGGCGCCTGTGGGCGGCATCGTCATCCGCCAAAGCAGACAGGAGATTGCCCCATAGCGTAATGCTGGATGAAGCCCGGTTGAGTCGACCCCTGTCAGGTTTGGATCGTACCAGAAAATTGAAAGGATCGGATATGACGACCACCACGAAGATTGGAATTGTCATCTGTGACCGGTACCGCCGCTGCGCGGGCGGCAAGTGCTTGCGGGCCATGCGCAACAAGGAGGGGGCGTTCAGCATTTACGCGGACACGGATGTCGAACTGGTTGGTTTTACCACCTGCGACGGTTGTCCGGGCGGAAACATCGAATACGCGGGGGAAGAGATGGTAAAAAACGGTGCAACGGTCATCCACCTCGCCACGGGCCTGGTGGTGGGTTATCCGCCCTGCCCCCATATCGGGCCATTCAAGGCCTTTCTTGAAAAACGGTATGGGGTTGAGGTGGTCGTGGGCACACACCCCATCCCCAAAAAATACCTGGATATGCACCAGGCCCTCGGCACATGGGAAGATCCCGTCTGGCAGCCCCTGGTTGCGCCCACCATGAGTGACCCGGCCACCCGGGCAAATTACGACTAAGGGCGGAAAGGGAGTTGTGGTTATTTCCCTTTTTAAGATCCCATCGGGCCGTTGGTCATTATAGCCTTACGGAAAATCGGCCTGAAGGAGTAAATCAAACAAAGATGCCGGGCGGCCGCTTTCGGATATGAGTGCAATGAAATTTTTCAAGATGGTGAATTCTCCGATTTTCTATCCCATTATCTTTTTTTTGTGTGTCATTCTGGCCGGGGCCATTTTGCTGCATGGGTCGGAACAGAGCAATGTAGACTCATTGTCGTGGACCGATGCCATATTCACGGCCACATCGGCGGCCTGTGTGACCGGTCTGGTGGTGGTGGACACCGGCGCGTATTTCACGCTCTTCGGCAAGATCATCCTATTGGGCCTGATGCAAATCGGGGGCCTGGGAATTTTGACGTTTACCAGTCTCTCCTTTTACCTCTGGAAACGAAGAACGACGATAACCGATCGAATTGCCGTCGGGCAGGTGTTGCTGCATGACGCCGGTTTCAATCTCGGAACATTTCTTATTGAAATCGTCAGCTGGACATTCGCCATCGAAGCCGGCGGTGCGTTGCTGCTCTACCTGATGGCCCCTGACGCCTTTTCGCCTTTTTCAGCGATTTTCCATTCCGTTTCCGCGTTCTGCAATGCGGGTTTTTCCCTGTTCAGCGACAGCCTGGTTCAGTGGAAGGGGCAATGGGGGATCAATCTGGTGTTTATGGTTCTGATTGTTCTCGGCGGCATCGGGTTCTCGGTGTTCGTGGAGGTCCGCAATGCCCTGATGAAAAGCCTCAGATTTCGCAGCCCCTCGCCGGGGCGCGGGATCAGCTGGTATTCAAAAATCGTTCTGCGGACCAGTTTGTTTCTGATTGGCCTCGGCTGGATATCTATTTATCTTGCCGAGTTTGTGGGGTATAACCGCATGGCGGTGCCGGATGACGCGCTGTTGACCGCCTTGTTTCAATCGGTCACCTGCCGGACTGCGGGGTTCAATACCCTCGATATCGGCCAGATGACCAACGTTTCGCTGATTATGATGCTTTTTCTCATGTTTGTCGGCGGTGCCCCCGGCTCCTGTGCCGGGGGAATCAAGGTCACCACGTTCCGCGTCCTGGGCGCTTCCATCTGGTCGCAGATCAAAGGCAAGCGACAAACGGTGATCGGCAAATTTGCAGTGGACGAAGAGGCCGTGAAAAAGGCCATGGTGTTGTTTGTGGTCGCCATCGTCATTATTTTCCTGGCCGTCTTTTTGCTCGATTTTACGGAAGGCGGCGACAAGCCGCATGATCAGGTCAGGGGGCAGTATTTGGAGCTTCTGTTTGAATCCATTTCGGCTTTCGGAACAGTGGGGCTGAGCACGGGGTTGACGCCCATGCTCTCTACCGCCGGCAAATGGGTTATTATTTTTTTGATGTTCATCGGCCGGCTGGGCCCTTTTGTGATGATCAGCGCCCTGCAGCACTTCCAGGATATTGAGTATGTCAAACTGCCTGAAGAAAAAGTCATGATCGGCTGAGGGGAGAGACTGTGCCATGGGGATTAAACCGCAAGTTTGTATAATCGGCCTGGGAAAGTTCGGGTATAAATTCGGCAGTTGTCTTGTGGATTTGAACTACAAGGTCATCGGCATCGACACCAACCCGGACAACATCCGGCGGGCGCAGAAATTGTTTTCCAGCGTATACGAGGCCGACTGCTCCAAAAAACAGGCGCTGGATCAAATCGGATTCTCCGAAATTACCCATGTTCTGATCAGTGTGGGGGATTCCATTTCCACCAGCGCCATGGCGACCCTGTATCTGAAGGAAATGAAAGTGCCCAATGTCTGGGTCAAGGCCATTAATGAAGATCATGCCCGGCTGCTGCGTAAAGTGGGCGCCGACGATGTCATCATTCCGGAGCATATCGCTGCCAGCGGCCTGGCGGACAGGCTCGATATGCCGGGCATTATCCAGCGGCTGCCCTTCGATGCCGAAATGATGGTTCACGAAATCACCATCGACAACTGGGCCGAAAAAACACTGCGGGAAATTGATCTGACCAACACGCTCAATTGTCAGATCATCGCCATTCGAAAACAAAATGAAACCCATTACCGCTACATTCCCAAAGCTGACGATACGCTGCACCTGGGAGATATCGTGATTATTATCGGGACAAAGAAGTCGTTGTCGAAAATCAATCCCTGATGGAATGACGACGGAAGCCAAAGTGGGGACGTCCCCGAAAAACAAGGCCGAAAATGGGAGCCCGGCGCTGCCGGTGGAAATGTCATGTGCCCAGTGGGGAAATTTCAGGCGTTGGACGGCTTTTTCCAGGATATAGATTACATCGACAGTAAAACCATCGATGGTGCGGTTGATTTAAGGGGCTTTGTTTCCGGAATGCTCTCCTGTTTTCCGTGGTGGCTGATCGTTCTTTACCGGTTCAGAGCGATTCTGGCGCGCATCCTCGGCTTGGTGCGCCATGAGAGACCGGGCCTGCTGTCGCCGCTGAAGCCCGAGGCCCTTTCTTTTACGGCCGGAGAGAAGGCTTCTTTTTTCATTGTGCAAAAAGCAAAAGAAAACAGTTACTGGGTTGCGGCGGCGCCTGAGGACAAACACCTGACGGCTTGTTTCGGCGTAGCGGTCGAACCGCTGGACAGCGGCCTCAACCGCTTTTACGTATTTACCACCGTAAAATATCGGCATTGGACGGGACCGGTTTATTTCAACCTGATCCGTCCGTTTCATCACCTTGTGGTTTGGCGGATGATGCGGGCCGGCGTGGCCGCCTAAGGAGGACCGATGAAAGAGATGGCTGACGAGCTGAAGGCGCTCGTTGAAACGGTTTCACAGAAATTGGCGGCGGTCAGCGAGCTGCAGGCATCGATCAAGCCGTCAGCCGGCGACTGGTCGAAAAAGGAGATCGTCGGTCACCTGATCGATTCGGCGGCCAACAATCACCAGCGATTTGTCCGGGCGCAGCTGACCGATACACTCGTCTTTCCGGAATATGCCCAGGAGGCGTGGGTCGATCTTCAGGGCTACCACGACTGCGCGTGGCAACAGCTGGTGGCATTGTGGCGGCTGTATAATCTTCACCTGTCCCGCATTGTCGGGTATATCGCACCCGAGAAACAGGGGACGGTTTGTGAAATCGGGTCCAACGCCCCGGTTACCCTGCGCTTTCTGGTGGAAGATTACCTGGCGCACATGCGGATGCACGTGAAGCAGCTGGGGTGTTGAAACCGGGCGCAAAACTGGCGATTGTCGAAATCGAAAAGACAGAAACCGCATTTGGCCCGCCGTTGGAATTAAGATATTCCCCGCAAGGACTAAAAGGCATAATACCGTTGACTCCCGCAACCACGGCTGCGGTGGGTCAGTACTTTTATAGAGAGGAGGGCAAGGATGGGACGAAACCGCATATGTGAACTTCTGGCCATAAAGTACCCTGTCATTCAGGCCCCCATGAACTGGGTCAGCGGCGCAGATCTGGTCGCTGCCGTATCCAATGCCGGCGGCCTCGGAACCCTCGGCCCCAACTGCGGCGCGGAAGAAATTACCGCGGACGTCGAGCTGACCGGCGAGAGAATGCGCGACCAGATCAAAAAGGTTCGGGGCCTCTGCCGGGCCCCTTTTGCCGTGAATGTTATTGTCGGCGTTGGGGAGGAGATGAAGTACTCAAAAAAAATTGTCGACGTGATCATCGAAGAGGCGGTGCCGGTGGCCGTCGTTTCGGTGGGTCGGCCGGAAATCTACACCGGTATGCTTAAACGTGCCGGGATAAAAGTTCTGCACGCCATTTCCACCGCCAGACACGCCCGCAAGGCGGAAGCCGCCGGTGTCGATGCAGTGATCTGTGAAGGATTCGAAGCCGGCGGTCACAAAGGGTTCACGGAACTGACCACACTGACATTGACGCCCATGGTTGCCGATGCCGTTGGTGTGCCGGTAATTGCCGGCGGCGGTATCGGCGATGCGCGCGGTGCCCTGGCCGTGATGGCATTGGGTGCAGACGGTATCTATATGGGCACCCGGTTTATGGTGACGGGTGAGTCGGAAAGCCACACACGCGTCAAGCAGGCCATTATCGGAACACAGGGGGTCTGTACGGTTTCGGTGCCCAAAGACTACATGCTGGCCAGAGACCTGGTCAATGACTTCACCAAAGCGTATCTATCCATGAAACAAGCCGGCGCCGGCAACAGCGAACTGGCTGCTTTCCTGGGCGGCCACTCCCAGTATCATTCCCAGCACCTTGGCCGAGCGGACGATTCGGAAGTATGCTGCGGCCAGGTTGCCGGACTGATCGATGAATT
This sequence comes from Desulfosarcinaceae bacterium, assembly GCA_963675565.2. GTDB lineage: Bacteria > Desulfobacterota > Desulfobacteria > Desulfobacterales > Desulfosarcinaceae > JARRKU01. Next base: position 2,331,801 of record CAXXYD010000004.1, read on the forward strand.
GAAAAGCGCCGGCGAAGTGGTCGATGATATCGCAACAAACATCGGCAAATACTTTGAAGCACTCAAACAGCGGCTGGAATGCTTTTTGAGCGGTTGATGCGGGTATTCCCAGTGGGTGGGGAGACGATGTTTCACGATAATGGAGATGAATCCGTTAGTTTTGCCGGAGCACCGAAGTTTTTTGAATGATCTGCAGGCGCGATAATTTTTTCATTTTGACGCATCGCTGGATTTCATGCGCAAGGGGACTTTCTGAAATTGAGGGTGAAGCCTTTGAATCGTGGAAACATTTCTAGATAGTCAAATCCGCACTGCTGCGCCATCAGGCATACCTTGTCCCGGCTCAGCGCATCAGGGTCGCCTTGCATTTCAGTAATCGACAACAGTCCTCCCGAACGCAGCGCCGAATGGATTGCCAGCAGGCATTGCCCCGGTTTGGGAACTTCGCCGAGCACCGTGACCAGGAAGACGACATCAAAAGCCTCGGGCCTGAACGGCAGTGCATCGGCGGTTCCTTGCACCCAGTGGGCATTATGGATGCCGGCACGTGTGAGTTTGCGGTGGTTTTTACGTAACATTTCCAATTGGATATCCAGCAATGTCAATTGACCCGCGGGGATCCGCCGGGCAATTGCGCCACTGAAATATCCGGGACCCGGGCCAATTTCGAGCACACGCATGCCTGCGGTCAGATGAAGATGATCGGCGATTTTGTGCGGGGAAAGAATCAGCTTTCGAAGGGGGATATCCAGCAGGAAAGCAAGCTCGTGAGGATAAATCCCCCGGCCCGCCAGTCGCTTGAACACATCCTGCCAGCGGGAAAGAGAGAAGATATTTTTTTTGGACCGATAAGCCAAGATAAGGTTCTCTGCCTTATTAAAATCTAATCATTTAACCCTTAAAACCTGAGCGGCGACCCGCCGCCCCCGCCAGAGTGCAAGTCGTGACTGAATGAATGTTCGCGCGTTCGCAAGCCGGAGACAGGATGCACGCTGAAATACTATATAAAATAGAATCCAAGGGTGATGTCGTAACTGTCCGAGCCTTCAAACCGGCAGCCCACCATATCGCCGGAGACTGAAATTGCCTTTGCCGGCTTGTAGATCAGGGACTGATTGGTGTTGTCCAGGTTAAACCGCACCGTCAGAAAATCGCCGGTGTGGATCAGCCCGGCTTTCTGCGATGAAAACCGCAGCCCCGCTTTTGACAGGTCCTGCACAATCATGGGGCCCCAGATGCTGCCGTCGGTATCCACCGCACCCAGATCGCCCTTTAAGGTGAAATAGCCTTCCAGTTGAACCGACTTGCGGAAGTAATGGCGTTTTTCGAGCACGGCGGCGAACTGTTTTTTGCACGGGCATTGAACGCTGACGGCGTTGCCCAGTTTGTTGAACTGCCCGACGGAAACCGATTCTTGGAAGCCGCAACGCGGGCAGGTCAGCAAGACCAAGCCGTCGTCCCTTGGAAAAACCGGCTGTTGATCCGTGCCCTGACGACCGGAATATTTTTCCAGCAGCATGGGCCGCGCCATGTCCGGCAAGGCGCCCGGGTTGGCCTTTGGCCTGAGGCCGGCAGCGCCTGTCGCCGTCTGCGCGGATTTTTCACCGGACTGCGGACGCTTACTGCTGATCTCGAGGACATTGCCGGGTGCTTGCGCTTGGGCCGTTTTCTCCGGGGCGGCAGATTTCGTCGGTGGAATCCGCCGCGGGTCGCCAGTCTCCTGGCGGGCGGCTGAGAAGGGCAGGCGGTCAGCGACGAATTGTCCCAAGAATTTGACGAGTGGCAAGCATTCCGGCGCCCATTTTTCACTTGCGCTCTTTTTGGCCAACCCGATAACGCCCACGGGGCGTTTTCCGGAATAGATGAGGTGACACATGAGGGCGCCCAGTCTGACTTGATGCCATGCAAGAAGTTCGTCGCGTTCCGGCGGCGCCAGGTCGTTCACATTATCAACCACGCAGGCCTTCTCCTGGCGCAGTTTGACGATGGTGCGTTTAATCGCCGAAAGTGGAACCCCTTTTGGCTTGCCGGGATCACCGTCAGGGGGTGATGCCGGCTGGCACCACTGGCAGAAGGGTTCGGCGCGTTTCAGCTCGGGATTGATAGTGAAAATAAAACTGTAGTCCGCTTTGGCGAAGAGGCCCACTTTTTTCAGGGCGTCTTCCAGCGATTGGTTCAAGTGCTTTTGCGAGGCGGTGCCGATATTGTCTGAAACCGTAAAAACGAGATTAAGCAGATCCTGCTGGTACTGCATCCGGAAAGCGGCTCGGCGGTTGTCGGCAACGTTGCTGAGAAAAACGTGTATTTCCTGGATGGTTGCAGATGCATGCCGGCCGGCATTGCACTCCAGCAGTACCGGAATGCTGTTTCCCTTTCGGTGCTGTAAATTGAGTTCAAAGGATTGTTTTCCGGAACTGCTGAGCAGTTCGTTCAGGTGGGAGAAAAAGACCACCAGGTCTTCGCGCAACACGAAAAGGGAGAATGGTTTGCCCTGCATCTCATTTTGCCGGAAGCCAAGCAGGTCCAGCGCTTTTTGATTCACCCGGGTAATCAATCCGGAGCGTGCCAGGGTGATGGCGCCGGTCTCGGCCAGACCGGCGCCGCACTGGCCGCAGAATTTGTAATGGGGCGGGTTGGAAACCCCACACTGGGGGCATGCCCCTTCAAGGGCATGGCCACAGACACCGCAAAACTTTTGTCCGTCGGGATTGCTGGTTTGGCATTCAGGGCAGTCCATGTGCGCATTGTATATCCAATCCCGCCGGCGGTGGCAAGCAAAGATAATCCGCCCAGGCAAACTGCGGTTCCGGAGCCTTGTCCCTTCTGAGGCTGTATGGCCTGTAACGCTGGCCGCTAAAATATAGCAAGTGTTGATATTCGGACTGTATGCAAGTATTCTGAACCCGGAGCCGACTCGTCCTCCGGGTGCACTTCATGCGCCACAGGTTCGGGCGGCCCTACCTGGACCAGGGGCGCTTTGAGGGGAGACAAATCGTGGCGGCCGTGGACTACTCTCGTGAAAAGTGCCGACAGCCCCGGTACGCCTAGATTGAATTTTATCGGCGTTGCCGCTATTTCAGCGGTGCCGATTTTCACCGGTTGCTGGTCGAGATCATCCGGGTCCGGAGCGCGCCGGAAGAAGACAGTGAAAAACCAGCGGCCAAACCCTGAAACAGGAGCGTAAGATGCTGCTTGACCGGTTTTTGAAAACAGGCAGGGAATTTCTTGGAAGCCCATATCCCATTATGTGCGGCGCCATGACCTGGGTGAGCGATCCCAAACTGGTCAGCGCCGTGGGAAACGCCGGCGGTTTCGGGCTGCTGGCCGGCGGGAACATGCCCGTTGAACTGCTGCGCGACCAGATTGAACAGACCCGCCAGTTGACTTCCCGGCCTTTTGGCGTCAATATCATTACCCTGGCACCGGCTTACCCGGAACACCTGAACACGGCGTGTGACATGGGCTGCGAATTCATTGTTTTTGCCGGGGGCATTCCCAAGAAAAAGGAGATTCAGCAGGCCCGCGAAACCGGTGCCAAAGTGATTTGCTTCGCTTCCACCGAGCCGCTGGCCATGATGCTCATCGAGCGCGGCGCGGACGCGCTGATGCTGGAAGGTTCCGAAGCCGGCGGTCATGTGGGGCCGGTGGCGCTGTCCGTATTGATTCAGCAGATATTATTCCAAGTGCAGGACGTGCCGGTGTTTATCGCCGGTGGCGTGGCCACCGGGCGGATGATGGCCCATCTGTTGATGATGGGCGCTGCCGGTATCCAGATGGGAACCCGGTTTGTGATGTCCGAAGAGTGCGTGGCGCATCCTGATTTCAAACAGGCCTTTGCCAAAGCCAGAGCCCGAGACGCCATGGCCACGCCGCAGTTCGACAGCCGGCTGCCGGTGATTCCGGTACGGGCTTTGAAAAATGAAGGCGCCATCGAGTTTGCCAAACTGCAACTGGAATTGCTTCACAAGATCGACAACCAGCTGATCGATCGTGAGCAAGCGCAGTTTGCCGTGGAGCGGTTCTGGGTGGGTGCCTTGAAAAACGCCGTCATCGACGGCGATATCGCCAAAGGATCCTTAATGGCCGGGCAGTCGGTGGGACTCGTGGAAGCCGTGATGCCCATGAAAGACATTATCACGGAACTGGTCGCTGATGCGGAAGGTGAGATGCAGCGGATTAATGCAATCTTTTCGCAATAGCGCCTTGTGGTGGTGTCAACCGGCCCCTGGCCCGGACCGCCGGCCCGGAGAACCCGGTAGGTGAGGATACATGAATTGGATTACCAAGCGCTATAAAGCCATCATATCTTCGGACTGGAACCAGTGCCTGGCGCCCTGCGGGCCGTTCGACCCCATTACCGCCGCCTATCCCGAATTGACGGCAGAGCTGACTGCCGTGTTCAAAGCTTATACCGGAAACCGCATCTCTTTGGGCGATGCCGGCCGGGCGCTGCAGACCCTGGTTCCCGCCCCCCTGTCCGCCGGGCAGATGGATGCCTATCTGGATGCGGGTTTTGCAACCTATGCCGGGGTCCCTGATTTTATCGCGTGGTGTCTGAGCCGGGATATTCTGTTCATGATCAACACCACCGGCCTGACGGGGTATTTCCAGAGAATATTCGCCAGGCGGCTGCTGCCGCCGGTGGCCGTGCTTTCGTCCAATGACCTGCTGCGATACCCGGATAGCGGCAGCGATCCGCCGCTAATGTTGGGCCTTGAAGAGACTCAGGACAAAGGCCGAAATACGCAGCAGGTGATCCGGTTGCTGGAAAAACCGCCCGCTAAATGCATTCTGATGGGCGACAGCGGCGGTGACGGGCCCCATTTCGAATGGGGGGCCGAAAACGGCGCTTATCTTATAGCCGTTTTGCCAAAACCGTCCCTGCTGCAATATTGCCGCGACAAAGACGTTGATATCGACTATTTTTTCGACACCGAAACGCAGCCATTGGCGCACGGGACCGTCCGAAAGAATAATGGCGGGCTGGATTTTATGGCGTTGACCGCGGTCATTGATGATTTGTTATAGCAGTTTTTCAATGGGTTCCCGGCCTTGGCGACGCAGGCTTATTTTGCCGATTTTCCAGTGTCGGCAGCGCACGGCAATGCCGAATCTGCGCTTGACCCTCTGGCTCCGCCCGACTATATTGGAATTATCGTATCTTATGCGGTTGTCTTCCCCCCTCGCCATGAATTTTTGCAGGTACGGCGACTTTTGCATTGATCTGTATTTTGGCTTTTCTTTCGAAGAGGGCTTCCAATGGGTCTTTGAACGAACAGCTGTTTCAAAAGAAGCAAAGCTGCCGGACGTGTCGAACGGAGAACAGAAATGGGAACAGTTCAAGTGGCCTATGATCGTGAACGCCAGCTCACCCTGTTCAGGGTCAATGGTGAATTTTCGGCCGATGATGCCATGGCGGTAATCGAAGCGTATTACGCCGGGGAGGTGACCCGGCTGGTCCTTATCGATTTCAGCGGGGCCGATTTGTCCGGCATTACCAGCGACCAGCTCAAGAAAATTGCCAAGATGACCAGCGCCCGCGCCCTTGCCAGAAAGGGCGGTAAGACCGCTTATGTGCTTTGCGGTGATCTGCATTTTGGCTTGGGCAGGATGGCGGAGGCGCTTTATGATATCGAAAATGTGCCCTTCGAAATGCGGGTGTTCAGACAGCTGAAAAAGGCTGTTGCGTGGCTGGGGTTCGAAGACCCGAAGCTTTTCGAATAGCATCGGTTTAGGTGCGGGGCGTTCATGAAATCTTCTCTATCGGTAACCGGTGCCTGGCACGATTAGTGCTATATATCTCAATGATTGAGCATGCGGCTCAAGACAACCCAAAGAGATGGAGGGCACGCCATGAATCATTCCATGAATTCCCGTCAAAGTTCGGTCAATAGCGTTCAATGCCCATACTGCAGCGAGGAGACGACTATCGATATGCCCGGGGACTATGCCCCGGTTTACGCGTATTGCGATGTTTGCAGTAAAAAATATATCCTGGAACGCCTGGCGGAAGGCGTTCAAGTGCTGACCATTGAAGGTGCGCCATGTTGCAGTAATCCGGATTGCCGGGAAATCGAGATGGGCGGCAGCGACGAGCAGTAATCTGGGAAGATACAACGGTTGGGTAACGTTTGGTAGCGCAATGGCCGTTCTTGGGTAACGGAGCGACCGTTCCTGTTTTCCGGCGGCCCGGCAATGGTAAATTATAGTACAATGAGCAAATAGAAAGGGCGGGGTTGTCGTTCCCCCGCCCGGCAGGCAGTCCGTTGGCTAAATGGCGATGTGGGCCTGCTGAAGAATTTTGGGGACAATGTCCGCCCATCCCAGCGGCATGAGGTGCACGCCCTGAACCAAATGTTTGATTTCAGCTAAAAATTTACCCATCATTTCAGCCGCTTTCATTTTGCGGTCCTCTTTTTCCACACTTCCGATTTCATCGATCCATGATTGGGGAACCTCGATTCCGCTGACATTGTTGTTCATGAATTTTCCCATTTGCGGGGATTTGAGCACCACCAGCCCCACCTGGATGGGGACATTGAATTTTGAGGCCTTGTTTATAAAGGTTTCGAACAACTTGCGGTCGTAAACGGCCTGGGTTTGAAAGAACTCGGCACCGGCATCGACTTTTTTCTTCATTTTGAGCAATTGCAGGTCCAGCGGCTCGAAGTTGGGGTTGACCACGGCTCCGTAAGCCATGTCCGGTGGGTTTTCAATGGCGTTGCCGGTAATGTCGTGGCCCCTGCGCAGACCCATGGCCATATCGATGAGCTGTACCGAGTCCAGGTCGAAGACCGGCTTGGCTTCCTTGTGGTCGCCGAGCTGGATATGGTCGCCGGTGAGCAGCAGGACATTGTCGATTCCCAGGGAATAGGCCGTAAGCAGATCGCTTTGCAGGGCAATGCGGTTGCGGTCCCGGCAGGTGAGCTGATAGACTGGCTCCACCCCTTTTTGTTTCAAACCGACGCTGGCAGCCAGCGAACCCAGCCGCATCACCGCGGACTGGTTGTCGGTGACATTGACGGCATGCACCCAGCCTTGAAGATATTTGGCCTCCTGGGTGCAAACCGGGTCGATGTTCTTGTCGCGGTTCACAGCCCCTTTGATCGGGCCCACCTCGCCGGTGACAACAAATTCCCCTTTATCGAATAAGGTGGTTAGTTTCATGATTGGTTTCCTTTTTGCATAATGGTTTTAATCCTGGTTGCTGACAGTGACCCTGCCGGCCTGTGAGCAGAAGGTGGCCTCGGTTTCGCTGACCTTCAGAGTCCTGGGACGGCTCCACTTGGCGTGGTTTTTGGGCTTTTGATAGGGGTCCAGCAGTTCCAGCCGTCCCAGTTTTTTGAGGCGCTCGTAGATCATCACCCAGCCGCAGGGACGCTCTTTGTCCACTTCGCACATGCCTTTTTCTGCACCGCCGCAGGGACCGTTGAGCAGTTGCTTGGAGCACAGGGTCATGGGGCACAGTCCGCCTGTGAATTCAATAATGCACTCGCCGCACAGGGAGCAGTACTCTTCGATGTCCTCTGCCGAGACGGTTTCACCGCCGAAAATAGTGTCGCAGCCCGGGTGCACCATGCCGCCGTCGGTGGCGTCGATGACGGTGTGAACGCCCTGGCCGCAGCCCAGGACCAGAAAACTGTCCGCCTTGGCCACCGGCTCGGCGTAATCCTCTTTAAGCACCTTGCGGGTATGGTCCAGCTTGCACAGGGACATGCCCTGGGGGCCGGGCACCGTATGGCCTACGACTTCGATGCCCCTTTTGGCCAGGCGTTCAGCCATTTTCCCCGTTTCATCTTCACCGCCGGAATGGCATTTCCAGGCGCAGTTGTTGCACCCCACCACAAACACCTTTTCACCGGGCCGGATATAGCTGGTGATCTCTTCTATCGGTTTCTGAATTGTTGCGTGCATGGTTCTCCTCCTGAGGCAATCGAATCCGGCCCCGCATCATGTCTGGCGGCTGCCGGCGGATGTTTAGCTGAAATAGTGCGGCTGATACATGATGCCACTGTGCTTAAAATCATTGTACACCAAGGCCAGCCGGGCATTGGCCACCTTGATCGCCGTGGCCTTCTCTTCCTGCTCCCGATCGGTGGCAAAGCAGGCGAAGCAGCGCTGGCAGGAGTATATTTCATCGGATGTTTTGGCCTTAAATTCTCCGCTTAGGAAGGTCTGGGCATTCTGGTTGTTTGAAAAATGCTCCACGGCGGGGATCAGCTCCAGTTCGATGAAAACAGTGATGGATTTGCCGGCTTTGGCCATGCCCGTCAATTCGGGAAGGGACAACGCGGGCGGCCCCTGCTCTTTGAGGGCGTCGAACTTGACCACCATGTCGTCAAGGCTGAACAAGGTTTCCTTGACGTTGATGCCCCCCGATTTCAGCGCATGGTAGTCCCGCTGCAGGTAACGGTTAGCAATGTTCACGGCCTGGGACACGTGGGTACACAGGTTGTTGGGGCATCCGCGGGCATAGCACTTCCTGAACGCGAACGCCTTCCCGTCTATGGTGCCGGTATACCGGGCCAGAAAAATATAGGCCTGAAACGGATTGTCGCGGTGGTGAAAGTCCGCCGGAAGTATTTCAAATACGATTTCCAGCTGAACGTCGGCACCGGCGGCCTTGGCGTCGATCAGATCGGTGATGCGACGCGGGAATTGGGCGATGGATGGTGTTTCCATAAAATGACCTTTCGCAGGGGATTACACGGCTTCGGGTCGACCGACAGAGCTGCGTCTGTCGTAGTTGCATATGCCCCGTAGGACCGCAGCACCCTTCTGGTTTGGACTAGTAGACAAAGACAGCCTTGCATTCCATGGCTAGAATATTCAATGCACCGGCGGCGGTAATGCCTGCGCCTTCGACCAGGTCGCTGTTTTCGTCGATATTACGCTCTTTGATGCAGGGAGCACACACGAGCAGCTTGCCGCCCAACTCGATAAAATCAGCGACCAGTTTGGTCAGTGGCGGGAATCCGCCGGGGGGCAGCATTTTTTCGGTATATCCTTTCTGTGCAAGGTAAACCCCGTTTCCCTGCAGGCAGACGGTGGCTTCAATATCCATGGCCAGTGCAGCGTTGGCCATTACGAAGGGCATGGCCGCCTTTTCGGGGTCGTCGCCGGCACAGGTGCCGAAATAGAGTATTTTTTCAACTTCCTGGTCGCTCATTGTCTTTCCTTTCCATCAAGCATGTTGTTTTGTTCAGGCCGATCGGCTTTATCAGGGGCCGCAGGTTTCATCAAACGTCTCGAATTTATTTCAAATTACCAAAGTCCAAATATACATGATCGCTTCGGCCCATTGGTATTTATGGTCAGGCTTTTGCCATGGCACGGGCCTTGACTTTCATCAGGTAGAGAATCAGGGGCCGGTACAACTGATGCGTCCACTTGGCAAAAGGCACTTCGATGACCAGCATGGGAACAGCGATCATCATGTGGATTACGTAAATAATATAGGTGGTCATGGGCAGTTCCAGCAGGCGCCCGAAGTGAATCAGGATGCCGCTGAATGTGGTCAGCCAGAGCAGTATCAGAAAGGCCCAGTCGGACGAGTGGGAGTGGGCGTAGACGGTCTTGCTCTTGTTCAGGCGCCCCCACATGGCCACAGTGGTGCCGTAGAGTATGGCGAAGGTGGCGTAGTATCCCAGCAGGCGAACCGGATGCCAGAGTGCGTAGATTTCATCTCGCTGGAACCAGCGGATACCGACGACCACCAGCAAAAAGACGGTGGAGTAACCGGTCATGATCAGCAGGTGGTTGATCCACTGGGTTCGCTGGGATACCGTGCCGCAGGCCTTGAATTTTTTCTGGGTAAAGAACTGGACCACGAATTCCCTGGCTTCTTTGATGTAGATGGCCGCAGGAATACCCCGGATCAGCCGGTTGGGAAATTGCTGCTTTTCGGAAAAGGAGAGTTCGGGATACTGTCCGGGATCGCCCATGACCGACTTGAACAGGCGAAAGGCATTGGACAGCAGGAACAGGGAAAGCACGGCCAGCAAGATCAGGTCCAGAATTTCGATCACCGTATTGGGTGCAAAGACATTGAGTGCCACCCGGTCGGTGAGCATGGGGCCGTGAAAGAAGTAGAATCCAAGCCCCACCAGGGCGGCCACCACCAGGATGGACATGATCTCGAATATCTTGGAGGTGTAAAACAGCCGCGAAATACCGGTCCAGTCATACAGCGACGTCAGATAGCGACGCAGTCCCATCATGACCTCGCCGGGATTGGCCTGGCGCGGGCAGGTTTCGCTGCAGTCACCGCAATAGTAGCACATCCAGGGCTCCGGGCTTTCCAGCAGCTTGTCTTTCAGGCCCAGTTGAAGGTAGCGGATGGACTTGCGCGGAAAAGGGACTGTTTCAGACGATAGTGAACAGACGGCCGTACAGTTGCCGCAGTTAAAGCAGGTGGCGGCGTCCTTCACACCAAATTTTTCGAGTTTTAAGAGCAGTTCAGGATTGACCTCGGAACGCATTGACTCTCTCCATTTTTAATTCACCTGGCGGTTAACGGATCCATTGCGTCATGCTGGACATATCCGGCGTTCAGTGTCTGCCGGGGATCGCGCCGGAGCGCTTCGGCCAGCATGAAAGCGTTATTGACGCGTGTTGCCGAAATTTGGACTTTCACGTCCTGCTGCACAGTATGCAGCGGCAGGACAGTGCCCCGGACGGCCCGGTTATCAGGCCGGTCCGTATTTGAAATAGTCGCCGTCTTTGGGGCCCTCAACCACTTCGCCGTATTTTTTCAAGGCGGCGACAAAGCGCAGCACCGTGGCGCTGTCCATTCCCAGGGCTGCAGCGATTTGCGGAACCGTGCGCGGTTCGTCAACCATCTGTTCCTTGATGGACTTGATGATCTTGTTGTTGCCCTTGATGGTATTGCGGGCGCGGGAAATATAGGCTTTGCGCGCCTCGCGCAGCGCTTTGAGTGTGTTTTTGTCTGTAGCTTGGCCCATGTCATGACTCCTGTTTCATCGGTAGGCGGATTGCCGGTGCCGCCGCATCAGGCTGCGACGATGGCATCCACCATTTTTTCGTACTGTTTGAGTGTCCAGCCTTTAAGATCGATGGCATTTTCAGGGCACCCGGCCACACAGATGCCGCATCCCGTGCACAGGGCCGGGTTGATTTGCGCCACATTCTCCGTAATGGTGACCGTTCCCTCCACCGGGCATACTTTTTTACAGCTGCCGTGGCCCGTGCACAGGGCCGGGTCGACTTTGGCCACATAGGGGTCCAGCTCCACATATCCCTTGCCCAAGAGGGTCGCCGCTTTGGCGGCGGCAGCCTGGGCGGCGGTGCAGGCTTCGCTGATGTCCATGGGGGCCTGGCAGGTGCCGGCCAGCAAAATGCCGTTGTTGGCCACTTCCACCGGGCGCAGCTTGGGATGGACTTCCTGCAGGAAGCGATCCATGCCGGTGGGCAGCTTCATCATTTCGACCAGGGATTGGATGGGGCGGGCTTCCATGCCCACGGCCAGCACCACCAGATCCACTTCGGCGACCAACTCCTCACCGAAAGTCAGGGTATCTTTGACCTGGATGCGCAAGGGGTGAGACCCGCCGGTCACCGGCTCCACAACGGGCGGTGAATCCGCTTCGAAGCGGAAAAACAGCACGTTGTTTTCAGACGCTTTGTCGTAATAGGCCTCCTGGCCGCGTCCATAGGTGCGGATATCCCGGTAGTAGTCCAGCACGTGGGTTTGGGGAAAGTTCTCACGAATTTCCACTGCCGTGCGCAATATGGCGCTGCAGCAGGTGCGCGAACAGTATTCGTTGAGGCTGCCGTCGGCGGAAGGTTCATGAATGCCGGGAATCTGCCGACTGCCGACGCAGTGGATAAAGGCCATGCGTTTAATGGTGCGGCCCTTGACAGTCAGCACTTTGCCTTTGGACGGATGGGTGGCGGTTTCTTCCAGAAATTCGGGCAGGGTCATGACTTCGGGCCGTGCCAGATAGCCGTATTCGTTGTGTGCGGGGCCATAGGGCCTGAAGCCGGTGGCCATGACCACCGCACCCGTCTGGATGGTGAATTCCGGCTGGCCGCCGGCTGCGCAGTGCGACCGGTAGCCGGCAAAGGGGACATAGGTTCCGGCGGCGCTGTTGTCGCCGGGAACCTGGCTGGGATTGACCCGCAGGGACAAGGTGAAATTGCCCACGTAACCTTCGTAGCCGTCCACTTCAGTGCAGGTCAGTACCCCGATATTGGTGTCGTTGTGTACCGCTTCGGCCAGAGCCCGGACCACAGACTCTGCAGTGGCGCCGGTGGGGTAGAGCCGGGTCAATTTGGCCGTCCGACCTCCCAGATAGGGTGTTTTTTCCACCAGGGTGACGCGGATGCCCCTGCGCGAAAGATCCAGCGCGGCGCGCATGCCGGCAACGCCGCCCCCGATGACGGTGGCGTGGTTGTGGGCTTCAACGCGAACAGGTTCAAGCGGTTCCAGCTCCCTGGCTTTGGCGATGGCGGCGGATACCAGGGCAGTGGCCTTTTGCGTGGCCTTGCCACCGTGGTGCACCCAGCTGACCTGCTCGCGGATGTTGGCGTGTTCATACAGATAGGGGTTCATCTCGGCGCGTTTGATGGCACCGCGAAAGGTCAGTTCATGCAGGCTGGGGGCGCAGGAGGCCACCACGACGCGGTTGATCTTTCCGTTCTTGATATCTTCCTGGATCAGTTCCTGGCCGGGATCGGAGCACATGAAGGTGTTGGTGTGGACCACGGCCACATCTTCCATGCCCTTCAGGTTTTCAGCCAGTTGGGCGACGTCCACGTGATCGGAAATATTGCCGCCGCAGTGACAGATGTAAACGCCGACTTTCTTTTCCTGCCGGGGCTCTTTTGGATTGTCAGAAGTCATTGACACTCTCCCGGAACGGGGTGCTATCCCGCGTTCCCTTCTTTATGCAGCATTTCGACTGGCGGTGCTTTTAATATAGTTGGATGCCTCGATGGCCGCGGCGCCGGCTTCGGCGATGGTATCGACGATGTCTTTGGGCCCGGCGGCCACGCCGGCGACGAAAACGCCCTCCATTGCGGTGACCGTAGGCTGGATCTGCGGCATGCTGCACTGGATGAAATGATCCTCTGCCGTAGGCAGACTGCAGATGCCGGCCGGGTTCCAGTGGGGCACCATGCCCAGGGAGAGCACCACAAGATCATGCTCGCGGGTGGCCAGCCGCCCGTCTTCTTCCTGGGCTTCGTAGCGCAGGGCCACGCCCTGATCGGCGCCCTGGGATATTTTGGCGATTTTGCCTTTGACGAATTCGATGCCCATGGCCTTGGCGTTCTGGAAAAACTGTTCGTAGCCTTTGCCGAATGCGCGAATGTCCATGTAGTAAATGGTGATATCGGCCAACGGCAGGGAACCGGACAACAACATGGCCTGCTTGATGGCATACATGCAACACACCCGGGAACAATAGGAAATACCGAGACTTTTGTCCCTGGAGCCGGCGCACTGGACGTAGGCGATGGACTCGGGCTCCTTGCCGTCCGACGGCCGGATCATGCGCATATAGGGTCCGTGAGGGGCCAGCAGGCGCTCCATCTGCATGGCGGTGATTACATTCTGGACCCGGCCCTGCCCATATTCCGCCTTCTGGCTTATGGGCGTCAGGCTGAATCCGGTGGCCACCACGGCCGCTTTGGCTGCAATGGTGAAGTCTTCCGGCGCTTGATCATAGATTATGGCGTCGGTGGGGCAGACTTTGGCGCACTTGCCGCACAGCGAACAGTTTTCCACATCCAGGGTGGCGATCTGGGGGATGGCGTTGGAAAAGGGAATATGGACGGCTTTGCGCATGGTGAATCCGCCCTGCTCTTCATCCGGTACGTAGACCGGGCAGGCATACTCGCACTGACGGCAGCCGATGCATTTGTCCAGATCCACATAGCGCGGTCTCTGGGTGAGGGAAGCCGCCAGGCCGCCGTCGGCCTGGCGGTCCAGTGACGTGAGGTCGCAATCCGTGAAGATGGCGATCTTTTCGTGATGTGCAGCTGCGGCCATTTTCGGCGTTGTAATGCAGCTGGCGCAGTCCAGGGTGGGGAAAACTTTTGAGAGCCGGATCATATTGCCGCCGATGGTGGCGTCTTTTTCGATGATGGCCACGCTGAAGTCCTGGTCGGCAAGGTCCAGGGCCGCCTGCAGTCCGGCAATGCCGCCGCCCACCACAAGGGCATCATATTCAAGGGTTCGTTTGGTTTTCATAGGATATCCTGTCGTTAGGCTGCTTTTTCCAGCATGGGCGGACCCAGCTCCCGGATCAGCGTGTTCATGTCGTTGACCTCTTTGAGAAAGGCCCGGTTGCATACCGTGCAGATGGCGGTCAATCTCAGACGGCGGATATCGATCTGTTCGGCCTTCATCAACTGGTAGACTTTGTCGATGCGCTTGGCCAACGCATGGTAGGCCCCTTCATAGGGGCACTCTTCACCGCATGACATGATGATGATGGCGCTGATCCCCTTGCGGAAACAATCCATGTAAAACTGTTCGGGAAACAATGCGGGTGCGCGGACCCGCATGATATACGTGTTGGCCGGATAGCTCGAGTGGGCCTGGCCCACCGAGTTGGCGCCCGGGTAGGCGCAGCTCTCGGTGGCCATGATCAGTATTTTGCCTTCCTTGGATTCCGCTGACATGGTGCGCTCCAATTATTTGTTTCTGCGAACAAAGTGTTTGTCATAGCCATCGGCCTCAACGAGGCCCATGTACTCATGCCCCACTTTTTTGGACCAGGCCGGAATATCGGTGCGGGTGCCGGAATCGTTGGAGTAGATTTCCAGTATTTCGCCCACTTTGACTTTGCCGATGCCTTTTTTGGCCTCCAGAAGGGGTCCCGGGCAGGCACTTCCACGGGCATCTACGGTGCTGGATACTTCAATGGCGTTCAGGTCGGTTGCTGACATGACAATTCTCCTTTGGTCTAATGTTTTGTGTCTTTGTTTTTTTAAGCCACAATTTGAAACACGGGTTTGCGGCGCTGATGGTTTCGGCAATGGTCAGTTCGTAGCTGGCCTCGGGCAGCAAATTTTTCAGCTCGCTGATGATGTTTTCATCCGTTCCGACGATTTCTATGGATGTTCCGGCGTTCATTCGTTTGAAATGGTTGGTGATCTGCAGCAGGGAGAATGGAATGATCGTTTCCCGGATATCGATGGTGTCCATAGTTCTACCGATTGATTTGCCCCGATGAATCTTTGAAAAACGTTTTCCGGTTCAAAAACCGGGCAGCGTCCACTTCAAGTTGACTAACTTACAGAGCAATCTCGGTGCCAGAACATTGCCGCCCCGTGTGCCGCTTCGCCCTTGCAACGGCATTAACCTTAAAAACAAATAGTTGTAACCTAAAAAGAAATAAGAGCGAAGGTCGGATTGCAGGGGTTCAAAACCGGCACTTGCCAAGCCGGTGTTCAGGTGTTAATATCCTGAACATGTTAAATGTAAACTTATTGGACAGCTTGAATTCATGAATAAACAGGACTTGAATCAATATTGGAAGACCGTGGTGGATACGATCCAGGATGGCGTGATGATCGTCTCTCCCGAAGGGGTCATTATTTCGGTCAATCGCGGATTCGAGGAGATTACCGGATTCAGCCGCAAAGAGGTGCAGGGGCGCTCCTGCACCCTGTTGAACTGCAATTCCTGCGAGGTGGCCCGCAGCCCGGACAGCTGCCATTATTGCGTCATGTTCAAGCGCGGCCTGTTGCGCAAACAACGCTGCATCGTGCTGCGCAAGGACGGCCGCCCGGTCCATATAATCAAGAATGCTTCGGTTCTCAAAGACATGGATGGCGAGGTGATCGGCGCGGTGGAAACCATGACCGACATCACCAACCTGGTGGACCAGGAAATTCAGATCGAGTCCTTTCGCAGAGCGTTGAATGCCGAAGACCGTTTTCATGGCATGATCGGGGTTTCAGCCAATATCCAGAAGGTGTTCGAGCTTATCAACAACGCCGCCCAGTCCGATGCGCCGGTGATCATTTATGGCGAAAGCGGTACCGGCAAAGAGCTGGTGGCCGAAGCGATTCATTCCATCGGACTGAGAAGCAAAAACCCCTATGTCAAGGTGAATTGTGCGGCACTGAATGAATCGCTGTTGGAGAGCGAGCTGTTCGGACATGTCAAGGGCGCTTTCACCGGAGCCCATCGAAGCCGTGAAGGGCGATTTGAAGCCGCCGCCGGCGGGGACATATTCCTTGATGAAATCGGTGATTTGCCGCTGTCCACGCAGATCAAGCTGCTTCGGGTTCTGGAAGACAAGATCATCGAGAGGGTCGGCGATAACCGGTCCCTCAAAGTGAATGTGCGCGTTATCTCCGCCACCAATCGGGACCTGTCCGAACTCATCGCCAAGGGTGCTTTCCGGGAGGATTTTTACTACCGGATCAACGTGATTCCCATCCATGTGCCTCCCCTGCGGGAGCGGGTGGAGGATATTCCGCTGCTGGCACGGTCGTTTTTCAATAAAATCCAGCTGAAAAGTGGAAAGAAAATCGAAGGTATATCCAATGCGGCCATGGAGCGTCTGGTGCAATACCGTTGGCCCGGAAACATCCGGGAGTTGAAAAGCGCTTTTGAATTCGCCTTTGTTTCCTGTCGCCAAAAGATGATCGAGCCGGAGGACCTGCCCCAGAATATTCTGGCGGATGAAAAGAAGCCGGCGGCGGCAGTGCACCCGACAGGGGACCTGGATGTGTTTAAAAGGCAGCGCCTCATCCGGGCCTTGGAATCCACCGGTGGCAACCAGTCCGGGGCCGCCCGACTGCTGGGGATTTCCCGGACCAGTGTCTGGAACCAGATGAAAAAGTTCGGGCTGAAGGCCTAGCCGGCCGCCATGGGAGGGTTGATTCGGTTTGTTTTTTTAAAGCATGTGCAATTCCGGCAGACGCGACGATCATGCCTCTTTATTAAATTGCAAAACCGGGTTCTGGCGGTCAGGTCACAGGCAGAGGCAAAAGATCAGTTGTCAGTTACCTGATATTCCATATGCGGTGTCAGAAGTAATACCGCAGGCGCAATTCAATTTTGCTTTCGTTTTGCTTCTCGGCGAACTCGGAAAAATCACCACCCATGAGCCGGGTGCAGCGCAGCCGGAACTCCCAGTTGGTAAAACCTGTATAGGCCAGTTCGGGGCTGACGGAAAAGCTCTGGTCATCCAGGTTGACGATCGCGATCAAACCCGGCGTAAAATAGAGAATGTCGAAGGGTTCTTTCTGATTGACCTTGAGATAGAGATAGTTGCAGCCGGCCTGGGCGCTGGCATATCCTTTTTTTGACAGGGCCCTGGCGGTGTCCAGCGCATGGTCCGATTCCGAAGCAATGGCGTCATCCACCCGTCGGTAGAACCGATCCAGTTCGGTTCCGGAAAAACCGGCACCGTTGTGATAGTATTCAACGATGGCGGTGATGTCATTTTCCGTCAGGTAGCGCAGGCCCAGGAGGTATTGGCTGACGGACCGCTCACGCATGGAGACGGTGCCGTTGCCATCGAGATAGTTCTGCCGGATCCGAGTGAGGAAAGCATATTCAGCGTGGACCTCGATATGGGAGGCCAGGTTTCTGGAAAAATCAACACCGTAGCGCGCCGTTCGGCTGTCGCCGGCAAAGGCGGCGATATCGATGTCCGTGTCGCGGTAGAGCAGGTACAGTTTCGCCGCGAAATTCATGTGGCCCACGTCGCCGAAGTCCTCATTGACGCCGTCCAGGACCGGTAGCGCCACGGCGGTAAAGGCAACCGTCTGCAGGGCCCCGCCGCTGCTCTTGATCAGGTCGACGCCGGTCCCGATATAGCCCTCCAAGGCTTCTTCCGGGTTGTTGGGGTCTTTGGGGCGGTCGATGAACCCCAGGGGATTCCAGGCATACCCCTTGCCCCACTTGTGCACCTTTTTCCCGATTTCGAAAGTGGCTGAAGGGGTCGGCTTCAGGCTCAAATTGGCCTCGTAGATGTCTGCTCTTTGGGACCAGTCCAACTCATCGAGAACCGACTGGGTATTGAACACCCCCCTGAATGCGGCCATGTTCCGGCTGTATCCCATTTCCAGTTGCAGGGCGCCGCTGGTGCGGTTGATGCCGCCGTGGGGGTCCTCGTCGAAAGCCAGTTTGTAAAGGGCGGCATCGGTGTTGAGGTTCAGCCGTTCGGACTTGATTTCAGCGTAGCCGCCCCATTGCACCGATTTGTTTTCGTAGGCTTCAACATCGAAACTATATTGCTCTGCAGGTACGCTGTCGGCGGAAAACGCACACCATAGTCCGGCCATCAACAAGATCTTTGCGGTGATGCCGGACAGGGCCGGTTTCCGTCGGGCAACGCTTCTCATCGCAGTTCATTGACCCGCGGCAGGTAATTGAGCGAGAAGACTTCGTCAGCCAGCACCTTTTTACTGATCTTGGCATAGAGCATAACCGATTTGTACCCTTTGTACAGGGGACTGTCGGTTTCCAGAACCGATGGTCGCCTGAGGCCGTCGCCGAAATCCTTGGTTTCCTTGTAATACAGGGTTTTGATCAGCATTCCGCTGGCGGCGTAGCACGCGATGGTGACCGGCACCATGGCGGCCTTGTCCACTGTCATTTTCAGGCGGTCGTAGGCCACAGTCGTCGTTTTGGCCTTGCATTCCAGAATGTAGCTGTCCATCGAATCTTCCGCGACCGTGGCGTCATATTCCGTGCTGTAGTCCAGCCGCAGGATGTCCGAGTTGTTGAACACGCCGCCCACCACCGATTGAAGACTGGTAATGCGCAGAGGCTTGCCCACGTTCGGGATGTAGAGCCACATGTTTTCACCCAGGCGCAGGGTGGCGCGCCCTTTTTCGCTGGCCGGCGACAGGAAGAGGGCAACCATTTTATCCTGTCCTTTTTTGACGGTGTAGAGTACGAATTCTTTTTTACGGCCGTCCGGCTCTACATTGATCAACTTGCGGTACATCTCATAGGACTCGGGCTGAAGATTGCGGTCCACCTGCCTCAGGATGTCGTTGCCGTCAAAGGCGGCGGCAGGTGCCGTCAGCCACAGCCCTGCCGTCATAGTCCAGAGAAGAACACGGGACACCATCTGCCGATGTTTCAACGCCTTGTTTGCCTTCATGTGCGATACCTCCTCGTTATACGTGCCGCAGAGCGGTAATGGGGTCCATCCGGGCTGCCTTGAAAGCCGGCTGCATGCTGGCGGCCACGGCAATGCCGATGACGATCAGTACGATGCTGATGACGTCCCCGGCCCCGATGGTGGGTGTCAACAGCAGGTTGGATTGTCTTCCGAAGTCAAAATTAATGCCGGCGGCGTTGATGGCGGCGATACTGATGAGGCTGATTACGGTTCCCAGTGCGGTTCCAAGCACGCCCAGCAGAAAGCCTTCGGCCACGAACAGCGCCATGATCCTGCCCGGCTGCGTCCCGATGGCGGCAATGGTACCGATTTCATTGATGCGCTCGTATACGGCCATGATCATCACGTTCATGATGCTCACCAGCACAATGGCCACCAGCAAGATTTTTATAAAAAAGGTCATCAGATCGATCATTTTGGCAATATTGTAAAATGGGGACAGCTTTTCCCAGCTGTGCACCTCAAACACCGGGTTTCCGTTTTTGTCCTTGAATTCATCAAGCGCCGATTGAAGCGCAGCCAATGCTTCCGGAAGAAGAGCCATATTTTTCAGGCGAATCGCGATTTCGGTGATTTCAACGCCAGCGATGCGCAGAAGTTCCTTTGCATCTTCCAAATGGATGGCCCCGTCGCGTCCCCCGGGGCCCGAAATGCCCTCCAGGACGCCGCAGACGGTAAAGGTCTTTCCGTTGACCGACCCGTCCTTGTTGTTGGCCACCAGCACGATGCTGTCACCCACGTTGACCTTCATGCCCTTGGCGATCAGTTCGGGAATCAGTATTTGGCCCCGTTCAAGCAGCGGCCCATCCTTTTTTCCCTCCAGGACCCGGTCGGCCAGCAGGGGGACCGTTTTGACTTCCCGGTCCGGAATGAAAGCGTTGAGCCGGATGTTGGTGGTTTCGGTAAAGTTGCTGAACATGGCTCCCAGCCGGATGCGCTCGGAATAGGAGGCGATGCCGTCGATTCCACCCATAATGGATTCGACTTTCCGGACCTGCTTTTCATTCAGGTTGCGGTTCAGCGGCAGATTGTCAATGGACGCCAGATAGCCCCTGCGGTGGACCTGGAGATGGCCCAGCATGGCGTCGGTGATCTGGCCCACCATCATCTGCTTGAAGGATCCGGTGATGGAGATGAACAGCAGTACGGCACAAACGCCCAGGGTGATCAGGGCGGATGTCAATATGGTGCGCCGCAGATAACGGCGCAGATTGCGGGCGGCGATTTTGATGACATTAAGCATGGGCACCTTCCTGATTGCTGTGCAGCTTCAGCAGGTTGCCGTCTTCGAGGGTGAAGACGATCTCCGCATTGCGCATAACTTTGGGGTCGTGGGTGGAAAAAACAAACGTGGTGTCGAATTCATCGCGCATTTTCTTCATCAGATGAATGATCCGGTTGGCCGTTTCGCCGTCCAGGTTGGCGGTGGGTTCATCGGCCAGCACCAGTTTGGCGTTGGTCACCAAAGCTCTTGCGACGGCTACGCGCTGCTTCTGTCCGCCCGAAATCTGGCTGGGGTATTTTTTGCCCTGGTCCCCCATGCCCACTGCCTCCAGCAGTTCGCTGACTCGCTGTTTACGCTTGCGGGCCGGCCAGTTCTGCACCATGAGAAGGGGATATTCGACATTCTCAAAGACGGTGAGCACCGGAAGCAGGTTAAAATCCTGGAACACGAACCCGATATGCTCGCCCCTGAATTTGGCGGCCTGCCTGCGGTCCATGCGGGCGATATCCTGCCCGGCCACTTGAAGTGTGCCCCCGGTGGGCGGGTCCAGGCACCCGATCATGTTGAGCAGGGTGCTTTTGCCGCTGCCCGACGGTCCTACGAACGACACAAAAGAGGCCGGCTCTATGGTGAAATCCACACCGCGAATGGCGGTAACCGATATATCGCCCATGCGGTACGTTTTTTCCAAATGCTGAGCAGTGACCAAAGACATCGGACTATCCTTCCATTTTGGGATTCACTTTGGTTTGTTGCGATGATTACTTTTATGGTTAAATATTTCAATTGGTTATCAGTTTGGCAGAGCCTATTCGAAGGGTAACATAATATCAAATACTATCCTGGCAAGTCTGCAGAATGCAACGGGAAATGGTATTTTTCAATTGCTGCATTGTAACGTTTCACAGCGCTAAGGGCTCTTATGCAAGCGCAGTGCCGGCATCCGAGCCGAAATAAGGATGCCGCTTAACTGAAACGATTCCAGAAAACGAGGTGAAAAAATGAAACGATTTATTATTTTGATTGCAGTCATCACTTTTGCGGCGGCCCTGAGTACCAATGTAGCAGCCCAAAGTACGTCCGGGCAGTTTGGCAAAATGGATAAAGACCGGGATGGCCGGGTGAGTTGGCAGGAGTTCAAGGGTTACCACACGGGCATGGGAAAAGAAGATTTTGGCAAAGCCGATGCCAATGGAGACGGGGCGATTTCCCATGAAGAGTGGTATGCATTCGAGGGAAAGCCCGGAATGGGGCGTGGCCGGGGAGACTACGACCGCTATGGCCAAGGCAAGGGCCGTGGAAAGAAAGAGGACGCCACGCGCCGGACCCGGGTCCGGGAGACACGGTTCAGCCAGATGGATGCCGACGGCAGTGGCCGGCTTTCCTACGATGAGGTGAAGGCCCGGGACGGCAGTGTGTCCATGGAACAGTTTGAACGGGCCGATGGCGACCATGACGGTTCGCTGGATCACGACGAGTGGGCGCGCTCCCGGACACAGTTTGAGTATGGTACGGGCAAGGTCAAAAAATAAGCTGAGACGTGTTTTTTTGGCTTGGTAATTGCTTGATAATCCAGATGAGTCAGCTTGGCATTTTACCTCCATGAAAGACCTTTGCTACTCACATCCCCTCATGATCAGCCCGGGAGTTCAACCCTTCCGGGCTGATCTTATTTTCAGCGCCACATCACTATTGACCGCAGCACCGACGGGCGGATTTCGGATACCCGGTTCAGGGAGGTTCGAATCGAAAGCAAAGCCGCCCGCATCCCTTTTCCGGTTGGCCTATGATAACGTTACGGTAACGATCCGATCCGTTACCAGCGTTAATGATAACGGTTGCCCATCGTTCCGTCCGCAATCCACCGTGTGGGGACAAATGTTCGAAATACGGTGCGGGCCTGCCTGAGTCGCGGTGTGCCCGGGCCAGGGGAAACGGTGGCACTAAACTTGTATTCGAACAGTTCGTTCCCGCGTACTCCGCAGGCACGACAACCCATTGAATGACGAAAGATGCGAAAGAAAGGAAATTGTCCATGAAAACACTCATTGCCTATTCCAGCAAGACCGGCAATACGAAAAAACTGGCCGAAGCGGCCGACGATCTGATCGCCGGCGAAAAGGTGATCTGCCCGATCAGCGAGGCGCCCGATCCCGCCGGGTTCGATTTGGTGGTATTGGGGTTCTGGTTGCAGGCCGGCAAGCCTGATCCCAAGTCATCCGAATATTTGTCCCGAATAAGCGGCACCCGGTTGTTCCTTCTCGCCACCCACGGCGCCGCGGCTGGCTCTGCCCACGTCGAAAAGGCCATGGCGCAGGCCAGGGAACTGGCCTCTGGCGCCAGGCTCACCGGAACCTTCAGTTGCCCGGGGGAAGTCAGCCCGGCATTTCTCGAAAAGGCCCGCAAAAAAGACCCTCAACCGCCCTGGCTCGGTGATGCCCCCGCCGCCGTCGGCCATCCCGACAATGCCGACATCGGGCGGCTGAAGGATGCACTCAAAGCCGGACTGCCGGAGTTTATGGCTTAATTCAAGTTTAGGGAGTTTATCATGGATAACGTCTCGTTCGCCGATATTTCCATCGTGGCCTGCGGTACCTTGAGTCTCGAACTCAACCACCTCAAAAAGGAAGGCCTGCTGGATTCACCCCAAATACTGTTCACCACCCCCGGGCTGCACCAGGATATTCCCGAGCTGGAACGTCAGCTGGTAAGGCAGATCGGCAAAGCCAAAGAGAAAACCGACAAGGTGGTGGTTATTTACGGCGGAAAGTTTTGTTATGTAAACGCCGATGAACCCACCCGGCTCATGCAGACCATTATTCAGGAGCAGGAACCCGGAGTTGCACGCATCGATGCCACCCACTGCATGGATATGATCGCCGGCGAAGATGAACGCCAAAAAATCGCCCGGGAGGTGGCCGGCGGTGAACCGGTGTGGTGGATGACCCCGGGGTGGGTCAAGTTCCGCAAAGAAGTGTTCAAAGGCTGGGACAAAGGCCTGGCCAATGAAAACTTTCCCAGACACACCGGCGGGGCGGTGATTCTTGACGGCGTGGGCTATATGGACCGCTATATGGAAGAGAAGCCGGAAGAATTTCTAGAGTACTCCGACTGGATGGGCATTCCCATCATCCCCTACCCGGTTACATTGGGACGCTTTCAATCCCTTATTTCGGATGCAGCCAGGAAACTTCAATAGTCATTTTGCGAGGCGACTTGAAATGGAAAAACAAGATGTGGTGATCGTCGGCGGCGGACCCGCGGGGCGTTCCATCGTTCACGCCCTGCGAGCCGTCAATAAGGACATCTCCATAGCGCTGATTAAAGACGAGGCCGTCAATGTCAATCGCTGTGCCGTGCCCTATGGCATCAACGGGAAAAAACCCATTGAAAAATATCAGATACCCAACAGCTTGGTTACCGATTTCGGTGCCAGCCTGGTCATTGACCGGGTGGCGGCCGTTGATCCGGATTTGAAAAAAGTCCGTACCAAAGGCGGCAAAGTTTATGGCTATCGACACCTGGTGCTGGCCACCGGATCCCGTCCGGTGGTGCCCCCCATCCCGGGCATCGATGGCGATGGCATTACCCCCGTGCGGTCTCTGGCCGATCTGGCCCGGTTGCGTGAGCATGCCGCCGAAGGCAAGCAGGCCGTCATCGTGGGTGGCGGGTACATCGGCATCGAGGTGGCGGTGGTGCTCAACAAGATAGGGATGCACGTCACGGTGGTCGAAATGATGCCCAGCATCCTCATGGGCACTACGGAACCGGAATTCATTGAAACGGTGGAGGAAAAACTCAACACGGCGGGCATTCGTCTATTTACCGAACAGGAAGTGACGGCCTTTGAACCCGTCACGGGCGGCGGCACCCAGGTTCATCTGGGCAATGGCGATGACCTGCATGCAGATCTGGTGGTGCTTTCCATGGGAGTGGCACCCAATACGGAAACGGCGGAACAGGCCGGCCTGGAAGTGAGCCGGCTGGGGATCTGGGTGGACGAAAAGATGCAGACCAGCGCCAAAGACATTTATGCCTGCGGCGATTGTGCACAAAAGTTCTCCTATATCGACCGTAAGCCCACAAGAGGCGAGTTCGGAACCAATGCCGTTTTCATGGGAAAGGTCGTCGCCCAGAACATTCTGGGAAATGAAGTGGCCTTTCCCGGAGTGATCAATGCCAATGCCACCACGGTATACGACTTGAGCCTGGGATCGGCGGGTTTTACCGAGGCCATGGCCAACGCGGCGGGCATTGATCCGGTTGCGGGCTACTCCAGCGTCATGGATAAATATCCGATGATGGATGGTGTGGCCCAGGTTCGTACGAAGCTCGTTTTCGATCGTCGAAACATGAAACTGATCGGTGGCAGTGTCCTGCGAACGGGCGTTTGCACGGCACAGCATGTCGATTTTATCTCTTTTGCCATCCAGATGGGGGCCACCGCGGATGACTTGTTGCGTTATCAATATGCCACCCACCCCGAACTGGCGGCGAAACCATCGGACAATACCTATGTGTTTGCCGCCCGGGACGCAAGGAGCAAAATGTGACGGGAATCAAACTATCCATATGCGGCAAGGGGGGCAGCGGCAAGAGCACGTTGACTGCACTTCTGGCGCAACAGGCCGTGGACCGCGGATTCAGAACGCTGGTGGTGGATTCGGATGAGTCCAATTCCGGTCTCTACCGGGCACTGGGCTTTGAAGGTCCGCCGAAATCCCTGATGGATCTGGTGGGCGGCAAGACCATTCTCAAAGGGAAAATGCAGGAAAAGAATATTCTGCAGTACGGGAAAATCGCAATTGGGGACATCCCCGCTCCCTACCGGGTTTCGCACAATGGACTCAGTATGGTGAGCGTCGGCAAAATTAACCGGGCCTTTGAGGGGTGCGCCTGCCCCATGGGTGTGCTCAACCGCGAATTCCTGAAGAAACTGGATCTGAAGAACAATGAAATCGCTTTGATCGACATGGAGGCCGGCATCGAGCATTTCGGCCGGGGGGTGGATGCCGAAATTGACGCCATCCTGCTGGTGGTCGAACCGTCTTTTGAATCCATGGCCATTGCCGTCAAGATCAAGGAGATTGCCGGCGGTTTTCAAAAACGGCTGTGGGCCGTACTCAACAAGGTACGCTCGGACCGGATGAAAAAAGAATTGAGCGCTGCTTTGAACAACGGCGGTATTGATGTCCTTGCCGTACTGCCTGATGATCCGGTTGTTTTCAGTGCCGGTCTCCGGGGGAACCCCGTGGGCCCCTGTGAAGCCCTCGGTGAAGCCGGGCGGATTCTCGACGGCTGCGTGGGAACTTGAACCTTGCGCTGGTTCAAAGGCCGTGACATTAACTGAGCTGAGATGCTAGTCTGTCGTTTCTGCAGGCGTGGTCTCCCGCCGGGGCAGCCGTGCCATTGGCCCGGGATATTGCGGCGGAACGCTGCCCTCACAAACGGAATGGGCGTTAAGTGAACAAGGCTGAATGAAAAGGGGAAGTGCCATGTGCCTGAGTACGGTTTTTATGGAGGCCGACGGACGTATGACCAAAATCGTTGAAGATGTGGCCCGCTTGGAAACCCGTGACGGGGGATATCTTTTCGTCAACCTTTTTGGACAGGAAACCTTTGTCCGCGGCCGCCTGGTGCGGATTGATTTCGTGGACGAAAATGCTATCGAACTCCAGTCTCCGTAGATTGCACTCCGGATGGACGGGGGCTTTCGATGGCACAAGAAGGGCATCGGGGCAGCCCGTTTGGTGCGCGCGGCGCCGGCCTGCCCGTTGAAGATGCCGCTGTTTTTAAAATTGGGCGCGAACGATCAGCAGGGGGCGATCGATACGGTTGAGCACCCCGGCGGCCACACTGCCGTAAAATGCTTTTTCGGCGCCCCCCAGCCCGTGGCTGCTCATGGCCACCAGCTCTGCTCCCTGCTGCGTTGCGCAATCGATGATAGCCGCCACTACCGGTGCGTGGCCGATCTGATAACCGGCCGCCATATCCCTGGCGTGCCACTTGTCGACCATCGCCTGAAGATAAGCCTTTTTGGCTTCGATCCGCTGACGATGCTCTGCAATGCGGCTGTTGACGTCAACCACCTCATCCCGTTCCAACAGGAAATCGGCGTTATCATCAACGTATAGCAGAAGGATCTCGGACCCTAAACGCAGGGCCAGTTTTTCGACATGCGGCAGAATGGTTTCTGCGAGGGGGGATCCATCCAGGGGGACTAAAATTTTTTTGTACATGGCCTGACTCCTTGTAAAATCGAACTTCATAAAGACACGCGCCGATCGGCCGGCGCCTACACCGTGATCCGGTGGCATGCACACGAGATACAGGGATCATAGCTTCGCACCAGCTGCTCGCATTTCCACCTCAACCCATGGGGAGGCAGATCCCGGTATGCTTCGGCGAATGCCTGCAGATCTTCTTCGATGATTTTGAGGTTCTGGGTTGTGGGCGGGATGATACGGGCGTCGAGAACATCTCCGGTATCATCCAGACGATAGCGGTGCCAGCACAACCCCCGGGGGGCTTCGATGCATCCGGTGCCTGTTGTGGCATACGGCCGGACGTTCTCCGCCGGGTTGCCGGTACCATAGCTGTCCACAAGATCGAGGGCCTCCTGGCAGGCATGCACCAACTCGACGCTGCGCACGACAATACTTTTGAAGGGATTGGCGCAGACAGGTTGCAATCCCACCGCCAGGGCGGCGGTCTGGGCCGCCGGTGACAGCTGATCGAAATTGAGGTTAAACCGGGCCAGCGGCCCGACCAGGCAGGCGCCATGTTTGCGGCTGCTGGCCTGAAGGGCGGTGGAATGGGGAACCTGTTCCTCCTCCACGAATCTTTCAAACTGGTCGATGGCCAGATCGGCACCGGCGCTGGACCGCAGGCGCCCCTCCAGCAGGGCATAGCGGTCCGGATGGTGAAGGGCCAGGAAGGTATAGGCGCTTTTAAAATCGGGGAATGTGAATCCGGCCGTCCAGCGGACTGTCTCGACGGCCGCTTCCAGCGCCCAAACCAGTTCCTTGCGCAATGCCGCAACAGCCGAAGGCAACGGGTAGTGGTAAAATCCGCCGATACTCAGGTTGATCGGATGAACCTCGCGTCCGCCGACACAGCGGATGATGGCATTGCCGGTCTTTTTAAGCCGCAACCCCTTCCGGACCATTTGCGGATGCCGTTTCGACAGCTCCAGCGCATCGGCACAGCCGAAAAAATCAGGGGCGTTCAACAGGAAAATGTGCAGGCTGTGGCTGACAATCCACTCTCCCAGGAAGAGGAGCCGTCTCAGGTTGTGCGCCTGGGGCGCAACAGCCAGGCCGAGACCGTTTTCCATGGCCTGACCGGCGCTGAGCATATGGGCCAGAGGGCATATCCCGCAGATGCGGGCGGTGATATCGGGCACCTCTGTGAAATGGCGACCGCGCAGAAACGCTTCGAACAGGCGCGGCGGCTCCGTAATGGTGAATCGGGCCAGGGTGGGCCGTCCGTCCCTGAATTTGACCAACAGCCCCCCGTCGCCTTCCACGCGGGCCAGTTGCTTGACCTGGATGGTTTTGGAATCCGTCACGGGCGTTCGCTCTCCTGTCGAAAGGGGTGTGCCCAGGCATTGACCCCCTGGAATGCGTGCCGGATGCGCTTTTCGGACAGTCCAAGGCGTTCTCGCCAGATATGATGCAACGCTGCCGTGTTGGCCGTATCGCAGGGCCCGAAACAGCCGTAGCATCCTCGACCGAACCCAGGGCACAGAGCCCCGCACCCGGCTTGCGTTACCGGGCCCATGCAGGCTATGCCACCGGCCACGGTCACACAGACATGGCCGGCCTGCTTGCATTCCATACACAGACTGTAGGTCGGCAGCCGGGGTTTACAGCCCCGGCTGCAGGCTGCGATGACCGCCATCAACTGTGAACCGTTTATCGGGCACCCCCGCAATTCCAGATCCACACGGATATGATCGCTCAATGGGGTCGATTTTTTCAGGGTTTCGACAAGTTCGGGCCGGGGATAGACGATGTCCATCCATTGGCGCACCGCATTGAAATTGCGTAAGGCCTGGATGCCGCCTGCGGTGGCGCAAGCCCCCATGGCGACAACCATGCGCGAAACCCGGCGGATTCGATGGATACGGGCTTCGTCATGGGGCGTGGTGACGGATCCCTCAACCAGTGAAAGATCAAAGCGGCCGCTGGCCGGGCTACGGAATCCTTCCGGGAAATAGGCGAATGTGACGATGTCGGAAAGGGCCATAAACTGATCTTCCAGGTTGAACAGCTGCAGCTGGCAACCGTCGCAGGAAGCCAATTTCCATACCGCCAGCCTGATTTTTGAAGAGGGTTGCATGGCTCAACATTCCCGTCGATGAAAAAGGTGTTTCACCTTTTGATAATTGAATACCGGACCGTCTTTGCAAATGAACAGGGAACCCAGCTGGCAGTGGCCGCACAGTCCGATGCCGCATTTCATGCTGCGCTCCATGGAAATGAAGATCTGTGCTTCCTCAAGTCCTTGGGCGCTAAGGGCTTCGATGGCATAACGCATCATGATTTCCGGTCCGCAAAGCAGTGCGCTGGTGGTGGCGGCATCGATTTGCAGATGGGTCATCAGCGAAGTCACCACCCCTACATTGCCGCGCCATTCCTGGCGTGCGCTGTCTACGGTGACCATGATCTCCAAATCGAACCGGCCGCGCCAGCGTTCCATTTGGCGGCGGTAAATCAAGTCTCCGGGGGTTCGTTCGCCATAAAAGAGGACGACCTTGCCGAATGACTGGCGCCGGGCCATGATGGCGTAGAGAACTGGCCTCAGGGGGGCCATGCCGATGCCGCCGGCGCAAATAATGATGTCCCGGCCTTCAAGTTCCGCCATGGGCCAGCAGGTTCCATAGGGACCCCGCAATCCGACGATATCGCCCTTCCTGAGTGCCTGCATTGCACTGGTGACTGTCCCGTAGGCCCGAATCGTATGGACTTGCAGACGGGGTTCCTGCGGATCACCGCTGATGGAAAGGGGCACTTCCCCGACGTTGACCATATAGACCATGTTGAATTGCCCGGGGGCAAAATCAACGCTTCTGTCCGTATCCAGGTCTGCCAGTTCCAGGGAAAATGTGTCCGCGGTTTCCCTGATGCGGCGTTGGATGCGGTACCAGCACGGGTCCATGGGGTGGCTCATCGTCGCCTCGCTCCCCTGTGCGCCGAAAATGGCTCACGGCCATAAAGATCCAGCAATTGAAGCCGGGCGGCCTGCAGGCTGGCCACAACGGCGTTGGAAAACCGCCGGTAAAGCTCATGCCCCAGGTGGTGGTTAAGGTCGCATTGGTGCCGCAGGCATTCGGCTTGCAGGGCCAGGGCAGTCACTGCGGTCACTGCACGGGCATCGAATTGCCGTCGAAACGGCGCAAAGAGCCATGACCATCCCAGCATCTGGCCCGCGCTGATGGTTTGAATGATAACGGTGCCCTGATGCCCGGCCTGCAATTCCAGAGCGATCCGGCCCGTTTGGACCAGAAAAAAGACCTCGGCATGATCGCCCTGGCGGTAGATCGTTTCACCGTCGGCATAGGTGACGTGATTGGCACAAAGCCGGAGTCCTTGGAACAATTCCTCGGGGAAACCTGCAAAGAAAGGATGGCGGCGGACTTGGTCATTGATGGTGTTCATCGGGCGTCACCTTTCATTTTCCTGCAGAGACGGTTCTTTGGATTCAGGTGAAAAGACCGGATAACGGTTTTGCGGGTTATGGCCGATCAGCATCTGAAATTCTTCGATGAGGTCGATGCCGGCCGGGCACCAGGTGCGGCAACGCCCACAGCCGACACAGCCTGAGATATCGAACTGTTCCTGCCAGGTGGATAATTTATGGCAGAGCCATTGCCGGTATCGTGATGCGATGGAACTGCGCACGCTTCCACCATGAATGTAGCTGAATGCCAGGTTGAAACACGAATCCCATTGCCGCCAACGCTCTGCGGTGTGCTCAATGAGAGAACCGCCATCTTCAATGGTGTGGCAAAAACAGGTGGGACAGACCAGGGTGCAGTTGCCGCATGCCATGCATCGCTGCTCCAGACTGTTCCAGTGGGGATGCTCGAATCGGGCTTCGAAAAGCGATCCGTTTGCGGTCAGTTGCACGTTGCGCCGCATGATTGCTGCGGCCTCGTCGGCCATGCGCCGAACACGGTCAACATCTTCGCTTGCTGCCGGCGGACAGTTTACGGCCGATAGGAGTTCCATGCCCCGCCGACTGCCGACTTCAACAATAAAGTCGTTTCGGCCCGGCTCGCAGATTTCGTTGAGAACCAGGTCGAACCCTGAACGGGCCCGTGGTCCGGCGTCCATGACGGCACAAAAACAAGTTTGCCCGGGTTGCAGACAATTGGCTGCAACGATAAACAGCTTGCGGCGTACAGCCTGGTAGTCTGGATCCTGGAAAACCTGCCGGGACAGGACGCCGTCCAGAATTTCCATGGCTTTGAGGTCGCAGGCTCGCATGCCCAGGAAAGCATAGGAGACGGCCGGCTGCGCAGCCCGATCGAGTCGCGGGCCGCCATTTTCAGGCCGGACTTTGAAGAGTCGTGCACGGGGAGGATAGAGGTACCATTTCCAGGAACGGGGGCCGCAGGTGGTTTGAAAAAACCCTGTATTCGAGGTTTTGCCGGCGGTATAGACGCCGGGGGCCTGGTGGTCTCGCCAGCCTAAAGGAAGTTGATTTGAAGACACCAATTCATCCAGGACAACGGCCGATGACCGCACTTTAGGACCGATGATGGTATACCCGCGGCTGTGGAGGATGTCCATGATCTGACTTAAGACCGCCGGGTGCATGCAAAAGGCTTTCATTCCTACGAGCTCCTGTCCACCAATCGTCTTCCGCACGAAGTATGCCAGTGCCGTTGTCGTTGCCGTCCGCTTCTAAAGAACCGTTGCTTGCCGCCTTTTGCGGCGGTTTCGCCAATGGCCGGTGGGGCCATGATATGGGAAGCGGGGCGTCGACGGTGGTTTTTGTTTTCAGGTTGTAAAAAAAAGTGACAGTTCGCGTAGCTCCGCTGGAGGCGTGATTTCTGGAATGCACTCGGTCGGCGCGGATTTTCCGAGTGGCACAAGCTTTGCTCATAAGTTGTTTGTCTATCCTATGCCAATGGAGGTGCACCATGGCATCCATGCCTGCAATTCTGGCCGCCGTAGACGGCTCAGAACAGTCCATGAACGCTGTTGTTTATCTGAGCCATATGCTTTCACCGAAAAATGTGAGTATTGAGCTGTTTCACGTGCTGGCCGATGTGCCGGAGCCTTTCTATGATCAGGAAGCCTTCGGGAAAACAGGGGACGCCCCCCTGGACGTCGGAGAATGGGACAAAACGCGTAGAAATCACATTGATCAATTTATGCGCGCGGCCAAACAAGCCTTGGTGGATAAGGGATTTTCAGCCGACAAGGTTTCTATAAACGTTCAATCACGCCAATTCGGCATTGCCCGCGATATTATCAGAAGGGCGGACCTCGGCTATTCCGCGGTGGTTGTCGGGCGCAGCGGGTTCGGCTCTCTGCCTGAGTATTTGCCGGGCAGCGTGGCGGCCAAACTGGCCGACACGGTGGCACATGTTCCCTTGGTGATTGTGGGCGGGCAGCCGGAAACCCGTAAAGTCGTGGTGGCTTTCGACCGTTCCCGGGGGATCCGTCGGGGGCTGGACCAGATTGCCCCACTGCTTTGCCGGACGCTCGAAGAAATTGAGCTGTGCCACATCGTTCGCTCCCTGTCCCATCCTCACCCGGCCCTGGTACCGGCTTTCAGCAGCCGAAATGAAGCCTATTGGCTGGATGAAAACTCGCGCAAGGTTTTGCCGGCCATGGTGAATGCAAAGCTTCGGCTGAGCCGGGCCGGATTCGAACCCAAGTTTTTGCACCCCGCAATTTTAAAAGAAAGAACCAGCCGGGCGGACGGCGTCGTGACTGAAGCCAGGGGCCGCGGAGCGGGCACGATCATCGTAGGTCGTCGGGGCATGACAACTGTGGAAGAATTCACCATGGGCCGTGTTACGCGCAAAATCTTTTACCTGGCTTCCGACATGGCCGTCTGGATTGTGTAGAATTCGTTTTCGCTGTGGATCGTTTTAACCTTCTACGGAAGGAAAAGGGTCATGCCAGCCCAATCAGAAGCCTACAAATGCATGGTCTGTGGTGCCGTTGTTGCCGTGCTTACGGGAGGCAAGGAGAAGCTGGCCAGCTGCGACCGGAAAATGGCGGCGGTGACTCCCGACAAGGCCAAAAACTGATCCACGATCTGAGCCGTTCCGGAACCCCGTAGCAGTGCCGGGATCCGGCGCGCTGCGCTTGTCACTGCGTCGGCTGCAGGGGGATGTCCCACTTTTTCATATACTTCCAGATAGCGGTGCGGCTCAATCCGACCCTGCGGCCCACTTCGGCTTTGTTCCAGTCGCACGCGTCCAGCAGCTCAATCAGGGATTGACGTGTCAACTTTTTTCGGTTCGCCTGCCGGGCAGAACCGAGGGGGGGCATCGCGGCACAGACGGCCGAAAAATCGGGCTGCCGGATTTCAATAGGCAGATCGGTGATGTCGATCTGCTTCCGATTGCAGAGCACAAAAGCATGTTCGATGGCGTTTTCCAGCTCACGGACATTGCCGGGCCAGCCGTAATCCATAAAAGCGCGCAAAGCGGTGGTTGACAGGCCGCTGATGTGCTTTCCGGTTTTTTGACGCATCAGATTGATAAAGTGATTGGCCAGCAGAGGGATGTCTTCGCGACGTTCCCTAAGGGTCGGCAGGTGGATGGGAAAGACTTTGAGCCGGTAGTATAGATCTTCGCGAAAACGACCCTCACGCACTTTGGCATAAAGGTCCTGATGCGTCGCCGTAATGATGCGGATATCGATTTGGCGTTTTTTGGAATCTCCCACGCGTTCAATTTCTCTTTCCTGCAGGACGCGCAGTAGTTTGACCTGGATAAAGGGGCTAAGCTCCCCGATTTCATCAAGGAAAATGGTGCCGCCCGAGGCTTCTTCGAAGCGTCCCACACGATCGCGATTGGCCCCGGTGAATGAGCCTTTGACATGACCGAACAGTTCGCTTTCCAGAAGGGTTTCGGCCAGGGCGCTGCAGTTCACCGAAACCAGGGGTTTGTCGCGGCGGTCGCCGTTGTAGTGGATTGCGCCGGCAACCAGCTCTTTTCCCGTTCCGCTTTCGCCCTGAATCAAAATGGTTGCCTCACTGGCCGCCGCCGCGGATATGGCGGTGAAGACCATCTGCATGGCTTTGCTTTTGCCGATAATATTGTCCATGCGGTGCAATTCGCCAAGACGCAGGAAGGCTTCTTCGGCCCGCTTGCGGGCGCGATTGAGTTCGGTCAGGTCGGTAACCGTTTCAACCACGCCGATGACCTTGTCGTGGTCGTCCCGGACCACGCTGGCGTTTTTGATGACCTGGACATCATGGCCGTCCTTATGGCGAAGCTGGCACTCTTTGGCCTCCGAGTATCCCTGTTCCATAATACGGCATTTCTGGATGTCGGCCGGGCAGTTTTTGCCGAAACAACGGCTGCACTGAAGCAAGCCGCAGGATTTTCCGAGGGCCTCCTGGGCGCTGTAGCCGCTGATGCGCTCCATGGACGGGTTCCATGACGAGATCCGTCCGTTGGCGTCCATGGTGAAAACACCGTCTGCCATGGAATCGATGATCCGGCTGATAAAGCGGACATTCCAGATTTCGTGGGTTTTGCCTTCCAAGGGTGTTCTCCTGCAAGAGGGTGTTGCGTCGATTTAACGTTACCGAACGTTACTTTTACCATGTACCGTTACCGTGGGCAGAGTGTCAAGACCAAACTCAGCGGCACCGGCTGGCACCGGCGTGCACCGGGAAGGTCGTGGCCGCATTGGCGGCGCTTATTGTTTCTTTTCTCGGGTTCACGGGGGAAAGCGTTGGCGGTTGTGGCATGAAAATTGATTGTACGCATGTAATGTGTTGGAAAAAGCGATAGATGATTTCATTTGCGGTTACGAAAAGGAGAACAACATGTCCGAGTATATCAAGGAGATCGATGATCAAGGGTTTAATCGTGAAGTGCTTCAATCGGAAAAGCCGGTGCTGGTAGACTTCTGGGCACCGTGGTGCGGGCCCTGCAAGGCCTTGGGTCCGCTGGTGGAAGCCCTGTCCATCCAGTACAATAATCAATTGGATTTCGCCAAATTCAATATCGACGACAATCCGGTTACTCCCGGAAAATACGGGATCAAAGCCATTCCCACAATCGCCATTTTCAAAAACGGTCAGCCGTTGGAAATGATTACCGGATTGACCAGCCGCGGCAAACTCGAAGCGTCCATCCAGGGGGTGATCGCAGGCGCCCCGGCCAAGCAGCCGTTCATCGTTCAATAATATCCAGAAGAATACAGGCCCCCGGCCTTGAAGATTTGATCATGCCCGTTTATAAGTACGGAGGCAATGGTCGATTTTTAAGGGTTTTGTCCCATTGAAGATCATCCGTTACCGGACGGCCGATGCCATTGCGCCTGAATGGATGGTTCTTGCGGCGGTAGACGAACAAAACAGCATCAACAGGGAGCAACGGAATGGATATGGAGATAAGTTTTCCCGGCGGCAAGCGAGTGAATTCAACCTACAAAGGCTTCACGGTCGAGACGGACCAGCCCAGGGACGAGGGCGGCGACGGTACGGCACCTGAACCATACGATCTGTTTCTGGCTTCACTTGGCACGTGTGCCGGTGTGTATGTGGTCTATTTCTGCGAAGCGCGCGGCATATCGACGGACGGGATCAAAATGAACCTGGCTTTCGAGCGCAATGAAAAGACCCATGCCATGGAAAAGATTCTCATTCGCTTGCGCCTGCCGGAGCAATTTCCCCAAAGATACCGAAAAGCGGTAGTCAAAGCCGCTGAAATGTGCACGGTAAAACGCAGCCTGCTCAACCCCCCCGCCATAACGGTTTTTGCCGATTGACCGATTGCCCCCAATAAGGGGGGCCGTTTGGTTCCGGCACCATGACAAACCTTGGATTTTCAGTTGTTGACATTGTTCAGTGCGTTACGGTAGCGTTACTTTAGGAAATTTTCTATAGTAACGCTACCGTAACGCAACCTTTTCCCGCCCAACTTTCCCGAAGTTTTTGTCGTTTTTTTCTAACTACCCGATATTGTAATCTTTATTAAAACTATCGAGGTCGGCACAGGTGTGGCACAGAAGTTGAAAAAGTAGTTTTGCAGTCCATCATTTTGATTTGATCCAAAGGAGAGGCAAGACAATGTGGAAAATTCTTTCAGTGCTTCAAAAAAACCTGGTTTGGTCGATTCCCATATCCATGGCCCTGGGCCTGCTCTTCGGGTACCTGTTCGATGCCGCGCCACTCAAGCAGCTCATCATCCCGATTACTTTTATCATGGTATACCCCATGATGGTCACGCTGAGCGTGCAAAGCATCTTCAAGGGCAGGGACGCCAAATTGCAGGTGACCACCCAGGTGATCAATTTCGTTCTGATTCCCCTGCTGGCCTATTTTACCGGTAAAATGTTCTTCTCCGGGGCTATGGAGAAGTATGGGCTCTGGGCCGTCGGTCTTTTCCTGATCGGTGTTCTGCCCACCTCGGGCATGACCATTTCCTGGACCGGATTTGCCCGGGGCAATAAGGAGGCCGCCATAAAGATGGTGGTTTTTGGCCTGGTTCTCGGTGCCCTGGCCGCCCCGGTCTATACCAAAATATTCATGGGGGCCACCATCGATGTCAATATGCTGCACATGTTCAAGCAGATCGCTCTTTTTGTTTTTGTCCCCCTGTTCATGGGACTGCTGACCCAGTACGTGGCCCGGAAAAAGTATGGTTTCCAGATCTGGAATGAGCGCATCAAGCCCCGGTTCCCGCCGTTTTCGGCCCTGGGCGTGACCCTGATCGCTTTTCTGGCCATGGCCCTGAAGTCCCGCAACATCATCGCCAACCCGGGCGATATTGTGTCCATTCTGGTCCCGCTGTCCATATTTTACCTGATCACCTATGCGTTTCTCTCCTTTGCCGGAAGGCTCTTTTTCAGGCGTGAAGACGCCATTGCCATGGTCTTCGGTGTCGTGATGCGGGATTTGTCCATTGCCCTGGCCATTGCCATGACCGCTTTCGGCAAACAGGGTTTGACCATTGCCCTGCTTATTGCCTTGGCCTATGTGATCCAGATTCAGTCCGCCGCCTGGTACGTTCGTTTGGTGGATAGAATTTTTGGCAAGGCGCACGATAAAGCGGCTGTCGAGCCTGCGGATGAAGCCATTGCCATTCCGGCGAACAATGTCGTGGAGATGCCCGCTCGCAGGATCATCGAAAAGGCCCCGGTGGTTCCGGCCATACGCAATATTCTCTATGCTACGGATCTTTCCGAGACGGCCCGCCATGCGGCCCGCTACGCCTGCAGCCTGGGAAACCAATACCAGGCACAGGTGAAGGTGCTGCACGTTTTACCGGACCTGGTGGATCATCTGTCCACTGAAGTCGGCATCAACCTGGCCGACCACATCCACAAGACGGAGTGGAATAATTTCCACAAAAACAGCATCGAAAAAGCCCGGCAGCTCATTATCCGGCGTATCCGGGAAACATCCAAAAAGGTTGTCCAGGAGATGCCCCAATGTCCCTTGTCCGAAGACAATATCCAGGTGTGCATCGGCAATCCTGCCATGGAGATTGTAACGGCCGCGCGCCAGGGAGATTTCGACCTGATTATCATGGGCACCCACGGCCACGGCAAACTGGAGGAGAACA
The DNA here is from genome assembly GCA_963675565.2 of Desulfosarcinaceae bacterium. Lineage (GTDB taxonomy): Bacteria > Desulfobacterota > Desulfobacteria > Desulfobacterales > Desulfosarcinaceae > JARRKU01. The sequence goes on from CAXXYD010000004.1 coordinate 2,368,921, forward strand.
TGATTGGCAGTATAGCCGGCGATGTTATCCGTCAAAGCACCATTCCCGTGTTGGTCGTTCGTTTACCCGCAGGCGGCGCCGTGCATTCGGCGGCTAAGCCCTCCGGCGGTGATGAATCCACTGGTCCGCACACCGCACGCCTGAAAAGCAGTCGGCAAGCGGATATTTAGAATGTGCGGACCTGTATGGATAAGATGCAGATCACTTCGATAGTCTGTTTCTAGAAACGGTATAGCACCTCAAGCAGAGGAGATCGGTCAATGTTTTCAGTAACACCTTTAGCCAGCCAGCATGTGGCCAACTATTTCGAAGGCAAGGCAGTATCCCCCATACGCATCTTTTATAATGCCGGTGGCTGAGGCCCGCCCTCACTGGCCATGGCTCTGGATGAGCCGAAAAATGAAGATGAAACTTTCGAAATTGACGGATTCACCTACCTGGTCGACAGACAACTGCTGGCCGAGGTTCAGCCGATCACCGTAGACTTCAAAACGTTCGGCTTTCACATTACCGGCGGGACCGCCAGCCGCCATAGTCCATGCAGCTGTTGAGCCCCGGTACAGGGTCATAACGGGTGGTCTTTACAGATACCCAAACCATAAAAAAAGGAGAATTCTTATGAAGGCAAAAAACTGTTGCAAAACCATGGAAATGGAACTTACCGGATGGAAGGCGATCGTCTATGACATTACCCGCAAGATGGAGACGCTTCCCGGCGGCGAAAAATCGAAGGTATTGCCCAATATTGAAGATTTGCACATGCTCATCGCCGAGATGGACGACCGGATCGAGCAAATTCGAACCCGTTGCACTCCGGAAACCGGCATGGATGACATCAAAACGGAGCGCGAAACATTCAACAAGTCAATTTCAACCTTGCGCGTCAACACAGAAGAGGCCATGCGTGGGCTGGGAGGCGGCGACTTCGGCGGGTAGCGGTCCTGTTGAGGTGTAATGGCACGCCCACAGCAATTCAGGCAGCGGCCCTCCGATGGTGGGCCGTTGCTGTCTCAATGGATGATCACAGGAGAACGGTCATGCCAGCAATTGAACTTAATTCTCAAAAAGAATTTGATCATACGATCATGGATGGAGTATCTATTATCGATTTCAATGCCCACTGGTGCCGCCCCTGCCGTACCCAGGAGCCCATCATCGAAGCGTTAAACGCGGCCTACAAGGGCAAGGTAACGGTGGCCAAAGTGAATATCGATGAAAATCAGATGATCGCCATGGATTTGGGCATCCAGAGCATTCCCACCATCATCATATTCAAAGAGGGTCGGGAAATAGATCGCTTCATTGGGTTCCAGGCAGCCGAAACACTTGAAAACGCATTGAAAAACACTTTGAAATAGCGCCAGCCGCCTTTGCAGTCCGAGTCCACACTTGAAAAAGTCGTTGAGGAGAGAATTGTCATGGGAAAATGCATCAATCACCCCGACCGCGAAACCAGCTACCTGTGCATGAAGCACAACATCTATCTGTGTGAGGAATGCCTCGAGTGCCGGGACCCGGGCATTTACTGCAAGTTCAGACCGTCGTGCCCCATCTGGTTTCTGACCAAGAGAAAAGCGGGGCTGGACGGCGAGGATGAAAAAAAAGCGGCGGCTCAATCCAATGTCCAGGTGGTTTTCGTTTCCGACGAAAAAAAAGTTGCTGTGCCTGCGGGCACCAACTTGCTCGAGGCGGCCCGCCGGGCGGATGTTCACATCAATGCCTCCTGCAACGGCAAGGGCGCCTGTGGCAAATGTAAACTGGTGGTGACCTCCGGCAGAACCGACAATCCGGCTACGCCGCTATTGAGCGACACGGAAAAGGAAAAGGGATACATCCTGGCCTGCCAGAGCAAGGTGGTTTCCGATGTGTCCGTGGATATTCCGCCAGAAGTGCTGGAGCGGAAACTCAAGGTGCCTGGAATGGGGCAGGAGGTGACCCGCCGCCTCAAAGGCCTTGTGACACACATCGATCCCATGCTCAAGGAGATTGCGCTTGAACTGTCGCCGCCGAGTCTTGACGATTCGGTGAGCGATCTGGACCGGCTCAACCGCGGCCTCAAAAAGATGGGGTGCGATGTGACCCGGCTCAATGTGGGCATCAACGTCATGCGGCAGCTGGCCGAATCGGTGCGCCGGGAGAACTGGAAGCTGACCGTGTCGGTGATCCGGCGCAAATGTTCCAACGAGATTCTCGAGGTTCGACCGGGCAACGGGGAGCAGCCGTCTTTCGGACTGGCCATCGATCTGGGAACCACCACCATCGTGGTGTACCTGGTCGATATGGCCGATGGGCAGATCGTGGCCGCCACTTCGGGCCACAACCGCCAGGCCGCCTGCGGGGATGACGTGATCAACCGCATTGTTTGTGCCGAAAAAGACGGAGTGAAGAAGCTCAGCCGTATGGTGCTGGCCACCATCAACGGCCTGGTGGGCGAAGCGCTGGACAGCGCCGGTGTCGATGTGTCCCGTGTGAGAAATGCGGTGATTTCCGGCAACACCACCATGGCCCATCTGCTGTTGCAGATCGAACCGCGCTATATCCGGCGCGAACCCTATATTCCGACAGTAACGGAGTTTCCCATTCTCAAGGCGGGCGAGATCGGGCTCAAGGCCAATCCCGTTGCCGCCGTATTCGTCATGCCCGGACCGGCGAGCTATGTCGGCGGCGACATTGTCTCCGGTGTGCTGCACACCGGCTTTCATCGAGAAGAGCCCCTGACCCTCTTCATCGATGTCGGGACCAACGGGGAGATTGTGCTGGGAAACCGGGAGTGGCTGATGACGGCCGCCTGCAGTGCCGGTCCGGCTTTTGAAGGCGGTGGAATCCGCTGGGGAATGCGGGCCGAAGACGGCGCCGTTGAAAAAGTCGCCATAGACGCTGAAACCTTTGAGCCGCAGTGGTCCACGGTGGGCGGCCAGCCACCGCGGGGCATTTGCGGTTCAGCCATGATCGATCTGATTTCCGAACTGCTCGCAGCCGGCATTATCGATCGCAGTGGAAAATTTCGATCTGATCTGCAGCACCCGCGAATCGGCCGGGTAATGGATGAGCCGGCCTACACCCTGGTGCCCGCCGACCAGACACCCATGAACGAAGAGATCGTATTCGCCGAATCCGATATCAAAAACCTGATCTACAGCAAAGGTGCCGTATACGCCGGCTTTACCACTTTGCTGGGCCAAGCCGGACTGGATTTTTCCATGGTGGAACGCATCATCATCGCCGGCGGCTTCGGCCAGTACCTGAATATCGAGAAGGCCGTCGGCATCGGTCTGCTGCCGGACGTTGCACGCCAAAAGTTTACTTACGTGGGCAACAGTTCCGCTGCCGGTGCCTACATGGCGCTGCTTTCCGGAGAATTCCGGCAGGAGGCCCGCCAGATCAGCAACAACATGACGTATATCGATTTTTCAAGCAGCAGCCACTATATGGACGAATTCACATCGGCCCTGTTTTTGCCGCACACCAACCTGGAGATGTTCCCAAGTGCGGTGAAGGCCAAACCATGATCAATGCGGATGAGCCGGTTCGAGCCATTTATTTGGCATTTTCCGGCATTCACCGGTTTAGACATTTAGTCGATGAGGGCTGCGTCGAAGGGCTGTTCGGGGAAATCGATGTTGGCGGCTTTTACATATCTATTCCTGGTCAGAATCCACGATTTTTTTTCTGATGTCGATAAAATCATTGATTCGCATGAGAAAAGCGTCCACCACATCGGGGTCGAAATGTCGGCCTCTGCCTTCGAGGATCAGCGCCTTGGTTTTTTCAAGTGGCAAGGCGTCCTTGTAAATGCGTTTGGAGGAAACCGCATCAAAAAAATCAGCCAGGGCCGTGATGCGGGCCGACAATGGAATTTGCGCCCCCCTGAGGCCCTTTGGGTATCCGCTGCCGTCCCATTTTTCATGGTGAGAATAGGCGATTTCCTTGGCGATGGTTAAAAAGGACTGTCCTTTGACTTTGGCTTCAACCTCTTTAAGCGCGTCTCCGCCCAAGGTGGTGTGGGTTTTGATGACCTCGAACTCCAGCATGGTCAGCTTGCCGGGCTTGCGCAATATCTTGTCGGGAACGGCCACCTTGCCGATGTCGTGAAGGATGGACGATTCATACAGGTCGTTGATATAGTCGTTGGTGATGTAGCTTTGGTATTTGGGGTGGCTGGAAAGCTCCCGGCCCAGGATTTTGACATATTCGCGGATGCGTTCGATGTGGGCGCCGGTTTCATTGTCTCGGTATTCGGCCAGTTTGGCCAATCCCAATATGGTTGCCGCCCGGGCCTCTTCGAAACTCTGGTTGGATTCGGCGAGTTGATTGTAGATTTGCTGGGTCTGGTTGATTTTAGATTGCAGTTTTTCACGCTGTTTTCCCACCACCGCCCCGGAAATGATCAGGAAACCGCCCCATGCGACAATATGCAGGTACAGGTTGGCCCGGGAGGCCGGGATGATAAACTTTTCCGGATCATGAGCCACATACAGGGAGACCAGCAAGATACACAACACGGCGCCCAGAACTGAACGGCGGGACCCCAGAAGGGCGCCTGCCATGATTACCGGCAGGAAATAGAAATTGAGAAATGTCACCTTTTGATCGATAAAAAGGGTGATTACGGTGATGGTCAAAATGGTAACCAGCACAAAGAAAATTTCAAACCGGGTGACCGGAGCGCTATTTTTCAAGCTCACGAGTACAGTCCCATCATTGCGTGGAGATTCAGACTCATCCGAGTAACGTGCCCTTCAGTCCAAGACTACAACTATATTTTAAGCGCTTTCTTCAGGTCAAGACCATATTTGCGCATTCGGTTCCACACGGTGACCCGATTGATCCCCAGCAACTGCGCCGCCCGGGTCTGGTTTCCGCCGGTTTGGCGAAGCGCTTCGATCAGCGCCTGCTTTTCCTTCAGTGCCCGGGCGTTCAGCACTGCAGCAGGCCTGGCGGGTCTCGGCGCGCATAGATAGGGGGGAAGGTGGCTGCAATCCAGGGGGCCTTGTTCGGCAATGGTAAAGGCGTATTGCAGGATGCTTTTCAATTCCCGGATATTGCCGGGAAAGCGATACTCCAGCAAACGATCCAGGGCCTCCCGTCGCATGCCGTTGATGGCTTTGCCGGTTTTTGACCTCAGCCGATGCATGAAGGTGTCCAGCAGTAAAGGGATGTCATCTTTCCGATGACGCAACGGCGGCAGGTGGATGGGCAAAACATTGATGCGAAAAAAAAGATCCTCCCTGAATTTTTCCCGTGCGATCAAATCAGGCAGATTTTTATTGGTGGCGGTGATAATGCGAACATTCACCGATATGGGGTGATCGTCCCCCACCCGCTCGAACTGCTGGGTTTCAAGGCCGCGCAGCAGTTTGATCTGGATGGACAAGGGGATATCGCCGATTTCATCGAGGAAAAGGTCGCCGCCACTGGCGGTTTCGAATCGCCCTTTGCGGTCGCGGTAGGCCCCGGTAAAGGAGCCTTTGACATGGCCGAACAGTTCGCTTTCCAAAAGGGATTCGTTCAGGGCGGCGCAATTGACTTGGACATAGGGGCCGGTGCTGCGCCGCCCCCTTTCGTGGATGGCCCGTGCCACAAGTTCCTTGCCGGTACCGCTTTCCCCCTGGATGATCACCGGCGCATCGCTTTGAGCTGATTTCTCAATAATATCGAATATTTTTTGCATTTCATGGGAGCGTCCGACAATGCCGCAATATCCATCCGTTTCATCCAGCTGCCGGCTCAAGAGAGCGACCCGTCTGTCCAGCCGGTCGAGTTCACTGATATCCGTCAGTGTCTCAACAGCGCCCAGCATCGTGCCGTCGTCATCATACAGAACAGAGGCATTTTTCAGGGCCGGCATATAGGTGCCGTCCTTTCTTAAAATTTCGCAGCGGCATTTCCGAATGCCGGCCTGGGGGCTCTCAAAAAGTGTGCACCATGTGTTTTTATTGTTCGTAATGATTTTTTCGCAGGCGTCGCATTTGAGCAATGTGCACGATTGACCGGTGATTTCCGCGGCGCTGTAGCCGGTCATTTCCTCGAAAGACCGGTTGGCGGCCAGGATGGTGCCTTCCTTGCCGATTATCAGCAGTGCGTCGGAGATGGTATCGATGACGCGTGCCCAGTATTTGTTGATTTCGATGGTGTTCATTTCCATTTCAGTCGGTTCCCGATAGTGAGCAAACTGTTTAATCATATGTTTAAGTGTTAAACATAATCACTTTAACACTTAAACGATTAATCAGCAAGCGGTGGGGCAACATTAATATTTTATAAATATTAACGGATGGTTATATTAATTATGGCCGGTTGTCGAAGTGGCATGGTTTTTGTTATGCCCTTATTAAGGCGGGTAAGAACTGTGCATCCACCACCCAACCCAAGGCAAATGAACGGGGGCCGGCTGATTATGGGGCATTCAACCACATTGAACCTTGTCGATGTGCCATGGCCCATGAGCATTTTAAAATGCAATCAGCGGTTGGATGCAATGCGGTCCGGAGAGCGGATGACAGTGGCCTTGAAGGATGCCGATACCAAAGAGAACCTGGTGCTGTTGCTCAACGCCCTGCCGGATGTTGAATGGGAGGTGTGTGAAAATGGCGGTTGCATTTTATTGAATATCAAAAAGCGTTCCGTATCGTAGTGCCAGCTGCTTATCAACAGCGCCCTTCCGGAAATGGTGGATTGCGGTTCAGGCCTGAACCGCAATCCACCATTTCCGGAAGGGCACGAAGTAGCATTCAACAACTGCGAAGCCTTAAAAACAGGAGGATATATGGGCATCAGTAGACGGAATTTTTTTAAAATTTTAACTGCCGCCGGCGCTTCGGCCGCAACGGCGACAGCTTCGGCCCATGCTTGGCAGTCACGGGCACCCAGTGACCCATACGGCTGTCTGGTGGATCTGACCCGCTGCATCGGCTGCCGCAAGTGCGAGCAGGCCTGCAATGAGGTTAACCACCTGCCGCCACCGGAGCGCTCTTTCGAAGATTTGACCCTGCTGGACAAAAAGCGCCGGCCCGACGAGAAGCAGTTTACGGTGGTGAACCGTTATTATTCGGGCATGATCGATGAGCGGGATCAATTGATTCCCACCTTTGTCAAGCTGCAGTGCATGCACTGCCAGGACCCGGCCTGCGCTTCGGCTTGTATTGTGGGGGCTTTGACCAAAAAAGACAACGGTGCCGTGCACTACGATGTGACCAAGTGCATCGGCTGCCGTTATTGTATGGTAGCCTGCCCGTTTGAGATTCCGGCGTATGAGTACCATGATCCCATCACCCCGCGGGTGATGAAGTGCACCTTTTGTTACGAGCGCGTTGCCCAGGAGGGAAAACGTCCCGGCTGTGCGGAGATCTGCCCGGTGGAGGCCATCACTTTCGGCAAGCGCAGCACGCTGCTCAAGGTGGCCAAAGAGCGTCTGAAAAAGAATCCCGGCCGTTATCTGAGTCACATCTACGGAGAACACGAGGTGGGCGGCACCTGCTGGCTTTACCTGTCCGCCCAGCCCTTTGAAAAGCTGGGATTCAACAAACTGCCGTCCAAACCCATGCCGCAGGTTGCGGAAACCGTTCAGCACGCGCTGTTCAGCTATCTCTGGTCGCCCATTGTATTGTTCGGCATGTTGAGCGGCATCATGTGGTCTTCCAGAGGAAAAGGAGAACGTGATGACAGCCACAAAGGGGGTGCCCAATGAGCCATCATGCAGCGCCTGTCAATCGTAAATTCTGGACTCCCGGTGTGGTGGTCCTGGGTTTCCTGGCGGCCGCGGGGCTGGCCGTTGTGGTGGCCCGCTACATCGGCGGCATCGGCTATGTCTCCAATTTAACCACTGCAAGGCCCTGGGGACTGTGGATCGGGGTGGATGTGGCCTCGGGAGTGGCGCTGGCCGCCGGCGGTTTTACCACTGCTTTTCTGGCCCACGTTCTTGGCCGGCACTATTATGAGCCGGTGATCCGACCGGCGCTGCTCACCGCCATGCTGGGGTATACCTTTGTGGTGCTGGGGCTGCTGGTGGATATCGGCCGCTCCTGGGCGATCTGGAAACCCATGCTGCACTGGAATCCCAACTCCGTGCTGTTCGAGGTGGCCATGTGCGTCATGTTTTACCTCAACGTGCTGTATGTCGAGTTCATTCCCATTGTGGCCGAGCGCTTCAAGGGCCGGGTCAATCTGCCCGGCGCATTCTCGGTGCTCAACCGGGCGCTGGACGGTCTGCTCCATCTGGCCGACAGGATACTGGACAAGATCATGTGGGTGTTTGTCATTGCCGGAGTGGTGCTCTCATGCATGCATCAGTCCAGCCTGGGATCGCTCATGCTGATTGCACCGACCAAACTGCACCCGTTGTGGTACACGCCCATCCTGCCGCTGTTGTTTCTCACATCGGCCATTGCGGTGGGATATCCCATGGTGGTGTTTGAAGCCACTCTGGCCACCACCTCCCTGAAGCTCGATTCGGAGATGAAAATTTTGGCCCCCCTGACCCGTTTCACCATATTTTTGCTGGGGATCTACCTGGCCCTTAAAGTGGGCGATATGGTGATTCGCGGGACATATGTCTACCTGCTGGACGGCACGACGCAGACCAACGCTTTTCTGATCGAAATCATATTCGGCGTGCTGGTCCCCTGGCTGATGCTGCTTTTTCCCAAGCTGCGCCAGTCGCGGCGCTGGCTGTTCACGGCCTGTACCATGGTGGTGGGTGGTGTCCTGCTCAACCGTCTCAATGTGTTTGTCGTTGGATACCGGCCGCCCATCAGCGAGGCCCACTACTTTCCGTCAATGGGCGAAATATTGACCACGGTGGGGCTGATAGCCGGCCTCATGTTGCTTTATCGATTTATAATAACCTATTTGCCGGTGCTCAACAAACCGGAACAGGAGGTGACCGCATGACCCGAAAAGGTCCCGGTATGATGCTGCCGATTCTGCTGGCCGCCATGGCGTTTTGGATCATGGCCGGGCCGGGCGCATTGGCTCTGCCCGAAGCCCGGGCAGCGGCGGCGGTAAAACAGGAACAGACGACCACGACGCCGAAGTGGTCGGCCCCCGACCAGGTCGAAGCTCAGAAGCGCGCCACGGAGATCGTTCCCTTTGTGGGTGAGGTGATGGACGAATGCAAGCTGTGCCGACAGCAGCGTTTGCGGGACAAAGGACTGAGCGTCAAGGATCAATCTTACAGCTACGCCCTGCTGGACAGCCCCATCATCAAGAAAACCGAAGACCGCTATGGCCCGGTTCGTTTCATGCACAGCAAGCATGCGGCCATAACCAAGGACTGTGCGCTGTGCCACCACTACCGGCCGGTGGACGAAAGTGCATCGGAAACCGTGCGCTGTTCCGCCTGCCACCAGGAGCCATTCAGGCAAGACCACCCGGAGCGGTTGGGCCTGAAAGCAGCCTATCACCAGCAGTGCCTGGAGTGCCATCGTGAGATGGACAAGGGTCCCATCGACTGCATCGGCTGTCACCAGAAGAAGGTTCCGGACCACAGCGACCTGGTCAAACTGGAAGGCAAACCGGAGCCCTCCCAGGTAACCGCCGAGTGTCTGCGCTGTCATGATGCGGCCGGCCAGGACATGCTCACCACAGCACACTGGCTTTGGAAAGGGCCGTCGCCATTTACTCTCGACCACCGGAAAGATATCGAAAACGGCAAGGCAACCACCGCCGTCAACAATTTTTGAGTGAGCATCACAAGCAACGAGGCTCGTTGCACAAGCTGCCACGCCGGATACGGTTGGAAGGATGCCACCTTTGATTTCAGCGACACGACAAAAATCGACTGCCTGGTGTGCCACGACACTACCGGGAGTTACAAGAAGACCCCCACTGGCGCCGGCATGCCCGATCCCGCTGTGGACCTGGTGAAAGTGGCCAGAAGCGTAGGACATACCAGCCGCAAGACCTGCGGCGACTGTCATTTCAACGGCGGCGGCGGTGAGGCGGTCAAGCATGCGGATCTGTCCCGTCAATTGTTGAAGCCCGAACGCAGCTGTGACATCCATATGGGCGGGTATGACTTTCAGTGCTCGGAGTGTCATCGCACCCGCAATCACAAAATCAGCGGGCGCAGCAGCTCCGTGCCCGTGGTGGAGGGCAGCCGTGCCTGCCAGGTCTGCCACACCAACCAGCCCCACTACGGCGACGATCTGCTGGATCATCACCTGAACAAACATTCGGATACCATTGCCTGCACCACCTGCCATGCACCCGTGTACGCCAAGTGCAAGCCCACCAAAACCTGGTGGGACTGGTCCAAGGCCGGCGATACCAAACGCAAGATCAACAAGGACAAATACGGCATGGACGATTACCAGTGGAAAAAGGGCGAATTTGTCTGGAAGGAATCGGCCAAGCCGGTGTACCGCTGGTACGGGGGGTTCATGAAACGGGTGCTCATCGGAGACAAACTGGATATCGACGCCCCCGAAGGGACCAATATCACCGAACCCGTGGGGTCCATCAACGATCCCAACTCCAAAATTGCACCGTTTAAGATCATGGGCGGGGTTCAGGCCGTGGATGCGGTGCACAAGTATTTACTGGTGCCGCATTTGTATCCTAAAAACAAGGAGGACAAAACGGCCTACTGGAAAAACCGCGACTGGCAGAAAGCGTTTACGTCAGGAATGAAAGAAGCGAAAATGGCCTATAGCGGAAAGTACAAATGGATCACCACCCGCATGTACTGGGGGGTGGAGCACGAAGTCATGCCCGCCGATATGGCCCTGTCCTGCGTGCAGTGCCATGATGCCCTGAAAGGTGAGCGCACCTGCGACCGATGTCACCAGGACAGCCGGAGTGTGAATTTCAAGACCATCGCCCATAAGGGCACCGACTTCAGCTACATGGCCTCCAAAGGCCGCGATGTCCACGACTTGATCGATTCGACGGACTATATCGATTTCAAGGCTTTGGGCTACAAAGGCGACCCCATCATTTACGGCGGCCGGTTCACTAAACTGCCCATGGGGTACAAGGCCTACAAATAGCGATTATCGGTTTCAACTGCAAAAAATACAGCCGGGCTCCCGCAGGATGCGGGGCCCGGCTGTTGTTTGTTTGATTCTGAAAACCGGATCCGAGCGGACAGGTCAAAGGCAGGGGAGAAACCAGTTGCAACCCTGGGGACGTATACGTCCCCAAAGCACGAACCATTTTCGCCATGGCCAACCCATTCGGCAGCAATCAATGGACCGCTACATCCGTTTCGCAATTCCCTTGAGGGTTTCAAACAGATCCATCGGCCCGATTCCTTTGTTTGCAGCGATTTCCTTGAGTGTCTGCGCCTCGGAGGCTCCAATCGCCTGCAGTTTCAGTTCGCGCACGACCTGTTTCATGTTCAGGTTGTAGCGGGCGCAAAAATCAGCCAGGGTGAGATTGCCCGAACCCGGCGGCGGGGAATCCGGTATGGAGCCCAGGGCGGCATTTTCCTGCGGCGTGGTCTTCACCGCATTTTTCATGGCCAGGAAGATCTGCTGGGGCGGAATCCCGTAGCGCTGGGCCAGGGCCGCCAGGGTGACTTCACCATCTTCGGCGGCATAGCCGGCCTTTTCAAGCAATTGCAGGCTCCTGTCCAGATCCATATTCATTTTCTGGGCAAAGGTTTTCAGGGAGGACAACTCGGCATGCCCGTAAGGCGGCTCGCCGTATTTTTGGGCGCCATGGTCCTTAATTTGATCTCCCAGAGTGATGACCCAGTTGAACGGCGGTATCAGGAAATAGGTGCCCAGGGTAAACGCCAATGTGATGACCAGCGCCGCATTGAAGTTAGGGGTGAACACTTTCATTTTGCGGGTTTTGTCTTTCAGATAAGAGGTGATCGGCTTCCAATTGAAGTAAAGATGCAAAAAAAGAGCAATGAGGAACAGCAAACCCAAATTGATGTGGATGTTGCCCCATTCGGTTTTGGTCAATCCCCATAACCGCCAGTCGGCCCAGTAGGCTACCCGTCCCTGGGGCACGATATAGAGAATCACACTGGTGAGAACCATCAGGACAAAGGACAATCCTGCTGTCAATGAAGTGATTTTGCGTATTTTCATAACCATTCTTTCTTTATGTCAGTCTCAGTTTCTTTCTGTGCCGGATTAGGTTGCCGGCCGCTGGATATAGCGATTTACGGTCTATAAGAGCCCGGCGATTCGCAATGGTTACGCAAAAAACGGGATTTTCCGGGGCCGCTGAAGATGTTGCCGGGCCTGGATTGATTTCACCAACGGAGGCGCAAGATTGGGTTGCATACCCCAACTCTGCAAAAAGGCCTGTCAAACGCGCTCTGGCTTCTTTCGGCGCAGTCCGTGTTCAAGTCTGATCGGAAGCGCTGTGTGGCAAGGGTATTGCAGTCTGATTGTTTCAGCGACCTGCTCAGCGGCGTCTGATTGGCTTTTTGGGCCCAAGTGCTTTTCTCGCTTCAAATGTGCTGAATAAAACAATATGAATTTAAAGGGAAAAATCATGGTATCGAAAATTTTTGGTGCGACGGCCGGCAAATGCGAACCCTGATGGATGGGCCGCATGTGTACGTAAGTGAAATCGAAAGGAACAAAATTGCAACCGCGCTTCATGGATCGAATGGACAGCATACCCTCGACACCGGCCCGGATTCTGGTGGTGGAGGATGATGCCAATGTGGCCGTTGTACTTGAAGCGCGCCTGGAGGCATTCGGCTATCGCGTGTGTGAGATTGCCCGTTCGGGGCCCGGCGCCATCCGCAGCGCTGTCCGGCACAGCCCGGATCTGGTGCTCATGGACATTATGCTGGAAGGGGAGATGAACGGCATTGAAGCGGCAGAAGGCATTGGTGCGCAGATCGATGTGCCGATTATTTTTCTGACCTGCCTGAATGATGACCGTATAATGGACCGCGCCATCCAGACCAGCCCCTTTGGCTACCTGGTCAAGCCATACGATACGGCGGCACTGAGATCGTGCATCGAGATTGCCCTCATCAAGCACCGCTCGGAAAAGGAACGGGACCGATTGATTAAAAAACTGGAGGCCGCTTTGCTGGAAGTCAAACGGCTTAGCGGGCTGCTGCCCATATGTGCATCGTGCAAACGTATTCGTATTGATGGCGGCTGGCAGCAGATTGAAGACTACATCTCCGCTCATTCGGAAGCTGATTTTTCGCACAGCATCTGCCCTGAATGCGCCCGCCGTCTCTATCCGGAGATCTGCCTGGACAAGAAACCGTAGAAGTGGTTCCAAAATCTTTCCTCAAACCCGATCCCGGTGTTGGGGCGTCAGATTCAATGCTCAAAATAATCAATGTATTCCTTCACTTGAATCTGGTGACCCGTCTTGACCTTGAGCCTGTCTGAAATCTCAGATGCCCTAAATGGTATATAACACCACCAGGCACTGTGTCGGTTCGCCTGAGAGATTTTTCAGCTTATGGGGGACATCGGAGTTGAAGTGGATGGATTCACCACTGCGCAGCACATGCTCTTTTGATCCCAGCGTAAATTCCAGTTTGCCGCTCATGACGTAAATGAATTCTTCGCCGTCGTGCTTATAGGCTACCGGTTTGTGGGCCAAATGAGGTTCAATGGACACCATAAACGCCCGCAGGTGGCTGTTTTCGGCTTCCGGTGTCAGTGTGGTGTAGCTGTAGTTCTGGGTGCGCTGATGGTAGGCCTGAGCGCGGCGGTCGCGAATGGCGGCCTGTTCGTCCCGGCTTAAAAATGTTCCCGGATCCACGTCCATGGCCTGGGCCATCCGCAGAATAAATGCCACTGGCGGCGACATCTGGTCGGACTCTACCTGTGATATGAAATCGGGCGTCTGGCCGGTCTTTTCGGCCAGTTCTTCGGCGGTCCATTGGCGTGCCTCTCTGAGCTGGCGGACCATGGCCCCAAAGCCGCCGGGAGGCGCGGCATTGTCTTTGTCCAAGGCGCAGGAGGCGTCAGCCAGTCGGCGCATGGCGATTTGCTTGGCCTGACGGATCAGCAGCGGCAGAAAGGACGTTGCATCGGCAATGATACCGATGTCAGCCAGTTGAAAAATCGGTGCGGCCGGATCGCGGTTGATGGCCACAATGGTTTCGGCTTCGGTGATGCCGGCGGTATATTGGATTGCGCCCGAGGTCGCCGCAGAGATCAACAGTTTGGGCCGGACGGTTTTGCCGGTCTGGCCGATGAGCCGCTCTTCTTCCACCCAGTGATGCAGTACGGGGGGCCGGGTGGCACCGACTTCCCCACCCAGGGATGCCGACAGCTCGCGAACCAGCCCGAAGCCGCGCATGTCTCCCAAACCGGCGCCGCCCACAACCACTATTTTGGCCTCTTCAAGCCGACGTCCGGCTGCCGGCTCCATAATGCGCTGCTTGAGCCTGAGTCCCTCGCAAAGCCGCACTTCCGGCAGAACGACACTTTCAATCCGTGCGTGTTTATCTGTTTCAACTGCAATGGGTGCGCCGGCAGGTTGCACGGTGACGAAGGCCGTCGGCCAACCGTCAGCCAATGTGATGTCGGCCATAATTGCGCCGCCCCACGCCGGGCAGCGGCCCACCACCCGATTATCCTTCATGACCAGTTCACCGCAGTCGGCGATGAGGCCTGCGTTGCAGCGTTGGGCACAGAATGCAGCCGTTTCGCGGCCGAAGTCGTTCAGGGTCATCAGCACCAACCAGGGCTGTCGGTCGGCAACGAGGGCGGAAAGAACGGTGGCCGTCACATCGGACCGCGGAACGGCCAGGGCAGGATTCGCAATCGTCAATACGTGATGGGCGCCCCGGCCGGCGGCCTGTTCCGCCGCTGCGGGCATGGAGATGCAGGGGGCCAGGTCGATTTCTTTTTCGTTATCCGCATCCAGGTTGCCGGCTCCCATCACCAGCATGGTCAGCGGTGCACCGGTGGCCTGAGCCAGCGGTCGGGCCTTGGCCAGGACTTTGAGGCTGTCATCCCACATCCGTTGGGAACGCAGGTCGCCGAGTATCCAAATTGCGCGTTTTGTCATTGGTCCTTCACTCATGGGTGCACACCCCGGGATTTCAATGGTTATCCGATCAGGCCGGCATGGGTCAGCCGCTGGATGAGGGCGTCGGCCTGCTCCTGGGGTTCGCCGTCAAGCATCATGCAGCTGCGGTCGTTTTTGATCTTTTCCAGGGAGGCCACCCGTGTGGGAGAACCGCTCAATCCCACGGTTTCGGCCGCCATTTTCAGATCTTCAAGGCCCCACTGGTCTATGGCGGATTGTGCGTAAACGTTTGAAATATCGATTAGGCTCACCGGGCGCGGTGTAAATGCCCGCGCTTCGATGGTTGCTGCCGCCGGTTCCCGAAATTCCCACACTTCTTCCCACACGTCCATGGTGCGTCGGGCTTCCCAGCCATTGGTGCGTTTTGAAAGTTCTTTAATGCGGCTGACGAAAGGAATGTTCAACACTGCCGCGGTCTGTGGCCCGACCTGACCGGTATCACTGTCAGCGGTGCGGGTACCGAAAAAGAGAAGATCATAGGGGCCGATTTTTTCGATGGCTCTGGCCAGCACCTGAGCGGTGACCAGGGTGTCGGATTCCGCCAAAGCGCGATCGTTGATCAAAACGGCGCGGTTCGCTCCCATGGCCAATGCCTCCGCCAGCGCTTCGCGGCTTACGTCCGGGCCCATGGACAAGGCCGTGACCTGACCACCGGTGGTTTCTCTGATTTGCAGCGCCGCTTCCAGCGCCGGACGATCGAAGGGATTCAGTTCGCTGTTGTCCGGTGTGCGCCGGGCCACGCCCTTGGGGGCGGATCTGACCACCGATTTGATGCAAACGATGATGTGCGTGGACATGATATCTCCAGTATGCCGCTTAATTTTCCTGCATGGCTTCCCGGGCGATCACCATGCGATGCACTTCGGACGTGCCTTCGTAAATTCGAGTGACCCGGGCATCGCGGTAATAGCGTTCCACGGCATAGGCTTTGGAGTAACCATACCCGCCATGGATCTGCACGGCCAGATCGGTGACTTTTCCCGCGGCCTCTGCGGCAAATAGTTTGGCCTGGGCCGCTGCCTTGGATACGGGTTCTTTGTGATCTCTGAGCCAGGCGGCCCGGTACACCAGCATGCGGGCGGCGTCCACCTGGGTGGCCATATCGGCAATCATCATCTGGATTGCCTGGTGGCGTGCCAAAGGCACCCCGAATTGTTGCCGCTGCCTGGCATAGCGCACGGCCTCTTCCATGGCGGCCTGGGCGATGCCCAAAGCCTGTGCGGCGATGCCGATACGACCGGTGTCCAGTGCCGCCAACCCGATCGCCAGCCCAGCGCCCGGTTTTCCCAGGAGGTTGTTTTTGGGGATGTGGCAGTCATAGAGGCGGATGGAACTGACCGGATTGGCACGCATGCCGCACAGGTCTTCCAGGTCGCCTACCACAAAACCCGGTGTGCCGCGCTCGGCCACCACCACGCTGATGCCGCGCCGACCGGCCGCTGGGTCTGTGCGGGCGAAAATCAGGCAGATATCGGCAATGCCGCCGTTGGTGACAAAGACTTTGTTGGCATTGACCAGCCAGTGGTCCTTGTGTGGCAGGGCGGTGGCGGCAATGCCGCCGGCATCCGATCCGGCGTTGGGCTCGGTCAGGCAGAAGGCCCCGATTTTTTCACCCCGAGCCAGGGCCGGCACCCATCGTTTGTGCTGGGCATCCGAACCAAAGGCCAGGATCGGAAACAGGGCGACGCTGTTATGTACGCTCAGACACAGGCCGATGGCGCCGCTGACCCGCGACACTTCTTCGATGATAATGGCGTAACTCAGGCTGTCCAGTCCGGCACCGCCCAACTCGCGGGGCGCCTGGATGCCGAAGTATCCCAGCGGTCCCATTTTTTCAACGACTTCCCAGGGAAATCGGGCTTCCTGATCGATCTGGGCAGCAATGGGGCGCAGATGCTGGTCGCAGAATGCGCGCACGCTGCGGCGCAGCAAACGATGCTTTTCGCTTTCAAAAGGTTCGATCATAAACCATCCTGTGGTTGCCTGCTGTGGGGGCTGCCATCCAAATTGACGCGCCTTTCCCAGGTTCAGAGGGTTAAAACAGATAATTGCGTCCTGGTCAACCGCGTCCGCGGTTATTGAGCTGCCGGCATAATATTATCGGGCTGGGTTTGTCTGAAAATAATAGGATCGATCCGGCGCGTTGGCAAGGTTATGGTTTATCGGGTTTGCCGGCTTGCGGCGATGGCCCGCTGCAGTTCGGCAATCCGCCTGGCAGGGTAGACTTTGGATGGACACACGCGGCTGCAATGAATATGGCGCCGGCATCGGTCCGCGCCCTGTTTTCCTGCAGCCCAGTCCAGCAGGGCGTTGCTGGTGTCCGGATTGTTGCGCATTTCATTGTGCAAGGCGGCAAGGGCGGCCGGCCCCATGAAGCCGCTGCCGGATGAGACCACCGGGCAAACGGCCGTGCAGCAGCCGCACTCGATACAGTTTTCCAGACGCATTAGCCGGCCGACGCCATCCGGCCTTCGGACGGGACTGTCGGTTTCACAAATGCGCACATTGGACCAGTCCGGGCTGAGCGCGTTGAAAAAACCGCTGGTATCCACGACCAGGTCGCCCAGGCAGGGAAGGTTGTCCAGCGGGGCCAAGGCGACCCCGTCTGGTTCCAACTGGGAAATTTGGGTGGTGCAAGCCAGCGCGGGGGCACCGTTGATCATGCAGGCACAGGTGCCGCAGGAACCATGGTGGCACGAGCGGCGGTACATCAGTGTGGGGTCCTGGGTCAGCCGGATGGTTTCCAGCGCTTCAAGGACAGTCATCTGTGGTTTGAACGGTACCCCAAAGTCCTGGATCCGGGGTGGATCGGTCTGGTTCGGCCTGAAGCGTCGAATCCGGAATGTAATGGTGGACCGGGTCATGATTTCAGCTCCATGATAGCGGTGATTGCATAAAGCGCCGGTAAGACGGCAGTGGCATTGTCCCGGTGGTGCACGCCAGCTGGCGTCCGGTTTTGGAGCAGATCAGGTCGGCCGCCTTTTCAGCCATGGCGCGCAGGGTGGTTGCCTTGCCGCCGATCATCGAAATCAGTCCCTGCACCCCGTCGCGATTCTGGTGGTCGATGCAGGCGAACCCCCTGCTGATCCGCATGGGGTCCTTCTCTTCGTTGTCCTGGATCAAGGGGCGGCAGGCCGACCAGGCCGCATGAACCGGTTGGCCTGCCAGTGCCGGTACCAGTCGGGCCCCCATGCGGTGCAGGCGCTGAATATGTTCGGCCGGCAGTTCAACCGTGTCGGGATCATCTGCCAGCCAGGCGGTGGTGCCCATGATGGTCAGGTTGCGCTGGGGGACCAGTATATCGCCTTCACCGGCCGGCTGCAGGCGATTGATGACGATATTGGTCAGACGTCCCCATATGGAGACCATCACGCCGGGTCCCGGCCGGATTGGGATATGGAGCCCGGCCATGGCGGCTATCTCACCCGCCCATGGCCCTGCAGCGTTGACCACGATATCGGCCGAAATAGTACGCGTTTTTCCCTGGCGAAGATCTTTCACCGCGACTCCGGTGACACGGCCGGCGCTGCGCAGCACAGATTTCACCGGCGTAAAGGGCAGGATACGGGCATCGTTGGTTTGGGCGGCGGCAAAAAAATGCATCGGCAGGCGCCAGGCATCCATGGTGGCGTCCGGTACCTGTACCGCCCCCTTGATTCCGGGGTTCAGCGCCGGCTCCAGGGCAAGGGCTCGGGCGGCGCTCAGCTTGCGCACCGGAATGCCGGACGATTGGCACCGTTCCATAAACAAGGCCTGCAGGTCCATGTCCGCGTCGTTCAGGGCGACGAACAGGCCATCGTTGGGCTCGATGGCCTGTGGCGCCAGGCGCCGCAGAATCTGGTTTTCCGCATAGCACTCCCTTGCGGTATCGACATCGTGCAGGGCATAGCGTGCGCCGCTGTGCAGCAGCCCGTGGTGGCGGCCGGTGGTGCCGCTGAGCAGCCCTCCCTTTTCAACCAGGGTGACGCGGAATCCGCGCAGCGTGAGGTCATGGGCCAGCGCCGCGCCCGTGCCGCCGCCGCCGATGATCAGCACGTGCTCCAAATCAGTATCCCTCTTCCATGGCATCGGCGATAACGGTTTCCAGTGTTTCGGTGGAAAGTGATACCGGGTTTCCCTTCATGCTGGAAGAGCGCCGGGCCTGGTCGACCAGCTGTGCCACCTGTGCATGTTGCAGCCCCCAGCGGGACAAGGCCGGAATTTGCAGACGATTGACCATATCCCGGAGCCATTGCACGAGTCCTGACGGGGTCGCCCGGTCATCGCCGGTAAGAATGCAGCCGATTTCCCCATAGCGGTCTATATATCGGGAAAATGCCGGGTCGTCCTTCAGGGCTTGAATATTGGCGGCCGTGATGCCGGGCAGCAGGCGGGCGCATACGGCGCCATGGGGTGCCGGGAGCATGCCGCCCAGGGGGCCGGCAATGCCGTGAACGGCGCCCAGGCCGGCATTGGCCAGCGCCATTCCGCTGAAAAGGCTGGCAATGGACATGTCCGTGCGGGCATCGATGTTATGGCCTTCCAGAAATGCGGTTTTCAGTGAGCGGGCGCAGCGTGCAAGCCCTTCCCGGCACAGGCTGTCGGTAAGCGGGTTGGTCTTGACGCAGACATAGGCCTCAACCAGCTGGCAAAGGGCGTCGAATCCGGATGCAGCGGTACCTTCGGGGGGCAGGCCCAGTGTCAGTTGCGGGTCCACCACGGCCAAATCGGGAAGCATGCCGGGGCTGCGCATGCTGACTTTGACCCGTTGTGTGCGGCTGCGGATGACGGCGTTGCGGGTCACCTCACTGCCGGTGCCGGCGGTGGTGGGGATGGCAATGCAGGGCACGGGCGGATGCTGAAGGGGCAGCGCCCGGCCGATGACTTCAAGGTAATCGGTCACCGGGCCGGGGTTGGTCGCCAGGGCGGCGATGGCCTTTGCCGCGTCCATGGCGCTGCCGCCGCCGAACCCGATGATCAGATCACACCCCTTTGTGCGCGCCAGCCGGGCACCTGCGGTGATGCACGCCACGTCGGGTTCCCCTTCCACCATGAAGCGTGCCGATGGCATGCCGGCCGATTGGAGGTCGGCGGCCAGACCGTCGGCGCGGGAGGCTGTGCTTCCGGTGACCAACAAGGGGCGGAGTCCCAATGCGGCGGCATGCCCGGCTACCTGGCCGACAACGCCCGGGCCGAAAAGAATGCGTCCGGCGGTGGCGAATGAGAAAGTGACCGTCATCAGTCCACCCAATCCAACGAACGCTGGACGGCTTTGCGCCACCCGGCAATGCCGTTGCGGCGCCGGGCGTCATCCATCCGGGGTTGCCAGGTTTTATCTTCGGCCCAGTTGCTGCGCAGTTCGTCCAGACCGGACCAGAAACCCACGGCCAGCCCGGCGGCGTAGGCAGCCCCCAGGGCGGTGGTTTCGGTGACCTTGGGGCGGATGACCGGCACGCCAAGGATGTCGGCCTGGAATTGCATGAGAAGCTCGTTGGCCACCATGCCGCCATCGACCTTCAAATGGCTCAGATCGACGCCGGAGTCCCTGTTCATAGCCTCCACGATATCCAGGGTCTGATAGGCGTTGGCTTCCAGTACGGCGCGGGCCAGGTGGCATTTGTTGACGAAGCGGGTTAATCCCACCATGGCCCCGCGCGCATCCGAGCGCCAGTAAGGGGCAAACAGGCCGGAGAAGGCCGGCACGATGAATGCCCCGCCATTGTCGTCCACCTGGCGGGCCAGGGATTCGATTTCCGGTGCGCTGTCGATGATGCCCAGGTTGTCCCGGAACCACTGCACCAGGGCGCCGGCAATGGCAATGGAGCCTTCCAGACAGTAAACCGGAGCGTTGCCGCCGATCTGATAGGCCACTGTAGTGATCAGCCCATGCCTGGAGGCAACGGCGTCGGTGCCGGTGTTGAGCAGAAGAAAACAGCCGGTGCCGTAAGTATTTTTGGCTTCGCCCACGGCAAAGCAGGCTTGTCCCACCAAGGCGGCCTGCTGGTCGCCCAGGGCACCGCAGACGGGCACTCGGGCCCCCAGGGGGCCGTTGGTTGAGGTGTGGCCCCACAGTTCCGGGTCTACGGACGGCACGATGCGCGGCAGCATTTTTCGCGGGATGTCCATGACGGCCAGGATGTCGTCATCCCAGTCCAGGGTGTTCAGGTTCATGAGCAGGGTCCGGCTGGCATTGGTGACGTCGGTGATATGGGTTCCGCCCTCAGGACCGCCGGTGAGCCACCAGACCAGCCAGCTTTCCACGGTGCCGAAACAGGCCTCGCCCTTTTCGGCCAGCGGTCGCGCTGCCGGCACATGGTCCAGGATCCATTTAATTTTGGGGCCTGAAAAATAGGTGGCCACGGGCAGGCCGGTTTTGTCGCGAAAACGGTTCTGTCCGCCTTCGCACATGAGGGTTTTGCAAATTTCGTCGGTGCGGGTGCACTGCCAGACGATGGCGTTGCAAAGGGGGGCGCCGGTTTTGCGATTCCAGACAATGGTGGTTTCACGCTGGTTGGTAATGCCGATGGCCCGGATATCGCTGCCCGCCGCCCCGCTTTTTTTCAGGGCGTTGCGCATGACCGTAGCGGCGTTTTGCCATATTTCCATGGGATCGTGTTCCACCCACCCCGGCCTGGGAAAGATCTGTTCATGCTCCTTCTGGTCCAGTGCCACCACCTGGCCCTGGTGGTCGAACAAGATGAAGCGATTGCTGGTGGTTCCCAAGTCCAATGCGCCGATGAATTCTGGCATGACTTTTCTCCTTCCTGTGGTGGAGATGAATCGTGTCAACGGGCCGGGCGGTAACTGTTTTCCGTGCTGCCGCCGAAATTGGTTTTGTCTCAGCCGGCGATATTATTATAGCACACCCGGTCAGAAATAGTAAAAAGGCATCCGCTGACGATGACGGGTTGAGCCAATCAAAACCGCCATGGGATCCGGTTTTTTTCCAGACCCAGGGCTTCTTCCGGAAGCCCCATGGCTGTTCCCAGAAGCTGGGTATACAATACTGCCGGCACTGGCGCGCAGCCAGTCGGTGGACCGTATTCAAATTGCCCATCGTCAAACTGCATCTGGCAATGGGTGCATGCCGTGGCCATGATCTGGGCGTCGGCCTGTCGGGCATCATCCAGCTTGCGGGTCATCAGGGCCATGGCGACACGGTTGTTTTTGCCCGTTTGGGGCTGCCCGCAGCACTCCAGGCGAAGGGGCCAGTTGACGGCAGTGGCACCGGTGAGGGCCACCATACGTTCAAAGAGGGTCGGCGCCAGCGGATTGTCGAACTGCGTGATATTCCCCGGCCGCAGTGCATGGCAACCATAATGCGCCGCCACCCGAAGCCCTGTCAGCGGTCGAGTCACCGCCGTCTTCAGGGCGTCTGTCCCGACTGCTTCGTCCAGGACGCTGAGCAAGTGCCGAATGACAATGCCCTGCCGCCAGGCCAGGCCTTCTTTTGCCAGCAGTGCATTGATCTGACGGCGAAGGGTTTCATCTTGGTGCATCCAGTGGTCGGCATGTTTCAGGTTGCCGAAGCAGCATTTGCAGGGGGTCATCAGGGCCAGCCCCCTGGCTGCGGCAATGGCCAGGTTGCGTACGGCAGCCACCATAAACGCGGCAAAGTTTTCATGGCGCACCGGATAGCCGCAACAGTTCAGCTCGGTTTGATCCAGGGAGATGCCCAGGGCGGTCATTACAGATCGTGTGGACAAGCCGTATTGGGGCATGAAAGTGTTGATCTTGCACCCCGGGAAATAGAGCCAGGTCCTGGCTGTCATGATCAACGCTCCTGGAGATCCGAAGGTGAAAGTTTCGAAGTCGGGCCTTTGACCACATGCAGGCGGCGGCACGCTTCATTGCGCAATTCATAAAGTACGTCCGCAACGGGCACCTTCTGAGGGCACTCTTCCTGGCACCGGTAACAGGTCACACAGTCCCATACCATGCGACAGCCCAGAGCCATATCCTTGAGTTGGAGCCGCACCAAATTCATCACCTGCTGGGGGGTCAAATCCAGGTCCCGTCGTGGATCTTCGCTGGTGGCGACCACCGGGCAGACATTGGTGCAGATCGTGCACTGTACACAGGCCCAGAACGTATCAGGGTTGTCCACAAGATGCATACCTGAATCGGCAGCGGTCGTTGCTGTTTTGGCCGACTTGGACCAGGCCACCATGTCATTCGTCCTGATCCAGCCGTGGGGGGAGAAATAGCCTGAATCGATCAGATCGGTTTGCGATGCCTGCCACAGATCCTGCAAATCGATGCCTGCCGGGCACACATCGGTGCATCGGCCGCAGGCCGTACAGATATTGCCGCCCCGGGCCAGGCGCCATTGCCGATTACGTTCCAGCCGGCCCGTGTACCATAAGCTTAGATCGCCGATCTTCTCCGAAGGCAGGATGTCCGGGTTGTCGATAACGGCCATAAGGGGGGCAACGCTGCAATGCAGGGCGCACACCCCGCAGTGGGTACAGGCGTCCAGCCCAATTGCACGGCGGGTGTGGCGGTTCAGCGGTGCATTGCCGCGCGTATCTCCGACAGCCCTGGCGGCCAGGCTCACCGGCACGGAGATCAGGTGGAATAATTTGCCAAAGGGCAGGTAGGCCAGAGCTATACAGCTGGCCAGGACATGGATGTACCATAGTCCGATATCCAAGCGGATGCGGCCCATGGCCGGGGCCAGGGGTTTGATGATTTTGACCACCGGGTAGGCGGCGATAGCGTATGTGGGCGGGCTGTGACAGGCGGCACAATTGTCCTCATGCACGGTTTGGCCGGTTTCCAAGCTTTGGGCATTGATGACCGGCGGTTGCGGGAACACTACTTCATAGTACGCCGCCCAATAGGCTTTCAGCGAGGTAATTTCTTCCGGATCATCACCGCCGAAGTAATCCTGTACCATTTCATCGAACAGGGGCGCGGAACTAATCTGCACCGCTTCCAGGCCGACACCTGAAAGCAGAATAGCGGCGCACAGGGCAATGGCCACCTTGTCGGCTCGGGTATTGAAGCGTTTAAGCAGGACAAGGGTGTGCCGGCGCACCAAAGCAATGATAATACCGGTCAGCACGAAAAGGCCCATCAAATTGCGCAGCAGCATATAAGGATTGGCGGTTGCGGCGTAGTCCGGGTCCCAGCGTGCCAACGTCAGGTCGTCCAGGGCGTGCAGGAGAATCAACGATACGAAGCCATAGAACAATGTCATGTGCATGACCCAGCGAACTACGCTCTTACGGGCGATCTGCCGCTGGATCAGTACGTCAACCACCCAGGCTTTGACTATGGCGGCGATCACCGGGCGGGTAAGGATCGATGATGTCGCGTGCAAGCATGCGGCTATCCGGGCGCGTGGTGGGGCCGATGGCGCTTCGGGCCCGATGGAAAGCGTGAACCACCGCCCCATCCGCCATAAAACCCCGGCCAGGCATACGGCCAAGGACAGATAAACACAATATGTCAGAAACATGGTCTTCCCACGTTGGGTTCGCTATTGCCGGGATAATTGGGCATATGCGTCAACCGCGCCGAATGCGGTAGCAATGGACAGGCCGCTGCCGCACTTTTGCCGGATCCAGTCCTGGTGGGCCAGAA
Organism: Desulfosarcinaceae bacterium; assembly: GCA_963675565.2. GTDB lineage: Bacteria > Desulfobacterota > Desulfobacteria > Desulfobacterales > Desulfosarcinaceae > JARRKU01. Next base: position 2,393,464 of record CAXXYD010000004.1, read on the forward strand.
TCGATCCCACCGCGTGCAGGCGGGGGTGGATGACCTGCCCTTTCTCGTCCACCGGACGAAAATGTTCGTCGGTTTCCAACCCGGCCCGGTTGATGGGATGTCCGGAGGGTTGCAGTAAGTCCTTATGGTGCCACAGTGCGCGCTTTTTTGGCTGGACAACCGGCAAGTCGAATATGGCTTCCCTGATGCGGCTGCGGTCGGCACGCAAGCCCTTGCCGAAAAAGCGCCCGCTGGCCAGGATGACGCCCCTGGCCTTGATAGTGGTCTCCGGGGCCAGACCGCCTGCGGAAAAACGAAATTCACCGTTGGGCAATACCATGGCATCCCACACTTTTTGCTGGTACAGGGCCCGGATACCGGTTGCCGGAAGCCGCTGTTCGAAGGCTTCGCGCAGACGCAGACCGGTAACGGCCGGAACCATGGTGGGGATTTCGAAAACGGGAACCCCCAGCTGGTGCTCCAGATCGGTCACCCCTTCGGACGTGCGGTAGATGCCCAGAATGGCCGGCAGCCCGACGGCCTTGGCACCGACCAGATGGGGCCGGATGAGGTCGGCCAGCGCCTTTCGGTTGGCGGCCAGATCCAGACTGCGGGCGGCATGCTCGGTATAGAGTTCTCCCCTTGTGCCTGGAAATGCCAGGCGCAGCTGTTTCAGCCCGGGCCATCGACGGCCTGCGGTTTCGATGATCTGCCGGGCGCTGAATCCTTTGAGCCCGTGAAAATCGACCAGCAGCGTCGGTGTTTTTGACGCAAGCGCTTGGGCACCGGCTGCCATGCTGTGGGGTACGGCATAAGTGGTTTTGACGGTTCCAGCGGGGGTGATGATGTGCGAATTCAAATTGTGCCGGGTGGTGTAATGCAACCCGGCGCTCTTCAGAAAGGCGATGCAGGTGTCCATGGCACGCTGAATCTGGTCAACACCGAGCCGGGCATACGGGTGATCGGGTGTGTCTTTGATCAGCTGTCGGATTCCCGCCCAGGGGTCCTCCCACGGTATGCCTTGATCCTGAGGGTGCACGCCCAGTACATCCAGCAGGCCGCTGGCAAAGTTGATTTCCCCTGTAATGCCGACTTGCACCGTGTCGATATGGTGCTGGCCAGCGAACATGGCGGCAGCCATGCCCGCCATACCGGAGCCGATGACCAGCAGATCGCATTGCATTTCATTCATGGCGGGCATGTTATTGTTCCAGCTCCAATCCATATAAGCCGCAGTGCATGGCTTCCATCAACTCAGCCTGGACCAGGGGCATGTCCCATAGCAAGGGGCGCTGGCCGCGCCAGCGCTCCTGCAGGAAGGTACGCAGTTGATCGACGCCTTCATTGCCGGAAAACGCCTGACTGTCGTATAAATAGGAGGCCACCCGCAGGCTGCAAAAAGTTCCCTGGCACGGGCCCTTGCCGATGCGGCTGCGCAGGCCGATGGCTTTCATGTCCGGTCGGCCCTGGCGCCTGCGCAGTGAGGCGACAATGGTGTCCACCACGCTCTGGGAAACCATCTCGCATTCACATAGCAGCATGTCTTCCGGGTTGTTGTTGCGGATCCACTGGTTGGGAGCCAGGCCCGGCTCGGTCCAGCGCGCATCTACGGTGTTGGGCAGTGGTTCGGTACGGGTGCGGCAAGGTTCCGGGATGTTCAGATGACGGCACACCAGGTCGGCTGTTTTTTCTGCCATAAGGCGGAAGGTGGTCAGTTTTCCGCCGCTGATGGTGATGAAGTTGTGCACCGCATGGTCCTCTTTTCCGTGGTCGATGAGAGAGAAGCCTCGGCTGACGCTGCGGTCATCCGTGAGGCCGCCGCTGCTGATCAATGGGCGTACCCCGCAATAGGCACGAATATAGCGGGTCGAACCCAATACCGGCATCATGGCGGCGCCCTGTTCGATGATATGATCGACCTCATGGATCGCGGGATAGATGGCATCGGGGGATTCGGTGCGTTCGGAAGTGGTGCCCAGGATGGAGACGGTTCCGCCGGGGACCAGGATGTCACCGTTGGTGGGCTGCCGCAGCCGGTTGATGACCCGGTGCGAAATCCTTTCCTGGGTGACCAGCAGGCTTCCCTTGGAATAGACCATATCGATGTCGGCGCCGGCCAGGGAGGCAACCTCACCCGCCCATGCACCCGAGGCGTTGACGATGATTTCGGGCGCCATCACCGTTTCCTTGCCGGTGACATGGTCTCTGAGAAAAACCCGTTCGATGCGGTGACGGTGTATTTCGAACCGGGTGACCTGGGTGTGGCGCAGTAATATGGCCCCCAGCTGCTGGGCATGGGCGATATTGTCCAGGGAAAGCTTGAAGGGATCAATGGTGGCGTCATCCACCGCATATGCGGCGATGAGTTTTTCGGACAATGCCGGCTCCATCTCTTTGGCCCGTTCAAGATCCACCGCGTGGGTTTCGATGCCGGCATTAGCACATATGTCCGGAAAATCGGCGATGTATTTTTCGTCATCTCCCTCTACAGCCACAAACAGTCCGCCGGTCTCTTCTATGCAGTGCGGTGCCAGGCTTTTGAGCAGGCGCCCCTCTTTTTTGCACTCGCATGCCGAAGCCGGATCTGACGAGACATACCGTGCGCCGCTGTGCAGCAACCCGTGGTTGCCGCCTGAGGCCCCGGCATTGATGTCTTGTTTTTCGGCCAGAACACAGGAGACGCCCCGCAATGCCAAATCTCTGGCCAGCCCGGTCCCGGTGGCCCCGCCACCGATGATGAGCACTTGGGTTTGCAACGCTTTCCTCCTCGCTTTCAGTGTCCCCCTGCAATGGAAAATGAGATGGAATGTGTTCGCCCGGGTTTTCGCTTGAGAAACGTTTTTACAAATGTTAGAGGGTTATTACAGTAAATTTGCGATTGACCGGCGATTTTGGTTTATAAAATACCATACCATGTTCGTATTGTCACGGTAAAATTTTCGCAAATGAAAATATAACATGAAAATAATTTTCATATAAGAAAAATTCGTATTGTCATGGAGATCGCATTATGACGGGTTCCCTTCCGAATGGGTCCGGCCATTCCCCGGTTAAGTCGGAAAAGAATGTCAAACTGGCGCCTTTGCGTGCCCGGCAATCCAAAATTCAGGAGCTGGTTCAGGCCAACGGATTTGTTACGATTGACTTTCTGGCCCGTGAGTTTGATGTGACCCCTCAGACGATACGACGCGATATTAATACGTTGAGCAAGCGTGGCGCCATTAACCGATACCACGGGGGCGCCGGGATCGGATCGAGTACGGAAAATGTGGCCTACAATCAGCGCAAGGTGTTATGCTTCCGCGAAAAGCAGAAAATCGCCCGGCTGGTCGCCGCTCAGATTCCGGATCACGCGTCCCTTTTCATCAACATCGGAACCACCACCGAGGCCATTGCACAGGCCCTGTGTAGCCATAAACGACTGCGGATCATCACCAACAATTTAAACGTGGCCACCATTTTGTCGGCCAAATCGGATTTTGAGGTCATCGTGGCCGGCGGCCTGGTGCGGCATCGGGATTGCGGTATCATCGGCGAGGCCACCATCGATTTTATCCAGCAGTTCAAGGTGGATTTCGGCATCATCGGCATCAGCGGCATCGATGCCGACGGTACCTTGCTGGATTTTGATTACCGGGAAGTCCGGGCGGCCCGCGCCATTATCGACAATTCCCGCAAGGTGTTTCTGGCTGCGGATCACACCAAATTCGGGCGCAATGCCATGGTGCGGCTGGGCAGCATTGTGGAAATCGACGCATTGTTTACGGACAAACACCCGCCGGCCGGGCTTGTTGAAATAATAGCTGAAGCCGATGTGGACCTTTTTGTGGCCCGTTCCTGAACCGGGTGGGGCTCCGATGGGGGCCAATTGCTGTTTCTATAAAATTTTCACTTGCGAAAATAGATTCCCAATGTTAATGGTTGAAACTGAAATGTGACCATTATACAACATTTTGTCGTTTTTATACATTGAACGGGTCAACCTCACTTCTCTACGAGTGTCACGGGGGCGCTGCATGGGGTTATCGCTATCTGGCGTTGATAAGTATGTTGGCCGGGAGATGTATCTTCAGGGTGTCAACCTGGATTTTGCACCCGGTTCCCGCAATGTTTTGTTGGGCCGAACGCTGTCCGGCAAAACAACACTGCTGCGCATTATGGCCGGTCTGGACCGCCCCAGCAGTGGCAAAGTGCTGGTGGATGGTGCGGATGTCACCGGCCTGACCGTGCGCAAGCGCAGTGTGGCCATGGTCTACCAGCAGTTTGTCAATTACCCGTCGCTGACGGTTTATGACAACATTGCTTCACCGCTCAAGCTCAGCGGCACCGAACGCGGAGAGATCGATCGGCGGGTTCGTGAGACAGCCGCCATACTCAATATCGAAGAATTTCTGGATCGTTTACCGGCGGAGCTTTCCGGCGGTCAGCAGCAGAGAACCGCCATTGCCCGGGCGCTGGTCAAAGACGCCCAGCTCCTGTTGCTGGATGAGCCGCTGGTGAACCTGGATTACAAGCTCAGAGAAAAACTGCGCGAAGAGCTCCAAGACATATTCAGGCAGCGTGAAGCCATTGTTGTGTATACGACCACCGAGCCGGCCGAGGCCCTGATGCTGGGCGGAGACGTTGTGGTGATTGACGAAGGCCGTGTCCTGCAGACCGGCCCCACTTCCCAGGTTTACCATAGCCCGGGGACCCTTCGCGTGGCCGAAGTGTTCAGTGATCCGCCCATCAACTACCTGAACGCCCGTGTGGACAATGCCATCGCTGCGCTGGGTCAGGACGCACGCTTTAATGTTGACGGGCATTTAAAGAACCTTGGAGACGGAGACTACAAATTCGGCGTGCGTGCCAATCGCATCTTTCTGTCCGCCACCGGCGATGCGGACGTGGGCATCGAAGCCCGGGTCGAACTCTGCGAAATAAACGGTTCTGAAACCTTCATCCACGTCCATTACAAAGGATCGCGCCTCGTGATCCAGGAGGACGGCATCCACCGGTTCAAGATCGGCAGCCGGGTTCAGTTCTTCGTCAACCCGAACACTTTCTTTGCTTACAACGCGGATGGTAAGCTGGTTGCGTCCCCGGATCCTTTTTAATTCGAAAATCTTTTGATGACAGGAGTCGGCAATGGCCCAGATTGAACTTCGACAGATTGCCCACAGCTACATTGCCAATCCCAGAAGCGACGCCGACTACGCCCTCAAGCACATCCATGATGTCTGGGAGGATGGCGGTGCCTATGCATTGCTGGGCCCATCGGGCTGTGGCAAGACCACCTTGCTGAACATCATTTCGGGGCTTCTCAAACCCAGTAGCGGCCGTGTTCTTTATAACGGGCAGGATGTGACCGATTTGCCGCCTGAACGGCGCAATATCGCCCAGGTATTTCAGTTTCCCGTGTTGTACGACACCATGTCGGTGTTTGATAACCTGGCATTTCCTCTGCGAAATCGGGGCGAATCTCCACCGGAAATCATCCGTCGTGTGCATGAGGTGGCCGAGATTCTCGATCTGACGCCCTTCCTGAAAAAGAAGGCCTCGGGACTGGCCGCCGACGCCAAGCAGAAAATATCCCTCGGACGGGGCCTGGTACGCAAGGATGTGGCCGCAATCCTGTTCGACGAACCGCTGACCGTTATCGACCCGCAGCTCAAGTGGCATTTAAGGCGCAAGCTGAAAGAGATTCATGAACAGCTCAAGTTGACCCTGGTCTATGTGACCCATGACCAGGTGGAGGCGCTCACTTTTGCCGACAAGGTCATGGTGATGTACGAAGGCGAACTGGTTCAGGTGGGTACCCCCCAGGAGTTGTTTGAAAACCCCAACCATAAATTCGTGGGCTATTTTATCGGCAGCCCCGGCATGAATTTTCTTCCCTGCACCATCGACGGTTGTGTGGCCAGGGTCAATGGCGCCGAAATCCGGCTGGATCCCGAAACGGCCCGTTTGGCCCATGGGGCTCAGGGTGATTTCGAACTGGGTATTCGCCCCATGTATTTGAAGCTGAACGCCGAAAGCGTTGAAGGCGGTGTTGCCGCCCGGATTAAGTCCGTCGAGGATCAGGGCAGTTTCAAGGTGGTGACCGTGTTGCTGGGCGACCAGGTTCTCCGTGCGCGGCTGCCCGAGGACGAATCGGTGCCGGACGGACAAGTCTGGCTGACCTTTCCCTCGCGATGGACCAAGTTGTTTGCTGCTGAGCGTTTGTTAAAATAAGGAGCCAATTATGGAGAAGTGGGAAGACAATAAGGCTTGGTTCCTGGTATTGCCTGTTTTTGTCGTCGTTGCCTTCAGTGCCATCATCCCACTGATGACAGTGGTTAATTATTCGGTTCAGGACATCTTCGGACCTGGCCAGCGGGTATTTGTGGGAACCGAGTGGTTCAGAGAAGTACTGGCCGATAAACGGTTGCACGATGCCCTGTGGCGCCAATTCCTGTTTTCAGGCCTTGTGCTGCTCATTGAGATCCCGCTCGGGGTGATGATCGCCTTGATGATGCCCAAGAAAGGCTGGGGCGTATCGGCAAGCCTGGTCACCATCGCTCTGCCGCTGCTGATCCCCTGGAACGTGATCGGCACCATCTGGATAATCTTTACCCGGCCGGATATCGGCCTGCTCGGTGCGGCCATCAATTCACTGGGCGTTGCCTTTGACCACACGGCTTCGCCCACCGACGCCTGGATCACATTGATGTTGATGGAGGTCTGGCACTGGACACCGCTGGTGGCTTTGCTGGCCTATGCGGGGCTGCGCGCCATCCCGGAAGCGTATTTTCAGGCCGCCAAGATCGACGGCGCATCGGCATGGGCAACCTTCAAATACATTCAACTGCCCAAAATGCGAGGTGTGCTGACCATTGCCGTGCTGCTGCGCTTCATGGACAGTTTCCTGATTTATGCCGAACCTTTTGTGCTCACCGGCGGCGGGCCCGGCAACACCACCACCTTTTTGTCCATCTACCTGGTCAAGGTCGCCGTGGGCCAGTTCGATCTGGGGCCGGCGGCTGCATTTTCGCTGATCTATTTTCTGATCGTTTTGCTGTTCAGCTGGCTGTTTTACCAGGCGCTGCAAAATGTGGGCAAAGGAGAGGCCGCATGAAAATTCAGAAGAGAACCATTGGGTTGCTGATTTACTTCGCGTTGCTCATGCTGCCCATCTACTGGATGCTCAACATGTCGCTGCGCACCAATGCCGACATCCTTTCGGCTTTTTCCCTCTACCCCAAGGACATTACCTTCGGCAACTATCTAAAAATCTTCACGGACAAATCCTGGTACTCCGGCTATATCAACTCCATCATCTATGTGAGCATTAATACGCTGATTTCCCTGACGGTGGCCCTGCCGGCGGCCTATGCTTTCTCGCGCTACCATTTCGTCGGCGACGGACAGATCTTTTTCTGGCTGCTTACCAACCGCATGGCGCCGGCAGCCGTTTTTCTGCTGCCCTTTTTCCAACTCTATTCCACTTTCGGCCTTATCGATACCCATATTGCGGTGGCACTGGCTCACTGCCTGTTCAACGTGCCGCTGGCCGTCTGGATTCTGGAGGGGTTCATGTCCGGGGTGCCAAAGGAGATAGACGAAACAGCCTATATCGACGGATATTCTTTCCCCCGGTTTTTCATTATTCTGTTTTTGCCCCTGATCCGCTCCGGTGTGGGGGTCACGGCATTTTTCTGCTTCATGTTTTCATGGGTGGAATTGCTGTTTGCAAGGACGCTGACCACCACCGCCGCCAAACCCATTGCGGCCACCATGACGCGCACGGTGAGCGCCGGCGGCCTTGACTGGGGATTGCTGGCGGCGGCCGGCATACTGACCATCGTTCCCGGGGCGCTGGTGATCTGGTTCGTTCGCAACCACATGGCCAAAGGGTTCGCCCTGGGCCGCGTTTAGGGAGACAATGACCATGAACCTGGAGTGGATGGCCTGGACACCTTTTACTGCGATCTTTTTCATTACTATTTTCCTGATGCTCTGTGCAATGACGGTTTGGCAGATCATTCAGCCCTGTGTAGCGCGCCGGGGATTCCTGCCCATCACGACCACCCGCGGCGATCGTCTTTTCATCGGGCTGCTGGGCAGCGGTTACATTCACTTGCTTTGGCTGGGATTGACCGACATTTCACTCTATGTGGCGACTTCCATTTCCGTAGTCTGGATGATTGTGGTGATGCGCTGGGGATAACCCTTCGATTGCAGGCATTACGAACCTGTTACAATTCAGCTATACGGTTTGTAACAGACACTTTTAATGCATACAGGTTCCAGAATGGAGGCCTCATCAGTTGACGTTCAAGCCTTCGCGTCTGTGATGGTTTGCAAACCGGCCTTACCCCCACCATAGAAGGCAAATGAGGAGGGAGAACTATGTTTAGAAAGATGAGAACTCAGGGGCTCGTCGTGCTGCTGGCCGTCGTATTGGCTGCGGTGTTTGCCGGCTCCGCAATTGCTGACATGGCGGCGGCGAAGAAATGGGTGGATAACGAATTCCAGCCTTCAACGCTGTCCAAAAAAGAACAACTCAATGAAATGGCATGGTTCATCAAGGCCGCCAAACCGTTTGCGGGGATGGAGATCAAGGTGGTGTCCGAAACCATTCCCACCCACGAGTATGAATCCAAGACACTGGCCAAAGCCTTTGCGGAGATCACTGGCATCAAGGTCACCCACGACCTGATCCAGGAAGGGGATGTTATCGAGAAGCTGCAGGTGCAGATGCAGTCGGGTAAAAATGTCTTCGACGCTTATGTCAACGACTCCGACCTGATCGGCACCCATTATCGTTACGGACATGTGGTCAACCTCACCGACTGGATGGCCGGCGAGGGCAAGGATGTCACCCTGCCCACGTTGGATGTGGACGATTTCATGGGCAAATCCTTTACCACCGGTCCCGACGGCAAGCTCTATCAACTGCCCGACCAGCAGTTCGCCAACCTTTATTGGTTCCGTTACGACTGGTTCAACCGTGATGATTTCAAAAAAGCGTTTAAGCAAAAATACGGATACAACCTGGGCGTGCCGGTCAACTGGTCGGCCTACGAAGATATTGCCGAATTTTTTACGGACCAGGTCCGTGAGATCGACGGTAAGGCGATATACGGCCATATGGATTACGGCAAGAAAGCGCCCGATTTGGGCTGGCGTTTTACCGACGCCTGGCTGTCCATGGCCGGTGCCGGCGACAAGGGACTCCCCAACGGCAAGCCGGTGGATGAATGGGGCATTCGTGTGGACGAAAACAACCGACCCGTGGGCTCCAGCGTGAGCCGCGGCGGGGCCACCAACGGTCCGGCCGCCAAGTACGCCCTGCGCAAATACATGGATTGGCTGCGCAAGTATGCTCCTCCAGGCGCCCTGGGCATGGATTTCTATCAGTCCCTGCCGTCATTGGCTGCCGGAAATGTGGCCCAGCAGATTTTCTGGTACACCGCTTTTACCGCCTCGATGGTGGAACCCGGTCCCACCGTGAATGCCGACGGCACGCCCAAATGGCGCATGGCGCCTTCGCCCCATGGCCCCTACTGGGAAGAGGGCATGAAGCTGGGCTACCAGGACTGCGGCTCCTGGACCCTGCTCAAGAGCACTCCGCTTGATCGGCGCAAGGCCGCCTGGCTTTTTGCACAGTTCTGTGTCAGCAAATCCGTGTCCTTGCGAAAAGCCCACGTCGGTCTGACCCCCATCCGTGACAGCGACATCCGTCATCAATCCTTTACCGACCGGGCTCCCAAACTGGGCGGCCTGGTGGAGTTCTACCGCAGCCCGGCGCGTGTGGCCTGGACCCCCACCGGCACCAACGTGCCGGATTATCCCAAGCTGGCCCAGCTGTGGTGGCAGAACATCGGCGAGGCCGTTGCCGGTGAAGTGACCGTGGACACGGCCATGGACAACCTTGCTAGCGAGCAGGACAGAATCCTGGAGCGTATCGCCCGTTCCGGTGTCCAGGGCGACAAGGGACCCAAACTCAACAAGCCGCGTGACGAATCCTACTGGCTGAGCAAACCGGGGGCTCCAAAAGCCAAACTGGCCAATGAAAAACCCCAGGGCGAAACAGTGGACTATGACAAGCTGATTGAAGCCTGGCGTCAGGGGCGTGTGAAATAGTCCTGCTGCCGTTCAATCGATATTCAAACGCTTGAAAGAAGCACAAAACGCCTGCCCCCTTTACGGGGGCAGGCGTTTTCGTTCAATTTGACTTTTAAGATTCCCGGTTTCTGGATCACTTAATAAGCGTCGTAGAAAAGCCCTTCTCGATAAGCCGGATTGTCCAGTCGCTCGTTAATATCGATATGGAAGAAGTCGGCCACCGGCTGAAAAATTTCAGGGTTGTTGGTTTGCACCTGCCGGGCCACGGACAAGACAAAGTCAAGACCCTGGCGGGTCATGCGGCCCAGGGGGCGGCGGCACGGTCCCGAGGGCATGCCCAGCAGCGCCATCAAAGTTTTCAGGGCCAGGGGATTGCGGGCGCGGCAGATCACTTCACCGTATAGCGTTTTTTCCCTTGTCGTTACGGTGACCAGTCCGAAGATCGGCTGCAGTGCTTGTTTCAATTGCTCCGCACCTTCTCGATCTCCTTTCGCAAGCCGCCCGATCAGCTCCACCATGGGACCCGGGGCCACATTGCTGGCCACGGAGATGACTCCGGCGGCGTTGATGGCCGGGTCGGTCATCATATCGAATACCATACCGTCGTCGCCCGATAAGATGGTAAACTCGGGGCCACAGCACGCACGGGTGCGCCGCATGTTGTCCAGATTTCCGGTAGCTTCTTTGACGGTGCGCACATTGGGGTAGGCCTGGTGCAGATAGGCCAGGTCTTCGGGGAAAAGCTGGGCGCCGGTTCTTCCGGGAATGATGTAGGGGATGACATCCACTTCGGGAAACCGCTGCGCGATGGGTGCCACATACTCCCGCCGGATTTCCAGCGAACTTGGACCATTATAGTACGGGTCCACCAGAAGCACCGCATCCACCCCCTGGCAAACGGCATGCTCAGTTGCTTCTAAAGCTTCGCTGGTATTGTTGCTGCCGGTTCCGGCGATGCACAGGCAGCGGCCCTTGGCCAGGTCGGCCACGGTTTCGACGACATGGTTGTGTTCTTCCCACTCAAATGTGGGACTCTCGCCGGTGGTACCTACGGCCAGGATGCCGGTAATGTTGTTTTCGATTTGAAAAGCGGCCAGTTTTTGCAGGCCGTCCTGGTCCACCTGTGCTCCGTCCGGGGTGAACGGCGTGACCAGGGCAGTATAGCAGCCAGATTTCATGATTCCCTCTCTTTCCGGGATGAGTTTTAAAGGTTTGGTAAAAGCAGACTAAAACCGTGCGACCGGTAAGGGCAGGTGTTTACCCACCCGGTTCTGGGCGTGGGCCGGTGCAGGCCGATGGTCGTCCAGAATCCGAATGGCGCTCCTATGTCGTTCTGTACTTTGTATTGATGGAGAAAACAACCGCATTTCCTTCTTTAACGGTGATATCGTAAAAGGCTTTGATTCACTACCGAGTTTACAGCGAGTACAGAGATAAAAACCTAAAAACAATCGTTTTTTATTTTATCCGTTGCGCTTCCCGGGTTGAGAAAATATTTTCGATGCCAACAACAGTGAAGCCTTGATATAATTATTAAGGGTAAAAAACCCCCCATCAACTGTCAAGCGCAATTTAAAAGGGGTCACAAATCGGCTTTCCAACCGCCCACCGAATTTCCTTGACAACCTGCGATGCCCATACTACCGATACCTGTTCCGGGCCTCAATGACCCACAGCTTACTGTATGGAGAGGATATTTCCCATGGCAAAAGCGCATAATGCAGACGAATTTATCGCCCAGCAACAGATGGCCATCGCTTCCAACCCGGACTGTGGCAATTCCCATTATAATCTTGGCGTTGCCCTGATGGGCAAGCAACAATATGACGAGGCTGAAAAAGAGTTTTTGGCCGCCATCGAATGCAGTCCTTCACTGGCCGAAGCTTATGTCCAGATGGGCGGACTGTGCCTGCAGCGCAACGATCTGGACGGCTGCCTGGATTGGAACCGCCGTGCGACAAAAGCGCGCCCCGGTTTTTCAGAAGGGTATGGAAATATCGGTTTTGTGCATATGCAGCGGGGCGAACTGGATGAGGCCATTGAGGCTTTTAAACGCGCTACCGCTTTCAACTTCCGCTTTATTCAAGCCTTTGCGTCCCTGGCCGGCGCTTACCTGATGAAGGGGATGGTCGACGAGAGCATTGAAAATTCCCAAAAGGCACTGGAACTGTCGCCGGATTTCGCCGTAGCCCACAACAATCTCGGGATTGCATTCCTGGAAAAAGGTGAAAAAGAGAACGCCAGAACCCATTTGCTTAAAGCTAAAGCGCTTGGATTTGACGTGGCGCCGCAATTGCTGGATGAAATCGCATAAGCCGGCCAGGCGATAGTGTCAAAGGGGCGTGTCGAAAGACAGCGCTCCTTTTTTATTGCGGGCGAATTGGAGATAATGTCCATCGATGTTCCTGCGCATTCCAATAAAATATACCCTGGATGATGCCACAACGCCCCTTGTGCCGGGCGACCGGCAATGGTCCGCGCCCCTGCCGGTTTCGCGCCATGCATTCGGCTTGCGATCCCGAAAAGAGGATTTCCATGCGGCCGTGACCTATGGGGACTATTTTTCGGCTGCACGGCATTTTTTGGAACGGAATGATTACGCCTTGCTCAACAGCGGTCTGGAGCAGGTTTCCGGCGGCACGTGCACCGCAGCGCAGGTGGATGCCATGGCGATCTGTCTGGTCAAGCACGGTGCGTACTATCACCCCGCCTGCATTGAAGTTCAAACCAGAAGAGCGACGTTGCGCTTTGTGCTCAACGTGGCCGTTTCCAGAGAAGGGCGCTCGGTCATGGCCCGGGAAATTGAGAGCCTTCAACGTTTGCATGACGAATTGGCGGAGCCTTACTGGCCCCAGGTTTTCGGCCACGGCCAAGGGCATACCACCAGCGGCCGGCCGCTTTCCATGTTCCTGGGGCGTTGGATGGAGGGGTTTTTCGAGTTTCACCTGACCGCCGGCCCGGAATCCACGGAAGACGATGTGGTGGTCTGGGATACCGATCACGGCCACTGTCTCCTGTCCGTCGGCCAGATTCAAGGAGTGCTGCGTCAGGCGGCGGGTATCCTGGCCTACGCCTACCATCCGCTGACCTTTGAGGCCATTCGCAACTGGCACCACGCCGCTGGTGATTTTGTGGTGCGGCCTCTGGAAAACGATGTTGAACTGCGATTGATCAGCGTGCGCGATTACGGCCCTTTTGTCCAGCACCCCGACCCGGATATGGCCGCTGTGCTGGAAGCATTGCCGGTCCTGCTCGTGGCCACCTCCCTGCGCCTTCGGTTGGATCGCCTGGATGGGACCGGATCGTTTGCGGTTTATCCGGATTCCGTCGTGCCAAGCATATGGGACGGGTTCAGGCTTGGGCTGCAGCGTGGTTTTGCCCAGCGTGGCTTGCCGGCCGAGTTTTTTTCCGCCGCCATGGATTTCATCGCCCTTCACGGCAGTGGGAAACTGGCCGGTATTGCATCCGATCTGGTGGAGCGGCATTGGGCAAGCCCAGCCGAACGGGACCTGATACGGCAAATGGCGGCGAATCATGCATCCCGGCTGGCGTCCGCCGTAGCCGGGTAGCTCAATTTCATTTCCAGAAACCTATTGTCCACTACATGGTCAATTTTCATCCGGGCCGGCCACAATATGGAGGGGACCCTGCTGCGTTCCGGTGCGCACGTCGATAAGGCCCCACCTTGGCCGGGTTTTTTATTGACAAGGGCCGAGTGATCATTTTATATCTGCCCCTTCATATTCTATGATTGCCCGGCTCTTTCACATTTCAAAATATTTTAGAAAAACTGCATAAAACCAAAGGTTGAGGAGAGGAGGTGGCTTTTTTTATACGGTTTAGATTTTTTAGTCAGGGATTTTTGACTTGTTGATTAACCCAATGGAGGTAAAAGATGGCAAAACACAAAACCCCGATGTTGGACCAGCTTGAGACTGGGCCATGGCCGAGCTTTGTTTCGGACTTGAAGCAAGAAGCCGAAATGCGCGCCAAGAATCCGAACAACATAGAATACCAGATTCCCGTGGATGTGGTTGAGGATCTTCTGGGCATTATGGAGCTCTCCTACGAGCATGGACGGACCCACTGGAAACACGGCGGCATCGTCGGTGTATTCGGATACGGCGGCGGCGTAATCGGTCGTTACTGCGACCAGCCCCAAGCCTTCCCCGGTGTGGCGCACTTCCATACCATGCGCGTCAACCAGCCGGCCGGCAAGTTCTACACCACCGAATTTTTGAAAAACCTCTGCGATCTGTGGGAGTTCCGTGGTTCCGGCATCACCAACATGCACGGCTCTACCGGCGACATCATCTTCCTGGGCACCACCACCCCGCAACTGGAAGAGATTTTCTACGAGATGACCCATAAACTGGATCAGGACCTCGGCGGTTCGGGCTCCAACCTGCGTACCCCGGCTGACTGTGTCGGCCAGGCGCGCTGCGAATATGCCTGCTATGATACCCAGGATATATGTTACGACCTGACCCAGGAATACCAGGATGAGCTGCACCGTCCGGCGTTTCCCTATAAATTCAAGTTCAAGTTCGATGGCTGTCCCAACTGCTGTGTGGCATCCATTGCCCGTTCCGACCTCTCCTTCATCGGGACCTGGAAAGACAATATCAAAATCGACCAGGAAGCCGTTGCCGGTTACGTCGGCGGCGAACTGCTCCCCAACGCCGGCGCCCACAGCGGACGCGACTGGGGTGCGTTCGACATCCAGAAAGAGGTCATCGATCTGTGCCCCACCAAATGCATGCGGATGGACGGCAAAGAGCTCAAGATCGACAACAAAGAGTGTACCCGCTGTATGCACTGCATCAACGTCATGCCGCGCGCCCTGCACATCGGTGACGACCGCGGCTTGTCCATCCTGGCCGGCGCCAAGGCCCCGATTCTCGACGGCGCCCAGATGGGTTCACTGATCGTTCCGTTTATCAAGGCCGAAGCCCCTTATACCGAAATCAAAGAAAATGTCATCGAGCCCATCTGGGATTGGTGGATGGAAGAAGGCAAGAACCGCGAACGCCTGGGCGAGCTGATGAAACGTCAGGGCCTGCAGAAAATGATCGAGATCCTCGGCGTCGATGCAGATCCGCGCATGGTTCAAGAGCCGCGCCACAACCCGTACATCTTCTGGAAAGAGGAAGAGGTCGAGGGTGGCTGGGAGCGTGACGTTAATGAATTCAGAAAACACCATCAGAGATAAGGGGGGCACAAATGGCTTTTATTTCTTCAGGATACAATCCCGATAAACCCATGGAGAACCGGATCACCGATATCGGTCCTCAAAAATTTGACCAGTTTTATCCGGCGGTCATTGCCAAGAACAAGGGCAAATGGCTGTATCATGAATACCTGCAACCCGGCGTCCTGGTGCATGTGGCCGAATCCGGCGACGAAGTCTACACGGTTCGCTGCGGCGGCGCCCGACTGATGTCCATCACCCATATCCGCGAGATCTGCGAAATCGCCGACAAACATTGTGACGGGCACCTGCGTTTTACCACCCGCAACAATATCGAGTTCATGGTAGATGACAAATCCAAGGTGCAGCCATTGATCGACGATCTGTCCAGCCGCAAGTTCGACGGGGGCTCCTTCAAGTTCCCCATCGGCGGCACGGGCGCAGGCGTGACCAACATCGTGCATACCCAGGGGTGGATCCACTGCCACACACCGGCCACCGATGCTTCCGGCCCGGTGAAGGCTGTCATGGATGACATGTTCAAAGAATTCCAGGGCCATAACATGCCGGCCCATGTGCGCATCTCCCTGGCCTGCTGCCTGAACATGTGCGGCGCCGTGCACTGCTCCGATATCGCCATTTTGGGCTACCATCGCAAACCGCCCATGCTGGATCATGAATATCTGGACAAGATGTGCGAGATCCCCCTGGCTATCGCGGCCTGTCCCACGGCCGCCATCAAGCCGTCCAAGGTGGAAATCAATGGTGCGAAAGTGAACTCGGTGGCTGTAAACAACGAACGCTGCATGTTCTGCGGCAATTGTTACACCATGTGCCCCTCTATGCCATTGGCTGATACCGAAGGCGACGGCATCGTGATCATGGCTGGCGGCAAGGTGTCCAACCGCATTACCGCACCCAAGTTCTCCAAAGTCGTCGTGGCGTTTATTCCCAACGAGCCGCCGCGCTGGCCGACCACCGTTAAAACCATCCGCAAGCTTGTAGAGACTTACGCGGCCAACGCCAACAAATACGAGCGTCTGGGTGATTGGGCCGAGCGGATCGGTTGGGAGCGTTTCTTTGAAAAATGCGAACTGGATTTTACCCATCATCTGATCGATGACTTCCGTGATCCGGCGTACTATACCTGGCGCCAGACCTCGCAGTTCAAGTTCTAATCCGGCCTTTTTTATCCCGGGGGGCCGCTTGCGGTCCCCCGTCTCCTTTTAATCAGGAAAGGGAAACACATGGCACTCGATTACGAAGAGTCAAAAGCAAAAATCGTCGAAGCACTGACCAAGAAGTTGAAGACCAAATCCAAGTTCTACTTCAACGACCTGGCCAAGATCCTGGAAGCCAAACCACGGGATGCCAAAAAGATCGTCAACCAACTGGTCACCGAAGGTGTATTGGAATACTGGTCCAGCGGCAGCACGTCCATGTACGGCATGCCGGGCACCGGCAAGCAGGCCGGCGCTGAGCACGAAGATTAATTCGGTGCTTATCCAGCGTTTTGCTTTAGATTAGATTTTTGGAACAGGCCCAGACAGAGCGACACGGCAATCCCGTGCCGGGAGCTGTTATCGCTGCCCTGCGTGGCGGCTCGGGCAAAACTATATTTTCCGTGGGCATTATTGCGGCGCTTTGCCGGCAAGGCAAATCGGTCGCACCGTTCAAAAAAGGACCCGATTACATCGATGCCGGCTGGCTGGCCCTGGCCGCCGGCCGGCCTTGTTATAATCTGGACACCTTTCTCATCGATCCGGCGACCATCCGCCAGTCTTTCTCAGATCATACCCAAGGCGCCGATATTGCCGTCATTGAAGGCAATCGCGGCCTGTATGACTGTATCGACACCAAGGGCGAGACCAGCACTGCCGAACTGGCCAAGCTGCTTGACGTGCCACTGATTCTATGTATCGACGGTACCAAGACCACCCGCACCATGGCGGCAGTGGTTTCCGGGTGCATGCAGTTTGACCCGGGCCTAAAACTCCAAGGTGTGGTGCTCAACCGGGTGGCCGGTCCGCGGCACCAGCGTATCCTGCGCGACAGTATTGAATACCATTGCGGCGTGCCGGTATTGGGAGCCATTCCCAGGCAGCGATCCCAGCAGTTCCCGGAACGCCATATGGGACTGGTTCCCACCTTCGAGCATGAATGGGCACACGAGGCCATCACCTTCATCGCTGATCTGGCCGAACGCTATATCGACCTGGACGCGTTGCGCCAGGTTGCAGACGGATCCTACCGGTGGGCCCCTGAAGACCGGCAACCCCAGGAGTGCGCGGATATCCGCTTTGAGACACCTCCGCTCCGAGATGAAAAGCGGGTCGTCCATATGAAAGAGGTCATTGCCGCAGCGGTCCGTACGGGGGAAAAACGTCCGTCGCCACCCTCAGGTCCCCATATCCCCCGCATCGGCGTGCTCCGTGATTCGGCCTTTCAGTTTTACTACCCTGAAAATTTGGAGGCGCTTCAAAATGCCGGTGCCGAGCTGGTTTTTACCAGCCCGCTGAACGAATCCGATCTGCCGGATGTGGACGCCCTGTATATCGGCGGCGGTTTTCCGGAAACCCACGCCGAACAGCTGGATGCCAACCGAACCTATGCCCAAAAGATCAAGCATTTGGCCGACAAAGGGCTTCCCATTTATGCCGAGTGCGGCGGGCTGATGTATCTGGGCGATCAATTGGTACTGAAGGGTGCGCATTACGCCATGACCGGTGTGTTGCCCATCGTTTTCGGCCTTTCCAGGCGTCCCCAGGGCCATGGCTACACCATCATCCGCGTGACGCACCCCAACCCTTTTTATGCGCCCGGGACATTGCTCAAAGGGCATGAATTTCATTATTCCACGGTTGAACAATGGGACGGCAGCGATTCGGACATGGTGTTTTCCATGGAGCGCGGCATCGGGTTCAACCATGGCCGCGACGGCCTGTGCCGCAACAATGTGCTGGCCACCTACACCCATATCCACGCCCTGGGCACCCCCGGGTGGGCGCCGGCCCTGGTTGCCCGGGCCAATCAATTCCGCACCTCCGGCGGTACTGACGACTGCTGAAGCGACCCTTCCGGCCAATGTATTGGATTTGACAGTTTACTGCTGTGCTTCCGGTTCCGGAAATAAACGGGGTTCGACAGCCGCCGCCGGCAATGGTCCGCCGGCGGGATGAAGACTTGATCTGTTGTGAAACAGGTGTTAGATTTATATTTAATAGAGCATTTCCCCGGCAGCTGTTCCTGCATTGACGATTCCTTTTTCGCCCATCAATCCACCTTACCCCGACTCCGCAACCGACCTTCCAGCAGCAGGTTTTTGATGTGAACCTTTAACCCAAGGAGGTCAGCATGGCAGTCAAAGTATTGATCAAACGTCGTTTTAAAGAGGGCTATTTCAAAGAGATCGAGAAGATGATCAAAATGGTGCGTTATGGTGCCATGGATCAGGAGGGTTACATCTCCTCTGAAACCCTCTGGGACCATGAGGACCCGTTTCGCGTGGTCATTGCATCCACCTGGCGGGAGAAAAAACACTGGGCGACCTGGAAAAACAGCCCAGTGCGCCAGGCCAAAGAGAAGGAGTTCGAATCGTTTCTGGACGGTGAAACCGAATATGAACTGTTTGATCTGGGACTATATCCGCACTGATCGTTGAAAGATAGACAACCGATGGCGATTGTTCTGCAGGAGGGGAGATCTTTGGAGTCTCCCCTTTTTCGTTGAGGAAGCGTCGGCCAAAGGGTTTCCATGCGCATTGCGGGGGAAACAGGGCCGGAGGATGCTGAAGGTGCCGGTTGGAAAATCGATGGAGTTGACAATATAGCCAAAATGTCTAAGATGGCTTTGCCGGGCCCAATTCCTGGCCGCTATTCCAACCACAGGACCGAAATGTTTCTATACCAGCAGAACAAGACCTATTTTGCCCAAGTGGCCGACGGGCTTCAGGAGGCCGCCCAGCAGGAGTTGGAATCTCTCGGCGCCAGCCAGATCAAACCGGCCTATCGCGGCTTTCATTTTTGTGCCGATGCCCGGATTTTATACCGGATCAATTATCAGGCGCGGCTGGTATCCCGGATTCTGGCGCCCCTGGCCGCATTCACCTGTGAAGATCGCAATGCCCTTTATCGTGCATCCAAAGCCGTCGCATGGACGACTATTTTCAATTTGCGCCAGACTTTCGGTGTTTTTGCAAATGTTTCCGGCAACAGTCAATTGCGCCATTCCAAGTTTGCCGCCCTGGTTTTGAAAGACGCCGTAGCCGATCACTTCAGGGAACACTCGGGGCATCGGCCCGATGTGGAAAAAAACAATCCGGATGTCTGGATCCATCTTCATCTAGAAAAACATCGTGCGACCATCAGCCTGGATACATCGGGCGGGTCCCTGCACAAACGCGGTTATCGGGAGTTGTCCGTGGCGGCGCCCATGAAGGAGACGTTGGCCGCCGCTATGGTGATTTTTTCCGGATGGACAGGCGACCGGCCGCTTTACGACCCCATGTGCGGGTCGGGTACCTTGCTCTGCGAAGCCTGGATGGCCGCCTGTCGAATCCCGGCCGGGTATTTGAAACCGACTTTTGGTTTCAGCCGCCTGCCCGACTTTGACGAATCCATTTGGTTGCGTGTAAAAAGCGCAGTGGATGGAAATATAAACCGCTGCAGCGACGGCCTGGTGGCGGGCAGTGACATTGACCCCAAGGCCGTCAGGGCATCCATGGCCAATTGCCTCAAATTGCCCGGCGGTGCCGGAATCGCTGTTTCGCAGCAGGATTTCAGGGATATTTCCGGGCTGCAGGACGGGGTCATCCTCTGCAACCCGCCTTACGGGATTCGTTTGGGGGAAGGGGCGCAGCTGGGCGTTGTGTACAAGGCGCTGGGCGACTTTCTCAAGCAGCACTGCAGGGGTTCCGAGGCGTTCATATATTTCGGCAACAGGGAGATGATTAAAAAAATCGGGCTGAAGCCCGCGTGGAAAAAGCCGGTTCGAAATGCCGGCCTGGATGGACGTATCGTCAAATACGCCCTTTATTGACCCGCAGACTACACAAAGGAGACTGACAACATGGCTCAAATGACTGAACGAATGATGGAACTGTTCGACAAAGTGCCCACCGCGGTGCTCTCTACTGCAACTTCCGATGGCTGCCCGAATGCCGTGCCCGTTGGCGCCAAAAAAATCCTGGATAATGAAACCATTCTCATTTCCGACCAGTTTTTCAACAAAACCCTGGCCAACATGCAGGTCAATCCGCAAGTGGCCATAACCTATTGGGAGGGCCACGAGGGCTATCAGATCAAGGGCCGGGTGAACATTGAAACCAGTGGCGACCGGTATGAAGAAACCGCTGCATGGATCGATGAACTCAGCGCCAAGGCCGGGTTCCCGTTGAAATCCAAGGGCGCGGTGATTGTTGCCATCGAAGCGATTTACGGGGTTTCTCCAGGCCCCGGGGCCGGTAAGCGGCTTTCATAAATGGCATCCTAGCGGCCGGTGCTTCCGCGTTGATGTCCTCCTCGACATAGCGCAAGTGTGGCTGCGAAACCGGTGCGGCCCTGGCGGGAATGGCAATCCGCCCTTTCCGACCGTATGGTCAGCAGAAACTTGAACCAAGGAAAATTATGACCAGCGTCATGCGGCAGCGCGCCATTGACGGGCTCAAGGCGGGCGATTCGTTCACCTTCTCCCGGACGTTCAGCCGAAAAGAGACCGAAGATTTCGGGGACTTGACCCGTGACTATAACCCCGTTCATTATCACGGCAGATGGAGCCGGGCCAAAGGATTCGACGACCTCATCTGTCACGGCCTTTTGGTGGGTTCCATGATTTGCGAGATTGGCGGCCAGCTGGGCTGGCTGGCCACGGGCATGACCTTCAAGTTTATTCGCCCGGTTCATGTGGGTGCGACCATTACATGTACCCTGACCATTGAAACCCTGGAGGACAACGGGCGGGCGGAGGCTACGGCATCCTTTGCCGATGAAAGGGGTGAGCTGGTTTGCCTGGCCACCTTGAGCGGCCGTCTGCCCGTTCAGTCGGAACGTGCACTGCTCGATGATTTGGTGAAAGCGGGTGACCCGTTTAACAAGTTGGCCTGATGTCCGCCACTGCGCCAGGCCGGGAAGACTCCCGGCCTTATCTATTGCCGGTCCTGGTGAGTGCCCGGTTCCTGGCGTTCCAGGTCATCGCGGCATCCACGGAAAAAATGGCCAGCGCCGTCCATATCATGCAGAATGTAACCGCCTGGGCCTTTGAAAACGGTTCCCGGTAAATGAAAACGGCCAGCAGCAAGGTGCAGCTGGGTGCCAGATATTGAAGAAAGCCGATGGTGACGAGGGGCAGGCGCCGGGCGCCCGTGGTGAAAAGGAGCAAGGGCACGGCGGTGACCAGGGCGCAGGCCATGAGCAGCAGGTCGGTTTGCCATTGGATATTAAAAAATGCGCCGGTGTGCCGATGGTTCAGGTAAAGCAGGTAGCCGGCTGCCGGAACGGACAACAACAGGGTTTCCATGCTCAATCCTTCCAGCGCTTCCACCGGTGCTGTTTTTCGGACCAGACCGTAAAAGGCGAAAGTGACCGCCAGGGACAACGCCACCCAGGGGAATTGCCCGATGGAAAAGGTCAGATAGAGCACCCCCGCCAGGGCCAGAAACACCGATACGATCTGAAGTCGCCGCAGCCGCTCTCTAAGAAACAGCATGGCCAGCAGCACATTGACCAGCGGGTTGATATAGTATCCCAGGCTGGCCTGCAGGATGTGATCGTTGTTGATTGCCCAGATGAAAAGGAACCAGTTGGTGGCTACCAGAAGTGTGGTGCCAAACAGCATGAACAATGTTCTTCGCCGGCGGAAAATAGAGATAAAGGAATTCCAGCGCTTGAGCACGAGCAGCAGCGGCAATAGAAAGAGAAACGACCACACCATACGGTGCATGAGAATTTCAAATGGCGGCACATGTTTCAGCGACTTGAAAAAAATGGGAGTCAGCCCCCATATGAGAAAGGCCCCGATGGCGCAGCTTAAACCGCCCAATGGCTTGTTTGTTTGGTTTTCCGGCATGGTGTCGAATTTCGCTTTCACCCGATTTTGAAAGGTTTTGGTTTGGATCTATGTCGATTTAAACAAGTCGAGATAATTGGCAAAAAGCCGTGGATGGACCCGGGCCGACATATCCAGATCGGCCGTCAGTGCGAATCCCGGCAGAAGCGCCCTGACCACTGGAAACTGCAGGTCTTTGCGCGTGATGTCCACATAGATGGGGTTAATGCCATTGGCCATGAGCAGTGCTTCCACCCGGGCCAGATCGCGATTCGCATGATCCGCAGAATAATCCGGCAAATCTTCGAATAAAAGCGTTGGCAACCGTTCCATTGCCGGGCCCGACGGAGGCCCGTTGGGGTATGGATAGGGTGTCTCGGTGAGCGCGGAAATCACTGCGCGCCGACCGTTGAGGCTGGCCGCAGCGCCTTTGGCGATGCGGCCGTTGGCTTCGGTCACAAAGCACTTGCAGCACGGTATACCATAGGGCGGGCTGATGTCCTGGAACTGGAAGCCAATCCCCCGGCTGCGGTAGTCGTCAAAAAGGGCTTGGATTTTAGGGTCCCGGGCCGCCACGTGGAAACAAAGGCTGGGATGAAATGGATGGGTTGCTTCGCCGTCGCGTTCGATGAGTTCCATCAGACCGCTGAGTTTGGCCTCGGCCAGGGTGTTTCCCGAGGCCAGTCCGGTTGAGCCGTTGCCGGCATAAAGGTCGATTTCATCCAAATTGCTGAACAGGAAGACGGATTGCACCGGTACCCATACCGTGGTGTCTTTCTGGCGGCTGCGGCGGATGCCTTTGATCCAGTGCAGCGGTTCATCGGAATAAGGGACATCGCAGCCGAAATCATTGGGATCGATGGGCTCAACCGGTCCCCTGGACAGCGTGCTGCGGCGGCCGTGGATGATGGCATGGTCGTGGAGGCACCCGCGGATGTGTTGTCCGCCGATACTGGCGAAGCTGGAGCAGCGTTCAACGATTTCCATGGCATAGGAGGCGCGTGCGGCCGGCAATGTGAGGCCTCTGCCGTAAGCCGTTTGCAGACCCGAAAGGCCATAGCGATGCCGGCCGCAGTCCACTTGAAGGGACAACCGCCACTGGTGCAGCAGGCCGATGGGGCTCAGAGAGGATTCGTGGCGCATTTCGACCCCCTCCAAAATACCCAGTGCGTTTAGCCGTTCAAGGGCCAGTGCAGCGGTTTCCTCGGGTGGTTTTCGGGGTGCAGTGACTTTGGAGAGGGCGGTGTCCCCGGCAGGGAGGCGACTGATATGGACGCCACCGGGGTCTGCGATATCCTCAGGCCGGTACGGGAAAGGCACAGAAGCGTTTTCGGGACGAGGCAGCGCCTGGTGTCGGGACAGATTGGCGGAAAGAATGCGGGTCCATTCCTGGTGAAGTGAATGGTCAGCCGCTTTTCGGGCACGCAAGGTGACTAGCGGTGACGCGGCGGCCAGGGTGCTGAACAGCTCCGGGTCCGCTTTATGCCGGCAACCCGACAGATGAGGGAAAAGGGTTGCCGCTTCCAGCACCAGGGCACGAATGACCCGATTGTCAGAAGATTCATCGAGCCACATGGCATCGATTTGATTTTCTGTGCATTGGCCCATGCGGTTGAGAATGTGGCGATACATGAATGTATCCATTGGCTGGCTGCGCAGGCACCTCACGGCGGTATCCAGGTCCGTCTCCGGGCTGGGTACACAGGCGAAGAACCCGGTGCTGGCTTCGGTTGCGGTGAGGGTAAGCAGATAGTCTATGGATTCATTGCGTGTTGTCATGGGGTCTTACTTTTCATGCTTATGGTGTAAAATCAATTGCATTTTGGCCCGGGTGCGGGCCAAAGTAGCGGCTTGACAACCGCAATCCGCCGTCTTAATTATTGAGAACACAACATCGAATCATGTGGAGTGGCGTGAGGGAACTGGCCCGGTGAACGCCCGGCAACCTGACCACAAGGTGCCAAATCCAGCCCATGAGATGGGAAACATGAGGTCTGCAGCGGCAATTGGTTTCATCCACCTCTCCCGATCATCGGTGAGAGGTTTTTTGTTGCTGCTGTGCCAATGGACGGTTTTCCTTAATGTATTGAAAGGAGAAAGCCAATGACGGAAACTTTCAATGGCTTTTCAACCAGGGCAATCCACTGGGGCCACGCACCGGACCAGGATACCCGTTCCCGGGCAGTGCCCCTTTACCAGACAACGTCATTTACCTTTGACAATACAGACCACGCCGCCGATTTGTTCGGCCTGCGCAAGTTCGGCAACATCTACACCCGTATCATGAACCCCACCACAGATGTCCTGGAGCAACGCGTGGCCGCCCTCGAAGGCGGTGTTGCCGCTCTGGCAGTGGCTTCGGGGCAGGCGGCGGAGACATTGACCATACTGACCCTGGCCCAGGCCGGCGATGAGATCGTCGCATCTACCGATCTCTACGGCGGCACGGTCAGCTTGTTCAGCCACACATTGTCGCGGCTCGGCATCCAGGTTCGATTCGTTGCGCCCAATGATATAGCCGCATGGCAAGCGGCGGTGAATCACAAAACCCGGGCCTTTTTCGTAGAGAGCATCGGCAATCCGAAACTGGATATCATCGATCTGGAAAAAATTGCCGCCGTGGGCCGCGAGTATGGCATCCCCCTGGTGGTGGACAATACCGTAACCTCTCCCTATCTGCTGAATCCCATTGCACATGGCGCCGCCATTGTGGTCCATTCGGCGACCAAGTTCATTGGCGGGCACGGCACATCCATCGGTGGAATCATAGTGGACTCCGGACAGTTCGATTGGGCGGCCTCCGGGCGATTCACCGCCTTTCTGGAGCCTGATCCGGCCTATCACGGGCTCAAGTTCCATGAAACTTTCGGGGACTTGACATTTATCCTGCGTGCCCGCGTGTTGGGCCTGCGCGATATGGGGGCGGCCATGAGCCCTTTCAATGCCTGGATGTTTCTGCAGGGGCTGGAGACCCTGGCGCTGCGTATGAGACAGCACAGCGCCAACGGTCTGGCCGTGGCGAAATTTCTGGAAGCCCACCGCTGCGTGCAATGGGTTCGCTATCCCGGTCTAGATTCGTCCCCTACCGCCGATTTGAAAGCCAAATACCTTCCCAAGGGACAGGGGGCCTTGGTGGGTTTCGGCATCCGTGGGGGACAGCCGGCGGCCGTGAAGTTCATCGAAAGCTGCAAATTGTTCAGCCATCTGGCCAATATCGGTGATGCCAAGAGCCTGGTGATCCATCCGGCCTCCACCACCCACGAGCAACTCAGTATAGAGGAACAACTGGCGGCCGGGGTGACTCCGGACTTTGTTCGGCTGAGTGTGGGTATTGAAGATATCGAGGATATCATTGCCGACCTGGACCAGGCACTGGAGACCGGCGTCGCCTGCACAGTGTAAGGTTCTCCGATGATCCGGGGACGTATATCAGGTTATAAGTTAATCTTGATTAACTTATAACCTGATATACGTCCCCGATGTCAACGTGACGATAAAGCGGATACAGGAAATGGATCGAAATTCCGTCGGACAAATCACACCGGCAGCTTATGCGTTCGGCAGCGCACAGGAGCCCCTGGTTCTGGAATCGGGGCACACCCTGGGTCCCGTCTACATTGCCTATGAAACCTATGGCCGGCCCAACGATGATCGCTCCAACGCCATTCTGATCTGCCATGCACTTTCCGGCGACCACCATGCCGCCGGTGTTCACAGCCCCCATGACCGGTATACGGGGTGGTGGGACGGGATGATCGGCCCGGGCAAGGCTTTCGATACCCGGAAGTACTGGGTCATTTGTTCCAACGTCATCGGCGGGTGCAAGGGGTCTTCGGGTCCGGGCAGCATCAATACGGAAACAGGCCAACCCTACGGCCTCGATTTTCCTGTGGTGACCATCGGTGACATGGTGGACGCCCAGAAACGGCTGATCGACCACCTGGGTATTTCCCGGCTGTACAGCATCGCCGGAGGCTCCATGGGCGGGTTCCAGGTGCTGGAGTGGAGCCTGCGCTACCCGGACATGGTGCGCTCGGCCATCTGCATTGCATCGGCGGCGCGCCTTTCCACCCAGGCCATTGCATTCAATGCCGTGGGGCGCAGCGCGATTACCCGTGATCCGGACTGGAAAGCCGGGCAGTATACCGACAAGGGGCCGGAAAAAGGACTGGCTATCGCCCGCATGGTGGGTCATATCACTTATCTTTCAGAGCTGCTTCTGGATGAAAAGTTCGGCCGACGCCTGCAGTCGGCCAACCGCCTGAGCTACAACTTCGCCACCGAATTCGCCGTTGAGTCTTACCTGGATTACAAAGGCAGCGCTTTTACGGAGCGATTCGATGCCAACAGCTACCTGTATATCACCAAAGCCATGGATTATTTTGACCTGACCCGCACCTACGGTCCTTTGAAGCAGGCATTTGCCCATGCCGCCGCGCGCTATCTGTTCGTTTCCTATTCCTCCGACTGGCTTTTTCCAACGACGCAAAGCAAAGAGATGGTACGCGCGCTGCTTTCCCGGGGAAAGGACGTCTCTTTCATTGATATCGATTCTCCTTACGGGCATGATGCCTTTCTGCTGGAAGAGGAGAAATTGACCCGCATTGTTTCCGGATTTCTGTTGGGCGTTGACAAGGCGGTGAACCCATGACAACTCAATATGTTGACCGCGTGAGTCGTACCGACCGGGATATGATTCTGACCCTTGTGCCGGAAGGTGCCCGGGTGCTGGACCTGGGATGCGGCGACTGCAGCCTGTTGAACGAGTTGGTCCGGGAAAAGCGCATCCAGGGCGCGGGACTGGATATCGACGGCATGGCATTGATCAATGGCCTGGCCAGCGGATTGAATGTTTTCCAGGGCGATCTGGACGAGGGGCTGGCCGATTTTCCCGACCAGTCCTACGATTATGTGATCCTGAACCAGACCCTGCAGGTGGTTAAAAACCCCATGCTGGTTATGGGGGAGGTTCTGCGCATCGGGCGTTTCGGCATCCTGGGGTTTCCCAATTTTGCGCAATGGCAGCTGCGGCGGGGCCTGTTCTTCGGCGGTCGGGCCCCCAAATCGCCCGCCCTTCCCTTTGAGTGGTACGACACGCCCAATATACGCGTGTTGTCCATCAAGGATTTTTTCGATTACTGCCGTCGCGAGAAAATCGATATTGTCCACCAGCGCTATCTCATCGGCGGTCGCTGGGTCAAACGGGTCCGCTGGAAGCGGGCCACCAACCTGCTGGCGCATATCGGGCTGTTTGTGATTACCCGCCAGGGAAACCATGCATCGTGACTGGACTGGAGGATAGCGGCAATGGCGGGAAAATTCGAATTGACGAAAACGGAAAACGGCCACTACCAATTCAACTTGATCGATAGTGACGGCCGACTTCTTTTTACAAGCGAAGCCTACCCGCATAAGTCCGGTGCGCAAGACGGTATTGTGTTGCTCAGAGAAAGAGTGGCGCACTTTATCTGTTTTGAGCGCAAAAAAACCAGCACAAACAAGCTTTATTATGTCATCCGGGAGGCCGGCGGCCAGGTGATCGGCAGCAGCCGGAGGTATTCGTCCATTCCATCGCTGGAAAGCAATATTTCTGCAATCAGAAAATGCGTCTCCGATGCAGCTGTGGTCGATGCAACAGAAATATCGACCAGCGGGCCATCGTAAGCTGTAGCGGCTTGACATGAAAAACCAATACACTTAAAAAACGACTTTGCCGTTTTTCGGTGCCGCGAGAAACCGTAAAACGGATTCACTGCGGGATTTTCACCGGTATGCGGCCCGGTCGGCGCAAGGAGGCGATATTGCGATTCGTTGTGTGTACATATGATCGACACGCCGGGGCGATTCTCGAGATATTCAATGAGGCCATACGCAATACCACCGCGCTTTACGACTACAAGCCGCGTACTGCAGAGCGTGTAAATGACTGGTTCTCAGTGAAGTCGCGGGGTCGATTCCCGGTTATTGGTGCGGTGGGTGAGGACGATCGCCTTCTGGGGTTCGCCAGTTACGGTATTTTTCGCAACTGGCCGGCCTACAAATATTCCGTGGAGCACTCGGTTTACGTGCATAAGGATTACCGCCGCGGCGGGGTCGGCCGTGCGTTGATGCAGCGGTTGATCGCCGCTGCCCGGCAGCAGCAATACCATGTTATGGTGGGCGCGATTGACGTGTCCAATGCGGGCAGCGTTGCGTTGCACGAACAACTGGGTTTTACCTATGCCGGAACAATAGCCCAGGTTGCCTACAAGTTTGGCCGATGGCTTGATTTGGCCTTTTATCAGTTGGTGCTTGATACGCCTCGCATGCCGCTTGACGGCTGAGCGAATCGGCACACCCCCGGGCAAAAACGCCCAACCGGTGTGTGTTTTATTTGCCGCAGCATTTCTTGTGCTTTTTCCCGCTGCCGCATGGGCAGGGCTCGTTGCGTCCCACTTTCTTTTCAACAATCCTCGTTTTCGGCGGGTTCAACAACAGCTCCAGGTCGGCAATATCTTCAGGGGCATCCGGATTCACCTCAATGTTGGAGTGCCAGCCGTTGGCTTCAAAGACCGATTCGAGCTCTTCCATTCGTTCCCTGGTTGGCACAACGACTTTTGCAGGGTTTTTCGCTGTTCCCAATTTCGTTGTCTTTTTTCCATTAAATGATTTTTCCATATTCCCGCCTTTATTTCAGAATACTTTTCAATGAGGTACGGTTCGGATTCCGGCCGCCGATATCGGAAACCGGCTTTTTTTATAACACAATAAGCGCTGAATGGGTAAAAAGAACGCATTCAACACCGGTGGGGGCATCGGGATCTCTTCTGCGTCACCCACGGATTGAATGGATAGCCCCATTTCGATATTGCCTGCAATCGATACAGGGGCGGAACCAGCGCCCTTTACCGATCCTGACGGATGTGCCGGGGGATATCCAGAACAATTTTAATGCGGCGGGTTTTGAAACGGACGACAGGCCCGGGGAGCGACGAGTATAGGACGCCGATGGTTTTTTTGTCGGGGTCTGCGATCTGATACCCTTGCGCGGTGTAGGCGTTTTGCATGACCATGGCCAATGTCAGGCGCTCCAGTGTTTCCGGGTCGGGAGAAAAAGGGTCCCACCCGGGAGAGTCGATGGTGTAGCCTGGTTCTATGCCGGCAATGGCAAAAGTTCCTTTGGCACTGTCGGACAATACATAGTAGCGGTACTGCTTTGGAACTTCGCCCTTCCGAAACTGAAGGCCGACGGTCTTGTTGGGCCTGAATTCGCCGTTTTTGCCGAAGTAGCCCATTTTATGGGCAATCAGCAGGGGGACAAAAACGATCAGGGCGACAATAATGAACAGCTTAAATGAGGGGTTCATCTTCACCGGACCTCCATTGTGTCCCGATGTTCGGGCTGCCAATCCGCTTTGGCTGCAAATATGCGTGGGTCGTGGGCCATGCCTGCCGGACGGTACACACACCGGCCCGGTCACAGCCCATATGCAGGGCACGGATTATGACGTCAACTTTTTAACGGCTTTCAACACGGCCTCATAATCCGGTTCTTCCGATACTTCCTTGACCAGCTGGCAGTAGCGCACAACGCCCTTCCGATCCAGCACCAGCACCGATCTGGCCAGCAGGCGAAGCTCTTTGATCAGAAGTCCATAGGCTTTCCCGAAGGCGGTGTCGCGGTGATCGGAAAGCGTGGTGACCTGTTCAACACCGGCGGCCCCGCACCAGCGTTTCTGGGCAAAGGGCAAATCGGTGCTCACCGTCAGGATGACGACATCGTCGGCGAGGTTGGCCGCCTCGCTGTTGAAACGGCGGGTTTGCATATCGCATACGGGGGTGTCCAGCGAAGGCACCGACGAGATGATAACCACCTTGCCCAGGTAATCCGAAATTTTAACCGGTTTCATGTCGTTGCTCAGCAGCGCGGCGTCCGGCGCCGTCTCGCCCATGGTGAATCCATCGCCAACCAGCGTAAGCGGGTTGCCGTGCATTGTAATGACATCCATTCGTTCGGCCATATTCGTTATCCTTTCATGCAAGAGACGATTTAAAAATTCAGCCGCGGCCACCCTTATGGGCCGCGCACGGTCGATTGGATCGATTTACGTTTCGCAACCAAGATAAGGAACCTGTCGCTTAATTCAAGGCCGCGATCGTCCAAGGTTGATTCTCCTTGAAGGGCCCAAAAGGGATGTGCTACAAAAAACCTTAATCCGGAGGCGGCAAAGCATCACCGACACTGGTGTCAAGGCGACCAGCGCTTGTCAAACCATGGATACCCGGTTGGAGATCCCCCGTGTGAGCAACGCCGTTCAATCGAGAAGATGACCCGAGGGGTTAATGATATGTCCATTCAATCCAAGTGGCGCAACCAGTTCCAGGAGCATAGGGTTTTTTTCCTGGTGCTTGCGGTAGGGCTTTTCCTGGTTGAACTGGAGATTTTTGCCATGGCTGCCATGAAATCCGGGCGGGAATCCCGCCTGCAGGTACTGGACCACCAAAACCATGTCATCTACGAAGCCAAATCGGCCGTTCTGGACACCCGTGAGAGGTTGAATTTCGAAAAGACCTTCGGTCCCCTGTCCGATTACCACGTCAATGTGGTGACCACCCAGCGCCCCTTTCCCTTTCGGCCCTGGTTTGCTGCGGCAGTGGGACTGCCCATCGGCGCCGTTCTTTTATTCGGGTTTTTTGTCAGAGCCTATGAGGCGCTTTTTTTCCGTGCCGAACGAAGCTCCGATATGCCCGGCGCTGCGGCCGGCGAACCCGTCGATCGGCTGGATCGCCTGCTGACACGCCTCGGCCGGATGAGTGTTTTTGCCATTGGCGGATTCGTGCTCGTTTTTGCGCTGGGATTGTGGGCCATTCCCCATTTGCTTGCGGAATTCGGCAGAAACGGCGTGGCCCTGATGATCCGTTACAAATGGGCGGCCCTTGCTGTGGCGGGCGTATTTCTGGGTCTTGTGGTCTGGATTATCTTTCTGAGATTTTTGCTGGCGCGCCGAGCCATCGATGCCCAGGCGGATGTGGAAAAATATCGGCTGCAGCTCGAAATGATGGGCGGCCAGCAATCCGTACCGCGGCTCACTGTTTCAGATCATGCCCAACTCAGGCTTTCCGCGGAACCGGAAAATCCATCCACCGCCGACAAGGACAGGCGCTCCCCATCGTAAAGTACCCCTCCCGAATTCCGTCCCAAGCCGTTTTCGCAATCTTTTTAAGCTGTCCTGTTGTGAAACCCGAAAAGTGAGTTCCTAAATTAAAAATTGGCAATCAACACAAAGGCGATGAACGGGGCCACGACAAAGAAGGCGACCACAATGGAGATGATAAAGGCGGATTCCTTCAGGCGATCGGTGGTCCTGTCAATTTCTGAAATGGTGTTCATTCCCTGTATTGTTTTTAGCGCCGTTCTCTTTTTCAGCGCTCCGAACAAGGTGATGACGGCACAGACCGCGGGGTAAACCAGGATCAGAAGGAGGAAAAATACTCCAATGGTTGCCACGGTCATCATTTTTTCCGACTTTCCATAGCAGCCTTACCGGCAGTGGCTGCGTTCGCCAGCCATCGGGTTAAGGTTGCCGTTCGATCTTGTACCCGGGCAAACGGTATCGCTGGGCCAACTCTATCCTTTTTTCGTGGGGCTGAGCAGACATGAAGGACTTCCATCCGGGGCACCAGCCCGCGTGCCATCGCCATAAACGGCCTAAGATGGACCGGGGATCGTTATCATATCTGGCTCTCAAAGCGCATCGTTCGCATTTGTGACCAGGCATCATCCAGCTCCTCTCATAGACGGTTTGAAGCCAAACCATAATGTGCCCGGCCGACATGGTCAAGATGAGATATGGCCGAGGTTTCCGTTTTGGGGCGGACCTGTGCGAAATATAATTGGACGCTGACCCGAATGGTACTTATAGTACGCGGTTACACAGATGCCGACCCGATTATTCTGGAGGTGGCGATATGATGAAACAATTACCTGCGTTTGACCATCTGCGAACCGTTGCGCCCTGGATGTCCGATGCATGGGACTACTGGGTGGATCGGTCCCAGCGCACCGTTCTTTTCTGGGATGTGATGCGCCGTCGCGGAAATGAATATTTGGCCCATTTTCAGGCCGGCCAGCCGCCTGTGCTGGCCTTCGATTATGAGATGGTGATGGATGCCCGCACCTTTGATCAGCCGGTCAATTATGCGCTGTTGCGCATTCTCAACCGGCGATCCGCAGAACAGAAAGCGGTGTCGCCGGTCACCGGTGAACGCCGCATGACCCGCGACGGCAAACCCGTCGACCCGGACGGGCTGCCCCTGAGGCCCATTGTGGTGATCGACCCAAGGGCCGGACACGGCCCGGGCATCGGCGGGTCCAAACTCAATTCTCAGATTGGTGTGGCCCTGGATTACGGCCATCCCGTATATTTTGTAACGTTTTATATCAATCCGGAGCCAGGCCAGACCATTGGTCGGGTTCAGCAGGCCGAGATACGCTTCCTTGAGGAGGTGGCCCGCCGCCACCCGGATGCTCCCAAGCCGGCTGTAATCGGCAATTGTCAGGCTGGCTGGGCCGCCGCGCTGATCGGGGCGGACCGGCCGGACGTCACCGGCCCCATGGTATTTAACGGGTCACCGCTGTCCTATTGGGGCGGTGTCGCGGGCGCCAATCCCATGCGTTACAAGGGCGGCCTGCTGGGCGGCGTCTGGTTGACCTCACTGTGGTGCGATCTGGGTGCCGGCCTGTTCGACGGTGCCCACCTGGTGGCCGGGTTCGAGGATCTCAATCCGGCCAACACCTATTGGACGAAATATTATCATCTTTATGACCATGTGGACACCGAGGCCCGGCGATACCTTGATTTTGAAAAGTGGTGGGGCGGGTTCTTCAAAATGAATACCCAGGAGATTCATTTCATTGTGGATGCTCTTTTTATCGGCAATGAACTGGAGCAGGGTCGATTCAAGCTCGACGATGGCCGCGAAGTCAGTCTCAAAAATTTCAAGGAACCCATCCTGGCATTTTCTTCCGGTGGAGACAACATAACGCCGCCGCCCCAGGCCTTGAACTGGATCAAGAAGGTATACGGCAGCGTCGACGAGATCAAACGTTGCGGTCAAGTGATCATATACATGGTGCACGACAAAATCGGTCATCTGGGGATCTTTGTTTCCGGCCAGGTTGCCCGCAAAGAACACCGACAGATTATCGCCAGTATGGGATGGTTGGCGTTCCTGGCCCCCGGCCTTTACGAGATGGTGGTGGCAAACGAACCGTCCCGCCCGGGAGGCGATGATTACCAGGTGCGTTTTGAAGCCCGGCAGATGGAAGACCTGCTCAAGCTGGATGACGGCCTGGCGGACGAGGGGGCCTTCAGGCCGGTCCACGCCATATCCCGATTCAATGACTACCTGTACCGGAACCTGGTTTCGCCCTGGGTCCGGGCGGCTGTCCCCCATCCGGTGGCCCGGCTTATTCGCATGTTGCATCCATTGCGTGTTCAACGTTACATGGTCAGTGATCGCA
This sequence comes from Desulfosarcinaceae bacterium, assembly GCA_963675565.2. GTDB lineage: Bacteria > Desulfobacterota > Desulfobacteria > Desulfobacterales > Desulfosarcinaceae > JARRKU01. Next base: position 2,427,267 of record CAXXYD010000004.1, read on the forward strand.
ATCCGGCCTGCTGGCCCGTAAAATGGGCGGCCGGCCCGGTCCAGTCTCACCGCCGGCCGGCTGCCGCGGACAACACGTTTGTGGCACTGGAGCATTTTTTCAGCGAGTCGGTCAAAGCCGGCCTCAACTACTTTCGAGATACCCGGGACCTTTACCAGGAGTGGCTGTTCAAGTCCCTTTACGGCAATCCCTGGACTCAGATTGGATTTGGCGGTGGTGGTTCGCCGGCGCAAGGTGATTTTTCAGCCACGGACCGCAAAGATGCGCAGAAATTGCTGCAGGCGGCGGGTGAAGGCGGTTTCGTCGAGGCATGTGTCCGCATCATGGTGGCTGTGGCCGGCGCCAACCGCGCTCTGGATATTCGTGAGTTCAAGGTCGCCGAGCATATCGTTCAGGCGGATCGCCGCCTGCGTGCCGTCAAACCGGAAGCGTACAAGGCTATCTTAAAAAAGCAGGCCGGCATTGTCGATGCTGACCCGGATACGGCGATTTCCACTTTGGGGATGCTTTTAAAATCGACCCGGGACAGGGAACAGGCTTACGCCATTGCCTGTCAGATTGCCCATGCCGACGGAATGGCCGGAAAAAGGGAAAAAGCACGATTATCGGCCATTGGCAAAGCCTTGAAGATTCAAAAAACGACTGGTTAGATTAAACGCCATGGCCGGCGATTGAATTGACAATAAACCGAATTGGCGGCATAGTTCGATTTATGATGGCAACGCGGCGTGCCCTTTTTGATTGAAGCGGCCGGGTTGCCACACCGGAGTTGTCCATTGACCTGGGTGCCGTGAGATGAGACCTGAAAAATACCTTCTCCTTGTGTTGACTGTCTGGATTGCCCTGGTTATGGCGTCCTGCGCCCCCTTTGAGCCGGCCGGGCGATTGCCGCAAAAAGAGCTGACCGGCCAGGCCTACTCCGGCGGAGACAGCCACGCGGAGCCATTGAACCGATGGTGGGAGTCTTTTGGCGATTCCCAGTTGACGGCATTGGTGGAGGAGGCTCTGGCTTCCAATTTTACCCTGCAGCAAAGCTGGGCGCGGCTTGAACAGGCACGCGCCCTGGCTGTCAAAACAGGCGCTTCGCTGGTACCCGAACTCTCATTGGATGCCGGGGCATCCGTCAACCGCCAGGGCGGCCCGGCGATGGACGAGACGGCGGAGAATTACGCACTGGGCTTGAGCAGCAGTTATGAAATCGATCTGTGGGGCCGTATCCGGTCGGAACGTCAGGCGGCAGTGCTTTCCGTGGCCGCCAGCCGCGAGGACTTGAATGCGGCCGCCGTCACTTTGGCCGCCAATGTGGTCACCCGCTGGATCGGCGTTATTTCGCAGCGTATGCAAAAAGACCTGCTCCAAGCGCAGCTGAAGGTCAATCAGACACTGCTGGAACTTGTGGAACTGCGGTTTCGCAAATCCCTGGTGTCGGCATTGGATGTTTTCCAACAGCGTCAGCTGGTGGCCCAGTCCAGGGCCCAGCTGCCGCTGGTGGAACAAACCGAGCGTGAGTTGCTGAACGAACTGGCGCTGCTTTTGGGAAGAGCGCCATTTGCCGCACCCGGCATCGATTCCAGCACTTTGAATGTTCCGGCGGATGTTCCCGCAACCGGTATCCCGGCGCAATTGCTGGAATACCGGCCCGATATCCGGGGCGCCATGCGCCGCCTGGAAGCCGCCGACTGGAATGTGGCCGTTGCGCGAGCCGATCGCTTGCCTGCCCTGAGTCTCACGGCTCGTGCCGCCTATCAGAGCGATGAGGTCAGCCTGCTGTTCGACAACTGGCTCCTGAACCTGGCCGGCAATTTGACCGCACCCTTGCTGGACGGCGGGCGGCGCAAGGCCGAAGTGCGGCGTCAGCTCGCCGTGGTGGAGGAACAACTGGCTGCTTACAGCCAACTGGTCCTCACGGCCATGCGGGAGGTTGAGGATGCCCTGGTCCGGGAAAAGAAACTGCGTGAACATTACATCGCCCTGGAAGCCCAACTGGATGCCGCCCAAAAAGCGCTTTATGAAGCCCGTTCACGCTATCGCAGCGGTCTGAACGATTATTTGCCCGTGTTGACCCAGCTGCTCAGCGTTCAAAGCCTGGAGCGGACACGGATCCAACGCAAAGCCGAACTTCTGGTGGCACGGGTCGATCTACACCGCGCCCTTGGCGGCACTTGGACAGCAACATTGACACCCCGGAGGCTGCCGGACCCCAATTGAAAGAGAAAGCCATGAAATCCAAATCTTCTTCAATACCTGACCCCGGGGCTGTTTCCAAAGCACCTGCCGGAGCAAAGGCCAGAACCGTTCTGGTGGTTCTGTGCCTGGCGGTGATTATCGCCGCTTCGGTCAGCGCGATTGCGGTGGTCCGCACGGCGCCGAAGGTAAAAAAGCGCCCCCCGGAGAAAATTACGCCCCTGGTGCGCGTGCAGCAGGTTTTTCCCGAGGTCCAGACCATTGTCATTGAAGCCATGGGTACGGTGATCCCGGCCCGTGAACTGACCCTCAAGTCCCGGGTGGCTGGAGAGATTGTCGAGGTCCATCCGGAATTCGTTCAAGGTGGAATTCTGCACAAAGGGGATCAGATTCTTCGAATCGACGATGTGGACTACGCCCTCATCGTGGCCCAGAAGCAGAGTGCTGTGGCCGATGCCCGGTACGCCCTGAAAGTTGAGTTGGGGCGTCAGGATGTGGCCCAACGGGAGTGGAGCCTGCTCAACGGCAGCAACCCGGCCCCCGAGGCCGATGTCGAACTGGCGCTGCGCAAGCCCCATCTGGAAAAAGCCCGGTCGGACGTCACAGCAGCCGAAGCGGCCCTGGAAGCGGCCCGGCTGCAGTTGGCCCGCACGCGTATACAGGTTCCTTTCAATGCCGTGATTCGACAGACCCATGTGGAGAAAGGATCCATGGTGGCCGCCCAGGAAGACCTGGCGGTCCTTGTGGGGACGGACGAGTACTGGGTTCAGGTGTCCGTACCCGTCGATCGTGTGCAATTGATCGATATCCCCGACCGCCATTCGAAACAAGGTGCCGCGGTCCGCATTCAATACAATGGCGGCGCCCGGCGCAGCGGACGTGTGGTGAGACTGCTCAGCGACATTGAACCCGAAGGTCGCATGGCGCGGCTGCTGGTGGCCGTCAAGGATCCTCTGGGGCTGGATAAGGAGGGATCGCCGCTTCCGGCCATGCTCATCGGGGAATATGTGCGCGCGGCACTGCAGGGACACCAGATTGCCTCAGCTTACCGCATACCCCGTTCCGCATTGCGGGACAACACACACATCTGGCTGGCGGGTGAAGACGGGACCTTGCAGGTTCGTGAAGTGAACACCATCTGGCGCGACAATCAGTCGGTTCTGATTAGCCAGGGGTTGCAGCCGGGGGAACGGATCATCGTGTCAGACCTGGCCGCCCCGGTTCCCGGAATGGCGGTGGTGGTCGACGATGGCGGTTCGGACGCCATCCGGCCGGCATCCATCGGTGATTCGCGACAGAATAAAGGGTAAATCCGGCCATGACCGTTCCCCATTTGCATACTGCGCACAAAAAGGGCCCCATCGCATGGATGACCGGTCATTCGGTGACCGCCAACCTGCTTATGCTGGTATTGCTCGTCGGCGGTCTGTTAATGGGGTTCCGCATCAAAAAAGAGGTCTTTCCGGACTTCGATCTGGATAGGGTCACCGTCAGTGTATCCTATCCCGGTGCCAGCCCGGAGGAGGTGGAACGCGGTATCCTTGTGGCCATTGAAGAGGCCGTTCAGGATATCCTGGGAATCAAGGAAGTGACATCGGTGGCCAATGAGGGCTCCGGTACAGTGACCATTGAAGTGGCCGAGGGGGAAGATGCCCAGCAGGTGGGCCAGGACATCAAAAATGAAGTGGATCGCATCTCCTCCCTGCCGGAAGAGGCCGAAGATCCCCGGGTGACCGTGGACAAGCGCAAGCGTTACGTGGTTGCGCTGGCCCTGTTCGGCGATCAGAGCGAGTGGGTGCTGCGGGAGATGGCCGAGGTCGTGCGCGACAGACTGCTGCAGGACCCTGAGATCACCCAGGTGGAGCTGTCCGGCGTCCGGGATTATGAAATCAGCATTGAAATCTCCCAGCGTCAACTGCGGGCCTACAACCTGACCCTGGAATCCGTGGCCCAGACCCTGCGCCAGGCGGCCGTGGAGATGCCGGGCGGTGCCATCAAGACCGCGTCCGGAGACGTTCTGGTACGGGTCAAGGAGCGGCGGGACTATGCCGAAGAGTTTGCCCGCCTGCCCATCATCACCACCAATGACGGCACCCAGGTGCTGCTGGAACAGATCGCCCGCATCAACGACGGGTTTGAAGAAAACGACCGATACGCCACCTTCAACGGCCAGCCGTCGGTGATGCTGGACGTCTACCGGGTGGGCGATCAGACCCCCACATCGGTCTCCGACGCCGTTCATCGCAAAATCGATGAGATTCGACAGGTGCTGCCGGCCGGCATGTCCATCATGCCGCGCAACGACAGATCCGAAATCTACCGCCAGCGGTTGGATTTAATGATGCGCAACGGCTTTCTGGGCCTGGGGCTGGTCTTTATCCTGCTGGCCGTTTTCCTTGAAGCACGGCTGGCCTTTTGGGTCAGTCTGGGGATTCCCATCTCTTTTTTCGGGTCCATGTTGATTCTTTACGCGGCGGGGTTGAGCATCAACATGATCTCCATGTTCGCGTTCATCGTTACCCTGGGCATTGTGGTGGATGACGCCATTGTGGTGGGTGAAAATGTCTATTACCATCGCCAGGGCGGTTTAAGCTGGTTTGACGCAGCGGTTCGCGGTACCCGGGAAATTGCCATGCCGGTGAATTTCTCCGTGCTCACCAACATGGTGGCTTTTTTGCCCATGATGTTCATACCGGGAATTATGGGCAAGGTATTCGGCCAGATACCGGTGGTGGTCATCGCCGTCTTTGCCATTTCCCTCGTTGAAAGTCTTTTTATTCTGCCGGCCCATCTGGGCCACCGTCACAGTCCCAAAGAAGGCGGCCTTTTTACCGGGCTGGTCCATCGTCAGCAGCGATTCAGCGAATTTTTTCGCCGCACGGTGCGCAGCAAATACGGCCCCCTTCTGGCCCTCGCTTTGCGCTGGCGCTATCTGACGGTTTGCCTGGGTGTCGCCATCTTGATTCTGGTCCTTGGCCTGGTCAAAAGCGGCCGTATGGGATTTGAGCTTTTTCCCAAGGTGGAATCCGACTATGCCAAGGTGACCGCCGTGCTGCCTTACGGTACCGCTGTTCAGAAAACGGCCCGGGTTCAGGAGACACTGGTGAACGCGGCCAAGGCGGTGGTCGCCGGCAACGGGGGAGACCAGCTATCCGAAGGGATCTATGCCCTGCTTGACGGCAACACCAGTGAGGTGCGCATCTATCTGACGCCCCCGGAAATCCGTCCCTTGACCACAGCCCAGTTGACCCGGCAGTGGCGTGAAAAAGTGGGGTCCATGACCGGCCTGGAATCAATCAAATTTGAGTCGGATGCCGGGGGCCCGGGACGGGGAGCCTCCATTGCCGTTGAGTTGAGCCATCGCGATGTGTATGTGCTGCAGCAGGCCAGTGCGGAACTGGCCGAAGCCCTGGCCTACTTTCCGGAAGTGGTGGACATCGACGACGGTTTTTCCCCGGGCAAGCAGCAGATCGATTTCAAGGTCCGGCCCGAGGGCCAGAGCCTGGGATTGACGGCTCAGGAGGTGGCCCGCCAAGTGCGCAATGCTTATTACGGTGCCGAAGCATTGCGCCAGCAGCGCGGCCGCAACGAAGTCAAAGTGATGGTGCGCCTGCCCAGGGCCGAACGCATCACGGAGCACAGCCTGGAGGAGATGATTCTGCGCGCGCCCAACGGCGGCAGGGAGGTTCCCCTGCGTGAGGCGGTGACCTTCAATCGCGGCCGGGCTTACACGGCTATCGATCGGCGCCAAGGCCGGCGCATTGTCACCGTAAGCGCCGATGCACGGCCGCGAAGCAAATCCGGTCAGATTTTGGCCGACGTCATGGCCGATATCCTGCCGGCCCTGCAGCAAAAATACAGCGGGCTGACCTATAGTTTCGAAGGCCGCCAGGCCGACCGGCGCGAGAGCATGCAGGCGTTGTTCAAAGGATTGGTGGTGGCGTTGGTCGTTATCTTTGCCATGCTGGCCATCCCGCTGAACAGTTACATCCAGCCGGCCATCATTATGCTGGCCATTCCCTTCGGTATGGTGGGAGCCGTTATCGGGCACCTGATCATGGGTTACAGCCTCAGCGTGATGAGCATGTTCGGCGTACTGGCCCTTTCCGGAGTGGTGGTCAACGACTCTCTGGTGCTCATCGACTGGGCCAACCGACGGCGGTCGGACGGCATGAGCTCCGGTGAGGCGGTGTATGAATCCGCCATTCACCGATTCCGGCCCATCATGCTCACCACCCTGACCACATTCGGCGGCCTGGCTCCCATGATTTTTGAAACATCCCGGCAGGCGCGCTTCCTCATCCCCATGGCCATTTCACTGGGGTATGGTATTTTGTTTGCCACGCTGATTACGCTGCTGCTGGTTCCTGCCTTTTACCTGATCATCGAGGATATCGTAAAACCCTTCAAAAAGGTTTCCGCAGATGCCGGGGGCGGCAGCAGCCCCGGCGACGGGCAGGTGCGGCCGGACCTTGTTTCCACGCAACGATAATCCAGGCCAAATCCGGGTCCAGGGAGTCCGGTCGGGGATGGCCCTGAAAGGTCCCGGGGTCGTTCAGACAATTCCAAACGTTAAGGTAATGACATTGAGTTGCGAGCGGCAGGTTGCAGTTGTGGTTTGCGTTGCGCCCATGCTTATTTCAGATTAAACTGCACCCTGCTTTTCAGGGTCTCTTTTTGGCTTGAGGGTTCGATTTTCGGTTCGATAACGAAGAGGCGATCGATTGCCACGCCAGCCTTTTCCACCAGGTATGCTTTGGCTGTGGACGCACGCTCATGGGCCAGCAGGCGCAGGTCATCGTCAGACAATACGATGGCGGTGTACAACAGTTTCTCCATTTCCGCTGTGTTGAGCGTTTTCAGCTGGCCCTGGTCATCCCGGGGTTTGGGAAATTGGGCCGCTGAATAAGCCTCAATAATCATTGATTCTCGCTCTTGCGGCGTTACGACGATCTGTTCCAGCGGGATCGCTTGTTGACCTTTGGTGCTCATGGCTTTGAGTTTGCTTGACTTGAGGTTTTGTTCAAAACGAATCCGGCGCAGTCCGTCGATGTCATTTTTGCGGTCAACCTGGCCCTGGATTTCAAGATTGAGGCCGGGCCGTTCATATAGGATTTTTGCCAGCGCATCGAGTTTGGCGGGACCATTGTCCGGCAATTGGCTTTTTCCGTACTCAAAATCGATGTAAGCGAGCTCTTCGCCGCCGCCAAAAAGGGCGCCCAGCATTTTGAAAGGCGAAGTAACGATGTCGACGATAAGATTGACGAACATTTTGACGATAATGCCACCTATGCTGAATTTAGGGTCGTCCAAATTGCCTGATACGGGAAGGTTGAGATCAATATTGCCCTGCCGGTCTTTGAGCAGCGCCAGAGCGAGCTTTATGGGCAGCTTGGTGGCGGTTGGGCTCGGAACGGTTTCGCCGAGTGTGAGTTGTTTGAGCAGCACTTTATTTTGTCCGGCCAGTTTGTCGTCCGCCACCAGGTAGGACAGATTCAGAGAGAGCTGGCCCTTGTCGAGGGTATAGCCCAGGTATTTGCCGGAATAGGGTGTAAACGGGCTCAGGTCGACGCCGGCGAAATCCAGCTTGAGATCCACATACGGTTTTTTGATCAAGGGGTTGATCTGTCCCTTGATTTCCATGGGCACATTTTCATTGACCATGCCGCGCAACAGGACCTCGGCCCGGTTGGTGGCGATGGTATCAAGGCCTGAGACACGGCCTCCAATGGCGGACATGGGCAGGCGCACATTGGGCTTGATATGCTTGTCGCTGAAATCCACCATGCCGCCTTGAAGGGTTACCGTTTGGATGCGGATGTCTGTTGCGGTATCGCCGGATGGTGCAGCGGCAGGCGATTTTTTGTCCGGAGGAGCGTTTGCCGCGGGTTCTTTCCGGTCGGCACCGCCAAATATCGCCTGCAGATTGGATGTGCCGTCTTCGAAGATGATCAGGCGGTTGAAAAAATCGGTGAGGGCCACTTCATGGATCAACAGACGGAACGGTTTTATGCCGAGTTCCAGGCCATTGAGGTAGAGTGATTTCCATTTTACGAAGTCGCCGGCTTGCCGGGTGTCCACCGCCTGGAGGTTGTTGACTGCCGCCTGGCCGCTGTATTGCAGGTCCATACCGGGGCTCAGGGGGACCACCTGCAACTTTCCCCGGGTCTCGATGTCGCCCTGGGTCACCAGCAGGTGGACATGCTCGCTGATGTAGGGCTGCACCGGGCGGATGTCCAGGTGCTGAGCGGTCACATCCAGGGTCGCCTGCAGCGGCATCAGACCGAATTTTCCCTCAACGGCCAATTTTCCCTGTTCGGCCCAGTCGAGGTTCAGGGCAAGGGTTCCCATTGCGTCGTGTTCGGTGGTTAACTGTCCGGCCTTCAAGTCGATGCTGGACAGCTTGAGCTGGGCGGGCGGTGTCACCTGGCCGTCCCGGAACTGGACCGAAAATCCCTTCAGATCCAACTCGGGCAGACGGACGATCCAGGCCGGCGCATCCGCAGGGGCCTTGTCCGGGGGCGCCTCTGGTAACGGCGGCTGGCGGTGTGCCCCGGGGGCCAATGCGGTTAGAATGTCGATTTCGCCCGTTTTGTTGCGGGCTGTGTCGATTTGTGCGTCTCTGCTGGTTACGCGGCCCAATTGAACGGTTTGCCGCCGGATGTCCACTTCAGCGCCGTCCATTTTGAATGCGGGTATGAAAATCAGGCGCTGGCCGCTTTCGGCGGTGGTGACCGTCAACTGATCCAGGGTACATTCAATTTCGCTGATGGACCGGCGATCCGTCGACCATTGGATGCTTCCCTGAACGCCCAATGCGCCTTCGGTTACGCGGGCGTTGATCATCGGGCCATAGTAGGGTGCATATTTGGCAATCTGTAAGTGTTTAACAGAAAATTTGGCGGCCACGCCAAGCGGCGCAATATCCAGCTGCCCGCTGGACTGAAATTTTTCATCGGCCTCGCTGAGCACTGAAATTTCGAACAGCGCCGGGCTGGAACCTGCATGGGTGTCTATATGGTTCAAGGCGATGGTCAAAGCAGACCCGGTGGATTGGAAGGGGCCGGCCGCTGCTTTGTCTTCAAATTCTATGCGGCCGTTTTCAAGATTGAAAGAGGTCAGGACAAAGCGGGGCGGCGGTTCCTGCCGGGCTGCATCATCCTGGCTTTTTTGGGCCGGGGCCGGCAGCAGATCTGAAAAATTGAACTGACTGGTCTGGGTTCTGATAATACGGAGCCTGGGTTCCGTGATGCGGACTGATTTGACCACGATGCCCCATTTGAACAGGGACGCCAACGGCTGTGCGTTCAAGGCGATCTCTTTGACATCCGCAAAGGCACTTCCGTCGCGTTCGGCAATGGACAGATCGGACAGACGCAGGGTGAAGGTGTACGGATTGGCGCGAACCATGCCGACCGTGACGCTGCGGTGGATTGCGGCTGAAGCGTTGTCAGTCAGAAGATGGTGTACCACCAGGGGTGTTACCACAAATCCGGCAACCGAATAGCATCCGGTCAGACCGATGACAATCCAGAACAGTTTTTTGTGTCGGTCGTACCAGGCACGCATTGTCCGAGACATGGCTGTCCTTTCCCCGGGCCCCAGATGACTTGAGGCTGGCTTGGCGTTAAACAGGACTGACTTTTTGCAGGGCTGTCAGGTCGAAAAATCGAAACGATCGCCTGTGCTGCATTTCATATGATGGCCAGCCGGGTTTGGCAACCTTTGATTGCACCATCCGGCGTTTGGCGATACGGTATGAAAGTCTCGCGATGTCTGTGGCCGCATGCGGGGTCTCAGGACCCAAATATGTTGTTCCGACAGGGGTTATTTGACAACCAGGACGGGGCATGGTGCCTCCAGAAGCACCTGACGGGAGGTGGAACCGAAGAGCAGTTTGCCCAGTTGGGATCTTTTGCGCAGTCCGATAACGATTTCTTCGATTTCGTTTTCAACGGCGTATTGAATGATGTCCTCGGCAGGGGTCTGTTTTTGTTCCGAAAGCATGACCTTGCACGCGATGCCGCAGGCAGTGCACATCATTTCCGCATCTTTGAGCCCGGTTTGCAGGCGGCTGGTTTTTGTTTTATCACTATTGCCGTTGGTCGCCGATGTGAACACATGCAGTTCGGCACCACATGTCTTGGCGCGTTTTTGGGCCACGGTGAGGGCGCGCTGACTGGCACCCGATCCATCATATCCGATAAGAATTTTCATTTTTTAGAGGTTCCTTTTTCTTTCCGGCAAAAATTAATGCCCAAGTAATCAAATCAAAGGGTGAAGTCAAGTGATTAAATGGGTTGATCCTAATCAGCGGACGCACTAAAAATAGCACGCTATGAACTTGCTTGGTCTGACATACCGCGAACTGGTTCATGAATTCGGCCGTCGATACGGCCGCGGCGGATATCATGCAGCCCCTTTATACCGCGCATTTTACCGTTGCGCCGATTTCATGCCGCACAGGCTGCCGGCTTTTGCCCAATCGCCTCGCTTTCTGGGACAAATTTGCAATGAGTTGGATTTGTCCCGCCTGATGGTGGTTCGCCGGGAGGCACAAGACGGTGTGACCAAGATCGGCTTTCGATTGGCGGACGGCCTTGAAATTGAAACGGTGATTATTCCAATGGCTACCCATGCCACCGTATGTGTTTCCAGCCAGGCCGGCTGCCGTATGGGCTGCCGCTTCTGCAGAACCGGCCAGACGGGGCTGCAGCGCAGTTTGACGGCCGCTGAAATCGTTGCTCAGGTTCACACCGTGCGGGTGCATATGGGCATCGCGGTGCGGAATGTGGTATTCATGGGCATGGGGGAACCGCTGGATAATTTTGATCAGGTGGTCCATGCCATTGAAATCATGGAAGACCAGCGCGGTCTGAATATTGCCAAAAGCCATATAACGCTTTCGACGGTGGGCCTGCCCCACAAGATTGACCGACTGGGCGAACTGAAATGGAACCGGCTTCGGCTGGCGCTATCTTTGAATGCCCCCAGTGATTCCATACGAAACCAGTTGATGCCCATCAACAAGCGTTACCCCATGCAGATGCTCAGAACAGCCCTGCAGCGTTACCCGCTTGGCAAAGGGGGGGCTGTTTTTCTGGAGTATGTGCTGATCCGGGGGGTGAATGACCGGCTGCAGCATGCCCGTGAACTGGCCCGCTATACACAAGGGCTGCCCGTCAAACTCAATTTAATCGCCTATAACCCCGGCGGACATTCATCATTTGAGGCGCCCACACGCCAGGATATAAATCGCTTTCACCAGGCCCTGGTTGACCAGAACCTGTTTGTGCGTGTGCGCAGCTCCAAAGGCGCGGGTATTCGTGCGGCCTGCGGACAGCTGAGCGGAGTTCCAATGCCGGTCAAGTGAATGGGAGCCATCCACAGAGAGAGTGGCGATGTCTGTGCCGGAGCCGCCAGAATGTAAAAATCAGGCCAGTTTGAGTACGGTGGCGGCATTTGTGCCGCTGACGGCACGTTGTTGCCGGGCCGATAGTCCGGCCTGCGCCATTTCTTTAAAATAACGCCCGGGCTTGAGGAGGGGAAAATCAGTGCCCAGCAGGATTTTGTCCTCCCCTGCCAGGGCTATGGCCTGCTGGTAGATCTGGGGATGGTAGAGAAAGGGGGATGCTGCGGTGTCGAACCATACATGGGCCAATGTCTGGCGGACCTCCTTTTTTAACAGGGCGTAAAAGAAAATACCGCCCCCCCAATGGGCCAGGATGATACGGTTGCGGGGAAATTGCTTGATCATGGCATAGATTTGCGCCAGGGTGTTGGGTGTTTTCCCGGGGTAGTTGTGGCCCACCGGCTCATTGGTGTGAATCATTACCGGACAGTCATGCTGACGGCTCAAGGCCATGATCGGTTCCAGCCCCTCCATGCACCGCCGGTCAATGCCGGAGGTGTAAAACCCCAATTCACCCACTCCGGACAACCCGGCCTCCAGGCAGCGTTCCACTTCCCGGGGTGCTCCGGGGTGCAGGGGATCGAGGCAGCAGAATCCGATAAGCCGCTCCGGGTAGCGGTTGACGGCCTCGAGGATATAATCGTTGTTGCGCTTGAACGTGTCGGCACTGTGCCAGGGGAACCCGAATACCACACTTTTGTCGATACCCTGCTCATCCATCATCGCAATGGTTTCCGACACGCCGACCAGTTTGGATTTCGGTGATTCGTAGAGCAATTTGAAGGCCGGTTCATTGGTAAAGAAGTTTTCGCGAGCCTGTCGAATGGCTGGTGGAAATGCATGGGTGTGAATATCGATGATCATTGCAGCGTTAACCTCGATGGTGGTAACAGGGATTATTTGCCGGGTCTAACCTCCTGCCGGTATTGACTCATAACGCAAATTCTATAAAATATAATTACGATTTGCAACCGGTGCCTGCCACTGAAATTTGTGCGGCACGATCCGGTCGCCGGGTGGTGAATGATTAAATCGTTGTTGCGATGAATGAGTGCGCGTCTTGAGCAAGCCGACGCGTTGAAGGCCGGCCGGCGGATCCGCCTCATTTTTGGCTGTCATACCCCATTTTTGTGAGGAAAATCCATGCCCGAAATAGAAGCAAAATTGACCCGTAGGCAATTTCTGGAACTGACCGCCCTGGTATCGGCCGGTTTTTTTGCGGGGTGCGCAGTCAATCCGGTAACCGGTCAGCAACAGCTCATGCTGGTGAGTGAGGCTCAGGAGATCGCCATGGATGCCAAAAGCTCACCCCATCAGTTTTCGGCGGACTATGGCGCTGTCCAGGATGGCGCTCTCAATGCTTACCTGTCTCAGACCGGCCGGCGGCTGGCCGGTGTTTGCCACAGGCCGCAGATGCCTTACAGCTTCAGGGCGGTCAATGCCAATTACGTCAATGCCTATGCGTTTCCCGGCGGCAGTATTGCCGTGACGCGGGGAATTTTGCTTAAAGTGACGGATGAGGCCCAGCTGGCCGCCCTTCTGGGACACGAGCTGGGTCATGTCAATGCCCGCCATACAGCAGAGATCATGTCCAAGAACATGCTGACATCGGCCGTTGTCGGCGGTGTAACGGCCTGGGTCGGCTCCGGCAGCGCTTATGGCAAGGCTGCCTCCCAGCTGGGTATGCTGGGCTCGGGGGTACTGCTGGCCTCCTACAGCCGGGACAACGAGCGTCAGGCGGACGCCCTGGGGCTGGAATACATGGTCAAGGGTGGATACGGTCCCGAAGGCATGGTGGGCCTGATGGATATTTTAAATACGCTGTCAAGGGGACACCAGAGTGCTGCAGACCTCCTTTTCGCCACCCATCCCATGAGCAGTGAGCGTTATCGAACCGCCGTAAATGCGGCTAACAATACCTATGCCGGGGCTAAGGGCAAGCCGGCTTACCGGGAGCGATACATGGATCATACGGCGGGTGTGCGGCAAATCCGCAGCGCCATAGAGGATCTGCAAAAGGGCGAAGCCGAGATGGCGGGTGAAAAGTATGCTGCGGCCGAAGAACTTTTCCAAAAGGCGTTGCGGCAAGCTCCCCGCGATTATGCCGGGCTGGTGCTTATGGCCAAGTGCCAGGTGGCCCAGAAGAAATTCGAGGCCGCCGGTACCTACCTCAAGACCGCCCAGCAGGTTTATCCCCAGGAGGCCCAGACGTATTACCTGAATGGATATGTTCAGTTGCAGCGAAAACAATATGATGCCGCCCTGGCGCAGTTTGATGCCTACGATCGGCGACTGGCCGGAAATCCCAACATTACCTTTTTCAAAGGGGTCGCCCACGAGGGAAAGGGCGTTCGAAAAACCGCCGCCGAAAATTATTACCGCTTTTTGCAGGCGGTCAATCAAGGCAGCAACGCCCAATATGCTTACGACCGGCTGGTGGAATGGGGATATATCCAGTCTCCAAAGCAATAAGCCCGTCATGTCGCCAGTGCCGTAATTCATCAACCGGCCCTGGCGGCCGGCGGTTTGGCGGAGCGTTGACGCAATGAATGCAGGGGATGAACGGTTTCGGCGGCATGTGGTATTGGTGGCGCCGGAAGTGCACTGGAATACGGGCAATATCGGGCGGACTTGCCTGGGGGCCGGGGCGATGCTGCATCTCGTTAAGCCCCTTGGATTTTCACTGGAAGATCGGCAGGTCAGGCGGGCCGGACTGGACTATTGGCCCCGTGTGCCGTTGCGGATCTGGGAGGACTTTGATCAATTCCTGGGGGCCCTGCGGCCCGCTGACGACGAGGTGGCCCTGTTTTCCAAGAGCGGCAAGCGTTCTTTTTGGCAGATGCCCTCCCCTGAGCGGTTATTTATGGTTTTCGGATCGGAGACCAAAGGCCTGCCGCAAGACATTCAAAGATGCTATCCAGCAAACACCTACCACATTCCCATCCGATCTCAAATCCGGTGCCTGAATCTTTCAACCGCCGTGGGTATCGCACTCTATGAAAATGTCAGGCAATGGGAAATGAATCTCTCATTGTGAAATATCTTTCTTACTGATTATAACTTTTTTCTCTCCAAATGGGAGCATTGGCCATGGCGTCCTTAGGCCCCAGTTTTTAAATTTTTGTCTTTATTTTAATAGATTTCGGAATGATGCCGTCCCTGTGAAGGATTCGGGGTTGTTTTGGCAAGCAAATTGCTCTCTATGCAGGTGTACAACAGCCGGAAAGAGAGGTGCCCCTATGATCGATTTTATTCTCGCGGCCGTGGCCTACCTGATGGTCATGTTTGTCGTCTTTTTTTGTTTTTCCTTTGTTACCGTGGGTATTACTTATGCCCTGGCCAATGCGGCCAGGCGTTGCGCCGGATGGATACGCCAGCCCAATGCGATCACCAAATAATCGTGTACAACCCTAGAAGTGGTTCCAAAACCTCCCCTCAGGCCCGATCCCGGTGTCGGGGCGTCGGATTCAATGCCCAAAATACTCAATGTATTGTTCCGCTTGAATCCGACGACCCGTCTTGACCTTGAGCCTGATTGAAGGTTCTGAAACCACTTCTGAGGAATTGGATGCAGCTCAAATCGAGAACTTCATTTCGAACAGCGGCGGGTTAATCCCTGCCCGCGGGTTCCGGGCATCCCGGAATCAGGCCCCTGATACGTTGCTGTGATCCCGGCGGAATCAGGCGCCCATTGAGATCAAAAGATGGTTGCCAACCCGCATATCTTATGAAATAACCGTATTACGGAAAGGCTTTGGGATTTGTGTGAATATGCCTATGTGCGGCCGCCGGTTCCGCGGGCGGGCCGGTGAATCTTGTCAATGCAGCATGCAGGGAGAGTATCATGGATTTACGGCGTTATTTAAAATCCGGCACATTTCTGATCATCGCTTTTTGTATCACCCTGGCGCTGACGGCACCGGTGTCAGGAGAATATCTCAACGAGACGGTTACCGACCCCAATGATCCCGCCTACTGGCTTGATCAGGGAGGGTTGTTTGCTACTTACGGTAATTACGTCATGGCCATAGAAGCTTACAAGAAGGCGCTTGCTCTGGATATGAACAACAGCGACGCCTATTTTAACATGGGTGTGGCCTACGGCGAGATGGGGGATTTGAACCAGGCCCTTCTGGCTATCAATAAGGCCATTTCCATGGATTCCCAAAATGGTCGCTTTTATTACGGCCGTGCCTGGGTCTACCTGCGGTCCGGGGATAAAAACAAGGCCATGCCCGATTTTGAAAAAGCTGCCGAACTTGGCAATTTAGACGCGGTTATTTATCTGCAGCAATAGTTTTTGCCATACTGCCATTGTAAATAAAGGGCGCCACCGGCGCCCTTCTTTTTTGTAATTTGATGATTGACCCTGTCCCGCTGCCGCAGCTATCAGGTTGAACGCCGCATAGACCGATTGGGTGTTTGACACTTTCAATTTGATAGGCGCCGCTTCGGAATAAGCCGGACCCTTCTTTGCGCTATTTTATAATCATTTGAAATAAAAATGTTTTTTCAAGACCTGCAACAGCATGCGGTCCCATGGCACATGCTTTGCTCTTTCATCGTTGCAGCCCATGGAAAAGGGGGGACGCAACTATGAAAAAGAAGTTATATATGAGAAACTGTTTTCCCAATAAATACGCAACAGATTTCTTCCTTCAAAACGCATTTGCTGACTATCTATCTGAATTAATAAATAAATTTAAAATTTTGAAATGTGGCACCGGTTTTGCTCTGTTTGAGGCCGAAAACGAGAAAGGGGCGTGCTGTCATTCAACACGCTTAAAAATGGGAGAATTGAAATTCGCTGGAAAAATTGAGTTAAATCATACGATTAAGTATGGGACAGTTTTATATGTGATGTTGGTAATGCTCGCAATTCCTGCGGGAATTTGCAGCAGCCAGCACATGGCGCTGCAAATGGCGCCGCCGCCGGCAGCGGCTGTGGCGCCTGACATTGACCGCAAGCATACCGAACTCATACGATATTTCCTTCCCCTGCAGGGCATTTTCTTCAAAGATGCACCATCGGGGGCAGAAAAAGCACCCGCTGGGGCCCCTCCTTTTAACCGTTCCATTTTAAGGGCGGCACAGACTTACAAAGTGGATGCCGCTTTGATCCGGGCCATTATTTTTGCCGAATCCAATTACAACCCACAGGCCGTTTCCCGGGCGGGGGCTCGGGGGCTGATGCAGTTGATGCCGACTACGGCCAGATGGTTGGGCGTAGAGGATCCTTTTGACCCTGAATTGAACATCGACGGTGGTGTTCGTTATTTCAAGCGATTACTGGATCGGTTTGACGGTGATGTTGAACTTGCCTTGGCCGCCTACAATGCCGGCAGCCGATATGTGAGACATTACGGCGGCGTTCCGCCCTTCAAAGCAACCCGTCTTTATATCAAAAAAGTTCTCAAATACCATCAGAAATACCGCCAGGAAATGGGGAGGCGGGTCGATTATTCTTGACCCCCGGCCGTTGGGTGGGTAAAGAAGCCTTTTTTAAATATCGAGCACCGGTTTATATGTCGACGGCCCTGTTTCCGGGACAGGGTTCTTCTCTTTGCGCTTTTGGCTTGGCAGCAGAACACGCCTGCTGAATGATCCCTCGGTTCAAGAACTGATCAATTTGCCGGATGGAAAGGACCCAGCGGTCCACAGGCCGGTCGGCGCTGGTGCTGAAATTTTGCACGATAGAGGTTTATGCCATGAAAATAGGGTTTGCCATTGCCGCTCTTCTGGTGGTTCCCGCCAGCGCCCTGGCATCCGCTCCCATACCCGCCGCTGATATAACCGGCACTTTTTACGGTTATCTTGGGATTGCGATCTTTGTCCTGGCATACAGCCTGGTGCCCCTGGAAAATAATATCCACCTGCGCAAGAGCAAGCCGGTGCTGCTGGCGGCCGGTTTGATCTGGGTGCTGCTGGCCGTGGCTTATGTTCGGGCCGGCGATACCCACAGCGCCCATGAGGCGATCAAAGCCAGTTTGCTGGAATATGCCGAGCTTTTTTTGTTTCTTCTGGCGGCCATGACCTATATCAACGCCATGGAGGAACGCAACGTTTTTCAGACCCTCAGGGCGGTTTTAGTCTCCCGGGGTTTTTCCCTGCGGTTGATTTTCTGGGTGACCGGAACCCTGGCTTTCCTCATTTCACCCATTGCCGATAACCTGACCACCGCCCTGCTCATGGGGGCTGTGGTCATGGCGGTGGGAGGCGACAATACCAAATTTGTCGCCCTGGCCTGCATCAATGTCGTTGTCGCCGCCAACGCCGGAGGCGCATTTTCACCTTTCGGCGACATCACGACCCTGATGGTCTGGCAGAAAGGGCATGTCGAGTTTCACGAGTTTTTCAAGATTTTCCTTCCTTCGCTGGTGGACTGGGGGTTGCCGGCGGCCGTTATGAGCCTGGCCATCGGCAGAAGCAGGCCCGAGACCGTCAGTGAGACGATGACACTGAAATATGGCGCCTATGTCATTATAGCGCTTTTTCTGACCACCATTGCCACGGCGGTCAGTTTTCATAATTTTCTGCACCTTCCGCCCGCCGCCGGTATGATGCTGGGCCTGGGGTTTTTAGGCATTTACTCCTATCATATCAAAATGCATGAAGGCCGCTCCGAGTCCTATGATTTTATCCTGGGCGCCCGTGGCGCGGAGACCATCGATTCCCTGAGTATGGTGTACAATAGCGAAAAGCCGCTTGACCAGATTATGGACACCTGGGGCGACGCCATGTTTGCCATCGATACCGGCCACGTGATTACCCATTGGAACAAAGCCATGGAGGAGATGACGGGTATACCCGCCGCCGAAGCCGTGGGCACCCAAAAGCAGTGGATGAAATTTTACACGGAACGGCGGCCGACCCTGGCCGATCTGGTACTCAATTTTCTCCCCGAAAAAATGATTGAAGCCCAGTACGAAAAAAATTACCGTAAGAACCCCCATATGGAAGATGCATACGATGTCAGCACCTATTTTCCCCACCTGGGCGATGAGGGCAAGTGGATTACGTTTACCGCCGCCCCGCTGAAAAACAAGGCCGGAAAGGTGATCGGCGCGCTGGAGGTACTTCAGGATTTCAGCCAGCAGAAAAAAAATGTCCGCCATTTCGATATTATGAAAAATATCGCCAGAGCCGAGTGGGATACCTTGATGTTCTTTTACGGGGTGATTCTGTGCGTGGGGGGCCTGGCCCAGTTCGGCTATCTCAATGCGATTTCGCAGATTGCCTACCAAGGCATGGGGGCCACCGTTGCCAACGTCATGGTGGGGGTGCTTTCCGCCATCGTGGATAATATTCCGGTGATGTTCGCCGTTTTGACCATGAGCCCGGAAATGTCCCACGGCCAGTGGCTTCTTGTGACTTTGACCGCCGGGGTCGGCGGCAGCCTGCTTTCCATTGGTTCAGCCGCCGGAGTGGCGTTGATGGGGACCGCCCGGGGCAAATATACGTTTGCCGCCCATTTGAAATGGACACCGGTGATTGCATTGGGATATGCGGCCAGCGTTTTATGCCATCTGCTGGTCAACGCCGGTGTGATGTAGCATGGAGCTTTTGCTGCTCCGGGCCTATGCCGCCGGTTACCGCGGCTGTGTTATTGAAGAAACCGGATATCTGTTTTTTCAATGCAGCCGCAAGGGCCGTGTCAAGCGCTTGAAGCATTACCCCAAGTCGGAATTTGCCGATTTATCTCATTTCATGGCCATGATGCAGAAGTTTGTATCTCCGCCCAGTTTTCTGCAACCCCCGTTGCCCATACAGGCATTGACCATTGAAGAACTGGACCGCGTTCATGCCCAACTGCAGACCTGATGATAGGGATTATCCCTTTGCTGCTCCGGCATAATCCTGCCGGAGGGATCCAATCAATTCTTTCACCGAAATGATCTTGTCCACCCGAAAGGCATTTTGTCCGGCAAAGGCAAATCCGCTTTTCAGCCGTCCCTTTTTGGCGCTGCCCAGGGCTGCGGCGATACAGTAGGGGCTTTTTTTATGGTCGCATGTTTTTATGCAGTGGTAGGGGCATTTGAATGGTTTGGTTTTGCCTTCATTGACCCGGTTGATGAAGCTGTTGCGGATCGCCCTGCCCGGCAACCCCACCGGGCTTTTGATGACCACCAGATCTTCCTCCTTGGCATCCACGAAGGCCTGTTTGAACGCAGGATCGGCATCGCATTCGTGGGTGGCGACAAATCGAGTACCCATCTGAACGCCGGCCGCGCCCATTTTTAAAAATCGATAAATATCTTCGCCTGTAAAGACACCTCCGGCGGCAATGACCGGGACGGTCCTGTGTGCTGGTTTTTCAAATTCTTCAACGGCTTCGATAACATCTCGGACCAGATGCTCCAATGCGAATTGCGGGTCGTCCAGCTGCTCGGGCTTAAATCCCAGATGGCCGCCCGCCTTGGGGCCTTCCACCACAAATGCATCCGGCAGGTAATTGAATCTGGAGAGCCATTTGCGGCAAATGATTTTGGCTGCCCGGCCGGAGGAAACAATGGGTACAAGTTTGGTTTTCATCCCGTTTTTCAGGTACCCGGGCAAATCCAGAGGCAATCCGGCCCCCGAAAAAATGATATCGATTTTTTCGCGTAAGGAGGTTTTGACCAATTCGCTGAAATCGGTCAGGGCCACCATGATGTTGACACCCAGAATACCGGACGTTTTTTTCCGGGCCTTTCGGATTTCGTTGGTCAGGACGCGCAGGTTGGCCTGTACACTGTTGGTGGCGATATCCGGCTCGTGAATGCCCGTCATGGCGCAGGCGATGACCCCGATTCCTCCCTCGTTGGCGACTGCGGAGGCGAGTCCGGAAAGTGAAATGCCCACTCCCATACCTCCCTGGATAATGGGAATGCGACTGATCAGATCCCCGATTGCAAGTGATGGAAACTGCATTGATATGCCTTTCTCAATATGTTTTTCGCGGGATGGCCCATTAACCTGTGCATTGCCAAAGCCAGCCGGAATACAGGCAAGCCTCGCATCAAGCTGCAAAACAAATAAGTACTCCCATCCTATTGAATTAACAAGGGCACGGCGGGGACGGTTTTACGGTGAGAATATATAACTACATGTAAAAATTACATAATAATTATATCCAGGCAGATAGGATACAATGGTTTTACACTTTTTTTACAATTTAATCCAGGAATAGCGGTTTGAATCAGCGATCCTTTTAGCTCCAGTGCCATCGAAAAAACCTTAGCGGCTTTATGGTCGTCAGGATTGATCCATTGGCCGGATTTACCTTTTCTGTATTTTCCGTCTCAGAAACAGCAGCAGGGTCGCCCCGGAGCTGATCCAGGCGGCATGGCGAAAGCCTGTGTGGAGGCTGTTGCCCCCCAGTTGCCAATCCGGCCACCAGATGCGCAAGGCATACCCTGCGGCCAGTAGTGCAAATGTAGCGGCAGCCATTCGCTGATAGCTCTTTTTTTGTTTGAGAGCCAACCGGGTGAAAGCGGCCAGGTGGATGATGAAAATGAACAGCAAGCTGATTAAAACCGGTCTGGCCATGTCAGCGGAGGCCTCCTTTGCCATGGCCGATTCTCGGCAGGAACATGCCGGTGCGCTGCCGGTATCGGGTGTAATCGGCAAATACCCGCTCCAGTTTGCGTTCTTCGATGAGCGCCCGGGCGATTTGTCCTACCAGAAAGAGCGTGTAGAGCACAACGGTCATCCAACTCAGGCGCAGCAGCATGCTGCCGAAAAACATGATGAAATGACCGCTGTAAAGGGGGTGACGCACATAGCGGAATATTCCCCGGGTGATCAGAATGCGGGCTTCGCTCATGATGGTGAACGCCCGCCGCATGGTGAGCAGGCCGACCAGGTTGATGATGCCCCCGGCGATAATAAAGGCCATGATGGCCAGGTAGAATGTGAGGTGCCGGCCGGACGAAAAAGGAAGCCAACGTGGGAGGCTGTATGGCATAAACGAAATCAGGACGGGCAGCCCGGCCACCATTATGGGAAAGACCACTTCCAGAAATCCTCTGGCAACGCTGACGGCCTTTGCCCGGCTGACGTAGGAAGCCATGTATCCTAAATAGATCGCGGTTTCGATGATCCAGACCGTCAGCCGGATGCCCCAGAGCAGATAGATATCTCCGGCGCTGTAAAGGGGAATGCCGGCGCTGGTCTTGAAGGAACGGTAAAAATGCCATAAATCCGGCAGAAACTGCGGGAAACGGTGGAATTGAAGGATCCGCAGAACAATGAAGACGCAGATAATGACCAGAGCGACGGACCGGCTGATCACCTCGCGGTAAGGCCATCCGGACGGATCGAACACCTTGAGGCCATTGAGCTGTTTGAGCCGGTTGAGGAAAGGGTCTGTTATGGTCAATTGCTTTGCCTTGCCTGAGTAAGTATTCAGCGTAGCAGAAGACAGCGCTGTTTTCCAGCCTATCAATTCTTGTCCCTGGATTTGTCCGAACTCATGGCGCAGAATCATTTTATAGGTGGGTGACAAAAAATGTCATGGTGCAAAACTGATTTTAATGATTCGTATAACCTATAGGAATAAAGTATTATTATTTGTTAGTAAGTACATTCATTCACTGCCACCGTGCGGCAGTGAAGTCAGAAATATAAAAAAAATTAATAGTTCAGCGAACGGTTGCCGACGCTACGGCCCCGTTTTCACAGGGATGCCAACTTTGCGACATATCCAGTTATATTTTAATCAATTGAAATAATTGCTTTATTTTATACAAATTATTTTAAAGGTGAGATGAAGCAGTTTCAGGCCAGGCCTGGTACGATCATTGCTTGGTACTTTTTCGGAAATATCCCGGATTGTATTTGCGGTGACCATTTTGGGAAGGGCGTGTGATCGAATGAATTTTTTTCCTGAGGTTGTTGGAAAAGCCGATAAAAGGCGGTCAAACCAATGCAGAGCGGGCGGCTTCAGCTTGATTGAACTGCTGATCGTCATGGCGGTTATTGCCGCCTTATGCGTTGCCGCTGCGCCCCGTGTGGCGCAATATATGCGTAACGTCAGCCTGCGCAATGCCGTTTACCAGATTTCCGGTGATCTGCATGTCGTCAAGACCCAGGCCGTGCGCAGCCAGCAGCGTTGCGCCGTCAATTTCGATAATGTCAATGGCCTGTACACCCTGGGGAACCCCATCAACCGGAACGTAAGCCTCGGAGATTATGGGGGCAATGTGGCCTTCACGGCAGATCCGGGCGGGGCAGCTCCGTTTTCGGCCACGATCCAGTTTACTGCAAGGGGGTTGAGCGACAGCATCGCCCCCTGTCAGGTCTTCGTGACCAATCAGGACAACCGCATTTTCAGAATCCAGGCCTCGCCGGCCGGCGCAATTTCCATTCAGGAATGGATCGCTGCGTCCAACAGCTGGAAATAAAAGGAAACGGGCATGAATATCAAGTATAGTTTAATCCATGGCAGCGGCAAGCGGGCCGGTTTTACCCTGGTTGAACTCCTGGTGGGCATGGCGGTTTCCGCCATTTTGCTCACCGCATTGTACAATACTTTCGATATGCTGCAAAATGCCAGCGTTCAGCAAATGGAGCTTTCCAGGATGCAGCAGAACCAGCGCGGGGCCGTGGCCATCATGGAGCGTGAATTTCGCATGATCGCCGCCGACAGGAACTTGACCGGGCGGTTTCGTGTCACCGATATTCGCCGGTATAATATCACCGACCCGGTCACCACGGCCACGCCGGACAACTCGGCCGCCGGCAGCCCGGTGCTGCGCTTTACCGCCGATCTGAACAGTGACGGGAAACTGGAACTGGGGGGCAACGAAACCATCACCTACCTGCTCTATGACCGCAACAACGATCCTTCGGACGGTTTCGACCTGGCGCGGAGCATCGTTAATCCCGGCGATGGATCGGTTACCAAACGGGACCTTCTGGCCGAGGGAATCGACGCTCTCGGCTTTGCCTATGCCTTCGACAGAGACCTCAACGGGCTTATCGATCGCACAGCCCCCCCCGCCAACAATATCATCTGGGCCGTGGATACCAACAACGATGGGCTGCTGGATGCGGATACGGCCAATGTGAACCTGGGGTATACGGTGCAACCGCAGATGATTCGTGCGGTTCGCATCTGGGTGCTGGGACGTGCCCGGCAGGGCGCTCCCAAGTTTGTCAACCAGACCGTTTATACCGTGGCCAACCGTATATTGCCGCCTTTCAACGACAATGTGCGGCGCTGGCTGATTTCCCAGACCGTCCAGCTCCGGAATACATGATTCCAAGTGTTGGCCGGAGCGTTGGACGCAAGACAGGCCATAACAAACCTTACTTAGGAGAGGCGCCATGACCCGCAGAAGTGAAGCGGTGATGCATCGAATCCGGATGGACCAAAAGGGATTTACCTTGATTGAAGTGATGATCGCCATGATTTTTTTCATGATCGCGGCCCTGGCCATCGGCCGCTTAAGTTCCAACAGCTGGCAGGATGTGGATTGTTCCAAATCCTATACCGAAGCATCGGTGCTGGCATCCCGGCAGCTGGAGGGGCTGATATCCCAACGTTATACCTGCACGGAAACCGAAGACGCCAATTGCTCCGAAAATTTTGGTGTACAGGCGGCAGTGACCGAGGGCACCAAGACCCCTGCCTCGGACGACCCTGCATACCAGATTACCTATGATATAACCAACAACGCCGTGGCAAGCGACACCAAGTCGGTGCAGATGACCGTGAATTTCACCTGCGCGGGTGTTCCGAGAACAGTACGCTACGATTATCTGCTGCCCATGCGAAAGTAGGAGGTTGAACCCATGAAACGACTGTTCGGACCCATGCACAACGAGAACGGATCGGCCCTGCTGGTGGCGGTATTGCTGGTGCCGGTGCTGACCCTTTTTGTGGTGTTCGCGTCCAACATCACCAATCAGGATACCTATGTCACCATTAACGATAATTGCCACCGGGATGCTTTTTACAATTCGGACGGCGGATTGTACGGCGCGGCCAAGATGATCGGCATGGTGGGCAAGGTTAAAACGGCGCCGGAGATCATCGCCGGTACGGGCGGGGATGCCCCGGGGGTCATTTTCCATAACTTCAACGCGGACAAAAACGTGGGCTTTCGGAAGATGGTGGTCGGCGGCTACTCCAGTGATTCCATGGACGTTCGCGATATCGAGTTTATCAAGGTTCCGGGGACCGATATTGGCGTGCAAAGCCTGGTGGATTTTGTCAAGCGGGGGGCCACCCCCCCCGCCGGCGGCGGTGCCGAGTTCGGTACCGGAATCGAGGGCGTCGGCACCAGCCTTGTCAAAGTTCTGTACCAAATTCGTTCCCAGGGCCGGTCCAACTGCACCAACACCAATGTCATGGTGGAAGGTGACTATTACATGGTAGCCGCCGACATCGGCGATAAAGGACTCTAACCGTCGTTACCCGACGTATTTGGCGCCGGTCCGGGCCGCTTGCATAATCCAGCGAGGTGAAACAATGAATCGAAAAATATATTTGCCCATTTTAATGATTTGCATGCTGGGACTTTTGAGCATGGCCGGCGGTCCGGGTGATGCCCATGCCGCACCCCCGGAAAGAGGCTCCTATGACGCCTATCCGCCCTTTATGGCCAATACGCCGCCGCCCCTGGTGATGCTGGTGATGGGCCGCAACCACAAGCTGTTTTATGAAGCTTACAACGACGCCTCCGATCTGAACGAGGACGGCAAAATCGATGTGGGGTACAAACCCGACGATGTCGAATCCTACTATGGATATTTTGATTCCTATAAATATTATGAGTATGTCGGCGATCGTTTCGAGCCCAGGGGACTGTGCGTGGGTGACAACAAAAAAATGGCGCCCGACGGACCATACTGGAGCGGCGATTTTCTGAACTACCTGACCATGTCCCGCATGGACACCATCCGAAAGGTGCTATACGGCGGCAAGCGCTATGTGGACACCCCCACGGAAACGGTCCTGGAGCGTGCCTACATCCCCCAGGACGCCCACTCATGGGGTAAGGAGTATACCAGCGTGGCCAACGACGGCTATGATATCGCGGACTATTCACCGCTGGCGGAGCCGGAGTCGACCCCGGTGCAGACCCGCCACCTGTTCGCCTCCACCTCCCTGCACGATCCCACCAACGCCGGCTACAAGCCGCTGCTGCGGATCCTCAACGACAGCGTCTACCGGATCTGGGAGTGGGTCTCCATCGAGCGGCCCGTGGCCGGCACCCGGTGTCTGGACGGCGACAAAGGCCCGACCTGCGCCACATCCGCCGCTTCGAGCTGGATGATTGTTCCTGACAGCACAATTGCGGGCATATCCGATGTACAGCAGTATTTTTTTGATACCTATGGCATCATTTCCAGCCACCCGGCCGATCATACGGCATACAACCAACTGCTTCTGGATGTATTCGGCAGTGATATCACCAGCCCCACAGTGGTTCCGGATGGCATCGTAGCCGATCTGGCCACCATCAACGGCTCGGGGAATCCCTTCGGCGGTGACGACTATTACCTCTCCATCGCCCTGGGCACCCTGAATATCGACAAGGACGGGGACTACACCTTCGGGGTGGACGGCGACGATGCCGTGGAACTGCTCATCGACCTGAACGGCAACGGCGATTTCGAAGATGACGGCGGACCGGTCGCCAGCTGGTACGGCGGCCACGGCGACTGCAACAGCGACACCTCGTGTATCGAAAGCCACAGCGGCACGGTATTTCTGACGGCCGGCAGCTACAATTTCCAGTACCGTCATGAGGAGATGACCGGCGACGATGAATACTACCTGCGCTGGAAAGTCGGCGTCGCCAGTGCCATCTCCGACAAGGTGGTGCGCGTGGTGGTGGCCGACCCCGCCATGCCCGAGGAAAACTGCAAGGAGTATAACAGCAGCACCGGCGCAACCACGTTGAAGCCTATCGGGCTACTCCAGCGCCACGGCGAAACCGGCAACATGCTCTTTGGCCTGATGAGCGGTTCTTATACCCTCAACATGTCCGGCGGCGTGCTGCGCAAGAACATCGGTCCCATCGACGACGAGATCGACCCGGAGACCGGAATATTCATAACGACCGGAGATCCGGGGATCATCGGCACCATCGATCGTTTCCGGATCAGCGAATTCAGATTCCCCGACAGCTGGCCCAGCAGGACTTACCAATATGACGGCGGCTGGGAGACCCAGAAATACATGACCCAGGGCCAGTTTCCCGATTGGGGCAATCCCGTGGGGGAAATGATGTACGAAACCCTGCGCTATTTTGCCGGAGAGACGCGAACCAACGAATTCGACAACGGCACCATGGCCGATGACGCAGCCCTCGGCCTGTCCAGTGCCGCCTGGTCCGATCCCTTCGCGACCTATCCGGAATGTTCCAAGCCCTTCATGCTGGTGCTCAGTGATATCAACCCGACTTTCGACTCCGACCAGCTGCCCGGCAGTGCTTTCGGTTCTTTCAGCGGCAGCCTGGGCACCCTGGACGTCCAGGGGCTGGCCGACACCATCAGCACCGCGGAAGGGATTTCCGGCGATTACTATATCGGCGAGGAGGCATCGGCGGCGAGCAGTGCCTGCACCAGCAAGCACATTTCCGGGCTGGGAGATATCCGCGGGCTTTGCCCCGAGGAACCCACCAAGCAGGGCAGTTACTATAGCGCTTCGGTGGCCTATTTCGGGCACACCCAGGATATCAGTGTTGCGGCGCCCGAGAGCCAGTACGTGCAAAGCTATATGGTGGGATTGGCCTCGCCCCTGCCGCGCATTGAAATTCCCGTGGGCAATACCGCCATTACCCTGGTGCCTTTTGCCAAGTCGGTGGGGGGATACTCTATAAACGCTGCAGCGGGCGCGTTTCAGCCCACAAACACCATCGTGGACTTCTATGTGGAGACCATCGATGCGGACAATCCCACCTACGGCAGGTTCCGCATCAATTACGAAGACGTGGAACAGGGCGCCGACCACGACATGGACGCCATCGTGACTTACACCTACCAGGTCTATGACAGTGCGGGGAACCCGGCGGTCACGGCAGCCGACGGTACCAACAACGGCGCCTATGTGACCATCACCCTGGATTCCTCTTATGCGGCTGGCGGCATTATCCAGCACATGGGCTATATTATTTCGGGAACCACCGACGATGGGACCTATCTCGAGGTGAGGGACGTTGATACGGGCTCGGGTTCGGATATTGACTACTATCTGGATACACCCAATACCACAGCCGATCTGCCGCTGCACGCCGAACGCAAATTTTACCCCGGCGACCAACCTGCAGCCACCCTGCTGGAAAACCCGCTCTGGTATGCGGCCAAATGGGGCGCATTCAGCGACAAAAACGGCAACAACATTCCCGATATGCAGGAGGAGTGGGACAAGGACCTGGACGGTGTGCCGGATACATATTATTATGTGGTCAACCCCCTCAAGCTGGAACAACAGCTGAACAAGTCCTTTGCCGACATCAATGCCAGGACCTCCTCGGGTACGGCCGCCGCCGTGGTAGCCAACAACAGCGAGGGTCAGGGCACCATGATCCAGGCCTTCTTCAAGCCCCAGTTTTTTGCCCCGGACAAAGACGACCCGATCACCTTCGTGGGGTATCTCAAATCCCTATGGGTGGACCAGTTCGGCCATTTGCGCGAAGACAGCAACCACGACTTCAAATTCAACTACGATACGGACAAGATTGTCGAATACGGCACGGATGACGACGGCAATGCCTTTGTCCATCGCTATACCCAGCACTATCATTACCAAGACGACAACCAGTACGACGCGGAATGCGTGATTTCCAGCTGTACCACCACCTATGAAACCATCGGCATCGAGGATATCGAAACCTTGTTTGCCGCCGGATCCATGCTGCACAGCAGGCCGGCCGACGACCGTACGATATTCACCTTTATCGACGGCAACGGGCTGGACGACGATGGTGACGGCGACTACGACGAATCGGGTGAAATAGAGGGTACCGACGTTGTGGGGCAGGTGACTTCGCCATTTTCCGACATTTATAATGACGGCACTGGCCAGTTGGTCGCCTTTTCCGCGGCGGCCGGCAGTGCCGTGGACCGGATCAAACCTTTTCTGGGGCTCAGTGATGATGCCAGCTTCGGCTATCTGGAAACCGGCGGTCCCGATCACGACACCCGGGTGCAGAACCTGATCAACTTCATCCGCGGGGTGGACTCGGCCGGCTTGACCGGCGCGCCCAACACCCGGGACCGCACCTTCGACGGTAACGTGTGGAAACTGGGAGATATTGTCCGCTCCACGCCGGTGAGCGTCTCCGGCGCCGTGGAAAACTATGCCGTGATTTACAGTGACGAGTCCTACCTGACCTATATCCGCAAATATGCGGACCGCGAGAATGTGGTCTATGCCGGCGCCAACGACGGTATGCTGCACGCCTTTACCCACGGCCGCTACACTTTCGATGAAACCAACAACATTTACGGCTACGAAGCCAAGGACGGCACACCCATCGGTTCAGAGCTGTGGGCCTATATCCCCCAGACCCTGCTGCCCCACCTGAAGTGGCTGGCCGATCCCGATTACGGCCACTCGTTCTATGTGGACCTCAAGCCCAAGGTTTTCGACGCCCGGGTGTTCCCGGCGGACGACGACCATCCCGAAGGCTGGGGAACCCTCCTGCTGGTGGGGCTGGGGACCGGCGGCAAAGATATCTGGGCCGATGGGGATTTCGACCAGGACAGTGCCACAGCGGATGTGAGGCGTGAATTTCATCCCACCTATATCTGCATGGACATCACCAATCCCCGCACCCCCAGGCTGCTGTGGGAGCGCTCCTATGAAAATCTCGGCATGACCGCCAATTTCCCGTCCGTGGTTCAGGTGGGTGCACAGTACAGCAGCAGCACCCACCAGTGGAGCGGCGGCAAATGGTTCCTGGTCTTCGGGTCCGGGCCGTTCGATCCCGACCCCCTAAGCAAAAAGCCGTTTTACGGATACAGCGAACAGCCGGGATATATCTTTGTGGCGGACGTGCTCACCGGCAAGTTGGAACGGCGTTTCGACACCGGTGTGGCCGATACCATCATGGCTGCTTCGGCCGGTCTGGACATGGCTGCCGACGACGGCAGCGGTCCGGTGAAGGGACTGACCTACAACGTGGACGCCCTTTATATGGGCAGCGCCAGTTACGACGCCACCCTGGCCGACAAATGGTTCGGCAATATCTTCAAAATCAATACCCGGGTCGGTTCGGAGCCCTCCGACGATCCCGACGACTGGGATATGTCCGTGCTGTTCAACTCCGATCGGCCCATCACCGCAGCGCCTTCGTTGACTGTGGATCAGATGAACAACGTCTGGGTGCTGTTCGGAACCGGCCGGTTCCAGGAGATGTCCGACAGGGAGACCACCGAGCAGAACTATATTTACGGCCTGAAAGACCCGTATTTCAATTCCCAATATGATTCCACCGACGATGCCGGCAGCCCGAACGAGCAATATAACGGCCTCGGGGATTACTATCACGACAACAGCCAGGAGCGGACGCTGACACGTTCGAACCTGTTCTATTCCAATCCCTATCTTTCCTATGACACGGTGGGCACCATCGCGCCCCAGGCAGGGGCCCAGCGCACCGATATCGACAACTGGGACCTGCTTCTGGACGTGGTACGCAACGTCGACAGCAACGCCGACTACCATGACGGATGGTACCGCGAACTGGATCCGCCCGCGAACGTCGGGGACGCTTCCGAGCGCGTCATCTCCAAGCCGGCTATTTTGAGCGGGGTGCTCTTTGTGCCGGTCTACATTCCCGACAGCGACCAGTGCGGATTCGGCGGCTCGGCGGTTACCTACGGGGTCTATTTCGAAACCGGAACCCCCCTGTGGCGCCATATATTCTATGATCCCGCCAATGCCGAGGGCGGCTCGGTGTCCTATCGCGGCGAAACCATGCGCAATGCGGGACCGCCGCCGCCCACGGTGAGCGTGCACATCGGCCGGGAATCCGGCGCCAAACTGTATACCCAGACCGGTACCGGACCGGTACTGGAGAGCAGCGTGGCCATCGATGAGATCAAGAGCGATATCGAATACTGGGGTGAACTGGACGAGTGGACGAATATCGATCCCGACGCTTCCCCCACCGGGCCGTAGATGGAACCGGCAAGCTGAAACAGCAAGGAGCCTCCTGCAATCCGGGAGGCTCTTTTTCATCGTGTGTGCCCGGCTCACGCCAGTGGGATTTAAGGTAAAATGATGGCCAGAGCGAACATTATCACCGGCCTTGCCGCAGCCGTACTGGCTTTCTGCATCTGGGCGGGCCTGAATCGGCCCGAACCGGAGCCCCCCTGGCCGGATCGCGTTCAAGGGTTCTGCCTGTCCCCCATGCAGGCCGGGCAGAGCCCGCTGATCAAAAAATATCCCACCTCCGGGGAGATCACATCGGATCTGGCCCTTCTGGCCGGCAAGACCTTTGCCGTGCGGACTTACGCTGTAGAGTACACCCTGGGCGACGTGGCCGCGCTGGCCGGCCGTTTTGGCATCAACGTGGCCCTGGGGGCCTGGGTGGATGCCGACGGCCCCAAAACCGAGGCCGAGATTGAGGACTTGATCCGAACAGCCCGGTCCAACGCCACCGTCGTCCGGGCCATCGTGGGCAATGAAGTGGTCCTGCGCGGAGATATTCCCAAAACGTCCCTGATCGGCTACCTGGATCGGGTTCGCAGTGCCCTGGATGTTCCGGTGAGCACAGCGGAGCCCTGGCACGTGTGGCTCAAGCACCCTGATCTGGCTGACCACGTGGATTTTCTGGCGGTCCATATGCTGCCGTATTGGGAAGGGGTGCATGTGGATGCCGCTGTGGACTATGTGGTCCGGCAGATGGAGAAGCTCAAGGACCGTTTTCCCCGCAAGCCCATAGTGATTGCCGAGGTCGGCTGGCCCAGCCACGGCCGGACCCGGAAGGCAGCCGTGGCCTCACCATCCAATGAGGCCACTTTCCTGCGTCGGTTTATCGAACGTGCCCGTAAAGAAAACTACATTTATTATCTCATGGAGGCGTTCGATCAGCCGTGGAAGCGGGAAACCGAAGGGGCTGTCGGGGCCTATTGGGGAGTGTACGACATACACCGCAAGGAGAAGTTTCCTTTCACCGCCCCCATCGTGGCCGTTCCCAACTGGTATGTGCTGGCCGGCATATCCGTGCTGCTGGCCGGTATCATCATGGCACTGCTGCTTGCGGACAGCGGAACCCTCCAGCGGCGTGGCCGCCATTTTCTGGCCGTAATGGCCTATTTTGCCGCAACCGCTGCGGTATGGATTGTCCATGACTATTTCCACCAATACTGGACGTGGGGTACCGTGCTGGTGGGGGCAATGATGCTGGCGGGGCTGGTGGGGGTGATCCTGATCCTGCTCACCGAAGCCCATGAATGGGCAGAGGCGCTTTGGACCGCCGGAAGTCGGCGCACGGTCCAGTCGCTGGCATTGGGAAACCGGCCGCCGCCTTTCATCTCCATCCATGTTCCCGCCTACAACGAACCGCCGTCCATGCTCAAAGAGACGCTGGATGCGTTGAACCATTTGGACTATCCGCATTACGAGGTGCTGGTGGTGGACAACAACACCCGGGACCGCCGGCAGTGGAAACCGGTTGCCGATTATTGCATCGCGCTGGGCCCCAGATTCCGCTTTTTTCATGTGTCCCCCCTTTCCGGGTTCAAAGCCGGCGCCCTCAATTTTGCACTGGACCACACCCACCCCCATGCCCAAATCGTTGCGGTCATCGACAGCGACTATCAGGTCGAACCGGACTGGCTCAAAGATCTGGCGCCCTATTTTCACCATCCCGAAGTGGCCCTGGTCCAGGCACCACAGGATTACCGCGATGGGCAAGGCAGTGCATTCAAGGCGATGTGTCATTCGGAGTATAAAGGCTTTTTCCATATCGGTATGGTGACACGCAATGCGCGCAACGCCATTATTCAGCACGGCACAATGACTATGGTGCGCCGTGCGGCCCTGGAGTCCGTCGGTGGATGGGGCACATGGTGCATCACCGAAGACGCCGAACTGGGGCTGCGGCTTTTTGAGCATGGGTATCAGGGGGTTTATATCGCCAAAAGCTACGGCAAGGGACTGATGCCCCACACCTTCGGCGATTATCAACGGCAGCGCTTTCGCTGGGCATACGGGGCCATGCAAATCATGCGTCGCCATGCCGGGCATCTGCTGGGCTATTCCGCACATGGACTGGACTTGGGCCAACGGTACCATTTCGTTGCCGGCTGGCTGCCGTGGCTGGCCGACGGCGCCAATCTGGTGTTTAACCTTTTTGCCCTCCTCCTGTCGGCCGTTATGATCATTGCGCCCCAGCGCGCCGATCCTCCGCTGGCGGCTATATCGATGATGTTGCTGACCCTGTTTGTGTTCAAAATATGTAAAATCGTCTATCTGTATCGCAACCGTGTCAACGCCGGCATGGCTCAGACTGCGGCCGCCATCCTGGCCGGCCTCTCCCTTTCCCATACCGTTGCCAAAGCGGTTCTGCTGGGTATCGCGACACACGGCTTTCCTTTTCAGCGAACGCCGAAACATGCCGCCGCTGCATCCTGTTTCAAGGGGGCCGGAACCGTTGTCCAAGAAGGGGCCATGATGATGTTTTTGCTGGCGGCTTCCTTTGGCGTGCTTTTGAGCGGGGTTCCGGGCAATCTGGATCTGTACCTCTGGAGCGCCCTTCTGGCGGTTCAGGCTATGCCATATGCGGCGGCAGTCATTGTCATGCGGGTGGACGCTGGGTGTCGGGCAGCGCCTTCGGGCCAGGACCATACCAACAGCGCGTCTCTTGCGCGAAAAGCCGGTTAACCGAGCACCGCCGGTTTGAGCAATTGCATGCTTTGCATGCAAGGTGCTGCGGGTGACCTGGCGATAAAAGAGATCTGTGTGACATCTTCATGCGCTTTCTGTCATCGAATCATCGGATATGGCTTTTCCAGAGGGGGCGCTTTTGCTATGGTGGCCCTGAAGAATGTTCTTACCATGATGAATTCCAGATAAGCTTCAAATTTTACTACGCTGGAAAATAGGAGCCGATATGAATTGGATGACAGAACGATACCCTGTTTTTTTGATGGTGATGGTATTTGTGGCAGGTGTGACCATAGGGTCTCCGCATGGCTTCGCGGCGGACATGCCGGCGGACGGCGCTTTGGATTTGGAACAGATCACGGTGTTGGACCTGCCGACGGCTGCAAAGATCGCCCTGGCGGGCAACCCCACCCTGGATGTCGCCCGGGCACGGGTGGAACAGGCGCGCGAGGCTGTCAGGCAATGGCGGTCCGCCTACTGGCCCCGTCTGGACCTGGACTTTTCCGGCTCTCGAGTGGACCTGTCGGAAAATGCGCTTCAGAGTCAAATGGCCATGGCCCGGGCAATTTACGGCCCGGGTGCCGGGGTGGACAATCCGGAGAATTATTTTTCCGTTGGCTTGACGGCCAGCTGGATCTTGTTCGATGGCTTTGCCCGCAAGTTCAACCTGGCCGCTGCCAGACATGGGTACCAGTCCGCCGAGGCGGCCCGAGAGGATACGCGCCGGCTGCTTTTTCAGGCGGTTGCCGATGCTTTTCTGTCGGCTCAGCTGGCCTTGGAGAATATCGCCATTGCCGAGGCGGATGAATCATTCAACCAGCGCCTGCTCACCGAGGCGAAGCTCCGCTATGAGGTGGGTACCGGCGCTTTAAGTGACGTACTCAACTTTGAAGTCAAGGCCAATTCGGCGCAGGCCGAACGCATTTCGGCCGAGTCGAATTATCAAACTGCACGCATTGGCCTGGCTGCGTTGCTCGGGCTATCTCAAGCGCGCCTGCCCGGGCAAACCCGTTTGGCGGAGTTGACCCCGATTACAACGGAAGAACTCCAGGTTCCTGCTGTGGGCCGCCTGGTGGACGGGGCGCACCGGCTTCGGCCTGACCTTCAGCAGAGCGAATGGATGGTGCAGCAGGCCCAGGCCGATGTACAGGCCAAACGGGCCGGCTATTTTCCCACGATTTCCGTGGCCGCATCGTATACGGGTGATACTACCGAAGATGTGGGGTTCGAAAGCGATGATTTCGGCAACACCATCGGCATCAACCTTACGTACAATCTTTTTGCCGGCGGCCTTTACCGGGCCCAGCATCAGCAGGCCAGGGCCAGATTGCGCGAGGCTGAACAGGTGCGTGACGCGGCACGAATAAATGTGGCCTCCGAAGTGCGCACGGCCACCGAAAAAGTTTTTTCGGCACAGAAGCAATTGCTCCTGCAACGGGACAATGCGCGGTTGGTCCAGCAGAACAGGGATCTGGTGGAAAAAGAGTACAAGGCCGGTGTGGGCTCACTGGTGCGTCTCAACGAAGCTCAGCGTGATTTGACCCGTGCCCAGGTGGGACTGGCGGTATCGCGTACGGCCCTGCGTCAGGCCTGGTATGACTTGAAGAGCGTTTCCGGTGAGATAGCCACCTCCTTCGACCACTGATGGATGGCCGCTGATGTCCACGGCAAACCGGCTTGCCATACCACACGGCCTGTTCATTCATCCATCGGAATCGGGCGGGCAATTCACCGTGTCCCGAAACATACCGCTGCGTCCTGCAGGGTATGGTCGGGTTCTTTTTCCGGAACACGGCACCCCCGTTTACTCCGAAAATCCGTAATGGTAGATTTCGTATTGCGTTTGTCCGCCCAGCAGGTTGTCGATCTGGTTTTGGATGGCCTGCCGGTCGGCGCTTTCCAGCCATGAGACCCAGTGGTCTGAGGACTGCCAATTGCTGATGACGATAAAATCTTCCGGATCGTTCATGTTGCGCAGGGTCTCGCCGGCAATGTAACCCTCCTGGTTCATTGCCATGGCGCGCATTTTTCTGAACAGGGGAATCATTTCCCTGGCATGGGATTCAGGCACCTTTCGCTTGATAATGACCTTGACTGCCATAATTTCCTCCTATCCCTTTTTGCTAGGTTGCCGGTGGGTTTTTTCATTCGGCCGCTGCGTAATTCTATTATACGTGTAGCGTCGCCCGCGAGTCAAAGGCAAATTTGGGTGCCGGCCATTTCCTGCCGTATGGGGCGGCGGAAGTGCCGGACCGTGCTGCCGCTGCAGCGGTGTATACCGGAAAAAGAGATGTCCGCATGCCGGGCTTCAGGCGCCGGGCAGTTATCTTATCTTGATCAATGGTGTTGACCTCGATATTATTGACTGACGGTCGTTAAGTTGACTATCGTTTTTACATGACGGGGCAAACATGCAGGCCATTGAGGAGGATGTCATGCAGGTTTTGGTGCTGTACTATTCAAAAGGGGGCAACACCCGGCGTCTGGCCGAATCCATCGCCGAAGGGGTGTCCCGGGTCGACGGCGTGCAGGTGGTTTTACGTCATACCCGGGAGGTGACCCGGGATGATTTTATCAACAGTGCCGGCATTATTGCCGGTTCACCGGTCTATTTCGGATCTATGGCCGCCGAGCTGAAAAAAGTGTTTGACGATTTTGTGAGTGTGCGGCGGCAGATGGAGAACAAGGTCGGCGCCGCGTTTGCCACATCCGGCGACCCTACAGGGGGCAAAGAGACAACCATAATGTCCATTCTCCAG
Source organism: Desulfosarcinaceae bacterium (assembly GCA_963675565.2). GTDB lineage: Bacteria > Desulfobacterota > Desulfobacteria > Desulfobacterales > Desulfosarcinaceae > JARRKU01. The sequence goes on from CAXXYD010000004.1 coordinate 2,463,454, forward strand.
GCGCTGCTCATCTACGGAATGATTATTGCGGGGGATCCCATTGCCGCCACGGGCCACTATGGCGTCGGCTGCGTGGGCGTGCCCGACAGCACCACGGCTGAAAACGGCCGCAAACTAGGTCGGCGGGTCGCTGAACTGGTGTTGAAAACGAATTAGGCCCGCCGGTGCCGCAGCGATAAGTGAGGTGTTCATTGGCTGTTTCGAAGGAAAAACCGTCCACAGACCACTATGATGTCATCATCGTCGGTGCGGGACCGGCCGGTTTATTTGCGGCCTATTACCTCAGTGAACATTCCGGCCTTCGCGTTCTGCTCATCGAAAAAGGCAAGGCGCCCCTGAATCGCAAATGCCCCATGAAGGCCAGCGATGACTGTCAGCGCTGCAAACCATGCAATATCCTTAGCGGAGTGGGGGGCGCCGGACTCTTTTCGGACGGCAAGCTGAATTATATCCACAAACTGGGGAAAACCGATCTGACCCAGTTTTTGACACTGGCCGATGCACAGGTCCTGATTAACGAGACTGAGCTGATCTTCAACCGGTTCGGCATGGACGGTCCGGTCTATCCGACGGATATGCAGGCGGCTCAATCGATCCGCAAGGCGGCCAAAAAGCGGGGTATCGACCTGCTGATCATCAAGCAGAAACATTTGGGCAGTGATTGCCTGCCGGACTACATTGCCGGCATGGTGGATCATATCCGCGCTAAGGGCGTCGTCGTCCATACTTCGGAAGAAGCCCGCGATATTCTCGTGGAAAACGGGCGGGTGACGGGAGTCGCCACCAATCGCAAGGCGTATGGTGCTGAAAACGTCATCCTGGCGCCGGGGCGCGTGGGGGCCGACTGGATGGGACAAACGGCCGGCCGTCACGGCCTGGGGTTGAGTCAGCGGGGCATCGAGGTCGGGGTGCGCGTGGAGGTTCACAACGACATTTTGCAGGATTTGTGCGACATCATTTATGACCCGACTTTTTTTATCCAGACCGCCAAATATGACGACCAGACCCGCACTTTTTGCACCAACCGGGGGGGGTATGTGGCGATGGAAAACTACAGTCGGTTTGTCTGTGTCAACGGGCACGCGTTTCGCGACAAAAAATCCCAGAACACCAATTTCGCTTTTCTGTCGAAGGTGGTTTTGACGGAACCGGTGACGGATAATCAGGCCTATGGAGAGTCCATCGGCCAGTTGGCCACGCTGATCGGCGGCGGCAAGCCGATCCTGCAGCGGTTTGGCGATCTGAAGCGCGGCCGGCGTTCCACGTGGCATCGCATCAACAAAGGGTATATTGCTCCCACCCTCACCAACGTGGTGTGCGGAGATATCGCCATGGCCCTGCCCGAACGGATCCTGACCAATCTCATTGAAGGGTTGGAAAAACTCAACCAGGTGGTGCCCGGTGTCTCCAACGACGAGACCTTGCTTTATGCACCGGAAATCAAATTTTTCGCTACCCAGGTGAAAACCGACCGGCACCTGGAAACCGCTGTGCGGGGGATGTTTGTTGCCGGCGACGGCCCCGGGGTGGCAGGCAATATCGTATCGGCCAGTGCCACCGGATTGATCCCGGCCAAGGCCATCATTGCCCGGTGGGGCAGCGAAAATTCAGTGAATCGATAATAGCCGCCGCCATTGCCTCCAGGTTTTCCGGCCATATTGTTGATCAATAGATCGCCAGGGAACAGCTTTCCACCGCGACCTGGCCTGCGGTTTCAGGGAATCATCGCAGCTGAAAGCCGCTCCAAATCAGTCGGTACCAACTGGTTTGCGCAATCCGGGGGGTACCCGTAATCCGGTTTTTCCGTACCCGGATCGAGATACATGGTGCCCATTTAAAAATAGCTGATTGTGGTTCCGGCCTGGGCCACAAGATGGCATTTCTGGTCAAAGGGGCGGAAGGGGGCTTTGCTTCAGTGAACCTTGTGCCTATCCAGGTTCCCCGCAAGAGGCTCGGGGGGGCACTTGACGGGCGATAATACCTGGTTGATCATCTTGGCCAAATCATCGCGGCCGAAAGGTTTGCGGAGGTAACCGTGCCGGCCGCCGGCAATCAGGTCGCAAATGCGATCATCCACGGCATATCCGGTGGTGATAATGGCCTTTATCCGCGGGGCGATTTTTTTGAGGGCGTGAAAAAGCTGCATTCCATCCATGCCGGGCATGACCATGTCCAGAATGACCAGATCGAAATCTTCGGCATGCTGCTTGAAAATATCAAGGGCTTCCCGGCTGTGTCGGGTTGAAACCACGCGATACCCGAGGCTGCTGATCATTTCATGACAATATTTAAGAATCAGGGCCTCATCGTCCACCAGCAAAATTTTTTTGACGTTCATGCGAGACGGTGTTGCCGGTTGGGGCGTGTTGCATCGGTTTTCGGTTCCATCCGCTGCAGGCAGCGTTAATGTAAATACGGTGCCCCTGCCCGGTTCCGACCGGACCTGGATATCGCCGCCGTGGTTCTTGACGACGCCGTATACCGAAGCCATCCCCAGTCCCGTTCCGCATCCCATTTCCTTGGTGGTAAAGAACGGTTCGAAAATGCGTTCGCGGGTCGCTTTGTCCATTCCGGTTCCGGTGTCGGCAACCTGCAACTGGACCCGGTGTGGTTTCATGGCGTCCAGTTGCCGGGTTGATACTGTCAGTTCTCCTCCTCCCGGCATGGCATCTACGGCGTTTAAAAAAAGGTTGAGCAGAACAAGCTCCATTTGTCCCTGGTCGGCCTGAATCATCGCCGGGTGCGTTGACAGGCGGCTGTGGATCACAATGGATTTGTTGGTGCGCTGCACCACAGTGAGGGTGTCCTCGATCAGGGGGTTCAGGTTGAATGTCGCCACTGAATATTTGCCCTTGCGGGCGTAGCCAAGCAACTGACGGGTCAAGGCGGCGCCACTTTGAATTTGTTCTTCGATACGGATCGCCCTTTGGCCGATTTTTCCATTGCCGCCTGTTTCCAGACGGATCAGGGAGACATTGGCCTGAATGCCCATGAGCAGATTGTTGAAGTCATGGGCAATGCCACCGGCCAGGGTGCCGATGGCTTCCATTTTTTGGGATTGCAGCAGTTGCTGCTGCAGTTCTCGTTCTTTAGTGACATCTTTGGCCAATCCGATGATACCGGTCACCCGCCCTTCCAGATTTGAATTTGTAGCGGCGATGGCATTGAACAAACACTCGGTGCCGTTTTGACCGGTCACATGGATTGAAATTTCCGCTGTCGCCATTTTGCCTTGAATGAGCTGGTGAAACCATTGCATAACGGTATCCTGCTCATCCTCAGTGACAAAGCGCGAGAACGGTTTGCCAATCACGCTGTCGCGATCATACCCCAGAATGGTCTGCCATGCCGGGTTGACATAGTTGATGGCGCAATTCTCATCCAAAGAGAAAATAATGATGGGTGCGTTTTCGCTCAGGGACTTGAACCGTTCTTTACTGTCTCTGAGCGCCAGTTGAGCCATCTGCATATCGGTGGTGTCGTGAATAGTGACCAGATGCCCCAACGGCTTTTCCCCGGCACGCAGCGGCGTGGCGGTCATTTGGAAAATCCGGCGCCGTTTGCCGTGTTGGAGTTCAAGTTCGGGAAGTATTTCTTCGCCGTCTAAGGCGGCGCGTGCGGGCCACCAGGGAATAATATGGGTCGCCCTTGCGCCGATGACATTGTTCCGTCCGATACCGGTCAATTCTCTGGCCGTTGCATTCAGGTCGATAATGCTGCCGTGGTTGTCCACCACGATGATGCCGTCTTTAATCGTCTGGATAACGACATCCCGGGCAATGGGTACAATGTCCAGCAGTTTATACCGCAGAATGCCCCACATGAAGGCAATCCCGCTGATGGTAAATGCCGCAGTGGTCAGATCGAAGTAGTGAAATTTGCCGATCTTGAAAACGAACAGTACATTGGATATCCATGGGGCCAATCCGCCGACCAGCAGCGGAACGACCTGTCCTCGATAATGGGCCGGCGCATCGAGCAGCGGCTTGGTCAGGAAAATGAACCCGATGAGTATAAGCAGATAACTGTAGCCGGTATGAAACCAGAAATAAGGTCCGTAATGGGGGGTAACCAGGGTGTAGCCGTTTAGCGCAACCAACTCGAATCGCCTGATAATCAAGTGGTGGTGGGTGTTGGTGCCCATCATGACCAGCGTCAGGGCCGGAATGATCAGCATCAGGGCGAGGTGGTGCATCTGCAGTCTACGCACGCGATGGGTGTAATACAAGCTGAACGCGAGCCATGCTACGGGAACCAGGACAATGAATAGGAATTTGATTTGATAGCTGAATATTTTGGTTTGGGGGTCGTTGGAGAAGACTTCAAACAGATTCAAGAAGGCCCATAAGGCAACGCTGGTCATCAGCGCAAAGAATGCCCGGACGCCGAGGTTGGGGCGATGATTTAAAATTGCAACGGCCAGGGCGGCCGGGATGATCACGGAGAAAACAAGCAGTAGATTGAAAGGTTGGTTGATGGTGAGCATGCGAAACAACGATCCGTATTGAGGTCAACCACTGGAGCACAACCAAAACAAAAACCTATTAAAGATAAATATTTATATAGACTGCGGGGTTTTGTCAAATCTAATATGGCCGATGTCCCGGGCCGCCTTGGGGCAGGCGCACCTTACCGGAACCGGAAAGAAAAAGGGCGGGGGCCGGCCCCGCCCTTTGTTGCCCATAATGCTTGATTTTGCAGCAAGTGATTTGAATGGGCCGGTCTGCTTCCTCTATTGATCCATTGCGGTGGCCATTGCCTCGCCCACCAGCTTGGAAAACCTCGCCGGGTTTTCCAGTTTGCCCCCCTCGGCTACGACTGCCAGGTCGAAGAGCATCTCGCTGTAGGCCTTGAGGGTTGCATTGTCCCGGTCGGATTCAAACAGCGCTTTGATCTTCTCCATCAAGGGGTGATCCATGTTCAGTTCGAGAACGCGCTTGGCTGCAGGGGCTTTCTGCCCCGATGCTTTCAATATTTTTTCCATGTACGCACTCATGTCATGGTCTTCGCCCGAAAGGCAGGCCACGGAGTCCTTGAGGCGCGCTGATGCTTTGACTTCTTTGACCTTGGCGTCCAAGTGTCCCTTGATAAAACCAAACAGGCCCTTGAATTCGTCCTGTTTGCCGTCGTCCGCCTTTTCCAGGTCAAGGTCGCCTTTTTCCGCACTTTTGAGCGGCTTGCCATCGTATTCCGTCAGGCTCTGCACCACCCATTCATCCACCGGGTCGGTCATGAGCAGTACTTCGTAATCTTTTTCCCTGAGTTTTTCCAGATGGGGGCTGTTCAGCAGGGCATTGATGTCGTCGCCGGTAATATAGTAGATCTCTTTCTGGTCCGCCTGCATGTTTTTGACGTAGTCGTCCAGGGAGGTCCATTTGTCTTTGGAGCGGGTCGTCTTGAAGCGCGCCAGGGCGGCAATTTTTTCTTTCCTGGTCGGTTCGGTGTAGATACCCTCTTTGATGACCGCACCGAATTCGGAATAAAAGGCTTCATATTTTTCGGTATCCATTGCGGCCAGTTTTTCGAGGATTTTTTTAACAATGTTTTTTCGAATGTTCATTACCAGTCTATCCTGTTGCAGAATCTCCCGACTGACATTCAAATTCAAATCCGGCGCGTCCACCACACCTTTGATAAATCGCAGGTACTCGGGCATCAGTTCCTTGCAGTCGTCCATGATGAAGACCCGTTTGCAATATAGTTGTATGCCGTGTTTGCGCTCGGGCTGAAACAGGTCAAAAGGCGCCTTTGAGGGGATATACAGCAGGGCCGAGTATTCAGTGGTGCCTTCGAATTTCATGTGCAGCCGGTCCAAAGGCGGGTTCCAGTCATGGGCCAGGTGCTTGTAGAACTCCTCGTGCTCTTCATCACTGACCTCATCTTTGGGCTTGGCCCAGATCGCCTTCATGGAGTTGAGGGTTTCTTCCTTGATGACTTTGCGGGTGGTTGCGCCGATGGGTTTGCCGTCTTTGCCCTTGATGATCTCGTTATCCGGCAGGGGTTCGTCCTTTTCAACATCCATGACAATGGGATAGGCGACAAAGTCCGAGTGCTGTTTGACGATGTGCCGGATCTGCCATTGGTCGGTATAGTCCTGGCCGTCTTTTTCCCGTTTTTTCAGATCCAGAGTGATGACGGTGCCGCGGGTGTCCTTTTCTGCCGGCTCAATGGTGTAACTGCCGTCTCCGCTGGATTCCCAACGCACGGCTTCGTCTCTGGCGGCGCCCGCCGCTCGGGTCAGCAGGGTGATCTTGTCGGCGACCATAAAAGCGCTGTAAAAACCAACGCCGAACTGCCCGATCAATTCCGGTGTAATCATTTCGGTATTCTGGGCCTGCTTGATCATTTCCAGGAACCCGGCGGTACCGCTTTTGGCGATTGTGCCGATGTTTTCCATGACCTCGTCGTAGGTCATGCCGATGCCGTTGTCGCTTACCTCCAGGGTTTGGGCGATACCGTCCGGACGGATTTTGATCTTTAACGCATCGTCGTTTTCCAGAATATCGGTATCGGTCTGGGATTTGAACCGCAGTTTATCCAAGGCATCCGATGCATTGGAAATTAATTCGCGCAGGAAGATCTCCTGATTGGAATAAAGCGAATTAATGATCAGATTGAGCATCTGCTGGACTTCGGTTTTAAATTGATGGGTCTGCTTACTTGCTTCCATAAACACTCCTCTTATTGCATTATGTGAATATTTGTTGAATCGACGGGATTTTGCAGGTGGTCATGACATTCAGCTTTGTGCAGCAAATTCAATTTGTTCGCTTATTTCACAGTCGCGTATATAATGAGGGCGAAATTGGAATTGTCAAGAGGGAGACAAACAGGCCGACAGGCCCTCAAAGGGGGGCTTGACGGGTCACCCATTCGCCTCTTGAATGTTATCCAAACCTTCGGTTTTTATATCCGGCGACGGCGGTGAGGTGGTTTTTGCGTGCGATGCAAAGGCCGTCGCCCTGGAGCCACTGGCTATTTAAGCTGCTGCAGGAGGCGGGAGCGCAATGGCTTTAATTTGGGTTTGACTCTTGTGGGGTCCGGGAGATATGGTTCCGGACCGGCTTCCGGTCACCGAATAGTGAATAATTTTGATATGGAATGGTTTAACGCCAATGGATGACAATACGGCCCGCACCGGCGGCGATATCCATCTTTACAATCGTCGCACCCAAACCATCGAAACCGAAAAGGTTCCCGGGCATCGCTTTTTGCTTGTCTTCTACGGCCGGCCATGGGGTCGTCTGGTGTCCCGCTGGGTGTGGAGCCGGGTTCTGTTCTCCCGCCTTTATGGATGGGCCTTCCACCAGCGCTTCAGCAGAAGGCAAATCAAAGGGTTTGTGCACCACAATGGGATCGACATGTCTGAGGTGCAGATTCCCGCAGACGGCTTTGAGACCTTCAATGACTTTTTTATTCGCCGGCTCAAACCGGAGGCGCGGCCCATTGATCACAATCCCCATGCCCTGATCGCACCGGCCGACAGCCGTTTGAAGGTGTTCCCGCTGCAAACCCATACCATTCTCAATATCAAAGGGGTTTCATTGACACTGGCCCGGTTGCTGGGCACACCATCGGTGCCCGGCCATTTCGCCAACGGGATCTGTCTTCAATTCCGATTGGCCCCATGCGATTACCACCGTTTCGGGGCCGTCGAGGATGGTGTCCAGAGCCCCATTCAGCGCATCGGTGGTCGGCTCTACTCGGTGAGTCCCCTGGCCTTGAGACATATGCCGGCCATTTGGGGCCAAAACCACCGCCACTGGTGCGTCATTGAAACCAAATCGTTGGGAACCGTTCTGCAGATCGAAGTGGGTGCCACTGGGGTGGGTTCCATCGTTCAGCACCGGCCGGCGGGAGGTCATTGCGTCCGCGGCGAGGAAAAAGGTTATTTCCAGATGGGGGGGTCGACGGTACTCGTGATCCTGCAACGCGGCCGGGTGCAGATCGATGATGATATTTTACGCTTCTCTCGAAAAAATATCGAGACCCGGGTCAGATACGGCGAGGCCGTTGGCCGGATAACCGCATAAACGCGCCCGGCCGCCGTCGTTCTCCTTTTGGGTTTTACCCCAACTTTCGGCTTTACGATCCGGTGCGTTCAGCGGGTGGTTTTGATCACTCGCACTTTCGTTTAAGTGCCACAACTTAACAAATGAACGGGAGCGGCACCCGGCCGCTTCAATGATGATTCGTCCTGATTCGGGTTGTCGGCATGCAAAGTTACAAGCGACTTATCTGAGAAACAGTACATCACTGCACTGCTCCTGGCAGGCAACATGGAGTTTGAATCGGTCCTCTTTTTCAATGGCCTGGTGCACGGCCTCAAGGGCCTTTTGGGGGGTGTTGTTGGTTTCGCTTAGATGTGCCAAAACGACATGGCACAGGCCGCTGTGCTTGACCTCTCCGAGCAAGTCCCGCGATTCCTGGTTGGACAGGTGACCGCTACGGCTCTTGATGCGCTGTTTCAAGGGCCATGGGTAGGGACCGTCAGTCAGCATGGCCGGGTCGTGATTGGCTTCCAGCACCAGCAGGGCGCAGGATTTAAGATGCTGCTTGACCATGCCGGTGGCAATTCCAAGGTCTGTTGCGATACCGACTTTGCGACCGTTCTGAGCCACGGTGAATCCGGAAGGATCTCTGGCGTCATGGGATATGCCAAACGGATGAATGGTCAGATCATCAATTGAAAAAGAGTGGCCGATTTCAAAGTGTCGGATCGTATGGATGCGCCCCAACTGTCCGGCTGCTGCCGAGGCGGTATCCCGGGTGATGTAGACCGGCAGGTCATGGCGCCTGGCCATCACCCCGACACCGCGAATATGGTCGCTGTGCTCATGAGACACGATGATCGCGTTTAAATCGGCGGCATCAAGGCCGGCAGCAGTCATGCGGCGCTGAATCTCAACGCCGGACAGGCCGGCATCCACCAGAATGGCCGTTTTACCGCTGCTGATATAGATGGCGTTGCCCTTGCTGCCCGAGGCCAGCACACAGACGGCAAGGGGACATTCAGCGCTTTGTGGCGTGTTCGTCACGGATGGTTACGCCTATTGTGTCGGTTGGATGCCAAAAGCACTATCCACTGGTTAACATCGGAGCTTTGGATTTCAAACCCCTGTGCTGCCAAATCCCCCGGAATTGCGCTCTGTTTCGTCAAGTGCCGCCACTTCACGCACCGTGGCCCGCGAAACGTGTTGAATGATCATCTGGGCGATGCGTTTCCCTCTGTGAATGGTATAGGACACCGGCCCCAGATTGATCAATCCTATTTTGACTTCACCCCGGTAATCGGCATCTATGGTGCCCGGGGCGTTGACCACGGTGATGCCGTGCCGGACCGCCAATCCGCTGCGCGGCCGGATCTGGGCTTCATATCCGCGGGGCAATGCCATGGCAAAACCGGTGGGCACCAGGGCGATACTGCCCGGGGCCAGTTCCAGCGGCTCTTCAACGGCTGCACAGATATCCATTCCGGCTGCCCGGGAGGTCATATAGCGGGGCAGTTGGATATCGCTGCTATGGTCCGGTTTCAGGCGCATGATCTCGATAACGGGTTCATCAGTCATGGTTTAAAATGTGAGGAATGGTTCAAGGTTCATGGATTCGTCAACGGGGCCCAGCACGGTCAATGCGGCATGCCCGGGTTTGAAAAGCTGATTTGCCAGGGATTTGATATCGTCCACGGTAACGGATTGCACTTGTTCGATCACTTTTGCCAAGGGAATGGGCATGTTGAAATGGATTTCATTTTGCGCCAGACGCACCATCTGGTTGTCCACGCTTTCCGTAGCCAGGTAGAGGTTGCCGCTGGTGTACGCTTTGGCTTCCTCCAATTCAGCATCGGTGATCGGGACCTGACAGAGCTGTTTTAAGTTGCTGACCAGCAACGCTACGGTCCGTGTCAAATTTTCCGGCTGGACACCGGCGTATATGCCGAACATACCGGTATCCTCATGGGAGGACATGAACGAATAGACGGAGTAGGCCAGCCCCCGTTTTTCGCGTATCTCCTGAAAAAGCCGCGAGCTCATATTGCCGCCCAGCAGGGTATTCATCAGTGAAAATGCGAATCGCTGCGGGGCAGTGATGGGCAGCCCAAGTGTGGACAGGCAGATATGGGTTTGCTCCAAGTCGCGATGATAGGCCCTTGCGCAGGGTGAAATTTCGGGCTGCCGGCGCTCCGGCAGGCTATGGCCGTTATGAATGGAGCCAAAGGCGGGGCCTACAAGATCGACGATTGCCCCATGGTGCACATTGCCCGCAAAGGAAACGACAATGCGTTCGGGGTGGTAGAATTGAAGAAAGAAGTCTTTTATGGATTGCGCGCTGAATGCGAGAATGTTTTCCCGGGTGCCCAAAATGGAACGTCCCAACGGGTGGTTGCCCCAGAAATCACGTCCGGCCACCTGGTGTAGGTACTCTTCCGGGGTGTCTTCAACCATGCCGATTTCCTGCAGAATGACCGGGCGTTCGCGTTCCAGTTCCCGGGGGTCAAAAACGGAATTGAGGAATATGTCCGAGAGGATATCCACCATGGTGTGCAGGTGGGCATCCAGCACCCTGGCATGGTAACAGGTATACTCCATGGAGGTAAAGGCATTGGTGTGTCCGCCGATGGCGTCGAACGCCTTGGCGATTTGATAGGCGCTGCGGCGGGCCGTCCCCTTAAAGATCATGTGTTCGATGAAATGCGACAGGCCGCCCTGGTCCCTGGTTTCGTCCCGTGCCCCCACGTTGACCCAGACTCCCATAGAGACGGATCGGACGTGGGGGATCTTTTTGGAGACAATCTTCACACCATTGGGAAGAATGGTTTTATTGATCACCCTGTCCCTTTTCATCGTTCAAAACGGCTTTGCGGCTCAAACGGATACGCCCGTCTTTGGAGACTTCCAGAACCTTGACTTTGATCACGTCACCCTCTTTGACCACGTCGGTGACCTTGTTGACCCGCTTGTTGGCCAACTGGGAAATATGCACCAGCCCGTCGGTTCCGGGGGTTAGTTGAACAAAGGCACCGAAATCGGTGGTTTTAACCACTTTGCCTTCGTAGACCGCCCCCTCCTCGGGTTCCATGGTGATGGACTTGACCTGTTCCAAAGCGGCGTCCCCGTTTTCCTGGTTGGTGGCGGCGATTTTAATGGTGCCGTCGTCGGCGATGTCGATCCGGGTGTCCGTTTCGGTCTGGATGGCGCGAATGACTTTGCCGCCGGGGCCGATAACGTCACGGATTTTATCCGGATTGATCTTGATCGTCAGTATTTTGGGGGCAAACGGCGAAATGTCTTCCCGTGGGGTGTCCAGGGCGTCCATCATTTTTCCAAGGATGTGAATACGGCCGTGGCGGGCCTGTTCCAGGGCCTTTTCCATGATATCCCTGGAAAGCTCCAGAATTTTGATGTCCATCTGAAGCGCGGTGACGCCTTCACTGGTGCCGGTCACCTTAAAATCCATATCGCCGAAATGGTCTTCATCGCCGAGAATATCGGACAAAATGACCACCTGGTCACCCTCTTTAATCAGACCCATGGCAATGCCGGAGACCGGCGCCTTGATGGGCACTCCGCCATCCATCAGAGCCAGACAGCCCGAACAGACGGTTCCCATGGATGAAGATCCGTTGGATTCGAGCACCTCGGATACCAGACGGATGGTGTAGTCGAAATCTTCCTTGTCGGGAAGCACCCGCGCCAGAGCCCGCGTGGACAGTCCGCCATGGCCGATATCCCGGCGGCTGGGTGATCCGACGCGCTTGACTTCCCCCACGGAATACGGCGGGAAGTTATAGTGCAGCATAAAGGGGCGCAACTCTTCACCGCTTAGGGTTTCCACCCGTTGCTCATCCCGGCCCGATCCCAGTGTCAGCACACCCAGGACCTGGGTTTCGCCCCGGGTGAACAGGGCGCTTCCATGGGGCCGCGGTAAAATACCGACCTCGCAGGCGATGGGACGGATTTCGTCGAAATTGCGGCCATCGATGCGGCGTCCCTCTTTGAGAATCATGTCCCGTGAGATTTTTTTCTGTATATCTCCCAACAGCTCGTAGACTTCGGCCTGACGATCGGCGAATGCTTCGCCCAACGCGTCAAAAATTTCCGCTTTAAGCGCCCGCGTGGCGGCGTAACGCTCCATTTTATCCGCGATGCTTAGCGTCCGGCCGAACCGTTCGGCAGCCATCTCTTTGAGTTTGTCGGCCAGCGCTTCGTCTTTGGTGGGGGCTTCAAACGGACGTTTAGCTTTTCCCGCGGCGGCAATCAGCTCTTCCTGAATGGCGATGATCGGCTGCATGGCCCTGTGGCCAAAAAAGATGGCTTCCAGCATGTCTTTTTCCGGCGCGATATTCGCGCCGCCTTCAACCATGACCACACCGGTTTTTGAGCCGGCCACGATCAGGTTGATATCGGCAACTTCACATTGCGCAATGGTGGGATTGGCAACGAAGGCGCCGTCCACCCGCGCCACCCGAATGCCGGCGATGGGCCCGGCAAAATGGATGTCGGAAAGGCACAGTGCTGCAGAAGCACCCACCATGGCAAGCATATCGGGGTCGTTTTCCGTATCCATGGAAAGCACCGTGGCAATGACCTGGGTTTCATATCGCCACTGCTTGGGGAAAAGCGGCCGGATGGGCCGGTCGATGAGCCGTGCCGTCAAAGTTTCCTTTTCACTGGGACGCCCGATTTCGCGCCTGAAATAATTGCCGGGAATCCGCCCGGCGGCGTAAATTTTTTCCTGGTATTCAACAGACAGCGGCAGGAAACTGGCGGGGCGTTCTTCGTTGGCTGCAACCACCGTCACCAACACCACTGTTTCTCCATATTGGACCACCACGGACCCGCCGGCCTGTTTGGCCACTTTGCCTGTGCTGATGGTCAGGGGCTTTCCCCCAACCTCAGCCGTTAAAATTTTCTCCATTATTTTCTCCTCATGAGTGGCGGCCTGAGTGAAGTCGTACCGTATGTATCGTTTTCCATGACGCCCCGAATGGGCTGCCATGTCAATGCCGGATGATTCCGGTTAACGGAAATCCCGGCATGCCAGCCGCCGATTATTCTTCCAGACCGGTGTGGATTAGCGACGTAATCCCAAGGTCTCAATGATCGTGCGGTACCTCTGGACGTCATTGTTTTTGACGTAATTGAGCAAGCGTCTGCGCCGCCCGACCAGCATGAGCAAGCCCCTGCGGGAATGATGGTCTTTTTTATGAACCTTCAAGTGCTCGGTGAGGTATTGAATGCGGTGCGAAAGCAGCCCGATTTGGACTTCAGGGCTTCCGGTGTCGGATTCGTGCAGTTTATATTTTTCGATCAGTTCTTTTTTATCCTGGGTTGATAGTACCACTTTGGCTTTCCTCCTTAAAATATTGCTTTTGCCGGAATTCTGCTATGGTTTAGTTAAAAACACAACAATAATCGTAAGCCGCACCGTCCGGTGATCGTTTCAGTACAGCCTTCACATTACCTTCAGAATCTATGATTTTTACATGGCCGGCCATGGCGGCATCTGACGGGATTTCAATCAGCGCCGGTGGCAGCTGCTCCACGGTTAGTTTTTTCCCGTTGGCCACATGCAGCAACACTTCCTCAGCGGCGTTGAACGCCGGCATGGATCGCAGCGCCTTGGCCATGGGAATGAGTGTTTTCTCCTGCCGCGTGTCCGGATCCATAGCGGTCAACCGTTGCAGCGACCAGGCCTCTTCGATCCTGAATCCGCTGCTGGCGGTGCGGCGAAGACCGGCCATGTGGCCGCCACATCCAAGGGTCCGGCCTATGTCGGCGCACAGGGTCCGGACATACGTACCGCTGGAGCAGATCACCTCAAATCGTACGTCCGGCATGTCAACAGCCGTTACTCTCAACGTTGACACGGTAATGCGCCGAGCCGGTTTTTGAACCGGCTTGCCTTGACGGGCCAGTTTGTACAGCGGTGTGCCCTGATGCTTCAGCGCTGCATAAACCGGCGGCGCCTGCATCTGCTGCCCCTCGAATCGTTTGAACACTTGCTCCAAACGGCGAGGCGAAACGGGCGGCACCCGGCTTTGGCCGGTGACTTGCCCGGTAGCATCCTGGGTGTCGGTTTCCATTCCCAGGCGCAGGACGGCTTCATACGTTTTACTGCCTTCCAGAAAAAATCGGGCCAGGCGGGTGGCCTGGTTGACGCAACATATCAGCACTCCGGTGGCGAAGGGGTCCAGGGTGCCGGTATGCCCGACTTTTCTTGCCCCAAGCAGTTTTTTGACACTGGAAACCACTTGGGCCGACGACATGGCCGCCGGTTTATCGATGATCAAAACCCCGCTTAATTCATTTCGCATAAGCCGGGTGTCGTTTCAATCAGCTCGATGATTTTGTCCTTAAGTTCGGGTAAGGCCGCCTCTACACTGAATCCTGCAGCGTTGGCGTGTCCGCCGCCGCCGAATCTGGCGGCGATACGGGCCACGTTGATGTTTCCATCCGAACGAAGGCTCACATGGTACTGGCGGCGTTCCCGGCCGTTGCCGGCCACTTCATGGATCAGGGCTGCAATTTTGACATCTTCGATGCGTCGGGCATAGTTGATGATGCCGTCGATATCTTCGGTTTGGGTGCCGGTTTCGTCCAGCATTCCCTGGGTTAGTGACATGATGGACATTTTGCCGTTGGGCGAAATTTCCAGGGAGTCCAGGGCCAGGTTCAGCAGCTTGATCCGGCCAAGGGAATAGTGTCCGTATACATGCTGGGCGACCTCGTAGGGGTTTGCGCCGTTGGCGATCATATCCGCACATATGGCGAAAGCGGCCTGATTGGTATTGGAAAATCGAAATGAGCCCGTGTCCGTGAGAATGCCGGTATAGATGGCCGTTGCTATGGGGCAATTGAAATTGACCCCCAACCGCTTGATGATGCGGTAGATAATTTCAGACGTCGCGCATGCATCGGCGTCGATCAAGTGCATATGGCCGAAGCGGGTATTGGTCACATGATGGTCGATATTGATAATCAAGGGCGCCTTGCCGATAATCGGCGCCACTTTGCCCACCCGTTCGATTGCGCCGCAATCCAGAACCACCACAGCGTCCAGTGTTTTATTGATCCATGGCGCTGTTTCCTGGCTGATTGCATGAACCGAAGGCAGAAAACGATACACCGTGGGAATGACGCTTTCATTATAAATATAGATTGTTTTGTTCATGGATCTGAGCGCCAGGCCAGTGGCCAGCAGGGCACCAATGGCGTCACCATCCGGATTGGCGTGCGAAACAACCAATATCGATCGGCTTTTATTGATCTGGTCAATGATGCGTTTTATCATTCGTCCTTCACCATTTTGATCAGTTCTTCCATACGTGCGCCTCGGTCGATGGCGTCGTCGTAAAAAAATTTGAGATCGGGCATGTATCGGAGCCCAAGGCGCTGGGCCAGTTCTTTTTTAATGAATCCGCGTGCCCGGTTGAATCCTTCTGTCGCATCTTCGACGGCACCCTGTTTTCCCTCGGTTGCAAAGTAGACTTTTGCAATTCGCAGATCGCGACTCATTTTGACGGCCGTGATAGTGGCTCGCGCCAGCCGCGGGTCGCTGATCTCTTTTTGAAGCAGTTCGGCCAGCTCTTTTTGAATCTGGCCGCCTACTCGGGCGCTACGCGAAAATGGTTTCATGTTCTGCCGGGTTCAACTTTCCGGGTTCGGTGACCAAGGGTATTCCGGTATCCAAGGCCGCTCTGGATCAGGGCCGGGGTTACAGGTGAATGATTTCAATTTCCGTGTCGATCAACTCCGCCAGTCCCAATTCTTCCACAAAGTTTACCGCTTTGTCGATTTTAGAATTGATTACTTTGTGATCTGATCCGGCCATTGAGAATCCGATCTCCGCTCTTTGATAAATGTCGTTGGCCCCGACTTCGGCCACCGATGCGTTAAAATGGTTCCGGATCTGGGCGATAATGGCTTTGACCACCGAGCGTTTGCTTTTCAGCGACCGGCACCCGTGAAGTCGAAATATAAGAATGCCTATTCCGACCACCATGTGGGGCGATGCCGACGATCCTCTGGTCATTATTCCATTTCCGGACGTATCTCTTCCAGGTAATAGCTTTCGATGGTGTCACCCACCTTGATGTCATTATAATTCTCGAGTCCGATGCCGCACTCGTACCCGCTGCTGACCTCTTTGATATCGTCCTTGAAGCGTCGCAGAGATTCGTTTTTACCGTCATAAATGACAATGCCGTCGCGCAGCAGGCGGGTCAGTTGTCCCCGCTCTATCTTCCCGTCTGTAACGTAACAGCCGGCAATCGTGCCCACCTTGGGAACGTGGAAGGTTTGACGGACTTCTGCCCGTCCCAGCACGCGTTCTTCAAAGGTTGACTTCATCAGACCGAGAATGGCGTCCTTGATTTCCTGGATTACATTATAGATGATATTGTGGTAACGAATATCGACGTGCTCCTCGGCGGCCATTTCCTGCACCTTGGCGTTGGCGCGAACGTTGAAGCCCACGATGATGGCATCAGAGACGGCGGCCAGCGAGATATCCGATTCGGTGATGGTGCCGGTGGCCGCATGAACAATGTTGATATTGACCTCTTCGTTGGACAATTTGAGCAAAGAATCCCGAATGGCTTCCATGGAACCGTCCACATCGGTCTTGATGATGAGGTTGAGGTCCTTCAATTCGCCCTGCTGCATCTTTTCAAACAATTTGTCCAGACTCAGGCGGCTGGTCTTGGCCAGATCCTTGGAGCGCTGTTTCTGGGTGCGGTGCTGGCTGACTTGTTTGGCATCCTTTTCGTCTTTGACCGCCACCATTTCGTCACCGGCCATGGGTACTCCGGAAAGTCCGATGATTTCCACCGGCATGGATGGGCCCGCCGTTTCAACTTTCAGTCCGCGATCGTTGAGCAGGGCGCGAACCTTTCCGTAGTGCACACCGCAAACCACGGGGTCGCCGGTTTTGAGGGTTCCCTCCTTGACCAGGACCGTGGCCACCGGGCCGCGGCCGGAATCCAGTTTGGCTTCCACCACATGACCCACGGCCAGTTTGTCGGCATTGGCCTTGAGTTCGAGCATTTCGGATTGAAGCAATATCATTTCCAGCAGGTCGTCAATGCCGGTTTTTGCTTTGGCCGAAACCTGGACGAAGATGCTGTCGCCTCCCCAGTCTTCAGGCACGATACCGATTTCCGACAACTGGCGCGTCACCCGTTCGGGATTGGCATCCGGTTTGTCCATTTTATTTACGGCAACGATAATCGGCACTTGTGCGGCCTTGCTGTGGTTGATGGCTTCAACGGTTTGCGGCATGACGCCGTCATCTGCAGCGACCACCAGGATGACGATATCGGTGACCTGGGCGCCGCGGTTTCGCATGGCCGAGAAAGCTTCATGGCCGGGGGTGTCCAGAAAGGCGATGCGACCCTTATCCGTGGCGACCAGATAAGCGCCAATATGCTGGGTGATACCGCCGGCCTCTCCGGATGTGACGCTGGACTTGCGGATGACATCCAGCAGGGAGGTCTTGCCGTGATCGACATGCCCCATGATGGTGACCACCGGCGGGCGCGGTGCCAGTTTGTCGGGGTCATCTTCCTGGGTGACCTGCAGGATCACTTCCTCTTCGAAGTTGGCTTTTTCGATTTCATAGTCAAACTCTGCGGCCACCAGGCAGGCGGTTTCATAGTCAATGGTCTGGTTTACGGTGGCCATGACGCCCATGCCCATGAGTTTGGCAATCATTTCAGCTGCTTTTATGCCCATCCGCTTGGCCAGTTCCGCCAGCACGATGGTCTCGTCGACTTTAACCCGACGTTTGATGGCCTTTGCTGTGGTGATTTGTGTTTTCTGGCCGATGGCGGCGCCTTTGCCTTTTGCGCCCTTGCGCCCCTTTCGGCCCCGTTGTTGTTTGCTGTATAAATCAGCGCCTTCCACCACCGATTTTTTTCTAAAGGACGATCGTTTTTTCTGGAAACGCTTTTCCGGCAGTGCTTCTTCCTGGCGGATACCTTTCTTTTTGCCTTTTTTCTTGCCGCGCTCGTCTAAAGGCAGCGGCTCTACGGGAGCTATCGGTTCAGGCCGGGCGGGTCTTTTTACGGAACGGACCGGCGCTTCGGCAGAGGGCTCCATATCTGCTGGTTTTTGCGATACGGGGGCAGTTGGTTTTTCCGGCAGCTTGATGATTTTTGCAGCCGCTTCCTTTTTTTTCTTGGTTTTCGGCGCCGGTTTCTGTTCCGGTTTCAATTCGGCGTCTGAAAGGGGCTGCGGTTCATCCGCTGGAACTGACCCTGCGCTGACCGCTTCTTCGGCATCGGGTGGGGTTTCCACGGATTTATCGCTGGCCGGCTTTTCCACGACCGCCTCGGGTTCAACTGCTTCAGCGGCGGTTTTGTCTTCCTCTGCAGTCTCGTGCGCCTCTGCCGTTTCAAGGATTTTCGCTGGCGCCTCGGGCTGGTCAGGTTCATCAACCGGCTCCGGCTCGATCTGGGCCGGGCGATCCGCTTCGGGCGCTGCACCGGCTTCGGCCGGGCCGGGTGCGGCCACCTCTTCTTCAGCCTCTTTTTGAACGGGTTCTTGCTCAGCCTCCGCGACTGTTGCCTGCAGTTCTTCAGGGGGCGATGTTGCCTCAACGACTTTGCGCCGGCGACGAATGACGGTCGGCTTGACACGCTTTTCCACCAATGTCGGTTCGGTTCCCCCCTGAATGAAATGACGAATACGCGCTTCGATGTCTTCATCCAGGGTGCTCATATGGGAATTGAGGCCAAGATCGAGCGAGCTGATTCTTTCCAGCAGCGACTTGTTGGTCATGTTGAGCTCGCGCGCCAGCTCGTACACTCTTTTCTTGGGTTGTGTCATCCATCCCCCTTCAATTGAAGTATTGTTTCCTGTGAGGTGTTGATCTCATCGTTTTTTTATCGCAGGGTTTCCGGAAAGGGCCCAGTGCTGTTTTGAGGCCAACCACCCATCAATAATCCGGAAACAGCCTGTTTAACTTGCCGTTGACCCGTCTTCGGGTCGCGGTTCTTGCGGCGCATCTTCCGCCGGAACTGATGCCGGGGTTTCAATCGAAGCATCGGCTTCAGTACCGTTGGGCGTCGCTTCGGGATCTGTTTCTTCGGCCTGCGCTTCTTCAGGTTCGGCTGCCGCAGCTTCCCGGGCGGCAATTTCTTCCGCCGCTTTTCGTTTGATTTCGGCTTCCACCCATTCCTGCGCACCGGCGACAATTTGTTTTGCTTTTTCTTCGCCGATGCCGCGGACCTGGATCAGGTCTTCAATGGTTGCATTGGCCAGCTCTTCCGCAGAATAGAGGCCTTTTTCAAAAAGCGCGTCCGCCATGGATGCTCCCACACCGGTGATTTTGACCAGGGAGTCATAGCCATTTTGCATGGTCTGGTTGTATTGGGTCTCACTATTTACATCCAGATGCCAGCCCGTGAGTTTAGACGCCAACCGGACATTTTGTCCCCGCTTTCCAATGGCCACTGAAAGATAATCATCCGGGACGATAACTTCCATCAGGCGATCTTCCTCATCGATAATGACGCGGGCAATTTCCGCCGGGGCCAAAGCATTGCAGACGAACTTGGCAGCGTCTACATGCCATGGAATAATATCGATTTTTTCCCCCCGCAACTCCTGGACCACATTTTGAACGCGGCTGCCCTTCATCCCGACACAGGCCCCAACCGGATCGATATCGGAATCCTGGGAGGCGACCGCGATTTTGGCGCGGACACCGGGTTCCCTGGCGGCGCCCTTGATGTCAACGATGCCTTCGGCAATTTCAGGGACTTCAGTCTTGAACAGGATGACCAGGAAATCAGGATGGGTCCGGGTGAGCACGATCTGCGGGCCGCGGGTCTCGTAGAGCACGTCCAGAATCAGCGCGCGGATACGGTCGCCGCGACGGTAGCTTTCCCGTGGAACCTGTTCGCGCACCGGAACAACGCCCTCGGTGCTGCCCAAGTTGACAATGATATCGCCGCGATCAAAACGTTGCACGATTCCATTGATGATTTCGCCTTTTCGGTCGATGAAGTTGGCATAAACGGCGTCCCGTTCGGCATCTTTGAGTTTCTGGATAATGACCTGCTTGGCGGATTGTGCCGCAATGCGGCCAAAGGTGGAGGCATCCATTTTGGTGCCCAGGCTGTCCCCGATTTCACATTCGGGGTCCAGTTGGCGGCCTTCTTCAATGGTGATTTGCAGATCCGGGTCTTCCAGTTCGGCGACCACTTCCTTGAACTGAAATACTTCAATTTCGCCGCTTTCTTCATTGAAATGGGCCTCAATGTCGACTTTGGCGCCGAATTTTTTGCGGGCTGCGGAACGCAGCGCCTCTTCAAGGGCATCAATGAGGATTTGACGATCGATCCCCTTGTCGCGGCTCACTTGCTCTACGACCCGTTTGATGTCTGCTATAATCATGCGATTTCTCCGTTAAGTATGACGACTTCGTAAGTAACCAAAATATTAGTATTCAATCAGGTGCGCTTTGACGATATCGGTAAATCGGATATCAACCGTTTTATTGTCAATGGCCAAATTAACCTTCAGGGTATCGATATCGTTTAATATGCCGGTAAAATGCGTTTGGCCCTCCAGTGGAAATGCCGATTTTATTTTAATGCGCCGCCCCCGGTACCGTTCAAAGTCGCTGCGTTTTCCAAGGGGGCGGTTGATTCCCGGAGACGAAACTTCCAGCCGGTAAGCGGTCTCTCTTTCGAGGCCCACATCGAGAATGTCCCCGAGTTGGCGGCTGATGGCGGCGCAGTCATTCAGTGTGACGCCGCCCGGTTTGTCCAGGTAGAGCCGCAGGGTTCTGCCACCGCGTTCGCGCTGGTACTCAACATGGACCAATTGCATGCCTTCCCCCTGACATAACGGCTCCGCCAGTTGCCAGATCCTGACCACGATGGGGTTGGCCCCGGCACCCACAATCTGTGCCGCATCTGTGTCTGCTTGGTCGCTCATATTGTGGTGCTCGCTCCCATCGAAAAACAAAAACGGGCATGAAGCCCGTCCCCAGAAAAAAAGCAGTTCTTTACGTACCGAAAAAAAGTACCCGTTAAATGGAACCCGTCATCTGAATTGCATCTTTAAACCATCACCTGTTTAAAGCCCTGCTTAATCTTGCTTTGATCAGACGAAAACCGGACTTAATTGGTGGAGCGGGCAACGAGATTCGAACTCGCGACACCAAGCTTGGGAAGCTTGTACTCTACCAACTGAGCTATGCCCGCTTACCAAAGGATCTATATAAGACAACGCCCTGATCATGTCAACTGGTTTTAACTATGGAGGGAAATTCATGGTGAAATGAAAATTTTTCCGGCTGCACGAGACGGGTCCTGGGTCAGCCGGTATCAAATATCAAAATCCAAAGTCCAAAAAATGGTTGGGTCTGATCATAGCTAAAATCGACCAGAGGCATTAATTGATATTTGGCATCTGGATTTAATGTCAAGCTTGCGCCGGACACTTCTGAGCTGCGGCGGCTGATTTCCGGTTTGCCGGAACCGGGCTTACTCCAACAAATTCCGTATGCCCCGCAGCTCGTTTCGAATCAGGCGGGCAAGATCATGTTTTGTTATGGATGGCGCGGCACCGGGACTTTTTTTAAGGTGCCGCCGGGCACCCTTGATGGTGAATTTAAGGTCGTAAAGCAGGTGTTTGATGGTCAGGATCAACTCCACTTCCCTGCGGCGGTAAACCCGCTGGCCGGCTTCGGTCCGCTGGGGTTTAATGCGGGGAAATTCAGTTTCCCAGAAGCGCAGGACAGATGACGGCACACCGGCGATGCGGCTGACCTCACCGATGCGGAAATACAATTTGTCAGGTATCAGTGATGAATAGGGTGATGTTGCGGACATAAATGCTCCCGCTCCTGATAACCCGGCGTTTTCATCATCATTCAAAGGCTTTGTCCACCTATGCGGGCAGACCGGCCTTAAACTTGGCCACCAGATGATCGGTGATGGTTTTATGAACCTGGTTGACGGTATCGTCCTCCAGTGTTTCACGGTTCGATCGATAGATGATTCTCAGGGAAACGCTTTTACGGTTTTCAGGGACCGGATCCCCCTGAAAGACGTCGAACAGTTGAATCGCCTCGACCAGTTCCTGATCCATCTGCCGGATCTGTGCCAGCAAAGTGTCGGATTCCAGGGACTGGTCCACGATCAGGGTGGCATCCCGGGACGTGGCCGGATATTTTGGCAGCGGCTGGGCATGAATTCCTTCCGGAATCCGATCGATCAGCGCATTGAGGTCCATTTCAAACACAAAGGCCGTCTGTTTCAGGTCGTAGGCCTTCAAGACCCCGGGATGCACTTCTCCCACGATTCCCAGCAAGCGTTCACCTGCCAGGATTCTAGCCGTTGTGCCGGCCCGGGTATAGGTACAATCCTGCGGTGCGAGCCGGGTAAAATGAATGTCATCGGTTCCAAGGGACTCGAACAGGTTCTCTATGGCCCCCTTGAGATCGAAAAAATCGCATTCCACCGGCTGGGCATACCAGCCGGCGGCCTGCCGCAGGCCGGTCCACAAACCGGCCAGAATTTCGTTTTCCACCGGCTGGGCATCCTGGCCGCGGCTGATGAAAATTTTGCCCGTTTCAAAAAGCTTCAGGGTTCTGGACTGCCGGGCAATGTTGCGTTGCATGCTTTCGAGAAGACCGGGAACCAGGCTGGTACGCAGCACGGCCTGGTCTTCGGTGAGCGGGTTGAGAATTTGCACAGTCCGGCGACGGGGGTCGTTTTCGCCAAAACGCAATCGGTCGCAAGATGCCGAATGGATGAAGCTGTAATTGATGGCTTCGGAAAACCCCATGCCGCAAAAGTGCTCACGTATGCGCTGGCGCTGGCTCAGCAGTCTGGACGGCGCACGGGAGAATGCCGGAATAGTGGTAAATGTTGTCGGGATATTGTCGTAGCCCCAAAGGCGGGCGATTTCTTCCATTACATCCTGGGGCCGGCTGACATCAACGCGGAAACTGGGCGCTTCAACCCTGAGCATGTCATCTTTTACGGCAGTGCATTTAAATTCGATGGGTTCGAGCAGGGTGGTTATTTCATCGGCGCTCAGGTTGATTCCCAGGGCCCGGTTGGCATGCGTCACACTCAAGTCGATGACTGCCGGCCGGGGAAGATCGTGCTTTTGGTCGATGGTGCCGCCGACCAGGGTGCCCTGTCCCAGCCTTGCCATCAGGTCGGCGGCCCGGTCCAGTGCATACAACGTTCCGTCAGGGTCGACGCCCCTTTCAAATCGGTGGGCGGCGTCGGTGTTGAGCCCCAACCGTTTGGCGGTTTTGCGTATACTGGTGGGGCTAAAGCAAGCGCTTTCCAGAAGGACGCGGGTGGTCCCGGGCTGGATTTCCGAGTTCATCCCCCCCATGACACCGCCGATACCCACCGGCTTTTTACCATCACAGATCATCAGCATGTCTGCACTCATGGTGCGTTCTTTTCCGTCCAGGGTGGTAAAGGGTTCGTTGTCCCGGGCGGTTCGCACTTCGATGCGATGTTCGGCCAGGTTGTCAAAATCAAAAGCGTGCAGCGGCTGGCCGGTTTCCATCATCACGAAGTTGGTGATATCCACGAGGTTGTTGATGGGACGCAAACCGACGGATAGCAGGCGATCCTGGAGCCAGAAGGGGGACGGGGCCACTTTGAGGTCGACGATCAGCCGCGCGGAATAGCGCGGACAGTGGTCCGGTGCTTTGATGGTAACGGAAGTGTACGTGCTGATGTCTCCGGTTTCCTCCGGCAGTTGAATGGCCGGGCGTTTCAGCGGTGTTCCCTGCAACGCGGCCACCTCCCGGGCGATACCTAAAACGCTCAGGCAGTCCGGACGGTTGGGGGTCAGGTCGATGTCCAATACCGGGTCGCATAGACCCAGCGCCTGGTTTAGGGCCGTACCGTGGACCAGATGGGTGTCCAGGACCATTAGGCCCGAACGGTCCGCTCCCAGTCCCAGCTCGGCTTCGGAGCACAGCATTCCATGGGAGCGTTCCCCGCGAATGGTGGATTCTTTCAGCACGGTGCCATCAATCAATTCGGTTCCCGCCAGTGCCAGTGGCGCCAGCATGCCTTCCGCGGCGTTGGGTGCACCGCAGACTACCGGGTAGCTCCGGTTTCCCGCTTCAACCATGCACAGCTTGAGTTTGTCAGCCTGGGGGTGAGGCAAAACCGAAGTGATGCGTCCCACCAGCACCGTGGAAAGAAAACTGAAACGGTCAACGACCGAATCGACTTCCAGGCCGGCCATGGTGAGTTTTTGGGCCAGTTGATCGACATCCGTCTCAAGGTCGATGTAATCTTTCAGCCAGCTTAGACTTGCTTTCATGGGAGTATAACCTTAATGATCCGCAAAAATGCGGTTTTTTATGCGCGGTTCATTCCTAAGTATTGAATATCAAGGGGCAAAATTCAAAACCCAAAGGGAGGAATCCTGTCGGTTTGAGTTCGAACCAGGCCCCATCCACATTTGATATTTGGTTTTTTTTGATTTGTCATTACGGGCAGCCGCCAAATCTCTATCAATATAATTCCGAGGCATCCATTCAGAACTGCCTTAGAAATCGTATATCGTTCTCAAAGTACTTCCGAATGTCGTCGATTTGGTATTTCAGCATGGCGATCCGTTCGACCCCCATGCCGAAAGCAAAGCCGGTATAGTGTTCGGTGTCGTAGTGGACATTTTCAAATACCGCCGGATGCACCATGCCGGATCCAAGCACCTCCAACCAGCCGGTGTGTGAGCAGACACGGCAGCCCTTGCCACGGCAAATGACACAGAGGATATCGACTTCGGCACTGGGTTCCGTGAAGGGAAAGAAACTGGGACGGAACCGAAGCCGGGTTTGCGGATCGAACATCTGGTGAACGAAGCTGGTCAGGGTGCCTTTCAGATCACCGAAGGAGACGTCTTTATCGACGAGCAGGCCTTCGACTTGATGGAACATGGGGGTGTGGGTCAGATCGGAATCGCAGCGATACACTTTGCCCGGGGCGATAATACGAACCGGCGGCGACTGTTTTTCCATGACCCTTGGCTGGGTTGGCGACGTGTGGGTTCGCAGGACAATGTCCTCCGAGACGTAGAATGTGTCCTGCATGTCCCGGGCCGGGTGGTTTTTGGGGATATTGAGGGCTTCGAAATTATAATAGTCACTTTCGACCTCCGGTCCCTCTACCACCTCGAATCCCATTCGAGTGAAGATATCGCAGATTTCATTGGTCACACGGGTGATGGGATGCAAAGAACCCGTCGACTCCCTGCGGCCGGGCAGGGAGACATCAATTTCACCGGCTGCAGCCGTGGAGGCGTTTTCAAGGCGTTCAAGGGCCTGCCGGCACAGGGCGTCGATCTTTTTTTTAACTTGATTGGCTTTTTTCCCCGCCATGGGGCGCTCCTGCACCGGAAGGTTGGAAATATTGCGCAGGAATTGGGTGATGACGCCCTTGCGTCCCAGATACTTTGTGCTCAATAATTGGACATCTTCGGCAGTGGCTGCAAGGTCTATCTCTTGAACCGCTTCCGAGTTGATTTGATCGATGGTTGAATCCACTGTCAGTCTCTGAGTGAAGGTTGCGGGCATGGCCGGCGACTGCCCGTTTGGCTATGGCAGTCGCCGTCTACATCGGCTTACTACGGGAAACAGGGTGCTCTGTTACTGCTGTGAGGCCATCGCTGTGATTTGCGCAAAACCCGCGGGGTCGGATATGGCAAGTTCCGCCAGGACTTTGCGGTCCAGAGCGACCTCGGCTTTTTTCAGCCCATGGATGAATTTGCTGTAGGTCAGGTCGTTCATCCGAACGGCGGCATTGATGCGGGCAATCCACAAGCGGCGGAAATCACGCTTGCGCAGTCGCCGGTCACGGTAGGCGTACATCAGCGCCTTATCCACCGCATCGGCTGCGGTACGGTACAATTTGCTGCGCCCGCCGCGAAAACCCTTGGCCAGTTTCAGAACCTTATTGCGACGCTGGCGCGCTTTATATCCTCTTTTGATACGCATTGATCTCTCCTTTTTTCAACAGCTCCCCCGGCGAAGGGGGTTCATATCAACTCATAACCGCGCTATCCGTTAGGCAGCAACCGCCGCACTTCCTTCATGTCGCTGGTTTTGATGAGTTGTGCCTGTCTCAGGCTTCGTTTACGCTTGGTAGTCTTTTTAGTCAAAATATGGCTGCCGTGTGATTTGGAAAAAGCGTATTTTCCGCTACCGGTTTTCTTGAAACGTTTGGCAGCCGACCGGTTTGTCTTGATTTTAGGCATTTTGGGTTTCTCCTGTCGTGATTCCGTATGCGTTGATTCGGTCTATCGTCCGTATGATCATAACTATCCGTTGCCGCCCACAAAAAAAGGTGATGGCGCGAGCGATGTGACTGTCCCAACCCACGCCAACATGAATTTATCTCAATACCGCCGCCGATGCGGCGTATATTATTTGGGCGCCAGCACCATGGTCATGGTGCGCCCCTCAAACTTTGGCTCTTGTTCAACGGCTGCAATATCTGTGACTTCGGCGGCGATCTGCTTCAGCAACTCTCTGCCGCGGCCGGACAATGCAATTTCGCGGCCTCTGAACATGCAGGTGACCTTCACCTTGTCCTTGCGGTCCAGAAATTTTTTAATGTGGCCGAGTTTGGTTTGCAGGTCGTGGTCACCCGTTTTAGGCCGCACCTTGATCTCTTTCAACTGAAAAGTGGTCTGCTTCTTTTTTGCTTCCTGCTGTTTTTTCGTCTGCTCATACTTATAGCGGCCATAGTCCATGATTTTGCAAACCGGCGGTTTGGCATTGGGCGACACTTCCACCAGATCGAGTCCGAAATCATTGGCGGCCGCAAGGGCTTGATGAATCGGTACGACACCAATCTGGTTGCCGTCTGGATCAATTACCCGGACTTCCTTCTCACGGATATTGCTGTTGATCCGGGTCCTTGGTTCCTGAGGGTATCTTTGGAATTTGTTTTGAGCTATGCGGACACCTCCTGGGTCACAGGGTTAACGATTAAGTCTGAATACCACAATTGCACTGAAATTGCTGCAGAAAAAGCGGCATCCATAAGATCCTGGTTTTAAAATCTTGTTTTATTATAGAAAGGTATGGACAATTGCAAGAAAAAAATATCTTTCCTGGTGGGTTGGCTCTTTGGCCGGCGGCTGGTCAGGGTTGCGAAAGGGTATAGTCGGCCAGCAGGCTGCCGCGCCAGTAACCCGTGTCCGGATTCGAAAAATAGGCCTTGAACAATTGCAGGCTCTGCTTGCGACCAATCCCCGGAACGATCCGGACGGCATTGTCCTTGTACAGCGGCGCCAATTGGTGTCGATTACAGGTCGTGCCGCCGCCCATGGCGTCTTCATAGGCATATACGATGGTGCCAATGCCGCTGATGAGCAGGGCGCCGAAACACATGAGGCAGGGTTCAAGGGTGGCATAGAGGGTGATGGCTTTTCGATCCATGGGGCCGGACAGGGATTCCAGGTGGCGCAGCGCAATCATTTCGGCATGGTCCAGTTCGCTGGGAACCTGTCGGCGGGTACCCCTGCGCTCTCCCCTGGCGATAATCTGCCCCTGATAGGCTAAAATGCATCCCACGGGAAACTCCCCGCGGTCCAGGGCCAGCTGCGCCAGTTCCAAAGCGTGTCGCATTAGGTCCAGGTGATCGTTCGATGTGGATTCCTGTTTCATTGATATTCCTTTGCCTGGGGGGGGGACGTATATCAGGTTATTCGCCGTTGAGCCTGCACACGCTGTCGTCGCAGGGGCAACGGTCGTCGATTTCGAAGGCCATCAGGATACGCGCTTCCATGACACGCCGACGGTCCGACAGAGGGGACCAGGAGTGTTGTTTGATCCGCTCCGCGATCTGATCCCGGCCGGGAATGTTGTCCAGGCCGGCGGCTTCGACCTTTCCCGTTGCGCCATTCAGGATATCGGCTTGCTCACCATTGGTTACCACCACCACGGGAATCTGATAACGGCTGACCAGTCGAGCCATGGCCAGCGCCGGCCGATGCCGGGTCACCAGGGACCCCGGCCCGTATTGAATGATCATGGCAATCAAATCGCCCAGTCGCACCAGGTAGGTGATGAAAAGCCGTGCACACTTGCCATCGGCATTGAACTCCAACTCGTGGCGGGGGGTGATATCTTTTTTTTCAAACCGTTTTTGTTCAACCAGAATATGGCCGATGTGCTGCCGCAGACGTTCGTCCAGGGTATCGTCCAAGGTATCGCCGCTGATGAAGTCGGTGAGTTGACCCAGTATCAAGTGGTGGCCGTTCATTATATTTGAGACCTTGTCCCGGAGTGTTCGACGGCTGGGTAAAAAATCAGCCATAAGTTCAGTTTCGCTTTGCAATTCAAGAAGGTCTTAAGTTAATGACCCAACTTCCGGCTTTCAATACCCGGTGTCTTCAGGGTATGGTTTGTTGCCATACGCACAGTCGTTTCAGTGCCGCTAAGGCGCGTTCCGGGCGTTGTGCAAACAGACAGTGCGATACGCTGATCCTGCGCGGCACTAAAACTCGGTGCTGATGTGACGACGAACCATGCCCTGAAGACGCCTCTGGCCGTACCCTGGACGAAACCCGAAAGGCAGTTGAAGCAATGACATTGCGTTGCGGGTTTCGGGTTGGGCATTGGCGCCGTTGGTTTAATGTCTTGCCTGCCATTGCATTATGCGCTACCGTGTGTTCGTATGCCTGCGCTGATGCTATACCATATCCGGCCGCTGCTGTTAACACGCAAAGGGGTAATCTTGATTTTGCCTGCAGCCGGGGGTATGAAGCCAAGGTTGATGACCCATGAGACGACAAGCAGAGTTGACTAAATCCAGGACCCCGTCAACATTGCGGGAAGAGTTCGAAAAACGCGAAGCCAATTTTATGTCGCCTTTCGGGTGTTTGAGCGCCGCTACGAAAGGCCGTACCGAAAGCGAGTCCGCCTGCCCGATTCGTACCGCCTTCCAGGTGGACAAAGACCGAATCCTGTTCAGCAATGCCTTTCGGCGGTTGAAATACAAAACCCAGGTTTTTTTGAATCCATCCGGGGATGAATACCGTACGCGGTTGACCCACACCCTGGAGGTGGCCCAGATTGCGCGGACGATTTCCCGCGCCATGTTTTTAAATGAAGATCTGGCCGAGGCCATCGCGCTTGGGCATGACTTGGGCCACACCCCGTTTGGCCATGGCGGAGAGACGATACTCAAGGAGATCTTTTCGTCGGCCTTTTCCCATCAGGCTCAGGGTTTACGGGTCGTTCAGGTGCTGGAAAATATGGGCGGCGGCCTCAATCTGACCTATGAAGTTCGCGACGGTATTTTGCGCCACTCCAAAGGCTATGGCAAGATCATGCCGGATGATCCGCGTGAACTTCCGTCCACGGTGGAGGGCCGCGTGGTGCGTGTTGCCGATATCATGGCCTATCTGAATCACGATCTCGACGATGCCATTCGAAGCGGGGTTGTTGCCCGACGGCAGATACCGCCGCAATGCGTTGCAATATTAGGGCGGACCCCCCATGAGCGGGTTACGACCATGATGACGGATTTAATTCACAACAGCCGGCCGGTCAATGATGAACTGGTTTTGAATATGAGTGACCGGGTGTTCGGGGCCATGACGGAGCTGCGCCGTTTTCTGTATGATATGGTGTACCGATCCCCCCGGGTGCACAATGAATTTGTGAAAGCCAAGAAGATCATGTCGGAGCTGTACGCCTATTTTCTGGAAAATGAAGCCGATTTGGTCGTCGAGTTGAAAAAGATGCGGCTGCCGGCCATGGAATCCAACGGTGCATCCAGACAACGGCAGGTCTGCGACTTGCTGGCCTGTATGACGGACCGCTATGCACTTTCATTATACGCCCGGATTTTTTTCCCGTCGCCCACCTTTTAAAATGAAATGGTCCATGGATATTCCCGCTCAGTTTAAAGTCCGCGCCGCCCGATTGTTCGACGGCATGGATAAGGCCTATGGCCAGGCCGCCGCCGAATCCGGTTTCGTTTGCAATGGCTGCGAGAACAACTGCTGCCGGACTCGGTTTTATCACCACACACTCCTGGAATCGATCCTTCTGCGCCAGGGAATGGCTCAGCTGCCACCGGATCAGTCCAGGCAGCTCAGGCAGCAGGCTGCGGCGGCCATCCATCAGGCGGCGGATATGCAGCGCCGTGGCGGGACGGTGCGGGTGATGTGCCCGCTGAACCAAAAAGGTCGGTGTGTGCTCTATGCCCACCGGCCCATGATCTGCCGCCTGCATGGCATTCCCCATACACTGCGCAGGCCCGACGGACAGCGCCAGGACGGCCCCGGTTGCGATGATTTTTACCTGCAGTGCGGAAAAGCGGATGACAGTCGTTTAGACCGCACCCCGCACTATGTGGCCCTGGCACAACTGGAGCGGCAATTGCGCCGGGAAGTGGGGTTCAATCAGAAGATAAAAATGACCATCGCTGAAATCATTGTTTAAATTGGGGACGTATATCAGGTTATCCGTTAATCAATGATTAACGGATAACCTGATATACGTCCCCATGCCACTCAGGGTAATGCACAATGAAATATATCGAAGAAAACAATCTGGACAAAATACCCGGGAAACATCTGGGGCCCGGCGACCGGTTTTGCTTCAAGTGCCATAGCGGGCTGGATTGTTTCAACCGGTGCTGCCGCAACCTGAACCTTTTCCTGTATCCTTATGATGTGCTGCGGTTAAGCCGATGCCTGCAGGTTACCACCGGCGACTTTATCGATCTGTACGTGGACGTGGTCCGGCGCGAGGGGCACTTTTTCCCGGAAGTATTACTGCGAATGGCTGAAAACGATGCGCACACCTGCCCCTTCCTGACGGATGCCGGTTGCAGCGTTTACCCGGACCGGCCCGATACCTGCCGTACTTTTCCGGTGGAACAGGGGGCCCTTTTCGACGGCGTCAGCGGTCGCAGCTCAACTGTTCATTTTTTCCGCCCCCCCGATTTCTGCATGGGACAGCACGAAGCCCAGCAATGGACGGCGGGGACCTGGGCCAGGGACCAGCAGGCCGAACGTTACCATGACATGACCCTGCGTTGGGCTCAAATCAGGCGGCTGTTCCAGAATGATCCATGGGGCGCGGAAGGCCCGCAGGGGGCCAAGGCCAGGATGGCCTTTATGGCCGCATATAACATGGATGCGTTCCGTGAATTCCTGTTCGGCAGCAGTTTTCTCAAGCGTTACCGGATCAAGCCCGACCTCAGACGCAAGCTTAAAAACAGCGATTCGGCTTTGCTGTTGTTCGGTTTCGAGTGGATTCAATTTTTTGTCTGGGGAATGTCCAGCAAACAGATTCGCACAAATAGCCATACCCGAAACAGCGGATAACCGGCTGCATGCGCCACGTCAGCAAGGCGGCCGATGCAAAGCCGATTGATGGGTTCCGGCGCTACGCAATAGGGCCAAAATACATTGTGTCTCACGCTTTCGGATTGAGGTGTACACCATTATTGTCTGGAGGGTGCCATGAAAAGATGGGGATTGCCGTGCAGTCTGGCGTTTGTGGTATTTTTGATTGCCGCAAAGGGGTATTGCAGTCCGACTTTCGAAGCCGGGCTGTCCGGCCACAGCGCAGAGAAAGGGCATACCTTTCAAATTTATGTGGTGATTCATTCCACAGAGCCGCTCAAAAACGTTCAGGTTTCAGTTATGGAGCCGGAGGGGTTCTATGCCCAGGCGCTGGCCTCTTCCGGTGTCGCTGTCGGTGGTTCGGAAAGTGGCGCGGCACACAATACCGCCCGCATCGAGCACCTGGGCCGCAACAGTTCCATCACGGCGGCCTTTAAGGTGTGGGCGCCCGGTCTGGACGGCAATCCTTCAAAAGGCAAAAAGGAATCGCTTTACTCGACCCGCGAACCCAAGCTGTTTCCCATCAATGTCCTGTACAGCAGTCAGTTCGCCGAAGGTTACGAGACGGGCGCCTACACCACACAGGTCACGATTCGCTACACAACCTCCATTGGCCATTATCTGGTCGCCGGCCTGCTGGGGATCGTCTTGGGGTTTGTCGCCAAAATGGCCACCCAGTACAAAAACGAAATTGCCGAAGCGGTCAAGGCCAAAGGCACGGTTTTGGAAAAAACCGGGATGTTTTTCTTCCAGTCGCTGGTGGTGCGGTTGCCGTTGCTGTTAACCTTGTTGATCATCGGTTTCGGCGTTCTGATCTTTCTGGCCAAAGACAGTTTGCCCGTGACCAGCTGGGATCAGGCAGTCGCCCTGGGGCTGGGAACAGGCCTTTTAGGCGATGAGCAATTGATTACCAAGATCAAGAAGCTGGCGGGATAGCGCAAAGCCGCTCCGGTGCATTCCAGACGACAAGCTCATGGAATTGACGATCTATGCCGGCCTTGCGCGACCGTGAGGCCTATTCGGTGACCTGGTTTTCCGCAACAATGAATTTCACCCGCCCGATCTGGCCGTCCGTCAGCCTGACTTTGATGCCATGGGGATGGCTGGCGGATTTGGTGAGCAAATCTTTGACCACTCCCCGGGTCAACCGGCCGGAACGCTGGTCTTTTTTCAGGACGATATCCACCTGGACACCGGGGTGGATCTCTTTTCTAAGTTGACCGTTCATCTCATTTCTTCCTGTATCTGCGTTTTTGGGCGGGTTCGCCGGCGGGCCTGTCGGCAAAACGGATCTCGATTTTGCGGGTATCCAGTTTGACCCCTTTGAGGGCCCTGAAAACTTTCGGGGCCTCCCGCTTGTCCACGTCGAAAAAAGAAAACTCACGCTTCATGGAGATCTGGCCGATCTTATCCGATCGAATGCCGGCCGCATCGCAGATCAATCTGACGATCGCCCCCTCCCGAATGTTGTCCATGCGCCCCACATTGATGAAAAAGCTCTGGACATCTTTTGCGGCCAGATGACGGTTTTTGGTGCTGGATTTCGCGGTTTTGGGAAAATGGGCATTTAAGTCCGCACTGTTGCGGTAGTAGTCAAGAAATCGATTAAACTCGACGGAGACAAACCGCTGGATCAGCTCTTCTTTGCCGATGGCGCCCAGGGCTTTGAATACCGGCGGCAGATAAGGAGCGATGGCTTCGCGGTTGACATCGACCCGGACCATCTTTTCAACCATGGCGAAGAGCTGTTTTTCGCAAATATCCTCCCCCTGGGGGATCCTCCCGCGGCTGAATTGAACACCGCTGCGCTTTTCCAGTTCTGGGAGACGGCGGGCTTCACGGGTGTTGACCAGCACCAGAGACTCTCCCGATTTTCCCGCCCGTGCGGTTCGTCCGCTGCGGTGGGTATAGCGATCGGACTCATCGGGCAGGTTATAGTTGATTACATGGGTGATGTCGTCCACATCCAGACCCCTGGCGGCCACATCCGTGGCCACCAGGATCTGCAGGGTTTGCTCACGGAATTTGCGCATGACATAATTGCGCTGCTCCTGGGAAAGATCGCCGTGCAACGCTTCGGCATTGTACCCGTCTTTCATCAGTTTTTCGGCCACCGTTCGGGTCTCTTGCCGGGTGCGGCAAAAAATCAGGCCATAAATATCGGGCACATAATCGATGAGGCGCTTCAACGCCGCATATCGATCCTTTTCTTTCACCACATAGCAGGTGTGGTGGATATTTTCGGCGCTCACATTGCGGCGGCCCATGGCGATTTCCACGGGATTTTTCATGAATGTTTTGGCAATCTGCGCCGCAGCGGAGGGCATGGTGGCGGAAAAGAGCCAGGTGCGCCTGCCGTCTGGCGTTTGCGACAATATGGCATTGATGTCTTCCTGAAATCCCATACTGAGCATTTCGTCGGCTTCGTCAAGGACGCAGTACGCAATGCGGCCCGTCTTGACGGCCTTGCGCTGGATCAAGTCGAGCAGTCGGCCCGGTGTGGCCACGATAATATGGGCGCCTTTTTTCAACAGCCGCATTTGCTCTGCGATGCTGGATCCGCCGTAAACGGCGACAATGTGGGCTTTTTTAAGGAACCGGGCGAACTGGACCAGGTCTCCGGTAATTTGAAGGCACAGTTCGCGGGTGGGGCAGATGACCAGCGCCTGGGGGCTAACCAGTTGGGTATCGATACGCTGGAGCAGAGGCAGTCCGAACGCTGCCGTCTTGCCGGTGCCGGTCTGGGCCAGCCCCACCAGATCGCTGTTTTCCTTCAGCAGGAGGGGAATGACTTTTTCCTGGATGGGGGTTGGATTTTCAAATCCGATGGCCACGATGGCGTCGAGCAGTTTTTGATCCAACCCCATTTGGGTAAAATGCATGATTGGCGACCTTTCAAAAAAAGGGCCGTTCGGCTACCGAACCGAACGGCCCAAGGAAATGTTGTGCGGTTGTGAAACCGAGTACCTATGGTTTCACGATCGAGGCCGGATTACAACACTAATCGGGAAGGGCCGGCAATCCCGGCGAAGATCAAAATTCCTTTGGCCGGGCGATGTCAAAGCTCAAAATCAAAATATCGAAGGTGGTTAAACGACCCCTTTCGGCAGGGGCGCGGTTTTGTCGCCTCCGAGCACATAGCCGCCATCCAGGCGCAGTACGCTTCCGGTCATAAAGGGGGCTGCCTCTATCAGGAATCGTACGGCGCTGACCGCATCGTCCAGGCGACCGGTGCGTTCCAGCAGGGTGTGGTCGATGATGGCCTGCTTTTGCGCTTCCGTGAGCAGGTTCCACCCGCGGGTAGACTGGGCATGACGGGTTTCGAAGATGCCCAGCATGAGTTCGTTGACCCGCACCCCGGGCGCTCCCAGGCGGGCCCATGTTTCCGTGAGCATGCTGATCCCGCGGTTGGCGGCGGAATACCCTTCATTAAACAGGTAAGATGCGGGACCGCATCGGCCGACCATTCCGGCAATGCTGGAAATGTTGATGACCACACCGTCCCCAGTCGCTTTCAGGTGGGGCAATGTGCTGTTGAAAAGCCACTGTTTGGCCCGCAGGGTGGTGGCCAGTTCAAGATCCCATTGCTCGCTGACATAGGCACCATGAACTACGGGCCAGCCGCCGCGTTCAATGTTGTTGATCAGGATGTCGAGCCGGCCGAAGCGGTGCACGATGTCCCGGACCAGCTTTTCGATGGCATCGGTATCCAGCAGGTTGACTTTGGCAATCCAGTGCTCCCGGCCGGTGGCGGCGGCATCGGCTTCCAGGTCCGCCAGGCTTTCGGGCCAGTCAAAATGGGTATAGACCACTGTGGCGCCGCCCCGGGCCAGGTCCAGGCCGATGGCTTTGCCGATGCCTTTTATGCTGCCTGGGACCAACGCGACTTTGTCGATTAATTTCATATGCGACCTTTTCCCCTTCGCTGAACCGCTGCATACTTCATCGAAAATCGAACCGGCGGCCAAACAGCAACTGCCCAATCCAGTTCATGGACCACGTCAGCCATGCCTCATCATCTTGTTTTGCAGGCAGCCGGGCGAGAAGGTTGGGATCCATGCCGGGCAGCTGATCGGCCCTGGCCTTTTCCTGCAGCGTATCCAGATCATAGAAGGCCATTTGGGTCCACTGCCGGTGTTCGGCGGAAAGGGGGCCCGGGCGCAGCATGTTTTTAAAGGCAATGAGTTGGAGAAGCCGGTCATTGTGGAAGTGATAGCGTTCAAGCTCCTGGCTTGCGATCCACTGGCGCACGGTTTGTTGCCGGCTGGGGTTAAACCCTTTGCAGTGGGGTTCTTCAATCAGGGCATAATACGCGCTCAGGCGGCCGTCCTTTCGAGAGCGCTGCAGGGCCCTGGCCAGCGGATAGATCCGGCATGATGCCGGCCGGGCCGCGTATACCCGGCAACCGTCGGGTGTCACAAAGGGGCAGTTTTTCAATGCATCGGGCGAAAAACGAAAGGAAACCACCGGCAGGCCCGATGTCTGGCCGGTGTAAATGATGGCGTAGCGCTGGAAGAACTCACGATAGGTTATTTCCAGATGGGTTTTCAATCGCAGCACATCGTAAGGGGTCAGGGCCTGGGTCAGATCACGGCAACAGTGGTTAAAGCACACGACCCGGGGATGGCAGTCAAATCCAAACGTGTCTTCCAGGTCCAGTGGTGTCCATTGAGGTTCATTCATCGGGGAACAGCCTCCACAATCACGAAGAAGTGTTTTTACTGCGCCGGCAGAGCAGGAAGCACGCCCCGCATCGACCCGCCGTCTTTTTGGACCGGTGATCTGGGTTCAAATAGAACAAAACGGGCTCCGGCGCAAGCGCCTGCCGATTCCTCGGCCCCTTTTGGGCCGGTGTGAGAACCATACCATATATAGTTGCTATTCAAAGGGGAAAATCTATATGTTGGTGCAAAAATTTCCGGCCGGATTGTTTTTGAGTTTTACGGTTTGCGGAGGGCAAAAATTATTGACAAGGGGGTTGCGGGGTGATATTTCTTTTACCTTGCTTTAAAGATATGTTGCTGAATTTATAAGTTATTTTCTCCGGTATGCACCTTGGTGGCACGTGAGGGGGCCAAGGTTTCAGGCTTATCTAATTTTGAAACAGATAAAAAGGTCCGATTTCAGGAATATGACTCGGACAACTAAGAGGAAGGGAGGTGTGGGTAAGGCTAAGTATCACCGTTTTTAGAGAGTCTGTTGGTTGAATTGTTATAACCAAACTTTTTAGGAGGTATATTAAATGCCAAGTTTTGTAATTCAGGAAAAATGTGACGGATGCAAGGGTGGCGATAAAACTGCTTGCATGTACATTTGCCCCAACGACCTGATGGTCCTCAACGCTGACGCGATGAAGGCTTACAACCAAGAGCCGGATCAGTGCTGGGAATGCTTCTCCTGTGTAAAAATTTGCCCCACCCAAGCCATCGAAGTTCGTGGCTATGCTGATTTCGTGCCCCTGGGAAGCTCCATTATGCCCATGATGGGTACCGAGGATGTCATGTGGACATGCAAGTTCCGCAATGGTCTCATCAAACGCTTTAAGTTCCCCATCCGGACCACCCCCGAAGGTGCCGCCAATTCATACGACGATTTGAAAGGCAAGGATTTGGAGAGCGGTCTGCTGGCAACCGAAGAAGCAGACGGATACACCATCCCGACCCCGAAAGTCTAATAGCGGCGGATCTCTTAACTAATCGTAATTGATGCAATATGCAACATTAATTAGGAGGAAAATATGGCATTACCGAATAAACCTTTGGGTGAACTCAAGGCCGTACGTGATCCTGAAGTAGACGAGCGTGAAGTTGATGTCCTCATCGTAGGTGGTGGTATGGCTGCCTGCGGTACGGCGTTTGAAGTTAAAAAATGGTTGGGCGACAATCAGACCGTTCTGCTGTGCGACAAAGCCGCCATGGAGCGTTCCGGTGCTGTAGCCCAGGGCCTTTCCGCCATCAATACCTACATCGGCGAAAATGCTCCTGAAGATTACGTCCGCATGGTCCGCAACGACCTGATGGGCCTCGTTCGTGAAGACCTGATCTATGATCTGGGCTGCCACGTTGACGATTCCGTCCATTTGTTCGAAGAGTGGGGGCTGCCGGTTTGGAAAAAAACCGAAGACGGCAAAAACCTCGACGGTAAAAAAGGCCAGAAAATGGGCACCCTGAAGGGTGGCGCCCAGCCGGTGCGTACCGGTAAATGGCAAATCATGATCAACGGCGAATCCTACAAACGGATCGTTGCCGAAGCGGCCAAAAAAGCCATTGGCGATGACAACATCATCGAGCGTTGCTTCATCGTTGAATTACTGCTGGACGCCAATGTTCCCAATCAGATCGCCGGCGCCGTTGGCTTCTCCGTGCGTGAAAACAAAGTCTATATCATTAAATGCAAAACCATGATGGTTGCCTGCGGCGGCGCTGTAAATATCTATCAGCCCCGTTCGGTTGGCGAGGGCAAAGGCCGTGCCTGGTATCCGGTATGGAACGCCGGTTCCACTTATACCATGTGTATGAAGGTCGGTGCCGAACTCACCATGATGGAAAACCGTTTCACCCCGGCCCGCTTTAAAGACGGTTACGGCCCGGTAGGCGCATGGTTCCTGCTGTTCAAGGCCAAAACCCTCAACGGTCTGGGCGAGAACTTTGCTGCCAGCGATGCTGCCAAGGCAGAGCTGGAAAGATATGCGCCTTATGGCACCGCCGCCATCACCCCGACCTGTCTGCGTAACCACCTCATGCTGTTCGAAATGAAAGAGGGCCGTGGCCCCATCATGATGGACACCGTGACCGCGCTGGCTACTTTGGGCGAGACCATGGACAAGAAAGAGCTCAAGCACCTGGAGTCCGAAGCTTGGGAAGACTTCCTCGACATGACCTGCGGCCAGGCCAACCTGTGGTGTGCTCAGGACTGTGAGCCGGAGAAGAAAAACTCCGAAGTTATGCCCACCGAACCGTACCTGCTGGGTTCTCACTCCGGCTGCTGCGGCCTCTGGACCTCCGGTCCGGACTATGACTGGGTCCCGGACGACTACAAAATTAAGGCCCGTAACGGCAAGGTTTACAAACAAATGACCACCGTGGAAGGTCTGTTTACCGCTGGCGATGGCACCGGCGGATCCGGCCACAAGTTCTCCTCCGGTTCCCATGCCGAAGGTCGCATCGCTGCCAAACAAATGGTTCGCTATGCCACAGACTTCGCCGATTTCACCCCGACCCTGAAACAGTCTGCTTCAGAACTGGTCGATCTGGTGTACAAACCGGTTCGCACTTTCCTGGAGTACAAAGACTACACCACGGCCATCAATATCAACCCCAACTATATCAAACCCGAAGGCATGATGTATCGTCTGATGAAAGCCACCCATGAATATGGTGCTGGAACGGCTACCTACTATCAGACCAGCAGCAAGTCTCTGGAAGTGGTTATGGATCTGTTGGCCACCATGCGCGAAGACTGCGAAAAGATGGCTGCCGGTGATCTGCACGAACTGATGCGGGCATGGGAAATCAACCATCGTATCTGGACCGTTGAATCCCATCTGCGCCACATCCAGTATCGTAAAGAGACCCGTTACCCCGGCTTCTACTATCAAGCCGATTACCCGGGACAGGATGATGAGAACTGGTTCTGCTTCGTCAACTCCAAGTACGATCCGGAAAAGGGCGAGTGGGATGTGAAAAAAGTTCCTTACATCCAGATTATTCCGGCTTAGTGAGCGGGAGCACAACATTGTGCATTAATTGTTGTTAGACCATACCTCCAGGCGCCTGTGGGCGCCTGGAGGTTTTTATTAATGTAGGCCAGGCCTGGACAAATCGTAACAGGCGATATCCTCGTTACAATTTTTAAATTCCGACTCCCAATAGATTTTTATTGGGAGCCGGAACCCTTGCCAGGGTGTGAAACTGAATACTGGGCCGGCATTCGAGAAATGCCAACGCGCAGTGTTGAGTTTCCAATCCCGGAATTCAAAGGATATCGCCTGACGACAAGTGTGGCTGGCAAGTAGGGAATCAAAAAATAATCTTCGATCCACGGAGGGATAGCATGACGAACGAAACAACCGCCCCTGCGAGTGGAAGCATCATGGTGGTCGGCGGTGGCATCAGTGGTTTGACGACTGCGCTGGAGGCTGCCGAAGTAGGGTATGAAGTATTCTTGGTGGAGAAAAACCCGTACCTGGGTGGACGGGTGGCACAGCTGAATCAGTATTTTCCGAAGCTATGTCCTCCGACCTGCGGCCTTGAAATCAATTTTCGCCGCATCAAGGACAACCCCCGCATTAAGGTTTTCACCTTGGCCGAAGTCCAGAAAGTTGAGGGCGGTCCCGGCAATTATGATGTGGCGGTCAATATCAAGCCGCGCTATGTCAACGAGAAATGCACCGCCTGCGGCGATTGCGCCGAAGCCTGCGGTGCAGAGGTTTCCGACCTGTTCAATTTTGGCATGAGCAAGAAAAAAGGTGCCCATCTGCCTTTTGAAATGGCATTTCCCGCACGCTTTATCCTGTCGCCCGAGATCATCGGCACGGAAGCCGCCCAGAAAGCCAAGGACGCCTGCAAGTACGACGCAATCGACCTGAACATGGAGGCCAAGATCCTGAACCTGAATGTCGGCGCCATCGTCTGGGCCACCGGATGGGAACCCTATGATGCCACCAAGATCGATAACCTGGGATTCGGCCAGTACGACAACATCATCACCAATATGATGATGGAGCGGCTGGCGGCGCCCAACGGCCCGACACGGGGCAAAATTCTGCGCCCTTCCGACAATGAGGCGCCGCAGAGCGTGGCCTTTGTCCAGTGCGCCGGATCACGCGATGAAAACCATCTGCCGTATTGCTCTTACATTTGCTGCATGGCGTCTTTGAAACAGGCCACCTACGTACGTGAGCGCTACCCCGACGCGAAAATTTACATTTTCTACATTGATCTGCGCGCCCCCGGACAGCGCTACGAGAAATTTTATCAAACCATAAAGGAAGATGAAAACGTTTTCTTCATCAAAGGTAAAGTCGCCGAGGTCAGTGAAGATCCTGACAGCAAAGCGGTGACGGTAGTTGCAGAAAATGCGGTGACCGGAGAAAAAACAAAACAGACTGTTGATCTGGTTGTCCTTGCCACTGGCATGCAGCCGACAGCCGCCAATGCCAAACTTCCGGCGGATTTGAAATACAACGCTGACGGCTTCATCATCAATGATTTTGAAAAGGGCGGCATGTTCGCCGCAGGTTGTGCCAACAAACCTGCCGACGTGGTTTCATCCAATCAAAACGCTACTGGAATGGCACTGAAAGCCATTCAAACCCTGGCAAGGAAGTAGGAGGTCATCCATGGACAAAAAGTATGGTGTCTATATATGTGAAGGTTGTGGCATCGGTGAAGCCCTGGATGTGAAGGCCATCAAGGGTGTTGCCGACGAAGAGGGGTTGACGGCCAAAATACACCCCGTTCTGTGTTCCAAAGAGGGTGTCGATTTCCTGAAAGAAGAGATCGCGGGCGGCGTCAATACGCTGATCCTGTGTGCCTGTTCCCGTCGGGTCAATTTCGATATTTTCCGTTTTGAAGGCTGTATCGTCGACCGCGTCAATTTGCGCGAAGGCGTGGCCTGGTCCCACCCGAGGTCCGAGTTTCCGGCACTGACCGAAGAGGAAAAAGAAGATGAGGAAAACTTCGATCGGGTTCAGATGATGGCCGAAGACTACCTCAGAATGGGTATGGCCAGGGTGGAGAAGGTCAAACTGCCTGAACCCTATCAACTGGAAAAATTTTCCAATAAAATTCTGGTGATCGGAGGCGGTGTCACCGGCATGTCCGCCGCGCTGGATGCGGCCAAAGCCGGCTATCCGGTCACCATCGTTGAAAAGGAGGCCCAGCTGGGCGGTGCCGCCCTGAACTGGCGCAGTCAGTTGCCCGTGGCCGATCCTTTCGAGGAGTTG
Organism: Desulfosarcinaceae bacterium; assembly: GCA_963675565.2. GTDB lineage: Bacteria > Desulfobacterota > Desulfobacteria > Desulfobacterales > Desulfosarcinaceae > JARRKU01. The sequence continues at coordinate 2,504,770 of CAXXYD010000004.1, forward strand.
ATTCCGCCGGTGGTGGATGCCAAAATCAAGGCCGTCGAGGCCCATCCCAACATTACCGTCAAAACGCAGACCGTTGTGGCCCGCCTTGCCGGCCAGCCGGGTGAGTTCACGGTGACCCTGAAAAAGCCGGGGGAAAAGATTGAATTCGACGTACCCTATCCGCTGCCCGACGAGATGAAGGTGGATGAAAACGGGAAAGAGCTTAATGCCGAGCAGCAGTTCGAGGCCTACCAGAAATATAACGAGGGCCGGGTGGATATCCTCAAGCTGGACCCCAACGGGGAGCTTTATGGTGCCGTGGTGCTGGCTGCCGGATGGAAGCCCGCCTCCATGGACAATGAAGCATATGCACATCTCGGCTACGCGGACAATCCCGATGTGGTGACCAACGCGGAATTTGAAACCATCGCCAAGGCGGGAAAGATCCTTCGTCCCTCCGACGGCAGGGAGGCCAAGTCGGTTGTCTTTATCCAAAGCCCGGATAAGGACGACAACGATGCCGATTTTGCGTATGCCGGCGCTGTGACCAATATGGTCTCTTTAAAACAGGCCAAGTATGTGCGGGATGACTACGATGCCGATGGTAAAGCATATGTGTTTTATCAGCACATGCGCACCCCGGGCCTCAGCGAATATTTCTACAAGAGCATGCAGCAGGACCCCGGTATTTTTCTGACCAAGGGTAATGTGGTCAGCGTAACCAAAAACGGCGACGGCCTGATTGTGGAAGCCACCGACACCCTGTTGGGTGAAAGACTGCAGGTCAAGGCGGATATGGTGGTGCTGGCAGCCGGTATGGTGCCGGCCACGAAGTTTGATCCTGTGGTCAACCTGGCTTATCGTCAGGGGCCGGCATTTCGTGATATCGGTCTTTTTGACGGATATTGCGATTCCAATTTTATCTGCTTTCCCTACGAAACCCAGCGTACCGGCATTTATGCCGCCGGAGCGATCCGCCGCGCCATGACCACCGAAGAGTCCATGGAAGACGCTGCCGGAGCGGCCTTGAAAGCCATCCAGTGCGTGGAGTCTTCCAACCGCGGTGTGTCGGTTCACCCGCGTTCGGGGGATATGACTTTCCCGGATTTTTTCTTCCAGCGATGTACCCAGTGCAAACGCTGTACGGAGGAGTGCCCCTTTGGTGCACTGGATGACGACGAAAAAGGCACACCCAAGCCCAACCCGACGCGCTGCCGCCGGTGCGGAACCTGCATGGGCGCCTGTCCCGAACGAATCATCGGTTTTGCCGATTACAATATTGACAGCATCGGCTCTATGGTCAAATCCATCGGCGTTCCCTCAGAGGACGACTACGACGAACCGCCCCTGCGGATATTGGGCCTGGTGTGTGAAAATGATGCCCTGCCGGCCTTGGATATCGTGGGCCTGAACAGAATGTCTTATTCTGCCGACGTCCGATTTATTCCGGTGCGCTGTCTCGGCTCAGTGAACGTGATCTGGATCAAGGATGCATTGTCCCAGGGAATGGACGGCGTCTTCCTTCTGGGCTGCAAACACGGTGACGACTACCAGTGCCATTTTGTCAAGGGCAGTGAACTGGCCGATATCCGCATGAAGAAAATCGGCGACGCCCTGACCAGTCTGGCATTGGAAGAAGAGCGTGTGGCGCAGTTCCAGGTGGCCATCGATGAATATGACCAACTGCCCAAAATCATCAATGATTTTGTGGATGTCATCGAAGGCCTGGGACCGAACCCCTTCAAAGGCTTCTAAACGCGGCAACTTAATTATGTGTCCGGCAGCGGTTCATTCCGCTGCCGGTGTTGAGGAGGAAAAATAATCATGTCCAATGCATACCTTGTCGAACCGGATGTCGGGTTTATTAAGGAAGTTGGAAAACTTGGCGGAGAGGACGTCAAAAAGTGTTTCCAGTGTGCGACTTGCTCCGTGGCCTGCCCCATTTCTCCGGATACCAAACCTTTCCCGCGCAAAGAGATGATCGCCACCGCATGGGGATTGAAAGACCGTTTGCTGGGCAACGGGGATATCTGGTTGTGCCACAATTGCGGCGACTGTTCTACCCTGTGTCCCCGCGGGGCAAAACCCGGTGACGTGCTGGCCGCTGTGCGTGCCTATGCCGTTGCCGAATATGCCACCCCCAAGGCCTTGGGAAAGGCCGTGAACAAGCCGGGCATGCTGCCCATTCTGCTGGCTATTCCGGCGGTTCTTTTCCTGGTGGTGGGGTTGCTGTCCAATATGGTCGGGCTCGACTGGCTTAATTTCGCCCCCCAGGGTGATCATCTCTGGCAGAACGATTATATCAACAACCTGCTGGTGGACATCATCATGGTTCCCACATTTTTTGCAGCCATCGCCGTATTCGCCCTTGGATTGAAACGCTTTATTACCGACATGCATGCCAATGCCCTGCTGGAGGGCAAGACCAACAAAGAGAAAATCGATCCGGCCGGATTTGTTCAGGCACTGATCAAAATCATCCCCACCATTTTCAAGCATCAGAAATTCAGCGAGTGCGGTGAAAACAAGGAACGCGCCACCGCACATATGATGGTACTGTTTGGTTTTATCGGCCTGTTCATTGTAACAGGCTGTTTTTTTATCGCCGAATGGGTTTTGCACATCGAGGGACCGTACAACCAGATCAACCCGGTCAAATGGCTGGGGAATCTTGGCGGCATCGCTCTGATTATCGGCGGCGGCCTGATGATTGCCAATCGCTGGAATAAATCCGATCAGGTCAGCAGCTATAAAGACTGGTACCTGCTGGGCCTGGTGGTGGGACTGGGTGTGACCGGCCTGCTGACCGAGTTGCTGCGCCTGGCAACCCTTTACGGCGCATCGGCGTTTGTCTACTGGCTGCACCTGATTCTGGTCTGGTCGCTGTTCGCTTATACGCCATTTTCCAAACTGGCGCATCTGGTCTATCGAACCACGGCCATGGCTTATCAGGAGTACTCCGGACGAATCTAATCTTTATTAATTTGATTTTTGCGTAAAAAAGAGCTGCCCGACGACTTTCGGGCGGCTCTTTTTGTAGGGTGTGAGCCCTTCTGCTGCCCGATGCTCTCTGTTTAATTGTTGGACCGAGGCAGAACCCCTTTAAAGGCGGGCAACAGCAAATCAGCCTTCATAGATTACGGCCAGAATAGTGGCGCTGTCTTTTTTGGCAGTGATCATATGCGGCGTTGTCGACAGATAATAGGCGCTGTCACCGGGATTGAGACTGAAGTTATCCGTGCCGATGACCAGTTCAACCGCGCCGGTGATCACGAAAACGAACTCTTCGCCATCGTGCTGCGACAGGCCCTGGTCCGGTACCGCTTTCAGCTGAACCAGCATGGCCTCCATGTGGCGGCCCTGCACCTGCGGAGCAAGGCTCATGTAGGTGTACGCCTCCTGGGCTCCTTTTTTGGAGGTCGAGCGGGATATCTCCGTGCTTTGACCCCTGCGCGTCACGGCATAGGGCTTTCCGCCGGCGCCGGAAAGAATGCGGCCGAAGGCGCTGTCCAGAGCCTTGGACAGCTTGATGAGGGTACCCAACTGGGGGTGAATGCGGTTTTCCTCAATAGCGGCCAGAAAATCGACTTCGAAACCGGTCATTTGCGCCAGCTGATCAAGAGTGAGCTTTTTTTCCTCACGCACGGTTCGGACCCGCTGCCCGATTGGATTGGCCGCCGAGGGAGCCAACGGTGCGATGTCTCCGGTCAAATCTTCAAAGTAATCCAAATTGATATAGGGTTTGGATGGCATATCCCACTCCTTTGTTGTTTGATTAAAAGCCGCAAAACAAATGAGCCGTTGGGCTTCGCGCCGAGAGGCGGCCCGGCCTATAACGCGCCAATGTGCCGTGCAATCACAAGGCGCTGGACTTCCGAGGTGCCTTCCCCGATTTCCAGCAGTTTCTGATCCCGGTAAAAGCGTTCGATGTCATATTCCTTCATCAATCCATACCCCCCATGAAGTTGCACCGCATGGTTGGCGCAATTGTGCATGACTTCCGAGCAGAGCAGTTTGGCCATGGCCGCTTCCTTGGAAAAAGGAAGGGCCTGGTCCCGAAGCCAGCAGGCCTTGTACAGCAAAAGGCGGGCGGATTCGATTTCCAGCGCCATATCAGCCAGCTTGAATGCATTGACCTGGAATCGGCTGATGGGTCGGCCGAACTGCTCGCGTTCATGGCTGTACTTCAGGGCCATGTCAAAACATCCCTGCGCCCCGCCCAGTCCCATAGCGCCGATGGAAAGGCGGCCGCCGTCCAGGGTCTGCATCATCTGGTGGAATCCGCTGCCCAAAGGGCCCAGCAAATTTTCTTTGGGAACCCGGCACTCTTCGAAATACAACTCGCTGGTATTGGAGGCGCGCCACATCATTTTGTCGTGCATGACTTTAGGCGTATATCCGGCAGTTCCGCTTTCCACGAGTATGCAGGACAATTCCGGCTTGCCGTCATCGCGCGATCCCGTACGGCACAGCACTGTCACGCCCATGGAAATGTCGGTGGAAGCGTTGGTGATGAAGATCTTACTGCCGTTGATCACCCATTCATTGCCGTCCAGATGGGCCGTGGTTTTCGCATTGGCGGCATCTGAACCGGCATTGGCCTCGGTCAGGCCGAATCCCCAGAGGCCCTCTCCGGAACACAGTTTCGGCAGGTACTTCTTTTTTTGGGCATCATTTCCAAAGTAGTAGAGCGGCCCGATGCCCAGAGAATTTTCCGCAGCCACGGTGGCCGCATGCGAACCATCCACGCGGGCAATCTCTTCGGTGGCGATGATGTAAGACATATAGTCCATCTCCTGGCCGCCGTACTGTTCGGATACAAAGATGCCAAAAAGCCCCAATTCCGCCATTTTCTGCATAGTGTCATAGGAAAATTCCTCCTGTTCGTCGAGCTTGCGGGCCACCGGCCGGATTTCGTTCTCGGCAAATCGGCGAACGGATTCGCGGAGCATTTCCTGTTCTGGCGTAAGATGAAAGTCCATGTTATCCCCTTGTCCGTTGGTGTGGGTTGTGATGAAAAGAAAGCGGGCCGGCGACGGGCAATGGTGCAGCAGGTCAGGCGTGATGGAAGATGCCCGGGCCATGGTGGTGCCGTCGGATCCATGATCTCGGGCGATACCGGTGTGTTGCCGGAACCGTGGGAAGGCCGATGGCGTCGCTGCTACCGGCAATAACAATATGCTGGTTGTAGGCCACACTGTTCCGGTTGTCAATATTTGGCGATACCGGATCTGCGGGCGGCGCAGGATCAATCGGGGGCCCGGGTTTTTATGCGCAAATTCACGCAAAAAGGCCCCGCCGGATGACCGGCAGGGCCTTTTTCATATCGGATGGATGATAACGCAACCCGGCCGTTTAGTTGCCGGTGGCCGCCTTGTGGGTCTTGATTTCGACCTTTTCGGTGAGGCCTTCGTAATATTCGCGCAGGATGGCCACAACTTCGTCGCGTCCGAAGTGATCGGGCAGTTCGCCGCCTTCACTGAGCATTTTGCGCAGCATGGTGCCGGAGAGCAGCACCCGGTCTTCTTTGGCGTGCGGGCAGGTTCGCAGGGAAGCCATGCCGTCGCACTTATAGCAGTAGAAGGTCCAGTCGATTTTCAGCGGCTGGCAGATCAGGGCTTTGCCGCCCTCGGGGGTCGGGATCTTGTCGAAAATGGTTTGGGCTTCGAACATGCCGTAGAAATCGCCGACGCCGGCGTGGTCGCGACCGATGATCATCTTGGAAATGCCGTAGTTCTGGCGGAAGGCGGCATGCAGCAGGCCCTCGCGGGGGCCGGCATAGCGCATATCCAGCGGATAGCCGCCCTGTACGACGTTCTTTTCAACGAAGTAGTTTTTGACCAATGCATCGATACATTTGACGCGCACCTGGGCCGGGATGTCACCGGGTTTCAGGTTGCCCACCAGCGAATGGATGTATACGCCGTCGCAAACTTCCACGGCGATCTTGCACAGATACTCATGGGAGCGGTGCATGGGGTTGCGCAGCTGAAGGGCAGCCACTTCGCTCCAGCCCCTGTCTTCGAAAATCTTGCGGGCTTCGGCCGGGCGGTGGTAGACGCCGGCGTATTTTGTGGGGTAGTCGCCTTCACTGAGCACTTTGACCTTGCCGGCCAGATTGACGGAACCCTGGCTCATCACCATCTGGACGCCGGGATGATCTTCTTTGGCGATTTTCCAGAACTCTTCGGCCGTGGGGGTGCCTTCACCCATGTAGACTTTTTCGCATTCCCACGTTTTTTCTGCGTCGCTGATGGCCCACTTTTCATCGACCTTCATGGTGGCCATGATTTCGTCCCCCTCGGGGTCGTAGAGGGCGATTTCATCGCCGACATTGATAGAGGCGGCTTCATCATCGGTAATATCCAGGCATACCGGGACCGGCCAGAAAGTGCCGTCGGCAAGCAGGAAGTTTTCACAGACGCCCTTCCAGTCCGCCTTGGTCATGAAGCCGGTCAAGGGGCTGAAGCCACCGATGCCGATCATGATCAGGTCGCCTTTGACGCGTCCGGAAATGTTGACTTTGGTGAGGCCTGCGGCCTTGGTTTTTTCAGCTTCGAGCTCCGCGCCTTCCAGCAGGCAAACGGTCAGACCTTTGCCGCCATGGGGGGGTACGAGTTGTGCCATGAGTTGATCTCCTTTCAAATAATGTTGGTATTAATTAATTGGCAAGACAGCCTTATTCTGCGAGTGTTGAAATCTCAGATTCAAAGAGTCATAACTAATAGGGAACAAGCGCTTTGTCAAGGTTAATTGCGGCCAGCAAAGGGGATGCCTGGCGGGCTTTGCGGTGTTCAATCGGTTCGTGTCTTTTGTAGCGGGCCTGGCTGATTACGGCTCAAGTAAAGTGACCAAATCCCCGATAACGGGTCATGGGAGCACTGCACGGACCGCTTTAAAATGTTTTGGGCATTGATTTTGAAGAACAGGTAATGATATGGGATTAATGCAAATATCTGAGGCCACAGCGCGCAAGGAGATCGTGATCATGCCCGCGACGGACAAGCTGAAAGACAGCGTCGATATCATCGAAAAAATCAAGACCCTGCCGGCCCTTGAGTCTTTCAATGAAGAGGACCTCAAGGAGCTTTTGCGCATCAGCAAAATTGTGCGTTACGCGCCCGGGGAACTGATTACGGATGAAAGCAGCTATGACGGATGGATCTATTACCTGATTTCCGGAAGGGTGCGAATTGCCAAATCCGGCAATGACTTGGCGGTGCTCCAACGAACGGGTGATGTATTCGGTGAAGTGGGCAGTATGGGGCGTGAAGAGCTCTCCGTTTCCGTTTATGCCATGGATGAGGCCACCTGCCTTAAAATTGATATTTCCAGCGTCGACGGGCTGCCCAATGAAAACCGCTATGTATTCCGATATGTCATTTTCAGGGGCTTTGCCGAGGTGTTGGCCAAGCGTTTGCGGATTACAACGGAAAAATTCATGGCCGCCAAGGAGGAACTGGAAAAATTCAAGCGATAGCTATTCCGTCAAACAAAAAATGAGCCCGGCCGCCTTGAGGCCGGGCTTTGCAGTTTGATGGCGGAGAGAGTGGGATTCGAACCCACGGTAGAGCTTTTAACCCTACACTCGCTTAGCAGGCGAGCGCCTTCAGCCGACTCGGCCATCTCTCCGAAATTCGCACATGGATCATGGTCACTGCCGTTCGGGGCTGCGCCATGCACTAAATTTGGCGGAGGGAGTAGGATTCGAACCCACGGAGCTTTCACTCAACGGTTTTCAAGACCGCCGCCTTAAACCACTCGGCCATCCCTCCTGAAAAACGGTTCAGATTTTTAGCACCAAGCACTCATGGGGTCAATATTTTTATGCAAAATGACTGTATTGATCAATAATTTGGGAGTTGACATTGCCATTCATTGGTGATTTGTTCAGCTCCAAATTGCCACGCCGCCGAACCGGCGGCAAGGAGAACTGCGATGAAACAAAAATATGCGATTATCCGGGACGATGCGCAGAAAACGGTGATTGTCCGTGAATATGCCGAGTTGGATAAAGAGATGATGTCGTTGCTGTGCGAAGAATCCTATACTCAGGATGCCATGGCTGCAGCGGTTGCCGCAGGACATCAGGCGGTTGTTGATGCCATTCGGACCAACAACATGTATCCTCCCACTGTTTTTGCCGGGCCCATTGCCAGCGCCATCGAGGGCTTGTTTCAAGAAGGCGGGAACCTGTCGGCCGAACTGTTTTTCGACGACAAGGAGTTGTTCTCCAAGGATGTGCAGACACCTGAAGAAGATTCAGACGACGACGTGGAAAAAGAAGTTGGTGTCGATGAACTGCTGGAAGATGACATCGACGATGACTTTGAAGATGAAAAAGTCCTTAAAAACTTGGCATCCAAGCTCAACGTCGCGGAAGAGGACAATGATGGCATAGAGGATGTCACCTAGTTACTGCGGGTGCTGCCAATGCGCTGCTGTGAAAGCCTGTCCGAAGCCGGACAGGCTTTTTTTTTCGGGCGCCTGTCCAAGGTAAAAATATCCGGGTCCGGGGGGGCGGAATTGACTTGTCCTTTAAGACACGGTTCGAATAAAGTGTTTTAAACCGCATTGGGATCAGCGGGTGCCGAGAGTATTTCCTGGACGATGGCCTCTATGGCCCCATACGACAACCTGCCCGCGATTTTCTGCTGGATCACGCCGTTGCGAATAACCAGCAGGGTCGGCACGCCGCGAATCTTGTAATGGCGTCCGGCTTCAGTGCCCACCCAGAAGACGGGGTACGGTATTTTGAGTTCGTTGATGAGGGGTTGAACCGCCGATGCCCCATCGGTATCGATACTGATCGCCAGAACCCTGATGCCCCTGTCCTTGTATTTGTCGTAAAATTTGGCCAGAACGGGGAGTTCCTCGCGGCATGGGGGGCACCAGGACGCCATGACCGCCGCCAGGCCGGAAAATTGGCTGTCTGCCAACATGGCTTGCATTGCATGAAGGCTGATCGGCTCGACTGGATTCACAGTGGGCGACGGTTGGCTGCAACCTGCGAAAGCGATCCAAAGGGCCGCCGTGGCCATGAAATGGCCTATAATGGGGGATAGATTTTTCAGATTGCCCCTTCTTCGTCGATTGATCCCTGTTATCAGTGCGTTATTATAGCCATATTCGGGCAAATGGCAAGCCCGTTCCGGGGCTGCCCGGTCGGATTCTATGCAAATCCGCCTTTTTTGCGATGGTTTTTACTCTTGACTTAAGCGCTGGTCTTTAATAGAAAATCCTAAAGCGCATACATTTAATGATCGGAGTTCGTGCCCGCCCGGTTGGTTGTCAGCCGGTTCTATTGCAACACATCCTTGCGTGCGCCAATAGCCCCCCCCACTGAATAGTGGCCGAAGAACGGCCATGGTTTCCTATAGAACAAGGAAACAGTCGATGTCAAAAGACTGTTGGTCGCCAATTGTTGCGCCATGCTTTGGGTTCTTGGACCGTTGTTATGCCAATTGCGGTATAACGCGGTCTTTTTTTTTTCCAATGGGAAATTGATGCCGCAAGTTAAAGCGGTTCCTATGGACCGCTGGATGATGCGTCGCCAAAAAACCGTATCAGGAGGTGCCAATGGATAATGAAAAACAATTTTACGAAAGGCTGGAAGGCAAGGGGGTGTCGCGACGGGATTTTATGAAGTACTGCACCTTTTTGACTGCCACCATGGGGCTCTCGGCGTCTTATGTGCCGAAAGTCGCTGAAGTATTTGCAGCGCCCAGGCAGCGGCCACCGGTAATCTGGCTGCACTTTGCAGAGTGCACCGGATGTTCGGAAGCGATGTTGCGCACCATGTATCCCTATGCGGATGAGCTCGTTCTGGAAATTCTTTCCGTAGAGTACCACGAGACCATTATGGCAGCGGCCGGTCATCAGGCCGAAGACCAGTTGCATGCCGCCATGAAAAAGTATGCCGGAAAGTACATCTGCGTCGTGGAGGGGGCTGTCGCCACCCATTATAACGGCGGTTACGGCAAAGTGGGCGGTCGTTCTTTCTTGAAATCGCCAAAGAGGTGGTTCCCCAGGCGGCTGCCACCATCGCCATCGGAAGTTGCGCCTGCTGGGGAGGTATTCAGGCCGCCAAACCGAATCCCGGCGGATACAAAGGTGTGGGGGATGCCCTGGGCATGAAGGTCCTCAATATTCCCGGCTGCCCCCCCAATCCCATCAATCTGGTGGGCACCATCGTCAACTATCTCCTCCTCGGCAAACTGCCGGCATTGGACGAAAAGGGACGGCCTGTATTCGCTTACGGCCAAACCATTCACGACCAGTGCCCGCGCCGGGCGCATTTCGAAAATGAGGAGTTCGTTGAAGAATTCGGTTCCGAAGAGGCCGCCCTGGGGTACTGCCTTTACAAGATGGGCTGTCGCGGACCGGAAACCTACAACAACTGTCCGATTGCCAAGTTCAATGACGGTACGAGCTGGCCGGTTCAAGCGGGTCATCCCTGCATCGGCTGCAGCGAACCGGATTTTTGGGACAAGATGACCCCGTTCTATGAGGAGTTCTAAACGTCATTCAGACAACTAACCCTTTTCTATATAGGGAGGAGATTTTATGGGCAAGCGTATAGTCATTGATCCAATTACCAGAATCGAAGGCCACCTCAGAATCGAGGTGGAGGTCGAAGGCGGCAAGGTTGTCAATGCCTGGAGTTCGGGGCAAATGTTCCGCGGCATTGAAATGATTTTGCTGGGCCGTGACCCAAGGGATGCCCACCATTTTGTGCAGCGCTCCTGTGGGGTCTGAACGTATACCCATGCTCTGTCCTCGGTGAGGGCAGTCGATATGGCTTTCGGCGTTGCCATTCCCAAGAACGCCCGTATTATCCGCAATCTGATGATGGGCGCCCAGTTCCAACACGACCACCTGGTACATTTTTATCACCTGCATGCCCTTGACTGGGTGGATATTATCAGCGCCTTGAAAGCCGATCCCAAGAAGACCGCCAGCCTGGCGGACAACGTGTCCAACGCCAAAGTCGGTGGCGCTGCCTATTATAAACAAGTCCAGCAGCGCATTCAGACTTTCGCGGACAGCGGCCAACTGGGCCCCTTTTCCAATGCCTATTGGGGACATCCGGCCTACAACCTGCCGCCTGAGGCCAACTTGATGGCTTCGGCCCACTACATCGAGGCCCTGCGTCTGCAGGCCCGCACCGCGCGTATGCACGCCATTTTCGGAGGTAAGAACCCCCATCCTCAAGGACTGGCGGTGGGTGGTGTGACCTGCGTGGCGGACCTTACACCGGACCGCATTGCCGAGTTCCTTTATCTGGCCAAGGAAACCCAGGAGTTCATTAAAAACGTCTACATTCCGGACCTGCTGGCCGTAGCCTCCTTCTACAAGGATTGGGGCGCCATAGGCGGCACCACCAATTTTTTGGCTTGGGGTGAGTTTCCGCTGACGGAAAAAGAACCCGACAGCCTCTACATGCCTCGCGGCTACATCATGAAGCGCGATCTGGGCAACGTGCAGATGGCAGACCAGTCCAAGGTCACCGAAGATGTGACCCGCGGCTGGTACGAAGACGGCGCTCCCAAACATCCTTACGAGGGTGAGACCAAACCTCTCAAGGAAGATCCCGAGTACCGCCCCGGCGGCGGAAAATACTCCTGGTTCAAGGCTCCGCGTTACGAGAGCGAGCCCATGGAAGTCGGCCCCCTGGCCCGTGTTCTGGTAGCTTACGGCAAAGGGCACAAAGACATCAAGCCGGCCGTGGACATGGTGCTGAAAACCTTGAACGTGCCGGCCGCGGCCTTGTTCTCGACCCTTGGCCGCACCGCCGCCCGCGGCATTGAAACCCTGGCCATCGGCAATGCGATGGAGGGCTGGGTGATGGATCTCGTCGAAAATATCAAAGGCGGCGATACCAAAACCTACGAACCCTATGAAATTCCGGACAGCGGCATGGGCTTCGGTTTGAACGACGTGCCCCGCGGCGCTCTGGGGCACTGGGTCAAGGTGAAAGACAAGAAAATCGCCAACTACCAGTATGTGGTTCCCTCCACCTGGAACCTGTGTCCGCGAGATGCCAAAGGTAAACTCAGCCCGGTGGAAGAGGCCCTTATCGGCACGCCGGTGGCGGATCCCAAACAACCTCTGGAAGTGCTGCGCACCGTGCATTCGTTCGACCCTTGTATTGCATGCGGCGTGCACGTGATTGACCCTCAGTCCAACCAGGTCTACAAGGTTAAAGCACTGTAATTACAAACTATCAGGCCCCGATCCGGACCCTCCAGGATCGGGGCCGTTTTTTGTTGGGAGAAGGGGAGTGATAGAGGGGGGCGCCCCCCCCCTCTCCCCTCTCTTGCCTTTTAACCATGGATTTACATACCGGATTGAGATAAGATGCATTACGAGATGAAAGAAGCCAAAATCGTAATATTGGGGATCGGATGCACGCTGGTGTCGGACCAGGGATTCGGCGTCAGTGTGGTTCAGGCGCTGCAGGACGATTATGACTTCCCGTCATCCATTGAGATTGTGGATGGGGGGCTTGTCGGGGTGGGTATTACAGGCACCATCGCCGCCGCCGACAACCTGATTGTTGTCGACGCAATCCGTAATCAAGGCACACCGGGGGATCTGTATCGGTTGGAAGGCAAGCAGATATTAGAACGGTTGACTGCTAAAAATGATGTTCCTCAGGTTGAATTCCTCGAGGCACTGGCCCACTGTCAGGCTTTGGACGACCCGCCGCAAGCCATTCTGCTGGGAATCGAGCCCGAGGATACCCAGACCCTGGCATGTGAACTGACACCGGTTTTGGAGAGGAAAAAAGGGGCCATGATCCATTGTGTCCTCGCGGAATTGGATCGGATGTCCGTGGTTTACCGCAAGAAAGGGAAGCAGGAAGCATGTGCTTAGCGATTCCATCTAAAATTATGAAAATCGAGAACAATATGGCCACCATCGATGTGGATGGCGTTCAGCGGGAGGCCAGCCTGATGCTGCTGGCTGACGCCCAGGTCGGCGAATACGTCATTGTACATGCCGGTTTTGCCATCCAGAAGCTGGATGAAGCGGCCGCCCTGGACACACTGGAGCTTTTGCGCCTGGCGGCGGATGCCTACGATGAACAGTTCAAAAAGCCGCAGTAGCATTCAAATCTTCCCGATCCATAAATTCCGGTGCACTTTGAAAAGGTGGCAACGTGGCTGAAAGCGCGCAGGCAGACAAATTAAACGCCCAACCCCGCGTAACCGTTCTTGGGGTAGGCAACATCCTGCTCAGTGATGAAGGCGTGGGAGTGCGGGTTGTCGAATTGCTCAGTCAGCGTTATGCATTTCCCGATCATGTCCGCATTCTGGATGGCGGCGTTCTCGGCGTCCGGCTGATGGGTATCATCGGCGACACGGATATCCTCATTGTGGTGGATGCCGTTTGCAATCAAGGTGCGCCCGGGGATCTATATCGTCTGGCGGACCATCAGGTGCCCCGCCGGGTGCTGGCCAAGCAGTCCATGCACCAGATGGATCTGCCGGAAGTGCTGGCAATGTGCAAAGCCATCGACCACGACCCTCGCGTGGTGGTCATCGGCGTCGAACCTGAAGACATGAACACCCTGGATATCCGGCTGACACCAGCCATTGCCGCAAGGCTCGATGATCTGGTTTCCATGGTGCTTGCAGAAATGGATCGCCTCGAAATTTCTTATACGCCGGTGGTCCCCCCCCGGATATCCGATAACCCGTAAGCGGTACCGAAAGCGACCCGCCGCATGCAGTTCTTGCACCATTTCTGCATTGGTGCTAATCCATCGCCATACATGATGTTCGATGCGCCTTATGGTTCCATGGCGCACATCGAGTGTGAACCAGGATGGTTCGGGGGCAGGCCATGGCAGCCCGTGTTCGATTTTTTTCCTTTCGCCCGTATCTGACCTTCATCACTCACCGACCCCTTTATGCCCTTTTTGCGGTCGGAATGGTGACCTGCATGCTGGCATGGCAGCTTCCGCATCTATCTTTCAAGACCGCCGTTTATGACCTGATTATCCAGGAGCTTCCAGAAGCTATAGAATATAGAGATTTCCGCAATATTTTCGGATCGGACGAAATGGTGCGCATCGTAATCCGATCCGATAATGTGTTCAGTCCCCTTACCTTCGCCAAGATGACCGAGCTGTCCCAGGCCGTCCTTAAAATCGACGGCGTCCGCCGGGTGCTCAGTTTGCCTGAAATTAAGGCGAACGTGGACCCCCGGTCCGAGTGGAGCATGGATCAGTTTGTCGCCATGCTGGAACCCGTAGACCTATTTAAACGCAACCTGATTTCCGCGGACCATCAATCAGCCATTATAACCCTTGTTTTGAGCCGCGATGCAGACAAGGACGCCGTGATATCAGCGGTTCGAAAGTTAATCCAGAACAGTCCCCAAAATATAGAACTGTACCAGATCGGCATCCCGCTGGTCTCTGAAGCCCTGGCGCATTACGCCAATGTAGACTTTTGGCAGCTGACGCCGATTACCCTGGGCGTCATCATCATTTTGCTGGTGGTCCTGTTCCGCAGTTTTCACTGCCTTTTGCTGCCGGTGGCATGCGTCAGCCTTTCCACCCTATGGACCTTCGGCTACATGGCGTTCAGGGGCGTTCCCGTTTCCATGCTGACCATCATTGTCCCGGTTTTCATCATTGCCGTGGGCACGGCGTATTGTCTGCATATCTGCTCGACGTACCAATCCCTTGCGCAGCGAGAGACAACGGCCAAAGCCGCCACCGAGGCGACTTTCTTAAAAATGGCCTTTCCCGTCACCCTTGCCGTGCTCACCACCCTGCTCGGTATTGGCTCCCTGGCCATTAGCCGGATTGCGGCCATCAGGGCATTCGCCGAGTTCGCCTGTTTCGGCATTGCCGCACTGTGGATGCTGGTACTGGTATTTTTGCCGGCCGCCTCTGCCCTTTTGCCGTTGCCCAAGCGATCTCCATCCCGCAGTGCATCCGGACTCGATAGGTTTTTCGACCAGGCCATCGACTGGGCAATCCAGCTGAACCTCCACCGCCAGAAAGTATGTCTGACAACCATCGGCGTTGTCGCCGGTATTTGCGTTCTGGGGCTTTTTTTTATTCGTGTCGAAACCAATCCGCTCTCCTATTTTAAACCGGACGCCCCGGTAAGGCGCAATTTTCATGACATCTACCAGAAAATGTCCGGAAGCTTTCCCCTGCACGTTGTTTTGCGGGGGGATTTAGATGAATATTTTGAGGAACCCGCCAATGTGGCGCAAATCGCAAAGCTGCAGACTTTTCTGGTTTCGTTGGATGGGGTGGATAAAACCGTTTCTTTTGCCGATTATCTGAAACTCGTCAACTATATCTACAATCGGTTCGATTCAAAGTATTATGCGCTGCCTGAAGATTTCTATGAAATGCGTATGCTGGTCAACAATTTCAAGGGGTTGCTGGGAAACGACATGCTGCAGGCGTTCATGAGCCCGGATTTGCGCCAGGCCAATATCCTCATGTTGACCCATATATCCAGTTCGCGTCAATTTATGGAGACTAAGAAAACGATACTCGATCATGTCGCTCTTGACTTCGCCCCCAACCTCTCCGTGAGCGTGACCGGCCTGGGCGTCGTTATGGCGGCAAGCAGTCAGTTGCTGACCATCGGTCAGGTCAAAAGCCTCAGCCTGTCGCTGGTATTGATTTTTGGTGTTATGGTGGCCCTGTTTCTGTCCGCAAAGGTCGGGCTTATCGCCGTTGTACCCAACGTGTTTCCCATTCTGGTCAACTTCGGCCTGATGGGTCTGCTGGGCATCCCATTGTCCGTGGCCACCAGCTTGATCGCCTCGGTGGCCATCGGCCTGGCAGTGGATGACACCATTCATTACCTGGTGCGCTACAATAGTGAATTCAAAAAGGACCTGGACAAGGACCGGGCCATGCGCGCCACGCTGGTGGCTGTGGGCAGGCCCATTATTTTTACTTCCATGACCATCGGTATAGGGTTTTCTGTACTGCTGTTTTCCCATTTTCAGCCGACTGCCACGTTCGGTCTGCTGATGATGATCACCCTGTTTTCGGCCCTTGTGGGGGATCTGCTCCTGCTGCCGACGCTGATGATGCATGTGGAGTTGGTCACCGCCTGGGACCTTCTCAAAATGATGCCCACCATGGGAGGCATGTCGGCCGGTATGGTGCACGAACTTAATCAACCCCTCAACGCCATAAAGGTGGGCAATGATGTGATCCGTATGATGGTCCGAAAGGGAGGAAAACTCGACGGCGACCGGTTGAACTATGTGACCGATGAGATCCGCAGGCAGGTCGGCAGGGCGTCCCAGATGATCGAGCGGTTTCAGGACATCGACAATCTGCCGGAATTTGAAAAGACCCTGCTTTCCATCAACAAACCGATTCGGAACACCATTGAAACACTTTCCCACCAGCTGAAGCTGGACAACATCGACATCGTCTGCGATCTGGCCGAGGCGTTGCCGCAGGTCAAGGCGCATTATAACCGATTGGTGCAGGTGGTGTTTAATGTTATGACCAATGCGCGCGAAGCCATTATGATGCAGCAGCAGTCCGGGGCGCCGACGGGCGGACATAAAATTATGTTGCGAACCTACACGGCAGGCAACGCCGTGGTTGTGACCATCACGGATACCGGGCGCGGATTGGATGACCGGATTCTGGACAGGGTGTTTGAACCATTTTTCACCACCAAGAAAACCGGCCAGGGCAAAGGCCTTGGCTTGACCATTTGCCGGCAGATCATGCGGGACTGCAACGGCACGGTTGCTGTTGCCAACGGCGAAACTGCAGGCGCCGTGGTTACCCTGCGGTTTCCTGCGGCACTGGATGAATAGCCCGTTTCGCATAGTCCGGCGAAAACAGGAGATTGCAGGGCTGAATGTCCCTTTTGCCGCAGGACCACAAAAACAATTGGAGACGATATGCGCAAAAAAGAACTTGTCGATCAGGTATTGGCCGGCCATGCGGTTGCGTGCCCGCCGGTTTCTTTCTGGTATCATTTCGGTGTGCAGCATGGCGGCGGGGAAGCATTCGCCAAGATCGCCCTGGATTATTTTTTCCACTACGACTTTGATTTTCTCAAAGTGATGAACGACTATTTCTACCCTGTTCCGCACGGGGTGACGGCCATCAAAACCCAATCGGATTTGAAGGGCCTGGTCCGTTTCGACCCGGCCGAAAGTGCATGGCGAGAGCAATTCAAGGCCCTTGAGATCATTGGGCAGGCACTGCAGGGCCGGGCTTACTTTATGGACACCGTGTTTGATCCGTGGCAGAGCCTGAACCGCAATCTGGCCGCCGAGAACATGCAGCATCTGATGGCCAACGAGCCGCAGGCGCTGCTGGATGCCCTGGATGTGGTGGCCGATAACTTGATCGATTACTGTAAAATTTCTTTGGGGCTGGGGGCAGCCGGCATTTTTCTTTCCATCCCCGCCGGGTCGGAAATCCTTGATCGCGATTCATTCCTGGTTTTTGTCAAGCCTTTTGCGCTGAAAGTGTTGCGCGCCATCGACGGTATGGGTCCCATGACGACGCTGCATATCCACGGCAAGGACCTTTTTTTCGATGATGTGCTGGATCTGCCGGCGCCGATATTCAACTGGTGGGACCGGGGTCCGGGCGGGCCCTCGCTGCAGGACGTGCGCTCAAAGATTAGCGGATGTGTCATGGGCGGCATCGACCAGACCATTGTGGCCCGCAGAACCCGGGCATTTTTGCAGGAGCACGTTCGCGAAGCAATGGAGCTGGGTGGCGAGCGCCGTTTTTTTCTGGCCAACGGCTGCAGTATCGACACCTGGGTATATCCCGGAGCGCTTGAAACCATAGTGCAGACCGTTCGAAAAGCGCGCCGGTAATCAATAATTCCTTCCCGTCCTTCGTTAAGCATAACACGCAGCTGTTGGTGCCGCCATTTGGCAGACCGTAAGCGCATCCCCGCAGGCACGTGCATATCGGGTCCTGCGGCGCACGGCGGTTTGGTTTTATCCGACCATCTTGGCGTCTGTTGACAATTCAAGGTAAATGAAATAATCAAAAATATAATCAAATTTATGATTTCATACATGAGGCGCAATAGCCGGGGCAGTTACGAAAATGGATAAGACGCAACGGAGCGGGCCTGTGGGGCACACCCAGAAAGCCTACGAAGGCATCCGCAAAATGTTGTTTCACAATGAGATTGTGGCCGGACAAAAAATCGCCTACCGTGATCTTGCCGAACGGCTGGGCATGAGCCAGACACCGGTGATCCAGGCATTGAAGTGGCTTGAGTTTCAGCAACTGGTGCGCCATGAGCCCAATCGGGGGTATTATACGGCACCGATCAATCTGAAGGAAGTTGAAGAGATTTACGATCTTCGCCTGCTGATCGAGCTGGATCTGTTGCACAAAACCGTCAAGCGGATCGACGATGCCATGATCAAGCGGTTGCGACGGGCATTGGACGCCCATCGTAAAGCCTCCAAAGATATTTATCTGTATGACCGGCTGTTGAAGGATATGGAGTATCACCTGACCTTGGCGGCGATGTCCGGATGCGCCGTTCATCAGCAGACATTGAAGAATTTGTTCGATCTGCTCTATCTCAAATATGGTGCAAAATTTCTTTTTTCATCGCCAATGGATTCCGCCGATCATGATCATCGGAATCTCTTTCAACACATTGAAGCAAAAGATGCCCGGGGAGCCAGGGCTGTTCTTGCCAAGCACATAACGCGGGTCAAACATCACGTGCTCAAGGGCGTGGAAAAGATGCTCAATGCGACCCGGATGTAACTCAATGCCTGGCGTTCCGCCGAAGCTGTTTGCCGGCAACCGGACCAGCTCAGTGACAATTTGAAACAGGCGCCCAAAACGCTACGCCATAAAAGGTTCAACTGGATCCATCCTGATTCTGGTCATAGGGTGGAAAATTTTAAGGGGGTAACCATGAAGATGTCGAAAATACTTGAAATGCTGGGCGTGAAGGGTGAGAACCCGGGTGCTTCCACGGGCGTTCAGTGGGCAAAGACTCGGGAACAGGGCAAAATAATAAGTTATTCCCCTATTGATGGACGGGAAATAGCTTCTGTGTATAAAGCCTCGACAGAAGATTATCAGTGGATCATGGCTGCGGCTGCGGCCGCGTTTGAAGCCTGGCGCAAAGTGCCGGCGCCCGGGCGCGGTCAAATTGTCCGCCAGATGGCCAACAAATTGCGACAGTATAAGGAGCCGCTGGGCCGGCTGGTCACCCTGGAAACGGGCAAATCCCTCCGGGAAGGCCTGGGCGAAGTCCAGGAGATGATTGACATTGCCGATTTTGCAGTGGGGCTTTCCCGGCAACTATACGGCTATAGCATGCACTCGGAGCGACCCTGCCATAGAATGTATGACCAATACCATCCACTGGGGATCGTTGGTGTGATCACCGCCTTTAATTTTCCAGTGGCGGTGTGGTCATGGAACGCTCTGCTTGCAGCCGTGTGCGGTGACGTCGTGGTTTGGAAGCCTGCCTCTAAAGTCCCCCTGACGGCGGTTGCGGTTCAGAACATTGTCACGCAGGTGCTTGCTGAAAACAATCTTCCCGAAGGCGTTTTTAATTTAATCGTCGGCAGCGGGCGCCAAATTGGAGAGAATATGCTCAACGATGCGCGCATTCCGCTGGTGTCGCTCACCGGTTCGACGGCAGTGGGAAAAAGAGCGGCATCCATAGTTGCCGGCCGACTGGGAAAAAGCATCCTGGAACTGGGAGGCAACAATGCCATCATATTAACGGAACACGCCGATTTGAAGCTCGCCGTACCTGCTGTGGTTTTCGGCGCGGTCGGAACCGCCGGTCAGCGATGCACCTCCACCCGGCGCCTCATCGTGCACCAATCCATATTGGAAAAGGTCAAAGCCGCCCTCGTGAAGGCATACGGCAGCCTTAAAATAGGCAATGCCCTGGATGAATCCAACCATGTGGGGCCATTGATCGACCGGCAAGCGGTGGAACAGTTTTGCGCGGCTCTGGATCAGGCTCGGCGGGAAGGTGCCGAAATCCTTTGCGGCGGACAGGTGCTCAGCGGTCAAGGGTATGAATCGGGCTGCTATGTCAGGCCCGCATTGGTGCTGGCTGACAATAAGTATTCAATTGTTCAGCAAGAAACCTTTGCACCCATCCTCTACCTGATTTCCTATGACGGGTCAGTGGACAACGCCATTGCGATTCATAACGACGTCCCCCAGGGCCTCTCTTCGGCCATTTTTACCCGGGACATGCGTCAGTGCGAGACCTTCTTGTCACACTGGGGGTCGGACTGCGGTATCGCCAATGTCAATATCGGTACATCCGGTGCGGAAATCGGCGGCGCCTTTGGAGGTGAAAAGGAAACCGGCGGCGGCCGCGAATCCGGGTCAGACGCCTGGAAAGCCTACATGCGGAGACAGACCAACACCATCAACTTCGGCCGGGATCTTCCCCTGGCCCAGGGCATTAAATTCGAGCTCTGAAACCATTCATGAGGAATAGCGCATGAGCGATGATGTCATCGAGAAAACCCGGAAAACAGCGGCGCTCTATTTCAAATCGTTCGAAGGTGAAAAGCCATTTGATCTATGGCGGGCATATGACAAGGATTTGGCCAAGGCATTCTCATTATTCATCACCGGCCAGATGTACTCCCGCGAAAAGATACCCCATCCCACCCGCCAACTGGTGGCCGTTGCCGCCCTGACGGCCCTCGGCCAGCCGGACGAACTGGAACTGCATATCCATGCGGCGCTCAATGTGGGCTGTCATCCCCAGCAGATCGCCGAAGCGATATTCCAGACCGGTATCTATGCAGGCGTGCCGGCCATGAATACGGGTCTTAAAACCTTGCGAACGGTTTTAGAGGAAAAAAAGATGTGGCCGCCAAACGCAAGCGCTTGAAGTCGCGCAAAACCATTATGTGCATGCGATGCATTTGATTTCGATTCGCCCCCCTTTGGGCAGGGCTTTTACCGCCACCACCGCCCGTGCCGGCTTATGGTCGCCAAAGAAGGCTTCATAAATGCCGTTGAACGCCAGGAAATCTTCCATGTCAGTAAGAAAGACATCCACTGCCGCAACGTCGCCGAGTTTGCATCCTGCAGCCTGCAGAACGGCCGCAAGGTTGGCCAGTGCCTGTTTGGCCTGTGACGCGAGGTCCGTGCCGCTCAACGCACCGGTTTCCGGATCGAGGCCCAACTGGCCGCTGACAAAAACCATGCCGCCGGCGGCAATGCCCTGGGAATAGGGGCCAATGGCTGCCGGAGCTGCGGCAGTCTGAATGACTGAAGGCATATCCTCTCCTTTTTCAACAGGTTAAATGGAAGCATGCGGCTACTTTCTGTCCCTGTTCTTTCAGGCGGTTGTAGGTCTGTGCCGCCGATTTGGTGCGTGCTGCGATCAGTTCGATACCGTTTTGCGCCAAGGCGGCCTTAAAATCGCCGCTTGTTCTCATCAGCCCGTATATTCCGGTGCCCACCACAAGGATATCCGGCCGGGTATCCAGCAAGTCGCAGATGTCCCCGGTTTCCAGGCGATGCCCGGCGGCCCGCCGCCAGCCATCGTCAACCCTGCCGTCGGGAAAAATCTTCAGGTCGGATTTGTGCAGCCGGTTATTGATGGTCATGGCACCGAAGGTGCATTTTGTAATCATGCCGGATACTTTCCGAAAGGTTGCATCACAATGGATTCGTAAGACATGTTGAAATTCCTACTTTAGCATTGCCGTTTAAAATTGGCAATTCCCGCTTGCCTGGCCAGGGAAATTGCCTGAACGCTCAAGATAAACCGGCCATAGGCCGATAGAAAGACAGGACGCCAATCCGAGTCGTTCAATTGAACGCGGGAGGAAACAAAGATATGCCAGCCAAGACAACCAGCGGAGACAAATCCTTCTCCGGATTGTTGGCCAGGCCCAAAGCGGATTTGTCGCTGCTGGAAAAAGCCAGCCTCATAGACGGCACGCCGTGGGCCGATGAGTTCAGTTTCGCTCATGTCAAGAAGCTGGCCACCTCCATGGATGTCTACCATGTTCCTGAAGAAACCGTCCTGTTTTTCGAAGGGGATAAAAAACCTTACCTGGTATTGATCGTCAAAGGCCGAGTCCACGTGGTCAAATTTGATTCCATGCGCAAGCCGCGACGGATCGCCACCCTTGGCGCCGGCAAAACCATTGGCGAAATGACCATCATCGACGGAGAGCCGCGGTCCGCGTCGGCCGTAACCGCCGACGAAACGACGCTTATGGTGATGACCGCCGACAACTTCAATCGGTTGGTCAATGAATGGCCCCGGGTGGCTGTGGTGCTGGTTCTGAAAATTGCCAAACTCATGAGCCAGTACCTGCGGCAAACCAGCGGACGGCTGATCGACCACCTGGGCGGCGATTAAACGTTCTCCTGCCCGGGCGCCAGGCAGCGCCAACCCCTTTTTGCGGGCATGTAGGCTTTGACTTCCATTCCTTTTTAAGTATATAAAACGTGCGGAACGATAACCCCAAACGAGGCACAAACGATTACAGGATTGGTATTGTTTATGCGCATGTACCGCATTGTAGGCGCCTGCATCCTCCTGGCGTGCTGTTTCGGGTGCGCTTCCGGCCCGGCTCCTGAACGGTCTCCCGGTTATATCCGGCAATCCCTGCGCCATCTCAACAAGGGCGCTGCGTTATATGCCAAAGGGTGCTTTCCCAGTGCCATGGCCCAGTTTATGGCGGCCAACGAGGGTTATTCGGCCGCCGATCATATGACCGGTGTTGCTGCCAGCCTGAACAGCATCGCCAACGTTTATTATCAGCTCGGTGACCTCGAAAGCGCCCTGCTGGTCTTCGATGAAGCCATCGAGTTGTTTCGCATACAGAAGGATCTCTCGGGGCTGGTGAGGGCAACCGCCAACAAGGGGGCGGTTCTGATCGCTGACGGTCAACTGGATGAGGCCCGGGCGGTTCTGGACCAGGCCGATCTCCTGGCGAAGGAGGCGGGCATCTTGCGAGCATTGCGGCTCAAAAACCGTGCCCTGCTGCTGATGCGCCGTAATGATAGCGCAGGCGCGAAAAAATTGCTCGAAGAAGCGGTCCTGCTCTCGGGCAAGCACGGGGGGGACCAGTATGCCGCCATTCATTATACCATGGGCCGTTTGTTGCTGTCCGACGGGAATCCTGCCCGGGCCATGGTCCATTTGAACCTGTCGCTGGAAACCGATCGTCGCGGGGGCGCCTACTTCGCTATCGGGGAAGATCTTGCAGCCTTGGGCAACGGCTGTATGCAAATGGCGCAATACGATCAGGCCGTAAGCTATTTCAAGCGCAGCCTGAAAATATTTGCCCTGCTGGGCAACGCCGGTAAGGTTGCGCAGCTGCGCGGCAGCCTTGAAGAAGGTGCGGCACGATCCGGAGCGGATATACGGGTATCCCTGCAATGGGTGGATCGCTGGCTGGCGGGTGGACAGGAGGCCAATCTTTGCCGGTAGCGCCAATGGGCGGTTTTGATCTCTTCAGCGATTTGGGTTTTCCCAAAAGGAAACGGCTAATCGAAAAATCGAATAGCCGTTAAGGAGGAGAACAGATGAAAAAATTATTGGGTTTGGCGATAATTTAAATAAGCAAAATACCTGCCAATGGATCAGTTTTTCATTAATATTTTTCTATATATTTTTAAATCAAATAAAACCAGTATGTTAATCAAAAACATGCCGCACGGTGCACTGAGCGAGATTTTTATGACCAGCGGAGGCGACAGGCTCCAATAGTTCATAAATATGAACATAATTTTCCTGATTATTATATAAGTATCTTATATTTTAATAAATTGCGATAATATGGACATGGTTTACAATTTTGAACCCACCGCTCAAAAATCGTCCTTATGTTCTCAACTATCTGTAAATAAATATAAAAATACCGGTTTGGAGATCTGAACAGGCAATCTGGTGGGGATTTTCTCCCATTCCCTTTTGCCGCCTCTCTTTTTATGACATGCCTTGGGTGATGGTGCCAAATTTTGGCACAAAGAATTGGCAGCCCCCAAATGTAATCGCTTTTGAGGGGTTATTCCGGGCGACTGTGTCAGGTGCCGGTCACTCTGGCCAACGATGCCTTGAAATTCATCCATGTGGGTGAGGCGGTCATCCGGGTGACCCTGGTGCTGAAACGCGACGTCGGCGTGGATTTCTGAGTTGAAGTCAGCCATAACGATATGGCTTCGGCCGGTGTTTGCCTGGCCGAACTTCATCAGGAATTGGGGCGACTCGCGGAGTATGCCGAGATCTTGCAGTGGCAGCCGGTTCGCCGAATGGCCGGATTTTACGTCCGCATAATCCAGTCGCTCAATGCTTCCAGGGAAATGGTTTCAATCACCGCCTGCCCGATGCCTTTGAGCAGAACAAATTTGATGTGATCGCTTTCGCGCTTTTTGTCCTTTCCCATGGCTTGCACGATTGCGTTGCGGTCAAAATCGATATCAACCGGCAGCTTCAGACGCACCAGCAGTTTCCGGATTCGGTCCACATCCGCCTGGCCAAGCAACCCCCTTTGCCGGGAAAGATCAGCTGCCATCATCATGCCCACACTGACGGCACGGCCATGGGAGATTCCCAGGGTTGTTTCTATGGCGTGGCCGATGGTGTGGCCGAAGTTGAGCTTACGCCGCTGGCCGGCTTCACGTTCGTCCTGGTTGACGACCCGGGCTTTTATGGCCACTGATTCGACCACCAGCTTTTTCATGATATCCAAGTCCATTGCGGCGATGCCGTCGATGTTGTTTTCAATATAGTCGAAGTAGCCGGCATCGATGATGCAGGCATGTTTGACGATTTCCGCCAGTCCGCAGGCCACTTCCTCGGGAGGCAGGGTTTTGAGCAATTCGATGTCTGCAACAACGAATCGGGGCTGGTTGAACACACCGACCATGTTTTTGAAACCCTGGAAATTGACGCCGTTTTTACCCCCTACCGTGGCGTCTACCTGGGCCAGGAGGCTGGAGGCCACAAACCCGAACCCCACCCCGCGCATATACGTCGAAGCCGCAAATCCGGCGACATCTCCCACGATGCCGCCGCCGATACCGACAATGAAGGTGCTGCGGTCCGCTTCCAGGGCGATGAGCTGCTGAAAGATTTTTTCGACGGTTGCCAGTGTTTTGTTGCTTTCTCCCAGGCCGATGGTGATCAGATCACAGGCCGGGAATTGATCCCGGTAGATCCGGGCCACATTTTCATCGGAAATTAAAATGGTTTTTCCCGGCGGCAGGTGATTGGCCAGATTGGCCAGAGACTCCCCCACCATGATCCGGGACCGACCGGTTGAGCCTTCAACGATAACGGATTGCATGGCGGCACCTATTGATTTTTGATCAGGTTGTGGATCGCATCGGCGTATCGGCACAGTTCCGCAAATTGTTCGGGGTAGAGCGACTGGGCGCCGTCGCTCAAGGCCTCTTCAGGAGCATGGTGGACCTCTACGATCAATCCATGTGCCCCGACAGCCAGCGATGCGCGGCTCAGCGGAATGACCTGATCCCGGTATCCGGCGGCGTGGCTGGGGTCGATGATGATCGGCAGGTGACTTTCCTTCAGAATCACCGGTACGGCAGACAAGTCCAGAGTATTGCGGCTGTGGCGGACGAATGTCCGGATGCCCCGTTCACAAAGAATCACATGATGATTGCCTTCAGACATGATGTATTCCGCGGCCATGAACCACTCGTCGAGGGTGGCCGACATGCCGCGTTTCAATAAAATGGGTCGGTGTGATTGGCCGGCGCGCCTTAGCAGGCTGTAATTCTGCATATTGCGGGTGCCGATTTGAAGGATATCGGCATACGCTTCAACCATGTCGAAGGTCTCGGTGTCCATGACTTCGGTGACCACCGGCATGTCGAACCGTTCCCGGATATTTTGCAGAATCTTAAGCCCCTTTTCCCCCAGGCCCTGAAAGGAATACGGCGAGGTGCGGGGTTTGAAGGCACCACCCCGGAATATATGTCCGCCGGCCCGCTTCACGTTTTCAGCAATGGTCATGGCCTGTTTTTCGCTCTCCACGGCGCAGGGACCGGCCATGAGGGTCAGATTGCCGTTGCCGATGGTGACATTGCCGGCCTGTATCAATGTGTCCTCGGGCTTTATTTCACGGCTGACCAGTTTATACGGCCGGGTCACCGGGATGGCTTCCTTCACGCCGGGAAGTCCCAGGATCAATGCCTGGTCAACAGGCCCTTTGTTGTTGAGTATACCGATAGAGACACGGTCGCCGCCGGGGATGGGGCGGGCGGTCATTCCCCGGTCTTCGATGATCTGTACGACTTTGTCGATCTGTTCCTGAGTTGCGGCTTTGTCCATTACCACCAGCATGATCCATCCTCCTTATGGGGGCAGCTTAACGGGTCGAGAGGGCGTTATGCGGAACAAAAAAAACCGCCGGCCCTTTTAATTAAGATGCCTGCGGTTGATTGTTACGCACGTTTTTGAGCTTATGCGATCAGCAACACGGCACCTCGCCGCAGAAATACCACCACCAGTATTCGAAAAAGTGGCTGCGTTCAGGTGTCGTCTTTGAAATCGAAATGGTCATGATCGCCGGGTCCTTCGAGTTTCACGTACCCTATGAAAACTGCGGCGCATTTGTCAAGCAGGTTTTATTGGATTTTGAAAAACCAAGTTCCTGCAGGCCAGTTCAAGGCCGGGTCCTCTAAACTTAATTTTTGACGGTTCCTTTTCCGTTCCTTTGCAAAAAAGGCTTGACTCGCACCGTCATTCAACCATAAATAAATTCGTTATGATGATACTGAAACAAAAATGCAGATTAAGCAACTGGTGGTGGCGGTGGTGTGCCTGTGGAGCCGTTTCCTCTGGTTAATGACTGACAGACTGAATTCGGACCGTGGGCGCACCTTACAAGCCCACGGTTTTTTTATTGGGGCCGTGGAACATTCCACGGCCCTTTTGTATCTGGTAATGAGTGCATCGCCGGCAAACGGCGGGCGGACAAGGAGCGATGATGCTGATTCGAAGATTTCCTGATCGGCAACGGTTTATTGAACTTTCCAAGGCACATAATGTGGTCCCGGTTTGTGTGGAAATCCTGGCGGACATGGAGACGCCGGTTTCCCTGCTGAGCAAATTGTACCGCAACCAGGGGCCCATTTTTCTCCTGGAAAGTGTCGAGGGCGGGGAAAAATGGGGGCGATACAGTTTTCTGGGGACCTCGGCCCGGACCAGCGTCCAGGTGTTCAGGGAAACAGTGGAGGTGAGCACTGACGGGCGGTCTGAAACCATTACCCATGACGGTGACCCTCTGGCTGTGCTGGAATCCATTATGGGGCGTTACAACCCCGTGCAGTTGCCGGAACTGCCCCGCTTCTGGGGTGGACTGGTGGGGTATCTGACCTATGAGATGGTTTCGTTTTTTGAGCGCATTCCCAACCGGCTGGCCGAAGACAAGCCCATGGCCCAGTTCGTGCTGCCGCAAGAACTGCTGATATTCGACAATATTCAAAACACCCTGCTGTGCATCGCCGTCGGCTTTGTGGACGAGCCATCTCAGGCCGCCGACGTTTACAGGGATGCCTGCCGGCGCCTCGAAAACCTGCAGGCCCTGATCAACACCCCCCTGGCCAAGGGGCAGAACGTTCTGGCCACCAGTGGCTACGAAGTCAAATCCAACCTGGCCGAAGAAGACTTCCGGCAAAAAGTCGACCGGGTCAAGGCGTACATCCGCAAAGGCGATATCATTCAATCCGTGATTTCCCAGCCGTTCAGCTGTCCGGCGCCGGATGATATATTGGCGCTTTACCGCGCCCAGCGCTTTATCAATCCATCGCCTTATCTTTTCTTCATGCACCTGGGGGAAACCGCTCTGGCGGGCTCCTCGCCGGAAACCATGGTCCGCCTGGAAAATAACGTGGCCACCTTGCGGCCCATTGCCGGCACGCGGCCCAGGGGAGCCACGGAACAACAGGACCGGCAACTGGCCGACGAGATGCTGGGAGATCAAAAAGAGCGTGCCGAACACTTGATGCTGGTGGACCTGGGGCGCAACGATCTGGGGCGTGTGGCACGCACCGGTACGGTTCAGGTGACCGATCTGATGGTGGTGGAACGCTATTCGCATGTTATGCATCTGGTTTCCAACATTATATGCGACTTGAAGCCCGGTCACGATGCCTGGGACCTGCTGCGGGCCACCTTTCCGGCGGGAACCCTTTCCGGTGCGCCCAAAGTGCGGGCCATGGAGATTATCGACGAGATGGAGGGCTCCTGCCGGGGCCCCTATGGCGGGGCGGTGGGATACATCTCGTTTACCGGAAACATGGACCTGGCGATTACGATCCGGACCGCTATCGTCGAAGACGGCCGTCTGACCATCCGCGCCGGCGCCGGCATTGTCGCCGATTCCGATCCTGAGAGGGAGCGCATGGAGACGGTCAACAAAGCCAAGTCGGTCCAGAAGGCCCTGCAGCTTTCCCAGGCCGTATTGGGCTATGAGGGGGCATCATGATCCTGATGATCGACAATTACGATTCGTTTACCTACAACCTCGTTCAGTACATTGAAGAGATCGGCATCCCGGTGAAGGTGGTGCGCAATGACGCCATCACCATCAGCGAAATGGAAGCGCTGAACCCCGGTGCCATCGTGATTTCACCCGGCCCGGGAGGGCCTGACGATGCCGGTATTTCACTCGATGCCATCGCCCATTTTTCAGGGCGGCTGCCGTTGCTCGGGGTGTGCCTCGGGCACCAGAGCATTGCACAGGCGTTTGGCGCAAAAATAGTGGGCGCCAAGTATTTGATGCACGGCAAAACCTCCATGATTGAATCCGACGGCCTGGGGATATACAAGGGGGTCAAGAAACCGTTCCAGGCCATGCGATATCACTCCCTGGCGGTGGACCGCGCCAGCGTACCGGATTGCCTGTCGGTTACGGCCACCTCTGAGGATGGAGAAATTATGGGCCTGCGGCACAAGCAGCACCGCACCGAAGGGATTCAATTTCACCCCGAGTCGATCATGACCACCATCGGCAAGCGGTTGCTGCGGAATTTTGTCAATGGGATCAAAATTTAATGCCCCGTAAACCAAATCACCACAATGAATTAAGGAGATGCTCATGTTTCGCGACTATTTGAACCAGATCATCCAGCGCCGGGATCTTTCCGAATCCCAGATGGCCGATATGATGCATACCGTACTGACCGGCAACGCCACCGAATCCCAGATCGGGGCCATGATGGCGGCCCTGGCGACCAAAGGGGAAACTTTCGAAGAACTGGCCGGCGCCGCCCGGGCCATGCGCAAGAGTGCCCGCCGTATTCAAGCCACGGGGTCTCCGGTGGTGGACACCTGCGGCACCGGCGGCGACGGTCTGCACACCTTCAACATTTCAACCACCACCGCATTCGTAGTGGCTGGCGCGGGCGTTACCGTGGCCAAACATGGCAACCGCAGTGTGTCCAGCAAATGCGGCAGTGCCGATGTATTGGAGGCTTTGGGGGTCAGGCTGGAAACCCCGCCGGAAATCGTGGAGGAGGCCATACAGGAAGTCGGAATCGGGTTCATGTTTGCGCCGCTCTACCACAGCGCCATGAAATATGCCGTTAAACCGCGTCAGGAACTCGGCGTACGGTCCATTTTTAACATGTTGGGGCCGCTGACCAATCCCGCCTCGGCCAGCTGTCAGCTGCTGGGCGTGTTTGCCCCCCAACTGACCGAAATGTTTGCCCAGGCGCTCAAACTCCTGGGCGTTCCGTCGGCCATGGTGGTCCACGGACATGACGGACTGGACGAAATCAGCGTCTGCGCCCCCACCCGGGTCAGTGCGTTGAAAGATGGTTTGGTGCGCACCTATGACATCGATCCGCAGCAATACTTCGGGCGTCTGGCAAAAACAGAGGAGATGGCCGGGGGTGATGCCGCTGAGAACGCCGCCATCACCCGTGACGTTCTCTCCGGAAAAGCCGGCGCCAAACGGGATGTCGTTTTAATCAATGCCGGCGCCGCGCTGCTCGCCGCGGCAAAAGCGGATGATTTGAAGTCCGGGATCGAAATGGCTGCGACCGCCATCGATACGGGCAGGGCAATGGAAAAGCTCAATGGGCTGGTTGACTACACCCGTGAAAATGGCTGAAATATGGTTGCCGTCGACGGCATCCGGTTTTTGGCACAACCGTTTCCCGTGTGCCGGCCGGCACACAAGACTTGTAACCGGCGTCAATTTGAAATATCAATATGCAATTATACGAATCGATAACCAACCGGCACTACGATGGAACGCTAGTTAATGACCATCCTGGATCGAATTGTCGCAGACAAGAGGGAAGAGGTTGCCGAGTCCCAGGCGCGGCTGCCCCTGGAACGGCTTCAGGCGCATATTGCCACCACCCCATGGAAACCGCGTGGATTCAATAAACGATTGATGACACCGGGCCCGGGCGGTGTAAACATCATTGCAGAGGTCAAGCGGGCTTCGCCGTCCAAAGGAGATATTTGCGCCGACCTCAAGGCCGATATATGTGCCGGGGCCTATGCAGCCGGCGGTGCCGCCGCCATATCGGTTTTGACCGACGGCCCTTATTTCAAAGGCAGCCTGGCCGATCTGAGACAGGTGCGCAGGGTGGTGGACCTGCCGGTGTTGCGCAAGGAGTTTATCATCGATCCTTACCAGGTTTACGAATCCAGGGCGGCCGGAGCGGATGCCATCCTGCTGATCGCCCGGATTTTGTCCCCCTACCATTTGCAAGTGCTGCTGGAATTAACTCACGAACTGAGGATGGACGCGCTGGTGGAGATTCACAGTGCATCGGATTACCAGGCCGCACACCGGGCCGGGGCAAAATTGATCGGCATCAACAACCGCAACCTGGCGACCTTTGACACCAGCATCGAAAATGCGTTGAACCTGGCGGGTATGCTCTGCCCGGGCGAAGTGCCGGTGGCGGCCAGCGGAATCAGCTGCCGAAAGGATATCGAACGCAATCTGGCGGGCGGTATTTTTACTTTTCTTATCGGCGAGAGCCTGGTGCGGGCCAAAGATCGTGAAGCGACGGTCAAGCAGTTGATTTATGGATAACCCTGGTTTCAGGAGTGCGCCGGCCCGGATGAAGCGTCATTACCCCCAAATCAAAATATGCGGCCTCACTGACCCCGATGAAGCCCGGGCATGCGCCGAGGCGGGTGCCGACGCCATCGGCCTGGTTTTCTATCCCCCCAGTACCCGAAACGTCACTCCGGAGCGGGCTGCCGCCATAACAGCCCGGCTGCCCGCGCATGTCGCCGCGGTGGGTGTCTTTGTAGATCCCGGCCTGGATGAGCTGGTGCGGGTCATTGCCCGTTGCAGCCTGCAGGCCGTTCAGTTGCATGGTGTGGAATCGCCTGATTTCGTAACCGACCTGAGAAAACGGACCGGTGCCAGGATTATCAAGACCTTGTTTGCGGCCAGAGCACCGGGATTGGCGGATGCCCAACGGTATGATGTTGCCGCATACCTGGTGGAGTGCGGCAAGGGCCGGCTTCCGGGGGGCAACGCCATGCGCTGGAATTGGGCTCTGGCCGAGCCGTTCGGCAGACAGCACCCCATGGTCCTGGCCGGAGGCCTGGCGCCGGCCACGGTGGCCCGGGCCATTTCGGCCTGTTTGCCGGATGCCGTGGATGCCAGTTCAGGGCTGGAAGCCGCCCCGGGGCATAAAGACCTTGCAAAAGTCAACGCTTTTATCGAAACTGTGCACCAGACCAGTGCATTGTATGATGCACAGGAAAAAGAGATACAAACCATTTTCTGACCCAACTATACACCTGGAGGAGATGCATGACCGCCAAGCAACCGTTGAATATCCTGAAAGAAGCCATTTTGCTGGAGCGGCGCGGAAAAGCGTTTTACAGCAAGGTGGCCGAGCAGGCTGCCGATTCGGCCGTGAAGGAGTTTTTTGAAACCATGGCCAGGGAGGAAGAGCGCCATATCGAAATACTGGAAACCCAGTTTGCCGCATATGCCCAGAACCAGCAGTTTGAACCCCTGTCCGATGTGCAAAAAGAAGAAAAAACCCGAGCCAATCAGGTGCTTTCCGGCGATATCAAGGAGAAGATAGCCGCCGCCGAATTTGAGGCCGCCGCCATATCCGCCGCCATGCTCATGGAAGAGCGCGCCGTTGCCTTTTATGGCGGCAGTGCCAAAGCGGCGGACAATCCGGAAGAAGCGATGTTCTACCAGTGGCTTTCGGATTGGGAACAGGGGCATCTTTCCTATCTTGCCCGGCTGGACAAGGAGCTCAGAGAGACGGTGTGGAATGACCGGCAGTTCTGGCCCTTCTAACCGGCCGGTTGCGGGTCTTCCCAAGTCTGCCTATCCGGCAAATCCACGATTGGCAGTGGGCGCCATTGTTTTCAACGCCGGAAGGGTATTGCTGGTCAAGCGGGGCCGCCCGCCGGCGCAGGGGCAATGGGCCATTCCCGGCGGCAATGTAAAATTGGGGGAAACCCTCCAGGAGGCTGCCCAAAGGGAGATCAGCGAGGAGACCGGTATCACCATAAAAGCCGGTGAGCCGGTGCATACATTCGATTCGGTGGTCAGGGATGCCGAAGGCCGGGTCCAGTTCCACTATGTCATCGTCGATCTTGCGGCGCACTATGTGGCCGGCACACCGATTCCGGGAGATGATGCCGATGAGGTGCGCTGGATCGGTCCCGAAGACCTGGACGGCCTGCCGGTGAGTGCCCCTACCCTTGCGCTGCTTCGGGACAAGTATGGTTTCTGACGAAAGGTGGCATACGGATGTCGGCGGACCGCTGACGTTGGTGGTTTTGATTTTCCTGATGATGGCGCTGCCGATTTTCCGGCCGCTTCAGGCTACTGCCGTTTTTCCCGATCAGATCCGCGCGCAGCGCGTTCCCCGGCGTGCAACTCAACACTTTCAACTCGCAACCGGCCTTATTTCCCTTCAGGAGGCCCGGCCGTCCATCCGCTCCAGGGGCATCTGCTTTTCGGATTTGGCTCCAGGGACTTCATCGGTAACTGCTGGCCGATGCACCAGGGCCTTGACCCCTGGCGTCATATTGAATATATAGCCCATTTCGGAGAAATTGCAGCCGGCAGGCCGGATTCACCGGCATTTTTTAGGATCGGGCGGCACAAAGCCAGTGAGGAGAAGAATATGGGCAACACCTATAAAATTGCAGTGATCCCTGGAGATGGCACCGGACCGGAGGTCATCGACGAAGGGCGCAAGGCGCTCAACGCAGCAGGAGAGAAGTTTGGGTTCAAACTGGATATGACGGATTTCGATTTTGGCGGCGAGCGCTTTCTGCGTACCGGGGAGGTGCTCCCCGATTCAGCGGCCGGGGACTTGAAACAGTTTGATGCCATTTACCTGGGTGCCATCGGCCATCCGGGGGTCAAGCCCGGCATTCTCGAAAAGGGTATTCTGCTGCGGTTGCGATTTGAATTGGATCAGTACATCAACCTCCGGCCGGTGAGGCTTTACCCGGGAGTGCATACGCCACTGAAAGACAAAGGGCCCGAGCATATCGACTATTCTGTGATCCGTGAAAATTCGGGTGGAATTTACACCGGCACCGGCGGTATTTCCATGAAAGGCACCGATCACGAAGTGGCTGTCCAGAGCATGGTTTACAGCCGTTTTCAGGTCGAGCGCTGCCTGCGTTACGCCTTTGCATATGCCCGCAAGTTTGGCAAAAAATCCCGCGGCAAAGGAGATGCCAATACCCTCGGCCTGGTGGGCAAGACCAATGTGCTCACTTACGTTTTTGATCTGTGGGAGCGGGCGTTCCATGAGATCGGTGAAAAAGACTTCCCCGATGTCAAGCGTGAATATTACCACGTGGATGCCACCTGTATGTGGATGGTCAAGAGTCCGGAGTGGTTCGATGTGCTGGTCACCAGCAATATGTTCGGCGATATCATCACCGACCTGGGCGCTGAAACCCAGGGTGGCATGGGCATTGCCGCCGGCGGCAATATCAATCCCGAGGGCGTGAGCATGTTCGAGCCCATCGGAGGATCAGCGCCCAAATACACCGGCATGAACATCATCAATCCGCTGGCGGCGATCTGTTCCGGCGCCATGATGCTGGAGACCCTCGGGGAGGTGGCGGCGGCCAATGCCATTGAAAGCGCCGTCAAGGATGTAACCGCTACCAAGATAAAGAGCCTTTCGGCGGGCAAAATGGGATACAGCACGTCCGAGGTGGGAGACTTGGTGGCAGAAAGGGTTTAGCGAACCGTCGGTGCATTCCCCTCTGACCCCCAAACCGTTCATTACCCTTGATCAGGTTACCGTTCGGATCGGCGGTGCCTGGTTGCTGGACCGAGTCAACTGGCGGATCAATTGCGGCGAAAACTGGGTGCTCTGGGGGGACAACGGTGCAGGCAAGAGCACTCTGGCCAAAGCCCTGATGGGCCAGTTGGCCGTGGTGCGGGGCCGGATCCTGAGGCACTACGCGGACAACGCTTCCCGGGAGACCGTGCCCATGGCCCTGGTCTCTTCGGATCAGCAGATCGATTTTTATCAGAACGAGCAGATGCTGAATCAGATGCGTGCCTTCAGCCATCGTCTGGAGGATGTCACCCGGACGCGTGACGTTCTATGCAGGCCGCTGCACAGCCATCCGGCCATGCCC
This sequence comes from Desulfosarcinaceae bacterium, assembly GCA_963675565.2. Lineage (GTDB taxonomy): Bacteria > Desulfobacterota > Desulfobacteria > Desulfobacterales > Desulfosarcinaceae > JARRKU01. Next base: position 2,539,356 of record CAXXYD010000004.1, read on the forward strand.
TTTCTCAACATCGAACCACTGCTCGAAAAACCGCTTCAGGCCCTTTCCGCAGGCGAAATGCGACGGCTGCTCATCGGCCGGGCGCTCCTGCACCATCCGCGCATGCTCATTCTCGATGAGCCGTTCAACGGACTGGATCGAACCACGCGGCAAATCCTGTTCGATCTGTTGACCCAACTGGTGCACAGCGGGACTCAGATGGTGTTGATTACCCACAGGTCGGCAGATATTCCACCTGCATTCAACCATCTGATGCATATCGACCACGGCCGGGTCAAATGGACGGGGACCGTTGATGCCTTCGATCCGGTTGGTGCCGGTGCAGGCGCGGTTTCGCCATCTTCAAAAGGAGCGCCTTTTCCGCCTCCGCCTGCCGGTTTCACCGGTGGAACATCAACCGGCACCGAGATTTTGGTCCGTATGCGCGACGTGCATGTGCGTTATGGCCGGAACCAGGTTCTGGCCGGTATCGACTGGACCGTTCGGGCCGGTGAGCACTGGGCGCTCATCGGTCCCAACGGCGCAGGGAAATCCACTTTGCTCAAGTTGATTACGGGAGACAATTTGCAGGGTTATGCCAACACGCTGGAACTGTTCGGACAGCCCAGGGGGGCGGGTGCCTCGATATGGCAGATCAAACAGCATATCGGGTATGTGGCCGACGACCTGCAACTGCGGTATCAGAAAAAGATGAGCGCTTTCGATGTGGTGTGTTCGGGGTTTTTCGATTCGGTTGGGCTTTACCGGCAGTGCAGTGACGCACAACGGCAGACCGCACGCCGATGGATGGAGCGGACCGGAACAGGCCCCTGGTCCGGCCGGCCGTTTGCCCGCCTTTCATTCGGTCAGCAGCGCATGGTGCTCATTGTCCGGGCCATGGTCAAGTCACCTCGCCTGCTGATCCTGGATGAACCGTGCAACAGCCTGGACGCGGCCAATAGAACCCGGTTGCTGGAGATGCTGGACACCATCGGCCGCAGCGGGGCCACCAACCTGCTGTATGTCAGTCACCGATTTGACGAGATGCCCGCGTGTATTACCCACCGGCTCGTGATCGATGCCGGGCGCATTCAAAAGGACCCGGGCGGTCAGATTTAGGTTCCCCTTGCAAACCCCGCTGGTCTGGAATATGGTATTAGCGCATCTGGGCTGCAGTTTTTTCGCTGATCAACATCACATGGGGAACATGAATGGATAAAACCGTAAAAATCCTGGTGGTCCTGTTCGCTGTATTGGGTGTCGGCCTTTTTGGCTATCACTGGTTCAGCCAGTGGCACACCCGGACGGTGGACCAATCCCTCAAAGCCGAAAAAGAGAATTGCCTTAATCGAATCACCCAGCTTGAGACCGAAATCAACCGGTTGAAAGAGGAACTGGACGCCCAGCAGCAGGCGCGGCCCTCCAAGACAGAAATGGTCAATGTTTTCGGCGCAGCCAGACCCATGGCACCCCTTGCGCCCGATGCGGTCGATTGTACCAAAATCACCGGCCAGGTGGTTGCTTTTTTTCAATACCTGGACAGCAAGGCCTACTTGATCTGGCCGGGCAACGAGATGCGCTTCGAGGCACTTTTCGAAGAGATTTCAAAACAACTGGCTCTCAGTCCGCCCGTCAATGTCGGGGAAATGGACGATCTTTTCAGCCTGGTGCGCAATGTCACCCATTTTTATCGCGTGTTGGGCAAAGACCGTATCGATTTGATCAAGGAAATCCTAAACAGTGAGAATGCGGTGATGGAGCCGGCCATGGCGGTAATGTTCGCCTGGATGACCGTTTGCAGCCAGTCGGCCACAGACGTGGCCGAACAGCCCAATATCAAAACGCTCTATCAGTATGCGCATTTTTTTCTCAACACCCTGGGCGGCCGCAGCTATCTGCTGCGCAGAGACGCCAAGTTGCGCATGCTTGTCAACTATTATGCATTGCTGGTTATCGATATAGCCAACGACGCCAAGCTCAATGCCTATGGTTTTGATATCCGTCCCCACCTGGACTATGTTTTCTATGATATCAACAACCAGAAAGGACTGCTCTACCGCCAGCGATATCTGACCCGGCTCAGCGCTTTGCAGAATAAATACCAGTGAAGCGGGGGGTGTATTCCTGATTGCAGGGCCCCAAAGCACCACCCTGTTTCCATGGCCGGCGCCCTTTGAAACAGTGGGTTAACGACGAATGCCCCCACGCCCGATCAACCGAGTGCCATGGCCTTTTTCCGCAGTGTTACGGCACTGCCCACCCCGATCAGGATAAACGCCCCGGCAAAAAAATACGGCACGATATTCAATTCGGTGCCACCCGGCACCAGTACGGCCTGTTTGGGTTTGTCCGGATTGAAGTAGACCCGGACGGTTTTTCCCTTGGGATAACGCGATACGAGCTGGCTGGCATTGCCGGAGGGTGAAACAAAGGAGATCTTCGTACATTCAAAGTCTTTTCCGCCAACCTGGTATTGGTATGCGATTTTCGGGTAGGATCGCACTTCGGTCTTTTTTTCGGCGCCTTCCCCGGTGGTGCTGGTTTGCTGCTCGATTTCCGATTTGATAATCATGCCGTCAACGGTGGGCCAGTTTTTGCTTGCTGTGCGGATTTGATGGGCGTTGTAGCTGAACAGGGCGATTATGATGCCGATGCCGGTGAATATAAAGGCTCCGGCCAGTTTTTCCACGCCGGCGCTCATAAAGCCGCCGGCAAAAAAGAACAACCCGAAGCCCAGGATGATCAATCCGGCCATCGTCGATCCGAAGAACAAAAACGGCAGGCCAAGCAGAATCAGGAAAACTGCGGCAATCCTTTTCAGCCATCGTTTGGCGGCCTTGATTTTGGGCCCCATGGAACTATCGGCCTTATGGACAAAATCCTTGAAAACCGCTTTTGTCTCCTCTGCCGTGTAGCGCCTGGGTTTGCCCGGTTCCGGCGGCGGGGGAGGTGCCTGCCTGACAGGGATTTGTATTTCCGGCACTGCGTTGGCCGCGGCCGCGGCGCTTGGCACGGATTGCCCCCGCTGAGTCCAGATGCGGGTGTTCAGATTCAGCTCTTCAACAATATCGACGACCAGTTTCAGGTCATCATAATACTCCTGCACGTGGGAGATGTTGAGGAGGCTTTCCATGATTCTGGGTTCGAACAGCGCCTTTTCGAACGGTATGGCGACATGCAATTTGGACGCTGAAAAAGAGAGCCGCATTTTATTCGGGGTCCGGGTTTGAAACGCCACGATGCGGCGCATCAGGCTGGTGGACAGGATATACCGGGCTTCGACCTGATCCTGGCCGTAGACCACAAACAATTTTTCGAATTCAGGATCTTCCAGTTTGATCAGCTGTCCGTTTTGGACATTGAAACCCTGAAGGGCCTGCCCCAGGTCGCCGAACAGCTTCTGGGCCGTATCCGGCAGGACAATGGTTGTGCCTTTGAAGGATTTGTTGAAGTCAGCCACGAAAAAGAGGCCGTTGAATATGGGCGTGTATTTCTTCCGGGTTTTTCCAGAGGAGCTGCTCGAACCGGAACCGCGACGGACGATATCCACACGCTTGGCGTGGATCTCGGAAAACCGGATGGCGGTCTGCCCCAGCGTGCCGCTGACCAGGTCATCGCCGTGGTAATCACCGGGGCGATCATTAAACAGGTGGCTGGCCATGAATTCTTCTCTGGGCACCATACCGGTTTTGTCGTAGCGCAGGCGCGAATCGATAAACGCGACGATCTTGGGAATGACGGTGTTTTTGAATCCTTCATTGTACCCCCGGTAATATTTAATATGCCATGGGAAAAAGGTGAATATCGCCGAGATGACCAGAAACATCAGCAGGAGCATCAGATTGAGGCCGAATCTGCCGGCAACAAACAGGAAAACCAGGTTGAGGCCGACCAAAATGAAAATCGCCTGCATGAATTTCTTTTTTACGGTGAGTCGCTGGGTTTCCAATTTTTCCAGATCCGGCAGCAGCTCGGATTGATAAAAAGCTTCAAGTGATTTCATGCTTTCACCTTTCACCGGTTTTCGAATGCACCATTGTTTAAAAGATCAAGCCGGGTTCACATATCCATCAGCTGGCCGACATCGACGGGTTGTCTTTCCCGGATATCCATTTCAAAAAACGTCTTTTTCGGATAACGCATCATTGCGGCGACAATACTGCTCGGAAACATTTCCAGCGCATTGTTGTAATCCTTTACCGAGGCGTTGTAGGCTCTGCGGGCGGCCGATATCTGTTCTTCCACCTCGTTCAGGGCCGCCTGCAGATTGGCAAAAGTCTCACTGGCCTTGAGGTCCGGATAGTTTTCCACGGCCACCATAATCTTGCCAAGGGCACGGGTTACTTTTTGATCCATCTCCACGGTTTCCGCATCGGACAAATGACCGGACAGGGCTTTGGTGCGCATTTCGGTCACCTGGGTGAGTACGTCCGACTCGTGCTGCATGTAGCGTTTCACCGTTTTCGTCAGGTTGGGGATGAGATCGAACCGTTTTTTAAGCAGCACGTCGATGCTGGAAAAGGCGTTGGCCACCTGATTTTTCTTGGCCACCAGGTTATTGTAGATCAGGATCAGGACCAGTACAATGACGCCTGCAATAATGATGGTAATGATCACGATGCCTCCATATGCGTTGTTTTGGGTAAAGGTGGGGTTGGGCTGCGGGTTCAACGCCCGGGCTCGGACGATTGAAAAGAGCTGGGTTGAATAAAGTCCTGGCGGGAAAAGCAAACGCGTCGGACCATTGAATTCCGGTTTTATCGGCCATTTGATTAGGTCTATGGGGGATAGATGCCGATCGACTCAGGCATCTGCGCAATCGCCGTTAATGCAGACGCGACGATAAATACTCGGCCAAGTATGCCAAGGGGGCCATGGGTTGTCAACCTGCAATTGGCGCATTTGATGCGCCGCAGCTCTTTGGGTGAGCACCCTGGTGGCTTCATGCAGCACCCCACGGCCTGTGGCACATTGTCGTACAGGAGCTGCTCTATAAGCCGGAATCGTTCATCCACCTCGATATGGCGTTCACCCTGCTGGACGTGGATGCCCGCTTGGTCTGCAAGCCGCCGATTATGGATTCCAACCGCTTCCTGACCATTCATATCCGCATCGATCTCGGCAAGGTGACGATCCGGAAAGGGTGTGGCATCTATGCGGTGCCGGCCAAACTGGGCATTCCGCTGCAAACGATATTCTGCGGCTGCCGCTGCATGACCATGCCCCTGAAGAGGAAAAAGGTGAACTGGAGGTAAGCTTAGCGGATTTTGAAATGACCGGACAGGATCTCTTTCTCTATTCGCCCCGCAAGGGCTTCCAGCTGTTCGGCGCGTTTGCCCGTATTGCGGACAAAAACGGCATCGTCGATCGATTCCAGGTTGATTCTCACGTTATAGCACGCCCCTAAAACGGCCGACCTGGCCAGAACCGTCCCCACCAGCCCATCCGTGGCGGCATTGGGATTTCCAATGGGTATGACCTGTCTGGCCAGTTCCATCGCTTCGATGGCCTGTTCGGCAACGCCCAGGGGGACCTGGGCTGCGGTTTTGAAGGCCGACTGGATGGCCCGGTATCGCGCCTGGCGGTTTTCGTCGGTCTTGCCGGGAAGCTTGAATGCGTCCACCACCTGGCTGTACGCCCGGGCGTCTCGATCCACATCCTGGAGCAAACGGGATTGAAGCGCTGCTGCCCTGGATTGAAGTCGTTTCATTTCAGGTTCCACCGCGGCGAACTTTTTTCTGCCGATGGTCAGTCCGGTCACCATGGCGACGAGCGCTGCGCCGGCTGCGGCGGCCAGGGCACAGACGCTCCCGCCGCCGGGGACAGGCTCGCCGCCGGCGACTTTCTGCAGATAGGCAGCGATGGGTAGATTGTTAAGCATGGGATATTCCTTTTTCAACCACGTGTTTGATGAGCCCGTCGTCGGCCAGATAGGGCAGAGTGATATGGTCACGGCCCGGTTGCGATTGATTGTACGCCAGGCTGGTTTCCATGGCATGCGCATTGCGCGCCCAGGCTCTTCGTGCGACGCCGCCCATGACATCCCAGGGCATGGCGCTTCGCAGAATAGCATCCACCCGGGCGCTGCCGTCGAGCACCATGCCGAATCCGCCGTTGATGGCATTTCCGATGCCCACGCCGCCGCCGTTGTGCAGGGCCACAAGGCTCATGCCGCGGGCCGCATTGCCGGCAAAACAGTGGGTGGCCATGTCGGCCATGATATTGCTGCCGTCTTTGATATTGCTGGTTTCGCGAAACGGTGAATCGGTGCCGCCGGTGTCGTGATGATCCCGGCCCAGCATGACCGGCCCGATTTCACCGTCGCGCACCATGGCATTGAACGCCAGCGCGATGTCGGTGCGGCCCTTGGCGTCCTGGTACAGAATGCGCGCCTGGGTGCCCACCACCAGATTGTTTTTGGCGGCGTCGCGTATCCATGTCCAGTTGTCGCGGTCCTGGAACCGGCGCTGCGGATCGATACAGTCCATGGCCGCCCGGTCGGTTTTGGCCAGGTCTTCTTTTTTGCCGCTGAGGCAGACCCAGCGGAATGGCCCGTACCCGTAGTCGAAAAGGATGGGCCCCATGATGTCTTCCACATAGGAGGGGAAGATGAAGCCGTCCAGAGTGTTTTTGCCGTTGGCGCATATTTCGGTTACCCCGGCGTCGAAAACAGCCTTGAGAAAGCTGTTGCCATAGTCGAAAAAATAGACCCCCCGGTCCACCAGGGTTTTAACCAGCCGGTAATGGCGTTTCAGGGACTGGTCCACCCGGGCGGCGAATCCGGCATGGTCGTTTTTCAGCATCTGCGTGCGCTCGTCAAAGGTCATGCCCTGGGGGCAGTAGCCGCCGTCATACACGACATGGCAGGATGTCTGGTCGGAGAGCAGATCGATGCGGGCATCCTGAACCACGGCGTATTCCAGCAGATCGACGATGTTGCCGCCATAGGCGATGGCCAGCGCCTTTTTTTCCCTGCAGGCCTGTTGCGCCGCGATAAACGCCTGGGCCGGGGTGTCCGCCACCTGGCTGACCCAGCCTTGATCGTATCGGGTAGCGATTCTGGACGGGTCCACCTCGGCGATGATGCAGACCCCGCCGGCAATTTCCACTGCCTTTCCCTGGGCACCGCTCATGCCCCCCAGTCCGGAGGAGACAAACAGCTTGCCGGCCAGATCCTGATCGGTGGGCACACCCAATTTGTCCCTCGCCGCATTCAGAATCGTGGAATAGGTGCCGTGGACAATACCCTGGGGCCCGATGTACATCCACCCTCCGGCGGTCATCTGCCCGTAATTGGCGACGCCCAGGGCAGCGGCGCGGTTCCAGTTTTCCAGGTCGTCGAAAAGCCCCACCATGAGGCCGTTGGTGACAATCACCCGGGGCGCACCGGGAAAGGAGTGAAACAGTCCCACGGGGTGGCCCGAGGCCATCACCAGCGTCTGTTCCGATGTCAGCACTTGCAGGTAGGCTTTGATGAGATGGTACTGCATCCAGTTCTGGCAGACCTGCCCGGTTTCACCGTAAGTGACCAGTTCGTACGGATAGAGCGCCACGTCAAAGTCGAGGTTGTTGTCGATCATGACCTGAAAGGCCCGGCCTTCGATGCAGCGCCCGCGATATTGATCGATGGGGTGCCCCCATAATTTTCCGGGAGGCCGAAACCGGTAACCGTAAATGCGGCCCCGGCCAAGCAGTTCCTCCAGAAATTCCGGTGCCAGCTCGGCGTGCCATTTTTCGGGAATATAGCGCAGGGCATTTTTCAGGGCCAGTTCAATTTCGTCGGGCCGCAGTGTCATATGCCGGCGCGGTGCACGGCGAATACCGGCTTCGAATGCCGGTATGGGAGGCAGTTGATCAAACAGTGCCTCCAGTTTTACGGACATGGATTCGGACACCTCCATATTGGAAATCATAATGGGCTCCTTTGTGCGGCTGATGCCGTTTTCCTGTTTGACAGCCGGATGGACAGATTGTATATACAACCATATACAGCTTCTGCCGAATGGGTGTCAAGTCGGTTGCCGTCAATAGGGAAAGTTTGGGGGCGGGCGAGTATCGCATACCGGCGTTTAAGATGTTTGACCAGCACCGCCGGAAGTGCAGGAATCGCAGGAGAACAGATGTCCGGTACCCTGTCTATAAAAGCCGCCGTTTCGGGGAACTCGCCGCAGCCCCTCTATTTGCAGGTTAAACAGGTCATCGCGGACAAGGTGCAATCGGGACTCTGGCCTCCGGAGACCCGGATACCCTCTGAAAACGCGCTGGTCGAGGCCCTGGGCGTGTCGCGAATGACCGTCAACCGGGCGTTGCGCGAGCTGGCCGCCGAAGGGGCCCTGGTGCGCCTGCAGGGCGTGGGCACCTATGTGGCACGGCCCAGGCCGCAATTCGCGCTTCTGGAGATTCGCAGTATCGCCTATGAAATTGAAAGCCGGGGCGGAAAACACAGCAGTCAGGTGCATCTGCTGCAGGAGGAACCGGCCACACCGGAGACGGCCCTGGCACTGATGCTGCCGGCAGGGGCGGCGGTTTACCATGCGCTGCTGGTCCATTTTGACGGCGACAGACCGGTTCAGGTGGCGGACCGCTATGTCAACCCGGCCATTGCGCCCGAGTTCCTTTTACAGGATTTTACGGCCGTCACCCCCAATGAATATTTAATGAAAGTCGCGCCGGTAACGGAGGTGGAGCATATTATCGAAGCCGTTTTGCCCCATCCGCGGATTTATCGGCTCCTGGCGCTGTCAAAGGCCGTCCCCTGTCTGTTGCTGCACCGCAAGACATGGGTCGGACGGACCGTGGCCACGGCCAGCCGGTTCACCTACCCCGGTTCGGGGTTTCGCCTTGGCGGCCGCTTCAAGCCGATATCCGAGGCCCATCGTGTGTTGACTTAACGGCAGAAGGAGAACCATGAACCAACCCATCGTATTGGACCGGGATGGATTGACCATCGACGGTCTTGTGGCCGCGGCACGGTTCGGCTGCTCCATTACCCTCGATCCCGGGGCGCTCGAAGAGATGGAGCGATCCCGCCGGCTGGTGGAAAAATGGGTCAGCGAAGCCAAAACCATTTACGGGGTGACCACCGGTTTCGGCCTGCTCAGTGACGTGGTGATCAATCCGGCCAATGCCCGGACCCTTCAGCGCAACTTGCTCATGAGCCACGCTTGCGGCGTGGGGCGCCCCTTCAGCAAGGAGGTGGTCCGGGCCATGATGGTGCTGCGCATTAAAGACCTGCTGCGGGCAAACTCCGCCGCCCGGCCGCAGATCGCCAGTCAACTGGCCGCCATATTGAATAGCGGCATTGTTCCGGTGATCCCCCAAAAGGGTTCGGTGGGGGCCAGCGGCGATCTGTGCCCCCTGGCCCATCTGGCCCTTGTGCTGATCGGGTTGGGGGAGGCCTGGCTTAACGGGGAGCGTATGTCCGGTGGCCAGGCGCTTTCGCTGTGCGGACTGGGTCCCATGGATCTGGCCGCCGGCGAAGGCCTGGCCCTGGTCAACGGCACCCAGGCCATGACGGCCGTTGGCGCCCTGGCCCTCCACGATGCCGTCAACCTGTGCAAGAGTACGGATATTGCCGCAGCCATGAGCCTGGAAGTCCTCATGGGCAGCCGCACGGAATTTGACCCCCGCATTCAGCGCAACCGTCCCCATCCCGGCCAGGCTGCAGCGGCCGACAACATGCTGCGCATGACCGGCAACAGCGAAATTATTACGTCGCACAAAGATTGCTCCCGGGTGCAGGATGCCTACACCCTGCGCTGTTCGCCCCAGGTTCACGGGGCGAGTTACGATGCCATCCAATATGCCGTGGGGGTGACCTGCACCGAAATCAATTCATCCACCGGCAACCCGCTGATTTTCAACGATACCGAGCAATTTCTCACCGGCGGTAATTTTCACGGCCAGCCCATGGCCCTGGCCCTTGATTTTGCGGCCATGGCGGTGGCGGAACTGGCCAATATCGCCGAGCGGCGCATCGAGCGCCTGGTCAATCCCAAGCTCAGCGGTATGCCGGCATTTCTGGTCAAGGACAGCGGCCTGAATTCAGGATTCATGATCGCCCAGTACACGGCGGCGGCCCTGGTATCGGAAAACAAAGTGCTGGCCCATCCGGCCTGCGTCGATTCCATTCCCACTTCGGCCAACAAGGAAGATCATGTCTCCATGGGCACCATCGCCGCGCGGAAGTTCGCCGAGATCGTCGGCAACGCGGAAGATGTCAACGCCATCGAACTGCTTTGCGCGGCCCAGGGCCTGGACATGTTCACCAACTTGAAACCCGGCGACGGCACCCTGGCCGCTTACAAGGTCATTCGGTCGGCCATACCGTATATGCAGGAGGACCGCATTCTGGCCAAAGACATCGCTACAATGAAAAAACTGGTGCGGGCCGGAAAGATAATTGCGGCGGTGGAGGATGCCGTCGGCGTGCTGAATTGACATTCCATATTTCATCGGCAATATCAAGCCGGAGACCCTACTGAAAGGCTGACGCATGAGCGAACCGCTTGAAATCTATTCGGACTACATCTGACCCTGGTGCTATTTCATTACCGGGCGTATTGAACGACTTCAAAAAGAGCTGGATCTGACGGTCAAATGGGTGGCTTTTCCCCTGCACCCCGAGACGCCGGAAAAGGGGCGCAGCCTGCAAGCGCTGTTTGACAGGCGCGGCATTGACATTGCCCGTATGGTGGCTCAGTTGCAGGACACTGCCCGGGGGCTGGGTCTGGCTTTCGGCGACCGCACCATGACCTATAACAGCCGCCGGGCCCAGGAATTGGGCAAATGGGCCGAATCCAGGGGTGTTGGGGAGGCATTTCACCATGCCGTTTTCCATGCCTACTTTACCCGGGGGCGTAATATTGCCCTGCCGGAAGAACTGAAAAAGCTAGCCCGGGCGGTGGGCCTGGATGGCGATGAGGCCCTGCAAATTTTGCGCAGCGGCGCATTTAAGGACGCTGTCGACCGGGACTGGCGCCAGTCCCGCAATGCCGGGATTACGGCCGTTCCCACATTTCGCATGAACGGCCGGGTGCTGGTGGGCGCCCAGTCCTATGCGGCGCTGAAATCCCTGGTGTTGGGCCAATAGATCCAACCATAGTAAAAATCCGGGCCCTGAAAGGGGCGCGGAAACCCCAAAAGCCCGTCATTCGTCGAGTTCGGCCAGTTTGGTGTTAAAGTGCGCATCGATGGCGTCTTTTTGCGCATACCCTTTTTCCAGTTCCTGAAAGCATCGGTCGATGGTCTCCTGGCACTGGCGGATGGCCGGGGACAGCGCTGCAATCCGCCCGCCGTCCTTAGACTGGGCGGCCTGGACCATCTCCTCGTTCAGTTTGGCCAGACGCTGTTCTTCGGCTTCAATGGTCGATTCGGCTTTTTCGATGGACCGCACAAAGGGTTTCAGCTGCCGGGAGCGTTGGCTGATAATGGCCGAACGCTGCTGGCGCAGGGCTTTTTTGGTGAGCTGGACTGCGGGGGGGGCGGATTCCGCCTGGGTCGCGGGCAGTGCCGTTGTCAACGTTTCCTCTCCCCAGCCGCCCTGGTCCAGAAATGCCTGGTAGGTGTCGTCGAACACGGTGACCCGGTCCTGGTCGAAAACAATCAGCCGCTGGGCCAGGGCGTGCAGAAACAACTCGTTATGGGTCACCATGATGACCGTGCCGTCAAAGTTGTCGATGGCCGCCACCAGCGCGTCGCAGGCTTCCATATCCAGGTGGTTGGAGGGCTCGTCCAGCAGCAGTACATTCAGCGGGGTGGCCAGCAGCTTGCCCAGCATGACCCGGGCTTTTTCTCCTCCCGACAATACCGATATTCTTTTCAGGGCGGCATCGCCTTCGAACAACATGGCCCCGCAGATGTTGCGCGCGCTCTGGCGGTCTATATCGGGGTGGCTGTTCATAATCTCTTCTTCGACGGTGCTCAGATCGTTGAGGGTCTGAATATTGGTCTGTTCATAGATGCCGTGGACCACCGACGGATGATAGGCCACGGTTCCCGACAGCGGTGCAATTTGCTCCGCCAGCAGTTTGAGCAATGTGGTTTTGCCCCGGCCGTTGGGTCCCACAACGCAAATCCGTTCGCCGGCGTTGATGGAGATGTCCAGGTTTTCGAACAACAGGGGCTGGTTGGGGTATGCGAAGCTCAGGTTCTGGGCGCTGAGCATGTGCTTTCCGCGAAAGTCCAGGCTGCGGAAGCTGAATTCCAGGTCGCGCATGGACTGCAGTTTTTCCTTTTTTTCCATTTTGGCCAGGGTTTTCACCCGGCTTTGGACCATCCCGGCCAGCCGCGCTTTGGCGCGGAACCGGGAGATGAACAATTCCACCTCCTTGGCGCGGCGTTCATCCTTGAGCCGGGTTTTTTCGTAGATCTCTTCGTCCTGGGCGATCTGGGCGTAGTATTTTTCGGTGTTGCCCGTGATTTTGCGGGTTTTACAGCGATGGATGCCCAGGGTGTGGGTCACGATGCGGTCCATGAAACTGCGGTCATGGGTGATGAGCAGAATTTCCCGGGGCCAGTTCAGCAAAAAGCGTTCGATCCAGCGAATGGAGGTGATGTCCAGGTAGTTGGTGGGTTCATCCAGCAGCAGCAGGTCGGGTTCGGACACCAGCACTTTGGCCAGGTTGAGGCGCACCTGGAACCCGCCGGAAAACTCCCCGGGGGCCCGGTTCAGATCACGGGTGCCGAATCCCAGGCCGGCCAGCACCTTTTCGACTTTCCAGTGGTGGTCCTTTTCCGTTTCCGGCAGGCCCAGCATGCCTTCTTCCAGGATGGTGTCGCGGGTAAAATGCAGTTGCTGCTCCACATGCCCGATACGGTAGCCTTTGGGTGCGGTAAGACGGCCGCTGTCGTAATCGGCTTCACCGATAATCATCCGGAACAATGTGGTTTTGCCGTGGCCGTTGCGGCCCACCAGGCCGACGCGTTCCTTGGCGTTGATCTTGAAGCTGATACCGTCGAACAGCACGCGGCCGCCATAGGATTTGGTGATGTTTTCCGCTGCGATCATTGTGATGAAAGTGTCTTGAGCCGTTAAAGGGTAAAATACAATCTGCGGCAGCGGCGTTTCGCCGTTCCCGCAGATGGGTCAGGTGCCATTTCGTGAAGTGGATTTAACCAATTCACCCGGCAAGGTCAATGGTATTGATTGCCAACGGGTATGCACTGCTCTGCGGCCGGCAGGTCCGACCGGTGAAGGCGGCCCGTCTTTGCAGGGCGGCTGTTGTCGAATTGCCCCGCGGCGCGGGTAAGATTGAAATCGTGGACAGGGTCGTGGCCGCGGATAAATTGGCGGATGGCCGGAGATGGATTTGATCTGCTGGAAAAAAAGCCCGGATGATTCAAGGGAACGGATCATCCGGGCTTGCTTCTTCAGGTGCCGGCGGCGTCTGTGGCCGCACTCGATGGCAGTCGGGTTACAGGTTGGTCCAGAGAATCTCGCCGCTGTCGTACTCAAGCACCCCGTCGCCGTCGAAATCGGCGATCAACTGGCATTTGATTTCCGAAATCACGCGCAGTTGCGCTGAGGTCGGCTGGCCGCCGGCTCCCGCTTCTCCGGTGAAGACAATGAGTCCTGCGGAAGGAATCGGGCTGGATCCCGAGATGATCAGCGGTTCGGCCGTGACGAAATCCACATACCCGTGCACCGGATCGTAGAAGCGCCCGGATATGTCCACTTGATTGTTGTCGTTGGTCACCTCGACCGCGTAGTTGTTCACCCAGTAGACCAAGCCGCTCGAGAGTTCCTCCAGCAGCATGTCCGTGGTGATGAAGATATCGTTGTCCTGGAAGTCGACCTCCAATGACCCGGTGGCCTCTTTGCTCTGTCCTTCCGCGGTGGTGGTCAAATGGGAATAGGTGACGGTGACGTTGTCCAGAAACCCGGATTCGAGGTCCATGCGGCCATCAAAGGTCGCGCCGCCGTTGACAGTGACCCCGCCGGCGCAAAAGCCGTCGAAGGTCAAATCGCCTGAAATCAATCCGCCGATGGGGTTGTAGCTGGCATCGTATGTGGCGGTTCCGCCGCAGTCGCCGGCAATCGTGTCGGACATCATATCGCCGATATCGAGGGCCGCCGACCGCTGGATCTCCGAAGCGCTGTCGACAACCGGGTTGAGTGCCTCGACAAAGGCGGCCTTCAGCGCCACGGCCATGGGCGTCGACTTGAGGGCATCGCCATTTTCGGGATCGGCGGCCAAAGGCGCGACGGTGGCACCGGGAACGAGACCCTGGAAGGTCTCCCGGATCAAGGGGCTGACGTTTTCCGTCGTAATAATGGCGGGCGTTTCGGCGCCGGTATAAATGGCTGCCGGCACGGCGCTGTCGGAGCTGCTGGAGTCGCCGCAGGCGATCAAGGCGCCGCTAATAAGGACCATTAGCCCCAGCATTGCGGAGAAGCGTTTGATACCTTTGGTTTTTGTATAAATTGATGTCTTCAATGGGTATCTCCTTTGGTTTGAAAAATGAATCTTCGGCCGGACGCTCGTCCTGAATGTTTGCATATTGGAAAAAATTCTTTTCATTCAACGAACCTGAACAAAAGCAAAAAACGTACCCATACCCGGAAGTCGTGTGCTTTTTTTGATTCCTTCCGTGATAATGCCGTGTTGAACGTCCATCAGGGGGTGCACTGGGGAGGGCCATGGTTCGGAGAGTGCATTTTTGCGTACATGGGGTGTTTTTTTGTGTTATTCTCTGCCGCCGGAACCCATGGCCAACGATGGTTTTGGCTGCGCCGCCGCCATATCGGGACAGTTGCGAGTGACGAGTTTAAGATCAGTTGCGAGTTTCGGGTTGCAAGTGACGCGTTGCGGAGTTGTGTCGTTTGGATCAGTTACGAGTTACAATTCAACTTTCGGCTTCGGGCATGGACGGCTTGGCTCTGAAGCTGCGGGCGGGGATAAACCCCGCCCCTACGCCACTCTGTAGGGCTGGGGTTCACACCCACCCGCAGTGCAGCCGGCCGGGCCCAGCAGGGGTGGGGTTTATCCCCACCCGCAATGCAGCCGCCCGAGCCCAGTAGGGGTGGGGTTTATCCCCACCCGCAGTGCAGCCGCCCGAGCTTCGCAGGGGTGACCTTTACGCCTGACCGTTGGGCATTTACCACGGCTTATTACGGCCCAAGACGCTTCCTCATCCATTTTTGAGCTGTGGTATTGTGAAAGCCTAAATTTGAGTTACAAGTTGTGAGTTGAGGAATTCTGCCGTTTGGATCAGGTTCGAGTTACGGGTTGTGGAATTCGGCCTGAAGATAAGATCAGGCCCGCGTACAGCGCGAACCGCAACTGTAGATCACTATAGATCACCTGGGCCTAAGATCCCTTCATCCGGGGCCGCTTTTCCGGCCCGCCATGGCGCGGCGGCCTAATGGGATATGAACACCGATTCGATGAAACACCCGCCGCCTCCGCCTCCGCCTCCGCCTCCGCCCCCGCCGCCGTTGTCGTCGTCATTTGGCGGTGCCGTCAGCAGGTCATAGGTATACTGGGCAATTTCCTCATGGGCCTCGGTTGTGGGGTGAATAAGATCCCAGAACAAATAACCGGCGCTGTTGTCAAAATTGTCGGCTAGATCAAAATTTTCTGAAGCTTCAGTGGTATTGTTGAATCCAAAATTGTCGGGATTATTGACGACGTCCTGGAAATAACCATTGATGTCCAATTCATAGACCGTAATACTGGGATTGTCCGATATGAATCCGTCTATGAGGTCTGCCAGGGCGTTGTTGAAGGATTGCGTGGCAATCGCTGCGGCGGTCGTTAAGCCTGTGCTAATTGCCAGAGGTGTTTGTCCCAGGTTGGGCAGGTTGGCGATTAGGATGCTTTTCGCCCCGAATGAAGCCAAATTATCCAAGGCCACTTCGATATTTGACATGCTGGTGTCGACGAGTTCCGACAATTTGGTATCAGCACCGTAGGCTACCTCAAGAAAGTCATTGGCGCCGATCCAGATGACGAAAAGGGCATTGTCGGGAAGTGCCGCCGGCGGATCGGTATAGAGCGCCACCTGTTCCACTAGGCCGGGGGGGGCGTTGCTGCTGGTTTGGGCGCCGCCATAGGCCTGGTCATCCAGGATGCAAGCCAGCAGATCAACGTCGGCGAGGTACTCCACCCAGACGGGACCGTTGGAGAATCGGCCCTCCCAGTAGAAATCCGGGTCCGGGGTGTCGCCTGTGGCCATGTAGAGGTTGCCGTTGTCGGACAGGCTGTCGCCGAACACCACCACGGTATCGAATGATGCGCCGAACAAGGACAGCGGCGTGAGCAAAAGCAGCCCGAGCATTAAACACGCGATGCGTTTGGTTTTCACATTCGTCTCCTTTGCATTGCAGGTTAATCCACAGATTTCCGGTTTGTTTCAGTGTCGGTACGCCGGGCCGTACCGCGGGCGGGACAACCGCCGTTCACACATCCATAGGCGATTTGCTGACAGGCCCAATTAGTGACGGCGGACGGCTTATTCAATAACAAAACGGGCCCAAATGGCAAGTGTTTATCGATCACCGCGGAGCGAAGTTCCGGGAAAAAGGCGGGTGCGTCATTCGCCCTGAGCCGGGGCTGCTTTTTTCGGGCGTTTCAGAGGAGCATTTGGATCAGTTGCGAGTTTGGAGTTGCAAGTGATGAGTTGTACAATTCTGCCGCTTAGAGCAGTTATGAGTGACGAGCTTCGGGTTATGAGTTTTGGAATTCTGGCTATATATAAGATCAGGCCTGCGCGCAGCGCGAACCCCAACTGTAGATCACTATCGTTCACTGGAAACTAAAGATCACTCGGGTTTAACACCTCAAGCCCCTTGCCGGGGCAGCCGGCAGGGCCGGCCCCGATTGGCAAAGCCGTTCGCTTGGCGAACGGCTTTGCGGTGAACATGACGGATGGGTGAATATGACAACATCATGTGTTGGAGGGCTTGCGTTGGTGGGCGACCTCCCAATCCTGGACGCTGGTGTCCGAAGAAACCTCCTCCCAGCCGGTAATCATGGCCTTGATGTGGGCAAAAATGCTGTGGCCGGTGGTGGTCATGTAGATGTGGACCACCAAAAAGATCAGGATGGCAAAGGCGCCCAGGGTGTGCAGCACCGCCAGTAGATTCAGCGAGAGCGCCCCGATGCCCCACTGCCCCCAGGAGTTGTAGCCCCAGTAGAGGAACCCGGTGATCATCTGAAAGGGCAGCAGGAAAGCCGCCAGGGACAGATAGGTCAGGCGCTGGAGCGGGTTGTGTTTGGCTTCCTTGCGTTTGGGGACCGGGTGGGCTTCGCCCCGAAAAATACCGTAGCTGTAATAGCGCACCACCAGCAGCATTTTCTTCGTGGTGGGAATATACTGCTTCCATTCACCGGTGGTGAACAGCCAGAACACAAAGAAGGCAAAGGCGATGAGCCAGGTCAGGCCGACAAAATTGTGGACCTTGGCGGCTGTGTGAAAACCGAACAGGTGGAACCCCTGGTGGATTTCGAACCCGCTGAGCAGCAGAATGATAATCAACAGGGCCTGGAGCCAGTGCCAGAAGCGTTCGTAGCGGGTATACAGGTAGATGTTGATTTTGTTTTTCAACATGGATTAATCCTCCTTCCGGCCGTTGGCGGTGAATATGCGCCCCAGCCCATGCAGCACGACACTCAGCAGGGCACCGATGACGCCGACCCATCCCATGGTGTCAAGCAGCCCCGCGCGGTCGCGTCCCGGCATGTAGACACCGCTGATGTCCGCCAGTCGTCCGCCTTGCCGCACATGGCATTGGCTGCAGTTTACCACATTGTCTTTGGGCGCCACCATGTGCGTGGTGGGAAACACGTAGGTGGTGGCGGCGAAATCGAACTCACCCGAATAGGGCAGGTCCATGAACGCCATTCCCTTGGAAATCGCGCGCTGCCAGTCCAGGGTGGTCCAGTAGCCGTCTTTTCCGGAGAGCAGGGGGGCCAGGAAATTCTTGTTGACCTTGTCGTAGGGCTGCTTGCCGCGGTGCACCTTGAAGGGAAAGATGCGTGAGTTGGGGTCGTCGGGGCCGCCCATGGGTTTGGTCACCGCCACCACTGCCGACGGGTCGATAACGTCCTTTACCGTCAAAGTGTTCATGGAGCCGTTGAACCAGGCGTACTCCGGCTGGACATGTTTATCCCATCTCATGACGCCCTTGATGCTCATGTAGTCGATGGTGCCGGTGGGGCCTTTTTCCTTGTACGGCTTGCCGTCCTTGAGTCTGCCGGCCTGGGACCAGTCCCAGGCCATTTTGGTGGGCAGAACCCGGGCAAATTCGGGAATGTGGCAGCTCTGGCAGGCCACTTTGTCGGTGTGGTCGTTGGCTTTGTGGCCGGCTTTGTGGGGCGTGCTGCTGTGGCAGGACTCACAGGAGATCTTGGCGGTCAGATCGTCCTGGATCAGACTTTTACGATCGGTGTAGGCCGGTTTGGAGTATATGCGCCCGGCTACATGATGGCGCACGGTGGTGTGGCAGCGGGTGCACTGGAAATTTTGCCCGTCCACGCCCATGTGGACATCCAGGGCCTTGTTGGGTTTGGTCAGGGAGGTGTCCAGGTCGCCGTGCTTGACACCGTCGCCGCCGCCGCCCTTGAAGTGGCATTCACCGCAGTTTTGCCGGGTGGGAAGCCCGATGTCCTGGGCCGCTTTCTGGATTTCACCCTGGATTTCACTGGCCAGCTTTTTCTCTTCGGGGTCATCCGAGGAAGAAAAGGCCCCGTAGTCCTCAAAGGCTTCGGACCAGCTCATTTTTTTCTGGCTGTGGCAGTTGAGGCAGTTGACGCCCTCCTTCTTGCCGTTCCAGCCGGGATGGCAATCCTGGCACTTTTTATCGTTCATATGGTTGGTGGAGATGCAGAAATTGTTCAGTGAGTCGCCGGCCTTGCCGAGTACTTTGCCGTCGGCGGTGGTGTTGCCCACCCAGGTCCAGTGGATGGTCTCTTCGAATTGTTTTGCCGCCTCGGAGTGGCAGGAGAGGCAGGCCCGGGTGATTTCCGGTCCGTTCTTGAATGTTTTCTGCAAGGCCGCGTGCTTGCTGTGGTCGGCGGTAATCCACAATGTCTTGGTTTTGGTCGCCTGCTGGGCCATGGTCCGGCCGGGTGCTTTGTCTTCCTCATCCGTGGATGTGGCCCCCCATGCCGGCAGGGAAAGCAGCATCAGGCCGAAACACAATAACAACGGGGTGGCCGTACGCCAAGGTAACCTTTGCGATGCTCTCATCAATTGCCCCCTCATCTGGTGGTCTTAGTCGGTGTTCAAACGGCAAGGCCTGCCGGGCGCAGGTCCTTGCCGCCGCGCGTTGCGCACCCAATCTATGCGTTTAGACAGGTTTCTTCAGTGTAAAGCTGCCGTCCTTGTGGACCGTCATTTCGGCATCCAGGTAGTAGACATTTTTTAATTCCGGCCGCAGGTCCTGAACCATGTAGAATGACTCGCCGCTGCGTGCGCCTGTACCGCAAATAAAAACAATGGGGCGGTCCGTGGGAAGGCTCTTGATTTTATCTTCCAGCGCATCAACGGGAATGTTGACAGCTGTTTTCAGGCTGCCGGTCTGGAATTCATCGGCATCGCGTACATCGATAATATACAGGCTTTCCGGGTTTTGCGCCAAAATTTTTTTAAAGGCGTCGATATCGATGCTGCCCTCTTCCGGGCCGGTTTTCACCTGGACAGGGGCTGCCATGGCGGTTTCCGCCAGCTTTTTCCACGCCGGGTAGCCGGCGGCAAAGACTTTGACATGGGAATAGCCCATGGCCATGGCTTTGGCGGCCGATTTGTGGCTCAGCTTGCACTTGAACCCGCCACAGTAAAAAACCAGCAATTTGCTTTTGTCCCGGGGCAATTGATCCTGCAATGTCTCGAACTGGCTGTCCGGAATGGATATGGCCGTGGGAATATGGCCTTTGTCATACTTTGCCCGTCTGGGGCGTGAGTCGATGACCACCATATCGGCACCGGCATCGATCTGCTGTTTCATCCACGCTTCGGACACCGATGCGTAATTGCCCGCCACCGACATCCAGCCGGGGAACCCGGCTTCAAACACCTTCACATTGCTGTAGCCCATGGCTTCGGCTTTGGCGGCCGATTTGTGGCTCAATTTACAGGCGGGTCCGCCGCAGTAATAAATCAGCAATGCCCCCTTGTCGGCCGGAAGCATGCCGGCCATTTTGTCGAACTGGCTGTCCGGAATACTGACCGCCATGGGGATATGGCCCTTGTCGTATTTGGCACGCCTGGGGCGGGCATCGATGATCATAACATTATCGGCCATGGGCACTTTGGCATACTGCTGGACGAAAGCCACGTCCACAATGTCGTGAAAGCGCCAGTCGAGGACCTTTGCTTCGGGCGCCGTTGCCGCGGTCGAACAGCCCGAAACGACGGCCGCCAGAATCATGGCGATAACGACATAAGAGAAACAACGCTTGGATTTCATGGTACCTCCAACGGGAATGGCGTTTATTGCGAGCCTGTTTTGATCTATTTGCATTTTGCCGGCGTGGGCGAGTCTGCGGCATGGTCATGCAGGTAGGCATAGATGTCGCTGAGTTCGGCTTCCCCCAGTTTGGACCACTCCTGCTGGCATCCGAACTGCTCGAAATCCTCTTTCTCGAAAACGCGGGTCCACTGTGCCTGGGTTTTCATGTCGGGGCTGATGGGCGGCTTTTTGGACTGCACTTCGCCGCGCTCGAAACAGGCGCTGAAGACTTTGCGGTAGGTGTATTTGCCTTTGCGTTTATTGCCGGCTTCCAGGGCCATGGCCGACCCGATAAAGCTTAAGGTCAACAGCAGGGCCAGCGTGCCAATCATGGTTCTTTTCAACATGGTTCAAACTCCTTTGATGATAATGGATTGATATGAAGGGTTCACAATGGGCCGAGAGTAGGACCATTCGTGAATTTTTTTATTTTGAAAGTTTGCAACCCACATGCCAATGTGGAGCACATCGGCAGGGGCCCTTATAACAATCTTATTTCATAGGTTTTTTTTGCATTGTCCCCTGTCCTGGGATGTTAACCGCCTGTTAATGGTTAACACATGTCACGATTCGGCATTTACAGGTGTAACCTTCCCTCTGGCCGGTTATAAGACCAGGTGTCGATCGCATTGCGCAATGAGCCGCGCCATCTGATCCGGCGGGGTGAGCCATTGGGAATATTCGATGCGGTGGTCTTTATCCGTCAAAAAGGATGATGCACTTTCGGTGCAGATGGTGATGGCGGCCCGGCGGGCCAGTTGCCTGAAACCGGGCTCGCGGATTAAACGAACCCCCGGCCCGGCCAAGTGGATGCGGACTTGCAGTTTTTTGGCGTTGGCGGTTTGCGCCAGAGACCACACCTGTTCGGGGCAGCGGTCCGTGGTGATGATCAAGGCTAATGTTTTCATACTGTGAAATCCTGGCATTACCACCAGCAGACGGTTTTGTCGTGGGCCATGATATCGTCCACCACACGGTTCCAGTCCACCGGGATGTGGGCCACGTCATCCGGATAGAGGCTGACCACGGTTGCACCTTGGCTTCCGCTGATGGATGCAATCAAGGCCATGATGGTTTCATCCGGCTCACTGCGCAGCAGGTGTAGTATTTTCAAGATGCCCCTTTTGCTGCTTGGGTTTCGGCCATTGCCTTTCCCCCCCGGGGTGGAACGGCAATGGCCGGGAGAACGGCGTCGCTAGAACCTCAAGGTGGCCGACAGGTAGCCGACCCACACCGTATCGATGACGGCATTGAGCGCATCCAGAGAGGTCAGGTCGGATATTTTGACCGGAGCGCCCATGGGGTTGCCGCTGCCGGTATACTCGTAGTCATAGTATTGGCCGCCAAGGGTGACGAAAAAGTTGTTCGAAAAAATATTCTGGTGCCAATAGACTTCCCACACCTGGCCGCGGACGGCCAGCTTGCTGGCCACGAGGGAATCTTCGGCACCGGTGAAGTTGAACCAGTACTGGGATCCCCAGTTGTACTCGATGCCCAGCCGCGCATCCCACGGCAGGTTGAAGATCACGCCGGCGTAGATGCTATAGCCGTCCTGGGATTCCAGTTCGCCGTTGGAACTGAGCAGCCCCTGGCCCATGAGTTCATAGAACGGGTTGCTGGAGATTTTGGACGGCGAGGTGTGGGACCATGAGCCGGACAGAAACAGGTCGATGTCGGCGCCCATTTCAGCCAGGTTGGTGCGCACCAGAAGGGAGGCGGCATCCCAGTCGCCGATATTGGTCATGGGCTCAATGCGGCTCACATATCCGCCGGTATTGGCTTCGAAATGGTATTCATCCACGCCATCCTGGCCCGGGTTGCCTGCGGCGTCCAGCTGATCGGACCGGCTGACGATAAAAGGCATCACCGTCAGCCCGGTAAATCCGTCGGTGATGTCCGATGCGTGGGCATAGGTCAGGCTGACGCTGGTTTCATCATTGTCGAACAAATCGGCGATAAAGCCGTACAGGTGGACATCATCCACTGAGGGGCGGCTGCTGCTCAGCGAAGAACTGTTGCCCCAGTCCCCTTCGAAACCGACACCGTAACACAGCTTGAACGCCGCACCCGGGATGCCGGTGACATCTTCGAGTCCAAAAGACAGCGATGCGCCGTCAAACTGCCAGTTGATGATGGACGTCAGCGGTGAACCGCCCTCCAGGCTGTTGTTGCGGTACTCTTCGGGGGGGCCTTCGGTGGAAGGGCGCCTTCCCAGGGAGAGGTTCATGGGGACATTGCCCAGATCCTTTTTATAATTGAAATAGGCCCGCTCCATGTGTATGGTGTCGCCGTGGGGCAGGCTGGAGGTGTTGCCGTCCAGGGTTACATCGCCCAGGCTGCCCTGGTTGAATTTGACCCCTGTGCTGTCGCCAAAGACCTTGTAGGCCGCCAGGCGCCCGCCGAAAGTCAGCTGGGGGTTGATGGTGGCCTTCATTTCCAGGCGCAGGCGGTTGGTATAAATAACGTCATTGTCCGCGTCGACCTTTTCCGCAGGCGGCGCCCCGCCGCTGGCAAAGCCCTCCATAACGGGTCCGACAAACGTTTGGGGAATTCCGTTGAATCCGCCGCTCATGGGATCAAGGGGGTTGAAATTCTGAAAAAACATATTGGTCAATGATGCGGGAGCCACCCGAATGTCGTCATAGTGCAGGCTTTCCGCCTTGGTGCGCAGTTCCACCCCGAAAGAGAGCTTGTCCGTTGCCGTATGCAACTCGGCTTTGTTCAGGCGCTCCTCGATCTCTTTGGTCTCTTCGGCCTGCTCGGTGCCACGGGATTCCACCTCCTCCAGTTTTTTCTGCAGAGCCTCCATCTGCTGCTTCATCATTTCCAACTGATTCCGCAGAGCGGTCGTCTCTTCGGTTGCCAGCGCAGCCATAGGCACGGCCAAGAGTAGCGCGACGGCAATCGCGATACACTTCACCGGCCTGGTTGCTGCTGTGCTGCTCCTCCAGCGTGCCATACTGCCTCCTTTGTCGGGGAAAAGACCCCCTCCCTATGTTGATAAATGGTTTCTTTCAGCCAAGAGCGTTGCGCCATTCCCCTTGAATGCGCACCGCTGTCCCAAAAGGCTTGAGCAATGGCTGTGCCAGAAAGGTGAAAAATAATTAACTATTTGAATTTAATAGTAATAAAATTTTTTTACAGGCACTTGCCAGGATGGCCGGCGGTTGTTATGTTAACTGGTGTTAACCGTATGGGTTAACAGTCTGGTCGCCGGGAGGTGCCGTGGATTTATCTCAAAACTGGAAAACCATTGTGGACACGCTTCAGGATGGTGTTATCGTGGTGGATCCCAGGGGAAGAATTGTCGCCGTAAACCCGGCGGCCGAAAAGCTCACCGGGTATATTGCCGATGAGTTGGTGGGCCAGTCTTGTCGTATTTTGGACTGCACCGGCTGTAAAATCATCGGCAAGGGGGCGGGCAAGCAATGGTGCGGTCTCTATGTGCGCGGCGGCGTTCGTGCCAAGAAATGTACCATCACCAACAAGGAGCACCGCACTGTAACCATCGTCAAAAACGCCTCCATCCTTCGAAACAAGGGGGGTCAAATCATCGGCGCGGTGGAAACCCTCAAGGATATGTCCGAAGTCGTCCGTCAGGAGCAGGAGATTCTGTCCCTGCGCAGGACGTTTCACCTGGATGATGGGTACCACGGGATTCTGGGCCAGGCGCCCGCCATGCAGGCCCTGTACGAGATGATTGAAAACGTGGCCATGACCGAAGCGCCGGTGTTTATCGACGGAGAAAGCGGTACCGGCAAGGAACTGGTGGCGCACGCCATCCACACCGTGAGTCCGCGCCGTGACAAGCCGTTCATCAAGGTCAACTGCGCCGCGCTCAATGAAAACCTTCTGGAAAGCGAGCTGTTCGGCCACGCCAAAGGCGCCTATACCGGCGCCGATCGGGCACGTATCGGCCGTTTCGAGGCGGCCCACGGCGGCACCATCTTTCTGGATGAGATCGGCGATATCCCCATGGCCACCCAGGTCAAGCTGCTGCGGGTGCTGGAAGAAAAAGAAATTGAGCGGGTGGGGGAGCACACGCCGGTAAAAGTGGATGTGCGCATCGTTTCCGCTTCCAACCGCAACCTCGAAAAACTGATTGATCAGGGGGCCTTTCGCGAAGACTTGTATTTCCGGATCAATGTGTTTCCTCTGACCTGTCCGGCACTGCGGGACCGGTCGGAAGACATCCCTATGATTGTGCAGCATTTCATCAAGGGCAATGCGGCCAAATCGGGGAAAAAAATAGTGGGCCTGACCCCCGAGGCCATGGAATTGCTGGCCCGCTATCACTGGCCCGGCAATGTGCGTGAACTGCGCAATGCCATCGAATATGCTTTTGTGTTGTGTCCCAGCGGGGGGATTGGCAAACAACATTTACCCCCCAAGGTGGTTGGCGGTGATATGGGTTGTCTGCCTCCGGTGGATGATGCCCGGGGGGCCGATGCGGAAAAGGAGGCTTTGATACGGGTTCTGCGCCAGACCGGCGGGAATCAGTCTGAAGCCGGTCGGATCCTGGGTGTCAGCCGGGTGACCATATGGAAGCGGATCAAACGGCTGGGGATCGATGTCAAGCGGGAAATCCGGTGATTTCAACCGGCCTGCCGGGCATATTTGGCGGCGCTTAAACCGGCCACACAGCCTTCGCCCACCGCTTTGGCCATCTGCCAGGGCGGCCCGC
Source organism: Desulfosarcinaceae bacterium (assembly GCA_963675565.2). Lineage (GTDB taxonomy): Bacteria > Desulfobacterota > Desulfobacteria > Desulfobacterales > Desulfosarcinaceae > JARRKU01. The sequence continues at coordinate 2,564,474 of CAXXYD010000004.1, forward strand.
ACACATCGCCGGCGGCATAGATGCCGGCAACGCTGGTGGCCTGCTTTTTGTCCGCTGCGATGTACTTCATATCATCGTCCAGCCGGATACCCAAAGCGGTGGCCAGTTCCATGATTCCCTTGGCACCCTGTTCGATAAACACGCCGGAGACCGCCAGGCGTTGTCCGCTTTTCAATACCACTGATTCCACGGCCTTATCACCTTCGATGGCGACGACTTCGGTTTCCTGGTGGATATGAACGGCGCTGTTCAGCAGTCTGGCCCTTAGATCCGCTGCCACATCCAGACGGCCGCAGACTAGATGCACTGTGCGGGCGATCTCCGTGAGGGTCAAAGCGCCGTCCACTGCCGCACTCTCGCCGCCGACAACGGCGACATCCTGGTTGCGGTAAAAGTTGCCGTCACAGTCCACGCAATAAGAGACGCCTTTTCCCATCAACGCCTTTTCCCCTTCCACACCCAGTTGATGGCGCCGGGTGCCGGTGGCAATGATCAGCGCCCGGGTTTCGATGGTATCGCCGTTTTCCAGCTCGATTTGAAACCTGTCCTGCACCGGCGCGATATGAAGGACATCCTGGTCCGCGAACTGCGCACCGAAATTGGTCGCCTGCTGGCGGCCGGAGGCGATCATCTCTTCTCCGGAAAGCTTGAAGATACAGCAGAAGTTTTCAATATGGGCGTTGAACAGGCTGCTTTTGGTCTCTTTGCCCAGTACCAGGACCGCCACCTTTCGGCGTGCGGCGTGAATGGCGGCCTGCAGGCCCGCAGGACCGGTGCCCAATATGACGACGTCAAAGTTTCGAGGTGATGCCATGACCATTTCCTTTTACAATTGCTGCAATATACGCAGATAGTCCTTAATCTGATCATCAATGCCAAAAAATCAAGAAAAAACCCCCCTCCGGAAGGGGAACCGGAGAAGGGCTGCGGATTTAAAACCGGACGGCTACTTTTTGGGGCCGAACAGGATCGGCGGCCGGGTGGTATCCCCGGTTGCGTTGGGATAGCCGGGGTAGATGTAGGCCCTTTGGCCTGTCTGGATCAGGTGACCGGCCTCTTCCATGAAGGCGTTGAAGCGCGCCTTGCACTCGTAAAAACCATGCCACCAGGCGTAGTCCGGGGCCATCATCATGGTGCCCATGCGGGCCCGTCGGCCTTCATGGTGCCACAACTCGTAGAATTGCAGCTCCAGATGCTCGTCAAAGTATTTGGTCGCGTCCAGCAGGCCCTTGGCGTACAGCTCGTCCAGCGTCTTTTTGGCCGGCTTGAAGTAGACTTCGCCATACTCGCTGACCGCCTTGTCGAAGCCGCTGTAGAAATCTTCGATCCACGAATTTCCGTGGCATTGCTGGCAGACCGCCTTCATCTTGTTGCGTTCATCCTGCCAGTTGGTGCCCGACGGGAAAGGCTTGAAGTCCTGGGGACGGACCGTCAGCGGTGCCTGGGTTTCCCATGAGAGCCGCTCGGTGACATCATGGGTGGACAGGACCTTGCCGGATCCGGACATATGGCAAGCCGCGCAAGTGGGTGCGCGGTAGTCGATGCCGGCTGTCCAGGTGCCCGGAGATGCATCGAAATTGTACTCGCTGGCGTAGGCGTGGTACATGGTGCCGTGTTTGGACTCGTTATAGATTTCGATCTGGGGATGATCGGGGCCCAGGTGGCACTGGTCGCAGGCTTCGGGACGCCTGGCTTCGCCCACGGAAAAGCGGTGCCGTGTGTGGCAGGAGGTGCAGGATCCCTTGCTGCCGTCCATGTTGATGCGGCCCACGCCTACATTGGGCCAGGTTTCGGGATCGAGGGCCCCTTTGGCGTCGATGGCTACGATGGTACCGTGGCAGTTGTAGCAACCGGTCTTGCGTTCGTTGTCCGAATTCATTCCCTTGTTGAGCCAGGGATCCAGTTTCCAGATGATTTCGAGGGTGTTGGCGTGCTTGCTCCTGCTGTACTGGATCACTTCGTCCGGGTGACAGCGCGAGCAGTCCTTGGGGGTGACGATGGAGGCAATGGGCATTTTATACTCAGCTTGGCCATAAGGCAGATCCGGCCGGCTGTAATACTGATCGTGGCCCTGGGCCATATCCTGGTCGCCGGGCTGGATCAGGTGACAGTCCAGGCAGGTGATATTGGCGCTGGCATGGCGGCTTCTGGCCCAGTCCGCGAATATCCCCGGTGTGGCGGACCGGTGGCATTCGATACAGGCCAAAGCTTCCGGTGGTATGCTGCGCTCGATTCGGTACTCTTTGACTTTGGCGAAATTGGGTTGCTGGGCCGTGGTGGTTTGCACGGCGAAGATCAGAAGCAATGCCGGTACAACCATCCCCGCCAATGTCACGGGCGACATCCTTTTCATTGTCCAACCTCCTTTAATCAACGCGATTTTTAATAACCCAAACCATTTGAAACAGGCGTTGAATCCTGCTGCGGGTCCTGCGTTATGGCTGCCTTTACAGGCCGGGCTTTTCGATGCGAAGTCCCGGTGCGTGGTAGGGCTGCTTTCGATGCTGCCGGAACATCACGTATAATTTGTCGTTATGGACCAGGTCATAATGGCAATCCACACATTTTTTCTCATAGCCCGCACGCGCATAGAGCACTGTTCGGTGGGCCAGCATGGCGCCCCGCTTATTGGGCATGGCCAGCAGGTTGCGATGGCATTTCTGGCACTGGCTGTTGTCAAAAGCGGCATAGGCGTGACTGCGGGCCGTGTCCCTGTCGTAAACATCCCCAATGAAATGCAGCGTTATATCTTTGAGCCCGTGGTAGGTTTTGGCAAAAAAGAAGTCAAAGGTGTGCTGCGGCGCCGGCAGGTGGCAGTCCATGCAATCTACCACCACCCCTGCCGCGTTGTTGACATGGGTGGAGGCCTGCCAGGCGCGAACGGCCGGCTTGATTTCATGGCAGGTGGCGCAGAATTCGGGTGTCGAAGTACGCACCATGGTGTAGTAGGACATGCTGAACAGGGGGAAAGCAATGAGGATACCCAGCACCACCAGTGCCGAAGTCAGGATATATTTATTTTTCATTGTCGCCCGTCGAAGAGAGGTTCTGGCAAGGTCTTTCTTGATTATAAAGATGATTAAAACACCGTTCGAAATAAACCGCAATCATTTTTTTTAATGGAATATAATTAATAATTGGTAGACAGTGAAGGCAGGGTGCCGGATCCCAATACCGTACCAAGGGCAATTCCGGCTTGATTTATCGGCGGGGCGCCTTATCTTCGGGTGCTTAAATATTCCGGACCGACAAGCCGGGATGAGGCAAATGGTAAATGGGGACGTATATCAGGTTATAAGTTAATCTCCGATTAACTTATAACCTGATATACGTCCCCAAACTAACGCTCTACCAGCGGATTCGTCTTAATTTGGCTCATAGATCCGAAATACGAGATGTCGACCCGAGGAGCACCGTGATGAGCAACTGCGACAAAGAGCCGGACGCCTGTAAGATCGATGCCGCCGTCTGCCGGGAAATGAAAGCCCGTGTTCCGGAGATTGCCGAGCGGATCATCGATCACTGTCACGACGGTGAATGCTATACCCACATCGAGTATGAGCCCATTCCATCCGAGGGGTATGCGGTGGACCTCATCGAAAAGTTCCGGGAGCTGCTCTTTCCGGGGTATTTCACCAAAGCGTCCCTGGATCCGGCCAATATGAAGTACAGCCTGGGGCAGACGGTTTCCGTGTTGTACGACCAGTTGTCGGAGCAGATCATCCACCATATCCGCCATGACTGCATGCGCTATGATCAGCCCTGCAGCCATTGCGAAGAGAGCGGCCAGGCCAAGGCGCTGGCCATCCTGGAGTCCATTCCGGCCATTCGCAAAATCCTGGCCACCGACGTTCAGGCGACATATGACGGGGACCCAGCTGCAAAAAGCCACGACGAGATCATCTTCAGCTATCCGGGGATTTTTGCCATCATGGTTTACCGGGTGGCCCATCGGCTGTTCGAACTGGGCGTGCCCCTGCTGCCGCGAATCATGACCGAACACGCCCACAGTCTGACCGGCATCGATATCCATCCGGGGGCCACCATCGGCGAACGTTTTGTCATCGACCACGGCACCGGTGTGGTGATCGGGGAGACCACCCGCATCGGTAAAAATGTGCGGATATACCAGAGTGTCACCCTTGGCGCGTTGAGCCTTCCCAAGAACGCCGGGGAAACCTACCGGGGAAAAAGACGCCATCCCACCATCGAAGACGATGTGATCATTTATTCGGGGGCCACCATCCTGGGCGGCGAGACGGTGATCGGCACCCGTTCGGTCATTGGGGGCAATGTATGGCTGACCGAATCCGTTCCGCCGGACACCACCGTTGTCATGGAGCAGCCCCGGCTGATCTATAAATCCGCCAGTAATGCAACCGAAGGAGCCTGACATGCGCATCTTCAATACCGTTGTCGGCACATTGGGGCACACCCCGCTGGTGAGATTGAATCGCATGGGCGACGGCAACCCTGCAGAAGTGCTGGCCAAACTGGAATTTTTCAACCCCCTGGGAAGCGTCAAAGACCGCATTGCAGCCTATATGATCAATGAAGCGGAGCGTTTGAAGCGGATTGACCGCCAAACACGCATCGTGGAACCCACCAGCGGCAACACCGGCATCGGGCTGGCTTTTGTCTGTGCCGTCAAAGGGTACCGGCTTTGCCTTACCATGCCCGACACCATGAGCGTGGAGCGCCAGAAGCTGCTCCGTCACCTGGGGGCCGAGCTGGTATTGACTCCCGGCGCAGAAGGGATGAAGGGGGCCATTGCCAGAGCCGAAGAGATCGTGTCGCAAAGCGCCAACGGTTATATGCCCAACCAGTTCGAAAACCCGGCCAATCCCATGGCGCATCGCGAAACCACGGCCAGGGAGATATGGGTGGATACCAAAGGTCGGGTGGACATGCTGGTTTCCGGCGTGGGAACCGGTGGTACCATCACCGGCGTGGGGCAGGTGCTCAAAGCCAAGAATTCCGATTTCAAGGCCATTGCCGTGGAACCCGCCGGATCGCCCGTGCTGTCCGGCGGCCGGAAAGGTCCCCACAAGATTCAAGGCATCGGTGCCGGTTTCGTACCCGCCGTTCTGGATGTGTCCATGATCGATGAGGTGGTCACGGTGACCGATGAGGCCGCTTTCGATACTGCGCGCGAGTTGGCCGCCAGGGAGGGTATTCTTTGCGGAATTTCCTCCGGCGCCGCCGTATGGGCCGCACTCCAGGTGGCCCGACGCAAAGAGAACACGGGTAAACGAATCGTGGTCGTGCTGCCGAGCACCGGTGAACGATATCTGAGCACACCGCTTTTCAGGTAATTTATGATGAAATGTGTTTTAATTGATGCCTCATCAGCCATTTTGCTGTATAAGGTCGGCTTGTTCGATTCGGTAGCGGGCGCCTATCGTCTCCGGGCGGCACCGGCTGTAATCAGAGAGATTACGGTGCCGAACCGCCGGGGTGCTTCCGCTTTTGCCCGGGCCTGTGAAATCGGCGCTCTTTTGCCGGCCGACCCCGGATCCTGCCTGGATACGGGGGGGCTGACGTCACTCGGTGACGGGGAGCGCGAAACCCTTTTGGCCTATCGTTCCGGGCAGGGCGATTTTGTCCTTATCGACGATGGAAGAGGTGCTGCCGCATGCCGATCCGGCGGTATTCCCCATATCAATGCATTGCTTTGCCCCAGGCTGTTGCATTGGACCGGCATCATTGACCGGTGCGCTTGCCAGGCTGTTTTTTCGCGGCTACTGCAAATCGGTCGCTATTCAGAGCCGGTTATCCATTTCGCCGGCACCTGCACGCCGGAAATGCTCTCAGAATTTCTGCCCACTGATTTCCAACACAGGAAAATGCAGGTTAGCACAAGGCCAGTAGAAATTCATTCATTAAATAATTGACATTTCGTGTCATTTGGTTAAAGTAGGCCGCAATATCGACGCTGGATTTGACAAGGCAGTAACTGCCCGTTATAGAAACGATTTTGATTGAATTGAACAATATGAGCCGAAGCAGGCAGCCAGCGCTTGCGTAGCGAATGATCATTCGAACTAGGATTAGACTATGGGTATTCAGGAGCGAAAAGAAAGAGAAAAAGAACGCCGTCGCCAGCAGATTATCGTTGCGGCCAAACGGGTATTTTCGGACAAAGGCTTCAACAAAGCCACCATGGAGGACATTGCCAAAGAGGCAGAGTTGAGCCCCGGAACCCTCTATCTATATTTCAAAAACAAGGAGGAGCTTTACGCCTCCTTGTCCCTGCGGATTCTGCAATATCTGCACATTCGGGTGTCCCACGTGAACAAGGAGCCTGATCTCGATTCAGTAAAGAAGCTCGATGCGTTGATGGAGGCGATGTATGATGTGTACGACTTCGATCCCCTGATCATCATCAATATGTTTCATCTGCAGTCGAGTGAAACGCTAAAGAACCTGTCCGACGATCTTCTCCAGGAAATTAAGGACCTGTCGCGCAAATCCATCGGGGCCATTGCAAGGATATTTGAAGAGGGGATTCAGTCCGGTGTGTTTACCGATCGGCATCCCAATGCACTTGCGGATATTTTCTGGTCCTTATTCTCGGGTGTCGTGCTGTGGGAAGCCAGTAAAAAGATCGTGGACGAGAAAAAGGACTATCTCAAAGAGACATTGAGAACAGCATTTGACGTATTCCGCTGCGGCATCCTTAAATAGTCCCCCATTTGCATCCGGCGTCTTTTTTTCTTTTTGCCTGCAATTGTTATCATCAGACTGAATTCCGGCTTTGGCCGGAGCGGCGTCTTTTTTCCGTGCCGTCAAAGCGTTATCCCCAAAATAAAACCCCCGGCGCATATACGCCGGGGGTTTTATTTTGAAAGAAAGTGTGAACAGCGTGCGCCGGTGTGTCCGGCGTACTATTCTTTGGGGTGGCACTCGTTACAGCCGGTAGGGCCGGCTGCCGGAAGCTCTTCTCCCAATGCGGCTTTGGAGGCTTCCATCTTCATGTTCTGTTTTTTGATCTGCTTGTGGCAATCAATGCACATGCCATGGTAGGCATTTTTAAAATAACGCATTTTCATCACCGGGTCTTTGATAAGTTTGCCGTCGTCTGCTTTCGGCGCCTTTTCCAGGTCGTGGCAGCCCGAAGTGGTGCAGCCGACAATGGGTGCGTCGCCGCCCCATTTGTGATGGCAGCGCTGGCAGGCGTAGCTGAAGTGGGCGGTATGCGGGAAGACAACTTCGGAGCGTTTTGCTTCGGCAGCCAGTGGTTCAAGGGTAATCTCTCCCATGGGCACACACATCTCGTCGTCCGCAATCAAAAGCGAACCCCAAATCAAACTTGCCAAGACAATGGTCACTAACAACACAGACTTACGCATGCTTACCCCCTGTAGCGATAATCGGATCGATAGCTTATTTGGTTTGCCTTCCAACTGCGAAGGGATCAGCTATAGTATGTTCCGTCCAAAAATTCAATCAGAATTTCATTTTGCAGCGTCGATGCGCCAACGGCAGTGATCAAGGCCCGGCATTGCGTATGGCCCTCACCGTCCCGCATTCGTTTTGGGGACGGTTTTCGTTTCGATATATGGTTTCCTGCTTGGACGTTACGATATCGGCGACGGAATGAAATCCCTTGGCATAGGCCTCCCGACTCCAGTACCAGTCTGCTCCACTGTCCGGGAAAAAGGGCTTTTGTTTATATATGGAAGCCAGCTCGCTGGCGGAAGGCAGTCGCCAGTCGGAATACCCGCCCGTGCGCAGCGACCGGACATATTTTTGCGCTTCAGCGTAATTCAGGCAACCGTCCAGGTTCTGCCAACTGTCCAGAAGGCTCCACATCAGACCCGTGGATTTGTCGCTGAATGTGCCGTCCCCGTTGGCTTGGTACCGCGAAGAGGATTGCAATCGTTTTTCCAGTTCGGCCTGCAGGGCCTGCGCCCGGAGCATGCGCCGTTGTTGTTCTTGCCTTTGAAGTTGCGCACGTGCCTCTTCCTTCTGTCGTTTGGCTTCCAGCTGGCTGATTCGCAGAGAGGCTTGACGTTCATCCTCAAGCTGGTCAAAAAGGGCTTGCGCTTCACGGGAGTAAACCCCGGAGATATTTTTTTTGAGGTATTGATCCAGTTTCTGGACGCGTTCAAACAATCCGTATTTCGGATTGGTGGCGTAGCCTTTTACCGCCAGCCAGGTTTGCTGCGCTTTCAGGTTCCGGTTCAGGCCGGCCATTTCTTTTTCAATCGTTTCTTTTTGGGTGCTCTTTGGATGATTGTCGAGGTAGGTGCGATACAACTGGTAAGCCTTCTGGTAATTTGTGCCGGCATTTTCCGCTTCACTGCGCAACTGCATGTAATCGCGCTTATCGATGATCTGGTTTTTCAGCTGGACGGCTTTCTGGGACAGCTCCATCCCCTGGAAGGCGGCGATGAAACTTTCGCTGTGCTTCAGGCAGGGTTCCCACCGCCGCGACTCTTCACAATGCCTGGCTTCCGTCTGAAGGTAAACCAGATATTTTTCCCCCATTTCGTTGATCAGAACCTCGACGTCCTTGCGATAGCTGCCGCTCGGGAATTTTTCCAGGTACTGTCTGTAAACCTCCAGGCGTTGATTGAAATCCAGACGGGCTGCGCGGATGAGTTCCTCGTAATAGTACTGGTCAAGCAGATTTTTAATTTCGGCGATCGATTTGTTGATTTGCTTAACATGGCGGCTTTTCGGGTACCGTTCCAGAAATTCACTGAAAATCTTGATCGCTTTGCCCTCATACTGGTCGTCAACCGGCAGCTCGCTGACCTTAAGCGTGGTTCGGTCAAATTCACGGTCTTCGATCTTGTTTTGGATCTCCTGTATCTGGTGCAAAATTAGTTTCGCGTACCCGGTATTCGGATTGGATTCCAGGTAGGATTGATAGAGCTCTATTTTTTTCTCCAGCATTTCGGTTTTTTCTACATTGGTCAGCAATTCCTGAAAGCCGTCTGAAGCATGGCGGTTGTCCAGGAAGTGAAATGTAGCCACCACAATGACGGCGACGACCCCAAAAATGCCGACGCCGATGGACGCCAGAGTCGTCAACGACATCCGTGTGCCTCGAATTTTGGGCTCCGGCGCCCGCTCGAGTCGAATCAGCCGCTTGCCCGGCTTCTGTTCGCCCTTTTTGCGGCTTTTTGCCTTGGGGCGGCCCGTTGGCAGTTGCGGTGGCTTTTCCAGGGCTGATTCCGCTTCGTCTTTGAGTTTCAAACTCTCCATCAGCACATGCATCAACGGCTGTTTGATTTCATTTGTTTTCACCGTGCTGAACGGTTCGATATCGATGGATACGTCATCCCAGCTGATGATGCGGTACGCCGCGGCGGTTCCGATCAAGGCATCCAGTTCCGCCGCGATCAATTCACCATCGGACAGGTGCAGAACACCCACCCGATGACGCGAGGTCACCCGAAGGGAAAAGGTCGATTTTTCCATTTCCGCCATTTGAAGAAACGAGGGCAGGCTTATGCCGTGAATCTGCCCGCCAATGTTGGCGTCCATCTGTTCGAACGCACTGCGGGAAATGGATTGATGGACAAGGTTTTCCAACTGGCTGTAGTCTTCGTCGGTCATCCAGTCCGAACAATAGCCCAAATGGATTTCGGTTTTGGATTTGTTGCGTCGCCATGGCCATAGGGCGCCGTAGAAATGGCCGGTCTTCAGGCTGACCATGAACAGGGACTGGTCCTTTTGGATTCCCCCAAGGTATTTGACCACCGAGCTTTTGCGAAGCTTTCGCGGCAATGACTTACCGCTTGACTTGACCGGTTTTCCGAAAAATTTGGACAGCAGTTTTTCCAGCGCCACCATGTCATAATTCATGGCAGTGGTTTGGAACAGGCTTCGGGATTCTTCGTAAAAGCGGCTATGGGTGTCGGGCAGCGTGCTGATTTCGCGCGTCAGCTCGATAAAGCCGGTCAAGGCCGGTAGGTTGGCCTTCAGGTCTGCAATTTCGTCACTGTCGCTGGTCAGTATGTCCGCTACGAGCTGTTGATCCATCCGTGAAGCTCCTTGGGGTTGTAGACGCGACCAGAATTAACCTGCTGAATGCGTTGTTTTTTAACGCAATAACTATAAATAAAAATCCATACCATGTCAAAGATAAGATCAATATCGGCAAGATGGTCGCTTTACTGAACCATTGGCCGCAAATATCCCTTTCGGCCGGAAAATGGCATCCCGAAACAAACCCGACAACCGGTGCCTTAATTTTGATTCAGGCCCGTATTTAAGCAAGGATCAGTTTGATGATTAAAATGGCTCCGAATGCCCCCAGGGCATGGAACAGGATTGCCGGGTACAAGCTGTTGGAGCGTTCACGGGTCATCCCCAGGGCGAGGCTGAAAAAGACTGCCGCCGCAAGGGTTCTGGCCAGGAGCCATGGAGTTGAGGACAGTTTTTCCGGCGAGATGCCGAAGGTCAGCAGGATCATGAATCCCGTATACAGGATGGCACTGCCCAAATTCGGCCAGGACATGAACCAGTGGGTATCACTGCGCTGAATCCGGGCGTTCTGGGTCAGCATACCATGGGTCAGGCTCCTGAAAAGCAGTTCGCACACCAACGGCATACCGATACCATAAAGAATGATCACATGATGCCATGGGGTGGTTTTGAGCAGTTCTGCCGGGGCCCATACGCCACCGGCCGCCCCTGCAACGATGACCGCCGGCAGAATAAACCACCACTTTCGACCGGACGGTGCGATCCAGCCATACTGCCAGGGTCTGCAATAAGCGGTAAACAACAGGCTGATGATGGTCAATGCCAGCAAGGTGATGATAAATCCTGCCTTGGGGTTGGCCACCAGGGGGGACAAATCGGGCCGCCCCAGCCATTGGCCCGGGTTCCAGTGCAGGCCGATGATGTACGCAATCAAAGCAATAAAACTGACCAGCGCGGCGGTGACCGCGAACCGATACGCCTGCTGCGACTTGCTCAGCGGTTTGGCGGCGTCCCGGCATGCCTGGACGATTTCGGCCGGTGTCAACAGGGTCCCGGTTTCCCGGGGGGATCCGCCGATATCATCGGCGCCGCCCCATTTGTTGGCCTGGGTGCGGCACTTGACAGCAGGGTCGACAAAATTGAGCCGTTCATAAATGTCTTCAAGGGCGATGGGCATGAACAGGTCCATCAGACGAACGGTGTATGTGCCGGGTCCTTTTTTCAGAAATACGACGCCAAGGCGGCCGCCATAGAGTTTATTCAGGTGCGGCTCGACTTCATAGATCCCCATATCCACTTCCACCACCGCGGCGATGCGCTTTTCCGTCAAGTCGATACGGGCCAGTTCTTCAATATCTTGATAATCTTCAAAATCTTGTGGTTTGAAGAAAATCTGGTCGATTTTATGCAGGATGGATACGGTGTGGGCAAGGTAGTCGGTGTCAGCCCAGCGCCCGTCCTTTTTCAGAGTGATCTCCTCGCTGCGCAGATGATCGATAACCCGTTGAATTTTTCGCACCAGCTCCGGCGAGAGAGCCGTCAACTCCTTAAGTTCGAGGCCCAATGCATCGACAACGCCTTCATAGCGCACCAACGCGAAGAGAAGTCGGCGCTGGGTCGCTTCCTGGCGGCCGATACGATCGTGATTGAGAATGATCCAGATGGCCAGGATGGTGTCCAGGTCCGGCTCATTGGCAAAAATATTCCACTCCCTGCCCTTGAGGTCCAGGCCCTTCATATACATCACCAGGGCCTGCTCGCATGTGGCCAGGGTAAAGGCCCGGACACAACCTTCATGGTGATCCAGGTTATAGATCTGGCGCTCATGGTCCATGAATGGTGCACTCTGGGCCACCCCGTCCAGAAATATCGTACCAGGGGGGGATTTTCGGACCATTGACCCGGAAATAGAGAGACCGGCTTCGACGTGGACATTAAGGCTGGGGGCCTCCAGGCAAATCAGCACACGGTCGTTATCGCTCGATTTGACAATATAGCGTTCGGGCAGATGGTTGTTATTTTTCCCGTTTGTTTTAGGGGTGCTGTTCGGTTCACCGGCAGCCTTCGACGCCCTGCCGGGTGCCTGACGATGCGGATCCGTCAGTTTTTTAGTGGAAGAAAGGCTCATTTTATTTTCCCAAACAACGCGTCCCGGCCGCCGTCATTGAATCTTGGGAGCGGCCCCTGGTGTCGTGTCGGCCAAATACACCCAACAATCAGCGCATGATTCCAATTTTGTGTTCAAAAGCATGTTTGCGGCTCGTCAAGAATCAAAGCCGGTCGTTATCGTTCGGACAGTTTATCAATATCAGCCGTGGACAGGTGGGTCAAGCCAGATCATTTTTCCGAAACCATTCAAGGCTGCAAATCATTTGTGCAAAGACGGCCAATCAGCAGCGCAGGTCAGCGAAAGGGACCACTCCTGACGGGTGGGTCGAAAGGTGCCGTTTTTCGAGCTTGTAGCGGAATAGGGATTGATCATTCAGCCGATATCCCTTATTTGACGGTTTATTATGGGAAAAATGATAGCAGTGAACGCAACGTCGTCATCGGGGCCGCCCAAGCCGTATCATTGGATTCTGCTGGCCCTGGCCATCATTTTGGCGCTGTGGATCCGGCTGGATGACCTCATTGCCTGGAACCGGCTGCCCCAGAAAGCGTTTCATGCCGATCGGCCATTGCTGACCACTTTCGACGGGTACTACTACCTTTCCCTGGCCCGTGACCTGCAGAACGATACGTATGCTCCCCTGGACCCGCTCCGGGGGGTGCCCGATACGGGCCCGCCGCGGCGTTTTCCACCACTGATTTCACTCATGGCCGCCGGTTTAAGCACGCTGACGACCATTGGACTGGACTGGATCGGCGTCCTGTTGCCGCCCCTGCTGGGCGTATTGCTTGCCGTGCCGCTCTATTTGTTCGGGCGACTTTACGGCGGGCCCGTGATGGCCCTGGTGACCACCTTTACGGGGATTTGCAGCAGCTATTATGTTTACCGCAGCAATCTGGGGTGGTTCGACACCGATTGTATGAACGCCACCTTTGCCTTGATGATCGCCTACCTGTTCATTCAATTCGGCTTGCAGACAGGACCCCGCCGTTTTGGATACCTGGCCGGCGGGGGGCTGTGCACCTTGCTGTTCATGCTTTGGTGGGATCAGATCTTTTCATCCGTTGTCGTGATCTCATTGTCGCCCCTTATTATTGCGGCGGCCCTGTTCTACCGTCCCCGGGGAAAAGAGCTGTGGATCGCTGCCGGATTGACGCTGCTGGTCCTCGGGGGGCTGTTGGCCGGGTATGGGCCTCAACTGTTTGTTGCCCCTTTTAAAAAGGCATTTGGCGTATTGGGATACATCTCAAAGGCACAGACCGGGGATTTCCCCAATATCGGTGTTTCGGTATTTGAGCAGAAACGGCTGGTTTTTAATGACCTCGTGCAAAAATCCACCGGCAACCTCTTTACCTTTATTTTCGGGGCGGCCGGCCTGGGCTGGTTGTTCTGGCGCCGCAGGCGTCAGGCGGCCGCGCTGGGCCTTTTGTTTTTGATGGGGTGTTTTTCATTTTTGTTTGCTCGCCGCTTCCTTATATTCCTTAATCCCTTTATTGCCATTGGTTTGGGTTACATGACCCAGCAATTATGGAATCTGCGGCGCAGATGGCCGGTTTTGCAGACCGCGGTTCCCGTGCTGGCGCTGCTGGTCTGCTTCGGAGTGGTAAAAAGCAGTCTGGGCAAAGTCTACTGGCCCAAGGAAATTCCACCCATTACCGCTGGCATTGAGCGTCTTGCCAGCTTAACGCCTGCAGATGCCGTGGTGTGGGCCTGGTGGGATCACGGATATCCCATCGTCTACTGGGGCAAACGGGCCACCATCAATGACGGAAGCCTGCACTCCGGGTTGCGCACGGTGTGCAACGCCATTCCCCTGGCGTCCCACAGCCAGCGTTATGCAGCCGGTTTCATGCATTTTTATGTGGCCAGGGGCACAACCGGGATAATATCGTTGTTTGATGCCCTGGGCAGCCCGAGCAAAGGGATGGCGTTGATTGAAGGTGTTTTCACTATCGGTCCCCAAGGTGCCGATGCGCTGATATCAAAGGCCGGGCTTGAACCATTGGAGCAATGGCGTGATTTCTTTTTCCCGATACAGCACCGTGAATTATACCTGTTTCTGGATCTGCGCCTGGCGCGTACTACTTACTGGTGGTACTGGTTCGGAACCTGGGATGCCGGCAGCAGGAGCGGGCGCCATGCCAATTTTAAACTGATTCGCAACCTGCATCGGGAAGGCAATCACATCAGCGGGCCGGATATCGATGTGCATTTGGGCAATGGAGTGGCCGCCTACAAGCGCAAGACGTATCGACTGGATCAATTTTACTGCCTGAATGGCACCGAGTTGACCCATACTTCCTACGGTGCCCCCGGTGATGTCGTTTTCGCCTTCCGGCAGGACGACGGTGTGGGTGCCTTGCTGGAACCTTCTTTTGCCCGGACCGTATTTAACCAGCTTTTTATTCTGTCCGATGCGCAGCCGTCATATTTCACCCGCGTGGCGGCGAACTACCCATACTACCAGATCTGGAAAGTCACCACCGATTAGAATCAGATTATGGACGCCCATGCCGGTTCCGCTTCAGTCCATTATCGCTTTGACTTTTAGGCGACAATTCCCTAACACAAACCTGACATTGTGATTCGCACTTCCGGTGCCCGGCGTCCGGAGAGGGCGTGGAATTGTTGTTTTTTTAATTATTTTGATGCCTTGAATCTATACCAACAGGTAGGTTTATGGATATTTACGTTTTTGCCCTGGGGATCCTTTTTTGTGTCGCCGTTATGGATTTAATGGTGGGTGTGAGCAACGACGCCGTTAATTTTCTCAACTCTTCCGTGGGTTCCCGGGTGGCCCCCCGGCATACCATCATGGTAGTGGCCAGCCTGGGCATACTGGTCGGCGTCACCTTTTCCAGCGGAATGATGGAAGTGGCCCGAAAAGGCATCTTTCATCCCCAGTTTTTCGTCATGCCCGAATTGATCACCATTTTTCTGGCGGTCATGATTTCCGACATTTTGCTGCTGGACCTGTTCAACACCTTCGGCCTGCCCACTTCCACCACCGTTTCCATTGTGTTTGAATTGCTGGGTGCCGCCATTGCCGTATCCATTGTCAAGATCACCCAGAGCGGCCAGAGCCTGATGGCTCTGGCGGATTACATCAACACGGGCAAAGCCCTTGCCATTATCTCGGGTATCCTGCTTTCCGTGGGGATCGCCTTTACCTGCGGGGTGCTGGCCCAGTTTGCCACCCGCATGGTGTTCACCTTTGATTATGTCCGGCGCTTGCGCCGTTACGGCGGGCTTTGGGGCGGGCTGGCCCTGACCTTGATTACCTATTTCATCCTGATCAAGGGGGCCAAAGGCGCTTCCTTTATATCCCCGGAGATGGTGACCTGGATCAACGGGCATACCTGGACCATTATCGGCGCCGGATTCATCGGCTTCGCCATCCTTTTCCAGTTTCTCACGGTGTTTACCCGCATCAACATCCTCAAACCGGTGGTTTTGACCGGAACCTTTGCCCTGGCCATGGCCTTTGCCGCAAACGACCTGGTCAATTTCATCGGTGTTCCCCTGGCCGGTTTCCACACCTTTGCCCTGGCCAATGCCAGCACCGACCCGCTCACCGTTTCCATGACCGGTCTGCAGAACAAGATCCACACCAACACATTCTTTCTGCTGGCGGCCGGCATCATCATGGTGGCAACCCTTTGGCTGTCCCGCAAAGCGCGGACCGTGACCAAAACGGAAGTGAGCCTGGGACGTCAGGATGAAGGCCTGGAACGCTTCGATTCGTCTCACCTTTCCCGGATCGTGGTACGCATGGTTATCGGCCTGATCGGTGCTTCAACCCGCGTTATTCCAAAATCATTCAGGATATGGACAAGACGACGGTTTGACAGGACCCATGTCCAGCCGGTGCCGGGCTACGACGGTACCATCCCCGAGTTTGACTTGTTGCGGGCCAGCGTCAACCTGATGGTGGCCAGCGCACTGGTCTCATGGGCCACCAGTATGAAGCTGCCCCTATCCACCACCTACGTCACTTTCATGGTAGCCATGGGCAGCTCACTGGCGGACCGGGCCTGGGGCCTTGAAAGCGCTGTTTTTCGGGTAACCGGGGTGCTCACCGTGATCGGCGGCTGGTTTTTTACCGCCCTGAGCGCGTTTACCGTTGCCCTGACCTTTGCCTTTATTCTTATGCTGCTCAACCAGTGGATGGCCATTTTGCTTTTGTTGGCCATTGCCGGAATGGTCATTTTCCGTAATTTCAAGATCCACGGAAGGCGTGAAAAAGCGGCCAATGAATTGGAGTTGCTCGATTTAAAGCGGGTAAGCGACGCCGATTTCGCCGTGCGCACCTGTTTTGAACACAGTGGGCGCTACCTGGATGTGATCCGCAAGAACCTTTCCCTGTGCTTTGACGGAATCCTGACCCAGGACCGCAAACAGCTCAAGCGACTGCGCCGCGAAACGAGCAAGATCCAAGCCTGGTCCAATATCATTGCGGCCAACATTTTTAAAACACTGCGCCTGCTGGAACATGAGGAGGTGCACCATGCCGGCAAGTATGCCTATGTCATATCGGCGCTGCAGGAGATTGCCGAAAGTCTTCGAGATATGATTCTGCGCTGCCACGTGCATACCTCCAACCAGCATTCCGGCTTGTTGCCGGCGCAAAGGAAGGAATTGCAGAATGTGCGTAAATGTGTGGAAGCGCTGCTGGATGAAACGGCCCGCGTTCTGCTCAACCGGGCGCCGTTCAACTACGGCGAAGTGGCCGCACATTACCTGGACCTCAAACAACTGCTCGAAGATTATGACCACCGCCAGATCGAACGGATCCGCAGCAGTCAATCCAAGACGCGGCTCAGCATCTTGTTTTACGGAATCAACAATGCCTGTTTGAAAATCAGCGAGCAGACACTCCAACTGCTTACCATATTTGACGAAACCTTCACGCTCGAGGGCAAAAACGCCTGACGCGGCAGGGGGGACGTATATCAGGTTATAAGTTAATCCTGGATTAACTTATAACCTGATATACGTCCCCCCTGCCGCGCTTCCCCCTTCCTTTGTAAACTTTTCCAGCCGCCGAACGTCTTGAAGACCCAAACCCATAAAATTCTCACGGGAGGGTCATCATGAAAACAATATCGGTTAAATGGATTATCGGCGCAGCCATCGTGATGTTCATTTTTTCAGGCACGGCCTGGGCGGGAGGCAACAGAGACGGCGGGCGCGGTGGTGGTGCAATAGGGATTCAATCCGGTCATGGCGGCGGCCATGGCCCACACGTACAAAACAAAGCACCACAGCAAAAGTTCGGCCGTTACCAGCGGCGGCCGGCCCACCCCCGGGGCCGGGTTTTCCAGCGGCCCAAATATCGTCCTGCACCGGTGTACCGGTACAAATATCGTCCTGCGCCGGTGCCTCGATACCATCATCATCCGGCGCGGCCCTATTACGGCCAGCGGCCCCAGTATCGGCGTCCGGATGCGTTCTACGGATTTTCCTTTTCCATCCTGGATCCCAATTTTGCCCTGGGATTTTCTACGGGAGGGGGCTGGTAGGGAGACGCTGTCCGGGCGGCTGCAACATTGCAGCATCTTTCGCACATCTTTTGCCGGTGGGCCTCAGGCCCACCGGCATAGGTATCAAATGGCTTTCAAGGGCAAGGGGGACCAGGCGGCCGGTTGCTGTTACTGGAACAGCGCCCCGACACTTTCGCCGGTGTGAATGCGCTTGATGGCCTCGGCCATGAGCGGGGCCACCGAGATGACTTTGATCCGCTTCATTTTTTTATCTTCAGCGATCTGCACCGTGTTGGTTACCACGAACCGCTCCACCCCCGATGCCGCAAGGTTTTCTCTGGCGCTGCCGCACAGCACCGCGTGGGTTGCGCCCATGATCATCTTATTGACACCGGCCTTGCGCAACGTTTCCGCAGTGGCCGCCAGAGTCCCTCCAGTGGAAATTTCATCATCAAAAATAATGGCGTTTTTTCCCCGGACATCCCCCACAACCAGTCCCTGTCGGACTTCACTGTCGGCGAGCCGCCTTTTATCGATGATGGCCATGGGCACTTTTAAAAGAGCGGCGAACTTACCCACCCTCTTGGCACCACCGGCGTCGGTGGCCACCGCCACCGCTCCGGCCATATCCATGCTCTCTCTGACGTGGCTTGCGATCAACGGGGTGGCGGTCAGATGATCCACGGGGATGCTGAAAAAGCCGTGCACTGCGTCTGAGTGCAGGTCCATGGTCAACACGCGGTCTGCACCGGCGGCCTTGATCAGGTCGGCCATCAAGCGCCCGGTGATGGAAATCCGCGGTGCATCCTTTTTGTCCGAGCGGGCATAGGAAAAGTAGGGAATTACGGCGGTAATGCGTTTGGCCGAGGAACTGCGCAGGGCATCCATAATGATGAACAGCTCCATGATGTGGTTGCTCACCGGTTCGGTGAATGGCTGTATCACAAAGACATCCCGCTCACGCACATTGGTCAGCACACGCACAAATAGATTGTCATTGGAAAACCGGGAGATGTCCAGTGGGCTCAGCTCGATTCCCAGGTTGTCGCAGATGGCGCCAGCCAGCGGCCGGTTGGCATTTCCGGCGAACACACGCAATTGGTCCATGATCGTGCTCCTTAAACGATTGATATCAATTCCGGCGTATTAGCACAACCTCGCCATTTTTTTTAGCCAAAACAGGTGATAAATTGAGAAAAAGGCATGTATTGACCGTTTTTATCTCCGTTTCCGGTTTTAGGCCTATGTCGTAAACTTAGGCCTAATTTGGCCAAGTGGTCTGCGCAGGAGCCGTGTTCTGCCGCAACAGCATAACGTTTCCTTATTCAGGGACGATGTGATAAACAGGGATTCAAATTGCTCCAAAAGGACCTGTTTATGCTCAAGCCCACTGCAACCCGGCCTGCACAACCACCATACGCTGACGGTATCATGCCGGCAGCTGGACGTCATCTGGTTTGCTGTCGGATGCCGGCTTCAGTGACGGTTGTGATGCTGCTGTTGCTTTCGCTTTGCAGCCCATCCTGGCTGTATGCCTTCGATATCGACATTAAGAACGACCAAATGTCCATCCACGCCGTCAACGTTCCCCTGCAGGATGTGCTCAAACGCCTGGCCGGTTTCGGTATCGCCGTTCGTATCGACCCCGACATCAATCCACAGGTTTCGGCCTCCTTTGAAAGCCGCGATCTGGAAGATGGGCTCAGGGCCATTCTTAAGCCTCAGAACCATGTGTTTTTCTGGAAACGGTCTGTCCGCAGGGACGGTGAGACCCGTGTGGCTGCCTATCAACTGAATGAAATCCAGGTTTTCAGGCCGGGGCTGGAAGGCCGCATGATGATCAATTTCGAACCGTCGGATCGGGCCGCCCAAAAGACGCTGCCCAAAGTGTTTTCCCTGCCGGATACCGAGGTGCAAATAGAAAATAACCGGGTTCTGGTGCCGGTGACCATTGGCTACCGGGATGAAACGGTGGAAACCACATTGATCTTCGACACCGGCGCCGGCAGTATTGTACTCCATGACAACATCGCCGAACAGTTGGGGATCCGCGATGCCCGCGAGTCCAGGGGAGTGGGGGTCGGCGGCGTGGAAGTCGAATCCAGAACCACGCACTTGAAGTTCGTCCAGGTCGGTCCGCACAGAAAAGAAAACCTGCGGGCCGATATCGTTGCCTACCAGGGAGAACCGGGTGCCCGATACAACGGCCTGCTCGGCATGAATTTTATCCGGGGGCTCAAATACACCATAGATTTCAACAACCAGGTCATCCAATGGCACCCTTGAAGCACCCACGCCGCATGAGATTTATCCGGCCGTATACGATCCTCATTCTTGGGGCTGCGCTTTCGCTGGCGGCCGTCGGGGCGATCCAGTTTACTTCCTATGCCGCCGGTCCCGCCGCACCGGAGTCCACCCGGCAGATCGTCCGCAAAATTCACATGATTCTCGACCGCAATGGCAGTACCCTGACGTACGATGACCTGATGTCGGTCTACGGCATGTTGACCGGCAGCCCGGGCCCCATTGATGAAATCGAGGGACTTTTAAGGGCGATGGTTCAAAAACGTAACGCCGATCCGCGAGTGGACCAGATGATCCTGATATTCGCCGCCCAGGCCGTGGCCGAAAGCCGCTTTCCCATTGCAAACGCCGCCGGTATTTTCGATGCCATTATGGCTCAGGAAACGCGCATCAATGAATGGGTGATTTCATTTCTGGCCGACGCCATCGGACGCTACCCGGTGGACATGGTCGAAGGCGACCGGCTGATGGACGACATGGAGGCCTTGCATCGGCGCGTGCGTAGCCGCAGCAATTCACCGGATGAATATTTTGGCCAGCATTTTCTGCCGCCCCCCAGAACCGTCCGGGTACGCGACTATCTCGCCGGTATTCACGACCAGGATCTGCGCGAAATGGAAAGGAACCGGTATTATGCGTTGATCCAAGAGGGTTTTCTGGAGGCCGATATCGCGGCTTCAATGGCCTATCTGCAGCGCAACGGCATCCCCGACGGCGGCCGGCCGTGTGTTCCCGTAATGCAGTGTCTGATTCGACACCGGGCGCAAATACCATTCACGTCCACTGCCCGGCCCTGAATCGTCCCGCCTCATGGGCGCGTCGACAGCACCCGTCTGCCCGCTCTTTGAAAAGCCGGGTTACCGTTCCAGCGCCGTGAAACCGGAACGCGCCACTTCCACGAGCCGCTCCTTGCCCAAAGCCCGAATTAGAAATACATACCGTAAGGATCGATACGGACAAACAGGTGCAGGCGGAACCCCTTCAAGCCGATATCGTCCAGGGCCAGGGTGACCTGGGTACCCTCTGCCGTATTGGGGGGCACACTGACCGAAAAACGGTGTTCGGACTGGATCTCCCCCCGGCCCATGCAACGGGGGCATATGAACGGATATTGAAATCCCGATCCGCCACATTGGGGGCAGGTCGCGACCACCGGCACGGATAGCGGGAAAAGACCGCCATGACGAGCTTCGGATGGGTCGAGAATCATTTCAATGGATATTTGCGTCCGTATTCTTTCACGGTTGCGCCGAGGGCCGGCAACCGGGGCTCGGCCACCGTAGATTGCCTGGACGGGGGCGCTTTTTGCATGCCGGCCGCCATCCCAGGGGGCCTTTTCCTGAATACGGTTGTCCGGGCGCCGGGACCGGGCAGCGTCGAGCTGTCGGTCGTATATGCTGCGGCGGTCGATATCGCTCAAGGTTTCATACGCCTTCTGCACTTCTCTGAATTTGGTGGCGTTGATCTGGGCGCAGCCGCTGTCCGGGTGGTACTTTTTCACCATATTGCGGTAGGCATGCTTGATCTGATTTTTATCGGCACTTCTTGAGACACCCAAAATGAGATAATAATCTTCTTTCACGGCATGCCTCCGCGACGAAAAATTACCTGGACTCGAGACGTGCCCAATCAATTGACCGCTTGGGCACCATTGCAAGTTTGGTCTTTTGCGCGCGCAAAGGGGAACATTCAGGACCGGCTCTGGGAAATCCTCCCCGTGAACCGGTCCTGAACCGGTTAGCTTGCCTGAACGGCAATGGTTCGCGGTGCCGCCTTTTCAACTTTCGGCAGGGTAAGGCGCAGCACACCGTCTTTGAGTTGAGCGTCGATTTTTTCCTGATCAATCACCTCTGATAGTGAAAATTGCCGGTAATATTTACCCACCTCGTATTCAATCAGCACATCCTCTTCGCTGGCGTTTTCGAATGGTTCTATCTCGCCATTCAGGGTCAGTGTATTGTCCCGCAGATCAATGTTCAGGGCTTTGGCTTGAACGCCCGGCATATCCGCCAGCAGAACAATCGCCTTATCGTTTTCGAAAATATCCACGGCCGGTGTAAAAACCAGTCCTGGCTTGGTCTGCTCCGCCGGGGTGCTCAGTTCCTGTTTTTCTTTAACTTTGAGTTCTTTGGATTCTTTGTCAATCATGATGATCACCTCCTTAAGGGTGCGATAATCGATTAATTGATGGTAATTTGACGCGGCTTGACAGCCTCCGCCTTGGGAACGCGAATGGTCAGGATACCGTCGCTCATTTTGGCCTCGATGCGGTCCGGGTCGATCTCCGTAGGCATGGTGATGATTCTGGAAAATTTGCCCGCCTCCCGTTCGCGGCGATGGTAGCGGACCCCTTCGTTTTCTGCTTCGATTTTGCGTTCGCCGGTGATGGACAGATTCTTAACGGTGGCCTGCATTTCGATATCCTCGCTTTTCACCCCCGGAAGCTCCGCTCTGATATAGAACTTGTCCGTATCCTCGGTCATGTTGATGGGAGGGAATACGCCGGCTCCCAGCAGCCCGCGCCGGCTGCCGGGATCATCCCCGAAAAGATGGTCGAACTGCCGCCGCATCCTGTCGAGCTGATCGAAAGCGTTTCGAAAGCCCATGTTTGGAACATTGTAAAGTCTGCGGTAAATCATTGGTGCACCTCCTTATTAGTGTTGTTGACCGGTTCGTGGTGGTTCTTGTTTGGCCAAAATTTAAAAACTAATTAGGCTGTGTCAATACGTGAAATTAATTTTATGTTACATTACTAAATAAAAATTTATTAAAAAATAATGAGCAAGGTGGAAGAATGATGAATGCGGGTGGTGGAAAAGGCTTTCTGCCACCCGATGGATGGAAGCCTGAAAATAGCGCGCTTTCACATGAGGGCCGGAGAAAAGTTCATTTCAATCCCATGGCGGCAATTTCAGATTCGAAAACTTGAATTTCCTGGCGGGTATTTCCAAGTATCAGCCCGCCAATCCGTGCCGGTGAATTCATGTAACCATCCGCCGATGGATCATAGCTCCACAAAGGCAAAAAGAAACCGCTATGCAAAGCACGATAGGCGGCCTTCAATAGCGGTTTGTAGCCGGCCTGCCCGGTCCAGGACCGCAAACGCATCACCGATGCACCCGTTCGGCAAAATATGCTGTCGCTGAAAACCAGGGCGACTGTGGAACCGTTGGCCCGGTAATTGAGATCGTAAGCCACCACAAGTTCATCCGGCAGTACGGCAATGTCAATCCCCAGAAGGCCGTAATAGCCGAGTGCGGCACCGCGGGCGGCGATTTTTGCCCCCAGATCCAGGGCAGCCGGCGGCAGTGAAGGTTGCGCCACGATCCAGTTGCCGTGGTAAATCCTCCGTTTATCGATGACTTGCTCGGCACCTCCCAGGAACACGGCGTTTCCGTCCGGCATTATCGCATAGTTCAGGCAATAGTTGGCGGCCATATCAAGAAAGGACTCCACAATGATTTGGCCGGTGTTTGAAAACCGCCCCAGCGCCCGTTTCAACTGATACGCATTCAGGCAGACCCTCACGTCGGCCCCGCCGCCGCTGGTTTCATCCACCGCGGCTTTGAGTACCACGGGCAGCTTTACGCGGAGCAGATCTTTTTTTAATTCTTCTGCTGTATACACTCTGCGCGGCGGGATATTCTCCATGGGTACCAGTTCCGGCAGATTGGCCTTATTGTTAAGGTAATTCAGCAGGTCGGGAGATATCCAGCAACAGTCGGGATCCAACTCATCGGGGGGGTGGGAATGATTCAGGACAATCGGCCGGTCCGATTGCGCCAGTATCCGCATATGTTCGAGGTGTTCTTCGGCCGTTTTGAATCGATGCAGATTAAGCGGCGGCGAAAAGCCGCCGTCCGCCAATAGCTGCAATGCGGCGGGGGTCGAAACACCCCGACTGCAGAGTACTGCTGTTTCGCCGGCAAGGACGAGCTGTCCCCCGGTCAGGCTGTTGAGAAACGGGTTTCCGGGCGGAATCCATCGGCAGGCGCTGGAGGAAGGACGTGGGCAATACACAACGGCGCCGAAAACATCTTTTAGACTGATGGTTGGTCGCATTGAAGCTTCAGGCGTCTTTTCATTTTCACCATTAGATCATTTTCCTGATCCAGGAACTTGGGCACAAAGTCGCCGCCGGTTATCCCAGGAATCCGGCAATTCCGCTGGATAGGTCAAGGGCGATAGCCCGAACCCGTGAATTCAAGTTGTTGTGATTAGCCGTCGGCGTCCGGTTGGCATCATAAAGAACGACGCGATCGTCGACAATTGAATAGTCAAATTTGCCGTAATCGAAACCCAGTTCTTCCCGCATTTTGCGCAATTGGGGAGGTACCGGCAGGCCCTGTTCACGGCCCACAATGTTGGCCGCCTTGACAATAGGCTGTTCAGAAAAAGAGCGCACGTTAATTTCACGATCCCCAAAAAAAACCCATTGCCTTAGACAGTAAAGGCGGTCCTTGCGTTCGGCCAGGAATTTTTCCACCACCAGGCGCGGATTCTGCCATATGGCATCAGGTACGGCGGCCATAGTATCGTAGATCGGGTAGGCAGATGACGACAGACGGCCGGTCCAGTTCCAGGGCATTGCCCCCACTATTTTACGTTGCAGCCAACCCGCCGGCCCCGGCAGTCCGTTCAGGCACTGTTCAGGATGACCTCCGGAATTCTGATTGGTTTTGATGATGACCGGGCCATGATAGTCCTCGGTTCCGTCGAGCAGGTTCATGCTGACCCGGCGCTTGGATATATCAATGGCCCTGCCGTTGACCACAACCGGATAGCGATTCGCAAAACGGCAATATTCCTCCGGCACCACCGTCAAGTTGACATGCAGGACAACGGCATCGGCCGCTTTGAATACTTTCGTGCCGTTCAGAAAAAGGACGTTGATATTTTGCTTCTGCCATTCGTCCACCAACAGCCGCAGGAAATAATTTTTAGCGCTGAATTTTTGCCTGGCATGCAAAAGAATGGCAACGGTTTTAGGCGAATTACCCATGGGGGATTCTTTCCCGATGAAAGCGTTAAGGCTAAAAAAAAGAAACGCGGCGGACCATATCAGGAAAGGGAAAATGCGTCAATACGTATGTTAATACAATATGTTGCTGTAATTGCGAGGCACGAACGGGCATCCCCGGTTGACCACCTTGATTGCCACGCTTGCTGCAGCGTTAACACTGCCCTAATAATTGGTCTCTATGTATTGCGGCATGCGTGTCGGGGCGATTTGCCAATGTCGCTATGGCCCCGGATGAATCAATGAATCATGGATAGGGAAAGGATGGACCCTGATGACTGGTTCCAACGTGGACATCAC
Organism: Desulfosarcinaceae bacterium; assembly: GCA_963675565.2. Taxonomy (GTDB): domain Bacteria; phylum Desulfobacterota; class Desulfobacteria; order Desulfobacterales; family Desulfosarcinaceae; genus JARRKU01. The sequence continues at coordinate 2,589,633 of CAXXYD010000004.1, forward strand.
CGACGGCCATAGTGCCCTGCGCCGCGGCCTGGTTATAACCTTTGCAGCGGCAGCCTGCCTGATGGTTGCCGCTTGCGCCGTCCAGAGGCGGCCGGCGGATTTCGACCCCAGAACTTGCCTGCAGCTTGTTCCGGGCAGTGTGGGAGGATTGCGAATCACCCAGGGGCCGCGGACGGAAAAAAGCATCATTCGCGATATGGTTCCGGCCGTTTGCAACGGCCGGGCACTGTTTCAGAAGATGCAGGCCCAGGACGCCCTGCTGAAGCCCGGCAGCGTGGTTTTCCGGGTGGTGGTGGAATACACCGGTGAGGTCAGAAATGTCTCTGTCGAGGAAACCAGCATTACATCGGCGCCTTTTCTGTCACGGGTTGCAGCCATGATCGAGAATACCGATTTCGTTCTCTGGGCCAGGGATGACACGGACGCTGTTTTTTTCTATCCCGTCCGTTTCATGCCTTAGGTCAAACGGCCACATGGAGACGATGACGGGCAGGGGCGGCGCCTGCGGGCGCAGCCCCTTTGCCGTTAATGCGCCAGACGGCTACTGAAGGCGCAATACCCTGAGCGCTTTCTGCGAGACATAAACCTTGTCGGTGCGGGGGGCGTAGACGGTGACCCCGGGCAGGCTGATGGTTTTGCCTTTATACACCATGTAGTCCTTGGAGATGGGCAACTCGGCACCCCTGACCTTGAGAACCAGGTTTTCTGTCATACCGTAGTCGTCCTTGTTTTCCGGATCGCCTTCGATGACATAATCGCTGGTGACCGTCTCCAGATCAACGTAGAGCGTCCGGGTGGTTTTTTGCAGGTCGACATTCATGGCCGCGGCGGCCATGGCGGCCAGGTCCGTATTGTCGATGGTGCCCACCGGGGCATCCATGCCAATAGATCCACAGCGGAACGGTTTCGCCGTTGTGGCCGTGGGTGGTCCAGCCGATCACGGTGTAGTTTTTGCTCAGCACCCGGGCCAGGGCGTAGGCCATCCCGACGCTGGGTTGCAGCGCACGGATTTCATCCACATCGGCCTGGTCGATGTCCAGAGACCAGTATTCGGCCACCTTGTCAATCAGTTCGGCGTCGTTCGAATCATCTTCCATCAGGGCCACAAGACCCGGAGAGCTGATTTTCATTCCTTTGAGGGGATTGACCAAGTCCTCGACTTTGGTTGCGGTATAGCCCACTGCGGTGTTGTAGTGACCGATCTTCATGCCGCCGGTATTGTGGTCCGGAAAGGCCATGACCAGCGTACGGCCGTCCCGGTCGGCAAAATCGCAGGCCACTTTGACGGCATCGTCAAAGGCGATAAAATCGGTGGTCATGTAGATCGGGTCGTTGTTGTGACCGGCCCAGTCCACCTGGGAGCCTTCCACCATCAGGAAAAAGCCGTCCCTGTCCCGGGAGAGCAGTTCGATGGCCTTGGCCGTCATTTGGGCAAGGGAGGGTTCGCTTGGAGCAAAGTACTGACGGTCGATATCGGGTTGCATATGGCTCATGGCAAACAACCCGAACACCCTGCCCCGGGCAACGTCGTCCATCTTTTCCGCGGTGTCGACGAACTGGTATCCGCGTCCCAGCAGAACAGACATCAGATCCTCATCGGATCTTTTGCCGCCATTATCTTTGAGCAGCAGGTGGCGTTTGCCGCCGCCGAAAGCCACATCCACGTTGTTGTAGACCAGATGTTCCATGATATCGTTGGGCCAGTTGCGGTTTTCGACATGAGTGTAAAAAGCCGCCGGCGTGGCATGGGTGATCCGGGAGGTGGCCACCACGCCGGTGGCTTTGCCGGCCAGTTTGGCGGCTTCCAGGACACTGGCGACAGGGGCATATGGGGTCGCCATATATTCGGGGGCGTAAATGCTCAGCAGGGTTTCCGGTTCAGGTCCGACCCCCAGGAAACCATTGCTGGTTTTAGTGGCGGTGGCGAAGGCGGTGGCCGCCGAGGCTGAATCGGTGATAATCGAATCGGCCATGTGGATCTTGACGGCGCCGATACCCATTTTGTCCACCTGCAGATCCGTGCCCTTGTACCAGCGGGCCACGGTCTGAACGGTTTCATCGCAGCCGTCGGGGATCATAACGATGACGTTTTTGAATTGGCGTCCGTGGCCATGATGATTTCCTCTGGCCATTGCCGGGCTCCCCAAACCAATGACCATCGCGGTGCACAACAACAGGCACACCGAGATTTTTTTCCAGCCAGCCATCTTCATTTTCTTCTCCTTCTGATTGTGGTTTATCGTACGCGATGCGGATGCAGTGGATTCCCATCGCCTACTTCCGTCGCCAACCGCTTCCCGGAGCCGCTGCCCCAATGGATGCGGTCATTCAATGCCGCGTTTTTAATCGCCTGCGGTTATGATTGCATTTGTCTTTGATTATTTTTTTGTTAGACGTCTCGCCGCATGCGCAGACAGGATCACTCTTGCGGTTTCTCATTGATTCGGGTTGATGATAAATAACGTAAGTGGGAGGAGGCATTTACTAACGGGTGGTCGTCAGGGCCGAGGCAGGTGCGGATTTCAAATAGATGACTCTTGCGCCTTTCCCATATTCACGGCAATCGGCGCTGATACTGCAAAAAACAACTTCCCCGTCATTATGAAACACGCGATGGTCCGGTGATATGAATGGTGTGACCGAGTTTTTCCTTGAAATTCTTTTTTTTGATGATGTAATATAAAAATGTAAACATTCCTTCTAGATATCTGCATTATCCGCTGCGCTGTGTCACGATTTCGGAACCTTGTCAGCCGGGTTCAGAGGACTCGCAATGTCAAAAGGGAGCCAAAAAAAAAGGAAACAGGACCATAGGCCTTACAACCTTCTGTTGATCGGTGCCGTCATTCTGGCGGCCGTCGGTGCCTACCTGGTTTACGTCCGCGTAAGGGTTGTTGCAAAGCCGCTTCCGGACGTGTTCAGTATTTTGGAGCGGCAAGGTTATACGCCCAATGATGGCTTGTCCGGACTTTTCCAACCGGGAAACGTGATCCAGGTCGCTGAAAAAGGACCCGATGGGACCGAACGCGAACTGGCCACACCGCTGGTATTCGCCTGGGGGAGCGACTGTTTTTCGGGCCGCACCCCTGCGGTTTCTGATTTCAGTCTTCCCACGACCACCGGCTCTTCCTCTGCCTCCCTTTCCATCGGCGGTGAGATGTTGGCGGAAAAGCTGCCCTCCTTGAAAATCGAGAGTGCGGCTGTCGCCAGTTACAAACTCGAATTTGTTGACGTACGCATTCAGACCTTTGCCAAGGGTGATCTCTCCGGCTCTTTTTCCGACAAATGTGTCCGCATGCTTCGGACGGCACTGGACAGCGGGGACAAGGTCGAGTGGTACCGGGTCGTCATGGAAGCGGTGGTGGCCGGTGAATTGTTAATGGAGATTGAATGGAAGGGCGACGCCAGCGCCGGCGTAAAACAGTCCGTAACCGGCAACGCGGAAAAGTCGCTCGCCCGGACCGGTACTTCGAACAACGGACCTGGTGTGCCCTTCAAACTGGACGTCCGTGTGGCCGGCGCAGACGAAAAGAAAACGGTTCTTTCCGCCAAAGGCCTGGTGGTCCTCGCCTACCGCGCCCGTCCCATCCAGCCCAAAACCGCTGCCGGACAGGGATCCTGACGAATTGCACGGACCAAAAGGAGTTGCACCATGAAATCGCGGGTTTTTCGAGCTCCTCTAATCGTTGCGGCTTGCATTTTTGTGGCCCTCATCACGGTGGCGGTCCACCCCTTCGCGGATCAGGGCGGCAAATCGGACTCTACGGCCGGCTCTTCGACGGATGCCGGGCTGAGGGACGTCTTTTTCGAAGAACAGAGCGCGCAATCAGAGTGGGATGGGATTGTGGGCCGGATCGGAATTTTCCTCATCGGGAACGGTCGTCTCGAACAGGTTCGGCTGGACCATGAATTTCGCGAAGGGGATCGATTCCGCTTCGAGGTTACTTCCAATCAGGACGGCTGGTTGTATATTTTGCACAGTTCGCCGGGTGGAGAAATGAAGCAGCTCTGGCCCCGGCCCGGCTCAGAGGGCGCGCAACAGGTTTCGAACATGGTCAGAGCGAAGCAGACCAGTCTGGTTCCGCCCAGTCCCGGCGTATTCCGTTTTGACATCGAAACGGGAGAAGAGTTGTTTTACGTGGCCATAAGATCGGAAAAGACGCCGCCGGCCTTCAGTGCCCTGGCGCCGCCGGAAAACGTTCCGGAGCCGGACCCAGGCAAACCGGAAGCCTTCGGACAGGATCCAACCACGAGGATTGACAACTTCTACATCAAAGATCCCTTCGGCGTGCCCGAGCGGGGGGTCGTTTTCGATCCGGGAACCAAAGACGGCGATTCCTATGTGTACTTTTCCTCCTTGCCTGAAGATACCAAAACGACGTCCATGATCCGTTTCAAATTGCGCCATGTCAAGTGAACGCCTGATTCTCGGGGCCTTCTTTCCCGCGTCTCCTGGTCTCGGTTGCACAGAGGTGCCTTTCAGCGGGTTTCTATGATCTTGAGCCCGCCGACACTGGGAGTCGGGGTTGCCGGAGATTGGGTTGGCTCCTTGACCGCCGGTCGGAAAGCGTCTTCGCGTTTCAGCAGCCAGGTCTCTCCGATACGTTCCCGGCGGTAGTAGGCCCTCGGTGCCTGTCCGGTTACCGTTATCTCTTCATAGTCCACGCCTTTCCCTGTTTTTGAAAGATGCTGCTCCATGGCCTTATCGAATTGTATCGGGACCCGCGAGGAGGTATAATCGAGCCACTCTTCGGCTGTGAGCATCCCGTCTCTGGGGCTTCTGTCCCCTTCGAATTTTTCGAGTCCCAGTTCGATGAGAACATAGGTGAGAAGGCCATGTCCCAGTTTCGACAACTCCAGGGCAGCCTCCCGGCTTTGGGCAGCGGCAAGAATGTACATGCCTTTCTCGTAGGCGAGCTGAGCGAGCCCCCGCGAATTCATTGGGCCGCGCCGCTTCTCCTCGGCTTCCAGGGCCTGGCCTGACTGGCAGGCATCAATAATGAGCATGATCCGCTCTGCATCGATACCTTCAAAGGATGCCTCCAGATCACGATCCGAAAGGCTTCGGGAGAGGATCAAATCCCGTCCGGCTTCGTCGATTTGCTTTGGATCTTTCGAGTACCCCAGGTTATGAGGAATGATAAAATACCGATGCTTTTGAGCCGTCCCGTGCCCGGAGAAGTGGACGATCACGATATCCTCCGGTTCCGCTCGCCTGAGCAGCCTCGCTTCACCGGCCGGGTCTCCATTGCTCGAAGTGTGCCGGCCTGACAAACGATCAAAAGCCGAGAGAATTGCTTCACGTGTTGCCTCCTGGTTGATCAGCTTCGCAGCGACCACGCGATAGCCGAGAGCCTCCAGACTTTGCCCCACCTTTTCCGTAAAAATTTTTGTGTCCGCAACAGCGAATTTGAGATTGTATCCCCGGTTCGCATATTCATTGATTCCTATGGAGAGGATGTAAGCCCTGCCTTTTCTTTTCAGGTTTGTCTTTCCCGTGATCGAGATCTTGGCATCTTTGCTTTTGATGTTGTCACGGTTAAAAGCATAAGCCATAATCTGGTTGTTTCCGGCAGTGACCCTGATCGGCACGGTTAACCGGAATGCGCCGCTGTTTAAAGCCGGAATCAGGGTGCCGTGCCGGAAGTGCACCAGGGACTGGTTTCGAAAAACGCGCAGATCCTGAAGGCCCGACCCCATGTCCTTGGCTTCGACGGTGATCCTCACCACCCTTTCGGATGACGATGTTCCGTCCGCCGGGTTCAGGATTCGCACCTGCGGGAGCCTGGAGTTCCGGTATGCCGAGATATCCAGACTCGCGCGCTGGTCTCCCTGCCTTCTGAGAATCTCTCGCATGGTTTTCCTCTCTCTGGCGACGTCTGCGAGCAAACCCGGCTGGAAGAACATGGCAAAAAACTGTTCCGGCTCATAAAGTCTCATCGGCTCCGATGCAAAGCGGAAAAGGCAGAGCTGCCATGACTGAATCGTTCCGTCAAAAAAACCGCTCTTTTCAAAGGCCAGCCAGTTTCTCTCGTCAAAAGACAGAACCGATGTAAGCTCCACTAAACTCCGGGCGTCCCAGAATTTGACGGTGGAATCTTCGCCGCCGGATGCCAGCATGGTGCCGTCCGGCGAATAGGCCAGCGCATTGACCGCCACAGCATGCCCCTTGGCCGTCTCCACTCTCGTGCCTCTCGCTATGTTCCACACATTGATGATTCCGTCTGCGCCTCCTGAAGCCAGATTCTTGCCGTCAGCCGAAAAGACGATGGTTAGCACAGGAGATTCATGGCCTTTGAGTGTCCTGAAAAGTTCACCCGAGCCGGAGTTCCATACTTTGACAAGCCCATCTCGGCCCGCCGTGACCAGCAGGTCCGGATCAACAGGTGAAAAAGCTATGGCACTCACAGCATCATGGGCTCTGAAACGCCTTTTCTCATTGTTCTTCGACATGTCCCATAGAACAATTGCTCCGCCTTCATCGCCGATGGCGAGGGTGCCCCCATTCTTGTCAAAGGCCAGGGCATTGACGGCTTTGAATTCGGACTCTGGTTTTATCGTGAGTGGTTGGTGCCTTTTTTTGACTGTATCATACACACTCACGAAATAACGGTACCCGCCATAGGCCAATCGGGTTCCGTCGCGGGAGAGGCAAGACGTCACAAGGGATTTCAGTTGCGGGCCGTCGGCGAGTCTAAGGTGTCTCGGGGCCTGGGGGGGATAGCTGGCTCCCGGGTAGCTGCGCAGGTCACGCCGTGAGTCATCCCGTTGTTCCATGAAGGGGTCGGTCCCGCCGGGGTGCGGTATACGGATTTCATCGACCATCTGTTGCGTCTCAGGGCTCCAGAACAGGATTTTTCCGTCATACCCTGCTGTGATAACGCTTCCGTCCCTGCTGCTGACGGACATGGAGTGGATAGCCCTTTCATGGTCCGGGAAAGATGTCTCCATAATGCCGCGAAGAATGTTCCATCGCTTTGTCGTTCCGTCATCCATGGCCGTGAAGAGCGATCCCCCGTCTTTGGAGAATGCGATGGCTCTAACAGCCAGGGATTTTTCGGGGACCTTTGCCCGGGCCGTTTGGCCGGTAGACGGCCAGAGGAAGCCGACGGCACCCCCCTTCGCTGTAAAAGCGCAAAGACCAAGGTCAGAAGACAGGACCGCCTTTCCGGAAATCTTAAAGCCCTGTGCTTTTGGTGGGGCCAATAAATTTAAGTCAGGGCCTGCATATTGAATTCCATCGGGCCTGACAAGCATGAGAGACTTTCCGTCAGCCGTGAAGGCCATGGCCAGCATGCGAAATCCGCCCGGATGGCTGACTTTTTTGAGAAGGCGTCCGGTCCTCATATCCCAGAGTTTGATACTTCCCCTAAATGTCGATTGACCGCCTCCCATCGGAATTTTGTCGACACCACTTACAGCGAGCCTGTCACCGGCAGGTGACAGGGCCACCTGATGAACTTGATCGGGCGATTCGCTGAGGTCCAGGACCTTCCGTTCATTGCGCCAATCCCACAAAGCGATGTTGCCTTCTTTGGCAACCACCAGGGTTGCGCCATCCGGCGTGAACACGAGGTTTTTCACTTCCCCGTTTCCGTTGATCCGGCGAATCGCCTTTCCGGCAGACACATCCCAGATGATGAACAGGGATGTCGCCGGATCCTTATCATACGCCCTGCTGCCTGTCGCCAGGAGCCGGCCGTCGGGTGAAAAAGCGAGGCCCTTCACGGCATGGACGTGCCCATCCAACACCTTCAGCTTCTCACCTGATTCCACCCGCCACAGCTGGACCGTGTGATCCCCGCTTCCCGTGGCGAGGATTTTCCCGCTCGGTGAAAAAGCGACGCTGTGCACGAAATACTGGTTCTGCATCAGGTCTCTGAGAAGTCGCCCGGTCTCCACTTCCCAGAGCTTGGCCATCCCGTCATCGCCTGAGCTCGCCACCATCTTGTTGTCAGGTGAGATGGCAAGGGAAAGGATACTGCCGGCATGCGGGTTCTGGACGACCAGTTCGGCCGGTTCGTTCTGCGTTGAATCACCGGCGAAAGCATGCCCGGTCACGAAACCGCCAGTGTATCCCTGAAAAAAGGAACCGCTGACCAGAACTGCAATGAAAATCAGCGGGTACAAGAACGAATGGCATAAGCCGCTATTCATGTCTCTCCCTCCGCTGCTCTTCGGGAACATGTCAAAGGCGGCCTGCCGGAGCACCTCCTGTCAAGCCCTCGGCAGGACATCGCTGACCGTTGCCCGCAATTAGCCATGCAACGCTTGATATCGAATCCAGGGGGACGAAACCCGATTCTGTTGAATACAAGATAGTATACACAAACGAGACCGTTTTTCTACCCCCGATACGCCTGTTGCGCCGCATCCGAGATGGTGCCTTTGCTTGATGTTCGATATTGGCCTGCGTTAAGGCATTTCTCCCCGGCACAGGCCCCCGGGGTTGCATCTGGCGATGCAAACAAGGCATGATCATAGGGCCTGGGCTATCCTTTGCGCAATTTTCCGTTTCGGTCCCAAAACATTTCCCCCTTGCTCCCCCCGCGCAATCCGTTCACAAAGTGAATGCGCGATCGTATCTTGCCGTTGTCATAGTATCGGGAGGCGATGCCATGGATTCGCCCATCCTCATAATATTCAATGCCTTCCAGCTTGTCGTTTTGAAACCAATACTCACTTTTTCCATTTAGGACGCCGTTTTCATAGCGCTTTTTGAAGTGGCGCGGCGCGCCCTGATAGCCTTTGTGATCTTTACCGACGATAAAACCTGAAAATGGCCGGGTTTCCCCTTTTTTATAAGCTATTCCGTTCCGCAGGGAGATTTGGGTCATGTCGAGATGTTCATTGCATGAACAAAGGGACAGCAGGAAAAGAGCGATCAGCATTGCTCTGAACAGATGGGTTGCAGGTCTGGCCTGGCAGCGCATGTTTATTGTCCTTTCAAATGATGACGGGCTATAAGATTTACTGTATTATTGAGCCATTGCGCAAGTATGCGGGGAAACGGAAAGGACGTTGTCGCGACGACAAGGGGGATTTCAGGCAATAGCTGGACGCTTTCCAATGGAGCAGTGTCTTGCTGGCTCTATTGCCGGTATCGTGGCAACCTGGCAATCCTGGCAATCAGGACCCATGGCTTTCCGTCCCCCGATTACTCGAGGTTTGGCTTTTTCACCTAGTCTGTTTGCTTATCCTATTTTTATCTACAGTTCAATAATTTTTTTTGGGAAAAACACACCAACATTCATGCCAACTGAAATTATCCGCCAACCTGTTGAAATCATAAGCGCTGAACATTCGACACCCCACTAATCGCTATCAATACGATAGGCCGACGAACCACCTGAAGTCTTTATTTGACAGATCCGTCTTCATGGAACGCATGAATATACCGCCCTGGCCATCCTTAATGACACTCCGATTAATTAATCTTATGTGCGATAGGGTGTTTTTTTTGAATTAAATTTTATTCCATGCTAAATTAATACATGCGAATTTCAAAATGGTCGATCCATGCTGTGGGGTTGTTCGTTTTGGCCGCTATTTTCGCCATCCTGATGCCATGCAACCAAAGCGGATGTTCGACTGCCAAACCGTCTTTTCTTATACCGCCGGCGGGCTCTTCCGAAACGGCAGCTTCTTCCCGTGCGCCTCACTACATTTCTTTGGAAATCCAGGAACTGATCGGCGCGTTGATAGCCGGAGAAACCGGCAGTTTTAAACTCAACGCCATTCTGACCGGACCTGTCGACCGATCCGGAGAAAAGATTTTCTGGAATCCTCGAATTGAAGCGCCGCTGCTTATATGGATCGCTTCACCGGAAAACAGCGGCATCGGATTTGTCGACAACGTGCACCCCGACAGGCCCCGCCATCATATCCAGATTAAATTTGAACGAACCGCAAATGAAGATTCCCGGTTGTTGTCGGCGTCTGTGAAATATCGTGTCAGTTCGAGAACCACAGCGGGTAAACATACAATCTGGATGGATATTTACGGGGACCTGGTCAACGCGCGCGAAGAAATGATCCAAGACACGGGGATCGTCAAAATACCGGTGGAAGTCGATACCCATATCGGCACCAAGCTGTTGATGCTGTCGGTGATTTTTATTGCTGTTTTTCTCTTTATCGTGGAGTGGGTGCGTGTTGACGTCGTGGCCATAGCATTGATGGTATTGCTTCCCGAACTGGGGCTGCTGAATGCCGGGGATACGTTTAGAGGCCTCAGCAGTAATGCTGTGGTGGCGATTATCGGGGTAATGATCATCAGCTATGGATTGAACCGCGCAGGACTGGTCAGCCGTATCATTCAGCCGTTGATTAAATATGTCGGAAACAGTTCCCATCGGCTGAACGTGATTTTTTCCGGACTGATAGCCGTCATATCCAGCGTGATGCAGAATACCGGCGCAGCGGTCCTCTTTTTGCCAGCTATACGGCTGGCGGCCTCATTCCGGCTGAAGATACCCATTTCGCGTGTACTCATGCCTATTGGAATGGCCGCGATTCTCGGTGGGACATTGACGATGATCGGCACAAGTCCCCTTATCCTGCTCAATGACATTCTGCCCCCTGAAATTCCCAAGTTCGGCTTTTTGGAATTGACGCCCATCGGATTAGCTCTTGTCGCCGGCGGCATTGCTTATCTCTCAACGGCGGGCATGCGCAAGCTTTCAAAACATCAGGAAGGGGGATCAAGCGATGACCGGAAAGAGGAACCGGGTATCATGGGAGCCTATCCTTTAATCAAGGGGCCCTTTGAAGTCTATGTGCCTGCGGATTTCCAGGCGGGCCAACGCCCACTGGCTGTGGCAGAAATACGCCGGCGTTTTCTAGTGAACATCGTGGCCTCAGCCGAATCCGCCAACACCTGTGAAATCGCTCCCCTGCCCGAGAGCACCATCCGGCCAGGTCACATTTTATGCGCCTACGGTCCGGTCAAAGCCGTCAATAGATTCGTAAAAGCATATGGCCTGATCTTGATGGAAGAACCGAAGTGTTTTAAAGACAATATGTTCAACCCGTCACTGGCCGGAATCGTCGAGGGGGTGGTCTCTCCGCGCTCCAGCCTCATTGGGCAGACGATTAAAAAAATCCGTTTCCGGGAAACCTTCGGACTGACTCCCCTGGCCGTCCATCAAGCCGGCAAAACATTCTACAGACAACTGGCTGACCGTCCGCTGCAGGCCGGCGATGCGATTCTCTTGCACGGCACCTGGGAACAGTTGCATGCGCTGGAAGACCTGCATCGCAACCTGATCATTATCACCCCTTTTGAAAAGGAGTTCCATAAACCCCAAAAGGCAGGCTGGGCGCTGGCCACTTTTTTGGTGACACTGCTTTTAATGATAGTATCCAGTTTCTATCTTCAGCGGCTTTCGTACAATCCGATGCCGCTGTCGGTATGCCTTATGCTGGGTGCCGTCGGCATGGTTCTGACGGGGGTGATCACGATCAATGAAGCCTACCGCTCTGTAGACTGGCGTACCGTCTTTTTATTAGGTGGACTCATTCCTTTGGGCATGTCCATGAATCAAACCGGTACAGCTCAATGGATCGCAAGGGGAATGGTTACAGGACTCGGTCCGCTGATGACGCCTCTGGTGTTTCTTATCGTCATGGCTCTATTAAGCTGTGGGTTTACAATGGTCATATCAAATGTTGGTGCTTGCACCCTGCTTATTCCGCTGGGCATTTCCATCGCCCACCAGATTGGCATCAATCCTCGAGTGGCTGCCATTGTTGTCGGTTTGGGGGTTTCGAATTCATTTATTTTGCCGACGCACCAGGTCAATGCGCTTTATATGGGGCCAGGTTCCTATAAAACAAAGGACTACATACAAGTGGGCGGCCCGCTGGCCGTCATCTATATCGCCATCCTGGTTGCAATGACCTATTTCTTTTACCTGTAAAACTGTCTCCTTTTACGAAACGCCGTGATCACATCCTGGTTCCTGCCAGCCATAAGGGGCAAGATACCAGCTTCATGATGCATTAATCCGCCAACCGGCCCATCCGCCATTGCCTTGGTAGTTAACTCTTCAGCGCTGGCCGTACCGCCGAAATTTGTCTTTCGGCGTTCAAAATTGACCCGGTTTGGGCATCCAATTCTGACCCCCAGCCTTGCCAAACGTTCACAATAGCTCAATTTACAGTTGGACGGTGGGGCAATATTGCATGCCGATTCACAGTGAGAGTTCGCGTCTTTGCGTATCAACCTGATTTTTTAGTTTTTTTATTCCATTAGAATCTGTTTGGAGGAATAAAAAGCCGTCAATTTTGCAGGCCTCAATTTAACCAGGGCCTATGGCCAATCTCCGCAGTCACGGCAACCGGAAGATATACCGCAACCACCACCAACAGCATCCGTACACCCCTTTTACGTGCCTATCCAAAATGTACATGATTCGAATAGCCAGGTATTCTGTGATCCTTAGACAGGAGCGCCATTCCGGCTACAGAGTTGATTTTTGAAAAGGGTTCATTTTGAAAACCAAATCAATATTACACAGGTTCTGGGTCGAAAAAAGTTGACAAATGCTTTTATGAGATGTACGAGAGTCTTAAATGATAAACATTTGTCTCATATTTGGGACTTTGACTTATCGAAGTATTCCAATCCGGGTCAACTATTTGGGTTTGATCTATGCAATGTGATCATGGCTATCTTTCTTTTGGTTTTGCAATCAAGCATAGGCATTGAAATGAGTATAGCTTTTTTATGAGGATCAAGACTCGGTCATGTAAATTGCTGATATTTGACCATTTGGTAATCCAAATGAAGAAAAATTATTTGGGGGATTATGAGCAATCAAAAAAACAAGTACTCGATTCCAATTTTGAAACGAAGCCTTGCGGTGATCGAGTTGATCAACTCCGCTGAAAATGGTCTGTCATCAGGGGAGTTAGAAAATTTAATTTCGATACCTCGCTCTTCAATGTTCCGCATCCTCAACACCTTGGTGGAAGCGAAGTGGTTGCAAAAACAATACAATCGTTATTTGCCTGGCAGCCGGATGATACAATCCGGAATGTTGGCTCTTAGCAGAATTGAACTGCGCAGAGTCGCAATTCCTTTCATGAACGAACTCACCCGTGAAACGTCCGAAACGTCACACATGGGTATTTTATCTGGAACCGATATACTAATTGTTGAAGTTTGCGATGGCCCGAAACATATCTACATAGCATCTCGACCCGGTTTATTGCTTCATCCACATTGTTCTTCAATTGGGAAGGTTATTTTAGCATTTTGTGTCGACGACATTGAGACGTTTTTTAAAGGCAAAGTATTGGAAAAGCGAACGCCCGCTGCGATTACAGACTATGATGCACTTCGCCAGGAATTGGAAACGGTGCGTAAAAAAGGCTATGGATTTGATAATACAGAATATTATAAAGACGTGAGATGCTTGGCTGCGCCTATTTGTGATCGACACGGTATTGTTGTTGGGGCCATAGGAATCACGGCTACATCACTAAGTTTCAAAAAGGAAATGGAAACGGATATGGCAGTAATCGTCAAGCGATATGCTGATAAAATATCAAGTGCCATTGGAATGACGAAAGAACCCTGAGCATAATTCGATGACCTATCGTGCTGTTTTGAAGTCGTTTGGTTTTCTGATTCACATCAGCATGCATGAACATTTGAGATTTGCGTTAAGAATTTTTGGGATAAAAAGTGTACCTCGATGGACCTTACAAATATCAAAAATTAAGCGCTAAGTTAGATTTGGGAAAATTGGTCATGAATTCCGATCGAGGCTTATAACGAAAAATTACTATGAAATCAAACATACAACCCTTTTTTAACAAATTGGAGAAAAAGCATGGAAATTAGAAACGCGATTCATCCTGATCATTACGTTCATATGAATACCGAACAATTGAGAAAACATTTTTTGATCAACGATCTTTTTGCCCCACAGGCCCTCAAGCTAATATACAGTTATTATGATCGTCTGATCGTCGGTAGCGCCCTGCCTGTAAATTTTCCACTGGAAATTCAAGTTGATGAAAAAATCATCGGTACAGCCCATCTTTTGGATCGCCGAGAAATGGGAATCATCAATATCGGTGGGGAAGGGGTTGTTACCGTGGATAATAGAGTTTTTGAACTTCAATCACGAGACGGGCTTTATGTCGGTATGGGTAGCCAAAATATAAGCTTCAACAGTAAAGATTCCAGTAGACCGGCCATGTTTTATTTCAATTGCGCTCCAGCCCATAGAGCGTACCCTACCACCCCAGTTATCTGCAAGGAGACAGAAGCGGTTGAGCTGGGAGAAATTGAAAGCAGCAACAAAAGAACTATCCGGAAGTACATTCATCCAGATGGAGTCCAAAGCTGTCAGCTTGTCATGGGGATGACGCAACTGTCCAAGGGATGTGTTTGGAACACTATGCCTGTTCACACCCACCAGCGGCGAATGGAAGCTTACCTATATTTTGATCTGCCCTCTGAAAATGTGGTTTTTCATTTGATGGGGGATCCTGCGGAAACGAGGCATCTGGTTGTCCGGAACCAAGAGGCGGTCCTTTCTCCAAGTTGGTCCATACATTCCGGGGCCGGTACCAGCAGCTATACGTTTATATGGGGAATGGTCGGCGAAAACCAAACTTTTACTGACATGGATGGCGTCTCTATGGGAGAACTCAAATAGTTTTTGCAGGCCGGGTATTTAGTTTGTCGCTTAGCAGAGATTGTATCGATTTCCGTATAACGAATAAAGAGATTTGCTTTCCATCAACTAATTTTAGGACCAGATGGGAAATGAAAGGATATCACCAATGTCTCTCAATCAATTTAACCTGGACGGAAAAGTCGCCATAGTAACCGGCTCTGGAACAGGCCTTGGTGAAGCTATGGCCTCTGGCCTTGCAGAAGCAGGTGCGAATATCGTGGGTGTGTACAATCAGCACCCGCCAGAGAATCAAAAAAAAATAGAAGCATTGGGGAGACAGTTTGTAGGAGTACAGGCAGATCTTTCCAGTATCGCTCCAAGAGAAAATATTCTGGGGAAAACCCTCGAAGCCTTTGGTCGTGTTGATATTTTAGTCAATAACGCTGGAATTATCCGCCGCAATAAATCCGTCGATTTTACTGAAAAGGACTGGGATGACGTTATGAACGTCAATTTAAAAACCCTGTTCTTCCTTTCACAGGCGGTCGCCCGTCAGTTCATGGCTCAGGGCCATGGTGGAAAAATCATAAACATAGCTTCCATGCTGTCATTTCAAGGCGGGATCCTTGTCCCTTCATATACCGCCAGTAAAAGCGGCGTGATGGGACTCACGCGATTGTTGGCCTGTGAGTGGGCCGGCCACGGGATTAATGTTAACGCTATTGCACCAGGATATATGGCCACTGAAAACACCAAGCCCATACGGAAAGATCCGGTACGAAACAGACAAATCATAGAACGTATTCCGGCCAATCGGTGGGGGGAAGCTGATGATTTAAAGGGGGCTGTTGTTTTTCTCGCCTCTGAAGCTTCCAGTTATGTACATGGGGCAACCCTGACAGTTGATGGGGGATGGCTCGCCCGCTGAATTTTGATCGCTCAAACATGAGTTTATGAAACGGGAGGAAATTATATGGCCAGGTACAAACGGCTAGAGACCTTAATGCTAATGAAAGAAATCGGGATAATACCGGTATTTTATAACAATGATCTGGAGGTATGCAAAAAGATTGCTTGCGCCTGCTCAGATGCAGGTGCGCGAATAGTTGAATTCACCAATCGAGGCGACGGTGCAATAGATGTATTCAGGGCACTTGAGCAGTACCTGGCAGCAGAACGACCGCAGGTCGTTCTCGGAGCAGGATCCGTAGTTGATGCGCCAACCGCTGCGATGTTCATTGCCGCTGGAGCCAATTTTATCGTTGGCCCACTACTGGATGAGGAAACAGGCCGGTTGTGTAATGGACGGAAAATCGCATGGTGCCCCGGTTGCGGAACTGTAAGTGAAATCCATCGCGCAGAGGTTTTGGGAGCTGAAATTTGCAAGATTTTTCCTGGCGGCGAGATCGGCGGCCCATCGTTTGTAAAGAATTTGAGAGGGCCCTGCCCATGGTCAGAGATCATGCCTACAGGCGGTGTGGAACCAACTTATGAAAGTTTGTCTGCCTGGTTCGCAGCCGGGATAAGTTGTGCCGGAATGGGTTCCAAGCTGATTCAAAAAAAAATGGTGGACAACAGAGACTACGATGGAATTTCAGAAAAAATTAAAAACGCCATTAAATTGGTAAAGAAAATTCGAAAAGAGGTAGCGCAATGTTGAATCTGAATTTGAAAGAAGCCGATCTTTGCAAATACGATATATTATCGCTGGGAGAAGTTATGATCCGACTCGACCCAGGAAACGACCGTATTCATACTGCGCGGCAATTTCGCGTTTGGGAAGGTGGCGGAGAATATAATGTTGCGCGTGGCTTGCGTCGTTGTTTCGGTAAAAGGGCCGCTGTCGTAACCGCTATCGCAGACAATGCGATCGGACATTTGTTAGAAGACTTGATTTTTCAGGGCGGCGTCAGCATGGAACATGTTCGATGGGTGCCCTATGACGGCATTGGAAGGAAAGTTCGTGTCGGTTTAAATTTTACCGAAAGAGGATTCGGGATTCGAGCAGCTCTTGGCTGTTCCGACCGTGGTAATACCGCCGTCTCCCAGCTCAGCGTGGGCCAAATCGACTGGGACACTATTTTTGGTGAACATGGCATTCGGTGGTTTCACTGCGGGGGAATATTTGCAGCGTTATCCGGCACGACACCGGATGTGGCCATCGAGGCAATGTCCAAAGCAAAACAATATGGGACCATTGTTTCTTATGACTTAAATTACCGTGCTTCGCTTTGGCAGGACATCGGTGGACCTGAGCGCGCAAAGGAAGTGAATCGGGAAATTGCCAAATATGTTGATGTGATGCTTGGGAACGAAGAAGATTTTACGGCGGCTCTGGGTTTTGAGGTGCCGGGACTGGACAGTGATTGCTCCAATTTAGATCCAAGTAATTTCAAAAAAATGATTCAAAGGGCAGTGGAAGAATACCCGAATTTTAAAATTGTCGCAACGACTCTGCGGAATGCAAAAACCGCCAGTAAGAATGATTGGGGTGCGATCATTTATTCAGACGGAAAATTTTATGATGCAGTGATGCGTCCGGATCTGGAAATTTTTGATCGTGTAGGTGGTGGCGACAGCTTCGCTTCGGGTTTAATTTATGCATTGATGGAGGGCAAGCCGGCATCAGAAGCGGTTAATTATGGAGCCGCACATGGAGCACTTGCCATGACGACGCATGGAGACACTTCCATGGCAACCCTCAAAGAGGTAGAGAAAAATATCGCCGGAGGCAGTGCAAGGGTTATACGATAATTTCGTTGTATTTTCAGTATTTACATTCCAACTCATCAAATATTATAAAAATATTTTTTTGATGAAATTGGATGGCTCATAAAAAGTTAAGTGCAATTCAATGCAAAGTAAAAGATGTGATTTTATCGAGCAATCGGGAACACCGGACAATTTCAAGGGTATGGTTGTGTTCCCTGCCTATTAGCCCATTGACTGCGTGAATGGCTATAGCTTTGCCTAAGATTGGGAATGGCTGACACGTATACGATTGAGAAAGTGAAAAAAATGGCGGGAATCATCTTTAAAAACATTTCTAAAATTTACGATAATGGACTTGTGGCAGTTCGAGATTTGAATTTGGAAATTGAAGATCGGGAATTTCTCGTGCTTGTGGGGCCTTCGGGTTGCGGCAAGTCTACAGTTCTGAGGATGATAGCAGGTTTAGAAACTGTCACTTCAGGAGAAATATTTATAAACAACCGCCAGGTCAATGACTTGCCGCCTAAAAATAGAGACATATCAATGGTATTCCAGAGTTATGCTTTGTATCCGCATATGACTGTGTACAATAACATGGCTTTCGGCTTGAAAATGCGAGGCGTGCCAAAAGAGGAAATTGTTAGAACCGTCAACAGAGCAGCCGGCATCCTGAAGATTGAGGATCTGATGAAGCGTAAACCTCGGCAATTGTCGGGGGGGCAACGTCAGCGCGTTGCGCTGGGACGCGCAATTGTCAGGAATCCTCAAGTGTTCTTATTCGACGAGCCATTGAGCAATCTGGACGCTAAATTACGCGTTCAAATGAGAACCGAACTTAAAAAACTTCATTCACGTTTGAAGACTACAGTGGTTTATGTGACCCATGACCAAGTGGAAGCTATGACCATGGGAAGCCACATTGTTGTATTGAAAAAAGGGGTCCTTCAGCAAAGTGGCAGTCCCCTTGAATTATACAATCACCCTGCGAACAAATTTGTGGCTGGCTTTATCGGCAGCCCTGGAATGAACTTTTTCCCATGCAGAATTATAGAAGATGGAAAAGAGTATTATTCGGATGTCGGTGATTTTAAAATTCCAGTTAATCATTCCCTCATAGAAAAAATCAAAGATCGAAAAGTCCAAGAGTATACCATGGGGATTCGCCCGGAAGGCTTCAGGGTGGCAACAAAGCAAGACAGCGATAGAACAATGGCATATAAGAAATGCGGCCGGATAGAAGCGCACGTGAACGTAGTGGAGGTACTCGGAAAGGAGCTGGCACTAGACCTGTCTTCCGGAAGATATAATTTTACTGTAGTTATCGATGCAGACGCATCTGTCAGGTATTATGAAAACCAAAAGCTCAGCCTGGAGGTGGATATAGATAAAATCCACCTATTCGATGGTAAGGGTGAGGAAGCAGCTATCGCATAACAAATCTAAATTAAAAAAACGTCTCCGTATATCAGAAGATAGAATAAAGGTGGTGGGGATATGGGAAAACATTACTAAATTTAAAGGAGAGACAAATGAAACGCAGAAAGATTTGTAAGCTGTTCTTAGGGGCTATTCTCATTTTTGGAATGGTCGCACCAGGCATGGCAATGGCAAAAGAAAAGGTCAATGTATGGATAATCTCGACAAGGACACAGGCAGGTGACGCAAAGATCGGTGAACAAGTCAAAGCCTTTTGCAAAATGAAGAACATGGCTGTCGATTTCAGTGTGGTGCCCACCGAACAGATTCAAGCCAAGATTGCAGCGGCTATCGAAGCCGGTCATCCGCCTGATTTGGTTCAGATGCTTGGACATATTGTTCAATATTATGCCTCTCAGGACCTGCTTGTGGATGTTAGCGACATCGTAAGTGAAATTAAAAAGAAAGGCGGAGGCATCTATGAGTCGGCAACACTGCCGTTGGTAACCAAGGATAACCGTCAGTGGGGGGTGCCAGTGGAGGTTGAACTGTGGCCCATGTACATGCGGAAAGATCTTGTCGAAAGGGCTGGGTTCTCTGCTCCGGAGACTTGGGAGGAGCTACGGAAAATCGCCAAAGCTGCGCAGGATCCTTCAAAGAGAATATACGGCTTCGGGATTCCGCTTTCCAAGTGTGGGGATGCAACGACCCACATCCGGGAACTTATCTGGGCCTTCGGCGGCAAATTAATAGAGGCTGATGGAAAAACCGTAGCGGTAAATTCGCCTGAAACCCTGGCTGCGGTACAGTTTATCGCTGACATGTATCTTAAGGACAAGTCGATTCCACCGGGGGCGACAAGTTGGAACGACGCGGGAAACAACGCCATCTATCAGACCGGTCAGGCCGTATTTATCCAGAACCCGGGAAGTGTATATCGCTGGATGCTGGAAAACGATAATACGCTTCTTGAAAATACCGAATTAATCCCATGGCCTGCAGGACCAGGTGGACCATCGCACACCAGCGAGGGAGGTTGTATTGCATGGATGGCATTCAAAGGCGCTAATAATGTTGCCTTTGTAAAGGAGATGCTGCGGTACCTTTATGAACCGGATCGGTACGGAGAAATGGTTAGCGCTGTGAACGGCAGGTTTTTTCCGATCTACAAGGAAGTCGCCCAATATCCTCTGTTCAAGTCAAGATTTTTCAAGAACTATGGAAAAATTGCACAGGATGCACGTATCGCTGGTTGGCCCGCACCTCCAAGTGTGCCAATGTCCGAATGCGACAGCCGTTATTTGCTTGTTGACATGGTACAGCGGGTTATCCTTCAGGGGATGCCTCCTCAGAAATCGCTGGATATTCTGGAAGAGGAAATGAATAAAATATACGCGAAATATCAATAAGTAGGATTTTAATGCAATCGGCATAAGTAAATTTTACGAAACAACGGGATTGCCCGGTCACCTCCGGCTGGCATGAAGCCGGGCAATTCCGCCCCCTGAAAAATTACTCAATGTATTGCTTAAGTGCGGAATTGGTTTTTGCTGCATATCGAGTGAGAAGTTAGGCTCAATAGCCTATTTGAACTGCAAGAAAGGATTACAGTCATGTCGCATCTGTCTTTCCAGCACAGCGAACGGAGACAGAACTTGATAACGGCCTACATCATGCTGTTGCCTGCATTAGTCATTTTAATAGGCGTTGGCGTGTATCCATTTGTCGATTCAGTATTATTGACATTTTATGAAAGACTGATCGGTGGATTGCCTAAATTTGTCGGTTTGCGGAACTATATCGAACTAATCCACGATCGTGTTTTCCAGAAAACGTTCATCAACACCTTTGTGTTTGCAGTTGGCGCCATAGCCATAAAACTGCCCCTTGGCCTCTTGATGGGTCTTGTCCTGAATCGTGCGATCACTTGCAAGAACTTGACACGCGGGTTGGTTTTTCTGCCTTGGGCGGTTCCTCCCGTGATTGCATGTTACGTCTGGAAATGGATGATGGATGACGTATCCGGGATTATTAATTTTGTTCTGAATCGACTGCACATTATTGAAACACAGCCAGTCTGGTTAGGTGATCCTGGATTGGCTATGTTTTCAGTCATCCTTGTCAACGTTTGGCAGGGAGCTCCCTTTTTCGGCATCACGATATTGGCTGGTCTGCAGGCAATATCGCCTGATCTATACGAAGCTGCCGATATCGACGGCGCCTCTGCATGGCGCAAATTTGTGCATATAACCTTGCCTTCCCTGAAAAACGTCATCTTGATTTCTTCTCTTCTTTCTTTTATCTGGACCTTTAACAACTTTCAATTCATTCATATTCTCACCGGGGGAGGACCTGTAAATTCGACTCACATCTTCAGTACATTAGCCTATGAAACATCGATTAAAGCCCACAGACTTGGCTTGGGCGCGACTACAGTTCTCATGATTACTCCCTTTCTGGCGGTCATCATTTATGTGCTTACCCGAAAGATGATGGAAGAGCAGGATTAACATGAAGGAAAACCAACTGAAGAAAATAGGATTGCTGGCTTGTGTGGTGATTCTGCTTGCGTGGTCTTTGTTTCCCGTGTGGTGGATGCTTATTACATCCGTCAAGAGCAACAAGGAAATTTTCGCTTTAACTCCGACGCTGTTTCCGAAAGAGATTATTTTTGCTCAGTATCAAAAAATGTTCAAATACTCGAATTTTTTACTTACCTCGCAAATAGCATCATCATTACAGGAACCGTAACATTTGTTTCCATCATCGTTGGAGCCTTGAGTGCGTATAGCTTGACGCGCTTTCGTTTTCCCGCAAGAGGATTGATTGCAAGACTCATTGTCATGGCCTACCTATTGCCCGCTTCGCTGCTGTTTATCCCTCTTTTCAAAATAGTGAACGAGCTTCACGTATCAGATACGCTATATGCGGCCATCTTCACCTATCTGGTTTTTACAGTCCCTTTCTGTTCATGGATGATGATGAGTTATTTTAAGTCAATACCTATTGAAATTGAGGAGGCCGCCAGAGTTGATGGAATTGGCCGAATGGTGATTCTTTTTCGAATCATTATGCCACTATCACTGCCAGGAATGGCTGCGGTGGCGCTCTATTCATTTACGCTTGCATGGAATGAATTTCTGTTAGCTCTTGTTCTTTTGACAAGTGAATCCAACTGGACCTTGCCAATCGGCATTCAGGGATTCGTTCTCGGAGATAATTTCCTTTGGGGCCAGTTGATGGCCATGTCTACCCTGGCATGTATTCCACCGTTTTTGCTTTACATTTTAATTCAAAGATACGTCGTTGGAGGGTTTCTTATTGGCAGCGTCAAAGGATAATGGAGGGATGAGGGAATGGATTTTTCGGATAAAAGAGCGTTTAAAATGCACCCGGATGACAACGTCGCAACCTGCCTTTCCGATATCAGCTGCCCTGGGGAGGAAGTCCAAATCGTTAATATCGATGGGACGATCTCACGACAAGTAAGGTCGAAAAGCGCTATACCTTTTGGCAACAAGATTTCTCTGGGTTGCCTAAACGCAGGGGATCCTGTTTATAAATATGGCCATTGCATCGGAGGGGCGTCCCGGTCGATTGATCAGGGGGAATGGGTTCACATTCACAATTTGGAAAGCAGGCGGATACCAATCCCTGAAGGGCGTCTTAAAACAATGATCGCCATGCTTAACTTGCCGGAAATGTCTATCAGGGAGTGATAAAGTGGAACTTAAGGGATTTATAAGGTCAGACGGAAAGATCGGCATTAGAAATTTATATCTTCTCATCGGCGTTTGTGATGCCGTTGAAGGTATTTTGAAACACATTTCGACTCCTTTTGAAGATGTGATATTCGTGACATCAGAACATGGGTGTCCGGCGGCCGGCAATGAGCAGGTCGTTAACAATCTTGCCGGATTGGCCGATAATCCGAATATTGCCGGTGTCGTCATGATCAGCATGGGGTGCGAAGGGGTAAGACCTGAGACTGTTCGTGAAAAGATGACCTCGCATAAACCGGTTTCCATATTGAAGGTTACGGAAATCGGCGGAAGCACGCGCACAATTCGAAAGGCTCAAGAAATCATTAAGGATATGAAAGATCAAAATGCGAGCCTAAAAAGAGAGCCCTTTGATGTCAGCCAGCTTGTCGTCGGTCTGAAATGCGGCGGATCCGACACCACTTCAGGGATTGCTGGTAATCCGAGTGTCGGATCGGCAATGGATCGATTCATTGATATGAGTGGAACCGCCATATTCACCGAGCCGATTGAATGTATTGGAGGTGAGGAAGCCTTGATTCGGCGTGCGGTCAATGAGAAGGTCGCCCAAGATATTAAACATACATTGGCAAGAGAGGAAAAACGTTGGACGATTCCAGGAGTTGAACTTGAGTTCATGTGTATTGGTAATGTCGCAGGGGGCCTGACTACCATCGAAGAAAAATCATTAGGGGCAATACACAAATCTGGCTCGCGCAAAATCGCCGGTGTTCTGGAATACAGTGAAAAAATGATTGAAAAGCCCGGTCAACCCGGTATGTATCTCCAAGACGGGACCATGCTACATTCCCATTGCATAACTCATCTGGCGGCAGCAGGTTGTCAGATGTTGATTTTTATCACAGGCAACGGTGCTCCGGTCGGAAGTCGAATGATGCCGACAATTACTGTATGTGGGAATCCCTTGAGCTACGAAAAGTTGAAAGATGACATGGACATAAACGCCGGACAAATCATTACCGGGGCTAAAACGGTTGAACAGGTTGGAGAAATAATTTTAAATAAAATATTTAGTGTGGCAAACGGCGAACAACCCAAGACTGAAGGCATCAGCTATTCGGGTTTTTCGATTTACCGGCGAGATCCTCGACTTGAGTGTTTGCTTTTCGGTAAAAAGAGTTGACTATTACAGCTTTCAGTTTTTAACCACGATATGGTCATACAGCGGCAGGTGATGCTATCGACCCTGTTTTACAATTTTTCCTTCTCTGTATGCCCGGGTATAGTTCGAGCAGAACCGGTCACGCCCCAAGGTCATTTCCGCGGCAACCATGATGCTTTGCAAATATCTGTCTTCCGGATCGATAATGGCACTGTCCAAACCAGCATCCATGGCCAGTACGGCAAAGGCCTGGTTGACAATGGAGCGTGACGGCAGACCGTAAGAAATGTTGCTCAAGCCTGCGGTGAGGTGCACTTCAGGGAACTCTTTTTTTATGATGCGCATGGCCTCAAATGCCCGTATGCCGCTTGCAGTGTCCGTGGACAATGCCGTAACCAACGGATCGATGAAAAGATTCTTATCTGCCAGGCCGCCGTTTCGGGTCATTCCGATCAACCGGGTAATTATTTCAACCCGCTGCTGAACCGAGTTGGGGATGCCTTTGTCATCCAAGGCCAGCACGATCAGCTCGGTCTGCTCTTTACAGGCCAAGGGCAGGATATCTTCAATACGATTACGTTCACCGCTGAGCGAATTTACAATTGGCCTTTTATCGACTGCGGCAAAGCCGGCCTTCAAGGCCGACGGGTTTGCGCTGTCCAGGCACAATGGCACATCAGTAACTTCCTGGACGGTTTTGATCAGCCATACCAGATCGGCGGGTTCTATGTCCGGTGCCGTGCCTGCATTGACATCCAGGTAATCGGCTCCGGCATCAACCTGAGATATAGCCAGGTTCTGTATAAATACGGTGTTTTTTTCAGAGATGGCTGCGCTGACTTTCTTGCGGGTGCCGTTGATTTTTTCTCCGATGACTATCATTTTATTTCTCCTGACGCTTTGGGTTCACCTCAGGCAGCATGATGCCCTGGGCAAAATGACGGTTAAAATTTTCTTGTCGGGTCAGTTCGATAAAGTGCGAATGGGTGGCTATTTGCCCGGCCCTTTGTCGTGCGGCCCGATCCAGCAATGCCTGTTTTGCACCTAAAGCGGCGGCGTTTCCAATCTGATGGTAGCTGGCCGAGGGAAAATCGGGAATCAACCCGATAGAAATTGCATTGGTCAAGTTGATATAAGCGCCGAATGCACCGGCAATGAAAACATGGCGCACTTGTCCGATCCGGGTTTGCGATACTTGCAGCAATATTTCGATTCCAGCCCGGATTGCCCCTTTGGCCAGCAGGATTTCATCGATGTCTTTTTGAGAAAACCGGATGGCGCTGCCGGTTCCGCTTTCGGTTGGCGGAACAAGCAGAAATCCATTATCCTCCAACCTGATTTTATCTTGAAAGCGACCTCGTTGGTTAATCAGGCCACAGCGGTACAGCTCAGAGACAACATCGATCATGGCCGATCCGCACAATCCAATCGCCGGCGCATGGCCGATGGTTTTGTATCTTGACTCAAATGTATCGGTCAGCCGTACTTCCTCTATGGCACCGGCAGCAGCGCGCATGCCGTTGGCCACGTGTGCGGCTTCAAAAGCAGGCCCTGAGGGGCAAGACAGGCAATAAAGATTGTCGCTGTCAGGGTGCTTAAGGGCAATCTCGGTGTTGGTGCCGATGTCCAAGCCTATGGCACTCTGGTCCATTTTGTCGATGCCGGCGGCCATAATCATGGCGACGTGGTCGGCACCCACAAAACCGCCAATGGATGGCAGGATATGAACATAGGCCCCCGGTGCAATGTTCAACGCAATGTCTCTGGCCTTGATATCGAAGCAGTTCAGGGTCGATGGGGTATACGGTGTTCGGGCCAGCTGCCGGACTGGAAGATCCAGTAATAGGTGCACCATGGCTGTGTTGGCCACAATACAGGCATCGACGACCTGGCGGGGATCGACTTCCGCTGAATTGGTCAACTGATGCAGAAGCTGGTCAATTCCACCGCGGATCACTTGCAGCAGATCGTTTTTGCCGGTGCCATTGCAGGCATGATGCAGCCGGGTCATGATATCGGCACCAAATCTACCCTGAGGATTCAATATGCCAGCGCTTGCAAGCGTCTTTCCGGTGGTTAAATCCAGAAGATAGCCGGCTACTTTGGTTGTACCCAAGTCCACGGCCAAGCCAACAGATTGGGCAGATTCTTCCAGGACGGCAACCAGCTCCCGACCCCGCAAACAAGCGTTAAACGTTCGAACGTTCGAATCCAACCGTTTGGAAAGCCCTTCGGCAACCAGATGGTCGGCCACCAGATCCTTTTTGCCTTGTCCCTGTTCCAGAGCCAGGGCAATCTGCTCAAAGTTCGAAGTAGCATCCAACGGATCAGCCGGGGGCAAGGTAATCTGAACGGTATGAATTGCTGGATCAACCACAAGCTTATATTTTTTGCCGTCCACTTGCAGGCGAGCATCAGCGCTGGCCGTCTTTTTGGGCAGCCGTATTTTCATGGCGCTATTAACAGGTGTGCAGCATGCCAGGCGAACGCCTTGATTCTGTTCGGCCGGCGCCAGATGTTTCATCTCGGCCGGACTGGGCTGGGGCAGTTGCCCCCCGGAAATGACCACCCGACATTGGCCACAAATTCCTTTTCCGTCGCAAGTTGCAGCAATATCAATTCCGGCCATGCGGAGCACATCTATAAGCAGGGTACCGGGTGCAGCCTTGACGGTTTGCCCGGTTTCTTCCAATTCAACGCGGTGGAGCGCTGATTGATTGGATTCATCCATTGGACTGGCTCTCGACGCAACTGTTTTGTTAAGAAAAACCAGAAAGCATAAGTCACTCTGAATGTATGTGCAATCCGGCCTCGGTCACTTCCAATGCAATGGCGTTACGGATCAGCGGCCGCACTTCATTGAAGGTTGCTTCGCAGGCAATGAACAGCGGCAAATGGCGGCTCACGGCCGGTATCATGCACCGGCCCACTGATCGGCAAGCTTAACTGCTTCCATAGCGTCGCGGCCATATGCATCGGCACCGGTATGGCTGCGCACCTGTTCGTCGATCTGGCCGCCGCCGATCATTATTTTAACCTGTTCTCTCAACCCGGCAGCCTTGATTGCATCGATGGTCTCTTTCATGGCATCGAAGGCCAGGGTCAAAAACCCGCTCAATCCGACAATCGTAGCACCAGTTTCTTTGATCTTTTCCACAAAGGTTTGGACAGGCACATCGATGCCCAGGTCGTGAACCTCGTACCCACTGATATCGAGCATGAAACTGACGATATCTTTGCCGATATCATGGATGTCGCCGGCCACGGTGCCAAAGACAATGACGCCTTTCTTTTTGGTTGGACCGGATGTTTTCATGAGCGGTTCTATTTTTCCTGCGATGGTCTTTAAAATCTCTCCGGAAAAAATCAGGTCAGGAATGAAGTATTTCCCGGCGGCGAAGCGGTTCCCGACAATCTGCATGCCACTGCGTGCCGATGCCAGCAATTTCATGGGATCTGCACCTTCGGCAATCGAATTGTTGACCAGTTCGATGACTTCGTTTTCTTTTAAATCAGCCAGAAGTTCGGCAAGTTTGTCAGACATTTTTGTACTCCTTTAATTGGCGGTCTAAATCACTGCCATCGAAAATTTGCCCTGTTGCTTATTAAGGGTTTGTTTAATTTTGCTGTCCATACCTTTCCACTGCATCCAGCAAAGCCGTCATGGTGGCGGCCTTGCTTTGTCTATGATGGCCTGTCGCCCAAAAGCCGGCCGAAGACATAGATGAACGCAGTAATATTGATATACGGAAGGCGTTCATAGACAGCAGCTTCGCCCCATTAGGAAACGCTTCTTAAAGATACGATGGACAGCAGTTTTACTCAGTATTCCCCTGATAAGTTGGTTGGTGATAAGGCCTACGACAAGAGTAAACTTGACCAACAGTTCCTTAACGGAGGTAATGTTAAAATGATATGTTATCAGCGCAGGTGACAGGTTGAGCGACTGTTTGCCTGGCTTCAGAATCAGAAATGCTTGATTGTCCGGTACGATTATCATGTAGAAAATTTCCTGAATATGATTCACCTTGACTTCGTTGAGATACTGCTACAGTTTTTTGAAATGGTTTCTAAAAAATCAAATTGAGATCTCCTGATGATTAATAGCGACCGTATTCTTTCGTTGTTTTGAACATCGTTCTTATATTATCCGGCTTGGCATCATCCAACACAGTCGAACTGTCCATGATAAATCCCCCACCTTTGCCCACAATATCGATAAGCTTTTTGCAATAGGTTTTGACGTCATCTGTTGTTCCCGTTGCCAAGATAGATAATGGTACATTGCCTTTAAGGCAAACCGTATCTCCCAATATCTCTTTTGCTTTGAAGAGATCTGTATTTTCGAACATATAAACGGCTTTTCCTTTTGGGATATCACCAATAATCTCAAGCCGGGATTCTACATTTCCTTCCCAAAAACAAAACGGTACGCAATCGCCTTCGATTAGACCTTCAATCAATCTTTTCATGGTTGGCCACCAGAATTTTTTAAATTGTTCTATCGACATAAAACCATCCAAACCTTTATGTAAGGGGATAAAAACTCTATTAATTCCCCTTTGATTGGCCGAGAGTCCCATCTTAAGATGCATTGGCAGTAGTTTTTCCATTGCTTCAAGAATTTTATCTGGTTGCCTATACATGTCCAACATACACCCTGCAGTGCCTCTTAAAAAATCGGATATCGTATCAAAGGGGGCGTGGCTCATCGATCCAAATAATGGAGGGAATCCCAACTCTGAAACGCTTTGATTAAAGTCCATAGCATGTGAAATCAACTTTGAAGCTTCTCTGGCGGAATCGCTTAAAGCCTGTAACGCATCCGCTATTCCGTCCTGATGAAAGAAAGCGAGCTTTGTCAATCCTAAGTAATAAGAGAAAATATCATGAACCGGAGGAAGCTGTTTAAATGGCTCGAAGGCACCCATGACTCTAGGCCAATAAACTCTCAGCATGAAATCCGTTGGATCCTGTAAAAAGGCATCATATTCGTCCGGCATCATGTATTCGTTTTCAACATATTGATAAGAGGCCTTTGGACTTAAACCGTGACCAGCCCATTTTAAGGGCTTATAATCTAAAGCATCGAGAACAGATCCGATAAAGCGTATGTTTACGGGATTTTCCGCTAGATCAGGCTCAAATTCCTGAATAGCATCTATGAAAACTGTTTTCATTTTATCGTAATCATACATGCATTCTTGAATCGATAAACCCTTGTAAAGCGCTGGAAAATAGCCAAAGAGCGGAGCAATGGGAACGCGATCCGGGATTTTGAGTTGAATTACATCGTTGACCCTTTTTTCCCTTTGCTCATAAAGTTGTTTATTGCTTGCAGTCATCAATAATTCCCCCTCCAAGTAACATTGTATATGTTGAGATTTGTTTTTTTATAGATACACTTGTAACTTATAGTATTATGATCAACGACCTTTCATGACTGCTGGCAGCCATAAAGCTATTTCTGGAAAAAGCATGGTTAAAATCAATACGAATATTTGAATAATGATAAATGGCCATATCCCATGATAGATATCAATAATGGTAATTCCTGTTGGGGCAACGCCCTTTAAATAGAAGAGCGCCATGCCAAAAGGAGGGGACAATTGAGCGATTTGCATATTTATATTAAAAAGCACCCCAAACCATATGGGATTGAAACCTAAGCCGTTGATAATTGGAAGAAATATCGGTAATGTCAACATAAGAATACCGACCCAATCAATAAAACAACCTAAAAAAATAAGAAATAGCTGCATCGCTATAAGTATGCCCCATCGACCCAGCGGCAAATCGGCGATGATTTGACTGACAAACTCGGTTCCGCCCAAAGCGGTATAAATACTGATAAATGATGTACTACCAATACACAGCCAAACTACTAACGATGTTGTTGTGACGGTGGTATAGGCCGAGTCACGTAAGCAGGCCCACTTAAATTTGCGATTTGAAATCGCACACAAAAAGGCCCCTAATGCACCGATACCAGATGCTTCTGTAATTGATGCGACACCAAAGTATATTGTTCCCAATACGGAAAATATCAAAATAAATGGAAGTAGTAATTTCTTTAAGGCACATATTTTAGCCTTTAATGGAATTGCCCTTTCCCGTGCTGAAAGCGAAGGCGCTAAATCAGGATTGTAGTATGCGCGAATTAAAATATAGGTAATATACAGTCCCGCTAAAATAAGCCCGGGGCCAAAACCGCCCATAAACAATTTGCCAATGGACTCTCCGGCAGCCATCCCATAAAGGATGAAAACCACACTGGGCGGGATTAAATAACCTAAGGCGCCTCCGGCGCAAACACAACCCAATGCGAGGCTTTTGTCATAGTTTCTTTTTAGCATGGCCGGCAATGCCACCAGGCCCATTGTGACTTCAGTTGCGCCAACGATACCAACCATTGCGGCCATCAATGTAGAGACAACGACAGTGACTATTGCCAATCCACCTTTAAGGGATCCCATCCAAAGATAAATTGTGTCGAAAAGATCATCAACGATTCCAATACTTGCAAGAACTGCGGCCATAAAAACAAACATAGGAACCGCAACTAAAACATAGCTGTCCATCCATTTGAGGACGCTGTCGGATATGATATACAGAGCTGATGCATCCCAGAGCAATAGCGTAAAAATGACTGACAATGAGCCTGTGGCAAAGCCGATAGGTACGCCTAAAAGAAGAAATAAGAAAAGCGCTCCAAACATTAAAACAGTAATTAACTCAATACTCATACAATTTTCCTTTTAACGTATGATTGAACGGAATCACTAAAAATTGTCAACTATGCGCCTTTCCGTGATAATCCTGCGTGGGTGGAAAAATAGAAGACATGTAGTACGAAAGAAATTAGCTGTCGTTCGGCTTTGGTGATGTATGATTGTTGAGAATAGTTATGAAATTTTTTACAAATTTGGATAAACCTTGAAGCAATAGGAGCGCAGCTGATATTGGTACCACCAATTTTAAAGGATAAACCGGTGGTGACCATGATGTGCCGGATGTTTCAAATATAACGATTGATTCCCAGAACGATACCGATCCCAGCCATACTAAAACAACGAAATAGACCGCGATAAAAGGAAATGTGAGTACGTCGATGAGCGCCTTCTTTTTTGCTTGAAGTCTTGCATAGAATAAGTCGACCTTGACATGTCCATTCAATTGATAAGTGTATGCTCCGGCTATGACCGCGAAAATTCCGCAAAGATAAGTTGCAGCTTCGTTGGCCCAAATGGTCGGTGAGTTGAAGACATATCTGGCAACTACTTCATATGTAATAATTATAATAATCAGTCCGACAAGAAAACTGAATAGTTTCGCTGACCATGTGCTCAGGTTGTCAATAAAGCGAAGTAATCGATTCATCCAATGCCACCATATTATTGTTGTCATAATGCGATAGAAGGCGCAGTGTCATCCGGATGCTGTCATTTTGAAGGCTTTTTTGACGATAAACCTTCAAAATGACGGCATTTAACGACCCGGTAAATAATTTATGAAATGCGGTAACATGACTATACTGTAATTTAGTAGCAAATCTTTGGAATTAATTTATTTTAACTTGCCAAGAAATCGCAAATACTCTTTTTGTGATTCCCAGGCTTTTTTAGCCAACGCATTTTTTTCAACATACTCATCAATAATAGGGATAGCCAAATTTCTGGTTTTTTCCATTTCTGTTGCTGACAGTTCTATCAACTCCAGCCCCTTATTTCGCATGTTTGACAAGGCTTTAACATTTTCCTGATGGTCGCCATAGCACCAGTACTGGTTCCATTCTTGAACAGCGCATTCAAATATAGCTTGCAGATCGGCAGGTAGCTTATTCCAGGCATCCAAGTTTACAACGACATCTAAGTTCGAGGCAGGTTGCAAAAACCCTGGTGTAACGATATATTTTGTAATTTCATGTATGCCCATGTCATGCCAACCCACGATTGTATAGCCACATACGCCATCTGCTACGCCTGTTTCCACAGCTGTGTAAACCTCGGTCATCGGCAAAAAGACCGGGGTTGCACCAATTGCCTCCAATATCTTTGATTGTAGGCCTGGCAGGGTCCTGATTTTCAGTCCCCTTAAATCTTCCAATGATTCTATATGTTTTGTCCCCTTAATAAACATTGCATTGGCTTCTATGATACCCCCTCCCACGCAGTATAAATTGAAAGCTTTATATGCCTCTCTGGCAATTTCCAGGCCTCCGCGTTCCCAAAACCAAACATTAAAGTCAAGAACGTTATCGATACCGCATGGAACGCCAAACAAGATAGTCGCCACCGGCATTTTACCAGCCCAATAAACTGGAGCAGTGATATGCCCCTGAAAAGCACCTTTCCTGATCGCATCAAAAGTGCCGGAGGGCTTGACTATCGAACCGCTGGGAAACATCTTTATATCTAACCGGCCATTTGAAAGCTGCCGAATTCTGTCGGCAAGTTTAAGATTCGCTTTATGGTAGACGGTTTCAGGCCCCCACAAATCCTGCATTCGCCATTTGATTGGCTTATCGGCTGCGAAAACATCTACTGCATAACCAGTCAATGCCATGACCGTGGATATCAACAATAGTGCCGATAAAAATACCATCTTCATTTTGCTGCTCATGGGGAACCTCCTTGTTGAAAGTCAGGTTTAGAAAGCCATACCGATATATGTAATTGTAATAATTATTAAAAAACGATTTTAAATTTAATGGTTGCTAAGTTATATATATAACCATATAATATGTCAAGTTAAAAGTGGATGCTATTTAAGTACTGAATTATATTTGCTGGCGTTGTTCTTGACGTGGGAGTGAAACCTGTTTAGATAATCGTCGTTTAATTGTTGCACTATTCATTTTTTTGCTAAAATAAAGGGATAATAAGTGCCTACCGGAATGATGGGTTGGGCTCTTAAATCCGTACAAAATGATTAATAAGCAACACCAATTATTTTTCCTACAATGTAACCTATTGATATTTAAAAAGAATTGTTTCCATGGCCAAGTACATTGAAAAAACTAGCGAGCGTTTGGCAACAATTGATCGCAATGCATACAAACCGGCATATGCTCAATTGGTAGGGATTTTACGCGATAGAATTGCAAATGGGGAATTTTTGCCCGGAACACGATTGCCTCCCGAAGTGCAGTTGTGCAAAACATATAACGTTAGTCCAATGACGGTTCGGCGTGCGATTAATCTTTTGTTAGATGAAGGGATAATAAGTACTACCCAAGGAAAAGGCACTTTTGTCAAACGCTTGGATTTAGGAGCTATTAATTTTAAATTAGAGTTGTTTCTGAACATTTTTAAAGATAAAGAAAGAGTAAAGGTGAAGATGCTGGGAGCCAGTATCAAAAGAGCTGATGAGCTAATCGCCTCACGTATTGCAGTTGATGTAGGCGCTAAAATAGTTTTTATGCGAAGAGTAATTTTGTATGAAAAGAAACCAATTATCTACCATGAAGAAAATATTATCTACAATCCGAAACTTCCTATAATTGAGAGCGAAATGGAACTGACTGCCCTATATGGGCTTTTTATGAAAAAAGAAGACACACATCTCAAAAAAGGTCGTTTTAAAATCGAGGCTGCCCTTTTAACGCCCGAACAATCAAAATTATTACAAATGCCGAGCCAATCAGCAGCGTTTCGGTTGGAACATGTTTTTTACGATTACAGTGATAACCCAGTGAGTTTGGGTTGGTTCATCTTGGGAAATGAAGCCATGGATCTCAAGGGGACGGTAGGAGTCTGGCAAAATGAATTTGAATAGCAAACATGCTCGCATGATATCGATGGTGGCGGATTTAGAAGAAGAGAAAACGATTCAATTGGTACATGCCCTTGTTTCTGCCGAAGAAGATCCACTAAAAATTATCGACAGTTGTCAAAAAGGAATGAAAATTGTTGGTGAAAGATATCAAAATGGTCAATATTTTATTTCCGGATTA
Source organism: Desulfosarcinaceae bacterium (assembly GCA_963675565.2). Taxonomy (GTDB): domain Bacteria; phylum Desulfobacterota; class Desulfobacteria; order Desulfobacterales; family Desulfosarcinaceae; genus JARRKU01. The sequence goes on from CAXXYD010000004.1 coordinate 2,623,236, forward strand.
ATCATGGCCGCAGAAATCCTTCGAGAAGTTTTTGAGATGGTGCAACCCAAAATTCAATCTTTGCCGTACCGTAAAATGACCGGAAATATTGTATTGGGAACCGTGGCAGGGGATATTCATGATTTAGGAAAAAATATCTTTAAATTTTTACTTGATTGCAACGGCATAAATGTTATCGATCTGGGTGTGGATGTCCCAGCTCAAGATTTTATTGAACACGTCAATAAATACTCACCTGATATCATCGGAATATCTGCTCTGATTACAGGTGTTTTCGATAACCTGAAAGAAACAATTGCATTAATACGAACTGAAACCAAGTCAAAAGCCCCACTGATCATCGGGGGAGCCCAGATTGATGAAGGGGTATGCCGCACTGTTGGAGCCGATTATTGGTGCACAGATGCTTGCGACGGGGTAAATATCTGTATGCAGTTGATTAAAGAGTAATCGCCTTCGTTAAATCGTTAAAATTCCATATTGCCTCTGAGCGTTCACTTGCCGTTTCAAATAGTTTTATTATCCGTTCAAACACATAGAAAAATTTTCGAAATTTTTTGAAATACCGGCATGTTTTAGATAAATTGCCTATTTTGTTTGTGTGTTTGTTAACCTACAATATTTTGAAATGAGGAAAGGGCGCTCTGGCCAAGGGGAATTCGGCCCGGCGAAACTGGCGCCGGACACAGAAAAGATGTATATTGATGAAGCGAACCATTGTGATCAGTGGATTCGTATAGTGTGCTACTGATATATCCAGATTCAAGGGAAGATACTATGACGGAAAAAATAACACCTGAGGGTTCAAAGCAGCGCATCATGGCTTTTGAAAATGGACAGGGCAATTCATGGGCAAACGGCCTTACCTTTGAAGATCATGAATCAATCTTTCGCCGGGTGCTAGAAAGTATATCAGGTATAGTAATTATCACGGATGATGAAGGAAAGATGCTTTATATTTGCCCCAATGCATCTAAATTTTTCGGGCTTGCACATGATGACATACTCAGATTGAATACCGTTCAAAGGCTCATGGGAGGATCGGTCTGCAACATGTCAGACCTTAAAAACCATGATGAAATTCAGAATATTGAATGGACGATCAAAAATGCTAACGGGCAGACACGATATATACTTATCAACGCTAAATTGGTAAGTATAAACAGCGGCACAGTTCTTTATGTGATGCGTGACATTACAGATGAAAAACAAGCTGAGGACAATCGGAAAAGATATCAAGACATCGTCTCATCAACGCAAGATGGAATCGCCCTTCTCGATAAGAATTACAGGTACATTATTGTAAACGATGCTTATGCAAAATATTCCGGGACTGATTCAAAAAATATCGTTGGTCTGACGATATCTGAATATATTGGCAGAGAGGCTTTTGAAAAATATATTAAACCTAATTTTGACAAATGTCTGCAGGGTGAAACAGTTAATTACCAGGAATGGTTTGAATACCCTAAAGTCGGGAAGCGATTTATTGATATCACGTATGATCCCTACAGAGACAGGGGTAATGAAATTACCGGCGTTGTAGCCAACTCCAGGGATATTACATCCAAAAAGCAAACGGAGGAAGAGCAACTAAAACTTCAGAATCAACTTGCCGGCACCCTCGAAATTGCTCATCTTGGACATTGGGAATACAATGTTGAGAAAGACCTTTTTACTTTCAATGACCAATTTTACAAGATATTCAGAGCCACGGCGGAACAAGTCGGCGGATATGAAATGTCTTCTACTGAATACTCCCGGCGCTTTCTTCACCATGAAGACAAGGATTTGGTTAAAAAAGAAATGCGCAAAGCCATCGAAACATCCGATTCTAATTTGGGCCACCAACTGGAACACAGGATAATTTACGCTGATGGGCAAGCCGGCTATATCATCGTCCGATATTTTATTGCCAAAGACGAAAATGGCAAGGCGACGAAAATATATGGCATACTTCAGGATATCACTGAACGCAAAAACATGGAAAACCAGCTTCAACAAGCGCAAAAAATGGAATCCATCGGAACCTTGGCTGGAGGTATTGCACATGATTTCAATAACATCCTATCATCTATAATTGGCTTCACCGAGCTTGCACTTGATGAAACGCCAAGTGACACATCACTTGAGGACAATCTGCAGGAAGTGTATCTGGCCGGAAAACGTGCAAAAGACCTGGTGAATCAAATTCTTGCCTTTGCCCGACAATCAGATGAAAATAGAAGCCCTATTCAACTGGTCGATATTGTAAAAGAAGTTTTGAAATTAATCCGTTCCGCAACACCTACTACCATAGAGATCCGGCAGGACTTAAACAGCGATTCCATTATCATGGGCAACGCAACCCAGGTTCATCAGGTATTGGTGAACCTTTGCACCAATGCAATCCATGCCATGGAGGATTCAGGCGGTGTTTTGAAAGTGGATCTGAAGAATGTCGTTTTAGATAAGAAGGATTTGTTCATTGGTATGCGGCCGGGGCATTATGTTGAAATCGAGGTGGCGGATACGGGTGTTGGAATTGCTCCTGAATTGATCAAATCCATCTTTGATCCTTATTTCACGACCAAGGGACCAGGCAAGGGAACCGGCATGGGACTGGCCATGGCACATGGCATCATTGAAAGCTATGGCGGCAAAATATGCGTTGATAGTCAATTGGGTCGAGGGACTAAATTTTCCATATACCTGCCTGTCAGCAAAAGGCTTGAAACCCTTCGAGCCTACGAACCCGAGCAGTTGCCTTCGGGTACAGAACGCATTTTATTTGTAGACGATGAAGCGCCCATTGCCAAAATGGGCAGTCATATCCTTGAATCTTTAGGCTATACGGTAACTACGCGTACCAGCAGTATAGAGGCACTGGAGTTGTTTAAGTCTAAACCGGATGCCTTTGATCTTGTCGTTACGGACATGACAATGCCGAATTTGACCGGTGACAAACTGGCGATTGAATTGATGAAGACAAGGTCTGATATCCCCGTTATTCTTTGTACAGGCTACAGCAACAAGATTTCGAATGAAATAGCTTTGGAAATCGGCATCAAGGCGTTCGCCTATAAACCCATAGTTAAAGCAGACCTGGCCAAAGCTGTCCGAAAAGTATTGGATGAGGCAAAAGGCCGGGCTTGATAATAAATTCTTGGAATATTATACACATACCGTCTATACAGATCGCCACTTTTTTATTGCGCCACATACCCCACTAATTGTCCACGCTGGTGTTAAGGGTACCATGATAAATACGATTAAATGAAAATCGGGTGGTTTCTATCTCGTAGCGTATCGCAATGGGATTTTTAAACACATTTAAAGGGGCGGGCGACCTTTGCTTTAATTAGGGAGGCTCATCTTAAAATGGAACGGGCGGCCAAAGTCCGGCCGTAGGTACCACAACCTATGGCTCGCTCGCGATTAGGTATTGTAACCACACGTTTTGGCGGATCCTAAATTATGCAGGTATCGCGGAGTAACGTGTTTTTCACCGGTTGGTGTGGAGCGCAGCGGAACACCAGTCTGGCTGTGGCACCTCATTTAAATCCAGCGCCACGAGCGGTTTAAGTACTACATATCTTTCTGGGAAATCATATATAGGCAATCCTTCGGTAATCCACTTATAGGCATCCTCACTGGAAGAATATAGATACTCACCTTCAATAAATAATTTTCTACTACGCTCGTCCATTTTGGCAATATATTTTTGATACTGTTCAGGGTCTTTCGCAGACAGGAGACCTTTAGTAAAGAAGGCTGAATAACACTCGGCACTAATGGATGTTGCAGTGTATCCGCTGCCGAATCCTAATCCCGCCACAGCTCCTCCACAGCAACAGGTATTACGATCAAATACAACTGTTTTTCCCTCCGCAACAACTTGTGAAAAGTATGTCATCATGCATCCATGCTCTTTTTGCTTTGGCTGGGTAGCCTCGAATGGTTTTTCATTGCTACGGCACATAATGATCGGTTCAAATCTCCCATTTAATTCTTTGGAAATAAAGCTATCCATTGTTATCAATCTCCTTATATATATTCCTTTTCTCGCCCGCGTCGCATGAAGGGTACCGGTGGGCAACTTTTTCAGGGCCAATCCCGGAAAATTTTTTAGCGCCTGTATCCAATTCGAGATCCAGCTCGCCATCCAACAGGGTCATGATCTCGTTAAAAGGGTGTGATTCGTCCGGCAAAACCGCACCTTTTTTAACAAAAACCGTTTTCACTTCAAATTCACTCACAGCTCCTATAAACAGTCTTGAGATGTCCGGAATTGGGGGAGTATTGTCGGCCATGAGTTTTCCTCTTTGTCTTATTAGTTGATTTTTTTGATTGAGAAATAAAATCTGAATAATATGGCAAATACTGTTGCCATTCCTGCCCCGTAGGAAAAAGTCAAATAGATATTGGATATGCCAGGGCCGAAGAAGAGAGCAGATGTGCCATTTGCAATCATGGGACTCGCAAACTGCCCGGCAAAAAGAAAAACAGTGACCACCGAAGTACCCGCTGTTCCTGATGTGTGTTCTGCTTTTCTGGTCACACCGTTCATGATCAACGGTACCAATATTCCCAAACCGATACCATTGAGAGCAAGACAGACAAACAGGGGCATCAATGATGGAAAGGCTGATATCCCGTAAAAAGAGAGGGCAAATATACCTAAGCTCAAACCTGGTAGCCAAATATCTATAGATTTGTTCAGGCGACCAAAGACAAGACCGGTTAAAAATGATGAGGCTGTCAGTACAGCCATAGCCAAACCAGCCATGCGTGAGTCTCCAAGGTGATTTTCCTGGATATACAGGGCGATATTAACCGGAACGGTATAGAATGCGACCATAAGCAAAAACATACCTAGCCCCCACAAAAAGTAGAAACCAAGAGAAACAGTGCCTTGTCCAGTCTGTTTGTCTTGTGCCTGTTTTGGTTGTTGTTCAGGCATAAAAAACAACACCAATATCAATACCGGTATGCCAAGGAGATAGATCAGGAATGATGCACGCCAACTGATGGCAGCAAGCAAACCTGATAAAAGAGTGGCGATGATACCTCCCAAGTTGTTTGATGCTGAGGCCAGGCCCATAATTTTAGTTTTTTCGTATCCCGACCAGAAATCAGCAATAATGCCTGTTGAAAGCGGCATAAGAATGCCAACCCCGATTCCGAGTACAGCTCTCATCGAAAGTAAAAACGGAATAGAATGAGATATACCCCCTCCTGTGCCACCGACTAGATAGAACAATATGCCGCCGTATACTAGCCGCTTTTGGGAAACTCTCCTGCTCATTATTCCGGTAATCAACGCCACCGGGATAATGGTTAAAGCCGGTGTGGTGAGTACCATCTTTCCTAGAAGGGGTGAAGCATCGGGAAAATAGGCGATAATATCCGCCACAGCAGGAGCTACAGCCGCTCCGGACATAACAGTAAGCAATGAAAGGGAAAGAACAGCAATACGGATCATTTTATCTCCCTGAGCATGTTCATTGCATTGGTATGTATTTTTTGAGTTAAGTAGAAATATTGTTCAATTTCTTCTTCGCTGAAATTTAAAAATACATCGTCTGTAATGCTTTTAAGTATATGAAAAATCTCTTGTTTGACTGCTCGGGCCTTTTCGGTGCATCGGATGATATTGCGTCTTTTGTTTGCGGAATCAACGGTTTTAGTAACGTATCCTTCCTTTACTAGGCGAACCAGAGACCTTGTAGCAGAACTTTTATCAAACTGCAGAGCCTCGGCCAGAACGTCTTGATGCACACCTTCGTTATCGTAAAGATAACCTATTACTGGAATAGTAGCAGCGCTCAGCCCAAGATGGGCCATTTTTATATCCACGATTGTGGTCAAACATCTTGAAATTGTACTGATCTGTTTTCCTATAGAACGGTGTTGCTGCATATACTTGGCTCCTTTTTCATTGTATTTGGAATAATTTTACAATATAACTGTTGCGCGCGCAACAGTTATATAAAAAAATACCACGGCCTGATTTAGAAATTGAACGTGTAAGCTCATGCGCGCCGCTTTTTGGCGTCGCCTGGGGCGTCTTGTTGGGCACACTGTGCTGTATTCATTCGGAAGGATTCTACTATTTCTTGATAGTACGAAATTGTCTAAAGAATGCTCGAATGTCTTCGGCTAAAAGCTCTGGCTCTTCCATTGCCGCAAAATGTCCCCCCCGAGGCATGTGAGTCCAACGCATTATGTTGAGATTTTTCTCCGCCCATTCTCTTGGTGGCAACAATACATCCGAAGGGAAAAGTGCTACGCCCGTAGGAACATCAATTCTCCCCAATTGCGGCAACGAATGGGTGTTTTCAAAATAACGATGTGCACTGGGGCCAATGGTATTTGTGATCCAATAGATCATTATGTTGGTAAGTAATTCATCGTTGTCGAATTTCTTGTCAAACTCACAATCTTGATCGCTCCATGAACGGAATTTTTCGACAATCCACGCAGCTAAACCTACCGGAGAATCGGAAAGCCCATAGGCGAGCGTCTGTGGTTTCGTCGCCTGAAGGGAGATGTAACCACCTTCTTCTACAATCCATTTTTGAACATCTGCTTTATATTGCAACTCTTCTTTGGAAAGCGATGCTTCATCATGAGCAGTCATGAGCTGCCTGATTATCCCTATATCGGTGACGTGGATGCCCACAAGAAGTTCAGGGTGTATTGCAGCCAAGTACCTGGTGACGCCGGAACCCATATCCCCGCCAGCTGCCGCAAATGTTTCGTAACCAAGTTCTTCAGTCATTAACTTGGCCCAGAGCTCTGAAACTGTAAAATTGTTGACGCCACCAACGGTAGGTTTTCCGGAAAACCCAAAACCCGGTATGGAAGGGACAATTACATCGAAAGCGTCATTTGGATCACCACCGTACCGCGCAGGATCTACAAGAAGCGGGATCATCTTCTTGTAGCGTATAAAACTGTCAGGCCATCCGTGGGTAAGGATGATGGGTAAAGGATTGGGTCCTCTGCCGCGCTCGTGGATGAAGTGCACATCAACACCATCTACAGTGCAGCGAAACTGAGGCAAGCGATTCAGTTCGGCTTCTTGCGCTCGCCAATCATACTGTTCGCTCCAATATGATACGAGTGACTGCAAATAGCCCTTTTCAGTGCCCCGTTCCCAAGCGACATTCTCCAATTGATCGGGCCAGCGGATATGATCAAGACGATACTTCAGATCGATAAGTACATCTTCGGAAATTTGGATACTGAATCTCTCAGCAGTCATAAGAACCTTCTCTCAGGACACATAATCTATGAGTATCATGGCCGCGTTCTTCGCCCAACGCCAAGCTTACCGGCTGGTGCGAAGCGCAGCGGAGCACCAGTCCGAGTAAAGCGCGAGGTGTACGCCCGGCATGGGCGTGAACTTATGGGGTGCAAGTCCCCTATGTGTGAACCCGGTCAAGGTCATCAGGCCTTGATCCAAACATTAGCCGACGGCAAGGGCGGCACCGCGAGGTTCCGTCTGAAGGAAGCCCGAGTGCAAAGCTGTGAGCCGACGAACAGAAACGTCATACAAGGCCCAGTCTCCGGGTAAGTTAGCACCACATAACAAAGCCCCGGGTTCAGGAGATAGGGTAAATGCCGCGGTTGTGCAGCGACAGTTCACGTCCTTATCCGGGGAGATCTGGTCGAATGTGGCGTCTGTGGCGGCCATGGAAGTCGGACTGAGGCCCAGCCTGAAAGGGCTGGAACCGCCACCGAATCCTAAAGCAACCGTAGAAGCGCGATGCGCGGCAACGCGGATCGTTATCGGCCAGAAGTCAGCCGAGGCCATAGTAGCCCAACGCCTGGAGTAATGTCCAGGACATGGCAAAGGGCCGAACACTAACAGCGGCAAGGAGCCTTCCATGAACTCGCACAATGCATCGAAACCGCCCGGTGGAGCAGGTGTGCGGCGTGTCAGGAAACCGCCCGAGCCAAATGATCACCTGCTTGAACAGGTTTTGTCCCAGCCGAACATGAAAGCGGCCTGGAAACGGGTTAAAGCCAACAAAGGCGCTGCCGGCGTCGATAATATGGCTATCGACCGGTTCCCAGAATTTGCCCGCAAAAGCTGGAACAAAATCTATGATGCTCTATTAGCAGGCAACTACCAACCCAAGCCGGTCAAACGCGTGGAGATCCCCAAACCCACAGGCGGTCTGCGCCCTTTGGGCATTCCCACCGTGACCGATCGGCTGATCCAGCAAGCCATTGCCCAGGTGCTGGTGCCGATCTTTGATCCGGACTTTTCCGATTGCAGCTACGGGTTCCGGCCCAACCGGTCGGCCCATGATGCGGTGCGAAAGGTTCAGTCCTACATCAAAGAAGGCTACCGATGGGCCGTGGACATGGACCTTGAAAAGTTCTTTGATACGGTCAACCATGACGTGCTCATGCACCGGGTGGCCCGCAAGGTCCGTGACAAGCGGCTGCTCAAACTCATCGGCAAGTACCTGCGTGCCGGGGCGATGGTCAACGGTCGCCTGGAAAAGACCCGTAAAGGGGTTCCCCAGGCAGGTCCGCTGTCGCCGCTTTTGGCTAACATCGTTCTCGATGACCTGGACAAAGAGCTTGAACGCCGGGGACATCGCTTTGTGCGCTACGCCGATGACTTTCTCATTTTGGTGAAAAGTCAGCGGGCAGGTGAACGGGTGATGACCTTGATCAAGCGCTTTATCGAGCGCAAGCTCAAACTCAAGGTCAACATGGCCAAAAGCAAGGTCGCCAAGATAGATAAAACCAACTTCCTTGGCTTTACCTTCAAAGCCGGTAAAATCCGCTGGTCCGATGCGGCTTTTAAAGAGTTCAAACGCCGCATCCGAAAGCTGACCGGCAGAAGTTGGTTTGTCTCCATGGAGTACCGACTCGGAAAGATTGCCAAATATCTTCGCGGTTGGATGAATTACTTTGGCATATCGCATTACTATCGACCGATACCTGAAATCGATCACTGGCTGCGAAGACGGGTGCGTATGTGCTATTGGAAGCAGTGGCGCTACGCCCGCACCAAGGTGCGTAATCTTCTCAAGCTTGGCACCTTCAAGAGAACTGCCATACTGACGGCTATTAGCCGAAAGGGACCATGGCATCTATCGCGAACACTGGCAACCCAAACCGGCATGACCAACCAGTGGCTTGCAGATCAAGGGTTATTGTCTGTCAAAGAGCTGTGGGTGAACATTCACTACCCGGCTACGGCCCGGTAGGCTTAGTGAAACGCCCAGTGCGGACCCGCATGCTGGGTGTTGTGGGGGCCGGGGGAGAAAAACCCCCGGCTACCCGATTGGGCCTCCCTAGATTTACGAAGAGCCGTTTCAAAATCCACAGTAAACCTATCCTTGTTTTTATCGAATAGATCCATCATGAAAAAATTAGTTTTTGACTTTTCAAAGTGCTTTGGGTGTTGTTTAATAATATCCCCCTTTATCTCATTTCTTGAGGGGATTCGTATCGACTTTTTCTTTCTATGTTCTCGTACAATGTAGTTTGCTCTTTTATTGAGCTTTTCATTCGTACATTGCGTCTGAAGATAGTGTATCCATATTAACTCGAAAAATTGTTCGGCGGTTGTAAAATAGAATTTAGCATCATCTCCAAATAAGCCGTCGTTTAAACGTCTAATTGCTTGTCCTCCATTGCGCGTTTTGAAAATCTCCTCATAAAAACAGGTAAATGCTTTTAACAATTCTTGCGGGTACATCTCCTTCTTTGGTCCCACTAAACCCCAGCAAGGAGCCCGATCATTGGTATTTATCGAGCTAACGAAAGATCCTCCATAACATGCTGAAATGCACAACATAAGATTTAGGCCTGTAGCAATATTGATTTCGGACAACGGGAGTTTCATTTCTTTCCAGGATATAGATTCATTAGAAGCCAGAGATAAACCACTATAGTCCGTATTTCCATGAGCTTCGATATGAATTATTGGCTCATATTGTCCTTCATGCACATCTTGTCTAATTTGATACAGTAGATTAAAAAATTGTTTTTTGGTTTTAACATCTACTAATTCAATGGTGACAATGCCTTCTGTGAAAACTGCGAGAACGCCAAGATCATCTCGAAGGCGATTTCCAGTAAAATCTTGATTAAGAGATTGAATTATTACGACCTTACTGAAATTTGCAGTTTTCATTGTATTACCGCATCAAAGCCCAACGATTTAATCAGCGGACCCGCTCTTTGGGTCCGCTGAATTTACAGGTTCGCTGTCGAACGATGACATTGCCACCTTTCGTATCGAAGCAGATAATCTCCAATATATCATCAGTTCAAAACCAGATGTGAAAACAGTATCGACCCAGGTAGTTCGATCAGCATTTATGTCAAATGAGTCTCCGAATGCTAAATAGCCAAAAATAATAAAGGCAGAAAATACAAAGAAAAATTGCACTACCAACCTTATGAAAATAGGCAGATAAAGGCAAATATACCGATCGATAAAATCTGAATCGTCGCCCTCCCTATTGACTTTATAGCAATACATTGTACCAAATATGGTCGCCAAGATAACAAATGAAGATTCAAAGAGCCGTGGAAACGAAAATAACTCCGAAACGTATGATGACCCTTCCATACAAAGGGCAGCAATTATCATAAATACCAAAAGATACTTGTATTTTTCAGATTGAGTCAGAGATCCGCGGCGAATATCAGATTCTAATTTCTTTATATCCCAGATGTACACTTTTTCACTCCGTCAGCGAACGTTCCGGCTCAAGCGCGCGGGTTCTCTGCGTCGCTTGCAACCGGCTGTTCGCTTGCGTCATTTGCTAATTTTTTTGTTTCAGATTCTAATTCCTGTATTTCTTCTTTCAATATTTCTATTGTTTCCTGTCTTGCTATGCGACGTGAGAATTGATAGCTTCGGCCTCTCAAATTTTCTGGTAGTGGAAACCTTGGATGTCTACTTAAGAACTCTTCGAAGCCCATTCCTATCAAACCCACAAAGCCAATGAGAGCCATTAACAATATTCCAAAGGTTGCAACAATTAAGGCTGGAGTTTCTACCCAAGAGGGTTGGAAATCGGTCCTTGGAAAGGGCCAAATAGAAGGTTTTAAATTATAATAATTCCAAAGTATCAATGAAAAAGCATAGACTAATAAAAGAAAAAACAATCCAATTGTGACCCCTGTCCATTCAATTTTTCGTTTAGGCTCGGTCACAGCAGATTTCGGAAGTAACTTTGCAGAAAAAGATCGCGGGACATCATCAACCAAAATATGACACTCAATATCTGACCGTTGTATATAACCATCTAAAAGTAATTTTAGCATAAAAAATTCACCGGAATTGAGCAAGGGGAACTCACAGCGTACTATAGGTATATCATCTTGTTCATCTTGAGCAATAATGATTTGTAGATCTGCAGGATCCTTATGAAGTATGCTCGCATCAAGTGTCTTTGTGGGACTTTTTAGACACAATGTCAAAGGCTCAATGCAATCTCGAATAGAACGATCGCCGTCATTGGCAACGATCAGATCAATTTGTTGTAGTTCATTGATTTCCTTTCCCTCGTAGTGAAAGTCCAATTTTTTCTAACGTCTTTTTCGATCCCAGAAAAGATACGGTTATTCAAAGTTACAAACACACTTATACGTTTGTTCGTTGAACGGCGAAAATAGTAGCGAGCTACAATAATAGTTGCTGCTACACCAATTATTGCTCCAATTAGAGTTCCCATAAATAAGTAGCTCCTTCAGCGAACGAGCCTGTCGAAAAAGTCTATTTTTGGTCGAATATTATACTACTTGATAAAAAGTATTTTTCTACAACAGACTCTTATAAATTAGCTATAGCCTCCTTAGAGCTTTAATATTCGCCGATTCTTTAAATTACTACCGAAAGCCCTGCATTTTTACATTACTTTTATTATTTCGCTTATCACAATAATCAAATTCCAATTTGTACTTTTACGACAGGCTCAACGTTTGGCTTACCGGCGAGGGCTGCTTTTTGGCCCGAGTCCGAAGTAAAGCCACATGTTATGCATGTCTTTTTTTCAATATATAACTATAAAGTATGCACGCAAAACCGAACGGAATTATGATTAAATGCATGACTATGTTTACCCAAAAGTTATTAACAGCCGCATTCTTATTTTGTGGCGGACAAACAATCATTATCAGACTGAATGATAAAAAAAAGATGCCAAGTAAAAAGTATGCTGACCTCGCTAAATCCTGTTCCTTTTTAAAATTTAAAAGGACCGTCGCCAAAAACAAAAAACCAAATGCATACGCCAATATAGGTCCACTTCTGCCAATTCTCGGCTCAATGACAGACAGATTTGGATTTTTTTCTCTATAGTAGACTGTTACTTTCGATTTAAGTGTGTAATTTTTTACAATTTCTTCCGGTGACTCATTAGATGATTCGCTACAACAAATTCTGTTCGATAAATATTTTTTATTATTCACATTATATTCGTAGGTTACGTTGATAGTATACCCTCTGCGTTCAAAATTGGATTTTTCAATTGCCGATTTTACAATTATTCCTTCTGCTGTTGGATTTTTTTTCGGATTAAAGCCACAGTACATGTATGTTGAATACATGAAATATAGGAATGCAATAAAACAGAAAAACGAAAGTAAAAATAAGATACACCCTCTATTTTGATTGTCAGTTAAAATCATTTATTTAAGTGCATAACGAGTTTGTCGAAAAATAAGTTTCTAACCCACTTTACTTTTTAGATGGGATCAGTTCAACCTGATTTTCTTCTTTCATTAACTTCAATATGGTTGCTTCGGCTAATCTGCCCCCCTATCTCGTTCCTTTGATCCGTTTTTCTTTCCTTTCCACCTGCACTTTTATGCGACCGCAAAGCTTTCCCCATAATTCAGGATCTTTTCAATGTTATGCACAAGGCAGTATAGCTTCCATTGGATATTCACCTTGGTGCTTCCTCTTAAGGTAAACCGATCCATTCTCTTGCAGGATCGTATATTGCCAAAAACTGGTTCTACAATCCCTATACGTCTTCCATATATCTTGCGACCCTCAGGCGTATCGATCTTTTCTCTCATCTTATCTGTAACACTGGCTGGGCGCTGACCATAAAATATGTGGACCTGTCTTGATACCGTATTGGGATTTCTTAAACATTTAGAACGCAATTTGCAATCGCAGCAAGCTGTTTTGGGCGCTTGATAAGCAATGGCTTTGTAGCCGTCAGCGGTAATAAAATTACGACTCTTCACATAAAGGCCGTGGCCGGCAGGACAAATTAATTTGCCGGTTCGATCATCCAACTTGAAATCGTTCACATCAAAATAGTGTTTTTTGGACTTATATTTTAGATGACGTTTATCTGTTGAACGGCGATGTCTATCAGCATCTTTGAAACGAATATCTCTTTTACGAAATTGCTGATTCGGTACGTAGGCATCAACCTTTTCTTTTTCACAGGCTTTAAGATTCTCTACACTATAGTAACTTGTATCAGCACTGACTTGTTTGCCTTCCAGAGGTTTATCCCAACCAATGGCTTCAAGATTCTCTTTGGCTCCTTCAAGCATCGGCCCCATATTCTTGCTATCTGTACCACTGCTGAACACCTCAGCGTTTGTTACTATCTGTTTTTTATCGTCAACCACTGCATTGGCATTATAGCCCTGTTGGACACCATGGGAAGTCGCCATTATGGCCGATTCATTATCCGTTACGTTACTTTGAATCTCATCACCCTTAGAGCCTATCTTGGGATCATTGTTTGATAAAAATTCTTCAATACGATCAGCTTGCCGGGTTAACTTTTTAATCCGTTTTTCAAGACGTTTCTTATCAGTTATCGATTTGCCGCGTTCTTTTTTGTCAGTTATTTTGTGTTCTTTGACAATTTGTTTGACTTTACGCCTTAAAGCATCTTGTTTTTTCTTTAAATCATCAAATTTGCCACTCCATTCTTTGGATGCATTCGACGAAAGCTTTAATCCATCAATGCTAAAATGAGTGCCGCCTAAAAGCCCCTCTTCATGGCAAATCATTAATACCATCGTGAACAAGTCCTCAATCTCTTCATCAATAGAGGACACAAACGCTGCGATGGTACTATGGTCCGGGGTCTTGTTACAGGCCAGCGCCATAAAGGTCGTTATTTTTTGACAGGCGTATTCCAGGCTGCGAGATGATATCATGCCGCGTGAATAACCATAGAGCACAATCTTTAATAACAACTTTGGATCGATCGACTTTCGCCCTGTTGCATCATTATTATACCGAGCATCGAAAACACTCATATTTAAACGCTCTTCAACGATATAATGAATTGCATACTCTAAGGTACCGGGCACTAATTGATCTTCTAAAAAGATTGGCTCAATGACGGACTGTTTGTAATCGTAGTGTTGATGCTTTGCCATCTCAGGCCTCTTTGGTGGGTATTTCTTATGATTACTACATATTATATATCACAGTCAGTCCGTTTTTTCACTAAAAAAGGAGTAAAACTTTACTTTTTCGACAGGCTCAACGCTTTGGCTCACTGGAGAGGGCCGCTTTTTGGCCCGAATCCAGTGCAGCCAATTGATACTTGTTATGGCCGCGAACAAAAATCTTGATCGGCCGGGATAATAAACCCGCCCCGGGATTTTCCGGGCTCCGACGAGCAACTCTATGAGCCCATTCTCGCCCTGAAAATCCCGGAGCTGGTTGCCCCCTTACTTTCGATAGTGTAAGTCATTGATACCCCTATCATTAACCCACTTAGCGAAAGAAGGAGGCAAGATCATGCGATTTTACAACCAACGGCACAAATTTTATTGCGGCATCGATCTGCATGCAAGAAAAATGTACGTGTGCATCCTCGACAAAGAAGGCAAAACCAAGGTGCATCAAAACATTGTCACCGATTCCGAAGTGCTGTTCGACATCATCTTTCCTTTTCTGGAAGATGTGGTCATCGGCGTCGAATGCATGTTTTCCTGGTACTGGATCGCCGATTTTTGCGCTGAGCACAAGATCCCATTCGTCCTGGGCCACGCCTTATACATGAAGTCCATCCACGGCGGCAAAACCAAAAACGACAAGATCGATTCTTACAAGATCGCCAAACTGCTGATGGGCGCCAACTTTCCCATCGCTTATCCCTATCCGGCAGGCATGCGCGAAACGCGCGATCTGTTGCGCCGGCGGACCTACATGGTGCGGCAATGCGGGCTACTGCTGGCCCATATCCAGAACACCAACACCCAGTACAACCTGCCGGCCTTCAACAAAAACATCTCTCGCAAATTCAACCACGAGGGCGTTGCCGAGCGCTTTGACGATCCATCGACACGCGCTGCGGTTAAAGCCGATCTTGATATGATCGAAGCCTTCAACCGCTTGCTTAAGCCACTGGAGTGGCAGATCGAAAAGATTGCCTGCCGGCACGACCACAACAGTCTTTATCTGCTCAGGACCATTCCCGGCGTGGGACAGATCCTGGCCCTGGTAATCCTGTATGAGGTGCACGATATCAAACGCTTTGCCACCGTGCAGCGCTTTAGCTCCTACGCCCGGCTTATTCGTTGCGACAAAGAGTCCGACGGCAAGCGGGTGGGAAAGTCCAACAAGAAGATCGGCAACGCTCACCTCAAATGGGCTATCAGGACCGCCGCCATGATCAGTTTGCGCGAATCGGAGCAGGCCAAAAAGTACGTCGAACGTTTGAGCCGCAAGTACAACAAGGGAAAAGCTCTGGGGATATACACCCACAAGCTTGGCCGGGCGATTTACTACATGCTCAAAAACAAGAGGGCCTTTGATATGCATCATTTCTTCAGTCATTAACGCTTTGGGCTGAAAGCTGCCAGCTTGGCACCTAACTGAGATCCAAAGGGCGGATCTGACTTGTCTCGCTGAACTTGCATTTTCCGTGTGACAATCGATCACCCAAAGCGAGAGTGGACCCTGATGCCCGAAGCTCACAGAAAATGATTGGCGGCAGCTTTCAGGCCCATCAAAATAAACACAATGCCTTTGGCAATGGATTTTGCGCGCTTTGCCCCTTTTTCCGAGTGCACCCATAACTGGATGGTCCTTTGAGTCCAAGCCAATCCCTTTTGACTCCGCCGGATTAAGGGAACCCAAATTGTTCTATAGCTGCCCTAAGGCAGCAAGCCGCTTGTCAAAGATCATTTTTACACAATGCGGTCACTCTCGATAGATGTTTGGTGCAGACCGCGTGCCGTGCCGTTTTTACCGGCACGTGTTATTTGTCTGACGCTCACGGTAGAAAGCAAAAGTCAAATCGCCGACCCTGTTGCTCAGGCTTTGTGTCTGTCAGCGAAGAACGGAAGTAAGAAAAACAGGAATCCGATTCTAAGGGGGTAGTTTTTTCTTTTGACTTCCGCGGCCATATAGATGTTATGGTGCCCTTATTTCATTTAAATATTATTTTCTTAAAATAGCCGGTGGATCATTAAAATGAACAAAGCTGTCAAACAGCACATTTGAATTCATTATAACCGTTACAAGTGCCCCAGCGACTAATAAATAGATACCAATTCTCTTTCTTTGTCTTTCTGATGCTGAAAGCTGATCAATCGGAAATGTCAAAACTGGTAAAAATGTGAACAAGCTCCTATTCAGTCTTCTACTGAGCCTTATTTGAAGAGATGATAGAATTAATATTCCTATCATAAATGCGCCCACTCCAAATAGCTTAATGATTGTTTCGATCATTTTAGAAATCTTAAGTCACATGGACCATAACGGCGGGGCTTTGCGGCGAGCTGTGCGAGTCCGCCAACAGCCCCAGGTTATCTTTTCGTCATTAGTTTATAGGATTCAATATCATCAACTTTGAAGTTTATATAATCACCAACCAATGGATGATTATGATTTTCATTATTACAATTCAATTGCATAACCTGCCCAACTACATCTCCACCATCATTTACATGGGAAGTTGAAATAATTTTGATTTCTAAAGCACAGCCATCCTTAAACAATGCATTAATCGTTTCGCCTTCAAACTCGATTATTATTTCTATGTGTTTCATTTTATAAAATTGACAATTATTCTTTTTCCAATTCATCTGCAAGAAAGATTAAATATTCTGCGATCGCATGTGCACCGCTTAGTACAGCAGGATCGTTGTGAGCTCTATCAGACGCTCTAAGCATTACGGATGAATCTTGCTCAATCCACATATAAACATTGCAATTGTCAAATTCTTTAAATTTTTGCTTTTCCATAGATTCTCAATTTTGAAGATAACGCCAAGCTTACCGGCTGGTGCGTAGCGGCAGCGTAGCACCAGTCCGAGTAAAGCGACAGGTTCGATATTATTTATATCCTGCTTTAGTTGTCGCCCACTGTTGTATGGACTGCGCAAATCTTATAGAGACCGGATCACCGTCTTTTTTTACTGTCGCGCTGAATTCTTCGAAATTTATGATATCGTTTCCCACTCCATTCGGTTGAACATATACAATAATTGATTCAGTGACTGACTTGGTAATCTTTATACTGTATGATGCTTCGTTTGCCCCCTGAAGACTTGAACGAGACATAATTTCCTTCATTTCAGAAGGGATTTGGATAAGTCCCATCGATTCCATGAGTTCGAGTAGGGCATAATACTTTCGTTTGGAATTGGTCGCTCGGAAAATGTCGAGAACCCCGGCAACCAGCGCGGCAAAGCCAGCCTTGCGAGAAGCAAGAAGGTATTTGTCTTGTTTCTCCCGCCGCGACAAATCCTCAGTTTTTAGTTCAACAAGGACTGCCTTTTCGGTGTCAGCCGACAATAATACGTAATCGATTTTATATGATTTATCGATTGGGATATCTGGATAGATAGTGCCAATGCGGACAGGAAATTCGGGAATGATTTTGTCACCTACTGAAAAGCCAAGTTTAGCTTGAAGGACTGCAGGTAGATATAGCGAGAAGAATAGATCAGCGCGTCTCTCCAGTTGATAATTTGGGAGATGCCGCCATGAGTCCATGCGATCAAACAACGTTTGTATATGTTTCATTTTTCTCCTCATCGAACGTCGCGCATTACAGGTGAGCAGAGAATGCAGACTCTGCAAAAGAGAGTTCAACACCAAAATATACCAGAACCAAGGCCGCCCGACCCTGCGAATCCTCTGTAAATGCGCTTGTTATGTGTGGTTTAGTCATAATTTCCGATATAGCGATAAACTAATTTTTCTTTTTGAGGCTGTAAATTAGAAAACAACCGCCCAAAACACTAATAAAACCGCCAAATGGCCATTTAACTTCAGTGAAATCCCAAGTAAGCTGATATTTACTGCTATAGTAAACTGGATCATAAATTATGGAAACGCCCCAAATAATTAAAATGATACCAAGAATGATATATTGCCAATTATTATTCATTATATATTTAGAACATCCTTAACATTAAACACATAACGGGCCGATAACCAGCCCGGCAAGGACCCTTGCCTGGTCTGCGTTTATTGGGTTGTTGTGTTTTCTTTTCTTAAATCAGATTTTGTTTTATTTAGTGTGTACTTATATTGAGTGTCTTTGATTTCGCCTGTACATAGAAATCCCAATTTCATTATAAATTTCTTACTTCTTATATTTTCTTCATTGATGAATGCACTAATAATAGATAATCCCATAACATTAAAACCAAATGCTATCACAGGAGCCAATGCCTCTTTCATATATCCTTTGCCCCAGAAATCTTTAGATAGGTCGAAGCCTATCTCTGCTTCAGGTTCTTTTTGATTTTGGAGCCAACAATGATAACCGCAAGTTCCTATAAGTTTAATTGGTTTTTCTTTTAAGAATACCCCCCATCTGCAACCGGTGTCATTCATATGGAAAGTGATAATATCTTCTGCGCTTTCATCTGGTCCAATATCTACAAAACAGGATACTTCAATATCTGAAAAGTGCTCAGCTACAGCTTCAGCGTCTTCGATTATAAGTGTTCTTAAAAATAACCTTTCTGTCTCAATTTTCGGAAATATCATTTTAATTTTTTAAAAACACAACGTTCCGCATGACCGGACGGGAAAACTCCTGCAGCTTACGCAAATGCAAAGTTCAATGATGATTTCGAAAAAGCTAAAAATGGCGTCGTTTTCCCGGTCCGCTGTCTATGCGGTTGTTATGCTTTTCCTTATATTTTTGTGTTACGCACTGATATAAGCCAGAAAGAATACCCCCCAATTAATCCGCCAACTATTGCAGAAATCGGCAAAAATACCGTGTCCTTGCTTATAAAAAATTTAAAAGATTCCATAAAGTTCGCAATTCCCGCTGGGATCAACCACACTACTAACGATAGAAACCCAGCAAATATTCCAGCCAAACTAAAGTGCCACCAGAGAAACCATTTTTTGCAATTCAAAATAAGCAGCAAGGGAATTCCTATTATGCCCATTGATATGTAGGTGATAAACGAAAAATAGAAAAACATCTCCGGCGTTAGAATTTTGAGAATTAGAGCATTTATCATGACAATTCCCAACATTGCGAATATGGGACAAATTATTATTCCGGTCAAAAATTTCTTCATAATCTAAAACATAACATAGATTATCGAGACGTCGCGTTTTTCACGGAACTATGGAATTTGTGAATATTGGCGGTAGATTTGTCCGGTAAACAGGACAATTTGTAATTTTGGCCAACTTGAGGTAACTCCCCACAACCATATTACAAATTCTGCGCTCACGCCCCGGGTTCAATTTCTGGACCCTTTGCCCATTTCTCGTTTATACCGGAATTATCATTATTATCGAGACGTCTCGATAATCCGGAAGTTCTGTTATTTGTGGACGCCACCTCACTGGGATAGGCAGTTCACATTTAGGGTTGTGCTGTATGTTCGGAAATAATTTGTGAAATCGGTAGGACTTGATTTCTGGTTCGCATATTATCACACCTATACGGTAGATCAAATGAGAAAACAATGCAATCAATTGCTAACATCACCTTGATTTACCCCGATTTTGATTCTCCAATTTACAGGATGCCTGGTAGTACCACAACATTGGCCATGGTTGTGATTATAAACGGCTATACGTAAAATATAAAATTCCACCACCGAATGAGGATCATGGCGAATTTTTGGAATGGTTTGGACAAGCGGGCGAGCTTGACCTGTCAAGTCTTGATGCAACGACATTATAACAACACTGCGCGAAGCAAGCGGACGAAGGCCCGCTTCATACATTTTTCCAGAGCTAATTAATATAGCTGAAGGCACACAAATAATATAGAAGGTAAATAACCGGTTTTTGTGACTCATTTTTTCTAAATTATGAGTCACAAACTTTTTTGTGTGGAACATATGATCCACAAAAACCGGGTAGGAAAAAAAAGCGGTAACTTAGCTCCGAAAAGATGATTTCAGAATGGCTTCACCTGCGGCGAATTATTGGCCAAAATACCATGTTTTACCTGCTCCGGGTTGGACATACGGTTGGAATCGCTAAAATCGGGAAAAACAAAAGGGCTTTAGAAATCAATCTAAGCCCTTGATTTAATTGTTTGGTGATCCCAGCGGGATTCGAACCCGCGTTACCGGCGTGAGAGGCCGGCGTCCTAGACCCCTAGACGATGGGACCACTGGTGTTGCTCTCACGTGCCGTCGATCACCTTGGGTGCCGGTGTCGATGGTGCCGGATCTTTTATCGGATCGGTGGTGCAGTGTCAAGGGGTGTTGTGCGTGGCGGGACTTTGGATATCCGGTTTTTTGGACTTGGGGGTGCCTTTTTTGAATCCGAAAATGAAATAGATGACCACCCCGATAAAAGGGACCAAGGCGGTGAAGCCCCAGGCGGCTTTCTTTTCGATGCCGCCGAAATCTTTGCGCGCGATGTCGAAAACGGCGATGCAGGTCAGCAGCCAGAACAGCACCCCGCCCATGATGATATTTCGGGTTGAGAACATAACTCAGCCTTCCAGCAGCTCGCTGATTTTCAGTATGGTATTTACGTAGTACTTGCTGTGGTTATAATGATAGACCACTTTGTAGGCTTTGTCCCGGTCGATGCCCGGTGCCCACCCGTAGTGTTTGAGATAGCTGGCAATACTGAAGATGGCATCGGCATCGTCAAACAGGTCGATGCGGCCGTCGCCGTTGCCGTCTTTGCCGTAGGCCAGAATGTTGCTCGGCATGAACTGGGCGATGCCCAGGGCGCCGGCGTAGGAGCCTTTGATGCTCACGGGGTCTATTTGGTGCTGCTTGGTATAGGTGAGAAAGGCCTTGAGCTCCCTGTAGGCCCAGGCGGCCTTCTGGTCGGCCTTCTGGTCATATTTGTTGCGTTCGAAGCGCCGTTTTTCAGGCAGTTTGGCCCACAGGTACTCCCGCGGCTGGGGTTCGGTGAGCGCCGCCATGGTGGACAGGGTGTTGATAATGGAGCGGGTACCCACATACTTGCCGAACTTTGTTTCCACCAGGATGATGGCGGTGATGATGTTGGGGTCAACGCCGAACCGGGTTTCGGCCGCCGCCATGGCGGCGGCATGCTTTTTCAGGTAGGCCCTGCCCTCCCGGATCCAGTTTTTCCGGGTCATTTTGTTGTAGTTCAGGGACGCTTCGTTGTGCAGGAAGTACAATGCCACGCCCTTTGATTCGAAAAAAACATCCTGGTCCGAATACAGGGCCTTGATCCGTCCGGCGTCGAAACCGTCCGCTATGAGTTTTTGCTGCAGGTCGTCGAAATAGTGCCGGTTGGCCGGTTCGGCAGACAGCGGCTGCCAGGTCGCCATAAGCAGGATCAGTACCAGCGCCAAGTGCCATGGTGTGTTGATATTTCGTATGCTTATATTCATTGTCATCGTCATTCGGGTCGCGGTTTCCGGGTTGCTTGATAGGAATACCATGACATGCTATGGTGCGGGCTGTCAATTGGTAATGCCTTAAATTTAAACGATATTGGGATAAGCGACCGGCATGGCAAAGAAATCTTCCAAAACCCTGTTCAGCTGCCAGAAGTGCGGCTACCAATCCCCCAAATGGCTGGGGCGCTGTACCGAATGCGGCGCGTGGGACAGTTTTGCCGAAGAGGTGGTGTCCACTGCCGGGAACACCGGACCCATGCGGGGGATCAATCCGGTGGCGGCCTGTCCGGTTCCCATTGACAGCGTGGACCTGGTGGAAGAGGCACGCTTTTCCACGCGCATTGACGAACTGGACCGCGTGCTGGGCGGCGGCCTGGTGGCCGGCAGCCTGGTGCTCATCGGCGGGGAGCCGGGTATCGGCAAATCCACCCTCATGCTCCAGGCCCTGCACGGGATGGCCGCCGGGGGGCGCAAGGTGCTCTATGTCTCCGGAGAGGAGTCCATCCGGCAGTTGCGTTTGCGCAGCCGGCGGCTTGCGGCCAGCGCCCCGTTGCTGCTGGTGGTGTCGGAAATCGACCTGGATCTGATTCTGGCCATGGTGGCTCAGCATGTTCCCGACGTGCTGGTGATCGACTCCATCCAGACCATGTACAGCAGCGACCTGACATCGGCGCCGGGGTCGGTGAGCCAGGTGCGCGAGTCGGCCATGCGGCTGATGCTCAATGCCAAAAAGAGCAATATTCCCACCTTGCTGGTGGGCCACGTCACCAAAGAGGGCGCCATTGCGGGGCCCAAGCTGCTGGAACACATGGTGGATACCGTGCTGTACTTCGAAGGCGACCGCAACCATGTTTTTCGCGTTCTGCGCACGGTAAAAAACCGTTTCGGCTCCACCAACGAGATCGGGGTGTTCGAAATGCAGGCCGGCGGGCTGATGGAGGTGGCCAATCCATCGGCGGTGTTTTTGTCCGAACGTCCGGAAAACGCTCCCGGATCGGTAGTGACGGCCGCCATGGAGGGCACCCGCCCCATTCTGGTGGAGCTTCAGGCCCTGGCGTCCAGCACCCATCTGGGAACCCCCCGGCGAACGGTTCTGGGGCTGGACCCCCACCGGGTGGCGTTGCTGGTGGCCGTGATGGAAAAGAAACTGGGCCTGCACCTTACCGGGCATGATATTTTCATGAATGTGGCCGGCGGCGTGAAAATCGATGAGCCGGCGGTGGACCTGGGTGTGCTGGCATCCATTGCCTCCAGCTTTCTGGACAAGCCGGTGGCCAACCATACCATTGTGATGGGCGAGGTCGGGCTGACCGGGGAGGTGCGTGCCATCGGCAATATGGAGATCCGGCTGACCGAGGCGCACAAAATGGGTTTCCGCCGCTGCCTGGCGCCGGCGGGCAACCTCAAACGCATCATCGCCCCGGCCGAGATCGAACTGGTGGGGGTTGCTTCGGTGGAAGCGGCCATGGAGACGCTCTTTTAGCGGGGTCTATGGATGGGGACGTATATCAGGTTATCAGTTAATCGAAGATTAACTGATAACCTGATATACGTCCCCAAGGAAGGGCGATGTTCTGAATGGCGAAAAAGTGCACACAGTGCTCAAAAAACCGGTGGCAGGACCATTACGCCCGGCGGGCCAAGAAGGAGAATTATGCGGCCCGCTCGGTGTACAAACTGGCCGAGATTCAAAAAAAACACCGGGTGATCCGCAAAGGGGACTGTGTGCTGGACCTGGGCTGCGCCCCGGGGTCATGGCTGCAGTTTGCCGCCGAGCAGACCGGTGCCCAGGGCAAGGTGGTCGGCGTGGACCTCAAGGCGGTGACCATACCGCTGCCGGGCCATGTGCAGGTACACACCGGCGATATCCATGATCTGGAGGCCGAAGGCGGCGGCTTGCTGAGCCAGGAATTTGCGGTGGTTCTCAGCGACATGGCGCCGGCCACCACAGGCAACAAGCACGCGGATGCGGTGCGTTCCTTTGTGCTTTGCGAAACGGCTCTGGCGGTTGCCCGTGCGGTATTGCGGCCGGGGGGCCATTTTATCTGCAAGATTTTTCAGGGAGAGGATTTTCAAAATTTTTGTGATAAGGTAAAGACACAATTTGAACGGATGCACATATTCAAACCCCAGAGCAGCCGCAAGGGCAGTAAAGAGATTTTCATTATCGGTCTGCATAAAAAATAAAGGTCGATGCGTAAAAAATTCGGCGTGCCGGATGCCACTGCCGGCCGCTTCACAACCAACACAATGCATTATCGGCACGTTGTTTTAATCAGGAGGTCGCACTATGTCGGGTCATTCCAAATGGGCCAATATCAAACACCGCAAGGGGGCGCAGGACGCCCGGCGCGGTAAGATTTTCACCAAGCTGATCAAAGAGATCATCACCGCGGCCCGCATCGGCGGCGGCGACATCGATTCCAATCCCCGTTTGCGGTCTGCCGTGATGGCCGCAAAAAACGAAAACATGCCCAAGGAAAACTGGGATCGGGCCATCAAGAAAGGCACCGGCGAACTGGAGGGAATCAATTACGAAGAGTCCAGCTATGAAGGCTATGGCCCCGGCGGCGCCGCTATTCTCGTCGAGGCCCTCACCGACAACAAAAACCGTGCGGTTTCCGAAATCCGCCATGCCATCACCAAGCACGGCGGCAATTTGGGTGAGAATGGCTGTGTGGCCTATATGTTCGATAAAAAGGGCTACCTGGTGGTGGAAAAAAGTGAAATCGATGAGGACGCCCTCATGGAGACGGCCCTGGAGGCCGGGGCCGAGGATGTGCGTGAAGACGGCGATAACTGGGAGGTCATAACGGCGCCGGAGGATTTCGAGGCCGTCAAAGAGGCCATGGATGCAGCTTCCATCACCACCATTGCCGCCGAGGTGACCATGCTGCCCCAGACCATGGCGCCCCTGGACGGGGATACGGCGCTGAAGATGATCAAGCTGATCGACATGCTGGAAGACTGCGACGATGTCCAGAAGGTCTATACCAATGCGGATATTCCCGATGACATCGAGATCGATTAGGCCGATCCCGCCCGGAGGACCCTCCGGACCCGGATTTCCATTTTAACAGGAGACATTATGTCGGCAGCCTATTTGACCATTGGTGCGGCAGACGGCAGCCCGGTCCGGCAGTCGGGCCGCATGAGCAACCGCCACGGCCTGGTGGCCGGCGCCACCGGCACGGGCAAGACCGTCACCCTGCAGGTACTGGCGGAAGGATTTTCCCGCATGGGGGTTCCGGTGTTCGCCGTGGACGTCAAGGGCGATCTTTCCGGAATTGCCGCAGCCGGCAAGCCTCATCCCAAAATCGACGAGCGCCTGGCACGCATTCCCTTGCCGGATTATCGCCAGCAGCCCAGCCCTGCTGTTTTCTGGGATATGGACGCCCGCAGCGGGCATCCCGTGCGCACCACCATATCGGAAATGGGCCCCCTGCTGCTGTCCAGCCTGCTGGAACTCAATGATACCCAGACCAGCGTGCTGTATGCCGGTTTCGATCTGGCCGACGACCAGGGGTTGCTGCTGCTGGACCTCAAAGATTTGCGCGCTCTGCTGGCCTGGATGGGAGGCAATGCATCGGATTTGAGCGCCGAATACGGCAATATCAGCAAATCCAGCCTGGGCGCCATCCAGCGGCGGCTGCTGGTTCTGGAAGAACAGGGCGCCGAACTGTTCTTCGGCGAGCCGGCCCTTCAACTGGCCGATATCATGCACACCGATTTTTCAGGCCGGGGGGTGGTCAGCATTTTTGACGCCCGGCGCATTATACACCAGGCGCCCAAGGTCTACGCCGCTTTCCTGCTCTGGCTAATGGCCGAGCTGTTCGAACAACTGCCCGAGGCCGGGGACCAGGACGTGCCGAAGCTGGTGCTTTTTTTCGACGAAGCCCACCTGCTCTTTGACGGGGCCCCAAAACCCCTGTTGGACAAGATCGAGCAGGTGGTGCGGCTGATCCGGTCCAAGGGCGTGGGTATCTATTTTATTACCCAGAGCCCGCTGGATATTCCCGAAGATGTTCTGGGGCAGCTGGGCATGAAAGTGCAGCACGCATTGCGCGCGTTTACCCCCAAAGACCAGAAGACCATCCGTGCCGTGGGCGCCTCTTTTGTCGCCAACCCCGATTTCGACACAGCCGATGCGGTGACCACCCTGGGCACCGGCGAGGCACTGGTATCCGTTCTGAGTGAAGACGGCCGCCCCCTTGCGGTGCAGCGGACCCTGATCAGTCCGCCGGAAAGCCGGATCGGGCCGCTGAGCGAGTCCGAACGCAGTGCCCTCATCCAGCGCTCGCCCATTCGCGGGCGTTACGATACGCCGCTGGATCGCCAGTCGGCCTATGAACTGCTCAAGGAGCGCGCCGATTCGGTCAAGGCCCGCGAGGCGCAGCAGCAGGCCGAGATAGAGGCCGCCAAGCGACGGCAGCAGCAAGAGCGCGCCCAGCGCCGCAGCACGGGCGGCCGTTCCAGGCAATCGGCCGGCGAGGCCATGGTGAAAAGCGCCGCCCGGGCCATCGGCAGCCAGATCGGCCGCCAGATTATCCGCGGTGTCCTGGGTTCCATATTCGGCCGAAGATAGCCGCTTTTTTCCTATATTCCCCAAAGATTACATCGAAAACGCCGAATGGCACGTGCGGTTGCGTTCTTTTGGCTTCCTTAAGCCGAGGGTCTGCTCGCCGGTGCAAAAATTCAAGTGCACGCGAAAGGCGACAAAGAAATCACTTTCGCCGCGATTCCATCCAAAAGCATTTACACCGCGTAAATAATACTGACAATTTCATGGTTTTCCTGCCAGGGCGACGGGCGCCCGCATATGGAATAACATATCGAAATAATGTTGTTTATATAAAAAGTGTGTACATTAAAAAACTGGTACCCCTTTTGCGAATACTTTTTCGCGCAGCTGTTTCCACCGCCAGTTCGCTGAAAAGGAGTTTATATCGCTTTGGACAAAAACGCATATACTTCTGTCAGACGATTTATCCTGATCACCATGATTCTGGTGCCGTCTATTCCCTTTCTGATGGTCATCGGTATCGGATACCACTATTTTTCTCTTTCCATTGAAAACAGCACCATTGCTTCCATGAAGCGCATTGTGGCGGATCATCGGCAAATGATTTCATCCTTCTTGTCGGAAAGGAAAAACGATCTCGAAATGATCGTCAACACGGTCAGCTTTGATGAGATTACACAGCCCGAGCGCTTGTCCAGTCTGTTTGTCCAACTCCAGAAAACGTCAAGCGCGTTTTCGGATCTGGGCATCTTCGATAAAAACGGTCTGCATGTAGCCTATCACGGGCCCTATAATCTTACCGGTAAGATTTACCGGGACGCGCCCTGGTTTCAGGAAACCCTGAAAAACGGCGTGTATATCAGCAATGTCTTTCTTGGTTTCCGTAATGTCCCCCATTTTATCATTGCCGTGGCGGGCAGGCGAAACGGCGACTCATGGGTGATTCGGGCAACGGTGGATTCACAGCAGTTCAATACCCTGGTGCGGCAGGTGCGGATAGGGAAAACCGGTGAGGCTTACCTGCTCAACAGCCAGGGCGTGCTTCAGACCGACCGGCGAAGCGGGGGTACTTTGATGGAAAAGCCTCCGGAGCCCATTCCGACCCCCCCCGAGGGCGATGACGTCCATACTATGATTCACAGCCCGGAAGGGGGGGAGATATTTCTTTATGCCACCGCCTGGCTCAAGGATCGGCAGTGGTTGCTTGTGGTGCGTCAGGAGAAAGCGGATGCTTTCAGCGCCCTGCGCAAATCCTGGCTTCCGGTGGCGTTGACTTCGCTGATTGGCGGCGCCTGCATTGTGTGGGCGGCGTTTACGCTGACCGGTGCCATTGTCCGCAAAATGGAAAAAACCGACACTGAGAAAGTGCTGCTGAGCCAGCAACTTGTCGGGGCATCGCGCCTGGCGGAGCTGGGGGAGATGTCCGCCGGTTTCGCTCATGAGATCAACAATCCTTTGCAGGTCATTAGTGCCGAACTGTCACTGATTCGGACGCTCCAGACGGAAATGGTCGAAACGGGCCAGCTTTCCAGGGGCGAATCCTATGAAGAAATTACCGACAGTATGGACCAGATCAAGACGCAGATTGATCGTTGCTCCAAAATCACCCGCTCCATTTTAAAATTCGGTCGCCAGGAAGACGGTTGTGACGCGTTGGTGGCGCTGGACAAAGTGGTGCCTGAAATCATTGATATGGTGAAGAAAAAAGCCGAAGTGCACAGCATTCGGATAGACTGCCGGTTACCCGAAAAGACAATACGGGTTACGGCCGATCCGTCCAGACTTCAACAAGTTTTGCTGAACCTGCTCAATAACGCCATGGACGCTATCCTGGACAAGAACGGAAGTGCCGGAGGACTTATCCATGTCTCTGTCAGCAATGGATCGGACGGAATGGCCGCCATTGAAGTGCGCGATAGCGGTTCCGGGATTCAACCTGAAAACCTGGAAAAGATTTTCACCCCGTTTTTTACGACCAAACCGGTCGGTAAAGGCACAGGGCTGGGGTTGTCGGTTTGCTATGGCATCATTGAGCAGATGGGCGGGAAAATGGCGGTGTCCAGCAAGGTTGGGACTGGTACCGAATTCACCGTAAAACTTCCCATCGGACGACTCAAGGTTTGAGTTCTTTGCCGGGTATCCAGATGCCGTAAGGACCGGTTTTCAGGATCGGTGGCAAGAAGATAGAAAAAAGGAGAACGAAGGATGGACAATCTTAAATTGATGATCGTGGATGATGAGGAGCGCTTCCTGGCGACAACCGAAAAGCTGTTGCGGAAAAAAAATGTCGACGTGGTGACGGCCTCCAGCGGTGCCGAGGCTCTGGAAAAGTTAAGAGCTCAAGCCGTGCACGTGGTGATTCTCGATGTGAAGATGCCGGGAATGGATGGTGTGGCCACGCTCAAGGAGATCAAAAGGCAGTTTCCCCTGGTGGAAGTGATTATGCTCACAGGTCATGCCACTGTGGAATCGGCGGTGGAGGGGCTCCAAACCGGGGCGGTGGATTACCTGATGAAGCCGGCGGATCCAGACCTGATTCTCCAAAAAGCCACCGATGCGTACCACCGGCGAATGGGTGTAGAGGAGAAAATCCGGGTGGCCCGCATGCGGTGGCTGATGAAATCCCCGCGCGAGATGCTGAAAAACGCTTGATGTGCAGCCTGTTATTGTGATCCATGCATAGGCCGTCCATATAGCGACGCTGAAACCAGATTGATCAGCAAAGGAAAACCACTTTCGACGTTGAGGAATCTAATATGGCAAAGCAGGAAAAAAAAGTCACCGGCTACGATAAGTATGTAGACTGGAAATTGTTCAGCATTCCCTTGGTGTTGCTTTTTGTAATTCTTATCATACCCATGCCGTACGGAATGAAAGACGTGGGCACCGAATACCGCATCGGGCCGAAGGCGGTGATTTCCCATATCACCCAGGCGCTGTTCGGCACCAGCCAATCCGACGCCCTGCAGTGGCAGTTGCTGTGCGCCCAGATCATGGAACGAAACATGAACATGGGCGCCCTTTCCCGGGAGCGGTATCTCAAACGCGATCTCAAATGGTGCAAGAGTAATAAAATAAATACGGATCAGGTTAATTTTGACAAGGCCCGCACCTTCATCGACACCCAGCAGACAGACGCTGCTTACCGGCAGTTGATGCAAAACGCCTTGACTCTTCGTAAGGAGGGACTCAAATACGAAGAGTTGTCGGACAAGGACAGAAAGGCGGCCGACGTAGGCGCCTGGCACATCAAGGTGGCTATCGCCATGACAGTATTCGTGGTGCTGTGTTTCCTCACCGAATGCATTCCCCTGCCGGGGGTCGCCTTCTGCATCGGGCTGATGCTCGTTTTTACCGGCGTGACCACCCGCAAGGAGGTGGCCATGCTCTACTGGGACGACGCCTGTTGGTTCATCATGGGCAGTCTCATGTTTGCTGCCGCTTTCGTCAAAACCGGTGTGGACAAGCGGGTCTGCCTGATGATGTTCCGCAAGCTGGCGGTCCCCAACGTGCGCTGGATCACCCTCATTTTCTTTGTGATCATCACCCCCCTGGCGGCTTTTATTTCCGACCATGCCCTGGCCGCCATGTTCCTGCCCATCGGTATGTTGCTTTATCAGAACAGCCTGACGAAAGAAGTCCCCAGCGATCCTGAACTGGGCAAGATGCTTATGATCGCCATCGCCATGGCCTGCAACGTCGGCGGGCCCGGGGCCCCTTCCGGCGGTGCCCGCAATGTTATCATGATGACTTACCTGGCGGACATGTTCGGCATGGACATCGGCTATTTCCAGTGGATCACATACTGCTTTCCGTTCCTGCTGTTTATGATCCCGACCACCTGGCTGATGGTTAACTGGCGTTTCAAACCTGCGATCACTTCGTTGAAGCCGGCCATGGCCCATCTGCAAAATGAGATCAGCCGTATGGGCGGTTGGAACCGCAAGCAGATCATCGCACTGATTATTTTCGGTTTGATGGTGTTCGGCTGGTTTACGGAAAAAGAGTTCTACAACCTGGGGATCTACCCTGTACGTTTGGGCATCGGCGTCATTGCGGTGGCCGGCGCAGTGGGCTACCTGCTTTTTGGGGTGGTCAACTGGCGGGATTACCAGGAGAAGGTCGACTGGGGGGTGGTTTGGCTCTATGCCGGTGCCATCATTTTCGGGCGCACCCTGGACAGTACCGGGGCCGCATACTGGCTGGCCCGCAGCGCCCTGGACGCTTTGGCGCCTCTGGGGATGGATGCCGGGCTGCCGCTGATGGCTGTCAGCAACGGGCTGACGGCCGTTATCACGAACCTGATGGCCGATGGCCCTGCCGCCGCCGCTGTGGGTCCGATAACCCTGAATATGGCCGGTCTGGTGCACCCGGGCAGCGCTTATCTGCCTTTTATGGCCATGGCGACAGCCATCTCCTCGTCCTTTGCCTATTGTCTCATCATCGGCACGCCGCCCAACGCCATTGTCTACGCCAGCGGCTACCTGGAGCCCAAGGACTACCTGCGGGTCGGCCTGCCCATATGGATCATCGCCAACATCGCACTGTTATTGGTGTCAGGCGTATATTGGAACTACAGGGGATTCGGCGGTCTGCCGGGGTTTTGAAATGACTGAGCAAGGAGAAGAGATCACCATGGAATCAAAATCAAAAGGGTGGCTTGCCGACACTTTTCCGGTGCGTTTTCGAAGGGGCAGAATCTGGTACACCAAAGAGATCGAGCGGCGGGTTTTTTTTCTCCTGACCCTGATCATGCTGGTTGCCGGCATTCTTTATAAATTGGGGGTAATGTGAAATGATCGAGCGTACTTGCGGCAAAACCGGTCTGTTTTTCGGTCAGGCATTCATGGGGGCGCTGCCGGGATTGATATTATCTCCGCGGCGTTGGTTCAGTGAGATTTTCCCCCTCACGACCCAGGGAGAAGCATTGGGCCTGCTCTTTCTGTCCAGTTTCTTTTATGCTGCTGCAGGCGCTATGCCTGCCTCCGGCGGCGGCAATATTCTGCCGGGTGCGATTTTGATGGTGAACGCCCTCGGGATGACCGTGCTGTGCGCCGCCATTGCATGGTTTGTTATAGCCATCGGCAGCAGACAGCACATTCGCTTTTCGCTTGTCCTGCGGGTCTTTGCTTACGGAGCGAGCCCTGTTCTGCTGATTGCCTGGGTGCCGTTTTCCTTTTTTTTCACCGAACCCTGGAAATGGGTACTGGTTGGCATGGGCTTGGTATACGGCCTGGGCATGGGCAAACGGAGTACAGTTGCGACGCTGCTGATCACGGCATCCCTGACGGTGGTTCTATTTTTGACTATTTTACGCCTGATGGTATAGCCGACGCAGCCGGTAGTTAGAGGAGCCTGAGCCGTACGGGCGGATCGGGAAAGAAAAACCGGTCTGACGCTAAACACGATGGAGACAATGACATGAGCAAAAAAATAACCGTATTGATGGTTGACGATGAAGTCCAATTCCGTGAAACGACCAAAAAAATACTAGAAAAAAAGGGTTTTAATATGCTTATGGCCGCCGATGGGCAGGAAGCATTGGCACAACTGGCCAACGCTCCCGACGTGGTGGTTTTGGACATCCGGATGCCAGGAATGGATGGGAACGAGACGCTGGCGGAAATCAAGCACGTAAAGCCGGATATTCCGGTGATCATGCTCACGGGTCACGGTGCTGACGATACTGCCAAAAAGGCCCTAGTGCAGGGGGCTTTCGATTTTCTCACCAAACCATGTGATGTAGACACGCTGGCGCTGCGAATACTGGATGCCTGTGAGCACACTGCCTCGGGGACATCCGATGATGTCGAGCGCAAAGTGGAAGATGTAATGATACCTGTGGAAGCTTATGCCCAGTTGCTGGAAAGCCAGACGGTGGCCGAGGGTATCAAGGAGCTCAAGCGGACTTTTTCCCCTCAAATGCGCACCGGCAGCATCATGGAAACCGGCCACCGGAGCTTGCTGGTATTTGATGCCGACGGAAACCTGAAGGGCATTCTGGCTATAATGGATCTGCTGGAAGCAATACTGCCAGGCTATTTGTCCGCCCCCAAGCCGTCCACGGCGGACAGTATGCAATACTCCCCGATGTTTTGGTCCGGTATGTTTACCCGCGAAGTGCGCCAGTTGGCGACAACCCCGGTGGGGGAATTGATGTCGCCGACGCCGCCTTCCATTGATCACGACGCCAACTTGATGGAGGTGGCTTACATGATGGCCAGGAACAACTGCCGCCGCATGGTGGTTTTTCAGAAAGGCAAGATTGTCGGCGTCATTCGTGAGCAGGATCTGTTCTTCGAAATGGAGCGTGTATTGCGGTAATCTGCCATATCGTTGTGCATTTGCTCCTTCCCCCCAGGCCCGGAGACGAATTCATCCCTCTCCTGGAAATCGTCTCCGGGCCCCCTCAGCATTTTCGTGACGGCACCTGGTGTTGCAACCCTCGATCATTTTCCGGATGAGACTGTCTTTATCCGCAAGATGAGCTATGGCCCTGTCGGGCATTATTTCGTTTGTCATGGGGTTTGTATAAGTTGGCCATGGTCTATAGCGGCTTTCAACTGCCGGGTGGATACCTATAAGGACCGGTGGCTGGCAATAGCATATGGGCCGGATTTGGTTATTATCGTTCATTTTGGTTATTATTAGTTTATATTTTATATAGGAATTGACACTGGCGGTGTTAATTGTCTAAAACGTAGCCGTATTAACTGATAAAGGAGATGAACCAGCCATGGGCGTATTGTGGTCGACCAAAGAAGTTGCCCGATACCTAGGGGTCAATGAAAAAATGGTCTACACCCTGATTTCCGACAAGGGGCTGCCCGCCTCTAAAGTGACCGGAAAGTGGATTTTTCCCCGGCACCTTGTGGAACAGTGGGTGGAGGCCAATACCCAGAATGTGCCTGCCACCCGGCGGCCGTCGGTGGCCACCGACGGATTGCTGGTTATGGCCGGCAGCAACGACCCGTTGCTGGAGCAGACCATCAATTTGTACAATGCCCGCTATACGGACGATCTGGCGGTGTTCGGCAACCTGGGAAGCATGGGCGGTATTCGCGCCCTCAAGCAGGGGCTTTGCCAGGTGGCCACCAGCCACCTGCTCCAGTCCCAGGGGGATGAGTACAACTTCGAATTCCTGGGGCAGGAATTCCTGCCGCCGCCGGTGGTGGTCAATTTCTGCCATCGCCGGCAGGGCTACATCCTGGCGGCGGGCAACCCGAAGCATATCCGGTCCACGGCCGATCTGGGTAACCCCGGCCTGACCATCGTCAACCGCAAACTGGGCACCGGGACCCGCCTGCTTTTCGACCGCGAATTGAAAGCGGCCGGTATCGAAGGCAGTCAGCTTGCGGGGTATGACCGGGAGGTGTCCCGCCATATGGATGTCGGGCTGGCCGTTCTGGGCGGCTCGGCAGATGCCGGCCCCGGCATACAGCCCATTGCCGAATTGCTGGGGCTCGATTTTGTCCCCCTGCGCCGGGAGCGTTACGACCTGCTG
This sequence comes from Desulfosarcinaceae bacterium, assembly GCA_963675565.2. Classification (GTDB taxonomy): domain Bacteria; phylum Desulfobacterota; class Desulfobacteria; order Desulfobacterales; family Desulfosarcinaceae; genus JARRKU01. The sequence continues at coordinate 2,657,044 of CAXXYD010000004.1, forward strand.
ATATTGAAAGAGCGCTTTTTCGATCCAACGGTGCAGGATTTTCTCAGCCTGCTTCACGAAAAGGCTTTCCGCGAACTGGCCGCCGGGTTCAAAGGCTATGACCTGGAATCCTGCGGCAAGATGATATTTCCACCAAACGACCAAAATTAAACGGATATGGAGGGGTTATGAAGAATTCAGGCCGATGGATTGTTGCGGGCACTTTATTATGCCTGGTGTTGCTGATGGCGTTGCCTTGCGGGGCGGCGGACAGGACCTTGATGATGGCCACCACCACCAGTACGGACAATACCGGTCTGCTGGACTACCTTTCCCCTGAGTTTACCAAAGCCACCGGTATCGAGCTGAAATGGACGGCCGTTGGAACCGGAAAAGCCCTGAAGCTGGGTGAAAACTGCGATGTGGACGTTCTTATGGTCCATGCCCCCGCAGCGGAGCAGAAATACGTGGCGGCCGGTTTCGGCATTGCCCGCAGGGAAGTCATGTTCAATGATTTTGTCATTATCGGGCCGCCTGCCGACCCGGCCGGTATTAAGGGCCAGTCCGTTACCGGCGCCCTGAAAACCATTGCCGCAAAGTCGGCGGTCTTTGTCAGCCGGGGCGACAACTCGGGCACTCACAAGAAGGAGCTATCGCTGTGGGCGGCCAACGGTGGTGCGGTTCCTGAAAAACAAAGCTGGTACGTGCAGACCGGCCAGGGGATGCTGGCGTCCATCAACATCGCTGCCCAAAAGAACGGCTACACCATGACCGATCGGGGTACGTTTATCAAATACGCGCATACCCATGGCGGAAACCCGCCCCTGGTGGTTGTGGTGGAAGGCGACGATATTCTCAAAAACCAGTACAGCGTGATGCAGGTCAACCCCGCCCGCTGTGCAAAGGTCCAAAACGACCTGGCCAAACAGTTTAGCGACTGGATTTGCAGCCCGCAGGCCCAAAAACTGATTGCCGATTTCAGACTGATGGGCAAACAGTTGTTTACACCCAACGCCAAGTAAGCTATCGGCAGTCCCGGGCACCCGGGGCTGCCGGCCGCCGATTCCGGACGCCCGCACAAGGATGTATTGTGGAGTATATTTTACAGGGTGTGTTCCAGGCGTTTCGCCTGCTTTTCAGCGGTGATCCGGAAACCTTTTCGGCAGTGGCCGCTACGGTGAAAGCATCCAGCTTTTCCATGGCGGTCAGCCTGGTTTTGGGGGTGCCGCTGGGGTTCGTCCTGGGCCACCTGAGGTTTCCCGGGCGGCGACAGGTTCGGCTGGTCGTCGACACCATGCTGGCGCTGCCCACGGTGTTTATCGGCCTGCTGGTGTATGCGTTCATATCCCGCCAGGGGCCTTTGGGCGGAATGGGGCTTCTCTTCAGCCTGCCCGGGATTGCCGTGGGCCAGGCTATTTTGGCCCTGCCCATCGTGGTTGCATTGAGCGCCACAGCCATAGAAGGCATGGACGCCGGCCTGCGCACCACCCTTATTTCCCTGGGCGCCAGCCGCCGCCGGCTGCTGGTCACCAGTTTGTGGGAGGTCCGTCACGGCATTCTGGCAGCGGCGCTCACAGCCTATGGCCGGGTCATGACCGAGGTGGGGATTTCAATGATGGTGGGGGGCAATATCAAATGGCATACCCGGACCATCACTACGGCCATCGCCCTGGAAACCGGCAAGGGCATGTTTGCCACGGGCATTGCCCTGGGCCTGGTGTTGCTGTTCATCGCCTTTGCGGTGACCCTGCCGGCCTCCCTGCTTCGACGGCGCAGGCAAAGTTGAGAGTTAGAAGCGTTATAAGTTACGAGTTGATGAATTCTGTCTATACATAAGATCAGGCCCGCGCGCAGCGCGAACCCCAGCTGTAGATCACTTGGGCTTAACAACTCAAGCCCCTCGCAGGGGCAGGCCAACGCCGGGCCCTCTGGACCCGGATCTTTACTGCCAACTGCTGCGGAAATCAGATGCCCTTATACGAACTCGATTCCCTTTCCCATAATTATGGCGGCGAACCGGTTTTAACCGTCGACCGCTGGACGGTTGCGGCCGGAACCATTACCGGTGTGATGGGGCCCAACGGCAGTGGCAAAAGCACCCTGCTGGCGCTGCTGGGATTTATCATGCCGCCGAGCCGGGGGAAAATCCGTTTCAACGGCCGGGTGGAGGGACCTTTCGGGCAAGCGGTGCGCGGCAAGGTGGCCCTGATGCCCCAGGACTCTTTTTTACTGAAGCGATCCGTACACCACAACGTCGCCTACGGCTTGAGGTCACTCGACGGCAATGGGAAATTACAGCGGCGGGTGGCGGCGGCCATGACCATGGTGGGTCTGGATGTGGCGGACTACGGCCGGCGGCCGTGGTATGCCCTGTCCGGCGGAGAGGCTCGTCGGGTCGCCCTGGCGGCGCGGCTGGCCCTGCGGCCGGAGGTGCTGATTATGGACGAACCCACCACCAGTGTGGATGCCGCCAGTGCCCGGATGATCAAGGACGCCGCTTTGCATGCCCGCCGGAAGTGGGGCACCACACTGATCATTTCCAGCCACGACACGGAGTGGCTGGAGGATATCTGTACCCACACCCTGCACCTGTTTCACGGCCGTCCTATGGGAAGCGGCCGCCGGACGCTGATTTTCGGCCCCTGGAAAAGGGCGGCCGGCAACGCCGTCAGGGCACTGACCGAAGATCAGTATTTCCTGGCGGCCGCTGCGCCGGAAAATCTTCGGACGGCAGCGGCCGCCATCGATGCCCGGCATCTCAATCTGCACCTGCCGGACGTTGCAGTGCCCCCCGGTCGCCACGCACTTTCGGGTCTTTTGCTGCGGTTGAGCCTGGAGCAGTCCACCGGCCGTACGTGTGCATCCGTGCTGGTGGGCAGTACGATTTTGACCATTTATCTTCCCGATGCGAATTCCGCACTGACCTGTCGACCGGGGCAGCCGGTTCAGGTGGTCTACGATCCGGGCGATGTGGTGTGGTATTGACCGGATGGCCCTTCACAATCGCACCCCGATGCGGTAGAATCCGTCATTCCTTCAATCAACCGGCCAGGACGATACCCCGCGCGTGATCGTCATTTTATCTTGGCCGGCCAACGGCTTTACAAACATCGATCAGGGGTTCGCATGGGCGCAGAAAAAAACATCGACACATTCAAATCCCTGGTTGAAATGGCGCTTCGGCTCGGCGCCACGGCGGCAGCCGTCATTGCGGCCGGCAAGATTTCTGTACGGGACGATCTTGCCATGCTGTGCCGCCAACCACGGTGCAGCAACTTCGGCCTGTCCATGAGCTGTCCGCCCCAAGTGGCCGGCCCCGCACATTTTCGGGCGCTGCTGCGCCATTTCGATACGGCCCTGGCGGTCAAAATCGATGTGCCCACTGAAATCCTGCTCTCCGATGAGCGCCGCGAGATTATGGCGCTGCTTCACGAGATCGTTTCCGGTGTTGAACGATCCGCCATAGACAGGGGGTTTGCCGATGCCGCGGCGTTTGCCGGAGGTTGCTGCAAACAACTTTTTTGTCCGGACCACGAATCCTGCCGCGCTTTAGGCGGGGGGCGATGCCGCAATCCGCAGTTGGCCCGCCCGTCCATGTCCGGATTCGGCATCGATGTGTCCGCACTCATGCAGGCAGCCGGATGGTCCGGCAAGACCCTGACCCGTAAAGCAGACGCGGATCAATCCGCCATGTCCTGGGTTGCCGGGCTGGTATTGATCCAATGAGAAGGAGGTCGTATGTTGAGACGTTTTTCACTTGCCTTTGCCATGGCTGCCATTTTAGCGATTTGGGCTGTTGCCGTCGATGCAAAGACCATTGCCGGCGACTATGCGGTCAAGCTGAAGGGGGCGGATATTTTTATGGACCGTCGACCGGTGAACCAGCCCATTGATGATCGAACCACCTTGAAAGTCATCCAGCAGGGGGATCGCATTACCATGGAATTCGGGGCCATCGGCGCCGCCTCTCCGGCAACCATTTTTAAGGGGCGCACCGGCAACGGGCGGTTTGCCGCAGTCTGGTGGTATAAGGCCAGCGCCCATGAAACCAAAGTGGTCTGGGGAACCATTGGACAAAATCGACTGGACGGGCGCATGATCTATCCCCGGGTGGCCGACGGTGCAACCTCCGGGCCGGGATGGCTGGAGGTCTCTTTTGAAGCCAAAAGGACAAAGCCTTCAAGGCCGCCGGGCCGGATTGATCCGGGAAGGGGGCCCCTGGTGCAGGCCCCGGGCGAGAGGCTGGACATCCAGGAAGACTGCCTTCCATTCGAGCCGCGACAACTGCAGGTTAAAGCCGAAGCGGGGCGTTACCTGCTCACAGACGGCCGCAGCCGCATGAAAGTGTTTCCGAATCAGGCGGAGGCCCGCAGCGCCCTGAAAACCATCCAGCACTATGGCATGGACCGGCACTGTTTTGTCGGGCGTCCCGATCCGTCCATGGAATACTGGCTTGCAGACGGCCAGGCCCCGTCCGGAAGCCTGGCCCATGAGGATTGCATTGCGTTCGATCCCGGGCGGCTTGAGCTCAAACGCGAAGGAAGCCGATGGCTGTTGACGGACGGCCGCAGCCGCATGCGGCTGTTTTCCGACCGGCAGGAGGCCGAAAGGGCGTTGCGCCTGATCCGTCATTATGGGTTTACCAGAACCTGTTATATCGGCCGGCCTGACCCTTCCATGATCTATTTTCGGGATTGACCGGACGAGACCCGGCAGTTACACAACGGGTGGGCATAAAGCCCACCCCCAACGAGACCAAACGCTTAAATGTAGGCGGGGTTATCCCCGTCTGCGGCAACCCGCCTTTCTCGCTGGACACTGTCTGAAGCCTGTTTTTGAAAGGCATCGATATTACATATATGTATTTTCTTTGCCCGGATATCAACATAATTGTTCTTTGTGATTGTTTGCCTCTTTTTTCCGTCAATCCATAAATATTATAAAATAATTTAATATCAGTGCGTTATTAAAATTTCCGGATAGTGTGAATCTTGGCAGCCTTTTTGCTACCCTATTTTCAGGTTGGTCTATTCAGCGGTTTCGATAACAAAGACAAGGAGGCCCCCATGATATCCGAGCCCAGAGACCGGGAAACGGCGGTCTGCTCCAGCTGCGGACAAGCTATTGAAGTATCCGCAGAAAACGTTGCCGCAGACAATGCGGTTCTTTTATGTGATCGCTGTTATATGCACGCCCTGGCCCCGGACCACAAGCCCCAGGGGTTGGAAATTTTTGACTAGAGCGGGTTGAATCCACCCCCACTCCCTTTTTTCACATGACGGCGGTCCATGAAACAGCTCCACTATTTTCAGCACGTACCCTTTGAATCGCCCGGAATTATTGAGTCATGGGCCGTAAGGCGCGGATTTGCACTGTCCGCCACGCGTTTTTTCGATGGCCAGCGGCCACCGGACATGGACGCCATCGACTGGCTGGTGGTGATGGGCGGGCCTATGGGTGTTGCCGATGAGGCCGATTACCCCTGGCTGGCGGAGGAAAAAAACGCCATAAAAAAAGCCCTGGCGGGGGGCAAAGTGGTTCTCGGGATTTGCCTGGGCGCCCAGCTTATCGCCGAATCCCTGGGCGCACAGGTGCGGCCCAACCTCCACACCGAGATCGGATGGTTTCCGATTCGCCTGGAGAGCAGCATACTGGACTTGCCCATTGCGGAAATTTTCCCCTCCCAGTGGGAGGCGCTCCACTGGCATGGGGATACATTTGAGATACCGGACGGCGGCCGGCTGCTGGCATCCAGTGCGGCCTGCCGGAACCAGGCATTTGTATACGGGGATCGGGTCGTGGGACTTCAGTTTCACCTGGAAATGGACCGCCCCCATGCCCGGGATCTCGTGCGCCATTGTGCCGCCGAGCTTATACCTGCCGACTTCATACAAACGGAACAGGAGATCCTTTCTGCCGATGCGCCGTTTTCCCGGTCCTGTGCTCTCATGGAACGTATCCTGGATTATTTGGACGGTTTGGCGCCGCATTGACCGTCAACTTGAATCATCATAACCCCACGCACTTCTCCATTTTCCCACCAACGACCAAATCTTGCTGTTTTATATGTGTTTTGTTACTGTTAGCAGATATCCTATAGTCAAAGGAACCAGGGACGGGGATGAAATTATGCGTTTCGTATGATAAACGCATAATTTCATCCCCGTCCCTGGTCGTGCAGGTTGGTGCGACTGGAAAGGGTTTAGGGACGCCATGCCGAGACTCTATATCGAAGAATATACCCGTGCCTTGAGGGGCAAGACGGTTTGCATTGCCTGCCGGGAAGGCATTCTGCGGGACTATTTCAAGGAGATTGTGGAGGATATCAAGTTCCTCCATCGCCAGGGGGTCTCGACGACGCTCTATCACAATATGCCCAACCGCTTTGCCAACCAGAAACTGTTCAGGGAACTGCACGGGCGGCTGCCCGGGACCCGGATCGCACGCGTGTTGCCGGAGCTGGATTTTTACCGCCATGTATTGGACCAGCAGGAGCGGGTTTACAAACTGGTGTTCATCGAGCGAAAAGCGCTTATGGATCAGCAGGGGCGCATCATCAATGCCATTACCACCCGCGACATTCGCACCCGCATCCAGGGCGGGGATGATTTGATCGCCAACGTCAATTTCAGGGGTGCTCTGGAACGGATATGCATACAAATCGACGCAGGGCAATATGACCGTGTGCACATTCTGCCGGCCGGCAAAAATATGATTAAACATGAGCTGTTTACTATCGAGGGGCACGGCAGCCTGATCGCCAACAACTATGTCGAGTGCTTCAAACCCATGAGTGCCCAGGCGGATATGCGTTTGGTGGACGGCATACTGAAACTGTATCGCCATCAGGGGTTTTTGAAGCCGCGCACCAAAGCCTATTTAAAAACGCATCGGGATAATTTTTATGTCACTCTCATCGATGATATCGTGGTAGGGTGCGTGGAGAAAAAAATCATCGACCCCCGTACGGTGGAAATTGCCGCACTGGCCATTTCCACCAAATTCCGCAACCAGCGGGTGGGCGTTTTCATGATCAAGGCATTTATGCAGGAAATGCGGCAGATGGCCTTTTCACGGTTTATCTCCTTGACCAACAATCCGGGGCTTCAGCGGCTCCTGGGCAATTTGGGGTTTGAACCCTGTCAGCGGCCGGAGTATGGGCAGCGCCAGGAACAATCGCCTGGTGTGGCCATGTTTTTTAAAAAAGAGACAACCGATTGAGATTGTATTAGATCAGCCCATATTGGCAACCCGGCGGTTTAAGGACCGCTGATATCGTTGCCGGGAGATTTTGCATGCTGCTCCATACGCTTCTTTGCCTGGTCGGGTTCGCACTGCTTTACTATGGCGCGGATTGGCTGGTCAAGGGATCTTCGAGTCTCGCCCGCAGTCTCGGGGTGACGCCCATAGTTATCGGCCTCACCGTTGTGGCCTTCGGCACCTCAACACCGGAACTGCTGGTGAGTGTGGTGTCGTCCCTTAAATCTAAAAGCATGATTGCCGTGGGCAATGTTGTGGGCAGCAATATCTGCAACATCGCCCTGGTTCTGGGCGCTGCGGCCCTTTTGCAGCCCATAACCTGTCATCCTTCGGTGGTGCGCCGGGATATCCCCATCATGCTGGCGATTTCGGTATATGTCCTGCTGCTTTCTTCCAACGGTTTGCTGGGACGTTTTGAGGGGATGACGCTGTTTGCCGGGGTGGTCATCTACACGTTCATGAATTACTACTGGGCCCGCAAAGAAAAGCCCGACGCCAGCGTCGGTCTGGTGGGTGCGCTGACGGGTGAAGTGGCGGAGATCGGCTATGTGCCTTCACGCGGCAGACAATTGCTGATGATCGGTTTCGGTATTGCCGGTGTGATCGGGGGAGCGGAACTGGTGGTGGACTCCGCGGTGGTTGTCATGTCGATCCTGGGAGTCAGTGAGAAGTTCATCGGCCTGACGATTGTGGCATTCGGCACCTCACTGCCGGAGTTGGCCACATCCATTGTGGCGGCGGTTCGCAAGGAGATGGATATCAGTATCGGCAACCTGGTGGGCAGCAATGTATTTAACCTGCTCAGCGTCCTCGGGGTGGCCGCCATGGTCCGCCCCATACCGATTCCCGGCGGCTTTTATGCTTCCGGCCTCTGGATCGACTACCTGGTCATGGTGGCCGTCAGTGCGCTGACCTGGTGGATGATGCGTAAAACATCCACAGTCTCCCGCACCAATGGCGGAATATTGCTCGGATGTTATGTCTTGTACCTGATTTATCTGATCATCAAAGGATAGTGTCCAACCACAAGGTGCCATTTGGGGTTGGACAATAGCTAAAAACTCCTGCCCACCGGTGAGGCCGGGATGCTGCGTCCGGAGCGTATGTTGACCAGGCCGATCCCGGCGGCCACCAGCGCTGCTGCAGCGACCAGCCGCAGCGTGATGGGTTCATCGAGGATCAGCCCCCCGGCGGCTACCCCGACGATGGGGATGATGAAAACAAAGGTGTGCAGCATGGACGCCCCGTATCGATTGAGCATACTGTTCCACACCACCAGCCCGAAGGCGGTGCAGACCAGACTCTGGTAGAGCAGAGCCACTACAATGGTGCCGCTCAGATGGGAGACCATGGGGGCATCCCATAGCCAGCCTTCCAGAAGCTGTATGGGAACGGCAAAAGTCAACGGATATAGAACGATTTGGAACGGATCGAACCGGTGAATGATCCGTTTGGTAAAAACGGCACCGGCTGCCCAGCATATGGCGGCACACAGGACAATGCCGTCACCGCTGCGCCATCCGCCGCCGAGGGGGCTGTTTTCCGCCAAGACCAGCGCCACACCGCTGAAACCCAGGAGCATGCCGCCTGCCTTGCCGAAGGTCATGCGATCCCCCGGTATGAAAAAGTGTGCAAAAATCAATACCAGAAACGGAACCGCATTGACCACCAGGGCTCCCCGGGAGGCCAGCGTTTTGGAAAGCCCGAGATAAAACAGCGAAAGCTGGAGGGTGACCAGGCCGCAAAGGATCAACAGCAAGGGCATATCCCGGCGCTTGACACGGAAGCTGCGGCCGGTTATGCGGGCCCAGATGTAAATGACCAAGGCGCCCAGCGCGAATCGCACGGCCGCGGCGGTAAAGGTCCCGATACCGGTCATGCAGATTTTGATGGCCACGGCATTGGCGCCGAAAATGAGGCATACCAAAACGATCATCAGGGCGGCCGACGGCGTCATTTTCTGGTTAGCGCGCGGGGCCATTGTCCAATGTCCAGTCCAGCAGGTAATCGATGAAGTACGCAACATTTTTGGCCACATGATCAACGGCGCAGCGTGTGGCCATATCCGGATCATATTGAAAAACAGGCCCTCCGGCAATCAGGCAGGTGCCCGGCGGAAGGTTGAGTCCCACTTTGGCCAGGTCGTCGTCCGAATCGAGTTGCAGAACGGTGAGTCCAACAAAATCAGGCTTTTCCTGGTTGCAGGCCGCAATGATTTTTTCAGGCTTTTGTAATAAACCCAGGTGGTTGACAGATATTCCCATGATCGCAGCGTACTGCTCGATGAGCGCCAGGCCATATCCCATGCCGTCGTCCAGGGTGGCGCTGATCATGCGGGGGGACTGAGCCCAAATGCCCTGCACCTGGTTTTGCACTTTCCAGTCGGTCAGTTCAAGCACGGTCTGTTCCAGCCGTTGACGGGTGGGCAGTCCCCGGTCAATCCATCCCCGGCTGATGTGCCGCAGCCGTTTCCTCAGTTCCTGTGTCATTGCATTCGTCATGGGACGGCTCGCTTTGGTTGTGTCACATTTTCGGCAAACGCCTGTGGGGACCCAGCAGGTGGCAGGTGGGGACGTATATCAGGTTATAAGTTAATTTTTAATTAACTTATAACCTGATATACGTCCCCGTCTACCCATATAAGGCGAAAAAAAGCCCTCCGTGAAAGTGCCGGCAGCGAAAATCGAAAGCTCGATGGCATGCCGAACTGCCGGGTTATTAGAGGCATTTTGCCTGCCTGTCAAAGATAAAGCACAATTTGGGTTGTTAAACGCGTCATCACCCGGTATATTGCGCTTACCCCATCAACTAATTCCCATTCTATCTATTCCATATATCTAATTGGAAAGAAGGAGATGAAAGATGAACAAAACCGATTTGATCAATCAGGTGGCACCCGTAGTGGGTACCCAGAAAATGGCCAGAGAGGCGGTGGATTGCGTACTCAATGCCATCGCCGATGCGTTGTCAAAAAGTGAACCGGTTCAAATTTCGGGTTTTGGCAGCTTTAAAGTCAGCGAGCGAAAAGCACGCACGGGGCGCAATCCCCAGACCGGTGCGCCCATGCAGATTCAGGCCGCCAAAGTCCCCCGCTTTACCCCCGGTAAAGCATTGAAAGAGGCGGTAAAATAGCCCGCCCCCATTGAATGCAAAAAGGCAGGGCACCGGAAAGGGACCCTGCCTTTTTTTACAGCGCTACTTTTTCGTCCAGGCACCGCCCTTGCTCTGTATCATGGTGCCCGCATCGGCTTTCTGCGCGATTTTCAAGGCGCGCCGCTGGCCCACCAGTTCGGCCGTGGTGCCCTGCTTTTTGGCAATGGCCCGGTAGATGATGCGTCGATCCTTGTTTTCGGCATCGATGACGGCCTGCTTGTGGGTGGGCCCCTTGAGCACGGTCAGGTATCCCTGGTTGTTTTCGCCCACCACTCCCCGGGCTTTCAATTCCACGATGTCCCCCAGTCGGGCATGCATGCGCGCTTTGATGTCGTCTCCCCAGGCGCCGGCAATGGTGACCATACTCAAAATCAACAGGCTGATTATAATAAGTGTCTTTCGTTTCATAGGGCTGCTCCTTTAATGCCTTATAGCTCTATACGTTGAACCATGTTTGCTGAGGCGGCTATTTGATGTTTTCCTCGGCCGCATCCAGTTCACCGAAAAAATCATCCAGCGCCTTGTCCACCTTGACGTTGACATCGATGGTGATATGCATGGGCGCCACCTCGATTTTGTGCACGGTTTCGATCTTGTGCTGGGTTTGGCAGGCCTGGGCCCCAAAGAGCAACAGGGCCGCCAATACCGCGAATCCAATGTGTTTACGCATGAAACGCTCCTTTATTTTTGTCGTAATAGATCCTTGTAATGGATGATGTCATTCAAAGGGCTGGTAAAGTTCAAATCGATGCTGATGCCTTTGAAGTCGGCCTGGCCGCTGCCGCCAACGCGTTTGAACTGCCCCAGGGACTGGTCGTAGGCAAACGGCAGCAAACGGTTGGGCTTTCCGTCGAATTTCAGGGCGAGCAGCAAATTGTCCCCATCGCTGGAGACATTCAGCTTGGCCCATTGGTAAGTATAGTCTTTCAGCGCCTCAGTGGCAATATCCAACTGGGTGTGCTGGGGGGTGCCCGCAGGGACACCGGAAAGCAGCACTTCGGTGCCAGAGAGCTGTATCGCGCCGGCCTGGCCCGGGGTAGAATAGAGGAACCCGTTGTCAAAGCTGAATTTGCCGTCGGCCCAGCGCACGGGAAGGCGACCATTGACCGTTCCTTCGCCGCTGGCCTCTGCGGCACCCAACTGATCGAGCACCATGGCCAGGTTGAGCCGGTCGCAGAACAGGGTGACATCGTAATCGTCCACCCCCGGTGCAATGCGAACGGTGGATGTATTGATGCGGCCGTTGCACCAATTGACCGCGGCCTTTTCAATAAAGAGCGTCTGCCCGCGCTCCAGCTGGAAATTGACGTCCAGGGCCCGGGCGGCCAGTTTGCCGAATTGCAGCTGCCCAATCTGAAGGCTTTGTCTTGGAGCGCTTTTCAATGATATCAGATCATCCATGTGCAGTTCCAGGCGAATGCCATCGAGGCTCAGCTGGCGCGCTTCCTGCCGCAGGCCGGCGTTTTCCAACAGCAGGTGACCCTTTCCGTAAAGTGCCCCGCCCCGGATGCCCGCCTGGATGCCTGCCGTCAACCGTCCCTTGACCAGTATCCCTGCCGCTGCAGGAAAAAACCGGCTCAGGTTCGCGCTTTCATCCAGTTCGTAGGCCGGTATGCGCGCCTCGAGCTGCGCATCGTTGTTGTTTGTGCCGCCAGTCATCAAGACGATCAGGCCCGGGAAAAGTCTACTGTCATGGCGCAGGTCCATATCCACACCATGGGCACGCTGCTTTACGGTCCCCTTAATGCCGCCCAGTCGGCGGCTGTTCCATTGGATGCCGCGGATTTCCAGCCTGCCGGTTTGTCCTTTGTCCGGCGGGGGCCATGCCAGGGGCATGTCCAGCGATACGCCGCTGGCCGCCCACTTCCGGCCCGGGTCTTTGATGACCGCCTGCGCAGTTTTGAGGTTTGCGGTAAAATGCCAGGGTGCTGTACCGGCGATTTGCCGGCCGGATGCATTGATTTCAAGCTGTGGAAGGTCCAGATTTGCGGCTCCCGTCCAGGACCGGATATCGGAAAGTACGGTCCGGGCGCTGAACGTCGAGGCTTCGCCATCGTCCGGCGACGCAAGGGTGATGGTCCCGTTGATGGTCGGTTTCGGTATGCTGACCGCAAGCGCGGGGGATTCGATATGCAGGCTGTCGGCGGCCAACTTGCTTTTTGCCCCCAGCGTGCCGGTATCCAGCCGACCCTCGATGTTCATTCGGACATTGACAGCACTGATGGCTGCCTGCTCCGTGGCCAGGGACAGTTCCCCGCCGGCGGCAACACCGGCCGTGACGGAGAGGCGGCCGTCGGCGGCCCGGAGGGCTTCAACCTGGCTGTCGACGGGCATCTCGTTTTTGAGTTCAATTCCCTGCATGACGGTTTGCGCCGCCAGCAAGGCCCGGATGTCGGCTTTCATGGACCATCCTGTCGGCAATTGACGCCAGACGCCCGATAATTGCGCGATCTCCAGTTTTGCGGGTTCAGTTACTTCAAAAGAGGTGCAGGACCACTGGATCAGCGCGGGGTCATCCCCCTGGATGGCCACGATAATGGGCGGCCGGCCGGAATTGTCGCCAGGTGGGTTTTCGATCCGTGTGGAGTGAATCCGGACCCGGGTATCCTGCAGACCGGCTGTCAATGAGAAATTCCGCACCGCCGGCGGATCGATGGAAAACCGGCACTCTCCCGCCAGGTCGGCCATGCCGTTTATTTGCGCCGATTCGGGGAGCAGCCCGGCTTGATCCAGGGTCTGCAACCTGAATCCGGTGCTGTTGATGACCAAACGGGCCAGGTTGTCCGGCTGGGATATGGCGGCATCCAGGGAAACCCGGTTGCCCACAATGGATAGCTGCACCTGGCCGCTGAGACGGCCCTGGTTCAGATGGCGGGTGTCGATATCGGCATCCAGCATAACGGGCAGGCGGAGGCGGTCCGTGCGGATCGCCACCTCGGCCTGTTCTATGCGTATCCATTGAATGCCGACGGGAATCAATGTCTTGAGGTCGGGCGGGGAGGTGGCTTTGTCATTTTTTCCGTCACTGGCCGGCAACGACAGTCCCGGTATGGCGATATTCCCGGCGGCTGCAGAAAGTTCGATGCGGGGGGCGACCAGGGTGATGCCCTGAATACAGCCGCCGAGCAGCGAAGCGGGAGAGTAGTCGATGAGCAGTGCGCCGATGGAAAATACGGTTGATCCGCCGCTGCGCAGACGAATGGGCCCCACATCCGCTCCCCAGAGGCCGATGCGGCGGACCTGCACGGTCTCGGGTTCGAGCCCCAGGGCATGGGCCGCCTGCGGAATCAGGCGCGACTGCATATAGGCGGGAAGCGCAACCAGGACGGCGGCCAGCGCAAAGAGGATCAGCGCGGCCAGTGCGGCCGTGATCCAGATCGCCATTCGGGTCGGGTGAATTTTCATGGCCACCATTTTAGGGTCCGCCGCAGCGTCTGACAAACAAATAATGATGAATTCACAGAAAGCCCGGATTTGTTGCTGCAATCCCTTTAAAAGGAGCCCGGTGCATTCATTCCCTGCGCATGCATCACCGCTTTTAAAAGCCCTGCGCAGCCGGTCATCATGTTGTCCCCCCAGGGGGCGCCCCAGGTGATGGGCAATGTGGACGCCGTGAGCAGCCTGCGCTTCGGGCCGGTGGCCACGATGGCTTCGATGCGGTCAAAGCCCGGCGCCCGGCGCAGGTAAGCCCCGTGGCCGCCCTCGGCCAGGATGCGCCGGTGGTCCAGTTTTCCTTCGGGCAGGTCGTGCAGCAGTTCCTCGAGCCGTTCTAAAGTGATGTCATGGGTGTGGTATTCGAAACTGCCCATCAGTTCGTCGTTTTCCAGTACGGCGCCCACGGTGTGGGAGGTGGCGATATCCAGCACCATGAAGCTCGTTTTGTCGATCAGGGAGGCATCCATGGCCGCTCCGGCAATGGCTGCCATGCCGCTGTCCATGACATAGACCTGCCGGGTGGGCAGGCCGGCCGCACTGTTGGCTATGGACTTGAGGCGGTTGAATTCGGGCGGCAGGCCCTCCGGTGTATAGAGCAGGGTGTGGGGATAAGGGTGGGCATCCAGCCTGGATTTAAACAGTTGATGGCGAAATTCGAGATGCGAGACCCCGTTTGGCGCGACCCCGTGGTCCTGGGCACAAACGGCAACGGATTCGAATTCAAACGGCAGTCCGAAACCGGTGACGATCTGCCTGATCCGCGCCGGGTCGATGTCCTGCAGGACCACCGCCGTATAGTCGGGGTTGCCCTGCATGTTCCGGGCCTGCTGATCGGGCACGATCTGAATGCCCATGGCCCTGACCCGGTCCGGGTCGTGGTGGATCGTGGCCGCGGCCGACGCCGACATCACCACACTGGCCTGGCGTGCCCGGACCTTCAGGGCCTCTGTCACCGGCCCGCCGCCCATCTCGGTGCCTGTGACCAGCAAATTGCCGCCCGTTGCGGCGATGGCGGCGCCGAGGGTGCGCACCGGCGACTGAACCACGGCTTTGTAGTGCATGTTTTCTTCCGGCACATGGCACATGATATCCATGGTGCCGGCGCCGATATCGATCATTAGATAATTTCCCACCTTCATTTTTCTCCGTGTGCGTTGCGGGCCTCGAAAGATGCCGCAATGGCGTCTCCCGTTTCTTGACCATAGGGCCGTAGTATAGCAATCCCGGGCTTTGGGTTCAAGCGGTCTAATAATATCCAGGTACCGTGTTTGTCTGCCCCATGGTTTCTGGCGGTCCGTGGCAAAAAAGGAGGGGGCCGCGCTCTTCCGGTCATTCGGGCGTCGGGCCAGGTTGGCGTTAAATGTAATTTTGACCGCAGCATCTTGCCAATTGGTGCGATTCCGCATATGAATGATCATAATCCATGCCAACACAGGAGTGACCCATGAGCCAACGATGGCGCTGCATTATATGCGGCTATATTCATGTGGGCGACGAACCGCCGTATGTCTGCCCGATCTGCAATGCGCCGCGCAAAATGTTCGAGCGCATCGACGATGCCGCCCAAGCGTCCCGACGCCCGGAGGCAGTACCATGAAAGTCTATACCGGAACCGGTGACCAGGGCCGGACCAGCCTTTTTTCCGGGGAACGGGTGGCCAAAAACGATGTCCGTATCGCGGCATACGGAGCGGTGGATGAACTGAACGCCGCGGTGGGGGCCATGGTGGCGGCACTGCCTGAGGACCGTGCAGCAGATGTGGTCAACGCCCAGTTGGTGCGCATCCAGTCCGACTTGTTCCATGTGGGCGCATGGCTGGCGACGGTCCCGGGTTCGCCGGCTGCGGATCAGCTTGCGCCTTTTTCGGAGGCCGCCCCCCAATGGCTCGAGGATAAGATCGATGCCATGGAAGATCACCTGGAACCGCTCAATGCCTTTATCCTTCCCGGCGGGCATCCTTCCGCGGCATGGGCCCATGTGGCGCGCACCGTGTGCCGGAGGGCCGAACGCCACGTGGTCGGCCTGGCCGAAGAGAAGGCGCTGGGCTTTGAGGGTGCGCAGCAGATGCTGGTCTATTTGAACCGTCTGTCGGATTACTTCTTTGTTGCCGCGCGTTACTGCAATCATCTGGCCGGCTGCAAGGAAACGCTCTGGCACGGGTAGCACGGCCGTCAGGGAGTGATTATGGGCACCGGACGCAACCGGCAGCAATGCTATCGTGTTTCCCTTGACCACAGGCGTTCGTTGACGTCAGGCACTTTTGAGCTGCACTTTGCCCGGCCCGCGGGGTTTGAATTCAGGCCCGGGCAGAAGATTACCCTTTTCGGGGATACTGCTGCGCGGGACTACACCTTGGTCGGCGCCCCCGAAGACAGGACCCTGTCCATATGCGTTCGCCATGTTCCCGGGGGGCGGCTGTCGCCCGCCCTGGCCCGGGCGGAGGCCGGCGATCGTTTCCAAATCTCGGCGCCGTTCGGTTTTTTTTTGTATCAGTCCGCCGGCCGGCGGGCCGTATTCGCTGCCACCGGCACCGGCATCGCCCCCTTTGTGGCGTTTGTCCGCAGCGGCGTGCGCGGCTTCTGCCTGCTGCACGGTGTACGGACCCAGAGGCAGCTATACTACCGTGACATATTGAGTCAATCCGCTGAACAATATTCACCCTGCATTCCCGGGTCAGGGGCCCATGACGGCCGGCCCCCGGACGCCTATTCCGGCCGGGTAACCGGTTTCCTTGAAAATTGCCTTTCCCGGGGCACTTATGACTTTTATCTTTGCGGTCGCCGTGAAATGGTGCGTGATGCCACCCGGATCATTGACCGGCGATTTCCCGATTCCCGGGTTTTTACAGAGACTTTTTTTTAATGAAGACGAAGATAGTCAAGATTCTCCGCAGAGCACACAGAGAAAAAAAGGTAAGGCGGCAATAGCTGATCCGCTTATAACGTCTTTGTACGGTTGATAAATCGGGTATATTGGGATATTGCTGAACACTTGTTGGGAGTTCTGCCGTTGTGCCTTTCCAAGGCGCAGTGGATGTATTTCGTCCACATACAGATGTTCTGGGTTAAAGGAGCCATTCATGCGTTGGTTGGCAAGTTTTGCATTCATCGTCCTGGCTGCCGGGTTTGCTGCGGCCCAGCCGCCGCCGACACGGGTTGCCGTGGCCAAAGTGTTCGAAAAACAGCTGGCCCCGACCACTTCCCTGGTGGGAATTGTCGACTTCGATCAGAGTGCCGGCATTTCTTCGGAGATCAGCGGCCTGATTGAAAGCCACCGTATGGTGGAAGGCGCAGTGGTGCGCAAGGGGGATGTACTGCTCCAGTTGAATACCGATTTTACCCGCAAAGATATTGCTTTGATTGAGCAGCAGATCGCCCAGGTCGAAATCCAGATTGAGAATAAACAGAAAAATCTCAATCGATTTGAAACTCTTTTTCGCCAGGACGCCACCAGTGAGAAGAATTATGATGATCTGGCCTTCGGGCTCCGGGAAATGCTGGTTGACCGTGAGCGGCTGCGGATTTCATTGTCCAAAAAGCGGCTGGAACTGGAAAAAAGTCGCATTCAGGCTCCGTTTAACGGTCTTGTGCTCGGGCGTTACAAAAATCAAGGCGAGTGGATCGCTCCCGGCGTGCCCATTTGCCTGTTGGCGGCTGTTGACGATGCGGTGGTTCGGGTGCCGCTTTCAGAGGACTTGATGCCTTATGTAAAGCTGGGGCAGGCCGTCACTTTGACGATTCCTGCCATGAACAAGAAGATCACCGGCACCGTGGCGGCGGTGGTCCCCCAGGTTAACATCAAAAGCAAAACCTTTGATGTCAAGATTGATATCACATACGCGGACGGGCTTTTTCAAAATATGTCCGCCCAGGTCAACGTGCCCACCGGGCCCACACGCCGGCTGAAAATGATACCCCGGGATGCATTGGTCCGTGTTCAAGGCAAAACCTTTGTCTACACAGTCGAAGCGGGCAAAGCAAAGATGCTGCCCATTGAAACGCTGGCCGTGGACGGTGAATGGCTTGGGGTAGAGGCGCCTTATATTGTGGCCGGTATGCCGTTGGTGGTGGACGGCAACGAGCGGCTGCAGCCGGATCAGGCGGTGCAGGTGGTGGATGCGCCGGGCCATGTCCCCGCTATCGGGGAAAAAGCGACTGAGTAAATGTCGATGAACCCGCAAACAGTCATTCACGGATCGTTCTTTTTGCGAATTCACCCATGCTGGGTGTTTCAGCGGAATGTTTGAATTGTTTTCCACACGATATGGGTCAACCCGGTCCCTGCAACGGAAATTCCCGCTGCAGGGATCATTCAACCGGACGGTTCTGAATTACCATGGATTTTATTCGTTTTGCCATAAATAAGCCCGTATCGGTTTGCGTGGGGGTTATTCTCGTCCTTTTGTTCGGTGTCCTGGGCATTCGCGGACTGCCGGTGCAATTAACCCCCGATGTCGAAACGCCGCAAATCACGGTAACCACGACATGGTCCGGGGCCACACCGTATGAGATCGAAAAGGACATCGTGGAAGAGCAGGAGTCGACCCTCAAAGGGGTTCAGCGCCTCACCATGATGGAGGGATCGTCGTTTAACGGCCAGGGGATCATAACGCTGACCTTCGAGGTGGGCACCGATTTGAACGCCGCGCTGCTCAATGTCTCCAACAAGCTCGATGAAGTGTCCAGTTATCCGGACAATGTCGACCGGCCCATTGTCGAGGCCTCCGGTGCCGAAAGCAGCCCGGTGATCTGGATGGTGTTGAAAATGCGCGACGGCGATCCGGAAAAAATCGGCACGTTTCGCACCTTTTTTGAAAACGAGGCGCGGCAGTACCTCGACCGGGTCAAGGGCGTAGGGTCGGTTTTTGTCTTCGGCGGTGCGGAGCAGCAATTGGAGGTGGTGATTTCAGCCGAAAAACTGGCCCGCCACCAGTTGACCATCAGCGATGTCATGGCACGCATTCAGAGTGCCAACCAGGACGTGGCCGCCGGTATTCTGGGTCTGCAGAAGAAAAGCTACCGGGTGCGGACCGTCAGCCAGTTTACCCATCCGGATGATCCGCTAAGCATTCTCCTTGTGGATGACGGCCAGCGCCGTGTCTTCCTGCGCGATGTGGCCTTCACCCGTATGGGTTACGCCACCCAGACCGGGGCCATGATGCACAACGGCAGACCTACCATCGTGGTGGGCGTGCGCAAACAGCAGGGTGCCAATGTCATTGACCTGACACGGCGGATGTATGACGTTGTCGGGCAGTTGAACGACGGCATTCTTAAAGATGCCGGCCTGGAACTGGAGATTGTTCACGAACAGACGCCTTACATCCGCAATGCCATGGACCTGGTCAAGCGCAATGTATTCATCGGCGGGATGCTGGCCCTGGTGGTGTTGCTGCTGTTTTTGAGAAGCATTTCGGCCACATTGACGACAGCGGTGGCGATTCCCATTTCAGCCGTCGGCACGTTCATTTTTTTATGGTTGTTCAATCGGTCCCTGAACGTGGTGAGTCTTGCGGGGATTTCCTTTGCCGTGGGCATGCTGGTGGACAATGCCATTGTGGTGCTGGAGAACATTGACCGCCATCGGCAGATGGGAAAGGATGCTTTTGCGGCCGCCTACGAGGGCGCCCGGGAAGTATGGGGGGCCGTGCTGGCATCGACGGCGACGACGGTGGCTGTTTTTTTACCGGTGATTTTTATCCAGGAAGAGGCCGGACAGCTCTTCAAGGATATCGCCATTGCCATTACCTTTGCCATACTGCTCAGCCTGGTGGTCTCTGTATCGGTGATACCGTCCATGGCGCATTTGCTCTATGCGCGCAAAGGCAAAAACAGCAAAAAGGTCCACCTCAAAAGCATCGGGAAGGCTGGATCGGCGGCGGCCAACGCACTGACGGCCCTGTCGCGTTTGAGTATCCGCAACGTGGTGACCCGAATAGTGACCATTTCCGTTTTTACTGCGGCCGCCCTGGTTGCCGCGTGGCTGCTGATGCCCAAGGCCGAATACCTGCCCCAGGGCAATCGCAATCTGATTATCAATTTCATGATACCGCCGCCGGGGTATTCATTCGAAAAGCGCAGAGCCATCGGGGATCATATTTTTTCGGCGACCCGGCCTTATTTCGAGCAGGATGGCAAAGACGGGCTGCCCCAGATCAAAACCATTTTTTTCGTGGCCGCCGACCGTATCAGCTTGTTTGGCGCTTTGAGCAAGCATGAAACCCGTGCCCGGGAGCTCATTCCGCTGTTCATGCGGGTCATGAACGACATGCCCGGGATCATGGGGTTCAGTCTCCAGGCCGGGATTTTTCAACAGGGCCTGGGCCGCGGCCGCAATGTGGATGTCAATATTTCCGGCGACGATGTCGGCCAAATCATCGGAGCCACCTGGATGTTACGGGGGGTGATTTCCCAAAAATTGCCGGGTTCCAATGTCCGGCCGGATCCGTCCCCTGAAAACAGTTACCCCGAGGCCAATTTTCTTCCCGACCGCTCCAAGGTCCTGGCCAATGGCCTGAGTGAATCCCAACTGGGGCTGGCCATCGACGTGATCATGGACGGCCGCAAAATCGGCGAATTCAAACCCGGGCAAAGCAAAAAGATCGACTTGGTGCTGCGCTCGGACCAGGCCGACATTCAGGTGCCGGAAGATGTGGCCAACAGCGTGATTTCCAACCGTTTCGGGCAGCTTATCCGCATCGGCGATGTGGCCCGGATCCAATATGGCCAGGGGCTCACCCAGATTTATCATCTGGAGCGCAAGCGCAGCATCAAACTCATTGTAACCCCGTCGCTTGATGTGCCGCTGCAGTCGGCCCTGGAAATTATTCACAATGACGTGCTGGCGCCCCTGCGAAAAGCCGGCAAGCTGGACGGCCTGCAAGTCACGGTGGGCGGAAATGCCGACAAGCTGCAAACCGCCATGGGGGCCATCGGCTGGAACCTGGTGCTGGCGGCCATCATTATCTATCTGCTCATGGCGGCCCTGTTCGAGAACTTTCTTTACCCGCTGATCATCATGTTCAGTGTACCCCTGGCCGCTGCCGGCGGCTTCATCGGCCTGCGGCTGGTGGATCTGCTGGTGGCCCGGCAGCAGTTCGACATCGTGACCATGCTGGGGTTCATCATTCTGATCGGGACGGTGGTCAACAATGCCATTCTCATTGTGCACCAGGCCTTGAACAATGTCCGTCTTTACGGGTTCGAGGGGCAGGCGGCCATCATCGAATCGGTTAAAACGCGCATCCGGCCAATTTTCATGAGTGCCGCCACCAGTGTGTTTGCCCTCATGCCGCTGGCGGTTTCCACCGGGCAGGGCAGTGAACTCTACCGTGGACTGGGCAGCGTGATTCTGGGCGGACTGGCGGTTTCCACCGTTTTTACCCTGTTCGTCATACCCGCACTGCTCTCTTTCTTTATTCATCTGGAAAAAAGCCGTATTCCCGAAGACGATCTTTCGATACCGTCGTATCTGGGGAACAATTCGCCGGGGCTGTAACTTCTCATCGGTCAGAAGTCTCTGCGCTGGGCTTGAACAACCGGAGCAGATTGCCTTTGTTTTGTTCGCTGGATATCAGCGTTGGCGTTCAGGGGTGACGGCCCTGCAGTGCCTGGCGGACCGCCAGGCCGATTTTTTCGAGAGAGTAGGGTTTTTTGACGTAGGGCCCGGCACCGAGAGACAACGCTTTCTTGACGCGTCCGGTTTCGGCATAGCCACTGGCGATGACGGCTTTGAGGTCCGGCCGGAGGGTCAATATGGCCCGGTATGTGTCCAGTCCGTCGATTCCCGGATCCATGATCATGTCCAGAACCAGCAGATCAACGGCGTTTTCGCGGACATAGGCAATGGCCTTTTCCCCGCTGGGCACGGCGGTCACCCTGTAGTTCAACCGTTCGAGCATCAAACGGGCAATGGTACGTTGCTCCTTGACGTCATCCACCAGAAGGATGGTTTCGCCATTGCCTTTGTATTGCTCCACCGGCGGCGGCGTGTCGTCGTCGCCAGGTGTTTCGCGTGTCATTGGAAAATACAGGGTAAAGCAAGACCCCTTGCCCGGTGTGCTTTGCACATCGATGTAGCCCCGGTGATCCTGGATTGTTCCCCAGACCACCGCCATCCCCAGCCCGGTGCCGCTGCGGCCCATGACTTTCTTGGTATAAAACGGTTCGAAAATACGCGGCAGATCCACTGCGGTGATGCCTTCTCCCTGGTCTTTGACC
Source organism: Desulfosarcinaceae bacterium (assembly GCA_963675565.2). Taxonomy (GTDB): domain Bacteria; phylum Desulfobacterota; class Desulfobacteria; order Desulfobacterales; family Desulfosarcinaceae; genus JARRKU01. The sequence goes on from CAXXYD010000004.1 coordinate 2,679,090, forward strand.
GTGACGGTGACATATTCGCCTGCATCGACGCGATCGTAGTTTTTGACCGGACGATCGAGATAGCAGCTTTGGGTGGTGATGGTGATGACGCCGCCATCGGGCTGGGCCTCGGTGGCATTGGAAAGAAGGTTCATCAATGTTTTTTTGAGGTGAACCGGGGACCCGGCGATATTCGGCAGGTCGGATTCCAGTTCCGTGCGGATGATCACGGCGTGATTCAGGGTCATCATCTTTTTGTGTTCAGGAGATTGCAGGTACTCTTCAATGATGGTGTTGAAATTGACCATATCTGCCGTCACTACCCCCCGGCGGGCCAGGGTGAGCAGGTCCTGCACGATATCCGCGGCTTTCTGCCCGGAACCGCGGATGGTTTGAATCGGCTGTTTCAGCGGGTTGTCGTCATCCATGTCCAGCAAGAGCAGGTCGGGATAGCTGACGATGCCGGACAGCACATTGTTCAGGTCGTGGGCGACACCGCCGGCCAGCAGACCCAGGGCCTCCATTTTTTTGGAGCGGGCCAGTTGTTCCTGCAGCGCCTCTTGTTCCCGATGGGCTTTGACGCGCTCGGTAATATTGCGGCAGACCCCAAGAATGGCAACGGGCTGGTTCTTTTCATCCAATAACAATTTGGCGGTGATTTCGCTCCACACCGTGGAGCCGTCTTTGTGCAGAAGTTCGATCTCCAGCACCATGGGGCGGTTGTAGTTGCCTGTGGCTTCCCCCACGGCAAGCTCTGCCTGCAAGGTTTGCGCTGCAAGTTCGAGGCTTTTTTCGGGCAAAACGGCCGCTACGCTGTTGCCGATCAGCTCCCGGGGTGTCCACCCCTGAATGCGCGCCACCACCGGGCTGATGTAGGTGTAATTCATCTCCATGTCCAGAGTGAAGATGACGTCGTGAATATTTTCAGCGAACAGACGGTATTTGGCTTCGCTTTCACCCAATGCTTTTTCGGATCGTCGGCGCTCTGCGATTTCGGCTTTCAGCCGGCGGCGTGTTTCGATGAGGTCGTTTTTTTCGCGGGAAAGGGCTTGTGTCAGTTCAGCCTGCTTGGCGGTGGTGCGGTGCAGTCCCCTGACCATTATGGCCACTGAAACGGCGCTCACCGTATTGAGCAGGATAAAACCCGAGCCGGCCGCCATTGCCCTGGCCATGTTTGGGAAGAACGGCTGGTGTCCAGCCAGATGGCCATAAGTGTACATATACCCCACGATCGCCAAAGTGGCGGCGTTGAGTGAAACCACGGCAATGGCGCCTCTTAAACCGATCAGCAGGCCCGCAAGTACGGCGCTGGTGAACAGGTAGGCCGGTCCTCCACTCAGCACCCCCACATGGAGACAGACGTTGAGGCCTATGATATAAACCAGCAGAACACTGACGCATGCCCGGGTCGCGTAACTCAGGCCCTTGAAAACAAGCAGGCCCCATATGGCGGCATAAACGACTGTATCAGTGACAATCAATCCCCAGAGCTTTTCGCGAACGCTGACGACAATAGCTGGAATGAATGTGGTCAGCGACAGGGTCAGCGCCGTGGCGATAACGGTAAATAAAATGCGTTCGCGCCATATGGCAAGGGCGTCCTGGCCGTCGGTTTCATGCCAGCCGAACCAGGATCGCATACCGGACCCGTCGATCGGCTTTTCAGACCCGTCGTTCATTGATGCCATATCCCTGTGTTCGTCCGTCATAACCTCAAGCGCCTGAATCTGCATAGGGTGATGTTCCATCGTGATATATCGGCGGATCGGACAGGGACCTTAAAGGATTTCGGGGAAAAATGAACCGGGCCCTTCCCTTGGGCCCGGGGGGTTATTTGACAGTGATGACCGGGCAGGGTGCCTTGAGGATAATATATTGGGCGTTGGAGCCAAACAGGAGCTTGCCGACCTTGGACCGCCGCCTGACACCGATGAAGACGGCATCCACAGCGTTTTCGGTGGAAAATTTCACAATGTCCTCTCCAGGCTTCAACCCCCTGACCAGCAGGTGGGTATTGACCGGTATATTTTTTTCTTTGACGAGGGATTCGGCACTTTTCAAATCTTCCTGGGCATACTGTATTTCAACAGCTTCCGTGACGGATCCGCCTTCCATCGAGGTGACGACTTCGATCGAGGCCTCAAACGCCCCGGCATGCGTGCAGGCGAGTTCAAGGGCCTCCCTGGCCGAATTGGACCCGTCATATCCAACTAGTAATTTCATTCGTATCCCCTTTCATGTTTAAGAACTGGAAAATGCATTTTTGTTCCCGTGGCTGGCTTGAGAATTAGGAAGCCGAGCCTTCTGTTTACGGCGCAAAATAGGGCTTATTTGACGGAATGCAACCTGGTTTTTGATCGGGTTTGCGTTCCGGCCATGCGTACCTGCACCGGACGAGCCACTCACCCGCCGGCCTGGCTTTTGTCTTTGTTTCGTTCTTTTTCCAGGAAATGAATCATGCACGACGGCCGGAATTTGCAGTACAACTCCGCGTCCTTGCACTTGAGGCAGGTCCGGCACATGGTGATCTGGTGTTTTTCGCACTTGAACCGGGCGTTGTGATCGGATGGTTGATCGCAGCATGCCATTTGGGTACACCTAATTCTTGACGGGCCGTATCGGGCCCAAAATGGTGGATCGCCGGCGGGGCGATCAATTGACGACAATGGTCTGGCCGGTTTTGGGAACCGTGGCGTTGTAGCCCTGGCTTTTGAGCAATTCGGCAAACGCCAGGCTCTGTTCCTCCTCGCCGTGCACAACGGCAATTTTCTTGATATTCAGGTTGGATTCCTTGAGGAAGCGGAGCATTTCATTTTTATCGCCATGGGCCGAAAATCCGCCGATTTTTACAACATGGGCTTTGAGGGGATATTCCTTGTTCAGGATTTTAACCATGGGGGCCGCTCCCTGGCGGCCGGCCTGTTCGTAGGCTTGTCCATTTTCCAGAATCCGTCGACCCAGTGTGTGCTGGGCCATGAAACCGACAATAAGGATGGTGTTTTCGGGATTGTGGATCTTGTAGCGCAGATGGTGCAAAATGCGTCCGGCCTCGCACATTCCCGAGGCGGATATGACAATGTGCGGACTGGATTCCTTCATTAGGCGCATGGAGTCTTCCACTGAGGCGGTAAAATGTACCTGCTTGAAATCGAAAGGGTTTTTCCCGTTGCGCAGAAAGGTTTCATGGGCCTCCTGATCGTACACTTCGGGATGTTCGGCGAATACTTTGGTGATATTGGTCGCCAGCGGACTGTCCACCCAAACCGGTCGTCTCGGCACGGCGCCCTCATCATAGAGTTCATGAATCACGTACAGCAGTTCCTGGGTGCGGCCGTATGCAAAGGAGGGAATCAACACGCTGCCGCCGCGGTTGAATGTGTCGTTTAGGACTTGCTTGAGTTTGGGTTTAAGATCGACCACCGGTTCGTGTTCGCGGTCTCCGTAGGTGCTTTCCATGATCAGCAGGTCCACATTGCGGTCGGCTTCTTTGAAATCAAGGGCCGGATTGCGCAGGATGGGTTTGTCAAAACGGCCCAGGTCACCGGTATAGGCGACGGTTTGAACGCTTCCATTGGACTGGTATTTAAGGATGCTGACAGCCGATCCGAGGATATGGCCGGCTTCGTAAAACCGGAGGGTCAAATTCTTGGCCACGGTGGATTCGTGTCGATATGGTTTGCCGTCCATCTGGGTCAGGGCATTTTCGGCGTCGGCCATGGTGTAGAGTGGTTCGACGCCCTCTAGCCGGTACCGTTGCAAGTAGCCGTTGATGGTCTCCGAATCCAGTCGGGTATGGTTGCTCTTGAGCATTTTCTTGATCTTTTCATAGTTGCGTTTTCCCACCGGCTTGCCGTTGATGGTGTGGCCGTGGGACAGGGCGCCGCGGACGGTTTTATAGTTGAGGTACTGGGCATCCTGTTCCTGGATATGGGCGGAATCGGGAAGCAGGTAGCCGCAGGCGTCAGCGGTGGCCCGGGTGCAGAAAATACGCCCGGCAAAACCCTTCTGGCTCAGCAGGGGGATGCGGCCTGAGTGGTCGATATGGGCATGAGACAAAACCATGTTGGTCACCATGGCGGGGTCGAAGGGCATCACCCGGTTTTTTTCGGCCGCTTCTTTGCGGCGGCCCTGGAACATACCGCAATCCAACAGGATATAATCACTATCCGTTCCCAGCATATGCATCGATCCGGTCACTTCTCTGGTTGCGCCATAAAATGTTACGTGCATGTCGATCCCTTCCATTCAGTTTTGCCCCGGCGCCGTGCGGCAAGTGCAGTGTTGCCCTTGCCGCACGGTATTGATCGTTCACCCTTGATGCGTGTCCGGAGCGATCAGGTGCCATTCAATGTCATCACTTGCTGCTGTAACGGCAACAATGTGGTTATCTTCGGTCCAATGTTGGACGATGTGCCATACGGTGCCATCATATGACACCTCAATATGCGTGTCATCCACTATTTTGTGGATTCGGCAGCCTTCCAGCGCGGCCAGCCCTCTTCCCACGGCCTTGAGAACAGCTTCCTTTGCCGTCCAGTAGCGGAAAAAGAGGGTGTCGGAGACCTCCGGGGCCAGGGTCCACTCATCGGCTGAAGCGATGCGCCGGCGCAAGCCGGCTGAGGCGGGCCTCAGGGCCTCGATATCGATTCCCACGGGATGCGGTGCAACAACGGCAGCCACATAGGCGCGCTTATGGCTCAGGGACCAGTACACCCCGTTGGATGGCAGCGGTGCGCCGTTGCCATCTTTTTTCAGGGCGCCGAGGGTCATTCGACTGAAGCGGGCGGAATGCGCCAATGCATTGCGCGCATGATGTCGCAGCGCGGCCACCATTTCGCGGCCCCTGAGTTGGCGGTGGGCGGCGGGAACCGGCATGATCACGGGCTGCAGGGCAGTGGCTTTTTTCAGTTGCATGGCCTTGTTATAGATGGTGTTGCGATTCAAACCGAACTGTTTGGCCAACGTTTTGGCGATTTGGCTCATGGGGCGATCCGGTGCCGCCAGGGCTGCTATCAGGGCCGATTCGATATCGGCTTCAGAAGGTCCGGTGGCTTCGGCGGCGCTGACCAGAAGGGTGCATTCGCCTTTGACGCTCTCACGGGCGTCCAACATCCGGATCATTTTCGTAAGGGGCACACGAATGAATTCTTCGTGTATTTTGGTCTGCTCGCGAGCCAGTACGGCAGCCCTGTCACCCATTACGGACAGCACTTCCCGCAGGAATGAGACCAAACGTCGCGGTGACTGGTAAAAAATCAGTGTATGGGGCAGGCCTGCCAGTTCTTCAAGTTGCGCCAGGCGCCTGCTTTTTTTGCGCAGCGGAAAGCCGACGAAGGTAAAGCGGTCGGTGGGCAGCCCGGCTACGGAAAGGGCGCTGATGGCGGCCGAAACCCCCGGTATGGGCACCACGGGGATATGGAGGCCGATGGCTTCAGCCACCAACCGGAAACCCGGATCGGATACGGCCGGCGTGCCGGCATCGGTGACTAGGGCAATGGATTGTCCCGCTTGAAGCTTCTCAATCAAATCGGCGGTACGTTGCCGTTCGTTGTGTTCATGGTAAGAAACCAGCTTGTTTTCAATGCCGTGGGCCGTCAGCAATTTGCGGGTATGCCGGGTGTCCTCTGCGGCGATGAGATTGGCGCGGCCGAGCGTCTCCAGGGCGCGCAGGGTGATATCCTGAAGGTTGCCGATGGGGGTTGCCACAACGTAGAGGGTTCCCGGTTCCTGTTGTGAATGATTATCCGACATAGGCAAGTTCAAACGCATTGGTGATCACTTCAATGACAGGTGCCCGGCGGGTTTGCCGCACCGTGACCACGTCGAAGCGCGACCGGGTATCGATGCTGTGGTGCTTTTTCAGATAGGCCAGGGCAACCATGGAGATCTTGCGCTGTTTGTCCGGGGTCACCGCCCATTTGGGATCTCCAAAACGCTCGGTTCTGCGGGCTTTGACTTCGATGAAGACCAAAACGCCCTCATGCATGGCGATGATATCGATTTCTCCGAAGGGGCTGCGATAATTGCGGTGGAGGATCTTGTACCCCCGTCGACGCAGATGCGCGACGGCGGCTGTTTCGCTTTGCTGGCCAAATGTCTGGTTAGAATTGAGCATTGGCTCCGGGCGCTTTCCCCGATTGACCTGCGGCTGCGGTATGTTCACGCACGCCTTTAAAGCTTCGGCGGTGAATCCAGCAGGGCCCGTGGGCGGCAATGGCGGCCTTGTGCGCTTTGGTGGGATATCCCTTATGGCGGTCAAACCCGAATTCGGGGAAATCCTCATGGTAGCGTTGCATCAAATGGTCGCGGCTGACTTTGGCGACAATGGAAGCCGCTGCAATGGAAACGCTGCGGCTGTCCCCCCGAACGATGGATTGCTGGGCAATGGGTGCGGCAATATCAAAGTTGCCGTCGATGATGACATAGTCCGGCTGTGGTTTGAGATTGGCCACAGCCATGGCCATGGAGAGCCGGGAGGCCTGCAGGATATTGATTCGGTCAATTTCCGCAGCATCAACGATGCCGATACTCACCGCCCTGGCCTGCTGATAGATCCGCAGGTAAAGCGCTTCCCGCTGCCGCCAGGTCAGTTTTTTCGAATCGGTCACCCCCCGGTCGTCGAAATCCAATGGGAGAATAACGGCTGCAGAAACCACAGGACCCGCCAGAGGCCCTCTGCCGGCCTCGTCGACGCCGGCAATGTGATCATAGCCTTGAGTGATCAGCGATTTTTCAAATACCCAGGTATCTGCTGTCATTGCATGCGGATTATCATGGCAAAGGATTCAGATTTGCGAGGCTTGCGGATCCAACAATGAACAGAACCCCCTGCTGCGTTATCGCAAGGGGCTCAAAAAAGGCCAGGCCACCTGAATTTAATTAAATCGTTTTTCGCGGATACGGGCGGCTTTGCCGCGCAGCTTGCGCAGGTAGTAGATCTTGGCCCGCCGGACACGTCCTCGGGTCACTATTTCCACCCGATCGATGATGGGCGAGTGTATCGGGAAGACCCGCTCCACCCCTACGCCATAAGAGACTTTGCGTACAGTGAAACTGGCGTCGATGCCACCCTTGCGTTTGGAGATGACAACGCCCTGGAATACCTGGATCCGCTGCTTGTCGCCCTCTTTGATTTTTACGTGAACGCGCACTGTGTCGCCGGGTGAAAATGCCGGCATGTCCATGCGCATTTGCTCTCTTTCCAACTGCTTGATCATTTCCATGGTTTGGTTCTCCCTTTATGCGGCCGCATCGTGCCAAGGCTGGTTTCCGCAAGGCCCGCTCACTGTATTTATCACGACGCTGCCCTATACCATATTTAAAATTAAATCAAATTTCTTTTACATATCGTCTCCGAGCATGCGATCCAGAATAATGGAAACCGCAGATCGCACGGCCAGATGGTTGTAATTGCGGCTGCCGGCAATGGGTGCCAGACGAAAGTCGGCCGCCTGAACGATTTGGTCTGCCAGACCCCAGGCCGTTCCGAACAACAGGGCCACGGGGGTATTTTCGGCAGCCAGTTCACGCAGGTCCGCATAGCTCAGATTGCTGCTTGCCATACGCGCGCTGGTGACCACGACCCTGGGTTTCAGGTGGCCGCCACCTCCCATTTCCTCAAGAACGCCTTCCAGACTGGGCTTGAGGCGGATCATTTCCAGGGCCTTTCGGCGGTCCGGGTTATATCGCGCTCCGGCACCACTGACCCAGTGGTCGGTAATGCGTCGGACCAGTTCCTGCTGATCCTCCAGGGGGGTGACCACATAAAAAGCGCCGACGCCGTAGGTTTTGGATGCCCGGGCAATGTCGTGCAGGTCCAGGGCCGTTACGGCTGCCGCAATGGTCTGGCCGTTTTTATCAACCACCGGATGATGGATCAGCACCACCGCCACGTTGGCCGCGTATGCATTTTTGGATTTCACGCTGCCACTTTTCTAATAACGCCACCTCGTCGGCATCCAGTGCAGTGCGGTGCAGCAAATCCGGCCGGCGAATCAAAGTTCTCATCAAGGCGTCCTCGCGCCGCCACCGGGCAATATGTGCATGGTGTCCGGTGAGCAGCACCGCGGGAACCGGCGCGTCCTCAAAAACAGGCGGACGCGTATAATGGCCGGTGTCCAGGCGGTGGCCGCTGAACGAGTCCTGCTGCGCTGAATCTTCGTTTCCCAGGACCCCGGGGAGCAGTCGCGTAACAGCATCCATGACGACCATGGCGGCCAGCTCTCCTCCGGTGAGCACATAGTCACCCATGGAAATTTCCAGATCGACGAATCGCTCGGTGATCCGTTCGTCGATGCCTTCGTAGCGCCCGCAAATGAAAATCAGGCCGTCCGCTGCGGTCAGGTCCCGGGCCAGGGATTGATCGAACCGTTTGCCCTGCGGCGACATAAGAACAACCGGGGCTTCGGGGGCGATTTCCTTTGCTGCGCGTATGGCTGCGGCCAGCGGCTCAGGTTTCATCACCATACCGCACCCACCCCCGTAGGGACGGTCGTCCGTTACACGATGACGGCCCGCTGCATGGTCGCGGATATTGATGGCCGCCGTCGCAATGACGGCCTCGGCTGCCGCCCGTCGCATCATGCCATTGCCCCAGAACGCTTCCAGGAGTTCGGGGAAAATGGTCAACACAACGAATTTCTTCATTTTTTCAGCGATCAGCGGCCTCTATCAAACCGTCCGGTAATTCAACCCGCATGCGTTGCCGGGCCACATCAATGTCCAGAACAACCGATCCAATGGCCGGGACCAGGATCTCTTTGGCAGGATGATCTGGTGGGGGCTGAACCACATAAACGTCATTGGCCCCCGTTTCGATGATGCCCACAACTTGCCCAAGATGCACACCGTCGGTGCCATAGACCGCCATGCCGATCAGATCGGCCCAGTAAAAAGATCCGTCTTCCAGTGGCGGCAGGCACTTTTTAGGGATGAAAATGCGGCAGCCTGCCAGCAATTCGGCCGCATCCCGCGAATTCACATTCTCCAGCGCCAGGCGGACAATATTTTTGTACGGTTTGGCCCACAACGCCCTGCAGTGCTGCCGCCGCCCCCGGGAATCGATAACCGTAAGTTCGCCATGCGCCGTAAAGCATGCCGCCGATTCCGCGTATGAATAGACTTTGACGGCACCGTTGATGCCGTGGGCGCCGACAATTTTACCGATCTCAATCAGATCATCTATTTTATTCGATGATTTCAAGGACCGTTCGTTTTTTTATTTTTGCCGATGCCGCGCTTAGAATCGTTCGCATGGCCCGGGCCGTGCGCCCCTGTTTGCCGATAATTTTGCCCAAGTCCTCTTTGGCCACCTTCAGTTCCAGTACCGATGTCTGATTTCCGACAACTTCATTGACATCAACCTGCTCAGGGAAATCTACCAGTGCCTGTGCGATGTACTTGATCAGATCTTTCATAGCCCACCCCCTTCTTGGCTTGGCCGTTGATCGAACAATTCTACTCCTTTTTTATTGGGCTGGCTGGGCGTCTTCGCCCCCCTTCATCTTCAAGAGGCTTTTAACGGTATTCGTGGGTATTGCTCCCTGCTGAAGCCAGTAGTCGATACGCTCGGCTTTCAGGATGACCTCGGCAGGGTCTTTCAACGGGTTATACGTGCCGACATTTTCCAGGTAGCGGCCATCGCGCGGGCTCTCGTTGTCGGCCACTACAATGCGATAGAAGGGCCGTTTTTTGGCACCGTGTCGGGCCAATCTGATTTTTACTGACATTCCACTATTCTCCTTTAGAAAGGCAGCATACCGCGGCCCATTCCGCGCATTCCGCCTTTGTTCAATTTTTTCATCATTTTCATGACCTGGGTATAGTTTTTGATCAACTGATTGACATCCTGAACTTTGGTGCCGCTTCCTTTGGCGATCCGCCGGCGCCGGCTGCCGTTGATGATACCGTATTGGCGCCGCTCCCTGGGTGTCATGGAGTTGATAATCGCTTCGATTCGCACCAGTTCGTTGTCGTCCACCTCGAAATTTTTCATCTGCTTCAGTTTGCCCATACCGGGTATCATACCCATCAAGTCGGTGAGAGATCCCATTTTGCGTACCTGGGCCAGCTGGTCGCGGAAATCTTCCAGGGTAAACTGGTTTTTTCGCAACTTTTTTTCGAGAATCGCCGCATCTTTGGCATCCACGGCTTCCTGGGCTTTTTCGATCATGGTGAGCATATCGCCCATGCCCAGGATTCGTGAGGCCATGCGATCCGGATGAAAGACCTCAAGGTCGTTGAGTTTTTCACCCACGCCGATAAATTTGATCGGTTTGCCGGTGATGGATTTAATGGAAAGCGCCGCGCCACCGCGGGCATCACCATCCATCTTGGTCAACACCACGCCCCCGATGCCCAACGCATCGTCGAAGGCTTTGGCCATATTCACGGCGTCCTGGCCGGTCATGGCGTCGGCAACCAGCAATATATCCGAGGGCTGGACCGCTGCTTTGATCTGCTGCAGTTCGCCCATCAGTTCTTCATCGATGTGCAGGCGGCCGGCCGTGTCCAGCAACACGGTGTCGCAGCCTTCTTTGTGGGCCGCCACCCGGGCTTTCTGACAAATATCCACCGGGTTCATGTCGGTGCTTGAATCAAAGACCGGCACGTCCAGCTGGCTGCCCAGTTTCTGCAGCTGGTCGATGGCCGCAGGCCGGTAGACGTCGGCGGGCACCAGATAGGGCTTGCGGCCCTTTTTGCGCAGGTGGATGGCCAGTTTTCCAGCGGTGGTGGTTTTGCCCGAACCCTGCAAGCCAACCAGCATGAGTGCCACCGGATGGGTTCCCGACAGGTTGAGGTCTTCATGTACCCCGCCCATCAGTCCGGCCAGTTCTTCGTTGACAATCTTGATGACCTGCTGGCCGGGTGTCAGGCTTTTCATCACCTCCTGGCCCAGGGAGCGTTCCTTGATATCGGCAATAAACTGCTTGACCACTTTGAAATTAACATCGGCTTCGAGCAGGGCCATGCGTACCTCGCGCATGCCGTCGGCAATGTTTTTCTCTGTAAGGGTCCCGTGGCCTTTTAGGCGCTTGAACACCGAATCAAGTTTGTCGCTCAGGTTGTCAAACATATCTATGCGTGCTCACTCAATAAAACCTTGAAAATAAACTGGTATTAATGATAAGTCAAGTAAAACAAAACGGCAACCTTTAAAGTTGCCGTTCCATCAATCGGTTACCGACCGGCGGTGCTATAACACCAATTAAAAGGCGGGGCAAGGGAAGTCTGCTGAAGCCGGCCAATATCAAATCTCAAAATCCGGAGATCAAAAGTGGTTGAGGGTCTGGTCATAAAGAAACGGACCAGTAACCCATATTGAGGTTTGCTGTCATCATAACGGGAAATTAGTTTTAAGTGCTAAGTGAGGGATGGGAGTCGATAATAAACATAGACCGCAGACATCATTTGCCATTTGGACTTTAATAATTGGATTTGATGCGCGTCGGTGATTGTCGAAAATGGTTTGCCATGAAAACAGATATTAAATCCCTCAGCCGCGACGCCCTGCTCGAATGGCTCGACCGGCATCAGGTGCGCGCTTTCCGGGCGGACCAGATCCTTAAATGGCTCTATCTCCGCCTGGTGGGCAGTTTTAATGAAATGACCGATCTGCGCAAGGATTTCAGGGCGTTGTTGTCCGGATCCTTTTATATTTCGCGTATGCCGGTGGACCGCGTTCTGACGGCCGAAGATGGTACCCGCAAGTTCCTGTTCCGGCTCGAGGACGGACAAACAGTGGAAAGTGTACTGATTCCGGAAAAAAATCATTTTACCTTGTGCGTTTCAAGCCAGGTGGGGTGTGCTCAGGGGTGCCGTTTCTGCGTTACCGGTCAGACCGGTTGGGTTCGCAACCTGACCAGCGCGGAAATCGTCGGGCAGGTTTGGGAAATCCGCAAGCAGATGCCGCAGCCGGAACAATTGACCAACCTGGTCTTCATGGGAATGGGGGAACCACTGGCCAATTACCGCCATCTGACGGCCGCCCTGCATATTCTGACCGATTGCCATTGGGGTATGAAATTCGGAACCCGCCGGATCACTGTTTCAACCGCCGGTGTGGTGCCGCGCATCGCGGACCTGGGACGGGATTCGCGCGTGAATCTGGCGGTTTCCCTCAATGCCGTGGACGATGATGCCCGCAGCCGGCTCATGCCCATCAATCGCAAATACCCCATCGCTGATTTGATCGAGGCCTGCCGCCGCCATCCCTTGCCCAAAGGCCGCAAGGTTACCATAGAGTACATTTTGTTCAGGGATGTCAATGACTCGGATGAGCACGCCCGCAAGCTGGCCCGGCTGCTGGCTCCGGTGAAAGCCAAAATCAACCTGATCCCCTTCAACGCGTATCCGCAAAGCGCGTTTCAGCGGCCTGCCGAAAAACGCATTCAGGCATTTCAAGGCATTCTTGTGGACAAGTATTATACCTGTGTCGTGCGTTACAGCAAGGGGCTCGATATCATGGCGGCCTGCGGCCAGTTGCGGTCTTCGGCGCAGTAGAGCCGCCGGCAAGGGTCAGTGAACAAGGAACCGTGCGGCTTCGTCAGGCAAGATGGGCAGCACGCTGATGATGTCTGTTTTTCCGGCACGGGCAACTTGAATTTTGGTCGGGGCATCATCTGGCGCCTTGCTGTAGCCGGCGCAGATGGCCCCGGCCAAAAAATGCATTTCCTTTGATCCTTTTCCCTGCAGGACCAAGGTGGGACCCGGATATTCTTTGAGTTTGATCACCGTATCATTTTGCGGGTCCACATGTTCCATGATCTTTTCATTGTCGTGTTTAGTTCGACCCACAATAATTTTCGTGTCTGTATTGAGGCGCATATGGCGGCCATATTTAAGCAGGTGCAGCGCATTGACCGTTACATGGCCGCAATGGTCGAACAGGTCTTTGAGACGCCGGGAGTAGCCCGGATCGGTGAGCAGGCAGCCGCCTGCCGGGGCAGGGTATTTTTTGATCCCGAATTCTTCAGCCAGCGCCATCTGGGGTTTGCGGGATCGTCCTGAAAAATCAAGCAATTGTGTGCGGTCCACCATTCCTTTTTGCTCCATCATGGTTTCAGGCAGGCACTGCGCGCTCAACGGTCGCAGGATCAACGGGGCAACCCCGGAATGTTTGGCCACATAGCGCAGGGAATTGGCGTTCTGGGACATGGGGCGCTGGCCGACGACTTCACCGCTGAACAGGAATTGAAAGTTGTTGGACTGCATGAATGCGCCCGCCTCGCGGAACATCATGGCGTGGCAGTCCATGCAGGGGTTCATGTTCTTGCCATAGCCGGCCGGGGGCGCCTTGAGCATATTCAGGTAAGCGGCCGTGATGTCCACAACATGCAAGGGAACTGCGCATTGCTCTGCGACATGGCGGGCTTTGTCGGCAGAGAAAAATGGGGTTTCAAAAGTGATCCACTCCACATGGATACCCTGGCGGCGAAGCACCAATGCGGACAGGATGCTGTCCAGGCCTCCGGAGCAAAGTCCCAGAGCCCTTACGGAATCGGTAGATATGTGTTCTATGGCGGTGATTTGCAGGCCTCCTTATGATCGCGTTATCCCTGCAAAGGGTACTGGTGTAATGGGCGATGTTTCCGCACGCCGCTGAATATCGGCATGGGTTGCACAACCGATAGACGGACCAATCTGAAAAATAGATCAATTTCGCTGTTTGAAGTCAACTTAAATGCAACCTCGGCAGGGCCGGACAAGATCAAATGTCAAAATCCAAACCTCAAATGGATTACCCTTCCGGTTATATTTACATCATACCGGTTTCATGCTATCGCTGAACAATATTATTCCAATTTCCATGTTTTTCCAATGATTATTGATTGATAGGGGAAATGCGATGACCACGGAACATGAATCCATTGAATTTGATGTTTTGATTGTCGGTGGCGGTCCCGCCGGGTTGGCCAGCGCCATCCGGTTGATGCAACTGGCCCGGGCGAACAACATTGAACTGGAAGTGGCCCTGATTGACAAGGGCGCCGAGATTGGCGCTCACGCCGTAAGCGGCGCCATTCTCAAACCCCAGTCGCTCGCCGAATTGATTCCGGACTATATCGACCAGGGCTGCCCTATTGAAGCAACTGTTCGCGGGGATGAATTCTACTACCTGACCAGGGATACGGCGATTGCCTTGCCGATGACCCCCCGGTATATGCACAACAGTGGCTGCCATGTCGTCAGTGCATCTCGTTTATGCCGCTGGCTGGGCGAAATTGCCGAAACAATGGGGGTCAATATTTTTCCCGGCTTTGACGGCCGGCAGGTTCTCTTCGGAGAGGATGGCCGCAGGGTTGTCGGCGTTCGCACCGGTGATAAAGGACTGGATAAGGACGGTTCCCCCAAAAGCAATTTTGAACCGGGGATCGACCTGCTGGCCAAGGTTACGCTGTTCGCCGAAGGTGCCCGGGGCAGTCTGGTGAAATCAATGGCGGGCCCGCTCCGGCTGTATGCCGGCAAGCAGCCCGAAGTATACGAAACCGGCATTAAGGAAGTGATTCAGCTGCCGGAAGGCGATACCTATTTCAGCGGCAGCAAGGGCAACGACATTCACATGATGGGATATCCTCTGGGGCTGGGCACGCCGGGGGGCGGTTTTATTTACGAAATGGGCGGAAACCGTTTGAGCATCGGCTATCTCACGGCACTGTGCTACGACGATCCCCAGCTCGACCCCTATAAAATGTTTATCCGTTTCAAGCGCCATCCCTTTGTGGCCGACATCATCAAAGGCGGTAAGGTCATCGAGCAGGGTGCGCGCACGGTTTCCACGGGCGGTTATTTTACCCTTCCCCGGCTGGTTGTGGACGGCGGCCTGTTCATCGGTGCCTGTGCCCAACTGCACAATACCCCCGCGCTGAAAGGAATCCACCTGGCTATTCAATCGGGCTTGCTGGCGGCTGAATCCGTTCTGGATGCGCTGGCCAAATCCGATACCTCGGCCGGCGGCTTGCATTCCTATGCAGATGCTCTGGAGCACAGCTGGATCAAAAGCGAACTGTGGGAGGGCAGAAATTGTGCACAGGCGCTGGCCAAGAAAGGGTTGGCCAAGTTGATCCACCTGGGGGCCCAGTATATCACCGGCGGCCGCGGCATTATTGACCCCATGTCTCTGGAATCAGATGCCGGGACGCTGAAGCCACTGTCGCCTTCAACGGTTGCCCCCCCCATGGAGCCTTATGACGGCGAGCTTTATGTGGACAAACTGACCGGTGTGTATCTGTCAAAGACCATGCATCGCGAAGATCAGCCGCCCCACCTGATCATCCATGATCCGGCTGTCTGCAGCGACAAGTGCTATCCCCGGTATGGAAGCCCGTGCACACGTTTTTGCCCGGGCGAGGTATATGAACTCGAGCTGGATGCGGCCACGGGAAAAGCGCGTATCAAACTCAACCCGTCCAATTGTTTTCACTGCAAGACATGCGATATCAAAGATCCCTTCGGCAACATTACCTGGACTTGTCCCGAGGGGGGCGAGGGACCCGGATACACCGTGGTGTAAATAGTCTGTGACCTATCTCACAGCAACCGTTTACCATTTGTTATAAGGACAGCGCGGGTTTTCTTTTTTCAAGGGATCGCCGATGCGGTTTCATGGGCCTGCGGCCGCGTAATTTGCACAGGACGGTGTGGGCAAGCAAACGGGGGTGGGTTGTGCTGCAATTCGGTGCCGAGTCAGCGCATGCGCGTGGTATGTATTTGGACGATATCTACTTTTTGCGTTTAAAATTGTTACTGATCATGGCCGAGGACTGTCTGGCCGGTTCCGGCATGTCTCCTGTCCAGCGCCGGGCCATGCTGGCCAACGCCCGGCATGTTGAATCCGAGTCGATAGCCTTGGGAAGCGGTCACAGGCGCAGCAGGGGCAGGTTGAGCCCCCAGTCCAGCACCTGCATGGATTGTTTTTACCGCTTTGCAGTCGATATTGCCGTGGCGGTTCAGCAGGCGGCCGAAACAGGAAGTCTGGCCGGGACGCACAGGCCCGGACTGATGGAAAAAGTTGAGGCCCTGCGCGCGGCCCGGGGCACGGATGAACACCCATCCGAAACGGTAAGGAAATTCTGATTTTTCCTTACAGCCGGCCTTTTTTTATGATGGCCACAAGCAGCCAGATACCCAGGAATCCGGCAGTCAGGAAGCCGGCCAGGCCAATGACCGAAATGCCATAAAAGAGCGGCGGCATGTTGGAAATGACGATGAGCGCGGAGCCGATGATCAGGGAAGCGATGATTATGGCGAATGAGATGCGGTTGGAGATCTGATCGTGGGTGGCCAGCATCCTGTCCATGTCTTTCAGGATCAGGTTGACAGACAGCTTTTTCTGACGCAGGGAGCGGCTGAGCTCCAGCAGGTCCTTGGGAAAATCGGTGAGAAATTCATAGGACTGCTCTATCAGGCGTACGGCGTCATCGGCAATCCTGCCGGGAGTCAGCCTTGCCAGTTTGACTTGCCGGATAAAGGGGGTCGCCTTTTCAATCATATCAAAATCGGGATTGAGGAGTCGGGCGACGCCCTCCACCTGGGCCAGTGCCTTGAGCATCAGGAAGATATCCGGCGGTATGCGCATCCGATGTTTGGTGGCCAGCTCCAGGAGGTGCTGAAGCAGCTTGGCCAGCTGAATTTCTTTCAGGGGGCGATACAGGTAACGGGAGATGAAATCAGCGACATCTTTTTCCAGTTGGGTGACGTTGGGTTCGGCGTCCCAGTCGGTGAGCTTGACCAGGATTTGGGTGGTACGCGGTTCGTCGCGGCGAATGATGCCATCCACGAGAGCAACGAATATCTCGCGCGTTGCGCGGTCGACGGAGCCCATCATGCCGAAATCCAGGAGGCAGATCACATTGCCGGGAAGCACGAACAGGTTTCCCGGGTGAGGGTCCGCGTGGAAAAAACCGAAGGTGAAAATTTGTTTAAGCAATACGTCGGCGCCCCGGTCGGTGATCAGGGGGCAATTGTAGCCTGATTTGCGCAAAGTCTCGGTTTCGGTGACTTTTATACCGTCGACGAATTCGGCTGTCAGGACTTTGCGGGTTGTAAAATCTCTAAAAACTTTAGGGACATAAACGCTGGGATCACCGAGAAACTGGCCGGAAACCCGTTCCATGCTGGCCGCCTCCAAGGTGTAATCCATCTCTTTTTCAATGGTTCGGGCAAACTCTTCAACTATTTTTACCGGCTGGTGAAACGAGAGTTCTTCGATGTGATTTTCTGCAAGGGTGGCCAGGTGCAGCATGATTTCCAGGTCAATTTCGATCACATGATCGATGGCCGGCCGCTGCACTTTGACGGCAACCTCATCCCCGTTGTGCAGGCGCCCGCGGTGGACCTGGCCGATGGAGGCGGAAGCCAGAGGCTCCGGGTCAAAATCGGCGAACATGACATCAACGGGCTGTCCAAGCTCCGATTCAACGGTTTGCCGGACCGATTCAAAGTCGAATGCCGGCACCCGGTCCTGCAGTTTGGCGAACTCGTTGACGAACTCCACCGACACCAGGTCGGGTCGCGTGGAAAGCACTTGGCCCAGCTTGATATAGGTGGGCCCCAGTTCTTCAATGGCCATTCGGATGCGTTCGGCCCGGGACAGCTTTTCCAAACGTTCGCGCCGCTTGCGCGAAATCATTTGCAGGCCGATTTCGATATATTGTTCGATTTTGAGGGTTTCCACCAAATCGCCGAAGCCGTATTTGAACAATACGGCGAGGATTTGGCGGTAGCGGTTCAGATGGCGGTAAGTGCGTCCGATGATGCCGATTTTACGAATGCTGATCATTCGCGAGCCTGCATCTATTCGGTTTTCTGGGTCATGCTGTTGATGATGCTTTTTAGCTCCCGGATTTCCTTTTTGAGGTCCTTGAGTTCCTCGGCAGTGACGATATTGGATTTTTTCAGAAATTCATTGACGCTTTTTTCAACACGTTTTTCGAGTTTGTTTTGGGCTTCTTCGTATTTTTTTTGGACATCTTCAAAGAATTTCCGACCCTCGACTTCGTTCATTTCACCTTTTTTCTGCATTTCCTGAACCATGTCCTCGACTTCGTCCCACGTTTTCAACGCCAGACCGATGCCGGCGAGCATACCTTTTTTCATCAGATCAAACATGAAGGCCCTCCTTGGGGAAAATAGGCTTTGTTGTTGGTAGGTTATCCTCTTTGGTAACATAGGGGTTGAAGGAATGCAAGCCGTTTGCGGGATACGCCCCGGCGGGCGGCGCTGCGGCCATACGGAGAAGGTGAAAATGGGCCTTGACGGGGCGTGTTAACTTGCTTAGTTTGCATTTCATATGACGGATTGGACATCTTGCGCCGTGAAAGGCACGGTGAGGCTGCCGTTGAAACCGCTCTACGATAAGGTTTTTATATGACATTTTCAATCGCTTTGGCAGGCAAGGGCGGCACTGGTAAAACAACCATTGCCGGTATGTTGATTAAATACCTGGTATCCAGAGGCAAAACACCGGTATTGGGTGTCGATGCGGACAGCAATGCCAACCTGAATGAGGTTCTGGGCCTGGAAGTGCACGATACCCTGGGGCAAGCCCGTGAGGATATGAAAAAGGGGAAAGTGCCACCGGGCATGACCAAGGACGTATTCATGTCCATGCGCCTGGAGCAGGCCGTTGCCGAAGAAGAGGGTTTCGACCTCATCGTGATGGGCACCCCCGAGGGGGCCGGCTGCTATTGCGCCGCCAATTCCCTGCTGGCCGGTTTCTTACAGAAACTGGTGGATAACTATGATTATGTGGTCATGGACAATGAGGCCGGCATGGAGCATATCAGCCGGTTGACCACCAACAATGTGGATGTGCTGTTGATCGTTACCGATACCTCACGACGTGGTTTGCAAGCCGGTTTGAGGATCGACAAGCTCTCCAGAGAGCTCAACATCGGTGTCGGCAAAAGCTACCTTATTATCAACCAGGCCAAGGCCGGCTTGCCTCAGGAAGTCATGGATATTATCGCCGAGGGCGGCCTGGAACTGGCTGGTATGGTGCCGGCGGACGACGCCGTATATGACTATGATCTCAAGGGCAAGCCCACTATTGACCTCGATGAAAACAATCCTGCCGTAAAAGCGGTTTACGCTATTTTCGACAAGATTTTTGCTCAAAGCGGTTTGTAATGCCGCCGTTGTCCGATACCCGTACATTGCGTTAAACCTTTTGCCTGGCAATGGGGAGCAGGGTTATGAATAAAACGGGTTTTCTATACGACTTGCGTTATCTGCTGCATGACACCGGCCCTTACCACCCGGAGATGGCGGAACGCCTTCAGGCGATTTACAAGGGGATCGAAGACGCGCAGCTGCTGCCGCATCTGGTCCGCATTTCTGCACAGCGGGCGGATCTCAAATGGATCCGGGAAGTTCATTCGGACCCATATATCCGCCGGTTCGAAGAGGTGTGTTATTCCGGCAATCGCTTTCTGGACCATCAGGACAACCAGATGTGCGTCGATACATATGACACGGCGCTGCTGGCGGTGGGAGGCGTTCTGGAAACGGTTCGCCAGGTCATGAATGGTGATATCGACAACGCGTTTTGCGCCGTCCGGCCACCGGGCCACCATGCCGAACGCGATCAGGCCATGGGGTTCTGCTACTTCAACAACGTGGCCATCGCCACCCGCTATCTGCAAAAAGAGTGGGGTATCGAAAGGGTGGGAATTGTCGATTTCGATGTCCACCATGGCAACGGTACTCAGCATATTTTTGAGCACGATGATACGGTTTTTTACTACTCGATCCATGAGCACCCTTCTTTTGCCTACCCCGGAACCGGCCGGGAGTTTGAACAGGGACAGGGGGCCGGATACGGATTTACAAAGAATTCTCCGGTCTTGCCGGGGCAAAGCGACGATGTCTACCAGTCGTTTTTTGAGTCGGATTTGTTTCCTTCTTTCGAAAAATTCAAACCCCAGGTCCTGTTGGTTTCCATTGGTTTCGATGCCCATGCAGAAGACGATATGGCTGATATCAACGTAACCACCGAAGGGTACACCCGAATGATGCAGACGGCCATGCGCCTGGCGGTGCAGTATTGTGACGGACGTTTAATTTCTATTCTGGAAGGCGGCTATTGCCTGGAAAGACTGCCTGAGCTGGGCGCCAACCACGTCCGGGTATTGCTCGACATATGAAATGACGGTCGCACTCACCATATGCAAAGGGTAAAAGGGAGGTAAATATGTTTGTCAGTCGGTCCATGTCTCGAAAAGTAGCCACCGTGGATAAGGAAACCGGCCTTTTAGAGGCCTGGAACATGATGCGTAAACACCAGATTCGGCACCTGCCGGTGGTTGATGACGACAACCACCTGCTGGGAATGGTCACGGATCGGGATATTCGCAGTGCTTTGCCGTATGACCTGGCCAAAGGCGGTGCTGATCCGCAGAAGGTTGAACAATACGCCCACCTCAAGGTGTCCGATGTCATGACCACCAATTTGCTGACCATTTCGCCCATCCACACCCTGCAGGATGCGATCCTGCTGATCGAGCAGAAGAAGGTGGGAGCATTTCCGGTTGTAGACAAAAGCAATAAGCTGGTGGGCATTCTGTCTGTCCGCGATTTACTCAGGGCATTTATCAATGTGCTGGGCATTGGTGAACCCGGCACGTTGCTGTGCATTATCGCAGAAGAAAAAGTGGGCCAAATGAAGAAAATTGTCGATATTGTTACAGAGCAGAATATATCTCTGGGCAGTGTTCTGGTGGCGCGCTACTGGGAAGAAAACAAACGCGCGGTTTTTCCCTACCTGCTGTCCAACAATGTCGCCCGGGTCAAAAAGCGGCTCAAGGAAGAAGGTTTCCGGCTGCTGGAACCCATGGACTGGTATATCGATCAGCTGCCTGAGCAGCCATAGGCACCTGGTTAACTTGAA
The DNA here is from genome assembly GCA_963675565.2 of Desulfosarcinaceae bacterium. GTDB lineage: Bacteria > Desulfobacterota > Desulfobacteria > Desulfobacterales > Desulfosarcinaceae > JARRKU01. The sequence continues at coordinate 2,699,956 of CAXXYD010000004.1, forward strand.
AAATGCCATCGACAGGGCTCGACCTGACCCGAAGCCGAATCCGCCGCCTTACAGTGAACTGTTCATTTACTACCTGGAGGGACGCGTTTCGGCGGACGCCTTCAAGGCCGATGAAGCGTTTATCGGCAACTGGCAAGAAGATGGTGATACCTTCCTCTTTTTCAAATGCTCGCGCGACGACCAGGTAAAAGCCCTGGCAGCGCAGCACCCGCGGCTTTGCCTGATCGATCGCTACCAAATGACCTATGATGAATGGCAGGGGGGAATTCCTGCACCGTTCACGGTGGGTCATCTGCATGTGTTGCCCCCCTGGCATGCCGATGCGGGCCGGCTGAAACAGGGGAGTCTTCTTTTGGATCCGGGCGTGGTTTTTGGCACCGGAGCCCACCCCACCACCCATGATTGCCTGGTGGCCATGCAAATCGCCTTTGACCGCCGACCTGTTGCGCGCGTGCTGGACCTGGGTACCGGCACCGGTCTGCTGGCGCTGGCTGCCGCTTCATTGGGGGCCTCTGAATGCGTGGCCGTAGATTCCAACTGGCTGGCTGCAGAAACCGCCCGGCGCAATGTCGAGCACAATGACATGTCAAAACAGATCCTTGTGGTGCAGGGGGATGCCAAGAAATTTATGGACCTGCCTTGTGATCTTATGGTATCCAATATTCATTACGATATCATGCGGCACCTCGTAACGGCGCCCGGATTTCGGGACAATAAGCAATTTATTCTGTCCGGGCTGCTTCGGAGTCAGGCCAGGCAGATCGAAATGCAGTTGAGACGATGCGCCGCCAAAATCCTTCACCAGTGGGCGCAGCAAGGCATCTGGTATACCTTCTATGGCGAGAATGCCTGACTGCAGTCCTGTTTGATGATAGAAGGGGCTCTATGTTTATTCGGTGCTGGGGGGCGAGAGGCTCTATACCGGTTTCCGGGAAGGAATATATCAAGTACGGCGGCGATACCACATGCCTTGAGATACGCACCCAAAGCGACGACATTATCATTGTGGATGCGGGCACGGGGATTCGACGGCTCGGCAATCAGCTCATCCGGGAGGGTCGTTACCAGTATAATTTTATCCTGACCCACGGGCACTGGGACCATCTGATGGGCTTTCCTTATTTCAAGCCCCTGTTTCTGGAGCACCCGCAAATCAGGATGCATCGCGGGCCGTTCCATAAAAAGTTTCTGGAAACGATGTTTTCAAAGGTGATGGCACCTCCCAATTTCCCGGTACGCTTTTCTGATCTTAAAGCCAAAATTGTTTATGAAGACCGTCAGCCCAACAAGTTTGAAATCGGTTCGGTTACCGTTATTCCCATCCAACTCAGCCATCCCAACACCGGCAAAGGTTATAAGTTCGTGGAGGACGGGAAGGTGTTCGTCTTCCTGACGGACAATGAGCTTGGGTTCGCTCATCCCGGCGGCCTTATGGCAGCGGACTACACCGAATTTTGTAAAGGGGCCGACCTGCTGCTTCACGATGCCGAGTATACCCCGCAGGAGTATAAATTACTTATGGAATGGGGGCATTCATCTTATGTGGATGTGTTGAACCTTGCGTTTGAGGCCGGCGTAAAGCGCCTGGGGCTGTTTCACCACAATCAGGAGCGAACCGATGACGAGGTGGACGAGATCGTGCAGGACTGCCATAAAATAATCAAAAAACGGAAAAGCGATCTGGATTGCTTTGCCGTGGGGATGGGGATGAGTTTTGAGCTGTGACGGACCTTACTGAGAAAGCGGCATCATTACTCGTCCGATCAAGATCGGCGGTTGCGCTGACCGGCGCCGGCATTTCGGTAGAGAGCGGAATTCCGCCATTCAGGGGAAAGGGCGGGCTGTGGGAAAAGCTCGACCCCATGAAATATGCACATATCGACGCTTACGAGCGCAATCCCGCGCAAGTCTGGAAGATGTTGTTTCTGGGGCTCAAAACGGTTCTGCAGGAAGCAAAGCCCAATGATGGCCATAACGGGTTGTTTCACCTTGAGCAAATGGGGATCGTCCATACCATCGTGACCCAGAATATAGACGGGCTTCACCAGCGCGCCGGAAGCCGGGATGTGATCGAGTTTCATGGTACTTTTGCCGTTCAGCGCTGCATGCAGTGCGACGGCCGCCTGGATTCAAGTCGATTGAACCTGGATAACCTTCCCCCAAGATGTGCCTGCGGGGGGATTTTAAGGCCGGATGTGGTGATGTTCGGTGAGATGATCCCCTTTGCCAGTCTGCAACGCGCCCAGCTGCTGGCTTCGACTTGCGACTTGATGCTTGTCGTGGGAACGTCTGCGACGGTGGCACCTGCCGCACATCTGCCGGTGATCGCCAAGCGTGCGGGGGCCGCCATTATTGAGATTAATCCGGAGCCTACGCCCCTGACCCGCCAGGTGAGCGATGTGACGTTGCTGGGAAAAGCCGGGCGTGTCATGGCCGAACTGGTCGATGCCGTATATCAGGTTATAAGTTAATCAAAGATTAACTTATAACCTGATATACGTCCCCAACGCAGTCCGAAGCCGGTTCCTTTCGACCCAAAACGTGAAAGCATTTCGAAATGACCCCCGATAAACAGGAACGCACAGCGGGTGCCGGGTGGGTGGTGCGGATACCGCTTCAGATGCCCTCCTTAAAAGACAATAGCGCCGATGCGGACCGCTTATGCCGATCGTTGCAGCGTGAATTCGGAATCAGCCACATCGACATCGGTCTGGACCTGGCGCGGCAGCTTCCCGTTCTGCTCAGGGAAAATCACTATTCTCTGCGCTGCCTCGTTTTTCAGGACAGGTCCCATGGGGTCCTGGTTCATGCGGATGCCGGTGATCCGGCAACGGTCATGGCCGGGGTGGCGATCGACCTGGGCACGACCCGGGTGGTGATCCGGCTGGTGGATTTAGAAAACCGCCGGTCGCTTGCCGAGACATCTTTCGACAATCCCCAGGCGGCCATCGGGCCCGACGTGCTGGCCCGCATTCACCATGCGGATCTGCCGGCCGGGCTGCAGGAGCTTCAATCCCGCCTCATGGATGAGCTGAATATACACCTCAATAACCTGTATGATGGTTGCGGGATCAGCTCCGACAGCGTTCACCTTGTCAGTGTTGCCGGCAATACCGCCATGAGTCACCTGTTTGCCGGGATTCCCGTTCACTGGATGATTCGGGAGCCTTACATACCGGCGGTAAACTGTTTTCCCCTGATTCATGCCAAAGCACTGGGGATATCTGCTGCGCCAGGCGCGCGGGTGTTGATTTTCCCGAATGTGGGGAGTTATTTCGGCGGTGATTTGATCTCCGGTATCCTGTTCTCGGGGCTGCACAAACTGGCCGAAACAGCCATCCTCGTGGATGTCGGTACAAACGCCGAAGTTGTATTGGGCAACAAGGACTGGCTTATGGCTTGCGCCGGTGCCGCCGGTCCGGCCCTGGAGGGTGGAATGAGCCGCATGGGGACAACGGCGGCGCCGGGCGTCATCGATCGGGTTCGCATCGATCCGCAGACCGGCGTTTTCGACCTGCACACCATCGATGACCTGGCACCATTGGGTATTTGTGGTTCCGGGGTGATAGACCTGGCTGCCCAGCTTTTTCTGTCCGGTATGATCGATATCCGCGGAAAGCTGCAGCCCGATGCCTGCGGATCGCGGTTTTGTATGAAAAACGACCTGGCCCATCTGGTCATCGTTGCGGGCGAGCGGTCGGGCACCGGGAATGATTTGTGTATCAGTCAGGCGGATCTGGACAGCCTGGTGCGATCCAAGGCCGCCATGTACACCATTTTGGAGACCATCACCGCAGCGATGGGCATGGCGCTGTCCGATCTGCAAACCTTTTTCGTCGCCGGCACTTTCGGTTCCCTCATCGATCCGCAGTCGGCCATCACAATCGGCATGATCCCCGACCTTGCGCTGGAGCGCTATCATTCACTGGGCAACAGTTCCCTCGGAGGAGCGACCCAGGTCCTTCTGGAAAGAGATATGGTTTCGCAGATTGACCAGGTGAGGGATAGAATTACTTATCTGGAGTTGAATGTGAACCAGGATTTCATGAATCGTTTTTCTGCGGCCAAGTTCATTCCCCATACGGATAAGTCGCGGTTCCCATCGGTGCGGGTATAGGCGCAGGATCCGTTAAAATTCAACTTTCGAATGTCGGGCAGTGCCAGCGGGAATGGCTGATTTGCCGCGGGCGGGGATAAACCCCGCCCCTGCATTTAATGCCCCGGTTTCGCAGGGGTGGGCTTGATGCCCACCCGTTGTGGGTTTACTAACCGTATGAACGTTTCGCTCAAAATGCGCAGCGAAATGCGGGCTCGTCTTTGCCGCCAATGCGTCCTATAATTTCTTGCGGGGCAGCACGAGATTGAGCACCACGCCGGCGATCCCGGACAGGCCGATGCCTTTCAGGGTAAAGTCGTTGATGCTAAACGCCATTCCGCCGATGCCGAATACGAGGATCAGCGCCACTATGGATAGATTGCGCGGTTCGGTCAGGTCCTCTCCGGCTTTGACCAGTGAATTGAGCCCCACCACGGTAATGGCGCCGAAGAGCAAAAGCATGATGCCGCCCATAACCGGAACCGGAATGGTTTGCAGGATGGCCCCGACTTTGCCGACAAACGCCAGCAGGATAGCGAATACGGCCGCCCAGGTCATGATGACGGGGTTGTGCATTTTGGTCAGGGCCACTGCGCCGGTGACTTCCGAATAGGTGGTGTTGGGGGGGCCGCCGAAAAACGCAGCCATGGAAGTGGCCAGCCCGTCGCCCATCATCGTTCGGTGAATCCCCGGGTCTTTGATGTAATCCTTGCCGGTCACCTGGCCGATGGCCAGAATATCGCCGAAATGTTCGATGGCCGGCGCAATGGCCACCGGCACGATAAAAATGACAGCCTGCAGGTTCCACTGGGGCAGGACAAAGTTGGGGACGGCAAACCAGGCTGCATTGGAAATCGGGCTCAGGTCGATCAGTCCCAGGGGAATGGAGACAACGTATCCGGCGATGATGCCGATGAGGATCGGAATGAGCCGCAACATGCCTTTGGCCAGCAAAGAGACGATAATGGTGGTGCATAGCGTCACCATTGAAGCAATCAATGCTTTATTCTGGGCCACCAGGACAAAGGAGCCGTCACCCGTTTTGCCGAGGGCCATGAAAACCGCCACGGGAGCCAGTATCAGACCGATGACCATGATGACGGGCCCCACGACGACGGGCGGCAGGATGCGGTGGATAATCTGGGGGCCGAATATTTTAATGCAAATGCTGATGATGACGTACAGAATGCCGGCGGCGGCGAGGCCGCAGAGGGTGCCCGGAATACCCCAGGTTTTGACGCCGAAGATAATGGGTGCAATAAATGCAAACGAAGAGGCCAGAAATATGGGGACCTTGCGTTTGGTAATCAGTTGAAACAACAGCGTGCCTGCCCCTGCCGTAAAAAGCGCGACGTTGGGGTCCAGGCCGGTGAGCAGGGGTACCAAAACCAAAGCGCCAAAGGCGACGAAAAGCATTTGCGCGCCGAACAGACTGTTTTTGATTTGAAATCCGGATTCGGCAGAAGTATTGTCCAGGGCCATCGATCCTCCTTGATAAAATGAATGGGGAAAATTGGTTCAGTCATTATCTATCGCCGGACGTAAGCACGAATTTTCCCCATCCGGGGAAAAAGGCGCCTTCATGGGGCGGATGCGTTTCCGTCAAGCGTGCGATTCGGGTTGTGGTCCCGCCTATTTCGTGCCAAAAATCTTATCGCCCGCATCCCCAAGTCCAGGGAGAATATAGCCGATATCATTTAGCCTTTCATCTATTGCCGCAACGTATATATCGACATCCGGATGGGCCGCCTCGACCCGTTTCAATCCTTCGGGCGCCGCCACCAGGAAGATGCCTTTGATCTGTTTGCACCCGGCCCTCTTGAGTTCTTCGATGGTTGCCATGAGGGTTCCTCCCGTGGCCAGCATGGGATCCAGAATCAGGGCGATACGTTCTTCCATGGAACTGGTCATTTTAAGATAATACTGCACCGGGTTCAGGGTCTCTTCATTGCGGTAGAGGCCGATGACACTGACCCTGGCCGAAGGGATCAGGTGCAAAACCCCGTTCATCATACCGAGACCGGCGCGTAAAATGGGTACTACGGTAATCTTCTTGCCCTTGATGGTCTCAACCTTCACAGATCCGGCCCAACCCTGGATGGTTTTGGGTTCGGTGACCAGGTCCTTTGTGGCTTCGTAGGTGAGCAGGCTCCCCACTTCAGAGGCCAGGTCCCTGAAATCTTTGGTGGTGATGTCATGGACCCGCATAAGCCCCAGCTTGTGTTTGACCAGTGGATGTTGAACGATTTGAACCGGCAAGTCAGCCTCCTATTTTTTATCGATGATTCGGATGAAAAGCGGGCCGAGTATGGCAAGAAAGCAGAGGCATGTCAACGCATGAACGGTGGTCCGCAGTTCTGTGTGAAAGCCTCTCATCGAATCCAAATACCAAGGCTCAAATGATGTCATTATATATCATCGGGCCCCAGCCATATTTGATATTTAGATTTTGACATCCGATATTGGCGGGGGATCTCCATTGAGAATGACTGCTGCGGACCTGGATTCTGGGGGGAGGGATGTTACTTTTTAATTTTTCCCTGACGGGATTGTATGTAGTAATCGCGGGCGGCTTGATAGGGATCAAAAGCCGCTTTTTTTGCCGCGTCGATATCTTCAATACGAAAAGAGAGCATGTTGACCGTATTGAAGCCCCTGACCGCTATGGACGTTTCCGTTGGCTCCACATAATTAACCGGGTCCAGAAAGGCATCTCCCACCCGGCCTATCGTATCGCGGAGCGTTGATGAGCCGAGGAACGGCCATACAATATAAAAGCCATCTCCGATGCTGTAATGCCCTAACGTCTGGCCCAAGTCTTCCGGGGGGGGGTTCAATTCAGGATATTTTTTGGTGACATTGCCGAAACCCAGAACGCCGTATACCGTATTTAGGGTGAAACTGGCGAATTCTGCCACCGCTGCCTGGCCTTTGCCCTGAAAAATACAGTTAACGAAACGAACGGGGGCCGTCAGATTGTGAAAGAAATTGTTGACGCCCGTTCGCACCGGCTGGGGCGCTATTTTGCGATACCCCAACGACAGGGGCTTGAGCAGCCATACATACAATTTGTCATTGAACGTGAACATGGCGCGGTTAAACGGTTCAATAGGGTCGGCTATGGCAGGGACTGCTGACTCTTCTTCCCAGTTTTCGAAATTATCTTCAAGCAATGCTTCTTCGTCATCGGTCAATGCCGTCGATGCGTTTGAGGGCTCGGCCGCCGGCGTTTGCGGCCTTTGGTCCTTTTGGGTATTCGAAAGCTCAGCGGCCGGAGGTTGCAGTGTCCGGTCCTCTTGGGGATGCGACGATTCAGCCGCCGGCATCTGCAAGGTCTTGTCCTGCCGGGCAGCGGAGGACTTGTTTTGTGTTGCACAGCCGGTGGCCAGACCAATGAAGGCGATCAGCGCGAGCAATAAAGGAAGTGGGCAGTGTTTCATCAAAATAATTCGTTCAATTGACTTGCGAGGTGCCGGCAGCCTGGGCATTCAATTTTTGTTCAAGCCGTTGGATGAGTTGGTCCGGTGTTTCACTTTGTAGAATGGAACTGAACTGGACCCGGTAATTTTTGATCAGGCTGACTCCGTTTTCAACAATGATGTCATAGACCTTCCAGGCGCCCTTGATTTTTTTCATGCGATAATCAATGGGGATTTCCGCGCCTGGCCGGCGCAAGGTGGTTCTCACCAGGGCCACGTTGCCTTTGACCAATTCCTTTTCAAACGCAATGGTTTCGTTGTTGTATTCCCCCTGAAGCTTATCGATGTATGTGTTGCCTAAAAATTCTGAAAAGACGTTGGTAAAACGGTCTTGTTCAGTGGATGAAAAACGGGTCCACGGCTTTCCGATAGCCCGTTTGCTCAGTTCCAGGAAATCGAATATCGGGTGAGCGATTTCCCAGATCTTTTCACGCTGGGCCTCTTTATCGCCGGGCGCCTTGTAAGCCGGATCATTGAGTACATCGATGATCCGGTTAATCGGGCCTTTCAGGGATTCAAGGGGGCTCAAGCTTTCCGTGTTGGCGTCAGACACGCTGGCGATCAAGATAATTGTACAGAACACCGTTGCCCATTGTCTAGTATTCATGCCCGCTCCTTGTTCAACACCCCGCCGCATGATCTGATATGCGACGGGCACTGTGTTTTAACACCTTTGATACACCCTTTTGATGGCATGCCGTATTCGTTTGCATAACATCTATTTGTTTCTATTCGGAAATATTATTAAAAACTTTAGGCGGCTACAGGGTTTTTCATTCCTTCGAGTATCGCGCCTACTATAAAAAACCCACATCGAAGTGTCAAGCAAGAAGGGCGAGGCATTATAATAAAAACGGGCTTCTATAGCCGATATGACTTTTTTGAAAATAGTCGGGTGACAGGATCATGATTGAGCGGACTCCGATCTGCACCCTGGTTTTGATGCCGCTAAAGGAAATCAGCGTAATGTATGGTCATACTTTTACCAATGGATGTGTAACTATGAAGAAAAAGTCATAAATAATAGGAACCCAAGTTCACTATCATATTGATAGCCGCGATGAAGTTTGATATAAGCAATGTAATTTTAAATGGTTATACAGGTTGCGGTAATTTTCGGGGTTGGCACCTTCCTTGCTAATATTTTTGTTTATATTTCGACAGAAAAAGCCGAACTTCGGGTAACCGAAGGGCGGAAAGCTTCGGTTCCTGATTCGGGAAAGCCGGGCTGCCTGGAGAAAGCGATTTAAATACCGGGTTGCATGGCTGCGATCCGGTTTTTTTTGTCGCAACCGAACAATTGGACCATTATTATGGACCGACCGGCGCAAATACAGCCGTTTGATTTACCCGAAACCATGGATGCGCCCGCTTTGCTGGAACTCATTGCGCATGAGGAACTGCAGCAGCTTCAAGATACTCTGGCGGAGATTCATTCTTTGGCCATGGTGATAACGGATCCCCATGGCAATCCGCTGACCCTGCCAAGTCGTGAATTGTCGGTGTGCTCCCTGATTCGCAGTTCTTCAGCCGGTTTTGAGCATTGCATGGAACATTCGCGGTTCACCCTGGATCCGGTTGCCGCCAGCCGCCAACCCCGATGCCGTGCTTGCGCGTCATTAGGGGTTCAGCGGGATGTCATTCCGATTGTCGTCGAAGGGCTTCACCTGGCCAATTGGTGGGCGAGTCGTTTGGATACCGAGGCACCCTCCCCGGAACACATACAGGCCTACGCCAAGCGCATCGATATGGATCCGAAGGTCTTGATGGCCGCCATGGAAAACAGGCCTGAAAAAGAGATGGGAGATATTCAATCCCTGCTGGCCTGGGCTGCGCGTCTGATTGAACGGTTGGCCCTGATGGGATACCGCAGTCGTCAATTGTCCAGCAAGTTGTCGCGAATCAACAGCCTTGAGGATGCATTGGCGGAGCAGCGATCGCAAATGGAAGGTCTTGTGGAGGAGCGGACTTCGGAGTTGATATCGGCCAACAATCGTCTGCAATTGGAAGTGCTCGAACGCGAACTGGTGGAAGAGCAGATATCCCGCAAATCAATGGTGCTGGATGCGATCAATCATATTCTTCAGCACAACTTGTCCGATGTCGACCATCAAACCCTGACGCAAACCTTCCTGGCTAAGGCCGTTCATTTAACCGGCAGCGCTAATGGTTTCATCGCGGTGTTTTCAGATGACCACTGGACAGTATCCGCCCAGTATCCACCGGGTGATTCGGCGCCTGGGACCGAGCCAGTCGCAATGCCGCAGGAAGCTGAAATCATACAAATATGGCGACGATTGCTGGCGCAAGGCAGTGCCTTGTCCGTCTCTTTCGGACCCGAGACACAGCCGCCGTGGCGCCCTCTCGCCAAAAGCTTTCCGGATTTGGAGTCCCTGCTGGTGGTTTCTTTGGGCAAGTCCCAGGAAATTTCAGGTTTTATCGCGGTTGCCGGAAACGATGCAGGTTATGCGCTGATTGATCAGAATGATGTCGAATCCCTTTGCCAGGTTTTTGTCGAGACCATCCTGCGAAAGCGGAGCGAGGAAGCCAAATCATTGAGTGAGCGGCGGCTGAGCATGGCGCTGGAATCCACCAACGAGGGGCTTTGGGATTATGCGCCGGCCAACGGGCATATGTATTACAGTCCGCGATGGTTTGCCATGCTGGGGTATCTGGCGGATGAGTTTCCGGAGACAATGGAGACCTGGAGAGCATTGACCCATCCGGATGACCTGGGCCGGCTCGAAAATGCCATGGACAAGCTGATATCCTGCCATGATAATGATTTCATAATAGAAGTCAGGATGCTATCGCGTTCCGGCCAATGGCATTGGATACAGGTTCGTGGAAAAACGGTGAGCTGCAGCGCCGATGGCAATGTGGATCGGATTGTCGGGACGCTTATCGATATCAGCAAATACAAACAGGTCGAGATGGCGCTGCAGAAGGCCAACGATGAGCTTCAGCGGCTTGCGGCCCTGGATGATTTAACCCAGATTGCCAACCGACGCAGATTTGATGATCGTTTGGCCCAGGAGTGGCGTCGCGCCCGGCGTGACAACAAGTACCTGGCCGTTATCATTTGCGATATTGACCATTTTAAAAAATACAATGATACCTATGGTCATTTAAAGGGAGATGATGCCTTGTATGCTGTTGCCCAGGCTATTCATACGGCCCTCAAGCGGCCCATGGACCTGGTTGCCCGGTATGGGGGCGAGGAGTTTGCCATGATCCTTCCCGGCACCGACATCGTCGGCGCCGAACGGGTGGCCAATGAAGTCAAGGAAGCCGTTGCCGAACTGGCCATTGTCCACGAATCATCCAGCGTCGGGCCGACGGTGACCCTGAGCTTCGGTGTTGCGGCCCTGATTCCGACTGTGGACCTGCCGTCGAAGATCCTCATTGAGACAGCCGATAGAGCCCTTTACAGGGCAAAGGCCGGGGGGCGCGATCAGGTTTGCTGTGTCTCAACGGACCAAGCGGAAAATGGTGACGGGCAGCAGCCTTAGCCCCTGAACCGCCTATCCTTTTTCACGCCGGGCCACCTTTAACGGCAGCAATAAACGGTTCGGGCAGTTTGACAACTGCTTTGAGCCGATGGTCATAGCTCAGGCAATCGGTATACCCTTCGGCGCACAGGATTCCCCGGCGCCGGATTTGATGCTCGCAGCGAAACCCCTTCGACCTCAGCTGGTTGATCCGGCATCCGATCTGGATGGTGTCGTGCAGGAACAACTCTCGCTTGTATCTGCACAGCGCTTCGGCGACCATGATGCCGCAACCGCCGATATCCATTTCCGAATAGCCCATGGTGTTTAAATAGGCGAGGCGGGACTCCTCGAAGTAGGACAGGTAGTTCTGATAGCCGACATGATTGGCAAAGTTCAGATCGCTGATGCGCACGGTCAGCGAAAGAGAAAACGGAAAACCTTCCACTTTTGTAACCTAACTTTTTACGGGTTCATCAATTATCGTGCATAACGGACCTGACAAGGCACCGAACTGCCGAATGCTTCAACTGCACGGGGTATGCAGTTCAGGTCAACTTTGGGTTTTCCCAGTGCCGACGGCTGTCCCGACGCGTCTTTTTGACCAGGTTCTTTTGCACGGCATCGGTCAGGTCGATACCCGTCTGGTTGGCAATGCAGGTCACCACGAACACGACATCGGCAAGTTCGTCGGCCAGGTTGCGGGCGCAGGGTTCGTCTTTAAAGCTTTGTTCACCATAAGTGCGCACCATCAGCCGTGCAACTTCGCCGATCTCTTCGACCAGGATGCCGAGATTGGTCATCTCACTGAAGTAGCGAACGCCATAGGTCTTTACCCATTGATCGACCTTTTTCTGGTACTCTTCGAGGGTCAGCGAATCCATGTGCGTGCTCCTGCCCCTGCATCGGTTCTTCCGGAGGTGCGTTTCCCGTGCGAGCCGGGATTATTATGCCTTTTCCTCTGAATCATCCGCGGCTCGCTTCAGGGCCTTCAGCAGGGCGGCCTTGTGCAGCTCCCCGGCGATATGCACCGGGCTCTTTCCCGTTATCGGATCCCAGCTGGCGGGATCGGCAACGCAATAAAACTGGGTCTCCAGCCCGATGCGAACGGGGGCTTCTTCAACGGAATAGCCAACGATGCGCTGGCCGGCATCCCAGGTTGCCCCGCAGGGGGCGCCCCGCAGTGTTTCCACCGACACAATGCGATTGTCCTTGACGTTGATCTTGTATTCGGGCAGGCCGAACAGTTGCCCGTAGGGACCCAATTCCTTTTGCCGGGCAAGGGCGCAGCAGGTTCTCGGGGTTAAGGCGTCGACCAGCGGAGGTTTTTTCCCCGAGGCAACCACCGGAATGCCGGCGGCTTTGCATTTTTCCGCCAGAGCGTAGCTCAGGTCAGGATGCAGCAGGTAATCCAGAACCAGATCGGCACCCACCGGGTCCGGCAAAAAAGGGTCGGTGTCCTCAATAAAAGAGGGCAGGGCGGCATCGATGGTGATCACCTTGAGTTTGAACGCATTGCCGCCCAGCCTGCGAATGCCCTCAATTTTGCCCATTGCACGGGTGTCTTGATGATAAACCCAAATATATTGGGGGTGTTCAGGAGTATTCATGGTTTTGCCTGTTCAATTGTCTCCGCGGCCATCGGGGGTTCCGCCGGCCCATAAAAAAAGACCGGGCGCTTCTGTTCCGACGCGGCCCGGTCTGATTCAGGATATTGTCACGCGCATCAGGCTTGTGGGTTCAGGCCAAAAGGATTACCGCACACCCGCCATTGCCCGTCATCTTTGATCAGCTCTATGGTTTCATCCATGGGGTAGTCATGCCCGAGATTGAAGAGTTCGCCGATAAGCATGAATGCCGGGTGGATACAGACCCGTGTGGTGCCCTTTAAGTGGACTTTTACCCGGTCTTCGCTTTGATCTATCAGTTGTATGTGCGCCGTGGTGATTTTGTGGCGCAAAAAACTCGTCCGAAAGCCGCGCCGGGTGGCCTCTTGTTGCTTGGCATAGAGATAATCGCGCACCAGTTCACCGTCCTGGGCCAGATCACGGCACAGATAATCCTGCATGTCCGCGTCGATGGCATAGTAGGCATCGGCGAAATGCCTGGCCACTTTCACCGGTGTTTGCCGGCAATCAGCGCCGATCAGCGCCAGCTGGAGAACGATGGCAATACCAATGACAATGGCAAAGGGGGTAAGGTTGAGTTTCTTAGGCATGGGTCCATCCTCCGTAATCTATTTCATGCTTGCCAATTCGCGTGTTGGCGTCTGTCGATCTGGGGGAAGCTGCAAACGGCATTTCTCTATCACGTCTGCCGGTCCAATTCAAGGCTCTTACGCCAACAATTCGGCGCAGATCGATCTCAAGACCCATATCAAGGTATAGGCTCGTCATATCGGCCGCCACAGCAGCCCGCCGCCTGCTTTTGTCTCCATCGAGGCTCCTGACGGATCCATTACCGCCGCCATTGAGATGAATCTGGGTATCACCGGGAGAAAACAGCCGGAAGAAAAATTGGAACAGTCGGACAGCAAGTCCGGCTGGTGACGGTCCGCCGGGGCGGCGCGTCAGTCTGCATTTGCCAATAAAGCCCAGTCCTTCGGGCTATCCGGCAGGCTTCAGGGGCAGGCTCAAATCTTGGGTGTTCCGGCGGCCGCTTTTGTATTTTCGGAAAGTCTTTTTTCGTTGTCCAGTAGCTTCTGGATCGTGGTGCGGTTGCTGATGGCGTCGATGGCCGACTGCATCTCTTCCCACAGGTGCATAAAAGCGCACTCCCCATACAGCGGGCAGTTGTTACGCGAGATGCAGCTCACGCAGGCCGTTTTTTCCTGTCGTGTTTCCAGCGCCTTGAAAATGTCGTTAAGGGTGATTTCATCGGGGGGGCGCTTGAGCTCGAACCCGCCGTGGTATCCTCTTTTGGCCAGTACCAGATCCGCGTGCTTGAGCCGGTTCAGGATAATTTCCAGGAAACGCAGCGGAATGGCTTGGGCCTCAGCAATTTCGGCTGTTTTAAGCGGCCCCCGGTCCTTCTGCTTGGCAAGTTCGAAGATGGCGCGCAGTGCATATTGCTTTTTCTGGGTAATGAGCATGTTAACCTATTGATGGTCCGTTCCGTGAGAGTTTGTCTGCTATTTTCATCTTGGAACTATAAACCCCCGCAGGCCGTGGTGTCTTTTCCAATTGTCCGTCCATTTATAACCCAAAGCAGCAGACAAGGCAAGGCGCCTCCCTTATTAAATGGAAGCCCGCCGGCGTCACCCGGATGCGACAGCTTCAGGACCAACTGGTTTGCCATTCGTCTTTCCAAGCCTACTGCCGCTGCGGCTTTCGATGATCCAGCCTGAAAGGATATCCGCCGTCGTCCCGCACAGTGAAATTCTTTAAACTTGACTTATAGCCAATTTTCCTTCATTTTCGGCACCAACGATATAATAATATGCTCATTTATTCGGCCGGATAGACGCTCTTTGGGCCTCTGGGCATATCGGTTGTCTTTCCCGCAGCTTGTCAATCGGAAAAGTGGTGTTCCACATTTTAGCGCCTGGATAAGGAGAAATTATGGTCGACACCTCGAATTGGGACTGGGATACCGGCGAGAAACAGATCGACATGTCCGGCTGGGCCGGCAACTTCCAGTGGGTGGAAGAGCCATACGCCAGCCCCGACGGTGAATCCGTCGCAGCCATTGTCAATGTGGACGAGGGTGAATTCAAAGTTTGCGTCAACGGCCAGGTCCCGGATGAGGCCTACGATAAAATCTGGCACCTGCGATATACCGCCAACGGGCGGTGGGCCGCCATTGTATCCGCTATGGGCGAATGGACCATGGCGCTGGACGGCACAGCCTGGGAAAACAGCTTCGGATATGTCTGGAATCCCCTGTTCAGCGCAGACGGAAAGCATGTCGCTGCGGCCGTGCAGCAGGACATGCGCTACTGCATGGTTCTTGACGGTACCCCGTGGGAAGAGAATTTTGCCAATATGACCTATTTCGCCATGAGTGCCGACGGCTTGCATACCGCCGGTGCCGTGCAGGTCGAAGAGGCCGACTCCGGCGAAGTTCATAAGTTTCAACAAGGGATATTTACTGCGGCTGTTGACGGAACGGCCTGGGATACGCGGTTTGTCAATGTGTGGAATCTGGCATTCAGCCCCCGGGGCGATGCACTGGCTGCCGAAGTACGCCTCAATCTATACGATTACACCATCGCCGTAAACGGCAGTCCCTGGAAGCAGACCTTCAATTGCGTGTGGGCGCCGTGCTTCAATCCCGCCGACGGAACTGTTGTGGCCCCGGTGCGCATTGCAGGCAAGTGGAACATGGCTGCCGGCGGTGAAGTGATCTGGCCGACCCCTTTTATCCAGCTCTGGCATCAGCAGTTCAACACCGACGGGTCGAAGCTGGCCGCCATTGTCTCTCCGGCATATGGTCGCTGGACCGTGGCGGTGGATGGTGTGCCCTGGCCGGTGACATTCAGCGAAATGGTTACGGACCTGGTGTTCGGCCCGGATGGCAAGCGCACTGCCGCACTGGCCAAGGCTGGCGGCCAATGGCAGGTTGTTGTGGATGGTGCGCCCTGGCGCCATGGCTTTGATATGGCATGGCAGCCGGTATTCTCCCCCGACGGTCAGTGCGTTGCCGCCAAGGTTGAAAAGAACGGAAAGTATACCGTCGCGGTGAACGGTCAACTGATGAACGAGCAGTTTGATATGGCCTGGAATCCAAGCTTCAGCCCGGACAGCAGCCGCCTCATGCTGCGCACCCTGGAACAGGGCATATTCAAAAGGCGGATCGTACCGGTTTCCACCATCACAGGTTAATGGAGGTTTGCCCATGCACGCTATCTATTCTTTCGTTGCCGGACCACTGGCCTGGGCCGCGTTTCTCCTCTTTTTGGGCGGCTGCTCCTATCGGCTGATTCAGATGCTGCTGCTGGTCAATAAAACCGAAAAATTTATTTTTACCTACATGAGCCTGAAGTACAGTCTGCGTTCCATCCTACACTGGATCATTCCCTTTGCCACGACCAACTGGCGCAAACAGCCTGTTTTAACCGTGGTGACCTTTGTTTTTCATATCTGCCTGCTGGTCACGCCGATTTTTCTGCTGGCCCACATCGTACTGTGGGATGAAAGCAGGAAGTGGGCCTTGTCCGACGGCCTGGCCGATATCATGACGGCCATGGTGATTATCGGCGCCATTTATTTCCTGGCGCGAAGAATTTTCCGGCCCGAAGTTCAGTTTGTCACCGACTGGACCGACTATATGCTGCTGATCGTTGTATCCGCTCCTTTTGTGACCGGATTCATCGCCTATCATCAGTGGTTCGGGGTGCATTGGATGACCATTTTGCATATGCTCTGCGGTGAGATCATGCTGGCGGTTATTCCCTTTACCCGCTTGGTGCACATGGTTTTTGCACCCCTGACCCGGGCTTACATGGGCAGTGAATTCGGCAAGGTCAGACATGCCCGGGACTGGTAAAAATATCACTTTAAAGCGGTAACCTATCAAATTCCTTTTTCTAAGGAGTAAAATAAATGGCTGAGCCGGTGAAAGAAGAAAAAGACAAATCGGAAGTCCTGGATGAAGGCATCAATGTCGGTGCATCACGGTTGACGCCTGAAAAGATCGAGCGTGTGATCAACAGTGTGCTCAAAGGGGAAACCGGTGCGCGCTTCAAGGCCTATATCGAGACATGCATTCACTGCGGCCTGTGTTCGGAAGCCTGTCATTTTTATTTGTCCCACGACAACGACCCCCATTATTCGCCTGTGGGCAAGGTCAAGCAGGCCTTGTGGCCTATGGTCAAGAAAAAGGGCCGGGTGGATGCCGAATTTATCAAGCAGGCGGCCCGCATCGCCCACACCGAATGCAACCTGTGCAAGCGATGCGCCCAGTACTGCCCTTTCGGCATCGACATCGCCTATTTGATGCTGATAGTGCGCCGGATTATCCATAAACTGGGCGTGACTCCCCTGTACATCCAGGATACCGCCCACAGCCATTCAGTCACCATGAACCAAATGTGGGTCAAAGGCGATGAATGGCCCGATACGCTTCAATGGCAGGAGGAGGAAGCCCAGGCGGAAATTCCGACCCTAAGGATTCCTCTGGATAAAGAAGGGTCCGATATCATGTACTCCGTTATCGCTCCCGAGCCCAAATTTCAGGCCCAGTTGATCTACCAGATGGCCATCATCATGGATGTGGCCGGGGTCAACTGGACCATGCCGTCTTCCGTGGGCTGGGACAACAGTGATATGGCCATGTTTACCGGGGACAACGAGATCATGGGGCGCATCAAGCGTGCCCACTATGAAGCTGCCGCCCAATTGAAAGTGAAGAAAATTGTCATGGGCGAATGCGGCCACGCATTCCGTTCGATTTACGATATGGGCAACCGCTGGCTGGGGTGGGCCATGCCGCCCATACCGGTGATCCATGCCATTGAATTTTATCACGACCTGCTCAAGGCGGGCCGCATCAAGATCGCAAAGAAATACCCGCACCCGGTAACGCTGCACGACCCGTGCAACGTGGTGCGCGGTGGGGGTTTGCATGAGAAGGCGCGTTACGTGACCAGGGCAATCTGCGAACAACTTGTGGAGATGCACCCCAATCGCGAGCATAATTATTGCTGTGCGGCCGGCGGCGGCGTGATCAACTGCGGCCCCCCGTATAAAAATACGCGCATCGATGGAAACCGGGTCAAGGCGGAGCAGTTGTTCGACGCCAAATCCCGCGGTGCGGAGGTGCTCATTGCTCCGTGCCACAATTGTCACAGCGGATTGCATGACATTGTGCATCACCACGAGATTGGCCTGGATATCAAGTTTTTTGGGGATATAATCTACGAATGCATGGAAAAACCCGCGTAAGGGCTCCCCTCAGGACCAATCTCCGTGTTGGGCCAAGGATTTCAATCTTCGACGCAGTGTTGCTGCGCCTGCAGTTGAAATACTTGACCCGCCTTGACCTTGGACCTGATTGAAGCCTCTATGAGGGCGTTTAAACGATTTGAAAGTGTTACGCAGTCATCAAAATATGTTATTTGGATTTTCATTTTGACTTCTTCCTGTGGGGGAGAGGGCCGGGTAGGGGGACTTAGATGAGAAAGCCTGTCGTTATCGTTGTAGCGGTGTTGGTGGTGCTGATGATGATTATGGCCTCGGCCTACTGCCAGGAGGACATGGAATTCGTCAGCAACGAGGTGTTCGAAAATCCGCAGCGGCCGCCGGCCACTTTTTTGCACGATACCCATAACGAGGCCGCCGGGCTGGAAGATTGCATCGAATGCCACCATCTTTATGACGAGGCCGGTGTAAAATCCGAAGATGAATCTTCGGAGGACCAGGCCTGCTCGGACTGTCACGCCGACACGGACCAGGGATCCAAGCCCGGGCTGATGAAAGCCTACCATTTGAACTGCAAAGGGTGCCATTTGTCCGGGAAAAAAGGACCCATCCTGTGCGCGGAATGCCATGTGCGGTCCTGATCGATACCACCAGAGGGAGGGTAGCCATGCCGAAAAAAATCATGATCATCGATGATGATCCCACCATCGTGAAATATCTGCAGGCCGTTTTCAGTGACAACGGGTATGCCACCTGCACCGCCGGCAGCACAATGGAGGGTCTGGAGGTCGTCAAAAAAGAAAAGCCCGACCTGATTACCCTTGATCTCCAACTGCCCGGCGAATGGGGCCCGCGGTTTTACCGCAAGCTCAGAAAAGACAAAGCGCTGAAAGACACGCCGGTCATTGTCATCAGCGGCATAGACGGCGACCATGCCGTCAAGGGTGCCATCGCATTCATCCCCAAGCCGTTCGATCCTGAAAAACTGATCGGTATCGTGAAAAATACCATCGGCTGATCACCCCCTCAAGGGGTTCGGGGATGGTCTGGAAAGGGCATTCCGGCAGACCTCCCTGCAGGGCCGGGCGCAGCCGGGAGAAATGTCGAAAATGATTTTCGACCACATTTGGGATTGACACACCCGCATGCCTTTTCTATCATATCTGTTATAGATCGCAGTGCAGATGATGCTTTAACCGACACAGAACCGCAAATCAAGACCGGGCTGTATCCAGCGTATCCATAGTCTAAAGAGACCATCGCCGTCCAAATTTCGCACTGATTCAAACACCACCGCAACGACACTAAAAATCCGATAAGGCTTCAATCCCCATGGGATCATTTGCCTGCGGCAGGTTATCGGATTTATCCTGCTGTGAAGATGAAGGACAGGAGAGGAGGAACACCATGCGGTTCCAGGATTTATTTGTCCCCAAATGGCAGCACTCCAACCCCGATGTGCGCGTCAAGGCGATCGGACGGTTGAAGGATGCCCGTTTGCTTCGGCAGATTGCAGACAATGACGAGCACCAAAGGGTGCGTGATGCAGCTACCGAACAACTGGCACAGATCAGCAGCCAGGTGCGTGTAACGCAATAGCGGATTTTGAAAAGCTCTGTTTGACGGAATGGCGGGCGGGCCATCCGAGTTCTGGTGCTTCCGGTCGGGCCCGCAAGGGGATCTGTGTGCCCGATGCAGTTGATTGGCCCGGATTCGCCGGACCCTGACGGGCGCCGGCGAATCCGTTGTTCAATCTGTACCGTTTCAGGATCGGGATTTGGCCAGCCCGATGCTGTTCAGGGCGGTTTCCATTTCGTCCAGGATGACTGGATCGTCTATGGTGGCCGGCATTTTCCACTCTTTGTTGTCTGCAATTTTCTGAATGGTGCCCCTCAGAATCTTTCCTGATCGGGTCTTGGGCAGGCGTTTGACCACCGTGGCGGTTTTGAAGGATGCCACCGGCCCGATGCGATCCCGCACCATTTGAACCACCTCTTTGATAATTTCTTCATGGGGGCGTTCGACCCCTGCATTGAGCACCATGAATCCTACCGGGACCTGGCCCTTCAATTTGTCATCGACCCCCAGTACGGCACATTCGGCCACTTCGGGGTGATCCGCCAGGACTTCTTCCATGGCACCGGTGGAAAGCCGGTGGCCGGCCACGTTGATGATATCATCGGTGCGCGACATGATGTACGCATAGCCGTCCGGGTCGATGAATCCGGCATCGGCGGTTTTATAGTAGCCCGGAAATTCTTCGAGGTAGGACTCGACATAGCGTTTGTCATTTTGCCACAATGTCGGCAAAGCCCCCGGGGGCAGGGGCAGTTTCACCACCAGTGCGCCGATATCGCCGGCTTTGACCGGTTCCAGGGATTCCGGATCGAGCACCTTCAAGTTCCATCCCGGCGCCGGTTTGGTGGGCGATCCCTCCTTGACCGGGAATTCATGAAGCCCCATGCAGTTGGCGCAGATGGCCCATCCGGTTTCGGTCTGCCACCAGTGATCGATGACCGGCACACCCAGGTTGGTCTGGGCCCACTTCAGGGTGTCCGGGTCGAGGCGTTCTCCGGCCAGGAACAGATATTTAAAGTTGGACAAATCGTAATTTTTAATCAGCTCGGCGGCCGGGTCCTGTTGTTTGATGGCCCGGAAAGCCGTGGGGGCGGTGAACATGGTCTTGACCTTGTGCTGGGAAATGACCCGCCAGAAAGCCCCGGCATCCGGGGTAAACACCGGTTTGCCTTCGTACAGAATGGTGGTGCACCCGGCCAGCAGCGGCGCGTAGACGATGTAGGAATGCCCCACCACCCAGCCTACGTCGGAGGCCGCCCAGTAAACATCGCCGGCCTCCACGTTGTAGATGTTTTTCATGGTCCATTTGAGGGCTACCGCATGGCCGCCGTTGTCCCGCACCACGCCTTTAGGCTCTCCGGTGGTACCGGAGGTGTACAAAATATAGAGCGGGTCGGTGGCCTCCACCGTGACGCATTCGGCCGGTTCAGAGCGCGCAACGGCCTCTTCCCAGTCCAGATCCCGACCGGGGACCATTTCCGCCTTGGCCATGGACCGCTGCAAAATAATGCACTTGCCGGGCTTATAGGCCGCCATGTCGATGGCCCCGTCCAGCAGGGGTTTGTAGGGAATGACCTTTTTTATTTCAATGCCGCAGCTGGCCGAAACGATGACTTTGGGTTTGGCGTCGTTGATGCGGGTGGCCAGCTCGTTGGCCGCGAAGCCGCCGAACACCACCGAATGCACGGCGCCGATGCGGGCACAGGCCAGCATGGCGATGGCTGCTTCGGCGATCATGGGCATATAGATGATCACCCGGTCGCCTTTTTCAACGCCCTGGGTTTTGAGTGCGCCGGCAAACTGGGCCACCTCGTCCCGCAACTGGCTGTATGTGTATGTTTTTATGGTATCGGTAACCGGGCTGTCATAAATCAGTGCCGCCTGGTCGCCGCGGCCGTTTTCGATGTGCACATCCACGGCGTTGTAGCAGGTGTTGAGCTGCCCGCCCGTAAACCACCGGTAAAAGGGAGGGTTGCTGTCATCCAGCACCTTGTCCCAGCGTTTGACCCATGAAATTTTCTCGGCTGCTTCCGCCCAGAATTCGTTGGGTGCATTGATGGACTGATCATAAGCAGTCTGGTATGCATTGGTCATGGTGTTCCTCCTTTTAGAACAGTCATTTACGCTTGATGCGAATCATGCTTCCAACCAGAAGCGACCTGCGTCCGGCGGTATGCCGGACGCAGGGTGGACAATCCCGGTGATCATGTATGCAGGCGACCGTTTCGTCGTATGGCCTGCGGAGGAAAGGTGCCAGAGTCAGGATCAATTGCCGTCGTGGATTATTCAAAATCTTTGGCCGTATAAAATGAAACCGTATCGGGGGGCGGAGCCACAGCGTGTGAGCGCCATTTTCCTGGTACCAGGGCCACAATAGAAAAGGCGCAAGATGATGTCAAGATAAAAAAATGAATGCTATACAGTGTATGAATAATAAGCTAGGAAATGATGAGATAAAAATGTGTTTGCCCGGCTTCCGGTACCGACCGGAATATGGCCATCACCATAAAGCAGATTATTATCGACAGATTAAGCGGACATCTCAACCGGGCGTTTATCGCCGCCTGCCGGCGGTTGCTGCCTGCCGGTAAAGGGGGGCCGCTTTCGCCATCAGCGGATGCCGCAGGACGCCACCAGCGGTGCGGCGATTTGCCGCAATCGGGTCATCTGTTCTTCGGAGAGGCGGGGGGCCATCCCGTTGAAAAAGTCTGCGTCAAGCATGTCGCCCGGATTGCACGCCTGCAGGATGTAGCGTTTGGCCCCCCTGATGCTGCAGGCCATGCGTCCCATTCTGGCTTCATCCACGAACGGAGGGGCACAGGTGGTGCGAAATTCATAATCGAGACCGCTGTCCATGATGATGCGGATGCTCTTTTCGATTTCGGCGCCCATTGATTTCCGGCACAAGGGCGGGCCATAACCCTGAAGATCGGTTTTGAGGTCCATGGCGATGGAGTCGATGCAGCTGCATTCAATGAGCCGCAGAAGCACATCGGGCCGGCTGCCGTTGGTATCCAGCTTGACGGCAAGCCCCATTGCGCCGAGGGTGCGGCACAGTTCCGCAAGGCCGGGCTGCAGGGTGGGTTCTCCGCCGGTGACCACCACCCCGTCCAGAAATGAAAGGCGCGGCGTCAAGAAGGCCAGGAAGGCTTTTTCCGATATGCGCTGCGGATAATTTCCCCTGGCCAGATCGGGATTGTGGCAATAGGGGCACTGGAAATTGCACCCCGTTACAAAGGCCACGCAGCTCACCTTGCCGGGATAGTCGATCAGCGAGTGTTTCTGCAGTCCGGCGAAAACCATCGATCCGGATTATTGCGATGCGGATTTGGCTTGTCCGCAGATTGTCTTCACGCTCGGTTCAGGTATTGGCCGGGCAGTTGAACTTCCTGTGTCGGGCACCCGGGGCGCGATGGCCATGGCCGCACTGACCCCCGGATCGATGGAATCCGGCCGGTAGTTGCTGCGCATGGCATATTCGGCCTGCTTGCCGTCATTCCATTGCTTGACGGGCCGCAGGTAGCCCACCACCCGGGAATAGATCTCGGTCTCCTGATTGCAGTGTGCACAGCGCGGCTGCTCGCCCTTGAGATAGCCATGGGACGGGCAGACGCTGAACGTGGGGGTCAGTGTGTAATAGGGCAGGCGGTAATTGGCTGAAATTTTGCGCACCAGGGATTTGACGGCTTCGATATCGCTGAGTTGTTCTCCCAAAAAGATATGCAGCACGGTGCCGCCGGTGTATTTGGACTGCAGGCGGTCCTGAAGCTGCAAGGTTTCGAACAGGTCGTCGGTGTAGTTCACCGGCAGCTGGGTGGAGTTGGTGTAAAATGGCGCGGCTCCCTTGCTGTGCTCGATTTCATTGGCGCAGGCAATGCCGCTGAGTTTTTTCTTGTCCAGCATGGCCAGCCGAAAAGCGGTTCCTTCGGCAGGTGTCGCTTCCAGGTTGTAAATCTCATCACTCTGGTCCTGAATCATGGCCAGTTTGTCGCGCAGGTAGTCCATTACCCGGAGGGAAAACGCCTGGCCTTCCATGGTGCCGATGTCCTTGTTGATAAAGTTGAGGCAGGCTTCGTTCATGCCGATGATGCCGATGGTGGAAAAGTGGTTTTTCCAGAAGGTCCCGGTGTTCTGCTTGATTTCGCGCAGATAAAACCGCGAATAGGGGTAAAGGTTTTTTTCGGTGAACTTTTCCAGCACCTTGCGTTTGATGGTCAGACTTTTAACGGCCAGGTTGAGCCGGCTGTCGAGCAGGGTGAAAAACTCCCCCTCGTTTGCGGCCAGGTAGCCGATGCGCGGCAGGTTCAGGGTGACCACGCCGATGGAGCCGGTCAGCGGGTTGGCGCCGAACAGGCCGCCGCCGCGCTTAAGCAGCTCCCGGTTGTCCAGGCGCAGCCGGCAGCACATGGACCGGGCATCTTCGGGGGACATGTCGGAATTGACGAAGTTGGAGAAATAGGGGATGCCGTACTTGGCGGTCATCTGCCACACCGGATCGAGGTTGGGGTTGTCCCAGTCAAAATCCGCCGTGATATTGTAGGTGGGAATGGGGAAGGTAAAGACCCGTCCGCGGGCATCCCCTTCCATCATCACTTCGGCAAAGGCCCGGTTGATCATATCCATTTCGGGCTGGAATTCGCTGTAGGTCCGGGCCTGTTCTTCACCGGCGATAATGACCGCCTGGTCCCTGAGCAATTTGGGCACGTAGAGATCCATGGTGATGTTGGTGAAGGGCGTCTGGAAACCCACCCGGGTGGGTATGTTGATATTGAAAATAAACTCCTGCAGCGCCTGCTTGACCTTTTTGTGGTTCAGTTTGTCATAGCGCACGAAAGGGGCCAGAAGGGTGTCGAAATTGGACAGGGCCTGGGCGCCGGCAGCCTCCCCCTGCAGCGTGTAGAAGAAATTGACGATCTGTCCCAGGGCCGAGCGCAGGTGCCGGGGCGGTGCGCTTTCCACTTTGCCTTCCACCCCTTTGAAGCCGTTTTTGAGCAGATCCTGCAGATCCCATCCCACGCAGTAAATGGAGAGCAGGCTCAGGTCGTGGATGTGCAGGTCGCCGTCTTTATGGGCCCGCCGGATTTCCGGCGGATAGATCTTGTTGAGCCAGTACTCGGAGGTGACATCCGAGGAGATGTAATTGTTGAGCCCCTGGAGGGAATAGCACATGTTGCTGTTCTCTTTGATTTTCCAGTCCAGCCGCTGGATGTAGTGGTCCACCAGGTCCACGTTGGCCTTGGTGGTGATGCTGCGGATCTGGGCATGCTGCTCCCGGTAGATGATGTAGGCTTTGGCCGTGGAATGGTAGGGCGAATCGAGCAGGACATGTTCCACGATATCTTGAATCTCTTCGACTTCAGGCGTAGGTCCCAGGCGCAGCTCGTGGGCCAGGGTGAGCACGCGCAGGGTCATTTTCCGGGTTTCGCGATCGCCGAATTCTCCGGTTGCCTTTCCGGCCTTGGCGATGGCAGCGGTAATTTTGGAAGAGTCGAATTCGACAATACGACCGTCTCGCTTTTTGATTTTTTCGAACACCAGGGGGCTCCTTCCAGGGTTGCAGTCAGGTTAAGACCATCAAATTGTATATGGCCCGCGAGGACCACAGTGGGAATTGTGCTGAAGTCGATGCTGTATTGATGTGAACGACAGATACAATAGTTTGAAAGGAACTGTCAACTATATGTTGTGTGTTTTAATTTATTTTTTCTACATATTGTATTTTTTCGGCCTTATAGCCCAAGTCGGGCCACATCCGCAACAGGCGGGTGTAAGGCCTGCCCATACAAATCGTGGCGCTTGACAGCAGGGACGGGGTTTGTCCGCGCCCGCGGCAACCTGCCTTTTTGCCAGGCCCTGTCCGATACCCGAAAGTTGCGTCATAAGATCAAATAGTTATCCTGCAATGGGGATAAGACGTCACATATTGATAATAATTCCTGTTGACACACTATATATTGTATGCGTACAAAAAACTCTGCAGTGCGTATCAGATCATTCCCTGCAATACTTCCAAAACTGATTTAACGGGTTGAACGGATTGCTTTTTTCAAATGCGAGAGGCGCTGTTGAGAGTGAGGCCTTTATACGCATCCGTTTGTTCGCCGGCATTATCTGCATCCATCGAAATAGAGTATAATGACAAAGACAGGAGCGTGGCACGTGGGTCAAAAAGTGAAAATTATCGAAACGCACGAAGGCGATGTGGACTTGGCGGTCTACAACTGGGACGATGACCGGTTTTCGCAGGTCCTGATGACGCACCAGCCCATGGATGATCAGCAGGCCCGGTCCATCAGCCGCTTTGTGCGTGAAGCCATCGATGAACTCAAAATCCACCGCATCACGGCGCCGGTGGTGGACGCCGTGCTCAACGACACCTTGGAACAATACGGTTTGCCCAGGATTTCAAGCGTCTCGTTGAATAAAGGGCTGTTTATCCGCAATGGACTGAAATTGTCCAAAAACGCCAAAACCGTGCTGGAGCGTCGCTACCTGCGCAAAGACAGTGACGGCAACCCCACGGAGCGCCCCGCCCAGATGTTCCGGCGGGTGGCCCGCCACATCGCCTCGGCTGAGACCTACTACGATCCGGACGCCGACCTGCAGGCCGTTGAAGACGAATTTTACGACCTGATGACCGACCTGAAGTTTCTGCCCAACTCACCCACCCTGATGAACGCCGGCCGCAGCCTGGGACAGCTGGCCGCCTGCTTCGTGCTGCCCGTGGACGACAGCATGGAGGGTATTTTCGAAACCCTCAAAAACGCGGCAATCATTCACAAGTCCGGCGGCGGCACCGGTTTTTCCTTTTCACGCCTGCGGCCCACCAACAGCATGGTGGGCACCACCGGCGGTGTGGCGTCGGGACCGGTCTCTTTCATGAAGATCTTCAACACCGCCACCGAGCAGGTCAAGCAGGGCGGCACCCGCCGGGGCGCCAACATGGCCATCCTGCAGGTGGATCACCCGGACATTATGGAATTCATTTACTGCAAGAGCAGCAACGACGAACTGAATAACTTCAATATATCCGTGGGCCTTACCGATACGTTCATGCAGGCCGTGGCCAAAGGGGAGCACTACGATCTCATCGATCCGCGCGACGGCAGCGTCGCGGGCACTTTGAACGCCCGGGACGTTTACGGTTCGCTGGTCCGTCAGGCCTGGGAAAACGGCGATCCCGGCATTGTCTTTCTCGACCGCATGAACCGCGACAACCCCACCCCCGGGCTGGGCCGCATCGAGAGCACCAACCCCTGCGGCGAGCAGCCCCTGCTGCCCATGGAAGCCTGCAACCTGGGCTCCATCAATCTGGCCCGCTGTGTCGCCGGCACGGATGACGGCGCGGCCATTGATTATGACGAACTGCGCCGGGTAGTGTGGACCTCGGTGCACTTTCTGGACAACACCATCGATATGTCGCGCTACCCTCTTCCGGGCATCGACGCCATGGTCAAGGGCAACCGCAAGGTGGGGCTCGGCGTGATGGGTTTTGCCGACCTGCTCTTTGAGTTGGGCATCCCCTACAACTCCGAAGAAGCCCTGGCTTTGGCCGAAAAGATCATGGGTTTCGTGCAAAACGAGGCCAAAACCGCATCCCGGACCCTGGCCGGGACGCGGGGGGCGTTTCTCAATCACAAGGAAAGCATCTACAAAGAATCCGAGCAGCCGCCGCGCAATGCCACTTTGACCACCATCGCCCCCACCGGCACGCTGAGCATCATCGCCAACTGCTCCTCGGGAATCGAGCCCCTGTTTGCCCTGAGCTTCGTGCGCACGGTGATGGACAACGACAAAATGACCGAGGTCAATCCCTGCTTCGAAGCCGCTGCCAAAAAGCGCGGTTTTTACTCCCCCGAGCTGATGGCCGAGATCGCCAAGAGCGGCAGTATCGCCCACATGGACGGCATCCCCGAGGATATCAAACGGGTTTTCGTCACCGCCCACGACATTTCGCCGGAGTGGCACATCCGCATGCAGGCCGCTTTCCAGAAGTATACCGACAATGCGGTTTCCAAGACCGTCAACCTGCCCCACGACGCCACCGAGGCCGACGTGC
Organism: Desulfosarcinaceae bacterium; assembly: GCA_963675565.2. Taxonomy (GTDB): domain Bacteria; phylum Desulfobacterota; class Desulfobacteria; order Desulfobacterales; family Desulfosarcinaceae; genus JARRKU01. The sequence goes on from CAXXYD010000004.1 coordinate 2,727,519, forward strand.
GCGAGATCTACAACCTGGCCTATGACCTGGACTGCAAGGGGGTCACCATTTACCGGGACGGCAGCAAGGACAATCAGGTGCTGTCCACCAGCGCCGGTTCCGGCACCACCGAAGTGGCCACCGGTTCCGCCCGCAAGCGGCCCGAAACCCTGGAAGGCTTCACCACCCGGGTGAAAACCGGCCTCGGGCGGCTGTATGTCACCGTCACCGAGTTCGACGGCCAGCCCTTTGAAGTGTTTGCCACCATCGGCAAGTCGGGCCGCTCCACCACCGCCAAGACCGAGGCTATCGGGCGGCTGGTTTCCCTGGCCCTGCGTTCGGGGGTCCACGTCAGCGAGATCGTGGACCAGCTCAAAGGCATCGGCGGAGAGCACCCCATTTTCCAGAACGGCGGTCTGGTGCTCTCCATCCCCGACGCCATCGGCCACGTGCTGGAGTCCCGCTACATAAAAGGCAAGGACGGCAATGGCGGCAGCGGCAACACCCTCATGGGCGCCGCCTGCCCCGAATGCGGCCAGACCATCAGCTTTGAAGAGGGATGCCAGAAGTGCCATTCCTGCGGGTTCACCAAGTGCGGATAGAAATGCCGGCCCCGTCATATGCCCGGAAATTCCATTACTGTGTCGGCCCGATGTCATCCGGCGCATGCGTTGCAAAGCAGTGCCTCAGCGTATGGCAGCCGATGCGCTTTAAAATCCCGGTTTTGTCGGCAGCGCGCTTGACGGCTTTTTGCAGGCCGGATTCCAATACATGATGACGCCGCTTGATACCGCTTCGCAGATCGGTGCTCAACTTTTTGGACGGGAACATATATTGCCGGCTGAACGATTTTACCGCATGGGGATGCTTTCGCGCCAATGCATGGGGGATATAAACACTTCCGCAGCCTGAGCGGATATCTTCCGGGTGCATCCGGCGAACCTGTTCGATCTGCAACTGAAGCAATTCCGGTAAAGCCTCGGGAATCAGGGTTTGCCAGTCTTTTCCGCCTTTGCCATCGACGACCTGAATCCGCCGCCTTTCGAGATCGATATTCTGGATTCTCAACCGCACGCACTCCATCAATCGGAGACCAAGAACCATAGAGCAATTGGGCCATGAGCAAATGTACGCCATGAACGTGGCTCAGCAGGCGCCGGACTTCGCTTTTGGTCAAAACCACTGGCGGCCGTCTGTATCTTCTGGCTTTTACCGGCGAGATCTCTTCGCGTTTTCCCATATCGCGGGGATGGGTTTTGGCGCCGTGAAATCGGATAAATCATAAAATCCAGTTGCAATAAGTCTGTTCGGTGCGGTAATTGTAGTGGTGGTAACGCATGACCTGTCGCACTTGCTCCATCAATGGTAAATTCGGGTCCGGGCGAAAATTGCTTCGAGATGCCATGCATCCCTCCATGGCCGAAAATTTGTTCCAACCCGCCTGAAAACAGGTATGTTTTGTTTCTCTGAAGACCAGATATTGAAATGATAGATCGGTGGATCGTATGTCCGGAAAGGAAGCGATTGGATATATGGAAAAATCTCTACGGAATTTTCCATTTGACCATACTGTTCGGGAATGAAAGAAAGGAGACACTAATATGCAAGCACGAGCCCCACTCATGATAGAGCATCGTCTGATTGAAAGAATGCTTTTGATTATCAAAGGCATCTTGGCCAAAATAGAATCGAAGCACAAGGTAGATCCTGTGTTCGTGGATATAGCGGTTGATTTCATTCGGGTATACGCCGACAGGACCCATCACGGAAAGGAGGAGGATATTCTTTTTCGAGAACTGAATAAAAAAGCGTTAACCCCAGAAGACAGGCAAATCATGAAAGAACTAATCGAGGAACATGTGTTTGGTCGCCAGACAACCAAGTCGATAGTTGAAGCCAACACCCGCTACCGGAATGGTGATGAGACTGCCTTGGCCGATATTACTGCAAACCTTAAAACACTTACCGAGTTTTATCCCAGACATATCGAGAAAGAAGATAAGGTCTTTTTCCCCTCATCCAGAATTTATTTTACTGATGAAGAGGATCAGGCCATGCTAAAAGAGTTCTGGGAGTTTGATCGGAAAATGATTCATGAAAAATACAAAACATTGGTTGAAGGGTTTGAAGGACAGTAATGAATCCCGAACCATGCCTTGCACTCGGATGGCAATTCCGCTGCGCTACATTGCCACCGGTGAAGGCCATTTTAGCAGCCAGAAACTATGCAGTTTACGGAGACTTTATGGACAACCAACATCTTAATCAGGTATTTTCTGAACTTTCGACTCCTCTCCTATCTGATGCCTGCCTTCGATTAGGAATCCCCATTCGACTGGCTCCGGTTGGAATATTTTCTTTAATCTATGGTAGTCATATTTCTGGTCGTGCTTTGCCAGTAAGGCACTATGGAAGTGTTGATATTTTTTTAGAAGCGATGGGAGCTGCGCAGAGTGGTGACATTTTAGTCATAGACAATCATGGAAGAAAAGACGAAGGCTGTATTGGTGATTTAACAGCTCTTGAAGCTCAAGCCTGCAAATTGGCAGGTATAGTTGTTTGGGGGTGCCACCGCGATACAAAGGAGCTTAAGGAGATTAAGTTTCCCATATTCAGCTATGGTTCATGCCCTGCTGGTCCTCAACGGCTTGATTCATGCGATCCGGATTCACTTATTACAGCAAATTTTGGGGATATTTTAGTAAAATGTGAAGATATCGTTTTTGCCGATGCTGATGGCGTTCTTTTCGTATCTGATAAGCGAGTTGAGGAGCTACTTTTAACAGCTAAAGAGATTTGGTATACGGAAAGACGCCAAGCTGATGCAATACGATCTGGAAAAAAACTTCGTGAGCAACTCCGATTTGAAGAATATCTTGACAAGCATTCAATTGATTCAGCCTATACCTTTCGGAAACATCTAAGAAAAGTCGGGGGATCCATAGAAGAGTAACAAGAAACATTTTACCATTTGCGTCTGCTAACAAGGTAAATTAACTTGGACGAAAATTCCGCCACGCTTGTGTGTCATGACGAAAGATGATGACTTTCTTGCTGTATCAAAGATGAGGGAAGGTCCCTCGGTTTCGGTCACCAGAGACCGGGACCAAACCGCCCTATGCGGCATGTATTAAGAGTGCCTGTCGTGAGCGATAGGGAAAAGGCAGAGAAAATCTGTCAGGTGCGTTCTGAAGAGATGAATGCAAATGAACCACTGACGAGGTGTCGATATGGATAAATGCTGTCAAAACCGGGGAACGAGCGTATTTCCGGGAGGAGCTTCGACGCTATCTGGTCACGGGCGAAGCGGCAGTCGGCATGGAGGTGGCATGAATTCAGGACAGGCTTTGATATGGAACATGAGAACCTGTCGTCCTGATGTTAAGGGAGAAGCAGCGTGGTAACCCCACAAAGCGAGAGTACCAATGCAGGGCACAGGGGCGGACTGCCTCGTAAGAGCGATGAGGTTTCTGTAATAGAAGCGGAGCAAAGGGGGCAGCCTGTCCAGTCAAGAGCCGAGGGTCAACCAGCCGATGGGAGGAACTCTCGGGTTGAGACGAAACCTTTTAGTATCCCAAAACGGATTGTTTTTGAGGCCTTCAAGCGTGTCAAGGCAAACAAAGGTGGTTATGGGGTCGATGCTCAGAGTCTGTCGGACTTTGAGACAGACCTCGGCAACAACCTGTACAAGCTTTGGAACCGAATGTCTTCAGGGAGCTATCATCCACCGCCGGTTTTACGCGTAGAAATCGAAAAGCCGGATGGCGGCGTCAGGCCGCTGGGAATTCCAACGGTAGCGGATCGTATTGCCCAGATGGTTGTCAAGCTTCAGATTGAACCGGAACTGGAACGTCATTTTCACCCGGATTCATACGGATATCGGCCTGGCAGGTCGGCGCATCAGGCGCTCAGGACAGCCAAGGAGCGATGCTCCAGACGTAGCTGGGTGTTGGACATGGACATCAAGGGATTTTTTGAAGAAATTGATCACGAACTGCTGATGCAGGCGCTGAGAAAGCACGTCAAGGCGTCCTGGCAACTGATGTACATCCAAAGATGGCTGACAGCACCGGTGCAGCATGGAGACGGTCGGCTTGAAGAGAAGCGCAAAGGAACGCCGCAAGGGGGTGTCATCAGCCCGCTGCTGGCAAACCTGTTTCTGCACTATGTGTTTGATGTGTGGGTGGAAAAGAACTGGCTGAGTATTCAGTTCGAACGATATGCCGACGATATTGTCTGTCATTGTGTTAGCGAACGCGAAGCCGAAGAGCTGAAGGCGTTGCTCAATGACAGGTTCAACCAATGCGGCTTGACGCTCCATCCCGCAAAGACAAAGATCGCATACTGCAAGGGGGGCTGGAACAAAGGCCACTATGAAACGGTATCCTTCGACTTTCTCGGCTACACATTCATGCCACGCTGGATCAAGACAAGACGGGGCCAGCAGGGGCTCTTTTTCCTTGCCGCGGTCAGCCAGAAGTCGGCTAAACGTATTCGCCAGGAAATCAACCGCTGGCCATGGAGGTATTGGCGTCAGAAGGAACTGGCGGACATACGGCAATATTGCCAGCATCGGCTGAAAGGCTGGATGATCTACTATGGTCTGTTTGGCAAAAGTATCATCCGAAATGTACTGTTTCACTTCGACAAGCGCCTGAGTCGTTGGGCCAAGGCGAAGTACAAGCTGTTGAAGACGCTGATACAGGCCGCGAGAAGGATAAACCGGGCAAGGAAAATGAATCCGAGCTGGTTTCCCCACTGGAGCGGCATCTAAGGGATAAAGAAATGTTGGACAGGAAGAGCCGTATGAAGCGAGAGTTTCACGTACGGTTCCGTGAGAGGCCAAAGGGGCGGTTCCTTTGGCCTACTCGACCATTTGCATCGGTTATTTGCAACGCTGGGCGGCGGTTCCAATCAACTGAGCTAATGTCTATACCGTGCTTAGAAGGAATAAACTATGGGCAAAGTTACGATCAATACGGCGCTACCAGATGACTTGTCAGCAGCAGCCGTACTGACAAGTCGTGCAATGATTGGTCTTCCTGAAAACGCAGTCGTTTTTCAAGGAAAGCAACAACGCATGGAGGCTGCACTTAGAATCGCATATAAAAAGATGCCAGGCCAGGTGTTGCTTGCCAAAGATGAATCAGAAATCGTAGGGGTAATGCGCTTGGTTGAATGGCCACATTGCAAGTTGGCACCCAGCAAAATGATTAAATTTCTTCCTTCAATGCTGATAGCCTTGAAAGGTACATTACCACGCGCAATGAAATTTCAACAAATATGGGGCCGACACGACCCGAAAGAGCACCACTGGCATCTTGACCCATTGGCTGTTTTACCGGAGAGGCGGGGTCAAGGCATCGGAACAACAATGATTGCCAAGGCAAAGGAATTGAGCGCCTCAACCAATTCCTTCTTTGCCGATCAATTCAACAACCCCGATGCTGCTTCTGGTTACGAGTCCATGGCTGAGGAAATCTGGGATCAGTCGGGCCAAAAAATAGATGCCTTTGTCCAATCAGTCGGTACCGCACAATGCATCACGGGCGTAGCCGGTGCTTTACGTGAAAGAAACAGCAGAATGCATATAGTGGCTGTCGAACCCGGTGAATCCCCGGTTCTTACAGGGGGGGGCACCAGGCCCCCACAAGATCGAAGGCGTGGGACCAGGATTCATTCCGCCAATCTGGACGGATAATCTGGCTGATGAGATTTTTCAGATATCAACAAGTGAAGCGAAGGATATGGCTCGACGTCTGGCAGGGGAAGAGGCGCTATTTGCAGGTACATCAACCGGAGCCAACGTTTTGGCTGCCATTCAGGTTGCGGCTCGTCTGGGGTCCGCTCATACCGTTGCAACGGTTGCCTGTGATTCAGGTTTGAAATATTTGTCGACTGATTTATACACTTTTGCTAAAGAATAGAGTGAAGCGGCGGACGCTGTCAGGTGTTTGTGGGCGTTGGAAATAAACACGACAATTATAATCAATCAGAAAGAGGGAGCTATGTTTAGGAAAATCATTTTTATTTTCTTTGTTTTTTTGTTCAGCCAGGCTTCTTTTATTTGCGCAGAGAACAGTAAACCGAATAATGTATACCTACCTTATACATGGGACTGTACTTATTATTTCAGAACCAATGGAGCTCCTAATAGCTGTGGTGCAGAAGCGTGGATGACGCTTACCGGAGATAAAGATACGATTTATGCTGCAAAAGGAACAAAAGAACAATTTATTAAGATGAAATTTGACGTTGAAGATGCTTTAAAAATAAATGAACAACTACCTTATGGCCAGAGATTAAAAATCGGCGATAAATTTATCATGGTCGAATATACAAAGCATAAAATACAATCCCTTGTAGGCTACACTCATGAAAAAGTGTTTGCATCAATATTGTTGTTGCCTGGAGATAACTTTCTTGTAAAATTCGAAGGTCCAATTGAAGATTTGAAAAAACTGAAATCTGACATCATAATGGCCGGAAATACAGACGAAAAAAAGATTCAATTATTAGGGAATCTCCAGTCAAAAAAATGGGGAGTAATAGAAAACAGAAATACCGGCAGAATGAATATTGTAATGCACAAGAAAGGACAGAAAAATTCTTCTGCGGTTTCATTGGAAGATTTTATCGGACACGGGAATTAAGAAGAAACTATTGAAAACATCCAACAGACTTTTCCAGCGGAGCGCAAGAAGCGCTCCATCTGAAAAGCATCGTTTGTTCAGGGTTTGAGAAGGAACCTGCAAATAAAAAAACTGGAGGGCCTATGCATAAAGTCAAAGGGTTGTTTTTCGATGTTGGGGGAACCGTGTTCGATTGGAAAAATACAGCCTGGGAAAAAATTGAAGAATTGGCTAATGAAAAGGGCCAGGCAATAGACAGCGAAGCCTTTGCCAATGACTGACGAGGAGAAATGTTTAAAATTCATACGCAGGTGAGACATGGGAATCTGCCGTGGATTAATTCTGGTGACATGCAACTGCAGGCATTAGACAATATGTCTATAGGCTTCGGGGAACAAAGCGAGATTAATTTTGATATTGATGCAAATGATTTTGAAGCGTTGTGCAAGAAACTGAAGGTATGATTTTGGAATCATGCTTATAAATAAATCATCATTAAACAGCTTAAAGAGAGTATACATGAACCGGATACCAGAAAGATTTTCTACAAGGTCAGTAGACCGGGCACTTGCCGGAATACTGGGTCCGGTTACCTGCGTTATTCAACTTGAGATGGGTTTTGATTATAAGTTGGATGAAAAACGGCTTGAAAGAGCCGTTTTCCTGATAACCGAAAAAGTGCCGTTGCTGGGTTGCCGTTTTGTCCCTAAAAGGTTTCGTCCCTATTTCGAACGGCTTGAAATCGAACGATTTACGCCCTTTCACCTGACATTGGATCAGGCTGAGTTCGAAGCTTTTAAAAATAAACGGATGGATTTTTTTAACGGCCCCCAGATTGAGACATGTCTTCATAGATCTGATTTCAAAGACCGGTTTTTGATAAAGGTCTCACACCTTGTTTGTGATGCAACAGGGGTAAAAGAAATTACTGGAAAATTATCAAAAATCTATAACCGGCTTAAAGATGATCCGGATTTCAGACCAGAACCTGATCTTGGGGATTACCGGGGATTCTGGCAGATTGTCATGCAAGTCCCCTGGTATGCCATCCCCAGGATTATTTATAACTATATGTGTGAGATTTACGGGTCAAAATTCCCACGTCAGAGTCATGTCGTTCCGATTCAGAAGGTATCGGCTGACAAAATACAATTGTTTACAAGGCATATAGATGAAACGCAATTTGCCTGTTTGAATACCTATGCTAAAAAGAAGCATTCCACCATAAATGATGTGCTGATTACAGCCGTTATCCGGGCTTTATCCAAGACCGGTAATCTGAAACCGGGTGAAGGCTTGCGGTTGGGCATGGCGGTAAATTTGCGGAGATACCTGCCAGGGAAAAAGGCTAGATCGATTGCCAATTTTTCATCCCTTGAGCTTTTTAATTATGGGGAAAATATTGAAAAGGATTTTGATTCAACCCTGCTCCGTGTGGCGCAAAAGACAAACAAAAGGAAATCATCTTGGCTCGGCTTGAGCGCTTTCGTTTCAATTTACCCCATGCTTTGGTGTATCCCTTTTTCAGTCCTGAAATTTGTTGGGAGCAAGGGATGGGAAATAAAAAGCAGCAGCCCGAATTCCTTTGACTGGTTAACCAATATGGGTGTTATCCAGAAAGAGACAGTGAATTTTGATGGGGAACCATCAACTGCATGGTTGCTGGTCCCGGGTTGTATTTTGCCAATGCTTATTTTTGGATGCAGCAGCTACAACGGGACGCTGACTTTAAGCTGGGGTATTGGGCCAGATGAGGTGAATGAACGCGTAACCCAGTCGTTTTTTGATCTTGTGGTTTCTGAGTTGCCACTATCTTGGGAGAAAGAATAAAATACAATTTGCTGAATTGAACTGGGATGCTGTTGACAAGGTACACAAAATATTGCCATTTTCTGTACCTGACCCGTTTTGCGCTGCCGCTCCACACTGTCAGGTGAGAAATTCGTATCTTAAAAATACCAGATCGATAATTAGGGTTATCAAAAACCAGTTTTTCGACAAATTCGTTCGGCAGAATTGGTTCGTGAACCAGCAGGTAATTCGCTTTGAAGCGCGGCCAGCGACGCTGGGCCGGAAGGTCTGCTGTTATGACGATTCCTGTGGTTGAGGACAATCAGGCTGAAGCAAACGCAACAATCGATCAAAAGGAAGTGCCCGGACGAAAGGTCGAGTTCGACTATCTGCGCGCATTTGCGGTTGTTATCGTGCTGTGCCATCATGCGGTCCTTGCCTACACCATATCCGCTTTCATCAACTTTGAAAATCCGATCGCGACCGCAACTCCGGTCGTAAATGAACTGCGCTGGCCCATATTTGATTTGATTGTGGCGTATAACGAAACTTTCTTTATGCCGTTGCTGTTCTTTGTCTCCGGCATGTTTACCTGGCAAAGTCTATCAAGAAAGGGTGCCCGCAAATATCTTGGAGATCGCCTGACAAGGCTCGGCCTTCCCTTTGTCATCGGTGTTGTGTTTCTGATTCCCCTGGCCTACTATCCGGCTCAGCTCCAAGTCGGACTGATTACCGGAGTGGACTCCAGCTATGGAGCATTCTGGCTTGAAATGGTCCGATCCTGCTTCGGGACTGCCGGCGCAATAAATTTCTGGTGGCGCGCCGGTTGGGCGGACAGGCATATGCGGTGGGGAAATTGCCGCCTTTGGGCAAGCACGCCGGCTTGTACGAATCGATCTTGGCATTTTTTATTTTGCCACCATGAATGGCTTTCAGGTATGATGTATGACCAAGCACAAAGCGTACATGGTGCTCGGCACACAGATCAGCCAGCCAGCACCGGCAAAAAATGCATTCGACACCGACACCGAGGTCGTCCAGATAAGGAAAAATTAGGTCAAAAAATAGTCCGGGATCGGTTTTGGTGTTTTTGTGCACTTGGACATTACCCTTGCTGTTGGGGATGCACACATACATTTTGCGTGCATGCAGATCGATCCCGCAGTAGTACTTGTGCTGCTGATTGTAAAATCTCATAATTTGGCCTGCTTTGGGTGAAACGGCAAAAAGCAGCCGCGCCTTATGCGCGCCGATAATCGATGTAAGAATGATATATGATATGAAAGATATCAAAGTTTCAATTTGTCCCGCAAATATAGCCGATGTGCCGGCAATTTTAGAAATCTATAGTTACCATGTCATTAACGGTGCAGCCTCATGGGAATTGATCCCACCTCCAATCGAAGAATTCCAAGTTCAATTTAAGGCGATCATTAAAAAAGGCTTTCCTTATTTTATTGCCAAGATCGAGGGAGTCGTGGTTGGGTACTGCTATGTTAGCTCCTACCGCCCCCGCCTGGGCTATCTATACACTGTCGAAAATTCGGTCTATGTTCATCAAGAATATCAACGCCGTAATCTAGGTTATCTTTTACTAAACCATCTGGTGAAAGAGTGTGAATATCTTGGCTATCGCCAGATGATAGCTGTTATTGGCGATAGCGGTAACATCGCTTCAATTCGGCTGCACGAAAAATCCGGTTTCAGGCACATAGGCACGTTAACAAATATTGGCTTTAAGAATGGTCGCTGGCTGGATAGTGTTTTGATGCAACTGCCATTAGGATTAGGAGACCAGAGTTTACCACAAAATGATCCTTTGCCTGCTTACAAAAAGAGCAGTATTGGGACAAGCTCGCTTTGAAATAAATAGCTCCTGTATCGAACCACCCGTTGCAGTAGACCGCTGGGGCCGGGCGAGGCTGAACAGCTTTTTCAAGCTGGAAGACAACAATTATTCAGCCGCTCAGTGGAAGCCCGGCAGCCCCTGAACGGCGGGTTGTGTGACAAAAAACCTCCATAATATTTTCGGATGGAGCAAGTGAATATGAACAAAAGATTATTAAGTCAAACAGTTACACTAATTCTGATTTCTTTTTTTTATTTGGTTTCTTCACCCGCGTATTCAAAAGACTCGGGATCACTGATTGAAGTCACACCAATGGTCAAAGATTACGCGTTCAATGTAGTAAAACCTATTCTTGATTCATATCACAAAAAGGACAAATTGTCCCAGTTGGTAAAAGTATCTGAGATTATAACGGATTCTGAACTTGGTGTTCAAACAAACGCCATTGAACCGAGTAAGTTTATTATCTACGATAAATTGGAAACCCTTAAACTCGGATTTCTTTACACATTCAATCTTTCATCGGAACAAAAGCAAATACTAAAAACCTGGCGCTCCAAATTTATGCGCTCTAACCCGGCAGATGTCTTTTTTGCCCCCTCCGCGGATGACATTATAGAAAAAAAAGCGGCTTTTGGTTGTTCCCATTATGCCAGGTCATTTATTGCTGTAGTAAAGGCGCTTCATTTAGTGACTAATCCTGAAGATCTCCGTTACGCGATTACCAGCAAGTCTGATAATTACAATCAGGCGTTGGCTAAAGATGATAAAGATATGACAATAAACGGTCATCAATTCGCAATTATAAGGATTGCCGGTAAATGGATTGCGTTAAATACCTCCAGAAGCGAATGGACCCAACTGCCTGATGAGTTTACACCTGATTCTGTTGTACCTCCGAAAAATATTTCTATTCGATTCGCTTCATATCCTGAAGCTACATTTTTGTTTCGAAAGATTGGAAAAGACTTTAACGATGACTGCAATGACAGTTCATTGATTGCCCTAATGAATATCTATCGTTCGGGGAATGCAAATAATCGGGACTTTAAATGGGATGAATATTCAAATAAAAGCAGCTAAACGCACACAACAAGTGCATACACCTAACCTTCTCCTCCGCTTACGTCGGATAAGGCAGGTGATGCTGGTGTAATAAAATCAGCAAAAATGGAGAACAATATGTCAAATATGAGCTTTGAAAAAATTGAACAGAGTATCAAAGACCGTAAAAAGTTACATCTCCAATTTCTCAATAATGTAAAAACATACAGACCTTTTCTTGAATTAGAGGAAAAGGCTTTCGATAATGGTGCCCTAAGCAAAAAGACCAAAGAATTAATGGCGTTATCCATTTCCATTGTTACAAAGTGTGAACCGTGCATGGAATGGCACCTTGATCAAGCCCTGCAGGCTGGTGCCAAGGATGAAGAGGTTTATGAAACTATCGATGTGGCGATTGAAATGGGCGGTGGACAAGCCGGGGCATACGCAAGATTTGTTCTGAATGCATTGGAATACTTTAAAGAAAAAAAGAAATAAAATTTATAAAACCCCATGCCAGGCCACAGCCAGGGCCTATCGATGCGAACAAATGGCCACAATTGCTCGCATACGCAAGTAAGGAATATAATATAAGGAGATCCTGAAATGTCGGAAGGAGAATTGGAGAAAAGGCTCCGCACACTTGAAATCCGTGGTGCAACTTTACTCGGTTCGATTACTACCCTTGCAGTATGCTGCGTTGCTTTCCTGGGTTTCGAATACTATCGAATTCCCTACCAGGTTCAGAAGCAGGTTGAGGATAAAATTGGTCAACAGACGAGATTGAAAATCAAAGAGGCACTAGATAATGCAGATACATTGGAATCAAAGCTGTTGTACATGGAAGGCCGAAAAGCTCAGATTATCGATGTCAAAAATGGTCAAGATGTGCATCCACCAGACGGCACCAAAAAAAGGGACTGGATTGCGTTTATTTCTCCGAGTGATATCGGTTTGGTGGAGGGCAAAAATGAGGGAGATAACGCTCTTCTTGTTTTTCACTCAAACCTCATTGAAACAGAAACAGGATGGAGGGCCGAGATTAATTATAGGTTTAAATATGGCAGTGGAACTATTGTTAAAAATCTACCTGGCAATGCGAAAGTGCTATTGATTCCCACGCTGAATTTGCAGTCGTCTGACAAGGCTGATTAAGCCGAAGCAAAAATCCACGCGGCCGATCAGCTGCGCAGGGCACACCACCGTACAAGGAGATTACATGATAGTTAAATCGGATGAGGCGCAGAGAAGAAATTTCCTTGGAGTTGATTTTGTCCTGCTCTCGCATGGTCCGGAATCAATGGTAACGAAAATGTTTTATAAAAAAGGGGACAACCCTCCAATACATAAGCATCCAAATGAACAGAGCGGATATATGATCTCCGGAAAATATATATGCAAGCTTGGATGGATCATATTGTCTTGAATATAGAAGACGATGAGAAAATGATAACCTTCTATACAAAAGTCCTTCTTTTTAAAGCTGAAAGATTAAAGGAATACCGGGCGGGAGTCGTGCCATTTCCATCAGTGCGTTTGAATTCTGAGACGATCATCGACCTTTTTCCTAAAAAGCTGTGGCAGCGAAGTGTTGCGGATCAACAGGGCCGGGATCATTTGAATCATTTTTGTATTTCTATGAATAAAGTGACATGGGATAATCTGTTCGAACGATTAAAGGCCGAACATATTACCATTGAAGACGGGCCTGTTCCACGGTGGGGTGCGCACGGTACCGGAACTTCTATATATTTTCGAGACCCTGAAAGCAACTTGATTGAAGCCCGGTATTATGAGGACCAGAATAGTCCGGAGAAATGTTTGCTCGGATCATAAGCATCGATATCCGGTTTTGAATGAGAAGGGGTTTTAAACATTTGGAACCTTATAGATATCTTTGGTCAACAAACCGGTATTATGGGAGTTTTCAATTTGGCCGGTCAGAATAACGTACCCCCATTGATTTATGCAAGAGCTGCTGGAATCCTGTATCTGAGCATTATCATTTCAGGGATTTTCAGCGAAGTGTTTGTCCGTTCAAACCTTATTGTGCCCGGTGCTGCCGCCACTACGGCAGCCAATATATTGGCATCTGAATGGTGGTTTCGCATTGGTTTCGTGGCTGACGCTATTATGTTGCTATGCGATGTGGCTATCGCTGTACTCTTCTATGTATTGCTCAAACCGGTTAATAAGACACTATCTATTATTGCAGCAGCTTTTCGATTGAGCCAGGCTGCAATAATCGGGATGAGTCTGTTGTATTATTATTCTGCCCTGCTCCTATTAACCGGCGCTGAATACGCTGCCGTTTTTGAAGCCAGGCAACTGCACGCACTCGTGATGTTGCTCCTCGATATGCACAGTCACGGCTACGATCTCGGACTGTTGTTCTTTGGCCTTTCGAACTTTTTTCTTGGATTCTTGATTATCAAGTCGGAATACTTCCCCACTATTTTTGGCTGCGGATTAATAGCGGCGGCTGTAGTTTATCTGGTAGGAAGTTTTACACGATTCGTTTTACCTGGCTCATTATCACTTGTTGAACCATTTTACATAATTCCTTTAATTGCAGAGCTTTTGTTTTGTTTATGGCTCCTGGTCAAAGGTTTATACCCACAAGACAAAGATGCCCTTGTTGATCGAACTGATATACAGAGAACTAATGGATAGAATAGTGAATGAAATCCATTGCACTAGTATCAATGCTCTGCACGCTGACGGGGGACTGCCGGTGGGGGCCACGTTAGGAGAATGTTAGACGAAAATTCTATAATCTTACCTCTTTTAAGCAGCGTAGATGCCTATGAGTGAATGCGACAGCATATAAGGAAAGGGTATATTTTTCCTTTATTCAAATATTTGCTTTCATGATGTTTGCCATTGGGATGCTGGCTTTCTCGGGGTGTTCGACGTCAGAGACAGCATCGCATCAGAAGATAAACACCGGAGAAGGCTTTTCTATTTTAAGGATAGAACCATATCAAGCGGCAACGCCATGCGGGTATTTTATTACAAGCCAATAGAATTTACTGCTGACCGCCAAATCTTGTTTTTCATGCATGGCGCTGATCGTAAAGCAGAACACATACCAAAAATTGCGGCTGATGCACTTGAAAGAGTCAATATCCTCTTGATCATTCCAGGATTTTCCGAAGAACTGTTTCCAGAAATTGAGTCATATCAGTATGGCAATGTCAGGACAAAGCCAAGGAAATTGTGGCCATTTTATGTGAATGACAGGATTTTCAGGTTTGTGAGACAAATTACTTGCACTCATCAACAAAAATAATATATCTGGGGAAATTCAGCCGGTGCTCAGTTTGTCCATCGGCAGATTTTGGTCGGGGCTCATGGATTCATTGAAAAGGCATTCGCTTCAAACGCAGGCGTGTGTACTCTGCCAGCAAACGGCCATGATCCTTAGCTGAAAGAGAGGCCCGCAAGCGCGAATTGGAGTTTAACTGGAAGCTGTTGACAATTCCCGGATGTGGGCACGAGCCTAACGATGAAATGTTAAGAAAAGTAATCCGTTTAATATTAGATTCACAGAATTGAACATTTGGGCTAAATTAGAAATGGAATTCATGTTACTATAAAAAGAGTATACTACTGTAGTGTAGTATCGCGCTGGTGCGCTTCCGGAAACGTACCGGCGTAGCGTTCGGCTTCATGGAGAGTGCAGATATGTCGGTTTATATGATTATTGATTCAAAAATTAAGGATAGCTCTATATACAATCAATATATTGAGCAAGTGTCTCCAATAGTGGAAAAATATGGAGGCCGATATCATGTTCGGAGTGAAAATATCAGATCACTTGGTACATGGAAACCTGAAAGAATAATAGTTCTTGAGTTTCCGTCTGAAGATCACATACAGCAATGGCTTGCGTCACCAGAATATAGTGAAATCGCACCATTGCGAGAAGCGGGCGCAGAGGCTCAAGCTATTATTGTTGATTGTTGTTAACTTGGTCTCTGTTACGGTTAACAGGCCAGGCGGAAACCTTGCAATCAAGTTCTCTGATGACTATACAGCCACTATGACAGGTCCGGAAACCCGTGTTTGTGAAGGAAAAATTGGCAGGAAAATGTTTTAAGGGACAGGACCTTGGGGCCTTTAGCTGCATTAGACAGTCAGAGCGAGGCGGCCTTTGCCGAATGAGATTCCGCATAGCCCTGCCTGCCAATGGGCATGGCATTCAAAGACTGCGACATAAGGAGAAATCGGCATATGAAAATAACAACCTTGATTGAAAACAGACCAAGCACCACCGAACCGGGCCTTTCTTCAGAATGGGGTTTATCTTTAAGCATTGAGTTTAAAAATCATTCGATTCTTTTTGATACAGGGGCTTCAGGTGCATTTGTCGATAACGCGGAACATTTGTCTATAAAGGTCGATTTCTTTGACGTGGCGGTCCTTTCACACCATCACTTTGACCATGGCGGCGGTCTTAAACGTTTTTTTGAGCTGAATTCCAACGCCAAGGTGTATCTTGCGGATGCGCCTGATGGTGAGTGTTTCGTCAAGGTTATGGGGTTTTTGAAAAAATATATCGGCTTGGATCGTGCCATCATGGAACATCACCGAGAACGCTTCGAGTTCGTGCGCAAACCCACTGAAATTCTTCCCGACGTTTTTATCTTTCCAAAAATCATTGACACGTACCCCAACCCCTTTGGGAATAAACATCTTCACTTGAAAATAGAAGGAAGGCTGTCACCCGATGAGTTCTCTCATGAAATTGTTATGGCCATCAAAGAGAACGGGAAGCTGGTAATTTTCACCGGTTGTTCGCATAACGGTATCCTCAACATGATCGATACTGTCGCGAGGGAGTTTGAGGGTGTCCCCATAAAGGCGGTCATTGGTGGATTTCATCTTGTATCCACGCCGCCGTTCAATCTTATGGCGGGAAAAAGAAAGGATGTTGAAAATCTAGGCAAATCAGTTTTGAACTATCCCGTTGAGGTAACATATACAGGGCATTGCACAGGCAAAAAGGCATTTAACATCCTGAAGTCCGTCATGGGCGACCGGATTAAGGATATGCAGACAGGGAGCAGTTTTGATATTTGATCACAGAGCTATCTTTGTGGGCGTAAAGATCAAATAAACGCAGCCCGAAAGGCGTCTCCAGCGGATCGCGAGGAACACGCATCCGCTGAATCGCGGCGTTCTGCAAAACGAAATTGATAATTATAGGCTTTACATTTATTATCCAATTTGTTAGTTGTAACAAACAATTATGCATGGGCTGAACCATCTCGGCCCAGAAATACTTTAAATGTATCAGGATTTGAAATTTCGGAGCATATAATGATTCATTTCCCCCATATCAATTTACAAAGCCGGGAATCTGCTGTCGATGGTTTTGTATTATGGGGCTATTGTTGCACCTCTCCCCCGCCACCGCCTCCTCAATTAGCCTAATCCCATTAAATTTAAATCCAATCATCAATAATCTGTTCGGCTAAACATCTTTACTGCTGTTTTAAGCAGGTTTTAACCTTTACCTATTGAAGAGATGCTGTCAGCCGACAAAGCGTTGATTGATATTTCCAATCATCAGAGGTGCTGAACATGCTTAATTTCCTGCTTCAACTATGGGGAGGTACGTTTTACCTTCTCAATAAACTGTTTTTTTTAAAAGCTGAACGAGCTGTCAACCAACGATATCAAAAGAAATGGAGAATACGGGCATGGAGTTCATATCTTTTCGGCTTGCCCCCTTGGGTGTTTATCTTTATCTCTGAAAGAAACTGGATAGCTGCTGCCGTGGAGTCCAGTGGCGTGCCGGCAATGCTCATCGGACTGAGTGCCGCCTGGCAGGGCCACACCAAGCTTCATGAATACGCCTGGCTTGACCATCTTGCCAAATTGATGATCATTGTCGGGCTGGGACTGAGTCTTTACGACTTCGGCGGTTTGAAAACCCTGAATCAATTTTTGGAACTGGGCATCGCCGCCGGCTTTCTTATGGGCACCTATTTGCTTGCCAAGTTAAAGTCGCAAGGTTACTTCTGGTTGATGTTAGGAAATATTAATGCCGCCCTATTAATGATGCGGCAAGGATATCTTTTGCTCATGATGCAACAAATTATTTCACTGAGCCTGGTAATAGATGCCTGTCGGGCACAAAGACAAAATGTAAAGGATAATACATGATAAACAACTCTTTGAAATTTGTTAATAGGTGTTGTATATTTAAAGATATCGTGTAGCATTTCTAATGCAAAATTTAATAGTTATTGCCCAGTGTCCATCCTGAAACCGGACAAATCAGCCATTTCCGGATGGACACTTGCCTGACATCGGCTTTCAGGCCGCACTCGGTTCCCTCGCCGCTGAAGCCGGCCGTTTCATATAAAGGTAAACTCATTAATGAGTCGTTTTCTGTTAGAGAAGGAAACCGTAATTGATAGACAAACAGGTTTGATGTGGACAAAAAATGCATCATTATTTGAATTTCCCCTAAGTTGGAGTGAGGCGCTAAATAATATTAAAAAACTCAACAAGTCGATTCTTTATGGTTATCGAGATTGGAAAATTCCCAATCGAAAAGAATTATTCAGTTTAGTGAGTCATAATACAATTAACCCAAGCCTTCCGGCCGGGCATCCGTTTACGAATGTATTTACCGGCTACTATTGGACTTCTTCAACTTGTGCAAGATTGCCTAGCCAGGCGTGGTACATTCATTTAGGCGGAGCCAGAGTGTTCAAAGGAATGAAATATAGTTCATATATGGTTTGGCCCACGAGAACAGTAGAGGACCATAATAAAAGCAGGTTGTTCCATACAGGACAAAAGATATGTTTTGACGAAAGCGGCAGCGTTATAGATTGTCATGACACCGGCCAAGATGGCGAAATACAGGCCGGCTTGAAGTTCGCCAAGAATCGTTTTACAAAAAACAGGCAGACTATCTATGACAACGATACCGGTTTGATGTGGTCGCGAAGAGCAACTGTTGACAAAAACACGATGGACTGGGATTCGGCTTTTGATTTGGTTTCAGAGATGAACAGCGAAATGGCTCATGGCTATAATGATTGGCGCGTCCCAAATATTATTGAACTGGAGAGTTTAACAGACATGAGCCAACATTCGCCCGCCTTGCCGAATGATCATTCATTCAATGATGTACAGGAATTTTACTGGTCTTCAACCACGAGCAGGTATGATACGAATTATGCGTGGGTATTATATATGGTAGACGGCGCTGTTGGTGTGGGCCATAAACCACTATCAGAGTTTTATCTTTGGCCTGTAAGAGGAAGAATGTTGATCCTGTGACCGCTAACCAGGCCAAGTCAGCCGACGCAAAAAATATCGCGGACAGGTCGGTTAAGGTGTCGTCTGCATATTAAGCAAGAAGGCCTTGGGCACAAAACATGATTAATGATCTCATTAATAACATGCTGCCATCAATCGAGCACTTCCGTGTCGGGGGGTATTGGATTGCTTTTTTTGCCGCCTTTTTTGAGACAACCGTCGTTGTCGGCCTGATTTTGCCCGGATCGACCATCATTCTTTTCCTCGGTGCGCTTTCGGCGCGCGGTTATCTCGATATAGGCGATCTTATTTGGTTTTCTGTCTTGGGCGCAATTATCGGAGATAATGTAAACTACTATCTTGGAAGAAAATACGGCGCCAAATGGCTGGAGAAAGGTTTCTGGTTCCTCAAGGCCGAACATATCGAAAGATCAAGAAATTTCCTGGACACCCATGGTGCAAAGAGCGTTTTTCTGGGCCGGTTTATACCCAGCGTCAAAGAGATTGTTCCTTTTATTGCAGGGAGCGTAAAGATGAATAACCGAACATTCATGCTCTGGAATGTTCTCGGTGCAATCGGATGGGGATTTGAATGGATTTTTGCCGGATACATCTTTGCGCAATCCCTTAATCTTGCCGAATTGTGGTTGTTTCGGGCTGGTTTGTTTTTTACTTTTCTCATAGTAATCGGTGTCACTATTTTCTTCATCAAGTGGCTGATCATAAAAAAAGGAAAAGTGTTTTTAGTCGTTTTCACATCCCTTTGGCAATCTATCAAAGAGACAGTGATAAATAATGGCCATGCGGCGCAATGGATAAAAAAACATCCGCGCAGTGTCTCGTTTTTGCTGGCACGGCTGGACAAAACAGCATTTTCAGGGCTGACCCTGTCTATACTAACACTGGCATTTGTCTATGCTTTGGCTTTGTTTGGCGGGGTTGTGGAAGACCTGATAACATCTGATCCCATTGTTGCAGCAGATGTCCGCATAGCAAATCTTTTTTTTGTTTTTCGCTCTGAGGCGCTAACGAAGGTTTTTACCTGGATAACCCTGCTTGGCAAAAGCGAGGTTATCTTGGCCTTTATTGCCGTCTTAGCTGCGCTCCTGTGGTTATGGCGGAAGCGTTGTTACATTATTCCTGTTTTTATCGCTGTCATCGGCAGCGAGGGATTTACCTATCTGGGAAAACTGGCTTTTCATCGCCCTCGTCCACAACTTGCTGTTTATGCAGAACATTC
Organism: Desulfosarcinaceae bacterium; assembly: GCA_963675565.2. Taxonomy (GTDB): domain Bacteria; phylum Desulfobacterota; class Desulfobacteria; order Desulfobacterales; family Desulfosarcinaceae; genus JARRKU01. Next base: position 2,747,338 of record CAXXYD010000004.1, read on the forward strand.
TTTTTCTTTTCCAAGTGGACATGCAACTATAGCGGTTGCTTTTTACGGGTTTGTGGGATACCTGCTTGCGCGCTTCTCCAAAAGCTGGAACAGAAAGGTAAATATATCCTTCCTGACAATTCTCATAATTATTGCGATTGGCTTTAGCCGTGTATACTTGGGGGTGCATTATATTAGCGATGTATGGGGCGGATATCTTGTCGGGGCAATGTGGCTGATTATTGCGGTTTCTTTTTCTGAATGGCGCGGCTATCAAATAGAAAGTAAAAAATCTATATCCCCTGTTGGCAGAGCGCGCTCAATTTCTTTCGCTCTCTTGTTCCTCGCCATCCTTTTCTATGCCGGATTTTCATTGAGGTACCATCCTGCACTGGCATCATTGCCGTCCAACAAGGCCGTTGTCGTATCGAAGGGGATGGATATTTTTACAAATGAACAGATGAAATACACCGAGACGTTGATCGGAGAGAAACAAGAGCCTGTAAACTTTATTTTCTTTGCAAAGGACGATGCCCGGTTGACATCAACATTCCAGCAGGCGGGTTGGATCTTAACTGACAGGGCGGATTTCCCCTCATTTGTCAAGGCCATTAAAGCGTTGATAATGAAAATAGCTTATCCATCTGCACCGGTCTCACCTTCCTTTTGGGACACGAAAATACAAGATCTGAGTTTTGCAAAGGTAACCGGGACAAACTGGCTCCGGAATGCAAATCACGTTAAAATATGGCGCACAAAATTTTTATTGAAAAATGGAGACAATATCTATGTCGGCATGGTGAATGCCAATGACGGTCTCAAATGGGGCATTATTCCAAAAATTGCACCTGATTTAGATGCTGAACGAGAGCTGCTATATCAAGACCTTAGTCGTACAGGGAAAATAGAAAGCCATTTGAAGGCACAACTCGTAAAACCTCTAACCGGAAAAAACTTAATAGGAGATAAATTTTTTACCGACGGGAAGGCTTATATCCTTACAGTGCAATAAAGGAGTTCGAAGCGCCGAGCATCTATATGGCCTTCGGTTGTCAAGGAAAAGGACTTTCCTATAGATACGCAAGCATACAGCATAAGAATCGATCCGGTCGTTTTTTGTTTTGCCGCCATGGATGGCTTTCATGTATAATGTATGGCCAAGGACAGATTTGATATGGTGCCTTGCACGCAGATCAGCGAGCCAGTATCAGCAAAATTAATCAGAGAGGGGATTTGAACGATGTATTTTAAACAAATTACCGTGCCGGGATTGGGCTGTAATTCCTATGTTATTGGCTGTCCAGGAGCGAAACAGGCGGTGGTTGTCGACCCCAAGCGCGATGTGCAGGATTACATGGACATATCCAGGGATGAGGGGATGAAGATCACCCATATTATTGAAACCCATGTGCACGCCGATCACGTCAGCGGCAACCATGAATTAAAATCCCGCACAGGAGCGTCCATTTATTACGGTGAAGGCACACCTGTGACGTTTGATCACAAAGAACTGAAAGAAGGCGATGTGATTGAATTCGGAATGGTCAGAATTGAAATTTTGAATACCCCTGGCCACACGCCGAACTCCATATCGATTCTGGTAACGGACAAAGCCCGCTCGGAAAAACCCGAGATGATTCTTACCGGGGACCTTCTTTTCGTCGGCTCCATCGGCCGGCCGGATCTGGCTGGTGCGGAAGTTTTAGAGGAACAGGTTAAAAACCTGTATGATTCTCTTTATGAAAAACTGCGCCGCCTGCCGGATTATCTGGAGGTTTTTCCGGCCCATGGCCAGGGGTCCCTGTGCGGCAAGGGATTGAGCGCCAAGGCCAGCAGCACCCTGGGCTATGAACGTCTGACCCAGCCCGTGCTTCAGTTACCCGGGTTTAATGAGTTTCATGATCAGATCGCGGCTGCTTTTCCTGTCAGGCCAAAAAGTTTTACGCACATTATCAGTACCAATGCCCATGGTGCGCCGCTTTTGGAGCGCTGTCCGCTGGAGCAGACGCTGAATCCTGACCGGTTTGAACAGATCCGCCAACAGGGGGCAACCATTATCGATACCCGGGACACAGCTTCTTTCGGCGGATTTCATATCCCCGGTGCCATCAACATCGGATTTGAAAAGCAGATGGCTAATTGGATCGGCATGGTTGTTGATCCTTTGGACAATCTTCTGCTGGTGGTGGATGGCCGGGATAAGTATGACCAGATGACGACCCAACTTCACAGAATCGGCTATGACAATATACTTGGTTATCTTTCCGGTGGTATGGCAGCCTGGATTTCCAGCGGCATGCCCATTGACAGCTTGTCGCCGATCTCCGCCCAAATTCTCAAACAGCAGTTGGACAAGAAAGATTTCGGCCAAATCGTGGATGTCCGGACCCCCGAAGAAAGGGCGCAGGGCCATATTTCGGATTCACGCCACATACCCATGACCGATATTCTGGCAAAAAGTCTGGATATTCCGAAAGACGAGGAAGTGATTCTGGTTTGCGGCACCGGATACCGGGCCAACATTGTGGCCAGTCACCTCAAACAGGATGGATTCAGCCATGTGCACAGCCTGGCCGGAGGGCTCACTGCCTGGCAGAACGCGGGCTATGGTCTTGCCGCCTGAATCAGGAAGGTTTGACGGTCAGCAATGGAACCATTGATTTGCAGCGTATTCGCCATCCGCCATCGGCAGCGGTGAATGTGAACGCCGAGCTTCAATCAGTGAAGGATTGTCATGTGGTTAAACGCATCCTGCTTTCTTGAATTCCAAATTCCGGTTCCAACTCCGTTTTTGCTCATGCTGCGTCCCCGGAGTGGGCGGCACCAGTGGATCGCACGCGAAGAATACGTTTTGTCGCCCAGCGTGCCGGTGGTCGAGTTCACAGATTCGTTCGGCAACTTGTGTCAGCGGCTGGTGGCACCTGCCGGGCATTTTTCAGTGCGTACATCGGTTGATGTCGAAACCGCGGACATATGCGACACAGCCCCTGGAGCCCCGTTTGTCGAAGTGCAGCTGTTGCCTGATGAGACCCTGCCTTTCCTGTATCCAAGCCGGTATTGTGAATCGGACCGTTTCACTGAAATGGCGGCGACGCTCGCGGCGGGCCAGGCCTCCGGCTATGATCAGTGCAAGGCCATCGTTGATTATATCCGCAGTTCGATACGGTACACCCCCGGCCTCGGACAGCAGATCATCAGTGCCTCCGAGCTAAACCAGATGGGCAGCGGGGTATGCCGGGACATGGCCCATTTGGGTATCGCCTGTTGCCGGGCGCTTTCGATACCGGCTCGCCTGGTGGTGGGTTACCTGGAGGCGCTTGAACCGATGGATTTACACGCCTGGTTCGAGGCCTATGTCGGGAATCGGTGGTACACATTCGATCCGACACAAGCCAGTTTGCAAGGCGGCCGCGTCGCGATCGCTTTTGGTCGCGACGCGGCCGATGTTGCCATCTACACACAATTCGGCGATCCGGTGGGGCTGTTGAATATGAACGTCAAAGTCGAACGGATGTCCGGACCGACGCACTGAGGCAGGGCATAGCGACCCTTTCAATCGGCGAACGTCTATATACGGAAGTCAAGAGAAAATAATACCCCCTTAGACTGGATAGATGTGTGTAAATAGCACTAAATACGGAAAATTAAAAACTAACGTTTATTGACAGTTGACGGGTAAAAAACCGCAGCGTCTTATGCCTGTTGTTAAAAAGGAGGACGACTTGAATCCACTGAAAGTTATATTAATGAGTATAATTGCCCTTTTGATGATTTCATCCGTTGGTTTTGGAGGTGATTATGACTGGATGAGGGATTTTAATATTAAAGCTGAAGCGGACCCGTCAGAATTAAGGGCAAGGCTTGCCGGCCGTTTCAAAGTCGGTGGCATAAATATCGAGACCGTAATAGACAGTGCTGATCGGCCTGCAGATGCATATATGTTGCTGCGCCTGGGAGAAATGTCAGATCAGCCCATAGACCATGTCATCGAAAGATATAAGGCTAAGAAAGGCAAAGGATGGGGGGCGCTTGCCAAGAGCCTGGGGATAAAGCCCGGGTCTAAGGAGTTCCAGGCCTTGAAAAAAGCTCAGGACCTTTATGATGGCATGGATAATGGCAAGAAAAAGTCGAAAAGTAAAGGAAAGGGCAAGGGCAAAAAGTAGTGTGAGGGACAATCATCGTCCTTGTATTAAATAGCAAAGCCGGGCTCTCTGGACCCGGATTTTTGCCTGATAACCAGGCGGAAAAAAATGAATACGAGATTTCAGGAGAAAAGATCTCCGGCCCTTCCGGTAAAAAGCCAACACATGATGTATGCGTGATTCTAAGCAAGTATCTATTGCTTTGCCCGGAGAAATTTCCCACGAAATATACCGTATTGTTTGAAAGCAGGGTCGAAAATTATCTGCACAGAGATGATTATTAAACCGGAACATTGGCGGAAATAGAGGCAAATCGCCAACTGCTGCCTTTACTGCGGCGGCCGGGGACTTGCGGCTTGAGCTACGAACCCGTTTCGTACAAAAACAACCTCTCCCGGCTTCTTTAACGGATGAGTTGCCGGCCAGCAAGAGAGATTGATTGCACCGCGAAAGCGAGAAATGTATTTGTGCCGGGATGATACGGACAATTCACAAATCAGAAATCAGCCAGTTGTATGAAATGATACAAGAGACTATTGATGCTTCGTATCGAGTCTGTTATCCAAGCGAAGCTGTTCAATTTTTCAAAAACTATCACTCTATAACCAACGTAGATAAGCGGCGTCGAATTGGAGAATTATTAATAATTGAAGATCAAGATGAAATTGTGGCTACCGGTTCACTGGTCAAAAATGAAATTTCCGGAGTTTTCGTTCTGCAGAGCAAACAAAAAATGGGACTGGGAAGGCAGATCATGCTTGAGTTGGAAGCAAGAGCCCGGAAAAACGGTGTCTCAGAAATAAGTCTTGATATTTCATTGCCGGCACGAAAATTCTACGAAGCGCTGAATTATCAAATATCAGAACTTTATAAACTTGATGTTGGAAAAGGCCAAAGCCTTGATTACTGGCGGGGAAAGAAGAAATTAAACTGATTGGCACCGGCTGCACAATTTCCACGTCTTTGCAGCGGCGACGAAACGGGCTATCTGCTGTTCAGGGATAATGAAAGGGGAATGAATGATCAAACTCTGCATTTTTTACTACGGCAAACCGGACGACCCCGTTGCCTTCGACAAATACTATTGGGCCCATCACCTGCCCATCGTTGCGCGTTGGCCCCGGCTCAAGCGCATTGTGGTCAGCAAGGGGCAGACCGGCGACGAGATCTATCAGATTGCCGAGATGTATTTCGATAGTCGCACGGACATGGAGACGGCTCTGAGCTCCCCTGAACGTGAACTTGCGGTTGAGGATACCAAGAATTTTCCCCGCTTTAACGGCGAGGTCAAGCGTCAGGTATTTGAGGTCGCCGACTTCGCGAAAGCGTAGGTGCTTATCCCGCGGTACGGGCAACGCTCATGAGACCGAACAGTGGGTGTCGGGCCAACCCGCGCTGCGCTATAGCGGCGCGCGCCCTGAATGCGAAGTTTGTGGGGCGGCTTGATGAAAAGACTATATATTATTAAGGCCGGAACCACTTTCCCGGCCACCCTGGAACGGTTTGGAGACTTCGATTCCTGGACGGCGGCCGCATTGGGCCCCATAGACGTTGAATTGTCTGTAGTGCGCGCCGATGAAAACGCCCTTCTTCCGGCAGCGGAAAATTGCGCTGGTGTGGTGATAACCGGATCTCACGCCATGGTGACGGACGGTTTGCCGTGGAGCCTCCGGCTGGAAGAATGGATGGCATCGCTGCTCCAAACGGGCACGCCCCTTTTCGGTATCTGCTACGGGCACCAGCTCCTTGCCCGGGCGGCGGGGGGCCGGGCGGGCTTTCATCCGCAGGGCAAAGAGATCGGTACAGTGGACATTCGGCTGCTGGCGGAATGCACCGACGACCCCTTGTTCAAATCCCTTCCCCACACCATTTATGCCCATGTCACCCACGACCAGACCGTCCTGCGCCTGCCGCCGGACGCCGTGCGCCTGGCGGCCAACCCGTTCGATCCCCATCAGGCCTTTCGCATCGGGGCGTGTGCCTGGGGGGTGCAGTTCCACCCGGAATATTCGGCCGGCATCATGCGGTCCTATATCGAACAGCAGTCGGCGGAACTTGCATCGGCCGGGAAAAACGTTGAACAGCTCCTGGACGGGGTAAGGGAAACACCGTTATCGTCCGGTATTCTGGCCGCTTTCGGGCGTATGGTCGTCCAACGCCTGTCCCCAAAGGTGTCTTCATAATGCCCCCTGAAGAGCATTCAGGGGCTGACAAGCCGCGCAACCGGGCGGCGCAGCCAAAGAAGGAGGTGTCCAATGGCCAAATTTGCCGGGGAAAAAATCGAGGCATACGCGGGCCCCTCGGAGCTCGGGGCCTCCGATAACCTGGAGGCGGCGATCATCGCGTTTATTGGCGCTGCCAGGAGCACTTTGTTTATTGCCGTCCAGGAGCTGGACTCCGAGCCCATCGCCCAGGCCATCATTGATGCAAAATGGCGGGGGGTGACCGTTCGGATGATCATCGAGCAGGATTACATCGCCCGGGATAAAATACCCAAGGCTACGGCCAAACAGGGCGAAACCCAGGCCGAGGCCGTTTACCGGGTTCAATGGAACGAGTACCGCCGGCCGAAAACAGCAAAGACCAACCGGGATATTCTGGCGGCCCTGCTGCGCAATGCCGTTGACGTGAAGGCCGATTACAACCCCAAAATCTTCCATCAGAAATTTATTATCCGCGATTATGACGGGAAAACCCGTTCCACTTCGGCCGTGTTGACCGGCTCCACCAATTTTACCCAAACCGGCACCCATAAAAACTACAACCACATCGTCATTTTTAACGATTACCGCATCTGCAGGGCATATCTGCTGGAGTTTCTGGAGATCCGCTCGGGCAATTTCGGAGAGCTGAACCTGCGCAGCAGCAATATTCCCTCCACCTATAACCTGAATGGCGTGCCGGTGCGCATTCTGTTTTCCCCGGACGATTCACCGGAACTGGAGATCGTCAAACAGATGCTCAAATGCAGCCGGCAACTGGATTTTTCTATTTTTACATTTTCCGGATCATCCGGGATCGATGACGCCATGGCGATTTTACGTGCCGCCGGGAGACAGGTTCGCGGCGTTTTCGATCCCGGGCAGGGGCAAAGGGACTGGGCGGCGACCCACTGGCTGCACAATGCCGGAATCGAAGTCCTGTTGCCTCGCGAAGAACCGGGATTCGGTAAATTGCACCATAAATTGATGGTGATCGACGATGCCATTGTGGTCGGCGGCAGCTTCAACTATACGATGCCGGCCAACGATTACAATGATGAAAACATCTTCGTGATCGGCAGCCCCTATGACCTGCCGGCCGGCAAAGGGGGGCCGGTGGACCATGGGGAATGTGCCCGAATCGCCGGTTTTTTCCGGGGCGCCATCGACCAGATTGCCGCCAAAAGCGACCCGTATCAATAATGGGCGCTTGAAGCACGGCCCGGCCCCTATTTTAAAAAGGGGATTTCCATGTCGCCGAACGCACGGGCGGCGATCATGCTGGTGTCCACCGGCAGTCGAATGAGGTGGCTGATCAGTTCGACGACATTGCCCAGGCCTTTTTTGCGGATCTGAAAATCGAAATCCGCGAGGCGCGAATAGAAGCTGTTGTTGACCGAAGGGACGGTTTCAAGGCTGATGCGGCATGTGTCGTCCAATGAAAAGATGTCTGCGAAATGGTGGATCAAAAGATAGAAACAGGCGGCCGAAAGGTATTTTGAATTGTCCTGCAGGTAGAGTTCGGGGTGAAATCTGGATACATGCAGGTTTTTTGCCATGGCACTGTAGGAAAAGACCAGGGATGAAGAAATCGCGAGATTCGAATTGCGGTTGTTGATGAAATACTCGATGCAGGAATCTTCTTTGAAGTACGTGATGATAAAACGCGTCAGAAACAGCGGCACGTTGGTTCGCATGAACGGGGACTCGCATCGGATCGCTATGGCTGGATTCATAGAACAACCTGTTTTCTGTATTCGGCCTATTGTGATACAGATCCGGGCTGAAGTCACGTGCTAATTCTATTCGGTGCCGTATAAACCATGCCAACAGCCATACACCGATCGGTCTGCCCTTATGATTGCCCCGATGCCTGCGGTTTGCTGGTGACCATCGACAACGGACGCGCCGTCAAGGTGGCCGGCGACCCGGAACATCCTTTCACCTGCGGAACGCTGTGCCCCAAAATGAACCGTTACCAGGATACCGTCCACTCTTCCCGGAGGCTCACCCGGCCGCTGGAGCGCTGCGGCCCCAAGGGCAATGCGGTCTTCCGCCCCATTTCCTGGGCGGCGGCCATTGAAAAAATTGCCGGACGCTGGAAGGCGATTATTGCCGACCGGGGGGCTGAAGCGATTCTGCCGTATTCTTTTGCCGGAACCATGGGGCTGTTGCAGCGCAATGCGGGCCACCCTTTTTTCCATCGCCTGGGCGCCTCCCTGCTCGACCGCACGATTTGCGCCCCGGCCAAAGGCCTGGGCTGGCAAGCGGTGATGGGACTGACGCCGGCCCCCCATCCGGATGCCGTGCGCCACAGCGACCTGGTTATTCTCTGGGGGATCAATGCCGCGGCCACCAATGTCCACTTTCTCAAGGGGGTCCGGGCGGCGGCCAAGCATGGTGCCAAGGTCTGGCTGATCGATACCTACCGCACGCCCACAGCCGTCTTTGCCCACGAGACCGTCGTGGTGCGCCCCGGCAGCGACGGCGCCCTGGCGCTGGGCCTGATGCATCTGCTGGCGGGCAGCGGCCGGTGCGATCCGGATTTTGTCCGCGATCATGTTCAGGGTTACGATGAGCTGTGTGCCCAGGTGCTGCCCGACTACCCGGTGCAACGGGTCAGCCGCATCACGGGTATGCCGGCGGGTCAACTGGAAGCCATGGCCCGTGACCTGGCCAGGGCCCGCCGTCCCTTCATCAGCCTGGGCAGCGGGCTTTCCCGCTATGGCAACGGCGCCATGACCGTTCGGACCATCGTCACCCTGTGGGCGCTTCTGGGGCCTCATCGTGAACCGGGAAGCGGTTGTTTTACAAGTACTTCCACCGGGGGGGCGTTTGATATGGACCTGTTGAAACGCCCGGATCTGATCAGCGGGTCCCCGCGCACCGTCAATATGAACCAACTGGGACAGGCCTTGAACGCTCTCGGCCACCCGCCGGTGAGCAGCCTTTACGTTTACAATGCCAATCCGGCTGCCGTGGCCCCGGACCAGAACCAGGTCCTGCGGGGGCTGGCCCGCAGTGATCTTTTTACTGTGGTGCACGAGCGTTTCATGACCGACACGGTGGCGTACGCCGATATCGTGCTGCCGGCAACGTCCTCATTGGAGACCAGCGATATCTACCGGTCCTACGGGCATTACTGTATTCAGCGCACCCGCCCGGTGATCCCGGTCGTGGGCCAGAGCAAGTCCAACCGACAGGTGTTTGCCCTGCTGGCCGCCGCCATGGGATTCGACGCGCCTGTTTTTACCCAGCGCACGGAAGCGCTGATTGCGGAGTTGATGGCTGCCCCGAGTCCCCTGCGCGAAGGGATCGATATGGAGGCGTTCAACGCGGGCAAAGCCGTGGAACTGGCGGTCGAGCAGCCACCCGGCCGGTATGCCACGCCGTCCGGAAAAATCGAAGTTCGCAATCCCGGGCTCCAGGCGCCCCTGCCGGTTTATCTGCCGCCCCACGGCGGCGACGCCCCCCTGTGCCTGATGACCGCTCCCAGCCTGTATTCCCTTAACTCCTCCTTTTACGAACGGGACGACCTGCGGCGCAGGCAAAAGCGCATGCACCTGCTGATGCATCCGGATAACGCTGCGCAACGCGGCCTGCAGGACGGACAGCGCGTGGTTGTTTTCAACACCTTGGGTGAAGTTACGTTCTTCCTGCGAAGCACCAATGACGTGCCGCCGGGTGTGGTGGTGGCCGAAGGGGTCTGGTGGCTGGCGTTTGCGCCCGGTGACCGCACCGTCAACGCACTGACATCCCAGAGGTTGACCGATCTGGGCGGAGGAAGCACGTTTTACGATAACCGGGTGGATGTTCGCCCGGCGGATCACCGGTCCGCCTGATCGGTGCGTTCAAAGACCCTTGGGGCCGCCGCTGCCCCGCATCGGTTCGGCTGGATCGAGTCCGTTTCGGCCCAGGGCCGATTGTGCTATAGGAAGCGGATGATTCCTTTGCATTCATCCGCAGCGCCCACCTGCGCTACCTTGTCGAACATATAAAAGACGATCCGGCGCAGGCCGCAGATCATGAAGGGGGAAACCCGTGAAGATAAAATCGGAAGAAAAAGCAACCCTGGCCGTATGGGCGGGGGAGGAAACCTATCAGATGGAGACCGTCACCCAGGTTCCGGTGGTCCACAGCGTCTCCTTCGGCTACCGGGACCTGGACCATTGGCGGGACGTCGCTCTGGGCGAGCGGCCGGGCCACATATACGGCCGCAACACCAATCCGACGGTGGCGGTGTTCGAAGAGAAAGTGCGGCAGCTGGAAGGGGCCGATGCGGCCACCAGTTTTTCTTCCGGAATGGCGGCCATCAGCAACACCCTGTTTACTCTTCTGAATCCCGGAGACCGCTGCGTCAGCGTCAAAGACACCTATGGCGGCACCAATGTTATTTTCAACGAATTTTTTCCCAGGTTCGGCATTCAGGCCGCTCTTTGCGACACGGGCAATGCCGAAGCCATCGAAGGGGAGATCGAAAAGGGCTGTCAGGCGCTTTACCTGGAAACCCCCACCAACCCGACCTGCAAGGTTCTGGACATTGCGCGGCTCGCCGGCCGGGCCAAAGCGGCGGGGGCCACGGTGATTGTGGACAACACCTTTGCCACCCCCATCAACCAGGCGCCCCTTGAACTCGGTGCCGATCTGGTGCTGCACAGCGCCACCAAGTACCTGGGCGGACATGCCGATGCCCTCGGCGGCGTCGTGTGCGGCCCGGCCGAAATCATTGCCGCGATTTATCACTTCCGTGAGATCAACGGCGCCTGCCTGCATCCCGAGGCGGCTTATCTGCTGTTGCGCGGGTTGAAAACACTCCATCTGCGGGTGCAACGCCAGAACAGCACCGCCATGAAGGTGGCGCAGTTTCTATGTGGTCATCCTTTTGTGGCCGAAGTTTTCTACCCCGGGTTAAAGACCCATGCCAATCATGACGTGGCGGCCAGACAGATGCGCGGCTTCGGGGGCATGCTCAGCTTCCAGCTGGCCACCGATGATTTCGATGCGGTGCGCCTGCTGCTGCCGAGGCTGCGCTATGCCCACCGGGCCGCCAACCTGGGTGCCGTCGAGACCATCGTGGCACCTCCCGCCACCGGTTCCCATGTGGAATTGACGGCCGCAGAACGCGCCCAGGCCGGGATCCCGGAAACGCTGATTCGCTACTCGGCCGGCATCGAGGACCCGGATGATCTTATTGCCGATCTGGCGCAGGCCCTGGATGCCGCCCAGGCGGAATTCCAGGGACGGTCATGAACGCATGAGACGCATCAAATCGTGCCAGGCCGGCAAGCCACGCCTTTGAAGATCACATCGCGGCGGAGCGCCCCAAATGCGCCCGGGAAGCGGTGGCCGGCAAAAAGACGGACGCTTTTTTGTCAAACCAACGTTAAAGGGCGAACCTGACGTTTCCCGAAAATTGGATCCAGGTCCTGCTGATAGAGGATTTTGCCCCGGGGTCCCGCAGCCACGGACTCCTGGAGGCCACGTTGCCCCGCCAGATTTTCCTTCTTGGATATCCGCTGCAAGAAATCGGTTCTTATTCCGTCTATTAAGAACAATTGGGCCGCCGGGTGCGTGATGAGAATGAACTGCCGGCAATCGCCGTCGTACCGATGCGCGCCCAATGCCACAGTGACGGTGGCCCGGCGATGTTTTCCCCGGGCCGCAAGATACCCATGCAAGAGGCTATCCATGATTCCATCTATCAACTACCGTTCTCTGGTTCAGGATCTCAAGACCCGCTTTTCAGGAGCCGGAAGAGATGATCCTGCAGCACAGCTGGTGGGCAACCAGATGTGCCGGCGGATGATGACTTTCCTGGAAATGGACCGGGACGTTCCCCTGGAGGAAATGATCGATCGACTGGAGGCCAAATGGCGCGCCGACGGGTTGATTGCCACCGAGGATGATTGAATTCCACGGACCACCATGGCCCGCTACACATCCAGATTGGCGGGCTCGTAGAATTTTTGCGGGTATTCGCAGGACGGGCATTTTTGGGGCGGCTCTGTCCCTTCGACGATATAACCGCATATACCGCACTTCCATTTGATTGGCGTATCGCGTTTATAAACGGTTCCCGCTTCGACCATGGCCAGCAGTTTTTTGAAGCGCTCCCGGTGATGGGCCTCGATCCTGGCGACCTGTTTGAACGCGTTGGCCGCTTTCTTATCGCCCTCGGCTTCGGCCTCCTGGACGAACTTCGGATACATGCTCCGGACTTCGTAGTCTTCCCCTGCGATAGCTTCCTTGAGGTTGGCAACCGTGTCCCCTATGCCGTCCAGCAGCAGCAGATGGTCTTTGGCATGCTGGCGTTCATTATCAGCGGTTTCCTCGAATATTTTGGAAATGTACAAATAGCCTTCCTTGCGGGCCGCTTCGGCAAAAAAAGTATACTTGTTGCGGGCTTCGGATTCACCGCCGAAGGCGGCTTTCAGGTTGTCCTTTGTTTTACTCATGGGTTTCTCCTCTGTTTGAAGTGCTGGGGCCGTGGCGCAGCCGGTATCAAAATCGGCGAAAACATGACCGGACACCACTCAATAAAAGCCAGAGAAATATGTCAAGCGATTTTCCCCTGCCCGGCCGCAATGCCATGCCGATCGCCGGCGCTTTCAAAACATAGCCCCGATTATTCGATTCTCGACAGGGATGGAAAGAATGGATTGGAATAGACGGGGAAGGGGGCGCGAGCCGCACGGTCAGGAAGCGATGCCACCCATGCAGAGATATTTGATCTCCAGATACTCATCCAGCCCGTATTTGGAGCCTTCGCGGCCGTTGCCGGAGGCCTTGATTCCCCCGAAAGGCGCCATTTCGTTGGAGATGATGCCTTCATTGACACCCACCATGCCATATTCCAGGCTTTCGGACACCCGCCAGATTCGGCCGATATCGCGCGAGTAAAAGTAGGCGGCCAGGCCGAACTCGGTATCGTTGGCCATTTGAATGGCCTGGCCCTCGGTGTCGAAGCGGAAGATGGGCGCTACCGGGCCGAATATCTCTTCATTGAATACGCGCATGGCAGTGTTCACGCCGGTCAAAATGGTCGGCTCGTAAAAACCAGGGCCCAGATTGGAGCGTTTGCCGCCGGTTACCGCTGTGGCCCCCTTGTCGAGGGCATCACGGATCATGCGTTCCACGCTGCTTACGGCATCCCCGTCGATGAGCGGCCCCATGGTCACACCTGTGTCGGCGCCGTTGCCCAACTGGATTTTGCCCACGGCGGCCGCCAGCTTGCGGACGAAGGCATCGTATACGCCGGCCTGAACCAGGAAACGATTGGAGCACACGCAGGTCTGGCCGGCATTGCGATATTTGCTGGCCACTGCACCGGCTACGGCTGCGTCCAGATCTGCGTCGTCGAACACGATGAACGGGGCATTGCCGCCAAGTTCCATGGAGACCTTTTTGACGGTTTCCGCGCAGGCCTTGATCAACGTTTTGCCCACGGCCGTGGACCCGGTGAAAGTCAGTTTTCTGACCCGGGGGCTGGACGTCAGTTCGGCGCCGATGGCCCGGGTCGAGCCGGCCACCATATTGATTACCCCGGGCGGGATTCCGGCCCGCCGGGCCAACTCGGCCAGGGCCAGGGCCGAAAGCGGGGTGCTGGTGGCGGGCTTGCAGACCACCGTACAGCCCGCCGCCAGAGCGGGTGCAATCTTGCGCGCCAGCATGGCATTGGGAAAATTCCAGGGTGTAATGCAGGCCACCACCCCTACGGGCTGCTTGATGCATACGATGCGCTTGTCGCCGGACGGTGCGGGGATGGTGTCGCCGTACACCCGTTTGGCTTCCTCGGCAAACCATTCGATAAAGTCGGCGCCATAGGCAATTTCGACCTGTGCCTCGGACAGTGGTTTGCCCTGTTCGGCGGTGAGCAGCCTGGCCAGGTCGTCCTGGCTGGCCATTACCCTGTCGTACCATCTGCGCAGCAGGCCGGCCCGTGTTTTAGCGGATATCTTCCCCCAGCCGTCCAGGGCCGCGTGGGCCGCATCGATGGCGCGGCGGGTTTCTCCGGAGCCGCATTTGGCCACCTCGGCAATGGTTGCACCGGTGGCCGGGTTATTCACGGCAAATGTCGTCCGGTCGTCGCTGTCCTGCCACCGGCCGTCTATCAACGCCTGGGTGACGATCAGGGTTTCATCCTTTAAATATGGACGCATCATTCTTTTTTATACCACCGGCATCATGAAAAGACAAAAGCCGTTATCTCTTTTAAGCGGTTCTCGGTGAAAGACTTCAACCCAATCCGAATATTGAAGTCCAAGCATCAAATGACGTCTGCAGCCATAGGGCCCTTCCAGGGCCGGATCAACACCGGGCCCCCTGGATCTGGTTGTGGCTCACCTGGCTGGATATGTTCCGGTCTGACGACGCCTGCTGCGGGTCGATTTTATCGATGCGTACAGCGCACGCTTTATATTCCGCCGTCAAGGTCACCGGATCGAAAGCGGCGTTGGTCAGCCAGTTGGCGCAGTTTTCACGGAAGTGAAATGCCATCCACACCAGTCCCCTGGGGACTTGACGGGTCACCTTGGCTTTTACCTCGACCTGCCCGCGGCGGGAGCTGACTTTTATGGTTTCGCCATCCGCGATGCCCATTTCCCGGGCGTCCTCGAGCGAAATGTCGGCCGTCTCTTCTCCCAGCAGATCGTTGAGCCCTTCGCAGCGGCCGGTCTGGGTCCGGGTATGATAATGGGTCAAGCGGCGGCCCGTGCTGAGCGTGAACGGATACTGCGCGTCGGGAACTTCGGCCGGGGGAGTCCAATCCGCGGGGTTGAACACCCCCAAACCGCAGGTGAACTCACCGTCCTTGTGTAAAAAGCAGGTGCCGGGATGGTCCGCATCGGTACACGGCCACTGCAGGCCATTGCCTTCGAGGCGGTGGTATTTGATGCCGGCCAGCGAGGGCGCCAGAACCGATATTTCATCGTCCCAGATTTGTTGCGCCGATTCCGATGGCCAATGCTGGTCGAAGCGTTTGGCCAGTTCCCTGAAGATCCACCAGTCGGGCTTTGCCTCTCCCGGCGCTGCGCTTGCTGTGCGAACGCGGCTGACACGGCGTTCGCTGTTGGTATATGTGCCGTCTTTTTCGCTCCAGGCGGCCGCCGGCAGCACGACATGGGCGAAGCGGCTGGTTTCGTTGGCAAAGATGTCCTGGACCACCAGGAACTCGGCCGATGCCAGCTCGTGCTCGACCTTGCGGATGTCGGGTTCGGTATTGGCCAGGTTTTCGCCGAATATGTAAAAGCCGCGCACGCGTTTGTTTACCAGGCCATCCATCATTTGGGGGATCATGAGGCCGTTTTTGTCCGGAAGTGCTTTTACATGCCAGGCCTGGGCGAATTTGTCCCGGGCGGCTTGGTCGATGACCTTCTGATACCCGGGAAAGACATTGGGCAGGGCGCCCATGTCACAGGCGCCCTGGACATTGTTCTGGCCGCGCAGCGGGTTAACCCCGCCGCATTCCACGCCCATGTTGCCCAGCAGCATTTGAAGGTTGGCCACCGACATGACATTGTTGGTGCCGCAGGTATGTTCGGTAATACCCAGGGTGTAGCACAGCATCATGGGTTTGACCGAGGTGATCCGCCGGGCCAGATCATGCAGCATCGCCACCGAAATACCGCTGATCTCGGCTGCCCGCTCGGGGGGATATTCCGCGACCTTCTCTTTGAGCCGGTCGAAGTCCACGGTGCAGGAGGCGACGAATTTCCGGTCGTACAGTTGTTCGGCGATGATAATGTTCATCAGGCCGTTCAGAAGGGCGATGTCACTGCCCACCCGCAGCGGAACATGCAGCTCGGCAAAATCCACCAGCGGATGCCTGCGCGGGTCCACCACGATGAGCCGGGCGCCCCTTAAAACCGCATTTTTGATGAATGTGGAGGCCACGGGATGGGCCTCGGTGGTGTTGGACCCGATTACCATCAGCATTTTGGCCCGATCGAACTCGTTGAAGGAATTGGTCATGGCTCCCGATCCGAATGATGTCGCCAGCCCGGCGACGGTTGGAGCATGTCAAGTGCGGGCACAATGATCGATGTTGTTGGTCCCCAGCGTGGCCCTGAACAGTTTCTGCATGTTGTAGCTGTCTTCGTTGATGCTGCGGGCACAGGAGACCCCGGCCAGAGCATCCGGTCCGCTCTCGGAGATGATCTGCTTGAACCGGTCGGCGATATGGTCCAGGGCTTCATCCCAGGAGGCTTTCCGGAATTGTCCGTTTTCTTTGATCAACGGGGTGGTCAGGCGCTCTTCGGAGTAAATGAAATCATAGCCGAAGCGGCCTTTGACGCACAACCGCCCGCGATTGGGTTCGGCCTCTTCGACACCGGTCACCTTGACGATTTTTCCATCTTGAACGTGCAGCCACTGCTGGCAGCCCACTCCACAATAAGGGCAGGTGGTGCGTATTTTTTGTGATTTCCAGGGACGGTAGATATGCCGCGCCTTTTTTTCGACCAGGGCACCCACGGGACAGGCCTGCACGCACTCGCCGCAAAAAACGCAATCGGAATCGACCAGGGGACGGTCGCCGGCCGCAACGATCTTGCTCTGCGTACCACGGTAGCCGAAGTCGATGGCACGGTTGGCCTGAACCTCGTTGCAGGCCTGCACGCAACGGCCGCAGAGAATGCAGCGCGAAAAATCCCGGACGATTAACGGGTTTTTCAACTCCACGGGATAGTCACAGGCGGTTTGCTGATCCGGATCGCCGGTCACCTGGTATGCATAGGCCAATTCCTGCAGCTTGCAGTCCCCCCACACCGGACAAAGTTCCTGGGATTCGTCTTCGGCCTGGACCCTGGTCTGAAAATCGGTCCAGTCGGAACGCTGTCCGGAGGCGATGGCGCAGTTATGATTGCCCGAAGCGAGCATCAATTCCAAAATTGCCCGCCGGGCCCGGACGACTTTGGGCGATTCAGTTGAAATTTTCATGCCGGCAGCAGCCGGTGTGCTGCAGGCAGCCATCAAAGTGCGCGCCCCCTCCACTTCCACCACGCAGATGCGGCATGCTCCGGTCGGGGTGGCGCCTTTCAAATGGCACAAGGTGGGAATATGAATGCCGTTGGATTCGGCGACATCGAGAATGGTTTGATCCGCTTTGAATTTCAGTTTTCTTTGGTTGATGGTAATGAATTGTTCGCTCATGAATCGTCACCTGCAAGAGGTTGTTGGCTCAGCCGTGCGTTGATTTGCCGTTTCAGCCAGGTTAAAAAGATCAAAATTGACATAACTCATCAGCATTATGATGCGTCGTGCGTTATCGGACTACGTGTGATGGATTCCGGACAAACCCGTCCGTAGGGCTTTTAGAGCTTATAAGCCGCAACAGATAAATATGTCAATATTGACATGTATAAAATGGTTGGATTTTGAAGTAAAAATACGTTTTGCAGAAAATACGGTCTAAAAATAACGTAAAGCAACATCGGGAATTGAATGTCGCCGGGTGTCCGGCCAAAACCCGCATCGGCGGATATTGATCCCAACAAAATCCTGATTGCGCTCCAACAGTCCGCAAGCGATTTCCAATAGCTCATTCATGAGGCGACGGTTCTTTGCGCAGGTCTAGTAATTGACGTTTGGCCAGAGGTGATGGAGCATCGGCTGCCGGTTGCCACTGCACCGGTTTCAGCTCGAGGAGACCTGACGCAACAGCGGCATGAATCGCGGGGTATTTCTCAAGGGCAAGGCCCAGTCCGGTTTCCCGCCGCTGTGGATTATCATCAATTGAGTAGACGGTCAGATGCAGCTGATACAGCCGGCCGCTGCGCCTGATTTCGGCCCGGTAGTTGATGACGGACGGTGTGCCAAAAACGATTTCATCGAGCTGGGCCAGTTCCAGCCGCCGGCCATCGGCCAGGGTGATCGTGTTGGCGAGCCGTCCGCGCACATGCGCCATGCGTTTGAGCACCGAACCGCAGGGGCACGGTTCAGCCAAGATGGTCGCCAGGTCACCCGTTCGGTAGCGCAGCAGGGGCATGGCCCTGCGCGTCAGGGTCGTAAAGACCACCTCGCCCGGGGTGCCGTCCGGCACCGGCTGCCCCGTCAGGGGATCGACGATTTCAAACAGCAGATCCGCTTCGCGCAGGTGATACCCCTGTCGGGCCGAGCAATCCACAGCCCCGCCATAGCCCATCTCCGTCATGCCGTAATGTTGGTATATCCGGCACCCCCAGCGCTGTGCAATTGCGGCCGCCAGGCTTCGGGGGACATAATCCGTGCTTAGCAGAATGCTTTTAATTCGGCCTTGTTTGATATGGATGGATTCACGATGGCGGACCAGGCGGATCAATTGAATGGGGGTGCCCACAATACAGTCGATCCGCTGATCCACAATGGTTTCCAGGATCACTGCCGGCTCGGTCATGGGGTCCAGAAGCAGGCCGTGCACGTCCATGCGCGCCAATGCCTCGCACAGCAGATCGCCGACGCTGGCCGGGGTTGGTCCGGGCAGCAGCACCAGTGCCCGCTGGCCGGGCACCACCAGCGAGGCCATGCCGTAATGAAAAAAATCGATGGTCTGCTCCAGGTCCGATGTCGTGAAGAAAACCCGCTTGGATGCTGCAGTCGTTCCGGAAGTCTGTAATGTAACGGCCCGGGCCACATCGCTTTGGGAGACACATAAAAATTGCAGGGGCGAACGCTGGATATGCTGCGGGTCAGTGAAGGGAAGGCGGGTCAGACCATTGCCGACGACAAGTTCGGATAGAGTTGAATCGGCCAGCAACGGGCGGTAATGCAGGCTTTGGCGGCGACACAGGGCCAGGGTTGCTTCAAGGTGTCTGCATTGGTGTTGCCGCAGTACGTCGCGCGTCAGGGCAGATCCCGGGGGCAAACCGATCCGCTTGGCCGTCCATTGATCCAGGGGGGTGGGAGAATACGGTTTCATGGGCGATAGAGCCTCTTTCCTGCGGAACTGGTCAGGTTGTACAGGCAAAAAGGGATCAGCCGGCCCTCGGGCGACAGGACATGAATGCAGCAATCGCGCACACGCTCCAGGTCCAGGCTCCAGGCATCCTGGAAAGCCATGGCTGAAACGGAAAAGGTGCGCGCGTTGGCCTGGGCCAGAAAAGCGTCCAGATCCGGAAGCGGCGGGCCTTCACAGCAGCCGTTCGCAGCCGCCTTTTTAGCCGGCATCTTCGAAATTTGCGCTGCGGGTTGTGGCCCGGCCCACTGCCGGGCCACAGCGGCGATGGCGCGGGCGGCCCCCTTTTCTGCAGGAATTGGGTCCGCACAGCATTGGGGCGCAAATGGCGGCTGAAGGGATTGGGGCCGGCCATCCCGGTCGATCAGGAACTGGCCGTGAAAGGAGCACAACGCATTTTCACAGCACGGCGGTTTGAAGGCATCGGCCGCAAACCGTCCGTCCGTCTGGTTTTCGATGGCGCGAATGACATCGGGCAGGGTTACCCGGGAACCCTGCGGCAGCCCATGGGGGTAGCGGCCAAAATAGCTCACCGGCTGAAAATGGACGGACCGCACCGCGGGGAACCACTCCAGGGCCAGTTCTAAAATATCGCCGATGTTGTCGGTGTTGATGCCGGCAACAATGGTCGGCACCAGTACGACCCCCAGTCCAGCCTGTGCACAGGCCTCTATGGCGGCCCGCTTTAGCGCCATCAGCCGCCGGCCCCGCAGCGCTTGATGGATGTCATCGTGCGTGCCGTCGAACTGCAAAAATACCGTACTGAGCCCCGCCCTTTTAAGGGCCTCCGGGTCCACCGACCGGTCGGCCAGTCGCAGGCCGTTGGTGTTGAGTTGAATGAAGTCGAACCCCTGGCGGCGCCCCATGGCGATGATTTCCGGCAGGTCCCGGCGAAGGGTGGGCTCGCCGCCCGAAATTTGCAGATTGCAGTTGCCGCCGGCGTGCCGGGCGGATTGGAACCAGCCCTTCAGGGTCTGATGGTCCGGGTCGATGCGGGTGTTGCCGGCCGCGGCATAACAGACCGGGCAATGGAGATTGCAGCGCTGGGTCACCTCCACGATCACCGAGCAGGTGCGCTGGCGGTGCCGGGGGCACAACCCGCAGTCGAAAGGGCAGCCTTGGGCTACATTGGTGCTGGTCACCGGCGGCTGTGTGGGGATTTTGGGCCTGCGCCAGGTCCGGAACGCAGGCGGGCCCTGCCACACCAGGGTCAGAAAGGAGCCGTGGGCCATGCAGGTCTTTTTTAAAAACACCGCTTCGCCGTGACTGATGTAGGCGGCGGGGACACGGGCCAGGCAAACCGGGCAGAGGCTCTGGGTGGGGCATTGGAAATCAGGCACCGGGACCGAATCCATTTTCCATCAGTATGGCCATGGTTTTGGCATAGGTGTCGGCCAACAGGGCGCCGCACACCTGCCGGGATGAACTGGGACCGCCTTCGCCGGTGATGGTATCACAGGCCGTCCCGCCATGGCGTTGTCCCACGTGGTCGTGAAACCATGCGCACAGCTCATCCTGCATCATCGCTAACCGGTGGGAGGCTGTTTCTTCACCACCGCTGTCTTCGGCAAACAATGCCAGCAGGCAGCAGGCGGCTGTCAGGGTGCCGCAGGTGGCCTTGCCTGTTCCGCATCCGTAGGCCAATCCGGCCATGGCACGCACCAGTTCGCTGTTTTTGCGCCCTGCCGCCTCAAGGGCGATCCGGATCAGAATCTGACTGCAGTTGTAACCGCCCTGCGAAAGCTTCATCATCCGGATGAGAAAATCCTCCATCAAGTCCCTCCTTGCGGGCCACCAACAGATAGTATCCCGGCCGGGCCCGGTTGTCGTACCCATTAAACGTGCAGTCCTGCCGCTGCATGCCCGCTGCATGCCAAAAGGAGGCTATCGAGCCGTAGGCAAGCACCAGTTCGGCGGCAAAGTGTTTGAGCCATGCCGTGTGATCTTCCCACACCAGCACCCGGAAACCGCACTGGATCAGCAATTCTTCCACGGCGCTGCGATCCAGGGCGCCATTGAGGCAGCAGCGCACCGGCAGCTTTTCTCCCCGGCGATCCGCTTCCCCGCTCCGCGTATACAGGTCGCTGAGAATCAACAGGCCGCCGGCGGTCAGCAC
Source organism: Desulfosarcinaceae bacterium (assembly GCA_963675565.2). GTDB lineage: Bacteria > Desulfobacterota > Desulfobacteria > Desulfobacterales > Desulfosarcinaceae > JARRKU01. The sequence continues at coordinate 2,768,704 of CAXXYD010000004.1, forward strand.
CCGGTGAAATTCTTTAAGTGCCTCGGCCGGATACGCCAGCAGCGACAGGAGGCATTCGCACAACACACCTGAAAAAATTCCCCCGGAAAAAGGCACCTGCTCGGCCCGGGCGCGCACCAGAGCAAGTCGGGTGGACCGCGAGCGGCCCTCCCGGAGCAATTTTCGCGAAAGATCCAGGCCGAACGCGTTCAAACCCCGATGATTCTTTAAATAGGCAACGGTGGCCCCGGTGCCGCAGCCCGCATCAAGAACGCGGGCACCGGTTTTGAAGCCGCACAGCGCCATCGCCCGCCGGGTCAGTGCCAGCCCGCCGGGGCGTATGGTGTTCCCACTGACAGAACGCACAGCCGCCGATTCATAAAGGTTTGCGGCTTCACTTGTCTTCAAGTATTTGCTCCACTTCGGCCATCTTGCCCAGCGCGATGGATTCAGGCACCATCACCAGGCCGCACCGGGGACAATGGGGCAGCTCGGTGGTGAAACGATGGCCCATGTAGGATACGGTCACCTGCCCCGCGACCAGCGCGCACCGGCATTGGTCGCAGGTCCACTTCATCTCTTGCGCCGTTGCGGACTCGGTGATCATGGAAAACTGACCTCCATGCGGTGGGCGTAGGCATTGTAGATTTCATAGCCGTCTCCCAGCGGGGCGTACTCGACCCAGAACGTGACATGGCCTGATCGCCATGCCGCTTTAAAATGCCTGCTTTCCACATGTCGCAGGCGCCGGCCGCCGGCTTCGGCATGCTGGATCACCTGCTGGAGGTCTTCGACGAGGATCCGCCGCGATTCCAAGACATCGCCGACTTCAGGCGGGATATGCAGCTCAAAGGGCTGATGGCCGGTGCCGGCCGCAGGCGCTTCGTTCCAGACCTCAGCCAGCAGACCGTTTTTGAGTCGGCTCCGGTTGTCGCGGCGCCGGGACCAGCCGGTGCGTTTGCGGCCGGCCGGATCGGCAGGGGCCGCGCTGCTGAAAAGCAGATCCAGCAGGTGCAGGGTCCGCTTGTCCACGGCGGCCATGCTGTCCCTGCACATGGCACAATAGGTCAGGTAATCGTGGCTGGAAAGCCGGGACCGTCGCCGCACCACTTCCATGGCCAGATCGGGGGCCGCGTTGGACATCAAGCCTCCGAAGCCGCAGCATTCGGTTTTTTCGCCGCCCGGGGAAAGTTCTTCATACGCGATTCCCAACCGGTCGAGAATGTGCCTGACGGCGTTCTGAATATGGGGTTCATGACGGGTGGTGCAGGGGTCATGAACGGCAACGGGTGAAGAGAAACCATTTCCCGCCGCCGAAGGCAACGGGCTGTGGGCAAGTATCGGCCAGACCGATTGCACTGCGATTTCCGGCAGGTTCTGGCGGAACATCTGATAGCAGGTGGAACAGGCCGCAATCAGGTGCGGCCGACCCATATCCTGCCACTGCCGGGTCAGGGCGTCGCAGACCTCCCGGTACAGGCTTTGCCGGCCGGCCCAGTGCGCCGGTGCGCCGCAGCAGCCCAGGATCAGCCCCACATCGCCCTGCTGCACAGATCGCAGGTGTTCGTATAGCGGTTTGATCTTATCCGGATCGGCGGCGCAGAGCTGGCACCCCGGAAACAAGGCATACCGGCAGCGATCCGTTCCCGGCGCGCTGCGCGCCAGCGAGAACCGCTCGCTGCGGCTGAACTCCATATCCAGCAGGGCGAATTCATGGGCCGACGGCGGCATTTTCCCTTTTTGCACCATGGCCTGCCGGGCCTGCAGACAAAGATCCTGCATGGCGAAATCTTCCGGGCAAACCGTTTCGCACAGGCCGCACAGGCTGCAGCTGTTGATCAGTTTGTTGGCCGTGCGGGCGCCCATCACCAGGGATGCATTGTTGTAGATCTCACGGGCGTATTTGCGCGGATAGGCGCCAAAGGTTTCCAGATAGGCGCAGCTCTTGACACATTCCAGGCACTGGCACTGCAAACAGCGGTCGGCTTCCCTTTTTGCCTCCTCGATTGAGTAGCCCGCAGCCGGGTTGGTCATGACCACGGCAGGCGCCTGAGCCACGCCTTTCAGGCTGGTGAACAGACGGCTGTCCAGGGGCCCTTCTTTTTCCCGGCCGGCGGTGAGCGATACCTTCTGAAGGAAACGGTCGATGGTTGTGGCCGCCCAGCGTCCCTGGGCCGCCTGCCACACAGCGGACGGTGGGGTGCCGCCGGCGAAAATTCCCGCCATACCGGTTTGTTGAAGCCGGGCTTCGACCCGTCGGCTTTCAGGGGGCCACACGGCGGCGGGTTGAACGCTGTCAAGACCGATGTAAACGGCCTGAAACGTTTTCAGCAGGTCCCCGGGGAAATCTTCATGATCGATGGATACGTTGACCTGCAGTTGGACGCCCAGCGTCTTGAGTCCGTCGATTTGCCCCTGCACAAGGCCGGGCGAAAGAAGCGCACGATGCTGTTGCACCAGTTCAGCGCCGGGCTGTGGTCCCGGTTCCATGAGGGTAATGGCATATCCTTTACGGATCAGGTCCCAGACGGCCGTCAGGCTGCTCAGGCCTGTTCCCACGACGGCCACCGCCTTGTTCCTTGCCGGCATGGCCGGAGCGGATAGGGGTGATGGGTGGCTCCGGACGCAGGCGCGTTCCAGGGCGCCAATACGAATAGCGTCACCACATTGGGAGCGGATGCAGCGGGTTTCACAGGGGGCATCGCAGATACGGCCCAACAGATCGGGCAGGGGCATTGTTTTGCGCAATATGTGCACGGCCTCGGCCCATCTTCCGGCCTGAATGCGGCCGATAAAGCCGCGCACATCCACGTGCAGGGGGCAGGCGGCCGTGCACTGGGGCGGTTGGTCCTGAATGCAGCGTTCTTCCCACTGGTGCAGTTCGCTCTGATCCATGCGATTTCTTTTGATGCGCGCCGGGGCCAGCCCGGAATGGCCGCTTGGCCGTGGCTGCCCCGGCGGGTATTATTGGTTCATGGTACCGTTAGCCTTACCGTGCGTTGAGGCCGGCCAGCACTTTTTCCGGCAAAGCCGGCAGGTGTGTGATCCGCACGCCGCAGGCATTTTTAATGGCGTTTATGATGGCCACGTGGGAAGACGTCAATGGCAGTTCACCTGCACCGGCAGCACCGAAGGGCCCGTGTTCACGCGGCGACTCGACGTAATGGATATCGATTTTATCCGGGATCTGCCTGGCATACGGCAGGCCGCAGGACCGCAGCGAGGTGTGTTTTTTCAGATCCTCGAAATCCTCGCTCAGCGCCAATCCGATTCCCTGGGCCACGCCACCGTAAATTTGGCCATCCACCACCAGGCGGTTGTTGATCTTGCCGACATCGGCGATTACCGTGTAGCCCTCCACCGTGGTCTGGCCGGATTTGGTATCCACGGCGACCTCGGCCATGAACATGCCGTACATATAGACAGCGAAGGGTGATCCCTGAGCCGTTTCCAGGTCGCAATTGGTGCAGATGGAGGCGGTCCAGGACCCTGAATAGCTCAGCGGGATATTCTCTTCCACCATCTGCTGATAGGTCCTGTAAGAGCCGTCTGATTTTCGCATCGCGCTGAGCAGCAGCTCACAGCCATTTTTGATCGCGTTGCCCGTGAGGACCTGCTGGCGGCTGCCGCCAGAGGGTCCGCTGTTGGGGGTGATGGCCGTGTCGTTCATCACCAGCTTGATCTGTTCGGGCGTCAGGCCCAGGGGCCGCAACGCATGGTGGGCGGTTCCCAACGCACCCATGTCAGCGCCCTGGCCGTGGTCTTCCCAGCTGCTGAACAGGGTCACGGTGTTGTCGGGGTTGAGTTCCACGCGGATTTCGGAAGAATCCGCACCATCCAGCCCGCATCCATAAATCCCCAGGGAGATGCCGACGCCTTTTTTGACATCGGCCGTGGATTCCTTTTGGGCTTTGTCCAGAGCCGCTTTATAGAGCGGGCGCAGTTTTTCCACCATTTCCGGGAATGAGAACACCTCGGGCGCCTGTCCCGTGGGTGTGGTATCCCCGGGCTGGTAGACGTTCAGCGCACGCAGCTCAAGCGGGTCCATGCCGGTCTTGTCGGCCAGTTCATCCATCAGGCTTTCGCTGGCCAGGAAACTTTGCGGCGAGCCATAGGCCCGGAAGGCCGAACCCCAGGCATGGTTGGTGGCCACGGTCCGCCCTATGCCGCGGATATTGGCAATGCCGTAGCCGGCGCCGATAAACTGTGCGCCGCGCAAGGTCAGCAGGTCGCCGAATTCGGAATAGGGCCCGTGGTCCACGGTCCAGTCCGATTCCATGGCCATGATTTTTCCTTTTTCGTCGGCCCCGTATTTAAGCTTCATCCAGAAGGGAGACCGTTTGCCGGTATAGGTGATGTGCTGGAAATAATCATAGCGCAGGAACACCGGCCGGCCGGTGGCCATACAGGCGGCGCCCACGAGCGCTTCCATGGTGGGGCTGAATTTATAGCCGAAGGTTCCCCCGGCGGGGTTTTGCACCAGCCGCAGCTTTTCCGGCTCGATCCCCAGGCCGGGTGCGATCATGGCATGGTGCAGGTGAATGGCGATGCTTTTGGAGTGAATGGTCAGCCGTTGCGCATCGTCGAAGTAAGCGAACCCCACGTCCGGCTCCATGGTCAGATGCGGCTGGCGCTGCAGGTAGTATTCACCCTGCACCACATGGGCGGCGGATGCCATTATGTCGGCGGTTTCTGCGCCTTTTTTGATGGGTATTTCGAAGTAGACATTGGGCGTGCCCGGATGAACTTCCATTGCATCTTCGGCCATGGCGGCCGGTGCGCTCATATAAGGCGGCAGTTCTTCAATCTCGACGACTACTTTCTCGGCCGCCTGTCTGGCGAGCGCCGGGGTTTCCGCACAGACAATGGCGATGGCGTCCCCGAACTGATAGATTTTTTTATCGCACAAAATGGGACGGTCCCAGCCGTCCCCGGCATTGGTGGGAAAAGTGATCAGCCCCGTGATGCGGTTTTTGCCTTTGATATCTTTATAGGTCACCACCTTGGCCACACCGGGCATCTTTTCAGCTGCCGAGGTGTCGATGCCTTTGATATTGGCATGCGAAACCTGGGCCTGCACCAGTGCGAGGTGAAGGGTGCCCTGCGGGAGTTTGAGGCCCAGGTCGCCGCCATAATCCAGCGTTCCGGTGACCTTGGCCACGGCTGTGGGGCGCGGGTACTTGCTGCCCCAGATTTCTCCTTCGGCCGGAATTTTAAACAGCAATGCCTCGGCTTCGAGTTCGCCGCGCATGACTTTGGCGGCATCCATGACGGAATCCACCAGCTGCTTATAACCGGTGCAGCGGCAGGCGTTTCGGTGGGATTGGAACCAGTCGCGCACATCATCCCGCGTGGGATTGGGGTTTTCATCCAGCAGCGCCTTGGCCGAAACGATGAAGCCGGGCGTACAGAAACCGCACTGGGCGCCGCCGTGGACAATCCAGGCCAGCTGGAGCGGATGCAGGTTGTCCGGATTGCCGATCCCCTCGATGGTCACCACCGATGCATTTTCGGGTACTTTGGACATTTTTGTGACGCACGAGCGCACCAGTTTATGGTCTAAAATGACATTGCAGCAGCCGCACTGGGCCTGCTCGCAACCGATCTTGGTGCCGGTCAGACCCAGCTGTCTGCGCAGCACATTGGCCAGTGATTCATCGGGCGGCGCGATAACCGTACGGTTGATCCCGTTAATCTTCAAGGTCTTTTTCAACATGCCGTAGCCTCCTTTTTTGATAGTTTCAAAGCGGTACAATGCATAAGCTTTCGACCTGAGGTCGCGTTATCTTCTATGATATGCCTGTTTGCCTTTGTGGATGGCTCACGTGAGCATAGATGCGCCGGTTGCGGTTCATTTCGAAGGTTTCGAAGCGGGGAAGACAGTAGGATGCATGCGAAATGGCAGCGCCGAAAATCGCTTGGAGCCGATGGCATCGATTCTCGGAATTGAAAACAATGTATTAAAAAAAATAAGCCCATTTGACCAGGGGGACTCAGGATCGGAATCACGTTATAGGGTTCGGCGTCAAAAAGTATCTGACGATTGCGCCGAGGTGGTATGATGACGCCAGCTCACTTATCAGGCATTCATAAAATCATGTCAATATTGATATAGTTAAATTGGGAATTTTCCCGACGTTCGGAGAGTAAAAGTAAAAATACAGATTAAAAGCAACTTCAAATAACAGGACTCTCTTGGGTGGTATCGATTCTTTCCTGCTTCAGATCCGATTTTGGTTCTATTTTGCGACTTGATGTTCCGGGGGCGACATAGCGTTTTCGGCTGCCCGGGGCAATGCCGATTCAGCCTTTTATATTCCCGGCGGTATAGACGGCCTACATTCCTTCCGGCTGGGAAACGGCATGCATTTGCGTTTGCTCCGTTTCAACGATTTCGAGCACCATTCTTTTTTTTGCCCGGGCCGATGCAGCGTTTAAGAGGGTCCGTATTGCGGCGGCGGTCCGCCCCTGTTTGCCGATGACTTTGCCGATGTCCGTTTGGGCGACCCTGAGTTCCAGAATCGACGTGTGTATCCCATCAATTTGGGTAACGGCCACAAGTTCAGGTTGATCCACCAGAGCTTGGGCGATGGTTTCAATGAACGGTTTCATGGGAATTATTCTCCTGGTTCGTTTTAAAGACCTAAGGAAATGGGTGCGACCTTTCGACCGACCTGCAATCGTAAGGATGAGCATGCCGCAAATCACAACCCAGGGGGAACGCTGTTTCGATCTTCAGTCGGGACAGGGTATATAGGGTTGGGTTGGCGCGGGCCCATCACCGTTAATATATTGTTTTCGAATAAAAGGAGAGGTCATGGCAGCAAGAAGACCTCCATAATCCAGATTGAAATTGACCTCATCTCCAGTCTTTAAATGATGGTCGTGGCTGTCGAGAATAATATGATCGCTGCTGGCACCGATTATTTCCAGCCGTTCAGTTGATTTTAAGCTGGATACCAGCGTGTCCTGTCTTCCCAGAGCGATAATGGCTCTCTGGCGGATTCCGCGGTCCTGGAAACCCGGCACATGCCCAAAAGCATCCTGACAGATTTTCCCGCAGGGAAGGGATGGTTTTTCCTTGGCTTCGATCACTTCGGCAACCAGGTGAAAGGCGCGGGTGTGCAATCCCTCAATCGCTTTTCGGTTTACGGTTTCACAACCCAGCAGAATGGATTCCCCCACCCGCAGATTGTTTATCTTTCCAATATCCCGGGAAGATTGATACCATAGATAATTCGCCGAATTTCCGCCTGATATGATTTCCAGATCGAGCTGAAATTTCTTTTCCATGATATCTGTCAATTGGGATAGTTCTCGCATATTTTTATCATCAGGCGTGATACCCCCATAACAAGCCAGATTACAGCCAATGCCAACAATTTTGATATGAGGTATCGGAATGGTTGCGCTGATAAATTCCGAAAGATCGGAAGGCAGGATACCTTCACGCAGATCACCTAGCTCTACCATCACGATGACCTGATGAATTTTATTTTGCGCTTTGGCATAGAAGGAAAGTTTCCGAAGTGTTTCGATCTCGGTATTCAAACTTATATCTGCAGTTTTAACGACGGACTCGGCCTGGCTTAAAGGTGTGCGTAGAAGAACGAACCGGGTCACTATCCCGGCGTTTTGCATTTTCTGTATGTTTTCAATTCGAGAGTCGGCAATAAATCCGACGCCACCTTCAATCATGGCCTCGGCGATTGAAGGTTCTCCCAGCACCGCTTTGGAAACGCCCATTAAGGAAATACCTTTTTGCCCGTAAAGTTCGGATAGCATGCGGGCGTTATCGCGTATTTCCGGCAGAGATATTTCCAATCGCGGCATGAACAAATGATCGTTTTTCAAAGTTTAGGCCTCAATTTCTGCCAATGCGCTGATTTTCTCCAAACGCTTTCGTTTGATTATTTGATTGAGTTCCGGAAAAAGGCGGCCCAAAGTCTGAACGAGCTTTTGGCATCCATGCGCCAGCACATCTGTTGTCGGCAGATGCAATCGTTTTTCATAGGCTGTTATTAAAGCAAGGATTTCTTCATCCGACAGGTCTTCATGGCTGAGTGTGATAGCCATCACGCGAGTTGGGGAAATGGATTCAATCAGGTCGATTTCGCTTTTAACGCCGGGCATTTTCAAACCCGGAAAATCGCACCGGAACTTTCTTGCCGGTGGATGCTGAAGGATAACACCATCAGGCAGACAGCCTTTCAAGATGCCCAAAGAGCTCATGAATGCGGGATGACTCACGGCACTTTGCCCTTCGACTAAAATGATGTCGGGACTTTCGTTGTCAAACGCCTGAATAATGGAATTCTCGATTTCACCGATTGCAAACTGGGACACTAGCGCATCCATCGAAACGCCGTACATGGCCCCCTGCATCAGGCCGCTTTGGCCTGTGGCGATGAGGACCGAATTTAAACCGATATGGTTCAGGGTGTTGTTGAGTTCCACGGCGGTCGTTCTTTTCCCGCACGCACAATCGGTACCCAATACGGCAATTACCGGAACATTGACTTTGGATATTTGGCCGGTAAATACATGTAAGTCCTTTATTTTGGGAGGTTTTCTGATATCTTTAATTTGGATATCGTTTTGGGCGGCCATATGAACAAACTCCCGATCTTCGGAAAAAAACTGATGAAGACCATTAATGATGTCCATTCCGTTGCCCATGGCCTCAATGATTAGATTTCTTTCTTCCGTGGATATATAGGCTTCTATGGGTGCCTTGCCATAAATGTAACAATCCGGGATTTCATCAAGATTATCCAATGTATCGTTTAAATTGGCGAAAATGGGGATGCCGTTTTTTTCTTCCCCCAATACTTCGCCGGCATCCTGGCCCGCCAGAGAACTGTCTATAATCCCGACAATGGAATAGAAGCCCGAGTGCCGAACCAGTCCTGTGGCCGTTTTTCCGTCAATTCGGCCGAATTCATTTTCGCAGTAAACCACGGCGGTCTTTTTCATGGGTGGCATATTTCTTTTTCCCTTCTTTTTCTCCCAGTGTTCAATTAGCTTTCTGGAGTGAATCAACCAATCCATAATTCAAGCCATTTTGACGAAAAAATTCTCCCAACAGCCCTCCTGGCTGAATGACAGGCTGTGTTGGAAACGGTTCGTTCATCTTGAGCGGGAGGCTCAATTCGAAACGTGTTGCGCGGAAGGACGATACCCGAAAGCCACTATCCAAGGGCCTGCAGGGCAGAAATGCTTGATCAGATAGGCAATGCGAATAGAACGACGGCCCGCTCCTGCCGCGGTGCAAGTAAAGTTTCGGTCAGAGATGCCGTTGCGTCCTGTTTGGATTGCACAATGTATGCGCCTTATATCGCAGTTTTCATTCAATACATTTTACTATGGCCGGCTGTGCTCTTTTTCCCGTATCGCCGGTGTGTTTCCAAAATCATTTGCTCCCTGGCCAGGTTGGCCGTACTTGGCTGAATTCACAGTCAATGTTCGTTGGGCGGTTGCAGTGGCGGGGCGTAATCGAGTTTCTGACATCGTTTCCGCACCGATCTGAACGGCATTCCCTCTGCACGCGCGTAGCGTTCGGCACGAATGAACCAGAACGCAAGCCCGCCCGTGTTGTGGTTGGGAGCAGGCTGGTTTTTGGTGTCCCGGACGCCCAGCGACCCTTTTCGGCCGGTTTTACGCCAACCACTGGCCTGCATGATCATGCGCACAACCACACCAACGGCCTGCCGCAACCGCTTGCTCCTGTGGGTTTGCACCTGGGCTAAAGACCGATCGATAGCCGGGTGTGATTCAAGCTCCCGGATGACGCCTGCCAGAGGCGGTCTATCATGGTGAATTTCGGACTCCTCCATCCGGCGTTGCCGGTTGTCGTCATTGAAAAACTCCAGAACTGCGTCGAAAGGTTGTTCCGGATCGTTGACCACATCTGAAAACCTTCGGCCCTGATTATCTTCGAGGAACTTCTCCTTTGTGATCACGATGCCAGGCATTTTTAACTCCGGTTCAATCATGTCGCGCTAAATTGAGAAACAAAATTTGAACGTACAAAAAATGAAGATACGAATATTGTATCTCATATGCTGAAAAAAGCAAGGATCAATCCCATCGATTATCGTGCTGAGGGGGAGCGAAATTTTAGCGGCTTGATTCGCCGGGAGCGATTAGTTTTTTCAACTATCTGGATTCATATGTAAATATTATACAGGGGCACCCGTGCACCCTGTCCGTCCGGCCCGTCGACAGCGGATGGCTCACTTTTCCAGGGCGGTGTTGATCTTTCCCATGGCCTGGATGAACTCCATGCGCTTGCTGCCGGCGTAGGGGTTGAAATGGTTCATATCTTCAAACAACTGCCAAGTGTCATTGCTGACAACCTCTAAAATGTGCAGCAGTCGTTTGTAGCCTTCGGTATCGATGTCCAGTTGAAAGGCGCCGAACTCCGAAAGGGTCCGTCCGATGAAGTGCGTCAGGGCCAGGCTGACGGCGATCTGGCGGTCGTGCTGATCCGCCGAGGTCTCGATGAGAATCAGCCCTTTGCCTTCCAGCCACGCTTTGATTTTCAAATACCGTTTGGGATCGATGCGCTCGGGACAGAGCACCATTTTTTGCCGGCGCAGGGACTTGCCCGCACTGTCCGGCCCGAACATGGGGTGGGTGGCCAGTATTTCCACCGTATCGGGGAGCAGCTCGTGCATCCAGCGGGTGGGATAAATTTTAACCGAACAGACGTCGATGACGGTGGTGCCCGCCTTGAGCAGCGGCGCAATTTGTTTGAGGGTCGTCTGCATGGCGGAGATGGGGACGCAGAGCACCACTAGTTTTTGCCGGCAGGCCTCTTCAATTGAAACCATGCGTCCGCCGGCTTCGGCGATGTCTTTTTGCTTTCCCGGGCTGCGGGTGTATACGGCGACGTCGAATTCCGCAGAGAGGTTTTGAACTGTCAGCCGTCCGAAACGGCCGTATCCGATGATGCCAATCATAATATGTCTTTTATCCTTTCAAATGCCGTGTTCAGATCCGTTTCGGAGGCGCCGAAGGAGATGCGGATATGGCCTGGCTGGCCGAAGGCCTCTCCGGGAACCACGGCAACTCCGCCGTCCTGCAGCAAACGAAGGGCAAAGTCCTCGCTGCGCTCACCCGAGCCCAGATGGCCGGCGATGTCGGGGAACAGGTAAAACGCGCCGCCGGGTTTGATGCAGTCGAACAACCGGGTGGCTCTGGCATAGGCCAGATCGCGCCGGTGCTGCAGGTCCCGGCGGCATCGCTCCACCACGGCCTGGTCCATCTCCAGGGCGGCTAAGGCGCCATGCTGGGCAAAGGAACAGACGTTGCCGCACAGATGGCTTTGAAGATCGGCCATGGCCCGGATCACATTTTCGGCGGCCGCCACATAGCCCAGGCGAAAACCGGTCATGTTGTAATGTTTGGAAAAACTGCGCACGGTGATGATGCCGCCCGGATCGGACGCCCGGTCAAAGGCCCGCACGTGTTCGCAGTTGTCATAAGTGAAGACGTGATAGGCCTCGTCGGCGATGAGATAGCATCCGCAGGTTTGGGCGATGTAGACGACGGCGTCGAGTTCGGCTGTTGAATAGACCGCACCTGTGGGGTTGTTGGGGCTGTTGATCAATATGGCCCGGGTCCGTGGGGTGACCGCCTGCTCGATGGCCGCCGGATGGAGTTGGTGCGCCAGTGTATCCACCAGCACGGGAATGCCGCCGGCCAGTTTGATTTGTTCGGTAAAGCTGACCCAGCACGGTCTGCTCAGGATAACTTCGTCTCCCGGGCTCAGCAGGATCTGGAACAGTGAATACAGCCCCTGCTTGGCGCCGTTGGTGACGATAATGTTTTCAGGACCATAGCCCTTAAATTCGGCGGCCAGGCGACTGCGCAGGGGTTCAATGCCGGATACGGCCCCGTAACGGGTCTCGCGGTTCGCCAGGGCCTGCCGGGTGGCGTTCACCACCGCTGCCGGAGTGTCGAAGTCCGGCTCACCCACGGCCAGGCTGATGATGTGGCGCCCCTGACGGCTCAACTGGCGGGCGAGGGTGAAAATGCGCGTGGTTCCGGATTCGCCCACGGTTTGCATGCGCCGGGCAAAAGCAGGGCGGGAGGTCAGCATGGTTCCAGACTCCTGTAGTTACGGGCGGCCTGGCGCAACATACTGTCGAGCAGTACCAGGGCGGCCATGGATTCAACGATGCATACCGCTCTGGGAAGCACGCAGGGGTCGTGGCGGCCTTTGGCGGCCAGGACTGCCGGATTTCCTTCAAAATCCGCGGTGGACTGGTCCAGGCCGATGGTGGCCACGGGTTTGAAGGCCACGCGAAAATAGATCGGCTCGCCGTTGGAGATACCGCCCTGAATGCCGCCGCTGTTGTTGGTGACGGTCCCCAGCCGGTGGCCTTTGCCAATGAAGGGATCATTGTGCTGGGAACCCTTGAGCCGGGTTCCGGCGAAACCGGACCCGATTTCAAATCCCTTGGTGGCCGGTATGGATAGCATGGCCCCGGCCAACTGGGCTTCGAGTTTGTCAAAGACCGGTTCCCCGAGGCCCGTGGGAACATTACGGCAAACGCAGGTGATGATGCCGCCCAGGGAATCCTTGTCGTTTTTGGCGGATTTGATGATCTCGATCATTCGATCGGCAGTGGCTTTGTGGGGGCAGCGCACCAGGTTCCGGTCCACCTGGCTGCGCGTCAGCGTGTCCATGTCCGTTTCGGGCATGTCGACATGGTGCACTGAACTGACCCAGGCCACGATCTCTACGCCATGGGAGATGTGCAGTACTTTCTCGGCAATGGCTCCGGCCGCTACCCGCCCGATGGTCTCCCGGGCGCTGGATCGTCCGCCGCCGCTGGAAGCCCGCGTGCCGTATTTCATCTGGTAGGTGTAGTCGGCGTGTGACGGCCGCGGCACCTGGCGCATGCTCGTGTAATCTCCCGGCCGCTGGTCTTTGTTGGGCACGAAGAGTCCGATGGGAGTACCCAGTGTCTTGCCGTTTTCCACTCCGGACAGGATGGACACCCGGTCGGTTTCCTGGCGGTCGGTGGTCAGTTTGCTTTGTCCCGGCCGGCGCCGGTCGAGCTGGGGCTGGATATCCGCTTCGCTGAGCGCTATGCCGGGCGGGCAGCCGTCCACAACGGCGCCCACCCCTTTGCAGTGGGATTCACCGAAGGTCGTGACGCGAAAGATGGTGCCGAGTGTACTGGACATGGTAATTTCCTTTTTACTGTTTCCTGGTTTCAGGGGGACGTATATCAGGTTATCAGTTAATCTTGATTAACGGATAACCTGATATACGTCCCCTTATTGGCTGTGCAATTGTTCAAATGCCTCCCAAAAACCGGGGAACGATTTGGCCACACACCCGGGGTCGCGGATTATTACACCGGGTACTTTGAGACCGGCCACGGCAAAGGCCATGGCGATGCGGTGGTCATCATAGGTTTCGATGGTTGCGCCGTGGGGGGTTCCCCCGACAATCCGCAGCGTGTCCCGTGTAGTTTGGGTTTCGATGCCCATTCTGGCCAATTCGCTGCTTACCGCCGACAAACGGTCGCACTCCTTGGCTCTCAGATGGGCGACATTGCCAATGGTAGTGGTGCCACGGGCAAAGGCGGCCACCACCGCCAGGGTGGGCACCACATCGGGCATATGCCCCATATCCACGTCAATGCCCCTGAGCGGGCCTCCGGTGACGGCGATGCCGTCGGTGTCATGGGTGACCGTACACCCCATGCGACCCAGGATCTCCGTCAGCCCTATGTCTCCCTGGCGGGAGGCGGCGTTCACGCCGCCGACCTTGACCCGGTTCCCGCCTATGGCGGCCGCGGCCCAGAAGTAGCTGGCGTTGGAGCCATCGGTTTCCACGGTATGGTCTCCGGCCCGATAGGCCTGGCGGCCGGCCACAGTGAAGCGGGTATACCCATCGCGGGCGACGTCTATGCCGAAGGCGTTCATGATATCGACGGTCATGTCGACGTAGGGCTTGGATACCGGCCCGTTGGTGACTTCAATACCCAGGCCGTGATCGAGACAGGGGGCGATGAGCAGCAGGGCGGACAGATATTGGCTGCTGACGCTGCAGTCGATGGCGGTATGGCTTTGGCCGTGACGGTTGGCCGTAATGATCACCGGAGGGCATCCGTTGCCTTTTTGGGATCGGGCATCCACACCCATTCTTTTGAGGCTGTCCAAAAGGGGCTGCATGGGGCGCTCCTGCATACGCCTTGTGCCGGTAAGGGTATAGGACCCCTGTCCCAGCACCACCAATCCGCCGAACAGACGCATGGAGGTTCCGGAATTTACGAAATCCAAAGGGCTGTCCAGAGGCGCAAACCGGCCGTTGCGGCCGTGAAGGGTCCAATAATCGTCCCCGGCTTCGACTTTGATTCCCAGCTGCTTTAAGGCATTCAGGGTCAACAGGGTATCCTGGCTGCGCAATGGGTTGAATACGCGGCAGGTGCCGTCTGACAGGGCCGCGGCGATGAGTGTTCTGTGGGTGTAACTTTTTGAGCCGGGTACCTGGATCGTGACCGCGGGTTTAAGCGGTTTGGGTACTATGGTGATCATGGTCGGCCTTTCCTGGCTGCAATTGAATCCCGAATGCCGTTTTCGGCGTTGTTAGCGCGTGTGCAGAGCTAAATCAATGATTCTGCTGCGGTCCAAAAAACAAACAGGCCGCGGAAGTTTATCTCCCACGGCCCAGAAAAAGTCGCCGTGGGCTGCCTGCCCGCGGCGTGTCCGGCTTGTAGCGCTATCCCAGATACACCCCGAGCGTTCTGTCCCCATAATATGGGCAATAATAATAACCGGTTTTGGTTGGCGCGGGGCTCATCATCCTTGAATCCTTAATGATCTGGTGAATATGCGAATAGAGTTAGCGATTGGGCGTCAAGTTGTCAAGACATTTTATTGCGGCGTCAGCACATTTCGTCCTGGCGCTCGAATACGGTTTGGCCGGCCTCACCTTCCGGATAATCGGTAAGGTTGCGGAAGAACCGATCCATACGCTGATTAAAAAAGCCGGTTATGCCGAAGGAAAAAAACCAAAACCGGGATGCGGGCGGCGACGCCCGATCCCGGTTTTGGTTGGATGTTTGAGATTGAAAACAGCCGATGCTTAGATGTCGTAGTACAATGAGTACTCGTGGGGATGCGGGCGCAGTTTGACCGGGTTGACCTCTTTTTCGGTTTTGTACTCGATCCACATGTCGATGGCATCCTGGGTGAAGACATCCCCCTTGAGCAGGAAGGCGTTGTCTTCCTTCAGGGCGGCCAGCGCTTCATCCAGGGACCCGGGCGCTGATGGAATCAGGGCCAGCTCTTCGGGGGGCAGGCCGTAGATGTCCTTGTCCAGGGGATCGCCCGGATCAATTTTGTTTTCGATACCGTCCAGAGCGGCCATCAGGACGGCGGAAAAGGCCAGATAGCCGTTGCATGAGGGATCCGGGGTCCGGAATTCGATGCGTTTGGCCTTCGGCGAGCTGGAGTACATGGGGATACGGACGGCGGCACTGCGGTTGCGGCTGGAGTAGGCCAAATTCACGGGCGCTTCGAAACCGGGCACCAGGCGTTTGTACGAGTTGGTGGTCGGGTTGGAAAAGGCGCAGACGGCCTTGCAATGTTTCAGGATACCGCCGATGGCGTACAGGGCGTCCTGGGAAACCCCGGCGTACTTGTCGCCGGCGAACAGCGGCTGACCGTCTTTCCAGATGCTCAAGTGGGTGTGCATGCCGGTGCCGTTGTCTTCAAAAAGAGGTTTGGGCATGAAGGTGACGGAATGCCCATGCCGGAATGCGACATTTTTAAGCACATATTTGAACCACATCAGCTGGTCGGACATCTGCAGCAGCGGCTTGAAACGCATGTCGATTTCGGCCTGGCCGGCGGTGGCCACTTCGTGGTGCTGGGCCTCGATGTCTATACCCAGTTCCTGCAGTACCAGGGTCATTTCGGTGCGCAGATCCTGGAATTTGTCCATGGGCGGCACGGGAAAGTAGCCTTCCTTGTGGCGGATTTTATAGCCCAGGTTGGGGTTCTCTTCGCGGCCGGTGTTCCAGGCCGCTTCCACTGAGTCAAGTTCGTAAAAGGCCCGGTTGCGGCCGGATTCGAAACGCACATTGTCGAAGATGAAGAATTCGGCTTCGGGTCCGATAAAGGCGGTGTCTCCGATTCCAGTGCTTTTCAGGTACGCTTCCGCCTTAGCTGCGATGTGACGCGGGTCGCGGGTATAGGCCTCGCGGGTAATGGGATCGACGATGTTGCAGATCAGGACCAAGGTCGGTTCTTTATAGAACGGGTCCATTTTGGCCGTGGTGGGATCCGGGATGACCAGCATGTCGCTGGCATGGATGGGCTGCCAGCCGCGGATACTGGAACCGTCGAACCCGTAACCGTCCTCAAAATTGGATTCGTCGAATTCGCTGATCGGCACGGAAAAATGCTGCCACAGTCCGGGGAAATCCATAAAGCGCAAATCGACCATCTTTGCGCCCTTCTCTTTTGCCATGGATACGACTTGTTCGGGTGTCATAATCATTCCTTTCTGATGTTTCGATGGTAAACGGGATAATTTATTTTTACCTGCATTAAAAAGTGATCAGTGTTCTGTCCGGCAAAGCCGGACATTCCTGCGCTAAATTGCCTCTTCCCCTGTTTCACCGGTCCGGACACGGACGGCCTGCTGAATGTCGCTGACAAATATTTTTCCATCCCCCAACTTGCCGGTGGCCGCCGAGGTTTTGATGGTTTCAATGACTTTGTCGGCCCAGTCGTCCTGTATGACGATTTCGATTTTGATTTTGGGGATGAAATCCACCACATACTCGGCACCACGGTAAATTTCCTTGTGGCCTTTCTGGCGGCCGTATCCTTTGACTTCTGAAATGGTCATGCCCTGGATGCCGATTTCGTTCAACGCTTCCTTGACATCGTCCAGCTTGAACGGTTTGATAATGGCTTCAATTTTCTTCATAGCCGTCATTCCTCCTGTTTCTTTCTGATATAGAATTCAATGGGTAAATTTACATTTCAAAGCCGCGTTCACCGTGGAAGGCATTGTCCAGCCCTTCAATTTCGCTTTCTTTATCAATGCGTATGCCACCGGTTATCAGTCGGGCGACAAATATGACAATGAGGGTCGCGATAGCCGAATAGGCGGCTGTGCCGACAATGGATATCAGTTGAATCCAGACCTGTTTGGGGTTGCCGTAAAAAAGGCCGGTTCCGGCTTCGTTGACGGCCGGATTGGCGAACAGCCCGGTGGCCAGCGCACCCCAGATTCCGCAAATGCCGTGCACCCCGAAAGCGTCCAGAGAGTCGTCGTATCCCAGTTTGTGCTTTATTTTGGCTACAAAGACAAATCCCAGAATACCGGCGGCCAGTCCGATGATCAATGCGGCGCCGACGTCTACAAATCCGGCTGCCGGGGTAATGGCCACCAGCCCCGCCACGGCTCCCGAGGCAATGCCCAGCAGCGACGGCTTGCCGTCGGCCAGCCATTCGGCCAGCATCCATGCCATAGCCGCTGTGGCTGCAGAGGTGTTGGTCACCAGGAACGCCGAACCGGCCAGTCCGTCGGCGGCCAGCTGGCTTCCCGCATTGAAGCCGAACCAGCCGAACCAGAGCAGGGCGGCACCCAGCGCGGTCAATGTCACGCTGGAGGGAAACATGGCCTCTTTTCCCCAGCCGATGCGTTTTCCCAGAACCAGGCACAGCACCAACCCGGCGATACCGGCATTGATATGCACCACCGTGCCTCCGGCAAAATCAAGGGCCCCCATCTGTGCCATCCAGCCGCCGCCCCAGGCCCAGTGGCATACCGGTGTGTAGACCACGGTAATCCACAACACGGTAAATACCAGCCAAAAGGAGAACTTGACGCGATCAACCACCGAACCGATGACCAGGGCGACGGTAATGCCGGCAAAAGTCATCTGAAACAGGGCAAATACATATGTCGGAATCGTTCCCGAGATGCTGTCTACACCAATTCCGGACAAAAGGAAATGGTCCAGGCCGCCGATGAGCCCGGCGATATCGGGTCCGAACGAGAGGCTGTAACCCCAGGCCACCCAGATGATGCTGGCCAGGCAATAGGCGCAGAAGGTCATGGCATAGGTGTTCAGCAAGTTTTTATAGCGCGACATGCCGCCGTAAAACAAGGCCAGACCGGCCGGCGTCATCATCATGACCAGGGCCGTGCTGACGATAATCCAGGCCGTATCCCCGGAATTGAGTTCATCGGCCGCCCATGCCGGGGTCAAGGGGAATAAAACAATACCTAAAAGAATGAGACTCCATTTCAACTTCATTAAATATAATCCTTTCTTTTTTGGTGCCTGATGTCATCTCTGTCCACCGGAGCCGCCGGTGGAGGGTTCAATCCTTTGCGGACTATTTATTGCAAGACTTGTTCAACCGCCTTTCGAATGGATGCGGCCTGATCCGGGTCGTCCACTTTTTCACCGTCGAAATTGCGGACGTAAAATACATCCACCACCTGGTCTACCCGGGTGGCAATTTTCGCTACCCAGATGTCCAGTTGACAGCTGTACAGGGCGTTGGTGATCAGAAACAACAGCCCCGGAAAATCCCAGGCCGTCACCTCGACAATGGTAAAAAAGCTGGAACTGTCATTGTCCACCCATACTTTCTGGGGCCTATTTTTGGTTTTGGGGCGTATGGATTTAAACCCGTTTTGCTTTTGGGCCAGCGCCTGCTTCAGGTCGAGCGTGTCGTCAAGAGCGGCCTGAAGCTGCCTGGCGGCCTTATCCCAGCGCTCCTGCTCGAAAAGCTTGTCCGGGGGCGCTTCGACCTCGAAAATATCCAGGGCGATATTATTGCGCCACGTAAAAATGTGCATGTCCAGAATGTTGATGCTGTTCAGGGTAAAGGTGCCGGCTATCCTGGACAGCAGACCGGGGCGGTCTTTTGCGCAGATGGTCACCTTGCGCATGTCCGCTTCGGTCGACATTTCGATGCGCCACACGAAGTCCTTATCTGCCATGCTCTGGTACAGCCCGATGTGCTCCGGTATTTCGCGCGACGGCGTGTACAACAGGTAGCGCGGGGACATGACGCCCATTATGGCTTTGCGGTTTTTATTCTCTTCAGCGCCTATGGCCGTGGCCAGAACATGTTCCTTTTTCTGCTCGATGGTACGCGTGGCTTTACGCGAAACCAACTCCCCCTTCTCCAGAATGTTGAGTACTTTGAGAAACAGCCCGCGCAGCAGAGAGGCCGTCCAGTCGTTCCATGCTTTGGGACCGGTGGCCATGGCATCGGCCACGCTGAGCAGGTAGAGATTTTTTAAGCGATCGATTTTCTTTACACGCCGGGCCACGAAAATGGCCGTTTCTTCATCGTTGATATCCCGCCGGGTCGCCGTTTCAAAAAGAACCAGATGTTCTCTGACCAGAAAGACCACAGTGTCCACGTCCGCCGGGTTCAATCCTTTTTCGAGCAGTATGGACCGGGCCATTTCAGCCCCGCGTTCACTGTGCCCTCCGGACGGTTCGGCTTTGCCGATATCGTGCAGCAGGGCGGCCCACAGAAGTATTTTTTTATTGCGCATCTCAAGATAGATCGTTCTGAACAAAACATCCTGAATGTCGCTTCGTTCCGTTCCGATGGTTTTGATATGCTTTACTGTCAACAGAAGATGCCGGGCAACCGGGTATAAATGGTACTGGTCGAATTGAATGCGGTTGACGACCCCAGCGAATTCGGGAATAAAATTGGCCAGAAAGCCGGTGTCCAGCATGGCGTTCATTGGCGGGAACTGTCCGACCTGGCGGGACATCACTTTTTCAAACAGGGTCACGACGGAAGGTTTGTTGCGAAATTCGGGCTGCCTGATAATATGGCCGAAGTCTTTCACCAGCCGTCTGGCTTCCACATTGAGCGGTGCTTTATGCACCGCCGATTCCAGGAAAATATCAATCAGCAATTCAGGGTTTTTGACAATTGCTTCCGGGGAGGTAAAATTGAGCATGCCGCGGTTAAACTTCAGGCCGGCCACCCGGGTCTCTTTCAGCGACTTGTTCTTGCGCTTCATCCTGCGCTTTTGATTCATGCCGTAGATAAAGACCTCATAGCATTGTTTGACGAACTCCATGCGACCGTGGAGTTCCCCCATGAGAATTTCAACGGGCAGGTGGCCGTTGATCCCCTCCACCGTCATTTCTTCGGCCAGCGGTGTCTGGTTTTCCAGGTGCAGCTGATCGCACTTGCGTCCCATCATCATGTGCAGTTGGTTGCGTACATGCCAGATAAAGGCAAGGGACTGCTCCAGTGTCTTGTATTCGTCGTGGGACAGGTAGCCATAATATTCCAGGTCGCGTGCCTGCTTGATGTCGGATTGGATTTTGGCAATCCACAGCATGGTGTGGTAGTCGCGCAGCCCGCCCTGGCCTTCCTTGAGGTTGGGTTCCAGCAGATAAGCGGAATCACCGAATCGCTTGTGCCGAGCCTGATTGCTTTCCACCAGCCAGTTGACGATATGGGCCGGTTTGATGTTGATCAATTTGATGCGCAGGCGCTCCATCATCTGGTGGTAGATGGGGGACATGCCGCAAATGAAGCGGCCGTCCAGAAGGCTGGTGAGCACCTCGTAATCCTGGCGGGCCATCTGGAGGCACTCTTTGATGGAGCGGGTGGCATGGCCCACTTCCAGCCCCATATCCCATAAGGGGTATACAATTTCACGGACCAGGGCCTCGGCTTCCGTCGGCACCTTTTTTTCAAAAAGAAAGAGCAGGTCGATATCCGAATACACGCACTGTTCGGCGCGGCCGTAACCGCCTAGCGCCACCAGCACGTAGGGGTTGCGCAAAATGCCCATTTGCGGTCCGACGGCGCTCTGGGAAAAGCTGGATAGAAAATAGCCATCCACCAGGGCGGCGTGAGATTTCAGGAATTCGAGGGCGCCGCTCTGATTCACCCGGGCCAGCAACCGCTCCTGGTCGGCTTTGAACGCATCGATTGCGGTTGATGGCGTGACGGGCTGTACGGATGATATCATGTCGGGTCCTTATCTTTGCGCCGTTTGCGCACGCCTCTGGCGAGACTTGCGATCGTGCATGTCTCACTTAGAGCAACAGGTGTGCCATGGCGCCGGTAATATAAATATAGTAATATAAACGAGGTGTTATGTGGTTATTGAGTTATGGTTGACAGGATTAAAAACTACATAAATGTAATAATTTAAATACGATAAATTCAAAAATGTAATGTTGTTGTATAATTTAAAATTTACGGGCCTATTGTTCAGAATGGGGCTTGTATTTTCCATTGGGTGTGTAAGTTTGCCGCTGTAAGGGGTGGGGCCGAGTGTTGAGCATTCGGCGGTTGATGCTGCCCGGCGTCGTTCCCTGTGGGAGAAGCCGCCGGGCAGCCGGGGAGCGGGTTGCGTTGATTCAATATTGATACCCGGTCTTCAGGGTCGGCCAAGATCCGGGCCCTCCGGACCCGGATCTGTATTCTTTTGCCTGAGTTTTTTATTCTATTCCTGTGGGACGGCAACTCCGCTGGGCACCCTCATGGCGGCGCCTATGGGGCTGCTGGCAGGCGACATTCCATGGGAGGACATGCCGAAGTCGGGATAGGCTTCGCCGCCGTGTTCGGTAATATCGAGGCCTTCAATTTCTTCTTCGGGCGTTACCCGCAGGCCCATGGTCACGGATATCACTTTGAACATGATAAATGCGACAGCGAAGGTCCAGATAAAACAGGCGCCGATACCGGTCAGCTGCACCATGATGATCTTCGACGTGGTTCCGCCGATGTTGAACAGGCCGGCAGCCAGTGTGCCCCAGGCGCCGTTTACGCCGTGCACGGATACGGCGCCCACAGGATCGTCGATTTTAAGTCTGTCGAAAAAGAGGACTGAAAGGACAACCAGCACACCGGCGATGGCGCCGATGATGATGGAGCTGCCCGGCAGAACATTGGCGCATCCGGCGGTGATTGCCACAAGACCGGCCAGGGCGCCGTTGAGGCTCATGCCGACTTCCGGTTTGCCGAATTTGATCCAGGAGGTGAACATTGCGGTGATGGCGCCGGCGGCGGCAGCCAGGTTGGTGTTGACAAAGATCATGGCGATGCTTTTGTCGGCGGTTGTGGTGGAACCGGGGTTAAATCCGAACCAGCCCAGCCACAGGATGAAGACGCCCAGGGCGGCCAGAGGCATGTTGTGGCCCATGATGGCGCGCGGTTTGCCGTCTTTGCCGTATTTGCCCAGGCGCGGTCCCAGAACGATGGCGCCGGCCAAGGCGGCCCAGCCGCCCACGGAGTGCACTACAGTGGAGCCGGCAAAATCGATGAAGCCCAGCCCCTCAAGCCAGCCGCTGCCGTTGAACAGGCTGCCCCAGGCCCAGCTGCCGAAAACGGGGTAGATCACGGCGCTGACCACGACGCTGTAAACCACGTAGCTGACAAACTTGGTGCGTTCGGCCATGGCGCCGGAGACAATGGTGGCCGCTGTGGCGGCAAACACCACCTGGAACATCCAGAAGGCCAGGACCCAGGGGTCGCCGTCGGGCGTAAAATCGCTTAAAAAGAAGCCGCTGGTCCCGAACCATCCTGTTTTGTTGGCCCCGAACATGATGCCGAATCCAATCGCCCAGAAGGCGATAGAGCCGGCCGAGAAGTCCATCAGGTTTTTCATCAAAATATTGATGGCGTTTTTGGCGCGCGTAAAACCGGTTTCCACCATGGCGAATCCGGCCTGCATGAAAAACACGAGTGCGGCTGCGACAAGGGTCCACAGGTAGTTGGCGTGGGTCTGGACGAGGTCGATGGCCTCTTTATTGCTGAGTACGGTGGGTGCCGGGTCATCGGCCCATGCCCATGCCAAGCTGGTGAGTAAGACGGTCATTGCACACAAAAATATTTTTATCGGTTTCATCGGTTTCATTGGTCTTGAGTCTCCTTTCGGAAAATTAGGGTCAGCGACAGGATCATTCCCTGCTGGGTGGATTAGATAGCCTCTGGTCCGGACTCGCCGGTACGAATGCGCACCGCCTGTTCGACGGGCATGACGAATATTTTTCCGTCGCCAACTTTCTGGGTGTTGGCCTGCGCGGCAATGGTGGCAACGACTTTTTCGGCCATTTCTTCCGGCACCACCAAATCGATTTTGACTTTGGGTACGAAATCCACCTGGTATTCGGTTCCGCGGTAAATTTCCTTGTGACCGCGCTGGCGGCCGAATCCCTTGACTTCGCTGATGGTCATTCCGGATATGCCCATCTTGTTCAGGGCGTCTTTGACCTCATCCAGTCGGAATGGTTTGATGATGGCTTCAATTTTTTTCATTCTCGATAGCTCCTCGTGTGAAATTGATTATCCGTGATCGATCATTTGGCTGATGTTCTAATCAGCAAGGGGTGTGCCACTGTTGAAAGATAATAGTAACTATCTGTTTATGATATAAATAATTATTTTTCCGCAAAAATAAAAAATGAAATAGATAATACAAATATGTATTAACTTTTGTATTATTAAACAAAGTTGTAATATCTGATGGTGAAATGAACCGGGGCTGTACGGCGGTTGGCCGGGTTCAAGGGGAAGGATGTCGGCCCCGTTTTCCGTAAAGGGTCGATTAGCGCATATACTGGTGCCAGCAGCGTTGGACCAGCGCTCTTAATTCTTTAAAGCGCCGGGCGTCAATCTGGGCGGGGAGACCTTTCAGGTTCAAGCGGTGGCCCATGGCCCGCAGGATCAGGTACGCCCTGCGCAGTATGAATGCGGCTTGCCGGTTGATGATGCGATGCCTGGCCAGTTCCTGCAATTGTCGGACATTGTCGGTCCACTGGGTTATTTCGGGGTACTTGTGGGCATGGCAGAGAATCAGGTACTGGACCAAAAATTCGATGTCGACGATGCCGCCCGGACCCTGCTTGATGTCAAAAGTGTCGTCATTTGCCGTTGGCTGGGCATCCCGCAACCGTGCACGCATGGACACCACTTCCTCGCGCAGACGCGCTTTGTTCCGTCTGCGGCAAAGGACTTCTCTGCGGATTTGTTCAAATTTGTTTTGAACCGCGGCATCACCGGTCACGGCCCTTGCACGGATCAGGGCCTGGTGTTCCCAGTTCCAGGCATCTTTGAGCTGGTATTGTCTGAAACCGTCCAGATGGCTGACCAGCATTCCGGAATCGCCACTGGGGCGCAAACGCATATCCGTATCATATAAAATTCCGGCAGCAGTATGGGTGGACAGGATGTGCAGGACCCGTTGTCCAAGCCGGGCGAAGAATTGGGTATTGTCGATGGGGCGCCGGCCACCCCGGGTCTGGCCCGGTGCGGCAACATGCAGGAATACAAGGTCGAGATCGGAACCATAGCCCAATTCAAATCCGCCCAGCTTCCCATAGGCGATAACGGCAAATCCCCGGCTGCACGGTTCGTTGTCAAGCCGGCAGGCGGGGGCGCCGTGCTGGACCACCAGGTGATTCCAGGACAGGGCGACGACCTCGTTCAGGATCACTTCCGCCAAGTCCGACAGATGATCACTGACTTTCATCAGCGGCAATACGTTGGTAATGTCGGAGGCGGCAACCCGCAGCAGATTGATTTGCTTGAATACCCGCAGGGTTTCCAGTTGCTGCTCCAGGTCGTCGTTCGGGATATTGGCCAGCCGGGAGCACAATTCCCTGGCCAGGGCGGCTTTGCCGGGGGGCTGATAGAGGCTGCGTGCATCCAGCATTTCATCCAGGAGCACAGGGTGCCGGCACAACAGGCGGGTGATCCAGGGGCTGGATTCGAACAATCGGACCAAATGGCTCATGGTGGCCGGGTATTCGTAAAGCAGCGAGAGATAGGCGGTGCGCCGGCAGATGGACCGGATCAGGTCGAAAAGGCGCTGCAGCACTTGCTGCGGCCGCTCGGTTCGCCCGGCTTCTTTGATCAGCAGCGGCATGATCTTCAATAGTCGATTACGACCCATTGCACTCATGGGACGCAGTATGGGGTCATCTCTCAAACTTCCGATGATTTGCAGGGCCTTGGCCGGGTCATCGTATTCGGCCGCCGCTAAAATCGCCAGCGAATGGGATTCTTCAAGCACATTCTGCCAGAGGGCGCTCAATTGGCCGGCGCTGTCTCCCGAATCCGCCTCGTCCGATTCGCCGCCTTCCAGCAATGCATTGAAATAAAAATGGACTTTGCTGCGCTGGGCGGCAATGGCGTCGTTGAATGCCGTCCAGGATTCGAAATTCATGGCGGCCGCCAGGATGAGTTGTTCGTCAGGTGTTTTGGGCAGTTCATGCCGCTGCTGGTCGGCGTATGCCTGAATCCGGTTTTCCGTCAAACGGAGGAAGGTGTAGGCCTGTTTCAGGTCCTTCCCGGTTTCCCGGGGGATATAGCCGTTGAGGACCAACTGGTCGAGGACAGGCAGAATGCCCCGGACTTGAAGCTCCGGCTCGACACCGCCTCGAATCAACTGGAATATCTGGCCGAAGAACTCTATTTCGCGGATGCCGCCCGGTCCCAGCTTGATGTTGTCCTGCAGGCCTTTGCCCTGGACTTCAGCCGAGATGCGCCGCTTCATGTCCCGAAGGGATTCAAACGCACTGTAGTCAAGGTAGCGCCGGAAAATGAATGGCTTAAGATCATCAAGCAGTCGACGTCCGGCATCCATGTCGCCGGCAACCGTTCTGGCTTTAATCAGGGCATAGCGTTCCCACTCCCGTCCGTGGGTTTCATAATAGCTTTCCATGCGCTGGAAACTGAGCACCAGCGGGCCCGACTCTCCGAAAGGCCTCAACCGCGTATCCACTCGGAAGACAAACCCGTCGGCCGTGCCGGACCCGATGGTTTGAATCAAGCTGCGGCAAAGCCGTACGAAAAAGTCTTCGTTGCTGGTCGTTTTTATCCCGCCTGTGGTGTGGCCGTCTTCAGGGTAGGCAAAGATCAGGTCGATATCGGATGAGAAATTGAGCTCGTGGGCACCAAGTTTGCCCATGCCCAGGATAACCAGGTGCTGTGCCCGGCCGTGTTGGCCGGTGGGTGTTCCCCACTGCTCGCCGAGCTTTGCATAGATAAAATCATAGGCCTGGTGCAGGCAGAAATCGGCCAGGTTCGTCAAATCCAGCAAGGTGGCTTGCAGTTCGGCCAAGCCGGCCAGGTCTCGTATGGCGATTCGGACCATTTCGCGATGTCTGAACAGGCGAAGCAGTTTATCGAAGTCATTTTTCGAAAGGTCCCGGAGCGTTGCATACTGGCTTGCAGAGACGGTTGGGGTTGCCCCGCCCGACAGATGCTGTTGAAACCTGCAACCGAGAACGCCCGCCGCATAGGGGCCCGTCAAGTCGCCGGATACGATGAGATCGGCGATCATTTCCGGTTTTCTGTGGGCGGTCTGCCGGACGAAGCGGCTCAGGGCAAGGCTGGTTTGCACGGCCGTTGCGATCCCGGTGTCGGCCGGGATCTCCAGATTTTGTTCCTTTGCGGCCTTTTGAAAACTGTTCCACAAAGCAGTGGATTCTTGGGCCAACACGTCCGGCAGTTCGGGCATATGCGTTTTGCCTATAAATCGTGTGAACGGGAATTGGCGGACACAGCAACCGGGTCCCTGTCGCCTGAGAGCCGAACCCCTGTTCCCGTGACGGGTTTCGAACTAATGCGATACATGATAGTGGGCCCCCATCCAGAAATGGTATCTTGCCGCCCTGCCTGCGTTCCCGGGGATGCGAAATTCCTGCTGCAGCCTTGCTATGTCAGCGGTTTTGGCCTGAACCCCAAGCTACTGTTTCCGGATGGACATTAGTTAGCAGATTTTTGGCTTGTAACCAAGTCGTGCCCGGGGCCGGGGCGTCCATACCCGGTGGAAAATAGTTCGACATTTTTGTTGTATACCTGGAGAAAGCACTTCAGAATTGTAATATCATAGGGTGATTTTTTTGCTTCTCAAAACCGGCCCGACCTGCTATTAGCTCATGTTCGGCGTTTTCCGAGGATGGCATGCATGTTGCTTTTAATGCCGTACGCAAATTGTCGGGCAGGGGATCCTTTGCCCGGCGGCTGGGCACTGCCCGGCCAATTTGCCGGATTGACGCTGTTGAACAGAAAAAAATAAGGAGCACCTGAGACAATGTGTCGTTTGTTTGCAATTTCAAGCGAGGAGCCGCTTTCCCCCATGGTGGCCATGGATGCCATGGATGCCATGCGGGAGGGACATGACGGTTCGGGGGTCGGATTATTTTTACGCGATTTGTCCGGACCGTTCGAATATACGAAGGATGCACCTATTCTATCGGGTATTTTTACCAAAGAGGGACTTCGGCGGCTCGATGATATTATGATGGATATCGGTTTTCGGACGAAATACAAGATCTCCATAAAGGTCCCCAAAAAGCCGCCGGAAGGGATTCCCAAGCGGGATATCTACCTGATCCGGGCCTATGAATACCCGGAGGAGTGGGAGGCCTGGACGCAGGCACAGCGCTATATCGGGCTGGTGGAGACACGGTTGAAATTGCGAGCGCTGGGTGAAGCGGAAAATGATATGATCATTTTTTCATTCTGGCCGGATGTGATCTTGATCAAGGAGATCGGTGATCCCATGACCGTCGCCCGGTTTCTCGATCTGGACCGCAAAGAGCTTTACGCGCGTGTCATCCTGGCCCAGGGGCGCCAGAACACCAATTATGCCATTGACTTGTATGCCTGCCATCCTTTTTTTCTTCAGGGATACTGCACCATGACCAATGGCGAGAACACGGCCTTTGTCCCCATCCGCGAGTATCTGGAGTCGCGCGGAGTTCTCGGTTACAGTGGCTACCAGTCCGATTCGGAGGTCTTTACCCACATTCTGCACTATACCATGGTCCAGTTGGGGTTGGGCATCGAAGGCTATAAACATGTGATTACACCGCTGCAGGACGCGGACCTGGATCGGCATCCGGATGCCGCCCTGCTCAAACAACTCAAGCAATCATGCCGCCGCCTGATCATTGACGGCCCCAATTGTGTCATCGGATGCCTGCCGGACCACTCGGTCTTCATGGTTCAGGACCGTAAAAAACTGCGGCCCGGGGTGGTGGGCGGCAAACCCGGGCGCTGGGCGTTCGCTTCCGAGGTTTGCGGTGTGGATGCAGCCATTCCCGACAGAGACAAACGCAAGGATTTTCAACCCATGCATCTGGACACGGCCATTGTCGGTCCCGATCGCCAGGAGATTGCCATATGCTCCCAGACAGACCCATTACCCCATCGACCTTAAGCGTCAAGGACCTGCTTTGGCAGATTGCGTGGCATAAGGACAAGTGCACCCTGTGCGGCCGGTGTACGGCGGTATGCCCGGTAAATGCCATTGAACTGGGGGTATTTCGAAAACGCACGGTCACCGCATCCCTGGATCCGGCCAAACCACCGGCCAATGCGTATCAGGTGTACCAGGGGATCCGCCAGAAAACCGACCCGGCTTATGCCTGTGTGGGTTGCGCCATGTGCAGCCTGGTGTGCCCCAACGATGCCATTATCCCCATGCGCGGCGATGAAGCCGACAAGGTACGCTATCATGTCAATCGCGGCGGGCAGCCGCGCAGACGCGGCGGGCGGCGCAATGTCCCCGGTGGTGTTCTGGACCAGATCAAATTTATCCGTATTTCAATGCTCACCGATCCGGCGCTGGATGCCGGCCGCCATGAGTTCGAACTGCGCACGTTGCTGGGCCGTGTTTTGGCCCCGGAAGACAACCTTAAATTTTATCGGGAAAACGGTTGGATGCCGCCGGTGCGGGAAATATATCCGCTGATCATCGGTTCGATGTCCTTTGGTGCGCTTTCCCCCAACATGTGGGAAGGACTCCAGTTGGGTGTCGCCTACCTCAATGAAGAGCTTGGCATGCCGGTGCGCATGTGCACCGGCGAAGGCGGTTGCCCGCCGAGATTGCTGCGAAGTCGTTTTCTCAAATATACCATTTTGCAGATTGCCAGCGGCTATTTCGGCTGGGATGAAATCATTCACGCCCTGCCGGAGATGAAGGAGGACCCCTGCGCTATTGAAATCAAATACGGCCAGGGGGCCAAACCGGGAGACGGCGGCTTGCTGATGTGGCACAAGGTCAACAAGCTGATCGCCGCCATCCGGGGGGTTCCCACCGACGTCAGCCTGCCCAGTCCGCCTACCCACCAGACCCAGTACTCCATCGAGGAATCGGTGGCCAAGATGATTCAGTCCATGTCCATGGCATGGGGATTCAGGGTGCCAGTTTATCCCAAAATTTCGGGGAGTTCAACAGCTATGGCAGTACTCAACAACCTGACCCGCAACCCTTTCGCGGCAGGGTTGGCCATCGATGGCGAAGACGGCGGAACGGGTGCGGCTTACGACGTTTCCATGAACCACATGGGACATCCCATTGCCAGCAATATCCGGGACGCTTATCGGAACCTGGTGAAAATCGGCAAGCAGAACGAAGTGCCTTTGTTTGCCGGCGGCGGTGTGGGTAAAAGCGGCAATCTGGCAGCCAATGCGGCCGCACTGATCATGTTGGGCGCCAGCGGCGTGCAGATTGGAAAATATATCATGCAGGCTGCCGCCGGGTGCCTGGGCTCTGAAAGCGACCGCTGCAATATCTGCAATATCGGCCTGTGCCCCAAGGGCATCACTTCCCAGGACCCGCGCCTATATCGGCGGCTGGATGTGGACCTGGTGGCTGAGCGGGTGGTGGACGCTTTCTTAAGCTTCGACACCGAGTTAAAAAAGATCGTTGCGCCCCTGGGCCGCTCCACCGCCCTGCCCATCGGCATGTCCGATGCTCTGGGCGTCAACGACTATCGCGTTGCCGAGCGGCTGGATATCAAATATGTCGTTTGATGTGGTGTCTGCAAAGCGCCGCGTATTTTGAATATCGGAGAAAGATCGATGAGCAGCAAGCAAGAATTTTTTATTATATCCGGCAAGGTCGACGGGCAGCGCATTGATTCGCGCCTGCTGGAAGAGCAGATCCAGTCGGCCGTGGCCCAGGGCCATACCCGGTTGAAAATTGAAGCCTACGGTCAGCATGGCATCGGCGGGCGCTTGTGGCCGGCGGGCGACAAGAAGATCCATGTCCAAATTTCCGGCCCGGTGGGCCAGCGTGCAGGTTCCATGGGGTTCGCCAACACCCGGATTGAAATATTCGGCGCCACATCCGACGACATCGGCTGGCTCAACGCAGGGGCCGAAATCGTTGTTCATGGCAACGCCGCCAACGGGGCCTGCAATGCCATGGCCCAGGGGAAAGTTTTTGTGGGCGGGAGCATCGGCGCCCGCGGGATGACCATGACCAAACAGAATCCGCGGTTCGATGCGCCCGAGCTGTGGGTATTGGGCTCTGCCGGGGATTATTTTGGCGAATTTATGGCCGGTGGTATTGCCGTGATCTGCGGTCACGAACCCCAGGACCCGTCCAATGTGCTGGGCTATCGGCCTCTGGTGGGCATGGTGGGCGGCAAGGTGCTGTTCAGGGGGCCTCACAAGGGATTCAGCCGCACGGATGCCGCCATGATTCCCATCGATGATGCCACATGGGCGTGGCTCACTCGGGGCCTTGAAGATTTTTTGACCCGCATCGACCGTTCTGAATTGCTGGAATTGTTGGCCGTCCGGGAACAATGGCAATTGATCAAGGCCCGGACACCCCAGGAGCGGGTAACCATCGATAAGCGCGCCATGGCAGCTTTTCGCAGGGAAGTCTGGGACGCGAACCTGGGAAGGGGGGGGCTGGTGGGAGACCTCACCGACCTGGACCGCAGCCCTATTCCCCTGATCACACGCGGTGAATTGCGCCGTTTTGTGCCGGTCTGGGAAAATTACAAATATATGGCGCCATGCGAGGCGTCTTGCCCCACCGGTATCCCCGTGCAGCAGCGATGGAAGCTGGTCCGTGACGGCCGGGTGGACGAGGCCGTCGATCTGGCACTGGCCTATACGCCTTTTCCGGCCACCGTCTGCGGCTACCTTTGTCCCCATCCCTGCATGGGGGCCTGCACCAAAAGTGCATCCCTGATGGCCCCGGTGGATGTGACCCAGCTTGGCAAAGCCAGCATCGATGCGGCAACACCGGAACTGCCGCCCGTTTCCGGAACCAAGGTGGCGGTCATCGGCGGCGGGCCGGCCGGTATTTCACTGGCCTGGCAGCTGCGTCTTAAAGGACATGAGGCCGTGGTATACGATACCGCCGAAACCCTGGGGGGCAAGATCGCAGCGTCCATTCCCGGCAGCCGTATTCCTGAAGCGGTATTCAGCAAAGAGATCCAACGGGTGCGCGACGTTATTTCGCATGTCCATCTGCAGCAGTTGCTCAGCCGCGCTGATACGGAGCAGTTGATGGCGGACTATGATTTTGTCGTCATTGCCGCCGGTGCCCGCAAACCCAGGACATTGCCCATACCGGGCGGCGATCGCATGGTTACGGCGCTGGATTTTTTGAAAGCCGCCAAAGCGGGAACGGCCCGGGTCGGCAAGCGCGTGGTCATTATCGGTGCCGGCAACGTGGGGTGCGACGTGGCCACCGAAGCCGCGCGTCTGGGGGCTGTGGAAATTACCCTCCTGGATGTTCAGGAGCCGGCCTCTTTCGGCAAGGAACGTGAAGATGCTGAAAAAGCCGGGGCCAAATTCCGCTGGCCGGTGTTTACCCAAGCCATCACCCAGGCCGGCGTTCAACTGGAAAGTGGCGAGGTGATTGCTGCCGACTCGGTGTTTATTTCCATCGGAGATGCACCTGATCTCGATTTTCTTCCGGAAGAGATCTCCGTGGATCGCGGTTTTATCAAAGTGGATGACAATTATCAGACATCCCATCCCAAGGTGTTTGCCATTGGCGATGTGGTGCGGCCGGGATTGCTCACCGATGCCATCGGCGCCGGCCGTCGCGCAGCGGATACCATACATGCGGTAGCGGCCGGGAAACGGCCTCCGACCGATGCCCGGACCGTTATCGACCTGGAACGCATCAGCCTGGAATATTATGATCCGCGGATTTTGCAATATGAAGATCTGGGCCATTGCGGCAGCCAGTGCGCCTCTTGCGGGCAGTGCAGGGATTGCGGCATTTGCGTCACCATGTGCCCGGAATCGGCGATCAGCCGCCAGGCGCTGGAAAGCGGGGGCTATGAATATGTGGTGGATGCCGATCGTTGCATTGGATGCGGGTTTTGTGCCGGTGCGTGCCCCTGTGGCATTTGGAATTTGATCGAAAATGCACCGCTAGGGTGATTGGGGCCGGCTTGATCAAATCGTTGACCGCATCCTAAATAAACTGTAAATAACCCCGTGGTCTGAAATCGACCTGAAAATGAATTGACGAAAATAGCCATGAGCCAACCGACCTATACCAAAGCATTGCTGGCCCTGGAAGACGGGCGAACGTTCGCGTGCCGGACATTTACCGGTCCGGGTGAAGTGGGTGGTGAAGTGGTGTTCAATACCAGCATGAGCGGATATCAGGAGGTGCTCACCGACCCGTCCTACAGCGGTCAGATGGTGACCATGACTTACCCGCTCATCGGCAACTACGGCGTCAACCTGGCGGATATCGAGTCCGACCGGGTGCAGGTGGCCGCCTTTATTGTTCGTGAGTACCAGCCATTTCCGAGTAATTTCCGCTCCATGGGCAGTCTGGGTGAGTATCTGCAAGCCGCCCACATCGTGGGTGTCGATTCGCTGGACACCCGTGCGCTGACCCGTCATATTCGCAACGCAGGCGCCATGCGGGCCATCATATCGACCCGGGAAAGCGATCCTGAAATCCTTATTCAGAAGGCACGATCCCTGCCCGCCATGGCGGGGCTGGATCTGGCCCGTACCGTTACCGCAGGACAGCCGTATCTGTGGACCAATACCGGTCCCATGCCCATTGAAGGCCGTCTCAACGAGAGCGTATGGATGGAGCGGGATGCCAAATCATCTGTGGTAGCGCTGGATTTTGGTATAAAATACAATATCCTGCGCTGTCTGGCCGACAGAGGATGCGAGGTCGCGGTGGTCCCGGCGTTCACGGACCCGGATACCATCAAGGCCATGGCGCCCAGCGGTATTTTTCTATCCAACGGACCGGGGGACCCCGAGCCGGTGACTTACGGCATCGATACCGCCAGAGCCCTGATGGGTTATCGTCCCATGTTCGGTATCTGCCTGGGGCATCAGATCCTGGGGCTCGCCCTCGGCGGTAAAACTTATAAAATGAAGTTCGGTCATCGCGGCGCCAACCAGCCGGTGAAGCATCTGGTCACGGGGAAGGTGGAAATTACATCCCAGAATCACGGGTTTGCCGTGGATGTCAACAGCATGGATCCCCGCCAGGTCGAAATTACCCATATCAATTTGAACGACGACACCCTGGAAGGATTTCGCCATAAGGAGCTGCCCGTTTTCGCGGTGCAATACCATCCCGAAGCGTCGCCGGGCCCGCATGATGCACGGTATTTGTTCGACACGTTCAAGCGATTGATCAATGAAGCGCAATGATTCAGCAACAGCACACTTAACCGCACTGAAATAATAGCCACTATGCCCAAACGGACCGACATCCATAAAATCATGATTATCGGGGCCGGCCCCATTATAATCGGCCAGGCCTGCGAATTCGACTATTCCGGCACCCAGGCGTGCAAGGCCCTCAAAGAGGAGGGCTACAATGTCATCCTGGTCAACTCCAATCCGGCTACCATTATGACCGATCCGGAGACGGCCGACAGCACTTATGTAGAGCCGGTCACCCCGGAGGTCGTCGCCAAGATTATCGAAAAAGAACGACCCGATGCGCTGCTGCCCACCCTGGGCGGACAGACCGGCCTGAATACGGCGGTTAAAGTGGCAGAAATGGGGGTTCTGGAAAAATTCGGCGTGGAACTTATCGGCGCCTCTCTGGAAGCCATCAACAAGGCCGAATCCCGGGACCAGTTCCGCGCGGCCATGGAAAAGATCGGATTGAAGCTTCCCCAAAGCGGATTCGCCACCACGTTGGATCAAGCGCGCATTGTTGCCAAAGAGATCGGCTTTCCGTTGATTATCCGGCCCAGTTTCACCCTGGGCGGAACCGGCGGCGGTGTCGTCTACAACCCCGAGGAGTTGGAGACCGTGGCCAAGGCGGGCCTGGATGCCAGCCTGATCGGCCAGGTTATGATCGAACAGTCCGTTCTGGGGTGGAAAGAGTACGAACTGGAGGTGATGCGGGACCACAACGACAATGTGGTCATCATCTGCTCCATCGAAAACCTCGACCCCATGGGCGTGCACACCGGCGACAGCATTACCGTGGCACCGGCCCAGACACTGTCGGATGTCGAGTATCAGGTGATGCGCAACGCGTCCCTGGACATTATGCGCGAGATCGGCGTGGATACGGGCGGCTCCAATGTGCAGTTCGCCGTCAATCCGGAAAACGGGGAGATGATCGTTGTTGAGATGAACCCCCGGGTGTCCCGTTCCAGCGCTTTGGCATCCAAGGCCACGGGGTTTCCCATCGCCAAGATTGCCGCCAAGCTGGCCGTGGGGTACACTCTGGACGAGATCCCAAATGATATCACCGGCGAGACCCTGGCCTCCTTCGAGCCCACATTGGACTATTGTGTGGTCAAAATCCCGCGCTGGACATTTGAAAAATTTCCTGAAACACCCGACCTGTTGACCACTTCCATGAAGTCCGTGGGAGAAACCATGGCTATTGGACGCACCTTCAAAGAGGCCTTGCAGAAAGGACTGCGCGGACTCGAGGTCGGACGTCACGGACTGGGTGCTGACGGCAAGGGGCGGCAGGAGGAGGACGGTGCTTTCCCCTCTCAGGAAGAGATCGAGCGTAAGCTCAGCATCCCCAATTCCCAGCGTATTTTCTACCTGCGTTATGCGCTTCAGGCCGGCATGGGCATTGATGCGATCTGCCGCGTTACCGGTATCGATCCCTGGTTCCTGTACCAGATCCAACAGATCGTGGACCTGGAGCAAACCCTTCGCGGCCGGGGCGACGGCCGGTGCATCTGCGATGGCGAAAAACCGCAATTTCCGCTCACCGACGAGGAACTCAGACTGGCCAAGTCATGGGGTTTTTCCGATGTGCAGCTCGCCCATTTGCTGGGTATGGATGCCGATGGGGTGACCGCATATCGCAAGCAGCGCGGGATCCGGCCGGTGTATAAGCTTGTCGATACGTGTGCGGCCGAATTCCGGGCGGCAACACCGTATTATTATTCCACCTACGAAGAAGAGTGCGAGGCCCGCGTATCGAATCGGAAGAAAGTCATGATCCTGGGCGGCGGTCCCAATCGTATCGGACAGGGCATCGAGTTCGATTATTGCTGCGTTCATGCTTCTTTTGCACTCAGGCAGCAAGGCGTCGAGAGCATCATGGTCAACTCGAATCCGGAGACCGTGTCCACGGACTATGATACATCCGACAAGCTGTATTTCGAGCCGCTGACCAAAGAGGACGTGCTGCACATTGTAGAAAAAGAAAAACCCTACGGCGTAATCGTCCAGTTCGGCGGCCAGACGCCGCTGAATCTGGCCACTCCCCTGGCCAAAGCCGGTGTACCGATTTTGGGGACAGACCCCAAAAGTATCGACCGGGCCGAGGATAGGGAACAGTTCCAGGCCATGCTCAACAAGCTGGGGCTGGTGCAGCCGGCCAACGGTATCGCCATGGCGGTGGGTGAAGCCAGCCGTGTGGCGCTGGAAATCGGGTACCCCGTAATTGTCCGTCCGTCTTTCGTTTTAGGCGGCAGGGCCATGGCCATTGTTTACAATCAGAAGGAGTTGGAGAATTTTACCCGCCTGGCCATCCTGGCATCGCCCGGGAATCCTGTGCTGATCGACAAATTCCTGGAAAATGCCATGGAAGTGGATGTGGATGCCATCAGCGACGGCGAGACCACCGTCATTGGCGGTATCATGCAGCATATCGAAGCTGCCGGCGTCCATTCGGGTGATTCGGCATGCGTGCTGCCGCCCATTAAGATCAAACCGGCTTTGATCGCCGAAATTGCTGCGGCGACCAAAGCCATGGCTGCCGAACTCAATGTCATCGGTCTGATGAACGTGCAATATGCCATCAAAGAGGACAGCCTGTTCGTCATCGAGGTCAATCCGCGCGCTTCCCGAACCATTCCCTTTGTCAGCAAAGCGACGGGAGTGCCCCTGGCCAAGCTGGCCACCCGCATCATGCTGGGCCAGACGCTCAAGGAGCTCGGGTTTACCCGGGAGATCGTGCCGCCCCATCTGTCTGTGAAAGAGGCCGTTCTGCCCTTTGACCGTTTTCCCGATGTGGATACCCTGTTGGGACCGGAGATGAAATCCACCGGGGAGGTGATGGGCATGGGCCTGGATTTTGGTTCCGCCTACGCCAAGGCCCAATTGGGCGCAGGCCAGAAGCTTCCGGTTGAAGGAACGGTTTTTATCAGTGTTATGGACAGCGATAAAGCCACCATCATGCCGGTTGCCCGCGATTTCAATGCCCTCGGGTTTTCCATTCTGGCAACCAGCGGAACCTGTGCGTATTTGCGTGAGCGGGGCATTGACGCCCGGCGCATCAATAAATTGTCGGAAGGCCGGCCCCACGTGGAAGATGCGATAAAGAACGGTGAGATCAATTTGGTGGTAAATACCGCCCTTGGTGGCGGAGCCAGGGGGGATGGCTATGTGATCCGAAGGGCCGCCTTGAAATATTCCATCCCTTATGTCACCACAACTTCCGGGGGACTTGCGGTGTGTAAGGCCATTACCGCGCTTAAATCCAATGAGCTGACCGTACAGTCACTGCAAGCGTATCACCATTGCGTGATTTCTCCGGGTAAAGGTTGAGCGGCCATCTGGCCCCCGGCTTCAGGCCAATACGCTATTTGAGGAGTTCAGTCCCATGACCCAAGCAAACAATTTTCTGAATGACCCCGTTTCAAGCGGCGACCACCCCCGTGAATCCTGTGGCATATTTGCGGTCCACGGACACCCGGAGGCCGCCAAATTGTGCTATTTCGGGCTATACGCCCTTCAGCACAGGGGTCAGGAAAGCGCTGGGATTGCCGTGGCCAATGAAGATATGATCAGCAATTATAAGGCGATGGGACTTGTTTCCGATGTTTTCAAGCTGGAGCATCTGGAAAGCCTCCACGGGTCCAGCGCCATCGGTCACGTGCGCTATTCCACTACCGGCAGTTCGGTGCTGTCCAATGCACAGCCTTTTGTGGTCCGGCATCACAACAAAAGTTACGCGGTCGGGCACAACGGGAACCTGGTCAATGCGCATCAGTTGAAGGAGGAACTGGAGGATTCCGGTTCTATTTTTCAATCCACCATGGACAGTGAAGTGTTTCTGCACCTGTTTGTCCGCCATCTGAAAAAGATCGGGTTCGATAAAGCCCTGGTGGAAGCAGGCTGCCGTCTGCAGGGGGCTTTTTCGATGGTGATGCTGACCAGTCGGGGTGAGGTGGTGGGAATCCGGGACCCCCACGGGTTCCGCCCTTTGTGCCTCGGCCGGCTCAACGGCAGCTGGGTGCTGGCTTCGGAATCCTGCGCCCTGGACCTGGTGCAGGCTGAATTCATTCGGGAGATCGAACCGGGCGAAATGATTATCATCGACGAGAACGGACCGCGCAGTCTTTTTCTGCCCAAAGTGAGCCGGCAGGCCTTTTGCATTTTCGAGTTTATCTATTTTGCCCGTCCGGACAGCACCTTCATGGGTCGCAATGTCTATCAGACCCGCAAAGCCCACGGCCGCCGTCTTGCCGAAGAAGCCCCGGTTCCGGCTGATTTGGTCATGCCGTTTCCCGATTCGGGGTCCTACGCGGCGCTAGGGTATTCCGAGGCATCGGGCATTCCCTTCGAAATGGGGATGATTCGCAACCACTATGTCGGCCGGACCTTTATCCAGCCGACCCAGAGCATGCGCGATTTCGGCGTGCGGGTGAAACTCAACCCCATAAAGGAGCTGCTCAAAGGTAAAGATATCATTATCATTGAAGATTCCATCATTCGCGGTACGACGGCCAAAACCCGTGTGCGGGCGTTGCGCGAGCTGGGCGTCAAGCGCGTTCATATGCGTGTGGCCGGTCCCCCCCATCGACACCCCTGCCATTACGGCATCGATTTTTCCACTGTCGGCGAACTGATTGCCGCCCGGATGTCGGTCAAGGCGCTGGGCGAGTATTTGGGGCTGGATTCTTTCCACTATCTGAGCCTGGATGGACTGCTATCCTCCACCGGGATTCCAAATCCCGAGGAGATTTATTGCAAGGCGTGTTTTGACGGGTGCTATCCGGTCAGTTTCGACCAGCAGTTGTCGAAACACTGCCTGGAAGCGGCGTCGGGTTGAGAATGCACTTGCCTTTTTCATGGGGTAGCCGGTAAGATAGCAGATGCTGCCACGCGACTGCAGGACACTGGAGGCTTCCGATGATTGAATCCAAATATCTTAAAGAGAACATTGAAAACATTCAGCGGTTGATGAGCATTCAGGCGCTCAAGCATTTTGAAACCCGCAACCTGGGAAAACTGTTGCGGCTGAGCAAAATTCGACAATACGAAGATGGAGAACAGATCATCCAGGAAGGAGACATGGACCCCTGGCTCTACTTCCTGCTTTCCGGAAAAATCCGTATTTCCAAAGAAACGGAAGACATCGGCACCATCAACCGCAAGGGTGAAATATTCGGTGAAATGCGGATTATTGACGACCAGAGCAGGTCCGCATCGGTTTATGCCGTGGGGGACACCGTATGTCTGGCCGTGGATACCTCGGCGGGAAATCGTCTGACTTCTTCTCAGGAGAAGGACGAACGCCTCGATTTTCTACTGCTGCTGTACCGTATCTTTGCAGAATATATCACCGCCCGGCTGCGTCTGACCAATGAGGAACTGGTACGCGCCAAGCGAGACGCCAAACACAGTGCACCGGCCGCGGATGCCGACCCGGCGACCAAACCCAAAAACAAACCCAAGCGGCCGGCGCACAAACGCCATATCGAAACGTTCTAATGCGACGGACTGTAGCCTTTGCAAAAGATACCGCTAATGTATTCCTTCACTTACTGACCCAGTGCAACCTCAAGTGCAGTCATTGTTATATCAACCCGCAACAGCATGGCTCACAACGCCTTGCACTGGCCCGGGTTCAGGGTTGGCTCGACGTGCTGGTGCGGCGTGCACACAACGCCAACTTGATTTTGCTGGGCGGCGAACCCACCCTCTATCCAGACCTGGCGGCCGTGGTCAAGTCGGCCCGGGACCTGGGATACGGGTCCGTTACCATCGATACCAACGGTTACCTGTTCAATCAGATACTGGATCGGGTTACGCCGGCCCAGGTCGATTTTTTCAGCTTCAGTCTGGACGGGCCTGTGGCCCCGGTCAATGATGCTATTCGCGGAGAAGGCGTTTTCTCCACTTGCATCGAAGGCATCCGCCAGGCCAAAGCCAGGGGGTTTGCCGTCAGTCTGATCTATACGGTCAGCAGCCGCAACCTCGATCATCTCCAGGATATGCCGCCGCTGCTCAATGACCTGGGTATCGACCATTTTTTTATTCAGGTGATCGGACTCAGGGGCAACTCGGCCGGGTGCAACGGGCAAAGCGCATCGCTGCAGGTCACCCGTCGGCAGTGGATGCGTACTGTTCCGCCGGTGGCGGAGGCTGTAGCGGCCGGCGGCATTCGGGTCGCCTATCCCAAAGTCTATCTGGCACCGGAGGACCCTTTTGAATGTGCCGGCAAGGTTGCCGACAACTACTTTGTTTTTCCCAACGGGCGGGTATACCGCTGTCCCCTGTGCGAGGACTTTGCCCTGCACAGCCTGCAGTTCGAAGAAGACCGGTTGACAAGCAGGCCGCCAGTCAATGAACAGGATCTCTTCCAGCTCGACATTGCCGAAGGATGTGTGATGAACAAGCTTATTCAGCCCGGAAATATCGTT
This sequence comes from Desulfosarcinaceae bacterium, assembly GCA_963675565.2. Classification (GTDB taxonomy): domain Bacteria; phylum Desulfobacterota; class Desulfobacteria; order Desulfobacterales; family Desulfosarcinaceae; genus JARRKU01. Next base: position 2,808,561 of record CAXXYD010000004.1, read on the forward strand.
TACCGGCAAGACGGAACACCGGCCTACAAAATTGCCTGCTGCCTTTTGAAAGAGCAGATCGACAAATCGTGAAGGTCCGGTTCCAGAGGAGCGGCTATGGACCGGCCGTGAAACTCGAAACGCCCCATTCGTATTACGCCATTACCCTACCCACCGATAAAGCGATCATGAACTGGCCGGCATAGTACAGCGGCAATCCTGCAAGGCGATTGACAAACGTGTTGTTCAGAAAACGATCTCTGGCTACAAACAGGTCCGAAACATAGAAGCAGGCCGCCCCGCCAAATACCAGAGTCCGCCCGCTTGCAAGGATGCTTTGGGTTCCCCAAACCGACCAGGCGCCGCAAAGCATGCAGCTGATGACGATAATGTAAAAAACAACCGGTACGTGCATGCTGCCCAGGTGAGGGCGAAGCCATGCATAGATGCCAGTGCTGATGGCAATGGTGAGCGCCAAGCCGATATAGGTCCATCGGTTCATTTCGGCCAAGTGAAAGAACGCCGCCACATAGAAAACATGGCCCGCCAGGAATGCAATGAGGCCGAACAGGAACATTTTTTCCTGGGGCAGTGCCAGAAGAACATCGCCGGCAAGGCAAAATAGAAGGCCGGTAAAGATAAGGCCGAAATACGCCTGATCGGGGTGCGGCTGTATGCCGGCGCATAGAACGAACAGGGCGGACAGCAAGGTCTTGGTCGGCAGCAGGCCCTTTAAATGCGCTTTTTTTTCAAAGCAAAGCAGTCCCCCAAGCAGAAAGGCAGCCGGGATCAAAATCAACGCAGGTGTCATTTTCAGGCTCCATTCTCTATTCCCGTTCAGATTATACAAGCTTGTATAGCAGATGTCCTCAGGCATTCATAGTCGGTGGTTGCGGTGATTATCGGCCGGTCGATCATGTCACGGGATAAGGTATGATATGTCCCTGGAAGTTGCGGACATGATAGAAGCCCGGGGTTTTCTTTACAATGGCCTCTGGAAGCAATTCCACCTTGCCGCCGCCGCCGGGAAGATCGATCATATAGTGGGGCATGGCCATACCCGATATCCGGCCGCGCAAAGCGGCCATGAGTTGCAATCCTTTATCCAGGGGCACCTGGAAATGGGCGGTTCCCGGCACGCGGTCGATCTGATGCAGATAATAGGGCCGTACCCGGATTTCCAGCAATCGGGTAAACAGGGTGCGCAGCACGCCAGGCTCGTCATTGACGCCCTTGAGCAACACCGTCTGGCTGCCCAGGGCGATACCGGTGTCTGCCAGGCGGGCGCAGGCTTGAATCGACTGGGGCGTTATTTCATTGGGATGATTGAAGTGGATGTTGATAAAAAGGGGGTGAAACAGCGACAACCGGCGGGCCAGGCCGATGGTGATACGCTGGGGCCAAACAGCGGGAATACGGGTATGAATGCGCAACAGCTTGACGTGCCGTATTTTTTTGAGGGCCGCCAGAATGCTGATGAGTGACTCGTCCTTGAGCATGAACGGGTCGCCGCCGGACAGAATAACCTCATTAATTTCAGGGTTTCCGGCAATGTAGGCCAAACCACTGTGGATGGCCTGCGGGGCCGGGCGCGATTGTTTGTGCACGGTACGTTTGCGCATGCAAAAGCGGCAGAATACCGCACATTGATTGGACACGGTGAATACGACCCGCTGCGGATAGCGGTGAATGACCAGGGGAGTTGGCGATTGCCGGGCTTCAGACAGCGGGTCGGGCTCGATATTGCAGTCGTCCAGTTCCCGGGGGTCCGGGAGCACCTGCCGGCCGATGGGATCGTCAGCCGACCGGATCAGGGAACGGAAATACGGGTTGATTTTTACGGGCAAGGTTTTGAGGCCGGAACCGTCCGCCATTTGTGCTGCCGATCGCTTAGACATTGAATCGGAAGTTGATAATATCACCGTCCTGGACCTCGTAGGTTTTGCCCTCGAGGCGGACGGTGCCCAGCTTGCGTGCGGCAGCGTAGTTTCCGGCCGCCATCAGGTCGTCGTAGGCCAGTACCTCTGCGCGGATAAACCCCTTTTGGATATCACTGTGGATGGCCCCTGCGGCTTCCTGGGCCGGGGTGCTGCGCCTGATGGTCCAGGCGCGCACTTCATCCTCGCCGACGGTAAAAAAGGAGATCAGGCCGAGCAGTTCATAAGACCTGGAAATGACGCGATCCATGGCTGATGTGGTGATGCCGAAATCCTCCAGAAAGGCGGCCGCCTCTTCAGCTTCCATCTGGGAAAGCTCCTGTTCCAGCTTGCCCCGGATCACCAGGCCGGATTCCTCGGACAACCAGTCCGGCCGGTTTTCATCGTCTTCTTCGTTGTTGGCCAGGATCAGCATGGGTTTGGCCGATAAAAACGCATAGCCGCGCAGGGCATGTGCTGTGGCGATTTCAAGATCCCCGCGCAACGGCTGCTCTGCGCTTAAAATGCCGTGGGCCTTTCTGAGCAGTCTAAGTTCTTCCGGATTGGGTTTCTTGCCGCGTTTTTCATCCAGTTCCAGGCGCTCCAGCCGCTTTTCCGCAACCACCAGGTCGGAGAAAATCAACTCGTCGTCCATGGCCTTGAAATCATTCAACGGACGAGGGGCCGTGCCGAAGCCCTGGAAATTGCGCACGACATGGATCAGGGCGTCGCAATCGCGCGCCTGGGTCCAGATACTCTGGTCTTTGGCGCTTTCCTTGACATGATCCGCCGGTGCCGGCAAAAGGTACTCCACCTGGGCAAAGATGGTCTTGCGCGGCGAATACATGGCGGATAGGTGGTCCACCCGTTCATCGGGCACCCGGACGGTTCCGATACGGCTTTCTTTACGTTGATGGCCCTCGACAGTGGTTTTGGTCAGGGCTTCGAATATGGTTTTTTTGCCGGATTGCGGCTGGCCGATGATACCGAGTTTCATATGGCTTTCCCTTCTGTCGATGTCAGGGCCGTCATATCGTTGTTCGGGGCGTTAGGCAAGGGGTAACCGCGGCAGGATTCAAACGGTATGGCGGCGTGTTTTTATGACCATGGTGTTTTCGATACCGTTGACAGCCGTTTTTGCGTGGGTATACATGATGGCCATGATGCCTGCCCCCGCCCCCACCGATCACCTGATGTTGCCGTGGGCCACAGCCGCGCTTTGGCGTGAAGCCAACGATGCCGTTGCGTGCATGCTGCGCTGCAGCGCCGGCATTGCGGCGGCACAGCGAACGGCATACCAAATCCGGGGCGCTATAGACCGCCTGGATCATCCAATGGCGGCATTGTGCCGGATGACATGCCCGTCATGTCACGATCCCTGCTGCGTGCGCGCCACGGTGTGGTATGATTTAAAAGATTTGATTTTCCTGCATCTGTGCGATGAAACGCTTCCGCCGGGCCAGCCCATGACGGCAAGGGGCAAACGGTGCCGCTTCATGGTGCCCGGAGGCTGTTCTCTTCCCCGGCGGCAGAGGCCTTTTATCTGCACCTGGTATCTGTGCCCTGAGCAAAAAGCGCTGACGGGAAGAATCCCCGGGACTGAAGCGATTGAGATCGGCGATACATTGGCCCTGATCAAGAACGCCCGCCGGCGCTTGGAAAACCGGCTTATCGCATCCCTGGTACAGGACCGCGATGCGTGTGATGCGGTGGGCCCCCGTTGTGGTCGCAAGCCTGTGACTGCGGTCATCCGCAACCCGCGCGAAACCCGTTAATGATCGGCCGGATCGTTTTTGCCGGGAACTGTCGATGGCCTATGAAGTGGCCCGCAGAAATATTGCGTTGAGTTTCTTGAGTTCCTGATGCAGCTCAATCAGTTTGCCTTCCATCAGCATGGCCAAAACAGTCATGCGGTTTTCGGGGCTGCCGGCTTTTTCCAGAATTCGGTCAATTTCATTCTGGAATTTTCGATGCCTGGGGTGCTTTAACAGAAATTCGGCTTTTTCCGCCAGTGCTTCGGCCAGAAGCTGGTTCGGGTCCCAGTTTTGATTTGCCGGGCCAGGCAGTCTTTTCAGATGCAGTTTGTGTCCCATGGGCTATACCCTCGCTTGTGTCTGCGCATCGGTCAGGTTTACGCGACCCTGTCAATTTGTCATAAGAATTTTCGAAGCCTGATCATTTCTATATCATTATTGATGGGCTAAATCCAATTTTTTTGGGTTCTCCCGCGCAAAAATTGCCCCGGCGGGCCCATGATCCGGGAAGGGTTTCTCGGGCCATGGGGGACGCCCCACCTGTGCGCAAGGGCCCGCAATTGTGGGTCATGGCGCTTTTCGGTTGCGCACAAGTACATCCACAATGGCGCGAATGGCCGCTTCGGCATCCTGGGGTGCCAGACGGCATGCACCGGCACCACGATGCCCACCGCCACCATAAGCGGCCAGCAGCCGGCCGACATTTACATGGCACCCACGGTTAATGATGCTGTGACCCAGTTTGATTACCGTTTGCGTGTTCTCGTTGAAAATTTTCATATTGACCACCGTTTCAGGAAAAAGGGAGTAGACCAGAAAACGGTTGCCGTTGGGCGCAGGATCCAATTGGCGGAAATCCGTGATGGCGACTTTGCCCTGCACGCGGGTGTGGCGCTTCAGGTGGTATTCATACACCTTGTTTTGGGAAACAACCCGGGCGCATCGCTGCTGTATTTCGCTGTCGGCCATGATTTTATCAATGGGCTGCGTGCCCAGCAGTGCAACCAGACGGTTACAATAGCCCAGGTTGATCACCGGTTCGGCGCCGACCGTCATGGAGACAAGGATATACGGGTTTTTCTCGGGGTACAGGATCTCTTCCAGAGAAAGGTCGGCCGAATCGATTTTATCGGTCTGGCGGACCAGTTCGCCGAAGCCATGGCTGATTCGGCTGTCGAAGTATTCGAAAATGAGGCCGGCTGCCGACGGCGCAATGCGAAAGAGGCCTGCATGCGGCTGTCGGGTTTCGTTGGAAATATGGTGGTCGAACCAGAGGGCGCACTTTCCGGGCAAGGGCAAATTGGCGACAATATCTCCGGGTCCGGTGACGGTCCGGCCGGCCTGCATTTCATTGGGCTGGGCCCAGATAACCGGCAAGTCCTTTCCCAGAGCTTCTTTTAAAAGAACGGCACAGACGATGCCATCAAAATCAGGTCTGGTAATGATGCGTTCATACATGGCAATGGGCCAGTCTCCATCGGTTGTTGCGCATGGCAGGGGGGGTTCTGCCAACAGGGGCTTTTTTGCAGAGAATAGCAATATCGGCGGCTAATTGCAATTGCATGCAGTGATCCGCAGTCAGGCCGGTTTTCCTGAACGGGAGCCAATTTATCGGTTGCAGTTTTGCAACCGCCGTGTAAAGCTGCATTCAAATAGCATATTCAAGTTGTTACGAGAATGAGAATTCGAGAAGCGGACATAAGCCAAGCCGGTTGGGAATATCAGCTGGCGGATCTTGTCGATATGGACACTCCGCAAGCGGTGCTGGATGAAGTGCTGTTCATCATGACGCTGGTCGCGCCGCAGATGGACCTTGCCCGGGTATCCAATGCATTCAGCTTCGTGGTCGGCCTGTATGGCGGCCAGTGGCCGGGAGAGAGGGCCTGCAATACGCATTTCCACGATCTGCGGCATATTACGGACACATTTTTAGCCATGGCCCGGCTGATCCATGGCGCCGTGCTCAATGGCTGTCATATTACTGCCCGGCAGATTCTAACGGGCCTTGTGGGCACCCTCCTGCACGATGCCGGTTATATTCAGGATGTCGGCGACGGTGAAGGAACCGGTGCCAAGTATACGGCGGTTCATGTACAGCGCAGCATGGATTTTGTCGAACGCTACGGCCAACGTTGTGGTTTAACCGCTCAGGAAATACCTGATTGCCGGATTATGATTCAATGCACGGACCTGGCTACGGACATCTCCGCGGTTCGGTTTCCCTCTTCGCGTGTAGAGCTGCTGGCCAAGCTTTTGGGATTGGCCGATCTGATCGGGCAGATGGCGGACCGGATCTATTTGGAAAAGCTGTTTTATCTTTATCGTGAATTTGAGGAGGGCAATGTTTCCGATTATACCGATGAAATGGACTTGCTTTACAAAACCCTTGACTTCTTTCCGTTTGTGCGCGGGCGGCTGAAAGATGCGCTGGGCGGTTATGATCAACTGGCCAGGGCGCATTTTGCCGCCCGTTGGAATATTTCAAAGAATCTGTATTGGGTGACCATAGAGAAACAGGAACACTACCTCAAGCATATTTTGTCGCACCCGGGCTTGGACCCGGCGATGTTTTTGCGCCGAAAGAACATTGTCGCCCGTATTGTGTCCAGACAAATTTGATGGGCCGGAATAGGCCCGGGCAGGGCAACGAACGTCATGCCGGAGGAAGCCGGGGACCAGAGAAGGCCGAAGCCGATTGAAGCCAGGCAGGATGGGAATATCCGCCTTGCGTTAAACGGCTCCTTGCGGAACTCTTTTTTCAATCACATTGCCCTCGTCGTCCACTACGAACACAATGAATCCTCCCTCCGCGGCGAAACGTTCCAGGTCTTCATAGATGATGGCCTGAATTTCATACTTCCGGCCTTTTTCCTTGGCCATATGCAAAATGCCCTGCATCGCGGAATCCTTGTTCATGAAAATGGGAATATAGGAGATGTCATTTTGGTCATCGTGCTGGCCGACGATATGTTCGTTGCCGCCTGGATTTTGAACCAGGACATAGACCCACGAGGTGGCCGTGATGGTTTCGGTCATCATTTCCTCCGTCTTGATAAAGATAAACGCGCTACCTGCAGCTTGTAGCCGAATTGGGTTGAATTTTCAATATCCAGGATGGGGCGCCCCGTCGACCTTAGGCGCAACGGGCCTGCGGTTCAGGGCCCGCCTGATTTTGGAAGCCAGGGACTGGGTCTGAAATGGCTTCTGGATGAAATCAACGCATCCTTGACCCAGCAGCACGTTGATTTGACGGTTGACGTTATAGCCACTGGCCAGGATCACTTGAACATTGGGATTGTGTCTCCTTAATTCAACGAAAATTTGATCGGCACTCAAATCAGGCAAAATGATATCCAGCACAACCAGATGGATATTCTCTGAGTGGGCTTTGTACATTTCGATGGCTTCGGCGCCGTTGGAGGCCATGAGGACCCGGTAGCCGATGCGTTTGAGGATGTCCCGGCCGGCGCCGGACGCCACCTGGTCATCATCGACCACCAGGATGGTTTCCGTGCCTGTTTCAAACTTGGGATCCGCTTGTTTTGCGCCGGCCTCAGGCTTTACGGCCGGCAGATAGAGGGTCAACGTTGTTCCGTGGCCCTTTTCGCTATAGGCGTTAATGATACCGCCGTGGCTTTTTATGGTGCCATAGACTGCCGCCAAACCAAGACCTTCATAGCGCAGGGGCTGATATGGCGTAAAAAAAGGTTCGAACAGGCGCCGTCTGGCCTCTTCGTTCAGCCCGATTCCCGAATCGGTCACTGATATCTTGACATATGGACCGGCTTTGCAGCTGTGGGGCAGGGTATGGTCTTCGTCCAGGTAGACATTTTCCGACTGCAGATAGATTTCGCCGCCGCCGGGCATGGCTTCTGCCGCGTTCATGTACAGGCTCAGCATCACCTGGCCGATCTGGACCCTGTCGACCCGGGTTTGCCATAAATCGGGCGCATAAATTTCCACGATTTTCAGGGATGCGTTCGATCGGACAAACATGCGGGATGTGCTTCTGAGGATTTTATTCAGATCCGTGGGCATCACCACATATTTTCCGATTTTTGCAAAGCCGAGGATCTCTTTGGCCAGGCGGGTACCCTTTTCGGCGGACTGGTTGATTCTTTCCAGGTGTTTTTGCATGGGATGATCGGCCGTCTGGTGCATGTGGATTAATGACAGGTTGCCCTGGATGGCCATCAGAACATTGTTGAATCTGTGGGCCAACCCTCCGGCCAGGGTGCCCAGGGCCTCCATTTTCTGGACTTGCTGCAATTGCGCCTGCAGTCGTTTTTCCTGCTCCGATGCCCTTACCGCTTCGGAAACGTCACGCACGATTCCCCTGAATCCCAGGGGGTGATTATCGAGGTCCTTGATCAATGAGGCGGCGAAGGAAACAATCAACGGTTGCCCGCAATAGTGGAACACCTCGAAATTGGCCAGTTCGGCATCCCGGCCGGTTTTGAGAACACGTCCAAAAACGGCCCGCATCATTCGCGCAGATCGTGGTGTGGTCAGTTCACGGAAGTGGCGCCCGATAATTTCCGTGTGGGGATAACCGGAAATTTGCAGCAATGCCTGGTTGCAGAAGGTGATATGCCCTTCCAGATCGGTTTCAAAATAGCCTTCACTGATGCTTTCAATGATTTTGCGGTACTTTTCCTCGCTGCAGCGTTCCCGTTCCAGCTGCTGCTGCAGTTCGGCATTGGCGGCCTGAAGTCTTTGCGCCTTGCTCCGGAAGTGCTGCAGCTCAGTTTCCAGCGCCTTGATGCGATCGCCGTGTTTATCGGGTTTGTCTGCCATGCCGCCGCCTTTGGAGAGTTACAGACCTATAACCCAAGGTCCTGGTTGATCGGAACAATCGTGATTCGGTGCTCTGGAAGCGATTTTTTTACAGGCTTTCTTGGACCTCTTTCAGGCGCAGTCGCCAGTATTGATCTTTTGGGTTGTCCAATTGTTCCTCCTGTGTGAATAGGGATAGCATCGGGGCAGTCGAAAGCGGGCGCAGCCATCGGACAGGTTTATGAAGAAGGTATACAACTATCTTCTTTAATAGAGAAAAATGGTGACACTGTCAACTCGGGAAGTGTGCGAAACCACGCCTGTTTCCGCCGTTGGGCCCTTTGCGAAAGGGCCGTGTGCTAAAGGTTTTCGCTCAAAGGACGACATTGCCTGTATGCCCCTGCCTGGCAGGGAAAATACTAACTGACCGGAACGACGTTATATCCGAATAACGCTCAGGGTTTAATTGAATTAGAACTTTACTTTTATATCGACTTGATTATATTTTCGTCCCGGTCCCAAGATCCCTTGAGTCAAGGAGTTGGCTATGGTTGAACATTTCACTGTCCCTGAAGAGTATGAAATGACATATCGGCGAATTATGCCTTATCTCACCGCCCCTTTGCACAAGGAGCCGCAGGTACTCGAATGCCTGTTGCTCTATCTTAAGCTGGGCGGTGAACGGTTGGCCAGAATTGCCATCGATGCTCTGAACGTGACTCAGCGGCAGCGAGATGCCGAGATGCTGAAACTTCTTCGCCAGGAGGCCATGCTTGCCGAGGGCTCTGCGGATGAGGATGAAGAAGATGAGGATGATGACGATTTCGATGAGGATGAGTCGGATGATTCCGATACGTCGTGATTCCCGTCATGCGGTCGCTCTTTTCCGGATTGTCGCAGGATACCGCCCGTGCTTACGCACTGGTATTGGCCTCCATGGGGATTCCCTCCAGGACGCGTTTTAACGGGACCTGCTGGACCGTCACTGTAGCCGCACACCACCGCCGGGGGGCCGTTCGGGCCGTTTCCCTCTATCTAAAAGAAAATCCGCCGCAGCCCGGAATACCAAGGGCGGCCGTATTTTACGGGCCCAAATCTTATTCCGCCGTTTATGTCGGTGCAATACTGGTTTTAATTCACACCATGATTGCGCCGGGGTATGAATACCAGGTATTTGTCAAAGCCTTTGGCGCAGATGCCGCCCAAATTTTGAGCGGTGAGCGCTTCCGGTGTGTCACCGCCCTGCTGCTGCATGCGGATTGGGTTCATCTGCTGGGAAACCTGGCGGCCCTGGCTCTGTTTGGAACGGTTACAGCCATGCTTTACGGGTGGGGGATGGGCTGGCTGCTGATTCTGGTTTGCGGTGCGTCCGGCAATCTGCTGACGGCGCTGTGGTATCAACAGGGCCATCTGGCCGTGGGCGCCTCCACTGCGGTGTTTGGGGGGGTTGGACTTTGTGCGGTGTTTAATTTCGTTTTGCATGCCCGCGGCGGCGGCTGTTCATGGCGGTCATGGTTGCCCCTTGCCGGAGGGCTGGCCCTGCTGGGCTTTCTGGGCACATCGCCGCGAAGTGACTTGGCGGCCCATCTTTTCGGTTTTCTCTGCGGTCTGTTTGCCGGGGGCGCCTATCTCTGCTTTCGTCAATCGCGCGCATGGCCGCTCCAATTGGCCGCATCGGCAATTGCCGTGGGAACCATTGCCGCCTGCTGGCTCCGGGGAATGGCTTACAACGGGTAAGGCGTCAGACTTTCGCAGCCGTTTTCGGTGACCAAAAGGGTTTGTTCAAACTGGGCCGAAAGGGATCGATCCCGGGTGATGGCCGTCCACTGGTCATCCAGAATGATCAGCTCATGGCCGCCCAGGTTGATCATCGGCTCGATGGTAAACACCATGCCGGGCACCAGTTGCACGCCCTCGCCGCGGTTGCCGAAATGGGCGATCTGGGGCGGCTCATGAAAATCGAACCCCACACCATGGCCGACAAACTCCCGCACCACCGAGCAGCCCTGACTTTCCGCATAGGTTTGAATCGCCCAACCGATATCGCCCACTGTATTGCCCGGTTTGACCATTTGCATGCCGGTTTTCAGGCTTTCCCGGGCGACTTCCACGATTTTGCGGGCATCCCTGCCGGGAGTGCCGATATAGTAGGTTTTATTGGCATCCGCATAATAGCCATTTAAAATGGAGGTGACATCGACATTGACAATATCGCCGTCATTGAGAATGCGATTTCCCGGAATGCCATGGCAAATGACCTCGTTGACCGAAACGCAGACGCTTTTAGGATACCCGCGGTAATTCAGGGGGGCCGGCGTTGCGCCGTTTTCAATGGTATAGGCGTGCACCAGGGTGTTGATGGAATCGGTGGTAATACCGGCTTTAAGATGGGCTTCCACCAAATCGAGGGTTTGCACCACCAGTTGGCCGGCCCGTCGAATGGCTTCGATATCGGCCGCCGATTTAAGGCGGATTTTCGCCTTCTGGGGATGATGGCCCGGCGCTTGCCGGGGCATTTTGGAAGCGCAGCATTTTTTGAATTTTTTACCGCTGCCGCAGGGACAGGGGTCGTTGCGTCCGATTTTGGTGCTTCTTTTTGGTTGATTCACCCGTTGTGTGCCTTTTCTGCTGATTATTGAGGTGGAGATGGCGTATCGCCGTCACCTATAATGGATTGGCGGGGGCGTGTCAAATTGCAAACCGAATTGGGTTTGCATGCTGTTTCCTTTTTTTGTATGAAACGGCTATTTGTGACTTTTGGCGTATTCATCACAATTGATTTCAGGATATTGAATGACAAGGAGCTACGGTTCATGGACAAAGATGAGAATAGGGGACAGGATGATCTGGATTGGGAGCGCCGCGTGCTGTGCAGCGATGAGGCCTGTATCGGCACCATCGGCCCGGATGGCTGCTGCCGGGAGTGCGGCAAACCCTACGACGGGGAATTGCCGGAAGTATTGCGCCGGTCACCGGCAGATGCCGAAAATGATGATGCGCAGTCGCCTGCCGATGGTGCGGACGCCGATATGCAGGAAGAAGACCAGATCGAGGCGGTGGATGAAACGGCATCCATGGATGATGCGGACGATGAATGGGCGCAACGCCGATTATGCAGCGACGAAGCCTGTATCGGCACCATCGGTCCGGACGGATTGTGCAAAGAGTGCGGCAAGCCTTATGTGGGATAACGGTTTCCGGCAACCGGTCCCATCCTATCGGTAGTGGCTGTAGTGGACGCCGTATTTTTTTGCCTTGTACGCAAACTTGCGGACTGTTGTTTTGAGGACTTCGGCAGCCGTCGTGATGTTGCCCCGGGTGTTTTTAAGGGCATCGATGATCATTTCCCTTTCGAGATTGGCCACGGCATCCTCCAGTGAAAGCTCGGGCAGGGTGTCGGACTCCAGTCCGGTCTGCAGGGTGGGCGGCAGGTGGTAGCTGTGTACCACGCCGCCGTCACACAGCAGCACGCCGCGCTCGATGCAGTTTTCCAGTTCGCGCACGTTTCCCGGCCAGTGGTAATCCATCAGCATATCGATGGCCGGCGTTGAAAAGCGTTTGATTTCCTTGTTGTTCTCCTTGGAATACTTTTCCAGGAAATAGTCGGCCAGCAGCAGGATGTCGGTTTTGCGTTCCCGCAGGGGCGGCATGTAGATGGGAAATACATTGAGCCGATAATAAAGATCCCCGCGAAACGAACCCTCCTCCACGGCTTGTTCCAGGTTCTTATTGGTTGCGGCAATAATGCGCACATCGACTTTGTGGGTTTTCTGGCCACCCACCCGTTCGAACTCTTTCTCCTGCAGCACACGCAGCAGGTTGGCCTGGACATCCAGGCCGATGGAGCCGATCTCATCCAGGAAAATCGTGCCCTTGTGGGAGAGTTCGAACTTGCCCAGTTTTTGTTTGATGGCACCCGTAAAGGCGCCCTTCTCATGTCCGAAGAGTTCGCTCTCGATGAGATTGGCCGGGATGGCCGCGCAATTGACCTTGATAAACGGTCCCTGGGCCCTGAGGCTGCTGTAGTGTACCGAATTGGCCACCAACTCCTTGCCGGTGCCGCTTTCGCCCCGCACCAGAACCGTCGCGTTGCTTTTGCACACCTGGGAGATCATCTGGTAGACTTCCCGCATTTTGTTGCTGTTGCCGATGATATTGGTGATGCGGTATTTGTTTTCCAGTTCCCCGCGCAGCCGTTTGTTCTCGTCGCGCAGTTGTTCTTTTTCGCGCCGGATGATTTCCAGGTTGATGACATGCTGGGCGATCATGGTGGCCACCACGGAAAGCAGTTTCTGGCCGTCTTTGAGCGAGTAGCCCTTTTCATAGGTGCGGTCCACGCTCAGGGCACCGATGACCTGGTTGCCCTTTTTAATGGGGACACAAATAAAAGAGAGTTCTTTGAACCCTTTGCGGATTTTTCTGGAGGCGGTGCGGTCCAGGAACAGCGGCTCTTCGCTGATTTTGGGTATGGCCACCGCTTTCCCGGTCTGGATGACACCGCCGGTAATGCCCTCTCCCAGTTTGTATTTGACCCGTTCGATGGTACTGGGCGACAGACTGTGGGCCACCTCAATACTGATTTCGTTTCGCAGGGGGTTGAGGATGGAAACGGTTCCCCGGTCCATTTCCAATGAACTGGACAGAATATCCAGGACTTTATATAAAGATTTCTTAAGCTCCAGGTGTTCGTTCAATGCCTGGCTGATTTCATAAAAAAGGGTGACTTCCTCGATGCGTTTCATGGGCGGCAATACTCCAAACGGTTTGGATATTCAGTTATTCGGGAACACCGGGTCTGCCGGACCCGGATTGTTTTTTCCATTTTGGGCGTTTCAAGGGCAAAACTTAACAAATTTGTAATAAATGGCAAGCTTTATTATTCTGCATATGGATATGGATGCGTTTTTTGCCTCCGTTGAACAATTGGACGACCCATCCCTGCGCGGCCGGCCGCTGGTGGTGGGTGGCCGCTCCAATCGCGGGGTGGTGGCCGCAGCCAGTTACGAAGCCCGTCGATTCGGCATCCATTCCGCCATGCCCATCTTTCAGGCCCGCCGGAAATGTTCATCTCTGGTCATTGTGCCGCCGCGGCGCAAACGCTATGCCGCGCTGTCCAGAACGATAATGACGATTCTGGAGACATTCTCTCCACTGGTGGAGCCTGTCTCCATTGATGAAGCCTTCATGGATATCACCGGATGCGGGCGATTGCACGGCTCCCCCCGGCAGATTGCTCTGGCCGTCAAAGCGCAGATCCTGAGCCAGGCGGGATTGACCTGTTCGGTGGGGGTGGCGCCTGCCAAGTTCATGGCCAAAATCGCTTCGGACATGGATAAACCCGATGGGCTGACCATCATCGAACCGGACCAGGTCATGGGATTTATCGACAAGCTGCCCATCCAGAAAGTGCCCGGGGTCGGCTCCCGTGCCGAAGCGCAGCTTCTGGCCATGGGAATCAGAACCCTGGGTCACGTCCGCCCCTGTCCGGAGTCGCTTCTGATCCGTAAAATGGGCAAGTTCGGACTCCGGTTGAAGGCCCTGGCGCACGGCCGGGATGATTCTCCGGTAACGCCGCTTTGCCGGACCAAGTCCATCAGTACGGAGACCACCCTTTCCCGGGACACCCGGGATCACAATCGACTGTGTGCCTATCTGCTTTCCCAATCCCAAGCGGTGGCTGCGGAAATGAGAAGAAAAAAATTCAAGGCGCGCACCATTACCCTCAAGATAAAAACAGCTGATTTCAAACTGCACTCAAGAAGCCGGACCTTGCCGCTTCCCGTGCAGTCGGCCGACCCGATTTATCAGGCTGCCGTGGCGCTGCTGCAGGATTTATCGCCGGCCGGACCGGTGCGGCTGGTGGGTGTGGGCGCATCGGGCCTGCTGGCTGAATCGACACCGGTTCAGGCCGGGCTGTTTTCGGGTGGGCAGCAGACGCGCAATGGCAAATGGGACAAGGTGGACAAGGCCATGGATGCCGTCAACCTTCGATTCGGCGTGCGGGCCGTGGCCAGGGGTAAGCTACCGCCGTCGGAATAGCGGATCCTGGTCCAGGGCCACCTGTATTCGGGACACCAGTTGCTGGGGCGTGCGGTCCGCACACGGGATAGTGATTTGAGCATACTTGCGGTAAAGGGGCCGGCGTTCCGTGTGGAGTTGGGCTATGCTCTGGCCCGGCATGTAGACCACGCCGCGGCTGTCCAGGTTGTTCAGGCGGTCGATAAGGGGCCCCGGTTCGATGTCCAGAAAGATGATGCGCCCCAGGTCCCGGAGATGGGCCATTGCCTGCTGCGTATATACAACGCTGCCGCCGGTGGCGATCACCGTTTGCCGGGCGGTGATATTTTGAACGTATTCAGCCTCGATGCGGCAGAATTCTTTTACGCCGTGGCGGCGGATAATTTCCTGAAGTCGGGCCTGTTCACCGGTCTGAATGATCAAATCCGTATCGAGATAGGCAAACCCGAGCTGTTTGGCCAACAGTACGCCAAGGGTGCTTTTGCCCACCGCCGGCATTCCAATGAGAATGACATTGCACTTTTCCTGTTTCTGATCCATTCGATTCTCCGATTCAATCCACTCGAAGCCTTCATAGACCAGGGCCGGCCGGATGCGCAAGCCATTCCGTCGAAACCTCCGCCTGTATTGACGCGGGCCGGTTTCCCGAAATGAGGTTGGCTGTTCTCATACGGCTTAATTCGGAAACAAAGATTTAAGTGTTAAGTCGCGGCAACCAGCCGCGCCCCGACCCTTGCCGGGCATATGATCCATCTTGGGCTTGACGGCTGCCGTCGGGGTGCCATAGAAATCGGTGATCATGAAAATTTTGCTTGTATACCCCTATTTTATCGAGCCACGGATTCACGTTGAAGAGATTGCCGCCGTTCCCATGGGCCTCTACTATATCGGCGCGACCCTCAAGGCCAACGGCTACGACGTGGAGATCATCAACTGGTACGATGCAAAGGATTCCCGGGCGGCCATCGAGGAGACGCTGATTTCCAAGGCACCGGATGTCATCGGTTTTTCCATCCTGCACGCCAACCGGTGGGGGGGCATCGAGATCGCACGGTTGGCAAAATCCATTGATCCGCACGTCAAAGTGGTCTTCGGGGGCATCGGGGCTACCTTTTTGTGGCACCACCTGCTGTCCAACTTCAGGCAAATCGATTACATTGTGCTGGGGGAAGGGGAGCACACTTTTTTGAAGCTGCTGGAGCAGTTCGCATCCAACGCGGCGCCTGAAGTGATCGGCAGGATTGCCGGGCTGGCGCTGCGTCGCAACAGACGGATTGTCCGGACGGCGCCGGCCCCTTTCATCCAGGATCTGGATAGCCTTGCACCGCCGGCGCTCTACTTTGATTTCCAGCACCTTTCGCTGACAAGGGGCTGTCCGGGGCGCTGTACCTTTTGCGGCTCCCCGCGATTCTGGAAGCGCCGCGTGCGCGCCCACTCGTCCGACTACTTCGTCGATCAGTTGGCCATGCTGGCTCAGCGGGGGGCGAACTCTTTTTTCATCTCCGACGATACCTTTACCTTGAATGCCGGGCGGGTGATAGAGGTGTGCCGCAAGATGATCGACCGGGGACTTAACGTGGTCTGGCAGGCGATTTCAAAGGTCAGCGCTGTCAACGCCGAAATGCTCTACTGGATGCGCAAGGCCGGGTGCATTCAGATCAGTTATGGGGTGGAAAGCGGGGCGCCGCAGATCCGGGAACGCTTTCGCAAGGATATCCATGAAGACCAGATCAAGCGGGCATTCGATTTGACCACCGCTCACGGCATCATGGCCCGGGCCTATTTTATCTATGGTGCGCCCGGGGAAACCTGGGAGACCATCGGGCAGACCCTGGCATTGATCCGGCGCATTCGCCCCTTGAGTGCCATTTTTTACATATTGGACATCTTTCCGGGTACGGAACTTTACGAGGCGTATAAAGCCCGCCACGGGGTGGGTGACGACATCTGGCTTCAGCCCATCGAAGACCTTCTCTATTTCGAGGACGATCCGGACCTTGACCAGGAGACGATTCTTGCCTTCGGCAAGCACTTGCGGGAGACCTACCACCGATGGCTGCCACAGATCGCCGCTGATATCGACCTGGCGGACCACCCGGACCTGCGCCAAGAGCAGGCCGATTTTCTTTCCCGGCTGGGCATGACGTTCAGCCATGGAGACTACGCCGGTATTCAGGGCAGCCCATCGGCCCTGCAGACCGCCCGTATGTTGTACCGGCGTGCCCTGTCCCTGCATCCGGACCACCGCGCATTCTGGGGGTTGGCCCTGGTGCACCAGCGCGAGGGAGAGCGGGCGCAGGCCGTAGAGACACTGCAGCAGGGGCTGCACCATTTTCCCCGCAGCCGGGAGCTGAACCTTTGCATCGGCATCGCTTATGCCGGCATGGGCCGCTTCAGACGGGCCCTGGATCATTTGCTGCCTTTTGAAGCGGCCCCGGAGGCCGCCCGCCATATCGCCCAATGCCGCAAGGCGCTGGGCCGTGAGTCCCGTTCTTAATGTCCATCCAATGAATACCGGCCCTGCGGGGGCAAAAAAATCTTTAGTTTAGGGGCGAAAGACCGATGGTGAAATTGCACACACATTGCTGTCCTGATGTGTTCCGTTTTACAAATAGGTTGATATGGTTCATAAAATCAAAATATTGAAAAATGATTCGGGCCTGATCGCGGCCTTTTGGCTGTCCCTGTTGCCGATTCCGCTGCTGTGCATGCCGGGGTTTTTTTTGCATGCCCACGGCTATATGGATGATCGCGGCCTGGGGCTTGGGGTGCTCGGCAGCCTGGCGGTGACATTTATTCTGGGAACGTTGCGGATGCGCCGGATCGTCCGTTCGGCACAGGCGGCCCCATTGTGCCCGGAGATGGACAGAGTCCCGTCCCCAGGTGCATTGGGATGTCATCAGCCGCTTTTTGATGCATTTATGGATCACTTGCCGGCCTTTGCGTTCTTAAAGGATCGCCAGGGCCGCTACCTGTATGTCAATTCAGCATGCCTGAATTTATGGAAACGCTCTCCCCAGGAGGTGATCGGCCGCAGCGACCGGGAACTGTGGCCGGATGATGTTGCCGGGCAGCTTTGCCGGAATGATGCGCAGATAATGGACACGGACCAGGTTTTCAGCACCGTGAACCGGATGGTGCTGGACACCGAAGAACGGTGCCATCTGGTGACCAAGTTTGCGGTTGTTAACGGGAATCAGCCCATGCTGGGCGGAATCGCCATCGATGTCACGGACAAGGTGCGTGCCGAGGAAGATAATGCCCGCCTGGAGCAGCAGTTGATCCAATCCCAGAAAATGGAAGCCATCGGAACCCTTGCCAGTGGCATAGCGCATGACTTTAACAATGTCCTGTCGGCCATCATGGGATACGTGGAGCTTGCCCAGATGGACAACGGTCCGGGGAGCACCGTCCACCAGTACGAGTTGGCCCAGGTACTCAAAGCCACTCATCGCGCCCGGGAATTGGTGCGACAGATTCTATCCTTCAGCCGCAAGACGGAACATGACCGGCAGCCGCTGGATCCCGAACCCCTGGTCCAGGAGGCATTGACTCTGTTGCGGGCCTCAATCCCTTCCACCATTGAAATCCGGCCTCATTTCGATCTGCAAGATGTCCAGATCATGGCCAACGCAACCCAGTTTCACCAGGTGATAATGAACTTGTGTACCAATGCCGCCCATGCCATGGAAGAGAGCGGGGGAATTCTGGATGTCCGTCTTCAGAAAGTCAGCCTCTCCGGGGCCACTGCCGCAAGGCAGGGTGTGGCCCCCGGCCGATATCTGGAAGTGCGTGTCAGCGACACCGGCCCCGGTATTCCGCCAGCGCTTCAGGAGCGGATTTTCGACCCGTATTTTACCACCAAGGCCCAGGATAAAGGATCCGGAATGGGCCTTGCCGTGGTTCACAGCATCGTGGAGAGCCACGGGGGGTCCATCGATGTGGACCGCCGCACGGGGGACGGGGCCTGTTTTTGCGTGCTGATGCCGATAACGGTCCAAGTGGCCCGGATCCATCCGGACAAAACCGATATTTTACCGTGCGGCAGCGAATCCATCCTTTTTGTGGATGATGAGCCAGTCCTTGTGGATTTGGGAAAACAGATGCTGACCCGGCTGGGGTATCGTGTCACAGGCTGCGACCAATCCCTGGATGCTCTGGCCCTGGTTCAGGCGCAGCCGGATCGTTTCGATCTGGTGGTTACCGATACCACGATGCCCAATATGACCGGTGACGTTCTTGCCGCCAGATTACTGGCCATTCGGCCGGATTTGCCGATTCTGCTGTGTAGCGGCTACAGCGAGCAGATGACTTCGGAAAAAGCGGGCAGGCTCGGTATTGCCGCTTGCCTGATGAAACCTCTGGCCATCAGCGATCTGGCATGCACCCTGAGGGACGTTTTGGACCGCCGCGTGCCGGGGGCACAGCACGACTTTCTGAGAGTGGTACCGCTTTAGCCCGGGCATGGCCGTGTTCCGGTTTCCGGCGTATGCAAACGGATCAATGAATCAGGTTGGCCCCCTTTTCAGTCAGTTTCAAAACAGGAGTGGGGCCGCTTTCAAATTTAACCACGCCTTTGGCCGCCAATTGGCGAATGGCTTTGTCAAAATCCTTTCGCTCAAAAAAATCGAGAACGGGTAAATATTCATTCTCAAGCCATTTTTCGGGCAGCCTGTCTTCGGCTTCACCGTCCATGGCCCGGAACTGATCCAGAATATCTTTCTTGATGGCTTTGATGTCTCTGCTCATGCCTGCAATCCTTTTCCGTGTAGTTTCAATGTCGTGCAACCCAATCGGGAGTTGTTTTACGCAAACTTCCGCAGATTGGTCGGTGGATCGGCAGAATCATTACAGGAAAAAACGCATTTTGTGTAAAAAATAGTCAAAACCGGGTCCGGAGGGCCCGGCGTTGGCCTGTTCCTGCAAGTGGGTAAAGCTGTCAGGCCCAAGTGATCTGCAGTTGGGAGTTCGCGCTGCGCGCGGGCCTGATCTTAAATAGAGGCAGCATTCCTTAACTCGAAACTTAAAACTCCTAACTCCCAATTTACGGCAGCGGCGCAACGACTGTCTCTGACCCGGCTGTCGGAACCAGGTTCTTTTTGTTGAATAGAAAGCCGGGTGATTTTTTTTTCGGCGATGGCGTGACCGCCGAAACAGTGAATCTATAAAGTGCCTTTGAGACCGATGGCTTCCGCCACTTGGCGCATGCCCGCAATGGTTTCATTGATCAGATCGGTGCGGTCCATGCCCAGCATTTCCGCACCGCGGTCAATGACGGAACGATCGACGCCTGCGGCGAAGCGTTTGTCCTTCCATTTTTTTTTGACTGATTTGGCGGTTAAATCCAGAACGCTTTTGCTGGGGCGCACCAGGGCCGATGTGGCCACCAGGCCGGTGAGTTCGTCAATGGCATACAGTACTTTTTCCATTTCCGATTCGGGTTTTACGTCGGAGCAAAGGCCCCATCCGTGGCTGACCACTGCCCGGATATAGTCGGCCGGCCAGTTTCTTGACTCGAGGATTTCAGCTGTTTTGGTGCAATGCTGGTCCGGGTATCGTTCGTAATCGAGGTCGTGAACCAAACCGATGAGGCCCCATTTTTCTTCGTCTTCGCCGCGCAGCCGGGCAAAATGGCGCATGACCCCTTCCACGGCCAGGGCATGTTTGATCAGGCTTTCACTCTGATTGAATTCGGTCAGTAAGGCAAATGCCGCTTCGCGGTCCGGTATGGCTGTCGTCATTTCATCTCCTTTTATCGTGTTGCAGGCCCGCTGCAGCCGGAAGGCAAGCCGCGGGGGGTGGTGTCGTGTCACGATGGCCCATGTCAGCGTCACCGGTCCACAAGAGACCATGGGCCAAGGTTTTTACTCATCATGATCTTTATAACGATCGCGAATGGCCTTCAGGATTTCGTAGCGGCTGAAAAAGATTTCAACCAGCTCGGGGTCGAAATGGCTGCCGGCGTTCCGGTCGATTTGTGCCAGGATGGTGTTTTCGTCCCAGGCTTCCTTGTAGCTGCGTTTTGAGCTGAGCGCGTCAAAAACATCGGCCAGTGCGACGATTCGGCCGAAAAGCGGAATTTCGGTTCCTTTTTTCCCGCGTGCCAGGCCGCTGGGCAGGATAAATCCCTTGATGGGCCGGCCGGTTTCAAAATCAATATACCCCGGATACCCGTTTCCATCCCACCGTTCGTGATGGCTCAGGGCCACGATGCCGGCGGCTTCGTCAAAATCCGACTGACGGTTCTGAAACAGGCGGGCCCCCTGGATGGTGTGCTGTTTCATGACTTCGTATTCGTCGGCGTTCAGGCGCGCCGGTTTTTTGAGAATCAAATCCGAAGTGGCCACTTTGCCCACGTCATGGAGCATGGCGGCCATACGCAGCACGTCCCGGGTTTTATCGATCTCCTGGGGATCGATATGGCGGCGCATGGCCCATTGTTCATAGATCTCCACCGAGAAACCGGCCACCCGGTTGACATGGGGCCCGGTCTCCCTGGGATCCCGCATTTCGGCCATACGGATCATGCGCAGGATAAGCGCCCGGGTCATCTGCGCGCGTTCCAGCGCAACGGCGGCCACACCGGCAAAATGACGCATCATTTTTTCATCTGAGGCGCCGAACCGGCCGATGTTGCCGGAAGGGTCCCGCGTGTTGATGATTTGCAGGATACCCAGAATCTCGCCGCGGCTGTTCTGCAGGGGAATGGTGAGAATCGACTGGGTTTTATAGCCCACTGTCTCATCGAACTTTTTGCTGAAATTATAGGGCAGCGTAGCGTCCAGCGTGTATACATCGTCGATATTGAGGGCTTGGCCCGTAGCGGCCACATAGCCGGCGATGCTCTTTTCGTCGATGGGCACTTTAAAGGTGGAATAAACCAGTTTTTCACCTATGGCCAGCTTTCTCTGAAGGGTTTCGTTCTGGGTATAGGTGAAATGGAGCCATTGCCCCTCGCGGATATAAATAGATCCGGCTTCGGCGTTGGCAAACTGGCGTGCCCTGAGCAGGACGCGTTCCATGAGAATGTCCAGGTCGTTGATCTGGCTCAATTCGATGCCCAGAAGGCGCAGACTGTCTAATTTTTCCTGTTCACTCAGCATGGCGGTTCCGAATGGATTTCCGGACAGTGCAATTGGCTTTGTTCTTGAATTTTAAAGAATATCCGCAGCCCATCGCACCGTCAAGGGAAAAGTCGGCGGCCCCGGTGCGGAAAAATGTATCCTTACCCCGGCAGATGAAGGCTGAAGGTACTGCCGGAACCCTGGGTGCTGTCCACCGTTACCCGGCCGCCGTGGGCCTGGATGATGTGTTTGACGATGGCCAGGCCGAGCCCGGTTCCGCCTGCAGCGCGGCTGCGGGCTTTGTCCACGCGGTAGAATCGTTCGAAAAGACGGGGAAGGTGTTTATGGGGTATGCCGATGCCCTCGTCGATCACCTGGATGACAATTCCCGATTCCGTCTGCCGTGCGCGCACGGTGATGGAACTGTCCGGCGGACTGTATTTGATGGCGTTGTCCAGCAGGTTGACGACGGCCTGTTCCATGAGGTCTGCGTCCATGGTGGCCTGCAGATGTTCCTCTGCATCCATAACGATCCTGATCTGTTTTTCCGCGGCCTGGGTATGGCACAGATGGGTGGCCGACAGAATGACGTTTTTTACAGCACACGGTTCCGGGCGCAGCTGGTAGGTTTCTTCATCCTGCTCCAGGCGGGACAATTGCATCAGGTCATCGATGATGGCGGTGAGCCGGCTCACATGTTTTTGAATAATGCCCAGAAACCGACGCGCCTCCCGGGGGTCGTCTACATGGCCCTGGTGCAGGGTTTCCACAAAGCCCTGGATGGCCGTCAGGGGTGTTTTGATCTCATGGCTCACATTGGCTGCGAAATCGCTGCGCATGTTTTCCAGCCGCCGCAACCGGGTAACGTTGTTGAGCACCAACAGCACACCGATGCGGTGCCCGTCGGCATCGTTCAGGGGGGTGCAGCACGTGCTCAGGATTTGCGTTCCGCTCTGGTAGAGGGTGATATCGCCTTCGTTGCGGGTGCCGTCGACCATGGTGACTTGCACCAGGCGGTGCAGGTCGCGGTTGCGTATGATTTCCTGGATGCTGCGCCCCCTCATGTGCGTTCTGGGCCGGTTGAGCAGGCGGGCCGCCGCTTCGTTCAGGTCAATGACCCGCTCTTGCGGGTCCAGCGCCACCACCCCTTCCACCATGCTGGACAGCACCGCCTGGGTTTCGTTGCGTTGACGTACCACCGCCTGGATGCGCTGCTCCAGGTCCTGGGCCATTTGGTTCATGGCGTCGGCCAGGCCGGCCAGCTCCAGGGTGTCCGGCAGGTCCAGCCGGTGGGACAGGTCGCCCCGGGCGTAGCGCGAGGCCCCCTGGCGCATGATTTCGAGGGGCTGGCTGATCCGGCGCGAAATAATCAGGCAGATCACGGAGGCCAGCAAGGCAATGACGACCCCGCCCAAAGCGATGCGCACCTGCAGGTGCCTCAGCTGTCCGTCGATGGCATCGATGGCGATGGAGGCGCGCAGCACGGCCCTGATTTCATTTTCCGAATAAATGGGCAAGGCCACATACATCATGCGTTGTCTCAGTGTTCCGCTGAAACGTATGGAGGATCCTTCCGTGTTGTCCAGCGCCTGCCGGAATTCGGGACGGTCACCATGGTTTTCCATTTCGGCGGCTTTGGCCTTGGAGTCTGCGGCCACTGTGCCGTCAGGCAGTATGATGGTCAGCCGTGTGGGAATCGTGCGTCCGATCTCCTTGCAGCGCCGGTCCAGGGCGGGCTGCCGGAGGGGGTCGAAGAATGCGCTGAACGGCCTGAGGAGCAGGTGGGCCTGATGCAGGAGGTCCAGCCGGGTCTGGGTAATATAAAAGGATCGCATGGAACGGGTGGCGTACCATCCGGTTGCCAGCAGGGCCATCAATACCAGTACCAGGTAGGAGGGGTAGAGCTGGCGTATGAGTTTTTTTCGGGTCTTCAAGGCACAACCTTCGCCAATTGTTGCCGATCGCCGCGGTTGACCGTTTTCGGCGCGGAGCGGACCATCGGACTGTCAAGCGATGTCAATGGGTGATGGGGGAGGCCGCCTTTTCTCTGAACCGGTAGCCGACGCCGCGAACGGTTTCAATATAGCGGCCGCTGTCGCCCAGCTTTTTGCGCAAACCGACGATTTGCACATCCACGCTGCGATCGGTGACCGGATAGTCGTCCCCCCGGACGGCATCCACAATCTGGGTGCGGGTGAACACCCATCCCGGCCGGCGGGCCAGGAAGGCGAGCACCTGAAACTCGGTAAAGGTCAAATCGGCCGGCTTGCCGTTGACCAGCACGCTGCGACGTCCCGGGTGAATCACCAGTTCGTAAATGGAAATGACTTCATCCGCGTCGGCCGGCGGTTGCGTGTGCCGCCGGAGAACGGCCCGCACCCGGGCGATCAGCACCCGCGGGCTGAATGGCTTGGTGACATAGTCATCCGCACCCAACTCCAGGCCTGTGACAATATCCGCTTCTTCGCCTTTTGCAGAAAGCATCACGATGGGCAGGCCGCTGAGCTGGGCGTCGCTTTTAATCCTGCGGGCCAGTTCCAGGCCGTCCATGCCCGGCAGCATCAGGTCCAGCACCAGCAGGTCGATCCGGGACTGCCCCAGAATCTGCCAGGCGGATTCACCGCTTGCCGCGCAGACAATGGTATAGCCTTCCCGGACAAGGTTGAATCGAACCAGTTCCAGGATGTCCTCTTCGTCGTCGACCACCAGAATGGTTTTGTTGTTCATGGGCCTCAATTCCAAGTCGGTTCAGGTCATGGGAGTTACCGTTGCCCGCATCTCATTGCATCCGGCCTGCAGCTGCCCAATTAAACGGCTGCGCATTCACGCCGTGTTAAGATTACGTTAGGATTTGGTTAGCGGGTGAATGTAATCCTCCGGCCAGTCCCCGGGACGGTATCGTTTCCAATGCCTGCCGGCAGGTGTCGAGTCGGCTGGATGGGTTCATTTACAGGTGTACGGGTAGAAATGATGGAAACAATATCCCTGGGGGTCGCCGTACATCAGCTCCGTCTCGGCCATGCAGCTGCCGATGGCATTGCGCGATATGGTTTCGTAGTCCTCCCTTTTTTCCTCCCGGGCTTTGCAGGCCAGGCAAATGGGTTCATGGTCGTACACCGAAAGGATTCGTTTATCGTCCGGTTTGAGGCCGGCATTGCAGCGGTGGCAGGCGATGGCGCAGGAGAGCTTTTCTTTCCATTCATCCATGGGTTCCATCCTTTTCGTCGGGTTCGTCGAAGTCGAATAAATCGGGTTATTAACCCAAAATCCATTGATTATCATGTGTTGACTGTTATGTTAACCTCAAGTGTGACTGGAATCAAGAGAGGCGCTGCCGGATTCTGCCATTGCGGGGTGTGTGCTCAGCTGCCGTGGATAAGGATAATCCATTGACCTTATTGAATATCGTCGCCATTTCCGTTGCCCTGGCAATGGATGCTTTTGCCGTTTCCATCGCCGCCGGCATATGCCTGGGCCGGGTTCACTGGCGCCAGAATTTTCGTTTGGCCTGGCATTTCGGCCTGTTCCAGGCCATGATGCCCATCATCGGGTGGAGTGCCGGTCTGACGGTACGGGACCTCATCGCCCGCTTTGACCACTGGGTGGCGTTCGGGCTGCTGGTTTTTGTGGCCTATGGCATGGTGCGCGAGGCCTTTAAAGCAGAAGACCAATGCGAACGCGCCAAGGACCCCACCAAAGGGGCCACCATGGTGATGCTCTCGGTGGCCACCAGCCTGGACGCCCTGGCGGTTGGCCTGAGCCTTTCCATGATCAACGTTTCCATCTGGAAGCCGGCGCTCGTCATCGGTGTGGTGGCCTGCCTGTTCACCACCCTCGGCCTGCATCTGGGAAAGCGGATTGGTCAGGCGGCGCGGGTCCGGCGGCTGGCCGACGGTACCGGGGCTCTGGTGCTTTTGCTGATCGGGCTGAATATTTTACGCGAACACGGTGTGTTTGCCGTTTTTTCAGGCTGACGCGCCGGCTAATTGCAGGCGCTTGCCCTATGGATATCCCCGGCGCCGGATTGGCGGCTGCCAACCGGCCGGAGGCCATGTCCGGAAAAAGGCCGCTCTCCGGCCATTATGGACTTGAATCGGGTGCCCGGCAGTTCCGCCATGGCCTGGTTGAGTTTCTCCTGAAGAATTTCATAGGAAAAATAGCGCCGGGCGATCCGGTAGTTGCCGGCGGTGACGTCCCGTCGTTTGCCGGGATCATCGAGCAGGCCGGCGACCTGCCGAACGGCCGATTCGGTCAAAAATCCATTGATGTAAACCATGTCGAATCCCAGCGGTTCGATATCCCGAATGAAGGTGGCGTAGCGGTTTACCAGTACCGGTTTTTTAAAGTAGACGGCCTCCAGCAGACCGTTGCCGAATCCCTCGCAAAGGCTGGGGTAGGTGACGAAACTGGCGCAGGGATATACATCGGCGAGTGAAAACTGGGGGTATCGCCGTGCATGGGCGCCCCACGGATCGTCAATCTTGGCGTCCACGAAGACAAGATCCACCTGTTGAGACCGGGCGTAGGCTTCGATCCAATGGGCATATTCAAACCCTTCATCGCCCGCCGGGTGAGAGATGACCAGCTTGCAGCCGGGCCGCTGGAGTGCCCGGACCAGATTGACGGCGTGCTCGATGCCCTTGCGCTGAACGACGCGCGTGGGCTGCAGAATAACGGTGTCGTCCGGTTTCAGCCCCGCGTGATGGCGAAAGGACACCACCGCGTCCCAATCCACTTCGGGAGGTCGGGCAAAATCCAGCACGTTGGGCGCCACCGTGGCGGCAATCCCGGTCCGGCGGGCCAGTTCCTCCCTGGCCGTGGTGTTGATCACCACATGCGCGATGCCGGGCAGCTTCGGCGGGAAAGCCGTCTGGAGGCAGTCGGCCGCGGCATGGGCCAGATAGCGCTCCCGCTCCCAGGAAAAATCATGGTGATGGGCGATGGCGGGCATGCCGGTTTCGGCGATGATTTCCGTCAGTGCCAGGCCCAGGGGGATTTGCATGGGCAGCGAGAGGACGTTTTCGGCCACTATCAGGTCGATTCCGAATCTGCGCATGAAGCGATACAGGTGCTTCTTGAGTATGCGGCACTGCTGGTGGATGAGATCGGTTATTTCCGGCGGCCGTGTAGAGTGGCCTGTTACGGCGGCATCGATGCGCACATTCAGACGGTCCTGAAAGTGCGCTTCGGGAGCCAGGTAGCTGACGGCCGGATCACGATCCAGCTCTCCGGCGAACCAGTAAGTCTTGCAGCCGTTGCGCTGGAATACCCGAGCCCACTTGGAGGTTTCCAGGGTGACCCCGTCGGTGCCGCTGAAGCGGGTGGATACAAAACCGATATTCATCCTTGAAGCCCTCCAGTCCCGGATCGTTTGGCCGTCAATGAAAAATTAAAGCAGCCGAGTGACGCCATCCAGCCCTTGCAAGGGATGTGCACATCTTGCCATTCCAACGGGAAAAATAAATTAATCCATTTAAAATGAATGGGTTATAATTTTTATACCGGCTGCTGTGACGGCAAAAAGGGACGCGATGTGTGAAACGGATTACCCAATTTTAAAGGTAATAGGCGATTTATGGCAGTTTTTTTCCATAGTTCCCGGCAGTTGCAGCCGGGGCCGGCGGCCTCCCACGCAGGCTGTTGAACGGCGGCACCCCAACCTTTGAAATGGCCGGAGGCGGTGGGCGCGGGCATGCCGTGCCACGGAGGAAAAAAATACCTCAACGCCCGCGTCATGGGTGTCTGGACGGCCCTGATTAAAATAGGCTGATCCAAATTATGCTTGACATCAAAAAGTCGAACTGGTAGCTATAGCAGCTCTTTTAGAGTAGTCCGAAAGAAGGCGCCAGATCAGGGCGGATAGCTCAGTTGGGAGAGCACCGGCCTTACAAGCCGGGGGTCACAGGTTCAAGCCCTGTTCCGCCTACCAGCTTTTTTAAAAATGGTCCGTTTTGCGGGGGTGTAGTTCAGTTCTGGTTAGAACGCCGGCCTGTCACGCCGGAGGTCGCGGGTTCGAGTCCCGTCGCTCCCGCCATAATTACCAAGGGCTCAGCGGGTTTTGCTGAGCCCCTTTTTAATTCTTATTTCTTTTTTCCAACCGCATTTTCAACCCAACCACGTCGCCAACTTTGATAGAAAATGGTAATATAATAATCTGTGTATACGGGCATCGCCTGTAGGAGTGTATTTGGCTGAGCACAGTACGGCTCTATAAATCGAACCATTCATCTCTCTTTGCTATTTCAGCGACAGGAACCAAGGATTTTGAAATATCAAGCCGACACCTTCTTTCAGCAAAAGAGACCAAATCACTCGGGTATTTTTCGGCTTGCGTTACTATTGATTTTGCGGTTTTAATAGAAATAGCTTCAGGTCGTATATTCCGTATCAAATTATGAAGCACATACCCTTTTATTTTGGCTCCAGCGTTGTAACCTTTAGATACAAACCGCAAAAAAGGATCCCATGACTTATGGTTTTTTCTAAGTTCAAGCATTGCTAAGATTATACAATCTTTCAAGATCAGAGGGTCATTTCCGGTATAACTACTAATGTATTTGTTGAATATTAAATGTTTAATCTCTTGGGTAGATCTTTTAGCTATCAATACTGAGGCACGATAAGAAAGCCGAGCAGGCAAGTTTGATCCTATTCTAAGTTTAGAGCTATGATTTTGATCAATGGTATTCATCGCTTCTTCTATTGAATTAAATAATATTCGCCACTGATCAGATTCCAATTTTACAAGGTGATTATCCACCAGTTTGATTAATTTGGTAAGTGTTGCAGGGCCGACCCATGAAAAAAAGACGAGCAAAGCAAACAACTTATCAGATTGAGTGCTTGCTTCACTGAATTTTTTTTCCCAATAGTTTGGGCTACCAGACTGTAGTCTAGCAAAACGTGCCCTATTGCATAAACTTAATTTTGGATCAAAAAGCTCATCATACCCCTTACATTTTTCGTTTTTTGATGTAATGCCAGCGGCTTTATTGGCAATTCTAAATAAGATCCAGGAGTCTCCAAAAAGAGACCGTCCTTCTTCAACTACAATGTTCCAGTGTTTAAGCGTTGTTCCCCAATCAGCGCTGTTAATTGATGCTTCTTGATATACTTTTTTAAGGAAATTTTTGCAATTTTGAGCTTCTATGTAAGGTGGAATATTTACATTCTTGCTTATTCTAAAACACTCTTTAGAAAATCCCGCAAATTGGTTCCAGTATTCAATTAAAGATTCATGTCGTCTCTCCCTATATCTATTCGAAAGCATAAGACAAAAGAACGCTGTGTTTAGAGAATCTAGTATCGAGTCTTTAGATCTCCTAGGATTGAAAGTGTCGAATTCACCATCAAGAATAAATGATAAAATAGCAAGGAATCGTTCCTTTTTTTCTTGAATATATTCTATTTGTCGACTTTTGAATACCAAAAACAACCTTTCTCTATCACAGGATTCGCTCGATAAATATTTATCAAATTCTTCATGTTTCAATATAGACAGAACACCAAGATGATAGGAATATTCAAGCCATACTGTTAAATTTGCTCCTTTATGCAGACCTGCAACACTTATCCAGTTAGCTTTCCTTTCAGCAATACTTGTATTTTTTCTAATCAAATCAATAAGAAGAAGCGCGATTTCTAAGTTGGGAAACAATTTTAACATTTCGAATGCACGTTCGACAACTTGCTCATTCCCGCACCCTATTGGGAAGGTAAAAGCTGAGAGACCAGATTTTCTCTGATATATGCCTCCGGAGATAGACAGGAACTGATGGAGGCCAAGCACATCAAGTATTAGCCTTACAACCCTATGCATACTTTTCTTGTGCTGAGCAAAAACCCAGTCTGATAGCAGAATAGATGATAAATATTGAGGATGGCTAGTATATCTAAAGGTTTCATCTTTTGATAGGTCCTCTATTCTATCTACCAATGATGGTAGCTCACCTTTGCTATAGCAGCCGCAATAAAACCTGGTAACATTAAGCCAATAAAAATTTCTTGCGATAGCATCAAAACGGTCTGGAAGAGTTCCCTTTTTTTCTGCACCTGGTGGGGAATAGGGAGCAGTGTTGTAAAGATGACGGGCTGCAAAGTATTCTCTCAAAGGTTGTACTTCAAATTCGAATGTTCCTTCAATTCGTGAAACAAGAGCCACTACTCTTTCAACCATGCTTGTAAATAGCCTGTCTGCAAGCTCTGGGTCATGTAACTCATTTTCCAGGTAATCCCGCACGAGTTTTCTAAGTTCATCAATTGCTATCCTTCCCTGGTTGTCACCTAATTCTGAGTTGGAGTGAAGGTGCCAAGCTACATACCTGTGAATATCAATAAGGAGCTCTCTGTGTTCTCTAACGATTGAGCTTTTTTCGGCCTCTCGACTAAAGAATAACTCAATGTAGTTGTCGTACAAGGCGGTTCTTTTGTCTGGCAATGAAGAACCACGAGTATGAATTAGGCTTAGCAATATGGCTAATTGCATTGGGTTTCTTGCAAGATCTCTTAAATGCGGTAGGTCCAATTTGTCTTTTAATATCCGTCTAACATCGGCGGATTCAGAGCTTTGTAAACGCTTAGCGCGTAGCCATTTTTCCGCATATTCATTAATAAGTAATCTTGTAATTGAACCCAGCTCAAAATATTCGAATTCACTATCAGATAAACCGGGCGAGTTAACGAATGCGGCAGGCCGGCTCGTTACTACAGATTGGACAACTGGAGCAATTTCTGTTAGCCTGTTGACTCCTCTCATTATTTCATTTACTACATCTTTTCGCCTTGAAATATCAGCTACTTCATCCAACCCATCAAAAACTAACAAAATGGGACTTACTTTTGATATAGCATGCAAATCATCTACGGAGAATGTTGCACCTCCTGAAAAATGTCTAACTTGGGCCGCAATAAACGATTCAAGAGATTTATTCCAATCCTGCAGAAAGGATTCATCTTTATCTGTTAAAAATGGATTCTCCTTGTTTAGCCAAGCCGATAGATCTCTTAAATCAATTTTGAATGGAAAATAAATAGGGCTAGAAAGATGTTCAGCGGGGATCTTATTTTCTGTAGATTGTTCATTCAATATCCTTTGTCTATGAATTTGGCAAACATATTGTACAATCGTCGACTTTCCTTGACCTGGAGCACCCTCTATCACAATCTTTGGAAATATTCGTTGGATACCAGGCCAGAGCAACATAGCTGCGCATCCAACAACTTCGTCATCGCGTTGGTAATTGTAATCGAATTTACATTCATCTATATTTGTTTTTTCTGCCTTCATAATATGGCGAATGGTATACCATATCGGAGTTTCACCAATTCTTTCGCTGCGAATTAATGGTACGTCTATGAACAAATCAAATAGTTTGTTTTGTAGCTCTACCTGTTTAAATCTGACTTCTTTGTCTATATCAAATTGAGCTCTCATATATGCGCGTAGTGCATTTGTTCTTCTCTGTTTGTTTTCATTAAGGTCATTTTCGATTATTTTCCTAATTACATCTACGCCAGTTAATAATTGGGGGAAAACCCATTTAAGGTCATAATTATTATTCAGTCTTCTATTTAGATCATCTCGCCACCAGCAAGTGCTTGGTATACTTATGAGTCCATTAAGACTGCTTTTCAATTTGTCGATTGAACCAGTATCCAATGCTGATGTACCTGAAAGGTTGGTCAACAAATAATAGGCGGAGGCACCTCGCCTAATTAGCTCCTTAATTTTCGGCAGCTCTTCTTTTACAATATTTGAAAGCCATTTGTCTTTTTGTTTCACCTGTGACGGGTTTCTTACAAATTTGACTTGAAACACTATAATTTCATCGGATTTTTTTTCCCGACCATGCTTTACCGAATCAATATAATAATGTCTTACTATAGCATCTCTCCCACCATCTCTTTGCCCCACCGGGAGACACTGTACATTAGGGAACTCCTTTACAAGAATTGACTGGCAAAGTTCTTGGAAATTATCGGGGTCTAAATTTTCATATTGATAATCCATGTAACCCCCTCCATGAATCCCAGCACTGAATTCATCTAAAAGAAATTAGCTAACAAAATTGTTGGTGGTGAGCAGAGAAATATTAGATTAATTTTGAAATATCATACCGAAGGTGGGTGTCAACAGCCAATTCTTGAGTGCTTATTACCTATTTCGGCTTAGGAAGGCTCATGGACTAATTAACGACAATTAAAAATTCGATGAATTACAATTAAGTATACTGAAATAAAAATTTCGATAATTGGTAACCCCAACTAAATAATAGCGCAAAAGGATCAATTTGAGTGCGTTCGGACCAACAGGTAGGGAGGTTGCTCAAATCAAGACAGGCGATAAGGGACGTTCCTCTGATTTTAAATTTGTCACCTGAATCCGGGGACACACTTAATTATTGTGCCTTTCGTTCCTATAGGGAGAGTCAGTAAAAAATGCATGAATATGTTATTTCCCGCCGCACATACATCATCACAAAACGTTATCCCTCATTAATTCTAACTTTTGCCACGGTTTCAAAATTTGGTAAATCAATCGTCGGATAAAAAACGTTTATCCCCCTGCTTTAAAAAAAAAGCTTAATTCCAGGAATTCCGCGAGAATTCCTGGGACACCATACACAATTATTCCTATGCGTGTTTATCGGAAAGCCGGTAATCAAAAAAATGAATTCCTATTACATTCCCAGTCACCTTTGCCTCATCGCATAACGTTTTCCACGGTTTCAGGATCAAATTAGTCAACCGACGGTTAAGAAACGTTTTATCGCCCGCTTTAGGAACAAGGAATTAAGCGAATAAAACGTTTAGCTATCTTAAATAATAATAGAATCACTGTAGCGGTAAATTCCCGACAATCGCGAAAAAAGCTTAATAATCGGAAAACGTTTTCAATTAGCGGTTAATGTTTTGCAGAATAGTGGTTTTCCGAAAACGTTTTAACTGTAAAAGTCAATTACTTCCCAAACAGATCGCTCTCTCGGAGTAATGTTCTATGCAGCCCCGTTAAGGATCTGTTCCCGTTTCTTTATGCCCATCTGGAGGGTTCCGATCGGACGACGGCCCAAGTTGCGATAGCCAGTCAGCTATACGTTTAAAATATCATGCGGCACCGATTATCTCCGTGCATTTGACGTGAATCTAAGTTGGCGCTGGCTGACTGCTTAAATTCCAACAGTCAGCCATTTCCCTGAATTTTAGAAATTGAATACTTTGGCTTCAGCAGCCATATCAATGAGGTGAGGCCCACCATCCAGCTGCATATTGGTAAAGAATTTTGCCTCATCCAGACCTCTGTTTTTTGCGCAGGGGGTGCAGATACCAGTGACCACTTCATTTTCCACCAGATACGGCAGATAGTCGTTGGGGCAATCCCCAGTGATTGTTTTCTGCGTCAAATCTCTATCCTTGATTGCCCATTCAACGCCGGAATCGATGAAAAACATGTTGACCTGATGCCCTTTCGTGTGGGCAATTTTAGCGAATTGAAAACATCGGGTTGCTGCTTCATTGTCATTTTTGCTCAAAACAAATAGAAAATTGGCCATTTAATTTTCCTCCTGATTTTGTTTAACGTATTGGTTGATTTGGCAATGTCATGACATGACAAAGTTGATTTCAGTCAACATCGTGTCCTATTTATACTTAAATTTCGTCGGAAGCAACTATCCCCGCGCATTGGGCATGAACCGAATTGACCACTCAATAAGTTCGGCACCTTTATTGATACCCTGGCCGATAAAGACGAGAAACCGGTCGGACATGTTCGGATTATTAAACTCCGAAAATTCATAGCGGCCGGCAACATATTGAAAAAGTGTCGGTTTTGCAGAATCGGTGAAATCAACCACCCCTTTGACGCGAAAAACGTTGCTGGGGATCGCTTTTATTGCCTCAACGAAGGACGCCTTGGCCAAAGGCGTTGAAAGCGAAATTTTATGGCTCGAAAGCATGTCTCTATCATGAGAATAGTGTGTCTGGTGAGCGTTCTTTTGGATTTCTTTCTTGATGGGGTCTGTCGGTTCAATTGGCGGATCGGCACCATATAAAAGGGCCGGGTTGACATCGCCCTTGCACGCCGGCAGGATGGGAGCGGTTGAATTAAGCGCCTTTAGCGTTTGATAAATCTTTTGAAGTTGGATTTCAGTCAAAAGGTCTTTCTTGTTTAACAAAAGGATGTCTGCAGCTTTTATCTGATCTTTTGCCACCGCAAACGTTTTAATCGATTCGCGGACGTTTAATCCGTCAACTATTGTCGTTATTGAATCGAATCTGACTAGTTCTTCCACTTCCGATATTTCGTATAGTAAATTATAGGGGTTGGCCAGCCCGGTGGTCTCGAGCACGATATAGTCGGGATGAAAACTGGATAGAATCTGATGAATGGCCTTTTTTAAATTTCCGACCAGCGTGCAACAGACACAACCTTCGTCAATTTCAGTGACCGCGTAATCCTGATCCAATAATTTTCCGTCCAGACCGATTTCACCGATCTCATTTTGGATGATGGCCACAAACCGGTTGAGTTGAGCCTGGTATTCGATAAAATGTTGTAAGAAACTGGTCTTGCCGGACCCCAGAAAACCGGTCAGCACAATTAGCTGGGGTCGGTCGTCGATACCCAAAGCATTTTTGTCGAGGGTTTTAAAATCGCTTATTTGATGGGCTGTCCACCAGGACGAATCTTTAAATTCCCGTATGGCAGGCATCCCCTTTTCCCAGGTGACATTGTGATTGAATGACCCCGCTTGCTTCACCCTGTTTTCAATGATGGTATGACATCCGGCGTCACCGTAGCCCAGGTATAATAATTTTTCTTGCGAATCGACCGACGGAATATCCCAATGACGGCCGGTGGGGTCATAGACGGTTTCCCTGCCGGGCCGGCGCAAATGTCTCAAATAAGCGGGAGGCGCTTCAAGATTAAAGGTCAAAGAGGCAGCCAGAACCTGATAAAAGACCAGAGCGGTGTCATAGGCCGGGAAATTTTGGTCGTAGCCACCCGGCTTGATCAGTTCCACGGCCCGGCCCCGGCGGGGCAACGATACCCCGTCCCGGGCAATGAGCCGCTGATGAGAGATGCTTTCCAGTCCGATAACAAGGGCATTGTGGGCTTCGCCGGCCATGTTGATTCCAAGATAGATGATCCCGATAGTAAAAAGCTCACAAAGCGGCGGGTATTTTAAAAAATCTCTGACATGCAGCAGATAATCTTGCCTCTGTGTATAAGCGCCGGCCTGCAAAGAACATTGTTCAACCAGTTCTTCCTGCGGGTCCGGGAAATAGCATAAGGCAAAACTACCGTCTATCCACCCGGCGGCCTGTTCGCTTCCGGAAAAATATATCCCGAAAACCCCGGCCGGGCCTTTAACCCTTGCGGTCCATCCTTCCACGCTGGTATGCGATTCCTTCAACCCCCGCCATCCGATGACATGCCGAACACCCGGCACGAAATTGGTCCGCACCAGGACACTGCGCATTATCTCCTGAAGTCCTTTTTCGGGCGCGGGGAAACAATGGCCGGGATGCAATTGACTGATTTTCATACAAGTTCCATTTTGCCGCCGGGTCGTTACATGCCCCCTTTACTTATTGCCCATAAATTCGATGGAAATAATTTTTCTATTTTCCCACCCGACCTTATATGCCTGAACAGTATCGGGTGGCATCCCGCCGGATGTTCCCACAGCCATTCCTTCAACCGTGTAGAAAGTGACCGGGCCGTTTTTTTCGGTTTTTACAACATATGGTTCTTTGAGGACCAACAGCCCCATGGCCTGGCGGATAATGCCGGGACCGGCATACTTTTCGATGACGGCCCCGTACTCCTCGGGGGTTGTGTGGGCGCGCAGGCATTCTTTCATTTCGGGAATGATTTCATCATGGATACTGCTTTTAGGGCCGAAAAACTCCAAAGAGATGATGCGCCCATGATCCCAGCATGCTTTATAGACTTGTGTCACATCGGAAGGGATTTCGCTTGAGGTGCCAACCGTTGTCCCTTCAACCGTGTAGCAAATAACCGTCCCTTTTTGTTCAGCCCCCAACACATAGGGTTCCTTAATGACCAGCAACCCCATGGCCTGGCGGATAATACCGGGATCGGCGTACTTTTCTATGACGGCCCCATATTTTTGCGGGGTTGTGTGGGAGCGCATACATTCTTTCATTTCAGGGATAACTCCGCCGACGGCCCATCCAGTCGTTCCTATAACGGCTAAAAAAACAAGAACGGATCTTAATAATTTCATAGCAATTCTCCCTTTGGTACCGGGAGATGGGGATTGAATCCTCATCTCCCGGCATCGAAAAGTCTTGTGAAACGGATTTTCGAAACGGTTTGAGGAGACTCACAGACGCAACCACTGACTAAGAAATCGTTTCAGAACGCGCGGCTACACCTCAATCCCGAATCCGATTTTATCGCCGTTTCCCAAGTAAGCCTTGTCTTTGGAACGGTGTCGGGCGGTGCCTTCTACCACTGGATAGCCTGCTGAAATAAATTTCTTGGCGCACAGGATACCGGTGCAGTGATTACAGCCGATTTTCTCAAATCCGTATTTACCCAACGAGAGCACAAGGTCGTCATATTTGGGGTCCCAGTCCTCAAAGGGAGAAATATGAAGACCACCATAAACGCCATACAGGTTGTCATTTTCATATTTGATTTCACGATACGCAGTTTCGGCGAATTGGATGATGCTTTGATGGCAGCATCCGGTGACGCTCACCAAACCCTTGTCCTTAATGTTAAAATACAGCGATTGTTCCCCATAGACGCGGCAGATGATCGGGATTGCAAATACAAAAGAAGCCATGCCGGGGATAACCGGGTTTAATCCTGTCTTAACCTTGATCACCTTGCCCTTATGACCTGAATCCTTGATATACTGAAGTCCTTCCGGGTAGAAGCCGTCGGGGATATAGAGGGTGATGGTCGGATCGTATTTCATGGTTACCGGCAACCCCCAGAAATGGTCGAAATGTTCATGGGAGATGAACAGCGCCTCGATCTCTCGATTTTGCAGCATCTTGTCGATGCCTTCGCGTTTGAAGCATGCATCGGTCCATTGATATGACCAGCCGGAATCGAGCAGGTATTTATGCTTTTTACCATTGAGTTCTTCCAGTTCGATCAGGCAGGCATAACCGCCGGCATTTTCCGGGTGCACCGACAGCTTTTCAGTAATCGCCCAGGCCTCCTCCAGCCGATCCGGCAGCAGGTGTTTGATCTTGTCGATGCCCTTTTGATAGGAGCCCTTGCCCAGGCCGGTACCGTCCCCGAAAGGCGGCCAGTTGTAGTCGTATTGATTGACCAGCAGACCGCCGGCACCCTTTATATCACCCATCAGGTGGGCATTTTCAAACCAGCTGGTTTCGGAAATGTTGGTGACTTTGATATTTTTACAGGCGCCGATGTCCGTCAACTTGCGTTCGACCTTGGGAAAGTGGGCTTTACGCCAGGGGGCATAGGAATAAAGCCCCATCATGGCCAACGTGCCGCCCATCACGCCTATGGCCGCGCCCTTAAAAAAGTCGCGTCGTGTTGTCTTGCCTTTATCTTCAGTCATGCTGTCCTCCTTGTCGTAACCGCGTAAATCCTTTATCCATGGGCTATTTGATGACATCTATGGCCTTGTAGAACACCGGCAGCAAGCCGATGATGATAAAATAGACGATCACCCCGGCAACGACGCCGGTACCGAGCCCCCATCCCAAAGCCGGATTCCAGCGGACGTCCTGGATTTCCCGGTCTCGCATCTCGTGGTCCGCGGCACGTTCATCGGCCGTTTTGGGCACCATTTTCCAGCCGGGCCAGTTGTCCATGAACCAGTGGTGCACCAGCCAGATATTGATCAACCAGATGGTCGGGATCATTGGGAACTGCTGGGGATGCGAAAACCCTTTTTGAGTGCCTAAAAAATTGTGCGACGTCTTATAGTAGAAAACATAGAGCAGAATGGCGGCAACGATTGTGATTGCCGTCCGGATGATAACATTCACCGGCATGCTGAACTTTTTGGGCCAGTTGTTGCAATAAAAGGTAATGAACAGGGCCGGCAACAGGAAGAACACCGCCATTTCGCCGACGTGCAGCCAGCGCCAATCCGGTGCAAAGTCTCTGCGGGTGCCGCGAATGGCCGGACCCCAGGTCAGTTCCTGAGCAAAATAGAGAAAGAAATGCATGGCAAAGGCAATGGCAATGATTCCGAAAAAGGCAGTCAGACGCCGCAGCCAGTTGCGTTTGATCAGATTGAACGGATAGCGCCCCCAGATGGTTTCAACCATCCAGACGGTGACCGTACAGCACATAATCCAGGAGACATGGAAATTGCCGGAGACGGTATTGGCGAATTTTTCCCAATAGGGCGGCGCAATGGAGGTAAAGTACTGCCATGGGTAATACAAAATGCCCATGTGAGAATGCATGGTCATAAAATAGATGATGGTGCTCAGGAAAAAGGTCATCACCAAAATGCTGATCCCTTTGCCCGGTTGTTTTAAATCCTGCCAGGGGGCTTCCTCACAGGCAACTACCCAGGCCGGACTCAACCACGAAGCGATGGCCGCAAACATCAGGCATGCCAGGGCCGCGTATTCAATGGCAAAAAATTCC
The DNA here is from genome assembly GCA_963675565.2 of Desulfosarcinaceae bacterium. Taxonomy (GTDB): domain Bacteria; phylum Desulfobacterota; class Desulfobacteria; order Desulfobacterales; family Desulfosarcinaceae; genus JARRKU01. The sequence goes on from CAXXYD010000004.1 coordinate 2,846,686, forward strand.
GTCACCCCCGGCAGTTTCATCAGCTGTCCGGGGTTGAAGTAGGCCAGGCCGAAATTTCCCAGAAGCCCTTCGAAAAACCCTTTGATCAGAACATAAAGAACGCCGTAGGAGACTGCGGTAAGGACAATTCCTTTTATCACCGGATGCGTTTTTTCGAGCCAGGTTCTTTTGAAAGGCCAGTAGTTAAATATATAGACCATCCAGATCAGCACGATGAGCCACCAGCGGGTGTACATATAGCCCACATAAGGCGTATACATCCGCATCAGGCCGCGAGGATCCTGGAAAATCCACCAGGTTGCATAAAATATTACCAACGTGAATATCAGCGCGACGATGGCTGGAATCGGCTGTGGCCATCGAGCCACAAGATTACGCTCTTCCAAATAGTTGCCCCCGAAACGTTCCATAACCGCCTCCTTTGGTGATGGTGAGTGCCTCCGTGTTATAAACAATGCTTCATAGCGATGTGGCCGATGAGAAAGGTACAAACGTCATATAGGCATTTTCCTCTCGCTTTGATCTTCCATCTGGACGATTTTGGTAAGCTGGGTGATATCCATCGTTCCGGGATCTATCCCCAGTGCCATAGCTTTTTGGAATAACTTTTTGGTATCAAAACCTTTTGGCATAGGCGATTCAGGTTCGTAGAATGGGGACAAACAAAGGGGAATAGCTCCTGCGAGCCGAGTCATTTTCTGCAGGGCCTTGAATAAAAACTGTTTGCGAGAATACATGTCTAATCCTCACCATCTGCGATTTTTTAACCTGCTCCAGATGAAGTTGGGGTGGAGATTTTATTTTGAGCATTTGCACGTAATGTGCCGTTGCATCATAACGGTTTAATTGGTGTAATATGGGGTGTTCAATACAACCGGTTGAAGGTATAATTTGGTGTGTTTGTTGCTCTTTTCAAAGAATTCAACGTGAACGGCGACGTTATTTAAAACCTTATGCCAAAAACAGTCATCGTGATGGTTTCGGTTTCAAGTGGACCGGTTTTTACAGGTAGCAAAAATAGTTGACGCCTTATCATTGTCTTCACAAAGGTTTCCATTTCCCGGTCGCACGATTATCTCACACATGTGAATCGGCATTGAAAACAACCTTTCTTGTGATTTTGGCGCAGCGAATAATCAGGATTGACAAATCGGCGCAAGATGCTGGTATAGTGCAGGGAATTTTGGTGTTCGGTGAATTGGCGATCCCGGCCTGGATTGATATCGGCCGCTTTTGCCCGGCAGCCAGGGAGAATGGCCATTGACGTATAATGCCTCAATCAGTGACGATGTGCTGATCGCTTTGCGCCGTATTATCCGGGCCATCGATCTGCATTCCAAATACCTGGTCAAGCATTTCGGGCTGACCGGCCCGCAGCTGATCATATTGAAAGAGGTGGTGGACCGCCAGGAGATGTCCCTGAGCGAGATTGCCGCGGCGGTCAGTTTGAGCCATGCCACCCTCACCGGCATCACGGACCGGCTCTGGAAACGCAAGCTGATCACCAAGGAGCGCAGCGCTGTGGATCGGCGGCGGATGATGATTCGACCCACCGAGGCGTGTCGCAGGCTCATGGAAAGAACGCCTCCGCCCATGCAGGAATCTTTTATCGATGAGTTCAAAAAATTGCAGGACTGGGAGCAGTCCATGATTTTAAGCGGCCTTCAGCGGCTGGTTGGCATGATGGATGCCAGAGACCTGAAGGCTGAGCCCGTCCTGACGGCCGGCCCCATTGAAGCGCCGCCCGAGAACAACCTTTAAAGGCCATTTCCCCACCGGCAGATTGGATTCAGAAATTTCGCCGGATACCGCGCGGTGCGGCGTCCGCTTCCTTTTCGCCGTAAAAGGATTTGAGAATGGCTGATATCAATTCGGATCGACGGATGGGGTCCCGCAAAAATGGTTCGATGATCCTGGAGAGGTTTTTGATGAATATGGACCGGTTTTCTCCCGGCTGGCCGCTGATGGCCGGCGCGTTTTTAAACGGATGATCGAATGAGATGATGATGGGGCAGGTGCTGAAGAATCCGTTTTCTTGGGCCAGCAGCGCATTTTGTTTGATTACGCAGTCCCGGATGGTGCGCTCGGCGGACCGATACGCTGCAACCGATTCCCGGATCTGGTCGATGTCTTTATGCAGGATCATGAAGCCGTCGTCTATTTTTTCAAGCACTTTTTTGACGGTTGTTTCGGGAAGCAGCTCTTTCAATTTTCGATAGATCGCCAGCCTTGCCGTTTTGAACCGGGAGAGCCGCTCGAGCTGGTCGCTTGAAAACCAGGCGTTGCCGGTCAGGCCGGGGGCGATGGTATCATTCGGGTTGCCTACGGAAAGGTTTTTGAACTGGCGTTCTTCAGGGATATAGCCCGCTTCGATGCTCTTGATCAGTTCGTCCACACTCCGTTGCGCTTTCATCGGTTTTCCTTATCACGGAAACGGCAGGTTGATTTTGGGTGTCATACACCGATTGGGGCGGTTTCTCAAGTCCGAATAGAACGCATTTTTGGCGGGTTTTCGGGCAGGGGCAATCATGCCGTGTTTGTGGCGACTTCAGAACGCCACCCAGTAGGCGGCGCTGAATCCGGAACGGCAAAGCCCGCCGGCTTTCAGCTGGCGGGGCTGAGCCGGGGCCGATGTTGCGCATCCGTTACGCCTGGCGGTCCGGTTTCATCCCGCCCGGCCGTCATCGCAGGGTTCGTCATCCATGTCCCAGCGGGAGTGCTCGGCCGTTGCGGACAGGGTGCATTGATCCATTGGGATATTTTTCATCGGCTTTCCGCAACATTCCGGCGGGGTCGCGCCGTCTTTTAACAGTATTTCGCCGTTACATTGGTCGCATCGATAAGCGATGTCATTGGCCATGGGTTCCTCCTGGTCGGGTTGTGAGGTAGGTTTTCATTGGTGGCCTTCCTTGGGAACGATACAGATAAAACGGAATACGCCGTCACCCGTATTCTTAAACTGATGTTCGGTGTTGGCCGGGACATAGGCAAAGGCGCCTTTTTCCACCGGGTGTTCTTTGCCGTCTATGGAGAGCACCCCGTTGCCGTCCACCATGTAATTGATGTGCGGCCAGTCGTGCTTGTGCCGGGGGGAATAGCCGTCAGGGCCCAGTTCGATGATGCGCATGACATGGTCGGACCAGCCCTGCAGGGGGCCGACGAGTACTTTCATGGCGGCGTTCTTGACTTCCAGGCTCTCAATTGGATTGGCGGAGACCAGGTGTTCATTGGATACAATCATATTGCCCTCGCTTCGTCATTGTTTTAGTATGGCCAAACTTAAGACTTATCCGGCCGGAATCAAGTCAGGAAATGGATGATCCACGGCTCGCTGGATGATTGACGGGTGGCCCCAAATGGTATAGAACCATTTACGCGTGGGGATGTAGCTCAGCTGGGAGAGCGCGGCGTTCGCAACGCCGAGGTCGAGGGTTCGAATCCCTTCATCTCCACCAAAACAAAAACCGGACTTTATATCCGCACAGAGCACCGCCAGCCAAAGCCCCCGCCCGGATGAACCGGGCACAGGGGCTTTTTCATATCGGACCCGCGGGTGCTAGTTGACGCGCTCTAATTTGCGCTTGCACTTGGGGCAATTCAGGCCACCGCCGCAACCCCTATTATAAGACATGTTTGTGGAAATCACCGTCGCGAATCAGCCGCCGTCATCCGGATTTAATGTCGTGGTCTGCACCAAACGGTGTTGCGGTGCACCGGGATGGGTCTGATTCAGCTTCGGGGAATGGGGTTTCGAGGTGACTTTCCGTCTCGGACAAGTCGTTCGATTGTGCAGTGCAACACACTCCTGATCCGGGCGGCAGGGGTTCGAATCCCCTCTGGGCTGCCGTTTTTTGCCGGGGCACGGTACCCACGGGGCCGGTCGGTCCGGCTATTTCTCCTGCGGGTTTTGAACCACCTTTTTCAACACGGCGGAAAGCGCTGCCACGGTGAACGGTTTCTGAATAAAGCTTTCGGCGCCGTTGTCGAGGATGTCCCGTGCCGGGCCGTCCAAAGAAAAGCCGCTGCACACCACCACTTTTAGATCGGGGCGGGCGGCCATCAGTTCGGGATAGATCACGCTGCCATCCATATCAGGCAGGATGACGTCCAGCAGGGCAAAGTCAATGGGCCCCCCGTATTGCTGCGCAATCCGGACGGCCTCCTTTCCGGATTTGGCTTCCAGAACATGGTAGCCCAGCTTTTCGACAATGGCGCGGTTGACCTCCATGACAAGGTGTTCGTCTTCCACCACCAGTGCCGTTCCGTGCCGTTTCCGGGTGCCGGTTTCCACCGCGGCCTGGGCGCCAGTCTCTTTGACCTGGGTTCCGGGCAGGTAAATGGAAACCGTTGTCCCTTTTCCCGGCAAGGTATCGACGTAAACAAAGCCGCTGTGTTTTTTGACGATGCCGTAAACCGCCGCCATTCCAAGGCCCCGCCCCTGAAATTTAGTGGTGAAAAAAGGCTCGAAGATGCGCTCGCGGGTCTGGGCATCCATGCCCTTGCCGTTGTCGGCTATTTTGAGCAGTACGTGGCGACCGGGCTTGAGTCCCGGACAGTCGCGGCAATCATCTGCCGACACCTCGACATTGCGCAGACTGACTCGGACGGTGCCCTGGTTTTCCATGGCCTCGGAAGCGTTGGACAGGATGGCGGCCAGCAGCATCTGCATCTGGGTCAAGTCGACCTCGATGTGGTCGGTGGCTTCATCCAGGTCCGTTTCCAGTTCCACATAGGGCGCCATACTGTGTTGGACAATTCGCAGGGTATCGGTCATGAACTGATGGGCCGATACCATTTGCGTCTGGAACTTTCCGCCCCGGGCGTAGGCCAGCAGCTGGCCGGTGAGCTGCACCATTTTTTGACCGGCCTGGTTGATGGGTTCTACGTATATATGGAGTTTGGCATCGTGCAGCCCGTCCATCTGGATCAGTTCGAGGTTTCCCAGGATGACGGCCAGTGCATTGTTGAACTGATGTGCAATGCCGCCGGCCAGCGTCGCGATGGCTTCCATTTTTTGCGCCTGTTGAAGCCGGGAGGACAAGCGGCTGCGTTCTATTTCGGATTTCTGGGACGCGGTGACATCCACCGCGAAGGCCAGCGCACCGTCATAGTTGCCGCTGTCGTCGTATCGGGCAATAGCGCTGAGCAGAACGCAAATGCATTCTTTTTTCCGGTTTAAAAATTGGCAGGCGCGATTTTCCATTTTGCCGGATTGATAAAATTGGGGCAGGAAAATTTCGAGGGCGTTGCGGCGGCTCTCTTCGGTCAGAAAATCGAGAACCGGATGGCCGATAATTTCATCGCGTCGATATCCGAGGGTTTCCATCCACATGTTGCTGGCGCTGGTGATTCTATCCTCCCGGTCCATTGAGCAGAGCATGACCGGCGCATTGTTATACAATTCCTTATATTGCTCTTCGCTGCGTTGCAGGGCTTTTTCAGTGCGTTTTTCCCGGGTCACGTCGCGTCCACAGCCCACGGTGCCGATCAACTGGCCTTCAGGTCCCCAGAAAGGGGCTTTATGGACATCCAGTATCAGGTTCTGGTTGCGAACCAACCCCTCCTCGATAAACCGGCCGGCGGTTTTGTTCTGTTTGACGATATCGTCTGAATTGACGCAGATTTCACCGAAAGTATGCAGGTGACCGGCATTGCGTTCCCGCTCGGCAAAAAACAGATCTGTTTTGCCAATGGCATTGTCCGGATGCCTGCACTTGATCAGTTTGTCGCATATGGCCTGGTTGGCGAACAGGTAACGGTCCTGCAGGTCCTTGGCCCATAGCAGATCCGGCACATTGTCGGCCAGCAGGCGCATCATCTTATAGAGTTCCTGATATTCGCCCCGGCTCTGATGCAGGGCCTTGTCCATCTTCAGGCGTTCCTCTTCCAGGGACAACGCCTTGGCCAGCATGGATATCAGATATTGGTGGGTGTCGCTGAATGTGCGCACCCGGGTGTCCATTACAGCCAGGGAGCCGAGAACGGTGTCGCTGCAGATGACCGGGTGTCCCAGGTAGGTCCTGATTCCACATAGCCTGACGTAAGGGTCGGATTGCTGATAAACGGTCTTTGAAATGTCCTCGATAACAACCGGCTGCTCACCGCCCTGAATGGTGGCTTCATAGCAGATGTGACCACTTGCCGGAGTTTGGCGGGGAAAATCGGAAGGCAGGTTGTATCCGGCCCAGTTGACCAGGGAGGCTGATTTGTTGTCCAGCCGGTTGTACAGGGAACAGGCGCCGTCCAGAATTTTGCATGCCTGGGCCACGATGGTCCGGATATTTTGCCTCGGATCGGTGCCGAGAAGATCGAACAGGTGGCCCAGCCTTCTGATTTGATTTTTCTGGTCCGATTCAATTTCTGTGGCGTCGCAGGCAAGCGCATCACGACGTTTGGTCGAAAAATCTGAGCCCATTTGAAATCCTCCTGCAGATCAACGCAGCTTTTCACTCTGAGTGTTTTCTGCCACAAGAAGCGTATCAACGCATGTTTTCGGGGGGCCTTCCATTAACTTTGGGATCTATCTATACGGCTAACCGATTAGCCCAATTCGAGCGGGGGGCTTGATTGTGTCATTCCGAAGCGGGAGCCGATCCATCCCCATTCATATGTGTTCAATGGGGCCGCAATATTGGTCGAGCGGACAATGCCTCGGAGCTTATCTTGGCAAACGTGCAATGGTTAATCCCATTTTCTAAACTGATTGAATACATTTGTAAAGGATCGTTTGGTCCGCTTTTTCGATTTGGGTTTACACATTGCCTGTTTCGTGGCATTTTTTGGTTTGGCTGGCGCTGTGCCGGTATTTAACGACGTGTTTTGGGACACTGGCGAGGTGATGATGAAATTATTGCGGTTTGGACCGCCCGGGCAGGAACGGCCCGGCATAATGAGAACAGACGGAATTGTGGATTTACGGGCCCATTTTCCGGATGTGCCCGATATCGGGCGCCGGTTTTTTGATGAGGGCTGGATTGAGAAGGTGGCGCGAATCGATGATCCCGGAAGGGCCATGGAGGTCCGCCTGGGGCCCCCGGTAGCTGCCCCGGAAAAAATCATCTGCCTGGGGAAAAATTACATGGAACACGCCAGGGAGGGCGGCTTTCAACTGCCGGAATCCCCCCTGTTGTTTTGCAAAACGCCCAATACCCTCAATGGGCCGTTTGATCCGGTCATCCTGCCCATCAGCTCGGATCAGATTGACTGGGAGGTGGAATTGGCTGTGGTCATCGGAAAACCGGGCAAACGGATTCCAGCCGCCAAGGCGTGGAAGCATATTGCCGGCTACACGGTGATGAATGATGTTTCGGGGCGCCGGGCCCAGTTCGGCCAGTCCCAGTGGTTCAGGGGAAAATCCTTCGATACCTTCGCCCCTCTCGGGCCAATGCTGGTCACCCCGGACGAGATCGACGATGTTCATAACCTGCGTTTGACGGCCAAGGTCAACGGGCAGCTGATGCAGGAGGGAAATACACGCGATATGATGTTTAAAATCGACGCCATCATTGCGGATATCAGCCAGGATATTACCCTGGTCCCGGGAGACATTATCTCCACGGGAACACCTGCCGGTGTCGGTATATTTCGCAATCCCCCCGTCGTTCTCCGGGCCGGGGATGAGGTGGCATGCTGGGTGGAACATGTCGGCACCATCAAAAACCGCATCGTGGCCGCCGAATCGTGTTAAAGCGACAACGGCCGGCGATGAAACCGGCGCCCCCCTATCTCCAAAGGTTCCGATATGCGGTCACAGCTTCATCAGCGGGTTAAAAAGCCAAGGCTGCTGATCACCGGCGCCAGCGGCCTGTTGGGAGATGCGCTTTGCCGGCTGGCCGTTGAGCGCTGGTCGGTTTTCGGTCATTATTGTCACAATGAGGTCAAAATTCCCGGGGTGGTTCCCGTCCAGGCCGATTTCACCGACCCCGACGCGCTGCCGGCCATGGTGTTGAATCTCAGACCCCGGGCCGTGATCCACGCGGCGGCGGACTCTCAGGTGGTGCGGTGTGAATCGAACCCCCGACGGTCGCGGATAATCAATTGTCACGTACCGGCGCATCTGGCCCAAATATGTGCTGAAAACGGCATGGATTTGCTCTTTACTTCCACCGATCTGGTTTTTGACGGTCGCCGGGCGCCTTATGATGAAAGCGCAGGCATCAACCCGGTCTGTGAGTATGCCCGCCAGAAGGCGGCAGCGGAAAAAGCTGTTTTAAACCGACACGCTAAAGCACTGGTGTGCCGGATGCCGCTGATGTTCGGTCTGGCGCCCCATGCCCGTCACCATTTTACAGTGCAGATGCTTGCATCTATTGTAACCGGTCGGCCACTGGATCTTTTCGTCGATGAATTCCGCACGCCGGTGGATACGGCCAGTGCCGCCCGGGGTATTTTGATGATGATCGGCAAAATGAGCGGGCTGTTGCACCTCGGCGGCCGCAGTCGCGTGTCGCGCTACGACCTGGGGCTTCTCATAGCCCGGCAGCTGAAAATGCCGCATACCATGCTGCGCCCTGTCACCATCGGTTCGACATCCCTGCCGGTGCGCCGGTCACCGGATTGCACCCTGGTGAGCGAAAAGGCCTATAATCTGGGATATGACCCGCTGTCGCTGGAAGAAGCCCTGCGGGAGGTGACCAGGCGCTTTCTCGATGAACGAAAAGTGCCCGAACGGGGTATTGCCGGATAGACCTGTTCGATCCTTTTTGACACCGTGCCCCGGCACCGGCTATATTCATTGACCAAAATGCACCCGGCCATGTGCCGCGGTGTCCAATTTATGCGTATGTTGCGCCCTTTTCAGCCGTGGCGTGCATATTGATCAAACCGGTTCCGGATAAAAAGGAGTGACTTTTATGATGAGGCATCATCTTCGCTTTGGGTTGCTGGTATGGGCGGCGATCGCCGTTTTGGCCCCCCCTGTCCTTTGGGCTGCGGACCTGGCTGCCATACCCCCCGAGTTGCAGCGCTGGCAGTCCTGGGTGCTGGACGGTCACGAAGAGGCGCTTTGTCCGAGCCATTTCAACGACGGCTCCGCCAGGCGATGCCACTGGCCGACACGCCTGGATATTCGGGTTTCGGCTGGCGGCGGACGGTTTGAGCAGCGCTGGCTTGTTTTCGCACGGGGATGGGTTGCCCTTCCCGGCGGCGCCGGCATTTGGCCTGAAGGCGTCGTGGTGGACGACCGGCCGGTTCCGGTTGTCCGGCGGGACGGTGTGCCGGCAGTGGCCCTGATGCCGGGCAGCCATATCATCCAGGGGCGGTTTGACTGGCACCGCACTCCGGAAATGCTCCAGGTGCCGCCGTCAAGCGGTTTGATATCCCTGAATGTGGATGGCGAGAAAATTGCGGCGCCTGCAATCGATCCCCGCGGCCGTTTATGGCTCAGGGAGCAGACAACCCCGGCCGGCGCACAGGAAAAGTTCGCGGTTCAGATTTTCCGCCTGATCAACGACTCGATTCCCATGATCATTACCACCCATCTGAGGTTGGATGTTTCCGGCCCGGCCCGGGAAATCGAACTGGGCAAGGTGCTGCTGAATCAGTCGGTTCCTATGGCGCTGGACAGCCAGTTGCCGGTCCGAATGGATAGCGACGGTACGCTTTTCGCCCAGGCCCAGCCCGGACGCTGGGATGTGCGGATTAAGGCCCGCATGCCCGCAGAGGTTCAAAAGGTCGTTCTGGACAGGGCCATCTTCGGAGATGAGATCTGGTCGTTCGAACCCCAGCATCATTTGCGTATGGTTGAAATTACAGGGGGTGTGCGGCTGGAGCCGTCCCAGACGGAGATACCGCCGGATTGGCGTCGTTTTTCAGCTTATCTGATCAAACCGGGGGATGCCCTGCAATTCAAGGTGCTGCGGCGGGGAGACCCCGATCCGGTACCGGCCCAGCTGACCCTGAACAGGCGGTGGTGGCTGGATTTCGATGGCCGGGGGATTACGGTTCAGGACAGCATCCATGGCAGCTTGAGTCGCCAATGGTATCTGGCCATGAATGCGCCGGCGGTTTTAGGACGGGTGGCCGTGGATGGACGGGATCAGGTGATTACCGCCAGGGATGGCGATGCCAAAGCAGGGGTCGAACTCCGCCGGGGCAACCTGCAGCTGGTCAGCGATGCCCGGTGGCCCGACCGCTCCCAGCCCATGACCGCTGTGGGATGGGATCATGATTTCCAGAAAGTGACCGGCGAATTTTACCTGCCTCCGGGGTGGCGATTGCTCAGTGCCAGCGGGGTTGACCAGGTATCGGATACGTGGCTTCAGCGTTGGTCCTTGTTGGATTTCTTTCTGGTGTTGATTATTGCACTGGCCATCCTCAAATTGCGTACCTGGCGCTGGAGCCTTCTGGCTTTGGTGACCATGGCGCTTATTTTCAATGAGCCGGGCGCGCCGCGCCTGGTCTGGCTCCATATTCTTGCTGTTTTGGCCCTGCTGCCGCTGATACCCGACGGCTGGCTCAAACGCCTGGTGTCCATTTGGGGTGCAGGCGCCGTGGTGGGGTTATTGCTCATTTCGATTCCTTTTATGGTGAACCAGATTCGCTGGGGCGTTTACCCTCAGCTGGCACCCCATAACGATTACAGGAACGGCGGTGATGCCCTGCGCGGCATGGCTGCCCCCCGGAAGACGATACTTGGCGAGGCCGACGAGCAGATCGCGGCTTTGCCGCCCCGAAGCAAGCTGAACAAGACATTGCCCACGGCTGCGCCGTCAATGGCCGTTCAGTCCGTTTCCCCGGACAACAAAGCATGGCATCAGGATCCCGATGCGCTGATTCCCACCGGCCCGGGGTTGCCGGACTGGCACTGGAGCGTCGTTCGGCTTCAATGGCACGGGCCGGTGGCCCGGGATCAGGTGGTGGGGCTTCGCCTGATTTCGCCGCCGGTCAGCCTGGTGCTGTCACTGCTGCAGGTGGGGCTCCTCGGGTTGATGATATGGGGTGTGGCCGACTGGCGGCCCTGGTGGCATAAGATTCGCCAGAGGATGAATGCCCCCGCCGCGATCGTGCTGGCGGTTTTGCTGCTCCACGGTCCTGGCCCGGCCGATGCTCAGGAAACCACAGCCGCATTTCCCCCCGCCGAGCTGCTCGAAGCGCTTCGCCAAAGGCTGCTGGCGCCGGACGACTGTCTGCCTTATTGTGCCGATGTCTCGCGGCTGGACCTGACCATTTCGGGAGACCAGCTGCAGGTCATGCTGAAAGTTCATGCGGCCGATCAAACTGCCGTTCCCCTGCCGGTTAACGGGAAATCATGGGCTCCGGAAACCATTTTTCTGGATAATGCGCCCATCAGCGGCCTGGCCCGGGATACGGCGGGCGCCCTTTGGGGCATGATGCCGCCGGGGCTGCACACGTTGATCATGCGGGGCAGTGTGGCCGGGGAGCAACGGGTACAGATACCGCTGCCCCTGAAACCGCATGTGGCGACCCATACGGCCCCGGGATGGACCGTCAAAGGGATCGATCCCGAAGGCGCCGCCGGTTCAAGCATACAGCTGACGCGCGTGCAGTCCGAAGCGTCCGAGAGTACCGCCAAATCCCGCAGCCATGCTGCCCTGCCGGCGTTTCTGCATGTCCGGCGGCTGCTTCGACTGGGTTTGACCTGGCAGGTCGAGACCACCATCCGGCGCATTACGCCGTTGGGGGCCCCCATCGTTGCCAGCGTTCCCCTGCTGGACGCCGAATCCCTGATTACCCCCGGCTTCCATGCGGACAACGGTCAGGTTCTAATCAATATGTCGGCCGATCAAAGCCAGGCATCGTTTCAGTCGACGCTCAAGGTGACACCTCGAATTGAGCTCAAGGCGCCGAGAGCCGTTCCGTGGACCGAGACCTGGGTTCTGGATGCTAGTCCCATATGGCATTGCGACCTGGAGGGCATCGCGGTGATCCACCACCGGGACGGCGCCGGAACATGGCAGCCCCAATGGCAGCCCTGGCCCGGAGAATCCGTGGTGATCAACATCCATCGGCCCAAGGCGGTGGAAGGGCAAAGTTTGACGATCCAGCGGGCCGGGTTGCTCCTGGAACCGGGGCAGCGCTTCGGCCGGGGGGGCCTGGACCTGGAAATCATTACCAGCCGCGGCGGCCAGCACAGTGTGGAGTTGCCGGACAAGGCCAATCTTCAAAGTGTCCGGGTCAACGGCAGAAGCCTGCCCATCCGCCAGGACAACCGGTGGGTCACGGTGCCGCTTCAGCCCGGCAGCCAGAAAGTGTCCATGCAGTGGCACCAGCTGGCGCCGTTTTCAGCTTACTATAAGGGACCGCTGGTGAATGTCGGCCAGAAAGCAGTCAATGCCGATGTAACCGTCAAAATGCCGGCCAAACGATGGATCCTGCTGGCCGGCGGTCCCCGGTGGGGGCCGGCGGTCCTGTTCTGGAGTTATCTGCTGGTGATCCTGCTGGCCGCAGCGGGTTTGGGGCGTCAGACCATGACGCCGCTGAAAACATGGCAATGGGTGCTCCTCGGGCTGGGTTTGACCCAGGTGCCCGCTTATGTGGCTCTCGTCATCGTTGGCTGGCTGCTGGTTCTTGGCGGGCGTGAATGCCGGCCCATGCCGGAAAACCGGCTGATGTTCAATGGCCTTCAAGTGTTGATCGTTCTGTGGACCTTTTGCGCCCTGGTCGCCCTGTTCACTGCGGTGCAGGCGGGTCTCATCGGTCAGCCCGATATGCAGATCGCCGGGAACCACTCCGATTCCTGGACGCTGAACTGGAGTCAGGACCGCATCGACAACAGCCTGCCGCAACCCTGGGTACTCAGCACACCGATCTGGGTATATCGTGCCCTGATGCTGGCCTGGTCCCTGTGGCTGGCATTCGCGTTGCTTGGCTGGCTCAAATGGGGCTGGCAATGCTATTCCAAGGGGGGAATGTGGCGCAAGGGCACCCCCAAAGCCGGAAAAGGTGCCCGCCCTCCCGGTGCCCCTTCTCCGAAATGAGCGGCTTCAGCGGCTATCGGACGGCATGTTGAGAAGAATATCCATCGGGAAGATTATAAACTGAGGCGCCCTGCCGGAAATTGACGGGGCGTTGATTTGAGGTTGATCTGCGGATCTGGTTTCATTATGATGGCCATCTGCAGAATCTCGCAATCTGTGATCATTCGACAGCCCGGCATATACGACAACTGGATAACCGCTCGGACGCTCCCATGCTACAGGAACTCTCGATTCGAAATTTCGCTATTATTGAAGACATCAGCATCCGCTTTGAATCGGGGCTTACCATTCTCAGTGGTGAAACCGGCGCGGGTAAATCCATTATCATCAATGCCGTCAACTTGTTGTTGGGAAGCCGGGTATCATCGGGGTTGATCCGTGCCGGTGCCGATAGTGCCGAACTGGAAGCCCTGTTTCACATCGATCCTCAGAGCCACACGGCCCAGACCATGAACGGGCTGGGCTATGACCCTGCAGAGGGGCTTCTTGTGCGCCGTATCATTTCCGGCAGTGACCGCCACCGTATTTATATCAACGGGCGCCTGGCCACCGGGCAGGTGTTGACAGCCATTACCGCAAATTTGGCCAGTATTTCCGGGCAACATGCGCACCAGGGGCTGCTCAGGGAGGATCAGCATCTTTTGATACTGGATCAGTACGGGGGGCTGCTTCCCCTGCGGGAGTCCTATGCGGCCTGTTATCGCAAATTGCTGCCGATGATCGAAGACGAGCAGGAGCTGCTCCAGCGCCAGTCGCGGGCAGGCGCGCAGCTCGAATTGCTTCGTTTCCAGCGAGATGAGATCGAGGCGGCGGACATCGCTGTCGAAGAAGATCGATCGCTGGAAAAAGAACGGTTGCGGCTGAAGAACAGCCAGTCCCTTTTCGACACCGTGCAGCAATCCATCGCCAGGCTGTACAGCGACCAGGGCGCAGTGATCGAGCAACTCGGGCAAATGGCAAAACAGCTGACCCGGGCTGCCGAGATCGATGATCGCCTGGCCGTTCGCGCCGAAGAAATGAATTCACTGGTTTTCGGGGTCGAAGACAGTGTTGCCGGCCTCAGGGATTATCTCAGTCATCTGGAGACAGACCCCCGGCAACTGGAAGCCGTGGAAGAGCGGCTGGACCTGCTCAATAAGCTCAAACGCAAATACGGCGGTTCTCTGCACGCCGTGCTGGATTTTGCCCGTGACGCCGGCAACCAGCTCAGCGAAATCGAAAACGTCGATTCCGCCATTGCAACATTGCGCCGGGATATCCGGGAGCGTCATGCAGAGCTTTGCCGGTTGGGGGAGATGTTATCCGACAGCCGGGCCAAGGCGGCCGGCAAACTGGCCCGCCAGGCTGAAAAAGAACTGGCGGCGCTTAAAATGGCCAGCACCCAGTTTGCCGTTGAGGTGGACCCTCTGCCGGCGGGGCCCGCAGCCAGCACCCATCTTGTGCATGACGGGAAACTCTTGAGCGAATTCGGATTGGACCGCGCGATGTTTATGATGGCGCCCAATCCGGGCGAACCCATCAAGCCCCTGGCCCACATCGCTTCGGGTGGGGAGCTGTCCCGGGTGGTGTTGGCCTTGAAAGCCATTTTAGCCCGGAGCGATTCTCTGGAAACCATTGTTTTCGACGAAGTGGATGCCGGCATCGGTGGCGGCGTGGCCGAGGTGGTCGGCCGAAAACTGGCCGCCCTCGGGCGCCGACATCAGGTTCTATGTATCACCCATCTGCCGCAGATTGCCAGATTCGGGACGCACCACTTCCGGATTGCCAAAGCCGTGAACAAGGGTCGTACCCGGACATCCATAGCACCGCTTACCGCCGATGAGCGGGTCACCGAGATTGCACGCATGCTGGGCGGTGAAGATATTACAACGATCACACTGGATCACGCCAAAGAGATGCTGTCGAAACCATGATGACGGCCATCGGCCGATTTATTCCTGTCACCGCCGTTGATCCATCCATCAGTTGGACCCGCAGGAAGTTATTCACCTCCGTGTGAACCCGGACGCTCGTCGACATCTGCAGCGCCACGGAGGGCGGCCAAACCATAATGCCCTAATTCCTGGTCCTCAGGAAGAGAGAACCCGGCACCTGCCGGGCTTGCAGTGCACTTTGCCAGACCGGTTCCAATTGCGAAATTCACACGAGGAGGTGCCACGATGACGCCCATACTGTTCAGCTTGCCGCCGGCTTTGACCGCTTTTCTTCTGGCCGTGCTGGCCGCCGTGACTTTTCTTCGCGGTCGGCAGCAACCGGCCAATTTCTGCTTTGCACTTTTGTGTCTGCTGGGTTGTTTTCTGAACCTGGATATCCTGATTCAATTGAATGCGCCGTCGGCTGATACGGCTTTACGGTTCACGCGGCGCTTTTATCTGCTGCACCCCTTCCTGGTGCCGCTTTTCATTCATTTCTTTCATGCCTATCTGGGAATCAAGGGGCGCAACTGGCTTCTCATGCCGGCCTATGGCATTGCTGCGGTGCTGGCCGCCTGCTCCCAGGGCAGGCTGGTCATTGCCGCCATGAAAGCATTTCCCTTTGGATATGCCGCCCAGGCAGGGCCTCTGTACAGCCTCATGGCTGCCGGCGCTCTTTTTGCCACTGTATACAATCTGTTCATTTTGTCCGAGGCGATCCGAAAAGAAAAACGCAGTGTCCATAAAAACAAGCTCAAATATATTTTTACCGGTTTTCTGTCCCTCGGCGTGCTGACCTGTTTGAATCTGTTGACCCGTTTCGGGATTGCGCTTTATCCGCCAGGCAATTTCGGGTTCGTCGCGCTCGCCGTTTTTGCCGCCGGTGTGTTGAAATATGATTTGCTCGATATGGGCATCTTGATTCGCAGAAGTATATTATACGGTGCGTTGAGCTTGTTGTTCGCTTTTTTTTTCGCCATGGCCATATTGATTGGCCGGTCATTTTCGGACGAAACGCATCTGGCGGATTCATTTTTGTTTACGGCCTTGTCTTTCACTGTTTTCGTTGTGTGTTACGGCCCCTTGAAAAGTCGCACGCAGTCCATCATCGACCATCTCTGGGTCAGGCCATCCCGCGATTACCGGCAAACCATCAAGCAGGCCAGCCGGACCATTGCGTCGGTGTTGGACTGTGAACAGATTTCAAGGCTTTTGAGAGACACGTTGATCCACTCCATGGGGGTGGAGCACGGGGCGCTGTTCCTGCATGATGCGTCCACGGCAAAATATGTTCTTTTTGCCGCCGTGGGGCGATCCGGAGCCATTGCACGCAATTATCGAATTGAATTCTGCAACGACCTGGTCCGGTTCCTGGCCGCCGAAGGGGCGCCCCTGATTCGCCGCAGACTTCTCGGCAGTGCCGATACGCCGCAAAACGGCAGCATGCTGGCCTCAATGACCATGCTGAATGCCGAGCTGATCATACCCATGGTCTACCGGCGGCGGCTTAATGGGTTCGTGGTGCTGGGCGAAAAATTATCCGGTGAGATGTATCTTCCCGATGATTTGGATCTGCTGGAGACACTGGGCCACCAAAGTGCCCTGGCCGTTGAAAATGCCCGGGCCTATGAAGCGCTCAATGCCCTCAACCGGGATCTCGAATCGCGTGTGGCGCTGCGCACCAGCGAACTGCAACTGGCTCTGGATGAAAAAGAGCGGACCCAGGAACAACTGGTTCGTTCCGAGAGTCTGGCCGCCATAGGGCAATTGGTCGCCGGCGTGGCCCATGAACTGAACAACCCTCTGGCCAGTGTGACCAGCCTGCTTCAGTCGGCCGTGGAAGATCTGAAAGTTCAGGAATCCGAGGAATGCTGCAATGCGGAGATGATTGACGATTTGCAGTTCGCGGACAAGGAGCTGGCCCGCGCCAAGTCGATTGTGGCCAGCCTGCTTGGCCTGACACGGCAGACCCAGACTTACGAAGAGGCGGTGGACCTGAATGTGGTGGTTAAAGACGCCCTGCGGATTCTGCACAACCGAACCAAACAAAAACAGATTAAGGTCGTACAATTGCTCCGCCCCGGTCTGGATTGCCTGCAGGGCAACTTTGCCAACCTGGGCCAGGTGATGGTCAATATCATCACCAATGCTATTCAGGCCGCCCCTGCGGGTAAAGGGATCATCATGTTGCGAACGGATCGGGTGGATGGGGATCAAGGCATTCAATTTGTCTGTGAAGACAACGGGCCGGGTATTGACGCGTCGCTTCGCCGGGACGTGTTCAAACCTTTTTTTACCACCAAGCCGGTGGGCCGGGGCACCGGTTTGGGCCTGTACATTTGCCATGAAATCATCCAAAAGCATGGCGGCAGGATTACCATCGATCCAGCCCGGGTTGAGGGTGCTGCGGTCAGGGTCACGCTTCCTTTGAACGGCCGCGGCTGATTTGGCCATTAAGATGCGACCCCCAAGCTCGCGGTTTTATGCCGGCCTGCTGCGGGGCGGTCTTGACAAATTTCATGTGATGGTACTACAAGGGGACGCTTATCTTTTGTAATATTAAGGAGTTCGTTATGCCGATCTATGAATTCAAATGCACCAAGTGCCAGGAATATATGGAAATCCTAGTGATGGGGTCTGAAGACAAGGATGTCGAGATGAAATGCGCCAAATGCGGTTCCGGTGAGTTGGAGCGGATTTTGAGCACCACCAATATCAATATGGCCCCAGGCGGGGCGACCAAATCGCCATCCGGGACCCAGACGCGAACCTGCTCCAGTGGGTCCTGTACAACCTGGAACCTGCCCGGTCACTCCCGCTAAGCCTGTTATTGTTCAAGCGGGAGGTCCCACCCATGGCCGCGCATACCATCCACAAACAGGAAAAAGAACAGTTTATCAAGCTGTTCAAGCAGGATCGCATTGATCGATTTGAAGATCGACTGGCGGTACTTGAGGTTTTCCTGCGAACCGAGCACCATGTCACCGCCCAAGAGTTGACGGATCTGGTTCATCGCAGCAGGGCATCCCTGCCGCTGGATTTTGTAAGTGATACTATTGAGTTGATGTGCCATTACGGATTTGCCAGTCGAAATCGCTTTGACAACGGCGAGCCGCGGTATGAACATCGGCATCTCGGGCAACATCACGACCATATGATTTGCACCAAGTGCCGGTCTATTTTCGAATTCGAAAATCCCGAGCTTGAACGCCTGCAGGGGAAAATTGCCGCAGATAACGGTTTCCATGTTCTCCAGCACCGGATGGAATTGTACGGTATTTGCCGAAAGTGCCTTGAGCGGCGTAATCTCGATATTTCACTGGATACGGCAAAGACCGGTGAGCGCCTGGTGATCAAGGCGTTTACCGGTGGCGCCAAGTCCAGACTGCGGTTGTTGACGATGGGATTGCGTATCGGTGATGAGATCGAAGTGATCACCAATGTGAGCCATGGACAATTGGTAGTGGCTGTGGATTTCAAGCGACTGGTTCTGGGGCGCGGCATAGCCCAGAAAATCCGGGTTTCCCCGGCTATCGGCGAGTCAGATATATTAAGGTGAAATTGATGGTTCCCCATGGATGTAAAAGCAACACACGTGCCATGGCCGCTCAAACCGGCCATGGCAGCCTTTGGCGGGTGTTTTTTGGGGGGGCTGTGGCCTTGTTGTGGGTGGGCGTTATTGCCGCCGGGCCGGTGTGGGCGGCTGAGCGCATGTCGGTAAAAACCCCGCTGGCCAATGTGCGGGCCAATCCCGATACGGCATCCGACACACTCTGGCAGCTGGAAAAATATCACCCGGTGTTGGTTCTTGAAAAAAAAGGCGACTGGTTCCGCTTTGCCGACTTTGAAGGGGATGAGGGCTGGATTCACAGCTCCCTGCTGGATTCGACACCCACCGTTATTGTCAAAGTGCCGCGCGCCAATATCCGCACTGGACCGGGTACCACGTTCAGCCTCTCCTTTGATGCAAACAAGGGGACGCCGTTCAAGGTGCTGCAGAAAAAAGAGCGCTGGCTGAAAGTGCAGCACGCCGATGGGGACGTCGGCTGGATTTTCGATGCGCTGGTATGGTGATAGATGACACACTACACGGGAATTGATCCCGGCAAGGATACCATCGTCGGGGTGGGCTCGGCCCTGATCGATATTCTGATCCATGGGGATGACGAATTTGTCGGCCAGGCCGGTGCGGTCAAAGGCGGCATGGTATACGTGGATAAGACGGCCATTGAACGGACCGTGGCGTCGGCGCCCACCGAGCCCCGAATCGTGCCGGGCGGCTCGGCATGCAATACCATGGTGGGTATCGGCCAATTGGGCGGCAAGGCGCGATTTATGGGCAAATGCGGCAGCGGCCCCATGAGCCGGCTGTTTCGAGCCGATCTTCAACGGCAGCATGTGGAGCCTATGCTGTTTGAATCCAGTTCGGCAACGGGCCGCGTGCTCTCCATCATTACACCGGATGCCCAGCGTTCCATGCTCACCGACCTGGGGGCTTCCGCCGAACTGCAACCGGATGAGGTGGCGGCGTCGGCTTTTGACCATGCCGCCATTGTCCATATCGAAGGCTACCTGCTGTTCAACCGGGACTTGATTCTGGCCGTGATGGAGGCGGCCCGAAAGGCGGGCGCCAAAATATCCCTGGATCTGGCCAGCTATACCGTCGTTGAAACGGCCCGGGATCTGCTGCCGGATATCGTTCGTCAATATGTAGATATCCTGATTGCCAATGAAGATGAAGCCAGGGCCTACACGGGGTTAGATGATGAACAGGAGGCCCTGTCGGAAATGGCCGCCCAGGCGGATCTGGCAGTACTGAAACTGGGCGCTCGCGGCAGCTGTGTGGCCTGCGGGCAGTATCGTTGCCCCGTTGCGCCGTATGGCGATGGAACCGCGGTGGATACCACCGGCGCCGGAGATTTGTGGGCGTCCGGATTCCTGTTCGGGTTGTTGAATGGCTTTTCGCTTACGGGCAGCGGTGCGTTGGCGTCCCGATGCGGCCATGCGGTTTGCCAAGTGACGGGAGCCAATGTGTCTGAAGACAAATGGAGAACAATACGCAATAGAGCGGAGGAAAAATGGCAAAGAAACGGTTGACCCGCAAACAGCTGCTGAAGGAACCGGATGAATTTATAACCACCACGGGCCGGGTCATTCGATGGGCCAGAGAAAACACCAAAGCGTTGACCTTTGGCCTGGCCGGTTTTTTCGTTGCCCTGGTTTTGATCGCGGCATTCGGCTACTTTCAGGAGCGTGGCGCACAGAATGCCGCATTGCTGCTTGGTCAGTCCATGGCCAAATACCAGGCCGAGATGAACATCGGGCCGGCAGATAAGGCCCTGGCTGCGGTACGGGGTGATTTCGAAAATTTAATCGAATCTTACGGCGGACAGTCGGCAGGACGACTGGGGCGCATTATTTTCGGTCACATCTGCCTGGCCGGGGGGGCTTATGATGACGCCGTGACGTATTATCAGGGCGCTCTGGAAGATTTTGAGGGTGATCCGTCTCTGATGAATACCTTGTTGAGCGGCCTGGGGTCGGCGCTGCAGCAAAAAGGTGACGACACTGCGGCCGTTGTCCAATATCAACGTCTGGTCAATACCGGCAACGCCGTTTTGAAGGATGCCGCCCTGTTTAACCTCGGGGTGCTCTATGAGCGAATGGGCAAGCCGGACGAGGTTAAAAAAGTGTACGAGCGGCTTTCCGCCGATTTTCCGGATTCCATGTATACCGGCCTGGTTCGCGAAAAGATTTGACTCAATCCTCTTTGACGACCGAGATGCCGTATTTTTTGATTTTCTGATTCAATCCGCTTTTGCCGATTCCCAGAAGGGTCGCCGCATGGCTCTGGACATAATCGGTTTCTCTGAGCGCACGCAGAATCATCTCCTTTTCCACATGCACCAGGGTTTCGTAAAGGGTCGCTTTGGTGGGCAGGCTTTCCAGCCGGACCCGGCTGTCTTTGTAGGCATTGGTCTTGAAATCAGCGGGCAGGTCTTCAACCTTGATGACTTGATCGGAGCACATCACCATGGCCCGTTCGATGACATTTTCAAGTTCGCGCACATTTCCGGGCCAGCTGTAATCAAAGAAAATCCTTTCCACTTCCTGTTCCATATGGGTAACGGGCGAATCTTTGCGGTGGGCGCTGGCGTATTTTTGGATAAAATGTGCCGCCAGGGGCCGAATGTCCTCGGCTCGTTCTCTGAGCGGCGGCAAAACCACATGGACCACATTGAGCCGGTAAAAAAGGTCTTCACGGAAACGACCCATACGGATTTCGTCTTTCAGGGCTTTGTTGGTCGCTGCAATCAATCGGATATTGACGGAAATGGGGCGTACACCGCCGACGCGTTCAAATACTTTTTCCTGAAGAACGCGCAGCAGTTTGACCTGCATCGGCGGGGACAGTTCCCCGATTTCGTCCAGGAACAGGGTCCCGCCGTCGGCTAGTTCGAACCGTCCTTTTTTCATGGCCACCGCACCGGTGAAAGCCCCTTTTTCATGGCCGAACAATTCGCTTTCAAGCAGACTTTCCGCCAGCGCCGAACAATTGACGGCCACAAATGGATTGTTGCTCCGGGGGCTGTTAAAGTGGATCGATTTGGCCACCAGCTCTTTTCCCGTCCCGCTTGCGCCCTCTATGAGCACCGTTGCGGTGGACGGTGCCACCTTCGTGATGGTATCAAAAATATTTTGCATGGGTTTGCTTTTACCGATCAGATTGCCGAAGCTGTACCTGGACGCTATGGCGCTGCGAAGCCGGCGGTTTTCCTTGACCACCCGATACATGGCCATGGCCTTGTTGACATAGATGACCAGCTGCTTGTTGTCGAAAGGCTTCAGGATATAGTTGTAAGCGCCTTTTTGCATGGCCTCCACGGCCTTCTCGACGGTACCATGGGCAGTCATCATGATTACGGGCAGTTCGGCGTTTTTCTCCTTTATCTTCTCAAGCAATTCAATGCCGTCCATTCCCGGCATTTTCATGTCGGTCAAGACCAGGTCAACGTCGGATTGGGTGATAATTTCGATCGCCGACATGGCACTGTTGGCCGTGAGCGCCTCAAAACCTTCCTCCTGGAGCACGGCGCTCAGGATCAGGGGGTAGTTTTTTTCATCGTCTACGATTAATATAGTATCCATGGCTATTCTTTCTTGTCCACAGGCAGCCGTATGGAAACCCGGGTTCCGCCTTCGGAACGGTTTTCTAAGCGGATTTGCCCCTCATGGGTTTCGATGATGTTTTTAACGATCCCCAGGCCAAGCCCCGTCCCTTTGTCCTTTGTGGTGAAAAACGGGTCCCAGATTTTTTCCCTGGCCTTCGGGGACACACCATCACCCTGGTCTTCAAACGCAATCCAGAGACTTCTTTCATCTGATTTGGCTACGATGTCAATAGTTCCCCCATCCGGCATGGCTTGCATGGCGTTGATCAATATATTGAGAAACGCTTGATAGAGCATATCTGCATCGGCCTGGATTTCGGGAAGATTTCTGTCATATCGGGTCCGGATGGTGTATCCGTTGTTCTCGATCTGGGGAGACAAAAAATCGATATTTTTCGCAATGACGGCTTCGATGCGGCATGGAAACCGGTTGGGTTCTCTGGGCCTGGCAAAATTGAGAAAGTCGGTAATAATGTTGTTCAGGCGTGTTGATTCCTCGATGATAATATCGGGAATTCGGCTTGAGGCGTCGCCGGCGGGCATCTTTTTTTTCAATAATTCCGCTGAACTGCTGATAATTCCCAACGGGTTGCGGATTTCATGGGACACGCCGGCCACCATTTCCCCCAGCGAGGAGAGATGTTTGGCCCGGCTGAGTTGCTCTTTGAGTTTGAGGCGCTCCTGGGCTCTTTTCTGAATGATGCTTTCCCCGCGTTTGACGACGATGATCATGATTAGAAACAATATCAGCATGACACCGCTGACCGTGACCAGGGTCATGACCTGATAGCGAAAAATGCTTTCGTAATCGTTTGAAAGATCCTGTACGATTTCGACCACACCCAGAACCGGACCGGCCATCGGGGACAGGGGTTTTTCGGCGCGCAAAGGGGCGAATGTGATGATTTTGATCTCTTTCGGGACACCCAGAAAAAGCTGCCAGAAACTGCCGGTCTGAACCAGCTTGGAGGTGGGTTCGCCCCTGAGCGCCCTTTGAAAGCTGGTGCCGCCAATATTTTCGATGCCGATCAGATCTTTTGAATAGCTGTAGGCCACCAGGTCCTTTATACCATATATATTGACCATATCGACTTTAAAGCTGTGCAATGTGCTGCGCACCACGCTGTCCATGCGTTCGAACTGATCTTTGTTTCTCAATTCGATTTTGCCGTATTTGAGCCCCACCGGGAGAATGAACTGCATAAATACCTGGTGATTCAGATTTTCGATGAGCAGCAGGGCGTAATCTTCGCTCTTGGCGAATTGCATGGATCGAATCCAGTGGGTGTTGAGTACGGACAGAATGATGGTGCCGGAAAAAATCAGGATCAGGCTGAAAAAAGAAAAATATTTGACCAGGCGAAACGGTTTCGCTTTTTCGGATATGGCTTTTTTCGGCATGAAGGGCATCGTCCATTCTCACTTTAGGTGGGGGCAGACTTATTATAGGTTTATTATCGTTTAGGCCTAAAGTTTGCAAAGCATAAACCGATGACGAACGAAACGGACAGTGCAGAATCCATTTATGCCGATCGGTTTCCATTCTACCGGCAGCCGGAAGGCATATGGGTTCTATAGAGGAACCATCTGGACAAAGTCAAGCTGCGGGCGGCAATAATCTATACGGACCGGGGCATTATGGCAAAAACGGCGCAATTCAAAGGACACGATTCAGGCCGCAGCGATGGTACCCTGATACGTTCTTTCCGCGAGCCGCAGATCGTCGCCGGAAAATTTTTTGGGATACAGGCACAAGATGTTGTTGTGTCAAAAAATTGGATACTATATAGCTTAAATAGACAAAATTATATATAAATTATGTATAATTTTGCTTGACAGTATGACAAATGTTGTTGAGGATGGATATCAAGATGACAAAAGAGGACAGAAAATGGTTGAGTTTGAGAAGTAAATATCTTTTTGAAAACATGAGTGGATAAAAAATTGAACATGGCTAAAAATTCCTTAAAAAAAATTCGTGAATCGCTGCTAATGAGCAAATCAGAACTTGCAAGAGAAGCCAACGTATCGCCGATTACCATTTCGCGAATCGAAGAGGGAATGCCATGCAGAATGGAAACCAAACGGAAGATCTTGTTGGCGCTTGGCTATAGCTTGTCAGATGCAAAAAAAATTTTTGGTGGATGAGAATTGACTATGTTTGGTACCAAACGCAATCGACTGGTGGGACTCGATATCGGCTCGAACACAATAAAGGCGGCTGAAATTGTGGAGAGCAAAAAAGGTTTTACGCTCTCAAAATTCGGTATGACGGATATCGCCGCCGGGCTTATTGAAGACGGGGCCATCAAAGATCCCGAGGCTGTGGCCGACACGCTGAAGAACCTTTTCAAATCGTACGGTATTAAAAACAGCGGCGTAGCATTATCCATTGGCGGTTATTCGGTGATCGTAAAAAAGATCAGCGTTCAGACCGCCACCGAAGACCAACTCCAGGATACCATCCACTTTGAAGCCGAGCAGTACATTCCTTTCGACATCAATGACGTGAACCTGGACTTTCAGATTCTTGGCGAGAACGAGAACAATCCCAACCAGATGAATGTCCTGCTGGTGGCTGCCAAGAAGGAAATGGTCAACGATTATGTCAATTTGGCTGAATTGGCCGGGCTGGAACCGCGAACTATCGATGTGGATGCATTTGCCCTTCAAAATATTTTTGAAATCAATTACGAACCCAGTTCAGAAGAGAATGTGGCCCTGATCGATATTGGTGCCAGCAAGACCTCCTTGAACATTCTCAAGGGGGGCAATTCCGTTTTCATGCGGGATGTTTCTCTGGGGTGCGGTCAGATCAACCAGAAGATTGCATCCCTGATCGACTGTTCTATCGAAGAGGCCGAGGCCATTAAATTCGGCGAAGGCAGCGATAAAATTTCCCCCGAAGATTTGTCGGACATTATTTCATCCGTGGTGGCCGACTGGTGCACTGAAATACGGCGGGCTTTGGATTTCTTTTATTCGACCTATCCGGATGATCAGATTAAAAAGATTGTACTCAGCGGCGGCGGCGGCAATATCCAGGAACTGCGGCAGCTGCTGGCCGTCGAAACCTCTGCCGAGGTGGAAACCATCAATCCTTTTCAACGCTTTTACATTGACAGTGACAAGTTTGATACCGAGTACTTGGAAAAAATTGCGCCCCAGGCATCTATTTGCATGGGGTTGGCAACCCGCAAAGTGGATGACAAATGATACGTATCAATTTACTACCATATCGAGCTGCAAAGAAAAAAGAGAATATCCGCAGGCAGGTCAGTATCTTCTTTCTTTCGATCATCGTTGTCCTGCTTCTGGTTTTCTGGCACAACAGCTATCTGGGCGGGCGCATCACTGATCTCAATAAAGAGATCAGCAGTACCCAGGCCCAGGTGGCCAAGTACAAGAAAATCAACGACGAGATTGCTGAAATCAAAAAGAAGCTCAAGGTGCTGGATCAAAAGATCGATGTGATCACTGCCCTGGAAGCGGACCGCAAGGCACCCGTGGAAAACATGGACCGCCTGTACCGGCTGCTGGTGGAAAAGCGCATGTGGTACACCCAGATTGAAGAAAATGTGAATCAATTCAAGCTCAGCGGCATTGCCATCGATAACCAGACCGTTGCCGACTTTATGACACGCATAGAAAAGTCGGGGGACTTCGAAAATGTGCGTCTGGCGTCCATAAAACAATTCAAAAACCAGGGCAATGACCTGAAATTAAAGCAGTTTGATTTGAATTTCAGCAAGAAACAAAAACAGCAGGAACCGGCAGAGGTCAAAAAATAATGGCAAAAAACACCACGTCCAACCGCAAACTGGCGCCCTATTTCGAGAAGATGGAGCGGCTGACCAAAATCCAGCGAATCGTGATATATGCCGTCACGCTCTTGGTTATTGTTGGGGTTTCGTACTGGTTTTTTTTCCGGCCCAAATATGACACCATCGAACAGCTCGACAAACGGCTGGTCGCGATCCAGGCGGAGCTGGCCAAGGCGAAGAAAAACGCCCAGGAGCTAAACGACTGGCGCAGCAAAATGAAACAGAAAGAGACCCAGTACCGGACTGTGATGCGGGCACTGCCGGAGAAAGAGGAAATCCCTTCCCTGCTGGCCGGCATTTCCCAGGCGGGAAAAGATGCCGGACTGGAATTTCTGTTGTTCCAGCCCAAACCGGAGAGCGTTAAAGGGTTTTATGCCGAGATTCCGGTGGATATCAATGTGGCCGGGACATACCATCAAGTGGCGGTATTTTTTGATAAAGTGGCCAACCTGCCGCGTATTGTCAACATACGTAACATCAAAATGACACCCCAGGGGCAAAAGGACGTAGGCGGCAGTCTAACCACTGTCTGTCAGGCGGTGACCTATAAATTCGTGGAATCGGCCCAGGCCGCCAGTGGTGGCCAGCGCAAGGGCCGGCGACGAACACAATAGAAATAGGTGAAGGCGCAGATGAGTAAAATAGGCAAAACCACGTTGATGATACTTGTTGCGGTGGCAATGGCGGGGGTCATGTCGTGCAAGGAGAAAGCACCGCCTGAAGCCAAGGCGCCCATGGTGCAGAAAATAACCCCTTCCCAACCCGCGCCGCCGACATCAAATTCATCGGCATCTTCCGAAAATAGGGAAGAAGCAACACCCGCTCCGGAAACGGCTGCAGCTGGCCCGGCGGCCGGCGGTGAATTGGCTGAAGAGAACGCTTCGGCACTGATTGAAGCATCCTTGAAGATTGCCAGCAGCTACGATCCTGAAGGGCGCTTCGATCCTTTTGAGCCGTTGTTCAAAGAAGAGCCCGGTGAGACCGAAGTTGTTTCCAGCAAAGAGAAACGCAAGAAAAGGGTCCCTCAGACACCCCTGGAAAGGGTTGCCCTGAGCCAATTGAAGCTATCGGCCATCATGCGCACCCCCCGGGGGAACAGTGCCATCGTTGAGGATGCCACCGGCAAGGGGTACGTGGTTAAAAAGGGGACATATATCGGCCTTAATTCGGGCCAGGTGATTCTAATTGACAGGGCTCGGGTGGTTGTAGAGGAAGAGATCGAGAATGTATTGGGGGAACTCATCATTCAAAATACTGAGCTAAAACTTCAGAAACCTGCTGGAGAGCTTTAATATGAGAACAATAAGATCGAAATTTGCTGTATTGATTGTCACCCTGTTTGGTTTGACCCTTATGCTGAGCGGATGTGCCACCCAATCCGGCTCTACGGGCGCAGACCAACAGGACAAACCGGCGGATAACCTGGTGTCCATTGACAACATCTCTTCGTCCGAGACTGCCGATGCCACTTTTGTGACAGTGTCCGCCGACGGCCCGCTGACGTTTTCGGCCTTCAAGAAGCCGGATCCGTTGTCTGTGGTCCTGGTGTTTCCGGCAACGACAACACGCCGGTTATCCGTGCCGCCAAAACTCGAAAGCACTCTCATCGATCAGGTGCTGATCAGCGACGGCAATGAGGGACGTACGGCGAGAGTGGAGTTCCAATTGTCGGCGGATGCCACTTATACGGCCACGCGGCAGGGCAACAGCGTCATGCTGGCTTTTAACAGGCCCGACATTGATGAACCGGCGCCGGCTGTAACGGCGACAGAAGCCCGGCCGCTTGAGATGACAACGGCATCCCAAAGCCAACCGGCCCTGCAGGACTCTGGCAAGACTGCGGCAGTCGCCACTTATAATGAATCCTCCATTGAAAATACAACTTCCTCGGCGGCAGTTGCCAAAACCACCGCCTGGGTGAATAAGATTGATTTTCTCAGCCAGTCCGAAGGCAAGTCGACGCTGGTGCTGGGAACGACCCATGCAGTGAATTACCAGATTCGGAAAATAAGCCCCAAAAAAATTGAAATTGAACTGCTCAATACGCGGATTCCTTCCTATCGGCAGCGGGCGCTGATCACCACCCGGTTCAACAGCGCCGTGGACCGTATCGTGCCCTACCAGGTTTCCAAGGATAAAAGTGAAAGCCGGGTATCCATTGAAATGCGTGAACCGGTGGCTTACGTTGCCGAGCAGACCGGCAATATGCTGCTGATTCACTTCGAGGCCTCCTCGGTGCCGCCCAAACCTCTGGAGCAAGCCCAGTTGCCGGCCTGGAAGCAGGAAATGGCCGATGGTGTAATGGGCGATGCCCCTGGCAGTGGTGCCGTCCCGGCTGCAGCAATGATGCAAGACGGCGGCGCTCCGTCGCCGGTGGCCATGCCGGCGTCAGCGGTGCCCACGGATGCCGAACTTGAAGACAAACTCATGCGGGAGGATCTGGAACTCAAAGCCCTGCTGAGTCCCCGCAAGAAAAAATATACCGGCGAGAAAATCGCCCTGGATTTCTACGACACCGATATCAAGAATGTCTTTCGCATTCTGCGTGAAATCAGCGGCAAGAATTTCGCCATCGACAAGGACGTCACCGGCAAAGTGACCATGACCCTGGACCAACCGGTTCCCTGGGACCAGGTGCTCGACCTGGTGCTGCGCATGAACCAGCTGGGCATGACCCATGAAGGCGATATCGTTCGCATCGCCACACTGGAGACCCTCAAAAGAGAAGACGACTTGAGAAAGGCCAAGCTGGAGTCCCTGCGCAAGGCCCGCGAAGAAGCCAAGGCCCTGGAGCCGCTGGTGACCAAATATATTCCCGTCAGTTACTCCAATGCGGATGCCGAGGTCAAACCCCATATCGAGAAAATTTTGACCAGCGGCCGGGGCAGCGTCACCGTGGATTCCAAAAACAACCAGGTGATCGTCACCGACACGGCAGCCAAGGTGCGCCAGGCCGAGTCTATTGTCAAACGCATCGACAAGGTGACGGCCCAGGTCATTATCGAAGCGCGGGTGGTGGAGGTCAGCAAGGATTTTTCCAAGGAACTGGGCATTGACTGGGGCCTGAACTATGGACCCGGCATCATGCCGGGTACCGACTGGAACACCACCACGGATATGGCCATGAACTTCCCGTCGGCCAGCAATTCCTCCATCGGGTTGAGCTTTTCACGCCTTTCGGGGGTTCCGTTCGTGCTCAATGCACGGCTCAATGCCCTGGAGACCACCGGCGAGGGGCGCATTCTCTCGGCGCCCAAAATTTTGACCCTGGACAACAAGAAAGCCAAGATCAAACAGGGCCTGGAATACGCTTACCTGGAGCGCGACTCTTCGGGCGGCTCCTCGGTGGCGTTCAAGAACATCGACCTGCTGCTGGAGGTTACCCCCCATGTGACGCCGGACAACCGCATCTCGCTCATCATCTATATTACCAAAAATGATGTGGCCGGCATTACCGCAGGCGTGCCCAATGTGGCCACCAACGAGGCGCAGACCGAACTGCTGGTCAACGATGGGGACACCGTGGTTATCGGCGGCATTGTCAAACGCACCCACAACGAGGGTTCCAATGCATTCCCCGTGCTTTCCAAGATACCGGTACTGGGCTGGGCGTTTAAAAACAACACCAGCTCCAATTCGGATGACGAACTGCTGATATTCATTACGCCCCGTATTGTACAGTTGGAACAAGAAGTGGCGCAGACGATCAATTAAGTTTTTTATGAAGGAGAAGAGGATATGCGACGGTTCAAATTAAAATTTACGGGCTTAATCGGCTTTCTGGCAGTCCTGGCACTGTTCATCGGCTGCGGCGGCGATTCGGATTTGTTTGATGAGGCTCCAACGCGTTATAGCGCCCAGGCGATCCCTAAGGACGGTGATGATGATACCCAGGAAATCGATGTCTTTTTCAATGATTGTGACGGTAATTTATCTACGCCTGACGATGTCGAAACCAATTTTCCTTTCGATGTGAAAATTATAGTTGAGGCCGATGACACGGCGGCCAAGTTTCGGATAGAAGGCTATGAGGTGCGCTTTCGCCGGAACCATGGAGATTACTTTGAAGTGGACGATGGAGATCCACAATTGGGCGTATGGGAGGATTTGACGGCCGATGAGATGCCCGCACTTACTGGCACCGTTCTAAACCCGGCAAGCTACAACTATACTTCGCCTATCATTAATCCTGGTGATACCCTTACCATCGACGGACTGCTTGTTTGGTCCCAGGGCGATAAAATCTATTATGCACAAACCGTTCTCGGGAGCTTTAGCTTGTTCCTTGAAGATTATGTGGTTGTTCTAGATCCGGGCCCTCCTGTGGTTTCTATAACTTATTCGGAGGCTGGAACCACTGACTTGGTCTACGATTTCCAGGTGATATTGAATTGCAGAACATTGGAAGATCAGGAGTTTGATATTACTACACCATGGACACCGGTTCATTTCGCTGATTTCAATAAATGCTCATAATAAGAATTTGATTTCATAGCTGATATCGCCAATTGACAATAAACAAAACAACCCGCCACTTTCCAGGGCGGGTTGTTTTGTTTGGTAGGTGATTTTTTAATCCACTAAGATTCAACTATCGGTATTTATATCCGACTTTTACAGTGAAATGCTGGTAACTCGCTAAATGGCCGATGAAATGTTTAGTTTGGAGGGGCACTCCACCGCCGCGATATTTTTGGCCAATTTTTCTACCATGGCCGCGAAAAGACACTCCCAAGAAACGGCTATGTTGGTTGCCTCGCGCCAGAGTTAATAACATCGGCATGCAACGCGTAACAAACTGAACCGCTATTAAATATACCCCTGGCGGGCAATCCAATAACCATAAATCCTATCATGATAGTTACCGGATGGATTGAATTCTCTGTCTGGCCTTGATGGCGATTTCACTTTCCGGTGCGGCCAGATCGAAAGCCGTTTCGTACGAGATCAGGGCCTGGTCCGTGCGTCCCATCATCAAATTGGCCTCACCCAGCTCGTAGTGGATTTCGGCCACCTGGGGCGCCTGCTGTACGGCCCGCGCCAGATAGCGCAGCGCCAGGCGGCCCTCATGCATGGCCAGGTAGGTGCGGCCGGCGCCCCGCAGGGCATTGACGAAATTTTCCTGGATCTTGAGGGCCTCCTTAAAGTAGGTCAGGGCCTTGTTGTACTGGCCCTTGTGGTAATAGGCCAGGCCGAGGTTGGACAGGGCGTAGTGCGGGGTGGCGTAGAGGGCGTCCCGGGTGATTTCTTCAAAGACCGCGATGGCGGCATCCCACTCTTTCATCGACAGGTAGGCCATGCCCAGATTGTTGCGCGCCGGCGCATAGCTGGGCTTCAGGGCAATGGCCTTTTTAAAATAGCCAACGGCGTCGGGCATCCGTTTTTTCACCATGTAGCAGATGCCCAGATCGAAATGCACGATGGGATCGGCAGGGTTGAGCTCCTTTGCCTTGATCAGTTCCCGCAAAGCGGCGGTATAATCTCCCTGGCGCATGTAGGCCTCGCCGATTTCACGGGTTGCTTCGGCCATGCGTGAATTGTTCTGCGTGGATTGTCCGCTGCAGGCGTACAGGCCGATGGTACCGGCCAGAATCAAAAAAAGGCACAATGTGGACCATGTCCGTTGGTTCATTGGATTAACCTCTGTCTCACTTGTCTGTTTCTACCAAACCACCAAATCAAAACCCCGGGCGTACAGCAGATCGGTGACGGCCGGCGGCAAATTGGCGCCGGAAAGCAGCAGCCGCTCGTCATTGTTTTGGGTATAAGAGACGCCGGCCACGGTAATGCTGGTGTTGAAGTCGGCCGGCCTGTTGGCGGCAAGCAGCGTGGGGTTTTGTTCAAATGCCAGTCCGAGAGCGGCAAGCAGTTTTCGGACAATGGCATCGTAATTTTCATCGGCGCTGATTTGAAGCACGGTCAGGCCGGTGGCGCTGATGGCCGACAGTGCATCGCCGTATAAGTCGCCGAAATCCACAAACACCTCCCGGCCACCGGTTACGGATATCATATCTGCGAAGGCCTGCACCTGGATGCCGGCATAGGGAAAAGAGATGGCGATGTTGGGCGCATAAGTGAATCCCAGGGTGCGGGAGATGATCTTGACGAAATCTTTCTGTCCTGTCGGTGCCAGCGCCAGAATGTTTTTTACGGCATGCCGTTGTTGGTCATCATACGCCGGCGCCGGGCTTTTGCCATCAGGCAGTATTTCTTTGAGGACAATGCCGTTCTGTTCAAGATAGCGGCGGATGGCATCCGGCGTTTGCTGGGCTGGGTCGGCAATGGGGGTGATGCACAGTTGACGGCCCTCATTTTCCGGGCGAATCCATTTGGCCCGGACGGCGATATGCACGCCATCACCGTCAATAAACAATTCCGCAGCGGCGCTTTCATCGGCGGGTTCCAGGTTTTCAAAAATCGCACCGATAATTTCTTCCACCGTGGCCTGGTCGTCAACGGTAACGGGTTTGATTTCCGGCCATGTTTGTTCAAATGTTTCCGTATCCAGATCCATGATATGCCGGCCGGAAGTAAAAACCATTTTTGTATCGTCTTGCAGTTCAAGAACGGGATGGCGTGACAAGTCCAGCTCGAAATCATCACCGCTGGGCCGGGGCAGGAAATAGGTTCCTTTATTGCGAAGGGTACCGCCTACCGCTGCCGCAGCTTCGGCAACAGGGCTTGCCGGGGGCTCGGTTTTGGGGGCCGCCGGGATGGCGGCCGGCAGGGGCAGGGGTGTCGGTGCCGCTGCGGTGTCGGCTTCAGGCGGTTGATTCTGCCCGACCGTTTCCTTGAGGTTGCCGGCCGGGTCATACATGGCATCGTACCAGGGCTGTTCACGCATGGCCGGATCGGGGAGGTACACTTTCTGACCGGCATAAATCAGGTCGAGGTCTTTGACCTGCGGATTGGCGGCTTTAAATAGTTTAATGCCTTCCAGATAGGATGGGCTGCCGTAACGGCCGTATTTTTCAGCGATCAGGCGGGATACGGTGTCTCCCCGGCGGACATGGTGGACCTGGGAATGGCTTGAAATAACCTCGGTGACTTTGGCCAGGGTGACAAAGGGAATGGATACCACGCCGCTGGATTGTCCGGGCAACGTGCCGTGTTCCAGTTTGCGCAGGGGGATATCGATTCGCTGGCCGGGGCGCACCATATCGATGTTTTTGATATGCGGATTGAGTCTTTGGAAGATGCCGGTAAAATCGCGAAAGTCCCGGTGGGAGATTTCGCCCTTCTGGCGGAAGATCTTCAGGATCCAGTCGTCCTTCTGAACGACATAAGGCTCGCACAGGATATCCCAGCCCCGGTCATAGCGCACGATATAGTTTTTGTAGACCAGGCTGCTGGCATGTCCTGCCGTATTAATTGAACAGGCGACGAACAGCGTCAGCAGCCAGTACCGGAGAGTTGTAAAAAAGCAATGCATTGGACGCTTCATCAGACTACTTCGATTCATTAAGGGGACAAAATTACGGTTACGTTTTTATTCTGAGGCCAAGTTCCCGGGCAATGGCGCCTGTAACGCTTTGGACAAAATCGTCGAATGCCCGGCCCTCCAATGGTTTTCCCGGCGCCGGCACCTGCTTCAGTCCCCGGGGGTGCACATAGCTGGGGGCGTTGACCAATCGGCTGTCCGCTGATATTTCATATTCGGTCGGCATGCGATTGGCAAAATAGAGGTCTTGAAATCCGGCAAACTTCAGCGCATGGGCAGTGGAGTCCACGATAGCCGTTTCGCCGGTGTCTATGATATTTTGTGAGACGGCGGCACTGAGTCCGGCGAGACATTCACCGCCGTGGGTACATGCAATGTGGCCGTTGCGGTTGGCCCGCAGCTGCCAGTCCATGATCTGCTGCTCGGCAACCTGGACAAAATGAACGCGCCGGCGGCCGGCCAGCTCGTTATAGCGTTCCACCAACCGGATGACCCGCGGCATGGAAACCGGGTTGCCGATCATGGCCGCCTGGGCCACTGAAGGCCTTACCGTCTGGGCCCTGAAGCGACGCTTGTTCGCATCCGTTTCGCGATAGTACTGGTATACCGGATCGGCATGGGAGGATTGCACGCCGATGATTTTGGGCAGGGCGGATATGATCCCCGCCAGGAAAAACTTAATGAATCCATTCATGACAGCCGTGATGTTGCCGGCATTGCCGATGGGAACCACCACCACTTTGTCGGCCATCTGGTATTCGAATTCCTGGGCGATTTCGTAGGAGAAGGATTCCTGGCCCAGGATGCGCCATGCATTTTTGGAGTTCAGCAATGCAACGTCATATTGCTCGGACAGGGCTTCCACCACTTTCATGCAATCATCAAAGACTCCGGGAATTTCAAAAACCCGGGCGCCGCTTCCCAGGGGCTGGGACAGCTGCTGGGGGGTCACCTTTTTGTGCGGCAGCAGCACCGCCGATTTGATGTGCGGCCGCAGGTAGGCCGCATATAGCGCTGCTGCTGCGGATGTGTCGCCCGTGGAGGCGCAAATGGCAAGGATTTCGTTCACCGTGCCGCTGGAAATCAGAAAATTGATGTAGCTCAACGCACTGGCCATCCCCCTGTCCTTGAATGACGCGGAAGGGTTCTGGCCGTCATTTTTGTAGTAGAATCGAATGCCCGCCAATTTTTGCAGATGCGGGTTGGCTTCCACGATGGGGGTGTGGCCTTCTCCCAGGTAAACCACGGCGTCCAGGGGGATTACCGGCCCCAGAAACTCATGATAGCGATAGATGCCTTTAAGTGACGGAATGGTCAGCATACGGCGGTAATCGAAAATACGATGCCACATTTCACCGGGAATTTGTTTCAGCCGTTCAAATTGCTCATCCTGGATCAGCAGTACCTGGCCGCAGTCCGGGCAGGTATACAACAGCTTGGCGATATCGAATTGTGCGGCACATCCCAGGCAATGATAGACCAGTCGTCCGGTTGGTTTGGGGATAAGGTAGGGTTTTATCTCCTCTGGGAAATCGTTCGGTTTCATTTGCGGAGGCGGTCCTTTCCCCCCATAAAGGGGCGAAGCGCTTCAGGGATGATCACCGAACCGTCCGCCTGCTGGTAATTTTCGAGGACGGCGGCCAGGGTGCGGCCCACGGCCAGCCCTGACCCGTTCAAGGTGTGCACCAGCTGGGAGCCTTTTTGTCCTTTACGCTTGAAGCGGATATTGGCGCGTCGGGCTTGAAAATCTTCAAAGTTGCTGCACGATGAAATCTCCCGGTAAACCCCCTGGGCCGGCATCCAGACTTCGATATCGTAAGTCTTGGCAGCCGAAAAACCCATGTCGCCCGTACACAGGGTAATGACGCGATAGGGCAGTTCCAGGCGGCGCAGGATGGTTTCCGCGTTGTCCAGCAAGGTTTCCAGTTCGGCATAGGATTGCTCGGGGGTCGTGAATTTGACCAACTCGACTTTGTGAAACTGGTGCTGTCGGATTAATCCCCGGGTGTCCTTACCATATGAACCGGCCTCCGATCTGAAGCACGGCGTAAAGGCGGTGTAGTAAATCGGAAGCTGCTGTTCAGGGATCGTTTCACCCTGGTGAATATTGGTGACCGGCACTTCGGCTGTGGGGATCAGAAAATAGTCCCAGTTTTCCAGCTTGAACAGATCTTCTTCGAATTTGGGAAGCTGCCCTGTATTGGTCATGGTCTGGCGGTTGACAATATAAGGCGGCAAAATTTCCGTGTATCCATGTTCGCAGGTGTGAATGGTGAGCATGAAATTGTAGAGTGCACGCTCAAGCAGGGCACCGTCGCCCATGATGAGCGGAAAGCGGGCACCGGTGATCCGGGCCGCGCGATCAAAATGGAGAAGGCCTAGATCAGTGCCGATATCCCAATGCGGCTTGGGTTCGAAATCCAGGACGGTGGGTTCGCCGTGGGTCTTGACCAGGGTGTTGTCCGCTTCGTTGCGCCCGATAGGCACGGACGGGTGGGGGATATTGGGAATTCCCAGAAGCACCTCGGACAATGTCTCTTCCTGAAGGAAGAGTGTTTTTTCCAGCGCTTTGATCCGATCCCCGACATCCCGCATTTCCGCTACGAGAGCATCGGCGTTCTCACCGGCCTTTTTGAGGGCGGCTATGTCATTCGAGACAACGTTGCGGCGGTGACGCAGCGCCTCGATTTCCCCCAGTACGGTGATCCGTTTTTCATCCGCCCGGATAAATGCCGTCAAGTCCGCCTTGGCACCCCGATTTTCAAGGGCCTGGCGGACAGTGTCTAAATTTTGTCTGACGAACTTGATTTCTAACATTTAAATCCCTATATTTGAAAAGTTTTATCGCATGAATTTGGCATTAACCCCATACAGGCTGGTTTTTTTTCAGCTGTCGACCTGAAGAAAGTGGAGCCGAATACTCACGCAACTGTACTTAAAACACCCGATTTGGTCAATGATTATTGTACGTTGACTTCTATCCCCCGAACCTGATGACTCAATTCAATGAGAACATGTTGGAGAAACCCGATGGAGGAAATCCGAGAGAAGAAGCAGGAAATTCGCGATGAGATTCTTAAAGTCGTCACATCACTGAAAGCCGATGTGCTGAGCGCCAAAACCAAGGAAATTGAAGGGCGGCTTTTCGAGTTCGCCAATTTCCTGGAGGCCCGGATAGCGCTTTTGTATACACCGGCTGCGGGTGAAGTGGATACCATGCAGATTATCGAACGCAGCTATATGTATAATAAGATTATCGTGTTGCCTGCGTTTGATGAAGAAACCTGCCAGATGACCCTGTTGAAAGTTGATGATCCGGCCAAAGACTTGGTACAGGGGCCGCGTGGGAATCTCGAGCCTGACCCGGCCCGCTGCAAGGTCGTTCCCATCGACTGCCTGGACATTGCCATCATTCCAGGATTGGCAATGGATGAGAAAGGCGGTCGCATCGGCCTGGGAAAAGGATACTATGATCGCCTCATTCCGGATCTGCCCATTACCACTCGAAAAGTGGGACTGGTGTTTGAAGACCAGATCAGGAGCGCCGTTCCCATGGAATCCCATGATAAATATGTTGATATCGTGATTACCGAGTCCCGCGTGATTTACAAGATTTGATGAATCCCTAAAAAACGGTTTTGGACCACTAAGATCACAGAAGAGATTTGCCCGGTTCTGAAAAACAGGGTCCGCCCGGACCGGATCTCTATTGATGTGCTTTGCGGTGAATCATGGCTTTTACCGCTTCCGACGGGGCCGCGCCGGCCCTATTCCGGGTTGAGTTCGGCGGCCAGTTTGATCAGGTTGGCCGGCTCTCCCACGGCTATCACCGTGTCGCCGGCATGGATGCGGGCCTCGAAGGACGGATTGAATATCATTCGGTCATCGTTTTTCTTGATGGCAATGATGATGAGATTGTAATTTTGCCGGATTCCCGAATCCTTGAGGGTCACGCCGACTAGCTTTGATGAAGAAGCCACGGGGATCTCTTCCATCTGGATATCCGTATTGCTGTCGGCAAACGCCAGATCCAGAAAGTTGGTGACGGTTGGCCGGATGATGCGCTGGGCAAGGGCGGCCGCGCCGGTTTCGTATGGCGCCTCCACTGTGTTGGCCCCTGCGGCCGCCAGTTTGGCTTTTGCCGGTTCGGTGCCGGCCCGGGCGATGATGTGCAGCTGGGGCGCCAGCTGACGGCCGGTCAGAACGAGAAAGACATTGTCGGTATCGGTGCCCAGGGCGGCGATCAAGGCTGTGGCTTTGTGAATGCCGGCTTTGAGCAGCACAGCCTCATCCGTGGCATCGCCGCAGACATAGATAAAGCCTAGCCCGTCCAGGGTCTCCGCCAGGCTTGTATTTTTATCGATCACCACCAAAGCGCGGTTCTCCCTGAGCAGCTTGTTGCAGATCACCTTTCCGATGCGGCCGTAACCGCAAAGAATGTAATGATTTTTCAGTCGTGCAATTCTTCGGTCCAATCGTCTTCTCCCTAGTAATAAGCGTACGCGTCCTTCTACCATGAACTGTATGACCGCACCAATCACGTAGAGGAAGAAACCGACGCCGGTGACGATCAGAACGATGGTATAAATGTGGCCGATGTCACTGATGGGGTGAATTTCGCCATATCCCACCGTGGCTAACGTAATGATCGTCATGTAGAGGGCATCGAGCGTATTCCATCCTTCAATGAGCATATACCCGATGGTGCCGCAGACGATCAACAGGGCAGCCAGCATAATGGAGATGATAAAATGTTTGGTCGTTTCCATGGAGAGCAGAAATGTTCGCCTGTCGTTTCGGGTTGGCACTGAATAGCCATTAATTATGGGGTATTGGGTAAAAAAGCAAGCGGTTTGGTGTTGACCTCCGCTATGCGCTTGACCGGTTTCCATGGCTCTGGTAGATGAAGGCTGGGAGTTGATCAGTGATGAAATATGAACGCCTGCGCCACCAGATGGTCAAAAAACAGTTAGAAGCCCGCGGGATTACAGATCCCAGGGTGCTGGCCGCCATGCGCCAGGTGCCCCGCCACCGGTTTGTCAGTGAAGCGCTTATGGACCAGGCCTACAGTGATTTTCCCCTGCCCATCGGCGAGCAACAGACGATTTCCCAGCCTTTTATGGTGGCTGAAATGACCCAGGCGCTCCAACCCGGCCCCGATGACCGGGTTCTGGAGATCGGCACGGGGTCGGGGTATCAGGCCGCCGTGCTGTCCCGGATCGTTTACCGTGTCTATACCATCGAACGCATTCACCCCCTTTACGTCAAATCGCGAAAATTGTTCGACCGGCTGGGATACCACAATATCGTGACCCGCTATTCGGACGGCACCACCGGTTGGAAGGATGAAAGTCCTTTCGATGCCATCATCGTCACTGCCGGCGCACCTGAAATCCCGGCGGTGCTGGTGAATCAGCTGGCCATCGGGGGGCGCATGGTGATTCCGGTGGGCAACCAGCACTCTCAGGATCTGATCCAGCTGGTTCGGGATCAAAACGGGGTTCATCAAACCAACCTGGGGGGATGCCGTTTTGTCAAACTTGTCGGAGAATTCGGCTGGAGGCCCAATTGATCGACTACCTGATTCCATTTCTTGAGGAAATGGTTCGGTTCGGTGCCACATGGGGGCCCCTGCTGGTTTTTTTCTTCATGACGGTGGAAAGCTCATTCATTCCCTTTCCCAGCGAGATCGTAATGATCCCCGCCGGCTTTATGGCCGCCAGGGGGGAGTTCTTTCCCCATGACCCTGTATGGGCCGCCATTGTCCTGGCCGTTGCCTGCGGCATTGCCGGCTCCTTGACCGGCGCCTGGATCAATTACTTCCTGTCCTTTAAAATGGGTCGTCCATTTCTCCACCGCTGGGGCAAGTATTTTTTCCTTGCACCCCAAAAGCTTGATCGGGCGGAGCAACTCTTTCGAAAATATGGAGACGCCACCACCTTCGTTTGTCGTTTGATACCCGTGGTGCGACAGCTGATATCCATTCCGGCGGGCATATCACGGATGAACCTGACACGTTTTTCCCTGTTTACCGGAGCCGGTGCAGGTATATGGGTCGTTCTGCTCACCTTGCTGGGGTACTGGCTCGGGACCACTACCGAGGGCCTGACTTACAGCGAACTGGTCCATGAGGGGAAAACCCTTGCCGCACAGAATCTGATTTGGATTCTTTTAGGTGCGGGAGGGCTGATTATCGCCTATCACCAGGTTCACCGAATTGCGGCGGGCAAGAAATCCGCCTAACCGATTTGATGACACCATTGGCGACGGTCGCAACTTTGATGGGCTTTCGCTGTTCATCGGACTGCCGGGCAAAAGCCAGTATTTGTTTGACTAAATCTCTTGCCCGTTTTCCGGCTATATAGATCTCCTGCAGGCTGTCTTCAAGCATGGACCCCTTTTCTACATCGTCAAGCGCCAGTTCCGTATATCCAATGATGGATGACAGGATGTTGTTGAAGTCGTGAGCGATGCCGTCGGCAAGATTGCCGATCGACTCCATTTTCCGGGCTTTCAACAGTTCTTTTTCAATCCTTTTGCGTTCGGTGATATCTTGATTGACGCCATACGTCCTGACAGTCCGGCCTTTGCTGTCCTTGACAATGAAAATTTTGACAATGATATGTCCGACCGTACCGTCACCATAGATGATGCGGTGTTCCAACTCCCGGCTAAAGCTGGAATCGGTGGCCTCAATAGATTTCTGGACTTCTTTCCTGACCAGTTCCCGATTTGATGCTTTAAAAGAGCGTCCTGTCTTATAGACCCAATTGAAGGCTTTGAAGATTTTCTTGGCATTTTCAGCGCTCATATACTGCCTGTTGTTCACACCTGCCAATTCGCCTTTGGGGTACCCGAGGATTTTGCACATTGAATTATTGAAAAAAGTAAAGTTGCCGGCGAGGTCGATTTCAAATTAACCGTCTGCAATATTGGTAAGGATGGTTTTGTATTTTTCCCCGCTCTCGCGTAACGATTGCTCTGCTTGCCTGCGTTCCGCGATCTTCCTTTCGAGAACAATAAGCCTATTTTCCAGTTCTTCGTAAGTGGGCTTTTCAGACATGGTCCTCTCACCTGCGCCTTTTTATTTTTTTGCATTGTGGTTGCACGCATCAACATTCAGTGGTGCATGGCGGTGAAATCCTCGCTGCGTTCATGAATGTACAGACCCGCTACAGAAAGAATCACAAGGCAATGAATAGAATGAATATAGATTGAAAATATTCCGCCCGGCGCTGTTTGCTGTTACCAGCATAGTTGATGTCTTAGAAAAAATGCAATAATGTTGCCAGGCTTCAAGTATCTGATGTCTTTCAGGGCCGCAAAAATGCAGTGATGGGATACCGCATATGCGGTTCGGGATTTGATACTATATGTCTTTGATCAAGCGGTTGGCCGATGATTCGGCCATTGCTTTTTGGATTTCATCCACGGCTTGAGATATTTTTTGGAATTCTTCGTCCATATGGAGGTCCCGGCCGGTTTGCCCGCGCCTGTCCAGGGCCTCCAATGCCGATGCAATGGAAATGGCGTTGATATCCAGCGCCGGCTGGAACGCATTGGGGCTGTTGTTTTTCCTGCTTTCAATGGCTGAAAGCAATCCGCTTTGAACCATCCGTTCGATCATATGTTCCACCAGCAGCAGGGGCATTTTGAGGGTGGCGGCTATTTCGACCGCCGTCAATGGAGGATCGCCGGCCTTGAAACGTTGAATGATCAACCGCAGCATATACAACGCAAAGCGCTTTTGGGTGTCCGGCGGGGTGTTTTGGTGGTCGGCGATCATGGCATGCTGACTGACGTGCTGGTGGGCATGGGCGATTTGCGCACCCAGCAATACAATCATCCAGCTGATCTGCAGCCAGATCAAGAACAGGGGCAAGGCTGCGAAACTGCCGTAAATGGCGTTGTATTTGGACACCAGGACCTGGGCGTTGATATAGATCGCCTGGGAAACCTGAAATATCGTGCCGCCGATAATGCCCGATACCAGGGCTGATGAAAAGCGCACACGGGTGTTCGGCAGAACCATGTAGATCAGGATGAAAAGCAGCCAGAGCAGTGCGAAAGGCAGCAGCTTAAGCATGAGAACGATGACCGGGCTGGCCGCCTGAAGCAATGCCAGTTTTCCCGTCATGGCTTTGACCTGGGTTGTAATGAAGACATTGGCACTGCTGGAGACGATAATGAGCAGGGGGCTGATGAGCATGATGGCAAGGTAGTCGGAGAACTTGCGGATAAAGGAGCGTGCGCGGACTTTCCAGATCGCATTCAAAGCGCCTTCGATATGGCTCAGCACCTTGATTGCGGACCAGAAGAGCAGGGCCACACCAATGCCGGCAATAAGCCCGCCTTTGGTGTTTTCCAGCAGGGCGCGGGCGAAGTCGATGATTTTGGAGATGACTTCTTCCTGGCCGGTGAATCGCAGGTACAGCTGTTTTTCCAACCGCTGCTCCAGGCCGAATCCCTTGGAGATGCCAAAGGCCATGGCCACCACGGGTACTACCGAAAGCAAGCTGTAAAATGTCAAGGCCGAAGCCCTCAGGGTGCATTGATCATTGATGAATCCCTTAATGGTGAGCAGCGCAATTCGTGCCGGTTTCAGAAAGATAGACCGGGATCTTGGCAGGTTGTCCCTGTCCAGCTGCCAGATGGCGCTGGAAAAGAAAACAATGATTTTCGATACGACAGCGCGGGCCATTGCACCTCCTGGGACAACGCGGGGCGTGAATCAACCATTGAAATTGGGGCTATAATCCGCTCCGGTCCCTTTGAAACGGTTTGTCTGCCTGCGGATGGCATCGCATGGTCCGGGACGATCAGGACGGGGTGCTTTTGAGATGCTCCGGCATCTGCACAGCCACCACCTTGCCGCGGGCACATATCTCGCCCTTGGATGTCACCGTTATCGCCACCACCACCTTTCGGCCCTTGATCTCTTCTATTTTACCGCGCAGTTCCAAGGGGGCATCGATGGGTGTCGGCTTCAGATAGTCCACATGCAGGGAGGCGGTGACGAAGCGCAGGTCGGGCTCGGTGCCCATGGGTCGTCCGGCCGCTTTGTACGCAGCGGCAGCCGCGGTACCGGTCCCGTGACAGTCGACCACAGAGGCAATCAAGCCGCCGTATACATATCCTTCAATGGCCGTATGGAAGGCCTTGGGGGTGAACCTGCAGACCGATTCTTCGCCCTCCCAATAGCTTTTAATTTGCAGTCCATGCGGGTTTAGCCGCCCGCAGCCGTAACAGACGCTGTACTCTTCCTTGTAAAAATCCTGGAATGCTTCGTTGGCCATTGTCTTTCCTTTGCACCGTTGGTTAAAAAATGGGCCCGGATGTGTGGGGATACGCCGCATGATCATTTAATATATTTGCCACCCGGTTTCAAGCGCCAAGCCCGATGTCTGTTATTTTCGGCGAAAGCCGCGGGTCAAAACCAAAATCCAAATATCAAAAGATGTTTGCGGTCTATTTATATTTATAATCAGGCCCCAACCGCTTTTGAGCTGTGGGTTCTGATCTAGAATTGCGCCTCTTCGGTGGAGCCTTCCATCGCTTTTACTGAGGAAGTGCCCTGGGTAACGGCGTTCATGACACGATCAAAATAGCCGGTCCCTACGAATTTCTGGTGGGTGATGGCCATATAGCCCTCTTCTTTGCCGTGGGCAAACTCGGTTTGCTGGAACCGGGAGTATGCCGCCATTCCCTCCTTCTGGTAACCTCGGGCCAGATCGAACATTCCCATATTCAGGGAATGAAAGCCGGCCAGGGTGACAAACTGAAATTTGTAGCCCATGGCGCCGAGCTCTTTTTGGAAACCGGCGATGTCGGACCGGTCCAGGTTCGCTTCCCAGTTAAACGAGGGTGAGCAGTTGTAGGCCAGGAGCTTTCCGGGAAATTTGGCGTGAATCCCCTCGGCAAAGCGCCTGGCATCTTTCAGGTCCGGTCGCTGGGTTTCGCACCAGACCATGTCGGCATAAGGCGCATAGGCCAGCCCGCGTGCAATGGCCAGGTCGATGCCGCTGCGGATATAGTAAAAACCCTCGGACGAGCGATCCTGGTCCAGGATATAGGGGCGGTCGCGTTCGTCGATATCATTGGTCAGCAGCCGTGCCGCCTCGGCATCGGTTCGGGCGACCAGCACTGTGGG
Organism: Desulfosarcinaceae bacterium; assembly: GCA_963675565.2. Taxonomy (GTDB): domain Bacteria; phylum Desulfobacterota; class Desulfobacteria; order Desulfobacterales; family Desulfosarcinaceae; genus JARRKU01. The sequence continues at coordinate 2,890,124 of CAXXYD010000004.1, forward strand.
TACGCCGCACACATCGGCGGACAGGCGTGCAGCGATAAGCTTGGTGATGAATTCCTGCGTGGGCACGAGCACTTTGCCGCCCATGTGGCCGCATTTTTTGGCAGACGCCAGCTGATCTTCGAAATGAACACCGGCCGCACCGGCTTGAATCATTTCCCGCATCAGTTCATAGGCATTCAGCGGCCCGCCGAAACCGGCCTCTGCATCTGCCACGATGGGGGCGTACCAGTAAGGGCCGTTTTTGCGGCCGTCCAAAACCTGAATCTGGTCGGCGCGCCGCAATGCGTTATTGATGCGCTGGACCACTACCGGGACGCTATTGGCCGGGTAAAGGCTCTGGTCCGGATACATCTGGCCGGCCAGGTTGTTGTCGGCGGCTACCTGCCAGCCGCTTAAATATATCGCCTTGAGTCCGGCCTCCACCTGCTGAACGGCCTGGTTGCCGGTGAGCGCCCCCAACGCCGGGACATAATCCTCGTGGGTAAGCAGGTGCCACAGTCGTTCGGCGCCTGCAGTGGCAAAGGTGTGCTCGATTCTCAAGGTTCCACGAAGCTTCAGGACTTCTTCTGCGCTGTAAGGCCGCTCAATACCGCTCCATCGCGGATCGGATTCCCATTCGCAATTCAGAGCGGAGAGCTCGTCGGGAAAAATTTCGTGGCAGGAGAGACGATCGCAAAGGGCCTTGGCTTTTTCTGCAATGGTTGGCATGGCATGTCTCCTTGTGGCAGATGGTTGGTGTTTTTTTGAGCAAGTGTCCATTTACTCGAGATGGGCATAGGCTTTCAGCGTCAGAAATTCTTCGAAATCGGGCGCTGCGATGATTTCCTCGAACAGCCTGCCGGCCTGTGCATAGCGAATGCGTCCGAACTGCACCTCGCCCTCGGATGCGCGTATCAGGGCCATCTCTTCAGTGATGATCCGGCGGACCAGCTCCATGGTAATCAGGCGATTGTCCTCGAGTTTGCCATCCGGATGGTGGACCCATTGCCAAACCTGTGCCCGCGATATTTCGGCGGTGGCGGCATCTTCCATCAGGTGGTAGAGGGGAACGCACCCGTTGCCGCTGAGCCAATGGGCCATATACTGAATGCCGACGCGGATATTGTTGCGCAGGCCCGCCTCACTGATCGTCCCACTGGGCACCTTCAATAAATCAAGGGCCGTTACAGCGACATCTTCCCTCAGCCGGTGGACCTGGTTGGCCGTGGGCATGCCTTTGTCGAAAGCTTCCTTTGCAATGGACACCAGCCCGGGGTGTGCGACCCAGGTACCATCGTGCCCGTCGGCGACTTCGCGATTTTTGTCTTCACGCACCTTTTCCAGGGCGGCGGCGTTGGCACGGGGATCGTCCTTGATCGGTATTTGGGCCGCCATTCCGCCCATGGCGTGGGCTCCTCGTCTGTGGCAGCTTTGTATGACCCGCAAGGCATAGGAGCGCATGCAGTGCCGGGTCATGGTGATTTGATCCCGGTCGGGAAACACATAACCCGGCACGTTCTTGAACCGTTTGATAAAGCTGAAGATATAATCCCAGCGGCCGCAATTCAAGCCGGCGGCATGGTCCCGCAGTTCATAGAGTATTTCATCGGTCTCAAAGGCGGCCAGGATCGTTTCGATCAATACAGTCGCCTTGATGCTGCCGATGGGGATGCCTAACCTGTTTTGTGCCATGACGAAGATGTCGTTCCACAGCCGGGCTTCCAGATGGCTTTCCAGCTTTGGGAGATAAAAGTACGGCCCGGTTCCCTGGGAGAGCAGTTTTTTGGCGTTGTGGAAGAAAAAGAGGCCGAAGTCGAAGATGCCGGCTGAAATCGGCTGATCGTCTATGCGTAAATGCTTCTCCTCCAAATGCCAGCCACGGGGCCGGACGATCAAAACGGCCCGGCTTTCATTGAGTCGGTAGGATTTGCCCTGCGGGCTGGTGAAGCTAATGGTTCCGTCGACGGTGTCCATGAGGTTGATCTGGCCTTGAAGGGTTCCACTCCAGGTCGGCGAATGGGAATCTTCAAAGTCCGCCATGAATGTAGAAGCACCTGAATTGAGAGCATTGATGACCATTTTGCGGTCTACCGGCCCGGTAATTTCCACCCGGCGGTCTTTAAGATCATCCGGGATGGGTGCAACCTTCCAGTCGGCGTCCCGGATGTGCCTGGTTTCCGGCAAAAAATCAGGGATATCACCCGCATCGATCTGCGCTTGGCGGATGCTGCGCTGTTGCAGCAGATCCAGTCGTCGCCGGTTGAAGTGGCGATGCAAAGATGCCAGGAAATCGAAGGCTTCCGGCGTCAGGATGTTGTCAAACCCGGGTTCCATGGATCCCAGGAGCGATATGGCGTGCGGACCGTTTGAGGCATTCATGCGGACCTCCAAAAATGGGGTTATCCTATGGGGGAATTTTGCCGTGCACGATATGGGTGCCGCTCCGGCTGATGCCATTTATGGTAAGGGATGGTTTCATATTGTCAACCGGTGTTTTTTGTGCCGTTTTTGCGGGGCAGCCGCAAATGGCGGCCATACGGTCGAATATGGAACCAGGTCCCGGCTCGAATATGATGCTGCGCCTTTTTCCAAAAATCGGGTTCGAGCAGATCTCCGTGATGCGCTTTGAAGCGTTGACCCAGTTCAGGCGGCAAACCCATGAAAAAAGCGAACTCTTCGGGGAATACGTCGTGATCGCCTACGGTGTACCATGGCTCTGCACTCATTTCATCTTCGTAATTTCTGGACTGGGGAAGTTTGCGAAAGACACAGTCGGTCAAGGGGCACAGTTCATCGTAATCATAGAACACAACCCGCCCCAGATTGGTCACGCCAAAATTTTTGATCAGCATATCCCCCGGAAATACATTGATGTGGGCCAGGTCTTTGATGGCCTGTCCGAAATCGATGATTGCCGCAGCGCTGTCGGCCGGTCCGGCGACCTGAAGATAAATATCCAGAGGTGTGACGCGGCGCTGGACATAGCTGTGATGCAGCGTCACGCGACCGTTGACGATACTGGCAGCATGGCTGGCTTCGTTGCGGATTTCCTGCAGCAGCCGGGAGGTGAAGCAGCACTCATCGAGCTGCAGGTTTTCGAAGGTCTGCACATCCACCAGGCGGCCGGCACGGTCGTGCTTGAAAACATAGTCGTATTTTTGCATTACCTGCTGTGTGGTTGTCTTTTTGGGCGAATCGAAACGGTCCCGGATGAGCTTATAGATCAGATCGTCCCCGGGCATATTGAAAGTGATCATCACCATGCCATGCTGACCTGGTGAAAAGTCAAAACGATCTTCTCCGCAGACTTCCTGGTGCTTGAGCAAATCACGATACAGTTCCGTTTTCCCGTGTTTGTGGAATCCCAAACCGATGTAAATTTCGGCCAGTCGTTTGCTCGGCATCAATTGTTTCAGGTACCTTGCCAGGGTGCTTGGCGCTTTTGTCTGCACATGGAAATAGGCCCGCGTGAAGCTGAACATAATCCGGACTTCTTCGTCCCGGGAAAGCAGGGCGTCAATGTACAGGCCCCGACTGCTGTTGTTGAGTGCCAAAACGAGCGGTGAGCTTTCAGTGCCGCATTTCATGCGCCCAACCAGATAAGCGCTCATCCCCCTGAAAAACGGGGATTTGAGGAGTTCAAGCCGGATGGGGCCCGGAACATTGTCGCCACGGCGCACAATGGCATTGATTCTGTCGGCGCATTGCGCTGCAGCATAGTCAAAGTCAACAAAAGGCGTTTTAAAACCATATTGGCCGATAATGGTCCGGATGGTATCTTCAGAAACCTGTTTTGATTCCTCCGCGGTAAACCGTTCAGGTTCGGGCGCGAGCTCCCTTGGAAGGCTCCCAAGATCGATGAATGTCAGATCGGATTCAAATTCGGCGGCGCTGAAGAGCCTGCGGTTCACTGAATTAAAAAAGGTGGCCGCAAGTTCGGTGTCCCGTTGATGGCTGCATTTCAGATAATACAGCTGTTTTGCCGCCTCCCACAGGCTGTGTCGATGGGCCCTTTCTCCAAGGTTGTCGTCAATTGCGGCAACAGTCTGGGCCACTTTAAGCGGATAGAGATCAAGGCGTTCAACCGTGTCCTTTCGCATGCCGGCCCAGTCCCGGCTTTCGAAGCGATGGCACGCCCGATGCGTTATGGCGGAAAATGCTTCAAAATATGCGTCGAAACCATTGACCAGAATGCCGGCCAGCCGGTCATCCGCATTCGGATTTTTTGCGGATGTCATTTTCTCGCCTCCACTTTCATCGGTTCCGGTCGAAAGCCTCTCGTCAAACCAAAATATCAAAGCCCAAATATCAAATGATGCATGCTGCCCATTTTTTTGGACCTATTGCCCTAATCAAGGTGAAGTTGCCTGCATATGTTGCAGGCGCGACTGCTCGCCGCGCCAGTTTTAATTGTTACGCCGACGGTTCCTTATCGCACAACCAGAGGGTTTTTAATTTCACCGTAAAGTGCTGATGTTCTCCGTTTTGCCGAAGGCTACAGCTTTTCAATGGGCAAGACGATATCAAATGTCGCGCCTTTTCCCGGGGCGCTTTCGACGGTAATTTGCCCGGCATGGAATTCAATGATGCGTTTGGTAATGGCCAGGCCAAGGCCGCTGCCCTGGGGCCGGCCCCGGCCGGTTGGAGAGATTTGCCGGAATTGTTCAAAAATCACTTGCTGGTCTTCAGCGCTGATGCCAATGCCGTTGTCCTTAACCCGCACATAAAGCTTGTTGAAACGATGGGTCAGGCTGATCTGGATTTGACCCACCTGGGGGTCGCAGAACTTGACGGCATTGGAAATGAGGTTCACCATGGCCTGAATCAGCTTGTCGCGGTCTCCGGTAATAATGGGTGTGGTTTCCGGCAGATCGACGGTCAACAGCAGCTCCTTGTCGGTCACCAATTGTCGGGTGGCGTCTACCGAATCCTGGATCACTTTGGCCATGTCCAGCGGGTGAACCTGCCAGTGCATCCGTCCGGATTCAATTTTCTGAAAATCGAGGACCTGGTTGATCAATCGTGATAAACGATGAATTTCATTGATCATGATAGACAGAAAGTTGTGCTGTTCATCTGGATCTGTCTCAGGGTAATCGCGCAATATTTCAGCAATGGATTGAATGGCGGTCAGTGGCGTTCGAAGTTCGTGGGTGACCGTCGAGATGAATTCATCTTTTAGCCGGTCAAGCTCCTGAAGGCGTTCATTGGCCGCCCTCAGGTCCGCGCTGGCTTTTTCCAGCTTGCGGCTGTAGATGATGACCTGCCGTGTCTCGTCGACAATATCCATGACCTCCTGAATGCCGAGCAGTTCTTCCTTGACCACTGAAGCCACCATGACGCGGGCGGATGCCGAGCCGATGGCGCCGGAGAGCAATTTTTCCACATGGGTCACAAAACTGGGGTCGGCATTGCGGGCGAGATTCCAATTGATATTGCGGTCGCGGGAGTATTCTTCAAGGGCTTCGGCAGTGCGTTCCTTTCCCAGGAATCGTTCAAGCAGGCTTTTCAGATCGGGCACAAACGCCGTGCCGCGCCAGATCATGGATTCTTCGGTTTCACGGGAGTGATGGTACACATCCACGAACATGGCGGCCTGGGAATGCTCCAGAGGGGACTGGTGACTGAACAGCGAAACGCCCACATAGGCCCCGGTGTTGGCCAGAAGGCTCCAGAAAACGCCATGCGATATGGAATCAAAGCCGGTCAGACCGAACAGATGAAAGGGCCGAAGCCAGGACAGGCCGAAGGGTCCCTGATCGATGAAACTGTGGGGCAGCAGGCCGGCTTCGGTCATGGTCGGCAGCACCAGGGTATAAAGCCAGAGCAGGAAACCGGTCACCAGACCACTCAATGCGCCTGCCTTGGTGCCGCCCTTCCAGAATATTCCGCCCAGCAGTGCGGGTGCGAACTGTGCCACCGCCGCAAACGAAACCAGACCGATGGCGACCAGCGGGTAATATTCGGCCGTTTGCCGGAAGTAGATGTAGCCCAATAAAATCGTGGTGACGATGGCGGCATGCCGGATGGCGACCAGCCAGATGCTCAAGTCCTGTCTTTCGGTGAGCTTCAGGGCGGGGATATGGAGCAGGATCGGCATGACCAAATTGTTGCTGATCATGGTGGACAAGGCGATGGTTTCCACGACGACCATTCCGGTGGCCGCCGACATGCCGCCGATAAAGACCAGCATGGTCAATTTGGTGTACTGGTGGGCCAGGGGAAGCTGAAGTACAAAGGTGTCGGCATCGATAAGCAGGCCGGAAAATTCAAGCATGCCGGCAATGGCCACCGGCAGCACGAAGATGTTGATGGCCAGCAAATAGAGCGGAAAAAGCCAGATGGCCTTGCGCAAATGTTCCTCGTTGACGTTTTCCACTACGGCCACCTGGAACTGGCGCGGCAGCATGAGGAAGGCCAGCATGCTGAGCAGGACATAAATCGTCCAGTCGGTATAGGTGCCCGGTTGCTGATCCATGATCAGAAGTTCTTCCAGTGCCGGCCATTGAACGGCGCGGGTGAACAGGTCTTCGAATCCGCTGTACAGGCCGTAGGTGACGAAAAGCCCCAGGGCCAGAAAGGCCAGCAGTTTGACCACCGATTCGAAAGCGATGGCCGCCACCAGGCCTTCATGGCGTTCGGTTGCTTCGGGTTTGCGCGTGCCGAACAATACGGCGAAGGCCGCCAGTATAAAGGCCACGTAAAAGGCGGTATCCTGGAAAACGGAAAGTCGGCCGAAACGGATGGGCAGGGGTTCGCCGGAGTAGTTATGCAACAGCAGGAAACTGGTGGATATGGCTTTCAGCTGAAGCGAAATATACGGTACGATCCCCAGAACGGCAATCACGGCAACGACACCGCCCAGCATCATGCTCTTGCCGTACCGGGACGCGATGAAGTCGGCAATTGAGGTAATGCGGTGGATACGGCTGATGCGCAGAATTTTGCGCAGGACGAGCCATCCCAGTGTGGCCATCAGGGTGGGACCGATGTAAATGGTCAGAAAACCGGGACCCGACCGTACGGCGCGTCCCACACTGCCGTAAAACGTCCAGGCGGTGCAGTAGACGGCCAGAGAGAGTGCATAGACATAGGGTGAGTTAATGATGCTGCGTCCGGCATCCGCTCGTTTGTCGCCAAAATAGGCGATTGCGAATAGAACGCCGATATAGCATAATGAGACGAATAGAATGGTTTCGGTGGTCAGCATGGCCGGTCCCGGGCGACAGCCATTGCATCCGGTATGTCAAAATGGCTTTTGATCATGGCTCGCTGCTTGTTATAATGGCCATCAGGACGATCAACAGGATCCAGACCCCGAAGATATAACCATAGAGAAGGGGTATTCCGGAAACAGTTTGCTGGAGGTTGAACAGGGAGAGCAGGGGATGGTTAAAGAGCAAATAGGCCAGCAGAAACAGCCCGACAAGTCGTTTGGTGCGATTTGTATCGGCAGCCATGACCCCTCCAAAATGACGTTGCTCTGGGCGTGGAACCATTTACAGGCCGACCCGGTGTAAATTAGCAATTGTGCCGCTAAGGGATTTCTGCTATTTTTACAATAATAACGAGTTAGTGGAATCCAGCATAGTGCAGATAGCGGTTCGAGTCAATGCGTGATAAGGCCTTATTGAACCAAGGTTTGCTCGAATCCGGGAAACACGAAAAGGGTAAGCATGGCGCAGGAAAAAATATTAATTGTCGATGACGAGTTAAGCATTCTGGTCCCATTGAAATTTTTGCTGGAAAAGAACAATTATGACGTTGATTTAGCCCAGAGTGGAAAGGATGCGCTGGACAGAATTGCCCTGTCCCCACCCGACTTGATTTTGCTCGATATTATGCTGCCGGATCTGGACGGGTACGAGATTTTTCAGATGATTCGAGAAAACTCAGACTGGGATGACATCAAAGTGATCTATCTTTCGGCCAAAAACCGTGATGTGGATATTGCCAAAGGGTTGAATCTCGGGGCCGATGCCTATGTCACCAAACCTTTTTCCAATGCCGATCTCATGAATAAAGTCAGAACCCTGCTAAAAAAGAAGCAATAACGGTTATTACTGGATATGACACCCACCCTGCGGTTTGGGCGCCTTTCAAGCAGGAAGACATCGGGAACACACAATAACGGGAGGGGGGGGGGCTGTCGGTGTTCTGTTCATCGGGATGCATGGAACACCGGACAGGCCTCCCCATAATGACTGTCACGTTATTGGCCGCGTTATTAATATCGGCGCATTGGGACCGATTGATTGACCCAGTGCCCGGGTTGAATTACGATTTGCTTCCAGTGGCCGGGCACCCAGAGTCCACGATGGCTGTAATGGCCTGGAGTCCATGCTCTTTTGTATTGTGCCGGCACCCAAACACGTTGTGTTTTCCGAGGGCCGCCGGTTTTATAGTGGGCGGGCCGCGCTTGGTAATGGGCGGCAACCGTGACCTCAGGATAATGGTCGCCATGGGCGGCATCTAATATGGCTTTTCCAAGAATCAGGGCCCCGATTCCAATGGCGATGCCTTCTATGCGATGTTGCTGTGGTGACCCTGCCCAGGAACTGGGGGCGGCACAAACCAAACCAAAGATTGCAATCAGCATGATGATCATTAAGCGTTTGGCGTTCATATGGGCTCTCCTTTCATTGCCTTTTTGATATCTTAAGACGCCTGCCCGGTGGCGTTGGTTTACAATGGTTTGTAAAAAAGGCGATCGAGAATCGATTTTACGGTTTGCCGTTCAAGCGAGCGCAGGCAGGCTCAACAGAAAGAACCCAACAGGTCCGACCATGCATGAAAATAAAATACCCACCGATATGGCGTCGATCCTGGCATTTGCCGAGGTGATGGACTGTGAAGAAGGCACCTGCCTGATCACTGCCGGGGAACCGGCCCATTGTTTTTACTATGTTGAAAAGGGAATTTTCGAGGTTTCCTATGAGGCCCAGCAAACCGATATTGTGGTGGCGCTTATCGGCCAGGGGCAATTTTTCGGTGAAATTGGGTTTTTTGACGCACGGCCGCGGACACGGAAGGTCAAGGCGGCGGCCGATGCAAGGCTGCGCCTGTTCGATCAGCCGGTCATGGATGCCATTTTAGCGCATGACCCGGCCCTGCACGCCTGGTTCATGGCGCATCTGCTGCAGCATGTCTGCCGCCGCTTCTGGCAGGTGCTTTCCGATAGAGGGCCGCTGAATGCTTATGCCGCATCATTGTCTACCGGCAGAGAGCATTTTCAGGGGCTGCAGGCATTGCCGCCGGAATTGCTGGCCTCTGCGCAATGGCTGCAGATCAGCCGGCATATAGAAGATTTTAAAGCATCCCTCTTCGATCTCGCCTATCGTCTTCAAAGGGACGACAGCCAGGATATACCCGCCGATCTTATCGCCGAGGGCGAGGATTTGCTGACGACGTTCAATTGCCGTCTGCGTCTTTTCGACCGCCAGGGTCTGCGGCCCGAAGATACGCCGCTGATGTGGGGCTATGTATTCAAGGAGCTGTTTCCTTATTTCATGCGCAGTCGTTTTGCCGAGCGCGCCTATTACAAGCCCAAAGGGTATGCCGGCGACTTTATGATGATGGAATTGATCTACCGGCAAAACCCCGACGGAGATGGAAAATTGGGCCGGCTCATCGACGGGTGGTTGTTGAAACAGGCCCCGGCCCGGGCGGTTCGCAACCGTCGGCGTCTGCTGCGCAGGCTGCTTGACCAGTTTTTCCGCGAGAAACTGGCCCAGGAGCCGACCATTGACTTGATCAACCTGGCCTGCGGGCCGGCGCGTGAATTGTTCGACCTGCTGGCCGCAAGCGATTACAGCCATCGAATCAATGCGTTGTGCATCGATATCGACTCGGAAGCATTGAAATACGCCAACCGTCATGTCAATACCGTTGCCCACGATGCCAATGTCCGTTTTATGCGCGAAAATGTCATCAAGTGGGCCCTGGGAAGAGCGAAGCATGATCTGGGCCGCCAGGATATTATTTATTCTTCCGGTTTGTGCGATTACCTTGATCGGCGGCTCATGCTACGGTTGATACAACGCTGCCATGATCAGCTGAAACCTGGCGGCATATTAATCCTGGGCAATTTTTCGCCGCGCAATCCTGACCGCCTATTCTTGGACAATATGCTTTATTGGCGACTTATCCATCGCGATGAGCAGGAATTGTCGGACATGTTCAAGGAGACTTCTTTTGGGAGCAATGTGCGTTTGGATGCCGAAGAAGAGGCGGTCAATCTGTTTGCCATCGCCACTCGAACGCGCTGATGGTTGTTCCGGTAATCCAATCCAAATCTCAAAGTCCAAATATCAGATGATATCTGCGCTCTGCTATTTATTAAAAATCAGGCTCCAAACTTCTTTTGATATTTGGACTTTGAGATTTGATATTGGAAAGGGATGTTCATTTTCGTTGACGATCGCTGTTTCTACAGGCCCTCCTATTTTTCCGTTGGTTGATCGGGTTCACTTTGGGGGGCTGCCTCATCCAGAACTTTGCGAATGACATTGGCCATTTTGTGGATGGTCATGGGCTTGTAGAGCACGCCGCGGATTCCGGACGAGAGGATCTTTTGCCCATCCCGTCCTTCGCTGAATCCGGTGCATGCGATGATGGGCATGCCGGGTTTATGCTTCAATATTTCAGCCGCCAATTTATCGCCGGTCAGCTCGGGCATAATCAGGTCGGTAACCACAAGGTTAAAAGAGTCGGAGTGCTCAAGATAACGCTGCAGGGCTTTGTTGGGATTGGTTTCGGTGACCACCTGATATCCTAAAATGGTCAGCAGCTTGCCGCCCAGTTCCGCCAGCGTCGGATCGTCATCCACAAACAATATCTTTTCGTTTCCCGTGGGGATGCTTTGCAGGGCCGATAGTTCCGGTTTTATTTCGCTTTCAACACGCGGCAGATAAATGAAACAGGTGGTTCCTCTGCCGATGGTGCTTTCAACCTCGATGACCCCCCCATGGTTCTGGACGATGCCTTGAACAACGGCCAGACCTAGTCCTGTGCCCACATCTTTTTCCTTGGTGGTGAAATAGGGGTCGAAAATGCGGGTGAGCAAATGGGGCGCAATTCCATGGCCGGTATCGGCAATGGTGAGCTGTGCATATTGGCCGGGCGTCAGGTTGGCGTGTGCGGTCGGTGAATCTTCGCCGTGTGCGTGGGGGATATCCACGGCTTGAAGTTTCACCGAGAGTGTACCTCCCGTTTTTTTCATGGCATGGGCGGCGTTGGTGCACAGGTTCATCATGATTTGATGGATCTGGGTCGGGTTGCCCACCACGATGCAGTCGGGGGATTCGATCTGCTTCTCGATACGTATGGTCGTCGGGAGTGTGGATCTGATCAGCCGCAGCGCCTCCTTGACGATGGAGCTGATCTGCATGGGTTTCAGCTCCTGGTCACCGTGGCGGCTGAAGGACAGGATCTGGGCCACCAGCTCTTTGGCGCGGTCACTGGCATTGAGCACTTCGGACAGGTATTTTTTGGCGTTTTCCGTTTGGTCCAGCTGCATGAGGGCCAGTTCGGTATGCCCCATGATAGCGGCCAGAATATTGTTGAAGTCGTGTGCGATGCCCCCGGCCAGAGTCCCGATGGCCTCCATTTTCTGTGCCTGACGCAGCTGGCTTTCAAGCTGCTTTTTTTCATGGTCGAGCTGCTCGTGGGCCTTGATTTCATGGCGCAGTTCCGTGTTGGCCTGGGCCAGCATGGCGGTGCGCTTCTGCACGGTCTGTTCAAGCTGCTGGTTGGCGATTTCAGCCCTTTTATGTTCCAGCTCCAGCAGGTGCGACATGTAGTAGTCTTTGCGTGCGTAAAACTCCAGGCTGTAACTGACCAGCATTCCCATAAAATTGGCGGCCATGCAAAAATAGTTGTTGTTGACCACAATGTTGCTGGGAAGATTGGCATAGGTGATCGATCCGGCCAGGTAGGCCAGGGTAATGGTACAGCCCGCCAGAGACGCCCACAGAAAACGGGTGCGCACAAAAGTGTAACTGAGCATAAGCACCAGCATAAGCCCCGAATAGTACGTGCGGCTGATGGACGGCGGCCCCACCGTGGTCATATAAATAATGCCGCCTCCGCCGATGAGTATCAGCACGCAGAGTGCGGCCTGCATGATCTTTTTAAACCAGGGAAAAAACGATAAGCCGATAACCACTGCAAGGCTGGGGCATACAAGGGCGTAGCGCACCAGCCAGAAGCGAACCATCAGTTCGGGGGCGATGATATAGTCCAGTACACCGAACATGGCGTAAAGTGCAATGCCCAGGCCAAGGGCGAAACGCATTTGATGCAGCGAATTTTCAGCGTATTGATCAAGGAAGGGTTTTTCCAGATGGGAATGCCCGCCCGTAAAGGCCAGGGTAACCGGGTTCAGGTTGATGGGCGACGGCCGGCCGTTGTTTCCAATGGGATTTGATGACGCAATGATAGAAGGCATGCAGGGGGTCCTCGGCATTAAAAGACCGACATTTTAGCGGGCAATAGTGATGAGTACGCAAAAACAGTGCCGTGACAGAGGGACTGCAGGCAAAAACGTGCCGGGTACCGCAGATTCAGCGGAATATCGGCCAAAACACACGGGATCAAGGCGACTGGCTGTGGCCGGAGACCTTGGGGCGCATTATAAATAGCTGCCTTAATTACACCTTTTGCACTAAAACCGTACAATAGTGCAAAAAAATGTATTTTCCGCACCCTTCTGTTTGCAGGGCCCTGCGAACCGGGAAGTGCCGGTTGCGTCAGACGCCGGGCTATTGGACGGCAGCCGTGGTTTCGTAGCCTTCCTTTCCCAGCAGCGCCAGCAATCCGTTCGGCCCGGCAAGATGCAGGCTGCCCACGGCGATAAAGCTGTTTCCACGCTGAAGATAGGGCAGAATCCGATTGGCCATGCGCCGGTTGCGTTCATCGTTGAGCCGCAGCATAAATCGGCTGGCCGTGTCACCGGCCGCTTTCGACATGGCGTCCCGGCCCAATTGGGTGATGCTGCCCAGATCATTTGCGGCATAGGCCTTTATCAGCTGTTCGAATAGAGCGGGCAGCCGGGGCAGTTGGTCCACGGTGGATTCCAACAGCGTGATTTGATCCTGCAGGGAGAGCCCGTCGAATACCGCCAATTGTTCGGCGGCCGTTTCCAGTCCCGAAGTGGGTTTCCCCATTTTAGCAGCGCGTTGCCGTAAAACCAGATCAAGGATCAGTCCGCCGTTGGATTTGGGCATACTGAGCATGGACAACACCGCCCATGGTTTAAGGCGCCGCAAGGCCATTTCAGGCATGCCCAGATGTTCCATGGCAACGGCCACTTTTTTGAACAAGGCATGGCCCAGCAGGGTCTCGAGATCTTTTTCCGGGTCCATGATCATGGCCGAACCAAACTGCATCAACGCACCGGAATCAAGTTCCATCTCCATGACAAAGCGATCACTGGCATCCAGGGCGCGGGCCACTTCCGGCCTCAGTCGTGTCACGCGCGGGTCATCGCTGTGAATGGTGCCCAGCAGATAGCTCGGTTTGAGTCCGTTGCGGCTGATTTTCCACAACATTCCTTCACGGGCCGCTTTTCCCGGTTCGGATACCGGGTGCCGGGCGGGCGGCGCGGTGCCGGGGGAGAAAATTTTACCCTCGCGGCTTCTGGCGCCTGCCGTGGGGCTGTCGGTGAAATGCCATGTCCCGTTTTCATCCTGCCAGCGATAGATATCCCCTTCAAGCGGGACTGCAGGCAGGACAAACAGGACGATCACCAGGCTGCAGAGAACAGCCGTCAGTGGAAATGCAAAGATATCGGGGTCTGAAAATTTTTTAGGGATTGGCATGCCTTTCCATTTCGCTGAGGAGCTGCCATGCGGTATTGATTTTTTATCATTATATTGAGGAATAAAATAATAATCAATACATCTGTATTGCCGGCTTCTGTTCGACAAATCCAAAGAGGTGTGCTATTGGTATTGATTATACATGCGCCAGGCAGGGTGGCATCGCTGCCCCGCTCGTTAAAAAGCCGCCTTACCTGGCCTTATAGGTTGCCGTTCTTGTAAGGCTGCCCCGCCTGTCCTCCGTTGCGCAGGCCGCCTGGGTAGATGGTGTGAATTTACCATCATCTCTTGAACAGCATATTTCCGCCGGCTATTAAGGAAGATGCAGATGACCGCAACAGGTAATGTGTTATACTTGCCTGCCATTCGACCGCCCCGGTCCCTGCTTGCAGGCAAAGCCACCGTCCATCAACACAACACCGGTGCGCGGCAGGCACAGCCGCAACGGCTCCGCCGTATCGACCCCGGCGAAGAACGAAAGCGTCAGGTCTATTTGTACAATGCCTATCTTCCTGTGGAGCGTGCCAAGGGACGTCTTATCGATATCTTTGCCTGATGCCCTGCCTTCACCGGGTCTGCGCCTGGATCCGGCCACAAGGGGGCAAGGCGTGTTTTATGGGAACCGGCAGGGTGATGGCTTCGCCGTTTTTTCGCAATGTGCGGGTTCATCCCCGGGAGACCGGTTCCGGCATTGACAAGTGTTTCCCTGGTGGCAGGTGTGTATGGGGGGCCGTTTCCTGTTTCTGTGCTCCCTGAGCGCAAGGGCGGCAAACAACATCCCGAAAACCGCTATCCCGATGACGCCTGCCATGATAAATTCCATTTTCAGCGCTGCCTTCCGTTGCGTTGCATCGTCACAGAACTCCATCGTCAGGGGCAAACATGATCCGTACTGCCCGCGTCCCTTGGCGGCCTCATAACCCAAGCCGCTGTTCAGGCCCAATTAGCATGCCGAAGCGGGTGGCTCAATCCCAAATGCCCTTTTTTTGTCATCCCCGGTAAAATCATGTGTACGGCATCGACCCCCACCGATCAAATAGCGCCAGTGATCAGAGGATGCCAATCGGATTTTTTCGATGTTCCACGCGTCAAAGGGGCGCAAAGGCACCGGGCTGGGCATGTTTATCACCGAGAAAGTCATCAAGAGACATGGCGGGCGCATTGAATTGACATGGGTGCCGGGCCGGGGGACGACTGTTGCCATTCGATTGCCCCGCTAGCCCAGGGCCATTTCCACAGCTCCGGCGGCGTGGATTTGCGTCGTGTCATACAGGGGCACCGCCGTATCGTCGGGTTGCACCAGCAGACCGATTTCGGTGCAGCCCAGGATGACGGCCCGGGCGCCATCCTGTTGAAGTTGCCGGATGACATCCAGGTATTTGCGGCGGGAATCCGGATTGATCCGGCCGAGGCACAGCTCTTTGAAAATAATGTCGTCGATTATGGTTTGAGAATGCGGGTCCGGAACCAGCACTTCGATACCATAGCGTTGCGCTATTCTGCCTTTGTAAAAATTATGGGACATGGTGAACCGGGTTCCCAGCAGTCCAACACGCTCAATACCGTCGCCGACCAGCCGTTGCGCCGTTGCGTCGGCGATATGCAACACGGGTATCGAGATGGCTTCTTCTATTTGCGGCGCCACTTTGTGCATGGTGTTGGTGCAGATGATCAGGAAGTCGGCCCCCGCTGTCTCCACACATTTGGCCGCTGCGGCCAGTTTGCGGGCCGTTGTGTCCCAGTCGTTGTGCCGCATCAGCTGTTCAAATTCATGAAAATCGACACTGTGCATGAAAATTTTGGCTGAGTGCAGCCCGCCCAGTTGCGCTTTGATGCCTGCATTGATCAGCTGGTAATAGCTTGTGGTGGATTCCCAACTCATTCCGCCGAGCATGCCGATGGTTTTCATAGCTCTCCCGTTGGCTGACAATTAATGATCCGAAACGCCGTTTTTTTTGAACGTGCTGATCTTCAGTGGAAATAGACCCGCGTGCCGCGTCATGGCAGGCTGAACAGGACCTGCCGGCGTTGTATCGTATCGACAGCCACTTTTGCAAGGGGCGATTGGGCCGCCGGGTCCTTCAGGCGCCCCTGAACCGTATTCGGGATCATAGACGCGATGGTTATAGGCCATAGTCAATTGGCCGCAATTGGTATATGACAGTCCAAATTGAGCGAGAAGTCGATGCAGGACTTCATGCGATGATTGTTTAAGCAGGGGACCATGACGACACCCAGGCCCGATAGCTGCGATTTGTGCGGTTTGCCGCTGCGTTTCGGCAATTACACCGCCGAATATGGCGCACAGCGTTTCGCTTTCTGCTGTGCCGGCTGCCGAATGGTGTACGCTATGCTGATGGAGGCATCAGAATCTCCCGACCCGTCACAATTCAAGGCAAGCGACCTGTATCGCCGCTGTCTGGAAGCTGGCGTGGTGCCCGCTTCTGAAGCGGATCTGGAACCGGTGGATCATGACGTTTTGCCGGCACCACAACCGGCCTGTAATGCTGCCGATACGCAAACATTGCCCGTTCAATGGGTTGTTTCCGGAATGTGGTGCCCGGCATGCGCCTGGGTCGTCGAGACTGCCTTGGGCAAAGTCGACGGTGTTTGTCATGCGACCTGTGATTTTTCCACCGACCGGCTCAATTGCCGCTACGACCCTAAAAAAACCGATCCCGACACCATTGCCGCAGCCGTTGGCAGCTTGGGCTATTCGCCCCTTCCCGCTGGCGGCGATGCCGGCAGTGCCCTGGAGCGCAGGGCGTTTATCCGCCTGGTGATTTGTGCATTGCTGTCGTCCAATGTGATGATGTTGTCGTGGTCCCTGTATTCTGGCTTTTTTACTTTCCTGAGCAGCCAGGACATCCGCTTTATTTCATGGCCCATCGTGGTGCTGGCCACCGTGGTGATGGTATACGGGGGCGGGCCGCTGCTGCGCAAGTCATGGTGGGGGCTGCGTTCGGCAGCGCCGGGAATGGAAACCCTCGTCTGTTTAGGCGCGGGCACCGCATATATTTACAGCCTGCACAATTTCTGGGTGGGCAGCTGGCATCTTTACTTCGACACCGCCACCATGCTGATTACCCTGGTTCTGCTGGGCAAGATGCTGGAGTCCAAGGCCAAAAGCAATGTGCGCAAAGACCTGGAAGGATTCCTGGCGCTGCAGCCCACCAAAGTCCGCCTGTGCAGCACCCGGTTTCCCGATGGCCGCTTCGTCGACCTATCCCAGCTTGCCCCGGGGGATCGTTTTCGCGTCGCGGCAAATGAGGTTGTGCCTGCTGACGGCCGGGTGCTTGCCGGAACCGGAGTGGTCGATACATCGGCGGTCACCGGCGAGTCACGCCCCGAGACCGTGGGCCAGGGAAACGGAATCACCAGCGGTACGCGTCTGATCAAAGGCGATATCACGGTGGAAGCCGTACGGGTGGGCACAGATGCCTTGTTGGGGCAGATGATCCAGATTATCGAAAGCGGGCTGGCCAAACGCACACCCATAGAGAGCCGCACGGACCGCTGGCTGGCCGTATTCGTGCCTGTGATGGCGGGATTGGCGGCGGCCACGGTGGTCCTGGCCCACGCAATGGGTTTGACATGGGAGCAGGCCTTCGTGCGGTCGCTGACGGTGCTGGTGATCGCCTGTCCCTGCGCCCTGGGCATCGCCATTCCCCTGGCGCGGGTTGCCGGTATGTCTGCTGCGGGCCGGCAGGGTATTTTGGTTCGTGATTTTGAGGCATTTGAGCGGGCGACTTCAGTTGACAGCGTTGTTTTTGATAAAACCGGAACCCTGACATACGGGCGCTGGGCATTAACGGGTGTCAAGCCTTTGGGGAACAAATCCGCTGAAGATGTCCTGGCTCTGGCCGCGGGACTGGAGCTTGACGTTGACCACGCTGTGGCCCGCGCATTGACGGCTTTTGTAAAAGCAGAGGGGATCGAGCCGGCCCGGGTTCGGCAGCGCCGGGTTGAAGAAAAAGGTGTGAAAGGATTTTGCGGGGCGGATGCGTTGAAAATCGGTGCCGCTGGATTTGCGTTGCCCGGCAAGAATGGCGACAATCCGGCAGCGGTCCAACCGGATGGCCTCTCGCGGGTTTACCTCAGTGCAAACGGCCATGCGTGTGCGCTTTTTGAATTTGGGGACGCCCTTCGGCCCGGCGTGATCGAACTGGTCGGCGCACTTCAAAAAAAAGGGATCGATCTGCACCTTGTTTCAGGGGATGGGCAGGATACCACGCAAACAGTGGCCCGGCAGGTTGGCATTCCCAGCGCGCGCGGCGGATTACTGCCCGCAGAAAAAGCGGATTATGTGGCCCGGCTTCAGGCCTGTGGCGCCCGGGTGGCCATGGTGGGCGACGGCATCAACGACGCCCCGGCACTGGCCATGGCCGATTTCTCTGCAGCCGTTCACCGTCATGCGGCGCTGGCCCGCCAGGCTGCCGCGGTTACGTTCATGCGCAGCGATCCGGCCCAGTTCCTCGACTTTCTTGCACTGGCCCAAAAGGTCAATGCCAAGGTGGCCCAAAATTTAGGATGTGCATGGATTTACAACATGCTGAGTATCCCCATTGCAATGAGCGGATGGCTCAACCCGCTGGTTGCGGCCACTGCGATGCTGCTTTCCAGTCTGACGGTGATTGGCAACACCCTGCTTCTGGTACGCCGGCGTTGATTCCATTGCGCCCCGGCAAAGGCATTCGCTTTTGTGTGAAGACATTTGATATGAATTATGCCATTTAAACGGATGGCAAATGATTTGTGGCAGATTTTTTGATCGGCTGTCAGCGGTGGACATCGCCATACAGCCAGGGGGTTTCACGTCACGGGAACATAATGAAGAACATCGATGATCGGGAAATTGCACGCTTTTCGGCCCAGGCCGATTTATGGTGGAATGCCGCCGGGCAATTCAAGGCGCTGCACCAGATCAACCCGCTGCGGCTGGCCTATGTAGTGCGCCATGCCGGTGTGGCCGGCAAACAGGTGCTGGACGTGGGTTGCGGAGGCGGGTTGCTTTCAGAGGCCATTGCGGCGGCGGGGGGCCGGGTGACGGGCATTGACATGGCCGCACCTGCGCTGTCCGTGGCGCGCAGCCACGCGAAACGGTCTGGTTTGGCCATTGAATACCATCAAAGCACGGCCGAGGATTGGGCCAGGTCCCATTCAGGGGCTTATGATGTGGTCACTTGCATGGAGCTGTTGGAGCATGTACCCGATCCGGCCGGGCTGGTATCGGCCTGCAGCCGTCTGCTGCGACCGGGCGGCGATCTTGTTTTTGCAACGCTGAATCGGACCTGGCCGGCGCGCCTGCTGGTCATTTGGCTCTCCGAATATGTGCTGGGCATCGTGGCCCGGGGGACCCATACTTATGCCAAATTTGTGCGGCCAGAGCAATTGTGCCGATGGGGCCGGCGGGCCGGCCTTGAAAACCGCCATCTGTCGGGGATGCGTTATCTCCCGTTCATCGGCTACGCGGCCCTGTGCAGGAACACGGCGATGAACTATTTGATGCATTTCAAAAAGCCATGCGCATAGAACCGTTTGCAGGAAAGGAATCCTTCTAAATGTCCATATGGAAAAATCCCCGCTGGTTTGACGCCGGCAAGAGGCGCGAACAGTTGGATGAATATGTTGAGGCTACGGGCCAGGCCAGTTTTGGCATCCGCCAATACGCGGCTGCAGAAAAATACCGGGCGGTGATACGCCATTTCAACCGCGTGGCACCCAAGTATGATTTTATGAATTCGCTGCTCAGCATGGGAATCCAACATGTGTGGAAACGCGAGGCCATCCGCATGCTCCACATCAAACCGGGCGAGCGGGTGCTGGATGTATGCGGCGGCACCGGGGATCTTTCCATTCTGGCGGCGCGCCGAACGGGCCCCGTCGGACAGGTGGTGATCTATGATATCAATTTTGCCATGATTCAGGCCGGCCGACCCAAGATCGATCCTTATCCGGAATTGCGCCCTATCGCCTATACCCAGGGAGATGCCGAACAGATCACCTTTCCCGACAATACTTTTGACGTCGCCATGGTGGGCTTCGGTATCCGCAATGTCACCCATCTCAAGCGCGGGTTTCAGGAAATGCACCGGGTGCTCAAACCGGGAGGACGGCTGCTGTGCCTTGAATTTTCACGGCCGGCCAACCGGCTTTTCCGAGCGCTTTATGATTTTTACTCATTCAACATCATGCCGCTGCTCGGTGAACTGATCGTGGGATCGGCGGAATCCTACGCCTGCCTGCCGGAAACCATACGCATGTTTCCCCTGCCCGATGAGTTGGCGGCCATGCTGGCGGGCATTGGTTTTGATCGGGTCCGTTACCGCGCCATGACCAATGGGATTGCAGTGGCCCATGTGGGGGTAAAGCGTGCCGATTGAAAACGAGGCGGTCCGGACCGGAGGGCGTCCGCTGTTTTAAAATAACAGGCGCACTAGAACCAGCGCCAGGACGGCCAATGGATGGTAGCTGGCTTTATTGAACAGCGCCATGGCCGTTTTACGGCTGCCGTTTTCAGCCATTTTAAGGGCCGGCCACAACAGCAGGTAAATATTGGCGGCCAGTACCGCCAGCAGGAATACGGGCGGAAAGACCAGTGGCGACGCCCACAAAAGCGCAAAATTGAAGAACAGGGCGCCCACCAATGCGCCCAGGCTGAGCAGCTCGGCGCGTCGGGTCCCCAGTTTGACCGGAATGGTCTGGGCGTTGAAACGGCGGTCCTCCTCAATGTCCGACCAGTCGTTGGGGATGTTCTGGCCACCGATCTCCCACAGGAATATCCAGAGAAAAAGCGTACCTGAAAGCGCCAGCGGCGGATCGGGGTTGACGGCATAGACGGCTGCCACGGGCCCCAGGGTTTTGACAACCCCATTGATCAGCGTTCTCAGGGGGGTTACCCGCCACAGCAGGCAGTACAGGCTTTCAAGCAGGCAGCCGAGCAGGAAAATATACAGGCATACCGGATTAAGCCAGTAGGCGCCGGCCAGGGCGATGGCGGCCCACGCAACGGTCCAGGCCAATGCGGCCGGAAGGGTGAGGGCGCCTGTCGCCATGGGGTGGCGCAGCAGAAGGCTGTCCAGATCGGCATAGCCCGGCTGGCCCGCAAAGGCACCGGCACCGACTTTTTGTCTGTCGGCTCGATAATCGACCAGGTCGTTGAGGGCATATACGGTGGTGTATCCGGCAAAAACGGTAATCAGGCCGACGAAGGCGATGCCCGGCGATGGAAAATGGCCCAGGCACAGCAGCGCCGCCAATGCCGGGGCGGCCATGTCGATGAGCCCATGGGGGGTTCGCGACAATGCGAAAAAAAGTTTCATGTTGTGTCGTACGTTTGGCGGCAGGGCAGTATTGGAAAAAGTCAACGTCGCGTGCTCCTTAAAAACTTCGCCCTGCTGGTCAGTCCAGAGCCGTATCCCAGGGGCCATTTTTTGTTTGGCGCGATAATCTCAAATTCAGTCCGCTTTTGTCAATCAGTGTCCATCCAGAAATGGCAGATTGTGGTTCAGGCCAAACCCGAGAACACAGGCCCGGGCCGCAATCTGCCATTTCTGGATGGACACTGATTAAAATCATCCCAATACCACCGTCAATACATCGTTGCGGGCATTGACATGCTGCAGGGTGACCTGGACCAGGTCTTCGGGTCGCAGGGTAAAGCCTTCCGCCCCCGACAGCCGGCATTCGATCATGTAGTTTTGCAGCAAAATCATATACCCGTCTCTTCTCTTAAACAGGACCAGGGCTTCTTCCTTTTGTCCCGTACGGGTTTCCAAATACTTGAGCAGCCAGAACCGGTGCCGGCTATATTGAATACGTCCCACCAGCCGCAGTGTTTCTTCCGAGGCGGCGATAATGGTGTCGATCTCCTTCGCGGAGTACGCGGTTTCCAGACCGGAAGCCGCCCGCAGCTGCCGCTGGGTGACCAGGTCCGAATACTTGCGAATGGGCGAGGTGGCCGTCACGTAGCTGGACAGGCCCAAGCCGGCATGCGGTTCAGGCGAACTGCTCAGGATAAAGCGGTTGATCAGTTTGCGCTGCATCCAGTTTTGAAATAGGCTGCCTTCACTGTTTTCGAACAACCGTTCCCGGGGGGGCGGCTGGGATCGGAATATGGCCGGCAATCCGCTTTGGCCCAGGAATCGTGCCGCCATCTCGTTGGCCAGAATCATCAATTCCGACACCAGCATGCGCCCGGGGCTTTCCCGATTCACCCGGGCGATTACCGGGGCGCCTTCGGCGTTGAGCCAGATATTGATTTCCGGCAGATCGATGAGCAGGGCGCTATTGGTCAGCCGGTGTTGGCGGTAGTGTCGGGCAATGGCGTAAATGGCCGCAATTTGAGGATCGTCGGCCATGGCATCAACGTGCTGGAAGGTGAGCTGGCGGCTGACGCGGATCAGGCTGGGAACAATTTCGAAGTCTATGATTTCGGCCCGCGGCGTTATCCGGACCAGGGTGCTGATGGCCGGCCGGTCCTGGCCGGCCTTGAGGCTACAGGCATCGTCGGAAAGCTTGGAGGGCAGCATGGGGATCTTTCCGTCGGGCATATAAATCGTACTGCAGCGCTCCCTTGCGGCTTGATCGATGGCATCGTCCCTGCTGACAAAATATCCCACGTCGGTGATATGAATGCCGACGACGAATTGGTCGCCTTCCCGGGTGATACTCAGTGCATCGTCAAAATCCACCGTGGAAGGCCCATCGATGGTCATCAGTTCCAGGTGGCGCAGATCCCGGCGTCCATTCAGCACGAAAGTGGCATTGCGGCAAAGGGCTTCCGTGTGGGTATCCACTACCGTGCTGAAGTCGCTACGGATTCCGAAGCGCAGCAGTTCCAGATTTTCATCGGGATGCCACAGGCCGATTTTTGTCAGGAAAGGAAATATTGCCGCCGGTGAGCCAATGCCGGCTTTCTTGAGTATGGCCCTGGCGGTTTCGCGATGCGGGCT
Organism: Desulfosarcinaceae bacterium; assembly: GCA_963675565.2. Classification (GTDB taxonomy): domain Bacteria; phylum Desulfobacterota; class Desulfobacteria; order Desulfobacterales; family Desulfosarcinaceae; genus JARRKU01. The sequence continues at coordinate 2,912,877 of CAXXYD010000004.1, forward strand.
TTCTTTTTCATGAAGGTAATACGAGGCCAGTGCCGTACAAATGGTGTCTGCGTGTCCCGGGCGGGTCCCGGGTTCACCGGCTGCCGCCCTGTTCATCCAGGCAGCGCCCTGGCTAACGATCTGCTCCTGCTTTTCGGCCGCTTTGCGTTGCGCCAAAATGGCTTCCACCTGTTCGGCGGTATGCGGCCGGAACTGATTCAGTTTGAACTTGAAATAGATCCGGTCATTGAAAAAGGCTCGAATTACGGCGGATTCATGGTCGTCGCCGGTATCTTCCTGGAAACAGAAGGCGGCCATGGTGTTCAAATCGATCCACTCCTGTTCGGAGTTGAGAACTTCCCACAGCTCCATAATGTTGATCGATTGGCTGAGGCTGCGCCGCCTGGCTGCAATTTCTTTCAAGGAAAGAACGAGTTTGCTGCGCACATCGGTACTATTCAGCGTCAATTGGGAACAATGCGTCAATCTGCCGGCGGCAAGCTTGATCTCCCGATTATTCTCGGTGAGCAGGCGGAGGCGCAGTTTTTTTATTTCCAGAACGACAGCGCAGATGACTTTGTTGCTGTCGATAAATTCAACCACATGACCATTTTCCATCCGGACCTTTTAACAACCCCCCTGGTGAAAGTCAATTAGAGGGCCTGTTGGTTCGCAGTTCTCTATGAAGATGGAAATCCCTTGCCAATATCAAATCTCAAAATCCAAATATCAAAATTGGTTGGGGGCCTGGTCATAAATAATAATCGGACCTATAACCCGAAATGCGGTGGGCTGTTTTCATACGGGTTAAATCAGAAACCCAGTTTTAAGTGTCAAGTGATTAAATGTTAAGTCAAGGATAGAGATCGAATAGAAATACTGCCGACCGATGGAGAAAATAGCCAACGCCAAGATTTGACCGGTTTGATCTTTCGTCTTATGGTACTGCGATGAAATCCATTGACCTGCTCATACCCCATTTCAAGTCCCAGTGGCGCGTCGTCGGAATGGGCCTCTTGTCGCTGATCGTTGTGGACGGCCTGCAGCTGACCATACCCAGGGTCATCAAGCGGGCCGTGGATGATCTGGCCGCTTTGGATGCGGACTTCGGCAGCCTGGGTGTCCAGGCCGCCTTCATCGCTGCCATGGCACTGTTCATTGGTATTTTTCGCTATGTCTGGCGAAGGTGCCTTCTGGGAACGGCCAGGCGTCTCGAGGCCGCTTTGCGAAATCGTCTGCTGGCGCACATCCAGACATTGTCGGCCGACTATTTCGATACGGTCAAAACCGGGGACCTGATGGCCCATGCAACCAACGATATTCAACAGGTCCGTATGGCTGCGGGCATGGGGCTGGTGGCGTTCAATGATGCCCTGGTACTGGGTGCGGCGGCGGTGGGCTTCATGCTTTACATCCATGTCCAACTCACCCTCTATGTGCTGATCCCCATGCCGTTTATCGTTTTGAGTACCCGCTTGCTGGGCAAGCGCATGCATCAGCGCTACCGCAAAGTGCAGGCCGTGTTTGCCGATATGACCGAGGTGATTCGCGAACGCTTTGCCGGTATCCGCATGATCAAGGCCCACAACAGCGAGGCGGCCGCCGCCCGGGCCGTAAAGCAGACATCCCAGGCGTATATCGCCGAGAACATCCGGCTGGTGGGGGTCACCGGCCTTTTTTTCCCCATGATGATGCTGTTGACCAACTTGAGCCTTGCGCTGGTGCTTTTTTTCGGCGGCCGCCGGACCATTCTGGCCGAGATCTCGCCGGGCGATTTTGTGGCCTTCATCAGTTATCTCAACCTGCTGGCCTGGCCCATGATGGCCCTGGGATGGGTGACCAACCTGATTCAGCGCGGCGGTGCCTCCCTGGATCGGCTCAAGTCCATTTTGGAGCGCGAGCCGGGCATCCGGAACCGTCCCCATGCTCATCGTCTGGATCGTGTGCGGGGGCGGATCGACTTCCAGTCGCTCTATTTTTCATATGGGCGGCAGATGGTGCTCGAGGGCATCGACCTGAACGTGTCTGCCGGAGAAATGGTGGGGATCATCGGTCCTCCGGGAAGCGGCAAGAGCACCTTGCTCGATTTGGTCCCCCGGCTTTACGATGTCACCCGGGGACGGATCGCCCTCGACGGCCATGACTTGCGGGACCTGAACCTTTCGGACCTGCGCAGAAACATTGCCTATGTGCCCCAGGAACCTTTTCTGTTCGCCGGCACGATCCGGGAAAACCTGCTTTTCGGCTGTTCGGATGCATGTCGTTCAGCCCTGGCGCGTGTTGTTGCCGATGCCGGCCTGGAGACAACCATCCGCAATTTCCCCCACGGGATGGAAACCGTGGTCGGCGAAAAGGGCATCCTGCTGTCCGGAGGCCAGAAACAACGTATCGCCCTGGCCCGTGCGCTGCTGGTGGATGCACCGATCGTGCTGCTGGACGATCCCATCAGCCAGGTCGATACCGTCACCGGCCGCCTGGTATCGGAAACCATTGCCGGGCTGGTGGGGCGCAGGACCCTTCTGATCGTGTCGCACCGATTGTCGGCGGTGCGCAACGCCCATCGGATCGTTACCCTCCAAAATGGACGGATATCCGAAATCGGCAGCCATGAACAGCTGCTGGCTTCGGCCGGCTACTACGCCCGGGTGCATGCCATGCAGGAGCTCGAAAATGCGCTTTGATTACGGCTACTCGGAAGAAAATCAGTTGGGAAAACCCTACGATCTTCGTTTGTTGCGGCGACTTTGGCCCTTTCTCAGCCAATACCGGCGGCTGCTGGCAGGCTCAGTCTTCCTGGTGGTGGCCATCACGGCGCTCGATCTGGCCCTGCCCTACTTTACCAAGGTAGCCATTGATCAGTATATCGTACCGGTTCAATCCATGGCCCGCGTGTCCGGGTCCGGTGAGAAGGGTCGCCTGCAGCGTTTTTTGACTGTCGATTTGCGCCATCCCGATGCCCGCCGGATCGCCGGTCAATACCCGCATCTTTTTGAGACCGTTGAGACGGCTCCGGGGACGGCGCGGATCGCCATGAAGGATCTTGCCGGCCTTTCGCCCGATGATCGGGCGCTTTTGCGTGAAAAGGACCTGCGCGGTCTCGGCTGGCTGGTGATGGTTTTTCTTGGTGTGGTGGGATTGGACTTCGTTTTCACCTTTCTTCAGAAAATGGCCATGGAGTATGCCGGGCATAAGGTCATGCACGATCTGCGCCTTGGGCTCTATGAACACATTCAGCGGCAATCCATGGCTTTTTTTACCCGGCAGCCGGTGGCCCGCCTGGTTACACGCATGACCAACGACATCCAGAATATGCACGAGTTGTTCACCACCTTCATCGCCTTGGTGTTTAAAGATATTTTTCTTCTGATGGGCATTTCCGTGGTGTTGCTGATGCTTGACTGGCGCTTGGCCCTTGCCGGTTTCAGTGTGCTTCCCCTGGTTGCGTATGCAGCCAGGCGGTTTTCGTCGCGGGCCCGGAATGTATTCCGGGCGCAACGGGTGAAGGTGGCCGAGATCAATACGCGGATGTCCGAAACCATCGACGGAATCAAAACGCTGCAGACATTCTGTCGGGAAGGGGACAACTTTGACCATTTTTCCCAATTAAATGACCAGAATTACGAACTGGGCATGCGACAAATTCACGTCTATGCCGTATTTATGCCGGTGGTCGAAATGCTGGGCGTCGTATCGGTCGCCATCGTGATCTGGACAGGCGGCCTGCACGTTCTCAATGCGCGGATCAGCCTCGGGGATCTGGTTGCCGCACTTTCCTATATGCGGATGTTCTTTCGCCCTTTGCGCGACCTGGCGGAAAATTACAATATCCTGCAGAATGCCTTGGCATCGGCCGAACGGATTTTTGCGCTTCTGGATACGGACCGGAGACTGGCTCAAGCCGATTCCCCCCTGCCGGCCGGGGCAACCATCACGCCCGGAAAAGACCTGATCGAACTGGATCGGGTCTCTTTTGCCTACAATCCGCTTGAGCCTGTGCTGCACGACATTTCCTTTCGCGTTCGGCATGGACAAACCTTGGCGCTGGTGGGGCCGACCGGTGCTGGAAAGACCAGTATATTGAGCCTGCTGCTGCGCCTTTACGATCCGACGGGCGGCCAGATCCGGCTCGATGGAAAAGCGCTGCCGCTGTGGGATACAAATGAGCTGCGGGGCCGCATGGCCCTGGTTCCCCAGGAACCGATGCTTTTCTCGGGAACCTTGCGCCAGAACATTTTTCCGGACCCTGCCGCAATTTCGCCAGAGAAAGCCGACCAGGTGGTTGCGGCGGCCAATTGCACCGAACTGATGGCCCGGCTGCCCGATGGCCTGGATACGCTCCTGACCAAAGGCGGTACCGGTTTGTCCAGCGGTGAGCGCCAGTTGGTGGCCATCGCCCATGCATTTGCCCGCGATCCGGATATCCTGCTGCTGGATGAGGCCACCTCCCATATCGACTCCCATACCGAGGCGTCTATCCACCGGGCGTTGGGCAACCTTATGCGGGGGCGCACCTGCATCCTGGTGGCCCACCGTCTTTCCACCGCCCGTCTGGCCGATCATATCGTGGTGATTAAAGAGGGAACTGTCGAAGAAGAGGGAAGCCACAATGCATTGATGGCGGCAAAAGGCTTTTACTGGCACCTGAACCGACAGTCTTTGGGAACTGCGTAAAGTTGATGCCCCGTGCGGCCGCTTGCCGATGGCGTGGAAAAGTGCCTGCCGGCGGGCCGTTTTCCATTTGCAGAAACGGCTTTCAATGTCCCGCGGAACCGCGCTTAGGTCTTGCCAAACAAAGGTGTCCATGTTAATAGGCCACTGTTGGGCCGTTTGCTCTGTCTGTATTATAATTTCACGGCCCACCGGCTTAATCCCAGTATCCAAAAATGACAAAACATCAGGACTTAAGCGTATGTCAGGCTTTTTGAATACAAATCCCAAACAACAGGAAAAGGAGGTTTAGACGATGCCTTACAATGCAGTAGAGATGGCCGATTGGCAGATTTCCGAAGAAGCGGAAAAGAACATGCCGACCCCGGAACAATGGCAAGAGAAACTCGGCTTGCAAAAAGACGAGATGCTCCCCATGGGTCGTCTGTCCAAAATTGACTTTCTCAAGGTCATCAATCGCCTGAAAGACAAACCGGATGGAAAGTATATTGAAGTCACCGCTATTACCCCCACACCTCTGGGCGAAGGCAAGAGCACCACTTCCTGCGGCCTGATGGAAGGCCTTGGGATGCGTGGCGTCAATGTGGGCGGCGCATTGCGTCAGCCCTCCGGCGGGCCCACCATGAACGTCAAAGGAACCGCGGCCGGCGGCGGCAACTCCCTGCTGATTCCCATGACCGAGTTCTCTTTGGGCCTGACCGGCGATATCAACGACATCATGAATGCCCACAACCTGGCCATGGTGGCCATGACGGCCCGTATGCAGCATGAGCGCAACTACAATGACGAACAACTGGCCCGCCTCACGGGCATGCGTCGTCTGGATATCGATCCCACCCGTGTGGAGATGGGCTGGATCATCGATTTCTGTGCCCAGGCCCTGCGCAACATCGTCATCGGTCTCGGCGGCCGCTTTGACGGCTTTACCATGCAGTCCAAGTTCGGCATCGCCGTGGGCTCCGAACTGATGGCCATTCTGGCCGTGGCCACCGACCTGGGTGATCTGAAAGAGCGCATCAACAACATCACCGTGGCATTCGACAAGAGCGGCAAGCCGGTCACCTGCGGGGATCTGGAAGTGGGCAACGCCATGGCCGCGTTCATGCGCAATACCATCAACCCCACCCTGATGTGCACCGCCGAGTACAACCCCTGCTTCGTACACGCCGGCCCGTTTGCCAATATCGCCGTCGGTCAGTCCTCCATCATCGCCGACCGCGTCGGCCTGAAACTGTTTGACTACCACGTCACCGAATCCGGCTTTGCCGCCGATATCGGGTTTGAAAAATTCTGGAACGTGAAGTGCCGTTTTTCCGGGCTGAAACCCCACGTTTCCGTTCTGACCTCCACCATCCGGGCTCTCAAGATGCACGGCGGCGGACCCAAGGTCGTGGCCGGCAAAAGCTTGGATGATGCCTACACCAAGGAAAACCTGGAACTGGTGGAAAAGGGTGTCGAGAACATGGTCCACATGATTGGCGTGATCCGCAAGTCCGGCATCAATCCGGTGGTCTGCATCAACCGGTTCTACACAGACACCGACGCCGAGTGCGCCCTCGTTCGCAAAGCGGCCGAAGCCGCAGGCGCCCGTTGTGCCGAGTCCAAGCACTGGGAACTGGGTGGCGAAGGCTCCCTGGAATTTGCCGATGCGGTTATCGATGCCTGTAACGAAGAAAACGATTTCAAATTCCTCTACCCGCTGGAGATGAAACTACGCGACCGCGTGGAGCTTATTGCCAAAGAAGTTTACGGTGCAGACGGCGTGGATTGGGCTCCCGAAGCCAATGCAAAAGCCGAAATGCTGGAAAACGATTCCAAGTACGCTGATTTTGCCACCATGATGGTCAAAACGCATTTGTCTCTGAGCCACGACCCGGTCAAAAAGGGTGTGCCCAAAAACTGGCGCCTGCCCATCCGCGACGTGCTCATTTACTCAGGCGCCAAGTTCCTCTGCCCCTGCGCCGGTACGATCAGTTTGATGCCGGGAACGAGCTCCAATCCGGCTTTCCGCCGTATCGATGTGGATCCGGCCACCGGAAAGGTGACCGGCCTGTTCTAAAGCTGCAGTGATGACCTGAATGAACAAAACGCCCGGGCTTTGGCCCGGGCGTTTTTTTTGGCCGGTATCTTGCATTGCCCCTGTGCAGAGAAGTCGTCGATTTTTCCGGACTTTCCGGGGGACGTAACACGTGGGCCCAAAGGCATAAAGGGAACTGTGATGTTTGGGCGCTGATTGGCGTGCCTTTGAAATGTCAAAATCCTGACGATAGAATACGTGCGGGAGTTCATAATTTATCGGTCATTCGGGTAATGCCTAATGGAAAAAATTCGTATTACAGCGGTTGAAAAAGCCATTGAAAAGTCCACCATGGATACTTTCGGGACCATGCTTTCCATGGACCTGGTCAAAGTGGGCAAGATCACCGACCCGGCCCTGGGCGATAACCGCTTCGTGGCCTCGGTTCACTATGCCGGGGAGGTCGTCGGCACTTTGAGCCTGCATGTGAGCCGGGGGTTTGCCACCATGATCACAGCCGCCATGCTGAGCATGGAAGTGGATGAGGTTGAAAATGAGGAGGAGATCAAGGATGTCCTTGGCGAATTGGCCAATATTATCAGCGGGAACCTGAAAAGCGATTTCCTGGATGCCGACCTGGCCTGCGTGATATCCACACCCTCGATTACCCGGGGAAGTGACTTCAAAATCCAGGCCAGAAAGATTGGCGCCTATCATCAATGGATTTATCGGAACGAGTCCAGCGAAATCGTCATCGAGATCGATTTGAAGGAAGACCTGGGGGCCAAGGCGGATATCGCCGGAATGGATTCTTTGACCCATGACGAAGTCCGCGACAAGATCAATAGCGTGGATGTGCCCACCACTGTCATCAATGCGGTGATCGATGTATTTTACACCATGCTTTCGATGGAAGTCGAGAGCATCCAAACGGTCCCCGAAAATTTCCGGGAGGACAAGCGAACGGTGGGCAACGTCAGCTTCGCCGGCGATGTTCAAGGCATGTTCAATATCCAGGTCAACGATGATTTTGCCCGTACCATGACGGCTGCCATGCTGGGCATGGAAGAGAGCGAAATTGAAAGCCAGGAAGAGGTTTTCGACGTTTTGCGGGAAATCAGCAACATCATTGGCGGAAACTTGAAATCCTCCTTTGTGGATGCCGGGCTCTCATGCGTCTTGTCAACGCCGTCTATCACCAATGGCCTGGACTTCAAGGTTGAGGCCTTGAATATTATCAACACCCAGCGCTTTTTGTTCAGTGTTGGTGATCAGACCATTATCGTTGACGCCGGCATCAAAAAGGACGACAGCGTGCAGGGTGCGGATGATGATGTGGCTGATGATCCGCCCATATCGGAGCAGGCGGACGCACCGGCGGCGGAATGCGAATTTCCCAATCTTGATCTGATCATGGAGATCCCTCTTGATGTCACCGTGGAGTTGGGCAGAACAAAAGCGAAAATCAGTAAATTATTGAAACTGGGAAGCGGTTCCGTGGTCAGCTTGAGCCAGCTGGAAGGCGAACCGGTGGATTTGCTGGTGAACGACACCCTGATTGCAAAAGGAGAGGTGCTGGTTGAAAACGAGAAATACGGGATTCGTATTGTCGAAGTGGTCAGCCGGAGTGAGCGCGTCAAGAGTTTGAAGTAATTCTCCCCTATTTTGTTGCCAATTCATCTGAAATCCTTATCATATTCCATGTAACCGATCACTGGCCATGTTACCAATGCAATGGAGGGCAATGGAATTGAAGGACAACGTGATTTCAATTGAATCCGTTGACGGGCCTTATCAGCATGTTCTGAAAAGGCTTATGCGGATGGTTCCGGATCGCGACAAAAACGACAGGGAATTGCAGCGGTTGCTTGCATTCCGACTTCGCGTGGATGGCGAAGGGGCAACCAGTGAATATTTGATCCGCAAAATTCGGGATATGATTCAGTGCGCCTATCAGGGACGCCTATACGATTTCCTCAAAGATGACGAAGTGCAAAAGAGCTGCCATGCGAAGGAACCATTCCCGGAACCGCCAACGGTTGCCTGATCGCACTTCATGTTGACATTTTCTTGAGCTGGCACTAATTTGACCTCTTTTCAGGGCAACCGAACGGCTTTTGCCGGTCTGGAAAGGCAGTGGGTATGTTGTTAAGTGATATCAAAGCGGGGCAATCTGCGGTGATCGATCGAATCGGCGGAAGTGGTGCTTTGCGACGCCGGATTCTCGAGATGGGCATACTCAAAGGGACCCGGGTTTATGTGGAAAAGTACGCACCGCTGCAGGATCCCATCGAGCTGATTGTCAAGGGCGCCCATATCTCCCTGCGGGTTGAGGAAGCCGCCCAGATTTCAGTTAACACCGAAGGTTAGAAAGCCCCGTATGGCCCAGCAGACGCTCACCATTGCCCTGGCCGGCAACCCAAATGCAGGTAAGACGACCATTTTCAATGCCATTACCGGTACACGCCAGAAAGTCGGCAACTGGCCGGGGGTGACGGTTGAAAAGAAAGAGGGGCACGTTGTCTGGAACGGCTATGGCCTGAAGATCGTCGACCTGCCGGGGACCTATAGCCTGACTCCTTTTTCCACCGAAGAGATCATTGCCCGCAATTTCATCCTGGACCAATCTCCCCATGTGGTCATCGCCATTATCGACTCATCCAATCTCGATCGCAGCCTTTACCTGGCGACCCAGCTCAGGGAACTGGATTGCAAGGTGGTGTTTGCCTTGAATATGGCTGATATGGCTAATGCCCGGGGGATTTCCATCGATCATCGAAAATTGTCCGAACTGCTGGATGTTCCGGTTGTTTTTACAGTGGGCAACAAAGGCACGGGAATTGATACGCTGCTGGAAACTGCCGTCCGGTTGGCGCTGTCGGATACCGATTCCCCCCAGAAACGCAAAGTGCGTTACAACCAGGATATCGAGAAGGCCATTGCCGCTATGCAGGACCTGCTGGAAAAGCATGTCGGAAAAGACCTGCCTTACAACCCGCGATGGATCGCCATAAAATTGATCGAGGATGACGCCATCATCAAGGAACGTCTATGTGCCATGGCGGCAGGGCACTGCAGCGAAATATTCGAGGCCACCGAAAAACAGCGGGCCTATTTAAAACAGCGCTTTCATGATGACCCCGAAATTATCACCACAGATGAGCGTTATGGATTTATATCCGGCATTACCAAGGAGGTGTTGACCACATCCCCCCTTGAACGGGTGGATATTTCGCGGTCCATCGACCTGGTGCTGACCAACCGCTACCTGGGGCTGCCGATTTTCTTTCTATTTATCTGGGCAATGTTTCAGCTCACTTTTACCCTGGGCGAATATCCCCAGCACTGGATAGAAGCCGGGGTCTCGCTGTTGTCCAGCGGATTGGACCGGATCATTCCCGCCGGCCAGCTGAAGGATCTGTTGCTGGACGGCGTTGTCCAGGGCGTGGGAACGTTGGCGGTTTTCCTGCCGAACATTTTGATTCTATTTTTTTGTATTGCCCTGTTTGAAGACACCGGCTACATGGCGCGCGCGGCTTTTCTGATGGACAAGATCATGCATCTGGTGGGCCTTCACGGGAAATCGTTTATCCCCATGCTGATGGGGTTCGGGTGCAATGTGCCGGCCATTATGGCCGCCCGCACCCTGGAAAGCAAAACCGATCGCATTCTTACCATACTGATTACCCCGTTCATGTCCTGTTCGGCCAAGCTGCCGGTTTATATCGTGCTGGCGGGCGCATTTTTCGGACCCAGCGCCGGTACTGTCATATTCGGTATTTACCTGACGGGGATCGTTCTGTCCATATTGACAGGGCGCCTTTTTCGCGCCACCCTCTTCAGGGGCGCCGATGCGCCCTTTGTCATGGAACTGCCCCCTTATCGCCGGCCCATGGTCAAAAGTCTGCTGATCCACATGTGGGATCGCAGCAAAATCTTCATAAAGCGCATGGGCGGCGTTATTCTGGTGGGTTCGGTGGTTATCTGGGTGCTGGCCAACTTTCCAAGATCCGCGCAAGACGATCTGGCCTTCGAGCGGCAGTCCGCCGGTATTGAAATCCATTATACCAGGGCCATTGAAACTGCGCCGGCGGATCAACTGCCGATGCTCGAACAGCAGCGTGCGGCATCCGTTGACCGGGTCAAGCGGGAACGCCAGGCCAGCCGGGCCGCCGGCTCCCTTCTGGGAATGCTTGGACGCGGCATCGCGCCGGTGTTTGAACCCATCGGTATTGACTGGCGGGGCGGCATTGCCCTGCTGAGCGGCTTCGTGGCCAAGGAGATCGTGGTCAGCACCCTGGGTGTCCTGTATGCCATTACTGACCAGCAGGGGACCAGCGCATTGCAGGCCGCTTTGCTCTCATCGGGGATGACGCCCCTGTCTGCGCTGGCCATGATGGTATTTGTGCTGCTGTATGTGCCCTGCCTGGCCACTGTCGGTGCCATCCGGCGGGAAACCGGGTCCACCCGATGGATGATGCTCAGTATCGTGTACAGCACCATACTGGCCTGGATGATGGCCTTTCTGGTTTTTCAGGGCGGGCGCCTCATCGGGTTGCAGTAATATTAATGTGCAGCTCTCTTAATCATGTCGTGCGTCCTTGAAAGTAAAATAAACCATCAACAGTCCGATAACTTATCAGGCGATCCGCTTCTTCGAAATGAAAATCAAATGCTTGGGGGTCCCGCATCTTCAGGGTGACTTGAACTTGCGCGCCAGGTCGTTGTCGATGACATAGATGCACACGGCCTTGGCGCCCTGGGGGGTGTAGTGGGACTTTTCAATCAGATTGTGCATCAGATAGGTCACATCATCGCGAATCCGTTTGTCGTAGGTTTTGAAATCTTCATGGTCGTAGTCTTTGAAGGCTCGCCGGAAATTTTCATTGTCCAGGAAAGGATCGAGAACTTTTTCCTTGATGGTGTATATGTAACGTTCTCTGAGATTGTTGAACAAGGTGGTATGGGTCAGTAACGTACGGCCTTTGTCCATCTCCTGGGTCAAGGTCCGGGTGGAGTACTCTTTTTGCGTGTCCTTGCGCAAGGTGTGACGCTCAGCTTCAGTGCAGGATGGGCCAAGGATGCGTTCTTCAAAGGCTTTCAGATATTCTTCGGAAATTTCCAGTCGACCGCCGGTATACGGGCAGGTGACCTCTGAGTCCAATTCAAAATTGACGGCGAACATGTAGTTTTGAATTTCGCGGGCAATCTGGTCTTCATTGTAAGAGTAAAGCGACTCCTTGACTTCCTGCAAAACGGAGTAGTCGTACATGTGCTGCAGCGAGGCCAGGAAATTGTCCGGTATCGAGGCATGCAGGTCTTTGCGTGTTTTGAAAAATTTGACCAGGGACGACATGTCGATAAAATCATCCTTCTTAACGTACGTATTGTAAAATTCACCGAAAATTTGAATGGAATCGCGTCCTGAAATTCCATGTTTGCCCTCTTTTTCCGATTCGCTGATAATGCTCCGGCGGCGTTTGGCCGTCAACCGCTTGCGGTCTTCTTCGCTTAGCCAGTTTGGAATAAAGCCGGTATAGATTTCCATTTTCAGCAGCTGCAGGTTCTTGTCGCAGTAGCGGCTGTATTTTTCCGGCTCGCCAATCCAATCCAGCATGGCTTCCGACCTCAGACTCAGGCGTGATGAAATGATGACCCGTGCAAAGTTGTGCAGTACCCGGGGAAGAAAGGCGTTTTCAATATGCTTGCCGAAAATGTCGCGGTATATGTCCACTTCGGTGTTCAGGTCGAGTACGTAGGAGATATTGATATAGGCGATCCGGTCTGAGAATGACTGGATGTTCTGAATGTTCTTTTTGTCTTCCGGGTTCATCAGGGCCATGAACAGCGAGTTGACGTTTTCTTCGATATCCTGAACCTTGTGCACCCCCTCGCTGATGATGTTGTGCAGTTCAATGAGGCGTTCAATATTGTGGGATTTGATATCCATCAGCGCATAGAGGCCGTTATTGGTTTTTGCGTAGCGCGAATAAAGATACTGGACCTGATTGCTGTCTCCAAAAAGATGGTTGATGCGTTTCTGGAGCATTTCATTGGTGAGCACCACCTGCTTGGTGGGGTGATCGCCCGGGTTGAAGACGCTGATGCCGGACCCCAGCCGGCGGTTGAACATGTAGTGCGCGCCCATACCGATTCGAATACTTTAACCGGATCCTGCAGCCGGTTCAGCAGGGTGTCATAGAGGGAGCTGCAGATGGTGCAGGGCATGTCCTGGAAGATCCATTCGTACTCTTTGTCGGTGAACAGCGAGTATTTGAACGCATCGTTTTCAAACAGATCATCCAAAAATTCACGTCGTTGCGCTTTGGGGATGATCAACAGGGGATTGTCATGGCTGGGGCACGATATTTCCAGGTAACGCTCATCGCGCTTAGCCATTACACGGGTTTTGATGCGATCATACTGCTTATCCTGGGACTCTTGCTGCAGCTGCAGCAGTTTTTCCAGTATGGAAACCGTGTCGCTGCTTTCCACAGGCCGCGCGACATCGGCGATATTGATGCGCCACACCACTTCATGGCGGCAACCTTTGTCGGTGTTGGCATATTCTTCAAATTTTTTCAGCAGATTGTTCAGAAAGGTGCTTTTGCCGCATCCGTGCGGGCCGTCAAAAATGTATATTTTGTTTTGCTGGGCCCCCTGGCGCATGCTCTCCACCTGCTTGATCAGGCGGTTGGCAAAGAGACGGTCGGCAAAAAAAGGATGATCCGCATTTTCGACAAACAGGCGGTTGCAGTCGTAATTGACGAACTGAATCGATTCAGGATCATCGGGATATTCGTCTATGCCCTCGCCCACATAGGCCATGACCATGTCGTGGAAGAACTGAAATATATTGCGCAGCATGGCGGTGGGGCGCTCGGTGACCATCTCCAGAAACGTCTCGAAGGGCACCGGCGCCTGTTGGTCCATCACCGCTTTGGACTGATGGATGTGTTGCATGGCTTTGTGAATGTTGCTCATCTTTTCCATGGCGATCCTTATCGGCGTATGCGCTATGCTAAAAGCGTTCGTTTCAGTTTGCGGTTTTCCATTCGGTAGAGTACCCGCTGCCATGTGACTTTCTGGGGAGGCGGCGTCTCTCCGGACCCGGACGGGGCCGTTTGGGTTGTAACGGATTTGACTTCATGGGTTTCCAGCTCCACCGGCGCGCCCCAGAGGTATTCGATGCCCAGCATGGTGTTGGGAACAAAATCGCGCAGCAGGGGTTTGCCCTCAAACCGGTGCGTCAGGTGCAGGGTGCCGTTTGTTTTGCTTTTCTGGCGATCGATGATGATGCTGGGAGGATGGTAAAGCGAGGCGAAAAGCATCTGGCGGTAGTCTTCGGCCTTGCGGCTCTGGACATAGTATTCCCAGACCATACGGGCTTCATTGAGGCGTTTGCCGGCAACAAAAAGCTTGTTTCGGGTAATAAAGTCCTGATCGACGAATTGATTGATGAATGTGAAGTCACTATAGTTCTGGCGTACCTCGAAAAGGAATTTTTCCCCCTGACCGGCCTGCGTGTCATAGTTTTTGCGGGCGTGGGCATCTTTTTGATTCTGAAACGTCCACGAAAGCCGGCCCTTGTCGGCCATTTCCTCGATGAAATAGAACAAGCGCATCCCCAGGGCATAAGGGTTAAGGCCCACGCGCGGCATGGCCGTAACGCCGGCGTTGACACGCGCGAATTCAACTTCGTGGCCGTTGATGCGGTCATCTTTCAAAAACAGGGTTTCGTGCCAGTAACTGGCCCAGCCCTCGTTCATGATTTTGGTCCGGATCTGGGGCTGGAAAAAAAGCGCTGTCTTGCGGATGATCTGAATGACCATCTGCATCCACTTGTTTTCTTCTTTTTGGAGAAAGGGTGAATGCTCCATGAGAAATTGGAGCAGGTCAACCGGCGGTGAGCTTTTTTGTTCTTTGTATTTGTTGAAGAGGGCTTTAAATTCGGGATAGCGGCTGTCTACTTCGGAAAAGAAGTGTTCATCGCGCAGTGTTTTATAATCTTTGTGGCATTGGTTGAAGCGCTCGATTTCCTTGATGTATTCGCTTGTTTTGACTTTTTTTACGGATTGCAGAAAAATATCGAAATAGTAATCGATTTGCAGCGGATGACGGACCGTTTCAATGGGAAACATGTGCTCGAGTTCGGCGAAATAGCCCACCAGGTTGTCGATACCCCTTGCAAATTCGATAACATAGTCCACCCATCGGCCGTGTTCGGTCCGCAGCTTGGCAATGGCCCGTTTGTCGGACAGGGCTTCACCGGTGAAATCGTAGTCCCACGTATGCCTGAAATAGAGGTTGTTCTGGAAAAAGTCGATGTGCCCAATGACGTGATAAAAGATCATCACGTTCAGCCAGTCGGGGTTGTTGTCGTTGTAGAAAGAGATGGCCGGCCGCGTATTGATCACCGTTTCGTAGGGGTTGCTGGGGTAAAGCTCATACCTGCCTTTGCCCTTGAGCACCTCCAGATCGTGGACCCAGTAGTCATACAGGGTGGGGATCATCACTTTGGGGGACAGTTCCAGCAAATCCCGGTTGGTCACGATGTACTCCAGGGATTCGTCCTCGAACTGCAGGCCGGCGGCACGGGCGCGTTCCTTGCAGCCCTCCATGATGTTTTTCGTGTGTTGGTTGATCAGTTCCATGGTTGCCGCTTCCTATGGTTTGGGTTGTGGGCCGCTACTCGGAGATCAGTTTCTTAATCCCCTCGATGAGCCGCGACTCGTCTGCGTCATCCGCGATAACGTCCATGCGCAGCAATTCAGGGGCTTGGTCCAGCAAACCCGACTTTTTGACGTATTTTTCCACCTCGGTAGCCACGCCGGCGCTGTGCTGGGCGATGGTGATGCCCATTCGGCTCACATAGCGCAGCATGACCTTGAGCAGTGGAATGGATTCTCGGCCTTCGGTGTCCCAGTCGTCCCCGTCGGTGCCATGGAAAACAAAGATGTTGTAGTCCTGGGCCAGGTTTTCTTCACTGACGATTTCATTGACCAGTTTGTAAGCCGAGGATACCTGGGTGCCGCCGGCGACCTTCGAGTTATAATAAGTATAAAAATCCGGCACCTCTTTGGCCGTGGTATCGTGCAGAATAAAGCGGGATTCGACCTGGTTGGCATACTGGTAAAGCAGCCAGCTGTAGATCATCACATGCTGGGCGACGACCAGTTCGGTGGTTTTGCCGGCCATGGAGCCGGAATAGTCCCGTACGAAAAACACCACAGCCTGGGATTCGAAATCCTTTTCGCGGCTCAGAATGCGGTAGATCATATCTCCGGGGGAGATCAGGAATCCGGCCGGGTCGATGTCGTCCACGTCCGGTATGTTGCCCAGATGGATATTGGTTTCAAGGATCTGCCTCAGGGTCGCTTTCTTGTCCAGGAGTTGGCCAAAGCCACGGTTGCGGTCGGTCATATCGTAGGTATAGCGGGTCAAGGACCGTTTCTTGCCCTTGTCTTTAAGATTCGGCAACTGAAACTGTTCGGTGAGGATCTTGCCCAGATCATAGGCCGACGACTCCATCTCATGCTGATCCCCGCCGCCCTGGCCGGGCCCCGAGCCGCTTTGTTCGGCCTCGTGAACCGGTTGTTCGCCGATGACTTCGCCCTCTTCGCCCTCCCCGGAACCGCCGGCGCCCTGTTCTTCCTCCGGCGGCGTAAACGACGGATCATGCACGAATTTCTCTTCGGTCGCCGTGGGAACCACCACCACCTTGTCGGTTCCGGAGCGTCCGGGTTTGACCATCCGGCCCACCCGGACTTTGGGCGGGAAACCGTCTGCCTTGCGTTGTTTGTCCCTGGCCAGCAGCTCGTCGATGGAGCGGATATGGCTGGTGTAACTGCTTTGCGGCGGTGTTCCGGAGTGCAGCACCATAAGGTCGTGGTAGTCATAGAGGCTTTGAAATACGGGTTGTCTTGGCGCTGCCGCCGAGTCGCCGGTAAGGTTCTGCTCACACCAGCGGATCTCGGCCAGGATCTTGGCTTCCTGTTGCGGGGTTATCCCCTGCGCTTTAAGCTTCTGATAGATCTTCCATAGTTGCTTTTGCATATGGACTCCTGTGAGGAGCAGGTTCCGGGCTGAGGCGGCATGGCTTCGGGATTCGCCGGACAGCGCAGAACCGTTATTGGCGAAGATATTTAGTTTTCATCTTCCTGGGTGCAGAAATACTCGATGGTCTTTTGCGCGCAGGTCCGGCAATATCCCAGTTTGTTGAGCATGGTATCCACCATGCGGTCGTACAATTTTTGATTTTCTTCATTGGTCCTGTTGGCCAGGGCACCGATCAGGCTGCCGGCGCCGGCGATATCCGATTTGAGCCGGACATCGGTGACGGCTTTGACCAGTTCCAGGTTGTCCATGAAGTCATAGTTGGGGTCCATGGAGATTTTCTGCCCGTATATCTTCCTTATGGAGGTGCGGAATGTCTGGCATTGTTCGTCGGTTTTCAGGCCCAGGCGCTCTTCCACGCTTTTAACATACCGCTCGTCAACCTTCAGTGCCCGCAACTCGCCGGTCTGGGGGTCTTTGTACTTCCACATCTTGTCGGGCCCCAGATTTTCGGCATCGATACCGATTATCATGTTGACGTAATTCATCACGTCTTTGCGAATGGCCAGGGGTTCGTCCATATAGGCATTGAACATTTCAGTCATGATCCGTTCACGGTACAATCCCTTGGCGATTTTTAGATCTTCGAGATATTTGGCGCGGTCATTGGCATCGGTGACATAGTCGAGGATGATCCGTTCCAGGGCCCTGAAAATGTCGTAGGCGAACATGCAGCAGCCTTCATTGGTTTCCGAGCTTTCGATAAGCAGTTGGATGGCACGGCCGACATTGCGCTGTCCCAGGCCCTTTTGTCCAAAACGTTTGGTGATATCCGGTTCCTGGTTGAGGGTGTCAATGACTTCACCCAGAGTTTTGATACTCTTTTCACCGGCCACTTCGCCGGCGGCCAGCTTCATGGTTTCGATGGGGGTCAGTTTTTCCGAGCGCGGCAGCCGTGTGAGTACCGAAGCAACCGATGTGGCATAATTGAGGTTGGGATCCTGGTGCAGCGCTTCCATGGTCAAGGTGGTGCGCGCCTGGTTGCCGATGGCGTAGTTGGTCAGGCCGGACTGCAATTTGTAATTGGTGTTGTGCGAGACGTAGCAGATGCGGCAGCGGTCGACGATGGGAGCTTCTTCTTTTTCCGAAAGGAATCGATTGAATTCTGAATTGTTGCTGGTGGCGATGATCAATGTGTCAATAGGCCATTTATAGCCATCAATTTCGATGTTACGGTTCTGGATAACCCCCAGGTAAACCTGAACCAGATCCTTTTTGTTTTTAAAAATCTCGTCGGCAAAATGGATGCCGCCGCCCGCCACCCGGGCCAGGGCGCCCCGGCGTAAATCAAACCGATAGGGGTTGTTGGTGTCGGTGATATGCATGAGCCGCTGGATCGATTCTTCTCCCAGCAGGTCCACAGCGGAGGAGGTGATTTTATCTTTGGCCGGGTATTTTCCTGTGACGGTTCCCAGACTTTCAGTCAGGGGGACCGGGATGATTTCGATCAATTCGAGCATGTTGTCGATGTTGCCGTCGCATTGGGTGCGAATTTCGTTCCAGATGTATGCACTGCAGGCACCAAGGGGGCGGTAGTTTTCATACAGAGTATTCACGGCAGCGTCGTCGAAACCGAACTCTCCGGCCAGATAACTTTTTGTTTCCTCCAGATCGTCAAACAGGTTCATGGCCAGGATCATGGGATCTTCGTAAGTCTGCGATTCAATGGTGGTGATGCGCCCATAGTGGCCGAATTGATCCATATTGTTGAAACGGAAAGTATATTTACGGTTCTGGGGTTTCGACAGGAAAGTTCGGTAGGCGGAACATAAAAATTCGACAAAAAAGGTTTTACCGTTTCCCGGCTCTCCCACCAGAACGTACGCCATTTCTTTGGACGATCCGTTTTCAGCGGCGTCTTTGACATACGAGACGAAACTGTTCAGCTCGTCATACATGCCGATAATATGCTTGGGGCCATTCCTGAAAATGCTGAAATCATAGGTTGTTTTGGCATTCACCACCACTTTTTCAATACTGCTTTCCAAGGTCATGCGGGATACGCCCTGAAAGGCGTTCTCAAAGCGGCGCCGGCCCTCTTTGACGGCGGTACAATGGGCATGTAACTTGGATTTGGGTCGGGTTTGCGCTTTCTTGGCCATAATTCCCCCCATCGGTTGGTTGTGCAATTAAATTGGTCGGGTATCGATGATCGAGGTTTCAATACCCTTGTGTCATTCAAATTGGGTTCATCAACTGCAGGACGAATCGGTGATACAGTATGAGGCCAGGCGCAAAAGAACTGGAGGTGTTGTCGCTCATGAGCACAGGTCGCGCAGGAATGATCAACGTCAGAATATCTACTTTTATTATAGGACGATCACGCCGATACTGCAACCTGCCAAAAAGAAAAGCGATCAGCCTGTCCCCGGGTCGGGGTCAAAACCATTTATTAGTGGCGGGTTATGCGTTTTCAATTTTCTGCCTGCAGGGCTTGTATAATTGCCTCCCCAAAAGTCTTGGCCTGCCAGGCGTGAATGCCGTCGACTTTTTTAAGCGCCGCTTGCCGGGCCGGGTTTTCGACGGCGATGGCACGGATCAGCGCCCTGTTGAGTACCAATGCGGGGTCCAGTTCCAGGCGGGCAGCCGTTTGATCGCGCCATTGGCGTAGCGCGTTGACTCTTGCCGGGACGCGTCTGGATAGCCGCGGGGACTTTCGGCGCGGATATCGGGGCAGCCTGTTTTCGGGAATCTGGCACGCATTGCGCACGGCTTCCATAACGGCTCTGCCGTACCTGTCGAACTGTTTGGCACTAAGCGCCCGGCAGGCCTCGAGGTGTTTTAAATCCGCCGGCAGAGCGATGGCGATTTTTTTTAAGGCCGTATTGCTGATGACCTTGAAATGAGGCCGGTCTTTCTGCCGGGCAATGGCATTGCGCATCTGCAACAATGCTTCCAGCGCGGCCAGCTGGCGGGGCTCCAAACGTCCGGCTCCCTTGAATTTGAGAAACATGGGGCCATCTTCCTCTTCCGAAGGGCGCACACCGCTCAGCAGCCGGCATTCCTCCAGAACCCACTGCAGCCGCCCCATATTCTCGAGCGCTTCAGTCAGGATATGCGCCAGGGGGATCAGGTGGGTGACGTCCGAGGCGGCGTATGCGGCCATCTCTTCGGGCAGCGGGCGGCGCGACCAGTTCTTTTTCTGGAATTTTTTATCCAGTTCCACACCAAAATGCTGATGGACGACGGCTTCCAGGCTGGTCTCCTTCAATCCCAGGAACACGCTGGCCAGCTGGGTGTCAAATAAATTGTTGATGGTTATATTGAAATCCCGGTACAATGACCGAACATCGTAATCTGCCCCGTGCAGCACTTTGCATATGCTGCCATCGCGGAAAATCGGTTTTAGAATGGAAAGGTCCCCGACGCTCAACGGATCGATGACCGCAGTGTGTTCCCGGGCAGACATCTGGATCAGACATACGCGTTCCTGGTAATGGAACATGGAGTCCCCTTCGGTGTCCACGGCCACCATGCCGGCATTTTCAATGGTTCGGACATAGGCCGCCAGTTGCTCGGGCGTTTCGATATATTCGAAATCCGGCACAGGCGCCATGTTGATTTTTTTTGCTTGACCCACGGGGGTATTTCTCCTACTTCAGTGTAACTTGTCGGTATTCGACGAAATAACGATGACATCATCAATTCGAAAAGGTGACTGCAAGATGATTACTATAACACTTCCTGACGGGAGCACAAAGGAATTTGACCAGCCTCCCACAGGTTTGGATGTGGCCAGGGGGATTTCCGAGGGCTTTGCCCGCAATTGCGTGGCCATGGAAATCGATCATCAGTTATTGGACCTTAAACGTCCCATTGACCGGGACGCCGCTTTGCGACTCATCACCACCAAAGATCCCGAGGCACTCGAGATCATGCGGCACAGCGCCGCCCATGTCATGGCCCAGGCCATTCTGCGGATCTATCCCGAGGCCAAGCTGACCATCGGCCCGGTGGTGGATGAAGGGTTTTATTACGACATCGATATGGAGCCCCTTTCCGAGGAAGCCTTTGAGCGCATCGAGGCCGAGATGCGCAAGATCGTCAAGGAAAAAATACCCATCGAGCGCCGGGAGGTGTCCAAGGACGAGGCCCTGGCCTTTTACCGGAACGAGCCTTACAAACTGGAAATGATACGGGACCTGGCGGACGGCACCATTTCCTTTTACCACCAGGGTGAATTTACCGATTTGTGCCGGGGCCCCCATGTGCCCCACACCGGTTTTGTCTCCGCTTTCAAACTCATGCGTGTGTCCGGGGCCTACTGGCGCGCCGATCAGACCAAGGCCCAGCTCCAGCGGATTTATGGCACGGCTTATTTTGACAAAAAAGAGCTGAAAAAACACCTTCATTTCCTGGAAGAGGCCCGTAAACGCAACCACCGTCGCATCGGCACGGCCCTGGACCTGTACAGTTTTCACGATGAAGCACCGGGCATGCCCTTTTTCCACCCCAAAGGCATGGCTGTGTGGAATGCGCTTCTGGATTACTGGCGTGAGGAACACCGTGCGGCCGGCTACGTGGAGACCAAAACCCCCATCATGATGCAGCGGTTTTTGTGGGAACGCAGCGGCCACTGGGAAAATTACCGCGAAAACATGTACACCTCCCGCATCGATGACAATGATTACGCCATCAAACCCATGAATTGCCCCGGGGGCATGTTGCTTTTCGGCCGCAAACACCACTCCTATCGGGATCTGCCCATCCGGGAAGCCGAGGTGGGCCTGGTGCATCGACACGAAATGAGCGGCGTGCTCAACGGCCTGTTCCGGGTGCGTGCTTTCCACCAGGACGATGCCCATATTTTTATGACCCCGGACCAGATTCAGGACGAGATCCTGGGGGTCCTGAATCTGGTGGATCGGATCTACAGCCGGTTCGGGCTTGGATTCCACCTGGAACTGTCCACGCGGCCCGATAAATCCATCGGTTCGGATGCGCAGTGGGAGACGGCCACCAGAGGCCTGGAATCGGCGTTGAAGGCCTACGGGCAAGAGTATACGGTCAATGCCGGAGACGGCGCCTTTTACGGTCCAAAAATCGATGTCCATATCAGCGATGCCCTGGGCCGCACCTGGCAGTGCGGCACCATTCAGCTGGACATGTCTTTGCCGGAGCGATTCGATCTCGCTTACATCGGCCAGGACAACGAGCGCCACCGGCCCATCATGATTCACCGCGTGATCTACGGTTCCATCGAACGTTTTTTCGGCATCCTGGTGGAACATTTCGCCGGAAAATTCCCTTTGTGGATGGCGCCGGTTCAGGTTGGGCTGCTGCCCATCAACGACGACTTGATCCCCTTTGCAAAAGACCAGGCGGCTATCCTGGAAAAGGCCGGACTGCGAACGGAGGTGGACCAGCGTTCGGAGAGCCTCAAAAAAAAGGTGCGCGATGCCCAGCTGAGCCAGATTCCGCTGATACTCACCTGCGGCGCCAAAGAAAAGGAGGAGGGTACGGTATCGGTGCGCACCCTGGACGGCAAAGTCCGCCAGGGCATCACCCTGGCCCGGTTCGTGGAGGAAGCAACGGCACACGTGGCCGAGCGTCGACTGGCGCTCGACCTGTTTGAGTAAATACCGTGTCCGGAAGGCCCCGGAAGGTATAGTTTTGGGTTGTGAGTTGTGCGTTTCCGGCTATGGTTCGCGCCGCGCGCGGGCCTGGTTATATAAAATGACAGCGTTCATCGACTCGAAACTTGCCGCCCGCCACTCATCACTGACATGATGGCAAAGCCACTGCCTCTCGCCTGGCCCTGAGAACTATTTTGTGTGGGACTTCAACCGATATGATGCATTTCCTGCGTTATTGGATGCCGGTGGTGGTGCTCTGCGGGGCAATCTTTATTCAGTCCGCTTTTCCGGTGCCCGGCGTGTTCCCCGTATTTGCATGGTCGGACAAGTTGCTGCATGTTTCCGTGTACGGCCTTCTGGGCGCCCTCTTTTGCCGGGCGTTCAACGCCCCTGGCTGCTGGAACGGCCACTGGCGAAAAGTCTGGCTGGCTGCGGTGGCCGCCGCAACCCTTTATGGACTCAGTGATGAGTGGCATCAATATTTTGTGGCCGAGCGCAGCGCAGAATGGGCCGATGTCATGGCGGATTTCGCTGGAAGCGCCGTGGGCGGCGCGTTGTTCCTGATCGGACTGCGGCACGTCGACAGCCGGTCCGCCCGCTCATGACCTGCCGTTGTATGCATTGACTTTTTTGTGGTTTTTCTATAATTATAACAGACTTCACAGGCCCGGTTCGCTTGTGGTGAAAATACCCCCTAAGACCAAGGAGCAACGGCTGGCATGAATACACAGCAAACCCTTTTCATCAACGGAAATGAACTGACCTTCGATTCCGGCGAGACCATCCTGGAAATTGCCCGGCGCAACAGCATCGATATTCCCACATTGTGCCACTTGAAGGGGACGACGCCTACCGGCGCCTGTCGGATATGCGTTGTGGAAGTCGAAAAGGCCCGCACTCTGCTGGCGTCATGCGCTACGCCGGCCGTCGCAGGCATGGTGGTGCTGACCGAATCCCCCAAAGTGGTGGCGGCGCGGCGGCAGATCATTCAACTGATGCTCTCTTCGGGCAATCACAACTGCGCCGTGCGCGGCAGTGACGATGCGGAATGGACTGCCTTTCAGCTGAAGGTGCAGGCCGAAGACGGCAGCGGTGAGCTCTGTCCGGTATGGGGGGATTGCCGGCTCCAGGACCTGGCCTATCGTTACCAGGTCTCCGGGGAGGCTTTTCCGGCGACCCCCAGCGAATATCCCATGGAAACGGTCAATCCCTTTATTGTGCGGGATTTTTCACGCTGTATATCCTGCGGGCGCTGCGTTCAAGCCTGCAATGAAGTGCAGGTCAACAACGCCATCAGCTTCGGCTATCGCGGACCCCATTCGAAAATCATTGCCGCCGGCGACCGGCCCCTTAAAGATTCCGATTGCGTGTTCTGCGGCGAGTGTGTCCAGGCCTGCCCGGTGGGGGCATTGGTTGAAAAGGACCAGCGCTACAAAGTCCGCCCCTGGGAGACCCGCAAAGTGCGCTCCACATGCAGCTATTGTGGTGTCGGCTGCCAGATTGCCCTGCATGTCAAAGATGACAAGGTGGTTCGGGTGACCGGTGTCCAAAGCCCTCCCAATAATGGGAGCCTCTGCGTGAAAGGGCGTTTTGGTTTTGACTTCATCAACTCCGATCAGCGCCTCACCACGCCCCTGATCAAAGAGAACGGCAAGCACCGGGAAGCCACGTGGGACGAAGCGCTCGATCTTGTCGCCCGGCGCCTTACACAAATTCGTGACACCCACGGCAGCGACAGCATGGGGGTGCTGACATCGGCCCGCATCACCAACGAAGAGAACTACATCGCACAGAAATTTGCCCGGGCCGTGCTCAAGACCAACAACGTGGACCATTGCGCCCGTCTCTGACATAGCTCTACAGTGGCCGGTCTGGCCGCAGCTTTTGGTTCCGGTGCTATGACCAATACCATTGCGGATATCGAAACCGCCGATGTGATCCTCGTTACCGGGTCCAACACCACCGAAAACCATCCCGTGCTGTCCACATTCGTCAAGCGCGCCAAAAAATTGAGAGGGGCCAAGGTGATCGTCGTCGATCCCCGGCGCATCAAGATGACCGAATTTGCCGATTACTGGCTGCGCCCCAATCTGGGTACCGACGTGGCCTGGATAAACGGCCTGATGCATGTCATTTTTAAAGAAAACTTGCAGAATCAGGCGTTCATCGACGATCGCACCGAAGGTGTCGATGTGCTTAAGGCGACCCTCGAGAAATATACGCCGGAGTTTGTTGAAGGCATTTCCGGCATATCGGCCGAGCAGCTGGAGGCCGTTGCCAGGCTTTTCGCCGGTGCCAAAACGGCCAGCATTCTATACTGTATGGGGATTACACAGCACACAACGGGCACGGACAACGTCAAATCCCTGGCCAATCTGGCCATGGTGTGCGGCACCCTGGGCAAGCCCGGTGGCGGCGTGAACCCGCTGCGCGGCCAGAACAACGTACAGGGGGCCTGCGACATGGGCGGTCTGCCCAATGTCTACACAGCGTATCAACCGGTCACCGACCTGGCCAATGCCAAAAAGATGGAAGACGCCTGGGGCGTCACCGGCCTGCCTACCAAAGTAGGCCTGACCGTCACCAAGATGATTCCCAAGGCCCATGACGGCGAACTCAAATCACTGTTCATCATCGGCGAAAACCCGTTGGTTTCCGATCCGGACCTGAACCATGCCGAAAAAAGTATTGCCAATCTTGATTTCCTGGTGGTTCAGGATATTTTCCTCACTGAAACGGCCATGCTTGCGGATGTGGTTTTTCCCTCGGCCTGTTTCGCCGAAAAAGACGGCACTTTTTCAAACACCGAGCGTCGTGTCCAGCGGGTCAGAAAGGCTATCGATCCACCCGGAGACGCAAAAGACGACTGGTGGATTATCTGCGAATTGGCCACCCGCATGGGGTACTCCATGCAATATCCCGACAGTCAGGCCATTTTCAAGGAAATTACAACCGTAACACCCTCATATGCCGGCATTACTTACGATCGCATTGAAGAGGAGGGGATCCATTGGCCGTGCCCGACCACCGACCACCCGGGAACGCCCATTCTGCACGGGCAGCAGTTTACCCGCGGCAAGGGTCTGTTCCACGCCATCGAGTGGGATCCGCCATCGGAGCCCACCACTAATGAATATCCGCTGAGCCTGACCACCGGCCGGGTGCTCTACCAGTATCACACCGGTACCATGACCATGAAAACCGAGGGGCTCAACGAGCGGGCGCCGGAATCATTCGTGGAAATTTCACGGGCCGACGCCGGCCGGTATGCCATCGAAGATGGGGATTACGTTACCATCGCTTCCCGCCGCGGGGCCATCAAGGTCCGGGTCACGGTGTCGCCAAAAGCTGTGGATGGCACGGTATTTATTCCCTTTCACTTTGCCCAGGCAGCGGCCAACAAGTTGACCAATGCGGCCCTGGATCCCATTTCGGGGATTCCCGAGTATAAGGTGTGTGCCGTGAAAATCGACAAGGCCGCCTGACGAAAATACCCGACGACGCGATAAAATTCGGCCGGTTCCCGCAATAGCGGGGACCGGCCGTTTTATTACGGCGCAAGCGGGCAACAAACGGTTGTTGGCCATAACAGCGATCAAAGCCGGAAAAGTGATGTCCTGCTCCGCTCCTGACTGCCCGTTGTCCTTATTCGAGGAGTACTGACAAACACAAAAGAATCCCTATGACCGCGGCATAGCTGTCACGCTTGGAAAACGCCAGATCGGCAACGATTCTGTTTTCGTTGTAGCAACGCGCCTGCATGGCCTCGACCAATTCATCGGCCCTTAAAAAAATCCGGCGGAAAAGGGCAATGGTGAATTTTACGAGGCGGGTCAGCGGGTTTTTGCGTTTCTCGATGCCACGCGCCCGCATGGCATCCCCTATTTCACCTGCCTGATAGAGAATCAGGGGCAAAAACCGCACCACCAGGCCCACCATGGTGGCGGCAGCTTTTTCGTTCACCAGGGGCAACGGTTTCATGAGCCAGATCAATGCTGCCCGAATATCGG
The DNA here is from genome assembly GCA_963675565.2 of Desulfosarcinaceae bacterium. Lineage (GTDB taxonomy): Bacteria > Desulfobacterota > Desulfobacteria > Desulfobacterales > Desulfosarcinaceae > JARRKU01. The sequence continues at coordinate 2,939,243 of CAXXYD010000004.1, forward strand.
CAATGCGGGTTGTCGACATCAGCAACAATCCCATGAAGACCACTATCAGCAGTCGCCAGCAAACAATCAACGCTTCTCCGATCATGTCTGCGGAGACGATTGCGGGGAGCCACTGGCCGGTGAAGGTTACCGTCCGAACAATAAAAATGAAAAGGAGAAAAAAAAGAAAATATCGGGTCTCGCAGATTAATCGCCATATTCGTAATTTGGCTTTGGTGAAGAGATAAATCGTCAGCAGGGAGGATATCGATAGAAAGGTGATATTGCCCCGAAGACTCGTCAAACTGAGCCCGATGAGCAGTATCTGCTTGGTTCTTGGATCCAGCCGGTGCAGCGGGGATCTGCCGGGTTTAAATCCGATGGTGGTCAGTTCACCCATGGCCGTATGCCTTTGCCCAACTGAATGGAGCACGGGGGGCGAACACCATAGCGTTCGATGCCGCCAACGACTTGTTCCGGGATACCGTCTTTGACCACGCGCCCGTTTTCCAAAACGACCAGTCGTTGCGCATGCGCGATAACTTTTTCTAAATCGTGGGTGGTGATGATGATCGTGTGTCCATTTTTGTGAAAATTGAGAATCTGGGTCAACACCATACAGGCCGCAGGGTAATCCAGGTTGGAAAAGGGCTCATCCATCAATAGCACACGGGGAGCCATAGCCAGCACCCCCGCAATGGCAAGGCGACGCTTTTCACCACCGGAAAGCTGGTGGGGGCTCTTGTCTTCATAGCCGGACAGATTCACATCCGCCAGTGCCTGGGTGACTCTTCTGTCGATCTGATGTCGGTCGAGCAAAAGGTTTTCCGGCCCGAAGGCGGCGTCATCGTAAACCGTTTCACCGAAAATCTGGCTGTCGGCATCCTGGAACACCATGCCAACCTGCTGTCGGGCGGCCGAGGGGTTCTTTTTCACAGATTGACCGCAAACCGTTACCAGCCCGGATTCCGGCAAAAGAAGGCCGTTGAAGTGTCGCAGCAAGGTGGTTTTGCCCGAACCATTGGCGCCGGCAATAACCGTAAATTCACCTTCGTTGAAAGTGAGGCTGACATCTTCCAGACCCTGAGTTCCGTCAGAAAAACGATGATACAAGTGGGTGGTCTCAATGATGGGCACGATTCTATCCTGTGGGCTGCAGCGACCCGATCTTTTCGAAAATAATGGGTCGCAGGGCCTTGGCGATGGGAATGGCGGCAGCAATTTTAATGGCATCGCCGGGCAAAAAGGGCAGCATTCCGACGGCTATGGCCTTGGACAGGCTCATTCCCGTGACCACCTTGAGCCAGGAAACACCAAAAAGGTAGACGATCAATGTGCCGGCGATCATGGCCATAACATCAAAGGCCAGCTTTCCCCGACCGCTTTCACTGATGGCGCCGATCAGGTATACTGCAACGACATATCCCAGCAGGTAGCCGCCTGTGGGACCGATAAATTTTCCTATTCCGCCGCTGCCCCCGGCAAAGACGGGCAGTCCTATGGCCCCGGCAACCAGGTAAACACACACGCTGATCAGTCCCCAGCGCCGGCCCAAAAGGAGTCCGGCCAGCATGACGACCAAGTTCTGCAGAACAATCGGTACCGGTCCGATGGGAATGGCGATGTAAGCGCCTGCGGCTGTCAGAGCGGCCATAAGGGCCGAATATACCATCAACCTGAGCTGTTGTGTGGATGGGTCCATAAATCTTTCTCCCAGAATCGTGTGAATTCAATCATTGGTAAAAACAATCACCGTGCGTGACGGTCTCAAGTTCCCCATCCGAGCGCCGAAGAATCAGGCCACCGTGTGAATCGATATCCACGGCAGTTCCTGCGTGTGTATCTTTGACCGTTATAATGTGCACCGGACGACCTATCGTGGCGTTGTTGGCTTTCCATTGCGCAATGACGGCATCGGGATCAAAATGCCGCATCCTGTTTTCAAGGCGGTCCAGGAATCCGACCAGGATCTCTCTGCGGGGCACGGGGCGGCCCAGCAACGTTTCAAGGGAGGTCGCCTTGGATTCCTCCTCTTGGGGGGCGTTGTTGACATTGAGCCCAACACCGATGCTCATGTAGGCGACCAGGCCGCCTTCGGTTTCCATTTGGGACAAAACGCCGCACAGTTTGTGATTGCCGGCCAAAATGTCGTTCGGCCACTTCAGACAGGCATCAATCTGGTACGATGATCTCAGAAGATCAACCATGTCGACCGCTGCCGCCAGATTGACCAGGCTGGCCTTGATTACCGGGACATCCGGCTTGACGACGACCGTAAAATAAAGACCGCCTTCGGCCGACAGCCAGATCCGTTTCATCCGGCCGCGACCTTGTGTCTGCCGCTGGGCCACCACCACCGTGTTGGCAGGGCAGCCCTGTCGCGCCAGAGCGATGGCTTTATCCATTGTGGATGATATTTCCAGGAAATAATGAATGCGCTCCTGGCGTGCACCAAAATACCAGGGGGCGAGACTGTCCGGATCCGGTTTCAGTCGATAGCCTTTGGGGGACGATGAAATACAGAGACCGGACTGGACCATGCTTTGGATATGTTTCCAGACCGAAACCCGGCTGATGCCTAATGCGGCACTGATCGTTTCACCGGAAATGATCCCGTCGGCTTCATTCAGCGCTTTGAAGATTTTTTCTTTAGGGCCCATTTGGTTAACCTCTTTTGGCCTAATGGTTAACCAAAATAAATATTAAGTCAAGACGATACTGGGCCTTTAAATCGTCTTGGCGGGCATTCCCTTAAAATAACAATAGAATACTGATGTTCAGAAATTTCCAGCGAAACGTTCAGGCGTCAGGATACCCCGCCAATCTGGTGAACAGTCGTGTTTTACTTGACAATCAATACCGGGCACGGTGACGAATGCACCACGTGATTGGCCACGGATCCGAGGAGCAGCCCCTGGAGTTTGGGAGGTGTACAAGATGGTGTGAATAAGTGCGCGCGTCGTTCTTACGCTGGTATCCCGGTCAGAAACGTCCTGGTTCTCGATCAGGGGCTTGGCGATGGACTGTGTTGATGAAACGGATGCCGGACTGTTCGACGGTATTGCCTTCCAGCAGCACTATATATTTATATATGGGCGTTGCCGGGCCCTGCTGTCAAGGGCAAATAGGGGGACAGGTCAGAAGATCCGTTGCGAGTTACGAGTTGATGAATTCTGTCAATATATCAGATCAGGCCCGCGCGCAGCGCGAACCTCAACTATAGATCACTTGGGTTTAACAGCTCAATCCCCTTGCAGGCGCAGGCCAGCGCCGGGCCCGCCGGACCCGGATTTCCTCTGTCGTGCAGCTTTCTCAACAGTTGCTGTCCGGTTGTCCTAAAAGCAGTCGGTTTTTAGGTGTAATGGCTGCTGGAATGGCATGGGTCGTCACCGCATAGCCGGCCGCCCGCAGCATGGCCGCCCGGGTGGCGTCCACCGCCAGGGGACCGTCCATCCAGCCATCCAGTCCGCCGGTATCGCAGCGCTTGAGATCGTGGCAGCAGGGCAGCACAGCCACGCGGCATCCGGTTTCAATGGCCATGCGCAAAATGGTGTCGGTCAGGGTGCCGCAGGCGTGCACGGACACCACCAGGTCGTCGCGACGCAGTTCAAACGCTTCTATGGGAGATTCAATGTAAGATACCCGTCCTTCAAGGCGCGGCCACACGGCGGTCACGGCGGCAGCAACTTTTTGCGCACTGTCCGGCCGGCGGGCGTCCACGACGACGGCCCGGGGCGAACTATCGTCCAGCAGCAGCAAAATACTGGCCAGCAGGCCGTGGCCGCCGGCGACATCGATGACCCTGCCGCCGCGAAATTTTCGACGAATACGCCTGGCGGCCTCCCATGCTTCGAAGAGCTCTTTGGCCGGCAGGGCGCCTGCCGCGCAGACGGCCCGGGCGATTTTGTCGAACAAGCTGGGTCCGGCAAAATGCTCCGCCTGTTTGGGGGTCAGCCGGCTTTTGGATGATGGTATCATGTCTTCGGCTACTGGATGAGCACTTTGAGAAGTAAATCGCCGCGTGTGCCGTCAGGCGTGACTTTGCCTTGTCCGCGCAGCCGCAATATTTTTCCGGCTTGAATGCCGGGCGGGACGTTGACCCGCAGCATGCGACGCTGGAATCCATGCGGAACGTTGATCATTTTGCGTGTGCCAACCAGGGCCTCGTAAGGAGATATGGCAATGCTGCCGTACTCATCGATCTGCTGGGCCTGGCGCGTGGGGCGGACCACCTGGAATCGGTGGCTTTTTTTGCGGGCCGTGCTCTTTCGCAGATTGCGGGTAAATCCGGTTTGCGGCAGAGCGTCGAAGAGTTTCAACAGCACCATACCGCACACGAAGCCACCGATGTGGGCCCACCAGGCAATGCCGCTGGCGGCGCCAAAACTTCCCGATGCATTGAGTAACTGAAACAGGAACCAAAGTCCCAGGAAGAAGAATGCCGGAATTTCCACGAACCAGGGGATGATGATAATGGGGATCAGCGTCAGAATTTTTGCATTGGGGTGCAAAAGAAAATAGGCACCCATAACGCCGGCCACTGCGCCGCTGGCGCCAATGGTGGGTGCGGTGGAATGGGCGTTGAGCGCCAGGTGCGTAAGCCCGGAAATCAGACCGCTGAGCAGGTAAAATGCCGCATAGCGCAGGGGGCCCAGATGGTCTTCCACGTTGTCTCCGAAGATATAGAGGAACCACATGTTGCCCAGCAGGTGTAAAAATCCACCGTGCAGGAACATGAACGATACCAGGGCGGTTGCCATCTGCAAAAGCGTCACGTCGCTGGCCCATCCCGGCACGGTGTAGCGCGCCGGCACCAGGCCGTGGTAGTAAATAAAGCGCTGAAAGCCGATATCCGGTCCCTGCATCAGCTGGACGGCGAACATGACCACGTTGATGCCGATCAACAGGTTATTGATGACGGGAACATTTTTGGAGGGGACGGTGTCGCGAATCGGGATCATGACTGGTTACCTGGCCTATTGCGCCGCAATCCGCATGCTCAAATCGACTGCCCGCGCCGAATGGGTCAGGGCGCCGGAGGAGATGTAATCCACTCCGGTAGCGCCCAGTCCGGCCATGTTGGCCAGGGTGACGCCGCCGGACACTTCGAGTTTTGCCCTGCCGTCGACATATGCCACCGCGGAACGAATCTGTTCCGGGTTCATATTGTCCAGCATGATGATATGGGCTCCGGCAGCCAATGCTTCTTGGACCTCCTTCAGGGTTGTGGTTTCGACTTCGATGATCATTTTGGGGGGAACCGACGATCGGATCCGATTTATTGCAGCGGTGATGCCGCCGGCTGCGGCAATGTGGTTGTCCTTGATCAGGACGGCATCGTAGAGGCCCATGCGGTGATTGGTCCCCCCGCCGGCGCGCACTGCATATTTTTCCAGTTCCCGCCAGCCGGGTGTGGTTTTGCGTGTATCCAGGAGGCGAACGCTGCTCCCTTTGAGGGCGGCCATGCAGGTGCTGACATGGGTGGCAATGCCCGACAACCGTTGAAGGAAATTCAGGGCCGTGCGTTCGCCGGTGAGCAGGGCCGCCATGGGTCCGGAAAGGGTGATGACCGTTTGTCCTTCGGTCGCGGCTTGCCCGTCCCCGATCAGGGGGTTAAATTCAACGGATGGGTCCAGCCGCGAAAAAACCCTGTGCGCCAATGTTGTTCCGGCGAGGACCAAATTTTCCTTGGCCACGATAGCGCCCGTGCCCATGGCACTTGCGGGAACCAGGCTGTCGGTGGTGATGTCCCCGGGGCCGATATCTTCTTCAAGGGCCAGATCGATGAGCCGTTCCACAGCTTTGGAGATAACCAGGGGTTCCATGATGTCCTTTTATGGCTTTTCCTTTACCGGATTCCGCTTCTCAGATTTGGATAAACGATTTGACTTTCTCCAGAGTGGCGGCCAGTTTGTCCTGTTTTTCCGAAAGCAGCACCTGCTTTTCGCGCACATCGGACACCACCTGTTCAGGCGCCTTGGACAGGAAACCGGGGTTGCTCAGTTTTTTCCCGATGCCGGTGAGTTCTTTGGTCAGTTTGCCGATCTCTTTTTCCAGGCGCTGGGCCTCCTGGGAAAAGTCCACGACGCCTTTAAGTTCCACCATGATGGTGGCATCGGTTACGATGGCCGTGGCGGCGGTGGCTGAATGCAGGTCGTTTTCCTGCACGGCCAGGGCGTTTAAGCGTGCCAGGTTGACGATGAGGTCCTGCTGTGTCGTGACGGTTTGACGCACATCATCCAGCGGGGAGGCCACGGCCGCCTCCAGCCGGGCAGACGGTGCAATATTCATCTCTCCGCGGATATTGCGAATGCCGGTGATGATGTCCATGACCGTACGCATCTCGCCTTCGGCCCGGTTCAATCCGTCCTGGTCGGCCACATAATCCTCAGGTTCGGGATAGCGGGCCAGCATGATGGATCCTCGGGTACCGGGCAGTTTGTCCCAGATCTCTTCGGTCACAAACGGCGCAAAAGGGTGCAGCAGCACCAGAATATCGCGGAGCACGGTCCAGAGCACCTGTTTGGCGGCGGCCTGGGCCGGACCCCGGCTGTCATCGTAAAGGGCCGGTTTGATGGCTTCCAGATACCAGTCGCAGAATTCATGCCACACGAACTGGTAGGCGGCTCCGGCGGCTTCGTTAAAGCGGTAGTCATCCAGGCATTGCGCCACCTGGCCGGTGACCTTGTTCAGCCGGGCCAGGATCCAGCGGTCGGGCAGACTGATGTGGTCCGCGTCGATGTGGTCGTGGCCGCTATCAAGGTGCATCAGGCTGAAGCGGGCCGCATTCCATAATTTGTTGATGAAATGGCGGTATCCCTCCACCCGTTGCTCGGACATTTTAATGTCGCGCCCCTGGGCGGCGAATGCCGCCAGCGTGAAGCGGAAGGCGTCGGTGCCGTATTGTTCGATGACCACCAGGGGGTCGATGACATTGCCCTTGGATTTGCTCATCTTTTTACCCTCTTCGTCACGTACCAGGGCATGCACATAGACATCTTTGAAGGGCACCTCCCCCATAAAGTGGATGCCCATCATCATCATGCGCGCCACCCAGAAAAAGAGAATGTCAAAGCCGGTGACCAGGACCGTGGTGGGGTAGAAGGTTTTCAACAGGTCGGTGTGCTCGGGCCACCCCATGGTGGAAAAGGGCCACAGCGCGGAGCTGAACCAGGTGTCCAGCACATCGCTTTCCTGCACCAGGTCTTCGCTGTTGCATTTGCGGCACCGGCCGGGTGCGTCCATGGCCACGACCAGTTCTCCGCATTCCTGGCAGGTCCAGGCGGGGATCTGGTGCCCCCACCAGATCTGGCGTGAGATACACCAGTCTTTAATATTGAGCATCCAATCGTAATAGGTCTTGGTCCAGATTTCCGGGATGATGCGGGTTTTCCCGCTTTGCACCGCTTCGATGGCCGGTTGGGCCAGTACTTTGGCTTTGACAAACCACTGGCGCGACAGGTTGGGTTCCACAATGCTTTTGCAGCGGTAGCAGTGGCCCACGCCATGCTTGTGGTCGTCCATGGTGACCAGCAGGTCCTGCGCTTTCAGCTCCGCCACTACGGCTTTGCGGCATTCGAAACGATCCATCCCTTCGAAGCGGCCGGCATCAGCCGTCATGCGGCCGTCATCGGCGATGACTTTGATGCTGGGCAGGTTGTGGCGCTGGCCGATTTCAAAATCATTGGGGTCGTGGGCCGGCGTGATTTTAAGCGCGCCCGTGCCGAAGGCCCTATCCACATAAGTGTCTTGGATGATGGGCATCTTGCGGTCCATCAGAGGCAGGATGACCGTGTCGCAGGATAGATCCCGGTAGCGTTCATCATCCGGGTGTACGGCTACAGCGGTGTCCCCAAGCATGGTTTCCGGCCGGGTGGTGGCAACCACCACACTGCCCGATCCATCGGCCAGGGGGTATCGGATGTGGTAGAGATGGCCGTTGAGCTCTTTATGCTCCACTTCCAGGTCGCTCAGGGCCGTCTGGCAGCGCGGGCACCAGTTGGTGATGTACATGCCGCGATAGATGAGTCCCTGGTCATAAAGTTTGACGAATACAGTGCGAACCGCCTTGGACAGGCCCTTATCCATGGTAAAGCGTTCCCGCTGCCAGTCGCAGGAAGCCCCCAGGTGCTTGAGCTGGTTGATGATGGCGCTGCCGTATTCCTCACGCCATTTCCAAACCGCCTCAATGAACTTGTCGCGTCCCAGTTCATGTCTGTCTTTACCGTCGGCGGCCAGCTTTCGTTCCACCACATTCTGGGTGGCGATGCCGGCGTGGTCCGTGCCGGGCATCCAGAGCACATTGTCGCCTTTGAGGCGGCGGTAACGGCAGAGAATATCCTGCATGGTGTTGTTCAGGGCATGGCCCATATGCAATACGCCGGTGACGTTGGGTGGCGGTATGACAATCGAAAAAGACGGCTTGTCGCTGCTGTCGGCCGCCGCAAACATTCCGTCCGCTTCCCACTTGGCGTACAGGCGCCGTTCAACCTCTTTGGGCTCGTAACCTTTTTCCAGTAAATCCTCGCTCATGCAACCCTGCTCCTTTGGTTCTCAGTCCGCTTTGTGCTATTGGCCGCCCGGTTCCTGCCCGGCATTGCGGGCTAGGAGGGTCCATTCAAATGGTGATAAAACGAAAAAAGGGATTAACGGATAATCCCTGTAAAAAATCAAGCTATAAATGATCGGGCGCCTGTTGCTCCGTAGTGCCGGAACCCGATTTGTGCGAAAAGCCTAGACCATTGAATCGTCGTCTTCCGTTAAGGTGCGCTTGATGGCCGCTATTTCCCGCATGACGGCATTTTCGACTTCATTGGCAATGCGCTGCTCAATGATATCGGCATATTTTTCCTGGATAATACGCTCCACCACCGCCTGAATTTTTTGGTCCAGGACGGCATCCGCTTCAAGATCCAGTCCAAGGGCGTTGGCCTGATCTTCCTGCTCGAGAGTGATGGGGGTCGCCTCAAGGTCCTCTTCAGCACCCATTTTCATCTTTTCAATGGGCAGTCTTGCCGGCTTGGGTTTCTGGCGGAGAACATCGGTCAGTTGGATCACTTGATCTTCGTCCTCATCGTCAGATGCAAAATCGGACAAGGGAGCGCCCGCAATCGCAGATACGTCCGCAGCATCCGACAGCGGTGCTTCGTGCAATTTCTCGGAATCAGACATTTCATTGACGAAAAGATCGGCCCATTCGGTGGTTTCAGGTGTCTGGCCGGCTTCGGCAGGTTGGCTGTCATGCGCTGGTATTTCAGTTTCCCGGGCTTCTTCCTGCAGGTCGGCCGGCTGGACGATATCGGTCAGTTCCAGGATATCTTCATCTTCGGTTAAATCCGTCGCCTGGGCCTCGATTTCGGCCGGCCGGACGATGTCGGTCAGTTCGATGATATCTTCATCTTCGGTCAAATCCGTTACCTGGGCCTCGATTTCATCCGGCTGGGCGATATCGGTCAGTTCCAGGATATCTTCATCTTCGGTCAAATCCGTTACCTGGGCCTCGATTTCATCCGGCTGGGCGATATCGGTCAGTTCCAGGATGTCTTCATCTTCAGTTAAATCCGGTGCTTGGGCCTCGATTTCATCCGGCTGGGCGATATCGGTCAGTTCCAGGATGTCTTCATCTTCGGTCAAATCCGTCGCCTGGGCCTCGATTTCATCCGGCTGGGCGATATCAGTCAGTTCCAGAGTATCTTCATTTTCAGTCAAATCCGGTGCTTGAACCTTGATTTCGGCCGGCTGGACGATGTCGGCCAGGTCGATAGCCTCATCGTCGTCTCCGGCATCGGACAATGCGGCATCAAATTCTGCGGTGTCAGCGACCGGGGAGTCGTCCGTTGTGACCGGTTGCGGCCGATCAGCCATCGCGACGGTATCGTCACCGGCGATATTATCTTCAATGACGCTGTCCACCTGCTGGGTGATATCGCTCAGCTGCTCAAAAAGGTGGCTTTCGTTTTCCACCGGGGCTTGAATGTTATCAAAGGCGGCATCCACCTCCGCATCGATGGGCTGGCGGGTGTCCGGGCCGGGGGCCTCAGGCGGTTCAGGCACGATTGGCTTTTCGGGATCTGCATCGGTGAAGAGGGGCTCCGGCCGGGCCTTGGCCGGGGTTTCCGCGCTGTCTATAACGTTGGTTAAATCAATAATATCGATGTTGTCCTGGTCGGGCAATTCCATTTCAGGCGTTAAATCGAAAACCTTTTGCTCAGTATCGTCTTTGAGCTGGGCGTTGGACTTGGTATGGTCTTCCATAAATCCCCCGGGTTTGGTATAAACCGCACACCTTTATTGATATTAGACACAGGTATGATCAATCAGGTGCCCGCGCGAAAACCAATGGGCGGTATCGCTTTTTTACATTTGGCCGATGGAAGGCAAGCCGCCGGCCCTATCGTGGGGCGCGCCTTCATATTGAATTATATCGGCGTATTGACGGTACAAGTTGAGTATCGAACCAAACATAAAGCGATTTCAAGCTACCATAGGGGGGTAGTAGTGTCAAGGATTTGCTTCTTAAGGTGCTCAATAGATTAGGTATTTAATAGTATAGGGCTTTTGGCGAGGTGGGATTTGGCACGACGATATTTTATTCAGCCGGAGCGGGTTCCGGAGGGCGGATCCGTAATCACCGGCGGGGATGCCCACCACTTGCGCGACGTCCTGCGGGTGCGGCCCGGAGTCGAGATAACCGTTTTTGACGGGACGGGAGCGGATTACCGGGCGAAGATTGTTGCCGTGAGCCCGGGTGAAGTGCGAGTCGCCCTGATTGGCCCTATGCCGTCAACATGCGAATCTCCGCTCTCGTTATCCGTGGCCCAGGGATTTCTCAAGGATAAAAAAATGGACCTTTTGGTGCGCCAACTCACCGAACTGGGTGTTACCCGCTGGATCCCCTTTTTGGCCAGGCGGTCAGTTGCCGTGCCCAACGCCAAAAGATTCGAAGCCCGGCATCAGCGCTGGTTGAAAATATCCCAGGAGGCTGTCAAGCAGTGCGGGCGCTCCCGGTCCATGACGATCGACCACGTGGTCGCTTTCGACCAGGCCCTGGCCGATGCCCATTCCTGTGATCTGAAGCTGATCTTTTGGGAAAACGTTTCGCAGGCGGTTCCCCTGGAGCAATTCAGAGCCGCGCAGCCCGCCGCCGTTTATCTGATGATCGGACCCGAGGGCGGGTTCGAGCGCAGCGAAATCGACCAGGCTCTGGCCAAGGGTTTCAAAATCGTCAGTATGGGGCCGCGCATCCTGCGTGCCGAAACAGCCGCACTGGCTGCCGGGACAATGGTCCAGTTTATTTTTGGAGACATGAACCAGAAAACTGTTGACAACACCGGGGGGGTTTAATAAATAGCTGGTTTCGTTGCATGAATACTCAGTTTGGGCCGAGGTAGCTCAGTCGGTAGAGCAGGGGACTGAAAATCCCCGTGTCGGCAGTTCGATTCTGTCCCTCGGCACCAGTAAAATCAAGGGGTTACAGCAAAAGCTGGCCCCTTGTTTTATTTGAAATCGAACTTTACCCCTCGCTTGCCCCTCACCAGCAGATACTAAATGATACTTTCTGCGCCACCTAATCTTATTTGCAGAGCATTCCTTCCTGAAATGATATCGGTTTAACCATATCTGGCTTTTCATTCCATAACGATTTTGTGGGTCTCCCCGTCAATAATTGTTTATATGGTATGCTTCCATGCGCTATTCTGTGTTGAGTTTTTACCGAGCTGATAATAATTTAATGTTGTATCTTGAGTTGATCTATTGCAATAAAAATATGATTGCTGCGGCGTAGAATATTTTGGTCAAATTGTTCTTGATCGAATTGCCTATAATTCGATTTCGTCATTTTTGCCACTGATTGAAAATTCGCCGCCATATTATTTGACATCATTAGTATTGATATGATTTTGTCCAGGAACGGTACCATAGCCTGTCCATCCATTGAAAATTTTGAAATCGTACCAGTTGCGCCAAAAGAAATCAGAATGATCTGCATTGCATTTTGCGGAAAACCTTAGGGAGTATATATATAACTTATTAAAATATAAGTAAAATACTATATGCAACAAATGCAACAAATTGTTATGTACAATATGCAACGCGCACAAACATATTGACACCATTTGGTGTTTTGGGGCATATGAAAATAAAAGGAGGAACCGTTATGGGATTTGTGAAATTTACAAAAACTAAAAGCAGAATTGGTACGCCGAAGGTGTCAATATGGTCCCGTGGACAAATTGGATTCAACCAAGGTGCGGTAACACAATACAAAATAGATAAGGAAAAAGTCTCCTATGCTGTTTTGTATTATGACGAAGAGAGGAAAATGATAGGAATAGAACTCACTAATGATGGTGCTGCTGAAGGGGCTACAAAATTGATATTCAGAGAAGGCGGGGGCACTTCATTTTCCGCGATTCCTTTTTTAAAGACTTATGGCATTGATTATTCTGATACTCATCAATACAATGTCGAATATGACAGCAGGAGCGAATTGTTTGTTGTCGATCTGAAAAGCGGCGATTAAAACTGTTGGTTGAAATGTAGCTATGGGATGTAAAATACATTATAAAGAGAAAAGCCCAAACAACACCAATTTAATTTGGGAAACTGGAGTCGCCGGGCTCTTCAAATTACTGCGCAGCGATTGCATTTGCAGTGGTATAAGCACTTTTAACAGTAGCACAATGGCAGATAATGTCAAGAATAATGTACTGTTAGAAGACCTCGCGAATGCATTCGCGGCGCTTGAAAACAAGGGAGGCCCCATCGAAATGGGTAAACGCAAGCCGCCACCATATTAACCCCCTACTTTTAAGGTAGGGGGAACTTTCCCGGCGACTCCTTTTCCATATATTATGCTTGGATAGGCTGAGCATGCAAATTGATAATATTTTGGAAAAGGAAATTTAGAAAAATGGCTCAAAAAACAAAACAAGAAATTATTAACGACGTCGCAAATTACTTTAGTGCGACCCCTTACAGAAGCTGTTATATTGGAATAACCTCTAATGTGCAGGATCGACTGTTCGGCGATCATAATGTGTCCGAAAAATCAGATCATTGGATTTACAGTACTGCTGCAACCGATACTGTCGCGCGTGAAATCGAACGGTATTTTTTGAATCTCGGCATGGACGGTGGAGGTGGCGGCGGAGATGCATCTGCAATAATAGTGTATGCATACAAGAAGAATGGGCATACAAAACCTTGAATTGGAATGCATAGCTGATTGAAGTTAGAGGCCTACACAGCAAAACCTTTAGACTCGGCGGGATGCGTTTTATCCCGCCTTTTCTTTATTATTAAAACGGCATTCTGAGGGTAATAATGGGTAAAATATCGAACGAGAGAAAAAACCTTAGCCGCTTAGCTGGAGAGTTCCTCGTCGCATCCAGACTTACCCAAAGAGGATACATGGTGTCATTGCAATGGGGAACAACCATAGGTTATGATCTGCTTGTGTTCGACAAAGAAGGCAATGTCGCATACATTGAAGTCAAGTCAAGTGCATCCTTTCATCGGCGTTGGATTCTCCAAGCTAAATATGCAAGTCCCCAATTTGATAAGATCCCGCTGGAAAGTCGGTTTGTTTGCTGTGTTGATCTGACTGTATCGCCGGAACCTGAAGTATTTGTGGTAGTGTCCAGAATTTTTCGCACTTTTGTTTTCAGCTGCAAGAATGTCAGATGGCAAAAAGACAGGAAGACCGTCAGATATTGCTTATAAATTAATTGATTGCCTCGCTACTGCTCTTGATGAAAAACGGGGTTAGTTGTGATCTAATAGCTCGAAATACATTATCCCTTAAACATCAATCAATTCACAAAAAAATCAATAAATGGTTTAAGTCGATGGACTGCTGATACAATCTCTGAAGCTTTTTGGTCATTAGGAAGAGACCAAAAGGGATCAGTTTCATAAAATGGATATACCAAACGAATGGCGAGATTAAGTTGCTTATTTCGTGATTCAAGATGATGTATTTGTGATTCTGTAAGTTGTAAATTTCCTGATCGAATGCGTTCAATCCATTGCTGGCGATCATTCAAAAATGATTCTTCATGTTCGTATCTTGAATTTAGTATTGTTGCACCATCATACTCTCCAGGCGCATAAAAATCGCACAAAATCCAATGATAAAACCGTGGTTGATGTTCAAATTTAAGATAAGTTTTGAACCATAGACCCGCATGATCAGAAATTAACCTATCAAAATATTTTGTAGAATTATTTATATGATCAATCATGACCTTTTGAGATGTTTGTAACTCGGCATTCAAACAAACATCAATACCTGTAAGGTTAGCAATTATTGAAATGTTAGGAACATCGTTTGGTGGCATATCGTATGAAGATCCAAATCTGTATGCCCACCAGGTACCTCCACGTATGAATTGGTTACTTCCATGAGATTTGCTTCGGTTATATTCAAAATCAAAATCATGTGAATGTGGTCGACTAATTTTATAGGGGACCACATTATATTCGTTATATATTCTCCTGATGGGATCAAGGGTGCTCCTTAACATTCTTTGAGCAAATACCATCCCATTATGATCTGCCGGAACAGCGATATCTGTGAAATGGGAGCTAATTTCATTGCCAAGTCTCAGATCAACGTCTTGAATCAACTCTTCTATTATACTATCGAGGAATACCTGCAGGCCATTTGATTTTTCTTTGTTATTTGTTAACCATTCCTTAGTCACTACTATTACTGATTTAAATTGGTCTGCTGGGTTATGTGTGTTTTGGTTTGCTACTATTGGAATCTTGTAATAGTTGCTTTTTTGTATGACATCTGATGGTGAGAATTTTTCAATGTAAATATCGATTCTATTGGAAAATGGGCGAATATAGATTGAACAACGCCCAACAGCTGACAACCAAAACTTAAACTCATTTTTAACTGCTCGACAAAAGGAAATCTTTTTGGTCAATGATCGCATCAAAGTTATGCAAAAATATAATACTTCTGAATCTTTTATTTTACCAAAAAGATTAATTGCATTCTCTTCATTTTCAAAATCGATACCATATATTTCTGTTTTGGGAGCGTCATTTACAACTTGAGATTTTGGAGCTTTGCTTTTTGGAAGTGTCCTCTTTTCAATTGCTGAATCCGGAAAATCGGAAAGAAAATCACTATCATTTTTTTTCTTTAAAAAATCTATTAACAAATTATATGGTAATTCTCTCCATTCTATACCATGAAAATCAAGAGAACGCCGAAAATTACTGGGGACCCTGTTTCCAACAAGCATTATTCTTACATTAGGATCATCAGGCGATAAAATTTGTCCTTCATAATCCATCACCTGCCCGATGTGTTTCCTCTTTATAGGACCAACCTTTAATTCAACGATTAAAGTTTGGTTGTGTCGATCCTCAAAGAGTAGATCGAAAATTTTATTATCGATTCTAACCTGTCGTCCGCGCAATACTAAACCATCTTCAATTAGCTCTGGGTATTTTTCGATAATGTCCTCAAATTGTAGCTCATTCATTTAAAACAACCTTTCAAATTCGACAAAATATGATTAGAGCTCCGGTAACATACCAAAAAGATGAACAATATATCGTAGTGGGTTAACACTAATTACATAATCGAACTTAAGGTATGATGCAAGTTATCATGATTTTGCATCCTTAACGTTGTTATACCTGATCAACTAACACCAGTTCTACAGTTCCCCAAATAATATCCACAGAACCGGTCATATCTGCTAATACACCGCACTTCCGACAGCACTAAAAATCCCATTTTGAAAAAGGTTTACCGTTTTTCTCACCTAAAACACATCGTATAATCCATTATAACCCACCGAATCTATATATATTAATAAACGAACTATCCCTATCCAACCATTTTCCATGTAAAGGAGGTCGTTTATTGAAACAGTTAACCCCCGTGTCAACCACCGCAGTCATCGTCATCACCACAGTCGGAATCGGTTACATCATTTCAATCTTGCCACAGCCCATCATCTGGGCGGTAATCATTCTATTGATAGGATCGTTCATTTATTTAGGCAGGTGTAATTCTTAATCGTACCCTAACCGAATACAGAGGCGATAGGTTCTTCTTGCCTTTGGAGAGAGGGTCTATCGCCTTGGTATTAAATATTAACGAACGTATATTTCAGTTGAAAGCATAAAATGAAAGACACTGACAAACGTCTTATAATTCTATAAAATTTAGCGAAAAATACACATTTTCATTTTAATACTGGCAAAGGAGATGCAAGAATGCCCACAAAGAAGTCCAAAACGATTGGCTATCTGCGAGTATCAACCATTGAGCAAGACCTTGAAAAGAACAAGCACGAGATCCTCGCTCTGGCCAGTGAGAAGGATTTCGGGAAAGTGGAATGGGTTGAGGAAAAGGTCAGCGGCAAAAAGAATTGGAAGCATCGAAAAATCAAGGGCGTGATTGATAACCTTGGAGAAGGGGATAGGATAATTGTTCCGGAGCTTTCCAGATTAGGCAGATCAATGCTGGAAATCATGGAAATGTTGTCCATCGCCAAGGATAAAGGCATATTCATATACGCCGTTAAAGGCGGATGGGAACTCAATGGGTCAATACAATCAAAGGTAATGGCCATGGCATTTTCAATTGCGGCCGAAATAGAGCGCGACCTCATCAGTAAGCGCACCAAGGAGGCCCTGAGGGCGCGCAAATCAGCAGGTGTTACCCTTGGGAGACCGAAGGGACCAGGGAAATCGAAACTTGACGTATATCGGGAGGAAATCGTCGCTCTTTTAAGCAACGGGTCGACAAAAACCTATGTTGCCAAGAAATACAGGACGAGTTTACCTAATCTTTACAATTGGTTGAAAAGGAATAAAATAAGCAGACATTTAAAATAGACATTCCTATCTATCGAAACATATAATTTCTCTATGTAAAATTTCCAAGTTGAAATTTTTAATATTATAAAAAAATCGCGAATACCTTTGAGGTTGGAAATGAAATCATATTATGATGGTCCTCACACACATATTTTCATTTTGAGCGTTAAAAATTTCTTTCATGCACATAGGTTTAGATACATCACATTGATATTGTTGACTTTATAATAATTGGATGGTAACTATCTGAAATTCCCAATTTAAATACTTACAGCGCCTAGCTCCAAGTATTGACCCAGTAATTGACGAGTTTGCAACCAATGGTGAGAAAATTGCACTATAAAATCAGGATTTGATTTTTGTATATTAAGTTTGGGAATAAGGTTGAGGCAAAGATGACAGAAGATAAAGACAACTCTCAAAATGAAGAATTCAAAATTTATTTGGGTAAAAGTATTACCCAAATAAATTTTGAAAAAGCTTTAAATAAGAATTATCAGAAATCTATTTTAGAACAGCATATATTTTTTGATTTGAAAGAAATTGAATGGATTTCTTTGTTTGATTTTTTGCTGTTATTGCAATGGATAAATAAACTTTCTAAACTTGATAAAAATATCAAGATTGCTTGCCCTTCCCCAAATTTTTTACTAGGGATAGATGATTCTGGAGTAGGGGTTTTAGTTGATGAGCCGATTAAAAAACCAATGCGGAGAAGGAGTAGGGTCTTAGAATTTCTTTTTAGAATAGGCGGGATCAATGAGTTTAAAAGAATAATAAAAAATTCTCAAAATGATTGTGAACTGATAATAGATAGGCATAGTGAAGATTTCGAGTTCTCTGATGATTTGGATCCCTATGAGGCAAAAATATTAAAAATTTCTTCATTCTGGGATAAAGAAGATCTTGAAGTTGAGAAAGAGTTGTCGAATATAAAGTTGAGAAATTTATTAAAGAAGTATTCTTGTTTAGATGTAGTTGATTCGGGTATGTTATCAAATGTCGTGATTGAGGAATTGGCTTCAAATGCTATAAAGCATGGTATTGATAATGTGAAAAATTCGTTCAATTGTGCTTGGGTAACAGCTAGGCTTATTAAGACCTCAACAAGTACATTATTAGAGCAATCAAGTTATTACAAACCAGCCTATAAGTCTCTGATGGGAAAGCACTATGTCGAACTCTCAATATGCGATAATGGACCGGGTATTCACAATAAATTAAAAGATTTTGTTCCGCAATGGATCTATAAGAATGGAATAACAGCGGTAAAAGCAACCATCAATTATGCATTTGACAAATATTCGTCATCAGGATCAGAATTTAGAACTGAATTTGAATCATTACCAAGAGGACTTTTCTATGTTTTTGACTTGATTCGACAGTATAGAGGGTTACTGACGGTTCGCAGTAATGGTTATTATATGGCTTATGATTTTTTAACTAGAAACAAACATCCAAGACTGTTAGGACTATACAATAATGGCGGAAAATGCATAGACGTAGACGGAACCGCAATTCAAATAATCCTGCCACAATCGGATAGTGTAAGTCTTTCAACAACATTTTCAGGTATGAAAAATAATCTGAAGGATCCAATAGTTTACGAAGTGGAGGTTCCAGAAAAAAATCGGAAAGACATAAATGAATTAAAAAAAATAATTCCAAGGGAAATAGAAGGTCTATGCCATGGCACTGGTGATATTCCAATTATAATTGATTTTTCAGCATTTGATTTAGATGTGATTGAGCATTGGTACCTGTATATTTATATATTCAAGTATATTATAATTTTCCAAAATCCTAACCTTCTATGGGTTTATTCTCCATATAAGAAAGGAATTTTAGATGAAATAAATAATAGCCTATTGTTTAATCAAAACAAGATTGAAAAATTGGAAAATGAAATACAGGAGATTGATCAAGAACTCAGTGAACTTGGTAAATACAGTGTGCCAGTAACACCCATTATATTACAGAATGCACAAATTAAATGGTTAGGAGCAACAAAAAAAGAGTCAGACTATTTAAATTCAATATGGGGATCAGGGATCTATGAATTGTCAAGATTTGATGAACATGAAAAAGAAGTTACAGAGCTCGCAAATCGAAATCCGCATTTACTGACTGTTAATACAGATAGAAATTCAAATGAATACACAATAGCATTTAATCTCGGTATCTATGATGTCGAAAATACGTTTCTAAAGTTACTAAAAGAAACTTCATTAAGCCTTTGCCATAGAACTGAAAATGTAATTAATCAATCAGGGTGTTATCATCTTCCACATGGTGAGTATTCGGATTTTTATGTTTATCTCAAGCCAATTTTAAGGAATGAATTTCAAACATTAAAACTTGCAAGGTATTTGATTACAAATCTTTTTTTGAATCATAAATCATTCAATTTTAATGAAATAGAAATGGTTATAGGGGGGACGCATTCTGCAAAAAGGTTGATTCGTACAATTGGAAAGGAATTAAGATCGCCTACATTAACAATTGATCGGTATTTAGGGCAAATCAGAGAAACAATAATTGGAGAGAAGGTAGCACAGAAGAATACTCTAATTGTATCCGATGTAATATCATCTGGAACATTCATTTCAGAGATTGCAAAAAGAATGGAAGAGGAAGGCGCAAACATAATAGCAGTATTGTGCATTTGCGATTTAAGAAATGATAGTATTAAAAAAAGTTTCGATGCTACATTACCAGTTTATTCATTGATAGATTACCCAATTAAGAGACATAATGCACCAACAAGGCAACCAATTTATGAAGTAAACCCAATTAGTTTGCGACCTACTATTCCTGAAAAAGAAGCTAAGAGAAACATTGTCAATAGTTTGTTATCGCCAGATAAATTTGTTGATTGGGTAAATAAAAGTAAATCGCTCATACCCGGACACCTGGTTTTGGGTCCCACTCACTATACCTATTTTATAGATACAAAAACTTTGCTATATAATTTTAGCGAGGAAATACGCGACATAGTATTAAATGATTTCAGAAAAACCGTGGCAAAGTATAAATATAATATTGAAAATGATTTTAGATGTCTATTTACCGCAGAAGATTCAAATGCCGAATTATTTTTCCCTGAACTTGTGAAAAAAGAATACCCATTAGTTGAGTGGGTGCAGATTGAAAGAATCAGGTTGTCGGTAGAAGGAACGTGGCAACTTGATAGGCTAGATCCTGAAATGGATCCTATAGAAAATATTAAAGACAAAGTTGTTATAATTTGGGACGATGGTAGTAACACTGGCGGAACCTTAATTCAAATGCTGGAGATAGTATCCGAGTTCAAACCTAAACTAATTCTGGCCTATTGCCTGATAAATAGGTTGTCCGCTAATAGATCAAGATTTTATTCGCGATTGCAAAATATCACAGATGGTAACCGTACAATTGTTAGATTTCTTGCCAACGTTCCAGTATCCACTTTTGTTCATTCAAATTGCCCAATTTGTACTATGAATGAACCAAGGGTGCCAACGATCACAGAATTAGAGAATTACAGAAAAGAATTATTAGCTCTAAACACAATTTCAAGGTGGAATCATATCGCAGCTGATACTATCAGTGAAAAGGCGAGAAAAACCATCATTGAAAGAGGTTATAATGATGTTGAGAGTTTTTTATCAACAGTATTCAGTATACGTGCACAGTTTGGGTACTTCGAGAATCATGTTAATATTTCAAAGGAAATAAGAGAAAAGCTAGGAGAGGTGTTTGAAAATGAGAAAAATTTAGCTGCGCTATGTTATATTCTTAATAGAGAGCCACAACTGTCTTTTTCCATAATGAATTTTCAAATCCGTGATTTTGAGAAATTAGTAATAACAAAAATTAATAATATAGTTTTGCAAGAAAAGAACATAATTACCTATGGAGCAGAAGATATATTAGAGTATATAATTAGACGAGACCCTTCTATTGTATTAAAAAATTATGAAGTATATTTTGATAAGCTTATTAATAACCATAGAAGAATAATCGTGTTTATCTATAACCTTTTAAGAATCAATAAGTTCACATTTATTGACAAATATTTTGAGGATTTATTGAATACAGTAAAAAAAGAGAAAATAGACATTGATGACTATGCTTATTTAAAGGGAGTAGTTAATACATGTTTGTCTTGGATTAAATTAGAAAAGTCTGTTCAGCATAACGATGATTTAAAAAAGTATGTCATTGATTTGCAAACTTTTTATCAAATTGGAAAACCGCATGGAGAAGCAGGTGAATACGGTAGGCCATTAAGCCAAATACTTAATTACGTCTATTATTACCAAAAAAGTAAAAAAGTGCGGCGTAGAGATTTCTTCGACTCAATCTATAGAGATTGGCGAGATTATACTGTTAAATGCATCGAGGAGCGTTTAGGGAAGGCCTATAAGGTACTTTCTGGGATTTTTGCAGTGGAACTGTCATCAACAATGCAAAATTACTACAACGTGAATAGAAAATATAGTTATAAATATGATTATCTGCGTTTGCAAAAAATTGTGTCAGAACTAAAAGAGGCAAGACTGCAAGAAGTTTCTCTTAAAGCAAATATTGATGAACTAATTAGAAGTTCCAATAGAATTGCAGAGTATTTATTTAATGAAACAAAGGCGCCTGTTGCTAAATTTCTGAAAAAAATACCTGTATTCATCAATAAACACATAAGGCAAAGGTTAGCTAACAATCGTCCATGGATTGAACTTGCTGAAATTAAAGTTGTAGAAAAATTATCCAGAACAGAAATTGAATGTTTTATGACCAGTAGACTGTTTAAGTTAATACTTGACAGGATATTTTTAAATATCAAAATGCATAATTTTGGATTAATTCGAGATTTGGCTGAAGAGAAGAAAAAATTGAATGATCCAAAAATCCTTATCGAAACCAATTCTACAGATGAAAAAGTTGTTCTGCTAATTAAAAGTAACGGGCCATTACAATATAACAAGGGGCTTGGTCACGGTATTAGGATCA
Organism: Desulfosarcinaceae bacterium; assembly: GCA_963675565.2. Classification (GTDB taxonomy): domain Bacteria; phylum Desulfobacterota; class Desulfobacteria; order Desulfobacterales; family Desulfosarcinaceae; genus JARRKU01. The sequence continues at coordinate 2,961,068 of CAXXYD010000004.1, forward strand.
GTAAGGACTCTGTTTCAGCTTATGGTGCCAAACTTGATATTTACAACAAGGATGGTTGGGTAGTTAACAAGCTAGAAATGAAAAGGTGGTGATATGTTAACAAAGATTTTCATAGTTGAAGATACTCCTACTGATCTTAATGAGCTTATAGATTTTTTAAAATTAATTGGAATCAGAACAGAACAAATAGAAGTGATAAATGATATAAATAATGCCTTTAAAGATATTGAAGAAAAAGTTGAAGAAAATAAAAAATATATAGCTTTCATTGATATACTTTGGAGAGGTAAGGAAATTGGTATTTCTTTGGCAAAAGCGATCAAAAAGAAACTAACTAGTGTTAAGACAATCGCATATACAAAAGTTGGAGCTGATAGAGAAATTAAAGATATAGAAGATAATTTTAATGCTCTTTTAGATAAAACTACAACAAATCCACATCAAAAGGCTATTGTTATAAATGATTTAGAATGGGAATTTATTGAAGAAGTTTTAGAATCTGAAGGATTCGTATACAAATTTGGAAAGATTTCTGAGGATAACTTACATAATGAGGAAAATATGAACAATTATTTTTTTCGGACAGTTACAAGTGAAAAATGTGTTGGACAATTTCTGATTGCAGATTTCAGCAATTTTAGCGTTAAAGATGATGATCAACAAATTGAGAGATTTAAAATATTGCAAGATTCAATATGTAACATTTCTGAGGATGTGAAATATAATGGATTAAAAATAATTTTTTTACCTACAGGCGATGGTGTTGCTGTCGGTATTTTAAATGAAAACACAAGAGCTTTTATACTTGAGCTCGCTTTTGATCTATTGGAGATCTTGAGAGATTCAAGGCTAGATAATGAGCTCAGAATAGGAATACATTATGGTTCTGTCTATCATGTGATTGGTGAAAAGGACGAATCACAAATTATTGGACCTGGCATAAACATGACCGCAAGAGTCGAAAGCTCCGGGAAACCAGGTATGATTTTAGTGTCTGAAGACTATTTTAACCTGCTAATTCGCAGATCAGGAGATAAATTTTGCCGAGCACTAACCATAAGTGATCCAGTTGAATATAGTGTGAAAAAAGATATTTTTACAGGTAGATTTATTTCAAAGGGAAGTATTGGAAGTGCTACCTGATATTGAAATCTATAGGGTAAGCGAACAATGGATAGTCTGTGTGTGAATTTGTGTATGAAAAAGTACGATGTGTAAAGGGCGGTGAGAAGGTGGTTGATCAGGAAATGTTGTTCATATGTTGTTCGGATATATTATAACCTGTTGTAATAGGTATATAAAAATGTGTTTGCACGGGTTCGACTCCCGCGCATTAAGAATAATACGACAACTGATTATTAACCAGATAGTTTGAGTGGCCATTTTCGATGGTGATCAATCAGGTGGGGCTTGAATAGTCTGTGTGTGAATCTGTGTGAGAAAAAGGTTCCAAAATTAACCAAAACGTGCAAAATCGACAAAAATGTAAAATTGATATATTTAATGGTTACAGTAAGTTATTGTAAAATGAGGAGGTTAGAAAACTCGAAGGTAGTGACTGAAAATCCCCGTGTCGGCAGTTCGATTCTGTCCCTCGGCACCAGTAAAATCAGGGGTTTACGGCGCAAGTCGTGGCCCCTGATTTATTTTTAGTCAACGGAATAGTCAACACCTGCCAGTCTTTTCCGCTTTTCTTTGATCTTATTCTATTTAGAAATATCTATTTCCCGCGGCTGAGTAGTCTCCTTTAGAAATACGAATCAAGATAACGTCGATGATGAGCAGTGCCGGATTATGCAGCAGTAGCACAAATAAAAAGTGAGTAAGCGTTTAATAAACCACACTTATTTTAATTTTCAGCAGAGAAGCTGATGCTTTCCTGAGTAACGAACTGCGGCAACAGATTTCGGTAACCAGATTGTTCTTTGACAAATGGCAGCTGTTTAAACAGGTAACGAAGATAGGCGAAGGGTTCTATACCATTGGCTTTAGCAGTTTCGATTAGAGAATAAAAAGTCGCAGCGGCATTGGCCCCGTTGGGATGACCTGCGAATAAGTAGTTTTTTCGTCCCACCACAAAGGGGCGAATGGCATTTTCAGCGACATTGTTATCCGGCTTGAGCAGGCCGTTTTCTGTGTAAACAGTCAGTTTGTCCCAATTTTTCAGGGCATAATTGATCGCCTTGCCCAAGAGGCCTTTTGGTGGCGTCAGCGGCTCAGTGGTATCCAGCCAGGTTTTGAACTCATTCAAAATAGGCTTGGATTGCTCCTGGCGGCGTTGATAGATTTGCTCGGATGACAGCTGCTCCTGGCGAATCTGTTTTTCAATCTGATACAACCGGGCAATATAATCTATGGCCTGATCAGCTAACCCTTTGGGATTGTTGCGTTTGCCACGGTGCTTCTTTCTGACTTTAACCACATCAAAAAATTTGCGGCGTGTGTGAGCCCAACAGCCAAGGTGAACGATGCCCTTTTTCCGGGCCAGGTAATCGTAGCCATTGAAGTCGTCGCTCTGGATGTAGCCTTGGTAGTCGTCCAAAAAATTCAAGGCTATTTCACCACTACGAGTCGGATGATATTGATACAGCACCGTGGGGTGCTTTGGATCACCACCGCAAAATACCCACATATAGGATTTGCTGGTGTTGGCCCGATTAGGTTCTTGAAGCACCTGTAATGTTGTCTCATCTATATTGATCAAAGGACCGCCGCGGATTTCATATTGCAGCAACTCGTACAAAGGCAAACAAATTTGGGATGCTTTAACGATCCAATTGGCCATGGTTGCCCGGGGCAATTCAACACCAATACGGGAAAAGATCTTTTCCTGACGATACAGTGGCAGGCCATCGGCAAATTTGGATATCACAATATGAGCTAACAGCCCATCGGTTACATTGGATTTGGGGATTAACTGAACAGGCGCCGGTGCAATCCGAACCGTGGGACCGTCGTCTTCAACACCCTCGCAGCATTTGCAGGCATACTTGTACCGTATATGGCGCAGCACCCGCACTTTGGCAGGGATATAATCAAGCTTTTCACAGGTTTCTTCACCGATACGGCTTAACTGAGCACCACAGGCGCATACCTTTTCTTCTTCCGGTAAATCGTGGATGACCTCTACCCTTGGCAGATCTGCCGGCAGCGGCTTGCGTCCGCGTTTTTTACGCTTGTGTTCGGCAATGACAATGGCACCAACTGAAGGCTCTTGATTCTGATCCTGTTGAGAATCGCTCTCAAAAATGGGCAGTTGCCGGTGATCTTCAGGACGATGCTTTTCACTTTTACGACCGAAAATTTCGTTTTGCAGCAGTCGGATGCGTTCTTCCAAATAGTGGATCTTTTCCTGGTATTTATTCTCCAGGTCGATAACATCCTTCTTGGATATCAAGGCATCATCGGGAAGGGTTGACAGGTCTGCATTCATGGACTGTCACATAGCACAACACCTTGATTTTGTATATACTTTTCTTCGGTAATGAAGGTAAAAAATCAGGCTGCGGAAGTATATTGCAGCTGCTGATGAGCCGTTGAATAATCCAGACCAGCAAGAAGCCAGCTCAACTGTTTTGCTTCTATAGTAATAATATCATCAGCTGACTGGGGCCACTTGAAGCGGTGCTTTTCAAGCCGCTTTAACCACAAAGCGAAACCATTTCGGTCCCAATATAGGATTTTGATGATGGTACGCTGTCGATTGCAAAACACAAACAGATCTCCGGAAAACGGATTCAAATCCATGGCCTGTTCTACCAAAATAGACAACCCGTTAATGGCTTTGCGCATGTCGGTGTTGCCCACGGCCAGATACACGTTACCGGTAAAATGATCTGACATCATAACGATTGAACCACATTGATCAGCTGCTTGAGGGCCGACGGGTCAAATCCTGCAGCAACTTCAATCTTATAGCCATTGGGGGTGAAAAGACTGAATCTCGTTCGTGGGATTTTTGCATTAGGCGCAGACAGTTGCAACGGGACAAAGTTCATTGACGTCCCATTCTGGGCAAAGCGCTTTTTCCAATAGGTGAATTGATGCGGTTTGAGATTGAATTGACGACAATAAGCTAACTGGCTAATGGAGTCTTGTTGCCAACGCTCAATATGTTCTTTCCAAAAATGACGACGTTGTTCGGGACTAAACTCATTTGACTGGCTTTCTGTCATGTCTGCACCTCCATTTAAAATTGTGGTGCATCATGCCATCATCTTTTTAGCTTGTGAAGATGGGGTTAAATTTACGATTACAAAAGTGAACTCTCATCAACGTCAATCAATTTCAAATCGCTTATCATTAAGGCATCTGCTCAATCATTTTGTTGATGCATTCTATCAATATATCAATGCCCCTCCCCTATGGTTATGGTTCCGATGGGCGGTGCAAAATCCATGGCAGAAGTAGTTTTAGTTTTGCTTTTTTCCGCCCAGGGCATCCGCAACAGCGCGCGAGATCGATTCCAGACTGTAAGGTTTCTTAAGATAGGCCCTGGCACCCAGATTGAGCGACTCGCGAATCAGGTCCGTTTCAGAAAAACCGCTGGCAATAATGACCCTCTGATCCGGCCTGATTCGCAATATACGACGAAAGGTTTCCAGGCCATTCATTCCCGGTTCCATAGTCATATCGAGCAGAACGAGGTCCACCTCGCACTCCCGAAGATAGTCCACGGCGGCTTCGCCGCTGGGAACGCTTTCCACCGAATACTCGAGCATTTGGAGAATATCGGTGGCGACCTCGCGTTGAACTTCAAGGTCGTCTACCACAAGGATGGATTCACGATTTCCAAGGCGATGATTTACGGGTACCTCTGCCCGTTCAGTCTGTTTCCGTGAAACCACGGGGAAAAGAAGTTCAAATGTAGTTCCCTTCCCGGGAAGACTGCGAACCTCAATATGGCCGTTGTGATCCTGGACGGCCCCCCATACAATGGTCATGCCCAGGCCGGAACCACTGCGGCCCATTTTTTTCGTGGTGAAAAAAGGCTCGAAAATGCGCTCGATGTCTTCGGCGGCTATTCCCGAGCCTGTATCCGCAACCGTGAGCTGAACATAGACGCCCGGCTCCAATACAGTGTCCTGGTTTTCTTCTGGAATGGCGACGCGCTGCAGCCCGATGGTAATACACCCGCCAGACGGCATGGCCTCAGCAGCATTGGTCACAAGGTTCATGATTATCTTGCTCAAATGGTCTGCGGAGCCGCTGATGGTGAAATCTCCGGAGGAAAAGGTGGTTTCATACCAGACAGCACGATGATAGGAGATCATTTTCTTAAATTCCGGGCTGTCCGCATAATCCTGAACGATCTGCTTCAAATCCACGGTATCAAAAACCGTTACACCACGCCGGGAGAGGGTCAGCAGGTCCTGAACGATCCTGGCGGCCTTTTCTCCCGAGGCTTGAACCGTCCTTAAAGGACCATACAACGGATTATCCTGGGAGACCTTCATCAAAAGCAACTCGGGATAGGTGGAGATACCGGAAAGTATGTTGTTCAGGTCGTGTGCCACTGCACCCGCCAGGGTGCCCAGGGCCTCCATTTTCTGGGCGCGGGCCAGTCGGGTCTCGAGTTTGCGGCGCTGAGTTTCGGAGCGTTTGCGTTCTTCTATTTCGGTTTTGAGCTTCAGATTGGACAGCTGCAACTGCAGGGTGCGCTCCTGGATCCGGAGTTCAAGATCGTCATGGGCACTTTTGAGTTCGGTCTCCTTTTCCCGAAGGGCGTGGATGGTATCTTTAAGCTCCTGCTGTTTGGCCTCGAGGTTGGAGTGGGTCTTGGATCGGGTTGCTTCAAATAAATATGAAAAAATAAAAACGCACAGCATCGAAGGGATAAACCGAAGCGTGAAGTCCTGTGAATATGGCGCCGTTGCGTCCGGCCAAATTGTCAACAGATAGACGAACGATGGCACTATAAGAATCAGGTTGGCAATCACACCGTCCCGTCTTTGCATCAAATACAGGGTAGGTGTAGTACCAGAGAAAGCCAGTATGATCCGCGCCTCCGCTGAAAAACATATAATAGTATAGCAACGTGATGATACCGATGCCGATTCTAAGCGGCGCCCGCTGCTTGCCGGTTCGCCTCAAGTAGAAAAGACACCCGGTCAACAGAACTGCGGTCAGCATATCCAGCAGGCTGACCATGGTGTTGCCGCGGTACAAAGACACAGAACCAATTAGAACAAGCACGACAATGGCGGTCAAGCAGATGGTATTGATCAGAACCAGTTTCCGGGAATCTTCATAGTCCGCGCGGCTCTTGAAAATGCCTAAGAGCAGAATATTCTTTATAAACCTGATAATTCTGGATTCCATAGCCACATTAAGACCAATAAAGGGCTGGGGTTTGGAAAACCTCTGGTACACAAAACAATCTGGTAGCCGGATCCTGGTTGAATCGGCCATAACAGGCATTCCTCGGTGCTTATAAACTATAGACCACCTACATCGATTTCGTAAAGCGATATCGCGGACCATGGACCCGCCCCAATTTAAAAGATAGGAAAAGGCAGAGATATCCATTTTGCCCGAAATCGCCTCATATTCAACCACTAACTGGAAAACCGGGGTTTGGTTTATGGGTTCGTGAAAAAAGGCCAAATGCAATTCGTATCATAAATGTCCACATGAAATTGGATGGTTGCCTTCAATCTATATTGCCGCCGGAGCTTGGT